>NZ_JARSBP010000029.1 GCF_029623955.1 Mycobacterium sp. 236(2023) | reverse complement strand
GTGCGGGACCGGGATGTCGTCGACGTTGATGCCGACCATCGCCTCGCCCAGACCGCGCGACACCTTGGCCAGCACATCGGGGTCGTCGTAGAACGTGGTCGCCTTCACGATCGCGGCGCCGCGCTCTTCCGGGTTGCCGGACTTGAAGATGCCCGAGCCGACGAACACACCCTCGGCGCCGAGCTGCATCATCATCGCCGCGTCGGCCGGGGTCGCGATACCGCCCGCTGTGAACAGCGTGACGGGAAGCTTGCCGGCCTGCGCCACCTCGACCACGAGGTCGTAGGGCGCCTGCAATTCCTTTGCCGCGACGTACAACTCGTCCTCGGACAGCGTCGTCAGCCGACGGATCTCTCCGCCGATCTTGCGCATGTGTGTGGTGGCGTTGGAGACATCGCCGGTGCCGGCCTCACCCTTGGAACGGATCATCGCCGCACCTTCGGTGATGCGGCGCAACGCCTCGCCGAGGTTGGTGGCACCGCACACGAACGGAACGGTGAACTTCCACTTGTCGATGTGGTTGGCGTAGTCGGCGGGTGTGAGCACCTCGGACTCGTCGACGTAGTCCACTCCGAGGCTCTGCAGGATCTG
>NZ_JARSBP010000028.1 GCF_029623955.1 Mycobacterium sp. 236(2023) | reverse complement strand
TGGAGGAACTTCACGCACAGGCCGTTGGTGGTCAGGATGTTGAGAAAGATGTCCGGAGACCCCTGGCCGGTCGCGAAATCGCGGTCATGGTGCACCGGCATGTAGTCCCGCGATGCGATGGCCCCCGCGACGATCAACGTCGTGGTGACGGGAACGTCCATCGGCGTGATCTCGTCACCCACGTTGACCGAGTTGTAGGCCAAGGTGGTCGTTCGCGTTGCGGTGGAGGTCATTTGCTTCCTTCTGGATAAGTGGTACCGAGGCGAGCAAGTTGTTGCGAGGCGGATCCGAGCGCGAGCTCGATGTCCTTGGCCCACAGGTAATAGCGGGAGACCGGATAGGTGACGTCGATGCCCATGCCGCCATGCACCTGCTGCGCCGTGGCGACCACACGCGCACCGGCTTCAGCGGCCCAGAACTTGGCGATCGCCGCTTCGCGCACGGCGGACCTCCCTTCACCGATCAGCCATGCGGCATGCCAGGTCGTCCATCGAATCGCCTCGGTATCGATGAAGGCATCGGCCATGCGCTGCTGCACCGCCTGAAACGATCCGATCGGGCGACCGAACTGTTCGCGTTCGGCCGTGTAGGACGCGGCGATGCGCAGCGCCCGCTCGGTGACGCCGATCTGAATGGCGCACAGTCCCACAAGAGCTCGCGTGTACAGAGCCCCCACAATGTCTGCGGTGTCGCCGTCGCCTCCGAGACGACGAGCGGACGCGCC
>NZ_JARSBP010000027.1 GCF_029623955.1 Mycobacterium sp. 236(2023) | reverse complement strand
GCGAATGCCGCCGAGATGATCGCCTCTCGGGTGTCGGCGGCGGTCGCTTGCGTCATGCGGAGAGGCTAGCTGAGAGGCGCCAGGATGAGTCCACTGGTGGGCACGCCTGTTCCCGACGTGACCAGCACGTGCTCGACGTTGTCCACCTGGTTATGGGAGGTGCCTCGCACTTGCCGTACGCCTTCGGTGATGCCGTTCATGCCGTGGATGTAGGCCTCGCCGAGCAATCCGCCGTTGGTGTTGATCGGCATTCGCCCGCCGAGTGAGAGGTCCTCGATCGACACGTAGTCCTTGGCTTCGCCTCGACCGCAGAAGCCCAGTTCTTCGAGTTGCGTGAACACGAATGGCGTGAAGTGGTCGTAGAGGAACGCGGTCGAGATGTCGTCGGGCTTGAGGCCGGAGTCGCGCCAGAGTTTGTTCCCGACGACGCCCATCTCCGGCAGCCCGGTGATGTCGTCGCGGTAGTAACTCGTCATCACCTCGCCGTCGAACGCCGCGCCTTGGGCGGCCGCGGTGATCACCGCGGGCGGATTGGGCAGGTCGCGGGCCCTTTCGACACTGGTGACCACCATCGCGACGCCGCCGTCGCTCTCCTGACAGCAGTCAAGGAGCCGGACGACGGGCTCGACGATCCAGCGCGATTGCTGGTGGTCCTCGATCGTGATCGGCTTGCCGTAGAACCACGCGGCCGGGTTGTTGGCGGCGTGCTTGCGGTCGATCACGGAGATCTTGCCGAAGTCGGCGTTCGTCACGCCGTAGGTGGACATGTACCGCTGAGCGTGCAG
>NZ_JARSBP010000026.1 GCF_029623955.1 Mycobacterium sp. 236(2023) | reverse complement strand
GGGGCGACGGCGATGTGCGCGGACTTGGGCTCTCGCACCATCCGCGAGGAGATCGACGCGATGGAGGTGCTGGGCATCAACCCGGTGCAGCGGCTGGTGACGCCGCGGATGCTGGCGGCGGGCCTGGTGGCGCTGCTGCTCAACAGCTTGGTGGTCATCATCGGCATCCTGGGCGGTTACTTCTTCTCGGTCTTCGTTCAGGACGTCAACCCGGGTGCGTTCGCGGCGGGGATCACGCTGCTGACCGGGGTCCCCGAGGTGATCATCTCATGTGTGAAGGCCGCCCTGTTCGGTCTGATCGCCGGCCTGGTGGCCTGCTATCGCGGGTTGACGATCACCGGCGGCGGAGCCAAGGCGGTCGGTAACGCGGTCAACGAGACGGTGGTGTACGCATTCATGGCGTTGTTCGTCATCAACGTCGTGGTCACCGCCATCGGCATCCGGATGACGACGGGATAGGCCGGGCATGGGTACTTCTGCGGTTATTCGGTCGCGGTTCCCGCGGCTGATCGATCACCTGGGCCGGCCGGTCTCGCTGCTGGGTCGTCTCGGCGACCACGTGCTGTTCTACGGCCGTGCGATCGCCGGTGTTCCGCATGCGGCGGTGCACTTCCGCAAGGAAATCATCCGCTTGATCGCCGAGATCTCCATGGGTGCAGGCACGTTGGCGATGATCGGTGGCACCGTCGTGATCGTCGGGTTCCTGACGTTGGCCGCCGGTGGCACGCTGGCGATTCAGGGCTACAGCTCGCTGGGCAACATCGGCATCGAGGCGCTGACGGGCTTTTTGGCGGCGTTCATCAACGTGCGGAT
>NZ_JARSBP010000025.1 GCF_029623955.1 Mycobacterium sp. 236(2023) | reverse complement strand
TGAGACTTACCGTTACCGCGACCGATAGCCCACGCGGCTAATCTGGGAGCAGGTTCGGCATCCCACACAGAGGCAACTAGATCCTTCTGCCACTGCCTCAAGATGAACGGCTTGCCGTCTGACAAGCGGAGAAACTTCCTGCAGAACTGGGCGAACCGATCCGATTCCGACCCACGCGGACGCCACGGCAACGGCGAATCGTCAACGTCGCGTTTTGGTCCGGCTCGCATGGCAAACTCCGAAGTATGAGCGTCTGGGGGATCATCACGACGGTCTTGGGGATCGCCGGAGGACTGGTGGTATTAATTACATTTGCCGCTAGTCTCTGGACTGCCAGAGGGAGCAATCAGCGCCAACTTCGCCAACGTCTCCGTGACCAACTGCGCGACATGAAGAGCGCCTGCGACTGTTACTTCCAGCGAGGCGGTTGGGAAGAGGTCGGACGTATGCCACAGTTCAGCATCCGCGCACTCAGCGACATACGCGACGACGGT
Organism: Mycobacterium sp. 236(2023); assembly: GCF_029623955.1. Lineage (GTDB taxonomy): Bacteria > Actinomycetota > Actinomycetes > Mycobacteriales > Mycobacteriaceae > Mycobacterium. The sequence continues at coordinate 355 of NZ_JARSBP010000025.1, read as the reverse complement.
TTGATTTCGCCCAATCGAGCGCATATCGCCGGACTCAAAGCCGTCCTGCACGAGATCAGGGGGCGGTCCGATTTCTCGATCCCACTAGAAGCTGTCGGAAGAGAAGAACACGACCGCTTGAAGGAGACGAACAACCGTCGCCTCCGGATCGCATTCGAGACACTTGATAACGCAACATCGCAATACCAGCGGGCGCTAGGGAAAATGGACAACGCAGGTCTAGGCGGGTACTGGACCTACACGGTCTATCGGTTTGTCCCTCCACACCGTGGAATGCTCGCCCGCCTCCTACGCGCCTAACCAGCCATCGAAAAAAGTAATCGTCTCTGCGCTGTCGCAAGGGTTGTCCGCTGCG
>NZ_JARSBP010000024.1 GCF_029623955.1 Mycobacterium sp. 236(2023) | reverse complement strand
ATCGCATCGCGGGACTACATGCCGGTGCACCATGACCGCGATTTCGCGACCGGCCAGGGGTCTCCGGACATCTTTCTCAACATCCTGACCACCAACGGCCTGTGCGTGAAGTTCCTCCACGATTGGGCCGGTCCCGAAGCGATGGTGAAGAAACTGTCGATCCGGCTCGGAGTTCCGGCATTTCCCAACGACCCTCTCCACTTCACCGGCAGTGTCGCCGGTAAGTCGGTGCAAGGTGACGAGGGTCTGGTCGAGGTGACACTCAAGGGGACCAACAAACTCGGCGACCATGTCACCGGTACCGCGATCCTGAGTCTGCTTGACGGGGTTCAGCCATGAATGGTCTCGGCGGCCGCGCCGCCCTGGTCGGTATCGGTCAAACCGAGTTCTCGAAAGAATCGGGCCGTACCGAGATGCAGTTGGCCTGCGAGGCAGTGAAAGCCGCCATCGACGACGCCGGTCTTCGCCCGAGTGACATCGATGGCATGGTGACCTTTACCGTCGACGAGAACGAAGAGATCGAAGTCGCCCGCAACGTCGGCATCCAGAATCTCTCGTTCTTCACCCGCGTCCCGCACGGTGGCGGCGCCGCCGCAGGAACCGTCATGCAGGCAGCGATGGCGGTCGCCACGGGGGCAGCCGAAGCCGTCGTCTGCTATCGAGCCTTCAACGAGCGGTCCGGCTTCCGGTTCGGCGGCGCCGGGCGCCAGCCCGGAGTCACACCGCTGTGGATGGCGCCCTACGCGCCTTTCGGGTTCATGACGCCGGCCGCGTGGGTCTCTCTGCACGCTCAGCGGTACATGTCCACCTACGGCGTGACGAACGCCGACTTCGGCAAGATCTCCGTGATCGACCGCAAGCACGCCGCCAACAACCCGGCCGCGTGGTTCTACGGCAAGCC
>NZ_JARSBP010000023.1 GCF_029623955.1 Mycobacterium sp. 236(2023) | reverse complement strand
TGCGGGGTCTGCCATACCGACCTGACCTACCGCGAAGGCGGCATCAACGACGAATTCCCCTTCCTGCTCGGCCACGAAGCCGCCGGCATCGTCGACACCATCGGCGAAGGCGTCACCAACGTCGCCGTCGGCGACTTCGTCATCCTCAACTGGCGCGCAGTCTGCGGACAATGCCGCGCCTGCAAACGCGGCCGCCCCCACCTGTGCTTCGACACCCACAACGCCACCCAGAAAATGACGTTGACCGACGGCACCGAACTCACCCCCGCCCTGGGCATCGGCGCCTTCGCCGACAAAACCCTGGTCCACCAAGGCCAATGCACCAAAGTCGACCCCGCCGCCGACCCCGCCGCAGCCGGCCTGCTGGGCTGCGGCGTCATGGCCGGCCTCGGCGCGGCCATCAACACCGCAAACATCACCCGCGACGACACCGTCGCCGTCATCGGCTGCGGCGGCGTCGGTGACGCCGCCATCGCCGGAGCCGCCCTCGTCGGAGCGAAAACCATCATCGCCGTCGACCGCGACAACCGAAAACTGGACTGGGCCCGCCAATTCGGCGCCACCCACACCATCAACGCCGGCGACCTCGACGCCATCGAAACCATCCAGGATCTGACCGACGGATTCGGCGCCGACGTCGTCATCGACGCCGTCGGCCGCCCCGAAACCTGGAAACAAGCCTTCTACGCCCGCGACCTGGCCGGCACCGTCGTCCTCGTCGGCGTCCCCACCCCCGACATGACCCTCGACATGCCCCTGATCGACTTCTTCTCCCGCGGCGGCGCCCTCAAATCCTCCTGGTACGGCGACTGCCTACCCGAACGCGACTTCCCCACCCTCATCAGCCTCTACCTCCAAGGCCGCTTCCCCCTCGACAAATTCGTCTCCGAACGCATCACCCTCGACCA
>NZ_JARSBP010000022.1 GCF_029623955.1 Mycobacterium sp. 236(2023) | reverse complement strand
GAGCTTGTCAAGATTTCTGTGTATGTGGCGGGTTTACAGGTAGGGGTTGATGCGGTCGGGGTAGTTGAGGGCGAGGGCTCCGAGTGCTTGTTTCCAGCCGTTGGTGCGGGCTCCTTCGACCAGGCGGTTGTAGCGTGAGCGATCTCCGGTGGCGAGGGGGTCATCAACGTATCTCTGGCGTTCGCGAGCGCGTTTATCCTCGATGTTGCAGATCGCCAGCCACAGGAGTTTGACCGCGGCCTGGTCATTGGGGAAGTGTCCGCGGTTCTTGATGATCTTGCGCAGTTGATAGTTCAGCGATTCGATCGCGTTGGTGGTGTAGATGATCCGCCGCAGCTCCGGCGGGAACGCCAGAAACGGGATGAACCGCTCCCACGCGTTGCGCCAGGCGATCACTGTTGTCGGGTTCGATTGTCCGAGAGATGAATTGGCGAAGTCCTCGAACGCCTCAGCCGCAGCGTCGACCGTCGGGGCGGTGTAAACACTTTTGAGGGCGGCCGCGATCGCCTTGCGCTGGCCGTAGGACACGAACCTCATTGAATTACGGATCAGATGCACCACGCAGGTTTGCACCGTGGTCTGCGGCCAGGTCGCCTCGACAGCCTCAGCGAATCCGGTGAGCCCGTCGGTGCACACGATCAGGATGTCTTTGACCCCGCGGTTGGCCAGCTCGGCGCACACGCCGGCCCAAAACTTCGCGCCCTCGTTAGCGGTAACCCAGATACCCAGCACATGGCGGATTCCGTCGAGATCGACACCGACGGCGATATGGGCTGCGCGGTTACGCACCTGATGACCGTCGCGGATCTTGATGACCAAAGCGTCGAGATAGACGATCGGATACAGCTCCTCAAGCGGCCGCTTTTGCCACTGGACGACCTCCTCGAGTACCGCGTCGGTGATCTTGGAAATCGTCTCGTGGGACAACTCGGTGCCGATCGTGGTGGCCAGATGATGCTGGATATCGCGGATCGTCATCCCGCCGGCGTACAGCGAGATGATCATGTCGTCGAGGCCGCCCAGGCGCCGCGAGCCCTTGGGCACCAGCGTCGGAATGAAGCTGCCGTCGCGATCGCGCGGGATCGCCAAATCGACGTCGCCGACCTCGCTGGCAACCGTCTTTGGGGTGTGTCCGTTGCGGGCGTTGGGCAGTTGCCGGCCGACCGGATCACCCTTCTCGTACCCGAGGTGATCGGTGAGCTCGGCGGCCAAACCTCGCTCCAGCACCGCTTTGACCATTTCGGGTAGAAACCCGCCCTGCCCAGTCAGCTGCAACTGGCCCGCGTCAATCTTGGCCATCACATCGTCAAGAACACCCGCGGACTTCAACGCCTCTACGGCGTCAGCCCCCGACATCGGCTCGTCAGTGCTCACATCCATCGATACTGCTCCATTCACTAGGAGCCACAGCTACACAAACCATCTGACACGCCC
>NZ_JARSBP010000021.1 GCF_029623955.1 Mycobacterium sp. 236(2023) | reverse complement strand
TGTTGTTTGAGAACTCAATAGTGTGTTTGGTGGTTTTTGTTTGTTGTTTTTTGTCGTGTCCGCATTTTCCCGTTTGGGGGCGCGACGTGTTTTTTTGGATGCCAGTTTTGGTGTCTTTTGTTTGTGATCGGATTTTTCTGATTCGAATTCTGCCTCGTTTTGCGAGGGGTTTTTGTTTGGAGAGTTTGATCCTGGCTCAGGACGAACGCTGGCGGCGTGCTTAACACATGCAAGTCGAACGGACCTTCGGGTTAGTGGCGAACGGGTGAGTAACACGTGGGTGATCTGCCCTGCACTTTGGGATAAGCCTGGGAAACTGGGTCTAATACCGAATAGGACCACGCGCTTCATGGTGTGTGGTGGAAAGCTTTTGCGGTGTGGGATGGGCCCGCGGCCTATCAGCTTGTTGGTGGGGTAATGGCCTACCAAGGCGACGACGGGTAGCCGGCCTGAGAGGGTGACCGGCCACACTGGGACTGAGATACGGCCCAGACTCCTACGGGAGGCAGCAGTGGGGAATATTGCACAATGGGCGCAAGCCTGATGCAGCGACGCCGCGTGAGGGATGACGGCCTTCGGGTTGTAAACCTCTTTCGCCAGGGACGAAGCGCAAGTGACGGTACCTGGAGAAGAAGGACCGGCCAACTACGTGCCAGCAGCCGCGGTAATACGTAGGGTCCGAGCGTTGTCCGGAATTACTGGGCGTAAAGAGCTCGTAGGTGGTTTGTCGCGTTGTTCGTGAAAACTCACAACTCAATTGTGGGCGTGCGGGCGATACGGGCAGACTGGAGTACTGCAGGGGAGACTGGAATTCCTGGTGTAGCGGTGGAATGCGCAGATATCAGGAGGAACACCGGTGGCGAAGGCGGGTCTCTGGGCAGTAACTGACGCTGAGGAGCGAAAGCGTGGGGAGCGAACAGGATTAGATACCCTGGTAGTCCACGCCGTAAACGGTGGGTACTAGGTGTGGGTTTCCTTCCTTGGGATCCGTGCCGTAGCTAACGCATTAAGTACCCCGCCTGGGGAGTACGGCCGCAAGGCTAAAACTCAAAGGAATTGACGGGGGCCCGCACAAGCGGCGGAGCATGTGGATTAATTCGATGCAACGCGAAGAACCTTACCTGGGTTTGACATGCACAGGACGCCGGCAGAGATGTCGGTTCCCTTGTGGCCTGTGTGCAGGTGGTGCATGGCTGTCGTCAGCTCGTGTCGTGAGATGTTGGGTTAAGTCCCGCAACGAGCGCAACCCTTGTCTCATGTTGCCAGCACGTAATGGTGGGGACTCGTGAGAGACTGCCGGGGTCAACTCGGAGGAAGGTGGGGATGACGTCAAGTCATCATGCCCCTTATGTCCAGGGCTTCACACATGCTACAATGGCCGGTACAAAGGGCTGCGATGCCGTGAGGTGGAGCGAATCCTTTCAAAGCCGGTCTCAGTTCGGATCGGGGTCTGCAACTCGACCCCGTGAAGTCGGAGTCGCTAGTAATCGCAGATCAGCAACGCTGCGGTGAATACGTTCCCGGGCCTTGTACACACCGCCCGTCACGTCATGAAAGTCGGTAACACCCGAAGCCGGTGGCCTAACCCTTGTGGAGGGAGCCGTCGAAGGTGGGATCGGCGATTGGGACGAAGTCGTAACAAGGTAGCCGTACCGGAAGGTGCGGCTGGATCACCTCCTTTCTAAGGAGCACCACGAGAACCAGGCCCGCCCACATCGTGTGGGAGTTCGGTGATCTTGGTCGAATCGTTGGATGGACCCGTTGCCTCTTTGGG
>NZ_JARSBP010000020.1 GCF_029623955.1 Mycobacterium sp. 236(2023) | reverse complement strand
GGGCTTGTCTGTAGTGGACCGGGTTCTGGTGCAGGACAACAAACTTGGCGTGGGTGCGGGAAAGCATCTGCGGAAAATCATCAGACACACTATTGGGCTTTGAGACAACAGGCCCGCAGTTCCCTGGCCCCTGTGTGGGGTGGGAGGCGTGTTGTTGCCCTGCTTTGGTGGTGGGGTGTGGTGTTTGATTTGTGGATAGTGGTTGCGAGCATCAAAAGGGTGCACAGGCTTTCGGGTGTGTGTGCTTCTTTTATGTAATGCAAATTTTTCTGATACTCGCATGTGCTGCATGCCTTTTTGGGTGTGTGGTGTGTGTGGGTGACTCATTTTTTGGTTTTGTGTTGTAAGTGTTTAAGGGCGCATGGTGGATGCCTTGGCACTGGGAGCCGATGAAGGACGTGGGAGGCTGCGATATGCCTCGGGGAGCTGTCAACCGAGCGTGGATCCGAGGATGTCCGAATGGGGAAACCCGGCACGAGTGATGTCGTGTCACCCAACGCTGAATATATAGGCGTTGGGGGGGAACGCGGGGAAGTGAAACATCTCAGTACCCGTAGGAAGAGAAAACAAAAGTGATTCCGTGAGTAGTGGCGAGCGAAAGCGGAGGATGGCTAAACCGTGTGCATGTGATACCCGGCGGGGGTTGTGTGTGCGGTGTTGTGGGACGTTTCTTCTCTCTACCGCCGTGGAGAGCGAAAGTGATCAACCGTTGGGTTAGGTGGAGTGGTCTGGGATGGCCTGCCGGAGAGGGTGAGAGCCCCGTAACCGAAAACTTGACGGCTTTCGTGGAATGTTTCCCGAGTAGCAGCGGGCCCGTGGAATCTGCTGTGAATCTGCCGGGACCACCCGGTAAGCCTGAATACTTCTCAGTGACCGATAGCGGATTAGTACCGTGAGGGAATGGTGAAAAGTACCCCGGGAGGGGAGTGAAATAGTACCTGAAACCGTGCGCTTACAATCCGTCAGAGCCGACTTGTTTGGTGATGGCGTGCCTTTTGAAGAATGAGCCTGCGAGTCAGGGACATGTCGCGAGGTTAACCCGGGTGGGGTAGCCGTAGCGAAAGCGAGTCTGAATAGGGCGTATCCAGTCAACAGTGGCTGGTGTAGTGGTGTGTTCTGGACCCGAAGCGGAGTGATCTACCCATGGCCAGGGTGAAGCGCGGGTAAGACCGCGTGGAGGCCCGAACCCACTTAGGTTGAAGACTGAGGGGATGAGTTGTGGGTAGGGGTGAAAGGCCAATCAAACTCCGTGATAGCTGGTTCTCCCCGAAATGCATTTAGGTGCAGCGTCGCAGTGTTCGTGTCGGAGGTAGAGCTACTGGATGGCCGATGGGCCTCACAAGGTTACTGACGTCAGCCAAACTCCGAATGCCGACACGGTGTAATGCGGCAGTGAGACGGCGGGGGATAAGCTCCGTGCGTCGAGAGGGAAACAGCCCAGATCGCCGGCTAAGGCCCCTAAGCGTGTGCTAAGTGGAAAAGGATGTGCAGTCGCGAAGACAACCAGGAGGTTGGCTTAGAAGCAGCCACCCTTGAAAGAGTGCGTAATAGCTCACTGGTCAAGTGATTGTGCGCCGATAATGTAGCGGGGCTCAAGCACACCGCCGAAGCCGCGGCAGCATACTTTTGTGTGCTGGGTAGGGGAGCGTCCTGCATCCTGTGAAGCAGCCTGGTAATGGAGCTGTGGAGGGTGTGGGAGTGAGAATGCAGGCATGAGTAGCGATAAGGCAAGTGAGAACCTTGCCCGCCGAAAGACCAAGGGTTCCTGGGCCAGGCCAGTCCGCCCAGGGTGAGTCGGGACCTAAGGCGAGGCCGACAGGCGTAGTCGATGGACAACGGGTTGATATTCCCGTACCCGTGTGTGAGCGTCCCTGATGAATCAGAGGTACTAAACGCCCAAAACCGTCGTTACCAATCACCTTCGGGTGTGCGGATTGACGGGGCTGCGCGTGACCTTCTCTGGTAGTAGTCAAGCGATGGGGTGACGCAGGAAGGTAGCCGTACCAGTCAGTGGTAATACTGGGGCAAGCCGGTAGGGAGAAACCTAGGCAAATCCGGGTTTCACATATCCTGAGAGGTGATGCATAGCCGAGTGAGGCGAATTCGGTGATCCTATGCTGTCGAGAAAAGCCTCTAGCGAGCGCACACACGGCCCGTACCCCAAACCAACACAGGTGGTCAGGTAGAGAATACCGAGGCGTACGAGTGAACTATGGTTAAGGAACTCGGCAAAATGCCCCCGTAACTTCGGGAGAAGGGGGACCCACATGGCGTGTAAGCCTTTACGGCCCAAGCGTGAGTGGGTGGCACAAACCAGTGAGAAGCGACTGTTTACTAAAAACACAGGTCCGTGCGAAGTCGCAAGACGATGTATACGGACTGACGCCTGCCCGGTGCTGGAAGGTTAAGAGGACCCGTTAACCCTTTTAGGGTGAAGCGGAGAATTTAAGCCCCAGTAAACGGCGGTGGTAACTATAACCATCCTAAGGTAGCGAAATTCCTTGTCGGGTAAGTTCCGACCTGCACGAATGGCGTAACGACTTCTCAACTGTCTCAACCATAGACTCGGCGAAATTGCATTACGAGTAAAGATGCTCGTTACGCGCGGCAGGACGAAAAGACCCCGGGACCTTCACTACAACTTGGTATTGGTGCTCGATACGGTTTGTGTAGGATAGGTGGGAGACTGTGAAGCGGTCACGCCAGTGATCGTGGAGTCATTGTTGAAATACCACTCTGATCGTATTGGGCCTCTAACCTCGAACCGTATATCCGGTTCAGGGACAGTGCCTGGTGGGTAGTTTAACTGGGGCGGTTGCCTCCTAAAATGTAACGGAGGCGCCCAAAGGTTCCCTCAACCTGGACGGCAATCAGGTGTTGAGTGTAAGTGCACAAGGGAGCTTGACTGCGAGACGGACATGTCGAGCAGGGACGAAAGTCGGGACTAGTGATCCGGCACCTCTGAGTGGAAGGGGTGTCGCTCAACGGATAAAAGGTACCCCGGGGATAACAGGCTGATCTTCCCCAAGAGTCCATATCGACGGGATGGTTTGGCACCTCGATGTCGGCTCGTCGCATCCTGGGGCTGGAGCAGGTCCCAAGGGTTGGGCTGTTCGCCCATTAAAGCGGCACGCGAGCTGGGTTTAGAACGTCGTGAGACAGTTCGGTCTCTATCCGCCGCGCGCGTCAGAAGCTTGAGGAAACCTGTCCCTAGTACGAGAGGACCGGGACGGACGAACCTCTGGTCTACCAGTTGTCCCACCAGGGGCACCGCTGGATAGCCACGTTCGGACAGGATAACCGCTGAAAGCATCTAAGCGGGAAACCCCCTCCAAGACCAGGCTTCTCACCCATTAAGTGGGATAAGGCCCCCCGCAGACCACGGGATCGATAGACCAGACCTAGAAACGCAGCAATGCGCGCAGGGAACTGGCACTAACCGGCCGAAAACTTACAACAACAACAAAACCTCGCAACCACAACCACAAACCACAACACCACCCCCACCACCAAAAA
>NZ_JARSBP010000019.1 GCF_029623955.1 Mycobacterium sp. 236(2023) | reverse complement strand
CTACACGGTCTATCGGTTTGTCCCTCCACACCGTGGAATGCTCGCCCGCCTCCTACGCGCCTAACCAGCCATCGAAAAAAGTAATCGTCTCTGCGCTGTCGCAAGGGTTGTCCGCTGCGTCGAACGTTTACCCCTACCCCCTGGGCCTGGGTTTGCGCTGATCAGAGCATGTTTCTGCGGGGCTATCGCCATCTGTTGCTGAGGCTTGGGGTCACGGATCGCCGGCTCGGGACCTGCGGTGATGCGCTGCTGCTGCGCGGATGGGTGAAGGTGCAGGTTCAGGCGGTTAGCTGTCTTCGTTTCCGCGCTGCTATGGCTGCGTAGACCTGGTCACGTTCGGCGTCGGTCGCTCGGTTACCGCGAGCACGGTTGCAGGTGCGGCACAGGACGCGGCAGTTGAGTGGTTCAAGTGCTAGCTCTGGGGCTTCGGACACCGGGATGAGGTGGTCAAGTTCAAGGGGTTCGGTTGCGCCGCAGACTTCGCAGAACGGTGACAGTGCCCGCAGGCGCTTTGATAGTGCGTCTAGTGCTCCGGGTCGGTTGCGTTCTCGCCGTGAGGGTGTCGGCGGGTAGGTGCGTTTGATTCTATGGTCAGGACATCGGCTGCCGGGTGTCAGTTCGCCGCATACGAGACACGGCTTCGGAATTCCGACTGTCATGGTGCCTCACCTCCAAGGACTTGTCTGATGAGCGTGCAACACTCAGTGGTATGGCATTTACGATCCAGCTTGAAAGCGGAAATCTCCAGAAGTTCGGCGACGATGAGGGCTTTGAGATACGAAACAGCGGGGTGCTCATGGTTGCGGCAAAGGATGAAACGATCTATTTCACGCCTGGCAGGTGGTCGCGTGTCAATGCTGATGTTGACCATTACCCGAACTTGCTAGCGAAAGGTCAAATTGAACAGCGGTAACTAGCGAGGCTCATACATGCCGATGTCGTGAAAGACGGTGTCCGCCTCGATAGTTGCCAGCTGCAAGTCCTGCGCGGTGGTACGCACACCCTCAGTCACGGTGTCGTCAGCAAGTGCCACGTTAAGTATCTCGCCGGATGGGTTCAGGAAACGCAGTACGCGGAAGTCACCATCAGTGGACCGAATCAGATGACCGCCGACGCCAACGGCTAGCCATCCAGGGGCTTGGACGAAACCGGGGATTCCTTCAGTCATGTTGCTACTCCTAGAAGTTTCTTATTCAAGCGGTCACGGATTATGTGCGCAAGGTCAGTCGTCAAGCTCACTACCCGCACGGGTTCCGTTGCACCGCAATCAATTACGATGTCGTACAGCGGGCCTGAGCCGAGCACTGAGACGGTATGGGGCGAATACGTTTCCATCTGCCGTTCCACTTTCGGGCGACGACGTTCAGCACCCCAAGAACCACGGGTCATACCGGCACCACCGACCTAGTCGCAGCATGCGCGGTGTACAGATCCGACCAATTCGCCGTCACGGCGAAACAAATGCGGTGTGTCAGATCCGGTGCGCAGATCCGGTGGTGGATGTGCCAGTGCCGCCCCGTGTGGGACTTATGGACGTATCCGCCTCCGGGGCCTACGGGAAGCCCGCAGCGCTCGCATAGGTAAGTCATGTCTGCTCCGTGATTCTTTGTGGTTTTTCTCCTACCGGGCTTTTGGAAGCCGTGCGGCACAGTGCGTTAAGTGCGTGGTCACCTCTCGATAGAGAGGCTTAGGAAAGTGTTAAGGGGTTCTGGACTCTCGCGGCGAAATGGAGCCATTCTCTTGTCCCCAGCCACCGCGAAGCGGCTACGTTTCCCAACCACTTGCAACCGCAGCCAGCCGAACGGCTCACCCAAACGCAACCACCGGAAAGCCAATTCTTGTTCTTTTGAAAAGAACTCCCGTTGCTTTCACCGGGTACGGCTCGTTCTGTCCGTGGACAGCTTTTCGGGATAAGTGCTCAACCACCTATCGTTGGGGCTGCCATTTCGCATTAACCCTTTGCCTTGCCCCCACGTGGGCCGGGACGGGCACTTGATCATGAACTCTTGCGGCTGCTCAGGTTCCGGCTTGGGCAGTCCTCATGTATCAATCTGAATTTGCTGGACGACACCTCTTCCAGCGTCAACCTGGGAGACATCATCCGTTTACGTCGGGGAACTCCGTGGTCGACAGTGCACCCCATCTGCGCCACGATTGGTTACGGGCTGCGGGGAGTTCACACCGTGGTTAGCGGGAGTCGCTGACTGATACCTCAGCGAAGGTGAATGAGGGGGGTTTAACCGTCTGTCATCAACGATGATGGCAATTCGCCCTCTTCCTCTACCTATATAGTCCCACGGCTATTCATATATCTCGTGACATGTCAATGTGAAATGCGTCACAATTTGGAATTGTTTCCAATCATCGGTACATCCTTGTCAGCGAAAAAGTTTCGCAGCAAAACCTCGCCCGTCTCCTCATCGAAGACGAACAGAATGTCGCCCTCCCACCGCGCAGTAACCAAATGTCCTGTCATCTCTGCGCAAATGCTGACAATCCGTTCCTGTGCCGCTATCTTGTTCGCTTCCAGTTCCTCTGGTGACACGATTGTTGCTTTCACTGAACTTTCCGATCTCTATCTAGTTTTCTTTGGCTTACGCCGCATGAGCCTAGGGCCGCCCACCGACACTTCCGAACGGCAAATTTCTGGATCTGTTCACCCGCTCTGGTCGATGCCGATTGCAGCTCTGACCAGCGGTTCTAGCTGACCAGTAGCCTTATGTCACGTGACCACCATGACCGGAAGCGAGCGCACCCTACGCGCACAAATCGCCGCCAACGAATCATGGGCACAATGCGAAAACCGCACTGCGAGAACACTTCCCGCACGCCTAGCCATGATGGAAAAGTTTGAAAAGCAAGTAGACCCCGATGGGCTACTCCTACCCGCAGAACGTGCCAAGAGGGCTGAGAACGCCCGCAAAGCCCACTATCAGCGGATGGCGTTCAAGTCAGCACAGTCACGGCGGCGGCCCCGCTAGCAGTCAAATTGCCTGGACGGCGTTTCTCGCTCGTGTTTAGCTTCGTGGCATGTCGGAAGTAAACGAGCAGTGGGCGACGGCGACGGGGGAGCCGTGCAGCGAAGTAGAGCATTGGACCTCAGTGTGGGCGGATCTAATGCTCGCGGACATGATGCTCTACGAGCGGCGTCAGCTTCCCGACAAGTTCGCTTCCGTATACCAGCGCCGGGGACTGTGGGAGGCGGCGGTAATTGCCTACAGTCGTGCCGATCAAAGCCAGTTTGAACGCCCGGTTCCGTTCAAGCAGTTCGTGAAAGATGTTGCGGGAGAATCAGGTAAGGCGACTCACGACCGGATCATGGACTGGCGTCACGGGCACGTAGCTCATCGCAATAGAGCTGAGTTCGAGACGGTAGAAACACTGATCAAGTATGAGCACGGAGTTCCTGTCGGTCTGCACGTTGCCGTCGCAAGCGACATTGGACCGGCCAACAGCAATCCGTTTCTCGCGGAGGTTGAGGAGCACATCAAGCTCATCCGTGACGCCGTGTACGAACAGAAGCTGTCGCCACTCGCGATTGACCTCGTGCCGGTTGTGTTCACAGATGAGGTCAACCTCACCAACCCCGGACCGCTCGTCGAACGGTCAACCAAAGAACGCCTACTGCTGACCTACGATCTTGCGAACATCCACGTAAGTCGGTCCTCCTAGATCTCGCCCAACCCCAGGCCGCGTGACTCAGCCGCCGCCCGCTCCGACGCACTCGCACCCGTATAGCGATCAATCATGCTGCGCGTAGACCACCCGGCGACAGCCATCAAACCCTGCTCTGAACCACCGGCCCTCAACCAGCGCGTGGCATACGTATGACGCAGCAAGTGCAAATGAAAGCCCTCAATACCGGCGCTCGCCGCACGTCTCCGCAGCGTGTCATTCAGACCGAAATAGGCGAACGACTTGCCGCCCACTCCGACCCACAACGCGTCCGCATCGGCAAGCTTGTGACTGCGACGCATCCTTAAATAGCGATCCAACGCCGCAGCGGTCTGCGGACCAAACGGAGCAATACGACCCTTCGCACCCTTACCGCGCTGGATAGTGACCAGACCGCGTGGCAAGTCCAAATCTGATACGCCGAGGCTGACTAGCTCGTTAGACCGGATGCCCGTCTCCGCCATCAGACGCACAATCGCCTCATCCCTGCGGTCCCGCAGACCCTTCCCTCTACAAGCCGCGATCAGATTCCGAAGCTGTTCATCAGAGAGCGATTCGACCACCTTGCTAGGAATCTTGGGTTGCTTGATGCCCGTAAGCGGGTCTTCGCTCAGTTCGTCCTCTTCGACAAGCCATCGTGCGAACGCTCGCAGTGCAGCCAACCGCAGACGTACCGTGTTCGCCTCCTTGCCGTCTTCGATCAGCTCGGCAATGTAAGTCTGCACAAGTGGGCGGGTAAGCTCTGCCCGGTGTTCGGACCTTTCGCACCACTCGATGAACATGCGTACGCCCCGCATGTAGCTGGTAATCGTGGTGGGCGATTTGTTGACAGCCTTCATGGACAGTTCCCACGAGTCCAGCAGGGGACGCAGTTCTGGCAAAGGTTCGGGCATGCCCATTATCTTGGCATGGAACGTTGTGCTAATGCCGTTATCTTGGGTATCAGTTTAAAAGTGCAGGTCAGATCAGTCTGACTACTCACCCGGTTCTCCAAAGAACTGGTGATCATATAGAAGCTAGGAGTACAACCCACCGTGGCATCGACCGCCGACTTCAAGAACGGGCTCGTCCTTCAGATCGACGGCCAGCTGTGGCAGATCATCGAGTTCCAGCACGTCAAGCCTGGCAAGGGCCCGGCCTTCGTGCGGACCAAGCTGAAGAACGTCGTATCCGGCAAGGTCGTCGACAAGACCTACAACGCGGGCGTGAAGGTGGAAACCGCGACGGTGGACCGCCGCGATGCCACCTATCTGTACCGCGACGGCTCGGATTTCGTGTTCATGGATTCCCAGGATTACGAGCAACACCCCTTGTCCGAGGCGTTGGTCGGGCGGCTCTCCGACTTCCTGCTGGAGAGCATGCCGGTGCAGATCGCGTTCCACGACGGAGCGGCGCTGTACCTGGAACTTCCTGTCACCGTCGAACTGCTGGTCGCCTCGACCGAGCCTGGCCTGCAGGGTGATCGTTCCAGCGCGGGCACCAAGCCCGCGACGATGGAGACCGGCGCCGAGATCCAGGTGCCGCTGTTCATCAACACCGGCGACAAGCTCAAGGTCGATTCGCGAGACGGCAGCTACCTGGGAAGGGTTAATGGCTGACCGGAAGGGTGATCGAGGGCGGCATCAGGCGCGCAAACGCGCCGTCGACCTCCTCTTCGAAGCTGAAGCGCGCGGTATCACCGCCGCGGAGGTTGCGGAAGCGCGAAATGCGCTGGCGGAGAAGCAGACCGACGATATCGCGCCCTTGAATCCGTACACGGTGACTGTCGCGCGCGGGGTGACCGATCACGCGGCGCACGTCGACGATCTGATCTCGGCGCACCTGCAGGGGTGGACGCTGGACCGGCTGCCCGCCGTCGACCGCGCGATCCTGCGTGTGGCGGTGTGGGAGCTTCTGCACGCCGACGATGTGCCGGAGCCTGTTGCCGTCGACGAGGCCGTCGAGCTCGCCAAGCAGCTGTCGACCGACGATTCACCGGGATTCGTCAATGGTGTGCTGGGCCAGGTGATGTTGGTGACGCCGCAGATCCGTGCTGCGGCGGCTGCCGTCCAGGGCGGCCGCGACGGCGGTAGCGTCTCGTAGATGGGTGCGCCGCAGGACTGGGCCCAGCTGCGCGATGATCGACCCGTCATCATCTGCTCGAGAATCATCGCGTCGGCGGGGATGAAGCGGTGTGGGACGTCCTCGATCTCGGCGCGGAAGTTGGCGGTCAGCTCCTCGTAGAACTCCCGAGCGCCGCTCTTGCCGAACCGCGGACTGCCGGGATAGCTGACGACATCGTGCTCGACGTCGCCTCGGCCCTCGGCGGCGAGATGCCGCGCGACGAGCACCTCCATGTCCGCCTGCTCCATGCTCTTCAGCCTTCGGGTTCCTCGGCAGATGCCGTATGTATACGCCCTGCGCAGCGCATCGCGTGAACAAAATGTGCGCAATCTGGCGGTTCATCGGTTACCTCGGAACCATGAAGGCGTGACGGTCTCACCACACGCGAATTCCACGTGCCGACCCCACTGGTCGGTGGCTCGGACCTGGCTGCTGCAGCCAGGCCTACCAGGGTTCACGGTCACGGACGAACCCCACGTCGACGTCGTGGTGCTCGACATCGAAGACGGGCTGCCCGCCGCGGCGAAAGCGGAGGGGCGCCGGGCGGTTGCCGACTGGTTGCACGACGGCGGCAACGCCTGGGTGCGGATCAACAGCGCTGCCACGTCCGAGTGGGACGCCGATCTGCGGGCACTGTCCTCGGCCGCCGGCTTGGCCGGTGTGATGCTCGCCAAGACAGAATCCGCGGATGACGTGGTCGCTACCGCGGCACGCCTTCCTGCGGGAACCCCCATCGTCGCGCTGGTCGAGTCCGCTCTCGGGATCGAGTCAGCCCTGGAGATCGCCCGGTGCTGCTCGCGAATTGCGTTCGGAGTAGGCGATTTCCGCCGTGACACCGGGATGAGTGCCGACCCCATGGTGTTGGCCTACCCGCGGGCGCGACTGGTGATCGCCAGCCGAGCCGCCGGCCTGCCCGCACCGATCGACGGCCCTACGCTGCGCGACCAGTCGCGTCATCTCGCGCGGGAAACCGACGTGGCCAAGGCCGCGGGCATGACCGGGCGGCTGTGTCTCGATGTCACCCACGCTGAGACGATCAACACGCTGCTGAGCCCCTCTGTCATGGAGATCGACGAAGCCCGCCGCACCCTGGCACGCCTGGATGATCCGGCCGGTGTCTACGACGGCAGCGCGGGTCCGACGCGGTCGCGGGCCGAAGCGGTACTTGCTCTCGCTGCCAAACTTGGTGTGCTGTAACGCTTCTGGCGCTACTCAGGCAGCTTCAAAGGTCGCCAGGTCGATGCTGAACTGGGCTTCGACGATGCTGCGGCGCACGATTCGGGTTCCGGGTGGTGGTGGGGCGAGGGAGTAGTACCTCGCTCCGGTTGGTGTGCAGTATTCGGCGGTATGTACGCCGTCGCGCATACTCGTGCGCACCTGCCAGCCGGGTGCTTCCTTGGCGTAGTTGCACGCCTCGCAGGCCCCTAACCCGTTGATCGCACTGGTCTTTCCGCCCTCGCGGTCAGGGGTGGCGTGGTCGTGGTGGCGGATCGGGGCGTTGCAGTAGGGGGTGCGGCAGGTCTGGTCGCGCAGTCCGATGAAAGCCGTCAGTCCTGTCGGGAAGGTCCGCGACCGCGATTCCATGGCCACCAACTGCCCTGATGTCGGGTGGCGGTAGAGCCGGCGCAGCGTGGCTTTGGCGTCCTTGTCGGCGACCGCATCGCCGACGATGTGGCGCACAACGTCGGCGGGAACGGGTCCGTAGCCGGCCAGGTACCCGGGGCAGTCGTCGCCGCCGAAGAGGGTGGTGTCGGCCATCACCAGGTTCAGGCTCACATTCGCCGGTGCGGTCGCGCTGCGGCCCGTCACCCGCTCGTAGGCGGTGTCGCACATGAACTGGCCTTGCGAGCGACCGTCGCCGTTCATGTCGGCTCGGCGTTTGAGTGCGGCGTACATGCCGATGCCCTGAGCCAGCGGCATCAGGAACGTCACGTAGACCATCCCGTTGGGCGCAGGCCTGGTGGTGACGCAGCGGTCTTTGACGGCTTTGGTGTTGCGTTCCACCACCGCCGCGGCGTCCAGGCGTGCGGTGATCTTGGCGGCTTCGGCGGCGACCCGTCGGTCACCCCACCCCACCAACCTTGACATGTCGGAGCAGAGTTCGGTGTCCAAGGCGTTACGGTCTTGCAGTGACAGACACGCTGATTCGCGGACGATCAGCGTGGCCCGATACTCCGAGAGCACCCCGGCCTCCAACGCCGCCAGCGTGTGCGGCATCTCATGGACCAGCGCGTTGGCGAACCCGAGATGCTGGTTGCCTTTGACCGGCGCGTCATGGCGGAGCTTGTCAAGATTTCTGTGTATGTGGCGGGTTTACAGGTAGGGGTTGATGCGGTCGGGGTAGTTGAGGGCGAGGGCTCCGAGTGCTTGTTTCCAGCCGTTGGTGCGGGCTCCTTC
>NZ_JARSBP010000018.1 GCF_029623955.1 Mycobacterium sp. 236(2023) | reverse complement strand
AAAAGACACCAAAACTGGCATCCAAAAAAACACGTCGCGCCCCCAAACGGGAAAATGCGGACACGACAAAAAACAACAAACAAAAACCACCAAACACACTATTGAGTTCTCAAACAACAGAGCCTGATTTAAGGCAACCCAACCAGCCTATACTAGCTCTGGATGGGAG
Organism: Mycobacterium sp. 236(2023); assembly: GCF_029623955.1. Classification (GTDB taxonomy): domain Bacteria; phylum Actinomycetota; class Actinomycetes; order Mycobacteriales; family Mycobacteriaceae; genus Mycobacterium. Next base: position 29,163 of record NZ_JARSBP010000018.1, on the reverse strand, counting down.
TCAAGCTTTGGCCTCCGATTCCTTTCGGATCCCGGGGCGTTGCTTGCTGAAATGAATACTACGCGTTGTCTGTGCGTGGCCCAAATCCCCAGCACAGAAGGGTGATTCGGCCTATCGACGCTACTGGACCCGCTCGATCTCCGCACCCAGAGCGACAAGATTTTCCACGAACTTCGGATACCCGCGGTCGATGTGAAAGACGTCGTGCACCTCAGTGTCGCCATCGGCAACGAGTCCGGCCAGAACCAGCCCGGCTCCTGCCCGGATGTCGGACGACCACACCGGCGCACTCGACAATTGCTGAATGCCGCGGACCACCGCGTGATGGCCATCAGTTCTCGCGTCGGCGCCGAGCCTGATCATCTCCTCGACGAACCGGAAGCGAGCTTCGAAGACGTTCTCCGTGATCATCGACGTGCCATCGGCGATGGCGGCCAGCCCGATGGCCATCGGTTGGAGGTCCGTCGGGAACCCGGGGAACGGGAGCGTCGCGACATTCACCGCTTTCGGTCGTTCGTACTGAACGACGCGGAATCCATCGGCACTCTGCGTGACCGTTGCGCCGGCGTCGTGCAACTTGTGCAGCACGAGTTGAAGATGCGCGGGGTCCACACCGGTGACCTCGATGTCGCCGCGCGTCATCGCGGCGGCTATCCCCCACGTCGCCGCGACGATCCGGTCACCAATGACCCGATGCTCCGTCGGATACAGACGATCGACGCCGGTGATCGTCATCGTCGACGAACCCGCGCCGGTGATCTGCGCACCCATCTGGTTGAGCATGATGCAGAGATCGACGACGTCCGGTTCGCGGGCCGCGTTGTGGATCGTCGTGACACCTTCGGCCAGGACCGCCGCCATCAGGATGTTCTCCGTCGCGCCGACGGACGGAAACTCCAGTTGGATCTCGGCTCCGCGCAGGTGATCAGCCTCGGCGACGACACAGCCGTGCTCGATATTGCAGCGGGCACCAAGTTGGCGAAGGCCAGCCTGATGCATGTCGAGGGGCCGGGACCCGATGGCATCACCACCGGGCAGGGCGACTTTCGCTTTCTTGCACCGGCCCACCAGCGGTCCGAGAACACATACCGAAGCGCGGAACTGCCGCACCGCGGCGAAGTCCGCGTCGTACTTGGGTTCATCCGGTGAGGTGATGCGCACGATGTCACCTTCGAGCTCCACCGTCGCACCGAGACCCCGCAGGACTTCCGCCATCAGCGGAACGTCGAGGATGTCCGGACAGTTGGTGATCGTGCTGGTGCCCTCGGCGAGCAGCGCGGCCGCCATCAGCTTCAACACGCTGTTCTTGGCGCCTCCGACAGCAACTTCACCCGATAACCGCCCACCCCCGGTCACCACGAATCGGTCGCTCACGCCGGTTAGTGTAAACAGCCCGCTGGGCCGTGTCAGGCTGCCGAGCCGCGGACCGAAGACACATCCCGGTACCGTTTTCACCATGGCTGTGCACCTGACCCGAATCTATACGCGGACCGGCGACGATGGCACGACGGGACTCAGCGATTTCAGCAGGGTTTCGAAGAGCGACGCGCGCCTCGCGGCATACGCAGACTGTGATGAAGCCAACGCCGCAATCGGCGTCGCGGTGGCGCTGGGGAACCCTGACGAGCGAATCCTGCCGGTGTTGCGACAGATCCAGAACGACCTGTTCGACGCCGGCGCGGATCTGTCCACGCCCGTCGCCGAGAACCCGGAATATCCGCCGCTTCGCATCCAGCAGAGCTATATCGACCGGCTCGAAGGCTGGTGCGACGAGTTCAACGAGTCACTGCCCGCGCTGAATTCGTTCATCCTCCCCGGCGGGACTCCGCTGTCTGCGCTGCTGCACGTCGCCCGCACGGTGGCCCGGCGCGCGGAGCGCGCTGCATGGCAGGCGGTCGACACTCACGGGGATTCGGTCAGCGTGCTTCCGGCGAAGTACCTGAACCGGCTGTCCGACCTGCTGTTCATTTTGTCGCGGGTAGCCAATCCCCAGGGCGACGTCCTGTGGCAGCCCGGCGGGAAGCGTCAGTAAGGCTCAGCCCGAGCGACGCCGGGCACGGGGAGACGGTCGCGATTCAAGCCACGACGTGAACGCGGTCAACGCTCCCCGGTCCAAGGCGATTTCGTACCCGCGGCCGCGCTCCGGCTCGGTGTCCCGGAGCTCGAGCACCACGATCTCGTCGGTCATGATGTCGAACTCGTCGCCGCGGGGTGCACGCCTGGACACCACCTCGAGGCCGCGCCGGGTCAGTGTCCGATCCGGCCACCACCGCATGCTGGACAACCGGTAGAAACCAGCTTCCCCACCGCGGTAGCGCATCACCCCGTGGCGCCAGCCATGGCCGCCGACAGCGGGGACGTCACGCAGAATCGCCGCCGTCCCGCCGACCTGCCGCAGCTTCCACAGCCGGTAGGTCAGTGCGACGACGACGAGGAGGAGCACACCGACGAGCGCGACCATGAACAGCATGGACGCGCTCATCGGCGGTCAGTCCAGTTGGCCGAGGGCGCGCAGCCGCGCCCGACCCCACGCCGCGGTCCGCTCGTCGTCGGACTCGGAATCCTGCTTGGCGGAGTCCGCGTTGATCTCTGACTCGAACTCGGCGTTCTCCACGAGGAGCCGGACGGCTTCTTCAGTTACCGACAGGAATCCGCCGTCGACCGCGATCCGGAGATCGTCTTCGCCTTCTCGCTCGACACGCACCATGGCGTCGTCGACGAGCTGCGCAACCAGCGGAATGTGCCGCGGCAGAATGCCGATCTCGCCGGCGGTGGTCCTGGTGAACACGAACGTCGCGTCACCCGACCACAGCTCGCGCTCCACGGCGACGATCTCGACGTGCAAGTCCGCCATGTCACACCACCTTTCGCGCTACGCCGGTCACAGCTTGGCGCCGAGGGTTTCTGCCTTCTTCGCCAGGTCGTCGAGACCGCCGATGAGGAAGAACGCCTGCTCGGGCAGGTGATCGAAATCGCCCTTGGTGAGCTTGTCGAAGGCCTCGATGGTCTCCTTCAGCGGCACCGTCGAACCCGGCTGGCCGGTGAACTGCTCGGCCGCCATCATGTTCTGGCTCAGGAACCGCTCGATGCGGCGGGCACGGTTGACGAGCTGCTTGTCCTCTTCGGCGAGCTCGTCGATACCGAGGATCGCGATGATGTCCTGGAGATCCTTGTAGCGCTGCAGGATTCGGATGACTTCCTGCGCGACGCGGTAGTGCTCGTCACCCACGACCGCGGGGTCGAGGATCGTCGACGACGACGCCAGCGGATCCACCGCCGGGAAGATGCCCTTCGAGAACACCGCACGCGAAAGCTCCGTGGTGGCGTCCAGGTGCGCGAACGTCGTTGCCGGCGCCGGGTCGGTGTAGTCGTCGGCGGGCACGTACACGGCCTGCATCGAGGTGATGGACTTACCGCGGGTCGAGGTGATGCGCTCCTGGAGCTCACCCATCTCGTCGGCCAGGGTGGGCTGGTAACCCACCGCGGACGGCATACGACCGAGCAGGGTCGAGACCTCGGAACCGGCCTGCGTGAACCGGAAGATGTTGTCGATGAACAGCAGAACGTCCTGGCCCTGCTCGTCGCGGAAGAACTCCGCCATCGTCAGCGCGGACAGCGCGACGCGCATACGCGTGCCCGGCGGCTCGTCCATCTGACCGAACACCAACGCGGTGTCCTTGAGCACGTTGGCGTCCTCGAGCTCGACCCAGAGGTCGTTGCCCTCGCGGGTGCGCTCGCCGACGCCGGCGAACACCGAGGTACCACCGAAGTTGCGGGCGATGCGGTTGATCATCTCCTGGATGAGCACCGTCTTGCCGACACCGGCACCACCGAACAGGGCGATCTTGCCGCCGCGGACGTACGGGGTAAGCAGGTCGACGACCTTCAGGCCGGTCTCCAGCATCTCGGTGCGGGGCTCCAGGTCCGCGAACGCCGGCGGCTTGCGGTGGATGGACCAGTGCTCGAAGTCCTTGCCGTAGCCAGGCTCGTCGAGGCAGTCACCGAGGGCGTTGAACACGTGACCCTTGACGCCGTCACCGACGGGCACCGAGATCGAGCGGCCGGTGTCAGTTACCTCGACACCACGCACCAGACCGTCGGTCGGCTGCATCGAGATGGTGCGCACCAGGCTCTCGCCGAGGTGCTGCGCGACCTCCAGCGTCAGCGTCTTCGACAGCTCCTTGTAGGAGATGTCGGCGTGCAGTGCGTTGAACAGTTCGGGCACTGAGCCACGCGGGAACTCGACGTCGACGACGGGGCCCGTGATGCGGACGACCCGCCCTGCGGTCTTCTCTGCGGTAGCAGTCATTTTCTCTTCGCTTCCTACTGGGCCTATTTCGCGTCGGCCAGCGCGTTGGCGCCGCCGACGATTTCGCTGATTTCCTGGGTGATCTGCGCCTGACGTTCGCGGTTGGCCGCCAGAGTCAGTGCCTTGATCAGATCGTCGGCGTTGTCCGTCGCCGACTTCATGGCGCGGCGACGAGATGCCGACTCCGACGCCGCAGCCTCCAGCAGCGCTGCGTACACGCGGGTCGCGACGTAACGCGGCAGAAGCGCGTCGAAAAGCGTCTCGGGATCCGGCTCGAACGAGAAGAGCGTCTGGGGTGCACCGTCGGCGGGCTCGTCGTCACCGACGTATTCGACGACCATCGGCGCGATCCGGCGGGCGGCCGCCGACTGCGACAGCATCGACTTGAACTCCGTGAAGACAATGTGCAACTCGTCGACTCCGAGGATGCCGTCGGCACCCGCGTCGTCGCCCTCGTCGTCTGCGCCCGACATGAACGCCGTCACGAGCGTGTCCGCGATCTCGCGGGCGTTCTCGTAGGTGGGCCGCTCCGAGAATCCGGACCATGACTCGACGACCTCGCGCTGGCGGAAGCTGAAGTAGCCCAACGCCTTCCGGCCGACGGTGTACAGGACCGGTTCCTTGCCCTCTTCCCGCAACAACGCGAACAGTTCCTCCGACTGCCGCAGGACGTTGGCGTTATAGGCACCGCACAGTCCACGGTCCGACGACACCACGAGCACCGCCGCACGCCGCGGGTTCTCCCGCGGCACGAGCAGCGGGTGATCCAGCGCGCTGGCGCTGGCCAGCTCGGTGAGCATGTTGGTGATCTCGGTGCTGTAGGGCCGAGCCGCCTCGACTCGGGCCTGCGCCTTGGCGATTCGCGACGTAGCGATCAGTTCCTGGGCCTTGGTGATCTTCTTGATCGACCCGGCGGAACGGATGCGCCCACGTAGCTCCCGCAGTGTTGCAGCCATCTAGCTCTCCTGGACCCTTCCGGTCTTACTTCTTCGGGGCCGGCTTGCGGACCTTGACGGATTCCTTCTCGACGTCGGCTTCGTCCATCGCCTCGGCATCGGCCTCGTTGACGACTACGGAGCTGCCGTCGGTCGCGGAGAAGCCCTTCTTGAAGTCGTTGATGACGTTCGCGAGCTTCTCCTCGGCCTCCTCGGAGAGCTTCTTGCTCTCGCGGATGCCCTGGAGGATGTCGTCGTGGCTGGCCTTGACGTGCTCCAGCAGCTCGGACTCGAAGCGCGAAACGTCTTCGATGGGAACCGAATCAAGGTGTCCGCCGGTGCCGAGGTAGATCGCAACGACCTGATCCTCGACCGCGTACGGCGTGTACTGCGGCTGCTTGAGCAGCTCGACCAGCCGTGCGCCGCGATCCAGCTGCGCCTTCGACGCCGCGTCCAGATCGGACGCGAACGCTGCGAAGGACTCAAGCTCGCGGTACTGCGACAGCTCCAGACGCAGCGAGCCCGCGACCTCTTTCATGGCCTTGATCTGTGCGGCACCGCCGACACGCGACACCGACACACCGACGTTGATGGCCGGTCGCACACCCTGGTTGAACAGGTCGGACTCCAGGAAGCACTGGCCGTCGGTGATCGAGATGACGTTGGTCGGAATGAACGCCGAGATGTCGTTGGCCTTGGTCTCGATGATCGGCAGGCCGGTCATCGAGCCGCCGCCGAGTTCGTCGGACAGCTTCGCGCAACGCTCGAGCAGACGCGAATGCAGGTAGAAGACGTCTCCGGGGAACGCCTCGCGGCCCGGCGGGCGACGCAGCAGCAGCGAGATCGCGCGGTACGCGTCGGCCTGCTTGGTGAGGTCGTCGAACACGATGAGTACGTGCTTGCCGTCGTACATCCAGTGCTGACCGATGGCGGAACCGGTGTACGGCGCAAGCCATTTGAAGCCGGCGGCGTCGGAGGCCGGAGCCGCGACGATGGTGGTGTACTCCATCGCGCCACCCTCTTCGAGAGCCCGCTTCACCGAGGCGATCGTGGTGCCCTTCTGGCCGATCGCGACGTAGACGCAGCGCACCTGCTTGGAGGGATCACCGGTCTCCCACGCCTCACGCTGGTTGAGGATGGTGTCGACGCAGACGGCGGTCTTGCCGGTCTTGCGGTCGCCGATGATCAGCTGGCGCTGGCCGCGCCCGATCGGGGTCATCGAGTCGATGGCCTTGATACCGGTCTGCAGCGGCTCGCCGACGCCCTGGCGCTGGACGACGGACGGCGCCTGCAGCTCGAGCGCGCGACGCTCGGTGGACTCGATGTCACCCTGGCCGTCGATCGGCTGACCGAGCGGGTTGATGACGCGACCGAGGAACGCGTCACCGACCGGCACCGAGAGCACCTCGCCGGTGCGCTTGACCTGCTGGCCCTGTTCGATCTTCTCGAAGTCGCCCAGGATGACCGCGCCGACGCTGTGCTCGTCGAGGTTCAGGGCGACGCCGAGAACACCGCCGGGGAACTCGAGCAGTTCCTGGGTCATCACTGACGGCAGGCCCTCGACGTGGGCGATGCCGTCACCGGCATCGATAACGGTGCCGATCTCTTCGCGGTCGGAATCAGCGGTGAAGGAGGAGACGTAGTCCTCGATCGCCCCTTCGATGTCAGAAGCGGAGATTGTCAACTCTGCCATGGCTTTTCGTCTTCCTGCCTTCGTGTTTGTTTCTGCTCGAGTTCTGGGCGGGTCAGTCCGGCAGCCCGGCGCGGGCCGCGGACAACCGCGATGAGATGGAGCCGTCGATGACCTCGTCACCGACAGTGATCAAGAGGCCGCCGAGCACGTCGGCGTCAACTTCGAGCTGGATCGACACCGGGGTGCCGTAGATCCGGCTGAGCACCTCGGTGAGCCGGGTGCGTTGCTCGTCTGTGAGTTCGGCGGCTGCGGTGACCTGCGCGACTGCTTCGCCGCGGCGGGAGACGGCCAGTTCGGCCAGATCGTTGACCGCGGCGTCGACGGATTCACCGCGGAGCAGTTCGACCGTCTGGGTCAGCAGTGCCGTCGCGGTGGCATTGGCTCCCCCGCTGCTGTCGAGGACCTTCGTCAGCAGTCCGACGCGCTTGTCGTCGGGTACCGACGTGTCGCTGAGCAGTCTGCTCAACTCCGACTCGGTGTCGAGCACCCGACCGAAGCGGAACAGCTGGTCTTCGACTTCCTCGCTCTGTCCGTCGCGCTCGGCGCGTACCAACAGGGCGAGGCGGGCGACGTGTTCGACCGCGTCCACAAGATTCGCCTCGACCGACCAACGCTGCTCGACGGCCGTCTTGAGAATGTCCAGGGCGGCGGTGCCGACCTTGCCGTCGAAGAGACGCTCGACGAGGCGCACCTTCGGAGCCGCATCGTCGGTCGGCTCGGCGAGATGCTTGTTGAGCGTCGGCTCCTTGATGAGAACCTTTGCGACAGCTGCGAGGTCTTCGGCAAGGGTGGTCAACGCTGTGGCGTCGGCACCCTCAGCAACGGATTCGAACTTCTTGACGACCTCGGCGAGTGCCTCGCGGCTTGCGGCGCGCAGGTTCAGCGATGCCCCGGCTTCGAGCACCGCCGGCGACGGCGCCATCGCGTCGAGTTCATCCAGGAAACGGTCGACGGTCGAGGCCTGCGCGGCCGGATCGGCGACGTAATTGCGCACGATCTCTTCGGCCTTCTGCACCGACTCGGCGCCGAGACCTGTCCGCAGCTGCCGGATCAGTTGTTGCCGCATCAGCTGAACCTGCTGGGCGCCTTGCGATTTAATGCGCTCCGCTTCGGCGTCGGCCTGCTCTGCGAGCTGCGCGGCGATCCGTTCCGAATCGTGCCGAGCCTCGTCGGTCACCTTCTGTCCGTCGGACTTCGCATCCGCGACAGCCTTGGAGTGCATCGCGTCGGCGTCGGCCAGCTTCTTACTGGCTTCTGCACTCTCGGCCAGCGCGGCGCGCACCGCTTCCTGCTGCTTGGCCATCAGCGACTTCACGGGCGGAACCACCCACTTGACGATGATGAAGACAATGACGGCGAAGCCGATCAGCTGTCCGATGAAAGTCGACATCTACTGGTTCCCACCTGATTTCACGTCGACGCCCAGGATGCGGCTGGCCAGCGTCGCTGACAGCCCGTCCACCGACGCCTGAAGTTCTGACTGCGCGGCCGAACCCTGTTCAGACAGCTTTTCGTCGGCGCTGCGGACGGTCTCGGCGACCTCACCGCTTGCCACGGCGCGCTTCTCGTCGACGACCGCTCGGCCCGCAACCCGGGCCTCGTCGCGAATCGACGAGGCCTCGCCGCGCGCCTCTGCCAGGGTCTTGTCGTAGTCCTCCCGGGCCGCCGCCACCTGTTCGGCTGACTTGCGGTTGTCAGCGGCGGTCTTGGCCAGCATCGCCTCACGCTCGGCCAGCACCTTGCTGATCGGTGGCACCACCCATTTCGCGATCACGCCGAGCACGATCAGGAAGATGAGCAGCACGGCGAAGAAGGTGCCGTTGGGGAGCAGGAAGTTGCTTGTCCCGCCCCCCTCCTCCGCCGCGAGCGTGGCGGAGGCGAGGATCGTCGATGTCACTTCACCCATGTCGCTGAATTAGCCGACCGGGGTGGCGAAGACGAACAGTGCCATGAAGGCCAGGTTGATGAAGTAGGCGGCCTCGACCAGACCCACCGTGATGAAGAACGGTGTGAAGAGTCGACCCTGGGCCTCCGGCTGACGAGCGATGCCAGCGATCAGGGCGTTACCGGCGATACCGTCACCGATACCGGCGCCGATAGCACCGCCGGCCATGATCAGACCACCGCCGATGAGTGCGCCAGCAGCGATTGTGGGGTCCATTTCCTATCCTCCTTGATATCTGACAGAGGGTCTCTGTCAGGGGTTTCTGTGTGGTCCTAACGACAGATGGTCATTTTGAGGTCAGTGCCCTCAGTGTTCATCGTGGTCCAGCTCCATCGACTGACTGAAGTACAGGATCGTCAGCAGCGAGAAGATGAAGGCCTGGATGAGGCCGACGAACAGGTCGAAGGTCTTCCAGATGGCGTTGGGCGCCCACTGGATGTACCAGGGGAACATCGCGATCAGCGCGACGAGGATGCCGCCGGCGAAGATGTTGCCGAAAAGTCGGAGTGCCAACGAGATCGGCTTGGCGAGCTCTTCGACGATGTTGATCGGCGCGAGGAACGCGACGTGACCCTTGACCACCTTGATGGGGTGGCCGATGATGCCGCGGCGCCAGATACCTGCCGCGTGGTAGGCCAGGAACACGAAGAGCGCGAGCGCGAGCACGAAGTTGATGTCCGAGGCGGGCGGCTTGTAGAGCTCGCCTGCGGCCCCGTCGGAGCCTCCGTATTGCAGCGGCAGCACGGCCAGCCAGTTCGAGACGAGAATGAAGACGAAGATCGCGACGGCCAGCGGCAGGACGAACGGGGCGACCTTCATGCCGATCGCCTGCTCGATCTGCCCGCGCATCTGAATGGTCAGCGCCTCCCAGAACAGCTGGACACCGCCCGGCACACCGGTCGAGGTGACCTTGGACTTCAGGTAGAAGGCGAGGGCGATGACGATCACCGCGGTGATGGCGGTGGCGAGGATGGTGTCCCCGTTGAATGTCATGCCGAACAGTTCGAACACCAACGTGTGGTGCCCAACGTGAATCGGAGCCCCTTCCTCAGCGGCGAGGACAGTCTCGAACATCTGCGTCATTGGGGTTAGCTCAATCCTTCGCTTCCGTGTCTGCCACGTTGAGCCCCTCGCTACGAATCTTGCGCAGCACCGGGAGGCTGGTACTCATCACCAGCAATGCCTGGAAGATCGCGAGCCCGAAGAGGACCGCGATGCCGCCATTGGACTTGAAGATGAATGCGACGGCCAGTGCGACCGCTGTGATGACGAGCAGGCGGGTCGCCGAGTTCAGCGCCATCTTCTTCTTGAGCGGATGGTCCTCGGCGGTGATGCTCTCGACCGCGCGGCGCACCAGGAGTGCGTTGACCAGTCCGAGGCCCAGCCCCACTCCGAAGAAGGCACCGTAGAGGATGTTGCCTCCGAAGAAGGCCGCCACAAGAGCCAGGGCCGTCAGTGCGACGCAGATGACCAGCAGGCGCACCGGCCTGAAAGCGACGGAAGGGAACACCAACGGCGCGTCCTGCGCTGGCGTCGTCACTGCTTCACCTCAATCCCGCGGTCGTCAACGGAGCGTGTCCCGATGATCCTGTGCGTGGCGCCCGTAGCGTATCGGAGGGCGGCAAGCGCGCTGGAATCACCCAAGGGGCAGCTCCCTGTTTCGGTCAAAATGTCGGTCGTTGTTCCGTTCCGGCCGGCGCATGAATCTCTCGCTCCGAACGGCCCGGGGGCCGGCAACCCGCGAGGTCTTTTCGGGTTCTGCGAAGAACCTTAACACATGGTGAGAGCCACAAAAGAGGGCCTACTACTTTTTGTCGTATAACCCGTCGGAAGAGGAATTTCTGCGCCTCAACAGCGGTATCAGCGTGACCACGATCGCCACCACGATGGCGCCCGCCATGACAGCGGCGGTGTGGCGCGGATCGAAAAAGATGGTGCTCGCCGCACCGAGCGCGACGATGCCGACCCAGAGGTAGATCAGCAGCACCACCCGTCGATGCGAATGGCCGATCTCGAGCAGCCGGTGGTGCAGGTGCATCTTGTCCGGGCTGAACGGGCTGAGGCCTTTACGCGTGCGGCGGATGATCGCCAGCAGCATGTCGAGGGCGGGCACGAACACGACGGCGATCACGAGCAGGAACGGCGACAGCAGCGCGAACACGTCGCGCGCGCCGTAGGCGGTCTGCGAGATGGGCCCGGCCGCGGTGGTCGCCGCGGCGGCCAGCATCAGGCCGATCAGCATCGATCCGGAGTCGCCCATGAAGATGCGCGCTTTGTGGAAGTTGTGCGGCAGGAATCCCAGGCAGGCGCCCGCGAGCACGACGGAGATGACAGCCGGCGGATAGAACAACACGTCCCCGCCGTGGTCGCGGAGAAGCCCGACCGAGAACATGCAGATCGACAACGCCGTGATGAGGCCGAGTCCGGCGGCCAACCCGTCGAGGCCGTCGACGAAGTTCATCGCGTTGACGAGTGCGACGGTGAACGCCAACGTCAGAAGGATGGACGCGACCTGGTCCAGGACGATGGTGCCGACGCCGCCGATCGGGATGTAGAGCACGCTCCAGGCCACGCCCATGGTCACGAGCACGCTGGCGGCGGTGATCTGACCCGCGAACTTCGTCAGCGCATCCAGCCCCCACCGGTCGTCGATCAGCCCGACGACCATGATGAGGCCGCCGGCGACGACGACGGCAGGCAATCCCGACGAGTACACGAAGCCTCGCGTCAGGGCGGGCAACTGCGAGGCGAGCAGCACAGCGGCCGCGACCCCGACGTACATCGCGAGGCCACCCATGCGCGGGATCGGCTGCAGGTGCACGTCGCGCGCCCGCGGTTTGGCCACCGCACCCCAGCGCGTCGCGAGCACCCGAACCCAACCGGTCGCGACGTAGGTGACGATCGCCGCGGTCAGGCCGACGAGAGCGAGTTCGCGCAACGGAACGCCCGCGCCGCGATCGGAGAGCGCCATCAGGCTCTCCCCCGCTTGCGTGGCAGTAAGCGTCGCTGAACCCACGGAACTCCAGATCACTCGGTCTGGGCGGTGAGGGTCACCGCCTCCACACCCAATACTGCGGCGATCGCGTCGAGCGTCACCGGCCCCTGCCTCAGTACCCGCGGGTGTGCGCCGGTGAGGTCGACGATCGTCGATGCGGCCTGCTGTTCGGCGGGGCCGCCGTCGAGGTAGGTCTCGACGAGATCGCCGAGTTGTTCGCGGGCCTGTGCTGCCGTGACCGCTGCGGGCCTGCCCGAGATGTTGGCACTCGAGACCGCCATCGGGCCCACCTCGCGCAGAAGTTCGATGGCGACGGGGTGCAGCGGCATCCGCAACATCACGGTGCCGTTGGCATCACCGAGATCCCACTGAAGCGACGGCGCCTGCCGGACGACGAGGCTCAACGCACCCGGCCAGAATGCTCGGATCAGTTCCTTGGCGCTGTTGGGCACCGAGTAGACCAGACCCTGGATGGTGTGCCACGAACCGACGAGCACCGGGACCGGCATGTCGCGTCCGCGGCCTTTGGCCGACAGCAGCGCCGCGACGGCCTCGCCGTCGAACGCGTCGGCTCCGATGCCGTAGACGGTGTCGGTGGGCATGACGACCAGGCGGCCGCCTTTGAGGGCGCTGATCGCCGATGCGATGCCTGTCTGGCGCTGCTCCGGGTCGGCGCAGTCGAACATCTCCCCGCTCATGCCCGCCAGCCTCTCATCCGGCTCGCACCGCGGTCACGAATCGTGGCCGGCCTGCGAGGTCGTGTCGGGGGGTGACGTGGGTGAATCCGCCGACGCGCTCGAAGGCATCGACGGTGCGGTCCGACGTCGTGTCGTCGTGCTCGATCGCGCACAGACCGTGGGGCCGCAACAGGCGCGCGGCGACGCCGGCGATGAGGTCGATGACAGCCATCCCGTCCGCTCCGCCGAACAGGGCGTGCACCGGATCATGCTGCGCCACTTCGGGTTCCAGTTCCGCGCCGAGCGGAATGTAGGGCGGGTTGGAGACAAGGAGGTCGACTGTCCCGTCGAGATCTGCGAGCACGCCATCGGCCGTGGCGTCCGCGCATCGCAGTTCGACGGACGTTCCCTGCGCATTGCGCCGCGCGTATGCAAGGGCTTCTGCGGAGTCGTCGACGGCCACGATCCGCGCCTGCGGGAATGCGTGGGCGAGGCCCAGGGCGAGCGCACCGGACCCGGTGCACAGGTCGACGATCACGGGAGATGACGAAAAGCTCTGCGAGAGAGCCCATTCCAGCAGTGATTCGGTTTCGGGCCGCGGAACGAACACGCCGGGGCCGACCTGGACGCTGACCGGACCGAACGCGGCGGTGCCGGTGAGGTGCTGCAGCGGGATGCGCTCGGCCCGGCGCGCGACGAGCTCTCGGAACCGGGTCAGGAATTCGTGGTCGGGGTCGACGAAGGCCAGTCGCCAGCGGTCGGCGCCTGCGGTGTGGGCCGCGAGCAACTCGGCATCGACGCGGGGTGACCCGACGCCGGCGGCGGCCAGCGCGTCAGCGGCGTCGTCGATCACCTGACGCATGGTCACCGGCCGGCTGTTTACTTCCCCGTCGCTACGCTCGCCCTGGCAAACGTTCACGTGTTCTGCAGCCGGGCTTGCTTGTCGGCCTCGGCGAGCGCGTCGAACAGTGGGTCGAGTTCCCCGTCGAGCACCTGGTCGAGGTTATGGGACTTGAAGTTGATGCGGTGGTCGGCGATCCGGTTCTCGGGGAAGTTGTAGGTCCGGATGCGCTCGCTGCGGTCCACGGTGCGGATCTGGCTCGCGCGGTCCGCCGAGGCGTCGGCCGACGCCTGCTCCTCGGCCAGCAGCTGGAGCCGGGCGGCCAGCACCTGCATCGCCCGGGCCTTGTTCTGCAGCTGCGAGCGTTCGTTCTGACAGGTGACGACGATGCCTGTCGGCAGGTGCGTGATGCGCACCGCGGAGTCGGTGGTATTGACGCCCTGCCCGCCCTTGCCCGACGACCGGTAGACGTCGATGCGCAGATCGGACTCGTCGATCTGAACCTGTTCGACTTCCTCGGGCTCGGGGTAGACGAGCACGCCCGCAGCGGAGGTATGGACGCGACCCTGCGATTCGGTGACGGGCACGCGCTGCACCCGGTGCACACCGCCCTCGAACTTCAGGCGGGCCCACACCCCGTCGGCGGTATCGCCCTTGCTGCGGATCGACAGGGTGGCGTCCTTGTAGCCGCCGAGATCCGAATACGTCTCGCCCAGCATCGTGACCGTCCAACCATGGCGCTCGGCATACCGGATGTACATGCGAGCCAGGTCGGAAGCGAACAGCGCCGACTCCTCGCCACCTTCACCGGATTTGACCTCGAGGACGATGTCGTCGGCATCGTGCGGATCGCGGGGGGCCAACAGATCGGTGAGGTGGTTGTCGAGGTCGGCGACCTTGGTGGTGAGCTCGTCGACTTCGTCGGCGAACGACGCGTCGTCGGCGGCGAGCTCGCGGGCGGCCTCCAGGTCGCCACGAGCGGCCTCCAGCTTGCGGTGGGTCGCAACGATGGGCGACACCTGGGCGAATCTGCGGCCCACTTTGCGGGCGGCAGCCGCATCGGCGTGCAGCTCGGGCTCGGCCAGACGCTGCTCCAGTTCGGCGTACTCGGCGAGAATCGCCTCGATCGCCGGTGCGTTCTCGCTCATCTCGCCTCCTCGGTGTACTGGCCCCTACTGCGCGAAACGGCGCCCGGTCTGCGCGCAATGCGGCAGACGGGCGCCGTTCGAACGGCTACTTGGAGCGCTTGCCGTAGCGCTTCTCGAAGCGGGCCACGCGGCCGCCGCTGTCGAGGATCTTCTGCTTGCCGGTGTAGAACGGGTGGCACTGCGAGCAGACCTCGACAGTGATGTTGCCGCTCTTCTTGGTGCTGCGGGTGGTGAAGCTTGCACCACAGCCGCACAGCACGGTCGTGTCGACATAGTCAGGATGAACGCCTGATTTCATGATTTCCTCTTCAATCGTGGGACCCGGGTCGCCCTTCCCCACCCCTCTTTGGGGTTCGGGAGGCTGCGGCGTGAACCGGAACCGAGGTGACGGCGGTCTATTATGCCAAATCAACCGCCAGCAGCCTAAACGTGCATTCGGGGGCTGCTATTCCTGGCCGTGGCGCTCCGCATACGTCCGTCCGTCGCGTTTCCACAGAGTGCGACCGTCGGCCTTCGTACCCATCGCGACGAGCTCGCGTTTGAGCACTTTGTTGGTCGCCGTGGAGGGGAGGTCGTCGGCGACCCAGACATGGCGGGGCCACGCTTTCGGGGAGAGGTCGGGCTGAGCCGCCAGGAACGCGCCGAACTCCTGCGGCGTCAGCGTCGCGTCGTCCTGCAGCACGATCGCGGCCATGACCTGGTCACCAACGTGCTCGTCGGGCACCGGATAGACGGCCACGCGGCTGATCGCAGGAAGCCGGATGAGGATCCGTTCGATCGGCGCCGATGTCATGTTCTCGCCGTCGACCCGCATCCAGTCCGCGGTGCGGCCCGCCAGGTAGATCCAGCCGTCGGCGTCGCGGTAGGCGAGGTCACCGGACCAGAACATGCCGTGACGCATCCGGTCGTCGGTGGCGCCCTCGTCGTTGTAGTAGCCGGCGAACATGCCCGCGCCCTGGGTGTTGACCAACTCGCCGATGGCGTCGTCTCCGTTGGCGAGCGCCCCGTGCTCGTCGAACGTCGCGACCGCGCACTCGGTGAGGGTCTCGGCGTTGTAGATGGCGACGCCGGGGAAGCCCTTGCCGATCGACCCGGCCGGGCAACCGTCCTCACGGGTCACGGTCACCGCGTTCTCCGTCGAACCGAAGCCGTCCCAGACCTCGCAGCCGAACCGTTTCGCGAACTCGTCGATGTCCCGGTCGCTGGCTTCGTTGCCGAACGCGACGCGCAACGTGTTGTCGATGTCGTCGGGCTTCTCCGGGCTGGCGAGGATGTAGGCCAGCGGCTTGCCGACGTAGTTCATGTACGTGGCGCCGTACCGGCGGATGTCGTCGAGGAATCTCGATGCGGTGAAATGCGCGGGCGCCATCGCGGCCCCAGAGTTGAGTGCGACGGACCAACCCGCCAGGACCGCATTGCTGTGGAACAGCGGCATCGAGAGATAGCACGTGTCGTCGCGCGTCATCTCGTAGCGGCCCGCCAACGCTGCGCCTGCCAGCAGCACCATCGCGTGCATCATCTTCACGGCCTTGGGGTCGCCGCTGGTTCCGGACGTGAAGATCAGCATGTACGTGTCGGTCGCGGTCGCCTCGCGGTGCGGCGTGAGGTCGGGGCCGCCGGCGATCAGCCCGGCCCATTCGGGGCTGCCGATGGTGAGCACCCGAACCCCCGTCAGATCGAGGTCATCGAGAAGGGCGCGATGGGCATCGTCGGTGATGAGGATCTGCGTGTCGGCCCTGCGGATGTCGCGGGCGAGCGCCTCGCCGCGGCGCGTGTTGTTGACACCGCACACCACGTAGCCGCCCAGGCCAGCGGCCGCCATGGCCGTGAGCATGTCGGGGGTGTTACCCAGCAGCACGCCGACGTGGAGCGGTCGTTCGGGGTCGGCGATGCCGATCAGCGCCGCGGCCTGCGTCGCGGCCTCACCGAGGTGTTCGCGCCACGTCCACGTCCGCCCGTTGTATTTCACGGCGACGCCGTCGTCGGACAGGCGTTCCCGCAGCAGCTGCTGGACTGTCTCGGCCAAAACGTCTGCCCTCCACACTGTGAACAGATTGCGATTTATGTCTACTTCTCGACCGCGCGCAGCGTACCTCAGCCACGGCGAGCCTTTCATTTGCGAAGATATTCGGATGAGCGTGGGCGCCGTAGCCAATCCAGTGCCGAACCCTGTCAGCAGCGCAGAGGCCAAACCCGAAACCCGTCCTGTCCGGGATCGGCTCATCGACGCTGCCGAACAGTGCCTCGTGTCCAAAGGGATTCGCGCCACGACTGTTTCCGAGGTCGCCGAGGTGGCCGGGGTCAGCCGCGGCTGGCTCTACCGCCACTTCCCCGACAAGTCCGAGTTGCTCGGCGCGGCGATCGTCCGGCTCAACGATGCGTTCTGGTCGGGGTCACGCGCCCGGCTCGACGCCGTGACGGGCCTCGACGAGCAGGTCGCGGTGGGCGTCGCACTCGCCCGCAAGGAATCCGAGACGCCCGGCGCGCTCGTGCTGAAACTGCGCCAGGAGGAGCCCGAGGCCTTCACCGCATGCGTGGGACTCGGCGTGCGCGGACTGATCCCGGAGATCGCCGCCTTCTGGGAGTCCTACGTTCAGGACGCGATCAATCGGGGCGAGATCCATCCGAACACGAACCGCGCCGAGGCGGCCGAATGGATCGCGCGGATCATGATGAGCCTCGCGACCGTTCCTGGCGAGCAGTGCGATGTCGACGACCACGATTCGGTGTTACGCCACGCCCGCCGCTACATCGTCGCCGCGTTGAAGGTCGATCCGTCAGAGGCCTGAGCTGCGCTTCGCACCGATCTGCCGGCCGGTCAACACCATCAGCAGGTCGCCGATCGGCGCCTCGACCGTGCGCCCCTCACCCACGGAGAAGTCGGCGTCGGTAGCGACGAGGTGCACGCCCGCCCACCGCTTCTGGGCCCGGTGCGGAAATCCCATGCCCCACACGCGGTGGGCCGCCGCGACCGCCGCATCGGCGGGCATCGGCCTGTCGATGCCGAGCGGCACACAGATGTCTTGAGAGTGCACGAGGAGATCGGTGAGCGGATCGAGCTCCGTCGTGCCCGGCGGATGCCTGCGCGATCCCGCCGCACCGCGGAGAGTTGCCGCGATCTCGGCGGGTGTCTGCGAGTCCGTCGTCGCCATTCGGTTCATCATCGCGTTGAAGCGGAAGCCACTGCGGGCGGCCTCGACCAGCATGCGGGGCATGCTCATCGTGGAGTGGGTCAGATGTGCAGCGACGTGGCGGACATTCCACCCGGCACACAGTGACGGCGTACTCCACAGCGCCGGATCGCGGGCATCGATCGCGTCGATGAGGTCGGCGACCTCGGTCCGCTGCCGGTCGACGTGTTGCCACACGGTGTCTCGGTCCATGGCTGCCCCCACAAAGATTTAGTCAGTATTACTGACGAAATATAGTCAGCCTTTCGTACTAAAGTCAACATGTGCACGAGCAACCGAACACCGCGGTGTTGATGTTCATCGCCCACCGCGAGGTGGAGACTCGCGTGATGTCGGCGCTGGCGCGCGACGGGTTCGACGACATCACGATCGCCCAGTCACGCTTGATGCAGCGACTCGATCCGGCGGGCATGCGGTTGACCGAGCTCGCCGATCAGGCGCGGGTGACAAAGCAGACCGCAGGCGCGCTCGTCGATCAACTGGAACGGTCCGGCTACGTGACACGCCTGCCGGACCCAACCGACGCGCGGGCGCGGCTGGTGACGTTGAGCAAGCGAGGCACCGAGGTGTGCCGACGGGCCGCCCAAGAGGTCGCCCGCGTCGAGGACGAGTGGCGAAAACACCTCGGCGACAAGGCTTACAACGCGATGCGAGCCGCGCTCTTACAGGTGAATTCGGCGTAGTTGGTCAACCTCCGATTGTCCAACTACGCCCGAATCACTCAGTCGTGGTCGTTGCCGCCGGGCGTGTTCTTCGAGACCTGGACCAGGAACTCGTAATTGTTCTTGGTCTTACGCAGCTGGCTCATCAGCAGGTCGATGGCCTGGTGCGGGTCCAGCCCGGACAGCACCCGGCGCAGCTTGTGCACGACGGCGAACTCGTCGGTGGACAGCAGCAGCTCGTCCTTACGGGTGCCCGACGGGTTCACGTCGACCGCGGGGAACACGCGCCGCTCGGCGATCTTGCGGTCGAGTTTGAGCTCGGCGTTGCCGGTGCCCTTGAACTCTTCGAAGATGACCGTGTCGCCGGTGGAGCCGGTCTCGACCATGGCCGTGGCGATGATCGTCAGCGAGCCGCCCTCTTCGATGTTGCGCGCCGCACCGAGGAACCGCTTCGGCGGGTACAGCGCAGTCGAGTCGACACCACCGGACAGGATTCGGCCCGACGCCGGGGAGGCGTTGTTGTAGGCGCGGCCCAGACGGGTGATCGAGTCGAGCAGCACCACGACATCCTTGCCCTGCTCGACGAGGCGCTTGGCGCGCTCGATCGCGAGCTCGGCGGCCTGGGTGTGGTCTGACGGCGGGCGGTCGAAGGTCGAGGCGATGACCTCACCCACGACCGAACGCTGCATGTCCGTGACCTCTTCAGGGCGCTCGTCGACGAGCACGACCATCAGGTGGCATTCCGGGTTGTTGCGGGTGATCGCGTTGGCGATGTCCTGCATGATCGTCGTCTTACCGGCCTTGGGCGGTGACACGATCAGGGCGCGCTGCCCCTTGCCGATGGGCATGATCAGGTCGATCACGCGCGTGGTCAGCTTGTCGCCGCTGGTCTCGAGACGCAGTCGCTGGTTCGGGTAGAGCGGCGTGAGCTTGGTGAACTCGGGCCGCTTCCTGGCGTCTTCGACGGGACCGCCGTTGACGGTGTCGAGGCGCACCAGCGGGTTGAACTTCTGGCGCTGGTTGCTCTGCTCGCCCTCTTTGGCGACGCGAACGGCGCCGGTCACCGCGTCGCCGCGACGCAGGCCGTTCTTGCGCACCATGTTCATGGAGACGTAGACGTCATTCGGGCCCGCGAGGTATCCGGAGGTCCGGACGAACGCGTAGTTGTCGAGCACGTCGAGGATGCCCGCCACGGGCTGGACGACGTCGTCCTCGCGCAGCTCGGTGTCGCGTTCGTTGCCGCCGCCACCGCCGCCACCGTCACCGCCGCGCTCACGGCGCCTGCGGTCACGGAACCGGCGACCGCGCCGTCCCCCGCGACCCTCGTCGTCGTCGTCGTTGTTGTTGCCGCCGCTGTTGTTGTTGCCACCGCTGTTGTTGCCACCGCTGTTATTGCCGCGGTCGCGGTCGCGGTTGCGGTTCTGGCCGCCCTGCTGATCGCCGTCGCCTCGGTTGTCCGAATCGGCGTCGGCTTTGGCTTCCTGGTTTTTCTTGGCGTCCCGGTTGGCATCCCGGTTGTCGTCCCGGTCGCGCTTCTTGTCGCGGCCACCTAGCTCGGCGGATTCGGGCTGCGAGTTCTCGGCGGCGGTGTCGGCGCCCTTGTCGCGTGCCTGGTCCTTGTCGCCGGCCTCGTCCTTGCCAGCCTGCTCGCCCGAGCTCGTGCCGCCCTGTTCGCGGGAGGACCCGCGACGCTCACGGCGGCGGGGCTGCGGCTCGGCCGCCTGGTCGGGTGCGCTCTCGGCGGATTCGTTCGGAGCGGCCGCCGGCTCAGCGGCGGCACCCTTCGACTCGGAGGTTCCATTGGATTGACGCTCGCGGATGGCGGCGACCAACTCGCCCTTGCGCATGCCGGAGGCGCCTTCGACGCCGATCTCCTTGGCCAGAGCACGCAGCTCGGGAAGGACGAGGCTGGTCAGAGCTCCGCGGCGGGCGGGGGCTGCCGCCGGGGCATCGTCGGCGGCGGGCGCCGAGACGGGCGCTCCGGTTTCCGCGGACGTCGAGATTTCTGCACTCACAGCGTTCGGGAGCACGCCGCCATCGGCGCTGCCACCAGCCGTGATCAGGTCCGTATCAGTCACGGATTTCCTTTCTTCCCTCGCTGATCGAGTCACGCGGGGGTTCAGTGCACTCAGCCAATCCGCTGAGCGCCTAGGTCACACCATTGCCAGTGCAAGGTGATCGCCGGGTTTCGCCGGGAGACGGCGAACCTTCAGTCCACAAAGTTGAACACCTGAAAGAAGAGTCGTCCTAGTGTCGGCGCAGGTGAAGAAAGCTGCGATTGCTGGACGACAGCGAGAATAACCCGCATCCGAGTCTGAAGCAAGAAACGCCATGATTCGCATGTTGCCGGTGTTACTCGCCGAACTAGCTGCGTACCGCCACACCGGACGTCCAACTGACGCCCTGCCCGACTGCCGTTTTCTGGACTGCGAAGCCATTCCGCCGGCCAAAATCGAGTGCTTCTTCGGGCAGCTCCGCATCGGTGCTCAAAGCCAATACCGCAGGCCCAGCGCCTGACAGCACCGCTGCCACACCACAACGCCGCAGCACCGCGAGGTATTCCGCCGACGCGGGCATGGCGGGTGCTCGCTGCGGTTGGTGCAGCACGTCCTCTGTTGCGACCATCAGCAGGTCGGGTCGCTCGGTGAGCGCGACGACCAGCAGCGCGGCCCTGCTCAGGTTGAAGCGCGCATCGGTGTGCGGGACGTGGTCGGGCAGGAGCACCCGGGTTTCTGCGGTCGACGATCGCACCTGCGGAATGGCTGCGAAGACACAGATGTCGGGGTGCAGCCGGATCGGCGCTGCCGAGTACCGCGGCACTGCGTCGCCGGCCTCGGCCCACGCCACGACCGCGCCGCCGAGAACCGCGGCGGCTGCGTTGTCCGGATGTCCTTCGAATTCCGAGGAAACCTGGACCAGACGCTCTGTCGACATGGTTGCCGAATCATTTTGCGCGGCAAGACCGTTGGCGGCTGCCAAACCACCGACCACGGCCGCGGCCGACGATCCGAGACCTCGGGAGTGCGGGATGTCGTTGCGGCACCGGACGATCAATCCCGGCGCGGAAACTCCGTTCTCACTGAGACCGCGCTCGATAGCACGCACCACCAGATGGGACGCGTCGAGCGGAACCTGCCCCGCACCTTCACCGTCGACCTCGACGACGAGACCCGATTCTGTTGTCTCTATGACGATTTCGTCATAGAGACTGATCGCCATACCCATGCTGTCGAAGCCAGGCCCGAGATTCGCGCTGGAAGCGGCGACCGTGGCGGTCGCCGTGAGTCCAGGCGGCAGAGTGCGGGTCACGTCAGTCCGTTTCTAGACGAGACCGAGCTTGGCGACCACGGCTACGGGGTCGACGGGAACGGGGATCACCGCGGGCATGCCCTTCAGCGCGGTGTCGGGATCCTTGAGGCCGTTGCCGGTGACGGTGCACACGACGGTGGAACCTTTCGCCACCCAGCCGTCTTCGATCGATTTCAGCAGTCCGGCGATGCTGGCAGCCGACGCCGGTTCGACGAACACACCCTCGGCGCGAGCGACGAGGTGGTAGGCGGCGAGGATCTCCTCGTCGGTGGCGGCCAGGAAGCGACCATCGGACTGCTGCTGCGCCTCGACGGCCGACGTCCACGACGCCGGTGAGCCGATGCGGATGGCGGTGGCGATCGTCTCGGGGTCGCTGACGGGCTCGCCGAGAACGAGCGGCGCGGCGCCGGCTGCCTGAGTGCCGAGCATGCGGGGCAGCTTGCTCGCCAGCCCGTCACGCTGGTACTCGGTGTAGCCCTTCCAATACGCCGTGATGTTTCCGGCATTACCCACGGGCAGCGCGTGGATGTCGGGCGCATCGCCGAGCGCGTCGACGATCTCGAATGCCGCCGTCTTCTGCCCTTCGATCCGAAATGGGTTGACCGAGTTGACCAGTGACACGGTCGGGAAGTCGGCCGTGAGCTTGCGGGCGAGCTCGAGGCAGTCGTCGAAGTTTCCGTCGATCTGGATGATCTTCGCCCCGTGCATCACGGCCTGGGCCAGCTTGCCCATCGCGATCTTGCCCTGCGGCACCAGCACCGCGCAGGTGATGCCGGCGCGGGCGGCATAGGCGGCCGCGGATGCCGAGGTGTTCCCCGTCGACGCACACAACACCGCCTGTTGACCGCGCGACACAGCTTCAGTGACTGCCACGGTCATGCCGCGGTCCTTGAACGACCCGGTGGGGTTTAGACCCTCGACCTTCAAATGGACTGTGCAGCCGGTGTATTCGGACAACCGCGGCGCAGGCAGCAACGGCGTGCCACCCTCGCGCAGCGTGATCGGCGTCCAGGAGTCCTCCACCGGGAGCCGGTCTCGGTAGGCCTCGATCAGGCCCGGCCAGGGGTGGTGCACTGCACGGGTCGCGCTCACTCTGTGGTTCCTTCCAGGCGCAGCACGCTGTTGATCTTCTGAACGACGTCCAGATCAGCAAGCGCGGCAACGGTTTCCGATAGTGCGGCGTCGGTGGCCGAATGCGTGACGACGACGATGCGTGCGCCGCAACGCTGGCCATCGTCGTCGACCATGCCCTCCTGGCGCACCTCGGCGATGCTGACCTCGCGCTTGGAGAACTGCGCGGCGACCGCGGACAGCACACCGGGCCGGTCGGCGACGTTCATGTTCACGTAGTAGCGCGTCGGGATCAGGCCGATCGGCGCGATCGGCAGCTTGGCGTACTTGGACTCGCGCGGGCCGCGGCCACCCTGCACCCGGTTGCGGGCGGCCATGACGAGATCGCCGAGCACCGCCGAGGCCGTCGGAGCGCCGCCGGCGCCCTGGCCGTAGAACATCAGCCGGCCCGCCGCTTCGGCTTCCACGACGACCGCGTTGAACGCGCCGTTGACCGAGGCCAGCGGGTGCTCCAGAGGGACGAGCGCGGGGTACACGCGGGCCGAAACCTTCTGCTTGCCTTTGGCTGTGGTGAGTCGCTCGCAGATCGCGAGCAGCTTGATGGTGCAGCCCAGGGCGCGGGCCGACGCGAAGTCGGCAGCCGAGACCTTCGTCATTCCCTCGCGATAGACGTCGTCGGCGGTGACGCGGGTGTGGAAGGCGATCGAGGCGAGGATCGCCGCCTTGGCCGCTGCGTCGTACCCTTCGACGTCGGCGGTCGGATCTGCTTCGGCGTAGCCGAGCGCACTCGCATCGGCCAGTGCGCTCGCGTAGTCCGCGCCGGTGCTGTCCATCTCGGACAGGATGTAGTTGGTTGTGCCGTTGACGATTCCGGCCACCCGCAGGACGGTGTCGCCGGCCAGGGACTGCGTCAGCGGACGGATGACCGGGATGGCGCCGGCAACCGCGGCCTCGAAGTACAGGTCGACGCGTGCCTTCTCGGCGGCCTGTGCGAGTTCACCCGCGGCGACGGCCATCAATGCCTTGTTGGCGGTGACGACGGACTTGCCCTTTTCGAGGGCGGTCAGGATCGCTTTGCGAGCGGGTTCGACCGGTCCCATCACCTCGATGACGATGTCGACGTCGTCACGGGAGACCAGTTCGTCGATGTCGTCGGTGAGGAGTTCGGCGGGGACGCCGCGGTCACCCTTCACCTTGCGCACACCGACACCGCGCACCACCAGCGGGGCGCCGATGCGCGCGGTCAGGTCGGCGGCGCTCTCCTCGATGATGCGCACCACCTGGCTGCCTACGTTGCCCAGGCCGAGTACGGCTACTCCGATTTCGTCACTCACGTACCTGTCCTCACTTCCAAACTCAACAGATCGTCGACCGTTTCCCGGCGCAGGATCAAGCGGGCCCGCCCGTCGCGCACGGCCACCACGGCCGGCCGGCCGATCAGGTTGTAGCGGCTCGACATCGAATAGCAGTATGCGCCGGTCGCGGCGACCCCGAGCAGGTCCCCCGGGGTTACGTCGTCCGGCAGCCATGCGTCGCGCACCACGATGTCGCCGCTCTCGCAGTGCTTGCCGACGACACGTGACAGCGTCGCGCTCGCGTCGCTGGTGCGTGACAGCAGCCGCACGTCGTACTCCGCCCCGTACAGCGACGTGCGGATGTTGTCGCTCATCCCGCCGTCGACGCTGACATACCGGCGGTGAGCGGTCGGGCTGACGGCCACGTCCTTGACGGTGCCGACCTCGTAGAGCGTGATCGTGCCGGGTCCCGCAATCGCGCGGCCGGGTTCGACGACCAGCTCGGGCGCGGGCAGGCCCACGGCCGCCGACTCGGTGCGCACGATCTCCTGCAACTTGCCCGCGAGTTCGCTCATCGGCGGCGGATTGTCGTGGGGCAGGTAGGAGATGCCCAGTCCCCCACCGAGATCGACAATGTTCATCTGGGAGGTCTTCTCGAGCCCGAACTCGGCGACCACATCACGCAGCAGGCCGATGACGCGGCGCGCGGCGATCTCGAATCCTGCTACGTCGAAGATCTGCGAGCCGATGTGGCTGTGCAGGCCGACCAACCGGAGGTTGTCGGTTTCGAATACTCGGCGCACCGCGGCGAGCGCGGCGCCGGAAGCCAGGGACAGACCGAACTTCTGATCCTCGTGGGCGGTGGAGATGAATTCGTGGGTGTGGGCCTCGACGCCGACGGTGACACGCACCAGAACGTCCTGTACCACATCGTTTTCCGCGGCAATGCGGTCGAGGCGCTCGATCTCGATCATGGAGTCGACGACGATGTGACCGACGCCGTTGGTGACCGCTGCGGTCAGCTCGGCGACGGACTTGTTGTTGCCGTGCACCGTGATCCGCTGCGCCGGGAAGCCGGCGTGCAGCGCGACGGCGAGCTCTCCGCCGGTGGCGACGTCGAGGCACAACCCTTCTTCGTCGACCCAGCGGGCGATCTCGGAGCACAGGAACGCCTTGGCGGCGTAGTGAACGTGCTCGCCGCCACCGAACGCGGACGAGATGTCGCGGCAGCGGGCCCGGAAGTCCGCTTCGTCAATGACGAAGACCGGTGTTCCGAACTCGGCGGCGATGTCGGCGACGGCGACTCCTGCGATCGAGACGGCACCGTCGTCACCGCGAACAGTGTTCTGCGGCCACACATTCGGGGCGAGCTGCAGAACCTCGGCCGAGGTGAGCGGGCGTTCCGGTGCCGCGGCGGCCTGAACTTCTTCGGCGTGCCTCGGGCCGGCGGGGTGGGCGATCACATCCGCTCCGGGGCGCTGACGCCGAGAATGCCCAGCCCGTTGGCGATCACCTGGCGGGTCGCCGCGCACAGGGCGAGGCGCGCCGCGTGCAGCTCACCGGCCGGCTCGTCGCCCTGCGGCAGCACGCGGCAGGCGTCGTAGAACCGGTGATAGTCACCGGCAAGATCTTCGAGGTAGCGCGAGACGCGATGCGGCTCACGCAGATTCGCGGCCGTCTTGAGGATCCGCGGGAACTCCCCGAGGTTGCGGATCAGAGTGCCTTCCTTGTCATGGGTCAACAGATCCAGATGAGCGGTGTCGGGGGTGATCCCGAGATCGGCGGCGCTACGCGCCAGCGCGGACAAGCGCGCATGGGCGTACTGCACGTAGTAGACCGGGTTTTCACTCGACGCCGACGACCACAGCCCCAGATCGATGTCGATGGGGGTGTCGACCGAGCTGCGGATCAGCGCGTAGCGTGCCGCGTCCACCCCGATCGCCTCGACCAGGTCGCCGAGGGTGATGACCGTGCCCGCGCGCTTGCTCATCCGGACCGGCTGGCCGTCGCGCACGAGGTTGACCATCTGGCCGATCAGCACCTCGACGGTGTCAGGATCGTCGCCGAGCGCTGCTGCCGAGGCCTTGAGCCGGGCGATGTAGCCGTGATGGTCGGCGCCAAGCATGTAGATGCACAGGTCGAATCCGCGCTTGCGCTTGTCCAGGAAGTAGGCGAGGTCACCGGCCACGTAAGCGGGCTTGCCGTCGCTCTTGATGACGACGCGGTCCTTGTCGTCACCGAAGTCGGTGGTGCGCAACCAGACTGCGCCGTCTTTCTCGTACGCGAACCCGGTCTCGCGCAGCTGGGCGATTGCCTGCTCGACGCGGCCCGAGGTGTGCATCGAGTCTTCGTGGGTGTAAACGTCGAAGTCGGTGCCGAACTCGTGCAGCGATTCCTTGATCTGCTCGAACATCAGGTTCACGCCGATCGCGCGGAAGGTCTCGCGCATCTCGGCGTCCGGAAGGTTCAGGGCGTCGGGCTCCTTGGCGAGCACCTGGCCCGCAATGTCCCCGATGTAATTGCCGGCGTAGCCGTCCTCGGGGGTGGGCTCTCCCTTTGCGGCGGCGACGAGCGAGTTGGTGAACCGGTCGATCTGCGCGCCGTGGTCGTTGAAGTAATACTCGCGCACGACCTCGGCACCCTGAGTCGTCAGCAGCCGTCCGAGCGCGTCGCCGACGGCGGCCCACCGGGTGCCGCCGATGTGGATCGGCCCGGTCGGGTTGGCGGAGACGAACTCGAGGTTGACCTTCTTGCCCCCGAGTTCGGCCGACGTGCCGTAGGCGGCAGCAGCGGCGATGACGTCGCCGACGATGACGTTCTGGGCCGACGTCTCGATGCGGAGGTTGACGAATCCTGGGCCGGCAACGTCGGCGGCGGCGATGCCGTCCTTGGCGACGAGGGCTTCGGCCAGCCAACCTGCCAGCTCGCGCGGGTTGACGCCGACCTTTTTGGCGAGCTGCAGCGCCAGGTTGGTCGCATAGTCGCCGTGTTCGGGGTTGCGCGGACGCTCGACGGTGACGACGTCGGGAAGTGCGGCGGAGTCGAGGGCGTGCTCGGCGAGCACCGCGGCTGCGGTGGCCTTGAGCAGTTCGGCCAGATCGGCGGGGGTCACGAGCGTCCATCCTATGGTCTGGCCTGTTTTCGGCCGAATCCGTTTCTCACTGATCGGGGATGCGCCTGCCCGGTGGTGGCGTAGACCTAGGGGTGATTGATCTTGTTGTGCATGCGTTAGGCTGTTCAGGCCCAACCGGCGCAGCTGTAACAGCACGCGCCCCCGTAGCTCAGGGGATAGAGCGTCTGCCTCCGGAGCAGAAGGCCGCAGGTTCGAATCCTGCCGGGGGCACCCGTCACACCTTCTTCGTCGTCCCGTAGTACCCCAGGATCGAGTCGGACTGGTCGGTCGCATGCGTCAGAACTGCGTAGGACCTGATGAACGACTCCCCCACGCAGCCATCGATCTTCACGTTGAAGCCGCTGATGGACACCCACGGGTCGTTGCCGGTGAATTCTTTCCGTCCGACGGGGACGGTGTTGATGATTCCGGGCCGCAGACCCACCGCAACGCCGCCGACGAAGGGCGTCGACAGCACTGGTGCGATGCCGTCGATGAACTCACCTTCCCCGTCGAGTCCGACCAGGCCCAGCGACGGCGTGACTCCTGCGCTTCCGGTGATCGTGACGCCGTTGGCACCCATGTCGACGCCGCAGCCGATCTGGTAGCCCACCTCCAGCACGCCCCGCGGCGGCACGGAGCCCTCCGGCCCGCGCAGAGCGCCGTTGAACACGCCGCTGACCTGGTAATTCCGCGACGACAACGCGGTGGTCAGGGGGTTGATGTTCTGAATCACCTCGTCCTTGGCTCCGACGGTCAGCATCCACCCGTTGGGTGCCGTGGTCGTCGACGGCGGAGCGGAGATGATGAGGGCGTCGGCGCCGGGCGCGATGACGCCTGCCGCGTGGGCGACAGGTGCTGCACCGCCGAGAGCCGGATCGAGCACCGGGGTGACGACATCGGGTGCAGGGTCGGCGGCCGCGGGGAACACGGCCATCGGCGGCAGCACCCAGACGACGCTGAGTGCAGCGAGCCAACTCAGCTTCACGAGCGAAACCTACTATCGGATCGGGCTGGAGCGACCTCACCAATACCAACTTGTGATGGGGCGCAAGCAAATTGTGATGTAGCAGCCGCGCAGGAGGATGATGCACTCATGAAGCCGAGCAACGCCTGCAAGGGTGGCGGGAAGGGTTGGTCGGTCAACAAGGACGGAAAGCCGATCTGCCCCGGCTGCCACCGGGCGTTCAGCACGGTGGCCGGCTACGGCAAGACCGTGCGCGACACCCCGATCGTCCCGCCACACGACCGTCGCGGCCCGCAGGATGCGCCGAAACCTCGAAGTGACCGACGCACCGACAGACGGAAATAGGGGCCGCGCGGCAGATCCGCGGGCTGCGGTGGACCGAGAGTGCCTTTCTTTCTCAGGACGGCACGAGGACGAAGGTGGTCGACCCGACGGGCCCGTTGTTGCCGCAGGGGTTGGGGCCGTTCAGCGTGTACAGCCCGTTCGTACCGTCGAGATTGAACGTGTACCGCGCGATGACGTCGACGGCGCGTCCGTCGGGACAGAATGCTCCTCCGGGAACGAACTGATCCAGCACGTACTGCGAACCCTGGATGCGTGCCTGGCCCTGATCCCTGTTGTTCTCCAGATTGAACAGGCTGATGCAGCCGGGTCCGCAACTGTCCACCCTCATGTTGATGTCCTCCGTTGCGCCCGTGGCCATCACAGCCCGGTACTGGTAGAGGCCGGGAAGGAGATCGGCGTGCGCCGGCGCTGCCAGAGCGAGGCCTGAAGCGCACACGCCGGCAACCACCACGGTCCTGGTGAGACTTTTCATGGCAACTCATTGGCGGTGATGGTGCCGTAGCACGAGCGAGGCAAGCCGTTCACAGCGTCAGATTCCGGTGCACAAGGACACGAAGGGAATCGGCGCACAGATGCCGATCGAGAAGCCCGGCGTGGGGTCACCGTTCCAAGGTGGTGGCGGTGGCGGTGGCGGAGGGGGTGGGGGCGGAGGGGGCGGCAGTGGAGCA
>NZ_JARSBP010000017.1 GCF_029623955.1 Mycobacterium sp. 236(2023) | reverse complement strand
CGCCGCACCCAACTCGCGCAGCAGGATGTTCAACGTGAACGAGACCAGAACCGTGAACGGGATGGCCACCAACAACGTCGGCGCCATCGCCACCTTGGCCACAAACCAGCACTGCTCCAAAAACTCACGCCACTGAAACGGCCGCACGAACACATAACGCACCGCATCCAGCGACATCGAGAAGAACCCGCCGACAGCCTGCATCGCCCCCGACAAACCATTCGGCAACGCGATACCCGTCGTCCACCGATCAGCTGCGGACAACTCAGGCGCACCGGGCCGCGCGTCGGTGATCACTTCACGCGACCTCGTAGTGCCTGACGTAGCTTGTCAGCAAAGTATGGACCTTTCCGATGGAGCGTGAAGGCGTCGGGAAACGGCACGCGTTTCAGTTCGGATAGGCGGACCCACTTTCGTGATCCGGGTCACCTACGCACTGAACAATATAGCAACATATGTTCCATTGACAATGCGCTTGCAGACCGTCCGCTGTGTGCACGTGGAAACCGCGTCGGCTCTGGATTGGAAGTTGTATTGCTCCAGCGGAGTCGCTAGCCGGGATCGGCGTGTTCTCATCGTTCGTTCTACGTAGGTCGACCGCCGCAGCGATACACAGAAGCAGATTCTGTCTTATTGTTAATTTGTGCGGCGTCTGAGATGGTCGATCCTGCTGAGGCCACTCCGCGGGGTTCCGTCAACGAAGACCAAATAGGTCCGCTGTAGCGGAGCTCAGAGGCGTGACGGCGGACGCCTCCGTTCGCTGAATCAATACGCGCGCGAGGTGTGAAGCGCCAGCGAGTTGCTCGACTACGAAAGACTGCCGTGATCCACCGCCCCTTCGATCAACCCATCAACGGCACGCATTGAGCCTGAAATGCCGAGTGTCTCCGCACGCTGCGACGCATCCGGTGTCGCGTCTGCTACTGCGTCGGCGAAGTATAAGAGGTACAAACCCGAGTTAATCTCCCGCGGATTGTTGCGGACGCGTCTCGGCAGGTGGGCGAGTGACCACAAATCTGACGACAACGCCGACGACAGTCGCGTGTCCAACCACGCCAGCTACACTGCATTCCGACAGCTAAACTGCCTGTTCACGGGACTTGCCCGGTCCTGGCTGTGTGGGGGCAGGCGGTTCATCTTTCCTGCTTGCGTGTCCGGCGATTCGCTGCCAATCCAGTACTCAGCAAATCCAGTCGAACGTCAGACCGAAATGCCCTGAGGACGGTGCGTTCTCACCACGTCCGTCACAACTGGGTACGAACTCACGGAAGCGGTGCGAGACGGCGTGAGACGGTTTTCGCTGGTCGATGGGTATCGAGAGCCGTTGCGAGACAGCTGAATTCGAGCACTGTCCGACAGGGGGTCAAGTGGTCGCAGGTTTAAATCCTCCCAGCCTGGCCCGACTCCAAGGCACTTCCGAAATCTTGGGGAGTGCCTTTTCCGGACTTAACCCGAACCCGACTCAACGCTGAGAGAAGTACCCACGACTTCGATCGCCGCCGGTTCGGTCTGCCGCAGGAGTAATGGAAAGGTTCACCGGTGATGGAGATGTTTCTGTTCCCGTCTAGCGTTCAGGGCCTGCCGCGACAATCTGAGCGGCGATGTTGACAATTTTGGTATTCGTGTCTTGAGACAGTTTGACCAGAAGTTCGAATGCTCGGACGGCGTCGATAGTGAATCGTTCCATCAGCATTCCTTTGGCCTGCCCGATGGTGTCGCGGCTGGCGAGTGCTGAGTGGAACTGCGCCTCGCGGTCGTGGGCGATGAGCGCTAATGCCCCATGGGTGGCCAGCGTTACTGCTGCCGCTTGGCTCTCTGGTTGAAATGCGTTGGGGGAGCGGCTGAAGAGGTTCAGCGCAGCTCGGCAGCTGGGCCGTCCCTGATGGGTGTAAAGCTGCAGCGACATGACGCTGCGGGCGCCCGCGGCGACCGCAGCCCTGGTGTATTCGGG
Organism: Mycobacterium sp. 236(2023); assembly: GCF_029623955.1. GTDB lineage: Bacteria > Actinomycetota > Actinomycetes > Mycobacteriales > Mycobacteriaceae > Mycobacterium. The sequence goes on along the minus strand of NZ_JARSBP010000017.1, from coordinate 38,958 downwards.
CCAACGCTGGTCGTTGCTGAGATCGTGGCTGAGCACCAACGTTTCGCCGACCGCGGCGTCGATGCAGGGGCCGTAGCCGAGGCGGTGTTGGAGGCGACTCATGTCGCTGGCCAGCGCAGAGGTGGGCGCCACCGAGCGGTAGCCGCCGCCTTCGTCGATGAGGAGCACGTCAACGCTGTCGATGTCGGCGATCAAGGTCGTTGCGGCGGCGGTGATCGATTCCAGGGTGGCTTCTACGGTGCGGGGGTTTGCAAATTCTCGCACCACCTTCGCCATGGATTCGCGCACTGCAGTCACAATGTCGTGGTTGTCGGTCACGCCGGCCGGGGTGTTCAACAGCCGTCCTCCTATCTGCCACATCTCGTCGACGATCCGCGTCGGGCAGATTTTCGCACGCCTACACCGCTGAACAGCCGAGGCCTTCTTTGGGGGCAAGGCATGCAAGTACCCTCGCCCACTGCCGCGAGCGACGCAGCAGTGCGAACGTGCCGCCGGGGCCCTGGCGATCTGAGTCGCAAGTTCGATGGGTCAAGTGTTGCGTTGATGGGTAAGAACTTGCGAGCGGAGCTCCCCGACTGCTGACCGATGTTGAGTCCCCAGCATCGATTGATTCTGAGCTGGTCGGGGAGTTCCGCGCTGGTGTCTGAGCGGAGCCCGGCACCTCTTCGATCCTACTGAACTTCTTGTTCATTATTCCTGACGGGTCACCACAGCCATTCGAGTCAAGGTTAGGTGTCCTGGAGACCACTGATGTCACAGGCTTGATGGATTCGCGGCCCGCGCCGCGTCAGTTGACAGGCGTTGAGCTCCTCATCGTCGCCAGCGTGAGATAGTTACTCGTCGGTAACGGGTGCAGCAGAGTCGCTCGCTGGTGCATGTCGGTGTTTTACCGACGAGTCAGCGAGGATGTGGTCACTGATGGTGCAGTCTGCGGGTTCACCGCATGGCGGAGGACTCACATTCAGCTCAGAAGTCGGTAGCGAAACGGTGGTCTTGCGTGTATCGGGCGCCGTGGACATGCTGACCGCGCCGACCTTCACTCAGTACGTCGACTCCGTGCTGGACACGACCCTCTCCGGGCTAATCATCGATTTGACGGAGGTGAGCTTTCTGGCATCGGCGGGCTTGGAGGCGCTGGTCAAGGCGCAGCGGAAGGCGGGTGAATCGACGGCGCTCATCGTGGTGGCTGCCGGCCCAGCGACACGCCGGCCCATCACCCTCACCGCCGTCGATCGCGACGTACGGGTGTGCACCACGATAGGTGAGGCTCACGCGGTTCTCGATAACCGGTGAGCTGCTGAGCAGTCAAGAAAGTGGGCGCTCTATGCGCTTGCCGAATGTCTGCGGGGTATTTGCGTCGTAGAGATGGGGCTGGGAAGCACCGAAGCGGGAACTCGGGAATTGGCGCAATCGGCAGCATCGCTCGTGGCGTGCAAGCACGCCTCTGCCGGGGCGCTGGCTCGAGCGGATCGAAATGTAACTCATGCCGCTAGTTCGAAGGGTTGCGGCGGTCGGCCCCCGCCGCGAATGCGTCGAGAGCCCTCAGCACTTCGGCTGCGCGCCGGGCTCTGTTGCGTGACCGGTCGGTGAACTCGACGATGATCCCTGCCTCTACCAATGGGTCGATGTATCGGCGAGCGTTCCCCGTACTGATGTCCAGCTGGCGCTAGAGGAATCTCGCATTCAAGACCGGGTGCTTAATGAGCAAGTCGGCGACGCGATGCACCGCTGAGTCACGCCGGGCAGCGACCTTCGAATTCCACGACTCGCGAATAGATCTGAGCTCGGCAACGAGTTGTCGGCCGTTGACAACGGCTAGCAGCGATGCTTCCGACAGGCGCGCGACGATCGGAGGGACGTCGCCCTGGCGGTAAGCGCCGAGTGCGTCGAAGTACGCGTCGGTGTTGGTGAGTAGGCCGGCAGAGACGGGGACGGTGATCTGGCGGGTGAGCTGCTTGTGGCGCGGCATCGCTTGGGTGAGAGCTCGTCCGGTACGGCCGTTTCCGTCCGTAAAGGGGTGGATGGTTTCGAACTGGGCGTGCGCTATCGCGACCTGGGGGGAGCGCGGGCACATCGGAGCGGCGGGTGAAATCAAGTAGGTCCGCAATCGTGCGAGGGATGCGCGAGTGGTGAGGAGCGATGTAGTCAGCGCCTCGGGGGCCGAACGTTCCGCCACCGATCCAGACCTGTTCACTACGCCATTGCCCGGCGCGGGACCGGTCGCTGTCACGCATCAGCGCGGCGTGCATGACAAGGATCGCGTTCTCGTCGAGCTGGTCGGCCAAAGCAACGGCCGCTTTAATAGCCTCGGTGTTAGAGACGATCAGTGCGGCGTTGCGCCGGCCGGTGTCACCCAGGGCTTCGGTTTCGGCGATGGCGCGTGCTGATGCGGTCAGATTCTCGATGTTGGAGCTCGCTGACGATTCGGATCGCAGCAAGACCACGGAAAAAGCCGCAATCTCATCTCCGAGCTCAGCGTCGAACCGAGTGATTTCATTGCTTGCTTCCTCGGCGTCTGCCAGTACCGCGGCCGGGAGTGTGACGGCTAATTCGGCGATGGACGCCGGAATCGCTGCTTCTCCCCGGCCTGACGCTGTGCCGCGCGCAGGTCCGCGAGTCCGTAACCTGCTTCAACGGGTACACCCCAGATCAACGTCTCGTACGTCAGCGCGGTGGTGCCACAGCTTCAAGACAGCATCACTTAGCGCATTAAGTGATGCTATCGACAGCACTGGACATCAGCTGTCGACCTCACGCTTGCGACTGGCCCCATCCGGCCCCATAAGGTGGACCGAACGCCGTTCTTGCCCATTTGGGGGAGTATTAGAAGGAGATCGCTGAATTTCTTCCAGCAGGGCGGGACGTCACCCCAAATTTGATCCCCATTTGATGGGGCCAAAATGGGGCCAAACTTTCAGAACAGGTGCTCTGAGGGGTCCAATTCGGCTATTCTGCACTGCCCTGACCAGCAAGAACGGAAACCTGTTATGCCTCAAGCCATCTCACACGCGGAAGGTCGCTGGTTCGAACCCAGCCGGGACCACCACAAATCACTCCAGGTCAGTGGCTAGTTCTCTGCCGTCGCAGGTCGTTTCAAATATCGTTGCTGGTTGCCGGTTGGGCCGGAATGGGGCCAAAGCCAACAACGAGGCTAGAACGGCCCATGGTTGGTGTCGGCGACGCTCGCGCCGAGCGTGCCTGTGGTGACTGCCGGGTCACCGCTGGCGGTTCGGTCAGACGGGTCCTGCCGGCGAATCACCGATTGTCGAAGAGTGCGTCTCGACGGCGCGTCTGCCGAGTGACAATCGAGGGGCCGGCCAGCGGTTCAGGCAGCAGCCCGGGTGGGGCGTCGATGACGGCCGGGATTGCGTTGACCGCAGCCATCGCGGTGGCGGTGACACCGGGGTTCGTGGCGTCGTCGGGGGAAGGGTCGAGCCGCAGGTCGAGCGTCATGTTGGGATTTCCTTCGATGCGGAAGACCATGCCGCCTTGGCCGGGTTGTGCTGGGCGTGGCCAATTCTCGGGCCACGGCGTGGAGGTCACTGTTGCGAAGTACTGCACCGATGCGACAGGCCGTTCGTCATGTATTGCCGCCAATTGCCAGCGGTGTCCGCAGATCGTGTTCTTGGCGATCACACCGAGGGCGGTGTCCAGGTCGTGGGGGGCCAATACCGTTTCCCACTCCAGCGCGACGTTGTCGATGGTCACCCGCAGCACGTCCGCTATGTAGCGCACCACTGGTTCCCAGTCATCGCTCACTTTGCCGACCGCGATGCGGACCGGCACATGGCCGTCAGGCTTGCCGAAGCCCATCGATTCGTGAAGGACCTCCCAGATCGGGTACGACAGGTCCAGGTCGAGGGCGTACTCGTCCATCCGGTAGGCGTGGACGGCCCCAGCGCCGGCCAGCAGTGCGGTGGGCAGATTGAGACTCACGAAGCCGGGTTCGCAACCAGTTGCGTAGAACGTCGAACCGCCGCTGATGGCGGCTTTCTCGATCGGCTCTCGCCATTTGGTGGGCGCCGCACTCGGATACACCATCGGAATGGCGGAGATCGTCACGACGTTGATGCCGGCCCTCAGGTAGCCGACGATGTCGGCAATCACCTCGTCTTCGCGTCTGACCGCGGTGGCGCAGTAGGCGACGCAGTCTGGCTGGGCGGCCAGGACCGCGGCCACATCCTCGGTGGCGGCGATGCCTGTGGCGGGTCGACCGCACAACTGGCCTGCATCGGTGCCGACCTTCGATTCCGAGGTCACCTTGAGCCCGACGAGATCGAGCGCCGGGTCGTCGATGATGGCTCGCAGCGCCACGCTTCCGGTCATGCCGGTGCCGACGTGGGCGACGCGCCGAGGCGCGTGCGTTCCTTCAGAGGAACGGGTCATGGCGTGCACCTCTCGCGAGTGGAGTGAATCGGTTGCAGCGTGCCGACCTATGCACGCTAGCCCATGCTCTGCGCGATCAAACCCCGATTGTGCAGAGACAATCGTCGTCTGGGTGCGACCTAGCGTGCTGTCGTGACTAGCCGAAAATCGATCAGATATGATGTGCTGCAGTAGAATCCGACCGTCTTCTGCTGTCGGAACGCGGCTGATCGTACGCAGGTCTCGCTTGATACACCCCGCGCCGCAGTGCGGCCGATGCTTCCATGAGAATGATTAAAATACAAAGTTGCAAATAGTGGTTCTCATACTACAGACTGAGCGAACGACCGCGAATTCGTAAGGGCGATCATGAGCGAAGCACACGCCGAGGTGACTCGATGGGATCCGGAATTCACCGAGCGGGCCATGCAACTGGTGAGGCCGTTCGTGAAGGCCTATCACCGCGCCGAAGCCAGCGGGCTGGAGAGCTTTCCGGATGGTGGTGCGTTGGTGGTGTCGAACCATTCTGGTGGCCTCTTCGCGCTCGATGTCCCGGTGCTTGCCACCGCCTTCTACGAAAAGTTCGGTTACACCCGGCCGATCTTCACCCTCAGTCACGACATGCTCGTGACAGGCGCGATCGGCCAGCTCCTGTCACGTGCGGGATTCATCTCTGCCAGCCATGAGAGTGCTTCGGCCGCGCTGGGTTCCGGCGGGATCGTCGTCGTGTTCCCGGGCGGTGACTACGATGCCTACCGGCCGACTTCCGCACGTAACACCATCGATTTCGGCGGTCGCACCGGTTACGTCAAAGCAGCACTGGCATCCAAGGTCCCGATCGTGCCGATGGTTTCCATCGGAGGCCAGGAAAATCAGATCTACCTGACCAGGGGTGCGGGTCTGGCGCGGGTCCTGCGGGTCGACAAGCTCATGCGGGTCAAGATCGTGCCTATCTCCGTCGGAGCCCCCTTCGGTTTGACGGCGTTCCCGATCAACGTGCCACTGCCCACCAAGATCGTCACGAAAGTCCTGCCTCCCATCGATATCGAGGCGACTTTCGGGCCAGACCCCGACATCGCCGAGGTCGACGAGCACGTGCGCGCTGCCATGCAGGTTGCACTCGACGATCTCGCCCGGGCGCGGCGGTTCCCTGTCCTGGGATGAGGTCAGGGGGCCATGACTCCTTCAGGCATGGTGAGGTGCGGGGACAGTCCAGCAGCGCGCCGAATCGCAATGAAGTCTTCGACCATGGCTTCGGTGAGGTCGTGTGGATCCCCTACGGTGAGCCCATCGGCGAGCACCGAGATGCTGATTTGGTCCACGTAGCTCCAGACGGTGATGTTGAGTCCGCTGCCGACAGTGAGCGGTCCCACCGAATAGAGTTCGGAGACGACTCGTCCGTTGACACGTCCTCGCTTGCGCGGACCGATGACGTTCGAGATCGGGAGCGTGAAGATCTTGTTGCGACTGTCCCGATTTCCTAAGTATCTGAACAGCGCTTCGGCGGGCGCGGGCGGCAGGTACTCCGACCATCGGCAGATCAGCTCCGGTCCGAGCAACCGGTGATTCTCTTTCGCTGTTCGCGCTGCCGCACGCGCAGCCTTCAAGCGCTCGATGGGGTCGGCGATGTGACTGGGCAATGGTACGAGCATGCCGCTGAAACGATTGCCGTACAAGCGGTCTGGTGACATGTCGAAGCTCACTGGCACGGAGGCGAGCAGCGGATGCTCGGCGTCGTCGTCGTAGCGCAGACGCAGCGCGCGCAGACCACCTGCGGCCAGCCCCAGAACGAGGTCGTTGACCTTCACACCCAGCGTTGATGCGGTGTGCTTGACATCGCTCAACGACAACGTCGCGGTAGCGAAACGTCTTCTCGCATCCAGTTTGTGGTTGATGAACGATGGTGGCGGGGTGAAAGGCCACGCGAGCTCGGGGGAGAGGGCTCTGCTGCTCGCACGCACCCTCCTGATCCCGTCGGCGGTGTATCGCACCGCCGACGGAATCCTGGCGATCTGCCGTAGATGGTCCCGTAGGGCTGATGCGACGAGTGCGGTGGGCGGCGGAACCGGTTCGTCTCGATACAGATCCGGGTCGTCGTCATCGCCCAGACTGAGGTCCATGCCCTTTGCCAGTAGGTTCGCGGCCGCGACACCGTCGGCGAGTGCATGGTGGACCTTGCCGACGACGGCGACTCGATTGCCGGCCAGACCCTCAAGCAGGTGCAACTCCCACAGCGGGCGGGTGCGGTCCAGGGGTGTGCCTGCGATCTCGCCGACGGCCTCGTCGACCTGTCGGCGTCCCCCGGGTGCGGCCACCTGGACGGACCGCACGTGGTATTCGAGGTCGATCTGTGCGTTTTCGCGCCACATCGGATGATGGAACCGCAGCGGGATATCGATGAGCTGAAACCGAAACGGGTCGAGCTTGTAGAGCCTTCCGGCGACGACCTGCCGGAACTCCTCGATGCCGTAATGCTGACCGATACCTTCCATGTCGATGATCGCGACCTTGAGGGTGTGCATGTGGACGGTCGGAGTCTCGGAGTAGAGCATCGACGCGTCCCACCCGCTGAGCCGGATCACGAGGCTCTCCCGTCGTCAGTTGGCAATCGCTATTCGAAAGCGATGACTCCGCGAATGTTGTTGCCCGCCCGCAAATCCCGCATCGCCTCATTGATGTCGTCGAGTTTGTACTTCTGTGTGACGAGCTCGTCGAGCTTGAGCGTGCCGGCCTCGTACATGGACAACAGCTTGGGCATGGCGTCTCTGGGGTTCATCTCGCCGTAAAGGACGCCCTTGAGCGTCTTACAGGAACTGACCATGTCGGGCAGGATCAGCGGAACCATCATGTCGCTGACTTTCGCCATGCCGGTCAGCACACAAGTGCCGCCCTTCCTGAGCATCATCATCGCGACCAGGACCAGATCCGGGGGAACGACGCCTGGAGTGAGAACCACCCGATCCGCCATGACACCCCAGGTGATCCCCTTGACGAGATCCACGGCGCTTGCGGCGTCGGCGGCGGTGTGGGTGGCGCCGAACGTCGGCGCGATCTGACGTTTGAATTCGTTGGGATCGACCGCGACGATGTGTTTGGCGCCGGCGATTTTCGCCCCCTGTACGGCGTTCATCCCGATGCCGCCCACCCCGATCACGACGACGGTGTCGCCGGGTTCGGTCCCGGCAGCCACCGATCCGGATCCGAACCCCGTCGTGACACCGCACGACACGAGGGATGCCGCTTCCAACGGAATCCAATCATTGATCTTGACCAGGGACCGTTCCGACGCGACGACATACTCCGAGAACGTCCCCACCTGCATCATGGCCATCAGATCCTCGTCTCCGAGGTGGCGCCGCCGGGTGCCGTCGGTCGTCATCGCCTTGTCGTAGATATCGGCGCCGACATCGCACAGATAGGTGTGCCCGGTAGCGCACCACCGGCAGCTTCCGCACGCGGGGAAGAACGAAATGGCAACATGGTCACCAGGTTTGAGCGTCTTGACCTCCGGCCCGACCTCTTCGACGACGCCGGATCCTTCGTGCCCGCCGAGCATCGGGAACCACTCGGGCACCGTGACGCCCGAGGCGCGCATGAGTTCCTCCATGTCTTTGCTCGGCACGCTGTCGCCGGTGTAGAAGTGCTCATCGGAGTGACAGATGCCCGCGTAGGCCATTTTGACGAGGACCTCGCCGGCATGAGGTGGATCAAGGTCGACATCGGTGACTTCCCAGTCGATTCCGACACCGCGTAGCACTGCTGCCCGGGACTTCATGATGCCGGCCACCCCACTGTCTTGGTTTCGGTGAAGATCTCGAGGCCCTCGATACCGCACTGGCGACCGATGCCGGATTGTTTATAGCCGCCGAAGGGGGCGTCGGCGCCGTACCACAGGCCGCCGTTGATGCCGAGTGTGCCGGTGCGGATGCGGGCGGCGACGCTCTTCGCGCGCTCCAGGTCGCTGGCGAAGACGACCCCGGACAACCCGTAGATCGAGTCGTTGGCGATGCGCACGGCATCGTCATCGTTGTCGAAGCCGATGACAGACAGCACGGGTCCGAAGATTTCCTCCTGCGCGATGGTCATCCGGTTGTCGACGTCGGCGAACACCGTGGGCTCGACGAAGTACCCCTTGGGCAGGTGTTTGGGGATACTGCCGCCGGTGACGAGCCGGGCCCCTTCCTGTTTGCCCTTCTCGATGTATCCCATGACGCGGTCCTGCTGTCGTTTGGAGACCTGTGGCCCCTGCAGGATCGACGGATCGGTGGGATCGCCGTACTTGTTCCTCTCCATCGCCACTTTCACGATTTCGACCGCCTCCTCGTACCGGGAGTTCGGAACAAGTAGGCGAGTGGGCATGGCGCACCCCTGGCCCGCGTGCATCGAGATGAACGCGCTTCCACCGACCGAGCTCTTGATGTCGCCTTCGTCGTCGAGTACGAGATACACGGACTTGCCGCCGAGCTCGAGGAAGGTCGGCTTGACGGTCTCGGCGGCGGACTTCATCACCTGTCGTCCCGTTGCGGTGGACCCGGTGAAGGCCACCATGTCGACCAGGGGAGAGGTCGACAGCACCTCGCCGACAAGATGATCCGAGGAGGTCACGATATTGATAACGCCAGGCGGGATGTCAGTCTGTTCGGCGATGATCCGGCCGATCCGGGTGGCATTCCACGGGGTATCGGGCGCAGGCTTGAGCACACACGTGTTGCCCATGGCGAGGATCGGGCCGATCTTGTTCAGAATGATCTCGAAGGGGAAGTTCCACGGAGCGATGACGCCGACGACCCCGATCGGCTCTTTCCACACCTCGCGGGTGGCCGGCGTACCCATGCCGAACGCGTCTTTGTCGGGAAGTGAACGCTTCCAGGGGAATTGATCGATCATGTCCGCCGGCCAGCTCAATGCTTCTTTGAGCGGTACGTCGAGTTGCGGACCGAATGTGCTCAGCAGCGGGCACCCGACCTCGGCGATCAACTCCGCCCGCAGGTCCTCTTTTTCTGCCTCCAGTGCGGCCTGCAGTTGCCGCAGACCTGACGCCCTGGCCGCCCCGTTGCGCGACCAATCGGTCTCGTCGAATGCGCGCCGCGCCGCGGCGATCGCGCGTTCCATGTCGGCACGCGACCCATCGGCGGTGCCACCCATCACCTCTTCGGTGGCGGGGTTGATGTTGTCGAACTGCCGGCCTGTCTCGGATTCGACGAGCTTGCCGTCGATGAGCATGCGGGATTCGTGTGCCACGCTTATGTGTCCTTGTCCATTACCAGTTTCGGAGAACTTTGACTGCCTCTGAAGGGCGGGGCGCCAGAGTCAGGTATGGGATGAAACTGCTCTTGCCACACTGCAGTACGGAGTGCACGACGTCGGTGAGGTGCTCGGCGTCGACCAGCCCACCTTGCATCTGACCGTTCTCCATCCACAGCCGGATGGCCTTCTCGAGCGCATCGGGATCCCAGCCCTTGTTGAACTCGGTCTGGGAATCACCCTTCCCGCCGAAGCTGTCGCCCACGGCCAGGCGGGTGAAGCCGATATTGGGATGTTCTATCCGCCACGCCTCGACCAGCTTGTCGAGTGCGGCTTTGGTCACCGCGTAGGCGCCCAGCAGGGGCCAAGGGTTGGTGTAGGAGGCGCTGAGCGACGACAGGTACACCGCGGAGCCACCCGACGCGGCCAGATGTGGTGCCGCAGCGGAGGTGGCGAGCGATGCGCCGGAGACGTTGGTGGCGAACATCTGTGCCCACTGTTCGCCACTGACGTCGGCCAGTGGCGAAAGGATGCCCATACCGGTGGTGTAGACGAGAGCGTCGAGTCCGCCGAAGGTGTTCACGACTTCGGCCATCGCAGCCTGGCACGACGCGGTATCGGTGACGTCACATGCGACGGCCGCCGCACCGTTGCCTGCTTCCTTGGCGGCGTTGACCAGACGGTCGTAGCGTCGTGCGAGGAACGCGACCTGGGCGCCCTTTTCGGCCAGCCCGACTCCGATGCAACGGCCCAGGCCCGCCGAACCTCCGACGACGGCGACCCGCAACGGCGGCTCAGTCATGGGCTGTGTGTCGTTGTGCATTGGTCTCCTGAAACTAATCGAGAGGGACGCTATCAAGAAACTAGAGGGACTATATACGAAAGATGGAAACATACATTTTCGGTTGGCTGGCGGAAAGCCCTGAGGGAGAAGTAAGCGCTACTGCCGCAATACTTTTCGACGAGGAGTAGCAAACGTGACGAGGAGACGGTCCAGGACTTCTGACGCACGAGTACGAGCGTCAGCCGGGTCCGACGCGTGCGCCACGAGCAGGGAGGCCTCTTCTAGCGCGGCCACGAGCATGTGGGTCAGTTCGTAGACGGGTTGATCGTCGATGATGCCTTCGGAGATCGCCTCACGGACCTTCTCCTCGATGAGCGCAATACTGTTGCCTTCCTGGATTGCGCGCAGCGCCTGCCAGCCCAGCACCACCGGCCCGTCGAGCAGCATGACGCGCTGTACCTCGGGTTCCAGCGCCGCCTCCAGGAATCCATGCAGCCCGCGAGTCAGTTGCTCCCACGGATCCGCGCCTTGCGGCGGAGAGGCCAGTGACCGCAGCGTGAGATCTCTTTCGACTTCCTCGAACACCGCGCGGAAGAGCTCGGACTTGTCTTTGAAGTGGTGATAGAAGGCTCCGCGGGTGCCCACGCTCGAAGTCTTGACGAGATCTCCGATGCTGGTGTTGAAATACCCCCTGGCGACGAAGAGCTCACGACCTGCGTCAATGAGGTTCCGGCGGGTGAGGTCGCCGCGGGCCCGGCGTTCATCGTCGGTACCGCCCCGCTTTGCCATGCCGACCATGTTAGCAACATTCATGTTGTATGTTGCGAAGATGGCCGACGAAGAAGTCATCGCATATGGTTCCGTCGCTCCGCTCAAAGTCGGCTTGCTGAACGACTATCCAACGCGTGGCGACACCGACAACGACACACTCGCGGCGATGAATCTCGTTATCGATGAGGCGCTCGCCGTGGGGCTGCTCGATCGACCTGTCGAGATCGTCCAGCGCAACGTCGTCGGGCTTCCCAATGGCACCTACAGGGCGGTGGAGGATGCCTTCGACGAGCTCGTCGCCGAGGGATGCCTGGCCATCTTCGGTCCATGGATCTCCGACAACGTGGTACCACTGCGGGCGCACGTCGACGCGACCGCACGCACACCGATCATCACGCTTTCGGGGTCCGAGGGGGCCCTCGGCGAGTGGTGCTTTGCGCTCAACAACGGTTCCATGGCCGAGGAGCCGGTGATGCTTGCCGCGGTCATGCTCGGTGACGGTCGATCGCGGATTGCGATTGCCTACGAAGCCTCGCTGATCGGCAAGGAGTACCTGTCATTCGCCGAGAAGGCTTATGTCGCGGCTGGTTTGACGGTCGCGACCACCGTGGCGATTCCCCAGGTAGAAGCAGACAAGGCGCAGGCGGTCGAGCTGTTGCGCGCTGCGGAGCCGGATGCGCTGGTGCACGTGGGCTTCGGGCACGGATTGTGGGGATTCACCGACGCCTTGCTGGCTGCCGGATGGGATCCACCGCGGTACACGACGACCGCTTTCGAGATGGCGCACATCAATGCTGAGTGGAAGCGGCACCTTGCAGGCTGGGTCGGGCTCGACAGCTACGACGAACGGAACTCGGTCGGCCAGCGCTTCTTGGACCGATTTGCCGCGCGCTACGGCAGGCGGCCCGGCCATTCCATGCCGGGGCTGGCCCACGATGCAGCGACGGTGATCGTTCGGGGGCTGGCCGCCGCGCGGCCTCTCACCGGCGAAGGGGTGAAGCTAGGCTTCGAGCAGGTCAAGCTGATACCGGCGGCCAGTGGGGCACCGGGCACCTTCCTTCGGTTCGGCAGGTACATCCGTCAGGGCTGGTTGGGCAGCGATTACCTGGTGGCCCGACGCGTGTTGCCCGACGGTTCCGCACATGTCTTCCACGCGGCGCCGAGCGACAACATCTCACGCGCCGTGGCCTCCATCTAGCTGGATGGCACCGAACACCGGAGCCGTGACGATCCCGGCGGGTCGCTCCAGGACGTAGGGGATCGCGCGTACGGCGCTCATCGCGATCATCAGGTGTCCTGGCATTGTGGGCTGCCCCCCGGGAGTTGCGTTGTCACCACCGACGTCGAGCGCAAGCTCGAAACTGGGATTGCCCGAGATGACGGCGCGGATCAGCGGCGCCTTCTGTCCAGCGGCCAAAGGGCTCAAACCCCACTGAGGCAGGTCGCGGGTGAGGATCCATTCTTCGTGAATGGCCAGCAACACACGGCCCGACCAATGACCGAGCCATGAGAAGCGTTGACCGACAACGGTTCCTGCCTCGATGACTCCTGCGCGCACGGTTATGTCATGCGGCAGGGTGGTGGCGTCCACCGATACGTCGATCTGGGAGAGTTCGATCCCCAGCACATCGGCGGTCGCGTTCAGCGCCTGACGGTAGGCCATGTCGAGTTTCTTGATGATCGGCGAGTCGGCCGTGACGTCGGACGGAGTGCGGCCCATTCCCATCAGGTCGACAAGCATCGGTCGGCTGTCGACGCCGGACACGTCGGTGGCCTCGTACAGATCGATGCGATCGATGTTCTTGCTGAGCCCGGTCACCGTGGCGACGAGTCGTTCGAACATGAAGCCTGGGTTCTCTCCGGCGGCATGAAAGCGCGAGTTCCCCGCCCGGCATGCGTCGACGAACGCGGTCTGCGTGACAGCGCCGTAGGTCGGCAGATGGTTGTAGGACGTCGTGCTGATGACGTTGGTCCCTGCGGAGAGGAGCCTGCAGATGTCCTCGGCGTTGGTTTCGACGGCGTGTGCTTTGCTCGCGGCATGGATGACGACGTCGGCGCCGAGTGCGACGATTTCGTCCTTGTCCGTGGTGGCAAGGATGCCGGTGGTCGCGGGCAGTCCGCACAGTTGCCCGGCGTCCAGGCCCGCCTTGTCGGGGTCGTAAACGAGTACGCCGGCCAGCTGGAAACGTGGATTCTCGATCAGCTCCCTCAAGGCGGCTCGGCCGACGGCCCCAGTAGCCCACTGGACTGCGCGAATAGCCAATCAATCACTCCTGGTTGTGCTTTCGGGGTGCGAATGCGTGCAGGCGATCAACATACATCATGTAGGTTTGCAACCACCAGGGTGTATGTTGATGCTGCCGTTGTCACAGTGAGGAGCCTTCATGGTGGGGCAACCGACCGTCGAAGAACTCGAGCAGAGCATTCGCGATGCTCAGGACAGATTCAACGAGGGCATGGGTGCCGACGGCAACGCAACGCCATACCCGTTGCTCAAGGAACTTCGAGCGCAAGCGCCGGTGCACCCTGGCTGGCCTGAAATGGGCATGATCGGAAATTCAGGTGGCGGTCCGCCGACGTTCACCGCCTACTCTTTTGACGCGGTCAAGGCGGTATTCACCGACAACGTCACCTTCAGCACGCGTTGCTACGAAGACATCGTGCGCCCTTTGCAAGGGCCGACCATTCTGGAGATGCAAGAACCTGAGCATGCGGTGTATCGCAAGCTGCACGAATTCGCCTTCGCGCGGTCTTCCATGAAGCGCTGGGACAGCGACTTGGTTGGCCCCCTGGTGGACAAGACCATCGCGAAGTTCAAAGGTGCCAAGCGTGCGGATCTCGTCGACGCCGTATTCCTGCCGATCCCGGTGAGGGTGATAGCGGCCCTGCTCGGACTTCCCGACTCCGACGTGCTGCAGTTCCACCGACTGGCCATCGACATCCTGGGCTTCCGAGCCGACATGGACACCGCGATGAAGGCGTCGGCCGACATGCGCGAGTACTTCGTCGGGATCCTCGCCGAAAAGCGCAAAAAGCCCACCGACGACATGGTGTCAATCCTGGCCGGTGCCGAGGTCAACGGCGTGAAAATGTCCGACGAGCAGATCTACGGGTTCATGCGGAACCTGCTGCCCGCGGGTGCCGAGACGACCTCGCGATCAACGGCCAGCCTGGCTCTGGCGTTCCTGACGCATCCCGACCAACTCGATGCAGTTCGCGAAGACCGCAGTCTGCTGCCCCAGGCGATCGAGGAGGGGATCCGATGGGAGACGCCGCTGCTGAACTTCATGAGAGAGGTCACCTGCGACACCGAACTCATTGGAGTGGAGATCCCCAAAGGCGCGACGATGATGCTCAGTCTGGGTAGCGCCAACCACGACGAGTCACGATGGGACGAGCCCGAATGTTTCGACATCTTCCGAAATCGGAAGCCGCACATCGGTTTCGCGCACGGTGCCCATGTATGTCTGGGTATGCACCTGGCACGGCTGGAAAGCTTGAAAATCTTCAATGCGTTGGTCGACGAGCTGCCGGGACTGCGACTGGATCCCGACGCGCCCCCGCCCTACATCACCGGCACGATGTTCCGGTCGCCGCCGCGTCTCGACGTGATCTGGGACTGAACGCATGACACGTGTCATCCAGTGGGCGACGGGCGTCACCGGCTCAATGTCTCTGCGCCATGTGATTAGTCGTCCGGATCTCGATCTGGTGGGCGTGCGGGTATACGACCCCGCAAAGTCGGGCGTCGACGCCGGAACGCTCTGCGGGCTCCCGGATACAGGTGTGGTCGTCACCGACGACCGCGAGGCTGTGCTGGCTCTGGACGCCGATGTCGTGCTCTTCATGGGGAAGGTCGAGACCGACACCCCCGGATGCTTCGCCGACGTCTGCGATCTTCTCGCCTCCGGTAAGGACGTCATCACCACCGGGAGCCGCTTCATTCATCCACGGTCGCTGGACAGCTCACTGGCCGACGGCATCGAAAAGGCCTGCGAGGTGGGGGGTTCGACGTTTCTCGGTCTCGGCCTCTATCCCGGCTTCATCGGAGAGGCTCTTGGCCCGATCCTGTCACGACTCACCGGGCGCACCGAGCGGATCGATGTTTGTGAAGTTCTGAACTACTCGACATACTCCAGTCACGATCTGATTTTCAACGCCATGGGATTCGGCTTCCCACCCGAGGACTCCACGCCTCTGCTGACGAACACCGAGTACGCGGCCGGCGCGTGGCTCGGCAGCGCGACTGTTCTCGCCCAGGCGCTCGGCCTGAAGATACGAAGCTTCCGGGGCTACCGGGAGGTCGCCACCACGCCGAGGGCCTTGACGGTGGCCGCCGGCGAGATCGCCGCGGGCACTGTGGGTGCGATGCGTTTCGGAGTGGTGGCCGACTGTGGCGACGTCACACTGTCTGTCGAACATCTCACGCGGATGGCCGACGACCTGGCGCCGGACTGGCCGACCGACATCGGTTACCAGGTGACGTTTTCCGGTGAGCCCAACCTTCGTTTTCACCTTGTGATCGGTTCTCAGGGCGAGGATCACGCCGAGCAGGGCTGCCTGGCGACGGCGATGCATGCGATCAACGCGATACCTACGGTCCTAGCCGCCGAACCGGGCCCCTACGACCTGTCCACCATCGCTCCGTTCGTGGCGCACTGGGCGGAACACCCATGACGCTGAACGTCATCGTGGTAGGTACCGGCGGCGTCGGCAGACACGCACTTCGTGCGGTGCTCGACAATCCGACGTATAACCTCGTCGGGGTCTGGGTGTCCTCAGATGCCAAGGCGGGCAGGGATGTCGGTGAACTGGCGGGCATCGATCGGGCGACTGGGATCGTCGCCACTACCGACCTCGACCAGCTGCTCGCAGACAAGCCGGACTGCGCAGTGTATGCGGCGATCGCGGACACACGAATGCTGGAAGCGTTGGACGATTACCGCAGAATCCTGCAGACCGGCGTGAATGTCGTTGGTACGGGCGGTACATTCCTGCAGAACCCGTGGGGTGTCGTGCCCAAGGAGCTCTTCAGGTCTGTCGAGGAGGCGGCGCTTGCGGGCGGAGCAAGCCTGTACGTCAACGGAATAGACCCCGGCTTCGCCAACGACATCGTGCCGTTCGCTCTGGCCGGCACGTGTCAGCAGGTCGAACAGATTCGCTGCATCGAGATCTGCGATTACTCGACGTATGACAGCGCACTCATCATGCGCGACCTGATGGGATTCGGTCGGCCACTCGACGACACCCCGATGATCGTCGCTCCCGGTGCGCTGACGATGGCGTGGGGCTCGGTGGTCAAACTGGGGGCAAGATGGCTCGGTGTTGAACTCGACGAGATCACCGAGAACTCGGTCCGGGTGCCGGCACCCGACGCCTTCGATACCGCGTGGGGACACATTGCCGAAGGCACCGCTGCCGCCCTGAGATTCGAAGTGGCCGGTCTCGTCGACGGCCGGCCTGTCGTCGTGGCAGAACATGTCACTCGCATGCGCGACGATCTGTGTCCCGATTGGCCGCGCCCTGCCACGGGCTTGTACACCTACCGCATCGAGATCACGGGGGAACCGTCGTATTCGATGGACTTCAACCTCAGTAGCCGCAACGGCGATCATGCGCACGCGGGCATGGTGGCTACAGCATCGCGAGTGGTCAACAACATACCGGCGGTGGTCGATGCGGCACCGGGCATCGTCACCACACTCGACCTCCCGCTGCCGTCCGGCAAGGGATTGTTCCGCCGCGCATGAACCACATCTCCTTCTCCGGACGGGTTGCGCTGGTCACCGGTGGCGGCCGGGGGCTGGGCTTGGCCTATTGCCGCGAATTGGCGCGCCGAGGTGCGGCGGTCGTGGTGCACGACAACGGGTCCGGAGTCGACGGGAGGGGTCACGATCCGGCTCCCGCCCACGAGGCCGCGGCGGCCATCGTGGCCGAAGGGGGACGCGCGACTGCCTGCGTCACTGACGCGAGCACCGAAGACGGCGGCTTGGAGGCGATCGATGTTGCCGTGTGCGAATACGGCCGCCTCGATGCGGTGATTGCCAACGCAGGGATCATCCATGCCGACGCGTTCGCCGACTGGCCGACGGATCGATTCGACGCTCTGTGGCCGCATCATGTGCTCGCAGCTTTTCACGTCGTCCGGCCGGCTTTTGCGGTGATGAAGCAGGCGGGCTACGGACGCGTCGTGTTCGTGTCGTCGGCCGCTGGCGTATTCGGGCAGCCGGGCTTGGCGGGGTATGCGACGGCCAAGACGGGGATGCTGGGGCTGATGAATGTTCTTGCGCTCGAAGGCGCGGAGTTCGGCATCACCGCGAATGCCATCATGCCCATGGCCGCAACGAGGATGGCGACGGCCCTGATGGCAGAGGCCGCAGAAACCGGGCGAGAGTTTCTCGAGACGCTGGGCGTGGAGCAGGTGGCTCCGGTCGTCGTCTACCTGGCCAGCGAAGAGTGCACCCGAACAAAACTGGTGCTCAGCGCATTTCGTGGACGGGTGGCTTCTTTGCAGATCGGTGTCACCCGTGGATGGAACAGCGAGAGCGGCGCGGTGAGCGCCGAGGACGTGGCGACGCACCTTGACGAGATCACCGACGCCGATGGTCTGCTGGTACCCGGATCGATCTTTGATGAGATGGCATACCTTCCGTGAGCCCGGTAGCCGCGGTCGCCGTCACACTGCGATCGGCGCGCTGTGCCTGAGGTACATCGCGTCCAGGAAGGCCGCGGCGGCAAGGCGCGCCGGCCCGGTTCGGGCCCCGTCGAACAGATCGAAGGCATGCTGAGCGCCGGGAAGCTCCAGATATCCGACGGGCGAATGTGATTGAGTGCGCAGTCGATCCACAAAGTCGCGGGCCTGCGCCACCGGGATGATGCTGTCCGACGATCCGTGGACGACAAAGAACGGCGGGGCGGTCGAATTGATCCGCGCCATGGGGGATGCTGACCGGAACACTCCCGGGTGAGAAGCTTGCGTCTTCTTCACGACGAGATGTTCCAGAAACCCCATGAACTGGTCGCGTTCGACGGTCGACCGGTCTTCCCAGTCGTATCTGCCGTAGAACGACACCACGGCATCGATTCCGGCGTCCGCGCAGCCCGATTCGACTCCGAAGTCGTCGTCTTCATGGATCAACGCTGCCAACGCTGCAAGATGCCCGCCGGCAGAGGCGCCGGCGACAGCGACAAAACCGGGATCGCCACCATGGGTGGGTGCGTTTGCCCGCACCCACGCCACGGCGGCCTTGACGTCCATGATGTGACGGGGCCATTGGTGTCGGGGTGAGGTGCGGTAATCGATGGCATAGCACACCCATCCGCGGGCCGCCATGAGCGAGAGCAGCGCATGCCCCTGGTGTCGGGCTTTGCCGTACAGCCAGGCGCCGCCGGGGATGAAGACCAAGACGGGGGCCGGCTTGAGCGGTGCGGTTGCAGAACGCCAGACATCGAGCACCTGCGCAGGATGGGGGCCATAGGAAACCGAAGAATGCAGGAGGAAGCGCTCGCGTTGTCGTGCCATGGCGACCACCGGAGGCGTCCGAGTGGCCGGTGGCCAGTTCTCGATACGAGGAATCATGCCGGCCAGCGATGCCTCGCACGCCTCAACGGTGTCCTCGTGGGAGTACGGAGCCGGACCAGAACGCTGATCGCCGTCGTCTCCGCTGGTGTGCTGCTGGAGGAACCCGGGGATTTGACGTGCCATCCACGCTCCCATGGCTGCAGCATCGGCAACGGGCTGCAGATGGCTGCCGATCATCGGTATCGATGTACATGCTCGACTGACAGCCCCGAGGTAGGCGACCGCGGCCCGTCCCAGCAGCTGGCCGGTAACAGAACAGAGCGTCATACGGGGCGGTTGTTCTGCTGTGTGGAACATTCAATCGACGGTACGCGGAAGTGGTCGAATCCTTCGGCATATCGCGGCATTCGAAACGAAGCCGGCACGTCTTCGGCGCAATCCGTTCTGTGGCAATCGCTTTGCCCTGAGTACATCGCGTCTCACGCGGGTAGACGGGGTTGTCGAGAGGTGCGAAGGAGAATGCTGTGACAACACCCGACCACGCCGAGAACACCGGTGACAACTTGCGGCATGCAGCGGAAGTGCAGAAAGAGGCGAAGGCTGATTCGACCACCGAACTGCCGCCCGAGGATGTTGCTCCGGAGGCGCCGTTGCCCGACTTCAATACGTGACGACCGGAGCCGGGCGCTACGGCAATGCGTCTCCGAACCCGGTGTAGCTGCGAATCAGCGGCAAGTCCGCCATTGTCGCGAATCCCGGCGGCGCGGCGCACACCGCGGGGACCGCATTGACGACTTGCATTGCCACCGCGATCAATCCGGCCCGGACGTGTTCCTCGACCGATGCTGCGCGGGTAAAGCTCGCGAGGCAGAAGAAGTGGGTGCGCATCGACGGATCGCCCTCGATGGTCAGCGTCCAGCCGTCGTCGGGTTTCGGCCAATGGCCCGGGTACTCACCACCGACTGTCCACAGTGTCTCGAACTCGATCAGAGGCTCGCCCTTGCGCAGTCCGGCGAAATTCCACCGCTGGCCCGCGGTGGTCCCTTGCGCGACCCGGTGGTCGAAGATCTTAAAGTCTTTGCCGGCCGGAACGGCTTCCACACTGACGGTGACATCGTCGATCGCGGCGTTCAAGGTGTCCGCGATGAACCACGTCTGTTCAGTGAACAGTCGGGTGTTGAACGACAGGAAGTCGTTCGCGGTGGGTGTTATCTGGTCAACCGGCCTACCGAACCACATTCCGTCGAAGGTGATGTCGGTGCTTTCCCACAATGACCAGTCCGCGCGTTCCTGCAGGGTCAGCTTGTCGATCTTGCGGCTCATACCGGATAAGGCGAGAGGCAGCACGCCCGACAGATTGCCTGGATTCAGACCACTCGCGTGGATGGTGCTCCTACCTTTCCCGCATGCCTCGGCGAGCCGTCGGCGGTCGTCGGCCGGTATGCGGCGCGGGTGGAACAGGAATGACACCGTTGCCACGTTCTTGCCGCTCTCCAACAGCGCGCAGACATCATCGAGGTCGGTGAACGACGGCGCATACAGCACGAGATCCGCGTCTGTCGCCAGAATCCGATCGACGTCGGTCGTGGCGGCCACCCCGATAGGGGAGCGGCCCACCAGTGTTCCGAGATCGACCCCGTCCTTACTCGGCGAGTACACCCGCGCCGCGACGTATTCGAGGTCTGGCCGGTGATCGAGGACGGCGGTCGCCATCTCGGTACCCACGGCTCCGGTGGCCCATTGAATCACTCGCAAAGGACCGGTACTGGCTGTCATGGCATCTCCTGGAATCGCAATGCCGGTCAGTCTATTGCCAGTGATAACGTGTGCTCTCAAATCAGGTTAATCTGGTTCTCATCTGCCTCGGGTTGATGCGTCGAAGGGAAGTGCCATGGAGGACGTCCTCGGTTACCAAGGCAAGAAAGTCGTCGTCACCGGTGCGGCGTCGGGTATGGGCGAAGCAGCAGCACGAATTCTGGTCGACCTCGGCGCAGAGGTGACCGCACTGGACATCAAGCCGACGACGGTGCCGGTAGCGCGTGCTCTGCAGATCGATCTGCGCGATCGCGCGAGCATCGACGAGGTGGCGGCCGAGATCCACGGACCTGTCGACGGACTCTTCAGCTGTGCAGGCCTGCCGGGTCCGCCGTTCAGCGAATGGGACACCATCCTCGTGAACTTCGTCGGCGCACGCCATCTCGCCGAGCAATTGGTGCCCAAGATGGGCGAAGGATCGGCGATCAGCGTGATTTCGTCATCGGCGGCGATCGGCTGGCAGGACCACATCAAAGTCATCACGACACTGCTGGAGACGGACGGATTCGATGCGGCGGTCGACTGGCTCAAAGCCAACGAGAAAAAGTGGTCGTGGAGCGGCTATGCCTACTCGAAATACATCATCGATGCCTGGGTGGGGTGGTGGTACCCAGAACTCGGACGTCAGGGCATCCGCATCAATTGCATCAACCCCGGGCCCACCGAGACGGCCATGATGCCCGCATTCCAGGATCTGATGGGCAAGGAGACGGTGGACGACGCCATCGGGCCGGTCGGGCGCTACTCGCGTGCCGAGGAGCAAGCCTGGCCGCTGGTCTGCCTGGGTAGCCCCCGACTGAGTTACGTCGGCGGCACGGTGCTGTGGACCGACGGCGGCTGGAACGGTGCGATGACGATGGGCCGCCACAATGCGCAGTGGGCCGACACCGCCGCAGACCAGATGGCGAAGAAGCGCTGAGCCGCAGCTCAGATGAAATCCGAACCACCGTCGACGTTGACCGTCGCTCCGGTGACGTAACCATTGCGCCTCGATGCCAGATACACGGTGACTGAGGCGATCTCCTCAGGAAGGCCTGCGCGGCCGATGTCGCAGGGGTGCCCGTAGGTGCGGTCCACCCACGCCATCACGTCGTGCGGATCCGCCGAATCGAATCCGTCGGCCGCCAACACATCCTTGAGGGTCTCGGTGAAGCTCGCGGTGACGATGGTCCCCGGGCACACACAGTTGACCAGGATGCCTTCTGGCCCAAGGCTCTTGGAGAGATTCTTGGTGAAGCTCGACAGCGCTGCCTTCGTGGCGGTGTAGGCGACCAGGCGTGGGCTCTGCCGCTGGATGGAGTGCGCCGACAACGTGACGATCCGGCCCCAGTGGGCAGCCCGAAGCATCGGCAAGGCTGCACGCACCGAGCGCACCGCCGACATCGTGCCGAGATCGAAGGCGGCCTGCCAATCTGCGTCGTCGAGTTCCTCGAAGGACCCCGCGTCCGGTCCGACGGTGTGCACGAGGATATTCAAGCTGCCCCATGCCTCGGCCACGGCGGCGTAGCCAGAGGCGATCGAATCGGCACTCGCCACGTCGACGCTAATCGGGAGCACTTCGGCGGCGCCCGCTGCCCGAATACGCCGTGCCGCGGACTCCAGTGCCTCGACGCCACGGGCCATGACGGCAACAGAGGCGCCTTCTGCGCCGAGGGTTTCGGCTATGGCCAGGCCCATGCCCTTGCTGCCCCCGGTAACTACGGCTTTGGCACCGGCTAGACCGAGATCCATCTCTATCGCCTTCCTTCGTTGGCCGTCACGGACTATTGCGGTGGCTTGGATGTCCGCGGTGCCAGGTGCACGATCTCAGTGATCACCGAGGGATTGGCGCGCGCCACGGCGATCAGCGACAACATGGCGTTCGCGACGTCGTCGACTGCGGACATCTCGGCAGGGATCTGGCCCTGGCGTGCCCATGCGCGGTACAGGTCGGCCAAGAGATCACGATCGGCCCCGCGCAGGATCTCGGTTCCCTCGGTGGGTCCGACGCTGACCCGGATCAACGCAAGCCCGGGATGCTCGGCGCGCCAGGACCGCAGGATTTCGTCCAGCGCGGCCTTGCTTGCGTGGTAGGCGGCCACGCCGACACGCGGACGGCCGACATCGTGGCTGGACGCGACGACCGTGACCGAGTTCTCGGAGAGGTACGGCAGCGCCGTGCGCAAGACGTGCGAGGCGCCGATGGCGTTCACGGTGTACGCGTGTAGCCACGTGGTGTAATCGGTCTCCTCGATGAGTGCGAAAGGAACTGCAGCGCTGGTGAACACGATCGCGTCGAGTTGTCCGAACTGTGCTCCGACCGCGTGTACGACCTTCTCGATGGCGCGCGGATCGGAGACGTCGAGCTCGTACGCCGATCCTTCGAGGTCGTCGGCGAGACGGGCTACCAGATCGATCCGCCTGGCTGCCAGAGCCACTTTCGCGCCTCGCGAGTGGGCGGCGCGCGCCAGGGCGTGTCCGATGCCCGACGACGCTCCGACGATGAGCATCCGGGTGCCCGCGATGTTGGAGTGGCGATCGCTCATACTCTGCTTGTCCTGCCTGGTTCTGCTTCTCCGACAATGTAATGCGTTGCGTCGATGATCGATCGAATGGTGCGTCGACATCGACCGCACTCCGAGCCCGCCCCGCAGGCCTGCGCGACCTGGTGGGAGGTCCGTGCGCCTGCGGCCACGGCATCCGAGACGGTTTCGTTCGTTACGCCGAGGCAGAGGCAGACGTACATCAGTACAGGCCCCGGCCGCTTGGCTTTGCGAAGCGCATGGGGGTCACCAACCGGCCGATGAACACCGGGGGATAGGCCCCGACTCCCGCCGACTCCAGCCACGTCGATGCGATGTCAGAACGCTGCGACCACAGCAGCGCCGACGCTTCGTCCTCGAGCTGCTGGAGGAACAGCACCTCGCGCGGGTTGTCGAAAGCCCGGTACACCAACGTCCGCCGGATGCCCGCTCGGCTGAAATCGTCGAGTGACTTGCGGACCCATGCCATGAACTCCTCGACATCCTCGACCGGCGTCACGGCGGCGACCACCAGGTCACTGCCTACGCGCGGCGGCTCGCCGATATCGAACCGTTCGACGGTCTCGCCCGCGAACACCGCAGGTAACTCTTCGACGCCAACGGCGTCGAACCACTCGAAGAAATACCGTGAGCGCAGCAAGTTCAGCAACGGTTGCTCAGTCCGGATTCCGATGACCACCAAAACCTTCCCCGGCTCCGGAATCGAGTCGTAAACGAACGCGTAGTGCGCGCCCATGTCGATGAGGCTCTCCTGATGGCGTTCCAGGACCGGTCCGACGCGGTCGGACTGCGGGATTCGGAATTCGACGGCGAAGACGTAGGTGCGAGACGGGGCGGCGCTGATCGGTCGTCCTCCTCGTCTGATTTCCAACCGGACTGTGACTGGCTGGTTTATGCTACAGCGATTCTCGCATATGAGAATTTATGTTCTCTCATCGGTGGAATGCGGTTTGGCCGAGCGGGAAGTCGAAGCGCCCTCGACGGCCGCCGAGAAGGGACGACATCAGTGACTGGCACAGTGCGCGCGGAACCATATTACGACCCGTTCGACTTCGAGATCGACGACGATCCATATCCGGTGTGGAAAACTCTGCGCGATTCAGCGCCGCTGTACCACAACGACAAATACGGGTTCTACGCGCTGAGTAGGTATTCAGACGTGGCGCGCGAGTTGGTCAATTGGCAGGACTACCGTTCGGGCCGGGGCACCGTCATCGAGGTGTTGCTCAACGGCATCGAAGTTCCGCCGGGCGTGATTCTGTTCGAGGATCCTCCGATTCACGATCTGCACCGTCGTCTGATGTCGGGTGTCTTCACGCCGCGCCGGATGGCGGCGATCGAGCCGCTGGCCCGCGAGTTCTGCCGCCGCGCTCTGGATCCGCTGACCGACGCGGATTCCTTCGATTTCATCGCCGATCTCGGAGCCTGGATGCCGATGCGGACCATCGGGCACGGGATTCACTTCTGTCTGGGCGCGGCGCTGGCCCGCGTGCAAGCCCGCGTCGCACTCGAGGAGGTGCTGACCCGGTGGCCGGACTGGGAGGTCGACTACGACAACGCCAGGCATGCCCACACCACGAGCGTGCGCGGCTGGGCAACCCTTCCCGTGCGGGTCCGATGACCAATACGGTGGATTCGCAATCGGAATCGTCGACGGGCGAGTCCGAGCAGTCACCGTGGCCGGCTCGGGTGGGGTGGTCGCTGTTTGCATCGGCCTACCTGGCGTTCGCAGTGGTGACGATCGCGACGCTTCAAACCGGCCTGCACGGCGACCCGACCAGAACCAACTCGAACCCCGGTCCCAAGCCTTACCCGCCGTTCCTGGGTTTTGACAACTGGCCGCTCGCCGTCGGACTCAGTTCGATCCCGATGGCCATCGGTCTTATCGGTGTGCTGATCTGGCTGTCGTGGCGGCAGCGCAAGGTGCACTGGGCGGTGATCATCGCCTTCGCCGGCCTCGTGACCGGGGCCCTCGATCCCTTGGCCAACTGGGCCACCTTCGCGATCTTCGACCCGCGAATGCTGCACTTCCCGCTGTCCTGGCCGTATGTCAACATCTCACCGAACCTCGAACCCGCATTGTCGTTCCTCGGTGGCTATGCGGCCTACTACTTGTTGAACGGGCTGGGGTTTCTGCAACTGCACGACCGGTTCCTCGACCCAGTCATGCGACGTGTGGACTGGCTGGCGCGCCATCGCCTGGTCGCAGTCTTCATGGGCGCCTTCCTCATCGCGATTCCCATCAACTTCGTCATTCAGACCACCTGGATGCGCGCGGGGATCTTCTTCTACACCGAGGCCGTCGGACCGGTCGTGCAACTCGGCCACATCCACTTCCCGCTGATCATGGCTGTGTACGACTCCTTCATCTTCGCCATGGTCGCCGTCATGTGCGTCCGCGATGACAGCGACGAACTCGTGCTGATCAATCGCATCGCGCGGCGGTTGCCCGGCAGGCGCGGGCGTCCCAGGGTGACGTTGACCCGTCAACTGCTCATCTCGGTGACGGTGGGTCTGGTGTCGTTCGCCGTGCCACTCGCGGTGCTGGCCGGGTTACGCGAAGCCGGCCTGTCCAGGCCCGCATATGACCAGAATCCGTACCCGGACGTCAAGGTGTACGACCCGTACGGCCACCTCGAAGAGGCGGGGAAACCGGGACCATTCTTCCGGTGAGGGAGCCATGATTCGAATCCGAATGGGACAGCGCCGATTCGGTGCATTGGAGCCGAACCTGTGACGGTCTTCGTGCTGCTGCACGGAGGGATGCACAATGCCTCGTGCTGGTCTGCCGTCGACGTCGAGCTGAGGCGGCACGGCCACCGGACCGCGGTGCCGGACCTGCCGGTCGACGACGACTCGGCGGGAGCGCTGCAGTGGGCGCGGGCGGCCGCCGCGGAGATAGACAACGTCATCGGTGATTCCCCGCAAGATATTGTGGCAGTGGCCCATTCGATCTCTGGCCTGTGCCTACCCGTGCTCGCCACACTGCGGCCGGTGCGCCGGATGGTCTTTGTCGGTGGTTTGCTGCCGGTACCGGGCCAATCCTTCGCCGAACACCTTGGAACGAACCCGGATGCGATCACGTTCCCCCAACCGGAAGGCGTCGGTACCGGGCCCTTCGGCCTGACATGGGAAGCGGTACGCGAGGGCTTCTATCATGATTGTCCGGAAGACATTGCCCGACAGGCATTTCAGGAGATGCGCCACCAGTCCTTCGCAGTGTTCGTGGAGCAGTGTCCGATTTCCGCCTGGCCGTCGACACCTTCGACATACTTCCTACTGCGTGACGATCGCGCAGTGGGTGCGGCGTGGGCACGGCGCAATGCCGTAAACCGCATCGGCGCCGATATCGTCGAAATCGAGGGTGGGCATTCACCGTTCTTCTCCCGCCCAGTCGAACTGGCGGCAGCGCTGGCGGAGTGGGAAGCGGAGGCCTCGGAAAATGAGTAGGGATCACCTCGCGGTACGTCTTCAACGACGCAGCAGTGGGGAAGAGGTAGCCGCCTACCTGCGCAACGAGATCATCTCGGGTCGCCTGTCCGCCGGTGAGCGCATCAATCAGGAAGAGATGGCAACGCGATTAGGTGTCAGCCGCATACCTGTTCGTGAAGCGATCGCGATTCTTGAGAATGAGGGCCGTGTCGAGACGGAACTGCACCGAGGTGCCCGTGTCCTTCCTGTCGACCCGGAATCGGTCACTGAGAACACTGAAGTCTTCGGGCTCATCTACGCCTATGTCGCACGGCGCGCAGCGGAGCGCGTGACGAACGAGCTCGACGCCACGCTGCTCGCGATCAGCGAAGAATTGACGTCCGCGGCGTCCAGCGATGAGGCGTGGCGTGCGGTCGGGCGCTACGTCGATGCCATCAGCGAAATTGCCGTGTCGGCTCGGATGAACCGAATACTGCGTCGCGTACGGGCGCTCGTCGAGGTCGAGGACATGAGCGCCGTGTCTCCAGCAGCGGTGGAGGCGACGAGAGTCGGAGTTCTCGAAACGATTGCGTTCATCCGTGCGGGAGACGGAGAGCGAGCGGCGTTGCAGCAGGCTGAAACTCAGAAGTTGGCCGCCGAGCACCTGGTAGCCGAGCTGCAAGAAAGCCGGCGACGGTAAGTGCAGCTGAGGCTCGCGATTCTCGGTGTTGACAAAATGGATACATTTGACATTATGCAGTGAGAATATTCGTTCTCACCAGCCGGGTCGGCCGGGTTCGGAAGAGCCGATTTCAAGGAGCCTTGATGTGGAGTGAGCTCGTCCGCCTGGCCTTCGCGTGGGGGGCGATGATCGGCATCGTCGGATTCTGGTACTGGCTTCTCGCGAACATAGGAACATTCTGACCATGCAGGACAATGCTTTTCGCTGGCGTGACCTCGATTTCGACATAGCACCGTCTCCTGCGAGGACGAAATGAATGAACAGGACAGGCGCCGTCGTCGAGCGCTGATTGTGTTTCAGGTCGTCATATACTCGGCACTCATCGCGATGTTTCTCGTCCAGGTGCAGATGTACTTCGCGAAGGGCTGGTGAGTGTCGTGAATGAGCCGATGCCGCGACCTCGGAGTTCAGCGACCAGCCTCGATGAGCATCACGACGAAAGCAAACGCGCTCAGCGCCAAGCGGATCGCTGGCTGATCGTGGGCACCGTGCTGATGGGCACCTTGGTCCTGGGTCCTGTCGGTCTGCCGATCTTCTGCAGGGGCGTCGTGCTGTTCCGGCGGGCCGCGCGTGCCGGATTGTCCGTCCGGCCGTTGATGGTCACGCTCATCGGCTACGTCATCATCCTCGACGCGGCCATCAACAGCATCGGATGGGGGCTCGACGTCTTTGCCAACCATGCTCTCGTCACGCGGACGATATTCACCGCGTGGGGGAACCTCATGGATGGAGGGTACTTCTGGCATTACAACGAATTGTGGATCGGCGGCGCGGGTGCGCCTGGTGAGAAGGCGTGGATCATCGTGTGCATCGTGGTCGTCTTCCCGATGCGCATCGCCGCGGCGATCGGTTTCCTGCAGATGAAGCGGTGGGGACACCAGTGGATGGTGGTCACCTGCTGGTTCGGTGTCATCGCCTGGTTGGGATACATCCTCAACATGACGATGTATGCCGATGTCCGCTATGCGGGGACGGCCTTCCCGGTGTTCGGCTGGTGGCTGTACAACATCTTCTACATCACGCCGTTCCTCGCTATTCCCTACCTGCACACAGTGAACCGCGAAATCTTCACCGACTGACCGTGGCGCCAATCGCCGATACGTGAGAAAGCAGATGCCGTGAGTGACTCGAACGCCGCTGTCTATGCGTCACCGAAAGAACTGCCCTTGGGGACGACTGCGCCGTTCGCACGGTTGCACACCTGGCTCAAGCGCGGTCTCTTCGTCTGTCTGTTCGGGCTGGTGATCGAAGGTGCGTTGACGGTGCCTGCTCTGGCGCTCTGGTACGGCTGGCCGACACTGTCACTTACCGAGATCTGCAGTGAGTTGATGAAGGTCAGGTATTCCGATGACTCCTTGGAGTGCCGACAGCCGTACCCGTTGAGCGGGCCGCCTTTCGGTGGTCCGCCGGAAGCAGCGGGTCAGCAGACGGCGGAGGACCGATGGGGTGTCCAACCGGTTCCGCTGTATCCGCGTGTCGGCTTCCGTGAGTTGGTGCGCATCCACGAGGAACGTGTGGCCGACGAGCCGTCACAACCGTGACGCCGCGTACGTGCTATCCCTGGGTCGCGCCCACATCCACAGACATCGCCGTCGCTGTGACGTACCGCGATTCGTCGGACGCCAGCCACGCGACGGCGCTTGCGATATCCTCCGGCATGGTGACAGCGTCAGGCAGGAATTGCTTGCTGAAGCCGTTGCGCAGCACCGGGTTCGAGGCCGATGCCTCGGCCATGGCGTCGAGCATCCTACCGGTCCCCATCGGTGTCGCGACGGATCCGGGATGAAGGCTGTTCACCCTTATCCGGTGCTTTCCGAGCTCCGCTGCGAACGCGCGCGCAAGGCCGACCACGGCGTGCTTGCTGGCTGTGTAGGCAATCATGAACGGCTCCATCGTGATTCCGGCGGCCGAGCCGATGAGAATAATCGAGCCGCCGCGTCCGCCGGCGATGATGTGCTTGGCGCCTGACATCACAGTGTTTCAGGTGCCGACCAGATTGATGTCGACGACCTCTTGGAAGTCAGTCGGGGTGACCTGGTCCCATGGTGCAGGAACACAGATGCCCGCGTTGGCGACGATCGCATCCAGTCGCCCGAGTCGGCCCACGGCGTCATCCACTGCGGCGCACAGACCCGCATGGTCACGGGTATCGACTGCGGCAGTGACGGCCTTCCGGCCATTGGCCCTCACTCGTTCAGCCGTCTCGTCCAGGTCTTCGGGAGTCGCTGAATCATAAGGTACGCAGGAGGGTAACGGTCCGGCGACGTCGACCAGGATCACATCGCAGCCATCGGCGCTCAATCGGTCGGCGTGGGCGCGGCCCTGACCGCGCGCGGCACCAGTGATGAGCGCGACCCTGCCGGTCAAGTCGGTCACACAGGTACGGTACAGCAACTCGTTCTTGGTGAGAACTACTATTGCGTGAAACGAGAACTGGCATTACCGGCCGCTGGTAGCGTCGGCCCGAGTGGCGCGAAGTCCCTGTGAAGAGACGAGGAACGATGGGCATCCTGGACGACAAGACCGCATTCATCCTGGGAGCGTCGGCAGGAATCGCGCAAGCAAGCGCCCGACTGCTCGCCGCCGACGGCGCGAAGCTGTTCTTGCTGGGGCGGTCGTCGAAAAGGCTCGACGCCACGCGCGATCGCATCATGGAGTGCGCACCAGGCGCTGAAATCCACGTGCACAAGGGCGATCCCGAGGACGAGGACACAGTGAAGAACGCCGCTCAGGCGGCATTCGACATCGCAGGCAGGCTCGATATCGTCGTCGGCACAGTGGCCACCGGGGGGACCGGACCGCTGGTACAGCAGGACCTGGCGACGTTCACCGGCCACGTCATGGGCAATCTGCGATCCAACTTTCTGGCCCTACGCTACGGCGCCCCCCTGATGACGAATGGTGGATCGATCGTGTTCGTCTCGTCGACGTCGGCGAAGATCCCGATGGAGGGGCTGGGACATTACTCGGCGGGCAAAGCGGCACTGGAGATGTTGATCAAGGTGGCGGCCTCAGAGCTTGGTGGGAAGGGCATTCGTGTCAACGCCGTGCGACCCGGATTGACCGAGGCGGCCACGACCCAGGGTTACATTCATCTCGAGGAACTGACGAGCAGCTTCCTTGAGCGTGTTCCCCTGGGACGACTAGGAGTATCGGATGACATCGCCCCGGCCATCCGCTATCTGGCGGGTCCTGAATCGAGTTGGATGACCGGGCAGAGCTTCGCAGTCGACGGCGGTAACGAGGTCCGCGGCGCGCCGCGCGGGCCGATGTTCACCGTGTAGTGGTGCGGGCGCGCTCTTCTCAGCTGAAATCGAGCGCACCGCGTGGCGCGGTGATGGGCAGGTCCAGGGAAGTCGCGATCCCCGGGGCGGCATCCACGACGTACGGGATGGCGTTGACGACCCGCATCGCGGTCGCCTCCATGGCGTTGGCGTTGGCCGACTCCGCGGTGTCCTCGGTCCCCAATCGAAGATCGCATTGCATGTGGGGCTGGCCCTCGATGATGAGACGGTAGGTCCCGTTGGGTGCGGTCGCCCACTCGGGTGCGAGATCGGGAGCCATGCGGTTGATGTGCTCGATGGTGATGACGGGATGGCCATCGACCATCCCCGTGGTTTCGGCCCGAACAGCACCGACCGTCCCTGCCGGAATGAGGCCGCATGCCACATTCAGGTCACGCGGGGTGAGCACTCGCTCGTATTTCTCGCTGACTCCGTCGAGTTCGGCGCCCAGTGCCTTGGCGACCAGTCCGATGGGCGGACCCCAGGCGAACTGTTGGGCGCCTTCGAGTTCCAGCAGTGGCGTGAAGTCAAGGGGTTGGCCGAAGCCCATCGCAGTGACCATCAGATCCCGGTTCGGGTATGCCGAATAATCGAAGATCTCCTGCGCGCGGATGGTTCTGATGGTGTTCGACAACGTCGTCAGCAGCACGGCGAATTGGTCGCCGGCGAAACCGGGCTCGATACCGGAGGTGTAGATGGTGACGCCGCCGGCCTCGGCAGCGGCGCGCACCTGGCTGGCGAGCTCGGGAATCCACCTGTCCGGGAACATCATTCCAGGAGTGTTTGTGGTCACCACGTTGAGGCCGCCGTTGAGCAGGCGCACATAGTCGCGCACCGCGGCGGCGTCCATCTCAGCGCTGGCGGCGCCGTAGAGAACGCAGTCGGGCTTCAACGCAACGATATCGTCGAGGTCGCCGGTCGTCGTGACGCCGATCGGACCTATGCCGACGATCTCACCCGCATCCCGCCCGACCTTCTCGGCGCTGTGCACCCACACACCGACGAGCTCGAGATGGGGACGGCGCACGATCGCACGGATCGACACACTGCTGATCCACCCCGTGGAAATGACAGCGATGCGTAGCGGCTTGTCAGTCATACAGTGGGCTCCTTCGTCTGTCACAGATCAGGGAGGGGAAGTTCGGAATTCGGGCCCTGCAGACCGCCATCGACCACGAAGACCGAACTGGTCGCATAGCAGTCCGGCGTCGACAGATACAGGGCAAGGCGACCGAGATCGGCGACATCGCCGACGCGGTGCAGCGGTGTGCGGGCCTTCAGCTGTTCCTCTGAACCGGGAATCAAGTCGAAGCTGGACTGCAGGCCGGTGGTCATGAACGCACCCAGGGCTATCGCATTGACACGGATCTTGGGGGAGAGTTCCTGCGCCATGGCTCGGGTCATTGCCTCGAGACCGCCCTTGGCCACACTGTAGGGCAGTAGTCCGCGGATGCCGAAGCGACCTGCGCCAGAGGAGATGTTGACGATGGAGCCACGTCCCACGTTCAACATGTGCGGCACCGCGAGCTGGCTCATGGTGAAGGCCGACGTGACGCAGTAGTCGAACGTGCTCCGCAGGTTGTCCTCGGAGAGGCCCAGAAAGGGTCCATAGGTGGCGAACCCGACGTTGTTGATCAAGATGTCGATCCGGCCGAACTCGTCGACCGCGGTGCGGATCACGCGCTCGCTGTCTTCTCGAACGAGTGCATCGGCGGTGAGCGCCAGGCCTCTGCCGCCCGCTGCCTCGATATCGGCGATCGTCTGATCGACTTCGGATGTCGTCCGCGCGGTCCCGACGACCGTCGCGCCCGCCTCCGCGAGCACCTTGGCGATGCCCTCGCCGACGCCGCGGCCGGCGCCGGTCACGATGGCGACCTGGTTCTCGAGACGGAACTGCTCCAGAGCCACGGCGTACCTCTCCAATGGGGAAGCCAAGCGAATTATTTCGTCAATCTAACTCAATGAAAATAGGTATTTGCGCAAATCGAGAATCCCCGGCATCGTCGAACGAGCGGCCGACTTCGTTGACGACCGCCAAGCTTTCCTACGGACACTCGGACGCGGTCTGACGCCGCGCCAGCCATCCGGTCAGCACTGCCGCCAGATCCGACTTCTTCACCTTGCCCGTCGCGGTGAAAGGGAGATCCTGTTTGGCGACGATCCAGATGAACTTGGGCACCTTGTAC
This sequence comes from Mycobacterium sp. 236(2023), assembly GCF_029623955.1. Lineage (GTDB taxonomy): Bacteria > Actinomycetota > Actinomycetes > Mycobacteriales > Mycobacteriaceae > Mycobacterium. Next base: position 6,312 of record NZ_JARSBP010000017.1, on the reverse strand, counting down.
GCCGAGAGCTGGGCTCGAACCTGTGTGCGCAACTCGTCGCCGTCGACAGTAGCCTCGCCGCGCGAAACGACCGCGGCCGCAACCACCGTGCCGTTCTCGCCGTCGTCGACGCCGACGACGTACGCCTCGAGAACTCCGGCGCAATTGGTCAGTGCCAGTTCGACTTCAGACGGTGTGACGTTGGTACCCCCGCTCGTCTTGATCAGATCGCCGAGCCTTCCTGTGAACATGATCCAGCCGTCATCGCTGCGTACGCCGCAGTCGCCGGTGCGGTAGTACCCGTCGGGGGTGAAGACGTCTTCGCGTTCACGCTTGTAGAGGCGTTGCATCAGCGAGTACCCGCGCACCCAGATCTCACCGTCTGTGCCCTCGGGAACTTCTTCTCCGGTGTCCGGATCCACCAGTATGTGTTCGAGGCCCTCGATCGAGAAGCCGCCGGTCTGCGAGCGTTCGGCAGGCTGCGCGAGGTAGGGGTCGACTCCGATGTGGTTACCGCAGAGTTCCGTCATGCCCAGCGCGTTCGGTCCCGGGGGCCGACGGTCCGCAGCAACCATCGCGGGCATGCTGGTCCTCTGCACTGAGCTCACGTCCCGTCGGCCGAAGTCGGGATGCTCGGCCAATGTCTTTCCCTGCTGCGGCCAGCCGAGCGTGATCGTGGCGCGGTGCTTCTCGATGAGCTCCAGCGCTTCGGCAGGATCGAATGCCGGTTGGGTGATCAGGGTGGCCCCGTGGTGGATCACTGCGTGCAGGCCGGTGATGAGGCCGCCCACCCAGAAGAACGGCATCGCTGTGAACATGACCGTGTCACCGGTGATGCCGTAATGCGCGGTGAGATTGTAGGTGTGCCGAATCAAGGTGCCCTGGCTGTGCACGGGCGCCTTGGGATTGCCGGTGCTGCCCGAGGTGTAGATGATCAGCGCATCGTCGGCCGGCGTCACACAGGATTCGACACCGACGAGGAAGTCCGTGTCGATCGCCGACGGTTGGTCGTCGGTGATCGACGTGCACCATGGTCGATCGCAGTCGCCCCATATCGCGACAGTTCGTAGGTAAGGCGCCGACTTCACGAAGGTTCGCTCGGCGTCGCTCTGATCGGCCAGGCCGGGTATCGCCTCCTCGAGCAGGCCGACAAAGTCCTGATTACGGAACTTCGGCGACGCCAGAACCACCCGAAGGTCGGCATGCCGGGCAGTCCACGCCAATTCTGAAGCTTTGTAGAAAGTGTTCAGCGGCACCGCGACCGCGCCCATGCGCGTGATCGCGAACCAAGCCACCGCCCATTCGATGCTGTTCGGCATCAGTATCCCGACATGGTCACCCTTACCCACACCCCTGGACAGCAGAGTCGCGGCCACATTCCCGGAGCGCCGATCGAGATCGACGTAACTGAGCTCGTGGCCACCGGCAATCAAGAATGGCTTGTCGCCGAACCGCGCTGCGCTCGACCTCACCAGCGCGGGGACGGTCGGTGTAATTGTCGGGATCGGCATAGGTACCGACTCTACCGAATATGAGAATCAAGGTTCTCGTATCGCGCCAGTGCCCATTACACTGTTCGCGTGGACGCTGCCGAGAGTCGGACTGTGACCGATCGGCTGGGTCGCGTCGAAGCGGCGCTCGAGCTGAGTCAGTTGCCCAGCCGGTACGCCATGGCGCTGGACGCTCGTGACGTTGATGCGTTGGTGGGCCTCTTCGTCGATGACGTCGAGGCGGGATCGCAAGGCCGCGGCAGGGATGCTCTGAGGCGCTGGTACGACGGCGTTCTGCGGCGTTTCTATCGAAGCATTCATCTCATCGGCGGACACCAGTTCGAGTTGCTCGATGCCGACCACGCCACCGGCTCGGTGTACTGCCGCGCCGAACACGAGGACGGCACGGGTTGGTATGTCATCACCATGCGATACGACGACGTCTATGAGCGCCGCGAGGGGAGTTGGTATTTCGTGCGGCGCCGGGAACACCCGTGGTACTCGGTAGACGTGACCGAACGGCCCGGTCCCGATTTCATCCGTTGGCCCGCGGATGTGCAACTGCGCGCGGCCATGCCGCACCGAATGGAGTCCTGGCGTCGCTTCTGGGAGGAAGGGGATCCGGCGCTGCCCGCGCGCCTGTCAGCGAAACCGTGAATGGCGCGCTTGCGAACAGTGCGCAGTGTTCGCGATCATCATCAATCTATTGGAGGACGTCATTTCCACAGACAAAGTGCTCAGCGGAGTACGCGTGCTCGAAGTTGCCGCTTGGACATTCGTTCCTTCGGCCGGCGCCGTGCTCGCCGAATGGGGTGCCGAGGTCATCAAGGTCGAGCCGCGAGACGGCGGCGATCCGCAGCGCGGTCTGGTCACCATGGGCATCGTGGATGCGGGTGGGAATTCGGTCAACTACATGATTGAGATCCCCAATCGAGGCAAGAAATCGATTGGCGTCGACCTGAGCACCTCGGGAGGCCAGGAGGTCGTCAGGGAGCTTGCGAAAAGTTGCGACGTCTTCCTCACGAGCTATCTGCCGCACCGGCGAAAGAAGATGGGCATCGACGTAGACGACATCCGCGAGGTCAACCCGAGCGTCGTGTATGTCCGGGGGTCGGGGCACGGACCCAAGGGGCCTGACGCCGACAAGGCGGGCTACGACGGGGTTTCGTACTGGGCGCGCGGAGGAATCGCAACGGTGCTCACCGAGGAGCATGACGAACTCGTGCGGTCCCGCCCGGCCTTCGGCGACCTGCTCGGCGGTATGACGATTGCCGGCGGCATCGCCGCGGCGCTGTACAAAAAGGCGAGAACGGGGGAGGGCTCGGTGGTCGACGTGTCGCTCCTGGGTCTGGCCGCATGGAATCTCAGCCCCGATGTCGCGGTGAGTCAAATTCACGGCGGTGGCGCGATTCCCAAGTACGGACACGCCGACGCACCGAACCCGTTGGTCGGTACGTATCGTACGAAGGACGGCCGCTTCGTGCAGTTGATGATGCTGCAACTGGACCGGTTCTATCCGGAAGCTATGCACGCTCTGGATGTTCCGGAGTTGATCGACGATTCGCGGTTCTCGGATCCGGCCTCCCGTTACGAGAATCGTGTGGCCCTGATCGCCATTCTCGACGATGTGTTCGCGCAGCGGACGCTGGCTGAGTGGCGGCAGGCGCTGGCCGGCTTGACGGGCGCTTGGTCGGCAGTTCAGACACCTGGCGAGCTCTGCGCTGATCCTGCTGTCACCGCCAATGGTTATGTGGCTCAAACGACGACGATGAACGGAACGCCATATGCGCTGCCCACCAATCCAGTTCAGTTCGACGAGCGGCGTGTGGTGCCGCCGGGGGCGCCAGAACACGGCCAGCATACTGAGGAAGTACTGATGGATGCCGGCATCAGTTGGGAAGCGATCGAGAGATACAAGGAAGCGGGAGCCATCCTGTGAGTATCGAACAGGAGATTGGAGGTGCTCCTCTCGAGTTCGACCCGTTCTCCGAGGAGTTCTTCGCCGGCGCGTACCCAACTTTTCGCCGGCTGCGTGACGAAAAGCCCGTCTACTACAACGCGAAGTGGGATTTCTGGGCGCTGTCACGCTATGACGATGTCGCGCCGGCGACCAAGGACCACGAGACGTACTCGTCGGCCAAAGGTGCCACCCTCGATGTGGTGAAGGCTCATGACGACGCCATCCCGCCCCCGAAGGTGATCATTTCGATGGACCCGCCCGAGCATCAGAAGATGCGCAAGTTGGTCAGCAGCGTATTCACGCCACGTGCGATCGCGGCGCTCGAAGATATGGTGCGCGAAAAGGTACATGACCGGATCGGCGCGATCGATCCATCGTCGTTCGATGTTGTGGCGGACTTTTCGGCACTCTTCCCGAACGAGGTCATCACCACGATGTTGGGGGTGCCGGAACAGGATCGCCACCAGATTCGACTCTGGCTGGACCTGCTCCTGGAGCGACATCCCGGTGAGATCGCTGTTCCTCGTGAAGGATTCGAGGCGTCGATGAACACCGGGATCTACTACTACAAACTCATTCAGCAGCGACGTGAGAAGCCTGAGGACGACATGATCAGCCGGCTCATCGAGACGGAGATCGAGCGTGACGGGCAAATCGACACGTTGACCGATGTCGACATCGCGGGCTTCGCGACGCTCCTCGGTGGAGCCGGCGCGGAGACGGTGACAAAGCTGATCGGCAACGCCATTGTGGCGTTCGCAGACTTCCCCGAACAATGGCAGAGTCTGCGGCAGGATCGCAGCAAGATTCCCGCCGCCATCGAGGAGCTGCTGCGGTACGAAGCGCCGTCCCAGTACCAGGTACGTACCACGACGCGGGATGTCACGGTGCACGGCGTCACGATTCCGGCAGACAGCGCCGTGCTGCTGCTCACCGCGTCGGCGACGCGCGATGAGCGAATGTTCCCCGATCCGGACCGGCTGGACATCGACCGGGAGCGCAAAATGGGATTCAATTTGGCGTTCGGCTACGGCGTACACAGTTGCCTCGGGGCAGCGCTGGCGCGGATGGAGAGTCGCATCGCTTTGGACGCGCTGCTCGACGTCCTGCCGGACTACGAGGTCGACCGGGCCGGCCTGAGGCGGGTGGCCATGTCCAATGTCGCCGGCTGGTCCAACGTACCCGTCAGGCGGCGCGGCTGACGCGATCGCTGTCAGGCCGGGGCAAGCAGCGGAGCGGCGATGTCGATGCGGTGAGAGCCGCTGTAGAACGCTTCCTTCTGTGTGCACGGCATTTCCAAGCCGACCGCCTTCATCGCCGCCGCTTTGAAGGCGAGTGCCGCAAGGCTGAGGTTGTGTTCGACTATGCCTACGCCGGGTTCTAAATCTCGCGGCCAATGGGCGCCCCAGAGGGCGACTTCTGTGCCGCCCTTCCTGGCGGCCATCTGGAAGAGTCGGCGAGTTTTCCGATCGGTGTCGTACAGCGATCCGGCGATGGCAATGCAGTCGGCTTGACTCGTCCGGTCGATATCGCGTTGCAGCACAACAGTCCTGACACCGAGGATGCGGAACGCGCGGTCGTCGACGTGGTCAGGCAGGTGGACAGCGACGTCCCAACCCGCAGCCGCGCGGTCGAAGATGAAGCCTCCGGCCGAGGCGACCGTATCTCGCGTTTCGGACGTAAGCACCATGAGCCGGTGTTTACTTCCGCGACCGCGGCTCGCGTCTCCGGCGGCCGGCTGATCACCATCGGTTTCGGTCGGAAGGTAAGCCGCAGCCATAGGTTTCCATCGCTTGTCTGTCGGGGTTGAGATGCCATACGCTGAATGAAAATCATTCAATTCATTATTGAGAATAGCCATATCCGAGATGGAGCGCCACAACTGATGTGGCTGGTGCGATGGAGAGGTTCGAGCATGGTGATCCAGTCAGGTTCACGTCTCCAGAGTCAGGTATGCGCCACCCAGGTGATCGTGGTGAAGGCCGCCGAGGGTCGGGCGGGCTTGCGTTGCGGCGGTGCGGTCATGGTGGCGCTGGACGCGACGAAGGACGGGGAGCTCACCTTGGATCCCGCATTAAGCGCCGGGACGCTGATAGGCAAGCGCTACATCGACGATACCGGTTGTGAGGTCTTGGTCACCAAGGCCGGCGAGGGCACTCTGACCCTCGGCGCCACGCCGTTGCTCCTCAAAGAGGCCAAGCCATTGCCCGCGAGCGATTAACGACGCTTCGAACGGCGGTCGCCGAAGCCGGCTACGACGTATCGCTTGACGAACTCGGCGACCGAGTCGTCGTCCTGTGAATCGAAGTAGGGCGACGGAGTGGTGAAGAGCGAGAACAGCATTCGGGCGAACCACTCTGTCGCAGTGGGAACATCGAGGTCATTGCGAACCTCACCTGTGACGCGTGCAGCGGCGACATAGGGGGCGAGGAACTCGGCGCATTCCCGCAGAAGTGTGGCCGCGTTCTTGGTGAGCATCAGGTTCACTTCTTCGGGATCGAAGTACACCTCGGGCTCGACGACACGACGGGCCTGGGCGACGAACACTGCAGCTCGCACCAGCCGGTCCTCGAGCGTGCTGCCGCCGTATCTGTCGATGGCGGTGGCCATGTTCCGGTAGAAACGCTGTGAGGCGGCTTCGGCGCATGCCTCGACAATCGTCTCCTTGTCCCGGAAGTATTCGTAGAACGTGCTCCGGGAGACGTCAGCCGTCCTGGCGATGTCGACGATGGTGGTCTTTGCCAGGCCGCGTGTGCGGAAGCAAGCGAATGCCGCCGAGATGATCGCCTCTCGGGTGTCGGCGGCGGTCGCTTGCGTCATGCGGAGAGGCTAGCTGAGAGGCGCCAGGATGAGTCCACTGGTGGGCACGCCTGTTCCCGACGT
>NZ_JARSBP010000016.1 GCF_029623955.1 Mycobacterium sp. 236(2023) | reverse complement strand
GTGGCACCGCACACGAACGGAACGGTGAACTTCCACTTGTCGATGTGGTTGGCGTAGTCGGCGGGTGTGAGCACCTCGGACTCGTCGACGTAGTCCACTCCGAGGCTCTGCAGGATCTGTGCCTCCACGAAGTGGCCGATGCGGGCCTTGGCCATGACCGGGATCGTGACGGCGTCGATGATGCCCTCGATCATGTCGGGGTCGCTCATCCGCGACACCCCGCTCTGAGCCCGGATGTCGGCGGGTACGCGCTCGAGCGCCATCACCGCGACGGCGCCTGCACCCTCGGCGATACGGGCCTGTTCCGGCGTGACGACATCCATGATGACGCCACCCTTGAGCATTTCAGCCATACCGCGCTTCACCTTCGTCGTCCCGGCGAGAATCGAGTGCTCCATGATGCGCCTCCTCAACGGTCTATCCGACGGCCGGATTTTCACGAACTGGTGAAGTATGTTGCGCGAGAATGTATTCAGCGGCTTCTCCTGCGGCGACCTCGATGAGTTCGGCGGCACGAGCCATGGACTGCTGCGGGTCAGATTCGAGATCGGTGAGAGCGTAGATCGCCGCGAACGGGGACTGCGCCCGCTGTCGCGGGCTCAGGCGAGAAGTACCGGCGATGACCAAAGACGGAACCTGCCAGCGGCGGGCGCGCACGCTCACGCCGACCGGGGCCTTACCGCGCAGAGACTGCGCATCCAGTGACCCTTCGCCGGTGATCACCGCCGCCGCGCCGTGAAGATGCTCATCGATCCCCACGAGATCCAGCACGACATCGATGCCCGGGCGCACGGTCATGTCGAGGGCTGCCAACCCAGCGAACCCCACGCCACCGGCTGCGCCTGCTCCGCAAGCCTGCCGGTGATCGACACCGAGGTGGCGGGCCATCACGTCTGCCCAGTGAAGGAGACCGGCATCGAGCACCGCGACGTCGCAGGGGCCGGCGCCCTTCTGGGGTCCGTAAACGACAGCAGCGCCCTGCGCGCCACACAGCGGGTTATCGACATCGGTGGCGATCACGAGTTTGGCGCCGCGCAGCCCTGGGTGCAGGCCAGTGAGGTCCAACGCGGCGATGTCACCCAAAGTAGCGCCACTGCCGTCGATCTCGTGGCCGTCAGCGTCAAGGAGCGCGGCGCCCAGCCCCTGGAGAAAACCTGCGCCGCCGTCGGTCGACGCGCTTCCGCCGACGCCCACGATAATGTGGCGGCAACCGTCGTCGAGAGCCCGGGCGACCACGATGCCCAGCCCACGACTGCTCGACGCTAGAGGCTGCGGGGTGCCAGCGGGCAGGCGTCCCAGCCCGCATGCGTCAGCCATCTCAACGACGGCCGTGTCCTGCCGGCGCGCATAGGCGCTGCTCACCGGGCGGCCCGTCGGACCCACCGTGGCCACCTCCACGCACCCAAAACCGGCCGCTATCGCGGCGTCCAGCGTTCCCTCGCCGCCGTCGGCGATCGGGCAATGCACGGTAGTGAGCCGATGAGAGGCGGTCTGAGTAATTCCGTGTGCCATCGCGGCGGCCACTTCGGCGGCGGAGAGGGATCCCTTGAACTTGTCCGGGGCAAGGACGACGACGGGCAACGCTGGCATGGAGGTCTCCTTCATCGTCGGCGCCGATGTCCCGGCGACAACGCCGCGCACCCTGCCCGAGACTGGCACATCCCGTACTAAAATTCCACAAAGCGGATTAATTATTTCTTTCTTCGGATTTTTCGGTCCCGACATCTTGACATCCCACGGGACGCGGGCGTTGACTATCGTCAATGCGGAATTTTACTTCCGCATTCCGGAAACACGTGGGGAACTGCCTGCCGAAGGAGGCGCGACGCGATGTCATCAGCGATTTACACGGTGAACTGTTCGATCCTGCTCACCGAGTTCGACCTGCTCGAGCGTCCCGCCGCCGCGCGGGCCGCGGGTTTCGATGCAGTCGAATTCTGGTGGCCTTTCACCGAGGCGCTACCCACAGATCGCGAGGTGGAGGCCTTTGCCCGGGCGATCGAAGACGCGGGAGTGCACCTCACGGGCCTCAACTTCGCCGCCGGCGACATGCCCGCCGGGGACCGGGGCATCCTGTCAGATCCCGACCGCAGCAGCGAGTTTCGCGACAGCGTCGACGTGGCTGTCGCCATCGCCACCCGCTTGGGCACCAAGGCATTCAACGCGCTCTACGGCAATCGCCGAGACGACGTCAGTGCTGCTGCACAGGATGCCGCCGCAGTCGAGAACCTCGCCTACGCCGCACGTGCCGTGCATCCCCTTGGCGCGGTGGTGCTTGTCGAGCCGGTCAGCGGCGCGCAACGGTATCCACTGAAAGTGGCGCGCGACGCAGTCGAGGTCATCGATCGCGTAGTGCGCGAAACGGACCAGAACGCAACCAATTTGCGCCTACTCGCGGACCTCTACCACCTCAGCGTCAACGGTGACGACGTCGCCGCCGCCTTAGACCGCTACGCCGAGCGCATCGGCCACGTACAAATCGCCGACGCGCCAGGTCGTGGAGAACCCGGCACCGGCTCCCTACCGCTGGAGCAATTCCTGAATCAGTTGTCGGGTAATGGCTACCGCGGCTACGTCGGACTCGAATACAAGGCAAGTCAACCCGACACGTTCGCCTGGCTGCCCCGCCCCGAGCGGGCAGCCACCTCTCGCGCCAACCACTGACCAGCTACGACTGTCGAAGGACCACCAAACATCATGAGCACCATCGCATTCATCGGCCTCGGCATCATGGGCAGCCCCATGGCTGTGCATCTGGTCAACGCCGGCCACTCGGTCACAGGATTTAACCGTTCGCCCCACCGCAGCGCTGATCTGGTGGCGGCGGGAGGCACAGCCGCGGACTCTATCGCCAAGGCCGTCGCCGGCGCCGACATCGTCGCGGTCATGGTTCCGGACTCACCGGACGTCCACGACGTACTCACCGGCCACGACGGCGTTTTCGACAGCGCGGCGCCCGGCACGCTCATCATCGACTTCTCCAGCATTCGTCCCGACGTCAGCCGGGACCTGGCCGAGCAGGCCGCCGCCCGCGGCATGCGGCTGATCGACGCCCCGGTCTCCGGAGGAGAGGCGGGGGCGAAAAACGCCGCACTGTCGATCATGGTGGGTGGCGCGAGCCACGATGTGGCCGACGCGATGCCCATCCTGGAGGCGGTCGGCAAGACCATCGTCCACGTCGGGCCCAACGGCGCCGGGCAAACCGTGAAAGCCGCCAATCAACTCATCGTGGCCGGAAACATCGGACTGCTCGCCGAGGCCCTGATCTTCCTCCAGGCCTACGGCGTCGACACAGCAGCGGCAGTAACAGTGCTAGGGGGTGGCCTGGCCGGCTCGGCAGTCCTCAACCAAAAAGCCGAGAAGATGCTGGCGCGGACCTTCGATCCGGGGTTTCGCATCGCGCTGCACCACAAAGACATGGGCATTGTCACCAGCGCCGCCCGCGAGGCCGGGGTGGTCATCCCTCTGGGCTCCGCGGTGGCCGAACTGATGGCCTCAGCGATTGCCAACGGCGATGGGGCACTGGACCATTCGGGACTGTTCCGCACCATCGCGCGCCTGTCCGGCGCCCTCGATGACTGACCTCCGCCCAGCACAAACCAAGGACTAGATGATGCCTAAGATGCGTGCCGTCGACGCGGCGGTCAAAATTCTCGAACTCGAAGGTGCCACACAGGCTTTCGGCCTGCCAGGAGCGGCGATCAACCCGTTCTACTCGGCCATGCGTGCACACGGCGGCATCCGTCACGTGCTGGCCCGTCACGTCGAGGGCGCCAGCCACATGGCGGAAGGCTACACCCGCGCGCGGGCGGGCAACATCGGTGTGTGCATCGGCACATCGGGCCCCGCGGGAACCGACATGATCACCGGACTGTACTCGGCCAGCGCCGATTCGATACCGATCCTGGCCATCACCGGGCAGGCGCCCACCTCGCGCCTCCATAAGGAAGACTTTCAGGCCGTCGACATCGCCGCCATCGCGGCTCCGGTAACCAAGATGGCCATGACCGTCCTCGAACCCGCACAGGTGCCGGGGGCGTTCGCCCAGGCATTTCACCTGATGCGGTCCGGTCGGCCAGGCCCCGTCCTGCTCGACCTTCCGATCGACGTGCAGCTGGCAGAGATCGACTTCGATCCGGAAACCTATGCGCCGCTACCGGTGTACAAGCCGCGAGCGACTCGCGCCCAAGCCGCCAAAGCGCTCGACCTGCTCGCCGCCTCCCAACGACCTGTGCTGGTGGCCGGCGGCGGCATCGTCAACGCCGATGCCGAAGACCTGTTGGTCGAACTGGCCGAGACCCTGCAAGTGCCCGTCATCTCCACCCTGATGGGCTGGGGAACCATCCCCGACGACCATCGGCTCGCTGCGGGAATGGCTGGACTGCAGACGGCGCACCGCTACGGCAACGCCACGATGCTGGCATCAGACTTCGTGTTGGGCATCGGAAACCGTTGGGCCAACCGGCACACCGGTGGACTCGACACCTACCGGCGAGGCCGAACCTTTGTCCACGTCGACATCGAGCCGACGCAGATCGGTCGGGTGTTCGCGCCGGATTACTCGATCGTCTCCGACGCCCAGGCGGCCCTTGAGCAAATGCTCGCGGTGGCACACGAGCGCCGGGCCGCCGGACGAGTCGCAGATCGCAGTCAGTGGGTCAAGGAATGTCTGCAGCGCAAGCGCAGCATGCACCGCAAGACCGACTACGACGATGTGCCGATCAAGCCCCAACGGGTCTATCAGGAGATGAACGCCGCGTTCGACCGCAACGTGCGCTACGTCAGCGCCATCGGTCTTTCGCAGATTGCCGGCGGTCAGTTCCTCCAGGTGAACCGTCGCAGAGGATGGATCAACTGCGGCCAGGCCGGTCCGCTGGGATGGACGTTGCCAGCCGCGCTCGGTGTAGTCGCCGCCGATCCGACAGCGACGGTGGTGGGCCTATCGGGGGACTATGACTTCCAGTTCCTGATCGAAGAGTTGGCGGTGGGCGCGCAATTCAACCTGCCCTACATTCATGTGGTCGTCAACAATTCCTACCTGGGTTTGATTCGGCAGGCGCAGCGGCAGTTCGAGATGGACTACCACGTGTCGCTGGCGTTCGACAACATCAATGCCCAAGAGCGTGAGGGTGATTCACCCGGCGTGCCGAAGGGTTACGGCGTCGACCATGTGCGCGTGGCCGAAGGCATGGGCTGCAAGGCGGTGCGGGTCACTGAGCCCGGCCTGATCGGGCCCGGCCTTAAGCGCGCACAGGAGTTGGCCAGTGAACACAAGGTGCCTGTGGTCGTCGAAATCATCTTGGAGCGGGTGACGAACATCGCGATGGGTACCGAAATCGACAACGTGACCGAGTTCGAGTCGCTCGCCGAAACACTCGACGAGTCACCGTCGGCGTACGCGCTGTTTGACTGACATGGCCCCGGGGGCAGTCGCTGCAGAGTCAGCGACTGCCCCTGCGCTGATGGCTCTGCTCGGTTGCGCTAGTGCGGCTCGCGCTGAAAGTCGCTGCTGAGTTCCTTGGCCACGCGCTGCAGGATCGGCACGAAGCGCTCGGCGGCCTCTAGCGTCACCCGGCCGGCAGGACCTGAGATAGAGACCGCTGTGACGCTGGGAGCATTAGGTACCGGCACTGCGTAACACCGCACCCCGATCTCTTGTTCGGCTTCGTCGATCGCGTAGCCGCGTTCTCGGCTGCGATGGAGCTCATCGATCATCGCGTCGGCATCGGTGATGGTGTGGTCGGTGGATCGTGGCATTCCGGCGCGGGCCAACACATTTCGCACCGTGGCGTCGGGCATCTGCATGAGAAGGGCTTTCCCGACACCGGTGCAGTGCAGATGCACGCGCCGGCCGACTTCGGTGAACATGCGCATCGAGTGCGCTGACGGGACCTGGGCGACATACACCGCCATGGTCGCGTCCAAAACGGCCATGTTGGCGGTCTCGCCGATCTCCTCGACGAGCTCGGCCAAGTGCGTGCGGGATGAAGTGCCGAATTGTTGGGTTGCGCTCTCACCCAGTCGGATCAGCCGGGGACCGAGGGCGTATCGCCTGCTGGGGAGCTGGCGCACGTAGCCGAGGTTCAACAGGGTCCGGATCAGCCGATGGATGGTCGGCATCGGCAAACCGGTACGTTCGGCGAGTTCACTGACCCCGATGGGTCCGCTCACCGAACCCATGATCTCCAGGATCTCGAAGCTACGTTCGATCGACTGGACCCCGCCTGCGCTTGGCGCCTTCGCCATGGGTCTCCCTCGTCTCGCCGATCACACGTGCCTGTTCATCCAGGGTATTCCACCAAACGGAAAAGGTACTCCATAACGCTGGGAACGTCGGCGCGGCCTAGCCTGACGCCGAAGCCCCGCGCAGCATCGCTGACGCGGGGCTTCTGAGCATGCGAGCGGATCAGCCCCAGCCCGGCAAAATGAAGATCAAGAAGGTCAGGATGGGCGCGATGGCCACCATGGAGAAGCCCCAGATCGTCAGCTGCCGGAAGACCTTGTCGCGTTGCTCCTCGGGCGAATTAGCCACCACCAGCGCACCCGAGGTGGAGAAAGGGCTCGAGTCGACGGTGGACGAGGAGATACACAGGGCGATGATCATGGCGACCGCGCCGATCTGGCCGGAGAGCAGGAAGGGCACGGCCAGCGGGATGAGGGCGCCCAGGATTCCGGTCGTCGAGGCGAACGCCGACACCACAGCCCCGATCAGGCAGATCACGATCGCCGACAGGAGTGGCACGCCGATGCCGGCGACCCCACCGCCGAGCCAGTCGATGGTGCCGATCCGTTCCATCATGGAGACGTAGGTGACGATCCCGCAGATCAGCAGGACGGTGGGCCAGGCGATCTTACCGATGGCGCCCTTGTTGATGTTCGGCGAGAACAGCGACACCACCACCGCCACCAGCAGCGCGGTGAACCCGACGTCCATCCCGAAGAACAGGACTGAGGTCGCCAGTGCGGCAATGCCTACGAGGGTGATCACACGTGCGCGGTCCAACGCAGTGTCGGTCGCAGTGGTGGCGCCACCCAGGACAGGGGTCGTCTGTACCGCGGTGGTGGACGCCCGAGCAAGGCGACCACCGCTCGGACCCTCGGCAACACCGGCTGCCCCGGTTCCGCCGGGCTGCGGGCGGGTCGACCCCGAGGACGCCTCACCCTCGCCGCGCCGGTTGCGCCCCTTGTGCACGATGAGGCCGTCGCCGGTGTCGATCTTGCCGATGAGCTCGCGCCCACCGAACATCACGTAGACGAAAACACTGAGCAGGATGTTGAACAGGGCGGTGCACAGGAACAGCATTCCCGGATTGCTGGGAAGGTTGTTGCGTTCCACGACACCGTTGACAATGCTGCCGAAAATGCTCAGCGGGGAGAACCCGCCTGCGCTGGCACCGTTGATGACCATCAACCCCATCAGCAGCGGCCGGATCTCGTAGCGCTTGGCGAAGCCCATGGCGATCGGCGCGATGATCGCCACCGAGGCGGGCACGACGGCGCCGACGGCGGTCAGCACGCCTGTGACGCCGAACATGACCCACGGAATGAGCGCCACGCGACCGCCGACTGATTTCACAGCTCGGGCCACGATGCAATCGACCGTGCCGTTATCTGAGGCCAGCGCGAAGAGGTACGTAATCCCCACCAGGATCATGAACAGATCCGCGGGGAAGCCCCCCAAGATCGTGTCGACGTCTTCGCCGAGGACCAGCGTTCCCAACGCGTATGCCGCGACGAGGGCGAGCGCGCCCATATGGATGGGCAAGACGGTGGCGATGAAGAAGACCGCCGCCAGCACAAGGATGGATATCAGTTCATGTGACACGAGCCCGTCCTGTCGATCGAGTCGATTCCGTATAGCGGAAGTATTGTTCCGTGTTTAGAAGGTCGCACAGTGCGCTGCATCTCGTCAAGAGTTTGACGTGATCTGCCGCACATTGGCAGGGGCGGGCATCCCTTGGCCACAACCGACCCGCGCTGAGACCTAGACGAGCGGGGTGACGGTGTCTATTATTCGGATTGCGACAGTTTTCTTCCGCAATGTGAAAAAATGGCGTAGATCGTCGCCAGTCAACCACCGAAAGGACCACCATGGGTCGCCACTTCCTGCAAATTCCCGGGCCGACGAATTGCCCTGATGAGGTTCTGCGCGCCATGTCGGCCGCCACGATCGACCACCGCGGACCCGAATTCGCGGTCCTCGGCAAGCGGCTCCTGGAAGCCATCAAGCCGGTCTTCGGCACGACCAATCCCGTCGTCATCTACGGGGCATCAGGCACCGGCGCCTGGGAAGCCGCACTGGTGAACACTTTAAGTCCCGGCGATAAGGTGCTGTGCTTCGAAACGGGACACTTCGCGACCCTGTGGCGCGAGATGGCCGAGGCTCTCGGCCTCGTCGTCGACTTCGTTCCCGGGGACTGGCGCCACGGTGTGAATCCAGAAACGGTGGCCGAGAAGCTATCCGCCGATCAAGGCCATCAGATCAAGGCCGTCTGTTGCGTGCACAACGAAACCTCCACCGGCGTGACCAGCCGCATCGGAGAGGTGCGCGCCGCGATCGACGAGGCCGACCACCCTGCCCTGCTGCTTGTCGACACCATCTCCTCGCTGGGTTCTATCGACTATCGCCACGACGAATGGAAGGTCGACGTCACGGTGTCGGGCTCGCAGAAGGGACTGATGTTGCCGCCCGGATTGAGCTTCAACGCCGTCTCGGACAAGGCATTGGAGGCGCATAAGACCTCCACACTGACGAAGTCCTACTGGGACTGGACCCCCATCCTGGCCGCGAACGAGAACGGCTTTTGGCCCTACACGCCGGCTACCAACCTGCTCTACGGCCTCGACGTGGCACTGGACATGCTTTACCAAGAGGGGCTGGACAACGTCTTCGCACGGCATCAGCGCCACGCCGCAGCGACGCGGGCGGCGGTGCGCGCCTGGGGGCTGGAGGTGCTCTGCCTCGATGAACGTGAATACTCGGGCTCGCTCACTGCCGTGCTGGTGCCCGAAGGGGTCAACGCCGACACCATCCGGTCGATCATCCTGGACCGCTACGACATGTCCTTGGGCACGGGGTTGACCAAGCTGGCGGGGCGGGTTTTCCGTATCGGCCACCTCGGCTACTTCAACGACCTCACCCTCGTCGGCACGCTTGGCGGCGTCCAGATGGGTCTCAATCTGGCCGGCGTGCCGATCAAGCAGGACGGAATCCTGGCCGCCCTGGAACTCCTCGAGCGATAGCACTCACGGGAACGAGAACACACCATGACCATCAACGAGGCGCGGTCCGACGTGACAGCGATCCCTGACGGGCTCATCGAGGAGCTCGGCGCAGCCTTGGAAGGGGAGGTGGCCGCCGACGACTACTCACGCCACCTCTTCTCCCGCGACGCCAGCATGTACTCCATCGCACCGGTCTGCGTGGTGTTCCCCCGACACGCCGCCGATGTCGCAGCCACCGTACGCATCGCGGCAACGCGAGGGCTCACGGTGACCCCTCGCGGTGCGGCCACGAGCCTCGCCGGTCAGACCATTGGAGCGGGCATCATCGTGGACTGCTCCCGGCATATGCGAAAGATCCTGCACATCGATCCCGACCGTCGCATCGCACGGGTGCAGGTCGGGGTCGTGCAGGACGACCTCAACAAGGCAGCGGCACCACACGGCTTGATGTTCGGGCCCGACACCTCGACCAGTAACCGCGCCACCATCGGCGGCATGCTCGGCAATAACTCGGCCGGCAGCGGCTCCCTGCGCTTCGGCATGACCATCGATCACATCCGCTCGATGGAGGTTGTGCTCTCCGATGGCTCCACGGCCACATTCGCCCCCGTCGACGACCTTGAACGGCACCGCCGCGCCAGCCGGCCAACCCTGGAAGGCGCGTTGTACCGCGAGCTTCCCATCATCGTGGAGAAGAACGCGGAGGCGATCGCGACGGGCTTTCCTCCGTTCTGGCGCCGAGCCTGCGGATACCGCCTGGACCGCATCGCCGATCAGGCCACCCCGTTCGACCTGGCCAAGTTCGTCGTCGGAAGTGAAGGCACCCTATGCATCGCGACCGAGGTTGAAGTCGACCTGGTTCCCAAACCTGCGTTCACCGTGTACGCCGTCGGACATTTCGAGACCACCCAGAAAGCGATCGAGGCGACCACCGATGCCTTGTCGTGCGAGCCCGCGCAGGTCGAGCTGATGGACAAGACCATCTTGGACCTGTCGCGGCAGAAGATCGAGTACGCGGGCCTCGGCAACGTTCTCGTCGGCGATCCGGCTGCTCTGCTGTTCGTGTCCTTCGCCGGTGACGACGAGGCAGCGTTGCTCCAGGCCCTCGATGGGTTGATCGATCTGTGGGAGCGTCACGGCCACGGCTATCACACACTCAGGCTGGTAACCGCTGCGCAGCAGAAGGATCTGCTGAAGGTGCGCAAGTCCAGTCTGGGATTGTTGATGGCGGCCAGTGAGGGCGCCAACCGCCCGCTGGCCTTTGTGGAGGACACCGCCGTGCCCCCCGAAGTGCTGGCCGAGTACACCGCCCGCTTCGCCGAGATCCTCGACGAGTACGACATGAATGCCGGCTTCTACGGGCACTGTTCGGTGGGTTGCTTGCACATCCGGCCCTTCGTCGACCTGACCAAACCCGACGAGATCGTGCGGATGCGGGCGGTGGCTGAGCGGATCAAGGATCTGGTCACCGAGTTCGGTGGAGTCAACTCCAGCGAGCACGGCGACGGGCTGGCCCGAAGTGAGTTCAACCGCGAAATTTTCGGCGACGAACTCTATGAAGCCATGCGTGACGTCAAACAGCTCTTCGACCCCCAGCAACGGATGAACCCGGGCAAGATCGTCGATGCGCCGCCGATGACGGAGAATCTGCGCGATGCCAACCTTCCTCCTGCGGGTCTGCTCAACACGCGGCTGGACTTCACCGTGCTCGGCGGGATGAGGGGGGCCGCCGACCGTTGTATGAACATCGGGTTGTGCCGCAAGAGCACTACCGGGGCCATGTGCCCGTCCTACATCGCGACCCGCGAAGAGGAACACGCCACCCGCGGGCGGGCCAACGCATTGGTCAAGGCGCTCTCCGAACCCGACCCCAAGGCCGCGCTGGGCGACGAGCGTCTGCACGACATCCTCGACCTCTGCCTGATGTGCAAGGCGTGTAAGGCCGAATGCCCGCTGGGTGTTGACATGGCCAAGCTCAAGAGCGAAACCCTCTCGCACTACCACGATCTGCACGGAGTGCCGCTGCGATCGAGGGTCTTCGGATCTATTCGGACCCTCAACCGGATGGGCTCGGCCCTGGCGCCGCTGACCAACGTCCCGGGGCGAAGCCGGTGGGTTCGCCGGGCGATGCAGAAAACGATCGGCATTGCCGCGCAACGCCCGATGCCGCAGTACAAGTTCGTGAACTTGTTGCGCTGGTACGCACGTACCGGTAAGGCGGCACAACCGGCTGCGAGCGTGGGCTCGGTCAATTTCCTGGCCGACTCCTTCACTTCGTTCACCGAGCCGCACATCGGCCGCGCCGCAATCGAGTTGCTGCAACGGTCGGGGTGGTCGGTGAACCTGGTGAGCAGCGGCTGCTGCGGACGATCGGCGCTGTCCAAAGGACTCGTGGATCAGGCCAAAGCCAAAGCCGCCGCAATGATCGCCGATCTGGCCGATAACACCGCCCACGGGTCGCCGATCGTGGGATGCGAACCGTCTTGCCTGTTCACGCTGCGCGACGAGCATGTCGCGATGATTCCCGACGATCCGAAGGTGCGGGACGTCGCCAGTCGCGTCCGTCAAGTCGAGGAGCTACTGACCGAAGCGATCGACGACGGCCGGTTGGTTCTGGCACCCGATTCGTGGCTCAGCGGGCGAACGATCGCCTACCACGGGCATTGCCATCAGAAGGCCGAGGTCGGTACCGCCGCGACGCTGGCACTGCTACGCAGAATTCCCGGGTGTCAGGTGGAAGAGATCGACGCCGGATGTTGCGGCATGGCCGGGTCATTCGGCTACGAAGCCGAGCACTATGAAATTTCGCTGCAGGTCGGCAAGGATCGTCTCTTCCCGGCGATCGAGGCCGCCGGAGGCGACGCCGTCATCGCGGCCACCGGAACCTCGTGCCGGGAGCAGATCTTCCACGGCACCGCCCGATCGGCGTGGCACCCCGTGGAACTCATCGCCGAAGCACTCGTTTCGGCATCAGAGGACAGGACCCTTCGAAGTGCAGATAATCCGATTCACTGAGAATCCGGCCGCCGCGCCGCGGTGGGGCGTCCTGGTCGGTGACACCGTTCACCAACTCGACGGCCACTGGTCGGATCCCCAGATTGGATCTGCTGTCGCCGCCGTCGACGACGTCGAACTGCGCAGCCCGTGCCAGCCCCAGATGATCGTCTGTGCGGGCGCGAATTACCGGAGCCAGTTGACCGAGCTCGGCCTGGCCGCGCCCAGTCAACCGGTGCTGTTCCTCAAAGGGCTCAACACCATTGCCGGGCCGCACGATGTCATCCGCTATCCGGTAGGACTGAACAGGTTGGAGTACGAAGGGGAACTCGCCGTCGTCATCGGCCGAACCGCCAGTCATGTCAAGGCGTGTGACGCGCTGGCATACGTACTCGGATACACCTGCGCCAACGATGTGACCGCCAGCGACTTCCGCGGTGATGGCCAATGGACGCGCGCCAAAAGCGCAGACACCTTCTGCCCGATGGGGCCGTGGATAGAAACCGACATCGCCGATCCGCAGGCGTTAGGCATCACCACTCAGCTCAATGGACACACGGTTCAACAGTGCGGTACCGACGACATGGTGTTCGGTGTCGCTGAACTCATCGAATGGATAACCCGGTGGATCACCCTGAACCCCGGAGATGTGATCCTGACCGCCAGCCCGGCCGGCGTCGGCCCGATGCAGGTGGGCGACCGCGTCGAGGTGGCCATATCCGGCATCGGGACACTGACCAACATCGTGGACAGCACCGACGTCGCTGTTGCATAGGCGCCGCATTGTTCCCCCATGAGGGAACGCCGCTAGCCCATCTGACCCTTCGGGCGGCACCTCAAAGCGAACCGCGGAGTCATCGCGACTGTCGCACAGCCGAAGCGCGCCGGCGAAATCCCTGGCAACGCAGCAGGACCCGGCAGAATTGTGGCGACTCGGTGACACTGCCGAGATCGATGGCGACGAAATGGTCGGAGCGCGCTAGGGCGTGCCTGCGACAGAGTCATTGAGGTTCTTGGTCATTGGGGCACCTCTTGCGCGACGTGGCGGATGACGCGGGCAGCATCCTCGATGTCGGCGTCCTCGATATCGAGATGTGTCACCGCACGCAACTTCGATGGTGACGGGAGTGCCGACAGCAGCACGCCTTCAGCGCGAAGCCTGTCGAGGAACGATTTCCGGTCCCAGCGCGTCGCAGCGACGTCCACCACGACCACATTGGACTCGACGGCGGCCACATCGACCGCCAGGTCGGAGTCGGCGAGTAGGCCGGCCAGCCGCCGAGCCCGAGCATGGTCATCGGCGAGACGCTCCACATGATGGTCCAACGCATAGATTCCCGCCGCTGCCAGCATGCCGGACTGACGCATCGCTCCACCCAACCGCTGTTTGATCCGCCGCGCCTCGACCTCAACGTCGCGCGGCACGGCAAGCAGGGCCCCCAGTGGGCACCCCAAACCCTTCGATAGGCACACTGTTACCGAATCGAAGCCCTCAGCGACACGGGCTGGGGAGGCGCGCGTGGCCACAGCGGCATTGAGCAACCGTGCTCCGTCCAAATGCATTCGCACACCCAGTGATTGAGACGCCGCGAGAACCTCGTCGAGGCGAGCGAGCGGCCAGACGCGCCCACCAAAGTTGCTGTGGGTGTTCTCCACACAGACCAGTGCCGTGCGAGGCGTCTCAACTGCGCCCGCGGTGACTACACGCGCCAACACTGCAGAGTCAAAAGTGCCGTCAACGCTGTCCACCGCCTGCACCATCAGCCCCGCCAACGCGGCTGGCCCACCAGCCTCACTATGAACAAGATGACTCTGGGCGGGCACCACCACCGCATCACCGGGACGAGACCACAGTTGTAACGCAATCTGATTCGCCATCGTCGCCGAAGGAACAAACACCGCCGACGCCGAACCGACCAATGCCGCGACCCGCTCTTCGAGCGCCCGCGTCGTCGGATCCTCACCTTTCTGCTCATCGCCGACCTCGGCGTGGGCGACCGCCTGGCGCATACCGTCGGTTGGTCGAGTTACCGTATCCGTGCGCAAATCGATCACAACGCCACTCCGATGAACAGCAAGGGCAGTGCTGCACCCGCCGACTGATAGACCCGCTCAGCATAGCCGAGCGGGAAGCACCGGCGGCGCATCTAGGGCCCAGAACGCCCTTCGCCCGAAGATGGCCCTACGCAAGGGCTTTAACTGTATTCTGGGTACCGAAAAGCTGATGTCTGATACGCCTAGCCGCTCCTGCGCACGGGCAGTCCACCGAGGATGCGGTGTCGGTGCCAAGACTTATCGGGATCTGCCCCAAAGGGCGCCTCCGAAAGGATACTTTTGGGCAGAATGAGTGGGATGACACGCGACCACAATGATCGGATTCGCGACCAATTCCGGCGCCAAGCAACAACGTTCGATGCGACTGGATTCGCGATTGACGGGCTCGACTGGATCACCGGCCACATCGCACCGCAAACCCACGATGTCGCGCTGGACGTGGCCGCCGGTGCCGGTCACCTCGGACGAGCACTCGCACCACACGTGGCCCACGTCGTGTGCCTTGACCTGACCCCTGAAATGCTGCACCAAGGCCAGCGGCTCGCAGACGGAGAACGGCTGCGAAACATCACCTTTCAACAGGGCGACGCTGGCGCGTTGCCCTGGATAGACCGCCAATTCGACCTCGTTGTGTGCCGCCTGGCCGCGCATCAAGTCCGAGACCCTGAGTTGATGATCCACGAAATGGTCCGAGTAGCACGCACCGGAGGCACCGTCGTCGTGGCCGACATGGTCGTCGCGTCGCCTGACACCGCCGAGGCGACCAACCGACTCGAACGCTTACGTGACCCCAGCCACCACCGCACCCTCGATCAGCGAGAGATCGAAGCCATGCTGATCGCTGCCGGCGCCACGGTTCGGCGATGCGAAACCGCCGAGATCGCTGTTGATCTCAGCGATTGGCTGCAACGCACTCAGACCCCGCCGGATGCGCGCGCCGCCATCGTGTCCCGATTAGAAGAAGACATCAAGGGTGGCCGCAGTACCGGCATGCACCCCAGACGCCGGGCAGACGGTGCATTCGAATTCACCCATCCCTGGGTGACAGTAATCGCCGAACGTTGAAGTGCTGTGGGTCGATGCACGCACGAAGTCGCGACTCGACGCAGCGACTCCGGTCACGACAACGCCTCGACTCGCGCGAAATTCACTACGGCAAAAGATCGTTGGGACGGCCTCATCTCCGACATCTAGCCCCTTACCCCCAAGGAACCTCACATGGGCTCTGCACACGCCGCGCCGAGCGGAATCTCAACGAAGCTGATCGCACTGTCGGAGTCAGCGACGCTCAGGGTTGATGCTCAAGCCAAGGCTCTCCAAGCTGCTGGCCGACCCGTGATCAGCTTCGCAGCCGGTGAGCCGAACTTTCCCACCCCGGACCACGTCGTTCACGCCGCGGCGCGGGCGCTGCACGACGTCGCCAACCATCGCTACACACCCGTGGCCGGGCTTGCCGAACTCCGCGGGGCGATCGCCGACGCGACGTCGCGTGATTGCTCCTGGCGAGTTGATCCTTCGCAGGTGCTCGTCACCAATGGCGGCAAACAGGCCGTTTTCCAGGCCTTTCAGACCGTGCTCAATCGCGGCGACGAAGTCTTGCTCCCGACGCCATACTGGACCACTTATCCCGAGGCGATCCGGCTCGCCGAGGGCGTTCCGGTCGAAGTGTTCGCCGGGGCCGACCAGGATTACAAGGTCACAGTCAGCCAACTCGAAGCCGCCCGATCTGCACGGACGACGGCGTTGGTGCTGGTCTCGCCGTCGAATCCGACGGGGATGGTCTACGACACCGGGGAAATGCGGGCAATCGGCGAATGGGCACTGCAGCACGGCATCTGGGTAATTTCCGACGACATCTACCGACGCCTGGTCTACGGCGACCTGCGGGCAGCATCGGTCGTGGAAGAAGTTCCCGACCTCGCGCGACAGACGATCGTGATCAACGGTGTCGCGAAGACGTACGCCATGACCGGATGGCGCGTCGGATGGATGATCGGACCTGCCGACGTCATCAAAGTGGCGACCAACCTGCAGTCGCACCTCACCAGCAACGTCAACAACATCGCTCAGCGCGCTGCGCTCGCGGCCTTGACGGGGCCGCAGCAGCCAGTCGCCGAATTCATCAACACATTCGGCCGGCGACGCCAGCTCATGCTCGACGGGCTCTCGAAGATCGAAGGCTTGACGGTGCCGAGCCCCGACGGCGCGTTCTACATCTACCCAGACGTCCGGGGTTTGCTTGGCCGCCCCTGGGGAGGCCGCCGTGTTTCCACTTCGCTGGATCTGGCCGAGTTGATTCTCGACCGCGCCGAAGTGGCCGCGGTACCCGGCGAGGCCTTCGGGCCGACTGGCTATCTGCGGTTCTCATTCGCAGCCTCGGACCGAGACATCAGCGAAGGCATCGGTCGTCTCCAGCGACTTTTCGCGCCGTGAAATGGCGAGTCCAGACCCTGCCGACACCCAACGCTGCGAAGGCACACCCTGCCCTGGGGAGGTCTCCGCAGGCGGCGTGGGCGCAAACACCATGCCGGTCGGTGTTTGCGTACCATCGGGCGTCTCGCACGCCATCGTTCCCGTCCGTAGCGGTCCTCAGTCAACCGGCTGGCAACGCACGGTTGGTCCGCACGCATTCGACGTGGGCGGCGGTCGTGTGATTTCGGTCGCGATGGCCGTCCACAACTGGCGTCCGAGCAACGCTCGGTGACACCCTGAACACTAGGGTGAACGTGACCCGTTGCCGGTAATCCAACGTGAAGCGAGTGAGCAGTGTCGGTGCGTGCGGGTCGATGGTGGCGTCACATCGCGTCCAACCCGTTGGTACGTGGCACTGACCGGCTCGAAGTGCTGCTGACCGCCGTAGGAGTTGCGGCCGCGCTTGTGGCGACGGTGTTCGCTTTGGGCGTGGGACAGTCCAGTTATGCGACTCAGCTGCAGATTGTCAGAGCCGACGCCTACGACCGACACGCCGTGCAGGCGCAGGTGGTGGACGGCAGCCATGGCGTGGCGGCTGATTCCGATGCGCCGCAGAAAGTTCGTGTGGAATGGCTCGACGGCGCACAGCAGCGCTTTGCCGAGGTCATGAGTCCGGGCACCGTTACACGCGGCGCAGCGATGACCGTATGGCTCGACGATGCGGGGTCTGTCGTGGACCGACCACGGACGGCGCAAGATGCGAAGCTCTTCGCCGCGGGCACCGCGTTTGTGGTTTGGCTGGTTTCGATGGCTTTCGTGGCGCTGCTGATCGTTCTTGGTCGCCGACTCCTCAACATCTGCCGGATGCGCGCTTGGGAGCGCGAATTGCTGCTGTTCGCTCACAACGACGACGGTTGGGCTAATCGACATTCCTGAACAGTCGGGTCCCGGCCCCGTAGCACCGCCACAGTGGCGGCGTCGCCTCCGCGACGCGACTGACGGTGCACGGCGGCTTTCCTACGTCTGGGCGGTGAGCAAAGAGCGGCAGTGGCGGGATCGGCCCGTGTCCGGAGAGGGCGGCGCTGCCGAAGTGAAGTTTCGATCGGAGGCTCTTGCAGGGGCAAAGCCGTGTCGCCGACTCACCCGTGTCAAGGGCCCGCTAGAGTGCGTCTCAGAGTTTCGGCAAAGTCGCATCGTGTAGCATCCAAGTGATTGCCGAGGTACGGCGGAAGAGGGACAACACATGGCGAAGATCGCGAAAGTGGCGGCGAAGACCGGCACGATTGCTGCATCGCCGTCAAAGCGTGCCGGCGGCAAGAAGTATGTGATCCTGTCAGGGAAGGTCGACGTCACCCGAGTGCCGCAGGCCAGCAAGCTTAGGGCAGCCGGACCGAAGTAGCTTAGGCGCCGTTGAGCAACACTGCTGCGCCTGCCTGATAGATCTTCGTAAGCAGCGCATCGGTCTCGTTCTCATCAAGGTAGCTCAAGACCCCCAACCGTCGGCTCATTTCCTCGTTTGCCTCGGCATCGGTGCCATCGGCGTAGTGGGTCGAATCCAGGGTGAGAGCCCCGATGGTGAGCTGATCGAGCATTTGCCCAGACTCTTCGCCATCGACAGCGAACCCGCCAACGGTGATCGGAACAGCGATAACGCCACGCCAGAGCCCTGAGTTTCTGCTTCCGTCCAGATTCGTTGTGATGGGCAACCCGTCGAAGACTGCCTGCGCGGCGGCGTACGGAGAGTCGGACGATATGGGTACCTCCCGTCTCATGGCCCACGGCTCACGATTCTGGAAGGTCGAGGATCCAATGAGTTCCAGCGAGTAGGTCGGCCCGTGGCTGACCGCATCGAGTCGCCGCAGCCATAAACACAGTTGGAAGTTCTCCTCAGCCCCACGTGGATAGGACAGTCCGTGCCCTCGTGCAACGCGGCGCAAATATGTCCGGATCGGCGACAGCCCCGCCCGCAGCCGCTCGGTGATTTCGGCCGACGCGTCACCAACAGGAACGTAGGGCGGCCGGTCAAGTCCGAGCCATCCGTAGGCTGTTGAGATCGCCGATTTGTAACGGTTCCCATAACGTAGTGATGGCCGCCCACCGCTGGGTCTGCTCTTATACAGATCGGGATAACGCAACGCCAGCGACATGTCGGCTACCACCTGATTGACCTGGGAGAACGACTTCAGCAAAATCGGCTTAACGTTCAATTTCCGGTCGATGAAATGCGCCGAAGCCGTCACATAGGCCGCCTGCTGTAGGTCGTCGGCAGCCCCGGTGACCGGCGTCATCACCGATATCGAGTAGCGGTGCAAATCTTTACGCCCCTTCGACGAATCCGGCACGGTGTATGCCGGATCCGACCCAGCGGACTGGTAGAGCGGCGCGATGACATTGGGGTCGGTGAGGCTAACTCCGACGAAGAGGCCGACCGCCCCATCAAGGGCGTCGGCAATGACATCGCGGACAGCGGCGCCATGCGTCAGGAATTGCGATTGAGTAAGCACCAACGGGTGTCGGACGGTGTCTTCGGGTTTGCCGACCGCTTGCGTCACCATCCCGTGAACGTGCAGGACGGAAATCACTCCAGCCTCGCAGTGCTGACGCCATTGGTCTTTCTCGGAAAGGCCGAACGCTTCGACAGCTGTGCCCAGCACTTCCTCGAGCGCCTGTTCGACGATTCGATCGAAGTTTGTAGTGATAATCCGAACCGTTCCCGCGCGAACGGCAACCAGCCGGGCCAGAGACTTGGCCAACGGTCCTGGCACAACAAGTGCGCTCGGAGGAAAGAGGGCGTCTCGGATCAGTTCGTGAGTATGAGCATTCTTGTTCAGACTGTGCGCGAGGGTCAGCGCGATCTCCGCCCTACGGATCTGGTCGCCCTCGTTGGACGCCACGAGCCTGGCCATCTCTTTGTCCTGAATCGACGCTGCCAGGCGATTAACTAGCTCACCCCAACTAGGCAGTCCGCTATTCATAGATAATCCAGCTCCGATAAGCAGAGTCAGCGGCATCGAGGCCTTCTGAATGCTGTCGAACATCTGCCGCAAGTAAGGTTGCCGTGAGAATGACAGTGCGTGGTCATTAACCAAGTCATTGGCAGAGATCAGCGCGTAATCGGCACGACCGGCGGACATTCGCGCTTCCTCCCCACAGCGTTCACACTTCGCGCCGAGCCCGGCCCGGATGTCGATCCGGTCTTGCGCCTTCGTCGCGGCTGTTGGACCGCAAACGTCACGATATAGTAGCTGTCCTCCGAGGCTGTGTGTCGTCAACGCGGCCAACGGATTCGGCGTCGCCGGGTCCGAACCGGTCGGCTGCCTCCCGTCGAGGGTCGAGCGGCCGCTGCGACATACGAGGTGCCGACAGGCCCTACTATCAACCGATCGTTGGCGCAATCAGCAGGTTTCGCGCAGCAATGCCCGGGAAGCACCCTTCGCGTCCGCGCGAGTAAGCCTTGCCATCGCGAAGAAGTGATCGAGTCTTATTGCCTGTCACCGTCTGTGGCTCAGATATCCTTTCGGAGCCATTCGCCACCGCGGCCGCTGAGGTCCTGCCGTCCGATCTTGTAGGCACCCTTGGAGCTCTGGCCGGCCTGGTGGTCATTCACGGTCGCCGCTGTAGGAGTTGGCGTCTTCCAGGAGTCTTTCGAGGAGCCCGAGTTGACCTTCGCCGTCGACGGGTCCGAGGGTCAGCGGGGGACCGGCGGTGTTGGGGTCGCCGATCGGGATGCCGTCGGGCCCGACCTCACCCATGATGCGGATCGCCTGTGGGGCGTTGGGGTCGGCGACCCCGGATCCGAGCGGCGGGGGTGTCGGGGGCGGTTCGCCCGGGCCGGGAGCGGGTCCGGGAACTGGCATCAGTTGTGGTGGGCTGGGCAGGTTTTCGCCCAGCAGCGGCGGTAGCGGTGCGGTTCCGGGGCCCTGCCCCGGTTCGCGTTGCGCGATCGGCGGCAGCCCTGGCGGCGGCCCCTGCGGCTCGCCGCCTTGCGCGCCCGGTGGTGGCGGGGGTTGGTCGGCGACCGGGGGAGCGGCCGTCGGCGGGGGCGGGGGCGGGGCGTTGATCACGGCGAGTTTGCGTTCCAGGCGTGCCTTGGCGTCCGCGCGCAGGGCGCGGCGCTCCTCGTTGGGATCGGCGTTGCCGTCGAAGCAGCCGGCGGCGGCGTCGGTGATGACGGTGATGGCGTTGCGGTACAGCGTGTTTGCGTCATCGAGGCGTCCGGAGGTGACGGCGATGTCACCGAGGGTTTCGCGGACGAGCTCGAGATTGACCCGCACCGGACACGCCTCGGCGTCCTCGATCTGCGCCAGTGCGTCGGTGAACCGGGCGTCGGCGTCGGCCAGTAGACCGTCCAGGACGAGGACGTCTCCTTCAGCAAAAGTCACGACGGCGTCGTCGATCACCCCGTAGCCGCGGAGCTGTTCGACGTTGGCGCGCAGCGCGTCGACGTCCTGGCGGGCGAACGCCTCCTGCGTGGCGTCACCGACCCGGGCGATGTGCGCGGCGGCGCCGGCCGCGGCGAGCAGCAGCACCAGTACGGGCGCGGAGAAGACGAGCAGACGGCGCCGCAGGCGCTGATGCGATCGCCTCGGGTTCCACCATGCCCGCATGCGCCCGGCGGCAACGCGGGCGAAGTGGCGAGGCGCTTCGCGCAGCATCATCGGTTCATCACCCGGCCCGGGCTGATGTCGCTGCGGGAGAGCCGGTTTCGGCGCAGCTCGCGCACTGTCAGGATGCCCTCAACGAGCAACAAAGCGGCCGCGAGCAGGGCGAAGATCCAGTACAGCTCGGTGCGCATGGGCGCGGGTTCGGGGCCGGCGGGGGTGTCCGGGATGTAGCCGGAGTCGATCGCCGGCAGCACCGATCGGATGGGTTGTCCGGCCTCGCGATGGTGGTACTCCATGTCGAGGCTCTCGGCGATGTCGGTGAGCTGCGGTTCGTTGAGTTTGGCGGTGAGCAGGGTGGAGGTTCCCGGTTCGGCATAGTAGAGCCTGCGGCCGTCGGCGATGCTGGCGGGCACCGCGCCGCCGGCAGTGGTCCCATAGCCCAGCACGGCACCGCCGGCGATCAGCTCGGACGGCACGTCGAACGGCGATGGTTGGGCCTGCGATCCGACGGCGCCGTCGCCGAGGTAGTAGACCACGTTGGTCCCGTCGGGGTACTGTCGCTCGGCTTCGCGCAGCTGGCTGGTCAGCACGTCGTCGGCGGTGGTCGGGTCGATGAAATCCAGTGCGTCGTACGGGACGAGCGAGTAGGCAGCCAGCGTCTTGACGTAAGCGCGGAAGCTCCATTCGTCCTGTGACAGTGGCCATTCGACGTCCGCTTCGGTGGCGAAGCCGATCAGGTTGAACCGTGCTCCGCGGTAGACCTCGATAAGCACGGCGATGTCGTCGCGCATGCCGACCATGCGCGCCTGCCCGTCGCCGTAGTCGGCGACGCGGGAGGTCAGCGAGCGGTCGACGACGAAGAACACGTTGATGCTGGGGACGTAGGCCGCGCCCGACTCGGCGCGTTCCTGGCCGTCGGGGATCCCGGGCCGGTAGGCGGACAGCACCAGCAGAAGCACCGCTGCCGTCAATCCGGACCAGCGGAGGACGACGCGGCGGTAGCGTCCCGGCGCTGCCCGTGTCAGCAGCCGGTAGAGGGTGACCAGTCGCAGGATCACCACGACGACGGCGAGAGAAGCGAGCAGATAGGCCGGCAGCACGGGGAGGAAGGTCATCGCCGCAGCACCACCAACGAGATGGACAGCAGCGCTGCGGCAATCACGGCAACGGCGAGCGCGGTCTGCGGGGCGTCGAGGTTCCGGGGCGAGGCTTCGACGGTGCCCGCGCGCGATGCGCCCGACGGGTTGTCGTTGATCCGGGTGAGCTTGTCGGTCAGGACCGCCGCGTCGCCGCCGGCGGTTCCGGCCGGGTTGTACAACTCGAAGGTGCCGCCGGTGGCCTCGGTGAACTCGCGCAGCAGATCGTTGTCCTCGGTGGAGGTTTCGGCGACGTCGGCGCGCGAGATCGCGTTGATCTGGATGCCGCCTTCCTGGGCCATGGCTTGGATCTGGCCGGAGTCATACAGCGGGGGCCGGGTTTCGTCGTCGGTACGCCACTGGCTGTAGCCGACATAAACGACCTGGCGGCGATGCTCGGAGCGTGTTGCAAAGTCGGGGAACCCCGACATGCATAGCGCGAGGGCATCTTCGATGCTCGGTGCGTAGTCGACGTAGGTGACGGCGCGGGCAAACGAGTCGATGCCGGCGGCCAGTTCGAGGCGCTGCTCGATCGGGACGTCCTTGCGGGTGTCGAGGTCCTGCTGGATGCGCGCCATGTCGGCGAAGTAGCGCAGCCGCTGCTCGGCGTAGCCGCGGTCGCGGGTCAGGGGCATGACGCGCTGGTTGGGCGAGGTGATGCCGAGGGACTGGTTGGTGAAGGCCTTCGCCTGGTCGGCGTAGAAGTTGAGCAGGTCGGCGGTGGTGGGGTCGGTGACCGG
Organism: Mycobacterium sp. 236(2023); assembly: GCF_029623955.1. GTDB lineage: Bacteria > Actinomycetota > Actinomycetes > Mycobacteriales > Mycobacteriaceae > Mycobacterium. Next base: position 36,866 of record NZ_JARSBP010000016.1, on the reverse strand, counting down.
TTGGCCGACGCAGAGCATGATGTCGCGGGGGTGCGTGGTGTCGTAGCGGTTGTCGTCAGCAGCGAGCTCGACCGGCCGGGCGGCGGCGACGATGGCGGCCAGGAACGCGGTCGCCAGCAGCGCCGTGGTCGCGGCGATCGACAGCACGTAAATCCTTTGCACGCGAGCGAATTCGGGCAACCGGGTCAGTCGGTCGACGTGGGCCAGCGGGCGCAGGTTGCGCTGTATGCGTTCCACCGGAAGCTGCCACGCGGCGACTGCCCCGACGATCAGGCACAGCAGTCCCGCGACGAGGATCGGCCACCATCTCAGATCCATGTGCGGACCAGTTCTTCGGCGGATCGCCCCAATGCGGTGACGTCGCTGCGGGTTTGGTTGTTGAACTGGGCGTCGTCAAAGGCCGCCAGCAGCGGAGCGGCCTTCGCGGCGCCGGTCTGGGCGAGGTCGTCCAGATGCAGGTATTGCGCGCGGACACCGGTGTGCACCGACAGGAAGCTGCGCACGGCGCGGTCATAGGCTGCGCTGGCCTGCGCGGGAGTCAGGGCGCGCTCGTGGAAGCGCTGGGTGGTGTCGTGGATCGAGTGGAGAAAGCGGCGCCGCAGCAGGGTGGTGTGCACGCTGCGCAGCAGCGGGATGGTGCGCAGCCGCTCTGGCGGCAGCGTCCAGACCCAGACCCCGGCGCACCACGCGGCGACGAGGATCACCAGGAGCACCGCGATGGCCGGCCACCATGCCGACAGGGGCAGGGGGCCGCCGAGGAAGCGCAGCAGATCATCGCCGGGCATGGCCGTAGGCCTCCGTCAAATCCACGATCGCGGACCGGATTTCGTTGCTGGCGTTGACCCGCACGAACGGCACGCCGCGGGTGAGGAAGAAGTCGTCGAGGTCGCGGGTGCGGCGCTGCTCGGCGGCGCGGTAGGCCGCTAGCACCGCCGCGCCCAGGTGGGTGCCGTCGTGGACGAACCGTCCGCTGGCGACGTCGTAGGCCTCCTGTTCGCCGTGCTCGCCGCCGACGGCGGGCATGTCGCCGATGGCGATCCACAGCAGTTCGTGACGGTCGGCCAACGTGCGGACGGCTTCGTCGAGGCGATCGGTGATGTCGGGTTCGTCGCTGACCACGACGAGCAGCAGCCGGCGGCGGTGGCTGGCGGCGACGTAGTCGAGCTGGGTGACGATGTCGCTGGGCCCGACGTCGCCGAGGGTGCGAGTGTAGAACTGGTCGAGCATGCTCTCCAGGTGCGCTTCGCCGCGGCGCGGCCGCACATCGCCGGTGCCGCCGGAATCGCCGAACACCAATCCGATTTCGTCGGTGCGGCGCATCCCGATCAGGCTGATCGCGCCGAGCACCGTAGCGGCGATGTCGCGTTTGACCTCGCCGCTGGGTGCCAGCGCCGACATGTTGGCACCCGCGTCGCACACCATCAGGATCTTGTGATGCTTCTCGGTGACGAAGCGTTTGACGAGCACTTCGCCCGAGCGGGCGGTGGCGCGCCAGTCGATGTCGCGGATCTCGTCGCCGGCAACGTAGGGGCGCAGATCGTCGAATTCCATGCTGCGGGTGTGCAACAGGGCGTAGCGGCCGCCATCGAGCATGCCGCGAGTGTCGGGACCGAACGCGGCCAGCGCACGGTTGAGGCGGATTCCCATGGGCGCGCCCTCAGGGCACCCGCACCGACTGCAGGACCGCGTCGATGATGGTTTCGGCGGTCACGCCGGCGGAGAGCGCTTCGAAGCGAAGGATGAGCCGGTGCCGCAGCACACGGGTCGCGATGCGCCGGATATCGTCGGGCAGCACGTGATTGCGTCCCGCGAGCAGTGCCGCAGCCCGGGAAGCACGAGCGAAAGCGACGGTGGCCCGCGGGCTGGCGCCGTACTCGACGAGGCGGGCCAGCTGCGGCGGGAGGAACTGGTCGGGCTGGCGGGTGACGTGGACGAGTTGGGTCATGTAGTGCACGAGCACCGGGTCGAGGTGGATGTTGGCGGTCAGCCGCTGCAGGTGGCGCATATCGTCGAGGCTGATCACCGGCCGGGCTGGCGTGGAGCGGTCGAAAACGCCTGCGTCCATGCGGAAGATGACCTCGGCTTCCTCCTCGGGGGTTGGGTAGCGCAGTACCTCTTTGAGCAGGAAGCGGTCGGTCTGGGCTTCCGAGAGAGGGTAGGTGCCTTCCTGGTCGACCGGGTTCTGGGTCGCGATGACCAGGAATGGCTCCGGGATCGGGTGCGCCGTCCCGGCAATCGTCGTCTGGCGTTCCTCCATCGCTTCGAGCATGGCGCTCTGCGTCTTGGCGCTGGAGCGGTTGATCTCGTCGAGCAGCACGATATTGGTGTGCACGGGGCCCAGTCGCGTGACGAAGGCGTTCGCTGACGAGTCGTAGATCTGGGTGCCGAGGATGTCGCCTGGCAGCAGGTCCGGGGTGCACTGGATGCGGGCGAACCCGCCGGAGATGGAGTCGGCCAGCGCGCGGGCGGCGGTGGTCTTCGCCAGGCCCGGGACGCCTTCGAGCAGGATGTGGCCGCTGGTGAGCAGACCGATGAGCATGGTTTCGCGCAGCTCGTCCTGGCCGACGATCTTGGCGGCGAACGACTGTGCAATCGCGGTGGCGATGCGGTGCGCGCCGTCCATCTCGTCTCTGTTGGGCTGGACGCGGGTCGAAGTCGTCATGGCTCTCTCATCATGTGGGGCAACAGGTCTGGGGATGCGGCAGCTATCTCAGCGGCATGTAGAAGGTGAAAACCGGTGGCTGTTTGGCCATGTCGGCATTTCCCGCAAAGGAGAAGGGCCGGTTCGTTGGCTCGTCTCGGGGCGGGTTATCGCGGTGAATGATCCCCGGGAAAGTGATGGAGCCGGAGACGGACTGCATGCCGTCCCAGTTGTGGATGAAGCTGACGAACTCGACATCGTCGAGGGTCGTCGGCGGCTCCCAGGTCGCGGTGCCCTCAACCATGCCCGGGATTCGCGCCCGCTGCGGGCAGTCCGGGACGGACAGCTCGGTGGATTTCGCGCACTCGACGACGACGGGCATCATGGCCTTCTTCACGGCCTCTTTGCCTGCATCGGTGATGTCGAACCGGTAGTTGAGGTTGGCACCCCACGGGATGTGGTTGAGCAGGTAGACCGGATTATCGATGGTCACGGTGTAGTTGGGGTTCGAGCTGCCGTACTCGATCGGTCCCGGAAAGACATAGGGGCGACCGGATTTCGGAATGTTCTCGCCGTAGATGGTGACGGCGTCGATGAGCCCGACACCAGCGGGCGCGTTCTCGTTGCGGAAGTTCAGGGGCAGGGCAGCAGTTTCGAGTTTCCACGGGCCGTCGCCGTCGCGTTTGAGGTAAAGGTCCTCGTCGACGGCATAGTCGCCGAAGTTGGCGATGACGTGAACCTTGCCGGTGTCGCTGGATTCGACGATCTGGATGTCGGTGATCGGGGCTTTTTCGATCTGCTTTTTCAGGACCTCATCGGTGAGGAACGTATTATCCGGGGGCGCGATGAGCCCGTAGGACAGCGCGGCTTGGGCGTCGCCACGGGCGAGCGCCTCCAGGTAGGCCTGGACGGTGTCGCCGGCGGTGGCAGGTCCGGATTCGCTGCTGGAGGTGACGATGACGATGCCGGTGACGACCAGAATTACGGCGATGGCGGCGCCTGCGAGGGTGAGGATCAGCCGGCGGCGGCCCGGCGGCCGCTGCGGCGGAAGTTGTGGGGGCAGCGCGTAGTTGGGCGGGGGATACGAGAAATCCTGGCGGTCAGTGGTGGGCGGATGGCCGGGGTAGGGGACCGCCGGGGGCGGACCGGGGTATGGGGCGGCCGGGGTCGGTGGGGGCGGTTGCCATCCCGGCGGCGGCTGGTTCGGGGGCGGTTGCCATCCCGGCGGCGGCTGGTTCGGGGGCGGCGGGGCGCCGTGCGGCGGCTGCGGCGGTTGGTGGCCGCCGCCGATGGGATTGGGTCCTCCGAAGTTGGTCACGCCCAGCTCATTTCGTCAGTACCTTCGGTGGGTCGGTGCCAATGTCGACCATCATGAAGATGGCGAGATCGGCGGTCATCGGCACAGTCTGGCCGTCGGTGCGGCGCATGGTGATTTGCACGTTCTTGATGCTGCCGCTGACCATCGCCGAGGTCAGGGTGCCTTCGAAGGTGTAGGTCAGGCCGGCGACATCCAGCGGTGAGGTGAATTTGGCAGTGGAGTCATCCAGGGTGGGGTCGAACGTGTTCATCGCGCATTGGGCCGGCTTGGGGCCAATGTCCCCGTAGCAGGGCTGGTAGCGGTCAATAACCGCGTCCTCGAGTGCCAGTCGGCCGGCCTCGTTCATCGAGTACTTGGCCTCGAGCAACTCCATGCTGCCCAAGTCGTCGAAGCTCAGCGGCGCAACGGGATTGACGTCGATGAACGGGCTCGATGAGGTCAGGTCGAGGTGGCCGGGAAACGCGTAGAACTCGCTGCTGCCGCCCACCGGCGCGCCGAACGCGACGAGGGTGGTGGCGGTGCTGGTCTCGACGCTGGCGGTGGTGCTGACCTTGACGAAGGAGCTATCGAGCTTCCACTCGCCGTCGGAGCGGACCATGCGAATGCTGGATTCGGTGCGCTTGTCTCCCAACATCAGTGCGATCTTGACCGAGGTTCGGTCCGGGCCGGCGCCCGGTTCGGTGGTCTCACCGAGGATCTCGATGCCGGACATCGGTAGGGCGTCGAGTTGTTGGCGCAGCACGTCGTCCGTGAGCAGGTCGGAGTTCGGTGGCTGTGTGGCGCTCAGTGCCAGCGCGGCCGACGCGTCGCCGCGGGTCAGGGCGTCGAGGTAGGTCTTGGCGACCTCGGTGGCGTTCCCACCGCTGCCGGGGCCGTTGTCGCCGGTGGTGACCACCACAGCGACGATGACGCCGATAATCACCAGCACGGCGGCGGCCGCTGCGGTGATGATCAGTGGTGTGCGGTTGCGGCGCGGCGCAATTGGCGGTGGCGGCGGGAACGCGGGTGCCGGGCCGTACCCGTATCCCGGTTGGTTCCAGCCCGATTGGGGTGCGCCGACCGGGGGCGGCGGGTAGTCGCCGTGCGGCCCGGTGTGCGGCGGCCATGGGTTCGCTCCGGAGGTCGGACCCGGCCAGTTCGGCGGTGTGGTCACGGCGTCACGGTCCGTAGGTGATGGTCGGGGGAGTTTTCGTGATGTCGGCCTCCCCGGTGAGGTACTCGGAGATCGGCGTGTCCCACAGTTGGCCGCGGTCCATCTGTACGCGCAGACCGAGGTTGAGAGAGCCGTAGAACTGAACGACACCTGTCTGGGGATTCAGGAAGTCAGCGCTGAAGGTGTCGAAGTTGTTCGGGACGGACCACTGGGCAGTCCCGGGCACAAGGCCCGAAACTTCGATCCCTATCGGGCAATTCGGAGGTGCCGGCTGCTTGGATTTCGCGCATTCGGTGACCTTGGCCATGATCGCCTCGAGGATGGCGGATTGGCCTTCCTCCGAGATGTCGAACTGGACGTTCTGCGATGAGAAGCCGAGGAAGATGTTCATCATTCCCGGCGTCCCGATGTTGTTGGCTGTGATCGCGATGTTAGGGTTCGACGATCCGAGTTCCACCGGACCAGGAAACACGTACGCGACACCGCTCTTGGGAGCGGGCTGACCGAAAATGGTCACGAAGTCGAACAGCTCAGGCTTGTAGATGTTGCTGTTGCGGCCCAGATCCAGTTTCAGCGCGGCGTGCGGAAGCTTCCAACCGCCATCCACTTCACGTACAGGGATCTTGTCGCTGGTGGTGGAGTCGCCGAACCTGACCGACACCTCGACCATCACCGCACCGTTGGCGCCCGGCGTTTCACCCAACGTCTTGATGTCGGTGACGGGCATCTGCTCACTCTGCTTCTTGAGGAGGTCGTCGGTCAGGAACGTCGTATCCGGCGGCTTCGATTCGCCGAGGGCCAGCGCCGCCTGCGCATCCCCCCGGGCTAAGGCCTCGAAATACTCCTGCACGGCCTCGCTGGGTGTGTCTGCGCCGCCGCCGGAGCCGCCGCTGACGATCACGACGGCACCGACGACGAGGGCGACCACGACGGCCGCGGCACCGAGACCGAGAAGCAGCGGGGTGCGGTTCTTCCGGCGGGGCATGACAGGAGGTAGCCCATAGCCGCGTGGACTCCAGGGCTGGCCGGGGTAGGGCTGCTGCGCACCGGGGTATCCGCCGTCGGGTGCGGGTGGGTACGGCTGACTCGGTGGCGGCGGCGGGGGCGGGGGACCGCTCGGAGACCAGGGCTGGGCTTGCGGGGGCGATCCGGGCCACGACGGTGCAGGGCCAGATCCGTGCGACGACGGAGGCGCTGGCGGCGGGCAGGGCTGTTGTCCCTGTTCACCGGCCCCCGACGGGCCGCCGATCGGGTTCGGACCGCCGAATCCGCGCGAAGAATCCCCCACTGCACCCCCATGTCGTGTCGCTGCCTCAGGTCTGTCAACAAACCCTAAAGGCAGCTGCGCTGGGCTCATGACACCAATTTTCGGGGGGCGTGCGCAAGTTCTTGGAATGGCCGGATGGTTCAACCACCCGGGTCGGCAAGGCCGTTCTGCGGCCACCAATCCTGTGCAATGGCAGGCGCTCGCATGTCGCGATAAGCTTTGCTGGGTAGCGATGAGGCGTACGCCGGGCAGGGTCAACCGCCCAACCGCGCACTCGTGCGTGTGGGTGCCGGGACATGCCTGCAGACTGGGGTAATGACTTCTGACGAGCCGACGCACGGCCCCCACGACGTCCCGGGTGGCGAATCGGAGTTCGCGATGGATCCGCAGGCCGTGATCTGGGAGCTGGCGGACATGCTCGTGCGGGGTCAACGCGATCTGGCGTCATTCCGGCAAATGGCGGAGACGGTGCGGCAGACCGGCAGCGCCGCACCGCGCGAGGCCGCCGAGTATCTCGCCGCGCTGGCGACCTACGAAAAGGATTGGTACGGCGAGACATTGCCGATGATCGCGGCGAGCATGAAGCTGGCGCACGAGGTCTACGAGACGTTTGGCCCCGGAATGACCCGGGTGCAGGACCCAACCGAGGCCGCGATCTGGAACAACAAGCATCACGTGTGGTTTCGGGAGTTCACCGCGGGCAGATAAGCCGCGGTCGCACTAAGGTCGTGCCGTTGTCCGGACATGATCCGCCGCTAATACGGGGAAGGTCCGTCGTTTACCCGGATATTGCACTTCACGCCAATTTTGTACGGTTGGCTTGTGCGCTTTGGCGGGGGTCGTCGGTGGCTTTCGATGCAGTTGGTGCCGCGAGAAACTCGTGCGACGTCCCTGGCGCCTGGGCCCAGATAATGGGTAGGTGTCCATTGACGTCGAAGTGATGCAGGCGTTGGCAGCAGTCCGGCGGGCCCGCTCGCTGTTCGGCGCGCCGGAAGCGGTGAGCGCTGGGGGACCGCCCTTGCAGACTGCGGCCGACTCCACCACCGTTGCGCGCCAACGATCGTCAGAGCTGTCCGGTCGAGCGGTCGGCGCTTATGCCACGGTTGCCGAGATGCAGAGCCGCACACTGGGCATGGCCAGCGGCACCGACGATACCCTGGAGTCCCGCCTGCGCACCGCCGCACAAATCACTCAGGATGGCGCACGACGGCTCGACGGCATTGTGGCGCAGACGAACTCGATCGCCGAGGCGGCTGCGACGGCGCGCACCCCGGCCGCGCAATTGATGGTCCTCACCGCGCTGCGGGCCCAAGTCGCTCACGCCCAGACCGTGACCGCCGTGACCACACAGCAGGCCGGCGAATCCGCCGGGCAGATCCAGGCGCTGACCTATGGGTCCGGCGATATGCCTCAGTCGCCGCCTGATACGCCCGGACAGGACCCGCCGCACGGCAAGGACCCGCGGTACTGGCTCGATGTCACCAACATCGTGCACGTCCCCGACGGTGAGCTCGCGCCGACCAACACCGTCCAGATCGGGCCCAACCTCTGGTACCCGGCGCCGGAGCACCCGGGATTCGCCACCCCCGCCCCGCCGCCGGCGAAGTACCCACTCGATCTGGGCGACGTTCGGGTCATCGATCCGAACTCCGACGAGCTGTTCCCGCCGCGCTATCGGGAGATCGCCCCCGGGATCGGTGTTCCGTATCCGAGCACCTCAGTACCGGCGCCGTGGCCGTCACCGCAGCAGCCCGTTGATGTCCGCGACATCATCGAGGTTCCGGCCGGAGCGCTGGCTCCGTCGGGATACGTGGAGTACCTGCCGGGATGGTGGGTGCCGGACCGGTCGTAGTGCCGGGGTGCTATCCGGGGGCGTCGCAGGGCCACCGTGACGTCAGCGCGCTCGGCGTCCACGACGGCCACGTCGAGGAGCCCACGATGAACCCGCCGCTGACCTGGGCGACGATGCGCGGCCCACGCACGGTGCTGTTGTCGTAAAACGTTGCGGCATCGGCACGCTGCGCCGCTGTGGCTACGAGATCCCACAGCCGTTGATAGCGTTCGCGGATCTTCGCCTCGGGGACATCGTGCCCGCCGGCGGCGACACGGTGGCGCACGCGCTGCACCGCGAGGTCCTCGGGGATGAGCACAGCATGCAGGAACACCGAGTAGCCGGAGTCCTGTGCGGTGTCGATCAAATCGAGTTTCGACGGGTGGGAGAACACCGTCTCGGCGATGAAGGACTCGCCGAGCTCGATGAGCTGGGACCGGGTCTGCGCGGCGATGCGCGCGGCCTCATACGAATATTGCGCAGGCGCCTCGGGCCACCGGCGTTTGGCGATCTCGTCGGCGTTGACGAAAGCACTGCCGGGCAGCAGAGGAGCCAGCGTCTGCTCGATGAAGGTGGACTTCCCGGCGCCGTTAGATCCGACGACCAGATCGAGACGTTTCACCGCGGCGACAGGTGACCGGGTTCCGTTGAGCTACCAGTCACCGGCGATCCAGGGCGGCCGTGGAGCCGTCGGGACGGTACTGCACGATGTCGCCGTTGTCGTCGAGGGCGACGGTGGTGATCCCACGTGCGGCCAGCGTGGCGCCATAGTCGGCGGTGGCGAGACTTTCTTCGATGGCGACCGCGATCTCGGCGTTGAACACCACGCCTTCCTCGGCTGACAGCGCGCGCAGCGGCGTTTCGCCGGCCAGCGCGGCTTCCACCCTTCGGCGGGCGGCGCTGTGCTGGCTCGACACCGCACGGCCCACGCGGGCCCAGTGGTCGAGCTGCTGCTTGGCCGAGCGGCTCTGGCGCGATCCCTCGGCCGCGGCACTATCCATCAGGTCCGCGGCGATGCGGGTCACCCGGTCGGCAGTGTCGGTCACGGCAACCTCCTCTGTAGCAGTCTGCTACCACTGTAGCACTCTGCTACAGATGGGGGACGGCTGCGCGACTATCCTGATGAGGTCTGGTGCGCGACTTAGCTTTGCGGCCTGTTGCCGCCTCCCGAGGCTGGCTCCGAATGAGCACCGCTGGTCGCGCGTTCCGGACGAGATTGTGCGAACCGCGCAATCGATGATCACCCGCCGCCGGGCTCAATGTTCACTTGCCGCCTCCGCTGGCTGACTTGTAGCGTGCCGGGCGCGGGTGATCATCAGCGGTTGCGGGCCAGCTCACGGCCCCGCAGTGTCGAGGTGTGACGCCGAAATACACCATCGGGATCGATGCCCACAAGGCCACGCACACCCTGGTCGCCGTCGACGCCGCGGGCGTGGTCCACGGCGAGCGGACCGTGAAGGCGGTGTCGGACGGCCACGCCGAGGCGCTGCGGTGGGCGTCGAAGTTCGGCGACGATCTGGAGTGGGCGGTCGAAGATTGCCGGGGGTACACCCGGCTGCTGGAGCAAGATCTGTTGGCCGCCAACCAACGGGTCATCCGAGTGCCCTTGGTACTGATGGCGCACGCGCGAAAGTCGGCGCGTAGTCCCGGGAAATCCGATGCCATCGACGCCACGGCGGTAGCCCGGGCGGCACAGCGGGAACGCGACCTGCCCGTTGCTTTCCATGACGAAACGACCTGGCAACTCAAGCTTTTGATGGATCGTCGTGACGATCTCGTCGAACAGCGAGTGGCGTTCACGAATAGGCTCATCCAGCGCTTGCATCTCATCGACCCGGCTCGACCGCGTCCCAAAGACCTCACCCGGGCCAGCAACCGTCAGCCGCTGGGCGACTACCTGGCCGCACAGTCAGGGCTCAACGCCGAGCTGGCGGTCGAGGAACTCGCCGACATCGATCGCTTCAGTCGGAACATCGATGCGTTGACGAAATCCATTGGCGGCCGCGTGCACGACTGTGGCTCGACGTTGCCAGACATCCCAGGCTGCGCCGAGATCACCGCGGCGCGATTCATCTCCGCGGTGGCCAACGTGACCCGCTTTCACAGCGAAGCCGCGTTCGCCCGGTATGTGGGCGTCGCCCCTCAGCCGGAATCGTCGGGGTTGAGCCGAGGACGCATGCAGCTCAGCCGTGGCGGCAATCGTCAGCTCAACTCGGCGTTGCACACCATCGCCATCGTTCAGATCCGTCTCGACGGACCCGGCCGCAGGTACTACTTGCGGCGCATCGAGGAGGGGGATACCAAAGCCGGGGCGCGCCGCTGCCTCAAACGCAAGATCTGCCGCGTGGTGTTCACGCGGCTGCTGGCCGATAGTCGGCGGGCGGCCGTATCCGGGTCCTCGCCTGAGGCGAATCCGCCGTCGCGATAACAAAATTCGATTACTACCCGCTTGCCATGATCGAGCGCAGTAGGAGAATGACGCGATGGCCGACGTGGGAAGGCGCGAACTGCGACAGAACCCCTTACCCGTCGTGCGGGTGCCGAGAACATCGCTACCGCGCTACCGGTTTTGGCCTTCAATGACTCTGTCGTAGGCGCCCTCGTACTTGTCGAAGCCGGTGTTGGTCTTTAATCCCATGCTGTCGAGGTAGGCGTCAACGGCACTGGTGATACTGCTCGACGGCACATCGGTCCCCCCGAGCGGGAAGATCTGACCGTTGTCGGCGCGCACGCCATCGAGAAGGCTGGTATCACCGACACCCAATTGCAAGAACTTATTCGCCAGGACGTGCCGGGGGATATCCTCGCTGAGCTTCGCCACCGACGTGGCGTCGACGGGTACCGGCGACTTCCCGATAATGATGTCCTGCAGCACATCGTCGGCGCCCGGGACTTGGCCGACCTTGTCGACGATGTCACCCCACACCGGCAGCTTCTGAGCGGCGTCGTACCAGAACTTCTTATTCTCGAATGCCTGCTGAGCGGCGTCGTTCTTGTCGGAGATGACATCGTTGGCGGCGATGTTGGCACCGGTGTCGATCACCCCCCGCAATGCGCCGGACGCTTGCAAGTCATCGGTGTTCGGGATGCGCGCAGCGTCAGCGATGGAGCGCACATAGGAGTCCTGGTAGTCGTTGATCAGGGAGTAGGCGTTGCTGTTGAGGGTGTTCGCCGCGAAGTCGTCAGTTCCTAGGACGCCGAAGAGGTTGCGGGTGGCTTTCATCGCCGGGTCGTCGATATAGGACTGGATAGCGGGGTCGGTACTGAACTCGGCGAGCGGACGAAACCCGGCGGTGTAATCAAGCTTGTTGTCCATCATGTCGTCGAGGTAGGGCACCGTCGCCTGGGCCATCGCGCGCGTGAAGTCTGGGCTGACCTGTCCCATCGAAAGATTGTCGGTGCCAGGGATGTTGAGCAGCTTGTCGGGATTGTTGCCGGCGAACTGCGCGAACGCGTTGACGGTCTCCCCGGCACGGGTGGCGGCGGCACGCTGGGTGGGGTCAGACGGGTCGGTCATGTTCGCCACATCTGGGACGCCGGTGAGCATATTCGACAGGGCGGTGCCGCCGTCGGTCCAGCGTTGTGTCATCAGGTTTTCCACGAACTGGTTGTCGAACACCGGGCGGCCCTGATCGTCATAGGAAGACACGACGGCGTCGTGCACGGCGACCGGGTCCCGCCCGGAGGCGGTGATCATCGACTGGATGTCGGTGGTCATCGGATCGTGAAATGGCGTGGCGTCCGACCAGACGCCGGTGCGCATCAGCTGCAGCGCCTCCTCGGACTTGTCCAGCATGCCGACATCGAGTGCGCTGCCGCGCATCAGGGCTTGGTCTCCGTGGCCCAGGATCGCGGCCATGTCCTTCATCCCGTCCCAGTGCGAGAACAGGTTTCGCGGGTCGAAGCCGTGGCCGCCGCTCTGCACCAACTGCTCCCAGGTGCTCTGCGGCACCCGCAATGTCGGGTCGTTGACGATGTCACGCAACGCTTTCGGAGCGTTCCCGAGGCCGCCGCGCTGTCCGTTGGGCGCCGACACGTGCGGATTGGTGGCCAGGCGCATCGCATCGGTGAGAGCACCGCCGCCCTGGGCGCGGGTGTAGGCGCGGATCTCCTCGGTGGTCTTGGGATCCAGTCCGCGCGACATGGACGTCAAGTACGCCATCTGATCGGGTGGTAGCACCAGATCGCCGCGCTCCAAGGCGGCCTGCTGGTCGGGCGCCAGCGTGGTCGCCTGGTCGAGTCGGGCCTGGGCTTCGGGGGAGAGCTGACCGTCCTCCAGCAGGTCCTGAGCGTCGGCGTTGCCCTGCTCCTCATCCAGCGGCGAGGGGTCATCGGCGAGCTCGGCGTTGAGCTCCTCCAGGGTGCCGGTACCCGTGGCCAGCCGGATGCCGGCGGCAAGATTCTCATCGGCATCGTTGGCGCGGACCATCAGATCGGTGATCTCCGCCTCGAGGATGTCGACCCGGCGTTCCATCTCCGCCCGGTCCTCCTCGGTGGCCGGCGGCAGGTAGGAAATCTCGCCCGATTCGACGTTGATGGTGATGCCCCACCGGTCGGCCATCCGCTGGATCTTCGTCCAATCCGCCTTGATCTCGGAGACCTGCCGCTCGGCGGTCTGGGCGGCGCGGGCCACCCCGTCGCACTCCTCAGCGTGGTCAAGCAGGTCGGTCCGTATCCGGCCGGCCGCAGCGTCGGCGGCCTCGCGTGCCTTGCCCTCCCAGGGCGTCGTGGCCAGGACATCGCCGATCCCGGTCGCTGCGCTGCGAGCCCCGTTGGCCCGATCGATCGCCGCCTGAAAGACACTGTGGATCGCGCCAGGATCCCAGCGGTCCAGGTCAGCCAGCGTCAACGACAACAGTCACCCCCACGGTTGGTTTGCCTGACGTCCGAGGTCAAAATACCCGACCTGAGAGTGGGGTCATCGCAGCAGTTTGCCGAGCTGGTTCGACGCGCGACGCGACCGGGGTGGATCCCGGTCGACATCGGTAGGAGAATGGCGCGATGGCCGACGTAGGTCGCGAACGGCGACAGAACCTCGCAGCCGTCGGGGACGACGGCGAGGTGACGGCGCTCGTCGGTGACCCCGCGACCGCGAAAAGCGCGCCGTCGGAGAATGATCCTTGGGTGGCGGGGGAACGAGCAGCGCTTATCTATGGCACCGGAGCGGATCCGGGCTGGGAAGACGAATTGCGAGCCATGCGGCTCACAGGCGTCGTCGCGGTCCGGGGGAGTCGAATGGCCCCGTCGGCACCAGCGTGGCAATCGCTGCCGACCCGGATGGACGACGACACAAAGTCTCTTGCGATCTTGACCAGAGTGAGCCCATTGAGCCGATGACGCGGTGAGGTCCAGTTCGCGGATGACGTTGTCAAGCCCTACGGACAGCATCGTCTCGTTAAGCAGCATGAGGAACGTGGCTGAGGTAAGGCTGGAGATGACAGGCCCATATCAAGGTGTCGGCTGCGTCTTTTTCGCCGTTGCGATGTCGGCGGATTGCCGGACACCGAAGGCCTCCGCGCCTGGGGCCGGCGCGGGGAGATTGCCTTCTGATCGTCGTCATCACGTGTCGCTGAGATGTTCGTCAAAGAAGGTGATGATTCGTTCCCAGGCATCTTCGGCCTCGGTTTCGGCGTACTTGAAGGTGTCTGTCCACTCGAAGACACGCAGCCGCAGGGGAGCCTCGCGCCAATCGTTCATGAACGAGTGGCCGACGTTCGGGTACTCCTTGATGTCGTGGGGCACGTTGCCCTGCTCCAGTTTTTCCGCGAGCCGACCTGCGTCACCCTGAAGCGCCTTGTCGAGGGAGCCGTAACTGGCGACGACCGGGCAACTGTGCGCGAGCGCGTCGGCGTTAGGTGGCCAGTTGCCATAGTTCGGCGCGGCCGCGTCGAAGTGGCCACTGGGAGCAAGCAGTAGACAAAAGCCGCCGCCGAGGCAGAAGCCGACCGACGCCACCTTTCCAGTGCAGAGTGGATCGGCGGCGAGGTAGTCGCGCGCAGCCAGCAGGTCGTCGATGGTAGGGCCTGCACCGGTTCTCATCGCTCGCGACATCGACACGACGCACCTCAACCGCGCACCGGGGCGATAGAGGTTGGGGGCGAGAGCGACGAAACCGGCCGCCGCGAGACGGTCCACCGTCCGGCGGATGTCGGCACTGAGTCCGCCGACGTCGTGAATGACGAGAACGCCGGGCCAGGGGCCATCGCCGCGCGGGTACTTCAGGTAGCCCCTGAGGGGGTGGCGGTCATTGGAGATGGTGAGGTCGGGCATGTTCAGACCCGCAATTCGGGATAGCTCGGAAGGTCTTCGGATTTGGACGGGGGAGACGGGAGCTTGCCACTGAGAGCGCGAGCGGGTCGCGATCCCGCGATGCGTAACGCAGTCCTGAAGGCGGTGAGCCCCCAGCGGGTCATCGGGTGTGCCAGCCGGGGTCCGCCGGGAGGAAGCTTGCGGGCCTTCTCGACGAATACCGACATCTGCTCCTGGTATCGGTGTAGCGCTGCCCCTATCGTGCTGTTCCGGGCCAGTTCGCCGGCCAGGACGTAGGCCCCGGTGAGGGCAAGGGTGGTTCCCAGGCCACTGAGCGGTGTGGCGCACCAGGCCGCGTCGCCGAGGAGTACCGCTGCGCCCTTGCCGTAGGTGGGCGCGAAGACTTGAGTCAGGTTGTCGACGTAGAGTTCATCGGTGTCTGCGAGCTCGCGCAGAATTCGCGGCGCCTTCCACCCGACGTCTGAGTACGTGTCGATCAGCAGCCGCTTCTGTTCATCCTTGGGGAGATCTTCGTAACCCTTGGACGGCGACAGGAATGACAGCGCAACACGGGTGGTGCCCTTGTTGTCTGGTCGAATAGTGATGGATCGTCCGCCGATCGCGTTGTACCAGTTCCAGTATCGGTTGTCGTCCTCAGCAAGCGGAATGGTCCCGAAAGCGGTGTACAACCCGAGAGGCTTGGTGGGGACGTCGCCGAAAATCATTGTGCGGGTGAAGGAGCGGGTGCCTTCGGCAACGACGACAAGGTCGTATCGTTCGTGGACGTCGTCATTGATGGTGACATCGACCCCCGTGTCGTCTTGCTCGAGACCAGTGATGCGCTGCCCGAACCGCAGCGTGACTGTGTCCGGAAGGGCGTCCACGAGAATCTTCGAGAGTTCGCCGCGCAGAATCTCCGCTTGGCCGGTTGGGCCGTCACTGTCGGACGTGCCAGCAGGAATCTCCCACAGCGTGCGACCGTGATCGTCGATGAAGCGGGTACCTGTTTCGCCGGTGTTGCGCGACAGCACCTCCTTCTCGACGTTCATCCGACGCAGCACTTCGCGGCCAGTGCCGCGCACGTCGACGTTCTGTCCGGCCTGGCGGAGTTCGTGGCTGCGTTCGATGAGCGTGACCGAGTGGCCGGTGCGCTGCAACCAGTACGCGGCAGCGGGACCGGCGATACTGGCGCCCGAGACGAGGATATTGAGTTTCGTTGTCATCGTTCCTCCAGGACGGGGGCGTTGGCGTCAAAACCTCTGCAGTTAGCCGGATTTGGCCGCCTGACTGCATCCCTCGACCCGCCATGCCGGCTCCAGAACAAGCTCTTATATGAAATTACTTTTTGATTAAGTTACCGTCTTGGTAAGATTCTGTCGAGCCTCGTCCTCGGGTGCGACGCTGAATCGCCAACCGTCCTTCGACCACCCGTTCCACGAAAGGCGAGCAGGGATGTGCCCCAACAATTCACTGGGCTCCGCTGCATTCTCCGGAATCCCGCCGCGGGAGATCGCTCAGAGTCTGTGGTGGGTGCCGACCACCATCAGCAACGCCTACCTCTGGCGAGATGACGACGGTCGAGTGCATGTGGTGGACCCCGGCATGCCCGGAGATCACCACAAGGTTCTGTCCATGGCCGCGCTCGCCGGCCTGCGGATAGACCACACGAGCTCGATCGTCCTCACCCATTGGCATCGTGATCACAGCGGCGCCGCTGCAGACCTGGCCGCCGCAACGGGGGCGACGGTCTGGGCGGGAAGCGCTGACGCCGTAGTGCTTTCAGGCCGAAAGGAGCCGCAGTACCCCGACCTGACCGACGACGAGAGACCTGCATTCGAAGGTCTCGTCTCAGCCAAGCCCGATTCCATCCGAGCACCCTGTTTGCCCGACGCGCGATCCTATGGGGACGGTGACTCAGTGGATTCCCGCGGACGCGCAATTGTGGTCGACGTGGCAGGGCACACCGCCGGGAGCATCGCGATCCATCTGACCCACCTGAACGTAGTCGTCACCGGCGACGTCGTGATAAACGACCCCCAAAGCGGACTTCGGCCGGGTCCCTTCAACGTCGATAACAAGCGCGCCGCAGCACAATTCACCCGAGTGCGGAAACTTGGTAGCACGACGATCGCCGTTGGCCATGGCATACCCGTTCACCCGGGTCTTGGTTGAGACTCGATTCTGCGCCGTAGGCGTCTGCCTTGCCCGTTTCGCGCCGGCCGCGAAGACGGTGCGAACACCACCGCCCGCAGGCTTCCGACTCGTCTGTGAGAGCCGCATAGAGCGGTGGCGAGAGTGACCAGCGCCGTCCGTCCAGGACCGGGCCTGCGCCGCTGTGGTCGCGATACCGATGGGTGAGGTGGATCGAGGTGATGCTCGCCGGTCATCCCAGGATTGACGAGGCGAGTACGGCCCCCGCTGTCGCGATAGGTCGGCATTGCTAACGCTAGTGCGCAGCAACCACCGGCGAGCGGCGATCCCGGGATGGTGGCGCGGGTAGTTGAGGCCATCAGGTAGTGAATGCCCTTAGTCGGGCTGGGCGAAGCGTGCGGCCCTGGCCTCGGAGGTCTCCCTCGGTGGTATCTCATGCTCGGCACGGGTGATGAAATGGTCCATTCCGTGGTGCAAGCGATCGATCACGCCTGCCACCTCGTCGAGAAAATCCTCGGAATAGTCCGCGAGGACGGCATCGAGGAGATGGCCCAGTGGCCCAAAGAACCGTGGGGCTTCACGCTTGATAGCGGGGTCGCTGCGTAGCGTCACAACGCGTCGATCCTGACTCTCACGGCTGCGGACAATCAATCCCGCGGCCTCCAGCCGATTGAGCAGCGAGGTAGTCGCGCCAGAGGTCATGGCGAGGCGCCGAGCCAACAGCGCCGGGGTCAGTGGCGCGCCTCGGTCCTGGGCGTACAAGATCTCCGCGTAGGCGGCAGCGTCGGCAGTGTGGACGCCCAGCCAGGCTGCGAGGTGGCGGTTGAGGTAGGTGTAGTCGGCGGAGTAGGCGCGCAGTAGTTCCAGCACCCGGATGTGCCGCTCACGCCGCGCTGCGCTGATGTCAGTGTGGACCGGAGCCGACTGGGCGTCAGTATGCATGAATCCCCTCTTGGAAGCTTCGACGAACCGGTCGACACCAGCGTATCAGCTATGTACCTTTGTGATTAAGTAACTTCATCTGAGTTACTACGTATCGGCGCCGCCGAAGATCCTGCGGCAGGCACGGGCACGGCTGCTACAGGCGATGGGATGACTTTCGGTGATCGTAGATATCGAGCGCCGTTTGGGACACCCACCAGGCGGCGATCCTGCCGTCCTGGACACACGAGGCCGCTCATGCCTGAAGTCATAGTTTCCGGTGATCGACGCCCGCTACGTGGGTACCTGAAGTCCCACCGCGGGAAGGGGCCATGGCCCGGGGTCCTCGTGATCTACAACGTCGGCAGCCAGAGCGCTGATGTTCGTCGAACCGTCGACCGCTTGGCCCCCGCGGGATTTGAAACGTTAGCCCCGCCTCGTTGGCGCGTATGCGCGCTAGCCGGAGAGCTGGCTGCAACCAGCTTCAGCGACCAACGCGCGAAGCCGCTACCGAGCATTGATGCGCGAGGTCGTGGCTACAAGTCCCCTCGTGTCCGCTGAGGCCATGCGCAAAGCGCAACCGCCAAGTCGTCTGGACATTCGCATCGCCCACACCCGGACCCGATTTAATGCCAGCCCCGTGGGTAGGGTGGTCGCCGCCCTGCGGCAGGCAACCTCTCAGCGGGTGCATCCGTCAGGCGATGTCGAACTACCGCACTATCTAAGCGCCGCACCGTCGGAGGATGATCAGGTTGCGACGCCGCCAGGTTCCGCATGACTCGGGCCGTAGGCGTCGCCGCCCGACTCGCCCGCATCCCACGTCCGCTATGGGCGCTGACCGGTCAAGCGGCCACCGTCTCCCTCGCGCTGGCATTGACCACGACCACGCTGCCCACACAAGTCGCAGACCTCGACGTTTCACCAGTCGTTCAACCGTGGTTAGCGACAAGCACCCTCATCGTAGGCGCATTAATCCTGCCTCCGACGAGCTGGCTGCTGGCCCGCTACGGACCACGGACTCTGCTCCTAGCAGCCACCGCAATGTTACTGCTGGGCAGCACGATTGTTGCCTTTGCGCCGTCGGTCGCGGTGCTCATCACAGGCAAACTCGTCTTCGAGGTCGGGTTTACCGCGTCTGCTCCGCTCGTGTCGACAACTGTAAGGTTGCTGGTCAGCGCAGACCGCCGCGGACGGACATACGGCACTATCGGCGTCGTCACCGGCGTGGCCTTTATCGTGGGCCCAGGCATCGGTGGCGTGCTCAACGACCAGCTCGGATGGCGCTGGTGCTCGTTGGTGGCCATACCGCTGGCGGCCACCGTGTTGATTGTCGGTTGGCGCACATTTCACGTCGACGCCCCGACGACCGCCGCAGGCCTTGACGCCTTATCCCTGGCCCTGGCGGGCGTCGGTATCGGCGGACTGGTCTATGGATTCACCACCATCGGCAGCGACGAGATACCCGCCCTTCTCCCGGCGCCAATCGTCCTGACGGTCGCCGTTGCAGCCCTTTCCGCGTTCATCTGGCGGCAACGAGCAACGCAGCGACGCGACGCTGCTCTTTTCGATCTGTCAATTTTCGCCGTGCCCCAATACCGCTTAGCTGCAATCATTCTCACCGTTCAGGTATCACTCAACATTGCCGTCTCAGCCACGCTTCTGCAGTTCTACATTCAAAATGTCCTCCAGCAATCTGAGTCGTTCGCTGGCATCGCACTGATCCCGGGAGCCGTCGTGGCAGCCCTGTTGGCCCGCCCCGCCGGTGATCTTTACGACCGGTTCGGACCTCGATGGCTCGTAGTCACTGGCACGTCGCTCATCACGCTGGCCATCGCCCTTTACGCGACCCTGGACGCCGACTCCCCGCCGGTACTGGTGGTTGCTTTCGATGTCATCTTCGCTACCGGTACTACTCTGTCTTCCACTCCCTTGATTATCAACGCCCTCAACGCGATTTCCACTCGTCAAACCTCCTACGGGGCCACGGCACTACCAGCACTGCAACAGGTCGGCCAAGCCGTCGCCACATCAATCCTGCTGGCAGTAGCCACATCTGGTTCGGGGGACCTCGAGGGCCTTAATGCCGACGACTACCGACCCGCCTTTGCCGCAGCCGCCGCCTGCAGCCTCGTGCTGGTAGCGCTCGCTTTTTTCGTCCGCCGAACCGAGCAGCACGAGCCCGCCGAGACGCATTTCGAGGCGCCGCAGTAGCAAACCGGCGGCATACCTTGCGCGCTAAAGAAGAGAAGATGCACTACACGGCTCCCTGCGTGTTCTCCGCCTCACCTACCGACCGTCACTTGGCAGTATGCAACCTCGAAGCCCAACGCGAAGGGCACGCGGACTCAGACGGCCGCTGCGCGAGCACATCTCGCGTTCACGGCAGTGATCTTTAAGCGCAAATGGTGCTGCGTCTCACTACCGCGGGGACCGCGTTGACCGGTAAGCCTTCACGAACGTGACCCGCTTCCATTGTGAAGCGGGTCATGCGGTAAGGGCGGCGTCGCCCCTCAGCCAGAATCGTCTGGACCGAGCCGAGGGCGCGCCGCTGCCTCAAACGCATGATCTGCCGCGTGGTGTCTTCCGAGGCGGCACGTCAGAAGGCCGGCGCGGCGTTGCATACCGAGGCAGAACAACTCGCTCAAGACGACGCCGACCGCGCCGAGGCCATGCCCGTGTTTCGCGACATGGAGACGCTGCGGGCGTGGTGAGGGGTTTCGGGCGCTCTATTCCTGAACCGCTCGGCAGGCTTGGTTGGTCAGCGCCTGCAGCCGTAATGCTGCGTTGTCGAGGTGGGCGTCGGGCAGGGCAAGGTCGGGCATCGACAGTGCGTAGGCCCGCCGATAATGCGAAGCGAGAGCGGCGAAGTCGGCCGCAACGAGGTTTCCGCTCATGAGTCCGAGCAGCTGCGTGCGATCGGCGTTCTGCTGCATGGTCGCCGCGACGGTGTCGCCCAGCGCACGCTGTTCGGGCGACCAGTAGGAAGCGGGAATGTGCGGGTCGTTTCTCTGTCGCCATTCCCCGGTCGCGGTGGCGTATTCGGCGACCATCGCCACCCATTCGTCACAGAAGGCTGACGGCCCAGCGATGTATTTCGCGGGATTGCTCGGGTCGCCGAGCGGGACGTCGGGGACTGGTGGCGGCCCCGGAAGGACCAGCGGGCTTCGCGATCCGGCGGCACCGAAATCGATTGCGGCACAAATGGCATTGATAGCTTCGGCGGCGTTGATGGCTGCGCGCGCTTGGTGGTCGGCGGCTGGGCGGTAGGCGTCGATCCTGTCGGCATAGGCCCGCCAGTAGGCGATGGCCTGCCAGTACAGCTCGCGCATGACCCGATGCGGAGTGGCCTTGGCCAGTGGGATGGTCTTGTCGGCGGCGGCGCGCATCGCGTCGGCCACGGCGCGGTGTTGGCTGGTCTGCTCGTCGGTCCATTCGCTGGAGGGGAGCAACGGGTCCCGCTGATTCCAGCCGTTGCCCAACTGATTGTTGAGGGCGGTGTTGATCGGCTCCCAGTCGGGGCACGTGGGCTCGTCGGTGACGATGGTGACGGGGTCCTCGTCGTGGACGCTGGCCACCTCGGAGGTGTCGAAGCCCTGAGTAGTCGGTGACGGTGGGGGCGCCGGGGCGGATTGGGCCTGTTCCTGGTCACCGCGACTGAACCACACGGACGTCAGCGTGATCAGAATGACGAGAGCCAGCAGACTTCCGCCGACGATCCTGTCGTTTCGGTCGCTGGGCGGCAGCCGAGGCCCGAAAGATGGCGAAGTCATTGATATAGACGGTACCTAGGGGTGGCGTGCGCGTTCACAGGACCGCTCAGGATGACGCCAACGTAGCCAGGACGAAACGGCAATCGCACGCCACTGTCGGTCGTCACTGTGGATCGAGTTTGGTTGCCGCCTCGTCGCGACCGTCTCGCTGCCATTTCGCTGCGGGAGGTGGGACACACCCGCTGTCTGGGCCGGTTCGAAGATGTCGTCGCCACGCCCGGGCGCCCGAGGGTAAGGGCCTAATGCGACATTCGAAGCACGCGTCTGCACGCAGACAGGAATCGGCAGATCCTCGCGTAACTAGTTTCGACGTGCTTGCGGCTAGTTAACTCTGGCCGAGTCCCACTGCTCTCCCAGTTAAGGGTTTGGAGCCTGCAGTCTTTCGTTCTCGCAGATTCACCAGCGCCTTTATCTGCGACATCGGGCACGCCGCTGCGACTATTGACGCATGGGCTCTGAGGTGACACTCGACCGCGCGGTGCTGGCACAGTTGATGGTGATTGTTCAGGCACTCGGTGCAGGTGCCGACCTGGACGACATCCTCGAACAGATAGCCCGCGCAGTGGTGGACGTCATCGGCTTCGACGCGGTGGCAGTCAATGTAGTGATGAGCACCGGCGACCTGGAAGTGCGTACGGTCGTCGGCCCCCCCGAACTTGACGAGTTGCGCGGCGGCACATTGACACACAGCGACTGGCTGGAGTTGCTCGACAGCTGCGAGCACTGGGGAGAGCTGCGCTTCTTGCGCACCCCCGACTTGGACGTATCGATCCCGCACGTTGATCCGTGGCCGGAACGAATTCACATGCAACCCGACACAGCGAGCCCTGAGATCGAGCCGTGGCAGCCTGAGTTCGCCTTGCTGGCTCCGATGTGGCGGGCTCAACGCGATTTGCTCGGCGTCATCAGTGTCGACCTGCCCCGGTCGGGTTACACGCCAGGACGCCAGCAACGTGCCCTTCTGGAACTCTTTGCCGGCCAGGCTGCTGCCGCGGTGTCGCGCGTCCAAGCGTTCGATCGCGCCACCGACAGAGCCGGGCTCTACCGCGCCGCCTTCGCCGCGTCGCCGGCCCCGACGCTCGTCCTCGACGTCGACCTCACCGTGACGGACGTTAACGACGCCTTTCTCGACATGGCCGACGCCATCGTCGACGAAGTGTTGGGTCGCAAGATCACCGATCTCGTGATGCTGTCCGACGCTACGGGCCTCGCGTCAACAATGGGCGCTCTCGGATCCACGGAAGCAATGGAGATGACCGGGGAATGCGAGTTGCTGCACCCCCGGGGCATTATCTGGGAGCGGTGGGTCCATGTGCAGATGCGCCGTGTCGATGGTGCGGTTAGCGGCTTGAGCTATGTCTGCATCCTGACGGACAGAACCGCGCTCCGCCGATCGATGCAGGCGTTACAACAGCGCGCCGATTATGACGACCTGACCAGCTTGCATGTCCGAGCAGCCGGTATCCGCGAGCTAAAACTGCGGACCTCGGCGCCTGCCGTGGCGGATGAGCGCACTGGGCAGGCGGTACGGGCTGTGATGTACTGCGACCTCGACAACTTCAAGCACATCAACGACACCGACGGGCACCGCGCCGGCGATGAGGTGCTCGCCGCCGTCGCAAGGCATCTACTCAACGCGGCTGCCGAGTCAGACGTCGTATGTCGCTGGGGGGGTGACGAATTCGTGGCTATCGTTGAGCGACCGACCATGGCAGAGATCATCGGCCTCGGGCATCGATTCGTCGGCGCAGTGCAGGCGTTAGCGGGCACCGCTCCCGCCGGTACCGCATTGGCACAGCTCGATATGTCGGTCGGCATTGCCGAATTCATGCCACCAACCGATTTTTCAGCCATCCTCGAAGCCGCCGACGCCGCGCTCTACCGCGCGAAATCCGATCCGGAATGCCGAGTGCATGTCGTCATGCAATGACACCGGGCGTCCCTGCTTAGGAGCTCTTTGCCCAGTCTTCCTGACACAATCTACGTTATTGGAACTCTAAAAGTAGTGTGTCAGTCATTATTTCGATGCGATAGCGGGCCCAGCGCCGCGCAGTGGCCCGCGCCTCCGGCGTCCCTTGCGCGGCCTGTCCACCAGCTAGCCTGGAGCTAAAGAGGCAACGAAATATGCTGCCTCTGAAGGGGATCAGCAGCAGAAGGGTTGGCGCCCCACATGCTTCCAGGGGGCCTGTTACAGCGGGCGGTGGGGTCAGTCGCTACACGTACGAAGCCTCGCGTCGTTACGGTTTTAGGCCACCCTGCTGACCGAAAGGCCGCTGGCGGCGTTGATCCGTGCGCGAACTCATCGCTGCGCCGTGATCCACGCCGCGGTGTGGTCGGTGAGGGCGGTGAGTGCGGCCGCGGTAGCTGGTCTGCGCGAAGAGCCGGCGACGATGGCGGCAAACAACGAGCGCTGCAGTGGCGGTTCGACTTTCCTCATGGCGACCCCCGGCGGGCACTGAGTGGTCGCCAGGCCCGGAAGTACGGCCACGGCCCATCCGCGCCGCACAAATTCGAGGGTCGCGAGGGTGTTCTTGCAACTTGCGACGATCTTTGGGCTGAAACCGGCCTCCCAGCAGGCGTTCAGGACGTATCCGTGGTACGCGACCGCAGATTCGTTGATAGCCCACTGGTTCTCGGCGAGGTCGTTGAGGTGAATGGCCGCCTTGCCGGCGTGGGGGTGAGTGTCGGCGACGGCAGCGTAGAAATAGTCGGTTCCCAAAGGGAAGAACTCGAGCGCTGAGGTTTGCGCTTGCGACGGCACGAGGTTGTCGACCACGGCGATGTCCACCTGCTTGGCGTGAACTGCCCGCAATGCTTCGGTGGGTTCGAGTTCGGTGAAACTGAGGCTGAGCTGGGGGTGTTCTGCCAGCAGTGCCGACACCACGACAGGGGCGATCGACGCGCTGAAGGTGCCGAACGCGGCCAGCCGGATGTCGCCTGACACTGACTTTTTCGCCGCGGCCACGTCGGCTTCGATCTCTTCGATCATCTGGAACAGTTCGTTGGAGTGGGCGACCAAACGCAGTCCAGCTTCAGTGAGCCTGACTCGTCGGCCGTCGCGTTCGACGAGCACGGCTCCGATCTCGGTCTCCAATTGAGACAGGTGTTGAGAAACCGCCGCGCGGGTGATCAACATGGCATCGGCGACCGCGGTCATGGTGCCCAGGGCTGCCAGTTCTTGGAGCAGGCGTAGTCGCCACAGGTTGAGCATCAAGACCGTCCTCGTCCAGCGGGGTGTCCATCGTCTCACCTGTCGTCGACGCGTGGCGCAGACCGCGCACGCGGGCGTGGGCGGCGGGCGTCTGGGCCGGCCCTGACGTCGAATGTGCCAGCCCGCGTGGGAGCGGACACGGTCCGGTAGAACCCGGGAGGGGGCAGAGGTGCTGCAGTGCGGGAGCGCTTCGGGTTCGCGTGCCGCCGGCCACCCGGAGGCGCGGTCGCGACGACCGCGCCACGGTGATAGCGACCGGACCACCCCCGTCCAGTCCTGTCCCCGGTGGTGTGCGGCGCGCGGCGCCACCGAATCGGAGGCGGCCTATCGCGGCCCGGGGTGCCGATGCGTTCTTTGCACCATCGCGCGCACGTGACCCACCGCCACTGACAGCGCGGCGAGTCCCGGTTGTTCGAGGACGCCGACTTCCGCCAACAATATTGCAGCACGGTCGATTCGGGCTCTGTTGGTCGTGCGCCACTCATCAATCATCGCCTCGACGGGCTCGCCGGTCTCGGCGGTGAGCAGGATGTCGGTGGTCACGGTGCGCAGGACCGCTAACGCTTCGTCGTGCAGCGTGAGGCGGGCGAGGTGGTCCCATTTGTCATGGGTGGCCATCGCGGCGATGGTCTCTGCGAGTCGCCCGATGCCCAGTTCGTCAGACAGTGCGTAGTACAGCGCGGCCACGCGCCGGGGCTGCTGTTCGGTGAGGTCCGCGATGTCGGCGACATCGAGGAGGCCGGGGCCGTGCAGGTGGCTGATGAACCAGTGTGCCGCCTCGGGGGCCACGCCGCGGGTGACGAGGTCGTCTACGGCAGAAGCGAAGTCGCGGCCTTCCTGTCCCTGCAGCCAAGTCGCGATGTCGGGGATCAGTGTCCTCACCGGGTCGCGGAAGCGGGTGACCTCGGCGCCCGTCGCCAGGGGCTGGGGGCGGTAGAGCAGCATCCAGCGCGAGGTCCGGTCGAGCAGCCTGCGGATGGCTAAAGACAACGTGTCAGTGACTTCGACGTCGACGTGGGGTTCGAGGTCAAAGATCTTTCGGCGCAGGCTGACGAGGCCGTAGATGCGAGAGACGGCGGCGTGAGCGCGGATGGCGTCGGTGGCGGCGACGCCGGTTTCCTCTTGGAGTCGGAAGGCATAGGAGATCCCGCCGGTTTCCACGATGTCGTTGACCACCATCGTGGTGACGATTTCGCGCCGCAGCGCGTGGGTGGCGATGGCGTCGGGGTACCGCTGGGCCAGCTGTGCGGGGAAGTACTTCGGTAGCTCCGCGGCGAAGAGGTCCGCGTCGGGCAGTGTCGAGTTGAGCATGTCTGTCTTGAGCGCCAGTTTGACGTGGGCGAGCAATGTAGCGAGCTCAGGGGAAGCTAGCCCGAGGCCGGCCTTTTCGCGCTGCAGGATCTCATCACGGTCGGGCAGGGTTTCTAACGTCCGGTCGAGTCCGTATTTGTGCTCGAGGTGATCGATCAGGCGCGCGTGCACCGCGAGGATGCCCGCTGGGTCGACACGCGAAATACCCAGCACCTCATTGTGGTTGATGTTGTCCTTCAGGACCAGGGCACTGACCTCACCGGCCATCTCCGACAGCAGCTGGCGGCGCTCGTCTTCGCCCAGTTGGCTGTCTCGGGCTAGGGTCTGCAGGACGATTTTGATGTTGACTTCATGATCGGAGCAGTTAACGCCCGCGGAGTTGTCGAAGGCGTCGGTGTTGATGCGTCCGCCGTGGTGGGCGAACTGGATGCGTGCCTGCTGGGTCAGTCCGAGGTTGCCGCCTTCGCCGATGACCCGCGCGCGGAGCTGGTCAGCGTCGACGCGCAAATCGTCGTTGGTTTTGTCGCCCACGTCGAGGTGGGACTCGTGGTTGGCTTTGACGTAGGTGCCGATGCCGCCGTTGAAGAGCAGGTCCACCGGTGCGGTAAGGATGGCGCGGATCAGTTCGGCCGGGGTGCAGGTTGAGACGGCGGAGTCGATGTCGAGGGCGCCGCGGATATCGTCGTTGAGCGGAATCGCTTTGGCTGTGCGGGCAAAGACGCCGCCGCCGGGGCTGATCGCCGCGGTGTTGTAGTCAAGCCAGGTAGAGCGCTCCAGGCTGAACACGCGCGTCCGCTCCACGTACGAGCTCGCCGCATCCGGGGTGGGGTCGAGGAAGATGTGCCGGTGGTCGAAGGCGGCGATGAGACGGATGTGGGGGCTGAGCAGCATCGCGTTGCCGAATACGTCGCCACTCATGTCGCCGACGCCCGCGACGGTGAAGTCGGCGCGCTGGATGTCGCGGCCGAGTTCCCGGAAGTGTCGTTTGACGCTTTCCCAGGCGCCTTTGGCGGTGATTCCGAGGGCTTTGTGGTCGTAGCCGATCGATCCGCCGGAGGCGAACGCGTCCTGCAGCCAGAAGTTGTGGTCAGCGGCGACGGCGTTGGCGATGTCGGAGAAGGTGGCGGTGCCCTTGTCTGCTGCGACGACCAGGTACGGGTCGGGTTCGTCGTAGCGCACCACCTGCGCGGGAGTCATTGCCGCGCCGGTGGCGCTGTCGATGTTGTCGGTGACATCCAGCAGTCCGCCGATGAAGGCGCGGTAGCAGTCTTGGCCTTTGGCCCACTGGTGGGCGCGGCCG
Organism: Mycobacterium sp. 236(2023); assembly: GCF_029623955.1. Classification (GTDB taxonomy): domain Bacteria; phylum Actinomycetota; class Actinomycetes; order Mycobacteriales; family Mycobacteriaceae; genus Mycobacterium. The sequence continues at coordinate 9,743 of NZ_JARSBP010000016.1, read as the reverse complement.
CCGGTGGCCGGGGCGGGTCGGCGGACGACGAAGCCGCCCTTGGCTCCTACCGGCACGATGACGGCGTTCTTCACCGTCTGGGCCTTGACCAGGCCGAGAATCTCGGTTCGGTAGTCCTCGAGGCGATCAGACCAGCGCAGTCCGCCTCGTGAAACCGGGCCGAATCGCAAATGCACACCTTCCACATCGGGGGAGTGCACGAAAATTTCGAACAGAGGGTGCGGTGCGGGCACCGTGAAGCCGGTGATGTCGCGGGGGCGAAGTTTGAGTGACAGGTAAGGGCGGACCCGCCCCGCCGAGTCGCGTCGAAAGTAGTTGGTGCGCACGGTGGCCTGGACCGCGCCGAGCAGGGCTCGCAGGATCCGATCGGCGTCGAGGCTGCTGACGGTCTCCAGGCCGGCGTGGATGCGGTCGCGTGCCGCGTCGGCGCGGGCCGTGCGGGTGTCCGAGTCGCGGACGGGATCAAAACGTGCGCAGAACAGTTCGATGATGTCGCAGACCAGGACCGGGTGGGCCAGCAGCACCCGCTGCAGGTAGTGGGCGCTGGAGGTGAACCCTAGCTGCCGTAGGTAGGCGGTGTAGGCGCGCAGTAGCGCCGCTTGCCGCCAGTGCAGTCCGGCGCGGGAGACCAGTTCGTTGAAGCCGTCGGTGTCGGCGTCGCCGCGCCAGATCGCGGCGAAGGCGTCCTGCATCCGGTGCAACGCCTCGGCATCGACGTTCACGTCGCGGGGGAGTTGCACGTTCAGGACATAGATCCGGCCCGGCGGCGCAGCGGGGGGCTGCACGAGGTAGGGGTATTCGTCGATCACGGTCATGCCCAGGCTTTGCAGGACCGGGATCAGCGCGCTCAGCTCGATCTGTTGGTCACGGGTGTAAAGCGCGCATCGCAGGCCGGTCCCTGTGTCGCGGCGCAGGCTCGTGTCGATCACGCCGGGGGCGAGGGCCAGCAGGTGGGCGATGTCGTCGACGGCGCGCTCAGGTGTCGTCTGGGCCTTGTAGCCGGCCGGAAGCGCGGCGAGATAACTGGTGGCCGCGGCGCGGGGAAGGGCGGCGGCGGCAGACAGCGCGGCAGCAGCGTCGTCCCAGCCGGTGACCGCCGCGTCGGGGCCCGGATCGTGCCGGGTGTGATGGAGTTCTTCGATAGCGGCGGTGGTTTCGCCCAGCGCCAGCTCCAAAGCTTCGCGGGTATCGACGGTGTAGTCAGCGCGGGGGAGGGTGACGATCACCGAGACGAGGTGCTCAGCGGCGTCGGGGGCGGGCGTGTTGAGGTGCTGTGTCATCGATAGTGGTTGGTGGTGGTCAGAGGTGGTTGCGTACGACGGCGTGAACGAGTTCGGCCAGCGCGAGGTGAGTGGGGGCGGGGATACCGTCGACGTGGGAATCGATTACGCCGGCAACCGAATTGATCATGCCGAGGTCGGTGCCACGTTGCAGCAGCGCGGCTTCGGCGGCGGCGGTGTGGACCAGGCGTGGGTCCCCGAGGCGGGCGGCCAGCGCCGCGGCAATTCCGTAGCATCCCCAGTTGGAGCAGGCCGCGGTGACGAGGACATCGGCACTGGTGACTGCGGCAATGGTGGCTCCGTGTGTGACGTGGGCGTGCACGGCGTCGCTGATGGCGCCCATCCCGATCTCGTTTCCGCCGTCGCCGACGGCGACGGTTGGGAAGCCGCGGCGGCGAGCTTCGTCGAAGAGTCGGTCGATTCGGGCGCGGCCCATGCCGTAGTCGACGGCGCGCATGCTGTAGTAAACGCCGTCGACGGCGCGCCCCACCCGCTCGGTGGAGAACAGCAACGCGGGAGCCAACGAGTCGAGCAGATCCGCTGCTGCGGTGTCGGCCTCTGCGTCGGTGGTGGGGAAGCCCATGACCGAGGCGGCCGCCAGGGAGCCGTCGCCCGCGGCGATGCGCGCCTGCTCGTAGGGCAGCACCGACAGACCCGCACTGGTCGCCATGGCGGCCAGACCGGCCAGCAGAGTCTCTTCAGCGACGATGACGGGGGTGACGTTCTTGGCGAGAGCGAGGGCGCGGGCGATGACGGCAGCCCCTGCAGGGCCGTCGTTTTCGCCGACGGTGGGCGAGATCCAGGCCCGCGACACCGATCCGGTGGTGATCACCACGGTGGCGCCGTCGGGCACCGCGGCCAGGGCATCCGCGGCGGCACCCACCAGCGAGGTGCCTTGCCGTGCGCGGGCGGCGGTGAAAAGGTGTTCAACTCCGCGGCCTCCGAGGTCGAGGGTGACGAGGTTGTCCAGACGGTCGTCGAGGGTGGTGAGTGTGTCGGTCATGCTGCGTCTCCCAGAATCAGGGCGGCGATCGCGTCGCGGTCGTCGATGAGGGTGGCCAGTTCTTTGGTCGCGGCGGCGACGGCGGCGACGACGGCGCCGATTCCGCCGATGCGGTCGATGGCGTCGACGGTCGGTTTCAGCCGCAGTGACACCCGGGCTCCGGGCTGGCCGTGGGTGTTGGTCGTGAGGATGCCGTGATCGCGCAGCAGCAGCGCCCCTAGTGCTGAGGTGGCTTCGCACGGTACGACGACCGGTGCGCGGGTGCAGCCGGGCGCGTCGTCAGATCCGCTCATCCGCAACAGTTCTCGGAGCACATCGTCTTCGTGGATCATCGGTCCGAGGTCGCTTTCCCTGACGACTCCGGCGGGATATGCGCCGGTGAGTGCGGCGCTGAGCTGGTGGCCGCTGCGCGCCTCGTCGCGCAGCAGTTCGGGGGTGTAGCGCTGGAAGGAGCGCAACGCGCCAGCGGCGATGGGGGCGCGAGCTTCCATTCCGAAACTGGCACCAGTGGCGGCAACTTTGGCGACCAGGTGGGCGCTGCCGGCGAGTGCGCCGGCGCGGGGTCCGGCCAGGCCGGCTTTGTCGCAGTTGGTGATGCTCAGGTGGGCGCCGAGGTGCAATGACAGCGCCCCGCCGTGTAGCGCGGTCCGCAGGCGCGCGCCATAGGCTTCGTCGAGGAGGGTGATCGATCCGGCCGTGCGGGCGGCGTCAACGACATCGGCGATGTCGTCGTCATCCATGCGTTCCAGGCTGCTGGTGACGGTGGTGATCACCACCAGTTGCGGTGTGGTGCGGGCGATGTGGGAGGTCCAGTCAGTGTCGATCGCCGCTTCGATCAGGGTTGCCGCGGCCAGGCGGCTGCCGTGGACCACCGAGGCGTGGGACCGGCCGCCCTGGGGGACGACCGACAGGACGGTGCCGGCGGGGGCCAGCGCGACGATCGCGGCGATGATGCCCGCACTGGTGCGGTTGAAGATCGCGACCTGATGATCGGTGGCACCGCCGAGGTGCTCGAGTACCACGGTGCGCAGATCGTCGGCGAACAGGCCGGGGCCGACCCATTCCTCGCAGAGGGTGGCGATGTCGGTGGCCTCGATCGGATAGTCGCGCTGGTTGCCGGTGAATACGCCGATGGATTCGGCCCCCAGGCTGCGTACCCGGTGGGCAGCGATGTGCTGGGCGTTGCGCAGCCGCAGCGCTTCCTCGGTGCTGGAGGTGATGATGGATCCGCGGGCGAACCCGGCGACTGGATCGATGGGGTTGCCGAAAGTGTCGCTGCTCATGGGGATCTCCGTGACGATGGTGGGGTGAGGCAAGCTGGTATGTTGCGGCGCGTTAGCCGAGTGCGGTGTCGGCAATCGCGGCGAAAAGTACGACCACGGCGGCGTGGGTGTCGAGGGTGATCCCGTCGACGACAGGTGCGGCCGCGCCGGTGGCTCCGTCGTAGGCACCCGCGTGGACCGCGGCTTCGACGGCGCGGCGCTCCAAGTCCGGCGCCCAGCAGGCATCCCGGCATCCGGTGAGGGCGGCCAGCGCGGCGCACACCGCGTAGGCGCCCCAGTTGGACACGGAGGCGCTGACCACGACGTCGGTGCTGTGCGCGGTCACTCGTCCGGAGGGCCACCCGCCATCGGAGGCGCCGAGGCGGGGGAGCAGCGCGGCGATCTGGTCCCGCACGGCGCCGAAGCCGACCTCGTTGCCGCCGTCACCGATGCCGATGGTGGCGATACCGCGAGCCTGGGCCAGGCCTGCCAGCCGATCCAGTGCCACCACGCTGCCGTCGGGGCGGGTGTTGCCGCGGACTCCGTGATAGCGGCCTTCCCGGTTGGCGCCGTCGCGTTCGACGAAGATCAGCACCGCCGGTGCGCCGTCGCTCAACAGTTGGTCGAGCGACTCGGGGGTGTCCGCGCCGCTGGGGATGATCAGATGGTCGAGGTCGTGGCCGGCGATCTCGGCGCAGGCCAGCACCGCTGGCGCGTGGGCCGGTTCGGTGACCAGGACCGCACGGGCGCCCAGGGCGAGGCGGATCGCGCGTCCGAGCGCGGCCGCCCCTGGAGGGCCGTCGGTTTCGCCGTGGGGCAGGGCGGGTCCGATGCCGGCGCCGGTGACGATCCACACCGTGTCGGTCGGCGTGAGCCGTTCGATGAGCAGCGTGGCTGCCGCCGTGGACAGCGGGAGCGGCTGGAGGGTTCGGCAGATGTCATAGATCGGGACCACGATGCCTGCGGGGAGGCCGCCGGTCATGGGCCGGAGCTCGAGGGTCATGGCCCGATCGAGGCGCTCTCCCACCACCGCGGCAAGTGTGGTCGCCCCGGTGGTGGCCGCGGCAGCGCAGCTAGACATCGATGGGGTCCTTGTAGGTCTCCTTGAGCATCAGAACGGCGATCATCGAGATGACCGCTGCGCCGATGACATACCAGGCGACCAGGTCTGAATTGTTGAATGTCGATACCAGTGCGGCGGCGACGATCGGGGTCGGTGCACTGGAGATGATGCCGGCGGTCTGGTAGGCGATGGAGGAACCCGTGTAGCGGTACCGGGTGGGGAACTGCTCGGCATAGATGACGCCGTGCAGGGATCCGGTGGACGCGTGGCCGATGCCCAGGCCCAGGGTGAAGGCCAGGATGACCAGCCATTCGTTGCGGGAATCGAGCAGCAGATAGAAGGGGAAGGCGTAGAGACCCAGGAACAGGATGCCGAAGCCGTAGACCTTGAATCGGCCGAACTTGTCCGAGAGCTTGCCGAAGACCAGCTGCATCACCAGGTCCACGGCGGCACCAATCATGAGACCTGTGGTGGCCACTGTTCGCGGCATGTCGAGTGTCTGGGTGACGTAGGTGAGGCTGTAGACGGTGATCAGGAAGTAACCCACGTTGGCCGCGCTCTGCAGAAGGGACAGCAGGACAACCTTTTTGGTGTCGTGCCGGAAAAGCTCAACGATGGGCTTTTCGACTTTGGTTCCGGTCTGCTCGACCTTCTGGAACGCGGGTGGTTCTTCGACGGCGAGCCGAATGTAGAGCCCGATCGCCATCAGCACAAAGGCGATGAGGAACGGGATGCGCCAGCCCCAGGCATAGAAGTCCTCGTCGGGCAGCATCGAGACCAGTCCAAACACGCCAGCCGAGGCAAGGAGGCCAGCGGGCACGCCGGCCTGCATCGTGCTGCCGTAGAAGCCGCGTTTGCCTTCGGGGGCGTGTTCGACGCTCATCAAGGCCGCACCGCCCCATTCACCGCCGAGCGCGAAGCCTTGCACGACGCGACAGAGGATCAGCAGAACTGCGGCCCAGCTGCCGATTTGAGCGTTGGTCGGCAGCAGGCCGATCAGCCCGGTGAAGATGCCCATTCCCAGCAGGGTGATGACAAGCATCTTCTTGCGGCCCAGTTTGTCGCCGAAGTGCCCGAACACCGCGCCGCCGATGGGGCGTAGCACGAAGGCGACCGCGAAGGTGGCCAGTGAGACGAGCGTGGCCATGTGGTCGGGCAGGTTGTTGAAGAACACCTTCGGGAACACCAGTGCCGCGGCGGTGCCGTAGATGAAGTAGTCGTACCACTCCACGGTCGTGCCGAGAAAGCTGCTCGCTGCTGCCCGGACGGAGGTTGTCGTGTCCGTCGTCGGTGTCGCGGGTGGGGTGGCGGAGGAGTCTATGGTTGGCATTGTCATGTCTGATCCTGTTGAGTGTGGGAAGAGTGCCGAGAGTCGTTGTGGTGGCGCATGGTTCAGTGCTCGCTTGGGGGGCTGGCCGCCGGTATGTTGACGGTGACCGACTTTCGGGTGGTGTAGGACTCCAGGGCGCCTTCGATGGAATACTCGCTGCCGATGCCGCTTTGCTTCATGCCGCCGTAGGACATTCCGGGGATCTGACCGCCGGCCTGGTTAACCTGGATCCAGCCCGCATCGAGTCGACTCGTGACCCGCAGCGCAGTGCCGAGGTCGCGGGTGAATACGAACGCAGCCAGTCCGTAAGGGGTGTCGTTGGCCATCTCGATGACCTCGTCTTCGTCGGTCCAAGGGATGACGACCAGCACTGGGCCGAACACTTCTTCCCGGCTGATTCGCCACGTGTTGTCGACACCGGTGATCACCACGGGCTGTGGGTACAGGCCTTCGTCTGTTGCGACCTCAGAGGGGACGGTGCCGGTTTCGAACGTGGCGCCGTTGAGGTGCGCTTCCACCAAGAAGGCTCGAATCTCCTGGTAGCGCTCCGCGTTGATTACCGCTCCGACGTCAGAGGCTTCGTCGAGGGCGTCACCGACAGTCAAGTCCTGCACGGCGGCAACGAGCCTGGGCAGCACTGTCTTCCACACCGCGGTGTGCAGGAACAACCGCGACCCCGCCGTGCAGGACTGCCCCTGCCGCGCGAAGCGCAGTGCAGCCACGAGATTGGTGACCAGTTCGTCGATCGCTTCGTCGGTCACAGCATCCGGGAAAACGATGGAGGGGCTCTTGCCACCCAGCTCCAGTGTGGCGTGACCGATACGGTCGGCGACCGCGTGGCCGATCGAGCGTCCGACCTCGCTGCTGCCGGTAAACGACACCTTGGCGACATCGGAGTGCTGGGCCAGCGGCGCACCAGCGGCGGTGCCAGTACCGGTGACGATGTTGAGCACTCCGGGCGGGAAGACGTCGGCGGCCAGTTCGGCGACCCGCAGCACCGCCAACGGCGCGTCCTCAGCGGGCTTGAGCACGAGGGTGTTTCCGGTTCCCAACGCCATGCCGATCTTGACGGCCGCCAGTACCAGCGGCGAATTCCACGGGATGATGGCTCCGACCACTCCGAGCGGTTCGCGCGTCGTGTAGCTGAACATGGCGGGGCCCAGCGGCAAGGTCTCACCTTTGATCTCCGAGACCACGCCGCCGTAGTAGCGCAGCACTTCAGCGGCGCCGGCGACTTCACCGCGGCTTTGGGTGCGCACGGCGTTGCCAGTCTCGGCGGCCAACAGCCGCGCGATGGACTCGGCGTGGGCGCTTACCCGGTTGCCCAGCTCGGTGAGTGCACTACCGCGGGTGCGTGCGGGGAGGAGCCGCCACGTGGAGAAAGCGCGACGCGCCGCCGCTACGGCGGCGTCGACATCTGCGCTGCCGCTGGCGCCAATAGTGGCCACAGGTGAACGCCGGCAGGGATTTTCCACGACGAGGGTGGCTCCCGTGGCGGGCTGCGCCCAGGCGCCGTCGATGAAGAGGCCGGTCAACCCGTCGGTGGGAAGTTCGTAGTCCAAGGTGGTGAGGGTGGAGGTCATGGCGATGTCCAATGGTCGAAGGGGGCTAAGTGGTGGACGGGTCAGAGCGTCAAGCGCAGGCAGTGGAGGCGTTCGTACACTTCGGACACGCTGGTGGAGTCTTTGCGGCCGAGACCCTCTGCGGCGGCGGTGTTGTACACCTGGCGGGTCAGTTGCCCCAGAAGCATTGGTGCAGAGGCGAATTCATCGAGTGCAAGCCCGATGTCCTTGTTCATCAAGTCAATTGCGAAGTTGGCCGGCCGCTCGTCGGTGAACAGGGTCTTGGGTAGGTAGTCGAGCATCTTGCTGCCGGCCAGACCCGCGGTCAACACTTCGGTGAGGATCCCCAAGTCGGCTCCGGCCTTCACCGAGGCAGTGAGCACTTCACCCAGGGCGACGGTGTTGATCGCCGTCAGGAGATTGTGGCTGAGCTTGGTGAGCTGGCCGGTGCCCACAGCGCCGCACGCTACGATCCGGGCAGCCAGGACCTCCAGCACCGGCCGGGCCTCCTCGAGGACCGACGCATCGCCGCCGGCCATCACCACGAGATTGCCCGTTTCCGCGCCGCCAACTCCTCCGCTGACTGGCGCGTCGATGAACTTGATCGCGCTGTCTGCGAGTCGCTGAGCCACCTCGCGGGCGGTGGAGGGATCGACGGTGCTGAAGTCGATGACGACGGCACCCGACGGTGCCGCAGCGACGACGCCACCCGGGCCAAAGATGGCGGCACGCAGAATCATTGGAGTGGGCAGGCTCAGAAGCACATAGTTGGCGCCACGAGCCGCGCCGGCGGGATCTGTTGCCGCGGAGGCCCCCTGCGCCACCAGGGATGCGACCGCGTCAGCATTCGGGTCATACACCGTGACGCGGTGACCGGCGCCGATCAGGCGCGATGCCATCCGCGAGCCCATATTGCCGACGCCGATGAAACCGATGGTGTGCGAATTCATTACGCTCCTCAAGTTGTGCCTGCGACGTCCCCACGCGTGGTACGCGACAAAGCGACGACAGGGCTGTTAGCTCTGTCACCGAGCAGGTTGCAGGCATGTTTCGCGTGTTACATTGAAGTGAAGCGGTGCGCTTCTCTTTCCTCCGTGAACGCAATGATTCCAGCGGTCAACTGGTACGTAAATGCGTCAAACTCTATCCCCGGGCGATAGTTCTGCTTAACAATCGGCGGCGTGGACCGCTGTCATGCGATGTGCGGGATTCAGGCGCCACCGTCACCGGTAGAAAGACGGTGCGTCGACAACTTTGCTCTTACATTGCCGCACAATGCATTTCGGTTCATCTTCCCCGCGGGTATCGCCCGGGGGTCCGAAGACCGTTACGATGCTGGTCATGCTGGCGATTGAGGAACTCGCGCGCCTGAGGCGCGTTGTTCTGTTCCCCGGGTGAACCGCTGTCGGCCGCGAGATCGCGCCTAAAGAACGGCGCTTTCAGGTCCGAAGAGTCTCGCCGGTTTGACGGCCCGCCGCGGTGCCGCCAATTTTTATACACCGCGCGCGACCGTCACCGAGACTAAAGTCAATGTCGCTGATGCCCGGGTGCGAGTCCTAGTCGTAATACGCGAGCGGTCAGCGACGCTTCGAACGGCGGTCACCGTAGCCGGCTACGACGTATCGCTTGACGAACTCGGCGACCGAGTCGTCGTCCTGTGAATCGAAGTAGGGCGACGGAGTGGTGAAGAGCGAGAACAACATTCGGGCGAACCACTCTGTCGCAGTGGGAACATCGAGGTCATTGCGGACCTCACCCGTGACGCGTGCCGCGGCCACATAGGGGGCGAGGAACTCGGCGCATTCCCGCAGAAGTGTGGCCGCGTTCTTGGTGAGCATCAGGTTCACTTCTTCGGGATCGAAGTACACCTCGGGCTCGACGACGCGACGGGCCTGGGCGACGAATACCGCAGCCCGCACCAGCCGGTCCTCCAGCGTGCTGCCGCCATACCTGTCGATGGCAGTCGCCATATTGCGGTAGAAGCGCTGGGAAGCGGCTTCGGCGCATGCCTCGACAATCGTCTCCTTGTCCCGGAAGTATTCGTAGAACGTGCTCCGGGAGACGTCAGCTGTCCGGGCGATGTCGACGATGGTGGTCTTGGCGAGGCCGCGTGTGCGGATGCAGGCGAATGCCGCCGAGATGATCGCCTCTCGGGTGTCGGCGGCGGTCGCTTGCGTCATGCGGAGAGGCTAGCTGAGAGGCGCCAGGATGAGTCCACTGGTGGGCACGCCTGTTCCCGACGT
>NZ_JARSBP010000015.1 GCF_029623955.1 Mycobacterium sp. 236(2023) | reverse complement strand
GTGGCACCGCACACGAACGGAACGGTGAACTTCCACTTGTCGATGTGGTTGGCGTAGTCGGCGGGTGTGAGCACCTCGGACTCGTCGACGTAGTCCACTCCGAGGCTCTGCAGGATCTGCGCTTCCACGAAGTGGCCGATGCGGGCCTTGGCCATGACCGGGATCGTGACGGCGTCGATGATGCCCTCGATCATGTCGGGGTCGCTCATCCGCGACACCCCGCCCTGAGCCCGGATGTCGGCGGGTACGCGCTCGAGCGCCATCACCGCGACGGCGCCTGCACCCTCGGCGATACGGGCCTGTTCGGGCGTGACGACGTCCATGATTACGCCGCCCTTGAGCATTTCGGCCATACCGCGCTTGACTCGCGCGGTTCCGCGAGCGGGAGCTCCCTGCGCTGCCCCCGACGTTTCGGATTCCACTGCTTCTCCTCTACATACGTACCGATGCAGTCTAGTGCCGCTGTCGAACCGGTTATCCGCCCGCACGACGTCCCGATGTCTGCATCCCGTAAGTAAAGCCTGCGCCATGTCATTGCGATACCCCGGTCCAGCTATCTGGGACGCCACCGTCGTCAATGGTGAAAGGCCTCTCCTCACGGACGGTCCACCAGGCACCAATGCGTGGTTGCGCCGCCATAAGCACAGTTCGACGGGTCGATCTACTTGACATCGTAAATACTGAGTGGTGTGGCCGCATCTGGCGGTCGGCTACATTTCGCTGACGCCAGCGACCTCCTCAGGCTATGCTGCGTGAGCTTTCCCGGGCGCGGGGTCGAGGCTCGACGTGCGCAGTGCTGCGCACAACATCACACAGGGGGTCACCACCAATGTTGGCTATTCGCACCAGTTTCGGCGTTTTTTCTGCGTGTGTCGCGTTGACGTTGGGCGGTTGGGGTGCCGCACCCGCAGCCACCGGCCACGACGTCGCACTGGCGACCGTCCAGGGCACCGTCGGGAACGCCCAGACCCCGATGTTCCCGACAGAACTGCACGGCGATCCAGATCTGGCGAGCGACTACTGGGACCAGCAGAACTTTCAGGACTGCGGCCTGATGGCGGTCGCCACCGTCGTGGGCCTCACCACCGGAACGGCACCCACCGAGCAGGAGATCATCGCGGTCGCGGCCGGCATCCCCAGCCCAACCCGCACCGGTTCACCGATCTACACCCCCGCCGACCCGAACAACCCTGATTCCGACAACGGCACGAGCTCCGACGATCAGGTGTTGCTCCTGAAGCACTACGGCATCAACGCCACCGCAACAGACGACGACCTCGCTGCGGAAACAGGGCTACCCACCGGCATCCCTGCTTTGGTCGAATACCTCGACGGCGGGCGGATGGTGATCGTCGGCGTGAACGCCGAGACGATCTGGGCCGAGGAGGGCGGCTACACCGACGACAACCACTCCGTCGTGGTGTCCGGCATCGACCCCGAACTCGGCATCGTCTACCTCTCTGACAGCGGCACCGAGGACGGCGACGGCGAGGAGATCCCGGTCGACGTCTTCGAGAGGGCTTGGGCCACCGGCGCGCACGACCTGATCGTCACCGGCTGACGGCGCGTCAGCGGATAAGTTCGGGTTCCGACGGCCGGCCCGCCCCGCCACTGTCAGCCAGCGCATTCGCCTCGGCAAGACGCTCGCGCAGCTGCAGCGGATACACGGTCTCGCCTCCGGCGACCAGCGAGTCGATCATCGCGGCATCGCACCACCGGTGCCCGTGGATGTAGGAGCGTTCCAGCCCCGACCGGCCGGCGTCGGACGGTTCGAAGCGGCGGGTCCGGTACAGGAAGTACATCTCGTCACTGCGGATGACCGCGCCGTTGAAGTCGATGACGGCGTCGCGGCGCCACACCGGACCGACCATCGCATCGGGTGCGACGACGAGCCCGGTCTCCTCTTCGAGTTCGCGCGACGCGGCCTGCGCCAGCGACTCCCCCACCTGTGCGGCGCCGCCGATCGTGAACCACCACCGGGGCGGCGGCGTGTCCCGGCCGGCTGCCGCCGGGTCGGAGCCGCACAACAACAGCACCGCACCGTCGTCGTCGAGCAGCACGACCCGCGCCGACGTTCGTTTGGTCGCCGGTGCGGGCTCGCGCGCCGACGCCGCACCGCCCTCCGCGATTTCGAAATAGCTTGGCAGTGCGGCTGTTCCGCCGAGTCGGAGGGTGCGAACCAGGGGGCGTTCGCGCAGGGCGAGGGTGTCGCGGACGGCGTCGTTGTGGAAACGGCGCGCCAACAGGACCCGCGCCTCGGCGTCGGCGAGTTCGGCGACGAGAGCCACCGCCAGCGACGACGGATTGACGCGCCCCAGCGCAGCCGACAACTCGTTCTCGGCGGCCTCACGCAAGGGCCGCGGTGCCCGTTCCGCCGCGTCCGCCAGCGCGGCAAGCCGCTTACCGTCAGGCCCGCCGCCGTACGCCTCGACGGCCACGGCGCGGGCGACGACCGCTCGCCGGGCCAACGCCCCGTCGAGTGCCTGCCACGACAGGTCGTAGCGGACATGCAGCCGGTCGAGCCGGTTGGCGGTCTGGTAAGCCCACGCCAGGATGAGCAGGACGGCGGCCAACGCCAGCGCGATGACCACCGCCGTGAGCCACGGGATCACGATTCGACCTGTACCTTCACGCCCGCACCGGCGACGGTCTCGTACACCCGCATGATCTGCTGGGCGACCACGGACCAGTCGTAGCGCTGCACCGCCGCACTGGCGGCCTCGATGTAACGACTACGGGCGACGTCGTCGGACAGCACCTCGATCAGGCCCTCGGCCAGGGCCGCTGAGTCGTCGACGGCAACCAACCGGCCTGCTGCCCCGTCGTCGAGAACGCGGCGGAATGCGTCGAGGTCGCTGGCCACCACCGCGGTGCCTGCGGCCATCGCCTCGACCAGAACGATGCCAAAGCTCTCGCCACCCGTGTTCGGTGCGCAGTACACGTCGGCGCTGCGCATCGCCGACGCCTTCTCGGCGTCGGCGACCTGGCCCAGGAAGCGAAGATGGCCGGCGTGCGGACCGGCGTCGGTGCGCAACTGATCTTCGTCGCCGCGACCGACGACCAGGATCTCGACGTCGCCGAACCGTTCGACGAGCGCGGGCAATGCGCCCAGCAGCACCGTCATGCCCTTGCGCGGTTCGTCGAACCGGCCGAGGAACAGCACCGACTTACCGGCACGCGGATAGCCCGGCAGCCGCGCAGCGGAGGCGAAGGTGCCGACGTCGACGCCGTTGGGGATCTCGACGGCGTCGCTGCCCAGCGATTCCATCTGCCAGCGGCGCGCCAGATCGGATACGGCGATGCGACCCACGATCTTCTCGTGCATCGGCCGCAGGAACGGTTCGAAGACCGACAGTGTCAACGACTTGGTCGTCGACGTGTGGAAGGTCGCGACGATGGGCCCCTCGGCGATGTTGAGTGCCAGCATCGACAAGCTCGGGGCGTTGGGTTCGTGAAGATGCAGCACGTCGAATTGGCCTTGCTGGAGCCACTTCTTCACCTTGCGGTGCGTGGCGGGACCGAACCGCAGGCGGGCCACCGAACCGTTGTAGGGAATCGGGATCGCCTTCCCGCCCGACACCACGTAGTCGGGAAGGCAATCGTGGGCCTCGGGTGAGGCCGGGGCCAGCACGCTGACGTCGTGACCGCCCTCCCGCATCACCTCGGCCAGCTGCAGGATGTGCGACTGCACCCCTCCGGGGACGTCGAACGAGTACGGGCACACCATCCCGATCCGCATCAGGACACTCGCTTCTTCGCGCGAGCGCTCATCAGGTCCCCTCCAGGCGTGCCCTGCGCTCATCCGACAGATCCGCCAGCCATTGCGGCTGCATCATGTGCCAGTCCTCGGGGTGCGCCGCGATGTTTGTGGCGAACTGGTTCGCCAGGGCCTGCGTGATGACGGTGACATCGCCGCTGGAGGTGTTGATCTCGGGGTAGATCTTGGTCCGCCAGCCGTCCCCCTCGAACCAGCAGTGCGCAGGAAACAGCGCCGCCCCGGTCTCGAGGGCGAGTTTCGCCGGACCTGCCGGCAGGCGCGTCGGCTCACTGAAGAAGTCGACCTGGACGCCCCTGCGACTGAGGTCACGGTCGGCCATCAGACACAGGATGCCGTTGTCCTTGAGCCAGTCCCGGACGATGTCGTAGGCGGGACGCTCGCCCCCCGTCGACGGCACGACGTTGAAGCCGAGGCTTTCGCGGTAGGCAAGGAACCGCAGATAGAGAGACTCCGGTTTGAGTCGCTCGGCGACGGTCGCGAACGTCCCGTGGTTCTGCGCGAGCCAGACCCCGGCCATGTCCCAGTTTCCGCTGTGCGGCAACGCCAGAATCGCCCCGTTGCCGCGGTCCAGCGAGGCGTAGACCGTCTCGATCTCATCGACCCACAATCGACGGCCCAGCTCGACGAGATCCATCGACGGCAGCCGGAACGCCTCCCGCCAGTACCGTGCGTAGGAGGCCAGCGACGCCCGCATCAGCGAGCCCGGGACGCGGTCAGGTGTCGTGCCGGTCACCCTCGCGAGGTTCTTGCGGAGTTGCTCGGGGCCGCCGCCGCGCGACGCCCACAACGCTCCCGCGTCAAAGGTGTTGCGCGCCATGATCTCCGGGGCAGCACGGACCAGCCGCCAGCCGGCGGCGTAGCCCCAGTCGGTGAGTTGGCCACCCACCGTGGAGAACCCCGGAAGCTGCGTCATTGCTCGGTGGTCTCCGGCTTCTCGTTCGCCTTGGGCACGGTGATCGGGTCCATCGCGGCCGCCGACGTCCGCACGCTGTGCAACCGCTGCCCTATCGTCACGATGCTGGTGATCGCGAGCACCCACATCGCGATGTCGAGCAGCACATCAGGGATGAGCGGCAGGCCGGACAGGCCCGCACCGGCCAGCACGATGACCAGCCGCTCCGGCCGCTCGATCAGGCCTCCGTCGCCGGACAGGCCACTGGCTTCGGCGCGCGCCTTGATGTACGAGATCACCTGCGAGGAGACCAGGCAGATCATCGTCGCGACCACGAGTTCGGCGCTGTGCAGCCCGAACGCCGCCCACCACAGCAGCCCGCAGAAGATCGCACCGTCGCTGATCCGGTCGCAGGTGGCGTCGAGCACCGCGCCGAATCTTGTTCCCCCACCCCGTTCCCGCGCCATCGCGCCGTCGAGCATGTCGGCGAGCACGAAGACGAAAACCGCGAAGGCGCCCCACCACAGTTGGCCGATCGGGAACAGCGTGAGCGCGGCCAACACCGAGCCCGCCGTGCCCAGGATCGTGACGCTGTCCGGCGTCAGACCTACCTTGAGCGCCCCTTTGGCCACCGGCTTCGACAGTTTCGCGTACGCGGCGCGGGTCATCAGGTAGAAGTTGCTCACTTCTGCTTGTCCCACTCGGTGGCGAGCAGCGCCCGGGTGTCGCGGAGCAGTTGCGGGATCACTTTCGAGTCCCCGATGACGGTGATGAAGTTGGCGTCACCACCCCAGCGCGGCACCACGTGCATGTGCAGATGCTCTGAGAGCGAACCGCCAGCCGACGTGCCCAGGTTCAGCCCGACATTGAATCCGTGCGGGCGTGACACTGTCTTCATCACGCGAATCGCCTTCTGCGTGAACGCCATCAGCTCGGCGCTCTCGGCATCGCTGAGGTTCTCCAGTTCGGCGACGCGCCGGTACGGCACCACCATGAGATGACCCGGGTTGTACGGGTACAGGTTCAGCACCGCATAGACGAGCTCACCGCGCGCGACGACGAGGCCGTCCTCGTCGGACATGTTCGGGATGTCGGTGAACGGTTCCGACGACGACGCCGACCCCACCTTGACGGCGTCGACGATGTAGGTCATCCGATGGGGCGTCCAGAGCCGCTGCAGATGATCCGGTTCGCCGGCGCCGCGGTCTACGATCGTGTCCTCGGGATCCACGTCACCCCTCACCCGCTTGGTCAATTGCGACGAGTTCCGCTGTGGGCGCGGCATTTTCGCGTCGTTCAACCCAGTCGACGATGGCGTCGACCGCCTGGGCCCGTGGAACCCCGTTGATCTGGGTGCGGTCACCGAACCGGAAGCTCACCGCGCCGGCCTCGACGTCGCGGCCACCCGCGAGCAGCATGAACGGCACCTTCTGGTTGGTGTGGTTGACGATCTTCTTCGCCATCCGGTCGTCGCTGCCGTCCACTTCGGCGCGGATCCCGAGGCGGCGAAGTTCGGCGACCAGGTCCTCGAGATAGGGGACGTGGTCCTCGGCCACCGGGATGCCGACGACCTGTACCGGGGCCAGCCACCCCGGGAAGGCGCCCGCGTAGTGCTCGGTGAGGATCCCGAAGAACCGTTCGATCGACCCGAACAGCGCGCGGTGGATCATCACCGGGCGCTTGCGGGTGCCGTCGGCCGCGGTGTACTCCAGCTCGAAGCGTTCCGGCATGTTGAAGTCCAGCTGAATGGTCGACATCTGCCAGCTCCGGCCCAGCGCGTCACGCACCTGCACCGAGATCTTCGGGCCGTAGAACGCGGCGCCGCCCGGATCGGGCACCAGCTCCAGCCCCGAGGCCACGCCGACTTCGCGCAGCGTCTCGGTGGCCTCCTCCCAGATCTCGTCGGAGCCGACGAACTTGTCCGGGTCCTTGGTGGACAGCTCCAGGTAGTAGTCGTTGAGGCCATAGTCGGCGAGCAGGTCGAGGACGAACTGCAGCAGCGACGTCAGCTCCGCACGCATCTCCTCGCGGGTGCAGTAGATGTGGGCATCGTCCTGGGTCATTCCGCGCACGCGGGTCAGACCGTGGATCACGCCGGATTTCTCGTAGCGGTAGACGCTGCCGAACTCGAAGAGCCGCAACGGAAGTTCACGGTAGGACCGCCCGCGCGACCGGAAGATCAGGCAGTGCATGGGGCAGTTCATCGGCTTGAGGTAGTAGTCCTGGCCCGGTTTGCGGACCGTGCCGTCCTCGTTGAACTCCGCGTCGACGTGCATCGGCGGGAACATGCCGTCGGCGTACCACTCCAGGTGCCCCGAGGTGATGTAGAGCTGTTCCTTGGTAATGTGCGGGGTGTTGACGAACTCGTAGCCGGCCTCGATGTGCTTGCGTCGCGAGTACTCCTCCATCTCGCGGCGGATCATGCCGCCCTTGGGATGGAAAACCGGTAGGCCCGAACCCAATTCGTCGGGGAAGCTGAACAGGTCGAGCTCCACCCCGAGCTTGCGGTGGTCGCGTCGCTGCGCCTCTTCGAGAAGCTCGAGGTGGCGGTCGAGGGCCTCCTGCGATTCCCACGCGGTGCCGTAGATTCGCTGCAGGCTGGCGTTGCTCTGGTCGCCGCGCCAGTACGCGGCGGAGCTGCGGGTCAATTTGAACGCCGGGATGTAGCGCGTGGTCGGGATGTGCGGCCCGCGGCACAGGTCGCCCCAAACCCGTTCGCGGGTGCGGGGATTGAGGTTGTCGTAGGCGGTGAGCTCGTCTCCCCCGACTTCCATGACCTCCGGGTCGTCCGCGCCGGACTTGTCGTCGATGAGCTCCAGCTTGTACGGCTCGCCGGCGAGTTCTGCGCGCGCTTCGTCTTTGGACTCATAGACGCGCCGGGAGAACAGCTGGCCGTCTTTGACGATCTTCTGCATGCGCTTCTCGAGCTTGGCCAGATCCTCCGGGGTGAACGGCTCGGCCACGTCGAAGTCGTAGTAGAAGCCGTCGGTGATCGGCGGGCCGATGCCGAGCTTGGCCGCGGGAAACAGCTCCTGCACCGCCTGTGCGAGCACGTGCGCGGCGGAGTGGCGGATGACGCTGCGGCCGTCCTCGGTGTCGGCCGGGACCGGTTCGACGTCGGCATCGGTGTCGGGGACCCAGGACAGGTCGCGCAGCCGTCCGTCGGCGTCGCGCACGACGACGACGGCGTCAGCCTCGCCGCGGGCGGGCAATCCGGCGTCGCGCACCGCCTGCCCGGCGGTCGTCCCGGCCGCGACCCGGATCGGGGCTGCTGGGGCGGGGCGGGCGGGGGCGCTCATGCGGGGCTCTCCAAACGTGGGGCGGTGGGTGTGGGTCGGGATCGACCGCGACCATGCTATCGGGGTGGGATGTCAGGCTCCGATACCAATAGGGCTATCCATCCAGTCCTGCTCGATGTCGACGACTTCCCCTGCGAAGTCGATGGCGCCGAACAGCCACAGCGTGACCACCACGACTGCGGCGGTGAACACCGCGCCGAGGACCTGCACCCACAGGCCTTGGCGTTTGAACCAGTCCATGAACGCGTCGTAGCGCTTGCGCACGTAGTGCAGTGCACTCTTGGCCCAGTCGAACTCTGTCGCGAGGATCGCCAACCCGACGAAGACGATGGCCCAACCCGGACCCGGGTACGGGATCGCGAGGATGCCGACGAACAGCACGGCGGCGCCGACGACTCCGACCCCGATGCGGTATCCGAGGTCCACACTGCGCCGCTCGCGCAGTCGGTCCCTCCATCGCGCCCACCGGCGTTTCAAGCCGGGCCGTTCGCTCTCGGTCACGGCTGGCCCGGTTTGAGCGCGACGAACAGCGAATGCGCCTCGGCCAGCACGTGCTCGCCGTCGAGGAGTCGTCCGGAGACGAAGATCTTGCGGCCGTCGATGTCGTCGATACCGGCCTCGACCTGCAGATCTTTCTCGACGAGGGCGATCTTGCGGTAGTCGACGTGCAGGAAGGCGGTGCGCTGCGCCTTGGTGCGGCTCAGCTTGAAGGCCGTGAATCCCAGCAGTGAGTCGAAGAGATGCGCCACCGCGCCGCCGTGCGCCGCACCGTTGCGGCCGAGATGGAAACGCCGGAAGCGCGCGGTGCCGGCGATGCGGCCGTCCTCGGTCAGTCGCAGGTCGACCGGTACTCCGAGGATGTTGCCGCGGTTGGGCAGGTCCATCCGGCGACCCGACGGCGACGACCACTCGTCGGCGTCGTAGGGCGCCAGCAGGGCGCAGACCGCCTCGACGAGATCGGCGGCCTCGGTGAAGACGGCGTCGGGGGCGTCGGCGGCGCGGGTGTGGTCCTGCAGCGCGCGGACCGCGGCGACGAAGCGTCCGTAGTCCGGCCCGCCGTGGCTGGTCGGTTCCGGGGCGTTGAATCCCCCGCCTACGTGGGCCTCGGTCGCATCGTGGGTGCTCACCAGCCCACCGTATTGGTTACGTCACCCCTGGGTGGAACCGGCTTTGCTCAGCGTCTCGAACTCCGCGTCGGTGAGCTCGATCCGGGATGCGGCCACGTTCTCCTCCAGGTGTGCGACCTTCGACGTGCCGGGAATGGGAAGCATCACCGGTGACCGCTTGAGCAACCAGGCCAGCGCCAGCTGGGAGGGGCTGGCGTCGTGGTCGGCGGCGATGCGCTGGAGCGGGCCGTCGGCCGCGGCCAGCGGTCCTGCGGCCAGCGGGAACCACGGGATGAAGGCGATGCCGTCGGCTTCGCAGACGTCGAGAACCGGTTCTGCGGCGCGCATCGTGAGGTTGTACATGTTCTGCACGGAGACGATCGTGGCCGTCGTGCGCGCTGCGGTGAGCTGCTCGGCCGTCACCTCCGACAGGCCGATGTGCCGGATCTTCCCTTCCTGCTGCAGCGCCGCGAGCTCACCGATCTGATCCTCGGCGGGGAACTTCGGATCGATGCGGT
Source organism: Mycobacterium sp. 236(2023) (assembly GCF_029623955.1). GTDB lineage: Bacteria > Actinomycetota > Actinomycetes > Mycobacteriales > Mycobacteriaceae > Mycobacterium. The sequence continues at coordinate 50,479 of NZ_JARSBP010000015.1, read as the reverse complement.
GGAGCTGGAACAGGTCGATGGTGTCGACGCCGAGTCGTCGCAGGCTCATCTCGCATTCCTGGCGCAGGTAGGCGGGGAACCCGAGCGGCGTCCAGTCGTCGGGACCGGTGCGCAGCAGACCCGCCTTCGTCGCGACGACGACGCCGTCGTACGGGTGCAGCGCCTCCCGGATCAGCTCTTCGGACACGTACGGCCCGTAGGAGTCTGCGGTGTCGATGAAGTCGACGCCGAGTTCGACGGCGCGGCGCAGCACCCGGAGGCATTCGTCGCGGTCGGCGGGCGGTCCCCACACACCCTTGCCCGTGATGCGCATCGCGCCGAAACCGAGCCGGTTGACGGTGAGGTCGCCGCCGAGGGCGAAGGTGGGAGAGGTCACGGCACCGACGGTACGCCGGCGGTGTCAAGCTGACAGCGTGAAGTTGACCGACCTCGCCGGGAGGGCGCTGACGTACTCGGAGGTGGGCGCAACCGCGGGTGCGATGCCCACCGGCTACCACCACATCCGGAAATCTGCGGTGATCGGGCGTGGCCGTGAACGTTTCGAGCAAGCTGCCACCGAAGGGATGCGCTGGGGCATGCTGCGCGGCGCGGGTCTGCGGGTGGAGGCGACCGCGCCGGTCGCTGCCATCGGCGCTGAGGTGTTGGTGCATCTCGGACCTGTGGTCGCCCCGTGCCGCGTCGTGTACGTCGTCGACGAACCGGATCGTCGCGGCTTCGCCTACGGCACCCTGCCCGGGCATGCGGAGCGGGGCGAGGAACTCTTCCTCGTCCGGTACGACCCAGTGACCGAAGACGTGCACGCCGAAGTCGCGGCATTCTCGCGGCACGCCACCTGGTGGAGCCGGCTGGGGTCGCCGCTGACGTCGGCGGTGCAGCGGTTGATCACCGATCGATACCTGCGGGCCCTCTAGCGGTCGGCGGCGAGTTCGCTGTGAATCCGTCCTGCGGTCGAGGGATGAGCGCGGACGCCTCCGAGAGGACCTGCTCGTCCACTGCTGGGCCCCACAAACTGGCACACCGCGACATTGAGCCATGCATGCGACGTGGGCGTCGGTCAGCGGTAGCCTTGAATACCTTATTGACGCGAATTTCGGATGGTGACGGTGAGCGATACAGCCGATGTGGAGGCCGCACATCTTCGGGTGGCCGAGTTGGTCCAGGGTCTGCACAACAGGCCTGCCACCGACGCCGACACCGTGGTGGCCGAGCTGGCCGAACATGCAGCCGCTGAGATTCCCGGTGCGCTGTATGCAGGAATTACGCTGACCCGCAACGCAAAACATGTCGAAACCCCTGCAACGACGCACCATTGGCCGCTGCTTCTCGACAAGATCCAGCAGCGCTATCTCGAAGGCCCCTGCCTCACGGCGGCGTGGGAAGAGAAGACCGTCCACGTCCGCGATCTGGAGACCGACGACCGGTTCCCCAACTATCGCCGGGACGCGCTGGCGGAGACCCCCATCCGGTCGATCATGGCCTTCCAGTTGTTCATCGCCGACGAGAGTCTCGGCGCGCTCAATGTGTACGCCGAGGAGCCCAACGCCTTCGGTGACGAGTCGCGAACCCTCGGACTGATCTTCGCCGCCCATTCGTCGGTCGCCTGGAATTCGGCCCGTCGTGAATCCCAGTTCCAGAAGGCTCTGGCGAGCCGAGACGTCATCGGTCAGGCCAAGGGCATGATCATGGAGCGCTATCGGGTCGACGCCGTCCAGGCATTCGAACTGCTGCGCAAGCTTTCTCAGGACTCCAACGTCCCGTTGATCCAGGTCGCCACGGACTTGGTCGCCACGGCAACTTCACCGAATGGCGAGGCCGGCTGAGCGGTCACGGCAGCGGCGCGCGCCACGTCAGCGTAGTTCCGCCGCCCGCAACACGGTGGACGTCGAACGCGCCGCCGACATCGGCGGCGCGACGTGCCAGGTTCGACAATCCGCTTCCCGTCACATTGTCGGCGATCCCCCGGCCGTTGTCGGTCACCTCGATCGACAGATCGTCGTCAACGCTCACCGTGACCGACAGCGCGGTGGCACCAGAATGGCGAACCGCATTACTGACCGCTTCTCGCACCACGGCCTCGGCGTGGTCGGCGAGCGCCGCGTCGACGACCGACAGCGGACCCAGGTACTGGACCGACGTTCGCACCCCCGAACCCGGGAACGCCGTGACCGCTTCGTCGATGCGCTGCCGCAACCGGGTGATGCCCGACGCCCCGCCGTGCAGATCGAAGATCGTCGTCCTGATCTCCTGGATGACTTCCTGCAGATCGTCCACACTGCCCGAAAGGCGTTGTTGCACTTCTTCGGACGTCGCCCTGGCCAGCGTTCCCTGTAGTGAGAGCCCCACAGCGAAGAGTCGCTGGATGACGTGGTCGTGCAGATCGCGGGCGATACGGTCCCGGTCGGTCAGGATGCTCAGTTCCCGCATCCGGTGTTGTGTGCTGGCCAGCTGCCAGGCCAGGGCGGCCTGATCGGCGAAGGCCGCCATCATGTCGAGCTCGCCCTCTCGAAAGGGTTGTTCGCCAACGCTTCTCAGCGCGATGAGCACCCCTGGCACGGCGTCGGGAGCCCGCAACGGCAGCACCAGCGACGGACCCGACGAGGACCCCACACCGATATCGGGGCCGCCTGCGAACTTGGCCGGCTCCCGACGCGCAAAGGACTCCCCGATCGCCGTTCCCGTGATCGGGATGGAGGTGGCGTCGATCGCGTGGCCGGCGGCGGCGATCACCGTCAGCTCGGTGACGTCAGCACCCGGCTTGTCCGGATCGTCGGCGATGGCGACCACCGTGGTGGCCGCGCCGCTGAGCTTCTGCGCCTCATCGGCGACCAGGCGGAACACACCGGCAGGATCGGTTCCCGAGAGCAGCTCGGTGCCGATGTCGCGGGTCGCCGCGATCCAGGACTGGCGGGCCCTCGACTGCTCGTAGAGGCGCGCGTTGTCGATCGCGATCCCCGCCGCGGCGGCCAGCGCCTGAACGAGCACCTCGTCGTCCTCGCTGAACGGCTGCCCGCCGATCTTGTCGGTCAGGTACAGGTTCCCGAACACCTCGTCGCGGATGCGCACCGGCACCCCGAGGAACGTGCGCATCGGCGGGTGGTTCGGCGGAAAGCCAACCGATGCGGCGTGCAGTGAGATGTCTTCGAGGCGAATGGGTTTGGGGTCTTCGATCAGCACCCCGAGCACACCGCGGCCCTCGGGTAGGTGGCCGATCAACTCCCTGGTCGATTGATCGATGCCCTCGTAGACGAATTCGACGAGCTCGTCGTCGGTACCCCGGACACCCAGTGCGCCGTATTTCGCGTCGACGAGATCGATCGCCGTGTGCACGATTGTGCGCAGGGTGTCGTCGAGTTCCAACCCTGAGGTGACCACGAGCATCGCCTCGACCAGACCGTCGAGGCGGTCCCGGCCCTTGATGATCTGCTCGACCCGGTCCTGCACCTCGCTGAGCAGTTCGCGCAGGCGCAGCTGAGACAGCGTGGTCCGTAGCGGAACCACGCCGTCGCCGAAGTCGGGTCCGTCGATCTGAGCCACGACACCATCGTGCACCACGGCAGCCCCCGGAGGTGAGGACCATTGGCCCTGTCGGGCAGACCGCCAGGCGAGCAGTGTTGGTGGTGAACCGAACGGAGATCACGATGCCAGCAACGCGGGTGCCGACCGAGACGATCGTCGACGCGCTCCAGGTGGCGTGCCGGGCACCGTCACTGCACAACAGCCAGCCTTGGCGCTGGGTGGCCACCGAAAGCGGTGTCGACCTGTTCGCCGACCCCCGCCGCATGATCAGGGCGACGGACGGTTCCGGCCGCGAAGCTCTGATCAGTTGCGGTGCCGTGCTGGACCACTTCCGGGTGGCCATGGCCGCAGCCGGCTGGGACACGATCGTGCGCCGCCTGCCTGACCCTGCCGACCCGCTGCACGTCGCCGGCATCGACTTCGCCGCCGCACCCCAGGTGACCACGCAGCAGAAGGTGCGTGCCGACGCAGTTCTGTTGCGGCGCAGCGACCGCCTGCCGCTGGCCCCACCGCACGACGCCGACGGACTGTGCGGCATGGTGGGCGCCCGCCGCGGGCCGGTACGCATCGATATCGTTGCCGACGATCAACGCAGTGCGCTGTCCGAGGTCTCCCATCTGTCGGAGGCGACACGCTTGTACGACTTCGACTACCACTCCGAACTGTACTGGTGGACAGCAGATTTCATTGCCAGCGACGGCATTCCGAGGAGCGCTCTCATTTCTGCCGCCGAAAGCGACAGGGTGGATGTCGGGCGGACGTTCCCGGTCACCGCTGCGCCCGAACGCCGCAGCGAGGTCGCCGAGGATCAGGCCACCATCCTCGTGCTGTCCACCGATGACGATTCCCGAGAGAGCGTGTTGCGTTGCGGGGAAGCACTGTCGGAGGTCCTTCTCAACGCCACACTGGCGGGGATGGCCACCTGCACCGTCACGCACGTCACCGAAGTGCCCGCGGGGCGCGACATCGTCGCATCGCTCGTCGGCACCACCGCCATCCCCCAGGCGCTGGTTCGGGTCGGTGTCGCACCGGCACTGACCGCACCGCCACCACCGACGCCGCGGCGACCCATTCATGAAGTGTTTGAAGTATGAAGGGGTGCAACATGTCCGAGAAATCTACCAACCGGAGCGTCGTCGTCGGGATCGACGGTTCCCCAGCGGCGGTCGACGCCGCCCTGTGGGCGATCGATGCGGCGACGGACCGCGGGATCCCGCTACGTCTGGTGTATGTCATCGACACAGCAGAGCAGGATGCCGTCGACCCGCAAGACCAGGCCCGCAAGCTCGCGACAGCGGACACCGCCATCCGCTACGCGCTGAGCGCGGTCGAATCGACCGAGCGCCCGGTCGCCATCGAGGTCGAGATCCTTCAGGGCCGCCCCGTCCAGACGTTGCGGGAGGCGGCCAGGTCGGCAGCGATGCTGTGCATCGGCGCCCGCGGCTTCCGGCACACCGCCCGGGGCACGATGGGCTCGACCGCCGCCGCGCTGTCGGCGTCGGCGCACTGCCCGGTCGCCGTCGTGCGGACGCACCGGCCCCATCGCCGCCACGACCGTGCCGTCGTCATCGAGGTCACCGACAACGTCGCAGGCAGCGCGGTGCTTCACCACGGCCTCGACGAGGCCCGTCGGCGGCACGCACCCGTGCGCGTGCTGACACCCACCCGGACGCATTCGGACATCAACGCCCAGTGGGAGCGTCGGCTCGCCGAATGGCGGCACTGCTACCCGGATCTCGACATCTCGTCGGTGGGCAACCACGGCGACACCATGGACTATCTCGCGAACCACGGCGAATCAGTCCAGCTCGTCGTCACCGGCCGCGACAGACCGGGCGGGGTGACCTCTCTGGTCGGAGCGCCCGGGAACGCCGCACTGCGCGACACCGACTGTTCGATACTGGTGTGTGAACCGCACAACGCACTGTGACCGGTGCCGATCTGTAGGGGTATGCGTCGCAACATGGTCAAGGTTTTCCTGGTAGACGATCACGAAGTGGTCCGGCGGGGATTGATCGACCTGCTCGGGTCCGATACCGATCTCGACGTCGTCGGTGAGGCGGGGTCGGTCGCCGAGGCGCTGGCGCGCATTCCGGCCCTGGCGCCCGACGTAGCGGTGCTCGATGTCCGACTGCCCGACGGCAACGGCATCGAGTTGTGCCGCGACCTGCTCTCCCGGATGCCCGATCTGCGGTGCCTGATGCTGACGTCGTTCACGTCCGACGAGGCGATGCTCGATGCGATCCTCGCCGGCGCCAGCGGTTACGTGGTCAAGGACATCAAGGGCATGGAGTTGGCCCGAGCCATCAAGGAAGTCGGATCGGGACGCTCGCTGTTGGACAACCGTGCCGCCGCGGCCCTGATGGCCAAGCTGCGCGGCGAAGGGCAGCGATCGGACCCGCTGTCCGGCCTGACCGATCAGGAACGGGTGCTGCTGGACCTGCTCGGTGAAGGGCTGACCAACAAGCAGATCGCTGCACGCATGTTCCTCGCCGAGAAGACGGTGAAGAACTACGTCTCGCGGCTGCTGGCCAAGCTCGGCATGGAGCGTCGCACCCAGGCGGCGGTGTTCGTCTCGAAGCTGGACAGGAAACACCCGCCGGGTCAGGGTTGAGCTCGTCAGTCCAGAGGTGAACCATCAAGGCGGGCAACGACTTCAGCTAGTTCACGGCGCGGCGTGGACGGCAGCGGGTCGGCGTTGACGGGCGCCCAGCCGATCCGCAGGAGCATCTGGGGATGTCCGTCGGAACCGAACACGTCGCGGCGCACGGCTTCCCGGGTCTCGGCGATCTCCAGCGGTTCGGTGACGGGACAGCTGGCGAGCCCCAGCGCTGTGGCCGTCAGCAGCACGATGCTCGTCGCCTCCCCCGCACGCAGCCACGACAGGGGATCGTCACCGACGGTGCCCAGCGCCAGCATGCCGGCATTGTCGTCGGCGGATGCGGTGTTCGGCGTCTGAGCGAGAACGCCACCGGCGAACGCGCGCAACGGAATCGGACCCGTCGTGTCGGGTCCGGGCACATTCCTGGCCGGGACGCCCGCCGTGGAGGCATACCGACCGCTCCACGTGGCGAGTTCGACGAGGTAGCCCTGATCCGATCGATGCGCGTACGCGGCCGCGTTGACCAGCCTCTTGAGACCCGCGAGGTCGTCCACGCGGCGCAGCGTCACGCCGGCGCGCGCCGCCCTGGCACCCATCAGCGCGATGTCGCCGCGCGGCACCGGCCACGAGCTGAAGTGCCTGCGGTCGGTGCGGCGGCGCGGAATCGCCGCGGCCAGCGTGACATCCAGCTCCGCGGCAGGATAGCGGTGCAGCTCCAGCGCGGCCAGGTGATCCGGTTCCGCGGGGTTGGGGAGTCGGTGCACCTTCGCCTGCCAGCCGAGTGCGGCCAGCGCCACGACGCAGTGGTTCAGCACCGCCCCGCAGCTGAGCATCAGATCGCGGGCGTCAGGATCGGTATGCGGCAGCAGCAAGCTCGAATTGGCGTACAGATGGACACTCGCGTCACCCAACCGCCACTGCCACGGCTGCGAGTTGTGCACCGACGGCGCACGATTTGCCAGCGACAGTGCCGACCTCAGCGTCTCGATGTCGGGAAAGTGACCGTTCATGCCTCCAGGCTGCGCCTCGAGCAGGGCCGTGTAGAGGGCACAAAGACCTCTATGTCTGCAGCCAGACCGTGGTGTCCGGTGGCAGTTGCGCGTCAGAACTCGGACCCGACGACAGCACGACGGTCGCGCCCTGCGGCAAGCTGATGCTCTCCTTGCCGGTGTTCACCCAGCACTGCGCTCCCCCACGCTCGAACGCCACAGCTCCGGTGGGGGCCTCGAGCCACTTGAGGTCGCCGCCGTCACGCCACAGCGAAGGGCGCAACCTCAGCGCGTCGCGGTAGAGGTTCAACGTCGAGGCGGAGTCGCGATCCTGCGCCTCGACGCTGTGCTCGGCCCAGTGGTCGGGCTGCGGCAGCCACGTGACCGCCGCGGGGTCAGCCGCGAACCCGTAGGGCGGAGCAGTCTCAGTCCAGGGCAACGGGATTCGGCAGCCGTCTCGGCCGACGTCGGTGAACCCTGACTGAACCCAGGTGGGGTCCTGGCGTGCTTCGGCGGGCAGGTCCTCGATCTCCTCGAGCGCCAGTTCCTCCCCCTGGTATATGTAGGCGGTGCCGGGCAGTGCCAACTGAATTAGCGCCGCAGCGCGGGCGCGCGTGCGACCGAGTACGTAGTCAGGCTCTTCACCGGACCACCGCTTGCGCTCCCAATCGGTCTCGATGAGTTTGTCGGGCTGCGAGCGGGAGAAGCGCGTGACCGTGCGTGTCACATCGTGGTTGGACAGCACCCACGTCGGCGGGGCTCCGACCGATGCGGCGGACGCGATGGCGTCGTCGATGACCTCACGCAGCTTCTCGGCGCGCCACGGCGACCGGAGGAAGTCGAACTGGAACGCGGTGTGCAGTTCGTCAGCACGCAGATAGCGCGCCAGCCGCTCGTTGCTGCTCACCCACGCCTCGGCGATGAAGATACGTTCGGGCGCGTAGCGATCGGCGACCGCGCGCCAGCCGCGGTAGACCTCGTGCACCCCGTCCTGATCCCAAGCAGGGTGCCGGTCACCGAACACCAGCATCGAGTGAGGTGCCGCGTCGACAGCGGGATCGACGCCGTCGGGCAGTCCCTCGACCTTGACCAGACCGTGCGCGACGTCGATGCGGAAGCCGTCGACTCCGCGATCGAACCAGAACGCCAGGACGTCCTCGAACTCAGCGACCACCTCGGGATGCTCCCAATTCAGGTCGGGTTGTTCGGGGGCAAACAGGTGGAGATACCAGCTGCCGTCGGCCACACGGGTCCAGGCCGGGCCGCCGAAGATGCTGCGCCAGTTGTTCGGTGGCTCTGAACCTCCGTCGCCGCGGCCCTCCTTGAAGTGGAAGCGCTCGCGCGCGCCCGGCTCGTCGGCCAGGGCCGCGCGGAACCACGCGTGCTGGTCGGATGTGTGGTTCGGGACGATGTCGAGGATCACCCGGATGCCGAGATCATGTGCCTCGGCGATCAGCTCCTGAGCTTCGTCGAGGGTTCCGTAGGTCGGCTCGATGTCGCGGTAATCGGAGACGTCGTAGCCGGCGTCGGCCATCGGCGACGGGTACCAGGGGTTGATCCAGATGGCGTCGACACCGAGCGTGCCGAGGTAGGGCAACTTCGCCCGCAGGCCCTCGATGTCGCCGATGCCGTCGCCGTTGCCGTCGGCGAAGCTGCGGATGTAGACCTGGTAGACGACGGCGGTCTGCCACCACGACTGATCGGGTGCCACGCGAACTCCTCGACGACTGGTACGTAAACGTTTGCGCTACCAGATTCGCGGTGTCCCACAGCAATGTCAATCGTGTAACCAGTCACGCAAATAATTACGTTGCCTTATCCTCGGCACTTGATGATCCCGAAGCAGACGGTCAACATGACCGACGTCGCGAAGCGCTGTGGCGTGTCGATCGCCTCGGTGTCCCGCGCGCTGCGCGGCGAGGCGGGTGTCTCCCCCGCGACCCGCGATCGGATTCTCGAGACGGCCCGGGAGTTGGCCTACGTCGTCTCACCGGAGGCGTCGCGCCTGTCTGGCGGAACCACCGGCCGCGTCGGGGTCGTCGTACCCCGCATCGACGCGTGGTTCTATTCGACGGTTCTGGCAGGCATTGCCGACGAATTCGACACCGTCGGCATGGATCTGGTGTTGTGCACGCTTCCCGACGCCGCGACACGACACCGCTTCTTCGAGGCACTTCCCTTGCGCCGCAAGGTTGATGCGGTCGTGGTCATCTCGCTTCCACTGTCAGCACGCGAGCGCACCCGCCTCGACCAGCTCGGCGTGCCCAGCGTCTTCGTCGGTGGACATCGCACCGACGGCGACCGATCGTGGGTCGGGATCGACGACGAGCAGGCCGCGCGACAGGCCGTCGGCCATCTGCTGCGCATAGGTCACCGCGACATCGCCATGATCCAGGCTGCCGACGACACCGACATCCCGTGGGCGACCGATCAGGCGCGCATCCGCGGATTTCATGATCAGGTCCGCGAAGCAGGGCTCATCGACCCAACGGTGATCACCGTGAAGTGGAGCATCGACGGCGGATCACGGGGTATGGAAACGTTGTTGAGCCGACCGCACCTGCCCACCGCGGTGTTCTGCCATTCCGACGAAATCGCGCTCGGCGCACTGCGAACGCTGCGTCGCGCCGGAATCTCTGTCCCACAGCAAATCTCGATCATCGGAGTCGACGACCATCCCTCTGCCGACCTGAATGACCTGACCACCGTCGCACAACCGGTGCGCGAGCAGGGTCAGATCGCCGCCCGGGAGGTGCTGTGCCAGCTCACCGGCGAGGCCGTCGCGACCGCACCGCCGGTCACTCCGCCATCGACAACACTGCCGACCCGTCTCGTGGTGCGCGGATCGACCGCCTCGCCGCGCTGATACCAGTACCCCACCTGCTCTGTGAGGTGTGACACACTCACAGGCGTACCGAATGTGCTGCACGTGGCCCTCATCGGAGACAGTAACTTCCTTCGACGAGGTCAAACTTCATAGACGAGGACGTGATGAAACGAAATCAGTTCGCCCGCGGGCGACGACGTCGCGCAATCGCGCTGGCCAGTGCGTCTCTGGTCGCTGCATCATTGTTGTCCGCCTGCGGCAGTGAGGGTGGCCCGCCGACGTTGACCTGGTACATCCTTCCCGACAACGGAGGCTCTGTCGCACGCGCCGAACAGTGCGCGGAGGCATCGAACGGCGCCTACCAGGTTCGCATCGAATCCCTGCCCAGCACTGCCACCGCACAGCGCGAACAGATGGTGCGCCGCCTCGCTGCCGGCGACTCGTCGATCGACCTGGTCAGCATGGACGTGGTCTTCACCGCCGAATTCGCCAATGCCGGCTTCCTGCGCCCGTACTCCGCCGAAGAAAGAAGCCGGCTGACAGCCGGGATGCTGCCCGCTCCGATCGAGACCGGGATCTGGGAGGACACGCTCTACGGCGCACCCTACAAGTCCAACGCGCAACTGCTCTGGTACCGCAAGTCGGCTGCGGCAGCGGCCGGCGTAGACCCCGCCTCGCCGACGTTCACGTGGGACGAGATGCTCAAAGCGGCTGAGTCCCAACAGAAGAAGATTGCGGTGCAGGCGCAGCGCTACGAGGGTTACACCGTGTTGATCAATGCGCTGGTGCTCTCCGGTGGCGGCGCACTGCTCGAGGACGTCGAGGCGGGCCGCAACGCCAAGCCGTCGCTGGCGACCCCGCCCGGGGAGAAAGCCGCCGAGATCGTGGGCACCCTGGGCCGATCCAGTGCCGCGCCCACCGACATGTCGAACGCCTCGGAGGAACAGGCACGCGCCAACTTCCAATCCGACCAGGGCATGTTCATGGTCAACTGGCCCTATGTGCTCGCGGCGGCCCGCAGCGCCGCCGAAGAGGGCAGCCTGGCACAGGCAGTGGTCGACGACATCGGCTGGGCCCGGTACCCGCGGGTGTCACCCGACCTTCCCAGCGCTCCACCGCTCGGGGGGGCCAACCTCGGGATCGGCGCGTACACCAAGCATCCCGACCTCGCCGTCGCACTGGTCGAGTGCATCAACGCCGAACCGAAGGCCACGCAGTACATGCTCGACGAGAGCGAGCCGTCGCCGTATGCGGCGTCCTATGACAACGCCGAGATCCGGGAGACGTACGAGAACGCCGACCTGATCCGGGAGTCCATCGCCGACGGCGGTCCCCGCCCGCCGACGCCCTTCTACACCGACATTTCGGGCGCGATCCAGCAGACGTGGCATCCGCCCGCTTCGGTGAACGCCGAAACTCCGGAAAGGACAGATCAATTCATGGCTGACGTGCTGGCGGGGAGGCGGCTGCTGTGACCGCAATTGACGAAGCCCCTATCCAGAAGGATCCCGCCAAACCTTCGGTGAGCGAGCGCGTCAAAGGCGAACGCAGGCTCGGGCTCTACCTGACCCTGCCGTCGTACGCGGTGATGCTTCTCGTGACCGCCTACCCGCTCGGCTACGCATTGGTGTTGTCGCTGTACAACTTCCGGCTCACCGATCCGGAAGGTCGCAGTTTCGTCGGCCTGAGTAACTACCTCGTGGTCCTCAGCGATCCGATCTGGTGGAACGACTTTCTCACCACGTTGGCGATCACCGTCGTGACGGTCGCGATCGAGTTGGTTCTCGGGTTCTGGTTCGCGTTCGTGATGTTGCGCATCATCCGTGGCCGCGGCCCGCTGCGCACGGCGATCCTGATCCCCTACGGCATCGTCACCGTCGTCTCGGCGTTCATCTTCCGCTACGCCTTCGCGACCGACTCCGGGTTCGTCAACCAGTGGCTCGGTCTGTCCGAGTTCGACTGGTTCGGCGACCAGTGGTCGGCGATCTTCGTCATCTGCCTGTCCGAGATCTGGAAGACCACACCGTTCATCTCGCTGCTGCTGTTGGCGGGTCTCGTGCAGGTGCCCGAGGACATGCAGGAAGCCGCGAAGGTCGACGGCGCCACCGCGTGGCAGCGGCTGTGGAAGATCACGCTTCCGAACATGAAGGCCGCCATCATGGTGGCCCTGCTGTTCCGCACACTCGACGCCTGGCGCATCTTCGACAACCCGTATGTGATGACCGCGGGTGCGAACAACACCGAGACGATCTCGTTCCTGGCTTATCGACAGAACGTGACGCTGGTGAATCTCGGTATGGGGTCGGCGGTCTCGGTGCTGCTGTTCCTGTCCGTTGTCGCCATCGCATGGGTGTTCATCAAGATCTTCAAAACCGACCTCTCGCAAGTCAGGGGTGACCAGTGACCAAGGGCAGCAAGTGGTGGACGATCGCCGGCATCGTCATCGTGATCTACAGCTTCGTGCCGATGCTGTGGATGATCAGCCTGGCGTTCAAACCGCCGTCCGACATCGTCTCGGGCAAGCCGTCGTTCCTGCCGAGCACGTTCACGCTCGACAACTTCAGCGTCATCTTCAGCAACCCGCTGTTCACCCGGGCGCTGATCAATTCGATCGGCATCGCGATCATCGCCACGGTCATCTCGGTGGTGATCGCGATGTTCGCGGCGTATGCCATTGCGCGACTGGAGTTCCGGGGCAAGAAGCTCCTGCTGTCGCTCGCGCTGGGCATCGCGATGTTCCCGCAGGCCGCACTGGTGGGCCCGTTGTTCGACATGTGGCGGGGGTTGGGGATCTACGACACGTGGATCGGCCTGATCATCCCCTACCTGACCTTCGCGCTGCCGCTGTCGATCTGGACGATGTCGGCGTTCTTCCGCCAGATCCCCTGGGAAATGGAGCATGCCGCGCAGGTCGACGGTGCCACCCAGTGGCAGGCGTTCCGCAAGGTGATCGTCCCACTGGCCGCACCCGGTGTGTTCACGACCGCGATCCTGACGTTCTTCTTCTGCTGGAACGACTTACTGTTCGCGATCTCGCTGACGTCCACCGACAGCGCCCGCACCGTGCCCGCGGCGCTTGCGTTCTTCCAGGGCGCCTCCTATTTCGAGTCCCCTGTCCCCTACATCATGGCCGCGTCGGTGATCGTGACGATCCCCGTCGTGATCTTGGTCCTCATCTTCCAGCGGCGCATCGTCGCCGGCCTGACCTCCGGAGCAGTGAAGGGATAACCCCATGGCAGCAATCACCATGAGCAACATCGTCAAGAAGTACGGCGACGGTTATCCGGCCGTCAACGACGTCAGCCTCGATATCGCCGACGGCGAGTTCGTGATCCTGGTGGGTCCGTCCGGTTGCGGGAAGTCGACGCTACTGCGGATGATCGTCGGCCTGGAGGACATCACCTCCGGCGACATGCTCATCGGCGACACACGCGTCAACGACAAGGCTCCGCGCGACCGCAACCTCGCGATGGTGTTCCAGAACTATGCGCTCTACCCGCATCTGACGGTGTTCGAGAATATCGCCTTCCCGCTTCGGTTGTCGGGCAAGCTCTCCGACGACGAGATCCGCAAGCGCGTCAACGACGCCGCCAAGACCCTCGAGCTCGGTGAGCACCTGGACCGCAAGCCGGCCAACCTGTCCGGCGGTCAGCGCCAGCGCGTCGCGATGGGACGTGCGATCGTGCGCGAGGCCGACGCGTTCCTCTTCGATGAGCCGTTGAGCAACCTCGATGCGAAGCTGCGCGGGCAGATGCGCACCGAGATCCTGCGCCTGCAGCGCAAACTCGGTGTCACGACGGTCTACGTCACCCATGACCAGACCGAGGCGATGACTCTCGGCGACCGCGTCGCGGTGCTGAAAAAGGGTGTGCTGCAACAGGTGGCGAGCCCGCGCGAGCTCTACGATCAGCCCGTCAACCTCTTCGTCGCGGGGTTCATCGGCTCTCCCCCGATGAATTTCGTTCCGGCTCGGGTCAACGGCAACGAGATCGAGCTGCCGTTCGTGACGATCCCGCTGCGCGACGAGTGGCGCGGGTCGGTCGAGGACGGCAAGATTTACATCGCCGGAATCCGGCCCGGCGCCTTTGAGGACGCCGAGTTCGTGGACAACGACAAGCGTTCGCGCGGTGTCACTTTCGATGTCGAGATCGATGTCACGGAGTGGCTGGGTAACGAGCAGTATGCCTTTGTCCCGTTCGAGGCCCCCGCCGAGATCACCGGCCATCTCGCCGATCTGGCCAACGACCTCGACAGTGAGCAGCTGCGGACGCAGATCTGTGTGGAGCTCGATCCGCTCAGCCGGGTCAGTTCGGGCGACAAGGCCACGCTGTGGCTCGATGCTGAGCGTCTGCATCTGTTCGATCCGCAGTCCGGCGACAACCTGACTCGTGCAACCGAATCGCAGGGGCGGCACGCGGCTGCCGCCGGCTAGCTGACAGCCGATGGCCGCTCCCGAATTGCGGCTGCGGGCCCCGTGCCCGGGATTGCTGGCGCTGCCGTGGGATCGGCCGCTCGCCGAGTGGTCGACGCCCGAAGTCGCGCTGCGCGACATCGCCGTGGGGCCGAGTCGGCACCTGGTGAAGTTCGTCGAGTCCGACGGCGATCTATGGGCTCTCAAGGAGTTGCCGCCCCGCATCGCCGCGCGCGAGTACGACGCCCTGAGCCGGCTCGAGGAGATGGCTCTCAACGCGGTCCGGCCCGCCGGACTGGTTTTTCAGCCCGACTTCGACACCGCCATCCTGCTGACGCGCTATTTGGTGGGATCGTGGCAGTACCGGCGACTGTTCATGCGCTTGCCGCCGGACGCGCCCAAGCATCGCGCGCGGCTCTTCGACGCGATGGCGACGCTGCTGGTGGAGTTGCACCGGCACGGCGTGTTCTGGGGCGACTGCTCGTTGGCGAACACGCTGTTCTCCCGCGACGGTCAAGTCCTGCAGGCGTTTCTGGTCGACGCCGAGACCAGTGAGGTCCACCCCGCACTGTCGGATGGGCAACGCACCCACGACATCGACATCACCGTCGAAAACGTCGCCGCCGGGCTGCTGGATCTGGCCGCCAAGCTCGAAAGACCGGAGCTGGAGCCAGGTTTCATCGAAGAGGCCATTGGAATCCGGGACCGGTATGAGGGGCTGTGGGACCTCCTGCACGCAAGGCCGACCTTCGGGTTCGCCGACCGGTACCGGGTCGAGGGCACGATTCGCAGGCTCAACGAATTGGGTTTCGCAGTCGACGAGGTGTCGCTGCAACCCGTCAGCGCGGGCGCCGACGACCTCCGGCTGCACGTGGCCGTCGGCGACCGCCGCTACCACGCGACGCAGTTGCGCAGGCTCACCGGCCTCGACGTCGGTGAGGGGCAGGCCCGGATTCTGCTGGGCGATCTCCATGCGTATCAGGGCCAGTTGTGCTGCGAGGCAGGCCATGACGTCGACGACCGGACCGCGGCGCAACTGTGGGTGATGGAGGTCGCCACCCCCACGATGCACCGGGCCCACGCCGCGGTGGGACGTGCTGGAACGCCAATCCAGGCGTATTGCGATCTCCTCGAGGTGCGGTGGCTCTTGTCGGAGCGTGCCGGTCACGACATCGGCACCGACAGGGCGCTACAGGCGTTGTCGCGCAACGTAGTACCGTCGGAATCGGCAGCTCAGCTCGCAGTCGTCGAGGTCCCGACAGAACCGTTCTCCGTGCTGTCGGATGACGACGACGAAACCTAGCGGGCAGTATCCCTTCGCCGTGCGTGTCATCTCTCAGGACATCGGTGACACTTCGGGTGGTCTTGGTTGTGACACTTCTGCGCCAAGGCTGCGGGAGTGTCTGTCAATGAACCCATCGATACAGCCTGGGAAGCGACCCCCAAGGCCGAGCCACCACGGCCCAAACTCGAACGGTCGGTCTATGACAGACCAATGCCCAACCGATACCAGTTCCCGTGCCTACAACCAACTGCAAATCTGCCGGCGAACACGTGCCTGCGAACGGTGTGCGGCATCGGCAACATCGGATTGGACTCAGTGACATACAGAGTCGACGCACAGCGCGCCTTCCAGCAGGTGCTAATGATCACTGACGTCGACAAGGTCATCATCACCGACCTCGACGGCGAAGTCCTCGCAGAACGCACCCGACCCGCACCCGGTGTCAGATACGTCGGCAACGGCCGACCCCGCGGCCCACGCCCCAATCCGTCACCGAAGTCCTGACTCATCAACTGTCACCGATCTCCTGATGCAGAACCGTCACCGATGTCCTGATACATCACAGCTCCGGCTAGCGAAACTTGTCGGTGGTCGAATGTATGTTCGAAGAATGTCGACCGGGGAGCTGCAGGCCAAAGTTGCCGCGCTGCACTCTGCATACGCCGACGTGGCGGCTTGCGAAGTCGATCTGTTGACTCGGCACGAACTGGTCTCTGCCCTCGATGAACTCGAGGTTCTCGGCTGCCAGTTGCCGTCGGTGAGTCACCGACTGCTGGCGCGGCTGCAGGTGGAGTCGACCCCGCAGCAGATGGGCGCCAAAACGTGGAAAGAGGTGCTGTCGGTGCGATGGCGCATCTCCACCTCCGAGGCCCACCGCCGCCTATCTGAGGCGTCGGTGTTGGCGCCGCGCCAACCGATCACCGGGCCCGCCCTGCCGCCGGTGCTGCATGCGACCGCGGTCGCCGCGGCCCAAGGGTTGATCAACGCTGAACACGTCACCGTGATCCGCAAAGCGGTGGCCAAGTTGCCGGGTTTCGTCGACACGGTCACCCGGGAGCAGTTCGAAGTCACACTCGTGCGGGCTGCGGTCGGCAACGGACCCAAAGAGGTCAAAGAGTCCGCGGAGTTGATGCTGTTCCTGCTCGATCAGGACGGCCCTGCACCCGACGACACCGAGCGTGGCCGTCGGCGAGGCGTCACGATGGGCACGCAGAAGCCTGACGGCACGACGGATCTGACCGCGACGTTGACCCCGGAACTGCGAGCAATGGTAGAAGTGCTGTTCGCCAAGTACGCCGCCCCCGGGATGTGTAACCCCGACGATCCCGAACCGTGTACCTCGGGCACACCGACACAAGAACAGATCGACAACGATCACCGCACCCTGTTCCAGCGCCAGCACGACGCCTTGACCGCGGTCCTGCGGATCGCCCTGATGAGTGGCGGGCTCGGCCAACTCAACGGGCTGCCGGTCACCGTCATCATCCGAACCACGCTGCAGGATCTGGAATCCCGCGCCGGGGTCGGGGTCACCGGGGGTGGCACGAAGCTGCCGATCGCCGAAGTAGTGCGCATGGCCGGCCACTCGAACTGTCAGCTCGCCGTGTTCGACAAAGCCACCGGCTCCGCCCTGGAGTTGTTCCGGGCCCGACGGGTGGCGTCGCCGGCGCAGCGGATCATGCTGATCGCGCGCGACGGGGGCTGCACCAAACCTGGCTGCACGATCGGCGCCTACGGCTCCCAAGCCCATCATGTGGTGACCGACTGGATCAAAGGCGGGAACACCAACGTCGACGAACTCGGTTTGGCCTGCGGCGCCGACAACCGCAGCGTCACCGACGGCGGCTGGACCACCACCATGAACGACCAACATGAGGTCGAATGGATCCCACCCGAACCCTTGGACACCGGACAGAACCGGATCAACAACTACCATGTACCCGAACGGCTCCTACGCCCCGAAGACACTGAACCCGAGCCTGATTCGGCGGTGGTGAAGGACACCGACGCAGACGCACACCCCGACAACGACCCCGAAACTGAGGGCCTATCCGCCAGTGACGACCCCGGCGAACCAGGCGGCCCCGCACCACCCGACGGACAAGTGGCGTGACGCCGCTGATTTTGTGCCCGTGGGCGCCGCTGCGCATAAACCACGAAAGAGCTTGCTCTGTGCGGCAATCGGCTCGCTCTGCTGTGGCGACTTCCGCTTAGCGAGCGACCGCGCGCAGCGCCTCGTCGCGGGTCAGACACAACGTCATCTCTGAATCGAGACCGACGAGCGTCAGCGGCCGCCGGGTCGCGTTGCCTTCGGCGACCACCGCGAAGCCGATGTCCTTGCCGGCGTCCTCTTTCGCCTTGATCAGGATGGACATGCCGACCGAGGCCAGAAAGGTCACCCCGGTGAGGTCGATGACGAGCGCAGAAGGCGAATTCGCCAGCGCCTCGTCGACGGCCGAACTGACCTCGGGCGCCGTAGCGGCGTCCACCACATCGAACAACGCGAGCACGACGACACCGTCGACGAGGTCCTTGTGCACCGTCACCTCGCTGCGCGCGGGCGGGAACGCGGATTTGTCGATCTCGTCAGCCATCTTCGTGCCTCACTACCGGTCAGGAATCGCACTTCTCTGCCATCATCTCAGCACACTCTGCGGCCGCACGGTTTCAGAGACGACATGACCGGTAACCCGTGTGGCACGACAAATCACGACACAGAATTACGCCGTCAAACCGGCAGTGGGGTAGGTCATGGTCACGGCGTTGACTGTCACAGTCAGCACGCTGGCGCTCGCAGGGTGCCTTCGGATTCAGGTGGAACACGAACGCCGAAAGCGCGCGACGACCGAACCCGTGTTCCCGGACTGACTTTCACAGTTGGGCCCAGACGGATTTCGTCTTGAGATAGCCCTCGAGCCCTTCCTGACCGAACTCGTGTCCCCAGCCCGACTGCTTGTAGCCGCCGAAGGGCACTGCATGGTCGAAGACCAACTGGCAGTTGATCGTTACGGTGCCGGCCTGCAGCCGCTTGGCCATCCGATGGGCACGGCTGAGGGTCTCGGTGTAGGCGCTGGCCGCCAACCCGTAGGTGGTGTCGTTGGCCATCGCAACGGCTTCGTCCTCGTCGTCGAACGGCAGGACCGCGACGACTGGCCCGAAGATCTCCTGTTGATACAGCCGCATGTCGCGGGTGACGTTGGTCAGAACCGTGGGGTGCACGAAGTAGCCCTTGCGGTCGAGTCGATGCCCGCCCGCGACCACCTCGACACCGTCGGACTTCCCCTCGTCGATGAACCCTAGGACGCGGGTGAGTTGCTTGGCGCTGATCAGGGGCCCGCTGAAGATGTTCTCCTCATTGGGTCCGCCGAGTGGCAGGTTGTTGGCGAGATTGGCCAGACCGTCGACCACCTTGTCGTACACGCCGCGCTGCACGAAGACGCGTGAACCGCACACGCAGCCCTGACCGGAGTGCACGAAGATGCCCAGCGCGGCGCGGAAGATCGCGTTGTCCACGTCCGCGTCGTCGAAGATCAGCACCGGCGATTTGCCGCCGAGTTCGAGCATGACCTTCTTCAGATTGCCTGCCGATGCGCGCACGATCTCTTTGCCGATCTCGGTCGAACCCGTGAAAGCGACCTTCTCGACGTCGGGATGGGCGGTGATGGCCGCACCTGCGGTGTGTCCGTAGCCGGTGAGCAGGTTGACAACCCCCTCCGGGACGCCGGCCTTGTGGATCAACCGGGTCAACAGGACTGCCGAGAGCGGTGTCTCCTCAGCGGGTTTGACCACCATGGAGCAGCCGGCCGCGAGCGCGGGAGCGAGCTTGGCGCAGGCGTTGAAGATCGGGCCGTTCCACGGGAAGATCAGCCCGACAACGCTGTACGGCTCCTTGAGCGTGTACGTGTGCATGTCGACCCAGTTGTCCGAGGCGATGCCCGCCGTCTTCACGTCGAAGGCACTGCCGCTGATCTTCGAACACCAGCCGGCGTAGTAGCGGAAGAACTCCGCACAGTTGGGCAGGCCGAGTTGGGCGTGCAGCAGCGGCATTCCGGTGTTCAACGAGTCGAGCTGAGCGATCTCGTCGGCGTGTTCATCGATCAGATCGGCGATCTTCCACATGATCTTGGCGCGGTCCCGCCCGGGCAGTTCGGACCACACTCCTGCTTCGAACGCAGCTTTGGCCCGGGCGACAGCCTCGTCGACCGCCGCTTCGCCGCAGTCGGTGAACTCGGTGATCTTCTCTTCGGTCACGGGGTTGATGACCGCGATCACCTCGCCCGTCCCGGGCCGCTTCTGGAGATCGTCCAATACCGACTGCACTGTCATGTCCTTGACCCTTTCTCGGCACAGGCGCACCCTGCAACGGAATGCTGAGCACTTGCTTAGCATCGCGAACGCCGCAGGGTCAAGGGCAGGTCATCTTCTGCCGCAGTCCCCGCTTATACGGATCCATTCGCCACGTCCTGCACTGAACGTGGTTTGATTAGAGCCATGCATCCGCATATGCGGATACGTCATTCGAAGGAGTCGCGCGTGCCCGCCATCCGGATCAGGGACGCCGCAATCCTGCTCGGCGTCAGCGACGACACCGTTCGGCGCTGGATCGACAGTGGCAGCCTCCCCGCCTCCAAAGACGAGTCCGGCCGCAAAGTGATCGACGGCAAGGCGCTCGCCGAGTACGCCCGCAACCATGCGACACCTCCGCCCGATCCACTCGGCGGCGGCAGTTCGGCCCGCAACCGGCTCGTCGGCCTCGTCACGAAGGTAACCGCCGACAAGGTGATGAGCGAAGTCCAGATGCAGTGCGGCCCGTTCACCGTCGTCTCGCTGATGAGCACCGAATCGGCCCGTCAACTGGGCCTCGAGCCGGGCGTCGTCGCAGTCGCGGTGGTCAAGGCGACAACCGTCATCATCGAAACCCCAGGAGGAACATCGTGAAAAAGGTGTCGGCCTACGCTGCCGCAGCCCTGAGTATCGCAGCGCTGGTTGCGGGTTGCTCATCGTCCCAGACAGATTCGGGCGCAACGTCGAGTAGCGCCGCGGCCTCGGCGACCTCTGAGGCGATCACCGGGGACGTGACGGTGTTCGCCGCCGCGTCGCTGAAATCGACGTTCACCGAGATCGGCGCCCAGTTCGAGAAGGACAATCCCGGAACGACGGTGACGTTCAACTTCGCGGGGTCCTCCGATCTCGTCGCACAGCTCTCCCAGGGTGCGCCTGCCGATGTGTTCGCCTCCGCCGACACCAACAACATGACGAAGGCCGTCGACGGCGGGCTGGTGTCGGGCGAGCCGGTCGACTTCGCCACCAACACCCTGACCATCGTCACTCCGCCCGGAAACCCCAAGGGCATAGCGTCTTTCGCCGATCTGGCCAAACCCGACGTCGCGCTGGTCGTCTGCGCACCCCAGGTTCCGTGCGGCTCGGCCACCGAAAAGGTGGAGAAGGCAACGGGTGTGGCGTTGACCCCGGTGAGCGAGGAGTCCGCCGTCACCGACGTACTGGGCAAGATCACCTCGGGTCAGGCCGACGCCGGACTCGTGTACGTCACCGATGCCTCCGGCGCAGGTGACAAAGTCACCGCGATCCCCTTCCCCGAATCCGCCGATGCGGTCAACACCTATCCGATCGCCGCGCTCAACGAGGCAGGCAATCCTGCGGCCGCCGAGAAGTTCATCGAACTCGTGACCGGTCCTCGCGGCCAGGAGGTGCTGTCGGCGGCGGGCTTCGCCACACCGTGACGGCTTCGCGTGGACGCGGCGGGCGGGTCCAGGTCGGACTTCCGGTCTGGATCTACCTGCCTGCCGCGCTCGGCGCATTGTTCGTCATCACACCCCTGATCGCGATCCTGCTGCGGATCGACTGGCCCCACTTCATCCCTCTCATCACGTCGGAATCCTCGCGTGCCGCACTGCTTCTGAGCCTGAAGACGGCGGCGGCCAGCACCGCGGTGTGCGTGGCGCTCGGGGTGCCGATGGCACTGGTGCTGGCTCGGGGACGCTTCCCCGGCCAATCGGTGTTGCGCGCGCTCGTCCTTCTCCCGCTGGTACTTCCGCCGGTTGTCGGCGGAATCGCGCTGCTGTACACATTCGGCAGGCAGGGACTTCTGGGGCACCACCTCGAGGTCGCGGGGATCCGCATCGCGTTCTCCACCGCCGCGGTGGTGCTGGCGCAATCCTTTGTGTCGCTTCCCTTCCTAGTCGTCAGCCTCGAAGGCGCCCTGCGGTCGGCGGGTGCGGGGTACGAGCACGTCGCCGCGACGCTCGGCGCCAAACCGACCACGGTGCTGCGAACCGTGACCCTGCCACTGGTGCTGCCCGGTCTGATCTCGGGCGCGGTGCTGGCCTTCGCGCGATCGCTCGGTGAGTTCGGCGCGACGCTGACGTTCGCCGGCTCGCTACAGGGTGTCACCCGGACGCTGCCGCTGGAGATCTATCTGCAACGAGAAACCGACGCCGATGCCGCGGTCGCGCTGTCGTTGTTGCTCATCGTCGTCGCCGCACTGATCGTCGTCGCATCGGCCGGCCGGCGCCTGTCAGGACCGCTGTGAGCGGCGTGCGCGTTCAGGCGCGTCTCGACGAACGCGCGGTCGACTTCGACGTCACTGTCGACGACGGCGAGGTGCTGGCCGTTCTCGGCCCCAACGGCGTCGGCAAGTCCACCCTGCTGCTGCTGATCGCGGGCCTGCTGCGCCCCGACGAGGGCCGCGTCGAACTGGGTGGCAGCGTCGTGACCGACACCGCCACCGGAACATTCGTGCCGGCTCATGCTCGCGGGGTGGCGATGCTGAGCCAGCAGGCCATGCTGTTCCCCCATCTGGCCGTCGCCGCCAATGTCGCGTATGCACCTCGGTGCAAAGGGCAGTCCCGCAGTCAATCTCGCGCCACCGCGCAGCGGTGGCTGGAAGCTGTCGATGCCGCGCACCTCGCCGACCGCAAACCCGCGCAGCTCTCGGGCGGGCAGGCACAGCGGGTCGCCGTCGCCCGCGCGCTGGCGGCCGAGCCGCGGGTGCTGCTGCTCGACGAGCCGATGGCCGCGCTCGACGTCACCGCCGCGCCGGCGCTGAGGCGGTTGCTGCGCGACATCCTGCGCGAACAAGGGCGGACGGCGATCATCGTCACCCACGACCTGCTCGACGCGCTGTCCATCGCCGACAAGGTGATCGTCATCGAAAGCGGCCGGGTGGTCGAAAGCGGACCGGCCCGTGCGGTGCTGACGGCGCCCCGTAGCGCTTTCGCAGCTCGTATCGCGGGCATCAACCTCATCCCCGGCACGGTGACCGCGCCCGGCGTGCTCCGAACTGACTGGGGCACCGAGGTTTACGGTACGGGCGAGCTTGCGGTGGGAACAGCGGCCGTTGCGTTGTTCCAGCCACGGGCAGTGGCCGTTCATCTCGAGGCGCCACATGGCAGTCCGCGCAACGTTATCGCGGTGACCCTCGGCGAGGTGGACGTGCACGGCGCCGCCGTGCGGGTTCGCGGCGTCGATCAGCCCGACGGTGGGACCGGCCTGGCGGCCGACATCACCGCGGCGGCCGTCGCAGACCTCAACCTCGAGCCCGGACGCCCAGTGCACTTCGTCGTCAAAGCCCAGGAGGTCGAGCTGCATCCGGCGCTAACGTCCTAGTCGCCGCTACGGCCGGTCGTCGTCTCACGCCCGAGAGTGCGCTCAGATCGTGAATATGCCCGTAGGGGCGCTCTGCACGCACTCTCGGCGCAAGATCGTCAATTCGTCCTCAGGATGCTGGTTTGGGTAAATTGCTGGCGGAAGAAGTGGTGGTCAGTGAGGCGGTGAGCGTTGTCGGTCGGGTTGAGCGGATCGGAGAAATCAGCCGACAGCGCACGCCGCAACGATCTTGATGGCCTTCGTGGTCTGGCGATCGCCCTGGTCGCGGCGTTCCATATCTGGTTCGGTCGGGTGTCGGGCGGCGTCGACGTCTTCCTCGTGCTGTCCGGCTATTTCTTCGGCGCGATGGTGCTCAACCGCGCGCTGACTCCCGGCGCCTCCCTGTCTCCCCTGCCGCTGGTGCGCCGGCTCGTCCGGCGCCTGCTTCCCGCCATGGTCGTCGTTCTCGGAGCCGCGGCGCTGTTGACCGTCACGCTGCAGCCCGAGACTCGGTGGGAGTCGTTCGCGGATCAGAGCCTGGCCAGCCTCGGGTATCACCAGAACTGGTACCTGTCGGGTGCCGCCTCCGATTACACCCGCGCCGGGGAAGCGGTCAGCCCGCTGCAGCACCTGTGGTCGATGTCGGTCCAGGGCCAGTTCTACATCGCACTGCTGCTCGTCGTCACGGTGCTGGCGGCCGCGCTGCGCCCGATCCTGGGTCCCCGGCTGAAGGTCGTGCTCGGCGTGGTGATCGGCGCGCTGACCGTCGCGTCGTTCTGGTATGCGATCGTCGCCCACGGACACGACCAGGCAGCGGCGTACTACGACAGCTTCGCCCGTGCCTGGGAACTCCTCGCGGGCGTCATCGCGGCGTTGCTGTTCGCACGCCTTCGCATGCCGATGTGGTTGCGCTCGGCCGTCGCGGCGATCGGGGTCGTGGCAATCCTGACCTGCGGTGCGCTGATCGACGGTGCCCAGCTGTTTCCCGGTCCGTGGGCGCTGGTGCCGGTCGGCGCAACGCTTCTCGTCATCGCGGCCGGCGCCGGTCGGCCCGCCGCGGTCGCTGCGCCGTTGCGGCTGCTGGGGACGCGCCCGCTGGTGATGCTCGGCGCGCTCGCCTACGGCCTGTATCTCTGGCATTGGCCGCTGCTGATCTTCTGGCTGGTGCACACCGGCCGACCGCGGGTGGGCCTCCTCGACGGCCTCGGTGTGCTCGCCGTCTCGATGGTGCTGGCGTATGCCACCTACCGCCTGGTCGAGAACCCGCTCCGCCGTGCCCCGGCGGGCACCGCATCACCTCGCCGGGCCATGCAGGTCTGGGGTCATGTGCGCCGGCCGACCTTCGCTCTCGGGACAGCGGTGGCGCTGCTGGCGGTGGCGCTGACGGTGACGTCCTTCAGCTGGCGCGAACATGTCCTGCTGCAGCGCGCCAAGGGCCATGAACTCCTTCTCCTGCCTGTCCGCGACTATCCCGGTGCGCGCGCTCTGACCAACAGCGTCCGGGTCCCCGAACTCCCGATGCGACCGTCGGTGCTCGAGGCTCGCGACGACATCCCGGCAACCACGAAGGACGGGTGCATCAGCGACTTCGTCACCGCGGAGCTGATTAATTGCGTCTACGGCGACCCGAACGCAGTGCGCACCATCGCCTTGGCGGGCGGTTCGCACGCCGAGCACTGGATCACCGCCCTCGACATCGTGGGCAAGGCGCACGGGTTCCGCGTGGTCACCTACCTCAAGATGGGATGTCCGCTGACCACGGAGCAGGTGCCGACGATCGCACTGTCCGACAATCCGTATCCGCAGTGCCATGAATGGAACCAGGAGGCAATGGCCAAGCTGGTTGCCGACCGCCCTGATTACGTGTTCACGACGACGACGCGGCCGAACCACGACGCCCCCGGCGACATGGTTCCCGAAAGCTACCTCGGAGTCTGGGACACGCTGTCCAGCAACGGAATCAGCGTACTCGGGATGCGGGACACCCCGTGGCTGGTCCACGACGGGTGGCTGACCGATCCGGCCGACTGCCTGTCGCGTGGCGGCACCGCAGTCAGCTGCGGCGTCGAACGTTCATGGGCGCTGTCCGACACCAACCCGACGCTGGACCTCGTCGCCCACTATCCGACGCTGCGTCCCCTCGACCTCACCGACGCCGTTTGTGGTAGGACCGATTGCCGTGTCATGGAAGGCAATATCCTCGTCTACCACGACTCGCACCACCTGTCGGCCACTTACATGCGCACGCTGGCCGACGAACTCGGACGCCAGATCGCGGCCGCGACGGGCTGGTGGTGATCGCGCGGGTGCGCGTCACCAACGGCCGTGGTGGACGACCTCGTCGAAGGGCCTGCGGTCCAGTTTTGTTATCGGCTTGAGCGGTCCGTCCTCCGGATAGCCGACGCCGAGCATGAAGGCGACGAAATGGTCCTCGGGGACGCCGAGGATCGCTCGGGCCTTGTCCTGGTCGCCGACCGAGGAGTGCGCGGTACCGATCCCCAGATCAGCCGCCGCGATGGCGATCGCCATCGTCGCCTGACCGAGGTCGTACCGGTCGACCAGCGCGCGCTGATCGTCTTCGGGCACCGGAGCGACGATCACGATGGCCGCGGGCGCCGCAGCGATGTGCTTGGCACCGGCCCACACCGTCGAAAGTTCTTGCAGCTGGCCAGGATCAGTGACGACGACGAAGTCCCACGGCTGCCGATTCCTGGCTGATGGCGCCCGCCAGCCGGCCTCGAGGATGCGCTGCATCTCCGCTTCGGCAATGGGCTCCGGTTTGTAGGTCCGGATGTTCTTCCTGGACCGCATCGCGTCCCACGTCTCCACAATTACTCCAATCGTCTAGAGGTCGAGCACGAGTCGCGGTGTGCGTGACCGCGACACGCAGATCATCATGCAGTCGTTCGCCTGCCGCTGCTCCGCGCTGAGGACCGAATCCCGATGGTCGGGCTCGCCTTCGAGCACCGGGGTCTCGCAACTGCCGCACGTCCCCTCGCCGCACGAGTACAGCGGGTCGACGCCGGCCTCTTCGACGACGTCGAGGATCGAGCGGTCGGGCGGAATCGTCAACGTCAGCTGGCTGGCGGTGAGCACCACGTCGAACGAGTCCGAGCGGGCGGGCTCGGTGAGCGGTTTGGCATTGAAGCGTTCCACGTGCAGGGATCCCGATGGCCATGCCGCACACCGCTGCTCGACGGCGGTGAGCAACGGCTCGGGTCCGCAGCAGTACACCAACGTGTCCGGCCGCGGCGAGCCGAGCAGCGAGTCCAGGTCCAGCATTCCGGTCTCGTCATGCGGGTGCAGCGAGACGCGGTCGCCGTATCCGGCGAGCTCGTCAACGAAAGCCATCGATGCGCGACGGCGTCCGCCGTACACCAGGTTCCAGTTCGCGCCCGCAGCGTGCGCGGCGGCGATCATCGGCAGAATCGGGGTGACTCCGATGCCGCCGGCGATGAACAGGTAGTGCGGAGCATCGACGAGCGGAAAGTTGTTGCGGGGTCCGCGGATCCGGATGACGTCCCCGGCCCGCAGCGTGTCGTGGACGAACAGTGAGCTGCCACGTCCTTCGGGGTCCCGCAGGACGCCCAGCCGCCATGTGTCGTGGTCGGAGGGGTCCCCGCACAGCGAGTACTGCCGCGTCGGCACGTCACCGAGGATCAGATCGACGTGGGAGCCCGGTGTCCAGCGCGGGAACGGCTTCCCGTCGGCCCTGGTCAACGTCAGAGCCGCCACGCCGTCAGAGGCCGCGACCTTGTCGGCCACCCGTACGTCGACCTCGAACTCACCGCCGGACAGTGTCACCGAAGTCGAACCGTGTGACACGGTTTCGAGGTGGCCCGTCACGCGGGTGTCTCGGGGATTCCGGTGTTGAACACCGTCATCAGTTGTGCCAGCGTGCGGTAGTACCCTACGAGCGTCGTCAGTTCGATGATCGACTCGATCCCGAGGGTGTCGGCGTACCGCGCGTAGTCGGCATCCGAAACTGCACCGTCTCCCAGCAGTGTCACGCACAGATCGGCGGCGGCCTGCTCGATCGGGTCGGACGCATCGAACGACCCACGCGACAACTGATCCAGCTCATCGTCGCTGAAACCCATGGCTCGGGCGACACGCGAGTGTGCCCACCATTCGTAGTCCGACTTCAGTGCCGCGCCGACGAGCAGGATCCCGATCTCCCGGACCCGCGGCGTGAGGCCCGTGCGGTAGCGGATCGCGGCTCCGAGTTGCTGCAGCACGTCGCCGATTCCGGGGGCGTGCAGCATGATTCCGAACGGCCCGGTCAATGAACCGTCATCGGCGACCACCGGAAAGTGTTGGGTGCCTTTGAGTCGGTCGCCACCGGTGATGCCGTCGTAGACGACACGCTGCGACTCGGTGAGATCACCGGACCGCAGCGACTCGATCCTGGGCGTCACTGGGGGCCTTGGGGATACGGGTAAGGGATGTAGGTGTAGCGCGGCTTGCGTTCGACACGGCGGCCGAACACCAGCCAGCTCAACGCGAATCCGAGAGCTCCGCCGATCAGTGCCTGGCCGTATCGGTCTTTGATCATGGGCAGCACGAACTCCAGCGGGTTCATGCTGGCCTCGGCGGCCGGCGCCGGCGCGAAAGCAGGCGCGGCGGGAGCGGCGCCGCTGGTCGCAGTCGGCGCCGCTCCACCCACGCCGCCCGTGGGCTGTGTCAGGAGACCTGAGATGTTGTTGACGAACTGGCCGATCAACCGGTTGCTCACATCGGCGATCGCCCCGCGGCCGAACTGCGCCATCCGTCCGCTGATGTCGAGGTCGGTGTCGATCAGCACGCGGGTGCGCGTCTGGGTGACGGGCTCGAGCCGGGCATGGATCTGCGCGTTGGCTGCGGCCTGTCCCTTCGGGTCCTTGCCGGCGGCCGTGATGACCGCGCTGTATGTTGCATCGTCCTTCTGCGCGAACCGGGCGGTGCCCCGGAAGTGGGCGCCGATCGGGCCCACCTTGATCTTGACGTTGCCGAGGTAGTTGTCGCCCTCGATGCCGTCGAGGGCCGCCCCTGGCATGCAGGGCATGATCCGTTCGAGATCGGTGAGCAGATTCCAGGTCTGGTCCAGATCCGCATCGATCTCGAACTGGTTCTTCAGCTGCATGGCCATTGTCGGGGCTCCCTCATCTCCTACGACGTGCGCTGGTGGGTGTCAGCCCGCGAATCCTTCGATGACCTCGTCCTCACCGCAGTCGAAGAACGCCATGATGCGGCACGGGCACGCTTCGCCGCCCTCGATCTTCCACGGGAACGCGCCGATGATGGCGCGCTGGTTCAGCACGGTCTTCAGGTCGCCGCCGACGTTCTCGGCATGGATGCAGCCGTCCTGGAATGCCAGGTGGTGCATCGGGAAGATGTCGGACTTGATCTCACGGCCCGACAGGTGGTGGGTGTATTCGTATTCGCCGCCGAAGAACTCGGTGTAGGTCATTCCCACATGTTCTTCGAACTTCTTCAGCAGATCGGGGCGCATGTTGCGAATCGTGGTGTTCATCGGGTGGTCGCCGGAGCCGGCATCGATTCCCCACCAACGGATTTCCATCTCGGCCATCCAGCGGGCCAGCCGCACGCTGCCGCCCGGGTGCATCGTGAAGTAGCGCACCAGATCCTGCTTCGGCATGCCCTGGTAGTAGTCGATGAAGCCGGTGTGGATGATCAGGATGTCACCCTTTTTGACCTCGACCTTGGAGGTGATGTGCTCCGGCTCGATGAGCTCCCAGTCGGTGACGACGTCGGAGACGTCGACGATCGCGCCGGGGTGGATCAGATAGTCCAGCGGGAGCGACGCCATGTCGAGGCCGCCGTCGGTGCCGTGCATCGGACCGTCGAGATGGGTGCCGGAGTGCAGCGAGGCCTCGATGCGCTGGGAGACGATCTGGTTCGTCTGGAGGTTCTGGGTGTAGTACATCTTGTTGCCCGGGTAACCCACCCAGCCCGGAGTGTGGAGGCCCCACGGGTGGGTCAGATCGACGATGCGCATGGGTTCTTCTCCGCTCCAACTAACTCAACAGTATTGAATTAGATTCTATGTCACTGAAATCGATTTGACCAGACGGCGAATCAGATCCGGCCGAATCGGCACCGACACAATCGAATCCGGGATGCGCAGGGCGTCATCGACCGCGGACGCCACAGCAGCGGCAACCGCCGTCGTCCCGCCTTCGCCTGCCCCTTTGACACCCAGCGGATTGATGGGACTCGGCGCGTCCTCGGTGACGAGAGTCTCGACGTCGGGCACCTCGAGCACCGTAGGGATGAGGTAGTCCATGAACGTCGTGCACTGCGGGGTGCCGTCCTCGCCGTACAGGAACTCCTCGTACACCGCTCCGCCGATGCCCTGTGCCACGCCTCCGGCGATCTGGCCCTCGACGAGTGTCGGGTTCAACGCCCGGCCCACGTCGTAGCCGACGATGAACCGCTCGATCGCCAGGTTCCCGGTCCCCCGGTCGATCGACACCAGCGCGGCGTGCAGACCGTACGGGTAGGTCATGTGATCGGAACGGAACCACCCGTCGGCCGACAGCCCCGGATCCTCTTTCATCTCACCGGCGCCGACGGGTTCCAGCAGTCGCGCGACCTCCCCCAGCGTCAGCGTGCGAGACGGGTCCGCGACGATGGCCACCGCACCGTCGCGGATGGCCACCTCCTCGGTGCTGACCTTGAAGTGGTGCGCACCCACCCGAATAGCCTTCTCCGCCAGTGCATCAGCGGCGTACTTTGCCGCCGAGCCGGCCATCACGGCCAGCCGGGTCGCAAAGGCTCCACGCCCGTACTCGAATTGGTCCGTCCGCCCACGCACCACCCGGATCGCATCGTGCGGAATCTGGAGACGCTCGGCGACGACTTGCGCCAGCACGGTGTCCACACCCTGCCCGACAGACGATGCACCACAGCTGATCGTCACCTTTCCGGTGCCGTCAACAGAGACGCGCGCCCCCTCGAACGGTCCGATGCCGCTCTTCTCGACGAAGAAGCCGAAGCCGAAGCCGACCAGCTCCCCTGCGGCACGCCGCTTCTCGACCTCGGTACGGATGCCTGCGAAATCGTACTGATCCGCAACCTTGTCCAGCAGCAGCTGGTAGTCGCCGGAGTCGTGGACCAGATGCGTTCCCATCGCCTGGATGGGCCGCTCGTAGGGCATTTTCGCGACCGGGATGAAGTTGGTGCGCCGCAGTTCCGCCGGATCGAGACGAAGTTCCCTGGCGATCTTGTCGACCAGGCGTTCCCGCGCGAAGGTCCCTTCGTAACGTCCCGGCGACCGATACGTCCCGGCCGGGGTCTTGTTGGTCAGACGCACGTGCGCCGTGGCGCGGAAGTGCGGAATCACATAGGGGCCGGGCAGCATCGACGCAGTCAGCGACGCGACGGTCGCACCGTGCGTGCGGACGTAGGCGCCCTGATCGAGGATGAAGTCGGCGTCGAGCGCCTCGATCCAGCCGTCGGAGATCCGCACCAGCGCACGCAGCCGATGATGTTGCCCCCGAGAGTGATTGGTGGCGACCAGGTGCTCCTGGCGATCCTCGATCCACTTCACAGGGCGGCGCAGCCGCATCGCCGCGATCGTCACGAGGACGTCCTCGGGATACAGCTCGCCTCTCGGCCCGAAACCACCACCGACGTGGGTTTCGCGGACCAGCACCTGATGCGGGGGCAGACCTGCGATCGCGGCGATCGCTTCACGGTTCCAGAACGGAACCTTGGCGGCACCGTCGACGACGAGCAGTTGCTCGGTCTCGTCGAACCGGGCCACCAGTCCGCGGCATTCCATCGGCACTCCGGTGTGGCGTCCGATGCGGGCGTCCATCTCGAAGATCCGGTGCGTACCCGCCGCGATCAGATCTGCAGAATCCGTGAACGCGGTTTCGACGTCACCGTATTCCTCGACGAAACACGTTGCCTCGGAGTCCTGTTCCGGAAGCTCGGCCCCGGTGCCCGCGGCCCACGTGGCCTGCTCGCCGTCGACCCAGGTGATGGGTTCGAGATCGGCGTCGATACGGGCCGCGAGAGGTTCGATGTCGATCTCGACGAGTTCGGCGGCATCCTCGGCGAGGTAGGCCGACGTGGCGAAGACGACCGCGACGGGCTCGCCCACGTAGCGCACGAACCTTCGGGCGAGGACGGGTTGGCGGTACGGCAACAGCTCGTCGCGGGGTGTGAGCCGGAAGGCGATGGCGGGCAACGTCGCGATGTCGTCGTAGGACCATGCGGCCACCACGCCGTCGAGCAGCAGCGCCTCGGACACGTCGACCGAGACCACGCGCCCGTAGGCGATCGGCGAACGGACCACCCGCATGTGCAGTTCACCGGCGTGGATCGTGTCCGCGGCGAAACGTCCTGCCCCGCGGAGCAGTACCGGGTCCTCGATGCGCTTGGCGCGGGCTCCGATCATGTCGTGGTCTCTGCCGGGGTCGATCCGGGAACGGGTTCGTCGCCGCGCATGACGCGCTGGGCGCACAGCGTCGACTTCAGGATGTTCTGATAACCGGTGCAGCGGCACAGGTTCGACGACAGCATGTCCCGCAGCTCCTCCTCTTCGGCGTCGGGATGCTCTTCGAGGTAGCCGGCGATCAAGGTCAGGAATCCGGGGGTGCAGAAGCCGCACTGCAATCCGTGGTTGTCCCAGAAGGCCTGCTGCACCGGATGCAGCGTGGTGTCGTCGGGGGCCAGACCTTCGACGGTTCGGATCGACGCGCCCTCGGCCTGCACCGCGAACATCAGGCAGGCGCGGATGGGCTGACCGTCCATCAGTACGGTGCAGGCGCCACACACTCCGTGCTCACAACCCAGATGTGTTCCGGTCAGGCCACAGTCGTCGCGCAGCGCATCGGCCAGCGTGCGCCGCGGTTCGACGTCGATGTCGTAGCGATCGCCGTTGACGTAGAGGCGAAGTGAGGTCATGGCGTGCTCTCCTGAACATCGGCAACATCGGAGGGGTGGGGTGCGGGCGCGACGTCGCGACGCTCACGGATGGCCGATCTGATCCGGTGTGGCGTCGCGGGCAGATGGAACACCCCGACGCCGAGGGGGCTCAGAGCATCGCTGATCGCGTTGGCGATCGCTGCGGGCGCTCCGATGGTGCCGCCCTCGCCGACACCCTTGGCGCCGGTCAGCGACGTCGGTGACAGCGTGTAGATGTGCGCGATCTCGATGTCGGGAACCTCGGCGACGGTCGGCGGCAGGAAGTCCATCAACGACGTCGTCACGAGAACCCCGCGGTCGTCGTAGATCAGTTCCTCGAACAGTGCGTTGGCGATTCCCTGGACGACCCCGCCGTGGATCTGCCCGTCCACGATGGCCGGGTTGATCAGCCTGCCCGCGTCCTCGGCGACAAGGAACCGGGTGATCTCGACCTGCCCGGTGAGGGCGTCGACCTCGACCTCGGCGACGTGGCACGCGTTGGCGAACGTCCCCGACGGGTCGTAGGTGCCGACACTCTCCAGGACAGGCTCACCCTTGTCGGGGATCAGATGGCTGGAATGGTATGTGTCACGCGCTATTACGGCCAGGTCGACGGCGTCGTCCCGACCGCTGAGCCGGGCCTCGCCGCCTTCGAGAACGATGTCGTCAGGCAGGCCACCGAGGCGGTCGGCGGCCAGGCCGCGGATCCGCTCTGCCAGGTCCTTGGCGGCGATCAGCGACGCACCGCCGGCGATGACCATCGCGCGGCTGGCGTAACTGCCCCACCCGTACGGGGTGGCGTCGGTATCGCTGGCGATCACCCGAACCTGGTCGGGCCGCATTCCCAGTTCGTCACAGACCACCTGGGCCAGCGTCGTCTTGAGGCCCTGGCCGTGCGGCGAGGCGCCGATCCGCAGCGTCAGGCCGCCCGACGGGTCCATCGTGAGGATGACGCGCTCGAAGCCGGGGGTGATGACCGGCGCCGCCTTGGTCGCGTCGAGCGCGAACGGGCGTGAGCGGGCCGCAAAGGCCGGGGTGCCGTAGCCGGTGCGTTCGGCGAAGCAGGAGAAGCCGATGCCGAGGTAGCGGCCCTGCCTGAGCGCGGCGGCCTGACGCACCGCGAACTCGTCGAGGTCGGCGAGTTTCGCTGCTGCAGCCAGTGTTTCGCGGTGCGATGCGAGGTCGAGCACCAGGCCTGTCGGAGCGCGGTGGGGAAACTCCGAGATGAGGTTCGTGTCCCGGATCGCGACCTTGTCCAGACCCAGCTGCGCTGCAGCGCGGTCCATGAGCCGTTCCATCGCCAGCACCTGCATCGGGCGGGACACCCCGCGGTACGGGGCGATCGGGCACTTGTTGGTGACGACGGCGCGCGACCGGACGTCGTATTCGGACACTTTGTACGGGCCGGGCAGTTCGGCCAGCGCCATCAGCGGTTCGACCGCCCACGTCACCGGGTAGCAGCAGTAGGCACCGACGTCGCAGATCAAATCGCCACGTAGGGCGAGCAATTCGCCCTCCGCGGTGAACGCGCCCTCGATGTCGTAGACCTGTTCGCGGCTGTGCCACGAGGCCATGAAGTTCTCTTCCCTGGTCTCGATCCAGGCGAGGTCGCGGCGCAGGTGCCGCGACGCCCACACCAGGGCGACATCTTCACGGGCCAGGGTCATCTTGGCGCCGAAGCCACCGCCGACATCGGGCGCCACGACGCGCAGATCGTCCTCGGCCATCCCGATGCAGTCGGCGATGCCGGTGCGGGTGACGTGCGGCATCTGCAGGGTGGCGTGCAGCGTGGTGCGGCCGCTGGTCCGGTCATAGGCGGCATGCGCGGCCCTGGCCTCCAGCGGCATCGCGCTCTGCCGTCCGGAGCTGACCCGCACCGACACGACAGCGTGCGCCGCGGAGAAAGCGTCACCGGCTCCCGGGGTCGTGATGCGGCCGTCGACCATCGTGTTGGGCGCGTTCTGATGATCGGCGGGAACAGAGTCGTGGACCAGCGGCGAGCCGTCGGCGAGCGCCGCGACTGCCGAGAGCACCGCGGGCAGCGGTTCGATCTCGACGTCGACGAGTTCCGCGGCGTCCTCGGCGGCGGCCTCGGTCTCGGCGACGACGAACGCGATGGGGTCCCCGACGAATCGCACCACATCAGTCGCGAGGATCGGGGTGCCGATCTCGACGAAATCCGGCCGGTGCAGCGCCGCCCTGATCGGGTGCACGCCTGCCAGGTCGGCGGCGGTGAACACGGTGACTCCGGGTGGCGCCGTGACGGAGACGATGCGGCCGGACGCGACCGTGCTGCGGACGAAGCGTACGTGCGCGCACGCCGTGTTGCGGGAGGCGATGTCGGCGACGTAGTTGCCCCATCCCCGCACGATGGCGGGGTCTTCGAGCCGGGGTAACGCCCTCCCGGTCCAGGTCGTCGGTTCTGTCGGTGCGGCCGACATCATGCCCCGACCAACGTGGCCCTACCGAGCGCGCGGGGCAGCAGCGCGCGCACCAGATCGCGCCGGTACTCCGAGTCACCGTGTGTGTCACTCGGCGGATCGACCTCGACGGCTGCAGCCTCGGCCGCTGCCGACAGCACATCGTCGGTCAACTGCTGGCCCATCAGGGTCCGCTCGGCCGCCACACTGCGGAACGGCACCTCGCTGACACCACCGATGCTGACCCGCGCTTCGCGAACCGTATCGTCGACGATGCTGACGGCGGCAGTCGCTGTAACGATCCCGAAATCCCCTGCCCGACGGGCGAACTCGGCGATACCGGCATGCCAGGTGTCGTCCAGTGCAGGCAGCGAGACCTTCAGGAGCATCTCGTCGGGCTCCAGCGCGGTCGTGAAGATCGACTGGAAGAAGTCGGCCGCCGCGATGGTCCGTTCGCCGCGTGCCTGACTCACCGCCGTCATCTCGGCGTCGAGCAGTGAGGCGACCAGGCACCATTCTGACGCGGCATCGCAGTGCGCGATCGAGCCGCCGAACGTTCCGCGGGTCCGGATGGGGAGGTGCCCGACGTAGGCCGCGGCCCGGCGTAGCAGCGAACCCAGCGGCCCGGACAGCGAATTGTTCTGCACCTGAATGTGTCTCGTGCGGGTAGAGATGACGACGCGGTCCCCCGCCGCGTCGATCCCGGCCAGTCCGGGGATCCGGTTGATATCGACGAGCTGCGCGGGACTGGCCAGCCGGAAGTTCATCATCGGCACCAGGCTCTGACCACCCGCGAGGACCTTGCTGTCGTCCGGGTCGGCGGCCAGGATGCCCAGCGCCTCGTCGAGGCTCGTGGGCGCGTGGTAGGTAAAGGACCGGGGCTTCACCAGGCATCCCCTCCGTAGGTCAGGGCGTACACGTCGGTACGTCGGTCTTCGCGTGGACGGATCCGCTCGCCGCGGATACGGGCCGCCCGGATCGCGTCGAGGTCCACATCGACCATCGCCGCGTCGGCGGCCGTGCGTGACAGCGGGCCGGCCAGCAGTTCGCCGTACGCGTCACACGCCACCGAACCGCCCAGCGTTGCGGGACCGCCACGGGCCGCGCCGGCCACCTGGGATACCGCGACAACGGCCACCTGGTCGAGATTGGCTTGGGCGAGAACAGAATCCACGTGGCGGGTGCCTCCGGCCACCGGCACGGTGCGATCGAATCCGCCCACCCACGCCGCGGGCGCCAGGACCAGCTCGGCGCCCCGCAGCGACATCGCCCGCAACACCTCGACGAACCTCAGGTCGTAGCAGATGCAGACACCGATGCGCCCGAAAACGGTGTCGGCGATGGGAAGGCCGAGATCACCCGGGGTGTAGACGTTCTTCTCCAGATCGAACAGGTGCAGCTTGCGATAGTGCAGGACGGGCCCGGTTCCGTCGACGACGACAACGGTGTTGAACAGGTTCTCGCCGTCGCGCTCGCAGAACCCATACGCCACAAGTGAATCGAATTCCCGTGCCAGACCGATGAATTCGGCGGCCGTCGGCCCGTCGAGGGGTTCGGCGACTTCGCGGGCGAGGTCGGCGTCCACCACGTATCCGCTGATGGCGAGTTCCGGCAGGACGACGAGGCCGGCACCTGCGGTGAATGCATCCCTGGACCTGCTCAGCGCGGTCGCGCGGTTGTCGGCGACGGCACCGACTGCGACATCGATCTGCTCCAGCGCAATCGTGACGATCGCGCTGGCAGGCGTCCGTTCATCCGTCACATAGCGAGCGTAACATTCAATACAGTCGAAGTCATTAAGTGGAGTTGAAAGAGTCCGACGGGGTTTATGTCAGCTTTCGTCGACGTTGACCCACACGGCGACGGCTCGTTCGCTGCCGGTGTTGGCGATGCGGTGCGGGCGTTCCGACGAGTACGCGATCACATCGCCGGGCTCGAGCACATGGGTCTGCCCGTCGAGTTCGATCGTCAACTGGCCCGAGATCAGCACGCCGAACTCCCGGCCGTCGTGGTGCGTCGGCGACGGCCCGCTCGCACCACCTGTCTCGTATTCGTTGACCGCCAGTTCCAGACCGGCGACCGCGTCGTTGTGCGCGACTCGGCGCGTCGTGCCCTCCCCCATCCGGACCACCGTCTGCTCGGCGAGCTTGGTCACGGGTGACCCGTCGGCCCCGTCCTTGTGGGCGAACAGGTCGTACATGTGGACACCGAGCGCCGATGCGACGGCCACCAACGTGCCCACCGACGCTGTGGACACTCCGCGCTCGAGCATGCTCAGCATCGAGACGCTGACACCGGTGCGCTCCGCGACATCGCGCAGCGTCAACTGCTGGCGCAGGCGCATGGCCCGGATCCTGGCACCGACGAGGAGCATCGTCTGTTCGGCGGCGTCGGAATCGCGATCGGCCACGACCGCCAGGGCGTCACCGTTGCGCTTGCCCGCTCGTGCTGCGTTGCGGGTCTTGTCGGTCTTGGCTGCCTTCCCCGCACCGGTGGCTGCCGCGGCGCTACGCCGGCTGGCAGGTGCGGCGGATCGAGATGGCGTCATGAGCTCTCCGATGGGCTTGTGGGCGGAAAAAGCTGTTTCAGCGTACGTGAAAGAGCTGGAGTTGCACGCAACTCACGTGCAGAAATCCCATCGGAATTCGTCGCAAACACCCCTGCATGCCACGGCAATACGTCGATACCCGCGGTATTGCTGTCGATATCGGGTACCGGCGCTCGGTTGGCCGCCGTAATCCGCAGATCGGCATTCACTGTCATGACCGCATGGTGGGTCCCTATGCCCCGTACGGACCGAACGCCTCGACCTTGGCCAGCGCCGACAACCGCTGCCGGTACAGCAGACTCGCGGCATCGGGCACCTTGATGTGCAGCTCCTCGCGCAGTGAGTCCGGGAGCTTCTCGGGACGCTGGCTTTCCACGATCGTCCGGTCCTGCTCCATGATCGTCGTCGTGAAATCGCCGAACTTGCTGTCCGGTTCGTCCTGCGAGTGGTTGCGGACTATGAAGACGAACAGCTCGGTCGTCGTCTCCGTTCGCGGCAGGGTGAACTGCGTGATGATCGTTTCCCGGCCGGTGCCGATCTCGATCTTCTTCAGATGGATCGTGAAGGGCACCACGAGCGTGTACTCGTAGCGGACCTTCTGGCTGCCGCCGGCACCGTAGAGATCGCTCGGTTCCTCCTGCTCGAGCCAGTAGTGCAGGCCGTTGTCGAGCTTCTCGACCGTGTAGGGCGCGATTTCGGCGTTGTCCTCGGTGCCGAGCAGACCCTCGTGGACGTACGGGAAATGTGAGAAGTCCATGAAGTTCTCGACCGCGCGGGCGGCCGAGGTGTTCCACACCTCGCGGTAGGAGATGTAGGACTTCCAGCCGGGCATGTCGTAGATGTCGTTCGGAAACAGCGGGATCTCATCGCGAGGTTCCTCCATCGCGACCCACACCAGGCCGTACTTCTCGCGAACCCGGTAGACCTGCGCGCGTGCGGTGGTCGGGATCGCGGCCTCGACCGGGCGGGACGGGATCCGCACACACGCGCCCGTGCGGTCGTACTGCCAGCCGTGGTACGGGCAGACGAGCGTGCCGTTGCGGACCCAGCCGAGCGACAACGCAGCACCCCGGTGGATGCAGAGGTCACGGAATGCGGCGACGCCGTTCTCGTCGCGGAACGCGACGACATAGTCGTCGAGCAGGTCGAAACGCTTGGGTTGATCGGTGATGTCTTCGGCGGCGGCGATGGGGTGCCAGAAGCCGGCGAGTGCCTGTTGTGCCATGGGAGGTGTTCCGTTCAGGAGGAAAGGTCTACGGGAATGGGGCTACGGCTGGTTCGAGCCGGCGTATCAGCCGCCAGTCCCCGCCATCGACCAGTCCGCGCCGGAACAGTGCGCTCCGTGGAACCACCCGCATCACTCTCACCTCCCTGAATCGCCGGTCGTACCGCTGCCCGCCGGATCCGGAGGCACGAAGCTGACGGCGTCGAGTTTCAGTGTGGTTACAGACAAACCGCGAGCGTGGGCTTGGATCCGCTGCGGAATTCAATTTGCTTGAATTTTAAGTCAGTGTGATGTGTACCGCAACCGATCAGCCGAAATGGAGTTCGTCCAGCGAGCGGATCAAGCCATAGCCGGCGGGGGCCGCACGCTCGGGGCCGTAGCGGTCGAGCAACACCGCGGACAGGCCCGCGTTGAGGGCACCCTCGATGTCGTTGATCAACGAGTCGCCGACCATGAGACA
The DNA here is from genome assembly GCF_029623955.1 of Mycobacterium sp. 236(2023). Taxonomy (GTDB): domain Bacteria; phylum Actinomycetota; class Actinomycetes; order Mycobacteriales; family Mycobacteriaceae; genus Mycobacterium. The sequence goes on along the minus strand of NZ_JARSBP010000015.1, from coordinate 11,675 downwards.
CCGCGCGGGGACCACCGACAGTGCGCTGCAAGCGAACTCGAAGGCGCGACGGTCGGGTTTGGCACCGGGAAGTTCGGACGAGGCGAACATCGGCAGCGCGAAGTCGATAAGGACAGTCGCCTCGACCTTGCGCGCCTGGTCTCGGGCATCACCGTTGGTCAGCAGTCCTACCCGCAGGCCGGAATCCACTGCGCGGCGGATGGCTCCTTCGGCATCCGGAAACGGGCGCCACGCGGCGCGGTACAGGTGCCAGTAGGCCTCGAACAGGTCGTCGGCCTCCCGGTCGCTGAGCACAGCGGGCGCGAGAAGTTCTCGGACCCGGGCGCGCCGCTGTTCGGTCTTGGTCAGTGCACCCTGCTGATACAGGTCGTAATACCGGCGTTCGAGGAAATGCCAGCTGGTCGCGAGCTCGTCGGCGGCCATGCTCAGACCCGCGTGCACCGCCCACGCCCGAAGCGCGTCCTTGGCGGCGCCGCGATGATCGAGCAGCGTGTCGTCAAGGTCGAACAACACGGCCTCGTACGTCACGTCCTCGACGCCAGCGCCAGGAACGGCGCGATCGCGCCGGGGTCCTGCAGCGCCTCACGGCTGATGGCCTTGTCCGGGTCCACCCCCGCAAGGATCTTCTTGACGGGCACCTCACACTTCTTGCCGCTGAGCGTCTTTGGCACCGCCGCGATCTCGAGGAAACGATCGGGCACGTGGCGGGGTGAGAGCTCCTTGCGCAGCGCGGTCCGCAACAACGGCTCGACGGCGTCGAGCGTCGCGCCGCCGGCGAGGACGACGAAGCACAGCAGCTCGCCCTCGGCGTCGTCACCGAGTTCGGTGGTGTCGATCACCAGGGAGTCCGACACCTCGGCGAACCCCTCGACGACGGCGTAGAAGTCGGCGGTACCCATGCGGACGCCGCCGCGGTTGAGGGTCGAGTCCGAACGACCCTGGATGACGAATGAGCCCCGCTCGGTGGCGATCACCCAGTCACCGTGGCGCCAGATCCCCGGATAGTCCTCGAAGTACGCCGCCCGAAGCCGGGAACCGTCGGGGTCGTTCCAGAATTTCACCGGCATCGACGGCATGGGCTGGGTCAGCACCAACTCCCCCACCTCGCCCCGCAGATCGCCACCGTCCTCGTCGTAGGAATGCACGTCGGCACCGAGGGCGGCACAGGACAGCTCGCCGAGCCACACAGGAACCGTCGGCGCGGCACCGAGGAACGCGGTGCACACGTCCGTGCCTCCGGAGATCGAGCAGATCTGGACATGCTCACCCACGTGGTCGCCGATCCAGCGAAAGCCGTTCACCGACAAGGGCGATCCGGTCGACCCGAGCGCCTTCATCTCTGAGAGGTCGTAGTCAGACCTCGGGCTGATGCCCGCATCCATACAGGCGTGGACAAACGGCGCCGAGACGCCGAAGAGGCGGACGCGGTGCTTCTCGGCGAGTGCCCAGAGCACGCCCATGTCCGGGTGACCGGGGCTGCCGTCGAACAACACGACCGTCGCCCCGACCAGCAGGCCACCGACGAGGAAGTTCCACATCATCCATCCGGTGGTGGTGAACCAGAAGAAGCGGTCCCCGGGACCGAGATCGCTTTGCAGGCGCAACGCTTTGAGGTGTTCGAGCACGATGCCGCCGTGGCCTTGAACGATGCCCTTCGGCAGGCCAGTGGTGCCCGAGGAGTAGAGCACCCACAGCGGGTGGTCGAAGGGCACCGGGTCGTAATCCAGCGTCCCCGCCTCCGAGGTGAACTCGGCCCAGCTGGTGGTGCCCGCCAGTTCGGCGTCCGGATCCAGATACGGAACAAAGACGGTGGTGCGCACCGTCGGCAGCTGATCCCGCAACGAAACGAGCCGCTCCCGGATGTCGAAACGCTTGCCTCCGTAGCAGTACCCGTCGACGGCCAGCAGCACAGAGGGCTCGATCTGCGCGAACCGGTCGAGCACCGCGCGCGCCCCGAAATCGGGCGAGCAGGACGACCAGATCGCGCCGAGCGACGCGGCAGCCAGGAACATCACCAGCGTTTCGACGCTGTTTGGTGCGAGTGCGACGACGCGGTCGTCGCGGCCGACGCCCGCTGCGATCAGCCCGGCTCGGGCCCGGCCGACCAGGTCGCGAAGCTCGCCGTAACTGACCGTGCGTTCGACCCCGTCCTCGCGGGCGAACTCGACGGCGGTGTCATGGTCGTGCCGACCGGGTCCGTCGGCGAGAGCGTGCTCGGCGTAGTTCAGGGTGGCGCCGGGAAACCACTGTGTACCGGGCATTTCCGCACAACCGAGGGTCGCCTGCGGAGCATCGTGGAACATCACTTCGACAAAGCCGGCCGCCGCCGACCAGAAGCCTTCGGGGTCTCGTACCGACCAGGCGTGCAGCGCGGCGTAATCGGCATCGTCCTCGATCTGCGTGTCGCGGCACATCTTCGCCCACCGGGTGAAGCGCACGATCGCGGTGTCGGAAACGCGGGCCGGATCCGGGCGCCAGAGCACCGGGGGCACCGTATCCGCAGTCCCGGACAGATCCATGAACGTTCTCCTTCGCGGCCGCAGCAGCATCAACTAAGTGCAATGGAACAGGATTCAATCTAAATGAACCGCCGCGGACACGGTAGAGCGGCAACCACTGGCGGGCCGAGGACGCAGCGTGACGGTCGGCCGCCACGCTGACACGGGCATACACTCGGCCGCGATCGGTGTCGGGGATGACACGGACGACGTCCGGCCAACGCGGCCTTGCGTTTTCGACGCGGTCGCCAGGACCACCCGCTCGGCGCCGGATTTCACGATGCCGGCGGGTTCAGTAGCCTGGAAATATGTTTGATTGAGTTGAAATTAGTGTTAGGCTTACGCTGTGGCTGAACAGCAGAGGACTCCCGCGGGAATGAGGGTCATCACCCGCGACGAATGGGGCCCTGATCAAGGGTTACTCGTCGGCGGCACGTGGCGCGAGATCGTCGGCCCGCAATCGGGCGCCGAGTGTCGCGGTCTCTACGACGCGCAGTTCACCGACGCAGGCACGTCGCGGACCCTCTGCCACACCTCCGAAGCCGCCTACTACGTCGTCGACGGTGCGGGCGCGGTCGTCCACGGAACCAGCGGGGACTCGCAGTCGCTCGTCGCGGGCTCGATGGTGCACGTCCGGCCCGGGACGCCGTATCAGCTGAAGGCATCGGAAGGCACCCGAATCGTCGGCGGCCCTTGTCCCGCAGAGTCATCGATCACCGGCGCCCCGGTCGCCCCCGCCCCCGCGTCCGAAGTCTGGCCCGACATCTCGGTGCACCATCGCGACCATCCCGGCCTCCTAGTACCGTTCATCTCCCAGGACGCGCGGCTGGTCGTGTGGCTCGGGATCGGCGCCGTCGCCGCCAACATGAACTACGTCGTACTTCAACCCGGTGAGCGCAATAAAGAACACGTCCACGCCTACTCCGAGGACACCATTCACATCCTGGAGGGCCGCGGCACCGCCGAGAACGTCACCACCGGCGAGCGGCTGCAATTCGGTCCGGGCGACACGATCCACATCGAGATCGGATTCTGGCATGCCGTCGCCGCAGACCGCGGCGAGCGGGTCGTCAGCGTCGGCGGTCCCTGCCCCGCCGACGTCGACATGCTGCGCGCTGCCGGCGTCGACGTCGACCAGATCGACTTGCCCCCGGGCACTTCACTTCCGGCCCCAGGTGGCGTCGCCCGGCGCTGACGGTCATGCGTGAGGTCCTCGACGACCTGATGACGTGGTGGGAGGCCGGCGAATCGGTCGGTGTCGGCACCGTCGTCGCGACGTTCAGGTCGGCGCCCCGGCCTCCCGGCGCATCGATGCTCGTCGGACCCGGAGGCACCGCGGTCGGCTCGGTATCGGGAGGTTGCGTCGAAGGTGCGGTGTACGACACCGCCCAAGCCGTCGTCGAGTCGGGCACCCCGGCGCTGGAACGCTATGGCGTGTCCGACGATGATGCCTTCGCGGTCGGGCTCACGTGCGGTGGCATCCTCGACGTGTTCGTCGAGAAGGTGAACCGGGAGTCGTTCCCCGAACTCGGCGAACTCGCCGCACTGGTGCGTTCGGAAACTCCCGTCGCGCTCGCAACGGTGATCGATCATCCCGACACCGCGCGAATCGGCCGCCGAATGGTTCTACCCGCCGGGCGTCCGGCGACTGGATCGCTGGGCTCGGCACACGCCGACAACGCCGTGGCCGACGACGCGATGGGGCTCCTCGCATCGGGCACGAATGCGGCGCTGACGTACGGACCCGACGGCGAGCGTCGCGGTGAGGGTATGCGGGTCTTCGTATGGTCCTTTGCTCCGAAGCCGAGGCTATTGGTCTTCGGCGCAATCGATTTCGCGGCGGCCGTGGCGCGGGTGGGAACCTTTCTCGGTTACCGCGTCACGGTGTGCGACGCCCGTCCCGTGTTCGCCACGACGGCCCGGTTCCCCGATGTCGATGAGGTCGTCGTCGACTGGCCGCACCGGTACCTGGCCACCGAGAACGATGCAGGACGCGTCGATGGGCGCACCGTCATCACCGTTCTCACCCACGATCCCAAGTTCGACGTTCCCCTGCTCGCGATCGCCCTTCGGCTGCCCGACGTGCAATACATCGGGGCCATGGGATCACGGCGCACCCATGATGATCGTCTCGTGCGACTCCGGGAGGCAGGGCTGTCCGACACCGAGGTCGGCAGACTGTCCAGCCCGATCGGCCTCGACCTCGGTGCCCGCACGCCGGAGGAAACCGCGATCAGCATCGCCGCGGAGATCATCGCCGCCCGATGGGGTGGCAGCGGCGCACCGCTCACCGAGACCCGCGGCCCCATTCACGGGTAATGCGCTGGTCCTCAACAGGATTCCACTGTGGATAAAGGACGATGTAGCGACGTCCGCCGGCCCGCCGCCCGAATGCGAGCCAGCTGAGCAGAAACCCGAGGAGAGCTCCCAGCAGCGCCTGTCGGTAGCGGTCGGTGACGACCGGCCCGGCAGGAACGGTAGGTGCGGTCGGCGCCGTCAGTACGGCGGCCGGCGGTGTCGTCACGTGGCGCGCGATGTCCGCGGCGAACCGACTGATCAGCCTGCTGCCGGCATCGGCGATCGCGCCGCGTCCGAATTGCGCTATGCGGCCGCTGATCTCGAGGTCGGTGTCGATCAGCACCCGCGTCTGCGCCCGTGTGATCGACTCCAGCCGGACGTGGACCTTCGCGGTGGCCTGCCCGTCGGAGCCTTCACCCGTTGCCGTAAGGATGGCGTGCCGTGTCGCATCGACTTTCCGAGTCACGCGCACGGAACCGCGTAAGGCGGCCGTCACGGGACCGATTCTGACCGTCAGAGTGCCAGGCCCGTCATACCTCTCGAGTGCGACGATCAGCAGGCTCCAGGCCTGATCGACGTCGGCGTCGATGACGAACTCGTTCTTCACCTGCATGACGCCCATCATCCCCCGGTCGGGATGGCGTCACGGTGTCAGTGCGATACGCCGAAAAACAGCTCTTCGAGCGCACCCTCTTCGAGCAGGGAGCTGGCGGGCACCGCCGGTCCGAGTGTTCCGTCGGACATGAAGTGCACCTTGTCGACGGCGGGCAGGCAGATTCTGGGATGCTCCTCGATGATCCACAGCACGCCCGCACCCCCGTCCCGCAGCCGCTGGATGTCGGCGATACGCTCGCGGACAATGAGCGGTGCGAGCCCGGTCGTCGGCTCGTCCAGCAGGAGCAGCGACGGTGAACTGACCAGCGCACACGCGATCGCGAGCATCTGGCGCTCACCACCGGACAACGTCGCCGCCGCCTGCTTGATGCGTTCGTTGAGCCGGGGGAACTGTGCCAGAACGTCTTTCGTGATCGCCTTGGCTTCGGAGAGGCTGCCCCGGCACGAGACCTGCAGGTTCTCCTGCACCGACAGTTCCGGGAACACGTTGCCCTGCTGGGGCACAAAGCCGATCCCGAGTTTGGCGATGTGGTTCTGCGGCACCGCGGCGAGGTCTTTGCCCTCGAATTTCAGCGACCCGCCCTTCACCGGCAGTGAACGGGCGATGCATTTCATCAGCGAGGACTTGCCCGCGCCGTTGGGTCCCACGATCGCGACGATCTCGCCGGCCGCCACAGTCAACGTGGCATCGCGGACCACCGTCAGCGGTCCGTACCCAGTGCACAGGCCGTCAGTCTCAAGCAACATCGGATTCCTCTTCTCCGCCAAGGTAGATCCGCTTCACGTTCGGGTCGCTGCCGACCTGCTCCGGTGTGCCGCTGGCGATCACTGCGCCGTGCTCGAGCACGTGCACCTTGGCGGCCAGCTCCAGCACGAAGCTGAGGTTGTGGTCGATGACCAGCACCCCGATGCCGCGCTCGGAAATGCCCCGGATGATGCCGGACAGGATGTCGATCTGGTTGACCGTCATCGCCGCCGCGGGCTCGTCGAGAAGCAGCATGCGGGGCGCAAGCGCCAACTGGCGAAGGATCTCGACGAGTTTCGCGTCGCCCGGCGACAGGTCGCCCATCGCGCGGTCACCCAGATGGGCGGCGTCGGCCTGTTCGAGCTGGGCCCATGCCGCGTCGTTCGCCTCCTGCCGTCTGCGCCGGTCCTTGCGCCAGCGCAGGAACGGTGACCACGGGTGGTCCAGGTCAGAACCGGCCAGGGCCAGGGCGACGTTCTCGACGACCGTCATCGAGCTGAATCCGACCGGGGTCTGGAAGGTCCGGACCAGGCCGGCGCGCGCCACCTTGTAGGCGGGCAGTCCGGTCAGATCCTTGCCGTCGAAGACCACGCGACCCGTGTACGGCGTGCCGAAGCCCGAGATCACGTTGAACAGCGTGGTTTTGCCGGCGCCGTTCGGTCCGATCAACGCGGTGATCTCGGCGCTGGAGATCGTGATGTTGACATCCTGCAGCGCGCGAACGCCGCCGAATGTCTTGTCCACTCCGATGACCTCGAGGTCAGGCATTTCGGTCATGCGCACTCCCGGTGAGAATCGGCGTGGAGGTGGCAGTTGTGTCTGCCACCGCGCCTGGCTGTTTCGGGGTCGGCTTGGTGTAGCGCTTCCGAAGCCGCGCGAATGTGCCGCCCTCACTGAGCAATCCGTCCGGCCGCCAGCGCAGCACGATGATCAGCATCAGGCCGACGAGCAACGGATGCGCTGCGGCGTGCAGGTTGGCCAGCTCCGGCGGAACGTGGACCAGCCGCACCATCTCGCTGACACCGGTGAGCAGCAGCGCGCCGACGATGGGCCCGAAGCGGCTTCCGAGGCCGCCGATCACCAGACCGGCCCACAGCGTGAACGTCAGGTGCGAGCTGAACACCGAAGGCACCAGGGCACCGAGCATCCAGGCATAGGCGGGACCGACGAACAATCCGCACATGAGCCCGACCGTGGCGTAGGTGGACAACCGCAGGGTTTTGATCTTCTTGCCCATCGCCATCGCGAGCGGCTCGTTGTCGCGGGCGGCGCGCAGGGTGGCGCCATAGGACGACGTGGCGATCCGCGAGCAGATCAACCACACCACCGCGGTCAACAGCACCGTCAGCGCCAGCCGGATGTAGGGGTAGCCGTCGATGGTGAACTGGAACTCGAACGGCTTGACAACGGACGTCAAACCGAAAGTGCCGCCGGTGATGTCGCGCTGGATGACGATGATCTGCCGCAGGATCTCGGCGAATGCGAACGTGGTGATCAGGAAGTACTCGCCGCGCAGGCGTAGCGCCGGCCAGCCGATCACGATCGCGACCAGCGCGGTGATCACGCCCGCCCCCAGCATCCCGACAGGCCACGGCAATCCGAGGCCGGGCATCAGCGCGTCCGGCGACGTGGTCAGCAGCACATAGGAGTAGGCGCCGACACCGATCAGACCTGCGATGCCCAGATCCCACATGCCGCCCCAGGCGGCCTCCAGGTTGAGCAGCTGGGCGGCCATTGCGAAGACGAAGGCCAGCGTGGCGACCGTGACGAGAAATTCGATCGAAATCATGCGGCGGCCTCCTTACGGGACTGGAACGAGAACAGGCCCTGCGGTCGCACCAGCAGCACACCGATGAGGATGGCGAAGGCGACGATCGGGCGATAGGCGGTGTCGATCACCAGCGCACTCATGTCCATCACGATGCCGAGGACCAATGCCGCGGCGATGACACCGAGGATGTTGCCCGTTCCACCCAGCACGGCGGCGGCGAGGACGAGAAGGATGTAGCCCCAACCAGATTCGGTCGACACCGAGCCCAGGATGCCGGTCATGATCCCCGCGACTGCCGCCAGCGCCCCCGAGATCGCCCACACGGTGGAGCTGACGCGGTTGATGGCGACGCCGCGGATCTGGGCCAGTTCGCGGTTGGACGCCACTGCCCGAATATCGCGCCCCACCCCGGTCCGTTGCAGTAGGAGCCATAGCCCGCCGATCACCACCACCGCGACGAGCAGCATGACGATCTCGCCGGGCGCGACGTTGAAGGGGCCGACCTGACGCGCAGAGCCGAGTTCGATCGAGAACACGCGAAGGTCGGTGCCGAACACCGCGATCATCGCGCCGTACGTCACGAAGGCCAGGCCGACCGACGTGAACAGAAGGACATTGCCTCCCCGGTGCTTCACCGGGTCGAACAGCAACTTGCCTGAAACCACCGCCAGCACCGAGGTGATGCCGACTGCGAGCGCTATGCCTGCGACCAGACCGAGCATCTCGCCGAGCGCGACGGCCAGCAGCGCCCCGAGTGCCATGAACTGTCCGTGGGCGATATGCAGAAATCGCTCGGTGTTGCGCAACAGCGCGAAACCCGATGTCGCGACAGCGAGCATGCTTCCGGTCAGTAACCCGAATAGCAGGTTGTCCAACGGTTTACCTTTCCATCTATTGACGGTGCCGGGGCGGTGGTGGGGTGGGGTACCGCCCCGGCGCCGTGGTCATTCTGGGCGCAGAGCCGGGTCGACCTCGACCTGCTCGCCCGGCGTCCAGACACCGTCCTTGACGGTGAGCACCGCGAGGATCGGTGACTGGAGGTTGCCGAACTCGTTCATGTCGAGCGTGCTCGACGCTCCGTCGAAATCGATGTCCTCGCCGTTGGCCAGAGCTTCCTTGCCCTCGGCGAAGGAGTAGACCTTCTTCCCCGGCGCGGTGGCGACGTCGATGAGCTTGCCTGCGACGTCGGCTCCGTTGGTGCTCTTGGCGGCCTCCATCGCCAGGGCGAACAGGATGTACTGGTCGTAGTTGTTGGCGTCGTACATGCCGGGCTCGGGATCGCCACCGGTCGCAGCGCGGAAGCGCTCAGCGTAGGACTTGTAGGCCGGGCTCTCGACGTCGAAGGCGATGAGCGCGGCGGTGAGTTGGCCGGCGTTCGGCAGCGCGGCAACCTCGTCGGTGATCAGGTCGGGCGACACGTAGATGGGGATGTCGTAACCGCGCCGGGCGATCTCGCGCAGGATCGGAATACCTGCTTCGACGCCGGCGGCGAGATACAGCGCGTCGGGCTGCGATTCGAGCGCCTTGGCCACCTCACTGTTGTACGAAGAGGCGCCGGGTTCGATCGTGACCGAGTTGACCGTTCCGCCGGACTTCTGGAATGCCTCGGTCGCGACTTCGGCTGGGCCAGAAGCACCTTCGGTGTTCTGGACGATCATCGCGAGCTTCTTGACACCGGCGTCGCGGGCCACCTGGGCGACGATGATGCCGGCGTCGCTGTCGGATGCGGTGACCCGGAACGAGAACTTTCCGCCCCGCTCGTCGAGGAAGGTCGTGCCGCACGACGAGCAGATGTTGGGAAGCTGCCGCTGCTGGACCTGGTCGAAGAGCGCCACCTGGCCGTCGGACTCCAGGCTGCCCATGACCGCCGCCTTGTCCACCGTCGTCAGCTTCGAGAAGCCGGCGACGGCGCCGTCCACGGTCGACCGATTGTCTTCTGTCACGAGCACGACGTTGCGATCCATGATGCCGCCCGCATCGTTGATCTCGTCGACGGCGATCTTGGAGGCGGCAATCGCCGGAGGCGTGAACGGTGCGTAGTCACCGGTGACCCCGATCAGTTGACCGAAAACGATGTCTCCGGTGGACGACTGGGTACCGCGGTCACCGCCCTCAGCACACGAGGTGAGGACGAGCCCCAGGGCTGCCCCGGCAGCGACAACGCGACAGCACGATTTCAACTTCACTTCATGACCTCCGACACTGGTCCTTATTACACGGCTGGTGGTGAACCGCAGCCATCTGCGATATGGCCGAGCGTACAATGTGATTGAAACTTGTGCAGGACAACTCGTTACGATCGCATTGACTGATGGTGGCTTGGCGACTCGAAAGTTCAAGCCAATTGAAAGAATAGGTGAGTGTGATCCAGATCGCAAGGGTGACACGATTGTGGGGCGACGGGGACGGCTATAGGCCCTGTACTGCGCAAACGAGCGGGGGCCGACAGATGATGTCACGTCACGTCCGTCGTCCCGACTCTGGCAGTGCTCGACAAGATCACTGAAACCACCTCTTCATTTCTGCTGAAACAGCCGAGTCCGCTGTGAGGTGCGCTCCGCAAGTCGCAGGTGCGGCCGAATCGGGTCGACCAGAGAGGCGGCCGTCGAGCTCGGCCTCGCTGAAGGTTCCGCGGCGACCGTGCTCGTCAAATCCGCCGAGTTCATGCTCGGCGTCGACGACTGATCTGCCGACTGTTCAGTTCTCCCTTGGCGTGCCTGAACTTTCACGCCTGACGCCGATGTCGGCACGCCAAGGCGACGACTGGCGCCCCTGCCCTCCCACTCCCGCTATATAAGCTACAGTGAAACTCAGGCTCGAAAATTCAGCCTGAATCAATGGCGGGGAGTGACATGGGTGTCCCTGACGAGGGCTCGTTTCTCGATGTCCGGGCGGCTTCGGAGACCACCAACCGCAAGCTCGGTGCGGAGATCCGTCGGATCCGTATGGAGCGAGGGTTGACGCTGGTGGACATCGCTGAGGACACCGGGCTGAGCGCTTCCATGCTGTCGATGCTCGAGCGGGGCAAGACCGGCGTTTCAATCGGGTCGCTGGTCGCCGTCGCCTCGGCGCTGGACGTGGCGGTCGGCGAACTGTTCCAACCGGCGAAGACTCCCGAGCATTCGTTGGTGCGCCACTCCGAGCAGCAGGCCATCGCCATCGGCCCCGGCGTCACCCGCCGTCTGATCCAGCGCAGCCGGACCCATGGCCTTGAGGTCGCGTCGCTGAGGCTGGCGCCTGGGGCCCACACCGGAGTCGAACTCGTCCGGCACGAGGGCCAGGAGATCGTCGTCGTGCAGACGGGCAGGCTGTCCGTCCAGATCGGCAGCACGTTTCACGACCTCTGTGCCGGCGACTCGATCCGGCTCGATGCGGACTGTCCCCATCGTTTCGCGAACAACGGCGACGAAGTGTCCGATGCGCTGCTCGTGGTCCGCGTATCAGCACCCGACAAATACGGCCACTGACTGAATCGCTTATCAGCCAACACGTTCGAACCGACCGGAGGACAAGACATGTCTGTGACTGTGCGTGGTGTGATCTCCCGGAGTAAGGCTGCCCCGGTGGAGGTGGTCGATATCGTGATCCCCGATCCCGGCCCCGGCGAGGTGATCGTCGACATCCAGGCCTGCGGGGTCTGCCATACCGACCTGACCTACCGCGAAGGCGGCATCAACGACGAATTCCCCTTCCTGCTCGGCCACGAAGCCGCCGGCATCGTCGACACCATCGGCGAAGGCGTCACCAA
>NZ_JARSBP010000014.1 GCF_029623955.1 Mycobacterium sp. 236(2023) | reverse complement strand
ATCTCTGAATCGCCATGTCGCGCAATGGTGTCCGCACCGAGCGCGAGGGTCGCGTAGACGGGCACCGGGGCGACGCTCCAGCCGACTTCCGACAGCAGGACCCCTAATTCGAGGAATCCTCCTCCACTGCCGCCAACGGCTTCGGGCAGCGCGATACCCAGCAGGTCGGAGGTGGCGAGTTCGCGCCACAGTGCATCGTCGTAGCGCACCTCGCCGGCTTCGAGCTCGCTGAGATGCTCGGGTGTCGCACGCGCTTCGAAGAGCTGCCGCGCCACCTTGCCGACGGTTTCCTGTTCTTCGGTGAAGGAGAAGTCCATGGTGTGTTCGCCTCGGTTCAGCCCGCAGGCCGGAACTGGTGCAGAACCAGTTCGTCGCCGCTGGGGAGTGCTTCGAAGGTCTCGTAGAAGACCTCGACGGGCATTCCGGCCTTGATATCGCCGGGTTCGATGTCGCACAGATTCGACACGATGCGCACGCCTTCGTCCAGCTCGATGAGGGCGACGACGTACGGGTACTGTAGGAACGGCAGCGGGGGGTACTGCGGCATGACGAAGCTGTACACCGTCCCGCGTCCGGTCGATACGGCGTAATCCCAGTCGAGCGACTGGCAATTCCCGCACATCGGCCGTGGCGGTACGCGCAGCTGTTGACAGTTCGTGCAGCGCTGGATGCGCAATTCATTCTCTTTGAGTCCGGACCAGAAGAACTCGGTGTCCGGGCTGATCGAGGGTGCGAGCCGGCTGGCCATCTCAGCCTCCCGTCTTGAACCGCAGTGTGCGGAATCGCTGACGGCCCAGGACCTCGTTGTCCTGGTTGCGGTAGGTGGTGATCCAGGTGACGAAGAATCCGGTGCCCATGGCAGTCTTCTTCTCATCCGAGATGGTCTCGAAGACTGTTTCGGCCGTGATGTCGTCACCGACACGCGGGTAACGCTCGATCTCGAACTCGGAGTTGGTGGCGACGATGCCCGTGTAGCCCGCGTCGGAGAGGAACTGCAGTGGATTCTCACCGAGTTCGACAGGAACGCCGCCGCGGTCGTGGATGCCCTCCAGCTTGGGTGGGGCCATCGTCCAGGACTGCAGCATGACCGGCGGGGACACGATACCGCCGTAGCGTGAGCTCTTGGCGAATTCCTCGTCGAGGTACGCGGGGTTGAAGTCGCTCAGCGCGTAGGCCCAGTGCCGAATCATGGCGGCGTTCACCGGATCCGGCGATTTCACCGGCTGTCCCGAGCTGATCGGCTGCCCGATGAGCGCATCGAGTCGCCCACGCAGCTCGTCTTTGTCGACCTCAGTCACTTACCCGTCCTTTTCATCGTTTGAGCACTTTTCGTCATGAGGCCCGCATGTCGCGAGGTGCCCGTGGCATCCCGAGGCCGGCCATCGCGATGATGTCGCGTTGAAGCTCGTTGGCTCCTCCGCCGAAGGTGTTGATGACCGCCAGCCGATAGGCACTTTCCAGTTCGCCTTTCAGCGGGGCCGCGTCGTCCTTGCGGACGGCGGGGTGGCCGACGACGTCGAGCAGTTCACCTGCCACCTGCTGGGTGAGTTCGGTACCGAAAACCTTTGCGGCGGAGGCCTCGGCCATGCCGAGCGCGCCGGAACCCATGTTGGCGTTCACCCGCAGGTTGAGCAGCCGGTACGCGGAGACCTGCGCCTCGACCCGGGCGAGTGCCTGCTGTACCCAGGGTTGGTCGATCACCAGGCCGTCGTCCAGCCGGGTTTCGCGTGCCCACTGCAACGTCTTGTGGAACAACGGTTCCAGAGCTCCGAGATTGCCCAGCGCCGCGCGTTCGAGATTGAGCTGGTTGGTGACCAGCTTCCAACCCTCGTTCTCGCCCAGCACGATTGCGGTCGCGGGAACACGCACATCGTCGTAGAAGGTGTAGTACGTCGACACCCCCGGCATGGTGTGGAGCGGCTTCCACGAGAAGCCCGGTGCACTGGTCGGAACGATGAAAAGCGTAATGCCCTTGTGCTTCTTGGCGTCCGGGTCGGTGCGTGCGGCGAGCCAGATATAGTCGGCGAACTCCGCGCCGCTGGTGAACATCTTGGAGCCGTTGATGACGAACTCGTCGCCGTCCCGCACGGCAGTCGTACGCAGCGAAGCCAAGTCGCTGCCGGCGCCGGGTTCGGAGTATCCGATGGCGAAGTCGACCTCACCGCGCAGGATGGCGGGCAGGAAGGTGTTCTTCTGCTCATCGGTGCCGAACTGAATCAGTGTGGGGCCCACGGTGTTCAGCGTGATCATCGGCAACGGCGCATTCACCCGGCGGGCCTCCTCGCCGAAGATGTACTGCTCCATCGCGGTCAGCCCGTGGCCGCCGTACTCGGTCGGCCATGCCACTCCGAGCAGTCCGGCCGCGCCCAGCGCGCGGCGGACCTCGGTCATGGCGGCACCACCCTCCATGAGTCCGGCCACGGCTGCCCGCCGTTCCGGCGTCATCACCGCCTCAAGGCGTTCGCGATAGTCCTTGCGGAGTTGAATCTGGTCCGGCGTGTAGTCGAAGTCCATTAGACGGTGGCTCCCAGTCGTACCGGCATGTTCTTGACGCCGGGCACCATCGTGGCGCGTAGGCGGGTGACATCTCCGGTGAGTTCAATGGTCGGATAGGTACCCAGCAGCACCTCGAACATGATCCTTGCCTCCAGCCTTGCCAGCTGCGCCCCGAGGCAGGCGTGCTCCCCGGCGCCGAAAGCGATGTGCGGGTTGGGGTTACGGGAGATGTCGAACACCTCACTGGTGGGTCCGAAGATCTCCTCGTCGCGGTTCGCCGAGCCGTAGAGCATCACTACCGTGTCACCTGACTTGATCTGCTGGCCGCGGATCTCGACGTCCTGGGTAGCCCGACGTGCCATATGGGTGACGGGACTGGTGAAGCGAAGCATCTCCTCGACGGCGCTTGGCATGAGTTCAGGATTCGACCGCAACAACGCGAACTGGTCCGGGTTGTCGATCAGCGCCAGCGTGCCGAGCGCAATGAGGTTGCGCGTCGTCTCGTTTCCCGCGACGAGTAGCAGGAACGAGAAATTGAGCAGATCTTCGTCCGACAGGCGTTCGCCGTCGACCTCTGCCGCGGCGAGGATCGTCAAGAGGTCGTCGTGATCACCGACCGCCCCGGAGCGGCGAATGGCGATCAGTTTCATGAAGTACTCGTACAGTTCGGCCATCGCGACTAGGGGATCCATCTCGATGTCGGGATCGGCGCCACCGACGGCCGCATCCGACCAGGTGCGAAACTGCTCCCAGTCTTCCGGCGGGGCGCCGAGCATCTCGGCGATCATCCGGGTAGGCAGCGGTGCTGCGATCTCCTCGGCGAACTCGTACGGACGAGACGGATCGACATCGTCGACGATGCCCTGGACGATCTCCCGCACCTTCGGCTCCAGCAACGTCACTTGACGACGGGTGAACCCCGAGTTGATCAACTTGCGGAGTTGTCGATGCCGTGGCGGGTCGGTGAAGATCAGGTTTCCCTCCTGGACGGGTTCAGGCAGGCTCGGGTCGGGGATCGTGATCCCCTGCGTGGACGAGAAGAGCAGCGGATGACCGGAGACGTAACGGACGTCCTCGTACTTCAGCAGCGCCCAGAACTGGGTGTCCTCGTTCCACACCACGGGCGTTGAGTTGCGAAGTTCTCTGTAGGCCGGGTACGGGTCGCCGGCGTAGAAGTCCGGGGAGTGCAGGGGGACTGTGGTCGTCGGCACGGTGCGCCTTCCGCTCGTTGACGGTCACCGTACACATACGCAGAATATGTCCGGCAACTCTTGTGTCTACCGCACGGATTGAGGATGTGTCAATCGGTGTTTGCACAGATCAAAGAGCATTCGATTGACGCATCGGTGTCGCCAGGTGTACACAAAGATCCGATATGTAGGGCTAGACGTGTCCGCGTTGTGTTCGGCAGATCGCATCGCAGACCAGGAAGGCACGACACCGCTGATGGCCGAAAAACGCCCCCTCGTCGACACCTACGGACACTTCATCGACGGCAGGTGGGTCGATCCCGACGCAGGGCGGTACGAGGTCATCAATCCGGCCACCGAGCAGACGATCACTACCGCGCCCGACGCCAGCGTCCGCCAAGTACAGGATGCGATCAAGGCGGCCAGATCAGCTTTCGACTCCGGCCGGTGGAGCGCGCTGGAGCCCGCAGAGCGGTCACGCTGTATACAGCAACTTAGCGAAGCGATGTTGGCACGCGCCGACGAGATCAACGCATTGGCGCAGGCCGAGTGGGGGTGTTCGGCAAACGAGCGCATCATCCACGTGGAGGGACCGGCCTTCATGGTCGGCCATGCCGCCGAGCTTGCCATGGAGCCTGCGGAGGCTCCGATGGATGCATGGGGCGCTGCCGGAAATACGCTGCTCCGCTACGAGCCGCTGGGCGTGGTCAGCATCCTGACGCCGTGGAATTTCCCTCACACCCTGAACGCCATGAAGGTGGGCGCGGCACTGGCCGCGGGGAACACCGTGGTCCTGAAACCGTCCCCGATGACCCCGCTGGCGGCCTTGGCGCTGGCGCGGATCATCGACGAACAGACCGACATCCCGGCGGGTGTGGTCAACGTGGTCACGCCGACCAGCGTGGAGGCCAGCCGGGCGTTGACGGTCGACCCGCGAGTGGACATCGTCAGCTTCACGGGTAGCTCCGCGGTGGGCCGCAGTGTGATGGCCGGAGCCGCCGAGACGATGAAGCGAATCCTATTGGAGTGTGGGGGAAAATCCGCGTCGATCGTGCTCGACGACGCGGAGATCAACGACGAACTGCTGCAGCGTCTGCTGTTCGAAGGGTGCACGCTCCATGCCGGGCAGGCCTGCATTCTCAACAGCCGTCTTCTCGTCCCCGATTCGCTGCATGACCAGATCGTCGATCGGCTGGCGGAGTTCGCCGGAAGCGTCGTGGTCGGTGATCCTGCCGACCCGGACGTGACGATGGGCCCGCTCATCAGTGGTGAACACCTCGACCGGGTAGAAGGCTTCGTCGCGCAGGCTCAGCGAGACGGCGCGACCGTCGTCGCCGGGGGAGGACGACCGAAACATCTCGACCAAGGTTTCTATTTGGAGCCGACCATTCTCACTGGCGCTACCGCCGATTCCTATATCGCGCAGGAGGAAGTGTTCGGGCCGGTGCTGACTGTTCTGCGCTATCGCGACGACGACGACGCGGTCGCGATCGCAAACAACTCGCAGTACGGGCTGGGCGGCGCGGTCTGGGGGAGTGATGTCGATCGTGCGCTGGGCGTCGCCCGCAAGATCCGCACCGGGCAAGTCTCTATTAACGGGACCATTCCCGGTGATGCCCCTTTCGGCGGTTTCAAGCAGAGCGGTATCGGTCGCGAGGGGGGCGTGATGGGGTTGCGAGGCTATATGGAGCCCAAGGCGATCGGAGTGCCGGCGTGATTCGGGGTCCGCTGGCTGGGCTCCGTGTTGTCGAAGTCGGCACAGAGATCTCGGCTCCCTACTGCACAAAACTCCTGGTCGATCTCGGCGCCGAGGTTCACAAGCTGGAGCCCGCCTCGGGCGACCCGATGCGAACCTGGGGACCGTCGGTGGCTGACGAAATCGGACATAGCGGCCTTTTCGAATACCTGAATGCTGGAAAAGTCGGTGGCACGGTTGATCTCGCAGCTGGACGGGACAGCGCGTGGGTACGTGAGCTGCTCGAAGACGCGGACATGTTGGTTGAGAACTTGGCCCCGGGCGCACTCGCACAATGGAATTCGGTTTTCGACGTCGATCAGCTGCAATCGCTGAACCCGGGCCTCGTCATCGTGCGCATCTCTGACTTCGGCCAGCACGGGCCTCTACGCGACCGCCAGACGACCGCCTTGACACTGCAGGCCGCCTCCGGATGGGTGAACGAGCGGGAGTTCGGCCGGCCACCGGTGCAGGCGGGTGCGCGAATTCCGGAGTACATTGCGGGCGCATACGCGGCGTTGGGTGCGTTGACTGCGCTCAGACTCGTGGGCGCGGAACGCAAACGGCCCGTCGAGGTTGATGTTTCGGCGTTCGAATCGCTGCTGTCAACCCTGCCCTATCCGATGCTCTTGGCTGAGCGACTCCGCAGCATGGGACTCCCGACCAATGCCAAAGCCGCACCGATGCTGGGCATCGTTCGCGCGTCCGACGGTTGGATCGGCATCAACTGCCTCACGGGGCAGCATTGGCTCGACGTCTGCGCGATGGTGGGCCTTCCCGAGTTCGAGGAACATCAGCTCGCGATCATGCTCGGCGGACCGGAACGCGACGAGTTCTTCGCCAAGGTCCAGCCGTGGTTGGACTCGATGACCGTGGCCGAGATCGTCGACATCAGCCAAGCGATGCGGATCCCCGCCGCGCCGGTTTCTGACGGCGCATCCATCGCGCAGTGCCCCCAATATGCGGACCGCAACTTTTTCCGCGGGGGTCCTGAAACCGGCTGCGAGTCAACGCACTTCCGGCGACCCGGCCCGCCATTCCGGCTGTCCGGAACGTCCCCCGCCACGTCGCCGTCGGCGGCCCCCCGACTTGGACCGGCGCCCACGGCGCAATGGCCCGAACGCGATCTGCCTCGTCCGTCTCATGCCGTCTCAGATGTCGCGCTGCCTTTTGCCGGGCTGAAGGTCTTCGATCTCAGCACATTCTGGGCCGGTGCGTACTTGACGTGCTATCTCGGGGCGTTCGGTGCTGATGTCATCAAGGTCGAATCGATCCAACGACCCGATGGACACCGCTACTCGGGGGCTCTGCTTCGTGAGGGCGACGACTGGTACGAGCGGGGACCGCTGTGGCAGGGCACGAACCTGAACAAGCGGGACATCACCCTCGATCTGTCGTCGCGCGACGGTCTGGAGATTGCGAGAGCGCTGGCGTCCGAGGCCGATGTCGTCGTGGAGAATTTCTCGCCGCGGGTAGTGGAACAGTTCGGCCTCGACTACGACTCCTTGGTGCAGTCCAATCCCGACGTCGTGATGGTGCGGATGCCCGGCTTCGGATTGGAAGGACCATGGCGCGACTACGTCGGATGGGCGCTCAATATCGAGCAGCTGTCCGGCATGTCCGCGGTGACTGGTTACAGCGATGGCCCGCCCTGCAACTTGCAGGGGCCCGCGGACCCGATCGCGGGAGTCCACGCCGGGGTGGCGCTCTTGGCGGCATTGGAACATCGGATGCGGACCGGTGAGGGGCAGCTGATCGAGGTCGCTCAGATCGAGGCCGGCGCCGCCGTCACGGCCGAACCGGTGATCGAATACTCGCTCACTGGGACGGTACGGCCGCGCGAGGGAAATCGTCACCGGGTGTACGCCCAAGGCGTATACGCCACAGCCAAGGACAGTGAATGGGTCGCCGTCAGCGTGCGTGACGACGCCGACTGGCGGGCGACCGTCGAGGTTCTCGGGCGACCCGAGTTGGCCGAGGATCCCCGGTTCGCCTCCGCGCGTGCCAGACTCGCGTATCACGACGACTTGGACGAGATCCTCACCGGCTGGAGCGCCCAGCGGGATCCCGATGATGCCGTCGAACAGCTCGGCGCCCGGGGGGTACCCGCCGAACGGCTACTGACCTCAGACCGGATGTACCAGATCGATCAACTCGAAGCTCGTAGTTTCTACGAGGACCTGGATCACCCCATCACCGGTCGCCACCGATACCCGGGCTGGCCGTTCCACATCAGCCCCGGGCCCACCCATCACCACAGGGCGGCGCCACCCACCTTGGGCCAACACAACACTGACGTGCTGCGCAGCCACGGCTTGTCCGACGGTGACATCGCCGCGCTGCGGGAGCGCCACGTAATCGGCGAGCGAGTTCTCAATATCTGACGATCCCTGGAGATCCGTCGCGTAGGGGTATACGCTTCGCTTACCCAGCCGGAAATGACTGTTTCCGTTTTTGGAAGCACTGATTTGCGAACGGCGAGCTACGCCGTCGACGCGGCACGATAGGGGGACTGTGCTGTTCTCGGCATGCGCAGCTTGGCTCTTCGCTCCAGCTGCAATCCCGTCGAGCCGTCTTGCTGACCGCCGGGGGCCTGTCATCGCTAGGTTCACACGCCCCGTTTTGGGACTCTGCGCCATCGTCACGGTGGCAGCAGTGGTCGGCCTTTCCGTAAGCCTTTTCCGGGGCAGCTTCACCGACTCTGTAGATGTCGTGGTCATCGCTCAGCGCGCCGGGCTGGTGATGAACCCCGACGCCAAGGTCAAGATGCGAGACATTCAGGTCGGTACCGTGAAATCGATTCGCGAGCAGGCCGACGGCCATGCCGCAATCGAGCTGTCACTCGACCCAGCCGCGGTCCCGATGATCCCGCGCAATATCCGGGTCGACATCGCGTCAACCACAGTGTTCGGCGCGAAATTCGTCCAGCTGATTCCGCCCGCGGCGCCGGCATCCGAGTCCGTGCAGCCAGGGCAGGTTCTTGACGCCGAACACGTTACCGTCGAAATCAACACCGTGTTTGAACGTCTCACGCTGCTTCTGGATACCATCGAGCCGGAAAAGCTCAACGGAATCCTGACCTCCATCAATGAGGGCATCGGGGGGCGCGGAGGTGCCATCGGTTCCACCATCGAGGCAGTGACCTCTCTGCTCGGCACCGTCGAACCGCACCTGCCTGCCCTGTCGCAGGACCTTGCCCTGGCGCCCGAGGTGCTCGACATCTACTCCGATTCCATGCCCGACCTTCTGGCCCTTGCCGATAACACGAGTGCGCTCAGTCGCACGCTCGTCGACCAACAGCAGCAACTGGACACCTTTCTTCTCAGCGCGATCGGCATCGCCACAACCGGCAGCGAGGTGGTCGCCGCCAACAGCCAGCCCGTGGCAACGGTGTTGCGGCTGCTGGCCCCGACCACCGAACTGCTCGATGAATACCGGGACGCGTTGTACTGCTCGCTGGCGACGATGCTCGACCTGCAAAAAGAGAATGCCCCGCTGGAGAAACCCGGAGCGATCGTGCTGACCGGTTTCAACCTCGCCGCCGAACGATATCGCTATCCGACCGAACTACCCAAGGTGGCAGCCACCGGCGGACCGCAGTGCGTCGGTCTCCCCAAATTGCCGTTCGAGACCCGCATTCCGTTTGTCGTCGCAGATACCGGCGCCAACCCGTTTAAGTACAACAATCCGGGAATCCTGCTCAACGCCGATGGCTTGAAGCAGATGCTGTTCGGTCCCATCGCAGGGCCGCCCCGCAACACCGCGCAGATCGGCCAGCCCGGATGAGCCGGTCGAGCGCGCCCGTGGTGAAATTCACCGCCTTCGCAACGGTGATGGCGGCACTCACCGCGCTACTGTTCATGACCTTTAGCGGATACAGATCAGCCTCGACGGCAACATACTTCGCATCCTTCGCCGATGCGTCGGGGCTCAAACCAGGCGAATCGGTACGGGTTGCCGGAATCCGGATCGGGACAGTGGGATCGGTGAAACTCCAGCCAGACAAGTCGGTCATCGTGGAGTTTGACGCCAACCGCACCCTGGTGCTGACGAAGGGAACCCGGGCCGCGGTCCGCTACCTGAACCTCGTCGGAGACCGCTACCTGGAACTCGTCCACGACCCAGGGTCAACCGAGTTCCTCGCTGCGGGGGCGCACATCCCCGAAGACCAGACGATGCCGGCCCTAGACCTCGATCAACTTCTCGGTGGACTCAAGCCCGTCATCCAGGGCCTCAATCCCCAGGATGTGAACGCGCTGACCACGTCCCTCATCGAAATCTTTCAGGGGCAGGGCGGCACCTTGGAATCGCTGATGTCGCGCACGTCATCGTTCACCAACACGCTGGCCGACAACAGCGCCGTCCTCGAGCAACTCATCGACAACCTCTCGGCCGCGACGGCAACCATCTCCGCTGACGGACAACGCTTCTCGGCAACCCTGGACCGGTTGCACCGCCTCGTCGCGGAGCTGGCGAATGACCGCGAGAGCATCGGCGCCAGCGTCGAATCACTCAGTAACGGCACGGCAGCGGTATCGGATCTTCTCGGCCAGGCCCGACCGCCTCTGGCTCAGACGGTGTCAGAACTCGGTCGCCTGGCCTCGAATCTCGACGCCCAGAACGATCGCTTGGATACCGCGATCAAGAAGGCGCCGGAGAACTACCGCAAAATGATGCGCCTTGGAGCGTACGGCAACTTCTTCAATTACTACCTGTGCGGAATCGCCATCCGGTTCTCCGACCTGCAGGGCCGCACTGCGCAGTTCCCGTGGATCGAACAAGACGGGGGGAGGTGCACAGAACCCGAATGATCAAGTATCGCAGCTTACGTCTGATCCGTTCCGGCTTTATCGGCATTGTCCTGTGCCTGCTGGTGATCGCAGTCGGCCTCAATCCGGAGCGACTGGCGGCGCCGGCGACGAAGATCCGATACCAGGCCGTATTCGCCGACGCGGGTGGGCTGGGAGTGGGCAATGACGTCAAGATCTCAGGAGTCGAGGTCGGGTCAGTCTCAGACATCGTCCTCGACCGCGGCACGGCACGAGTCACCTTCACCGTCGACAGCGGGGTGCCGCTGGGCGCGCAAAGCACCGCGCATATTCGCACGGGCACGCTGTTGGGCGAGCGGATGCTGACACTCGAGTCGCACGGCGCCGAACCCATGCACTCGATGGAGGTCATTCCCGCATCGCGGACGTCATCACCGTATGCGCTCAACGAAGCGATCGGCGACCTTACGACGAACACGAAGGGCACCGATACCCAGTCGCTGAACCAGTCGCTGGACACGCTGTCCACGACGCTCGATGAGATTGCGCCGCAACTCGGTCCGACCTTCGACGGGCTGTCCCGGTTGTCGAGATCGCTGAACAACCGCAACGCGGCCATCAGCGAGTTACTCGACCACGCCGGCGACATCACCACTATCCTTGCGCAGCGCAGCCAGGAAGTCAGCGCCCTCATTCTCAATGGCAATGATCTTCTCGGCGTGTTAGTGGAGCGACGCCGGGCGATCGCCGCGTTGCTGGCAGAGACATCCGCTCTGGCGACCAATTTGTCGGGACTGATCGCAGAGAACGAAAAGCAGCTCGCCCCGGCGCTCGAGAAACTGAACAGCGTCCTGGCGGTGCTGGAGAAGAATCGCGATCAAATAGGCGAGGCCCTGCCCAGCCTCGCGAAATTCCAGAGTGCCTTCAGCGAGATCGTTGCCAGCGGGCCGTTTTACAACGCCTACGTGCCCAACCTCATCCCCGGCCAGTTCCTGCAACCGTTCCTCGATTATGCCTTCGGTTTTAGGCGCGGCACGGATGCGGGCCAGCCACCCGACGACGCCGGGCCTCGGGCCGAACTCCCATTCCCCTACAACGGAATTCCGGAGCGTCCCCGGTGAGGCGGCGCCGCGCAGTGGTACGCGCCGTCGCCGCGATGTTGACCGTGTCGATCGCCGGAGGCACCGCGACGGTGATACACCAGCGCGCGTTCGGGCCCCAACACGTCACTGCGCGGTTTCAGAACGTCACCGGGCTCTACCCCGGCGACGAGGTGCGAATCGCCGGCGTCGAGGTCGGCTCTGTGGAGGCAGTAACACCCAACGGCGATCAGGTCGACATCGAGCTGACCGTTGGGCGCGATATACCGGTTCCCGCGGATGTCACCGCCGTGATCGTTGCGCCGAACCTGGTGTCGGCTCGCTACGTTCAGCTCACGCCGGCCTACGTCGACGACGGCCCGACGCTGCCCGACCACGGTGTCATCCCGCTCGACCGAACCGCCGTCCCGGTGGAATGGGACGAGGTCAAGCGCCAACTGAACCGCCTGGCAACAGATTTAGGCCCCGACCCCCGATCGGGCGATACGTCGATTGCACGGTTCATCGACAGCACCGCCGACGCTCTGGGCGGCAACGGCGCCAAGCTCCGGGACGCGCTGACCCAACTCTCCGGCGCCGGTCGAGTGTTGTCCGACAACAGCTCCGATATCGTTGCGGTGATCCGCGGCCTGCAGACGTTCATCACCGCTCTGCGTGACAGCAACGAGCAGATCGTGCAGTTTCAGGGGAGGCTCGCGACGCTGTCCAGCGTTCTCGACGGCAGCAGGTCCGACCTCGACGCTGCACTCCGCGACGTCGCCGATGTGGTGGTCGATGTGCAGCGGTTCGTCGCCGGCACGCGCACTCAGACCGTAGAACAACTGCAGCGCCTCACCAATGTCACGCAAAACGTCGTCGAGCACCAGAAGGACCTGGAGCAGATCCTGCATGTTGCGCCGACCGCCTTGGCCAACACCGTCAACTTCTTCGACCCGCGTGACGGCGGTATCAACGGCGTCTTTGGATTGAACAACTTCTCCAACCCCATTGCGTTCATCTGTTCGGCGATCGGCGCCGTCGAGAATGTCACGGCACCTGAGACGTCCAAACTGTGCGCGCAATATCTAGGACCGGGGTTGAACACCATCAGCTTCAATTACCTACCGTTTCCGGTCAATCCTTACCTCGCCGGTGTCCCGTCGCCGTCCGACATGATCTACACAGAGCCGGGTTTGGCGCCCGGAGGGCCCGGCGGGAAGCCCGGTCCGCCCGAGACCCCGCCGGCGGTCTCGGCATACACCGGAGCCGGTGACGTGGCGCCACCGCCTGGGTATGGTCCTCCGCCGCCACCACCGAGTTCACTGCCAGGGCTGCTGTTGCCTGCCACGGCACCGCCGCCCTTACCCAGTCCCGGGCCTCTGTTGCCCGCAGAAGCCACGCCGGCACCGGTGCCGGCGCCGGCGGAAGGAACGCCGCCACCATGACTCTGACGACAAGGTTGCGTCGCGCGGGAGCGCTGGCACTCATTGCGGCCGTGGTCCCAGGGTGCGCCTACCAGGGCTTGAACTCCCTGCCGCTGCCCGGCGCCGTGGGGCGCGACGGGTCCGCCTACCACGTTCAGATCGCGAACATCGGTTCACTGGAACCGAATTCGCCCGTCATGATCAACGATGTCGTGGTGGGCAGCGTCGGAGCGACCGAGGTGGTCAACTGGAACGCCGACGTCGAGATCTTCGTCCGCCGCGATGTCGTCATTCCCGCGAATGCGGTCGCCAGGGTGGGCCAGACCAGCCTGTTGGGCTCGATGCATCTGGCGTTGGATCCGCCGGTGGGCCAACCTCCGCAGGGCCGTCTGAGCCCCGGAAGCACCATCGTGCTCGATCGCTCGTCGACCTACCCGTCGACGGAGCGCACGCTGTCGTCACTGGCGGCAGTCGTGAACTCGGGGGGCCTCGGCCAAATCGGCGACATCATTCACACGATGAACACGGCCTTGGGCGGACGTGAGCAGCAGGCCCGCGAACTCCTGCAGCGCCTCGACGCGTTCGTAGCGACGTTCGAGCGGCAGAAGACGGACGTGGTTGCCGCCATCGAGTCGATGAACCGGCTCAGCAAGCAGCTTGCTGACCAACGGGACATCGTCGCCCGGACGTTACAAGACCTGCCGCCGGCGTTGGATGTGCTCCTCGATGACCAGCCGCAGTTGATGACTGCGCTGGACAGAGCTCGCGAATTCTCCGATCTCACTACACGATTGGTCCGGCAGACGAGCAGCGATCTGGTCGGCAACCTCACGCATCTGGCGCCGGCGCTGAAAGCCCTTGCCGACGTGGGACCGGAGATCGCCACCGCGCTGGCCTACATCACCGTCATTCCATACGGCCAGAACGTCGTTGACCGCGGCGTCCGGGGTGATTACATGAACCTCTACATCGTGCTGGATCTGACCGTGAACAGGCTGAAACGAACATTGCTGTCCGGAACGAGATTTGGGGACGGCCACGTCCCTCTGGTGCCGGTACCGGGTGATCCCGGATATGACGCCTTTTACAATCCGACTACCACCGATCCGCTGCGAGCGCCGCTGCAACCGCCACCCGCGGGCACCAGCCCCGGCGAAACACCCGCAGCGCCCGCGCCCGACTCGACGACTCCGGGAGGCTAGGTGTTGACTCGTCTGGTGAAGACGCAGCTCGCGATCTTCACGATCGCCTCGATCGTCGGAATCGGCGTGATGGCCGTGCGTTACCTGAACGTGCCGGCGTTCGTCGGGATCGGGCGAATCACCGTCACCCTGGAATTGCCGGCCGGCGGTGGTCTGTATCAATTTTCCAACGTCACCTACCGGGGAGTGAAGGTCGGCGAAGTTACGCAGGTCGGCCTCACGTCGTCGGGCGCCAAGGCGACGTTGTCCTTGACGGCATCTCCCGAGATCCCCGCGGATCTCAGAGCCGAGGTGCGCAGTATGTCCGCGGTCGGCGAGCAGTACGTCGACCTGTTTCCGCGGCAGCCCGCGCCCCCCTACCTTCGCGACGGGTCGGTTATCCGGGAGTCCAGCGTCACCATCCCGCAACCTGTGGGCCCGCTGCTCGACAATGCCGCGGCACTCCTGGATTCGGTCCCGAGGGGCACGCTGGCGGCACTGCTGGACGAGTCGGCAACCGCCTTCTCCGGCACCGGCTACGACATCGGATCACTGGTGGATTCCGCCGCGCGATTATCGGCAGACACAAACTCCACGCGCGACCCGATACGGCAGCTGATCGACGACAGCGGCCCGCTCCTCGACAGCTTGTCGGCCTCCGGACAGGACACCCGCGACTGGTCGCGGCAACTGGCGCTGGTCACACAACAGTTACGCGATAACGATCCTCAGATCAGGGACATTTTGGCGAAGGGGCCACCTGCCTTCGAGGAGGTCACGGCATTACTCGGTGAAGTCAAGCCCACACTTCCCGTCCTGCTCGCCAACATGACCAGCCTCGGCCAAGTCGCCGTCACCTACAACCCGAGCCTGGAACAGGTGCTGGTCCTGCTGCCGTCGTTCCTCGGTGGATTTGACCAGATCTCGCCCTCCAAGAACGCCACCGGACTGCCGTTGGGCAATTTCCGGCTCCAGGCCAGCGATCCTCCCGCCTGCACGGTGGGGTTCCTACCGCCGTCGCAATGGAGGTCACCTGCCGACACCACCACCCTCGACACTCCCGATGACCTCTACTGCAAGCTGCCCCAGGACTCTCCGATCGCCGTTCGGGGCGCACGGAACCTCCCGTGTATGGGCCACCCAGGCAAAAGGGCGCCCACCGTCGAGATCTGCGACAGCCCGATGCCCTATCAGCCGTTGGCAATGCGCCAACATGCGTTGGGGCCGAATCCGATCGACCCCAATCTGATCGCCCAGGGGATCCCACCCGATGACCGCATCGAGGGTGGCGAGGAAATCACCGCACCAGTCGAGGGGACGCTCGTGGCACCGCCGATACCGGGAGCCGGTCCCCCGGCAGGGCCGCCCAGCGCGCCACCGGGGACCGCGCCTGCCGCCGCGCCGTCGTCGGCCGGTGGGAACGCCGAACGGCTGCCCATCGCAGTCGCCCCGTACGATCCCCGGACCGGCAGATATATCGGCGACGACGGCCTTGCCCGGACCCAGACCGATCTCGTGACGCCGGCTTCGCCACGGACTTGGCAAGACGTGGTGCTCCCAACGAATACCGGCCGATGATCATGACGAAGCCCCGATGGGCAGTGCAGGCCGCAGCTGTGGCGGTGGCGTTGGCCGCCTGCGGTTCTGCGGGCGCGCAGCATGCCGCCGCTGCCCCCGAGGATGGAGTCGTCCTCAACGGGTCCTTCGATGTCGTGTCGGACGGACAATGGGCCAAGACCAATGAGCGACTCGACCCGCGGCCCACGGTCGCCGCGAGATGGGTCTTCGAATCGACGTGCTCTGACTATCAGTCCTGTGCGGGAACAGTGATCAGCAATCAGGGATGGAGCTCAGAGACCAAGTATCTGAGTAACGTGTGGTACGTCCGCAGGACACTGGAGGGTTGGCAGCGGTGTCCGGACGGTTCTTCGTGGCCCGGCCACCAGACCTACACGTTTTGGCGAGACCCCACCGATCGCTCCGTGCTGATCGGGTGGGACAAGACAATCGGCGTCAGCGGAGCGTGTGGGATCAACCGGTGGCTCACCATCAAGCTGCCCCTCCGACTGGTGCCGGGCTGAATCATCGCGCACGACGACGGTCCTGCGTCGCTCAGGGGTGCGTGAATACCGGGGCCACGAAGCGCTCCAACAGCTGACGTTCCGAGGAGTCGGCCGGGGCGGGCCAGAAGGCCAGCGACATCACGATACGGACGATCCACTGCGCCGCTGCCGGATCATCGTCGGTGATTCCGGTAAGTTCCGCGGCAAGGTGGCTGAGCAGCGGTGAGGAATGTAACTCGCTCACAAGCGCTTTGGTACTCGCCCCGACCATTAGGCTACGAAGCGGATCGGATCGGATTTCCTTGAGCGCCACTGTGATCGCTGTCGTCACGCGCTCCGATCCGCGGAGTGCTTCGACTGCCGTGCGGACCGTGTCTACTATGCGTGAGGCAAGCCGCAGCAGAACGACGTCGCGGATATGGGCCTTTCCGCCTGCGTGGCGGTAGACGGTGGCCCTGGAACAGTTCAGCCGCTGGGCCAACGTGTCGACCTCCAGAGAGTCCAAGCCCTTCGTCAGAACAAGGTCGGTCGCATCTCGGTAGATGCGATCTGCCGCTGCGGTTCGTCGGTCGCCGCCGACGACCCAATCCGGTCGCGCCACGAATCTTGCCCCTGTCAGTCGTCAGCTGTCATTCTCACGCTTGCGACAAATGAATTCACCGTCTTCCGCAAAATAGCTGGTCAGCTCTGCAGCGTGAGACGGCTGGGCGACACGAGCTATTCGGAAGATGTCGACTTTTCTATCTTCCTTGACGAAATCGGATGCTTCGGTGCAGTTTTGGACAATGACCGGTGAGAACGGCGAACTTGGCTTGGCGTTGTTTGATGACCAGTACATAGAAGATCCCCACTCCCTCTATGAGCGGATGCATGATCGCGGGCCCGTGCACCGGATCGGGGAGTCCAGCTTTTATGCGGTCAGCGGCTGGGATGCCGTCAACGACGCGATCGCCAGATGCGACGACTTTTCGTCGAATCTGACGGCAACAATGACCTACCAGGAGGGAACGGTGTCGTCGTTCCCGATGGGAGAGCTTGGCGGTCCTACGCAGGTTCTAGCCACGGCCGACGATCCCGATCACGCGATTCATCGTCGCGCGCTCCTGCGGCAGCTGGCCGCGAAGCGAATTCGGGCATTCGAGCCATTCATCTTCAGCACGGCCACCGAGATGTGGCAGTCGGAGGTCGCGTCTGGCGATGTCGAATGGATGGGCTCGGTAGCCAATCGGTTACCGATGATGATTGTGGCACGCATCATCGGTGTCCCCGATGAGGACATCGACCGCCTGGTTGAGTGGGGTTACGCTGCAACCCAGTTCGTTGAAGGATTGGTCGCCCCCGCGCAACTAGCACAAGCAGGAGCTCAGGTCATGGAACTCGGGGCATACATTTCGACTCAGTTCGAAGTCGCAGCCTCAGACGCGCCGGATAACCTCTTAGGCGACCTCGCCGCAGCGTGTCGCGACGAAACTCTGGATCAAATAGCGGCTTTGACGATCATGATCACACTCTTCAGTGCCGGCGGGGAATCGACCGCCTCTCTCCTCGGTTCCGCTGCATGGGTACTTTCGACGCAACCCCAAGTGCAGCAACAGCTTCGGGATCAGCCAGAACTTCTCAGCGACTTCCTGGAAGAGACGCTGCGGTATGAGCCTCCGTTTCGCGGGCACTACCGTCACGTCGTCAACGATACGGAGCTGGGTGGTGTCGAGCTCGCAGCCGGGTCGCGACTGCTTCTGCTGTGGGGAGCCGCCAATCGAGATCCGTCGCATTTCGAAGCGCCGGAGCAGTTTCGACTCGACCGTCCCGCAGGGCGCAGCCACATCACCTTCGGGAAGGGCGCCCACTTCTGCGTCGGCGCGGCTCTGGCACGGATGGAGGCGAAGGTTGTCATTGGTCACATGATGGAACGGACATCTCAAGTCGAGGCCAAAGATGTCGGCCGGTGGCTTCCGAGTCTGCTTGTGCGGCGGCTGGAGTCGTTGAACCTGGTGATGGCATGACTACCTTGGAAGACCTCGTCGCCTATCACGAGCTCAGTGCCATAAAGGCGCGATACTGCAGAACGCTCGACAATAAAGATTGGCAGGGATTGGCCGCGCTGCTGACGCCAAATGTGCAATTCGGCCTGTGCGACGGCGCTTCTGAACCCAATGTCATCGTCGGACGAAACGAAATGCTGTCGACGTTGCGGGCGCTAGTGGACGGAGCGACCACCGTCCATCAGGTACATTGTCCTGAGATCGACCTCGGAGATACGGGCGCGAGTGTGATCTGGGCTGTGCAGGACCGTGCCGTCTATGACAACGGGATCTCAGTAACCGGCTATGGACACTATTACGAGCGGTGGGTGCGTCGCGGCGGCAGTTGGCAACTCGCGTCGATGATGTTGAGTCACCTGATCACCGACACTGACTGATCAAGCATCCACCATGGCGGCGATGGTGTCGACCACGCAGGCAGGACGGTCGGACCCCTCGACTTCGACCGTGACCCGCACGGTGGCGCGTCCACCTTTGTCATTTCGGTCCACCTTGATGAGTTCGGCGCCCGCGCGAATCCGCGAGCCGACCGGAACCGGTGCCGGGAATCTCAGTTTGTCCACACCGTAATTCACCTGCATCGACAGCCCGTCGACCTTGTAGATCTGCTGCACAAGGATCGGTACCAACGACAACGTCAGGTAGCCATGGGCGATGGTCGCACCATAAGGCCCCGAGGCGGCCCGCTCAGGGTCGACGTGGATCCACTGATGATCACCGGTCGCCTCGGCGAACAGGTCTATCTCCTTCTGGGTGACCTGCCGCCAGCCGCTGTAGCCGAGGTGCTCACCGACGTGGGCCGCGAATCCGTCGATGCCTACATACCTCATCGGTGCCGGAGGCGCCTGGGTCATACTTTGACCTTGAGTCTGAGCTGCTCGATGGCGTTGCCGCCCATGATCTTCGCCTTGCCCTCCTCGGAGATGCCGTCGAGCCGGTCGACGAAACTGAGGGGGTCCTCGATCCCTTCGGGATGGGGGAAATCCGAGCCGAACATGACGTGGTCCTCGCCCATGATGTCGACGATCGATGCAACGTCGTCTTCGAGGAATGGGTGGATGTAGATGTTCCGCTTGAAGACCTCGACAGGATGCTCATCGAACTCCTTGGGCATCACGCGGTAGGCCTTATCCAACTGGCGGAGCAGGTTCTTCACCCAGCCACTTCCGTTCTCCACGACCAGGACTCGCAGATCCGGGAATCGTGAGAGCACACCGTGGCAGATGAGCGCGGCCAGGGTGTCCTCCATCGCGCGGAAGCCCATGACCACCTCACGCAGGGCGCTCGGTTTGAAGGACAGGTACTCGTCGCCGCCCTCCCACTCCATCAAGTGCTTCTGATAGCCACTGTCGGATGCGTGGAACGTCACGGGGATGTCCGCCTTGACCACCTCGGCCCAGAACGGGTCGAACTCGGGGAGTCCCATGGATCGCGAGCCGCCGAACCTGCTCGGTACCGGGGCAGGGCGGACGAGGAAAGTTTTCATCCCTCGCTCCAACGCCCAGTGGAATTCCTTGATCGCTTCGTCGACCAGCGGCAGGCAGATGACCGGGGTTGCGAAGATTCGGTCCTCGTAGTTGAACGTCCAGTGCTCATGCATCCATTCGTTGAGCGCGTGGATGATGGCGTGGGTCAGCACGACATCGTCGGTCGTCCGCTCCTCGATGAGGCTGGCCAGCGTCGGGTACATGACGCACTGGTCGATGCCCAACTCGTCCATCAGCTCGAGGCGGGGCGCCGGCGACTGGTAGGCCGGGATGACATCCATTGCCTCCCCGATGAACTCGCGGAAGTTGAGGCCCTCAGGATTGTTACCGAGGAAGTAGTTCTCTGCGCTTCCGGGGCGCGCCACCCGTGCGAACGTCGGATTGGGAATCATGTGGCTGATGTGGTCTTTGACGACGAGTTTCGGTCGACCGTTGACGTCGACGTAACCGACTTTGCCTTTGTGTTGCCTCGGCAGGTACTTGAGAAGTGCATCCTGCGTTTCGTACATGTGGTTGTCGATGTCGAAGACCGGGTACGGAAGGCGGCGGGTCATGGGGCTGATTCCTCCTCAGAGCAGCGAATATCAGCATTTACGTTTTGTGGAAATGACGTTATCACCAAGCGAGGGCAACCTCCATATCGGGGTCAGGATGATCGCGATCCGGTCCAGGCCTTCGCAACCTCGCTCGTGGTGGTCACCGTGGCCAGCAAGGACAAGCTGTTGTCGATGACTGCATCGGCGTACTCGCGAGGGACTCCGGCGACGGCGTCACGGGGCAGGACGAACTGGTAGCCGCGGTTGACCGCATCCATCACGAAGTTCGTGATGGCGACATTGACCGAGACACCCACTCCGACAATGGTCTTGATGTTCAGATTGCGTAGCAGTGAATCGAGATCGGTACCGGTCATGGGTCCGACGCCATGTGTGCGGATTGATACCAGATCGCTTGTCTGCGGACCCAGTTCGGGTAGGAGTGACGCTCCGGGGCCGCCGGGACTCAGGTCCGCAGTGAACGATCTTCCCGCCGCGAACAGCCTGGCGTTGGTGTTGGAGCCACGCCCGTCCGGACGGCGCTGGATCAAGCAGTGCACCACCGTCGCTCCCGCTGACCGGGCCGCGGTGAGCAAAGTGGCGATGTTGGGGATCGCTTCGGCGCGAGCAGCGTCGGCAAGCATCGGCAGGCCGGCCTGAAGGCCGATGACACCACCCTGGCACTCCTGCGTGACCAGAGCGGTGGTTGCGGGCTCCAGGAGTTCGGTGAGGCGCGGTGCAGGCATGAGAACAGACGTTATCGTGTGTCGGAGCAGGAATTCCAGAGGAGCGACTATGCAGATGTGGGAATTGGCGGTGCGCGAATCGGTGCGCCAGACGCTGGCCGACTACACCGCCGCGACCGACCGCTTCGATCTCAGTGCGCTGGCGGCATGCTTCGGCCCGGAGGGTGTTCTGCAGTTCACCGGCGAACCGGACGCGCTGACCGGTCCCGAAGCCATCGCATCGGGACTAGCGGCGGCGATGAGCGGTCGGCGAGAGGCCGGTCGGCCCGGCCCGACCTTCGTTCGACATCATGTGTCGAGTGTGCGGTTCATCTCGGTGGCGGTTGACCGGGTCGAGACAAGCTGTTACTTCGCGGTGCATACCGACATCGGGCTCGACCACTGGGGTCGCTATCGGGATGTGCTGATGCCGGCGGGGGAGCGATGGCTGTTCGCGTCCCGCCGGGTCAGCGTCGACGCCTTTTCGGGGAACAGCCTCATGGCGCAGTGAGCAGACCTAGCGAGCGGGAATGAACTCTTTGGCGAAGACCTGCGCGCGTTCGATGACCTCACCGCGGTCGCCACCTTCGGGTGCGATGGGCAGCCATGTCACCCCGGCGGCGGTGAGGCGTGCGATGGCGCCGTGCCGTTCATCGGCGGACTTGCTGTCGTCCAACAGATTCCCGGCAGAAAAGCAAATGTCCAGCGGCTCGGTACGCCCGATCTCGGCGGCGTACGACTTCGCCCACGCTATCGCCGATTCCAGTTCATCGACCGTCGAGATCTCAGCGGTTCGCGAAGCGGTCGCGTAGCCAAAGGTGTTGAAGGGTGCCCAACCCTGGGCTCGGGACACCGCGCGCCGGACCGCGGGCTTGCTGTTGCCTCCGACCCAGACCGGTGGCAGTACTGCTGGCACCGGTCGCAGGCGTACGCCGCGGGCCGCAAAGGTGGACCCTTGATACGCGACGTCCTCACCGGAGAGCACCTGGCCCAGGACGTCCAGCGCCTCGTCCAGCAGTGCTCCCCGGTTGTCGAAATCGACTCCCAGCGAGCGGAACTCAGGTTTCAGGTAGCCCGCAGCGGTGCCGATGATCAATCGGCCG
Source organism: Mycobacterium sp. 236(2023) (assembly GCF_029623955.1). Taxonomy (GTDB): domain Bacteria; phylum Actinomycetota; class Actinomycetes; order Mycobacteriales; family Mycobacteriaceae; genus Mycobacterium. The sequence continues at coordinate 65,296 of NZ_JARSBP010000014.1, read as the reverse complement.
TCCGACAGCACCTGCAGGCTGTGTATCGATTTGGCGCCGAGGAAGGGATTGCGGTAGGCCGCGATGTAGACGTTGGTGAGCAGCTTGACCTTCGTAGTCGCCGCAGCTGCGAACGACAGCGCGACGAACGGGTCGAGGGCGTGATGCCCACCGTGATCGAGCCACTTGGTGTCGGGGGCCGGGTGATCGGTGACGTGCACGGCGGCGTAGCCACCGGCTTCGGCGGCCTGCGCGATCTCTGCGATCGCTGTGGCCGAAACGAACTCGGCGGGATCCTCCACACGGTGGGTGGGAAGCTCGAGCGAAAATGACAGGGTCACGATGATCCTTCCGGCTGATGGCGTGAGGGTGAGGCGAGGTCTGCCAGGCGCGCGAGATGAAGATCGGGGCTACCGAACATCAGCGCCGCCGACTTGGCGCGCCGCACGTAGAGGTGCGCGTCGTGTTCCCAGGTGAATCCGATGCCGCCGTGGATGCGCATGCTGTCGAGAGCAACGTGGAGCAGCGCCTCCGAGCACGCCACCTTCGCCACCGACGCGGCCACCGCTCGCTCGCGGTCATCCGTCACCGTCGACGCGTGAAACACTGCTGATCGTGCCCCCTCGACGAGCACGAGCATGTCAGCGCACCGATGCTTGATGGCTTGAAAGCTGCCGATGGCGCGGCCGAACTGAATGCGTTCTTTCGCGTAGGCCACGGCGTCGTCCAGGCAGCGTTGGGCCGCGCCGACCTGTTCGGCGGACAATGCCACCAGCGCGAGATCTGCGGTGCGCGCCAAGCCTGTGGCGGCACCGCCGTCGGCGCCGATCAACCGGGCGGTGACGTCATCGAATCGTAGTCGCGCGACTTTACGTGTGCGGTCGAGCGTGCGCAGCGCCTCGCGTTCCAGTCCGGGCGCCGTCGAATTGACGGCGTACAACGAGACACCCCGCTCCGACTTTGCAGCGACGAAAATGATGTCGGCGGTGTGGCCGTCCAGAACCAGTGGGGCGCTGCCCGACAGCCGGTGACCTGCATCGCGCCGAGACGCAGTGATAGTGACGGCCCCCGGATCCCACGCATCGAGGGCCCCGTTGAGCACGAGTGTGGCCACGCTGCTGCCGTCGAGCAGGGGCGGTACGTACTCCTCGATGGCGGATTCGTCACCGCTGTTCAGCAGCGTCGGCAGGGCCAGTGCCACCGTCGCGAAGAACGGCGAGCACAGCAGTGCCGAACCCATTTCTTCGAAAACGACGGCCAATTCAGGCATGCCGGCACCGGCGCCCCCCCACTGCTCGGGAACGGCAATTCCGTGCAGTCCGAGTTCGTTGGCCATCTGCCGCCACACCGCGTCGTCGCAGCCGCGCTCTGTGTCCATCAAGGTCCGCACCGCTGAACTGGGCGACGCTTTGATCAGGAAGTCGCGAACAGCCACCCTGACCGAGTCCAGTTCACTCGCAGCTTGTGCCGGTGCTGACGTCATAACTCCCTCATGTGCGCGGTCCGCCGACACGATGCGCGCCGCCGAGAACGAAAGCCTGTCCGACCCGGGATAGGCATTTGCGAAACACGATAGTATGTTTTCTGAAAACAGAGAATAAGCATTCTCACCGGAAGGACTAGCGCGGTGACGACCAAACTCGACTATGGGATCTTTGACTGCGACACCCACTGCTACGAGACTCGGGACGCGTTCACCCGATATCTGCCCAAGGCTTTTCATGACAGGGCGATCGCACCCGTGCGGGTGGCGGATGGCAAGGAGGCGATCCTCGCCGGACATCGGATCGCGACGTTCAACAGTGAGGCCGGCCTCGGCTTCGACCTGGCGTACCGTCCCGGTTCGCTCAAGGAGATGCTCAAGCAGATGGGCTCGGGTAACCCTGACGAGACATACGAGCCGCAGCCGATGCAACCCGAATGGCTGGAACGGGAGCCCCGGCTGAAAGTGATGGCCGAGCAGAACGTCGACCGTGCGATCATCTTCCCGGCCGGTATGGCGCTGGCCGCAGAACACTACGTAGACGACACCGAAGCGCTCTATGCCAATCTGCGATCGTTCAATCGATGGTTCGACGACACCTGGGGCTTCAACTACCAGGAGAAGCTTTACGCGACGGCGCTGCTGTCGTTGCGCGACCTCCCGTCGGCGATCGCGGAAACCGAGGCCATCATCGAGCAGGGGGCGAAGATGGTCCTGTTGCCCACCGGACCGGCCTATGGCCGCTCGCCAGGCGACCCGTACTTCGATCCGATCTATGCACGCCTACAAGAAGCGGGCTGCACGCTGGTCTTCCACATCCAGCCGTTCTGGTATTTCAATGCGATCTCCCCGGCGTGGGGTCACGAGCCGGACCCGGCCGCCTGGCACATGTCGGCGTGGCAGTGGATGAACATCTACGGGCAGCGCCCGATCGAAGACACCTTGTCGGCGCTCGTATTCGACAATCTCTTCGGCCGGTTCCCCGACCTCAAGGTGCTGGTGGCCGAGCATGGCGCAGAGTGGTTGCCGCAGTTCGTCATTCACATGGACAAGAGCCGCGGCATGGGTCGCAACGGCCCGTGGATCGGCGGGAAACTCAAAGAGAAGCCCTCCGAGATCTTCCGCAGGCACGTCGGCGTCGTGCCCTACCCAGAAGACGACATCCCCGCGATCGTGAGTCGGCTCGGCTATGACGAATGTCTCCTGATGGGCTCTGACTATCCGCACGCCGAGGGGCTTGCCGAGCCGGCGGATTTCGTCAAACTGCTCGACCCGCTCGACGATGCGGCCAAGAAGCGCATCATGGTCGACAACGCCGATCAACTGCTGCGCCGGGGCTAGTGATCTGTGGCCCCCGACAGTGTGGTCGACGACTCCGACATCGACCTCGAACTGTTGAGATCCTCGGCCCGCGAATTCCTTTCTGGGCGCGGCGAGAAGGATTCAGTCGAGGATCTCGCGCGGATGGACTGGACGGGCTTGCTGGTTGACGAGGCGTTGGGTGGTGCAGGCTGGCTGCCCGTCGAAACCGCCGTGATCGCCGAGGAGATAGGCCGGGCCGGTGATCGGTCGGGATGGTTCGGCACGACACTCGCGGCGGCGGCGCTGGCATCGGCGCCGGCCGACGTCCGCAAACGCTGGCTTCCCGTGGTCCTCGATGGCAGCACGCCCGCCGGCGTGGCGTTGTCCGGCGGTACCGTGCGGGTCACGAACGCCGAAGCGCTGCGCGTTCTGGTTACATTGGGAAGTAACGGGATTCACGTGTTCGAGCTGTCCGACGCCACGCCCAGGAGTCGTGACGAGGAGCTGCTCGACGTGAGCCGTCCGGTGTGGCGAGTGGATCTATCGGGTACCGACGGTGTGGGTGTCAGTGCGAGTACGCGCTCGGACCAGTTGCTCGCGATGGCCCGGGTGCTGCTCAGCGCCGACTCGGTCGGTGCGTTGTCGGCGACCTTCGAGAGATTGATCGCGTATCTCAAGGACCGGATCGCATTCGGCGCGCCGATAGCGAGCTTTCAGGCGGTCCAGCACCGCCTCGTCGAGTTGCTCGTCCTCGAGGAGAAAGCGCGCGCGGTGATCATGAAGGCGGCCCGCGCGCTGGCAGCACCGGAGGTGTCCGACGAAGCTATCCAATTGTCCTCCGCGGCACACGCTTTCGTGGTAGCAAACGCCACCGCGGCCATCGACGAGTGTATGCAGCTCTCTGGCGGGATCGGGTTCACCTGGGAGTACCCGCTGCACCATGAGTTGCGCCGTGCCTTCACCAATGGTCACCTGCTCGGCAACGCCCGCACCAGTCGTGCCGCGTACGCGACGGGGTCCGGCTGGTGAGTACACCGAATCCGCGCCCCAGCGAAGCGCAGCTGACGACGTTCCGGGAACGGCTACGTGCGCATATCGCCGAGCACGCACCGCCCTTCGACGCGCGTGAGGGGCGCCGAGCGCCTGAGGACGCCGGGCAGGAGGCTGCACTGCGAACCTGGTTCGCCGGGCTGTTCGAGGCCGGCTTCGTTGGTGCGGACTGGCCCGTCGAGTACGGCGGTAGGCCGGACCATCATCCACTGCACGATCGCATCGTCAGCGAGGAGCTCTTACGCGCCCGCGCTCCGCGTCCGGTCGATCAGGTCAACCTGGCTGCGCATGTCCTGCTTCATTTCGGCTCGGATGAACAGAAGGGAGCGTTGCTTCCACCGATCAGGCGCAGCGAGCACGTGTGGTGTCAGTTGCTCAGTGAGCCGAACGCAGGCAGTGACATTGCCGCGGTGCGGTGCCGAGGTGTGCGCAACGACGACGGCAGCTGGGTGCTCGACGGGCAGAAGACGTGGATCACCGATGGGCACTGGGCCGATATGGGTCTTGCTCTGGTCAGGACCGACCCCGCATCCACGCGGCACCACGGATTGTCGGCCTTCGTCGTGCCACTCTCGGCCGATGGAGTAGACGTGCGTCCGATCCGGACGATCAACGAGGCGATCGAGGTCAACGAGGTCTTCCTCGACTCGGTGCCGATTCCCGCCGACGGTCTGATCGGTGAGGAGGGCCAAGGCTGGTCGATCATCATGGCGGGACTCGACTTCGAGCGATTCGGCATCGGCGGCAATGTCATCCTGCTGGAGCTGTTGATTGACGATCTCGTGAACGTCGCGCGCCATGCCACACTCGGCGGCAAGCCCGCTCTCGAACATGAGGATATTCGCCAGACCGTCAGCGAACTCGCGGTCGAGGTGGAGGTGGCCAAGGCATTCATCGACGACCATGTCGAGCGCATGACCGTGGGAGCCGACCAGGTGGGCGACGGGTCGATCGCGAAGCTGAGCTTCGCAGAGACTTACCATCGGGTTTCGGCCTACGGCACCGAGCTCGGTGCATCGGTGTGTACTGTGGCCGCCGATCCGAGCGTCGACGAAGCGAAGCGACGCCTCCGCGAGTGCTGGTTATGGTCGCGCGCGTACACGGTATCCGGCGGCAGTTCGGAGATGATGCGCAACATTCTGGCCAAACGCCGACTGATGCTTCCAAGCCGGTGAACACTGAAACCTATTGGCAACTCGTACAATCAGCTGCCCGCGAGGATCCGGACCGAGTGGTGCTGGTCGACGACTTCGGCCGCTCGATGACGAACGGAGAGCTGTGCGAGGCGGCGGGGGCCGCCGCGGCTGCGTTCGCTGAACGTGGAGTCGAAGCCGGCACCGTGGTGTCGTGGCAGTTGCCCACGACCCTCGAGACAATGGTGGTGATGGTGGCGCTGACGCGACTCGGCGCCGTTCAGAACCCCATCCTGCCCATCTGGCGGGAAAGCGAGGTGCGGTTCGCGACGACTCAACTCGGCACCGAGGTGCTGATCGTTCCGGGAATCTGGCGGGGCTACGACCACGTCGCACTCGGCGACGAACTGGCCAGGGAACGCGAGATGGCCATCATCGTCGTCGATCACGGCATACCGGTCACCGACACCCTGCGCCTCCCGGCCGGTGACCCAGCGTCAGTGCCGTCTCCACCGGCGTCGGGCAACGAACCGCGCTGGGTTTACTACTCGTCGGGGACGACGGCTTCTCCCAAAGGTATTCGGCATTGTGATCGCTCGGTCATCGCCGGATCCGCGGGCGTCGTGGAGATGGTCGGCGCGTCCAGTGCCGATGTCAATCCGATCGCGTTTCCCGTCTCGCACATCGGCGGGGCCGCAATGCTGGCTGCGAGCCTGCTGACCGGTATGCGGCTGGTCTTGTTCGATTCGTTCGACCCCGAACGCACCCCGTTCGCGATCGCGGAGCACGGCGCCACCATTCTCGGATCGGCAACCCCGTTCTTCGTGGCGTTCATGGCGGCGCAGCGCAAGCACGGTGACCAGCCTCTGTTCCGAAACCTGCGCGGCTGTGTCGGCGGCGGTGCCCCGATCACTGCAGAACTGGGCCGCCAAGTGCGCGAGATACTTTCGGTCCCCGGTATCGCAAACGCGTGGGGGCTCACCGAGTTTCCGGTCGCAACATCGGCCGCCCCGGACGGCGATCCCGACGTGCTGGACCACACCGTGGGCCGACCCGTCGCCGGTGTCAGAGTGCGTGTGGTCGACGACAGAGAACGCGAACTCGCACCAGGCGAGGACGGGGAGCTGCGGCTCAAGGGTCCGCAGTGTTTCCTCGGCTACGTCGATTCCTCTCTCGACGATGCGGCGTTCGACGCGGACGGCTGGTTCCGTACCGGCGACCGCGGCCGACTGGATGCGGACGGCAACGTCGTCGTCACAGGGCGCCTCAAGGACTCGATCATCCGCAACGCGGAGAACATCTCGGCACTGGAGATCGAACAGGTTCTCGCGACACACCCAGCAATCGCGGACGTGGCCGTGATCGGAGTGCCCGATGCGCGCACCGGCGAACGCGTATGCGCCGTCGTCGTTGCAAGCCCGGGTGTCGAGGTCACCCTCGAATCGCTCTACACGCATTGTCAGAGTTTCGGGTTGAGCAAGCACAAGGCACCCGAACGCCTGGAACTGGTCGACGCGCTGCCGAGAAATCTCACCGGCAAAGTCCTCAAGAACGAACTGCGTGTGCACTTCGGAGACTGACGAAACGGAGCGGAAATGACCGGACGGCTCGACGGCAAGGTCGCGTTCATCACCGGAGCGGCACGGGGACAGGGCAGAGCGCACGCGCTCGCCATGGCGCGCGAGGGTGCGGACATCGTCGCGGTGGACATCTGCGCCGACATCGCGTCAAATCCGTACCCCTTGGCGACACCGGAGGATCTGGGTGAGACGGAACGGGCGGTCAAGGAGCTGGGCCGTCGTGTGTACACCCGCGTGGCCGACGTTCGCGAACGAAGTGCACTGCGGGAGGCGCTCGATTCGGCGCTCGCGGATTTCGGGCCGCTCGACGTCGTGGTGGCCAACGCAGGCATCCTGCCGATGGCCATGGGCTCTCCTGACCCGTCGCATTTCGTCGACGCCACCGATGTGGACCTGGTTGGCGTACTCAACACGGTCGCGGTGTCTCTGCCGCACCTGGCGGACGGTTCGTCGATCGTGATCACGGGATCGACAGCGGGGATGATGCCGGGTAACGCCGACAGCCCAGAGATGGGTCCGGGCGGCGCCGGATACGCCTGGAGCAAGCGGATTCTCATGGAGTACGCCGAGCAGATGGCGATCCACCTGGCGCCCAGGTTCATTCGCGTCAACGTGATACATCCGACCAACGTCAATACCGACCTACTGCACAACGACGGCATCTACGGCGTGTTCAGGCCGGACCTGATCGCGGAGGGTAAGAAGCCGACACGCAAGGACGCTGATCTCGCGTTCACCTATTTTCAGGCAATGCCCATCCCTTACGTGGAGCCCGAGGACATCGCCAACCTTGGCGTCTTTTTGGCCAGCGATGACAGCCGCTACGTCACGGGTCAGCAGATCCGCGTCGATGCAGGCTCGTACCTCAAGTTCCCGAACGGACCAGGGAAGTAGCGGCCGGCCGTGTTCACTCTGCGCTTCGACATGCGGGCTCCGACGTTCGGTGCGCCCCCGACGGATCTCTACGGGGCGGCGTGCGAGATGAGCGCCTGGGCGGAAGACCACGGTTGCCTTGCGGCGGTGATCTGCGAACATCATTGTGCCGACGACGGCTATCTTCCGTCTCCCTTGTTGCTCGGGGCCGCGATCGCGTCGGCGACGAGACAGATGATGTTGAACCTCGTCATCATCCTGCCTTTCTACGATCCAGCCCGGCTGGCAGAGGACATCGCCGTTCTGGACCACATCAGCGCGGGTCGCGCCACCTATGTGTTCGGGATCGGTTATCGCCCAGAGGAATACGAACATTTTGGACTATCCCTGTCTGATCGCGGCAGGATTGCCGACTACAAGCTGGGCATCGTGCGTCGGCTGCTCGCCGGGGAGGAAGTGGCCCAGGGCGGCCGCCGTATGAAGGTGACTCCGCTGCCTCGCACGCCGGGTGGACCGATGATGAGCTGGGGCGGTGCCAGCCTGGCTGCAGCCCGACGCGCGGGGCGCAACGGCTTGGGCCTGCTGGCCAACGGCAGTGTGCCGGGCATGCAGGAGGCGTATGAGAAGGCCTGCCGGGAGCATGGTTTCGATCCTGGATTCGTGCTGATCCCCGACCGGGAGGCCGCGACGAACTGTTTTGTCGCCGAGCATGTCGATGACGCGTGGGATGAGCTCGGTACCTACCTGCTCCATGACGCGACGGCCTACGCACAGTGGAATCCCGGCAACACGGTGTCGGCGAACATCACCACCGCCACGACGGTCGAGGAATTACGCCGAACGTCGTCGTCCCATGTGATCGTGTCGGTGGACGAGGCGCGAGAACGGATCAGAGGGGGTGAGGTGTTCAACATCTCGCCGTTGTGCGGCGGGATCCCGCCAGACATCGCCTGGCCGTACTTGAAGAGATTCGCAGGATTGATGACGGAGGCTTCGTGATTCGCGACATCAGGGATCTCACTGACGATCCGGCTGCTTACGCTGCCGAACTGCATCGTCGCTGGGGTGGACTGCTGAGTTACCGCTACATCGGACGCCACCACGCATCGATGAATGTCGGTCCGGTCGACGACTCTGTTTCGGTCCGGCACGACATGCGTGACGGCGGGGGTGGAATCCTGCTCAGTGTCTTCGGAATCGCCTCCCCCGAAGGAGGTCTCGTGTCCGATCTGGAGGCGGTGCCCAACCCCGTGGTGCATTCCTGTCAAGTCCTCGACCCCGGTCACGGAGTATCGCGATTCGAGGTGCGGACCGAGGACCTCAAACGAGGACAGCGGATGGCCTACAGCCGGTCACTCATCGTCGACGCCGACCATCCCTGCCGTGTCCTGGCGATGACCGAGGGACAGGGCGTATCAATCGGTGTACCCCCGGCGGGGTTACAGAAGATGACTGTGGAGCCGTTGGAAGTCGTGGATTCGCCGGCGCTGCCGCCGCTGTGGCAGGTGTTCGGAGGCAATCAGGTCGACACGGATACGTGGACGTTGCCTGCGTTGACGGCGGCCGTAGCCTCGCCGGATGCCGCTTTGCACGTGGGTCCGCAGTTTGTGATGACCGAGACCGCGGCCCGCAGCAGCGTGGCCGGCGTGGTCGGGACCACTGCTCTCCTGGGGGTCTCCTCGCACACGATGTTCCTCGCCCGGGCGAAGACGGGGCCGTTCACGTTTGAGGCAGAACCGCTGGCCGGATACGGAGGCTCTGTGGCAGCGCGAACATGTGTGTACGACGAGGGCGCTGACCGTAAGTTGGTAACCGTCGCGACCCACGTTTTTGGCACGACTGAGGTTGGGTGACCGTCAGACTCCCAGCAGCTCTTTGAGGTTGCGTCCCATCACCCGCTCGGCGGTGTCCTGGGGTAGGTCGGCCAACTCGGAGAGGAAGTCCCTCGGCTCGGCGAGACCCTCCGGATGCGGATAATCCGATCCGAACATCACGCGGTCCGCGCCGAGGAGCTCGACGAGCTGAGACATGTTCTCTTCGTGGAAAGGGTTGATCCACACGTTCTTACGGAACACGTCGGACGGGTGCTGATCGAAGTCGTACGGCCTCTTGCGGTACACGCGGTCGAACACGTCGATCAGGCGGTGGGCCCACGAACCTCCGTTCTCGACCACGCCGATTCGCACGCCGGGAAACCGCTCGAAGACACCGTGTGCGATGAACGCGGCGAGGGTATCGAAGATGTTGCGGCTCTCCTCGTAGATGAATCCCCGCAGCTTGCTCAACGCGAATCCGTTAAACTCGGCGGCGCTCTCCCAGTCGTCGACGTAGCGCTCGTAACCGGAATCCGAGTTGTGCATCTGCACGGAGATGCCTGCGGATTCGACCAGGCGCCAGAAGTCGTCGAATTCGGGCAGCGCAGGGGACCGGGACGTGCCATCCTCACGGGGCACCGGAGCCGGCCGAATCAGTACTGTCTTCGCCCCGTTGTCCAGGCACCATTCGAGCTCTTTGACACCGAGTGCCGGGTCGTTCAGCGAAATGGCTGGTACGGCGAAGATGCGGTTCTGGTAGTTGAACGTCCAGTCCTCCAGTAGCCACCGGTTGAACGCGTGGGTCACAGCGTGCGTGAGTTCGGTGTCTGACTTCGTTCTTTCCTCGAGCATGCCGGCGGTGGTGGGGAACATGACCGTCCCGTCGACACCCTGGCGGTCCATCAGTGCCAGGCGCAGGTCGGGGCGTCGGAACTCGTCGGGGCAGCGGATGGGTTCCGCCAGCTCGCGCAACGTCTTGCCTTCGGGGTTGATGCCCCGGAAATAGTCCGCCCACGCGCCAGGGGTGGGGATGACTTCATATGTCGGGTTGGGGATCGTCTCGGTGATGGTGCCGAGAATCTGGAGTTTCTTGCGCCCTTTGATGTCGACGAATTTGATTGCTTCGGAGTATTTCTCGGGCAGGTAGCGCGTGTACGCGTCGATCGTCTCGTACATGTGGTTGTCGGCATCCCACACCTCGAACGGCTTGTTTTCCACGGGACGGCTCCTTCGACTCTGACGTGCTCTCGCCGGGAACGACATTACCGCATAACGAGAGGAGGCATTCTCGGATGACGTGACGAAGTCAGGCTCGCCCGACTCGTGCGATCTCAGGAATGAGGTCGATTGTCGCGACCGTGTCGGCAGCGGGCAACAGCACCTGGAGATGGTCGACGGCGAGTATCCGGTAGGTTGCGATCGAGGCGGCGAAGGTATGGAGGTCGCTGAAGTTCGTTGCCGCAACGACGCGGAAATCGGGGTCGGACGTCTTTGCGCGTTCGCGATGGACACGCAGCTGCGACAGCAGTTCCGTGAGGCGCTCCGGTGGCATCGGTGACGCGATCCATCCGTCCCCGATTCGGGCAGCCCGGCTCAGGGCAGCCTCGGAGTGACCGCCGATCAGGATCGGGATGGTGCCACGGAGGGGTTGGGGACGTCGGTCCACTTCGTCGAAGTCGAAAAAACGGCCGTGAAACTCGACGTACCGCTCGTTCCCGCGCCACAGGGCCCGCAGCACCGCGATGTGCTCCTCGCTGCGTTCGCCCCGCCGGTCCCAGGGCAGCCCCAGGACATCAGCTTCCTCGCGCATCCAGCCGATCCCGGCGCCGTACCACAGCCGGCCCCCGGACAGCGCGTCGAGGCTGGCGAGCTGACGAGCGTTGGCCACAGGATTGCGGATGGGCAACACCGACACCGAGGTGCCCAGCGAGATCGTTCTGGTCATTCCCGCCACCCACGAAAGGGTCGTGATCAGCTCGTAGTTCGGGGACAAGTGCTCGGCCAGCCAACCGGCGGCCACCTGGACCGGTTGGCGACCGAGCACATAGGGCGATGCCACGATCCGGGGTAGCACGAGGTGGTCGACGGCCCAGAGCCCGTCGATGCCGACCTCCTCGGCGGTCTGGGCGAAATCTCGGATGAACTCCGGCGCCGCCGTAGGACCGGAGTGAGGTAGCACGAGGCCGAGTTCCACGGGTGCGCTACAGGCTCGTGAAGTGACCGCCGTCGACGCCCAGTGTCTGACCGGTGATGTACCGCGCTCGGGGGCCGACGAGAAAGCTGACAGCCGCACCGATGTCGGCTTCCGGGTCGCCGATGCGACCAAGCGGGACACGTCGCTCCAGACGTTCTTGCATGGCCGGTTCGGCCGCGATGGCGGCGGTCATGGCAGGCGAGTAGGCAAGCGGCGAAACGATGTTCACTGTGATCCGGTGCGGTGCCCACTCGCGAGCCAGGCTCTTGGCGAATCCGCGCAGCGCACCTTTCATCGTCGCGTAGAGCGGCAGCGTCGCACTTCCTTCGATGCCCGCGGGCGACGTCATCACGACGAGGGTTCCACCCCGTGCGCGCAACGCATCAAAGGCCGAGGCGGCACAGTGATAGGCGCCGAGCAGCGACACCGAGTAGTGCTGCTCCCACAACACGTTGTCGACATCGGCGAGCTGGTGTGGCTGGCTCGAGGCATTGCTCGTCGCGTTGTGCACGACGGCGTCCAACCTTCCTGCGGTGTCGATGGTCGCGGCCACCGCGGCGTCGACCGACGCTTCGTCGGTGACGTCACAGCGCACCCAGGTCGCCGCGTGGCCCAGAGCGCGGATTGCTTCGGCGGCCCTGGCGCCGTTCTCGTTTCGTGTCGCCAGCACGACGTGCGCACCATCGGCGGCAAGCGCACGCGCGATGCCGAGACCGACACCCGCTCCCGATCCGGTGACGAGAACCGTATGGTCATCGAGCATCACGGGAGCATCACCGATCCTCCGTCGACGATGACGGTCTGTCCGATCCGATGTCTGACGTCGCGCCGCAAGAGATGCGCGACGGTCTCTACGACCTCGTCGAGAAGCGTCGAGCGATCGGCGACCGCGGGTGCAGTGAGGTGTTGTGTTGCGTCCGCGGACCCGGGGATGAGCAAGGTCATGGGGACACCCACGATGTTCACGATGACGCCGCTGTCGGCCCATTGGCGCGCAGCGGATTTCGCCAGTGCGCGGGTACCTTCGGTCACGGTCGTGAGCGGCACGAATCGGGGTGCACCCGTCATGCCGATGGTCGGGACGACGAACACGACGCGGCCACCGTGATCGCGCATCGAAGTCCACGCCCGCTGGAGGAGGGAGATGGTCTGCCACAATGGCTCATCTACGAGCCGCCGCCATTCGCGCGCGTCCATGGATTCGAGGGACGTCGGAGCGGCATCGGCACCCATGACGACGACGATTCCGTCCAGCACCGCCGGAAGGAGTGCTGCGGTGTCCTGGACCGTCGCGCCGCAACGGCGGGCGACCGCGGACGAGACGTCGTCGCCGGCACCGACAACAGCGACGTCTCCGAGGGGCATGACCGTCACGTTTGCGCCAAAGCTGCCAGGTCGCGTTTGACGACTTTCCCGACGTCGTTGCGCGGCAACCGATCCACGAACATGATTCGGGCCGGTACACGGTAGGGGGTCAGCCTCTCTCGGCACCACGCCACCAGAGCGTCTTCGGATGCCGAATCGTCGGTGCGGACGACGAACGCCCAGGGCACCTCGCCGACGCGTTCGTCGGGTACTCCCACCACTGCGGCTTCGCGCACACCGTCGGCGGACATCAGAACGTCTTCCACAGCCCCCGGGAACACCTTCAGCCCGCCGCGGTTGATCATGTCCGAAACCCGGCCGTCGAGCCACAGGAAACCGTCGTCATCGAACCAACCGAGGTCACCGGTGTGGAACCAGCCGTGGTCGGTCAGGCGGTCCAGAAACGCCGGATCGATCTTGCGCGCCGCGGTGGTCGGCGTCCGCACCATCACCTCGTCGTCGGCGATGGTGACATCGATTCCGGGTAGCGGCCGTCCCACGGATCCGAGTTTGGTCTCACCCCATTCGCGGGCGTCGGCAGCCGACCAGCCGACGACCTCACCCCCAAGCTCGGTTTGGCCATACGAATTGAGTACCAGCACACCGAATTTGTCCCGGAAACGGCCCGCCTGAACCGGTGACAACGGAGCGGTGATGGAGCGGACGATTTTCAGTGGCGACAGGTCGGTGACCCCTTCATCGTGCAGGACCATCGTCAGCGCCGCCGGCGGCAGCACCGTCGAGCGCAACTGATGTCGTGCGACCAGGACGGCGAAATCGTTGGGGGAGAACCGATCCATCAGCACCACACCGGAACCGGCGCGAAAAGCAAAGAGCACCTGATAGATCCCTGCCCATAGCGACAACGACAGCGGCACCAGGTTTGGCATCGGTGCGCGTCGAGGTGTGTCCTTGTCGCGTTTGGCGCCGCGCAGCTTCGCGAGGAGCCGGTCGATCAGGTCGAGCACCGTGGCGTGACGCAACGGAACCGGTTTCGGAGCACCGGTGGTGCCCGAGGTGAACTGCAACAGCGCCACGTCGTCGTCGTACTGTCGAGGATCGCCGGGGGCGGAGCCCGCGCTGCGGAGTTCCCACAGTGCGCCGGCGCCGGTGATGACGGGAAGGCTGTGCTCGGAGAATCGCTGTGCGAGTTCGGGCGTCGTGATCACTGCGACAGGGCGCAAGGTGGCGAGCTGACTGACAACCTCGGCATCCGCCGCGCGTGGATTCAGTGGTGTATAGACACCGCCCGCGCGCCACGTGCCGAACAGCGCGGCGATCGTGATCGAGTCGTTCGGCAGCATTGCCGCCACCACCTGGCCGGTCTGCAGGCCTGTGCCAGTGAGCAATTCACCGATGCGTTCGGCATCTGCTACCAGCTGGTCGGCGGAGACATCCGCGTCCAGGGTGTGCACCGCGACGGGGGGAAGACCGTCGAGGAGTTGCGCCAGACTCACCGGTCAGCCTCCAACGGCAGCCAATTCGGGGTTCTCTTGTCGGCAAAGGCCCGTGGTCCCTCGTCCTGGTCGGCGTGCCCCCAGACTGACGTCAGGTGTCGTGCGCCTTCCCGGCAGGCGTCGGTGAGCCCGTGTTCCAAGGCGCCCCACAGAGCGCGCTTGGTAGCGCGCATCGCCACGGGGGAGTTCTTGGAGATCTTCTCTCCCAGTTCTTGTGCGACATCTCGCAGCGATTCGGGTGGATCCACGACCTGGCTGACCATGCCGAGTTCGTAGGCCCGTTGGGCGGTCAATCTCTCGTGGCTGCCGACGAGTGCCATACGCAGTACCGCTTCAGCGGGCATCTTCCTCATCAGTGCGATGGTCTCCAGCGCGCTGACCTGACCGATCGAGACGTGCGGGTCGACGAACGTGGCGTCAGAGGCGGCGATCACGATGTCCGCGTCGGCCACCCAGTGCAGGCCGCCGCCCGCGCACACGCCGTTGACGGCGGTGATGACCGGCTTGCCCACGTTGCAGTGCCACCCGGTCAGCTTCAGGTCGAGGGTGCGCATGGTCTCCTGGAACTGCTGGACCGCCTCGCCGTCGAGTTCCTCGACATCGGCACCGACCTGGAACGCCCGACCGTTGCCGGTATGGGCGATGACGCGGACATCGGGGTCGGCGTCGAGTTCGGCCCAGGCCCTGGGAAATTCTTCGCGCATGACGATGTCGTAGGCGTTGAGACGTTCCGGGCGGTTGTTGATGATCCAGCCCACCGGACCGCGCCGCTCGACGATGAGCCGTTGATAGGTCGCCTGCGGTTCGGTTGTCACAGTGCCTCCACCGTTTCCGTGGGCTGCCAGTTCGGCTGTCGTTTCTCCAACCACGCCCGGGCTCCCTCCTCTTGATCGGGATGACCGGCGAGGCGGTCGATCTCGGCCGCGGCCTCCTGTCGCGCCGCGCTCAGTCCGATCTCCAGAGACCGCCAAAGCAACTTCTTGGTGGCGCGCAGCGCAGTCGGAGAATTCGCGGCCACAGCGCCGGCCAGGGCGGCGGCCGCCGCCCGCAACGTATCGCCAGGAACGACATCGGACACGATGCCGAGCCCGTAGGCCCGTCTCGCGGAGATACGTTCACCCTTGCCGCTCAACGTCATCCGGGTGATGGCTTCCATCGGTGACTTCCGCAGCAATGTGATTGCCTCGTAGGCGACGGCCTGGCCGACCGACACGTGCGGGTCGACGAAGGAGGCCGTCTCGGCGGCAATGACGATGTCGGCGTCGGCGACGAGGTGCAGTCCGCCGCCAGCGCACACACCGTTGACCGCGGCGATGACCGGCTTCCAGACACCGCAGTGCCATGACGAGATCTTCAGTTCGGCGTCGCGGGTGCGTCGGGAATGCTTGCGCATGGCGTCTTTGTCGCGGGCCACCTGAACGACGTCCATACCGGTGCAGAAAGATTTGCCGTTCGCAGTATTCACGATGACGCGTACCTGCGGGTCGGCATCCAGGTCGGCCCAGGCTGCCTCGAGTTCGTCGAGCATTCCTGCGTCAAAAGCGTTTCCGGCGTCCGGCCGGTTCAAGATCAGCCAGCCGATACCGTCGGACTTCTCGACGACGAGTCGCTCGTAAGAACTCACGATCGCGGAATGTCCTTCCAGGGCTTGCCTTTCCACGGATCAGGTTCCTTGGGAAGGCCGAGGACCCGCTCGCCCAGGATGTTCTTGTTGATGTCGGTGGTGCCGCCCTCGGTGCTGTTGGCGAGGCTGCGCATCCATCCCTGCACTTCTCGCGGCAACGCGTTGTCGTCGCCGCCGGACCAGGCGAGTCCGTCCGTTCCGAGGAGGTCCACCATCAGATCCTGGATCTGCTGGTTGAGCGTGGCTTGGTGCACCTTGCCGATCGAGGACGCCGCCCCCGGTGACTGGCCTGCCGAGAGGGCCGCCCGTACGCGCGCGTTGGTCCAGCCGCGGATCTGCTCTTGCGCCCACAGTCGCATGACCTTTCCGCGGATCACGGGGTCAGACCATCGTCCCTTTTCCTGGGCGAGCGTGATCAAGCGTTCGGCGCTCGAGCCGCCGAGCCGACCTATCCCACCCGAACCCGATCCGGAGACCATCTGGCGCTCGCTGGAAAGGGTCGAAGCGCTGACCCGCCAACCATCGTTGAGCTCGCCCACCCGATGTGCATCCGGCACGACGGCGCCGTCGATGAACACCTCGTTGAATTCACGCTCGCCGGTGATCTGTCGCAGCGGCCGAACCTCGACGCCGGGCTGGCGCATGTCGAGCAGGAAGTAGGTGATGCCCTTGTGCTTTGGTTGATCAGGATCTGTACGTGCCAAGAGGATTCCGAAGTCGGCCTCGTCTGCCCACGTGGTCCAGACCTTCTGGCCGGACACCACCCACTGGTCGCCATCTCTCACTGCTTTGGTGGCCAGCGAGGCCAGATCAGATCCGGCTCCGGGCTCGCTGAAGAGCTGGCACCACTTCTCTTCGTTGCGCACGATCGGCGGCAAGAAACGCAGCAGCTGCTCTTCCGTCCCGTGACTGAACAGAGCGGCCGCCGCATTGTTGAGCCCGAGGGGGTTCAGCCGGTTCAGTCGCAGCGGAGTCAGCACCACCTCGATGGCACGAGCGACCTCGTTGCCGACATCGAGCCCGCCGTGCTCGGGGCGCCACGTCGGCACCACCAGGCCCGACTCGGCGAACACCGGATACCACCGGCTGTATTCGTCACGGCTGCGCGCGGCACGCAGCGCCTTGGGTCCCTCGGCTGCAGCCTCGCGCCATGCGGCCGGCACTTCCTCGGCCACCCATTGTTCGACGACGGTGACCGCGTCAGCGGCGCTGGTGGTATCGGTGATCGGCAGTCGTGTCATGGCCCCCACTAACGCCCCGTGAACTCTGCATCACGCTTGTCGCGAAAGGCGCGCAAGCCTTCTTTGAAATCGTCACTGCGGCTGGATAACTCAAGAGCAAGGGCTTCGTTCTGCAGGTGCCGGTCGAGGTCGAGGCCGTTGCCGGACTGCAGTAGCCATTTGGTCAGACCGAGTGCCACGGTGGGCGCGGCCGCCAGCCGGCTGACGAGTTCGTCAGCGACGGAATCAAGTTCGTCGCCGTCGTGGGCTCCATGGATGATGCCCCACTCGGCGGCCGTGGCGCCCGAGATCTCCTCACCGAGCATCAGGAGCTGGCGCGTGCGGACCATCCCGATGAGCCGGGGGAGTAGCCATGCCGCGCCGCTGTCCGGACTGAAGCCCCGCGCCATGAACGGCTCCCAGAACCGCGCCTCGTCGGCGGCGACACAGAAGTCAGAAGCCATCGCGATGTGAAAACCGAGTCCTGCGGCCCAGCCGCGGACCACGGTGACGATCGGGACCTGAGTCTCCAGCATCAGCGGGATCAGTCTGTTGGCCTTGTTCGGCAACCGCCGCTGGGTGCTGCCCACGCGGGGTTTGCGTTCCGAGTGTGCGTTGTTGGCGACCAGATCGGACCCCGCGCAGAAGTCCCGTCCGTCGGCGTCGATGCGGATGACGCGGACGGACTCGTCGATGCCTGCCGCAGCGAGGTGGCCGTTCATCGCGTCGAGCATCTCGTCGTTGACGGCGTTGCGCCGGTCGGCCCGATCGAATGTCAGCGCGAGGACGGCGCCGATGTGTTCTGCGCGGAGACCGGGCACGCTCGCGTACGACATCGTCTTCAGCGCCCGGCGAATTGGGCTGACACCGCGGTCAGCAGCGTCGGCAGGTCAGTGGCCCCGCCGGGCGGGTCCGGAAGGCGCACCGGTCCGCGTTCGCGGCTGGGAAGCAGGATCGTGGCACGACCGGGAGCGGTCACCTGCCCCCGCTGACTGGTCGCGGCCAGTTCGACGTCGACCGCAGGACGGTCCCCGTCGGCCAGGTACTTACGCTCCACCGTGCCGGTGATGGTGTGCAGATCGCCGACATAGTTGAAAAGACGAAACTCGCAGTCGAGTTTCCACAGCCAGGCGTCGTCGCCCATCCAGTCGGTGCACAGGTGGATCAACCACGTCTCACGCATACGGCCGTAGTCGAACGTGGTGGGGTTGCCTGCATTACGCGCGGCGTCAGGCTCCCAGTGCACCCGCTGCTGCACATCAGGTACGCCGTATTCGTTCGGCGTGTAGAACCGCGGAATCCGTTGGCGGTTTCGCCATGCCAAGCCCAGCGGGCGCACCCCGTACATTCCGGTGCCCATCCCGACGTGCCAGCACACCATGTCGGTGACCGTCAGCGGGCCTTTGGTCAGCGGCCCCACCGAGTCGCCCTCGTTGACGTCCTCCCACCATCGGGGATCTGCGCCACGCGGCACCTCGCGCGCATACCGCGCATCGATGTCGGCGATCTCGTCCTCGGTCCACGTCTTCAGTTCGACGGCTTCGTATTTCTTCTGGCCGCGAGCTTTGCTGCGCTCGGTGCGGATCATGTTGCGGTACTGGCCGCCGAGGATGACGCCCTCGTCGTCCCGAAATACCTGCGCCGACCACTCGTGAATGGCGCGGCCGGCGAACTCGCTGCTTTTGTCGAGCGCCGCCACGAGGGCGTTGCGCCGGAAGATGCGGTGGCCGGCGCGCAACGGTGCCCACCACTCCCGCGACGACGATGCGTAGAACGCGTGGACCCCGCGGAGAGGGTCTCCTTTGGTGAGGGCGCGATCGTCGTCGGAGAGCACGGCGACTTCGTCCTCGCCGATGAGGGTGTCGCCCCCGACGAGCGCCGGCGGCGCCACCGGCTCGCCCCAGACGGATTTGGCCGCGTACTCGGGGTCCGACCACAGCGGGTTGGCGTCACCGTAGCTCTCGGCTACGTGCCGGAAACTGTCCTCGTTGGGACGAAAGTAATGCGGCGGCTGAGTGTGCGGTACAGCGATGCCGATGGTGGCACGCAGCCGGGCCAATCCTTCGTCGGTGATCTGCCCGGTCCTCAGAGAGTCGGCCTGAGAGGAGGATCGAGTCATCCAGCGCCTCCTCGTCTTGGCCCGCACTATCCTCGGCATCGTTGCGGAAATTAAGATACCCGAAAAACGGAAACGCCGTTAACGCAGGGTGGAGCAGAAGATGACCGAAGCAACCGGTATCGATGTCGAGCGCGGTGGCGACGCAGTACTGCGAATCACCATCAATCGTGCCGACGTGGGAAATTCGTTGTCGCCCAACGCTCGTGATGCACTTACTGAGGCGTTTGAGGACGCTCACGCCAACCCGTCGGTGCGGGCGGTACTTCTGGGCGCGGTCGGCTCGCGCCATTTCTGCGCCGGGGCCGGGTTGCCGTCAAAGTCCGATGACTCGGTGTCACTGGCGCTTGCGGAAAAGCGTCCCGGTGACATCGCCCGAATGCTGGCACAGGGCTGGCAACGGCTGGTGGCGTCTGTACTGGATTGCGACAAGCCGGTCGTCGCAGCAGTCAACGGGGTCGCGGTCGGTGCGGGCGCCAGCCTCGTGCTGGCCTGCGATCTGGTGGTGATGTCGTCGGAGGCCACACTGATCGAGGCCTTTGTTCATCGCGGAATCCTGCCGGATTCGGGCGCGGTACACCTTTTGACCCGGATTGTCGGTCTCCGCAAGGCCACCGAGTTGCTGATGCTCGGTGAGCCGGTCGGAGCCTCTACCTGCGAACGCCTCGGCCTGGTCAACCGGGTGGCGCCGCCGGAGGCGGTGACCTCGGCCGCGGAGGAACTGGCGGTCCGCCTGGCAGCGGGACCGACGGTGATGCTCTCGCACACCAAGCGCCTCTTGGCGGTGTCCTCGGAGTCGAGCCGGGACCGGGCATTCGAGCAGGAAGCCTGGGCCGCCGAGTTGATTTCGCACACCTCCGACCTGACGGAAGGGTTGCGTGCCTTCACTGAGCGGCGCACTCCTGATTTCCGCGGTCGCTGACCTCAGCCGGCTGCGGGCCCGCCGCGGATCGTGAAGGTGGCGGGATTGTCGATTTCGTCGATCGCCGCGGAGACGGATTCCGCCGTCAGCTCGGTGTTCTCGACGCCCTTGGTGACGCCGATGAACACGCGGGAGACCTTGCCGGCGCCGACCGAGTAGATGTGCGCGGTGCGGTCGCAGTCGCGGTGGGCCAGATAGATCACCACAGGGGTGACGAGTTCGGGATCCATCGCTTTCCCGGCCTCGCCCATGATGTCTTCTGTCATTCGGGTCCGGGCAATGGGTGCGATTGCGTTGATCGTAATTCCGTTGCGTGCGCCCTCGATCGCGAGCACGTGCATCATGCCGACGAGCCCCATCTTCGCGGCGCCGTAATTGGCCTGTCCGAAGTTGCCGAAAAGGCCGGTGCCCGAGGTGGTTTGAATAATACGGCCGTAGTTCTGTTCGCGCATGATCGGCCACACGGCCCTGGTCACGTTGAAGGCGCCGGTCAGGTGGACAGCCAACACAGCATCGACTTGGTCTGCCGTCATGTTCTTGAACGCAGCGTCACGCAGG
Organism: Mycobacterium sp. 236(2023); assembly: GCF_029623955.1. Taxonomy (GTDB): domain Bacteria; phylum Actinomycetota; class Actinomycetes; order Mycobacteriales; family Mycobacteriaceae; genus Mycobacterium. Next base: position 44,626 of record NZ_JARSBP010000014.1, on the reverse strand, counting down.
ATGCCCGCGTTGTTGACCAGAATGTCCACCCGGCCGAAGGCGTCCTTCGCTGCTGTCACAATCGCTGCGCCACCGGCCTCGGTGGCCACGGAGTCGCCGTTGGCTATCGCTGTCCCACCCGCGGCGGTGATTTCGTCGACAACGGCCTGTGCTGCCGACGTGGAGGCCCCACTGCCGTCGACAGCGCTGCCGAGATCGTTGACCACGACGCGGGCTCCGCGCCGAGCCAGCTCGAGCGCATGACACCGCCCGAGCCCCCCTCCCGCGCCGGTGACGATGGCCACCTGGTCGTCGAACGTCAACGATGGGAGGTCGGAAGAGGTGGTGTACGAAGAAGCCATGCGTGAGAGGTTACATTTACTACAAACGAGAACCGACATTTGCATCGGAGGACGATCATGACCAGCTCGTCTGAGCTGCTGGGACGGGCACGCCTGCGAGCCGCATCTCTGCGAGATCGCTACCGAGCCGAGGGTTTCTGGTCCTCCGAGCCGATGGACGTGATTCGCGCCGCCGCCGCGCGCTGCCCAGCCCGGCCGGCGGTGAGAGACCGCCAGGGAGAATTGACGTTCGCCGAGCTGGACGAACGGATCGACGCGGCGGCGTCGGTGATGAGCGATGCCGGAGTGGGCGCGTCGATCTGCGTCTTGGTCGTGGTAGGCAACGACGTCGATTCACTTGTCGCCATTCATGCGGCGCTGCGGATCGATGCCGTTGTCCTTCTGGTGCCGAGAAGCAGCGGTCCTCTACAGGTCGCCGACATCGTGCAACGTACAGGTGTCGAGTACGGGTTGGCGCCGAACTGGTCTGAGACCGGCGGATCGCAGCTGTCCGATCTGTTGCACTGGATCGACATCGAGCGTCTCCGGGGTGACCTTAGGCCGCTCCCTGCCAACCCGGTGCGCGCCGCCGACGAGCCTGCCCTGGTCCTCTTCACCTCCGGCACGACGTCGGCACCCAAGGGGGTCGTGCACTCGTTGAGCACTTTGCTCAAGGCCTCGTCCAATTACGTGGCGGCGGCGGGCCTCACCGACGACGACGGCATCTTCTTGATCAGCCCGCTCGCATCGGTCACCGGTGTCCTCCAGGCGGTGTTCATCGGGCCGATGCTCGCGGCACCGGTGACGTTGGAGGACCGCTGGGAGCCGGCGGCAACCTGCGACCTGCTCATCGAATCCGGGGCGACGTGGTATGGCGGCCCAGATCGGTTGTTGGACAGGCTTCTCGACGAAGCGGTCCAGCGGGGTGCGGCGCTCCCGCTGCGCGCGGTGTATCTCGGCGGCACCATGCTCGATCGGCGCATCGTCGAGCGGATCGAGAACGATTTCGGGATCGTCGTGATGCGTGCCTACGGGTCGTCGGAAGTGCCCGTCAGCACGTCCGGGCTGCGATTCGAACCCAAGGAACTCCGCCATGCCGATGATGGAGTTCCTCTACAGGACGTGGAGATCAAGGTGGGTTCGGCGCAGGAACCCACGGAGTGTTGTATCAGGGGCCCACACACCTACCTGGGTTACACCCGCGGCGAAGGCGACGTCGAGGCTTTCGACGATGACTGGTTTCGCACCGGCGATGTCGCCGAGCTGGCCGACGGTCGGGTCCGAATCGTGGGGCGTATCAAGGACATTGTGATCCGCAACGGCCTCAAGATCGCCACAGCGGAGGTCGATGAGGCCGTCGCCCGGATCAACGGCGTGAAGGAGTGTGCCGCCTATTCCGTCGCCGACCCGGTGACGGGGGAGAGGCTCGCAGTGGCGATGGTCCTCGGGCCCGGGGTGACGCTGTCACTCGACGACATCACCGAAGCTCTGCTGACCGCCGGCCTGCCGAAGTACAAACTGCCCGAGGAACTTGTGCTGTGGGATCAGCCGCTACCGCTCAACGCGAATGGCAAGGTGGAACGCAACACCCTGGACGCCCGCTCGCACGGGCGACCCAGGATGCTGGCGAACCGCTTGGTCAACGCGGGGTAGGCGTGGCTGAGGCGGAAGCTACTTCCCTCCGCTGACATTGACCGTGGCCTTGCTCATCTGAGCCTGCCAATCCGAAGCGCCGGCGCTGTGCTCTCGCTTCGACAGTGCGTGGATGGACACGTCGTGGCCTTCGGCGGCTTTGCGTAGTGCGCCGACGGTGGCCTGTTCTTTGGTGATGTGGGTGAACGGATCCCAGTTGTACCACCGCATGGCGTTCTCATATGTCATCTTGTTGATCTCGTTATCGGGCACATTGTTGGACGTGAAGACGTCGTCGAGTTGTTCGGGGGCGCCGGGCCACATCGAGTCGCTATGGGGGTAGTCGGCTTCCCAGCAGATGTTGTCGATCCCGATCTGATGCCGCGTCGTCACGCCCACCGGATCGGCGATGAAACACGTCAGGAAGTGATCACGGAACACCTCCGACGGCAACTTGCCCTTGAAATCCTGACCCGTCCACGTCGAATGCATCTCATACGTGCGATCCACCCGCTCCAGGAAGTAGGGGATCCACCCGGTCCCGCCCTCGGACAAGGCGATCTTGAGGTCCGGGTATTCCTTGATCGGGCGTGACCACAACAGATCGGCAGCCGCCTGCACGATGTTCATCGGCTGCAGCGTGATCATCACGTCCATCGGCGCATCCGGCGCCGTGATGGCGAGTCGCCCCGACGACCCGATGTGCACGTTGAGGACGGTGTCGGTGTCGACGATGGCGTCCCACATGGGCTTCCAGTGGTCGAAGTCGTGGAAGCTGGGATACCCCATCGCCGCGGGGTTTTCGGTGAAGGTCATCGAGTGCACGCCGCGTGCGGCGTTACGGCGGATCTCCTTCGCGCACGCCTCGGGGTCCCAGATCACCGGCAGCGTCATCGGGATGAACCGCGCCGGATACGCCCCGCACCACTCCTCCACGTGCCAGTCGTTGTAGGCCTGCACCAACGCCAGCGAGAAATCATGGTCTTCGGTGGCAAACAACCGACCCGCGAACCCGGGGAACGACGGGAAACACATCGACCCCAGGATGCCGCCGGCATTCATGTCCTTGACGCGCTCATCAACCTGCCAGCACCCCGGCCGGATCTCGTCCAACCCCTGGGGCTCTAGGCCGTACTCCTCCTTAGGTCGGCCCGCCACCGCATTGAGCGCCACATTCGGGATCACCACGTCGCGGAACTGCCAGGTATCCGAACCGTCCTCGTTGTGCACCAGACGCGGCGCCTCATCCAGATACTTCTTCGACAGATGGTTCTTGAACATGTCCGGCGGTTCGACGATGTGATCGTCCACGCTGATCAGAATGATGTCGTCTTTGTTCATCTCTCGGTTCCTTTCACACGTACGTACGGACGGCAAACATCGTTTTCCACAGACTGTTTCGACTACTTCGGATGGAAGACCGGTACCACGAAGCCGTCATCGTCGGATCGAAAGGCGACAGCGAGTGGCATACCGGCATGGAGCTGCTCGGCAGGACATTGTTCGATGACCGTCATCAGCCGAGGGCCTTCTTCGAGATCCACCATCGCGAGGATGTACGGGGCGCGCACGTCGAACGGGGCAGCGTTCTGGTGTACGACACTCCACGTGTAGAGCGTCGCGCGGCCGGTCGCCACCAATGATGTCACGTCCTCGCTCCAGCAGTGCGGACAGAAGGGCCGCGAGTACAACGACTTTCGGCCACAATCGCCGCACGCGTTGACGTGCAGGGCGTGATTCTGGATGGCCGACCACCAGATCTCGCTATCGCTGTCGGTCGTCGGCCGATCCGCGGCGCCCATCAGTTCTTTCCCAGGACCATCGTCGCGCTGTGACTGAAGAAGCCACCCATTGCATGCACGCACGCCAGTCGTGCCCCGCCGACCTGTCGTTCCCCGCATTCGCCGCGCAACTGCCGGACAGCTTCGACCATCAAGAACATGCCCCGCATTCCCGGGTGGCACGACGCGAGTCCGCCGCCGTCGGTGTTCGTCGGTAGCACGCCGCCGGGCCGCAGCGCGCCGGACTCGATGAATGCGCCACCTTCTCCCTTGGCGCAGAAGCCCAGATCTTCCACACTGAGCAAGACGGTGGCGGTGAAGGAGTCGTAGAGCTGGCACACATCGATGTCCGAGGGATCGACACCAGCCTGGGCGAAGGCCTTCGGACCGGAGACTGCGGCCGCCGACGTGGTGAAGTCACCCCACTCACTCATGCTGACGTGGGAGGTTGCGTCGGCGGCGCCCAGAACCCAGACGGGCTCGCGCTGACAGTTCTCGGCGACACCCTCGCTGGCCAGAACAATGGCTCCACCACCGTCGGTGCGCAGGCATACGTGCTTGGTGGTGAAGGGGTCGGCGACCATGGGTGCCGCTGACACGTCAGCCACAGTGAGCCGGTCACGGTCAAAGGCGTTGTCGTTCATGGCTGCCCACTCATGCGCGGCCACCGCTACTTCGGCGAGCTGTTCGACCGTCGTCCCGTATTCGATCATGTGGCGTCGCGCAGCCATCGCGTACTTGGCGATCAGGGTGGCACCGTAGGGCGCCTCGTACTGCATCGCGCCCCCCGTGCTCATCGCTGCGACCGAGCCGCGTTGCCGGCGTTTGACGTCCGAGCGCGCCGTGGAACCGTAGGTGAGCAGGGCGATATCGATCTCGCCATTTGCGATCGCCGCCGTGGCGTGTCGCGCCATGACCTCCCACGACGACCCGCCGGTATTCGTCGCGTCTACCCAGACCGGCTTCAGTCCGAGGTATTCCGCGACCTCGAGAGGTGGCAGTAATGCGCCGTGCCCACCGAAACCTTCGATGTCGTTCTTCGTCAGACCTGCATCCGCGATGGCGAGTCGGGACGATTGCGCTATCAGGGCCATCGCCGTCTTGTCCGGGACTCTCCCGCAGTCCGACAGCGCGGCCCCGACGATCGCAACGCGGCGTGCTGGCATACCCCATGTTAATCACACTGATAATGACGTTTACGAATAGATGCAACACTCGTTCTCATTCGGCTAGCGTGGACCCGTGACGCGATCGTTGCGGGAGTCGCTGCGCGAAGGCGAGTTGGTTCTGTGCCTGGCGCTGCTGAACTCTCGTACCCCTGACGTACCGGCGATCGCCGCGACGTGCGGCTACGATGCGATCTACGTCGACCTGGAGCACACCGCAACGTCCCTCGAGACGGCGGGGATGTTGTGCGCAAGTGCACTCGGAGCCGGAATCGCCGGCCTTGTTCGGGTGCCGTCGCAAGAACCCAGCCTCATAGCGCGTGTCTTGGATGTCGGAGCTAGTGGAGTTATTGTGCCGCACGTCAACTCGCGGTCGGAGGCCCAGGCTGTCGTCGATGCGGCAAGGTTCCCGCCGCTGGGTCACCGCTCGATATCGGGACCGAATGCGCTGAGCGGATACGCGCCTGTGTCGGCCACCGAGTTGACGGCACGACTCGAAGCGCTGACGACGGTCGCCGTCATGGTCGAGACTCCTGAGGCGGTGTCCTTGGTGGACGACATCGCCGCGGTTGATGGTCTCGACATGATTCTCATCGGGCCGAGTGACCTGACCGCTGAGATGGGTATCCACGGCGACTATGAGAATGAACATTTCCAAAATGCGGTAAAGTCCGTTGCAGTGGCGTGTCGGAACCACGGCGTCGCGCTCGGAGTGGCCGGTATCAAGTCCCAGGACCTGCTGGAACGTTTCGTAGATCTCGGTCTGCGCTTCATCTCGGCAGGAACAGATGTGGGGATGATGACCGAAGCGGCCACTACGCGCGCACAGGCGCTTCGTACCCTCGACCGCCGCGGCAGCTGAAACAGCGACAACCGAACAACCGTGCCAGTACACCAGGAGGACGGATGCCCACAGCGATCTACACCGACCAAGTGACGGACTCGATGGCGTGGACAGGCGCCGATTTCTCCAGCAAGGACGATTTCTGCTTCGACCTGTCCTCTCGCAATGTCGCTGCATTGGAATCGATCCTGGCGCGGACGGCGAACAAGAACCGTGACGACATCACCGGCGACGATGTCCGTCATCCTGATCTGGACGACGATCTCGCCAGGCTTTATCAGGACCTGATGTTCGGCAAGGGATTGGCGTGTGTGCGCGGGTTCCCGGTAGAACAGCATTCGATCGAAGATCTGGAACGCATTTATTGGGCGTTCTGTTGGCATCTCGGCTACCCGGTGTCCAATAATTCGTTCGGGCATCGCCTGGTGCGTGTGCAAGAGGAGATCTTGCCCAATGGCGTGCAACCCGCGCGCGGCACGAAGTCACGTGCAGAACTGGCAATGCACAACGACGCTGCCGACATTCTGTCGCTGTTGTGCGTCTACCCGGCGGCAGAAGGTGGCGAGAGCCAGTTCGCGAGCGGCCCCGCGGCACACAACCGGATCCTCGCCGAGCGGCCCGACCTGTTGGACGTGCTGTATCAGGGCTTCCCGCACCACCGCCGAAGCGAACAGCCCGACGACCAGCCCGATGTGACGCCGTACGACGTGCCGGTGTTCTCCCAGATCAATGGCCGCATCTGTCTGAACTTCACCTACAGCAGCATCCTGCCCGCGATGAAAACCCTCGGGCGGGAGTTCACGCCCATTCAAGAGGAGGCGATCGAGGTACTCCGCAACGTGCTCGTCGAGCAGCAAGTGGAGTTCCGGCTTGAATCCGGTGAGGCGGCCGTAGCCAACAACTTTGCCATGTGTCATTCGCGGTCGGACTTCGTCAGCAGCAACGATCCGAAGAAAGCCCGGTGCTTCTTGCGGGCGTGGATGGAGGTCCCGCGCGAAGACCGCCGTTTGCCTCTGGGCCGCGAGTACTTCCATATGGAGAACAAGGATTTGCGTTTGGGTTACGACGTGGTCGAAGGCAGAGACGGAACCATTGCTCAGAACGACTACAAGAACGTCGACGCGGCACTGGCCGATATGTTCAAGGCCGCTCAGGCGAAACCCAAGACGAAGCCGTGACGGTGGTCCGTCCGCGGCTGGTGTTCGAACGCTGGACCGATCCTGTCGCGGGCGAGGTCCTGGCATCGGCTGATGTCGACGTCGTCAAGCTGGATCTGGCAGCATCCGATGAAAATAATTGGGCGGCCTTGGAATCCGCGAACGGATACCAAGTGGCCACACGCACCGATGTTGCGGCATGCGTCGACGGCACACGATGGTTGGCGGGACCCGCGCTGATCGAGCGATGCCGGAATCTTCTGGCAGTATGTTCCGCCGGTGCGGGATACGACGTCATCGACGTCGATGCGTGCACGCGCGCAGGGATTGCGGTGTGCAACAACTCCGGTCCCGGCGCGGAGGCCGTTGCCGAACACGCGTTGGGATTCATGCTCGACCTTGCGAAGAAGATCACCGTGGCGGACCGGACATTGCGTAGTGGGCGTCTCGGAAATCGACTGGCCCTACGGGGAAGTCAGCTGCTCGGCAAGACCCTTGGGGTGGTGGGGCTCGGCGCCATCGGGAAGCGGCTCGTCGAACTTTGCGCACCATTCGGCATGAACGTACTGGTGTTCGACCCCTACCTTGACGACGTCGTAGCGCATGCCCGCGGTGTTGCGAAAGTCGCGCTATCGGAGCTGGTCGAGCGTGCGGATTTCGTGCAGGTGACCTGTCCACTGACCAGTGAAACCGAGGGGCTGTTCGGCAGAGCCGAGTTCGAGGCTATGAAGTCAACCGCTTTCTTCATCACGACCGCGAGGGGACCGGTGCATGACGAGGCGGCGCTCCTCGGCGCGCTCAAGAACGGCCAGATTGCGGGCGCCGGCCTCGACGTGTTCCACGAGGAGCCGCCGCGCCAGGACAATCCGCTGTTGCAGCTCGACAACGTCGTGGCCACGCCGCACACCGCAGGCATCACGGTTGAGGCATCCCGGGATATTGCCGTCGCGACTGCCGAGCAATGGCAGACGATCTTCGACGGCCGTATGCCGCCACGTCTCCTCAACCCCGACGTGTGGCCACGCTACTGCGATCGTTTCGAGGAAATCCTGGGTGTGCGGCCTGTGGTCGAGGAAGCAGCGCAAGGAGCTCGCACATGACGACATACGACACCATCGACGTCGAGGTCCGGGGGCATACCGTCTGCGTGACATTGAATCGGCCCGAAGTTCTCAATGCGATCAACGACGAGATGATCGCAGAACTTGCCGTCGCTTACACCGAGATCGAGCGTTCGCAAGACATCTGGACTGTCATCATCACTGGTGCGGGTCGCGCGCTGTGCGTCGGCGCGGACGTCAACAAGGCGGCCGATCACGACATGGAAAACGCCGCGGGTATCGACAACCAGGGCGAGCCGATCCTGAGCTCGATGCGGCAGTGGGACGCCCCTCAGGAGGCCACCCCGCCGTGGTTGCAGATGACGAAGCCGATCATCTGCGCTGTGAATGGCATCGCCTGCGGCGCGGGAATGGACCTCGTCACCACAGCGGACATCACGGTTGCGTCCGAACGCGCGACGTTGATGGACCCACACGTGAGCATCGGGGTCACTTCTGGCCGCGAGGCCGTGCGGCTGGCGAGGATTTTGCCTCTGCCTGTGGCGATGCGACTGGTCCTCATGGGCAAGCATGAGCGGCTCGATGCGCAACGCTGCTTCGACCTCGGGGTGTTCACCGAGGTCGTCGCACACGACGCGCTGATGCAGCGGGCCTGGGAGATCGCCGACGTCATCAACTCCAATGCGCCTCTGGCCGTTCGGGGTTCACGGATGGCGGTGCGTAAGGGTCTCTCGCTGCCCATCTACGAGGCCGAGCTCCTGGCGGAGAATTATCGGATGAAGGTGGCGCTCACCAAGGATGCGATCGAGGGTCCACGAGCATTCCTTGAAAAACGCACCCCGGACTGGAAAGCACTCTGACTCCGGTCGTTACCGGGGGAGGCCGAGCCCCCGTTGGGCGATAATCGTTCGCTGAACCTCGCTGGTGCCCGCGTAGATGGTGGTGCCGAGCGAAAAGCGCATAGTGTGGTCGAATCTGCCACGCTCCGGAGCCGTCGGATCCAGATAACTTCGCAGCGCATCCGGCCCGACGAGTTCGACGATGTCCTGGCTGGCACGTTCGAGCGCTTCTGTGCTGAACACTTTGGACATCGGACCCTCGGCTATCGGGACGCGCCCTTTCTCGACCATCCACACACAGCGGCGCTGCAGCAGTATCGACACCTCGTACTCCATCGCCACCCTCGAAAGTCGGCGGCGCACATCGGGATCGTGCAGGCGTGGCGGCCCGCCGGGCACAGCCGACTCTTCCGCCCACTTCTCGGCGTGGTGCAGCAGGCGCGCCAGATGCGGACCCCAGCCTGAGGCGTGCTCATCCTGCAGCGACATGCCGAGCACCTGCCAACCACCGTTGACGTCGCCGATGCGCCATTCATCGGCGATGCGGACGTCACTGTAGAACGTGATGTTGGTGCGTTCGCCGGAGAGTGTCCACACCGCCTGGGCCTCGAAACCCTCTGCGGTGCAGGGGACAAGGAACATCGTGAGGCCCTTGTGCTTGGGCTTGGCCGGATCAGTGCGCGCCAGTAGGAAGATGTAGTCGGCGATGTGCCCATTGGTCGTGAACATCTTCGAGCCGTTGATCACCCAGTGGTCACCGTCGCGTACGGCCCTTGTGGCCGCCGCGGCGACATCGGAGCCACACTCGGGCTCCGTGAAACCGAGCGCAATCGTGATGTCCCCTCGCATAGCTCCGGGGAGAAGGCGGTCCTTCATCTTTGGTGCGCCGACGGCCCGGATGATCGACGCCACCATGCGTGTGGTCTCCGACAGATAGACGGGTGCGTCGAAACGCATCAGCTGCTCTTTGAGCACCTGGGCTTCCCAGGCATTTCGGCCTTCTCCGCCGAATTCCGCAGGCCAGTCCGGCGCGAAGTAGTGCTTGTCCACGAGGCCCTGCGCGAAAGCGTCATCGTGGGCGACACCGCTGCGGTATACGCGTTCTTCGACGTCCGGTGTGAGTGCTTGTGTGAGATGGGCGCCGACTTCGTCGCGGTAGGCGGCCGTGGCGGAGTCGAGCTGAAAGTGCATCGTATGAACCAATCTGTTTGGGCGGCAACCTCTCAGGCTGCTGGTGACTCTGATACTGCTACTCTCAGAAACGAGAATAATCATATCCGCTAGTGAGGGGGTAGTTGTCGTGGACCTGAGTCTTACCGATGAGCAGCGGCAGCTGGTGGATTCCTTCGCTGCGCTCTACGAGCGGCAATCCTCACCGGAGCGCGTCCGTGCTGCCGAACCGCTCGGATTCGACGCGAAGCTGTGGGACGCCTTGCGAGACACGGGCATTCTGGATATGGCGGTAGGCGAGTCGGATGGTGGGTGGGGCGCCTCCGCTGCGGATCTTGCGCTGGTGGCAGAGCAGTTCGGGCGCGCCGCTGCATCTGCGCCTGTCATCGAGGCGCAGGTCGCCGTGCATGCACTCGCGACCGCCGGCGCAGGCGCGTTGCTCGCCGATGCATTGCGGGGGGAGCGCTTTGTCACCTTTCTGCCCCGGAAGACCTCCACTCTTCTGACGATGGTGCCCGGCGGTGCCGTCGCAGATCTTGTCGTCGCGTTCGTTGACGGACGACTGCTCGCGGTTCCGATCGATGACACGCGCAGGCATGTGTCGAATCTCGGGACGTTGTCGCTGGCTGATGTGTCGGTGGGGCGGGACGCCGTTGTACTCGCGGAAGGGGATGCCGGAACGCGGCTCTATTCGGATGCCCTTGACCTCTGGCTCACGATGACGGCTGCCGCGCTCGCAGGAGCGGCGGCCAAGGCTGTCGAACTCGCGGTGGATTACGCCAAGCAGCGACATGCCTTTGGGACGCCGATCGGTGCGTTTCAGGCCGTTTCACATCCACTCGCCGACAGTGCAACGGCCGCGGAAGGAGCGCGTCTGATCGCTCTCGAAGCCGCCTGCGCTTTCGACGACGAACCGGAGCGTGTCACCGAACTTGCCGCGATGGCGTTCGCGTTCGCCTACGAGTCGGCCAGGGACGCGACCCGCCACAGTCTGCATATCCACGGCGGGTACGGATTCGGTATGGAAGGCGATATCCAGCTGTACTATCGCCGGGTTCGCGGATGGGCGCTGGTTTTCGGCGAACCGAACGTCGCGCTCGATCGCGTCGCCGAGGCACGCTACGGCGCCGCGACAGCTTGATCTTTCCGCGCTTCCAAGGTCGCGAAACTCAGCGTTGCCCGTGCTGCGAGTCGGCCTCGTCCAACATCGAAGACATCCACGCCCACGACGATGATTCGTCGGCCCGCTCTGACGAGTTTCGCCACTGCCCGGGCCGGCCCGTCGATGATGGGCGCCAGGTAGTGAATGGTCATGTCGGCCGTCCCGACACCTACCCCGCCGTCGGCGCGCGCCTGGGCCAGCCGACCCGCGGCAACGTCGATGAGCGTCGCTACCAGCCCGCCCTGCAATGCTCCGCGAATATTCACCAAGTCTGCTCGATTGTGCAGATCGACGATGACCGTGTCCTCGCCCTCGAAAACGTCGTAGAACGGCAGCTTGCCGAAGAGGTGGCCGGGAATCGTGACCGGCATAGGTTGCGGTTCAGGAAGTTCGGGCGCTCCGCGATCGTTCACGACTGCGGTCGGACCTGATCCTTGACCGCCAGAGCTACCGGCGGTGCATCACGCCAGTCCGGCACGCCGTTCTCCGGCCCGGCCGTCTGCCTGCCGTCCTCGCGGACCTGCCCCCAATGGGAGTGGTTGAGTTGATGCAGGGTGAAACACGACTGCAGCGAGTTGTAGAAACCCATGTTGTCCACGGTCTGATTGACAGACTCCTTGATCAGCAATGCCGCCATCGTCGGCACCTCCGCTATCCGGCGAGCCATATCGAGCGTGCGGTCGGCAAGTTCGTCCCTACCGAAGACCTTGCTCACCATGCCAAGTTGATGTGCTTCGTGAATGTCGATGGCATCCCCGGTGAGCATGAGCTCCTTGGCTTTCCGGGGTCCGAACTCCCACGGGTGACCGAAATACTCCATACCGCACATACCCAACCGGGTGCCGACGACATCGGCGAACCGCACGTCGTCGCTCCCGACGATCAGGTCACAGGCCCACATGAGCATCAACCCTGCCGAGAACACGTCGCCATGCACCTGGGCGATGGTGATCTTGCGCAGGTTGCGCCACCGCAGCGTGTTCTGGAAGAAGTAGTGCCACTCCTGGAGCATGGTTTTCTCGGCGCCGTCGCGGGTGCCTCCGTTGACCGACGCACTGGGATGCTGGTCAGGTCCAGGGAGGTACTCGCTGATGGCCTGTTTCGATCCGATGTCGTGGCCGGACGAGAACATCTTGCCTTCGCCGGCCAGGATGACGACGCGGACGTTGTCGTCGGCCTCCGCGGCGCCGAAGGCCTCGTCGAGTTCGACGAGCATGCCCCGGTTCTGCGCGTTGCGCTGCTCCGGTCGGTTGAGAGAGATCCGTACGATGCGGCCGTCGTCATAGGTTGCCCACTTCAAGAACCGGTACTCGCTCACTGTTCTCCCTCTGCCGCCTGTGGTAATGATGTTACCGATATATGAGAAGCAATATTCTCACACCGACTCGGGAGAATCGACATGGTGGTCGCTGAACGGAACCCGCGGGTGATTCTCTGGGGGCCTGGGCAAGTCGGGATCGGGGCACTGCGCGCCACCATTGCCCATCCCGGACTCGACCTCGTTGGACTCGTGGTGCATTCGGAGTCCAAAGATGGCAGGGATGCCGGGGATATTTGCGGTATGCCGAGAACCGGGGTGGTCGCGACGCGCGACGTCGATGCGGCGTTGAGCCTCGACGCGGATGTCGTCGCATTCTTTGCCTCGGGCGACTATCGGTATCGAGAGGCGGCGGAGGACGTCGCCCGCTGTCTGCGTGCCGGCAAGAACGTCGTGTGCACATCCCTGGTGCCGCTGTGCTACCCGCCCGCCGCGGACCAGGAGACCGTTGAGCTGCTGGAGCAGGCGTGCCGTGAGGGCGGCACGAGCATGTTCAACAGCGGCGTCGATCCTGGCTGGGCGAACGATGTGATCGCTCTGACCATGACCGGATTCAGCAGCCGTGTCGACACCATCACGATGCTGGAGATTCTCGACTACGGACCCATCGCACAACCCGAGATCATGTTCGACTTCATGGGATTCGGCCATCCGCCCGACCACCCCGCACCGCTCTTCGACACCGCGCGCCTCGCCGCGCTGTGGGCACCGATTGTGCATCTGGTCGCCGACGGGGTCGGCTTGCCGCTCGATGACGTGGTGACGACGATCGACAAGTGGCTCGCCACCGAGCGGTATGAGGTCGCGTCGGGCTGGGTTGAGCCCGGGACCATGGGAGGTATGCGGTTCAAGCTGGCCGGCATGGTCGATGGCGAGGAGCGCGTTGTCCTCGAACACATCACGCGCATGGGCGAGCAGTCAGCGCCCGACTGGCCGCGGCACCCCTCGCCGCACGGTGGCTATCGCGTCATCGTCGACGGTCTACCCACCTATACGGTCGACATCGAGATGCACGGTCGAGGAAACAACATGCGAGGCCTCACCTACGCGACCGTCATGCGCGAGCTCAACGCGATCCCGGCAGTGATCGCGGCGCCGCCGGGGCTGCTGTCGACTCTGGATCTTCCTGTGGTCACAGGACCCGTCCGCGGTGGAACCTGGCAGGGCATCTTGCCTCAGAAAGCGCGAGCATGAATCGTGCTGCCGTTCCCAAGCTTTCGGACGATGTGTGGACGGTGATGAACACCGCCACGGCGGTTCGGCGCTATCGCGAAGAACCTGTCCCGGACGTAGTGTTGGAGAGGTGCCTGACGGCGGCTTCGTGGGCCCCTTCAGGTGGAAACGGACAGCCGTGGCGGTTCGTGGTGATCCGCTCCGAGGAATTGCGCGGCGTCATCACTGCGGCTGCTCGATCGACGTGGGAGGTGATGAAGGACTTCTATCGGATCCCGGAACTCGGTGAGAGCGCCGATGATCCGAAATCCCGTGTCCTGCGGACGATGGCCGAGCACATGCGCGTCGGCGGGGGCGCACCCGAGTTGGTGCTCTTTTGCGTGCAGCCTCAGCGGGGAACAACCGAACTCCAGCAGGCGGGATCCATATTCCCAGCGGTGCAGAACTTTCTCCTGGCTGCGCGCGCCCAGGGATTGGGCGCGGCGATTACGCTCTGGCACGGCCACTGCGACGCCGAATTACGCACGTCGATCGGTATCCCGGACGATTGGAAGATCGCCACGCTGCTCACGGTCGGCTGGCCGCAAGGCGGCCATCATCCCGTCCGCCGCAAGCCGCTCTCCCATGCAGCGGTGCTCGACCGGTGGGATCAGCCGTGGGAAACGGGGTCGTGACGCTGGACCTCGCCCGCGCGATGGACACTGCTGGCATCGACCGGTTGGTGGTGTCCGACCGCGTGGTGTTCGACAAGAAACTTGCCGCATATGCCGATCCGTCCGAGGGCGGTCAGGCCGGCGGGCGAAACCCGCGGGCCTCGACGGCGCGTGATTGAAACCCCTGGTCGGCGCGGTTGAGTTCCTCAGCCCTTTGGTCGACGCTTTCCGCGCCGTAACCGGCGATGGCCGCTAGACCATCCCGAAGAAGTTCTTCGCGTTGGTGGACAACACCTTCCGCTTCGTCGCTTCGTCGAGGCCTTCCGTCGCCTTGTTCGCGACGTCGGTGCTGTGCGGCCAGTTCGTATCGTTGTGGGGGTAGTCCGTCTCGAACATGAGCTGGTCTTCGCCGACCAGATCGAGGATGCGGAACGCGACGGGGTCGCCGAACGTGGAAAACCAGATGCGTCCGGGGACCTGGTTGCTCGGGGGTTCGGTGAGCAGCGGATGGATCCCGCCCCAGGCTCGCCGGTCCTCCCACACTTCGTCGACACGTTGCAGGTAGTAGGGAATCCAGCCGGCCTGGGCCTCGGCGAATGCGATCTTCAATTTCGGGAATTGCTTGAGCTTGGCCGAAAACAGCCAGTCAACCAACGCGATCGTGCAGTTGACGGCCATCAGCGCGCTCGTCACGACGTGCGGGGAGTCGGGGGAGGATCTGGTGAGCGACGAGCTAGACCCGATATGCAGCATGATGCCCACCTCATTGCGCTCACATGCTGCGAAGAACGGGTCCCAGTAGCCGCTGTGAATAGATGGAAGGTCGAGGCGCGCGGGCAACTCTGAAAAACACACCGCGCGCATGCCCTTGGCAGCGACCCTTTCCACTTCCTTCGCCGCAAGGTCGACGTCCCACAGCGGGATGATGCCGAGGGGAATCAGGCGGCCGTTGGAGCTGCCGCCCCACTCGTCGATTTGGAAGTCGTTGTAAGCCTGCACGCAGAGGAGCGAGAGATCTTTGTCTTTGCCGTGCAGGAATCGCTGCCCGCAGAAGCGGACAAGCGTGTTCGGGAAGCAGGCCGACGCCTCGATACCCGCAAGATCCATGTCGGCCAACCGGTCAGCCGGACGGAAGCAGCCCGGCCGCATCTCGTCATAGGTGATCGGATCGGTGGTGAGCTCATCGATCTCGTAGCCGGCCGCTGCGCTGATAAGTGGAATGGGGATGACGGCGTCCTCGTAGTGCCAGATGTCGGCATCGCGGCCGTCCTCGTCGTCGACGAATGCGACGTCTGATGTGACGGTGGGGTCCATCCTCCCGCGGTGCCGAATGATTCTCGGTCCGATATCTCGATAGCGCTCGGGCAATCGGCTGGTCCACAGGTCAGCTGGCTCCACAAGATGGTCATCTGGCGACACGATCAAGATGTCTGTGCTCACGCTTGCTCCTTCGGGACGGCTTGCGGCACCGCGACCGACATAATCATTTCCGTAATCGAGAATGAACGTTTTCAGAGTAGCGCATGGGTTGTTCCGGTTCGCGCTACGGGAGCCGAAGGAGGTTCGCAGGAGCGTTGGGCCCAGATGGCGGCGAGATCGGGAAGAGTGGAACTGCGAATTACGAATACCGCGAAGCGACATGCACGTGTAGGTAGAGCGCGAATTCTCGCTGAGATCGCGTATTCTCTTATCCACTATGATGGCGAAAGGCAAGGGCGCACGCGACGCCGACGACACCCTCGAGATCGTCGACGCTGAGGTGGAGATGCCCACGACGTGGCAGCAACGCACTATCGAACGGCGGCTGAGCACAGCACGCGCACGAGCACTCGCGCGAAGCTCTCGTTTCCTCGCCACCGCACTGGAGCTCGTTGAGGAGTCCGGGCGTGCGGATTTCACGATTCAGACGCTGATCGACCGCTCGAATCTGAGTTTGAGGGCGTTTTACCAGCACTTCGCCGGTAAAGACGAACTGCTGTTGGCGTTGTATGAGAACGTGACCAGTCAGTTCACCGAGAGCATTCGCCAAGAAGTGGCTGCCGCCGACGGGCCGTTGGAGCAGCTCGAAGCGTTTTGTCGTGGTTTTCTTTCCCGTGCCGAATCGTCGGAAGCCGTGGGCGGGCGGGTCATGACCATCTACAACCTCAGCCTGGAAATCGAGCGTCCCGAAGACTTCGCCAAGATCTGGGAGCCGCATCAGAAGCTGCTCACGAAGATTCTGACAGCGTGCTCGCGCGCAGGTCTGGTTCGAAAGGACCTGTCGCCGGCGCAGATGACCACGTTGCTGAACTCGACGCTGACCGCTCTCGCGCAGATCGGCGTGTTTCAGCTGGGGATCAAGGGTGCGAACCTGAACGAAGAGCAGCTGTGGGCGTGGTGCAAGCAAGCCGTGTCGCCGCCCACCGAAGACGTCAAGCCAACCCGGCCCAAAGCGTCGCCGCGAGCGACGTCGACGCGGCGGACGAGGAGTGCTGCAGGCTGACTGGGCTGCAACGCTAGCTGCTCGCTGAATGGGCGCCGAGAAACGCGTCCACTGAAGCTCGGGCGAGCGCGCACCGGTCGACGCTGTCCAGTTGCAGTATTTCGGCCAGGACGACGGGTCCCAGTATCTGGGTTGCCGCGGCTTGGACGTCCACATCGCCAAGGCGCTTCCTGGCGCTGGGCGTACACAGCGCGGCCTCTATGGGGTCGACGCATCGGCGGATGAGATGAGTGCGCAGGGTCGCTCTTTCAGCGCACTCGTCCCCGGCGGCCAACATCAGCCACGACATCGCTGCAATAACTGAGCCCCCTGTCGAGGCGCTGTCGAAGTGAGTAAGCACTGACTTGACCAGTCGGTCGCGCAGAGACCTCGCCGTTGTCAATCGTGGGACCGGCGGCAACAGCGCCGTGAATGTCGCGGCGAGGAGTGCGTCAGTGCTGGCGAAGTGGCGGTACAACGTTGCGCGCGCCACCGTCGAGATGCGGGTCACCGCATCCACCGTGATCGCCGACGGCCCACCGGATCGCATGAGCATCGTTGATGCCTTGAGTATTTGAGCTCGCGACGATGCGCGGCGCGTATCCGTCTCTGCTGCCATCGTCCTTCCAACTTGCTTGCTGCACCCAACTAAGTATTAGCATTATCACTCTACGAGAGTAGTCATTCTCTTTGTGCCGTTGCGGCGGTGGCGACTGGGTCGCCGAGTCGCCAGAAGGAAGGACACTGGTGGATCTGTGCAATCACGTTGGCGCGGGTAAGGCTGCGGTGATCTTGCATCCGTCAGGTCGCAGCGTGACCTTCAAGGCGCTCGATGAAAGCGCAAACAGGCTCGCAAACTATCTGCGACGCCGCGGCATCGACTCCGGCGACACCATCGCAGTGCTCATGGAGAACAACGAGCACATCCATGCAGTGATGTGGGCGGCTAGGCGCAGCGGCCTGTATTTCACCCTGGTCAACACCCACTTGACTGCTTCCGAAGCCGCCTATGTCGTCAATGACAGTGGCGCCAAGGCCATCATCTCGTCGCGCGCAATGGCAGACGTGTGCGTCGAGATGGTGCGTCACCTACCGCACGGCCTTCCGTCTGTCGCACTTGTCGCCAACGGCGACATGACCGGATGGCAGAACTACCCTGAATGCGCTGAGGGTGAGTCGATCCAATTCACACCCGATGAGAGTGAAGGTCAGCTACTTCAATACTCGGCAGGTAGCACGGGGAGACCAAAGGGGATACGGCGGCCGCGTATCAGCGGATCGGCTGGTCGATCGTCGCTACCTACGCCGGTATTCGAAGCGCTGGGCGTCGCAAGGGATTCGGTGTACCTCAGCCCCGCCCCGACCTATCACACTGCGCCGGCGATGTGGACGATGTCAGCGCAGGCGGTGGGTGCCACGACCGTCATGATGGAGCGATTCGACGCACTGCAGGCGCTCCGGTGTATAGAGCGCTACGGCGTGACACACGCGCAGTTCGTGCCCACGATGTTTGTCAGGATGCTCAGACTGTCGCGGCGAGAAAAGCAACAATTCGACCTGTCAAGCCTTCGTCGAGTCATACACGCCGCTGCTCCGTGCCCACCCGCCATCAAGCACCAAATGATCGAGTGGTGGGGTCCCATCATCGATGAGTACTACGGATCATCTGAAGGCGCAGGCATATCGCTCATCAGTGCTGAGGAGTGGCTCCGGCGGCCGGGTTCTGTCGGCAAACCGATTCTGGGACAACCTCACATCCTCGACGAGAACCTCAAGGAGTTGCCACCGCGACAGATCGGTGACGTTTACTTTGATGGCGGGTACAGCTTCGAGTACCTCAACGATGCCGAGAAGACTGCGGGATCGCGGTCGCCTCAGGGGTGGGTCACAGTGGGCGACATCGGGTTTGTCGATGAAGAGGGCTATCTCTTCCTTACGGATCGGCGGCACAACATGATCATCTCTGGTGGCGTCAACGTGTATCCGCAAGAAGTCGAGAACGTCTTGATCAGCCATCCACTCGTCGCGGATGTCGCCGTCTTCGGCGTGCATGACGACGATCTGGGTCAGTCGGTGATTGCGGTCGTTGAGCTCGCGCAGCCTGCACTCGCCAGTGAAGCCACAAATGCGGAACTGATGTCGTGGGCAAGCTACCGCCTCGCGCGGCACAAGCGTCCTCGGTCGATAGTTTTCACCGAGAACATGCCGCGGACCGATGCGGGCAAGCTGTACAAAGACCGACTGATACTGGAGTACATGGCCTCGGGAGAGAGCTGCAGATGATCTCAGGCTCATCGTCTGCTCGTGCGAGTGCATTCCGTCGTGTTGTCTTGACCTGAAAAGCGCTGCGTCTAAAACGTCCCTGTCCAACAACCGTTCCCGTGGAATTCGCCAGTGACGGCGTGGTAGCAGTCGATGCGTAGTCGAGGTCGGACCGGTCCAAGACCGACGTCGGACGAAGAGGCCGGAGGATGACGCCCCGGCGCCACGCGCCTGAGCTTCCTGGTTAGTACCCCTCGGACTACGCGTCCATAGCAGGCGTCAATGGCGATTTGTGTCAGTGAAACGACATCCATTCGCAATGCCATCGGACCGTTGGGATTCGCCGGTGATGTCAGAGCGGCCCTATGGCGAGGTGAGCCAGGCTGGGAACATCGTCGGCGTCGATCGGCCTGCCGAAGTGGTAGCCCTGTCCGACGTCGCATCCGCTGTCGCGCAACCAATTCGCCGTTGCCGCCTCTTCGATGCCTTCGGCTACCACGGTCATGCCGAGACCGTGGGTGAGCTCGATGATGGCGGCCACCACGACGGCCGCGCGCAGGTCGGTCGTGACCGATGCAATGAAACTACGGTCGAGCTTGATTTCGTCGATCACGAGGTCGCGCAAGTAGGACAGCGCCGAATAGCCGCTGCCGAAATCGTCTATGGCAACGGGTATTCCGTGTTCGCGGAGCTGTTCGAGGACGCCGGTGACCCGGTCGAGATCGTTGATCACGAGATCCTCGGTGATCTCGACGGTCAACAGCCCGGCAGGCAGACCCCGACGCTCCAGGGCTTCGCGCAGCGATGTGGGTAACCGGGTGTCGCGCAGCGACGGGGCGAACAGGTTGACCGCGACCGGCATGTGCACTCCGCCAGTCAGCCATCGCGCCGCGTCGTCGAGCGCTTTGTCGATCACCAGATCCGTGACCGGCCGTATCAGCTTGTGCTCGCGGACTAGCGGCATGAACGTGCCCGGATACAGCAACCCCAGGTCGGGATGCGGCCACCGCAGCAGCGACTCCACTCCGACGACCTGTCCGCCGACAAGGTCGACCTTCGGCTGGTACGCGAGCTCCAGATCGCCATGGTCGACGGCGCGGCGCAACTCACTCAGCAGACGGACCCTGGCCGCACCCGCGACAGACACCAGCTCGGTGTTGCGGTCGCCGGCCTCCGCCGAGTCGGGGTCGGTCTGCTCCATGTCTTCTTCGAAGAAGCGGATCCGCCGAGAATGGGACTGCTTGGCGGCCCGCACCGCGACGTCAGCCCGCGTAAGCATCGTTTCCGGGGTGACATCGGGCTCGTCGGCGAAAACGACGGCGATCCCGACGCTGCACCGGATGGTCACTTGCTCCCCGTCGACCTCGAAGGGCTCGTCGAATGTCTCGACCACACGCTGCAGCACGCGCTGTGAGGCATGCACGTCACCCTCCAGCAGCAGCGCGAACTCGTCACCCCCGGCACGCCCCACGGTGTCGCCGGGCCGCACGCACGCCGCGATCCGGCGTGCGGCGTGCACCAGTAGACGGTCGGCGGCGGGATGGCCGATGTTGAGGTTGACGAACGCGAAGTCGTCGAGGTCCAGTGACGCCACCATCACCGACCGGTCGTCTCGGGCGTGCAGCATCATCGCGTGGCTGAGCCGGTCGTGGAAGAGCGTGGTGTTCGCCAACCCGGTGAGCGAATCCCGCAGGGAGTGCTCGGCGGCGGCCTTGAGCCACTGCCGGTTTTCCCGCGCGGCGACGAACTGGCGCAGGCACACCGCGACGATGATCACGGGGACCACGTACTGTTCCAGCCCCGTGGTGACCAGCGGCAGCCCTACCGTCCCCACCAATAGCAGGGGCAGGTACGGCGCCCACAATGCGGTGCCTGATGGCACCGACACTGTCGCCGGGCGCGGAGGTGGTGTCCGCCGGCTTTTGAGGGCCGCGATACCGATCGTCGCGGACGCGGCGGCCCATCCAACATCCATCAGGCTGCCGGTCACGTAGTTGTCCTGGGCGACGGCGGAAGCGAACGCGCTGTCGGTGACGGTCATGATGGCGAAGGCGACGACCAGCAGCCCGAGCGCCGCCCGCTGCCGGGTCTCGACGCGCGCCAGCACGGCGACGGAGACGGCGAGGATCACGATGTCGGAGGCCGGATAGAACAGCGCTAGAACGAGGGCCAGCTTGTCGTCGCGGTAGGTGTCATAAACGGTGCTCAGCGCAGTTATCCAGGCCAACAGAAACACACACAGCGCGACGGTGACTCCATCGAGTGTGATGCGGACCTTTGCTTGCCGCCTCGACCACGCATCGAACGGCGCCATGGCGAGCAGGCCGGGAACCGTCAAAACGGTGAACGCCAGATAGAACAAATCAGCCGGCGAAGGGAACGGCTCTACCTGCAACACGTAGTCGCACAGCAGCCAGATCAGGTCGGCGACCGCCCAGGCAGCCACTGCTACAGCCATGATCGACCAAGCGACGCGCATGCGGCCAACCGCCGTCCGGGCGGCCAGCACGGCGCACACGGTTGCATAGGTGGACAGGCCGAGAATGGTCAGGTCGTCGATGATCGGTACCGCCGAGCCGCTGCGACCGACGGCGAGCAGCACCCCGAGGCCGATGCAGACCGCGATCGGCACCGCGATGGACAGCCTCGTCAGAGGCCGATAGTGGCCGGAACTCATGGCCCTCCTGCCTCGACCCGCAAACCCTGGTTGCGCGACGCTAACGCATCACCTGCGGACGACATCGGCGATTGCTGAACGCGTTCGCCGGGCGTCCGTCAGTAGGTCAGGCGGCTCGTCAATCACCTCCCGATCTTCAGTTGTCGATGCCTGCTTGCGCGTGTGGGCTACTGCCGGTTGGCGACGGATGAACCTGCCGCGTCCCATTGGACGTTCTTGTTCAAAACGGATGATCGCGGCACGGAGAACGCGCCTTCAACTGGGCTTATTTAAACATGCGATTGACGAGTAGCGGCTGTGGTCATACGCTTTGTCTGGAAACGTCCATACCTCATCTGAGGCCAGGGAAGTCGAGATACCGATGACCGTGACCAGTACCGCGCCGAGTGTCTTCGACGCTGGCCTTCCGACGTTCAGCTATGGCCTCACCGCCACGCCGCAGGACATCTTCGACGATGTCCGGGCGGCGCAGTCGCGCCCGCCCATTGCCATCGGTCCACTGGGTCCGGAAATCCTGTCCTATGAGCTGGCTCGGGAAATGCTGCGCGACAGCAGGTTCCGGTTGCCGCCCGGTATCACCCTGGCGGCGCAGGGAATAACCTCGGGGCCCCTGTTCGACAAGATGGCGAACAGCCTGCTGGGCCAGGAGGAGAACCGCACACTCGCCTTCGAAAACCGGTGTCCAAGGCTTTTACGCCGCGGTCGACGGCACGACTGCAAGACATCATCCACGGTGTGGTCAACGGGCTCATCGACAGCATCCTTGAGGACCGACGGTGCGACGTCGTAACCGACATCGCGCGCCCCTACCCGACCCCCATCATCTGCGCGCTTCTCGGAGCGCCTCGCGAGGACTGGCACCTGTTCGCCGACTGGACCGAAGTGGTCTTTCAGGCCTTGAATTTCCAGACTGACGTCACCTTCGACGAATCCGAGATCATGCGGGCGTGGGGCGAGCTCGACGCCTACGTCGACGATATGGTGGCCGCCCGCCGACATGATCTGACCGACGACTTGCTGTCCGAACTCATTCGCGCGGAACACGACGGCGACCGCCTCAACGCTGACGAATTGCGAATGCTGGTAGCCGGCTTCTTGATGGCAGGTACGGACACCACGCGAAATCAACTCGCTGCTTCCGTGCAAGTGCTCTGCGAGCACCCTGAACAATGGGCCAAGCTTCGCGATCATCCCGAACTGGCGATGCAGGCAGTCGAGGAAAGCATGCGCCACTCACCGGCGGCCTGCATCGTCCCGCGGGCCGCCGCCGTCGACGCCGAATTCGGCGGATACACCTTCCCGGCGGGGACGTTCGTCCTCGTCAACACCTTTGCAGCCAACCGTGACCCCGCCATCTACAGGAGTGCCGACCGCTTCGACATCACACGCAACGATGTCCCCGCAATTCTGACGTTCGGCGGCGGCGCTCACTACTGCCTCGGGGCCAACCCCGCACGACGCGAGTTGGCTGAAGCGCTTGTCGTTCTCACCCGGCGACTTGCCGAACCCCGCCGCGTCGGCCCGGCCCCTGGAAATCTCTGCTCGGAATGACCGGTCCGACTACACTTCCCATCGAGTTCAGCGCCGAACGGCTAGTGACAGCGCATGCGTAGCCGCGGTTGGGCGGGTTCTGCACCGACCTCCGACGAAGAGGCCATTATTCGAATACTGGATGCTGTCGACGTTGTGGTTGCCGAACACGGACCAGCGATACGTCTGGCCGACGTCGCCCGCCAGCTCGGTGTCACCCGCCAGACGGTCTATCGCTACTTTCCCAATGCCGACGCGCTGCTCATCGCCAGCGCTATGCGCGCGGCCAACGGTTTTATCGACCAGATCGTCGAACACGTCCAAGGAGACAAAGACCCCGTCACCGCGGTCGTCGAATGCGTTTCGTTCGGCGTCGAAAAACTCGCCGGCGATCCACCGATGGAGCGCCTCCTGAGCCGGCGACCCGAGGGCGACGCCATCACCTCGCTGACGTCGGATACGGCGATCTCTTACTGCCGAACTGTCTTGCACCGCCTCGATGTCGATTGGGCGCTACACGGCTTCGACGACCTGGCACTCGGTGAACTGGCCGAAATGACCCTGCGAAGCGTGCAATCACTTCTCACCGACCCAGGCCCAACCCCTCGCGATGCGCCGACGCTGCGCCGCTTCGTGGCCCGCTGGCTGGGACCGGCCATCCTGTATCCGCGGATGGCATCGGTGCCGACATAGCAGTACGCGGCAGGGACGGCGGGCTCGTCCGAACCGGTCGAGAACCGAGCCGAGGCTATCCGTTAGCACAGGCTCCCTCGATTCAGGGACGCCCTTCTCGGTGATCGGGGATAATCGGCACGTGCAGCCGCCGGAAGCGCCGAATTTACGTCAACGCAAGAAAATTAGAACGCGGGCAGCGATCCGCGATGCTGCGTTGAAGTTGTTCCTCGCGCATGGCTACGCCAATACGACCGTCGATCAGATCGTCGAGGAGGCCGACGTCTCCGCGCGCACGTTCTATCGGTATTTCGGTGTCAAGGAAGCGCTGCTGATCTGCGATCAGTTCGGGCCGATCGTCGCTGCATTCATCGATGCCCCGCGAGAGCTGTCGCCGGTGGCCGCGTACAGGTACGCCGTGGATGCCTACTTCGCCGGCCTCACCGACGACGAGCGTCACGATGCCATCGTCAGCCAGCACCTGCTCTATAACGTGCCGGAGGCGCGCGGCCTGCTGTACACGGAGTACGTCGATCTGATGGACCGTCTCACCGACGCTCTGGTTCACCGCCTCGACGGATCACCCGGCGTCACTGAACGCCGAGTCATCGCCGGCGCCATCGTCGGCGTGTTGATGGCCGCTTCCGATGGCACACCTCTACCCGAGGAGGAACTCGCGCGTAGCTTCGATTTCCTGGAAGCCAAGTTCGCCTGGAAGTAAGAATCCGTTGCGCGGCAACTGCTTAGCGAGGCGGGTCGCCACGCCAGCTGAAGCTGTTGACGTACTTCCCCATGTCCAGCGCGAGCTGAAGGCTCGCCGCCGACGGCTTGCCGGAGCCGAAGTCCGGACCGAATGCGCGGTACGGTCCGACCGCCCCCGCAATGAGGGCCAGGTCGTTCTTCACGGCCACCATCACGATGATGCGCATCCGGGTCGACGTACTCATCGCGCCCTGCGGCCACAGATCAGCGGCCACCCCGTATCCGCGTTCATAGCCGACCATCGTGTTGGGAATTTCGTAGGAAGTCTTCGTATCCGGGAACGTCTCGTTCAGCAGAGCGACCGCGATCTCCTGTGCGCTACGCCCGTCTGCGGGCTGACTGAACAACCGCATGGTGCCACCGTCACCGGCCTGCAGCACGGCAGTGACGCCGTCGGCCTGCTTGGTGATCTCATAAGCCGAGCCTTCGACGGGATAGGACACCGAGAAGGCGCCATCGGCTGAAGTGAACCGCGGATTGATCTCCACCGCGCGGTTCATCGGCGGGCTTCCACAGTCCGGCGGGCAGACGTACTTGGGTGCGGGAGCAGAGATCAGCCCCGACAGGCCGACCAGTCCGCCCGCCACAACGACCACTGTGATGCCGAGCGCCAGCGCGACCGTGCGGAACGACGACGTCTTCGGTGTCTGGCCCGGCTCGAACGTTCCGGATTGGGTCGAATACCCGGGCAGCAGCCCCACGACGATCTCACCGGGCACGGGGTCGTCGGCGAGCCTGATCGGGCGCTCCTCGCGCCGGTCGCGGCGGGAACGGCGCGAGCATGCCTGCATCGCCGCTCCACACCGGGCGCAGAACGGGGCATCAGGCACGACGTGATTGCACTCGACACACAGGATGGCCTCGTCGGTGCGGATCTCGTCCTGCGCCTCATGGAGCAACGCAAGGTGTAGGCCGATCCGGAGAGCGAACAGCGCCAGCCCCGTCAACGCCAGATGCATTGCCAGCTGCAACAACTGGGGGACACGGGCGACGTCGACCAGCCCGAGCCCGATGTAGACGGCGATGACGACGACCGCGATCAGGATGAGAATCCCGCGGACGAATCCGCGATTCTTGCCGATTTTGGTCGGCGGACGCGTGAACCACAGGGCGGCACCGATGAGTCCGCCCACAGCTGCGGCGGTGAGCGGCATCGCGATCCCGCGGATACCCGCTTCGACGAGAAGCCCGTCCATCGGACGGACGCGGTTGATCATTCCGGTCGTGAACCCGGGCGCCAGCCGCGTCAGGGTGGCCGCCGCGGTGAACGTCAGGGCACCCAGAGCGCCGATGGCATAGCCGTCCAACGATTCCCGCTTACCTCGCCACGTGAACCGGGCCGCCACCGCCGGGACCAACATCAGCAGCATGCTGCCTACCGGTACCCCGATGCCGTCGCGCAGGATGCGTCCGCCGGCGATACCTGCGCCGAGTGGAACGCCATAGGCGCGCGCCACTGCCGCACCGGTCAGCAACACCCAGCCGACGCCGAGGGTGATACCGAGAAGCGTCGTCAGCGCCAGTGTGCGCCGTGGGATGTCGTGGGAAACACCGGATTCGCGCAGGTACAGCGCGAACAGGAGCGGCAACCCGAGCGACGCCACCGCGATGAGCGCTGCGGGCATGCGCAGGAACGTGGCGACGGTCAGGGCAGCCACGAGCAAAACCAGGCCCATCAGGAACACCTTGCGTGCTCGCGGCGTGAGGTGCGGGAACAGCGAACTCGTCAGGGCCGGTGTGATCAGCCGCTGGGACGGCGCGGCGCTGAAGGCGCGGGCGCGCAGCCAGTGCGGGCCGTCCCCGTCACGGTGCTCGGCCAACGGCACACCGCAGAGGCCGCAGTATTCGCCTGCAGGAACATCGACCTGACAGACCGGGCATTCCACCAAACCGGTAGGAGCGCTCATCAGGCCTGCACCTTCTGCGCGATCTCGATGTTGCGGACCAGATTGTCGAGATCTGGGGTACCGAGTCCGGTGACGAGGTCGTACCCGGGGCCGGCGTTGTCGACCGCGTTGCCGCCCAACGTGACATCGCGATATGCGGGTCGTGGAGCTCCCTCGGCGATCCGATACAGCAGCGGGTTGATGTCGCCGATGAGGGTTCCGCCGTTTTCGAGGAGATATTGGTTCATCACCGCGGTCAGACCCGCCCAGATCGGGGCCGATTGCGACGTGCCCCCGCCGACGACCATCTGGTCGTTGAGCACGAACTGCACGCCGGTGAACGGGTCGGCGACGGCGGCGACGTCCGGCGTCATCCGCTTGCCGTCGTGGCGGTCAGGGGCGATCGCACCGGACGCCGCGGCCTGCCAGTCCGGCATGTCGAACAGTGCGGACACGCCGCCGCCGGTGCCCTGCGACAGCGGAACGTCGAACCAGGTCTGCTCCGACACCCATGTTCCGTCGGCGTCGGTGGACAGCGTGGTGCCGCCGACGCTGGTCATCTCGGGCAGCGACGCGATCGAGTCGAGTCCGACGTCGTCCTCACTCGGCGGCGACGACCAGTCTTGTCCGCCACGGCATTCCATGCCGGCAAGGTCGCCGCTGGCGTTGTAGGCGGTGGTGCCGTGCGATTGCGCAGTGCGCAGCGCGGACCGGACCGGCGCCAGATCGGCGGCGGTGATGAGTTTGTCGCAGCCCCAACCGATCGAGAAACTCCACACCGCGCCGGGGAACTGCCGGTCGGTCTCCTCGAGCATCTCGCCGATCTTGCGGTATCCGCCGCCACCTTCGACGGTGGGACGGGCATTGACGACGACCTTGCGCGCATCGGGCGCAATGGCATGCGCCACTTGGAGATCCATCGACAATTCGCCGCGCACCTCGCCCGGCATTCCGCCGACGACCTCTGGGGTGAACGCCGGCAGGGCGAACGTCGACGTGAACTTGTCGAGGTCGGATTGATTGAAGCCGTCGAAGGCGAAGATCACGATCGTGGTGCCTTTGCCGGTGAACCCTGCCCTGGCCAGGTCGTCGGCGTTGTAGGTGGTGCGCAGCGCCTCGGGTCCCAATCCCCGGTCGGGCACATCGAGCGGGATGTGGTCGGGGCGCGACATGTGATGCGGTATGTAGCTGAGGATCCGGCCCACCTCGGACACCTCGCCGCGCAGGTGTTCGGGCACAGCCGGTTGGTGAGGCGAGGCGTAGAAGTGCTGACCCATCCGTCCCCGGTAGTCACGCACGGAGACGTCGAACGCCTCACCCACGGCGTCGGGAGAACCCTCGACGATGACCCAGTCGTCGCCCGGCCGCCACCGCACGGACAGCGACTGGTCGCGGGCCCAATCCATCAGCGCCGCGGGTCGGGTCCGGTTGGTGAGACTGGCGGTCAGCTCGATGCTCTGCTCGCGCGCCGGCCCGAGATCGGTCGACGCGTCCAGCAGCGATGCGTACGGGCCCTCGATGAGGTTGTCATCGGGACGGTGCTTGCTGACGGAAAAACCGATACCCGCCACCACCGCCCCGACGACAAACATCGCGGCCAGCGAGCGAAGCGACACCGTTGTCATTGCTCGCACACAAATTGAGGGCGGGCCCGGTCACTGCCCGGACCCGCCTCGATCACGAACCGGATCCGTAGTCGTCACGACCCGGGTTGACCGTCTGCTGCGGTGCCTGAACCGGGGGAGTGAAGATGTTGTTCGGGCCGTCGGGGTCCGGGGCCTTCTCGGTCGGGCTCAGCGGCGGCGGCGTGGTGGTGGTGGTCGTCGTCGTGGTGGTCGTCTCTTCGGGAGTTTCGCTGTCAGTGCTACATCCCGCGGTGAGGCCGATCATCGCGATGACGGCGCCACCGCCCACGGCTGCCGCGATGCGACGACGAAGACGAGCTGATGCCATGTTCAGTCCTTTACTGGTTAGTTCACGGTGTCCCTGCGGTCGCCTTAATTCCACAGAACACTTGAAGAATAGTATTCGTATTCAAATGGTGCGCGGGGCGAAACTACTGGTAGCTGGTCACGTGTCGCTCCTTCCGCCGATTTGAGCGGTCGCCGAATTCGACCAAGCCAACCGACGAAGCCAACGACATTCCCCGCGCACGGCTCAAGCTCCCAGCCGGAGGTGCTTAAGCGCTTCGAGTTCGGCGTCGCCCACGAGCTCGAGCATCAGCTGACCGGGCACGCAGAACATCGTCATGACAAACCGAACCCTGATGTCCTCGCCATTGTTCCCGTCCTGGTAATGGATGACGTCGCCAACCGGCTCCCAGAACGCCTCGCCGGCGCTGAGCACGAGGGGCGGCTGCCACTCCGACCCAGATTTTCGTCATTGCAGTCTCCTTGATCAGATCGCGTTGCCGCCGCCGTCGGCGTGCAGCGTCGATCCGGTGATGAAGCTGGCGCGGGGCGACGCGAGGAAGAGAACGGCCTGCGCGATCTCATCGGCATCGGCGGTGCGGCCCAGCGGAAGAGCTCGGCCGAGTTCGTCGTTGGTGTCGCCCCACTCCGCCACCACGCCCTCGGTGTCGGTGGGACCCGGGGCGACACTGTTGACGCGTACCCCGCTGCCTCCGAATTCGGCCGCCCATGTCCGGGTCAGGGATTCGACGGCGGCCTTGGACGCGCTGTACACCGACGCGCCGGGGACTCCCTTGGACGCCACCATCGACGTGACGTTGACGATCGCGCCGCGCCGGCGACGCAGCATTCCGGGTACGAGTGCGGCGGTCAGGACGTACGTCCCGCGCACGTTGGTGTCGAAGGTGCGCTCCAGGGTCGCGATCTCCTGGTCGACGGTCAGCGCGCCGGGGAAGGCGGCCGCGTTGTTGACCAGGATGTCGATGTCCGGTGCCTGTCGCACAAGCGATTCGATCGACTCCAGATCCGAGAGGTCGGCCTCGATGAACCGCATTCGGTCGTGGAGGCCGGCCGCGGTGTCACCACGAGCGGCGTCCCTGCCGGTGACGATCACCGAGGCGCCCGCGCGGGCCATCAGCAGTGCGCACGCCCGACCGATTCCCGCGGTGCCGCCGGTGATCAGTGCCGTCTGCCCGCGCAACTCGCCCGCGGGCTCGGTCTCACGCGACATGGTGTGCCGCCGGATCGTCGTTGCAGAGCTGGGGGGCGCGGTGGGCCAACGCGATCCGCAGCCGTTGGCGGCCGCGGTGGACCCGGGACATCACGGTGCCGATCGGGACGTCGAGGATCTCCGAGGTCTCCGCGTAGGTGTAGCCCTCGATCAGCGAGAGATAGATGACCTCGGCGAATCCTTCGGGCAGCGACGCGAGTGCGGCGAAGACGTCGTTGTCGGGAATGGTCGTCAGCACCTCCTTCTCTGCGGACAAACAGCCGAAAGTTTCTGCCGCACCGGCCAATACGCGGTCGGTGATGGCGTCTTCGGCGGCTTCGAGGGGCCGGGATTGCTTGGCGCGGTGCGCGCTGACCCACTTGTTGTGGAGGATCTTGAACAACCATGCCTGCAGGTTGGTGCCTTCCTTGAAGCTGTGGAATCCCGAGTACGCCCGCAGGAGCGTCTCCTGGAGGAGGTCGTCGGCGTCGGCGTCGGAGTTGGTCAGCCGCCGCGCACCTCGGTGCAGCACTTCGGTAAAGGGCACGACGTCTCGGGTGAAGCGTGCACGCAGTTCGGGGCTGTGGGTCGAGGCGCGGGGGAGCGTGGTGATCACGTGCGCACCGGTCAGTGCCTCGTCCAGCCCGGCGCCCGTGACGGTGTTGACCCCGGTATCGGGGGAGGCGACGACCTTGGAGCCGATGAGTCCGGTGCCTCCGATGTCGACGACCTTCATGATGAACCTCCCGCAGCATGTCCGAATAGGTGGTGGTGACGTATTCAGACTTGTTCGTGCGGCGCCGTAGCGGACCCTTGAAAACCCGTAGTCCGTGGTGCGTGGTCCGTGCCCTGACCTGGGGTCAGCCGGACCAGGTGATGGTTCGCAGTTGGCGACGGGAGGTGATGCCGAGTTTGACGAAGACTTTCCGCAGGTGCCATTCGACGGTGTGGGTGCTGATGAACAGCTGGGCGCCGATCTCCTGGTTGGTCAGACCTGTTGCCGCCAGCCGCGCGATCTGTGACTCCCGCGCGGTGAGGTCTTCTCCTGCGCCGACGGGCTGCTTACGGACCTTCTCCCCGGTCGCCACCAGCTCCCGCCTCGTGCGTTCGGCGAAACCGTGGGCACCCATGTGAGTGAACATCACGTAGGCGGTGTCGAGTTGCCGCTTCGCGTCGCGGCGACGGTTCGAGCGTCTGAGCCATTCGCCGAACGTCAGGTGGGTCCGTGCCTTGTGCAGCCCGATGCCGGCACGCTCGAGATGGTCGATCGCCTCGACGAACAGCGCTTCGGCTTCCTCGTGCGGGGCGAGCAGCGCCTGTGCAGCAGCGACCGCGCCCAGACCCCACGCCGTGCCGCTGCCACCTGCGCGAGCCTCGAACTCCGGCAACGCCACGGCGGCGGACTCCCGGTCACCGACGTGGGCAGCGGCCTCGATGAGCTCGAAAAGGCACCAGCTGTAGAAGCCCAGATCCTCGTATTCACAACAGGATCGGGCGGCCGCGAGCGCCTCGTCGTACCGGCCGACACCGTTGTACAGCACCGCCGAAGTATACCCGGCGAGTCCGACGAGCCTGCCCTCGCCCCTGGCCGTTCCGTCCGCGGCCGCCGATTGGATGAGACTCAGCGCGTCGGCGGTGACCCCGCGCCACGCCGCGACGGTGAGGGAGTGATACTTCACCGGGGTGGCGCCCATCGACGCGGTGATTGCGCCGGCCTCTTCGAGAAGACCTGCGGCCGCGGCGAAATCGCCCTTGTAGACATTGATTCCGGCGAGATAGGTGAGTGCCGGCGGCAGCACGGCCAGCGCCCCGGCGTTCCGCGCCCGCTTCACCATGTCGGCCGCGATGTGTTGCAACACCGCGTCGTCCCAGAGTTCGTGTGCCGCGGATTCTTGCGCGATCGGGAAGGGCCAGTGCGCGGGTGGGTCACTGTCGCTCTGCACCTGTGAGTTCCATCGTTCGAGTGCGAGACGCAAGTGATCGGAGCCGGCGCTCGGTCCCTGCAGGACTCGGCGCGTCATCCCGCTCAGCAGGAAATCGATGGGCCGGTCCGGCGAGCCCAGTCGATCTACCGCCGCGCGCCCGTCCTCGGCGATGCGGGTCAACGTGGCGGGGTCTCCGAGGCGGCCGGCGTACATGGCGGCGGCAAGCGCCTCCAGATAGGTCTCCCGCGCAAGGGCGGTGTCAACTCCTTCGAGTTGCCTTGCCGCACGGTGTAATCGAGATGCCGACTCGGTCAATGTCGGCGCGCCGGCGGCCCCGCTGCGGCTGCGGACGAACTCCATCTGTGCCCGCATCCGGACGACCTGGGCCCGTTGCAGATCGGACAGCGGACCGGACTCGGCGATCGCGAGGAGTTCGTGGGCGGCAGCCGGAGCTGCGGCGTCGCGTTTGGCCTGCGCGGCGGCCAGTGCTCGGGAGCCGCGAAGAACCGCGTCCGACGTCAGTACCGTCGCGCGTTCCAGGAAAGCTGCGGCCGCGGCGATTCCACCGCGGCGTTGCGCCCGGCCCGCCGACGCCGCCAGCTCCGCGGCGATCGCGTCGTCCTGTCCCGTCGCCCCGGTGGCGGCGTGCCAGGCGCGCCGGTCGGGATCGGATGCGGGATCGGTGGCCTCGGCGAGCGCACGGTGAACTTCGCGGCGGTCCGCCAGGTCGGCGGCGCGGTAGGTGGCCGATCGCACCAGCGGATGCCGGAACCGCATCCTCGGGCCGAATTCGATCACCCCCGCGGCCTCGGCCGGTGCGAGCGCGTCGACCGCGATTCCCAAGATCGCCGCCGCGCGCAAGAACAATCCGGAATCGCCGACGGGTTCCGCGGCGGCGACCAACAGCAGCTTCTGCGTCTGCGCGGGCAGGCCCCGGATGCGCTGGGTGAATCCTTCTTCGAGCCGGTTGGGCGATGATCTTCCGCCCATGTTCCAGAAGCCGCCGGCCAGTTCGGCAGCGGAGTACTTGCGCGGTATTTCGAGTAGCGCCAACGGGTTACCGCGCGTCTCGGCGACGACTCGGTCGCGGACCCCGGCGTCGATACCGCCGACCATCACCGACTCCAGGAGGGCCCGGGCGTCCCCGTCGGACAGGCCACCGATGTCGAGGTCGGGCAGCCCCGCGAGGACGTCGCTGGCGTCGCGCACGCCGAACAGCAGGACGACGGGGTCGGCCAACAAGCGGCGTGCGACGAATCCGAGGACCTGCACCGACACCTGGTCGAGCCATTGGGCGTCGTCGACGACGCACAACAACGGCTGGTCGCCGGCACCGGCGGCCAGCAGGCTCAGCACAGCCAGCCCGACGAGGAAGCGGTCCGGCGGCGGTCCCACCCCGCGCCCGAACGCGACGCTCAGCGCGTCGCGCTGAGGTTCGGGCAAAGTGTCGATGAGTCCCATCAGGGGCAGGCACAGCTGGTGCAGTCCGGCGAAGGCGAGTTCCATGTCGGACTCGATGCCGGCGACGTGCGTCACGCGGAACCCGGAGGCCAGTTCGGTGGCGTATCCGAGCAGCGCTGTCTTTCCCACGCCTGCTTCGCCGCGCAGGACAAGAACCTGGCTGTCGCCGGACCGGGCGCTCGCCATCGCCTGCCGAATCGCTTCGCACTCGGTGTTCCTGCCGCGCAACACCGGTCGTTGCCCGTTGTTCGACATAGGCACCACCGTGTCTGTTTCCGGCGGACGTCGCGGCATCACGCGACGTGGGCCCCGGTCCGATCGGACAGAATCGTAGTCAGCGGTCATCGGGCCGGTCCACGCAGCCGGTTACGGCCTGGCCGCAGATTCGATGATCCAGTCCGCCAGGCGAGTGTCGAAAAGCGCGGCCCCAGCGGCAGGGACCAGTGTGCCGCCGCTGACATCGACGCCCCAGTAGGTCGCCGACGGGTCGGTGACGACGGGTCGGCGATCGCCCCTTGCGGTCAGAGCTGTGCGCAGCACCTCGTCGATCCGGAATCTCTCAGGGCCGCCGATCTCGGTGATGCCGTTGACGGGATCACCGGCGGCGGCGATGGTGACCGCCTCGGCGACATCAGCAGATGCGATCGGCTGGATCGGTGACGGCGGGACGCGCACCGTGTCGTCGACGGTGGCGGTATCGGCGATGGCCCGCAGGAATTCGAAGAACTGGGTGGCGCGCACGATCGTGTATGGGATCGGTCCGGTCGCGATGAGTTCCTCCTGCGCGAGCTTGGCCTTGAAGTACCCGCTGTCGGCGGCCAGTCGGTCGGTACCCACAACCGACAGCGCCACGTGGTGGCCGACACCGGCGGCGGCCTCGGCGGCGAGCAGGTTGGTCGTGGACTTGTGGAAGAAAGCCATGGCGGCCTCGTCTTCGAACGACGGTGAGTTCGACACGTCGACGACAACCGAGGCGCCGGCCAGTGCCTGGCTCAGCCCCTCCCCGGTGACCGCGTTCACTTCGGTGCTGGGTGCTGCGGCGACAACGTCGTGGCCGTGTTCTTCGAGGTTCTTGACGACCTTCGAACCGATCAGCCCGGTTCCTCCGATGACGACAACAGTCAAGTGCTTCATGATTGACCTTTCGCGAGTGGCCATGTCAGTAATCCCAGCTGACAGGTACACAGCGGAAGACGTCGCCGGCGGTCGCCACGTGACAGACCGACGGGAACGGCAGGTGGGTGGCCACCAGTGCCTCGCCGGTCGCCGCGAGCTCGCGAAGGAGTTGGATCCGGACGCGGGTGGATTCCACCGGATCGTGCTCGAAACCGTTCTGCCACTCGGGATTGTCGAATCCCGGAGCGAACACGGCGTCACCGGCGAAGGTCAGCGCCTCACCGCCGGAGGCGAGCCGGACGATGCTGTGACCGGGAGTGTGACCGCCGGTGCGGGAGACCAGGACTCCCGGGGCCAGTTCGTAGTCCGTCTCGAATGTCTTGAGCTGACCGTGGTATTGGTCGAGGAACTGTGTGGCGACGCGGCGCAGCGTGGGCGGCACCGGGGCGGGCATGTCGGTGTGGGTGAAGTCGGGTGCCTGCCAGAACTCGGCCTCGCGGGTCGCTGCGTGGATGCGCAGATCGGGGCGCAGGCGCTCCTTGAGCCCCTCGGTGAGCAAGCCGCCGACGTGGTCCATGTGCATGTGCGTGATCACCACGTCGGTGATGGCTCCCGGATCGATGCCCGCTGCCTCCAGTCGGTGGACCGTCTGGCCGGCTTTGGGGAAGTCCGGAAACTCCACACCCAGTCCCGCGTCCACAAGGATGGTCCGGTCACCGCTGCGCACCACCACCACGTTGAGCGGCCAGTCGAGCACATCGTGCGGCAGGAATCGGTCATCGAGCCACTGTGTGTACTCGGCGGTGTCGGCGTTGGTCGCCTGCGTCCTGGCGGTGATCGGCAGCACGCCATCGCTGATCACCAGCACTTCGATGTCGCCGACCTGCACGGCGTAACGCGACGGAACCATCTCGTCGAGTCCCTGTGTTCCGAGTGCGATGCTGTCAACGCTCATGACTTTTCCTCCTGGCCGCCTATCCGGCGAATGCGTTGCACGGACTGTGCTGCCGGGTCGAACGCACGAGGGTCGCGGAGTTCATCCCGCGGGAAAAAATCGACGACGACTGCCTAGAGCTGAGCCCCCATGGTCTCCGGTAGCGCCAACGTGCTGACCAGGCTGACACCGACGAGGACCGCGAGCATGACTCCGATCGCGCCGGGGCCGAACGATGTGAGGAGCGCGCCTGCGATGAGCGGCGGCACCGCCCCGCCGAGAATCCCGGCCAGGTTGAAGGCCAGTCCCGCTCCGGTGTAACGGAATCTGGTCGCGAACACCTCGGGGATCAACGAGGCCATCGGGCCGTACGAGATGCCGAGGATCGCGAACGTGCCTGCGATACCGATCGCGAACAGGACGGGCGATTCGGTGTCCAGCAGCGGCAGCACCGCGAAAGACCATGGGACACCGAGGACGAACCCGAACAGGATGATCCGCCGACGACCGTAGCTGTCGCACAGACGCGCCGAGATCATCGTCAGCAGCATCATCGCGAGACCGCCGAGCACGCCGACAGACAGGATCAGCGTGCGCGGATGCCCCAACTGCGTACTGGCGTAACCGATCAGGTAGGTGCCGCCCATGAAACTGAAGGTGAAGATGCCCGTCATCGCCCCCGCGCCGAGCAGAACCTCCTTGGGCTGGCGCTTCAGCAGCTCTCCCAAAGGCGCACGAGCAACCTGATTTTCGGTTCTAGCCTGGGTGAACACCGGGGTCTCGTCAATGTTGAGCCGCACATAGAGCGCCACCAGGACCAGGACAGCGCTGAACAGGAAGGGCAACCGCCAGCCCAAGGTCATGAACGTCTCGCTCTTCTCGCCGATCGTCACATTCGCAGTGAGAAAGACCAGATTGCTGAACACCAGGCCGGTGCCGACCCCGAGTTGGGTGAACATGCCATACGTGCCACGTCGTGCGGGCGGTGCGTATTCCGCGCTGAGCAGCGCCGCGCCGGCCCATTCGCCGCCGACGGCGAAACCTTGGAGCAGGCGCAGCGTCAGCAGAAGGATCGGCGCCAGCACACCGATCGACCCAGCGCTGGGGACGAGACCCACGGCGACAGTCGACAGACCCATGATCATCAGCGTCGCGATCAGAGTCTTCTTGCGGCCCAGTCGATCGCCGAAATGCCCGAACACCGCCGCGCCTACCGGCCGCGACAAGAATGCCGCGCTGAATGTGGCGAACGAGGCGATGGTGGCCATGGTTTCCGACAGGTTCGGGAAGAACACCGACGGGAAGATGATCGCGGCGGCGGTGCCGTAGATGTAGAAGTCGTAGTACTCGATCGCCGTCCCGACGTAGCTCGCGAATGCTATTCGCTTCATGGACGGCGGCGTGGCGGCGTCCGCGGTTTCGGTAGTCATGGTCGTGGCACATGCTGCCGAAATTGCTCGCATTTCGGACAGGTTCCGGCAACAAAAATCGGGCCCCACCGATGAGGTGGGGCCCGATGAGGAGATTGTTACTTGCTGGCTTCGGCGCCTTCCTGGCGCGCCTCGGCGGCACTCGCCGCGGCACGAGCAGCCTCGGCCTCGGCTTCCTTCTTGGCGACGTCGCGCTCAGCCTCGGCCTTGTCCTGCTGGGCCTTGCCTTCTTCCTTCAGCCCGTCGTTGTCGGTGACGATGCCGATGACTTGCTTGGCCTTGCCCTTGACATCTTCGACCACGCCGTCGATTGCGTTCTCAGGTCCGCTGTCACCCACGGGATTTCCTTTCATCGCGCACTTTGATGTGCCGTTGTTGAGGTGACCGTCTGTTACCCATTTCGTATTCTGGCTATAACGTGGTGTGATCCACGTCATGCGTCGGGCTAGAGGTGGGGCGCTTCTTTGATCGTGCTCTCCTGCTTCCCGACGGTCTGACAGAAAGCGGTGATCGAAAGCCTCGTGCCGGTGAGCTCGGCGTTGCTCGGCTCGTTCTTGCCTTCATCGGTCAGCATCTTGGTGATGGCCTCGTTCTGTTCTTTCTCCTCGGCCGCCTGGAAGTCTGCGCACGTGGTGTCGCCGCCGTCATTGGTGACTTGGGAGCAACCGCTCAGAAAGGCGGTGGCGGCCAGTGCTGACATGAGAAAAACTTTCGCGTGCGTCATGGCCCTACATGTTGCCCAGTGGCGGGCGCGGCAAACCACCGCGATGCGGGCGGATCCGTTCGGGGCTCACCCCGCGCGCCATCCAGCCTTCCCGGTCCAGACGAAATGGTGGCGCCAGTGGGCGAGCCGGTCGAGTCGATTCAGTGCCGCCGCGAGGTCGTCAGCCAGCGGCAGCTCGCCGTCGGGGTCGCAGATCGACAACAGTCGTCGCACGGACTCGTTGCCCACTATCGCCCAGTCCACATCATTGCGAGCGCAATGCACGCTCACGTAGTGGAGCGCGGTGAAGCCGAAAGTTCCGAAGAACCGGACGGCACGCAGGTCGAGCACGAGCTGACGGGAGATTCTCGTGTGTCGTTGCACGTATCGACCGAGTTCCCTGCCGTTGGAGGCATCGACGTCGCCCATGACGGCGACCGCCACCCGGTGATTCGAGCAACGCCGCATGTCGAACACGGCGTCGCCGTAACGCTGTTGCGCATCGTTCGACGCGATGGTCGGACGGAAAGTGCCTTGCGTTTTGATCGCTACCATCCTCACGCTCATGGTTTTGCGGAGGCGCCGTGTGGTGGTTCGACAGGTGCAGGCCGACTATCGGACCTGGCTGCGTCGAGACGCGTCCGCGGGCTGGTAGCTCAACCTGGTACCCGAGTGTAGTACGAAATCCGTCGTCTGTGTGCTGCATCACAAACATCGCGAAAACTGAGCTGGCGAGGCAGTTTTGCGTCGTGGCTGACCACGTTGCGTTTACGCGAGCGTCAAACGAGGTTGACGATGCAACGGAATCCGTTGTCGCCGTCAGCGCCCCGGCAGGCGGACCACCTGAACGAAGAACTCGTCGATCTGGCGGACTGCGCTCATGAACTGATCGAGATCGACGGGCTTGGTCACGTACGCGTTCGCGTGCAGCTTGTAGCTGCGCAGAATGTCTTCCTCGGCAGATGACGTCGTCAGGACCACCACGGGGATGTCGCACAGCTCGGGGTCGGACTTGATCTGCTCCAGCAACTGCCGCCCGTCGTACTTCGGGAGGTTCAGATCGAGCAGCACCAGGTCGGGTCGGGGCGCGAGTTCGTACTCGCCCCGGCGGTAGAGGAAATCGAGACCCTCCTGGCCGTCGCGGGCGACATGGAGTGTATTCGCAATCTTGTTCTGCTCGAACGCTTCTCGGGTGATCAACTCGTCACCCGCATCGTCTTCGACAAGCAGGACGTCGATTGTCTGGCTGGGGGTTGTCATGAGATCCCTTCAGGTCCATGGCGTCGCGGTCACGACGGTCACGCGGCGGTGTTGGCGCTGAATGCTGAACGACAACCCCACAGGGGGCGCCTCCGAGACCATGGACGTCAGCCCTGAAGGTGGCTCATTCTCCCACAGAAACCCGCGTTACCAGCCTGGTTCGCGCTCCGGCCGTCACTGGCCGACCTGATTCCTCAGCGTTTCGAGAGCGCGCGCCAGCAGTCGCGAGACGTGCATCTGCGAGACGCCGATCTGTTCGGCGATCTGAGTCTGGGTCTTGTCGTCGAAGAAGCGCAGCTTCAACACGAGCCGATCGCGTTCCGGAAGACCCGCGAGCAGCGGGTGCACGGTCTGTACGTCGATGACCCGCTGGATGTTCGTGTCGAGTTCGCCGAAGGTGTCCTGCAGCGACAGTCCTTCGCCCTCGCCGCTGAGCAGGGTCGCTTGCTCGGTGGAGCGCGTCGAGTAGGCGTTCGCTGCGACGAGACCTTCGACGATCTCTTCGCGGTCCATGCCGAGATGGGCCGCCAGCTCGCTGGGCGTGGGCGCCCGGTTGAGCTGCTGCGTCAATTCCGCGCGGGCGGAATTGAGACGCACGTTCAATTCCTTGAGGCGGCGCGGAACCTTCAGCGACCAGCCGTGATCGCGGAAGTAGCGTCGGACCTCGCCCATCATCGTCGGCACCGCGAACGCCAGGAAATCGTTCGCGGCGTCCACGTCGAATCGGTTGACAGCGTTGAGAAGTCCGACCCGTGCGACCTGGACGAGATCGTCGTGAGCTTCGCCGCGGCCGCGAAAACGGCGCGCGATGTGGTCGGCCAGGGGGAGACAGCGTTCGATGATGCGCTCACGCTGCCGGTTGAACGCAGGGGATCCGTCTTCGAGAAGCGCAAGATCGTGGAACATCTCGATGACGTCGTCGTAACCGTCGCGGGACCTCGAGGCAGTCCGCTCCGGCATTCGCTCTTGGAGGGTGGTCATTCGAATCACGGCTTTCGGGTCGCTGCCGTGACGTGTGAAGCGAGGGGGGTGCCGGCTCAAAGTCTTCGGCTGAGGCCCAGGAAAGCTCACGTCACGTCGGGGACCGCTCGCTAGCGATTGGCATCCAATACCAACAGGATCACGCCAGATTCTCGACATGCGCTTGCTGCGGCAGGTAACTCAAAGCGTCGACGGCATGTGCCGGGTTGTTCGACTCGGTGAGGGTCACACTTCTATAGCCTGCCTTCAACGATACGGCCCTATCCGAGGAACGCAACCCTGCAGGTGGTACCTCCGAGCCGTCACAGTGCTAACAAGCGTGGTCAAGCGAGAAACATGATCGTTTCCGGCACGAGGAGAACGACGGCGGCACTGGCGTACAGAAGGAAGCCCGACGCGCCGAACAGAACTCCAAAGCGCTGGCGGAAATGCTGGGGAGCCCGAGAACGCGTCCAAATCAAGAGCACAGGTGCAACCACAGCGGTCGCACCCATGGCAACCGGCAGGGCAGTGGTGAGGGCATAGGACCCGAATCCGGCAGCGCGGAGAGCGAGGGCGACAAGAGCCCACGCGATGACTCCGGCGAAGATGCCGACCGCCGCGGAGGCAACGTCACCGACCCTGATCACGGGCGCAGTGTAAAGCGCCGCGGCCGCCTTGGGACCGGATGGCATCCGAACCCGAGACGGCCGCGGCGAAAAGCGTTGCGAGCTAATTCATTCGAGCCTGCTCTCGCAGGCTGCGCTAGAACCAGACCTTGCGTCCTCCGACCGGGCGTCCGACCGCACCGAGGATCCACAGCACCACGCCGACAACCACGAGGATTCCGCCGATCGTGTACAGGATCGAGATGCCCGCGAAGTAGCCGATCAATAGCAGAACGACACCGAGAACAATCATCTTCATTCCAATCACTGTGTAGGGAGAGCCTAGCGACGAGAGGTATTGCCCACTTCGTCAAATCCAAACTCGCGTTCTCGCGGAGGTTCGCGTGAACCCCCAGGTGATGGGGTACCCACCTCACGGTGACACGCGGTCACCGGTACCGCGGGAGGTCGCTATGGTCACGTGGCTTGACCGCGTGCAGCAACGAAGCCGGTTCGCCGGCTTCGTCATCGCGGTTATCTACAAGTACCTGGACGACCAGGGCACCTACCTCGCGGCTCTGCTGACCTATTACGCGTTCGTCTCTTTGTTTCCACTGCTCCTGCTGCTGACCACGACGCTCGGCGTGCTTCTGTGGAACCGGCCGGAATGGCGTGCCCAGATTGTCGATTCGGCCATCAGTCAGTTTCCCCTCATCGGTGACCAGCTGAGCCGACCCGAATCGCTCAGCGGCGGGTCGACAGCCGTCGTCATCGGCATCCTCGGCGCGCTATATGGCGGACTCGGAGTCGGGCAGGCACTGCAGAACGCCATGGACACGGTCTGGGCGGTACCGAAGTTCGTGCGCCGCGACCCGATCAAGTCGCGGGTGCACAGCCTTCTGCTGCTGGTCATCCTTGGGTCGGCTCTGGTTGGAACGACGCTGCTGACCGGTCTGGGCAAGAATTGGGCCAATTTGGGGGTGTTCGGTACCGCCGGCGTCGTCGCGGGATCGGTGGCGATGAACACCGCGGTGTGTGCGGTGGCGTTCCGCGTGACCACCGTGCGGCCGCTGAGGTGGGGGCAGGTGCTGCCCGGCGCGGTAATCGCGGCGGCTCTCTGGCAGATTCTGCAGTGGTTCGGCGCAACCTATGTTTCGCACGTCGTCGCTTCGGCCAGCGTCACCAACAGCGTCTTCGCCATCGTCCTGGGCTTGCTCGCCTTCCTGTACCTGGTGTCCACGTCGTTGATGCTCTGCGCCGAAATCAACGTGGTGCGGGTGGATCGCCTTCATCCGCGGGCGCTGCTCACGCCGTTCACGGACAATGTCGACCTCACCGACGCTGATCGCAAAGCGTATGCGGGTCAGGTAGAAGCGCAGCGGGCCAAGAGTTTTCAACAGGTTGACGTGACATTCGGCGATGAAGGCCAAGAGGGTGAGCCGGAGGCGAGCATGAAACCGGCTGAATCCGCCTGACTGCTGATCGCAGGGCAGCTGAGTTTCGGCCCGACTAGCACATCTCCGTGACATGCCAGTCCCTGCCAGAATTATTTACTCTGCCGGGCTTCAGCAACGGAGACTGGCAAACCATTTGTCATGATCTGCCAGCACCAATACCCGAGCCCGCGCAGCCCTGAGGATCGGGACAATCGTGCCAATGTTTGCTGGCATCGCCTTGATGAGAATTTGCCGTTTGGTCGATTTTGTTCATGAACATTCTGCGTTTACGCCGGTAGTGGCGACAAATTGACAGATAGCAACACTTTTGGGGGAGATTCCCATGCGAATCACGAAGCGCGGAAAGCACACCACCAGCATTGCTTGCGGAGCGGCAGCAGCATCCGCAGTACTCGCCATGACGGCGGCGACACCGGGTTGGGCGGTCAGCACAGCGATCGTCATCGGCGGTCTCGGCACACCGTCCTTGCACGATGTGGTCATGTCTCAGCTGATGGGCGGAGCGCTTCAGGACTACGACCAGCGCGTCTCGGTGAACTGGCCGGCCGAGGCGAGGCCTTACACCGGAGCCGATGACATGACGCTGGGCCAATCCATCGAGATCGGCCGCGCCAACCTGAACGCGCAGATCGATGACGCGTTGGATCAGCTCGAGCGCGATGCCAACGGCGATCCGCTCGAGGGTGAGGAAGTGACCGTGGTGGGTTTGTCCGCGGGGTCGCTTGTGGTCACCGAGACCCTGCGTGGCTGGCAGGACGACGACGAAGAAGATCCCGACGCCGAAGACATCAACTTCGTCGTGGTAGCCGATTCGAGCCGGCAGGAGATCATCGACGACACAGAGGAATACAACGAGGAGTACGACTACACCTATCGGCAGCCGCCCGACACCGTGTACGACACCATCGAGGTCACTGGCGAATACGACGGAATGGCTGATTTCCCAGACCGCTTCAGCCTGACCGCGATCCAGAACGCGATGCTCGGCTCGGCGCTTGTACACGTCCCGATGATGTTCTCAGATCTCTCCGAAGTGCCCAAGGAGAACACCACGGTGACGGAAAACTCGTTGGGCGGCACCACCGTTCGCCTCTTGGTGCCGACTGAACCGTTGCCGCTCGTGCAGGCCAATCCGCGCCTGGCGCCGCGTGAGGCCGAGTTGCGGGCCACGATCGACCGGGCCTACAGCCGAAACGATCCCGCGAACGTCGCGGCCCGTCTGGCCGGCCCCGATGTCCCGCAGCGAATCCGCGACATCGTGACCCCCGACGTCGACGAGGTCGAAAACGTCGATCTCGCCCGGACCGCCGCCCTGCAGGAGGATGCCGAAGCCGAAGCCACCTCCAAGGCCGATGCTGAGACGCCGTCGAGTCTGAGCGATCAGATCGAGGCCGCGAGCGACGAACCTGAGGCTGCGCAGCCGACGGCTGACACGCTCGGCTCCGTTCTGACGGCCATCACGCAGAAGCTCACGGGCGCCGCCGATGAGGACGGGGCCTCCGCTCTCACTCCGGACGATGATGCCGCCGACACCGATGCGGCCGACACCGGTGCCGCCGACACGGACTCGGCAGACGCCGATTCGGACACCGAGTCCACCGATTCGGGGGAGTCGAGCAGCGACACGGAATCAACCGATGCCGATGCGGATTCCTCGGACTCCGCACCGAGCTCCAAGTAACCCCGCACCTCCGCAGCCACGAGGCCCCGTCGAACAACGGGGCCTCGTGGTTGTGCGGCAACATCTTTCAGACGAGTCGAGGCCGCCCGGCCAGCCAGCCCAGCATGCCCTGGACAACCGTCACGACACCGAGCAGAAGTAGCGGCAACGCCCAACTCGTCGACATCGCATGGAGAATGCCGAACGCCAACGGTCCCGCGGCAGCGATGAGGTAGCCGAAGCCCTGCGACATCGCCGACAGCGCAGCTGTTTCCGATGGCACTGCGGTCCGCAGTGCGATGAGACCGAGCGCGATCGGCAGTGTCGCGGTACCGACCCCCAGAAGTACGGTCCACACCCACGGCGCTGCGGTAGGCGCCGCGGCGAGGCCGATCACGGCGATCATCGACGACGCGGTGACCGCCAGAATCCAGCCGGACTGAGAGTTCCTCCGCAGCGCGAGAAGCGGAATCACCAGATTCAGCGGGATGCCCATCAGATTCATCAGCGCCAACATGATCCCGGCTTCGGTCCGTGCGACGCCGTGCGACACGAAGAACTCCACCAGCCAGCCCATCAAGATGTACGCCGAACACGACTGCATGGCGAAGAATCCCGTCACCACCCACGCCACAGGGCTGCGCAGTAGCGACCGCCGTCGTGCCTCGGTGACCGTGGGGACGTCGGCGTCGTCCTCGTGCCGAACTCCGATGAGCCATAAGGCGAGAGCTCCGGCAGACAGCGCCGCCCACGCCCCGACTGCGCCGCGCCAGCCGCCCAGGACATGCTCCAGCGCCGGAGTGGCTGCCGCGGCGATCCCGCCGCCCGCGGCCAGCGCGGAGGTGTACATCCCGGTCACCCGTCCCACCGCGTGCGGGAACGACTGCTTCACCACCACCGGAATCAGCACATTGCCGATGGCGATGCCCGACGTGGCGATGAATGTGCCGCCAAGCACCGTCCACGGCCCGCCGAGCACACGGAGGATCAATCCGAACGTCAGTACCGCAAGCGCCAGACCGATGGCCTGGGCCAGTCCCAGCCGTCGATTGAGCCACGGCGCCGCGATCGCGGCGAGCCCGAAACAGATTGCGGGGACAGCAGTCAGCACGCTGGCCCACACCAGCGACGCACCGACGTCACCCTGGACCTCACCGAGGACCGAGGCAATGCTCGTGACGGCGGGACGCAGATTGAACGCCGCCAGCGCGACACCGATCAGCAGCAGGGGAGAGCTGACGAGCGCCGCGTGCCTGCGGTCGATCGTCAAGACTCTGGGCTCATTGCAGCACGACCACGGAGCGTAGGACTTCGCCGTTGTGCATTTTGTGGAAGGCGTCTTCGATTTGGTCGAGGGTGATGCGTTCGGAGACGAATTTGTCGAGGGGGAAGCGGCCTTGGAGGTAGAGGCTGATGAGGGTGGGGAAGTCGCGTTCGGGTAGGCAGTCGCCGTAC
Organism: Mycobacterium sp. 236(2023); assembly: GCF_029623955.1. GTDB lineage: Bacteria > Actinomycetota > Actinomycetes > Mycobacteriales > Mycobacteriaceae > Mycobacterium. The sequence goes on along the minus strand of NZ_JARSBP010000014.1, from coordinate 11 downwards.
CAGGAGGATTT
>NZ_JARSBP010000013.1 GCF_029623955.1 Mycobacterium sp. 236(2023) | reverse complement strand
GTGTATGAGGTCGTCGCGTTGGCGAGCGGTAAGCGTCCTGAGAGCTTGGTGTTGCTGATCGGCACTCCGGGACCGAACCCTGACAACGTGTTGGCGCAGTTCCGGCAGCATGCCAGCGAACATCCTGAGGACACATCGCAGGTGTATCGGGAGTTCTCCGCTTCGGGGTTTGAGGATCACGGCACAGATTGTGAGCATTGCTGGACGTTGGCAAATCCCGCGTTGGACGATTTCTTGCACAGGGATGCGTTGACAGCCTTGCAGCCGCCGAAGATGAGCGAAAGTCACTTCCGCAGAACACGTTTGGTGCAATGGGTAACCGGTAACGCAGACCCGATCCTGCCTGGTGGCTTATGGGCTGACCTATCGACGGGTCAGGGCGTGCCTGATGGTGCCGAGGTTGTTCTGTCTTTCGACGGGAGTTATTCGGGCACTGATGCGACGGTGCTGACAGTCGCGACGGTTTCGACTCAGCCGCATCTTGATGTAGTGCAGGTGTGGGCGCGTCCCAACTACTCGGATACGGAGTGGAAAGTTCCGATTCTGGAAGTGGAGCAGGCGATTAGGGATGCGTGCCGCCGTTGGATCGTGAAAGAGATTGCCGCTGATGATTACCGCTGGCAGCGTTCCCTAGCCGTTCTGGAGTCCGAAGGGTTGCCGGTGGTGAAGTTCCCTCAGACGGTGTCACGGATGAGCGCTGCGACTGCTGAGTTTCTGACGGCGTGCCGTAATGGTCAGGTGTCTCATTCGGGTCATCCGGTGATGGCTGAGCATCTGGGGAACGCGGTGCTGACTGAGGATTCTCGCGGCGGTCGGTTGGTTAAGCAGTCCCGTAGTCGTCATGCGGGTCGTATTGATGCCGCGATCACTGCCGTTATGGGTTACAGCCGTGCGTATTGGTTGGCGACTCACCGTAAGAAGCGTTTCCGCGCTGCTTCGTTCCGATATCAAAGATGAGATGAAATATGACCGATGACCTAATTGAGCTTCTTCAGTTGTTGGACAGCCGCCAGTACCGATACGGCTTGTTGGAGCGCTACTACCAGGGTGCCAGCCCGCTGAGCTTCCTGAGCCCGTCTGCGAAGTTGGCTCTACGTAACTTCGATCAGCTGTCTTCGAACCTGTGCCGTACTGCTGTGGTGTCGCTAGCGGAGAGATTGCGTCCTTCCGGTGTGGACGGCAGTGATGCGTGGGGGCTGTTTGAGTATTCGAACTTGGATCAGCTTGCCGCGCAGGTGCATAAGGATGCTCTGCTGTACGGGGTTGGCTTTGTGCTGTGTTGGACGGACTCGCGGGGTAAGCCTCGCGCCACTGTGGAAAGCCCGCGTGAAGTGTGTGTGTTCCGTGATCCGGTCACCAGGGATGTTACGAAGGCTGTGAAGCGTGTCCGCACCGCGAAGACCACCGAAGCTTGGGTGTATTACCCGGATCGTGTGGAGCATTGGAGCGCGAAGACTCCATCTGCCGGGAATGCGGGCTATGAGCTGGTGGAGACGGTTCCCCACGATTTGGGTCGCGTCCCTGTTCACGCCATCGGGCATGAGGATGAAGCGTCGGTTATTGACGATCTGCTGACCATTCAGGATGCGATCAATAAGTTGCTGTTGGACATGATGGTTGCTTCTGAGTACGCGGGTCGTCCGCGTCGTTTCGCCACGGGGATCGAGTTGGTTCAAACGCCGGTCGTTGATGATCAGGGTGCTGCTGTAACGGATCCGGTGACGGGTGAGCCGGTGACTGTGGCTACGAATCCGTTCCCTGATGAGAACGAGATGATGACAAGCGAGAATCCTGAAAGTCGTTTCGGTGCAATACCTTCAGCGGATTTGAAGCAGTTTGAGTCGGGTATCCGGGTGTTGATTTCGCAGGCAATGATGGTTTCCGGGCTTCCGGCGCATTACGTGGGTTTGCTTCAAGATTCAGTCACGAGCGCAGACGCTCTTAGAGCCGCTGAAGCTGCATTGGTTGCTCGTGCTGAAGCTAGGCAACGCCAGTACGGGGTTGGGTGGGAATCGGTAGCCCAAAGTCTGGTGAGTATCCGTGACGGTGTTGACGCTGATGGGGTGACGGCAAGGATTAAGTGGAGTCCCGCCGATACCCGTTCAGAAGCGCAGTCCGCAGACGCCACGGTTAAGCTGCACGCTGCTGGAATTGTCTCTAGGACAACGGCTTTGAAGCGTTTAGGGTTCGCGGATGATGAGATTGAGCGAGAGCTTGAACTACTGCTGGACGACGAGTTCATATCAGTGAAAGCTCACGACGCTCAGCGCGCGGCTGCGTTGGGGTTCGCCAGTGACAACGGTGTGCGCGTGAAGGATCAGAAACTAAACCCCGCGTTGATCCCTAGCTGATTGCTGTTTTCGTGGCTGTGCGTGGCGTACAGCCTTGCTTTTGACCTATTGGAAGAAATGATGACTGTTGAAGATGCGACTGATGAAGTGACGACCGATGAGCGGGACGCCACGGACGACGACGTAGATGTGACCGAAGATGATGCCGACGACGCAGAAACCTTCCCGGCGCATGTCGTGAAAGAACTTCGTGAGAAGAACGGGAAGTACCGCACCCGCGCCCGTGACGCAGAAGCACGCGTGGATGAACTGAGCCGCGCCCTGTTCACAGCCAGAGTGACCGCTACCGGCAAGCTGGCATCCGCTGATGAGCTGGAATACAACGCTGAGCTGTTGGACGACGACGACGCGCTGAATGCTGCTATTGATGATTTGTTGGTGAAGCGTCCGCATTACGCAGCTCGTAAAGTGACGGGTGATGTGGGGCAGGGTCTTAAAGGTAAGCGCGAAGAGAAGTTTTCGCTTCTAGGGCGTCTGCAACAGTCCGTTTGAGAGTATAATTAATTGTAGAGAGCTTGCCTTTCGTATTCCATTTTGTGGGCTTGTCCCGTTCCCGTAGCCGTGCGCTTTCGGTGTCTCTGTTTCTTTTATCGAAAGTTGTTTTGTTATGGCTATTCAGACTGCGGCTACACAGCCCACATTGACCGCCGCCGAGGTCGCGAACCTGTTGGTTCAGCCCCTTGAGCAGGAATCCACCTTCCTGAGCGCTGGTCCTCAGATTATTGATACTGCTGGCCCGCTTCGTGTGCCGCGTATCGCTTCGGGTGCTTCTGCCGGGTTCGTCGCGGCTGGCGCTCAGATCAGCGACTCTAATGTCAGCTTTGACGAAATTCAGTTGCTACCAAGCTCTTTGAAGGGAATCAAGTCTCTTACCAAGCTCAGCGCTGAGTTGATCCGTCAGGCTACCCACACCGTTGGAGCGTTGGACCAGGTAGTTAGCACCCGTCTGGTGACTGATGTGAGCAACGTGTTGGACGCCGCGCTGTGGGACGGCACTGGAGCTTCGGACACCATTAAAGGCATTCTGCGCGCCACCGGGATTCAGACTGGTGTTCTAGATTTGGCTGAGCCGGATTCTTTGATTGATGGTTTAGCGGTTGCGCAGGGTAATAAGGTTCGTCCTACGCATTGGGTGATGACTCCTGCTGCTTTTGCTGCCATTCGTAAGGTGAAGGTTGGCACTGGTGACCGCAGGTATGTTATTGAGCCGTCAACCATTCAGAACGGTGTGAGTTTTGTTTTGTTCGGTCTGCCGGTGATTATTACCGATAATATTCCGAACGTTTCCGGTAAGGCTCGTGTGGCATTGGTGGACTTCAGCAAGGTTGTCGTTGCGAGGGATGAGAACCCTTCGGTGACGATTCTTGATCAGACGTTCGGTGACTACGACACCGTAGGTATCCGTGTGACGGCTCGTTTTGACGTTGGTTTGTTGCAGCCTAAGGCTGTAACTCTGTTGACGGCGGCGTGATTCGTGGCGGCTCCAACGGTGGCAGAGCTGTCGAATCTGCTTAATCGTCCTGTGCCTGAAGCGCATGGGTTAGCCGCCCTGCACAACGTCACTCTGATGGCACGCTCCTACACTAGGGGCAGAGGATTTGTGAACGGCATCCCGTGTGAAGAGATTTCTGGCGTCATCGTGTCGGCGGCGTGCAGGTTGGTAGCGAACCCTCGCGGTATTGATATGGCGGAGTCTCGCGGTCCTGAATCGGTATCTTTTCGGGGGTCGTTCTCCGGCTGGTCAATCCCAGAACTGTTTGTTCTCAATAACTTTCGTGAGCGTGCGAAGTGATCGTTAACGTCCATAGGGCTACCGAAAAAGGTTTCTACGGCATGAAAGCCGATAGCCGCATCCTCTTGGGGCAGCTTGAAGGTGTCGTGCTCGGCGGCGAATCAGCGCAGCCAATGGGAACAAATTTCCCCGGCGTTGTGTCCACGGAGGGTCAGTTCGGTATCCCACGCCGCCAAGCGTCCAACATCATCGTTCAGCAGGACGACCGTTTAGAGGTTGTGTATGGGTCGGTGATGCCGTCTCAGTTGCCGGTGTCCCTGTCCCAGGTGGACGGCTCGTGGTGGAAAGTGACATCGCTGAGGCAGTGGGACTTCCCGAACACCCTGACTGGAACACTGCCCGAGTATTACTGGGTTGACGTGATCGCTACGTCAGCCTGAAAGAATTTGCGACCGCTGGTTTGTTGCCTTTTCCAGCGCGTTCGAAGTGCGGTCCATTCCTTTCCGCGCGCAGTCCCCCTCGTCCTCTTGCCCACATATCGGAGAGTCCTAAAACCAGCTCTTCGGGCAACGACGGGGGGATTTCTGTTTTCTACAGGTTTCCAGGTGCCGGTTATCCGCCTGGTTGCACCCGACAGAGACGGTGCACAGCCCTCGTGAGTTTCATACGGCTTGCGGGGGCTTCACCATGTCACGGGCGGCGGCGGAATCCTGAAACCGTTCGCGGCCAACCATGTATCCCAGTCGTCAACGGCCTGGGTCGCAACCGTAAGTGCATCGTATTCGATCCCGTCAGCTTCAAGAGTCCACGCGACGGTGCTATACCCCGGCACAGTGCGCTGAGTTCCCCAGGTTTGAGCCATCTTCTTTCGGATTCGCTGCTCTTTTATGTCGGCCCATCCGGACTTCTCCGCCGTGACTGCGCTTGTCTGCGTGTTTCCGTGATGCTTCGCGCCGTTGGCAATGTCCGCACAGATAGCAATCGCGACAGACCAGTCCGCACTCTGGCGATTCTTGAAGACCAACCCGCGAGGGTCAGCGGTACCGGTCGATTTTTGAACCCAGTACATGAGGCTGAGCACTTCAGCACAGAAGTCGGTGAGAACGTCGCGGGGATCAATGTGTGGCGTGCTCGTCTCGTCGGCAGCCTGCTTTAGAAGGTCGAACGCGCGCTGCATCCGCTTGTACTGGTCTTTCCAGTTTGTGTCCAGCACAGGTCCCTCTATGGCTTGTAGCGATCCGGCACACTCTGCTTCAACTGCTCGTTAATCTGGCTGACTAGGGATAGCTCGTGCTCGGTCTTGGCCTGAGCGTGCTGGGCTGCCTTATGCGCTTGCTGGGCTGCGTCCGCTAGTTCGCGGTCCCACCTCTGAATGTTTGACGCCACCGCGTCGATGCTGGAGGTCTTCAATGCCCAGCCGCGTGCATACGGAACGTCCAGCAGCACTTGGTAGCCGTACCTACCCAACAGGACAATTTCAAAGTCGTTTACCGACCGCGAGAATCCCACCCGGATGGGGTACGTGTCGCTCGGCTGCCCTCCGCCGTTGAACCAACGGTTGGAGTAGACGCATTCCGATGGCAGCTCGACGGCGGCGACGTAGAGCGGAGCAGGCTGGCTCATCAGGTACCCCTGTTTCAGTGGCGGAGACTGCCAATATTACAGGGATGTAATTCAAGCCGCTATGAGTTTTCGGTTCACACGATCACTCGACACGCTGTTGCATGTTAGTTGCATGTCATCTGCTTAGGCGGTCTAGATATAAGCTCTGAACTGCGTGAATCTTGGTGCGCGATACTGGGATTGAACCAGTGACCTCTTCCGTGTCAGGGAAGCGCTCTCCCGCTGAGCTAATCGCGCGGGTACATCCTTGGAGGTGGAGACGGGAATCGAACCCGTGTGCACGGCTTTGCAGGCCGTTGCCTCACCACTCGGCCACTCCACCGCTGGGGTTGATGCCACTGCATCCTCGAGCGGATGACGGGATTCGAACCCGCGACCCTCACCTTGGCAAGGTGATGCGCTACCAACTGCGCTACATCCGCGCGCCACGTGCGAGTTCGTCGCCCGTCGCGATGCACGACGATAGTCCACGCAGCTAGGCAGACACAAATCCCTTGCTCGCGCGGCGCGCCGCGGGTCAAAACAGCTGGTAGGCCTCCCTCGAAATGGCGAAGCCGTGGCCCTCGGAGTTCGAGCAGCTGATGCCGGAAGGCTCGCTGTTGCAGCTCATGCCGCCGCCGGCTTGGAACTGCCCGAACTCCAATGCCGGACCGCTGCCGAGGGTGGTGTCTCCGGCGCACACGAACGACGCAGGGCCGGTCGGGCTCAGGGTGATGCCCTGCCCGTAGTCGGTGAAGTCAGGGCAGTCGGCGGGTCGTGGGGGAGGTGTCCAGGCGCGCTCAGCGATGTCACACCGAACCAAGTCGTCGGCCAGGATGCAGCCGATGTTGCCGCTCGGCGACGTGAACCCGACGAGGTCGGCTGATGCGGTCGGGGCGAGTGGCGCCGCGACGGATGCCGCTGCCGCGGCGGCGAATACCCAGCGCCTCATGCGTGCGACGATACTTTGCGGAGTGCACGAAGCGCGGGTCGAATCGGGAGTCTGAGCGACCGCCCGGATTCCTGGGTCAGCACCGGCGCGTGTTAGTCTTCTGCCTCGTTCGATTCGTCGAATGCCCCGGTCTCGTAGCTCAGTGGGAGAGCGTCCGCCTCACACGCGGAAGGTCGCTGGTTCGAACCCAGCCGGGACCACCACAAAAAATCGCAGGTCAGAGACCAATTCCTCGCTCCGGTAGGGCATTTTAGAAGCCGTCGTTGCCCCGCGATGGGGCCAGAATGGGGCCAAAGCTGACGATGGGGCCAGGCGGCCGCTCAGTGGTACCGAACGATGCAGAACTCGTTGCCCTCAGGGTCACCGAGCACGACGACGATGCCTTCCGGGTACTCGTGCCGCTCACCGGTCTCCCGTCCACCGAGTTCAAGCACGCGCTCGATCGCCGCGCTGATGTCGTCAACGGTGACATCGAGATGGATGCGGACCTTTGCGCTCCGCGGTTCTGGAACGGGCTGGAAGTTGATTCGTGGTTCGTAGTCATGCCGCGAAGCCAGATGCTTCCACCCCGGCAGACCGGGCTCGACGTCGCGACTAAGCATCGCTCCCCAGAACGCTGCAAGCCTGGCCGGGTCGACGCAGTCGATGGTGAGCCCGCTCCATCGAGTTCGCATCCTTGGATTCGACCTGATCTGTGTGGCCTCGTCGATCAGTTTCGGGAATGTCAGGCACCGGCCTCCACACTGTTTGTCGCCCAGCAACCAAATAGCCTCGTAATGGGCCGAACGGCAGGCAGAGCGCGCTGTTGAGCTTCCGTGTCAGTCGGGGCCGACGATGCGCTACGTGCCGGGTGTGGCGAAGACGAAAAGAGCCATGAAGGCGATGTTGATGAAGTAGATGGCTTCGACGAGGCCGACCGTGATGAGAAATGGTGTGAAGAGCCGTGATTGGGCTTCGGGTTGGCGGGCCACGCCGGCGATGAACTGAGATCCGGCCATGCCGTCTCCGATGCCTGCGCCGATGGCGCCGCCAGCCAGAATGATGGCTCCCGCCAAGAGTGCATCGCCCACGATGGGATCAGCGGCCACGATGAACCTCCTATGTCGATTGGTGTAGCAGGGACTCGACTGCGGCCACGGCGTGGGCCACGCCGTCTTCAGCGCTGATGTCTGCCCTGAGCCGACGAGCGTTGTCGCGCAGTCGTTGGTCTGTGACCGCGGCGCTCATGGCGGCGGCGAGGCGATCCGCGGTGAGACGGCGCTGGTTGATGGTGGCTGCGGCGACGCCGAGTGCGGTGATGCGGGCAGCCCAGAACGGGCCATCGCCGTAGGCGGGTAGGGCGATGGTCGGAACGCCGGCGCGCAGTCCTGCCGCGGTGGTTCCTGCGCCGCAGTGATGGGCGACGGCCGACACTCGGGGGAACAGCCAGTCATGTGGGGTGTCACCGATGGTCATCACGGTGTCGTCGTCGGAGTGCAGCTTGGTCCAGCCAGCCTGAATGAGGGTGCGAACACCTGCCTTCTTGGCTGCTTGCGCGATGATGCCGGAGAGTTGTTCGGCGCGGGCTGGGGTGGTCATCATGCTGCCGAAGCCCACGAACACCGGGGCCGGGCCTTCGGAGAGAAAGCGGGTCAGTTCGGCGGGCGGGGTCCAGCCGGCCGAGGCTGCGGGCCACCAGTATCCGGTGACGTCCAGGCCGGGGCGCCAGTCTGGCGGCCGGGGAGCGACCAGAGGCGAGTAGCCATGCAGGATGGGCCAATTCGCTGCGGTCCGCTGGCGGCGTAGGGCGCGGGTCGATGTGCGAGGCAGGCCGAGTTCGCGGCGGAAGTCACTCACAACGCGTCCGTACGTACGATCGACCAGCCATGAAACCACCTGTGCTGCAGCACGGTTGGCGACGGCCCCTGCTGACCCTGCGCCGATGATGGCGGGCGGATGCAGTGCCGTGGCTGACAAAGGCTGGAGTCGAACACCGAGGGAGGGAATGGCTTTCGATTCTGCCCACGGATGGCCGGCCATTTCGGCGAACGGAGACAACAGCACGATGTCGGCGGGTTCGTCTGCGACCGCGGCGAGAATGTCCTGCCCGAGCGCCCGCATTCCGGCGGGGGAGGCGAACGCTGCCAACCCCTTCATGGGCTGGACCTCGGCGCCGTCGGCGGCAAGCTGCAACTCGGCTGGTAATTCGCGAAAAGCCAAGCCGCAGCCGGTGATCATGTCGGCGAATGGGGTGTAGGCAGCGAGGCTCACGGTGTGGCCGGCCTGTTGCAACGCGACACCGACACCGGTCAGCGGAGCCACGTCGCCGCGACTGCCGACGGCGATGATGACGACCCGGCTCATCGTTGTACCGCCACGGCGCGGTTGATGATGGTGACGAGGTCTTCGCTGTAGGCGGGGGCATCGAAGTCCGGCTCGCGCAGGATCTTATCCACGACGGCGTTGACGGCACCCCTTAGCGCGACCGACATCGACTCCACGGGAAAGTCTCCGAATTCCTTGTCACGTTGTCCTGCAAGAAGAATCGACGTTGGATCCAAGTCGGCGAGTTGGTCTCTAAGATCGTCGGTCATCCCCAGTTGATCAAAGCGGCGACCGTCGCTGGGTTGAAAGCCCGCGCTCAGTTGCGCCAGTGCCGCCAACTGTGTCCGGTGCTCGTCGAAATAGGCGATGTTAGCTCTGATGTAGGCGGTCAGCTTTCCCGCCGACGTGTCCTCGGCGCGCAATGCCGGCGCGACCGCTGCGAGTGCCGAACGATACATCTGCTCGATGACTGCGTCGACCAGGTTGTCCTTCGTCCCGAAGTGGTAGAGCACGGCGCTCATCGCCACCCCGACCCGGTCTGCGATCTTGCGAATCGAGGTTTGGGCCCAGCCGATTTCTGCGATCACCTCAATCGCCGTCGTCACAATCTGCGCACGTCGCGCCGACTGCGTGAAGGTCACCTTCTTCGGATCAGATCGCACGAACTGATATTAGATCAATTGATCAATAAGCGGTAGGCCCGAGCAGATGCTTGCCAACCACGGGGTTGGAATTCGTCTTTCACGCCGAGCTCAGGCGAAGTACGCGCCCCGGTCGCTGTTCAAAGCGCGGGCTTATCTGTCGGTGGAATCAGACGGGCTCAGCGATCGTCTTCTGGTGTGTCGCGCCGACGCTGTACTTTTTCCGGGAAGAGCAACTCGGACGTGCCATCGGGCCGAACCGCAATCATTCGGGCCTACTCGTCGAGTCCGACCGTGGTAATTCCCCGCGGCCGGAGAATCTCGCCGTAGTTGGTGCGAGCGAGGCTCTCAGCGATAGCTTCGGGTAGATCGTCCTCGCGGGCGTCAGCCATTGGTCTACAGCTGCTTATCCGCAGGCCGGTCGTCGAGAGCATCCAAAGCTGAAGCGACAACGTCGAGTTCGTCGTCATAGAGATCGGCGTAAATGTGGGCCGTCACAGTGATCGACGCGTGACCCATCGTCTTCTGCAACATCCGAAGATCAGCACCGGCACGACGAGCGAGCGAGGCATACGTATGGCGCAGATCGTGCACGCGCATCGCAGGCTTCCCGATGTCGTGGATAACAGAACGCCATTTCGTCGACCGCTTCCAATTCTCCAGACCCAGCAACGACCCGTTTCGCGACATGACGGCAGGCGCGCCGGGGCTGCGGCCGGCGACGCGCTCACGAAGGATCGGAAGAAGCAGCTGAGGTATCGGAATTGATCTGCGACCGGCGGCACTCTTCGGATTGCCCTCGACGAGTTTGCCGCCGACTTGGGTGATCGAAGGACGCACGCGGATCCTGCGCGCTCGGAGGTCGACATCCTCGACTCTCAGACCGACAAGCTCTCCGAAGCGAAGCCCGGTGTAGGCAAGGAGCATGACGACTTCGCCTTGAGAGCCGCACGCCTCGGCAAGAGCGGCGACTTCAGATGTCGTGAGGTAGGTGTGCGTGGTCTGTCGCAGTGGCGGGACTTGGTGCGAGAGGCAGGATTCCGTGACAGCAGTTGACCGCCGTCGATGGCGTAGTCGAGGGTCATCTTCAAGACGGAGTGAATCATCTGACAGTCCGGGGGCTCAGACCGGATGTGCTCATCTCGTCGACCCACGATTGGATCGAGTGATGATCGATGCGGGCGACATACCAGCTGCCGAATTGTGGCTCAGTGCGCGACCGCCAGTTGTCCTGGTAGCCGCGTCGGACTTTGGGGCTCAGATCGACGCGGGCGGCGAGCCAGGATTTGTAGACGTTGGCCACCGATTCCTTGCCGAGATACTTCATAGCGTGAATGTCACCGACGCCGACCACATCGGACCAGGCGATCTGAAACCAGCCGGTCGGTCTCATCGAAAGGGGCGGCTTTGCCATGAACGAAAGCGTAGAGCGATCAATGAAATTTGCATAGTGACCTCAATGAAACTCGAACGGTTGCCGCGCCGGTTCGCACTCCGTGCAGGCATCGAGTCCTGCGCCGCCTCACTCAACGACACAGTGAATAGCGAGGAATGCGTCGGGGTTCGAATCCCCCTTAGCTCCACCCATTTCGAACTGGCAGTTTGCGTTCGACGTGACCCGAACGCTGAGACACGAGTCGACGCGATGGGTGGTCAATGCGACTGTCCCTCAGGACATCTGGTCATAAGCTGGTCAGGTGTGCATGCGAGGGGTCGGCTTTAGTGCCGTGACAACCAACGGGACGGTCCACTGCGATCTTGAGAGGGCCGTCCTCGCGCGGCGTCGAAGTCCCCGCTGGAGCGACCCCCTCGGCCAGACTCTTATCAACGTCGACCGCGAACGGCTGGTGTGGGGTGCGTAGTCGCGGGTGGGCGGGTGCAACCCCCGAATCCGACGAGGCGGCGATCGACCGGATTTTAGACGCAGTAGACGATGTGATTGTCACGCACGGACCGGTACTGCGCCTGGCCGACGTCGCGCGCAGGCTCGGTGTCACCCGCCAGACCGTGTATCACTACTTCCCAAACGCCGACGCTCTGCTCGTGGCCAGCACGATGCGGGCGGTCAACGGCCTCATCGATCAGGTCGTTCATCGCGTTGTCGGTCAGACCGATCCCGTAACTGCTCTCGTCGAGAGCGTGGCCTTTGCGGTAGAAAATCTCATCGGCGATCCGCAGCTGGAAGCGCTCTTATGTGCCCGAAAAGGAGCGAGGGCGGTCATATCGCTCACCTCCGACACGGCGATTACCTTCTGTCTCGCGCTTTTCGATCGCATGGATGTCGACTGGGCGCTTCACGGGTTCGACCCCGCCGAGTTGGCAGAACTCAGTGAGATGGTACTGCGTACAGTGCACTCTTTCCTGGCCGATCCGGGTCAAACACCGCGTCAGGGCCCGGCACTGCGACGATTCATCGCTCACTGGCTGGGTCCGGCGATTCTGCACCCGCAAACCAAGTCGATCATGTCTCTCGGCGGCCAGTGAGGCGGCGATGCGTACCCGGCATTCGCCATCGCGACGTCGAAGACCGCGGCGGATTCTCGGAGCCACGCTGGGCAGCTCAGGGTCAGCCGGACCGCCTATGCGACCGTCCCGGCTCCGAGTAGTGCACTGATCTCGTCATCCGCGACGCCGATGCTGCGCAGCACGTCGGCGGTGTGGTCGCCTAGTGCCGGCGCGGCCACCGCGACGGGGTACGCGCCGTCGATCGCCAGCGGCAGGCCGGGTGCAAGGTATTCGCCAATGCGTGGTTGAACGAGTTGCGCGAACAGCGGGTTTTCAGTCACCTTGGGATCGGTGACAACCTCCGCGAAACTGCGGTAGCGCTCCCACAGGATTGACGTTCTAGCTAGCGCGGTCGCGACCTCGTCTGCGCTGTGGATGGAAAACCAAGTGGTGAAGAGATTGGTGAGCGCGGCCATCATGAACACCGCGCCGTCGGAACTGGCGAACTGCTGGCCGTACTGGCCGAAGATCGCGTTGCCGATCCGCTCACGCGGGGTGCCATTGATCATTACCTCTGTCAGGAAGCTCAGATTGACCGCCGTGGCGAGGGCGACATTCTCCAGCGGGATGTTCAACCGTTGGCCCGCGCCGGTGTGGTCGCGGTGCCGCAGAGCCGCGGTCACGGCGAGTGCTGCGTAGATCCCGCACGAGATATCCCACACGGGCAGTACGTGATTGACGGGTACGTCGAGGTCCGCAGGGCCGGTGATCAAGGGGAAGCCAATTGCCGCGTTGACGGTGTAGTCGACGCCGGTACCGCCGTCCGCGCGGACGGACACTTCGACGTGAATCAGATCAGCGCGCAATGCCGACAAGGTTTCGTACGAATGCCACTCCCGCCGTGACACATTCGTGATCAGCACACCTGCGTCGACGATGAGCCGCTGTATTAGCTGCTGGCCTGCTGCGGAACGCATATCCACGGCAGCTGAGCGCTTTCCGTTGTTGAGCCCAGCCCAGTAGATGGACTCGCCGGCTTCGGTGACCGGCCAGCGGTGATAATCGGCGGCGCCGCCAATAGGATCGACGCGGATCACCTCGGCGCCCAGCTGTGCCAGCGTCATGCCCGCCAGCGGTACCGCCACAAAGCTTGAGATCTCGATGACCCGCACGCCAGCCAACGGACGATGCGAACCGAGTGGCCGGGCACTCGCTTCGATCACATCCCCAGCTTCAAGCCGGCGCCGGCATCGACGAACAGTTGTTGTCCTGTGACGAACCGAGACTCATCGGATGCCAGGTACACCACCGCGTGAGAGATGTCCTCCGGCTCGACCCAGGGTGTCGGCATGGCCTGCAGGATCGGAAACACCAACTCGGCGTCCTCCCTGGTCGGCTCCGGCAGATCCGGCCGAAACACCTTGTACATCGGCTCATTGTGCAGCATGTCGGTGTTGACATTGGTCGGATGTACTGCGTTCACGCGGATGCTGTGCGGCGCCATCGTCAGCGCAAGGGCCTTGGTGTAGTCACGAATCATCTTCTTCGCCATGCCGTAGCCGGCCCCGCCGGGCCCCTGCGGGCCACCGCCGGTTGCGAGATCCTTCTGGTCGATCAGACCGGCGATGGAGCCGGTGGCGATGATCGAGCCGCCGGCGTTCAGATGGTCGAGGCTCACGTGGATGGTATTGACCACCCCCACAAAGTCCACGTCGAAGGCGTCGACGAAACCGCGGAAGGGAATGTGGTTGCCCTGGGGGCAGATTCCGGCATTGGCGACAACCACATGAAGACCACCGAGGTGTGCGACCGCCTCGTCCAGGGTCGCCCTCAGCGAAAATCGGTCGCGAACGTCCACCGCGGCGGAGAACGCACGTTGTCCCGACTTCTCGATGAGGTTGACCGTCTCATCGAGATCCTCGCGCGTGGCCAACGGGTACTCGTTCGACTCGATATCGGCGCAGATGTCGATCGCGATCACATCGGCACCTTCATCGGCCAGGTGCACCGCGTGGCTGCGACCCTGCCCGCGGGCTGCGCCGGTGACGAGCGCGACCTTGCCCTTGAGACGGTTCATCCATACTCCATTCGCAGAAGCGGCCGTGAGGACCGCTGAATAATAGAACAGAAAGTGTTACGTTGTCACACACCACGACTGGTTCGGACGATCTCTACATTGCTGTACTGCTGTCGTGGCCCATCGCCTCCGGTTCCCGGTCGAATTCGCGGATCATGGCCTGCACCGTATAGGACGCCGCGAGACGTCCATCCCGTGTAAAGACTCGGCCTTCACCTTGAGCGAGGCCGCGGCCGGCCCAAAAGGCGCGATTCGCATACAGCAGCCAGTCGGTGACGTCGGCATCATCGTGAAAAGCGATGGTGGACTGCATGATGCCGGTCGACAGCGTGCGGTGCGCACGTGCCTCGCCGAAGCCGCGGTGTGGCAACATCCCCGCTGCAATAGTCCAGTGCGTCGTCGACTGCGCCAGCAGCGCTTGGTGTAGATGGCTCGCCCCGGGGTCGTAACGGAAACGCGTCCAGACGTTGATGACGGGTGGCCCGACGCGGTTCGGGTCTGGGTCGTAGGCACCGTCGACTATGCGCAGTTCGCGGCCGGGCATGGAGAATCCGGCGAACGGCACCGCCGCCTCGGGCCCCGGTACGTCCGGCATCGCTTCGACGTCGCGGATCACATCCGGCGAGCCCGAGTCTGCGAGTAAGAGGGCTACACAGCGCAGGTTGTCGTGCTGGCTGATACGCACCTCGGCCGTCGAGAACGTGCGACCCCTTCGGAGCACCTCGACGGCCAGGTCAACCGGTGCGGTGAACGATGCCGCTTTACTGAAGATCGTCGATACTGACGTAACTCGTTGCCCTGAAAGAGCTTTTGTTGCAGCGACGATCGCCTGCGCGGCGAACTGCCCACCCTCGACGACGTCCCGTCGCGTCGGGCCGTGAGCCGGCCCGACAAAGCCTGTCGCGCTTGACGGTTTGACGTCGATCAAGCGCAACAGTTCTGCCGCGTCTCCCCACAGCGGGAAGCCCGACGGTACTTTCGACCCGTCCTCCCACTGTTCAACGAGAACCACTCGGACCGCGCCGTGGTAGAACGACACGTAGCCGGCAATGCCCGCGACCTCCTTGAGCGGTTCACGGTACGACCAGGCCACGTTATGACCGTTGGATTCGGCTCCCGTCAGGTTCCAATAGGTCGCCACCCCCTTGAACGGGCACACCGCGATGTGGTCGCTCTCTGCGAGATGCTCCCATTTGACTGCAGTTTCGGGGAAGTAAAGGCGATCGACGTGATCGGTTTCGGTCAGGATGATGCACGCATCGCTCTCGGCGAGGAGGACCTCGCCCGCCCACACCTGCCCGGTCAGCGCGCACGGCACCATCTCGATGCGGTAGTCGGGAAACCTCGGCCATGCCGACTCCACATGTTGCGTCATCTCACATGCCCTCTCGTCGACGTCCGTTTCGCTGAGTCAAGGTGACTTGCTTTGGACCAGTGGTTACTAGTCGCTCGCGGGCAGCGGCTTGGCTTCCTTGAGTGTCAACGGGGTCGAGCCCACGCTGATCGTGCCCTTGCCGGCCTTCGTCACCAGAACCTCGGCACCGCCGTCGTCGACGTAGCGCTTGCCCATTAGGCTGCCGCCGGACAGCGTGTCGTCAAGGGTCAGCTCGGGATCGGGAGTGGCGTCGAGGGATATGGCGGGCGCGCCGCCAATCTGCAGGTCGTCAAGCGCGTCGGAGGATCGCACGACGATCACCTGGGTGTCGCAGACCTGGCTCTGCAGTCGGGTGCCGTTCTTGATCATGCGGACTCCTTTGACGACATTCAATTCGGTAACGAGTTCGCGGCGCAGCACCTTGCCGGTCGCGTTGGTCGGCAGTTCGTCGCGGAACATGATCTGGTCGGGGGTACGAGAACCGCGCAACCTAGATCGAACGAACCCTCGCAGTTCCTCGATGTCGGGGTCGGTACCGGGTCGGGGGACGACGACGGCGACGATCTTCTGGCCCCATTCGGGGTCATCGGCGCCGACGACGGCGCAGTCGTGTACGTGGGGATGCTCGACGAGGACGCCCTCGATCTCGGCGGGTGCGATGTTCTCCCCGCCACGGATGATCGTGTCGTCGGAACGGCCGCCGATGAACAGGTAGCCCTCCTCGTCGAGGTGAGCGACGTCCTTGGTGGGGAACCACCCGTTTTCATCGAGCACGGAGCCGATGTCGGTGTACTTCCCGGACACCTGCTCTCCGCGGACGAACAATTCACCGGTCTCGCCGGGGCCCACCACGGTGCCGTCCTCGGCGCGGATCTCGACCTCGATGCCGGGGACCGGCTGGCCGACCGAGCCGAGCCGCCGGATAGCCGACTCGTCGGTGGCGGCCAACGCGGCACGGTGGTCCTCGGGCCCCAACACGGCGATCGTCGAGCTGGTCTCGGTCAGCCCGTACGCGTTGACGAACCCCACCCCGGGCAGTTGTTCGAGTGCTTTACGCACCAGGGGGAGAGGCACTTTGGAACCGCCGTAGGCCAGGGTCCGCAACGTGGGCAGCGTGGTGTCGATGTTCTCCAGGGCGGTGACGATACGGTCGAGCATGGTAGGCACCACGGTGGCAGAGGTGACCGCCTCGGCGTCGATGAGGCGGACCCACTCGGCGGCGGAGAAGGCGGTGAGGTAGACCAACCTGCGGCCGGCGTAGAGATTCGACAGGGCCGCCGACACACCGGCGATGTGATACGGCGGCACGCAAACGAGGGCGGTGTCGCCTGTTGCGGCAGAGTCGAATTCAACGGTGCCCATGATGTAACTGGTCAAGTTGCTGTGAGTGATCTCAACGGCTTTCGGTGCCGAAGTTGTGCCAGAGGTGAACAGCACGACTGCGACCGTGTCCGGGTCGGCCAACTCAGTGACGGGATCGGCCGTCGCAGCGGCGTCGAGAAATTCAGCGGAACCAATCCTGGCGAAGCCGGCCTGACCGACCGCATCGCGGTAGTCCTCGTCGACGATCACCAGCGGGTCGGGAAGCCGACCGATCAGCGTCTGTAACCCGTCGGCGGCCAGGCGGTAGTTCAGCGGCGCGACCGGAATTGCGGCCCGGGCTGAGGCGAACAGCAGCAATGACAGCATCACGCCACCCGTGCCGACGTAGACGACGTGCCGAGCGCCGGAGGCGGCTATGACGCCGGCGCCACCGTCGGAAAGGACGTTCAGCTCATCGAGCTTCCAGCGTGTTTCACCCGAGACCAACGCGGCTTCACCGCTGATCGCCAGCGTCGAACCCTGCGCCATCTCCAACAGCAGCGAGATGCTCATAGCGTCATGGGAGCGGCCGGGGACTTCAGGGTCACGTGGTCAAGGCCCACGTTGGGGTTGTCGAGCGCGCCGGCGAAGATGCCGGCCATGGTGTCGGCCACGGTCTCGGGCGTCATGTGTGTCGCCGGAACCAGACCACGAGAAATCCATTCCCCGGCAACAACACCGAGAAGATCGGGATCAAAATCCGAGATGAAATCCGTAGGCACCGTCGCCCCTACTTCGATGCAACTGAACCGGTATCCCGGGTGCTCCAGCCGCCACGACACCAGGCTGCGCTCCATCGCAGCTTTGCTGGCTGAATAGGCGCCGAGCGCGCGGTGCGGATGGCGCACGGAGTCGGAAGACAGTACAGCCACGATGGCCGAGGGTGCGAGGACCGGAAGATGCGCCTGGATGACCTGATGGACGCCGATGACATTGGTCTCCAGCACTTTCAGCCAGTCGTCGGCGTCCACGTCCGAAAGGGGCTTCAACGGCGCGTAGCCGGCGCTGATCACCAGCAGGTCGACCTCACCGAGCGCGCCGGCGGCCGTTTCACCGATGCGGATGCAGTCGGCCGGCATGCGGATGTCGGCAGAGATCGATGCTGCCGCCGCCGCGCCGGCAAGCACCTCGGGTGGCAACTCCCGGCGTGCCACGACGACCATGTGTGCACCCTCGGCGATAGCCCTGACGGCGAATGCCCTTCCGATGCCGGCCGAGCCGCCAACGACCACCACACGCTTGTCCTTGAGGGACCGGTCGGTCACCGCGCCCCCTCGGCGATCGACTTCATCTCTAAATACTCCTCGAATCCGGCGACACCCATCTCCCGCCCGATACCGCTCTGCTTATAGCCGCCGAACGGCACGTCGACGCCATAAAACACGCCGCCGTTGACGTTGACGGTACCGGTGCGCATGCGGTTTGCGACGGCACGCGCTCGCTCGTCCGATGCGCTCACCACACCGCCCGACAACCCGTATCGCGAATTGTTGGCGATCTCGACGGCGTGGTCGTCGCCGTCGTGCGGTATCGCCACCAGAACGGGTCCAAAGATCTCGTCCTGGGCCACAGTGGAATCCGGATCCACATCCGCCAGAACAGTCGGCTCCACGAAGTAGCCGGTCGGTAGGTGCGCCGGAATGCCGCCGCCCACCGCAATTGTGGCGCCCTCGTCGACACCTTCTCGGATGTAACCGAGAACGCGCTGACGCTGCTCTTCGCGGATGAGCGGACCCATGAGTACCGACGAGTCGGTCGGATCGCCATACGGCCAGCTTCTCAGCGTGTCCGCCAGCGCCTCGACGCCTTCGCGATACTTCGCGCGGGGCAAGAGGAGTCGCGTGGTGTTGGCACATCCCTGGCCTGCGTGTGTCGTGGCGGCGAACGCCGCAGAGGTGACCACAGATCCGATGTCGGCGTCATCGAGAGCGACGAGTGCGGACTTGCCGCCGAGTTCCAGGAAAACCTTCTTGACGGTGGGTGCAGCAGCGATCATGATGCGTGTGCCGGTGGCGGTCGATCCGGTGAACGAGACCATGTCGACGCGCGGATCTTCGCAGAGTTGCTGTCCCACAGAGTGTCCGGCGGATGTCACGATGTTCATAACGCCGGCCGGGATGTCGGTGTGCTCCGCGATCAGCTGGCCCAGCAGCGTCGCGCTATACGGTGTGTCGGGCGCGGGTTTGAGCACCACGGTATTGCCGGCCGCCAATGCAGGCACCATCTTGGCGAGGTTGATCTGGACGGGGTAGTTCCAGGGTGTAATCGCTGCGACGACTCCTACCGGCTCGCGGCGCACCGTGCGAAGCGTCTTCATGCCGAACGGCTCGGCAAGTCCGAGGCTGGTTTCCCACTGATATGTTTCGGCGAGGTCGGCCACCCAGGGCACGCCGGCCACGGGTGCGTCGAATTGGGGTCCGAGGGTGAGGGCCACCGGACACCCGACTTCGGCGACCGTTGTCGCCCGAAAATCGTCCGCGTGCTTGGTGAGGGCCTCGTGCAACTGCCGAATGCAGCGCACACGGAACTTCGGGGACTGCGCCCAATCGGTGTGGTCGAACGCCCGCCGGGCCGCCGCGATGGCGGCGTCCGTGTCTGCAGCCGTTGCGTTCGCGGCCACCCCGATGACGCGCTCAGTCGCGGGATTGACGTTGTCGTACGTCTCGCCACTGGACGACGCGACCAGTCGTCCGTCGATCAACATGCGCTCTTCGCGCCAGACCTCGGTCATAACGAAGAACAGTAGTACAGAAGTTGTTCAGTTGAACAGAAAGAAGTCGGGGTGCCGAGTCAGCGCAGGCCGTTGACCGCGAACTTTTCGACGTACTTGCGGACGGTTTCAGGTTTGGACATGTTGAATGTTTGAGCCTCGTTGACCGTCGAGAACGAGTAGATGATGCGGGCAAGCCACTCGCTGGCGGCCTTCACGTCAATTCCGGAGCCGACCTCGCCGCGCTTCTGCGCCTCGCGCACATACGGCACCAAGAACTCGGTGGAGCGCCGAACCGCGGAGTCGCCATCGGAGATCATGTGGCGCATGAGTTCGGCGTCATCAGCCATCAGGCGGTTACGTGTCCGATGATCAATCAGGATCGTCGCATGTGTCTCAGCCATCGCGCCGAGCTTTTCGGCCAGCGTCGGCCTGTCGGCCATGGCCTCCGCGACCATGCGGTAGAACTTCTGTGCTCCGAACTCGATCGCCGCGTCGATGAGAACGGTGCGATCCTCGAAGTAGCGGTAGACCGTGCCACGCGACACGCTTGCCATACGTGCGACATCCTGCACGCTCGTACGCTGGATGCCCAGTTGTGTGAAGCACTGATTCGCGGCCTCGAGGATCTGATCCCGCCGGTCCAGTTCGTCCTGCTCGTCGACCTCTGCCGCAACACGTGAGGTTGCCATGACGCTCCTTGCCTGTTGGGAGGCCGATGGGAAGTGTTCCCAGGGGCGCCCGCCAAGTTCATCATGCTACGCGACATGACCTGCCCGGGCGTGTCGCGGACACGAATGACCTGAACAGTTATACATATTGCGGCCAGTTGTTTTATATGACAGCTTGGGGCCGTGGAATTAGGAGTCGGCGATCGGAATTTCGTTTTGGTCGGTGGCACCACCGGGATGGGATTCGGCGCAGCTCATCAACTGGCTGCCGATGGAGCGAACGTCGCACTGCTGGCGCGCGACGAGCAGCGAGCCGTCGAGCGGGCGAAGCTACTGAGTGATACCTATGGGGTACGCGCGGCGGGTATCGGTGTGGACGCAGCGGCGCCCGGTGACGGAGTCGATCGGGCGATCGACCGAGCGGCCGAGGAACTGGGACCGCTTCGCGGTCTGGCGGTGACAGCGGGTCCGATGAAACAGCAGGGGTTGTTCGTCGAACATGGCGACGAATCGTGGGACTGGTACTACCAGATCATCCTGATGGCCACGGTCCGGTCGTGCCGAGCGATCATTCCGCATCTGCAGCGCAATGGCGGAGGGACGATCGTCAATACCGCCGCGTACTCGGTGCGCGCCCCGAAGGTACTGATTCCCCCCTACAATGCGCTGAAGGCCGCGGTCCTGACGCTGTCGAAGATCCTGGCCAAGACTCATGGCCCCGACGGGATCCGGGTGAACGTTATGTGCCCGGGGCTCTTCGACACCGAGACCAACGATCACATCCGCGAGAAGCGGGCAGAACAGTACGGCGTGCCCCTGGAGGATGCGATCTACAAACACCTGTCGAGCAACCCGGATTGGAACATGCGGGTTGCGCTCGGACGTGGCGGATTCCCCCATGAGGCAGGCGAATTGGTGGCATTCCTGCTCAGTGACCGCGCGGCCTACATGACCGGCGCGGTCATCAACATCGACGGTGGAACCGACTTCTGAAACTTAAATGCCGACCCGGTCGGCGAGCAGTCGACGGTGGTGATCGGCGTCGCCAAGGAGCAACCCCGAAGACTTGGCTCGCTTGAAGTACATGTGTGCGGGATGCTCCCATGTGAAGCCGATGCCCCCGTGCAGCTGGATATTGGCCGCCGCCGCGCGGGCGTAAACGTCCGAACACCGCGCCTTGGCCAGCGCTGCGGCCGCCGGGAACTCCGCCGGAAACGTGTCGGCGGCGTAGGCGGCGTACTGCGCTGCGCCGCGGGCGCATTCGATGTCGAGCATCAGGTCCGCGCACCTGTGTCGGATCGCCTGGAACGATCCGATCGGCTTGCCGAACTGATGACGTACTTTGGCATAGCCGACGGCCTGGTCGAGGCAGCGCTGGGCGCCGCCCACCTGCTCGTTGGCCAACGCGGCGGCAGCCCGTGAGAGAGCGTGCTCCAATCCGGCCGCGGTGATATCCAAGCGCGATGCGGGAGTCGAGGAGAGTTCGATGACGGCCTGACGACGGGTGGGGTCCAATGACTTCTGCGGCCGACGTTCGAGTTCCGTCACATCGTCAACTATGAATACGCCGACATCGGAGTCCGTGCGCGCGACGACGAGGAGCAGATCGGCGACAACACCGTCGAGCACAAAGTGTTTGGTACCGCTAAGGGTCCAACCGCCCGCGCCGCCGTGCGCTCGCGTCGCGATGGCATCTGGTGCGTCGACAATCCACGTGCCATTGCGTTCGGTGATGGCCAGCGTGGCAATCGTGTCAGCGCTGGCGATTCCCGGTAGGTGCTGCCGCTTGGCGGGTTCGTCGTCGGAAGCCGCCAAGACGCCGGCGGCCAGCACTGCTGAGGCAAAGAACGGCCCCGGCAGAAGGGCCGCCCCCATCTCCTCGAGTACAAGTGCCAGCTCGCGGTAGCTGAAGCCCTCCCCGCCGTACTCCTCGGGAATGGCGAGTCCCTGCAGATTGAGTTGGTCAGCCATCGCTCGCCACACGGCGGGGTCGTATCCGTCGGGCGATTCCATGACCCGTCGGACCTCGTCCTCAGGACAGTGGTGCGCGAAGAAGGCGCGGACTGCGGAACGGAACTCCCGCTGCTCGTCGCTGTCGGTGAACGCATCGGATTGAAAGGTCATCTCGAAAGGTTCCTCGGGTCGTCGTCGGCGCGCCCGGTGGAGTTGCCCCTCAGCGGAGCACCGCCGCGGCGGAGGGTGCGAATCCAGTCACCGATGTCAGCGGGTGGGGGGACGGGAGCATCGAGTCGGCCGGGGTCGGCGCTCTGGAACGCATCCCAGCTGGGAAAGGCGTCGTGAAAGCCGCCATCGTGCGACGTCGTGCCAGGCCATCGCATCTTTTGAGGACCGACGGGTGGATCGCAGATATCGCTTTCGTACCAGAACAACGGCCTGCGCTGGACGAAGAACCACCGGCCATCGCGGCGCTCGTAGGAATCGAGGTAGGCGAGCATCTCGATGACCCACACCGACTCGGTCTCCAGTTCGTTGCGGGAGTATACAAGTCCCGTTGCGTGACCGGTGTCCTGAACGTCGATGACATGGCCGAGCACTCCGTGTGCACTCCCGAGCAGGTCGTGGCGCAGTTCGACGTCGTACCAGCGGCGCAGAGCTGCGCGCCCGCTCAGCCGACCCGGAACCCGTACGTCGTCGACGAAGAGGTTCACCAGCGAATCGAGATCGCGCATGTCGAGGGCGACTGCGTATTTCGCTGCTAACTGGCGGATCTCGTCGAGCGCCTCGAGTCGATCGAGACGCGCCGCGAGCGCGGTCAAGTCGCCGGAGTCGGAGAGGGTCACCCCAGCGCGCCCTCAGCCATGAGGACCGCCAACCTGCGCTTGTCGATCTTGTCGGTGGTGGTGTAAGGCAGCCGTTCCGCATGGGTGAGGATGGCCCACCTCTTCGGTACCTTGTAGGCGGCGAGCCGGGTACGGCACGCGGCCACGAGCGAGTCTGTGGTGGCGTGGTGGCCGTCATTGAGCACCACCGCGGCACTGACGATGGCACCGCGCTCGGTGTCGGGGACGCCGACGACGTACGCGACCCGAACCTCGGGCAGATGCCGTAGCGCGGCTTCCACCTCCATCGGGGCGACGTTCGTGCCCGACGTCTTGATCATCTCGTCGGTACGGCCCGCGAAGTACAGGTGGCCGTCGTCGTCTCGGTAACCGGCGTCCTTGGTGTGAAGCCACCCGTCCCGGTCGACGATCTCGTGCCATTGCTTGCCGATCATGCCGCGCAGCAACGCTGTTCCGCGGACACAGATCTCGCCCGTCACGCCGTTGGGTACCTCGACGCCTTCGTCGTCCACGACCTTGTGCTCGTAGCCGGGCGCGGATACGCCGAGCGACCCGCGCTTGGCTTCGGGCACCTCTTCGTGGGGTGGCCACCAGGTGTGGCTGCTGCAGGTCTCCGTCATCCCGAGTTGGGCGACGCGCAACGACGGATCTGGCGTGCGTCGTTCCGGGCTGAGCAGCACCTGCTGATAGCCCTCACGGAGGCGAGACAGATCCGTCGTCGCGAAGTCCGGATGGTTGAGAAGCGCGGGTCCCACATGCGGAAAACCTGTTGTGTAAGTCGCCTTCTCACGCTCAAGCAAACGAAGGGTATGGCCGGCGTCGAACTTGTGCTCGGTCAAAACCGTTGCGCCGTGTTGCAGGGGGCCGAGGAAGCCGAACACCAGGCCCGCCACCCAGAAGAACACCATGGGTACGTAGATTCTGTCGTCGGCGTTCCAGCCGTGTTCTCCGGCGATGAAGCGGGAGTGGGTGATGGCGGTGCCGTGGGTGTGCACGATGCCCTTGGGGTGCGACGTGCTGCCCGAGGTGTAGATGACGAGCAGGTCGTCGGTGGGGCGCACGGTCTGCTCGCATGCGGCGAGAAATTCTGGGGTGGCCGGTTCGGGCCACTCGACGGGCCATGGCGCCGTGACGGATCCGAGTGGCAGTACGTTGCGCAGCTGGGGGAGCGCAGCGGACCGCAGTGGCGTGTTCAGGCTGTCGGCGGCGGCCGTGATACGGGTCAGCATGTTCTTGCCGAGGATCGACTGCACTGACAGGATTGTGTGCACATCGGCGTCGCGGAGCACCCACGCCAGTTCAGCGGGTTGCAGAAAGGTGTTGAGCGGCAACGCGACTGCGCCGATTCTGGTGACGGCGAGGAACGCGACGACGAATTCGGGACTGTTCGGAGCGAGGATGCCGACCCTGACCCCCTTCGTGACGCCGGCGTTGATCAAGCGCGCCGCCATTGCCGCGGAGTCGGCATCGGCCTGGGCGTAGCTGATCCGCTCGACGGTGCCGTCGTCGAGACATGTGACGACGAGATCCGAAGTACCGTGCTCGGCAACCACCTCCGCGAGCACGGCGGGCATTGTCGGCTCGTAGGGGAGCGGCTCGTAGTCGAACGTCCGTGCAGCGGAGCCCACCGACGACGTCATTCGACGACCCACTGCGGTTCGCGCTTTTCGGCGAACGCGAGCATTCCCTCCCGGTAGTCGGGTTGAGTCATCTGGTGCTGCAGCACGTAGCGATAGGCGACATCATTGGCTGCGCGAAGGCCGACGTCCAGGCTCGTCCACATGGCCTTGATCGATGCCTGCGCCGTCGCCGGCGACAGCGTCGCGATCGTGAGCGCGATCTCCCGGGCGCGGGCCTGCAGCCGATCGCCCGGCACGACCTCGTTGATGAGCCCGATCTCGTATCCGCGTTGGGCACTGATCCTGCCCTCCTTGGTCATCAGCGCCAACTGCATCACCATCGAAATCGGCATGCGGCGCAGCAGGACCGCCGGCTCCAAGGCAAAGACGTTGCCCACCTTGAGGTGTGTGTCGATCAACTCCGCGTGCTCGGCCGCGATGATCAGGTCGGAATCGGCAACCTGGTGCAGGCCGCCGCCGACCACCATGCCGTTGAGTGCGCAGATGACGGGCTTCCAGACGTTGTGATGTAGTCGCGAGCCCGGCACCTTGTTGCGGATTCCGCTCGCCGCGGTGGCCCGGATATCCTGTCCGGCGCTGAACGCGCGGTCCCCGGCCCCGGTGATGATCGCCACGCGAATCTCGGGGTCGTCGCGGACACGACCCCATGCCCAGCCCAGCTCGCTTCGGGTGAGGTCGTCGGTGGCGTTGAGTCGCTCGGGCCGGTTGATGGTGATCGTCGCGACATGGTCGCTGACGTCGAACAGAATCCGTTCTAGTTTCACTCCGAACCCCTTCCGCCACCGTGCATTGAACACATTATCAGGAAGTGTCTCATCGTACCGTGGGGTACGGTCATGGCATCCATTGCCCGCCCGATACCGAGATCAGCTGCCCGGTGACGTGTTTGGCGGCACTCGAGCACAGGAACGCGACGGTCTTGGCGATGTCCTCGGGATCGCCTATCGTCCCGGTGAGTGTGGACTCGCGCATGGTGTCGAGTTCGGCGTCGGACTTTTTCGATAGCAGCCACGGTGTCGCGGTAGTCCCGACCACGACGGTGTTCACCCGCACGCCGAGTGGTCCGAGCTGAACGGCCATCAAGCGGCTGAGGCCTTCGAGACCCGCTTTCGCCGCGGCGTATGCGGGCGGCCCGGTCCGCACCCCGTGTGCGGACACCGAGCTGATGTTCACGATCGCACCACTGCCAGCCTCAACCATCTGGCGCGCCGCGACCTGGGCCATGATGAACGTGCCTGTCAGGTTGACCGCTACGATGCGGTCCCAATCGTCATCCTTCTGGTCGAGAAACGTTGCGGGAAGAGTCATTCCGGCGTTGTTGACCAGTGCGCTGATCGGTCCGAAGTCGCTGGACAGTCGCGCGAGCTCGGTCTCCACCGCGGCGCGGTCGGTGATCGACAACTCAACCGGCACTATAAGGCCTGCACGCGCGAAGTCGGTGTCGTGCGTGCGCGCGATGGCCTTGGCGTTCACGTCGACGACCGCGACGCGGTAGTTCGCCGCGACAAGTTCGGCGACGATGGCTTCACCGATGCCCCGCGCGCCGCCGGTCACGACGGCGAGTTTCCGTTCATCCGACACGGCGGTCCCTTTCGGCGCGAATGAGACGCTCGATCCTGGTGATCGACGGGCGGAGGAGGTCGATCGCCTGCGCCATCGACGCGACAAGATCACCGCTCCCGTTGGTTGCCACCCAGGTGTCGATCGCGGCGCGGTTGGCGCCGTTGACGACGCTGACCGCGAGTCGCGGCCGAAGGTCGGTATCCGGGTCGGCCCCGAGCCGGAGGGCCACCTCGTTCGTCATCTGGTCGATCCAGTCGTCGTTGATGCGAAGGCGGGTGGCGCGCAGCGCGGAATGGCGGGAGTACAACTGTGCCCGCACCAGGAACATCTCGGGCTGTGCGCTGATAGCTTCCGCGACCGCGGCTGAGGCATCAGCCAACGCACGCCAGAGGGAGTTCGATGTCGAAGCGCGAAATCGGCGAGTGGCCTCGTCGAGGCGGTCGGCGTATCCGTCGAAAAGTAGGTCTTCCTTCGCCGCGAAGTGATGGAAGAACGTCCGCGGCGCGACCCCGGCGAGCGCGGAGATCTGCTCCACGGTGGTGGACTCGTAACCGTTACTGTCGAACAGCTCGATAGCCGCGGCTATCAGGGCCTGCCGGTTTCGTTGGCCTCGTGCTCTGCGCTGGTCCACGATAGTCATCCTCGCAGCGTCGCGGTACCCGCTGACAGGGCGACGACGGAGCCCTGGGTGGTACGGAAACGCACTCGGTCACCGTCTCGCCACATCTGGGTGCGCAGTGGTTGCGCCAGCATGACGGGTTTGGCGAAGCGGCAGCTGATCGAGCCCAGCACGTCGGGATCGCCGCCACCGAAGCCGTTCACCAGCGCGCGGGCGGCGAAGCCGAACGTGCACAGGCCGTGGAGGAATACGTCGTCGAAGCCGGCCTTCCGCGCCGCGGCCGGGTCG
The DNA here is from genome assembly GCF_029623955.1 of Mycobacterium sp. 236(2023). Taxonomy (GTDB): domain Bacteria; phylum Actinomycetota; class Actinomycetes; order Mycobacteriales; family Mycobacteriaceae; genus Mycobacterium. The sequence continues at coordinate 65,190 of NZ_JARSBP010000013.1, read as the reverse complement.
ATGTGCAGTGGGTTGCGATCACCGCTGATGCGGTAGATCGCCGCCTGCTCGGGTCGCACCTCGTCGTCGATGACGACGTCCGCGGGCCCGTCGGGGTCCTCGGGCGTCGCGGGTCCGCGGCCCCCGCCGAAGCCGCCTCCGCCCAGCACCATTGTCTGCCCGACGGCGACGAACACCTCACCGTCGTCGTCGGAACCCCGCGTCGTCACCTCGATCGAGGCGTGCTTGCCTTTATCCCACACCGCGGTCACCTCCCCGGTGACCGCGACCTCGCCGCGCGGCCGAAGCGGGCGGGACACGGTGACCGACTGCCCCCCGTGCACGATCGGATACGACCCGAGGCTCAGCAGCGCACGCAGGTCCTTCACCGCCCACCAGTTCGCGAGAAGTGCGAACGTGGGAAGTACCCCTGGGCCGCGCGTCTCATCGAGCAGTCCGAGTTCAGCAGGCGGCCGGGCACCCACACCGAGGGCGTAGAGGATGACGTCGGTCTCCGTCCACGCGAACGTCGTCGGATCGAGCGTGGTACCCACGGCCTCCGCGGTCAGAGTCAACAGAACCTCCAATTTCCGATACTGAACGGATTGACGATATATGTTCGATCGTGCAATATAGTCGCAGTAACTGCAACTAGTTTCCAGGAGTGACAGACATGAAGTTCGGCGTGTTCATCCTCGGCGACAAGCCCAACCACCTGAGCGACCAGGAGGTGTTCGCCAACGTGCTCGAGGAGGCGCGCTGGGCTGAGGAGTTGGGCTACGACGAGGTGTGGCTCGCCGAGCACCACTTCTCGCCGTACGGCATGCTCGCGGACCTGCCGCTGGTGGCCGCCGCGATTGCGGCGCAGACCGAGCGCATCCGGATCGGGACCGCGTGCATGGTCACCCCCTTCCACAACCCGATCCAGCTCGCCGAGCGCATCGCGATGGTCGACGTACTGTCCGGCGGCCGCTTCGACGCGGGCTTCGGCCGCGGCTACCAGGCGCACGAATTCAAGGGTTTCGGCATCCCGATGGACGAGGCCACCGCCCGCTACACGGAGTGCATGGAGATTGTGAACCTCCTACTCACCAGCGAGAACGTGAGCTACCAGGGCAAGTACCACACGCTCGAGGACGTGACGATCTACCCGCGACCCGTCCAACAGCCCATCCCCACGTGGGGCACCGTGATGAAGACCCCGTCAAGCTTCGAGTGGTTGGCGGACAAGGGATTCGGTGCCATCATCGGCAACCCGTACACAGTCGATCCCGACCTGCAGGGCGCCCTCGACATCTACCTGGAGACCCAGGCCAAGAAGGGTCTCGACGCCGCGACCGAGAACGTGTGGGCCCTGCTGAACGCGTTCTGCCACACCGACGACGCGTTCGCCCGCAGCTATCCCAGGGACAGTGTCGAACTGTCCATCGAGCGGCATCGCGCCTACTCGAACCCGTTCGAGCGCGGGGGTGAGATCCCGGCCGACTACAAGGCGTACGCCGACTGGTTCGACAAGCACGACAAGCAGAGCTACGAGCAGGTACTCAACTCGCATCTGACGCTCATGGGCGATCCCGACCGCATCGTCGAGAAGATGCGCACGGTCGTCGACATGGGCTGGCGCAACATCATGCTGCGCATGTCCCGCGGCGGCGCGATGGACCGAGCCGAGGTGTACAGCTCGATGAAGCTGTTCGCCGAAGAGGTGATTCCGGCGACGGCCGGTCTCGTGGCAGCACCGGCTTGAGCCACCATCTGGCCACGCGGCTGCGGACAGTGCTGTCGCTAGAGCCGGCCGCACCCGCAATTGAATCCGGCGGCGTGTGGACCGACTGGGCTGCGCTGGGTGCGATCGCGACCGGCGTCGAGCAACAGCTCGCCGAGGCGGGCCTTGGCGCCGGTGCGCCGGTCGGACTGGTGTTGCGCAACCAACCGGCGATGGTCGGCGCGCTCATCGGGGTTCTGCTCACAGGCGGTACCGTGGTGACGGTGAACGCCGCGCACGGCGACACCGGGCTGGCCGCCGACATTGCCGAGCTGAAGCTCGCCGCGGTCATCGCCCTCGAAGTGGACTGGGCTCGACCGGGATTCACCGACGCCGCGGCGGGCGCACTGGGTCTCACCGTGGGGCACGCACCGCCCGCGGTAACGGCTCGTGCCGGCTTGAAGGCGCCTGGCCCGGGGCCCTTCCGCGTCGAACCCGACGGTATTGCGGTGGAGATGTTGACCAGCGGCACCACGGGACCGCCTAAACGGATTCCGCTGTCCTACCGTGCTTTCGGCGCCACTGTCGCGGCAGCCGGCGCGCACTACTCGGCCGCAGGCGACAATACGCCCCGGCTGCGGTCCGGTGTGGCCATAGTGAGCGCTCCGCTCGTGCACATGTCCGGGTTGTTCCGAACGCTGCTGAACATCTGCGAGGGTCGCAAGATTGCCCTGCTCGAGCGATTCCGAGTGGCCGACTTCGTCGACCTGGTCCAGCGACACGAGCCGCGCGCGGTGAGCCTCGTTCCCTCCGCGCTTGCGATGGTCCTCGACGCGGACGTCGATCCGGGCGTTTTCGCGTGCGTCCAGGTGGTGACGTCGGGTACCGCGCATCTGCCGGTGGCCGTCCAGGAGGCGTTCGAGGAGCGCTTCGGCGTCGCGGTGCTTCCGTCATACGGCGCCACCGAGTTCGCGGGTGGCGTCGCCGGCTGGAACCTGGAACTCCATCGGCAGTGGGCGACATCGAAGCGTGGCAGCGTCGGCAGGCCTCAGCGCGGACGTGAAGTCCGCATCGCGTCACTCGATGACGACCGCGTACTCGGCGCCGACGAGCAGGGCCGCATCGAGGTCCGCACCGGCGGCGGCGAGTGGGTGCGCACCACTGACCTTGGTCGTATCGACGCCGACGGATTCCTTTACGTCGAGGGACGCACTGACGACGTCATCATCCGCGGTGGATTCAAGGTGACGCCCGCAGACATCGTCGACGCCCTGCGCAGCCATCCCGCGGTACGCGACGCCGGCGTCACAGGTGTGCCCGATGACCGCCTGGGTGCCATCCCGGTGGCGGCCGTGGAACTCAGTACGGGTGCCACGGCCGGCGCCGAGGAGCTGCTGGAGTTCCTGCGCGAGAGGGTGACTCGGTACCAGGTGCCCACGCGGTTGATCGTCGTCGACGAGCTACCGCGAACGGCGTCGCTGAAAGTCAGCCAACCGGCGCTGCGCGAGTTGTTCGACAAGGAGGTCAGTGCGTGACGGGCGTAAGAGGGGCCGCGGCGGTCGTTGGCGTAGCCGACGAGGTGTCACCCGACGGAATTATCGACGTGCCGCTGCGCGAGCTGGAGGCACGTGTCATCCGGGCGGCGCTCGCCGATGCCGGGCTGACGCTGCGCGACGTCGACGGACTGTGCACCTGCACCGGCGGCACACTCATGCACTCGGTCGAGCTGGCCGAGTACCTCGGAATCACAACGCGTTTCACCGACGCCACCCAGACGGGAGGTGCGAGCTACGGCCTCTATGTCGAACACGCCGCCGCGGCGATCGCGGCCGGGCAGGCCGAGACGGTGGTGATCGTGTACGCGTCCACGCCGCGCGCTGCGCGCAAGCGGGGTGAGAAGGGGCTGGGCGTGTTCGCCACCCCGGAACGCCTCGAGTGGGAAACGCCGTTCGGAGTGATGCTGCCGATCAGCGCCTACGCGCTGGCGGCCAACCGTCACATGGCCGAATTCGGCACCACCGCAGAACAACTCGCGCAGATCGCCGTCGATACCAGAATGTGGGCCAGCCGCAATCCGCGCGCCCACCTGCGCGACGCGATCACTGTCGAGGATGTCCTGAGCTCCGGCTTTCTGGCCGAGCCGATGCACAAACTCGAATGCTGTCTCGTCACCGACGGGGCCGGGGCGATCGTCGTGACCAGCGCTGAGAAAGCGAAATCGCTGGCGAAACCGCCCGTTTACGTGCTCGGGGCCGCCTCGGCCGCATCGCACGCGATGATCTCCCAGATGCCGGACCTGACGGTCACACCGGGCGCGGTCTCAGGTCCCGCGGCGTTCGCCACCGCCGGCGTGACGCCCGACGACGTCGACGTGGTGCAGCTCTACGACTCGTTCACCATCACAGTGTTGTTGGCCTTGGAAGACCTCGGGTTCTGCAAGAAGGGTGAGGGTGGTCCCTTCGCCGGAAGCGGCGCACTCGCGCCGGGTGGTGCGCTGCCCGGCCAGACGACCGGTGGTGGCCTCGCGTACACCCACCCCGGCGCATTCGGTGCCTTTTTGCTGGTGGAGGCTACCCGGCAGTTGCGCGGCGAAGGGGAGGACCGCCAAGTGGCGGACGCGGACGTGGCGCTTGCCCATGGCACGGGCGGCGTACTGTCGGCGACCTCGACCGTGATCCTCGGAACGGAGGCGACCCTGTGACCGCGACCGACTCCGGCGTCCCGGTACCCGAGCCTTCTGCGGTGTCCGCACCCTTCTGGGCGGCAACGCGCGAACGTGAACTGCACATGCAGCGCTGCGCCGAGTGCGCGCGCCTGGTGTGGTATCCGCGGTTCGCGTGCCCCCACTGCGGGCACGACGAGTTGCGTTGGGAGCGGTTGTCGGGGCGGGGTGTGTTGTATGCGGTCAGCGTGCATCACCGGCCGGCGCTGCCCGCGCTCGCCGACAAGGTGCCCTACTCCGTGGTCCTCGTGGACCTCGACGAAGGAGCCAGGATCATGTCTAACGTCTTCGGGCCGCCGCCTGCCGTCGGCGCCGCCGTCCGCCTGGCGTGGACCCCGCTGCCGGATGGCCGCAATCTACCGGCGTTTGAGTCCGCGTGAGCGCGACGGCGCACCTGCACCGTCGTCGCGAGGCGCTGGTGCTTCGGCATGTCGCCGGTGAAAACGATCGCGACCTCGATGCGATCATGGCCACGTTCGCCCATCCGCGGTACGAGATCGTGCCCACCGCTGCGGTTTTCGACGGCGACGCGGCGGTGCGACAGATGATCCTGACGCAGTGGGAGGAGCTGCCGAGGATGCACTACACCGCCGAAGAGATCTTTCACTCGGTCGACGGGTTGATCGTCGAGACCAGAACCACCTGTCCCGGCACACCCGTCAACATGTTGAGCATCAATCTGTTCGGGTTCAACGGTGACGGTCTGATTCTGGAGCGGTGCTACTTCGATCGCATGTTGTTCGCGGCGGAGTTGGCGAAAGTCGGCAAGCAGCACGACTGAACAGAATTCGTTCTATTGTAGACTGATGCGCCTGACCGTCGAGGAGTGTTGATGTCAACCCAGTTGGACACCGAACCGTCATCGCCGACGGCGGAACGCGCACTGGCGCTGTACCGATTGATGAGCAAGGTCCACCACGGCGATAAACGCGTCCGCAAGGCGCTGTCCTCGGGCGAGGCGGCCATGAGTTACTGGCCGGTCGACGGTCAGGAGGCGATGTCGGCGGGCGCCATGCTCGCGCTGGCGGACGGCGATCAACTCGTCACGACCTACCGCGGACTGGGCGATGTCATCGCCAAGGGCATCGACCTGCGCGGGTACTTCGCCGAGATCCTCGGCCGCGAGGCCGGATTGTCGCGAGGCAAGGCCGGCGCGATGGGAATCTACGATCCCGGACACGGGGTCTCGTGGACAACCGGCATCGTGGGTGCGGGCCCCTTGATCGCCAACGGCATCGCTTTGGCTGCAACGCGGCGACACACCGGTCAGGTGGTCCTGGTGAGCTTTGGTGACGGTGCCACCAGCATCGGGTACGTCCACGAGGCCATGAACATGGCAGCGGTCTGGGGGCTCCCCGTAATCTTTCTCTGTCAGAACAACTCCTGGGCCGAGGGAACGGCCTATGGCCGCTACACCCGCTCCGAACGGCTATCGGATCGTGCCGCCGGTTATGGCATGCCGGGTGTCACGGTCGACGGCACCGACCCGCACGCGGTGTACGAGGCTGTGACGGTGGCCGCCGAGCGTGCCAGGGCCGGCGACGGACCGACGTTCGTCGAGGCTGTCGCGTACCGGCTGCAGGGTCACTACTTCGGTGACGCGATGGGTTACGCAGATCAGGACGAACTGGCGGCCAAGCGGGCGGACCCGCCGTTCGACCGCTACCGGCGTCGGCTGATCGACCAGGGTGTGGTCAGCGCTGCCGATCTTGATGCCGTCGACGCAGAGGTGTCCGCTGAATTGGATGAGGCGTTCACCGCCGCGGTGGCGTCGGCGCCACCGGGTGTCGATGAACTCATGCGGGACGTGTTCTCCGACAACGGGTCCGAGGTCTCGTCAGGCGGTGATTCGCGGGCCGAGATGCCCGGCGGCGAGACGGAGGAACTCGGTCTGGTGCAGGCGGTGAACCGCACGCTGGACCGGGCGATGGCGGCGGACGACACGATCGTGCTGCTGGGCGAGGATATCGGCGACCCCTCCGGTGGCGGCATGTTCAAGGTCACCGCCGGGCTGTCCGCGAAGTACGGGGAGGATCGTGTTCTCGATACGCCTATCGCGGAGTCTTCGATCATCGGCGCTGCGATCGGCGCGTCGCTCGGCGGATTGCGGCCGGTGGCCGAACTGATGTTCATGGACTTCCTTGGGGTGGCGATGGATCAGATCGCCAACCACGCCGCGAAGGTGCGGTACATGTCCGGTGGGCGCACGAGTGCGCCGTTGGTGATCCGCACGATGGTGGGAATGGCTGCGGGAGCTCAACACTCGCAGGCGTTCGAGGCGTGGGCCATGCACACTCCGGGATTGAAGGTGGTGTGGCCCAGTACTGCCGCTGATGCCGTGGGGCTGCTCAACACGTGCCTAGCCGACGACGACCCGTGTCTGTTCATCGAGTCCATGAAGCTGTACTACGGCGGCGGCAAGGGCCCTGTTCCCGTGGTGGACTACGCGATTCCGCTTGGACAGGCAGATGTCAAGCGAGAGGGATCCGACGTTTCGGTGGTCACCTACGGCGTGATGGTCCACGCCGCGCTGGAGGCAGCCGAAGAGCTGGCGGCCGAAGGGATCTCGGTCGAAGTCGTGGATCTCCGAACGCTGGTGCCACTGGATCTGGCGACGGTGTTCGCCTCGGTGCGCAAGACCACGCGTTTGGTCGTCGCGCATGAGTCGGTCGGCTTCTGTGGGCCGGGTGCCGAGATCGCGGCGGCGGTCGGGACCGAACTGTTCGGTGCGCTCAGCGCGCCGATCCAGCGCGTAGCCGGGACCTACACCCCGGTTCCCAGGGCGGCCACCCTGGAGGCTGCGTGCCGGCCAGGGGCCGCCGCGCTCGTCGAAGCGATCAGGAGGTTCAAGTGACAGAGGTCCGGATTCCCAAACCCGGCGACGCGATCACCGAAGCTGAGATCACCGAGTTCTTTGTCGAGGACGGTGCAACGGTCAACGAGGGTGATCCGCTCTACTCGATCGCCACCGACAAGGTCGAGATGGACATCGAGGCGCCCGCATCGGGCACGGTGTCCTGGAAGGTCTCGGAGGGCGAGACCTATGACATCGGCGCCCTCGTCGCCGTGATTTCGTGACGGGTCTACCCGCGCACGTCGATCTGGCGGCCGAGGAACTGACCGCCGCCATCGACGGTGACACGCTCACGGTGACCATCGACAGACCCGAGAAGCGAAACGCGTTGACCGCGGACGGTTATCACGGGATCAAACGCGCGGCGATGATCGTGGCCGACGAACCCGCACTGAACTTCCTGGTGATCACCGGCGCGGGTGACGTGTTCTGCGCGGGCGGTGACATGAATGCCATCGGTAACCCCGATCGACGCTGGGATTCGTTCACCGAGGCCTACGACGCGACACCGTTCGAGACGCTCGGCAAGATCCCTAAGATCGTCGTGTGCGCCGTGAACGGCCTGGCACTCGGCGGCGGTCTGGTCATGACGCTCTACGCCGACCTGGTCATCGCGTCGGACCGGTCTCGGCTGCGCGTGCCGGACCTCACCCGAGGGGTGTACGAGGCGTTCATCGCTGCGCGCATCCCACAGCGCATCGGCACACTGCGGGCGAATCACATGATCTACGGCAATGATTGGATCGACGCAGTCGAGGCCGAACGCCTCGGACTCGTGGGCAAGGTGGTTCCGCACGACGACCTCCGGGCAGAGACGGCCGCACTGCTGGACCGGGTGCGCAACACCGGGCCCGCTGCACGCGCTGCGATGAAACGCGAGATGGCCCGTGCCCTGCCACCCGTCGATGTTTCGGGGTACTGGGCCTCCATGGGGACCGCCGAGCAGATCGAGGCGTTCACGGCCTTCCTGCAGAAGCGCTCGCCCGACTGGCCCACCGCGTCCGATCGCGATGCGTTCGTTTCCACCCGCCGGCCCGCCTGGGCACCGCAGGACTCCTGAAAGGACCGAATCTTCTTGATTACCACCAAATTCACCGAATCCTTCGGCATCGAGGCGCCCATCGTCCAGGGTGGCATGCAGTGGGTGGGTCGGGCCGAGTTGGCCGCAGCGGTGTCGGATGCGGGCGGTCTCGGGTTGATCACAGCGCTGACGCAGCCGACCCCCGCGGATCTCGCCAACGAGATAGCCAGGGCGAGGGACCTCACCGACAAGCCGTTCGGCGTGAACCTCACCATCCTGCCGACGATCAACCCGCCGCCGTACGAGGAGTACCGCCAGGTGATCGTCGACGCGGGTATCAAGATCGTCGAGACGGCGGGCTCCAACCCCGCACCCCACCTGCCGATCTTTCACGACAACGGGATCAAGGTGCTGCACAAGTGCACGTCGGTGCGGCACGCGGTGAAGGCGCAGAGCCTCGGCGTCGACGGCATCAGCATCGACGGCTTCGAGTGCGCAGGCCATCCCGGCGAGGACGACATCCCCGGACTCGTGCTGATCCCCGCCGCTGCCAAGGAGATCGAGATCCCGATGATCGCCTCCGGCGGATTCGCCGACGGGCGCGGTCTGGTCGCCGCACTGGCGCTCGGTGCGGACGGCATCAACATGGGGTCGCGGTTCATGTGCACCGTCGAGTCGCCGATCCACCAAAAGGTCAAGGAGGCGATCGTCGCCGGCAACGAACTGGGCACCGAATTGATCTTCCGGACGCTGCGTAATACGGGCCGGGTGGCGAGCAACACGATCTCGCGCGAAGTCGTCGAGATTCTTAACAAGGGCGGGCAATTCGCGGACATCGCGCATCTGGTCGCGGGCAAGCGCGGCGTGAAGGTGTACGAGACGGGCGACCTGGAGGCCGGCGTCTGGTGGATCGGTACCGCGATGGGCCTGATCGACGACATCCCCTCTGCGGGTGAGGTCGTATCGCGGATCGTCGCGGAGGCCGAGGAGATCATCCGGGCCAGCCTCGGTGGCATGGTTACCGCCGCCGAATCCAGCGCCACCCGAGAGCTCGCCCGCTGAAACATGGCGAGCGTACGGGGCGGTGGAGAGCTCCACTACAACCCTTACGACGGTGAATTGAACGCCGATCCTTATCCGCTGTTTCGGCTGCTGCGGGACGAGGCCCCGCTCTCGTACAACGCGGAGCACGACTTCTTCGCGCTGAGTCGATACGCGGATTGTCATGCCGCCCTTCATGATCACCACACGTTCAGCTCTTCTCGGGGTAACATCCTCGAACTGATCAAGGCCGACATGCCCGTGCCACCGGGTATGTTCCTGATGCAGGATCCGCCGACGCACGACACGTACCGCAGGGCGTTGGGGCGGATGTTCACTCCGCGGAAGATGCGTGAACTCGAGTCCACGACGCGAGAGTTCTGCGCGCGGAGCCTCGATCCCCTCGTTGGAACCGGAGGATTCGACTTCATCGCGCATCTCGGTGCCGATATGCCGATGCGCGTGATCTGCTCGCTGCTGGGCATTCCCGACGAGATGCAGGAGGCTGTCCGCGACCACGCCGACGGTCATGTCCGCACCGAGGAGGGTGGCACCATGCAATCGGCCTCGTCGGGCTACGACACGGGTGAACTCTTCACCGAGTACGTCGACTGGCGGGAGCGGAACCCATCCGATGACGTCGTGACGGAAATGTTGAACGCCGAGTTCGTGGACGTGGAGGGGCATGTTCGACGGCTGACGAGGGACGAGTTACTCGTCTGCATCCTGCAGGTGGCCGCGGCGGGAAGTGAGACGACGACCAGGCTTATTGGTTGGGCTGGCAAGGTTCTCGCCGAACACCCAGAGCAACGGCGACAACTCGTCGCTGATCGGAGTCTGCTGGGCAACGCGGTCGAGGAGTTGATGCGCTTCGAGCCTCCGGCACCGCACATCGGGCGCTTCGTGCAGCGCGACGTCGAATACTACGGGCGCACCGTGCCCGCAGGCAGTGTGATGATGCTGATCGTTGGCGCAGCCAACCGCGATGATCGTCAATTCCCGCCCGACGGCGATGTCTTCAACATCAACCGTAAAGCAGCTTCCCACTTGGGTTTCGGTATCGGGGTGCACTACTGCCTCGGTGCTTCGTTGGCGCGCATGGAGGGCAGAATCGCCATCGACGAGGTGTTGAACCGATTCCCCGAGTGGGAGATAGACGCGCCTCGAGCACGGATGGTGACGACCTCGACGGTTCGTGGCTGGGACGCCATGCCGGCGCTGGTGCGGTAGCTATACAAATAAACAGCATCTGTTCTATCATCCGATGCGATGACCGAACTTCCGCAGGGCACCTCCGGCGTCACGGGGTGCGACGAGATTCTGGTGGCCGAGGACGGTCCGGTCAGGATCGTCACGCTGAACAACCCCGGCAACGCCAACGCGGTCAACAACCGCATGCACGGCGCCTTCGCCCGGCTCTGGACGACGCTGGGGGAGGACGCCAACGCCCGCGCGGTGCTGTTGACGGGGACCGGTGACTTCTTCTCCGCCGGTGGGGATCTCGTCGAGTGGCTGCACACTCACGTCGAGAATCCGGTGACCCGCCGCGAGGGGATGCGCGACGCACGCCGCATCGTGCGCGACATGATCGACTTCCCGCTGCCGATCGTGGCGGCGGTGAACGGCCCCGCCGTGGGATTCGGCTGCAGCATCGCGGTGCTCTGCGACATTGTGTTGATGTCCGACCGGTCGTTCTTCGCCGACACCCACGTCGCCAGCGGTTTGGTCGCCGGCGACGGGGGATCGGTGCTGTGGCCGCTTCTCATGAGCCTGCTCAAGGCCAAGGAGTACCTGCTGCTGGGGGAGAGGATCAAGGCGGACAAGGCCGTCGAACTCGGGCTGGCCAACCGTGTGGTGCCACACGCCGACATCAAGGCCGAGGGTCTCGCGCTCGCGCATCGGCTCGCGGCGCTGCCGGCCCGTGCGGTGCAGGACACCAAGCGCACACTCAACCTCCACGCGGAGCGGGCGGTGACCGCCATTCTGGAGTTCGGCATCTCGGCGGAGACCGAGTGCTTCACCACGCCCGAACACCGCGCCGCGATCGACCGGTTCCTCAACCGCTAGTGGCCACCGAGTCCGACGACCCGCTGGTCCTGATCGAGGATCGGGACGGCATCGCGCTGGTCCTGTTGAACCGTCCCGCGCAACGGAACTCGCTGCGGTACGAGTCGTGGACGGAGTTGTCCGCCGCACTGGCGGGGGTCGGCGGCGCACGCGGTGTCGTCATCGCGGGAAACGGCGGATTCTTCAGCGCCGGAGGCGACCTGAAGACCGGCCCCGCGCACGGTGACGGACCGATGGGGCCGGCCGGACGCGTCGAGCACGCCCAACGCGTCATGGCTCAGCTGCGCGAACTCCCGATGCCCACCATCGCCGCCGTGGAGGGAGCGGCGGTCGGTCTAGGGTGGAGTCTCGCGCTGTCGTGCGACCTGGTCGTCGCGGCTCGCGCGTCGTTCTTCTCAGCGCCCTTCGTGGCCCGCGCGGTCGTGCCGGACGGCGGCCTCGCCTGGCGTTTGACGCAGCAATTGGGCAGGCACAGAGCGTCATCGCTGCTGTTACGCGGCACGAGACTGCCGGCTGAGGACGCCCATCGACTCGGCTTGGTCACCGACCTCGCGGAATCAGGAGAGTCGATCGAGGACGCCGTCGCCATCGCGCGCGAACTCGCCGACGCGGACCCCGGAGCCTGCGAGCTGACCAAGCGGCTCATCGCGTCCGCGGAAGCGGTCCAGCTGGCGGCCTTCCACCCGCTGGAGCTGGCAGTCGCGACGGTCGCGCAGCAGCGCTCGGGCGCGGCGGCGGGCCGAGCGCAGTTCGGCTAACGCGGAAGTCCCAGGCCCGCAGTCGATATCAGGTCGCGTTGGATCTCGCTGGTTCCGCCACCGATCGTGTGCAGCAGCGACAGCAGGAGGCCCTCGGAGAAGTGGCCGTGGAGTAGCGCGTCGGGGTCCTCGGGGAGCAGAGCGCCCGCCGGGCCGAGAATCGCCGCGCCGAGCTGACGCAGTTCGGCGGTGAGCTCGGAGTGGTACAGCTTCGACAGCGACGGCAACGCGGGGTCCAGCTGATCTGCGGCCTGCTGATGGGCCACACGGTACGACAGCGCCCGGCCGACCTCGACGCGCTCAACGGCACGCGCCAACGCGAGCCGGGTGACGGGGTCGGCGAGTGGATCGTGTGAGGTTCCGCGCTGATCTCGGCACCAGTCGACCAGTTCGTCGAGGTAGCGCTGTGCCTGCGCGGCCCTGGTGACGTTGGACCGCTCCGCGACGAGCAGGGCCTTGGCGACCTTCCAGCCTTCGCCCTCGGCGCCCACCAGGTTCGCCGCGGGAACCCGGACGCCGTCGAAGAACTCCTCGGCGAACGTCGGGTAGCCAGTCATGGAGCGGATCGGCCGGCGGGTGATTCCGGGTGTGTCGAGATCGACGAGGAAGAACGAGATCCCGCTCTGGCGTTTCTCTCCGAGCGGTGACGTGCGCGCCAGCACGAAGATCCAGTCGGCGAGAACACCGTTGCTGGTCCACGTCTTCTGCCCGTCGAGGATGTAGTCCGCACCGTCCCTGCGCGCCGTCATTCGCAGGGCGGCGAGATCGGAACCCGCTTCCGGCTCCGAGTACCCCTGCGCCCACATGCGTTCGGAACGCGCGATTTTCGGGAGGTGCTCGTCTTGTTGCTCGCGGGTGCCGAACCGGAACAGGACGGGGGCAAGCATGTTGACGCCGTTGGTGTTCACCATCGGAGCGCCGGCGTAGGCGAGCTCCTCGCGGATGACCACCTGCTCGACCACACCGAGTCCACCCCCGCCGAACTCCACCGGCCACTGGGGCACGAACCACCCCCGCTCGTGTAGGGCGCGGCAGAACTCGACCGCGCGGTCGTGGCTCTCGCGCGGCAGGTAGTCGGGATTGGCTGCGGTGCGCCGGAACTCGTCGGGCAGATGCTCGTCGAGCCATGAGCGCAGTTCGGTCCGCAGGCTCTCGACCTCGGGTCCGCCGCCGAACCGCACGATGGGACGGAGCGGCACGGTCAGACTCGGTCCGACGGCTTGGCCGCCTTCTTCATCAACTCGACCATGTAGTCCTGAAACTCCTTGGAACCCGTGACGACTGCCTGCAGGTCGTTGCTGGCCTGCTGGTGGGTGCGGAAACCCATGTTCTCCCACGCGCGCAGGATGCCCGCCTTGGTCGCCTGCAGCGTGATCAGCGGGGCCTTCGCGATCTTCGCGGCGAGTTCCTCGACCTCGGCCTCGAGATGATCACGCGGAACGACTCTGTTCACCAGACCGAACTCGAGCGCCTGTTCGGCGGTGATCTTCTGTGCGGTGTAGAGGTACTCGGCGGCGCGCTTGTAGTTCATGAACACCCACGGCTCGAACATCGTCTCCGAACCCGGCAACCCGAAGCCGGGGACGAGCGGCATCTGGAACCACGTGTCGTCACTGCATACCGTGATCTCGGGGATCAGCGCCCAAGTGGTGCCGCCGCCGATCGCGTATCCATGCACCTGAGCGATGACCGGCTTGGGGAACTCCCACAGTTTGAGCACCGGCCACAGGAACAGCTGGGCCGCCGACCGCCACACCTTGCCCGACGCGTCGAGCTCGGCTTTGAATTCGGGGTAGCTGCCGTCGGGGACGTGACCCGAGCAGAAGCCCTTCCCGTTGGCCTTGATGATGACGACCTTGATGTCGTAGTCGTACTGCGCGTCGTCGAGCGCGGTGTTCACGCTGTGCACCATCTCCGAGGTCTGGGCGTTGGCGCGCTCCGGATTGTTCAGGATGATGCGTGCGATCGCCCCGTCTTTCTCGTATACGACGTGGTCCAATTCGCGTGTCTCCACCTGAACGTCCTCCTCGAATTCGCCTGCCCCGCGATGGGAATGGTAGTGCAATTAAACAGATACTGTAATAGTGTTCCACATGGAAGGACGGTGCCGATGACGACCACGGATCTTCGCTGGGATCCCTTCGACCGCTCCCTGCACGCCGAACCGTACTCGGTGTGGAAGCGGATGCGGGACGAAGCGCCGGTGTACTACAACCCGGAGTACGACTTCTACGCGTTGAGCCGGTTCGACGACGTCATGGCGGCCTCGCTGGACACAGAATCGTTGTCGTCGGAGCACGGCATCACGCTCGACATGATCACCGATGATCCCTGGGGGGCGCCGAAGGCGATGATCATGATGGACCCCCCCGATCACACGTACCTGCGGAAGATGGTCAACCGCACGTTCTTCCGCAGCCGGATCGCCAAGCTCGAAGACCACGTCCGTGAGCTGTGCCGGGGCTACCTCGACCGGTACGTGGGTGGCGACGGATTCGACTACGTCCGCGACTTCTCGGCCAAGCTGCCGGTGATGGTCATCAGCTCGCTGCTGGGCTTCCCGGAGGAGGACCACGACAACCTGCGGGAGTGGTCGGACGCGCAGGTGCACCGCGACGAGGGCAATCCCGAGCGCGGCGCCGCGGGCGACGAGGCCTCGGCGAACCTCTTCGACTACTACCGGCGGCAGATCGAATTGCGCCGACAGCACCGCACAGCAGACATCGTCAGCGATCTCATGGACTCCGATCTGGTCATGCCCGACGTCGATCCGCGCCGACTGGACGACGGCGAGTTGCTGGTCTTCATCGCGATGGTCAACGTCGCGGGTAACGAGACCGTCGCGCGACTGCTGGGCTGGGCCGCACTGACGCTGGCCCGAAACCCGGACCAGCGGGAGAAGCTGCTCGCGGATCCGGACCTCATCGGCGGCGCGGTCGAGGAACTGCTCCGCTACGACGCGCCGTCTCCCATCCAGGGGCGGTTCGCGCTGCGGGACACCACCTACCACGACACCGTGATCCCGGCGGGGTCGAAGGTGGCGCTTCTCACCGGCTCCGCGGGCCGGGATGAACGTCAGTACGAGCGCGCCGACGCCTTCGACGTGACGCGAACGGGCATCCGGCACATCAGCTTCGGACACGGATCGCACTTCTGTCTCGGCGCGGCACTGGCCCGGCTGGAGGCCAGGGTGGCGCTGGAGGAGACCCTCAAGCGGTTCCCCGACTGGACGGTCGACGAGGCAAGCGTGACGTACGTCCACACCAACTCCGTCCGCGGACCGGCCAGCGTGCCCATCGCGCTGTGAGCACCGGACTGGCGGCGCGCACCGAGGGCGGCGTGCGGTGGCTCGTGCTCGACCGACCCGAGGTCGGGAACTCGGTCACGCGCGCGATGCAGCGCGACCTCATCGACAACCTCGCCGTCGCCTCGAGCGATCCTGAGATCCGCGCCGTGGTGTTCACGGCCAGCGGTGATCGGCACTTCTGCACCGGGCCCAACCTGCGCGACCCGAACATGCGTCCGAGCCAGGACCGCATTGCGGGTGATGCGGCTCGGATCCTGCGCACGGGGTCCCAGGCCGTGGTGTCGGCTCTGCTCGACTGCGACAAACCGGTGATCTGCGCGCTCAACGGAGTCGCCGCGGGTGTGGGGGCGAGCATGGTGCTGGCGTGCGACCTCGTCATCGCGGTCGAGAGCGCTCGTCTGATCGAACTCTTCGTGCGACGCGGCCTCGCTCCCGACGGCGGCGCGGCCTACTTGCTCACGCGAAAGGTCCCTTTCAACGTCGCCAAGCGACTCGTCCTGTTCGGTGAGGAACTGTCCGCCACCGAGGCGCATCGCATCGGCCTGGTGAACGAGCTCGTCGCCGACCGCGGGGAACTGGAGGCACTGGCCTCCGAGTGGGCGCAGCGCTTGGCGACCGGGCCCACGCGGGCGATCGCCGCGGCGAAGGCCATGCTCAACCAAGCCCTCGACGTCGACCGCGCGGCCGCTTTTCACACCGAGGCGCTGCTCGTCGAGCAGGTCGCGGGTACCGATGACGTCGCCGAGGGCGTCGCGGCATTCGCCGAGAAGCGCGAGCCGCGGTTCTCGGGCCGCTGACGACACTGACGGGGAGTCCGGGGCATGAGCGTCGTAGGCAAGGTGAGAGAGCGCAGTGCGATCGTCACCCCCTTCGCATCCGCTGTTCGACTGAATGCCGCCGCCGCGCTGCGTACTTGGCGGCGCGGCCACCGAGCGTGGGCCGGCGCGGTCAATACCGATTACGACCCGCTCGACCGCGCCACGGCGGCTGAGCCGTTCGACGCTTTCCGGCTGCTCCATCAACGGGGGCGGGTGCACTACAACCCGAAGCGCGCCACGTGGATCCTCTGCAGGCACGAGGACGTGCGCGCCGCGCTCCGTGACACCGACGCGGTCACCAGCACCGAGGGCGTCACCCGGATGCGCATTGCGGCACCGGTACTGGTGCTGTCGGACGGCGCGGAACACTCGCGCCTGCGGAAGCAGGTGCAACCGGGTTTCAGTAGGGGTGCGATGGCCAGCTGGCAGGAGATGACCGACGAACTCGCGTCGACACTGGTGTCCAGAGTGCTGAACGAACCGGGTTGCGACGTCGTGCAACATCTCACGATCCCCATGCCGATACGGATGATCGCCTACATTCTGGGTGTTCCTGACGGAGACCTGGACAAGTTCCGTGCGTGGTCCGAGGCCGGTATGCACATCGTGGACTTCGAGGCCAGCCGTCGCGGGATCATCCGCTTCGGGAAGGCCGTGGTCTCCATGGCCGCCCTACAGCGTTACTTCACGCGACAGTTCGCGGCGGGCGGTTTGAAGGACTCGAACACGGTTCTCGGTCGGTTGCTGACCCACACCGACGACGGATCGCTCACCGACGATCAGCTCTTCCTCATCGCGATGCTGTTGCTGATCGCGGGTAACGAGACCACGACCAATCTGCTCGGCGGCATGTTCGATACGTTGGCGCACAACCCCGAGCAGTTCGAGATGATCAGAGCCAAACCGGATTTGATACCGATGGCCGTTGAAGAACAGCTGCGCATATCAAGTCCCATTCAGAACCTCTACAGGTACACGCGGGCGGACTTCCCGGTCGGTGAGGTGACCATCCCCTCCGGGTCGCGGGTGATGCTCAACTTCGCGGCCGCGAATCGCGACCCGCTGGTGTTCGAGGATCCCGATCAGTACCGCGCGGATCGAAATCCGCGCAACCACATCGCCTTCGGTTATGGCGCACACATGTGCGTTGGGGCGCCGTTGGCCCGTATGGAAGCACAGGCGGTACTTCGCGAGCTGGTGAAGCAGACCTCGGCTATCACGCCTGCCGGGCCGGCGACGTGGTCGACCAACACCTCACTGCGGGGGCCGACCCGTCTGCCGATTACGTTGACACGCGCTTAGGGCATTCGCGGCGAGGTACAGCGCGTACGCGGCGCCCAGCGAGATGGAAAACGGACGGGCCCTCCGACTGCCGGACAACAGTCCGATCGACGTCTCGATCGCGCCGTTCACGTATACGTGTCTCCGAGTGTTCCGAGGGAAACCCATCCGCCGGTTGAGCGGCTCGAACGCCGCGGGGAACATGAAGTGCAGAAGGCCGATCGCGACGACTGCGGTTGATCCTACGAACTTCCCATCGGGGTCAGCGCCGACCACTATGATCTTTCCCCTGCGGTCCCGTGCCGCAACCCAGCAGCTCGTTCAGCGGTGTCACGTGCCCGATCCGACCTCCGGTCAGCAGAGGCTCGAGGACTAGGAGTTGGCGCATCACCCGGCGGTGAAGCAACGGGATCAGCGCGGCGTCGTGTCGGGGCCCAGCCGTGAGGACGAACTCCTCGAGGGCCCGGTCGCCCGCCGATCGGTCGGCGGGCCGAGCGCCGATCAGTCGCTCGATGTCATCGAGGTCGGCGGAGTCGACGGCGGGGCCGTACTCACTGAGACGGTGGCACAGTCGGGCGACGTCCGCCACCGAGGATCTCTGGTACTGGGCCATGCCGGCAGGCACGTCGAGTGATTCGACCATTGACGCCAGGCCGGCGACCGCACCGGGGTAGGCCGGAGGCGTGGGCTCGGGTAGCGAGACGGCCGGCAGCGGGATATCGGCCTGTCGGGCAATCGATTCGATCGCGTGCAGCGACAGGAGCTGAAACCACTCGACGTACTGGACGATGTCCGTCAGCGGAAGGTCTAGGTGCAGAACGATGGCGACACCGAGCGGCGTGCACAGGGCGAACTTGGCGGTGTGGAACTCGATGGCGGCGCGGTCGAGCGGCGTCCCGGAGACCTGCTCGTACCGCCTCAGCAACCGGCCCAGGTCGCCCATGGGCTCCGTCACGTTGCGCAGCCGCAGGCCCGCGAGGTCGTGGGAGGCGTCACCGATGTGGGCGAGTTCGACGTCGATGAGGCCGGTGATCCGACCGTCGGCGAACATGTACTGCCCGGTGTCGCCGAGAACGAACCGCGGGGTGGACACGTGGTTCGGTACGTTGCGGTGCAGCCATCCGATTGCGAACTCCAGCAGTGGTTCCGGGCGCTGTTTGAACTCCCGATAGCGAGTCACGAATGTCTCGAAGTAGTCGAGGGCGATCGCGCGCGGATCGGCGGGGACGCGCAGGCCCGCAGCGGCGAACGCCGCCGGATCGATCGCGTGCGCCCGTACAAGGGCGTCGACGTAGTCGTCCATGACCGCATCGCGGTCGCGGGGATCGGCGACGTCGCAAGGGTTCGGCGCACCCGGCAGGAGGTCCATCACGACCGCCGAGGCCTCGACGATTTCACCGTGGACGTGCGGGACCAGGATGTCGTGCGTTTCCATCACCCGCAGGATCTCCGCCTCTGCGGCGACGGTGGCGAAGCCGAATCCTTCGCGTTCACCACGGACGTAGAGACCGATGTTCCGGCCCCCGCGTTCAGCGGTGACGAACCAGGCTGGCCGCCAACGTTGCTGGCGTTCGAAGGTGCGTACCGGCCCGATGTGCTCGGAGATCCACGTCTCGACGACGGTATCGATCTCTGCGGTCATTACTGGACAATAATACATCTGGTGTGCTCTTGTTATAGCCTCGGAATCGGCCGCCGGAAGTGGTGGCGAGTGAGCTGGAGGCACCATGAGCCTGTTCGACGCGTTCTCCTATCGGGGTAAGCGCGTCCTCGTCGTCGGCGGTGCAACGGGAATGGGCAACGCCACAGCGAGACTCGCTCAGGACGCGGGCGCCGACGTCGTCGTCATGGACTACGCCGCGTGCGACCTCCCGGGCGTCACGACGATCCGCGTCAATCTCGCCGACAGGGGCAGCATCGACGCGGCGGCAGCGGAGTGTGGGGGTGCCGTGCACGCCCTCTTCGCGTGTGCGGGCGTGGCGGACGGCCCCGGCATCGAGCGGATCAACTTCATCGGCCACCGACACCTCATCGAGCGCTTGCGCGGTGACGGTGTGCTCGGCCGCGGGTCGGCGATCGGCTTCATCTCCTCGGCGGCCGGCCTGGCGTGGCGGTCGAATCTCGCACAGCTCAACGAGTTCCTCGACATCGTGGACTTCGACACCGCGACGGCGTGGGCGGTCGACCACGGGTGCGCGCACTACATGTTCACCAAACAGGCGGTGTGCGCGTACGTGGCTCGCGAGGCCATGGCTCTGATCTCCGACGGCATCCGGATCAACGCCATCTGTCCCGGCCCTACCGACACGCCGCTGGCGCAGGCGAACGCGGAACTCTGGCTGGACTTCGGCGCCGATTACCGCGCCAAGGTCGGCGTCGAGGCGGCCACGCCGATGGAGCAGGCGTATCCGCTGCTGTTCCTGTGCAGTGACGCGGCGAGTGTGGTCAACGGCATCACTATGGTGACGGACTCCGGTTACCTCAGCGCGGGTATCACCGAGGTGTTCCCTGCGGGCACGCCGATGGCGAAGATGCTGCTGGACGGGTAGCGACCGTGACTGCCGACTTCACCGACAGGGTCGTCGTCGTGACGGGCGCGAGCGGTGGTATCGGTCGTGTGATCGCGCGGCGGTACGCGCGCCGTGGCGCGACGGTCGCGTTGGTCGCCCGGCGGCCGGACGAACTCGCGGTCACCGCTGACGTGATCGGCGAGGAGGGCGGTGCCGCCTCCATCCACGTCGCCGACATCCGCGACGAGGACCAGTGCGGGGACGTCGTCTCCGTCATCGTGTCACGATGGGGGCGTCTCGACGTGCTCATCAACAACGCGGCCGTGCCGGGGGTGGACCAGACCGTCAGCACCGCGACCGTCGCCAACTGGCAGGACGTGTTCGCCACCAACCTGCTGGCGCCGATGGTGCTGACGCGGGAAGCCCTGTCCAAAGCCATGATTCCGGCCGGCCGGGGCAACGTCCAGTTCATGTCGTCGGCGGCCGCGCGCAACGTTCAGCCGCGCAAAGCGCACTATGCGGCGGCGAAGCTGGGGCTCTCGGCCCTTGCGCAGACGCTGGCGCTGGAGGTCGGCACGATCGGCATCCGGGTCAACACGGTAGTGGTCGGGAGCGTTGCCGGCGAACTGTTCGACACCTACGTGGCGCGCCGCGCCCGCGAGGACGGCGTCGATCCCGGGGATCTGCGCCGGCGTCTGGCCGCACTCAACAAGATCGGTCGGTTGGTGCAACCGGACGAGGTCGCGGAGGTGTCGATGTGGCTGGCGTCGGATGCCGCGTCGTCGATCACCGGCCAGGACATCAACGTGACAGGGGGATGAGTGTCCGGCACCATCGATGAACATCGGCTCGGCGATCTGCTGGCGCGAGACGAGATCCGCGCGCTTCCGCTCCGATACGCCGCGGCGGTAGAGTCGCGGGACGTGGATGCGATGACCGAGTTGTTTTCTCCCCGAGCGCAATTCGGCGACTTCGGCGAAGGCGCCGACGGACTGCGTGCCCTCATGGCGGACAGCCTCGGCGACAGCCTCTTCGCCGTCATCTTGGTCGCGAACCATCTCATCGACGTGCACGACGACATGCATGCGACCGGTCAGGTGTGGGCGCACTGCTACGCGCAGACACGATCGGATGGATTCCTCGACCAGCTCATCCGGTACGACGACACGTACGCCAAAGTCGACGGTCGGTGGCTGTTTGCTCATCGCAGGCATCGGCTGTGGTACGGGGTGGTGCACGATCGATCGCCGCTGACCCAACCGCCCGCCAACTGGCCGCGCAGTCAAATCGGTGTCGGTGACATCCCCCTGGCCGACCCCGAGTTCAACGCCTGGTGGAGTTCGCAGCAGTGAGTGATATCCGTTGTATGACAGATGGTCTCGCGTTCCCCGAGAGCCCCGTGGTGCACGCGGACGGTTCCGTCGTGGTGTCCGAGATGGCGGCTGGGCGGATCACCCGCGTGCGTCGCGACGGCACTACCGAGACCGTGGCCGACGTCGGCGGCGGGCCGAACGGCGTCGGGCTGCTACCCGACGGCCGGCTGGTGGTCTGCCAGAACGGGGGCTCGACGTTCGGCACGGGGTTCTGGCCCTACGACTTCGAGGGCTGCGCGCAGCTGTTCCGTCCGGTGGGGGCTGCGGCGCATCCGGTCACGCCGCAACTGCAAATAGTTGATGTCGACGGGTCGGTGCATACCCTGGCCATCGAATTCCGTTCCCGCGGCGGCCGCACTATGCCGCTGGTGCGGCCCAGTGACATTTGCGTCGATGCCGACGGTGGCTTCTACATGACCGATGGCGGCACCACCCACGATCGCCAGCGCACCATGACCGGGCTGCTCTACGGCACACCGGACGGTCAGCTCGAGGAGGTCGTCTACCCCCTCGAGATGCCCAACGGTGTCGCGCTGTCGCCGGAAGGGGACCGCGTCTACGTCGCCGAGACGCGCACCCGCCGGGTGTGGGAGTTCACGCTGTCGGCACCGGGTTGTGTTGCCAGTGCGCGGGGTCTCGCCACAGTCCCCAGCGGTGGTCCGCTCAACATCGGTGGCGCGGATGGCCTGTGCGTTGCCGCCGATGGAACCGTTCTCGTCGCGACGCTTGGCGCGGGTGGCGTCACCGCATTCACATCCTCGGGGGAGATGCTCGGGGCGCTGCCTCTCGACGACCCGATGACGACGAATCTGGCGCTGAGTGCCGACGAACGCACGCTTTACCTCACACTCGCATCCTCGGGCCGCCTGGTCGCCGTCGACGGTTGGCGGTCGGCGCTCGCGACGCCGACGTCGTGAGCGGCGTGCGCGGTCGCTAGCGCTCGGCACGCTCGTACCCAGCATGTGCGGCGCCGCGGTGCTGTGTGGTCTGGTGGTGACCGGGTTCACCGCAGCCACAACCGCCGACCCGATAGGCGAGGTGCGCGACGGGATGGCGCGGATCGGCGACGGCGACTACGAAGCGGGGTCGACGGGTTTGACCGCCGGGCATCGGAGTGTCCGCGGGGATCGCGTTGGACATCGCAACGCCCCTGCCTCACCTCAGTTCTTGATCTCCTTGTTCGCCATCTGGTTGGCGAGGTTCTCGATGAAGGCCCCGTAGCCGACGCCCCCGTGATCGGACATCACCGCGTCGTAGTCGTACTCCGGCGACTCGCCGTTGTTCGGCCGCCACCCGCTGTCGGCGGTGGACGCCTTGAAACCCTCCTCGGGGAAGGCGTACCACTTGCGGGCGTTCAGCTCGACGATCTTGTGGGCCTCTTCGTCGGGGACGGAGGCCAACATCTCCTCCGCGCGAGCTCGGCTCTTGGGCCAGAACGAATCAGAGTGCGGGTAGTCGCACTCCCAGGTGATGTTCTCGACGCCGATTTGGTGGCGCATCGCGACGCCGACCTCGTCCTCGATGAAGCACCCGGTGATGTTGCGGCGGAACAACTCCGACGGTGCGATGGTCGGGTGAATGTTCTGGTAGTACTTGTGCTTGCGCCACACGTAATCCGCCCGCTCGACGAGGTAGGGCATCCAGCCGATGCCGCCCTCGGAGAACGCCACCTTGAGGTTCGGGTGCTTGTGGAACACAGGGGAGAAGACCAGTTCGATGGCGGCCGCCATCGACGTCGTGCCCATCAGGGTGACCATCACCGCGAACGGCGCCTCGGGCGCGGTCGACGGCGGCATGCCGCCGGAGCCGAAGTGCATGACGGCGGTCATGTTGGTCTCCTCCAGCGCCGACCAGACCGGATCCCAGTGTGCGGTGTGGAAGCTGGGCAACCCCAGGTTCATCGGGTTGTCCGGAAGACCAACAGCCCGGCATCCTTTGGCCGCATTGCGTTCGATCTCGGCGACCATCAATCCGACGTCCCACAGCGGACTGATCATCATGGGAATGAAGCGAGCGGAGTCCGTCGAGCACCACTCGTCGAGCGAGAAGTCGTTCCACGCCTGGACGCTCAGAAGTGCGAGGTCCTTGTCGTCGCCCTCCAAGAACACCGTGCCGCAGAACCGTGGGAAGGAGGGAAAGCACAGCATCGCGTGCACCCCGTCGATGTCCATGTCGGCCAGGCGCGCCTTGGGGTCATAGCAGCCGGGGATCATGTCGTCGTAGCGAACCGGGTCGACGCCGAACTCTTCCGGCGACTTGCCGGCGACGGCATTCAAGCCAATGTTCGGGTAGCTGCGCCCCTCGTACACCCATTGGTGCATTGGAGGTTTACCGTCTCGTGGGAACTCAACGATCCGCGGCCCGTCCTCGATGTACTTCTTCGGCAGCCGATCCGTCCACACATGGGGAGGCTCGATCAGATGATCGTCGACGGACAGGAGCTTCATGGACGGTTGCAGCGGCATCGTCGATCCTTCTCGGTGGCAACTGTTAGGCTTGAAGTCAGCGGAACAAATGAACAGAATTTGCTTATTTGACTATAGCGTGGCCGGACGAGGAGGGCGAGTATGGACCCCAGCGAACGCATCCCGCACGACGACTGGGTGGACCAAGACCTACTCACGCGCGACGAGGCGGCCGCACGCCTCATCGACGAGATCGCCGAGGTGACCCGCGTAATCGAGGCAGGCAATGGCGACGAGGTCATGCACCGCCGGCTGTCAGGCATGAAAGAAGCGCTGAAGCACTACCAGCAGGGCTGACCCGTCACGTTCGCGGCAGGCCCAGCACCCTCTGCGCGACGATGTTGCGCTGAATCTGCGCGGTGCCACCGTAGATCCCTGCTGCTCGTGACCATACGTAGACGTCCCACTCCAAACCTTCGGCAAGCACCGGTGCGCTCCCGCGCACGTCCATGATGGTATGCCCGAACGCCTGGTCAGCCCTGGCCATCAGCAGCTTGTCGACCGAACCCTCGGCACCGGGTAGCGCGCCGTTGACTCGCTCGGTGAGTGAGCGCTGCACCTTCACCTGCAGCGCTCGCAGTTCGGTGTAGGCCTCACCGAGCCTGGCTCTCGACGCCGGAGTATCCGGGAGCCGGCCGGAACGGACGTCGTCCTCGAGTGCCCGCAACTGGACGGCGAGCCGACTGATCCAGTTGATATCGCTGGGACCGCGTTCGTACGCCAGCAGTTGGTTCGCGATCGACCAGCCCTCGCCCCGCTCGCCGAGGAGGTTCTCGGCGGGCACCTCGACGTCGGTGAACGTCACCTCCGCGAACTCCCGGTTGCGGGCGGCGTTGACGATGGGCGCCACCTCGATGCCCGGCGTCGACATCGGTACCAGCAGAACCGATATGCCGGCGTGCTTGGCGGCGTCGGGTTCGGTGCGGCACAACAGGAAACACCAGTCCGCGACCGCCGCGAAACTGGTCCAGATCTTCCTGCCGTTGATTCGGAACATCGGCCTGTCGTCGACCTCGACGCTCTCGGCCCTCGTCTTGAGGCTCGCGAGATCCGATCCGGCTTCGGGTTCGCTGAACCCCTGGCACCACCGCACCGCACCCGACAGCAGACCCTGCAGTAGTTCCGCCCGCTGCCACTCGGAACCGAAGAGGCGCAGCGCGTTCGACAGGTGGCCCACGCCCTCGATGGGCGGTGCACCCGCTCGGCCGAGTTCATCGTTGAGGATCGCCTCGTAGATCGGCGACAACCCGTGGCCGCCGTACTCGGTCGGAAACGACAACCCGATGTATCCCGCTTCGTACAGCGTGTGGTGCCAGGCGTTGGCGGCATCGGCCCGTTGGCCGGGATCGTCAGGAACAACGGCTTCCACGGCGTGTTCGGTCAGCCAGGCGCGCAGCCGGGCACGGAACTCGGCTTCCTCTGGTGTATCGGTGAAGTCCATGTCGTCGTCAGCTCAACTCTCGATCGGCCAGTCGCATGTCGGCGATGGCCGCGTATTGTGCAGTCTCGTCACCGAAGAGCCGGCGGTTCAACAACATTCGGCGCAACCTCAGATGCGCTGAGTGCTCCCACGTGATCGAGATGCCGCCGAACACTTGCATCGCGCTCTCGACGACGTCGCGGCCTGCCGCCGACGCGTAGGCCTTCGCGGCACGGGCGGCAAGTAGCGCCTGGTCCGCGGGCAGGTGGTCAACCGCCCACGCCGCGTGCCACAAACAGCTGCGTGCACCCTCTAGCCGGACGAGCGAATCGGCGAGCAGGTGCTGAATCGCCTGGAAAGCACCGATCTTGACGCCGAACTGAACCCGCTCTCCCGCGTAGCGGACGGCGTCGTCGAGAGCGCCGGCCATGACACCGACCAGATCGGCGGCGACGGCGGTCAGTGCCATCGCCTGGACCGAATTCCATCGGTCGGCCGTGATCGGATCACCGACTGGAACCGGCGACTCCAGTTCCGCAGCGGTCACCTCGCGCATCGCGCGGGTGAGGTCCAGTCCAGTGTCGGTGTCGGCCGCCGCGACAGCGGCGGAGACCAGCCGTCGAGCGCCGGCCTCAGGAACGGCGAACAGCACGTGAGTTGCTCCCGCCGCATCGACAGCGACGCCGCTTTGCGCCGTCTGGGCGAAGTCCATCAGATCCCCCGACAGAACCGGCGCGATACGCAGGGCGCCTTCCGCGACGAGTTCAACTTCCTTGTCAGCGCCCGCAGCATGCAAGAGCTCGGTGGCCAGTGCAGCTTGGCCGAGCGCTGGTACCGCCGTCAGCCGGCGTGCCAGCTCCTCGAGCGCGACGACAGTCTCGACGCCGCTTGCGTCCAGACCCCAGTTCGACGGTGCGCGTAACGCGGGAAGGCCGAGCTCCACGATGCGCTGCCACTGGCGATCAAGGTCATCGCCGGATGCGATGTGGTCGGCGTTGGTCGTCGCGATCGTGTCCGCGAGTCTGGCCGTGGTCTCGCGCAACATATCCTGTTCGTCGGTGAGTCCGATGTACACGTCGGCTGCGCCTAGTCGTCTTCGCGCAATGTCAGGGCGATCTTGGGGCACAACGACACGGCCTCGCGTACCTCCCCTTCGCGGTCGGCGGGAACTTCATCGCCGATAGCCACTGCCAGGTCTTCATCGTCGAGGTCGAAGACGTCCGGGGCGATTCCCACGCACACCGCGTTCGACTCGCAGAGATCCCGGTCCACCTCTACCCGCATCCGATACCCCTTCCACGTGCCGAGTGTCGGCGATCTGCCATGATACTGAATGATAGGACGATATTTGTTCAACTGTTACATCCATGGAGGATCGTATGGGCCGGCTCGACGACCGCAGCGCTTTGGTGACCGGTGGAGCCCAGGGGCTCGGCAGGGCGATCTCCCGGCGGTTGGCGGCTGAAGGCGCCGCCGTAACCATCGTCGATCTCAATGAGGACAAGGCCGCAGAGTGTATCGGCCTCATCGAACAGGCCGGCGGTGTCGCGCGGTTCGTGAAGGCGAACGTCGCCAAGCGTGACGACATCGCCGCGGCGGTCGAAGCCTCCGCTTCCGATGGCGCACTGCACGTTCTGGTGAACGCAGCGCAGTACTTCGCGATGCCCAAAGCTCTAGAACTGGTCTCGGACAAGGACTGGGAGCTGTCGGAGGCGACAGGGCCCAAAGCGACCTTCCGATTCATGCAACTTGCACACCCGTATCTCAAGGCGGCGAGCACCGCGTCCGTAATCAACTTTGTCTCGGGCTCTGCGCTGGGTGGAATCGCTTACACGGGACCCTATTCCGCGGCCAAGGGGGCAATCGGCGCACTGACGAAAGTCGCGGCCAACGAGTGGGCCCCTCACGGTATCCGAGTGAACGCGGTGTGCCCCTTCGCTTTGACCGATGTGCAGCGCGACATGATCGGCACGGAGTGGGACAACTACACCAGAACTGCGGACGCCTCGCCGATGAAGAGGGGTGCTGACCCCGACGCCGAGATCGCGCCCGCCGTGGCGTTCCTCGCCAGTGACGACGCGGCCTTTGTCACTGGGACAGTGCTGCATATCGACGGTGGGATGACCGAGCTGTCGACCGTCGACTACTCGAAGTCGCCGGGCGTCTTCACGCAAGCATGACCGTAGCGGTGCCGGGCGTCGTGCTCGTTCCGTTCTGATCGACGACGTCGACGATGAGGTGCACCAGGGCGGCTCCGTCGACGATCTCCTTGCCGACCACCTCGCCGACAGCCCGCAGGACGTCACCCTTTTGGTTCATGCTCCTGTATTTGGCGTTCAGAGAACAGATCTGTCCGTTGTCACCGATCCAAGCGCGAAGCATGTTGGTCAAGTACGCCAGCCGCAAGTTGCCCATGCCGAAGGCGCCGCCCTCGTTGCCCGCGGCCCGGCCCGCGTCGTCGTCCATGTGGATCGGGATAAATTCGTCGTTGACGGCGGCGTAACGGTTCCACTCCGCGAAACCGGTTGTCCTGACGTACTCGGGGAGCTCGTCGCCTACGGCTACTGCGTTGAAATCAATTGTCACAGTGCAATTCCCAAAACCTTGGTGTCGAGATATTCTGCGATCCCGGCTCGGGCGCCTTCGCGACCGAGACCGCTCTCCTTGATCCCGCCGAACGGAACGGCTGCCGACGTCGGATTGATGTCGTTGATGCCGATCATCCCGAAGTCCAGCGCTTCGGCAACCCGGATGGCGCGGCTGATGTCACGGGTATATATGTAGCCGGCCAGACCGTAACTCGTCGCGTTGGCCACGCTGATGGCCTCGTCCTCATCGTCGAACACCATGACCGGTGCGATGGGACCGAACGTCTCCTCCGAGCAGATCAACATGTCCGGCGTTACCTCTGACAAGATCGTCGGCGCGAAGAAGTGGCCGTCGTCGAAGCCGGGGCCGCTCAGGCGGTTTCCGCCGGTGACGACCTCGGCGCCCTTGGCGGTGGCATCGGCGACCTGACGTTCCATCTTCTTGATGGCGAGATCGTCGATCAGCGGTCCCACCGTCGTCCCTTTCACCAGACCGTCACCGGGCGTGAGCTTCTCCACTCTGGCGCGCAGCGTCGCGAGGAACGGCACGGCGATCGACCGGTGAACGATGAATCGGTTCGGGCAGATGCACGCCTGTCCGGTGTTGAGGAACTTCACCAGCGCCGCACCCTTGGCCGCGTGCTCCGGGTCCGCGTCGGCGAACACCAGGAACGGCGCGTGGCCGCCGAGTTCCATCGACACCCGCTTCATGGTGCCGCCCGCCCGCGAGGCAATCATCTTGCCGATCTCGGTGGACCCGGTGAAGCTGACCTTGCGCACGCGCGCGTCGGCGAGGATCTCGTCGGCCACGGGCTCGGGGTCCGCGCAGGTGACGAGGTTGACCACGCCGGGGGGTACACCGGCGTCGGCGAACACGCGAAACGTCTCGATCGCGCACAGCGGGGTCTGTTCGGCAGGCTTGAGTACCGACGTACATCCCGCGGCGAGCGCGGGTGCCACCTTGCGGGTGATCATCGAGATCGGGTAGTTCCATGGCGTAATCGCCGCGCACACGCCGACGGGCTGCTGCAGCACCAGGAAGCGCTGGTCGGCGCGTGCCGACGGAATGACCTCCCCATAGACGCGTTTCGCCTCCTCGGCGAACCACAGCAGGAAATCCGCGGCGTAGCCGACTTCGGTGCGGGCCATGCGCAACGGCTTGCCCTGCTCCCTGGTCATCAGCGTGGCCAACTCGTCCTGGCGTTCGATCATCAGCCGGTGCGCCGCGGCCAGGATCTCCGCACGCGCGTACGCGGTCGTCGCGCGCCACGCGGGGAGCGCGGCGACCGCAGCGTCGATCGCCTCCTTGGCATCGGCGCGGCCACCGTCGGGCGCAGTGCCCAACACGTCGCCGGTGGCGGGGTTGGTGCTCTCGAAACTGTTGCCCGACAATGCCGATCGCCATTCGCCGTTGATGTACACCCTGGTCCTCCTCCGAGGTCAGTACCGAATGACGGTGTCGATGCGAGTGCGGACCACGTCGCCATGCTGGTTGCGCAGCTCGCGTTCCAACTTCAGATAGAGCATCCGGCCCAGCTTGCCGTCGCGCTCGGTCGCCTCCCTGATGCGCCAGCGGCTGCGGATCACGTCGCCCGGGCGCATCGGCTGGCCGAAGGTGAACTCGACTCCGCCGTTGAGCATTCGCTGTCCTGGCTCTCCCGGCCGGGGGAGTGCGTAGGCGGCCGGACCCGCGTCCAGCGGTTCGATCGGCCAGGCGAAGGGATTGAAGTCGTCGGGAGCGATGATGTCGCCCCAGCGGGTGGTGCGCGCGTAGTCCTCGTCCCAGAAAAGCCGCGGCGGTTGCTCAGGCCAGTGGGTCGCGATCGCCCACCGCCGAATGTCGGACCGATCGATGGGAAAGGACGCCCCGTCCTGGTCGTGCCACACGCCGATGACGGCGGCGAGTCGTTCGGTGATCAGGGTTCCGGTCACGCGCCACTCCTTTTGCGGCGAACGTCTTTGAACGGGACGCCGCGGTCGGCGGCGTGCTCGCGGGGGAACTCCAGCACCCGTTCGGCGATGATGTTCCTGGCGATTTCGGTGGTGCCTCCACCGATATTGACAGCTTGACGAGAAAGGAACCTCTCACCGATCGAGATGAACGGCGAATCATCTTCGCCGACAACGCTTGCGGACCCGAGCAACGCGACGGCGGTATCGAGCACCAGATTCTCGCACTCGGCATAGTAGAGCCTCGTCATGGACCCGGAGGCAGGCGGCATACGTCCGCTCGAAACGCCGTGGAATACGTGCTCGCCCAACGCCTTCTCGACCATGCGGTGTGTCAAGGCGCGTCCGGCGAGTCGGCGGGCCCATCGGTCACCCGATTGTCCGGTGGTTGTGACCAGTTTGACGAGGTCGATCGGCCCACTACGGCCGGATTCAGCGGCTCCGCAGTTGGCGTACTCCGAACCCTTGGCCACCGCACGGCGTTCGTGGAAAAGCTGTCGCGATGCCACGGCCCACCCACCTCCGACCTCACCGACGACGTGCTCGTCGCCTAGTTCGACGTCGTCGAGGAACTCCTCGCAGAATTCCGCGGAGCGATTCACCTGCCGAATCCTGCGCAGCGCCAGGCCAGGGGCGTCCAGCGGCACCAGGAACATCGTCAGGCCCTCGTGCTTCGGCACGCTCCAGTCCGTGCGGGCCAGGCAGAGCCCGAAGTCTGCTGCGAAGGCGCTGCTGCTCCACGTTTTGGCGCCGTTGAGCACCCACGTGTCGGCACGGCGTTCGGCGCGGGTGATGACGCCGGCGAGATCAGACCCACCGCTGGGTTCGGACAGCAGTTGGCACAACACCTCGTCACCGCGAAGGGCGGCGGCGACGTGTGTGCGCTTTTGGTCTTCGCTTCCGGCGTCCAGAAGTGTGGGGCCGCATATGGTCAAGCTCGGGATGTTGAGTACAAGCGGCATTTCGTAGGGCTCGGCGACTTCGTTGAACGCGACCTGATACGCGTAGTCGAGTCCCAACCCGCCATACTCGCTGGGGTAGCAGATTCCCGCGAAACCGCCGTCAAAGAGTCGGCGTTGCAGTTCCCTGGCGCGTCTCCACGTGGCTTCCTCCGCGCGGTCGGCGAACGGTGTGTCGGTCCCGAGCATCGGCATGTTGGCTGCAAGCCACGACTGGGCCCGGGTGCGGAAGGCGGCGACGGTTTCGGTCATTGACATTCCTCCCGAGCCTGTACAAGCGCGAACAGTCGTTCCCAGTGCTCCTCAGTGCTACCGAACAGGGCGCGATCGACTTCGACACGCCGTAGGAACACATGTAAGTCGTGCTCCCACGTCACGCCGATGCCACCGTGCAGTTGGACGCAGTCCTGAATGATTTTGACCGAGTACTCGCCGACGTAAGCCTTTGCCGCACTGACCGACAGTGCGGCAGCGTCCGCTCGTGCCGCTACATCGCCTGTCGCCTGCGCCACTATGGCGCGGCACGCCTCGAATTGTGTCTTCATGTCGGCGAAGCGATGCTTGAGCGCCTGGTACGACGCCAGCGGCCGACCGAAGCTATGCCGATCCACAGCCCACGCGACAGTCATATTGAAGACGGTGTCCAGGGCGCCGACCATCTCCGCGCACTGCAGCAGCTGCACGATCAATGTCTGACGGGCCACCAGTTCCGCTGTCTCAGAGGAGGTTCCGACAGCAGCGTGAGAGTTGACCTCGACGCCGTCGAACTCGACCGCGGCGTAGTCGCGAACAAGGTCGACTCCCGCCAGCGGACGAACCGAGACGCCCGGCGAATCCGACGGCACCAGAAACTGCCGAAAACCGTCGTCCGCACGCGCCATCACCAGGAACACATCGGCGGTGTTACCCGCCTCCACGCGGTCTTTGATCCCGTCGATCCGAAACCCTTCCCGCGTCGTCGTGGCCCGGGTGGTCGGGGCGTCTCCGAATCGAGCTCCTGGTTCGTCGACGGCCCACGCTGCGACGCGGGTGCCGTCCACCAGCGCATCGAGAGTGTCGGCGTGCGCAGCGGCGATGCTCGACTCGGCCAACGCCGCGGCGACTGCGCTGACCGGAAGTAGCGGGCCCGGAGCAGCACTCCGGCCGAAGAGCTCGGCGATCATCGCCAACTCGGACACTCCGTCGCCGGACACGGACCCGCCGCCGAGTTGCTCGGGTACGAGCAGAGCGGCCCAGCCGAGTGCGGCTCCTCGCCGCCACCAATCGCGTTCGAACGGGATGCCGAGCTCGTGCAACTCGCGGACTCGCGTCAAGGGCGCCTCGCGATCGAGGAAAGCTCTCGTGGTGGACACGAACAACTCGACCTCGGCGTCGCTGGCCACAGCTGTGGACACTCCCCGTCCCTCCCGTCAGGCCGACAACCGGCCCGCGGCCGGGTATCACAACAACTAGACAGTATCTGTCATAGTGTGTCGAGCATAGTGTGATGGGAGAGTCGTGATCCAGATCGGCCGTCAGTGGCATGTCAACCACGTTGTCGACGACTATCGCATCGTCACGGATTGGTACCGCGAAGTTTTCGGGGCGGTCGATGTTTTCACCGACGACTGGCTCGAACCGGAGAAGCGGTGGGCGTCGATGGTGACGATCGCCGACCTAGCCGTCGACGTCATGGCACCGACCACCGAGGGCGCCGATCTTCCGTTGGGTAGGTTCCTCAAGCGCTTCGGGCCTCACCTGCACGCGGCCGCGTACTTTGTGAACAGCCCGCCCGCTGACGTCTACGACGCGCTGACCGCGGCCGGGGTCCGGTGCTTCGGACTCGCGGGCTCCGGCCGAGACGCGTTGGCGGCAAAGCCGATGAGCCCCGTATTTACGCACCCCAAGGACACAGCGGGCCAGCTTGAATTCATGCCGTTCGTCGAATCCAAGCCCGGACCACTGGGAGTGCCGGGTAAGTGGGAAGATCCGAGATTCCTTCCCGGCTGGTCGAATGGGCCGTGGCGGGCCCATCCGCTCGCCCTGACCGGATGGCGGTTGGGCGTGGTGGTCCACGAGCTGGAGCGCGCGACGGAGGTGTACGCGGCGCTCGGTGCACATGTGGTGCGGGACGAGCGGTCCACCGCCGCGCACCGCCGCCTGCTCACGTTCGGGACGAACACGCTGGTGGAGCTGATCGCGCCGCACTCTGAGGACACCGTTGCTGCGCGGGACCTCGCGGCGAATGGCGAAATCATGCACGCGTGCGTCTTCGAGACGGCCGACCTCGCCGCAGCGGAGTCGCATCTTGTGGAACACGGGGTCGGGATCGCCGAGCGAGACGGTCAGCGACTGACCGCCGATCCGAAGACCTGTCACGGTGCCGTCATCGAATTCGTCGGCTGTGCCTGAATTTTCCGCCGAGTTGAGGCCGCTGTGTCGGGTGGTCTACGAGATCGGCGAGCCCATCTCGGTATCCTCCGGTCCCACGGGCAACCGCATTGTCGGCGAGATCACCAGCGCTCGATTCGAGGGTGAGCGTCTGCGCGCATCGCTGAAGGGCGTTGCTGCGGCCGATTGGGCGTTCGTCGAGCCGAGCGGGCGCGTCCTTGTCGACGCCCGTCTGACGATCCAAACCGATGACGGCGCCATCATTCTCGTCAACTACACCGGGAGGATGGATGCACGTACCGGAGTCGTCTATTCGTCGATGTACTTCGAGACCGGTGATGACCGCTACGCGTGGCTGACTCGCGTTCTGGGCGTCGCCAAGGGAAGTGCTGGGGCTAGCGCGGTGGAGTACGACGTTTTCGAGGTGGCGTGAGCACAGTCATCCTCGTGCGAAGCGGCATGTCAGCGAAGCGTCATCTCCACACTGGTGTACCCCCGCACCGTAGCGGTGAGCACACGTTCGTGCGCGCCGATCGCATAGTCGGGGAACTTCCTTGCCACGTATTCGAAAACCATCTGCGCTTCACGGCGTGCCAGCCATTGGCCCAGACAGATGTGGATTCCCCACCCGAAGTAGACGTCGGTGCCCCGCGGTCTCTCAAGGATGAAGCGATCGGGGTCGTCGTAGCGACGCTCGTCCCGGTTGGCGCTGCCCAGCAGTAGCAGTACCCAATCGCCGGCCTCCATCGTCACACCGTGCAGTTGCACCGGCCTGATGAGAGTGCGCGCCACCCAATGACTGGGGGTGTCGTAGCGCAGAGCCTCGTTCACCGCGGCCGGAACGAGACTGTGATCGTCGACGATGCGCCGCCACTGATCGGGGTGGTCATGCATGGCTACGAGGCCGTTCGAAATCAGCTTCTGCGTGGTCTCGGAACCGGCTGCCGACAGCAGGTTGCAGAACATGAGCACCTCGTGCGGCGTGAGCGCGCGATCCGCGGAGATCTCGGGATCGTGGAACGTCGCCTGCAGCACGATGCTGATCAGATCGTCGCCAGGATCGGTGCGTCGGGCCTCGATGAGATCGCCGATGTAGGAGCTGATCTTGCGGTTGGCCTCGATCGCGCTGCGCGGCATCACGACCTCGCCCTCATGGCGGGTGAGGAACTCCTCCCACCACACTCGCAGTTGCTCGCGGTCCGCGTGAGGGACGCCGAGCAGGTCGCCGATGACGTCCGTGGGCACCGAGAAGGCGAACGCCTCCATAGCGTCGACGGTGCTCCCCGGTGTCAACCGATCCAAGTGGTGGTTCACCACCGACTGCAGCGAGTTCTCCAGTGCCGCAACGGCGCGTGGCGTAAAAAATCCCTTTAGAACCCCGCGGATACGGTCGTGTCGGGGTGGGTCCATCGAGATCACCGAATACTTGCGGCCGTCGTCATCCGGATTCTCCGGCGCAGGGCCGAGTTTGGACGAGTAGGTCTCCCAATCGCGCAGCGCGGTGGCGACATCGTCGAAACGGGACAGGACCCACCATCGGTCCTCGGGATCCCGGTACACCGGTGCCTCTGAACGCAATCGGCGGTACACCGGATAGGGATCGTCGAAGATCGCCTTCGAGAAGGGTGAGTACATCAATTCGTCGGTTGAGGACACCATGGATCAGTCGCCTGTCATTCGTTGGACGCGTTCGATGAGTTCCAAAAGATTGCCGTCCGGATCGGTCAACATCAGACCCCGGTTGCCACCCTCGAAGGCGACGGAACGATGGGCGAGCAGGCGTCCGCCGTACCGTATGACGGCCTCGGTGAGCGCGTCGGGGTCGTCCACCCGGAACGACAGGTGCGTGAAACCGAGTTGGTTCATTGCACGAGGTTCGGTGTCACCGGTCGTGCCGGGCGCGGTGTATCCGAGCAGTTCCAGACGAAAGCCGTCGCGCTGCAGATACACGAGCTCCAGCACGAGGCCGTCGACGTCGAGCAGACGAGCCGATGCGTTGTCATCGACGTGCATACCACCGACTCTCTCGAAACCGAGTGCTGCACAGTAGAAAGTGGTCGCGACATCGATATCGCGTACGCACAGGCCCACGTGGGTGAGGCGCAATCCTGCGGTCATTGTGCGATGTCGTCGAGTATCGAGTTGTGATCGCCGAGCAGTGGCGCCCGGGTGGTGGGCGCTACCGGACTGGCGCTGAACAGATACGGCGCCCCTGGATACACGACGGTGCGATCGAGTTCGGGATGTTCCACCGGCACGTGCATGCCGCGCGCGACGGTGTGCTCGTCGTCAAAGGCCTCGTGTGGTAGCAGAATTGCGCCTGCAGCGAAGCCTCGTCGCTGGCTCTCGATGAAGAACTGCTTGGCGGGTAGCCGTGAGGCGATCAAGTTGATGGCTTCGCGCGCTGCGCCGAGAATCGCAGTTGTCTCGTCGTCCTCACCTATGGCGGCAAGATCTACCGGGCGGTCACGCGACGCCGCCAGCTCCAGGAAGAACGTTTCAGGGAGCTCTTCCGTCAGCGCAAGGTCGTTGAGCCAGTTGACGAGGCCCGCGAAATCCTCAGGCTTGCGTGGCAGGACGCCGGTTGTTGCGTAGGACCCGTCGGCGCAACGGACTTGCACAGGGGCGCTGGGCGTGGGGAAGGCGTGCCGCCCGGTCTGCCGAACGCACACCGCTTGATTGACCAGCCAGTGGTAGGTGGTCTGCTCGCACGTCACATTGCAGGCGGCCGTGACATTGACGTCTATGAACTGACCGACGCCGGTGTGATCGCGGTGCGACAGCGCGATCAGGGCACCGATGGCGCCGTACATGCCGCCGATGTTCGCGGACTGGTCGCCGGAACCGCGCATCGGAGGAATCGAGTGGTCGTCGTACCCACAGTTCCACATCGGCCCACCACCGGCCAGGACGGTCAGGTCGGTCACCGGGTCTTCGGCACGCGCACTGCCGACGCCGAACGGGGTGATCGACACCCAGATCAATTGCGGTTGTCGGGCAGCGATATCGGGGTAGGCGAGCGCTCCGCCCGCTACCAGATCACCTGCCGCGAAGACGATGTCGGCACTCGCGATCAGGCGATTCAGCGATTCCGTTCCGGATTCCGTATCGAGATCTACTGTAACGCTGCGCTTTCCGGCGTTACCTCCCCACCAGCGCAGGCTACGGTCGGCACCGGGTTCGTCGTCGACGAACGGTGGACGTCGCCGGTGCGGCGAACCGGTGGGGGGTTCGACGACGATCACTTCGGCGCCGAGCTCAGCCAGCGTGCGGCCCGCGATCGGGGTGTATTGATCGCTGATCTCGATGACACGAAGATCAGCCAGCGCGCTCAGATCACACCTCTTTCGGCCCAGTCATCGAGGGTCTGATCGCTGTGGCCGAGGAGCCCTCCAAAGATCTCGCGGTTGTGCTGACCAAGTTTGGGCGCGCTCCTGTCGATGCTCCACGGTGTCGCCGAGAACGTCATGGGGATCCCTTCCACCCGGACTGTGCCGATGTCGGGGTGAGACACTGTGGGAAACAAGCCATCTCGTGCGAGATCCAGATCACCGTCGATTCTCTCCGGTGGGCTCTTGACCACACTCGCCGGGATACCGATGTCGATGAGGTCGTCGGCGAGGCTACCGGCCACCCTCGTCGAAGTGGCGGCGCCGATGATCGCGTCGAGTTCAGCGGCCGCAGCTAGTCGCTGCGCGAGGGTGGCGAACCTGTCGGCGGTCAACGCCGGCTCGTCGAGCACCTTCGCCAGCAGGGCGACCTCTCGATCGTCACGGCAGGCCATCGCGATCCACCGATCGTCGCCGAGACACGGATAGACGCCGTGGGGCGCGCACTCGCCGAAGTCGGCGCGGTTTCCGCCCGGCCCCGTGGCGCGCCCATTTACGGTCCATTCCAGAATTTCGGTCGGTAGCATCGCAATTCCGGCGGGCACCGTGGCCAAGTCGACGTGCTGACCCTCGCCCGCGCGTTCGCGATGGTGCAGTGCGGCCAGGATTGCCACTGTCATGTAGAACGCGGACCCATGGTCCATATACGAGAAGCCCCAGCCCGCCGGCTCGGTGTTGGGTAGTCCAGACGTCGCCGTCAGTCCACTGACCGCCTGCACGATGGGGCCCCACGTCTTGAAGTCGCGATACGGTCCGGTGTGGCCGAATCCGCAGTTCGACACATAGACGATATCGGGCTTGATGGCCTTGAGGTCCTCGTATCCGAAACCGCGTTTGTCCATCACGCCCGCGGCGAAGTTCTCGCACACGACATCGCTGACGGCGACGAGTTCACGGAGCAACCGCGCGCCCTCGTCGGTGCGCAGGTTGATCGTGACGCCCTGTTTGCCGACGTTGTGGTTGTTGAATCCGGCGCCCAGATCCACCCCGCGGCGGTCGTCGACGTACGGCCCCACCCCGCGCAGTGCGTCCCACATGCCGCGGGTCGCCGGATCCTCGACGCGGATGACCTGGGCGCCGAACGCGGCGAGTATCTTGGTCGCGCCTGCGCCCGCCAATTGTCCACTGAGATCGCACACCCGAAGGTGTGACAACGCACTTGCCACGGCCGCTACCATATCGCAAATAAACACTTTGTGTTCTTTTGTACAGTTATGATGGCGGTCCCGTGTGGCGCGGTCTGACCCCAGGGACGTGTGGAGCGAACGGAGTGGATGATCGATGAGCGGACCGATGTCCGGAGTGCGTGTCCTCGAAGTGGCCCAGTGGACCTTTGTGCCTGCAGCAGGCGCGGTTATGGCGGACTGGGGGGCAGACGTCATCAAGATTGAGCACCCCCAGACGGGTGACTCGCAGCGCGGTCTGCGGCAACTCGGGCACATCACCGTCGAGGGCGACCGAAACCCGGTGATGGAGCATGCAAATCGCGGCAAACGGTCGGTGGCCCTGGATATGTCGACACCCGACGGGCATGAACTACTCATGGAAATCGCGCGCTCCAGCGACGTGTTCCTGACCAACTTTCTGCCGGATGCGCGGAAGAAGCTGCGGATCGACGTCGACGATGTGCGGGCGGAGAACCCCGACATCATCTATGCCCGCGGGAGTGCCTACGGGCCATTGGGTCCGGACGCGGGCAAAGGTGGCTATGACATGACCGGTTTCTGGAGCCGCGCCGCCGGAGCACTCGGGTCGACGCCGTGCGATCTGGACGGTGTGGTGCCCCAGCCGGGTCCGGCATACGGCGATTCGATCGGCGGTATGACCATCGCCGGTGGAATCGCGGCGGCGCTGTTCGAACGCGAGCGCACCGGAACGGCTCGGGTGGTGGACATCTCGCTGTTGGGCGTGGGCGTGTGGGCGTCAGGGGTCGCGATCAACGCGGCACTGGCGAGCGGAACCCCGTGGCAGACCAATCCGAGCGGGGCAAACGTCACGCCGAACAATCCGCTGGTCGGGTTCTACCGGACATCGGACGGCAGGTTCCTCGGAGTGTCGATGTTGCAGGGGTTCCGCTACTTCGCCGAGTTCTGTCGTCGGATCGGCGTGCCCGAACTCGCCACCGACGAACGATTTGCAAGTCACGCCTTGCTCGCCGCCAACGCACCTGCCGCGATCGAGGTGCTGCGCGTGACTCTTGGCGCCCGCCCATTGGAGCACTGGCGGACAGTCCTCGATGGCTTCGATGGGCAGTGGGCGCCGGTGCAGAATACCGCCGAGGTGGCGATCGACCCGCAGGTCCGCGCCAACGGCAATGTCGTCGCGGTGGAACAGGGCGGGCAGACCTTCGATCTGGTGGCGAGCCCGGTGCTCTATGACGAGACGCCGTTGTCGCTGAACCCGATGCCCGAATTTGCTTCCCACACCGAGGAACTCATTCTTGAACTGGGCGGCGACTGGGACCGGATCTTAGCGCTCAAGGAGAGTGGCGCGATCGCGTGATCACGCTCTGAGGACGGCGGCGGCACACGAGCCACCGCCTCCCACGGCCTGAACCAACCCGATGCGCGGACTGCGCACCTGTCGGTGCTCCGCCTCGCCGCGAAGTTGGACGACCACCTCCGCGGTTTGCGCGAGGCCAGTGGCGCCGATCGGGTGGCCACGTGCGATGCAGCCGCCGTCGGTGTTCACCGGGAGTGCACCGTCGTAGGCGAGGGCGCCGGCCTCGGCCAGCTTCACGATGTCGGATGAGTCGGCCAGTCCCATCGCCACGAGAGCCGTGATCTCCTCACTGGCGCACATGTCGTGCAGGGATACCACGTCGATGTCGGGAGGCGTCACGCCGGCCGCCGCGTACGCCCGTTGAGCGGTAAGAGTCAACTGCGACGGCGGCCCCACGACGGGCCCGACGAGCGGCCAGGCCGGATCTGCTGGCCAGCTGGTCTGTTCGATAGACAGCACCGATACCGACCGGGGGCGTGGTTGGGCAGTGACGACCACTGCCGCGCCTCCGTCGACGGAGGCGTGGCACATCATCTTGGTCAGGGGGTCGGCCACCATGCGCGCGCCGAGGACGTCGGCGACGGTCACCGGGTCGACGCTTCGCCTGGCCGCCAGCGGGTTCAGCCGGGCGTGGTTGTGCGACTTGGCCGCCACCGCTGCGATGACATCGGGCCCGCAGCCTGAGTCGTACAGCCACCGTGCCGCTTCGATCGCATAGTGGGTTTGCGGGGGGAAGCGATCCCAGAAGCCGACCGCAGCGGGAACGACACCGCCCGGTTCCAGCGCGGTTGTCTTCTCGTAGCCGATCGCCAAGGCTGTTCGACAGCGTCCGGACGCGACCGCCCACACAGCGTGGCGAAGCGCGACAAGACCGCCTGCCGAGGCGCTTTCAGTCGCGGTGACGGGAATCCCTGTGCGCCCCAACGCAAGGGCGACCTTCAAGCCTGTCTGGGGCGGTGCCAGCGCCGACGCGGTGAACACCTCGCCGACCTCGGCATAGTCGATATCGGCGTCCGCCAAGGCTTTTCGAGCCGCAGCGACACCGAGGTCCGACAGCGGGATCTCGCCATGTCTGCCGAACTCAGTGACCCCGACTCCGGTGAGATATGTCGTGTTCATGCGGCACCCGCGGAGAAGACGTTGACCGCCTGCTCGTCGAGGGTCCTCACAACCACCGCACCGATGGTGCCCGGAGCCGGTCGGTCGCCTTCGACCAGCACCTGGATGCGTCCCTCGGTGGTGTCGACCCACGCGACGCTGTAGCCGTCGGTACCGAAATCAGAAAACGGCGACCTCGACGGAATGAACGTCGATGACCACACGGTGGCGCGATCAGATGGTGGTGGTGTCGGCATGCGATGTCCTCGTGTAGTCGGCAGTCGAACTCCCGAGTGCGGGCGGCGGTGCGAGTGGCACCGGGCCCTCGCCGGAGAACCGCCACGGCAACCCGACCAGCTGGCCGGTGCCGAGATCGGGGTCGGGATGTGCGATCTCGGGGAAGAATCCGCGAGCTGCCAGGTGCGGGTCGGTGACCAGTTCGTCGGCGCGGCGGATGACCGCGGCTTCGATGCCTGCACCCTGCAGTTTGAAGGCTGCGTCGTCGGCCCGGTTCGTGGCGATGAGCATCGCCACGAACTCGGCCTGTTCTGGTTGCCGCTGTTCATCGCGCAGTTCGACTGCGACCCAACGATTGTCGGTGGCGCGGTGGACACCGCGGGCTACGGAATCGCACGGCGACTGGTGTTCGGTCATCGCGGCCGCCACGAACTCGGACACGGTCGATGCCACCACCTCGGCCATCGAGAGATCGACGACCGCTCCGGCGCCTCGACACGGCCCAATCGCCCACGCGGCGATCACCACGGCGCCGACCACCGACGACAGGGGGTCTGCGAGCACGGTCGCCAAGCGCGCGGGAGTCCCGTCAACTGCCGTGGTCAGGCCTGCGAGCCCGCCATAGGACTGAACATTGTTGGCGTACACGCGGTATCCCGCCAGCGGGCCATCTGAGCCGAAGCCTGAGACACGCAGCGTCAACCGCCCCGATTCGGCGAGCTGGCCCGGGTCAACCGCGAGCCGCAGCAGCCGAGAGGAGCCCACGTTCTCGATCAGCACGTCCGAATCGGCGAGGATGGCAGCCACGTCTTCGCGGGCGCGCGCCGGATCGAGCAACACGCTGCGCTTGGAATGATTGGCCACGGCGTAGTAGGCGCCCCGCTCCGGGCCTGCGACACCATCAGCGAACGGCCCACTGCGGCGGTATAT
The DNA here is from genome assembly GCF_029623955.1 of Mycobacterium sp. 236(2023). Taxonomy (GTDB): domain Bacteria; phylum Actinomycetota; class Actinomycetes; order Mycobacteriales; family Mycobacteriaceae; genus Mycobacterium. The sequence continues at coordinate 23,846 of NZ_JARSBP010000013.1, read as the reverse complement.
GTCGAGTCGTTCGGGGTCCTCGATTCGGGCCACGGTGGCGCCCATGGCACCAAGCAGCGCACCTACGATCGGGCCCGCCAGAACATGGGTCAGTTCGGCGATGCGCAGGCCGGCGAGCCCCTGCCGCCGCGCCTGCGCGGTCGGGGACCCCCGGTTGATGGACCATGGCGGACCGAGGACCACGGTGTCGGTTCCGTCGAGTTGAACGGAATGCAGCGACCCGCGGTACGCGATTTGTGGCGATGCGAGGAGCTCGGAGGGGTGATTGACCGGAGTGGAGGGCACGCCGTGGGCCTGCAGCAGGTCTGCACAGTCAGCCTTGCGCCTTTCGGAGGTCCACTCGGTCACGCGGGCGTTGATGGTGTCGGCGTTCTCGATGCGGGCGGGCCGCTCGTCCAGCCCGACTGCCCACTCCGGGTCGCCGAGGGCGGCCCGAAGTCCCTTCCACTGATGGTTCTCCACGGCGGTGATACGGACCAGGCCGTCGCGACAGGGGAATACCCCCGACGGCGCGAGATAGCGTCCGCTTCCCGCCCGGCCGGGGCATCGGTACAGGACGTGCGCACACTCCGGCAAAGCCGCCGTGAAGATGACCGCCTCTTGCGCTGACACGTCGACCACGACGGCGCCTCCGCCGCGGTTGCGGCGATCCAACCCGTGCAGGGCCGCCAGTGCCGTCACCGCGCCCGCAGCCTTTGATGCGACGTAACCCGGCGCCGGCACCGGAACGCCGTCGGCGTCCTCGATGGTGGCCAGCAGGCCGCCGCTGGCCTGCATGGTGATCTCGCCCCCGGGCCTGTGGCGCAGCGGGCCGGTCGCACCAAAAGGCGACACCGTGACGAGCACAAGCCCGTCACGGGGGACCACGGGTGAGGCGGCGCCGTCGGTGATGACGATGTCGTAGTCGGCCGGGTCCGCGTCGGTCCCCCCGGCCAACACGTTCTTCCCGCGGTCCAGTACGAGGTCTACGGCCGCCGCCGTCCCGTTGGACGTGGCAATGAGCGGCCCAGCTCGGCCGCTGCGCGTCGGTGCTGTTCGGGTGACATCAGCGCCTAGCAATGTGAGCAACGCAGCGGCCGCAGATCCGGTCACGCCGTTGCCGTCTTGCAGCACCCGGATACCCGAGAGAAACCCCGAGGACGGCACAGCGTCGGTCAACTCGCGTCAGCTCCTGCCATCGTGGGTCGTCATAACGCAACAATTGAACAGTATCCGTCCGATTGTTGTCCAACCCCACCGCACGGAGACGTGCTTCACACATTCACACACAATGTTCTATTGTTCAGGAATGGTGACGACCACAGCCCTGTCCGAAGCCCGTTTTGACGACGCTTCGTTCTACCTCGGTGACCCCAACGCGACGTTCCGACAGCTGCGTGAGACCGACCCGGTGCACTGGTATGAGCAGGGCAAGTTCTGGGTCGTCACCAAATACGACGACATCAAGACGATCTCCGCACGGCCCGAGAAGTTCAAGTCCGAACGTATCGCGATCATGATGGACCTGATCGCGCATCGCGAGGGTCGTGACCCACAGGGGTACGGCGGCCGCGGGATCCTCTTCATGGACCCACCGGAGCATCGTGCGCACCGCAAGGCGATCGGCGTGCGCTTCACCCCGGCGGCCGTGGCCAAGATAGAGACACGTGTTCGCGAGGTGATCGCCTCGATCTTCGACGACCTGCCCGATGGCGAGTTCGACTGGATCGAGCGGGTCGCTGAACCGTTCCCCGTGTACGTCTTCGCCCACCTCCTCGGCGTGCCGGAGGAGGACTGGGCCAAGGTGGCGGGCTGGGCCACCACGATCGCCAAGGTCGGCAGCGGTGTGGCCGACGACAGTGACATGGAGACCATCTTCGGAGAGGTGGCGCCCTATCTGATGGCGCTCGTCGCCGAGCGCGCGAGCGCGCCCACCGACGATCTGCTGTCGATGCTGTCCCAAGTGCGTATCGACGGTGAGCCGTTCAACGAGATCCAGGTGATGACGTACGCGCTCACCCTGCTCGCTGCCGGCAGCGAAACCACCCAGAGTCTGATCGCCGGCATCGCAGCGTGTTTCGACATGCATCCCGACCAAGCCCAGCAAGCGCTCGCCGATCCCGAGGTGGGCAACAACGCGGTGGAGGAGGTGCTGCGTTGGTGGACGCCCGTGATGAGCATGGCGCGTCAAGCCGCGCAGGACATCGACGTGCGCGGTGGAACGATTCGCGAAGGCGACGGTCTCCTGCTGGCGTACGCCTCTGCCAACCGCGACGTCGACCACTGGGGCCCGACCGCCGAACAATTCGATGTCCACCGCGCCGACGCCGCGGGACACCTCGGTTTCGGAGTGGGAGAGCACTTCTGCATGGGCGCCGCACTGGCCCGGCGTGAAGCCCGCGTCGTTCTCGATGAATTGATCAAGCGGACGAAGGGACTTCGCGTTACGGGCGAGGGTGTACTTCGGCCATCGTCTCTCGTGCACACCTACGATCGACTGCCGGTCACTCTGGACTACCGCTGATCTTCGGCGACGCACACGTTCAGGCTGGAAGGTACCCGCGACGATGACGGTACGCAGCGAGCGTGGCACCATCGACTTCTTCGACGACGCCAACATCCAGGATCCCTACCCGTTGTACGACCGGCTGCGGGCGACGGGGCCAGTGCACCGCATCGGAGATTCGTCCTTCCACGTCGTATGCGGTTGGGACGAAGTCAACGAGGCCATCGCGCGGCCCGAGATCTTTTCGTCGAATCTGACTGCCGCCATGACGTACTCGCCAGAGGATGGGGTCGGCGCGGTGGAAATGGAGGGGCTGGGCGGGGCGTCGCACGTCTTGGCGACAGCCGATGACCCGGCGCACGCGCTGCACCGCAAGATGCTCGTTCCGCAGCTCGCCGCCAAGCGCATCAACTCAGCCCAGCAGTTCGTCGGTGAGACGGCTAATGGGCTGCTGACCAACGGTATTGAGGCCGGTCGCATCGAATGGATGAGCTCGGTCGCGAATCGGTTCCCGATGATGGTGGTGGCGCGGATCATCGGCTTGCCTGCCGAGGATGTCGACATGCTCATCGCGTCCGGATACGCCACCACGCAACTGCTCGACGGACTGGTCTCCGCAGAACAGCTGAACGCAGCAGCCATGGCCGCGGTCGAACTCAGCGGCTACATCAGCGAGCACTTCGAGCGCGCTGCAGCCGATCCCGGCGACAATCTGCTGGGCGACCTCGCGACGGCATGCGGGTCAGGTCGGCTTGATGACACGTCGGCGCGGGTGATCATGCTGACCCTATTCAGTGCGGGCGGCGAATCGACTGCCTCGCTCCTAGGCACAGCGATGTGGCTGCTGGCCACCCGTCGCGATGTGCAGCGCAGGCTGAGGGACGAGCCCGAACTGCTGCCCGCCTTCATCGAGGAGACTCTGAGATTCGAACCTCCATTCCGTGGGCATTACCGGCACGTCGTCTCCGACACCACGCTCGGGGGAGTACCGCTGTCTGCCGGGTCGCGGCTACTGCTGCTGTGGGGCGCCGTCAACCGCGATCCGAGTCAGTTCGATGACCCGGACCAGTTCCGGCTGGACCGCCCACGGGGCAAGAGCCACATGACTTTTGGCAAGGGTGCGCACTTCTGCGTCGGTGCCGCGCTCGCTCGGCTGGAGGCGATGACAGTGTTGCGCACAACGTTGGAGCGCACCGGCTGGATCAGGGCCGTGGAAGTGGGCCGTTGGCTGCCCAGCATCTTGGTGCGACGGCTTGACCACCTCGAACTCGAGCTGACGTGACCGATTCGGGAGGTGACCTCGAAGCGCTGATCGTGTATTCGCAACTGGAACAGGCGAAGGCGCAGTACTGCCGATTGATGGACACCAAGGCGTGGTCAGCTCTCGGTGACCTGCTCACCGAGGACGTCGCCTTCGATCTCGCCGGAGACGATCCGTCATCGGTGGCGATCGTGGGCCGCGGCGATGTGCTCACCGCGGTCAGATCTGCGGTCGCCGAGGCGATGACCGCCCATCAGGTGCACTCACCGGAATTCGAAGTCGTCTCCGCCGATGAGGTGCGGGCGATCTGGGCGGTGCAAGAGAGAGTGGTCTGGGAGAACGGGACGTCGTTGACGGCGTTCGGCCACTACCACGATCGGTGGGTGCGCGCCGAAGGGTCCTGGCGTATCGCTGAGCTGCGTCTGACGCACCTCATCATGGAATTCGGCAGGCCCGATCCCGCCTGACGGGATTCGTCAACGCATGCCAGTCCACTCCGTCACCACGGCGCGGTGCTGGGCCCGAGAGCCGAGCGTCGCCACTCTGGTCGCCGCGCGCCGCAGATGTACATGTGCATCGTGCTCCCAGGTGTAGGCGATCCCCCCGAACACCTGCGTAGCCCCTTCAGGTACGCGACGCAACGAGTCGATCGCCCAGAACACGGCGAGAGACACCAGAGCATCGCGGTCGGGATGGCCCAGATCGCACGCGTCGGCGGCTCGGTTCACCAAAGCGCGAGCGACCTCGATCGCACAGCGCTGATCGACGAGGCGGTGCTTGATCGCCTGCCGAGCTCCGATCGGTCGTCCGAATGTCACGCGCATCTTGGCGTACTCGACCGCAGCATCGTTTGCGGCGGAGGCGATCCCGATCAACTCCGCCACGGTCGCAAGCCGCGCTCTGCTTGTCGCCTCGCGATGGCGGCGCACGGCATCCTCACCGGACGTCAACGGGCGGAACGGCGCTCCATCGAGCGTCACGGTCGCCGCGGGGCTGTGATCGAGTGGCTGCTCGAGTTCTCTACGCACACCCCGGGCGTCGGCCTCGACGATCCCGAGCACGGTTTCACCATCGCGTCGGGCGATCACCAGCATTCTGTCCGCTACACCTGCGAAGGGGACGAGTGGCCAGCGGCCGGATACTTCGTCTCCGCTGAGTACTGCGTCGGCAGGGCCCATAATCACAGTGACGCCCTTCGCACACCGCCCCTCGCACCAGTTCGCCGCCGCGGAAGCCGCAAGTGACACGGGGAGCGCAGCCGCTCCGGAGGCCTCGGCGAGTACGCACAGTTCGCGCATGCCGCCCCCGCCGCCACCCCGCGATTCGTCGACGAGGACGTCCGCCCAGCCCAGTTCGATGACCGCCTTCCACAGGTCATCGTCGTAGGCGGGGCCCGACGAGTCGAGCAGTGCGCGCGTGCGGCCGACCGACCACATCCGGGCGAGGATGTCATCGGCAGTCGTACGCAGTTCGGCGAGTTCTACTGCGATATCGGCGATGTCGTGCAGGGACGGTTCGAGTTCATGGGTCACGAGGCAGCCCCAACAGTCTCTCGGCGACGACATTGCGCTGTATCTCAGAGGTTCCGGCCCCGAACGTCGCGGCGCGCATCAGCAGGTAACTCTTGGCTACGTTTCCCTTCTTCGCAGCCGACGGCGAACCGCGTTCGAGAACACCGGCGGCCCCGGCCAGGTCGAGGCCAAAGGTGGCCATTGCCTGATCGACCTCCGAGGTGAGCAGCTTGGCCATCGACGCCTCGGGTCCGGGGCTGACTCCGCGAACGCCTGCGGCTGTCGCCTGAGCCGCGATCTGCCGCAGCGCCTCCACCTGGGCGGTGAAGCGCACCAGGTGATCGGCGATGTAGTCGTCATCGAATCCGTTGGCGCTGAGGTGGTCACCTTCGCGCGCCATGTCGATGAGGATGCGCAGGCGGCGCTCTATGCGGTGCGTGCGGCTCTGGCCGACGCGCTCGTAGCCGAGCGTCGACTTGGCGACCCTCCAGCCGTCGTGCAGCGGGCCCAGCACGTTGCGGATCGGAACCCGGGCGGCATCGAAGAACACCTCGCTGAACTCGGCGTCGCCGGATATCTGACGAATCGGGCGCACGTCGATCCCTGTGGTGTCGAGATCGGCGAGCACGTAACTGATGCCCTTGCGCGGTTCGGCTTCGGGGTCCGTGCGTGCGAGCAGATAGATGCGATTGGCGTAGTGCGCCTTCGAGGTCCACACTTTCTGGCCGGTGATGACGAGTTCCTCGCCGTCGATGACGGCCTGCGTCGAGAGTGAGGCCAGGTCGCTGCCCGCACCGGGTTCGCTGAACCCCTGACACCACACGTCCTCGGCCGACAGAATGCGCGGTAAATAGTACGCGCGCTGATCGTCTGTGCCCCACTGGATGATCGTCGGACCGAGCTGGTTGATGGCGCTGCGGTTGATGGGCTCGGGGGTGCGGGCTGCCGCCATCTCCGCGTTGAATATCAGCTGCTGCACGGGCGTTGCACTACGGCCACCGAACTCTGTCGGCCAGGAGATGGCGGCGAGCCCGGCCTCGTGAAGCCGTTTCTGCCACAACCGCATTCGATCCAGACGAGCGGTCTCGCTACCGGCGACGGCGCGGACGTCCTGCGCTAGCGCGGCCGTGAGGAAGGCCCTGACCTCATCGCGAAAGTCGCGGTCCGCCGCGGACAGCCCCACGCCGTAATCGCGCTCGGTCACGGTCGTTCTCGCACGGTGGCGGCGTCTGCGAGCCAACCCGCGATCATCCCGTAGACGGCTTCGACCGCCTCTGCGGCCGCATCGGCGTCGACCTCGTTCGGGCCGAGGGGGTCGTAATCCACGTCGAACGTGATCGCGGCACTCGACTCCACGGGTGCAACGCTGACGAGTGCCTCGAACCGAGAGACCGGTAGGGGAACGTCGGCGATCGAGTAGCCGAGTCGCATTTGGTGGTGGTCGAGCAACGTCAGTGTCTCGACCGCGGGAATGTCGCCGCCGCCGTAGATCGACCTGCTCATCCCGATGCCCTCGCCGGCAATCTCGACACGCTTTGCGACCGGTATCCAACTGACGTCGGCGAAGTCGGCGAGAAGCGCCCAGACGGCGGCGGCTGGTGCGTCGACCTCTTTGACGATCGCGATGCGAGGCATGGCCAGACATTAGCAGTCGAGTGAACACTTAATCGGATAGTGTTCCGATGTACAGCGCCGCACGTATGACGGAGGGCGAGCATCATGGATGGAACGCCGCAGGAAGGCGACGACTTCGAGGTCGACGATGACTGGGTGCGTTACGCGGTCGTGGAGCCGCACATCGCGGTGATCACGATCAACCGGCCCGATCGCCGGAACGCGATCCTCTCCCCGGATATGCACGACCTGTTCAAGGAGCGACTGGATCGTGCCGAAGTCGATGACGACGTGAAGGTCGTGATCCTTGCCGCCGAGGGCGAAAACTTCTCCAGCGGCGACGACGTGCGCAGGCTGCCCGTCGAACAGGCAGGGTTGACCAAGGGTAAGAAACTCCCGCAAACCGCGCGGCTGGGCAATGCGCGGCGTCTCCACCGGCATCTGACGAACTGGCTGGAATTCCCCAAGACGGTCATTGCGGCCTGTCAGGGTGCCACCCTCGGAGCGGGGATGAATCTGGCCCTGGCGGCCGACATCCTCGTCGTGTCGGAGGATATGTACCTGGCTCGGCCGCAGGCGCGGATCGGGTTCGCCGGTTTCTCCACGGCGATGCCGCTGGCCTTGCTCAAGCTGGGTCCCAATCGAGGTTACGAGGCCATGATCACCGGCCGGAAGGTACGCGCAGCTGAACTCAAGGAGTGGGGTGTCGCCGCGTCGATCGTGCCCGCTGACGGGCTGCGTGACGAAGCGCTTCGGTACGCGCGCGCGATCGCGCACCACTCGGCCGACGGTCTGATGGTTGGTAAGCACGCACTGATCACGTTCTGGAACGCGGTGGGGATGGCGCAGTTCGCGGATTGGGTCCCGATGGGGCACAGCGTGTTCAGCAACCTGTCCTGGCGAGAGGATGAGTTCAACTTCATGAAGGAGCGGACATCGCGCGGGGGTCGCGAGGCGATGGCCGAGCTCGAGCGGCGCTACGCCGAATGGGGTTTCGAGTAGTAGTCAGGTATACAAAATATGTCCAGGTGTTCTGTATGCTGAGGCGAAGCCACCGGTAGAGGAGTGATGATGGGTGTACTCGACGGGCGAAAGGCCCTTGTTACGGGTGCGGGTCGGGGTATCGGTGCTGCGGTCGCCGAGGGTCTCGCGGCAGAGGGTGCGGCGGTCATGGTGTCCGACGCCGGCGTCGCCGTCGACGGCAGCGGGCGCGACGCAGGCCCCGCCGAGACGGTCGCCGCCGCCATCAACGAGCGCGGCGGCAAGGCGTTCTCCGATGCGACCGACATCACCGACTTCACCGCGTGCGAGGACCTGATCACCCGCACGGCCGCGACTCTGGGCGGCTTCGACATCATGGTGAACGCCGCGGGCATCCTGCGCGACGGCATGATTTTCAAGTTGAGCGAGCAGGACTTCGACTCGGTGGTGGCCGTTCACCTCAAGGGAACGTTCAACCTGACGCGGCACGCTGCCGCCTGGTGGCGCGAGAATCGGGGTGGTCAGTACCGCCTGATCAACTTCACGTCGATGTCGGGCCTGCAAGGCGCGCCGAGTCAGCCCAACTACGCGGCCGCCAAGATGGGAATCGTCGGGTTGACGTTCTCCTGTGCCAATGCACTGAAGGGCTACGGCGTGCGCTCCAACGCCATCGCCCCCATCGCCGGCACGCGAATGACGCAGGGCATCAAAGGCGGTGGCAGCATGGACTACTCGCCGGAAAACAAACGGCTCGCACCCGAAAACGTCGTGCCGCCGGTGGTTTACCTGGCCAGTGAGCAGTCGGAGTGGCTCAATCGCCGGGTGATCTTCGCGGGCAACGGACGAATCAGCCTCATGTCCAACCCCGTCGTCGAACGCGAGATCGTTGCGTCGTCGGGAACCTGGGACATCCCGACCGCCTTCACCGAGATCGAGACGTCGTTCAAGGAAGCGGTGCTCTACCCCAACATCTTCGACAAGCCACCCGCCAGCTGAAGCACCGGAAGGGGTGCGCGATGACCGCCATGGAGGAGAAAGCCGAACCGATTGAATCGGCGGTAACCGGAAGGGTGCCGTCCCGCTACGCGTGCGGCGAGACCTTTGTGCCCAAGAGTCGCTACATCGATCCCGAGTTCCTGAAGCTCGAACTCGATCGCCTGTTCACCCAGGTGTGGCAGCCGGCCTGCCGGGAGGAGGAGGTCCCCGAGCCGGGAAGCTACTACGAGTACGTCATCGGCAGGCAGTCCATCATGGTGGTCCGCCAGAAGGACGGCACGATCAAGGCCTTCTACAACGCGTGCACCCACCGTGGAATGAAGGTGGTGCGCGGCGCGGGCTGCGCGGTGGACGGTGATCTCCGTTGCGAATTCCACGGATGGCGATTCGCCTTCGACGGCCGGTCGTCGTTCGTCCCGTCTCGCGACGAGTTTCTGAACCGTCCGCGGGATCAGTGGTCGCTGCGCGAGGTCGCGGTGGGCACATGGGGCGGTTGGGTCTTCATCAGTATGGCCGAGAATCCGCCGGAGCTGCTGAAGTGGTTGGATCCCCTGCCTACGGCGCTGGAGCCGTTCCGGTTGCAGGACATGCGGTTCCGGTGGCGCAAGCGCACCCGGTTGGCCGCCAACTACAAGACAGTCATCGACGCGTTCATCGAGGGTTACCACACACCCGGAACGCACCCGCAGACGCTGCGAGCGGCGCAGGGTCCGCGGCCATCGGCCGAGCCCGCCCCGCCGCAGGAGTTCGTCTACGCGCCATACACGCCGACAATCCCGTACCGCAACCATTCGCGCTTCGTGTACACCGCCCGGCCGGACAGCGGTGACCGCGACAACGCCAGGAAGGAACAGGCCGCCCGGCCCGAGGTGTTCGCGAACTCGATGCAGTACAACTACCTCGAGGTCGGTTCGCTGGTCACCGAAAGGGACTACCGGGCGGCGCAGAAGCTGGCCACGCTGGAACCCGGTGACATCCCGCCGTTCGTCCTCTACCACCAGATGTGCGAGGAACTGGCGCTCGCCGAGGGCGTCGACTTCCCGAAAATGTCGATGGAGCAGTATTTCGCGGGTAACGGTGATTGGCACGTCTTCCCGACCCTCGTAATCCTGGTGGAAAAGTCGTGTGTGTTGGGATACCGCATGCTGCCCGACGACGAAGACCCCAATCGCTGCGTGTTCGAAATGTTCTCGCTGGAGCACTTTGCGCCAGGCGAAGTGCCGCAGACCAACTGGCTGGAAGTGGAGCGCTGGGAGGACCACGACGGTTGGGGCGAATTGCCCACCCAGGACCTCAAGAACATCGACGCCATTCACGCCGGAATGCACTCCCGAGGATTCGAGGGTCTCTGGTTGAACACCGCGCAGGAGATGTCGATCCGCAACGAGCACGCGATCGCCGATCGATTCATCTTCGGCGTCGACGTTGAGAATCAGGGCGATGGCTGATGGAGCGGGCGGCCGCCCGCTGCCGGCGCTGACCGCAAACAATCGGCCGTACTGGACGTCGGGGGCCGACGGCGTATGGTGGTTGCAGCGTTGCCCCGACTGCCGACGTCTCATCCATCCGCCGACGCTCCGTTGCCAATTCGACCACGCGGTTCCGGAGTGGGAGGCGCTGTCGGGTCGTGGAGTCGTGGAGTCGTGGACCGTGAACCACCACCCCTTCTATCCCGGCATACCGACCCCGTACGTCATCGCCTTCGTGAACCCCGTCGAGGATCCACGAGTCCGAGTGCTCACGAATATCGTTGATGTGGACCCCGACCGGATCCACGTCGGTATGTTCGTGCGAGTCACATTCGCGCCGGGCTCCGACGACATCGACGACGACGTGTACCTTCCGCTTTTCACCGCGGAGATTTGATGGCCGGTCGCCTCACCGACGACGTGATCATCAGCGGTATCGGCCAGTCGGACATCGGACGGCGGCTTGGCCGCGACCCGATGCAACTCACCGTCGACGCCTGTGTCGCCGCGGTCGAGGACGCCGGTCTCACGCTCGCTGACGTCGACGGGCTGACAACCTATCCGGGCGCATCCATGGCCGGCAGGGGGTTCTCCGGTGCCGGATTGCGGGAACTTCACGACGCCCTGGGCATCCGGCCCAACTGGGTGGCTGGGGGTGTGGAGTATCCGGGTCAGCTGGGTGCGGTCGTCGACGCCATGCTCGCCGTCGCCGGCGGCATGGCCAACCATGTGCTGTGCTGGCGCAGCATCTGGGAAGGCACCGCGCAGGGCAGCGACCGGCGTCGAGGCTACGGCGTGCCGACAGGTTCGCGTGCGACCGGACAGCTGGGCTGGCAACTCCCGTACGGAGCGTCGGCGGCGAATCTTGCTGCGCTGCAGATCCGCTCGCGCATGAACCGGTTCGGTCTGACCAGGGAGCAGCTCGGTCAGATCGCCATCGTGCAGCGTTTGCACGCCGCGTTGAATCCGAAGGCGGTGTACACCGATCCGATCGATCTGGCGGAGTACATGAACGCACGTATGGTGTCAGATCCGCTGTGTATGTACGACTGCGACATCGCCTGCGACGGCGCGACGGCGTTCGTCGTGTCACGTGCCGAGCACGCGGCCTCACTGGATCACCCAGGCGTCGTGGTGGAGTCGCTCGACTGCGCACACCACGACCGGTTCCTCTGGGAGGGTGGGCAGGACATCGCGCGGTTGAACTCGCGGTGGTCGACGATCTGGGAGCGAACGGACTTTACCGCAGACGACGTCGACTACGCGTCCCTGTATGACGGTTTCAGCATCTTCGTGCTGTGCTTCCTCGAAGACTTCGGCTTCTGCGAGTTCGGTGAATCGGGGGAGTGGGTGTCTGACCCCACGAGATTCTCGCTGGGTGGTGATCTACCGATCAACACTGGCGGCGGGCAACTGTCAGGTGGCAGGCTGCACGGCTTCGGTCACCTGCACGAGGCCTGTGTACAGGTGCGGGGTGACGGAGGTGCGCGCCAGGTTTCCGATGCCGCGCTCGCGGCTTGTGGCGTCGGCGGCGCGAACAGCGGTACGACAATGATGTTGCTGCGCCGCAGCTGATTTCAGCTCACGCGATGAATGTCGTCTTCGTGTCGAGGTACTCCATGATGCCGGCCAGCCCGTTCTCGGTGCCGAGCCCGGACTGCTTGACACCACCGAACGGGGCGTGGGGCTGCAGTGTCCACGTATTGATGCCCACGTTGCCGGCCCGAAGTGCCGCGCCGACGCGCATCGCGCGGCTGACGTCTTTGGTGTAAACGGCTGCGCCGAGTCCGTACTCGCTGTCGTTCGCGATGCGGATGGCGTCCTCTTCGGAATCGAAGGGGATAACGCACAGCACCGGGCCGAAGATCTCCTCCCGCGCGACGGGCATCGAATTGTCGACGTCGACGAGGACGGTGGGGGCCACGAAGTTGCCCGTGGCCGGCGCTGCGGCAGGGGGTTCGAGGCCACCGGCGGCGATGGTCGCGCCGTCGGCGACCGCGCGACTGATGTGCTGCCGCACCCGATCCCGGTGCGCGCCGCTGATCATGGGAGCGGCGTTCACCGTGGGATCGAACGGGTCGCCGTAACCCGCTGCTGCGGCGAACCCTGCCAGCTGAGCGACGACGTCGTCATATACGGGGCGCTCAACGAGAATCCGCGACTGACACACGCACACTTGGCCCGACATTCCGAGGAACGCGTTGCCTGCGGCCATCGCGACGCCGAGTCCGATGTCGCCGTCGCCAAAGATCAGCGCGGGACTTTTCCCGCCGAGTTCCAGCGATACGCGGCCGATTCGGCTACCCATTGACGACGCTATTGCCGCACCGACCGCACGGCTGCCGGTGAACGACACCTTGTCGACTCGGTGATCAGAGACGAGGGCCGAACCCACCTCGGATCCCCCGCCCGTCACCATGTTGAAGACGCCGGGTGGCAGACCGATTTCGGCGATCAACTCACCCAGTCGGAGGCTGGTCAGAGGCGCCATCTCGGATGGCTTGGCCACCACGGTGCACCCCGCCGCAAGTGCCGGTGCCACCTTTTGACTCATGAGTCCAAGGGGGGCGTTCCAAGGGGTGATGAGCCCGACGACACCGACCGGCTCATGCGTGCTGAAGGCAAAGGGTTGGCCGGCTTCCCACCGCGGATAAGTGTCGCCCGTCACCTTGTCGATCCACCCGGCGTAGATGTCGAACAGGTCGGCCGGGTATTGAGCGCCCATCTGGTAGAAGCCGGCGAACGACACCGGAGTCGCGTTGTCCAACGACAGCAGCGTCGCCAGGTTGTCGGCGTCGGCGCGAACGGCGTCCGCGATGCGATGTAGGTAACGGGCGCGTTCGCGGCCCGGCATGCGAACCCACGGTCCGTCATCGAATGCGGCCCTGGCGGCGCGGACGGCAGAGTCCACCGCGCCGATACCCCCGTCCGGGACCTCGAACACCACCTCGCCGGTCGTGGGATGACGGTGGCGTATCGGAGTGGCTGTGCCGTCGACCCAATTGTTGTTGATCAACATCTTCGGGGGCGGCAGCATCGCGGCGTTGAGGCGGTCGGAGATAGAGATGGCGGTCATTGTAGACAGTATGACACTTACTGTTCAGTCATACAGTGCAGCTTCGAACGCTCCGACTCACCTTGACGTCGCGCTAATCAGGCACCGTTCGAGGAAAGTTGAGCAATCGTCGCGCGTTCGTCTCCACGATCATCGAGCATTCGTGGTCGGGCACATCGGCGAGGACATCGGCGGCGCGCTTCCGCGAATTAGGCCACGTCGAATCGGAGTGCGGGAAGTCGGTCTCGATCATGATGCGGTCTACCCCGATCGTGTGTCGATTCGCCAATCCGTGTTCGTCGTCGATGAAGCAGCCGTAGAAGTGCCTGCGAAACAGTTCCGACGGCCGAGCGTCGAAATCGATCGGCTGGTAGTAGCGGTGGCGCTCCCAGACGTAGTCCGCGCGCTCGAGGATGTAGGGCACCCAGCCGATTCCGCCCTCAGCGAGTGAGAATTGCAGATCGGGGAACTTCTGCAACTTGCCCGAGAACAGTAGATCGACGGTGGACCACATCAGGTTGGTCGCGAAGAGTGTGATCGCCACGGCGAATGGCGAGTCGGGCATCGGCCGCTCGCCGTTGACCGCCTCAAGCGTCGAGTACTTTGCCATTGGCGAGAAAGAGAAGCCGGGGACGTATCCCCCGGATCCGAAGTGCATCGAGACCGGGATCCTGCTCTCCGAGCACACCTTCCATAGGTGATCCCAGTGATCGGAGTGAAACGACGGGAGGCCTAGGGGCACTGGGCTATCGGGGAACGACACCGTCCGAGCACCCATTGCGGCCGTCCGTTCGACCTCGGCGACACACGCGTCGATGTCCCAGACGGGTAGTAGTGCCAACGGAATATAGCGATCGGGGGCAGTTGCGCACCATTCGTCGATGTAGAAATCGTTCCACGCCTGCACGCACAGCAAGGCGAGTTCCTTGTCGTGGGCGCGTTGGAAGGTTCCCCCTGCGAAGCCGGGAAAAGAGGGGAAGCACAGTGCTGCCTGGGTGCCGTCGAGGTCCATATCGGCGATTCGGGCGGCAGGGTCATAACAGCCGGGGATCATGTCCTCGTACCGAACCGGATCCATCCCCCAGTCTTGCATCGGTTTACCCGCGACGGCATTCAATCCGATGGTCGGGTAGACGACGTCCTCGTAGGACCAGAGGTGGTTGCCATCGCGCTCGATGATGCGCGGGCCGGACTCGCGGTACTTGGCGGGAAGCCTGTCCTGCCAGACTCTGGGGTGCTCTACAAGGTGATCGTCGACCGAGACGATCTGGTGCTCGTCCTGCAGTGGCATGTCGGTTCCTCGCCTCTGGAATCGTCCGTGAGCCGCAGACGAAAATCAGCCTAGCAAGAAGAAGACAGAAAAACACATGATGACTATGTGTTTATTCTGTCGAGTCCGGGCTGGGTAGGTTTCGATGGGCCTCGCCGGGATGGCCGAAGAAATCCTGAAAGTTCGCGTCGTTGATGGGCTGTGCCGCGTTGCGCCGAGCCGCGGCACGTAAATCGCGAAGGCGAACCTCTGCGCGCACGAGCTCTTTCGGCGAGCCTGTATTGGCCAGTTGGGCAACCTTAAGCGCTGCGGCGGCGATTTCCAGGCGTAGGCGTTCACCGACCTCGCGAAAGGTGAGAAGATCATGATCGTCTTGGTCCAGCCTTTCCCGATTGGCTGTCGTCCGACTGTACGGCGGTTCGGTTCCAGACATTGGCTCTCCTGTCATCGCTTCGCACACCCCGTCCGCGAACAGCTGGAAGTCCAGTGTCATGCAATTTCACCAAAAGTGGCTCGCTCAGTCGGACTTGGCGCGCCACAGCGGCTGACCGTCAAGTGCCTGACAGAACAGGTAGCGGCCGTCGAGGCCCTGAGCGACAGTGTTCTCCAGCCCCTGACACAGAGAGTTCTCCGCTTTGACGCCCTTCATGGGCAGGGACCGGAAGTATCGCGGTTCGTAGCGCCGCGGGGAGCCGCAGAACACCAATCGGCCCCAAGAGGTTGTGCCGAAGACGTAGTACTGGGTGTCGTTGCACGACGCACCCAGGGTGACGCCCCCCTTGATCCCCGGGGTGCAGAATGCGTCGTTGCAGTCCTGCGCTTGCGCCTCTCCCGCGGGTCCGACCACTATGGCTGCGCTGATCATCGTGACGACGACCGAAACTCTCGTGGCCGGCCGCTGCATGCATACCACTCTATCGGATGCGCGCATCGGCGTGACAAATATGCACTTTCTGTTCTACCGTTACAGCCATGGCTATAGGGCCTGCTCGAGGGCTCCATGTTCGTCTCCGACCTATCTCCGCAAGCAGGGGCTTCCGGACATTGACGACAATCAGCGTGTGCCTGCTGGCACAGTGGAATGTCCCGCTCGCTCACGGCGTGAACCCCGAGTTGGCGCTGAACGGTACTTATGCCGCTGTGTCCATTGGTAATTGGGCTAAGACCAATGAGGTCTACATCGACGAGCAGGTCGTCCGCAGCATTTGGACCATCGTGTCGTCCTGCTCTGACCCTGACAATTGCGTCGGCCACGTGCACAGCGATCAAGGCTGGGACGCCGAAATCGGTATGCAGGCGAACATGTGGAGTGTGCGCCGCGACGTCCCCAACTGGATTCCATGCCCAGACGGCACTGCATATCCGGGTCGACAACTATTTCGCTTCGCACCGGCCGGCCCAGGCGGGCGTCGAGTGGTCGGTTCGTCCGTCCTCGCCGGGGAAGACGTGACGGCTGGACCCGCGGGTGCGTGCGGAGTCGGTCAACCGCTCGTCATCCGAATGCCGTTCAGGCTGGACAAGATCAGCTGACAGTCAAGCTAGTTCGGCATCAGATCTCGCCACGTTTTCGGAGTCCCGACAGTCACCAAGTCGGATTGCACGTGAGTTTGGCCATCGGGCGTGACGTAACGACCGGATGCCGGATCGTATTGCGCAAAGGCCACCGGGCCTGACGCTGCAGATTGCGGTATCGCGTTCGTCGCTGGAGGTGCGGGCTGCGCCGACGGCATCGGCGGCCCCGGTGGGGGAGGAGCCGCCACCTGACCAGGCGGGGAGGTCCCTGTCCCAGGCGGCAGGGGGGTGCCCTCGACCGGTCCGTAGAGGCCCTGACCCGGCAAGATGCGATCGTCCGGCGGGATACCCTGCGCAATGGTGTTGGGGTCGATCGGATTGGGCCCCAGGGCATGCTGCCGCAGGGCCAACGGGTGATAAGACTGGTCACTTCGGCAAATTTCGACCGTCGGCGCCCGCTTTCCCGGGTTTTCGACACAGGGGGTGTTGCGGGCACCGCGCACGGCGATCGGTGAGTCCTGCGGAAGCTTGCAGAACAGATCGTCGGGTGTGTCGATGTCGGTGAGGTCCGCCGGGGAACGCCACTGCGACGTCGGCAGAAAGCCGACGGTGCAGGCGGGCGGATCGCCGCTGGTTGCGGTGAAGTCGCCGAGCGGCCATCCGGTGGGATTGTTCCATGGAATCGCAAAGCCCTGCAGCGCAGCGATATACGGAGGGAAAAGGACCAGCAGTTGCTCGACGCCCGGCCGGTAGGTCACGGCAATTTGACCGACGGTGGTCAAATTGGCCAGGAGTAGCGGGAGTGTGGGTCGGACATCGCTGAGCAAACGCGCCGCCTCGTCAGCGGCTCCGGGGCCGACTTCCAAGATGTTCCGTACGGCGGCGTCGTTCTCATCGATCTGGCGGGTGATCCCGGCGAGATTGCTTGCCCACTGACGCAGGGAATCCGTTGTCTGCTGTTGGGCATCGAGAAGCGGGACGCTGTCGTCGGTGAGCGCGCTCGCCGCCTCGCCGTTGGCCCTCAGTGCCTCGCTGAGCGTAGAGGACGAATCGACGAGTGATCCGAGGTCGAAATCGGCTCCGTCGAGAGCCTGGGAGGTCTCGTCGAGCAGATCGGCAATCCGGTCCTTGGGAATGCTGCTCAGCAGCGCACTCATCTGGTCGAGCATCGGCCCCACCTTCTGCGGAACTGTGACGTCAACGGCTCGTATGACCGATCCCTCGCCGAGATACGGCCCCGTGGCGGTATGCGGACGAAGGTCGACGTATTGCTCTCCCACCGCCGACACACTGCGTATCTCGGCGGTGAGGTCGGCGGGGACCCTGGGGGAGGTCTGCAGACTGAGCGTCGCTCGCGGGCCCCGCGGGGTCAGCTCCAGTTCGGTGACCTTGCCGACCTGCACGCCACGCACCGTCACATTGCTGAAGCGGTAGAGCCCCCCACCCTCGGGAAGTTCCATCGTCACCGTGTACCGGCCGATACCCAAAAGCGTGGGTGCCTGAATGTAGCCGACCACCATTGCGGTGATGCCCAGAACCGATGCGATGGAGAACAGGATCAGCTGGACTCGGACCAGACGGCTGAGCATCAGTGGGCGCCCGGGTAGGGACCCGCAAAGATCTGATCCTGCGGCGGTGCATCGTTGCCCGAATGCCATTGAGCCGGTGGCGCGATCGGGAGTACCGGGCCGGATAACGCCGGCGGAGTTTCCGTACCTGGATTGGGTTGCGCGGAGGGCGCTGGCGAGGTCGCCGGGGCCGGCGGGTTCACAGTGCTGCCGAGTGGATCGTATGTGTAATTTGCGAACCACGGGTCGCCCGGTGCGGGCACCAGCGGCGCATGCGGTTCAGCGAATCTGGTACCGAGTGCCAACGTACGTTTGATACGGGGATACGTCAGATCCAACGTCACAAACAAATTCATGAAGTCGCCCTTCATTCCACGGTCGATGACGTTCTGGGTGAAAGGGAACGTCGTCAGGTAGGCGAGCACCGTGTCGAGGTCCGGCCCAAGATCGGCCACTGAACGCAGGACTGGTTCCAGATTCTGCAGATTCCGGATGAGGTCATCCTGCGTGTCGTTGATCACTCCGGTGGCGGTGTCACTGAAGGTTCGAAGCCGGTCCAAAGCTGCAGTGATACGCGGCCTTTCGCGCACCAGGACATCGAGGGCAGCGGGGATCTTTCGAATCGCCGCGTCGATGACGTCCGAACTCTGGGCCAGAGTGCTGCTGAGATCGTTGAGTTCTTCCAGGGTGACAATCACGTCCCCACGCTGGTCTGCCAGCACCCCGGCGACCTCGTCCAGGCGGGTGAGCAGGTTGCGGACCTGCTCCTCACGCCCGGAAAGGGCAGTACTCGATTCATGGATGATGTCGCTGATCTGGCCGAGGCCGCCACCGTTGACAATGGTGGACAGCGAGGACAGGGTGCGCTCAGTCGACGGAAAGGTCGACGACTTGTTCAGCGGTAGGGTCGCGTTTGGGGCTAGGCGGCCGCGGGGCTGTTCGCCCGGCGGCGGATTCAGCGCCAGATGCATCGATCCCAGCAGGCTGGTCTGACCGATGGTGGCCACCGCGTTCTCGGGCACTACGACGTCGGGCTGGACCGACACTTCCACTGTGGCGTGCCAGTTGTCGACGTCGAGTTTGTCGACACTGCCGACAGTCACATCGGAGATGAGTACGGGTGAATTGGGTTCCAGTGTACCGACATTGGCGATCTCTACGACATAGGTCACGGCACCGGCGTCGCGACCTACCGTGCCGGGAAGAGGCAGGGAGTTGAGTCCCTGGAAACCGCAGCCGCCGGAGATGCTGACGACGATGGCGCAGAGCACGGTCCGACGAAGGAGCAGAGAACTCATGGGGACGGTACCCCCGGCGTTGTCGACGGGGACGGAGGGAGTACGGCTTCGGCGGCGCCCTGTGGTTCAGAATGCGGCAATATGAGGGTGTCGACTGTAGCAGGCGCGGCAGGGGGAGGACCGGGCGGTGGACCATAGCCAGGAGGAGGTGGCACGTCCCCGTCGCTGCCGGTGTACGCCGACACGGCGGGGGGAACCTCGGCAGGCCCTGGTGGGGTGCCTAGACCTCCAGGCGCCAAGCGGGGATCCGAGTACACCAGGTTCTGTGGTTGGGCGACGGCGCTGAGTAGGGGATTGAAGGGTATTGGCAGATAGTTGAAGTTCGCCAGGCGCAACGCCGGGCCGAGGTACTCGGCACACAAGCGTGCGGTCTCAGGCGCCGTAGCATTCTCCACGGCACCGATTCCAGAGCAGAGGAACTGGACAGGATTCGAGAAGTTCTGGAAGACAAAGGAGCCGACGAAGGTTCCGCTGTCGGGGTTGTACATATTGTAGGTGTTGGCCAGCGCCGTCGGCGCGGCGTGCAGGATGTTCTCGACTGATTTCCGTTGCTCGACTAGAACCTTGGTGAGGTCGGCGAGGCGCTCGACCTGTTCGCTCGTCTGAGCTCGGCTACCTTCAATGAACCTTCTCGCGTCATCGATGGCACTGGAGAGCGTGGTCAAAGCGGAATCGAGGTCGCTTCTGCTGTCGTTGACCACATCCGAAAGCGCCGCGAACCGGTCTTGGAACTGAACGATCTGAACATTGCTGTCGCGCAACGCCGAAACGAAGCGCTGCAGATTGGTCACCACATCGACCAGATCACCGCTTCCCTCGGCGAAGATTCGACCCGCCGCGGATAGCTGAGCGAGTGTCTCGCGAAGTTTGGCACCGTTGCCGTCCAGGGCATTTGCGGCGCTGTCGATGAAGCGCGCCACCGAGGTCTGCTCGTCGGGCGACGTCGGGCCTAGGTCTTCAGCGATCCTTGCCAACTGTTCTTTGACCTCATCCCACTCCACCGGGATCGCCGTGCGGTCCAGGGGAATGACACCACCGTCGGGCATCGTCGGCCCGTCGGAGTCGTAGGCCGGTGCTAGCTGAATGTAGCGAGCCGCAACGAGATTGGGGGCAACGATGATAGCCCGGGCATCGGCAGGTATCGGCACGCCGCGGTCGACGCGCATGGCAATTTTGGATTGCGTTCCCTCTGACTCAATCGAGGAGATCGTCCCCACCTCGACGCCTAGGACGCGAACTTGATCGCCGGGATAGATGGCTGTGGTGGAGGAGAAGTATGCATAGATCGTTGATGGTGCGAAGAACGTTTGTCGCACCAGAAAGGCTGAGGACGCAACCATCAGCACGACGAAGATGGCTGCAACACCGGCCATCAAGCGTCTACGGGTTGCCGTCATCGGGGAGATCTCCTGGTTGTGGAATGCCGTTGACTGGGAAGGGAAGCTCCGCTCGGGGACCGGCGTTGTCCGGTGGCTGGCCGGCGTTGACTCCCCTTCGGAACCCGAAGGCGTAGTCGAGGAAAGGTTGGAGGAACTGCGAGGGGATCAGGTTGGCGACGAATGCGTTGTAATACGCGCCGGAGGCGATCGTTTCGCCCTGCGTACGCTGAAACTTCTCGAGTCCGGGGAGCGCTGCCGCTATGTTGTCGCGATTCTTCTGCAGCATGGCGTTGACTGAGTTCAGCTTGGCAAGCATCGGCGCCAGCTCAGCTTCGTTGTCGTCAACCAATCCCGAAATTTGTTGCGACACTGCCGATGTATTCGCCAGAAGGTTGGCAATAGCAACCCGTCGATCCACGAGCACCGCCATGAGGTCGTTGGCATTGAGGATCAAGGAGTTCACCTGCGCGCTACGGTCCGAAAGCACCTGTGTGACCTCGGCCGAATTCGCCAGCAGCTGGCCGATGTCATCGTTTCGCTCGTTGAGCATTCGCGACACCCGCGTCAGACCCTCGAATGTGGGTCCCAGCTGCGGGGCGATCTGATCGAGCGTTTGGGCTAGTACGTCGAGGGACTGGTTGACGCCGGTGGTGTCAGTTCCGGCGATCTGTGTCGACAGGTCACCGACTGCGTCATTGAGGGAGTAGGGCGATGAGGTGCGTGTCAGGGGAATCTCTGTCGATGGGTCCAACACACCCGGTCCGACCGATTCCACTGTCAGTGTCCGCTCACCGAGCAACGACCCCGTGCGGATGTGAGCGGTGGAGTCGCGGCCGAAGGTCACCCGGGCATCGGCGGTGAAGCCCACTCTGACCCGATCCCTGTCGAGGGCGACGCTCGTGACGTGACCGACTTTGATACCGGAGACGACGACGTCGTTCCCGGTCTGTAAACCGCCAGCTTCGGCAAAGAGCGCCTGATAGCGGACATCGGTGGCCAGGGACACCAACCGTTCCGGCTGCAGGCCGACCACAATGACGAGAACGACGACGACGATGCCGATGATACCGGCTCGGATCAGTTGCCTACCTTTGTATTTGAGCATCAGGAATCTGCACACCTTCCTGCACCCTGGTTCTTGACCCACGGGAATACTGCGGTTTGTCCCTGCAGATCGCTTACGCGCAGGGTGATGCCACACAGGTAGTAATTGATCCAACTGCCGTACGCGCCGAGTCTGACCAGCTTCTTGAAGTTGCCCGGCGCCTTTTGCAGTGCGATGTCGATCTTGTCTTTGTCAGCGTCGAGAGGTACCGAGAGGCGACTCAGTTGGTCGACTGTAGCGGCCAATGGCGGCCGTCCATGGGTGAGCAGATCGGTCAGCGACGCCGTGCCTTTCTCCAGCGATTCAATCGACGCCCCGATCGGATCGCGGTCGGCGGCAAGGCCGGCGACGAGAGAGTCGAGACGTTCGATCGTTTCTGAGAATTGGCGACCGTCTTTGGCAAGGACAGCCGTGAGGGCGCGCAGGTTGTCGATGACCTGTTGAATCACGTTGCTGTGATCGGCGAGCGTCGAGGTGAACGTGGAAGTTCTGGACAGCAGCGATTCCATCACGCCGCCCTGTCCTTGAAGTGCCTGCAGTAGAGAAGAAGTGAGTACGTTGATGTCTTCGGCATCGAGTCCCTGGGTGAGTGGTCGCAGCCCCCCCAGGAGCAGGTCGAGGTCGAGGGCGGGCGCCGTGCGCTCGGCGGGTATCTGGGTACCGACCGGCAGGCGCTGCGTCGAGCCCGGTGAATCGACCAATTCGAGGTAGCGATCGCCAACGAGATTCAGGTACCGGACCTCGGCCCGTGTGCCATCCGTCAACACGACCTTGCGATCCGCGTCGAAGGACACCAGGACCGACTTGTCCTGGCGTAGCCGGACGTCTGCGACGGTGCCGACGCGGACCCCGGCGACGCGGACCGAGTCGCCTGGACTGAGACGCGCGACGTCGTGGAACACGGCTGAGTAGTCGTTGGTGTCGCCGCCGCGGTAATCGGCGAACATCAACACCAAAAACGCGGTGAGCAGGCCCATCACAGAAGCGAACGCCATGAACTTGACACCAGGTCGACGCATGCCCTACCCCGGCATTCCGATTTGGGAAGAGTTGCGCGGGGGCCCGTCGATAGGGCCGAACAGCAACTGCTTGAGCCCGTCTGAGTTCAACACGATGCCGTCGTTGCCGTACTCCCAACGATTGCCGCCGATGTCGGTGACCAGGAACGGGGAGATCTCCTGCGGCTCCAGGACCGGCATCCCGACCTTTTCGCAGTTGGATCCGCCGCTCGCCGCAACTTTGGGAAGGTCTCCCGGATAGCGATAACGCTCGATGCCCCAGGTGAATCCGATCGACACCATGATTCCGGGCTCCGGCAGCGGCATCCCCTGAGTGAACGGAACCAGGCCCTTCAGCGTGCAATCGACATTCTGGCGGTACTCGTAGAGGAGATCTGTTGTCGGCGCGAGGGTGTGCAGCAAATTGTCAAGTGCACCACGATTTTCGGCGAGAACCGCACTCCCGACCTCGCCGAAGCCGATGGTGCTGACCAAGAGTGCATCGAGATTTGTCTGCTGATCGACGAGTGTTTCGCTGATCCTGGTCGAGCGCTCCAGGACTTCCACGAAATCAGGTGCGGCGTCGGCGTACGCGGATACCACGGGCGGCAGTGCCGACAGATCGCGGCGCAGGTTGGGCACGCTGGGCCCGAAGCGCGTGAGAAACGCATCGAGGTCAGCAAGCATCTGATTGATCTTTTGTCCCCTCCCATCCAAGGCGCGGGACAATTGACCGAGTGTCTCGTTGAGCGTGACGGGATCGATCGTGTCGAGCAGATTAGTTAATCGTTCGAAAACAGTGTTGATCTCGACGGTGACGCGATCACCGTCGAGCACCTGACCGGCAGAGAGCGCCGACGGCGCCGGTTGCGATGGTGGAATCAGATCGACGAACTTCGCGCCGAAGACCGTCGACGAGGTGATGTCGACTCCGACGTTGGAAGGGATCATTGCCATCTGGTCCGGGTTCAACTCGAGATGCAGCGCCGAACGTCCGTTCGGCAGAAGTTCTATGGACCCGACCTTTCCGACGGTGATGCCCTGCATTTTGACCTTGGCGTCGGGGTTCATCACGAGACCAGCACGCTGGGAAAGGACGGTGACTGCGGCCGTACTGGTGAGGTCTCCGCGGAACAGCGTCACGGCCAGCCCAGCCGCAAGCACTACCACGGTGATAAGAGCCATCCCAGCCAGGACCCGGATGTGATTGCTACTCAAGGTTTTTCCCTAGCCCGACAGGTTGAAGTTGCCGTTGGAACCGTAGATCGACAGTGACACCAACAGCGTCACCGACACCACCACGACAAGGGACGTGCGCACGGCGTTGCCCACCGCGGCGCCGAC
>NZ_JARSBP010000012.1 GCF_029623955.1 Mycobacterium sp. 236(2023) | reverse complement strand
GCGCCGCGATCGTGAAGGCGACCACGTTCTACGACGACCCCGATGTGCTGGCCAAGGTGTCGCGCGGTCTGGGCGAGGCGATGGTCGGCATCAACGTCGACGACATCCCGGTCCCGCACAGGCTCGCAGAACGCGGCTGGTAAACACCTAACTCATGGCGATTGAAGAGATCCTCGATCTGGAGCAGATCGAGGTAAACATCTATCGCGGCGGTGTGTTCAGTCCGGAGTCGGGCTTCCTGCAGCGCACCTTCGGCGGGCATGTCGCCGGTCAGTCGCTGGTGTCAGCGGTCCGCACCGTCGACCCGAAATTCCAGGTGCACTCGTTGCACGGCTATTTCCTGCGGGCTGGCGACGCCCGGTCCCCGTCTGTCTACACCGTCGAACGGATACGCGACGGTGGGTCGTTCTGTACCCGCCGCGTCACTGCGATCCAGCACGGCGAGACGATCTTCTCGATGTCGGCGTCCTTTCAGACCGACCAGAGCGGCATCGAGCACCAGGACGCGATGCCCCATGCCGTTCCGCCCGATGACATTCCCGACTTCAAATCGGTCAGCAAGGTCTTCGACGACGCGAGCTTCAAGCAGTTCGACGAGTGGGACGTCCGAATCGTGCCTCGCGACCAGTTGAACACGCTGCCGGGCAAGGCTTCTCAGCAGCAGGTGTGGTTTCGGCACCGTGACCCGCTGCCCGATGACCCGGTGCTGCACATCTGCGCCCTTGCTTACATGAGCGACCTGACGCTGCTGGGCTCGGCGCAGGTCAACCATATCGAGGAGCGAAAGCACCTGATGGTCGCATCGCTGGATCACGCGATGTGGTTCATGCGTGCGTTCCGTGCCGACGAGTGGCTGCTGTACGACCAGTCGTCGCCGTCGTCGTGTGGTGGCCGCTCTCTGACGCAGGGAAAGATCTTCAATCGGTACGGCGAGATGGTGGCCGCGGTGATGCAGGAGGGCCTGACGCGGTATCCCCGCGATTTCAAGCCCGCGAACGGGTGAGTGCGCCGACCGTCGGCGTGTTGGCGTTACAGGGCGACACCCGCGAGCATCTGGCCGCGCTGCGCGAAGCGGGTGCGGAAGCGATCACGGTCCGCCGGCTCACCGAGCTGGAATCCGTCGACGCGCTGGTGATTCCGGGTGGCGAGTCGACGGCGATGAGCCACCTGCTGCGGGAAATGGAACTGCTGGAGCCGTTGCGCGCCAGGCTGGCCGACGGCATGCCCGCCTACGGATCGTGTGCGGGGATGATTCTGCTGGCCACCGAGATCGCCGACGCCGGCGTGCCCGGGCGTGACGCGCTGCCGCTACGGGCGATCGATATGACGGTGCGCCGCAACGCATTCGGTCGTCAGGTGGATTCCTTCGAAGACGACATCGAGTTCGACGGGCTGACCGGTTCGGTGCACGCGGTGTTCATCCGCGCGCCGTGGGTCGAACGCGTCGGCCCCGACGTCGAGGTGCTGGCCCGAGCGGCCGGCCATCCCGTCGCGGTGCGGCAGGGCCGGATGCTGGCGACAGCGTTCCATCCCGAGGTGACGGGCGACCGTCGCGTGCACCGCCTCTTCGTCGACTCCCTCTAGCGGATTTGGGCGTGCGCGGTTGCGCTGAGCGCAACCTGGCACGCCGAAAATCACTGAGCTTGCGCGGGCAGCACGTGGTCGCCGACCTTGTCGGTGGACAGGCACAGCGAGCAGACGAAGGCGTCATGGGTGGCGCACTTCATCATGTCGGGCCGCTCGTAATCATGATGGCAGACATGACATTTCAGCTGTTCACCCGACGGGTTGCCGAGCTCGTCGTACATCGGCAGCTCGATGCCGTCGTCGGTTCGTCGCAAGTAGTACTTGCCCTTCGTGGCGACCGCGATGATCGGCGGCAGCACGGCTCCTAGCACCATGGCCACCAGCGGCGAGTACGGCCTGATCGCCTCGCCGAGCACGCCGAAGAACGCCAGCAACGAGACCCCGGCGGCCGCGAGCAGCGATACGAAGCCGACCGGGTTGACCGCGTAGAGCATTCCGCGCCGGAACTCCGGCTTCATCGGAGAGATCTTCAACAGGTATTTGTTGAAGACGATGTCGGACGCCACCACGACCACCCACGCGATGCCGCAGTTGGCGTAGAAGCCCAGGATGGTGTTGAGGAACGCGAACATGTTGGCTTCCATCAGGATCAGCGCGATCAGTAGGTTGAACGCGAGGAACACCAGCCGGCCCGGGTAGCGCTTCGTGACGCGGGTGAACGAATTGGTCCATGCGAGCGAGCCGGAGTAGGCGTTCGTGACGTTGATCTTGACCTGGCTGATCACCACGAGGATCACCGCGAGGGTCATCGCCAGCCACGGCGGCAGGAAGTTGCGGTAGATCTCCAGGAACTGGTGCACCGGCTCGTTGGCGTTGGACACCTCGCCGCCGAAGACGTTGGCGATCAGATAGACAGCCAGGAACAGGCCGACGACCTGCTTGATGGCGCCGAAGATGACCCAGCCTGGACCCGCGAGGAACATCCACGTCCACCAGCTGCGGCTGTTCTCCGGCGTCCGCGGCGGCATGAACCGCAGGTAATCGATCTGCTCGGCGATCTGCACGATCAGCGACAGGCAAACGCCCGCGGCCAGCAGCGTCATGCCGAGATCGAATCCGCTGGTGCCGCTTTCACCCTGGTAGGCGAAGAAGTCCGACACCGATTCGGGGTGGCTGACCACGAGGTAGACGAACGGCGCGACCATCAGGACAAGCCACAGGGGAGTGGTCCAGACCTGCAGTGTGGACAGCACTTTCATGCCGTAGATGACGAGCGGGAAGATGATCAGGGTCGATACCGCATATCCGACCCACAGCGGAATGCCCAGACCCAGTTCGAGTCCCTGCGCCATGATCGAGCCTTCGAGCGCGAAGAAGATGAACGTGAACGTCGCGAAGATGACGTTGGTGACCACTGAGCCGTAGTAGCCGAAACCGCTGCCGCGGGTGATGAGGTCGAGATCGATGTTGTACCGGGCGGCGTAATAGGCCAGCGGGAAGCCGGTCAGCATCACGACCACCGCGAAGATCAGGATGCCCCACAGGGCATTCGTTGTGCCGTAGGAGATTCCGATGTTGGCGCCGATCGCAAAGTCGGCGAGGTAGGCGATGCCGCCGAGCGCCGAGATACCGACCACGCGGGTGGACCACTTGCGGTAGCTGCGTGGCGCGAACCGCAGCGTGTAGTCCTCGAGGGTCTCCTTCGTCGCGGTCATGGTGTCGAGATCTGCGTCGACGACCTCTTTGCCGAGCTCTTGAGTCATTGCGCCAAGCTAGGCTCGCTATGTTTCGGCGCAATGAAGGTGATGTTCCGTCCC
Organism: Mycobacterium sp. 236(2023); assembly: GCF_029623955.1. Classification (GTDB taxonomy): domain Bacteria; phylum Actinomycetota; class Actinomycetes; order Mycobacteriales; family Mycobacteriaceae; genus Mycobacterium. Next base: position 103,535 of record NZ_JARSBP010000012.1, on the reverse strand, counting down.
GCGTCGGCAGATTACCGCACTAATTTGACTCGTGTGTAAGGGAATTCAGCGGATCGGTAGGCCCGTGATCGACCGGGCCATCACCAGGCGCTGGATCTCACTGGTGCCCTCGAAGATCGTGAAGATCTTGGCGTCGCGGTGCATCCGCTCGACGGGATATTCCCGCGTGTAGCCGTTGCCGCCGAGGATCTGGATCGCCTCGTCGGTGACGTAGACGGCGGTCTCGCTGGCGACCAGCTTGGCCATCGAACCTTCGGCCGCCTCGAAGGCTTTGCCGTTGCGGGCCATCCAACCGGCCCGGTACACGAGCAGGCGGGCGGCATCGATGCGCGCTTTCATGTCGGCGAGCTTGAACGCGACCGCCTGGAACTCGCCGATCTTGCGGCCGAATTGCTCACGCTCGCAGGCATAGTCGCGGGCGTACTCGTAGGCGGCCCGAGCCGTGCCGACGGCCATCGCGCCCACGGTGGGGCGGGTCCGCTCGAACGTCGCCATCGCGGCCTGGCCCGCGGCCTTCTTGCCGTCACGGACCTTGGCGATGCGCGCGTCGAACTTGTCCTTGCCGCCGACGATCAGCCGGCCGGGGATGCGGACGTCGTCGAGGACGACTTCGGCGGTGTGCGACGCGCGGATGCCGTGCTTGAGGAACTTCTGCCCCTGAGACAGGCCTTTGGTGCCCGGCGGGATGATGAACGACGCCTGTCCGCGGGTGCCCAGCTCGGGGTGCACCGACGCGACGACGACGTGGACGTTGGCGATGCCACCGTTGGTGGCCCACGTCTTCGTGCCGTTGAGCACCCACTCGTCGGTGGCCTCGTCGTAGCGGGCGCGCGTGAGGATCGAGCCGACGTCGGAACCAGCGTTCGGTTCGGACGAACAGAACGCGGCGACCTTCGGATCGTCGACGGTGCCGAACATCTGCGGGACCCATTCGCCGACCTGGTCGGGTGTGCCGTTGGCGGCCAATGAGGCCGCGGCAAGCCCGGTGCCCAGGATCGACAAGGCGATCCCGGCGTCTCCCCAGAACATCTCCTCGAAGACGACGATCATGCCGAGGCCCGAGGGTTCGGCAGCCTGTTCGGCGAACATCTCCATCGAATAGAGGCCGACCTTGGCGGCCTCCTGGATGATCGGCCATGGTGTGGTTTCGCGCTCGTCCCACTCGGCTGCGGCAGGGCGGACGACGTCGGCAGCAAATTCGTGGACCCACTTCTGCACATCCAACAGGTCCGACGACAACTCCAGCGAGAATGTCATGCAACAGCACCTTACTCCGGAGTAAGATAAGCCGCCAGGGGGTGTGGCTCAGCTAACAGTCGCCGACGTCAATTGAGTACGGGCAGAAGTAGACGGGATGCCGAACTGACGGTGTTCACGGTGCTGGTTCCGACGCTGGCATGCCGAAAGTTCATGATCGCCGGACTGTCAGGGTCCTGGTCGTCGCTGCTGAGCACCAGCCGCACCCGGTGTCCGGCCTCGAAGCGGCGAGCGTTGGGCACCAGTGGAACTCGATAGGTCACCACCTCGCCGACGGGTACCGCGACGGCCTGGTCGCAGGGCAACGCTGGAGCGCCTTCGGCGCTGGCGGCCTCGTCGACGGTGCGCAGGCTGGCCCGCACCCATCCCGCGGTGACGTCGGTGACCTCTCCGTCGGGCGCGACATCCTGCAGCGTCGCGATCCACGCCGTATCGGTCGCGGTCGCCGACGCCTCCAGCCGCAGTTCGATCGCGCCGACGACGTCGAGATCGTGGTCCAGGGCGGGCGATGTCCACATCAGGGACGATGGCGGATCGATCGGACTGGCCTTGGCCCGGTTCAGGCCGGCGCCAAGGGTGAGGTAGTCGCGGGACCCCCGGATTCCTTCCTCGTCCGCCAGTCCGCCGTCGGCACGCAACGCCCAGTGCAGGTGAGTTGCCGCGGGCGGCCACGTGGGGCTCGCATGCCAGCCGTCGGCACCCGGCAGCACGTAGCGCACCGGCGGGCCGTCCATGATTCCGGTGTCGGCGCCGCCCAGCCAATGGTCGAACCACGCCAGCGCCTCGGTGTGCAGGCTCTCCCACGGCCAGGTGAGACCGAACTTCCCGAGCATCGCCATCCGCACATTCGGGTTGTGCTGCAACGCTTTCCATGCGCTGAACGTCGACGGCAGGTGCAGCGGCACGTTCTCCCAGTCACACCCGAGGTAGACAGGGATGTCGACATCGGCGAGCAGCGGCAGCACATTGCGTTCCTCCCACCACGAATCGCGCACCGGATGCTTGACCATCGTGTCGAGCCACAGGTCGTCCCACGGGTGCGGGTTGTGGGGGAGTTTGAGCAGTCCGCGCATCATCGTCACGGCGGCTTCACCGTTCATCGTGGCGAACTTCTCGTGCAGTTTCGGCGTGTTCAGCACCCGCCGCGCGAGCGTGATCACCGGGTTGCGCCGCCAGAACGCGTCGCTGCGATCGGACGTCAGGCCCATCATCGACAGGAAGGGCGTGATGAACGACGAACTCGTCAGGCCGTGATGTGAGGCGGCGTCGTACAGGTCGGCAGTCACAGCGACGGGGAAGATCGCCTTCAGGTGCGGTGGTCGTTCGACCGCGGCCTCCAGTTGTGTCATCGCGAAGTAGCTGATGCCGATCATGCCGACGTTGCCGTCGCACCAGGGCTGCGCAGCGGCCCACTCCACGAGGTCGTACATGTCGCGGCGCTCCTGGGCATCGAAGAAGCCGAACGTGCCGCCCGAGCCGCCGGTGCCGCGGACGTTGGCGATGACGTGGACGTAGCCGCGGGACACCCAGAAGTCGGTCGCGCCGGCCTCGACGAAGCCGGCTGGCGCGCCGAGGTCCTGCATCTGGCGCGGGTAGGGCGATGCGGCGATCAGCGCCGGGTACCTGCCGCGCGTGCTGGGGTGGTGGACGTCGGCCATCAGGTCGGCACCGTCCCGCATCGCGACGTGCTGGTTGGTGAGGTGACTGACGCCGTACCGCGGTCGGCTGAGGTTGCGGTACTCGCGGCCCGTGTCCTGGGGGCCGTTGAGGCGGCGTTCCGTGCTCATGAATTTCACGCTACGGTGAAACTAGTTTCAACGCAACGTGAGACTCGCGCTAAGATGAGGCTCGTGCCCAAGATCACCCCAGGTCCCCGGGACGAACGCGGCGTGCTGTCGGCGCGGATCCTCGTCGCGGCGCGCGAGGCGTTCGCCGACACGGGTTACGCCGGGACGACAATGCGTGCTGTTGCTCGCGCCGCCGACGTCGATCCGGCGCTGGTGTACCACTACTTCGGCTCCAAAGAGGCGCTCCTGGACGCGGCCACCGCGCCCCCGCAGCGCTGGCTGGACAACGTGGCGGCGACGTGGACCACCCCGATTCCTCAACTGGGTGAAGCACTCGTGCGCCTGATGCTGAGCGCGTGGGCCGACGACGAGATCGGTCCCGTCCTGCGGGCGATCCTGCAGACCGCCGCCCACGAGGCGGCCACCCGGGAGAAGTTGCGTCTCGTCGTGGAGCGCAGCTTGATGGGTGTCTTGCAGCTCGGCAGCGACGACGACGAGCGCATGACACGGAGCGGCCTGATCTCGTCGCAGATCATGGGCCTGGCGATGATGCGCTACGTCTGGTCCATCGAACCGGTCGCGTCGATGGGCGATGACGCTCTCGTCGCCGCGGTGGCCCCGAACCTGCAGCGCTACATCGAGGACGACCTGGGCTGACCGCCACGTAGACTGGTCAATCGGACTTTGACGTAGAACCAAGAAGAGGTGTGCATGAGCGGCCATTCCAAGTGGGCCACCACCAAGCACAAGAAGGCCGTGATCGACGCGCGTCGCGGTAAGAACTTCGCCAAGCTGATCAAGAACATCGAGGTGGCGGCTCGGACCGGTGGTGGAGACCCCGGCGGGAACCCGACGCTGTACGACGCGATTCAGAAGGCCAAGAAGAACTCGGTGCCCAACGACAACATCGAGCGCGCCCGCAAGCGCGGCGCGGGCGAAGAAGCCGGCGGCGCCGACTGGCAGACAATCACCTACGAGGGCTACGGACCCAACGGTGTCGCGATCCTCGTCGAGTGCCTGACGGACAACAAGAACCGCGCGGCCGGCGAGGTGCGCGTCGCGATGACCCGCAACGGCGGCAACATGGCCGATCCGGGTTCGGTGTCCTACCTGTTCACCCGCAAGGGGGTCGTGACGCTGGAAAAGAACGGTCTGACCGAGGACGACGTCTTGACCGCGGTGCTGGAGGCCGGCGCCGAGGACGTCAACGACCACGGTGAGACCTTCGAGATCATCTCGGAGCCTACCGATCTGGTGGCCGTGCGCACCGCGCTGCAGGATGCCGGCATCGAATACGACTCCGCGGAGGCCAGCTTCCAACCGTCGGTGTCGGTGGCGGTCGACCTGGAAGGTGCCCGCAAAGTCCTCAAGCTTGTCGATGCGCTGGAGGACAGCGACGACGTGCAGGACGTCTACACCAACGTCGACATCCCCGACGATGTCGCCGCACAGCTCGACGAGGAGTGAATCAGCGCCTCAGGCATGTTGCGGAGTGCATAATCCGATCGTCTGAACGGCGATCGGAAAGTGACTATCCGTATGGAGAAGGTGACAGATCCCGACGGTGTCGAGTGGAGAGTCCGACGCTGGTGGTGGAAGACCGTGCCCTGGGAGACCGGGTTCGCGACCCTCGACGCGCTGATCTTCCTGATCGTGTTGCCGTTCATGGTGATGTGGCCGTTCTGGCTGGCTTCCAAATGGCTCGGGGCGTCCTGGACCATCATCGTCGAGCGAGCGGGAACTCAGGTCAGCCGCGAGCAGGTGCGGGGATGGGGCAAGTCCGGTCAGCGCGTCGCCGAACTCGCCCAGCAGGCGCAGGCGGGCACTCTGGCTCACACCGTGGAACTCACCGAGCAGCGGTGACCGTCAGGAACTGGCCGATCGCCGCCGCTGTGCGTTCCGGCTGGTCCAGCATGACCAGCACGTAAGCGTCGTCGATGGTCTGCAGGCGGCCCTGCGGCAGCAGGTCGGCGAGCCGGCGGCCGTGATCGGCGGGCATCACCGGGTTGTCGGTCCACAACACCAGCGCCGGCCGGTCGAATTCCGCCAGCCGGTTCGTCGCCCTGATGAGGTCCTCGTCGACGAACGTGGTGCGGCAGTACTTGACGAGGTCTCGGCGAACCATCTTGTCGGCGAGCGCGGCCTGGACCCAGTTGTCGAAAATCGGTTGCGGGACCGGCTTTTTCGACATCATCCCGAACATCAGCCACTGGCGGCGCAGCCAGCCGATCTTGAGCTGACGCATCGCCAGCCAGACGGTGCCGGTGGTGCGGCTGGCCAGCCAGGCGACCTTGCCGGGAAAGCCCGGCGGAAAGTTGTCGAAGGCCTCCGCCGGGCAGACGACCAACCGGCCCACTCTGCGGTCGCGGCCGAGGTCGGTCAGGAACAGCGGCCCGCCCCAGTCGGAGATGACGAGCGTGACGTCGTCGAGGTCGAGCGCGTCGAGAAAATCGGCGACGATCCCGTTCATCCCGGGCAGCGTGAGGTCGGCGTCGGCGCGCATCGCGATCCGGTGCCCGCCCATCGGCAGGACCGGCAGGAGATAGCGGAATCCGGATGGTAGGTGGGGCAGTGCCAGATCCCACTGAGTGTCGTTCATCAGCAGGCCGTGCAGAAGGACGACGGGAGGGCCGTCGGGGTCACCTTCCTCGCGATATTCGAGCGTTCCGGCATTGACCTGGACTGACTTCATCGATCCTCCACTAGAACGACTATTCTAGAACGTATGCTCTAGCCTGACACGAGGAGGCGAGCATGGCAAGGTCCACCAGAGAATCAATACTGACCGCCGCCGCGGAGCTGATGCGGCACAAGGGGTACGCCGGTGTCGGCATGAAGGACATCGCCGACGCGTCGGGAGCGCCGATCGGTTCGCTCTATCACCACTTCCGCGGCGGCAAGGTCGAGATCGCCCGCGAGGCGCTCACCAATGCGGGCTACGCCTACGGACTGCTGATCCCGTCGATCATCGACGGCTACACCGACCTCGGCGCCGCCCTGGAAGGAGTGTTCACCCAGGCGGCCGACGACATGGCCGGCACGGGATTCGCCAACATGTGCCCCGTGGCCAGCGTGGCGGGCGAGATATCCGACACCGTCGAGGAACTGCGCGTGACGACCCGCGACATCTTCGTCGGCTGGGTCGAGGGCGGTGCGGCGTACTTCGTGTCGCGAGGACTGGACGAATCCCTGGGCAGACAAGTGACTTTCGCGCTCGTCGGCGCGCTCGAAGGGGCCTTCCTGCTCGCCCGGGCGATGCGTGACGCCGAACCGCTGCTGGCGGCGGGGGCGACGATGGCGCCCCAGTACCGCGGCATCGCGCTGGCGCCACGCGCCGATGTCACTGCGGCAGCGACCTCAGCAGCGACCTGACAACCGACCTGGCGGTGCGGATCTCGTCGTCGCCGATGTCGCGCCGCACGCTGCGATGGTGGGCACGGGCGCGATCATTGATGGCGCCCAAAGTCTTTTGCCCTGCCGGTGTCAGTGTGAGCAGGGGAGAGGTCCGGTGATCCGGGTTGGTGCGAAACTCCGCGAGGCCACCGTCGACGAGCTCGTTGGCGACGCGCTGCACCGCTTGGCGGGTTACGCCGAGGCGGCGGGCGGCCCGAGGCACCGTCTCGGGGTTCTCGGAAACCACGCTGAGCAGTTGCCAGCGCGCCTGCGTCTGCCCCTCCGCGGCGGCGGTGGTCTCGCCGATTCGGCGCAGCGCGCCGGCCAACTCGTACACATCGGCGATCAGCAGTGCGACGTCGTCGGCCACTGCGGCCTCCTCCTGCAATTGACAACATATTGTCACTATGGCTATATGTGGTCAGTGTAACGCCGGCGAGGAAAGGAATGTCCGATGTCCGAGAGTGTGTCGAACGTGGAGCGGGCCTTGCGAGAAGCGGCAGCCAACAGGACTGTGCGACAGGGCTTTCCGTATCTCGCCGAAACCCTGCGGCAGGCCGGTGTCCGGCGGAACGTCTGGCACCTGCCCGCAATGCAGGCCACCTACTACACCGACCTGGGGCCGGTCGTCAGCCAAGGGTCCCCGCTGATCAGCGGCTTCGCGGAGGTGCCCGCGTTCGATGCGGACCGGCTCGTCGCCGCGCTGCGCGCCGATCAAGCGGGCAACACCACCTTCCCCGAGTTCGTGGCGGCCGCATGGCAGGCCGGAGTCGTGCGCTACGTCGTCGACCTGAAGATGCGTACATGCGTGTACTACGGCCACTCCGGGGCGTCCTACACCGAGACCTACCCGGCGGTGTCATTGGCCGGTTAATCCCGGCGTGCGCCCCTATGCTCTGCGCATGCCAGTGCTCACGGATCCTTCGGGCGTGCAGTGGTCGGTGCACCGCAAGTTGTGGCCGTTCCCGTCGTTGGAGGCGCTGCTCGACAACTTCGACTTCTTCGGCTGGGTGATCGGACTCGTCCTGTTCCTGCCGTTTGCGCTGCTGTGGCCCTTCTGGCTGCTGACCAAGGTCCTCGGCGGGCGGTGGGTCATCGTCGTCCAGCGCGATCACCAGGAAGTCGAGCGCGAACTGGTGCGCGGCTGGCGTCGCTCTGGCGGGTGGATGGCCGAACTCGTGATGCAGCTGTCCCAGGGTTGGCGCTCGGGGCATTGCGCCATCTGAACGCGTGTCCTTCCCCGGCGGTGTCCCCTGCGGAAGCTAAGCTCTCGAACAAATGTTCTGTCCGAGGAGGAGCTGGCGTGCGGGTGATGGGAGTCGACCCGGGTTTGACCCGGTGTGGGCTGTCGGTCATTGAGAGCGGCCGCGGCCGGCAGGTGATCGCACTCGATGTCGATGTCGTGCGGACCCCGTCCGACCATCCGCTGGCGCACCGGCTGCTCGCGATCAGCGACGCCGTCGAGCACTGGCTCGACACCCACAAACCCGACGTCCTCGCTGTCGAGCGGGTGTTCGCCAATCAGAACGCCAACACCGCGATGGGCACCGCACAGGCCGGCGGCGTGATCGCACTCGCCGCTGCGCGCCGCGACATCGACGTGCATTTCCACACCCCGAGCGAAGTGAAGGCCGCCGTCACCGGCAACGGTCGGGCGGACAAGGCGCAGGTCACCGAAATGGTAACGAGAATCCTTGCACTGCAACAGAAACCGACCCCCGCCGACGCCGCCGACGCGCTGGCGCTTGCGATCTGCCACTGCTGGCGCGCGCCGATGATCGCCCGGATGGCCGAAGCCGAGGCCATGGCGGCCGAACAGCGCCGCAAGTACAAGGCCACGCTCAAGGCGAAATCCGCTCAGCTGGCCAGAGGTGCGCGGTGATCGCGTCCGTGCGGGGCGAGGTCCTCGACATCGCGCTCGACCACGTCGTCATCGAGGCGGCCGGGGTCGGCTACAAAGTGATGGCGACCCCGGCGACGCTCGCCACACTGCGCCGCGGGACCGAGGCCCGGCTGATCACCGCGATGATCGTGCGCGAAGATTCCCAGACCCTGTACGGATTCGCCGACTCCGACGCGCGGGACCTGTTCCTGATCCTGCTCGGGGTGTCGGGGATCGGGCCGAGCATCGCGCTCGGCGCACTCGCCATGTACGACGGTCCCGCGCTGCGTCAGGCGATCGGCGATGGTGACGTCACCGCGTTGACCCGAATTCCCAAGGTGGGCAAGAAGACCGCCGAACTGCTGGTGTTGACGCTGCGCGACAAGGTCGGAACCCCGACGTCGGGCGGGGTGGCGTCGGCGGGCGGCCACGGGATCCGCGGGCCTGTGGTGGAAGCGCTCGTCGGCCTCGGATTCGCCCTCAAGCAGGCCGAGGAAGCCACCGACAAGGTGCTCGCCAACGACCCGGAGGCCACCACGTCGACGGCTCTGCGGGCCGCGCTGTCGATGCTGGGGAAGAAGTAGGTCATGGGCCGGTTCACCGAGAACCCCGAGAACGAGCCCGACGATCGGGAGATGTCACCGGCGCTGACGGTCGGCGAGGGCGACATCGACGCCAGTCTGCGGCCGCGGTCGCTGGGGGAGTTCATCGGCCAGCCCCGCGTGCGGGAACAGCTGCAACTGGTGCTCGAAGGGGCCAAGAACCGCGGCGGCACGCCCGACCACATCCTGCTGTCCGGGCCGCCCGGTCTCGGCAAGACGTCGCTGGCGATGATCATCGCCGCCGAACTCGGAACGTCGCTACGCGTCACGTCCGGTCCCGCGCTCGAGCGGGCAGGCGACCTGGCAGCCATGCTGTCGAATCTCGTCGAGCACGATGTGCTGTTCATCGACGAGATCCACCGCATCGCCCGGCCCGCAGAAGAGATGCTGTATCTGGCGATGGAGGACTTCCGGGTCGACGTCGTCGTCGGGAAAGGTCCTGGGGCAACCTCGATTCCGCTGGAGGTGGCACCGTTCACGCTCGTCGGCGCAACCACCCGCTCGGGTGCGCTGACGGGCCCGCTGCGTGATCGGTTCGGGTTCACCGCGCACATGGATTTCTACGAGCCCGCCGAGTTGGAACGTGTGCTGTCGCGTTCGGCCGGGATCCTCGGCATCGAGCTGGGCACCGAAGCAGGGGCCGAGATCGCCCGCCGTTCGCGCGGCACACCACGGATCGCGAACAGGCTGTTGCGGCGCGTCCGCGACTACGCCGAGGTACGTGCCGATGGGGTCATCACCCGTGATATCGCCAAAGCCGCGTTGGAGGTGTACGACGTCGACGAACTCGGGCTGGACCGGCTCGACCGCGCCGTGCTGTCCGCGCTGACGCGCAGCTTCGGCGGTGGCCCCGTGGGGGTCTCGACCCTCGCGGTGGCTGTCGGGGAGGAAGCCACGACGGTCGAGGAGGTGTGTGAGCCGTTCCTGGTGCGGGCCGGGATGATCGCGCGCACACCGCGCGGCCGCGTGGCCACCGCGCAGGCATGGAAACACCTGGGGATGACGCCACCCGCGGGGGCGGGCGGTCTCGGCGCCATGGGATTGTTCGACTGACGACAGGATGGACGCATGCTGACAGCTGGACTGATCGTGGCGGTGCTCGCCGCTGTGTTGCACGGCTACATCTTCGTGATGGAGTCGGTGACATGGACTTCGACGCGCACGCGTGCGGTGTTCGGCACGACGCCGGAAGAGGCTGAAACCACCAAACTGCTTGCCTTCAATCAGGGTTTCTACAACCTGTTCCTCGGCATCGTGACGATCACCGGTGTCATCGCCGCGTTCACCGGGTCGATGTCGGTCGGCGTGGCGTTGGTGTTCGCCGGGGTGGGTTCGATGCTGGCCGCCGCGGTGGTTCTGCTGGCCGCCGCGCGGGACAAGGCGCGGCCCGCCGTCACCCAGGGTGTCCTGCCGGTGATCGCGATTGTGCTGATCGTCATCGGGCTGGCGTTGTAGCGTCCTCACCGTGATCTGGCGTCGTTTCGGCGCAGCGCTGACGGTTCTGGTCGCGCTCACCGCCTGTGCCCGGAGCGCGGCCGATCCCGCTTCGGCCGCACCGGGTCTCGTCGACATCGGGTCCGGACGCGCGCTGTTCCTCGACTGTCAGGGCTCCGGATCGCCGACCGTGTTCGTCATCCCCGGCATGGGCAGTTACGCCGAGGCGTGGAACCATCGCATTCCGCCCGACGATCCGATCTGGTCGCAGCCCTACGACACCATCGAGTCCGCGGCGCTGGTGCCGAGCCCCGACGCGACCCAGCCCACTGTCGCTCGGACGACCCGGATCTGCGTCTACGACCGGCCCGACACCCGCCCCGACGGCGAGTACAGATCGACACCGGTGCCCCAACCGCACACCACCCAGCAGGATGTCGACGACGTGGTCGCTCTCATCGGCGCGGCCGGGCTGCAGACTCCGCTGGTGTTCGTCGCGCACTCGTACGGCGGCATGATTCTCGACCTGCTGGCGCGCCGGCATCCGGATCTGGTGGCCGGGTTGGTGTTCGTCGAACCGACGTCGGAGTTCCTGCCCGATGTGGGGACGCCCGAACAGAACGGCGCCTTCAACGTCGACACTCGTGACCGGGACCCCGGCAACGAGAGCGTTGCAGTCGAGCAGTCCTTCGCCGCGGTGGAGGCCGCGCCACCGCTGCCGAAGGTGCCGGCCGTGGTGCTCAGCGGCGACCGGTTCCCGGCGCCGGAACAACTCAACCCGGACAACTACACGCAGGCCCAGATCTATCGGGCCAACGACATGCTGGCGGCGGCGCTCGGCACGCGCAACATCCTGATCGAAGACAGCGGCCACAACATGATGCTCTACCAGCCGCGAGTGGTCGCCGACGCGATCGTCGGCGTGGTCGATCAGGTGCGGCAATCCGGCCGCTGAGCCACTCGGTTATCGCCGACGGAGTCTGGGTACTCGCTGGGCATCTTGTCAGGAGGAACCATGGTTGACTCACCGACCCGGGAACACCGGGGCTCTCTGCGGATCCCGCGCAGCCGCGGCGCGGTCAGCGGCTTGCTGATCGTCGTGCTGGGTGTCTGGGGCGCACTCATCCCGTTCATCGGGCCGCTCTTCGACTTCGCTTACAGCCCGGACCGGCCGTGGGCCTGGACGGCGGGGCGTGGCTGGCTGCAGGTCCTGCCGGGCTTGGTCGCGGTGCTTGGCGGTCTGTTGATGTTCGCGTCGCGCAACCGGGCGACGGCCATGCTCGGGACCTGGCTCGCCGTGGCCGCCGGCGCATGGTTCGTCGTCGGTCGTGCCGTCGCCGTCCCGTTGGGTCTGGGGTCTGCGGGCGAGCCCGTGGCCGCGACGGAGACGCAGCGAGTCTGGCTGGAACTGACCTACTTCTCCGGACTGGGTGCACTGATCGTGTTCCTGGCCGCGCTGGCGGCGGGCCGGCTGTCGGTGCGCACCGCCCGGGACATCGCGTATCGCGACGCGCACACCCCGGTGCCACCCTCGCCCGTCACCACGACGACCACTGGGACCTGGGATCAGCCGGATGCGGTGACGGATCCGGTGCCGCGCCGGCGGGCATCCCTGTTCGGGCGCCGCCGGCGTGTCCGCGACAAGCTGCCCATCTAGAGCAGACCGAGAAGCTCCAGGTCGGTCACGTACTTGTCGATGATCGCTGCAGTGATGTGCGGAATGTCTTTGTCCGGACCGATTTTCGCGTCTTGCACCGCCGCCCTGAACCTGTCGGTCGGCGCCATCGAACCGCGCAGCGGCACCTCCGGGTGCTGGTAATTGTGCAGCAGCGGTAGCAGCGAGGCCTGCCTCTGTCGGTCGGGTAGAGCGTTGACCGCGACGGTGAACCGCTGCAGCCACGACGCGTAGTCACCCACCCGGCGCACGGGGTGACCGGCTTCGATCATCCAGTCGACGAACTCGTCGAGCCCGACGCCGTCGTCGTGCGGGTTCATCACGTGATACGTCTCGAACCCGGTCACGGAATCACTGCGGACGTGCGCCCCGATGGTGGAGATCGCCTCGGCGATGAATTCCACTGGCAGACCGTCGTAGTGGGCCCGCTGCCGGTGTCCGGCGGAGTCGGTGCGATAGAACGAATCGGGAGCAACGCCGGTGGCGACCAAGCTCAGGATGAGCCGGGTGAACATGTCGGGGACGTTGAGCTGGCCGGCGTAGGTGGTGTCGGCCAGGATCATGTCGCACCGGAAGACGGCAACGGGCAGCCCGCAGAGATCGTGAGCCTCCCGCAGCAGCACTTCACCCGCCCACTTGCTGTTGCCGTACCCGTTGGCGTAGCTGTCGTCGACCGCGCGGGTCGCGCTGATCTCGCGGATGTCACCGTCTTCGGTGAAACGTCCCGGCTCGATGCCTGCGCCGACACCGATCGTCGAGACGTAGACATAGGGCTTCTGCTTGGTCGTCAGCGCGACACGGATCAGCTCCGCGGTGCCGAGTGCGTTCGGGCCGAACAGCTGGCTGTAGGGCAGCACGTGGTTGACCAGCGCGGCGGGGTCGACGATCAGGTCGACGGTGTCGGCGAGGCGCTGCCACGTCTGCTGGTCCAGGCCGAGGTTCGGTTCGCCCTTGTCGCCGGCGATGACCACGAGGTGATCGTCCGCCAGCTTCCGATAGTGCTCCAGCAACCCCGGATCGCCGCTGTCGAAGGTGCTGTCGAGCCGGTCCCGAGCGGCCGCATCATCTTTGGCGCGGACCAGACAGATCAGCGTGCCACCGACCAGCGACAGACGCTCCAGCCATTCGAGGGCAAGGTAGCGACCGAGGAATCCGGTCGCTCCGGTCAGTAGGACCGTCCGAACCTCCGTGCTCGGCGCAGCCACAGCCGGCGCCGCAGCGAGGGTCTTGGCGTCGATGAACTTGTCCAGTGTCAGATCGCGGGCCTGCACCTCGGTGGCGCCCGCACCATGAACTGATGCGAAAGTCGGTCTGGTGTAGCCGTTCTCGCGCTCAGATTCGATGTAGCGGGCAAGTGACGCCAGGTCGGTTGCGGGGCTGACGATCACCCCGACCGGAACCTCGACGCCGAAGATGTCATGCAAGAGGTTCGCGAACGTCAAGGCGGACAACGAATCTCCGCCCAGATCGGTGAAGTGGGCATCGGGTCGCAGATCACCGGCGGCGGTGCCGAGCAAGGCAGCCGCTGCACGGCTCACGGTTTCGGCGACCGGCCGGTCGGCGCCGGACAGACGCAGCCTGCGCAGTTCGTCGGCCTGGCCTTCGGCGAGCTCGCTGTAGAGCACTTCGAGGCGGTCGCCGTAGTGTTCCTTCAGCTTGGGCCGGGCCAACTTCCGGATACCGGTGAGCAGTCCGTTCTCCAGTGTGAACGGCGTGGTCTCGATGAGGAAGTCGCGCGGGATCTCATAGGACTGCAGCCCCGCCGCCTTCGCGACATCCTGAAGCGATTCGGCGATCAGCGTTTTTGTGTCGTCGTGCGCGAGCGCGTCGTCGGTCGGAACGACGACGGCCAGCAGATAAGGTCGCGCGCTGTTGCCGTACACGTAGATCTGACGGACAACCGGGCTGTCCCCGAAGACGGCCTCGAGTTTGGAGACGGTCACGAACTCGCCCTGGGACAGCTTGAGCACGTTGTTGCGCCGGTCCACGTAGGAGATCTGGTCGGGACCCAGCTCGGCGACGACGTCACCGGTGCGGTAGAAGCCGTCCTCGTCGAACACCTCGGCCGTCACCTCGGGCCGCTTGTAGTAGCCGGGGAACAAGTTGGTGGATTTGATCAGCAACTCTCCGCGCGGATACGGCTGGTCGGTGCGGAAGTAACCGAGGTCGGGCACGTCGACGAGCTTGTAGTCGAGAACAGGCGGGCGGATCACCTGCCCGTCGGTGAACACCATGCCGGCCTCGGTCGAACCGTAGCCATCGGTCAGGTGCAGATCGAGAAGCGCCTCGACGAACTTCTTCATCTCCGGCGACACCGGTGCAGAGCCCGACAGCGCGGCGAGGAAGCGGCCGCCCAGCAGGCTCTGCCGCATGGTGGCGAACACCTCGCTTTCGGAGGCGGAGCCGCGCTCCAGTTCCTTGGCGACCTCGGCGTAGATGGTGTCCCAGATCCTCGGTACGAACGCCAGCTGGGTGGGACGGACTAGGGCGAGGTCCTCCAGGAACGTCGAAAGATCGCTGCGCGCAGCGAAATACGCGGTTCCACCGGCGCCCAGGGTGCCGTAGAGCATCATCCGGCCCATCACATGGCTCATCGGCATGAAGTTCAGCGTGATCGACGGCCAGGTGGTGCGGTCACCGATCCGGTCGTGCGATGACGGCCGCCAGGCATTGGCCATCATGTCTGCGGTGTACATGGCACCCTTCGGCGCGCCTGTGCTGCCCGAGGTGTAGATCAGCAGCGCGAGCGGATCAGCATCCGGGGAGATGAAAGGTTCTGAGCCAGTCGAACTCGCGCCCTCTGTCACCAGATCCGCGAGTCGGTCGAGCCGAACCTGGCGGTCCACCTCAGCCAACCGGGTGCGGGCCGCGCTGAGCGCCTCCCGGTGATCGTCCACCTCGGGGAGATCGTCGAACACGACGATGCGGGTGACCGAGGGCGCAGCAAGCGCGAGATCGACAGCATCGCCGAGGTAGTCGATCGACGACGCGATCGCCGCGGGCTCGGTCTCGGCGACGATCGGGCGCAACGTCGTCACTGGTGCCGCCGTCTGCAGCGGCACCGACACGGCGCCGCGCGCGGCCAGTGCGGTGTCGAAGGTCACGAAGTCGACACTGGTGAAGCCCAGTACCGCCACACGATCTCCGGGACGGACCTCGCTGAGGGCGTCGGCGATGGCCTGGACACGCCTGCCCATCTCGGCGTAGGTGATCGTGCTGAAGCTCGGCAGGAGTTCGGCGACGGTGCGGCCGGTGGATGGGTCTGCGGCGAACCGGACGTCGCGCTGCCCGAGCGCGGGGCGGTCGGCGTAGCCGTCGAATACGGTCTGCAGAATCAGCGGCAGGGGCAGATCAGGCTTGTTGATGGCCTCGGTTATGGCCAAGTCTGGTGTGGCTGCGGCGAATTGATGATCATGGGCGAACAAATCGGCGATACGGCGTTCGAGCCGCTCCTCGCGGGGATCAGTCGACATCACAAGGACCTCGGAACACATAGTGGGTTTGGGAAGCGCGACGCTGCGCTTATACACAGAGACGTTTAGTGCCACTAAAGGTATTCCGCGAAAAGGGGGTTATCGGCTGGTAATGCGCTGTGAGTGTGGTGTGACAAGGGCTTTTAGGTCTGTGATTCCTCTCGCCGGCGCTGCGCCAATGTGGCGCTCGACACATTGTGCTACCCGCCCCATGCGGCAATTCTGTTCCCGCCCCGCACTTTTCGTTCGATACGACCCGATTGGCCCGTGGGACGGAGTACTTCACCGAGCACATCTAAGCGATAACGTGGATCCATGGTCGGGAGTCAGTCATGAGCACGCTGCTGGTGAAGTTGTCGGACATGCTCTCGTCGCGAATCCCGTGTGCCGCCGCCGACGATCCGGCGGTCGTCGTGCTCGGCGAACGCCTCTACGGGTTGTGTGTGGCATTGCAGATACCGTCGCGCGACTGGTTATGGATTGCTCAGTGGGGCGACGGACCAGAGTTCGTGAGCATCGACGCGCTCGACGCCTATCTCGACGTGCTGGTGGCGCAACGGTGCTGGCGCCCGGGCGAGGACCTGATCTCCGACCTCATTGCCCTCGAAGCGGACGGTGACGGGCTCACTGCAGACCAGATCCGCGCAATCATCGTCGGGCTGCTGCTGCCCTGACGCGTCAGGCGGCAGCGGCGTCGCGGACCCCCGCCCGGCTGACGGCATTACCGCCGGATCGCTTCGCCTCGTACATGGCGGTGTCGGCCGAGGCGAGCAGCCTGTCGAGGCTGCTGCGCAGCGCCCTGGGTTCCGAAGGAAGGTGCTCGGTGCTGTCCAGGCCGACGCTCGCCGTCACGCGCTGCTCCAAACCGTCGAATGCGGCGAGAATTCGGTTCCCGAGGTCGGTCCGGGACGACGGCTGGACCTCGGCGACCAGAAACTCTTCACCGCCGTAACGGACCACCAGAGCGTCCTTGTCGACCGCCGCGCGCAGTGCCGCGCCGACGTCGATGAGGATCTGATCACCGGCGCTGTGCCCCAGCGTGTCGTTGATCTGCTTGAAGCGATCGAGGTCGATCATCGCGATCGTGAGGTGACTACCGCGCGTATTGAGGTTCGATGCCAATTCGGTTGCAGCGGTGCGGAATCCGTGACGATTTAGTAGGCCGGTCAGGGCGTCGGTATCCGAGCGGTGGGCGTCGATGCCCAGCAGGCGCGCCAGGAGTTGTCCGGCGAACGGCAGGATCACGAGTGCCACGACTGCCACGGGGACGATGCTGAGCGCCATCGCGACATCGCCCGCGGCGGCGAGCCGGGTGATGCAGACGGAGATGGTGATCACGCCGCACACGATGACGGCGGCCAGGAGTCGGGCGCTGTGAACGAAGGCGACGTATCCGGCGAGGACGGCGAATCCGGTGGAACCGAGCAGGCCCGCGATGGGGCTGGACTGGGCGAGGCACACGGAGATCAGTCCCAGTGACGACAGCAGGACGATGCCGATCGAGGCTCGGAGCGTCGGCCATCCTTTGATCCAGTACGCCGCGGCGAGTGCCGAGAATGCGATGACGACAATCGAAGCGGTCACCGCGACCGCACCCTGAGGTCCGCGAGGGCTGAAGAGCATGGCTGCCGCGGCCATTCCGTATGCGGCCGTACCCGCCGCCATCAACGCGCACGCGGCCGGCTGCAAACCCCGCCGCACGAGGTAACTGGTCATCAGTTGGTGGTGGTCGGGGGATCGCCACCAATGGTCTATACCGCGCCTCACGGGAGCAGGTTAACCGTTAGCTGAAACACTGTCTATTCAGCGGTTTTCGGTGAAATATCCTTCGCTGCAGTCAATTTCGGCGTTTGCCCGAAGCGGCCAAACTCCAAACGTGTCAGTTAGTGAGAGTGGTCACACGCGACCTGGTCGCAAGCGTGGATTTCCCGGTCAGAGATCGCGCAGGAGGAGTTCAAGGACGTCGAGCCCTTCGAGCAACAGCACGTCGCTGATCGTGAGAGGGGGAAGGAAGCGCAGCACGTTGCCGAACGTTCCGCAGGACAGCACGATCACCCCAGCCTGATGCGCGCCGGCACACAGCTTCTTGGTGAGCTCGGCGTCGGGCTCCATCGTCCCGGACTTCACCAGTTCGACGGCGATCATGGCGCCGCGGCCGCGGACGTCGCCGATCCTGTCGTCCTCTGCCTGGATTCGGCCCAGCTTGTCCTTCATCAGTGTCTCGATCTCGGCGGCGCGGGCGACGAGGCCGTCGGCTTCGATGGTCTCGATGGTCGCCAGCGCAGCGGCACACGCCACCGGGTTGCCGCCGTACGTGCCGCCCAGGCCGCTGACGTGCGGCGCGTCCATGATCTCCGTGCGGCCGGTGACCGCCGACAACGGCATGCCGTCGGCGATGCCTTTCGCGGTGACGATCAGATCCGGCGTGATGCCTTCGTGTTCGCAGGCGAACATCGCGCCGGTGCGCGCGAATCCGGTCTGCACCTCATCGGCGATGAACACCACGTTGTTGGCGCGGCACCACTCCAGCAGTGTCGGCAGGAATCCCTCGGCCGGCACGATGAAGCCGCCCTCACCCTGGATCGGTTCGATGATGACCGCCGCCAGATTTTCGGCGCCGATCTGCTTGTCGATCACGGTGATGGCCCGGCGCGCGGCCAGTTCTCCATCGGTGGCCAATTCTTTTCCGCCGAACTCGGCGTCGCGGAACGGATACGACAGCGGCGCCCGGTAGATCTCCGGGGCGAACGGCCCGAACCCGTGCTTGTACGGCATCGACTTCGCCGTCAGCGCCATCGTCAGGTTGGTGCGGCCGTGGTAGGCGTGGTCGAACGCGACGACGGCCTGCTTCCCTGTGAAGGTCCTGGCTATTTTGACGGCGTTCTCCACCGCCTCGGAGCCGGAGTTGAACAGCGCCGTGCGTTTGTCGCCGTCGCCGGGGGTGAGGCGGTTGAGCGCCTCGGCCACTGCCACGTATCCCTCGTAGGGCGTCACCATGAAGCAGGTGTGGGTGAACCTGCCCACCTGCTCGGCCACCGCTTCGACGACCTTGGGGGAGGCGTTTCCGATCGTCGTGACGGCGATGCCGGACCCGAGATCGATCAACCGGTTACCGTCGACGTCCTCGACGATTCCGCCGCCGGCCCGCGTCGCGTAGACGGGCATGGTGTTGCCGACGCCGCGGGCCACCGCCGCGCTCTTTCGCGCGATCAGTTCGGATGACCTGGGCCCGGGGATGGCGGTGGCGAGGTGGCGACTCTGTTCGAGAGCACTCACAGGAGACCTCCTAGACGACCCGACGGGACGGAAGAATTCGACGATTGCCGTGTGCCACCCGAGCCTAGCCGCAACTGGTGTCGATCCGTCGTTAACCCTGCCCAGTTGAGACGGAATCGTCAGTAGAGGGCCCGATCGACGACGAATTCCGTTGCCAGACCGGTGTCGTCGGCCGGTCCGGGGCACCCGCGGACGCGCGCTGACCGCGTCACAGATCTTCCCAGCAGGCCGGGGGGCATGGGCGCAGAAGGCCCCAATGGCACACTGGACGACTGAGTACTGCACGACGAATACGCACGAAGAACACACGAAGAGACTTAGAGAGACACTGCCGCCATGGATCTGGTCGTATTTCTGCCCCTGCTCATCATCATGGGCGCTTTCATGTATTTCGCCTCGCGGCGCCAGAAGAAGGCGATGCAGGCCACCATCGATCTGCACAACTCGCTGGAGATCGGCGACCGCATCCACACCACGTCCGGCCTTCAGGGCACCATCACCGGCCTCGGCGACGACTACGTCGACGTGGAGATCGCGCCCGGCGTCGTCACCACATGGATGAAACTCGCCGTGCGTGACCGCATCGTCGACGACATCGACGACGAGGACGACGACAGCTTCGACGAGGCCGAATCGTCGGGCGTCGAACTGACCAAGAGCCCGAACGAGAAGACTGACGGCTGAGATCTCAGCAGCAGCACGTACTCTTTGCGGTGCTGACGACCTGATCTCGAGGAGACTCTGACACGTGGCATCGTCTTCGACGGTTCACCCTGCCCGCTACCTGGGGCTGTTCCTGGTATTGCTCATCGGCGCCTACCTGCTGGTGTTCTTGACCGGGGACAAGAAACCCGACCCCAAACTGGGCATCGACCTACAAGGTGGCACCCGCGTCACCCTGACTGCGCGCACACCCGACGGCTCCGAACCGTCGCGTGAATCGCTGATCCAAGCCCAGGAGATCATCAGCTCCCGCGTCGACGGCCTCGGCGTCTCGGGTTCTGAGGTCATCATCGATGGCAACAACCTCGTCATCACGGTGCCTGGCGACGACACCAGCGAAGCGCGCAGCCTCGGCCAGACGGCACGCCTCTACATCCGCCCGGTGATCCACGCGATCCCCGCCGGCGAGGTGCCGCCGCCCGAGGCCGAGCCCGAAGGGATGCCGCCGGGCGGGATTCCCGGGATGCCGCCGGGCGGGATTCCCGGGATGCCGCCGGGCGCGATCCCCGGCATGCCGCCGGGCGCGATCCCCGGCATGCCGCCGGGCGCTGTTCCCGCCGAGCCGGAGCCGGCGGCGCCGCAACCGCGTCCCTTCCCGCAGCAGCCGGCCCCGAGCCCTGCGCCGCCCGCCCCGCCGCCGGGGCCGGGCGCCCCGCCGCCCGGACCGGACGCGCCACCGCAGCTGCCCGGTGAAGGTGGAGACGTCGACCTGGCCACCCAGATTGCCGACGAGAAGCAGTTGCGGCAGAGCTCGGAGCAGGCCATCCAGATCCTGGCGCTGCAGTTCCAGGCGACCCGCTGCGGTCAGGAAGACGTGCTCGCCGGCAACGACGACCCGAACCTGCCGCTGATCACCTGCTCGCAGGACGGCAGCCAGGTCTACCTGCTGGACAAGTCGATCATCAGTGGTGAGGAGATCGAGAACGCGACCTCCGGGCTGAACCAGCAGGCCGGCGAATACGTGGTCGACCTGTCGTTCAAGGATCAGGGCTCCAAGACGTGGGCGGAGTTCACCGCGGCCAACGTCGGCACCCAGACGGCGTTCGTGCTCGACTCGCGAGTCGTCAGCGCGCCGGTGATCAACGAACCGATTCCGGGCGGCAACACCCAGATCACCGGGCAGTTCACGCAGGACACCGCCCGCGAACTGGCCAACGTCCTCAAGTACGGTTCGCTGCCTCTGTCGTTCGAATCTTCCGAGGCCGAGACGGTTTCCGCCACGCTCGGGCTGTCGTCGTTGCGCGCGGGCCTGATCGCGGGCGCGGTGGGGCTCGCGGCGGTACTGCTGTATTCACTGCTCTATTACCGGGCACTCGGTCTGCTGATCGCGCTGTCGCTGGTGGCCTCCGGTGCCATGGTCTTCGCGGTGCTGGTGCTGCTGGGCAGATACATCAGTTACACGCTGGACCTGGCCGGTATCGCCGGTCTGATCATCGGTATCGGTATGACAGCGGACTCGTTCGTCGTGTTCTTCGAGCGCATCAAGGACGAGATCCGAGAAGGCCGATCGTTCCGCTCTGCGGTACCGCGAGGCTGGGCGAGGGCGCGCAAGACGATCCTGTCGGGTAACGCCGTGACATTCCTGGCCGCCGCGGTGCTGTACTTCCTGGCTGTCGGTCAGGTGAAGGGATTCGCGTTCACGCTGGGGCTGACAACGATCTTCGACCTCGTCATCGTGTTCCTGGTGACGTGGCCGCTGGTGTACATGGCGTCGAAGTCGCCTCTGTGGGCCAAGCCGTCTCTGAACGGGCTCGGAGCCGTCCAGCAGATCGCACGCGAACGCCGAGCGGCCGCGAACGCGGCGGGACGGGGATAGGGCATGGCCACCAAGAACCGCGCGGACACCGAATCGACCGCCGAAGAGGCGCCCGACCTGGAATCGGCCGCGGGCGACGCCCCCAAGCACGGCTTCTTCGTCCGCCTGTACACCGGTACCGGCGCGTTCGAGGTGATGGGCAAGCGCAAGCTCTGGTACACCGTCAGCGGCCTGATCATCGCGATCTCGATCGGCGCCATGGTGATCCGCGGCTTCACGTTCGGTATCGACTTCGAGGGCGGCACCAAGGTGTCGTTCCCGCGCAGCGACTCTCAGGCGACCACCCAGCAGGTCGAGACGGTGTTCAACGATACGATCGGCACTCCGCCGGAGGCCGTCGTCGTCGTCGGCAGCGGCGAGTCCGCGACCTTCCAGATCCGTTCCGAGACGCTGAGCAACGACGAGATCATCGCGTTGCGCAGTGCGCTCTTCGACGCGTTCCAGCCGCTCGGCCCGGACGGGCAGCCCAGTGAACAGGCAGTCAGCGACTCCGCGGTGTCGGAGACGTGGGGCGGTCAGATCACCCAGAAGGCGCTCATCGCGCTGGTGGTGTTCCTGGTGCTCGCCGCCATCTACATCACGCTGCGCTACGAGCGGTACATGGCGATCGCCGCGCTCGCGACGCTGGTTTTCGACCTTGTGGTCACCGCCGGGTTCTATGCGCTCGTCGGATTCGAAGTCACCCCGGCGACGGTGATCGGTCTGCTGACCATCCTCGGCTTCTCGCTGTATGACACCGTCATCGTGTTCGACAAGGTCGAGGAGAACACCGACGGCTTCGAGCACAGCACCCGCCGCACCTTCGCCGAGCAAGCCAACCTCGCCGTCAACCAGACCTTCATGCGGTCGATCAACACCTCCGTCATCTCGGTGCTGCCGATCATCGCGCTGATGGTCATCGCGGTCTGGCTGCTCGGTGTCGGCACGCTGATGGACCTGGCGCTGGTGCAGCTCGTCGGTGTCGTGGTCGGTACCTATTCGTCGATCTACTTCGCCACACCCCTGCTGGTCAGCCTGCGCGAGCGCACCGACGTCGTGCGCAAGCACACCCGGCGTGTGCTCAACCGTCGCAAGACCGCGGCGGCCAGGGCTTCCGGAGTCGAGATAGACGAATCGTCTGCTGACGGTGACGCCCAGCCCGCAACGGTCGCGGCGTCGGTGTCGCCGCCTCCGGACAAGCCCCAGCCGGGTGCCCGTCCCGTGCGGCCGACCTCCAGCAGGACAGGGCGACCGTCGGGTAAGCGCACCCCGCGGAATCGGTAGGGGCCGATGGCTGGCCGTCGCGCGACCGCCCTGGCGGCGGTGCTCGCCCTGCTGGGCGGAATAGGTCTGACCTCGTGCTCCGATGCGACCGCGGAATCGGTCGACTACGCCGTCGACGGCACTCTGATCACCTACAACACCAACACGGTGGCAGGCGCTGCCTCCGGCGGCCCGCAGGCGTTCGCGCGGGTGCTGACGGGCTTCAACTACCACGGCCCCGACGGGCAGATCGTCGGCGACCACGACTTCGGCACGGTCTCGGTGGTAGGGCGTTCACCGCTGATTCTCGATTACGAGATCAAGCCCGAAGCTGTGTATTCGGACGGCAAGCCGATCACGTGCGACGACATGGTGCTGGCATGGGCGTCGCAGTCCGGTCGATTCCCGGGGTTCGACGCAGCCAGCCGCGCCGGCTACACCGACATCGCGACCATCGACTGCGCGCCGGGCCAGAAGAAGGCCCGGGTGTCCTTCGCCCCGGAGCGTGGATTCACCGACTACGGCCAGCTGTTCACCGCAACGTCGATGATGCCTGCGCATGTCATCGGTGACGTCCTCGGACTGGGCGACGGTGCCGTGACGACCGCTCTGCTGAGCAACGATGGCCCGGCGGTGGAGCGTATAGCCCAGGTGTGGAACACCACCTGGAACCTCAGCCCGGATCTGGACCTGAAGAAGTTCCCGTCCTCGGGGCCGTACAAGCTCGAATCGGTCAGCGCCGATGGTGCCGTGGTTCTGGTGGCCAACGACAAGTGGTGGGGCGCAACGCCTGTCACCCGCAAGGTCACGGTGTGGCCGCGCAGCCCCGAGATGCAGGACCGTGTCAACGAGGGCATCTACGACGTCGTCGACATCGCCGCCGGGTCGTCGGGCACGCTGAACCTCCCCGACGACTACGTCCGGTCCGACTCTGCGTCTGCCGGCATCGAACAGCTGATCTTCGCCCCGCAGGGCCCGCTCGCCGCGGTGCCCGCGCGCAGGGCGCTGGCGCTGTGCACCCCGCGCGACGTGATCGCGCGCAACGCCGAGACGCCCGTGGCCAACGCGCGGCTCAACGGTGCGACCGAGGACGCCTACAGCGCTGCGGAGGCGACCCCGCAAGTGAACGAGTTCGCCGTGGGCAACCCGGATGCCGCCCGCGCCACCCTCAACGGGCAGCCACTGACGGTGCGGATCGGATATCAGACGCCCAACGCCCGGCTGGCGGCCACCGTCGGCACCATCGCGAAGGCCTGCGCCCCCGCGGGGATCACGATCGAAGATGCGGCGGGGGAGAACACCGGACCGATCTCGTTGCGTAACAACGAGATCGATGTGCTGATCGCCAGCACCGGCGGAGCGTCGGGCAGCGGATCGTCGGGTTCGTCGGCGATGGACGCCTACGCGCTGCACAGCGCCAACGGAAACAACCTGCCGCGTTACAACAATGGGCGCATCGACGCGATCATCTCGACCGTGGCCGTCACCTCCGATCCGAAGGAGTTGGCGCGCCTGCTCGGTGAAGCGGGCCCGATCCTGTGGGGCGACATGCCGACCTTGCCGCTGTACCGCCAGCAGCGAACTCTGCTCACATCGACGAAAATGTTCGCAGTGAGTGGCAATCCGACGCGATGGGGTGCGGGATGGAACATGGACCGCTGGAAGCTGAGTCAATGAGCACGGGCAGGGACATCTCCGACGTCATCAAGTCCCTGATGCGTGAGGTGCCCGATTTTCCCGAGCCGGGAGTCCAGTTCAAGGATCTGACTCCGGTGCTGGCGGATGCGCACGGCCTGGCTGAGGTGAGCAGGGCGATCGCCGACAGCGCCCGCGGGGCGGATCTGGTGGCCGGTGTGGACGCCCGCGGATTTCTGCTCGGCGGCGCAGTGGCCGTCACACTCGGGATCGGGGTTCTCGCCGTCCGCAAGGGTGGGAAGCTGCCGCCACCGGTCCTCGGCGAGACGTACACCCTCGAATACGGTTCCGCCACACTCGAAGTACCGGCCAACGGCATCGAGCTGGCCGGACGCTCCGTCGTCGTCATCGACGACGTCCTCGCCACCGGCGGGACACTGGCCGCCACCCACCAGCTGCTCACCAAGGCCGGTGCCACCGTGACGGGAGCGGTCGTGATGATGGAACTCACGGCACTCGGCGGCCGCGCTGCGGTGGAACCGCTGGAAGTGACCAGCCTCTACACGGTGTAGGCGATCGCGGCTCGTCGGTGTGCGCGCAGGCGATAGCGATATCCTCGAAGTCTGGTAGCGAGGAGGTGACGCGTGGCTGACGAACCCGCCATCGGGCAGACCGTGCAGTCTCCGCCTGCGCACATGCCCGAGACGCAGCCGATGGAGATCGTGAAACCGGCGCCGACCAGCGCGTCCCGGCGCGTGCGGGCCCGGCTGGCCCGCCGGATGACATCGCAGCGCAGCGCCATCAACCCGGTGCTCGAACCGCTCGTCGCGGTCCACCGCGAGATTTATCCCAAAGCCGACCTGACGCTGCTGCAGCGCGCGTACGAGGTCGCCGAGCAGCGCCATTCGGACCAGCTGCGGAAATCCGGGGACCCGTACATCACCCACCCGCTGGCGGTCGCCAACATCCTGGCCGAACTCGGGATGGACACGACGACGCTGATCGCCGCGCTCCTGCACGACACCGTCGAGGACACCGGCTACACCCTGGAGGCGCTGACCCAGGAGTTCGGCGTCGAGGTGGGCCACCTCGTCGACGGTGTGACCAAGCTGGACAAGGTCGCGCTCGGGACGGCGGCCGAGGGCGAGACCATCCGCAAGATGATCATCGCGATGGCTCGCGATCCCCGCGTGCTGGTGATCAAGGTCGCCGACAGGCTGCACAACATGCGAACCATGCGGTTCCTCCCTCCTGAGAAGCAGGCCCGCAAGGCCCGGGAGACGCTGGAAGTCATTGCGCCGCTGGCGCACCGGCTGGGTATGGCCACGGTCAAGTGGGAGCTGGAGGATCTGTCGTTTGCGATCCTGCACCCGAAAAAGTACGAAGAGATCGTCCGGCTGGTCGCTGACCGGGCACCGTCGCGGGATACCTACCTGGCCAAGGTGCGTGCCGAGATCACCGCGACGCTGAACGCGTCGAAGATCAACGCCACCGTGGAGGGCCGCCCGAAGCATTACTGGTCGATCTATCAGAAGATGATCGTCAAAGGTCGCGACTTCGACGACATCCACGACCTCGTCGGGGTCCGCATCCTGTGTGACGAAGTCCGCGACTGCTACGCCGCGGTGGGCGTCGTGCACTCGTTGTGGCAGCCGATCGCCGGGCGGTTCAAGGACTACATCGCCCAGCCCAGATTCGGCGTGTACCAGTCGCTGCACACCACTGTCGTCGGGCCCGAGGGCAAGCCGCTGGAGGTGCAGATCCGCACGACGGGCATGCACAAGACCGCCGAGTACGGCATCGCCGCGCACTGGCGCTACAAAGAAGCCAAGGGCCGCAACGGAACTCCGCCGAGCAACGCGGCCGCCGAGATCGACGACATGGCGTGGATGCGGCAACTGCTCGACTGGCAGCGGGAAGCGGCCGACCCGGGGGAGTTCCTGGAGTCGCTGCGCTACGACCTCGCCGTGCAGGAGATCTTCGTGTTCACCCCCAAGGGTGACGTGATCACCCTGCCGACAGGGTCCACCCCGGTGGACTTCGCCTACGCGGTGCACACCGAAGTCGGACACCGTTGCATCGGCGCCCGCGTCAACGGTCGCCTCGTCGCGCTGGAGCGCAAGCTCGAAAACGGCGAAGTCGTCGAGGTCTTCACGTCGAAGGCACCCAACGCCGGTCCGTCGCGGGACTGGCAGACCTTCGTCGTGTCGCCCCGGGCCAAGGCCAAGATTCGCCAGTGGTTCGCCAAGGAGCGACGCGAGGAGGCGTTGGATTCCGGCAAGGAGGCCATCGCCCGCGAGGTGCGTCGCGGCGGACTTCCGTTGCAGCGCTTGATGAATGCCGAGACGATGAACGCGCTGGCGCGCGAGCTGCGCTACCTGGACGTCTCGGCGCTCTACACCGCGGTCGGCGAGGGGCACGTGTCCGCCCGTCACGTCGTGCAGCGGCTGGTGGCGCAACTCGGTGGCGACGACGAGGCGGCCGACGAGATCGCCGAGCGGTCCACCCCTGCGACGATGCCGATCCGTCAGCGCACCAGCGACGACGTCGGTGTCGCCGTGCCAGGGGCTCCCGGCGTCCTGACCAAGCTCGCCAAATGCTGCACCCCGGTGCCGGGCGACAACATCATGGGCTTCGTCACCCGGGGCGGTGGCGTCAGCGTGCATCGCACCGACTGCACGAATGCCACATCGCTCGAACAGCAGTCGGAACGGATCATCGAGGTGCAGTGGGCGCCGTCGCCGTCATCGGTGTTCCTGGTCGCCATCCAGGTGGAGGCCCTCGACCGGCACCGACTGCTCTCCGACGTGACGCGGGTGCTGGCTGACGAGAAGGTCAACATCCTGTCTGCGTCGGTGACGACGTCCAACGACCGGGTGGCGATCAGCCGCTTCACCTTCGAGATGGGCGACCCCAAACATCTGGGCCACGTCCTGAACGTGGTGCGCAACGTGGAGGGCGTCTACGACGTCTACCGCGTCACCTCTGCAGCGTGAGCCTCAGCCCACAGACACGGACTTGATCGTGACGTCGGTTGCCGGCTCGCCCTCCTCGCCGCCGCCACGCACTCCGGCAGCGGCGATGTTTTCCAGTGCAGCAAGACCTTTGGTGTCGATCGTGCCGAACACCGTGTATTGCGGTGCCAGCATCGAGTCGTCGAAGATCAGGAAAAACTGGCTGCCGTTCGTCCCGAGCCCTGAGTTCGCCATCGCCAGCGTGCCGCGCGGGTAGACCACTTCGGACTTCAGCGCAGGGTCGGTGAGCCGGTACTGGTTGCTCGGATACTCGTTGGGGAAGCGGTACCCGGGCCCGCCCGTGCCGGTGTCCGTCGGGTCGCCGCACTGCAGCATGCGCAGACCGGGGTCGACGGTCAGTCGATGGCACCGTGTGTTGTCGAAGAAACCCTGCTCGGCGAGGCTGGAGAAGTTGTGCACCGTGCAGGGTGCCTGCGCGTTGTTGAGCTCCAGCCCGATGTCGCCGCGATTGGTCACGATGCGAGCCGGGATCGACGCAGGGGTGGTCGACGTGCGTCCCGCCTGAGGGGGCTGGACAGGCTTGCCCGCTCGTTCGGTCGTCGCCGGGTACTGGCAGTTCGAGCCCAGCGTCGCAGGCGGATCGAACGGGGGCAGAGGGCTGCCCGCTGACGGAATCGGTTGGGTACGTTGCCGATTGCTGGCGTTGTCGAACTCTTCGAGCGATTGCGCGAGCAGCAACACCATCAATACGGAGACCACGACGATGATGATCGACACGACGATCATCAGATAGCTGACGATCAGACCGGCGATGGCGAGACCGCGGCCTTCCTCGCCGCTCTTCTTGATCTGCGACAACGACATGTGGCCGAACACTGCGCCCAGCGGTGCGAACACGAACGCGCACACCAGTGACGCGACGGCCAGCCCGTTGGTGCCCCGCGACGCCGGATACCCGGGATGGCCCGGGTACCCGCCGTAATCCGTTGGGTAAGGCTGGTTTTCGTGATACGGCGGAGGACTGGTCACCGCCGTCAGTCCAGCTGAATCGACTTCACCGTCGTCGCCAGCTTCGGCGAACCATCCGGACCGCCGTCGGCGACGCCGGCATTGGCGATCTTGTCGAGCGTGGCCAGGCCGGTCTCGTCGATGGTGCCGAACACCGTGTACTGCGGCGGCAGCTGAGAGTCCTTGTACACCAGGAAGAACTGGCTGCCATTGGTGCCGGGCCCGGCGTTGGCCATCGCCAGCGTGCCTCGCGGGTAGACGACCGGCGCATTGAGGTTCGGGTCGTCGGGCTGGTACTGGTCGGTCGGGTATTCGTTGGCGAACTGGTAGCCGGGGCCACCGATGCCTTCGCCCGTCGGGTCACCGCACTGCAGCACACCCAGCGAATCGCTGGTGGTCAGCCGGTGGCACGGGGTGTTGTTGAAGAAGCCCTGCTGGGCGAGGCTGGCGAAGCTGTTGACCGTGCACGGCGACTTGCCGTTGTCGAGCTGCAGCCCGATGTTGCCCTGGTCGGTCTCCATGCTTGCGCTGACCTCGGCCGGATCGGTGGGGACCTCGCCGGTACGCGGCGCATTGTTCGGCTTGCTGGCCGCTTCGGCCGACTTCGGGTACTGGCAGTCGCTGCCCAGCCCCTCCGGGGCCACGAACTCCGGCAGCTGCCCCGCCTCGGTCGGCGGCGGAACGTCGAACGGCGACGACGTCTCGGTCGTCGTGGGCGACGCCGATGCGGTCTGCGTTCCGGAATCGCGGTTGACCAGCACGATGGTGGCGACCACGGCGGATACGACGAGGACGGCGCCTACCGCCGACCCGATGATCGTGTACTGGCGGCGCTTGCGGTCCCGCTCGGCACGATTCTCGAGCTGCCGCTCGAGCTTGCGCTTCGCTGTCGCACGCCGTTGTTCGTTCGTCGGCACGGCCGGTGTCCTCCTCGCAGTTGATCCGGTCGGCACCGAGTGTGCCATTTCTCCCTGACCGGGAAGGTCGCGACCCTCGTGAACAGGGCTGCGACCCGGACGTGGGAAGCTTGATGGCGTGTTGATCACCGGATTTCCGGCCGGCATGTTGGCGTGCAACTGCTATGTGCTGGCCCCGCGGCAGGGAGCCGACGCCGTCGTCGTCGACCCCGGTCAGCGGGCCATGGGTCCGTTGCGCAGGATCCTCGACGAGAACCGGCTCACCCCCGCGGCGGTGCTGCTCACCCACGGTCACATCGACCACATGTGGTCGGCGCAGAAGGTCGCCGACACCTACGGTTGCCCGACCTACGTCCATCCGGCGGACCGGCACATGCTGACCGATCCGATCAAGGGCTTCGGGCCGCGATTAGCGCAAATGGCCTTCGGGGCCATATTCCGCGAGCCCAAGCAGGTCGTCGAACTCGACCGCGACGGCGACAAGATCGAGCTTGGCGGGATCACGGTGGCGGTTGACCACACGCCGGGCCACACGATGGGTTCGGTGGTGTTCCGGGTCGAGCAGGGGCCCGATCTGGTCGCCTTCACCGGCGATACGTTGTTCCGGTCGTCGGTGGGCCGCACCGACCTGCCCGGTGGCAGCGGACGCGACCTGCTGGAGTCGATCGTCACGAAATTATTGGTGCTCGACGACGACACCCTGGTATTACCGGGGCACGGCGAACGAACCACCATCGGCACCGAACGCCACAACAACCCCTTTCTCGAAGGTCTGAGCTAGTGACTGACAGCTTCAAAGCGCCCAAGGGCGTCCCCGACTACCTGCCGCCCGACTCGGCCGAGTTCGTCGCCGTGCGCTCCGGGCTGCTCGACGCCGCACGGCGCGCGGGATACGGCGATATCGAATTGCCGATCTTCGAGGACACCGCGCTCTTTGCGCGAGGCGTGGGCGAGTCCACCGACGTCGTCTCCAAGGAGATGTACACGTTCGCCGACCGGGGTGAGCGCTCGGTGACTCTTCGCCCCGAAGGCACCGCCGGCGTCATGCGCGCGGTCATCGAGCACGGCCTCGACCGCGGGCAGCTTCCCGTCAAGCTCTGCTATTCAGGGCCGTTCTTCCGGTACGAGCGGCCTCAGGCCGGGCGCTACCGGCAGCTGCAGCAGGTGGGGGTGGAGGCCATCGGCGTCGACGACCCGGCGCTGGACGCCGAGGTGATCGCTGTCGCCGACGCCGGCTTCCGGTCGTTGGGCCTCGACGGGTTCCGGCTCGAGATCACCTCGCTCGGCGACGACAGCTGCCGCCCCCAATACCGGGAGCTGCTGCAGCGTTTTCTGTTCAAGCTCGATCTCGACGACGAGACCCGGCGGCGCGCGGAGATCAATCCGCTGCGCGTGCTCGACGACAAGCGCCCGCACATCAAGGAGATGACTGCCGACGCGCCGTTGATGCTCGACCACCTGTCCGACGCGGCCAAACAGCACTTCGACACGGTGCTGGCCCACCTCGACGCTCTGGCGGTGCCGTACGTCATCAACCCGCGGATGGTGCGCGGGCTCGACTACTACACGAAGACGACATTCGAGTTCGTCCACGACGGCCTCGGGGCGCAGTCCGGGATCGGCGGCGGCGGCCGCTACGACGGCCTGATGGCTCAGCTCGGTGGCCGGGACCTGTCCGGGATCGGGTTCGGGCTCGGCGTCGACCGTGCGCTGCTGGCGCTGCGCGCCGAGGGCAAGACCGTGGGGGAGTCGGCTCGCGTCGACGTCTACGCGGTGCCACTGGGTGCGGATGCGAAGGTGCGGCTGGCCGTGCTGGCAGCGCAACTGCGCGCCGCTGGCGCGCGGGTCGACGTGTCCTACGGCGACCGCAGCCTCAAAGGTGCGATGAAGGGTGCCGACCGTTCCGGTGCGTCCATCGCGCTGGTCGCCGGCGACCGGGACCTTGAGGCCGGCACGGTCGGTGTGAAGAGCCTGGCGACCGGTGAGCAGGTCGATGTCGCCGTCGATGACGTTGTCGCCGAGGTGCTTTCCCGCCTGGGTTGACGCGCACCGCACGTCGTCACCTGGCCCGCCAGGGGCGGGCGCCGCAACATCTGCGTAGTGCACTACGCACGACATGCGCGACCGCGGTCGAAAGCATGGAGGTCAGGCGCCGGCGGGATCGCCCGGGGCCCTGACGAAAGCAGGTGCACGATGGGAGCAGTCGAACGGCGGCCTGGGGTTCTCACGGGTCCACTCGGTGACCGGATGATCGCGTTCCTGGAGCGTTACCCCAAAGCCGATCAGATCTACATCACCAGCGGCCGCGACGGCAACCACGGCTCCGTCTCACATCATTACGGTCTCCAGCACCACGGATCCCAGACGGCCGCGCTCGACATCGGGGCGGGCTCACCACCCGATGCCGCCCAAATGCGCGACTTCGCAAAGTGGTTGTACGACAACTACTCCGATGCCACCGTCGAGCTGATCCACTCCACCCCGTTTCCCGACGACGACGGGTTCTACGTCAAGAATCAAATCAAGAATCCGGGCGGCAGCATCTACGGAGGCCCCCAAGCGATCGGGCATTTCGACCACATCCATTGGGCCACATCGGACGAACTGCTCGCCCGACTCGAACGCAACGGCCAGTCGCCGGTTGAGACGATCACCACGCGACGGCACGAACCGGTGGTGTCAGCCGACGTCGACCTCGTCTGGGGCTGGGACGCTTCCGATCACGACTGGGAGCGCGGACCGATGAACCTGGTCGAGGCGCAGCGCGACGGCATCTCGTTCTTCGTGCACAAGGCCACCGAAGGCCGCACGTGGAAGGCGAAGCACTATCGCGAGGCGCTGGAACGGGCCCGCAACGCCGGGATTCCGGTCCTCGGCACCTACCACTTCCTGTGGCCCGAGGAGATCGAAGAGCAGGTGGGCGAGTGGATGAACTTCGTGGACGCCGAGACACCCTGGTGGCGCGACGTCGCATGGATATGGCAGATCGACGCCGAGGTGCCGAAAGCAGGTGTGCGCGCACCCAGCGCCGCGGAGATCACAACCGCCGTCAACGCCGTCAACCGGCGGATGGCGGCGCAGGGGGCACGTGCCTACGTGATCGTGTACGCGCCCAACTGGGTCTACGGCGACTCGCTCGCGCCCAGCTACGACATCTGGAACAGCAACTACAACGGATCAGGTGCACCCCGCGCCTTCAAGGAGCAGTACCAGGGCGTCACCAACACCCAGGCGGGGTGGAACCCGATGTCCGGCCGCAAACCCAAGATCCTGCAGTTCGCCTCCGACGGGCAGGTCGGCAGCCAGAACACCTGCGACGTCAACAAATTCGACGGCTCCCTGCATGACCTGATCCGGTTGTGTGGACGCGATCCCGGCCGGGTGGACAATGTCATCACCATTCCGGTCACGGAGAAGGTGCTGTCCTACGATCGCTCGATCCCGCTGGTGCGGCAGGACACCGGCTTCTTCTGTGGGCCCGCCGCCTCGCAGATCGTGCTCGACTCGCTGGGAATCAGGGTTCGCGAACATGATCTCGCGCCGAAGATGGGCACCGACGAGAACGGTACCGACAGCGTGCACAACATCAGACCGGTACTCCACAATCTGGTGCCGGCCGCGGGATTCACCGCTGTCGAGATGCCCCACGATCCACCGACGGGGGATGAGCGGGAGATGCTGTGGCGCAACATTGTCCGGTCGATCGACAGCGGGTACGGCGTGGTGATGAACTGGGTGGCTCCGGTGGGCAACCATCCGCGGGGCGTGAAGGGGTCGGTGAACCCCAACTACGGCAACCGCACCGTCCGGCACTACGTCGCCTGTATGGGCTACGACAGCAATCCGGCACTGCGCGCCGTGTGGATCGCTGATTCGGGATTCTCCCCGTTCGGCTACTGGGTCAGCTTCGACCAGGTCGCGACGCTCATCCCGCCGAAGGGCTACATCTATGCTGCTGCCGCACAGCCGGTCTCGCCAGCTGTCCCGGTGCCGCCGGTGGTTGCGGCGGCGCCGGCTCCACACGTCGCGCCGACGCCCGTCACCGATTGGGAGAAACTCCGCCTTGCCATCGCCGGCGTGGATCCCGAGGGCTGGCCGCTCGAATGGCGCTACGCCCACTCGCGTTCCGCGCGCGACTTCAACGAGATCGTCGCGGACCCCGATCGCGGCCCGTGGCAACGCCTGCAGCCCGACGGCACCAGGGTGGCCGGACACACCGACGCGTTCGAGCAGATCGTCCCGATCAGCGAACAGATCGCCTGGCGCCATACCTTCTCGGACGGTCTGACGCGTGACCTCGCCGACGTCCTGTTCGAGTTGATGGAGTTCGCGATCCAGTGGCGACGTGAAAAGGGTTCACCTGCAAGCGCATTCGTCGGAGAGCCGGAGCCGAACGGAACGCCGACTCCTGCGCCTCGCCGCCGGTCACCACGCAAGGCAGCCGCCCGGCCACCCCGCAAGACGACAGCGCCGGCCGCGGCGAGTCGCCCCGCCGAACCGATCACCCACTGATCGGCGAGGAGGAACCATGACCGCTGACCAAGATGTCCTCAACGGCATCAACGGCACTCTGATCGACGGCAGCCCGCGTCCGTGGGCGTGGGTGCGAGTCCGGGCCCGGACCGTGTTCGGCAACCTGCACAAGAACAAACCATTCACCCGCACGGTCGACGGCAGGCCGGTGGCGTCGTCGACATCGCAACTCGACCACGACATCGGCACCAGCGAACAGATCAGCTGGCGCTACGTGGCGAGCAACGGAATGGTGTTCGACCTCAAGGATTTCATGCTGCTGCAGATCGAGCACTTCATCGCCACCACCGACGAGGCCACGTTGGACGCCTACATCGAGCGCGCCAGGCAGCTCCGGGCGTACCCCGCGGGGTTCCTCGGGGACATCCCCGGCACATGACCGGGCTGTGGCCGAGGATCCGGGCGGCCAAGGAAGGTGTCGCCTACGCGCCGGCCGGAACCCTGTTCACCGTGAACGGCACCGGTGTACCCGACCCGTTCGGTCCCGGGTTTCCCGCCGATCTGGCGCGAGCTCTGGTCCGCGCGGACGACGGAATGTGGGTCTGGCAGCCGATCGGTTATCCGGCGGCGGCCTTTCCGATGGGGCCGTCGGTGCGTGCGGGGCGCGCCGAGTTGTGTGCCCAGATCGGACGGCACGCCGGCCCCGTGGCGCTCAGCGGCTACAGCCAGGGGGCTCTCGTCGTCGATATCGTCTGGCGCGACGACATTCTCGCGGCAGACGGGATCCTGCACCATCGCCTCCAGGACGTCGTCGCTATCGTGAACTACGGTGACCCGATGCGTTGTCCCGGTATGGCGAATGGCAATGCTTACGCGGGAAAGCCGCTGCCGCGCAATGTCAATGGTTTCGTATCGGGTGGTATCGCGGGGCCGGGAAATCTGACCCCGCAACAGACACCCGATTTCCTTCTGTCGTTCGCCACCGACGGGGACCTCTACGCGTGCGCGCCGACAGACCTCGACCCGTGGACTGCCGAGACGGAGGTGGGGCACAACGAGCGGATCATCTTCGACGTCGTCCAGGACGCCACCGTGGTCACCGCGCTGGCCATCGCCGCCGAGGTGGCCGAGATCCTCTCCGAGCCGCTCGAGCAGGTCCTTCCGTTGGTTCAGGCTGTCGCGAATGGGGCGTTCTTCCTCGGCGCAGGGGTCGGGGGACCGCACACGCGATACGACATCGCGCCGGCGGTGCGGTTCCTCACCGAAGTGGCTGAGCGGGTTCGTCTGGACGCACTGAATCGGGTGCTCAACAGCATCTGAGGTGCCTAGCGCCAGAGGGCGGCGTTGAGCACATCGTCGATGTTGCCGATGGAGGCACCGAACGGGTTGCCCCGCATCAGAACTCGCTCGCCTGTCGGTGTCACGGCCACCAGTTTCTGTGAGCTCGAACCGATCTGCATACGCCGCTCGATGCGGACCTGATCCAGCGGTGCGACGATCTGTCCGTCGGCATCGACGTAGGTTCGCCGGAGCCGGTCGAACACGGCGACGGGCCGGAGCGACTCCAGTGGAGTCAGTCGGCTGCGGCGCAGGGACCGGGCACCGTACGCCATGCCGAATCCGGCGAGGATCCCGATGCCGAGCAACGCGGTGGAGACCGGCAGCGACACCGTCGACATCGAGCCCGCCACCGACATGAGGAGGGTGACCAGCCCGAACATGCCGAAGACCAGCGTGATCACCAGCAGCACGAACACGGTGATCTCCGATGGCCCGTTGCCCCGGTCGATGACCAGCACGTTGGGTCCGTCCTCGGCGACGACGAGCCTGCCGGCGTCGGCGAGTACACGCATGCCGGGAAGTCTGTCACCTCGCACCGCGAGCGTGCGGGTCTGCACACCGACGCGCCGATGCACACGGGGGAGGTGAAGTTTGCGCCGGAGTTTGCGAATTCTGTCGCATGGACACTTTGCGTAGAGTGTCGGTAGCCGTCGATCGGCACGGTGTTCGGTAAGCGGATTGCTTGTTGACGTCGATATTTAGCCAATTCACCAAGGTGCTGAGCAGTCTGTGAGCATCATCGTGTCTGTTCAGAGCTTTGTGGTAACACGTCTCATTTGTCACTATTAACGTTCGTGTTAATCTACTGTGACGTGCATCGCTCTCTTTGGGCGTGCACGCGTGAAGTCATAATTTGTCGCGTTGTGATATTTGCTTAGAAGTGGGAACGCATAGCTGTGCGCGTTCCTCGCCGGGATGCCGACACGCCACAGCGGGTGGGCTGGAAACGACAGAGCAGGGGAGCTGCATGGCCGCCGCCAGCCCACGGAAGCCGCGCCGGGCCAAAGGCCGTCACCGCAAGAACTCCGGCTCTGGTTGCGTGCGGTGGCTACAAGCGGGTGCGGTCGGCTTCGGGCTCGCGGCGGCGATTGCGGGCGGCCAGGGTGTCGCGTCGGCTGCTACGGATGACTCGTCTAGTTCCAGTGATTCATCGTCCAGTGCGGACGGCTCCAGCAGCGATGATGGCGGCGGCCCGACGGCCACGTCCGGTGCCGACGACGCACCCCCACAGAGGGCGAAGCATCGGGCGGAAGCTCCGAGTTCTCAGCAGGATGATGCTGACGCCGAAGCCGATGGTGATGACGAGGACGTCGTCGACGACGCGTCGGACGGAGAATCCGACGACGCGCAGGAACCGACGACGGCCGACCCGGTCGAGTCATCCGAGGCCGACCTCGAGGCCGAGTCGTCGGTCGAATCCACAGCGACGGTGGACGATACCGAGACGCCCATAACCGAGACGGAGTCGACCGAGGTCATCAGGCCCGTCGCGCTTGCCGCGGCCGCGGCGCCGAGTGCCGCTGCGACCGCGACGCCTAACGAATTGTTGTTCCAAAGCGTGCTGCAGCGTGCGATCAGCCGCCTTGCGGCCTGGCCTGGCACCCCAATAGGGGCTTGGCCCGGTACGCCGCGCAACTTCGTCACGATCACCAATCGCCAAACGGACCAGAGCCTCGACGCCGCCAACAATCAGCTCGACAATGTCACTGCGACCGCGTCCCTCTTCAGTCCTGCGCGGTGGCTTCCGGATTTGATCGGCATCATCGGAACCTTTTTCGTCTCGCTACCCCCGAGTTCCACGACCACCGACAGATTCAATGCGATGGGCGACTTCCTCAACCGGGTCGTGCCGCCGTTCAAGCTTGCCGACGGTGCGGGCACGCTGGACATCATCTCGCCGTACAAGATCATGGGTGCTGCGGTTGTCGGGACGGCAACGGTTCTACAAGACATGCTCAACGGCATCTATGACCCGCAGCAGTGGGCTATCCACGTCATCAAGGCGACGACCGGCGCCAACGCCACCGTCTCCGACCTCAGTAACTTCTCGAGCCTCTCTGCGAAAGTAGTTGCAGCACAGGCGGCGGCGCTGCTCGGAGGCGACGGCGGCGCCTTCGACGAGCCGGAAAGAGCCTGGAACGTAACGTTTCCCACCTGGACCGAAGCGCAGACCAATCCATTCACCATCGTCACCTACATCGCGTTCGTTGGCATCTACAAGCGGTTCCAGGAAATGGCCGCCCTGCAGACGTACTCAACGACCACGACGTACGACAGCTGGCATTACAAGAACGCGTTGGGTCTGTACGCAGCCGGTACCTTCCACGTGCTCGATCAGGACGGCAACCCGGTCAAATTCTTCGGCGTGTCCCAGGGCGGGACATTCTCGTCGGCGACCAACGCGTTGGTCACGATCAACAACGACACCGGTGGATTTACCTACACTCCGCCGGCGGTATGGGATCCGCACTTCCACGACGCGGCGTTCTTCCACCGGTCGACTTCGGAGAACGAGGCCGACCGATACGACACCGTGCAGGTTCCGGTGCTGTCCGCGGACGGTGCTCCCTACACCCTCACGTTCCGGATCGAGATCATCGGCGGGACGAACGCCAACCCGACGGGTTCCAACGCCGTCACGGGCACCGACGCGGCGGGCGTGGTGAAGGGCAAAGTCACCGGCGCCGATTCCGATGGCGACACCCTGAAGTACTCGCTCGTCGGCTCGTCGGTCAACGGCCTGTCCGGCAACTCGGCGTACACGAAGAACGGCGCCAACAATGGCGGCATCGTCACGATCAACCCGACGACCGGTGAGTACACCTATGTCTCGACGTCGACGGTCTCAGGCACGCAGAGCTTCCAGGTGAATATCAACGACGGTCATCACGGAAACACCGTCATCACGGTCACGGTGCCCAACACCACGTCGATCACCCCGACCAACGTCACCAAACCTGCGGACAACATCGTCACCGGTTCGGTACCGGGCTCAACCAACCAACCGGGCGTGTTCACCAGTTACTCGCTGGGTACGGCTCCGGGCAAGGGCTCCGTGACGTCGTTCAACCCTGCTAACGGCGCCTTCACCTACACGCGCAACTCGGGCCTGGGGCACAGCACGACGGCCGACGACGTGGTCACGATCATCGCCACCGATGCCAACGGTCGCCAGGTCACCCTGCGGATGACGGTCCAGCCCACGGTGCCCAACACCTCCCCGACGGTGGTCGTGACCACAACGCCGACGGTGGGCACACTCAACGGCACGACGCAGACCAGTACCGGGAAACTGACCTACGCCGACGCCGACGGTGACGCGCCGATCTGGACGACCGCCACCTCGGCGAGGGGCGGAACCATCACCTTCGCCGCCGACGGTACGTTCACCTACACGAGCAACCTAACGGTCGCCCAGCGCCATGCGGTGGCCAGGATCGGGGCCGCGGGCAGCACGTTCAATGGTGTCGCCCTCGCAGCCTGGGAGGATGCGTTCACCGCCACCGTCTCGGACGGGTTCGGCGGCACCGCTCAGGTCACGGTGAAGGTCCCGATCTACGCGATCAACGCCAACCCCACGATCAGCACCAACAATCCAGCATGTGGATTCGGCACCTGCACCGCGACGGCTACGACGACCGACCCCGATGGCGACGACCTGAGCGGCGGCTTGAACTCGTCGAACAACGGCACCGGCTCCCCGTGGTACACGCTGTCTCGGGGATCGGTCACCATCAACGCGGGTAACCAGCACACGTTCAGTTGGACAGGCAATAGCAACGGTGCCGGAACCCAGCAAACCGGTATCCAGATCTATACCGTCTACGACGGTTATTACCGAGTCACCAACGGCATCGTCGACTCCACCTACTTCTCGCGTGCGTGGGTCCAGTGGAACAACACCACCAGGACTTTCGGGAACTAGCGCAACCGATCGAAACCTATTGCGAGCGCGCGTATTTGCACAGAATTACCGGCGCGCCCGCGTGCAGACACGCGCGCTCGCGGTGCGAACTACTAGATCGCCATTGCGGCGCGGACGTCGGCCTCTGACGCCGAACCTCCCGTACCACTGTTGGTGATGCGGCCGGCCTCCAGGATGTAGTAGCGCTGTGACGATTCCAGCGCGAAACCGATGTGCTGCTCGACGAGCAGGACGCCGAGATTGCCCCGCTCGGTCAGCGCTGTGATCGTCTCCTCGATCTCGTGGACGACCGACGGCTGGATGCCTTCGGTCGGCTCGTCGAGGATCAGGCATTTGGGCTCGGTGATCAGCGCGCGCGCGATCGCCAGCTGCTGTCGCTGACCACCGGAGAGCAGGCCGGCGCGCCGGGTCAGGAGCTCCTTGAGCGCGGGGAAGAGGTCGAGCTGTTCGTCGATCAGCTTCTTGCCGTTCTTGCGGCCGTCGGCCACCACCTGCAGGTTCTCGGCGGTCGTCAGCTGCCCGAACGACTGCTGCCCTTGCGGCACATAGGCCAGACCCTTCGCCACCCGTGCACTCGGTCGCAATTTGGTGATGTCCTCGCCGTCGAACATGACCTTGCCCGAGGTGCATTTCAGCAGACCCACCGCTGCGCGAAGCAGCGTCGTCTTGCCTGCACCGTTGTGGCCCATCACAGCTGCCACGCCGTCCGCGGGCACCTTGATGGTGGCGCCGTGAATGACCTCGCTGCGTCCGTAACCGGTGTGCACATCGACCATTTCGAGCATCAGGAGTTCTCCTCGACGAGTTCGATTCCGTCGGCTCCGGCCGCGGCGGTACCCAGGTAGACCTCCTGGACTTTCGGGTTGGCCTGGACTTCAGCGACAGAACCTTCGGCGATGACCTGGCCACGCGCCAGCACGGTCACCGACGTGGCGAAGGCCCGCATGAAGTCCATATCGTGTTCGACGACGACAACGGTGCGTTCAGCACCAATGCGGCGCAACAGGTTTCCGGTCTCTTCACGCTCTTCGGTGCTCATGCCGGCCACCGGCTCGTCGAGCAGAAGCACGTCGGCGTTCTGCACCAGCAGCATGCCGATCTCCAGCCACTGCTTCTGCCCGTGGGCGAGCACGCCTGCCGGCTTGTCGGCCAGGTGGGTGAGCCCGATCGTGTGCAGCGCCTGCTCGATAGCGGGCAGCACGCTGTTGCGCCTCCGCAACAGTGTCCAGACCGATCGTCCTGCGCCCGCGGCAATGTCGAGGTTCTGCAGCACGGTGAGCTGTTCGAACACGCTCGCGGTCTGGAACGTGCGCCCGACCCCGTTGCGCGCGATCTGGTGCACCTTCTTGCCGAGCAGCTCGATGCCCGACTTGTTCACCGATCCGGTCGCCGACACCAGGCCGGTGATGGCATCGATGACGGTGGTCTTTCCCGCGCCGTTGGGGCCGATGAGGAACCGCAGGTCCCCTTGGAACAGGGTGAGGTCGACGTCGCTGACAGCCTTGAAGCCGTCGAAATCGACTGTCAGTCCCCGCACTTCGAGGTACTGCGTGCCCATGCCGACATTGCCGCCGACGGCGGGTTCCTTGCCTGCGGTGCTCGCTTCGACGTCGCTCATGAGCTGGCGCCCACCTTCTCTTCGTCGGGGTCGGGCGTCTTGTCTGGCGGTTCAGCCCCGGCTTTGGCCTTGCGTCGGCGGTGCAGGAACACGCCGAGACCTGCCAGGCCGGCCGGGAAGAAGCCGACG
Source organism: Mycobacterium sp. 236(2023) (assembly GCF_029623955.1). Classification (GTDB taxonomy): domain Bacteria; phylum Actinomycetota; class Actinomycetes; order Mycobacteriales; family Mycobacteriaceae; genus Mycobacterium. Next base: position 62,954 of record NZ_JARSBP010000012.1, on the reverse strand, counting down.
ACGATGATGAACAGTGCACCCTGCCCGTAGGTCCAGGCCGACGGGAAGCGTTCGGAGAACAGGGTTTGCGCCCACGCCACACCGATGGCGCCGAGCACTGGCCCCAGCAAGGTGGCCCGTCCGCCGATCGCCACGCCGATGAGGAACGCGATGGACGGCAGGATGCCGACCTGAGACGGTGCGATGAAGCCGACGATGGGGGCGAACAACGCGCCCGCGATGCTGGCGAACAGTGCCGCCACCGTGTAGGCCACGACCTTGACGTTGGCGGGGTCGTAACCGAGGAAGCGCACCCGCTCCTCACCGTCGCGGACGGCGACGAGCAGTTCGCCATACCGGCTCTGCATGAGCTGACGGACGACGGCAACCACGATGAGCAGCACCGCCGCGGCGATGAAGTACAGCATTCGTCGGTTCGCCGGGTCATTGAGGGTGAACCCGAAGAACGTGCGGAACCTGTTGAGGCCGTTGGACCCTCCGAGGCTGGTCTGCCCGACCAGCAGGATCGCCAAGGCGGCCGCCAGCGCCTGGGACAGGATCGCGAAGTAGGCACCCTTGACCTTGCGCTTGAAAACGCCGAAACCCAGTGCCGCCGCGATGCCGGTCGGGATCACCACGATGGCCAGCAGCGTGACGATCGGCGACGCAAAAGGCGACCAGTACCCGGGCAGTTCGCGCACGCCCTGGATCTGCATGAAATCGGGCACCTCGTCACCGCGTATCTCCGCGTCAGCGATCTTGAGATGCATCGCCATCATGTAGCCGCCGAGACCGAAGAACACGCCCTGACCCAGGACCAGCATGCCGCCCCGGCCCCAGGCCAACCCGATGCCGACGGCCACGATCGCGAAGCACAGGAACTTGCCCAGCAGGCTGAGGCGGAAGTCCGACAGTACGACGGGCGCCACCCCGAACAGGACAACCGCGGCCAGTCCGAAGCCCGCCCAGGTCTGCCAACGTCCGAGGATGGTTCTCATACGAGACTCCTTGTCCGCACGGTGAACAGACCCTGCGGTCGCACCTGCAGGAAGATCACGATGATCACGAAGACGATCACCTTCGCCAGCGATGCGGTGGTGTTGTACTCGATGAACGAGTTCAGGAAGCCGAGTGCGAAGGCCGCGATGACAGTGCCCTTGATCTGCCCGAGTCCACCGATCACGACGACGAGGAACGCGTCGATCAGATAGCTCTGGCCGATGGTCGGACTGGTCGACCCGATCAACGTCAGCGCGACACCGGCAACGGCCGCGAGGCCCGATCCGATGAAGAACGTCGTGATGTCGGTCTTGCGTGACGAGATACCGCTGGTCTCAGCGAGATCGCGGTTCTGCACGACGGCGCGGATCCGGCGTCCCATCGGACTCACCTTGAGCACAGCGGCCAGCACCGCGACGCACACGACGGCCAGCACCAGGATGAAGATGCGTGTCTTCGGGACGACCGCACCCATGATTTCCAGACCGCCGGACAGCCATTCGGGGGCGACGACATTGACTGCGGGTGCGCCGAAGATGTCGCGTGCCACCTGCTGCAGGACCAGACCGACGCCGAACGTGACCAGCAGCGTGTCCAGAGGTCGGTCGTACATGCGCTGGATCAGCGTCACCTCGAGCAGCGCACCCATCGCACCGCCGATGAAGAAACCGAGAACCAGCGAGATGATCAGCGAGACACCGGCACTCGATACGATCTGCTGCACCACGTAGGCGGTGTAGCAGCCGGCCATGATGAACTCGCCGTGCGCCATGTTGATGACGCCCATCTGGCCGAACGTCAGGGACAATCCCAGTGCGGCCAGCAACAGGATTGAGCCGAGGCTCAATCCTGTTGCCAGCTGTCCGATTACGACATCCATAGGTGGATCAGCCCGACAGGCCGGCGGCCCACGGGTAGGACTTCAGGAACGGGTCCGGCTCGATCGGGCCGGGCGACTCCCAGATCGTGTAGATCAAACCGTCGGGACGGATCTCGCCGATGCGGGCGGTCTTGGTGATGTGGTGATTCTCACCGTCGATTGTGACGAGGCCTTCCGGTGCGTCGAACGTGACACCGTCGGCGTTGTCCTGAATTGCCTTGACGTCGAACGACTGTGCCTTTTCGACGGTGTTCTTCCACAGGTAGACCGACACGTAGGCGGCTTCCATCGGGTCCGAGGTCGGCTTGTCGGCGCCGTACTTGGCCTTGTACGCGTCGACGAACTCCTTGTTCACCGGGGTGTCGATCGTCTGGTAGTAGTTCCACGCGGTCAGCTGGCCGTCGATGTTCTGCACACCGATGCCACCGACCTCTTCCTCGGCGATCGACACCGAGACCACCGGCATCACGGCCGGCGTCAGGCCGACGTTCTTGTATTCGCGGAAGAACGCGACGTTGGAGTCGCCGTTGAGCGTGTTGAACACTGCGTCGGCACCTGCGGAGCGCACCTTGTTGACGATGGTGGAGAAGTCGGTCGAACCCAGCGGCGTGTAGTCCTCGCCCTTGATCTCGATGCCGTTGGCTTCGGCGTACGCCTTGATGATGCGGTTGGCGGTCTGCGGGAAGACGTAGTCACTACCGACCAGGTAGAGGGACTTGACGCCCTGCTCCTTGAGGTAGTCCAGGGCAGGGACGATCTGCTGGTTGGTGGTCGCACCGGTGTAGAAGATGTTGGGGGAGGACTCCAGGCCCTCGTACTGCACGGGGTAATACAGCAGGGAGTTCGCGCTCTCGAACACCGGGAGCATCGCCTTGCGGCTGGATGAGGTCCACCCGCCGAACACCGCGGCGACGCAGTCGCTGCTGATGAGCTTCTCGGCCTTCTCGGCGAAAACCGTGGGCTCGGATGCGCCATCCTCGCCGACCAGCTGGATCTGCTTGCCCATTACGCCGCCGTCGGCGTTGATCTGCTCGACCGCCAGATCGATGGCGTTGCGAACGGTGACCTCGGAGATCGCCATCGTGCCCGACAGTGAATTCAGTGCACCGACCTTGATGGTTTCACCCGAGGTGTCCACGCAGGACTCGGCATTTGCTGAATCTTCCTCAGTGGCTTTGCTTCCGCAGCCGGCCAACAGCAAACTGGCCACCGCCACGACGCTTCCGGTGGTCAGTGCGGACTTTGTGAACGAATGGCGTCGTGGTTGTTGCATGTACGGCCTTTCTGGCACGGTCGGCAGCGCTCATCCCCTGATGAGGAACCGAAGAAGGACACTTCTGCACCCCTCAGAACCACGCAGAGCGGCCCTGAACGAAGAAGTTTCGACACCACCCCGGTGTCGAATCGGGACGTTAGAGCGCCTGTGTTTCTGCCAAATGTCTGTGTGTGACGGGAAAGTTAACCTGTGGTCGCAAGTGACGGTTGGTTTGCCGTTAACCAAGGGCGAGGGCGAGGGACTGGCACGCCCGTAACAATCCGGTAGCGTCCGGCGATGTGACCAACATGCGAATTGCTACAGCCAAAGTGGGAGCGGCAGTCGGGGCCACACTGCTGGCGGCGGCCACCTCGGTCATGGTGGGTGCGCCCACCGCGAGCGCTCAGCCTGCGGGTAAGCAGGTCCGCTACACGCTCGTGTCGGGCGGCGCCTACCAGTTCGACCTCTTCTATGTGACGGCCCAGCCGCCGAGCATGGAGGCCTTCAACGCCGACGCTTACGCGTACGCCAAGCGCGAGAAGGTCAACCTGGCGCCGGGCGTGCCGTGGGTGTTCGAGACCACGATGGAAGATCCGAACTGGGCGATCCTTCAGGTCAGCAGCACCACCAAGGGCGGCCAGGCCCCTCCGAACGCGCATTGTGACATCGCCGTCGACGGCGCCGTCGCCACCGAGCACAACGATCCGTACAACGTGTTCTGCAAGCTCGGCCGCTGGTGACTCAGGCCTGAGCGCATCGCCGCCCCGTCAGCTCGGCGAGGGCGGCGGGTAGTTCGTCTCGGTGCAATACCCCGAGCCGCTGGGTCGCGCGGGTCAGCGCAACGTAAAGGTCCGCCGCGCCTCGGGTGCCTTCGGCGAGAATGCGTTCCGGGTGCACGACGAGGACGGAATCGAACTCCAGTCCTTTGGTCTCCGTGGGTGACACCGTCCCGGGAACGCCGGGCGGCCCGATGACGACGCTTGTGCCGTCCTTCTGTGCTTCATCGGTATGGAACTCTTCGATGGCCGAGGCGAGCTCGTCATCGTCCACCTGCCGGGACCAGGGGGCAATTCCGTTGGAGCGCACCGACTCCGGCGGTTTCACGTCGGGCGCGAACTGGGCGAGCACCGCCGCGGCCACGGCCATGATCTCCGAAGGAGTGCGGTAGTTCACCGTCAGGGTCCGGTACATCCAGCGGTCGGGCACATAGGGTTTCAACATCGAGTCCCACGACGTCGCACCGGCCGTCGAGCGTCGTTGCGCGAGGTCACCGACCATCGTGAACGAGCGGCTCGGGCAGCGTCGCATCAGCACCCGCCAGTCCATCTCCGAGAGCTCCTGCGCCTCGTCGACGACGACGTGCCCGTACGTCCATTCCCGGTCTGCGGCAGCTCGTTCGGCGAGTTCGCGGGTGTCGCGTTCGATGTATCGCTCGGCGAGATCCTCGGCGGCGATGACGTCCTGGGCCATCAGCCGGTCTTCGTCGTCCATCATGTCCTCGCGGCCGATCATCAGGTCGAGCACTCCCGCTGCGTAGGCGGCCTCCTCCTGGCGTTCCCGTTCGGCGGCTTCCTCGCCCGACTTGTCCCGCCCGAGGAGGTCGACGAGTTCGTCGAGCAGCGGCACATCCGACAGTGTCCAAGCGGCGCCGTCCTCGCGATACAGGGCGGGGTCCGCACCCGCCGCGCGCAGCCGGTCGTGTGACGAATAGAGCTCGGCCAGAAGCGTTTCCGGCGTCAGGACGGGCCAGAGCTGGTTGAGCGCCGCTTTGAACGCCGCGTGGTCTTCGAGCTCGTCGAGCAGATCGGCGCGCAGATGTTCCCAGGCGGCCTTGTCCGAGCGCGTCAACCAGCCGCGGCCGAGCTTCGCGATGGCCCGTTCGGTGAGAGCCCAGGTGATGACGTCGACGAAGACGGTGCGTGCGTCGTTGTGGGGTTGGTCGCTTGCCCGGGCTTCCTGAATGGCCCACTCGGCGATGTCGGCGCCGATGCTCACCGACACATCGGAGAGGTCTATCGGCAGCGGTTCCTCCGGAACGCGCTGCCGGTCGGCGACCGCTGCGGCGAGTACATCGAGAATCGCCAGCGAGCCTTTGATCCGTGTCGCCTCCGGCTTGTCCTCCGCGGTGGCGTGGAGGCTGGGGTGAAGGTCGCCGATGGTCATGAAGACCACGTTGGTTTCGCCGAGTGACGGCAGCACCCGCCCGATGTGGCGCAGAAACGCCGAGTTGGGTCCGACCACGAGCACGCCGTGGCTCTCCATCCGTTTGCGCTGGGTGTAGAGCAGATACGCGACGCGGTGCAGCGCGACGACGGTCTTGCCGGTGCCGGGACCACCTTCGATGACGAGCACACCGGGGTGATCCATCCGGATGATCGCGTCCTGTTCGGCCTGGATGGTGGCGACGATGTCGCGCATGCCCTCACCGCGCGGCGCGTTCACCGCTGCGAGCAGGGCCACGTCGCTGGAACTGCCTCGCTGGCCTTCGGTTTCGTCCGCGCCGGGCCTACCGAACACCTCATCGGTGAAATCGATGAGACGGCGTCCGATGCTGCGGAACTGCCTGCGCCTGCGCATGTTCTCCGGGTGCGCACCCGTGGCGACGTAGAACGCGCGGGCGGCGGGGGCGCGCCAGTCGATCAGCAGCGGTTCGTAGTCGTTCGTATCGTCGAGCACGCCGAGGCGGCCGATGTAGATCCGCTCCCCGTCGACGCTGTCGAGGCGGCCGAAGCAGAGACCGGCATCGGCGACATTGAGCCGATCCATCTGGGCGGAGGTCGCGCGCACCTCGGCGTCGCGATCCACCAGGGTCCCGCCGTCCTGGGCATCGACGGGAGCCCCCAGCGCCGCGGCGTACCTGCGCTTGACCCGCTCGCGCTCGGCATCGACCCGCGCATACAGGGCTTCGATGTAGCTGCGTTCCGACTGCAGCTCGGTGTCGTAGTTCGTGTGCATCATCTGACTTGACATGTGCCCCTTAGCAAATTGCGCGACGGCTGCGATTTTACAGCGGGTTGCTTGACAGCATGTCGAACATATGTTCGCATAGCTTATGCGTTGGGCGGGGCAGGCAATCGACGTCGACGACGGCGCGCTGCCCGGCCTGCAGCGTATCGGTTTGGTCCGCAGCGTCCGGACGCCGCAGTTCGAGGGCATCACCTTCCACGAGGTGCTCTGCAAGTCGGCGCTGAACAAGATCCCCGCCGCGTCGATGCTGCCGTTCAAGTACACGGTGAACGGTTATCGCGGATGTTCGCACGCGTGCCGATACTGTTTCGCCCGGCCCACCCACGAGTACCTCGACTTCGACTCCGGTCGCGACTTCGACAGCCAGGTGGTCGTGAAGACCAATGTCGCCGAGGTCCTTCGCCGCGAACTGCGCAGGCCGTCGTGGACGCGGGAAACCGTTGCGCTGGGCACGAATACGGACCCCTATCAGCGTGCCGAGGGCCGCTACGCGCTGATGCCGGGCATCATCGCCGCGCTGGCCGATTTCGGTACCCCGTTCTCGATTCTGACCAAAGGCACGCTGCTACGGCGGGACCTGCCGTTGCTCACCGAGGTGGCGCGCCGGGTCGATGTCAGCGTGGCGGTCTCGCTGGCTGTCGGCGATCCGGAGATCCACGATCGCGTCGAGCCGGGCACGCCGACGCCTGCGGCGCGGCTCGGTCTGATCTCGGCGATCCGCGACGCAGGCCTGGACTGCCACGTCATGGTGGCACCCGTCCTGCCCATGCTCACCGATTCCGAGGAACACCTGGACGACCTGCTGGGCAGGATCGCCGCCGCAGGGGCGACCAGCGTCACCGTGTTCGGGCTGCATCTACGGGGCAGCACCCGCGGCTGGTTCATGGACTGGCTGGCGCAGGCCTACCCCGACCTGGTCGGGCAGTACCGGCACCTCTACCGGCGCGGGGCCTACCTGCCGGCGGAATACCGGTCGATGCTGGCGCAGCGCGCCGCCCCGCTGGTGGCCAAGCACGGATTGGCGCGAGACGGTCGCGCGTTCCGTGAGGCGCCCGCCTCCGCACCGCCCGCCGCAGCGGAGGACGCGTTTCAGCCGGCCCTGTTCTAACTCTTGTTGCGCTTGACCTCATTGAACGGAACACCACGGTCGGCGGCCGCCTCGCGCGGGAAGCCGAGAATGCGTTCGCTGATGACATTGCGGGCCATTTCCGAACTGCCGCCGCCAAGGGAGCCGGTCTGCCGGGACAGGTACCGCACCCCGATCTCCGCGAAGTCGCCGAGGGCCGGATCAGCGTCGGAGCCTTCGTCGATGACGCCCGCGGTGCCCGCGATGGCGAGCGCGGTGTCGACCTCGAGCTCAGTGGTCTCGGCGTGGAAAAGGCGGATCAGCGTGCCGGCGTTCGGTGGCAGCGAGCCGTTCGAGATCGCATGGAACACATGGTCGATGAGCTGTTCCTTGACGATCCGGCGGGTCAGGGCGCGGCCGGCCAGGTCCTGGATGCGCGGATCGTCGCCCTGGCCCGTCGCCTCAGCGAGGCCGACGTGGTCGGGCGGCATCTCGCTGGCGTTCTCGGCGGCTGTGCCACTGGCGAACTCGGAACCTCCGCCGACGGCTCGGCGTTCGTGGTGCAGCTGGCGAGTCGCGACCTCCCAGCCCTTGTTCACCTCGCCGACGACGGCGTCCTCACCGAGTTCGAGGCCGTCGAAGAACTCCTCACAGAATTCCTCGTTGCCGTTGACCTCCTTGATTCGGCGCATGGTGATGCCGGGGGAGTTCAGCGGCACGAGGAACATCGTCAGGCCCTCGTGTTTGGGCACGGTCCAGTCGGTCCGGGCCAGCAGCAGGCCGTAGTCACCGGCGAAGGCACTCGTGCTCCAGGTCTTGGCGCCGTTGATGACCCACTTGCCGTCCTGGTGGTCGGCTCGGGTGATGACGCCCGCCAGGTCGGATCCGCCACTGGGCTCGCTGAGCAGCTGAACCAGGATCTCGTCACCGCGGATCGCCGCCGAGATGCGTTCGCGTTTCTGGGTTTCGCTACCGACGTCGAGGATCGTCGCGGCGCAGATCGTGAACGTCGGGACGTTGAGGATCAGCGGCATCTCGTAGCTGCGGCACTCGGCGTTGAATGCCCGCTGGTAGGCGTGGTCCAAGCCCAACCCGCCGTACTCGCGCGGGAAGCAGATTCCGGCGAACCCGCCCTCGTGCAAGCGCTTCTGGAGTTCCTTTGCCCGATCCCAGGACTCCTGTTCTGCGCGCACCGAGAACGGCGGGTGCTCGGGATCGATGCGCGGCATGTTCTCGGCCAGCCAGTTGCGGGCGCGGGCCGCGAACTCGGCCACCGACTCGGTCGTCTGTGCGGACGTCACAGTGTCGGTCATGCCGGAACCTCGGCCTTCTTGCTCAGTTGGTAGACAGCGCGGTGATGGTCTTCGGGCGATCCGAACACGGCCCGGTACAGCGCCACCCGGCGCAGATAGAGGTGCAGGTCGTGTTCCCAGGTGACGCCGATGCCGCCGTGCAGTTGAACGCACTCCTGCAACATCACCGGGGCACGCTCGGCGACATAGGCTTTCGCGACGCTGGCCAACATCGGGGCCTCCGGTGAGCGCTCTGCGACCGCCTTGACGGCTCCGGCCGTGGTGCCGCGGCACGCCTCGAACCAGAGCTTCATGTCGGCGGCGCGGTGCTTGAGCGCCTGATACGACGACAGCGGCCGCCCGAAGCTGTGCCGGTCGGACAGCCATTGGTTGGTCATCGCCAGCACCGAGTCGAGGATGCCGACGATCTCGGCGCACTGCAGGACCAGCGCGATCTGCCGCTGACGTTCGATGATCGCCGCGGTCTGCTCGGCGGTGCCGACGGCAGCGGACTCGTCCACGTCGACGCTCTCGAATTGCATTCGCGCGTAACGTTTCACCATGTCGACGGAGTTCTGGGTCGTGACGGAGACGCCCGGCGCGTCCGTCGGCACCAGGAACTGACGCAGCTCACCGTCGCATGTGGCCACGACCAGCACAGCATCGCAGTCGGTGCCCGCCTCGACGCGATCTTTGACGCCGTCGATGCAGTACCCGGAGTCGGTGCGGGTCGCCGTGGTGGCTGCCTGCGCGGGGGTGAACGGACGCCGAGGTTCGTACACCGCCCACGATGCGATCAGCTCGCCGGCGATCAGTCTCTCGATCGAATCCTCGTGTCCCTCCGGCGCTTCGACGAGACCCGCCAGGACGACGCTGACGGGATGCAGCGGGCCGGGCGCGACAGTATGGCCGATCTCCTCGGCGACCAGCGCAAGGTCGGCCACGCCGTCTCCGGAGACACTGCCACCGCCCAGATCCTCGGGCACGAGCAGGCTGGTCCAGCCCAGTTCGGCGGCGCGCTGCCACCATTCGCGCTGAAACGACGTACCCGAGGCGTGCAGGCCGCGCACATGCGTCAGGGACGCCTGTTTCTCCAGGAAGGTCTGGGTGGTCGAGGCGAACAGCAGCTGTTCCGGATTTGCCAGGTCGGTCATACGAGTTGTTCTGCCTCTCAGGCGATGACGAGTGCGGGCACGTCGGGTTTGTAGACGACCTTGTTGTCCACCCCGAACAGATCAACCATGTTCTTGCCCATCACCTTTCGGACGCCCTCGTCGTCGAGGCCGTGAGCCTCGAGATCGGAGACCAGGTTGATCGGGTCGGCGAGGCCTTCGGGATGCGGCCAGTCGGAGCCGAAGATCGTGCGGTCGATACCGCACAGTTCGGAGATCTGCTTGAAGTCGTCCTCCCAGAACGGCGCCACGTAGACGGCGCGCTTGAACGCCTCGACGGGATTCTCCGGAAATGCCTGCGGCATCTTGGAGTACACGTCTTCGAACTGGTGGAACAGGTACGGCACCCAGGATGCGCCGTTCTCGATAGACAGGATGCGCAGATCGGGATTGCGTGTCAGCGCGCCGTGGCACACCAGCGCTGCCATGCTGTCCTCGATCGGACGCTTGCCCATCGACACCATGCGGAATGCCGTCGGCTTGAATGGCAGGTACTCGTCGGCGGGTTCCCAGTCGTTGAGGTATTCGGCGTACCCGCTGTCGGAGGCGTGCATGGCCACGGGGATGCCGGCTTTGACGCAGGCCTCCCAGAATGGGTCGAACTCTTCGGTGCCGAATGACCGCGTGCCGCGGAACCCGGGGACCGGTGCGGGCCGGACCAGGACGGTCTTGGCGCCCCGCTCAAGACACCATTCGAGCTCTTCGAGGGCGCGGTCGACGATCGGCAGCGTGATGACCGGCGTCGAGAAGATTCGGTCCTCGTAGTTGAATTGCCAAGTCTCGTACATCCATTCGTTGAGCGCATGGACGATGTCGTGGATGAGCTCGGGATCGTCTTTGAGGCGTTCTTCGACCAGCGAGGCGAGCGTGGGGAACATCAGCGTGTAGTCCAGGCCGAGCCCGTCCATCACCTCGAGGCGGGCCTCGGGGTTGCGGAATGCCGGGATCGCCTTCATCGGCTTGCCCATGACCTCGCGGAAGCTCTTGCCACCGCTTCCGTGTCGGAAGTACTCCTCCTGGGCGCCCGGGCGGGCGACCACCTCGAACGTCGGGTTCGGGATGTAGTCGCTGATGTGGTTGCGCACCATGATCTTGGTGCGGCCGTGAACGTCGATGTAGTCGATGACGCCTCTGCGCTTGTCCGGAAGGAACTTGGTCAGCGCTTCCTTGGGTTCGTAGAAGTGGTTGTCGGCGTCGAACACCGGATAGTCGAGGATGCGTGACGGCATGGTGGGCTCTCCTGGCGCGTCGTATTTGCATGAAGCGGTAATGGCATTACCGTTAGTGGTAACGACATTACCACGCGGAAGTGTAACGACGCCAGACCGTGTTTTAGCTGTTCAGCGGGCTATCGCGCCAGCCCGCGCAGGCAGAACGTGTGCACGTGGATTCCCTCGATGGGCACATCGTTGAGCTCCGCGCCGAGGTCGCGCATCCGCAACGCGCCCAGCACCGTCTGCATCAGGATCGCCGCGTCGGTGTCGACGTCGAGGTCGGCCCGGAACGCGCCCTCGGCGATGCCGCGTCGCAGGATGTCGGCGATCAGCCGATGCAGCGGAGTCAGCACCTTGGCGAACTCTTTGGGCCGCGTCTCGAGCAGATGATCGTTGTAGTAGGTCAGCCCACGGTTGATGCTGTCCTGCGTGCTCGACTCCGCGGGGGCACTGATCCGCTCGATCAGCAGCCGCAGCGCATCGCCACTGGACAGCGAATCGGCCTCTACGCGCCACCGTTCGGTGGCGTCGGCCATGATCCGCTCGACCAACGCAAGCAGCAGTTCGTCCTTCGTGGCGAAGTGTTGATAAAAGGATCGCAGGGAGGTCTTCGACCGCTCGACGACCTCGAGAACCGTGAAATCGGTGCGGCCGGTCTCGCCCAGAATGTCCAGCGCAGAGCGCATGAAGCGATTGGCGCGGGACTCGGTGTCGGTGGCGGCGAGCGCCTTTGGTTGAGACTTGGCAGCCATCGCGCACCACCCTTTCCTGTCCGGATCCCCGATGGTAATGACGTTACCGCTTTCGGGGAACCTCAGTTACTGTTCTCTCCGACGGTCACCGAGTGGAGGCGATGAGCACATGACACAGGCGCAATGGACGGTCCAGGCACTGCTCGACCTGTTCGATGCCGAATCGGCGGGGGAGGCCACTTTCACGGCGCAGACGGGTCCGGCCGGTGAGGACGAACGCCAGGTCGTCGAGGGCACCCAGGTTCTTGCGCAGTCGATTGTGGCTGCGGCCAAGCGATTTCCGGATAAATCGATCCGGTCGGTCTACTCGGTGTTCGCGCGGGCCGTCATGGTGGCGGCCGGCCCTGTCGAGTTGGAGATCGACGTGGTCAGCGAAGGCCGTTCCACGGCAACGGCCATCGTGACGGCCAAGCAGAACGGCAAGCGGTGCATCACCACGACGGTGCTCGCCGACGTGCCGACCGACGACGTCATCCGCCACCATCTGCCCAAACCCGACGTGACGGCACCGGCCGACTCTAACGAGTCGCCGATGCCGATGGCGGGGCGTGAACTTCGCCTCGTCGACGTCGTCGACGTCAACAGCCCCGACGAGGTCGGCCCGCCCGAGTTGTATGCCTGGTTGCACTACGACCCGATTCCGTCGCGGGACGATCTGGCGAAGGCGTTGATCGCGTATTTCACCGGACACCTTGGTATCTCGACGACGATGCGGGCGCATGAGGGCATCGGGACAAGCCAGTCGCATGTCACCGTCTCGACTGCGCCGATGACGGTGTCGGTCAGCTTCCACGAGCCGGTGCGCTGGGACGGTTGGCTGCTCTACACCCACGAGAGCACGCAGGTCGGCGCGGGCATGTCCTATGTCCGGGGTGCGGTGCACACCGAGGAAGGTGAGCTGATCGCATCGTTCACCCAAGATGCGCTGATCCGCCCGCTGCGCACCACCGACACTGCGATCAAAGAGCAATCGCGGCTCTAGGCGAGCGCCGACCGCAGCACGTCCAGCGGAAGGCCGCCGAGATCGAGGGCGCGGCTGTGGAAGTCCTTGAGGGACACGCCGCGGGCCAGCGTCTCGTCGCGTAGTTGCTGCCAGATGCGTTGGCCGATGGCATACGACGGCGCCTGGCCTGGCCACCCCAGGTAGCGGTCCAGCTCGAATCGAAGATTCTCCTCGGCCATGGCGCTGTGGGCCTGCAGGAACGTCCACGCGCGCTCGGCGTCCCAGACGCCGCCGTCGGGTGCCTTCAAGCCGCAGTGAACGCCGATGTCGATGACCACGCGGGCAGCCCGGAAACGTTGGGCGTCAAGCATTCCCATCCGGTTACCGGCATCTTCGAGCCAGCCCAGCTCGGCCATCAGGCGTTCCGCGTAGAGCGCCCATCCCTCGCCGTGGCCGGACACCCAGCAACCCAGCCGCCGCCACCGGTTCAACTGGTCGGCCAGCACGACCGCGCGGCCGATCTGCAGGTGATGTCCCGGCACACCCTCGTGGAACACCGTGGTGGTCTCCTGCCAGGTGTGGAACGTGTGCACGCCTGGCGGTACCGACCACCACATCCGTCCCGGCCGGGACAGATCTTCGGACGGCCCGGTGTAGTAGATCCCGCCGGTCTGCGTCGGCGCGATCCGGCACTCAAGATTGCGCAACTCAGGCGCGATGTCGAAGTGTTTGTCGGCCAACGCTTCCACGACGCGGTCGGAGAGCTCCTGCATCCACTGCTGCAGCGCGTCGGTGCCGTGGACGAGGTAGCGGTCCTCGGTGTCGAGCCGGCGCAACGCCTCGGCCGCCGGCGCACCCGGATACAGCCGGTTGGCGATCTCGTCCTGCTCGGCGACGATGCTGCGCAACTGGTTCATTCCCCAGTCGTAGGCTTCGTCGAAATCGACGGCGGCACCGAGGAACGTGCGCGACATCACCGCGTACGCGTCACGCCCGCATCCGTCGACATCGCGGGCGTGCGGACCGATTTCGTCGCGCAGCAGCGTCGTCAGCGACGCGTAGGCATTCGCGGCACCCTCGGCGTGCTGGCGGATTTCGGCCGCCAACATGGGATTGCCGGGTGCGGAGTCCGCCACCATGTCGATGAAAAGGTTGGCGATCTGTCCCGCCTGCTGGATACCACGGCGCACCTGCCGGGCAGCTGGAGCATGGCCCGAGGCGGCAGCCTTTCTCAGGGCGTCGGCGTACCCGGCAACCCGTTGCGGGATCACGGCGAGCCGCCGGCCGAACGTGGCCCAGTCGTCCTCGGTGTCGGTGGCCATCAAGTCGAACACGTCGCGCATCGTCTGCAGCGGCGAGGCGATGACGTTCAGTTCGCCGACATCGAGCCCTACATCGTGCATGTCGACGAGGACGCCGAGCCGCTCGCGCATCGCGGCGATGGTCACGACGTCGACGGCGTCCGCGGGTTGGGTCGTGTCGAGTTCGCGCAGCGCGGACTTGGCGGCGTCGACCCTGGCAGTCACGCCTTCGGGCGAGTAATCGGTGATTTCGTCATCGTGGCCTGCGATACCCGATTCCGTTGCCGCACAGGGATCGAGGGCAGCCGACACATCGAGGTACCGCTCGGCGAGCGCATCGACCGCGGTGGTCGGCCTACCCAAGGTTGTTCGTCGCGAACGTGTCGCACTTGGCCGGATCTCCGGTCTGATAGCCGGTGGTGAACCACTTCTGCCGCTGCTCGGACGATCCGTGTGTCCACGATTCCGGATTCACCCGACCCGTGGCCGCCTCCTGGATCCGATCGTCGCCGACCGCTGAAGCGGCCGACAGCGCATCGGCGATGTCTTTGTCGCTCAAGGGATTCAGAAAGGGCACGTCGGTGCCTTCCTGATTGGTGATCGACGCATAGTGGGCCCACACGCCGGCGTAGCAGTCGGCCTGCAGCTCGGTGCGGACACCGCCGCCGGTCGGGCCGGTCGGGTCCTGTTGGGCGCGGCCCAACACGCCCTGGAGATCCTGGACGTGGTGGCCGAACTCGTGAGCGACGACGTACTCCTCGGCAAAGGGCCCACCGCTGGACCCGAATTGGTTCTTGAGGACGTCGAAGAAGCCGGTGTCGAAGTACGCGGTCTGGTCGCCGGGGCAGTAGAAGGGGCCGACGGCGCTGTCGGCGAAACCGCAGCCGCCGGTGTCGACGCCTCCTTCGAACAAGCGGACATGGGGTCGCGTATACCCCGGCATCAGGTCTGCCCACACTCCGTCGAGTGAATTGCCGGTGGCGACGACACGACATTGGACGATGTCGTTGGCGTCGGCGCCCGTCTGGCACTGGCTCAGGTCGAACCCGGGTGCCTCGACGCCCTGGGTGTCCATCTGCTGCTGTGGCAGCACCGAGCTGGGGTCGACGCCGAGGAACAACGCGACGACGACGATCACCAGCCCGCCCAGGCCGCCGCCGATCGCGATTCCCCGCCCTGGGCCGCGGCCGCCGCCACTGCTCGATGTCGTGCTGGTGTCGATTCGCATGCCTTCGTTGAAGGTCATCGCGCCACCTCCGATCGATGCTCGCAGGCCCGGCTGGCGTCCAGGCGAGTCCAGCTTCGCACACTAGGATTTCGGTGTGGCCTTCGTCGAGGGAGATGTCGCCGGAGATTCGGTGGTTCTGTCCACTCCCTCAGGGGACCTCCGGGGCGACACCGAAGGCGGCATCCGGGTGTGGCGCGGTGTTCCGTATGCAGAGCAGCCGGTCGGGGAGCGCCGGTTCCTGGCGCCGGAGGCGCTGAAACCCTGGGCGGGAGTACGTGACGCGACCGAGCACGGGCCGCTGCCTCCGCAGGCGAAGTCGTTCGTCGGTGGTGGGCGCGACGACCCGAAGCAGCGTGACGAGGCGTGCCTGACGTTGACGGTGTGGTCGCCGGACACCACTGCCGCGTTGCCGGTGATGGTGTGGATCCCCGGCGGCGCGTTCGTCTACGGAGCCGGGCAGTTCCAGCTGTACAACGGGTCGCGGCTGGCCGCCAACGGTGACGTCGTCGTGGTCAATGTGACGTACCGGATCGGGGTGTTCGGCGGGTTCGAGCTGAGCGACCTCGGTGACGGATTCGACGACAACCTGGCGTTGCGCGACCAGATCGCAGCACTGCGCTGGGTGCAGGACAACATCGCGGCCTTTGGCGGGGATCCCGACCAGGTCACGGTGTTCGGGGAGTCGGCGGGGGCGACGTCGGTGCTGGCGTTGATGGCCGCGCCCGCGGCGGCCGGCTTGTTCCACCGCGCGATCGCGCAGAGTCCGGCGTTGCCGTTGATCGCCGATCGGGAGTTCCGCGCGGCCAACACGCATGAGTTCGTGCAACGGCTGGGGGTCGATGTCGCCGAGGTGAAATCTCTTCCCCAGCGCCAATTGCGCCGAGCCGCCGGGATCCTGCAGTTGAAAAGCGCCAAGACCACGCCGACGCTGGCCTACGGACTGACGCACGGGACGGACTTGCTGCCGCTGGAACCCGTGGAGGCCGCCCGGCAGGGCCGAATCGCGCGTGTGCCGTTGATCATCGGCACGAACAGCCACGAAGCGTCGATGTTCGCGTGGACGAAGCCGCCCATGCTGCCGACCACGCAGGCTTCCATCGACGGCTTCTTCGACAGGGTGGCACCCGACGCCAAACAGCAAGTGCTGCAGGCATATCCGCAGTATCCCCGGCGTGGCGCGCTGATCGCGCTCGGCTCCGACGCCATGTTCGGTGGTCCGGCCTGGGCGTTCGCCGACGCCTACGGTGAGCACGCGCCGACGCGGATGTACCGGTTCGACCACTTCGGGCTGAGCCTGCGCATGCTCGGGCTGGGTGCCACGCACGGCAGTGAGATCGTGCACATCCACCACAGCTACGCGTCGTTCATCGGCCGCAAACTGCACCCGCTGGGCCGTCGCATCCAGCCCGACGTCGGACGCCGGATGCAACGCACCTGGCTGGATTTCGCCCGCGACACCGAGGACGTCGACGCCGACCACTGGCCGCTGTACGAGACCGGCGAACGTCTGACCCGTCTGATCACGTCCACCCGCGACGTCGTGTCGTCGGATCCCGACAGCGACC
The DNA here is from genome assembly GCF_029623955.1 of Mycobacterium sp. 236(2023). GTDB lineage: Bacteria > Actinomycetota > Actinomycetes > Mycobacteriales > Mycobacteriaceae > Mycobacterium. Next base: position 46,341 of record NZ_JARSBP010000012.1, on the reverse strand, counting down.
GGAGGTCGGCCTGGTCGGCCGTTTACTAGGCGGAGTCGGCGGACGCGGTGAATCTCTCGTCGGTGTACGTCCGCAGTTTGTGCAGGAAGCTCTGAAACATCCGGCCCATGACCGGCCGCCCGACGAACAAACCGAACCGGCCTGCGAGGCCGTTCGGTTTCATCGCCATGATCCAGGTGAGGTGGCACCCTTGCTCGGTGGCGACGATGCGATAGTCCTCGGCGAACGCCGAGATGCTGCCGGTGGTCGACGCGTTGAAGCGGAAAGCCATGCGCGTGAACGGTTCCCATGCCAGAAAAACTTCGTCGCCGGTGATCCCGCCGCGCATGTCGACGGTGCGGGTGGTGCCGATGCCGCGTGGTTCCGGGCTCGTCCAGGCGACCTTGGTGATGACGCTGGCCCACTGCGGCCACGACGTCTCGTCGGCGAGGACCTCGAAGAGCTGTTCGGGGGTGATCGCGAGGTCGACCGTGCTGACGAACCGGTAGGGGGCGGTGTCGATGAAATCGAGGCCGACGCGCTCGCAAGCATGCATGGCCATACACGTTAGGGCATGGTGGTTGGTCTGCACCCCGGGCGCTGCCCGGCAGGGCGAATCGCGCGGATCCTGCCCCTCTAGACTGGTCACTCGCCGCGATGCTTTCCCCGTCGCTGCCGCTCGCCCCCGGTCCATCCACGAGGAGTTTTTGTGCTGCGCACCCGCACCGCCGGTTCATTGCGACCTGCCGATGCCGGTCAGACGGTGACGCTGGCCGGTTGGGTCGCGCGTCGCCGCGACCACGGCGGCGTCATCTTCATCGACCTTCGGGATGCGTCGGGGGTGGCGCAGGTGGTGTTCCGCAGTGGTGAGGTGCTCGAACAGGCGCATCGCTTGCGTTCGGAGTTCTGTGTCGCGGTCACCGGCGTCGTCGAGATTCGTCCTGAGGGCAACGCGAACGCCGAGATTCCGACCGGCGAGGTCGAGGTCAACGCAACATCGCTGACGGTGCTGGGTGAGAGCGCCGCGCTGCCGTTCCAGCTCGACGAGACCGCCGGCGAGGAAGCGCGGCTGAAGTACCGCTACCTCGATCTGCGCCGCGAGGTGCCGGGCAACGCAATTCGGTTGCGTTCCAAGGTGAATGCCGCAGCACGCGGTGTTCTCGCCGAGCATGACTTCATCGAGATCGAGACGCCGACGTTGACGCGGTCCACGCCGGAGGGTGCGCGCGACTTCCTGGTGCCCGCTCGTCTGCAGCCCGGATCGTTCTATGCCCTGCCGCAGAGTCCGCAGCTGTTCAAGCAGCTGCTCATGGTGGCGGGCATGGAGCGGTACTACCAGATCGCGCGCTGCTACCGCGACGAGGATTTCCGAGCTGACCGCCAGCCCGAGTTCACGCAGCTGGACATGGAGATGAGCTTCGTCGAGGCCGACGACGTCATCGCGGTGTCCGAGCAGGTCCTGCGGGCGATCTGGGCGCTGATCGGTTACGAGCTGCCGCTGCCCCTGCCGCGGATCAGCTATTCCGAGGCGATGCGACGCTTCGGTTCCGACAAGCCAGATCTACGGTTCGGCCTCGAACTGGTCGAATGCACCGATTTTTTCAAGGACACGACGTTCCGGGTGTTCCAGGCGCCCTACGTCGGTGCGGTCGTCATGCCCGGCGGCGCGTCGCAGCCGCGGCGCACACTGGACGGCTGGCAGGAGTTCGCCAAGCAGCGCGGCCACAAGGGGTTGGCCTATGTGCTCATCGGCGAGGACGGCGAACTGGCCGGTCCCGTCGCCAAGAACCTGACCGATGCCGAGCGCGACGGACTGGCGGCCCACGTCGGCGCCAAGCCGGGTGACTGCATCTTCTTCGCGGCGGGCACGCCCAAGGCCGGCCGGGCGCTGCTCGGTGCCACGCGCATCGAGATCGCCAAACGCCTCGATCTCATCGACCCTGCGGCCTGGGCGTTCACGTGGGTCGTCGATTGGCCGCTGTTCGAACCCGCCGACGATGCGGCCGCGTCCGGCGATGTGGCCGTGGGCTCCGGCGCGTGGACCGCGGTGCACCACGCATTCACGGCGCCGCAGCCGGCATCGGAGGCGACGTTCGACACCGATCCGGGCACCGCGCTGGCCAACGCCTACGACATCGTGTGCAACGGCAACGAGATCGGCGGGGGTTCGATCCGTATCCATCGCCGCGACGTCCAGGAGCGGGTGTTCGCGATGATGGGCATCGACAACGCCGAGGCCCAGGACAAATTCGGATTCCTGTTGGACGCCTTCACTTTCGGTGCCCCTCCGCACGGCGGCATCGCCTTCGGCTGGGACCGCATCGTCGCGCTTCTGGCCGGACTGGACTCCATCCGCGAAGTCATCGCGTTCCCGAAGTCCGGCGGCGGTATCGATCCGCTGACCGAAGCGCCGGCCCCGATCACGCCGCAGCAGCGCAAGGAATCGGGCATCGACGCCAAGCCGGGCAACAAGGATGGCGCCAAGGGCGCGTAGTCACCGGATTCCGGGGACGCACCACGGTACGATCCGCGCGTGCAGCCCGACGCGGAGCCGGCCCGTTCGCGATCAGGCCGCAGAACCGTCCTGACGACGGTGCTCGCCATCGTTGCGATCTACATCGGATCGCTTGTGGGCTACAACGTGCTGGACCCGCCGCCACACCACTTCGAGTTCTCCGAATCGGCGGTCACCGGTGAAACGGTGGTCATCATCAGGCTGCGCGACGTCGCGGCGGCCGAGAACAACCTGCTGGTCGACGTTCTCGTCCATCCCGGAACCGACCTGCAGATCGCGGCGGCCGGCCCGCCGCCGGTGTACACCGTCCGCCTCAGTTCGTGGACCGAGACGGGCAAGCTGATCTACGTCCACGACGATCTGGTGGGCAACGAGTCGAGTGCGACGCTGGTCGCTGTCGGAGACCCGGACACCTACCCGCTGGACCACTACTCGACCGACACCATCGGGGTGCAGTTGTCAGTCGGCACCGGGTCGGAGCAGCGCCGTATCGACGCTCCCATCGTTGTCGCGGGAAATGTCAACGGGTGGAACATCGTTGGTGAGATGGGCACGCTGGACGCCTCCGAGGGAGAGCTGCAGACCGTGCTCTTCTCGATGGAGCGGACGCGCGGCGCGCTCGCGGTGGACATCGGCATCCTGCTGGTCCTGCTCGCGCTGCCCGCGACAGCTCTGTTCGTGGCCATCGAGATGGTGCGCAACCGGCGCAAGTTCCAGCCGCCGTTCATCACGTGGTTCGCGGCGATGCTGTTCGCCGTCGTCCCGTTGCGTGGGTTGTTGCCGGGCAATCCTCCCTCGGGCGCCTGGATCGATCTGGCCATCGTGGTCTGGGTGCTCACCGCCCTGGCCGCCGCGATGGTCCTCTTCATCGCCGCGTGGTGGAAACAGACCAAGGCCGAACCCGGAATACTCAACCCGCACGAGAAGCTGGACAAGAAATGACAGATTCGCAGGATGCCGCACCCATGTCGGACACCGACAAGGCGAAACTGGTCGCCGACACTGCGGCGCTGGACGACTTCAACCGCAACATCGTCGAGGAGTTCCGCGCCAACGGCGGCAAGGTCGGCGGCCCTTTCGAAGGCGGCACGCTGTTGCTGCTGCACACCACCGGCGCGAAGTCGGGCAAATCGCGGCTCTCGCCATTGGCCTACCTGATGATCGACGGCAAGATGATCATCGTCGGCTCGTATGCCGGTGCGCCGAAGCATCCGGCCTGGGTGCACAACCTGCGAGCCACCCCGAAGGCATACATCGAGGTCGGCACGGAGGCCTATGACGTCGACGTCCGCGAGCTGCCCGATGACGAGCGCGAGGCGACGTACCCGAAGCTCGCCGCGCTCGCGCCCGTCTTTTCCGAGTACCAGGCCAAGACCGAGCGGGCCATCCCGCTGTTCGAGCTGACCCGGGCCTAGGGCTTCTCCCCAACGTGGGGCTTATGTACGCGAATTCGTGTAATTGCGTACACACGCCCCACGTTCGGCGGGCTCAGAGCCGTTCGATGATGGTGGCGTTGGCCATGCCGCCGCCCTCACACATCGTCTGCAGCGCATAGCGTCCGTCGCGCTGCTCCAGGGCGTTGACCAGCGTCGTCATGATGCGCGCGCCGCTGGCGCCGAGCGGGTGCCCGATGGCGATCGCGCCGCCGTTGACGTTGGTTTTTGAAAGAAGGTCGGAGTCAGATCGTCCGCCGATTTCTTTCGCCCAGGACAGCACCACGGGCGCGAATGCCTCGTTGACCTCGAACAGGTCGATGTCCGAGAGCTTCAGGCCCGAACGCGCCAGCACCTTCTCGGTCGCCGGGATGACGCCGGTCAGCATGTACAGCGGGTCGGAACCGACCGCGACCGTCGTGTGGATCCGCGCCAGCGGACGCAGACCGAGCCTGCGGGCCACCGCGCCGCTGGTGATCATCACCGCGGCACTGCCGTCCGACAGCGGCGACGAGTTGCCCGGCGTGATCTCCCAGCCGATCTGCGGGAAGCGCGTGCCGATCGCCTCGTTGTAGAACGCGGGCTTCAGCCCGGCCAGCGTCTCCACGGTCGTGTCGGGGCGGATGATCTCGTCGTGGGTCAGCCCCGCGACAGGGGCCAATTCGTTGTCGAAGAGCCCGTCCTTGGTTGCCCGGGCCGCCTTCTGGTGGCTTTCGGCGGAGAACTCGTCGAGCTGGGTGCGCGACAGGTTCCACTTGGCCGCGATCAGCTCGGCGCTGATGCCCTGGGCCACCAGGCCGTCGGGGTAGCGCGCGGCCATGTCGGCACCGAACGGGTTGCTGCCCGGCAGCACCGACGATCCCATCGGGACACGGCTCATCGATTCCACGCCGGCTGCGATGACGATGTCGTAGGCCCCGGCGAGCACGCCCTGGGCGGCGAAGCTGATCGCCTGCTGGCTGCTGCCGCACTGGCGGTCGACGGTGGTGCCGGGCACGGTCTCGGGGAAGCCGGCGCCGAGCAGCGCGTTGCGGGCGATGTTGACGGCTTGGTCGCCGACCTGCGTCACAGCGCCTGCGATGACGTCGTCGACCTCGGCCGGGTTCACGCCGGTGCGCTTGATGAGTTCACGCAGGCTGTGGGCGAGCAGGTCGGCGGGCAGCACGTCATGCAGTGCGCCGCTGGCCTTTCCCTTGCCGACGGGTGTGCGGACGGCACCGACGATGACGGCGTCGCGGTCTGAATATTCAGCCATGTTCTTCTCCTAGGCGACTCGGCGCTGAGTACTGCTCTCTATACTTAGATGTAACACCTAGGTTTAGTCGGAACAACCCAGCCGTGGAGTGATGTACATGACAGTCCTGCAAGGCGTGCTCGCCGATCGCACGAAGTGGTCAGCCGTCGGCCGCTGCCCGATCGAGAAGACGATGGCGCTCGTCGGCACCAAATCGGCGATGCTGATCATGCGTGAGGCCTACTACGGCACCACCCGGTTCGACGACTTCGCGCGGCGCGTCGGCATCACCAAAGCGGCGACGTCGGCGCGGCTCTCGGAGCTCGTCGACGCCGGCCTGCTCACCAAACAGCCGTACCAGGAGCCGGGCCAGCGCGTCCGCGATGAATACGTGCTCACCGAAGCGGGGACGGAGTTCATGCCGGTCGTGTGGTCGATGTTCGAATGGGGTCGCAAGCACCTCGACGACACCTCGTTGCGGATGACCCACCTGGGCTGCGGAGCCGAGGCGAGCGTCGAGATCGTCTGTGCCGACGGCCATCCGGTTCCGCCTGAGGAGCTGGGGGTGAAGCTGATCAGGCGGAACCGCGACGAGCCGTGATCACATGAGGCCGGCGCGGAACTCCCTGGCGGCTCCCATGAGCTCTTCGACGCGAGACTTCTCGGCGGCGTTGGCGAACACGCCGTCCTTCTTGAAATAGGTGCCGACGACGGCACCGTCGGCAATGCCGAGCTGCGTCGCGACGTTCTCGGCCCGCACACCGGTGTTGACGAACACCGGAACGTCCCCGGCTGCGGACTTGACGATCCGCAGCGCCTCGGTGTCCGTCGGCGCACCCGCGGTGGCACCCGAGACGCAGATCGCGTCGGGCAGCGTCGCGAACACCGTCGTCCTTGTGATCGACGCGAGGTCACGGTCGGCGAGGTACTGCGCGGACTCCGGGACGATGTTGAACAGCAGCTTCACATGGGATCCGCCGACGCGGGCGCGGTGCCGTGCGACCTCGCCGACGTTGGTGTTCCACAGCCCGAAATCGCTGGCGTACACGCCGGTGAAGATCTCGCGCACGAACTTCGCGCCGGTGGCGACCGCGAGGTCGATCGACGCGCGGCCGTCCCACAGCACGTTCACGCCGTAGGGCACCGAGATGTCGGGCAGCAGTTCGCCGATGATGCGGGCCATCGAGATCGCCGTGATGGGTTCGGTTTTCGTCAGGTACGGGAGGCTGAACTCGTTGCTGATCATGACGCCGTCGACGCCGCCGCTCTGCAGCGCTTCGAGTTCGGTGCGCGCCCTGTTGACGACGGCGGCGATGCCGGCCGCGGAGTCGAATCCGGGATCGCCCGGCAGTGCGGACAGGTGGAGCATGGCGATGACGGGCTTCGTGACGTTGAAGACCTCGTCGAGCCAGGTGGTGGTCACTGAAGGTGCCTTTCTCTAACAGGTGAATCGTGGTGCGGGCGTGGTCAGTCCATGTAGGCGCCGCCGTTGACGGCAAGGGCCTCACCGGTGATGAAGCGGGCGTCGTCGGAGAGCAGGAACGCCACGGCTCGGGCCACGTCGTCGGGCTGCTCCAGTCGCCCGAGCGGGGTGTCGGCGATCATCATCGCCCGCACCCCGTCGGGCGTGGCGCCACGCAGCGTGGCTTCCCACTCCAATTCCCGTGACTGCATCGGCGTTTCGACGAAACCGGGGCAGACGCAGTTGACGGTGATGTTGTGCTCGCCGAGTTCGTAGGCCATGGCCTGGGTCAGCCCGACCACGCCGAACTTCGAGGCGACATAGTCCGACAGATAGGGCACGCGACCCTGCTTGCCCGCCATCGACGCGGTGTTCACGATCGCGCCCGGTTTCCCGGCCCGGACCATTTCCCGCGCGGCAGCTTGGCCGCAGACGAACACGCCCTTGAGGTTGACGTCCATTGTCTGGTCGTAGCGCTCGATCGGGGCATCGAGAAAACGGTGCATGAACGAGATTCCTGCGTTGCTGACCCACGCGTCCAACCCGAACCGCTCCGCGACATCGGCAGCCACGTCGGCGGCGGGCACGACGGCGGTGACGTCCAGCTGCGCAGATTCGTGGCCGGCAGCCGGATTCGGCAGTGCCGCTGCCACTTCCGCGGCCGCCCCGGCGTCGATATCGGTCACCACCACCCGCCAATCGCGTTGTGCGAGTGTGTTCGCGATCGCCCGTCCGATACCGGAACCCGCTCCGGTCACCACGACAGTTCTCGTCATTTGTACTTCTCGTTCCTATCTCGTTGTGTCAGCCGCCGACACGACGGCCGGTGGTGGGGTCGAAAAGGTGGATGGCTCCAGGGCGGGCGGCGAGATCGACGGGGGCGCCTTCACTGATCCCGGCCAGTCGCGGGGTCTCGACCACACTGGTCAGTTCGGTGCCGCGGGCGTCGATCGTGACGATCGCGCGGGGGCCGAGATGCTCGATGAGGACCACCCGCGCGGCCGCGTCGCCGCCCGCGACCGTCGGCACGAGATCGTCCGGTCGCACCCCGAGGGTCACCGGGCCGGCGGTGGCAGCGGTGTCAACGGTCAGGCTGAAGCCGCCCGCGTGAGTGAACGTGGTGCCCGAGAGCGTGCCGTCGACGAGGTTCATCTTCGGGCTGCCGACGAAGGCCGCCACGAATGTGTCTGCGGGACAGGCGTACACCTCCTGCGGGGTGCCCTGCTGAGCGATGCGGCCGTCGCGCATGACGACCATGCGGTCCGACAGCGTCATCGCCTCTTCCTGGTCGTGGGTGACGTACACCGACGTGATACCGAGGCGCCGCTGGATCTGCAGCAGTTCCGTGCGCGTCTCGACCCGCAGCTTGGCGTCGAGGTTGCTCAGCGGTTCGTCGAACAGGAAGACCGACGGCTCGCGGATGATGGCGCGGCCGATGGCGACGCGCTGCTGCTGACCGCCACTGAGGTCTTTGGGCTTGCGGCCCAACAGCTTTCCCAATCCCAGGGATTCGCCGATCTCGGCGGCTCTGGCCAGCGCCTCGCGCCGCGGGGTCTTGGTGGCACGCAGCGGGAACGCGATGTTCTCCGCCACCGACAGGTGCGGGTACAGGGCGTAGTTCTGGAACACCATCGCGATGTCGCGCTCACGCGGCTCCATATTGGTGACGTCGCGGTCGCCGATGGTGATGGTGCCCGACGTGATGCTCTCCAGACCGGCCAGCATCCGCAGCGACGTCGACTTGCCGCACCCCGACGGCCCGACGAGGACGGTGAACGAGCCGTCGGGCAACTCGAGGTCGAGATCGCTGACGACAGAGGTGGTTCCGTACGCCTTGGTGACGCCGGAGAAACGGACTTGCGCCATGTGCCTTCCCTAGAACTTCACCGCGCCACCGCTGATGCCCTGCACCAGCTTGCGCTGGATGAAGAAGCTCGCGATGACGACCGGGACGACCGCGATGAGGATCGCAGCGCTCATTGAGCCGATCTGCACCCCGCGGAATGTGTTGAACCCTGCGATGGCCACCGGCAGGATCGCGGCTTTGCCCGGGGCAAGGATGAGTCCATAGAACAGGTCGTTCCAGGACAGCGTGAACCCGAAGATGGCGGCCGCGCCGATGCCGGGGAGTACCTGGGGCAGCACCACGAGGCGGAACGCGGCGAACCGCGTGAAACCGTCCACCTGGGCCTGCTCCTCCAGCGACCGGGGGACCGCTTCGAAGAAGCCGATCAGGAACCAGGTCACCACGGGCAGAACGAAACTCAGATGCGCGAAGATCACCGGGACCAGCGTGTCGGTCAGGCGCAGCGCGTACGCCATCGTCAGGAACGGAAACACCAGCACCGCCGGTGGAAGCACCTGCGCTGCGAGCATGCCGAACCGTGTGAGTGTGCCACCGGCCCGGTAGCGCGCGATCGCGTACGCGCCCATGCTGCCGACCACGACGCTGATACCGACCGTCACGAGCGCCACCACCGCGCTGCGGCCTGCGGCGCCGAGAATCCCCGAGGCGAGCACGTTCTGCCATGCGGAGAAGTCGGGCGTGAACGACAGCAGGAACGGATCGTTGAGCTGCTCAGGCGTTTTCACGCTCGCCAGCGCGATCCACACGATCGGGAACAGCACCGAGATTCCGGCGGCCCACAGCAGGGCCGACCGCAGGACGGTGAGGAGAGCGGACCGGTTCATCGCTGTCCCTCCGCCCGGGCTTTGTCCATCCGGCGAAACGCGATGACGATCACCGCGAGGACGAGCACCAGTACGACGAACGCCATCGACGATGCGGATCCGAGCCGGAAGAACTGGATCCCGGTCTGATAGATGAAGTACTGCAACGTCTCTGTCTCGGTGCCGGGTCCACCCCTGGTCGTCGCGAAGACGTACTCGAAGACTTTCATCGCGTCGAGTGACCGCAGCAGGATCGCGACGACAAGCACCGGCGCCAGCAGCGGCAGCGTCACGCGCCGTAGGACATACAGTCCGCCTGCGCCGTCGACGCGTGCGGCGTCCAGCGGTTCCTTCGGGATCGACTCCAGGCCGGCGAGCAGCAGTAGGACCATGAACGGCGTCCACTGCCACACGTCGATCAGAGCCAGCGTGAACAGCGCCTTGCCCGGTCCGAAGAAGTCGTAGGAGATGCCGATCGTGTCCAGCATCGCCGGGATCGCGCCGAGTTGGTCGTTGAGCAGAAACCGGAACGTCAGCCCGACGGCGATGGGCGTGATGAACATCGGGGCCAGCAGCATCGAACGGGTGAGATCCTTCGCCCACTTCTGCTTTTGGAGAGCCAGTGCGATCGCCAGGCCGACGGCGAGCTCGAGGCCGACGGCGATGGCGACGTAGAGCGCCGTCGTGCCGAAGGCGTTCCAGAACGCCCCGTCTTCGAACGTGGCGACGAAATTGTCAGCACCGACTATCGCCGGGGTTCCGCGATCGGTGAGCTTGTAGTCGGTGACGCTCAGGTACGCCGCATATCCCAGTGGGAAACCGACCACCCCGACGAAAAGGGCGACGAGGGGGGCGACCATACCGTGCTGAAATCGCATGCCGGATTTCATAGTTGGTCTCGCTCCTTTCGTGGGGTGGTCGGTTTCCGGATCGGGGGGCGGCTAGCCCTGGATCTTCTCCGCTTCGGCCTGAGCGGCAGCGAGTGCGTCGTCGACGCTCTTGGTGCCGGCGACGGCTTCGTTGAGCTCGGTGCCGACGGCCTGGATCATCTCTTCGCCGCTGGGGCCCTGGCTCAGTGGCGCGGCGTTGTCGAGTAGCTGCTCGACGGTCTTGTAGTACTCCTCGCCGAACTGGCCCTGCAGGACAGCCGGATCCTGCAGCGTGCTCTGCCGGATCGCGGCGCCGCCCTTCTCGGTACGCACAACATCATTGGGCTTGGCGGTGATCCACGAGACGAACGCCCACGCGGCATCCGGCGTGGCGGAGTTGCTCGGGATAGCCCAGCTCCACGAGCCCAGTACCTGCTTGCCGCCGGGGATGGTCGCGAGCTTGATCTTGCCTGCTGCGGGGCCCGAACCCGGCTCGTTGAGCGCCGGCAGCTGCCAGTTGTAGTTGATCATCGACGCGGCCTGGTTCGCCGACACCGACCGCTGAGCCTCGTCCATGCTCCAGTTCAGGCTGTTGGCGGGTGCGGCGGTGTTGTAGGTGTCGATGTAGGCCTCGAGTGCGCGCTTGGCCTCAGGCGTGTTCAGCGTGATGTTGCCGTCGGCGTCATAGATCGAACCGCCGGCCGCGAAAAGCCAGTTGCCCCACTCCTCGAAGATCTTGTAGCCGCGCTGTGGCTGCATCGCGATGCCGGCCCGGTCGCCGGACTTGAGCGCCTTGCTGGTGGCGACCAACTCGTCGAGTGTGGTGGGCACCTGCTGGTTGGCCGCTGCGAGATCGTCGGTGTTGTAGAGGTATCCGAGCGCGTAGTTGTAGAACGGCACACCGTAGCGGGCGCCATCGACAGTGGTGATGTCGGTCAGCGGCTTGAAGAAGTCGGCGGCGTCGTAGTCCGGCGTGCTGTCGATGCGCGCGTCGAGGGGCTGGAGGAACTTGGCGTTGGCGAAGTCCACCATCCACGGGTTGTCGGCGACGATCAGGTCGTAGGTGGGTGAGGACGACTGGAATGACGACACCAGCTTGTCACGCATCTGATCGAAGGTCAGCGATTCGATGTCGATCTGGACGCCGGGGTACTCCTTGTTGAAGTCGGCGACCATCGACTTGACGATGTCGGTGTCCGGCACGTTCTCCATCAGGATCCGCACGGTGCCCGACACGTCGGCGGACACCTCACCGGTTCCGGTGGCCTCGGCCTGCTCGGGACCGCCGGAGCCGGCACATGCGGACAACAGGAGGGCGGGGACGGCGACGGCGGCGACAAGCGCGGCGCGGACGCGTCCTCGCCGCGCTGATGTGGGGTTTTTGGCGAATCTCATGGGGCGAGTGTTCCTTTCATCGGGTGGTGCGGGCGATGGTGTGGGAGATCGGGGTCATGGCGATGCCGAGTTCGCGCCATGTCGCATAGGCGAGGTCATAGGCGTCGACACGGTCGGGATCCGGGGTGAAGGGCTCGTCGAGGGTGACGAAACGGGCGGCGTCGGACCAGTCGTCGAGCGCCCCGATGCCGATGGCGGCGATCACTGCGGCGCCGAGGGATGCCCCCGGATGGCCGCTGACCGGATGCATCTCGGTACCGAGGACATCGGCGTGGATCTGCTTCCACAGAGTCGATTTCGAGCCGCCGTTGGTGATCATGACGCGCTCGAACGGGATGCCGATCTGTCCGAAGACATCGACGTGGTGCCGGAACCCGAACGCGATGGCCTCAAGCACGGAGCGGTACATGTCGGCACGGGTGTGTCCGAGATGCATTCCCGCGAAGACCCCACGCAGATCCGGATCGTGGATCGGGCTCTTCTCGCCGAGAAAGTACGGCAGACAGAAGATCTCGGCAGGAGGCCGCGAGGCTGCCTCGTCGTCGAGCGCCGTCAGATCAGCGCCCCCGACGAGGGCCTGGAACCAGCGGATCAGACTGCCGCTGGTGGCCATGCATCCGTTCGGCAGCCAGTGTCCGGGCACCGGATGGGCGTCCAGGTACAACCGGGCGTCGGTGACCGGGGTGTCGCTGGCGACCAGGATGTCGCCCGCCCCACCGAGTTTGACGAGGGCATCGCCGGGATTGTTGACTCCCGCGGCGTAGGCGGACAGCACGTGGTCGGCACCGCCGACGACGAGCGCGGTGCCGGCCCGCAAGCCGGTGGCCTCAGCGGCGGCCGCGCTGAGCTCGCCGAGGTGAGTACCCGGACGATGGACGGGCGCCAGTGCCCTCGGGTCGAGTTCCGCGGCGACCAGCACGGCCTCGGCGACGTCGCCGTCGACGGTGAACAGGCCTGACTCCAATGCCCAGTTCTGCTCCACGTGTACCGGGGCGCCGAGCGCCGACAGCACCCAGTCGTAAGAACCGACCCAATGGGCGGTGCGCCTGTACACGTCGGGTTCGTGGTCGCGTAGCCACACCATGGTCGGCGCGACGGACTGCTGGGTCATCGCGGATCCGGTCAGCGTCACCAGATCGGTTTCCGACAATTTCGCCGCGAGATCGGCGACCTCGCGGTGCGCCCTGGCGTCATTCTGAAGGATGGCGCGCCGCAGCGGGTTTCCGGTGTCGTCGACCGGGATGACGGCGGGCACCATGCCCGAGGTGGCGACGGCGCCGATCTGCTCGGGTGCGACTGCGCTGTGCGACAACACTTCCCGGATGGACTCGACGACGTTGCGGTACCACTGCGCTGTGTCGGCCTCGGCGAAGCCGGGGGCGGGGGAGTGCAACGTGGTTTCCCGTGACGCGGTCGCGACGATCCCGCCCGCGGTGTCGAGCAGCACCGTCTTGGTGCCCGTGGTGCCGATGTCGATGCCGACGGTGTAGAAGCTCCCGCTCGTGTGAGAAGTCACAGTGCGCTCACCTCGGCCGAATCATTCTGTCCGGCAACGCAGATGACCTCGACTCCCATGCCGCGGGCAGCCACCAGCGCGGGATGGTCGGGTTCGCCGTCGCTGACGATCGTCTGGATCTGCGACAGCGCGGAGATGCTGACGAACGTGACCCTGCCGAGCTTGCTCTTGTCGGCGGCGACGATGACCCGGTCTGCGCGACGGCTGGCCGCGCGCTTGACCCGGCTTTCGGCCTGGTGATAGTCGGAGATCCCACGTTCACTGTCGATGCCCGCCACACCCATGACGTAGGTGTCGCAGTTGTAGTTGGCGAGAGTGTCCTCGGCGCTGGGCCCGATGAGGCTCAGCTCGCCGGACCGCAACTCGCCTCCGGTGAGCACGACGGTGGTGTCGGGTTCGTCCACCAGCGCCAGCGCAGCGAGGACGCTCGGCGTCACGACCGTCAGGCCCAGACCGCGCCCCTTCAGAGAGTTGGCAACGGCCAGGGCGGTGCTCCCGGAGTCGAGGATCAGCGTCTCGTTCCGGCCGATCAGGTCGGCGACGACGTCGGCGATGTGGATCTTCTCCTGGGCGGCGTCGGCCATCCGGGTCGCGAACGACGGCTCGGTGTCCTTGCCCTGCACGGCGATTGCGCCGCCCACCACCCTCCGGAGCACGCCGAGCGTTTCGAGTGCTTCGACGTCACGCCGGATCGTCATCTCGGACACGTCGAACTCCGTAGCCAGGTCCGCGAAATTGATCTCCCGGGCGGACCGAACGCGCGCTTCGATCCGGTCCCTACGGGTTTTCACGTCAACGGCCACCAAGCCACCAGACCCTCACCTGTTGAAAATTCACAGATATCCGCCAGCTTTGGCGGGTTTTGGCGCCGCATCGGCGTCAGTCATGTGAATCTATAACACGAAGTTGTGGAGTGCCCACATTTAGCCGCCATCGGTTCATTTCCGGTGCACCAGGCGGTTACCGTGCGCCGGTGCTGCATTTGCGGGTGATCACTCCCAACGACCTGCGTGAAGATGTGCTTGCCGTGCTCCGCGACGAGGTAGGTGTCGCCAACATCGCGCTGCACCCCGACGCGGCGCTGGAACCGGCAGGCGACGAGATCACCGCCGACATCGCCAGGGAATGCGCCAACGGCGTCATCAAGGCGCTCAAAGCCCTCGACGTTCAGCACCGCGGCGCGATCACCCTCGAAGTGCTCGACACCATCTTGTCGACACGAGCGCACCGGGCCGAGGATGCGGCGGCCGGCGATCCGGCCGACGCGGTGGTGTGGGACGAACTCATCGGTCGCACTCGCGAGGAAGCCACGCTGTCGGTCACCTTCGTTCTGTTCCTGACCCTGGCGTGTTTGCTCACCGCCATCGGCGTGGTGACCGATTCGACCGTCACCATCGTCGGGGCGATGGTGCTGGGACCCGAGTTCGGCCCGCTAGCCGCGCTGTCGGTCGCCCTCGTCCAGAGACGCATGGTCCTCGCCCGTCGGGCCGCCACGGCGTTGGTCGTCGGCTTCCCGATCGCGATGGGCATCACCGCGTTGGCCGCCTGGGTGGCGGAGAGCTTTGGCTGGATCACGCTGGACAGCGTCGCCCACGTCGAAGAAGTCGACTTCATCTTCGAAGTCGGCCCTCTGTCGTTTGTCGTGGCGCTGCTCGCCGGAGCGGCAGGCATGCTCTCCCTAGTCTCGGCCAGGTCGGCGGGGCTGGTCGGCGTCTTCATCTCCGTCTACACGGTCACGGCAGCCGGATTCGCCGTCGTCGCCGCGACAGTCGGCGCATGGGACGTCGCGGCAAAATCGGCGCTTCAACTGGTCGTCAATCTCGCAGGCATCGTGCTCGCGGGCGTGCTGGTGTTGGTGTTACGTCCCCGCGGCAATCTCATCCCGCGCAGAGCGCAGACCTGACGCGATCTGCGTCGCACTGTCCGGTGTGGTGGGATTTACCGCTATGGGTATCAAGGTGGCCCTGGAGCACCGCACCAGTTACACGTTCGACCGTCTCGTCGAGGTCCATCCGCATGTCGTCCGACTGCGGCCGGCCCCGCACTCGCGCACGCCCATCGAGGCGTACTCGTTGCAGGTCGAACCGGCCGATCATTTCGTCAACTGGCAGCAGGACGCCTTCGGAAACTTTCTGGCACGGCTGGTGTTCCCGACCCGCACCCGCAGCCTGACCATCACCGTCGGCCTGATCGCCGACCTCAAGGTCATCAACCCGTTCGACTTCTTCATCGAGGAGTACGCGGAGACGTTCCCCTTCGAGTATCCGAAGAGCTTGCTGGAGGACCTGAAGCCCTACCTGCGGCCCGTGGACGAGGATGGCGAAGGGTCCGGCCCCGGCGACCTGGCGCAAGCCTGGGTGACGAATTTCTCCATCGCCGCGGGCACCCGCACCATCGACTTCCTCGTCGCGCTCAACCGCGCCGTCAACGCCGACGTCGGCTACTCGCTGCGGATGGAACCGGGCGTGCAGACGCCCGACTTCACCTTGCGCACCGGGATCGGATCGTGCCGCGACAGCGCCTGGCTGCTGGTGTCGATTCTGCGCCAGATGGGTCTGGCCGCGCGCTTCGTCTCCGGCTACCTCGTGCAGCTGACATCCGATGTCGAAGCCCTCGACGGGCCGTCGGGGCCCGCCGCCGACTTCACCGACCTGCACGCCTGGACCGAGGTGTACGTCCCCGGCGCCGGCTGGATCGGCCTCGATCCCACCTCCGGGCTGTTCGCCGGCGAGGGGCACATCCCGCTGTCGGCGACCCCGCATCCCGAGTCGGCGGCACCCATCACCGGCGCAACGGACAAGAGCGAGACGACGCTGGAGTTCAGCAATGTCGTCACCCGCGTGCACGAAGACCCGCGGGTCACCCTGCCGTACACCGAGGCGTCGTGGGCGGCCATCACCGCGCTCGGTAAGCGGGTGGACGAGCGGCTCGCCGCGGGCGACGTGCGTCTGACCGTCGGTGGGGAACCCACGTTCGTCTCGATCGACAACCAGGTCGACCCGGAATGGACGACGGACGCCGACGGACCGCACAAGCGCGAAAGAGCCTCGGCACTCGCCGCGCTGCTGAAGAAGGTGTGGGCGCCCCAGGGGCTCGTGCAGCGCAGCCAGGGCAAGTGGTATCCGGGAGAACCGTTGCCGCGCTGGCAGATCGGGCTGTTCTGGCGCGCCGACGGCGAACCGCTGTGGACCGACGGAACTCTGCTCGCCGACCCGTGGGACGAAGACCGCGAGCACAGGGCCATCTCGCCGGACGCGGGGCGCGAACTGCTCGCGGCCGTCGCCGAGGGCCTCGGGTTCCCCGACAGTCAGGTCCGCCCGGCCTACGAGGATGCGCTCGCCCGCCTCGCCGGTGCCGTGCGGCAACCGCAGGGCGATCCCGTTGCCGCCGAAGACGACCTGGAGAACGACAGCGTCGATGCTCGCGCCCAGCTGCTGGCGCGGCTCGATACGCCCGTCGACGACCCCGCCGCATTCGTCCTGCCGCTGCACCGCGCGGACGGTGAGGACGGCTGGGCCAGTGCGAATTGGACATTCCGCAGGGGTCGCATCGTCCTGCTCGAGGGCGATTCGCCCGCGGGACTGCGACTGCCGCTGAACTCGATCAGCTGGCATCCGCCCCGGCCGTCCTTCGATGCCGACCCGATCCAGCGGCGCCCCGCGCTGCGTCCCGGAGCCAAAGGTCCGGCGGTGGCAGCTCCCGCGTCCGATCCGCACGACGACGAGGACGCCGAGTGGGTGCCGACGACGGCCCTTGTCAGTGAGATCCGCGAGGGACTGCTGTACGTGTTCCTGCCGCCCATCGACGAACTGGAGCACTTCGTCGACCTGATCGAGCGCATCGAAGCGGCTGCCGCGTCGATCGCCTGCCCGGTGGTCATCGAGGGGTACGGCCCACCCAACGACGCCCGCCTCGAGACGATGACGGTCACCCCGGATCCCGGCGTCATCGAGGTCAACGTGGCGCCCACCAAGAGCTTCGCCGAACAGTCCGCGCAACTCGAAACCCTCTATGCGCAGGCACGTTTGGCGCGACTGTCGACAGAGCAATTCGATGTCGACGGCTCCCACGGCGGCACGGGCGGCGGTAACCACATCACCCTTGGCGGCATCACCCCCGCCGACTCGCCGATGCTTCGGCGGCCCGACCTGCTGGTCTCGCTGCTGACGTACTGGCAGCGGCACCCGTCGCTGTCCTATCTGTTCTCGGGACGCTTCATCGGCACGACATCGCAGGCGCCGCGCGTCGATGAAGGACGGCCCGAATCGATCTACGAACTCGAGATCGCCTTCGCCGAGATCGCGCGGTTGGCCAAGGCGCCCGGCGGAGCGAAGCCCTGGCACACCGACCGGGCGCTGCGTCATCTGCTGACCGATATCACCGGCAACACCCACCGCGCCGAGTTCTGCATCGATAAGCTCTACAGCCCCGACAGCGCGCGGGGCCGGCTCGGCCTCCTGGAGCTCCGTGGCTTCGAGATGCCACCGCACCACCAGATGGCCATGGTGCAGTCATTGTTGGTGCGGTCACTGGTGGCGTGGTTCTGGGATGAGCCACTGCGCGCTCCGCTGATCCGGCACGGCGCGAACCTGCACGGCCGCTACCTGTTGCCGCACTTCATCATTCACGACATCGCCGAAGTGGCTGCGGATCTGCGCGCGCACGGCGTCGACTTCGACACCAGCTGGCTGGATCCGTTCACCGAGTTCCGCTTCCCGCGGATCGGGACGGCCGTGTTCGGTGGGGTGGAGATCGAGCTGCGCAGCGCGATCGAACCGTGGAACGTGTTGGGGGAGGAGGCCACCGCCGGTGGCACCGCACGCTACGTCGACTCGTCGGTGGAGCGGCTGCAAGTACGGCTGATCGGTGCGGACCGGGCGCGCTACATCGTCGCTGTCAACGGTCACCCGATACCGATGCTGGCCACCGACAACCCCGACGTCCAGGTCGGCGGAGTGCGGTACCGGGCCTGGCAGCCGCCCAGCGCCCTGCACCCGACCATCACCGTCGACGGTCCGCTGCGCTTCGAGTTGATCGACGCGGCCACCGGGGTGTCCCGCGGCGGATGCACCTACCACGTCGCCCACCCGGGCGGACGCGCCTACGACAGCCCGCCGGTCAACGCCGTCGAGGCCGAGTCGCGCCGCGGCCGACGCTTCGAAGCGAGCGGCTTCACGCCGGGCAAGGTGGACCTCGCAGGCTTGCGGGAGAAACAGGCGCGTCAATCGACTGATGTGGGCGCGCCGGGCATCTTGGATCTGCGGCGAGTGCGTACCGTTCTGCAGTAATGGCCGTCCCCGCAACGCCTCCGACGCCCCGTATGGGGGTCGGGGCGACCGACTTCGACAACCCGCTGGATCCGTATGGCACCCTGCGGGCGCAGCAGGCGCTGTTCGACGTGCAACCGCTGTTCAGTGGGCCGACGACCGGATATGACGAATTCGTCGACGCGGCAGGGCATGTCAGGCCCGCCTGGCAGGAGCTTGCCGACTGCGTGCGCGAGCGTGGCCGCGACGGGCTGGACCGGTTGCGCGCCGTGGTGCGCGGTCTGGTCGACAACGACGGCATCACCTACGTCCAGGTGGACAACCCCGGCGAGCCGGGCAGATTGCCCCGTGGTGATGCAATCACCAACGGCGACGGCACCGCGGTGCCGGGGCCGTGGCAGCTCGACGCGCTGCCCCTGGTCGTCTCGGCGGCGGACTGGGACACCCTCGAAGCCGGCCTGGTGCAACGATCACGACTGCTCGACGCGGTCCTCACCGACCTGTACGGAGCGCGGCGCTCGATCACCAGCGGGATGCTGCCGCCTCAACTGCTGTTCGCCCACCCCGGATACGTCCGCGCCGCCCGCGGTATCGAGGTGCCGGGCCGCCACCAGCTGTTCCTGCACGGGTGCGACATCAGCAGAGACACGTCCGGGGAGTTCCTCGTCAACGCGGACTGGACGCAGGCGCCGTCGGGTGCCGGGTACGCGCTGGCCGACCGCCGCGTCGTCGCGCACGCGATCCCCGACCTGTACGAGCAGATCGGCCCGCGTCCCGCGTCGCCGTGGGCGCAGGCGCTGCGCCTGGCGCTCGTGGATGCCGCTCCGGAGTCCGCCGAGGAACCGGTCGTCGTCGTGCTGAGCCCCGGCATCCACTCGGAGACCGCGTTCGACCAGGCGTATCTGGCCAGCGTGCTCGGCCTGCCGCTGGTGGAGAGCGCCGACCTGGTGGTGCGCGACGGCAAGTTGTGGATGCGCTCGATGGGCACCCTCAAGCGTGTCGATGTGGTGTTGCGCCGCGTCGACGCCGAGTATGCCGACCCACTCGATCTGCGGCCGGATTCGCGACTCGGTGTCGTAGGCCTGGTGGAGGTGCTGCGCCGCGGCGCGGTGACGGTGGTCAACACTCTGGGCAGCGGCGTGCTGGAAAGCGCTGGGCTGCTTCGCTTCCTGCCCGAACTGGCCCAAGAATTGCTCGGCGAGAAACCGTTGCTGCAGACCGCGCCGCTGTACTGGGCGGGCATCGACGTGGAGCGGTCACATCTGCTGGCCAACCTGTCGGAGCTGCTCATCAGGCCGGTGACAGGGGAGGAGCCGATCGTCGGCCCTGAGCTGTCGCTGGCACAACGGGAGGCGCTCGCGGCACGCATAACGGCCACGCCGTGGCAGTGGGTGGGTCAGGAACTACCTCAATTCTCTTCGGCGCCTTCGGATTACCTTCCGGGCGGGTTGTCCTCGTCGAACGTCGGCATGCGGTTGTTCACGGTGTCCCAGCGCAGTGGGTACGCGCCGATGATCGGTGGGTTGGGCTACCTGCTGGCCCCGGGGACCGCCGCCTACCATCTCAAAACTGTTGCCGCCAAGGATATTTGGGTCCGTACGCCGACCCGGGTCACGGCCGAGAAGATCTCGGTCGAGCTCACCGCGCCCGACGTCGGGCGGCTGCCCGCACTCGCGACCTCGAGCCCGACCCAGGAGGTCAGCTCGCCGCGCGTGCTGTCCGACCTGTTCTGGATCGGGCGGTATGCCGAACGCGCCGAACACATGGCGCGAGTGCTGACCGTGACGCGCGAGCGTTACCACGAATATCGCTACCGCCGAACGATGGACGGCAGCGAGTGTGTGCCGGTGCTGCTCACCGCGCTCGGGGACATCACCGGGACCGACACCGGCGCCAGCGGCGACTACGCCGAGATGGTTGCCACCGCGCCGACCACCCTGTGGTCCTTGACCGCCGACCGGCATCGCGCCGGGTCGCTGGCCCAGTCGGTCGAACGGCTCAGCCTGGCCGCCCGGGCTGTGCGCGACCAGATGTCCAATGACACCTGGATGGTGTTGTCCGCACTGGAGCGCGCGCTGCTCTATGGCGCGGATTCCCCGCCTGATTCGCAGGCCGAAGGCGACGCCTTCCTGGCGGCGACGAACACGCAGACGCTGGCAGGAATGCTCGCGCTGTCCGGCGTCGTCGCCGAGTCGATGGTCCACGATGTGGGCTGGACGCTGCTCGACATCGGTAAGCGGATCGAGCGCGGTCTCGCGCTGACGGCCCTGCTGCGCGCGACGCTGACGACGGTGCGCACGCCGGGCGCCGAGCAGACGGTCACCGAGTCGACGCTCGTGGCGTGCGAATCGCTGGTCATCTACCGCAGGCGAAACCCGGGCAAGATTAGTGTGGCCGGCGTGGCCGAGCTGGTGCTCTTCGACGTGGGCAACCCCCGCTCGCTGGTCTACCAGCTCGAGAAGCTCCGCACCCACCTGAGATCGCTACCAGGTTCGTCGGGTTCCTCGCGTCCGGAGCGGATGGTCGACGAGATCGCGGCACGCCTGCGCCGCATCGAACCCGACGAGCTCGAAGCGAGCACCGCGGAGGGTAATCGCGAAGAGCTGGAAGGGCTGCTGCGTGGGATCCACCGCGACCTGCGTGAGCTGTCGTCGGTGATCACCGCGATTCACCTGTCACTGCCCGGCGACATGCAGCCGCTGTGGGGTCCCGACGAGCGCCGGGTGGTCCCGTGACGGCATTTCCGGACGGGCCGACCGCGTCCGGGTCCAGCCGGTGCTACGAGATCACCCATCGCACGATGTACCGGTACTCCGACGTCGTCACCAGCTCGTACGGCCGCGGCTTTCTGACCCCGCGCGACTCGGCCAGACAGCGCTGCCTGTTTCACGAACTGGTCCTCGATCCGGAGGCTGCCGACAGTTCCACCAGCCGTGACGGTTACGGCAACATCAGCTCGTACTTTCATGTCACCGAGCGCCACGAGGCGCTGACGGTCACCAGCCGCTCGGTGGTCGAGGTCGATCCGCCCTCGTGGGATCTCTACGACGGCCCGTCCGCCCGCGCGCCGTGGGAGATCGCCCGGCCGGTCGGCGCGGACGGCGCACTCGCCACCGAGTTCACATTGGACCTCCTGCCGCCGGAGATCACCGACGAGGTCCGTGCCTATGCCGCACCGAGTTTCGCAGCGGCCAGACCGCTGATCGAGGTCCTGCGGGACCTCACTGCGCGGATCTACACCGACTTCACCTACAAGTCAGGTTCCACCACGGTGTCCACACAGGTGAGTGAGGTTTTGGCGGCCCGCGAAGGGGTATGTCAGGACTTCGCGCGGTTGGCGATCGCCTGCCTGCGCGCCAATGGTCTGGCCGCCAGCTATGTCTCGGGATACCTGGCGACGGATCCACCCCCTGGAAAGGAACGCATGGTGGGAGTTGACGCGACGCACGCATGGGCGTCGGTGTGGACACCGCAGAATCAATGGCTGGGCCTGGATCCGACCAACAACCAGATGGTCGACGAACGCTATGTCACCGTGGGCTTCGGCCGTGATTATGCCGACGTCCCGCCGCTGCGCGGCATCATCTACACCGATTCGGAGAGCAGCGTCATCGACGTGTCCGTCGACGTCGCGCCGTACCACGGAGGAGTTCTCCATGCGTGATTTCACCTGCCCCAATTGTGGTCAGCGGTTGTCGTTCGAGAACTCGGTGTGCCTGAACTGCAAGAGCGCACTGGGATTCTCGCTCGACGACATGGCGCTGCTGGTCATCGCCCCGCCGGAGGAGAGCGAACACGCGGGCGCGGTCGACGAGAGCGAATACCAGCTGTGCGCGAATCTTCATCTCGCCGAATGCAATTGGCTTGTCGAGAAGGGTCCGATCGCGAAACTGTGTGTGTCGTGCGCACTGACCCGCACCCGGCCCAACGACGCCGACCTCATCGCGCTGGCGGCGTTCGCCTCCGCCGAGAAGGCCAAACGGAGGCTCATCGCGGAGTTGCACGAGCTGAAGCTCCCGATCGTCGGACGCGATCTCGACCCGCAGTACGGGCTGGCCTTCGACCTGTTGTCGAGTCAGTTCGAGAAGGTGTTCACCGGCCACGAAAACGGGGTCATCACACTCGATCTCGCCGAAGGCGACGACGTCCACCGCGAGCAGCTGCGCATCTCGATGGATGAGCCGTACCGCACGCTGCTCGGGCATTTCCGCCACGAAATCGGGCACTACTACCAGTACCGGCTGGTCGGGACGTCGGAAGCCTATCTGCAGCGCTACCACGAGTTGTTCGGGGATCCAGAAGCCGACTACCAGGCCGCTCTGGACCGGCACTACAGCGAGGGCGCGCCTCCCGGGTGGGAGCAGGACTATGTGTCGTCCTACGCGACCATGCATCCCGCAGAGGACTGGGCCGAGACCTTCGCCCACTACCTGCACATCCGCGACACCCTGGACACTGCGGCCGCCTTCAGTTTCGCGCCCGCCACCGCCACATATGAGCGACGAGCGTTGGGCCCCAGCGGGTTCGACACGCTCATCGACCTCTGGCTGCCGTTGTCCTGGGCGCTCAACCAGGTGAACCGGTCGATGGGCAAAGAGGACGTCTACCCGTTCGTCCTCCCGCCGCCCGTGCTGGAGAAGATGAGGTTCATCCACACCATGATCGACGAGATCACCTCCAACCCGGTCAAACTCGCCGAAGTCGGCGCACCGGTCGAGGACCAGGGCCAGCAGCTCGATTAGCCGGCCGGCCGCTTCAGTCGCCGAGGTCGGGCGCCCAGGCCACGCCGTTGATGTGGCCGCCGCCGTCGACGAACAGGGTGTTGCCGGTCAGGTACCGGGACGCTTCTGAGGCCAGGAACACGGCGACGGGTGCGATGTCGTCGTACGGGTCGCCCATGCGTCCCATCGGATTCGCCGCGTCGGCGAGCGCCTCCAGTTCGGGGTTCTCGCCGAGCGCGCGGAAAAAGGCCTGGCTCTTGGCTGCCGGGCACAGAGCGTTGACCGTGACGCCGGTCGGCGCCCACTCCCGGGCCGCGGTGCGGGTCAGCGCGCGCAGGGCCTCCTTGGCGGCGTTGTACTCCAGCGAGCCGACGTGCGCGTTCACCCCGTTGAGGCTGCACAGGTTGATGACGCGGCCCCAGCCCTGCGCCTTCATGTGCGGGTAGGCGGCGCGCATCGCCCAGAACGGGCCGTAATAGCCGACCGCGACCCCCGCGGCGAGAGCTTCGTCGGTCTTGTTCTCGACCCGGCCGATGCCGCCCCCGCCCCACGCGTTGTTGACCAAAACGTCGACCGAACCGAACTCGGACAGCGTTGTCGCGACGGCGTTCTCGACCTGATCGCGGTCGGAGACATCGGTGCCGACGAACAGTCCACCGATTTGCTCGGCGGTTTCCCGGCCGGCTACCTCGTCGTACTCAGCGACGACGACCCGCGCGCCTTCATCGGCGAACCGCCGGGCGATGCCCTCGCCGATGCCGGCGCCCGCTCCGGTCACCAACGCGACCCGGCCCTCCAGGGCGCCGCTCATGCCAGTGCTGCGGTCGAAAGCAGCCGGCGTGCTTCGACTGTGCCGTCGAGGGCGTGGGTGGTGCGGCTGGTGATCTGCCACCGCCCGTCGATGCGTCTCAGTCGGAACAGGTTGGCTCCCGCCCGCCCAACGGCGAAGCGGCCCTCGCGGTGCACCAGCAGCGTCGATTCGCACACCGCGACGGCGTCGTCGCCATCGACGGTGGCCACCGCGGGACCGAGGAAATGGCAACAGCCGCGGCCGATCAGACCCTGGTGGTCCGGGGAGCGCACCATCGCGGCGACATCGGCTCGGCTGCGCATCTCCCAGCCTTCGACCACGTACGTGCCGTCCTCGGCCCACAGCGAGGCAACGGCGTCGGCCTCCCCGGCGTCGACAAGCGGCCCGTAGCGGGCGATCAGCCGTTCGATCTCGCGTTCGTCCTCGATCCGTGCGAGCCGCCGTTCCAGATCGGCCAGTCGGTCATCGCTCATCAACGGTCACCCATCAGTTGTTTCATGAACCGGTGCGCGCCCAGCACCACCTCGGCGCGGTCGGGATTGTTGCGCCGCGCGACGTCGTCGTCGTTGCCGCCCGCGATGTGCACCGGGCCGAACGGCAGCCGATCGAGTCCTTCGGCGGCGACGTCGGCGGGTTCGGCGACCCGCATGCCGGGGACGTCGAAGTTGAGCCCCACCCGTTCCATCGCCGGAGTTCGGGTGACACCGAGGACCAGCTCGAGCACGTGAACGTCGTACTCGCGCAACTCAAGCCAGAGACCCTCGGCGAAGATCCGGCCGAACGCCTTCACGCCGCCGTACACCGTGTGGCGGGTCGAGCCGAGATAACCGGCCATCGAGCCGACCATCAGGATTCCGCCGCGGCGTCGATCCCGCATCGGCCGGCCGAAGTGCGCAACCAGTGCCATCATCGCGGTGATGTTGAGGTCGATGACACGGCCGAATTCGGGCAGCGGAGCGTCGAGAAACTCCTCGCTGCAGGTGTTCGCACCGGCGTTGTAGATCAGCAGCCCCACCTCCAGGTCTGACGTCGCGGCGATCACCTCGTCCACGCCGTCGACGAGATCGATTGCCAGCGTTCGAGTTTGCACACCCATCGCACGGCAGCGGGCCGCGGTGGCTTCCAGCTGCGCCGGCTTGCGCGCGATCAGCACGAGGTTGACTCCGGCATGGGCCAGAAGTGCGGCGAATTCAGCGCCGACCCCCTCGGATCCGCCCGCGATCACCGCCCACGGTCCGTAGGTGCTCAGGTCTGTCACCGCTCGATCATGACCCAACGTCGACTGCTCGGTGCCCGGTTTACCCGAGCCGGGCTGTGGCCCGATTGAGCAACACACGGGCGATGTTAGGCGGTGACGGCCGCGATCCTTCCTAGGATCACCGGGTGGCTGATCGCTATGGCGCCGACATCCTGTCCAACAATCCGCACCAGGCCCGCAGACCCCGGTCGACGGAGCAACCCATCGAGATCGGCATGGTCGTCGAAGATGCCCAGACCGGCTTCGTGGGCGCGGTGGTGCGCGTCGAATACGGCCGGATGGAACTCGAAGACCGCAACGGGCGTACCAAACCGTTCCCGGTCGGCCCCGGCTACCTGATCGACGGCAAGCCGGTCATCCTCACCGCGCCCAAGAAGTCTGCACCCTCGGCTCCGACGCGGACCGCGTCGGGTTCCGTCGCGGTCAAAGGTGCGCGCGCGAAAGTCGCTCTCGCCAGCCGCATCTACGTCGAGGGTCGTCACGACGCCGAGCTCGTGGAGCAGGTCTGGGGAGAGGACCTGCGCATCGAAGGTGTCGTCGTCGAATACTTGGGCGGCGTCGACGACCTCGCCGCGATCGTCAAGGACTTTCAGCCGGGACCGGGGCGCCGTCTCGGCGTGCTCGTCGACCACCTGGTGCCCGGATCGAAGGAAGCGCGGATCGCGGACGCGGTCCGACGCGGGCCGGGTGGTGAGCACACGCTGGTGGTCGGGCACCCGTTCATCGACATCTGGGAAGCCGTCAAACCCGAGCGCATCGGCGTGACGCAGTGGCCGACGATTCCAAAGGGGCAGGACTGGAAACACGGTGTGTGCGAGGCGCTCGGGTGGCGGCACCGCGACCAGGCCGATATCGCCGCGGTGTGGCAGAAGATCCGGGGTCGGGTGCGGGACTGGACCGACCTGGAACCCGAGCTGATCGGCCGGGTCGAGGAGCTCATCGACTTCGTCACCGCACCCGTGTAAGCAGGGAGCGTGTCCGACAGTCTGTTCGACGTTCCCGGAGAGATTCCCGCGCCCAGCGGGGTCCCGGTGCCCGGTGCGTCGTCACCACTGGCGGTGCGGATGCGTCCGGCGTCGCTCGACGAAGTCGTCGGGCAGGGGCATCTGCTCAAACCGAACTCGCCGCTGCGTCGCCTCATCGAAGGCTCCGGCGCAGCCTCGGTGATCCTCTACGGGCCGCCGGGTACCGGCAAGACGACCCTGGCGTCGATGATCTCGCAGGCCACCGGCCGCCGGTTCGAAGCGCTGTCGGCGCTCGCCGCCGGCGTCAAAGAGGTCCGTGCCGTCATCGATGTGGCGCGACAGGCCTCGATCCGCGGGCAGCAGACCGTGCTCTTCATCGACGAGGTGCATCGGTTCTCCAAGACCCAGCAGGACGCGCTGCTGGCCGCGGTCGAGAACCGCGTCGTGCTGCTGGTCGCGGCGACCACCGAGAACCCGTCGTTCTCCGTCGTCGCGCCGCTGTTGTCGCGCTCGCTGATCCTGCAGTTGCAGCCGCTGACCCCGGCTGACATCGACACGGTGATCCGGCGCGCCATCGACGACGAACGGGGGCTGGGCGGCAAGGTCACCGTCAACGACGACGCGGTCGACCTGCTGGTGCAGCTGTCGTCGGGCGATGCGCGCCGGGCCCTGACGGCGCTGGAAGTGGCCAGCGAGTCCGGGGAAGAGGTGACGGTCGAGGTCGTCGAGCAGTCACTCGACAAGGCTGCTGTGCGTTATGACCGCGACGGCGACCAGCATTACGACGTCATCAGCGCGTTCATCAAGTCCGTCCGCGGGTCGGATGTCGATGCCGCGCTGCACTACCTCGCCCGGATGCTGGTCGCGGGGGAGGACCCGCGGTTCGTCGCACGCCGGCTGATGATCCTGGCGAGTGAGGACATCGGGATGGCCGACCCGACGTCGCTGCAGATCGCCGTCGCCGCCGCGCAGACCGTGCAGCTGATCGGCATGCCGGAGGCACAGCTGACGCTGGCGCACGCGACGGTGCACCTGGCGACGGCACCGAAATCGAATGCCGTGACAACCGCGCTGGGTGCGGCGATGGCCGACATCCGGGCGGGCAAGGCGGGCCTGGTGCCTGCACACCTGCGCGACGGCCACTACTCCGGCGCCGAGAAGCTGGGCAATGCGGTCGGCTACAAGTACGCCCACGATCAACCGGGTGGCGTTGCGGCGCAACAGTATCCGCCGGACGAGCTGGTCGGGATCGACTACTACCAACCGACTGCCCATGGCGTCGAGCGCGAGATCGCGACCCGGCTGGAGAAGCTGCGGGCGATCATTCGCCGCACGCGCTGACGAGATCCGATCATTGACTCTGCCGCGCACTGCTACTACCGTCGTAGTCAACCAAAGGGTTGATCAATGGAGAGGTTGTTTATTGGGAAGTGACGAGGACGCAGAGGCTCGACTCGATCGGGCGTTCATGGCCCTGGCGGATCCCGTGCGACGCGCGATGGTGGCGCGGCTGTCACGAGGCCCGGCGACGGTCAACGAGCTGGCCGCTCCGTTCGACATCACGAAACAGGCGGTGTCCAAACACATTCAGGTGCTTGAGCAGGCTGGTTTGGTCACGAGGACCCGAGATGCGCAGCGCAGGCCCGTGCATCTGGATGCCGCAGCACTTGAGGAGCTCACGTCCTGGATCGACAAATATCGCCTGGACGCCGAACGCAACTATCGCCGGCTGGACGCTCTGCTGGCCGCAATGACCGAGAAAGGACAATCATGACGAAGGCACTGGATCTCACCGCACCTGTCGACACGCTGGCCATGGAGTTTTCGCGCGAATTCGACGCGCCCGTGGACGCGCTGTACCGCGCGCACGCCGAACCCGAGCTGGTCAAACAGTGGCTCGGCCCGCACGGTCTGAAGATGGACATCACCGAGTGGAACTTCGCCGACCACGGCGGTTACCGCTACTCCCACACCACCGAGCACGGGACGTTCGGCTTCAACGGCACGTTCCACACCGTGCGGGCGGGCGAATTCATCTTGCAGACCTTCGAATTCGAGGGCGCCCCCGACATGGTCAACATCGAATTCCTGTGGTTCGAAGATCTCGGCGGCGGACGGTCCCGGCTGCGGGGCCGTTCGATCTGCCCCAACGTCGGGGCGCGCGACGCGCTGCTGGCATCAGGGATGGAGGGCGGCATGACCGAAGGCTACGAAAAGCTCGACGCCCTGCTGAAAACCCTGTAGACCCCGGAAAAGAGGCGATCCCGACTGGTCGGGGGCCCAGCCGGGATCACCAAGGGTGGCGTTTTCGGGATGTCAGCGCATGATTCCGGAGCGCCGGCGTCCCATCAGGCCCGTCTTGCGACGCCCCATGAGTGCCGCGACCAGGGCGACGCCGGCAGCAGCCACCACGACCTGGACGAGCAGTTCGAGCCAATCGATTCCTCCGGTGACCGTGGGAATTCCGATGGCGCGGGCCAGCGCAGTGCCGATGAACGCGGACACGATGCCGACCAAGATGGTCAGCAGCATGCCGATCGGCTGCTTGCCGGGCAGCACGAGACGGCCGAGCGCGCCGACGACGATGCCGATAAGGATTGCGGTGATGATGCCGGTGATGGTCATGTCTTCCTCCAAGGAATGGGCAGCTGACAGAGGGCTACCCTCGCCTCAATTCCAATAAACGCCTGCGTCAAAGCCGGTTCCGCAGGACCTTCTCGTACCCTCGGAGCCATGTTCACCGAGCTGCTCGACGTCGACACTTCGCGGCGCCGCATCGTCGACCTCACCTCAAAGGTGCGTGAGTTCTGCGCCGCCGAGCGGGACGGCCTGTGCAACGTGTTCGTGCCGCACGCGACGGCCGGGGTCGCGGTCATCGAGACCGGTGCCGGCTCCGACGACGACCTCATCGAGACGCTCGAACGTCTGCTGCCGCGTGATGACCGCTACCGCCACGCCCACGGCTCGCCCGGGCACGGCGCCGATCACGTGCTGCCGGGTCTCGTGTCACCGTCGGTCACGGTTCCGGTGGCCGACGGCGAACCGCTGCTGGGCACGTGGCAGAGCATCGTGCTGGTGGATCTGAACAGGGACAATCCGCGCCGATCGGTGCGGTTGAGCTTCGTGTCGGGCTAGTAATTTCGACGCGTGTCCAAACGGTACTGTGGTGCGGTCGAGTATTCGCAGGTGAGACCGAAGGACAACAGGACGTGCAGACACACGAGATCAGGAAGCGGTTCCTTGATCATTTCGTGAAGGCGGGCCACACCGAAGTGCCCAGCGCTTCGGTGATCCTCGACGATCCGAACCTCCTGTTCGTCAACGCGGGCATGGTGCAGTTCGTCCCTTACTTCCTGGGACAGCGCACCCCGCCGTACGACACCGCCACCAGCGTGCAGAAGTGCATCCGCACCCCGGACATCGAAGAGGTCGGGATCACCACCCGGCACAACACCTTCTTCCAGATGGCCGGCAACTTCAGCTTCGGCGACTACTTCAAGAAGGGCGCCATCGAGCTGGCGTGGTCGCTGCTGACCAATCCTGTCGATGCCGGTGGCTACGGGTTCGATCCCGAGAAGCTCTGGGCCACCGTCTATCTCGACGACGACGAGGCGATCGAACTGTGGCAGGAGGTCGCCGGGCTGCCGCTGGAGCGCATCCAGCGCCGCGGCATGGCCGACAACTACTGGTCGATGGGTATCCCGGGACCGTGCGGCCCGTGCTCGGAGATCTACTACGACCGTGGCCCCGAGTACGGCATCGAGGGCGGCCCTGAGGCCAACGAGGACCGCTACATCGAGATCTGGAATCTCGTGTTCATGCAGAACGAGCGCGGTGAGGGCACCTCCAAGGAGGACTTCGAGATCCTCGGACCGCTGCCGCGCAAGAACATCGACACCGGCATGGGTGTCGAGCGCATCGCGTGCCTGCTGCAGGGCGTCGACAACGTCTACGAGACGGACCTGGTGCGCCCCGTCATCGACCTCGTCGCGAGCATCGCCCCGCGCGGATACGGGCAGGGCAACCACGAAGACGACGTCCGCTACCGGATCATCGGTGACCACAGCCGCACCGCGGCGATCATCATCGGCGACGGCGTCACCCCCGGCAACGAGGGCCGCGGCTACGTGCTGCGCCGGTTGCTGCGCCGGATCATCCGCGCCGCCAAGCTGCTCGGCGTCGAGCGTCCCATCATGGGCGAGCTCATGGCGACGGTGCGCGACGAGATGGGTCCGTCCTATCCCGAACTCGTCACCGACTTCGACCGCATCAACCGCATCGCGGTCGCCGAGGAGACGGCGTTCAACCGCACCCTGACCGCCGGTTCCCGGCTGTTCGAGGATGCGGCCGCGGCGACCAAGAAATCCGGTGCCAAGGTGTTGTCCGGCAGCGACGCCTTCACGCTGCACGACACCTATGGATTCCCGATCGACCTGACGCTGGAGATGGCCGCCGAGGCCGGTCTGTCCGTCGACGAAGCGGGCTTCCGCGGCCTGATGGCCGAGCAGCGCAAGCGCGCCAAGGCCGATGCGGCCGCGCGCAAGCAGGCCCACACCGACCTGTCGGCGTACCGCGAGCTCGTCGACGCCGGACCCACCGAGTTCACTGGTTTCGACGAACTGACCACCGAGGCAACGATTCTCGGCATCTTCGTGGACGGCAAGCGGGTACCCGTGGTGTCCCACGACGGACTCGAGGCGGATCGTGTCGAGCTGATTCTCGACCGCAGCCCCTTCTATGCGGAGTCGGGCGGCCAGATCGCCGACGAAGGCTCCATCACGGGCACCGGCGCGTCCGAAACCGCCAAAGCGGCCGTCACCGACGTCCAGAAAATCGCGAAAACTCTGTGGGCGCATCGCATCAACGTCGAGTCGGGCGAATTCGTCGAAGGTGACACGATCGTCGCCTCGGTTGATCCGCGGTGGCGTCACGGCGCCACCCAGGGCCACTCGGGTACCCACATGGTGCACGCCGCGCTGCGACAGGTATTGGGCCCCAACGCCGTTCAGGCCGGCTCGCTGAACCGTCCGGGCTACCTCCGGTTCGACTTCAACTTCCAGGGCGCACTGACAGCGCAGCAGCGTGACCAGGTGGAGGAAGTCACCAACGAGGCGGTCCAGGCCGACTTCGCGGTGAACACCTTCAACACCGAGTTGGACAAGGCCAAGGCGATGGGCGCCATGGCGATGTTCGGGGAGAACTATCCCGACGTGGTCCGGGTGGTCGAGATCGGCGGGCCGTTCTCGCTGGAGCTGTGCGGCGGAACGCATGTGGGCAGCTCCGCCCAGATCGGGCCGGTCACGATCCTCGGGGAGTCGTCAGTCGGTTCCGGTGTGCGCCGCGTCGAGGCGTACGTCGGGCTGGACTCGTTCAAGCACCTCGCCAAGGAGCGCGCGTTGATGGCGGGGCTGGCGTCCTCGCTGAAGGTGCCGTCGGAGGAAGTGCCCGCCCGCGTCGCGACCCTCGTGGAGCGACTGCGCGCGGCCGAGAAGGAACTCGACCGGATGCGGCTGGCCAGCGCGCGTTCCGCGGCGGTCAACGCTGCCGCGGGTGCCGAGGAGATCGGCAAGGTGCGCCTCGTCGCGCAGCGCATGGCCGGTGGCATCTCCGCGGGTGACCTGCGATCGCTGGTCGGTGACATCCGGGGCAAGCTCGGCAGCGACCCCGGTGTGGTCGCGCTGATCGCCGAGGGCGACGACGACAGCGTGCCGTTCGTGGTCGCGGTCAACCCGGCCGCGCAGGACCTCGGGATCAGCGCCAACGACCTGGTCAAGGTGCTGGGCGCAGCCGTCAACGGCCGGGGCGGCGGCAAGGCCGACCTCGCGCAGGGCTCGGGCAAGGGGGCGGCGGGTATCGACGCCGCGTTGGCGGCGATCCGCGCGGAGCTGGGCCGGAGCTAACCGCGTGCCCGACACCGACTGGACCAGCCGTGTGCCCGACCGGCCCGGCGATCCGAACGCGGCCCCGGATCCGGGGCGCGGACGTCGGCTCGGGGTGGATGTCGGAACGGTCCGCATCGGAGTGGCCGTCAGCGATCCGGACGGGATCCTGGCCACCCCGGTAGAAACGGTGCAGCGCGACAAGCGTTCGGGCCGGCACGTCAAGCGGCTCGCTGCGCTGGTGGCCGAGTACGAGGCCGTCGAGGTCGTCGTCGGGCTGCCGCGGACGCTGGCCGACCGTGCCGGATCGTCGGCGCAGGACGCCGGCGAGGTCGCCGAGCTGCTGGCGAACCGCATCGCCCCGGTGCCGGTGCGCCTGACGGACGAGCGGTTCACCACGGTGACCGCACAGCGCGCTCTGCGGGAGGCAGGAGTACGAGCCCGCGGTCAACGATCGGTGATCGATCAGGCCGCGGCGGTGGGGATCCTTCAGAACTGGCTTGACCAGAGGCGGGCGGCGTTGCCCGCACACGGAGAGGTCTTGGATGACTGACGACTGGCAGAGTGACCGCGCGGAGCCCTTGGCGGTGGGTCCACCGCGACGGCGGCTGACGCGGCGGGAGCGGGCCCGCGAGGAGCGGTACCGCCGCAGGCGCAAGACGGGGCTGGTGATCGCTCTGTCGATGCTCGTCGTCGTCGCGGTGGTGGCGGTGTTCCTCGGCTCGAAGATGTGGCACTCGTTGTTCGGTGGATCCAGCACCGACTACGCCGGGGAAGGCATCAACGATGTCGTCATCCAGGTGCACGACGGCGATTCGACGACGGCCATCGGTCAGACGCTGCACGACAGCAACATCGTCGCCAACGTCACGACGTTCGTTCAGGCGGCCGACGGCAACACGGCCATCACGGCGATCCAGCCCGGTTTCTACAAGATGCGCACGGAGATTCCCGCCGCCGACGCGGTGGAACGACTCGCCGACCCCGCGAGCCGGGTCGGCAAGCTCGTCATCCCCGAAGGCAGACAGCTCGACGACGTCAGCGACGTCAAGACAAACGCCGTCACCGACGGCATCCTGACGCTGATCTCCAACGCGTCCTGTGTGGACCTCGACGGCGAGCGGCGCTGTGTGTCCGCCGACGACCTCAAGAACACGGCGGGCGCAGCCAATCCGGCCGATCTGGCGGTGCCGGAATGGGCCACCGGCGCAGTCGACAATATGGGGTCAGACCATCGCAGGCTTGAGGGCCTGATCGCACCGGGGTCCTGGAACATCGACCCGTCGGCAGAGCCGCAGGCCATCCTGGCGACGCTGATCTCTGCAAGCGCCGCGCAATACGAGCAGAGCGGCCTGCTCACCACGGCCACCGCGCTGGACATGTCGCCGTATGAAATCCTCACGGTCGCTTCGCTGGTGCAGCGCGAAGCGACCCCGGAGGACTTCTCGAAGGTGGCCCGCGTCATCTACAACCGGCTCAACGAGAACCGCACGCTGGAGTTCGACTCGACGGTCAACTACGGGCTGGACCGCATCGAGATCGCCACCACCGACGGGGACCGGGCCCAGTCCACGCCGTGGAACACCTATGTGCGCCCAGGGTTGCCCGCGACGCCGATCTGCTCGCCCGGGGCACCCGCGCTTCTGGCCGCAGAGCAGCCCGAGCCCGGGGACTGGCTGTACTTCGTCACGGTCGACATGCAAGGCACGACGTTGTTCACCCGCGAGTACGAGCAGCACCTGGCGAACATCGAGATCGCCAGGCGCAACGGCGTTCTCGACTCCGCACGATGAGTCGGTAGCAGTGATGAGCGCTCGCGCGAAGAACAGATGACGGTGGTCGAGGGTCCCCGCCGGGCCGCGGTGCTGGGTTCTCCGATCGCGCATTCGCGGTCCCCGCAGCTGCACCTGGCGGCCTACCGGGCGTTGGGTCTGCACGACTGGACGTATGACCGTATCGAGTGCACCGAGGACGAACTGCCCGCCCTGGTATCCGGTTTCGGCCCGGAATGGGTCGGCGTATCGGTGACGATGCCCAACAAATTCGCTGCGCTGCGGTTCGCCGACGAAGCCACCGACCGCGCACTGCTGGTCGGTTCGGCCAACACACTGGTGCGTACCGACGCCGGCTGGCGCGCCGACAACACCGATGTCGACGGAGTGGTCGGGGCGCTGGAATCCGTGATGGGTTCCGCGGCCGTCGTGGGATCCGGCGGCACCGCACCCGCGGCCGTCGTCGCCCTCGCCGCGCTCGGCGTCACCGACGTCCAGATCGTGGCACGCAACCCCGAGAAGGCGGCCTCGCTCGTGGCACTTGCCGAGAACATCGGCATGGCGGCCCGGTGGTTGGAGCTCGGCGAACCCCTTACCCGTGTCGCCGCGGTGGTGAGCACCGTACCCGCCGATGTGGCTGCGGCGCATGTGAAGTGGATCTCCGCGACACCTGTGCTGCTGGACGCCATCTACGACCCGTGGCCCACGCCGCTGGCGGTGGCCGTGGAGCGCGCGGGCGGCCGGGCGATCAGCGGGCTGCACATGCTGCTGAACCAGGCCTACACGCAGGTCGAACAATTCACCGGCATGCCGGCTCCCAAAGAGGCGATGAAGGCTGTCCTGCGGCGGGCTTAGCCTGATCGGATGGGGGTGGTCGCCGCGGCTGCGGCGTGTCTGGCGGTGGCGTGGATGGGGGCGCTGTCGATCTACGACGTGCGGTATCACCGGCTGCCCAATGCGCTGACCCTGCCCGGCGCGGTCGTGGTGTTGATCGCCACCGCGGTGTCCGGTCACGGTGGCGCCGCATGCACCGGCGCCGTCGCACTGACGGCGCTCTATCTCGTCGTGCACCTGATGTCTCCGTCCGGAATGGGGGCCGGAGACGTCAAGCTGGCGATTGGACTCGGCGCGCTCAGCGGCGCTTTCGGGCTGCACGCGTGGCTGTTGGCAGCCCTCGGCGCGCCGGCGTTCACGGCGGTCGCCGGACTGGTCGCCCGTCGGCCAGCGCTGCCCCACGGCCCGTCGATGTGCGCTGCCACCGCACTCGCTGTGGCGGCAGTTTGCTTACCTCCGAGGTAATCGCCACGCCGCACCCGGGCGGCAATACTGAAGTGCATGGCGAATCCACCGATTCTGTTGCTGCACGGCATCTTTGGTAGGCCCTCCCTGATGGAGCCCTGGGTGCGCTTCTTCACCGACGCCGGATTCCGTTGCCACGTACCGGCATTGCCCGGACGGGAGCCGTCCGACGACGCCGTGCTGAGCCGCACGAGCGTCTCCGACATGGTGGACGTCGCGCTGAAGGCCTACGACGCGATCGGCGAACCGGCGATCGTCGTCGGGCACAGCATGGGCGGCCTGCTGGCGCAGAAGGTGGCCGCCGCCCGGGACCCGCTTGCGGTGGTGCTGCTCGCGGCGATCCCGCCGGGTGTGCTGTGGCCGCAGATCAAGGTTCTTCCGCACTTCGTCCCGCTGATGCCGATGGTGCTCGCCGGACGTCCGTTCCTGCCGTCGCCGGAGGTGATGCGCGTGGTTCCGCTGAGCACGCTGCCCCGCGACGAACAGGACCGGCTGATCCCGCTCTTGGTCCGAGACTCCGGCCGGGCCTTCCGGGCTCTGCTGCTCGGGGCGCCGGTCACCCGCGTCGCCGCATCCGACGTGAGATGTCCGGTGCTGTGCGTCAGCGCAGGTTCGGACCGCAACGTCGCCCCGTGGATGTCGCGGCGGATCGCCGAGCGCTACGGCGCCGAGCACCAGATACACCCCGGCCTGCCGCACTGGATCATCGCCGAGTCGGCACTACAGCAGGTGGCGCCGCCGGTGCTGGACTGGCTGCGCAGGACGCTGCGCCTGGGGTGAGCACCGTCGCCGTTTAGGGACGGCGCACCTGTCGTGCGAAAATGGGACGCGTGTTGCGATGGACGACTGCAGGTGAATCCCACGGCCGGGCGCTGGTGGCCATGGTCGAGGGCATGGTTGCCGGCGTCCATGTGAATTCGGGTGACATTTCGGAGCAGCTGGCCCGCCGCCGCCTCGGCTACGGCCGCGGCGCCAGGATGAAGTTCGAACAGGACCAGGTGACCATGCTCACCGGCCTGCGGCACGGCGTCACGCTGGGCGGGCCCATCGCCATCGAGATCGGCAACACCGAATGGCCCAAGTGGGAGACGGTGATGGCTCCCGATCCCGTGGATCCCGCGGTGCTCGCCGACAGCGCCGCCCGCAACGCGCCGCTGACCAGGCCGCGACCCGGCCACGCCGACTACGCCGGCATGCTCAAGTACGGCTTCGACGACGCCCGGCCGGTGCTGGAGCGCGCCAGCGCCCGCGAAACCGCGGCCCGCGTGGCAGCCGGCACCGTGGCCCGCGCGTTCCTGAAGCAGGCGCTCGGAGTCGACATCGTCTCCCACGTCGTCTCCATCGGAGCCTCGAAGCCCTACGACGGTTTGCCGCCGATGGCGTCCGACCTGGCCGCGGTCGACGACAGCCCGGTCCGCGCCTTCGACAAGACCGCCGAAGAACTGATGATCGCCGAGATCGAAGCGGCCAAACGCGACGGCGACACCCTCGGCGGCGTCGTCGAGGTCGTCGCGCACGGACTGCCCGTCGGCCTGGGCTCCTTCACCAGCGGTGACAACCGGCTCGACAGCCAGCTGGCCGGCGCGGTGATGGGCATCCAGGCCATCAAGGGCGTCGAGATCGGCGACGGATTCGAGACCGCCCGGCGCCGCGGCAGCGTCGCCCACGACGAGATCTACCCCGGAGCCGACGGCATCATGCGGTCCACCAATCGCGCGGGCGGCCTTGAGGGCGGCATGACCAACGGGCTGCCGGTCCGCGTGCGCGCCGCGATGAAACCGATCTCCACCGTGCCCCGTGCGTTGGCCACCGTCGACATGACGACCGGCGAGGAAGCCGTGGCGATCCACCAGCGCTCCGACGTGTGCGCCGTCCCCGCCGCGGCCGTCGTCGTCGAGACGATGGTGGCGCTGGTGCTCGCGCGGGCCGCGCTCGACAAGTTCGGCGGCGACTCGCTGGCCGAGACCCGCGCCAACATCGACAGTTACCTGCGCGCGGTCGCCGAGCGTGAGCCGTCCACCAGCGCGGCGACGGCATCCGGCTGATGGCTCCGAAAGCGGTTCTGATCGGGCTGCCCGGTTCGGGCAAGTCCACGATCGGGCGGCGCCTGGCCAAGAGCATGGATGTTCCGTTGCTGGACAGCGACATTGCGATCGAGAAGACCACCGGCCGCACGATCGCCGACATCTTCTCCACCGACGGCGAACCTGAGTTCCGCCGTATCGAAGAGGACGTCATCCGCGACGCGCTGGCCACCCACGACGGTGTGCTGTCGCTGGGCGGTGGTGCGGTGACCACCGAAGGTGTCCGCGAGGCGCTTTCCGGGCACACCGTGGTGTACCTGGAAATCAGTGCCGCCGAAGGCATTCGGCGCACCGGCGGATCGACGGTCCGGCCGCTGCTTGCCGGACCCGATCGCGGCGAGAAGTACAAATCACTGATGGCCGAACGTGTTCCGCTGTACCGGCAGGTGGCCACCATTCGGGTCAACACCAACCATCGCAACCCGGGCGCCGTCGTGCGCTACATCGCCAACCGGCTGGAAAACCCCGGCGCCAGGCCCGACCGTCGGCGTCGGCGTCCGGTGTGGCGCCGTGCGCCGCTGTCGCTGACTGCATCTCCCTCCACGGAGGCCCCGCCGAGCCCGGCCGTGGTCGCGGCCAAGAAGGGCAGAGGGTCCTCCTGCGCTCGAAAGGACGCCCAGTGACAGAGCCGGTGACGGTCGATGTGCACACCAATCCGCCGTACCCGGTGATCATCGGGACCGGGCTACTCGGCGAGCTGGCGCGTGTTCTCGAGGGCAGGCACAAGGTCGCGATCCTGCACCAGCCGACCCTGACCCAGACTGCCGAGGCCATTCGTAACCACCTGGCCGACAAGGGAATCGATGCCCATCGCATCGAGATTCCGGACGCCGAAGGTGGCAAGGAACTGCCCGTCGTCGGCTTCATCTGGGAGGTGCTCGGCCGGATCGGCATCGGGCGCAAGGACGCGATCGTCAGCCTCGGCGGGGGAGCGGCCACCGACGTGTCCGGCTTCGCCGCAGCCACCTGGCTGCGTGGTATCGACATCGTTCACGTGCCGACGACGCTACTCGGCATGGTCGACGCCGCGGTCGGCGGCAAGACCGGCATCAACACCGACGCAGGCAAAAACCTCGTCGGCGCGTTCCATCAGCCGGCCGCGGTCCTCGTCGACCTCGCCACGCTGGAATCGTTGCCGCGCAACGAGATCGTGGCGGGCATGGCCGAGATCGTGAAGGCCGGATTCATCGCCGACCCGGTGATCCTCGACCTGATCGAGGCCGATCCGGAGGCCGCACTCGACCCCTCGGGCACCGTGCTGCCCGAGCTGATCCGGCGGGCCGTCGCCGTCAAAGCCGAGGTCGTCGCCGCCGACGAGAAGGAATCGGCGCTACGCGAGATCCTCAACTACGGCCACACCTTGGCGCATGCCATCGAGCGCCGGGAACGCTACCAGTGGCGCCACGGCGCCGCCGTGTCGGTGGGACTGGTGTACGCCGCCGAACTCGGTCGGCTGGCAGGCCGGCTCGACGACGCCACCGCGGCACGGCACCGCGAGATCCTCACCTCGCTGGGGCTGCCCGTCAGCTACGACGCCGACGCGCTGCCGCAGCTGATGGAATCGATGCTGGGAGACAAGAAGACCCGCGCCGGAGTGCTGCGGTTCGTCGTGCTCGACGGCCTCGGCAAGCCGGGCCGGCTGGAAGGTCCCGATCCGGCGCTGCTGGCCGCGGCCTACGCCGAGGTCGCTC
The DNA here is from genome assembly GCF_029623955.1 of Mycobacterium sp. 236(2023). GTDB lineage: Bacteria > Actinomycetota > Actinomycetes > Mycobacteriales > Mycobacteriaceae > Mycobacterium. The sequence continues at coordinate 7,521 of NZ_JARSBP010000012.1, read as the reverse complement.
GCTAGTTGTCGCGCCTGTCGACCGGACGCGTCTCGTCGTCCTCGGCGACCGCCACCGACGACGTCTGCTGCTCGGATTCCGTGCCCGTCGGCTGCGTCTCGTAATCCTGGACATCCCGGTCGTCGCGGACCGCGGCGAAGACGTCGGTGTCGGCGCGGTCGTCGTCCTCACGACGACGGGGCTGATTCGGCGTCTTGCGGTCGACCAGCCAGTGCCCGAGCGCGACGCCGACGATGGCGAAGATGAACACCAGCAGCGCAGTGAACGCCGCGAACGTCGTCACCTCGTTGATGAAACCCTCGACGTACAGGTTCTTGTAGAACAGGCCGATGAACGAGGCAACCGCTCCGCTGACGACGCCCGCGAACAGTCCGGCGAGCAGCCAGGTCATCGCCAGGTCGTCGCGGCGGTCGGGATCTGGGTTGTTGCGGGCGTCGGCGCGACCGTCGGCATAACCCCAGATCAGCGCGACGAGCGCGTACAACGCGACGAGGACCGCGCTGATGAGACCGGCTTTGGTCTCCCACGCGTTGATCATTGCGCCCTGCAGCAATCGGACGATCACCATCAGGCCTGCGAATACGAGTCCGCGCACCAACCACTTGCTCATGGGGCCTCACCTTAGCGAGTAGCGTCAGCCGCTGTGACGATATCTGCGCGCCGCGATCGGCTGCGTCAACAGCTGACCGCCAAGGGACTGGACGCCATCTTGGTATCAGACCTGGTCAACGTGCGTTATCTGTCCGGGTTCACCGGTTCGAACGCGGCTCTGTTGGTGCTCGCCGACGACGAAACGCCGGTGCTTGCCACCGACGGTCGCTACCGCACGCAGGCCGCACATCAAGCGCCCGACGCCGACGTCGTCATCGAACGGGCCGTCGGGCCGCATCTGGCCGGCAGGGCCGCCGAGGCAGGGGTGGGCAAGCTCGGATTCGAAAGCCACGTCGTCACCGTCGACGCGTTCGCGGCGCTGACGAAGGCGGCGGGCGCGGGCTGCGAGTTCGTCCGTGCCGCGGGCGCGGTCGAAAGTCTGCGGGAGGTCAAGGATGCCGGCGAGGTCGCGTTGCTGCGGCTGGCCTGCGAAGCGGCCGATGCTGCACTGCGGGACCTGGTCGAGCGCGGAGGTCTGCGCGCCGGACGCACCGAGAAAGAGGTCCGCAACGAACTGGAAGCGCTGATGCTGGACCACGGCGCCGACGGGGCGTCCTTCGAGACCATCGTCGCGACCGGCGCGAACTCGGCGATTCCGCATCACAGGCCCGCCGACGCCGTGCTCGCAGCCGGTGACTTCGTCAAGATCGACTTCGGCGCGCTCGTCGCCGGCTACCACTCCGACATGACGCGAACCTTCGTGCTCGCGCCGATCGCCGACTGGCAACGCGACATCTACGCCCTGGTCGCCGAGTCTCAGCGCGCCGGCCGCGAGGCGCTTGCGCCCGGCGTCACCCTCAAGGACGTCGACGCCGCATCGCGGCAGGTCATCGCCGATGCCGGGTACGCCGACAACTTCGGTCACGGCCTCGGCCACGGGGTCGGGCTGCAGATCCACGAAGCGCCGGGGATCAACGCCTCAGCCGCCGGTACACTGCTTGCTGGCTCCGCGGTGACCGTGGAGCCCGGTGTCTACCTGCCCGACCGCGGCGGTGTCCGCATCGAGGACACGCTCGTGGTCGACAAGCACCCAGAACTACTCACCCGGTTCTCCAAAGAACTGGTGATTCTTAGCTAGTTGAACCTTATGCTTGACCTGCGCAAACAGGGAAAACAGCTAACCGCTGAGCGTGGATTATCTTGGGGATCAGCTAATGCGACACGCACTGGGCCCGAGCGGTCAGGTAACCTGCTAGAAACACGCAAATGGCAGGAGATGTCAAATGACATACGGATACGAAATCGAAGGCCTAGCTGATACCGCCGCGCGACTCGGAGTGACAGTCGGTCGGCCCATCACAGACATCGTGAACGCGTATGCGGTTGGACTGCCCATCGACGCAGCGCATGTCGTCCAGACCGGCAACCGTACGTTCCGCGTCTATTGGGTGTCGGGCAATTCCCTCGTGGTCCTGGAGAACCTGCAACCCGAACACGGCGCAGTCGGATTCTCCGTCCAAGCATCCGCCAAGGTCTACCCACTCCGAACTGCCCGGGTGAGTATCGAAGCGTTGGCATTCCAGCTAGAGGCTCCAGCGCAAGAATGGGACGTGGCACGCACGCTACATCTGGAGTTTGCGGAGGAGGACGAGACGATAACCGTGACCCTGCCTGACCCGCTCAGCCTACCGCTCGATAACGACAAGAAGCGTGCCCAAGCCGGGGACCTATTGAACGCGGTACTGAGGGCTATCAACACCTGAGGCTTCTCTAGACATGGTGAAGTCCCGCCGAGCGCGTATCAGAACACTCAAACGGGACTGTGCCCCTCTCTGTCAGGGCGCTCACCAGGCGGATAACCGGTCACCTGGAAACCTGGAAAACAACGAACCCCTCATCCGGGAGACTTCCGGGTGGGGAAGCGGACAAGGGGGTGTTGCGCGGTGTCTTTGGTCTCACCACTTCGAACGCTGGCGGAATTGTAAGTAACCAGCGGTCGCAAAAACATTTCAGGCTGACGTAGCAACAACCTCAACCCAATAATATTCGGGCAGAGTGCCCGTCAGAGTGTTCGGGAAGTCCCACTTACGCAGGGAAACGACCTTCCACCAACTGCCGTCCACCTGGGACAACGTCACTGGCAACTGTGTCGGCATTACCGACCCGTACACAATCTCCAGACGGTCGTCCTGCTGCACAATGATGTTCGACGTCTGTCGGCGCGGAATCCCGAATTCACCTTCAGTAGACACGACACCAGGGAAATTTCTTCCCATAGGCTGCGCTGACTCGCCGCCGAGCACGACACCTTGAAGCTGCCCCAAGAGGATGCGGCTGTCGGCTTTCATGCCGTAGAAACCCTTTTCGGTAGCCCGATGGACGTTAACGATCACTTCGCACGCTCGCGAAAATTGTTGAGCACAAACAACTCTGGGATGCTCCAACCGGAGAACGAGCCGCGAAACGACACACTCTCAGGACCGCGAGCCTCCGCCATGTCGATACCGCGAGGGTTCGCTACGAGCCTGCACGCCGCTGACACGATCACCCCGGCAATCTCTTCACACGGGATACCGTTCACAAATCCTCTGCCTCTGGTGTACGAGCGTGCCATCAGAGTGACGTTGTGCAGGGCGGCTTGCCCATGCAATTGCTGCACAGGTCGATTCAGCAGATTTTCAAGTTCTGCCACCGTTGGAGCCGCCATAACTCACGCCTGAGTCAACAAAGTGACAGCCTTGCTCTGAAGCAATGCTGTGTCGAAACGAGCGGTAACCCTCACGCCGATAGAGTCTGAATTGCCATAGGTCTGATCCAAAATAGCTACGCTAGGATTCTGATCGCGGGCAACGACAACCTTGCTGAAGTCCACCAAAGCCACACGAGCCTTACCAGAAACGTTCGCAATATTATCGGAAATGATCACAGGAATCCCGAATAGCTGGAAACTCACACCATTCTGAATAGTATTAGGTTCAATAACGTACCTGCGGTCAGTGGTTCCAACCTTGACCTTCCTAATGCTAGCAAAGCTTGCTGGCGTCATCACCCAATGCGTAGGGGAAACCTTATTACCCTGAGCAACAGCCAAACCGTCAATCAACGAATCAGGGTCCGCCAAATCAAGCACACCAGTCTGAACACCCGTAGCCCTCAGAATTCCCTTGATAGTGTCAGATGCACCCGTACCGTCAAATAGGCTGGCGTCCAACACATTCGACACATCAGTGACAAGGCGAGTGCTGACAACCTGATCCAAAGCCCCCACAGTGTGAGTAGCCTGACGGACAAGCTCATTAGACAAAATCGTCAACGACTTAATGCCCTTCAACGACGAAGGAAGCAACTGCACCTCATCGAAATTCACATTACTGTCGGTGATCGGCGCACCCGCAGCGTAGAAGCCAGCAGTAGCACCCGAAGCGATACGCGGAACACGAAGCGGACCGGCAGTATCAATAATCTGAGGACCAGCGCTTAGGAATGTGGATTCCTGCTCAAGAGGCTGAACCAAAAGGTTAGCGACCTCGGCGGCGGTCAATGTGGGCTGTGTAGCCGCAGTCTGAACGACCATTATCTATATCCTTAAATAGCAACATGAAACGCTGCCATCAGGACAGTCGAAATGGAGTTGGGTATCAGACCCGAAAAAGAGGCGAAATCAATTCGCTTATCTACCTACAATTTTATCAGACGCTTTGTTGCAAACGCCCTAGAAGAGAGAACTTCTCCTCACGCTTACCGGTAACACCCTGCCCAACGGAACCCATCACTTTTCGTGCTGCCAAATGCGGCTTACGGGTAATCAGTTCATCAACCGCAGCGGTCAACTTATCGGCGTCGGCCAACAGCTCGGCGTCGTAATCCAAGTCTTCGGGGTCAGCCAGCTTGCCGGTTGCCGTTACCTGCGCGGTGAATAGTTGGCGCAGCGTCGCGTCTAGGTTCTGTTCAGCAGTTTCCGCCCTATGGCGGTGGTCCTTCGCTTCAGTTCGAAGCTGCGAGATGTAGGAACGCTTAACGGTCATATCCTCGTCAGCGGCATCATCTTCGGTCACATCTACGTCGTCGGTGACATCATCGGTCACATCATCAGCGGTCGTATCTTCAACAGTCATATGTCATCTCCAATAGGTCTAAAACAGGCTGTACGCGACGCACAGCCACGAAAACAAGGTCAGTCAGGGATTAGCGCGGGATTCAACTTCTGAGCCTTCACGCGCACACCGTTGTCACTGACGAACCCCAGCGAAGCCGCCCGCTGAGCGTCATGAGCCCTCACCGATAAGAACTCGTCATCGAGCAGCAACTCAAGCTCACGGTCGATATCGTCATCACGGAACCCTAGGCGCTTCAATGTTGTTGTCCTAGAAAGCAACCCAGCAGCATGCAGCTTCACCGAAGAATCAGCCGACTGAGCTTCCGAACGGGTATCCGCAGGGCTCCACTTAATCCTCGCCGTCACATCATCGGCATCAACACCGTCACGGATACTCACCAGACTTTGGGCTACCGACTCCCACCCAACCCCATACTGACGCTGTCTTGCCTCGGCACGTGCCACCAAAGCGCTCTCAGCAGCTCTAAGAGCGTCCGCGCTCGTCACTGAATCCTGCAACAAACCCACATAGTGCGCCGGAAGCCCGGAAACCATCATCGCCTGAGAAATTAACACCCGAATGCCCGACTCAAACTGCTTTAAGTCCGCTGAAGGTATTGCACCGAAACGACTTTCAGGGTTTTCGCTCGTCATCATTTCATTCTCGTCAGGGAACGGATTCACGGCTTCGGTCACGATCTCGCCCGTCACAGGATCAGTCACCGCGACACCCTGATCATCAACGACCGGCGTTTGAACCAACTCGATCCCAGTGGCGAAACGACGCGGGCGACCGGCGTACTCAGAAGCAACCATCATGTCCAACAGCAACTTATTGATCGCATCCTGGATGGTCAGCAGATCGTCAATGACCGACGCCTCATCTTCATGACCGATAGCGTGCACCGGGACGCGACCCAAGTCATGGGGAACCGTCTCCACCAGTTCATAGCCCGCATTCCCGGCAGATGGAGTCTTCGCGCTCCAATGCTCCACACGATCCCGGTAGTACACCCATGCTTCGGTGGTCTTGGCGGCGCGGACACGCTTGACAGCCTTCGTGACATCGCGGGTGACCGGATCACGGGACACACACACTTCACGAGGGCTTTCCACAGTGGCGCGAGGCTTACCCCGCGTATCGGTCCAGCACAGCACAAAGCCAACCCCGTACAGCAGAGCATCCTTATGCACCTGTGCCGAAACCTGGTCAAGGTTGGAGTATTCGAACAGCCCCCAGGCATCGCAGCCGTCCACACCGGAAGGGCGCAATCTCTCCGCTAGCGACACCACAGCAGTACGGCAGAGGTTCGAAGACAGCTGATCGAAGTGGCGTAGAGCCAACTTCGCGGACGGGCTCAGGAAGCTCAGCGGGCTGGCACCCTGGTAGTAGCGCTCCAACAAGCCGTATCGGTACTGGTGGCTGTCCAACAATTGAAGCAGCTCAATTAGGTCATCGGTCATATTTCATCTCATCTTTGATATCGGAACGAGGCAGCGCGGAAACGCTTCTTACGGTGAGTCGCCAACCAATACGCACGGCTGTAACCCATAACGGCAGTGATCGCGGCATCAATACGACCCGCATGACGGCTACGGGATTGCTTCACCAACCGACCGCCGCGAGAATCCTCAGTCAGCACCGCGTTACCCAGATGCTCAGCCATCACCGGGTGACCCGAATGAGACACCTGACCGTTGCGGCACGCCGTCAGAAACTCAGCGGTCGCAGCGCTCATCCGCGACACCGTTTGAGGGAACTTCACCACCGGCAACCCCTCGGACTCCAGAACGGCTAGGGAACGCTGCCAGCGGTAGTCATCAGCGGCAATCTCTTTGACCTGCCAGCGGCGGCACGCATCCCGAATCGCCTGCTCCACTTCCAGAATCGGAACTTTCCACTCCGTATCCGAGTAGTTGGGACGCGCCCACACCTGCACTACATCAAGATGCGGCTGAGTCGAAACAGTCGCGACTGTAAGCACCGTGGCATCAGTGCCCGAATAACTCCCGTCGAAAGACAGAACAACCTCGGCACCATCAGGCACGCCCTGACCCGTCGATAGATCAGCCCATAAGCCACCAGGCAGGATCGGGTCTGCGTTACCGGTTACCCATTGCACCAAACGTGTTCTGCGGAAGTGAGATTCGCTCATCTTCGGCGGCTGCAAAGCCGTCAACGCATCCCTGTGCAAGAAGTCGTCCAACGCAGGATTCGCCAACGCCCAGCAATGCTCACAATCGGTGCCGTGATCCTCAAACCCCGACGCGGAGAACTCCCGATACACCTGCGATGCGTCCTCAGGATGCTCGCTGGCATGCTGCCGGAACTGCGCCAACACGTTGTCAGGGTTCGGTCCCGGAGTGCCGATCAGCAACACCAAGCTCTCAGGACGCTTACCGCTCGCCAACGCGACGACCTCATACACTTCCCGGTCAACCCTGCCGCCCTCATCCACAATGGTGCACAGAGCGTTCCTGCCCTCCAAAGCCGCCGCAGTAGCAGGAAGACATGTCAACTCAGCTGCGCGACTGGGGATTACAAGGCGGTCCTTGAAGCACTGAATGCGCTTCTCAAGCTCAGGATGACGTGCCACGAACCTGACGCACATACCGAAGACAATCCCGGCTTGCCTCTCATCCACCGCGACAAGGTCAACCATCGCGTCCACGCCGCCCGTCGCGAACTTGAAAAGCGCCATCGCAGCCGCCAACTGAGACTTACCGTTACCGCGACCGATAGCCCACGCGGCTAATCTGGGAGCAGGTTCGGCATCCCACACAGAGGCAACTAGATCCTTCTGCCACTGCCTCAAGATGAACGGCTTGCCGTC
>NZ_JARSBP010000011.1 GCF_029623955.1 Mycobacterium sp. 236(2023) | reverse complement strand
TCGAAGGAGCCCGCACCAACGGCTGGAAACAAGCACTCGGAGCCCTCGCCCTCAACTACCCCGACCGCATCAACCCCTACCTGTAAACCCGCCACATACACAGAAATCTTGACAAGCTCTCATCGGTGCCGTTGGCTGCCGGACCGCCCGCGTCGACGGGATCGCAGGACTCGCGCGCATCGACGACATCCTGGCGCGCGACGACGTGGACTACCACGCCACCTCCGGCGGGCTTGGTGGCTGCATCGCAGTTCTCCGATTCGCAGAGGCACGGCAGTCGATCCCAGCCGAACGCCATGGCAGATAAAGCAGACCCGCGGCGTTGATCGATCGTCCTCGGATCCCGGCCACACACCGTGTGCGCCAACGCATCGGCCCGCTTGTCGATCGCCTCACCGTCGGGGGCCGGCACCGTCGCAGTCACGTAAGCCACGCCGTTGGCCGAGTCCGTGGTCACATCGACATGCGTGCCGCGGCAAGCAGATTCCGTGCGTCGCACAGCGTACGGGTCGTGCTCCAACACCAGAGCGTCAATGTCCTGCTCAGACTTCTCCCGCGATTTGGCACCCCACGTGAGCAGCAGTTCGGCCAACTCCGCGTCAACCGTTTCAAGCGCGCCGGGATCCTTCACCAGCATCGTGCGCGAGCAGATGGTATGCACCAATTTGTAGGAGATAAGACCTTGCGCGAACACCTTCGCGACCTGTGGCAGGCGTTCTCGCAGGGCTACCGCGTCGGTCAGCAGCCCGCTGGCCGCGCCACTGGTCACCTCGTGGGCCGCGCCGATCCGCGCGCACACCGAAGACCAGTTGTCGAAGCGCCACTGCTCACGCTGCGCCGACCCGGACTGCGCGTAGGCAGCCTCGAGCATGTCCGCCATGTGTCCGAGCCGAGCCGCGCAGGCGGCGTTCTCCAGCCGCGCACAGGCACGGAGCCCCTCATCAGAGGTGCGGGCCCTCGCCACAGCCGTCAGAATTTCATCGAACACACTTTCGAATCTAACTGGCCGCGTACCTGGCCGCCATGCCGTTCTGTCGACCTGGGGATGGATTCGGCTTTGTGAATAATTAGCTGCGATCCCAGGCGTGGGAGACCCGGCCGGCCGCCTGTATCGCTGTCGTGAAATCGCAGTCCGCCCAGTCGTCATCGTCGTTGTCGTCACGTCGGACCGGTTGCTCCGGTGGGCGCACCGCGCGAGCTTTCCGCACCGCCCGCGGCCCCTTCGACGGCCACCAGTTCGCATCGCCGATCAGCACGCACGCCGCAGGTACCGTCACAGTCCGCACCACGAACGTGTCCAGCAGTAACCCGACCCCGATGACGAAGCCCATCTGCACGATCGTGCTGATGCTGCTCACGGTCAGCGCCAGCATGGACGCCGCGAAGATCAGCCCTGCCGACGTGATCACGCCGCCCGTCGCGCCGACTGTCCGGATGACGCCGGTACGCACGCCCTTACCCGCCTCGTCCCTGATCCGCGAAATCAGCAGCAGGTTGTAGTCGGCACCGACGGCCACCAGGACCAGGAACGCCAATCCCGGCACACTCCAATGCAATTCCTCACCGAGGATGAACTGGAACAGGATCACGCCGATGCCGAGCGCCGAACCGTACGACAGGATCACCGTGGCCACCAGGTACAGCGGCGCGACGATCGCCCGGAGCAGCAGCGCCAGAATGACGAACACGACGACAAGCGTGGAGATCATGATGAAGCGACTGTCGGCGGAATAGTACTGCCGAACATCCGCGTTCACCGCGGAGAAGCCGACCATCGAGATCTCGGCGTTGGCCAAAGCCGTATTCGGGCGCGCACTTTCAGCAGCGGCGATGATGTCGGACACCTGATCCATCGCGTCACGGCCGAACGGATTCAGCGCGGTCTGCACCAGATACCGCACGGTGCGGCCGTCCTCTGACACGAACAGCTTGGCCGCCTTCTCGAACTCCTGCTGCGTCAGGACCTCAGGCGGAATGTAGAACCCGGACATCGGTGGTTCCGCCGCGTCGGTACGCATCGCGAGCAGGAAGGACGACGCCTGGTTCAGCCCGCCGCCCAGCTGCCGGGTCTGGTCGACGAGCAGCTGGACGCCCTCGGCGAGCTGACGGCTCGAGTCTGCAAGGGTGTTCGCACCTTCGAGCATGGTGTCCAGTTGCTTCTGCACCCCGCCCGGTTCCGCGATGCCGAGATCGCGGGCAGCTTGCGTTGCCGCAGTGAGGTTTTCACCGATGCCGCGCAGCGCCTCCGACACCGAGTCCGTACCGTCGGTGGTCTGCAGTTGGCGGGCCAGCTCGGCCATCCGGTCGAGCGCGATGTCATCGCGCGCAGCCGCCAGGCGCTGCAGCTCTGCGCGGGCCTTCACGCAGGCTGCGTCCAGGTTGCATGTCAGGCTGGTGTTGAGGCCGTTGACGACGGGCGTGGCCCAGGCATAGAGGTCTTTGACACGGGTGACGTTCTCGCTCAGCGCATCACCGAGAGAGCGCATGTTGCCGACCAGGCTGGCCGTCTTGTCGATCTCCTCAAGCGTCTTCGTGCCGCCGAATCGGGTCGACATGTCGTCGAGCGCCCCGGCCAGCCCACGCACACTGCCCAGCGCACCCACCACGCCGTTGCGGATCTCGTTGAGAACGTCGGCGAGCTGGCCTGCGCCGTCACTGAGCGTGTGCAGGTTACCGTCATTGTCGTTGATGAGCGTCGACGCCTCGCGCAGTTTCCCTCCGACCTCACCCGCCTGATACGTCGCGCGGGCCTGCTCGAGCGTCTCCCCCGACGGACGGGTGATCCCACGGACCATGTCGATGTCCGGCACCTGCGCGATGCGGCCGGCCATCTGCTCCATGTCAGCCAGCGCCTTCGGCGTGCGCAGATCCTGGTCCGGCGAATGAACCAGGATGAACTGCTGCAGCGTCGTGCTGATCGGGAAATGCCGGTTCATCGCCTCGTATCCGAGGTTGCTCTGGGCGTCGTCGGGCAGGGACTGGCGGTCGTCGAAGTTGTAGTTCATGAACACCACACACGAGGCCAGCCCGCCGAGCAGCAGCAGGCTCGCCATCAGGTGTGCGACGGGCTTGCGCACGATGTTGATGCCGGAGCGGCGCCAGAATTGGCGAGTGAGTTCCTGTTTGCGTGGCTTGATCCACCCGCGCCGGCCGGCCAGCACGATGAACGCGGGCAGCAGCGTGATCGACGCCAGGAAGCCGATCGCGATCGTGATCGCCAGCGCCGGTCCGATGGTCGAGAAGACTCCGAGGGTCGCAAAGGACAGAGCGAGGAACGTCAGCGCCACGGTTCCCGCCGACCCGGCGATCACTTCGCCGATGGATCGCAGCGCCTCCACGAGTGCGTCATCCGACTTCAAGCCCGATCTTACGAGCTCCTGATATCGGCTGAAAAGAAAGACGGCGTAGTCGATTCCGGCGCCCATCATCATGCCCGTCATCAGCACCATGGTCTGCGGGCCTAGGCCGAGACCGAGCTCGCCGAGGGCCGCCACGATCTGCTGCGCGATCACCAGGGAGACCCCGATGGTGAGCAACGGGATGATCATCGCCACCAGATTCCGGTACACGACGATGAGGATCAGCAGGACCGTGATCACCGTCGAGATCTCGATGATGATCTGGTCTCGCGCGCCGATCGCGTTGATGTCCTCGAACGTGGCCGCCGCACCGACGAGGTTCGCCGTGAGCGTGGTGTTCGCCGTGGCGTCTTTGACCAGTGTGGCGACCTGGCGGTAGGCCTCCTGACCCGACGGCGCACCCATCGATCCGGTCATGCTGACCGGGAGATTCCACGCTTTGCCGTCCTCGCTCGACATCACCTGCCGCAGTTCAGGGGTCGCGATGAAATCCTGAACGGACTCGACGTTGGCAGTGTCGGCCTTCAGATCGTCGACGACGGTGCGGTAGACGGCTTCGTCGGCAGGCGTCAGCCCGTTCTCGTTGCTGAGGATGACGACGGCGACGTTGCCGGACCCGGCTTCCCCGAACGCCGTCTCCATCTTCTGGCTCGCGATGAAGACCGGCGAGTCCTCCGGCAGGAACGGCGGCGGGTTCTTCTGTGCGACAAGGCCCAACGGTGGCACCGTGAGGAACAACAGTATCGCGACGGCAACCCAGGCTACGATCACGACGACGGGGTGGCGGACGATCGCCCGGCCCAGCGCCGGAAGGCCCCCGTGCTCAGGCACTTCGGACTCCAGGGAAGGACGACACGTGAGGTTCGCGGTGGCCGTCCACGGGACCCGGGGCGACGTCGAGCCCGCAGCCGCCGTCTCCCTCGAGTTGCTCCGCCGCGGTCACGAGGTGCGAATGGCGGTGCCGCCCAACCTCGTGTCGTTCGTCGATGGCGTCGGGCTCGGCCCCTCGGTCGCTTACGGGGTCGATTCGCAGCAGCAGCTGGAGGCGGATGTCTTCCGTGAGCCGTTCCGGATCCGGCATCCCCTCACGGCGCTGCGCGACGTCCGCGACTACATGACGGACGGCTGGACGGAGATGAGCCGAACACTTGTCGCCCTGTCTGACGACGCGGACCTGATCCTGACGGGCACCACCTATCAGGAGCTGGCCGCCAATGTCGCCGAACACCAGGGCATTCCGCTCGCCGCCCTGCACTATTTCCCGTTCCGCGCCAACACCCATGTCCTGCCGGTCCCACTGCCGGCGCCAGTGGTCCGCGCAATCTGGCCGGCGGTCGAATCCGGACACTGGCGAGTGATCCGCCCCGCCGAGGATGCCCAGCGTCACGAACTCGGTCTGCCGAAGTCCCGGGTACGGGCGATCCGCCGCATGATCGACGACGGCGCCCTCGAAATCCAGGCCTACGACCCGCAGCTCTTCCCCGGTCTCGCCGACCAATGGGCCGGGCAGAGGCCCCTCACCGGCGCGATGACGTTGAGGCTCAACACCGGCACCGACGCAGAAACGTCGGCCTGGATCGACGCCGGTTCCGCACCGATCTATTTTGGCTTCGGCAGCATGCCCGTCGAATCGCCGGCCGCTGCGGTGCAGATGATCTCGGCGGTGTGCGCGGAGCTGGGTGAGCGCGCGCTGATCTGCTCGGGCGTCTGGGATCTCGACGAGACAGCGCCCGCCGAGCATGTCAGGGTGGTGCCTGCGGTGAATCATGCGGAGGTGTTCCCACGGTGCGGTGCCGTCGTCCACCACGGTGGCGCAGGCACCACCGCAGCCGGATTACGCGCGGGCGCACCGACTTTCGTGCTGTGGATCGGCGCCGAACAGCCGGTCTGGGCGGCATGCGTCAAGCGGCTGGGGGTGGGCACCTCGCAGCGCTTCACGTCGGTGACTGCCGATTCACTGCGCGCCGGGCTTCGTAGGGTGCTGATGCCGGCGGCAGCGCAACGCGCCCGCGAGCTGGCCGCACGCATGGCGACGCCCGAGCAGAGTGTTTCCGCCGCAGCTGATCTCCTCGAAGCTTCGGCGGTGAAAGGTCGAATCCCGGTCAAAGCACCTCGCCGGTGATGCCGAACTCGGCCAGAACGGTGGCGGCCAGTTCACGCAGGCGGGGCTTCGTGTTGGTCGCACCCGGTTGGTAGGCCGTGACACCGATGACCATGTTGCCGCCGCACCGGCCCGCCACGAGCACCAGCTGCCCACCCCGCTCGATCTCCGACCGGCGGACGTTCTGGTCCACCGCCCGAAGGTAGCCGTGTTCGGCGACGGTCCCGTCGATCTGGAAACCGATCTCGGGCAGTTCGCCCACGCTGGAGCAGGACACCGGGAGGGGGCCGAACACCGTCGCGCCCATCCCCCTGACCGCCCGCTTCGGGACGAAGGGCGTCAACGGCTGCAACGCGAACGTCTCGTCGGGGTTCGTACGCAATGTGGCGACGGCGTCACGGATCGCGGCGCGCGCCTCCGTCAGGCTGGCCGCCGCACCCACCGGGTCGACGTTGACGCCGGCGAACCGCAGCGCGTTGGCCCTGGTGTCATCGAGCGTCCGGTCGGACAGTGCGAACACGAGGTCCACCGAGCCGTCCGCCCGGCAGCGTTCCATGCGGCGGGCGAGCCCGGCGGAGAAACCGGCGAACAGCGAATGACTGTTACCCCCGAGCTTTTCGGCTCCGCGATCCCACTCGTCGAGCGCGACCACCACGGAGACGGTGGGCACCACGACGATTTCTTCCGAAGAGCCCACCGAAGCCCTCCGGGACGTTCTCGGCGACGGGTTCTCTCCGGTTCGCTTGCGCGCCAGCCGGACCGCAGCCACGACGGCGCGGCCCGCCAGTTTCAGCCCGCGTAGCGCCTCACGCGCGTCCTCGGAGATGGCCTGCCGGCGCGTGCGCGCGTGTGCCGGCTGGTAGCCGAAATGGCGCACGGACCCGGTGATCGCTTCGACCAGCGTCTGCGCCAGGCCGAGGCCGTCGGTCAGACAGTGCGATGCGACGAGCGTCACGGCCGATGTGCCGTCGGCCATCGGCAGCACGCCGAGGTGCCAGCCCGGGCCCACCTCGGGATCCACCGGCACCTGTGACCGTTCGTCGAGCCAGTCGCTCAACGCCGACGGTGGCCGCTCGTCGGCGATATCGATGTCGCACGCGGGCCCGGTCGATGAGATCCACCGGTGCCGGCCGAACGGAAGCGGCGAACGCTCGATCCGCCTGCCCGCCAGTCCATAACCGAAGTTCTCGTGGAACCGCTTGAGCCCGATGTGGTCCAACGGGTGCTCGTACACCCAGGCGAGCTGCACCACCTGACCCTGCCCCGTCGCACGCAGGGACAGGTGGGTGGCCTGGTCGATGTAGGAGAGCCGGTCGGCACGCATGTCAGACGACCACGCCGGTGAGTTCGAAATCGGACAGCGTGCGCTCGACACGCTCCTGCAGCCCGGCCCTCGTGTTCGGAACTCCTGCCGCGTAGCCGACAACGGCGAGCGAGATCCGGCCGCCGACACGCGCGCTCACGATCGTGAGCAGGCCGTGCCGCTGCTCGAGTACCCGACGCGTGACGTGCTGATCGACACCGCGCATCAGCACGTACTCGGCGTCACTGCCGTCGAGCCGGGCGATGTCGGCCGACACGTCACCCATGTTGGAACAGGACACGGGATGCTCGCCGAAGCTGAACGCCATCTCGGCGCCGCGCCTGACCGCCTTCCTCGGCATGAACGGAATCAGTGGCAGCAGCTGTTCGGCGTCCTCGGGCACCTCGCCCAGAGTCGTGAGCGTTCGCCTGATCTCGGCACGCGCACCGGAGAGATCGCGGCACACCACGGCGGGATCGATGCGCACGCTGGCCAATTGCACGGCATTGGCCCGGGTGTCCTCGGCGTCGGTGCGGTCGTTGATCGGAATGATCAGCGGCACTTTCCCGTCCGCGGCGCGACGGTCCATCGCGGCGGCCAACCGAGCGCAGAAGCCGGCGAGCAGCGAATAGGTGTTGCCTCCGAGCGCTTCTGCGCGCGCATCCCAGTCGGCGAGATCGACGAAGACCGACAGCGACGGCACCGCGACATGGCGGGTGTCGTCGAATGCTTTTCCGGCGTCCCGGTTCTTCGGTCCCGACCCCGGCTGCCGGTCCCTCAAGCGCCGGCGCGCGATGCGCCCGGCGGCGGCCAGAGTGCGTTTCACCTCACCGAAGTCACTTCTGCTCTGACGCAGGTCCTCGACGACAGCGCGACGGCGCGAGCGCGAACGCGGCGGCGGGTACCCGAAGTCACGGACTTCACCGGCGATGGCGTCGAGGATCGTCGCGACGGCTCCGCCACCGTCGCTGATGCAGTGCGACATGGTCAGGCACACGGCGGTCGAACCGTCTGTCATCGGCAGTACCCCGAGATGCCAGCTGGGCCCCCACTCCGGATCGACCGGCACGACCGCCCTTTCGTCGAGCCAGTCCCCGAGATCGGCACGCGGCCTCGGCTGCGCCTCGATGTCCACATCGGCGGGAGGCCGGACCGATCCGACCCACCGGTGGCGGCCGAACGGCACGGCAGACCGCTCGATGCAGCGGCCCCACAGTCCGTTGCCGAAGTCGCGGTGAAAACGCCGCACCGCGTCGAGGTCGATCGGATGCTCGTAGAGCCATATGCATTGCATCGCCGCGGCCTGGCCGGTGGCCCGCAGACCCAGATACATGGCCTGATCGACGTAGTCGAGCACCGCCACGTCAGGTCCTCACGGACAGCGCCCGCGAATGGCCGGCGGGCCGGGTGTTCTCCGCTTCGGCGGCGATCCGGGCGTAGATCTGTTTGAGGACGTTGAGGTAGCGCTGCACCGATTCACGGGCGACGGGGTTGTCGGGGAACGCGACGGTGATGACCGTCTCCCGCTCCGTCCGGTTCACCCACATTCCGACCTGGTCGGCGGACCTGCTGTCGCAGTACACCTTTCCGTTCAGCCGCTCCCACTCCGCGATGATCGCCGGCGACAGCGGGGGCAGACCTGCGTCGAGGTAGGACACCATCTGGACGCCGGGCCCCGCGCCGCGCAGGCCGAATCGGCCGTCGGCCAGTTCGAGTACCCGGTCGAACGGCACATGCGCGAGATCGATACCGGCGTCGAAGGACGCCTGGGCGCTGCGTGCGGTGGCGCCGAAAGAGCCTGCGCCCACCGGCACTGTGAACGGCACCAGGCCGGTGAACCAACCTGTGGTCATGAACTCGGCAGGGGTGCTGCGCGTCGTCGTCGGGGTGATGCCGTAAAAGACGGGGGCCCCGGTGAACTCGTGATCGGCCAGCGCGGCGCAGGCGAGCACTCCCCCGCTGAACCGGACTCCTTCGGTGGTGCAGACCGCGTCGAAACGCCTGCTCTGCTTGGCATCGAGCAGTTGCGTCACGATCATGTCGCCGCCGCACGGGACCGACGGGTCACCCAGCGGCAGCGGGAACTGCGGCAGGGCACCGTCATTGCGCTCGGCGAAGGCGATCCAGTCCTTGACCTCGGGCGACTCCAGGGTCAGCGCGGCCGTGTAACGGCGCTGCTTGACGCAGAAGTCGTCGTAACTGCCGGGTTCCTGCAGCGCGATCGGCGCCCCGCCGTTGACGAGCGTGAGGTACATCATGTGGATCTCGACGAGCACCACGCACATGAACAACGCGTCCGTGTGCACGTGGTCGACGCTGATGTAGAACGTGAAGTGGTCCCTGCGCTGGATGATCCCGAAAGTGAAGCAGTCCCACTGCAGCGGGTCCGGGGTGTTCAGGACGTGTGAACGCCATTGCGCCGCAGTCATGTCGCCGTGGTCGTTCGGCACGAACTTCAGATCTCGCGGACTCTTCAGCGTGTGGCGGACGACCTCGTCGTCGGCGGTCAGCTCGAACCTGCTGTGGTAGGTGTCGTGGCGTCGCAGGTAGGCGTTCAGGACGTGCGACATCGCCCGCTGATCGCACTGGCCGGGCATGTCCCATGTGGGGGTGTTCAGTCGCGCCATCCCGGCGCCGGCGGCCTGCCGCCTGCGGAACGTCCGGATGTGCTGTTGCTGTTGGTAACTCACCGGAACATGGCTGACCGGCGCGTCACGCATCTTGGCGCTCGACGCGGGCGATGGATGCCAGGACACCACGCGGCCCGGTTCGCCCACCCAGTCATGAATCGACCTCAACGCCACCATCAGTGCGCACCCCCGTCCACGAGCAGTTCTTCGGTGAGCACCGATGCCAGGTTCTCGGCGAGGGCACGCACAGTGGTGATGTCTGTCGTCGCGACCCGCACACCCGTCTCGGCCTCGATCCTGGTCCGGACCTCCAGTACGCCAAGGGAATCCAGGCCGTACTCGGCGATCGGACGGTCCGGGTCGACGGTGCGGCGCAGGATGACGCCGATCTGGTCGACGATGAGGCGCCGCAGCCGTCCGCCCCACTCCTCGGGCGCCAACGTGCGCAGTTCGAGCAGGAAGGCGCTGCCCTGCGATCGGGTGTCGCCGAGCGAGCGGAACGCTTCGGCGAACTTGCTGTGCTGTGCGAATTCGGTGAGCCACGGAACACCCGCGATCGGGGCGTAACCGGTGTAGCCGCGGTTGAGCCTCAGCAGGGATTCGAGAGCGAACGCGCCGTCACGGGGCGCGATGGCCATTGCGGCGTTCTGCGCGACGGCTTGTCCCCTGCCGATCTCGGCCCAGGCGCCCCACGCGATCGTGTTGGCGGGCAGTCCGTGCGCTCGGCGCCAGTGGGCGAACGCGTCGAGCCAGCTGTTGGCCGCCGCATAGGCGCCTTGACCGGGTGAGCCCACCATCGCCGCCGCCGACGAGAACATGCAGAACCAGTCCAGCGGTTGACCCACCGTGGCGTCGTGCAGATTCCACGCCCCGGTGACCTTCGGCGCCCAGCATCGCGAGATCAGGTTGTCGGTGATGTTGGCCAGGGCGGCGTCTTCGACGACGGCCGCCGCGTGCAGCACGCCGCGCACCGGCCGCCCGCTCGACGTGGCCACGGCGACAGCACGTTCCGCCGCGTCGGCGTCGCTGATGTCACCCAGGCAGACCTCCACCTCGGCGCCGCTGCGCCGGATCCGGTCGATGGCGGCGAGCGCCTCGGCACCGGGCGCTGACCGCCCGGTCAGCACGATGCGGCCGCAGCCCAGGTCGGCGAGCTTTTCGGCGATGTACAGGCCGAGCCCGCCCATGCCGCCGCTGATGATGTAGGCACCGTCGTTGCGGAAGGCCACGGCCTGCTGCGGGGGCACCACCACGCGACTGTCGCCTTCGCGGGGCACGTCGACGACGAGCTTGCCGGTGTGTTCGGCCGCCCCCATCGCCCTGATCGCCGTCGCCGCGTCGGTCAACGGGTAGTGGGTCGTCTCCGGGAGAGGCAGATCGCCCGCTGCGATCTTGTCGAACACCGTCGCGAGGACCCGCCGCACCACGTCGGGTCTCGTCAGCGTCAGCAGAGCCAGGTCCACAGCGAAGAAAGACAGGTTGCGACGGAACGCGTAGAGCCCGATCTTGTTGTCGCCGTAGATGTCCCGTTTACCCAGCTCGACAAAGCGGCCGCCGAACGACAGCAGCTCCAGGCCTGCCTGCTGCGCGGCACCCGGAAGCGAGTTGAGCACGATGTCGACTCCGTATCCGTCGGTGTCGCGGCGGATCTGGTCGGCGAACTCGACGGATCGCGAATCGTAGACATGGTCGATTCCCATGCTGCGCAGAAGCTCTCGACGCTCCGCACTTCCCGCCGTGGCGAAGATCTGGGCGCCCGCCGCCCGCGCGATGGCGATGGCGGCCTGTCCCACACCGCCGGTCGCCGAGTGGATGAGAACCTTGTCGGCCGACGAGATCCTGGCCAGGTCGTGGAGGCTGTACCACGCGGTGGCATGGGCGCTCGGGACGGCGGCGGCGCGGTCCTCGGTCAGGCCGGCGGGCAGCGTGACGGCCAGGTCCGCGTCGCAATTGACGAAGGTGGCCCACGCGCCGTCGGCGGTGATCCCCGCAACGCGGTCGCCCATCTGATGCGTGGTGACGCCGGGTCCCACCCGCGTGACGACACCGGCGAAGTCGCCTCCGAGCTCGGGCATTCTGCCTTCGAAGCTCGGGTATCGACCGTAGGCGACGAGCACGTCGGCGAAGTTCAGGTTCGACGCCGACACGCTCACCTCGATCTGGCCCGGGCCGGGTGCGGTGCGGTCGACGGCGACGAGCTCGAGCGACTGCAGGTCGCCGGGTTTGCGGATGCGCAGGCGCATTCCGTCGGAGTCGTGCTTGACGGTGGTGACGTAGCGGTCGTCGGGACGCACCGGACTGGGGTTGAGCCTCGCCACATACCAGCCGCCGTCGCGCCAGGCGGTCTCGTCTTCGTCCGAGCCGGTCATCAATTGTGCTGCGATGAGGTCGATCTCGGTGTGATCGTCGACATCGATCTGGGTGGCCCGCAGACCGGGGTGTTCGACGCCGAGCACCCGCATCAGCCCGCGCACACCGGCCTGGTCGAGGTTCACCTCGTCGTCGGGGGTGACGGACTGCGCGTTCGAGGTGAGCGCATACATCCGGGGCGGGGCACCGGCGATGTCGGCGACGCAGCGCCCGACGTCGACCAGACGGGACACCGCCTCGGCGCCGTGGCCGGAGACGACGGCGACGACACCGGTGATCGCCTGGTGCGCAATGTCTTCCACCGGCCATGTCGCGATGCTCACGTCGGCACCACGACCACGCAGCGCCGACGCCAGGTCACCGGACCTCTCGTCGGTCGACCGCGACGTGCTGATCACGAGCCAGCGGCCGTCCCCCGCACCGTGTACGTCGGGCAGTTCCTCGCGATGCCAGTCGATGCCGAGCAGCCGGTCGTTGAAGGTCCGCTCCTGCCGAGCCGATGCCGACCTCCCGGTGCCCAACTGCAGCCCGGTCAGCGACATCAGGACGACGCCGGACTCGTCGAGGATGTCGAGGTTCGCCTCGACTCCCGACGTGGTCACGGTGGTGACAGCGATGTGGCAATAGCGCGCGGAACGCGCCGATCCCCACAACCGCACCTGGCGAACACCCAGGGGCAGCATCAGGATTCCGGTCGAGTCGGCCTGAAGGTTGGGGTGGGCGCCGACGGCCTGGAAGCAGGCGTCCAGCAGTGCCGGCTGGATGCCGTAGGCGCCCTGCTGGGACCGCAACGAGCCGGGCAACGCGACCTCGGCGAGCACCGAGGTTCCCTCGTTGCTCGTGTGGACGGCGTCCAGCCCCGCGAAGGCGGGACCGTACTGGACTCCGCGCTCGTCGAACCAGGTGCGCAACGCGGGCCCGTCGATCGTGTGCGGGTGGGCTGTCAGCAGCGCCGGGATGTCGAGCGGCGCCGGCTGGAACACGTCGCCGGCCTGCGCGAGCGTCGCGGCCGCGTGGCGCACGCGCTCTCCCTCAATGAGGGTGTGGACCGTGAACTGCGCGGCGGAGGGCGCATTGCGAACCGCCGAGGACGCAATCGTGGTGGCCCCGTCGAGCAACAGCGCGGCCTCGAAGCTGACATCGCGGACCTCGGCTGCCTCGCCGAGCACCGCACGGGCCGCCGCGACGGCCATCTCGCAGAACGCAGCCGCGGGATACGCCGCGACGTGATGGATCTGGTGATCGGCCAGCCACGGATGGCTGTCGGTGCCGACATCGGCCTGCCAGGCGTGGTGCTCGGGATCCTCGGCGATCCGGACGTGCGCTCCGAGCAGTGGGTGCGCGGCGGTGATCGCCCCGACGACCTGCCGCGGGGTTTCTCGGTCCAGCATCAGCTGCCGGTGTGTCCACACCGGCAACGGAGCGTCGACCAATCGTCCGTGTGGGTAGAGCGCCGAGAAGTCGATCGCGGCGCCGGCACCGTAGAGGTCGGCGAGCACCTCGCGCAGGCCGTGCGGCAGTTCCTGTCCGCGACGCATCGTCGCCAACGCGACCGCCGTCACGTCCAGGCTCTTGGCGTTCTGGTCGACGGCGTGGATCAGCAGCGGGTGGGGGGACAGTTCGGCGAAGACGCGATGCCCATCCTCGAGCGCGGCCTGCACCGCTGCGGCGAAGCGCACCGCATGACGCAGGTTGTCGGCCCAGTAGTAGGCGTCGTAGTCGGCCGGCTCTCGCGGATCGTAAAGCGTCGCAGAGTAATACGGGAGCAACGGCTCGGCGGGCTCCAGATCTTCGAGCGCATCGGTGAGTTCGTCGAGAATCGGATCGACCTGCGGGGAATGCGACGCGACTTCGACGGCCACCTCCCTGGCCATGATCCCGCGTGCTTCCCATTCACCGACGAGGGTGGTGATCGTCGACCGCGCGCCGCCGATCACCGCCGACTGCGGTGACGCGATGACCGAGAGCACGACGTCGCCGGCGCCGCGGGCTGCGAGCTCTGAAAGCACCTGCTGGGCAGGCAGTTCGACCGAAGCCATGGCGCCGCCGGTTTCGTCCCCGTCGGCGATTCTCTGCATCAGCCGAGACCGCCGGCAGATGACCTTGACGCCGTCTTCGAGGGTGTGGGCTCCGGAGATCACCGCGGCGGCCACCTCCCCCATGGAATGCCCGATCACCGCAGCGGGGCGAACCCCGTAGGCGGCCAACGTGCGCGCGAGCGCCACCTGCAACGCGAACACCGTGGGCTGGACGCGATCGATACCGGCGACCGCCTCGGCCGCCGACAGCGCCTCGGTCACCGAGAAACCGGACTCCGCGGCGATCAGCGGTTCGATCTCGGCGAGCGCGGCGGCGAAAACAGGTTCGGAGGCGATGAGCGCTTCACCCATCGACGCCCACTGGGAACCCTGGCCGGAGAAGACCCAGACCGGGCCACGATCGGAGCCCGGCGCCGTCGCCTGGGGCGCCGTGTCACCGGAGGCGATGCCGCGCAGGGCGGTCACGAGTTCCTCTGTCGTGCCGGCGAGCACAGCCGTGCGGACGGTGCGGTGCGCGCGTCGACGGCCCAGCGTGTAGGCGAGGTCGCGCACATCGAGGCCGCTCTGAGCGTCGACCCAGTCGGCGAGCTGAGAAGCCGTGCTGCACAGCGCTTCTGGCGATGTCGCCGACAGGGGAACGAGCCACGGGCCCGCGGCCGTCGCAACATCTTGTTCGGAAATCGCCTGCGCCGGCGCCTGTTCGAGCACGATGTGGACGTTGGTGCCGGACAGCCCGTAGGAAGACACCGCCGCCCGCCTGGGGTGATCGCCCGCCTGCGGCCACGACGTCACCTCCTGCGGGACGAATAGAGCGGTGTCGATCTGCGCGGTCTCGTCGGACAGCTTGCGGAAGTGCAGGTTCGGCGGCACCTCGCCGTGGCCGAGCGCCAGCACCGCCTTCATGAGACCGACGACGCCCGACGCGGACTGCGAATGGCCGAAGTTGGTTTTCGCGGAGCCGAGCGCACAGGGCGCCTCGGTGCCGTAGACGTCGGCGAGGCTGGCGTACTCGATGGGGTCGCCGACGGAAGTCCCCGTGCCGTGCGCCTCGACATAGCCGACTGTGGCGGGGTCGATCCCCGCCGCGTCGAGAGCCGTGCGGTAGACCGCGGTCTGCGCGGTCTGCGACGGGGTGGCGATGTTGACGGTGCGGCCGTCCTGGTTGGTCGCCGTTCCCCGCACGACGCCCAGCACCCGGTCACCGTCGCGCAGCGCGTCGGGCAGTCGCTTGAACAGCAGCATCACGGCGGCTTCGCCCGAGACGAATCCGTCGGCGTCGGCGTCGAAAGCGCGGCAGCGGCCGGTGGCCGACAACATGCCCTGCGCCGAACCGGAGGACAGCTTGCGCGGTTCGAGCAGGATGTTGACGCCGCCGGCCAGCGCGAGCGAGCTCTCGCCGTCGTGCAGGCTCCGGCAGGCCATGTGCACCGCGAGAAGTCCCGAGGAGCATGCGGAATCGACGGTGCACGCCGGGCCGTGCGCGCCCAGGTGGAAGGCGATGCGGCCGGAGGCCAGCCCGTAGTTGCTTCCGGTGAAGCCGTAGGGACCGGCGATCGCGTCCGCGTCGGCGGTGACCAGTTGGTAGTCGTTGTGTGTCATCCCGACGAAGACGCCGGTTCGGGTGCCCGCGAGCGTCGCGGGGTCGATGCCCGCATGTTCGATCGCTTCCCACGACGATTCGAGCAGCAGGCGGTGCTGCGGGTCGATCGCGGTGGCTTCGCGCTCGGAGATGCCGAAGAACTCGGCATCGAAGCCGGCGACGTCGTCGAGGAATCCGCCCCATTTGGAGACCGATCGTCCGGGCACACCGGGTTCGGGGTCGTAGTACTCGTCGGCGTCCCAGCGGTCGACGGGAACCTCGGTGACCAGGTCCGCCCCGCGGAGCAATGATTCCCACAGTCGCTGCGGCGACTCGATACCGCCAGGTAGTCGGCACCCCATCCCGATCACGGCGATGGGGGTCAAAGACCTCTCGACCACGAAGTTCCCTACCTCTTCCACGCGCTGGTTCAGGCCTCGCCCTTACGGCATCGCGAACCTACGGCAAAGTCAATTCGAGGAAAGTTAGCACAGGCTAAGCGAACATGCGAGTGGTCCGCCCATCACGGTGCGCACCACACGGGATTCTTGAATAAAATTGCGCGACAACGAGTTACGGCGAATCCGCACGACGCGTCCGACTCGGCGACATTCGCCTAACACCGTCGGTTCGCGATCCGCCGGCGGACGGTCAGCAAATCAGGCCCCCGACTGGCCCCATCGTCAAGCGCCTGCGACGCAGCACATTAACCGGTCCCGGCACTTCTGTGGGGGCTACCTTTCGCCCCGCTGATTGTCGGAGTTAGGTTAACCTACGCTAAGGTGCGTTCCGGTCGGCGGTGGTGCCGACCGTAGTCCCCAGGTCACTCGCGATAGGACGTCCCCATGCGCCGGATCACGATCGCCGGCCTCCTGGTCACCGCCGGAACCCTCGCCGTGGTCGCCGCCCGGACGCGGCGCCGCCCCGAAGACCACCCGGACGTCGGTGTGCCGGGGGTCGCGACCTCCGCGACCGTTCCTGCCGAGCGCCCCCTCGAACACGCTTCCGTGGCGGCCCACTTCGAGGCGACCGCACGCAGCCGCGCCGATCGGGTGGCGCTGCGCTTCCCTGCCCGTTCCGTCACCTACGGCGAACTGCTCGCCGCAGCGCACGACGCCGCCCGAGGGGCCACCACACCACGCAGCACGTTCCCTTGCGCGGCTCTCGTCGCCGGCTCGCTCACCCCCGCGACGGTCGCGGCGATCCTCGGCCTGTTCGCACGCGGCACGACCGTCGTGCCTCTCGACGCGGAGATGCCCGTCAACCGCATCGAGAAGATCGCCGCCATCCTCACCGAACACGGCTACCAGGCCACGCCGATGGACGTGCCGCCGGACATTCCACGTACCGCTGCGGTCGCACTCGCCGACCTTCCCGAGCTGTGCCTGGGCGCCACCGCCGATGACGTCACCAGCATCCAGTTCACGTCGGGTTCGACCGGCACGCCGAAAGCGGTGCTGCACACCAACGGTCTCTGGCTCGCCGACGCGCAACTGCTCAACGACCGGTTCGGACTCGCAGACGGTCGCACCGTCGCGTTGTGTATGCCGATCAGCTTCGCCGGCGGCCTCAACGTCCTCCTCGGTTCACTGATCGGAGGCGCCGAGATCATCGGTGTCGATCCACGCGAGTTCACCGCCGTGGAGGCGTTCGACCACATCCGCACCTCGCGTGCACAGGTCATCACGTGCACGCCGTCGTTCGTCGATGCGCTCCACCACGCGGCTGGGGGCGCGACAGCACCGCATGTCGAGCGCATCGTCACCACCGGCGAACCGATCCAGGCACGGCACGTGAAGCTCGCCAGGCAGATCGCCCCGAACGCGATCGTCACCAACTGGGTCGGATCGACGGAGACCCTGGCCATCGCCAGCCACGACATCCCGCCGGCGGCACCCTTGCCGCGAGGCATCGTCCCCGTCGGAATTCCCGCCCCGCACAAGAGGATCGAGATCAGCGGGGCCGGGACCGTGTCGATCACGTCCCGCTATCTCGGACGCGGATACCTCGACAGCTCGGCGTCGACCGCGACGTTCACCGACAACGGCGACGCCACCACGACGTACTCCGGCGGCGACGTCGGACGTTGGGACGACCACGGAAACCTGGTGTTCTCCGGCCGCGCTGACAACACCGTCAAGATCCGCGGCTATCTCGTGGAGCCGGCCGAGATCGAAGCGACGCTGGCCTCCTACGACGATGTCCGCGAAGTCGCCGTCATCGCTGCACAGAACGCGGTCGCCGCACCCGACCTCGCCGCGTACGTCGCCCCGAGTGCGACGTCGCGCACACCGTCGGTCGCCGAACTGCGTATCCGACTGCACCGGGACCTACCCCCGTGGATGGTGCCCGCCCACATCGAGATCCTGACCGCGCTGCCCCGCAACGACCGCGGCAAGGTCGACCGGATGGCCCTGCCGCAGCCCCGCCGCATTCCTTTCCAATCACCCTGCGGTGCAGATGAATCCGCGGTAGCCAAGCTGTGGGCCGACGTGCTCCGCGTCGAATCGGTAGGCCGCGACGACAGCTTCTACGCGCTCGGCGGTGATTCGCTGTCGGTGGCTCAGATGCTCGTCGAACTGCGGGCGTCGCACGGGGTCGCGCTGCAGCCGTCCGATCTCGCCGGCTCCCCCACCGTCGCCGAGTTCGCCCGACGGCTCGGGAGCGGACGGCCGACGGCAGCCGACTTCAACCCGACCACGGTCACGTTGCGCCCGACGTCGGCCGACACGGTCGGCGCGCCACTGTTCTGTTTCACCGGGGCCGGCGCATCGGCGCTGTGCTTCGTCCCGCTCGCGCAGCGGGTCGGTCCCGACACCGCGGTGTACGCGTTCGAGCCCAGCGGGCTGAACAAGGGCGCGTTCCCCGACTGGTCCATCTCGCGTGCGGTGCAACGGCACAAGGCCGATCTGCGCCGCATCCAGCCGCAGGGCCCCTACACCGTGATCGGCCATTCGCTCGGAGCTCACATCGCGCTGGAGACGGCCCGCCAACTCGAAGCCGAGGGCGAGACGGTGGAACTGGTTGTGATGCTGGACCCGTGGCTGTCCCCGCGGGTGGCGCGCGACGTCCCGGGTGCCACCGTCACGCTGCAGACCGACGACGCGAACGGGTTCAGGACGTGGTGGGAACGGCAGAAGACGGTTCCGCTGGCCGGCCTGTTCTCGTCCGATTACGACCGGAAGACCCGTGCCGTGGAGGAAGTCGGGATGATCGCCGGCTACCGCCACCGGCCTCGGCAGTGGAGCGGACGCACGTTGTTGATACTGAGCCATCTGAACACCGACGACCCGCGGTTATGGCCCCGGATCCTGACCGGCGACGTGCAGTCACAGGTGCTCGACTGCGACCACCACTCGATGGTGCGGGCACCTCACATCGACACGGTGGTCGAGTCGATCATGGGGTCTCGCGCATGTCGTCGGTGAAGACCGGCGCCCGCTTGTCCTTCCTCGCCGCGACAGCTTCCTCGAAATTGCTTGTCAGCAGCCGGATGTAGAGCTGGCCGAGGCCTTCGGCCTGCATGTGCGCCTCCAGCGAGCCCGCGTCCAGGCCGCTCCACAGTGTGCGCTTGGTCAATTCGGTGCCGGGGCGCGAGAACGCGGCGATGCGTTCGGCGATGGCGTAGCTCGCGTCCAGTAGTTCCTCGGGCGGCACGCACCGCGACACCAACCCGATGCGCTCGGCTTCGGCCGCGTCGACATCACGCCCGGTGAGCATGATCTCGAACGCGCGCGACGAGCCGATCGCCCGCGGCAGCAGGTAGCTCAGCCCCAACTCACTGGCAGTCAGGCCGTTGTTGATCCCCGCCGCACGGAAGTAGGCCTCCGTCGAGGCGACACGGATGTCGGCGGCCAGCGCCAAACAGAGGCCGCCGCCGATGGCCGCACCGTTGACCGCGGCAATGACCGGCTGATGCATCTTGCGGAACGCGAGGATGACGTCGTCGAGGACCTCCATCGACCGCAGCCCGAACGTCGGCCGGGTCAGACCGGCGACGTGAGGCACCGAGCCCGCCGATTTGTGATCGGCCCCGGACGAGAACCCGCTGCCGGCGCCGGTCAGCACGACGGCGCGTACCTCGTTGTCGTAGGTGAGCTCGTCGAGAGCTGCCTTCAGCGGCACCATGACGTCGAACGCCATCGAGTTCATCCGCTCGGGACGGTTCAACGTCACGAGTGCGACATGCGGACGAGGGCGGTCGACGAGCACAAATCCCGTGGCTTCGGTCACGGGATGCACGTTAGCCGGTCAGGACTGACCGTCCTCCTGCGACGCGATGGCCGCGTCGACGTCGAAATCCTTGACCTGCTGGATGAGGTCTTCCAAGGCCGCCGGCGGCAGCGCACCCGCCTGGTTGAACACCAGCTTGCCCTTCTTGAACGCCATCAGCGTCGGGATGGAGCGGATGTCGGCCGCGGCGGCGAGCTGCTGCTCGGCCTCGGTGTCGACCTTCGCGTAGAACACGTCGGGATGCTTCTCCGACGACGCCGAGAAGGTCGGCGCGAACGCACGACACGGACCGCACCACGACGCCCAGAAATCCACCAGAACGATGTCGTTGTCGTTGATGGTGTCGTTGAACTGTTCGGCGGTGATGTCTTGGGTAGCCACGTGTACCTCAACGCTTCGTCGGTCGGCTGTGTTCCTCTGGTTCCTGTCTACAGATCGTAGGCCTTCACCCAATCGACCTTCATCTGCGCCGAGAATGGCTTCGACGGATCCGGATCGCCGTTCCACGGGTTGCCGACCGCGACGTTGAGGATCAGATAGTGGTCCCAGGCGCCGGAGAACGGCGTCCAGTTGCCGCCGAGCGCCTCATACTGCGCCTTGGTGATCTGACCCATTTCGACGCCGTCGACGTGCCAGACGATCCGGTCGGCGTGCCAGTCGATGCCGTACTCGTGAAAGCCCTGCGACACGTCGACGCCGAGGTCGGCACCGATGTTGTGCAACTTGACGTCGACGGTGTTGTTGGCCGCCGACGGGCCGTGGATGTTGCCACTCCAGGCCCCCGCCGAGGCCGGGGTACCCAAGGTCGGGATCTCGACGATGTCGATCTCACCCTGGCGGGGCCAGTCGAATTCATGCCCGGGTTCCAGTCCGACTGACCAGAACGCCGGGAGCACACCCTTGGTGACAGGCATCTGGATGCGGGCCACGATGCGCTGGCCGACACCGAACGACTGCTTGCCCATCGTCACGATGCGGGCCGACGTGTAGTTGTTCGGCGAGCCCAAGTTGTCGGGCGTGGCTTCTCTGCGCGCATCGATGACGAGGTTGCCGTCGGCGTCGATGTAGACGTTGTCGCCATCGGTGTAGTACTGATTTTCGCCGGCCGACTGCCCCCAGCGACCAGTCTGGAAGCCCCAGTACTTCATCGCCTCGGCCATGCTGGAGAAGTTGGTCTCCCACAACAGTTTCGGACCCGACGGCTGCTCCGGCTCGTTGGGCTCCTCCGGCTCGGTCGGATTCTCGGGCTCCGGGATCACGACGTTGCGGTAGATCTCCGCGCGTCTGGTCAGCCAACGGGTTTCGGTCGACTTGGACACCTTGATGTCCAGCCAGTTGGTGCCCATCTTGCTGCTGCGAATGCCCCACGAATAGAGCATGTCGACGATCATCGAGCCGAGCGTCACCTTGGTGCTGGTGGCGGCGGCGACCAGGACCGGATCCGTCGCCGGGGCGGTAGCGGCCGCGCGCAACGCGACGGGCGCGGTGGCGATGTCGGCGGCGGGTTCCTGCTCTGACTTCGGGGTGGCCGTCTCCGTGTTCGAGGGCGTGGTGTTCGAGGGCTTGGCCGCATGACGTCCGTATAAGTCCGCCGTGTCGTCGTCGGGGTCCTCGGCAGCCTCGTCGGCGACGGTGTCTTCCTCGACACTGACTCCGTCGGTGTCCTTGTCGTCTGCCTCGGTGTCGTCCGCGGTATCGGTTTCGGTGTCGTCCGTGTCAGACGCCGACTCGGCGGCCTCGTCCTTCGTGGCGTCCTTCTCGGCATTGCGGCTGGCCTTCGTCGCCGGCGCGTCCGACGACGCCGATGTCGATGCTCCTGAGGCACCCGAATCATCGGTACTCGCCGATGCGGTCGCCGTGCCCGTCATCACCGCAGCGCCAAGCCCAGCCGCCATGACCGAACCCGCCAACCAGTGTTTGCCGCTCCCCGTGCGCTTCCCCTTGCGCCGACGCTTATGCATAACAAAGCCCATTTCTCGTACAGGTGTCTCGAAAACGAAGTCGAGAAAGAATGTGTATTCGATCGATTCGCAGCCTCCGAGCGAACCAATCGAACAGTGGGACGCGGCGCTTGATTTACCGCGCAACATGCGAGCTAGAAGCTAGTAAGACACGACCTCTGCCAACTCCCCTCGGTCGACGCGATGTGCACAGCAAACGTTAGCGAACCGCCCAGATCCGCGCGAGCCATTACTGCAAATATTTTTCGGGTAAGAATTTGCCGTTCATAAACAACATGTTCCGGACGTATTTAATGGTGCGGAGTGCGCATTTTCAGCGTAAGAAAAATTGTTCGCCAGGTGTCCACGCAGGGGGGTACAGAACCGATGAATCCCTGATGCCCCAACAGTTTTCGCGCGCAGAGGACCCGCGAGCGCGCAAGCGGAAAAATAGCCGATAGCGCGTGGAGCAACTCAGTGGCTCTGCGCGGCCGCCCGATCCGCGTTCGCCAGCAGGTCACGCTGGCGCCTCGGCCACCAGAACACCTCGACGAGCAACGCCGCGAGATAGACCGCCGAGGCGATGAGATTGCCCCACGAGCCGAAGAACCCGTCCCACACCGCGGTGCCGATTGCCACCACGAGAACGACGGCGACGACCCACCGCAGCATCCGAGAGTCCCCCGCCGCGGTGTGCAGTCCGCGCGCGTACGCCGCGACCGACTGTGCCAGACGCTCGTCGCCAACCGGTTCGCCCGACCGAGCCGCGTCGACGACCGCGACCCGCTCGCCGCCGGAAAGCTCCACCGAGTTGGGCCAGTACTTTGTCATGCGCCGCGCCATCCAGGTGCCGTAGAAGGCGCCGACGACCACCAGGACGATGACACCGGTGATCCAGAAGCCGGAATCCAGCCACGCCAGGACGCCGAGACACCCGCCCGCAGAGCCACCGAGGACCACGGCGCGGACAGCGAAGCCGTAGCGCCACACCGGTGCCGGGATCGTGACCACAGCGCGACGGTGGCTAGACGGTGAAGCCGAGCGCCCTCAACTGTTCGCGACCGTCATCGGTGATCTTGTCCGGGCCCCACGGCGGATTCCACACCCAGTTGATCTTGATGTCTTGGACCAAGCTGGCACCGACCAGGGCAGTGCGGGTCTGGTCTTCGATGACGTCGGTCAGCGGGCATGCAGCCGATGTCAGTGTCATGTCGATCAGCGCCACCTGGCCGGAGTCGCTGCTCTCCAGATTGATGCCGTAGACCAGACCGAGGTCGACGACGTTGATGCCGAGTTCAGGATCGACGACGTCGCGCATCGCCTCTTCGACATCGGCGAGCAGTTCGTCATTCGGGACTGCCGTATCACTCATCAGTTCTCCTCTGAATTCTCGGGCCCGTGGGCCTCCGCGAGCGCTGCTTTGAACGCCGTCCACCCCAGCAGCGCGCACTTCACCCGCGCCGGGTACTTCGACACTCCCGCGAAGGCGATGCCGTCGCCGAGAACGTCCTCATCTCCGTCGATCTTCCCGCGCGACGACACCATCTCCGAGAATGCCGCGACCGTCTTGAGGGCATCCCCGACCGTCTGGCCGATCACCTGATCGGTGAGCACCGATGTCGCGGCCTGACTGATGGAGCATCCCTGGCCGTCGTACGAGATGTCGGTGACCGTGTCGCCGTCGTCGGACAGCGAGACGCGCAACGTCACCTCGTCACCGCAGGTGGGGTTGACGTGGTGCACCTCGGCGGCAAACGGCTCACGCAGCCCCCGGTGATGCGGGTGCTTGTAGTGGTCCAGGATCACTTCCTGGTAGATCTGCTCCAGCCGCACTAGTCCCGCCCGAAGAACTCGACGGCGCGACGCACACCGGCGACGAGCCGGTCCACTTCCTCGACCGTGTTGTAGACCGCGAACGACGCCCGCGCGGTGGCGGCGATCCCGAACCGCCGGTGCAGCGGCCACGCGCAATGGTGGCCCACCCGCACGGCGACACCTTCGTCGTCGAGAACCTGTCCCACATCGTGGGCGTGGACACCGTCCACGACGAACGACACCGGCGAGCCACGGTGGCCCATCGAGGTCGGCCCGATGATCCGGACGCCCTCGATCTCGGACAGCCCGGCCAGCGCCGCGGCGACCAACTCCTGCTCGTGCTCTTCCACCGCAGCCATCCCGATCGCATCCAGATACCTTGCGGCAGCTGCCAATCCGACAACCTGCGACGTCATCGGGGTGCCGGCCTCGAAGCGCTGCGGGGCGGGCGCGAAGGTCGTGGCCTCCATCGTGACGGTCTCGATCATCGACCCACCGGTCAGGAACGGGGGCAGCGCGGCCAGCAATTCACGGCGCCCGTAGAGCACACCGATACCGGTCGGCCCAAGCATCTTGTGGCCCGAGAACGCCGCGAAGTCGACGTCGAGTGCATGGAAGTCCACCGGCTGGTGCGGCACGGACTGGCAGGCGTCCAGCAGCACGAGCGCGCCGACGGCTTTGGCCCTGGCGACCAACTCGGCCACCGGCGCGACTGCGCCCGTCACATTCGAATGATGGCTGAAAGCAACGACTTTCACGCGGTCATCGAGCTGGAGCGAATCGAGATCGATCCGTCCGGCTTCGGGCCCCTCGGAAACAACGCCGTACCACTTCAGCGTCGCCCCGGTACGCAGGGCGAGCTCCTGCCACGGCACCAGGTTCGCATGATGCTCGAGCTCGGTGGTGACGATGACGTCGCCCGGACCGATCGCGTTCTCGAACCGCTTGTCCCCCAGCGCATACGCCACCAGGTTGATCGCCTCGGTGGCGTTCTTGGTGAACACCAGCTCGTCGGAGTCGGCACCGACGAACGACGCGATGTCCTCGCGGCCCTGTTCGTAGGCGTCGGTCGACTCCTCCATCAGCTGATGCGCGCCACGGTGCACTGCGCCGTTGGAGTTCAGCAGGAACTCCCGCTCGGCGTCGAGCACGGCCAGCGGCTTCTGTGATGTCGCCCCGGAGTCCAGATACGCCAGCTGGTTTCCGCCGCGCATCACCCGGCTCAGAATCGGGAAGTCGGCCCTGATGGCCGTCAGGTCGAGCGTGCGTGCGGCCGTCATGTCAGGCTCCTGCGGCGGCAGCCTGCGTGAAGCGCTCGTAGCCGTTCTCTTCGAGTTCGTCGGCCAGCTCGGGGCCGCCGGATTCGATGATCCGGCCGCCGACGAACACGTGAACGAACTGCGGCTTGATGTAGCGCAGGATCCGCGTGTAGTGGGTGATCAGCAGCACGCCACCGTCTTCGGCGTCCTTGTAGCGGTTCACGCCCTCGCTGACGACACGCAGCGCGTCGACGTCCAGACCGGAGTCGGTCTCGTCGAGGATGGCGATCTTCGGCTTCAGCAGACCGAGCTGCAGGATCTCGTGGCGCTTCTTCTCACCGCCCGAGAAGCCCTCGTTGACACTGCGTTCGCCGAACGACGGGTCGATGTCCAGGTCGGTCATCGCACCCTTGACTTCTTTGACCCAGTGCCGCAGCTTGGGCGCCTCGCCGCGGACCGCGGTGGCCGCCGTGCGAAGGAAGTTCGACATCGACACGCCGGGCACCTCGACGGGGTACTGCATCGCGAGGAACAGGCCGGCGCGAGCACGCTCGTCGATGCTCATCTCCAGCACATCCTCGCCGTCAAGCGTGATCGAACCGGAGGTGACGGTGTACTTGGGATGGCCGGCGATCGCGTAGGACAGCGTCGACTTGCCGGACCCGTTGGGGCCCATGACCGCATGCGTCTCCCCCGACTTCACAGTCAGGTTCACGCCTTTGAGGATGGGCACCTCGTCACCCTCGGGGGTGAAGACGGAGGCGTGCAGGTCCTTGATTTCCAGTGTGGTCATGTCAGTGGGTTCTCGCTTCAGTGATTGCTAGTTCTCGTTCGATGGCTTCGGTGAGGCGTTCACGCACGGCGGGGACGGCGATCTTCGCGATGATCTCGTTGAAGAAGCCGCGCACCACCAGGCGTCGGGCCACATCCTCGGGGATGCCGCGTGCACGCAGATAGAAGAGTTGTTCATCGTCGAAACGCCCTGTGGCACTGGCGTGCCCGGCGCCGGCGATCTCGCCCGTCTCGATCTCAAGGTTGGGCACCGAGTCGGCGCGAGCGCCGTCGGTCAGCACCAGATTGCGGTTCACCTCGAAGGTGTCGGTACCGGTCGCCTCGGCCCGGATCAACACGTCGCCGATCCACACGGTGTGCGCATCGGGTTTCTTGGATTCCGGATCACCTTGCAGCGCACCCTTGTACAGCACATCGGACTTGCAGTTGGGCTGTGAGTGATCGACCAGCAGTCGCGCCTCGAAATGCTGTCCGTCGTCGGCGAAGTACGTGCCGAGCATCTGGGCGTCGCCGCCGGGCCCGTCGTAGCGCACCGCGGCCGTCGTGCGGACCACGTCGCCGCCGAGGGTCACGTTGACATGTCCGAGGACCGCGTCCTTGCCCAGCCTGGCGTGGTGGGAGCTGACGTGCACCGTGTCATCGGCCCAGTCGGCGATCCAGATGACGCCGACGCCGGCCGAGTCGCCGACGATGATCTCGACGTTGTCGGCGTAGATGCCGCTGCCGCGCAGGTCCACGACGATGATCGCCCGCGAGAGTTCCTCGACCCGGATCTGCAGGTGCCCGTAGGCGACCGCACCTTCACCAGGACCGTCGATGATGATCTCGATGGGTTCGGCGATCTCGGTGTCACGCGCAACGGTGACGATGGTCGCCGACTCGAATGACGAAAATGCCTGCGCAGCAACGCGGTCGGAGGGCACGCCGGCCTGTCCGAGCCGCTGGTCGCCGCGCTGCACCGTCTCAACGGTGACGCCGGGACCTTCGCTGACGGTGACGGCGGCGCTGCCACTGGGCTGTGCCGAACCGTCGTGGAGCCCACGCAGCCGCTTCAACGGGGTGAAGCGCCACAGTTCGTCGCGGCCGCCGGGCACCTCGAAGGCGTTCACGTCGAAGGACGAAAAGAGCTCGCCCTTGTTTTTGATGATCCCTTCGGCAGCCTCAGTCAAATTCGAAACCACTGTTATCCGACCGCGCCTTCCATCTGCAGCTCGATCAGCCGGTTGAGCTCCAACGCGTACTCCATCGGGAGTTCCTTGGCGATCGGCTCGACGAAGCCGCGGACCACCATGGCCATCGCCTCGTCCTCGGTCATGCCGCGGCTCATCAGATAGAACATCTGGTCCTCGCTGACCTTCGACACGGTGGCCTCGTGGCCCATCGTGACGTCGTCCTCACGGATGTCAACGTACGGGTACGTGTCGGAGCGGCTCACCGTATCGACAAGCAGCGCATCGCATTTCACGCTCGACTTGCTGCCGTGTGCACCCTTGTTGACCTGAACCAGGCCACGGTAGGACGCGCGGCCACCGCCGCGGGCCACCGACTTGGAGATGATGTTGCTCGAGGTGTTGGGCGCCAGGTGCAGCATCTTGGCGCCGGTGTCCTGGTGCTGCCCCTCGCCGGCGAACGCCACTGAGAGCACCTCGCCCTTGGCGTACTCACCGGTCATCCACACGGCCGGGTACTTCATCGTGACCTTCGAGCCGATGTTGCCGTCGACCCATTCCATCGTGGCGCCGGCTTCGGCCCGGGCACGCTTGGTGACCAGGTTGAAGACGTTGTTCGACCAGTTCTGGATCGTCGTGTAGCGGCAACGGCCGCCCGGCTTGACGATGATCTCGACGACGGCGCTGTGCAGCGAGTCGCTCTTGTAGATCGGCGCGGTGCAGCCTTCGACGTAGTGCACGTAGGCGTCCTCGTCGACGATGATCAGCGTGCGCTCGAACTGGCCCATGTTCTCGGTGTTGATCCGGAAGTAGGCCTGCAGCGGGATGTCGACGTGCACACCCTTGGGGACGTAGATGAACGACCCACCCGACCACACCGCGGTGTTGAGCGCCGAGAACTTGTTGTCGCCCGCGGGGATCACGGTGCCGAAGTACTCCTTGAACAGCTCCGGATGCTCCTTGAGCGCCGTATCAGTATCGAGGAACACGACGCCCTGAGCCTCGAGATCCTCGCGGATCGAGTGGTAGACGACCTCGGACTCGTACTGCGCGGCGACACCGGACACCAGGCGCTGCTTCTCCGCCTCGGGGATGCCCAGTTTGTCGTAGGTGTTCTTGATGTCGGCGGGCAGGTCGTCCCAGGTGGCGGCCTGCTTCTCGCTGGAGCGCACGAAGTACTTGATGTTGTCGAAATCGATGCCGTCGAGGTCGGACCCCCAGTTCGGCATCGGCTTCTTGTCGAACGTGCGCAGCGCCTTCAGACGGATGTCGAGCATCCACTCGGGCTCGCTCTTCTTCGCCGAGATGTCGCGGACCACGGCTTCGGACAGCCCCCGCTGCGCGCTGGCCCCTGCGACGTCGGAGTCAGCCCAGCCATAGCCGTACTTGCCCAGGGAGGCAATGGTCTCCTCCTGGGTCAGCGCTTCTGGCTTGACCTCCGGTGTGAGTGTCATTGCGACACACTCCTTTTGCTTTTGTGGTGGCCTCCGGCACGGGCTGTGCGCCGAAGGGTTATCGCTGTTTCGCTATCGCTCGGCCGGCACGAGCGGGACGTGGGTGGTACACGCACAGTCACCGTTGACGATGGTCGCCAGCCTTTGCACGTGGGTACCCAGTACTTCGGCCATCGCCTGCTGCTCGGCCTCGCACAATTCGGGAAA
Organism: Mycobacterium sp. 236(2023); assembly: GCF_029623955.1. GTDB lineage: Bacteria > Actinomycetota > Actinomycetes > Mycobacteriales > Mycobacteriaceae > Mycobacterium. Next base: position 82,205 of record NZ_JARSBP010000011.1, on the reverse strand, counting down.
CTGCTCGGCGACGTGCGACACCGGACAGTGATGCTGACAGATCTGGACACCACGGAGCGGACCGCCCACCCTGGTCGTGGTGGTGGCGTACCCCGCATCGGTGAGCGCGTCGGCGATGCGGTCGGCCGCGGCCTCGACATCATCTCCGGACGGCTCCTCGCTGACGGGTTCCACGCCGGCGAGGATGGCGTCGATACGACGACGCGCGAAGGTACGGATGGCGTCGTCGCCGCCGAGCTCACGCAGCTGTCGCATGGCAGCCGAGGCCAGGTCGTCGTAGGTGTGCTCCAGTTTGGCCCGGCCCGCAGCGGTGAGTTGGTAGCGCTTGGCGGGCCTGCCGCGGCCTTCCTGCTGCCACGCTGCGGCGGCATTGGCCTGCGCCTCACCCGCGTCGATCAGGGCGTCGAGATGCCTGCGCACGCCTGCGGCGGACAGCCCGAGGCATTCGCCGATATGGCTTGCCGTCGTCGGACCGGATTCCAGGAGCAATTGGACGATCACCTTGCGGGTGTGCCCCTGCGTGTCACCGTCGACCGCATGGGACGGCGCCGGAGACGGCGCGTCGGAGCTGTGCGAACGGATTTTCACAACACCAGTGTGACGCAATTCCACAACCGGGTCCAGCAAGGGCACCCTTAGCAGTCCCGTCGGGATAATCACACGATCGTCCACCAATTCGGGGAATAGGCGACCGCTACGCTGCCTTCGTGGCAGCCCGCCAGCACTCCCTCAGCTCGACGATCGCCGGTCTGCACGGCGACGAGCGAACGGTCGGCAGCCCCCTGCGCCCCGCCGAGCTCGTCGCGATGCACCGAACACGCCTGTTCGGGGCCACCGGGACGGTGCTGATGGCGATCGGCGCGCTGGGCGCCGGCGCCCGGCCGGTCGTCCAGGACCCGACATTCGGCGTCCGGCTTCTCAATCTGCCGTCACGGATCGCGACGGTGTCGCTGACGATGACGACGACGGGCGCGGTCATGATGGCGCTCGCGTGGCTGATGCTGGGCCGGTTCGCGCTCGGGAAGCGCAAGATGACGCGCAGCCAACTGGACCGCACGCTGCTGCTGTGGGCATTACCGCTGCTCATCGCACCGCCGATGTACAGCAAGGACGTCTACTCCTATCTGGCGCAGAGCGAGATCTCGCTGCAGGGCAACGACCCATACCTGGTCGGCCCCGCGCCGGGGCTCGGCCTTGATCATGTGTTCACGCTGTCGGTGCCGAGCATGTGGCGGGAGACGCCGGCGCCCTACGGACCGCTGTTCCTGTGGATAGGGCGCGGCATATCGCAGCTCACCGGCGAAAACATCGTCGAGGCGGTGCTGTTCCACCGGCTCGTGGTGCTGCTCGGCGTCGGGATGATCGTGTGGGCCACCCCGCGGCTCGCCCGCCGCTGCGGCGTGGCCGAGGTCAGTGCGCTGTGGCTGGGTGCCGCCAACCCACTGCTGTTCATGCACCTGGTCGCCGGCATCCACAACGAGGCCCTGATGATCGGCCTGATGCTGGTCGGCACCGAATTCGCGCTGCGTGCCATCGATGCCGCCACACCGCTGGTCCCCCGCCCGCTGGCGCGACCGCAGGACCGCGAGCGATGGGGGGGCTGGTACCCGCTGGCGATGCTCGTCACGGGCACCGTGCTCATCACGCTGTCGTCCCAGGTCAAGCTGCCGTCACTACTGGCCCTCGGGTTCGTGGCGATGGCGCTGGCCTGTCGGTGGGGCGGAACGGTCAAGGCATTCCTCATCTCCAGCCTGTCGCTCGGGTCCATCGCGCTGGCCGTCATGGCGCTCGTCGGGTGGGTCAGTGGCCTCGGCTTCGGGTGGCTGTTCACCCTCGGCACCGCCAACGTCGTCCGCAGCTGGATGTCTCTGCCGACCCTGCTGGCCCTCGGCACCGGGCAGGTCGGAATCCTGCTCGGCCTGGGCGACCACACCACCGCAGTGCTCGCACTGACCCGTGCGATCGGCGTCAGCCTCATCACGGTGATCGTGCTGTGGCTGCTCTTCGCCGTGTTGCGCGGGCGGCTGCATCCCGTCGGCGGCCTCGGCGTCGCGCTGGGCGCCACCCTGCTGCTCTTCCCCGTCGTCCAACCCTGGTACGTGCTGTGGGCGATCATCCCGCTGGCGGCATGGGCGACGCGGCCGCGCTTCCGCGCCGCAGCGATCGCCGTGACCCTCGTGGTCGGGATCTTCGGACCGACCGCCAACGGCGACAGGTTCGCGATCTTCCAGATCGCGCTGGCGACGGCCGCGAGCCTCGTCATCCTGCTGACGCTTGTGGCGATCACCTATCGCTGGCTGCCCTGGCGGCCGGTGCCCGACGAGGAGGCGGTACGACCGAGCGCGAAGCCAGACGCCTACGCTGAGTCCCCGTGACGTCCGTACCTCCAGGCAGTCCCCCGGTGTTGCTGCGTGGGGTCAGCAAACGGTACGGGTCGACGACGGCCGTCGCGGAGCTCGATCTCGACGTACAGACCGCCGAGGTGTTCGCACTGCTCGGCCCCAACGGCGCGGGCAAAACGACGACCGTCGAGATGTGCGAAGGCTTCTTCAAGCCCGATTCCGGCTCGATCCGGATCCTGGGGCTCGATCCGGTGGCCGACAACGCCGAGGTCCGTGCCCGCACCGGCGTCATGCTGCAGGGTGGCGGCGCCTATCCGGCAGCCCGGGCGGGCGAGATGCTCGACCTGGTCGCCTCCTACGCCGCCGACCCACTCGACCCGCAGTGGCTGCTGGACACGCTGGGCTTGACCGACGCCGCGCGGACCACCTACCGGCGCCTCTCCGGCGGCCAGCAGCAGCGCCTCGCGCTGGCCTGCGCCGTCGTCGGGCGTCCCGAGCTGGTGTTTCTCGACGAGCCCACCGCGGGCATGGACGCCCACGCCCGCATCGTCGTGTGGGAGCTCATCGACGCGCTGCGCCGCGACGGGGTGACAGTGGTGCTGACCACGCATCAGCTCACCGAAGCCGAGGAACTCGCCGACCGGATCCTGATCATCGACCACGGCGCGGCCGTGGCCACCGGGACGCCCGCCGAGTTGATGCGCAGCGGGGCCGAGAACCAATTGCGTTTCCGCGCACCGCGAATGCTCGATCTGTCACTGCTCGTGTCAGCGCTGCCCGAGGCCTACCGCGCGTCGGAGACGGCCCCGGGTGAATACCTCGTCGAAGGCCACATCGACCCCCAGGTCCTGGCCACGGTCACGGCGTGGTGCGCGCGCCTCGACGTGCTGGCCACCGACATGAGGGTCGAGCAGCGCAGCCTCGAGGACGTGTTCCTCGACCTGACCGGACGGGAGCTCCGCAGATGAGCACCGAGAACCGTTTCGCCCCGGGCACTTTCACGCCCGATCCGCGCCCCGCCGCGGTGTCGAAGATGCTGACCGCGCAGTTCGGCCTGGAGTTGCGTCTGCTGTTGCGCAACGGCGAACAGCTGCTGCTGACGATGTTCATCCCGATCACGCTGCTGGTCGGCCTGACGCTGCTGCCGCTGGGATCGTTCGGCCCGAACCGGGCGGCGACGTTCGTCCCCGCCATCATGGCGCTGGCCGTCATCTCGACCGCGTTCACCGGGCAGGCGATCGCCGTCGCGTTCGACCGTCGCTACGGCGCCCTCAAGCGGCTCGGAGCGACGGCGCTTCCCGTGTGGGGCATCATCGCCGGCAAGTCACTCGCGGTGGTCGCCGTCGTCTTCCTGCAGTCGATCCTGTTCGGCGCCATCGGTTTTGCGCTGGGCTGGCGTCCACCTCTGGCGGGTCTGGCTCTCGGTGCGGTGATCATCGCGCTGGGCACAGCGGTGTTCGCCGCGCTCGGACTGCTCCTCGGGGGAACCCTGCGCGCCGAGATCGTGCTCGCCGTCGCCAACCTGCTGTGGTTCGTGTTCGCTGGACTCGGCGCCCTCACGCTCGAGGGCGGGATGGTGCCGACGGCCGTGCAGTGGGTGGCACGCCTGACCCCGTCGGGGGCGCTCACCGAAGCCCTGTCGCGCGCGATGACGTTGTCAATGGACTGGTTCGGCCTCGCGACTCTGGCCGTGTGGGGTGCCGTCGCCGCCCTGGGCGCCCTGCGCTGGTTCAGGTTCACCTGAGTCATCCTGCGCACTGAGCTGCGGCAGCAGGTATTCCAGCTGACCGACTTCCTCGATGTTGTGCTTGACCCACGCGTGAGCCTTTGCGTCCGAGAACCGCCGCTGCAGGATTCGGTTGATCGGCGACAACAGAGCCGACCGCACCCCGAGATCCATCACCGTGACGTAGTGAGCGCCCTCGGCGCCCGCGGACCACGTGTGCTCAAGCTGGAAGACCGGGATGCCGGCCACCCGAAGCACCAGCCGAATGCCGGTGTCGTCGAGCTTTTCGACGCGAGCCACCTCGTCGACCGTGAATTCCGGTCGCGCACCGAATGCCTCGACCATGTGGAAGCGGGCGCCCTCCGCCGCTCCGCCTGTCGGCGCGGGCCGGGCGAGCTCCCACAGGATGTGGTCGATCGGATGCCAGGCGTGATAGCGGTCGACGACCTGGCCGCCGTACCGCATCGTGCCGCCGAGATGAGTGAACCAGTCGAGAAGCATCGCCGGCGTCACACCGGCGAGCGGGCGGTGGTCGATCGTGATGCGCCTGCGGCCGCGGGGGCACTCGGTGATCCGCACGGTCGCGGAGTCGACCGCCCGGAGCGGATACAGCACCGGCAGGGTCATTGCAGTGGTCATTTCAGCCTCCAAGATACGTTTGCGTTTCTTATACCGGAACTGTAAGAGTAGTGCGTTAAGATACGCAAGCGTTTCTTTGCGTTGAGAGAGGGATCACATGGGCAGGCGTCGCGGAGCTGAACTGGACACCGCAATCCGGGCAGCGGTGCTGGAACTGCTCGGCGAGCACGGCCCGGACGGCGTCACGATGGAAGCGGTCGCTGCCGCCGCCCGCACCAGCAAGCCGGTCCTCTACCGGCGCTGGCCGGACCGGAAGGCGCTGCTGCGCGACACCCTCATCAGTGTCGCCACCGCTTCCCTGCCCACCCCCGCCACCGGGACCTTCCGCGGCGACATGCTCGCGGTGCTGCGCGGGTGGGCCATGCTGTTCACCGGCGAAAGCGGGCCGTTGATGAAGTCCGTGATCATGGCCGTGGCGCGCGACCCCGAGCTGGAATCAACCTTCCGGACCGACGTGCTCGGCATGCGCAAGACAGAGATGACCGCGATCTTCGCGCGGGGCGTCGAACGTGGCGAGGTCCGCGAGGACGTACCGATCGAGATCGCTCGCGAGCTCTGCCAGAGCGTGCTGTGGCACCGATTGCTGATCACCGGCGACCCGATCACAGACGACCTGGTGATTCAGCTCGTCGACGACATCCTGATCCCCCTCACCCAAGCCCCTACTACGGCCGGTAGTTAACAAGCCTCTACCATCGGAAAATGCCCGTCGGACGACTATTCCTGCGGATCGTCGATCTGCTGCCCGAGCCGAGCCTCCGGGTGCAGCGCATCGTCGCGGCGGCCGTGATCCTGACCCAGGGCGGCATCGCCGTCACCGGAGCCATCGTGCGCGTCACCGCGTCCGGCCTGGGCTGCCCCACCTGGCCCCAATGCTTCCCCGGCAGCTTCACCCCCGTCCCGCACCCCGAGGTCGCGGGCATCCACCAGGCCGTCGAGTTCGGCAACCGGATGCTGACGTTCCTGGTCGTGCTCACCGCGGCAGCGGCCGTCATCGTCGTCACCCGGGCCCGCCGCCGCCGTGAGGTGATCGGCTACGCCTGGCTGATGCCCGCGTCGACGGTGGCGCAGGCCGTGATCGGCGGGATCACGGTGCTTACCGGGCTGCTGTGGTGGACGGTTGCCATCCACCTTCTGGTCTCGATGGCCATGGTGTGGCTCTCGGTGCTGCTGTACGTCAAGATCGGTGAGCCCGACAGCGGCACGCCCCGAGCCGTGGTTCCGAAAGCGCTGCGGCAGTTGACCATTCTGTCGGCCGTGACGCTCTCGGCCGTTCTGGTCACCGGAACGATGGTCACCGGCGCCGGCCCACACGCCGGCGACAAGAGCCTCGACCGGCCTGTCCCGCGGCTGCAGATCGAGATCACCACGCTGGTGCACATGCACTCGTCGCTGCTGGTCGCCTACCTGGCGCTGCTCGTCGCCCTCGGGTTCGCGTTGGTGGCGGTGCACGCGCCGCGCCCGGTCATGCGCAGGCTCGGGGTTCTCGTCGCCCTGGTCGCGGCGCAAGGCACGCTCGGCGCCATCCAGTTCTTCACCGGGGTGCCCGAGGCGCTGGTGGCGCTCCACGTCGCGGGCGCGGGTGCCTGTACGGCGGCGACGGCTGCGCTATGGGGTTCGATGCGAGAACGGACCCAGGCCGAGGCGCTCGAGCGCTGACTCGACGCCGAGCGCGAACCGGCGCTGGGCGTGCTGTCTGTCTGCATCGCCCAGTTGCCGCCACCCCAGTGACGGCTCGACGAGTTCGAGTTCGAGAAGGACGGGATTGTCGGCCCCGCCGATGACGTCGACGCGCGCATACAGCAGATCGGCGACGGCGATATCCAGGCGGGCCGCAGCGGCCGCCAGCGCCTGACGCCCGACGTCCCACAGCTCGAAATCCGGCTCGGCCGGTTCGAGGCGCTCTTCGGCGAAAGTGCCCGATTCATCGAACATCGGCGCCCGCCCCGGCGGAGGCAGCATCGGCGCCTTGGTGAAGGCGTGCGACTGCTGCCCACCGAGGAAGACCAGCGCCGTCTCGCCGTCGCCAACACGCGCGTCGTAGGGCTGCACCATCACCGTCCGCCCGGCCGCCTGCAACGATTCGGCATGGGTACGTGCCTCGTCTGGATGGGAGAAACGAAGCGCGCCAACCGAACCCGCACCCACGGATGGCTTCACGACGACCTCGCCGGCCGGGATGCGCACGGGCTCCCCCGGCGCGAAAAACTCGGTCGGCACCACCGGCACGCCGGCCTCCGCCAGATCGCGGACGTACAGCTTGTCGGTGTTCCACGCGACGACCTCGGGCGCGTTCACCAGCACCGGCACCTGCCGGGTCCAGTCCAGGAAGTCGTCGAGGCGTTCGGTGTAGTCCCAGGTGGCGCGCAGGATCACCAGGTCGGCCTGCAGCGTCGCGGGGTCGTCCCACGGCAGCCACCGGGCGTGCAGGCCGCGGCCACGCAACGCGTCGACAAGGCCGGCGTCGTCGCCATCACCCTCGGGTAGCGCCCGGCAGCCCGCCAGCACGATGCGGGGATGGAAAACGTCGGGGCGGGCCAGTTTCATGACTAGCCGATTTTACCGATCAGGGCATGATGGCCTCATGCGCGTCATCGAAGTCGCCGAGACCGGCGGACCCGAAGTCCTGTCCTTGATCGAGAAGCCTGCGCCCGAGCCCGGCCCCGGGCAGGTGCTCATCAGAGCCGAGGCCATCGGCGTGAACTTCATCGACACGTACTTCCGGTCCGGGCAGTACCCCCGCTCGACTCCGTTCGTCGTGGGCACCGAGGTGTGCGGAATCATCGAGGCCGTCGGCGACGACGTTGCGGCGCTCACTGTCGGAGACCGGGTGGTCACCGACAAGGCACTCGGCGCCTACGCCGAATATTCTTTGGCTCCAGCCGATTTCGTTGCCTACGTCCCGGAGGGTGTGGCACCCGAAGTGGCAGCTTCGGCGCTGTTGAAGGGGATGACGGCGCACTACCTGATCAAGTCGACCTATCCGGTGCAGCAGGGCGACGCCGTGCTGGTCCACGCCGGCGCGGGCGGCGTCGGATTGATCCTCACCCAATGGGCCACCAGCCTCGCCGCCTCGGTGATCACCACCGTGTCGACGCCGGACAAGGCGGAGTTGTCGCGCCACGCGGGCGCTGTCGAGGTGCTCGACTACCCCGACGACCCGAAGGCGTTCGGCGACCGGATCCGGGACTTGACCGACGGCCACGGCGTCGCCGCGGTGTTCGACGGGGTTGGGGCGTCGACGTTCGAAGCCAGCCTGGCAAGTCTGGCCGTGCGCGGCACGCTGGCTCTGTTCGGTGCCGCGAGCGGCCCGGTGCCCCCGATCGACCCGCAGCGCCTCAACACCGCCGGTTCCGTGTTTCTGACCCGGCCCAACCTGGCGCACCACACCCGGACACCGGACGAATTCTCCTGGCGGGCAGGCGAACTGCTGACCGCGATCGCCGATGGCACCTTGAATGTGACCGTGAGCCACCGGTATGCACTGCACGAGGCCGAGCAGGCCCACCGCGATCTGCAGGGCCGCAAGACCGTCGGATCGGTCGTCCTGGTCCCCTAGTGATCGTGGGCCCCAATTCCTGTGAACTCTCTGATAGGAATTAGCTGCGTTTGGCTGTCCGAGACGGTTGCGCGCGGTCTGGTTTCTGACTCTGAAGGGAATTCCCATGGCAAGGCGGGCCACGTCGGGCGAACGCTCGATGGCAATTCGTACGTACCTGATTGTCGGCGTGGCAGCGGGCGCCACCAGTGCGGCGATGGCTGGTATCGGCGCGTTGGCGCTGACTGACGTCGATTCGGTGGCCCCGGAAAGCCATGCGGTGCAGCTGGTCTCAAACGAAGAGGCCCTTCTCCTGCTCAACCTCGGCGGCGGCAGCGACCGGCGTGACGAGGCTCTTGCGGTGCAGGCAACCCGAGCTTCGGCCGACGCTAACCCGCTGTACCGGCCGATCATCGGACCCGGCGGATGGCTCATCGGCGACGGACTCGACGCAGTCGAGGGCTGCGAAGGTGCCGCCTGCAACGGCGGCGCCGGCGGGTTGCTCGGCGGCAACGGCGGCGCGGGCCTCAACGGCGGCTCGGGAGGTGCGGCCGGCCTCCTCTTCGGCAACGGTGGTCGCGGCGGCGACGGTGTCGCGGCCGTCTACAACGACCAGGGTGAGCTGGTCTCGGCTGCCGGCACCGGAGGGTTCGGCGGAGGCGCGGGCCTGTTCGGCCGCGCAGGCGACGGCGGTACCGGCGGCGCGGACATCAATGAAAGCAGCTTCACGGGTACGGACGCCGCCCGCAACGATGCGGTCGGCGGTGCCGGCGGAATTGGCGGCAGGGCCGTCCTCGGAACGGCGGGCAAAGCAGGCGCCGGCGGCTACGCCTATTCGGAGAACGGCAACGCCACCGGTGGCGCAGGCGGCGTCGGCGGAGCCAACTTCTTCGGTGTGGGTGGCGACGGCGGCGACGGTGGCGAGGGCGAAGCCTCCGCCGCGGGCACCGTCGCGACCGGCGGCGCGGGCGGCCTGGGCGGACCCGCCTGGGGCAACAACGCCGGCAACGGTGGAGCGGGTGGCTACGGCGAAGCGTTCGGCGAGGCCGATGCCCAAGGTGGCGCCGGCGGAGCGGGTGGGTCGACCAACATCGGAAACGGCGGCAAGGGCGGCGAAGGCGGCGAGGCCGTATCGCTCGACGGTGACGCGACCGGCGGCGAGGGTGGCGCGGGCGGATACACCAACGGTGTGGGCAGCGGCGGTGACGGTGGGCGCGGCGGTGACGCCTCCGGTAACGGAAACGCCAAGGGCGGCAACGGCGGCGACGGCGGCAAGGGCGGGGACGTCCGGGGTGACGGTGGCCGCGGCGGTGACGGCGGCGACGGATCGATCGAACCCGGTGGCAGCGGTACCGCCGCGGGCGGCGACGGGGGTGCCGGCGGTGCAGGCGGGCCCGGCGGCACCGACGGCGCCTCGGGAGACAGCGGATCCGGGACTCAGGGAGCCTCTGAGTCGGACTGACCGATCGGCTGCGCCGACGGAAACGTCCACGGCCCGTTCAGAATTTCGGGCCGTGGGCGGTACAGCCGGACCAGGTAATTCCAGCCCGGCGTGATCGGCAGACAGTTGGGCACCGAGTCGTCGCAGCCACCGAACCGGATGGTCACCGCGCCGTCGGCATCCGGAACCGCGGTGATGTTGTTGAGCGAGTACGCGTTCGCCGGATTCGGCGTGAAGTACCCGTCGGCGTTGTAGACGGTGACCGACCAGAAGCCGTCGACGGGGACGTCGCTCACGGTCAGCTTGTGCACGGTCTGCCCGTCGTTGTCGTCCGGTGTGACCGGCAGATACAGCGCTTCGCGCTCGGGATTGCCGCCCCACGCCGCGGCGGCACCGATCAGCCGTCGCACCGGGTCGACGGCGCCCTCGGCGCCGAACATTCCCCTGGTGTCGGGCAGCGTCGCGAACAACGTCACCAGGGCGTCGCGCACCGCCTTCTGACTGTGGGGATCCCAGTCCGGGACGTCGAACGAACCGCGGCCCGCCTGCTCGACGACGACGCCGTCCTGCAGTGCGTGCACTGCGGTGAGATCGGCGGGGTCGTTCGGGTCGACGAGCGTGCGCAGCGCGAGCATCACGTAGCGGGTCCCGATGTCTTCGCGGCTGAACGTGTGCGGGCCCGCGGCATAGCTGAACTCGGGGACGTAGTGATCCTGCGTGATCACCTGCATCGAGCGGTACCGGGAGCCGGCGTCGGGCAGCGTGACGCTGACCGGTCCCGCGTCCAGATCGAAGACGGCCGCGGAGTACAGCGTGTCGCGGTTCTGCCGCACCACGAGTTGCGCGTCGATCGGCCCGAGATCATGGAAGTGGACGAACTGTCCGAGCACTCCGCCTCTGAGGATGTTGCCGAAGTACAGGTCCGTTTCGGCGCGGATGAAATTGTCCGGCGAGACGTGGATGGTCATGGCCGGACGTCGCTGGTCAGACGTGCAGCAGTGTCGGCAGAGCCAGGGCCGAGTCGACGGCGAGCGCGAGGAACACCACAGCCAGGTAGTTGTTCGACTGCAGGAACAGCCGCAGCGGTTTCACCGGCTCACCCCGGCGCACGCCGGCGTAGAGCTGGTGGGCCATCACGAGGAACCAGGTTCCGGCGAGGATCGCCACCGACATGTAGAGCCAGCCGGTCGTCAGCGCGAGAGCCAGCGTGGCGATCACGGTCAGCCAGGTGTACACCAAAATCTGCTTGGTGACCTGCAGCTCGGTCGCGACCACGGGCAGCATCGGAACACCGGCCGCCTCGTAATCCTCCTTGTAGCGCATCGCCAGCGCCCAGGTGTGTGGCGGCGTCCAGAAGAAGATGATCGCGAACATGACCAGCGCGGGCCACTGGATGGTTCCGGTCACCGCGGACCAGCCGATCATCACCGGCATGCAGCCGGCCGCCCCGCCCCACACCACGTTCTGCGACGTGCGTCGCTTGAGCAACAGCGTGTAGACCAGCACGTAGAACGCGATGGTGGCGCCGGCCAGATGCGCCGACAACATGTTCGTCGTCCACCAGAGCCAGAAGAACGACGCGACCGACAGCGTCAGGCCGAACACCAGAGCGTGGCTGCGCGGCACCGTCGCGCGGGCCAGGGCCCGGCGCTCGGTGCGCTTCATCTTCTTGTCGATGTCGGCATCGGCGACGCAGTTCAGCGTGTTGGCGCCCGCCGCCGCCAGCAGGCCGCCGACCAGTGTGTTCAGTATCAGCAGGGGGTCGACCGTGCCGCGGTTCGCCAGGAGCATCGCCGGGATCGTGGTGACGAGAAGCAGCTCGATGACGCGGGGCTTGGTCAGGCCGATGTAGCCCATCAGCCGGGTGCGGAATCCGATCGGACCCTCGGTGGCATCGCCGACGAGGTGGCCTTCGCGAATTCTCACGCAACCAACTCCTTACCAACACCTTCAGCACCGACGCGCGTCTACTACAGAGGATGGTAGACCGCCGGTGCCGGTGTCTGAAAATGCAGGGTCTGTTCACCTGGAGACCGGGATGACCTCTGCGTCGCCCAGGCGTTCACCACTAGGGTGGTTGCAGCGGATTGACAGTCGCACCAACACTGCCCGCCGAGCCAAGGAGCGCCCTTCGTGACCACGATCGAAGAGATCAATTCCCTCACCCGGCCCAACCACCCTGAAGACTGGACGGACCTCGATTCCCGCGCGGTCGACACCGTGCGTGTGCTGGCCGCCGACGCCGTGCAGAAGGTCGGAAACGGCCATCCCGGCACCGCGATGAGCCTCGCCCCACTGGCCTACACGCTGTTCCAGCGGCAGATGCGCCACGACCCCAACGACGTTCACTGGCTCGGCCGGGACCGCTTCATCCTGTCCTGCGGTCACTCCAGCCTGACGCTGTACATCCAGCTGTATCTCGGCGGCTTCGGCCTTGAGCTCTCCGACATCGAGTCGCTGCGGACGTTCAAGTCCAAGACCCCCGGACACCCCGAGTTCCGTCACACCAAGGGCGTCGAGATCACCACCGGCCCCCTCGGCCAGGGTCTGGCCTCGGCGGTGGGCATGGCGATGGCGGCACGTTACGAGCGCGGCCTGTTCGATCCGGACGCCCCGCCCGGGGAGAGCCCCTTCGATCACTTCATCTATGTGATCGCCTCCGACGGTGACATCGAGGAGGGCGTCACCAGCGAGGCGTCCTCGTTGGCCGGCACCCAGCAGCTCGGCAACCTCATCGTCTTCTACGACAAGAACCACATTTCCATCGAGCACGACACCGACATCGCCCTGTCCGAGGACGTCGCGGCCCGCTATCGCGCCTACGGCTGGCATGTCCAGGAGGTCGAGGGCGGCGAAAACGTCGTCGGTATCGAGCAGGCGATCGCCGAAGCCAAGAAGGTCACGGACAAGCCGTCGTTCATCGCGGTGCGCACGATCATCGGCTATCCCGCGCCCACGAAGATGAACACCGGCGGGGTGCACGGCTCGGCACTGGGAGACGAAGAAGTCGCCGCGACCAAAAAGGTTCTCGGGTTCGACCCCGACAAGAAATTCGAGGTCAGCGACGAGGTCATCGCCCACACCCGCAGCCTGCAGGCCCGCGGCCAGGAAGCCCACGAGAAGTGGCAGCCGGCATTCGACGCGTGGGCCGAGCGCGAGCCCGAGCGCAAGAAGCTGCTCGACCGGCTGCTGGCCCAGGAACTGCCCGAGGGCTGGGACGCCGACATCACCGTATGGGAGCCGGGCTCCAAGGCCGTCGCCACGCGCGCGGCGTTCGGTCAGGTGCTCAACGACGTCGCCCCCAAACTGCCCGAGCTGTGGGGCGGTTCGGCCGACCTGGCGGGCTCCAACAACACCACCATCAAGGGCGTGAACTCGTTTGGGCCGCCGTCGATTTCGACGGAGGACTTCACCGCCGACTGGTACGGCCGGGTGCTGCACTTCGGCATCCGCGAGCATGCGATGGGGTCAATCCTGTCGGGCATCGTGCTGCACGGCCCCACCCGCGCCTTCGGCGGGACGTTCCTGCAGTTCTCGGACTACATGCGTCCCGCGGTGCGTCTGGCGTCGCTGATGGACATCGACACGATCTACATCTGGACCCACGACTCGATCGGTCTCGGAGAGGACGGCCCGACCCACCAGCCGATCGAGCACCTCGCGGCGTTGCGGGCCATCCCGAACCTGTCGGTCGTCCGTCCGGGCGATCCGAACGAGACCGCGTACGCGTGGAAGAGCATCGTCGCCCGCGGCAACGGCAGCGGCCCGGTCGGTTTCATCCTGACCCGGCAGGGAATCCCCGTGCTCGAGGGCACCGACGCCGCAGGTGTCGCCCGAGGCGGATATGTCCTCGGCGGAGGTGACTCCACAGGCGCCGACGTCATCCTCATCGGAACAGGCTCGGAGCTGCAGTTGGCGGTCGAAGCGAAGAAGTTGTTGGCAGAGAAGAACATCACCGCCGCGGTGGTGTCGATGCCCTGCGTCGAATGGTTCGAATCGCAGCCCAAGGAATACCGCGACAGCGTGCTCCCGCCCGGGGTGTCCGCAAGGGTCGCCGTCGAGGCGGCAGTGGCACAGAGTTGGTACAAGCTCGTCGGCGACACCGGCGAGATCATCTCCATCGAGCACTATGGCGAATCCGCCGACGACAAGACGCTGTTCCGCGAGTTCGGATTCACCCCCGAGGCAGTGGTGGCCGCGGCCGAACGCACCATCGCAAACTGACCGTCAACCCACACGAAGGGCAACCATCATGACCCAGAACGAGAATCTGGCCGCACTGTCCAGAGCCGGCGTATCCGTCTGGCTCGACGATCTGTCCCGTGAGCGTCTGCAGACCGGCAACCTGCAGGAGCTCATCGACACCAAGAGCATCGTCGGGGTCACGACGAACCCGTCGATCTTCCAGGCCGCGCTGTCGAAGGGCGATGCCTACGACGCGCAGATCAAGGAACTCGCCGAGCGGGGCGCCGACGTCGACGCGACGATCCGCACCGTCACCACCGACGACGTCCGCAACGCCTGCGACGTGTTCGCCAAGATCTACGAGCAGTCCGGCGGCGTCGACGGCCGGGTGTCCATCGAGGTCGACCCGCGTCTGGCGCACGACACCGACAAGACGATCCTGCAGGCCATCGAGCTGTGGAAGATCGTCGATCGCCCCAACCTGCTGATCAAGATCCCGGCCACCGAGGCGGGCGTGCCCGCCATCGCTTCCGTTCTGGCCGAAGGCATCTCGGTGAACGTGACGCTGATCTTCTCCGTCGAGCGCTACCGCTTGGTGATGGACGCCTACCTGCAGGGCCTGGAGAAGGCGAAGGAGGCCGGTCACGATCTCTCCCGGATCCACTCCGTCGCTTCGTTCTTCGTGTCCCGCGTCGACACCGAGATCGACAAGCGGCTCGAAGATCTCGGAAGCGAAGACGCGCTGGCGCTGCGCGGCAAGGCGGGCGTCGCCAACGCCCGCCTGGCGTACGCCGCTTACGAGGAGATCTTCCTCGGTGGCGATCGGTTCTCCGCGCTGAAAGACGCAGGCGCACGAGTGCAGCGCCCACTGTGGGCATCCACCGGCGTCAAGAATCCGGACTACTCGGACACCCTCTACGTCACTGAGCTGGTGGCCCCGAACACCGTGAACACCATGCCGGAGAAGACGCTAGACGCGGTTGCCGATCACGGCGTAATCACCGGTGACACCGTCACCGGCCGCTCGTCCGAAGCGCAGGAGATCTTCGACCAGCTCGCTGCAGTCGGCATCGATCTGACCGACGTGTTCGTGGTGCTGGAGAACGAGGGCGTGGAGAAGTTCGAGAAGTCCTGGCACGAGCTGCTGGAAGCCACCCAGGGTCAACTCGACGACAAGAAGTGACCCGGTAGAACATGACCGAGCCGTGGCGTAACCCGTTGCGGGACAAGCGCGACAAGCGCATGCCCCGCATCGCGGGTCCGTGCAGTGTGGTCATCTTCGGTGTCACCGGAGATCTGGCCCGCAAGAAGCTGATGCCGGCGATCTACGACCTCGCCAACCGGGGCCTGCTGCCTCCGTCGTTCGCGCTGGTCGGGTTCGCCCGGCGCGATTGGGCCGACGAGGACTTCGGGCAGGTGGTGTACGAGGCCGTCAAGCAGCACGCCCGCACGCCGTTCCGGCAGGAAGTGTGGGATCGCCTCGCCGAAGGTTTCCGTTTCGTCCAGGGGTCGTTCGACGACGAAGCCGGATTCGCCCGCCTGGCCGAGACGTTGGACAAACTCGACGCCGAACGCGGCACGGGTGGCAATCACGCGTTCTACCTGTCCATTCCGCCGAAGGCATTTCCGCAGGTGCTCGAACAGCTGTCGAAGACCGGACTGGCGAAGAAGGCCGACGGGCACTGGAGCCGCGTGGTCATCGAGAAGCCGTTCGGTCACGACCTCAAGAGCGCCGAAGAGCTCAACGCCATCGTCAACGAGGTGTTCCCCGAGTCGTCGGTCTTCCGGATCGACCACTATCTGGGCAAGGAGACGGTGCAGAACATCCTGGCGCTGCGGTTCGCCAACGAACTGTTCGAACCGGTGTGGAATTCGCACTACGTCGACAGCGTGCAGATCACGATGGCCGAGGACATCGGGCTGGGTGGGCGAGGCGGCTACTACGACGGGGTCGGCGCCGCCCGCGACGTCATCCAGAACCACCTGTTGCAGCTGCTGGCACTCACCGCCATGGAGGAACCGGTCAGCTTCTCCCCCGATGAGCTGCAGGCCGAGAAGATCAAGGTGCTCTCGGCCAGCCGACTCGCTGAACCATTGGATGAGACCACGGCCCGCGGTCAGTACACCGCCGGTTGGCAGGGCGGCGAGCGTGTGGTCGGGCTTCTCGAGGAGGAAGGTTTCTCGTCGAACTCGACCACCGAGACGTTCGCGGCGATCACCGTCGACGTCGACACCCGCCGCTGGGCTGGCGTCCCGTTCTATCTGCGCACCGGAAAACGCCTCGGCCGCAGGGTCACCGAGATCGCGCTGATCTTCAACCGGGCACCGCATCTGCCGTTCGACGCGACGATGACCGAGGAACTCGGGCAGAACGCGTTGGTGATCCGGGTACAACCCGATGAGGGCATCACGTTGCGCTTCGGTTCCAAGGTGCCCGGGAATCAGATGGAAGTCCGCGACGTCAGCATGGACTTCTCGTACGGCTCGGCATTCGCCGAGGAGTCGCCCGAGGCCTACGAGCGCCTAATTCTGGACGTCCTGCTGGGTGAGCCGTCGCTGTTTCCGGTCAACGAAGAGGTCGAGCTGGCCTGGAAAATCCTTGATCCCGCGCTGGAATACTGGGCATCCCACGGAAAGCCCGACCCCTATGAGGCTGGCGGCTGGGGCCCGGATTCGGCGTTCGAGATGCTGCGCCGTACCGGCCGGGAATGGAGACGCCCGTGATCATCGATATGCCGGACACGGACACCGGGGCCATCAACAAGAGAATTCAGGCGCTGCGCGAAGAGGGTGGGGCCATCACGCTCGGTCGTGTCCTCACGCTGGTCATCGCACCGGACACCGAAGCCGTCCTCGAAGAGTCCATCGACGCCGCCAACGCGGCCAGCCGCGAGCATCCATGTCGCGTCATCGTGGTCGCCCCCGGCGATCGTCGTGCGGATAAGGCGCGGTTGGACGCACAACTCAGGGTCGGCAGCGATGCCGGCGCCAACGAGGTTGTCGTGTTGAGACTTTCGGGTCCGCTGGCCAACCATGCCAGCAGCGTGGTGATGCCGTTCCTGCTGCCCGACACCCCCGTAGTCACCTGGTGGCCCGATGTCGCTCCCCCGGTTCCAGCGCAGGACCCGCTGGGCAAGCTGGCGCTGCGCCGAATCACCGATGCCACCAATGGCACCGATCCGCTCGAGTCGATCAAGGGCCGGCTGGAGGGCTATACGCCGGGCGACACCGACCTGGCGTGGAGCCGAATCACGTACTGGCGTGCGCTGCTTGCCGCGGCAGTGGACGAGCCGCCCCATGAACCGATCAGCTCGGCGCTTGTGTCGGGCCTTGCCACCGAACCCGCACTCGACGTCCTGGCGGGCTGGCTTGCCAGCCGGATCGACGGGCCGGTGCGGCGCGCCGTCGGCGAGCTGAAAGTCGAGCTCGTGCGCGACAGTGAGACGATCGTGTTGAGTCGCCCACAGGAGGGGGTCACCGCGAAGATCACCCGTGATGCGAAGCCCGACGCGTTGGTTCCGTTGGCCCGCAGGGAAACTCGCGAATGTCTGGCTGAGGACATGCGTCGCCTCGATGCCGACGAGATCTACTTCGAGGCGCTCAAGGGAATTGAGAAGGTGGAATACGTATGACGGTGACGATCGAGAAGTATTCCGACACTGCGGCTTTGGTCGCCGCGGCCGGAGACCGACTGGTCGGCGTCATCACGACGGCGATCGAGGCACGGAACGAGGCGACGATCGTTCTGACCGGTGGCGGCACCGGGATCGGCCTGTTGAAGCGGGTCGGTGAACGCAGCGGTGAGATCGACTGGTCGAAGGTTCACATCTACTGGGGCGACGAAAGGTTCGTCCCGGCCGACGACGACGAACGCAACGAGAAGCAGGCTCGTGAAGCCCTGCTGGACCATGTCGGCATCCCGGAAGAGAACGTCCACGTGATGGCCGCAAGCGACGGCGAATTCGGCGACGACCTCGACGCCGCTGCAGAGGGCTACGCACAGCTGTTGGAGGAGACCTTCGTCGGTGCGACGACGGAGTTCGACGTGCATCTGCTGGGCATGGGCGGCGAGGGTCACATCAATTCGTTGTTTCCGCACACCGCGGCCGTTCAGGAAACCGAACGGCTGGTTGTCGGCGTGACGGACTCCCCCAAGCCGCCGCCGCGGCGAATCACGTTGACGTTGCCTGCGATCGCGCGCTCGCGCGAGGTCTGGCTGGTGGTGTCCGGCGAGGCGAAGGCCGACGCGGTGGCTGCGGCGATCGGCGGCGCCAAGCCTGTGGACGTGCCGGCCGCAGGCGCCACCGGCAGCGAGGCCACGGTCTGGCTTCTCGACGAGGAGGCAGCCTCAAAGCTGCCGTGACACACCGGAAGTCTTGAGGAGCACCGCGACGACGGCCGCGGCGACCAGTAGAGCGGGAACGTCTCCGAGAAGGTGCCCGCGCTGGTGGGGACTGGCCAAGGCCTGCACCGCCATGATCGCGGCGTGGACGGCGCTGGACCACACCGCGAACCAGATCAGGCTGATGTGAGCCTCGGGCCACCGTGACGCGTTGATCAGAAAGGCGCCGAGCACGACGTAGACGCCGACGATCATCATGAAGTAGTCGGATTCGTAGGGCGCGCCGTGGTGCCACGACCAGCCCGATGGCCAGACGACGGACAGCGGATACAGCAGGATCATCGCGGCGCCGGCAACGGCCAGTGCGATGCGGAGAAGTCGATAACTGGTCGCTGAGGTCATGGCGCTTCCAGTGTGCGCTCAGAGCGCCGATCCGGGCGATTTATCGATCTGAATGCACACCAGATGCCGTGGGTCATACTGGCGCAATGGCAGACAAAGGCGGCAGACCGGTCAGGACCGGGCCCGAGCGCATCCGCAAGCTCGCGCAGGCGGCCCTCAACGCCGACGTCACCGTCGAGCAGGTCGACACGATCCTTGAGGGCCTGAGCGAGACGCTCGAAGATCTCAACCACTCGACCGGCAACCTGGATGCCACGCTGGAGCGCTTCAACGGCACCATCAGCCAGATCAACGAGCTCGCACCGCGCCTCATCGCCGTCGTCGACAGAATGGAGGGCATCGTCGCCCGCGTGGAGCGCATCGTCGGCCTCGGCGAATCAGTGATCTTACCGATCGCCGCCACCGAACAGGCGATTCGCGGTGCGGTCGAGCGGGTGCGCCGCACCGCCGGGCTTTGACCGCAGCCCCGGTACCCGTACCTCCGTCGGCACCCGAAACCGGCTTGCCGTGGGATGTCACCGTCGGCGATGCCGTCGCCGCGATCCACGAGGCCCGAACCACCCACGGGGACACCTTCGCCGTGCACAGCGGCGACGACCGCTACCTGTTCACGTTCTCCCCCGCCGGTGTCGAATCGTTCTATGCCCTACCGGAGGAATCGGCGAGCAAGGGCCTCGCTGATTTCCTGATGCTCAAACGCAAGCTGCCCGACGAGATCTTCGACGGCAGAAGGACGCTGCCGACGTCGCTGTTCCGCAAGGACGACGTTGCGTCCTACCTGACCAACCTCGCCGCGGCCCTGGAATCGACCGGCACCGAACTCGGCGCAGAGGGCACGACCGACCTGTTCGCGTTGACGCGACGCCTCGGGCACCGGATGGGCCTGGCCTCGTGGGCGGGGCCGGGGTGCGCCGACGGCGACGCGTTCGAGAGGCTGGTCAGGGACTTCGACGCTCTCGACGGCTCGGACGCGTTCGTACACCCCGACGCGATGGCCCAGGTCGCCGCCACGGGCAAGCGGGTCGAGCGCGAGGCGCTGGATGACATCGTCGACGTTGTCGGAGCGTCGGTCGCCGCACATGACGGTGGCCTGTTCGGTCGGATCGTCGACGCGTGGGCCGACGAATCCGGTGACCGCCGGCTACGCGGCATCGCGCTGGACGTGGCCCTCATCCACAACGCTTCGATGTCGAATCTGATGGCCGCGCTGGGCTGGGCCGTGGTCGATCTGCTGCGGCACCCCGACGATCGCGCCCGCGTCGCGGCGGGAGACACCGACTGGGCGCAGAAGTGCGCGCTGGAGAGCATTCGGCTGGCGCAGCGCTCCATCATGGCGCGCACGGTGCTCCGACCCGTGGACCTCGACACCGGCGACGTCACCTACCGGGTGCCCGCAGGGTGGACCATCGCGACGCTGCTGCCGCTGTTGAACACGTCCGCCACGCCGGGCCTGGAGCACTGGGAGCCGGACCGATGGTCGGGCTACCGCCTCAAGGACCGCGACCAGCTCCCGTCACCGATGCTGGTCACCGCGTTCGGCCACGGGAAGCATTCCTGTCCCGCGCAGCCGTTCTCGCTGACCGCGATGACGACCGCGATGGCCTACCTGCTGAGCCGTTACGACATGACACCTGGCTGGGATGCCCACCCGCAGCCGGTGCCCGCCCAGATCGGCGGCGTCGCACGCGCAGCCGGCCCGTGCCCTATCCGCTATTGCGCAGCGCCGTAGCCAGTCCGCTCATCGTCAGCAGAATGCCGCGCTGGACCAGTTCGTCCTCGTCCCCGGAGCGATAGCGCCGCAACAACTCCACTTGCAGATGGTTCAGCGGCTCCAGGTACGGGAAACGGTTGAACACCGAGCGGGCCAGCGACGGGTTGTCGGCCAGCAGGTCGTCCTGCCCGGTGATCAGCTTGTGCATCCGGATGGTGCGGGCGTGCTCGTCGACGATCTTGTCGAACACGCGGCTCCGCAGCGCCTCATCCTCGACCAGCTCCGAATAGCGCGCGGCCAGACCGAGATCCGACTTCGACAGCACCTGTGCCATGTTGGACAGCACCGTCGCGAAGAACGGCCAGCGCCGGTACAGGTCCTGCAGCACTTCGAGTCGGCCGTCCTCTTCGGCGATCCATTCCTCGAAGGCGGTGCCGGTGCCGTACCAGCCCGGCAGCATGACGCGTGACTGGCTCCAGGCCAGCACCCATGGGATCGCCCGCAGATCCGAGATCGACGTGGTCGGTTTGCGCGACGTCGGCCTGCTGCCGATGTTGAGCGCACCGATCTCGCTGACCGGGGTGGACGCCTTGAAATACTCGACGAATCCCGGTGTCTCGTGGACCAATTCGGCGTACGCGCGCTGCGCGCGGGCGGCGAGATCGTCGAGCACCTCGTACGCGGGTTCCGCTGCGTCGCCCAACCCCTCGACGTCGAGCAACGTGCCCTCCAGCGTCGCGGCCAGCAGCGTCTCCAGGTTGCGGTGCGCGATCCGCGGTTCGGCGTACTTGGCGGCGATGACCTCGCCCTGCTCGGTGATGCGCAGCGATCCCTGCACCGCGCCCGGTGGCTGCGCCAGGATCGCGTCGTAGCTCGGTCCGCCGCCGCGGCCGACGGTGCCGCCGCGACCGTGAAAGAGCCGCAACCGGATTCCGGTCTTGCGGGACGTCTCCACCAGGTCGAGCTCGGCGCGGTAGAGCGCCCAGTTCGCGGCCAGGTAGCCGCCGTCCTTGTTGGAGTCCGAGTAGCCGAGCATGACCTCCTGGCTGTCACCGCGAGCGGTGATGACCGCCCGGTACAGCGGAAGGTCAAGCGCTGCTTCGAGAATCGACGAACCGCGCTGCAGGTCGTCGATGGTCTCGAACAACGGGACGACGCCGACGGGCGCATACGGGTGCTCCGATGACGCGTCCAGCAGTCCGGCTTCCTTCAGCAGGATCGCCGCTTCGAGCATGTCGGAGACCGACTGGCACATCGAGATGATGTAGTTCGGCACTGCCTGCGGCCCGAACACGTGAACCGCCCGCGCCGCGGCGAAGACGATGTCGAGTTCTTTCCGGGCCAGCTCGGACAGCTCGGCGCCAGTGCCGATCAGCGGCCGGCGCGTACCCAGCTCGGCGGCCAGGATCTCGACTCGTTCATCCTCGCTCAGCGATGCGTAGTCGGCATGCACACCCGCCCACGCCAGCAGCTCGGCGATGACCTCCTCGTGCACATCGGAGTTCTGCCGCATGTCCAGCCCGGACAAGTGAAAACCGAAGACGCGCACAGCTTCTCGCAGTCGCGCCAGCCTGTCGTCGGCAAGCGCTGCGCTGCCGTTGGCACGCAGCGACTCATCGACGACGTCCAGATCGTCGAGCAGTTCCCCGGGCGCCAGATACGGGTCCATCCCGAGATCGAGTTCGTGCTCGGGTTGGCGGTCCAGGATGGTCTGCGCGGTGGCGGTCAAGCGCGCGTGCACGACGCGCAGCGCACGGCGATACGGTTCGTCCGCGCGGGCCGGCTCGTTGCACGCGTCGGCGAGGGCGGCCAGCTCGTCGCTGATGTGGACCAGCCGCACCGACATCGAGAGCTCCTGCTCGAGCGCGGTGAGCTCGGTGAAGTAGTGCGTGAACGCGGTGTAGGCCGCCTGGCCGGTGGCCAGCCGCACGACTTCAGCGGTCACGTTGGGGTTGCCGTCCCGATCGCCGCCGATCCACGAACCCGGTCGCAGGATCGGCTCCTCCAGCAGGTCGGCATCTGGCCAGCGCTGCTGCAGCGCCGCCCGCACTTCGGCGTTCACCTGCGGGATCACCTCGAAGAACGCGGCCGGGTAGTACCGCAGCCCGGTCTCGATCTCATCCTGGATCTTCAACCGCGACAACCGGATCAGGGCGGTCTGCCACAGCGTCAGGATGTGGCGACGCAGTTCGGCGTCGACGTCGCGGCCGTCGGCGGTCTCGCTGTGCCCGTGCAGCCGCATCCGCATCAGCTCGGTGATGCGGTGCTGCGTGTCGAACACGGTTCGGCGTCGCGTCTCCGTCGGGTGCGCCGTGATCACCGGGGACACCAGCGCGCCGCGCAGGGCATCGGCAACGGTTTCGGCAGGCAACTCCGCGTCGTCGAGCTTCAGATAGGTGGCAGCGAGCCTGCTGTCCTGCGGCGGCTCCCCCGCGGCTTCGTGGATCCTGCGCCTGCGCTCACGGTGGATGTCCTCGGCCACGTTGGCCAGCAGGGCGAAGTGGGTGAACGCCCGGATCACCGGGATCGCGAGATGGACGTCGACACCTTCGAACAACTTCGCGACGTCGGCGCGGTCGATCTCGGAGCGCCGAACCCGAAACGCCTCCACACGTGCGCGCTCGACGAGGTCGAACACCTCGTCACCGTTCTGCTCACGGACCGTGTCACCGAGAATCGCGCCGAGCAGCCGAATGTCCTCCCGCATCGGTTCGGTCGCCTCCCGGCCTACTTGGGTGCGCTGCACCGCTCCGATCGGTTCGAGGTCGGGGGAAGCCATTGGCCAATTATCCGGGTTGCCTGACGGGCCCGCAGAGCGAGGCCCACAGGGCAGGATGAGCCCTGTGACTGGCACGCTGTTCATCGCCCGCAAGGTCATCACGATGGATGCAGACCATCCGGAGACGACGGCGGTCCTGGTCACCGACGGGCGCATCACGGCAGTCGACGAGGCCGGTGAACTCACCGAGCACTCCGTCGCGCAGATCGACACCACGTTCGCTGACGCCGTCCTGATGCCGGGCCTGATCGACCAGCACCTCCACCCAGTCCTCGGAGCGACGACGCTGGTCACCGAGGTGATCGCGACCGAGGATTGGGACCTGCCGGGCCGGTTCTGTCCGGCCGCGCGGTCACGGGACGAGTACCGGTCGCGGCTGACGGCGGCGGAGGCGGCTCTTGCGCCCGGCGAATGGCTGTTCAGCTGGGGGTACCACAAGCTGTGGCACGGCGACCTCGACCGGACCGTGCTCGACGGCATCAGTACCGTGCGGCCCATCGCGGTGTGGCAGCGCAGCTGCCACGAATGGTTCCTGAACTCGGCGGCGATCGCCGCGCTCGGCATCACGGCGGGCGGCCCGATGGTCGACCTCGATGCCGGCCACTGGTGGGAGACCGGGATGAACCAGCTGCTGCCGTCGCTGTCCCCGCACTTCTTGACCGACGAGCGGATCGCGCTGGGTCTGCGTCAGATGGTCGCCTATCTGCGCGGCAACGGGGTCACGGCGTTCAACGAGCCCGGCATCATGTGGGACCTCGAACCGTGGCCGCTGTATCAGCAGATCCTCGGCGCCGAGGAGACGCCGATGCTGTCGACGTTCCTTATGGACGCGCGCAGCCAGGCCGACTCCGGGATGGCGCCCGAGGATGCAGTGGCCGACGCGGAACGGCAGGTGGCCGGTGCCTGCGAGGGAAAGGTGCGGCTGCTGCCCAAGCAGGTGAAGCTGTTCGCCGACGGCGCGATCATCAGCCAGTTGATGCAGATGCGCGAGCCGTACCTCGACGATGATGGCCACCCCGACCTGTGCCACCACGGCGAGTGGATGATGCAGCCGGACACCTTCCGGGCCTTTGCGCGGGTCTACTGGAATGCGGGCTGGCAGTTACACATACACGTCAACGGGGATGCCGCGCTGGACCTGGTCCTCGACACGATCGAATCCTGTATGGCCGAGCACCACCGGGAAGATCACCGCACCGTCATCGTGCACTTCGCCAATTCGACCGAGGAGCAGATCGACCGGATCGCCCGGCTCGGCGCGATCGTCTCGGCGAATTCGTACTACCCCGTCGGTTTCGCAGATAAGTACGCCGAACACGGTCTTGGACGGAAGCGCGCCGACGCGATGGTGCGGGCTGCCTCAGTGCTTCGGCGCGGAATCCCGCTGTCGTTCCACTCGGACCTGCCGATGGGGCCCGCGGCGCCGTTGACGCTCGCCTGGTGCGGCGTGAATCGTCTGACACCGAGCGGACGGGTGGCCGGGCCCGAGCAACGCATCTCAGTGCACGACGCACTGCGGGCCGTCACGATCGAAGCCGCCTATTCGTGGCGCATGGAGCATGAGCTGGGCAGCATCACGCCGGGGAAAGCCGCGAACTTCACGGTGCTGGCCGAGGATCCGTACGCTGTCGAACCGGCGCGACTGAACCAGGTCGACATTCTCGGGACGGTCTACGAGGGAAGCTGGTTCCCTAGACCCCGTATTTGATGGAGAGCGCCATACCGACGATCGAGACGATCCAGATACCGGTCACGAACAGCGTCAAACGGTCGAGGTTCTTCTCGACGACGGTGGAGCCGGACAGGCTGGACTGGACGCCGCCACCGAACAGGCTGGACAGGCCGCCGCCCTTGGCGCGGTGCAGCAGAACCAGGAGCACAACCAGAACACTGGTCACGACCAGGGTGATCTGCAGAGCCAATTGCATGGGAGCTAGGTTATCAGGCTCACGGCAGCGGCTGATGTGCCGTTCACGGCAGCGGCCCGCCCGCGGCGATCGCCGACAGCGTCGCGAACTGTTCGCCGTCCAGCGACGCCCCGCCGACCAGCGCGCCGTCCACATCACCCTGGCCGACGATCTCGCCGACGTTCTTGGCGTTGACCGACCCGCCGTAGAGCACGCGGACGCCGGCGGCGATGTCAGCGGATGCCAGGTTCGCCAGCTCGTCGCGGATGGCCTTGCACACTTCCTGCGCGTCGGCGGCGCTGGCGACGCGGCCGGTACCGATCGCCCAGACGGGCTCGTAGGCGATGACGGACTGGCCGATCTGCTCGGCCGACAGACCTGCCAGCGAGGCCCGCAGCGAGTTCACGTTGAACTCGACATGGTTGCCTGCCTCGCGCACCTCGAGCTGTTCCCCGATGCAGATGATCGGCGACAGACCGTGCCTGAGCGCGGCGAGCGCCTTTGCGGCGACCAGCGCGTCGTCCTCGTGGTGATAGGTCCGCCGCTCGGAGTGGCCGACCACCGCGAACGTGCAGCCCAGCTTCGCCAGGAACGCGCCGCTGATCTCACCCGTGTAGGCGCCCGAGTCGTGCTGCGACACGTCCTGCGCGCCGTAGGTGAGCCGCAGCTTGTCGCCGTCGACGAGCGTCTGCACGCTGCGCAGATCGGTGAACGGCGGGATGACCGTCACGTCGACCCGGTCGAAGTACTTGTCCGGCAACGAGAATGCGATCTTCTGAACCAGCGCGATCGCCTCGAAATGGTTCAGGTTCATCTTCCAGTTGCCGGCGATCAGCGGCTTACGTGCCATCAGGACTCCAGTACGTCGATGCCGGGCAGGGTCTTGCCCTCAAGGTATTCCAGCGACGCGCCGCCACCGGTGGAAATGTGCGAGAAACCGTCCTCGGGCAGGCCGAGCTGGCGAACCGCCGCGGCCGAGTCGCCGCCGCCGACGACGCTGAACGCGCCCTTACCGGTAGCGCCGATGATGGCCTCGGCAATCCCCTTGGTGCCCGCGGCGAACGCCGGGAACTCGAACACGCCCATCGGGCCGTTCCAGAAGATCGTCTTCGCATTCGACAGCAGCGCGCTGAACCGCTTGACCGACTCGGGGCCGATGTCGAGGCCCATCTTGTCCGCCGGGATCTTGTCGGCGGCCACGGTCTCCGGCGGGGAGTCGGCCGCGAACTTCTCGGCGACCACGATGTCGACGGGCAGATGCAGCACGTCGCCGTAGTCGTCGAGCAGCTTGTGGCAGGTCTCGATCATGCTCTCTTCGAGCAGCGAGCTGCCCACCGAAAGACCTTGTGCAGCAAGGAACGTGAAGCACATCCCGCCACCGATGACGAGGCTGTCAGCTTTGGTCGCAAGGCTCTCGATGACGGCGAGCTTGTCCGAGACCTTCGACCCGCCGAGCACCACCGCATACGGCCGCTCCGTGGATTCGGTCAGCTGCGCCAGCACCTTGATCTCGGTGTCGACCAGCGTGCCCGCGTAGTGCGGCAGCAGCGTCGCGACGTCGTAGACCGACGCCTGCTTGCGGTGCACCACACCGAACCCGTCACTGACGAATGCGCCGTCCTCTCCGACGAGTTCGACCAGCGCCTTGGCCAGCTTGAGGCGTTCGGCGTCGTCCTTGCTGGTCTCCCGCGGATCGAAGCGGATGTTCTCCAGCAGCAGGATGTCGCCATCCGTCAGCCCTTCGGCGCGCGCGAGCGCGTCGCTGCCGACGACATCCCTGGCCAGCTGCACATGCCGTCCGAGCTTGTCCCCGAGCGCCTTTGCGACCGGCGCCAGCGAGAACTTGGGATCCGGCTCACCCTTCGGCCTCCCGAGGTGCGCGGTGACGACGACCTTCGCGCCGGCGTCACTCAATGCCTTCAACGTCGGCACCGAGGCGATGATGCGGCCGGGATCGGTGATGGTGTTCCCGTCGAGCGGGACGTTCAGGTCGGAGCGCACCAGGACGCCCCGTCCCGAAACTCCCTCTGCGAGCAGGTCTTCGAGGGATTTGATGCCCATCGCTACAGCGACTTGCCGACCAGGCCGACCAGGTCGACGAGGCGGTTGGAGTATCCCCACTCGTTGTCGTACCAAGAGACGAC
The DNA here is from genome assembly GCF_029623955.1 of Mycobacterium sp. 236(2023). Classification (GTDB taxonomy): domain Bacteria; phylum Actinomycetota; class Actinomycetes; order Mycobacteriales; family Mycobacteriaceae; genus Mycobacterium. The sequence continues at coordinate 55,049 of NZ_JARSBP010000011.1, read as the reverse complement.
CTTGGCCTGGTTGTCGATGACCTTGGTCAGGCCGGAGTCGAACAGCGAGCTGTGCGGATCGGTGACGATGTCGCTCGACACGATCGGTGCGTCGTAGTACTTCAGGATGCCCTTGAGAGGCCCGTCGGCGGCGGCCTTCATCGCGGCGTTGATTTCGTCGACGGTGCCGGGCTTGGCCAGCTCGGCGGTGAGGTCGGTGACCGAACCCGTGGGGATCGGCACGCGCAGCGCGTAGCCGTCGAGCTTGCCCTTCAGCTCGGGCAGCACCAGGCCGATGGCCTTGGCCGCACCCGTGGAGGTCGGGACGATGTTGATCGCGGCGGCGCGGGCGCGGCGTAGATCGCCGTGCGGGCCGTCCTGCAGGTTCTGGTCCTGGGTGTAAGCGTGGATCGTCGTCATCAGGCCCTTGACGATGCCGAATTCGTCGTTGAGGACCTTGGCCAGCGGGCCGAGGCAGTTCGTGGTGCACGACGCGTTGGAGATGATGTTCTGGCTGCCGTCGTACTTGTCGTCGTTGACGCCGAGCACGATCGTGATGTCCTCGTCGCTGGCGGGCGCCGAGATGATGACCTTCTTGGCGCCGGCGTCGAGGTGGCCCTGGGCCTTGTCGCGCTTGGTGAAGATGCCCGTCGATTCGACGACGACGTCGACACCGAGGTCACCCCAGGGCAGCGCCGCCGGGCCTTCCTTGACCTCGAGCGCCTTGATCTTGGTGTCGCCGACGACGATGGTGTCCTCGCCTTCGAGGCTGACGTCGTAGGGCAGGCGGCCCAGGATCGAGTCGAACTTCAGCAGATGCGCCAACGTCGCGTTGGAGGTCAGGTCGTTGACCGCGATGATCTCGATATCGGTGTTCTTGCCCGCGGCCTTCTGCGCATCCAATGCACGGAAGAAGTTGCGCCCGATACGGCCGAAGCCGTTCACGCCTACCCGGATCGTCACGTCTGTCTCCTCATAGCTTGATCTCTATAGGTCGATCTCTGCGAACTGCTCGGCGACAAGCCTAGTGGTTGACCTCAAGGCCGCGCGCGGTCGCCCCACTGCAGCTAGAGCAATCCCGAGCTCTGGTCGACGTACGGATTGCCGAGCCATTTTCGCCGGAGCCGCTGGAAGGTGCCGTCCTCTTCGAGTTCGGCCTGCGCGACCTGCAGACGGGCGAGAAGCTGCTGGTCAGATTGTTTGACGGCGATCGCGATGTCCTCGACGGACAAACCCCGCTGGACGACCTCCACGCCGGGCACCGCTTTGACCAGTTCGGCGAGCGCCGGGGCGAGTTTGATGACGACGTCGCAACCGCCGGTGACCAGGTCGGCGATCGCGGTGCTGACCGCGCCGTAGTCGTAGACGCGGACGTGTTCGGCCTTGCCGTCGGCCACCAGCTGTTCGGCGAGCGGCCTGCTGGTGTTGCCGCGCTGCACACCGATCGTCAGGCCTGCCAGGTCGTCGACGGACCGCACCTCAGGCAGCCGCGACGTGTCCACCGCGAGGCCCTGCCCCGCGATCACGTACGGCGGCAGAAACGCCGCGCGCTGCTGCCGCTCCGGAGTGACGGTGGTGCCCGCGATGACGCAGTCGTAGTCGCCCGCGTCGAGTCGGTCGAAGATGCCGTCGAAGTCGGCGCCGTCATAGGCGACGAACTCGGCCTGCTCCCCGATCGCGCCGGCCAGGGCGGTCATCACGTCGATGTCGAGACCGCCCTGACCGGGCATAGCGTTGAACGGCGGATCCGGGTAGGCCACACCGACCCGTAAATCACTCATGAGGCCACGGTAGAGGTCTACTGTCCCGCCCGTGGACGACCTTGCGGATGCCGAACCTCCGCCGCGATCGGCACACACGGCGCCGATGGCGTTCCTGGCGCGGCTGGGCGCAGCGATGATCGCGGCGAACTACCCCATCGGCATGGTGCGGCGGGCGCTGTCGGCCGCGGCCGACAGGTACGGCGTGTCGCGCGAGATGCTGATCCTGCCCAACTACATCCAGCTCGGCGGCGGCGACCATGCCGAGGGCACCACGTTGCGGGTCGAGAGTGCGGAGCGCGACCTGCGCTTCGACCAGACGTTTCCGCTGTCCGCGCTTGCGGAGAAGGCCGAGCGCGGCGAGATCACCGCCGAGGAGGGGCTCGCTGAGCTCGACCGCATCGACGCGATGCGGCCGCGGTTCTCGGCGTGGGCATTCGTCCTGGGTTACACGTTGCAGAGCGCGGCGTTCGCGCTGATCCTGCAGCCGAATGTGATCGCGTTGCTCGCCGCGGTAACCCTCGGATTCGGCGTCGGGCTGCTCGGCCTGTTCGCGCGGCGCAGCGAGGCGCTGACGCAGCTGCTGCCTGTCGTCGCCGCGTTCCTGGTGGCGCTCAGCGCATTCCTGCTGGGCCGCTGGCTGCACCTGGGCGAGGGCAGTTTGCGGGCGCTGGCACCGGTGCTCGTGATGTTCCTGCCCGGTACCGCCATCACGCTGGCCGTCATCGAGCTCAGCGGGCGCGACATGATCGCGGGTTCCGCCCGACTGATCGCCGGCGGAATTCGGCTGGCGCAGCTTGCCTTTGGCATTTTGATCGCCACCCAGGTGGTCGGCCTGTCCACCGACGAGCTCAGCGTGGCGTCGGTGGACCGGTTCGGCCCGTGGTCGCCGTGGCTGGGATGTGCCCTCTACGCGGTCGGACTCTTCCTCTACCACGGCCCACCCACCCGCTTCATGCCGTGGATGCTGGTGATCCTGTTCGTCTCCTACTCGGGCCAGGTGCTGGCCAACGCCGGGCTGGGCAGCTACGCGAGCGGTTTCGGCGGAGGGCTGGCGCTGACGCTGTGCGCCCTGGTGATCGCACGCCGGCCGAACACGCCGTCGGCGGCGACGCTGCTGTTGCCGGGGTTCTGGCTTCTGGTGCCCGGTTCGCTCGGATTCATCGGCGTCACCGAGCTGATCGGCAACGACAGCGGCGGCGCCGTCGCCGTCACGCTCATCTCGATGATGTCGATCGCCCTCGGAATCCAGGCGGGACTCCTGGTGTGGGAGGCAATCCTGCAGTTGAGGTCGAGGTTTCAGCGGATACTCCCCTCATGAGCGACTGGGTGATTCCGGCGATCACCGCTTCCGCGAGCCTGCTCGGCACGACGGTTGGCGGGCTCGCGACCTACTGGACCGCGAAGAAGACGCATGAGCGTCAGAGCGTGCAGGAGGAGGACAGGCAAAGGTTCGACCTGCTGCGTGATGCGACGATCCGATTCGTCGCCGCGATGACCGAGATCTCGGTGGCCAGCGCCGGCCTCAAGCAGATCTCCGACGAATGGGCCGAGCTGACGCACAAGCTGGCCCATACCGAAGACCACGGCGAGTTCGTCGAGATGGCGCGAGAAGTCGACCCGACGATCCCCGACAACCTGAACCGCCTGGCGGTGATGTTCCGGGTCGTGCGCGTCACCGGGCTGCTCGAAGAGGACATCAAGCGCGCCATCACGCTGCTCACCGAACTGCGGCTGGTGGCACCCAGCGATATCGCCGACAGCGCACAGCGCGTGATCTATACCGCGTTCGCGCAGGAGATCACCAGTGCACTGGCAGCGGACAAGCGCAACGCGGCGACCGATGCCTTCAACCAGTCGATCAACGACTTCGTCAACCGGGTCCGCCGCTACATGCACGTCGAGGACCACGAGTTCGATCCGATCGACCGCAAGGCGCTCGACAACCTGTTCTAAGGTCAGGCGTCCTCGAGCAGATCGGGCGTCACCGCCGACTCGGTGTCGGGAATACCGTCCTGCTTGGCCTTGCGGTCGGCCATCGAAAGCAGGCGCCGAATACGGCCTGCCACAGCATCTTTGGTCATCGGCGGGTCAGCGAGGCGGCCGAGTTCCTCCAGCGAGGCCTGCCGGTGGGCGACGCGGAGGCTGCCCGCGGCCGCGAGATGGTCGGGCACGGTGTCACCGAGGATCTCTAGCGCGCGCTCGACCCGGGCGGCCGCGGCCACCGCAGCTCGCGCCGACCGGCGCAGGTTGGCGTCGTCGAAGTTGGCGAGCCGATTCGCGGTGGCGCGCACCTCGCGGCGCATGCGCCGTTCCTCCCAGGTGAGCCGCGTGTCCTGGGCACCCATCCGGGTCAGCAGAGCACCGATCGCCTCACCGTCACGAACCACGACGCGATCGCTGCCACGCACCTCGCGCGCCTTGGCGCTGACGCCGAGCCTGCGCGCCGCGCCGACCAGCGCCAGCGCCGCCTCCGGTCCGGGGCAGCTCACCTCCAGCGCCGACGATCGCCCGGGCTCGGTGAGCGAGCCGTGCGCCAAAAACGCTCCACGCCAAGCAGCTTCGGCGTCCGCGACGCTGCCACCGACAACTTGCGCGGGCAACCCGCGCACCGGGCGGCCCCGCAGGTCGAGCAGGCCGGTCTGACGGGCCAGGGCTTCTCCGTCCTTGGCGACCCGGACCACGTAGCGCGTGCTCTTGCGGATGCCGCTGGCCGACAACACGTGCACCACCGCGTTGTAGCCGTACAGGTCGTAGATGTCTTTGCGGAGGCGACGCGCGATGATGCCCAGGTCCACCTCGGCCTCGACGACGACCCGCCCGGAGACGATGTGCAGTCCCCCGGCGAAACGCAGCAGCGATGCCACCTCGGCGCGACGCGCACTCACCGAGTTGACCACCAACCGGCTGAGTTCATCCTTGACCTCGGCTGTCATCGCCACGGGTCGTCACCTCTCGGTCCGTTCGCTGTCGGGGCGGGGTTCGCTGTTGGAGCAGGGGGCGCGACGCCTCGCCTGCGGACCCCCTCCAGAGCGGCGGCCAACCTCGCCGGGTCATGTAAAGGTGTACCAGGTCTGGATACGTCAGCAAACTCAACGTGAGCATCGAGAATTGTGGCAGTCCGTCGCAGCTGTTCGCGCTCGCGATCGCTGGGGACCCGCGCCGAGTCCACGATGATGTCGTGCACCGTGAAACCCGGTGCGTGCTGCGCAAGTACGTGAATGTGGCGTTCGACGGAGAAGCCCGCCGTCTCGCCGGGTTCAGCTACCAGATTCAGCACGAGGGCGCGCCGCGCAGGCGTCGCCTGCAGGGCCTCGACCAGTTGCGGCACCAGCACGTGCGGGATGACGCTGGTGAACCAGGAGCCGGGCCCGAGGACGATGAGGTCGGCATTCATGATCGCGTCGATCGCCTGGCGCGTCGCGGGTGGATCGGCCGGCAGCAGCCGCACCCTGCGGACCTTGCCGACCGTCGTGGCGATCGCGACCTGACCGCGGATCGCCCGGCTGACACGTGGGTCGGAGTCCAGTCCGACGACGTCGGCCTCGATGCTCAGCCCGACGGGGCACATCGGTAGGACCCGGCCTTTGACGCCGAGAACCCGGCCCAACTCGTCGAGCGCGGCGACCGGGTCGGCGAGCACCTCGTTGAGTCCGGCCAGGATCAGGTTGCCGATCGGGTGACCCGCCAGCGCCCCGCTACCGCCGAAGCGATGCTGGATGATGGTCGCCCACAGCCGACCGTGAGGACTGTCGGAAGCCAACGCCGCCAACGCCATTCGAAGATCTCCGGGCGGCACGACGTCGAGCTCGCTGCGCAGACGGCCCGATGATCCGCCGTCGTCGGCGACCGTGACGATCGCGGTGACATGCGGCGTGAGCCGACGCGCCGCAGACAGCGTGGCATACAGGCCGTGCCCGCCGCCGAGTGCAACGATGCGGGTCATTCGCGACCCAGATCCCGGTGCAGCACCCGCACCGTCAGCGCCGCGTCCTGCAGTCTCTCGGCGAGCGCTTCTGCCATCGCCACGCTGCGGTGTTTACCGCCCGTGCATCCGATGGCGACCGTCATGTAGCGCTTCCCCTCCCGGCGGTATCCGTCGATCACGACGTCCAACAGCTGATGGTAGGAGTCCAGGAACTCCAGTGCGCCGGGTTGGCCGAGCACGTAGTCGCGAACCTCGGCGTGCTGGCCGGTGTGCGGGCGCAGGCTGTCCACCCAGTGCGGGTTGGGCAGGAATCGGACGTCCATCACCGTGTCGGCGTCCATCGGCAGACCGTACTTGTAACCGAAGGATTCGACGGTCACATTCGTGTGCGCGACGGTCTCCGCGGCGAAGGCCCGTTCGATGCTCTCGCGCAACCCGTGCACCGACAGCGACGACGTGTCGATCACCAGGTCGGCAGACGCCCGCACCGGTGCCAGCATCGCGCGTTCTGCCGCAATACCTTCGGCCAGAGTCTGGTTGCCCTGCAGCGGATGGCTGCGGCGGTTCTGTTCGTAGCGACGGACCAGGATGTCGTCGGACGCCTCGAGGAACAGCACCCGAGGCACGATGTTGCGAGTCGCCAATTCGGTGCGCACCCAATCGAGGTCGCCGGTGAAGCCCCGCGAACGCACATCCATGACGGCGGCGAGTTGGGTGATCCGCGATCCCGCAGCCAGGCCGAGGTCGACCATCTGGGCGATCAGCTCCGGCGGAAGGTTGTCGGCCACATACCAGCCGAGGTCTTCCAGGACCTTGGCTGCGGTCCCCCGGCCGGCACCGGACAAACCGGTGACCAGGACGACGTCTATTCCGTTGTCGAGTTCATCACCGTTGTCGAGTTCATGGTTGTCGCCGGCGCCCCCACGCAATTCCTCGTGCATCCCCTGATCCGTCATCCTGAAACTTTCGTCTGATCATCGCCGATAACGTCGGCGGACGCTTCGGTTTCGACGCCGAGCGCTTCCAGCACCGCCCGCGCCGTCGCGGCGCCGATGCCGGGTACCGAGGTGATCTCGTCGACGGAGGCCTGCTTCAGCCGCGCCAGCGAGCCGAAGTGTGTCACAAGCGCCTTCCGCCGGTGCTCCCCCAGCCCTCGCACCGAGTCCAGCGCCGAGGCGGTCATCCGCTTGGATCGCTTGCTGCGGTGGAAGCTGATCGCGAACCGGTGAGCCTCGTCGCGCACCCGCTGCAGCAGGTAAAGCCCGTCGCTGTTGCGGGGGAAGATCAGCGGGTCCACCTCGGAGGGCACCCACACCTCTTCCAGTCGCTTCGCCAGGCCGATCACCGCGACATCGGTGACACCCATGTCGTCGAGGACGGCCTGGGCGGCGTTGACCTGCGGGGCGCCGCCGTCGACCACGAACAGGTTGGGTGGGTAGGCGAACTTTCTGGGCCTACCGTCCTCGTTCGTGGGTTCTGCGGGCTCTTCGATGTCGCGCAGGTGCCGGTAAAAGCGGCGCCGGGTGACCTCGGCGATCGAGGCGACGTCGTCGGACCTGCCATCACCGGCGGCTTCCTTGATCGCGTAGTGCCGGTAGTCGGACTTGCGCGGCAAGCCGTCCTCGAACACCACCAGCGAGGCGACGACATCGGTGCCCTGCACGTGGCTGATGTCGACACACTCAATGCGCAGCGGGGCATCCTCCAGGCCCAGTGCATCCTGAATGCTCTGCAGCGCAGCGCTTCTCGCGGTGAAATCGCCGGCCCGCTTGAGCTTGTGCTGGTTCAGTGCGCCCTCGGCGTTGCGCTTGACCGTCTCCGCGAGGGCGCGCTTGTCGCCGCGCTGCGGCACCCGCACCGTCACCCGCGACCCGCGCAGTTGGGACAGCCACGTCTCCAGTTCCTGCGCGGTGTCGGGCAGGACGGGGACCAGGACCTGCTTGGGCACCGGGTTTGTCGCTTCGTCGGCGGCACCGCCCAACTCGGCCTGGTCGCCATAGAACTGCGTCAAGAATTGTTCGACGAGATACTCCAGCGTGGATTCCCCTGGTTCACCGGACTTTTCGATGACCCACCCGCGCTGGCCGCGAACCCGGCCGCCGCGCACGTGGAACACCTGGACAGCGGCTTCCAACTCGTCGTCGGCGAAGGCCACAACGTCGGCGTCGGTGCCGTCGCCGAACACGACGGTCTGTTTCTCCATCGCGCGCTTCATCGCGCCGATGTTGTCGCGCAACCGGGCCGCCCGCTCGAAGTCCAGCTCCTCGGCGGCCGCGTTCATCTGGTGTTCCATCTCACGGATCAGGCGATCCGTCTTGCCCGCGAGGAAGTCGCAGAAATCCAGCACGATCCGGCGGTGTTCCTCGGCGCTGACTCGTCCGACGCACGGCGCCGAACACTTGTCGATGTAGCCGAGCAGACAGGGCCTACCAATCTGGCTGTGCCGCTTGAAGACTCCATTCGAGCAGGTGCGCGCCGGGAACACCCGGGTCAGCAGGTCCAGCGTCTCGCGGATCGCCCAGGCATGCGAGTACGGCCCGAAGTAGCGCACCCCTTTGCGGCGCGGGCCCCGGTACACCTTGAGCCTCGGGTACTCCTCGTTGAGGGTGACCGCCAGCACCGGGTAGGACTTGTCGTCGCGGTAGCGGATGTTGAACCGCGGATCGAATTCCTTGATCCAGTTGTATTCGAGCTGCAGCGCCTCGACCTCGGTGCCGACGACCGTCCACTCCACGCTGGCCGCGGTCATCACCATCTGGCGCGTCCGCGGGGCCAGCCCCGAGAGATCGGCGAAGTACGAGTTCAGCCTGCTGCGCAGACTCTTCGCTTTACCGACGTAGATGACGCGGCCGTGCGGGTCGCGGAAACGGTAGACGCCCGGCTCGACGGGTATGGACCCGGGAGCGGGTCGGTACGTCGCTGGATCGGGCACCGTCCCAGGTTACTGCTGGGCTCCGACGGGGTAGAGCCACTACCGTGGCAGTGATGCGGGCCACCCGCCAGTTGATCGCACCCATTCTGGGACTCGTGCTGATCGTGGCGTCGTGCGCCTCGAAACCCGACACGATGATCGCCCGATCGGGACCGTGCGAGATCGTCACCAACGGCAGCCCCGACTCGAAGGAACAGGGCCGCGACGACGAGTCCGCACCCGAGACGGCCACCGGGTTCCGCACCGACATGACGGCCGTCCACACGCAGACGTTCGCCGTTGCCACCGCGAATCCGCTGTCCACCCAGGCCGCGTGCGAAGTGCTGAGCAACGGGGGCAGCGCGGCGGACGCGCTCGTCACCGCGCAAGCGGTGCTCGGCCTCGTCGAACCGCAGTCGTCGGGTATCGGCGGCGGCGGATTCCTCCTCTACTACGACGCCTCGTCCGGCGCCGTGCAGGCCTTCGACGGCCGGGAGGTCGCACCCGCCGCGGCGACCGAGAACTACCTGCGGTGGATCTCGGACACCGACCGCACCGAGCCCACGCCGGACGCCCGCTCCTCCGGCCGCTCTATCGGCGTGCCCGGCATCGTGCGGATGCTGGCCGACGTGCACGCCCAGCACGGCACGACACCGTGGCGCGACCTGTTCACGCCTGCCGTCACGCTCGCCGACGACGGGTTCGACATCAGCCCACGACTGGCCGCGGCGATCGAGGACGCCGCACCGAAGCTGCGCATCGACGAGGAGGCGGCCGCCTACTTCCTCGACCCCGACGGCAGCCCGAAAACCACAGAGACCAAACTCACCAACCCCGCTTACGCAAAGACCCTGGGCGCCATCGCAACTGACCCCAACGCCTTCTACACCGGCCCGATCGCGCAGAACATCGTTGCCGAGGCCGCCGACGTCTCCGGCGGGCGCACCCCGAGCCTGATGACGGTCGACGACCTCGCGGGCTACACCGCCAAGCTGCGCGAACCGCTGTGCATGCCGTACCGCGGCAAGGAGATCTGCGGGATGCCACCGCCATCGTCGGGCGGTATCGCGGTCGCGGCCACGCTCGGCATGCTCGAACACTTCCCGATGAACGAGCACAAGCCCACCGACGTCGACCGCAACGGTGGACGTCCGGCCGTCATGGGCGTGCACCTGATCTCCGAAGCCGAGCGGCTGGCATACGCCGACAGGGACCGCTACGTCGCCGACACCGATTTCGTTGCGCTGCCGGGCGGTTCGCCCGAGACCCTCCTCGGCAGTGACTACCTGGCCGGCCGGGCGGCACTCATCTCCCCCGACCGGACGATGGGGACGGCGAAACCCGGCGAGTTCGGGCCGCCGGCCGCGCCGGTCGCCCCGCCGCCCGAACACGGCACCAGCCACATCAGCGTCGTCGACAAACAGGGCAACGCCGCATCGCTGACGACGACCATCGAGTCCGCGTTCGGGTCGTTCCACATGGTCGACGGTTTCCTGCTGAACAACCAGCTGACCGATTTCTCCGCCGAACCGGTGGGGCCCGACGGGGTTCCCGTCGCCAACCGGGTGGAACCGAACAAGCGCCCGAGAAGCACGATGGCGCCGACACTGGTCTTCGAATCCGGCGCGCCGGGGACACCGCGTCAGCTCTACGCCGTCGCCGGTTCACCCGGCGGGGGCACGATCATCCAGTTCGTCGTCAAAACCCTGGTGGGAATGCTCGATTGGGGCCTCGATCCGCAGCAGGCGGTGTCGATGGTCGACTTCGGCGCCGACAATTCACCGGAAACCAATGTGGGAGGCGAACATCCGGTGATCGACACGTCGGATGACGGCAGCAACGACCCGCTGGTGCAGGGACTCCGCGAGTTGGGTCACAAGGTCGACCTGGCCGATCAGTCGAGCGGACTGTCCGCGATCGTGCGGGCCGCACCCGGGTGGACCGGTGGCGCCGACCCCCGCCGCGAGGGCGCGGTCATGGGCGATGCGAAGTGATTCCGGGCTGCTGACTCTGGTAGCGCCGAAGGAGCGTGCGCACCTGATCCATCGACTCGACTGCGCGCGCCTTGTCGACAGCCTGGATCGCCATCACGGCGACATATTCGTCGTCGGGAAGGTCCAGCCGTGCCCAGCGCGCCCCTTCGTGGAACGAGACGTCGACGACTTCGTCCCACGGAAAAAGCCGGTAGGTGAACAGATTTCGCACCGCGACACCCGACGGGCCGACGCGCAGCCGGGGCCGTGCGAACAAGGACACGAAGATTCCGATGACGACCCCGACCATCGCGATCGCGACCTGGTCCCAAGTCCGGAACACGACTCCGGTCGAGCCGATCTTCAGCAGGAAGCCGACCACGATGTGCGCGGCGATGATCAAAGCCGCTGCACCCCAGGCGAAATACGGCGTCAGGTGCGGTTTGACCACGAGTTCCCACTCGCGCTGCGCACTCATGAGTTCAGCGAACGCAGCGTCAACGCAGTCGACAGCGCCGCAGCGGCCGCCTGAGCGCCCTTGTCCTCGGCGGAATTCGGCAGCCCGGCGCGGTCCAGCGCCTGATGTTCGGAATTGGTGGTCAGCACGCCGTTGGCGACCGGTGTCGACTCATCGAGCGACACCCGGGTCAACCCCTGCGTGACGGCGTCGCACACATAGTCGAAATGCGGTGTCTCGCCGCGGATCACCACACCCAACGCCACCACCGCGTCATGGGTCCGGGCCAAGGCCTGGGCGACGACCGGAATCTCGATCGCGCCGAGCACCCGGACGACGGTCGGGGCGGCGATCCCCGCGTCGGCCGCCGTCTTCTTGGCGCCGTCGAGCAGCGCGTCGCAGATCGTCGTGTGCCATGTGCTCGCCACGATGCCCAGCGTGACGTCCTTGGCGTCGAGCTCCGGCAGGTCGGGAACGCCGGTTCCGCTCATTTCTCCGCTCCGCTACGGGCACTCATACCGCGCCGCCGAACTCGCCGGGCACAGCCTCGTCGAAGTCTTCGAGACCGACGAGATCGTGCCCCATCCGGTCGCGCTTGGTCATCAGGTATCGGATGTTCTCCGCGTTGGCCCGCACCGGAAGCGGCACGCGCTCGATGATGTGCAGCCCGTAGCCGTCGAGACCGACCCGCTTGGCGGGGTTGTTGGTCAGCAGACGCATCGACCGCACACCGAGATCGACGAGGATCTGGGCGCCGATGCCGTAGTCGCGGGCGTCTGCGGGCAGCCCCAGCTTCAGGTTGGCGTCGACGGTGTCGTCGCCGGCGTCCTGTAATTGGTAGGCCTGCAGCTTGTGCATCAGTCCGATACCGCGGCCTTCGTGGCCGCGCATGTAGAGCACGACGCCGCGCCCCTCGCGCGCCACCATCGCCAGGGCCGCGTCCAGCTGCGGGCCGCAGTCGCAGCGCCGCGAACCGAACACGTCGCCGGTGAGGCATTCCGAGTGCACGCGCACCAGCACGTCGTGGCCGTCGCTGTGCGGGCCGGACAGCTCGCCCTTGACCAGCGCGACGTGTTCGACGTCCTCGTAGATGCTGGTGTAGCCGACCGCGCGGAACTCGCCGTGCCGGGTCGGGATGCGGGCCTCGGCGACGCGGGCGATGTGCTTCTCGTGCTTGCGCCGCCACTCGATCAGATCGGCGATCGAGATCAGCGCCAGATCGTGCTCGTCGGCAAAGATGCGCAGCTCATCGGTCTGCGCCATCTCGCCTTCGTCCTTCTGGCTGACGATCTCGCAGATCGCGCCCGCCGGCTGCAATCCTGCGAGCCGGGCCAGGTCGACGGCAGCCTCGGTGTGACCCGGCCTGCGCAGCACTCCGCCGTCCTTGGCGCGCAACGGAACCACGTGACCCGGCTTGGTGAAGTCGTCGGCAACCGCGTCCGGATCGGCGAGCAGACGCATGGTCTTCGCTCGGTCCGACGCCGAAATGCCCGTTCCGACATCCTTTTTCGCGTCCACCGTGACCGTATAGGCGGTGCCGTGCTTGTCCTGGTTGACCGCGTACATCGGCAGCAGGCCGAGCTTGTCGCAGATCTCCCCGTCCAACGGCACACACAGGTAGCCCGACGTGTAGCGGACCATGAACGCCACAAGTTCCGGCGTCGCCTTCTCGGCGGCGAAGATCAGGTCGCCCTCGTTCTCACGATCCTCGTCGTCGATGACGACCACGGCCTTGCCTGCGGCGATGTCGGCCACAGCGCGCTCGACCGAATCCAGCCTCGTCATCCTCACCACCCTTGCCGGTGCCGGCCACGCCGGAACCACGTGTCAATACCCACCAGTATGAACCACGCAAGGATGCCGGTTATTGCCCGCCGGTCAGGCCTTGTCCCCGAGTAACCGCTCCACGTATTTCGCGATGACATCGACCTCGAGGTTGACCGGCGACCCGACCTCCGCTTGCCCCAGCGTGGTCATCTGCAGCGTCGTCGGGATCAGCGAGACCTCGAACCAGTCGGGGCCGAGCCCAGAGACCGTCAACGAAATCCCGTCGACGGTGATCGAGCCCTTCTCCACCACGTAGCGCGACAACGCGATCGGCAGCGAGATCCGCACCACTTCCCAGTTTTCGGACGGCGACCGCGAGATCACGAACCCGGTGTCGTCGACGTGGCCCTGCACGATGTGACCGCCCAGCCGGCTGTTGAGGGCCGCGGCGCGTTCCAGATTCACCCGCGATCCGACGTCGACCTTGGCCAGGCTGGAGCGCTCGAGCGTCTCGGCCATCACATCGGCGCTGAACGATCCGTCGGCGAGGACGTCGACGACTGTCAGACAGACACCGTTGACCGCGATCGAATCCCCATGGCCCGCATCGGCAGTCACCACCGGTCCGCGGATGACGAACCGAGCGGCATCCGCCAGCTCCTCCTTGCCGACGACTTCGCCCAGCTCTTCGACGATTCCGGTGAACACGTCGTCCAGCCTAGAGCGTCTTCTCACCGAAGTACGTGGCCACCGGGTTGTCGTTGAAGTTGCCGATCGGGACGTAGCCCTCCGACGTGTAGAGGTCGACTGCGTGGCCCTGGCGTGGGCCCGAATCGAGCCGCACCACCGAATATCCCAAGGCGCGGGCGGCATCCTCCAGGGCCGACAACAACGCCCGGGCCAGCCCCTGCCGTCGCGCGGCGGGCACCACATACATGCGCTTGATCTCGCACGCCCCATCGGGCAACCGTTTAACACCGCCCCCGCAAACCGCGACCCCGTCGCGGTAGCCGACGACGAACGTCCCACCCGGGGGCGAGAACTCGGTCACCCCGGCCTTCGGCATGTTCGGTGCGTTCAGGTCGAGGCCGATGTCGGCATACAACTCGTCGATCTCGGCAACCATCGCCGCGACCATGCCGGCGGCATCGGGGTGTTCCATCGAGACTTGCCGAAAGTCCAGCTCAACGGCCATGTCTCCACAAATACCCCGGCACCGGGGCACACGTCCACATATGTAGACCCTCTACGATGCAGGCATGCAGACCCGCCTGTTGGCGATCTTCGCCGCCCTTATCGCCGTCGTCGCCCTCGCCGCAGGGTGCTCCGGGTCGTCGTCCGACGACTCCGGCAAGGATTTGCCCGACGCCACGACCCTTCTCAAGGAGTCCAGCGAGACCACCAGGGCACAGACCAGCGCCCACCTCAAGCTCTCCGTCCAGGGTCAGATCCCCGAATTGCCGGTGGAGACACTCGAAGGCGACCTGACCCAGGCGCCCGCCGTCGCCGCGAAGGGCACCGCGAACATCATCTTCCTGGGCCAACGACTCAACGACGTGGCCTTCGTCGTCTCCGACGGCGACCTGTGGGCCTCCATCACGTCCGGCGGCGCCATGTCGAACTTCGGACCGGCCGCCGACGTCTACGACGTGGCTGCGATCCTGAACCCCGACGTCGGGCTCGCGAACCTGCTCACCGCCTTCTCCAATCCGACGGCTGACGGCCGCGAGACGGTCGAGGGAACCAAGACCGTCCGCATCAACGGCGAAGTCAGTGCCGACGCGGTCAACAAGATCGCCCCGCAGATCGGCGCCACCGGGCCGGTACCCGGCACCGCGTGGGTCGCCGAAGAGGGCGACCACGTCCTCATGCAGGCCCGGCTGGAACCCTCCCCCGGCAACAGCGTCACGATGACGCTGTCGAAGTGGGGCGAGCCGGTCACCGTCGACAAACCTGCTGCCTGATGCACGCAGCTCCAGCCGCCGTCCAGGGCACCACCAACCGCTGGATGGCCATCGGTGCGGGCAGCCTCGCCGTGATGCTCGGCGCGCTCGACACCTACGTGGTGATCTCGGTCATCCGCGACATCATGAGCGATGTCGGCATCGGCATCAACGAGATCCAGCGAGTGACGCCGATCATCACGAGCTACCTGCTGGGCTACATCGCGGCGATGCCTCTGCTGGGTCGCGCATCGGACAAGTTCGGCCGCAAGATCCTGATCCAGGCCAGCTTGGCCACCTTCGCCATCGGGTCGGTGATCACGGCGATGTCCACCGATCTCGTCCTGATGGTCATCGGCCGAGCCGTGCAGGGCGCCGCCAGCGGCGCGCTCCTTCCGGTCACCCTGGCCCTGGCCGCGGATCTCTGGGTGAGTCGCAACCGGGCGGCCGTCCTCGGCGGGGTCGGCGCGGCCCAGGAACTCGGCAGCGTCCTCGGCCCGCTGTACGGAGTCGCTCTCGTCGCACTGTTCAGCCACTGGCAGGCGGTTTTCTGGGTCAATGTGCCGCTGGCCGCCATTGCGATGGTGATGATCCACTTCAGCCTGCCCGGCCGGGCCAAGGACGCGCCGACCGAGAAGGTCGACGTGGTGGGCGGCCTCCTGCTGGCTTTGGCGCTCGGACTTGCCGTCGTGGGTCTCTACAACCAAACCCCCGACGGCAAGCAGGTGCTGCCGAGCTACGGCCTCCCGGTGCTGCTTGGCGCCGCGGTCGCCGCGGTCGCCTTCTTCGTCTGGGAGAAGTTCGCCTCGACTCGTCTGATCGAGCCGGCCGGGGTGCGGTTCACGCCGTTCCTTGCGGGCTTGGGCGCATCACTGTGCGCGGGTGCCGCGCTGATGGTGACCCTGGTCAACATCGAGCTGTTCGCCCAGGGGGTCCTCGGCAAGGAGCAGAGCGAAGCCGTCTTCATGCTGCTCTGGTTCCTCGGCGCCCTGCCGATCGGTGCGCTGATCGGCGGCTGGCTGGCCACCCGGATCGGTGACCGCATCGTCGTGTTCACCGGCCTCCTCATCGCGGCCGGCGGCTACTGGCTGATCTCACACTGGACCATCGACGTGCTGGCCGACCACCACGACCTGGGCTTCGTGCAACTCCCCACGTTCGACACCGACCTCGCCATCGCCGGCCTCGGGCTCGGCCTGGTCATCGGCCCGCTGACCTCGGCAACCCTGCGCGTGGTACCTGCCGCTCAGCACGGGATCGCGTCCGCGTCGGTGGTCGTCGCCCGCATGATCGGCATGCTCATCGGAATCGCGTCGCTGTCCGCGTGGGGCCTGTACCGGTTCAACCAGTACCTCGCCATGCCGTCGACAGGCGCAGACTGTCCCGCAGGCAACACGTTGACGGAACGCTTGGCCGCCGAAGCGTGTCGCGTGCGGGAGGCCTACGTGCTGCAGTACGGGGAGATCTTCACCATCACGGCCATCGTGTGCGCGGTCGGCGCCGTTTTGGGTCTGGTCATCGCGGCCAGAAATCAGCACGCCGACGAGCCGACGCCCACCTTGGAGGATCAGCAGCGCTCGAGCCCGCGACCCATCAGCTGAGGGTCGTCGGCCGGTGCGGCGGCGTCGTCTGAGGTCAGTCCTCGCCAGGTATCACGAAGAAAATCAGTGATTGTGCTGGGCTGGACCGGACTGTGACTGAGCCAGTCCTGCAGTGCAGTCATGCTCGGTGTCCTTTGCTCGTGCTCACCATGCGCAACTCATCGGTGAAGGCGCGAATTCCCTGCCGACTTTACCGACTCACCGCGACCACGCCGTCGTGCGCCGCGCCGCGCACGGGTGTGAGCCCGAGCACTCGAGCGCGTCAGGCGGGAACGAGGCTGAGCAGCACATCGGGGCCGACGGGCGTGACGCCGTCGAAGCGCCACCGCTGCGCCTGGGCAATGCTGAGCACGCCGACGTCGTCGACGGCCGTGATCGGTCCGCCCAGCAACATCGGGGCCACATAGGCCACAATCCTGTCGATCACCCCGGCCCGCAGAAACGCGCCCGCGAGGGTGGGCCCGCCTTCCAGCAGGATGTCGGTGCGGTCGGACATCGCCTTGATGACCTCGTGCGGATCCCGCGTCCGGATCACCATGGTGCGCGAATCGTCGTTGAGAACCGTTGCATCAGGGGAGATTTCACGCATCCCGACGACCACGCGCAGCGGCTGCTGATCGGCCAGGCTGCCGTCGGCAAGCCGTGCCGTCAGCGCCGGGTCGTCGACGAAAACCGTTCCCGTACCGACGATGATCGCATCGGCTGCTGCCCTCTTGCGGTGCACGTCGGCGCGCGCCGCCTCGCTGGTGATCCACTGGCTCGACCCGTCCGCGGCGGCGCTGCGGCCATCCACGCTCGTCGCGAATTTCCATGTCACATGCGGCATTCCGGTGCGCTGCTTGTGCAGCCACTCCCGCAAGGGCCCACCGGAGACGGTGTCGGCGCCGACACCGGCGTGGACCTTCACACCCGATTCGGCGAGCCGTCCGCCACCACCGGCCGCCACCCGGTTGGGGTCCGCGACGGCGTAGGCGACCTCGGCGACTCCGGCCGCCAGAAGTGCGTCGACACACGGTGGGGTGCGGCCGAAATGGTTGCAGGGCTCCAACGTGACCACCGCGGTGCCGCCGACGGCGCGCTCCCCCGCTCGTCGCAGGGCCAGCACCTCGGCGTGCGGGCCACCCGGCGGGTCCGTCGCGCCGACACCGGCGACGTCGCCGTCACGGTCCAGGATCACCGCTCCTACAGGCGGATTGGGATACGTCCGACCTTTCACCCGCTCGGACTGCTCCACGGCCAGCGCCATGGCGGCCTCAAGGTTCATAACGCCAGATGCTTGGACGCCGATGCGGCCTGCTTGCGCAGCGCCTGAACGGCCACCGCGGGATCTTCGGCGCTGTAGACCGCCGAACCGGCAACGAAGCAGTCGACGCCGGCCTCGGCTGCGGCTTCGATCGTGTCGGCATTGATGCCGCCGTCGATCTCGACGACGATGCTCAGCTCGCCGGAGTCGACGAGCCTGCGCGCGATCCCGACTTTCGGAAGCACCTCGGCGATGAACTTCTGCCCGCCGAAGCCCGGCTCGACCGACATGACCAGCAGCGTGTCGAACTCGCGAAGGATCTCCAGATACGGCTCCAGCGGCGTGCCCGGCTTGACCGACAGCCCCGCTTTTGCCCCTGCGGCGCGGATGTCGCGCGCCACCGCCACCGGATTGTCGGTGGCCTCGGCGTGGATCGTCACGTTGTAGGCGCCCGCCTCCGCGTAGGGCGGCGCCCACCGCTCGGGGTCCTCGATCATCAGATGGCAGTCCATCGGGATGTTCGTCACCTTGAGCAGCGACTCCACCACCGGCAGCCCAAGGGTCAGATTCGGCACGAAGTGGTTGTCCATGACGTCGACGTGCAGCCAGTCGGCGCCCTCGACGGCCGCAGTCTCGTCGGCCAGCCTCGCGAAGTCGGCGGCCAGGATCGACGGTGCGATGAGCGGTGCGGGCATGGCGTCAGCCTATCGGGGCCCGTCGACCCGCAGGGCAGCGGCGAACATCGCGTCGGTGCCGTGCCTGTGCGGCCAGAGCTGGACAGACGGACCGTCGCCGGTGTCGGTCGCAGGCTCGAACAACTCGCGGGTGTCCAGCGCGGTCACCGGATGTTTGCGCAGCGCGTCGGCGACGACGCCCGTCGTCTCGGCCAGATGCGGCGAGCAGGTCGCATACACCACGACGCCGCCGGGTCGCGTCAGCCGGATCGCCGAGGCCAGCAGTTCCCGCTGCAACTTGGCCAGCTGCGGCACATCGCCGGGCTGGCGGCGCCAGCGCGCCTCGGGCCTGCGGCGCAGCGCGCCCAGACCGGTGCAGGGCGCGTCGACGAGGACCCGGTCGAACCCCGGATCCAGACCGGGCTCGCGCCCGTCGACCCGGACCACCTCGACGGGCAGTCCCGCAGTGTTCTGCTCGACGAGTTCGGCGCGCCGCGGCGCCGGCTCGACCGCGGTGACGGACGCCCCGACCGACTGGCCGAGTGCACCCAGCAGCGCCGCCTTGCCGCCGGGTCCGGCACACAGGTCGAGCCACCGCCCACCGTCGGCGCCGTCCAGCGGCGCCTGGGTCAGCGCGCGCGCCACCAGCTGGCTGCCCTCGTCCTGGACGAGCGCATTGCCGTCGCGCACCGCGGTGAGCTCACCGGGATCACCCTCGCCGAGATACACGGCGTACGGCGAGAAGCGGCCGACCGTTCCGCCGACCTGCGCGGCCAGCTCTTCCGCGGTGAGCGCACCCGGCCTGGCGACCAGATGCACCTCGGGGCGGGAATCGTCGCTGGCGAGCAGGTCACGCAGTTCACCCGCGCGGGCACCCAACGCGTCGGCGAAGGATTGCGCCACCCACCGGGGGTGGGCGTGGACGAACGCCAGATGCCCGACGGGATCGGTGGCGACGGGCGGGACGAGTTCCGCCACCCACGACGCCTCGTCGCGGCGCGCAATCGTGCGCAACACTCCGTTGACGAAACCTGCTCGGGCCGTGTCGAATTCGAGACCGGCCTGCTCGACGGTGGTCGACACGGCGGCGTGGTCGTCGACGCGGGTCCTCAGCACCTGGTACGCGCCGAGCCGCAGCAGGTCCAGCAGAACGGGGTCGATGCGATCGGCCGGCCGGCCGGCCGCCGCGACGATGACTGCGTCGAGAAGCCCGCGGGCGCGGCACGTCCCGTAGGTCAGTTCGGTGGCGAAAGCGGCGTCCAGGCCGGAGATCCCGCGCTCCCGAAGGAGTGCGGGCAGCGCCAGGTTGGCGTACGCGTCGCGCTCGGAGACCGCCCGCAGCACATCGAAGGCCGCCTGCCGGGCCGGATCGAGCTTCTTGCGCCTTACCGGGCGCTTCTTGTCGGGTCGGGTCACGAGGCAAGTCCCTCCGGATGTGCTCCCCTGGCCCAGTCCGCGGCGTTCATCGGCTTCTTTCCGGGCGCCTGCACGGTGCCGAGTAGCACCGCGTCCGTTGCGGTGCCGATGTGCACCTGCTTCTTGTCTGTCCGGATCTCGCCTGGTGCAAGATCTTTCGGGCCGTCATCCGGCACTGTCACCGCACCGACCTTGATGCGCTGCTCGCCGATCATCGTCCACGCACCCGGATTCGGTGTCACGGACCGGATGCGCCGATCCACTACGTGCGCGGGCAGCTCCCACCGAATCCGGGCGTCCTCGACGGTGACTTTCGGCGCGATGCTGACGCCTTCCGTTCGCTGCGGTACCGCGGTCAGCGACCCGTCTTCGATGCCGTCCATGGTCGCCTCCAGCAGTCCGGCACCCGACACCGACAGCCGGCCGAGAAGGTCGCCCGCGGTGTCGGTGGGCCGGATGGTTTCGGTCACCACACCGAAGACCGGGCCGGAATCGAGGCTGAGCTCGATCTGGAATGTCGTCGCGCCCGTCACCTCGTCACCGGCGGCCAGCGCGGCCTGCACCGGCGCCGCACCACGCCAAGCGGGCAGCACCGAGAAGTGCAGGTTGACCCAGCCGTGCGTAGGCACCGTGAGAAGTTCGTCGCGCAGCAGCGCACCGTAGGCCACCACGGCGCAGCAGTCCGGGGCCAGCGCGGCGAGCTCCGCGACGAACTCCGCCGAATTCGGCTTGGCAGGCTTCAGAACGGGGATGCCGTGCTCGTCCGCCAGTTGCGCCACCGGAGACGGGGCGGGTTTGCCTCGGCGGCCTGCCGCCGCATCCGGGCGGGTCAGCACCGCGACGACCTCATGTCGCGGTGAATCGATCAACCGTTGCAGGGACGGCAGGGCGGGCTCCGGTGTGCCGGCGAAGACGAGACGCACCGCGCCAGTCTAGGGAGCCGAGTCCTGCGGGCCTCAGCGCGGCGTCTGGTAGTAGTCCTTCTCGGCGACTCCGGCCAGCGGCGCGACGAACATCCACGGGATGGTGGTGAGCTGGCGATTGAGCGTTGCGACCGCGTCGTTGTAGTACTGCCGCGCGAACGCCAGCTTGTCCTCGGTATCGGCCAGATTGCGCTGCAGGTCCAGGAAGTTGTTCGACGAGTTCAGTTGCGGATAGCTCTGGCCCAGCGCCATCAGCGGTGCCAGCGCCGAATCGAGCTGCTTCTCCGCGGCACTTCGTTCGGCGACCGATGTGCCGCTGGTCGCCGACGTGAGCGCCGCACGCGCGTTCGTGACGTGATCGAGGATGCCCTTCTCGTGCGTGGCGAATGTCTGCACGGTGTGCACGAGGCTCGGAATCAGCGATGCTCGCCGCGTCAGCTCGACGTCGATACCCGACAGGGCCTCGGCCACCCGGACATCGGCCGAACGAATCTTGTTGTAGCCGAGCACGAATCCGATGAGCACCAGCACCGCCAGCACCAGGACGAGAACGAGCAGAAACCTCACCATGATCCACCTCCTCCTCCGCCGCCCCCGCCGCCTCCGCCACCGCTGCTGAAGCTGCTGCCGCCGCTGCTGCCCGACGACGAGGACGACGCTGCCTGCGAGGCGGTGTAGGCACCGATCGACGACGACAACGCCGATTCGAAGCTGTCGAAACCGGAACCGCCCGACCCGTCCGAGAATGTCGACTGAGACCCTGACGTGTGCGACGGTGTGTACCAATACGGTTGCGGTGCAACGGTACCGGTGTACGCCTCGTACTTCTTGGCCCACAGCGCCGCGACCCCCGCGGCGACGGCGAACGGAACGTAGGCGACATAGAGGTCTTTGCGCGCCGCGAAGTCGAACCGTGTCTCGGCCGAGTCGGTGGACAGCAGCCGGTGGAAACCGCCCACGCGAGACCACAATTCACGCCCTGCGGCGGTGCGCCGGGTGCCCACGCCGTCGCGCCACGAGCCCGCCGAGAACAGGAAGAACGCCGCGAACGGCAGCGCCCACATCGTGGTCGGGAATCCCCAGCGGAAGAATCCGCAGACCATCAGGATGAACGCGGCTGCGTTGACAGCGCGCAGCCACAACTCCTTCTTGCGAGGGACCAGCAGATTCGACTCGACGGCCCACTTCTCGACGGCCTTGGCCATGTCCGCCTTGGCCTTGCTGAGCTTCTCGCCGGACTTGACGGTCTTCTTCGCCTCGAACTCCGAACCCTTGTTGATCACCTTCAACCGGGACGCCACCGCGATACTGACCGGGTCGATGTCACCCCAGGCTCCGGGTTCCGCCGTGCTCACAACGGTCCAGTGCTTGTCGCTGACCTGATTCAGCTGGATGAGGCCACGGTCGGCGAGGTAGAACAGCGTGGCCGTCAGGCCGTTCTTGGAGACGGACTCGGTGCGGATGTACTCGGCCTGTACGGGGCCGACGCCCGGAGGCGGGGCGTACTGCAGCGGGAATCCCGGCGAGCGCTCCAGCACGCTGCGGAACCACAGCAGCGCTGCGGCGCCGAACAGCACGGTCAGCCCGCCCACCCACAGGACGCCGATCGTCGACTGCCCGAGCACCCGGTCCCAGGTATAGGGCCACGGCAGTTGCACCTGCGGCGGGGCCGGCACGTCGACGCCTGCACGGACCGTGACGGGTGTGCGGGGCGGCAGGTCGACGGCACTGAACTCGACGCGGTTGCCGTCGACGGACAGGTTCGCGCACGCCGAGCCGACGCCGAAACCGACTGAGCACTGCGCCCTGCCGACCTCGCCCGGCATGGTCAGCGTGACGTCCGCGCGGTCGATGCGGTTGTTCCAGGCCGGGGCGATGACGTTCCAGTAGAAGACGCTGGGCGATGGCCCCTGTCCGGTCGATTCGGCGAACGTGCGGTCAGCGCCCAAGGTTCCGGGGTCCAGAACCCCGGGGATCGAGTACCGGATCACGAAGACGTGGGTGCCGTCGCTCAGGTACCGGTCGGGGTCGCCGATCTTGGCCACCCGGAATCGCCTGCCGTCCTCCCACAACATCTGATAGGACACCGGTTCGCCGTCGAGCAGAATCGACTCGATCGCCGGCTTCTGTCGGAGGTGGGGATTGTTCTGGTTGGCCACATCCCAGTAGCGGAAAATCCCGTGGCGGTCGGTGCTGTAGAAGGCGGTCGTGATCGTCTCGACGGCATCCATGTCACCGTCGGCGTCGACGACCATGTTCACGTCATAGTCGGTGATGACGACGGGATCGTCGATCTCGGCGGGACCGTCCGACCCGAAGCGGAACATGACGGGCCACAGCACGCCGAACGCGATCAAGATCAACGGAATCAGCGCTTTGAGCACCCGCCCCGCCGTCATGGGCATCACCCTATGTGCAATGGGTCGATCTGGATGCGAACCGGCTCCTGGTCGTGGCGCGCACTCTGCACCGACGTCGCGCGACGCAGCGCGGCGGCAAGCTCGAGTCCCTTGTCGCGCGGTACGCGCACGAGCATTCGGCTGACCGCCGCGTCGGCCTCCATCCCTGCCGGTCTGCGCGCCCCGACGGGCAGGTCGACGGGTCCGAGGATGTCGGCGCCGACCGGCAGGGTCGCGGCGTCGAGCAGGGCATGCACCGCGGCGGGCGCGCCGTCCACGGCCGCCATGTGCGCGGCGGGCGGCAACCCCACTTCCGCGCGAGCCTCGAGTTCCTCGTCGGCGTGGCCGACGGGATCCCACCGGATCAGGGCCTGCACCGTCGGGATCGCGGACTCCGCGACCACCGCGACCACTCCGCCGTCGGCGCGACTGCGGACCAGCGCGGCCGCCGCCATCCAGCGGCGCAGCGTGTCCTCCGACGCGCGAAGGTCCTGACGCCCCAACAACGCCCAACTGTCCAGCAGCAGCGCGGCGCCGTAACCACCGGCGGCCGCGGGCTCGACCCCCGGCGTCGCGACGACGACCGCGGCGCGCTGCGGTACGGAGGCGACCACGTCCTCGCCTCCGGAGGTGATGACCCGCGCACCGGGGAACGCTCTGCCGAGTTCCTCGGCGGTGCGGCGCGCCCCGACGACGACGGCGCGCACCGCGTCCGACCCGCAGCGGGCGCAGCGCAACGCCAATTCCTCTCGGCCACACCATCGGCACACCGCACCCGGGGCGTCACGGCCCGGCAGGGACAGCGGCCCGGTGCAATGCCTGCACCGGGCGACGGTGCGACATTTGGCGCAGGAGAGAGCAGGCACGTAACCGCGACGCGGCACCTGCACGAGGACAGGCGCGTCGGCCCGAAGTGCTGCGCGGGCTGCGTCGAGGGCGACCGTCGGCAGCCGCGCGGTCCGTGCCGCCGCATCGCGCTCATGGGCGTAGGCGCTGTCCTCTAGCGCGATCACCCGCGGCGCATGCGCGCGCACCGTCTGCCTGGTCGCGGTCAGATCGTGCGCCCAGCCGCTGCGGACCAGCGCCTGGGCTTCGGCGGTGCGCGCGTAGCCGCCGATCATCGCCGCACAGCGCAGCTGGTGGGCGCGCAGCATCGCGACTTCCCTCGCGTGCGGATACGGGGCGCGCGGCTCGGCGAGCGAATCGTCGCCGTCATCCCACATGATCACCAGTCCGAGGTCGGCGACCGGAGCGAAAACCGCACTGCGCGTGCCGATCACGAACCGCGCTTCGCCCCGCAGCACCGACAGCCAGCGCCGGTACCGCTCGGACGGGCCGAGCCCCGCCGACAGCGCCACCACCCTGTCGTCGTCGACGTGGCCGATGGCTGCGCCATGCAGCAGGTCGACGTCACGCTGGTCTGGGACGACGGCGAGCACCCCACGTCCCGAGTTCACCATGACGGCGGCCGCTTCGGCGAGTCGTTGTGCCCACGATTCGCCGGGAAGCGCCTGCCACACTGCGCGGGCGGCTCGCGCCTCGTTGAGCGCCGCGATGAACTGCGGTCCCCCGCTGTAGGCCGCCCACGCGGTGGTGTCGACGTTCCGCGGAGCCATCGGATCAAGAGGTTTGGGAACGCGCTTCTCGACGGTCGCGTGGCGGGGCGGCACCGCCAGGCGCAGCACGTCGGCGCGGGTACCGGCATAGCGGGCGGTCACCGCGTCGACCAACCTGCGGACGTCGTGGGTCAGCACGCATTCCGCCGACACCACCTTCTCCAGCCAGCCGAGCTTGCCGACGTGATCTGTGTCCGAACGCCTTTCGAGCACAAAGGCGTCGACGAGCCTGCCGTGGAACCGGACCTTGACGCGCACTCCCGGCTGGGCATCGTCGGACTGCTCTGCTGCGACCAGATAATCGAACTCGCGGTCCAGATGCGGCACCGTGAGCATCGGCAGCACCCGCGCGATCGGCTCGTGTTCGGCTGCCTGCCGGGTAGTTGTCACGTTCGCCTGAACAGCAGTCCGGCCGTGATGAGAAGCAGCGACGTGGCGTAAGCCCACCAGATCGGCACCGCAAGGACCTCAGAACCCAGAACGAACTTGCTGATGCCGATCATCGCGTCGGAGACGGCGAAACACAGTGCGCCCAATGCGGTCCACGGAGTGGGCAGGTCGGCGAGCAACGCGACGCACACCATGGCACCAAGGACACCGATGTAGACGGTGACCGGCAGCGCCATGCCCTGCTCGAGCAGCTTCGGCCAGAACCACACCAGCAGCGCAACGCACGCGACGACCATGGTCGCGACACCCACCAGACGCCTCGGCGTTCGCCTCGCGAGTGGCAGCAGAGCGGCGAGGAAACAGAGGTGGGCGACCAGAAAAGCTGCCAGCCCCAACACGAATGACGGCGCCCACCATGGCATCGCGAGGAGATAGTCGCCCGCCGCAGAGAAGAGCAGCGCCGCGACCAGCCAGAAACGCTCGCGCGCGATGTGGTGTGTGAGCGCGGCACCCGCCAGAAGAACGGCAGCGCCGGCTTTGACCGCCGGCTGCAACGCGAACTGCCCCGTCAGCTCCGCGCCCGCCGGCACTCGTGTCGCGGTTACGATCAGAAACGCGCCATAGGCAGCCGCGACGACCGCAGCGGCCGTCCACAGCGTGCGAGTCACGAAGAGAACTTACTAAATTCATCAGATCGAGCTGGGGGGCTGCTCTGATAGGTTCACAGACAATGCACAGAAATCGTCGGAGCCGAGAAGCTGGCACCGTCCGGGTGGCGACACTCGATGTGCAGCACAGCTACCGGCGTTCGGCGGTCATCGTCGGGCCTGTGGATGTCCCTCCCCTCGACGAGCTCACCGCCCGCTTCGCCGCGATGGCCGAAGCCGGGCCCGAGGCCAGGGTGGGACTGCAACCGTCGACCACGACGACGCGGTGGCGGTACGACCCCGGCCTCGCCGGTGACGTGTTCGAGACCACGACGCGGCCGCCGGGTGAGGAGCCCATCGCGCTGCTGACCGCGTTGCGCCAGACCCCGGGCAATGGCATTCGGATCCTGGTCGGGGGCGACTACCTGGCGATCGACTTCAGCCATGGCCTCGGCGAGGTCCCACTGCTCGATCTGCTCATCGGGGTCCTGCTCGGCGCGGTGGATCCGCGCGACGCCGCCGTGTGGGCACCGTACCGGCATCGCGCCTCACCGCTGCTCACCGCAGGGCTGCGCGCGATCGGCCTCGGACCGCAGCGGCTCGTGCCGCTGTGGCGTCAGCACCGCCGCAACAGCTCACTGCCCGCCGAGACGGCGCCTTCCGCCAACGCCGACATCGCCCCGTCACCGGCCACCCGGGTCACCCATATTCCGGCCGACACCGTCGATGAGCTTCGCCGGCAACGGAATTCGGCGCTCCCCGACGTCAACATGTTCGCGATCTACACCCACGCCCTGCACAGCGCCTTCGCCGCCGCCGGTTTCGACGTCGACCCGACCGTGACCGTCCCGTTCGACGTTCGGCGCTATCTGCCGAAAGATTTCAGCACTCTCGCGTCGTTTTCTGCCGGACTCGATTTCCGGTTGGACCACGAATCCGGTCCGCGTCGGCTGCAGACAGAGATGGCACGGGCCGCGCAGATGGCACGCCCGGTCGCGAACCTGATGGCAGCGACGCTGAAGACCCGGATGGCGATGCGGACCGGCCGGCAACCGCAGTGGCTGGTTCCCGACCACCCCCGCTTGCATCTGCTGCACTCCAGCCTCGGCACCGTTCCACACAGACCGTGGACGTTCAGTGATCCCGCGCGTGCCGGCATCATGGTGGCCAGCGATCCGGTCAGTCCCGGAGGGGTGACCGTCACGTCGGCATCGGCGATGGGCTCGATGTGGCTGACTGCGGAGTTCCACGACACCCTGTTCGATGCCGGAAAGATCGGCGCCGCACTGGATTCCGTACCGACACAAGTCTCGCAGCTGCTCGGCAGGTGACGGCCGCGACTAGGGTTGGCCGTCCCGATTCTCCGGCGCCAGTTCGTCGTTGACGCTGCGCCACACCTTGGTCTCGCCCTCGTCGTAGATCAACTCCCACTGGGGTTGCTGACGTAGGGCCTCTTGTACGACTTCGACGGCATCGGCGCGGAAGTCGCCGTAGTACCGGATCGCCTTGGTGGATTGCTCGCTGAAGATGACGTAGACGATGTAGCTGCCTTCAGTCATCTCCGTGTTGAGCGTCTTGAGGTCTTCTTCGTTGGGGAACGTCGCTTTCCGTTCGGCGAGGTTCGGATCGGACGGATCCCACAGGTCATAGCTCACGGGTTCGTCGAAATACGGGTTGAACAAGGTGAGGTCGACGTAGCCGGCGTTGAGCCGCGTCGGCATGCCCCCGAGGCGCAGCAAGACGACGCGGGTACGCAGGTCAGCGTCCCTGGTGAGAGTCTCCATCAGATCGATCTGGGATCGCGTCTCGAAGACCAAGGGCCACAGCGCCACGTAACCGTGCAGCCCCGCCACCGACGCGCCGGTCATGCCGAGGGCTGCTGCCGTGCGGACAGGCAGGCGGGCCCGGCCTCTGACACCGTCGATCGCCTTGACCACCGCGGGGGCGATCAGCAGCGCACACCCGAGAATCGAGTACAGGTACACCCGGAAGATCGCCTCACCGCCGTAGCTCTGCCCCAGCAGGAGACCGAATGAGCTGAACGCCGCGATGAACAGCGTCAGGACAGGCCGCTTGCGACGCCACATCCATATGGCGCACACAAAGGCGGTGACCACCACGACCACCGTGAGACTGCGCACCACCGCCGCCGTGAAGTCCCTTGCGGGCAACCCGGACGTGACGACATTGGTGGTCGCATTCTCTATCGGGCTCCCACCCGAGAACAGGCCATACGGCGCAACGGCTTCCAGGTTGAGCAGCAGGTAGCAGACCGCGATCAGCACCATCACGAGCGCCACCCACCGAGGTCTGGCGCGTTTGAACAGACACAGCAGAACCACCGCTCCCATCGCCCAGAACGGGGTCAGCTGGTGGGTCGGCACGGTCGCGGCGAACACGGGGATGGCCAGGATCCCGCAGTTCCTGCTGCGCGGCGAGGCCAGAAGCAGCGCGAACATGCCGAACACCAGCACAATCGTCCAGGCCTGCGGCGAGAAGTAGTCCTGCCCAACCCAGTTCACGATCTCGGCGATGAAGGCTGCGGTCAGAGCGGTGCGGCGAGACCTGGAGATGGCACGGGCCGCCGTGTACACGGTCAGCGCGATCAACACGTGCATCGCCGGTGCGAAGACATGGGCGACCGTCATGGCCGCGATACCGGTCACGTCGCAGAACCAGGCCCACGTGGTGAAGAACGCCGCCCACTGCGCGTAGATGTCGGTGCCGTCGGGCTGGATACGGCCGTACACCATGATGTAGTCGACGACGGCCAGATGCTTGTAGGTCCAGTCATAGAGCGGGACTTCGGTGGCGACCACCGTCGTCACGCGAGCGACGATGATCGCG
Source organism: Mycobacterium sp. 236(2023) (assembly GCF_029623955.1). Lineage (GTDB taxonomy): Bacteria > Actinomycetota > Actinomycetes > Mycobacteriales > Mycobacteriaceae > Mycobacterium. The sequence goes on along the minus strand of NZ_JARSBP010000011.1, from coordinate 26,575 downwards.
ACCATCACCGCCACCGCGGCGGGGACGATCCTTCGATTCCGGATCGCGACCAAGAATGCCCACGTGCACAACACGATGGAAACGGCAAGCAGCGGACCGGTTTTCGAGAACAGCAGTCCGTAATAGCTCGCATCGGCACCGGGCAGTCCGGGGACCGCAAACAACCAGATCCCGACGGCCAGCGCACTGAGGATCAACGAGAAGTGCCGGCGCACAAAACTTTTGCGCAGCCACGGATGTTCACCGATGCGGCGCCAATGCCAGTGGCGCGCCGCCGCCAGGATGCTGTCGCGTCGCTGGTAGTACCACCACACGCTGCTGCCCCCGACACCCACAACCTGCACCCAGAGGATGAGCATGGGATTCCAGCGGTAAGACCACATCGCAGTGATCGCCACCAGCGTGACGATGGCCATCCCGAGCACCGGAAGCGTCGAGAGAAGGACCCGTCGCGGGATACGAACCCAGGTCAGCACCGCCGCCCCGGGCCCGATCGCGATGAACACCGCGAGCGCGATCGCGCGCACGCTGCTCGGCAGCGGCATCAGCGCGACGGCGCCCGCCGCGGCGCCGACCCCGGCGAGGTCGACCATGCGCACGGGCAGGATCGGGATCCGGCGCCGACTCGGCGGCTTGCGGTGCGCGGGTGGTTTCCGGTGCGCGGGAGGTTTGGTCCGCTGCGGCGTATTTCGGCGCGAAGATCCGGTCGCTCGATGGCGCGCGAGTCCCGGCATTGCCGGTCCCCGTTCGAGCGTCACCGTCATCGGCGACGTTTCAGCGCGTTGTTGCGCGCCTGCTGCCGCTTGCCTTGCCACAAGGCTCTGGGGCCCGCGAGGACGGCCAGCACCTCGATGCGGCCCACCGACGACGGGACGTCGTCACCCAGCCCGCGGGGAATTCGATTCGGCGACGCCATCGCGCCGTAATCGGCACCTGCGCGCAGTGACGACCCGAAGCGGCGCCGGATGACGTGTGCCGCCAGTCTGCGGTGCTCGGAGTTCAGCACGACCTTGGTCAGCCACGCGCCGAGGCCCAATCCGTACCCGCGGGCCTGCTTCAACAGCGCCTCGTTGTCGCTGCGATGCCGGTGCCACACGATCGCGGCCGGTTCGGTCGCCAGCACGTCGCCCGCGGCGAGCACCCTGAAGAATATGTCGAGATCCTCGCCGCCCTGGGATGCGGTCCCCGCGCCGAGCGCCTCATCGAACCCGCCGAGCTCGAGGATCCGGTCACGCTGAACCGCGAAATTGGCCCCAGTCCCGAATCGGCCGACCTGAAACGGGAACAGCGGTTGATCGGCGGGAGGAGCCGCCATGCTGTACACCCGGGGCTTCAGGGATCCCGCCCACGAGACCCGCTGATCGAAGTAGGCCTGTGCGGCGGTTCGCAATTCACCGCTGGGGACAAGACCCGACACACAGGTGACGAAAGGGGCGCGCGAGAAACCGCGGGCGATGTGTCGCAGCCACAACGGATCGACGACCACATCGTCGTCGGTGAACGCCACCACGTCGTGACGGGCTGCCCGAAGCCCGGTATTCCTGGCGGTCGACAGCCCCGGCACAGGTTCGGCCACCAGGCGCACTCTCGGATCGGCGAGATCCCGCACCACCTGGGCGGTGGCGTCGGTACGCGCGGCGTTGTCGACGACGACGACCTCGAAGTCGGGATAGTCCAGCGCCAGGATCGAGCGCACTGCGTCGAGGGCCTGGTCGGGTCGGTCTCGTGTGCACAGCACCACCGAGATCGGCGGCAGTGGGCCCTCCGGGGGCGGCTCGTGGGCCACGCTGCACACCGGAATCGGCAGCCGCACAACGCCTTTGTAAATGGGGGCCTCGACGAACGCGACGGGCGTGCCGAGGTGGCGGACCAGCACGCGCGCCTGATGGTAACCACCGGCATGCCGCGCTTCGAACTCGATCTCCTTACCGGAGTCGGGTGCGCAGTCGTCGACGTCGAGCATTCCGATCCAGACCGCATGCGGCCACGTCGACTCTGCCTGCAGAGGCATGGCCGGCTCGAGCGAGATCAGTGGCGTCACAACGCCGTCACCCGGACCCAGTCGACCAGCATGGTGGACGGATTCGGGGTGGACGGGTCGGGCGGTCCCGGCCAGTCTCCGCCCACGGCGACGTTGAGCAGCAGGAAGAACGGGGCGTCGAACACCCAGCGGCTGCCGGGTTCCAGATCGGCGGGGGTGACGGTGAACAACGTCAGCTCGTCGATACCGGTGACGATTCGCCCGGGCGTGCGCTCCACCCAGTAGGTGTGAAACTCGCCGGCCAGCGGGAACGGCGCGGGCCCGGATGCCGAGACCTGCTCTCCCCGTTCAGAGTCCGCACTCGGGGCGTGGACTCCGGTGTGGAACTCCGGGGCCAGGTTGAGGGTTTCGATCACGTCGATCTCGCCGGCCTCGGGCCAGCTGACCTCGTCGATGTTGCTCCCCAGCAGCCAGAAGGCCGGATGCAGGCCGGCTCCGGCCGGCAGCTTGATGCGGGCTTCGGCACGTCCCGAGGTGAAGTCGAACGTGCCCTTGGTCGTGATGCGCGCCGACGTGATCTGATCCAGGGAGCTTCCCCGGGCGGAGATGGCCAGATGTCCTGAACCGTCGAGGCTGGCGTTGTCCGGATCGTCTGTGTAGGTCTGCATCTCGTTGTTGCCCCAGCCGCCACCGCCGGTCTCGAAATGCCATTGGGGTGACGGCGATGTGCCGGCAGGCCCGTCGAAGTCGTCGGAGAACAACACGCGCGGACCGGTCGGTTCGGCCCGACCGACCGTCGGCGGCATGCTGCATCCGGTCAGCGCGACGACGCAGAGCGCCACGGCGAAGCGACGGATCATCGCGTTGCCCCGGCGAGGTTGCGGCCCGCTGCGTGACGGCCGCGCCGTGGTGGCGTCCGTATCCCCGCGGTTCCGAGCGCGATGACGGCGATCAGGATGCCGTACACGGCCATGCGTTGCGCACCGCCGGGACCGAACACGGTCTGCCCACCCACGAAAGCCAGGAACCCGACCATGCTCACGGCTCCGGCGATGACGGCAACGCCCCGACGCTCGACGGTCATCTTGGTCGCCGATCCCATGGCGATGAACAGAATGCTTACCGATCCCAGCGACATGAACGTGACCAGCGCCGTGGTGTTCAGCGTGTAGTCGACCTGGTTGGTGAAGATGCCGCAGGCGTAGAGGCCCAGCCCCGAACCCATCAGCAGCACCGCGTGGCCGGGGTCGGTCACCTGCTGCACGAGGAAGCTCGCGGCAACGATGGTGATCGCGAGGCCCGTGACCAGCAGACTGACGTTCATCAGCGGGTAGAGCTCGCTGCAGGGCCAGTCACCCGCCGGACCGCAGTACGCCACCCCGAGGGGGCTCAACAGATCCTCTCGGTAACTGTAGTTCCCCCGCCAGGTCGCCGACACGATCCACTCCGCGACGAAGTACAGCAATGTCATCAGCGATACCCACCCGGTCACCCGGGGGTTGACGAGCCAGCCCGAGGCTGTACCCATCACCGAATCTCGGGCGTTCGCAGGGTTTGAGTGCGGCCGACGACATAACCGGCGGCGGTGACGAAGAGTCCCGCGACGATGGCCATGACGCGGGATGGATGACGACGTGCGTGCCACATCCCCGACGGCAGCGTCCTCGTCGTGTAGGCCCGTTCGCTTTCCAGCGAGGACTGCTGCCCGCACAGCTGCGTGAGGATGGCCTTGCTGCGGCCCTCGTGAAAGCAGCGCTGCATGAAGTAGGACACGGTGGCCCGGTCATGCGGCACCTCGTGCGTGACCGCGAAGGCGGTCCGACGCACGATGTGTGAGTGTGGGTTGCTACGTACGAGTTCGATGCCCATCATCGTCTCTTCACAACCCGTCGGGAGCGTGCCGACACGCCCGAGACGATCACTGAATCCGCCAATGTCGGCCAGATGTTCGCGCCGAACGGCCATCGCGGCGCCGATGGGGTTGCGAATCGGGGCCCCGTCGGACGGTAGCCCTCGGTAATCGCAACCCACGACCCAACCGAATTCCGGCGGGAACCAGGTTGGCCGAGAGCCCGAGTGCCAGTACGGGTGGACCGCTCCCCCCATCGCGGTGATTCCGTCGTCGACAAACGTGGAACGCACGCTCCCGAGCGCATCCGGCAGCAGCGCCGCATCGTCGTCCAGGAAGACCACGACATCACCGGAGGCCGTCTCGAGGCCGGTGTTGCGGGCACCGGAGAGACCGCGGCGATGAGCGTTGGCGACAACCGTGAGTCGATCGCCGTAATCGGCGCACAGATCGTGGAAGAGATCTTCGTTGCCGTCGACGACGAGGATCAGTTCGTCACCGGAGGCGAGCTGACGAAGCGCGGCGTCGGCGCCTGCAGCCAGGCTCCGGCGACGTCGTTCGGTGTAACAACAGATGACGACGCTCAGTGATGGTGCGGTGGGGTACGGCTGGTCGTGCGAGGTGAAACGGGCAGACACTATGCCCAGCCGGCGACCGCGGCGGTGCGCCCCGCCCGGTGCTCGCGACGCTCGCGACTGATGGTGCGCAACACCCTGAGACCGTCGGTGACCGCATTGAGGTTGCTGCGGCCGTAGATGCGCCTGCCTTCGAAGCTGCCCACCTCGTCGATGGCCCAGCCCTGTCGGGCGGCACGGACGTTGATCACGGTCTCGATCTCGAATCCGTCGCCCCATTGCGGCTCGGAGAGTTCGATCGCCGGCAGGTCGAGGCCTTCGAGGTTGCGACGCCAGAACGCGTTGTAGCCGTAGCACAGGTCACTGAACTCGGTTTTGAACAGCCAGTTGACCAGCCCGTTGAGCCCTTTGTTGCCCAGCCGCCGGAAGTGCGTGATGTCGTCGCTGCCGCCGCCACGCGAGAAGCGACTGCCCTTCGCGAGGTCTGCACCGGCCACGAGGGCCGCGACGAACAGCGGGATCTCGGCGGGATCGGTCGAGCCGTCGCCGTCGATCATGACGATGATGTCTCCGGTGGCGGCGAGGAAGCCGCATGCCAGCGCGTTGCCTTTACCAGCCCTGGTCTGTTCGATCACGGTGGCCTCCGGCCACAGCTGACGAGCGACGTCGGCGGTGCCGTCGGTCGAGCCGCCGTCGATGACGACAATCTGGTCGACGGGCGGCATCCGCTTGGCCACGTAAGGCAGATTCCGCGCCTCGTTCCGTGTCGGCAGGACGACAGTGACGGTCGGCGCGTGGCTCGACGCGGACCCAGATTCGTGGACATCGTCGCTGTAGGAGTCGGAATAGCCGTTGAGTTCGGACCGCGCGGGCAACAGCGCCTCGGGTGCTACATCCGTCACGTCGCGAATCTCCTTCTCGCACTAATGCCGGCGCCGAGGCCCCGAAAGACCGTCGCAGCGTCCTGACGCTGTCGTCAAAAATAAAACATACCGTAACTGGACAGAACGTTAGCGAACACCGGCAACTTATGACAGGGTGAATGTCCACCATATGACCAGCATCACATGTTTGGCACACCTAAGTAATATTCAGTGGCGTAACCGGACATGTGGCAAGGCCCCGTCCGCCGCTCTTCGAAACAGCCTGAGCCGCTGGATAGAACCCATCTTTGCACTGTAAAAGAGTCAGGAACCGCCACAAGGCAGGCCCGATTCGGCGGCCGTCCAGGATCCGGTTCGCCAGCCAACGACGTGGGCACAACCGGTATAGCGAAACTCGTTGCAATCGAAATCGACAACATTCGCGCATTTTTAGCAACGCCGCTCGCCGTATCCACAAATGCACGATGGCGTCAAACTTTGGCGCGGCTGCCGATCACCGACGAGGGGAGGACTGCGTGAACCGGTGCGTCAGGGCTGCGTGAGCGGGGGCAACCGGACGTCCCCCATGACCGCGTGATGATCGGAGCCGGGCAGGTCAACACGCACAAATGACAGCGGCGTGGCACCCCGGGCGAGGATCTTGTCGATGCCGAGCACCGCGGGGAACCACTGGTCGGCGGGATACGTGGCGACGATCCCCGAGCCGAGGTACTCGCCGGCATCCACCAGATCCGCGCCGTCGCGGGCGCCGACATTCAGCAGGTGGCGGTAACGCTCGTGGTCGTACGTCGAGTTGAAATCGGCTCCGACGATCAGGGGTCCCCGCTCCTCGGCGAGAATCGCGCCGATTCGGTCCAGTTCCGCCGCCCATCTCCACGCAGGCTCGGGGTACGGCGGCAGCGGATGCAGCGCATAGACCGTCACCGGCACCGCGCCGGGCACCTGGATCGTCGCGCGCAGATTGTGATGTTCGAGCCCGGTCAGGGCCGCGGTATCTGTGAGTGGGTATCGCGAGTAGATGCCTTCGCCGCTGCCGCCGTAATCGGCGCGCACGTAGGAGTACGGCAGCCACTCACGCAGCCCGGCCGCGGCGAGTTTGTCCACCGCGGGCCCGGTCAGCTCCGCCACGGTCAGCACGTCGACACCGCTGCCGCGGACCCGGTCCACCAGCGCAGACGGGTCGGCTTCACCCAGCCGGAGATTGGCCTGCAGAATCCGCAGAGTGGGAGCCTCCCCGGAGGCGGTCGGCTGCTCGCCGATGAAGAGCGGCAGTTGGGATGCCACACCGACCACCACGATCGCGACGGCGGCCAGCACCGCGAACCACATCCGCGCCGCGGCGAGGATCACCGCGGACAGGACGGCGAGCACGACGAAAAGTGGGGTGAACGACGCCAACAACGTCACGACAGTGCTGACCGGCCCGAAGAAATGGGCGGCCACACCCATCCCGGCGCTTACTGCCGAGACGATCCCCGCGATTCCGGTGAACGTGCGAAGGCGGCTGCGAAGTCGTGACGGTGACGCGTCGGTCGTGGTGGGTGTCAGGCCATCCGTCACGCAGACAATTGTGGCCGACTCTCGTCAGCACGCGCCACGACAGCGCGGGCGGAGCGCAGCGCAGCACGCGCCCGCACACCAGCCGGGGCGTTCCACTCGGTCGGCGCCTCGACGCTCGCCGGCACCGTGGGCAACGCCCGCAGCATCGACACCAGGTCGATGCTTCCCTCACCCGGGAAGAGCCGGGCATTGCGCCCCTGGTGGCGCAGTTCGTCGATCGACGTCGGCCGGGGCAGCACCGCATCGCAGATCTGGACATAGCGCGTCCACTCCCCCGGCATGGCGCGCAGGTCATCCGGTGTGGCCAGCGCGCGGTCGTAATGGATCGCATCCACCAGCACACCGACGTCCGCACCGGCACAGCGGCGCAGAATCAGCGTCGCCTCGTCCAGGCAGCGGACGTCCGTCCACGGCATCGGCTCTAGATTGGGCGTCATACCGAAACCCTCGGCGAACGCGGAGAGTTCGGCCAGATTGTCGGCGAGCCGTGCATGGTCGGGGTCGTTGCCGGTCACCAGGATCTGGGAAGCCCCGAGGTAGGCACCGGTCTCCAGGAAGGCTCCGAAGTGATCCCGCACCTTGGTGTCGGGGCGCAGCCGCAACACCTCGATGTCCAAGAGGAACAACCCGGTGTCGTCGAGACGCTGTCGGGTCTCGCGGATCATCGGCGTCGAACCGATGGTCGGGCGCAACAACTCCTCTTCGGTGGCCCGGATGAGCCGCAGGCCGACACCGTCGAAGCCGGCGTCGGCGGCGCACGCGACCAGTTCGGGAGGACTCAGTTCCAGAACCGTCAACGGGGCCAACGAGATCGGCCGGTGGCCGGACGGAGACCTCACGAGCGATCCTCTCTTCCTGCAGTCGGGTCGATTGTCGAGGAAAGGCGCCAGCCATAGGGGGCTACGTCTGTGAGGGGACCGTGCGTACGGTGATGGCCATGGCAGCGATTGATCCCGTGCTGGAGAAGGTTCTCGAGGTTGTTCCGTTCCAGCTGACGACCGACGGTGGGCCCGAAGAGGCCAGACGGCGCTTCAACGAACTCCCGCGCAGCCCGATACATCCCGAGGTCGAGGCGCACGACCGTGTCATCGACGGACCCGCGGGCCCGCTCACGCTGCGCATCTACCGCCCGCCGTCCGACCAAACCGTGCTTCCCGCTGTCGTGTTCATCCACGGCGGCGGCTGGACCGTCGGCGACCTCGACACCTATGACGGCGCGGCCCGCATCCACGCTGTCGGCGCCGGTGCCGTCGTCGTGTCAGTCGACTACCGGCTCGCGCCCGAGCACCCCTTCCCCGCTGCCGTCGACGACGTCTGGGCCGCTACGCAGTGGGTTGCGCAGAACGCCGGCGACATCGGCGCCGACCCGGCGCGGCTGGCGGTCGCCGGGGATTCCGCGGGCGGGAACCTGGCCGCGGTGGTCGCACAGTCGGCCCGTGATGCCGGCATCGCCCTGCGCTTCCAGCTGCTCTGGTATCCGTCGACGACGTTCGACACGTCACTGCCGTCGTTCGCCGCGAATGCGCACGCGCCGATCCTCGACCTCGCGTCCTGCAAGGGCTTCAGCCGTTGGTACATCGGCGATCTCAACATGACGGACGCCCCGATCGCGCTGGTGCCTGCGCGGGGTGATCTGTCGGGTTTGCCGCCGGCCTATATCGCGGTCGCGGGCCACGACCCACTGCGCGACGACGGCGCCCGGTACGCCGAGTTGCTGGTCGCCGCCGGGGTCCCGGTCGAACTCCACAACGCCGAATCCCTCGTGCACGGCTACCTCGGTTACGCGGGAATCGTGCCCGCCGCAACAGAAGCCACGGAACGTGCGGTCAGGGCGCTGCGGGACGCGTTAGCCTGAGGCCGGAGGTGCCTCATGGCTACACCTGACTTTGACACCGTGATCGTCGGTGCCGGCTTCTCCGGTATCGGCACCGCGATCCAGCTCGACCGGGCCGGCTTGTCCGACTACCTGATCGTCGAGGCCGGCGATGAGCCCGGCGGCACGTGGTACTGGAACACCTATCCGGGTATCGCGGTGGACATCCCGTCGTTCTCCTACCAGTTCTCGTTCGAGCAGAGCACCGAATGGTCGCGCACGTATGCGCACGGGAACGAGCTGAAGTCCTACGCCGCGCACTGCGTCGACAAATATGGTCTGCGGTCGAAGATCCGTTTCGCCACGGTGATCCGTACCGCGGAATTCGATGGTAAGCAAGGTCTTTGGCGCCTGACATGTGAAACCGGCGGTGACAGGGACATCGTGACGGCACGGTTCCTGGTCAATGCCAGCGGCGCGCTGACCGTGCCGAATCTGCCGGACATCCCCGGCGTCGAATCCTTCGCCGGGGCCACTGTCCACACCGCCCGGTGGGATCACGACCTGGAGCTGAGCGGTAAGCGCGTCGCGATCATCGGGACCGGCGCGTCGGCGGTTCAGGTGATCCCGGAGATCGCGCCGATCGTCGCGCACCTCAGCGTTTTTCAGCGCACACCGATCTGGTGTTTTCCGAAGTTCGACATCCCGCTGTCGAAGACGGCGAGGGCGATGATGCGCCTGCCGTTCGGGCAGACGCTGCAGCGGTTCGTCAGCCAGGCCTACGTGGAGCTGACGTTCCCGCTGGCCGCGCAATACTTCACGGTCAACCCGATGGCGAAGCGGATGGGCTCGCTCGGCGAGGCGTATCTGCGCAAGCAGGTCGACGACCCCGAGCTGCGGGACAAGCTGACCCCGCGTTACGCGGTCGGCTGCAAACGTCCGGGATTCCACAACACCTATCTGTCGACGTTCAACCGCGACAACGTCGCGTTGGTGACCGAGCCCATCGACAGGATCACCGCGTCCGGGGTGGCGACCACGGATGACGTCCTGCACGAGGCCGACGTGCTGATCCTGGCGACGGGCTTCAAAGTGCTTGACACCGACAATGTTCCGACGTTCTCGGTGGTCGGACCCGACGGCAACTCGCTCGCCAAGTTCTGGACGGAGAACCGGCTGCAGGCATACGAGGGCGTCAGCGTGCCGGGCTTCCCCAACTTCTTCACGGTGTTCGGGCCGTACGGCTACGTCGGCTCGTCGTACTTCGCACTGATCGAGACGCAGACCCGGCACATCGTGCGGTGTCTGGAGACCGCGCGCAGCCGGGGTGCCACGCGCATCGAGGTTCGGCCGGAGGCCAACGAACGGTATTTCGCGGAGATGATGCGCAAGCGGCACCGGCAGATCTTCTGGCAGGACAGCTGCCGGCTGGCCAACAGCTATTACTTCGACCAGCACGGCGATGTGCCGCTGCGCCCGGCCAGCACGGTCGAGGCGGCCTGGCGCAGTCGCCGGTTCCCGATCGACGACTACTCGTTCGCGTCTTAGGGGCGCAGCTCTGCGCAGGAGGCCAGTGGGTCGGCCAGCTGATAGGGGTCATCGGCCTTGAGCGGCAACGCTTTCGGCGAGACCGGTAGACCTCCCTGTGCGGTGAGCCGGTCGGCGAGGTCACGCCGGACCCACAGTCCGTCCGTGCGCGAGGTCCGCACCACCTCGACGTAGTCGGCGGCCAGCCGCGGGTCGTCGATCAGGCCGGTGGTGTCCGACCATTCGTGGTGGGTCTCGATGAACTCAGGGCGCGCCGCGAAGACGTCGTCGCGCAGGCCCGCCGCGTCGCCCGCTGCCCAGCGGCGCGCGAGCGGCGCGTCCGCCAGTCCCCCGAGGTCGATGATCGTCAGATCGCTCACCAACGCGGTGCCGCCGATGTCGGGCGTCGCGATCGTCGCGTCCCCGAGGCCCAGCGCGTCGGCGTATTCGTTGACGGTCCATCCGGCGTACGAGGCGACGGCACACATCGGCACTGTCGGATCGGCCCGGAAAGTCAGGGCCGAGTGCGCGAGCACCGGCGCGGCGATCACCACCGCCGCCGCGCTTGCGATCCACACCCGCCGTCGCTCCCGGGCGTCGGCACCGGCGAGGACCTGCGCCCCGGACACCGCGATGATCAGCGCACCGATCGCCCAGATGGGCGTCGCGAACCGGCGCTGCCCCATCCAGTCGCCCTCGAGGATCGCGAAGGCGAGCGCCGCCAGGCCGAAGACGATGAGCAGGGCCAGAAGCCCGGAGGTGTCGACGGACTTGCGGCGCAGCACGATCACGACGAACACCGTCCCCAGTAGCGCAGGCGTGACACCTGTGAACAGGACCAGTTCGAAGGGCCGGGCGATGCCGATCAGATCCGGCAGGCCTTGCGCCTTCGCGATCGCGGTGTTGGGCACGAACTCGCCGAACGTCGCGTAGCGCCACACCAGGAAAGCGCCGAGGGGAACCGCGAAAGCCGCCGTTCCGATAGCCACGTACCGCAGCTTGTCGGAACGCGGCGCCCGCGCCAGCAGCAGCGCCGCAAGCGGATACGCCAGCAGGTAGATCATCCCGTCGGGACGTGTCAGACCGGCGACCGCCGCGACAAGACCACAGATCAGCGCCGTTCTGGTGGTCAGCAGCCTCCCCTCGGCCACCGTGGTCGCGATGCATGCGGCAAGCCACCCGACCGACGCCGCCAGCAGCGAGTTCTCCAGGCCGGAGAAGCACCAGATGACGAACGACGGGATGGCCGCGGTAATCGCGCCCGCGACGATCGTCACGGTCACCGGCGACCGCGTCAGGGCCTTGGCGACGCGGTAGAACGCGGCGTAGAGCACGGCGCACATGACCAGGGCGAGCAACTTCGGGAACAGCACTTGGTCGGGGACGCCGAACAGGGTGCCGTGGTCGAACATCTGGAGCTTGTCGCCGGCCAGCAGCAACGCCAGCCACGCCGGGTTGGAATATCCCTCCACCGTCTCGGCGCCGGGCTGCAGCACGGGGCCGAGTCCGGCGCCGATCGACCGAACGTAGGCGAACGTGATGGCGGCGTCGTCGATGATCCAGCGCCCGTAGACGAGCGCGTGCAGACCGACGAGAAGCGTCGGGGTGCCCACCGCCATGACAGGCGCCCACCGCGACGCCTGTGCGCGCCGAGTGACCAGCGTTTGCTCGTTGACCATGTCCACCCGCATCTGAATGCTCATACCGCACGCATGCGTGCAGAAGAGATTTCCTGGACTATAACTCAGCCCAGCAAAGGGTGGCGAACGGTCAGATCATCCCAGCGGTGAGGTCAGACCGAGGCCTTGAGATCCTCGACCTTGTTCAGCTGCTCCCACGGCAACTCGATGTCGGTGCGTCCGAAGTGGCCGTAGGCCGCGGTCTGCGCATAGATCGGCTGCAGCAGGTTCAGATCTCGGACGATGGCGCCGGGTCGCAGGTCGAAGACGCTGGTGATGGCCTTCTCGATGCGTCCGGGATCGACGGTCTCGGTGCCGAACGTCTCGACGAACAGACCGACCGGTGCGGCCTTGCCGATGGCGTAGGCGACCTGCACCTCGACGCGTTCGGCGAGGCCCGCGGCGACGACGTTCTTGGCCACCCAGCGCATCGCGTACGCGGCCGAGCGGTCCACCTTCGACGGGTCCTTGCCCGAGAAGGCGCCGCCGCCGTGGCGGGCCCAGCCGCCGTAGGTGTCGACGATGATCTTGCGGCCGGTCAGACCGGCGTCGCCCATGGGGCCGCCGACGACGAACTTGCCGGTCGGGTTGACCAACAGGCGGAAGTCAGAGGTGTCCATGGTGTCGTGGGCCAGGTCGGCCAGCACCGTGTTGACGACCTTCTCCCGGATGTCGGGAGCCAGCGTCCCTTCGAGATCGATGCCGGCGGCGTGCTGGGTGGAGAGCACGACGGTGTCCAGCCGGACCGGAGTCACACCGTCGTACTGCACGGTGACCTGCGTCTTACCGTCCGGACGCAGGTAGTCGACGACGCCGTCCTTGCGGACCTTGGTGAGCTGGCGGGACAGCCGGTGCGCCAGCGCGATCGGCAGCGGCATCAGCTCGGGGGTGTCCTTGATCGCGTACCCGAACATCAGGCCCTGATCGCCGGCGCCCTGCAGGTCGAGCGGATCGGCGGCGCCCTCGACGCGGGTCTCGTGCGCGGTGTCGACGCCCTGGGCGATATCGGGCGACTGCGCGCCGATGCCGATGTTCACACCGCAGGTCTCGTAGTCGAAGCCCTTGTCGGAGTGGTCGTAGCCGATCTCCCTGATCCGGTCGCGAACGATCAGCGGGATGTCGGCGAACGCCTCCTTGGCTGTGGTGGTCACCTCGCCGACGACGTGCACCTGGCCCGTGGTCACCAGCGTCTCGACGGCGACGCGGGACTTGGGGTCGCTGGCGAGCAGGGCATCCAGCACCGAGTCGCTGATGGCGTCGCAGATCTTGTCGGGGTGCCCTTCGGTCACCGACTCACTGGTAAACAGCCGAGCTTGGCTCACGTTCGATCCCTTTCCACTCAAGCGCGCCTGAGATGATTAGTCCGTCAACTTATACCTGTCACAGTGGCACGCGACTTCGGCGCCTCTAGCACCCAAGCGTGTCCCCCCGCCGCGCGCAACCTTTACACGCATGCTGACGTTTGCGGCTTGTCGCCTCTACCCGGCACGGGTGTGCAGGAAAGCCGCGATCGCGTCCACAATACGGCTAGCGATGACGGTCTTCGACCCGTGCTCCAGTGCTGTCTCCGTACCGTCGGCCGACAGCAGCCAGCCGTCGTTGTGATCGACCTCGAAGGCGCGGTTCTCCCCGACGGCGTTGACGACGAGAAGATCGCATCCTTTGCGCTTCAACTTGGCCCTCGCGTGGAAGAGGACGTCCCCGTTGGCGTCGCCTGTCTCGGCGGCGAACCCGACGATCGCGGCCATGTTCGGCAGCTGTCCGTCGTCGCGGGCCCGGACTGCGCCGGCGAGCACGTCGTCGTTGCGGATCAGTTCGATGGCAGGGTCCGTAGTGGTGTCGGGGCCCTTCTTGATCTTGCTTGTCGCCGGGTGCGCGGGCCGGAAGTCGGCGACGGCGGCGGCCATCACGAGGACGTTGGCGTCCGGGGCGTGCTTGGAGACGGCGTCGCGCAGTTGGGTCGCCGAACCGACGTGCGTGACATGCACGCCCGCGGGGTCGATGAGGCCCGCCGTATTGCCCGCGATCAACGTCACCTCGGCGCCGCGCTGGGCAAGGACCCGGGCCATCGCGTAGCCCTGCTTCCCCGAGCTTCTGTTGCCGATGAAGCGCACCGGGTCGATCGGTTCGCGGGTGCCGCCCGCGGTGACGAGGACCTTGACGCCCGCGAGGTCGTACGGGAGCGCGTCGTTGCGGGCGAGCAGCAGCTGCGCCAGCGTCGTGATCTCCTCGGCTTCGGGCAGACGTCCCGGTCCGGTGTCGGCGCCCGTGAGCCGGCCCGACGCGGGTTCCATGACGATCGCGCCGCGGTTGCGCAGCGTCGCCACGTTGTCGACAGTCGCCGGGTGGAGCCACATCTCGGTGTGCATCGCCGGGGCGAACAGGACCGGACATCGCGCGGTCAGCAGCGTCGCTGTCAGCAGATCGTCGGCACGCCCGACGACTGCGCGCGCGAGCAGGTCGGCCGTGGCGGGGGCGACGACGACAAGGTCGGCGGCCTGGCCGAAGCGGACGTGGGGCACCTCGTGTACGTCCTCGAAAACCCCGGTGTGCACCGGGTTTCCGGACAGGGCCTCAAAGGTCGCGGCACCGACGAATTTCAGCGCGGATTCGGTCGGGACGACGCGGACCGAATGACCGGCCTCGGTGAGCTGCCGGACCACCGTCGCGGCCTTGTAGGCGGCGATGCCACCGGCGACGCCGACGATGATCTGCTTGGCAGCCACCGTTGTGCCTGGACTACTCGCCCTCGGAGTGCTCGAGGAGGTCGCCGTGGATCTCCCGCATCGCGATGGAGAGGGGCTTTTCCTGCAGGCCGGGCTCGACCAGCGGGCCGACGTATTCGAGGATGCCGTCACCGAGCTGGTTGTAGTAGTCGTTGATCTGACGAGCACGCTTGGCGGCGTAGATGACCAGCGCGTACTTGCTCGACGCGCGGTCGAGCAACTCGTCGATGGGCGGGTTGGTGATGCCCAGCGGAGTGTCGTATGCGCTCGCGGCGGACGGATCGATGTCGACCGGGGTCAAAGGGGTGCTCACGTAGAGGTTCTCCTGAAAAAGATCTGAAAATTAGGGCTGATCGCGCAGCGGCGGCGCGTGGGCCACCAGCAAGGATACCAATTCCGCGCAGGCAGACTCCAATTGACTGTTGACGACCACCTTGTCGAAGTCCCCTTGGGCGGCCAGTTCGGCCTTCGCCGTCTCCAGACGGCGGGCCATCGCCTCGGGCGTCTCGGTGCCGCGACCGGTCAGGCGGCTCTCCAGCGCCTCCCAGCTCGGCGGGGCGAGAAAGACCGACGTGGCTTCCGGCATCGCCTGCTTGACCGCGCGCGCCCCGGCGAGATCGACCTCGATCAGAACCGGGTGACCCGCGGAAGCTGCGGTGCGGACAGGCGCGGCGGGAGTCCCGGATCGGTGGAGCCCACCGTGGATTTCCGCCCACTCCAGCAGGGCGCCGTCATCGATGAGCTGCTGAAACTGTTCTGCCGTCACAAAGGAGTAGTCCACGCCGTCGACTTCGCCGGGGCGCGGTGCCCGCGTCGTGACGGACACGCTGAAGTAGAGGTCCGTGACGTGCTCGCGCAAGCACCGGACGACAGTGGACTTCCCGACGGCAGAGGGGCCGGACAACACCAGGACCACGGCCCCGGAGGCGCTGTCCGGCCCTCTACCTTCGCTCACAACCTCTCTTAGGAGGTGAAGTCGAACTTTTCGAGAAGGGCCTTGCGCTGACGATCGCCCAGGCCGCGCAGGCGGCGGGTGGGAGCGATCTCCAGTTCGGTCATGATTTCCTGAGCCTTGACCTTGCCGACCTTGGGCAGTGCCTCCAGAAGTGCGGAGACCTTCATCTTGCCCAAGACCTCATCGGTCTCGGCGTCGGTCAGGACCTGCTTGAGGTTGGTGCCGCCGCGCTTGAGCCGATCTTTGAGCTCGGCTCGCGCTCGACGTGCGGCAGCAGCCTTCTCCAACGCTGCCGCGCGCTGTTCGTCGGTCAACTGGGGAAGGGCCACGGGTGTTCCTCCGTCTCGTCACCATCAACTGATTTGTCTCGGCTGGTAGAGGCAGAACCAGAACCAGCCAGCGTGGACGACCGTACCCACGGTCGCTGACGAAAGCTAACCCCACCCCCCTGTCATCGCGCCAAAAGCCCAGCGTGTAGGGCGCACCGCCCTCACGTCACGGGCCTCGCGCCCGGAAAGCTGCCGCGCTGCCCGAAGCACGCAGCGTCCTCTAAAGCGCCTGCGTATCCGTGGTTTCGCAGAATTTCGGCCGCGACGGCGCGGCACCCGGCGGCGCCGACGCACCGCACAGCCGGGGGACGCACTCGGCCGACCTGAGAATTTTGGCTGGTCATCGCGTGTCGGGCGTGTCGCGGTAACGCATCGGCCGGGTAACGACGCGCGTTCAGGCCAGGTAGGCGACCGCGTCCCGCAGGCGCTCGGCGGCGTCGCGTACCGCTGAGAGGTCCGGTCCGGCCCGCAACACCTCGCGCGAGACGGCGGGCAGCAGCTGCCCCGGTCTGGCCCCTCCCAGGCCTGCCAGCGCGTCGGGACGGCCCCCCTGGGCGCCGACGCCCGGCACCAGCACCGGACCGTTGAGTGCACTGACGTCGGGGGGGTCGGTCAGCGTCGCGCCGACGACCACGCCTACGGAGCCCGGCCACCCGGGCTGATTGATCGCGGCGGCAGCATCGACCATCGACTGGGCGACGGTGCGCCCGCCCGATTCGGCGCGCTGAACCGTAGCGCCCTCGGGGTTCGACGTCGCCGCGAGGACGAAGACGCCGCGGCCGCGGTCCGCCGCGACGTCGAGGAGCGGCTGCAGCGATCCGAAGCCCAGATACGGCGACGCCGTCACCGCGTCACATGCCAGCGGCGAGTCGCCGGCCCATGCGGCCGCATAGGCCGCCATGGTCGAGCCGATGTCGCCGCGTTTGGCATCGGCGAGGACCAGGACACCGGCGTCACGCAACCCCGCGATGGTGCGCTCCAGCACCGCGAAGCCCGCCGACCCGTACGCCTCGAAGAACGCGACCTGTGGTTTGACGATCGCAAAGCCCTCGAAGGCGGCCACGCAGATGTCGCTGAAACGGGCCAGACCGTCGGCGTCGACGCCGAGCCCCCACGCTTGGAGCAACTCCGGGTGCGGGTCGATGCCCAGGCACAGCGGCCCGCGTTGGGCGACGGCGCCCGCAAGCCGCTCACCGAACCCGCCCACGGTCACGACCCCAGCGCGCTGTGCAGTTCCTGGAGCGACATCACGCCGATGTCGCCGCGGATACCGGCCTCGATGCCCTGCACGGCCGCCGACGCGCCCTGCACGGTCGTCACGCACGGAATGTTCATCGACACTGCGGCCGAGCGGATCTCGTACCCGTCGATGCGCGGCCCCGAGTTGCCGTACGGGGTGTTGAAGACCATGTCGACCTGACCGGCTTTGATCGCGTCGACCGCCGACAGCTCCGGCCGCTCCGGACTGGGTTCCTCGAAATGCTTGCGCACCTCGTCGCACGGAATTCCGTTGCGCCGCAGCATCTCCGCGGTTCCCTCGGTAGCCAGGATCTTGAATCCGAGATCGGCCAAACGCTTGACCGGGAAGACGAGTGAGCGCTTGTCCCGGTTGGCCACCGACACGAACACGGTGCCTTGGGCGGGCAGCGAGCCGTACGCCGCGGTCTGGCTCTTGGCGAACGAGCTGCCGAAATCGTGGGCGATGCCCATGACTTCGCCCGTCGACTTCATCTCAGGGCCGAGCAGCGAATCGATCTGCGACCCGTCCGACTTGCGGAAACGATGGAAGGGCAGCACAGCTTCTTTCACCGCCACCGGTGCGTTGCGGGCCGTTGTGGCGCCGTCGCCCGCCGCGGCGAGCACGCCTTCTTCACGGAGCTGCGCGATGGTGGCGCCGAGCATGACGCGCGCGCAGGCCTTGGCGAGCGGGATCGCGGTGGCCTTGGAGACGAAGGGCACGGTGCGGCTGGCGCGCGGGTTGGCCTCCAGGACGTAGAGGACGTCGTCTTTGAGCGCGTACTGCACGTTGAGCAGGCCGACGACCCCGATCCCGAATGCGATGGCCTCGGTGGCGCGGCGTACCGACTCGATGTCGCTGCGCCCCAGCGTCACCGGTGGCAGGGCACACGCGGAGTCCCCGGAGTGGATACCGGCCTCCTCGATGTGTTCCATCACGCCGCCGATGTACACCTCGCTGCCGTCGCACAACGCGTCGACGTCGATCTCGATCGCGTCTTCGAGGAAGCGGTCGACGAGCACCGGGTGCTCGGGGGAGAGCTGCGTGGCCCGCTCGATGTAGCCGCGCAGGTTCTCCTCGTCGTAGACGATCTCCATCCCGCGCCCGCCCAGGACATAGGACGGCCGCACCAGCACCGGGTAGCCGATGTCGGCGGCGATCCGCTTGGCCTGGTCGAAGCTGATCGCGGTGCCGAATCGCGGCGCGGGCAGTCCTGCCGTGGTGAGCACCTCACCGAACCGTCCGCGGTCCTCCGCGAGGTCGATGGCCTCCGGCTTGGTCCCGACGATCGGCACGCCGGCTTTTTCCAGCCGCTCGGCGAGCCCCAGCGGGGTCTGCCCGCCGAGTTGCACGATGACGCCGACAACGCCCGGACCGCCTGCGCCCGATGCCTGTTCGGCGTAATAGACCTCCAGCACGTCCTCGAACGTCAGCGGTTCGAAGTACAGCCGGTCGGCGGTGTCGTAGTCGGTGGACACCGTCTCCGGATTGCAGTTGATCATCACCGTCTCGAAGCCGGCCGCGCTGAGCGTCGTCGCGGCGTGCACACAGCTGTAGTCGAATTCGATGCCCTGCCCGATGCGGTTGGGGCCCGATCCGAGGATCAGGACCTTGGGCCGCTGCGCCTGCGGGGCGACCTCGGTCTCGGCCGCGGGGTCGAGCTCGTAGCTGCTGTAGTGGTAAGGCGTCCTGGCCTCGAATTCGGCGGCGCACGTGTCGACGGTCTTGTAGACGGGATGGATGCCGAGCCGCTGCCGCAGCGAGCGCACGCCCATCTCCCCCGCCAACTCTGGCCTCAGGGCGGCGATCTGGCGATCCGACAGTCCGCTGTGCTTGCTGCGGCGCAGCAGTTCGGCCTCCAGGACCGGCGCGTCGATCAGCTCGGAGCGCAGGTCGACGAGCCCGGCGATCTGCTCGACGAACCACGGGTCGACACCGGAGGCCTCGGCCACGTTCTCCACCGTCGCGCCCAGGCGCAGCGCGTATTCGATGTCGTAGAGCCGCCCGTCGGTCGCCGTGCGCAGCCGGGTCAGCACGTCGTCGACGTCGCCTTCAGGGTCATCGCCCGTCCAGAAGCCCGCCCGGCTGGTCTCCAGTGAGCGCATCACCTTGCCGAGCGCCTCGATGAAGTTGCGGCCCAGCGACATCGCCTCGCCGACCGATTTCATCGTCGTGGTCAGCGTGGTGTCGGCGCCGGGGAACTTCTCGAAGGCGAACCGGGGCGCCTTGACGACCACATAGTCCAGTGTGGGCTCGAAACAGGCCGGCGTCTCTTTGGTGATGTCGTTGACGATCTCGTCGAGCGTGTAGCCGATGGCCAGCTTGGCGGCGATCTTGGCGATCGGGAAGCCGGTGGCTTTGGACGCCAGCGCGCTGGATCGCGAGACGCGCGGGTTCATCTCGATGACGATGAGCCGTCCGTCTTTCGGGTTCACCGCGAACTGGATGTTGCAGCCGCCGGTGTCGACGCCGACCTCGCGCAGGATGTCGATGCCGAGGGTGCGCATCTTCTGGTACTCGCGGTCGGTCAGCGTCATCGCGGGGGCGACGGTCACCGAGTCGCCGGTGTGCACGCCCATCGGGTCGAAGTTCTCGATCGAGCAGACGACGACCACGTTGTCGTGGTGGTCCCGCATCAGCTCGAGTTCGTATTCCTTCCATCCGTAGATGGATTCCTCGATCAGCACGTTGGCCGTCGGCGACGCGGCCAGACCCTCGCCGGCCATCCGCTCGACGTCCTCGACCGAGTACGCCATGCCCGAGCCGAGACCGCCCATCGTGAAGCTTGGCCGGACGACGACGGGCAGGCCGACGTCGGCGACGGTCTCGCGGACCTCGTCCATCGTGAAACAGACACGGGATTTCGCTGATTCGCCGCCGACCTTGGCGACGATGTCCTTGAACTTCTGCCGGTCCTCGCCGCGCTGGATGGCGTCGAAGTCGGCGCCGATCATCTCGACGCCGTACTTCTCGAGGATGCCCGCCTCGTAGAGATTGACCGCGGTGTTCAGTGCGGTCTGACCGCCGAGGGTGGCCAGCAGCGCGTCGATCTTGTTGCCGCGTTCGGCTTGCTGGGCGATGACCTTCTCGACGAAGTCGACGGTGATCGGCTCGACGTAGGTGTGGTCGGCGAACTCGGGGTCGGTCATGATCGTCGCCGGGTTCGAGTTGACGAGGCTGACCTGAAGTCCTTCGGACCGCAGCACACGGCAGGCCTGCGTACCCGAGTAGTCGAACTCGCAGGCCTGGCCGATGATGATCGGGCCCGACCCGATCACCAGGACGTGGTTGAGATCTGAGCGACGCGGCATCTGCTACTTCTCCCCTGCCATCAGGTCGACGAACTGGTCGAACAGGTACTCCGCATCACGCGGACCGGCGGCTGCTTCCGGGTGGTACTGCACCGAGAACGCACGCCCGTCGGCCAGCCGAACGCCTTCCACCACACCGTCGTTGGCGCAGGTGTGGCTGACCTCGGCACTGCCGAAGGGGGTGTCGAACGTCTGACCGGCCTCCCCTTCGAGCGCGAAGCCGTGATTCTGGGCGGTGATCGCGACCCGGCCCGTCGCGTGATCCATCACCGGGATGTTGATGCCCCGGTGGCCGAACACCATCTTGTAGGTCGACAACCCCAGGGCCCGGCCCAGGATCTGGTTGCCGAAACAGATGCCGAACAGCGGAATTCCCGCCGAGAGCACCTCCCGGGTGACACCGACGACGTGGTCGGCGGTCGCGGGGTCGCCGGGTCCGTTCGACAGGAACACACCGTCAGGTTTCAGCGCTGCGATCTGCTCGAATGTGGCCGCCGACGGCAGCACGACGCTGCGCACACCTCGTTTGGCGAAGTTGCGGGGCGTGTTCGTCTTGATACCCAGGTCCAGAGCGACGACGGTGAAACGCTGCTGCCCTTCGGGTTTCACCTCGTAATCGGCGTCGGTGCTGACCTGGCCGGCCAGGTCGGCGCCGAGCATCGCGACCTGTCCGCGGACGCGGGCGACCAACTCGTCTGCGGGGGCCTGCGCCGTCGCGCCGCTGAACACACCGGCCTTCATCGAGCCGCGGCTGCGTAGGTGGCGCACCACCGCGCGAGTGTCGATACCCGCGATGCCGACGACGCCCTGGCGCTGCAGCTCCTCGTCGAGGGTTCCGGTGGCGCGCCAACTCGACGCACGCGGGGACGGATCGCGCACGGCGTACCCCGCCACCCAGATCTTGTCGCCGCGGCTCTCGCTGTCCTCGCGGTTCCAGCCCGTGTTGCCGATCTGCGGCGCGGTGGCGACCACGATCTGGCGGTGGTAGCTCGGATCGGTGAGCGTCTCCTGATAGCCGGACATACCCGTCGAGAACACGACCTCGCCGAGCGTTTCGCCGACCGCGCCGAACGGCGTGCCCGCAAAGATCCTTCCGTCCTCGAGAACCAGGACGGCTTGTTGTGTCGTCATGCGACCTCCTCGGGAATCCACTTCAGATAGTCACGACGGTCGTCGGCGCGAAAGCCGGTGTCGATCTCGACGCCCGACGGGAGCCGCCAACGGATCGCCAGGATGCCCTCGTGGGTGAGGGCCTTGCCTGCAAGGTTCTTCTCGGTGCGGATCTCGGCGATGGTGTCGTCGGGGATCCAGATCGGCCCGGCGCCGGTGCGCTGCAACATGATTCCTTCGGGATAGCGGGTCAGGACGGCCTTCGCGCGGAACCCGAGGTCGCCGGCGGCGACCCTGTCGTTCCAGTGCGGCACCAGGGTGCTGCCCACGTAGAGGCCCTTGGTCGCCGGGACGAGCGCCGGGCCGACGGTGTCGGGCAGCGATGGCAGGGTGCCGACGATCTGCGCCTGCCGCTCGACGCGGTGGCGCCAGCCTCGCATCATCGCGTTGATCAGCACCGCGATCAGCAGCACGAGCACGCCGGCCATGACGAGGGAGGCGACGAGAGTCGGGGTGTTCACGCGCCGGCCTTTCCGTCCCTGGCGGTGATCCTGCCGCGCAGCATCGTCACTGTGACGGTCGCGGGCAGCTCCATGTCCTCGTAGGGCGTGTTGTCCGATCGGCTGGCCAGGGTCGGTCCGGTGACGGTCCACCTGGTGTCGGGATCGACGACGGTGAGGTTGGCGGGCTCCCCGACCTCCAGGGGACGACCCTGATCCGGCAGGCCGACGATGCGGGCCGGCGCCTCACTCATCACGCGGGCGACGTCACGCCAGGTAAGCAGTCCCGGATTCACCATGGTCTCGACGACCACGGACAGTGCGGTCTGCAGGCCGAGCATGCCCGGGCGCGCGTTCGCGAATTCGCACATCTTCTCGTGGGCGGCGTGTGGCGCGTGATCTGTTGCCACGCAATCGATCACACCGTCAGCGAGCGCCTGCCGCAGCGCGACCGCGTCGCTGGCCTCCCGCAGCGGTGGGTTGACGCGGTTGCGACCGTCGTAGGTCTGCAACCGGGTGTCGTCGAGCAGCAGGTGGTGCGGGGTCACCTCGGCGGTGATCGAGATCCCCTGCTCCTTGGCCCACCGCACGAGTTCGACGCTGCCCGCCGTCGAGGCGTGGCAGATGTGCACGCGGGCGCCGGCGTCGCGGGCGAGCAGGGCGTCGCGGGCGACGATCGACTCCTCGGCGGCGCGGGGCCAGCCGGCGAGCCCGAGCTTGGCGGCATTCGGGCCTTCGTGCGCGACGGCACCCACGGTGAGCCGGGGCTCCTCCGCATGCTGGGCGATCAGCACGCCGAGGCCCGAGGCGTATTCGAGCGCGCGCCGCATGATCAGCGGATCGTCCACGCAGACACCGTCATCGGAGAACATCCGAACCTGCCCGGCGCCCGCCGCCATCAGGCCCATCTCGGTGAGCTGCTTGCCTCCGAGACCGACGGTCACCGCGCCGACCGGGTGCACATCGACAAGGCCGACTTCTTGACCGCGGTGCCACACGTGGTCGGTGACCACTGCGGTGTCGGCCACCGGGTCGGTGTTGGCCATCGCGAAAACCGCGGTGTATCCACCGAGAGCCGCTGCGGCAGAGCCGGTTTCGATGTCCTCGGCGTACTCGCGACCGGGCTCGCGAAGATGCGTGTGGAGGTCGACGAAGCCGGGCAGCAGGATCTGTCCCGAGCAGTCGATGACGTCTGTGTTTTCTGACGAGCTGACGCTCTCGCCGATCTCGGCGATCTGACCGTCGCTCACCAGTACGTCGACCGGTTCGCCCTCGCCGTAGAGAAGAACGGACTTCAACAGCACGCTCATGCGCTGATCGCTTCCTGCTCGGATCCGACGAGGAGGTGGAACAGCACCGCCATCCGGACGTGGACACCGTTGGAAACCTGTTGCAGCACCGCTGATTGCCCAGAGTCCGCCACCGAGTACGCGATCTCCATACCGCGCAGCATCGGCCCGGGGTGTAGCACCACCGCATGGTCGGCCAGCCGCGCCTGCCGCTTCTCGGACAGTCCGTAGCGCACCGAGTACTCGCGCGACGACGGGAAGAATCCGCCGTTCATGCGCTCGGCCTGTACCCGCAGCATCAGCACGGCGTCGGCCAGCGGGAGCTCCGCGTCGAGTTCGTGAGACACCGTGACGGGCCAGTCCGCCACGCCGACGGGCAGCAGCGTGGGCGGCGCAACGAGGACGACCTCGGCGCCGAGTGTGTGCAGCAGCGAGACGTTGGACCGTGCGACGCGGCTGTGCAGGACGTCGCCGACGATGACGACACGCTTGCCTTCGACGGAACCCAGACGCTGACGGATCGTCAGCGCATCGAGCAATGCCTGCGTGGGGTGTTCGTGCATGCCGTCGCCTGCGTTGATGACCGACGGACCGCCGAGCTCGTCGTGGGTCCACGCCGCGAGCTGTTGCGGCGCTCCCGACGCGGGATGCCGGATGATCAGCGCATCGGCGCCGGCGGCGCGCAGGGTCAGCGCTGTGTCTCGCAGCGACTCCCCTTTGGAGACAGACGATCCCGAGGCGCTGACATTGATGACGTCGGCGCTCATCCACTTGCCGGCCACTTCGAACGACACCCGCGTGCGGGTGGAGTTCTCGTAGAACATCGTGATGATGGTGCGGCCTCGCAGGGTGGGCAGCTTCTTGACCTCACGGCCCACCAGCGCCTCCCGGAACCGGTCGGCGTTGTCGAGGATCGCGATGGCGTCGTCGCGGCTCAGATCGGCCGCGGTCAACAGATGCTTCACCTTTGCGGACCTCCCGTCGGTGCAATGCGAACGCCGTCGTGGCCGTCGTTCTCCGTCAACCGCACCTTCACGTTCTCGCTGCGGGACGTCGGCACGTTCTTGCCGACGTAGTCGGCGCGGATCGGAAGCTCACGGTGTCCGCGGTCGACCAGGACGGCGAGCTGAACGATCCTCGGCCTGCCCAGGTCGCGGAGTGCGTCGAGAGCGGAACGGACCGAGCGGCCGGTGTAGAGGACGTCGTCGACGAGGACGACGAGCGCACCGTCGATGCCGCCTTCGGGGATCGACGTCGCCGCGAGCGCCCTGGGCGGCTTGCTCATCAGGTCGTCGCGATAGAGCGTGGTGTCCAGCGCTCCGGTGGCGACCTCGGTGCCGCTGAAGTCGGCGATGTTGCGGGCCAGCCGATCGGCGAGGGTGACACCGCGTGTCGGGATGCCCAGCAGAATGACGGGGAGACCATCGGGACCGTCGAGCGCGGTCTTCTCGATGATCTGGTGGGCGATGCGGGCGATCGTTCGACTGACGTCCGCTGCGGACATCAATTCCCGGTCGGAACCGGTCTGGTCAGGCGCGCCCACGAGTAGGCCGGACCTCCTTCTCCGCCTCACGGGACGGATCGTTAAAGGATGTCGGAAAACTGCGGGGAGCTTAGCAGGTGGTGCTGGGCCATCGCGATTGCGCGCTGCCCTAGTCTGGCGCGATGAATCTCGACCGCAACAAGGCGTCCGTCGTCGACGCGATCGACGCCGGACTGCTCGCCGGAGCCGTGACGCTGGTGTGGCACGCCGGCGAGGTGCGTCAGGTCAACGAACTCGGCTATCGCGATGTCGACGCACGGCTGCCGATGCAGCGGGACACCATTTTCCGTATCGCGTCCATGACCAAGCCGGTCACGGTGGCCGCGGCGATGACGCTGATTGAAGAGGGGAAGCTCTCGCTGAACGACCGGGTGGCGACATGGCTGCCCGAGCTCGCGGACATGCGCGTGCTGGCCGAACCCCGCGGGCCGTTGGACCGCACCGTTCCCGCGCAGCGTCACATCACGATCGATGATCTGATGACGCACCGAAGCGGTCTCGCGTACATGTTCTCGGTCCTCGGCCCCCTGTCGGACGCCTACCGCAAACTCCCGACCCGCCAGGATCAGGACAAGTGGCTGTCCGAGCTCGCGGCATTGCCGTTGGTCCATCAGCCGGGCGCACGCTTGACCTACAGCCACGCCACCGACGTGCTCGGGATCGCGTTGTCGCGCATCGAGGGAAAACCGTTGAGTGACGTGCTCCGCGAACGGATCCTCGGCCCGCTGGGTATGTCGGACACCGGCTTCAGCGTCGGCACTCAGGGCAGACGTCGTGCCGCGACGATGTATCAGCTGGACAAGGACAACACACTGCGTCACGACGTGATGGGTCCGGCGCCGATCGTCGATCCCCCGTTCTGCACGGGCGGAGCGGGATTGTGGTCGACGGTCGACGATTATCTGGCGTTCGCGAGGATGTTGTTGGCCGGCGGAACTCTCGACGGCGTGCGAGTGCTGTCCGAGGAGTCGGTCGTCGCGATGCGCACCGATCGGCTCACCGATGAGCAGAAGCGGCACGATTTCCTGGGCGCGCCGTTCTGGATCGGCCGCGGCTTCGGGCTGAACCTGTCGGTGGTCACCGATCCGGCGAAGTCGCGTCAGCTGTTCGGTCCGGGCGGATTGGGGTCCTTCTCCTGGCCGGGCGCCTACGGAACGTGGTGGCAGGCAGATCCTTCCGCTGACGTCATCCTGATCTATCTGATCCAGAACTTGCCGAATCTGACGGCGGATGCGGCCGCTGCCGTGGCGGGCAACACGTCGCTGGCCAAGTTGCAGACGGCACAGCCGAAGTTTGTCCGCGCCACGTATCAGGGCCTGGAGCTCTAGGACCCGAACTTGTCGGCGCTGGGGTGTAGGGTCGGTTTTGTGATCGAACATTTGTTCGAAGTAGATCCGGAGGCGTCCGAGAGGGACCTGCGGATCCTCGTCGAACACCTCGAGGAGCTGAAGTCGAAAGCTGCGGTCGCGCAAGCCCGGGCGACCGCGTTGTGGGCAGCCAAGCGTGCCGCGGCCGAGCAGGCCGCCGGGCTGGCGGCCAAGAAGCGTGGGAAAGGGCTGGCGTCGGAGATTGCGTTGGCTCGCCATGAGGGCGTGTCAGATGGTTTGTGTAGCTGTGGCTCCTAGTGAATGGAGCAGTATCGATGGATGTGAGCACTGACGAGCCGATGTCGGGGGCTGACGCCGTAGAGGCGTTGAAGTCCGCGGG
>NZ_JARSBP010000010.1 GCF_029623955.1 Mycobacterium sp. 236(2023) | reverse complement strand
GCGGACTTCAACGCCTCTACGGCGTCAGCCCCCGACATCGGCTCGTCAGTGCTCACATCCATCGATACTGCTCCATTCACTAGGAGCCACAGCTACACAAACCATCTGACACGCCCACCGATGACGGCAATCCTGTTGGCGAGACCGAGACCGAGACTCCCGGCGCCCCGACAGGTGACCTCACCGCGCAGCGCCGTGCACTAGGGGGGAGAAACCGCCGCTGCTGCCGCAGCCGTGGTATCGCTACACATTGGCGGGCCTGAACGCCGCACTCGCTGCCGACCGCGGCGAGTACTGCCCCGCGAGCCCCGCGACGATACTTGGTGGCGTGGTCATTCCGGCGCCGGTTGCCGCTCAGGCCGCGATGCACGCCACGATTCGGCCGCTGATTCACCCGGGTCAGGCGCCTCAGGAACCTCGCTATCGGCCGTCGCGAAAGCTGGCCGAATTCATCCGGTGCCGGGATCTGACATGCAGATTTCCCGGATGTGCGAGACCGGCCACCATCGCCGACATCGACCACACCATCCCGTACCCGTCCGGGCCGACGTGTGCATCGAATCTCGCGTGCCTATGCCGAGAACACCACTTGCTCAAGACTTTCTGGCCGGGGTGGAGCAGCGTCCAGCATCCCGACGGCACCATCGTGTGGACCGACCCCGACGGCTGCACGGCCACGACCTATCCAGGGTGCCGGCGTCTCTTCCCTGGGCTCTGTGTGCCCACCGCCGAGGTCGTGCCCACCGGACGGCCCCGCAAGCACACCGAGGGACTGACGATGCCCAAGCGGCCGATCACCCGCGCCGAGGCGCGGCGCCAACGCATCGACGACGAACGCCGCCGCAATGAATCAGCCGTCGGTCAACCGGCGCCACCCGATTGGGCGGCGCGGCGATAGCCGCGGGCAGCCAGGGGTCCGAAGATGGCCAGCAGCACGATCATCCACGCCGCGGCGGCGAGCAGTGCGGGTCCCGCGGGATCACCGTCGGCCAGCGCCCGCATCGACTCCACGACGGGGGTCAACGGCTGGAATCTGATCAGCGGCTGGAGCCACGACGGGAACAGGTCCACGGGAGCGATGCCGCCTGTGCAGAACGACAGACCGATCGCGGAGCCGCCGAGCACCGTCAGCAGCGCCGTACTTTGCCGTGTGACGGCAACCGAGGCGACGATCGTCGCGAAGACAACCACCACCATCACCGGGATGAGCAGGAACGGCACAATGGCCAGCGGGCTGCCATCGAACCGCAATCCGAGCGCGACGCCCACCGCCACGATGATGACTCCAGCGCCCAGCGTTCGGAGGCCCTCTGCGGCAAGGGTTCCCGCCAGCAGGCTGTACCGCTGCACGGGCTGCACCCACAGCCGGCTGAGCAGGCCGCTTTCGCGTTCGGCGGGAATCCGGAACCCGGCCCCGATCGCACCCATCATGGCGCCCGCAACGGTGCACATCGGTACAAGCGCACTGAGGTTGTCGGCACCGGTGAGTCGCACCATCGACTTGCTGACCACCAGGTGGTATGTCAGCAGCAGCAGTGTCGGCAACAGCAGCGACTGCATCGGGATCACGGGATTCCGGCGCCAATGGGTCATCATGCGTTCGGCCAGGATGACCGTCGTTGTGGAGGGGCTCGTCCTCACCGCGCCCGCCTCTGCGCCCGCACCGCGACCGCACCGAAAACAACCAGCAAGCCGATGCACCAGGCCACCGTGACCGCGACCTCGCCGCCGGATGCGCGCCCGACGGTGAGATCCCGCAGCGTGTCGGTGATCTGGGAGACCGGTTGATGCGCGACGAAAGTTTGCACCCAGTCAGGGAAAGACTCGGTGGGCGCCAGGCACGTCGAGACGAGAATCAGGACGAGCTGGGGGACCAGCAGGAGTTGTCCCGCGCCCACCTTGCCGATCCGAGTCCCCATCGCGTCGGCGCCCAGCGACAGCGCCACCGTCAACACCAGCGGGACGAGGAGAAACCCTGCGGCGGCCGGCAATCCACCCGACATGCGGAATCCCAGCATGCACGCGGTCAGCACCGCCGCCGCCAGCGCCAGAATCCCACGCATCAGGCAATAGGCGATCCGGGCCGTCATCGGCGCGAACAACGAAATAGGTTGTGTACGAAGACGAATCGTGAAGCCCGACGCCTGTTCCCACGCTGCCCGGTCCGCGGTGGTCACGGCGCCGAGCAGCATGGCCTGCACGATGATGCCGGGCAGCAGATAGTCGGCGTAACTCATATCGCCCGTATCGATGACCTGGCGCAGCGCGAAGTTCAACCCGAGCAACGTCACCACCGGGGCGACCACGCCGAGCACGAGGTCGAAGTCGCGCAACGCGACCTGGACCATCCGTTCGGTCAGCGCGGCAAGAGCATTCACGGTGTGAGCGCCGCCGGGGTCAGGTTCAGGAATACCTCGTCGAGCGTGGGTCTGCGCAGCGTGATGTCGATGAGCTCGACCCCGAGTTGATCGGTCCTGCGCACGACCTCACTCAGCGTGCCGACGCCGTCGACCGCCCGCACCGAGACGGTGTTGGTGTTCGCGTCGGAGTCGACCTCGGCGATTTCCGCGAGGGCAGCCGACACGCGCGCCATGTCGGCGGGATGCACAAGCGTCACCTGGCAGTACGTCGCACCGGTCTGTGCCTTGAGTTCCTCCGCCGTGCCGCTGGCGACGATCCGCCCGGAATTGAGGATGACGATCGAATCGCTCAGTACGTCAGCCTCTTCGAGGTACTGCGTGGTCAGCAGCACGGTGACCCCGTCGGCGGCCAGCGACGACACCAGTTCCCACACCTGAAGCCGACTGCGGGGGTCAAGGCCGGTGGTCGGCTCGTCGAGGAACAGCACCCTTGGCGTCGCCACCAGCGCGATGGCGATGTCGACACGGCGCCGCATGCCGCCGGAATACGTCTGCACGGGCCGGTTCGCGGCGTGCCCGAGGTCGAACTGCTCGATCAGCTCATCGGCACGCTGTCGTGCCGCCTTGCGCCGCATGCCGCGCAACCGCGCGAACAGCGTCAGGTTCTCCCGGCCCGTCAGAAGCTCGTCGAGACAGGCGCTCTGGCCCGTCACACCGATACTGTCGCGGACGTCGTCGGCCTGACCGACGACGTCGTATCCGCCGACCAGCGCCCGCCCCGACGTCGGCGGAATCAGCGTCGACAGGATCTGCACCGTCGTCGTCTTCCCCGCACCGTTGTGGCCGAGCAGCGCGAGCACCGAACCCGTCGGCACCGTGAAGCTGACGTCCGTCAGGGCCGAGACCCCGCCGTCGTACGCCTTCGTCAGGCCGGTCACCTCGATCACCGGACCACCGTCCATTCGCTGCTGGCGGACCGGCGGAACGCGAACACGGACACGGAGTTCGAAAACCATTGCCACAGAAGGGTTCGCCAGCCGACGGCGTGGGCCCGGCGCCCCGTGTGGTACACCGTCAGCCTGCTTTCGAACCGTGTCCGCCCGATCTTGGACAGCCTGCGGAACAGGTCCATGTCCTCGGCGGCGGGCAGCCGCTCGTCGAAGCCCCCGACTGTGCGAAACGCTTCGGCATCGATCATCTGGAACTCGCCGCCCGAGCCGCCGATGCCGAGCACGTTGTTCTGGATGAGGAACTGCAGCCCCAGCATCGTGAACACGTATTTGTCTGCAGCAGTGGCGTTCTCCGGAGTCACCCGGTACTTGCCCGTCAGCGCTACCACGCGGTCGTCTGCCGCGAATGCTGCGTACGCGGTCGCGAAGAAGTGGTCGATGTCGGGGATGAGTACGTCGGCGTCGACGAACACCAGGTGGTCCCCGCGGGCCGCGGCAGCCCCGACATTGCGGGCCTCGGCGATCGTCTGTCGGCGCGGCTCACCGTGGACGATGACATGATCGGTGAACCTGCGGCAGATGTCGACGGTGCCGTCGGTGCTGTTGCCGTCCGACACGATGATCTCGTGCTCGCCGGTGTAGGCCGCAAGGCATTCGAGGGTCTGCTCGATCGTGCCCTCTTCGTCGAGGGTCGGGACGATGAAAGAGATCACGGTGGGTCAGGCGTCGAGGCGGGCGAGTGAGGCGCTCAGATATTGCTCTACGCACATCTGCCTGCGAATCTTGCCGCTCGTGGTGATCGGCAGCGAACCGCGCTGCACGAGTACGAGGTCGGTGACGGTGAGTCCGTGGGCGTTCGCGACCGCGGCCGTCACGTCACTGACGATGTCACGGTCGGTCTTGGCCTCCGCGACGACGACGAGTTGTTCGGTGCCGTCCTGGTCGACCGCGATCGCGGCGCTGCGGCCACCGGAGATCGCGCTGACGGTGGCCTCGATGTCGTCGGGGTAGTGGTTGCGTCCGCGGACGATCAGCAGATCCTTCAGGCGGCCGACGATGAACAGCTCTCCGTCGGAGAGGAAGCCGAGATCGCCTGTCCGAAGCCATGTTTGGCCAGTCTCGTCGTCGAGGACTCCGCCGAACGTGTGGGCCGATTCGTCGGGCTTGTTCCAGTATCCGAGGCAGATGTTGTCGCCGCGGGCCCAGATCTCGCCGATGGTGCCCGCGGCTACTTCACGCCGCGATTCCGGGTCGACGATGCGCACGTCGGGCGACGTGGGCGGGCCGTAGCTCACGAGCGGGGTGCCTGCCGTGCTGCGTTCGGCAACACCGTGGGAGAGCTTCTCGGAGTCGAACGCGACGACGGTGGGTGCCGCGCCCGGTAGCCGTGTCGCGACGTAGAGGGTGGCCTCGGCGAGCCCGTAGGACGGCCGAATCACGGTGTCGGGCAGGTTGTACGGAGCGAACCTCTTGGCGAACCGCTCGACGGTCGCCGGCTGAACCCGTTCGGCACCGCTCATGATCGCCAGCACGTTCCCGAGGTCGCGGCCGGCCATGTCGGCGTCGGACGTCCGTGCCGCGGTCAGATCGAACGCGAAGTTCGGGGCCGCCGTCAGGCCCCACTCGTGGGAGGCAAGCAACTGCATCCAGCGCGCAGGCTTGGTCAGAAACGCCACCGGGCTGGTGAACACCGTTTTCCAGCCACCCAGGATCGGGGTGCAGATTCCCAGCAGCAGACCCATGTCGTGATAGAAGGGCAGCCACGAGACCACGGTGGTTCCGGGCGGCGCGACCCTGCCGTGGTCGGCGAAGAAGTTCGCCGTCATCTGTTCGAAGTTGGCCGCCAGATTGCGGTGCGACACCATGACGCCGGCCGGCGTGCGCGTCGACCCGGAGGTGTACTGCAGGTAGGCCACGTCCGGGCGGTCCTCGCGCCTGCGCTGCAGGCGGCGGCGGGCAATCAGGTCCAGCCTGTCGGTCTCGACGATCGCCGGCCGGGCCGGATGATCGGCGACGGACCGTGCGACGTCGTTGACGAGGGCCGATGTGGTCAGAATCACGGTAGGTGTCGCGTCGTCGAGAACCGCGCGGATGCGCTCGTCGCCCGACGGATGCATCGGCGCTGCCAACGGCACCGCGATCAGGTTGGCCTCAAGGGCGCCGAGATAGCCGACGACGTAGTCCATTCCCTGCGGAGCAAGGATCAGTGCACGGTCACCGTGCGCGGCGATCTCCCTGAGATCGTCGGCGAGGTTGACCACCCGCCGGTGCAGCTCAGACCAGGTCAGGCTGTCCGGCACGCCCGCGGGGTCCACGTCGAAGTCGACGTAGGTGAACGCCGTGTCGTGGGGCTGCAAACTCGCGCGCTCCCGAAGGAGCGCCGGAATGGACGATTCGATCACTTCTGACTTTCACCACCTAATGTCCGGAAGAGCTTAGGCTAACCTCGCTAAAAATAGGCGCCCGCGTTATCGGTTGGCGTCGGGTGGGTGGTGCGCACTAGCCTTTGGGGGCCCAAACCCACCTTTTTCCCGGGAGCATCAGCGTGATCACCGCAACGGACCTCGAGGTCCGCGCTGGAGCGCGCACGCTGCTCGCGATCGACGGACCCGCGCTCCGGGTGCAGCCCGGCGACCGCATCGGGCTCGTCGGGCGCAACGGTGCGGGCAAGACGACCACGATGCGCATCCTGGCGGGGGAGGGCGAGCCCTACGCGGGAACGCTGACCCGCTCCGGTGAAATCGGTTATCTGCCACAGGATCCCAAAGAGGGAAACCTGGAGATGCTGGCCCGTGACCGCGTGTTGTCAGCCCGCGGCCTGGACGCCTTGCTGGCCGACCTGGAGAAGCAGCAGGCGCTCATGGCCGAGGTCGCCGACGATGCCGCCCGCGACAAGGCCATCCGCCGCTACGGCCAACTGGAGGAGCGCTTCGCCGCGCTGGGCGGCTACGCCGCCGAAAGCGAAGCCGGGCGGATCTGCGCCAGCCTCGGCTTGCCCGACCGCGTCCTGACCCAGCCGCTGCGCACGCTCTCCGGTGGTCAACGCCGCCGCGTCGAGCTCGCCCGGATCCTGTTCGCCGCATCCGAGGGCAGTGGCTCTGGGACGACGCTGCTGCTCGACGAGCCCACCAACCACCTCGACGCCGACTCGATCGGCTGGCTGCGCACCTTCCTGCAGAACCACACCGGCGGGCTCGTGGTGATCAGCCACGATGTCGACCTGCTCGCCGATGTGGTGAACCGGGTGTGGTTCCTCGACGCGGTCCGCGGCGAGGCCGACGTCTACAACATGGGCTGGCAGAAGTACCTCGACGCCCGCGCCACCGACGAGCAACGTCGGCGGCGCGAACGCGCCAACGCCGAGAAGAAGGCGGGTGCCCTGCGCGCGCAGGCCGCCAAGATGGGCGCCAAGGCAACGAAAGCCGTTGCCGCGCAGAACATGCTGCGCCGCGCCGAGCGGATGATCGCCGAACTTGACGCCGAGCGGGTGGCCGACAAGGTGGCGCGGATCAAGTTCCCGACGCCCGCCCCGTGCGGTAAGACACCGCTGATCGCCAAGGGGCTGACGAAGACATACGGTTCGCTGGAGATCTTCACCGGCCTGGATCTGGCCATCGACAAGGGCTCTCGTGTCGTCGTGCTCGGCCTCAACGGTGCGGGCAAGACCACGCTGCTGCGGCTGCTCGCCGGTGTCGAGACGCCGGACGCCGGCGGACTCGAACCGGGCTATGGGCTGCGGATCGGGTACTTCGCCCAGGAGCACGACACCCTCGACAACATGGCCTCGGTCTGGGAGAACATCCGCCACGCCGCGCCGGACACCGCCGAACAGGATCTGCGGGGTCTGCTGGGGGCATTCATGTTCTCCGGACCGCAGCTCGAGCAGCCGGCAGGCACGCTGTCCGGCGGCGAGAAGACCCGGCTGGCTCTGGCGGGTCTCGTCGCATCGACTGCCAACGTGTTGCTGCTCGACGAGCCCACCAACAACCTGGACCCGGCGTCGCGCGAACAGGTCCTCGACGCGTTGCGCAGCTACGAAGGATCGGTCGTGCTCGTCACCCACGATCCCGGAGCCGCGGAGGCGCTCGAACCGCAGCGGGTACTGCTGCTGCCTGACGGTACCGAGGATTTCTGGTCCGACGAATACCGAGACCTGATCGAACTCGCCTGACCCCATCGGGTGTCAACAGCTACCCGTCTGGGTATGCCGCGGTCATGAAAAACAGCGGCAAGCCCAGAGATCAGCTTCTGAGCGAGTTGCGCAGTGCGTACGAGGGCGGCGCCAGCATCAGGTCTCTGGTCGCGTCGACCGGCCACTCCTACGGGTCTGTGCACACCATGCTGCGAGAATCCGGCGTGACGATGCGTAGCCGCGGGGGTCCCAACCACCGTGGCAGGCGCTAGCCATTACTGCTGTCGCACCGAGGCTTCCACGAGGTCGAGAACAGCGCTGAGCTTCTCGGGCTCATCCCCGGCGGCAAGCCTTGCCACCAATCCGTCGAGCACCAGCTCCAGATACGTCTGCAGCACCTCATCGTCGACGTCGTCGCGCAACCGGCCCGCCTGCTTCTGGCGGCGCAGCCGTTCGGTCGTCGCCGCCGAGAGTTCGGCTGACCGCTCCTCCCAGCCCCGGCTGAACGCCGGATCGTTGCGGAGCTTGCGGGCGATCTCCAACCGGGTGGCCAGCCAGTCGAATTGATCGGGCGCGGCGAGCATGTCGCGCATCACCTGGATCAGGCCTTCCCGCGCCGCCACATCGGCCATCCGTTCGGCGTCCTCGCGCGCGAGTTCGAAGAACAGCGTGTCCTTGTCGCGGAAATGGTGAAAGATCGCGCCGCGCGACAGCCCGATGGTCTGTTCGAGCCGCCGCACGGTCGCGCTCTCGTACCCGTACTGTGCGAAACACCGGCGGGCGCCGTCGAGAATCTGGCGACGGCGGGCCGCCAGATGATCGTCGGTCACCCGGGGCATAGTGGCTGCTTTACGACTTGAGCATGTTGCGCAGGACGTACTGCAGGATGCCGCCGTTGCGGTAGTAGTCGGCCTCTCCGGGGGTGTCGATGCGGACCACCGCGTCGAACTCCACCTTGGAGCCGTCCTCCTTCGTGGCGGTGACCTTCACCGTCTTGGGCGTCTTGCCCTCGTTGAGCTCCTCGATGCCGGTGATGTCGAACGTCTCCGTGCCGTCGAGCTTCAGCGATGCCGCCGACTCACCCTTGGGGAACTGCAGCGGAATGACACCCATACCGATCAGGTTGGAGCGGTGGATGCGCTCGAACGACTCGGTGATCACCGCCCGCACACCCAGCAGCGTGGTGCCCTTGGCGGCCCAGTCGCGCGACGATCCGGAGCCATACTCCTTGCCGCCCAACACAACCAGCGGAATGCCTTCCCTCTGGTAGTTCTGCGAGGCGTCGTAGATGAACGCCTGCGGACCGCCATCCTGGGTGAAGTCGCGGGTGTAACCACCTGAGACGTCGTCGAGGAGCTGGTTCTTGAGGCGGATGTTCGCGAACGTGCCGCGAATCATCACCTCGTGGTTGCCGCGCCGCGATCCCAGTGAGTTGAAGTCCTTCGGCTCGACTCCGTGCTCTTCGAGGTACTGCGCAGCCGGGGTGCCCTTCTTGATGCTGCCCGCGGGGGAGATGTGGTCGGTGGTGACCGAATCTCCCAGCAGCGCAAGCACTCTGGCGCCCTGGATGTCGGAGACGGGCTCGGGCTCGGCGGGCATGCCGTCGAAGTAGGGCGCCTTGCGAACGTATGTGGAATCCTCGTCCCACTCGAAGGTGTTGCCCTCCGGCGTCGGCAGCGAACGCCAGCGATCGTCACCCTTGAACACGTCGGCGTACGAATCGGTGAACATGTCGCGGTTGATCGAGCTCGCGATCGTCTCCTGGATCTCCTGGGCGGACGGCCAGATGTCCTTCAGATAGACGTCATTGCCGTCGGTGTCCTGTCCCAGCGGGTCCGACTCGAAGTCGAAGTCCATCGTGCCGGCCAGACCGTAGGCGATGACCAGCGGGGGCGATGCCAGATAGTTCATCTTCACGTCGGGGGAGATGCGGCCCTCGAAGTTGCGGTTACCCGAGAGCACCGCCGTCACCGACAGGTCGTTGTCGTTGATCGCCGCCGAGATCTCGTCGGGCAGCGGGCCGGTGTTGCCGATGCACGTCGTGCATCCATAGCCGCCGAGGAAGTACCCGAGCTTCTCCAGGTAGGGCCACAGGCCGGCCTTGTTGTAGTAGTCGGTGACCACCTGGCTGCCCGGCGCCATGTTGGTCTTCACCCACGGCTTGGTGGTCAGGCCCTTGTCGACGGCCTTCTTGGCGAGCAGCGCCGCGCCGAGCATCACCGACGGGTTGGACGTGTTCGTGCACGACGTGATGCCCGCGACGACGACCGCGCCGTGGTCGAGCACGAATTCGCCGCGCTCCTCGGAGCTCACCTTGACGGGCTTGCTCGGCCGCCCCTCGGATCCGTTGGCGGCAGACGGGCGGACGTCCACGGCGTCCTCTTCGGCGAACGACAGTGACACCGGGTCGCTGGCCGGGAACGACTCGTCGACAGCCTCGTCGAGATTGGTGCACTCGGCCGGATGGTTTTCCTCCACGTAATTGTGGATGTCCTTGCGGAACGCGTTCTTGGCGTCCGACAGCTCGATCCGGTCCTGCGGGCGCTTCGGGCCCGAGATCGACGGCACCACCGTGGACAGGTCGAGCTCCATGTATTCGGAGAACACGGGCTCCTTCTCCGGGTTGTGCCACATGCCCTGTTCCTTGGCGTACGCCTCGACGAGCGCGAGTTGCTCGTCGGTGCGGCCGGTCAGACGCAGGTAGTTGATCGTCTCTTCGTCGATCGGGAACATCGCTGCGGTGGAACCGAATTCGGGGCTCATGTTGCCCAGCGTCGCGCGGTTGGCCAGCGGAACCTCGGCGACGCCGTTGCCATAGAACTCGACGAACTTGCCGACCACGCCGTGCTTGCGCAGCATGTCGGTGACGGTCAGCACGACGTCGGTGGCGGTCACGCCGGGCTTGATCTCGCCGGTCAGCTTGAAGCCGACGACACGCGGGATGAGCATCGATACGGGCTGGCCCAGCATGGCCGCTTCGGCCTCGATGCCGCCGACGCCCCAGCCGAGCACGCCGAGGCCGTTCTCCATCGTGGTGTGGCTGTCGGTGCCCACGCACGTGTCGGGGTAGGCCACCCCGTCACGCTCCATCACGACGCGGGCGAGGTACTCGATGTTGACCTGGTGCACGATGCCGGTGCCGGGCGGGACGACCTTGAAGTCGTCGAACGCGCCCTGGCCCCAGCGCAGAAACTGGTAGCGCTCGCCGTTGCGTTCGTATTCGAGTTCGACGTTGCGCTCGAAGGCGTCGGCGCGGCCGAACACGTCCAGGATCACCGAGTGGTCGATGACCATCTCCGCGGGCGAGAGCGGGTTGACCTTGTCCGGGTCGCCGCCGAGGGCCGCGACGGCCTCGCGCATGGTCGCGAGGTCGACGATGCAGGGGACACCGGTGAAGTCCTGCATCAGCACGCGCGCGGGGGTGAACTGGATCTCGATGCTCGGCTCGGCCTCGGGATCCCAGTTAGCGATCGCCTCGATGTGCTCCTTGGTGATGTTCGCGCCGTCTTCGGTGCGCAGCAGGTTCTCGGCGAGGACCTTCAGGCTGTAGGGAAGTTTCTCGTTGCCGGGGACAGCGTCGAGGCGGTAGATCTCGTAGCTGTTGTCTCCGACCTTCAGTGTGTCGTGTGCTCCGAACGAATTCTTGCTGCTCACATCAACTCCCGGCTTGAATCATCGCCGCGACGGGCTGTGTCGGCGGCGTTGGTAACTCTAACAGTACGCTTGTCCTGTAAGAACTCCCAGGGTGCCTACCAGTCTTGTCGGTCGGCGGGCGCGCTGCCACCTGTGCTGCATACCCATCGCGTACCGTGCTCGTGTGTCCGGACTGCAGTTCGTCCCGTTTGTGCCGACGTATATCCCGCCGCAGCTCTGCCAGTCAGTCGGCATCGAGGTGAAACCCGGCGACTCCACCGATGCGTGCATGGACATCGTCCGCACCAACGTGGCCGAATCCGGGGTGAGTGTGCCCGTTGGCACCGCACCGGAGGTCAAAGCGCAGCTCGAGCAGGTCGTCGCGGATGCCGACAACCAGGGCATCGATCTGAAGATCGTCGTCATGGATGCGAGCCCGCCGATCCACACCCCGCTGCGGGACATCGCGTCCGAGGTCGGGGAGGCCAGCCCCGGCGCGACCGTGCTGGTGGTCAGCCCCGGATACGCCGGGACCTACAGCCCCGTCTTCGACAGGGTGACGCTGGAGGCCGGCGAGGACCTGGCCAAGACGGGCGATCCCGTGCTGTCGTCGAAGAATTTCGTCGGCGAGTTGACGGCCTCGCATTTCCCCTGGACGCCATTCACGATTGTGCTGGTTTTAGCGGTCGCTCTCGCTGTTGTTGCAACGCGCGTACTGCAGAAATGGGGCAAACGCGACGGCGTGCCCGAGGCAGCCTCCAGCAGCACTGATTGATAGATAGCCGCGCGTAGCGCAAATACAAACATCACTATTTGATAACGCCAATCGCAATTACATTCTTGTAATTTGTGGCTAAAGTTTCTTTAGCGTCAGATGTGACGTACGGTGCAATCGGTGCCTGGTGTTGCGGTTGTGATTAATGTGACTTCTGAGCTCAGTCGCCAGCCCTGTGTCGACACGTTTCGCGTGGAGCCTGAGGAGACATGAGTCCAATGAGACGCACCCCCGGAGGCGGATCCGCCTCGCGGCTCTGCGCCGCGTCCCTGGCGTTCGGCATGGTGATGACCACCCCTGGGCTCGCAGCCGCGCAGCCCGCCAAGACCGACACGATCGCCCGACTGGTGACCGACGTCGCGAACGTCAATCAGAAGCTGCAGGATCTCGGGGCCGAGATCCAGATGCAGCAGGAGAGCGTCAACAAGGCGATCCTCGACGTGGCCACCGCCCGCGACAACGCGGCCGCAGCCCAGGTCGAGGTCGACGCCAGCGCGCAGCGCGTCAACGACGCCAACATCGCCATCGAGTCGGCGCAGGACCGCTTCGACGACTTCGCCGCGGCGATGTATGTCAGCGGCCCGTCGAGCTCGTATCTGACCGCCCAGGACCCCGCGGACATCCTGCACACCGCGGCCGCGGGACAGACCCTGTCGCTCAGCTCGCAAAAGGTGATCAGCGACCTGCAGCGGGCCCGTACCGAACAGATCAACAAGGAATCTGCGGCGCGACTGGCCAAAAAGAAGGCCGACGACGCCGTCGTGGCGGCCGAGGCCAGCCAGCAGGACGCCGTGTCCGCGCTGACCAACGCGCAGCAGACCTTCAAGACCCAGCAGGTCGAACTCGACCGTCTGGCCGCCGAGCGCGCCGACGCCCAGGCCAAGCTCGAAGAGGCCCGCACGCTGGCCGCTCCGTCGGCAGGCCCGTCGCGCCCCAGACCAGCAGCGGCGCCGGCCGGGGCCGCGACCTCCCCGGCCGGTGCCAAAGCTGACGGGGGAGCCGACTGGGACGTCGACCCCTCCACGGGCAACCGCGAGACGGCGTGGGACATGACGCTGCCGCAGATCCCGAGCGCCTTCGTCAGCGGCGACCCCATCCAGATCATCAACGCGGTCATCAAGATCATCACGACCTCGTTCGAGATCACCCAGAACCTGGGCCGCAAATTCATGCAGGCTCTCGGGTTGATCCCGCCGGACTCCGGGATCACCAACGGCGCGATCCCGGCCGTCGCCGGCCCGCAGGCCACCGAGTTCGTCATCAAGCGCGGCATGGCCCAGATGGGTGTGCCGTACTCGTGGGGCGGCGGCAACGCCGCCGGTCCGAGCCGCGGAATCGACTCCGGCGCAGGCACTGTCGGCTTCGATTGCTCCGGCCTGATGCTCTACATGTTCGCCGGCGTCGGCATCAAGCTCGACCACTACTCGGGCTCGCAGTACAACGCCGGCCGCAAAGTGCCTTCGTCGGAGATGCGCCGCGGCGACATGATCTTCTACGGCCCCAACGCCAGCCAGCACGTCGCCATGTACCTGGGCAACGGGCAGATGCTGGAAGCCCCGTACACGGGCTCGGTCGTCAAGATCTCGCCGGTGCGCACCAGCGGCATGACCCCGTACGTGACCCGAATGATCGAGTGGTGATGATCCTGCGTCGCTTCATCTTTGCCCTGGCGACTGCGGTCGCTCTCCTGGCGGGGACGGCAGCTCCCGCGTCCGCGCAGCCGAGCCTGTGGGACCCGCTGCTGCCGATGCGGCCCAGCGCAGGCGCTCCCGGTGACCCCCTCGCGATCGCGAACGCGTCGCTCGCCGTGACCGCGCAGGCCACGCAGGCCACGATGGGCATGGGCCGCAAGTTCCTGCAGAGCCTCGGTCTTGTGCCGCCCGACGCGCCCAGCGTCGCTCCGGGATCCGTGCGTGGTCCCGCCGCCGTCGAGTACGTCATCAAGCGCGGCGCCGCACGGCTCGGCACCCCGTACTCGTGGGGCGGCGGGAAGCCCAGCGGTCCCAGCACCGGCGTGGAACGCGGCGCCAACATCGTCGGGTTCGACTGCTCCGGCTTCACCCAGTACTCGTTCGCCGGCGTCGGCGTGCTGATCCCGAAGTACTCGGGAGACCAGTTCAACACCGGACGCCGGGTCCCCATCCAGCAGGCCAAGCGCGGCGACCTCCTGTTCTGGGGCCCCGGTGGCAGCCAGCACGTTGCGATCTACCTCGGCAACGGGCAGATGCTCGAATCCGGCGGCACCGCCGACAAAGTCGTCGTCAGCAAGGTCCGCATGGCGGGCCTGCAGCCGACCGTGCAGCGCATCATCGAATCCTGAGTGTGGCCTGAGGGCAGACCGGGCGACGTCGACGGATCCCGAAGCGCCTGGAATAGTTGACTGCGGGTGCGCGGTCTCAACCGGCCCGCACCGCGATGGACCAGCAAGTACGGCGCCTGTGGAAGGAACTTTTTGATGACCTCACCGAGTGGACCGCCGCAGGGCGCTGGAGGATATCCCGGACAGGCCCCCGCTCCGGGCTACTCCGCTGGAGCCCATGCCGCGCCTACGGGATCCGCCCAGTCCAACGGTGGACTGCAGAACGAGGTGCACACGCTCGAACGGGCGATCTTCGAGGTCAAGCGCATCATCGTCGGCCAGGATCAGCTCGTCGAGCGGATGCTGGTCGGCCTGCTCGCCAAGGGACACGTACTTCTTGAAGGCGTCCCCGGCGTCGCCAAGACGCTGGCGGTCGAGACCTTCGCCAAAGTCGTCGGCGGCACCTTCGCGCGCATCCAGTTCACTCCCGACCTGGTGCCCACCGACATCGTCGGTACCCGTATCTACCGGCAGGGCAAGGAAGAGTTCGACATCGAGCTCGGCCCCGTCGTGGTCAACTTCCTGCTC
The DNA here is from genome assembly GCF_029623955.1 of Mycobacterium sp. 236(2023). Classification (GTDB taxonomy): domain Bacteria; phylum Actinomycetota; class Actinomycetes; order Mycobacteriales; family Mycobacteriaceae; genus Mycobacterium. Next base: position 201,928 of record NZ_JARSBP010000010.1, on the reverse strand, counting down.
GCCGACGAAATCAACCGCGCGCCCGCCAAGGTGCAGTCGGCACTTCTCGAGGTCATGGCCGAGCGCAAGATCTCCATCGGCGGTAAGACGTTCCCGCTGCCCAGCCCGTTCCTCGTGATGGCGACGCAGAACCCGATCGAGCAGGAAGGCGTCTACCAGCTGCCGGAAGCCCAGCGCGACCGCTTCCTGTTCAAGCTCAACGTCGACTACCCCTCGCCGGAAGAAGAGCGCGAGATCATCTACCGGATGGGCGTCAAGCCGCCGGAGCCGAAGGGCATCCTCAACACCGGCGATCTGCTGCGCCTGCAAGACGTGGCCGCCAACAACTTCGTCCATCACGCGCTCGTCGACTACGTGGTGCGCATCGTGACCGCGACGCGCGAGCCTGAGAAGTTCGGCATGCCCGACGCGAAAGCGTGGATCGCCTACGGTGCGTCCCCGCGTGCCTCGCTGGGCATCATCGCCGCGTCGCGCGCCCTGGCGCTCGTGCGTGGTCGCGACTACGTGATCCCGCAGGACGTCGTCGAGATCATCCCCGACGTGCTGCGGCACCGCCTCGTGTTGACCTACGACGCACTGGCCGACGAGATCTCCGCCGAGACGGTGATCAACCGCATCATGCAGACGGTCGCGCTGCCGCAGGTGAATGCGATTCCGCAGCAAGGACATTCGGTTCCGCCCGTAGTGCCGGCCGCCGCGGCAGCGGCGAGCGGTCGCTGACCTGGTGGCACGGACAAGCCGCGCTGTCGACCTCCCGTCCATGAAGCGGGGGGAGATTCGCGACCCCGCGCTGACGGCGGCACTGCGCAAACTCGAGCTGACAGTGCGCCGCAAGCTCGACGGAGTGCTCCACGGCGACCACCTCGGGCTGCTTCCCGGTCCGGGATCCGAGCCGGGGGAGTCGAGGGCCTACCAACCCGGCGACGACGTGCGCCGGATGGACTGGTCGGTGACCGCCCGCACCACGCATCCGCACGTACGGCAGATGATCGCCGACCGCGAGCTGGAAACCTGGCTGGTGGTCGACGTGTCGGCCAGCCTGGACTTCGGCACCACAGGCTGCGAGAAGCGCGACCTCGCCGTGGCTGCGGCCGCGTCGATCGCGTTCCTCAACAGCGGCGGCGGAAACCGGATCGGCGCGATCATCGCCAACGGTGAGACCGTGCGCCGGGTGCCCGCGCTGTCAGGACGGATGCACGAGCAGGAGCTGCTGCGTACCATCGCCACGATGCCCAAGGCGTCCCCGGGTTTCCGCGGCGATCTGGCTCTCGCCATCGATTCGCTGCGACGGCCCGAACGGCGCCGCGGCATGGCGGTGATCATCAGCGACTTTCTCGGGCCCATCAACTGGATGCGCCCGCTGCGCGCCATCGCGGGCAGGCACGAGGTCCTCGGCATCGAGATCATCGACCCGCGCGACGTCGAGCTTCCCGTTGTCGGTGACGTGGTCCTGCAGGACACCGAGACCGGTCGCACCCGCGAGTTCAAGATCGACGACAAGTTGCGCACCGACTTCGAGAAGGCCGCCGCCGCACACCGTGCCGACGTGGCCCGGACGCTGCGGCGCTGTGATGCCCCGCTGCTGACCTTGCGGACCGATCGCGACTGGATCGCCGACGTCGTGCGGTTCGTGGCGAGCAGACGCCGCGGCGCCCTGGCCCGCTAGACAAGACAACGAAATGGCAAGTAACGCATGACTTTACCGTTGCTCGGACCCATGTCGCTCTCGGGTTTCGAACACCCCTGGTTCTTCCTCTTCTTCCTCGTCGTCATCGCGCTCGTCGCTCTCTACGTCATCGTGCAGCTGGCCCGGCAGCAACGGATGCTGCGCTTTGCGAACATGGAGCTGCTGGAGAGCGTCGCGCCGAAGCGGCCCAGTCGGTTACGTCATCTCCCTGCGGTGCTGATGCTGCTGTCGCTGGTGTCGTTCACCATCGCGATGGCCGGCCCGACCCACGACGTGCGCATCCCTCGCAACCGGGCGGTCGTCATGCTCGTCATCGACGTCTCGCAGTCGATGCGCGCGACCGACGTCGCCCCCAACCGCCTGGTTGCCGCCCAGGAGGCGGCCAAACAGTTCGCCGATCAGCTGACGCCCGGCATCAACCTGGGCCTGATCGCCTACGCGGGCACCGCGACCGTGCTGGTCTCGCCGACGACGAACCGAGAGTCGACGAAAACGGCGATCGACAAGCTGCAGCTGGCGGACCGCACCGCCACCGGCGAAGGCATCTTCACCGCGCTGCAGGCCGTCGCGACGGTCGGCGCCGTCATCGGCGGCGGCGACGAACCGCCGCCGGCACGCATCGTGCTGATGTCCGACGGCAAGGAGACCGTGCCGTCGAATCCGGACAACCCGAAGGGCGCCTACACCGCGGCGCGCACCGCCAAGGATCAAGGAGTCCCGATCTCCACGGTGTCGTTCGGCACACCGTACGGGTACGTCGAGATCAACGACCAGCGCCAGCCGGTTCCGGTGGACGACGAGATGCTCAAGAAGATCGCCGACCTGTCCGGCGGCGACGCGTTCACCGCGTCCAGCCTCGAACAGCTCAAGCAGGTGTTCACCAATCTGCAGGAGCAGATCGGGTACGAAACGATCAAGGGTGATGCCAGCGTGGGCTGGTTGCGCCTGGGAGCTGTCGTCCTGGCCGCAGCAGCGCTCGGCGCGCTGCTGATCAACCGCCGCCTGCCCAATTAAGTAAGGCGATTTCTTAAGAATGGAGCCCACCGACTAAGTTGACGGGCATGACTTCTCCCGCTTTCGTCTCCCGATCGGTGCTCGTCACCGGCGGCAACAGGGGCATCGGTCTGGCCATCGCGCAGCGACTTGCTGCCGACGGCCACAAGGTCGCCGTCACCCATCGTGGATCCGGCGCGCCCGAGGGCGTGTTCGGCGTCGAATGCGACGTCACCGATAATGCCGCCGTCGACCGCGCCTTCAAAGAGGTCGAGGAGCATCAGGGGCCCGTCGAGGTGCTGGTCTCCAACGCCGGGATCTCCAAAGACGCGTTCCTGATGCGGATGACCGAGGAGCGCTTCGAAGAGGTCATCAACGCCAACCTCACCGGTGCGTTCCGCGTCGCGCAGCGCGCGTGCCGCGGTATGCAGCGTGCGCGGTTCGGCCGGATCATCTTCATCGGCTCCGTCTCGGGCATGTGGGGCATCGGCAACCAGGCCAATTACGCCGCCGCCAAGGCGGGCCTGATCGGTATGGCGCGCTCGATCTCCCGCGAGCTCTCCAAGGCCGGCGTCACCGCCAACGTCGTCGCCCCGGGCTACATCGACACCGAGATGACCCGCGCCCTGGACGAGCGGATCCAGGAGGGCGCACTGCAATTCATTCCCGCCAAGCGGGTCGGGACCGCCGAGGACGTCGCCGGGGCGGTCAGCTTCCTGGCGTCCGAGGACGCAGGTTATATCGCCGGCGCGGTCATCCCGGTCGACGGCGGCATGGGCATGGGCCACTAGAAAGGGCATGACAGAAGCAATGACAGGAATTCTGGAAGGCAAGCGGATCCTCGTCACGGGGATCATCACCGACAGCTCGATCGCGTTCTACATCGCCAAGGTCGCCCAGGAGGCCGGCGCCGAGGTGATTTGCACCGGCTTCAACCGGCTGCGGCTGATCGAGCGGATTCTCGACCGGCTGCCGTCCAAGCCGCCGCTGCTCGAACTCGACGTGCAGGACGACAAGCACCTCGACACCCTCGCCGACCGCATCGCCGAGGTCATCGGCGAAGGCAACAAACTCGACGGCGTCGTGCACTCGATCGGCTTCATGCCGCAGACCGGGATGGGCATCAACCCGTTCTTCGACGCCCCCTACGAGGACGTCGCCAAGGGCATCCACATCTCCGCGTACTCGTACGCGTCGCTGGCCAAAGCCGTTCTGCCCATCATGAATCCGGGTGGTGGCATCGTCGGCATGGACTTCGACCCGACGCGGGCCATGCCTGCCTACAACTGGATGACCGTCGCCAAGAGCGCGCTCGAGTCCGTGAACCGATTCGTCGCGCGCGAAGCCGGCAAGGTCGGGGTGCGGTCCAATCTGGTTGCCGCAGGGCCCATCCGGACCCTGGCGATGAGCGCCATCGTCGGTGGCGCGCTCGGTGACGAAGCCGGCGCCCAGATGAAGCTGCTCGAAGAAGGTTGGGATCAGCGCGCGCCCATCGGCTGGAACATGAAAGACCCGACCCCCGTGGCGAAGACGGTGTGCGCGCTGCTGTCCGACTGGCTGCCTGCCACCACCGGCACCATCGTGTACGCCGACGGCGGAGCGAGCACCCAGCTGCTGTGACGATATGAGCTTTTATGTCTTTTGATGCCCTGCTGCTGTTGTCGTTCGGCGGCCCCGAAGGCCCCGAGCAGGTCATGCCGTTCCTGGAGAACGTCACCAGAGGCCGTGGAATCCCCAGGGAACGCCTGGAATCCGTGGCCGAGCACTATCTGCACTTCGGCGGGGTGTCGCCGATCAACGGCATCAATCGGGAGCTGATCGCATCGATCGAGGCGGAGCTGGCTCGACGCGGCGTCGAGCTGCCCGTCTACTTCGGCAACCGCAACTGGGAGCCGTACATCGAAGACACCGTTGCGCAGATGCGAGACAACGGCATTCGTCGTGCCGCGGTGTTCACGACCTCAGCCTGGGGCGGATACTCCGGGTGCACCCAGTACCAGGAGGATATCGCCCGCGGCCGCGGGTCCGCTGGTCCGGACGCACCCGAACTCGTCAAGCTGCGGCAGTATTTCGACCATCCGCTGCTCATCGCGATGTTCGCCGACGCAATCAGGGACGCGGCGGCCACCCTGCCCGAGGATCTGCGGGACGAGGCACGGCTGGTGTTCACCGCGCACTCCATCCCGCTGCGTGCCGCATCCCGTTGTGGGCCAGACCTTTACGAGCGTCAGGTCGGCTACACGGCCGGCCTGGTGGCGGCGGCAGCCGGATATCGCGAATACGACCAGGTCTGGCAGTCGCGCTCGGGCCCGCCCCAGGTGCCATGGCTCGAACCCGACGTCGGCGACCACCTCGACGTGCTGACCAAAGGCGGCGTCAAGGCGGTGATCGTGTGCCCGGTGGGTTTTGTGGCCGATCACATCGAGGTCGTCTGGGATCTGGACAACGAGATCGCCGAACAGGCCGCGGAGGCCGGGATCGCCTTCGCGCGGGCGTCCACCCCCAACGCGCAACCACGATTCGCCCAACTGGTCGTCGACCTCATCGACGAGGTGACCCTGGGCCGTCCACCGTTGCGGGCCAGTGGATCCGGCGATGTGCCGGGCTACGGCAGCAGCGTCAACGGGGCGCTGTGCACGCCCGCCTGCGGCGCCTAGTTCTGCCAGGCGGAGTGCAGGATCGCATCGACCGCCGCCAACCGAGCTGACCGCACGACCGACGTCAACGGGCGCAGCGCGTCGCTGGCCAGCTGGAACTCCGAGGAACTCTGCAATCCGATCGGGATCAGCCCGGAGCTGACCGTGATGATCGCATCGACGTGCGCGGCGTTCTCCAGAACCCGGACGGCTCGGGTCGGGGCGTGGTCGGGAATGCGGTGTGCCCGCGTGGAATCGAGGACCTGCTCGACGAGTCTGCGGGGATCGCCGACGTCGCCGCCGTGCGAACCGGCACGCAGCGCACCGAGCGCGTCCGCCGCCGAACGCACCGCGTCGCGCAGCTCGTATTCGGCTTCACCGAGATCGAAGTGACCGGCCGGTGGCGCGGAGGAGAACGAATACACCGTCCACGACAGTCCGGTGAGCTCTGCGTCGTATTCGAACTCGTCGTCGGGATCGAAAGTGTCGGGATAGCTGTCCTGGTACTCGAAGTCGGGCACGAGGCCGATGGCGCCGTTCACCCCGGCCACCACGACCGCCTCGCCTGCCGCGACGGCGTCCCGGCCGAATTGCGTACCCGGCGGCAGCCCCCGCACATCGCCGGGAACCGGCAGGGCGAGCGAGATCGCGGGTTGCGATACCGCCTGTGCAGACGCGGTGCGCACCGTCTGCAGCAACGACACCGACGCTGCGTCGTCGAGATCCGGCCACGACAGACCGGTGCGTTCGGCCGCGGCCGAATCGTAGGCGGTCACTGAATGCCTTGGCGTCCATTGAGATAACGCGTCCAGGACATCGTCAGGCGCGGCGGCGCCTGCCAACCAGGCATTGGTCCACACCGATAGCGAAACACTCGGGCACCACATGATGGCTGCAGTGTAGTTGTTACCGGCTCATACAGTCGGTTGCGCGATACGCTGGCGTCATGCCTGTCGCATTGATCTGGCTGATCGCAGCTTTGGCGCTCGCGGGCGCCGAGGCGCTGACCGGTGATCTCTTCCTGCTCATGCTCAGTGGTGGCGCTCTGGCCGCCGCGGGGTCGAGCTTCCTGCTGGACTGGCCGATCTGGGCCGACGGCGTCGTGTTCCTCGTCGTATCCGTGCTGCTTCTGGTCGGGGTGCGCCCGGCGCTGCGCCGCCGGATGGTGTCCGGCAAAGGACTTCCCGAGCCCGTGCAGGCGCTCGAAGGCAAGAGCGCACTGGTTCTGGACCGGGTCGCCGTGCACGAGGGCCAGGTCAAACTTGACGGGGAAGTCTGGACGGCGAGGCCCTACAACGAGAACGATGTCTTCGAACCCGGCGACCATGTGACCGTCGTGCACATCGACGGAGCCACGGCGGTGGTCGCCAAAGTTGTGTAGTCCGAGGTTGTCTAGCTAAAGGGGGCCCGTAGTGGACGGTGCGATTGCAGGTTTGGTGCTGCTCGCGGTGTTGGTGATCTTCGCCGCGATCGTCGTCGCGAAGTCGGTGGCGCTGATTCCGCAGGCGGAGGCCGCGGTCATCGAGCGCCTCGGCCGGTACAGCAAGACGGTGTCGGGGCAGCTGACGCTTCTGCTGCCGTTCGTCGACAAGATCCGGGCGCGCGTCGACCTGCGTGAGCGCGTCGTCTCGTTCCCTCCGCAGCCCGTGATCACCGAGGACAACCTGACGGTCAACATCGACACCGTCGTCTACTTCCAGGTCACCAACCCGCAGGCCGCGGTCTACCAGATCAGCAACTACATCGTCGGCGTCGAGCAGCTGACCACCACCACGCTGCGCAACGTCGTCGGCGGCATGACGCTGGAGCAGACGCTCACCTCGCGCGATTCGATCAACGGCCAGCTGCGCGGCGTGCTCGACGAGGCCACCGGCCGGTGGGGTCTTCGCGTCGCCCGCGTCGAGCTGCGCAGCATCGACCCGCCCCCGTCGATCCAGGACTCGATGGAAAAGCAGATGCGCGCCGACCGCGAGAAGCGCGCCATGATCCTGACCGCGGAAGGCAACCGCGAGGCGTCGATCAAGCAGGCCGAAGGTCAGAAGCAGGCTCAGATCCTGGCCGCCGAAGGCGCCAAGCAGGCCGCGATCCTCGCCGCCGAGGCCGACCGGCAGTCCCGCATGTTGCGCGCCCAGGGTGAGCGCGCCGCGGCCTACCTGCAGGCCCAGGGTCAGGCCAAAGCCATCGAGAAGACCTTCGCCGCCATCAAGAACGGCAGGCCGACCCCGGAGATGCTGGCCTACCAGTACCTGCAGACACTGCCGCAGATGGCCAAGGGCGAGGCCAACAAGGTGTGGCTCGTGCCCAGCGACTTCGGTTCGGCGCTACAGGGATTCACCAAGATGCTGGGCGCCCCCGGCGAGGACGGCGTGTTCCGGTACACCCCGTCACCGGTGGACGAGAGCCCGGCCCGGCCAGAAGACGATTCCGACGAAGTCGCCGACTGGTTCAACACCGAGACCGATCCCGAGATCGCCCAGGCCGTCGCGAAAGCCGAAGCCGAGGCCCGCAAGCCGGTGGCCGGGGTCATCGACCCGCCGCCGCAGTACCCGCCGCTGTCGCAGCAGGCGCAGCCGCCCGGCGACTACCAGCAGCAGTCCGCGCCGCGCCACGGGCAGACCGAATGAGCGCCCTGACATCTCGCCGTACCTACGCCGCCCTGGCGGCGATGCAGGCCGGCGACGCTGTGGCGTGTGCCAAGCAGATCCCGCCGATCAAGAAGGCGTTCGACGACGTCGGTCTCGCCCCGGAGTTGAGGCCGCTGATCCCGTGGGTCAAGGCCGCGAGCGCCGTCGGGTTGCTATCGGTGTTCCGCTTCCCGGCGCTGGCCCGGCTGACGACGTTCATGCTGACGATCTACTTCGTGCTCGCCGTCGGTTCCCACGTCCGGGCCAAGGACTACAGCCCCGGGCTCGTTGCGGCGTCGTCGTTCCTCGCGCTGTTCGGCGCATTGACCGTGAAGGGGCCCGACGGCTCCTGACGCCGGTGGGACCTGATCTCGTATGCGAGACCGGCCAGTCCGATGGCGGCTGTGCACAGCGACACCAGAACAAGCGTCGGGCTGAGCCTGCCGGTCAGTGCGTCGCCGAGGATCACGATCGCCGCTGTCCCAGGCAGCACACCGAAAAAGGTGGCCAACGTATACGGAATGACTCGTATCGAGGACGCGCCGGCGGCGTAGTTCAGCACCGAGAACGGCACGGCGGGAATCAGCCGGGTGGCCAGAACCACGGGCCAGCCCCGTTCCCGGAGTCTTCTGTCGACCGCGTCGACGCGGGGATGGCTGACAAGCTTGCCGACCTGCCAGCCCGCGGTCCGGACCAGAACCAGGGCGATGACGGCGCTGATCGTGCTGGCAGCGACGGCGATGGGAATCCCGAGGACCGGGCCGAACAGCAGGCCCGCGGCCAGCGTGAACGCGGTGCGCGGGAAGGGGAACACCGTCATGACCACGTGTGCGACGAAAAACGCCAGCGGAAACCAGGGGCCTGCCGAGGTGGCCCAGTCACGCAGCTGCAGCGCTGTCGGCAGGGGTACGAGCAGCGCAATTGCGACAAGAATCACAATCGCCGTCAAAGCAGCCGCCAGGCGGGTCCGCGGAACCGTCTTCAGCGTCGTGACGACCGCAGCGTGAACGCTACGAAGCGTGCTGACTACGGAATTCACGGTTACCAAGAGTACGGGCCGCGAGCAAACCGGCGATGTCGACAGTGTGTGGAATCTGCACACCGGCGCACGCTGATGTGAGCGGCATCATTTAGCCTGATGGCTGTGCAGAATCCCAGCGCCGGCGCTGCCGCAGGTGTAGTCGACCCCGATCTGGACCGATGGCGCTCCGCCGTGGCGGGTGTTCTGGCGAAGTCCACGAAGAAAGAGCCGGCCGAACTCGGCGCCGAGCCTGAGCATCTGCTCGACTCGCCCACCTACGACGGCTTCCCGATCCGGCCGCTGTATACGAGCCGCGACGAACTCACCGAGCCCGCGTTGCCCGGCAGCTGGCCGTTCGTGCGGGGCGGGGACGCGCTGCGCGACGTGAAGTCGGGCTGGAAGGTCGCCGACGTCTATCCGGCCGACGGAGTGCCGGCGGCCGAGGCCAACGGGTCGATCCTGGTCGGCCTCACCGAGGGCATCAGCGCCTTGGTGTTGCGCGTCGGAGACGCGATTTCGCCCGCTGACCTGGGGCAACTGCTCGAGGGTGTCTATCTGGATCTCGTTCCCATCGTGGTCGAGGGGGACGGCGCCACGTTCGGCGGCACCGTCGATGCGCTCGTCGCTCTGCTGGCCGGCCTCGACGACGATCAGCGGTCTCGCCTGTCGGTGGACCTGGGTGCAGACCCGCTCAGCGCGCCGCTCGCCGGCCGCGCGGCGCCATGCCTTGACGAAGTCGTCGGACGGGCGGGTCAGGTGCTCGGCTTCGACGGGCACGTCCGCACGATCACCGTCGACGGCCCGACGTTCCACAACCTCGGGGCGAATGCGTCGTGGGAACTGGGGGCCTCCATCGCTGCCGGTGTGGCGTACCTGCGGCATCTGGTCGACGCCGGCCTGAGCACGTCAGCAGCGCTGGGCCAGATCAGTTTCCGATTCGCGGCCGACGACGACCAGTTCCAGTCGATCGCGAAACTGCGTGCCGCACGCCAGCTCTGGGCGCGCGTCGCCGACGTGGTGGGGGAGCCGGATGCCGGCGCGGCGACCGTGATCGCGACGACGTCGCTGCCGATGATGACTCAGCGCGATCCGTGGGTGAACATGCTGCGCACCACGGTCGCGGCCTTTGCCGCGGGTGTCGGTGGCGCCGACATCGTGGCTGTCCACCCCTTCGATGTCGCGATCGACGGCGGATTCCCCGGCACCGCACGCAGTTTCGCGCGACGCATCGCGCGCAACACGCAGCTGCTGCTGCTCGAGGAGTCCCACATCGGCCGGGTCTTCGATCCGGCGGGCGGGTCATGGTTCGTCGAGGACCTCACGCGTGAACTCGCTGAGCAGGCGTGGGCGCACTTCCAGCAGATCGAAGCGCAAGGCGGCTTCGAAGCCGCCCGCGAGCACATCGCGGCCCAGATCGCAGAGGTCGCGGAGCGCCGCGCCGCTGACATCGCCCATCGGCGTACCGCGCTCACCGGCGTCAACGAATACCCCAACCTCTCCGAAGTTCCCCTGCCGCAGGGCAATCCGCTGCCGAGCGTGAAGCGCTACGCGGCAGATTTCGAAGCGCTGCGCGACCGGTCGGACGCGTTCCTGGCCAAGACCGGTGCCCGGCCTGCCGTGCTGCTGCTGCCGCTGGGCCCGCTCGCCGAGCACAACATCCGCACCACGTTCGCGTCGAACCTGCTGGCCTCCGGGGGTATCGAGGCCGTCACCGAAGCGGGTACGTCCGACATCGCGGTGATCTGCGGCACCGACAAGCGCTACGCCGACGAGGCCTCGGCTGCGGTCGAGGCCGCCAAGGCCGCCGGAGTGAAGTACGTCCTGCTGGCGGGGCCCGAAAAGGCCGTGGCCGACGCGCAATCCAAGCCCGACGGGTATGTCACCGCGAAGATCGATGCGGTGGCCACCTTGTCAGACCTGCTGACCCGATTGGGGGCATGACATGACTGCGACAAAGCCTGTCATCGACAGCTTCGCCGACGTTCCACTCACGGGTGATGTCGCGCCCGTGGCGCCGACTTCTGCCGACGTCACCGAACAGGTCGCCGCGGCCGCCGCCGCGCACGGGTACACGCCCGAACAACTCGACTGGGCCACGCCCGAAGGCATCGACGTCAAGCCTGTCTACATCGCCGCCGACCGCGCAGGCGTCGCCGACGCCGGATACCCGCTCGACAGCCTGCCCGGCGAGCCGCCGTTCGTGCGCGGCCCGTACCCGACGATGTACGTGAACCAGCCGTGGACCATCCGCCAGTACGCCGGCTTCTCCACGGCCGCGGAATCCAACGCCTTCTATCGTCGCAACCTGGCGGCGGGTCAGAAGGGTCTGTCGGTCGCCTTCGACCTCGCGACCCACCGCGGCTACGACTCCGACCACCCCCGCGTCGCGGGGGACGTCGGCATGGCAGGTGTGGCAATCGACTCGATCCTGGACATGCGGCAGCTGTTCGACGGCATCGACCTGTCGTCGGTGTCGGTGTCGATGACGATGAACGGGGCCGTGCTGCCGATCCTCGCGCTCTACGTGGTGGCCGCCGAGGAGCAGGGCGTGGCGCCGGACAAGCTCGCCGGGACCATCCAGAACGACATCCTCAAAGAGTTCATGGTCCGCAACACCTACATCTATCCTCCGAAGCCGTCGATGCGGATCATCTCCGACATCTTCGGCTACACCAGCGCGAAAATGCCCAAGTTCAACAGCATTTCGATCTCGGGCTACCACATCCAGGAAGCTGGAGCCACGGCCGATCTGGAGCTCGGCTACACGCTGGCCGACGGCGTCGAATACATCAAGGCGGGCCTGGACGCCGGCCTGGACATCGACAAGTTCGCGCCTCGGTTGTCGTTCTTCTGGGGCATCGGCATGAACTTCTTCATGGAGGTGGCCAAGCTGCGCGCCGGCCGTTTGCTGTGGAGCGAGCTCGTCGCACAGTTCGACCCGAAAAGTTCCAAATCGCTGTCCCTGCGCACACATTCGCAGACTTCCGGTTGGTCGCTGACCGCCCAGGACGTCTTCAACAACGTGGCGCGCACCTGCGTGGAGGCGATGGCCGCCACCCAGGGCCACACCCAGTCGCTGCACACCAACGCCCTCGACGAGGCGCTGGCGCTGCCGACCGATTTCTCGGCGCGCATCGCCCGCAACACCCAGCTGCTGCTGCAGCAGGAGTCCGGCACCACGCGGCCGATCGACCCGTGGGGCGGTTCCTATTACGTGGAATGGTTGACCCACCAACTCGCGGAGAAAGCCCGCGCGCACATCGCCGAGGTCGCCGAGCACGGTGGCATGGCCGCCGCAATCGACGCCGGCATCCCGAAGCTGCGCATCGAGGAAGCCGCCGCGCGCACCCAGGCCCGCATCGACTCCGGCGTCCAGGCGCTCATCGGCGTCAACAAGTACCAGGTGGACGAGGATCAGGAGATCGAGGTCCTCAAGGTCGAGAACAGCCGGGTGCGCGCCGAACAGCTGGCGAAACTCGAGCGGCTGCGCGCCGAGCGTGACGAAGACGCGACACAGGCGGCGCTGGCCGAATTGACCAGGGCAGCAGGCGTTCACGAGGCTGCCGGCGAGGACGGCCTGGGAAACAACCTGATGGCGCTGGCGATCAACGCCGCCCGCGCGAAAGCCACCGTCGGAGAGATCTCCGACGCCCTGGAGAAGGTGTACGGCCGCCATCAGGCCGAGATCCGGACCATCGCCGGCGTGTACCGAGACGAGGTGGGCATGGCCAGCAACGTCAGCAGCGCAACCGAACTCGTCGAGAAGTTCGCCGAGGCCGACGGCCGCCGGCCGCGGATCCTGGTCGCGAAGATGGGCCAGGACGGCCACGACCGCGGGCAGAAGGTCATCGCGACGGCGTTCGCCGACATCGGCTTCGACGTCGACGTCGGCTCGCTGTTCTCGACACCCGACGAGGTCGCGCGTCAAGCCGCCGACAACGACGTGCACGTGGTCGGGGTGTCGTCGCTGGCCGCCGGGCACCTGACGCTGGTGCCCGCGCTGCGCGACGCGCTGGCAGAGGTCGGCAGGCCGGACATCATGGTCGTCGTCGGCGGCGTCATCCCGCCCGGCGACTTCGACGAGCTCTACGAGGCCGGGGCGACGGCGATCTTCCCGCCGGGCACTGTGATCGCCGATGCCGCGATCGGACTGCTGAACAAGCTCGCCGAACGCCTGGGATATGACCTCGCCTGACCTAGCCGAGGCGATCCGCAACGGTGACCGCTCGGCCCTGGCGAGGGCGATCACACTCGTCGAGTCAACCCGTGCCGACCACCGGCAGAAGGCCCAGGAGCTGCTGCTCGAGCTCATGCCCGAAGCCGGCTCGGCGATGCACGTCGGCATCACCGGAGTCCCCGGCGTCGGCAAGTCGACAACCATCGAGGCGCTCGGCATCCACCTGATCGAGCAGGGGCACAGGGTGGCCGTGCTCGCGGTGGACCCGTCCTCCACCCGCACCGGCGGGTCGATCCTCGGCGACAAGACGCGGATGGCCAAGCTCGCGGTGCATCCCGACGCCTACATCCGGCCGTCGCCGACCTCGGGGACGCTCGGCGGGGTGGCCAGGGCGACGCGCGAGACCATCGTGTTGCTGGAGGCCGCCGGATACGACGTTGTCCTGGTGGAGACCGTCGGGGTGGGACAGTCCGAGGTGACGGTTGCCAACATGGTGGACACCTTCGTGTTCCTGACCCTGGCCCGCACGGGCGACCAACTGCAGGGGATCAAGAAGGGCGTCCTGGAGTTGGCCGACATCGTCGTGGTCAACAAGGCCGATGGCGAGCACGCGATCGAGGCCAAGGCCGCCGCCCGCGAACTCGCAGGGGCGATTCGGCTGATTTATCCGCGCGAAACAACTTGGCGCCCACCGGTTCTCACGATGAGTGCACTCACCGGCGACGGTCTGGGGGAGTTGTGGGGCACCGTCCTCAAGCACCGTGGAGCGCTCACCGAGGCCGGTGAGTTCGAAGCGAGAAGGCGCACTCAGCAGGTGGAATGGACCTGGTCGATGGTCCGCGACACGGTGCTGGATCGCGTGCTCTCAAGCCCCGGGGTGCGCGCCATCCGCGCCGACGTGGAGCGCCAGGTTCGCGAAGGCGAGCTCACCCCGGCGCTTGCTGCGCAGCAGATTCTGGACGCTGTCGAGCCGTAGGCCGAGCCGATCGATTAACGAATCGATAACACCCTCATAGTTTGCCGCGCCACGGGGTAAATTCATCTTGTGACGGGCGTCAACGGTGACCTTCCGCGCAGCGTCGAGGGCGCTGCCGATCCCAACTTCGCGTGTGCGGTGCGTGCCTTCGCCCAGATGTTCCCGCACCGACGGTTCGGCGGTGGCGCGCTGTCGGTGTACCTCGACGGCGAGCCCGTCGTCGACGTCTGGACCGGATGGGCAGACCGTAGAGGCAAGCGGCGCTGGACGGCGGACACGGCGCCGATGGTGTTCTCGGCGACAAAGGGTGTGGCCGCCACGGTCATCCATCGGCTGGCCGATCGCGGGCTGATCGACTACGACGCCCCGGTCGCCGAGTACTGGCGCGAGTTCGGCGCCAACGGCAAGTCGCAGATCACGGTGCGTGATCTGATGCGACACCGGGCCGGGCTGTCACAGCTCAACGGCGTCGCGAGAGCCGACCTGATGAATCACCTCGTCATGGAGGAGCGGCTCGCCGCGGCCCCTATGAGCTGGCTGCACGGCAAACCGGCCTACCACGCGTTCACGTTCGGGTGGCTGCTGTCCGGCTTGGCCCGCTCGGTCACCGGCGTCGGCATGCGCGAGCTGATCCGCACCGAGGTCGCCGCGCCGCTGAACACCGACGGTATCCACCTCGGCCGGCCGCCGGCCCAGGCGCCGACGCAGCCCGCTCGCATCATCGGGCCGCAGACGCGACTGCAGAATCCTGTCTTCAACCTCGTCGCCCCGCACATCGCGGCGCTGCCGTTCTCCGCGGCCTTCGGTGCCATGTACTTCCCCGGCGTCAAATCCTTTGTGCAGGGCGATATTCCGCTGCTCGACAGCGAGATACCGGCAGCCAATGGCGTGGCCACCGCGCGAGCCCTGGCGCGCATGTACGGCGCGATCGCCAACGGCGGCCGCATCGACGGCGTGCAGTACCTGTCCAGCGAGACGACGGCCGCGCTCACCGGCCGCCGGAGTCTGCGCCTCGACCACAGCATGGTCATGCCGCTGTCCTTCCACCTCGGTTATCACGGGTTGCCGATCCCCGGTCTGCTGCCCGGTTTCGGGCACGTCGGTCTCGGCGGCTCCCTCGGCTGGGCGGATCCGCAGACCGGACTGTCGTTCGGTTTCGTGCACAACCGGCTGCTGACGCCGCTCGTCGTCAGCGATCAGGCCGGTTTCGTCGCGACCGCAGCGCTGATCCGTCGTGGCGCCTCCCTGGCCCGTAAGAACGGCTATCACCGGGTGCGGGACTACGGTGCGCCGTTCGCCGACGTCACCGCGACGGCGGTCTAGATCCGCTTTTCGTTGCTGATGCAACGAGCACTGCGGAGTGGGTCGTGAACCGCGAGACGCGCGGTGAGATTCTGGCAAATCAGGATGCCGGGTCGCGCCGCACCGCTTCGTCGGCGTTGGCGGTCCCGGGATTCTGCGGGACGCGGTCCCACAGTTGCTGGCGCACGGTGCCACATTCGCCCACGTGGCCGCGAGCCGGCCGGAAGTGAAGGGCGCGCTGGTGCTGCGACTAGCCGGAACTACTGATTGGCGCGCGAGAACCACTTCGTCTTGATCCGCCACGAGTGTGCGGATGTCAGAGCGAAGCCGGCGCCGCAGGCGCACGCGAAAATCCAGACCAATGTGGTGCCCTGGACGGTCTGGAACTGCGGCACGAACGCGGTGATGATCCGGACGACGCAGGCAAGGATGCCCATGCCACAGGCGAAAAGGTAGGTGTTCGCGATCGGGCGCGAGCGCGGGTCGGTGCGCAGGATCATCAAGGCGCGCCCGCAGTAGACGAGCAGGTAGATCAAGATGCCGCAGAGCAGCAGCCAATATAGGTTGAGCCACAGATCGGTCGGCACGTCGAAGAAGTCGGGCCGGTAGATCGAGGCGCCGTTGCCGAGCCAGAACGCGGCGAGCAGCACCGGAATACAGACCGTCGCAGGCAACTCGACATGCTGCCGGAAGCGTTGCTGGAGAGCGTTGTCCTGTTCGAGCCGTCCGAGGGCGTTGTAGACAACTGCCGACGCGGCGACGATGTAGCAATCGTGTCCGAGGTAATCCTCGAGGTTCCACTTACCTGTCAGCGAATACAGCCACGGGCCGATCGTCTCCGACGCCAGGGGTGACATCAGCAGAACTGCGGCGCCCTGGAGGGCGATATTGAGGGTCGCGGCCACCTCCCAGCGGCACGACCACGTCACGCGGCGAATCCACAGGCTCCACGCGATGCACATGAGCGTGATCGCGATCAGAGATGCCAGGGCCATGGGGGGTCGCTTTCGGGCGGAACGGGTTCAGCAAATTGTAAGGGCTAATGCCGCTAAAGGGGAGGCGCATCCAGTCGCGGTGTCAGGTCCGACAGCTTCGTCCGCTGCTTCGCCACAGTATTTACGCTGGTGTCAGGCAGTGTTGCGACCGCAAGGGGGGCCGGTCCGACCGCTTCGATGTACTGCCAAACCTCTTGCCGACTCATCAGGCCGAACTGAATCTGAAGATCCGGGTAGCTAAGTGTGAACCGGTCGGCCACGAGGCGAAGCTCTTCGGCATTGGGATAGTCGGCTTCTTTGATCCGCCGGTAATAGGTGCTGCTTGAAATGCCGAGCGCGTCAAAAATGTCCTTGGCATCGATCTCTCCGTCGAGGAGGTAGTCGAGCAGGGCTTTCAGCTGTCTGCCGTTCTCATCCGTACGGGGCATCACAACACCATAACGCCTGATCCCAGCTTTGGGCAGCCCCTCCCGGCAAATAGATAACACGTTCTTAATTGACAACGTCGTCACGATTTTGGGACCCCTCTCCCAAATTTGGGACATTCGCTGTACGGTAAGTCGCATGGTCGCTCCATACATCGCAGACGAGGTCAAACAACGGCCCGTCTACTCCGCACCGGAAACCCTGGATGTGTTCGATCACCCCACGATCGACGCACTGCCCGCTCAACTAGAGAAGTTCAGTACCTCTCCTTCGAGCGAACTGACCGAGGAACTCGACTCGGCGGCAGAGTGGCTCGGTGTGCAGATCGAGGAGATCCTCCTCGCTGCACTGGGCCGCACCCTGGGCCGGACCCGTGGCGAGGGCACCGTGACGGTCGACGTCACCGGTGGTCATCGCTGGCTGAGTCACCCCGTGACTCTGATCTGCTCGGACGCTCAGCCGATGGGCCCGACGGAAATGCTGCAGGGAGCACACAGTGCACTGGCCGGAGCCCCCGGACGCGCCAGCGCACAGGCGGACCTGCTGCTGAATGTGGCCGTCGCAGGACTGGTCGACGAGCCGGCCGGCCGCGCCCTCGAGCTTCGCGTGCAGCGCGTGGACGGTCTGCTGCAGATCGACTGGTGGTACGACGCGGCGCGCTTCGACGCCTACTCCGTCGAAGAGATGGCCGACCAGTTTCCGCTCGCGGTCATCGACATCACCTCGGACGCCGCTGCGCCCCTGTGATTTCCCGCGGCGCACGTCGCCGCTAAACTGGTCCATCGGCGTTGATCCGGCCATCACCGGGGAGTCTTCGGAAGAACAGCTGTGAGTCTGTCGACTCACGCCCAGTAGAACCGGACGGGTGGGCCCGTCATCGCCCTGACTTTTGAGTGGCGCACGTTCGCGTGTGCAAGCGGGGTGGTACCGCGGCGCTCGCGCACCAGCGCGACGTTCGTCCCCGTGCCTTGATTCTGTATGGCACAGGAGACCTACGACGTGAGCGCATATCCCAAGCCCACTTCCGGTGCGCCGAAGTTCCCGGCGCTGGAAACCGAGGTGCTCAAGTTCTGGGACAGCGACGACACCTTCCGCGCCAGCATCGCGCAGCGCGACGGAGCGCCGGAGTATGTCTTCTACGACGGACCGCCCTTCGCCAACGGCCTTCCGCACTACGGCCACCTTCTGACGGGCTACGTCAAGGACATCGTGCCCCGCTATCGGACGATGCGCGGATACAAGGTGGAACGTCGCTTCGGCTGGGACACCCATGGCCTGCCCGCTGAACTTGAGGTGCAGCGCCAGCTCGGCATCACCGACAAAGCCCAGATCGAAGAGATGGGCATCGCGAAGTTCAACGACGCCTGCCGCGCATCCGTCCTGAAGTACACCGGCGAGTGGCGCGACTACGTCACCCGTCAGGCGCGGTGGGTCGACTTCGACAACGACTACAAGACCCTCGACATCGGCTTCATGGAGTCGGTGATCTGGGTGTTCAAACAGCTGTGGGACAAGGGCCTCGCCTACGAGGGCAACCGGGTGCTGCCGTACTGCTGGAACGACGAGACCCCGCTGTCCAGCCACGAGCTGCGCATGGACGACGACGTCTACCAGAACCGGCAGGACCCGGCGCTGACCGTCGGGTTCGAGGCGATAGACGGCCCGGCCGCCGGTGCCTACCTGCTGATCTGGACCACCACGCCCTGGACCCTTCCGTCCAACCAGGCTGTCGCCGTCAACCCAGCGGTCAGCTACGTGGTCGTCGAGGGCCCTGACGGGCACCGGTTCGTGCTCGCCGAAGCCCGGCTGGCCGCGTACGCGCGCGAGTTCGGCGAGGAGCCCGTCGCCGTCGCCACCTACCTCGGCGAGCAGCTCCTCGGTACGCACTATCGCCCGCCGTTCCCGTTCTTCCCGGATGCGGTCAACTCGTTCCAGGTACTCGGCGCCGAGTTCGTCAGCACCGACGACGGCACCGGGCTGGTGCACATGGCGCCCGCATACGGCGAGGACGACAAGGCGACGGCCGACACGGCTGACATCGTCGCGGTCACCCCGGTCGATTCGAAGGGCCGCTTCGACTCGACCGTGCCCGACTACGCCGGCCAGCACGTGTTCGATGCGAACCCGCAGATCATCCGCGACCTCAAGAACGGCACCGGCGCCGCCGCGGCCAACGGTGCGGTGCTGCTCCGCCACGACACCTACGAGCACTCCTACCCGCACTGCTGGCGGTGCCGGAACCCGTTGATCTACCGGGCTGTGTCGTCGTGGTTCATCAAGGTGAGCCA
Source organism: Mycobacterium sp. 236(2023) (assembly GCF_029623955.1). Classification (GTDB taxonomy): domain Bacteria; phylum Actinomycetota; class Actinomycetes; order Mycobacteriales; family Mycobacteriaceae; genus Mycobacterium. The sequence goes on along the minus strand of NZ_JARSBP010000010.1, from coordinate 182,803 downwards.
GTTCCGCGACCGGATGGTCGAGCTGAACCAGGAGATCACCTGGTACCCCGAACACGTCAAAGACGGACAGTTCGGCAAGTGGCTGCAAGGCGCCCGCGACTGGTCGATCTCGCGCAACCGATACTGGGGCAGTCCGATCCCGGTGTGGAAGTCCGACGATCCCGCCTATCCCCGGGTCGATGTCTACGGCAGCTTGGATGAGCTCCAGCGTGATTTTGGAGTGCGGCCGGACAACCTGCACCGGCCCTTCATCGACGAGCTGACCCGGCCCAACCCCGACGATCCGACCGGCAAGTCCACGATGCGCCGCATCGAGGACGTCCTCGACGTGTGGTTCGACTCCGGGTCGATGCCGTACGGCCAGGTGCACTATCCGTTCGAGAACGAAGACTGGTTCGACACCCATTTCCCGGGTGACTTCATCGTCGAGTACATCGGCCAGACCCGCGGATGGTTCTACACGCTGCACGTCCTGGCGACCGCGCTGTTCGACCGGCCCGCGTTCCGTACGTGTGTCTCGCACGGCATCGTGCTCGGCAACGACGGCCAGAAGATGAGCAAGTCGCTGCGCAACTACCCGGACGTGTCCGAGGTGTTCGATCGCGACGGTTCCGACGCGATGCGCTGGTTCCTGATGGCCTCGCCGATCCTGCGCGGCGGCAACCTGGTGGTCACCGAGCAGGGCATCCGTGAGGGCGTGCGTCAGGTGCTGCTTCCGCTGTGGAACGCCTACACGTTCCTCGCGCTGTACGCGCCGAAGAAGGGCACGTGGCGCACCGATTCGGCGAACGTCCTCGACCGCTACATCCTGGCCAAGCTCGCGGTGCTTCGCGACGACCTGACGGCCTCGCTGGACGTCTGCGACATCTCGCAGGCCTGCGATCAGCTGCGGCAGTTCACCGAGGCCCTGACGAACTGGTATGTGCGGCGGTCGCGGTCCCGGTTCTGGGAAGAGGATGCCGACGCGATCGACACGCTGCACACCGTGCTCGAGGTGACGGCCCGGCTGGCGGCCCCGCTGCTGCCGTTGATCACCGAGGTGATCTGGCAGGGCGTCACGGGGGAGCGGTCGGTGCACCTGACCGACTGGCCCGCCGACGGTGTCGTGCCCGCCGATCCTGCGCTGGTCGCCGACATGGACCTGGTGCGCGAAGTCGCCTCGACCGGGTCGTCGCTGCGCAAGGCGAAGAAGCTGCGGGTGCGACTGCCCCTGTTGACATTGACGGTGGCCGTTCACGACCCGGCACGCCTGGAGCCCTACCGGGATCTGATCGCCGACGAGCTCAACGTCAAGACGGTCGAGCTCACCGACGACATCGCCGCGCACGGCCGCTTCGAGCTGACCGTCAACGCCCGCGTCGCAGGGCCGCGGATCGGCAAGGATGTGCAAGCCGCGATCAAGGCCGTCAAGGCGGGTGAGGCGGTCGTCAACGACGACGGCACTCTTGCGGCCGGGCCTGCGGTCCTTCTTCCCGAGGAGTACAGCTCGCGGCTGGTGGCCGCCGATCCGGAGTTCACCGCGGCCCTGCCTGACGGCGCGGGCCTGGTGGTCCTGGACGGCACCGTCACTCCCGAGCTGGAAGCCGAGGGCTGGGCCAAGGACCGGATCCGCGAGCTTCAGGAGCTCCGCAAGTCGACGGGGCTCGACGTCTCCGACCGCATCTCGGTGGTCATCTCGGTCCCTGCCGATCAGCAGGCGTGGGCGCAGACCCATCGCGACCTGATCGCCGGCGAGATCCTCGCGACGAGCTTCGAGTTCGGCGAGCCCGCCGACGGTGCCGAGATCGGCGACGGCGTGCGGGTCTCGATCGTCAAGGTGTGACGGACACCCGGGCGCTACGTCCCGAGAGCTCGACGACGTCGCCGGCGCGCAGCTGCCTGCCGCGCCGCAGCTCGACCTCGCCGTTGACGCTGACCTGCCCGTCGGCGATCACGGACTTGGCGTCCGCGCCCGAATCGATGAGGTTCGCGAGCTTCAGGAACTGACCGAGCCGGATCGATTCGTCACGGATCGGGACATCGGAAGGCTCGGCGCTCGGGTGTGCCACGGGGCCACGCTATCCGGCACGCCCTAGCATCGGCAGCTGTGGCCGGTCGATGGGTCCTGCACCTGGACATGGACGCGTTCTTCGCGTCCGTGGAGCAGTTGACCCGTCCGACGCTGCGCGGCAGACCGGTACTCGTCGGTGGTCTCGGCGGCAGAGGTGTGGTGGCAGGCGCCAGCTACGAGTCCCGCGTGTTCGGCGCCCGCTCGGCGATGCCGATGCATCAGGCCCGCAGGCTCGTCGGCGCCGGCGCGGTCGTCCTTCCGCCCCGTGGCGTCGTCTACGGCACGGCCAGCAGGCGCGTCTTCGAGACGGTCCGGTCGATGGTGGCCGTCCTCGAACAGCTGTCGTTCGACGAGGCGTTCGGCGAGCCGCCCGAACTCGCCGGCGCAGGCGAGTCCGTCGTCGAGGAGTTCTGCGAACAGTTGCGCGCCCGGGTGCTGGCGGAGACGGGACTGGTGGCGTCCGTCGGCGCGGGTTCGGGCAAGCAGATCGCGAAGATCGCGTCTGGGCTGGCGAAACCGGACGGCATCCGCGTCGTCGGCAGGGACGTCGAGCTGACGCTGCTGGCGGGCCTCCCGGTGCGGCGCCTGTGGGGCATCGGGCCCGTCGCCGAGGAGCGGTTGCACCGGCTCGGGATCGACACCGTCGGTGCGTTCGCCGCGCTCAGCGAGACCGAGGTGGCCGACATCCTGGGAGCCACGGTTGGTCCCGCGCTGCACCGGCTCGCGCGCGGTATCGACGACCGGCCGGTGGCCGAGAACGCGCCCGCCAAACAGATCAGCGCCGAGTCGACGTTCGCCGAGGACCTGACGACGATCGCGCAACTTCGCGAGGCGATGGGTCCGATCGGCGACCACGCCCACCGCCGGCTGGAGAAGGACGGCAGGGGAGCACGCACCGTCACGGTGAAACTCAAACGGTCCGACATGAGCACGCTGACGCGGTCGGCGACGCTGCCATACGCGACGACCGACGCCGCCACTCTCATCCGCACGGCGCGCAGGCTGCTGCTCGACCCCGTCGACATCGGGCCCGTTCGGCTTGTCGGCGTGGGCTTTTCGGGGCTTTCCGATGTCCAGCAGGAGCCTCTGTTCACGGATGCGGGACTGATCGAGGAGACGTCGGACACCAGCCTGCCTGCCACCTTGGCCGACGTCGCCGCGACGGCCCCCGCGTGGCGTGTCGGTGACGACGTCCGACATCCCGAGTTCGGTCACGGCTGGGTGCAGGGCGCGGGGCACGGGGTGATGACGGTGCGGTTCGAGACCCGCGGCACCGGTCCGGGATCTGCGCGCACGCTGTCCGCCACCGACCCCGCGATCAGCAGGGCGAATCCGGTGGACAGCCTCGACTGGCCGGACTTCGTCGCTGAGATGGCCGGGCGGGAGACCTGATCAGCCCCAGCGTCCGAACGCGTCCTGAACTGGTTGACCCGCGGCGAGCGCGGCCATCAGCAACACGCGTGCCTGAGGCGGCCGTAGCCGCGACGCGACGATCGCGCCGGCGTCGACGAGATCGCGCCCCGGCCCGTATCCCGGACTGACCCGGCCGCCGGGCACCCTCGTCGACACCACGACGGTCACGCCGTCGCGGCAATGCCTGCGGACGCCGTCGATCAGCGCGGCCCCGGCGTTGCCGGAGCCCAGCCCCTGCAGGACGATGCCGCGCGCGCCCGCGGCGACGCACGCATCCAGCGCCGCGGCGTCGGCACCCGGGTAGGCGGCGACGATGTCGACGCGCGGGGCGTCGGACGCCGTCAGCGGCCCCAGGGACGGGCGGGACTTCCCACTGCCGGCCCGGGTTCCGGCGAAGCTCTGCAGATCCGTCGTGGCAACTTTGTGCACGCCGAGCGGCTCGAACACCGCGCCGGCGAAGCTGACCAGGACGCCCAGTCCGCGCCACTGCGGATCGCCCGCAACCGCCAGCGCGTCACGCAGGTTGGTGGGCCCGTCTGCGTCTGGCGCATCGGCGCTGCGCTGGGAACCGGTGAGCACCACCGGCGCGGCGCCGTCGTAGGTGAGTTCGAGCCACAGCGCGGTCTCCTCCATCGTGTCCGTGCCGTGCGTGATGACGATGCCGTCGGTGGTGTCGGCCGCGGCGGCCTGCCGGACCGCGGCCGCGACGCGGTCCCAGTCGGCCGGGATTAGCTGCGAGCTGTCGAGTGACAGCGCGTCGACGACCGCGACGTCGAGTCCCTCGGTGAGGTCGGCGCCCGAGCGGGTGGGCCGCTTCACACCGTCGACCCCGGAGCTGGTCGAGATGGTGCCACCGGTGGCTATGACGACGAGGCGACCCATGGGTGGAATTGTTCCCCACCGGCTCTTTGCGATGATGGGGGCGTGACGGATGAATCATCGAGCCCGGCCGAGCCTGCGACCGAGACTGCGCAGACGACACCGGCGCGCCGGCTGCGCCTGCTCCTCTCCGTGGCCGCGGTGGTGCTCGCGCTCGACGTCGTCACCAAGGTTCTCGCGGTGAAGCTGCTGACTCCGGGCCAGCCGGTGTCGATCATCGGCGACACGGTCACGTGGACGCTGGTGCGCAACTCGGGCGCGGCGTTCTCGATGGCCACCGGCTACACGTGGGTCCTGACCCTCGTCGCAACAGGCGTCGTCATCGGCATCATCTGGATGGGCCGCAGGCTTGTCTCACCGTGGTGGGCGCTCGGCCTCGGGATGATTCTCGGCGGTGCTCTGGGCAACCTGGTCGACCGGTTCTTCCGCTCGCCGGGCCCGCTGCGCGGTCACGTCGTCGACTTCCTGTCCATCGGCTGGTGGCCCGTGTTCAACGTGGCCGATCCCGCCGTGGTCGGCGGGGCGATCCTGCTCGTCGTGCTGTCGTTGTTCGGCTTCGACTTCGATACGGTCGGGCGGCGCAAGCCGGACAGCGCAGAAGAAGGATGACGACCCGGTCGATGCCGGTGCCGGAGGGGCTCGCGGGGATGCGTGTCGACGCCGGCCTGGCCCGCTTGCTCGGGTTGTCTCGCACGGCGGCTGCGGCGATCGCCGAGGACGGCGGCGTGGAACTCGACGGTGCCCCCGCGGGCAAGTCGGACAAACTGGTCGAGGGTGCGTGGCTGGAGGTGCGGCTGCCGGAAGCGCCTGCGCCGGTGGAGAATACGCCAGTCGACATCGAGGGCATGGACATCCTGTACTCCGACGACGACATCGTCGCGGTCGACAAGCCGCCGGGGGTCGCGGCGCACGCGACGGTCGGCTGGCACGGGCCGACGGTGCTGGGCGGGCTGGCGGCGGCCGGTTTCCGGATCAGCACCTCCGGGATTCACGAGCGTCAGGGCATCGTGCACAGGCTCGACGTCGGCACATCCGGCGTCATGGTGGTGGCGCTGTCGGAGCGCGCTTACACGGTGCTCAAGCGCGCTTTCAAGCAGCGCACCGTCGAGAAGCGCTATCACGCTCTCGTTCAGGGGCATCCGGATCCGTCGAGTGGGACCATCGACGCCCCGATCGGACGGCACCGCGGGCATGACTGGAAATTCGCGGTCGTCGAGGGCGGCAGGCACAGCGTCACGCATTACGACACGCTGGAGGCGCATCAGGCGGCGAGCCTGCTCGACGTCCACCTCGAGACGGGCCGCACGCACCAGATCCGCGTCCATTTCTCGGCGCTGCACCATCCGTGCTGCGGTGATCTGACGTACGGCGCCGATCCGACGCTTGCGAAAAAGCTTGAGCTGGAACGGCAGTGGCTGCACGCCCGGTCGTTGGCGTTCGCGCATCCCGCCGACGGCAGGTGGATCGAGATCACCAGCCCGTATCCCGCCGACCTGCAGCACGCACTGGACGTTCTGCGGCGCCACGACCGGTGAGGTCGGGTCTGCTCTACGGCGCCGGCGCCTACGTGATGTGGGGCCTGTTTCCCGCGTTCTTCCCATTGCTCAAGCCGGCCGGCGCCGTCGAGGTGCTTGCGCACCGGATCATCTGGAGCTTCGCGCTGATGGTCGTCGTGGTGACCGCGGTGCGCAGGCTGGGGGACATCAGGGCGATCACGGGCCGCACCTGGCTGCTCCTGATCGCGGCGTCGGGCTTGATCTCGATCAACTGGCTGATCTACGTCTACGCGGTCAACAACGGTCATGTCGTCGACGCCGCGCTCGGCTATTTCATCAACCCTTTGGTGTCGATTGCGCTGGGACTGTTGATCTTTCGCGAGAAGTTGAACCGCTGGCAGTTCAGCGCACTGGCCATCGCTGTGGTGGCGGTCGTCATCCTCACTGTTCAGCTGCGTGAGCCGCCGCTGGTGGGGATCGGCCTGGCGTTGTCCTTCGGTCTCTACGGCGCCGTGAAGAAACTGGTGCCGACGGACCCGCGCGTCAGCGTCGGCATCGAAGCGGCGATCGCGACCCCGTTTGCGGCGGCGTACGTGGTCGTGCTGGCGCTCACCGGAGGCGGCACGCTCACCGGCCACGGCGGCGGCCACGTCGCACTGCTCGTCCTCGCGGGTGTGTTGACCGCGCTGCCGCTGCTGATGTTCGCCGCGGCGGCGCAACGGCTGCCGATGGTCACTTTGGGGCTGTTGTTCTACATGACCCCGGCGATGCAGCTGACATGGGGAGTGGTCGTCGGCAACGAGGCGATGCCCCCGGCGCGGTGGGTGGGATTCGCCCTGATCTGGGTCGCTCTGCTGATTTTCACGGTCGACGCGGTGCGACGCGCGCGCGCCGAGCGGCGACCTGCAGGACTGACGATTGCGTGACATTTGCACACGCCTATGTTGACCGGTCGGTAGCTATGTCATAACGTTTGCCCGTGGAGAACGAGACCCTCGCGGAATCCGCGGTTCGCAAACGTGGACGCCCGGTGGGTGCCGATTCGGAGCAGACTCGCAAGACGATCCTGCGTGCGGCCCGCGACATCATTGCCGAACGCGGGTATCAGGCCGCGACCTTCCAGCAGATCGCCCGGCGCGCGGGCGTCAGCCGCCCGACTCTGCATTACTACTACCCGACCCGGGAAGACCTGTACGACAAGTTGCTCACGGACGTCCGTGACCGGGTGGAACAGTGCGCGGATGCGGCACTAGACAAAGGTGCCCTCATCTGCCAACTGGCAGCTTTTGCCAGGGAACTGCACCGTCTCGGGGCAGACGAGCCCGCGCTGATGAAGCTGGTCATGACCGCGCGGATCGACCACCACAGGGCCCCGCAGCGACACGTGGCCGCGGCCGCTGTCGTCGCCACCGTTCACTCGTTCTACGACGCGGTCGTCACCGATGCGGTGTTCCGCGGTGAGCTGGGCCCCGACAGTGACGTCCGCGCGGTGAGCGACATGCTGGGAGCGCTTTTCTGGGGCTTCGGCTTCTACGCGGGTTTTCTGACCGACGGAACCGATGGCGTCGAGACTCCGGAAGTAGCCAGGCAATTGATGAGAATGCTCGGTAGCGGATTGCTGAACGAACCGGTCGGCGCGTCCTTGGACGCGTGATCCGAAGTTCGTAAGACACGCGCCCCGACACGCCGAGCGGTGTCGGCGAGCGGTCCTAGACTGGCGTCCCTATGAGCGGTTCTTTCGTGCATCTGCACAATCACACCGAGTATTCGATGCTCGACGGCGCCGCGAAGGTCAAGCCGATGCTGGCCGAGGCGCAGCGGCTGGAGATGCCCGCCATCGGGATGACCGACCACGGGAACATGTTCGGCGCCAGCGAGTTCTACAACGCTGCCACCGACGCCGGCATCAAGCCCATCATCGGCATCGAGGCCTACATCGCGCCCGCATCGCGCTTCGAGACCAAGCGTGTGCTGTGGGGCGATCCGAGCCAGAAGAGCGACGACGTCTCCGGCAGCGGCTCATACACGCACATGACGATGGTCGCCGAGAACGCGACGGGTCTGCGAAATCTGTTCAGGTTGTCGTCGCTGGCATCGTTCGAGGGCCAGCTGGGCAAGTGGTCGCGCATGGATGCCGAGATCATCGCCGAACATGCCGAGGGCATCATCGCCACCACCGGTTGCCCGTCGGGCGAGGTGCAGACTCGGCTACGGCTCGGCCATTTCGACGAAGCGGTGGCCGCGGCGGCCAAGTGGCAGGAGATCTTCGGCAAGGAGAACTTTTTCCTCGAGCTGATGGACCACGGCCTCGACATCGAGCGCAGAGTCCGGGAAGGCCTGCTCGAAGTCGGCAAGAAGCTCGGCATCCGGCCGCTGGCCACCAACGACTGCCACTACGTCACCCGTGACGCCTCCCAGAACCACGAGGCGTTGCTGTGCATCCAGACCGGAAAGACGCTTTCGGACCCCAATCGCTTCAAGTTCGACGGTGACGGCTACTACCTCAAGTCGGCTGCGGAGATGCGGGCGCTGTGGGACGACCAGGTGCCGGGCGCCTGCGATTCCACGCTGCTGATCGCCGAGCGTGTCCAGCCGTACAGCGAGGTGTGGACGCCGACGGACCGGATGCCGATCTTCCCGGTGCCCGAAGGCCACGACCAGGGTTCGTGGCTGACGCATGAGGTGATGACCGGACTGCGGGATCGCCGATTCCAGGGCGGTACCGTCCCGCAGGAGTACATCGATCGCGCCGAGTACGAGATCAAGGTCATCTGCGACAAGGGATTCCCCGCCTACTTCCTCATCGTCGCCGATCTGATCAACTACGCCCGTTCGGTCGGTATCCGGGTGGGGCCCGGCCGCGGCTCGGCAGCCGGCTCGCTGGTGGCCTACGCCATGGGCATCACCAACATCGACCCGATCCCGCACGGTCTGCTGTTCGAGCGGTTCCTCAACCCCGAGCGCCCGTCCGCCCCCGATATCGACATCGACTTCGACGACCGTCGGCGCGGCGAGATGCTGCGCTACGCTGCGAACAAGTGGGGCAGTGACCGGGTGGCTCAGGTCATCACGTTCGGCACCATCAAAACCAAAGCCGCGCTGAAGGATTCGGCCCGCGTGCACTACGGGCAGCCCGGTTTCGCGATCGCCGACCGGATCACCAAAGCGCTGCCACCGCCGATCATGGCCAAGGACATCCCGGTGTCGGGGATCACCGATCCCACACACGAGCGCTACAAAGAGGCCGCGGAGGTCCGCGCGCTCATCGACACCGACCCCGACGTCCGGACCATCTACGAGACGGCCCGCGGTCTGGAGGGTCTGGTTCGCAACGCGGGCGTGCACGCATGCGCGGTCATCATGAGTTCCGAGCCGCTGATCGAGGCGATCCCGCTGTGGAAGCGCCCGCAGGACGGCGCGGTCATCACCGGCTGGGACTACCCGTCGTGTGAGGCCATCGGCCTGTTGAAGATGGACTTCCTCGGCCTGCGGAACCTGACGATCATCGGCGACTGCATCGACAACATCAAAGCCAACCGCGGTATCGACCTGGATCTGGAGTCGCTGGACCTCGACGATCCCAAGGCCTACGAACTGCTCGGTCGCGGTGACACGCTCGGTGTGTTCCAGCTCGACGGCAGCGCGATGCGCGATCTGCTGCGCCGGATGCAGCCCACCGAGTTCAACGACATCGTCGCCGTCCTGGCGCTGTACCGGCCGGGCCCGATGGGCATGAATGCGCACAACGACTACGCCGACCGCAAGAACGGTCGCCAGGCCATCAAGCCCATCCACCCCGAACTCGAAGAACCGCTGCGCGAGATCCTGGCCGAGACCTACGGCCTGATCGTCTACCAAGAGCAGATCATGTTCATCGCCCAGAAGGTCGCCGGATACTCGATGGGTAAGGCCGATGCGCTGCGCAAGGCCATGGGCAAGAAGAAGCTGGAGGTCCTCGAAGCCGAGTACAAGGGCTTCCTGGAGGGCATGACGGCCAACGGTTTCTCGGCCGCCGCGGTGAAAGCGTTGTGGGACACCATCCTTCCGTTCGCTGGATACGCGTTCAACAAGTCCCACGCCGCCGGGTACGGGTTGGTGTCGTACTGGACGGCGTACCTGAAGGCCAACTACCAGGCCGAGTACATGGCCGGTCTGCTCACCTCGGTCGGGGACGACAAGGACAAGGCGGCCATCTATCTCGCCGACTGCCGCAGGCTCGGCATCACGGTGCTGCCGCCCGATGTCAACGAATCGGTGCAAAACTTCGCCTCCGTCGGCGACGACATCCGGTTCGGGCTCGGCGCGGTGCGCAATGTCGGCGCGAACGTCGTTGCCTCGCTGGTGAATACGCGGTCGGAGAAGGGCAAGTACACCGACTTCTCCGACTATCTGAACAAGATCGACATCACCGCCTGCAACAAGAAGGTCACCGAATCGCTGGTCAAGGCCGGCGCGTTCGATTCGCTCAACCACCCGCGTAAAGGGCTGTTCCTCGTGCACACCGACGCCGTCGATTCGGTGCTCGGTACCAAGAAGGCCGAGGCGATGGGGCAGTTCGATCTGTTCGGCGGGGGAGACTCCGAGACGGAGTCGGTGTTCACCATCAAGGTGCCCGAGGAGGAGTGGGAGGACAAGCACAAGCTCGCGCTGGAACGCGAGATGCTCGGCCTCTACGTGTCCGGGCATCCTCTCAATGGCGTCGCCCACCTGCTGACCGCGCAGGTGGACACACAGATCCCGGCGATCCTCGAAGGGGATATCGCCAACGACACCCAGGTCCGGGTCGGCGGCATCCTGGCGTCGGTGAACCGCCGCGTCAACAAGAACGGCCTGCCGTGGGCGTCGGCGCAGATCGAGGATCTCTCCGGCGGTATCGAGGTGCTGTTCTTCCCGCAGACGTATTCGATGTTCGGCGCCGAGATCGCCGACGACGTCGTGGTGTTGCTCGGCGCCAAGGTGGCCAAGCGCGACGACAGGATCTCGCTGATCGTCAACGAGCTTGTGGTGCCTGACTTTTCGAGTGCGCAGGCGAATCGCCCGGTCGCGGTGAGCCTGCCGACGCGGCAGTGCACGGTCGACAAGGTGACGGCGCTCAAGCAGGTGCTGGCCCGCCATCCCGGCACGTCGCAGGTTCATCTCCGGCTGATCAGTGGTGAACGCATCACGACGCTGGAACTCGATCAGTCGCTGCGGGTCACCCCGTCGTCGGCGTTGATGGGCGACCTGAAGGAACTGCTCGGTCCGGGCTGCCTGGGCGGCTGAGGGCTTATCCAGCGAAGGGGCGCCGGTGACGGGGTGGGGGCGTGCCGGTCGAGGACGCGACGGAGCTCTTCGTCACCGAGGCCTACCAACCTCGGCTGGTGGCTGAGTCCGAGGCCAAACGCGGCACGTCAGACGCGCTCTACGGGTACTACACGATGGGCAAGCTGATGATCCTGAAGTTGCGTGACGACTATCAGGCGCTCGGCGAAACCGGTGAACTGTTCTAACCGCGGATGCGACTCGCGGCGCCGAGTGCGACCCAAGCGAGAACGGTGATGCCGGTGGCGGTCAGAACGGCGGGAGCGGCTGACGTGGTCGCGGCCGCGACGACGACGAACACCAGTAGGCCCATCAGCAGCGCGACAACCTTGTAGACGGGCCAGGCAACGCCGGCGATGGAGATCGACGACGCCGGACGGGTCACGGCGTCACGCATCTGTTCGGCGGTGGTCACAGGGGTAACGATAGCTCGTACGAAAGATTTCGGCCAGCCGAAACACTTATTATGGAGTGTCGATTTCGCTAGCCTGACTACATGCCTATCACTGGAGAGTATGAGCCTAGTACGTCCGATTGGGCCCGCGAAAACGCCGAGGAATACATGGAATCCGGGGGACCCGGGGCACCGAACTCAAGGGCAGGCCGGTCATCCTGCTCGCCACGGTCGGCGCCAAGTCCGGCAAGATCCGTAAGACGCCACTGATGCGCGTCGAGCACGGCGGCGAGTACGCCGTCGTCGCCTCCCTCGGCGGCGCACCGAAGAACCCGGTGTGGTTCTACAACATCAAGGCCCACCCTCGCGTCGAACTCCAGGATGGCACCGTCACCAAGGACTACGAGGCACGCGAGGTCTTCGATGACGAGAAGGCCGCCTGGTGGGAGCGGGCCGTTGCCACCTGGCCCGATTATGCCGAGTACCAGAAGAAGACGGATCGCCAGATCCCGGTCTTCGTCCTGACGCCTGTCGACTGAACGCATTTTTGCCGGGGCGGGGTGCGGTGGCACCATTGTTCGGTGTCCGCTGAGCTGAGCCAGAGTCTTCGCATCGATCCAAGCGCGCCCCTGCGTGCTGCGGATATCGATGAGGCCGCTCGGCGAATTTCGGAGGTGGTGGCCCGGACGCCACTGCAGTTGAGCGATCGTCTGTCGGCGCTCACCGGCGCCCAGGTGTACCTCAAGCGCGAGGACCTGCAGGCCGTCCGCTCCTACAAGTTGCGCGGTGCCTACAACCTGCTCATGCAGTTGAGCCCGGAAGAGAAGGCCGCTGGTGTGGTCTGCTCGTCGGCAGGCAACCATGCGCAGGGGTTCGCGCTGGCCTGCCGGTCGATGGGGATCCACGGCCGCGTCTACGTTCCGGCCAAGACACCCAAGCAGAAGCGCAACCGCATCCTTTATCACGGCGGCGACTTCATCGAGCTGATCGTCGGCGGCAAGACCTACGACATGGCGGCGCGTGCCGCGCTCGACGATGTCGCCCGCACCGGTGCCACGCTGGTTCCGCCCTACGACGACCTGCGCACGATGGCGGGGCAGGGCACGATCGCGGTGGAGATCCTCGACGAACTCGGCGCCGAACCGGATCTGGTCATCGTCCCCGTGGGTGGGGGAGGCTGCATCAGCGGCATCACCACCTACCTCGCCGAGCGCACCACGACGACGTCCGTGCTCGGTGTCGAGCCCGCCGGGGCGGCGGCTCTGGTGGCCGCGTTGGCCAAGGGCGAGCCGGTGACCCTCGATGACGTCGATCAGTTCGTCGACGGCGCTGCCGTTGCACGGGTCGGCGCCAGGCCCTTCGCCGCGTTGTCGGCGGCCGGCGACATGGTCGGGATCACCACTGTCGACGAGGGCGCTGTGTGCACCGCGATGCTGGACCTCTACCAGAACGAGGGCATCATCGCCGAGCCCGCGGGGGCGCTGTCGGTGGCCGCGTTGTTCGACGCCGACATCGAGCCGGGATCGACGGTGGTGTGCCTGATCTCGGGGGGAAACAACGACGTTTCCCGTTACGGCGAGGTCCTGGAGCGGTCGCTCGTGCACCTCGGGCTCAAGCACTACTTCCTCGTCGACTTCCCGCAGGAGCCCGGCGCGCTGCGCAAGTTCCTCGACGAGGTGCTGGGCCCGAACGACGACATCACGCTGTTCGAGTACGTCAAGCGCAACAACCGCGAAACGGGTGAGGCGCTTGTCGGCATCGAGATGGGCTCGGCTGCGGATCTGGAGGGGCTGGTCGCGCGCATGAGCGGCTCCGACTGCCACGTCGAGTTGCTCGAACCGGGTTCCCCGACCTATCGCTACCTGACCTGACGCGGTGTGAGACTACGGACTTTCAAGGGTGCCCCGGCGACGGGTCACAGGCGAGAGTGGACCTATGAAGATCACCGTTATCGGAGCCACCGGCCAAATCGGCAGCCAGGTTGTCAGCATTCTCACCTCCGCGGGCCACGAGGTGGTCGGCGCCTCCCGTAGCAGCGGTGTCGACGTGCTCACCGGTGCCGGGCTTGCCGAGGCCCTGGCCGGGGCCGATGTGGCCGTCGACGTGACGAACTCGCCTTCCTTCGACGACGAACCCGTCCTGTCGTTCTTCACCGCCGAGTCGACGAACGTGGCGGCCGCGGCTGCGGAGGCGGGCGTGAAGCACGTCGTCGTGTTGTCGATCGTCGGTGCCGACACGTTGCCGGACAGCGGCTACATGCGGGCCAAGGTGGCGCAGGAGAACGTCATCGCCGAATCCGGCCTGCCCTACACGATCGTCCGGGCCACCCAGTTCCATGAGTTCGCCGAGGCGATTCTGGGTTCGCTGATGGTCGACGGCACGGTTCACGTACCCGACGCCCGGATCCAGCCGATCGCGGCGGCCGAGGTGGCGGCTGTCGTCGCAGAGACAGCTCAGGGCACGCCGACCAACGGCGCCTTCGACCTCGGTGGACCCGAGAAGCTCAGTTTCGCCCAGCTCGCCCGGATCGTGGGCGAGTCAGGAGTCGACAACGCACCGATTGTGATCGACGGTGCTGCAACGTATTTCGGTGCGTCTGTCGATCAGAACTCGCTGGTGACCGGTGAAGGCGGAGTTCTCGGTGATCTCACGTTGCGCGACTGGCTGAAGGCGAAGCGTGCCGTGTAGCGCGCAGGACCTGCGCGGCATCGCGCTGTTCGAACGTCTGGATGAGCGCCAGCTGCGCGTGCTGTGCGCGCAGGGGCGGGTCGCGACGCTGCCTGCCGGGATGTTGTGCGCAGAGGGCGAACCGGCGACGTCGTTCTATGCCCTCGTCGACGGCGAATTGGCGATCTCGAAGCGAAGCGCAGGCGCCGATGTCGAAGTCGAGCGCACCGCGCGACGGGGTGCGCACTTCGGGGCCTGGCTGGCCGTCGTCGACGAGTCGGAGCGGCTGTGGGACGTCTCGGTTCGGCTGACGGTGACGTCCCGCGTTTTCGTCATGGATGCGCCGGCTTTCGCGTCGTTCATGCGTGCGGAGTTCCCGATGCTGGTCGGCCTGCTGGAACAGCAGCTGGCCGACCGCAGCCGGGAGGTCAAGACGGTCGGGCAGCGCGATACGCTTCTGGCGCTGGGCTGCCTCACCGCGGGCTTGTCGAGCCAGCTCGCCGCTCCGGCCGCGATGACTCAGCAGACGGTCGCCGAGATACAGCAGAACTTCGTCGAGGGTCGCCACAAACTGGGCCAACTCGTCGGCAGCGGCATCCCGGCGCACGGCCTCGGCGCGCTGATGAGCTTGGAGGACGCGGTCACCGAGCATGTGGCCAAAACCTACCAAGACACCAAACATGTTGCCGGGCAGTCCTTCACGCCTCCGACTACGGATACGGAACGTCAGCAGCGCGGCGATCTCATCGCCCGTTGGCTGGTCGACCACCACATCGCCGGTGGCCAGGACCGGGTGGCCACGTTCGTCGAAGGCGGGCTGGATACCGACTGGCTGGAACAAGCCGGCGTCATCGCCGATGAGGCCGGACTCGACTCCTGCGCCGCGATCATCGACTGGTTGCACCACGCCGTGCAGTTCGAACTGCGGCTGCAACGGATCACCGAGTCCTGCGAACGCATCTCGGCGTTGATCGACGGAGTGAAGCAGTACTCGCAGATGGATCGAGGCGAGTATCGCAGCGTCGACGTCCACGAAATGCTGCGCAGCACGGCGGTGATGTTCGGCGACAAGGTGGCGATGCCCGGCAAGGGCAAACCCGTCACCGTGGTCAAGTATCTGGACCGATCGCTTCCGGAATTGCACTGCTGCCCAGGCGAATTGAATCAGGTGTGGACGCACATCTTCATGAATGCGCTGGACGCGATGGGTGGGGCCGGCACGTTGACGATGCGGACCCTTCGCGAGGGCGATGCGATGATCCGCGTGGAGATCAGCGACGACGGGCCTGGGATAGCACCGCATCTCATCGACCGCGTCTTCGAACCCTTCTTCACCACCAAACCGTTGGGGCAGGGTGCGGGTCTCGGACTGGATCTGGTGCGCCACATCGTCGTGGACAAGCACCACGGCACGATCGAGGTGAGATCCAGACCCGGCGAGACGACCTTCATCGTCTGCCTGCCGCTAGCGTCGCAGCACCGCGACTGAATGCCCGTCGACGCGGGTGGTCTGGCTGCCCACGATCGGCGGGGTCCACGCCAGGATCACGTCACCCGTGACGGGAATGTCGACGGCCTCGGTGCCGAGGTTGCACGCGAACGTCAGCGTCGCACGGTGCATCACGAACCACCGTGCGTCTTCGTCGAATTCGATTCGCAGGTCGTCGAGCGACGGGTCGGCCATATCGGGTTCGTCGCGCAACGCGATCAGGCTGCGGTAGAAACCCAGCAGGTGCGCGTGGTCACCGTCATCCGTCTCGGCCCAGTTCAACTTCGACCGCGTGAACGTCGCGGGGTCCTGCGGATCGGGGATATCGTCGGCATCCCAGCCGTGTTCGGCGAATTCGCGCTTGCGGCCCTCGGCCGTCGCCTTGGCGAGTTCGGGCTCGGGGTGAGAGCTGAAGAACTGGAATGGCGACGACGACCCCCATTCCTCACCCATGAAAAGCATTGCCGTGTAGGGCGATCCGAGGGCCAGCGCGGCCTTGATCGCTTGCTGGCCGGCCGTCAGGTTCTGCGACGGCCGGTCGCCGATTGCGCGGTTGCCGACCTGATCGTGGGTCAGGGTGTAGGCGACCAGCCGGGTCGCGGGGATCGCCGTCGTGTCCAACGGGCGGCCGTGCCGGCGTTCCCGGAACGACGAGTACGTTCCCGCGTGGAAGAACCCGTGGCGCAGGGTCGTCGCCAGTGTCGCCAGGGTGCCGAAATCGGCGTAGTAGCCCTGGCGTTCGCCGGACACCGCCGTGTGGATGGCGTGGTGGATGTCGTCGTCCCACTGCGCGGTCATCCCGAGACCACCCTGATCGCGCGGCATGATCGTCCGTGGATCATTCATGTCGCTCTCGGCGACCAGTGATAGTGGTCGGCCGACTTCGCTTGACAGTGCCGCTGTTTCGGCGGACAGCTCTTCGAGGATGTGGATGGCTGTCGTGTCAACGAGCGCGTGCACGGCGTCGAGTCGCAGTCCGTCGGCGTGGAAGTCGCGCATCCAGCGCAACGCGCAGTCCAGGATGTAGCGCCGCACCTGATCGGAGCCCGCATCGGCGATGTTGATCCCCTCGCCCCACGGGTTGGAGCCACTGGACATGTAGGGCCCGAACTTCGGCAGGTAGTTCCCGGACGGGCCGAGGTGGTTGAACACCGCGTCTATCAGCACCCCGAGGCCGCGAGCGTGGCAGGCGTCGACGAACCGGATCAGTGCGTCGGGTCCGCCGTACGGTTCGTGTACCGCGTACCAGAGCACGCCGTCATAGCCCCAGCCGTGGGTCCCGCTGAACGCATTGACGGGCATGATCTCGACGAAATCGACACCGAGATCGACGAGGTGGCCCAACTTGTCGATCGCCGAGTCGAACGTCCCATCGGGTGTGAAGGTGCCGATGTGGAGTTCGTAGATCACCCCGCCCTCGACGGAGCGGCCCTGCCATCCGCTGTCGGTCCAGACGTCCGCCGCCGGGCTCCACAGCTGGGAGCGCTCGTGCACGCCGTCGGGCTGCCGCGGCGAGCGCGGGTCGGGCACCGGTTTGGGGTCCTCGCCGAGGACGAAGCCGTAACGGGCATCTGCCGCGGCGTCGACATCGGCGCGCCACCATCCGTCCTTTCCCCGCGTCATCGGGTGCAGGGTGCCCTCGATGTCGAGGCGGACCTCATCGGGTAGCGGTGCCCAGACGGAGAATTCAGTCATCGCTGCGCACCAGCAGTGCGACGGGCAGCGCCGCGAACAGGTCCGGTGCGGCCACCTGCCCGGTGTGGGTGACGCCGGTCAGATGGTCTGTCCACGAACCCTCCGGGAGTGTGAGAGATGTTTGCCCCCAACCGCTGTCGGCCAGACGCACTGTCCACCGGCTCGCAGCCACCAGCACGTCGTCTCCGCGGAGGAAGGACACGAGATGATCGGCGGCCACACCGTCGGCGAGGACGGGGCGATAGCCTCCGCTCAGAAAGGTGTCCGGGCGTTCGCGGCGAAGCTGCAGCGCGGTGTGCACGACCCGCAACTTGGCATGATCCATGGCGGCCAGCGCATTCCGGCGCTCGGTGTAGTCGACGGGTCGCCGGTTGTCCGGGTCGACGAGGCTGTCCTCCCACAACTCGGTGCCCTGGTAGACGTCGGGGATTCCCGGTGCGGTCAGGGCGATCAACTTCTGGCCGAGGGAGTCGCTGCGCCCGTGCGGATCGAGTCGCGCGACCAATGCGGTCAGCTCGACCGCGACCGGACCGTCGATCACCGCGTCGAGCCAGGCGTGCACGGCAGACTCGAATTCCTCGTCCGGATCGTTCCACGTCGTGTGCAGCGCCGACTCGCGAATGGCCTTTTCTGCGTAGCCGTGCAGCCGATGCCTGAGCGCCTCGGTCACCACACCGTCGGCGGGCCACACGCCGAAGATGTTCTGCAACAGGAATAGTCCGGTGGAGCGGTCTGGCGGCGGCGTGGTGTTCTCCCAGCCCTGCACCATCTCGCTCCACAGCGACGGCACCTGAGACAGCACCCCGATGCGGGCACGCACGTCCTCGCCGCGTTTGGTGTCGTGGGTGGTCAGCGTCGTCATGGCGGTCGGCCACAGGGCCGCTCGCGAAGTGGCGCGCTCGTGGAACTCGGCGACGCCGACCCCGAAGTCGACCGGTTCGCCGCCGACTTCGTTGAGCGACACCAGTCGGGCGTCGCGGTAGAACAGGCAGTCCTCCATGGACTTGGCAGTGGCAGCTCCGCACAACTGCTGTAACCGCGCCGCCACCTCGGAGCTGACCGTCGATGCAGCCGTCACCAGGGCCAGCGGGTCGGCCAGTTCGGGGTGTTCGGAAGAGGTTTCGGCGATGGCGACGGGGAGCACCGCCGACAGCGCGCGGTAATCGGACCGGTAGACGCCGACGTGGCTGAGCAGGGCCGCGATTGCCGGCCCCAGCAGGTCGTGATCTCTGCCGGTGGTCGCGACGATCGCGCGGCGCAGCCGGGCCAGTTCACTGGACAGCGTTGTGGTGACCGCGTCGACTTTCAGGCGGCGCGCCTCCGCGCCGGTCGACGTGTAGTCGACGCCGGCGGATTCGACGAGGGCGGTGAGGGATTCGGCTCCGGTCGGGTCGATGAACAACCCGCCGTTCTCGCGGAGCGCGTCGTATCCCGTGGTGCCTGCGACGGGGAGCGTGGTCTCGAGGGCCTCGTTCGGGGCGAGGATCTTCTCGATGACGATCCACGCGTCCGGGCCGGTGAGTTCGCGAAGCCACCCCAGATAGCCTGTGGGGTCGGTCAGTCCGTCGGGGTGGTCGATGCGGATGCCGTCGACAAGCCCCTCGGAGAACCATCGCTTGACCTCGGCGTGCGTGGTGTCGAACACGGCGCGGTCCTCTTGGCGGAGCCCGGCCAGGGACGTGATGGAGAAGAACCTCCGGTAACCGCAGACGTTGTTCCGCCAGCCGATCAGCTTGTAGTGCTGGCGGTCGTGCACCTGCGGTCCGCTGCCGTCTGCGGTGCCGGGCGCGATCGGCCACTGCCGATCGCCGAGGCGAAGCAGGTCTCCGTCGACCGTCAGATCGGCGACGTCGTCGTCAGACCCCAGGACCGGCAACACGATTCGGCCGCCGGGATCCAACGTCCAGTCGACGTCGAAGTACGACGCGTACGCCGACTGGCGGCCGTGGGTGAGAAGATCCCACCACCACGCGTTCTGCGTCGGGTCGTCGACGCCGACGTGGTTCGGCACGATGTCGACCACGATGCCGAGTCCGGCAGACCGCGCCTTGTCCGCGAGTCGGCGGAAGCCCTCGGGCCCACCGAGTTCCGCCGAGATCGACGTCGGGTCGGTGACGTCGTAGCCGTGGCTGGAACCTTCGGCCGCGGTGAGGATGGGGGACAGGTACAGGTGGGAGACTCCCAGGTCCGCGAGATAGTCGACCAGGTTCTCGGCATCGGCGAACGTGAACGCCTGGCCGCTGGCCGGTCCGCGCATCTGCAGCCGGTATGTCGAGGTGATCGTCATCGTCAGGCGATCTTGCGGAGGACCAGAACGGACCGGGGCTGCAGCGAAATAGTCTCTCCGGCAGCTACTTCCAGTGTGCTCTCGCCCCTGGGGTGGGCGGTGTCGACGGCACCAACCCAGTCCTTGGCGTAATCGGCGTCGGGCACGGTGAAGACGACCTCTTCGTCGTGGGCGTTGAAGCACAGCAGGAAGCAGTCGTCGACGACGCGTTCGCCGCGGACGTTGGGGGCGGGGATCGCCTCACCGTTGAGATACACGGAGACGCACTTGAATCCTGAACCCCAGTCCTCAGGCGTCATCTCAATGCCGGACTGGGTCAGCCACTCGATGTCGCGGATCTGGTCTTCGGTGCGCACCACATTGCCGTCGAAGAAGCGGCGGCGCCGGAACGCCGGGTGGTCCTTCCGGAATTTCACCATGGTGCGGGTGAATTCGAGCAGGTCCGCGTTGGTCTGGCACAGCGACCAGTCCATCCAGGACAGCTCGGAGTCCTGACAGTAGACGTTGTTGTTGCCGCGCTGTGTGCGGCCCATCTCGTCGCCGTGCGCGATCATCGGCGTGCCCTGGGACAGCATCAGCGTGGCCAGGATGTTGCGCATCTGCTTGCCGCGCAGCGCAACGATGTCCGCATCGTCGGTCGGCCCCTCGACGCCGCAGTTCCAGGACCGGTTGTGGCTCTCGCCGTCCCGGTTGTCCTCGCCGTTGGCGGCGTTGTGCTTCTCGTTGTAGGAAACCAGGTCGTTGAGGGTGAATCCGTCATGGCACGTGACGAAGTTGATGCTGGCACTCGGCCGTCGGCCGGTCGCCTCGTAGAGGTCCGACGACCCGGTCAGGCGGGACGCGAACTCACCCAGGGTTGCGGGTTCGCCCCGCCAGTAATCACGCACAGTGTCGCGATACTTCCCGTTCCATTCCGTCCACAAACCTGGGAAATTCCCGACCTGATAGCCGCCCTCGCCGATGTCCCACGGCTCGGCGATCAACTTGACCTGACTGATGACCGGGTCCTGCTGGATGATGTCGAAGAACGCCGATAGCCGGTCCACGTCGTAGAACTCCCGCGCCAGCGTCGAGGCCAGATCGAAGCGGAAACCGTCGACGTGCATGTCGAGCACCCAGTACCGCAGCGAGTCCATGATCAGCTGCAGCGTGTGCGGATGACGGGCGGACAAGCTGTTTCCGGTGCCGGTGAAATCCTTGTAGTAGCGCAGGTCGCCGTCCAGCAGCCGGTAGTAGGCCGCGTTGTCGATACCCCGGAAGTTGATCGTCGGACCGAGGTGGTTGCCTTCGGCGGTGTGGTTGTAGACGACATCGAGGATCACCTCGATGCCGGCCTCGTGGAATGCGCGCACCATCGTCTTGAACTCGGCGACGGCGCCGCCGGCGTTGCGGGTGGCCGCGTACTGGTAGTGCGGCGCGAAGAAGCCGAAAGTGTTGTAGCCCCAGTAGTTTCGCAGACCGAGATCGATCAGCCGGTGGTCGTGCATGAACTGGTGCACCGGCATCAATTCGATGGCGGTGACGTTGAGCGACTTCAGATGGTCGATCACCGCGGGGTGGCCCAGGCCCGCATAGGTGCCGCGTAGTTCCTCGGGTATGCCGGGATGGGTTTGCGTCATCCCCTTGACGTGCGCTTCGTAGATCACCGTCTCGTGGTACGGCGTGCGCGGTGTGCGATCCGACCCCCACTGGAAGAACGGGTTGATGACGACGCTGGTCATCGTATGGCCGAGCGAATCGATCTGCGGCGGCACTCCGCCGCTGGCCGGGTCGTCGGCGTTCAAGTCGTACGAATACAGCGCCTGGGTGAAGTCGAAATCCCCGTGGAAGGACTTGCCGTAGGGGTCGAGCAGCAGCTTGCTGGGGTCGCAGCGGTGCCCGGCGGCGGGATCCCACGGGCCGTACACCCGGAAGCCGTATCGCTGGCCCGGCGTGATGGTCGGCAGATAGCAGTGCCACACGTAGCCGTCGACCTCGTCGAGGTCGATGCGCTGCTCGCGGCCGTCTTTCCCGATCAGGCACAGTTCGACACGGTCGCCCACTTCGGAGAACAACGAAAAGTTGGTGCCCGCACCGTCATAGGTCGCGCCGAGTGGGTAGGGGGTGCCCGGCCAGACGGTCGGGACCGATCGTTCGCCCGAGGTCATCAGGCGGTCCACCAGCCTGTCGCAGCACCGATCTGGCGACCCAGCTCGTTGACCATCGTGCGCATGTACGTCGACGAGATGTGGTGAGCGTCGTGATACAGCAACACATTTCCCTCCACAGCTCGGCAGTAGTCGGATCGACACACCGCATCGCTCATGTCGAGCGGCTTGAGCATCGGGAACCGTTTCAGGTAATCCAGGGTCGGGTTGTGGTCCGACAGTACTTCGGAACGTTCGATCCCGCACGAGATGGCGTCGCCGCCGTCGGCCAGGCAATCCGACGGGAAGAACGGCTCGCCGTCGCGCACCATCCAGGGGGTGTCCCGCATCGCCAGGATCGGAATGTCGTTGTCGGAGAACTCCTGCCAGATGCCGAGATAGCTGGAGGGCATCACGTCGCCCGGTTTGATGTTCCACGGTCGGGTGGACGTGGTGAACACGAAGTCGGGCTTGTCGGCGATGATCCGCGGCATCACCCGCTCGTTCCACTCCCGGCACTTCGGGTACGGGCGGTTGTCGCCCATCACCAGCGGGTTCCCCTCCGTCGTGAGGGGGCAGCCCATCTTCAGGTAGGTGACCACCTTGAAGTTGTGCATGCGGCCCAGCAGATCCAGTGCGGTGATCCAGTGCTCGGCGTGCGAACCCCCCGCGAGAGCGATGGTGCGGGTGGCCGCCTTGTCACCGTAGGTGCAGTTGATGATCCCGACGTTGTCGAAGTCGCTGATGCAGCCGTCGGTGGTGGATTCGGGGAGGTCGTCCTTGGCTTCCAGGACGGTGGGCCGCATCGGGAGCTTCGGAACTTTGGCGTTGTTGATCAGTGCGCGGGCGCCGGGGTAGTCGCGGATCGAAAGGCTGGAGAGCTCTTTGCCGTTGGCGCGCAGCACGGTGACGTGCTCGCGCCAGGTGAATGACGTCGCCGTCAACGCCACGCCGAGCAGTGCGACGGCGGAGCCCAGCACGATGGTTGGCCTGCGCAGCCTGGTACGCAGCGGAGGTTTGGGGGCGGCGGCGGACCTGGCCGGGGCGCCGCGGGCGCGCAGTGGCTCTTCGACGTAGCGGGTCGTCAGCCAGGCCAGCACGCCGGAAACGAGCAGGATCACCGCCCCTTCGACGAAGTTCACCCGAGAGTTGCCGACGTAGGCGAGATAGAAGATCAGCAGCGGCCAGTGCCACAGATACAGCGCGTAGGCCATCGCCCCCAGCGCCACGAAGGGTTTGGAAGCCAGCAGTCGGTTCGGCGCCGGGATGCGCCCGCCCGTGTGGGGATCGGCGTAGCGGTTGGCCGCGGACAGGATGAACAGCAGTGTCGCGCCGACGGGGACCAGAGCCCACGGCCCGGGGAATTCGTGTACGCCGTCGATCAACGCCCCACAGGACAGGATGGCGGCGAGCCCGACGACGGCGAAGACGGTGCGCAACCACATCGGCCACCGCACGTAGGTGACCATTGCTCCGACGAGCACCCCGAGCAGCAGCTCCCACGCTCGGGCGAAGCTGTTGTAGTAGGCGGTCGCCTGGTCAGTGTTGTGCGCGATGATCGCGTACACGAACGACGCGATTGTCAGCGCGCTGAGCAGGGTCACGAACGCCGCCCGGGCGTACCTGCCGAACACGCGGCGGAACACCCACGCCGACACCATGATCAGCGCAAGGAACGCGATATAGAACTGGCCCTGCACCGACATCGACCAGATGTGTTGCAGCGGGCTGACGGATTCTCCGGCGCGCAGGTAGTCGGCGGCCGTGCTGGCCAGTTCCCAGTTCTGGTAGTAGCCGAGGCTCGCGAGGCTCTGATCGGCGAAGGCCTCCCAGCGGGTCTCGGGCTGGATGAGGATCGTCAGCACCGCCGAGACGGCGAGGACGACGACCAGTGCCGGGAGCAGGCGTCGAATCAGCCGGGTGATCTCGGGAACCGGCCGCAGCGACATGCCGGGGGTCAGCGCGTTGCGCAGCAACCGTCCGCCGAAGAAGAAGCCGGACAGCACGAGGAAGACGTCGACGCCGCCGGACACCCGCCCGAACCACACATGGAAGACTGCGACCAGAGCGATCGCCACGCCCCGGAGGCCGTCCAGATCGTGCCGATAGAAACCCGACGTGCGTGTTCCCATGCCGGTACCTGGCTGCGCCGGGGCAGACGGGATCTGGCCCTTGGCGGCGGACTTCGCCGGTCGGGCGGGGGCAAGGGTCATCATGGTCGACGGCTAATCTACCGAAGGTGTCTGCGTTGAGGCCCGCCGAGATCAGCGCCATTGACGCCGCTCACATCTGGCATCCGTACAGCCCGATCGGTGAGGACGCGCTCTCACCGGTCGTGGCGGTGGGGGCGCGCGGCGCGTGGTTGACCCTGGTCCACGATGGTCGCGAGGTCGAGGTGCTCGACGCGATGGCGTCGTGGTGGACCGCCGTCCACGGCCACGCCCATCCCGAGCTGGATGCGGCGATCACGCGGCAACTCGCGACGATGAACCACGTCATGTTCGGCGGTCTCACCCATGAGCCTGCCGCGCGGCTGGCGCAACTGCTTGTCGAGGTCACACCCGACGGTCTGGAGACGGTGTTCTTCAGCGATTCCGGTTCGGTCTCGGTGGAGGTCGCGGTCAAGATGGCGCTGCAGTACTGGCGCAGCAGCGGCCATCCCGGCAAGAGCCGGCTGATGACATGGCGCGGCGGCTACCACGGTGACACGTTCACCCCGATGAGCGTGTGCGATCCGCAGGGCGGCATGCACGAGATCTGGACGGGGGAGAACTCGCTGCTGGCCGATCAGGTGTTCGCGCCGCCGGTGCCCGCGGAGTACGACGCGGACTATGTCGCGGAGTTCGCAGCCCAACTCGCGCGGCACGCCGACGAGCTGGCGGCCGTCATCGTCGAACCTGTCGTGCAGGGCGCGGGCGGCATGCGATTCCACGACCCGCGGTATCTGGTGGACCTGCGCAGGCTGTGCGATGAGCACGGCGTACTGCTGATTTTCGACGAGATCGCCACGGGTTTCGGCCGCACGGGT
This sequence comes from Mycobacterium sp. 236(2023), assembly GCF_029623955.1. Taxonomy (GTDB): domain Bacteria; phylum Actinomycetota; class Actinomycetes; order Mycobacteriales; family Mycobacteriaceae; genus Mycobacterium. The sequence goes on along the minus strand of NZ_JARSBP010000010.1, from coordinate 157,978 downwards.
GCGATGTTCGCTGCCGACCACGCAGGGGTGTGCCCCGACATCATGTGTGTCGGCAAGGCGCTGACGGGCGGCTATCTGACGCTGGCCGCAACGCTGTGCACGCGCGATGTCGCCGACACGATCAGCGGGAACGCGCCGGGTGCGCTGATGCACGGACCCACCTTCATGGCCAATGCGCTTGCGTGCGCCGTCAGCGTGGCCTCGGTGGAACTGCTGCTCTCGGGCGACTGGAAGACGCAGGTTCAGGCCATCGAAGAGGGTCTGCGGACCGGGCTGGCGCCCACCGGGGCGCTACCGAATGTCGCTGACGTGCGGGTTCTCGGCGCGATCGGTGTCATCGAGTTGGACCGGCCGGTCGACCTGGGCATCGCGACGCCCGTCGCCATCGAGCACGGCGTCTGGCTTCGGCCGTTTCGCAATCTCATCTACGTCATGCCGCCCTATATCTGTACGGCCGCCGAGATCGCGCAGATCACCTCCGCGATGATCGAGGTCGCACGTGCACTAACCTGAACGGTGTTCAATTGCCGAAGGGGGCACCTGTGACGCGCGTTGGTCTTTCCCCGCTGGCGTGGCTCGACGAGGTCGAGACGCAGCGCCGGGCCGCCGGATTGCGGCGCGCTTTGCGCACCCGTCCGCCGGTGGGTGCCGAGCTTGATCTGGCCTCCAATGACTATCTGGGGCTGTCGCAGCATCCGGAGGTGATCGACGGCGGCGTCGCCGCGTTGCGCACCTGGGGCGCCGGATCGACCGGGTCCCGGCTGGTCACCGGCAACACCGAACTGCACGAGGAATTCGAGAACGCGCTCGCGTCGTTCGTCGGCGCTGCGTCGGCGCTGGTGTTCTCTTCCGGATATACCGCCAACCTCGGCGCCGTCGTCGCCCTGTCGGGGCCTGGGTCGCTGTTGGTGTCCGACGCCTATACCCACGCCTCCCTGGTCGACGCGTGCCGACTGTCGCGCGCGCGGGTGGTCGTCACCCCGCACAACGACGCGTCCGCGGTCGAACAGGCGCTCGCGTCGCGTTCCGAAGAGCGGGCCGTCGTCGTCACCGACTCGGTGTTCTCCGCCGATGGTGATCTGGCTCCGCTGCGCGATCTGCACGACGCCTGCCGCAGACACGGTGCGCTGCTGATCGTGGACGAGGCCCACGGCCTCGGCGTGCGCGGCGACGGCGGTCGCGGTCTGCTCGACGAGGTCGGGCTGGCCGGCGCACCGGATGTCGTGATGACGACGACGCTGTCGAAGGCGCTGGGCAGCCAGGGCGGGGTGGTGCTCGGGCCCGCGGCGGTGCGGGCCCATCTCATCGACGCGGCACGTCCGTTCATCTTCGACACCGGCCTGGCGCCGGCGGCGGTCGGCGCGGCGCACGCGGCGTTGCGGCTACTCGTCGACGAACCGTGGCGGGCGCAACGCGTGCTGTGCCACGCGGCCACCCTGGCGTCGATCTGCGACGTCGCCGAAACCCCGGCGTCGGCGGTGGTGTCGGTAATACTCGGTGACCCCGAGGTCGCCTTCGCGGCTGCGGCCGCCTGCCTCGATCGCGGGGTCCGCGTCGGCTGCTTCCGCCCGCCGACCGTCCCGGAGGGAACTTCCCGGCTGCGGTTGACGGCCCGGGCGTCGCTGACCGACGACGAGATGGCACTGGCTCGCCACGTGCTGACGGAGGTGCTTTCGCAGGCGTGAGTGTCCTCGTCGTCACCGGAACAGGGACCGGTATCGGAAAGACCGTCGTCACAGCGGCGCTGGCATGTCATGCCCGTCTTGCCGGCATCGACGTCGCGGTATGCAAGCCCGTGCAGACGGGCACGCAGGACGGAGACGACGACCTCGCCGAGGTGTCGCGCCTCGCGGGGGTCTTCGACGTGCATTCTCTTGCAAAGTTTCCCGAACCACTGGCGCCGCTGGCCGCCGCGCAGCGGGCCGGAGCCGAGTTGCCGACGAGGGCTGCGTTGCGTGACCTGGTCGCCGCAGCTCATCGTCCGGGCAGGCTCACGCTGGTCGAAGGTGCCGGAGGGCTGCTGGTCGAGATCGGCGCGGGGGGTGTGACGCTGCGCGATCTCGCGGTGGATGTGCAGGCGCCGGTCCTGACTGTGGTCGCGCCCGGTCTCGGCACCCTCAACCACACCGTGCTGACGTTGGAGGCATTGGCGCACAAGGACGTTTCCAGTGCGGGGTTGGCGATCGGCTCGTGGCCGGCGCAGCCGGGCGTTGCCGAGATCGACAACCGCGACGCGCTGGCGAGGCTGGCGCCGGTGCGCGCCGCGCTGCCCGCGGGGGTCGGATCGCTGGGCGCGCCGGATTTCGAGCGGATCAGCGCCCAGGCATTCGACCGGTCGTGGGTGGAGAGCCTCGCAGTCTGATGGTCCACTCCGTCGAGCTGCTGTTCGACGCGGACACCGACGCGGCGGTCCGCCAGGCGTGGGACGAACTGGCGCAGAACGGCATTCGAAGCCTGGCCGGCCATCGGTCCCCGACCAACCGGCCGCACGTCACGCTGACGGTGGCCGGCGACATGGATGACGCGGTCAACGACGCATTGTGCCCGCTGCTTGACCGCCTGCCGTTTCGGTGCGTCCTCGGCGCGCCGATGGTGTTCGGCGGCGGCCGGTCGGTGACCCTCGTGCGGTTGGTGGTGCCGTCGGCGGATTTGTTGGAGCTGCAGGCCGAGGTGAATCGGGTCTGCCGACCCCATATGACGGAAACCCCGCTCCCGCACGCAGTTCCGGGTCATTGGACGCCGCATGTGACGCTGGCGCGGCGAATCCCCTCCGATCAGCTGCCCACCGCGTTGGCTCTGGCGAGTGTCACCCAGGACATCGGTGCCACCGCTGTCGGGCTGCGGCACTGGGACGGCAACGCCAGGTGCGAGTATCCGATCGATTGACCGCCCGACCCGCGTCAGCGTTTGTCTGGCAGGAACTCGAACAGCTTTGCAGTGACGTCGAGAGGTGGTGTTTCGCCTGCGAAACGTTGTGTGCCGACGCTGAAGTCGCGACCGTCCTCGACGTCGAAGCCGACCTCCTCGAAGCCAACTTCGGAGAACCATCTCCGCACGTCTGTTGTGACGTCGGGCGTGCGCCGGCTGCGCGTCCAAAGTACCGTCGCACCTCGCTTGCTGAGTTGCCGGAGTCCGTCGATGGTGGCGCGGATGGCCGCGTCGTCGACATTGCCGAAGATGCCGCAGGCCAAGACGACGTCGGCAGGTGCGAGGTCCGCGTAGGCGGCGACGAGCGCTGCGTCGCCCGTGACGACCTCGACGTTGTCGAGGCCCGCAGCAGCCGCCGACGCGCGCGCGACCGCGGCGACGTCGGGATTGAGTTCGACGAGGCGAGCGATCACGTCCGGGCGTCGGGGATGGGCGGGCAGGACCCCGAGAACATCGCGACCCTCGCCCGCGCACAGACTGATCAACCTGATCGGGCCGGGCGGGGCGGCGTCGAGGGCATCGGAGAGGCGCCGCCGGACATGGACCAGCCGGTGCGAGACCTCGGATTCTGGATCGCTGTAGCTGTCATGCCATGTGGCCCAGATGGATTCGGTCATGTCCATCGATGTTCGTCAGCGATCCGCAGGCAATCCAGTGTTGAAGTCGGCCAGATTCTTTCGCGCGCAGCCGATGCTGGGGGTACCTTACGCCTCAGTGGCTAAGGCTTCGGACGAGAAAGCCGGCCGGGCGTCGAGCTGGAGCCCCGGCCGCATGCACTGGTGGACGACAACGTCGATCGCGGTCATCGGCGCCGTCGTCGACGGCGGCGATCCGCAGTGGATGCGCGACGTCGCGAACTACCGCGGATTCTGAACAATCGAGTCGGAAACGCTGTTGGACACACTTTCGCTGTGCGTGGCGATGCCGTCGGTGAGCAGCCGCAGCCCGAACGCGAACCGGGTGCTCGGATCCTCGTCCCACACGGTCGGCCCGACATCGGCGCCTGCCGCGTCCCACTGCAGCCGGGATTGTTCGTCGGCGGTGAATCCGAGCACATAATAGATCACGGTGCGGGCGGCCAACTCGGCGTGCTCGGGCGCCACACCGGCGTCACTGGCATCGCGGGTGAGCCTCGCCAGTACCGCCGTCATGGTTTTCGACTGTCCGGCGGCAAAACTGGCCGACACGAGCTCGGCGCCGTCGGTGTGCGACAGCAGTGCGTCGCGGAGTTGCGTGCAGGCGGCTTCGACGCGGGTCCGCCAGTCGCCCTCGATGGCGCCCACCGGTTGCAGAATCCGGTCGGCGACCGCGCCGAGGAGCTGCTGCTTGTTGGCGAAATGCCAGTAGAGGGCGCCGGGGGAGACGTTCAGCTCGCGGGCCAGGCGCCGCATCGACAGGTCGGCGATGCCGTAGTTGTCCAGCAGTGAGGTGGCCATGTCGACCACGTCGCGTTTGTGGAGCTGCACGCCGATACCCTAACCTGAACGGTGTTCAAGAGGAGGGCGACCTAGGTGACGGACATTCTGGTTCAAGCGCGCGAGCAGGTGCTTGAGCGTGGCGAAGGACTCGATCAGGACCAGACGCTTCAGGTGCTGCAGTTGCCTGACGACCAGCTCGACGCCCTGCTGGAACTCGCGCACGAGGTCCGGATGAAGTGGTGTGGTCCCGATGTCGAGGTCGAGGGCATCATCAGCCTCAAGACCGGCGGCTGCCCCGAGGACTGCCACTTCTGTTCGCAGTCAGGTCTTTTCGCCTCCCCGGTGCGCAGCGCCTGGCTGGATATCCCGAGCCTCGTCGAGGCCGCCAAGCAGACCGCGAAGACCGGCGCCACCGAGTTCTGCATCGTTGCTGCGGTGCGTGGACCCGACGAGCGGCTGCTGGCGCAGGTCGCTGCGGGTATCGAAGCGATCCGCAACGAGGTGAACATCCAGATCGCGTGCTCGCTGGGCATGCTCACCCAGGACCAGGTTGAGCAGCTCTCGGCGATGGGTGTGCACCGCTACAACCACAACCTCGAGACCGCGCGCTCGTTCTTCACCAACGTCGTCACCACCCACTCGTGGGAAGAGCGTTGGGGCACACTGCAAATGGTGCGCGATGCCGGCATGGAGGTGTGCTGCGGCGGAATCCTCGGCATGGGTGAAACGCTGGAGCAGCGTGCCGAGTTCGCCGCCAACCTCGCCGAGCTCGACCCGCACGAGGTTCCGCTGAACTTCCTCAATCCACGCCCGGGCACCCCGTTCGGGGATCTTGAGGTGTTGCCGGCGTCGGAGGCGCTCAAGGCCGTTGCCGCGTTCCGGCTGGCGCTGCCCCGCACGATGCTGCGCTTCGCTGGTGGCCGTGAGATCACCCTCGGTGACCTCGGCGCCAAGCAGGGCATCCTCGGCGGCATCAACGCCGTCATCGTCGGCAACTACCTGACGACGCTGGGCCGTCCCGCGGAAGCCGATCTGCAGCTGCTCGACGATCTGCAGATGCCGATCAAGGCCCTCAACGCGACGCTGTAGTACCGGCACACGGTAGAACCGATCAGGTGATGGTCACAGACAGCTCCGAGCTGCCCGCTCCCGTCGGCGCGGGGGAATTCAACGTTTATACGGGCGCTGCGTCCACCGAGTTGGCCGGCAGTAGCATCCCGACGGCGGCCCAGCTCGGTCTGGAACCGCCCCGGTTCTGCGCTGCCTGCGGTCGTCGGATGATCGTCCAGGTGCGACCCGACGGGTGGTGGGCGAAGTGTTCGCGTCACGGGCTGGTGGATTCGACGGATCTGGATCTGTTCCGATGACCGGCGCTGCTGTGCCACCCACCGCTTCCCGGAGCAGGGCGGTCGCGTCCGTCGTCGCCGGGCTGGCGGTGGCGGGCGTGGTCGTCGGTGCGTTGTGGGCGTGGCTGGCGCCGCCGGTCAAGGGCGTGATCGCGCTGACGCGGGACGGCGACCGGATCAAGGCGTATCTTGGCGCCGAGTCCGACAACTGGTTCACTTCGGCGTTCCTGGTCGTCGGCATGCTTTCGGTGCTCGCCGTCGTCGCCGCTGTCCTGGTGTGGCAGTGGAAGTCTCATCGCGGCCCCGTGATGATGGCGGCGCTGTCGTTCGGCTCGGTGGCCGCCGCGGGGGCCTGCGCGGGCGTCGGTGCGCTGCTCGTACATCTGCGCTACGGCTCCGTCGACATCGCGTCGGCGCCGGTGACCGACCAGCAGCGGTTCCACTACATCACCGAAGCGCCATCGGTGTTCTTCGGTCATTCGGCGGCGCAGATTGCCGCCACGTTGCTGTTTCCGGCAGCGGTGGCCGCAATCGTCTATCTGCTTGCCGCAGTTGCCCATTCACGTGACGATCTCGGCGCGTGGCCGCCGGTCGAGTACCCGCGGCCTATTGGTCGAATCGGGACAGCGGCTGACGCTGCACCTGCCGCCCCAGTACCACCTTCGCCGTGATCTTGCCGAGGGTCAGCATTCCCCGGTAGGTGGACGGGTTGAGCAGCGTCGGCCATTTGGTGCGCTCGATGTGTGCCCGCAATGGCCGGCCCGCGAAGCGATCCCGCAGCCAGCGCAGCGTCATCGGCGCCGACATCGGATGCAGCAGCAGATGCTCGCTGAGCATGTCGCGGTGATAGGTGACGCTGGCGCCGCCCTTGGTGTAGGTCTCGGTCAGCTCGTCGATGTCGTCGACGGAAATGATGCGGTCGTGGACGGCCTGCACGATGAGCACCGGGGTTTTCGGCGCGCTGGTGCCCAGCTTGATGCTGTCGAAGACGTGCTGAACCTCGGGGGTCAGCAGGATCTCTTCGAGCGGACGGTCGACCAGGTGGGCCATGTCCTTGCCGGCCATCCGGATCATGGCGTGCGCGGTGGTCATCTTCTCGATCCGCGCGAGCAACGCTTTGCCGTCCACGGTGGCGTGCTCGTCGATGATGCGGTGGAGGTCCGGGTAGATATGGGTCAACGCGGCGACGACCATGGCGGGCAGTCCCGAGTAGATGCTGCCGTTGAGGCGGCGGAAGGTGTGGCCGAGATCGCCGACGGGTGAGCCCAGGACAGCTCCGACGAGGTTGAGTTCGGGCGCGTAGGCGTCCTGCACTTCGGCGGCCCACGCCGACGCCAGGCCGCCGCCTGAGTATCCCCACAGCCCGATGGGCGCCTCTGCCGCAAGCTTCAGCGGTGTGTGGTTGAGCGCGGCGCGGAGGCCGTCCAGAACGTGATAGCCGGGCTCGTAGGGGGCGCCCCACATCCCTGTGGTGCCCTCATGGTCGGGAATCGACACTGCCCAGCCCTCCGCGAGGGCGGCCGCGACGAGGAGGAATTCGAACTGTGCGACCGCGCCGATGGCCTTCGCGCCGCGACGCAGCGCGTACGACGGGAAGCAGCGTCCGGCCACCGCATCGATCGCGCACTGGTAGGACACGATCGGCAGTGTCTGTCCGGGGGCGCCCTCGGATGTCCGTTCCGTCGGAACGACGACGGTGGTGACGGTGGCCTGCGGCTCACCGTTGAGGTCGGTGGTGCGGTACAGAAGCTGGGTGGCGTGGAATTTCTGCGGGATGAACCCGAGGAACGCCAGTTCTACGTCGCGCGAGCGCAGGATGGTGCCGGGACGGGCGTGTTCGTAGCCGGCGGGCGGCTGGTAGAACGCATCTTTGGCCGGTATGACCGGCCGAGTCCTGGGTTGCAGCGGCTCATGGAAGGGCTGGCCGATCCATTCGGGATCGGCGCTCGACCGTGCCACATTGCCCAAGTCCATCCCGGCATTGTTACTTAAGAAGCCCTTAAGAATCCAGTCGACTCACCCGGGCGGGCGAAGTGCGGCGAACTCGTCGGTGACGCGGTAGCGGGCTTCGGTGAATCGGTAGAGCGCCGCGGGACGGCCGCCGCTGCGGCCGGAACGGCCCGTCGTACCGGTCTTCGTGATGACGTTGCGTCGTTCCAGGACGCGCTGCAGGTTCGTGGCGTCGACCGGATGTCCGAGGGCCGCACTGTAGATGTCGCGTAGTGCGGAGAGCGCGAATTCGCCTGGGGCCAAGGCGAATCCGATGTTGGTGTAGGACAGCTTGGCGACGAGCCGGTTGCGCGCGTGCTCGACCATCGGTCCGTGGTCGAAGGCCATCGCCGGAAGGTCGCTCACCGGATGCCATCGGGTGTCCGGGGGCAGTTCCGGGGTGGAGGGGGAAGGGACGAGGCCCAGGAAGGTCGAGGCGATGGTGCGCGGTCCGGGCACCCGCGTGGGGTCGGAGAACACCGCCAGCTGTTCGAGGTGAGCGAGTTGCTGGAGGTCGACTTTTTCGGCGAGTTGGCGGCGGACCGAGGTGATGAGGTCCTCGTCGGAGTCGAGCCTGCCGCCCGGTAGCGACCACTTTTCCTTCTCCGGTTCGAGCGCGCGCTGCCATAACAGGACGTGAAGTGCAGGTCTCCGCTCGGTGGCGGGCCCCTGTGCCTGGCGCACCTGGAACACGACGGCGAGCACCTCATGTTCAGTGCTAGTATGAGCCATGTTTTCGATTGTAAGTCGAAAACCTCGATGAGTGAAGGAGACGGCGATGACGGTTCTCGCGAACGAACTTGCGGACCGGATCGTGGACGGCCCTGGTGGGTTTTCCGGTGTCGACGGTGACGAGGAGTGGGCCGCCGAGGTCCGCCGGCTTCTGAAGCTGCGCGGCGCGACGCTGCTCGCGCACAACTACCAGTTGCCCGCCATTCAGGACGTCGCCGACCACGTCGGTGACTCGCTCGCTCTGTCGCGGATCGCCGCCGAGGTGCCCGAGGACACGATCGTGTTCGCCGGCGTGCATTTCATGGCCGAGACCGCCAAGATCCTGTCGCCTGAGAAGACGGTGCTGATCCCGGATCAGCGAGCCGGGTGCTCACTGGCCGATTCGATCACCGCCGACGAGCTGCGGGCCTGGAAGGCCGAGCACCCGGGTGCGGTGGTCGTGTCCTACGTCAACACCACTGCTGCGGTGAAGGCCGAGACCGACATCTGCTGCACGTCGTCGAACGCCGTCGAGGTCGTCGCGTCCATCCCCGAAGACCGTGAGGTGTTGTTCTGCCCCGATCAGTTTCTCGGCGCCCATGTGCGGCGGATGACCGGCCGCAAGAACCTGCACGTGTGGGCGGGCGAGTGCCACGTCCACGCCGGCATCAACGGTGACGAGCTGGCCGACCAGGCCCGCGCGCACCCTGACGCCGAGCTGTACGTGCACCCCGAATGTGGTTGCGCGACATCGGCTCTGTACCTCGCGGGCGAGGGCGCCTTCCCCGAGGACCGGGTCAAGATCCTGTCAACGGGAGGCATGCTGGATGCGGCCCGCGAGACCGGCGCCCGTCAGGTGCTGGTCGCCACCGAGGTCGGCATGCTGCACCAGTTGCGGCGCGCCGCACCCGATGTCGACTTCCGGGCCGTCAACGACCGCGCGTCCTGCCGGTACATGAAGATGATCACGCCGGCCGCGATGCTGCGCTGCCTCATCGAGGGCGCCGACGAGGTGCACGTGGACCTGGACGTCGCAGCGGCGGGACGCAAGAGCGTCCAGCGGATGATCGAGATCGGGCAGCCCGGCGGCGGGGAATGACCGCGTTCTCCGGCTGCGGCGGCGCCGCCGGCTGGCGTCGGCGTGCCGATGTCGTCATCGTCGGCACCGGGGTTGCCGGACTGGCCGCCGCGCTCGCCGCGCACCGCCGCGGGCTCACCGTCGTCCTGCTCAGCAAGGCCAGCGAGACCGCGACGTTCTATGCACAGGGCGGTATCGCCGTCGTCCTGCCCGACACGGACGATTCCGTGGAGGCGCACGTCGCGGACACGCTGGCAGCAGGCGCGGGCCTGTGCGATCCGGAGGCGGTCCGCTCCATCGTCGCCGACGGATACCGGGCCGTGGCCGACTTGGTCTCCGCGGGTGCACAATTCGATGAATCGTCGCCGGGACAGTGGGCGCTGACCCGCGAGGGCGGCCACACCCGGCGACGCATCATCCATTCCGGTGGGGACGCGACGGGCGCCGAGGTGCAGCGTGCGCTCGACCACGCCGCAGCGACCCTCGACATCCGCCGCAATCATGTGGCGCTGGACCTGATCCTCGACGACGGGGCCGTCGCCGGTGTGACCGTCCTCAGCGACGACGGACTCGGTGCGATCTACGCACCGTCGGTGATTCTCGCGACCGGCGGACTCGGTCATCTCTACCGGGCGACCACGAACCCGGACGGATCGACCGGTGACGGTGTGGCCCTGGCGATGTGGGCCGGCCTGCCGGTCGGCGACATCGAGTTCATCCAGTTCCACCCCACGATGCTGTACACCGGCAATGGTGGGGGCAGGCGCCCGCTGATCACCGAGGCGCTGCGTGGCGAAGGTGCACAACTTGTTGATGCACAAGGAAGGTCGGTGACATCGGGCGTGCATCCGATGGGTGATCTGGCGCCCCGTGATGTCGTGGCCGCGGCGATCGAAGCGCGGCTCGCGGCGACCGGGGATGCCTGTGTGTACCTCGATGCCCGCCGTGTCGCCGACTTCGCCCGCCGGTTCCCGACCGTCAATGCCGCCTGCCTGGACGCCGGAATCGATCCGACCGGACAGCAGATCCCGGTGGTCCCGGGAGCCCATTACAGCTGCGGCGGCGTGGTCACCGACGTGCACGGGCGTACCGACGTCGCGGGGCTTTTCGCCGCGGGAGAAGTGGCGCGCACCGGCATGCACGGCGCCAACCGGCTCGCCTCCAACAGCCTTCTCGAAGGTCTGGTCGTCGGTGGCCGGGCCGGCGCGGCGGCAGCTGACCGCGCCGTGACGGCGGGACCCAGCCGCGTCGTCGACCCTGGTGCGCCGCTTCGGCCCGCGCTGTCCCGCACCGAACTGCAACACGCCATGACCCACCACGCATCCGTCGTCCGCAGCGGCGAAGGACTCCGCGAACTGGCGGAACGGCTCGAGACCGCCACTCCGCGAGCACTGCGGTCGCGACGAGACTTCGAGGACGCCGCGCTGACGGCCGTCGCAGGTGCGGTCACCGCAGCGGCGTTGGCGCGCACCGAAACCCGCGGCTGCCACCACCGCTCCGACTTCCCTGAACCCGACCCGGCTCAGGCATTCAGCGCCGTCCGCGGGGCGGCGACGGTGGGGTGCCCGTGACGCTCACCGACAGCGAGCTCGCCGAGGCTCGTGCCGTGATCACCCGCGCGCTCGACGAAGACCTGCGTTACGGACCGGACGTGACGACGCTTGCCACCGTCCCCGCTGATGCCCGGACCACCGCCTCGATGGTGACGCGGGAGTTCGGGGTCATCGCCGGCCTGGATCTGGCACTGCTCGTACTCGACGAGGTGCTCGGCGCCGACGGCTACCGCGTCGAACACCGGGTCGCCGACGGCACCATGCTCGAACCGGGCGGCGTCGCGCTGTCCGTCGAGGGGCCGACGCGTGGCCTGCTCACCGCGGAACGCACGATGCTCAACCTGGTCTGCCACCTGTCCGGGATAGCGACCGCCACCGCGGCGTGGGTCGAGGCGGTGTCCGGCACCCGGGCGCAGGTGCGCGACACCAGGAAGACACTGCCCGGGCTGAGGGCGCTGCAGAAGTATGCGGTGCGGGTCGGCGGCGGGGTGAACCATCGCATGGGTCTCGGCGACGCGGCACTGATCAAGGACAACCACGTGGCAGCGGCAGGTTCGGTTGTCGCCGCGCTTCGCGAAGTGCGTTCAGCGGCACCGGATCTGCCGTGCGAGGTCGAGGTCGACTCGCTCGAGCAGCTCGACGAGGTACTCGCCGAAGGTGTGGAACTGGTGCTGCTGGACAACTTCCCGGTCTGGCAGACGCAGATCGCCGTGCAGCGCCGCGACTCCCGGTCGCCGCAGACGAAGCTGGAGTCCTCGGGCGGCCTCGCGCTGGAGAACGCGGCCGAATACGCGGGAACCGGAGTCGACTACCTCGCGGTCGGCGCACTGACCCATTCGGTCCGAGTGCTCGATCTCGGGTTAGATCTGTAGACCATGAAACTGGCGGCCCTGGCGGTGGCGGTATTGGCGCTCGGCGTCGCGGTGCTCGCGCTGTTCCGCACGTTCGACGGCGAAGCCGACTACACCGACGCCCAGCGAACCGACGCGAAGACCGCGATCTGCTCGGCGTTCGAAATCGTACGCACCGGTGTGGCGACGAACACCAATGTGACGCCGCCCGGGGGATCCGACGACATCGCGGGTGCCATGGCCGTCGCGGCCAATGCCCGCGTCGCGCTGTTCGACGGTGGTCAGTATCTGTTGGCCCGCCTCGATCCGGCCACGCCCACGGACCTGGCAAGCGAGGTCCGCCGGTTCGCCAACCAGCTGATGGACATCGGCGCGGCAGCCACCGCCGGCGTGCCGAACACCGCCGCGGCGCAAGCGGGCCGGCTGCAGGACGCCGAAGCCGCCAGCGCTGCCATCAGCGGCCGGTGCGGCTAAACGGCAGCCGGACCACGCCGCACCAGCGCGAGCACCACCGCCGCACCGGCGAACAACGCCGAGATCGAGCGGTTGAGCACCGTCTGCTGACGCGGCGTGCGCAGCCAGGCCAGCAGCCGCACGGACAGCGCCGTGTAGAGGCCCATGACCACCAGGTCGACCGCCATCATCGTGACGCCGATGGTGAGGTACTGCGGCAGAAGCGGCGCCGTCGGAACGACGAACTGCGGCATCACAGCGAGGAAGAACAGCAGCCCCTTGGGGTTGGTGGCATTGACCAGGAAGCCGCGCACCATCAGAGACACGCGGCCGCCGTCCACTGCTCGGTCGACCTGGGCGGTCAGATCGATGGGTTCGGATCTCCACTGCCGCACCGCCAGGTAGGCAAGGTACGCGACGCCCAGCCACTTGATCACGGTGAACGCGACCATCGAACTGGCGACGGCGGCACCGAGTCCGACGGCGACGAGTGCCAGTTGCAGCATCAGGCCCACCTCGAGCCCGAAAATGCTCCAGTAGCCCCGCTTCACGCCGTGCGTGAGACCGGTCGCCATCGACTGCACCGCACCCGGCCCCGGCGTCACCGCAATCACGATCGCCGCACCGAAGAACGCCAACCACATCTGCCAGGTCATGGCGTCGAGTGTTTCAGGTCAGGTCAAGCGATATCGGCGACGAAAATGCCCGAACGTTTGAGCAGCATCTGGGCTACCCGCGGCAGCGTCGGGTCCTGAGTGCCGGCGGGCAACACGCGTGGCCGGACCAGGTGTAGCGTCTTGCTGCCGACCTGCAGGTCCGCCTCTCCAGCAGCGAGCACGTTCTTGGCCCAGTTGGTCTTGCCGTGTGCCAGCCCGATCGCCACGACCGAGCCTTTGCGGTACGGGGTGATGATCGTCTCGTAGTCCTTGCCCGATGTGCGCCCGCGGTGCTTGATGACGGCGAGGCCGGGCATCCGCTTCGACAGCGGCCTGAGCAGGGGATTGATGTATTTGATCTGCAGTTTCTCGAACCACACCGGAAAGATCATCGGAACGCCGGGTGCGTTGTTGGGGTGGGTGCTTCTGTTCGTCCGATCGGACATGACGCCTCCGATACTGATTTGTGCAGCTCTGGGACAATGGTCAGCGTGAATGTATCGCCAGCGCTCCTGCGGCGCATCGACCTGCGTGGTGCAGAGCTGTCGGCGGCTCGTTTGCGCACGGCCCTGCCTCGTGGCGGGGTCGACGTCGACGCCGTGGTTCCGAAGGTGCGGCCGATCGTCGACGCGATCGCCGAGCGCGGCGCCGAGGCGGCTCTTGAGTACGGTGCCACGTTCGACGGGATCCGTCCCGACCAGGTCCGCGTCCCTGCGGCGCGCCTGGCAGCAGCACTTGCTGACCTCGACGCCGATGTGCGGGCCGCTCTCGAGGTGGCGATCGAGCGGGCCCGCGCCGTCCACGCAGATCAACGCCGCACCGACAGCACGACCACCCTTGCGCCCGGCGCAACGGTCACCGAGCGCTGGGTGCCCGTCGAGCGGGTCGGTCTCTACGTGCCCGGCGGCAACGCCGTCTACCCGTCCAGTGTCGTGATGAACGTCGTGCCCGCGCAGACCGCCGGCGTCGATTCGCTGGTGATCGCCAGCCCGCCACAGGCCGACTTTGACGGCCTACCCCACCCCACGATCCTCGCCGCGGCCGCACTGCTCGGCGTCGACGAGGTCTGGGCCGTCGGCGGTGCGCAGGCCGTCGCGCTGCTGGCGTACGGCGGCACCGACACCGATGGAACCGAGCTGGCTCCCGTCGACATGATCACTGGGCCCGGCAACATCTACGTGACCGCCGCCAAACGGATATGCCGCTCGCAGGTGGGCATCGACGCCGAGGCCGGGCCCACCGAGATCGCCATCCTGGCCGACCACACCGCCGACCCGGTCCATGTCGCCGCCGACCTGATCAGCCAGGCCGAGCACGACGAGATGGCCGCCAGCGTGCTCGTCACCGACAGCACCTCGTTGGCCGACGCCACGGATCGCGAGCTGGCCGTGCAGTTGGAGACGACGGTGCACCGCGAACGCGTGACCGCCGCCCTGAGCGGGCAGCAGTCGGCCATCGTTCTGGTCGACGACATCGAGGCCGGAGTGCGGACCGTGAACGCCTACGCCGCAGAACATCTCGAGATCCAGACCGTCAACGCCGCCGAAGTGGCCGGCCGGATCCGTTCGGCCGGAGCCATTTTCGTCGGCGCCTGGTCGCCGGTCAGCCTCGGGGACTACTGCGCCGGCTCCAACCACGTGTTGCCCACCGCAGGGTGCGCGCGGCACTCCAGTGGCCTGTCGGTGCAGACGTTCCTGCGCGGCATCCACGTCGTCGACTACACCGAGGCGGCGCTGAAAGACGTGTCCGGTTACGTGATCACGCTGGCGAATGCCGAGAATCTGCCGAGCCACGGCGAAGCAGTGCGCCGGAGGTTCGAAAGGTGACGACAACTCTCGGAGGCGGCATCTCCCTCGACGATCTGCCGCTGCGCGACGATCTGCGCGGCAAATCGCCTTATGGGGCACCGCAATTGGTTGTCCCGGTGCGTCTCAACACCAACGAGAACCCGCACCCGCCGACCCAGGCCCTGATCGACGACGTCGCCGCATCGGTTCGGGAGGCGGCGGGGGAGTTGCACCGCTATCCCGACCGCGACGCCGTGGCGCTGCGCACCGACCTCGCCGCGTATCTGACGGCGCAGACCGGCAACACCGTCGGTGTCGAGAACGTCTGGGCGGCCAACGGTTCCAACGAGATCCTGCAGCAGCTGCTGCAGGCGTTCGGCGGGCCGGGTCGCAGCGCGATCGGTTTCGTGCCCTCGTACTCGATGCATCCGATCATCTCCGACGGCACGCAGACCCAGTGGCTGGTGGCCAACCGCGCCGACGACTTCGGGCTCGACGCCGCCGTCGCCGCCACCGCGATCAAGGAGCACAGCCCCGACGTCGTGTTCGTGACGAGCCCCAACAACCCGTCGGGACAGAGCGTTTCGCTCGACGACCTCCGCCTGCTGCTCGACGCCATGACGGGCGGAATCATGATCGTCGACGAGGCCTACGGCGAGTTCTCGTCGCAGCCGAGCGCGATCGCCCTGCTCGACACCTACCCGAGGCGACTGGTCGTCAGCCGGACGATGAGCAAGGCATTCGCTTTCGCGGGTGGCCGCCTCGGCTACCTGGTCGCCGCCCCCGCCGTCATCGACGCGATGCTGCTGGTGCGTCTGCCCTACCACCTGTCGTCGGTGACGCAGGCCGCCGCCCGCGCCGCACTGCGCCACGCAGACGACACGCTCGGTAGCGTGGCGACCCTGGCCTCGGAGCGTGACCGGGTGTCGGAAGCGTTGGCGGGCATGGGTTTCCGGGTGATCCCGAGCGACGCGAACTTCGTGCTGTTCGGTGAGTTCGCCGACGCCCCCGCGACATGGCAGCGCTATCTGGATCAGGGTGTCCTGATCCGCGACGTCGGGATCCCCGGATTCCTGCGCACCACCATCGGACTTGCCGACGAGAACGACGCGCTGCTGGCAGCCAGTGCCCGGATAGGAGTGAAATGAGCCGTCGCGCCAAGGTCGAACGTAAGACCAAGGAATCCGACATCGTCGTCGAACTCGACCTCGATGGCACCGGTCAGGTCAGTGTCGAGACCGGCGTGCCGTTCTTCGACCACATGCTGACCTCGCTGGGCACCCACGCCAGCTTCGACCTCACCGTGAAAGCGGTGGGTGATATCGAGATCGAGGGGCACCACACGATCGAGGACACCGCGATCGTGCTCGGCCAGGCGCTCGCGCAGGCTCTCGGCGACAAGAAGGGCATCCGCCGCTTCGGCGATGCGTTCATCCCGATGGACGAATGCCTGGCGCACGCCGCCGTCGACGTCTCCGGCCGGCCGTACTTCGTGCACACCGGTGAGCCGGACTACATGGTGCAGTTCACCATTGCGGGTTCCGCTGCGCCGTACCACACGGTGGTCAACCGGCACGTCTTCGAATCGCTGGCCTACAACGCGCGAATCGCGCTCCATGTCCGCACGCTGTACGGGCGCGATCCGCACCACATCACCGAAGCCGAGTACAAGGCCGTCGCGCGAGCATTGCGCCAGGCCGTCGAGTACGACCCTCGCGTCACCGGCGTGCCGTCCACCAAAGGCACTCTGTGACCAAGAAACTCGTCGTCCTGGACTACGGCTCCGGCAACCTGCGCTCGGCGCAGCGCGCCCTCGAGCGCGTCGGAGCAGAGGTCGAGGTCACCGCGGATCCGTCGGCGGCGGCCAATGCCGACGGGCTCGTCGTTCCCGGCGTCGGTGCGTATGAGGCATGCATGACGGGGCTGCGGGCGATCGGCGGCGAGAAGATCATTGCCGAGCGGCTCGCGGCCGGACGTCCGGTGCTCGGCGTCTGCGTCGGCATGCAGATCCTGTTCTCCCGCGGCGTCGAGTTCGGCGTCGAGTCGACGGGCTGCGGGCAGTGGCCCGGCTCCGTCGTCCGGCTCGACGCGCCCGTCATCCCGCACATGGGCTGGAACCTCGTCGACGCCCCTGCCGACAGCGTGCTCTTCCACGGAATGAGCGACGACACCCGCTTCTACTTCGTGCACTCGTATGCCGCCCAGCAGTGGGAGGGAGACGCCTCGGCGCGGCTGACCTGGGCCACGCACCACGTCCCGTTCCTGGCGGCGGTCGAGGACGGGCCGCTGTCGGCGACCCAGTTCCACCCGGAGAAGAGTGGGGACGCCGGCGCAGAATTACTGTCGAACTGGGTCGGGGCGCTAAGTTGACCGTCGTGAACAGCGCCGGAGCGGATTCTTCCGCACGACTCATCCTTTTGCCCGCCGTCGACGTGGTGGAGGGCCGTGCCGTACGCCTCGTCCAGGGGCAGGCGGGCAGTGAGACGGAGTACGGGTCGGCGCTCGACGCCGCGATGACGTGGCAGCGCGACGGTGCGGAGTGGATCCACCTCGTCGACCTCGACGCCGCCTTCGGGCGCGGCTCCAACCGCGAACTACTCGCCGAGGTTGTCGGAAAGCTCGATGTCGCCGTGGAGCTGTCGGGCGGCATCCGCGACGACGAATCGCTGGCCGCGGCGCTGGCCACCGGCTGCGCGCGGGTGAACATCGGCACCGCCGCGTTGGAGAACCCCGAGTGGTGTGCTCGGATCGTCGCCGAGCACGGCGACAAGGTGGCCGTCGGGCTCGACGCCAAGATCGAGGACGGGCAGTACCGCCTGCGCGGCCGCGGCTGGGAGACTGACGGTGGCGACCTGTGGACGGTGCTGGAACGCCTTGACCGCGAAGGCTGTTCGCGTTTCGTCGTCACCGACGTGACCAAGGACGGCACGCTCAACGGGCCCAACCTCGACCTGCTCGGCGAGGTCTGCGAGCGCACGGATGCTCCCGTCATCGCCTCGGGTGGGGTCTCCAGCCTCGACGATCTGCGCGCGATCGCGACGCTGACCGGCCAAGGCGTCGAAGGCGCGATCGTTGGAAAAGCGTTGTATGCAGGCCGATTCACGCTGCCGCAGGCGCTCGACGCGGTCGGCACGTGACACTGGACCGCGGGCAGCTGGCCGATCTGCTGACCATCGCGGCGGGGGTGCTCGATGCCGCCTCAGGGCAGTTCGTCGCGGGGCACCGCGCCGACTCCGCTGTCGAGAAGAAGGGTAACGACTTCGCGACCGAGGTCGACCTGGCGATTGAGCGACGCGTGGTCGCCGAGCTGACGAAGCTAACCGGAATCGGGGTGCACGGAGAAGAATTCGGCGGCGAGCCGCTCGATTCCGAGCTGGTCTGGGTGCTCGATCCGATCGATGGCACGTTCAACTACGCGGCGGGACTGCCGACAGCAGCGATACTGCTCAGCCTGCTCGCCGACGGCGACCCCGTGCTGGGACTGACGTGGCTGCCGTTCGTGTCGCAGAGCTACACGTCGATCGCGGGCGGCCCGGTGCAATGCAACGGCTCCGATGTCGAGCGCCTCGATGCCGCCATCCTCGGCGAATCCATCGTGGCCATCGGCACTTTCAACATCGACTCACGCGGACGCTATCCCGGGCGCTATCGCGTGAAGGTCATCGAGGGACTCAGCCGTGAATGCTCACGCCTGCGGATGCACGGCTCCACGGGCCTCGACTTCGCCTACGTGGCAGCTGGAATCCTTGGTGGGGCAATCAGTTTCGGGCATCACGTCTGGGATCACGCGGCCGGTGTGGCGCTGGTGCGAGCCGCCGGTGGCGTCGTCACCGATCTCGCCGGAGAGCCGTGGACGTCGTCGTCGCCGTCGGCGCTGGCCGCCGCGCCCGGCGTTCACGAAGAGATTCTGAAGATCGTCCACGCCGTCGGCGATCCGAAGGACTACTTGTGAACGCCGCCGGCGACGTCGCCACCCGGGTGATCCCGTGCCTCGATGTCGACGACGGCCGCGTGGTCAAGGGCGTCAACTTCGCTAATCTGCGCGATGCCGGTGACCCGGTCGAACTCGCCGCAGCCTACGACGCCGAAGGTGCCGACGAGCTGACGTTCCTCGACGTCACCGCGTCATCGTCGGGCCGGACCACGATGTTGGAGGTGGTGCGCCGCACCGCCGAGCAGGTGTTCATCCCGCTGACCGTGGGCGGTGGCGTGCGGTCTGTCGCCGACGTCGACGTGCTGCTGCGGGCCGGTGCGGACAAGGTGTCGGTGAACACGGCGGCGATCGCGCGCCCCGAGCTGCTCTCGGAGCTGTCGCGGCAGTTCGGATCGCAGTGCATCGTGCTGTCGGTCGATGCCCGCACGGTCCCCGAGGGTTCTGAGCCGACACCGTCGGGCTGGGAGGTGACCACGCACGGAGGCCGGCGCGGCACCGGGATCGACGCTGTCGAGTGGGCCAGCCGCGGCGCCGAACTCGGAGTCGGGGAGATCCTGCTGAACTCGATGGATGCCGACGGCACCAAGGCGGGCTTCGACCTGCGAATGCTGCGTGCGGTGCGCGGCGCGGTGACCGTCCCGGTGATCGCCAGCGGCGGCGCCGGTGCGGTGGAACATTTCGCGCCCGCCGTTGTTGCAGGGGCTGACGCCGTTCTGGCCGCCAGCGTGTTCCACTTCGGAGACTTGACCATCGGCCAGGTGAAGGCGGCGATGAAGTCCGAAGGGATCGTGGTGAGGTGACCTTGGATACGGCGATCGCGTCGCGTCTGAAGCGCAATGCCGACGGCCTGTTCACCGCGGTGGTTCAGGAGCGGGGGACCGGGCAGGTCCTGATGGTCGCGTGGATGGACGACGACGCGCTGGCCCGCACGCTGGAAACCCGTGAAGCAACGTACTTTTCGCGATCACGTGGCGAGCAGTGGGTCAAGGGCCTGACGTCCGGTCACACGCAGTACGTGCATGCCGTTCGGCTCGACTGCGACGGCGACACCGTGCTTTTGGAGGTCGACCAGATCGGCGGCGCATGCCACACCGGCGACCACACCTGCTTCGACGCCGACGAGTTGCTCGGACCGGAGGCGTAGCCGCTACATGATCCGCGAAGCCTTCGCGCGGGCCGTCCAGCGTCCCTCGTCGTAGCCGACCACCACGGGGTGGGCGAAGGCTTCCGACACCGTCTCGGTGGTGATCGTCTCGCGGGCCGGGCCGCTGGCGACTGTGCGCCCCTCGGAGATGAGCAGCGCGTGCGTCGTCGTGATCGGCAGTTCCTCAAGGTGATGCGTGACGAGGATCGACGCCACCTCAGGATGGGTCTGGTCGAGCGAGTCGATGGTCTCCAGAAGTTGTTCGCGCGCAGCCACATCCAGTCCCGTCGACGGCTCGTCGAGCAGCAGCAGGCGTGGCTCGGCTATCAGCGCCCTGGCGATCAGCGTGCGTCCGCGCTCGCCCTGCGACAGCGTGGGCCACACGTCGTCTGCCTTGTGGGACAGACCCACTGCGGCGATCATCGCGTCGGCCCGTGACGACTCCTCGCTGCTGGCATGCCAGCGCATCGGCGTGTCGATGGTGGCGGTGATGCCCGTCATCACGACATCGCGGACCGTCAGCGAATACTGCAGTTGGTGACGGGGATTGACGTGCCCGATCGAATGCCGCAGCGTCGACAGATCCACCCGACCCATCTGCTCGCCCAGAATCCGGACCGTCCCCGACGTCGGGAACGTGTTCGCCGCGCAGAAGCCCAGTAGCGTGCTCTTGCCCGCACCGTTGGGCCCGAGCAGCGCCCAGTGCTCACCCTCGCGCACCGTCAGCGAGATGCCGTCGATGATCTGTTTGCCGTTGCGGCGGAACGTCACATCGGAGAGCTCGAGGACGGTCATGCTGACTGGCGCTGGCGCAACACCTCGAGGGCCTTGTCGGCGTGGGTATCCATGCTGAACTCGCTGGCGATGACCTCGAGGATGGTGCGGTCGGTGTCGATGACGAACGTCGTCCGCTTCACCGGCATGAACTTGCCGAGCAGCCCGCGCTTGACGCCGAACTGCGCGGCGACGACACCCTCGGTGTCCGACAGCAGCGGATAGTCGAACTTCTGCTTCTCGGCGAACTCGGCCTGCTTGTCGACGGTGTCGGCGCTGATGCCCACCCGGCTCGCGCCGACGGCTGCGAATTCGCCCGCGAGGTCGCGGAAGTGGCAGGCCTCCTTGGTGCACCCGGGCGTCATCGCGGCCGGGTAGAAGAACAGCACGATGGGGCCACCCGCGAGCAGCTCGGTGAGCGTCCGCGTCGTTCCCGTCTGGTCCGGTAGTTCGAACTCGTTGACCCGGTCACCCTTTTGCACTGGATTCACGGTCACTACGGTACGTCTGGGAGAATCGCGGGGTGCAGACGACCGCCAACCTCACCACGACAACGTCGCGTGAGGACTTCCGGGCGCTGGCCGCCGAGCACCGGGTGGTCCCAGTGACCCGCAAAGTGCTCGCCGACAGCGAGACGCCGCTCTCGGCGTACCGCAAGCTGGCCGCCAACCGTCCCGGGACCTTCCTCCTGGAGTCCGCGGAGAACGGGCGGTCGTGGTCGCGCTGGTCGTTCATCGGCGCGGGCGCCCCGTCCGCGCTGACGGTGCGCGACGGCGAGGCGGTCTGGCTGGGTGTCACCCCGCAGGACGCACCCGCAGGTGGCGACCCGCTGCACGCCCTCACAGCGACCTTGACGCTGCTGGAGACGGCCGCCCTGCCGGGTCTGCCGCCGCTGTCGTCGGGACTGGTCGGGTTCTTCGCCTACGACATGGTGCGCCGGTTGGAACGGCTGCCCGAGCTGACGGTCGACGACCTCGGTCTGCCGGACATGATGCTGCTGCTGGCAACCGATGTCGCCGCCGTCGACCACCACGAGGGCACCATCACGCTGATCGCCAACGCGGTGAACTGGAACGGCACCGATGAACGAGTCGACTGGGCCTATGACGACGCCGTGGCCCGCCTCGATGTCATGACGGCCGCCCTGGCGGAGCCGCTGAGCTCCACCGTCGCGACGTTCAGCAGGCCCGCGCCGCTGCATCGGTCGCAGCGCACCGTCGAGCAGTACACCGAGATCGTCGACAAACTCGTCGGCGACATCGAGGCCGGCGAGGCGTTCCAGGTGGTTCCGTCGCAGCGCTTCGAGATGGATACCGACGCCGATCCTCTCGATGTCTACCGGATGTTGCGGGTGACCAACCCCAGTCCGTACATGTACCTGCTGAATGTGCCGAATCAGGTTGGGGGACTGGACTTCTCGATCGTCGGTTCCAGCCCGGAGGCACTCGTCACCGTCAAGGAGGGCCGTGCGACGACCCACCCGATCGCGGGCACCCGCTGGCGCGGTGACACCGAAGAGGAAGACGTCCTGCTCGAGAAGGAACTGCTCTCCGACGAGAAGGAGCGCGCCGAACACCTGATGCTGGTCGATCTCGGCCGCAACGACCTCGGCCGAGTCTGCCGGCCGGGCACCGTCAAGGTCGAGGACTACAGCCACATCGAGCGCTACAGCCACGTCATGCACCTGGTGTCGACGGTGACGGGTCTGCTCGCCGACGACAAGACCGCGCTGGATGCCGTGACGGCGTGCTTCCCCGCGGGAACGCTGTCGGGGGCGCCCAAAGTCCGTGCGATGGAGCTCATCGAAGAGGTCGAGAAGACGCGTCGCGGTCTCTACGGTGGCGTGCTCGGCTATCTGGATTTCGCGGGCAACGCCGATTTCGCGATCGCGATCCGCACAGCCCTGATGCGCAACGGCACCGCGTACGTGCAGGCCGGCGGCGGTGTCGTCGCGGACTCCAACGGTCCGTACGAGTACAACGAGTCCGCCAACAAGGCGCGTGCGGTGCTCGCCGCGATTGCGGCTGCCGAGACGTTGGCCGAGCCATGATCCGGGTGGCCCAGCTACTTCTGGTGCTGTCCGCGGCGGGGCTGTGGGGGGCGTCGCGGCTCACGTGGGTGCAAATCACGTCGTTCGACGGGCTGGGCCAGCCGAAGACGGCCGACCTTTCCGGAGCGACGTGGTCGACGGCCCTGGTCCCGCTGGCGTTGCTGGCTGTGGCGGCGGCGGTCGCGGTGCTGGCGGTGCGCGGCTGGGTGCTCCGGGTGCTGGCAGTGCTGGTCGCGGCGGCCAGCGCCGGTATGGGTTACCTGGGAATCAGCTTGTGGGTGGTCGAGGATGTCGCGGTGCGTGCGGCCCGTCTCGCCGAGGTGCCGGTGGCGGATCTGCTCGGCACGGAGCGGCACTACGTCGGCGCGGTCGTGACGCTGCTGGCCGCGGCGCTGTCGCTGGTGGGCGCGGTGCTGCTCATGCGTTCGGGGACGGGAGGTCGCACCGAGGTGGCGCGTTACGCCCGTCGGCCGGCCGCCAAGGCGGAGACGCCCGAGGCGGCGATGTCGGAGCGGATGATCTGGGATGCCCTCGACGAGGGGCGCGACCCGACCAACCCGGACAGCAAGGGGCGGTGACAGAGCATGGCTCGGTGGCGACTACCCTTCGGTGGTAATCGAATGGACGTCAGGGGAAGGGAAACGACGCCTATGAGTTCGGCGACCGTGCTCGACTCCATCATCGAGGGAGTGCTCGCTGACGTTGCCGCACGAGAGGCCGTTGTCAGCCTTTCCGAGGTCAAAGAGGCGGCCAAGCGGGCTCCGGCGCCCCTCGACGTCATGGCCGCGTTGCGCGCTCCCGGGATCGCGGTGATCGCCGAGGTCAAGCGCGCCAGCCCGTCCCGCGGCGAGCTCGCCTCGATCGCCGATCCTGCGCAGCTGGCCAGTTCCTACGAAGACGGCGGCGCGCGCGTGATCAGCGTGCTTACTGAACAGCGCCGCTTCAACGGGTCGCTCGACGACTTGGACGCAGTCCGCGCCGCCGTGTCGATTCCGGTGCTGCGCAAGGACTTTATCGTTCGCCCCTACCAGATTCATGAGGCGCGAGCTCACGGCGCGGACTTACTGCTGTTGATCGTCGCGGCTCTGGAGCAACCCGCATTGGAATCGCTCTTGGAGCGCACCGAGTCGCTCGGGATGACGGCGCTGGTCGAGGTGCACACCGAGGAAGAGGCTGACCGGGCGCTGCAGGCCGGCGCCTCGTTGATCGGCGTGAATGCCCGGAATCTGAAGACGCTCGAAGTCGACAGGGATTGCTTCGCACGCATCGCGCCGGGACTGCCGAGCAAGGTCATCAAAATCGCGGAGTCGGGTGTCCGCGGCACCGCCGACCTGCTTGCCTACGCGGGGGCCGGCGCTGACGGTGTTCTCGTCGGCGAGGGTCTGGTCACCAGTGGTGATCCGCGCAGTGCCGTCGCCGATCTGGTCACTGCCGGTGCGCATCCGTCGTGCCCGAAACCCGCGCGTTAAGTGGCTGAACACTCAGGTCCGGATCTGCCGCGTGCCAGCGCGGCGGTTGCCGAGCCCACGTCGCACGACCCTGACGCCAGGGGGCATTTCGGTGCCTACGGCGGGCGGTTGGTTCCCGAAGCGCTGATGGCCGTCATCGAAGAGGTGACTGCCGCCTACGAGAAAGCCCGAGGCGATCAGACGTTCCTCGACGAGCTGGATCGTTTGCAGAAGCATTACACCGGCCGCCCGTCGCCGCTCTACGAAGCGGAGCGGCTCAGTGAGCACGCCGGTGGGGCGCGGATCTTTCTGAAGCGAGAAGACCTCAACCACACCGGTTCTCACAAGATCAACAACGTGCTCGGTCAGGCCCTGCTCGCCAAGCAGATGGGCAAGACCCGGGTGATCGCCGAGACAGGTGCCGGCCAGCACGGCGTGGCGACGGCGACGGCGTGTGCGCTGCTCGGCCTGGAATGTGTCATCTACATGGGCGCCGTCGATACCGCGCGTCAGGCGCTCAACGTGGCCAGGATGCGGCTGCTCGGTGCATCGGTGGTCGCGGTCGAGTCCGGGTCGAAGACGTTGAAAGACGCGATCAACGAGACATTCCGCGACTGGGTCAGCAACGCGGACAACACGTATTACTGCTTCGGGACTGCGGCGGGCCCGCACCCGTTCCCATTGATGGTGCGTGACTTCCAGCGCGTCATCGGGATGGAAGCCAGGGCGCAGATGCTCGACCAGGCCGGGCGGCTGCCCGACGCGGTCGTCGCCTGTGTCGGTGGGGGATCGAACGCCATCGGGATCTTCCATGCCTTCATCGACGACCCGGGTGTGAACCTCATCGGGTATGAGGCCGCGGGCGACGGAGTCGAAACCGGCCGTCACGCCGCCACTTTCACCGGCGGATCGCCCGGCGCGTTCCAGGGCTCCTTCTCGTATCTCCTGCAGGACGACGATGGCCAGACCGTCGAATCCCATTCGATTTCAGCAGGTTTGGACTATCCCGGTGTCGGCCCGGAGCATGCGCTCCTCAAAGATGTCGGTCGTGCGCAGTATCAGCCGATCACCGACACCGAGGCCATGGACGCGCTGTCGCTGCTGAGCCGCACCGAGGGCATCATCCCGGCGATCGAGTCGGCGCACGCGATCGCGGGCGCGCTGAAGCTCGGGTCAGAACTCGGCGCGGGAGCGATCATCCTGGTGAATGTCTCCGGCCGCGGCGACAAGGATGTCGAGACGGCGGCCAAGTGGTTCGGTCTGCTGGAGGAAAGCGCGACATGAGCAGGCTCGCTGGATTGTTCGACGCGTGTCGCGCCGAGAACCGGTCGGCGCTGATCGGCTATCTGCCGACGGGATTCCCTGATGTGGACGCGTCGATCGCGGCGATGGTGGCGATGGTCGAGGCCGGCTGCGACATCATCGAGGTCGGCATCGCCTACTCCGACCCTGGGATGGACGGTCCGACGATCGCAGCCGCGACCGAGGTGGCGCTGCGGGGTGGCGTCCGGGTGCACGATGCGTTCCGTGCTGTCGAGGCGATCAGCAACGCCGGTGGGCACGCCGTCGTCATGACGTACTGGAACCCGGTGCTGCGCAAGGGGGTCGATGCGTTTGCGCGCGACCTGGCCTCCGCAGGCGGGCTCGGACTCATCACCCCAGATCTGATTCCCGACGAGGCGGACGACTGGTTTGTTGCCTCCGACGCCCACAATCTGGACCGGATTTTCCTCGTCGCGCCGTCGTCGACCCCTGAGCGTCTGGCCGCGACGGTCGAGGCTTCCCGCGGGTTCGTCTATGCAGCGTCGACGATGGGTGTTACCGGTGCGCGTGACGCGGTGTCGAACGCGGCGCCCGAACTCGTCAGCCGGGTCAAGGCGGTGTCGGACATTCCCGTCGGCGTCGGGCTTGGCGTGCGATCCCGCGAGCAGGCCGCCGAAATCGGCGCCTACGCCGACGGCGTCATCGTCGGCTCGGCACTCGTGTCGGCGCTGAAGGAGGGCATCCCCTCGGTGCGCTCGCTCACTGAAGAACTGGCAGACGGCGTAAGGCAGAGGATCACCGCGTGACGTCGACGGTACTGGCCTACATCCCTAGTCCCTCGCAGGGTGTCTGGCACCTGGGACCGTTCCCGTTGCGCGCTTACGCGCTGTTCATCATCGTCGGCATCGTGGCCGCCCTCGTGCTCGGCGACAGACGGTGGACGGCTAGGGGCGGCGAACCGGGCGTCATCTACGACGTGGCGCTGTGGGCGGTGCCGTTCGGCCTCGTCGGTGGACGGCTTTACCACGTCCTGACGGATTGGCCGACGTACTTCGGCGAGAACGGTGTGGGACCCGGTGCGGCCCTGCGGATCTGGGATGGCGGCCTCGGCATCTGGGGAGCGGTCGCGCTCGGCGGCGTCGGCGCATGGATCGCGTGCAGGCGGCGGGGGATACCCCTGCCGGCGTTCGGCGATGCCATCGCCCCGGGAATCGTTCTGGCACAGGCGATCGGGCGGCTCGGAAACTACTTTAACCAGGAGCTTTACGGTCGCGAGACCACAGTTCCCTGGGGTCTGGAAATCTACGAGCGGCGTAACGCCAATGGTGTTCTCGACTCGCTGAACGGGGTGTCCACCGGCGAGTTGGTCCAGGTGGTCCATCCGACGTTCCTGTACGAACTCCTGTGGAATCTCCTGGTTTTCGCAGTTCTCATTCTTGTCGACCGACGGTTCAAGATTGGGCACGGCCGACTTTTTGCACTGTATGTCGCGGGCTATTGCGTCGGGCGGTTCTGGATCGAACTGATGCGCAGCGACACCGCGACGCTGCTCGCGGGCATCCGCGTCAACACCTTCACGTCGACGTTCGTGTTCGTCGCCGCGGTGGTCTACATCATGGTGGCCCCGAAGGGCCGCGAGGCGCCGGAGACGTTGAAGGGCAACCAGGACGCCGAGCACGACGTGGAGGAGCTCGCCAAAGACGTGGCGATGGCGTCGGCGACGGGCGTGGTTGCGGCGGCGACGGTTGCGGGACGCGACGAGCACTCCGAGAACGAAGCGGGCGGAGTCGGCGCCGTCGAGGGTGATGAGGCGACCGAAGCAATACAAAGTGCGAGCGAAGCGCACGAGTCCGCTGTCGCCAGTGCCGAGGAGGCGGCGACGCTGGCGGCGCTGCTCGAGGTAGCCGACGAAGAAGTAACCGACGACGAGCCCGCCGTAATCGACGAGGACGCGGACGTCCCGCCGACGCCGACCGAACCCGGCGGTCTCGGTGCGGTCGAGGGTGACGAGGCGGTCGAGGCCGCCGAGGGAGCCCCGGCTGCGCACGATGCCGTAACCGGTGACGATGAGACCCAGGCTGATGAGGCCGAAGGGTTGGGCGCGGTTGAGGGCGATGAAGTCGCCGTAGCTGTTGGGGATGCGCCGGAAGTTCACGAGGCGGCTGTCGAGGGTGAGGCGGCAGCTGAGGAGCTGGCCGCTGAGGTCGAGGCGGAGCCCGAGGTCGATGACGATGAGTCGGTAGAGCCGGAGTCCGATGAGGCGGCAGCTGATGATGCTGCTGGCGACGAGAGCGACGCCGCTGAGGGTTTGGGTGCGGTCGAGGGCGACGAGGTGGCTGAGGCTGTCGAGGCGGCGCCGGAAGTTCACGAGACGGCTGTCGAGGGCACGGCTGACGCTGAGGAGTTGGTTGCTGGGGTCGAGGCGGAGCCCGCGGTCGATGGCGATGAGTCGGTAGAGCCGGAGTCCGACGAGGCGGCAGCTGAAGATGCTGCTGTCGACGAGAGCGACGCCGAAGGCTTGGGAGCGGTCGAGGGCGATGAAGTCGCCGAGGCCGTCGAGGATGCGCCGGAAGTTCACGAGGCGGCTGTCGAGGGCACGGCTGACGCTGAGGAGCTGGCCGCTGAGGTCGAGGCGGAGGCCGACGAGGAAGCCGCAGCGGCGCAGCCCGATGCTGAAGTTGAGGAAACGGCGGCAGAGGTAGAGCCAGAGTCTGACGAGGCGGAAGAGCCTGAGCCGGAAAGTGCTGCTGTCGACGAGACTGAGGTTGATGAAGCCGTAGTCGATGAGACCGAAGCCGCTGTGGGCTTGGGCGCCGTGGAAGGCGATGAAGTCGCCGAGGCCGTCGAGGCGGCGCCGGAAGTTCACGAGGCGGCTGTCGAGGGCACGGCTGACGCTGAGGAGCTGGCTGCTGAGGTCGAGGCGGAGCCCGAGGTCGGTGACGATGAGTCGGTAGAGCCGGAGTCCGACGAGGCTACGACTGATGACGGCGTGGTTGACGAGGCCGGGGCCGAGGCCGATGCGCCGCAAGACGATGTCGACATGTCTTACGCAGACGAGGCTGACGACGAGCCGACGCCCGCGCCTGAATCCCGTTCGAGCGCAACGGAAAGCGCTCAAGGCGGGGTGGTTCGCAGGTTTCTGCGTCGGCGCCGCAACCGCTGAAGCTCGGCCCTTTCCGTTCGGCTGAATCCCACTCCAAGTAATTCCATTCAGAATTACTTGGAACCTATTGCGCGCTCGTGAACTTCCCGCGGCGGTGCAATCGATTAATTACTCATGTTCGCCTTGTGGATATCTGGAGCTGCATTCTCTTGATTCGCTGCCGGCGTGACCAGCGGCGTTTTCCCTTTTACTGCCCAGAAATGAATTCAAATCGACCATCGGGAAGTCCCTGCCGAATCGGAAATTGACGGCGCGTCGTTTCACAGCATATCCGCAGCGAATTCGTACAGTGAGTCCGCAAATAGTTGCGATTTCGGTGTGCCAGGAGGGCTGCCCCGATGGGTCAATCCAACTCTGTCGTTTCGAACTCACCACGCGCGGCCGATCCGCGGCGGCGCCCTACTCGTACCCGGAAGGGCAAGCGCCGGTGGAACTCCGGCCGCGTCGCTCCGTATTCCTGGCTCGGGGTCAGCGCACTCGGATTGGGAGTCGGGGCCGCACTCGCCGGTGCCGCACTGACCGTTGGATCCGGCATCGCCTCCGCGGACACCGGCACCGGCACCGGCACCGGCACCCACGTCAGCAGTGCCGGTCCCGCCGCTGAATCCGGCGAGTCGTCGAAACGCAAGCGTGATCAGCGCGAGCACGACGAACCGTCGGAACAGATGTCCGACGACGCCGGGCCCACAAGCGAGATTGATCCCTCGGAGGATGAGGTCGACGAGTCCGAGAACTCCCGCACATCGAAGGGCTCATTGACCACGTCCGCAGATGACGAAGAAGCCGATGAGGCAGACCAGAACTCCGCCGTCCAGGTCGAGGTGATCGAGAGCGAGAAGCCCGAACCTCCAACAGTTTTGCCAGCCGCGAATGCACGACGGACCGCAGCCGTCAGCCCTTCGGCCGAACCGGCGTGGCAGCCGGGCGCGATCCTGAAGTCGATCTATTCGATCTTCGTGTCCAACGGCACCGCCATGAATCCGAACGCGGGATTGTTGATCGGCAACGGCTACAGCTACAGCTCGTCGGACACCCAGTGCACGGGCGCCACGGTCTGCAACGGCGGCCGGGGTGGCCTTCTTCTCGGGTCGGGCGGCAACGGGTTCAACGGCGGCGACGGCGGCAACGCCGGACTGTTCTTCAGCAGCGTATTCACCCCCGGCAACGGCGCAGGCGGTGCCGCGGGCTGTATCGATCGCGCCTGCGAATCCGGCCGCGGCGGCAACGCCATGCTGACCGGCCGTGGCGGAGACGGCGGCAACGGCATGGACGCCATCTACGACGGCACGACCGGCGAGCTGAGCTCGGCGGCGACCAACGGAGGGCGCGGCGGCAACGGCGGATGGCTGTGGGGAGACGGCGGCGACGGCGGATACGGTGGCGCCGACAACGGCAGCGTGACCTGGAGTGGAGCCCGAGCAGGCCATGGCGGCGACGGCGGAAACAGCGGTCTGTTCGGTACCAGCGGTGACGGCGGCGTCGGCGGCTACGTGTCCTTCGCAGTCAACGGCGATGTCGTCGGCGGCAACGGCGGAAACGCCGGCCGCAGCGGTCTGTTCGCCAACGGCGGTGCCGGCGGCGGCGGTGGTAGCGCCACGCAGAACTGGGATGGCGTCGACGGTAACGGCGCGGCAGGCAGCGCGACGGGCGGCGACGGCGGCGACGGCGCACGCGGCGGCCTGTTCTGGGGCGACGGTGGCGCGGGTGGAAATGCCTGGGAAGGACTGGTTTTCAGTACTTTCGGTGCCGCAACTGCAGGCAACGGCGGCGCCGGGGGAGCCAGCATCATCGGTCGGGGCGGCAATGGTGGCATCGGTGGCGCCGGTGCGAACGCCAACATCGGTGACGGGGGCGAAGGGGCGCCTGGCTCGGGCGCCGCGACTGGCGGCTCAGGCGGCCGTGGAGGATCGGTGCTGTTGATCGGCCAGGGCGGCGTCGGCGGTAACGCGCACCTCCTGTTCCCCGGTAATGGCGCCATCAACAAGGGTGACGGTGACGCGGTCGCCGGCAACGGTGGCGACGGCGGCAACAGCGGTGTCTTCGGCGGCTTGTTCACCGCAGGCACGGGCGGAGCCGGCGGAGCGGGCGGAACAGCGAGCGCCATCGGTTCTGCGACCGGTGGTGACGGCGGCGATGGTGGACGCGGTTCGTTCGGCAGCAGAGGCGGCGCCGGGGGCGCCGGTGGAGCCGCCGAGACATTCGGGGGCAGCGCATCAGCTGCCGGCGGCACCGGTGGCGCCGGTGGCCAGGCCGGAGTCCTCGCCCGGGCCGGCGGAGTCGGCGGTGTCGGTGGCACGGCGAAGGCCTACAGCAGCGGCGTAGCCATCGGGGGAGGCGGCGGAAAGGGCGGCGGCGGAACGCTGTTCACCGACGGTGGTGAGGGCGGCTCCGGCGGAAACGCCTACACCGGCTCGGTCGGCGACGCCGGAGGCGCCGGAGGAGACGCCACCGCAGGCGCAGGAGGGCGCGGCGGTGACGGCGGCGCTTTCGCCACCGGAGGGGCCGGCGGCTTCGGCGGCACCAGCAGTGTCTACACCGACACCGACAGCGCGTCGGTGAGTACCGGCGGCGCGGGCGGCGCAGGCGGTAATGGCGCAGCGCTGTTCGGCAACGGCGGCGACGGCGGCAACGGTGGTGGCGCCGGAGCGGCGGGAACCGGTGCGTCGTCAGTGACCCGCCTTGCCGGGGACGGCGGCGTAGGCGGCACGCCCGGGTTGATCGGTAGAAGCGGCGACGCCGGTGCCGCCGGGTCCACGTTCGCGGTCTCCACCGTCGACGTCGGCGGGTTCCTCGGCGCAGCGGGTAGCGCGGGTACGGGGGGAATCAACCGTGGCACAATCTATTTCGTTGATTTCGGCGGGACACTTCCCTACATCACACCCGACGGCACCGTCGTCGCCGGCATCGCGGTGGGCAACAGTCCCAATGGTGTGGCCGTCGGCCCTGGCGGCGCGATCTACGTCGCCAACAGTGGCGACAACTCCGTGTCGTGGTTCGAGGCCGACGGCACACCGATCACCACCATCGCCGTCGGCGCCGGCCCAGGCGGGATCGCGGTCGGCCCCACGGGCTCTGTCTTCGTCGCCAACAGCGTCGATGGCACGGTCTCGCTGATCAATCCCGACGGCGTCGTCGTCAGGACCCGCAAGGTCGGAATCAATCCGGCCGGGGTGGCGGTCAGCGCGGGCGGCCCTCGCGCCGGGTATGCATACGTCACCAACTACGAGAGCGGCACGGTCTCGGTGATCAGCCCCGTCGGCAACGTCGTCCGCACCATCGCTGTCGGCCTCAACCCGCAAGGCGTGGTCGTCAACTCGGTCGGCTACGCCTATGTCGCCAACAGCGGCGACGGCACCGTGTCGGTGATCAACCCGGCGGGCACCGTCGTCAAGACGATCGCCGTCGGGACCAATCCGCAAGCGGTAGCGGTGAACTCCGACGACTTCGTCTACGTCACCAACGGTGACACGGGCACGGTGTCGGTGATCAACCCCGCCGGCGCAATCGTCGACACCATCGACCTCGGCGGCGCCTTCGCCTACGGAGTGGCCGTCAGCACCACCGGTGACAACGCCGGAAACGTCTACATCACCACCTTGACGGGGACTGTCTCGGTGATCACGGCATGAAGGGGAACGCAATGTTGAAACGCATCAAGTGTGCCGGCGCCGCTCTCGTTGCGGGCATGGTGGTGGCCACCGTCGCAGCATCGCCTGTCGTCGCGAAAGTGCCGGACACACTGGGAAATTCGGCTCCCAACCTGAGCATCTTCAAGGCCCAGAAGGGTGGCATCTACCTCGGGGGTCCGCTGTTCTCGATCGTCATCCCGTCAAACACGACGCTGCAGACCAGCACCGCGGCGTGGGTGAACAAGGCCAACAACACGATTGTGATCCCGAAGCTTCCGACCGTGACGGGAACGGTCACCGCCAAGGACATCGACCCGCGAGGCAGCGTCTTCGCGATGACCCAGGACAAAACGCACCGATACTTCAAGGGCAACGGTCTGCCGTCGACCCCGATGGGGCGATTCGGATCGGTGCAACCCGGCACCGCTGCCTACCCCAATTACACTGCGGCACCTGGTGGTACGAACACCACGCCCGGAACGCCCGGGTTCGGGCAGCAGTACCCGAACGCCGCGGCCATCGGCATTTCCGCCTACAACCTCGACATCAAAGTGCCGCTGGCGCCGAAGTATCTGACCACACCCCAACCGATTCAGTATCTGATCACCGGCGTCACGCTCACCGGCACGGTGTGGCATGCCGAGATCGCGAATGCGAACGCGACGGCGTGGTACAACCCGATCTCCATTCTGCCGCTGGACCAATGCTATGGGCACCCGTACAGCCAGCAGTACCATCTGCACGCCTACTCCTGGAAATGCCTGCCCAACGGGACCACTGGGCCCTCGCCGCTACTCGGCTACGCCCTCGATGGCTTCGGGATCTACGGGCCCCGCGGCGCGGACGGCAAAGAGATCACCAACGCCCAGTTGGACGAATGCCACGGCATGACGTCACCGGTGATGTGGAACGGCAAGATCCAGAACATCTATCACTACGTGCTCAACAGCGAGTATCCGTACTCGGTCGGTTGCTTCCGGGGAGTGGTCGATCCCGCCAACGTCGCGAAGATGGTTCTGCCGCGACTGGGCCAGCCGGCACATGCAGGTCACTCATGATTCACCCCACTTCTGGCATCCTGAAGTCATGACAGAGCCCCCGTTCAGTGGCAGCGAAGGCGGACCCGCGTACACACCTCCGCCGCAGCAGCCGGGCTACGTGCCCCCCGGGCCGCAGTACTCACCGCCCCCGCCCGGTGCATACCCGCCGCCCGCGGCGGCCTACTACGACCCGATGGCCCCTTACGGCCGGCATCCGATGACGGGGGAGCCGTACTCGGAGAAGTCGAAAGTGGTCGGCGGTCTGCTCCAGCTGCTCGGTCTCTTCGGGCTCGTCGGCATCGGACGCATCTACCTTGGCTACACGACGCTGGGCATCGTCCAGCTCGTCGTCGGTTTGATCACCTGCGGCATCGGCGCGATCGTCTGGGGCATCATCGACGCCATCCTGATCCTCACCGACAAGGTGCGCGATCCGGAAGGCCGTCCGCTGCGCGATGGCACCTAGCACCACCCCCGTCAACCGGTCAAAGATCCTCGCCGGGCTCGGCATCGGTGCGGTGGCGGCCGGCGCGTTGGCCTACGTCGGCATCGGCAACCCACACAGCCCGAACTTCATGTTCCCGCCGTGCCCGTTCCACGAACTCACCGGCTGGTTCTGCCCGGCGTGCGGCGGTATGCGGATGACGCACGACCTGCTGCACGGCGACGTCGCCGCGGCGTTCGTCGACAACGCGTTCGCGCTCATCGGCCTCCCGCTGCTGCTGGTGTGGGTGCTGGTGCGCCGAGCGCAATCCAAACGCGCGCTGACGGTGCCCGTCTATGTCGTCATCGTCGGTGCCGCGGTGGCCTGGACAGTCGTACGTAACCTGCCGGGATTTCCGCTGGTCCCGACTGTTCTTGACGGGTGACGACCCACCTCCGCTGATACACTCGCCCGACGGGCCGGTGCAGTCCCTGATGACGAACCTCAGGACTGCGGAGGCCCATGTCCATGTTGTTCTCGGCGCTGCCCGAACCCCAAGGCTTATACGACCCGGCAAACGAGGCTGACTCGTGCGGTGTCGCGATGGTCACCGACATCAAAGGCAGGCGATCGCATTCGATCGTCGCCGACGGTCTGATCGCGCTCGAACACCTCGAACACCGCGGCGCTGCAGGTGCGGAGCCCAACAGCGGCGACGGCGCCGGCATCCTCATCCAACTTCCGGTCGACCTGCTGCGCGCGGTCGTCGACTTCGAGTTGCCCGGCCCGGCGGCCGACGGCACCAACACCTTCGCCGCGGGCACCTGCTTCCTGCCGCAAGACTCCGACGGCCGCGCGAGTGCTCGTGAAGCCGTCGAGGCCATCGCAACGGAGGAGGGCCTCGAGGTTCTCGGGTGGCGTGACGTCCCCGTCGACCCGGAGGGCGCCGAGATCGGCGCAACGGCCCTCGGGTGCATGCCGCACATGTCCCAGTTGTTCGTCGTCGCACCCGAGCGCAACGGCTCCCGGCCCGGCGGTGTCGATCTCGACCGGCGCGTGTACCCGATGCGTAAACGCGCCGAGCGCACCGGCGTCTACTTCCCGTCGCTGTCCAGCCGCACCATGGTGTACAAGGGCATGCTCACGACAATGCAGCTGCCGCAATACTTTCCGGATCTGCGGGACGAGCGCTGCATCAGTGCCATCGCGATCGTGCACAGCCGCTTCTCCACCAACACCTTCCCGTCCTGGCCGCTGGCGCACCCGTTCCGGTTCGTCGCTCACAACGGCGAGATCAACACGGTGCGCGGAAACCGCAACCGCATGCATGCCCGCGAGGCGATGCTCGCCAGCACCAAGATCCCCGGCGACCTGAGTCGGCTGTCGCCGATCTGCACCCCGGACGCCTCCGATTCGGCGTCGTTCGACGAGGTGCTGGAGCTCGTGCATCTCGGCGGGCGCAGCCTGCCCCACGCCGTGCTGATGATGATCCCCGAGGCGTGGGAGAACAGCACCACGATGGAGCCCGCCGAGCGGGCGTTCTGGCAGTTCCACGCCTCACTCATGGAGCCGTGGGACGGGCCGGCCTGCGTCACGTTCACCGACGGCACCCTCGTCGGTGCGGTGTTGGACCGCAACGGGTTACGGCCCGGACGGTGGTGGCGCACTCTCGACGACCGCATCATTCTGGCGAGCGAGACGGGCGTCCTGGACGTGCTGTCGTCGGAGGTCGTCGCCAAAGGACGACTGCAGCCGGGCAAGATGCTGCTGATCGACACGGCTGCCGGCCGGATCGTCTCCGACGACGAGATCAAAGAGGAGCTCTCTGCCGCCGAGCCGTACGGCGAGTGGCTGCATTCGGGGCTGCTGGAGCTCAAGACCCTGCCGGACCGCGCCCACGTGCAGCCCAACCACGAGTCGGTGGTGCGGCGCCAGGTCAGCTTCGGCTACACCGAGGAGGATCTGCGTATCCTGCTCACCCCGATGGCCGCTTCGGGTGCGGAGCCGTTGGGGTCGATGGGCACCGACACCCCGGCCGCCGTTCTGTCGCAACGCTCCAAGTTGCTCTACGACTATTTCGTCGAGCTGTTCGCTCAGGTGACGAACCCGCCGCTGGACGCCATCCGCGAAGAGATCGTCACCTCCATGGCCCGGATCATGGGTCCCGAGCAGAACTTGCTCGAGCCCGGTGCCGCGTCCTGCCGCCAGATCAAACTGACATGGCCCGTGCTCGACAACGAGGAGCTCGGCAAGATCGTCCACATCAACGACGACGGCGAACAGCCGGGCCTGCGGACGGCCGTGCTGCGGGCGCTCTACGACGTTGAACGCGGTGGTGAAGGGCTGGCTGACGCGTTGGAGGACCTGCGACTGCGGGCATGCGACGCGATTGCCAAAGGTGCACGGACGCTGGTCATTACCGACCGCGACTCCGACCACACCCGGGCACCGATCCCGTCGCTGCTGGCGGTGTCGGCTGTGCACCATCACCTCGTGCGGACCAAGGAGCGCACCACTGTCGCGCTGGTCGTCGAGACCGGTGACGCCCGCGAAGTGCACCACATCGCGATGCTGATCGGCTTCGGTGCCGCTGTGGTGAACCCGTACCTGGCCTTCGAATCGATCGAAGACCTGATCCGCGAGGGCGAACTCACCGGCATCGAACCGGCCACTGCCGTGCGCAATTACCTCAAGGCGCTCGGCAAGGGCGTCATGAAGGTGATGAGCAAGATGGGCATCTCGACCGTCGCGTCCTACACCGCCGCGCAGGCGTTCGAGGCTGTCGGCATAGACCGCGATGTCATCGACGAGTACTTCACCGGAACGCCCAGCCAGCTAGGCGGTATCGGTCTCGACGTCATCGCCGAGGAGGTCAAGCTGCGGCACCGCCGCGCCTACCCGGAGAACCCGACAGAACGCGTGCACCGCCGGCTCGAGGTCGGGGGTGAGTACGCGTTCCGCAGGGAAGGTGAGCTGCACCTGTTCACGCCGGAAGTGGTATTTCTGCTTCAGCATTCGACACGCACGGGGCGCTACCAGGTGTTCGAACAGTACTCCGAGGAAGTCAACCGGCTGTCTCGCGAGGGTGGGGCGCTGCGCGGGCTCTTCGAGTTCAAGAAGGATCTGCGCCCACCCGTACCGCTCGACGAGGTCGAATCGGCCGACTCGATCGTCACCCGGTTCAACACCGGTGCCATGAGCTACGGCTCCATCTCCGCTGAGGCCCACGAGACGATGGCCGTCGCGATGAACAACCTCGGCGGGCGGTCCAACTCGGGCGAGGGCGGTGAGGACGTCGACCGGCTCTACGATCCGAAGCGCCGCAGCGCCGTCAAACAGGTTGCTTCGGGCCGCTTCGGGGTCACCAGCGACTACCTCGTCAACGCCAGCGACATTCAGATCAAGATGGCCCAGGGCGCCAAACCCGGTGAGGGAGGCCAACTTCCCGGTTACAAGGTGTACCCCAACATTGCCAAGACGCGGCATTCCACGCCGGGAGTCGGCCTCATCTCGCCACCGCCTCATCACGACATCTACTCGATCGAGGATCTCGCACAGCTGATCCATGACCTGAAGAACGCCAACGCCGACGCCCGCATCCACGTCAAGCTCGTCAGCTCGGTCGGTGTGGGCACCGTCGCCGCGGGTGTGTCGAAAGCCCACGCCGATGTCGTGCTGATCTCGGGCTACGACGGCGGCACCGGTGCGGCGCCGCTGACCAGCCTCAAGCATGCGGGTGCGCCCTGGGAGATCGGCTTGGCCGATACCCAGCAGACGTTGGTGCTCAACGGATTACGCGATCGGATCACGGTCCAGTGCGACGGCGGTATGAGGACAGCCCGTGATGTCATGGTCGCCATGCTGCTCGGTGCCGAGGAGTACGGTTTTGCGACCGCGCCGCTGGTCGTCGCCGGCTGCATCATGATGCGGGTCTGCCACCTCGACACGTGCCCCGTCGGCGTGGCGACGCAGAACCCCGAACTGCGGGCGCGGTTCAACGGCAAGCCGGAGTTCGTGGAAAACTTCTTCCGGTTCATCGCCGAAGACATCCGCAAGTACCTCGCCGAACTCGGATTCCGCAGCATCGACGAGGCGGTCGGGCGCGCGGAGGTCCTCGACACCGACCCCGGTGTGGCGCACTGGAAGAGCAAGGGGCTCGACCTGAGCCCGATCTTCACGGTACCGACCGCCAACTCACAACGCATCCGCGTCAGGGAACAGGACCACGGTCTCGAACAGGCCCTCGACCGGACCCTGATCCAACTCGCCGAAGGCGCCCTCGAAGACGCACATCCGGTCCGGCTGGAACTGCCGGTGCGCAACGTCAACCGCACCGTCGGCACGCTGCTGGGAAGCGAGGTCACGCGGCGTTATGGTGCGCAGGGCCTCCCGGACGACACCATCCACGTCAGGTTGACGGGATCGGCGGGGCAGTCGATCGGAGCGTTCCTCCCGCCCGGCATCACCATAAAGCTCATCGGCGATGCCAACGACTATGTCGGCAAGGGCCTTTCGGGCGGCAAGATCGTCGTCACACCGCAGGAAGATGTGTTGTTCCTGCCCGAGGACAACGTCATCGCCGGGAACACCCTGCTCTTCGGCGCCACCTCGGGTGAGCTGTACCTGCGCGGGCGCGTGGGGGAGCGGTTCGCGGCCCGCAACTCCGGTGCTCTCACCGTGGTCGAAGGGGTGGGCGACCATGCGTGCGAATACATGACCGGTGGCCGGGTTGTCGTCCTCGGCAAGGTCGGCCGCAACATGGCTGCGGGCATGTCGGGCGGCATCGCCTTCGTGCTCGGACTCGATCCGGCACGGGTGAACACCGACATGGTGGAGCTGCAGCGTCTCGAACCCGAGGATCTGCTGTGGTTGCGTGACGTCGTCGCCGAACACGCCCGCTATACCGGCAGCACGGTGGCCACGTCGCTGCTGTCCGACTGGCCAAGGCGCAGTGCACTGTTCACCAAGATCATGCCGCGGGACTACCAGCGGGTGCTTCAAGCCACCCGCATGGCCAAGGCCGAAGGCCGCGACGTCGACTCTGCGATCATGGAGGCAAGCCGTGGCTGACCCACACGGATTTCTTGAGGTGTCCAAGGTGGAGGCCGCCAAGCGGCCCGTCGACGAGCGCGTCGGCGACTGGCGCGAAGTCTATGAGCGCCAGGATCCGCACCAGCGTTCCGGCGAGGTGTCCCAGCAGGCCCGGCGCTGCATGGACTGCGGAATCCCGTTCTGCCACTCGGGCACTGCGGGTTGCCCGCTGGGCAACCTGATCCCGGAATGGAACGATCTGGTGCGCCGCGGCCGCTGGGACGCGGCCAGCGACCGGCTGCACGCGACCAACAACTTCCCCGAGTTCACCGGAAGGTTGTGTCCGGCCCCCTGTGAGGCGGCCTGCGTTCTGTCCATCGCTGAGGAGCAGACCGGTGGCAGTGTCACGATCAAGCGCATCGAGCAGACCATCGCCGACCAGGCCTGGATGGACGGCATCGTCGAACCGCAGCCCGCCGCCATCTCGACCGGCAAGAAAGTCGCGGTCGTCGGTTCGGGACCCGCGGGTCTTGCTGCGGCCCAACAACTCACGCGTGCCGGGCACGACGTCACGGTCTACGAGCGTGACGACCGCATCGGCGGGCTGATGCGCTACGGCATTCCCGAATACAAGTTGGAGAAGTCCTATCTGAACCAGCGGCTCGCGCAGATGCGCGCGGAGGGAACACGATTCGTCACCGACTGCGAGGTCGGTGTCGACCTTCCCATCGAGCAGCTGCGAGCCCAGCACGACGCCGTGGTGCTGGCCGTCGGCGCGTTGCGTGCACGGGACAACGACGTGGAGGGCCGCGACCTCAAGGGCGTGCACCTGGCGATGGAACACCTGGTGCCCGCCAACAAGGAATGCGAAGGCGACGGTCCCAGCGACATCTCCGCCGCGGGAAAACACGTCGTGATCATCGGCGGCGGCGACACCGGCGCGGACTGCCTGGGCACCGCCCACCGCCAGGGCGCCGCGTCGGTGACACAGCTCGACTACAACCCGGAGCCTCCGGAGTATCGCGACGATTCCCGCTCGCCGTGGCCGACGTGGCCGATCGTGTTGCGCACCCGCCTCTCGCCGGCCCACGCCGAGGGCGGCCACCGCCGGTACGAGGTCGCGGTGCAGCGCTTCCTCGGTGACGACAGCGGCAATCTTCGCGCGATGGAGATCGCCGAGGTCAAGGTGGAACGCGACGAGGCGGGGCGGAGGCACATCGTGCCGGTCGGCGATTCGCTGGAGATCCCGTGCGACCTGGCGCTGCTCGCGATCGGGTTCGAGGGTGTCGAGCACATGGCGTTGCTCGACGGTCTGGGACTGACGTTGAGCCGTCGCGGCACCGTCTCCTGCGGCGCGGACTGGCAGACCGACGCGCCCGGAGTGTTCGTCTGCGGAGATGCTCACCGCGGCGCTTCGCTGATCGTCTGGGCCATCGCCGAGGGTCGCAGCGTCGCGCACGCCGTCGACACCCACCTGATGGGCGAATCCGATCTCCCCGCCCCGGTCAGGCCTGGTGCGCTACCGCTGGCCGTCGTCTGAATCGATTAACGACTATGCTCAGGAGTCGTGACTAGACGCGGAAAAATCGTCTGTACGCTCGGCCCGGCAACCGCTTCGCAGGAGGCCGTCAAGCAGCTGGTCGAGTGCGGAATGGATGTCGCCCGGCTCAACTTCAGCCACGGGGACTACCCCGACCACGAGGCCAATTACAAGTGGGTTCGCGCCGCCTCGGACCGCACCGGACGGGCCGTCGGAATCCTCGCTGATCTGCAAGGACCCAAGATCCGGCTAGGCCGGTTCAAGGACGGTCCCACGGTGTGGGCCAACGGCGAAACCGTGCGCATCACGGTCGAGGACTTCGAGGGCACCCACGACCGCGTCTCGACCACGTACAAGCGGCTGGCGCAGGACGCCAAACCCGGTGACCGGGTCCTCGTCGACGACGGCAACGTCGGTCTGGTCGTCGAGCACATCGACGGCAATGATGTGGTCTGCTCGGTGACCGAAGGCGGCAAGGTCAGCAACAACAAGGGCATGTCGCTGCCCGGCATGAACGTCTCCGCGCCTGCGCTGTCGGAAAAGGACATCGAGGATCTCGAGTTCGCGCTGCGCCTGGGTGTCGACCTGGTCGCGCTGTCGTTCGTGCGCTCACCGGCCGACGTGGAGCTGGTTCACGAGGTGATGGACCGTGTCGGTCGCCGGGTGCCGGTGATCGCCAAGCTGGAGAAGCCGGAGGCGATCGACAACCTCGAAGCCATCGTGCTGGCTTTCGACGCGATCATGGTCGCCCGCGGTGACCTCGGTGTGGAACTGCCGCTCGAAGAGGTGCCGCTGGTTCAGAAGCGGGCCATCCAAATGGCACGGGAGAACGCCAAACCCGTCATCGTCGCGACCCAGATGCTGGAGTCGATGATCGAGAACTCGCGGCCGACGCGCGCGGAGGCGTCCGACGTCGCCAACGCGGTGCTCGACGGAGCCGATGCGGTGATGCTGTCGGGTGAGACGTCGGTGGGCAAGTTCCCGTTCGAGACCGTGCGCACCATGGCGCGCATCGTCAGCGCCGTCGAGGACAACTCGGTCGCGGTGCCCGCGCTGACCCATACCCCGCGCACCAAGCGCGGCGTGATCTCGTATGCGGCCCGCGACATCGGCGAACGTCTCGACGCCAAGGCGCTGGTCGCATTCACCCAGTCCGGGGACACGGTGCGCCGGCTGGCCCGGCTGCATACGCCGCTGCCGGTGCTGGCGTTCACGTCGCTGCCCGAGGTGCGCAGCCAGCTGGCCCTGACCTGGGGCACGGAGACGTTCATCGTTCCCCACATCGAGACCACGGACGGCATGATCCGCCAGGTGGACAAGTCGATGTTGGAGCTGGGCCGCTACAAGCGCGGAGACCTCGTGGTCATCGTCGCAGGCGCGCCTCCTGGCACAGTAGGGTCGACGAATCTGATCCACGTCCACCGCATCGGGGAGGACGACGTCTAGACCCGCAGGGGGAATGCAGTTGCCGGGGCACGCAGATTTCGACGAGCTTCTGGCGATCCTGAACCTCGAACGTCTCGACGACCAGACGTTCATCGGCGTCCATCCCAGCAAGAATCCGATCCGCACGTTCGGCGGTCAGATGATGGCGCAGGCGTTCGTCGCTGCAGGCCGCAGCCTCAAGTACCCGACGCCGCCAAGTGCGTTGTCGAGCCACTTCATCGCCGGTGGGGATCCCGAGGCGGATCTGGAGTTCCACGTCGTACGACTGCGTGACGAACGCCGCTTCGCCAACCGTCGTGTCGACGTCATGCAGAGCGGTCAGCTGCTCACCACCGTGCTGGTGTCGTACCTGGCCGGCGGCTCCGGTCTCGAGCACAGCGTCGAGGCGCCGACAGTCGACGACCCCGAGGCCGTGCCGCCGATCGATCACGTCCTGCGTGGCTACGAGGAGATCGTCCCGCACTTCGTGAACGCCTTGCGGCCCATCGAGTGGCGCTACACGAACGACCCGTCGTGGATCATGCGCGACAAGGGCGGCAGCCTCGGCCACAACCGGGTGTGGATGACAGCGCAGGGCGTGATGCCCGACGATCCGGTGCTGCACGGGGCGGCACTCGTCTACGCGTCGGACACCACGGTGCTCGACTCGATCATCACCACCCACGGCCTGTCGTGGGGGCACGACCGCATCTTCGCCGTCACCACGAATCACACGGTGTGGTTCCACCGGCCGATCAGGTTCGACGATTGGGTGCTCTATTCGACGACCTCACCCGTCGCGGCGGATTCCCGTGGCCTCGGCACCGGTCACTTCTTCGACCGGGAAGGCCGGCCGCTGGCGACTGTCGTGCAAGAGGGAATCGTCAAGTATTTCCCGTAGCGGCTACGGCGTCGGGGTGACGGTGATGGACAACTCGTCCTCGACCCGCTGGGTGAACTCCTCGGCGCACGCCTGCACGGCAGCTTGGTCGTTGCCGGCATTGCTGACACAGTCGATGTAATCGGTGCCGCCGACTTCGTTGAACAGTGCGACTCCGAAGACGCCCACGATGACGAACGCGACGATCGACACGATGATGCTCAGGAAGCCGAGCAGGATGCCCGCCATCGCGACACCGCCGTTGGTGGCCTCGCCACGCTTGACGCGTCCGCGTCCCATGAAGCCGAGAACGACGGCGACGATTCCGAGGACAACTCCGCCGAACAACGTGAACAGCGAAATGATCGCGACGACAAGGGAAGCCGTACCGAGGCCGTTTTTCGGTGTGGCTGGAACAGGTGGCGGATAACCGCCATAGGGGGGCGGCGAGTAGCCGCCCGGGTACGTACCTGGGGGAGGGGGCGGTTCGCTCATGCGGGTGAGATTACCTCGACAGACACGGTTTCCGGCGGCTGATGGGTGGCAACCACGACAGTTTGTTCCGCACTGAACAATGCGCCCGGGGTCAGCAGACCGGTCATGATCTGCTCGGCGTCGGAGGCGTCGAGATGCTCGGTCGGCTCGTCGAGGAGCAGCGTCTGAGCGTTCGAGACCAAGGCGCGCGCCAGTAAGAGTCGTCGGCGTTGCCCTGCGGACACCGACC
This sequence comes from Mycobacterium sp. 236(2023), assembly GCF_029623955.1. Classification (GTDB taxonomy): domain Bacteria; phylum Actinomycetota; class Actinomycetes; order Mycobacteriales; family Mycobacteriaceae; genus Mycobacterium. The sequence continues at coordinate 114,739 of NZ_JARSBP010000010.1, read as the reverse complement.
CGGCACCACCGACGAGGATCGTGGAGAGTCCTTCGGGTAACTGCGCGAGCCATTCCCCGAGACCCACACGCTGCAGGGCGTCGAGAAGTTCGGCGTCGGTGGCGTTCCCGCGGGCTACCAGCAGGTTGTCGCGGACCGTGGTGGAGAACAGGTGCGCGTCCTCGGCGAAAAAGACTCCGGGTGTTCGCATCAGCAGGGTCGTCTTGCCACATCCGGACGGTCCGACGACGGCGATGCGGTCTCCCGGCCGGAGATCCAGCGGGGCCACCACGGGACGACGGTCGTCAGAAGGCGTTTCGGTCAGCGTGAGAAGACGGTGAGCGCCAAGACGTCCCCGGGTGAGCGCGATGGCCGCACCCGGAAGGGCGGCGACGGCTTCGAAGGCCGCGAGCGGCACCAACATCAGGATGGCGACGGTGGTCGGTGCGACGCTGTGGGACAGCGCGATTCCGGCGAACACGGCGCCGAGCACGCTGACTCCGATTGCCGCCGTCGGCGCCGCAGCAGCCACCGCAGCCGGTGCTGCGGCACGGTCGACGGCGCGGCCCCAGCGGCGCTGTTCCTCGCCCGCGGTCGCGATGACGTCGGCAAGGCGACCGCTGACGCGGAGTTCCGGCGCGTGCTCGAGGGCGAGCATCGCGGCGCCGTCGCGCCGCGAATGATGCTCGACAGCAACGGTTTCGGCTGCGACCGCTGCACGAGCAGCGACTGCAGGGGCTGCGATGCCCGCGATCATCATGCAGACGGCCAGTACCGCTGCCGCGGCCGGTGAGATGACGGCGATCGTCGCGACGGCGGCCACCCCGAGGATCACCGCGACGCCGATGGGGACCACGGCACGGACGAGGACGTCGGCGAGTTCATCCACCCCGTTGCCGACCCGCGCCACGAGATCACCGCTGCTGCGCCGCATTACGGCGTCCTCCGGGCCCGTGGCCAGGCGGGTGAAGATCTGTTCGCGGGCATTGCCTGCGGCCCGCAGCGCGGTGTCGTGGGACGCCAACCGCTCGCAATAGCCGAGCAGACCCCGTGAGATCCCGAGTGCGCGAACGGTGACGGCGGCCACCGTCAGGGTCAGCACCGGCGGCATCTCCCATGCCCGGGTGATCAGCCACGCGGATACCGCTGTCAGGCCGAGTGCGCTGCCGAGCGACAGCGCACCCAACATCACCGCGATGAGGATGCGTGGGATCCGCGGCCGCAGCAGCGACCAGGTCAGCAACAGCGGATCATCGCGGTACACGGACACCGCCCATGTCGAGCACGACGTCACCGATCTCCAGCACCGGGTCGCGATGACCGACAAGGATCACCGTTGTTCCGCGGGCGGCGCGTTGGGTGATCGCGTCAAGCACTCGGGCCTCGGTCGGTCCGTCGAGGTGCGCGGTGGGTTCGTCGAGCAGCAGCAGCGGTGCTCGGGAGCCGAGTACCCGTGCCAGGCCGAGTCGTTGGCGCTGGCCGAGGGACAGGCCGACACCGCCGCGACCGATCTGGGTCTGCAGGCCGTCGGGCAGCGTGGCGAGGACCTCGTCGAAGCGCGCGGCGCGGCAGGCGTCGTCGATGTCGGGCAGCGGTCCGAACAGTTCCAGGTTGTCGCGCACGGTACCCGGAATCAGCACCGGACGCTGCGCCAGCCACGCCACCTTGGCCCACCACAGATTTGGGTCCAGGTCGGCCACGTCGACGCCGTTGATCCTGATCCGGCCGTTGCTCGACGGGCCCAGGCCCAGGATCGCCTGCAGCAGTGTGGACTTACCGATGCCGTTGGGTCCGGTGAGCACGGTGACGTGGCCGGGCCGTGCCATCAGCTCCGGATTGTCGACTTGCACCGTGACGGCTCCGTCGGGAACGGCGAGCGTTCCGGGCGGAGGCGGCTTCTGGGTGTCGATGAACCGGAATGCGGCCGCCACGGCGGTCTTTCCGTCCTGCGCCGAATGGAACGCCGCGCCGACCCTGCGCAGCGGCCAGAACACCTCGGGGGCCAGGAGCAGGGCGGTCAGCCCCGCGGTCAAGGTCATGTCGCCGTAGACGAGCCGCATCCCGACGCCCACCGCGACGAGTGCGACCCCGAGTGTGGCCAGGAGTTCGAGCACCAGTGCCGACAGGAAGGCGATGCGCATCGTCGCCATCGCCGAACGACGATGCGCCGCGCTGAGTTCGGCGATACGCGTCGCCGCGCCCGCTGTCCGGCCCAGCGCCCGCAATGTCGGCAACCCGGCGACGAGGTCGAGTAGCCGGGACTGCAATGTCGACATGGCGATGAGCGCGGCGTCGGACCTGTCGGCGGTGGCAAGCCCGATCAGGATCATGAAGATCGGGATGAGCGGCAGCGCGATCGCCACGATGACCGCCGATCTCCAGTCGTACCAGGCGATCACGACCGCTGTCGCCGGGGTGAGAATCGCGGCCAGGGCCAATGACGGGAGGTATGTGGTGAAGTACACCCGCAGTCCGTCCAGTCCGCGGGTCACGACGACGGCAGCGTCGTCGCGTTGTGCGGTGAGCTGCCGCGGGGGCAGCGAGGTGGCTGTCGTCAGCACCTGGTCGGTGAGGTCGGCGATCACGTCGCTCGCTCCGCGTTGCGCCAGCGCCCCCTGTCGCCAGTGCGCGACGACGCGAATGGTCCACAGCCCCATCAGCATTACGATGGGGATGGCCAGCGCACCGACAGTGCGCGATGCCGGGTCGGTGATGACCCGCGCGACGATGGACGCGAGCACCACAGCCGAGCCGATGGTGCACGTCGCGATCAGCACGCCGCAGACCGTCGTGGCGACCACGAATCGGCGCATCGCCGCCGAGGCCCGCCACAGTCGCGGGTCTACCGGGGCGCGCGTGCTGTCGGTCAGGACGCTCGCCTCGAAAGGCCGATCGAGGCCGGGATGGCGTCGGCGGTGATGCGTTTACGGAACACCCAGTACGACCACGCCTGGTACCCAAGCACCAGCGGCAGCAGCGCGAGCGACGCCCACGTCATGATGCGCAGCGTGTACGGCGTCGACGACCCGTTGTAGATGGTGACGCTCCACTCCGGATTCAGCGTCGACGGCAGCAGGTTCGGATACATGGACCCGAAGATCAGCACCGCCACGGCGGCGATCACGACGATCATCGACACGAACGCGAACCCCTCGCGGGTCTTCTGCCACATCAAAGCGACCGACCCCAGCAGAGCGACGACGGCCACGGCGAGGGGGATCCATGTCCACGTCTTGCCGTAGGCGAGTTGGGTCCACAGACCGAAACCGCCGGCGAGCACGATGACGGGGACGGTGAGCAGCCGGCCGACGCGGAACGAGTCGTCGTGCAGGGCACCGGAAGTCTTCAGCGCGAGATACACCGAGCCGTAGAACAAGAACAGGGACGCGGTCGCGAGACCGCCCAGCAGGGTATAGGGACTCAGCACGTCGCCGATCGCGACATGCGTCTGGCCGTCGGCGTCGATCGGTAGGCCACGCAACAGAATCGCGAAAGCTACACCCCACAGGATGGCGGGCAGCCAGGAGCCCAGTGCGATACCGATGTCGGCCCAGCGCCGCCACTGCGGGTCGTTGATCTTGCCGCGCCACTCGATGCCGACGATGCGCAGGATCATGCCGAACAGGATCGCCAGCAGCGGCAGATACAGCGCGGAGAACAACGTGCCATACCAGTTCGGGTACGCCGCGAACATCGCTGCACCGGCGGTGATCAGCCACACCTCGTTGGCGTCCCACACGGGACCGATGGTGTTGAGCACGGCGCGGCGCCGGTTCTCCGGATCACCCGGCCCGCGAGAACCCATCGGCGCCATCAACATACCGACGCCGAAATCGAACCCTTCCAGAACCAGAAAGCCGAGGAACAGCACGGCGATCAGGAGAAACCACAGTTCCTGGAGTGCCATGACCAATCTCCTAGTAGGCGAACGACAGTGGGGCGACGTCGTCCTTGTCGGGCGGCGCGGGCGGCGCGGGTTCGGAGTCGTGCTCCAGCGGCCCTTCGGCCACATAGCGTCGCATCAGGTAGAACCACACCACCGCGAGCGCCCCGTACAGCAGGGTGAACACCGCCAGCGAGAACCAGACTGTGCCCGCCGCATGGTTGGAGACGCCGTCCTGCACCGTCATCCGGATCATCGGGTCCCCGGTCGGGTTCGGGACCACAACCCACGGTTGCCGCCCCATCTCGGTGAAGATCCAGCCGGCGGAGTTCGCGAGAAACGGCGCCGGGATGGCGAGAAGGCCGAACAGTCCGTACCAGCGGTGGTCGGGGATCCGGCCCCGCCGCGTCAGCCACAGTGTCAGCAGCGCGAACGCCACTGGGACGAGCAGTAATCCGATCATCGCGCGGAACGCCCAGTACGTGACGAACAGGTTGGGCCGGTAGTCGCCCGGGCCGAACTTCGCCTCGTACTCCTGCTGAAGGTCCTGCACGCCTTGCAGTGTCACGCCGCTGAACTTGCTCTCGGCCAGGAACGGGAGCACGTACGGCACCTCGATGAGGTGGGTGACGCTGTCGCAGTTGTTGTGCGTGCCGACGGTCAGGATCGAGAAGTCCGGATCGGTCTCGGTGTGGCACAACGACTCTGCCGAGGCCATCTTCATCGGCTGTTGGACGAACATCAGCTTGCCCTGGACGTCGCCGGTAAAGAACAGGCCTGCGGCGGCGGCGAGTGCGACAAGGCTGCCGAGGATCGCGGCGGGCCGGAACATCGACGCGGCGTCCGCGGGTGTGGCGTCGTCGGCGTCGCGGCGCCGTTCGCGCACCATCAACCACGCCGAGATGCCTGCGGCGAACGCACCGGCGGTCAGCAGCGCCCCGGCGATCGCGTGGAAGAACGCCCAGACCGCGGTGTTGTTGGTCAGCAGCGCACCGAAGTCGACGAGTTCGGCGCGGCCGCTCTCGGGGTTGTAGATCGCGCCGACCGGGTGCTGCATGAACGAGTTCGCGGCGATGATGAAGTACGCCGAGGCGTTGACGCCGAACGCGACGATCCAGATGCACGCCAGGTGCACCGCCCGAGGCAGGCGGCTCCAGCCGAAGATCCAAAGCCCGATGAACGTGGACTCGAAGAAGAACGCGATCAGGCCCTCGAACGCCAGCGGGGCGCCGAAGATGTCGCCGACGAACTTCGAGTATTCGCTCCAGTTCATTCCGAACTGGAACTCCTGGACGATGCCGGTCGCGACGCCGATGGCGAAGTTGATCAGGAACAGCTTGCCGAAGAACTTCGTCAGCCGGTACCACGCCGTGTTGCCGGTGACGTGCCAGATCGTCTGCATGACGGCGATCAGCGGTGCGAGGCCGATCGTCAGTGGAACGAAGATGAAGTGGTAGACCGTCGTGATCCCGAACTGCCACCGCGACACATCAAGTGCGTCCATGCGCCCACTCCCAGGCTCTGCCGAAACGAACTACCACAACGTCTACGACAGATTGTAGTAGTTTTCCTCGGCCCCAGCACTAGGGACTTTCGGCCTTCATTCCGGTGCTGGAGCTGTCACTTCCTCCGTCGGCGCCGACTTCGTCGCCAACAGGTCCTTGCTCGCCGACCGGATGCCGAACGCCGAGATCACCTCGAACACGCCGAGAACGACGAGCCAGATACCGACAACCATCGTCAGCGTCTCGATCGAGTCGAACGGCGAGGCGAGCATGATCACGCCGGCGATCAGACTGATCACACCGATGAAGATCTCCCACGCCCGTCCCGGCAATGTCGGGTCGCTGATGGCCGAGACGGCCGTTGCGACGCCTCGGAAGATGAAGCCGATTCCTATCCAAATGGCCAGGAGAAGAATGGCGTTGCCGAAGTTGCGGAAGCACATCACGGCGAGGATCAACGCGGCGGCGCCGCTGAGGAACAACAGGACGCGCCCGCCCGCTGAAACATGCAGGGCGAACGCGAAGATCACCTGGGAGATGCCGGTGATCAACAGGTATGCGGCGAAGAAGATCGCCGCCACGAAGATGCTGATGGCCGGCCAGAACCAGACCATCGCACCGACGATGATCGCGAGTATCCCGGAGGCCAGTGCGGACTTCCAGAGATGCTGCAACATGCTTGGGGGAGCAGCGGTTTCCATGCGCGAAGTCTGGCACACCTGCGACACGCCCCGGCAGATTTCGCAGTACGGCTGTGATGTCTCAATCGTGTCGTTAATGTTCCGTTACCGGCGCTGCGCGTCGGGTCATCGGTCGTTAACGTTCCTGGCTGGGGATGCCTGGTGAGTGAACTCAGGCGGAAGCGCATACGACCCGAAGAAGAAAGTAGAGGCAGACGAGTGCTGGCTGGAAACCAAGATCGCCGGACCAAGTTCTGGCGCATCGCCGCGGTGTTCGCCGCGACAGGCGCGATGGCCCTGTCCGGTTGTTCGAGCAGCTCGGAAGCGCCGAGCGAAGAGGGCTCCCCGACCGCGGCGGCCCCCGCCGAGAAGGTCGACGCGATCGCAAACACCGTCCCCGAGGCCATCAAGTCGACCGGCACACTCGTTGTCGGCGTCAACGTGCCGTACGCGCCGAACGAGTTCAAAGACCCCGAGGGCAAGCTCGTCGGCTTCGACGTCGACCTGATGAATGCCGTCGCCGGAACCCTGGGCCTGACCGCCGAGTATCGCGAGGCCGACTTCGCCAAGATCATCCCGTCCATCCAGGGCGGCACCTTCAACGTCGGCATGTCGTCGTTCACCGACACGAAGGAGCGCGAGGAACAGGTCGACTTCGTCACCTACTTCTCTGCGGGCACCCTGTGGGCTCAGCCCGCCGGCGGTGACATCAGCCCCGACGCCGCCTGCGGCAAGAAGGTCGCAGTGCAGGCGACGACCTATCAGGAGACCGACGAGCTTCCCGGGCGGAGCAAGAAGTGCACTGACGAGGGTCAGCCGGCCATCGAGATCGTGCCCTTCGACAGCCAGGACGCGGCCACCAACGCCGTGGTGCTCGGCCAGGCCGATGCCATGTCCGCGGACTCGCCGGTGACGCTGTACGCGATCAAGCAGACGAACGGCAAACTCGAGCAGGCCGGCGAGGTGTTCGACGCCGCGCCGTACGGTTGGCCGGTTGAGAAGGGCTCGCCGCTGGCGCAGTCGCTGCTGCAGGCCCTCGAGCATCTGATCGAGTCGGGCAAGTACAAGGAGATCGCCGCCAACTGGGGACTTGAAGAAGGACTGATCGACAAGCCGGTGATCAACGGCGCGATTTCCTGACCGATATGAGTGATGCCGGTACGCCGCCACAGTCCATCGATGCAGTTCCTCTGCGCCATCCTTGGCGGTGGGTGGCGGCGGCCGTCATCATCATCCTGGTCGGTCTGTTCCTGTGGGGGGCGGCCACCAACGACGCGTACGGCTGGCCGACGTTCGTCGAATACCTCTTCAACGAGCGGATTCTGTTGGGGGTCTTCAACACCCTGCAGCTGACGGTGTACTCGATGGTCATCGGCATCGTGCTCGGGGTCATCCTCACCGTCATGCGGTTGTCGGACAATCCGGTGCTGTCGTCGGTGGCATGGGTGTTTCTCTGGATCTTCCGCGGCACCCCGGTGTATGTGCAGCTGGCGTTCTGGGGGCTGATGCCGACGATTTACCAGAACGTGCAACTCGGTGTCCCGTGGGGGCCGTCGCTGTTCCACATGGACCTTCAGGATCTGTCGTTCCCGTTCGCGCTGGCGGTGATCGGTCTGGCGCTCAACGAGGCGGCCTACATGGCAGAGATCGTGCGCGCCGGCATCACGTCGGTTCCCGAAGGGCAGCTGGAAGCGTCGACAGCACTGGGCATGTCGTGGGGTAAGGCGATGCGCCGTACCGTTCTGCCCCAGGCCATGCGGGTCATCATTCCGCCGACGGGCAACGAGGTGATCAGCCTCCTGAAGACCACCTCGCTGGTCACCGCCGTGCCCTACGCCTTCGACCTGTACAGCATCGCGACCCGCGAGATCGCGGCACGCATCTTCGAACCCGTACCGTTGTTGATGGTCGCCGCGACCTGGTATCTGGTGATCACGAGCATTCTGATGGTGGGCCAGTACTACCTGGAGCGCTACTTCTCCCGGGGTGCGTCACGCAAGCTGACGTCCAAGCAACTCGAGGCGTTGGCGCTGGCCCAGCAGCCGGCGGCAGGGTGAGAGGCGGTGCATGGTGACTGACACCAACGGCCATCCGATGGTCAAGGCCGAACTCGTCTGCAAAGACTTCGGCGCGCTGAAGGTTCTCAAAGGCATCACCCTCGAAGTGCAGAAGGGGCAGGTGCTGGTTCTGGTCGGGCCTTCGGGTTCGGGCAAGTCGACGTTCCTGCGCTGCATCAACCACCTCGAAAGCGTCAGCGCCGGACGGCTCTACGTCGACGGCTCACTGGTCGGCTATCACGAGCGCGGCGGCAAGTTGCACGAAATGAAGCCGCGTGACGTGGCAAAGCAGCGCCGAGACGTCGGCATGGTGTTCCAGCACTTCAATCTGTTCCCGCACCGGACCGCCCTGGGCAACGTCATCGAGGCACCCGTCCAGGTGAAGGGCGTCAACAAGAGCGAGGCGGTGGCGCGGGGCAAGGAGCTCCTGGCGACGGTCGGTCTGGCAGACAAGGCCGAGGCCTACCCCGCACAGCTCTCCGGTGGTCAGCAGCAGCGCGTCGCCATCGCGAGGGCGCTCGCGATGGAACCCAAGCTGATGCTGTTCGACGAGCCCACCTCGGCGCTCGATCCCGAACTGGTCGGCGAAGTCCTCACCGTCATGAAAAAGCTTGCCTCCCAAGGCATGACGATGGTGGTCGTGACCCACGAAATGGGTTTTGCCCGAGAGGTCGCCGACGAACTGGTGTTCATGGACGGTGGCGTCGTGGTCGAGCGGGGCAACCCCCGCGAGATCATGGCGAACCCGCAACACGAACGGACGAAAGCGTTTCTCTCCAAGGTGATGTGACACCTGACCCGGTCACGCCGTTGTGGCGGGCCGCTCAGGTGTTCCGTCTGCTCAGCTGTGTCTACGCGTTCGGATTCCAGCTGGCGATCAACGACGATCTGGAATCCCCGGTCACCGGATGGCTGCTGTTCGCGGTGTTGATCGCGTGGAGCGCGGTCTGCGCGGTGGCGTATCTGCAGGGGTTCGGTCGACGCCCGGCGTGGGTGTTGGCCGAGATCGTCGTCGTGGTCGCCTTGATGCTGTCGACGGAGTTCATAGCGTCTGACCAGTGGGCGCTGGACAACCAGTCGTGGCCCACCACGTTGTGGGCGACCAACGCCACCATCTCGGCGGCGATCCTGTCGGGACCTATCACAGGAATGCTTGCCGGTCTGGTCATCGTCGCCGCGAGCGCGGTGCTCAAGGGTTACGTCAGCATCGATCTCGGCCGCAACGCCACAGTCGTGATCGAGTTGGCCGTCGGCCTTGCCGTCGGGATGGCTGCGCAGACCGCCCGTCGCGCGCACGCCGAACTGGAGCGTGCAGCCCGCTTGTCGGCATCGCTGGAGGAGCGCGAGCGGCTGTCCCGTCAGGTGCACGACGGCGCGATCCAGGTGCTGGCACTGGTGGCGCGGCGCGGACGCGAGATCGGCGGGGACACGGCACAACTGGCGGAGCTGGCGGGGGAGCAGGAGCGGGCGCTGCGCCGGCTGGTCAGCGCAAACGATGCAGCGCCCCGCGACGGCGCGACCTCCGACATCGGCGCAATGCTTAGGCGACGAGCGTCTGACCGGGTGTCGGTCAGCGTGCCCGCTGACCCGGTGCTGCTCGACGCCGCGGTCGCCGAGGAGTTCTTCGCGGCGGTGACCAACGCGCTCGACAACGCCGAGGCGCACGCCGGAGCGCAGGCCCGCGCGTACGTTCTTCTGGAGGACCTCGGCGACTCCGTCACAGTGAGCGTGCGTGACGACGGAGCCGGTATTCCCGAGGGTCGGCTTGAGGCTGCGGTAGGTGAGGGGCGCATCGGCATCGCGAAATCGATTGTCGGACGGATGAATTGGCTGGGTGGCCGGGCTGAGCTCAGTACCGGGCCGGGAATGGGGACGGAATGGGAGCTGACCGTACCTCGGTGATGGTCGTCGATGACCATCCGATCTGGCGCGACGCGGTCGCGCGGGATCTCGCCGATGACGGCTTCGATGTGGTCGCCACCGCCGACGGGGTGGCGTCGGCCAAGCGGCGAGCCGCGGTCGTGCAGCCCGCGGTGGTGCTGATGGACATGCGGCTGGGCGACGGCGACGGCGCGCAAGCCACGACCGAAGTCCTTGCGGTGTCGCCGTCGTCGCGCGTCTTGGTGCTGTCGGCGTCCGACGAACGCGACGATGTGCTGGAGGCGGTCAAGGCGGGCGCGACCGGCTATCTGGTGAAGAGCGCGTCGAAACAGGAACTCGGCGACGCGGTGCGCGCGACCGCGCAGGGCCGGGCGGTGTTCACGCCCGGCCTGGCAGGTCTGGTGCTGGGGGAGTTCCGGCGCATCGAGCGCGACACCCCGGCCGGTCCGACGCTGACCGAGCGCGAGACCGAGATCCTGCGGCACGTCGCCAAGGGGTTGACCGCCAAGCAGATCGCGACCCGGCTGTCGCTGAGCCACCGCACTGTGGAGAACCATGTGCAGGCGACGTTCCGAAAGCTGCAGATCGGCAACCGGGTGGAGCTGGCCCGCTACGCGATCGAACACGGACTGGACGAGTAGTAGTACTCAGTCATTTTCGGTGATTTTGCTGCGACGATGCTTGCATGACCGAACCGCACACTGCCGTCATCACCCGGCTCTCCGCGGACTTCGCCGCGATCTCGCAGCAGTTGGCCAGGGTCTCGACGGACCTCACCGAGCTCGACCGGATTTTGGCGGAACGCCCGCCGGCTGCGGCTCCCGCGCCGGTCGCGCACCCCGCTCCGGTGCCCGTCCCGCAGCCGGTGCGGCCCCCGGTGATGCCGTACTGGCCGCAGCACTACCCGCCGCAGCCGCAACCGCCGGCGGTGGCGTTCCAGCCGTGGCCGAACGCACCGGCGCCCAAGCCGCGCAAAGAGCGCTCGGAAGGCTGGATCGGCAAGCTGCTGGCCGTCGCAGGTGTCGCCGTCACGCTGATCGGTGTCGTTCTGCTGCTGGTGCTGGCCGCCCAGGCGGGCATCCTGCGGCCGGAGTTCCGGGTCGCGGCCGGTGCTGTGCTGGCCGGCGCGTTGGTGGGCGCCGGCTGGTGGCTCAACCGGCGTCCCGGTGGACGCGTCGGAGCGATCGCCCTGGTCGCCACCGGCATTGCGGCCGCGTACATGGACGTCATCGCGCTCACCACCATCTATGAGTGGGTGTCTGCGCCGGTCGGATTGATCGTCGCCGCGGTGATCGCGGGCGCGGGCCTGACGCTGGCGCGCCGCTGGGACTCCCAGCACCTCGGGCTGCTGGTGCTCGTGCCACTCATCGTGTTGGCGCCGATCGTCGCCGACGGGATCTCGCTGCTGCTGGTCGGTTTCATGCTGGCGCTGGCCGTGGTGTCGCTGCCCGTGCAGCTGGGCAAGGACTGGATCTGGCTGCACGCCGCGCGCATCGCAGCATCGGTGCTGCCGCTGCTCGTGGCTTTGGCCGCCCGGTACTTCGACTCGCGTCACGACCTGTGGCTGGTGGGTGCCTGCGGCATCGCCGCGGTGGTGGCTCTGGCGGCGGCGCTGATCCTGTTGCCCAACACCAGGAATCGGGCCGCGATGGCGGTACTGACCGCGGTGGGCGTGCTGCCGGTGTTGTGTGTGAACCTGGCCGTCGATCGCGTCGTCGCGTCGCTGATGGCCGCAGCCCTGGCTGCCGCGCTGTTGGCGATCGTGTTCATCGGGGACCGCCTTCCAGGCGTCCCTGGTGTTGTGCGACAAGTGTTGTCGGCGATGGCGGCGGTGTCCGCGCTGATCGCCGTCACCGTCGCCTTCGACGGCAAGATCGCCGGCCCGGTGCTGTTGGCGATGGCGGTGGTGGTGTCGCTGGCGGGCCGTCACGATGTGGTTGCCCGTTGCGCGGGTATCGGGTTCGCCTTGGTGGGTGCCGCAGCGCACCTGAGCTACTCGCCCCCGGGTGCGCTGTTGGAAGCCACCCGAATCAGCACGGCCACAGGCGTTTCCACACTGGTGTCCAGTGTGCTGCTGGCCGCGGCCGCGGTGGCGATCGTGTGGGCGTGGGACCGCACCGAAAGTGTGCTGTGGGTCGGAGCCACCGCCGTGTTCGTCTACGCCGTGACGTCGTTCACGGTGACGGCCGGAATGCTGATCTCCGGGGATGAGGGCGGTTTCTACGCCGGCCACATGGCTGCGACCATCATCTGGATCGCGGTGGCCGCCGGACTGTTCGCCTACGCCGCGCGGCTGCCGCGCGACGACCGCTCGGTGCCGATCGGTGGCGGTCTGGGGCTTGTCGCCGCAGCGATGGCCAAGCTTTTCCTGTTCGACCTCGGAACGCTCGACGGGATCTTCCGGGTCGTGGTGTTCATCGTCGTCGGGTTGATCCTGCTCGGTATGGGCGCCGGTTACGCCCGGCTGCTGGAAAAGCAGGACAAGCAGGCTGTGACAACCCCCACCGAATAATCTGAGCTATTCTGGACTCATTCCAGATTAGGAGGCGTTGTCATGAGCATGGGAACCACAACGAACACACGTCGGACCGAAGCAGAAGTCACCTGGGCGGTCGCGTCCGCCGAACTGAGTGCGGCACTGCAGCGCGTTCTCGTCGACCTCATCGAACTGCACCTTCAGGGCAAGCAGGCGCACTGGAACGTCGTCGGGACGAACTTCCGCGACCTGCACCTGCAACTCGACGAGGTCGTCGACTTCGCCCGCGAGGCCAGCGACACCGTCGCCGAGCGGATGCGAGCCCTCGACGCCGTCCCGGACGGCCGTTCGGACACTGTCGCCGCGACGACATCGCTCCCGGAATTCCCGGCCTACGAGCGCAGCACCGGCGAGGTGGTCGACCTGATCACGACGCGGATCTACGCCGTCGTCGACACCCTGCGGACCGTGCACGACCCCGTCGACGCGGAAGATCCGAGCACCGCCGACATCCTGCACCAGCTCATCGATGGACTGGAGAAGCTGGCGTGGCTGCTCAAGTCGGAGAACCGGAAGGTGTAGTCGCATCGGCCCGCTGGCCGACCAGATACCAGGTGTGCATCGGGCCTTTGCCTTTCACGTCGACCAAGCCGCGTTCCTCGAACTCGAACGCGTGCCGCAGACGCTGATACACGCTGTCGGGCACCTGGATTCGACCCTCGACGTCCGTCGTCTCCATCCGTGACGCGACGTTGACGGCGTCGCCCCAGACGTCGTAGAAGAACTTCTTCGCACCGACGACGCCGGCGACCACGGGCCCGGTGGCCATCCCGATTCGCAGCGGAACATCGCGTCCCTGTGGATCTTTCAGGTCGGCGACCGCGTCGGCCATGTCGAGCGCTAAACGGGCCAGCGCCTCGGTGTGGTCGGCGCGGGGATTCGGGACGCCGCTGACGACCATGTAGGAGTCGCCGCTCGTCTTCACCTTCTCCAACTCGTGGCGATCGACGAGCGCGTCGAGGTCGGTGTAGAGGCGATCCAGGAACTGGACGAGTTCGGCGGGAGGGGTGTCGCTGGCACGTTTGGTGTAGCCGGCGATGTCGGCGAACAGAATGGATGCGTCGTCGTACTTGTCGGCGATGATCGTGCGCGTCGGCTCCTTGAGTCGATCGGCGATCGTTGCGGGAAGGATGTTCGACAGCAGGCGTTCAGAGCGTTCGTACTCCGCCTCCATCGCCTCTTCGGCGCGGTCGATTTCACGCAGCGTGTACCAGATCGTCGCAACGAGCATGACCGCCGACGAGATGACGGCGCTGAAGAATCCGGCGGTCAGCGTCCACGCCGGTCCGAGCCCGCGGTCCTCGGGCACCGTCACTTCGAGGACGATGGTGATCACGACGCCGACGGCGGCGACCGCCGACGCCAGGGCGATGCGCTCGATGCCGAGCACGAGGACGGCCAGTGACGACGCCACGATGAAGTAGAACTGCAGGCCCGATCCCGTGCCGATGGTGTAGCAGATGAACGTCACCGACACATAGGCGAACGTCACGAACGTCAGCGGTGCGACGAGTTCACCGAGCGGGCACAGGCGAGGGATCGACAGGAACACCAGGCCGCACATCACGTTGACGGCCCCCAGCCACCAGAGGTCGCCACCGAGCGTCAGCTGAAAGACGCCGAACGCTGCCGACACGGCTGCCGCGATCCAACTGGCGATCATCAGGACACGGAGGCGCCGTCCCACCCGGTCGTCGCGGTGCAGGCTCGGCGACCAGGCCTGGCCACCCGGGGTGACCTCGGGTACGCAGGCGGGCCTTACGTTGAGCACGCCCGAGCCTATCGCCGAGACGGCAACTAACCTGCTGGAATGACCCGTATCGCGTGCTGCCAGCTCGACCCTGTGCTCGGCGATCTTGATGCAAATGCCGAACTCATCGCCGGGGCGATCAGGGACGCGGTGGCAGCGGGAGCGGACGTGGTGGTGCTGCCGGAACTCGCGACATCCGGCTACATGTTCTCCGGCAGCGACGAGGCTCGGGCGGCGGCAGTGTCGCCCGCGGATCCGCGATTTGCGCAATGGGCTGCAGCAGTTGGAGATTCGCTGGCGGCCTTCGGGTTCTGCGAGCTCGGTGACGACGGGGTGATCTACAACAGCGCCGCCGTCGTCGACTCCGGCGGCGTCGTCGCCGTCTACCGCAAGACGCATCTGTGGGATCGGGAGAAGCTGATCTTCACGCCGGGATGTGAGCGTCCACCGGTGCTCGACACGCGCCACGGCAAGATCGCGGTAATGGTCTGTTACGACCTGGAATTCGGTGAGCTCACACGGCAGGTCGTGATCGGTGGTGCGGAGCTGATCGTGGCACCGGTGAACTGGCCCCTGTTCCCGCGGCCGGAGGGGGAGCGGCCGGGCGAGGTGATCACGGCGATGTCGACGGCGCGGCTCAACAGGGTGGCGGTCGCGGCGTGCGACCGGGCCGGGATGGAGCGCGGGCAGGCGTGGACGGCCGGCTCGGCGATCGTCGATCAGGACGGCTGGGTGGTCGCATCGGTGGGGCCGGGCGTCGGAATGGCGGTGGCCGATGTCGACCTGGCGCTCAGTCGCAACAAGAAGATCTCCGAGCACGTCGACCTGCTGGCCGATCGTCGGCTCGATCTGTACTGAGGCTTCGAATTGGTGACCATGGGGTGGGACGGCGCGCGGTAACGTCGAAACCCATGCTGTATCCAACCAGTGGGCCCGCGGGCGGACCGACGTCACCTTCCCCAAAGTCGTTCGCGCTCTTGGCGTTCGTCGTTGCTGCGGTCGTTTTCGTCGGCGCCGGCGTGTTCACCGCGTGGGCCTATCTGCGCCCGGCTGGGTCACACGCCGCAGCTCCGACGCCGACCAACGATCCCGCGCCGCCCCCTTCCGCACCTGACTGGCAGCCGTATGTCGATGCGGGCAAGGAGTTCGCCGAGAGCCTGGCGTCCTACGACCATCGAACGATCGACGCCGACGTCCAGCGCATCCTGGACACGTCGACCGGGCAGTTCCATCGCGACTTCGCCGAGACTGCACCGGGATTCATAGATCTCACCCGTGACATCCGGTCCGTATCGACGGGCACCGTCACCGGAGCCGGCCTCGAGCGCATTCGCGACGACCATGCCGACGTGCTGGTCGCGGTCAGCGTGGAAACCGCCAACGGTGATGGCCCTCCCGCGGCACCGCGATTCTGGCGCATGCGTATCGGAGTCGCACACGGTGCCGACGGCTACCGGGCCGACAGCGTGGAGTACGTGCCATGAAGGCCGTGTGGTGGATCCTGACTGTCGCACTGACCCTCGCGTCGGTCGTCGTCCTGGCGCTTGGTGTTCGGCAACTGGATGCGGCACCGACGCCGGCGGCTGCCGGACTTTCCGGGCCGGCGGCGACGCCTCCGCCCGCCGCCGATTCCGCGCAACGGCGCAACGAGGTCCAGAAGTTCGGCCGCGAGGCCGCCGTACGACTCCTCAGCTACACACCGCAGAGTGCGCAGCGCGAGCTCACGGCGGCCGGCGAGGAGCTGACCACGGGAGCGTTCAAAGACCGCTTCACCAAGCTGATCAACCAAGTGGTCATCCCCGGCGCAACCGCGAAGCAGATCCGGTCCGAGGCGCAGGTGCCTGCGATCGCCGTGGAATCTTTGGACACGGACACAGCCACGTTGATCGCATTCATCGATCAGAGCGTCACGATCGGCACAGAAGAGCCGACGAACACCACCAGTTCGGTGCGGATGGGGCTCGAAAAGGTCGGAAAGTCCTGGCTCGTCGCCACGTTCGATCCGCTGTGAACGCTCAAGGCCCGCAGTCGGTGATGCTTGCCTCGAGTTGGTTCTGTTCCTTCAGATGCTCATATTCCAGATACAGCCAGGACCCCAGAATGGCGCCCGATACCACCACCATGAGCGCCGCCGCGAAAAGCACCACTTTGAGCTGATATTTCACCGTCTCGTTCTCCTCCCTGGTGGAGACGGTAGCTCCGGGGGACGCGCGGTAGCTGAGGAGAAACTGTGGTTTGCGTGAGTTTGATGGTGCCCTCGGTGAGACTCGAACTCACACTGGACGGGTTTTGAATCCGTTTCCTCTGCCAATTGGGATACGAGGGCTCGCGGCCTATCACCATAGAGGATGGCCCCGCGCTCGCTCATATCGCCTGCGGGCTTCACAATGTCTTCCATGTCTTCCGGGTCTACCGCTCCCGCGTCGCCGTCAGACGCCGCCGCCACGCCACATCGCGTCCTCATCGCCGAGGACGAGGCACTCATCCGGATGGATCTGGCTGAGATGCTGCGCGAGGAGGGCTACGAGATCGTCGGCGAGGCCGGCGACGGCCAGGAGGCGGTCGATCTCGCAGAGTCACTGCGCCCCGATCTCGTCATCATGGACGTCAAGATGCCGCGGCGCGACGGCATCGACGCCGCCGCCGAAATCGCCAGCAAGCGCATCGCGCCCATCGTCATCCTCACCGCGTTCAGCCAGCGCGAACTCGTCGAAAAGGCGCGCGACGCCGGCGCGATGGCCTACCTGGTCAAGCCGTTCAGCATCACCGACCTGATCCCCGCGATCGAGGTGGCCGTCAGCCGGTTCAGCGAGATCGCCGAGCTGGAGAAAGAAGTTGCCGGGCTGACGGACCGCTTGGAGACCCGCAAGCTCGTCGAGCGCGCCAAGGGTTTGCTGCAATCGAAGCAGAACATGTCGGAGCCCGAGGCGTTCAAGTGGATCCAGCGTGCGGCCATGGACCGTCGCACCACGATGAAGCGGGTTGCCGAGGTGGTCCTCGAGACCTTGGACCCACCCGCCGACACGCCCGAAGACGCGCAGAAATAACGCTTTCGCCGAGCGCTGCCCGTTAAGTCTGCGTTTCCGCCCCCGACGTTTGACCGGTTCACCTGGTTTATCCGCGCCACGCGTTTTCCAACATCACGCGACAGGGCACCGCGTTGGTTAAGGTCGTCGGCGAAGCATCGCCGACCAGGTCGCCATCGGTTCCCCGACGGACACCCGGCGATGCCGAGCAAAACACTGAACCGGAGGTGGGACGTGCGCGGTGGTATGGCACGCAAGGCATTTGCTCTCGGGGGCGCCGGTCTGATTGCGCTGGCTGTTGCCGGCTGTAATCAGGGCGCGCCCGAGGAAGAGGCAGCGCAATCGAATCTGAGCATCGTCGAGAAGGTGCAGATCGACGAGGCCGGCGCCGAGGTCGCCGCGGAGACGGGTGCCGCACCCGCAGATCCTGCCGGCGACGGCAAGGCCACCTGCCCGCCGGTGTCCATCGCCATGGCCGGCGCACTCAACGGCCCCGACGCGGCGCTCGGCATCAACATCAAAAACGGCGTCCAGCTCGCGATCGACAAGCACAACGAAGCCAACCCCGGCTGCCAGGTGCAGCTCAAGCCGTTCGACACCGAGGGTGACCCGCAGAAGGCCACCGCCATCGCCCCGCAGATCGTCGACGACCAGTACACGATCGGCCTCGTCGGCCCCGCCTTCTCCGGCGAGACCAAGGCCACCGGCGGCGTCTTCGACCAGGCCGGTCTCGTCGCCACCACGGCGTCAGCCACCAACGTCACGCTGTCGGAGAACGGTTGGAAGACCTTCTTCCGCGGCCTGGCCAACGACGGCGTGCAGGGTCCGTCGGTCGCCAACTACCTGAAGAACACCCTGGGCCACAAGAAGGTGTGCGTCGTCGACGACTCCACCGACTACGGCCTCGGCCTCTCGCAGGCCGTCCGCGACACCCTCGGCCCCGTCGCCGACTCGGCGTGCAACATCTCCGTGAAGAAGGGCGACAAGGACTTCTCGGCGGCGGTCACGCAGATCAAGGGTGCGGCCCCGGATTCGGTGTTCTTCGGCGGCTACTACGCCGAGGCGGCACCGCTGGTGCAGCAGCTGCGCGACGGCGGGTACGAAGGCATCTTCGCCAGCGCCGACGGCACCAAGGACCCCGAGTTCGTTAAGCAGGCCGGTGAGTCGTCGAAGGGCGCCGTCCTGGCGTGCCCCTGCGGCCCGGCCACCGGCACCTTCGCCGAGGAGTACGAAACGAAGTTCGGCCAGGAGGCAGGCACCTACAGCGCCGAGGGCTACGACCTCGGCACGATCCTGCTCAAGGGCATCGACTCGGGTGCCATCACCCGGCCGGCGCTGCTGGACTTCGTCCGCAACTACGACGGACAGGGCATCGCCCGCAAGTACCAGTGGACCCCGGAGGGTGAGCTGACCACCACCCTCATCTGGATCTACGACGTCCAGTAACAACTGATGCGAAACGCGTCCGAGAGTGCTTGGCTCGGACGCGTTTTCGCTTCAGTGTCCACCTGATCGACGTCCCTGAGGAGTTCCCCGCCGGATGAACCTGGCCGCAAATATCAACTTCAACGTCGGAGCGCTGGTCGACAGTTTCTGGCAGTTGACTATCGACGGCCTGTCCTGGGGAGCGATCTACGCCCTGGTCGCGGTCGGCTACACCCTCGTGTTCGGCGTGCTGCGGTTGATCAACTTCGCGCACTCCGAGATCTTCATGCTCGGCATGTTCGGCGCCTACTTCGCGCTCGACATGATCCTGGGATTCACCCCCAGCGGCAACGCCTACAACAAGGGTGTCGCGCTGACAATCCTGTATCTGGGCATCGCGATGCTGTTCGCGATGCTCGTATCGGGCGGCGCGGCAGTCGGTTTGGAGTTCATCGCCTACCGCCCGCTGCGCAAACGCAATGCGCGGTCACTGACATTCCTGATCACCGCGATCGGCATGTCGTTCGTGCTGCAGCAGTTCGTGCTGTTCATCCTGCCGAAGCTGATCCCCGGCTACGGCGGCCCGAACGCACAGCAGCCCATCGTCCTGGTTCAGCCGAAGACGCAGTTCGAATTCTTCGGCGTCGCCATCTCGAACATCACCATCGTCATCGTCGCTTCGGCGCTGGTCCTGGCCGTGCTGACCGATCTCGCGATCAACCGCACCAAGTTCGGTCGCGGCATCCGCGCCGTCGCGCAGGATCCGACGACGGCCACCCTGATGGGGGTGTCGCGGGAACGCATCATCATGACGACGTTCCTGATAGGCGGGCTCCTGGCAGGCGCTGCTGCGCTGCTCTACACCCTGAAGGTGCCGCAGGGAATCATCTACTCGGGTGGATTCCTGTTGGGAATCAAGGCATTCTCGGCGGCGGTGCTCGGTGGAATCGGTAACTTGCGCGGCGCGCTCCTGGGTGGGTTGCTGTTGGGAGTGATGGAGAACTACGGCCAGGCCGTATTCGGTACCCAATGGCGTGACGTGGTCGCGTTCGCCCTGTTGGTGCTGGTGCTGTTGATCAGGCCGACAGGCATCCTCGGCGAGAGCCTCGGGAAGGCGCGCGCATGAGCACCACATGGAACAAAGTGATGTCCTGGTGGGACGGGCTGAGCCGGCCACAGAAATGGATTTTCGGGATCGTCGTGTTCAGCGGGGTCGCGTTGTCACCGTTGTTCACGCCCGGCTTCATCGATACCCCGGGCATCAGCTTCGGCGGCACGATGGCGCAGTTCGCGATGATCGCGATCATCGCGATCGGCCTCAATGTCGTTGTCGGGCAGGCAGGTCTGCTCGACCTCGGCTACGTCGGTTTCTACGCCGTCGGCGCCTACACCGTCGCGCTGCTCACCAGCCCGGAAAGCCCGTGGAACCAGATGAGCCCCGACGGGTTCTTCAGCACGCCGTGGGCGTGGCTGTCCTGCGTCCCGCTGGCCATGGCGTTCACGGCACTGACCGGACTGATCCTCGGATTCCCGACACTGCGGCTGCGCGGCGACTACCTGGCCATCGTCACGCTGGGATTCGGCGAGATCATCCGGCTGCTCGCCGACAACCTCGCCGACATCACCAACGGTCCACGCGGCCTCAACGAGGTCGCGTTCCCGCACTTCCTGGAGAACGACCAGCACCCCGAAGGGGTGTTCTCGGTGTCGAATTCGAGCGGTGACGCCAACTACGGCACGTGGTGGTTCTGGCTCGGGCTGATCCTGATCATCGTGATCCTGCTGTTCGTCGGGAACCTCGAACGCAGCCGCGTCGGACGCGCCTGGATCGCCGTCCGCGAGGACGAGGACGCCGCAGAAGTCATGGGCGTCAACACGTTCAAGTTCAAGCTGTGGGCCTTCACGATCGGTGCGGCCATCGGCGGCCTGTCCGGGGCCCTCTACGCCGGGCAGGTGCAGTATGTGGCGCCACCGACGTTCAACATCATCAACTCGATGCTGTTCCTGTGCGCCGTGGTGCTCGGCGGGCAGGGCAACAAACTGGGTGTCATCCTGGGCGCCTTCATCATCGTGTACCTGCCGAATCGTCTTCTCGGAGTGCACTTCCTCGGCATCGACATGGGCAATCTGAAGTATCTGTTCTTCGGCATCGCCCTCGTGGTGTTGATGATCTTCCGCCCGCAGGGACTGTTCCCCGTTCGCCAGCAGCTGCTCACCTACGGCAGGGCGGCACGGGAATTGTTGCGCGCCAAGCCCACGGACACGGAGCCCGCGAAATGACCGCGCCGGAGAACGAAGTCGTTGACGACTTTGAGGACAACGTGGCCGAGATCGCGAGTGTGCACCGCGAGATCCACGCCGACGAGGGCGAAGTCCTGCTGCAGACCACCGATCTGACGATGAAGTTCGGCGGCCTGACGGCGCTGGACGCCGTGACGTTCAACATCCGTCGCGGGGAGATCCTCGGCCTGATCGGGCCCAACGGCGCGGGAAAGACCACGTGCTTCAACGCGATCACGGGTGTCTACCGACCCACGTCGGGCGTCGTCACGTTCGACGGCGCACCGATCGGGCGCATCAAGCGCCACCAGATCACCCGCCTCGGGATCGCCCGCACCTTCCAGAACATCCGGCTGTTCGGTGAGATGACCGCGTTGGAGAACGTGATGGTCGGCACGGACGCCCGGCACCACACCTCGGTGCCGGGGGCGCTGTTCCGCTCGCCGCGGCATCGTCGCGAGGAGAAGTCGGCGATCGAGCGATCGGCTGCACTCCTGCACTTCGTGGGCATCGCGCATCGCGGCGAGGAGAAGGCCAAGAACCTGCCCTACGGCGATCAGCGCAGGCTCGAGATCGCCCGCGCGCTGGCGACCGAGCCGAAGCTGCTGTGCCTCGACGAACCCGCCGCTGGCTTCAACCCGAGCGAGAAGTCGGCGTTGATCGAGCTCATCCAGAAGATCCGCGACGACGGCTACACCGTGCTGCTCATCGAGCACGACATGCGACTGGTGATGGGCGTGACCGACCGGATCGTCGTGCTCGAGTTCGGTCGCAAGATCGCCGACGGCCTGCCCGCCGAAATCCGCGAAGACCCGAAGGTCATCGCCGCCTACCTGGGGGTGCCAGACGATGACGTCAGCTGAAGCCGATTCCCGCCCCGTGCTGCTCGAGGTGCGCGACGTCGTCGTGCACTACGGCCGCATCAAGGCGCTGCACTCCGTCTCGCTGACCGTGCACGAGGGCGAGCTCGTCACGCTGCTCGGCTCTAACGGCGCGGGAAAGACCACGATGATGCGGGCGATCTCGGGCCTGCTTCCGCTCACGTCGGGCTCGGTGTGGTTCGACGGCAACGACATCAGCCGCGTCAAGGCGCACAAGCGCGTCACCCAGGGCCTCATCCAGGCGCCGGAGGGACGCGGCGTCTTCCCCGGGATGACGATCATCGAGAACCTCGAAATGGGTTGTTACGGGCGGAAGTTCGAATCCAAGTCGGAGCACGCGGAGCGGCTCGACTGGGTGCTGGAGACGTTTCCGCGACTGGCCGAGCGTCGGAGCCAGGTCGGCGGCACCCTCTCCGGCGGCGAGCAGCAGATGCTCGCCATCGGGCGCTCGCTGATGGCTCGACCCAAAGTGCTTCTGCTCGACGAGCCGTCCATGGGTCTGGCCCCGATGGTGATCTCGCAGATCTTCAAGATCATCGCCGAGATCAACAAGAGCGGCACTACGGTGCTGCTTGTCGAGCAGAACGCTCAGCAGGCGCTGAGCCGCTCGGACCGCGCCTACATCCTGGAGACCGGTGAGGTCACCCGAACCGGGAACGCCCGAGAGCTGTTGGCAGACGACAGTATTCGTGCCGCCTATCTCGGCGTGGCCTGACGGTCCCTTTGCACCGCGAGCGCGCGTGTCTGTACGCCGAATCGCCGCTCAATGCTGGCATTTCGCGCGCGCTCGGTGGCGCCGAGCGCTCACGGCGAGCCCGCACCGGGCACATCGACCCGCGCCCGCAAGACCTCGCACGTGGACTCGCCATTCGGCAGATCCTCCAGCGTGGTGTGGTCGACCACCATGAAAAGGGTCCGTCCATCAGCCCCGCCGAGCGCCGGTGCCACCGCCCAACCGTCCTCGATCGGCACGCGGTGGGTCACCGTGCCGCCGCGGACAACCCGGAGAAACTCGCCACTGTCATAGCTGCCGATCCAGACCGCCCCTTCGGCGTCGACACACAGGCCGTCGGGGTGGCGTTCGGTCGAAAGCTCGGCGAAAACATCAGGTACGCCCAAACTTCCGTCCGCCTCGACGGGAAATGCGAGGATGCGGGATCCGTTCATCTCGTTGACGAGAAGGGTGGCGCCATCGTCGACGAACCCGAGCCCGTTCGGCACGGCAAGTCCGGCTGCGACGACGCGATGACTGCCACCGGCCTCCACGAGGACAACGTCGCCGGTCAAACCGGACTCGCCGAGGTGATAGAGATCGACATAGGCCCGGCCGTACCCGACGACGAGGTCGTTCGTGGTGAAGCCGTCGTCGCTGAGGTCGACGGTCTCGACGGCGCCGTCGGCCTTGACCCAGTGCACCTTCGACTCGAAGAGCGCGGACACCACGAGTGTTCCGTCGGGTAGCCACCCTAGACCTGAGGGGTGCGGAATCTCGGCTTCGGTTGTGACGTCGCCGGTTTCGCCGACTGAGTAGACCTTGCCTGCGAGGCCGTCGGTGAACCACAGTCGCCCGCCGTGCCACCTCGGGCCCTCGCCGTAGATGAATCCGTCGACGAAGCGCTCCGCCGGCACGCCCTGGACTGTCGTCACAACCGTCAGTGTTCGCCGCAGACGCGGATTATGCGGAGTATCGACCGAACTCGCCTCAGCGCGACGGCGCACTATGCAATGCGGAAGCGTTTCACTCGCGATGTCGCGCCGGAGATCAGCTCGACGTGACTTCGCGGCACGCCGAGATGTTCGGCGAGAATGCGGATGACGGCCGCTGTGGCCTTGCCGTCGACGGCGGGCTCGCGAACGTAGATCGTCAACGAGCCGTCGTCGCCGGTTTGCACCAGCGGGCCCTTAAGGCTCCCTGGCTTCACGCGAACCGAAACAAGTTCAGCCACAGCTCTATTGAACTCCACGAGCGCGCGCAAAATGCCAGTTTCCGCGGCGCGCCGCTGTGCAGACACGCGCGCTCGCGGTGCAAGTCCCGGAACTACTGACTCAGCGGGCGACGACGACCGAAGAGCCGTGGCCGAACAGGCCTTGGTTGGCGGTGACGCCGACGGTGGCGCCTTCGACCTGACGACCGGTCGCCTGACCCTTGAGCTGCCAGGTCAACTCACACACCTGGGCGATCGCCTGGGCCGGGATGGCCTCACCGAAGGACGCGAGCCCACCGGAGGCGTTGACCGGGATCCGGCCGCCGATGGTTGTGGCGCCACTGCGCAGCAGCTGCTCGGCTTCGCCCTTGGCGCACAACCCCAGATGCTCGTACCAGTCGAGCTCCAACGCCGTTGACAGGTCGTAGACCTCCGCCAACGACAGGTCCTCGGGGCCGATGCCCGCTTCGGCGTAGGCGGCATCGAGGATCTGATCCTTGAAGACCCGCGTGGGCGCGTTCACGACGGCCGTGGAATCGGTGGCGATGTCGGGAAGCTCGGGCAGGTGCTGCGGGTACTGCGGCGACTGCAGGCTGATGGCCCGCACCGACGGGACACCCTCGACGGAGCCGAGGTGCTTCTCGGCGAACGACTTCGACGCGACGATCAGCGCGGCCGCACCGTCGGAGGTGGCGCAGATGTCGAGCAGGCGCAGCGGATCGGAGACGACCGGGCTGGCGAGCACGTCTTCGACGGAGGCTTCCTTGCGGTAACGCGCGTACGGGTTGTCCAAGCCATGGCGGGCGTTTTTGACCTTCACATTCGCGAAGTCTTCGAGCGTCGCCCCGTAGAGGTCCATGCGGCGACGCGCCAGCATCGCGAAGTAGACGGTGTTGGTGGCGCCGATCAGGTGGAAGCGCTGCCAGTCGGGGTCGTTCTTGCGTTCGCCGCCGACCGGTGCGAAGAAGCCCTTGGGTGTGGTGTCGGCGCCGATGACGAGCGCGACGTCGCACAGTCCGGCCAGGATCTGGGCGCGGGCACTCTGCAGCGCCTGCGAGCCGCTGGCACACGCCGCGTACGAGGAGGTGACGGGCACGCCGTTCCAGCCGAGCTTCTGCGCGAACGTGGCGCCGGCGACGAAGCCGGGGTAGCCGTTGCGGATGGTGTCGGCGCCGGCGACGAGCTGGACCTGGCGCCAGTCGAGGCCTGCCTCGGCCAGCGCGGCACGGGCGGCGACGACGCCGTACTCGGTGAAGTCGCGTCCCCACTTGCCCCACGGGTGCATGCCGGCACCGAGGATGTAGACGGGCTCAGGGCTCATGCGATTCTCCAGGCGTAGACGATGCGCTCAACGCCGTCGTCATCGACGTAGAGCGGCATGGTGGCCAGTTCCATCTCCATGCCGACCTTGAGGTCGGCGGCCAGGGTGCCCTCGACGACCTTGCCGAGCACGATCAGGCCCTCGTCGGCCAGCTCGACCGCGGCGACCGCGAACGGCTCGAACGGGTCCGGTGACGGATAGGGCGGCGGGGGAGCGTAGCGGTTCTCGGTGTAGCTCCAGAGCGTGCCGCGACGCGACAGCGGCACCTGCGCGAGGTCGTCGCCGTCGCAGCCGGGGTTGGGGCAGTTGTTGGCCCGCGGCGGGAAGACGTAGGTCCCGCACTGGTGGCATTTGCCGCCGATCAGGTACGGATCACCCGACCCATCAGTGGCGAACCACCCGTCAATCGCTGGTTGCACAGAAGCTGACACGCGGTCAGCGTACCGAGTCCATGGCCGAATTCTGAAACGTGTTCCAGTTTTCCCGTAGTTGGGATCGGTAGCAGGCACCCAGGTGTGGACTTGGTCGAAGCCACCCAGGCCAACGACCAAGGAGACAACAATGGGATTCCTCAAGAAAGCCAAAGAAGCCGCACAGCAGACGCAGCAGGCGTTTAACCAGCCGCAGCAGCCGGGAGCCGTGCACGTGCGGGGCGCCGGGCTGATCGATCCGGCGGCGTTCGGCGGGCCCTCGACCCGCTCGGTTGCCACCGACGACCCGATTTGGGAGCCGATCAACGGCATCTCGCTGCAGGACTACGCCGACCTCGCCCGCGACGCGCAGGCACGCGGAATCAACACCGAGGCAGGCATGATCACCCTCGCCCAGGAGCGCGGCTGGAATCCGACCGACGCCAAGGCAGCCCTCGAAGGCTGGGTGCAGCGGATGGGCCAGTCGATGGCGGTCGGCCAGCAGTTCCGCAAGCTGTTGGGCTACTGATGCCGAACCCGTTCAAGGACTGGGCGCGGATATATGGCGCCAACAAGCAATACCTGGAGTCGCAGGGACGTCCGTCCTCGTTCTTCGGCCAGATCGGCGACATCCCCAACCGGATCCACGAGGCCGCGGACGCCTCCGAGATCGGCCTGAAGATGATGCGGCACTCCCAGCTGACGAACGGTGCAGGTCTGCCGGGCACCGTAACCGTCGAGGGCGTCTGGACCGTCGGCTCGTACATGAACATGTCGCCCGTCGTGCGCATCCAGGCGCAGGTGCGCCGCGATGACGGAACACCCTCCTACGGAGCGGTTTTTGACGAAGTCGTCGCCCACATGCACCTCGCACGGGTGCAGCCGGGCGCGGCACTCGCAGTGTACGTCGACCCGCAGAATCCCCACGACATGGCGATCGACTGGATCCGCACGTCTCAAGTGTGAGAATCCGCCGCGTCCAACAGGATCCGCAGCAGGTCCTCGGGGTTGTCCCGCATCAGGTTGTGCTTGCCGTCGAGTTCGTGACAGATCCAGCCCGGATCGTCGCGGACGCGGTCATACGACGCCTGAAGGGGCGACTTTCCCGGCCAGTCCAAGGCGTAGACGAAGACGCGCCGGCGGAACCGGTTCAGGTCACCGGTGAGGCGCAGCGGTTGCAGCACTGTCGCGAGCGGATGCGCAGTGGCCCGCGAATCGAAGAACGGCATCGGTGGGACACCAAATCCGGTCTCATCGACCTTGACGTACCAGGCGCGTTCCTCGTCGTTGACGACGTCCCAGCACGCTTCGCCGTCGCGCAGAACCACGGCGTCGAGGAAGATCAGTGAGTCGACGCGGTCGGCAATCCGGTCGGCGACGCCGGTGATCACCGCGCCGCCGTAACTGTGCCCGACGAGGATCAGGTCGTCACCCGCCTTGTCGTCGTTGTCGATGGCTGCGAGGACGTCGGCGATATGGGTGTCGAGGTTCACTGCGCCGGGCATCAGGTGTGACCGCTCGGCCACGCCGGTCAGCGTGATCGCCAGGACGTGGTGCCCGGCGGCGCGCAGTGAGGTGGCGAGGTCGTCGAAACACCATGCGCCGTGGCACATTCCGGGGATCAAGACATAGGTGCTCATCAGCTGCTCCTTGCTGTGTCGGTGCGGTAGGTGGCGGTGACGCGGGCGATGTCGTCGGGACTCTTCGTGCCTGCGGCGTGCAACTTCCGGTTCGCGGCGATGACCTCGGCGGTTTCGGGCCGACGCTGCGCCTCGTAGGAGCGCAGTCCGTGGCGTGGGTCGCGGTGCAGTTCGTCGGCCAGGACCCGGGCGTCGACGATGGCCTGGGACGCACCGTTGGCGCCGACCGGGTACATCGGGTGGGCGGCGTCGCCGAGCAGCGTCACGGCGTCGTTGCCCCAGCGCGGCAGGACGTCGCGGTCGACCATCGGGTACTCGAACACGGCGTCACTGAGGTGGGGGAGTCTGGCTGCGTCGAGCCAGTCGAGATCCCAGTCTGCGACGTAGGACGCGACCAGGCCGGGATCGGCCGCTTCGTTCCACCCGACGTCGCCGGGGAGCGGCCCGGGTGCGCCGTCGTCGACCTGAAGAACCCAGTTCACCAGACCGCCGCCGATCGGGTACGTGACGAGGTCGACGCCGTTTCCGCCCTGGACGATGGCCATCGTCAGGCCGTCCAGGAACGGCTGCATGCGCGCGGCGCCGCGATACATTCGCACGCCGGACCACAGCAGCGGGTCGGGTCCGGGGTGAAGTTGGGCCCGGACGACGGAATTGACGCCGTCGGCGCCGACAAGGATGTCGGCGTGGTGGTCACCGTCGGCGGTATGGGCGGTGACGCCGTCGCCGGACGGCGTGAACCGGGTCAGGCCGGCGCCGGCGCGGAGGGCGGAGGGGCCGAGCCGCTCGGTCACCGCCTCGACGAGCATCGCGTGCAGGCAGCCGCGGTGCACCGAACGTTGGGGATGCGAATACCCCCCTGCGATTCCTCGTGGCTCGCGAAACAGGTGCTCGCCGCGACTGTCGTAGTACGAAATCGCTTTCGGGGCAACCGATATCGACTCCAGTTGCCGGCCGAATCCGAGGCTGTCGAGCTCGCGAACCGCGTGCGGCAGCAGGTTGATGCCCACCCCGAGCGGCTTGAGGGTCGTCGCCTTATCGAGGACAGTCACCTCGATGCCGCGTTGATGGAGCGCCAGCGCGGCGGTGAGTCCACCGATTCCGGCACCGGCGATCATCACAGTCGGTGTTGTTGTCATGACTCCCACCCTGCGAAAGACACTTGCATAAGTCCAATACCGTCTGAGTCTGCTTTCGATAAGCTTTGCTTATGGAGCTACGTCAGCTCGAATATTTCGTGGCGGTGGTGGAGGAACGCAGCTTCACCAGGGCTGCCGAGCGCGAACACGTCGCGCAACCCGCCGTCAGCGCGCAGATCCGACGCCTCGAACGGCAGGTGGGGCAGCCGTTGCTGACGAGATCGAGTCGCGATGTCCAGCTGACGCAGGCCGGCGCGGCTCTGCTGCCGCACGCCAAGGCGGCACTGTCGGCGGTGCGCTCCGCTCAGGCGGCCGTGGACGAGGTGTCGAACCTCGTTCGCGGATCGGTATCGATCGGCACCGTGACCCTTCACCCGGTGGACGTCGCGGGCCTGATCGCCGGCTTCCACGCCGACCATCCCGCCGTCGAGGTCACGCTCGGCGCTGACAATTCTGACGTGCTGCTCGCCAAACTGGACGACGGCCGCCTCGACGCCGCGATCGTGTCGATCGGCATCGACGAAGAACCCGCGGGGCTGGAGTTCGAGGTGATCACCGATGAGGCGCTCGAAGCCACCGTCGCCACCCAGCATCCGCTCGCCCGCCGGAAAGTGGTGTCGCTGCAGAAGCTCTGCGACTACCCGCTGATTTCGCTTCCTGTCGGCACCGGTCTTCGATCCCGGCTCGACAATGCCTGTGCCACGGCAGGTTTGCGTCCCCGCATCGCGTTCGAGGCGACCAGTCCGGCCGAGCTCGCCGAGCTGGCGCGTCACGGGTTGGGTGTCGCGATCGTGCCGCAATCGATGACCCGCAGGGGTGACCTGCACGCATTGCGGTTGTCGCCCGAGCTTCGGGGAAGGCTGGTGTGGGCGTGGCGCAGTGACAACACAGAACCAGCGGCGCGCCTCCTCAGCGAGCGGGCACGGCAGATGATCAGATCAGGTCGCCAGGCGTGATTGCGTGACCGCCCGCCCAGGGTGGTCACGCTGTCGGACCGACTGCCTAGAGTGAACTCCGTGAGCCCTGCCAAGACCGCATCGGAGACCGACACCAAGCCGACCCTGATGCTGCTGGACGGCAACTCGCTGGCGTTTCGTGCGTTCTACGCGCTGCCGGCCGAGAACTTCAAGACCCAGGGCGGGCTGACCACCAACGCTGTCTACGGCTTCACGGCCATGCTGATCAACCTGATCCGCGACGAGCAACCCAGCCACATCGCCGCCGCGTTCGACGTGTCCCGTCAGACGTTCCGCAAGGAGAAGTACCCGGAGTACAAGGAAGGCCGTTCGGCGACACCCGACGAGTTCCGCGGTCAGATCGACATCACCAAGGAGGTGCTCGGGGCGCTGGGCATCACCGTGCTCGCCGAGGCCGGCTTCGAAGCCGACGACATCATCGCCACACTTGCGACGCAGGCCGAGGCCGAAGGGCACCGGGTTCTGGTCGTGACCGGTGACCGCGATGCGCTGCAACTGGTCAGCGACGACGTCACCGTGCTGTATCCGCGCAAGGGGGTCAGCGAGCTGACGCGATTCACGCCCGAGGCCGTCCAGGAGAAGTACGGGCTCACACCGACCCAGTACCCGGACTTCGCGGCGCTGCGCGGCGACCCGAGCGACAACCTGCCCGGAATTCCGGGAGTCGGGGAGAAGACAGCAACCAAGTGGATCGCCGAATACGGGTCACTGCAGTCGTTGGTCGACAACGTCGACAAGGTTAAGGGCAAAGTGGGCGACGCGCTGCGCGCACACCTGTCGGGCGTGCTGCTCAACCGGCAGCTGACTGAGCTCGTGAAGGACGTCCCGCTGGCGCAGACTCCGGACACCTTGCGGATGCAGCCATGGGATCGCGACCACATCCACCGGCTCTTCGACGACCTCGAGTTCCGGGTACTCCGCGACCGGCTGTTCGACACGCTGGCTTCGGCCGACCCGGAGGTGGAGGAAGGGTTCGACGTCCGCGGTGGGGCTCTGGAGGCCGGCACGTTGTCGGCGTGGCTGGCCGAACACAGCCACGGCCGGCGCTTCGGTGTGGCCGTCGTCGGCAATCACCTCGCTTTCGACAGTGACGCCACGGCCATCGCGATCGTCTCGCCCGATGGCGACGGCAGGTACATCGACACCACCAGCCTCGATCCCGAGGACGAGGCGGCGTTGTCGTCGTGGCTGGCCGACGACGCCGTGCCGAAGGCCCTGCACGAAGCCAAGCTCGCCAAACATGACCTGCTCGGTCGCGGATGGACGCTCAACGGCGTCACTTCGGACACCGCGCTGGCCGCCTATCTGGTGCGGCCGGGGCAGCGCAGCTTCTCGCTCGATGACCTCTCCCTGCGCTATCTGAAGCGCGAGCTGCGAGCCGATAACCCTGAGCAGCAACAACTTTCCCTGCTCGATGACGGCGAGGGCGTTGACGAACAGGCCGTACAGACACTGCTGCTGCGCGCCAGCGCGGTGATGGATCTGGCCGACGCGCTCGATGAGGAGCTGGCCCGCATCGACTCGTCCGCGCTGCTGGGCAGTATGGAGCTGCCGGTCCAGCGGGCACTGGCCGAGGCGGAGACCGCGGGCATTGCCGTCGACCTGGACCTGCTCACCGAGTTGCAGAGTGAGTTCGCCGGCCAGATCCGCGACGCGGCCGAGGCGGCCTATGCCGTGATCGGCAAGCAGATCAACCTCGGGTCACCCAAGCAGCTGCAGGTCGTCCTGTTCGACGAGCTCGAGATGCCGAAGACCAAGCGCACCAAGACCGGTTACACCACCGATGCCGATGCTCTCCAATCGCTGTTCGACAAAACGGGGCATCCGTTCCTGCAGCACCTGCTGACTCACCGCGACGCGACGCGGCTGAAGGTCACCGTCGACGGACTGCTGAACGCGGTCGCCTCCGATGGACGCATCCACACGACGTTCAACCAGACGATCGCGGCGACGGGCCGCCTGTCGTCCACCGAGCCGAACCTGCAGAACATTCCGATCCGCACCGAAGCGGGACGCCGTATCCGCGACGGCTTCGTCGTCGGCAAGGGTTTCTCCGAGTTGATGACGGCCGACTACAGCCAGATCGAGATGCGCATCATGGCCCATCTGTCGCACGACGAGGGCCTTATCGAAGCGTTCAACACCGGCGAGGATCTGCATTCGTTCGTCGCATCGCGGGCGTTCTCGGTGCCGATCGACGAGGTCACCGCCGAGCTGCGGCGTCGCGTCAAGGCCATGTCCTACGGATTGGCCTACGGGCTCAGCGCCTACGGTCTGTCCCAGCAGCTCAAGATCTCGACCGAAGAAGCCAAAGAGCAGATGGAGCAGTATTTCGCCCGGTTCGGCGGCGTGCGTGACTACCTGCGGGACGTGGTGGATCAGGCCCGCAAAGACGGTTACACGTCGACGGTGTTCGGACGCCGGCGCTACCTGCCCGAGCTCGACAGCAGCAACCGGCAGGTGCGCGAGGCGGCAGAGCGGGCGGCGCTCAACGCGCCGATCCAGGGGAGCGCCGCCGACATCATCAAGGTCGCGATGATCAACGTCGACCAGGCCATCAAGGACGCCGGGCTCTCGTCGCGCACCCTGCTGCAGGTACACGACGAATTGCTGTTCGAGGTGGCCGACGGGGAACGCGAAACCCTCGATGCGTTGGTCCGCGAGCACATGGGCAGCGCCTACGCGCTTGATGTGCCGCTCGAAGTCTCTGTCGGCTATGGGCGCAGTTGGGACTCCGCCGCGCACTGAGCGACCGCGGATCTCCGTCATTCTTCTCTTGACGCTGCCGCACGCCGGGTGTGACTATGTATGTCGTCATACAGATTCGAATTGGTGAAAGGTCGAACAAATGCCGCTCTACGAATGTGCAACCACCGAAGGGGCGCTCACTGACGAGCAGCGGGCCGAGATTGCTGACGGCATCACCCGCGCGCACGTCGACATCACCGGCGCTCCATTCGAATTCGTCCACGTAGCGTTCCCGGAGCTGCCAGCGGGCCGCACGTTCACCGGAGGTAAACCCGCGTCTCCGATCCTGATCCGCGGCAATATCCGCGCGGGCCGTACCGACGAAGTCCGTCATGAGCTGATGCGCCGAATCTACGAA
Organism: Mycobacterium sp. 236(2023); assembly: GCF_029623955.1. Classification (GTDB taxonomy): domain Bacteria; phylum Actinomycetota; class Actinomycetes; order Mycobacteriales; family Mycobacteriaceae; genus Mycobacterium. The sequence continues at coordinate 82,338 of NZ_JARSBP010000010.1, read as the reverse complement.
ATTGTGTCGACAGTGACAGGAATCGAGCCCACGAGATTGCTCGTGGCGGTGGCCGACTTCCCGCCGAACTGGGCGATGGAAGCCGGGATGATCTTGCCGGCGACGACACCGGAGGCCGAACAGGAGTTCATCGCCAAACTGCGCTCCGCAGACGCCGGCGCGGTGGTCGGCGCCTAGTGCCCGACGACACCGCGGGAACCGATGCCCGCACCCGGATGCTTCGCAGCGCCGCGCAACTCCAGCGGTCCACCGGGGTTGTCGGAACAGGTTTTTCGGACATCATCGCCCACAGCGGCGCCCCCCGCGGCTCCATCTATTACCACTTCCCCGAAGGGCGCACGCAACTCGCTGCCGAGGCCACCACCTACGCTGCCGAAGAGATGGCTGATGTCGTCCGGGCGATCATGGTCCGGGGCACGCTCCACGATGCCCTCGACAGCTTCGTCGGGATGTGGATCGCGATGATGCGTGACGGCGAGTACCACCTGGGCTGCGCCGTCGCCGCAGCAGCCGTCGAATCACGGTCCGCACCCGGATTGCGCCGGGCGGCGAACGACGGCTTTGAGCTGTGGATCGAGATACTCATCGATGCCATGGTCGACAGGGGGTTGAAGGAACCCGCCGCGCGCGATCTTGCGGTGGCGATTCTCGCCGGCATCGAGGGCGCCATTATTTTGGCACGGGCATCCGGCGGGCCTGAACCTCTAGAGAGCATTGGACGGTCGCTGCATCAATTGATCGACCTGGCACTGACGAAAGGCACGTGACTTTGGCTGAGCATCCTTTCGACGACGCCATCCGCCTCGACACCATCGAACCAGGCCGGGTACGCGGCAAGACCAGCGCCGAGTGGGCCAACATGGTGGGTCCGTTCGGCGGGATGACGGCCGCGCTGTTGCTGCGGGCCATCGAAATCCATCCCGACCGCATCGGCGACCCCGTCGCCCTCACGGTGAACTTCACGGCGCCCGTCGCCGACGGAGAGTTCGACATCACAGCGTCCGTCGTCCGTACCAATCGGTCGAACCAGCACTGGATGGTCGAGCTTTCGGAGGACGGCACGGTCGTCACGAATGCCACCGCGGTCTTCGGGCTGCGCCGCGATACGTGGTCGGACACCGAACGGCTCCGGCCCGCTGTGCCGGAGCCCGACGAGATCGAGCCATCGGGGTTGCCGCCGATGGTCGTCTGGGCGCGCAACTACGACATGCGCTTCGTCGACGGGCCCATCCCCGGCAAGGGTGCCGACCCGGCCGCGTCGTCGACCACCACGCTGTGGGCGCGGGACCGCGTCGGCCGCCCCCTGGATTTCCCGGCACTGGCGGCCGTCAGCGACATCTTCTATCCGCGCGTCTTCCTCAGGCGTGGCGCGCCGGTGCCTGCCGGCACGATCTCACTCACGACGTACTTCCACGCCGGCGTCGAGGAACTCACTACTGCGGGCGGCGATTTCGTGCTGTGCCAGGCGCACGCCAACCGATTCTCCCGTGGCTACTTCGACCAGTCCGCCGAGATCTGGAGCCGCACCGGCGAACTACTCGTCACCACGCACCAGCTGGTCTACTTCAAGACCTAGCGGCAGGCGGGATCGGGGAGCGGTACCCGGCCATCTGCTGCAGGGCCGGCGACTCGGCCCTGGCGGCGTACACCGCGTAGGCCTCCTCGTTGAGCAGCGCCGTGACGCGCGGGTCGCCGAAGCCGCGGTCGATCCGGTCACGCACGAACGCCAGCTCGATGACCTGATGTGCGAACCGCTTCACCGTTTTGGCGGCGTCCTTGCCGCCGAACCGGGTGGCCTCCGCGATCGCCTGCTTGCGGGCCGGCAGCGAGCTCAACCAGGTGGCCTCGTTCGGGGTGACGATGTTGGCGGCCACCATGCCGGGCAGTTTCTCGGCCACGATGCGCTGTTCCTGGCGTCGGCTCCGCACGGCCAGCACGATCGCCAGCGCGAAGACCGGCATCATCCAGAACACGTAGGTGCCGAAGTACGCGCCGGTGCCCAGCAATGACGACCCGTTCCACATCGCGTGCAACACGACGGCACCGAGATAACCGAGCAGGATGCAGCCGGCCTTGGCCGACGCGCTCCGCTTCTGTAGGGCGAACCAGACACCGAGCGCGAACATGGTCGTGAACAGGGAGTGCGCGAACGGCCCCATGATCAGCCGCAGCGCCGCGGTGAACAGCGACTCGGCCAGCGACTCCCCGTTGGCGATGTAGAGGATGTCTTCCAGCCAGGCGAAACCGGCGCCGACGAGCCCCGCGTACACCAGGCAGTCGGTCAGCGAATTCAGCTCGTTGCGGCGCGCACCGGTCATCATCAGCAGCAGGAACAGGCCCTTGGCGGCCTCTTCGGTCACCGGCGCGCCCACGACCAGCGTGAACGCGCTGACCCCCGTCTCGGCGGCATCCACCGCGGGATTGAGCCACGCGTCCAGGACGATCTGCAGGATCGCGGAGATGACGACCGCCACCGACGTACCCCAGATGAAAGCGAAGATCAGCAGTCGGGGCGGCTCCGGTTCCCACCGGTCGAGCCAGAGGTAGGCCAGGATGACGACGGCCATCGCAATGCTCGACAACACGAACCCGACGGCAGCCCCGACCGGGTTCGCCAAGGTCAGCACGATGACGATCAGCCCTGCGAGTGTCCCCAGGCCGATGAGCACGCCCAACGGCGCTCCGACCTTGCGGATTCGACGCGCAAAAGGTGCGCCGTACTGTTGAAATTGGTGTGGCCCCCCGGGAGCGCCTGCAATAGACACGAGTGCAGGTTAACCGCTGCGGGGAGGTGGGTTTGTCCTGCATGGACCCAGTCGAGTAGCCTTGACGCGTATCTGTGTGCGCCATTCGCAGGTACAGCCAACAAAACAATTTCTGTCCCTACGATTAAACCTGTCCGGAGCAACCCACCACATGCCAAGTCCCTCCGTCACGTCTCCGCAAGTAGCCCTCAACGACATCGGCTCCGCGGAAGATTTTCTCGCCGCCATCGACAAGACCATCAAATACTTCAACGATGGCGACATCGTCGAAGGGACCATCGTCAAGGTTGACCGCGACGAAGTCTTGCTCGACATCGGCTACAAGACTGAAGGCGTCATCCCTTCCCGCGAGCTCTCCATCAAGCACGACGTCGACCCCAATGAGGTTGTGTCCGTCGGCGACGAGGTCGAAGCTCTCGTTCTCACCAAAGAGGACAAAGAAGGCCGCCTGATCCTGTCCAAGAAGCGCGCTCAGTACGAGCGCGCCTGGGGCACCATCGAAGAGCTCAAGGAGAAGGACGAGGCCGTCAAGGGCACCGTCATCGAGGTCGTCAAGGGCGGCCTGATCCTCGACATCGGCCTGCGCGGCTTCCTGCCCGCGTCGCTGGTCGAGATGCGTCGCGTCCGCGATCTGCAGCCGTACATCGGCAAGGAGATCGAGGCCAAGATCATCGAGCTCGACAAGAACCGCAACAACGTAGTGCTGTCGCGCCGCGCCTGGCTGGAGCAGACCCAGTCCGAGGTGCGCAGCGAGTTCCTCAACCAGCTCACCAAGGGCGCCATCCGCAAGGGTGTCGTGTCCTCGATCGTCAACTTCGGCGCCTTCGTCGATCTCGGCGGCGTCGACGGCCTGGTGCACGTCTCCGAGCTGTCCTGGAAGCACATCGATCACCCGTCCGAGGTGGTTCAGGTGGGCGACGAGGTCACCGTCGAGGTGCTCGACGTCGACATGGATCGCGAGCGGGTTTCGTTGTCGCTCAAGGCGACTCAGGAAGATCCGTGGCGTCACTTCGCCCGTACCCACGCGATCGGTCAGATCGTGCCGGGCAAGGTCACCAAGCTCGTCCCGTTCGGTGCGTTCGTTCGCGTCGAAGAGGGCATCGAGGGCCTGGTGCACATCTCCGAGCTGTCCGAGCGCCACGTCGAGGTCCCGGACCAGGTTGTCCAGGTCGGCGACGACGCGATGGTCAAGGTCATCGACATCGACCTGGAGCGTCGCCGGATCTCGCTGAGCCTCAAGCAGGCCAACGAGGACTACTCCGACGAGTTCGAGGCCTGGAAGTACGGCATGGCCGACAGCTACGACGACCAGGGCAACTACATCTTCCCCGAGGGCTTCGACGCCGACACCAACGAGTGGCTCGAAGGCTTCGAGAAGCAGCGTGACGAGTGGGAGGCCCGGTACGCCGAGGCCGAGCGTCGCCACAAGATGCACACCGCCCAGATGGAGAAGTTCGCCGCTGCCGAGGCCGCCGAGGCTGCCAAGCCGGCGGGTAGCAACGGTGCGTCGTCGAGTTCCGAGGCGCCGTCGAGTGGTGGATCGCTGGCCAGCGATGCCCAGCTTGCCGCGCTGCGCGAGAAGCTCGCGGGCAACGCCTAGCAGTTCGTAGAACGGACGCCCCGACCCCTTTGGGTCGGGGCGTTCGTCGTTCAAGCCTCCTGACAGACTGTGGCCGTGCTGCGCATTGGATTGACCGGAGGAATCGGGGCGGGCAAGTCGACGGTGTCGTCGACGTTCAGTCAGCTCGGTGGCATCGTCGTCGACGGCGACGTCATCGCCCGCGAAGTCGTCGAACCGGGGACCCCGGGCTTGGCGAGCCTCGTGGGGGCGTTCGGCGAGGAGATCCTGTCGCCTGACGGCGCACTGAACCGGCCGGCCTTGGCCGCGATTGCGTTCAGCGACGACGAAAAGCGCAAGACATTGAACAGCATCGTGCATCCTCTTGTGGGACAGCGCCGTTCGGAGCTCATCGACGCGGCTGCCGACGACGCCGTGATCGTCGAGGACATCCCGTTGCTGGTCGAATCGCAGATGGCCCCGATGTTCCCGCTGGTGATCGTCGTCAACGCCGATCCTGACCTGCGGGTCAAGCGGCTCATCGAATACCGGAACTTCTCCGAGGACGATGCGCGGGCCCGCATCGCAGCCCAGGCCACCGAGGAAGAGCGCCGGGCAGTCGCCGACATCTGGCTCGACAACTCGGGCAGTTCAGAGGAGTTGGTCGAGGAGGCTCGGGCGTTGTGGCACGACCGGATCCAGCCGTTCGCCGACAACATCACGGCGGGGGAGCCCGCCCGCTCTGCGCCCCGGCTGGTTCCGTCCGACCCTGAATGGCCGGCCGAGGCGCAACGCATCCTCGCTCGGTTACGCACCGCGTGCGGGCATCGCGCGTCGCGCATCGACCACATCGGGTCCACCGCGATCCCCGGGATGGACGCCAAGGACGTCATCGACATCCAGGTCACCGTCGCCTCGCTGGACGTCGCCGACGAGCTGACCGAGCCGCTGCTGGCAGCCGGATACGTCCGGTCCCCGTATATCGAGGACACCGCCCACACCGACGATCGCGAGCGCTGGCAGAAGCGGCTGTTCTGCTCGGCGGACCCCGGACGACCCACCAACGTGCACGTGCGTGTCGACGGCTGGCCGGGACAGCAATTCGCGCTGCTGTTCGTCGACTGGGTGAGTGCCAATCCCGATGTGGCGACCGAGTATCTCGACCTCAAACGGCGGGTGGCCCAGCAGAACCATGCGACGATGGCGGACTATGCCGAGGCGAAGGAGCCGTGGTTTGTCGACGCGTATCGGCGAGCGTGGCAGTGGGCGGACACCACTGGGTGGCGGCCCGCCTAAGCGGGCGGTGTGACCGGCAGGGGTTCGACGGGCTGGTCTGGCGGGAGCGCCGCCGGATCGGCAGGAGTCGGGTTGGCGACCCCGGCAACCGGCGCCTCGCACGTCAGCGCACCGTAGTCGGGATCTTCGCGCTGGGGCAGCACCCGCGGCGCGATGAAGTCGTCCGCCTGGGCGACCAGTGCGTCGTCGATCAGGATCTCGCAGTGCAGATTCGCCGAGTACGGCCATTCGATCGACACCCGCATGTTCGCGATCCCCGACGCCGGCAGTACGGCCATTGCCTCGAAGACGCGACCCGGCACCATCGTCGGCTCCGCGAACAGGATCTGATCTCCCTCGGCCTTGTAGGTGATCGTCGCGCCGCGCGATACCCCGTCGACGCGGGCGCGGTAGGTGATGTTGTGCAGCAACTCGGGCGCTTGGGTCTCGACCTCCGGCTGAGGTTCGGGCTGGGCCAGCGCGGTGGCAGGAAACACCTGCATACTCGCCAGAGCAACCACCGCAGCACTGATCGCCGCGCCGGCGGTCCGCGTTCGTCTACTCGCGCTCACATGGGGAGTCTATGCGTCGCGCCATGTCAGGACCATGCCTTTACCTGCAAGCCAGCGGTTGAGGTCGTAACCGTGCCTGGCGAGACCGTCGACTGTGGCGGTCGCGATCCGGATAGCGCGTTCTCCCGCATCGGCACTCAGGACGCCCGTCGAGACGGCCTCCAGCAACTCGTCTATATCGGCTAACTGCACGTCGCGGCCGGTGCGGACGACCAAGTCGAGGTAATGGTCGACACCGTGCCAGCGGTCGCCGTCGGTGGTGTACTCGCCCACGTCGAGGTAGAAGTCCTGGTCGCGCTCGTGGCCTGGAGTGAAATGGAACACCGTCGCGCGTAGGTGCAGTGACGGCAGCAGCCACGACTCGATGTAGTGGAACTGTGCGCGCCCGGGCGTCGGCCGGGCCATGTAGAGCCCCCACGGATGGACCGTGTACACGTCGACCGCACGAACGATGCCTTTCGGATCGGTGTTGGTACGTGCCGTGACGTCGAAGATCTCGTGCTTGGGTGGGTGGATGCGCTCAGAATAAGGCCTCGCGGAACAGAAGATGTCGGCGTTGGGTTCTACCCTGGTGAACATGGCTTTCGCGACTGAGTATCCGGTGGTTGCGCACTCGGAGTACCGCCCTGTGGACGAGGTGGTGCGCTCCGGTGCGCGCTTTGAGGTGGTCAGCGAGTACGAGCCCGCTGGGGACCAGCCCGCCGCCATCGACGAGCTGGAGCGCCGTATCCGCGAGGGTGAGCGCGACGTGGTGCTGTTGGGTGCCACCGGTACGGGCAAGTCCGCGACCACCGCATGGCTGATCGAACGTCTCCAACGGCCGACGCTGGTGATGGCGCCGAACAAGACGCTCGCCGCACAGCTCGCCAACGAGCTTCGAGAGATGTTGCCCAACAACGCCGTCGAGTACTTCGTCTCGTACTACGACTATTACCAGCCCGAGGCGTACATCGCGCAGACGGACACCTACATCGAGAAGGACAGCTCGATCAATGACGACGTGGAGCGGCTCCGGCACTCCGCGACGTCGAATCTGCTGTCCCGCCGCGACGTCGTGGTGGTCGCATCGGTGTCGTGCATCTACGGCCTCGGCACGCCGCAGTCCTACATGGATCGCTCCGTGGAGCTCAAGGTCGGCGACGAGGTGCCCCGCGACGGGCTGCTGAGGCTGCTGGTCGACGTGCAGTACACGCGCAACGACATGTCGTTCACGCGGGGGACGTTCCGGGTGCGCGGCGACACCGTCGAGATCATCCCGGCCTACGAGGAACTCGCCATCCGGATCGAGTACTTCGGCGACGAGGTCGAGGCGCTCTACTACCTGCATCCGCTGACCGGCGACGTTATCCGGCAGGTCGACTCGCTGCGGATCTTCCCCGCCACCCACTACGTGGCGGGGCCCGAGCGGATGGCGCACGCGATCTCGACCATCGAGGCCGAGCTCGAGGAGCGGCTGGCTGAACTCGAGGGGCAGGGCAAGCTGCTGGAGGCGCAGCGGCTGCGGATGCGCACCAACTACGACGTCGAGATGATGCGCCAAGTCGGGTTCTGCTCCGGCATCGAGAACTATTCGCGGCACATCGACGGCCGTGGTGCGGGTACGGCGCCCGCCACGCTGATCGACTACTTCCCGGAGGACTTCCTTCTGGTCATCGACGAGTCGCATGTCACCGTGCCGCAGATCGGCGGTATGTACGAAGGTGACATGTCGCGCAAGCGGAACCTCGTCGATTTCGGTTTCCGGTTGCCCTCGGCCGTCGACAACCGACCGCTGACATGGGAGGAGTTCGCCGACCGCATCGGCCAGACGGTCTACCTGTCGGCGACGCCGGGGAACTTCGAAATGGCGCAGAGCGGAGGCGAATTCGTCGAGCAGGTGATCCGCCCCACCGGGCTGGTCGACCCGCAGGTCATCGTCAAGCCGACGAAGGGTCAGATCGACGACCTGATCGGCGAGATCCGCACGCGCACCGAACGTGACGAGCGTGTTCTGGTGACGACGCTGACGAAGAAGATGGCCGAGGACCTCACCGACTATCTGCTGGAGATGGGGATCCGGGTCCGGTATCTGCACTCCGAGGTCGACACGTTGCGCCGTGTCGAGCTGCTGCGCCAGCTGCGGTTGGGGGAGTACGACGTGCTCATCGGCATCAACCTGCTCCGCGAGGGCCTCGACCTTCCTGAGGTGTCCCTGGTGGCAATCCTCGACGCCGACAAGGAAGGGTTCCTGCGGTCCCCGCGAAGCCTGATCCAGACCATCGGCCGCGCGGCGCGCAACGTCTCCGGCGAGGTGCACATGTACGCCGACAAGATCACGGACTCGATGAAGCAGGCGATCGACGAGACCGAACGCCGCCGCGCCAAGCAGATCGCCTACAACGTGGAAAACGGGATCGACCCGAAACCGCTGCGCAAGAAGATCGCCGACATCCTCGACCAGGTGTACCGCGAGGCCGACGACACCGAGGCCGTCGAGGTGGGCGGGTCGGGCCGCAACGCCTCGCGCGGCAGGCGCGCCCAGGGTGAGCCGGGCCGTGCGGTCAGCGCGGGCGTCTTCGAGGGCCGGGACACCAAGAACATGCCACGCGCGGAACTGGCCGACCTGATCAAGGATCTGACGGCTCAGATGATGGCGGCGGCACGCGATCTACAGTTCGAGTTGGCCGCTCGGATCCGCGACGAGATCCAGGACTTGAAGAAGGAACTCCGTGGCATGGATGCCGCCGGGCTCAAATAACTTGATCTCAACCGCTGTTGAGGTCCTACGGTCGTCGTCGTGACCGACGCAGGAACCGACAGCACGAGCATCGCGACCGGTACGTGGCGGGAGCTCCTCGGCCCGAGGAACCTCGGTGCTTCTCTGGTGCTCGCCGGTGGTGTGGCCCTGTACGCGACCAACGAATTCTTGACGATCAGCCTGATGCCCAGCGCCGTCGCCGAGATCGGCGGCCAGCGGTTCTACGCGTGGGTGACGACGGTCTATCTCGTCGGGTCGGTGATGGCGGCGACCACCGTGCATTCCGTGCTGATGCGGCTGGGCCCGCGCTGGGCTTACCTGTTGGGTCTCAGCGTTTTCGGGCTGGGCAGTCTCGGGTGTGCTGTGGCGCCGTCAATGGAGGTGATGCTCGTCGGCCGGACGATTCAGGGGGCGGCCGGCGGAATGCTCGCCGGACTCGGCTACGCGGTCATCAACACGGCGCTGCCGAGCAACTTGTGGACGAAAGCGTCGGCATTGGTATCGGCGATGTGGGGTGTCGGCACGTTGGTCGGTCCCGCCGCCGGCGGCCTCTTCGCTCAATATGGTTCGTGGCGTTGGGCTTTCGGAGTCCTGGTGGTGATGACCACGGCAATGTCGGTGCTCGTTCCGTTGGCTTTGCCTGCACGCAACGAGGCTGAACATCTCGACGACGGGCCCGCTCAGCGGATCCGGATCCCGATCTGGTCGCTGCTGCTCCTCGGCGCGGCCGCCCTGCTGGTGAGCATCGCGGGCATTCCGCATGACGCGCGGGCGACGGCGGCTCTGGTCGCCGCCGGTTTCGTCCTCGTCGGGATCTTCGTCGTCGTGGACCGGCGCGCGAAAGCATCTGTGTTGCCGCCCAGTGCCTTCGGTACGGGCCCGCTGAAGTGGATCTACCTCACGTTGGGCGCGCTGATGGCCGCCACGATGGTCGACATGTATGTCCCGCTGTTCGGCCAGCGACTCGCACATCTGACGCCGGTGGCTGCGGGCTTTCTCGGGGCGGGCCTGGCGATCGGTTGGACGACGGCCGAGATCACCAGTGCGTCGCTGAGCCGGGAACGGGTGATCGTGCGTACGGTCGCGGTAGCACCCTTGGTGATGGCGACGGGACTGGCCGTCGGCGCGCTCACCATGCACGACAATGCCTCGTGGGTGCTCGTCGCGGTGTGGGCGGTGGGAATGTTCGTCACGGGAGCCGGTGTCGGTATGGCGTGGCCGCACCTGTCGGCGTGGGCGATGAGCAAGGTGGACGATCCCGCCGAGGGGCCGGCTGCGGCAGCGGCGATCAACACCGTGCAGGTGATCTCCGCGGCGTTCGGGGCGGCGTTGGCCGGGGTGGTCGTCAACGTCACGGACACCGGGGGAGCCACGGCCGCCCGAGTCCTGTTCGCCACGTTCGCCGTGTTCGCGGCCTCGGCTGCGGTGGCGTCGTTCCGGGCCGGGCGACCCGTCCGCTCGGGATAACGATCAGCGCGAGCGCAACCCTGTGCCGTGCCGCCGCCGTTTGACAGCCTTCTTTGTAGTGCGGGTGTGGCTGAGTGGCTAGGCACCGGCCTGCAAAGCCGTCTACACGGGTTCGAATCCCGTCACTCGCTCGCACAGTTGCGCTGCGCGCGTGCATTACTTTACCAACCGGATGGTAAAGTAACGCGCGTGCCGACAGCTGTTCAGCGCGGACGTCCGTCGTCTGCGACGTCGATCCTCGACACCGCCCGAGCCTTGCTCGACAACGGAGCGACCGTCTCGCTCGATTCTGTCGCCCAGGCCGCCGGTCTCACGAAACCCGGTCTGATGTACCACTTTCCGACGAAGTCGGCTCTGATGGACGCTCTCGTCGACCACGTCGTCGACTCCCAAGAGGCCGAACTGTCGACGTATCTCGACGTGCCTGTCGAGCAGGCATCTGCCCGTCAGCGCCTCGGTGCGTACGTCCGGTGGTCACTGCAGAGTCCGCACCGCCCCTCCGACCTGGTGATGCTCAGCGATCCGAAACTCTCCGACCGCATGCTGGCCCGATGGACCACGCGGTTTCAGCGCTGGGTGCAGGTCCCCGCGGATGTCTCCGAAGTCGAGCAGGCGCGCCTGCACGCCGCGCGCCTGCTCGCCGACGGCGTCTGGCTGGCTGACTCCTCCAACACCTTCCCGTTGAGCAAGGCCGAACGGCCGCAAGTTCTTTCGGTCGCTCTGGAATTGCTGGGGGAGAAGTGATGACGTGGATCTTGCTGTTGCTCGCCATCTCCAGCGAGGTGGCAGCGACACTGTCGCTCAAGGGTTCGTCGACCGTGTCGGCTCTCTATGTCGTCGTGGTCCTGGGCTACCTGGCGTCGTTCGTCTTTCTGGCTCTCGTGCTCAGAAGAGGCATGGGACTCGGTGTGGCATATGGCATCTGGGGAGCAACCGGGGTGGCCCTGACGGCCGTCCTCTCTGCCGTGATCTTCGGCGAGGCCCTGACCGTCGTCATGGTGGCCGGCCTCATCTGCATCATCGGCGGCGTCGTCCTCGTCGAGACCGGTTCCCACGTGGACTCCGAATGATCCAGTACCTCTTGCTGATCGCAGCGATCGTCTGCGAGGTCAGTGGCACGCTCGCCCTCCGGGTCGCCGCCCGCGGTCGCACGTCCTTCTATGCGATCGTCGTCGTCGGCTACGTCGTCGCGTTCACTCTCCTGTGGGCGTCACTGCGGCACGGGATGCCGCTGGGAATCGCCTACGGAATATGGGCCGCCGCCGGAGTAGCACTCACAGCGCTGTTCTCGCGGTTGCTGTTCGACGAACCGCTGACCCGGAAAATGCTCGGCGGAATCGCACTGATCGTCGTCGGGGTACTCCTCGTCGAAATCGGCGCGGCGCACTGACCGGCCGCGGAGGATTATCCACACGCAGGCGCCAATACACATTTTGTCTCAACACAGATCGGCATCTGTTCGATCACCGTTGCGTCGCGGCATGGTTCAACTTTGCTAGGCATGTGTCAAATTTGTCAGGTGTTCGCACGCCAGGTGGCCCGTGTCCTAGTCGTAGCGGTGGTGACAGCCTGGGCTCTGTCGTTTTCCACCGCCACCGCCCCCGTTGCTGAAGCTGCGGAATGCCCTCACGTCGAGGTGGTGTTCGCGCGCGGAACGGCCGACTCGCCGGGAATCGGATTCGTGGGAAGGCAGTTCGTCACGGCGCTGAAGAAGAAGCTGCCCGGCAAGACCGTCGCCGTGTATGCGGTGAACTATCCGGCGAACTGGAACTTCTCGAAATCCACCAGCCAGGGCGCCCTCGACGCCAACAAACAGGTCCAGTACATCGCCGGCACATGCCCGAAGACCAAAATCGTGCTCGGTGGAATGTCGCAGGGCGCGGGCGTGATCGACCTGATCACCATCGGCAAACGCACGATCTGGTTCTTCACGCCGGCGCCGTTGCCCGACACCATGGTCAACCATGTCACCGCGATCGCCGTGTTCGGCAACCCATCCCGTGACATCTCGACGCTCGGCCCGCTGACGAAAATCAGCCCGCTGTACGGCAGCAAGGCGATCGACCTGTGCGCGGAAGGCGACCCGTACTGCTCGAAAGGCAACAACTTCTTCGCCCACTTCGCCTATCCGTGGAACGGAATGGTGAATGAAGCAGCCACCTTCGCGGCCGGCAAGGTCCTCGGAACGCTGAGCTGACCCCGCTTCAACTCGAGGCGACGGCGATTCTTCTTGGCACAGTGCGCGATTCCGCGTTGTGTACCCGCCATCACGTCGCGGTGCTCAACGTGACGCTGCCATCGCGTCAGAGCGCCGATCCTGGGCGAATGCAACCTGTGTGTGGTGAATCGCATACATGTTCGGCTCTGAGCGGGTTACTGTCTCGAATGGCGTTGCAACCGACCCTGGGAGGAATTTGATGACCGGCTATCAGACGGTGGTGGTTGGTACGGACGGATCTGATTCGTCGCTGCGTGCCGTGGACCGCGCCGGTCAGATCGCTGCAGGCGCGCACGCGAGGCTCATCGTGGCGACGGCGTACTTCCCGCAGAGCGAGGATGCGCGAGCTGCTGATGTGCTCAAGGACGAGGGCTACAAGATGTCGGGCAACGCGCCGATCTACGCGATCCTGCGCGAGGCCAAGGACCGTGCGAAGGAAGCAGGGGCCGAGAACATCGAGGAGAAGGCTGTCGTCGGTGCACCCGTCGACGCCCTCGTCGACTTGGCCGAAGAGGTGAACGCCGATCTGCTCGTCGTCGGCAACGTCGGTCTGAGCACGATCGCCGGCCGCCTGCTGGGCTCCGTGCCCGCGAATGTCGCACGTCGGTCCAAGACCGACGTGCTCATCGTGCACACGTCCTGACGGAGCGCTCGAAAGACCGAAGACCACGAAACGCGAAAACCCTGGGCCGGCGCACAGCCGACCCAGGGTTTCTGCTGTCAGGAGTTGGAGGCCTTGGCGATCGCGGTGATCGCGGCGTCCAGTGCGGCGTTGAACTCCTCATCGCTCTGCTGGGCCGTCAGGCCCTCGGTCAGGGCGCGCGAGAAGCTGGCGATGACGCCCTGGTTGGCGGCGAGCTTGTCGCAGGCGTCGTCGCGGTTGTAGCCGCCGGACAGCGCAACCACCCGCAGCACCTTCGGGTGCTCGACGAGTTCCCGGTAGTGGTTGTCGACGTCGGGCAGCGTCAGCTTGAGCATCACGTCCTGGCCGTCGCCGAGCTTGCCGAGTTCGGAGAGGATCGCTGCCTTCAGCTGATCCTCGGCCTTGGCCTTCTCCGGGCTGTGGATGTCCACTTCGGGCTCGATGATCGGGATGAGGCCCGCGGCGAGGATCTGCTTGCCGATCTCGAACTGCTGCGCGACAACCTCGTCGAGGCCGGCGCCAGGCATCTTGATGACCGACCGCATCTTCGTACCGAACACGCCCTTGTCACGGGCGCGGGCCAGCAGTTCGTCCAGACCCGGGATGGGCTTCATCACCTGGGCGCCGTCCTTCTCGTCGGCCAGACCCTTGTCCACTTTGAGAAACGGCACGACCTGCTTGACGTTCCACAGGTAGTCGGCGGTGTCGCGACCCTCGATCTGGCGGTCCATCGTGTCCTCGAAGAGGATGGCGCCGAGCACGCGGTCGCCGTCGAAGCTCGGGCTGGTGATGATGCGTGTCCGCATCTCGTGCACCTTGTCGAACATTTCCTCGTCGCCCGAGTACGCGTCCTCGCCGATGCCGTACAACTTCAAGGCCTTGGGCGTGCTGCCGCCGCTCTGGTCGAGTGCCGCAATGAACCCGGCGCCGCGCTGCGCCTTGTTGAACTGATCGCTGCTCATGATCCCTTTCTGACTTCCTTCACTTGACGGGCTTCACCAACCCCGCTCACGCCATTCGCCCAGATGAGGGCGCTCGGTCCCGAGCGTCGTATCGTCGCCGTGCCCTGGATAGACGACGGTCGAATCGGAGAAGACGTCGAACACCCTGCTGCTCACATCACCGAGCAGTTGGTCAAAATCGCCTTCTTGCCAGGTCTTGCCGACGCCGCCCGGGAACAGGCAGTCACCGGTGAACAGGTGCACCCGGTCGTCGGTGGCAGGACCGCCCAGCGCCAAGGCCACAGACCCGGGGGTGTGGCCGCGAAGATGGATGACGTCGAATGTCAGCTCGCCGATGTTGACGGTGTCACCGCCGGCGAGCAGCTGGTCGGGCGTCACGGGCAGCGGCCCGGCGTCGAGTCTGTGGGCGGCGGTCGGTGTGCCGGTCGAGTCCACGACATCCTGCAGCGCCATCCAATGATCCTGATGCTGGTGGCTCGTCACGATCAACGACAACTTCGGCGCATACCGGTCGATCAGCTCAAGCAGAATCGCGGGTTCGTTGGCCGCGTCGATGAGTAGCGTCTCGCCGGTCTGGGAACACGTGACCAGGTAAGCGTTGTTGTCCATCGGGCCCACCGAAACTTTGACGATCGACGCACCGGGCAGTGCCCGCCGCGCTGCGGTGTGCGCTTCGACATGGCCGGTGTAGTTGTCGTCGACGACCGTCATGGTGAGTCACGTTACTTGCCTGCTCCAGAGCGCTCGGCCGGGACTTGGCAGGGACTTGTCCAGGACTTGTCGGTGGGGGCACCTAGCATTGGGCCTGAAGTGCGCCCGGCGAACGAAAAGCGGGCTGAGTTTGAGAATCAGAAGGGGCATCGGTGTCTGACCGCCTAGTTGTCAAGGGTGCCCGGGAGCACAATCTGCGCGGAGTCGACCTCGACCTGCCGCGCGACGCGATGATCGTGTTCACCGGGTTGTCGGGGTCGGGAAAGTCCTCGCTGGCATTCGACACGATTTTCGCCGAGGGACAGCGCCGCTACGTCGAATCACTGTCGGCCTATGCGCGTCAGTTCCTGGGTCAGATGGACAAGCCCGACGTCGACTTCATCGAGGGACTGTCTCCCGCTGTCTCGATCGACCAGAAGTCGACGAACCGCAACCCGCGGTCCACCGTGGGCACCATCACCGAGGTCTACGACTATCTCCGTCTGCTGTACGCCCGGGCCGGCACGCCGCACTGCCCGGTGTGTGGGGAGCGGATTGCCAAGCAGACCCCGCAGCAGATCGTCGATCAGGTGCTGGCGATGGACGAGGGTCTGCGGTTCCAGGTTCTCGCGCCGGTCGTGCGCACCCGCAAGGGCGAGTTCGTCGACCTGTTCGACAAGCTGAACACGCAGGGCTACAGCCGCGTGCGGGTCGACGGTGTGGTGTATCCGCTCACCGATCCGCCGAAGCTGAAGAAGCAGGAAAAGCACGACATCGAGGTCGTCGTGGACCGGCTTCAGGTCAAGGCGTCGTCGAAACAACGGCTGACCGACTCGGTGGAGACGGCTCTGAACCTCGCCGACGGCATCGTCGTGCTCGAGTTCGTCGACCGTGAAGACGACCACCCGCACCGCGAGCAGCGTTTCTCCGAGAAGCTCGCCTGCCCGAACGGTCACCCACTGGCGGTCGACGACCTGGAACCGCGGTCGTTCTCGTTCAACTCGCCCTACGGCGCCTGCCCCGAGTGCGTCGGCCTCGGCATCAAGAAAGAGGTCGACCCCGACCTCGTCATCCCCGATCCCGACCTGACACTGGCCGAAGGCGCGATTGCGCCATGGGCCATGGGGCAGACGGCCGAGTACTTCACCAGGATGCTGAAGGGACTCGGCGACCAGATCGGCTTCGACGTCGACACTCCGTGGAAGAAGCTCCCGGCCAAGGCGCGCAAGGCGATCCTCGAGGGTTGCGACGAGCAGGTGCACGTCCGGTACAAGAACCGCTACGGCCGCACCCGGTCCTACTACGCCGACTTCGAAGGCGTCATGGCGTTCCTGCATCGCCGCATGGAACAGACCGATTCCGAGCAGATGAAAGAGCGGCTCGAGGGCTTCATGCGCGACGTGCCGTGCCCCGAGTGCGAAGGCACCCGCCTCAAGCCCGAGATCCTCGCCGTGTCGATGACAGCGGGCAAGTTCGGTCCGAAGTCAATCGCGCAAGTCGCCGAACTGTCCATCGCGGACTGTGCGGAGTTCCTCAACGCGTTGACGCTGGGCACCCGCGAGGCGGCGATCGCCGGCCAGGTCCTCAAGGAGATCCAGTCGCGGCTCGGCTTCCTCCTCGACGTCGGCCTGGACTACCTGTCGTTGTCCCGCGCCGCCGGCACACTGTCCGGTGGTGAGGCACAACGCATCCGGCTTGCCACGCAGATCGGGTCCGGGCTCGTCGGCGTGCTCTACGTGCTCGACGAACCCTCGATCGGGTTGCATCAGCGCGACAACCGCAGGCTCATCGACACGCTCGTGCGTCTGCGCGATCTCGGCAACACCCTGATCGTCGTCGAACACGACCTCGACACCATCGCCCACGCTGACTGGGTCGTCGACATCGGCCCCGCCGCCGGTGAGCATGGTGGTCAGATCGTGCACAGCGGCACTTACCAGGACCTGCTGAAGAACCCCGAATCCATCACCGGCGCCTACCTGTCCGGCAAGGAGGAGATCGAGGTCCCGACGATGCGCCGCGTCGTCGACAAGAAGCGCCAGCTCACCGTCGTCGGCGCCCGTGAACACAACCTGCGCGAGATCGACGTCGCATTCCCACTCGGTGTGCTGACGTCGGTGACGGGTGTTTCGGGCTCGGGCAAGTCGACCCTGGTCAACGACATCCTGGCCTCCGTGCTGGCCAACAAGCTCAACGGCGCCCGTCAGGTGCCCGGTCGGCACACCCGCATCAACGGTCTCGACCACCTCGACAAGCTGGTGCGCGTCGACCAGTCTCCGATCGGCCGCACGCCGCGCTCCAACCCGGCGACCTACACCGGCGTCTTCGACAAGATCCGCACGCTGTTCGCCGCGACGACGGAAGCGAAAGTCCGCGGGTATCAGCCGGGCCGGTTTTCGTTCAACGTCAAGGGCGGACGCTGCGAGGCGTGCTCCGGCGACGGCACCATCAAGATCGAGATGAACTTCCTGCCCGACGTGTACGTGCCCTGCGAGGTGTGCCAGGGCGCCCGGTACAACCGTGAAACCCTTGAGGTTCACTACAAGGGCAAGACCATCGCCGAGGTGCTCGACATGTCGATCGAGGAGGCGGCCGAGTTCTTCGCGCCGATCAGCTCGATCCACCGGTACCTGAAGACGTTGGTCGACGTCGGTCTGGGCTACGTGCGGCTGGGGCAGCCCGCGCCGACGCTGTCGGGCGGCGAGGCCCAGCGCGTGAAGCTGGCGTCCGAGCTGCAGAAGCGGTCGACCGGCCGGACCGTCTACATCCTCGACGAGCCGACCACCGGCCTTCATTTCGAGGACATCCGCAAATTGCTCGGCGTCATCAACGGGCTTGTGGACAAAGGTAATTCGGTCATAGTCATCGAGCACAACCTCGATGTGATCAAGACGTCGGACTGGATCATCGACATGGGTCCCGAGGGGGGATCGGGTGGCGGCACCGTTGTCGCGACCGGAACTCCGGAGGACGTCGCAGCCAACCCGGACAGCTACACCGGACACTTCCTGGCCGAGACGCTGGGTGTGCAACGGGCCAAGCCGAGGCCGCGGAGCAGGCGCAAAGTCAGCGCCTAACTCGGGTACGCCGAGATTGCGTCCAGGGCCGTGATCGCGCGAAAAGCACAGTCCGCAATGCAATTTCGGCGTGTTACGGCGACCCCTTGCTCAGGGGCGAGGGAAACCGCGGATTGATGCGCACTCCGTCCAGCCACGCCGTCAGCTCCTGCGCCTTGGCCTTGAGGACCTTGGTGTGCTGCCTGCCGACATTTTCCAGGAGCGCGAGTTCGACCCGCGCGTCCACGTCCTGACGCCACGCGCCGACCACACGCCCATCCACCCAAATCGTCGGCCCCGCATTGCCATTGCGATCAAATACCTGGCTGCGGTGCGGCCCCAGATACCAGTCCCGGTCGAACCACCCCATCGTGGTCACATCGAGACCGGGAAGCAGTGCGCACCACGGCGCTGTCGGGGGCTCCGGCTCGTCGTCACCCGGAAGCACGAAGCCCGGCGTCCCCGCGAGATCGACTTCGACTGCGCCGATGTCGGCGAGCGACTGCCGTGCCCAGCCGAGCGTGTTCCCGAACCACCACTTGACGTCGGTGACCGTGGCCGGGCCGAACGCGTAGAGCCAACGGCTGACCATCTCGGCGCGGGCCTTCTCCGGGTCGACAGGTTCGGCGTGCCCGAGCCAGTCCCCGGCGGCCACCCAGCGGGGTCGCGACGTGGTCCAGCCGCCGTCATTCGGACCCCGGACGATGTGGCCACGCGCAGACAGCACAGTGAGCACCCGCGGCGCCAGATGCCCTTCACCGCCGTAGGCCTTGCCGGGAGCCGGGTTGTAGGTGCCCGTCAGCTCGGGGACCGCCTCACGCAATTGGCGTGCGGTACATGGCCCCTCGTTGCCGAGATGGCGCAGCACCGCCGCGCACGCGGTTTCCAGCCACGCCGCGCCGTCGGGAGCGACACCGGCGTTCTGGGCGTCGGCGGCCAATCTGCGCGTCTCGTTGACAGCCACCCGATCGCTGGCGGCCGACTGGATGGCCGGCAGATCCGACGGATGCACCACCCACAGGGTGCGCCGCATCGCCAGATGCTTGACGACCGAGCGCTCGTCATGGAGCGCCGACGTCAGATCCGCTGTCGTGAAACCGGGCAGCCGCGCCCACAGCGACAGATGCGGCGTCGCCGGATCGGTGGCATGCAGCCCGACCAGCTGCGCGGTCAGCGCGCTCACCGAATCGGCATCGTCGACACCCGAAACCAGCTGGTGGCGCCGCGCCAAACGGGCACGCCGTTCGTCGATCGTGAAGGTCCGCATCGAGAAGGAACCGTACCGGCGCGCACCGACAGCGGACCGAAAATTGGGATCGGTAGCCACGGCCCCCGGATTGACTTCACCCCGACGACGCCACTGGGGCGAAGCAAGACGAAGGGAAACATCATGAAGCGAGTACTCGCAGGCGTGGTCGGTCTGGCCGCAGGCGCCGCGATGCTGGTGGGTTGCTCGGACGACAAGGGCACGACCGCCGACAGCACGTCCAGCTCGAGCTCAAGCGAGAGCTCGCAGACCTCCACGGTCGCCGACGGCGGCAAGACCGAGGTCGAGGTCGACGGCGCCGATCTGGCCGGTCTCGACCTCAACTCGGTGACCTGCGTCAAGCAGGCCGGTAAGATCACCGTCGCCAGCGGCGCGATCGGCGGTCAGCAGGGCCTGGGCATCGTCATGACGGACGAGGCGACGCCGGTCGTCGAATCGCTCGGCATGGTGGTCGACGGCAACGCCCTCGCCGTCGCCAACGCAATGGGCGCGCAGTCCGGTAAGGCCGAGGTCGCCGTCGACGGAGACAGCTACACCATCACCGGCGAAGCGGTCGGCGCCGACATGAGCAATCCGATGGCCGGCATGATCACCAAGCCGTTCACGGTCACGGTGACCTGCAGCTGACGCCATGTCAGGTCAAGAAGCGGCGGGCGTGCCCGACACGCCCGCCGCTTCCTATGATTACGCGATGACCACCGGTGCCGGTCATCCCGGAATCGAGCACGACCTCGAACGGGCACGCCAGCTGGCCCTCGCCGCCAAAGAAGAGGCGGCCAAAGACATCCTGCTATCTCTGATGCCCCGCATCGAGGAAGCCGACCGCGACGACCTGATGTTGGAGGTGTACGCGCAACTCGGCGAGCTCTACCTGGTCCGCACGGCCTATGACGGGGTGACCGAAGGCGTGAAGAGAATCGAAGACTGCCTGAAGATCTATCGCGAGATCAGAGCAGGCCAACGTCCGGACGAGGCCGCACAGGTCACCATGTCGGCCGCCGAAATCGACCACATGATCTCCCGGTACAGTCGCCGCGCCCTGTTCCTGCACACGGGTATGGCGGCCGCGCACGGCGAACACGAGACCGCTGCAATGCATCTGGAAGCGTTGACCGGCGAGCCCGGAACGTTCGGTGACCTCGATCGCGAACACGCCTATCTGGTCACCCACGCGCAGATCCTCTGTGCGGTCGCGCTCTGCGATGATGACCTTCATGTGCAGTCACTTCCATTGTGGGAGAAGGTGTTCGACGCGGTCGACGGACCCGGGAACGGCACGGATCTCGACGACAACCTCCGCGTCCTCGCCGGCATCGGGTACGGCCGTTTCTGTGTCGAGACCGGGCGGCTGACCGAGGCCGAGCCGTGGCTGCGCCGCGCCGGAGCCCGGGCCGAGGCCCGCGAGTGGCAACTCGCCACGGCGCGAACGCAACTGGAACGCGCCACCGCTGCCTGGGCTGCGGGGGACCGGGCTCACGCACAAGATCTGGTGCACCAGGCATATCCGGCGATCGCGGAGGGCAACCGCGCACACGATGTGTCCCGCAGCTGGCTCTACTTCGGTCTGATCGCGATATCCGTGGGAGAACTCGACGATGCCGACGAGCGACTCGGCCACGCCGAGCGGCACTGGCGCGAGATCAACAAGCCCCTGCACATCCACCGAATTCTCGTGCAGCGCAGCTGGGTGGACATCCTGCGAGGCGATTTCACCGCTGCCACACAGCGGGCCACGGCCGCCCGTGAATTACTCGACAGCTGGCCGCGGCACAGCTGGCTGCAGTACGCGAGACTCGACGACCATCTGGGGTCGATCCTGCGCGCCGACGCGATGGCGAACCCGGACACCGCCGACGAGAAGTTCGCGCAGGCCGCTGAACTCAAAGTGCCCGCCGCATTGGCCGTCGACTCGGTGCGCTACGCGATCGGCGACGCGGATGCCCGGATGCGCTGGGCGACGCACGTGTCGTCGCGACTGCTCGCGGGTGCATTCGCGGTGGCCTGGGAATGGGGCAACACCGATCTTCTCAGTGAACTGATCGAATATCACGGCGCACGAGGGACTTTCAGTGTTCCGCAGTCGCCGCACACTGCCGACTGGGCGGACACGGCAACCGCCGCGGTTCCCGTCGACGATGCCGACGAGTACGCCCTGGTCGCCTCCGGACCGGGAACCGTGGCGGGCGCCACGCTCACGAAGCTCGGCGCTCTGCCTCCCATTCGCATGCATCCCGATGCCGACCCGGTCCTGGTGAAATACCGCGACCTGGCGCACGCGCGCTATGGCCGGGACGTGACCTCCTCGGAGCCGGCGTGGAGCACCTGGCCATGACCGCCCGGACGTTGGTGCTGCGCTACGCCGACGTCGGCGTAGCGACCTATGCCAGTCTGCGTGTGGTCGGGCAGCCGGACGCCACGGTCGCCTGGGTCGTCGAGGAGGGCGCGCTCGCGACCGCCCTTGGCCTACTTTCCGATGCGCTCCCCGATCCGCGTCCAGCCGAGGATGTCCGGCAGGCACTCGAACGCGCACTCACCGCAGGCTCTTTCGCCGACCCCGCCGCGGAGCAGAACCTCGCCGATGTTCTCGGTGAGCATCTGATCCCGGCTCAAGGCTGGGACTTGATCGCCGCACAGTCACACCCGGCGCTGTTCGTCGCCCCTACGGGCCGTCTCGCCCAGGTGCCGTGGGCACTGCTCGCACACCCCGCTGACCCCGCGCGCCGGCTCATCGAACTGGCCGACATCCTGCTCGCCGCCCCGCCGAACATCGCCAATGCGCCTCGCGCATCCTTCAGCTGGGTCGAACGGCGCGACGGCGCGGCACTTCTCGTCCTGGACCCCCGGGTGCCCGGGCAGCGCCCCGACTCCGCCCTGGGATCGGTTTTGGGCCGACCCGACCCCCAGGGCAGTCTGACACGGCATTTCGCCGAGCTGAGGGCGCACCGGGACGTACTTCCCGAGGTTGATGCGACCGTCGAGCTGTTCCGGTCCAGCCGGGCCGACCGCGGCTGGCTGGCGACCCAATTGACTCACGCCCCGAGCCGGCTGCTGTTCGTCGGGCACGCGACCGCAGCGGACGGCGATGTGGGCCACGCAGACCGTGCGGCTGTGCACCTCGCCGACGAGACCCCACTCTCTGCAGGCGATCTGATGTCCGCCCAGTTGCCGATCCCGCCACGCGCGGCGCTGCTGGCCTGCTCGTCGGGCGGCGATTACCGATTCGATGAAGCCACCGGCCTCGTGGCAGCACTGATCCTCGGCGGCGCCCAACTCGTCACCGCCACGCTCTGGTCCCTGCCGACAGCTGCCGGATACCGGCAATTCTGCAGTGCCGCAACCGATTCCTCGGATCCCATGGCCGACGCCGTCATCGCCGTCGACACCGCTCACGAAGCGCAGGATGCGGGCCGCGCGGTCAACGCGTGGCAGCGTGGGCAGTTGAACCGTTGGCGCGACGGGGATCTCGCCGCAAGTCCGCTGTACTGGGCCGCGCTGGTCAGCTTCGCTGTCGACGGTGCGCGATGACCGTCACCGGCCGCGCGGCACGCGCACCGCGATCGAGGACTCGTCTCCAGGGCGGTAATACATGTCGATGATGCTGCCGGGCGTGAAGTCCGGAAGGGACATCTCAGGGATCATGGTGGTCTCGCGGGCAGGGAACTGCCCGCCCTCGGGGCGACTGACCATGACGTCGAGTTCCACCTCGTGGCAGTCCGACGTGAAATCGCCCGTCAGACGCAGCCCGACGACCACTCCGCGGGACTTGATCACCGTGCTGGTCGGCATCAGCAGCACTGCCGCTGTACCGGCGAAAAGGAAGCTGAAGAACATCAGGGTCAACAAGCTGGGCATGCCATCAGCGTCGATGAGGCCCACGGCTACCGAACCCAACTTCTATCCTGATCCGGTGAGCACGGGAACCGATACGTCGATAGCGGTGCGGCTGCCCCGCCGCGCGGTCATCGAACGTGCGTGGCGGGCGATCGGCCCGGGCGTCAATGTGCTCAGCGCCGACGACGGCGGACCCCTCAGCCGCACCGTCAAACGCATCATCGATCCGCTGGTCCTGCGACTGCGATCGAACACCAAATACTCCGCACCCTTCGTGACAGCCGACATCGCCGCAGAGATGCACGACGCGATCGTCGGCCAGTCGGACACGTTGCGCGCGACGTCTCAGTGGTTCGATCTGCTCAAGCGGGGACGCCGCAGACTGCGCATCACCACCGGCAACGCCCAGGAGCTGTACTTTCCGCTGTGCTTCGAGCTCGCCGTCACGCGGGGCGCGCCGGGGGAGGACGACCACGGCGCCGCCGAAGCGATCTTGCGGGAGGTCCACTCCGACCGCGACCGGACCGCGATCGAGGTGCTCAACCGCCATATCGACGACGAGGACGTCGTCGCGGCGCTGTCGGCCCAAGTGGTCGACAGCTGGCTCGACGTCCAGGCGGGGACGGAGATCACCGGACCGTTCCTCGCCGGGCTGGGCACCGTGCTCGGTCGGGCCGACGGGCATAACGCCGAGGTCGCCCGCCAGCGGGTGTGGTCGGCTCTGATCGCCGATGCGACGCCGTACAACCTGGGTGCCGCGGCCCGCGGCGACGGTGCGGGCCTGCCGTGGTCGATCGTGGCGCTGGGGCTGAGTTCGGCTGAGCCGCAGCCACCTCCATCGATCATCGGAGCCGAGGGCGGGCGGCCCCTCGACCGCAGTGTCGTCGAGCGGGTGCGGGCCACTCTGCGCCGTGCGCTGGCGCGCGACGAGCTTCCCGATGTTCCGCTGCTGTGCGCCGAAGAGGTCGACCGCTCGTGCGCTCCGTGGGGGCTGATGGGTGAGGACAAGCAGGCCACCCTCATCGCCGGTATCGACGTCGCCGTCGACCTCGCACCGCTGGACGAGACGGCGCAGTGTCGCACCGATCTGGCCCGCCAGATCCAGGCCCGGCTGCGCAAGGAGGCCTACGTGCTGCACGCGCGGCGCTACCTGGCCGACGGAGCCGCGGTGCACCCGCGCCAGCAGGGAATCGTCGATGAGCTCGCTGCGTTCTGCCGCCCTTATCTGAGCCGGTTGTGGGCGCGCCTGCACGGCCGCGACGTGTGGCAGGAACCGTGCTCCGACGTCGACGAGGTGCGCGAGCTCCTCGAAGGTGTGTCGCGCTCGGTCAGCCTGGATCACCGCCAGCGCATCAAGGCGATGCTCGAAGCGCGGGACATCCGATGAGGTTCGTCGAAGACTCGGGGCTGTGGACCACCGCGACGGCACGCGACGCGGTTCCGTTGACCGCCGTTCTCGAGGTGTCGGGGGCGGTGCTGTCCTGGACGGTGGACGATCCCGATGCCGCAGTACATGTCTCCTTCACCGATCCTGTTCGGGCGGAATGGCTTTGGCGGATTGCCGGGGAGGCCGGGCACGCCGCGATCGCATCGGGTCTGGCAGCGGAGCCCGACGGGAGCGTGGAGATCGACGGTGTGGAACTCGACGCGGATGCGCTTCGGCCGCTCCGCCGGTTGGCGCTAGGCCACTGGCTGCGGCGTTGGTGGCCGGCGAGCTATCGCGACGGCATCGCCGAACTCGACGATGCGCTGCTCGCCGGTGAACTGGCGCTGCTGACCGCCGCGGCCGAGGACTACTTCGCCGACGGCACGCTCGACTCGGACGTCGGGGAGCTGCTGGCGCCCCACGCCGAGGTGCTGAATGCGGTGGCGCGGCTGGGAGATCCACGAGTCGGCGAGCTCGTCGCCGCCTGCGCCGAACTCGCCGCCGACACCGGCGTCGCGTTCGAGACGCCCGTCGTGGCGGCGCAGGCCGGCATGCGAAACGACTACGCACTGGTCGCCGGTGCTGCTCAGGCCGGCAGCGCGGGCCAGGCGATCGCGACGGGCATCGCATCGGTGCGCTGGGCCGCGGTGCCTCCGCGCGTTTTCGACGCCGCCGAGGGCACCGTCGACTGGCGGGTTCAGGCCGACGGCGCCGTCGCGACGGCGGTCGTGCGGACGGAACTCGCGGGTGTCCGCTCGCCGGAGGGGATCACCGTGCGGGTCGAATCCGGCGGAATCCGCGGTGTCGGCCAGCTGGACAGCGCGGGCAGCGCGACAGTGGAGCTGCTCGACGAACACCAGGTTCCGGTGACGGAAACGGCTGCGTGGAACCGTGATTGGCGCGAAACGGCAGTGACCATCGGCGTCGACGTCGGTGAGACGCCTGCGGTGCGAGAGCGGGTGCGGACGTTCGCGAAGAGTCGACTGCAGCGCATCGGCGCAGACGCGTTCCTCGCCGAAGTGCTTGCTGCCGAGTCCGACTACTGAGCCGAGTCGGGTGACTTGCCCATCGACTCGCGGATCTGCGCCAGCCGTTCTGCGGCGGCGCGTTGCCGGGCGTCGTACTGCTCCTCGATGGAGCGCCCCTCGGGCGTCTGGGCGTCGAGCTCGGCCGATCCGATCGACGTCGTGTAGCGCGTCTCGATCTTCTCGCGCACGGACTCGAACGTCGGCACCCCGTCGGGGGTGTAGCCGGTGTCCGCCGGGATGACCGGCTCGGCGGGGACGACTTCGGCGTCGATGATCGGCTCATCCGGCATGGTCACCACGCTACCCGCGGATCGAGCCGGGCAGCCCGACCTGCGTCACATCAGGAGTACCGATCTTGCCCGCCAGCCAGGGCAGCGCAGCGGTGAAGGCATTCGACGCGAACGGCCAGTCGTGATTGCCCTGCTGGCTGACCACGGCGCAGTCGATTCCCGTCTGATTGCCCAGTCCGCACAGAGATCCGGCGGCGACCGCCTGGTCATTGGGTTTGCCACCGCCGGCGGCGCTGTTCACGTCGAACCAACCGGCGACTCCCCGATACGGCCCGTGTGTGGTCATCACCGCCGTCGGGTCGAAGGATGCGTAGGCCGCCTTGTTGCCGCCGAAGAGACGGTCGACGGTTTCGGCCTGTGTGCCGGAGTTGGGTGCGGCGTCACCGGCGATATCGACGAACGCGCTGAACGTGTCGGGATGCATGACCGTCAGATCCACGGCGCAGGTGCCGCCCATCGACCACCCGACCACGCCCCAATTCGCACTGCTCGCGCTGACGCCGTAGTTCGCTTTCATATACGGCACAACATCTTTGACAAGGTGGTCGGCCGAGTTGCCGCGGCTGCCGTTGACACATTCGGTGTCGTTGTTGAACGTTCCGCCCGGGTCGACGAACACGAACACCGGGGCGTAGCCGTTGTGCGCGGCGGCGAAGTCGTCGAGCGTCTTGATCGCGCCGCCGGCGCGTAACCAGTCTGCGGGCGTGTTGAATTCGCCGCCGATCATCATCACGGTGGGCAGCGCAGGCGGTGGGTCGCTCGCATACCAGGCGGGTGGGAGGTAGACGAACTCCTGTCGGTGCTTGAATCCAGATGCGGCATCGGGGATGTCGACGGGCACGACGGTGCCCTTGATCGGAACGGCATGCTGCTTGCGCATGGCGGCGACCGTCACCGGATCGGTCTGGTCGGGCACCGGCCCCGCGGTAAGCTGGCTCCACGCGGTCTGCACGGTGGGGAAGTAGCCGACCCACAGGTTCAGCGCCAGTGCCGCCGACAGCGCGCACAGCGGTACCGCGATCAGCGTGGCGATCCGCAGCTTCCATGCGCTTCCGCGCCAGCCGGACAGCAGAACTCCGACGGCCATGCCGGACAACGCAATCCACAGCCACAGCGTGTGCGGCGCGGGATTGCTGTCATCTGCCAAGCCGGCCGTCTCGATGTACCAATAGGCGCACATCGCGACGACCGCTCCGATGAATGCCGACCACGGTAGCCAGATGAGGTTCCACCGCCGGGCACGTCCGACGACGGCGAGGACCACGGCAACGGCGGCCAGGATCTGCACGGCCAGCGGTAACCACCCGTGCATCAACGAGAGGTTGTGGCGCAGGGTCTCGTACCACGGCCCGGAGAACGACACGCCTCCACAGTGGCCGCCGATCCTTGGTGCCGGCTGTGACCCCGCTGCGAAGGTGGTTGGGCCATCGAGTGTGCGCTCAGATCGCGAATTCAGCCGATTCTGCGATCTGGATACACACTCGATGCTCGCGCTCGGGCGACGCGGTCGAGAATCTCGCCGCGACGCTGCCCTGCCACCACGCGCACGCGTTTCCAACGACGCTCGGCGATGAACTCCGCGCGGAGGATGTCGTTGGCGAAGACTGAGCGTTCGCGATGGTGATCGCCGTCGTACTCGACAGCCACCTTGACGTCCTCCCACCCCATGTCGAGGTAGTAGCGAGCCCGGCCGTAGTCGTCGAACACCGGGATCTGGGTGCGAGGACGCGGATACCCCGCGCTGACCAGCAGCAGCCGCAACCAGGTCTCCCGGGGCGATTCCGCACCGGGTCGTAGCGATCGAGCAGCGCCGGTAGGCCTCGGACCCCTGGTGATCCGCTGTGCGCTCGGCTCAGCTCGAGGACCGCAGTTGGATCGAATCGCGCGGCGTGGCCGAGTGCGTCGAGGCGCACGACGCCCAATTCGCCCGGTGTGAGCCTTCCGATGTCGAATGCGGTGCGTTCGGGGGTGGTCACGAGGACTCCACCGACGTGCTGCACCTCCGTCTCGCCCAACCGGTCCCTACGGGTGACGATGCCTTTCGGCGGCCGTGTGTTGCCGCAAACTATCTCGACAGCCTCGTCATCGGGTAGCCACTTCGCGCCGTGGACCGCGGCTGCCGCAGCACCTGCAATGACCCCTCGGCGTCCCGACCACAGATATGCCGCCGTGGCCCGCTGCACCAGCGTCGGCTGTGTCGAAGCCGGCACGTAGACGCCGGGAAAGACCGCGCGGTATCGCGTCCGCAACTGGTACTTGTTGATTCGCCCGCGCGCGAGGGCCTCGTGGCCGATGAAAGGCCAAGCCAGAGAGGACATTCACCCAACGTCGCAGGGCGTCGTCGGCCCGTGCCAGAGCAGAATCCGCAGCCTGGGGATGAACGGGCCCCGCTAGCGGGGCTTGGCGAGCGGGAACGGCAGCGTCTCGCGGATGCTGCGCCCCGTGATGAGCATGACCACGCGGTCGACACCCATGCCGAGCCCGCCCGTCGGCGGCATCGCGTACTCCATCGCCTGCAGGAAGTCCTCGTCGAGCTCCATCGCCTCCGGGTCGCCGCCCGCGGCCAGCAGTGACTGCTCCTGCAGCCTGCGCCGCTGTTCGACCGGGTCGGTGAGCTCGCTGTAGGCGGTGCCGAGTTCGACACCCCACGCCACCAGATCCCACCGCTCGGCCACGCCGGGGATGCTGCGGTGCGGGCGGGTCAGCGGCGAGACCGAGGTGGGGAAGTCCTTGTAGAACGTCGGCTCGGTCGTCTGATCCTCGACCAGGTGCTCGTACATCTCGAGCACCACCGCGCCGGCATCCCAGTGCGTCAGGTACGGGATGCGGGCCTTGTCGCAGAGCCGACGAAGTTCAGGTAACTCGGTCTCGACGTCGATGTGCTCGCCGAGTGCCTCCGACACCGCGCCGTGCACCGTCTTGACCGCCCACTGGCCCGAGATGTCGTGCGGCTCAAGGGTGCCGTCCTCTCGGGGACGCAGGAACACATGTGAGCCGTTGGCGGCCTGCGCCGCGTTCTGGATCAGCTCCCGGCAGCCGTCGATCCACATGTTGTAGTCCGCGTGCGCCTGGTAGGCCTCCAACAGCGTGAATTCGGGGTTGTGGCTGAAGTCGACGCCCTCGTTGCGAAAGGCGCGACCCAGCTCGAAGACCCGTTCGACACCCCCGACGCACAACCGCTTCAGATAGAGCTCGGGCGCAATGCGCAGATACAGGTCGAGGTCGTAGGCGTTGATGTGGGTCAGGAACGGCCGGGCGTTCGCGCCGCCGTGGATCTGCTGCAGGATCGGGGTCTCGACCTCCAGGAAGCCCTTACCGACGAGGGTTTCGCGGATCGCATGCAGCACTCCGCTGCGGGCCCGGATCAACTCCCGGGCATCGGTGTTGACGGCGAGGTCGACGTAACGGGCGCGGACCCGAGCCTCCTGGTCGGTCAGGCCTTTCCATTTATCCGGCAGCGGACGCAGGCATTTGCCGATCAACCGCCAGTCGGTCACCAACACCGACCATGTGCCTGAGCGGGTCGAGCCCATCCGGCCGGTCACCTCGATCAGGTCACCGAGGTCGATGGTTCGGGTGAAGTCGGCGGTGGTGCCGTCGTTCAGCAGCGAATTATCCAGCGACAGTTGCGTTTCCCCGGACCAGTCGCGCAGCTGGGCGAACAGCACGCCGCCGTAGTCACGGAGCCGCAGGACACGGCCCGCGACGGTCACCTCCGCGCCGTCTGCTGCCGCCAGAGCCTGCGCGACGGTGTGGCTGGGCGGACTGCCCACCGGGTAGGCGTCGACGCCTCGGTCCTGAAGAGCTTTCAACTTCGCCATCCGGACCCGGACCTGTTCGGGCAGCCGCGGGCCGGAGTCCTCGTCGGCGAGGTCACTCTCAAGGCCGATGACGTCGGGTGCGGTCCCATCGCTGTGCAACAGTCCGGTGGCCACGAGGGATCCCGGCGCGGCGATGTGGTGCCCGGTGTGGGGCTGGTCGTGACGGCGCGAAAAGGGGAGTATCAGAAAGCCTTCGGCGATCACCGAGGCGACGCCGACCCTGGGTACCAGCCGGGCGTCCTCGTAGCAGGCGTAGCGGGGCACCCACTCCGGCTGATACTTCATGTTCGAGCGGTACAGCGTCTCCAACTGCCACCACCGGGAGAAGAACACCAGCAGCCAGCGCCACAGCCGCGCCACCGGACCGGCGCCCAGCTGTGCTCCCTGCTCGAACGCGGAGCGGAACATGGCGAAGTTCAACGAGATTCGCGTGATGCCGATGTCCTCGGCCTGCAGGCACAGCTCGCTGACCATCAATTCGATGGTGCCGTTGGGGGATTGGGGTGCTCGGCGCATCAGATCAAGGGACACCCCGTTGCTGCCCCACGGCACCAGCGACAGCATCGCCACGACCTGGTCGTCGTTTTGGACCGCCTCCACGAGCAAGCAGTCGGCATCAGCGGGGTCGCCGAGGCGTCCCAGCGCCATCGAGAAACCGCGCTCGTCTTCGGTGTCGCGCCAGGTGTCGGCGTGCTTGACCACCTCGGCCATCTCGTCGGCGGACAACTCGCGGTGCCTGCGGAACCGCACGCTGACGCCGGAACGCCTGGCGCGGGTGACGGCCTGACGGACCGCGCGCATATCGGGCCCCGACAGCCGGAAGTCGTCGGGGTGCAGGATCGCTTCGTCGCCCAGTTGCAGCGCGTGCAACCCGGCCTCACGGAACGCTTGTGCGCCCGTCGCGCTGGCGCCCATCACGCCGGGCGCCCAGCCGTACGTCTCACACAGTTTGAGCCAGGCTTCGATGGCCGGCTGCCACGCTTTCGGATCGCCGACCGGATCGCCACTGGCCAGGCACACGCCGACCTCGACGCGGTAGGTGATCGCGGCGCGGCCGTTGGGGGCGAACACCACGGCCTTGTCGCGGCGGGTGGCGAAGTAGCCCAGCGAGTCGTTCTTGCCGTAGATCTCCAGCAGGCCGCGGATCGCCGATTCGTCCTCGCCCGTGAGGGCGTTGTCGGCGCGCTGGGATTGGAACAGGACGACGGCGGTGACCATCAGGGCCACGGCGCCGAAGAGGCCGAGCAGAGCGTTGACGAACACGTGGGGGTGACCGGAGAAGGCACTGGCGTCGGCGCCGGCGAAGGCTCCGACGCGGTTCAGCGCGTACCAGAAGCGATCGGGACGGGCGAGCGTCCCGGGGAAGAGTTCCAGCAGCCCCCAGCCGATGAGCGTGCCGACGGCCATTCCGGCGACGAGTGTCAGAACCGCCTTCAGCAGCGCCGCGCGGCGGACCCTGGCCCAGAACTCCTTGCGGGCCAGCAGCAGGAACGCGATCGCCGCGAGGTGGAAGGCGAGGCCGATGACTTCGCCGATCTCTTCGAACCAACGTTCCTCGCCGTCGGCCAGGTCGGCGATGTTCACCACGACCGCGGCGGCCATGTAGCCGATCAGGATCCACCAGGCGATGCGTTTGCGGGCGGCCAGCGCAGCCGCCAGCAGGGCGAGGACGAATGCCCAGGCGAAGCTCGTGTCGGGGAAGTTGAAGATGTAGTCGTCGACGAACTCGCGGGGGACCTTGATGATCGAGCGCACCAAGGGCGAAATGCTCGCCAGCAGCGACAACGTCGCGATGACGCCCACGATCCAGCCCGCGGCCGCAGGCACCCACCGATAATTCGACTTCGGATGCGCCCTGACGAGGCTGGTTGGGGTCATAGGCCGCGAGGATATTCGCTCAGCCCCGGAATGTGTCGTTACCAGACCGGCCCGGTGTATTTCTCTCCCGGACCGTGTCCTGGCTCGTCGGGGGCTGCACTCGCCTCACGGAACGCCAGTTGCAGGGTCTTAAGTCCGTCGCGCACCGGGCCGGCGTGCGGGCCGAGGTATTCGGCGGACGCAGTGACGAGCCCGGCAAGCGCGGTGATCAGCCGTCGCGCCTCATCGAGATCCCGGTTCGGGCTGTCGTCCGGGTCGTCCTCGGCGAGGCCGAGCTTCTCTGCCGTCGCACTCATGAGCATCACGGCGCACCTGCTGATGACTTCGACGGCCGGAACATCGGCCAGTTCGCGCACGGGTGGCGGAGCCGCCGATTCAGGGATGTCAGGACTATCGGTCACGCCTGATAGACTTTCACGCGCGACCGTCCCGGCTCAGGCCAGGGACAGCAAGTGGAGTCCCACTCCCACCGCTGACCACGATTCGTTCGAAGGTCCAGCGGTCCGGTCACAGACATCGTAGATGTCTGTCCTGGTCGGCTTTGGGCCCTGCGGTGAGCAGGGCTTATCTGTTCTATGGAACAGGTGCCGGTGGCGTGGACTCCTGAAGACAACATAGGAGGCCCCATCAGCACTGAGACCCGCGTCAACGAGCGCATCCGCGTACCTGAAGTCCGCCTTATCGGACCGGGCGGTGAACAGGTAGGCATCGTGCGCATCGAAGATGCACTCCGCGTCGCCGCGGATGCCGATCTCGACCTTGTCGAAGTTGCCCCCGACGCCAAGCCGCCGGTGTGCAAGATCATGGATTACGGCAAGTTCAAGTACGAGACGGCACAGAAGGCACGCGAGTCTCGCAAGAACCAGCAGCAGACCGTCGTCAAGGAACAGAAGCTGCGTCCCAAGATCGACCCGCACGATTACGAGACCAAGAAGGGTCACGTCATCCGCTTCCTGGAAGCAGGGTCAAAGGTCAAGGTGACCATCATGTTCCGCGGACGCGAGCAGTCGCGGCCCGAACTGGGTTTCCGGCTCCTGCAGCGCCTGGGCGCCGACGTCGCCGACTACGGCTTCGTCGAGACGTCCGCGAAACAGGACGGCCGCAACATGACGATGGTGCTGGCGCCGCACCGCGGCGCGAAGACTCGCGCCAAGGCGGCGCACGATGCAGACGCCCCGGCAGCCCAGCGCGCCAACGCGCAGGCTGCCGAAGCACCAACCGATACACCACAGAACTGAGGACACCAATGCCCAAGGCGAAGACCCACAGCGGCGCTTCGAAGCGGTTCCGTACCACCGGATCCGGCAAGATCGTGCGCCAGAAGGCGAACAAGCGCCACCTGCTGGAGCACAAGGCCTCCAAGCGCACCCGCCGCCTCGACGGCCGCACCGTGGTGGCTCCCAATGACACCAAGCGTGTCAAGAAGCTGCTGAACGGCTAGCAGCAGCTCTGCAGCCTGACCCCTGACCCCACTGAGATAGGACTACTCCATGGCACGCGTGAAGCGCGCACTCAACGCGCAGAAGAAGCGGCGCACCGTACTGAAGGCCTCGAAGGGCTACCGCGGCCAGCGGTCACGCCTGTACCGCAAGGCCAAGGAGCAGCAGCTCCACTCGCTGACCTACGCCTACCGGGACCGGCGCGCCCGCAAGGGTGACTTCCGCAAGTTGTGGATCACCCGCATCAATGCCGCCGCCCGCGCTAACGACATCACCTACAACCGGCTGATCCAGGGCCTGAAGGCCGCCGGCGTCGAGGTCGACCGCAAGAACCTGGCCGAGATCGCCGTCAGCGATGCCGCCGCGTTCACAGCGCTCGTCGAGGTCGCCAAGGCCGCGCTGCCCGCTGATGTCAACGCTCCGTCGGGCGAGGCTGCCTGACGCTCACCGAGCGCTCTGCCCGGGTGGTGGCGGCAGTCAAGCTGCACCGCCACACCGGGCGCCGCCGCGCCGCACGCTTCCTCGCCGAGGGTCCCAACCTGGTCGAGGCCGCGCTGCGGCGCGGACTTGTCTTCGAGGTCTTCGCGACCGAAGCCGCCGCGCAGAAGTTCGCCGCCCTCCTCGAGGGAGCCCAGGTCGATCTCGTCACCGAGAAGGCCGCCAATGCGTTGTCGGACACCGTAACTCCCGTGGGGCTCGTTGCCGTGTGCTCGCTACCGGAGATCACACTCGACGACGTGCTCGCCGACCGGCCCGAGCTCTTGGCGGTACCGGTGGGAATCTCAGAACCCGGCAACGCCGGCACGCTGATTCGCCTCGCGGATGCCATGGGAGCCGATGCGGTCGTGCTCGCCGGCGACAGTGTGGATCCGTACAACGGCAAGTGTCTGCGCGCGTCGGCCGGCAGCATCTTCTCCATCCCCGTCGTCAGTCACCACGATGGCGCCGAGGCCGTCGCGAAGATCAGAGACGCCGGATTGCAGGTGTTGGCGACAACGCTCGACGGCTCGGTCAGCCTCGACGATGCGACCCTGTCTCCGCCCACAGCCTGGTTGTTCGGCCCTGAAGCGCACGGATTGCCTGCAGCCGTTGCCGACCTCGCCACCGCCGCCGTACACATCCCCATGAGGGGCAACGCCGAAAGCCTCAACGTCGCATCCGCCGCGGCGATCTGTCTGTATCAGAGCGCGTCCGCGCACCGCACTCGCTGAACCACTCCTTCTTTTCGTGCACCGCCGTGGCCACACCAAGAAATTAGACACCATTTGCTAGATATGCACGATCACGTTTTCTCGGGATCGCCGCCGTGCCGGCTGTGAGATCGCCCGACGCCGTGGCGTCACGCGTGTCGACCAACGTCTCTTCCGGATAAATGCTGCTTACTGACGTATTTCGGGTTGCGTCTCCGGAGGTAGCCTTGAGGCCGACGGCGGCGTCGGCTAGTGTTGTGGCACTGGTCACAGGGCTGCCAGGTTATTGCCTCCATCTGGAAGAAGTCATAGCCTGTAACTCTGTAGCAAATACTTAGCTAGACAACTCGAAGCGAAATGAGCGGGCCGTGAAGCGGTTGTGTGCAGCAGTAGGTGTCGTCGCGGTCGGTTGCGCTGCTCCGGGCATCGCCAGCGCATCGACGGCGTTGATCCTCGGTGGAGCCGGGCGGTACGCCGATCTCACCGACGAGGAACTCGCTGACGCGCTGGGCGGATACTTCGCCGACTACGACCAACGGGTGAACGTGCCCTTCGCCGGCACCGACGACTTCGGCGAGTCCATCGATGCGGCCGCCGACAGCATGTACGAGGCGGTCTACAGCACGCCGGGTAAGAAGACGATCGGTGGCGTGTCCCAGACCGCGCCTGCCATCGCCGAAGTGCTGCGCCGGCTGGAGAACGACCCGGATGCGCCGCCTCCGGATGAGCTCGATGCCGCGATGTACGGAGCGCCGAGCCCGTTTTTCTACCGCCTCAGTGGTGTCGAGTACCAGCCGCTTCCCGAAACGCCGTACAACCTGCTTGTCGTGACGGCGGAGTACGACGGGATCGCCGACTTCCCGGACAATCCGTTCAACCTGCTTGCCGTCGTGAATGCGGTCATGGGCTACAACCAACTTCACTACCCTGCGGCGTTCACCGACATCTCGCAGGTGCCGGAGGAATACATCACGACGACGACGAACTCCAAAGGCGGAACCACGACGACGGTTCTGATCCCGACCCGCGTGCTGCCTCTGCTGAAACCTTTGTCGGACGTGGGCGTATCCGACGACGCTGTCGCATATCTGGACAAGATCCTGCGCCCGCTCGTCGACTCCGCGTACCACCGTCCCGAGCGCCAGTCGGCGGAACCCGAAGCGGTCGAATCAGATCGGCGCACTCTGTCGCTCGTTGCACAGACGGAATCGGAGGCGGAAACCGAGGCAGAGTCCGAAGACAATGCGTCGCAGTCACTTTCGTCCGACACCGAACCAGATGGTGAAGCCGCAGCTGACGCCGACACGACGGACGATGTCAGCACGGGTAGGCACGCGAAGAAGGACGCCGCCCCGCGCGGCAAGCACGCGAAAGCCGACGCCGACGACAAAGCTGATGCCGACGCTGACACCGAAGGCAAGGTCGACACTCAGCGTGGCAAGCACGCGAAGGCCGACAAGGACGACAACGACGACAAGGACGATTCGGGCAGCGAAAAAGCAGGTGCGTCGGACGCAGCCGCCTGAGTACCGTGACGCGGTGACCGAGCACTCCGTCCCCGCCGACCGATGGCGCGCTGAGTTGCGCCGCCGACTTCTGTTGGCGCGCAAGGATCGCGACGCCGCCCGCACAAACCTGTTGCGGTCTGCTTTGAGTGTCATCGACAACGCCGAGACCCCCGACGGTCCGGTGCCGTCGGCGGGGGCCATCGCTGACAGCGCTGTGGGGCCCGGTGCTGCCGACATCGCACGTCGTGTGTTGACCGACGACGAGATCCGCGCGCTCATTCAGGGTGAGGTCGACGAGCGTCGCTGCGCAGCTGACCAGATCATGCGCGCGCACCCTGACCGGGCGGAAGCGTTGCGCGCCGAGGCCGACCACCTCGAGACGTTCCTCTGCGAGGTCTAGGTTTCGACAAAGGCCTTGAGTCGTTCCAAGGCGTTGTCCCAGCGCCGCGACAGCGCGTTCAGGTAGTCGCTGGCGTCTGTGAGCGGCTGGGGTTCCACGGCCCAGATCCGCTCACGCCCCCGTTTGGAACTGGTGACGATCCCAACTGTCTGGAGTACCTCCAGATGCTTCGTCGCCGCCTGTCTGGACAACGAAATCGATTGTGCTACTTGCAGAGTGGAACACGGTCCAGCGTCGCATAGGCGGATGACCATCTGAAGCCGGTGGGGGTCGCCCAGTGCGTCGAACACGGACGCGGACGCCTCAGTGGCGATCATGCGCAGGGTTGAGTGCAAGATACTTGCCAATCAACTGCGCTTGGATCGCCCACCCCTCACTGTTGCCGTTGAAGGTGCCGTCGCGATGCTCGTCGGGCAGTGCGTCGAAACCGGACTCGACGATGTCGATCGACGTGCCGCCGTCGTGCTCGCTCAATGTGAACTCGACCAACGTGGTGAGGTCGGCGAACTCACCGCCAGGTAGGGGATTCCAGCGAAAAGCCAGGCGGCGCAACGGCTCGACGGCGACGATCCGCAGGGTGACGGGTGCACCGACATGGGGCCGCTGTTTCTCCGCGATGTCGGCGTCGACCTGGGTTTCCTTGATCTGCCCAGAAATGGTCGCACCCTCGACGAACGGGCCGTCGACATCCATCCCGAACCAGGTGCCGAACTTCGCGGAATCACTGAGGGCATCCCAGACGCGCTCGAGCGGCGCGTCGAGCAGTGCGTGCTTTTCGATTCGATCAGCAGTCATGGGCAACCTTTCTGTTGCCTGATACTGCATCACGGAACGCGCTCAAATGCAACCAGAAAGTTGCCTTTCAGTGGCTCGCCTTGAGCATGCGTTCTGAAACCGCGAGCAGCACCTTGCGTGGCGAGACGCGATATCCCGACGCCAGGAGCTTGTTCCGGAAACCCGAGATAACGGTCGGCGACGATTTGTCGAGTGCGGCGAACGCGACGTCGACGACCTGTGCGGAGGTCTGTCTGCCGTCGGTGAGGAATTCTTCGCCGGTGCGATCGAAGAATTCGGTCTCAGTCGCCCCAGGGCAGAGCGCGAGAACCGTCACCCCGGTGCCGCGGCACTCCTGCCACAGCGCTTCGGTATAGGAGAGAACGAACGCCTTGGTGGCCCCGTACACCGCCATGCCGGGCGTGGGCTGAAACGCTGCCGTCGACGCCACGTTAAGGACGACGCCGTGCCGCCGTTCGACCATCGCGGGGAGGAACCGTGCGGTGAGATCGACCAAAGTGCCGCAATTCAATTGGATCTGAGCGGCGTTGGGTTCGGGCGCT
Organism: Mycobacterium sp. 236(2023); assembly: GCF_029623955.1. Taxonomy (GTDB): domain Bacteria; phylum Actinomycetota; class Actinomycetes; order Mycobacteriales; family Mycobacteriaceae; genus Mycobacterium. The sequence goes on along the minus strand of NZ_JARSBP010000010.1, from coordinate 44,980 downwards.
TGCGTGACGAATCTGCCGTGCAGTCCGACACCGGCGTTGTTGATCAGCACGTCCACCGAGCGGCCCAACTCGCGAACGTGGGCTTCCAACTGCGCACCCGAGCCGGGAACAGCGAGGTCGGCGGTGAGCACGTCGACGACGATGCCGGGGTGTCGCGCGGTGAGGGTCTCCTTGAGGGCGGCCAGCTTCTCGGCGCGGCGTGCGACGAGGATCAGGTTCGCCCCGCGGCGGGCGAGTTGAACAGCGAACTCCTCGCCGATCCCTCCACTGGCGCCGGTGACCAAAGCGGTGACGTTGATGAATTCCACGGAGGCTCCTTCGTCGGCGCCACCCAGGCTAGCCGCTCAACAGACCCCTGGCCACGTGCGTGATCTGCACTTCGTTGCTTCCCGCGTAAATCATCAGCGACTTCGCATCGCGGGCCAGCTGCTCGACGCGGTACTCGGTCATGTACCCGTTGCCGCCGAACACCTGCACGGCCTCCATCGCGACATCGGTCGCAGCCTGAGAGCAGTACCACTTGATCGCCGAGGCTTCCGCCAGCGAGATCTGTGTGCCCGTCTCGGCCGCCTCGATGACGCGGAACAGCATGTTGCGCACATTCATTCGCGCGACTTCCATCGTGGCGAGCTTCAGCTGGATCAACTGGAACTGGCCGATCTCCTTGCCCCACAGCGTCCGCGACTTCGCGTAATCGACGCACAGCCGCAGGCATTCCTCGACGACCCCGAGCGCCATCGCGGCGACGCCGATCCGTTCGGCCGAGAAGTTGGAGCGTGCGCTCTCGCGTCCATCGCCGGCGCTGTTGTCCTCGGTCTCACCGAGTAGCCGATCCTTGCCGAGGCGGACGTCGTTGAAGAACAGCTCGCCCGTGCGCGATGAGTGGATCCCCATCTTGCGGAACGGCTTTGACTGAACGAATCCCTCCATGCCGCGGTCGAGGACGAACGTCAGGACCTTGCGATCCCGTTTGTCGATATCCGGGTTCCCTTCGTCCAGCTTCGCGTAGACCACCACGACGTCGGCGTCGGGACCGTTGGTGATGAAAGTCTTCTGGCCGTTGAGGATGTAGTCCTCGCCATCACGGACCACATAGGACTTCATGCCGCCGAACGCGTCGGAGCCGGAATCGGGTTCGGTGATCGCCCACGCGCCGATCTTGTCGTAGGTGACGAGGTCGGGCAGCCAGCGTTCCTGCTGGGCCAGCGTGCCGCGCCCCTGGATCGTCGGCACGGTCAGCCCGAGGCTGACGCCCATCCCGGTGACGACACCCATCGACACCCGGCACAGCTCGCTGATGACGACGAAACCCATGCCGCCCGATCCGCCGAACATTCCGCCACCGCTGGACGATTTCGAGGTCTCGCCGTCGCGCAATCTGGCGAGGCGCTTGTCGAGCGAATCCCGCGCCATGTCGGAGATGCCGAATGTCGTGAACAACTTCCGGACGATCGGGTACGGCTCCATCTCGCCGGATTCGAGCGCGTCGACGTGCGGGCGGATCTCCTTGTCGATGAACTCGCGGACGGCGTCGCGCACGGCAATATCAACATCTGACCAATCAAGCATGTGTTCAGGCTGCCTTATTGCGTCCGCGCGCCGGACGCACCCCCGCCAAAGAGAACGTCGTGTGCACCAGGGATCCGACGCGATCGAGCAGCGACTTGTGTGGCGGTAGATAGTGCATCGGCATGGTGCGCCGGTCCCGCGGCGGCGCCATGAAGGCGGGCGCCTCGACCAGTGGGGCATCGTCGGGATCCTTGCCCTCGGCGCGACGGTAGGCGGCCACCGCCCGAGGGTGGAGCCGGATTTCGTCGGGCACCGCGACGAACGCCAATTCCACCAACTTGCCGAACAGTCGGAGCACGACCTCGTCGCCCGGGGTCCACCGCATCCCGGCACGCTCGCGAACCACGGGATCGAAAAGCCCTGCCGCGATCCAACGTTGGGCACCCACCATCGGCTTGAAGAGCTGGTCCCACACCGGGGTCGGCATCAGGACGAACCACGGTTTCGGGATACGGATCGTGAAGATGTCGACCGTGGCGCGATTGATCTCCAGCTCGTCGCGGCACTTGCGGTCCCAGTACTCCTGGAAGTCGGCCCATGAGCCCGGCACCGGCTTCATGCTCATCCCGTACATCCGGTACCACTGGACGTGTTCGTCGAACAGTTGCTCCTTCTCGGCCTCGGTGAGGCCGCCGCAGAAGTACTCGGCGGTCTTGATGATCAACATGAAGAACGTGGCGTGCGCCCAGTAGAACGTCTCGGGGTTGAGCGCGTGATAGCGCCGACCGTCGGCGTCGACTCCCTTGATCGTCTTGTGGTAGCTGCGGATCTGCGCGCCTGTCTGTGCCGCGCGATCCCCGTCGTAGACGACACCCATGATGGGGTAGACCGACCGGGCGACCCGTTGGAGCGGTTCCCGCAGCAGGATCGAATGGTCCTCGACGCCGGCGCCGAGTTGGGGATACATGTTCTGGATCGCACCGATCCAGACGCCGAGCATTCCGGTCCGCACGTCACCGAAGTACTTCCATGTCAGGGAATCCGGGCCGAGGGGGAACTGCGCCCCGTCTTCTGTGGGGGAATCGGGGCCTGCCATCGACGTTGATCGCACCCACCAAAGATAAGCGTTGACAACGTTTGTTGTCTACGAATTGGGCGCCGTGGCGGGCCAGTGTTACGCAGACTCCATCGCGGTGCCATTGAGCTGTGACCTGCCGGTTTATTGCCGACTTCACGCTCGATTAGGCTGACGGCGTGGACGATGACCCGCCGGGTGAACGAGAAGGCGGCCGGTCTGCAGGTCCCGTGGGCTGGCTCAAGGACGTCAATCACAACGACGGCGTCATCGCGTTCCTCCGGCGCGCGCGACGCGCGCTGCCCGGCGATCCCGAATTCGGCGATCCACTGTCCGTCAGCGGAGTAGGCGGTCCACGCGCCGCGGCACGTGCTGCCGACCGGCTGCTGGAGCGTGAAGCCGCCACCCGCGAGGTCAGCCTTGGGGCACTTCAGGTTTGGCAGGCTCTGACAGAACGAGTGTCCGGTAAGCCGGCCAACGCCGAGGTGACGCTGGTCTTCACCGATCTGGTCGGCTTCTCGGCGTGGTCGCTGAAAGCAGGCGACGACGCCACGTTGCGGTTGCTCCGCCGCGTCTCGCAAGTCGTGGAACCGCCTCTGCTGGAATCCGGCGGCCACATCGTCAAGAGGATGGGAGACGGGCTGATGGCCGTCTTCTCCGACCCCACGACAGCGGTGCGGGCGTCCATCTCGGCGCGGGAAGCCGTGAAATCGCTTGATCTGGACGGGTATACGCCACGGATGCGGGTGGGAATCCACACCGGCCGACCGCAGCGCATCGGTTCGGACTGGCTCGGCATCGACGTCAACCTCGCCGCGCGCGTGATGGAACGTGCGACCCGCGGCGAATTGGTCGTGTCGGAGGCCACGCTGCAGCGAATTTCCGACGAGGAGTTCGAGACGCTGGGAGTGACCGCGAAAAAGCTTCGCCGACAAGTCTTCGCGGCCAAACAGGACGGCGTGCCCGCCGACTTCGGGATGTTCCGCCTGAGAACTCGCAGGCAACTGTCAGGTGACGAGGACGAGGGCGAGGCCGTAGCCGGCGGATAGTGGACACGGTGTCGTCTGGTTGGTTCGCCCGTGTGACGCGAGTGCGTGTGACTCTCTGCTACGCCATCCTCGTCGCCGCCGTCACCGCCGTGATGATGCACCTGGCCCCGGGTGCGCAGGCAGCGCTGATCCGCCACTCCAGTACGAACCTGCACAACCTCGGTCACGGCCGGTTCGGGACGCTCGTCGGCAGTGCGTTCGTCGTCGACGCGGGGCCGATCTACCTGTGGCTCCCCGGCCTGGTCTGCCTCCTCGCCGTCGCCGAACTCGCGTGGGGCGGTTACCGGCTGCTGATCGCAGCTGTCACCGGTCATGTCGGCGCGTCGTTGATCGTCGCGGCAGGTCTGGCTGCCGCGGTGAAACTCGGTTGGACAGCCCGTTCCGTCGCGCACGAACCCGACGTCGGGATGAGCTACGTCGCGATGTCCGCGCTGGGAGCGCTCACCGGCGCGCTGCCGGTGCGCTGGCGGTTCGCCTGGGCCGGATGGTGGTTCGGTGTGGCGATGGTCGTCGCCGCGGAAGGGCCCGACTTCACCGACGTCGGCCACATTCTGGCGCTCACGCTCGGACTGCTCGTGTCGCTCCGCTTCGGGACCGCTCGGCGATGGAGTGTCCCGACGGTCGTGTTGCTGACGTTCGGCGCCGCGTTCGGCTATCTCGTCCTGACCGACAGCATCGTGACGATGGTTTTCGGTGCCGCGTGGGGTGCACTCGGCGCACTCGCGGTCCACAGCTTCGCGCGGCTGCGGACATTCGGGGACGAAGAAAAGGGCGCCTCCTTCTGGGAGGCGCCCTTTCGGTTTCGGGTTACTGGACGTTGACGTAGTAGACGTAGCCGGTGACGGTTTGTTGGTAGGTCTTGTCGGCGAAGTCGTCCTGCACGGTGCCGCGGATGGGGGCGCCGCGGTTGACGCCGACGACGTTCGCATCGGCCAGGGCGACGTCGGAGAGCTTCTTGACGATGACACGGTTGCCGTCGGCTTCGAGTGCGCTGATGGTGGCCTGGGCATCACCGGTGCCGGTCGGGGCGGCCAGCGCGGGGGCGGCCAAACCCAGGAACGCGGCGGAGATGGTGGCGGCTGCGGCGGTGGCGATGGTGAAACTCTTCATGGTCCTACACTTCCCTCTTGTCGATCTTGGTGATCTGTTGGGATGAACCCGCAGTTCAAGCCGATAATTCCGCTGGCAGAAATTGAACGACCCAGTGGCAGCAACGCGTCAGCGGAACGCGTGAGCGGACGCCTCGATCCAGTCCGACCTCCACGCTTCTTGCGGATCTTCGAGAAGCTCCCCGGGCATCAGCCAGTCGTAGACCTCGGCGTACGTGCGGGTGCGTTGACCCTCGATACGGCGGTTGAGCATCGCGGGGGACAGCTCACCGAAACCGGACAACCCCATCGACGCGACGATCTGGGCGGCGCTGGCCACGGTCGCGCGCTGGAAGTTGAAGACCCGTGCGGTCTTGTCGGTCACGTCGAGTGCCCCGGCGCGCGCCGGATCCTGCGTCGCGACACCGGTCGGGCAGGTGTTGGTGTTGCATTTGAGCGCCTGGATACATCCGACGGCGAACATCATGGCGCGTGCCGACATCGTGAAGTCCGCGCCCTGACAGATACGGCTGACGATGTCGACGCCGCTGGCGACCTTGCCGGACGCGCCGATCTTGATCCGGTCGCGCAGCCCGGTACCCACGAGCGCGTTGTGCACGAGCATCAGCCCCTCGGTCAGGGGCATTCCGACGTGGTCCTCGAATTCCTGTGGCGCCGCGCCCGTTCCGCCCTCGCCGCCGTCGACGATGACGAAGTCGGCCGTGATTCCCGTCTCCAGAAATCCTTTGCAGATGGACAGGAACTCGGTGCGCGCTCCGACGCACAACTTGAATCCGACCGGCTTTCCGCCGGACAGTCTGCGCAGCATCGCGATGAACTCGGCGAACTCGATCGGCGTGCCGAAGGCACTATGGGCGGGCGGCGACACGACGGTGCGTCCGACCGGGACACCGCGCGTCGCCGCGATCTCGGGGCTGACCTTCGCGCCGGGCAGTACTCCGCCGAGTCCGGGCTTAGCGCCCTGAGACAACTTGACTGAAATCGCCTTGACCGCCGGAAGCGTCGCCTTCTCCGCGAACTTCACCGGGTCGAACCGGCCTTCGGCATCGCGGCAGCCGAAGTATCCGGAGCCGATTTCCCAGATGAGATCCCCGCCACCTCGCAGGTGATACGGGCTGATCCCGCCTTCTCCGGTGTCGTGGGCGAAGTCACCGCGGGCCGCTCCGGCGTTGAGCGCCTCGATCGCGTTCGCGGACAACGCCCCGAAGCTCATGGCCGAGACGTTGAGCAGCGCGATGTCGTAGGGCTGCGTGCAGTCCGGCCCGCCGAGCCGCACCCGCGGGTTCAGATCGTCGGCGAATCGGGCTCGCAGGGAATGGCGGAGGAACTCATAGCCGAGGGCTGTCACGTCGCGTTCGGTGCCGAACGGCTCGTCGCCTTTGGTGCCCTTGGCGCGCTCGTAGACCATGTCGCGGGTCTCACGGTCGAACGGTGCGGCCTCGGTGTTCGACTCGATGAAGTACTGGCGAATCTCGGGGCGGATCAGCTCCATCAGGAACCGGATGTGGCCGAGAATCGGATACACCCGCAAGATTGTGTGCCGCTTCTGGATGAGGTCCCAGGTGCCGATCCCGGCCAGGGCGAGCAGGACGACCGCCGCGAGGATCCAGCCGGGGTGCCTCCCGATTGCCAGCGCCGCGGCCGCCGCGCCGAGCACCCACACTCCGCCGACGATCAGGGGCCGGATCAGCACGGCGTGAGGGTATCGCGCGTCCAGGGGAAACGGATGTGAAGTGGGCACAAGCGATCACCTATGATCGCCGGGTGGCTGAGCAGGCAGTAGATCTCTCTGAGGAGTCGCTGACCGACGCGGTCGGCGCTGCTAGGCGTGCGTTCGATCAAGCGACCAGCCTCGACGAGCTCGCGAAGACCAAGACGGAACACCTCGGTGACCGCGCCCCGGTCGCGCTGGCGCGCCAAGCCCTGGCGACGCTGCCGAAAACGGAGCGTGCCGATGCAGGCAAGCGGGTCAATGTGGCGCGCACCGAGGTTCAGTCCGCCTACGACGAGCGTCTCGTCACACTGCGCGCTGAACGTGACGCAGCCGTGCTGGTCGCCGAACGCATCGACGTCACGCTCCCGTCGACCCGGCAGCCCGTCGGCGCCCGGCACCCGATCACCATCCTGTCCGAGCGGGTCGCCGACACCTTCATCGCGATGGGGTGGGAGCTCGCCGAAGGCCCAGAGGTCGAAACGGAACAGTTCAACTTCGACGCGCTGAACTTTCCCCCCGACCATCCGGCGCGCAGCGAGCAGGACACCTTCCACGTCGCTCCAGACGGGTCCAGGCAGGTGCTGCGCACCCACACCTCGCCGGTGCAGATCCGCGCGCTTCTCGAACGTGAGCTGCCCGTCTACATCATCTCCATCGGACGGACGTTCCGCACCGACGAACTCGATGCGACCCACACCCCGGTGTTCCATCAGGTGGAGGGTCTTGCCGTGGACAAGGGCCTGACGATGGCCAATCTGCGCGGCACTCTCGACGCGTTCGCGCGCTCCGAGTTCGGCCCCGAGGGCCGGACGCGGTTCCGGCCGCACTTCTTCCCGTTCACCGAACCCTCGGCGGAGGTCGACATCTGGTTCCCCAACAAGAAGGGCGGACCCGGCTGGGTCGAATGGGGCGGCTGCGGCATGGTCAACCCGAATGTCCTTCGCGCCTGCGGCATCGACCCCGAGGTCTACTCGGGCTTCGCGTTCGGTATGGGGCTGGAACGAACCTTGCAGTTCCGCAACGGAATTCCGGACATGCGCGACATGGTCGAGGGTGACGTCCGGTTCTCGTTGCCGTTCGGGGTGGGAGCCTGATGCGCCTTCCGTACAGCTGGCTCCGCGAGATCGTGCAGGCCGGCGCACCGGGCTGGGACGTGCCCGCCGAGGAGTTGGAGCGCGCGTTCATCCGCATCGGCCACGAGGTCGAAGAGGTCATCCCCGTCGGCCCTGTGACCGGCCCGCTGACGATCGGGCGGGTCGCCGAGATCGAAGAGCTCACCGAGTTCAAGAAGCCCATCAGGGCGGTCAAGGTCGACGTCGGCGAGCCTGAGCTTCGCGACATCGTCTGCGGTGCAACCAATTTCGCGGTCGGCGACCTCGTCGTCGTGGCGCTGCCCGGTACGGTGCTGCCCGGTGACTTCCACATCGCCACTCGAAAGACCTACGGACGCACATCCGACGGGATGATCTGCTCGGTCTCGGAACTGAACCTGGGCTCCGACCATTCCGGCATCCTGGTGCTGCCGCCGGGCACCGCCGAACCCGGCACCCCGGCCGCCGAGGTACTCGGCCTGGACGACGTGGTGTTCGACCTGGCGGTCACGCCGGATCGCGGCTACTGCCTGTCGATTCGGGGCATGGCCCGGGAGATCGCCAACGCCTTCGATCTGGAATATGTCGACCCGGCGGACGTGCCGCCGCTGCCCGTCGAGGGCGACGCACTGCCGGTCACGATCGACGCGGGCACCGGTGTCCAACGGTTCGGTCTGCGCCCCGTCACCGGGATCGACCCGAAAGCACTGTCGCCATGGTGGATTCAGCGGCGGCTGCTGCTGTCCGGTATCCGGGCGATCTCGCCGGCCGTCGACGTCACCAACTACGTGATGCTCGAGCTCGGCCACCCGATGCACGCCCACGACCGCAGCCTGATCACCGGAGGCTTCCGGGTCCGGCTGGCCGAACCGGGGGAGACGGTCGTGACGCTCGACGACGTCACACGCAAGCTCGACCCCGCGGACGTCCTGATCGTCGACGACGTGGCCACCGCCGCGATCGGCGGCGTGATGGGGGCAGGCACCACCGAGGTCCGCGAAACCACCACCGACGTCCTGCTCGAGGCGGCCGTCTGGGATCCCGCAGCCGTGTCGCGCACGCAGCGGCGGCTACGCCTCTACAGCGAAGCCGGGAGGCGCTACGAGCGCACCGTCGACCCCGCCGTGTCCGTCGCGGCGCTGGACCGCTGCGCCGCGCTGCTGGCCGAAATCGCCGGCGGCACGGTCGAACCCACCCTCACGGACTGGCGTGGCGACCCGCCGCGCGACGACTGGTCCCACGAGCCGGTCACCATGACGGTCGACCTGCCGGCCCGCACCGCAGGCGTCGAGTACCCCGAGGGTGCCGTCGAGAAGCGGCTGCGGCAGATCGGCGCCCAGGTCGTCGTCGACGGCGATCACGTCATCGCGACGCCGCCGAGTTGGCGGCCGGACATCTGGCAGCCCGCCGATCTTGTCGAGGAGGTGATGCGGCTGGAGGGTCTGGACGTCATCCCCTCGGTGCTGCCGACCGCACCCGCCGGCCGCGGCCTGACGCCGGTCCAAAAGCGCCGTCGCGCGGTCGGGAAGTCGCTGGCCCTCAACGGTTTCGTCGAGATCCTGCCGACACCGTTCCTGCCCGCCGGCATATTCGACCAGTGGGGTCTAGACGCCGACGACGCACGCCGCAACACCACGAAGGTCCTCAACCCCCTCGAAGCGGACCGGCCCAGCCTGGCGACCACGCTGCTGCCTGGCCTCCTGGAAGCGCTGAGCCGCAACGTGTCCCGCGGCGCAGTCGATGCCTCACTGTTCGCGATCGCTCAGGTGGTCGAGCCGACTGCCGAGACGCGGGCGATCGAGCGCATCCCGAACGACCGCAGACCCACCGACGACGAGGTCGCCACACTGGATGCCTCGTTACCGCGACAGCCCCAGCACGTCGGCGTGGTCCTGGCCGGTCTCCGGGAACCCGCGGGCCCCTGGGGCGCCGGCCGACCGGTCGAAGCGGCGGACGCGTTCGAGGCGGTGCGGGTCATCGGCCGTGCCTCCGGGGTGGAGTTCACGCTGCGTGCCGCCCAGCACCTGCCGTGGCATCCCGGGCGATGCGCAGAGGTACTGATCGGTGAGGTCGTCGTCGGACATGCCGGTCAATTGCATCCCGCAGTCGTCGAACGGTCCGGGCTCCCCAAGGGGACCTGCGCCGTCGAGATCGATCTGGATGCGGTGCCTCTCACCGAAACTCTTCCTGCACCCGGTGTTTCGCCGTTCCCCGCGGTGTTCCAGGACGTGGCGCTCATCGTCGCCGACGAGGTGTCCGCCCAGAGCGTCGTCGACGCGGTCCGGGCGGGAGCGGGCGAGCTGCTCGAGGACGTCCGGATCTTCGACGTGTACACCGGCCCGCAGATCGGCGAGGGGCGCAAGTCACTGGCCCTCGCACTGCGTTTCCGGGCGCCCGACCGCACCCTCACCGAGGAAGAGGCCAGCGCCGCCCGCGATGCCGCAGTGGCGCTGGCCGAAGAGCGAGTGGGTGCCGTGCAGCGCCGCTAGGCAACCGGGTTGGTCAACTCCGCGAATCCGCTGCCCAGCTCGCACCGAACGACGTCGCCCGGCTCGATCCCGACCGCGCCGGGCGTTCCCGTCGACAGGATGTCGCCGGGATAGAACGGCATCACCTGGCTGTGGAAGCTCAGCAGTTCGGCAGGGGAGAACGTCATGCCGGACACGGTGTCCTCGCGGTGCACGGCGCCGTTGTGAATCGTTGCGACGCGCAGGTTCTCGAGGGGGCCGTAGGCAAGGGCCTCGTCGAGGGTGATGAGGTCGGGGCCGAATGCGAAGAAGCTGGGATAGTTCTTGACCCGGGTGAGGTAGCGCGGATTCTCCAGCAGGATCGCCTCGGCGGTCTGATCGAGGATCGGGACCACCCCGGCGACATACGACATCGCCTCCTCGACGCCGACCTGGTAGCACAGCTTCCCGATCACCAGACCGAGCTCGGCCTCCGAAGTGACCTTGCCGATACCCGGCGGAACCACGATCGGCTCCCCGGGACCGACGATGGTGTGGTCACCTTTGATGAAGGACGCCGGCGTCGTGCGGGGCGCCTGCTCGCCGAGATCTCCTGCGTGCGCACCGTAATTGAGCCCGATCCCGAAGATCTTGCGTGGATGTGTCCATGGCGCGAGCACCGGTGAATCAGCGGGTACGCAGGCGTCGTCGGCAACACCGCCGGCGACTGCCGCCGCGAGGTCATCGAGGGCTCCGGCCTCCAGCAGCGCCATCAGGTCCGCGGGTGCGCCGGGCAGCACCTTGTCGACGCGGGCGAGGCGACCGTCGGCCAGCGCGACGCAGGCGATGGGATGGTTGTCGAGCAGTACGGTGCGGATACGCACGGAATCTCCTTGAGAATAAGGGTTTCGAGTAAGAACGGTCAGACGATGGAGCGGATCAAGCCACCGTCGACGCGCAGCACGACGCCGGTGATGTAGGAGGCACGGTCACTGCACAGGAATGCGGCGGCGTCGGCGTACTCGTCGGGGGTGCCGTATCGGCCGAGCGCCATCGTGGCGGCACTGGCCTTGGCGACGTCTTCGACGCTGGTTTGCTCTCGTGCGGCCCGCTTTTCGTCGAGGAAGCGGGTGCGGTCGGTGGCGATGCGACCGGGAACGATGACGTTGCTGGTCACCCCGTCGCGGCCGACCTCGTCGGCGAGGGTCTTCGACCAGGCGTGCAGGCTGGCCCGCAGTGTGTTCGACAGGCCCAGGTTCGGGATGGGGGTCAGCGCCCCCGACGACGTCGACGTCAGGACCCTGCCCCAGCCCCGCTCCCGCATCCCCGGAACGACCCGGTCGGTCAGCGCGATCACCGACAGGATCATCGCCTGGAAACTGGTCTGCCAGGTGGCGATGTCCTGCCCGGACACCGGGGTCGGCGGCGGCCCGCCGGTGTTGTTGACCAGGATGTCGATCGATCCGAACGCCGACTCCACTTCTGCGACCGCTGTGTCGATGCGCTCGAGGTCGGCCAGATCCCACACCAAGGGCAGCGCTTTGGCGCCCGCCTGTTCGATTCGGGCGGCAGTGGACGCCAGCCCCTCTTCGGAGCGGCCCGCGACCGCGACGTTGGCGCCTTCCTGGGCGAGCCGCACGGCGATCGCCCCGCCGAGGCCGCCGCTGGCTCCGAGCACCAGTGCGGTGCGGCCCGTGATACCGAGATCCATGAAAACTCCTTAACGAGAAGCGTGGTCGGCGACCGGCAGGGTCGCGAGATGCTGATCGAGCAACGGGACCAGCGAGGCGGGCAACGACAGGGCAGGGGGACGCACCCGCGCACCGGCGATCACTCCGCGCCTGCGCAGCACCTCCTTGCGGATCGACAGGCCGACCCGCAGCTGACCCTCGAAGTTGGCCAGCGGCAGCCAGGGTGCGAAAACATCACGCGCGGCCGAGAATCCGCCGGCGTTGAAGGCCGCGAGCACCGAGGCCAGCACTGCCGGATGGCTGAACCCGGTCATCGCACCCGCCGATCCCGCGGCCAGCTCATCGAGCAGTCCGACACCGCCGAGCCCGCCGAACACGGGCACGTCGACGCGGGACGCCAGGTGCGCGACGGCGACCGACGTCGGCGGGGTCTCGGACTTCACGCCGACTGCGAACGGACATGCGTTGGTCAGTGAGACGACCTGCTCGTCGGTGACACTGACACCTGACACGACCGGGTAGTCCTGAATCAACACCCCGATGCCGGTCTCGGAGTGCAGCCGTTGCAGCGATTCGGCAGCCACCGCGGGATCCGGATCGCTGATCTGGGCCATCAGCGCCGCCGGCGGTCGCGGAACCGCGGCGAGCAACCGAAGAGCCTGAGCGACAACGGCATCAGGATCTCGCTCGGACAATCCCAGGACGTAGGGCAGGTGGGTCGACGACGCGACGGTCCGCGCCACCGAGTCGGCCTCCGCCGGCTGCAACGCTGCGGCCTCACCGAACACACCGAGCGCGACCAGCCCACCGCAGCCGTCCTCGGTGAAGGATGCGACCTCGTTGCGCAGCGATTCGAAGTCGACGTTGAGGTCGTCGTCGAAGGGCGTGGCCAACACGCCCCACAGCCCGGTGGCGAGAATGCTTGTCATACCTTGCTTTCCAACGTTGAGACGACGTGCTCGGCGATGGCCAGAGCCGACGTCGCGGCCGGCGACGGGGCGTTGCGCAGCACGACGATGCGGTCACGCATGCTGATCCTGAAGTCGTCGACGAGGCCGCCGTCGGCATCAAGTGCCTGTGCCCGGATCCCTGCCGTGCCGGGCACGACGTCGTCGTCCCGGAGTTCGGGCACGTAGGCACGGGCGGCCGCGACGAACCGTCGTTTGCTCAGCGAGCCGTACATCTCCCGGATGCCGGTGCGCCAATGCTGGCGCGCGAAGCGCCAGAACGCCGGCGTTCTGGCGACACCCGCGAGGTCGGCGGGAGACACGTTCTTCCACGTGTAACCCTCCCGCGCCAGTGCGAGCACCGCGTTCGGCCCGATCAGCACCTCGCCGTCGACCCTGGGCGTCACGTGCACACCGAGGAACGGGTACCGCGGATCGGGCACCGGGTAGACGAGACCGTTGACCAGACCGCGGCGTTCGGGTTTGAGAGCGTAATACTCCCCGCGGAACGGCATGATCACCGGATCCGGTCCGTCACCGGCCATCTCGGCCAGCCGATCGCTCTGAAGCCCACCGCAGGCGATCACCTGGTCGAAGGCCGACTCTCCAGCGCCGCCGTCAGCCCTGGTACTGACCACCACCTCGGCCCCGCGTACCTGCATGCCCGTGACTTCATGTCCCAGAAGAATTTTCGCGCCCGACGAGGCAGCGTCTCCGGCGAGTGATCGGGTCACTTCGGCGAAATCGACGATGGACGTCGATGGCGAGTGCAGCGCCGCGATGCCGCGCACATGCGGCTCCAACTCGCGCAGTTCCGCCGCACCGAGCACGCGGATGCCCGGCACGCCGTTGGCTCGGGCGCGGTCCTCGATGTCGGCCAGACGCGACCGCTCGACCTCGTTGAGCGCGACGAGGACCTTGCCGCAGGCGATCCGCGTGATTCCGCGCTCGGCGCAGTACTCCTCGAGGAGTCCGACGCCGCGACGGCACAGCAGCGCCTTGATCGAGCCCGGTTGGTAGTACAGCCCGGCGTGCACGACGCCACTGTTGCGGCCCGTCTGATGCGATGCGAGGCGGTCTTCCTTCTCGAAGACCGTCACCTCGGCATCGGGCTGGCGCGCCAGCAGTTCCCTCGCTACCGCCACTCCGACGATTCCGCCGCCGATCACCGCGACCCGTGGACTCACCGGGCACCTCCCGTCACTGCGTAGTCCGCGAATACCTCATCCTGGTCGGCGCCCAGCGCCGGAGGCGCCTCGGCGCGGCGCTCCTCGACCTCGGAGAGGTGCAATGGCGATGCAGGCATCTGCAGGTCTCCCAACGTCGGGTGCGGCACCGTCATGATCATCGATCGGCGCACCTGTTCCCAGTCGTACACCTCCGGAACCGTCCGGATGCGGCCGGCCGGAACTCCCGCGGCGTCCAGCGCGGCGATCACGTCGTCGGCGCGGCGTTCGGCGAGCAATGCGTTGATCTCCTTCTGCAGTTCGTCGGCACGGCCGACCCGTGCAATGTTGGTCGCGATGTCCTCGCGGTCGGCCTCGAGGCCGACGATCGGGGCGAACTTGCGCCACAACGCTTCCGAGCCGACCGCAATGACAATGTCGGCGTCAGCGCACTCGAACACGCCATACGGTGCGATCGACGGATGCCGGTTGCCGGTGAGCACAGGTTCGACGCCGGCGGCGAGCCAGCCGACACCGTGGAACACGTGAACCCCGACGACGGCTGCCAACAGTGACGTTTCGACGTGCTGGCCCCGCCCGGTGCGTTCCCGGGCCCGCAGCGCCGTCATGACGCCGAATGCCCCGAACATGCCGGCCAGGATGTCGCACATGGGGATGCCGACCCGCTGCGGGCCCGCCGCGGGGCTGCCGGTCAGCGTCATCAGGCCGCCCTCGGCCTGAACGATCTGATCGAACCCGGGTCGCCGCCCGTCGGGCCCGTCCTTGCCGAAACCGGTGATCGACAGCGTCACCAGCCGCGGATTCAGTTCGCGCAGATAATCAAGGCCCAGCCCCAGACGGTCCAGCACGCCCGGGCGATAGTTCTCGACGAGAACGTCGGCCTGTGAGACGAGCCAGCGCAGCCGGTCCGCGCCTTCGGGAGACTTGAGGTCGAGCACCACCGAACGCTTGTTCCGGTTGGCGCTCATGTAATAGGCCGACTCGCGGTGCCCGTTGCGGTCGACGTAGGGAAGCCAGCTGCGGCTGTCGTCACCACCCGGCGGCTCCACCTTGACCACCTCGGCGCCGGCGTCTGCCATCATCATCGTCGCGTACGGCCCTGCGAGTGCGCGGCTCAGGTCGACGACCCGGACGCCGGCAAGGGGCCGCGGTGACTGGTCCATCGGGGCTTCTTCCATCAGCGGTTTCCTCCCATGAGTTTGAGGCCGACCGACATGAGCACGATCACCGAGGTGATGCGCAGTACGTGAATGGTCAGCACGATCGGAACATTGGCGCCGGCGGTCGCCGACAGGGCACCCATCTGGGCGATGCCGCCTGGCGCCGTTGCCAGCAGAGCGGTGATCGAATCGAAGTTCGCGAACTTCCAGAGGACGAGGGCGGCGACAAGACCGAAGACCAGGAACGCCACCACGGTCACGGCGATCGGGACCGCCGCAGACTTCAACTGCGTCAACGTTTCCCGGGTCACCCCGGTCCCGAGAAGCCAGCCGATCAGGACGTAGACGATCCATTTGCCCACGGACGGGATCTCGAACGCCGAGGTGTGAAGGATGCTGACAAGGGCGACACCGACCATCGCACCGAGCAGCGGCGCGGCAGGCAGGTGCAGCAGCGTCGCCACCGCTGCACCTGCCACCGCCGCTGCCGCGGTGAGCAGCAGTGTGCCGATGTTCATCAGACGAGTTCCCGCTCGTCGGCTTCTGCCTTGGTGCCGCGGCGCTTGCGTGAAACCAGTTGCAGTGCACCGTCAGTGGCCTTGCGGACGGGCTTCTTGATCACAGGGATGAGGAACAGGAACAGGATGAAGCACAGGATCCCGATCGACGTGCCGCGCTCGACGAAGACGTCGAGGCTGCCCCCGGAGATGACCATCGTCTGGCGCAGCGTCTCTTCCGCGAGCGGACCCAGCACCAGCGCGATCACCAGAGCCGCGGGGGACAGGCCGTAGACCCGCATGAAGAACCCGAGCACACCGCATACCAACATGATCTGCACGTCGAGAAGGCTCTTGTTGACCGCGAACGTGCCCAGCACACACAGCAGCAGGACGATCGGTCCGAGCACCCGGAACGGCACGCGCGCGATGCTCGCGAATCCGGGGATGCAGAACACGTTGACGAGTAGCAGCATGATGTTGCCGAGGAACATGCTGGCGATCAGGCCCCACGCGAATTCCGGGTTCTGCGTCATCAGTAGTGGTCCGGGCTGCAGACCCCACATCAGGAAGCCACCGAGCAGCACCGCGGTGGCACCGCCACCGGGGATGCCCAGCGTGAGAAGGGGAACCATCGCGCCCGAGGAGGCCGCGTTGTTGGCGGCTTCCGGACCGACCAGGCCGGGCATCGCGCCCTTGCCGAACTTCTCCGGCGTCTTCGACACCGACTTCTCGACGTTGTAGGCCATCAACGAGGCGATCGTTGCGCCCGCACCGGGGGTGACACCGACACCGAAGCCGAGGAACGAACCGCGCAAGGCCGGGCCGGTGGACTCCTTGAAGTCCTTCTTGTTGGGCCAGAACCCGCGGCTGCGTGCAGACACCCCGAAGAAGTCCAGCTTCTCCAGATGTCCACCACGCCACAGCGTGTGGAGTACCTCCCCGACGGCGAACAGACCGATCGCCACCGGGATGAAGTCGATGCCGTTGATCAGGTTCACCGAACCGAAGGTGTAACGCTGTTCGCCGCCACCGATGTCGATGCCGACGGTGCCGATCGCAAACCCGATGAGCGCCGAGAGCGCTCCGAGTAGTTTGTTGCCCTTCAGGATCACGATGACGGTCAACAGGCCGGCCATCACGATCAGGAAGTACTCCGGCGGGCCGAAGGTTTTCGCGAATTCGGCGGTGATCGGTGCGGCGAAGGACAGCAGCACCGCGCCGATGGTGCCCGCGACGAACGATGCGATGGCCGCCATCACCAGCGCGGGTCCCGCCCGCCCCTGTTTCGCTAGCGGATAGCCGTCGAATGTGCTTGCCACCGTTGCGGATTCACCCGGTGTATTGATCAGAACCGAGGTGATCGTTCCGCCGTACATGGAGCCGTAGTAGACGGCGGCCAGCATGACGATGGCTCCGGTGGGATCCAGTCCGAAGGTGACAGGCAGCAGGATCGCCAGGCCGGCGGACGGCCCGACGCCGGGGATGACGCCGACCACCATGCCGATGAGCACACCGCCGGCGAGCAGAAGCAGGTTCTGCAGCGTCAGGATCGCGTAGATCCCATCCAGTAACTGACTCATGAGAGGTCCTTAGCCGATCGGCAGAATGCCCTGCGGCAGACCGACGTTGAGTCCGGTCTGGAAGGCGAGGTAGAGAAGGACAGGGACAGAGACGGCGATGATCACCGAGCGGACGCGGTGCTCGGGGTCGAGGAACCACAGTGTCGCCGCCAGGAACAGAATCCCGGACAGGGCGGCGCCGAGAACACCGAACAGTCCGACGAAGACTGCCGCCGCGACAACGAAGGCCGCCAGGGTAATCGGGTGCCTGCCCAGATCGGGCTCGGCGGCCTCTTCCGCAGCCTCCACCGCATCCACTTTCTTGCCTTCTTTCGGCTTGGCCAGGAACTCGACGATCAACGCCGCGACGGTGACCACCATGGCAACACCGCCCAGGATGCGCGGGAAGAATCCCGGGCCGATCCGACCGGCTGTCGTGCGCCATTCCATGCCCATCGCCTGCTCGGTGTAGAAGGCGAAGGCGAGCAGGATGACTCCCAGGAAGGCCAGCTTCGGCCAGTTGACCTCCCTCTTCGGCTTTGATTCGGACACAGCCACATTCACGGCCGGAAGTGGGCCTGAGGCCGCGGCGCGAGGAACGGTCGTCACAGTGCCCCCTGTTCCTTGAGTGTCTCTTCGAACTCGTTGGTGGTCTCTTCGAGGTACTTGGTGAAGTCCTCGTCCCATTTCAGGTCCTCGGTGAGGTAGTTCGCGGCGAGATACGTCTGCCACTGATCACTCTTGACGACTTCCTGCATCGTCTTGATCCACCAGTCCTTCGCGTAGTCCGGGGCATCCGGAGGCAGGATCAGACCACGCGGCATGGATGGGAGATCGCTCATGCCCTTCTCCTCGCCGGTCGGCACGTCCGGTAGTGCTTTCAACCTCTCGGGCCCGGTGAACAGGACGGGCTGCATGTCACCGGATTCGACCTGGCCCAGGATTGACCCGGGGTTGGAGATCATGGCGTCGAGCGCCCCCGAGAGCAGCGAGGTCTGCACCTGGCCCTCCTCGTTGTAGGGCACGTACTCGATGTTGTAGCCGGCGTGCTCGGCGATCAGGGACTGCAGAATGAAATCGACGTTAACAGTGCCGATTCCGCCGACGACGACGGTGCCCTTGTTCTTGGCGAAGGCCACCCAGTCCTCGTAGGTCTCGATGTTGCTGTCCCCGTTGACGAGCAGCAGCGCATCATCGGTGGCGAGCAGCCCCACGTGGGTGAAGTCCTTGTAGGTCCAGCCCGGATTGGCCTGCAGCGGGGTGGTCAGGAACGAGCCCGATGTGGTGGACACGTTGTAGGGGTTGCCGCGCTGCGACAGTAGATATCCCCAGCCGGTGGCGCCGCTGCCGCCTTCGCGGTTCTCGACCGCGATGTCGTTGGGGTACAGGCCATCCTCCTGGATGATCTGCACGAGCTTGCGCGCCATCATGTCGTTGCCGCCGCCGGGGCCGAAGGCGACGGTCCAGTCGAGGGTTTCGGACGGATAGTCCTCGGCGGAACCGGTGTTCGCGGCACCGCCGCTACAGGCGGGCACCACGAGTGCCACCGCGGAAAAGGCCGCTGCGAGTGCGATTTTCAGTCGCATGATGATCTCCTCATTGAGTCAAGGGGGATGGGTCTTGGGGTTTCAGCTGTTGGCGTCATGTCGGAACCAGGAACCGGTCGCGGTGGCGACGAGCTTGTGGTTGTTGTCGCGCATCTCGGATTCCAGTTGAACGATTCTTCTGCCGCCGTGGACGATTCGTCCGGTGGCGACCACGTCGGAACGGACCGGTCGAACGAAACGCATCTGCATCTCGATCGTCGATCCGGCCGACAGGTACCGATTGCACGCATGCCCCATCGAGATGTCGAGCACGGTCGACAGGATGCCTCCGTGCACGCCGCCGCCGGCATTGCAGAAGTGCTGTGCGAACGGCAGCCGTACCGAGCAGGTCTGCTCGTCGTCGGCGTAGTCGATGGACAGTCCGAGAAAGTGGATGAGGAAGTACTGGCCGAACTTCGGCTGGGCCACCTCGGATGCGTGCAAAGCGGCGGCGACAGGATCGCCTGCGGTGCGGGGATGATCTGTCGTCGTCATGACCAGGTGAACCTCGGGGGACGCTTTTCCAGGAACGACCGCACGCCTTCGGCGTAGTCCTCGGTGTCGAACGACGAGTTGCGGATGTCCACCGTGATGTCGTCGTCGACGGTCTGGCCGCCGAGGACGAGATCGACGATCCGCTTCGACGACCGCACGCTGAACTGCGCGCGCGTCGTGACCAGACGGGCGAACTCGTAGGTCTGCTTCTCCAGATCTTCGGCAGGGATCAGCTCGTCGATCAGACCGAGACGCAGCGCGTCCTCGGCGTAGACGTGCTGGCCGGAGAACAGGATCCACTTGGCGCGCGACGGGCCGACGACGTCGACGAGCCGCTTGGTGGATTCGAGGCTGTAGACAAGGCCGAGCTTGGCCGGCGTGATGCCGAACCGGGAGCGTTCGTCGGCGAACCGAATGTCACAGGCCAGCGCCAGCCCGCAGCCGCCGCCGATGCAGTAGCCGTGCACCATCGCGATGGTCGGTTTGGTGCAGCCCTCGACGGCGTGCTCGGCGGCCGCCACGTCTTCGTTGTAGGCCTTCGCCGATGCGCTGTTGCTGCGGATCTCCTCGAATTCGGAGATGTCGGCGCCGGAGGCGAAACTCCGGGTTCCCGCACCACGGACGACGATCACCTTGACGGTCGGGTCGGCCTCGAGCTCGGCGAACACCTCGGGGATGCGGCGGTACATGCTCAGCGCGATGGCGTTGTGACTGTCGGGGCTGTGCACCTCGACCGTCGCGATCTCCGGCGTCTCCGCGTCTCGCGAAACCCGAATCTCTTTGGCACTCATGCTGTCTTGTCCTCCTGCATCTCGGGGTGGGCGTCGTAGAGGACGCCGTCGGCGAACAGTTTGTCGATCTCGTCGCGATCGATTCCGAGCTCGGACAGGACGTCGGCGGTGTGCTGACCGAGCCAGGGCGCGGGTGAGCGGACGTCGAAGTCGAACTCGGAGAACCGGGTTGGCGGCGCGATCGTCTTCATCGGCCCGATGATCGGGTGCTCGAGGTCGACGATCATGCCGCGCGCCTGGATGTGGGGATCGTCGAGCGTTTCGTCGTAGGTCAGGACCGGCCCGCCGGGGACGCCCGCTGTGTCCATCCGGTCTACCCACGCGCTCGTCGGCAATGTGGTCGTGATGGCCTCGATCTCCTCTTCGAGGTCGTCGAGATGCGCCATCCGGGCAGGCAGGTCGATGAACCGTGCGTCGTCGGCCCAATCGGGCCGCTTGAGGACGTCGTTGATGAGGCGCAGCCACAACCGGTCGGTGTTGGCGCCGATCGTGACGAACCCGTCCGCGGTCCGGTAAGCCTGGTACGGCGCCGAGCGGCGGTGCCGGGTCCCGGTCTGGGCCGGTGTCTCGCCGCTGCCGAAGTAGGCGCCCGACTCCCACACGGTCCACGCCAGCCCGGCGTCGACGAGGGAGATGTCGAGATATTGGCCGGCGCCGGTCTGCCTGCGGTGAAGCTCCGCGGCGAGGATCGAGTAGATCGCGGTCGCGCCGGCGGCGATGTCGTTGATCGCGATGCCGACCTTGGTGGGCTTGCCGTCGGGCTGGCCCGTCATCCGCAGGAATCCGCCGATGCCCTGGGCCATGATGTCGAAGCCGGGGCGGTCACGGTATGGGCCCGTCTGGCCGAATCCGCTGATCGAGCAGTACAGGATGTCGTCGCGAACTTTCCTGATCGAGGCGTAATCGATACCGAGCCTCTTGGTGACGCCCGGCCGGAAGTTCTCGATCACCAGGTCGGCATCGGCGGCCAGTTCGAGGAAGAGTTCACGTCCTCGGTCTGACTTCAGGTCGAGGGCCACTGATCGCTTGCTGCGGTTCGGCATGGCGAACGGGTAGCTCTCGCCGTTGATCTTGGGCGCCATCCGGCGCGAATCGTCGCCGGTGCCGGGCTGTTCGATCTTGATGACGTCCGCGCCGAGCTCCGCCAGCACCATCGTGCAGTACGGGCCCGACAGGAATCTGGTCAGGTCCAGAACTCGGAATCCGCTGAGTGGTCTCATTGATCCTTCCCGCATTGTGGGATATGTTTTGCGCTGTGCGGAAAGACTAAGTCCGTGATCGGAGTCACGTCAAGCGTTTCGTGCGAGGCGTGTCACGTCGTCAATGACGAACACCTGTCAAGAAATCGAGTGGGGAGTGGAAGATGTTGGGCATGCAGCCATTGGGGGAGACGGCCAAAGACCAGCCGGAACGGCGGAACGGGGTGCAGTCGATCGACCGGGCGGTGGCGATCCTGCGGTGTTTCGACGGGCGCCGGCCTGAACTCGGGATCAGCGACATCTCCCGATCAACGGGCCTGTCGACGAGCACGGTCCACCGGCTCCTCAATGCGATGCAGGAGAACCATCTGGTCAGGCAGACCGGCACCAAGCGCTATGGGCTGGGGCCGCTGCTGATGCAACTGGCCAATTCCGGTGCCATGCCGCGGGGTTTGCGCGAAGCCGCGTTGCCGTTCATGACGGAGCTGCGCGACGAGTTCGACGAGACGATCGGCCTGCACGAACTGCTCGGGACCGGGCAGCGCATCGTCGCCGCCCAGGTCGAGAGTCACCAGGAGTTACGTCGTACCTACACCGACATCGGCGTTCCGATCCGGCTCGCGTATGGCGGCCCGGGTAAGGCGATTCTGTGCGCGCTGCCCGAAGATGAACGGGCCAAACATCTTTCGGAGCCGATCACGGCGCTGACTGCGAGCACGACGATCGATCCCGCCGAGGTGGCGCGCGAACTCGCCGATGCGAGACTTCGCGGCTATGCGGAGTCAAATGGTCAACGCACCGTTGGCATTTGGGCTGTCGCCGCCCCTATTTTCGACCACACGCAGCGCGTTGTCGGCGCGATCGGCGCGTCAGTCCCGGCCGTGCGGATGAGCGCCGGACGGCAGTTCGAGTTGGGTTCGCGCGTCCGGGAGACCGCGTGGCAGTTGTCGACGACACTCGGGGCGACGGCCGAGGGGGTGCACGCGCTCGTTCCGGACATCCGCCTGGGCTGATAACTCGCGATTTCGGCGTAGTTCGTCAATGCCAGGTTGACGAACTACGCCGAAAACGCGGGCTGGAATAATGAGATTGCATTCTTGTGCATAACCATGCATGATCGCGGTATGACGTCCGTCGCGGTTGCCGGTGCCAGTGGCTATGCCGGAGGGGAGATCCTCCGCCTGCTCCTCGGCCATCCCGCCTACACCGACGGTCGGCTGACCATCGGGGCGCTCACGGCAGCGGCGAGCGCCGGAACGGGGCTGGCTGAGCACCATCCTCACCTGCTGCCACTCGCCGATCGCACGCTCGAACCCACCGAACTCGACGTTCTCTCCGGTCACGACGTGGTGTTCCTCGGCCTGCCCCACGGTCATTCGGCGGCACTGGCCGAACAACTCGGGCCCGATACGCTGATCGTCGACTGTGGCGCCGATTTCCGGCTCACCGACGCCGGTGACTGGGAGCGCTTCTACGGTTCCGACCACGCGGGCAGCTGGCCCTACGGTCTTCCCGAACTGCCCGGTGCCCGGGACCGTCTGCGTGGCGCGAAGCGCGTCGCGGTGCCGGGCTGCTATCCGACCTCCGCGCTGCTCGCGCTGTGGCCGGCGCTGGCCGAAGGCCTCATCGAACCCGCGGTTACCGTCGTCGCGGTCAGCGGCACCTCGGGTGCGGGCCGGGCGGCCAAGGTGGACCTCCTCGGATCCGAGGTAATCGGGTCCGCCCGCGCCTACAACATCGGCGGCAAGCACCGGCATACGCCCGAGATCGCGCAGGGGCTGCGCGGCGTGAGCGGCAATGACGTCACCGTGTCGTTCACCCCGGTCCTGATCCCCACGTCACGCGGCATCCTGGCGACCTGCACGGCGCGCACCCAAGCGCCCGTGTCCCAACTGCGCGCCGCATACGAAAAGGCTTACACCGATGAACCTTTCGTCTATCTGCTGCCCGAAGGTCAGCTGCCGAAGACCGGAGCTGTGATCGGCAGCAACGCCGCCCAGCTCGCCATCGCGGTCGACGAGGACGCCTCGACGTTCGTCGCGATCGCCGCCATAGACAATCTCGTGAAGGGAACCGGAGGAGCGGCCGTGCAGTCGATGAACCTCGCCCTTGGCTGGCCTGAGACAGAAGGCCTTTCGATCGTGGGAGTTGCCCCGTGAGCAGGATGCTGCGTACCCAGGGCGTCACCGCCCCCGCCGGGTTCCGGGCCACCGGCATTGCCGCGGGAATCAAGGCTTCCGGTGCGCTCGATCTGGCGCTGGTGTTCAACGAAGGCCCGGACCACTCGGCCGCGGGCGTGTTCACGCGCAACAAAGTCAAGGCTGCGCCGGTGTTGTGGTCACAGCAGGTGCTGACCACCGGAGCGCTGCGCGCGGTGATCCTCAACTCCGGTGGCGCCAACGCGTGCACCGGCCCGGGCGGATTTCAGGACACCCACGCGACCGCGGAAGCTGTCGCGAAAGCGCTGTCGGACTGGGGAACCGAGACCGGCGCCATCGAGGTGGCCGTCTGCTCGACCGGGTTGATCGGTGACCGGCTCCCGATGGACAAGGTGCTCGCCGGCGTGACCGAGATCGTGCACGAGATGGCAGGCGGACTGACCGGCGGCGAGGAAGCCGCACGGGCCATCATGACCACCGACACCGTGCCGAAACAGGCTGCGCTGCACCACGATGACAAGTGGACGGTGGGCGGAATGGCCAAGGGCGCAGGAATGCTCGCCCCGTCGCTGGCCACCATGCTCTGCGTCATCACCACCGATGCCGTCGCCGGTCCCGAAGCGCTGCAGGCCGCCTTGAAGAACGCGACAGCACGCACCTTCGACCGGCTCGACGTCGACGGCAGCTGTTCGACCAATGACACAGTGCTGCTGCTGTCCTCGGGTGCCAGCGAGATCACACCCAGCCAGGCCGATCTCGACGACGCCGTGCTCCAGGTGTGCGACGACCTGTGCGCCCAGTTGCAAGCCGACGCCGAAGGTGTCACCAAGCGGATTCTGGTGACGGTGACGGGCGCCGTCAGCGAGGACGATGCACTGATCGCCGCACGCGTCATCGCCCGCGACAGCCTCGTCAAGACCGCGCTGTTCGGCTCCGACGCGAACTGGGGCCGGGTGCTGGCTGCGGTCGGGATGGCTCCCGTCAAGCTCGACGCCGACCGGATCACGGTGTCGTTCAACGGGTTTCCAGTTTGTGTCGACAGCGTCGGCGCGCCGGGTGCCCGCGAGGTCGATCTCTCCGGCGCGGACATCGTCGTCGTCGTCGACCTCGGGGTCGGGGCCGGGTCGGCGACGATTCGCACGACCGACCTGTCCCACGCGTACGTCGAAGAGAATTCGGCCTACAGCTCATGAGCCTGTCCACTGCCGACAAGGCGCAGGTCCTCGCCGACGCCCTGCCCTGGCTGACGGCCCTCAACGACAAGATCGTGGTGGTCAAGTACGGCGGCAACGCGATGACCGACGACCGACTCAAGGCCGCCTTCGCCGCTGACATGGTGTTCCTGCGTAACTGCGGAATCCATCCCGTCGTCGTGCACGGCGGTGGTCCGCAGATCTCGGCCATGCTCAAAAAGCTCGGTATCGCAGGCGACTTCCGGGGTGGGTTCCGGGTCACCACACCTGAGGTGCTCGACGTCGCGCGGATGGTGCTGTTCGGTCAGGTGGGTCGCGAACTGGTGAACCTGATCAACGCCCACGGCCCCTACGCCGTCGGCATCACGGGGGAGGACGCCCACCTGTTCACCGCGGTACGCCGCACCGTCCTGGTCGACGGTGTCGCCACCGACATCGGGCTCGTCGGCGACGTGGACAAGGTCAACACCGATGCCGTGCTCGACCTCATCGAGGCAGGCCGGATTCCCGTCGTGTCGACGATCGCACCCGACACCGCAGGCCTGGTCTACAACATCAACGCCGACACCGCCGCCGGGGCACTGGCCGAAGCGCTCGGCGCCGAGAAGCTCCTCATGCTGACCGACGTCGAAGGCCTCTACACGTCGTGGCCCGACCGCGATTCGCTGGTCAGCCAGATCAATTCAGCCGATCTGACCGAACTGCTTCCCACGCTGGAGGAGGGCATGGTGCCCAAGATCGAGGCCTGCCTGCGCGCGATCAACGGGGGCGTGCCGAGCGCGCACGTCATCGACGGCCGCGTGGAGCACTGCGTGCTCGTCGAACTCTTCACCAATGAAGGAGCCGGCACGAAGGTGGTTTCGGCATGAGCACGCTTCTGGACCGCTGGTCGGCGGTCATGATGAACAACTACGGCACGCCGCCGCTCGCGCTCGCGAGCGGTCATGGCGCCGTCGTCACCGACGTCGACGGCAAGTCCTACGTCGACCTGCTCGGCGGCATCGCCGTCAACGTCCTCGGCCACGGGCACCCCGCCGTGATCGAGGCCGTCACGCGCCAGATGAGCACGCTGGGGCACACGTCGAATCTGTATGCCACCGAACCCGGCATCGCCTTGGCAGAGGCACTCGTCGGTCATCTTGGCGCGCCCGCGAAGGTGTTTTTCTGCAACTCCGGCACCGAGGCCAACGAGGTCGCGTTCAAGATCACCCGGCTGACCGGCCGCACGAAACTTGTTGCGGCCCAGAATGCTTTCCACGGCCGGACGATGGGCTCGCTGGCGCTGACCGGCCAGCCGTCCAAGCAGGCGCCGTTCGCTCCGCTGCCGGGCGACGTGACACACGTGCCCTACGGGGATGTCGAGGCCCTCCGCGCCGCCGTCGACCATCAGACCGCGGCCGTCTTTCTCGAGCCGATCATGGGGGAGGGTGGCGTCGTCGTCCCGCCCGCCGGATACCTCGTCGCCGCCCGCGAGATCACCGCCGAACACGGTGCACTGCTGGTGCTCGACGAGGTGCAGACCGGAGTCGGCCGCACCGGTGTGTTCTACGCCCACCAGCACGACGGCATCACCCCCGACATCGTCACGCTCGCCAAGGGTTTGGGCGGCGGGCTGCCGATCGGCGCGTGCCTGGCGATCGGCGATACGGCCGACCTGCTGACGCCCGGCCTGCACGGCAGCACATTCGGCGGCAACCCGGTGTGCACCGCAGCCGCGCTCGCCGTACTCAAAGTGCTCGCCGACGACCAGTTGATCGAGCGGGCCGACGTCCTCGGCAAGACCATCGCCCACGGCGTCGAATCGATCAACCACCCTCTGGTCAACCATGTCCGCGGCCGCGGCCTGCTGCGCGGCATCGTACTCACCGCCGAAGCGGCCAAACCGGTCGAAATCGCCGCCCGTGACGCGGGTTTCCTCGTCAACGCCGCAGCGCCCGACATCATCCGCCTCGCCCCGCCACTGGTCATCACCGAGGCCGAGGTGGAATCGTTCCTGGCGGCTCTCCCGAAGATCTTGGACAAGGCGGCCCAATCATGACCCGGCACTTCCTGCGCGACGACGACTTCTCCCCGGAAGAGCAGGCCGAGGTGCTCACGCTGGCGGCGGAACTGAAGAAAGACCGCTTCAGCAGGCGTCCCCTCGAAGGGCCGCGTGGTGTCGCGGTGATCTTCGAGAAGAACTCGACACGCACCCGGTTCTCGTTCGAGATGGGCATCGCCGAACTCGGCGGGCATGCCGTCGTCGTCGATGGCCGCAGCACCCAGCTCGGTCGCGAGGAAACCCTCGAAGACACCGGCCAGGTGCTGTCGCGCTACGTCGACGCCATCGTGTGGCGGACTTTTGCACAGGAACGGCTGACCGCGATGGCGTCGGGTTCGACGGTCCCGATCGTCAATGCCTTGTCGGACGAGTTCCATCCGTGTCAGGTGCTTGCCGACCTGCAGACGCTGGCCGAGCGTAAAGGCGAACTGAAAGGCCTGCGGCTCACCTACTTCGGTGATGGCGCCAACAACATGGCGCATTCGCTGATGCTCGGCGGTGTCACCGCGGGCATCAACGTCACCATCGCCGCACCGCACGGGTTCGAACCGCACCCGATGTTCGTCGCCGCCGCCGAGACCCGCGCCCACAAGACAGGCGCCACCGTCACGTTGACCGACGATCCGGTCGCCGCGGCGACCGGCGCCGATGTCCTCGTCACCGACACGTGGACGTCGATGGGTCAGGAGAACGACGGTCTCGACCGGGTGCGTCCGTTCCGGCCCTTCCAGATCAACGCCGAAATGCTCGGTCATGCTGACTCGGAAGCGGTTGTGCTGCACTGCCTTCCGGCGCACCGCGGACACGAGATCACCGACGACGTGATCGACGGGCCGCAGAGCGCGGTGTGGGACGAGGCCGAGAACCGTTTGCACGCACAGAAGGCGCTGCTGGTGTGGTTGCTGGAGCGAGCGTGACTGCTGCGACCACCCGCGCCGGACGGCAGGCCCGGATCGTCGCGCTGCTGTCAGCGCAATCCGTGCACAGCCAAACCGAGCTGGCGGCGCTGCTGGCCGGCGAAGGGATCGACGTCACCCAGGCCACGCTGTCGCGCGACCTCGAGGAACTCGGTGCCGTGAAGCTCCGCGGTGCCGACGGCGGCGTGGGCGTCTACATCGTGCCGGAGGACGGCAGCCCGGTGCGGGGCGTGGCCGGCGGCACCGAACGGGTGACACGGCTGCTCGGCGACCTGCTGGTGTCCACCGACGCGAGCGCCAACCTGGCCGTGCTGCGCACCCCTCCCGGCGCCGCGCACTATCTGGCCAGTGCGATCGACCGTGCCGCACTGCCCTATGTGGTAGGCACCGTCGCCGGTGATGACACGATTCTGGTCATCGCCCGCGAACCCATGACCGGCGCCGAGCTCGCCGTCACCATCGAGAATCTCTCCAAGACCTGAGACAGCCCCCACAAGAAGGAGTTTCGTTATGTCCGAGCGCGTCATCCTGGCCTATTCCGGTGGCCTGGATACCTCGGTGGCCATCAGCTGGATCGGCAAGGAGACCGGCAAAGAGGTCGTCGCCGTCGCCATCGACCTCGGCCAGGGCGGTGAAGACATGGACGTCGTGCGGCAGCGCGCGCTGGACTGCGGTGCGGTCGAGGCCGTCGTCGTCGACGCGCGCGATGAGTTCGCCGAGGAATACTGCCTGCCTGCGATCAAGTCCAACGCGCTCTACATGGACCGCTACCCGCTGGTGTCCGCTCTGAGCCGGCCGCTGATCGTCAAGCACCTCGTCGAGGCGGCCAAGGAACACAAGGGCGGCATCGTCGCGCACGGCTGCACCGGCAAAGGCAATGACCAGGTGCGGTTCGAGGTCGGATTCGCCTCCCTTGCACCCGATCTCAAGGTGCTGGCGCCGGTCCGCGACTATGCGTGGACTCGTGAGAAGGCGATCGCGTTTGCCGAGGAGAATGCGATCCCGATCAACGTGACGAAGCGTTCACCGTTCTCGATCGACCAGAACGTGTGGGGCCGCGCCGTGGAGACGGGCTTCCTCGAGCATCTGTGGAACGCGCCGACCAAGGACGTGTACGACTACACCGAAGACCCGACGGTCAACTGGAACACCCCCGACGAGGTCGTGGTCGGGTTCGAGAAGGGTGTCCCGGTCTCCATCGACGGCCAGCCGGTTTCGGTGCTCGAAGCCATCGAACAGCTCAACCGCCGCGCCGGAGCTCAGGGCGTGGGACGTCTCGACGTCGTCGAGGATCGTCTCGTCGGCATCAAGAGCCGCGAGATCTACGAGGCGCCCGGTGCGATGGTCCTCATCACGGCCCACACCGAGCTCGAGCACGTCACGCTGGAGCGCGAACTCGGCCGCTTCAAGCGCACGACCGATCAGAAGTGGGGCGAACTGGTTTACGACGGTCTCTGGTACTCGCCGCTGAAGGCGTCGCTGGAGGCGTTCGTCGCCCACACCCAGGAGCATGTGTCGGGTGAGATCCGGCTGGTGCTGCACGGTGGCCACATCGCGGTCAACGGGCGCCGCAGCCAGGAATCGCTGTACGACTTCAACCTTGCGACCTACGACGAAGGTGACACGTTCGACCAGTCCAGCGCCAAGGGATTCGTGCATGTGCACGGTCTGTCGTCGAGCCTGTCGGCGCGCCGGGACCTGGCGGGGTCGTGAGCACCAACGAGGGCTCGCTGTGGGGTGGCCGGTTCGCCGACGGCCCCGCCGACGCCCTTGCCGCACTGAGCAAGTCAACACACTTCGACTGGGTCCTGGCGCCCTATGATGTGACCGCGTCGAAAGCCCATGCGCGCGTGCTGTTCCGGGCCGGCCTGCTGACCGAGGAACAGCGCGACGGCCTGCTCGCCGGGCTCGACAGCCTCGGCTCCGACGTCGCTGACGGCAGCTTCGGGCCGCTGGTCACCGACGAGGATGTGCACGGTGCCCTCGAGCGCGGCTTGATCGACCGGGTCGGTGCGGAACTGGGCGGACGGCTGCGGGCAGGCCGGTCGCGAAACGATCAGGTGGCCACGCTGTTTCGCCTGTGGTTGCGCGACGCGATCCGAAGAGTCGCCGACAGCGTGCTCGAGGTCGTCGCGGCACTGTCCGCCCAGGCCCAGGCGCATCCGACGGCGATCATGCCGGGCAAGACCCATCTGCAGTCTGCGCAGCCTGTGCTGTTGGCACATCAACTGCTGGCACACGCCCATCCGCTGCTGCGCGACGTCGACCGGCTCGTCGACTTCGACAAGCGTGCCGCGGTGTCGCCATACGGATCAGGCGCGTTGGCCGGATCGTCACTGGGTCTGGATCCCGACGCCATCGCCGAGGAGCTGGGCTTCCACAGCGCCGCCGACAATTCGATCGATGCCACGGCGTCACGCGACTTCGCGGCCGAGGCGTCGTTCGTGTTCGCGATGATCGCAGTTGACCTGTCGCGCCTTGCCGAAGATGTGATCCTCTGGAGCACAACAGAGTTCGGCTATGTCACGCTGCACGACGCATGGTCCACCGGAAGCTCGATCATGCCGCAGAAGAAGAACCCCGACATCGCCGAGTTGGCCCGCGGAAAATGCGGCCGCCTGATCGGCAACCTCACCGGACTTCTTGCCACCCTCAAGGCCCAGCCGTTGGCCTACAACCGGGATCTCCAGGAAGACAAGGAACCCGTCTTCGATTCGGTCGCGCAGCTGGAGCTGGTGTTGCCTGCGATGGCGGGTCTGATCGGTACGCTGCGCTTCGACGTCGACCGGATGGCCGAACTCGCCCCGCTGGGCTACACGCTGGCCACCGATGTGGCGGAGTGGCTGGTGCGCCGCGGTGTCCCGTTCCGGGTGGCGCATGAGGCGGCGGGGGCGGCCGTCAAGGCCGCCGAAGCCCGCGGCGTCGGGCTGGAGGAGCTCGAAGACGCCGAGCTGACCGGTATCCACCCTGAGCTCACGCCGGAGGTGCGCGAGGTGCTGACCACGGAGGGTTCGGTGAACTCCCGCGATGCCCGGGGCGGCACGGCACCGATCCAGGTGGCCAAGCAGCTCAGCATGGTTCGTGACGCATCCGACCACCTGCGGAGCCGCCTTCGGTGACCGGGTCGGGTCGCGGGTACGGGCTGTTCCGGCTGAGGCAGTTCCGCGAGCTGTGGAGCGCGAACCTGCTCTCCGGTCTCGGGCTGACCATTCTTCTGCTCGGTGCGTCCTGGGTGATGACGACGCTGACGTCGAATCCGCTCCTGATCAGTCTCGTCCAGACGACCACCAGCCTGCCGTTCCTCATCCTGGCAATACCAGCGGCGATCCTGTCGGACCTCTACGGTCACCGACGGCTGCTGCTGGGTGCGCACCTGTGGATGCTGTTGTGCGTCACCGGACTCGTCGTCATCACCTTCGGCGGCCACCTCAGCAGCGGATGGCTGTTGGCGGGCCTGACGCTGACAGGAATCGGTCTGGTGTTCCAGCAGTCGGCGTGGAAACCCTTTCTGCACGAACTGCTTCCGCCGGATCAGCTGGTCGCCGCGATCTCGTTCAACACGCTGAGCAACAAGCTGGCCCAGGTCATCGGCCCCATGATGGGTGGCCTCCTGGTCGGATTCAAAGGCGCGGTGATCGTCTTCGGCACCCGCGCGGTGTCGCACCTCCTCATGATCGTCGTCGTCAGGCGGGTCCCGAAGTCGAGGGGTCGCAGAGACGAGCGCTCGTTCGGTGAAGCCGCGCGCTCGTTCGGCGACGGCTGGCGTGAACTCCGCGCGTCTCCGACGCTGTACGGCCCGTTGATTCGCTGTGCTCTGTTCATGGTGCCGGGCACCGGCATGGTGTCGCTGTTGCCGCTGGAAGCCAAGGAGAACATCCAGATCGACGTGATCGGTTACAGCGGACTCCTCACCGCGCTCGCCGTCGGCACGGTGTCGGCTGTCTCGCTGATGCCGTGGCTGCAGAGCCGCATTGCCATGAACACACTCAGTGTCGCCGGGGTCTCCGTCTTCGCGCTCGCGGCGATCGGTGTGAGTCAGTGGGACAGCATGCTTCTCGATGCGTCCTTTCTTCTGGTGGCGGGATTCTGTTGGGGCACTCTGACCGTGGCGCATCAATGGGCGGTCCAGAAAGCGTCACCGGACGGCCGCCGCGCGCTGATGACGTCGTTCTACACGTTGACATTGCAGGGTTCGCTGGCCGCAGGGAGCTTTCTGTTCGGGCTCGTCGCGACATACCTCGGTGTCAGCCCGACGATTTTCATTTGCGGACTCGTGACCGCCTCCGGGCTGCTGCTCGTGCGCCGGTTCCCCATCCCCACCGCGGTCGGCCACAGCTAGCATCCAGCGTATGGACACCGAAGCCCGCTCGTCGCGTGCGTGGCGGTGGATCGCCCAACGCAGGGTGAGCCAGTGGTGGAAGGGTGCGCTGGTCGTGGTGCTCGCGGTGGCGGCGTTGTTCGGGGGACTGGATGCCGTCGACACCAGGGCCACGGCGTTCGCACCGGGCGAAGAGTTCAACGACGGCCAGTACATGGTCACGATCGACCGGGCCCGGCTACTCCCGCAGATCGAGGGTGGCGGCCGGGTCGTCGGCCCTGCCACACCGGACAAGCTCTATCTAGCGGTGGTCGCCACATTGCGCAACGACGGGACCATACCGGGACGGCTTCGCAACGAGCTCGACATCCGCGACGTGCCGGATGAGCAGTTCTACGGCACCTTCCGTTTCCGGGACGGCTCGCCGATCACCAATCTCGGGCCGGGTCTCACCGAGGAGATTGTGTTCACTTGGCAGGTTCCCGCCGACGCCCTCGACGACGGCAGCGTCGTGGCCGTGCGGGTGTGGAAGAAATCGTTTCGACAGCTGATGGTCACCTACGGCGGCGAAGAATGGATCGACACCGATGATTACGGCGTGACCGAACTGGTCGTGGGGGAGCAGACGTGACGACTACACCGAAGACGACCGCGCGGGCGGCGCTGTCCACCATCGCCGCGCTCGTCATCGTGGCGGCCGCCGCGCTCGTATGGCACAACCTCCCGACCCCCACCGACCTCTACGGTCCGTTCGAGGTCCGCGGCACGCTCGACGAGCCCGTCGAGGGGCGGGCCATCACCGCCACGGTCACGTCGGTCCGCATTGCGCCGCAGGTCAATTCGGTCCCAGCCGCGGGCATCTGGGTCGTCATCGATGCCACGATCGAGGCGCCACGATCCACCGAGCTGCCCAAAGCCGATCTGATCGTGGGCCCGAACACGTACGCGGCGTCCGACCGATTCTTCCTCGACACCCTCCGGGCCGAGATCTCGCCCGGAATCCCGGCGCGCGGCAGCTGGGTGTTCGACGTCGCCCCGTCCCTCGTCGAGGCGGGCGCGTCCGATCCGCTACTGCTGCGGGTGTGGGCGGGCAGCGACATCCTTGATTCCCGGCTGGTGATCGACATTCCGGCCGACGACCCCGGCATCACGAGATCCGACGAGGTAAAACTGACCCGACCCGAGGTGAGCGCGAAGTGACGCGACTCGCGAAGTTGTGGCAGCGCAACGTCATCGGTGCCGTCGTCGTCGCGTGCGGGATCGCCGCGTACATCGCGATCGATTTCGGGCCCTACTGGTCCGACTACCGGAACACCGTGACGCCCCAGCTGGTCGTGGCCGACGGACAGAGCGGTACCGCTGACGGGCAGACCTGGAAGATCGACTCGATCCGCTACCTGAACCGCAGCGGACTGAACTTCGGCCCGCCACTCCCGGACGGCACAGTGCTCACCGTCATCGTCGTCGACTGGTCCGGATCCCCGATCCCCGGCCTGTGCACCGCAGTGCTGACCGACGGCGAACGACGCTGGGACGCCGAGAGGGTCGGCGGCTTCACGCCGATCCCTCCCGATGGCACGCAATCCCTGTGCCACCAACCGGGGCGCATTCAGTTCGGCTTCGTGCTGCCCTCGGATGCGGTACCCACGGCGCTCGACATCACCCACAACGACCAGATCACGGTGCGGATGCTGCTGTAGCTTCCTTCGGCCGGACGTTCTCGACGCAGTAGGCCACCGTGGAGGCGATCAGGCACACCCGCAGCGGCTCGATGATCAGGTGTGACACGAAGACGAGCGCCGGCTGCGCCCAGTCCCAGAACGCCTTCGGCTCGGGGCCGACGAGCCACGTCGCGCCGCGGAAGAGGTATCCGGCCCGCACCTCGGGGCGATAGAAGCTGCCCGCCATGTCCAGCCAGGCCAGGCCGAGATAGCCGAGTACGTAGAGCGACAACGCCAGCACGCCACCGTGCAGGATCAGCCGCGCCGCGTCGGTGATGGTGCGATAGTTGCCCAGTTTGGACAGCAACCAGTCCCTGGCCTCGTCGCGGCGGACATCGGACAGCCGTGACCACCGCTCCCTGACCCGCTTCTCCCGGCTCGCGGTCCGCTCGAACACCCAGTCGGCGCGCTGGCCGGCGACCCGCCGTGCCGCGCCGCGCCAGTCTTCGGGCATGGTCACGCCGTAGACGATCGCCGCGACCGCCAGCCACAGCAGCGGTATCGTCGCGCCGCCGAACACGGTCGACACAGCCCAGGTGACGCTGTCCCACAGGACCTCGAGCGGGCGCAGATGTGAGAACAATTCCGCGCGAGTCTCGCTGAACCACACCACGATCCGTCGTTCGGAAACCCAGCCGGTCGGATTGAGGAGGAACGTGAGGTCCTTACTCGCTGCGAAGCTGACGCCCAGAAACACCCACAGCGCGTCGACATAGACCCGGATCCCGATCATCCAGCCCGGAAGGCGGTCCTTGAATCGACTGAGCACATACCGGGCCACGAGCGCCGCGAAGATCAGAATCCACGTCACATTGCTGACGGGAAGCTCCTCCGGGTGCAATTCGACCGCACCCGGCGTGGTCATCGCCTCGCCGATCCGGTAGTCGAGCGCCACCGATTGGAACGCGATCCAGTCCTCTGCGAACAACTTCCACGCCAGATAGATCGCGAAGAACGGGACGATGACGGTCGAGAACACGTCGATACGCCTGGCCGATCGCGACGGCAGAGCCGCCAGTGCCGGTATCGCGCTACGCAACACGAAGAACATCGCGACGTATGACCCGAGCCGGGCCAGACCGGCCAGCGGCATGATCAGCGACGCCAAGACGTCGTTGTCGTAGCCGACCCATGCCGCCAGTTCGATGGCCCCGCGACGTCCCAGCAGTCCCAGCAGATAACACGCCGCCAACTGCGGCCAATAGCGAAGGCACAACACGAAGGGCCGCAGGACGTATGTCATCAGCTCTCCTCGAGCCGCTCTGAGAGCTCCATCCACCGTGACTCCTGCTCGGTCACTTGGCTTTCCAGTTCCCGTAGCTCGGCGGTGAGCCGCCCGAGCCCGACGTGATCGGATTGATCCTGGGCGGCCATCTCTTCGTGTTTGGCACCGATCCGGTCGGAGAGCTTGGCCAGCGACCGGTCGATGGACGCAATCTCTTTTTCGACGTTGCGCAACTCGGCTCCGGAAAGGCTCGCCGGGGCCGCGGATTTCTGCTGCTGCTGCGCGGGTGCGGACGGCCGCTTCTCCGCCAACCGCAGGTATTCATCGACGCCGCCGGGAAGGTGCCGAAGGTGGCCGTCGAGGATTGCGTACTGGTTGTCGGTGATGCGCTCGAGGAGATAGCGGTCGTGCGAAACCACGATCAGCGTGCCCGGCCAGGAGTCCAGCAGATCCTCTGTGGCGGTGAGCATGTCGGTGTCGACGTCGTTCGTCGGCTCGTCGAGCACCAGCACGTTGGGCTCCGACAACAGCACGAGCATCAACTGAAGGCGACGCCGCTGCCCACCGGACAACTCGCCGACGCGGGCCGAAAGGTGTTCCCGCGGAAAGCCGAGCCGCTCCAGCAGTTGCGCGGGTGTGACGTCCTTGCCGTCGATCTGGTAGGTGGTCTGCAGACGCCCGAGCACCTCGCGCACCATGTCGCCGGACAACGCGTCGAGCTCACGGGATTCCTGATCCAGCACGGCGAGCTGTACCGTCTTGCCGCGCTTCACCCGGCCCGCGGTCGGTTCGACGGTGCCCGCGATGAGACCGAGCAACGTCGACTTGCCTGCGCCGTTCGCTCCGAGAATGCCGGTGCGCTCACCCGGGGCGATCCGCCATTCGATGTCCCGCAACACTTCTCGGTCCCCGGATGCGCCGGGGTAGGCGACCGAGACGTCGAGCAGGTCGATGACATCCTTGCCGAGGCGTGCCATCGCGGCGCGGGACAACTCGACGCTGTTACGCAACGGCGGCACATCGGAGATCAGCGCATTGGCGGCGTCGATCCGGAACTTCGGCTTCGACGTGCGTGCGGGAGGCCCGCGGCGCAGCCATGCCAGCTCTTTGCGCATCAGGTTCTGCCGCTTGGCCTCCACAGCGGCAGCCTGCCGGTCGCGTTCCAGCCGCTGCAGCACGTACGCGGCGTAACCACCTTCGAACGGCTCGACGATGCTTCCCAGAGTTCCTCGCCCGGCAGGATGCACCTCCCACGTCGTCGTCGCGACCTCGTCGAGGAACCACCGGTCGTGGGTGACCAACAACAAACCGCCGGTGCCGGCTGCCCAGCGTTGCTTGATATGCGCGGCGAGCCAGGTGATGCCTTGGATGTCGAGGTGGTTCGTCGGCTCATCCAGTGCGACGACGTCCCACTCGTCGATCAGCAGCGCCGCCAGCTGCACCCGCCGGCGCTGCCCACCAGACAGCGTGCCGATGAGTGCCTCGAACCCGATATCGGCGACCAACCCGCCGATCACGTCGCGGACCCGGGCGTCGCCGGCCCACTCGTGCTCGGGTCGATCGCCGACCAACGACCACCCCACGGTGCGTTCGGGATCGAGCGTGTCCGTCTGGTCCAGCGCGCCGACCCGCAGACCGCCCCGGCGGGTGACCCGCCCGGCGTGAGGGGCGACCTGACCGGTGAGCAAGCCCACCAGCGTCGACTTCCCGTCTCCGTTGCGGCCGACGATGCCGATGCGATCGCCGTCGCTGATGCCGACGGTGACAGAGTCGAAGACCACCCCCGTCGGGTACTCAAGGTGGAGGTTCTCGCCCCCGAGCAGGTGTGCCATCGCTCGCTGACACTAGTGGGCGCGCGGTGATTACCAGAAACAGGCAATCTCGCTTATGCCATCATGGCCACGACGGAGTCGGGGCTCGACAGCTCCTCGGCGGAGTCGAGTTCGACAGCAAAGTGGGGAGCACGCAGTGGTGGACCTGTCGGCGATCACCGGGCCCGTGGGGCGGCTGGTCGCCACCGCCCAGAACGGCCTGGAGGTCCTGCGCTACGGAGGACTGGAGACCGGCGCGGTGCCGTCACCCTTCCAGATCATCGAGAGCGTCCCCATGTATCGGCTGCGGCGCTACTTCCCGCCCGACACCCGGCCGGGCGCCAAGCCCGCCGGCCCGCCGGTACTGATGGTGCACCCGATGATGATGTCGGCCGACATGTGGGACGTGACCCGCGACGAGGGTGCCGTCGGCATCCTGCACAAGGCGGGAATCGATCCCTGGGTGATCGACTTCGGTTCACCCGACAAGATCGAGGGCGGGATGCAGCGCAACCTCGCCGACCACGTGGTGGCGCTGAGCGAGGCCATCGACACCGTCAAGACCGTGACGGGGCGCGACGTGCATCTTGCCGGCTACTCGCAGGGCGGCATGTTCGCTTACCAGGCAGCCGCGTACCGGCGCTCCAAGGATCTGGCGAGCATCGTGGGCTTCGGCTCTCCCGTCGATACGCTGGCCGCCTTGCCGATGAACCTGCCGGCGAGCTTGGCGCCGATCGCCGCGGACTTCATGGCCGACCACGTATTCAGCCGGATCGACATTCCGGGTTGGTTGGCGCGCACCGGTTTTCAGATGCTCGACCCGATCAAGACCGCGCAGTCGCGGGTGGATTTCCTGCGTCAACTGCACGACCGGGAGGCGCTGCTGCCGCGAGAGCAGCAGCGCCGATTCCTGGCGAACGAAGGCTGGATCGCATGGTCGGGGCCCGCGGTCGCCGAGTTGCTCAAGCAGTTCATCGCGCACAATCGGATGATGACCGGCGGCTTCTCGATCCACGGAGACCTCGTCACGCTCTCCGACATCGACTGCCCGGTACTCGCCGTCATCGGCGAGGTCGACGACATCGGGCAGCCCGCATCGGTGCGCGGCATCAAGCGGGCGGCCCCGCAGTCCGATGTCTATGAATTTCTCATTCGCGCAGGGCATTTCGGCCTTGTGGTCGGTTCGAAGGCGGCCACCCAGACGTGGCCGGCGGTCGCCGAGTGGGTCCGCTGGCTCGACGAAGGGGGAGCGATGCCCGAGGGCGTCACCCCGATGCCGCTGCAGCCCTCCGAAGCCTCGGAAAGCGGGGTCACCCTCGCATCGCGGGTCGCGCACAGCACCGCCGCGGCCACCGAGATGGCGCTGAGCCTCGTCAGGTCCGCTGCCGATGCGTTCGTCGTCGCCAACAGGTCGGCGCGCACCCTGGCCGTCGAGACCGCCCGCACACTGCCCCGCCTCGCCCGCCTCGGCCAGGTCAACGACCACACCCGGATCTCGTTGGGCCGCATCATGTCCGAGCAGGCACGGGACATGCCGCACGGTGAGGCGCTGCTCTTCGACGGACGGGTGCACACCTACGAGGCAGTCGACCGCCGCATCAACAACGTGGTGCGGGGCCTGATCGACGTCGGCGTCCGGCAGGGCGCGCGCATCGGCATTCTGATGGAGACCCGCCCCAGCGCGCTCGTCGCCATCGCGGCGCTGTCGCGGCTCGGTGCCGTCGCCGTGCTGATGCCCCCGGACGCCGATCTGGCCGAAGCGGCCCGGCTCGGTGCCGTGACCGAGATCATCACTGATCCGAGCAACCTCGACGTGGCCCGCAAGCTGAACACCCGGGTGCTGGTGCTCGGCGGTGGCGAATCGCGCGACCTGCACCTGGATCAGGACGCCGACGTGGTTGACATGGAGAAGATCGATCCCGACCGCGTCGAACTGCCCGGCTGGTACCGGCCGAACCCGGGCCTGGCCCGCGACCTCGCCTTCATCGGGTTCTCCACGATCAGCGGCGAAGTCGTCGCCCGCCAGATCACCAACTACCGGTGGGCGCTGTCGGCGTTCGGGACCGCGTCGGCGGCCAACCTCAGTCGCAGCGACACCGTGTACTGCCTGACACCGCTGCACCACCAGTCCGGTCTTCTCGTCAGCCTGGGGGGCGCCGTGGTCGGCGGCGCACGCATCGCGCTCTCGCGCGGGCTGCGTCCAGACCGCTTCGTCCAGGAGATCCGGCAATACGGCGTCACCGTCGTGTCCTACACCTGGGCCATGTTGCGTGAGGTCATCGACGATCCGGCGTTCTCCATCAACGGCAGTCACCCGGTTCGGCTGTTCATCGGGTCGGGGATGCCCGCCGGGCTGTGGGAGCGCGTCATCGACGTGTTCGCGCCCGCCAACGTCGTCGAGTTCTTCGCGACCACCGACGGTCAGGCCGTGCTCGCCAACGTCAAGGGCGCCAAGATCGGCAGTAAGGGCCGGCCGCTGCCCGGCGGCGGGGAAATCGCGCTGGCCGCGTACGACCCGGTGGACAATCTGATCCTCGAAGACGACCGCGGGTTCGTCCGACGCGCCGAGGTCGGCGAAGTCGGTGTGCTGCTCGCCCATCCGCGCGGACCGATCGATCCGCTCGCGTCGGTCAAGCGGGGCGTCTTCGCCCCGGCCGACACCTGGGTGTCCACCGAGTACCTGTTCCGCCGCGACGAGGACGGCGACTACTGGCTGGTCGACAACCGCGACGCCGTCATCCACACCGCGCGCGGAATGGTGTTCGCGGCGACCGTCAACGACGCCGTGGGCAGGTTGGGCGCCGTCGACATGGCGGTCACCTACGGGGTCGAATCCGACGGGCAGACCCTGGCCGTCACGGCGCTGGCGTTGCGGCCCGGCGGCAGTGTGCCCTCGGCGGATCTGTCCGAGGCGCTCGCCGACCTCCCCGTCGGGAAATCACCGGACATCGTCCACGTGGTCACCGACATGACGCTGACCGCGACGTTCCGGCCGCTGGCCGGCCCGCTGCAGGAGCAGGGAGTGCCCAAGCCGGCGCGTAACGCCTG
The DNA here is from genome assembly GCF_029623955.1 of Mycobacterium sp. 236(2023). Taxonomy (GTDB): domain Bacteria; phylum Actinomycetota; class Actinomycetes; order Mycobacteriales; family Mycobacteriaceae; genus Mycobacterium. Next base: position 5,438 of record NZ_JARSBP010000010.1, on the reverse strand, counting down.
GTACCTCGACCCCGATACCCATCGGTACAAGCGTTTGACCGTAGCGGTGCGCAGCGAGATCGTGGGCAGTCAGCAGTGATGCCCGTTGCGCGGCACACTGTTACGCTCGCCGGGTCGACCGTCCCAATCGCACTGGAGGATGAGATGACGTCGCAGAACAGCACCAACGGTATGTCGTTGCCCCGTGTGGCTGGGGGCGCGCTCCTGGGTGCCGCTCTCGCCTTCGGGCTGATCACCGTCGCTCCGGCCGCTTCGGCGCAGCCCACGACGCAGGCTCCCGAGCCACCGGCTCCCCGGATCTCTCCCGATCAGGTCCTTGCGATGATCTCCAACGAATATCAGACGGGCAGCGGCGGCGGTCAGGTGTCGAAGCTGATCGAGCAGGTCATGACGCTTCGCGCCCGCGGCATCCGGCCGTCATTCGGCAACACGCAGGCGCTGGCCGCTGCCCTCAATGATCGGCCGAACCAGAAGCCGCTGATCGACGCGCTGAATGCCACCCTTGTGTACCAACGCAAGGTGATGGCCCAGGGTGCCAACCAGGCGCCGACGGGTGGCGGCGCGCCGCCGGTCGCAGCACCTTTCACCCCCGGCGGGGGCATGGGCGGTCCGAGCTGGGGCCCCGGTAGCCCGATGCAGCAGGACGGCGACACGATCTTCCCGATGCCCGGTCGCTGACCGGATGGCGCTGGATCAGAATCTGCTGGCCATCCTCGTTTGTCCCGAGGATCGCGGACGGCTGCTGTTCGTCGACGACTCCCTGTACAACCCGCGGTTGAAGCGTAAGTACCGGATCGACGAGGGAATCCCGGTGCTGCTGATCGACGAGGCGGTGACTGTCGACGATGCCGAACATCAGCGGCTGGTCGCCGCAGCGGATCAGTCCTGAATCAGACCGGTCAGGTCGCCCGTCAGATATCGCTGAAGGTTCGGGCCGACTGTCTCGGCCACCTGTTGCACCGGCAGTGATTTGAACGGCTCGAGCTCGAGGATGTAGCGAGCCACGACGATGCCCACCAGCTGAGACGCGACGAATTGCACCCGGATGCGTCCGCTGCCGGGCGGGTCGTCGACGCGGCTGCCGACCTCGGCGACGATCACCTCTTGCAGGAACGAGCGCACCATCGAGACGTCGGTGCTGCTGCCGCCGAGCAATGAACGCAGGGTCGCGATGAAGCCCTTGCCCAGTTCGGAATCCCACAACGGCAACAGCAATGTCGGTAGAACGTGGCCGATCTGATCGACCGGGACGTCACGCAGCGGCCCGATGATCGATAGCGGGTCGATCGGGATATCGATGGCTGCAGCGAACAATTGGGTCTTGGTGCCGTAGTAGTGGTGCACCAACGCGGGGTCCACTCCTGCGTCCGCCGCGATCGAACGGATCGATGTGTTGTCGATTCCGTTGCGCGCGAACAATTCCCGGGCGGAGGCGAGGATCCGGTCGCGGGTGTCCGACGGTCCGGGCGGTCGGCCGGGGCGCTTGCGGTCCGGTGTGGTGGTCAATCTGTCTAGGGTGTCCTTCGCCGTAGGGTCGCCGCAGCAAGGCCCAGGGCCAGTACCGCGAACCCGACGACGATCGCGATGTCGCGCACCGCGACCGCGGTGAGTCCCGGGTGCGCACCGACTTCCTGGAGTGCTTCCAGAGCGTAGCTGGCGGGCAGGACGTTGCTGATCCATTGCAGCCAGTCGGGAAGATGGTCGCGGGGGACGATGATGCCGCAGAGCAGCAACTGAGGCGCGATGACCAGCGGCATGAACTGGACAGCCTGGAACTCGGTGCGTGCGAAGGCGCTGCACAGCAGCCCCAGACCGACTCCGAGCACGGCATTGATGATCGCGATGGCGAACACCCATACCGGATTGCCCGCGGTGTCGAGCCCGAGGAACCAGAACGACACGACGCACGCGAGGGTGGCCTGGGCCGCCGCGGCGATGGAGAACGCGGTGCCGTAGGCGGCCAGAAGGTCGAATCGGCGCAGCGGCGTGGTCAGGATCCGCTCAAGCGTTCCCGACACCCTCTCGCGCTGCATCGTGATCGACGTGATCAGGAACATGACGATCAGCGGGAACACGCCGAGCATGATCAGGCAGGCGTTGTTGAACGGCGACGGAGCGCCGGGCCGCTGGGGAATGTCGTCAAACATGAAGTACAGCAGCGTGATGATGAGGCTGGGAGCCACCAGGATCATCGCGACGCTGCGGTGATCACCGCCGAGCTGGCGCAGGATCCGTGCGGTCGTGGCTAGGTACGCGCGGGGATTCAGGCGGTTTGGACTGCGGTGCCGCGCCGGATGATGGACAGAAACGCTTCCTCCAGTGACTGACATCCCGTGTCCTCTCTCAACTGGTTCGGCGTCGTATGTGCGAGGACCTTCCCGTCGCGCATGAGCACCAAGTCGTCGCAGTGATCGGCCTCGTCCATCACATGGCTGGACACCAGCAGCGTGGTGCCGGCCTTGGCGAGTTCGCCGAATCGCTCCCACAGATCGGCGCGCAACACCGGGTCGAGCCCGACGGTCGGTTCGTCGAGGACGAGCAGGTCAGGATGAGCGACTAGCGCGCACGCCAGCGACACGCGGGTGCGCTGCCCACCGGAGAGGTTGTCCGCCAAAGCCTTCCGATGGTCATCGAGGCCCACCGCGGCAATGGCTTCGTCGACGTCGGCCGCTCCGGAGCCATAGAGAGCTGCGAAGTAGCGCACGTTGTCGACGACGCGCAGGTCTCGGTACACGGTGGCGTCCTGGGTGACGTAACCCACCCGGTGGCGCAGCGTGGGGGAGCCCGCGGGGCTGCCGAGGACGGTGACGGAGCCGCCGGTGACGATCTGAGTACCGACGATGCTGCGCATCAACGTCGTCTTTCCGCAACCCGACGGCCCGAGCAGGCCGGTGATGCTGCCGGCGGCGATCTGCACCGTGACGTCGTCGACAGCGACGTGACCGCCCCGCCGCACCCGCAGATTCTCGATGTCTACTGCGGCGTGCGAGCTGCTGCGAAATAATTCATCATGCGATGAATTCATCATGCGATGAATGATGCGCTCGCCGGCGGGCCGGTGTCAACGATCTCCGTAGGATGTCGACGATGACGGCAGTTGAGCTGGGAATAGGTCCGCTCGAGGCCGCGCGGGTTCTGCTGGGGGCAAGGCTGGCGGGCCGCGGGGTGACCGCCTCGGTTGTCGAGGTCGAGGCGTATGGAGGTCCAGCCGACGGCCCGTGGCCGGACGCCGCCGCGCATTCGTTTCGCGGGCCCGGCCTGCGCAACGCGGTGATGTTCGGCCCTCCCGGTACGCTGTACACCTACCGCAGCCACGGCATCCACGTGTGCGCGAACGTCGTGTGCGCGACCGATGGTGAGGCCGCAGCGGTCCTGCTGCGCGCGGCGGTGATCGAGACCGGACTCGAGCAGGCGTGGGCCCGCCGCGGTCTTGCGGTGTGTGAAACGGCGCTGGCGCGCGGTCCGGGCAATCTGTGCTCGGCTCTCGGAATCACTATGGACGACAACGGAATCGACCTCTTCGACCCCAGTTCTGAGATAAGAATCACGCTGAGCGAACCGCGTGTCGGGGTCGCGGGCCCGCGCGTTGGTGTCAGCAAGGCAGCCGACCGCGCGTGGCGGATGTGGCTGCCCGGACATCCCGAGGTGTCCGCATACCGGCGAAGCCCGCGGGCACCCGGTCCCGGCGACAGCGACTAGTACGGAAAGATCTTCACAGTGACCGTCATGGGCAGCTCGATCCTCGAAGAGTTGGAATGGCGTGGGCTGATCGCACAGTCCACCGACCGCGAAGCACTGGCCGAATCACTGTCGAACGGGCCGGTGACCATCTATTCGGGCTTCGATCCGACAGCACCGAGCCTGCACGCCGGCCACCTGATCCCGCTTCTGACCCTGCGCCGCTTCCAACAGGCCGGCCACCGTCCGATCGTGCTCGCAGGGGGAGCGACCGGCATGATCGGCGACCCCCGGGACGTCGGCGAACGCACACTCAACACCGCCGATACTGTCGCGGACTGGGCAGACCGGATCCGAGGGCAGCTTGAACGCTTCGTCGAGTTCGACGACTCACCGACGGGCGCCGTCGTCGCCAACAACCTGTCCTGGACAGGGGAGTTGTCGGCCATCGAGTTCCTGCGCGACGTCGGCAAGTACTTCTCGGTGAATGTGATGCTCGACCGTGACACCGTGCGTCGCCGCCTCGAAGGGGAGGGCATCTCCTACACCGAGTTCAGCTACATGCTGTTGCAGGCCAACGACTTCGTCGAGCTCAACGAGCGTTACGGCTGCACACTGCAGATCGGCGGCTCCGACCAGTGGGGCAACATCATCGCCGGTGTGCGGCTGGTCCGGCAGAAGGCAGGTGCGACGGCGCACGCACTGACCACCCCTCTGGTCACCGATTCCGAGGGCAAGAAGTTCGGCAAGTCGACCGGCGGAGGCAGCCTCTGGCTGGACCCGGAGATGACCAGCCCGTATGCCTGGTATCAGTACTTCGTCAACACCGCCGACGCCGACGTCGTCCCATATCTACGGTGGTTCACCTTCTTGTCGGCCGACGAACTTGCCGAACTGGAACAGGCCACAGCCGAGCGCCCGCATGAGCGGGCCGGCCAGCGGCGCCTCGCCCGCGAACTGACGAACCTCGTCCACGGAGAGCAGGCGACCGCGTCGGTCGAGCACGCCAGCCAGGCGTTGTTCGGCCGAGGTGAACTCCGCGAACTGGACGAGCCGACGCTGGCCGCGGCGCTCAGGGAGGCGTCGGTGGCACAACTGCAGCCCGGAGGCCCTGATTCCATCGTCGATCTGCTGGTTGCAGGGGGTCTGGCGCCGAGTAGGGGCGCTGCCCGGCGGACAGTGTCCGAAGGTGGCGCGTACGTCAACAACGTGAAGATCACCACAGAAGACTGGGTTCCGCAGACGGCCGACTTCCTTCACGGCAAGTGGCTGGTGCTGCGGCGGGGCAAGAGGAATATCGCCGGGGTGGAGCGCGTTTGATCGAGTGCAGCAGCTGATCGCTCTGGTCAGACGCTGTTGTCGGGGGCGGGAACAAACCCGATGATCGAGGCGTTGGATGCTTTGACGCGTCGACGTACCTGACGGTGCGCTCGCCCGGATCGCACCGAGAAACGCGATCTACCAGGCAATTTGACTCAGCGTTATCCCTGACGTAACTTATCGAAGTCGCCGCGACACGGGCCAAAACCCGGAGAGCGCGGCGGCCTCCAGAGGGAAGTCCACTTCGGTGGGTGTCCTCAACTGTCCGCACTAGAGACCACGGCTTTTAGCCGAGGGATTTTTGCGCGGTCGTGCTGGGTGTGTTGTTTGAGAACTCAATAGTGTGTTTGGTGGTTTTTGTTTGTTGTTTTTTGTCGTGTCCGCATTTTCCCGTTTGGGGGCGCGACGTGTTTTTTTGGATGCCAGTTTTGGTGTCTTTT
>NZ_JARSBP010000009.1 GCF_029623955.1 Mycobacterium sp. 236(2023) | reverse complement strand
CCACCACGGGGAATCACTGAACAAGTGAATAAAGTTACGGCGGTAATAGCGGCAGGGAAACGCCCGGACCCATCCCGAACCCGGAAGCTAAGCCTACCAGCGCCGATGATACTACCCACCCGGGTGGAAAAGTAGGACACCGCCGAACACATTTTAAGACCTGTGCCCCCTGAATTCGTTCAGGGGGCACAGGCATTTGTGCAGAAAGATCACTCAATCAAATAGCGTGGGAATGGACGAAGAATTGCTTTTCTCCATTCCCAGAAGCATTCTTTTCCGGTCCAGTCCGCCGCCATATCCAGTCAAATTTCCATTCGCGCCGATAACTCGGTGGCAGGGCACGATGATGCCGATCGGATTGTGCCCGTTGGCCAGTCCGACAGCCCGCGAGGCGCTTGGCGTATCGATTTGTCTCGCTATTTCCCCATAGGATCGTGTTTCGCCGTACGGAATGGTCAACAGGGCGTGCCAGACCTTTCGCTGAAACGGCGTCCCTACCAGGTCGAGCTCCAGGTCGAAGTCCTGCCGGCCACCGTCAAAGTATTCGTCCAATTGAGCGACGGCGGCCGCGAAGGCGGTGTCGTCGCGTTGCCAGTCCCCGCGATCCGGTTCGTAGGTCTGGTCGACCATCCGAAGGTGCTGCAACCGTCCTTCCGAGCCGGCCAGCGTGAGCAATCCGACCGGACTGTCCATCGTCCGGAATTTCACGGTCATCACTTCTCCTTCGGTGGCCATTGGTTCACGGCGTGGTCTAGAGCGGTCCAAAGATGTTGTGTCGCATAGGAACGCCATGGCCGCCAGGCGTGGCTGCGTTCGCTCAGCGGCCCAGGTGCCGAGGGCAGTCCCAGCTGTTCGGCCGCCACACGCACACCAAGATCGGTGCCGGGAAACGCGTCGGGATCCCCGAGGCCACGCATCGCGATCATCTCCGCCGTCCACGGGCCGATGCCCGGGATCGCCACCAGTTGCGCCCTCGCTGCGTCCCAGTCGCATCCGGAATCCAGGACAACGCTCCCGTCGGCCAATGCGGCGATCAATGCGTTCAGCGATTTCTGGCGTGCCTTGGGGAACGCCAGATGCTGCGGATCGATCTCGCGGAGACGGTCGACGGACGGGAACACGTGTGTCAATCCGCCATCGGGATCCGCGATCGGCGTTCCGTACGCCGAGGCAAGCCGCCCCGCATGGGTGCGCGCCGCAGCAAGGGAAACCTGCTGTCCCAGCACGACGCGCAATGCCAGTTCGTGCTCGTCGACAGTTCTGGGGATCCGTTGGCCGGGCGCCTTGGCGACGAGCGCGGCGAACTCCGGATCGGAGCTGAGCGCAGCCACGATCGCCTCGGGATCGGCGTCGAGGTCGAGGAGACGCCTCGTTCGGGCGATCGCCGCGGACAGATCGCGGAAGTCGTCGACGACGAGGCGACACTGCACATGGCCGGGGAACGGGGTCAGGCTGACGACGCCGCTGCCATTCGGAAGGCGCAGGGTCCGCCGGAACGCCCCGTCGCGCACCTCCTCGACTCCAGGCACCGCGCTCGCGGCCAGATGGCCGAAGAGGCCCTCGAACGCGAACGGGGCCCGCACCGGGAGCCGCAGCGACATGACGCCCGTGCCTGCGGTTTCGTTGCGCCCGAAGCGTGTTCGCGCGCGACTCCGCAGCATCGTGGGTGTCAGGTCGCACACCATGCGCACGGTGTCGTTGAACTGCCGGATACTCGAGAAGCCTGCCGCGAACGCCACATCGCTGAACGCCATGTCGGTGGTCTCGATCAGCACTCGCGCCATCTGCGTGCGCTGGGCCCGCGCCAATGCCAACGGGGCGGCACCCACTTCGGCGTGCATCAGTCGTTCCAGCTGCCGGGCCGTGTATCCCACGCGGGCGGCAAGTCCGCCGACGCCCTCGCGGTCGACAGTTCCGTCGGCGATCAGTCGCATCGTGCGGGCGACGACATCCCCGCGCACATTCCACTCGGGAGAGCCCGGTGAGGCATCCGGCCTGCACCGCTTGCAGGCCCGAAAGCCAGCTCGTTGCGCGGCGGCCGCCGTCGGATAGAACCGCATGTTGCGGGCGTACGGTGGCCGTACCGGACAGCTCGGTCGGCAATAGATGTTCGTGGTGAGCACGGCCGTGACGAACCACCCGTCGAACCGGGAGTCCTTGGATTGGACTGCTCGGTGGCAACGGTCGAAATCGGTGTGCATGACATCGACAATTACACGTTGTCACCGACATAACTGGCGGGAAAACGACATGGTTGTGCGGCTGGTGCTCGGCCACCGGCCTTGACAGTGCTGTCACTTAGTGACACAGTAAGCTTGTCACTAAGTGACATTGGTAGGAGGTGGGTGACATCGTTCAGGCTCGTCCGGATGCGGCGCACGCGCGGCTCGCGGTGTCGCGGCACGCCTGCGATTTGTTCTGGGCGAAGGGAGTCGCGGCGACCAGCGGCGACGAAATCTCTGCGGCAGCAGGGCTTTCCACGCGCACGATCTGGCGGTACTTCAGGAGCAAGGAAAGCTGCGTCGAACCGGTGCTCGCGACGTCCGCCGACCGGTTCGTGGCGATCATGAGCCGCTGGCCGGACAACCTGTCGCTGTCGGAGCACCTGGCTGCCAACGCCGAATCCAATCCGCTGTCCGATGACGACATGGAAGACGAACGCCGGTCGATGCGGATCGCGACGCTGTCGTTGGAGGATCCGACCCTGCGCACGTCGTACCTGATGGTCCACGACTACATGGAGAAAGGCCTGCTGCCGATACTTGCCCGCCGGCTAAACCTCGACGAATCCGATCTGACCGTCAAGCTCTATGCGGCTGCGGTCACCGGAGCATTCCGGGTGATCGACGAGGTCGTCAGCGTCGAGGTCATCGTCGACAAGAAGAAATACACCCAACAGGAAGCTCTGGCCCTGATGGACCGGGCGATCACTGAAGCAACATACGGGCGCCTTGGCGGACCAGTGACCCGCTGACCGCGGGCCCAAGAACAACATCACACCTCGCGTGCCGGTCGGCTCGCCGATGCCGCATGCCCGAAGCGCCCCCGAAAGGAATGAATCGTGCCGCCACCCGAGCTCATCTCCGTCGAAGATCTGTTCAAGCCCCCGGTTCGCGCCGGTGCGACGATCTCGCCCGACGGAACCCGCATCGCCTACCTCGCGCCGTGGCGCGACCGGATGAACATCTGGGTACAGGCCGTCGACTCGTGGGATTCCGGGATCGAACCCCGTTGCGTCACTTTCGACGAGACGCGCAGCGTGCTCCACTATTCGTGGACCCACGACTCGCGCTGGCTGCTTTATCTGCAGGATGCCGGCGGTGACGAGAACTGGCACATCTTTCGCGTGAACCTCGACGACCCGGATTCGGTCCCCGTCGATCTCACACCGTTCCCGGGCGCGATGGCGGTCTACGAGCTGCCTGGCGACATGCCGGGCACGGCGATCGTCTACTCGAACAAGCGCACAGTGCAGGCGCTGGACGCCTACGAACTCGACATCGCCGCCGGTGAACTCACCCCGATCGCGCAGAACCCCGGCGATCTGAGCGGGTGGATGGTCAGCCGCGGCGGTGATCTCTTCGCGACAGCGCTCACCAGGGATGGTGACCTCGAGATCTTCGTGTGGGACAAAGTGACTCAGTCACGGCGCCGCATCGTCACCTACGACGGCGCCGACTATCCCATGGGGATGTACCCGATGGTCGTCACCCCCGACGGATCCGGGATCTGGATGGGATCCAACGAGGGCACCGACCGGACGCGCCTGGTCCGGCTCGACGTCGCCACCGGCAAGCAGCGCGCCGTCGACAGCCATCCGACCTTCGACCTCGACGCACGCAGTCAGGTGTGGCCCGGCCTGCCCGAGCCGCTCATCCAGGACAGAGCAACCGGTGAGCTCCTCGCTGTCCGTTATCTCGGTGAGCGGCAGGTGATTCAGACGATCGATCCGCAATTCGCCGACGTGCTGGCGAATCTGGAGAAATTGTCCGACGGTGACATCGGCGCGCTGTCCTCAGATCGGACGGGGCAGAAATGGTTGGTCACCTTCACCCACGACCGCGACCCCAACCTGACCTACCGTTACGACCACACCACAGGTGAGAGTCGCCTGCTGTTCCGGCCTTACCCGCACCTGGACCCGGAGAAGTTGGCCCCGATGCAGCCGGTGACGATCCCATCGCGCGACGGGCTGGACCTGCACGGCTACCTCACGCTGCCCATCGGGATCGAGGCGGAAAACCTGCCGATGGTGCTCGTCGTCCACGGTGGGCCGTGGGCGCGCGACGGGTGGATGTACGCGCCCGCCGCGCAACTGCTGGCCAACCGCGGATATGCGGTGCTGCAGGTCAACTTCCGCGGATCATCGGGCTACGGAAAGGCGTTCATGAAGGCCGCCATCGGGCAATTCGCCGGCACGATGCATGACGACCTCATCGACGGCGTCAACTGGGCCGTCGACGAGGGCTACGCCGACCCCGACAGGGTGGCCATCTTCGGCGGGTCCTACGGCGGCTATGCGACATTGGTCGGAATCACGTTCACGCCGGACGTATTCGCCGCCGCCATCGACTACGTCGGTATCTCGGACCTGTCCAACTTCATGCGCACTCTGCCCGAGATCGCACGGCCGCACCTGGCCAACAACTGGCACCTCTACGTCGGGAACCCGGACGACCCCGACGAGCTGGCCGACATGCTCGCTCGCTCCCCGATCACCAAGGTCGACCAGATCCGGACGCCGCTGCTGGTGATCCAGGGCGCCAACGACGCACGCGTGGTCCAGGCCGAATCGGACAACCTGGTCGCGGCGCTGCGCGGGCGAGGCGTCGACGTCGAGTACATGGTCAAGGAGGACGAGGGGCACGGGTTCGTCAACCCCGACAACACGATTGACATGTTTCGCACCGTTGACCGGTTCCTGGCCGAGCATCTCGGGGAGCGGCGCGGCGATGCCTGACACCACCACACCGGCACCCACGCTGCTCGAGCAGATGGGTGGCACGTCGGGCCTGATCTACGCCGCGTTGCCGAGCCTCGCGTTCGTTGCCGGTGACGCCGTTCTGGAGCTCACCGGTGCGATCGCCGTGGCACTCGCGACGGCCGTCGTGATCGCCGTCGTGCGTCTGGTCCGCAGGGAGCCGATCCAGCCCGCGCTGTCAGGTGCACTGGGCGTCGCGATCGGTGCGTACATTGCCTGGCAGACCGGCGAGGCGAAAGACTATTTCCTGCTGGGGATCTGGATGAGTCTGGCCATGGCGGTGGTCTTTCTCGCCTCGGTGCTGATGCGATGGCCGCTCGTCGGCGTCCTGTGGAACGTCATCAACGGCGCGGGGCAATCCTGGCGGCACGACAAGCCGTCGCGGCGCGCCTACGACGTCGCGACGCTCGCCTTCGCCGCCGTCTTCACCGCGCGTTTCGTCGTGCAGCGGTGGCTCTACGACGGTGACCAGACGGGCTGGCTGGCCGTCGCCAGGATCGCGATGGGATATCCGCTTCTGGCGCTGGCGCTCCTGGTGGCCTACTGGGCGGTCCGGAGGTCCAAGCGCAGGCTGACGATGCTCGCCGAACTGGCGGAGGAACAGGAAGTTCTGCATCGCAGGTAGCGCCTATACTCCAGCGCATGGCCGAACTGGTGCAGCACTATCTCGACCGCATCCGTGCAGAGCATGCGGGCATCGACGATGGCGCCATGGCCGACTACATCCCTGAGCTCGCCGAAGTCGATCCCCGCGGGTTCGCACTGTCGCTGTCGTCGGCGGACGGCTTCATCTATGAATCCGGCGACGCGGCAGTCGAATTCACCATCTAGTCGATCCCGACGGCATGGTCATCCGGAACGAACCCGAACTCGAAGCGATCCGCTTCCACACCGTCGGCGACGCCGTCGAAGCGGCCAGGGCCTGGCAGCGCGGTCCGGTCAGTCGGGATTGACCGGAGTCGCCAGCCGGGTCGGTTCCGAGTGGCCCCGCAACGTCACCGTCTCACCCAACGTCCAGTTGCGCCTTTCGGTTTCGGTCGCGTTGTCCACGGTCTGCGACGATGCGACCAGATGCCCGTCCACCTTCTTGGACAGCTCGCACAGCCGGGCGGCCTCGTTGACCGGGCCGCCGATGACGGTGTACTCGAAGCGCTCCTTGGCGCCGACGTTGCCCGCCACCACTTGCCCCGATGCCACCCCGATGCCTGCTTCGCACTCGGGGACCTCGGTCCGCAGTCGTCTCGCCATTGCGCGTGCCGCGGCCAGCGCTTCGGCTTCGGCGTTCTCCAGCGAGACCGGTGCGCCGAACACTGCGAGAACGGCGTCGCCCTCGAATTTGTTGACCAGCCCGTGGTGCTCATCGACTTCGTCGACGACGACGTCGAAGAACCGGTTGAGCAGTTCGACGACCTCGGCGGCAGGCCTGCTCGTGACGAGCTGCGTGGAACCGATGATGTCGATGAAGATGACTGCCGCGTGGCGTTCTTCGCCGCCGAGCTTGGGCCGTTCTTTCTCGGCCAGGGCGGCGACCTCCCGGCCGACGTGGCGTCCGAAAAGGTCTCGGACACGCTCGCGCTCGCGAAGGCCGTGCACCATCGAGTTGAAGCCGCGCTGCAGCTGTCCGAGTTCGGTGCCGTCGAACACGACGAGGCTTGTGTCGAGTTCGCCGCGCTCGACCTCGTTCAACGCTTTGCTCACCACCTGAACCGGAGTCGCGGTGAGCCAGGCCAGGATCCACATCAGGATGAAACCGAAGACCAGCGCGAACAGGGCCAGGATGATCACCGCGATGGTGAATTGCGTCGGCGACACGATCTGCAGTGTGAGGGTGATGATTGCCGCGAGCAGGATCCCGAGTACCGGGACCCCGGACCCGAGTGCCCACACGGTCAACGTTCGCCCCATGATGCCTGGCGCGAACCGACGCGGCGGTGGTCCGACTTCTAGTGCCTGGGCGGCGACGGGGCGCAGGGCGAACTCGGTGAACAGGTAGCAGCTTGCGGACACGACGATGCCCGGGAAGCTGATGCCAAGCAGAAATTTGGGGATGAAATCGGTGTTCTCCATGCCGTAGAGGACGGTCAGCACGACTGTGCCGCCTCCCCACAGCACCAGCAGCACGCGGGTCAACCGCCAGGGCGCGAAGAAGGTGTTGCGCTGATCCTCGCGGGTCGGTTCTCGTTCTTCGATCGCCCAGCGCACGTTCCCGATGACGCGGTTGGTCGCCCACACGACGCCGACCATGAACGCCGCGACGATGTACGCGGGTGCCACGGCGAACGTGATCCACAGGACGTCGGAGTCGAACACGCTGGGTACCGGGAACGTCACGGTGACGACGAGGATCGCGACGCCGACGCCGATCAGGTTCGCGCCGAGCGCGAATGCGGTGAGGATCAACTGGATGCGGATCCTGCGGCGCCGCTGGCTCTCCGAGACCCGTCCCAGGATCCACGATCCGTACTCGGATGTAGACGGTCCGCTTGCTGTCTGGCTCGTGACCCTTTCCAGCAGTCTGCCGAGCCGCTGGGTGCCGGTCTTCTTGTCCGTCATCGTGGCGTCAGCCTAGTGACCCGGGACCGGCCATCTATGGTGGTTCGGTGCGGCTTGTCATCGCTCAGTGCACCGTGGATTACGTCGGACGTCTCACTGCTCATCTGCCATCGGCCCGACGGTTGTTGTTGTTCAAGGCTGATGGGTCCGTGAGTGTGCATGCCGACGACCGGGCCTATAAACCGCTGAACTGGATGTCTCCGCCCTGCTGGGTCGTCGAACAGCCTGACGGTGAGACGCCGGTGTGGGTTGTGGAGAACAAGGCGGGCGAGCAGCTGCGTATCACCGTCGAGGCGATCGAGCACGACTCCAGCCACGAGCTCGGTGTGGACCCGGGTCTGGTCAAGGACGGTGTCGAAGCGCATCTTCAGGCCCTGCTAGCCGAGCACGTCGAACTTCTCGGCGCCGGCTACACGCTGGTGCGGCGCGAATACATGACGCCCATCGGCCCGGTGGACCTGCTGTGCCGCGACGAGCAGGGTCGCTCGGTGGCCGTGGAGATCAAGCGGCGCGGGGAGATCGACGGTGTCGAGCAGCTCACCCGCTACCTGGAGCTGATGAACCGCGACTCTCTGTTGGCTCCCGTCGCCGGCGTGTTCGCGGCCCAGCAGATCAAGCCCCAGGCGCGCACCCTCGCCACCGATCGTGGAATCCGTTGCCTCACACTCGATTACGACAAGATGCGAGGCATGGACAGCGACGAGTTCCGCCTCTTCTGATGGTCAAACGCCGCGCTCCGCGCAAGCTGAAGCCGGCGCGAGATCCGCTGCCGGCCCCGCGCCGCATCGAAGTCGGAACCGACGGCTACGACTACGAGGTGCGTCCCGTCGCGGCGGCGAGGGCGGTCAAGGTCTACCGGTGCCCCGGCTGTGACCACGAAATACGGCCGGGAATCGCGCACGTGGTGGTGTGGCGGGACATCGACGATCGCCGGCACTGGCACACCCCGTGCTGGGCGAACCGCGCGACGCGCGGGCCTACGAGACGCTGGTCCTAGTGAGCTGAGTCCGAAGCGGGCTCGACGAGTTCGATCAGCACACCGCCGCCATCCTTGGGGTGGATGAAGTTGATGCGTGAGTTGGAGGTGCCGCGGCGGGGCGCGTCGTAGATCAGACGCACACCCTGCTCGCGCAGACGCTCGCTCAGAGCGTCGATGTCGCTGACGCGGTAGGCGAACTGCTGGAGCCCGGGGCCCCGCTTGTCGAGGAACTTCGCGATCGTCGACTCGTCGTTGATCGGAGCCATCAACTGGATCTGGGTGCTGCCGACGGGCGCGCCTCGGACCGAGAGCATCGCCTCGCGGATGCCCTGCTCCTCGTTGATCTCCTCGTGGAGAACGATCATGCCCAGGTTGTCGTGATACCACTTGATCGCGGCGTCCAGATCGGGGACGGCGATGCCGACATGGTCGATGGCGGTCACCAGCGCGGTGGCCAGTACCGGACGGGCGTCAGTCTGCTCGGCGGTCATAAAGAAAAAGTAACCTAACAAGATCGGTTTCGAATAGGACGATGCGCACGTATAGCCTTTCTGCGGCCGCGTAAAACTAGTCTGGAGGTCGCTGTGACGACGTCGGTGATTGTTGCTGGAGCCCGTACTCCCGTTGGCAAGTTGATGGGTTCGCTGAAGGATTTCTCGGGCAGTGACCTGGGCGCGGTGGCCATCGCCGGCGCGCTGGAGAAGGCCTTCCCGAATATTGATGGGCCGGCACAACTGGTCGAGTACGTGATCATGGGCCAGGTGCTGTCCGCAGGCGCCGGCCAGATGCCTGCGCGTCAGGCTGCCGTGGCCGCCGGGATCGGCTGGGACGTGGCTTCGCTGACGATCAACAAGATGTGCCTGTCCGGCATCGATGCCATCGCGTTGGCCGATCAGCTGATCCGCGCCGGGGAGTTCGATGTGATCGTCGCCGGTGGTCAGGAGTCGATGACGCAGGCGCCTCATCTGCTGATGAACAGCCGCTCTGGGTACAAGTACGGCGACGTCACCGCGCTCGACCACATGGCCTACGACGGGCTGCACGACGTGTTCACCGACCAGCCGATGGGCGCGCTCACCGAGCAGCGCAACGACGTCGACAAGTTCACCCGCGCCGAGCAGGACGCATTCGCCGCCGAATCGCACCAGAAGGCCGCCCGGGCCTGGAAGGACGGGGTGTACGCCGACGAGGTCGTGCCGGTGAAGATCCCGCAGCGCAAGGGTGATCCCATCGAGTTCACCGAGGACGAGGGCATCCGCGCCGACACCACCGCGGAGTCGCTGGGCGGGCTGCGGCCGGCGTTCCGCAAGGACGGCACCATCACCGCCGGGTCGGCGTCGCAGATCTCCGATGGTGCGTGCGCTGTCGTGGTGATGAACAAGGCGAAGGCCGAGGAAATGGGTCTGACCTGGCTGTGTGAGATCGGCGCGCACGGCGTCGTGGCCGGACCGGACTCCACGCTGCAGAGCCAGCCCGCCAACGCGATCAAGAAGGCCGTCGCCAAGGAGGGCATCTCGCTCGACGACCTGGATGTCATCGAGATCAACGAGGCCTTCGCGGCGGTCGCGCTGGCCTCGACGAAGGAACTCGGAATCGACGGCGAGAGGGTCAACTCCAACGGCGGCGCCATCGCGATCGGCCACCCGATCGGCATGTCGGGCGCCCGGATCACGCTGCACGCAGCACTGGAACTGGCCCGTAAGGGGTCGGGCTACGCCGTCGCCGCGCTCTGCGGTGCCGGCGGTCAGGGCGACGCGCTCATCCTGCGCAGGCCGTGACGTTCGCCGCAGTCAACGACGCTGTGTAGTAGCTGAAGGCTCTCTTCGGGCACAATGACGTTTATGGCCGCCGACACAAGCGCATATGACCTCCGCACTGCCGCGGGATGGTTCCGGTTGATCGCCTTCGCGGAGGCCCTCAGCTGGGCCGGCCTGCTGATCGGGATGTACTTCAAGTACGTCGGATCGCCGCAGACCGAGATCGGCGTCAAGATCTTCGGGCCGATCCACGGCGGCATCTTCGTCGCGTTCCTGGCCGCCGCGCTCGTCGTCGGCATCGCGTTCAAATGGAGCGTCGGAACGTGGTTGCTGGCGTTGCTGGGCAGCATCGTGCCATTGGGCAGTGTGATCTTCCTCATATGGGCTGATCGGAGCGGGCGTATGGGTGCTCCCACCGGCACTGCGCAGGTCTCCGCCGGGATCGGTCAGGCGGGCGCGTCGGTACCCGAAACGACGTGACAGACTTGTCGGTGTGACACGACCTGGACCCCGAATCTCGTCGGCCATGGCCGGTGCCGTCGACCTGTCGGCGCTCAAGCAACGGCCTTCCTCCGCCGGTGAAGGCGCCGCGAGTGGCGGCCCAGGCGGCGTGGAGGTCACCGAGGCCAACCTCGAAGCCGAGGTGCTGGTCCGGTCCACCGAGGTGCCCGTCGTCGTGCTGTTGTGGTCACCACGCAGCGACGCCAGCGTCCAACTGGGCCAGGCGCTGAGCTCTCTGGCCGCCGCAGACGGTTCGAAGTGGACGTTCGCGACGATCAACGTCGACACCACCCCGCGCGTGGCTCAGATGTTCGGCGTCCAAGCGGTGCCGACCGTGGTCGCACTCGCGGCGGGTCGGCCGGTGTCGAGCTTCGAAGGACCGCAACCGCCCGAGCAACTGCGGCGGTGGATCGACTCGCTGTTGAACGCCGTGGCCGGAAAGCTCGGCGGCGGAGGAGAAGACGACGGCGCCGAAGAGGTCGTCGACTCCCAGGTCGAGCAGGCGCGTGGATTTCTGGACGCCGGCGATTTCGAGGCGGCACGCACCGCGTATCAAGCCATCCTCGACGGAGATCCCAACCACGCCGAGGCCAAGGGCGCGGTCCGCCAGATCGGGTTCCTACAGCGCGCGACCACCCACCCGCAGAACGCTGTGGCGCTGGCCGACGCCGCACCCGGCGACATCGATGCGGCGCTGGCCGCCGCCGACGTGGAGATCCTGCAGCAGGACGTCGCGGCGGCGTTCACCAGGCTGACCAATCTCGTCCGGCGCACCGCTGGCGACGACCGGACGGCGATCCGCACCCGGCTGATCGAACTGTTCGACCTGTTCGACCCCGCCGACCCCGAGGTGGTCGCGGGCCGTCGCAATCTCGCGAACGCCCTCTACTGATCTCGCGCGGAGACTAGACGGGCTCGAACCACAGGGCCGAAAGCGGCGGAAGAGTCATGACCGCCGATGCGGGCCTGCCGTGCCACGGCTCGTCGGTCGCCTCGACAGCACCGTAGTTCCCGATGCCCGAACCGTGGTAGGTGTCGGAGTCGGTGTTGAGCACCTCGCGCCAGGTTCCGGCGTGCGGCAGTCCCAGTCGGTATCGCGCGTGCTCGGTGCCCGAGAAGTTGAAGACGCACGCCATCATCGAACCGTCGTCGCCGAAGCGCAGGAAGCTCAGCACGTTGTTGGCCGAGTCGTTGGCGTCGATCCAGGAGTAGCCCTCGGGCTGGGTGTCTCGCGACCACAGCGCGCGGCGGCTGGAATAGATCCCGTTGGTGTCGGTCAGCATGCGCAGGATGCCGTCGGAGAATCCCTGCTCGTCGAGCTGGAACCAGTCCACGCCGCGTTCCTCGGACCATTCGGCACGCTGGCCGAATTCCTGTCCCATGAACAGCAATTGCTTGCCCGGGTGTGCCCACTGGTAGGCGAGCAGGCTGCGGATGCCTGCGGCCTTCATGTGGTCGTTGCCCGGCATGCGGCCCCACAGCGTGCCCTTGCCGTGCACCACCTCGTCGTGGCTGATCGGCAGCACGAAGTTCTCGCTGAACGCGTAGAGCAGCGAGAAGGTCAGCTCATGGTGGTGGTAGCTGCGGTGGATGGGATCACGCTTGATGAATTCAAGCGTGTCGTTCATCCAGCCCATGTTCCACTTCATCGAAAAGCCAAGTCCGCCAAGGTTGGTCGGGCGGGTAACGCCGGGCCATGACGTCGACTCCTCGGCGATGGTGACGATGCCGGGATTGATCTTGTGGACGGTCGCGTTCATCTCCTGGAGGAACTGCACCGCCTCGAGGTTCTCGCGGCCGCCGTAGATGTTCGGCGACCAACCGTCCGCGGGACGCGAGTAGTCGAGATACAGCATCGACGCCACGGCGTCCACGCGCAGCCCGTCGACGTGGTATTCCTGCAGCCAGTACAGCGCGTTGGCGACCAGGAAGTTGCGCACCTCGGCCCGGCCGAAGTCGAAAACGTAAGTGCCCCAGTCCAACTGCTCGCCGCGCCGCGGGTCGCCGTGTTCGTAGAGCGCGGTGCCGTCGAAGCGGCCGAGCGCCCAGGCGTCCTTGGGGAAGTGCGCGGGGACCCAGTCGACGATGACGCCGATGCCCGCCCGGTGGAGCTTGTCGACGAGGTAGCGGAACTCGTCGGGGGAGCCGAACCGTGAAGACGGCGCGTAGTACGACGTGACCTGGTAGCCCCAGGATCCGCCGAACGGGTGCTCGGCGACCGGCAGCATCTCGACGTGGGTGAACCCGTGCTCGAGCAAATAGTCGGTGAGCTGGTCGGCCAGCTCGGTGTAGCTCAGCCCGGGACGCCACGACCCCAGATGGACCTCGTAGGTGCTCATCGGCTCGAAGACCGGATTACGGAGCGCACGCCGGCTCATCCAGTCGTCGTCGTCCCAGGTGTAGCCGCTCTCGAACACCTTCGACGCGGTCTGCGGCGGGATCTCGGTGGCGAACGCCATCGGATCCGCACGGTCGGTCACCGACCCGTCTGCGCCGTGAATGCGGAACTTGTACAGCCCGCCTTCGGGGAAGTTCGGCCAGAACAACTCCCACACACCGGTCGACCCGAGGACACGCATCTGCGCCTCGTTGCCCCAGTGATTGAAGTCGCCGGTCACGCTGACGCCCTTGGCGTTCGGCGCCCACACGGCGAACGAGACACCGGTGACATCGCCGTCGGGAGTGCTGAAGGTGCGCGGGTGCGCGCCCAGAATCTCCCAGAGCCGCTCATGCCGTCCTTCGGCGAACAGGTGCAGGTCGATCTCGCCCAGCGTCGGCAGAAAGCGATACGCATCGGCGACGGCGTGCACGAACGCCGACTCGTCCTCGGAGTACTTGATCTCGAACCGGTAGTCGATGAGGTTCGTGAACGGCACCGCGACCGCGAACAGGCCTGACTCGACGTGCTGCAGCGGGTAGCGGGTGCCGCCGATCACCGCGACGACCTCGGCGGCGTGGGGGCGGTAGGCCCGGATCACCGTGTGGTCGTCGAACTCGTGCGCGCCGAGGATCGCGTGCGGGTCGTGATGTTCACCGGACAACAGCCGGTTGAGGTCAGCGGTGTGCGGCCTCAGATGCGGGCTGTCGATCTGGTTCTTCAGGTTGGACGCGTTGGTCATGTCGTCACTCCCTACGCAGAAGGTTGGATCGTTGGTCGACGGGGATCTGGGGCATGTTGAGAATGTGTGCGACGGCCCGCGCCGGCTCGATTCGCACGTAATTGCTCTGGCCCCACTGGTATTCCTCGCCGGTGATTTCGTCGCGCACCCAGAAGCGGTCCTGCTGGTCCATTCCGAGTGCGCCCATGTCGAGCCAGAGGATGCCCTCCTCCGGCCCGAAGGCGTTCAGCGTCACCACGACCAGCACCTGGTCGCCGGAGACGGGATCGAACTTGCTGTAGGCGAGCAGCGCGTCGTTGTCGATGTGGTGGAACGTGATGGTGCGCATCTGCTGCAGCGACGGGTGCCAGCGCCGGATCTCGTTGAGCCGCGTGATGAACGGCTCGAGCGACTCGCCGTCGGCCAGCGCCGCCTCGAAGTCCCGCGGCCGCAATTCGTACTTCTCGGAGTTCAGGTACTCCTCGCTGCCTTCTTTGACGGCCTTGTGCTCGAACAGCTCGAACCCGGAGTAGACGCCCCACGTCGGGCTCATCGTCGACGCGAGCACTGCCCTGATGGCGAACATGCCGGGCCCGCCGTACTGCAGGCTCTCGTGCAGGATGTCGGGGGTGTTCACCCAGAGGCTCTGCCTGCTGTAGTCGGCGTGCTCGGCGATCGATTCGCCGAACTCCTGCAGCTCCCACTTGGCGGTGCGCCACGTGAAGTACGTATAGGACTGTGTGTAGCCGAGTTTGGCGAGCCCGAACAGCCGCGCCGGGCGGGTGAACGCCTCGGCGAGGAACAACACGTCGGGGTCGATGTTCTTGACCTCGCCGATTAGCCACGCCCAGAAGTTCGGCGGCTTGGTGTGCGGGTTGTCCACGCGAAAGACCTTGACCCCGTGCGAAACCCAGAACTTGACGACCCGCAGCACTTCCTCGTAGAGGCCCGTCGGGTCATTGTCGAAGTTGAGCGGATAGATGTCCTGGTATTTCTTCGGCGGGTTCTCCGCGTAGGCGATCGTGCCGTCGGGGAGCACGGTGAACCACTCCGGATGATCGCGGGCCCATGGATGGTCCGGCGCGCACTGCAGCGCCAGGTCGAGTGCGACCTCCAGGCCTTCGTCGCGCGCGGCGCTGACGAAATCATCGAAGTCCTCGATGGTGCCGAGGTCGGGGTGTATCGCGTCGTGGCCGCCCTCGTCGCTACCGATCGCCCACGGAGACCCGACATCGCCCGGCGCGGCGGTGACGCTGTTGTTGCGCCCCTTGCGGTGCACCTTGCCGATCGGGTGGATCGGCGGCAGGTAGACGATGTCGAAGTTCATCCGCGCGACGCGCGGCAACGCCTTCGTCGCGGTGGCGAAGGTTCCGTGCACGGGATGTCCGGCCTGGTCCCAACCGCCCGTCGACCGGGGGAAGAACTCGTACCAGGAGCTGAATCGGGCCAGCGGGCGGTCGACCCACACGCCGTGCTGCGTGCCCCGGGTGATCAGCTCCCGCAGCGGGAACTGGTCGAGCAGCGCGGTGATCTCGGGGGCGAGGGCGGCGCCCGCGCGATAGAACGGGTCACCCGGCTCCCGTAGCCGGGCGGCCGCCTCGGCGAGCGGATAGCGGTCCTGACGGGGGACGCCGGTCGAGGCGCGATCCAGCAGTTTCGCGCCGATCAGCAGGTCGTTGTCGAGTTCGCCTTCGCTCTGGCCTGCGTCGAGTTTGGCGATCACGTTCTTTCGCCACGTGGCGATCGGGTCACTCCAACCGTCGACGCGGAAGGTCCACAGCCCCACGGCGTCGGGGCTGAACTGCCCGTGGAACACATCAGGAGTGCGGCCGGGCGCCATCGGCAGGGCGGTCGGCTTGCCGCGTCCCTTGAGGCTGACGACTTCCTGGATGGGCACCGCTTCGGTGCCGCGGACCCGTCCGGGCGGCTCTTCCGCCAGGGGTGGGTAAGAGTTGCCGTGATAGCGCACGACCAAGGTGGCGGCCACCGCGTCGTGGCCCTCCCGCCACACGGTCGCGGACACCGGCAACACCTCACCGACAACCGCCTTCGCGGGAAACCGCCCGTTGGACACCACGGGCTGGACGTCATCGATCTCGATACGACCGGCGGTCACTTTCGACTCTCCCTACCACTCGAACATGCTGCGGCATACACCGCACTCGTCGTTGTCTGGTCTCGTCTGCAGGTCGATCGGCACTGATCTATCACTAGTCGCGCCTATACCCACCGTAGTGTCCGGCTCAACCTTCTGTCGGTCATCCAACGCGCCACATGTGACCCACCGACAGCAGTAACGTGGAGACGCGTGAAAGCACTCCGGCGATTCACCGTCCGCGCCCACCTTCCCGAGCAGTTGGCCGCCCTCGAGCGGCTTTCCATCAATCTGCGCTGGTCATGGGACAAACCGACGCAGGATCTGTTCGAGGAGATCGACCCTCAGATCTGGGCCCACGTCGGTGCCGATCCCGTCGCGCTTCTCGGGCAGGTCACGCCCGCGCGGCTGGAGGAACTCGCCGGTGACCAGGCGTTCATCGGCCGTCTCGACGCGCTCGCCGCAGATCTGGACAACTATCTGACCAGGCCGCTGTGGTACCAGCAGCTCGCCGGGGAGCAGCCCGCCGAGCTGCCCAAGGGCATCGCGTATTTCTCGATGGAGTTCGGTGTCGCCGAAGTGCTGCCCAACTATTCGGGCGGTCTCGGGATCCTGGCTGGAGATCATCTGAAGTCGGCATCGGATCTTGGGCTGCCGCTGGTGGCCGTCGGCCTCCACTACCGATCCGGATATTTCCGGCAGTCGCTGACCGCCGACGGCTGGCAGCACGAGAACTACCCCTCGCTGGATCCGCAGGGTCTGCCGCTGCGTCAGCTCACCGACGCACAGGGTGACGCCGTGCTGATCCAGCTCGCGTTACCCGGAGGAGCACAGCTGAACGCGCGGATCTGGATTGCGCAGGTCGGCCGAATCCCGTTGCTGCTGCTGGATTCCGACATTCCGGAGAACGACCACGAACTGCGGTCGGTCACCGATCGGCTCTACGGCGGCGATCAGGAACACCGGATCCGGCAGGAGATCCTCGCCGGCATCGGCGGCGTGCGGGCGATCCGGGCGTTCACCGAAATCGAGGGACTTCCGGCGCCCGAGGTGTTCCACATGAACGAGGGGCACGCCGGATTCCTGGGCGCCGAGCGGATCCGCGAGCTGATCGAGGCGGGCCTCGGCTTCGACACCGCGTTGGCGGTCGTCCGGGCGTCGACGGTGTTCACGACGCACACACCGGTGGCCGCGGGTATCGACCGCTTCCCGGTCGAGATGGTGGAGCGCTACTTCGGGCCGGAGCCCGGCGGGCCGTCGGTCGGCGGCTCGCGGCTTCTGCCCGGTGTGCCGTTGGAACGCATCATCGCGTTCGGCGCGGAGGACGACCCGACGAAATTCAACATGGCCCATATGGGGCTGCGGCTGGCGCAGCGCGCCAACGGGGTGTCCCTGCTGCACGGGCGGGTCAGCCGAGAGATGTTCAACGAGCTGTGGGCGGGATTCGATCCCGCTGAGGTCCCGATCGGTTCGATCACCAACGGTGTGCACGCGCCGACCTGGGCAGCCCCACAGTGGTTGCAGCTCGGGCGGGAACTGATCGGCAGCGTGGATCTGAGTTCGTTGAGCGAACCGGAAACCTGGCAGCGCCTGCAGGAGGTCGACCCGGGCCACATGTGGTGGATCCGTTCGCAACTGCGTGAAGCGCTGATCGAGGATGTGCGTGCCAGAGTGCGCCGATCGTGGCTGGAGCGTGGTGCATCGGAGGCTGAATTGCGCTGGATAGCAACGGCTTTCGATCCGAACGTGTTGACGATCGGGTTCGCGCGGCGGGTGCCCACCTACAAGCGGCTGACGCTGATGCTGCGCGACCCCGAGCGGCTGGCGAAGCTGCTGCTCGACGAGGAGCGTCCGATCCAGCTGATCGTCGCAGGCAAGTCCCATCCGGCCGACGAGGGAGGCAAGGCGCTGATCCAGCAGGTGGTGCGGTTCGCCGATCGCGAAGATCTGCGACATCGCATCGCGTTCCTGCCGGATTACGACATGTCGATGGCGCGCAAGCTCTATCACGGCTGCGATGTGTGGCTGAACAACCCGTTGCGCCCGCTGGAGGCATGTGGCACCTCCGGGATGAAGAGCGCGCTCAACGGCGGACTGAACCTGTCGATTCGCGACGGTTGGTGGGACGAGTGGTACGACGGCGAGAACGGCTGGGAGATCCCCACCGCAGACGGTCTTGCCGATGAGAGCCGTCGCGACGACCTCGAAGCCTCTGCGCTGTACGACTTGCTGGAGCGCGCGGTTGCGCCGAAGTTCTACGACCGCAACGAAAGTGGCGTTCCGGTGCGGTGGGTCGAGATGGTCAGGCACACACTGCAGGTGCTCGGTCCGAAGGTGCTCGCATCGCGGATGGTTCGCGATTACACGCAGAAGTACTACCTGCCCGCGGCTCAGGCGCTACGTCAGGTGATCGAGCCGGGGCGGCCCGACGTCGCCGAGTATGCCGTGCCCTTCGGCGCGGCCTTCGAGCTCGCGGAGTACCGCCACCGGGTGCGGCAGGCCTGGCCACAGGTCAAGATCACGGAGGTGGACAGCTACGGGCTCCCCGACGTCCCGCTGCTGGGTTCGGAGCTGACGCTGACGGCGCTCGTCGACCTCGGCGGCCTGCGTGCCGACGAGGTGACCGTCCAGGCCGTCTTCGGTCGGGTCGACGGGGGCGATGCGCTGGTGGACCCGGACTGCGTACCGATGACCCACACCGGTACGGCCGACAACGGAGGTGAGACCTTCACCGCGACGACGCCGCTGCCGTTCGCCGGCTCCGTGGGTTACACGGTGCGGGTGCTCCCACATCACCGACTGCTCGCCGGCGACAACGAACTCGGTCTGGTCACGCTGGCCTGACGTGCCTGGCCGCGGTGCGGGCTCTCAGGAGAAGCGTTTGAAGCACTGCTCCTCGTCGCCGAGCACGCCGACGCGGAATGCATCGATGCGGGAGAAGCCGGCGGGTACCGACTCTCCGTTGACGTCGCTGGCCGCCAGTCCGTTGGTGAGGATCCCGGACACGGCCTCGTCGATGTCGCCGGCGGTCAGCACCAGGGTGTGCCCGTCGGGGGTTGTGACGTCTTTCGACATCTTCACCGTCGCAACCCCGGTCAGGCATGCGGTCCGCAACGCGGTCTCGGCGTTGTCGAGCGCCACCCCGCCGCGTTCGTGCTGGATCGCCAGCGTGTAACGCGACATCAGCACCGAATACGCCATGTTGTCGCCGGTGGCCAGGGACGAACCGTCATCCGGATCGGCCTGGGCACCCAGCTCTTCGAGCCCAGGAAGGTCGACGACGATCGTGTTGGTCGCGGGGCAGAACGACGCAGGCGGGCTCGGGCGGGCATCGGCGCAGTTCTCGGCCTCGTCGGGTTCGAAGCTCAATGCGGGCGGATTCTTCGGGGAGAACAGCACCCCTAGCACGTCGACGATCGAGCGGACCGACTGCTCGTCGACCGTGTACTCGCCGGTCTCGTCCTCGGGCAGCAGCACCGGCAGGTTGCCGCGCCGCTGGCCGATCTCCCGCATGTCGATGGCCGCGCACGCCGACGGTCCGTCGGTGAAGCCGAACTGGAACGCCGAGAGCCGTTCGAACGCCGAGCCGTGCTCGTCATACCCCACGTCCGGGTCGCCCTCGTTGAGCACCGGATCGCGGAACGAGATGACGCCTGCCAGAACATTGTTGAGCCCTTCGCCGGTGCTCAACGAGAAGCGCTGTGACGAATCCTCGGCGACCCAGCGCATGTAGGCTCCCGCGAAACAGTCGGCCTGTTGTTCGGCGACCAGAGTTTCGGTGCTGTCCTTGGACAGCGCGGCGAGCCGGGCTACGGCGTGGCCGTATTCGTGGGCGAGGACCATCACCACACCCATGTCGCCGTGCGCATCCTGCAGGCTGGGCAGCAGCTCACCACGGTCCCAGCCGATCGTCCGGTCGTCGTAGCAGTACCCCGCGTTGACCAGCCCGTAGGTGCCTTCGCCGCAGAACTCCCCGTCGAAGCCGTTGGCGTCCCACGAGATCAGCTCGGCGACCGGCCGAAACGGTTCACCGAACGTCTCCTCGTAGGCGATCGCCCAGAAGTCCTCGATGTCGCTGATGGCGCTCGCGGCCAGTTCGTCAATCGCGCCACCGTCGGTGCCCTCGACGTCGCGGGCCGGGCCTTCGGCGTTGGGGCGCAAGCCGGTCGGACCGTCGGTGGCCGGCATTCCGGCGACGCTGAACGGATCGTCGAACACCGAAACAGCCTTGCCCTGCAACGTCGTTGAGCACGCGGAGCCCATCAGCACGGCACACACCGCGATCGTCGCGCCGACGAGGCGCCTCGGATTTCTCGACGGGCTCATGGACGCCGCCTTTCGGTAGTGGCGCACTCGCTCGCGCCGAACTCCCGCCAGAATAGTGAATTCCCGCCGCCGACTGCGCTTATCGCGAGACTCGACCTCAGTCGGCGTCGCGCAGACGCGCGAGGGCGGCCCGGACGGCCGCGCTGTCCGTCGTCGCCCAGAACGGTGGCAGTGACGCCCGGAGGAAGCCGCTGTACCGCGCGGTCACCATCCGGGAATCGAGTACGGCCACGACGCCACGGTCGTCGACGCGCCGCAGCAGTCGGCCGGCACCCTGAGCCAGCAGCAGGGCGGCATGACTGGCCGCCACGGCCATGAACCCGTTGCCGCCGCGTGCCGCGATGGCCCGCTGCCTGGCCGTCAGGAGCGGATCGTCGGGGCGCGGGAACGGAATCCGGTCGATCAGCACCAGCGACAGAGAGGGGCCCGGAACGTCGACCCCCTGCCACAGCGACAACGTCCCGAACAGCGATGTCTGCGGATCGTCGGCGAACCGTTCGACGAGGGCCGAGGTCGTGTCGTCGCCCTGACACAGCAGAGGGGTGCGGAGTCGTCCACGTAACACTTCCGCTGCGGCCTTGGCCGCGCGCATCGACGAGAACAGGCCCAGGGTCCGGCCGTCCGCTGCCTCGATGAGCGCGGTGATCTCGTCGAGTTGCTCGGCCGAACCCGTTCCGTCGCGTCCGGGCGCGGGTAGGTGCGCGGCCACGTAGAGGATTCCCGACTTCGCGTGGTCGAAGGGTGAACCGACATCGAGCCCGCGCCACCCCGCGTCGGCGTCAGCCTTGCCACCGGAGAGCCCCCACGCCGATGCCATCGCCTCGAAGCTGCCGCCGATGGTCAGCGTCGCGGACGTCAGTACGGCTGTCGCTTGCCCAAAGAGCCTGCTGCGCAACAGTCCTGCCACCGACAGCGGCGCGACGCGCAGGATCGTGCGGCTGCCCGACCGGTTGTCCTCGTACTGTTCGAGCCAGACGACATCGGTGCGGTCGGGGATGGCGGGTACGAAGGAGTCGAGGATCCGGGATGCGGTGTCGGCCACGTCCGACAGCGCGGTGGAGGCTTCCGCGCGCGCCGAGGTGGTCTTCGGGTCGTTCGGCGCGGTGTCGACCGCGGTGCGCGCCGCGTGTGCGGCGTCGCGCAGCATCGTCAGATAGCTCGCCATCTCCTCGTCGAGCACGTCGATCCGCCCCGGGCGGGCGTCGAAGATCGCCGACGTGAAGGTCGCGGACGCGGCGTCGAGCCGCTCGGCGAGTTCGGGGCCGATGATGCGGGAGGCGCGCCGCTGCGCGATACCCAGCGATGTGGCCGAGAGCTCGGCGGTGGCCACCCCGGTGACGCGGTCGACCAGTTCATGCGCCTCGTCGACGACGAGCAGGTCGTGCTCGGGCAGGACATTCGCGTCGCCGATCGCATCGATGGCCAGCAGCGCGTGATTGGTGACGACGACATCGGCCTGCCCGGCGCGATCCCGCGCGCGCTCGGAGAAGCAGTCCGTGCCGAACGAGCAGCGGGACACCCCGATGCATTCGCGCGATGACACGCTCACCTGCGACCACGACCGGTCCGGGACACCCGGCTTCAGCTCGTCACGATCGCCCGTGGACGTCGATTCGGACCACTCGGTGAGCCGCTGTACGTCGCGCCCCAGCGCACTGGCGGCAACGGGGGAGAACAGCTCCTCCTGTGGCACGTCGTCAGGCTCGGTGGCCGCCGACCCATTGTGAATCTTGTTGAGGCACAGATAGTTTCCCCGGCCTTTGAGCAACGCGAAGACAGGCCGTCTGGGTAGCGCGCCTGTCAGCGCGTCGGCCAGCCGCGGCAGGTCGCGGTCGACGAGCTGGCGTTGCAGGGCGATCGTCGCGGTCGACACCACGACCGGCTGGTTGTCGTCGAGCGAATGCGCGACGGCGGGAACCAGATAGGCGAGCGACTTGCCGGTGCCCGTACCCGCCTGCACGGCCAGGTGCTCGCCGGTGGTGAACGCACGCGCCACGGCCTGCGCCATCGCGATCTGGCCGTCGCGTTCGGTGCCGCCCAGCGCGGCTACCGCCGTGGCCAGCAGTTCGGTGACCTCCACCGGACCTACCCTCTGCCGCGCGTCGGCGCGATCATCCGGGTCGGGATCGCCGCGTCACCCTTCGACAGCGCGAGCCCGTCCCACGGCAGGCTCAGCAGTCCGTCGGCGACCCTGGCGCGGGCGGCGTCGAGCCCCAGCTCGGCGACAGGTTCGCCGTTGCGGACCAGCGGGACGGTCAAGGTGCGCGCGTCGGCATCATCGGGGATCGCGGGCGGCTGACCCGCCGGGTGGACGACCTCTTCGACGATGGTGCCCGATGCCCTGGCCAGTCGCAGCGCCTGCTTGCGGCCCCCGTGGGATTCCTTGTGGCTGCTTCGCTTCTCGACGGGAATGCCGTCCACCTCGACGAGCTTGTAGACCATGCTCGCCGTCGGGGCACCCGATCCGGTGACCACCGACGTGCCCACGCCGTACATGTCGACCGGCTCGGCGCGCAGCGCGGCGATCGCGAACTCGTCGAGGTCCCCGGACACCACGATGCGGGTCTTCGTCGCGCCGAGGCTGTCGAGTTGCTCGCGCACCTGACGGGCCAGCACACCGAGGTCGCCGGAGTCGATCCGCACCGCCCCAAGCTCCGGCCCGGCGGCCTCGACGGCGTTCGCCACGCCGGCGGTGATGTCGTAGGTGTCGACGAGCAGGGTCGTGCCGACGCCCAATCGGTCGACCTGCGCCCGGAAGGCCGCCTTCTCCCAGTCCGACGTCGTGCCACCGTCGGCGGTCGTGTGCAGCAGCGTGAAGGCGTGGGCGCTGGTGCCCAGGGCGGGCACCCCGTGGCGACGCTGGGCCTCCAGGTTCGACGAGCCGGTGAACCCCGCGAGATATGCCGCTCGGGCCGCGGCGACGGCGGCCTGCTCGTGGGTGCGCCGTGAGCCCATCTCGATCAGTGCACGCCCGGCCGATGCGGAGACCATGCGCGCCGCGGCCGAGGCAACGGCGGTGTCGTGGTTGAAGATCGACAGCGCAAGGGTTTCGAGGATGACGCATTCGGCGAACGTGCCGTGCACCGACAGCACGGGGGAGCCCGGGAAATAGAGCTCGCCCTCGCCGTAGCCGTCCACGTCGCCGGCGAAGCGGTATCCCTCGAGGTACTCCAGCGACTCGGGATCGAGGAAGTCCTGCAGTGCGCTCAACTCGTCGGTGCCGAACCTGAACGCCTGCAAGGCTTCCACGAATCGAGCCGTGCCCGCGGTGACGCCGTATCGCCGTCCCTCGGGAAGCCGGCGGGCGAACACCTCGAAAGAACTCCGCCGATGTGCGGTGCCGTCGCGCAGTGCCGCGGCCAGCATCGTCAGTTCGTACTTGTCGGTCAGCAAGGCCGTCGACTCGGGGGCCGGGTTCACAGCCCAACCGTAGCCGGTTCGGTGCACCTTCAGATCAGCACTTTCGGCCCCGGTATCCTGGCCCCATGGTGACGCCGGCGAAGGCCCGACCGGGAACTCGCGAGGACCGCGACGTCCGGGAGGACGCCACCGCCGACACACCCTGGGTAACCATCGTCTGGGATGACCCCGTCAACCTGATGACCTACGTGACCTACGTATTCCAGAAGCTGTTCGGCTACAGCGAACCGCACGCCACCAAGTTGATGATGCAGGTGCACAACGAGGGCAAAGCGGTGGTGTCCGCGGGTAGCCGGGAGTCGATGGAAGTCGACGTGTCCAAGCTCCACGCCGCGGGGCTGTGGGCGACACTCCAACAGGACCGCTGAAGATACTGCGGACGCGAGGAGCGAGAAAGGCACTGTGCGCAAATGGAAGCGGGTCGAGAGTCCCGCAGGCCCTCGGTTCCGATCGGCTCTTGCCGCTCATGAAGCGGAGCTGCTGAGCAGCCTCGTCACGTCGCTGCTGGGGATGCTCGACGATCGGGAATCTTCTGGTCCGGTCGACGAACTCGCCGAGATCACCGGCATGCGTACGGGCAATTCCTCTCCGCCGCAAGACGATACGATGAAGCGGCTGCTGCCGGACTTCTACCGGCCCGCCACCGAGCACCCTGCCGGGTCGGGCACCGCGGAGAGCTTGAACAGCGCGCTGCGCAGCCTTCACGAGCCCGCCATACTCGATGCGAAACGCGAAGCGGCGCAACGCTTATTGGATACCGTGCCCTCTGCCGGGGGAAAGTTCGAACTGTCCGAGGACGACGCGCATGCCTGGGCGTCAGCGGTCAACGACGTGCGACTCGCGCTGGGCACGATGCTCGACATCGGCTCCGACGGGCCCGACCGGTTGCCGGGTGACCATCCGATGGCCGGGCACCTCGACGTCTACCAGTGGCTGACGGTGCTGCAGGAGTATCTGGTGATCTGCCTGATGGGGCGGACGCGGTAATGAGCGGCTCGATCGCCGACGTCGGCGGCATCCGCGTCGGCCACCACCACAGAATCGACGACGACGCCGAACTCGGTTCGGGCTGGGCCACCGGCACCACCGTCATCCTGACGCCGCCGGGAACCATCGGCGCCGTCGACGGCCGCGGCGGTGCGCCCGGCACCCGGGAGACCGACCTGCTCGACCCGAGCAACTCGGTGCGCCACGTCGACGCCGTCGTCCTGACCGGCGGCAGCGCGTTCGGACTGGCCGCCGCCGACGGCGTCATGACATGGCTCGAAGAACAGGATCGCGGCGTGGCCATGGACGGCGGCGTGGTGCCGATCGTCCCGTCCGCGGTGATCTTCGATCTTCCCGTCGGAAGCTGGCAGTGCCGCCCCACCGCCGAGTTCGGCTACCGCGCGGCGGCCACCGCGACGACGGACGTCGGGATCGGCACGGTCGGCGCCGGCGTCGGCGCCCGCGCCGGTGTCCTCAAGGGCGGTGTGGGCACGGCGTCGGTCACCCTCGAATCCGGCGTGACCGTCGGCGCGCTCGTCGTCGTCAACTCGGCGGGCGATGTCGTCGATCCCGGCACCGGGTTGCCATGGCTGGCCTCGCACATCGAGGAGTTCGGGCTGGTGCCGCCGCCCGCGGACCAACGTGTCGCCTATGCCGACCGCCGTGGCGAGCTCAGCCCGCTGAACACCACGATCGCCGTCGTCGCCACCGACGCGGCGCTGAGCAAGGCGGCGTGCCGCCGCGTGGCGGTTGCGGCGCAGGACGGACTGGCGCGCACGATCAACCCATGCCACACCCCGCTCGACGGTGACACCGTGTTCGCGCTGGCCACCGGTGCCGTCGAAGTGAACCCGGATCCGACGACGCCGGCGTCGATGACGCCGGAACTGCCGCTGATGACCGCCGTCGGCGCCGCCGCGGCGGACGTTCTGGCGCGCGCGGTGATGGTGGGAGTGCTGGCCGCTGAGGCGGTCGCAGGAATACCGACATACCGTGGGCTGTTGCCTGGAGCGTTTGAGTGAAGGGATTTCCAGCTTGCTGACCATTCGTGCCGACCTGGTTGAGGCGATGGTGAAGCATGCCCGCGCGGACCATCCCGACGAGGCGTGCGGCGTTATCGCCGGGCCCGAGGGCTCCGACCGTCCTGAGCGGTTCGTTCAGATGGTCAATGCCGAGCGTTCCCCGACCTTCTATCGATTCGATTCCGGGGAGCAGCTGAAGGTGTGGCGGGCGATGGACCAGGCCGACGAGGCGCCCGTCGTGATCTACCACTCGCACACCGCCACCGAGGCCTACCCGAGTCGCACGGACATCTCGTATGCCCAGGAGCCTGACGCCCACTACGTGCTGGTGTCCACCCGCGACCCCGACGAACACGAGCTCCGCAGCTATCGGATCGTGGATGGGGTCGTCACCGAGGAGCCCGTGACCATCGTCGAGCAGTACTAGAAGTCGAGCAGTACGAGAAAAGGAATCACCCCATGGCCGTAACCGTGTCGATCCCGACCATCCTGCGCACCCACACCGGCGGCGAGAAGCGCGTCTCCGCCTCCGGCGAGACGCTGCAGGCCGTCATCACCGATCTCGAGTCCAACTACTCGGGAATTTCGGAACGTCTCATCGACTCCGACAATTCAGGCAAGCTGCACCGCTTCGTCAACATCTACGTCAACGACGAGGACGTTCGCTTCTCCGGCGGGCTCGACACCGCGATCTCCGACGGTGACTCGGTGACGATCCTGCCGGCCGTGGCAGGAGGCTGACCTTGGCGCGGCACGATTCTCTTCTGCAGGCTCTCGGTGACACGCCGCTGGTCGGTCTGCCCCGGCTGTCGCCTTCCTGGGACGGCTCACCGCACGTGCGGCTCTGGGCCAAGCTGGAGGACCGCAATCCGACGGGCTCGATCAAGGACCGGCCGGCGCTGCGGATGATCGAGGACGCCGAGCGCGCGGGGAAGCTGGCGCCGGGAGCCACGATTCTGGAACCCACGAGCGGCAACACCGGGATCTCGCTGGCGATGGCCGCGCTGATCAAGGGCTACCAGATGATCTGCGTGATGCCGGAGAACACGTCGATCGAGCGCAGGCAGCTCCTGGAGCTCTATGGTGCGCGCATCATCTTCTCACCTGCCGAAGGCGGCTCCAACACCGCTGTCGCGCACGCCAAAGAGCTTGCGGCGCAGAACCCTTCGTGGGTGATGCTGTACCAGTACGGCAACCGGTCCAATGCGGCCGCACACTATGACGGCACCGGGCCGGAATTGCTGGCCGACCTTCCTGAGATCACGCACTTCGTCGCGGGCCTCGGCACGACGGGGACGTTGATGGGCACGGGACGTTTTCTGCGTGAGAACGTGCCCGGCGTGCAGATCGTGGCCGCCGAACCGCGGTACGGCGAGGGCGTGTACGCGTTGCGCAACATCGACGAGGGCTTCATCCCCGAGTTGTACGACCCCGACGTGCTGACCACCCGCTTCGCGGTGGGCTCCTACGACGCGGTGAAGCGGACCCGGGAACTCGTCCAGGTCGAAGGCATCTTCGCGGGGATCTCCACGGGCGCGATCCTGCACGCCGCACTGGGCATGGCGGCCAAGGCGGTCAAGGCGGGCGAGCGCGCCGACATCGCCTTCACGGTGTGTGATGCGGGCTGGAAGTATCTGTCGACCGGCGCGTACGCCGGTAGCCTGGATGACGCGGAGGACGCGCTGGAAGGGCAACTTTGGGCATGACGAACACCGGTGGATATTCCGCGCTGCCCTCGGAGCCCAAGAAGCGGCCCGCCTGGGTGGTCGGCGGCATCACCATCGCATCGTTCGTCGCCCTGCTCTACATCATCGAGGCCTACGACTCCGTCACCGGACATCGCCTCGACAGCAACGGAATTCGGCCCCTGGAGACCGATGGCCTCTCGGGCATCCTGTTCGCGCCGCTGCTGCATTCGAACTGGGAACACCTGATTGCGAACACCGGTCCCGCACTGGTGCTCGGATTCCTGATGACGCTGGCGGGGTTGTCCCGGTTCATCTTCGCGACCGCGATCATCTGGATCCTGGGCGGCCTCGGAACCTGGTTGATCGGCAACATCGGTGCGCCGCAATACAACGGGATGGTCGTAGAGACCAACCACATCGGCGCGTCCGGACTGATCTTCGGATGGCTGACATTCCTGATCGTGTTCGGGTTCTTCACCCGCAAGATCTGGGAGATCGTCACCGGCGTCGTCGTCCTCATCATCTACGGCAGCATCCTGCTCGGCGTGCTGCCCGGCACGTTCGGCGTCTCGTGGCAGGGCCACCTCTGTGGCGCGGTCGCCGGCGTCCTCGCCGCGTATCTGCTGTCCGGACCCGAACGCAAGGCGCGTGCGTTGCGGCGCCCGGTCCGTCCACCGTCTCTGAACACATGACCGCGGATCCGACGGCGCCGATCGGCATCTTCGATTCCGGTGTGGGTGGGCTCACGGTCGCCCGCGCGGTGATCGACCAGTTGCCCGACGAGGACATCGTCTACGTCGGCGACACCGGTAACGGTCCGTACGGGCCGCTGACGATTCCCGAGATCCGCGCCCACGCGCTCGCGATCGGAGACGACCTTGCCGGGCGGGGCATCAAGGCGCTCGTCATCGCGTGCAACTCGGCGTCGTCGGCCTGCCTGCGCGATGCCCGCGAGCGCTACGCGCCGATCCCGGTCGTCGAGGTGATCCTTCCCGCGGTGCGGCGAGCCGTCGCCGCGACGCGCAACGGCCGGATCGGCGTCATCGGAACGGCCGCCACGATCGCCTCCGGCGCCTACCAGGATTCGTTCGCGGCGGCCCGCGACATCGAGGTGTTCGGCGTGGCATGCCCCCGGTTCGTGGATTTCGTCGAGCGTGGCGTCACCAGCGGACGTCAGGTGCTCGGTTTGGCCGAGGGCTACCTCGAACCTCTGCAGCGCGCGGAGGTCGACACCTTGGTGCTCGGTTGCACGCACTATCCGATGTTGTCGGGGCTGATTCAGCTCGCGATGGGCGATCACGTGACGCTGGTGTCCAGCGCCGAGGAGACCGCCAAGGACCTGCTGCGCGTGCTCTCCGAGCGGGAGTTGCTGAAACCGCACCCGGGGGATCCGGCTCCGCCGCCGCGCCGGATCTTCGAGGCGACGGGCGACCCCGAGGCGTTCACCGCCCTCGCGGCCCGGTTCCTTGGGCCCAGCCTCGACGGCGTCCGGCCTGTTGCTCGTCACGTCGGCAGCAGAACATGACGTTCGTCGCCCAAACCTGCGATGTTTTCGCCACGCCGATCTTGGGCATGGCAAGCTAGTGAGCGTGCGAATCACCGTACTCGGTTGCTCCGGCAGTGTTGTCGGTCCTGATTCGCCCGCGTCCGGATACCTCGTCACCGCCCCCGACACCCCGCCGCTGGTGCTCGACTTCGGCGGCGGCGTTCTCGGTGCACTTCAGCGCCACGCGGATCCGAACTCTGTGCACGTGTTGCTGTCACATCTGCATGCCGACCACTGCCTGGATTTGCCCGGGCTGTTCGTCTGGCGCCGGTATCACCCGACGCCGGCCCCGGAGCGCGGCTTCGTCTACGGGCCCGCGAACACGTGGGCACGGCTGGGAGCCGCATCGTCGCCCGAGGGCGGCGAGATCGACGATTTCACCGACATCTTCGACATCCGCCACTGGGTCGACAATCAGGCTGTCGAGATCGGCGCGCTGACGATTCTGCCGCGCCTGGTCTGTCATCCGACGGAGTCCTACGGGATGCGGATCACCGATCCGGCCGGGGCCACCGTCGTCTACAGCGGTGACACCGGATACTGCGATCAGCTCATCGAACTTGCCCGCGATGCCGACATCTTCTTGTGCGAGGCGTCCTGGACGCATTCGCCGTCGCGCCCGCCGCGGCTGCACCTCTCGGGTACGGAAGCGGGTCGCGCCGCCGCGCGCGCCGGCGTCCGCGAGTTGCTGCTGACCCACATTCCGCCGTGGACGTCGCGCGAGGACGTCATCAGTGAGGCGAAGGCCGAATTCGACGGCCCGGTGCATGCCGTGGTGTGCAACGAGACGTTCGAGGTCTCCCGCTCCTGAAAGGCCTGTCTGCGTGACCGGCTAGGGTTGGCCCGTGTCCAGACGAGAAGACGGCCGGCTCGACGACGAACTGCGCCCGGTCACCATCACCCGCGGTTTCACCAACCACCCGGCGGGGTCTGTCCTGGTGGAGTTCGGTCAGACCCGCGTGATGTGCACCGCGAGCGTCACCGAGGGCGTGCCCCGCTGGCGGAAGGGCTCCGGCCAGGGCTGGCTGACCGCTGAATACGCGATGCTGCCCGCCGCCACCCACGATCGTTCGGACCGGGAGTCGGTCAAGGGCCGCGTCGGTGGGCGTACCCAGGAGATCAGTCGCCTGGTCGGTCGCTCGCTGCGCGCGTGCATCGACCTGGGTGCGCTGGGGGAGAACACGATCGCGATCGACTGCGACGTGCTGCAGGCCGACGGCGGTACCCGCACTGCTGCGATCACCGGCGCATACGTCGCGCTCTCGGATGCCGTCACCTACTTGGGTGCGGCGGGCAAACTGTCCGATCCGCGGCCGCTGTCGTGCGCGATCGCCGCGGTGAGCGTCGGTGTCGTCGACGGCCGGGTCCGTGTCGATCTGCCCTACACCGAAGATTCGCGCGCCGAGGTCGACATGAACGTCGTCGCCACCGACACGGGCACGCTCGTCGAGATCCAGGGCACCGGCGAGGGTGCGACGTTCCCGCGCTCGACGCTGGACAAGATGCTCGACGCCGCGATGGCCGCCTGCGATCAGCTATTCGAGATCCAGCGCGCCGCATTGGAACTGCCGTACCCGGGAGTGCTTCCCGAATCCGGAGAGCCCACAAAGAAAGCTTTCGGAAGCTGACGCGCCTACTGGTCGCCTCGCGCAACGCGAAGAAGCTCGCGGAGTTGCGCCGGGTGCTCGACGCTGCCGGGCTCTCGGGCGTGTCCCTGTTGTCCCTCGATGACGTGCCGGCATTCGACGAAGCGCCGGAGACGGGTGCGACGTTCGAGGAGAACGCGTTGGCGAAGGCCCGAGATGCTTATGCGGCAACGGGATTGCCTTCTGTCGCCGACGATTCCGGCCTTGAGGTGGACGCTCTCAACGGCATGCCGGGTGTGTTGAGCGCGCGGTGGTCGGGGCGGCACGGCGACGATCCGGCGAACACCGAACTACTGCTCGGCCAGCTCCGTGACGTGCCGGATGAGCGGCGCGGGGCGGCGTTCGTCTCGGCGTGCGCGTTGGTCTCAGGGCCGGGGGAGTCCGAGTCGGCTGTGGTCCGCGGGGAGTGGCGCGGCAGCATCGTGCGCGAGAACCGCGGCTCCGGCGGGTTCGGCTACGACCCGGTTTTCCTGCCTGCAGGTTCTGACAGGACGGCGGGCGAGCTGAGCCCGGCCGAGAAGGATGCCGCGTCGCATCGCGGTCGGGCGTTGGCGTTGCTGCTGCCAGCACTGCGTTCGCTGACCGCGGACGCGAGGAGCACAGAAGACAGCTGAGGTTGTGTCACGCGGTGTAGCAACCACGCCATCGGAATCGTGATCGCGAGTGTGGCCAGGATCAGCCCCGGCATCGATCCGGTGAACAGCGGCCAGCGCAGCACCAGGTTCATCGTCACGGCCATCACCACGACGTGGACGAGGAAGATCTCATAGGAGATCTCGCCGAGCCACACCATCGGCCGGCTCGACAGCATCCGCGAGTAGGAATCGTTGCCGCCGAGCGCTATTGGCGCGACGGCCAGCGTTGCGATCGCCGCGTACAGCAGCGATTTCGCCACGGGCGTCCACGCCGGGTCCGGCCCGGCGAGGGTGCCGCCGAGGGATGTCGACACCGTCAGGTAAAGCACGCAGGCCAGGGGGATCGCAATGACCGCGGCGCACCGCGCGCCCATCTCGGCCAGCA
Source organism: Mycobacterium sp. 236(2023) (assembly GCF_029623955.1). Taxonomy (GTDB): domain Bacteria; phylum Actinomycetota; class Actinomycetes; order Mycobacteriales; family Mycobacteriaceae; genus Mycobacterium. Next base: position 197,455 of record NZ_JARSBP010000009.1, on the reverse strand, counting down.
CTGCGAGCGCCATCCCGCCCGCGAACCAGGCGAAATGAGCCGGCAGCCACATTCCCGCCGAGTTGGGCAGTGCGTCGACGACGGGGACAGCGAAGATCCAGATCGGCGACACTGCGGCCAGCACGACGATGCCGGCCAACGCGCGCCGGGGCCGCCATGTGCCGCGGCACAGCACACGCAGGATGAGGAACGCCAGCAGTGGCAGCGCGAGATAGAACGACACCTCGACAGCCAGACTCCACATCTGCGACAGCCCCGGATGCAGCATGGTCACGAGGTAGTTGTCCTCGTAGATCTGGGTGAAGGTCAGATGGCGCAGCAAGCCGTGCCAGGTCTGGCCGGGGTTCGGGCCGGGCGTGAAGACGGTGTAGATCTCGAAGGCCGCGACCACCGTGATCAGGTATGCCGGCACGATGCGGCGGAATCGATGCCAGCCGTAGAGGGTCACCCTCGGAGCGCGATGGCCCTGCGCGATGGCGCGCACCCACGGCCGGAAAAGCAGGAATCCGGAGAGCACGAAGAAGATCGCCACCCCGATCTCCAGGCGCGCATACATGGTGCCGAGATAGCCGTGCGCGAGGTAACCGGTCGCGAACGCCGCGTGGGTGCCCACGACGAGCAGTGCCGCGACGGCGCGCAGGCCGGTCAGGGCGGGATCTCGGGAAGGCCCCGAACTACGAGGGGACGAAGCGCTGCGCGAGCCCGCCGGGGCGGCGCCGCAGCGCTCGCCGAGGCTGGCTGACATCGGGTTCGAGTGTAGCGACGAACCGCGCCACCGAGCCCTGCCTCAGATGCCGAACTGCTCCTTGATGGTCTGCGTCTGGAAGTGCTCGACGATGATGCCGACCAGCGGGATCGTGCCGGCCAGCAGGACGCCGACGGTCTTGGCGATGGGCCAGCGCACCTTGACGGCGAGATTGGCCGTGAACAGCAGGTAGACGAAGTACACCCAGCCGTGCACGACCGCGATCCACCCGAGCGAGTCGTCATTGAAGCCGTACTTCATGACCATCTCGTAGCAGAGGGCGATGAGCCACAGACCTGTCGCCCAGGCCAGCACGCGGTACCCGGTGAGGGCTTTACGGATGGATTCGACGGGGGTGATCGGGGCGGGGGATTCGGGTGCGGTCACGTACCGGTTCCTCTACTGGTGTTTCTGGTTGTCGGCGTCGGCATCGGCTTTGGCGAGCTCGGCCAGGTAGGCGTTGTATTCGCGCAAGGTCGGGTCTGCATCATCTGCGGCGGCCGCCCTGGGACGTTCGGGCAGCAGCCCGGCGGGAATCTCGGAGACAGCGTCCTGTGGACGAAGCTCGGGTGGGGCCTCTTCGTAGCGGACGAACTTGAAGTACGCATACACGCAGAACCCCGCGAACAACGGCCACTGGAGCGCGTAGCCGAGATTCTGGAAGCTGCCCGACGTCGACTCGTAGCGGGTCCACTGCCACCACGCCAGTGCGAGGCAGCCAGCCGCGGCAGCGATCATCAACAGGATGAGCGCCGGCCTCCTACGCCGTGTAGTGGACACCGGTCAACGGTACCGCGCGATCTTTCGGTCCGATGAATTCGTCCGGCCGGGCGATGAAGTGCTGCTCACCGGAGTCGGACTTCGACAGATTGCGGTTGATACGATCACAGCCGTCGCGGGCGTGGCGCAATTGGCTGACGCGCGGGCTTTAGGTGCCCGTGTTCGAAAGAACGTGTGGGTTCGAGTCCCACCGCCCGCACCATAGAGTGCTTACTGCAATCACCGCGTGAATTGACAGCCTGAAGCAGGTCATCGACGAGCGCAACAGAACCGCCGGATTCAAGTCCGGCGGTTTTGTGATTCTTGAATGCTGCGAGCGCAGCGCTTCTCGCGATGGCGGGGTCACCCGTCTCGTTGTGGACCTGCCAGCCGGTGTCGGCGGCCAGCATTTCGGCAAGTGGTGAGGTCACTTCTTCTCCGGTCACCCGCTCGGTATCGATGAACAGATACTTGAAAATGGCCTGGTTGAGTCGGCGGCGCGTCTGGTCGCTGGCAGCCATGTACAAGCGGTGAGGGTCCTCGAGCAGTCGGAGGCAGGCGTCGAGGTACTTCTCGGCACCGGGCAGGTCATCGACGACGGTTTCCAGTTGCTCCTGAAGCTCCTTGCGGCGGCGATCCACATCGCGGAGCCGCTGCTGGATCTTCTCCTTCGCCAGCTCGCCAGCCGCTGCCATATCGAGCAGATTGTCTTCCTTCACGTCGAGCTGCTTGAGCTGCTTGGTGAGGTCATTGCGCAGTATCCGCGAGGAGCTAGCGCTGTCGTTTAATACCTGACGCATCGACTTGCTGAGCGCCTCAATGAAACCCGGCGTAAAGCGAAGGGTTCTGTAGTGATCTTCGATCGCCGCCTCAACGAGATCCAGATTGCTATACGGAGCGTCACAGTCGTGCGTCTGCACGCCTCGGCAGAAGAAGTACCTGTACTCACCGCCGTGGCGACCGGTTGCCCTCTGGATGATCATTCGTCGGACAGTGCCTGTCTTCGCGGCGCACGCGCCACAGAAGAGGGTGCCCTTGAGATAGTGATGGTTCCGCCGACGCCTCTCCCCGGAGTATCCCCGTGCATCGAGCAGATCCTGAACGCGGTCGAATAGCTCTTGATCAATGAGCGGCGGATGGCGCCCCTCAAACGTCTGCCCCTTGTACTTCACGAAGCCGAGGTAGTACGGATCTTTCAGCATGGCGGCAACCTTGGATCGAGAGATCGGACCGGCAGGACGTACCCGTGTGGCACGCGTGGTGAGGCCCCGCTCCTTGAAATCGTCGACAATGTTCTCGATACTCGCGTCACCATCGGCGTACAGCTCGAACGCTCGTCGAACGAAGGGTGCCCGCTCGGGATCGATTGCAATTGAGCGAATCTCGCGCCCTTCTACACGATCAATGGTGTTCAAGTACCCGAGGGGAGCGACGCCCAGGGTGCCGCCCTTCTTAGCCTTCTCGCCCATCTTGTAGGCGATATCCGCGCCGTCCTTGGCTGAGCGGTACTCGTTGAAGGCCGCGAGGATGCCGTGCATCAGCTGCCCCACAGGGCTGTCATCGACACTCTCGGTGGCCGAGATCAGCGTGACACCGCGCTTGCGGAGGTCCGCCATGACGATGGCGTCGTCGATACGGTTGCGAGCCAAGCGGGAGAGTTCGTAGACTATGACGAAGTCGATATCCCTCTCGCGCCGGATACGCTCGAGCATTTGCTGGAAAGCAATTCGTTTAGTCATCTCGGTGCCAGAGCGACCAGGCTCGACGTACTCCCCGATGATCTCGAGGTCAAGCTGGCCGGCCTTGCGTTCGCACGAAACGCGCTGGGCTGGGATGGAAATGCCCTCCGGGTCGTAGTCGGTGTTTACCTGTCCGGAGGACGACACGCGGAGATAGAGGACGGCCCGGTTGCCGGGACGCTCGACCGCTGTGGCCTGGTGTGGCTTCTGTTCCCGGGGTGAAATGACAGGCTGTCGCGTAGACGTATCCAGATACGCGCTTGGTGTCTGTGTAGCCGCGGCGTTCTTCAAATCCATTGTTGCGCCTCCCTTCTGAGATCGATGTATGTGGGGCGACGGTGGCCCCTAATTTTGTATGTCTGAGATTAACTCTGCTTGGCGATACTTCCGATAGTTGTCACGATGCGGAATTTACATCTGCTGCAGCAGAATTGGGTGTTGAGAATGGATGACAACTAACGCGTAAACACGTGCAGCCGACCATGATTCGGAATGACCTCCCAGCCCTCCCGGAGATGCCACCCGATAGCTTCACGATCGATCGAAACGAATTCTTCGCAACCGAGATCTCTTGCCAAAGAGTGAATCTTCCTCTCCCACTCAACAACGTCGGTCATACCGTCGAGAACGCCATCGAAGTCGAAATAGCTGCCGCAGTAGTGGATCTTGAAGTGTTCGAGCGCCTCGTCATCAACAGGATCAACATCGGGTAGTCGGAGGTAGGCGTCAAGGGCGTCGCCGTTTGTAGGGACATCTATCCCCCCAGCAGACGGCGGCAGGGCGCGAGCAGCGTAGATAACGAGCCACGCGCACCAGCGGCGAAGCCCGGAGGTCAGCTCGCCGAAGGCATGGACGTCAAGACATTCGGTGCGCAGGGCAGGGGCGCTGATCGAGCCGATCTCGGCGAACTGCCGGATGGCGCTTTGAACCCCGGATCCCAACTGGTCACTGATGCAAAGGGCGATCGTCTGCGCGTCCTGGGTTGTCACAACGGTATCTATGTCGCCCGCGGCGTCGAGCCGTCGGCTGAGGAGTTCGGTCTGAGCGAAGCTGATGGGCAGTGTCCACTCCGGTGGGTCGATCTCGGGAAGCGCTTGGTTCTCTGGTGGTTGGTTGTGGTTCATGTGTTTCCTCCTTTCGTTTGATTAGCTGATGCCGGCTTCAGGATCGGTAAAGATGCCCGGGAGTGGAACTGCCTCTGGCCCTTCGTATGTGGTCATGGTGTCGATGAAGCCATCAAGGGTGCGAAAACGGAAGATCTGGCGAGGGAGACCACCGCTGGACACGATGTCCTCGAGCTCGCGGACGCGTTTGAAATCGGGGACAACCCAGAGCACAGTCGGAAAAACCTCGTGCTGTGCCTGGTAGGCGCCACTGGCCATATACCGGACGTAGGCCTGGCACTTGCGTAACAGCTGTGGGCCGTGTTCGCGGCCGCGATCAGCCTCGATAAACCAATGCTGTTCGTAGTCCGCATCTGTGGCGATCACATGGAGGTCAGGGCGCAGCCACTGTTTGGCGCCGTAAGGGCCGCTAAAGACGCGCCAGGCGCGCCGTTCCACCGCCAGATAGGCAATGCCCCAATCGGTTTGTATGCGGGAGTTCTCGCGCAATTGGACTCCCAGTTCGGCAACCATCAGGGTGTGGTTGACGAACGTTGGGCCGGGTTCGCTGTAGCGCCGACGGCTAGGGTCACCACGAATCGCCCGTAGGTAGGTATCGCCCGTTGCGGCCAGTTGCCAAGTGAGGCCTGAACTTCCTTGCCGTACACCGCCGATGCGCCGGGCAAGCGTGCTAACGAGACCGTGACCGTTGAGGCGCCCCATGACGCGAGTGCAGGCACGGGTGGCCGCGCTGATCGTGGCATGTCCGTCCGTGAAATGGAGCCGTTGGATCTGCCTAGTCGTGAGAAGCCGGAACTCCTCGAGGTCATGCAGGATGCGCAGATCACGGTCGCTGAGCGCTTCGGTCAGGTGGGAAACAATGCGCATCATCTCCGCTATCTCCCTCGCCTGCGGATAGTTCGGCCCAGCCACCCTGTCGGCGTCTCGGGACCGCTGATCCAGCGGTCAGTCCCCTCCAAGAAGGAATGAGTTATACGGAAGGTGCTGCGGGAATGAGAAAACGTGAACAACGTGACCGGACGGGCGACGGGAATAGCTGAATCTGTCATCACATCGACTCCTCCTCTGCAACATAAGCTTTCGTCTGAGACTGTGTTCGCTTCTTTCGGCCAACTGGAATGTCTTGCGGCCCGTATGAAGTCTCGGAGCCCGAACGAGTTTGACTAGCGACTGAGTTCGGTGCGCCACCGTAGAGTTCGCGGCTGCGGCGTCGGATGGCGTCGGCAAGTCCCGTCTTCTCCGGCGGGGGATTGGTGGCGATGGTGCACCAACCGGAGGGCTCGCCCGAGACGACGGCGCGAGCGTAGGCGTGATACTTGGGCAGCAGCTGGAAGTCTTCGGCGTCGAGACCTGGAGCGAGTTTTGCCATGGCTGCGGCGTCGCCGGCGCTTTCGAGTCGAAATATCAACTTGTTGCGGGCGTTGCTATCGATCGCATCGGCGAGCTCTTTGGGCAACTGACTCCGCTGCTGATGGGCGAGTACCCATCCGACTCCGTATGACCTCGATTGACTGAGCGCATCCCCGAAAGACGTCGGAAGGTGGATGAACTTCTGGCATTCATCAACGATCACGGTGCCGGGCCGGTCCATCGGGTTGTTCTCGTTGCCGCGCTCCTGTGCGGCCTGCCAGGCTTCGGCTACGATAAGCGATCCGAGGAGTTCGGCCGTGACGGGCCCGATAAGCGCATCGTTGAGCGGGACGAGAACAATCTTGTTCTGGCGGAATATGTCTCGCAGCCGAAAGCGCGGAGCAGATTGGCCAAGAATGTTCCGGGCAGCGGGCCGCAATAGGTACCGTCGCAGCTTGTTCATCGGAGCGGCGATCATGGCGGACTGGGCGCCGGGACTCATGTCGTCGTAGGCGGCCCAGAAGCCGGCCAGTACCTCGTCTGGCCGCGCCTGGGCCAGCACTCGCTGGCGGAATGCTGCATCGGTGAGAAGTCGTGGCAGATCGACCAGGGTGTAGGGCTCGGGGCGTTGTTGCCCTGCTCGGGCAAGGGTCAGCAAGCTGGACAGGAAGATATCTTCGGTGCGTGGCCCCCACCCGTCGTGAAAGACGGCTTTGAGGGCCGACAGCAGACAATCGACCAATACATCGGGGTCGCGGTCGCCAGTGTCGAGGCTGTTAAGACCAGGCGGCATTGGCGAGGCTGGGTCAAAAAGCACGACGTCATCAGTGCGATCTGCCGGGATGCATCGTTCTACAACGTCGTCGATCAGCTGTTTCTTGGGATCGATGATGAGTAGAGGCCTTCCGGCGGCGACATCGGCTTTGATGAGTTGCAGCAGCGCCGTTGACTTCCCGGAACCGGTCGGTCCCATGACAATGGTGTGGAGCAGCCCGTCACGCGGACTGATGCCGATCGGAATGTCGGTGCCGGGCAGTGCCGTTCGCCCAACGATTCGAGCCGGTTCCTGCGGCGCGATCGTTGGAAGCAGCAGGCGTGGGTGGATCGGCGGTACCCCAGGAAGGTCGTTGTCGCTGATCGGCCAGGCGATCAAGCCCGAGAGTTCGTGAGGGGCGAGGCGTTGGCGCCAACGTCGTGGCGGAGTCGCCGCGTTCAGATGTGCGGGTTTGCCTCGGTATGCCTTAAGTCGCACGCCCGTGCTGCGCGCTGTCCCTAGTGCGCCAGCCAGGTTCGCGAGCAGTTGGCGCCGTCTGGTCGGGTTGGCAGTCGTCGCTCCGATGCGGATTGCTACAAGAAATCCGTGGTGGGCGACGCGTTCCTCAACTTGGGTTCGGGTGGCGCCGGTCAGCGGCCGGTTTCCGCGAGAGAGGCGATTTAACGGTGACTGGTGTGGATCTGACGCATCACTCCGCACATGACGGCCACCGCGGCGCGGGCCCAACACGAACTGCACCGCCAGGGTGTCACCGTCCTGAAGCCGCACTGCCAACGCGGACAGCACAGCGATCGTTGCGGCGACGGGGTCGTCAGACTTGAGGGCTACGGAGTCCGGGACGAACGCGAGATCGGCTGCTGCACCGCACAGCGGTCTGTCGATAACCTCCGGCTTCGCGCTGATGGTGACACCCGGGAGCAGATCGTGAAGTGTTTGGTAGAGCCAGGGAATTTGAGGCGCATGGACGGCCACCAGGTGCGCCACCCCCGCCGTGGTAGCCCGGGTCTCCAGCACCATCCAGGGGCTCAGCGGGTCGGCAGCCATTCGCGCCAGCAACAGCAGAACCCGTGTTGGATCGAGCGGGCGCGGTAGCCATAGTCGGTGGAAGACGACTCCGGTTTCGGGCGTCATAGGGCAGCTCCCGGCTCGCCTTCTGGAGGCTCGGGTTGGTCATAGGAGGCCGCAGCGTCGGCTTCGACTTGGGCAGCGGCCAGTTCGGATGCCAGCGCCAGTAGCGCCTTTGACAGACGCCTCGGGTCAGGCGGGTCGTGACGGACGCCATGGACGCGGATTGAGCGGTCGCTGTTTTTGCGGTACTTGCGCTTTGGTTGGGAGCGGGCCATCACTTGCCTCCTTTCTCGTGGGTGACGGTCGGAAATGCCAAACCGGCACACATCCCAAAGGCGGCGGCGATACTACTTCTATGCGCTCGAACAGACGGGCTGTCAATGGGAATTGTCAATTCCACAACGGAAGCCATCGGACTTTGCGTGTCGCCTGTGATTAGAAAGCGCTCTGTAACTGACGAATTCACCACGGTTTCCTCCATATCCGCCAGGCGATGACGGCCGTAGCAATCCCTCCGCCCAGTAGCAGCATTCCGAGCACCCAGTACCAAATGGCTTGCAGCAGGTCAACTGCCACCGAAAGAGCGACGACACCAAACAGAATCAACAGGCAGGCATTGAAGAACCACTGAACCGGATTGCTTGGAGGCGAGCTATTCATGGGCGCACTCCGCCCGCCCTACCCTGAAGCCTGTCGGACGGGACCGGGTAGCCGGGAAGGCTTACATCCGAGGCGATTTGGTTGCCCCAGGCGTCCCATCCCGGTTGGCGACGACGTGCGAACAGCTCGAGGTACGGGCCTTCGCTGATGCGCTCAATGACCGCGTACTGCTCCTCGGGCTTGTGGCTGTGCTCCTGGAGGGGTGCGAACATCCACGTCGGCTGGGCGCGAAACTTGACCGGTGCGTGACCGCGGGTACCCAGGATCAGGTGCTCGGTGGCGTTGCGCAGATAGTTGCCGAGTCCCAGCCGCGGCTTGATCCAGGTCAGCGGAGACCGCGGTACGAAGCCCCACGCCTCGAGGACGTCGTACCCGGCACGCAGGGTGGCGTTGGTGACCCACAGCCAACAGTGCGCATCAGGTGCGGCCAGGTCTGCGACGGGCATGGCCTTGATGTGATCGAGTGGCATCACCGGGTAGTGCTTATCGGCACCCCGCCCACCCTGCTGCTGGATGTCCCAAGGCGGGTCAGCGAGGATTGTGCGGTACTGCGGGACCTTAGTCATAAGTAAGCCTCCTTGGACGACGGCGGAGTGCTGGTCGGCGTGAGGAAGCCGAGGCTGCGGGCAATCTCCCGAGCTGTGGCGGTCACAGCGGGTACTGCCACGCTGTTGCCGATGAGCCGCATGGCGGCGCTATAGGACTCTGGGAGCTCGAAGTGGGACGGGAAGCCTTGCAGTGCCAGCGCTTCGTGCGGTGTCAGACGGTGCACTTGGCCGTCGACGAGGTAATGCGCCCAGTTGAACTTCTGGCCGTAGAGCTTGTCATGGCCAGTGGCCATGAGGGTCCGGCTGACGATGCGCTCAGAGTCACCGCCGAGGATGTCACTCAGGGTGGTAGACAGCGGCTCTGGCTCCGGGAACTCAAACGGCGTCGACGGATCGCGGAACCCCACCATGAACAGGCGTGGGCGCAGTTGCGGGAGCCCAAAGTCGCAGGCGCGGACGATTTTTGGATGGAGTGAGTAACCGAGGTCGTCGCAGAGCACCGATCGGATGGCCTCGTACGTGTAGCCGTCGTCGTGGCGCAGCAGGCCTTTGACATTCTCCAGGAAAAACGCGGCAGGCCGCTTGGCCCGCAGGATTCGGGCGACGTCGAAGAAGTGGAGACCTCGGTCGTCGCCGAAGCCGCGGCGCTTACCCGCGACTGAAAACGGCTGGCACGGAAAGCCTGCTGTGAGGACGTCGTGATTGGGCACAGCGGCGGCATCGACCTTGGCGATGTCACCTGAAAAGTGATTGTCCGTGAACAGTTCCGGCGACTCGGCGCAGAAGTTGGCTTCGTAGACCCGCCTCGCGGTTGGGTTGTTCTCGCAGGCGAAGACGCAACGGGCGCCGATTCGGCGGAACGCTTCGTGGAATCCGCCCATGCCTGCAAACAGATCGATCATGCGTAGCTGCTCGGGAGCGGCGGTGCCGATACGATTGCCGTCGTTCGGGACGATTCCGGAGACGGCTACGGCCCGGTGGCCAAGCCGGTTGAGTCGGGCAATACTGCGGGGGCCGCTCGGTAGCGACCGCCGTTCATCCCGACGTAGGAGAACAAGTTCTGTAGATAACATTTGGGCGAAGCTCCTTTCTCCCAGTGATTTTGGGTGCACGTAAGACAGGCATCGACCCGTGTGGTGGCGAGGTCATGCCGATGTGCGGTCTGGGTGTGTCTTGACTTAACGACGAGGCAGCGTGGCGCTCAATCGTCGTTCCGGCCGACCGGTCGGGCGATCGGACACGCGACCGGACACATTGCAGTGGGGGTCAGATTGTGTTTTCTGGCAGTGGGTTTCGCGATTCACTTCTGTTGTGAAATTCGCAGCGATGAGGGTGCTCGTAAGGCTGTGCGCGTCAGAGGAACGGCGCCTCCTGCCTCTAAGCGTCACGCATCTGCTGCTGAGCGATGGCGAACGCCACTGCCAGCCTACGAACCGACAGCGCCGCTTCTGCGTCGATGCCGTCGAGGTGGTCCTGGAGCGCTTTCTCCTCTAGTCGCCGCTCACGCCAACTGGCGATGAGCCAGTCCAGCGCCAGGATCGCGGCACAGTACGCGCCAAACAGGACCGCCCACAGGAGCAAGAAGTTCAGGAGCGATGCGAGGAATGGATCGCTCACGTCGGCCACCGCCCGATCCACTCCAGTACGGCACGCGCGAGCGAGGCGTTTAGGTTGAGCACATGGATACTGCTGGCCGGAGCGCTGTCGACATGGCGGGTCGCGATGATGTGCAGGTCGTCCTGGAGTGCCGCGACGCACTCAAGGACGTCGTTGAGGACGGCACTGGCAGCGTCGAGTTTGTCGCCGGGTGGCACCGACGGAGATGGAGACGGTGTCGTGGTTCGCTCGCGAGAATCTGCAGCGGTCATGGAACTTGCTCCTCAGTACGCGAATCGGGCGACTTCGGCGGCGGCGACCAATGCAAACTGGTCGGCGATATGGTGCATCCGGCCCGTCGTTGTCGGATCCCCATCTGACTGGTGCTGGGCTTCGCGGGAGATCATGCCCACCGCTTGAATGCCAACGTTGGCGACATAGGCCGCGGCATGGAGACGAGTGGCGGCGACGATGCCGCGGGCGACTTCCTTGTTGGTGGCGTGCATCAGCTCTTTGCCCTCGGTGCGGCTGAAGCCATCCGGGATCCGCTCTACGACTCCGGACTTGAACCGTGATGCGGGGACGTTGTTCATGACGAGAGACCTCCTTAGTTCCGCTCTGTTGCGGTGGTTCCAGGCTGTCGTCCCGTAGCGTCGCCGTCACTGACACAAAACTGACAGGCAGGCTGGCACACGGGTGGCAAAGCTCATAGACCCTGTCCGTGATCGCCTCGTGGAGGAACTGCGTGCGATCCGGCGGATGCCCGATGTGCCCACGGTCGAACGCCTCAGTGGACAGAGTGAGCTGATTGAAGCGCTTGGCATGGGAGACCTGCAACGAGCCTGGGCCAGACTCGAGCGGCTTCGCGAAGAGAATGGCGCCGATCCCAAATCGGATATCGGCGCCTTTTTCTATCTGGCTGGCTGGGGTATCGGCGGGTATAGCCTCGATCAGCGGAAAAGCCAGTATGCCAACGATTTCCATTGTGATGAGCGCACCGCACTCCGGCGGGGTGACCGCGGAGCGGACAAGCTCGCGACGATTATCAGGGACCGAGCTGAGACCAACAGGCCGTGGGGTTTCGTGAGTGTGTTCCAGTCCGGCGACACAGTCGATTTCATCGTCCGACTGATGATGGCTTATGAGTCGTGGAGGCCAGCGGAGATCCGATTAAACGGTGACGATGTGTCCGAGCCCGTATTCACACTCCGCCCAAACCCGGACGTTACCGGGGGTTACTACTACGAGCTCGTTGCGGACGGGGTGCAGCTCGATACAGGCCCTGAGGGGCAGGAGGTTATGGCCTCGATTGTCGTTCACTGGCCGATGCCAGTGTGGCCGACCTGGCAGACAATGACCCGCATCGCCGACCCGAGAGTGTGGGTGCGAACACGGACTTTCCGAGACCGCGGTATCGAGGTTTGGTTGGAGTGGTACGACGGATCGAAACGACGTGGGCCTGACTCGTCACGAAGCGCGACGAGTGGTCTCCGGGGGTTAGACGCAGGAACGGACCGATTGGTCGATGAGCCTGAGTGCTAGCAGGAATGCTCGTTGGCGCCAGAGCTGCGGCAGGTTCGCTGAAGTTGCGACTCATAGCCAATTGGTCGCTATGATTTGATGAGATTGTGGTGCGTCACAATAGGACCGGGTCATCTTGAGGGGGAGATAGCAGCCGCGGAGCACTGTTGCTATGTTTGTGTTGCTTGGGAGACGACGAGTCGCCAGCAGGGAACAATCAAAGCGAAACTGACCCTACCACCTCGATCCTTCGTATTGAAATGGAACCAATCTCAATACGATGACGCCGACTTCCATGCGGCATCGGCTAACTGGAAACGTCACAAGATTATGCAGCGGTCGAATGAAATAACCGGCAACAGATGTCGGCCACATTGGAAGTATAAATCACACTTGCTCCGACTTTGGTCTCGCGGCCCGAAACTCAAGCACTCCGAGGAGGTTTGCACGTGGGGATCGATATTTCTATATTCCTATCCGGCGCCCATAGCGGACCAAATCCATCACCTGCGTTAGGAACGGCTTCCGCGCTGAAGTCCATGTGGCCAGAAATAAAGGTCCATGCAGTTGACTATTCAAGCCGATCTACCGGACTAAGTTCGACGATCTTTGATGACACTCATGTTCTCCCGTCCTGGCAGGACGTTTCCCCCGAGGGCGCAGTCCGTAACCTGAAGGGGCTTCTCGACCTTCACAAAGGGATTTTTATCTCAGGTCTAGATGTCGAAACGGAGCTCATCTCTCGAAATAGGCGGGCAGATGCCCGATTCATTGTACCGCCGGCAAAATCACTTCATTTGGCACGAAAGCCCGCAGCAGTGTTCGCTCAGCGTCTCGGTATGCAAGTACCTCCAACTCTCGCATTGAAGTCGAGGTCTGAGATTGAACACTTCATTGGTCGACACGGATACGATTTGTGGGTGAAGGGGCCGCGGTACGAGGGCTACCGCGCGTCGAATCCTATAGATCTTATTGGTGCGATCCACCGAACCGTGGAGCTCTGGGGCGATAACGGCGTCATCGTTCAGTCCCATATCGACGGCGCAGAACGATCGATTGCCTTCTGCGCTGCGAACGGTCTACTCCTGGACGCGTGCGTTATGTACAAGACACATGTCACTGATAAAGGTAAGACATGGGGCGGGGCTGTCAGAGAAGTCCCAGCCCCGCTCTTGGAGCGTGTTCGAAGGCTAGCACGCGAGCTCGGCTGGAGCGGCGGCTGTGAACTCGAATTCATACATGCCCACGACGGGACCGACTTCCTTATCGATGTGAACCCGCGATTCCCGGCATGGATTCACGGCGCAACGTTTGCAAATAAGAACCTTCCTGCGCGGCTCGTATCTCATTACACAGGGCGGAAGTTCGATCTTATATCCCGCCGAACGCGTCAGTTCGTGCGAATAGTGCTTGAAGCTCCGTCAAAATACTCTGTTGAAGAGGTTATAGATCAGGCAAAGATGACGGTTGAGTTAGCAAGCAAGTTCCACCCGTCCGATATGCCCGCGCTCTCGAGGCATCTCAACTACGGCCCCGCCGCGCAGTCTCGCCGCGCAGAAATCGAACTTGAAGGCAGCCAAGTAGATCGCCATTTAATTGCGGCGATTGATGGATGCGGCGGAATGCAAACACCCCTCCGCATCTTTATAGGTGCAGAGATCGAGTCACGAGCGGATGCGCTGAACAGCGTAGTAGACCGAGTCTCGATGTCAACCGGAATTCCGATCTCTTTGACCTACTCCGTAAAAACAAATCCCGACCATCGAGTGTTGACCATCTTAAGCGGGCGAAACTTTGGTGCGGAAGTAATTTCGCAGCCCGAACTAGGCGCGGCAATACATGGCGGATTTTCGGAATCTACCGTGACATTAAATGGACCAGCCAAGTTCTGGCCAAATCTTGATATTGCTTACAATAAACATCTTGGCGCCATTTTCGCAGATACGGTCGCTGAGCTTGTACAAATAGTAGCTATGCTTAAGGAAGGCTCCATTGGCGCAAAAATAGTTGGCATTCGAGTGATGCCGCCCGGTCTGAATTCCCGGTTTGGCATTGATTTGTCTGACCGAAGAGAATTCCTAGCGGCTGTTAGGGCGCTAGCCCTACTTGAACGCGAGGATATCGCAATACACTTTCATCATGCTGCAAGCGTTATTGGCGCTCCGAAATGGACAAGCGAGGTGTCGGCCGCATTGATTCTAGGCCGCGCCTTAGCCGCTGCCGCGCACAAAAAGATCACTTGCGTCGACTTAGGGGGAGGCTGGTCGCGATCGGTGAGTGCCCACGTCTTAGAAACCGCTCTGGTTTCCGCCCTCGAACCCAAGCAAGCTCGTGAATGGTCCGTACAGCAGGTGTTCCTCGAGCCGGGAAAGTATTTAGTAGAATCGTCCATGGCCATTGTCTCAAGGGTTATCTCCATCCGAACGATGAGTGGCGAAAGATGCGCCGTAGTTGATGCCTCCATATCTGAACTCCCTGACCCGTCGAACCGGTTCCGCAATGTGCTGCGTAAGCGCGCAGACAACGGACGGTGGGAGCCGCTAGAGTTCGGTCGCGGTTGTCTTCTCGGGAGGCTCTGCATGGAGCACGATATTCCGGCAATAGGCCTCCGTATCCCCGCTGATCTTCATCCTGGCGATTTTGTAGCGATTCTAAACACCGGAGCATACGATGCAAGCATGAGCTTCGATTTTGGAAAGGGTGAAGTTGGAACGCGCTGAAGTGCCGGAGCCAAGCCATATAGTCCATCATAGAGACTGCAATGAGTGCAGCTCCATGCTTTTATGGTTCAGTGCCAGAGCGAGAATTTACGAACGATCGACTATAACTGATTCAGTTAGCTGGCTACGAGATGTATTCGAATGGGGTCCGGTAGAGTGGCCGGTGTATTGGTGTGATCTGCCTGGCACCGAGACGATCGATTGCGGAGTATTCGCCGCCCTCTGCAGACAGGCCCTCGAAGCGAAGGGTTTAACCGTTTTACCAGGCCAAGTGATTCAGAAGGTTACTTCGGCGGAAGTGGAGAAGTGGACAGCGATCTGGTCGAGGAGTGCGAATCGCGAGTTGCGGTGGATTGTGGGCCCATCGCACGTCTATCACGAGATACTGTTCGTACGCGCTCCTGATGATCGGTGGTTGGCCTTCGACGCTACGGAGATGATATTCATCTCGGATCGTCATGAGAATAATCCGAAAATAGAATGCGTGCGATTGGCGCCGATTCCCAATAGCGGCGTTACCGGCATAGCCTGGGGCTCCCTTGATCTGCCGCCTTCGACCTGGGTTCATCTCCCAACAGGGAGGACCCTTGCTGAAAACTTTAGTGCAGTATGATATCCGGCGATGCTCCGAGAATTGCTATAGTCCATCCAGGTATCTATACGGATAAGAATCCATATTATTTTCCGCCATGGGGCGCACTTGAAGTCGCAGATACACTCAGGGTGTCCGGTTTCGACGTAGGTGTTTACGATTGGAATGGTGTTGAATTAAAGTCCGCGGTTGATGATCTCTTCCGCACTTTCTCGCCAAATGTCGTTGGCTTCACGACGAAGCTTGGGATGGCTGCGCGCAGGTTTCGGGACGCCGTCCAGCTAATAGGCGCGGGGGAATTCGAGTCGCTGATCGTAGCAGGGGGACCGCTAGTTAGCGCTTTCCCCACGCCGACGCATCCGCTTTGGGACGGGGTAGATGTGCTTATCGCCGGCGATGGCGAAGATGCAATGAAGAATTGGGTCACTGGGGGCATGCGCGAGCGCGGACTGCTGCCTCGCGTAGAAGCCGCGAACTTTGGCGCTACGGCGATACCTACCTGGTGGGATCCGGTGCGCCAATATATCAGTGCAGCAGAAAATTGGCCTGGTATCGATCGACCAAGTGTCCATGTGTCTGCCGCCAGGGGGTGCACTCGGCGATGTACGTTCTGCTATTTGAATAACCACCAATCGGAGACCCGCTACCGGTTCGTTCCTGCTGATCAATTATTCGAACAATTGGTAAATTTCAATTCAATCTATGGTGCAAGCGGATTCTATTTTGTTGACGACTGCTTTCTCGACCGGAGCCGCGCGCGGTTAAAGGCATTCATACAAGTTAATGAGCGGAATGACTTTCCGTTTCGATACGGGGCCGACGTACAACTTCCGGATCTAGAAGAGCCCGGACTGCTAGAGGATATGTATCGGACTGGCTTCCGCTCACTGTATGTCGGGATTGAGGCTGCCTCGTCGGTTGTTCGAAAACGGTTGGGGAAGGGATCTGTTCGGTTGCCGATACCGGCGCTGCTCGACCGATGCAGAAGTCTAGGGTTTAGTGTCCGAGCCTCGGTAGGTATTGGCTGGCCAGGAGAGACTTACGGGGAGATGACATCGACCGTTGACCTTGTTGAAAGCGTGCCGGACCTCATGTTTGATGCGTTCCGCTTCCTTCCGATCCCAGGCTCGCCTCTGGGGGATCAATTGCTTGCAGAGCGGTCTAACTACAAACTCTTACGGCGGGACGAGTTGCTAGAGCATGCATTCGAAGACTATTCTGTATATAATCAAAACTGGTCGAGCGTCCCGGACGATTTATTCGATGCACTCTGGAGTCGATTTACCCGTATTGAATTAGGACGCCACATCTCTCACTTCTCGTAACGGGTGCGTTTCGATTGCTATCTGGGCGAATCCAAAGTGTGACGCGAGCGCCTCGCTTGCGCGTAAAATATGAGAACGAGTGAACTGCGTAGTAGCGCCTGTCCATGGGTCCATGACCGAAACGAGTCTAGAATTGACTGATTTGGCGTGAACAAAATGAGGGATGTGAATCGAACTCCGGGTCAAGATACCTGCGTCTACATATAAGGATGCATCAAGAATATCGCTATGAGTTATCATCGCGGAAATATTTCCGTACCTCGCACAAATCCTGTCGTTCCCCGAATATTTGACTAACCAAGCGTTCATTTCTTTTGCGAAATGCCTATTCTGAACGTGAACGTCAATAATCGCCTCGTACAGTTCCGTAAAGCCAGCTACTACGGCCGCGGTGTAAGTGTCTCGTATGGCCGCGAAGCCAACTGTCATAATGTCGAGCTCATGCTGCTTGCTGTGCGGTAGACGCATACTGAAGAGCAGGCAGGTCGGTAGGCATCCTTCGGCTGTTTCTTGGACATATTGGGTTTTATGCATGACATACTTCTTCATTCTATAAATATAGATTAGCATATATCGCATGCTCAGTCGATCGTCAGCCAAAACATATGAAATCATCTGCAATAGGCATACTTTTGCCGTCTCCGCGCCTCCCGAAATGGCGCGCGGGTCTTTCATGCCATGGGATCAAGTTGGTCGTGGATCACGCAATCTGCGTTCGCGGCGCTTGGGGCTGCGGCTATTTATAAGTAGCATTGTCAGTATGGTGAGTCGAACAGCCCCGGTGAACATAGGCGTTTCGCCGCTGACTACGATCCGTGCTTTATCTGAAGAGCATATTCCGGTAGTGGTCGCGGGATCGGGCTCCTTGGCGGAGCTTGCTCAATTCGGCCCGCCTTATTGGCGACCCCGCAGCACATCCGAATTACTGCGTAAGGTCGCGGCGACCGCCGGTCCGCAGCTGAGCAACGAATACAGCTTTGTAGTTGAGATCTCTGGCGGGTCGCTCGTCGCTGAGTGCTCCCTGCATGCGATTGATTGGCGTAATGGTCTGGCCCAAGTGGGCGTCTGTGTGTGGTCACCAGACAATCGGCGACAGGGGTATGGGCGTACAGCCGTTCAATTCATAACCGATTGGGCTTTCGGCTATCTCGGGCTGGCGCGATTGGAGGCGTGGATCGTTGATGGGAACGAACCGTCGCTCGAACTATTCAAGCGGCTCGGGTTCGCTCACGAGGCGACGTTGCGAGACCGGTACCTCCATGCCGGCGTCAGACGAGCGATGCATGTATTGGCGTTGACGTCACCCGTCCGTCCATAGTGGGCGCCCGTTCCTGGATATATGCACTGAACTGGTCTTTTGCTACAATAGTCACAAGCATGACGCGAAAGAACCGCTCCTCTTTAGCATTTCGTCTCCGTAAGACTAAAGCGGCGTTCTTAGCTGTAGCCCTCACCTTGTCCGGCATTCTCCTCATCATGCTCAACGGCTGGTTTGTTGGTACGGACCTCGGTTTCTGGAGTTGGATCCACGCACTTCCGTTGGCCGAGCTTGGCGGAACCCTCTTCGGCGCAGGCCTTCTCGGGACTTTGTTCGAGTACAGCCTTCGCAAGGATCAAGAAGAAGCGACCGTCGAGCAGTTCCGGGCGATCATCAAAGAACAGGCGCCGGCTATGCGTGATGCCGTAATTGAAGGCTTCGCTATCCATCCAGAAGACTTGAAGCGCGTTGCAAATCCCGAACTGCTCGACAACATCGCCTCAAACGTCATGAGCCTGCGACTTGGCGATGAGCAGTTCGCCCGGGAGATCTATCGTGATATCCGCGACCAAGCAATCGGCGCGCCTGAACGCTGGTACGACGTTGAGGTTCGGGTGCGGCTTTCGAACGCGCCCGCGCGAAATGTCAGCGGGACTCCACTTTTCGATGTGGTCGTGGAGTGGGAGTACACCACCATCCCGTCGGGGCCAGTCCGCCGGTTCGCTTGTGTCTCCGATCGGGACGAGTACAACGATCTGCGTCTGGATGTACCGGCGACGTCCGCGTGGATGATGGTGCCTCGTCCAGGAATGGACGCCAGCAGCCGTGAATTCTATGAGCTGTTGGAGCTGACCGTTGATGGCGAGGCGCAAGCGATCCGACGCACTGCGCGCAAGACGGGTCAGACCTACTCGGTCCACCTTGGTCCGGAGGCGTTGTCTGGCAATCCCGTTCGCATCCGGCAGGTGTTCCGGACGGTGACACCGACGTGGGGGCACCGGCTATTCTTCGAAACGCCACAGCCGGCGCGCGATGTTTCGCTGTCTGTCGACTACACAAATACGGATATCGCTCATATGCGCGTTAGCGATACCGTTGGTGCGTTGGTGCCGCCGCGCATCTCACAGATGCCAAGTTCGGTGCCGGGGCGAGTTATCGGCATTGAGGTTCCCGGATGGCTGATGTCTAAGGCCGGCTTCGCGCTCACGTGGACCCTTGACTCAGAACTGCCTCGCGACGAGCGTCGCGAGGCAGCCTGATCGATCAGATTGGTGGTCTTACTCTCCGCCGCTCATGCACACCTCCCTTCGCGTGCTGGTGTTGACCGACGCTACTTATAAGTATGTAGACGTTCAAGTAGCGGGACGGAAGCGTAAGCGCCGCTATGGAAGGCGAGCTGCAGCGGATCGTCGGGCGAAACCTGCGCCAGATTCGGCTGGACCGCGGCTACAGCCAGGAAGCGTTTGCCGACTACATGGGTGTACACCGGACCTACATGGGAGCTGTAGAGCGCGGTGAGCGCAATCTGACGCTTCAAACTCTGGAGCGAATTGCGGATTTTCTTGAGATCGATCCGCGCGAGTTGCTCAACGCAGATATGACAATGTCTGGCTAGGAGTGTGGGCCATACTCGCCGAGTGGCAATTGGCGAGTATGCAGGGATCCAGCTTCAGGACGAGAAAGGCACATGGCAGCACGGTGCTGTGTTCTTGTTGCGGAAGGCGGCAAGGCGATCATGCTCCGTACTGCTAGACGGCTGGCTGACCACGGTGGCCGCGAAGCAACGCTTCGTAATTGTCCGCGGCCCTTCGACCGCGACCAACTTCGGCACGACACTAACCGAAGCGTTGAACGCAGCGAACCGTTCTCTCGACTACATGTCGGTTACGGGCATGGCTGATTGCGCGATCCGCGACGCGTCCGATGACTGCTTAGTGTGGTGGCCCGACTCCGCCGAAGGTGGTGTCGTCATGAGATGTCGGGCTACTCAGTGGTTTGGCATGGATATAACCATGACCGCTGAAGTCAGGAATTCAGACGGGACCCTGCGCCCCTCACCTCCGCCGCCCACTCCGATCGCCGACGACGTGTTCCGGTTCGTGCGGACGTGCCGGACATCCGATGACTTGTTCGATGCGTATCGGAATTTGTTCCTCGCGTTCGAGTCGCTCCTTAGCGATATCCGTCCGCGGCGACAAGTTGCTTCAGCCCCGCCCAATCAGAGGTGGTGGCAGTGTAGAAAAGCTGCAGCGCAACATAATTCGATGAAATGGGAAACGGAAGAGTCTTGGTTCACTGCTGCGCTGGAGGAGGCGCACAAGCTGGTGAGCCTTGAAAGTTTGACACCGCCGAACGTGACGAACCACAGGAAGTGGATCTACAAGCATATATATCAGAGGGAACGGTCGGCACTAATGCACGCGAAGCGAGGGCAGGGCTACCTGCTCCCGCATGACGCTGCCAGCAAGGCGGAGCTGACCGAATCGCTTGGACGACTGTGGGAATACGTCGCCTGTCAGTTCCGGTCGGAAAGTGAGCAGGTGTTTCCGGTCGAAAAGTGAGCACCCTTCTGATTGGAGAGTGATCACTGTGGAGGACTGGGCCGAGATCCGCCGGCTGTATCGGTCGGAGAAGTTGTCGCAGGCTGAGATCGCGCGACGGCTGGGGCTGGCGCGCAACACCGTGGCCAACGCGGTGCATTCGGAGTCGCCGCCACGGTATGAACGAGCGCCGGTGGCGTCATCTGGGTGGTTGGCGGTGGAGCCGGCGGTGCGGGTGCTGCTGCGGGAGTATCCGACGATGGCGGCCTCGGTGATCGCCCAGCGGGTGGGCTGGACCGGTGGGCATTCGTGGTTCGCGGAGAACGTCGCACGGATCCGTCCGGAGTACGCCCCAGCCGATCCGTGTGACCGGTTGATCCATCTGCCCGGTGAGCAGGTGCAGTGCGACCTGTGGTTTCCCGGTGCGGTGGTGCCCGATCATGCTGGGGTGTTGCGGTCGTTTCCGGTGTTGGTGATGGTCGCGGCGTATTCGCGGTTCATCGCCGCGGTGATGCTGCCGTCGCGGATCACTGGGGACCTGTTGGCCGGGATGTGGCAGCTGCTCTCCGGTGACATCGATGCCATTCCTCGAACACTGCTGTGGGACAACGAGTCCGGTATCGGTCAACGGGGCCGCCTCGCCCAAGGGGTGTCCGGCTTTTGCGGGGTGCTGGGCACCCGATTGATTCAGGCCCGACCCTATGACCCCGAAACCAAGGGTGTGGTGGAGCGGGCCAACGGCTACCTTGGGACGTCGTTCCTGCCCGGGCGCACGTTTAGCTCGCCGACGGACTTCAATGCCCAACTCGGCGACTGGCTGGCCGCGGTGGCCAACGTGCGCCGCCACGCCAGCACCCGGCTGATCCCGGCCGAGGCGCTGATCGCCGACCGGGCGGCGATGGCCACGCTGCCGCCGGTCGCCCCGGCGACCGGAACCACTGTGAGCACCCGGTTGGGCCGCGACTACTACGCGGCGATCGGCTCGAGTGCGTACTCGGTGCATCCCGAGGCGATCGGGCGGATGATCACCGTGACCGCCGGCCTGGACCGCGTCCGCGCCCACTGCGGTGACCGGATGGTCGCCGATCATGAAAGGCTCTGGGGCGCGCACGGATTGGCTTCCGATTCGGCACACGTTGCGGCGGCATTGATCCTGCGCCAACAGTATCTGCACCGACGAACATCACCCGAGCACCATCTGCAGGTCGACGTGGAAGTCGCCGATCTGAGTGCTTATGACGCGGTGTTCGGGACCGGGGAGGTCGCCTGATGTCCACCAAACGGACCCCGGTTCCCGGTGAGGTTGACAAGCTGATCGCCCATCAGTCTCGATTGTTGAAGGCGCCGCGGATCGCCGGGCACTATGCCCGCTTGGCCGAGCAGGGCCGCGCGGCGGCGTGGTCGTTGGAGGACTACTTGGCCGCGGTGTTGGCGGTGGAATCCAATGCCCGCGCCGAATCCGGAGCACGACAACGTATTCGGTATGCCGGATTCCCGGCGATCAAGACGATCACCGACTTCGACTTCACCGCCCAACCCGCCCTGGACCGCGCCCAGATCGCCCGCCTCGAAGGCGGTGGGTGGCTCGCCGAGGCCCGCAACGTCGTGCTGCTCGGCCCACCGGGCACCGGCAAGACCCACCTGGCGACGGCGTTGGCGATCGCTGCCGCCCAAGCCGGACACCGGGTCGCGTTCGCCCCGGCGACCGGGTGGATCAGCCGCCTCGCCGAAGCGCACAGCATCGGCCGGCTGGAGGCCGAGCTGCGCAAGATCTCCCGCTACGGACTGATCGTCATCGACGAGGTCGGCTACATCCCGTTCGACACCGAAGCGGCCAACCTGTTCTTCCAACTGGTGTCGACCCGATACGAGAAGTCGTCGATCATATTGACCTCCAACCTGCCGTTCTCCCGTTGGGGACAGGTGTTCGGCGAAGCCACCATCGCCTCGGCGATGATCGACCGGATCGTGCACCACGCCGACGTCATCGCCCTCAAAGGGGCCAGCTACCGCATCAAACACACCACGATCGAGACGCTGCCCTCCGTGGAAGTCGACCGTCAGGCAGACTCAACCCCGTAAGCACACCTGCTCACTTTTCGACCGGAACAGGCTGCTCACAATTCAACCGGAGCTGACATCGCCAAACTCATCGACAAACACTTTCACGTTAGGGGTGGGCGTAGCAGTTTCTCTCGTCACGCTGTCGAAACAGGTTGCCGCGCGATCTTCGCACTGTACGTGCCTGTCGTATCCGATGGCACGGGCTCGATCACTGTTGACGACGAAGTCTTCGTCGACCCCGGGTCAAATGTCACTGAATTGCAATCATTTTCGGTGGTGGTTGATACCGAAGACCCTGGTCTCCTGACAGCACTGGCTCGGTGCTCTGTCGCTGATCTCGATGGACTTTCGGGAATTCGTTGTTTTGGCCAGAAGCGGGTCGACGGCACAGGTGTAGAAGTGGTCTCTGAACTTGTCGGACCGCTGATATTGGGTGACTCCATAGTTTCGCTCGAATGGTTACGCGGCCTGCGCCACGCAAGTCCCTCTGGACCGCCGCGACGGTTCTCTTCCTGAGCAGACTCATTGCTGATGTACCTATGGGCTCAGCGCTTGTAGCGATGGCCCAGTTCGCGCCCAACGGTCTGTGTCTATGCAGATCCTGTTTCGCAGGCGGAGGGTGAATCTCCTGCCTGGCGCGCAGTACCAAGAACTAAACTAATGCAGCCAAAGCGGAGCAACGTCCATAGGTCGGGCACTTAGGTGTGGTTACAAGCCTGTCCGTAGTTCGAGCAAGCCGCACCCCCTGCGACTATTTGCTCGCGCGCTCCTGGCCAACGACGGCCGTCATCGGAGTCCTCGACAGGTTGTTGCACGCATCGTGCATGTCGTCGACCTCGTAGAACCCGAGGCTGGCCCGCTCGCTCAGCGTGCAGTTGTAACTCGTCTTGTCCGTCGCTGACGCCATGCCGCCCCCGAGCAAGCAAATGCCACCGATCAGTGCCGCCGTGATAGCGATTGCCGCGCCAAGACGCTGAGCCCGCGTCGCCATCCTTCGTTCTGTCAGTCCGCTCTTAGCAGCCACCGAAAAACACCCCCGGAATGTTCAATCCGCCGCCGACGGCTGCGGTGGAAACATTCGCCGGGTCCCAAATCTCGGCACAAGTGCCTGGCTCGGAAAACGGATTAGATCGCTCGTCGCCGATGGACGACCACGCCTGGTTGGTCTCCCCTGCTTGGGCCTCCGCAGCGCCGGCTAACAGCAACCCGACATCGCTTGATCGAACCTCGGAAGGCCCGGCGTTAACGATCCCGATCTCCGAACCGCGTTGGACGTTCTGTTCGTTCTCGGCGAGCGCCACGCCAGTGCCACAGACGAGAGCAACGGCAGCACCACTGGCGGCCAGCAGCGCCGCAGCCGCGATGCGGCGGCCAATCTCGCTGACGTTTTGATGACGGTGAGCGGCCATTAGGTCGCCCCTTTCTGGCCTCTATGGCCGATCTTGTGACCTATACGCCCTGTTCAGGGCATGCGGGCACCACGCAGGAGGGTTGGGTGGATGTGCCGTCCGGGTGGCCGGTGGAATGATCATAAGGGTCAATACGCATGGGTGCAATACGATTGGGTATGAAACGCATGCGTGCGATGCGCTCTGGCCCGTTGCGCCTGGGGCGTATGGGGTTGGTGCCGTGCCCGCAGATGGCCGAGCGAAGGCTGCCCTGAGTACCACCACCCGTGTCTTTGGCGAACGCGTGCGCGACCGCCGGCTCGAACTTGGGCTCAGTCAGGAAGCGGCCGCGCAGCGCTGCGGCATTCATTGGACGCAGCTCGGCAAGGTCGAACGAGGTCAGCGCAGTCTGCGGTTAGAGACGATCGTCAAAATTGCCAGCGGCCTCGATATCGATGCCGGAAAGCTGGTGAGCGGCCTGCCGGTGGCGGAAGCAGACACTGCGGAGTAGCCCTCAGGCTGACATCCCTCCGAGAAGGCGGGCATACGCGTGGGCCGAAGTGTCGGTGGCCTCGCTTAGTGTTCATCGCACAGGCGCAACGAGGCACCTCTTCTGGACGAAAAGGATCACGATGGGCGACACCGTTCAGCTGTTTGGCCGCGGTAGTTTCCACGACACCAGCAACCTGCTGGCCACCGCGCTCGACTCGACAAACCGCAAGGTCCTGAACCGGTTACAGCGCTGGGATACAGACAGCCTGCTCGGTCTGCCCTCGGAAACGGTTGTCGCAGAACTGGTCAGCGACGGCTCAGTCTGTTGCCCACGGCTCCTGACCGACCAGGCGTGGATGAAGCCGGCGACAGAGGTCGACCAGCAGTACCAGAGCTTCGGCGAGATTCACACGCACCGGGTTCCACGGTTCGTCCTGGTCGTGCCATTCGAAGGAGAGCGCGTTGTGTTCACCCAGCGCGCCAGCACCTCATCTACGAATCCACCGCGGGTGCTCGCGCTCGAAATGGACGAATTACATCTGTTAATCGATAACCCACCCTCTGATGGCGCCGCTGTTCGCGCAGCGTTCGACGATCAGATCGCGAACATTGAGAGATACCTTGGCTGGTCACGCGCGCAGATCGAGCAGCACAACCGACAGCTACGCGATGAGCTTCCCGGCCTGGTTAAAGCTCGACGTGAAGAGCTCGCGGCAACCCGCAAGCTTCAGGCCGACGCAGGCTATCCCACCAGCCGCCCGGAACGAGGGGTGTGAGCAGGGTTCAACCCAACCGTGTGGTTACGGGCAGCGGCTTAAGGGTGAAGTCGGTACTCAGCGCTGGTCTTAATGAGATTGCCTGAAAATCACCTATCGGGAATCGGTTCCGAATTCAGATAATGCGCCTCGGCGTAAAGCTCTCCTAGGCGCGAGAAGAAGCTATTGGAATGCGCCGCTTCGTGCTGGTGTCCGACCGGCGTCTGGTCGCAGGTGGTATCAGCGTGTTCGACTGACTGTGCCGGCTCCCGTGCCTGTTCGCCACCACAGACCCCCCGTTTGCCATGACGTGACTATATTGCACACCTAACACTTTTGTGCAGGTCCGGACAAAAGTTCTTGCAGGTGAAACGACCTAACGATCTGCTTGCCGCGTCTGGCTGGCACTCCAGCAACCACCCCGTTACCGTAGCTACAGTCACGGCTACGCCGCAGGCCAACCGCACTCCACCCGATGCGAAGTGCTGCGCTGCAAGCGCCGGCTCGATACGGCACGCCCCCGATCCTCCGCTGCGAAAAATAGCGCACGGGGGCCGTCTCGGGACGCGGTACGTTCTAGCGGGGGTCGAGGAGCGTCGTACGTCAACTGCACCCGGGGGGAGTCGGTGACAGAGCGGATCGAGGTCGATCCCGACGGGCTGGTCGCCGATGGCCAGAAGCTGGCGTCAATCGGTGACCCGCTGAAGCCGTCTGGGTGCGCGGCACCGGGATCGGACATGGTGTCGTCGCGGGCGGCGCTCATCCTCATCGAGCATGAGGACGGTCTGGTCGTCGTCACCAATTACGCTTCCCTGCTTCGTGATCAGGCTGGAGCGGTGATCCATTCTGTGGCAGTGATGTTCGTCGTCGCCGACGAGAAGAACGCCCTTAATATCCAGCGGGTCACGGTCCATGCGGCACCGGGAATCACTGACAGCGGAGCACCTGCGATGCCGGCAGTCCCACCAGCACCGCGGCAACCGCCGATTCCGAGAATCCCGAAGCTGTTGGGGCTGCCGAACCTGCCCGGCGAGGTTTTCGCCGAACAGCTGCACGGCGGGCCGGGCTCGGGCAGTATCCGAAACTTGTCCGACGATTGGCTCGACAACGCCCGCGGACTGCTACTCGCTTCGGACGATGCCCGATTCGTGGCGGGCCAGATCGATGCTGACTGGTTTGATGGAAAGCACAACGCCGCCAACAATGTTCGCAGTCATGGGGAATGGTTGGAGTCAGCGTCACGGTGGGCGGACCGGCTCGGGATTGCTGCTGAAGGGGTTGCGCACTCATTTGACGAAGCCGAAAATGACTGCCCCACACCAGATCAGTTCAAGCATGCGCGCCAGAACATGGAGTACCAAGCCAAACGCAACAGCGAAACATTCGGGTTGAACGCAGCAGGAGTGGCGAAGGCGCTCGAAGAGTTCAACCGTCTGCAGGACCAGGCGGTTCGCGCCATGACCAAGTACTACTCCTCGGTCAGCGCAGCAATCGATACTTTGGGTGATCCCATCGTGCCGCCACCCCCCATTGCCAAACAAGGAGTGTTACCCAGTGAAGTGGTGCGTGGTCCCGGTGAGTGGGTGGCCGAACGGCGTGGGGGTGGTTCGACCGGCTCGCGTGCGTATGAAGAACAGGTCACGGGTGCACCTGCAGACATGGAATACGAGTTGCCGCGCGGGGACGGGCAGCCCGGTCGCACCGACTTCGACGGCTATGACCCGGATGCTGGACCCGACGGACTGCTCTTCGAGGCGAAGGGCGAGAATTACGACTGGATGGTTGGTCCTGACGGCAACTTCAAGCCAGAACTCGGGCCGGCGCGGGACATCCCGCAACAACTTGGCCGCCAGTACAGCGCCGCCGAATTGGCCGGAGGCGTACCAGTGGAATGGCGCGTCGCCGAACCGAGGGTCGCCATCGCGATTGAACGCTTGGTCGACACGCTCGGTTACGACGATCTGATTACTGTCGTCTTCGTGCCACCAAGGTAAGGATGAGGCTGTGTTGGACCTAATTGCGTCGTGGGGTGACCGCCCGGAAAACGCTGAGTCGTGCGCCGAACGGGTGCTGCGCTCTTGGGAACTGTTTCCCCCGGAACCAGACGCCTACGGTCCGTGGGGCGAACGGCAACGGCTAGCCGGTGAAGTCGTTATGCCCTTCGTGCCGATTGCAGCCAACGACAGCAGTGCGGTCGCGGCGGCAGTTGTCCGGCAGACCGAGGAATTTGTTGGCGGACCGCTAACGGCCCAAGCCTTCACCTTTGAGTTCGCCCGACAGAGTCTTACAGAATTCAGCACTGACGGTGCGGAACGATGGGCGCAGGAAGCAAAGTACTACGTCCGCGCGGGCTACCAGAAGCCGGGACGCCGATTTAATCGCGTTGTCTTTCAACTGAATACGGGCACAAGTCCTGATCTGATTCGTGAATACCTGACCACGATTGTTCGGGTCTGGGAACCCGACCACGTAGCTGTGACAACCCATGAGCTCATCAAGGCGCAGGGCCGCAAGACACCCCAGCTCGACGTCGGGTGGCTCACCTACCTGCGCAGCGACATACCGCTCAACACCGCAGTTCTCGGTGACGGAATCTCAAGAGAAGATTTTGGCGACGGTCGATACTTGACCCTTCACGGCAGCCCGCAACAACCAGATCTCGATCAGATTGTTGAAGTGCGGCGTGCGCTTGGGTACATGTAACTAGGTGCAACATGGCTTAGTGTAAACAGTGGCAGAGCGATGCCCGAAAGGGCTGCATGACATTCACTCTACAAAATCGTGCACATCATTGCTTGTCGATTCGGTTAGCGTTGGTTGCATGAATAATCACCGAGATGGCGCCCGCGTACACCTGATGCGCTCAACACGAGACGTCACGAATTCAGATGTCCCCAAACAATCTTCGCCGAACCACTGGGCGGAGAAGCCTCCAGCGTGTGCCAGAACTGGTATGACTAGTTGTCTATCGGCACTTACTGTGCTCGAGCTGATGGCCAGAGGGTGGTTACCGGCGCCACAGCCCAACTCTTGAGGTTCAAAAGGTAATTGCTTCGGCGCTCGTACAGTCGTTGCAACGGGGGCAATCTTTCTTGGATCGCAACTTTTATCTGGCTTTAGACAGAAGTTTTGACTCACGACTCCTTCGCACCCGGAATACCCTGAAGGTCGCTCCGCAAGCGGCTGCTATCGTTACTTGCTTGCAGGGGGCGGAGAAAGATAGGAGAAGTCATGGCCGAGGTAATCATCCGCCAACTCGTCGACGATATTGACGGTTCTGAAATATTAGACGGCGGCGGTGAGCGGGTAAGTTTCTCGCTGCGTGGTGTCGATTATCAGATCGACCTCTCTAAAGCGAATGTGACAAAGCTCGAAAAAGCGTTCAAACCGTATATCGCGGCTGCGGAAAAGCTCGGGACCTCTCGCCAAGCGAGGCGGCCGAAGGCGAAGGGCAACGGCAGGGTGCCATCTGAACAGCTTGCGGCCATCCGGGATTGGGCGCGGCAGAACGGGTACGAGGTGTCTGACCGCGGTCGTATTAAAGGCGAGATCGTCGAGGCGTTCGAAACCGCGCACTAACTTCCGAAGTGCCCTTCCTCGCCGGAGTAAGCGGTTCGCGGCCAACATACTTATGGAACCGCGTAATAGCAGTCGTAGCAGAGGGCAGGCCTGACTAAACAAGTGCCATGTCGTTGTGGTCGCGCTTGTGGAATGGTGCTTCACGGAAACCCTGTTTCGCCCCCTGCTCCTCGCAACCACTCCTCAATAACACTGCGGCGGTAAAGAACTCGGCGTCCGACTTTGAAGGACGGCGGGCCGCCGACGCCAGTGTGCCGCCAGTACCGCAGCGTGCCGGGCGACACTCGCGTCATGGCTGACACCTCATCGATGGTCAGAAATTCGTTCTCCGGTTGTTCCAGTGCCGACGGGGGCGCGGTGGTTGTTGGTGCTGCGACTGTGCGAGTTCGCTTTGTGACGACGGTCTCCGCAATTGCAAGCAACGCATAGGTGTTTGCGAGCTTCCAGGGTTCGGTGTGGCGTGGGTCGATTTGTTCGGCTGCATCGACGGCCAGCTGGTACCAGTCCGACGGCGACACGCTCGCGGGTAGTCTCCGGCCGTCGACTTCGGCCAGCCAGCCCTCAACATCGGCACGGCGGTAGAGCGTGCGGCGGCCGGCCTTTAATGGTTTCGGGCCCTGGTTGCTTTGCCGCCAGTAGCTCAGCGTGTGCACCGACACTTCGATGAGTTGCGCGACTTCAGCGGGGGTCAGATTGCCCTGCCCCAGCGGAACGCGGGCGCCGTCAAGCTCCACGAACTTTCCGCAGTCGCAATCGGTTGCGGTGCAGGATGATCCGCCAGGCCGACCGCCACCGCCGCCGTGATGGATGCTCGCAAAGTGTCCGCAGTTTCTGCATTGGGCCATGGCTTTTATGGAACCGGGGTCACCACTCACGGGGTGCGCCGTTTGCGTGCTCGCATCGGTGCATTGAGTGGGCGCATGAGGTGTTCGTCGATCTCGTTGCGGTCGACTCGGATGGTCCGCTTCGAGCGGCCCAGCCGGTAGCCGGTCAGCTCGGCGTCGTTGATCAAGCGCCGCACCGTGCGGTCACTGATCTGGAGGTACTCAGCGGCCTCGGCGACGGTCATGTAGTGCCTCGTCACGATGGTCTCCAGATGTGAATACGACCCAGTGCGAGTACCGACCCGCGGTCAAGACGAATGGTGCGGCTGCTGCCGATGCGGCGGGCGTCAAGTTGTTCGTAGGCGATCATCCGTCGGATCAGATGCTGACTCACCTGGTAATGCTCGCCGGCCTGCTTGGGGGTCACCCAGCGTGGCAACACCGCAGCCGGAATCTCGGGGCGGCCGCAAAGCCTCAGGACAGAACCACGCTCAACACGAATTAGCCGGCCCCACGGTGAAACACCGCCGCGGACACCTATGCGTCGGAAGTCGAGCTGCGGCACTAATCGGTGATAGGCCTCAGCACGGTCGACACCGCAGAGCTGGGCCACCTGCGCCGTGGTCAGCCAGGGGGCCAGCTCATTCACGACTCGCGGATCTTGCGCAGACATGCAGCGCACCGCGATGCTTCGGGTTCTTTAGTCTTGCCGCAATGC
Source organism: Mycobacterium sp. 236(2023) (assembly GCF_029623955.1). Classification (GTDB taxonomy): domain Bacteria; phylum Actinomycetota; class Actinomycetes; order Mycobacteriales; family Mycobacteriaceae; genus Mycobacterium. Next base: position 167,315 of record NZ_JARSBP010000009.1, on the reverse strand, counting down.
GAACAGATCGTCTTGCGGCGCCGTCGGGCCGCTGCCGACTTGAGCGCCAGACGTTGCATGTACGCCTTACGTGCCCATTCGGCCCTCTTGGCGCGTTCTTGAGGTGACAGCACGCCATCCGGGTCGACCTCGCACTCAAACCGATCAAGCATGGCTTTTCGGGCAGGCCACGTCCGAGCGGTCCGATCTTCGGTTTTCGCCCATGATTCGTAGGCTCTAATCCTGCCACGCAAACTGCGCAGCTTTGACGCATCGTCATCGGCCGCCACGGACGAAACGCTATGTGCGGCATGTGAACAGCGATCAAACCCGGCGGGACCCGCTCATAGACGGTCCGCAAGCAGTCGGCCGACTGCATAGCTGGTCACTCGCGGCGGGAAGCGGGTTTCATCTCCTCGCAGAATGGAGGACAGTCACCGTCTGCTGGGAGCTAATCTGTCACTTCAATACTTGGGGGGCAAAGCAGCAGGTTGGTCTCGCCCGTCATAGGTATCCCGCACATCCGCACGGCGCTCGACGGCCCACCATCACGAATTGCTAGCGCATGATGCCCCGTCAGTTAAACGGATGACTCGCTGGCTTACCTGCCCCGTAATTCACGTGCGAGCATACAATTCGTCCGTTCCCGGAACCTGTCACTTCGAGGAGTTGGTGTGTCTACTGAAACGACTTCGGGCAGGCACGCTATGAGTATTGTGCAGACCACTGGTAATAGACGATTCGCCCCTTCTGCCCAGAGAAGGGACACAGTGAAAAACGTGGTCGTCGGCCTCGGTGCGGCGCTGGCGCTCGTCACTATTTCTGCCTGTAGTAGCGAACAATCCGCTCCGTCGGAAGTCGCGAGCAGCGACGCTGGTGCGCCCATGGATCATGATGGCGCTCCCATGGAAGGGCAGTTTGATACACCAGCGTCGGCAATTCCGGCAGCCGTGCCCCCCGCCTGCCCCTGGAGCGATGCAGAGTTCGGTCGTTTGATCGCGCCAATGTTCCCAGGTGCATCAGTGGAATCAGAGGATATTGTCCCGTCGAGCGGTGGCTACGCAAAGACTGTCTGCGTCTACGACTTTGGACCTGACAACAGTCTCACGGTTCTTCGATACCTCTATTCCGACAATGCCTACAGCAATGTAGGGGTCTACGACGTGGACCGAAACTACGGTGGTACTTCAGCCCAGGAGGTCTATGCCACCACGGTAAAGGCATATACAGACGTCAATGCCGCGGCTGGAGGCGGTGCTGGAGTGAGCACCTATCCCGACATCGGTGAAGGGTTCGTCGTCGATAAAGGATCTACCGGCGTACTAGCGATCGCCGGTGCCTACTGGGTTCAGTTCGACCTGCGCAAGGGACGAATGGAAAACCAATCCTCCGAAGACCTGCTCGTGGCGGTCGCAACACAATTTCCTCCTGCCTGAATGTGTCGCCCTCCGCGACGGCAGACAGAAGTGTCTAAATGGCCGCGAGCCTAAACTGTCGAGAAATTTGCTGAATCGCTCATCAGCGCCGAAATGCACTGCTAGAGAGCAACTGTCATCAACTTCTATGCCGCATCAGCGGTGAACTGCACTCAGATATCCGCACATCGACCCAGGGGAACGTAGATGATCAAGGCTCGAGTCATTGCGATGATTTTTGTCGCCGCGGCTGTACTTTCTGCTTGCTCTGACGGACAGCCATCGCCTGGTGAAAGTGTTGAAGACGTCCCTGCTCTGTCCTCCGACGACTGCGTCGACGCCACTGGCGCCAATTCAAGGCCGGAAGAGATCGTTGATTCCCAGATCAGCATCCGTTTGCCCAGTGCATACACGGGGGAGATGCTCACGCAGGACGAGGAATACAAGCTTTTGCTTCCAACGTCAAGTCCGCCGTCAGAAGATCGGGACTTTGAGATCACTACTATCTTCGATGATGTCCCGTCAAGTGGCGACGCGGCTTTTGCCGCCGAGGTATGCAAGTTGAAGATCGGTTGGGCATCTGCGATCCCACGGCTTAGCAGTGTGGACGTGACTGACGCAGATGCCGCAGCGGCCGTCGCAGGCACACCCCACTATCTACGGGGAGTTGGCAGGATGTGGTGCAAAGAAATGAAAGGTTCTACATCTCGTCTGTCCTCTGCGCCACTCGACTTCGATGAGATGCGTGAGAACCTCTCGGAAATGCGGCGGGATCCAGAAGCATGGAAACTAAAGCTCATCAATCAATACGAGTCAGGAATGTTCGGAGAACTCGACATACCTGATGCGGAGGATAAAAAGAAGTTTGACGAATACCAGGCCGCGCGCCTTGAAAAAGTAAGGCAGCGCGACGCTAGTGACCTCGTGGACGCGCACGAGGCCTACGTGAAGTTCCTCAAAGCAGCCAACATCTACTTGTGCCCGCAGTACGGATAACGCGGCACTTAAGATGTCGCACACGTAAGGGCGGCCTACTCGCACCGCCTCGCCGAGGGCAGCACGGATGGGCGGTGCGGAGTGGAACACGAAGGCGCTGACCGATTTCCCGGCCGGAACGACGGCGAGCCGGTCAGCACATCACCCGCACATCATCCATTTGTCGTCGATCCTGACGGCCAGCCACGTCGAAGGAGAGCCCGTTGCCTTGGTGGCGTGGATCCATCGCCATGCCGTTGCTTTAGGGGCCATGTCGGCCTGTTGATCAGTCTCCTCGGTCGAGGTTACAGGGCCGAAATTTTCTGCGTTCTCTAGTGCGATGGACACGAGATCTACGTCCGGGCATTGCAGTTCGCGAAGTTTGTCGGCGTCCTGGCTCACCGCCGCATCCCGGTACTCGGCGTACAGCTCTCGCACTTGTTCGTCGTCCGATGCCGGAGTGGTGGCGGATGAACAGCCGGCGCCTGCGGTTACCGATAGGACGACTGCAAGCAGGAGAACGCGCATGCGCGGATTGTAGCCACGCAGGCACAGTGACTCCGGGCGATACTGCCACTGCGTGCCAGAATAATACGAAATATTGTCGTGACACTATGACCAGGTGGGGGTATAACCATGGACGATTCAGTGGCGCAGGAGCTGGCTCGGTTACGGAGCGACAAGGCTGCCTACCAGTCTGATCGCGACCGAGCGGTAGCTGAGGCGAAGCGGCTTGCTGCCGACTTCGTGGCAACGATGCGCGAATACAGAATTGCACCGCTCCCGATTTATACGTTTACGAGCGGTATATCCACGGACGAGACCGTCAAGCGTGGGTTTTTGAAGGTGAGTACCAAGCACACCCTTACGACGTACTGGACCGACTACACTCACGTTGCCGATGGCTGGCCGATCGGCCATGAGTTTGGCGAAATAGAAGCTCCCGATGGCTTTATCGACGGCCCGGTTATCACCACCCAGGGCATAGCGTGCGACGCTAAATGGGAATACGTTGCCGACAGTACGCCTGCGCCGAACCCTAGATACTACTCGACCAAACACAACGTTCATCGATTCGACATAGAGCCTATTCAGATCGGTCCGTGGAAGCATTTCTTAAAGATCTTCAAGCCGCCGACGGAGTTCAACTATCCGGCCTATAACGGCCGACTTGGACCTCTGACTGCGGCGGAAATCGCGCGCGGCATTCAGTTCTATCTGGGCTAGTCGGGGCCCTCGCCAAAGTGGTGACTTCGGTTGCGCGAATTGCCGCGACGAGGGTCTGTCCGGGAGCGGTAACGTCGGATGAGCCGTTGTTGCCGCACAGAAGGAGGGGCTGTGCCGAACGTCGTTCGTGTGGTTTCAGAGGACTTACACCTATCTGCTGCGACCGTCGATATGCATGCCGACACCGTCCGCGTGAAGCATGCAAGCGCCGATGGCCAGATCGAGGGGGCGCAGCGGGGCCTTCCTGCGGGCTCAGCAGCGATGTTGACCAGTACCGTCGCCAAGTGGCAGGCCGACAGCACGACGTTGTTCGGAAGATTGGTCGACCACAGCACAGGGCTGCGGACGAGTGCCGCAGCGTACGTATCGACCGATAACGTCAACGGGGCCGCGGTCGACGCGGCGGGCAACAAGATCCGGCCCGACGTCAATCGTTAACGAGCGAGTGGCGCGTGACCGTCCCCATTGAGGACGTTGACCGCTGGGATGCCGGCGACGTCCGCGAGGTCTTTAATGCCACTCGCAGCCGGGCCGAAGCGGCGTTCGAGGCCTCCAACGGCATCGCCGAGCTTCCTGCCTTGATTCGCGTCATCACGATCGCCGCCGCGGCAACGCTCCTGCTTGCCGCATGCTCGCCGTCTGAACCTGAATCACTCGGTCCGCCCGTACCGACAGGTGCTACCGAAATACCCGGAGGACCAATGGAACCAACTCCTATCGTGCCGTCGCCCGTCATCCCGGAAACTCAACGACAAGCCCAGGACACGGTGAACCGCTATCTCCTTGACACCGTCAACGCCATGCCCCAGGGAACCACGTTGGACGGAACCCGCTACATCGTGGGAGACGGGACCTCGTTCTGCGAAGACAATCCCAGCGGGGATGATCCGCCGGTCAGGGTGACCGACTGGCGCGATGTCGACCCGCCGGCGGGAACAGACATCCCTGCACTCATCGATCAGACTGGGGCGCTTTGGACAAGTTGGGGTTGGCAGGTGCTCAAGCGCGACGGCTTCGATAAGCCGAACCGATTCGGTTATGCGCTAGATGGATACGTGCTGCAGATCAGTGCGCGTCCCGATCCGGCACAGCCACCATCGCTGATCGCTTCGTCGCCGTGTTTCCGGAGAGCGGGCGCGAAAGTGACGTCCGCAAGAGTCCTGTCATCGGCCAGACAGCGTGATCACCTGTCTCGTACACAGTCGCTCGATCGCCCGCGTCGACGCGGCAACTAAGCCATTTCGCCTGGCGAATTGCTGTCGAGCGACCACGATCTCATGTTTGTCGCAGACGCAGAGAATTCTGAATACCACTGCACAGCAACGTGATCGGCGCTAAGCGGCCGATCCTCGGCACTTCTTGATTGCGCGCAATGACCTATACTTGAGATTGATGGAACGCCCTCCCCGCCCACAAACCTTCTCCGAGCTGATCGCTGCGGTGAGCGACGAATTCGGAATCTTCCTCGAGATTGTCAATACAGGTGGCGGTTCCGAGGTGATGCATGGCCGCTTGGAGTCTGGACATTGGCTCGTGGTCACTGACGCCGAAGACTTTCTTGCGGATATCGACGACCAGCTGAGCAGCGACGCTGAAGGGTATCCGCTGGGTTGGTTCGTCGGGGTTTATGAGAACGACGGTAGCGATGGGTTCGATCGACCCGCGAGCTATGCCGAGGGTGGATGCGTCACCTACGTCCAGCGTGACGAGGCGCGGTTTCGATGAGGTCAATGCGGTCATACGAGAAGCGCTTCAACGATTCTCGGGGATGCCTTAAGGCGAACGGTGTCTCGTTAGCAGGTTTCGTACGAACAGTGGCCAGGCCGACGAGCTGTGCGACCATGTCGTCGGCAGCGGTGGCCGGGCGGGTGCGACTGCGCTACTGCTCTAATACCCTGCCTTGCAGGATAATTGGACGTAGATATGAGCCTAGACGAATTTGCAAAAACTGTATGCCTGTATGACTGACCACCTCGACAAGGTTGACGCGGAATTAGTCAAGAAGGCTGATGCGGACGAGACGTATCGTCGCTTCGACGACGTCATGGCGGAACTCGATGACCTTAAGACTGAGCAGGCAGCGCGCCGGGTGCAGTTGGACCTTCATGAGGCTTGGCATCACGAGGTTCCAATCATGCGGGCTGACGCTCAGTCACGAGTCCTAGTGTTGCCCGCTGACGCCGGCGATCGCGACCCAAATAGTTCAAGTCGAAGATCATCCGCGACGCTTTGGGGTGGGATTCTCACGGGTTATCTGCGTACTCCTTCGCCTAATGTCGTTGCTCAGCTCTCGACGAGGATATCTATCGGCTCGAAGACGCTATCAACTCATGAAAACGGTCGGGATCTGCTATGCGAGCATGACTTGATCGAGCCTGGGAAGCTATCAACGACAGAATGGAGTTGATCCCGGGAGCCATCACAAGGCACTACAGCCATGGCCATTCGTGCCCGTCGAGTAAGAGGCCTCCATGAACGATACTTGAGCCCGGTATCGTCCCGACAAGGTCGCTTATCAGATCATCGACCTCGTCGTGAATGTCGGTTGAATCACCACGCGCGATCGCCGCTAGGTTCTGCAGGATATCGAACGCGGTGTTGAGGATGCCGACGTACGTTCCCACCGTGATGTCAAACAGATAGCCAAGGACTGGATTGGTGGCAGTTAGCGAGAAGGTGAATCTGTCGACGAAGTCGCTGAGATCTTCCAGGAAGGTCTCAGTTTTTCCATTCGGCGGCGGACACGAGTGGGTGGAATCACAACCATAATTGAGGCCCGGGCTGGGGTCGGTGTTTGTTGTGACGATCAGCGGAGGGGTGCTGTCGAGGCTCTCATTTCCGGCTGCGTCCACGGCGCGTGCCGTGTAGCGATAGGTCGCTTCAGAGACGAGGCCCGTGTCGGTATACGCCTGGCCAACGTTCACAATTGTAATTAACGCTCCATCGCGGAAAATCTTATAAGCGACGATTCCAATATTATCTTCGCCGCCCGAGACCAGCAGATCGACTGTTGTGGTGGTCCGGTCGGTAGTGGTGATGTTGGGCGCACTAGGGGCCGAGACATCCAGTATTGGGGCGCCCAGCGTCGTGACGACGAGCGAAGCGCTGTCAGGGCTTTCGTTGCCCGCGAGATCGCGGGCACGCGCAGTGTAGGTGTAGCTGGTGGCCGCGCTCAGCAAAGTGTCAGTGAATTTTTCGCCGGGACTCACGATGGTGAGAAATGACCCGTCTCGGAAAATCTTATAGGCGACGACTCCAACGTCGTCGGTGGCGCCGGAAACAACGAGTTCGACCGTTTCAACGGTCCGATCCGTCGAGGCGATGTCAGGCGCTGTCGGCGGAGTTACGTCGGGCGGGGCGTCGGGATCAACATTCGTAGTGACAGACAGCGGAGGTTCGCTGTCAGGGCTTTCATTTCCGGCCAGGTCCCTGGCTCGCGCCGTGTAGAGATATGTTGTGGCCGGGTCAAGTAACGTATCAGTGTAGGTCGCACCGAGGTCGGGATCTTCGACACCGACAATGCGAATCAAACCGCCGTTTCGGAAAATTTCATAGGCGACGATTCCGACATCGTCTGTTCCGCCTGAAATCTTCAGATCAACTGTGGTCGTTGTTCTGTGCGTAGTGGTGATGTTGGGCGCTGTCGGAGCTGTTGTGTCCTCGTCCATCCATACTATAAACAAATTTGTAATTTGATCTGCAATTGTTGAGTTGTAAGTACTCGGATCAGTATTACCCCACCCTTCCGGGTAATGATAGATGGTTACTCGGCGTTCCTGGACGGAGATTGTTTCGCCGGGGTTTAATCGTGTCATAGACAATATGTCTCTTTTTTCCGGCGGTATTCTGAGCGCCACGGGGTCCCAATATCGGAGATAGTCGTCCAGAACTTCCACGACGTAAACGGCGCGCGGGTCAGGGTCATCGATCGGGCGGGTGACCTCACCCTTGTACACGCCGAGGTACTGCTCGTCGTTAAAGGTACTTACGCGTGCAACTTGCTCGAAGCCGTTTGGAGAGCCGGTGTACCAACTAGAACCGTGTACCCACGATGGGTAGGGGAGATCGGCATACGAGCCCAACGATCCCGGAGGGACTATCGGTTGAACCGTCGTCGGAATGCTTTCTGGCGGCGCCGCGGCCAACGATACGGATCCGCCCGGGGATAAGGCGGTGGCAACTAGTACCTGGGTTGGCGTGTCGGCGGTAGTGTCGTCGGACTTCTTGTTGGACGAGACGCTTTCGGACACAAGGTGGTACGCACTCTGGTCAGCTTCCAATCTGTAATCGCCGTCGCCTACTTCCAGGAGGGCATCTTCACTGTCGGTCGTGTCGCCAGGTGCCGGCGATGAACCCTTAGGTTCCGCCGTTTTGTCGGCATCCTGCGGTGCGACATCTTCGGTGTCAGAGGAATCATCGGCGATCGGCGACGAACTAGGCGAGTCAGACGCGTCGGTTGGATCGTCGTTGTCTCGTGATTTCGACCGCTTGTGCCCTCGCGACGGATGTTGTGCTGATTCGGAAGTCGAGCCAGTGGCGGAAGTCGCTCGTTCGCCGGGGCTACTAGCGGATGAAGTCGTCGGCCCAGGCGAATCGCTAGCGTCGTCGGCGTAGGCAATACCCGCTCCAGACGCAAGTGCTGCTCCCACCCCGAGCCCGATGACGCCAGCACCTAGCCAGCTGTACGGCACCGTGCGGCGTGATTTCTTCTGGCGTGAACGACGTGCAGAATGCTTCCCTGCCATTACGATCCCCCCGTACAGCAATACCTGTCGATGCGTTTTTAGCAAACTATCGACACTGTCAAAAGTAGGTTATAGCAGATGCGCAAGGGTGTGTCAGCTCAAACGGCATAGCGCAGTGGACGAGAACCGTACTTGCAGTACAGGAACATTTTGCGCTGTCAACGAGGTTGTTTGGTGGCACATACAAGATCAATGGGCTCGCAGCTCACTCACAGCATGTTCGCAGTTCTAGTTATCTAGTGGCACTACACGCCTGGCTACGACTGTTCATGAATGATGTCGGTGGAGGTTCGTGCTGGGTGCGCGAGTTGAATCTTGCATTTGCTGGGCGTGCTGAGGTAGCCCCGTATCGCCGAGGGGGCGGGTTTCCCTGTGCCAGTGGGCCTTGTCGTGGTCAATTGGCCACGAAGCTGCCGGTCATCCGCGCACCTCGACGACAGCTTCGGGACGTTCGCGTCATGGCGGTCTGACCGGGTGAGAGACTTCGCTCGACATGGGGATCATGATCTGGGGAGAGGTTTATGGGACCAACCGAATGGCAGGCGGTTGTCGAGTTACTTCCGCCGCATGGGCAGTCGGCCATCGTGCAGCTCACCGCGGCTCCGTTAGCCGCTGGCTGGCTGCCCACGCCAGAGGACATCGCGGTCCTGCGTGAAGTGGCGGATGGTTTGCAACCCCTCGATGTATTGCTGACGCGGCTCGCCGATGCGGATGATGACATCCCCCCGCCCGCGGTCGCCGGTAACGCGGGCGCGGTTGCTTCTGCCGTGGCCGGCACGAGAGCGCGATGGTTGCTTAGCCAGGCACGAGATGCTCGTGTCGTTCTGGAGCGAATCCGGAGAATCCCGGTCGCGGGCGCAGATAGTCAGTGGCTCAAACGAATTGCTCGACAGACGCTTGACCAGGCGGGGCCAGACGGAAAGTCTGGCGCGCTCGGGCAGTTTCGCGGGCACTTCTTCGAGCAGATTGATGTCCGGGCGTACAACCTGAAGAACCTTCCTATGCGCCGTGTCCTTCAACTGCGGGGCAAGGCACATGCCCCTGGATACGATGCCAGTCGTTTTATCAATCGGCGCTTTGCCGGAGGCATCCAGCACAAGCTGAGCGCCTCCGGCGTCGTGAAGGCAGCGGACAAGTTGAACGCCCGCAAGGCGGGGTCAGCGACTCGCGCCACCTTGCGGCTGCCAAAGGATCAAGCGAGACGAGCGACGACGCGCGTCGCAGGCCGCATGCGGGTGGAGGCGTCGGAGATTTCCACTGCGGCGATCAAGCGCCGCGGTAATGCCGGCCTGCGACAACTGTCGCGCAGTGGAAAGTGGGCAGTCAGTCCCACGCGCCAGTTCACGCAGAAAGCCGGTGTCTCGGCCCTCACGGGTATGGCGATGGGGGCCGCTTCCGATGCGTCTCGGTTGTACCGGAAAGAGATGGGGAGCCACGAGTTCGCTTCGCGTCGGGGACTCGATGCGGTTGAGCAGAGTGCAAGTTATGCAGCGGGGATCGCCGCGACGGCGGGCGTTGTCACTGGGTTGAAGTCGGTCGCTGCCGGGGGTGGGGTTCTGGCCGGAACTGCGGCTACTGCCGCCGGTAGCGGAGTTGTGCTTCCGCTGGCAGTCGCGGCTGTTGCGGGAAGCGCCGTGGTGTACTCGCTGCGGCCCATACGGCGGCGGGCGGAGGCGTGGGCCGTCGAGCGTTCGAAGCGCAAGCGAATGAATTCGGAAGCGGCAGCAGCGCCTGTCGTCGAGGCGTCTGATCCGAAAGAGTGACAATAGTCAGTTCCCGAATGGCGCTGTCTTGAAATCGAATTCGATCTTGAGGAGGGCGTAACTTCTACTAGTTGACTGACGAATCGCTTCCTACGGCTGACGAGTCGGCCTAGCCGTCACAAAGTTCGCTCAAAAGTGCCGTATCCCTCGAGCGCGTAGACAGGTTCGGCACCGACCATGCCGACAACAGGGAAAATGAAGCGCTCGGTATAGGAGTCATGAATCAAGGCGCCATCCGCCTCGGTGACCGTACCCGACCCCATCATCCAGTTCTCTACGTAGCTGCGAAAGGCTGCAGCGGTTGCAACGGGAACGTTGCCGATGAAACCTGAAGCGAGCAGCGAGACATCGGGATCTGCCGCGATATCTGAACGAACTTTCTCACTTGTCCATTCGATAGGCCCTGCGTCATCCGCACCGCGGGTATTGTGCGGTTCACCTTCAGGTGGAAGTAGTGGTTGGCCGTGACGCTCCATCACTCTTTAGGTTACCTAACCTTGACTGCTAGGCAAAGGGGTCTGCGTGGGTGGATCGCCTTCATGGATGGCGAGGTAGCCAGGGTTGACCCGCCAAGGCGTCAACTATCCTCTGCCCATTGATAATAACGGCGGCTTCGGCGCGAAACCTATCATGGAAGAACGCGAGCGATTCATCCCAGTTGATACCGAGCACATCGATAAAGTTCTCCTGCACACTGGGATTAACGCCCGGCAGGTAGGTTTTAACTAGTTCCGATCTGAACTGTTGCCATATTTCATACCGGCGCGACGAGAGCACTTCCCTGCGAAGCGCCTGTTCGTCGTTGGCTCGTCGCAGTAGTACTGAGGTAGTGAAATCGTGCTCCGGCAGTTGGTCGAGCTGTGCACCGATATCCCGTAGCTCGTCGTCGAGTTGCTCTGCAAGTCGGACGATTTCGGGTTCGGTGCTCGGTCCGAGTGATATCGCGGGCAGCGGGATCATCTGGACAGCCGCAATCGCGTTCGGGTTAATGGCTAGCGATATCGAGCCCGGCGACTCCTCAACGTTGACGTACCGAACGGCCTTCCACTTTCCGAGGTCGTCGAGGGTTAGCTGGCTTGCTTCGTCATGACTCTCGTGGCGAATTTCAGGGTCTATCTCGTCGGCGCTAAGGTTGAGCATAACCCTGTAAAGATAGAACTGGCTTTCAGTATCATCCTGAAATTGGCGGCGCCGAAACATGTTTTCGATTGTCGACTCGTACGTTCCAACGTGGAGCGCCTTGGTCTGCTCGCGTTGCAGCATGTCGGCAAATACCTCAGGTGGCAGCACGGCTCTGGATGGTGCGAGGAAGATTGCGATACTTTCTGCGTAGTCTGGCGGAGGCCAGTTCGCGTGTGTTGACGTGTGATACCACACGAGACTGCTGATGCCCTCTGGAGCCAGCGCAGGGTCATCGGGATCCCGGACTACGATGTTCTCGGCCGATAGCGCGAGGGTTTCGCCGCAAGTGCCACACGGAGTGTCGGCGCTTGCATCGAACTGCTCGGCCGTAATGAGCGTTAAATGGCCTGTGGGACAGCGCATCCGGTAGCCATAGTTGAATGTAATCGGTCGCTCGATGAGCGGACTTGGAAATTCAGATTCCTCTTTCATGCTTACCCCGAAGCCCGTGGTGCTGATTGCAGCAGACCGATGACCGACTTGACCATCTGGTCAACGGACTCGTGCTCCCAGAACCTGACCACACGCCAGCCCGCTTGTTCGAGCGCACTCGTCTGCCGCTCGTCGCGTTCCACGTTGCCGGCAAGCTTTGGCGACCAGTACTCGCCGTTCACGCTGGGCTGCCGACCGTGATCAGGACAGCAGTGCCAGAAGCAGCCGTCGATGAAGATGGCGACCTTTCGCTTCGGGAACGCGATGTCGGGCCGGATAAGCTTCCCGTTGATGCGCACCGCGTAGTCCTTGCGGAAGCGGCAGCCCTCGCGGTGAAGTGCGGAGCGGAGTGCGATTTCTGGCTTCGTGTTGACTCGGCGGATAGCCGCCATATTCCGCGATCGGCCCGGGGTGGTGACGTAGGCGGCATCTCTGGCGGCCGCCGGCGTGGTGGCACGGTCAGCGGCGGGCACCCGACTACGGTACTTCCGAAGCGGCTTGACCGCGGGTGGTGCACGTCAGTAGATTCGTCGAACAAATGTTCGATTGGGAGGTGTCATGGCGGCGGGCCTGAGTTGCTTGGAGATCTGCGCGGGGGCCGGCGGTCAGTCGCTCGGTCTTCACCTTGCGGGGTTCAATCACGAACTTGCCGTCGAAATAGAGCCCGACGCCTGCCAGACGCTGCGACTGAACCAGCCCAAGTGGAACGTCTACGAGGGTGATGTCCGGGACATCGATGGTCGCGACTACCGCGGAATTGACCTTCTTGCCGGCGGCGTGCCCTGCCCTCCTTTCTCGATCGCCGGGAAACAGCTCGGCGAAGATGATGAACGAGACCTGTTTCCCGAGGCCCTACGGCTCGTTGAGGAAGCGCAGCCCAAAGCGGTCATGCTGGAGAACGTCCGCGGCTTGTCGACCGTGAAGTTTCAGACGTACCGCAATTCGATTCGCGGCAAGCTCGAGGAACTCGGGTATCGGTCGGATTGGCAGGTGCTGAATGCCAGTGAGTTCGGTGTCCCGCAACTGCGCCCCCGATTCATCCTGGTCGCGGCGAAGCCCGAGTACTTCGATCGCTTCAAGTGGCCTGCACCGATCGGCACGCCGCCGACGGTCGGCGATGTTCTCCTTCCGCTGATGGCTCGCGACGGCTGGCCTGGTGCTGAGGAGTGGGCGGAACGTGCCCAGGGCATTGGGCCGACGATTGTCGGCGGCTCACGCAAGCACGGGGGACCGGACCTCGGGCCGACGCGTGCTCGCGCGGCATGGCTGGAGCTCGGTGTGGACGGTAAGGGGCTCGCAAATCAGGGGCCCGATGAGCTGACGCCGATCGGCCACACGCCTCGCCTCACGCTGGAAATGGCGGCGGCAATTCAGGGCTTCCCGTCCTACTGGCATTTCTTCGGCCGCAAGACGGCGGCCTACCGACAGATCGGGAATGCGTTCCCGCCACCGGTGGCTGAGGCTGTCGGGCTGCAAATCCGTTCAGCAATTACAGGTAAGGCGGTGCGTCGACGGCGGAGCGGCAGCACACTGCGTGCCCTCGCCAGCGCTTAGACATCCTCTGGCGCTTCCTCAGCGTCGAGGCTCGATTTCTGGCCGCGCCTCGCGGCTTCCGCTTGGATCGCGGCGATGATGTTGGGCGGCCACGGTGCCGATTTCGTCAGGCGGTAGTACGTACGGACGCGCCCGCCTTCCTTCTTTTTTCGGTGCTCGTAGTCCCAGCCAATGAAGCGCAGGTCACGCATGCGACGTTGCCAATCCTCCTGGTACTCCTTGGCGCTGGCGACAGTCTCGAGCACATCCGAGCGCACTTCGACGCCGACGCCGAATGCGAGGAACAGCTCGCCGATGCGGCGTTGCGGTTCGTCGTAGGTTGCCGCCTGGCGAATCTGCTCGGCGAATTCGTCATAGGTTCGGAAGTGATCCTTCTTGCCGCCATTGCACTCTTCGCACAGCGGCTGGAGGTTCTCGATGTCGTTCGTTCCGCCCCACTCCTGCGGGATCTTGTGATCGACAACCAATTTGATGCCGTCTTGGAGGGGCCTCGCTCCACACATGGCGCACCGTTGCGGCTGGAGCACCTGAGCACGTGTCTTTCTACTGATCGGCTGGTTGCCAACTAGCGGCGGCTTTCGTGACACGAGGATGTAGCGAGGCCTGCGCCCTCGTGTCTTATCGATCCGGAAGTACGGATACAGTTCCCGCAACCGTCGATCCCGCTGCGAGTGCGTTTCGCCCGACAACTCGCCCAGGTGGTCGATGATCTCGGCCTTTGTGGGGGGATCGTCGCGACGCTCGTGCAGGAAGCGATAGATGCTGCGAAGTTCGGCAGATAGCGGTATCGCAGCGAGTTCGTCGCTATCGGGCGCCGGCAGCGGAAGTGCTCCGTCAGTCATTGCCGCAGGGTATCGGTCTATACCGACGAACCCTTGATTGACTCGACTCGAAGTCGCGGGTGTCTTCCCGGGGTGTTGGGTCGATCAACTATCGCTCACGTCGATGATTTGAGCATCGGGAGCAACCTCCTTGACGGCCCGGATCCCATTCTCCGCACCGGCCTTTTGTTTGTACATCTCGCTTGTCACGAGGATCTCGCCGTTGCGGGCCCTCAGGAAAAAGTAGTACTGCTCGTCCGAACTTTTTCGGATGACGAAGCGGCTTTCGTCGCTGGCCATGCTGTGCTCCTTGGTTGGCGACTGTCCTGCTGCAGCCGTTCGCATACCGGTGTAGCAGCAACAACCGACAGCGGAGTGACGCCGCCAAGCGGCCAGGTTCGGACATAAGCACCCTGGGCAGTCTTGTGCAGAGTGCGCTGACACCGCGACGCGCGCTGCCAGTTGCCGATATCTGTCGGATGCGTGGAATAGCCTGCCCCCAGCCAGTTCACAGTTGTAGTGGGGGGGCCACCATGACCGTTCCGTTCGCTGATGCGCCGCCGCGCGGCGCAGATCCAGATCTCGACGCCGTCGAGGCAGCGCTCTACCGCCTTGATCCGACTGGCGACCGGGTGGCCACCGTTATACGCGATACCTTCGACCAGCTCTACGACGGCCAGCACACAGGCCGATGGAACTTCGCTGATCTGCACAAGACGGAGAAGACCCACATGGGGACACTCGTCGAGATCAACCTGCACCGCGAGTTTGATTTTGAGGACGGCGACAAGACCGACTACCGGATCGCTGACGTCGAGGTCGACTGCAAGTACTCGATGAAGCCCTTCGGCTGGATGCTGCCGCCCGAGGTGATTGGCGAGATCGCACTGCTCGTGAGCGCCAACGATGAGTCCTCAGCATGGCAGGCCGGACTGCTGCGGGTGACGCCGGAGAACACCCGCGGTACGCAGAACCGCGATGCGAAGACGTCGCTGTCACTGGTAGGCCGCGGCCGGATTCGTCGGTTATGGGTTGATCATCCCGGGTTGGCGCCTAACCTGTTTCATCAACTTGACGCTGTGACGCGGGATGCCATATTCGCCGCGAAATCAGCACGCGGTTCGCAACATGGTCAAGCGCGGGTCAACGAGTTGTTCCGGCGGGTACACGGCCAGATCGTTCGTAGGGCCGAACTCGCAACCGTTGCCCAGCAGGACGATTTCATGAAACGAGCCCGCGGGAACGGCGGCGCGCGGAGTGCGCTGCGCGCGGAGGGGATTCTCGTCCTAGGGCATCAGGAGAATGATCCACTCGTGGCGCGCGCACTGGGTTTGCCTGTGCCTCGGAAAGGTGAATTGGTTGCGGCCCGTGTGATTCCAGCGCAACCGCACCGCGATGACCCGGTAGCAGAGGTCGCGGGCGACGTGTGGGCGGTCGCACGGTCCGGAGATGAGATAGTGCCGGCACCGGAAGTCGGTAGGGGGAACAGATGATTCCGGATACCTTCATCTCGGGCGACTGGCGGATACCGAGCGAAGCGACTTTCTGGATGCCCGATGCGGACGACATGGACGAGGAAGGGATTGGTTTCTTTCGCGATGTATGGCTGATTGCTGATATTCCGCGTTCGGAGGCGCTGGAGATAATCGATCAAGAACAGGCACTAGTGACCCTGGTTGATAGCTTGGCGTCCACTGCTGGGGACTTCGAGCGCCTCGCCCAATGTATCGAGCAGTGGGATCCAGACGAGGAAGATCTCGATGCGGCACCTCACGAACTGTCGATCATTCGGCCCGTCCTCAATGAGCTGGACCTTGCACCGCTTGGCGGCCTGGAGTTGGGCGTCGCCGGCGCCGTATTCGCTCTGGCTGCCAGTGGATTTGTACCCGCAGCGAGCTGTCGCGGACACGCCGGTTCGCATCCTTGGTCCGACCGACCGGTCGTGCTGTTCGCGACCGATGAGCCTCACGCACGAGCTCTCGAAACGCCTGCAAGACAGGCGGGTTGCGTATTCGACATTGACCCGGCTCGACAAGATCTTCTTGTCGTCCAAGGGGGCTCGATCACGAACTTAATGTTGCTGGCGACCAATCTGATGCGAACCGGTTGAGCAGTAGGTGCGACTTCGGCATAAGGACCACCGCCCGGTTCTCGGCTGGCTAACACGCTCGCAGCTTGAAGTGCGTACAGGCCGTGTGACGTCTGATACGCTGAATCATCACTTTCGCGTGCAGCGGGGTGTTGGGCAAGGCCACGGTTCTTGCTGGCAGTTCGTCTGCCTTACTGAAACCGAACCAGGATCCACCAGATGTGGGTCGCTCGGGGACGCGGAAGATACCAACACTGCTGGGGTTCGCGTCGGTGTTCCGCGGAAGAAGGTAGCGCCGCGGCAGCTGACTTAACAGCTGAGCCACTCGACAGGTGTTCGGGGTAACGGCAAGGTCTGCTGTGAATGGTTGTCATGACAATCTTCGATCCTTACGAAGTAACCGTGCCTTTCAAAGGCGCAAAGGAAGACTCGCGCGTCCAGGTCGTAAACCTTCGACAGTCCATTCCGGAGCCCGATCTCGGCGAACGGCGCAAATTGGTCAGCTACGGCGCAAAACACTGGAATCGTTTGTCGAAAAATGACTGCTGGTCAATTGCACACGCCGTAGCCGATCCCGCCGCGGCAATCTCGACGGCACAAGCAGGGGGGCTGACCGAGCAATTCGCTGGCGAGTCCGCGCTTACGTTCCTGCGTGCGGACGTTAGCTTACCTTTCCTATTTCCACTGATCCAGCCGCGCACTGCCGATGTCCCTTCAGTTCTGGCGCCACCGAGGACCTACGGAGTTGTGGACCAGAACGGTAATGCTGGCGCCGCCATGATTGTCGAGTTTCAGAGCCATGCGCATCTGCGCGAGTACACCAAGAACGCAATTGCAGGAACACTCAAGGCTGGTCGAGATCTGCGTGGATCCATTCTCTCGCACGGGGTTTCCCAACCCGTATTGAGTTACGCCGCAACGATCGTCATCGCAGACTCAGACGAAGAGATCGACGTTCTGGTGGTAGTTGATGGCCTTACCCGGGTGGTGATGTCTTGGTGGGCCATGTTGGGCGGCGAGGTCACGAGCGCTCAGCTACCGGGGGCCGTCGTTAATATGCTGTTGAGCAAGAAGGGTTCTGGCGGCACGGACGGGGTATCGGGGGCCTATCGAAAGGGTCGGACGGAGACATTTAGTAGCCTGCGCGGCAAATATCAAGCTGCTGCAGGCGACACCAGTGATCCTGACCTGACACGGTACGGGCAGACGCTCCGCCTGCCAGCCAGCATCATTGTGAGTTTCCGTCGGGTGGGATCTCCTCTGACGGGCGACGCACGCCCATTCGAGTTTCCAGATGCTGTCAACTCCGCCGTGGACCAGCAGCACAGTCTCTCGAAAGCATGGGCGCCCAGCGCAATTGGGGCCAACGCCGGTACTCATGCCGTGCAGAGGGCGGCCGCGGAGGGAAGTCTCTCGCAGACGGTGGCGGAAGTTGCCACCGGCATCGAAGACTTTCGGTTCGATTTTGTTGAACTGATGGATTCGGGTGATGGCAGCGGAGACTGTCAGATCGATCCGGGTCTTGCGCGGGCGCTTTGGCTGGCCGCTGAACTGACCCAGCCAGAAGCTTTCAGCGTCATCAAACGAAATCTGCGAAATCTTCTGGGAGAGCCGCAGATTCATAAACGCGCCTACGCTGACAGAATCTTCAATCTGATCAATCGCGGCTGGTCAGCTTGGAAGCCAGTTTCCTACGGGAATGCACAGCGCGCGTGGGCCGCCGGCGGGCCTATTCCGCATTCTTTGATCGGTACTTCTTGGTCGCCGCTGTTTCCGCGGCGGTTCGCCGATTTGGTAGAAATCGCACTCGACAAACAGGACCCTTTGTACAGTGCGGCCGTCGCGACTCTCCAAGTTGCAGGTGGTACCGCGCTCGTAGCCGACGGGCAGATTCTTGCAGCCTCCGGCTCCACGGCAGAGGGCGGGTATAGGCGGAGCCAACCCCCACTTGTGATCGAGGCGCTCGCCAGTACGCACCGCGGCTTATGGTTGCTTGCTCACGCGGCTGACAGCTTCCGCAGCAAGCGCCAAGCGGTGAATTCGTACACGAAGACCTCGGAGATTCCCGACGACGCCTACCGCATACGGTTCCCCCAGCGTTCCCACCCGGAGGTAGGCGTTGAGGTGACGGAGGAAGGCGAGCGCCTCAGTTTCGACCGTGTCCGCGACATAGCCGGGCTGCGTCAGCCAGACGATGATTCATCCGACGACCAGCAGCCGGCTGAGGACGACCATGACCGCATGGTCGGCTTGAGGTACCGCATGACCTCCGCTGCGGAAACGTTAGCCAACATGCGGAATGAGATCGCCAACCTGCTCAAAGACAGGCCCGACCTCTCCGTGTTCGCTACGCATGCGGAATGGGAATCGGCGAGGGATCCGTTACAGGCGGTATTCACAGCTGTGGTCGGGTGGGAGCCCGCCGAAGAGTCCATCGTCGACGACGCAGATTTCGAGGAACTCGGTGATGACTACACGGATGAGGTCGATGCATGATGGCTCGCCTTTCCCACACTAACGTGATCGAAATGGCCAACGGCCCTGATGGGCACAGGGGGCGCTGCTCGATCCAGCGTTCGCCGGCTAACCCAAATTCAAGCTGTCCCGACTGCAATGCAGAGGGAATGATGGTGAGGTCCTCGGTCAGACGAAATACCTTAGTGTCAATTAGCGGCGCGCTGGCTGATAGGAGGTGCTCATGACATCGGCACCCCCCGATCTGGCAGCTCTATATCTTCGCCATCGAGATGCTATGTATAGGGTCGCTGCTTCGGTGCTCCGGGATCGCGGTCTCGAAGCACAGGCAGCCGACGCTGTTAGTGACGCCGTGGTCTCGATCCTGGCTTCTCCGCCGGAAAATGTCGGGAACTGGGAGGCATTCCTTGTAACCGCCGCAAAAAGGAAGGCCCTCGACATTCTTCGTTCGGCGGCTGTCCAGCATGCTGGGCCCGAACTAGATCAAGAACTGCACGACCAAAGTGACGACACAGATGTTGCCGAAGACGTCGCCTCCCGGCTTGATGATGCAGAGCAGGCTGCAATCGCCTGGGACTGCTTGGCAGTTCTAGGGGATCGCGAACGAAAAGTCGTATGGGAGATCGCAGCTCTGGGGCACTCCAGGGATGAGGTTGCGGCTCACCTCGGAGTGAGCCCGCCGCGTGTAAGTCAAATCTTCGGTCGTGCAATAAAGCTGCTACGAGCAGAGATGGATGGAAGGGAGGGAGGAAGCCGTGGATGAAGTGGAGCGTGATCGGTTGTTGACAGAGCTGATCGCGCAGCCGATGCAGCGCCAGAGTATTTTGCGGGGTGCTGGTCTAGATGCACAAGAACGCAGAGAGATTGAAGCGTTGGTAGACACCGCTGACCTCCTGTGGCTGTCAGCTAATGGTGCGCCGCCACTGGCTGATGATCCTGCTGCGGCCGTGCTCGGCTTGGTGCCGGACGAAGAGTGCAGCCTGGATTCGAAGGCACTCGCTCTCGCGAGGCGGCGTTCAGGCCTGACCGCCAGTGAGCTCGCAGAACAACTGCGTGGTCGGGGGTGGGAGTTTCAAGTCGCAGATGTATTTCGGTGGGAGACCAGGTCCGCTATCGATGTGCCGCCGGCCGTTATCCAGGCCGTCGCGGATGTTCTTGGAGAGTCGGTCGATAGGTTGGTTGGACCTCGGCCTGGAATGGCCAACCACGACGTCCTGGCAAGCATTCGGAGCCATCCGATGTTTCAGCAATTAGTGGAACGTTGGGCTGTCGTTCAACGTGTCTCCTCTAGCGTTGCGGCTGCGGCACTAGAGACCCGGGTGATGGCAACCGTTCACCGCGGAGAACGTCCTGACACCGAGCAATTGCTCAGTTCGTTGGAGACATTGGTCAGCGCAGTCGAGCATTCCAGTGACGAATAATGCCTGCGAGAGTATTAATGATTGTGTCGAACGGGCGATTTCATCTGTCTCGGAAGACGTTCGTGTTCGCTTCGCCGCTGAACCGTCCGCAGTGCTGACAGCTGATTTTGGAATGACGCTAAGGCAAGTGGATCATCTTACGAGCAGTCGAACCGGTGGTGGCGCATGTGACGGTCTTTCGTTCATGGAGGACGGCGTCATCATTTACGCACCGACCCCCTATAGTCGACGCGAGCAATTCACCCTTGCTCATGAATTGGGTCACTGGCTCGTCGAGAATTCACCTGACTCTATCGACTGGATAGCTGATCAAGAAGATCCAGGTCGGCTGCTTGAAACGGTGTGCGATCGCATTGCACAGCACATGCTGTTGCCTGATCCGGTATCTCAAGCGGTGGTAGGTGCCGGACCCATCAAAGCCAGCCACCTTTTCGAACTTTTTGAGGTTAGCCAGGCGAGCCGCCCGGTCTGCGCCATTGCGCTCGCGAACTATATTCCTGGTCTTGGCGCTATTGCGATTATCGACCGCGGCACTGCGGTAGTGACCCACGCCAGTGTTAATCCAGACCCTATCCGCGGATGGCCGACAGTGTTTCCATGGCGTGGCCAAGTGTTGCCAGGACGCCACCCGCTACTTCGCTTGGCGCCCGGATCGTCCCTCTCGCGACGTCTAACATGGTCGACTCCGTGGGATGCCCAAGCCGAATTTTACGTCGATGCAGCAAGTGATACGAAGCGAATCGTCGCTGTCTTAAGCGATTCGGACCTTTGGCAGATAGAGCAATTTCATCCGGGGCTTGATCACGAGTTTGACTACAGACCTACTCGTGAGGGCTACTGTTGTGGATCCTCGTTTCAACGCCGAGGTTATCCCTGCTCGAATTGCAACGCCGCGTTCTGCCCGCAGTGCGGGGAATGCCGCTGTGAACGAAACGCTAAGCGCGAGTTTCTCTGCGCTGGCAGTTGCTTCATGAAGTATCTTCCCCACCTTCTCGTCGATGGGCTCTGCGCAGACTGCCGCTTGTAGCGTCCTAACTCTGGCGCACGCTATCCCGACTACGTAATGAGGACCCCCGCGAGTATGCGGTCTTGGGTTGTCGGGATGGAGGTGAGGAACGATGGCAAAGAACACCGGAAAAGGCCGACGCGTCGGTGCGGTCAAATCTCGCAGCGAATTCAAGAGTAGGGGCACGTGGTTCAAGCGTGACACGAAGACTGGCCGCATCATCAACGGCAGCCCAAAGCAGCACAAGGGCGTGCGGAATGAGAAGTGATACCGGGCGCCGGGCGGCACTTCTGTCGCCCGGCGTTCCGCCCGCTGGTTGTGTGGCAATAACGCATGATGTGATTTATACATTTTGGCACTCCACTATTTGAAGCGCCAGACGACGGGCGCATAATAAGTATCAAGAACAACGAAGTTTAGATAAAGGCAACCATATGACCGCGACCAAAGATAATCTGTTTCAAACTGTAACGCCCGTAATAGAAAAAAACTCTGCCCTCCGCGAACCTCAAAAGCTTGCTTATGCCGCGTTGGTAAACCACGATTTCGACGCTGAAGATGGGCGCGAGGTCGGTATCGTCCTCCCGGTCGGTTGTGGAAAATCGGGGCTCCTTGCGATCGCGCCGTTCGCACTCAGCTCACGACGAACCCTGCTGATTGCACCGAATCTCAATATCGCGAAGCAGCTGTTGGACGATCTGACGCCGACCGATCCCGACTACTTCTATTCCAAGCGTGGGGTCGTCGGCGGCCGTCCTTACCCTGAGGTGGCGGAGATCCGTGGAACAAAGACCAACATGACCGATTTGGATGACGCAGATATTGTTGTCACCAACATCCATCAGCTCCAGCGTGACGGCAATAAGTGGCTTGCTGGTTTTGACCCCGACTACTTCGACTTAATCCAATTCGACGAAGCCCATCACAACGTCGCCGAAAGCTGGGATGTTCTGCGCGAGAAGTTTCCAAACGCGCGAATCATTAATGTCAGCGCGACGCCATCGCGAGCTGACGGAAGACTGATGGCAGGTCAGATCATCTATGTCTACCCGATTTCGCAGGCAGTAAAGAATGGGTACGTCAAAAGGATCTCCGGCCATCGTTTGAGCCCCAAATCGCTAAGATATGTTCGACGTGAAGGTGAAGAAGAAGTAACCGTTGAGCTGGATGAAGTCCGTCGGCTCGGTGAGACCGACGCGAACTTCCGGCGCAGCATCGTCAGCTCCGAAGAGACGCTATCTACGATCGTTGACGCGTCGATCAATAAACTCAACCAACGTCGTAAAGTGACCGGCGAAAACCGGCTGAAGATCATCGCGTCGGCGCTCAATATGGAGCACTGCAAGCAGATCGTTGCCGCGTATAGCGCTCGGGGTTTGCGTGCCGATTTCGTCCACAGCAAGCAGGACAGCAAGGCGAACGAGCGCGTCCACAAGAAGCTAGATAATCACGAACTGGACGTGATCGTCCAAGTGCGCAAGCTGGGCGAAGGATTCGATCATCCCTTCCTGACAGTTGCCGCAGTCTTCAGCATCTTCTCCAACCTGAGTCCATTTATGCAGTTCGTTGGCCGGGTCATGAGGATCATCCCGGACTCTGATCCACACAGTGAGCTCAATGAAGGCATCGTCGTGTTCCACGTCGGCGGAAACATCACGGGCGTATGGAACGACTTCCGTGACTTCGCTGATGCTGACCAAGAGTTCTTGATGAACTTGGTAGACGAAGATCTCGTCGAACCGGAAGGGACCGGCACCGGTGAGGGTGGACCCCGCGGGGCCGACGCAGAGCCAATCCCCGTGATCACCGCCCAGGAAGACGTTCAACTCGAGAGCATCGAGTTGCTTTCCAACGACCCCAACATTGCGCAGGCGCTCAAAGTCTTGCAGGACGCCGGCGTCACGACCGAGCAGTATGAACGACTCAACAGGCTCACCCCCTCGCGGCAGGCGCAACGGCAAGCCGACAGGAAGCAACTTGATGAGCAAGTAAAAACCATCGCTGGCAGCTTGCTGGCCTCTCATGGCCTCTCGCACGTCGGGCGTGATCTCGATAAGTCACGACGCCGCGAGAACTTTGTCACCGCCAAGTCAGAACTCGACAAAGAGATCAAAAAGCACATCGGATCGAAAAAACCACGCTCCGAATACTCAGCAGCTGAACTCACCGATGTCCTCAGCAGCCTCGACAAGATCCGTGCCTCCGTAGAAGCGAGACTTTTCAATGAGTAACCAGAAATTGCTCCTGAAGAATGTGACGGTCAGCGAGTCTGGCAGGGCGCACTCCTGCAGACGCAACAAGGACCACGCCCTACCCAAGGGCGCGAAGATGTTGATCGTGAAGGAAGACCGCAAGAAATCACACTACTGTCCCGAGTGCGCCCTCCAGCTCATCAAGATCGCCCGTACAACGCTAACGTCGATCGAAAGCGAGCTTGCGGTCTGAAGCACTGCGCAGCTTGAACACGCAACACGATGCCTCGTCTCACCCACTCCACCTACTGCGCCCAGCATCGGTACCTCAAGCAGGTGTGGGTGGAGTCGCAGCCGAGTTGGGTTGAGCTGAGGCCCGGTGAGCAGCGGGAGTTGCATGACTATTACGTGCCTACCCAACGGTTCTCGGACGAGGAGCTGTTGGAGTATCGGCAGAAAATCACGGCGCTGCATCCGTCGCTGCCGCAGCGTGCCGGTCGGGCCCTAAAGAAACTTCGGGCAGCCCATGCCGCCTATGAAGCCAGCGTCAAGGCGCGGGTCGCTGAGCCGATCGTCGTGGGAAAGGGCAAGAAGAAGCGGCTATCGAAGGATCGAGTTATCACGGTGAAGTCGTTGGTGCACCCGCAGCCGGATATCGACCGACTGGCCAAGGCGGTGCTGGCGCTGGCCAAGGAGCTGGCTGATGCCGACCGGGCCAACCGGTCCGCCTCGGAGCAGCCTGACGACAAGTCCGAGAGTCACGACGTTGCCGCCTGACTCTTCTTGATCACCAGCCAGGCGGTGGAGTGACTGCAACCCACAACCGAGGCGATCTCGCGGTTTGTCTTGCCCTGAGCGTGAAGCTCAAGGATGGTGCGGTCGCGCTCGTCGGGTGCGGGGTTGGAGCGAGTGTCGATGCCAGCCGCGAGCAGGTACTTGCGGACAGTGCCGTAGTCGAAACCGAGGGTGCGGCTGATGGCTGCGATGTTGTTGCCGTCGTGCCAGGCGGTCAGGATGGCACCGACATCATCATGTCGGAACTGCTTGTTCGGTCGGGGAAGCGGTGCAGTTCGGGGCGGTCGATCGCCCTCTTCGGCTTGTTTGATGATCTTCTCAAGCCGCTGAGCAGCGGTGATCTGATTGCAGTAAGTATGCAGGATCCGCACCACCCAAGGTCGAAAACTGCCGTGCTGCAGGAACTTTGGTCATTTCCTACGATTCGAGCACTTCGGCGGGGAATGCCGCCAATATCGTCGCGATCAGATAGCGGGCTGCGCTTCCCGACACCAGCGACTTCCGTTCCACGAGCGGATTGTTGGCGATGAATCTGCGGATGTGGTCGATGACGTCGGCCACCTGTTGACCGGCTGACTGGCTGGCGGGCACCGAAAAGCGATTGAGCGGGGTCCCGCAGGGGGTTGCGCCCTCCAGCTTGCCCATCTCGGCGAGAAGCGACGGGGAGAACGAAATGAGATCGCAGCGGGCATCTCTCATGACGACCATCATTTTCGCGCCGTCGGCGGCGACCGCCACCAAATCTCCGCGCTCGAAGGCTATGTGGCAGTCGTCGACGTGGAATTCGACCGCTCCGGCGCGGATCCGGCACAACACAATGCCCTCGGGTTCGGCCAGTTCGAAACAGGCGTCGGACGTCATGTCGAGGTCGTCGAGGGTCATGGAGCCGACGAGCGTGCGCCAGATCCTGAGCCAGGGCTGCGAATCGGTTGCTGAGCGTGTGATGGTCATCCGGCCGTATTCGGGGCCGAGGATCGTCGCGGCTTCGTCGAGGTCGGAGGTGTTGACGAGGTAGGTGCCCGCCAGTTCCATGCACACCTCTTCGATTCCGTGCCTGGGTGTTCCACCGCGGCGCTATTGACGTCACCGTATATTACGCACAGCTAATTAAGTTGAGCACACCCAATCGATTGCCGACACTGAACGTTTACGCAATGGACCCGAGCAGTCGGCGATTCGGTTGCAATCGACTGCAGCCGATGCCGTCGCCGACAGCTCGGAGGTGGACAGCTGTGGAGGAACGGCACGGACCTTTAATGGTCGTGCACGTGGAGAGTCTAAGCGGACACTTCGGTGGTTGCTGGGGCCGAATCGCCGGCCTGTGTCGTAAAGCACAGGATGCTCGCCGTGAAGCTCACGAGCGCGACGGCGCCGGCGAACAATGCGATCAGGCCCTCCGACAGCCCCCAGCTGGCGACCGCGAATGCCACGGCGATGATCGCCGTGATGATCAGAAAGAGTCCGGTGGTTGCGACCGTCTCGTGGAACGGATCGTCCGAGGTGGGGGTTCCTTCGGCCATGTTGGCCATGGGAGGTTCTCCTTCTCGATGAGCGACCGGACGTCGCTGGGCTAGGCGGTAGTTACCCCTCCGTCGATATCCGAAACCTGAAGCAATGGGCTCAGACCCGGTGATGCCACTCACTGCGTCCGATGGTGGTGGATCTGACCACTGCAAACGCCGGATGCGGTGGTCCTCTGCGACCATGGCGAGTAATTCGCCGACAACGGGGGATTCACTTCTCATGAGCGATCTGCAGTATTTGAACCTGCACGGCGACCGCGTCGCTTACCGGGACGCCGGGCCCGCCGACGCCGGCCGAGATGATCAGGAGACGCTACTGCTGCTGCACGGCATGGCGGGCAGCTCCGAGACCTGGCGGGCGGTGATTCCGCAGCTGTCCAAGCGGTATCGCGTCGTCGCACCCGACCTGCTCGGCCACGGCAACTCCGCCAAGCCGCGGGGAGACTATTCGCTCGGCGCCTTCGCGGTGTGGCTGCGTGACCTGCTCGACGAACTCGGCATCTCCCGGGTGACCGTGGTCGGTCAGTCTCTCGGTGGGGGTGTGGCGATGCAGTTCGTCTACCAGCATCCCGACTACTGCCGAAGGTTGGTGCTGATCAGCAGCGGCGGTCTCGGCCAGGATGTCGGCTGGACCCTTAGGCTGCTGTCGGCGGCGGGTGCCGAACTTCTGATGCCTGTCATCGCGCCGCCGCCGGTGGTCAGGCTCGGAAACAGGATGCGCACGTGGTTCTCCGCGGCCAACATCCAGTCGCCCCGCGGCGCGGAGATGTGGAGCGCGTACTCGTCACTGTCGGACGCGCAGACCCGCCATGCGTTCCTGCGCACGCTGCGGTCGGTCGTCGACTATCGGGGGCAGGCGGTGAGTGCGCTGAATCGCCTTCACCTGACGTCCGAACTGCCTCTACTGGTGATCTGGGGCGACGAGGACCGGATCATTCCCGTCGATCACGGCTACGCGCTCGATGAGCACCGGCCCGGTTGTCGACTGGAAGTGCTCCCGGGTGTCGGGCACTTTCCGCATGTGGAGAAGCCGAACGACGTCGTCGACCTGCTCGACGACTTCATCACGACAACGAGCGACGCGCGTTCACCCGCCGCTGTCAGATCTCCGATCGTCTGATCGGATCACCGCTTGTTGACAGAGAATCCGTTGCGCTCGGCCAATGATCGCAGCTGTTTGAGCGCGAACTGCCTGTTGCGACCCCCTTCGGGGAGCACGATGCCTGCCCACAAACCGACGGCGCCCGGGGTCACGCACGCTTCCCGTGCGCACTGCCAACGGCGGGGGCAGGCGCGGCACAGGGCTTTGGCGCCGTCATCGGCAGTGTTGGTCCAGCGGTCGGGATCACGCGTACACGGCGCGGTCCACATTTCCTCGTCGATCGATAGCGGATACATAGACCCCCGTTCCCTTCCGTACTCGGCGATACGCTTGTATCGTAAAGGCGATACAACTGTATTGTCGAACGTGCCTGGGAGTGACGTTGTCTACCGTGGCCACTGTGGTACCTGAGCCCAGCCGGCTGCGCGCCGGTGAACCGCGCAACATCGAGAGAATCCGAGCCGCCGCGCTGCGAAGCTTCGGCGAGCACGGCGCCGCCGCGACGACGATGCGGGGAGTCGCCGCGGGGGCGGGCGTTTCGCTCGGGCTGGTTCAGCACCACTTCGCCACAAAAGCGGGCTTGACCAAGGCTGTCGACGACTACGTCGTCGACCTGCTCGTGACGACGATGTCTCGGCCGCTGCCCGAGCCTCCCGTCGATTCGGTGGCCGAGATCGGCAGCCGGGTCACCCACCTCTTCTCCGAGTATCCCGACATGGCCGCCTACGTCGGACGCGCACTCGCCGACGGCAGTGCGGTAGGCGCAAGGATCTTCGACACCCTGCTCGCCGTCGGTGTCGCGCGGTGGCAGCAGCGCATCGACCGAGGCGAAGTGCGCCCGGACATCGACATCACCTGGGCGGCGATCAACGGCTTGGTGCTGGCGCTCGGCGCGATCAGTCTCAAGGCGCATCTCGACCGGCACCTCGCCGAACCGCTCACCTCGCCGGCCCAGCTCGAGCGTTGGCAGCGCGCTGTCGACTCCCTGCTGCGCGAAGGACTGTTCCGCCGCCCCGCCGCCGATTAGCGCTCAATCCGCGCTGCCGGCAACCCTTTTGCGGTAGGCCGACGGAGTCTCCCCGCAGAAGTGCGCGAACGCGCGCGTGAATGAGCTCACGCTGTCGAAGCCGACGGCGGTCGCGGTTTCCTGGACCGACTGCATGGGTGCGGCGAGCAGCGCCATCGCACGAAGCATCCGCGCGTGGAGCAGATAAGTCCGCCAGGAAAGCCCGAGGGTGTCTGCGAAGAGCCGGCGCAGCGTGCGCTCGGACACCGAGACGGCCCGACTGACGTCTTCAGACGTGACTGTGTCGAGGTGCTGCTTGGTGTAATCCATCGCGGCGGCCACGATCGGGTTGTCGGACGTCGGCAGGCTCAGCGGCGCCTCATGGTCCAGGGCCTCGGACACCAGCGCCGCCAGCGTGCGAAAGAAGCTGTCCGAAATCTCGTCACCGCGCGCGCGGTCGATGGGCCAGCGCAACGCGTAGATCATCATCTCCCGGATCAGCGGCGATACCGCCAGAATTCGTGCCCGGTCCCCGCCGTCGGAGATCAGCGTGCTGTCGAACATCACGGCCACCGTTTTGACGTCAGGGTTCATCACCGCCTGGTGCTCAAGGCCGGCGGGGATCCAGGCCGCCTGCTGAGGCGGCAGCAGATAGTGCGCGGTGCCCGTCTCGACCTCGACAACACCGTGCAGCGCGTACTCGATCTGATGGACCTCGTGCGAGTGCCACCCGGTGATCAACGCGTCGCCCTCGTACAGGTAGCTGCCGCCGAGCGCGCAGCCGCCGCGGCGCAGTTCGATGACCGGCCTGGCCACATTGGCCGCTTCGGACAAGAGTCTGTCCGAAGACGCGGAGACGGTCACGCCTTCAGACGGTACTACTGAACTAATGAACGCCGCGCACGCGAGGAGCAGAAATGAATAAGGACGACCTGATCCTGGTCAGCATCGACGACCACGTCGTCGAGCCCCCCGACATGTTCCTCAATCACGTGCCGGAGAAGTACAAGCCGGAGGCGCCGATTGTCGTGACCGACGACAAGGGCGTCGATCAGTGGATGTACCAGGGGCGCCCCCAGGGAGTGAGCGGTCTGAACGCCGTCGTCTCCTGGCCGGCTGAGGAATGGGGTCGTGACCCCGCCGGCTTCGCGGAGATGCGCCCGGGCGTCTACGACGTCCACGAGCGCGTCCGCGATATGAACCGCAACGGCATCCTCGCCTCGATGTGCTTCCCGACGTTCACCGGATTCTCCGCCCGCCACCTCAACATGCACCGGGAAGAGTCGACGCTGGTCATGGTGTCGGCCTACAACGACTGGCACATCGACGAGTGGGCCGGGTCCTACCCGGACCGCTTCATCCCGATCGCGATCCTTCCGACGTGGAACCCCGAGGCGATGTGTCGCGAGATCCGCCGCGTCGCCGCGAAGGGGTGTCGTGCCGTCACGATGCCCGAACTGCCGCACCTCGAAGGTCTGCCGAGCTACTTCGACGAGGACTATTGGGGTCCGGTGTTCCGCACGCTCTCCGAAGAGAACGTGGTGATGTGCCTGCACATCGGCACCGGGTTCGGCGCCATCTCGATGGCCAAGGATGCCCCGATCGACAATCTGATCATTCTGGCCACCCAGGTCTCGGCCATGTGCGCGCAGGACCTGCTGTGGGGTCCGGCCATGCGCAACTACCCCGACTTGAAATTCGCCTTCTCCGAAGGCGGAATCGGTTGGATTCCTTTCTATCTCGATCGCAGCGATCGTCACTACACGAATCAGAAGTGGCTCCGCCGCGACTTCGGCGACAAGCTGCCCAGCGACGTGTTCCGCGAGCATTCGCTGGCCTGCTACGTGACCGACAAGACGTCTCTGAAACTGCGTCACGAGATCGGCATCGACATCATCGCGTGGGAGTGCGACTACCCCCACTCGGATTGTTTCTGGCCGGACGCACCCGAGCAGGTACTGGCCGAGCTGAACGCTGCGGGCGCTTCGGATTCCGATATCAACAAGATCACCTGGGAGAATTCCTGTCGGTTCTTTGGCTGGGATCCGTTCAAACTCACGCCTAAGGAGCAGGCCACGGCGGGCGCTCTGCGCGTCAAGGGCGCCGACGTCGACGTGTCGATCCGGCCGCGTGCCGAGTGGGCCCGCCTCTACGACGAAAAGCAGTTCGCCAGAGCCTGATTCAGCTCAGTTTAGGTCTGGCCCGCCGGGGTGGCCGGCGTTCGGCGTAGGGCCACGGTGTATTCCGTTCCGGAATCGATTCGGCCCGAACATGTTTGAGCTGTGTCCGCAAATGTGCACGCAGCTCCAGCAATTCGGGGTCGGCCCACCGATTCTGCTGCTCGATCGGGTCATCGGTGAGGTCGTAGAGCTCCCACTGGTCGTCGATCGGGTCCCTTCGGTACGCGGGGCCGCCCATGCCGCCGTCGGCGGCCAGGTGGCGCACTCCCGGTTCGGTCCACGTGCCCGGGTCGTCGAACGAGCGCACGAGTTTCCACAGGTGTCCGGCACCGCCGGGTGCGGCGCTGTCGTCGACGCGCAGCACCAGCCCTTCGAAGTTCGAGGCCGTGTGCGCCGGGATGCGGATCCTCAGTGGCGCAGGAACTCTGCTCGTCAACTTGAGCATGCGCGCGACACCTGAGGCACCCGTATCGCCTTCGAGAACGGTGTCGCGCGTCATCAGGTAGACCGGGCGGTCGTCGTCGGCAGGTGCGCCGCCGACGACCGGCATGAGATCGCGACCGGGAAGCGGATGCACCTCGGAGAACGACTTCGAGAGCACCGCAGTGACCGCGTCGACATCGACGCCTGCCGCCGACAACAGCGTCGGCACGATGTCGACGTGCGACGTCGGCGCCGAGACGGTCCGCGGCGTGGTCGCGTTGCGGCCCACCCGGACGACGACGAACGGCACCCGGGTCGCCTCGTCGTAGAGGTTGAACCATTTCTGGTGCAAGCCGCCGTGCGCGCCGAGCAGATCCCCGTGGTCGGCCGTCCGGACCAGGACGGTGTCGAACGTCTCGTCGGCGACCGCCCGACGCACCCGGTCGATCGGGGTGTCGACCTCGGCGTGGAGACGGTAGTAGAGGTCCCGGTACTTCTGGGCGTCATGCCGGTACGTGCGTTCTATCGACGCGGCAGGGCCGTAGCCGGAGTAGTAGGCCTCGCGGAAAGCGATCTGCGCGGCCGGCTTCGTCGAGAGGTCCTCGTCCGCGGTGGGTGCAGCGGGCACCGGCGGGGGGTCAAGTGGAGAGGGTCGCAACGGATTTCGGCGCGCCCAGGCCGGGAACAGGACGATGTCGTGCGGGTTGACGAAGCTGGCCACCAGAAGGAAGGGACGCAGCGCATCTTCATCGCCCGCTCGGCGGGCGGCATAGCGGTTCCGGAGCCACTCCACGACGCGGTCGGCGATCAGCGGGTCACGCCGGATACCTGCATTGGACAGCTTCGCGCCGTGAGGTTCCGGGCCCACCCAGCCCGAGAACCCGTACGGGTCGAGCGGATTCGCGTCGAGGTAGCGACGGACCGCCGCGGGATCCACGACGCCGTCGTTGTCGTTGGTGTCCAGAGATTGCCCGGTGCGGGGGTCGACGAGGTCGGCGTGCGAGATGTGCCATTTGCCGTCGTAATGGGTGTCGTAGCCGGCTGCGCGGAACCAGTTGCCGAGGGTCGGTACCTCGCCGCGGCGAAGCCACCGCAGCCGGGAGTCGTCGTAGGACTTGCCGATGCCGTCGGTCTGCGTGACGCCGTGCAGGTCGGGGTACTGGCCGGTGAAGATCGTCGGACGGCTGGGCACGCAGGCCAGCGAGCCGGTGTAATGACGCTCGAAGCTGACCCCGTTCTCGTCGAACCATCTTCTGCCGCTCAGTGTTTCGTCACGCCACGTCTGGACCGCTGTCGACTCGTACGGAGGCGTGGCGCGTTCCTCGTCGGTCATGACGATGACGATGTCGGGCCGCTGCGGTGTCATGACCTGCCTCCGAGTGTGAATGCCAGTGAGCTCAGCAGTGCTTCCGAGCGGCGCGTCATCAGCTGTGCGAAGACGCGTTCGCCGATCGGGCGCAGGAGACGTGAGTTCATCGTGACGGTGCTGGTCAGGGTCACGGTAGTGGCGCGATCACCCCGGGCGTGCAGATTCCAGCGGTTCGAGGCCGAAAAGCCCCTGGGCACCCCGTGAATGTCGTAGGTGAGCAGTTGGGGCGGGTCGAATGCGGTGATCGTCTCGACGAAGGTGTCGCGGCCCGACTGCACCCGTCGGGTCAGTCCGACCTCGGCCGCGCGATCGTTGAGCAGGCAGGAATGATCGACACCGTCCGCCCACGTGCTGAGAGACCCGAAGTCGGCGAGGACTGCCCACACTGCGGCAGGCCTCGCTGCGACGTCGCGAGTGCGGCTGGCCTCGGTCATCACCCCATCCAACTCGGTCGCGGGGGAGACCGCTAGATCATGGCCGAGAGAGCCCGGCGAGGACGGTGCGGGTGATGGATTCGGCGCGGTGCGGGGCGAAGGTACGGCCCTCGCTCAGAATGGCGTAGACGATGCCGCCGACGATCGCATCAGCGGCGTCTTGAACCGCCTGCTCGTTGAATCCCGCCGATGCCAACCGATTTCGCACCGTGTCGTGCAACGGCATGCTGAAGCCGCTGTGGAGCCGCTCCGCGGTGTCGGGATGTTCCATTCCGGCGGTGGTGAGGATGCGCAGCATTGCGTTGCCGCGCGCCGTCGTCAGGGCGGTGGCGAGGGTCATCGACCATGCGCACACGTCAGCGGCGACATCGTCGGTCGGCGTGATAGGGCGCAGGATCCGGTCGGCGTCTTCGAGGATGACGTCGGCGACCAGCGCATGCCGGGTGGGCCACCATCGGTAGATCGTCTGCTTGCCGACTCCGGCGCGGGCAGCCACGGCCTCGATGGTGAGCTTGTCGAACCCGCGCTCCATCAACAGCTTCCGAGTGGCACCGACGATCGCCATGCGTGACCTCTCGCTGCGCCGTCGGGGCGCAGCGACCTCTGGGGCCGTCGGGGGCTTCCCGTCCGGCTTTACACGCTGGGGCATCGCCCGTAGTGTGCCACAAGACGAGACGTTGCGTCTCGTCTTGCGGTCTGCGGAGGTCTGTGTCGATGGCGGGAACGAAGCTGGTGATCGGCGCCAGTGGCTTCCTGGGCTCCCACGTGACCAAGCAGCTGATCGCCCGCGGGCACGCCGACGTGCGGGTGCTCATCCGCACCACGAGTTCGACGCTGGGGATCGACGGTCTGCCAGTGGATATCCGCTACGGCGACATCTTCGACACCCAGGCCTTGCGCGATGCGATGGCCGGGTGCGACGTCGTCTATTACTGCGTCGTCGACGCGCGCCCCTGGCTGCGCGATCCCGGACCGATGTGGCGGACCAACGTCGACGGGCTCCGCAACGTCCTCGATGTCGCCGCCGACGCCGACCTGTTCCGCTTCGTCTTCACGAGTTCGATCGGAACGATCGGCGTGGTCGACGGCGGGTTGGCCGACGAGGCCACGACCCACAACTGGCTCGACGCCGGCGGTGAATACATCAGGTCGCGAGTGGCTGCCGAAGAGATGGTGCTGCGTTACTGCTCCGAGAAGGCGTTGCCCGGGGTTGCCATGTGCGTCGCCAACACCTACGGCCCCGGCGATTTCCTGCCCACACCGCACGGTGGAATGCTCGCATCCGCCGTCCGGGGCAAGCTGCCGTTCTACATCGACGGTTACGACGCCGAGGTGGTCGGTATCGAGGACGCTGCGCGCGCCATGATTCTCGCCGGTGAGCGCGGCAGGGTCGGCGAACGGTACATCGTCTCCGAACGGTTCATGAGTACCCGCGAGGTCCACGAAATCGGCTGTGCGGCGGTCGATGTCGCGCCGCCGCGGTTCGGCATCCCGATCCGGGCGATGTCTGCGGCCGGCCATGTCAGCGCAGCGATCGCACAACTCCGCAATAAGGACACCATGCTCACACCGCTGAACATCCGTCTGATGCACATCATGACACCACTGGATCATTCGAAGGCGCAGCGCGAGCTCGGCTGGGAGCCACAACCGACGTCCGAGGCGATCGTGGCCGCCGCGCACTTCTTCAGGGGCCGGCGTCGCCCCGCTGTCGAGGGAGCACGATGACGATCGGCCTGATGCCCGAGCAACTCCAGCTGGCCGATGCTGTCGCCCAGTTCGCGGCGAGGCACGCGCCGATCGGCCAGACTCGCGAGTCGTTCGACGCGCTGGCCGCCGGAGACCTGCCGAAATGGTGGGACGAGTTCGTCGCCAACGGCTTTCATGCCGTGCACCTTCCCGAAGATGTCGACGGCCAGGGTGGCACGCTCGTCGACACGGCGTGCATCCTGGAGGCCGCCGCGCTGGCGCTGTTGCCCGGACCGGTACTGCAAACCGTGACGGCGAGCGCGATCGTACTTCTGGCCGCCGAATCCCCAGCGCGCCGGAATCTGTTGCAATGCATGTCCGCGGGCGTGGCATCGACCGTGATCCTCGGTGATGACAACGACTTTCGGGCTGTGTCCACCGACCAGGGCTGGTCCGTCAGCGGGGAGTCCCGCGCGACACCGGGAGCGTGCTCGGCGCAGCTGATCGTCGCCGCCGTGGATTTCGGTGATGACACGCGATGGCTGGTGTTCGACACATCGCAGGCCGGCGTCGAGGTCGCAGCGCGCAACGGAACCGACAAGACCGTGGATATCGGCGTCGTCACCCTCTACGACTACGCGTGCACGGAAGAGTTCGTGCTGGAGGGCATCGACGACGTCCGCGCGCAGAGCGTGGTGCTAGCGCTGACCGCCAGTGCCGCAGCAGGAGCCATCCGATGGTGTGTGCAGGCGGTGACCGAGCACCTGCGCACGCGCGAACAGTTCGGCAAACCGATCGGTACGTTCCAGGCGCTGCAGCACCAGGCGGCAATGCTTCTGGTCAACAGTGAGTTGGCGGTCTCGTCCGCGTGGGACGCGGTGCGGTCGCTGTCGGAAGGCTCTGCGCAGCACCGGATCGCGGCGTCGAGCGCGGCACTGATGGCGATCGCTCCTGCGCCCGACCTCGTCCTGGACACCCTGACGATGTTCGGTGCGATCGGTTACACGTGGGAGCACGACCTGCACCTCTACTGGCGCAAAGCGACGAGTCTTGCCGCATCGATCGGACCCGCCGGGCGGTTCGCAGAAGCGCTCGGTGACCTGACGCGCACCGAAACCCGCGACGTATCGGTCAAACTCGGTGATCTCGACGCCGACTTCCGGCTCGAGGTCGCGGCGGTGCTCGACGAGGCGCTCACCCTGCGCAACGACCGGCCCGGCCGCCAGGGCGACTACCCGAACCTCGCCACCGGGCCACAGCGCACGCTGATCGCCGACGCCGGCCTGATCGCCCCGCACTGGCCCCGACCGTGGGGTGTGGAAGCCACTCAGCTGCAGCAGCTGATCATCGACGACGAGTTCGCGCGGCGACCCGACCTGGTCAGACCATCCCTGGGTATCTCCGAATGGATCCTGCCGTCACTCATCAGCTCGGCGCCAGAGCACCTCCAGCAGAAGTTCATCCCCGCCACGCAACGCGGGGACCTCGGCTGGTGCCAGTTGTTCAGTGAGCCCGGCGCGGGGTCCGACCTCGCCTCCCTCACCACCCGGGCCACCAAGGTCGACGGCGGCTGGCGGATCAACGGTCACAAGATCTGGACGTCGTCGGCCCACACCGCGGATTACGGCGCGTTGCTCGCACGCACCGATCCCGACGCGGCCAAACATCGGGGTATCGGTTACTTCATCGTTGACATGCGCTCCGAAGGCATTGAGCTGCAACCGATCCGACAGGCCACCGGCGAGTCGCACTTCAACGAGGTGTTTCTGTCGGATGTGTTCGTTCCCGACGAGATGCTGCTTGGCGGTCCCACGGACGGCTGGAACCTCGCGATCGCCACCATGGCGCAGGAGCGCGTGGCGATCAGCGGCTACGTCAACTTCGACCGGGCCAGCATTCTGCGCGGCCTCGCCGAACAGGACCGACCCGATCGTGGCCGGGTGCTGGCAGCTCTCGGCGAGGCCGATGCCTACGCCAACGCGATCAAGGTCCTCGCGGTGCGTGAGGTCATGCGCCTGCTCGACGGGCAGGCCGCGGGACCGGCATCGAGTATCGCCAAGGTCGCGATGAACGTCATGCTTCGGCGCATCTTCAAGGCGACCCTGGAACTGACGGCGCCGGCAGCCCTCGTCGAAGATTCCGAACCAGCGATCCTGGAACCGTACTTTCATCTGCCCGCTGAGTTGATCGGCGGCGGTACCAAAGAGATTCAACTCAACATCATCGCTCAGATGATTCTCGGATTGCCCCGCAAGTGAGGAGAGCAGCACATGGGTTTGCGCGGTGAAGCCGCGATCGTCGGCTTCGTGGAACTGCCACCGGAGCGCCTGAGCAAGGCCGGCATTGCCCCATTCACGCTGGAGCAGTGGGCCGAGCTCGGTTCGGCGGCGCTGGACGATGCGGGGCTGTCCGGTGAGCTGGTCGACGGCATCGTGACATCGCACCTGGCCGAATCGGAGATCTTCGTGCCGTCGACGGTCGCCGAATACCTGGGCGTGCGGGCCGGTTTCGCCGAGCTCGTCGACCTCGGCGGTGCCAGTGCGGTCGGGATGGTGTGGCGTGCGGCGGCCGCCATCGAACTCGGCATCTGCGATGTGGTGCTGTGTGCGATTCCCGCCCGCTATCTCACCCCGACGTCGGAGAAGAAGGCCAAGCCGCTCATCGACGCCGTATTCTTCGGTGCATCGAGTAATCAGTTCGGTTCGCCGCAAGCCGAATTCGAGATTCCCTACGGCAATCTCGGTCAGAACGGCCCGTACGGTCAGGTCGCACAGCGGTACGCGTCGGTGTACGGCTACGACGAACGCGCGATGGCCAAGATCGTGGTGGACCAACGTGTGAACGCCAATCACACCGAGGGGGCGATCTGGAAGGACAAGCCGCTGTCCATCGAGGATGTGCTGGCGAGCCCCGTCATCGCGGACCCGCTGCACATGCTGGAGATCGTGATGCCGTGCGTGGGCGGTGCTGCGGTGGTGGTGGCCAGCGCCGAGGTCGCCGCCAAGGCGAAGAACCGGCCGGTGTGGGTCAAGGGATTCGGTGAGCAGGTGCCGTACAAGACGCCGACCTATGCAGAGGATCTGCTGCAGACACCCATCGCGCGCGCGGCCGACACCGCGTTCGCGATGTCGGGTCTGACACGCGAGCAGATGGACATGGTCTCCATCTACGACTGTTACACGATCACCGTGCTGCTGAGCCTCGAGGACGCCGGCTTCTGCGAGAAGGGCAAGGGCATGGAGTTCGTCTCTGAGCACGATCTGACGTTCAGAGGCGACTTCCCGCTCAACACCGCTGGTGGACAACTCGGATTCGGGCAGGCGGGCAACGCCGGCGGCATGCACCACGTCTGTGACGCGACTCGGCAGATCATGGGACGAGCCGGTGCCGCCCAAGTTGCACAATGCGACCGGGCATTCGTGTCGGGCAACGGCGGCATCCTGTCCGAACAGACCACTCTCGTCCTGGAGGGAGACTGACCGTGACAGGTCTGCAACGTCCGATGCCGGTGAAAACCCCGACTAGTGCGCCGTTCTG
This sequence comes from Mycobacterium sp. 236(2023), assembly GCF_029623955.1. Taxonomy (GTDB): domain Bacteria; phylum Actinomycetota; class Actinomycetes; order Mycobacteriales; family Mycobacteriaceae; genus Mycobacterium. The sequence continues at coordinate 129,981 of NZ_JARSBP010000009.1, read as the reverse complement.
GGACGGCCTGGCCGAGCACCGGGTGGTGATCCAGTACTCGCCGTCGTCGGAGTCGTACGTGTTCTATCCACGGGTCCGGGCCCCGCGCACGTTGGCCGACGACCTCGAATGGCGCGAGATCTCCGGGATGGGGACGGTTTACTCGTTCACGGTGGCCCGGCGTCCGGTCGGCCCGCATTTCGCCGATGCCGTGCCGCAACTGCTGGCGATCGTCGAGTGGGATGAGGGTCCGCGCTTTTCGACCGAGCTGGTCAACATCGAGCCCGAGGACATCGCGATCGGCATGCGGGTCAAGCCGGTGTTCTGCGACTACCCCGAGCACGAGGTGACGATGTTGAGGTACGAACCGGCCGATCGCTGAGCTCGGCCGCGAGATTATTGACCCGCACCCCGAGCGACCGAATTTCCCTGGCGGACAACGGCTTCAACGGATGGATTGCGAGGATCAGTGCTGCGAAGCCGTGTTCATCCAACACTGGTGCGGCAATCGTGGCGACAGGCTGATTGCGCCGAGCCGGGTCGTCGTCGGGGAGCAGCCCCACCGCGGTGCATTCCACCAGCAGCCGGTCCATGATGTCGGCGACCTGAGCCGGCACACCGTCACGCTGCAGCCGCACGACAAGCTCCGCGGCCTGCGCCATCGCCGGTGTGGTCCAGTCGATGTCGAAGCCGCGTCCACGGGCCTTGGTCAGCACCGCCTCTAATCGCTCGACCAATTCCGGGGCGTTGCCGCCACGGCGGAGCCACGCCTGCCTGCCGTCGGGGGCATCCCATGCAGCCAGCGCCACACCGAACGGAGGGGTGTAGGGGATCCGGTCACCGGGGCCGAGTGCGGGAGTCGAATCGTCGGCGCTGACGTGTGCCGCGACGATCAGGGATGCCGAGAGGCGCTCCAGAATGGAGCTTGCGTAGCCGGTTTCATCGTGGAGTCGTTGCATGACCGCCCGTGCGGCGTGAACGAGTGGCCGGGTCAGGTCCGCGCGTGCGCCGACGGCAGCAAGCGCGGGGCCGAGCGAATAGGTCTTGGTCGTCGGGTCGCGGGAGACCCAGCCGCGCTCGCACAAAGTCGCGAGGATGGCATGCGCGGTGGCTTGGGTGAGTGCCAGCTGCGCAACGACGTCGGAGAACCGGAGAGCTTCGTGGCCTGGCCGTGACAGCAATTCGACGATGTCGACCACGCGATCGGTGGGCGCGGAGCCGGCCATTCCTTGACCCTCCCTGGTGCACTTCCTATAGTCTGCGCAAGAGCATCGAGAAACTATCTCGAATATTCGAGAAATGCAAGGAGTCGGGATGCGCGCGGTAGCTCTGAGGCATGGTCGTCTCGAGGTCAAGGACATCGCGGATCCTGTTCCGGGGCAGGGAGAGTTGCTTCTCAAGACGTTGAGCACCGCGATCTGCGCGTCCGACGTGCACTTCATGGATCACCCGGAAATGGGCATCGACGACCCGACCGGGCGCTCGCTCTACGACGCCGACCGCGACATCGTTCTCGGTCATGAATTCGTCGGCGAGGTGATAGGCCACGGGCCGGGCTGCACCGACCAGTTCCCGGCCGGAACCCGGGTGACGTCGATCCCGATCCGGCTCGTCGACGGCGGTGCCGGGGGCGCACGGATCATCGGACAGCATCCCGAAGCGCAGGGCAGTTTCGGGGAACTCGTCGTCGTCGCCGAATCGATCGCCAGGGCGGTGTCCGGCGAAGTAGCCAGTGACGCAGTGGCTCTGGTCGATGCATTCGCGGTCGGCGAGTTCTATGTACGCTCCGCGCATGTGCAACCAGGCGAGGTTCCGCTCGTCATCGGGGCCGGCGCAATCGGGCTCTCGGCGGTGGCGGCGCTGGCAGCTCGTGGTGTCGAGCCGATCATCGTGTCCGATTACAAGCCCGAGCGCCGAGAATTGGCAACACGTTTCGGTGCGCATATCATCGTGGACCCCTCGCAGCGCTCACCGTTCGAGGTGTGGCGGGAGCTTCGAGCCGCGCGCAACCTCTGGGGAGCTCTGGCGGTCTTCGAGTGCGTTGGTGCCGCTGGCCTGATCCAGAAGTTGGTCGAGGAATCCGACATGGGAACCCGGATCTATTGCGCAGGCGGCTGGTACACCGGCGACAGTCTCGATATCACCGCCGCCACCCGGGCCGGCGTCACGATCCAGTTCGGTGGCGGTCCGATGCCGCAGGACTGGTACGGCACTCTTGACGCCATCGCAGCGGGCCGCCTCGATCCGCTGCCCTGCGTCGGCAAGGCGATCACCCTCGACGACGTTCCCCACGCACTCGACCTGGCGCGCACGTCGGACGGTCCGCCGCGGATCGTCGTCCACCCGAACGGAGACTGCTGATGACTGAGCCAGACGATCGTCGCGACATCAGCGATGTGCTGGTGCGCTATGCCACCGGGATCGACAGTCGTGACTGGCCGTTGTTCCGCACGGTGTTCACCGACGACTGCGAACTCGACTACGGCGACATCGGTGTGTGGCACGGTGTCGATGCCGTGGTCGACTTCATGGTCGCCGCGCATGACATGGCAGGCCACACTTTGCACAGGATCACCAACCAGACCGCGACGGTCGACGGTGACACCGCCACCGCGCGCGCCTACGTCGACGCGCTGATCATGTCGCAGGACAACACCTCCGGCGTCAACGCTGCCGGCTTCTACGACGACGAGTTGGTCCGAACCGACGCGGGCTGGCGGATCAGGCGACGGCGGTTCACGACCGTCATCGTCAGGACGGTCACGGCGGGATGAGCTTCGCCGAGAAATACGGCCCCTGGGCGCTGGTCGCCGGCGCATCCGACGGCGTCGGGTCGGCGTTCGCCGCCGCGCTCGCCGGTCGCGGTGTCAACGTGGTTCTTCTCTCGCGCCGGCCATCGGTTCTGGCCGAGCTCGCGTCCTCTCTTTCGGATCGTTTCGGGGTCCAAACCCGGGTGCTGGCTGTCGATCTCGCGTCCGACGATGCCGCGTCGACGGTGATCGACGGAACGCAGGATCTGGAGATCGGCATGCTTGTCTACTGTGCCGGCGCCGACCCGGACTTCAAACCCTTTCTCGCGCAACCTGTCAGCTCCGCCGAGGCGATGTTGCGCCGCAACTGTCTCGTACCGGTGCAGCTGAGCCACCACTACGCCCAGGGCATGGTGTCGCGCGCTCGCGGAGGCATCGTCATCTTCGGCTCAGGGGCCGGCTTCGCCGGCGGCCCCAACATGGTGGCCTACAGCGCGACGAAAGCCTTCGACATGGTGTTCGCCGAAGCGCTGTGGACTGAACTGCACGACAAAGGCATCGACGTTCTCGGGCTGATCCTCAGCAAGACGGACACGCCCGCACTGCGCCGCCTCGAACACACCCGCGGCACGATCGCGACCACGGATGAGCGCCCGAAGGACGCCGTACCGGTCGACGACGTGATCTCCGAGGCGTTCGACAACCTGACCAATGGGCCGACATGGATCGTGGGGGAGGCCATGCGCGCGGGCGCGCAGATGCTCGGTTCGGTGTCCCGTAACGACGCGGTCCGGTTCATCATGCAGGCAAGTGCGGCCTCAATGGGAAATGATTAGTCCGACAACAGCTTTCGCAACCGTCGCCCTGCTGTTTCGCGCATCGTCAACACCGTCAGCAGAGTGACGACCGCGGCGCCGATCACATAGAACGCCGGAGCGATGTCGTTCCCGGTCCTCGACACCAGCCACGTCGCGACATAAGGAGCGGTGCCGCCGAAGATCGCGACCGAGACGTTGTAACCGATTGAATAGCCGCTGGAGCGCACGCGGGTGGCGAACAGTTCTGCACCCGCGGCCAACGATGCGCACACGAACACCGCCTCGATGGCGGCGAGCGCGGCGTGGGCGGTGATGGCCGCGGTCAGCGATCCGGTGTTCAGGAGAAGGAACAGCGGGTACGCGAACACCGCGAATCCGACAGAGCCGGCGATCAACAGCGGCTTGCGACCGATCCGGTCGGACAGCGCACCCAGCGGCGGAATCAACACGATCCCCACCAGGCTGGCGACGGTGATCGAGAAGAACGCGTCGGTCTTGCTGAACTCCAGCGTCTTCGTGAAATAGCTTGGCAGGAAGGTGTAAACGACGTAAAACCCGACGTTGTGAACCACGACGAGGCCGATGATCTGCAGGATCGGCCGCCACGACGTCGTGATCGCCTCCTTGAGCGGCGACTCGGACACCTCGCCGGCGTCGCGCAACTTCGTGAACTCCGGTGTGTCCCCGAGCTTGAGGCGAATGTAGAGGCCCACCACTCCGAGAAGACCGGCGATCAGGAAGGGGATTCGCCACCCGTAGGAGTCCATGGCGCTCTCCGAGAGCATCGTCTCCAGGCCGGTGACGGTGATCGAGCCGAGCAGGAACCCGACGACCACCGACCACACGAGAAACGACACCACGAATCCGCGGTGTTTGTCCGATGCATATTCCGCGAGGAAGCACGCCCCGCTGCCGTACTCGCCGCCTGCGGAAAAGCCTTGCAGGCAGCGCAAGAGCAGCAGCAGGATCGGCGCGAAAACGCCGATTGTGTCGTAGCTGGGCACCAGGCCGATCGCCAGGGTCGAGGCGGACATCAACAGGATGACGATCGCCAGGACCTTCTGCCGGCCGATCCGGTCGCCGAGCGGGCCGAAGAAGAAGCCACCGAGTGGGCGCATGAAGAACGCCGCCGCAAAGATCGCGAAAGTGTTGAGCAGCGCGGCGGTTTCGTCGCCGGGCGGAAAGAACTTCTCGGCGATGTAGGTGGCGAGGAATCCGTAGATCGCGAAGTCGAACCATTCGACGGTGTTGCCGATGGCGGCTCCGCGGACTGCTCTGCCGACAGCGCCCGGCTCGGCTCCGGTCTGGCTGCGAGTGTCCTGGTCGGTGGTCATGCGTGCCCTCCTGGCTGATCGGTGATCTGCTCGCGCGAGGCACTGTCGTAGTGGCCGTGCGGTCGGTCGGTGATGAACATGTGGCCGGGTGCGTGGAAGATCGCCAGCGGCGGCCGGGCCCGCTCGGCAATCACCTGAGGAGTTACCCCGCACGCCCAGAACACGGGGATGTCGTCGGGTTCGACCCGCACGGGGTCGCCGAAATCTGGTGCGGCGAGGTCGCAGATGCCGATCGCCGTCGGATCGCCGATGTGGACGGGCGCCCCGTGCATCGCGGGAAACCGTGCGGTCACGCTGACGGCGAGGTCGACGAGGTGTCGAGGCACCGGCCGCATCGACACCACCAGGGGTCCGCTGAACACACCTGCGGACACGCAGGCACGGTTCGTGACGTACATCGGCACGTTGACGCCCTGGTCTTGATGTGCCAGCGGTACCCCGGCCGCGGCCAGTGCCCACTCGAATGTGAACGAACAACCCAGCACGAACGCCACGAGATCTGCGCGCCAGTACTGCACCACGTCGGACGGCTCGTCGATGCACACGCCGTCGCTGAACACGCGGTATCGCGGAATGTCACTGCGGAGGTCGGCGTCGTCGGCGAGGCGCGTGCGCGGTGAGCCCGTGTCGGTCACGTCGAGCACGGGGCACGGCACCGGGTTGCGCACGCAGAAGCGCAGAAAATCGAGCGCGTGATCTTGCGGGAGGACGACGAGGTTGGCCTGCGCACAGCCGTCGGCCAGCCCGCTGGTCGGCCCGGTGTGCGCGCCGACACGGATGTCGGCGCGAGCCGCGGATGCGGTCGTCGCGGCCGGTGCCGTTGCGGAACGCATACGCATGCATTCCCACCTAGGGGCAGGAACTAACGTGCCGAGGGCGCGAAGATGTCGGTGACGCCCGCACGGCCCCGTAATGTCGTCTGGCCGTTGCCGGCCCAGAGCGCCCGTTCAGCGGGGCTCGCCCGGTCGTGTGCGGTGCCCGAGCACAGGGTTCTGCTGTCGAAGTCCTTGGCATGGTCGGCGAGTCGCGCCGCCTCGTTGACGGCGTCACCCACGACGGTGTACTCGTAGCGGTTCTCGGCGCCGATGTTGCCGGCGAACACCGGACCCGCCGATACACCGATACCGAAATCGACTGGCAGTCTGCGTAATTCCGAGCGCAGCGCCCGTGCAGTTGCCATCGCCGCCGTTGCCGGGTCGGCGATGCGCAGCGGCGCACCGAAAACCGCGAGCGCGGCGTCGCCCTGGAACTTGTTGATCAGGCCGTGTCGCCTGTCGACCTCGGCGACCACGATCTGGAAGAAGTCGTTGAGGATCTGTGCGACGGCATGCGGTTCACGTGCGGCGGCCAGTTCGGTCGAGCCGACCAGGTCGATGAACAGGATGGCGACGTCCCGTTCGTCGCCCGACGACGCCTCGTGGTCCGGGGCCTGATCGAAGGCGCGACGCGCGACCTCTTCACCGACGTGACGACCGAACAGGTCGCGCAGCCGGTCGCGTTCCCGAAGGCCGGCCACCATGCGGTTGAAACCGCTTTGTAATCGCCCGATCTCGGACCATTCGTAGACGTCGATGGTGCGGTCGATCTCGCCTTTCTCGACGTCGGCCATCGCGTCGACCACCTGGTTGACCGGGTCCGAGATCGACATCGACACGAGGATCATCGCGCGCAGACCCAGCACCACCGCCACGAGCGCCAGGACGAGTAGCGCGAGCTCGATCGGCGATGACTCGTCGAGCAGCCATTCGCGGTATCTCATGACCAACAGGACGGCGATCGCTGATCCCGGCAGCGCCGTGCAGACCACCCACATGATCAGCAGCCGTGCCCGCACGCCAGGCGCGGGCGGTCGTTCGGCATCGGCGGGCACCGCGGCCAGCACCGGCCGCAGCGTCCGCAGTGTGAACAGGAAGCCCGTGCACACGGTCGCGATGGCCCCGAACAGCAGCGCTGTCGTCAGCACGACGAACACCGTTGCCTCCGCGTGCAGATTGAGCGGAACGAGCACCGCGGCGGTCAGGAGCCAGGGTGCGAGCGTGATGGCGGATTGGCGCCGTGTGATCCGTGACGTCGTTCGGATCTCAGCCGGGGTGGGACGGCGGCCGGCTTTGAGCCACCGCAACGACGGCCGCAGGATCAGGACGGCGCCGAGGGCCACCGTGGTGACGCCGATCAGTCCGACCGCCGACAGGGTGACGATGTTGCCGAGCGTGACGACGCCGCGGCCTGCCAGTGCGACGACGATTCCCACGACTTCGGCGACCGTCAGCAGGTAGGCCGTCGTGAGGCCGGCGGCGTACTTCAGCAGCAGGCGGCGTGGCCTCACGGGCCGAACGTATCAGCCGCGTCCCGGAATGTGCCCCGCTTCGGCACGGGTCGTGTCGGGAGACGGTCGCCACCCGCCCGGCATGAAACAGACCGCGACAGCCGAGACCACCGACACGGCAATCAGATATGCGGCGATCGAATCACTGGTCTTGGTTGCGCTGTATAGCGCTGTCGCGATGGTGGGGGCGAAGGCCGAGCCGAGCACCTGCGACAGCGTGTAACCGATCGAGACTCCGCTGTAGCGGACATCGGCATCGAAGGCCATCGAGAACAGTGCACCGGTCACACCCGCCGCGGGTGCCATTGCCAGGCCGAAGATCAGCACCAGCGCCAGCACGAACAAGCCGGGTCTGCCGGTGTTGATCAGTGCGAACGTCGGCACCACCGCCAGCGCCATCGCGACCACGCCGAGCAGGAACAGTGGCTTGCGCCCGAATCGGTCGGACAGTGAGCCGAACAACGGGTAGGTGGCGACGGCCACCACAGCGCCGACGAACACGCCGAACAGCGCCCAGTCGCGCGGGATCTTGACCACCGTCGTCGCATAGGAGACGAGGTAGGCCACGCAGATATAGGCGAAGACGCCCTGAGACAGGTAGGCGCCGGCCACGAGCAGGATCTGGCGCCAGTGTCGGCGAAACGCCGCGACGATGGGTGTGCGCGCGACCTCGGACCGGCGCTCCAGCTCGGCGAAATGCGGGCTCTCGGTGATCGTCAGCCGCACGACGAGCCCGATGACGATGAGTACGGCGCTGACGAGGAACGGGATCCGCCAGCCCCACGAGAGGAACTGTTCGTCGGGCAGCTTGGCCGCCAGGTAGAACGCGAGAGTGGCCGCGGCAGTGCCTGCGGGCGCGCCCATCTGGGGGAAGGCACCGTAGAAGCCGCGGCGATCCGCCGAGGCGTGCTCGACGGCCATCAGCGTCGCTCCGCCCCATTCACCGCCGACCGCGAAGCCCTGCGCCAGACGCAGCAGGGTCAGCAGGATCGGAGCCGCGATGCCGATCTGGGCGTAGGTCGGAAGACAGCCGATCAGGACGGTGGAGACACCCATCCCGACGAGCGAGTACACCAGCATCCGACGGCGCCCGAGCCGATCGCCGAAGTGGCCGAACACGATTCCACCCAGCGGCCGGGCGAAGAACCCGACACCGAACGTCGCGAACGACAGCAGGATGCCCGTCGCGGGAGAGGCGTTGGGGAAGAACAGCTTCGGGAAGACCAGAGCGGCGGCGGTGCCGTAGATCAGGAAGTCGTAGAACTCGACGGTCGTGCCGATGAAGCTCGCGAACGCGACCCGCCGCGGCGAGGCCGTCATAGCTAGTCGCTGGCCGGCAGCGGCTTGGCTTCCTTGAGTGCCAACGGGGTCGAGCCCACGCTGATCGTGCCCTTGCCTGCCTTCGTCACGAGGACCTCGGCGCCGCCGTCGTCGACGTAGCGCTTCCCCATCAGGTTGCCGTCGGCCATCGCGTCGTCCAGCGACAGGCCCGCATCGGTGCTTTCGCCGACGGGAACGACGGGCGCTCCGCCGACGCGCAGGTCGTCGAGGCTGTCGGCGCTGCGAACCACGATCACCTGGGTGTCGCAGACCTGGCTCTGCAGTCGGGTGCCGTTCTTGATCATGCGGGCTCCTTTGACGTCATGTTCAGTTCGTTGACGAGTTCGCGGCGCAGCACTTTGCCCGTCGCGTTGGTGGGCAGCTCTTGGCGGAACACCACCCGGTCCGGTGTGCGGGACCCACGCAGCTGGGATCGGACGTAGCTGCGAAGATCCTCGACGTCGGGTGTGGCGCCCGGCTGGGGTACCACGACGGCGACGATGATCTGACCCCATTCGGGATCGTCGGCGCCGACGACGGCGCAGTCGTGCACGTGGGGATGTTCGACGAGGACGTCCTCGATCTCGGCGGGCGCGATGTTCTCGCCACCGCGGATGATGGTGTCGTCGGAGCGCCCGCCGATGAACAGGTAGCCCTCGTCATCAAGGTGCGCAACGTCTTTGGTGGGAAACCAGCCGTTCTCGTCGAGCACGGATCCGATGTCGGTGTACTTCCCCGACACCTGCTCACCGCGGACGAAGAGCTCGCCTGTCTCACCCGGGCCCAGAACGGTGCCGTCCTCGCCACGGATCTCCACCTCGATACCCGGCACCGGTTGGCCGACCGAGCCGAGGCGGCGCAGCGCAGACTCCTCGGAGGCGGCCAGCGCAGCTCGGTGGTCGTCCGGGGTGAGCACCGCGATGGTCGAGCTGGTCTCGGTGAGTCCGTAGGCATTGACGAATCCGACCGCTGGCAACAGTGACAGCGCCTTGCGGACCAGCGGCAGGGGCACCTTGGATCCGCCGTAGGCAAGCGTGCGCAGCGTCGGCAAGGTGGTCTGTTCGGTCTCGAGGACTGTGACGATGCGATCGAGCATCGTGGGCACCACAGTCGCTGACGTGACCCCTTCGTCGGAGACCAGCCTGACCCATCTGTCGGCATCGAACTGGGTGAGGTACACCATCTTTCGTCCCGCATACAGGTTCGACAGCGCGGCGCTGACGCCTGCGATGTGGTAGGGCGGCACGCAGATCAGCGCGGCGTCGTCGGGGTTGGCCGAGGCGAATTCGACGGTGCCCATGATGTAGCTGGTCAGATTGGTGTGGGTGAGTTCGACGGCTTTCGGCTTGGACGTGGTGCCGGAGGTGAAGAGCACGACGCCGACACTGTCCGGATCGGCGAATTCCGCTGCGGCCTCGGAGGTACGGGCCGACGCGAGGAACTCGGCGGAGCCCATCGTCCGGTAGCCGTCGCCGACAGCGTCGCGGTACTCGTCGTCGACCACCACCAGAGGATCGGGCAGGCGGTCCAGCAGGGCGCGCAGCCCGTCGGCCGCGAGCCGGTAGTTCAACGGTGTCACCGGTACGGCGGCCCGCGCCGAGGCGAACAACAGCAGCGGCAGTAGCGCCCCGCCGGCACCCACGTAGGCGACGTGCTGTGCTCCCGACGCCGAGATCACGCCCGCACCGCCATCGGCCAGTGCACTCAATTCACTTGTGGTGAGCCGAAGATCGTTGGAGACCACCGCTGTCCGGTCCGGGTCGGTGTCGCTGGCCATCTCCAGCAGCAGCGAGATGCTCATGATGTGCGTGCGTCGACGAAGATGTCGAGGATCGGATCGTCTCCGCCGCCGTAGCGGGAAAGATCGGTCGCACCGCTGTCAGCCAGGACCACGGAGTCGATGAAGGTCTGGCCGTTCACGCCGCGGGGTGACTGCGACAGGATCGCAACTGCCGCATCGGCCATGATCTCGGGGCTTCGCGAGGCTTTCACCATCGCATCGCCTTCGGCGAGGTTCGTCACCGCCGAGGTCGCGATGTAGGTCTCGGGCCACAGGCAGCTGAATCCGATTCCGGTATCCGCATATTCGGCGGCCCAACCCAGCGACAGCAGCGTCATCCCGTACTTGGACAGCGTGTAGGTCGGGTGCGCGCCCAGCCACCTGGGGGTCAGGTTCAGTGGTGGGGCCAGCGTCAGCACGTGCGCGGCCGGAGATTTCTGAAGATGGGGTAGCGCCGCCTTGGTCAGTAGGAAGGTGCCGCGGATGTTGATGTCCATCATCAGGTCGAACTTCTTGGCCGACAGTTGATCGGTGGGTTCGGTGGCGATCGCGCTGGCGTTGTTCACGACGATGTCGACGCCGCCGAATTGTTCGACCGCGGTGTCGATCGCGCGTGCGACGTCTTCTTCTTTACGGACGTCGCCCACCACCGCGACACCCTTGCCGCCTGCGGCCTCGACCTCGGCTACGGCGGTGTGCACCGTGCCGGGAAGCTTGGGGTGCGGCTCGGCGGTCTTGGCCAGCAGCACGACGTTGGCGCCGTGCCGGGCGGCACCCAGCGCAATGGCCAGACCGATGCCGCGGCTGCCTCCCGAGACGACAACGGTGCGGTCGGCGAAGACCAGTTGCCCGGTCACGCTGCTTTCAGCCAATCCTCGGCCCTCCTCATCGGCGCTAGATAGTGCCGTTCTCATTTTAGGCGAATCCCATAATCGCTGTGTACCGGGGCTTCGGGCCCGCTATGGGCGACCCCGCGCATACTGCTGCGTGCATCTTTCCCTCAAACGGTATTGGCATTCTCATTTTTTGCAAGTACGTTATCCACTGATGAGCGAGCAAGTCGTGCCTCGGGTCGAGACCCCATCTGGAATCCCGCTGGAACCCGTATACGGCCCGGGCGACCGCCCGGCGGATCCGCCTGCGCCCGGTGAGTATCCCTTCACCCGCGGCAACTTCGCCTCCGGATACCGGGGCAAGACGTGGACCTTCCGGCAGTATTCGGGCTTCGGCACCGCCGAAGAGTCCAACAGCAGGTACCGCTACCTCCTCGGCCAGGGCGGCACCGGCCTGTCGGTGGCGCTCGATCTGCCCACGCAGTGTGGCTACGACTCCGATGACGCCGAGTTCGGCGAGGAGGTCGGCCGTGTCGGTGTCGCTGTCGACACGCTCGCCGACGCGGAGATCCTGTTCGACGGCATCCCGCTGGACAAGATCAGCACCAGTTTCACGATCAACGGCACCGCAGCGATCCTGCTCGCGTTCTACGTGGCAGCCGCCGAGAAGAAAGGCGTGCCCCGCGAGAAGCTCACCGGCACCATCCAGAACGACATCCTCAAGGAATACGCGTCGCGCGGTACGTGGATCTGGCCGCCCGAGCCGTCGCTGCGCCTGATCGCCGACACGATCGAATTCTGTGCGGCCGAGGTGCCGAGGTTCAACGCGATTTCAGTCGCCGGCGCCCACTTCCGCGACGCGGGCGCCAACGCGGTGCAGGAGATGGCCTTTACGCTGGCCGACGGCGTCACGTACTGCGACACGGTCGTCGAACGCGGCCGCATGACGATCGACAAGTTCGCCCCGCAGATTTCGTTCTTCTTCTACACCCATGGCGACTTCTTCGAGGAGATCGCGAAGTACCGCGCCGGACGCCGGCGCTGGGCGACGATCGTTCGCGAGCGCTACGGCGCCACCACCGACAAAGCATCGATGTTCCGCTTCGGGTGCGTCGCCGGTGGTGCATCGCTGTACGCGCCTCAGGCACAGAACAACCTGGTGCGCGTCGCCTATGAGGCGCTGGCCGCGGTGCTCGGCGGCGTGCAGTCGATGTTCACCGCAGCCTGGGACGAGCCCTTCGCACTGCCCAGCGAGGAGTCGGCGACGCTGGCGCTGCGTACCCAGCAGATCCTGGCGTACGAGACCGGGGTGACGAAAGTGGCAGACCCGCTGGGCGGTTCGTACTTCGTCGAGGCGCTCACCGACGCCACCGAGGAGAAGATCATCGACATCATGCATGATCTCGAGACCCACGGCGGCATGGTGCGCTGCATCGAGGACGGCTACCTGCAGGGCCTGATCGCCGACGAGGCCTTCAAGATCCATCAGGAAGTCGAATCCGGGGAGCGGCCCGTCGTCGGGGTGAACAAGTTCGTCGTCGAGGAACCGGCACCGGATCTCGCGACGTACGAACTCGATGCCGAGGGCCGCGACAAGCAGCTGGCCCGGCTCGCCAAGGTGAAGGCCGAGCGTGACGGTGTGGCGGTGAAAGAAAGCCTTGCGGCGCTGGCCCGCTCCGCCGAAGGCGATGACAATCTGATGCACAAGCTGATCGACTGCGCGAACGCGTATTGCACAGTGGGAGAGATGGTGTCGACGTTGAAGTCGGTGTGGGGCGAGTTCCAGCAGCCGGTCGTTTTCTAGAGGAGGAGCTGTTCTAGTGAGCACGCGTGTTCTGGTGGCCAAGCCCGGCCTGGACGGCCACGACCGGGGCGCCAAGATCGTCGCGCGGACACTGCGCGACGCGGGTTTCGAGGTGATCTACACCGGGATTCGGCAGCGCATCGAGGACATCGTGTCGATTGCCTTGCAGGAAGACGTTGCCTTGGTGGGCCTTTCGATTCTCTCGGGGGCCCATGTCACGCTGACGACGCGGACGGTCGACGCGCTGCGCGCAGCCGATGCCGGCGATATCGCCGTCGTGGTCGGTGGCACGATCCCGCAGGGTGATGTCCAGAAGCTCCTCGATGCCGGTGCGGCCGCGGTATTCCCGACGGGCACCTCGCTCGACGACCTGGTGCGCGACGTGCGCGCTTTGACCGACAAGGTCGACCAGTGAACGCACACTCGCCGAAGGAGGCATGGCAATGAGGCTCGGCGTCATGATCGGGGCCGAGCGGGGCGATATGGCCCGCAAGGTCGCCAAGCTGCTCTCCGACATCGAGTGGGCCGAATCGGCCGGTCTGGACACCGCGTGGATGCCGCAGGTGCCCAACGATTTCGACTGCCTGACGATGGTCGCGTTGATGGCCGCGCACACCTCGCGCATCGAACTCGGCACCGCTGTCGTGCCGTTGCAGGCGCAGCACCCGATCGCCCTTGCCCGCCAGGCACTGTCGATCCACGCGATGGCGGGCAATCGACTGGCGCTGGGCGTCGGTCCGTCACATCACTGGATCGTGCGCGACATGCTGGGCATCCCGTACCACAAGCCCGCCGCCTACACCCGCGACTACCTGCAGGTGCTCAACACCGCGCTGGCCGGGCCTGGCGACGTCGACGTCGAGAACGATTCGTTCACAGTGCACAACCCGACGGTTCTCGGTGCGGAGCAGCCGGTTCCGGTGCTCGTCGCCGCGCTCGGACCGGTGATGCTGCAGATTGCGGGTGAGCAGGCAGACGGCACCGTGTTGTGGATGGCCGACGAGAAGGCCATCGGCGAGCACATCGCGCCGAAGATCAACAAGGCCGCGGCGGACGCCGGCCGTCCGGCGCCGCGCATCGTGGCGGGCATCCCGGTGTGTCTGTGTGCGAACTCCGAGATCGACGCCGCCAAGGAGCGGGCCAACCGGATCCTGGCCGAGGCGGAGACGTCACCGAACTACCAGCGGTTGCTCGACCGCGGCGAGGCCCGCAATGTCGGTGACCTCTGCGCTGCCGGCGACGAAGAATCAATTCTCAAGCGGTTCAAGCAGTTCGCCGATGCAGGTGTCACCGATTTGTCGGTGCGTCTGCTCCCGATCGGGGAGACGCGCGATGAGCTTGTGGCGTCGAAATACCGGACGCGTGAAGTGATCGGCGAGCTCGCCAAGGCCGTGCGATGAGCGCTTGCGCGAAGAGCCGGGGGCGCAGGTGACATCGACAGGTCCGCTCGCGGGCATTCGCATTCTCGAAGTCGGCGTGATGCTGGCCGGGCCGTACGCGACGATGATGCTCGCCGATCTGGGCGCCGAGGTGATCAAGATCGAGCCACCCGGCGGAGAGATCTCCCGGCAGGTCAGCGACAGCTATTTCGCGAGCCTGAACCGCAACAAGCAGAGCGTCGTCATCGACCTTCGCTCCCCGGAAGGCAGGCAGCAGCTCGGTGAGCTGGTCGCGAATTCGCATGCGCTGCTGGTGAACATGAAGCCGTCGGCGATCAAGCGGCTGGGCTTGACCTACGAGTCGCTCAAAGCGTTCAACGAGGCAATCGTCTGCGTCGCGCTGACGGGCTTCGGGCTCGACGGCGGCGACGATCCGGCGTTCGACTACGTGATCCAGGCAGCGACGGGCGTGGCGGCGATGACGGGCGATCCGGACGGGCCGCCGACGCTGCCGGGCTATTCGTCGGTGGACAACTCGACGGGCCTCACCGCGGCGCTCGGCCTGCTGGCCCAAATCGTGGCGGGCCGCGGCGGGCAGGTCGACGTCTCGATGCAGGACGTGATGCTCTCGCAGTTGAACTATCGGGCGGCGGCGTTCCTCAACGACGGACAAAAACCGAAGCGGTATCCCTATGGCGCACACTCGTTCTACGTTCCGGCGCAGCTGTTCTTGACCGCCGACGGATACCTCGCGCTGTTCATCACGCACGATGCGTTCTGGGCTGCGTTCGCCGCAGAGGCGGGTATCGAGGGTTTTACCACGCTGGCCGAGCGCGCGGCCCGTCGCGACGAGGTGCTGGCGCTGGTCAGCGCTGTCCTCGCGACAGACACGGCGGCGAACTGGCAGGAGCGGTTGCGGCCGCTGGGACTTCCTGTCGCTGCGGTGCGCACCCTGCCGGAAGCCCTTCAGGCGACACCGGAGGCGCTGGTCACCGCGGGGAGTTTCCGGCTGGTGGGCAGTCCCATCAAGATCGGCGGCTACGAGCCGGAATACCGGCCGGCCCCGGCGCTCGACGCGCACGCCGACGCCGTGGCCGCTCACTCGTCGTAGTTGACCGTCACGTCCGGGGTGTCGGGAACTGCTTGGCACGTGAGTACGTACCCTTCGTCCACCTCATCCTCGGTCAGCGCGTCGTTGACGCGCATCGTCGCTTTACCGTCGGTCAGCAGGGCCATGCAGGTCCCGCAATTGCCGGCTTCGCACGAGAACGGCGGCCCCATGCCTGCGCGGCGCGCGCTCTCCAGCAGCGTTTCGCCGGGGCGTTGCGCCACCGACGCGGTGCTGCCATCCAGCTGGATGGTGATGGTGCCTGTGACGGCGGCTTCTGTCACTGCGGACCCCGATCCCGGTGTCTGCGGGTCGGTCATATGACCCTCTCTCGACATTGTCATTCTGATAATAGGAGAATACTATTCTCCTAGACAAGCGGTAATCTTCTCGCGAACATCATCCACCACTTCCGGAAGGGGCGCGCGCGACGTGAGTGAGCCGACGGCGCTCGCCTTCGAAGATCGGGACTACAGCCTCGCCGACCTCGACGCGCTGGCCGGTGGTATGGCATCGACGCTGACTCGACGTGGTGTCACCCCGGGATCCCGCGTCGCCGTCATGTCGTCGAACAGGCCGGAATTCGTCATCGCCCTGCGCGCCATCTGGCGGTTGGGAGCGGCGGCGGTGCTGTTGAGCCCGGCGTGGAAGGACGCGGAGGTCGCACACGCGCTGTCACTGACCGGTCCCGAGCACGCGGTCGGCGATCATCCGGTGCTCGCCGGGGCCATGCCGATGCTGTCGCTCGACGACGAGATCCTTCCCGGCCGCCACCTCGCCGAGGCCGTAGATCCGGACGCCGACGCGGTGTTCGTGTTCAGTTCAGGAACGACGGGCATGCCGAAAGCGGTTCGCCACACGCATGCTTCGCTGGCGGTGGCGATCCGGCACTGGCGCGATGCGCTCGGATTGACGTCCGCCGATCGGATGCAGGTCATGACGCCGCCGTCGCACATCCTCGGCTTGCTCAACATCATCATGGCGCTCGACACCGGCGCGTGGATCCGGTTGCATCGCCGGTTCGACATCGACACGATGCTGCGCCATATCGAATCCGACCGGATCACCATCGAGATGGCCGTCGCACCGATCGCGCTGGCACTGTCGGCGCATCCGTGTCTCGAAGATCACGACTTGTCTTCGCTGCGCTACATCATGTGGTGCGCCACGCCAGTGACTCAGAGTGTGGCCGAAGCGGTTTCGGCGCGTACCGGGGTCTCGTGGGTGACTGCCTACGGTGCCAGCGAGTTGCCGGTGATCTCGTGTAACGACTTGGACGGACTGCGGCTCGACACCGTCGGCCGTGCCGTCGCCGAGGTGCGTATCCGCACGGTCTCGTTGGAGACGGGCGAGGCGTTGCCGCCCGGTGAGGAAGGCGAGATCCAGGTCAGCTCCGGCTCGGCCATGGCCGGATACCTTCCGGAACACTGGACAGCGCAGGCCTTTTCGGGCGGTTGGTACCGCACAGGTGATGTGGGCAGCCTTGACGAGGACGGTTGGTTGCGCATCACCGACCGGGCCAAGGAGATGATCAAGGTCCGCGGGTTCCAGGTCGCACCCGCTGAGGTCGAAGGTGTGCTGCACGGTCATTCGGCCGTCGAGGACTGCGCCGTGTTCGGCGTCCCGGCCGCCGATGGCGAGGCGATCGTCGCGGCCGTCACCGTCAACCAGCCTGTCGAACCCGATGAGCTTGTGACGCTGGTCGGGGACACGCTGGCGTCCTACAAGCGGCCGAGCCGGGTCGTGATCGTCGATGAAATACCGCGCCTTCCGTCGGGAAAAGTGTTGCGGCGAGTGTTACGGGAGCGCGCGATGA
This sequence comes from Mycobacterium sp. 236(2023), assembly GCF_029623955.1. Taxonomy (GTDB): domain Bacteria; phylum Actinomycetota; class Actinomycetes; order Mycobacteriales; family Mycobacteriaceae; genus Mycobacterium. The sequence goes on along the minus strand of NZ_JARSBP010000009.1, from coordinate 112,734 downwards.
GCGGAGGGAACTGATGGACGTCCGATTGACCAGTGAGCAGCGGCAGCTGCGCGACGCCGCGGCCGAGGTGGCAGGAGACCTCGGTCCAGGATCGGTGGCCGACCTCGACGATGTCACCAGGATTGCCCGGCTCGAAAAGGCCGTCGACGCTACGGGTTTCCGGACGTTGCGCGCCGACGGCGCGTCGGCGGTCGAAATCGCGATCGTTGCCGAGGAGTTCGGCAGAGGGCTGGTGGACGTGCCCTACCTGGGACCAGTCCTCATCGATGACCTGCAGACCCGGCTCGGGCGGACGGTGTCCGCACCCGAGGAGGTCCCGGAATCCGTCGATCTGACGAGAAGCCTTGCCGGCGTGACGGAGTCGCCGAGCGAGTTGGCCGAGCTGTCCGACGAGGATTCCGGCCGCTGGCACGCGCTGGCTCTGGCGGCGACGGCTGCCGACATCGTCGGCGCGGCCCGCGGCACGCACGCTCTGGCGACCGAGTATGCGAAAGTGCGTGAACAGTACGGCTCGGCGATCGGTTCCTACCAGGCCGTCGCGCACCTACTGGCCGAGAGTCTGGCGCTGATCGAGGGCTCGATCAGCGTGTCGCGCCATGCTGCGTGGGCGGTCGACGAGATGCCGGTGCGTGAGGCGATCGAGGCGGCACGCATCGCGAAGATCTATTGCGCACGTGCCGCGATGACGGTGTGCGAGACGTCGATTCAGGTACACGGCGGCATCGGAAACACCTGGGAATGCCTGGCGCACATCTACCTGCGCCGGGTGCTGGCCGCCACCGAGGCCTGGCCCGCGAAGCTGGAGGAGCTGACCATTGGACTTTCGTGATTCTCCCGATGAGGCCGCGTTCCGGGAACGGTTGGCGGCGTGGCTGAAGGACCAGAAGGGTAAGTTCCCGACGTCCGGTGACGCGTACTGGGCCAAGGCGGGGGAGTGGCATCGCGCGCTCTTCGAGGCCGGGTTCTTCGGCACGTCCTGGCCGAAGGCTTACGGCGGGCAGGAATTGCCGCCGGTGTACGACGTCATCGTCGACGAGGAGATCGCCAAGGCCGGTGCGCCGGCGCGGCCGAGCCTCGGCTACCTCGTCGTCGGGTTGAGCCATCACGGCAGTGAGGAACTCGCTCAACGCTTTCTGCCCGGCATGATCGACGGCAGCGAGCGCTATTGCCAGGGTTTCTCCGAACCCGGCGCCGGATCGGATCTTGCGTCGCTGACGACGACGGCGGTCCGGGATGGCGACGAGTACGTCATCCACGGACACAAGATCTGGACCAGCTACTCCGACGACGCCGACTGGTGCCTGGTGCTCGCCCGCACCGACAAGGATGTGCCGAAGCACAAAGGCATTTCGGCATTCATCGTGTCGATGCACCAGGACGGGATCGAGCAGCGCCCGCTGAAGATGATCAGCGGCGTGACCAAGGAATTCGGCCAGGTCTCGTTCGACGGTGCCCGGGTTCCGGTTGAGAACATGGTCGGTGCCCCCGGCGAAGGCTGGAAACTGGCGATGACGGTTGTCAGCCACGAACGGGAACCGTCGACCTTGGGCTTCTCCGCACGTTACGGAAAAACGGTGCGGCAGATGGCTTCCGGTCTCGACGGCGCGCCGCCGGAGGAGCTCCAGTGGGCCTGGGTGCAGACGGAGATGCTGCGACTGCACGTGCGCAGGCGGTTGTCGGAGCAACTGGACGGGCTGACCCACGGCCCCAACGGCTCGCTGGACAAGCTGCTGATGACATGGGTTGAACAGTCGGTAGGCCATGCCGCGCTCAGGACTGTCGGGACCGGCGACGACGAGCTGTTCGGCGCTTATATGTACAGCCGTGCGCAGAGCGTCATGGGCGGCACGTCACAGATTCAGAAGAACATCATCGCGCAACGCATCCTCGGACTGGGAGCCTCGTAATGTATGACATGCCAGACGAAATCAAGGTCGAGGCCGATGGCGCTCTGCGCATCATCACCCTCAATCGGCCCGACGATCTGAACGCCGTCAACGACAACCTTCATGTCGGTCTGGCCAAGATCTGGGAGGCGCTGAACGAGGATGCCGGTGCGCGCGCGGCGGTGATCACCGGTGCGGGGCGCGCCTTCTCGGCGGGCGGTGACTTCCACTATCTCGACGAGTTGCGTAACGACGAAGCCCTGCGTCAGAAGACGATCAAGCACGGCCGTGACCTCGTCATCGGGATGGTGCGATGCCGCATCCCGGTCGTCGCCGCGGTCAACGGTCCTGCCGTCGGTCTCGGGTGCAGCCTGGCGGCGCTGTCGGATGTCGTCTACATCGCCGAGAAGGCGTTTTTCGCCGACCCACACGTCTCGATCGGTCTGGTGGCCGCGGACGGCGGTCCTCTCGTGTGGGGGTCACAGATCAGTTTGTTGCAGGCCAAGGAGTTTGCACTCACCGGTGTCCGGATCAAGGCGGAGCGCGCGGTGGAACTCGGGCTGGCCAACCACGTCGTCGAGGATCCGCTCGCCGAGGCCATCGCGTGCGCCAAGAAGCTTCTGGACTTACCCCAGCAGGCTGTCGAGGCCACCAAGAGGCTGATGAACATCCAGCTCGAGAAGTCGGTGATGGCCTCGCTGGACTACGCGAACCTGGCGGAGTACGTGTCGTTCGGGACGCCGGAGTTCAACAAGATCGTGGACGGCCTGATCGCCAAGAACTGACACCTGGACCGCGAGACCTGCACCGCGAGCGCGCGTGTCTGCACAGCGACGCGCCGCCAGGGCTGACGCCCGGCGCGCGCTCGTCGCCGGCGAACGTGCGAACAATGCCGCGATAGCCCGCGTGTCGGCGTGCAGACACGCGCGCTCGCGGTGCAAGGGGTGCTACCGGGTCAGTTCCTCGGAACGCTGGATCGTGCCGGTGATACCCGAAGCATCCTGCGCCGCAAGGAATACCGCGGCATCGGCCATGGCTTCCGGCGGTTCGACCATCTCGGGGGGAATCTGCATTCCGGCGCCGCCAGCCTGCCACCCTTCCGTCAGGACGACCCGTGACGGACTCAGGCAGTTGACGGCGATGTTGTCCGGTTTCAGGTCGGTCGCCAGGCCGAGGTAGAGCCGTTCGGCCGCGGCTTTGGACACCCAGTAGGCGTTCGCGCCGTGGTCGGTCATCGTGACGCCGGTCGTCGTGACCGCGATCAGTGATCCGCCGCCGCGTGCCCGCACGTGTGGGATGACCGCTTTCGTCACCAGGAAGACGCCGGTGGTGTTGACGTCGAGGCACAGCTGCCAACGCTTCAGGGGCGTGGATTCGATTGGGCCGAGCCACAATACGCCGGCGTTGGCGACGAGTATGTCGATGCCGCCGAACTCGGCCACCGTCGTCGCGACAGCGGCGTCGACGGAGTCCTCGCTGGTGACGTCGCAGGCGACAGGGATGGCGTCACCGCCCTCGGCGGTGATGCGTTCGGCGACGGAGCCGATGGTGCCCGGCAGCTTGCCCTGCTCTTCGGAGCGCGCGGCCACGGCGACCGACGCGCCCGCGCGCGCGAGCGCGGCGGCGACCGTCGCGCCGATCCCGCGACTGGCGCCTGCGACGAACGCGACCTTGCCGTCGAGCGGACGGATCACTTGGGCGGGAACCGCAAAGCTCCGTCGAGGCGGATGATTTCGCCGTTCAGGTAATCGTTTTCGACGATGCTCTGTGCCAGGCGCGCGTACTCGGTGGAGCGACCCATCCGCTTCGGGAACGGCACCTGCGGACCCCAGTACTGCTCGAGTTGATCGGCAGCCTTGCCGTAGGCCGGGGTGTTGATCGTGCCCGGGGCGATCGTCACGACGCGAATGCCCAGCGGGGACAGATCGCGCGCGGCGACGAGCGTCATGCCCAGGACGCCGCCCTTGGCTGCAGAGTAGGGCAGCTGGCCGATCTGACCTTCGTAGCCTGCAATGGATGCGGTGTTGATGATGACCCCACGTGCGCCCTCGTCGAGTGGCTCGGTCTTTGCGATGGCTGCTGCTGACAGGCGCATGACGTTGAACACCGCGGTCAGGTAGAACTCGATCGTCTTCTTGAACCCCTCGAGGTCCAGCGGGGAGCCGTCCTTGCCGATCAACCGGCCACCGCTGGCGGGACCGCCGTGGGTGTCCACTGAAATGCGCAGTGGTGCCAGCGATTGCGCCTCGGCGATCGCGGCGTTGACCGACTCCTCGGACGTGGCGTCGGTGCGGACGTATCGCACCCCGAGCTCGGATTCCAGGTCCTTGCCCTTGTCATCGGCCAGGTCGGCAACGACCACTTTGGCCCCGGCGGCGACGAGCCTGCGCACCGTCGCCTCACCGAGCCCGCCTGCACCACCGACGACCAGGGCAGAACTTCCGGCGATCTCCATACGGATCCTCCTTGAAACGATGACTCTCTTCAAGAGAGAATATCATTCTCGACAATGGAACGGTTGGCTGTGACTGAGGGAAGTGCCCTGCGTAATCTGTCTGGAGTGACCATCGACGAGCTGATTGCGGCCGCTCGTGGCGGGTCGATGCGAGCAACCGGGCGTCTGCTGAGCGCCGTGGAAAGTCCACGCCGCGCAGAGGTACTGGACGCATTGGGGTCAGTGATCCCGACGCGGGTCGTCGGTGTCACCGGCCCTCCGGGAGCCGGCAAGTCGACGACGGTGGGAGCTCTCGTCGGTGCCTACCGCGCGTCGGGGCTCCGCGTCGGGGTGCTCGCCGTCGACCCGTCGTCGCCGTACAGCGGCGGTGCGCTGTTGGGCGACCGGATCCGGATGGTCGCGCATATCAACGATCCTGACGTGCTGATCCGGTCGGTCGCCACCCGCGGTCATCTCGGCGGCCTTGCCGCCGCCGTGCCCGCGGCGATCAGACTGCTCTCGGCGCTGGGTTATGACCTGGTGATCCTGGAGACGGTCGGCGTCGGGCAGTCGGAGATCGAGATCGCCGCGATCGCCGACCCGACGGTGGTCATCCTCAATCCCGGTGCCGGTGATGCGATTCAGGCCGCCAAGGCGGGGCTCCTGGAGGTGGCCGACATCGTCGTGGTCAACAAGGCAGACCGCGACGGGGCCGATCAGACAGTGCGCGACCTGCGCGCCGAGACCCATGCACCGATCCTCAAACTCGTTGCAGCCCAGGGTGATGGGCTAGCCGAGCTGGTGGGTGTCATCGATGCCCATCATCGTTCCGATACCCGGGAGCGGCGGGCGGCGCGGGCACGTACCCAGATCCTTTCGCTGGCGCAGACGCTGCTGCACAACCATCCCGATCTGGATCGGCTGGCGACCTCGGTGGCCGACGGCGGCGAGGATGCCTACACCGCCGCCGAGGGGCTGTTCGCGACGGACACCGCGTCCGCGCGAGAAGGCCGTCGCGGCGACAGCTGAGGTCTCAGGACACCGATTTGCCTGTGGCTGCGGTGTAGCCGGCGCGGTATCCGAACACCATGGCGGGGCCGATGGTACCGCCCGCGCCGCCGTAAGCCTTTCCGGTGGCCCCCGCCATCGCGTTGCCCGCCGCAAACAGGCCGGTGATGGCGGCGCCGCTGACGTGCAGGACGCGCCCGTCGCGGTCGGTGCGCGGACCACCCTTCGTGCCCATGGCGCCGACGGACACGGGCACCGCGAAGTACGGTGCCGCATCGATGGGGCCGAGGGTCTGCCCCGCCGTCGTGGACGCCGAGTTGTCCCCCCAGTAGCCGTCGTAAGCGCTTGCGCCGCGCCCGAAGTCGGGGTCGCGCTCGTCGGCGACGTTCGCGTTCCACGCTGCGAGGGTGGCGGCCAAGCCCACGGGGTCGATCCCGGTCTTCTCGCCGAGTTCGTCGAGATCGGTGGACTGGCAGAACCAGTCCGGCACAGGTCCGTCCGGTTCGACGCCGAGGAAACCGTAGTGCTTGAGGTGCAGGGAATCGAAGACGATCCACGCCGGGTCGTTGGCGTAGCCAAGCTTGGGGTCCAGGTAATGGAACGGCCCGGCCATCGAGTTGTATTCGCCTGCCTCGTTCAGGAATCGCTTACCCGCCCGGTTGACGATGATGCTGCGCGGACGCGTGCGCTCGAGCCGAACGCTTCTGCTTCGCGGTTGCCCTTCGAAAGTATCGCCGGGGATCTTCACGATCGGCACCCACCAGGCCTCACCCATATTGGCGAGGTCTGCGCCGTGAGCCATCGCCATCCGCAGGCCGTCGCCCGTGTTGTTCGGGGGAGACACGGCACCTCGCATCGGTCCGCGCAGGTGTGCCTCGACCAGTTGCTTGTCCCATTCGAAACCGCCGGTGCCCAGGATCACGCCTTTGTGGGCGCGCACGAGAAAGTCGTTGTCGCCCTGCTGAATCCGAATACCGGTGATGCCCAGTGCATCGGAGACGAGTTCGATCGCGCGTGCCCCGGTGTGTGGGGTGACTCCGAGGTCGAGGAGACCTCGCAGCAGACCTGCGATAAGGGCGGTGCCCGCGACGCAGAAGTTTCCGGATTCGCTGTCGACCGAGGCGTGGATGCGGGCGCGGGTTTCGGCGTCGATTCCGACGTTGCTGAAGTCGGCGGGGAACGAGGAGATCCGGTCGCTCCACTCGTCGAGCCGCGCGAGGTCGAAAGGTTTGGCGTTCAACGATCGTCCGCCGCCTGGCTTTCCGCCTGGCAGTTCGGGTTTGTAGTCGGGGAAACCGGCGGCCACTTCGAAGACGAGATCGCTGTGTTGTTCGACGAAGTCGAGCATGGCGCCGCCGGTCGTCACGAAGGTCTCGACGAGTTCGTCGTCCATGAAGCCCAGCGATTGCGCCCGGAGGTAGGCCATCGCGTCGTCGGCGGTCAACTCGGCGTCTGCGGCGCGGTTGTGTGCGGGAATCCAGACGATCCCCCCGGAGACGGCGGTCGTCCCGCCCACCGTCGCGGCCTTCTCGTAGACCTCCACTGTGGCACCGTTGACCGCCGCGGCCAGTGCTGCGGTCAGCCCCGCACCTCCACTGCCCAGAACGACGACATCGACCTCGTGATCCCAGTCGGACACCGCTGTCCCCTTTCTGTTCGTCAGCTCAGGATCGCCGACAATTCGTTGGCCGCCTTGATGACTGAGTCGCGTCCGTCCATGACGACATCTTCACGGTGCGAGATCAGGTTGATGCAGGTAGGCGGCGACGGCGACTTGCGCCGGACGGGCACTGCCAGCCCATAGGTGTTCGGCTCGATCTCGCCGTGGGTGATCACCCAGCCCTGCTGGCGCGTCTGCTGGACGAGCTCCCGCTCCATCGGTCGGGGCGGCATGCTGGCCAGCAAGGCGAGGCCCGCGGCCCCGCGGTCGAGCGGATACCGGCTGCCCTCGTGGAATGCGAGTTGGTAGTAGACGTTCGTCGGAACCATCACGGCGACGGCAACCTGTTGGTCGCCCTCGGCGACCAACAGGGACACCGTCGTGCCGAGTTCGTCGGCGAGGCCGCGCAGCGTGGGAACGCTCAGCTGGCGCACGTTGTTGTCGAACGACGCACCGAGCACCGCGAGTGCAGCCGCGGATCGGTAGCGGCCGTCCTCACCCTTGACGACGAATCGGTACTGGGCCAGCGTGCTGAGCAGGCGGTAGGCGATGGTGCGGTGCACCCCGATGTCGTCGGCGACCTGCGCCACCGTCAGCCCGGTCGGCGAGCTCGCGACCAACTGCAACGCGTTCAACCCACGGGCCAAGGTCTGGGATCCGGGGGCGCCGGAACCCGCGTTCGGGTTTCCGGGATCAGGCATACGGACCTTCCTTGACAGACGCTCTTGTGAGAGTGATGCTCTGACTATAGTGCACATGTATGTGCGATAAATGAGCAGACTGCTTACAAAATACGAGAATCCAATTCTCGCCGTCAAGGGTTTCAGGCCGAGTCTCCAAGGAAGGGGCGCAGGGGTGACGGAGTTCGAGAGCGTATGGAGCGACTTGCAGGGCGTCGCGTTCTCACAGGGCTATCTCGATGTCGGCGGGGTGCGCACCCGCTACCTGCACGCCGGTGACCGGGCCAATCCTCCGCTGGTTTTCCTGCACGGCTCGGGCGGTCACGCCGAGGCTTACGTGCGCAATCTCGAAGCCCACGCCGAGCACTTCTCCACCTGGTCGATCGACATGCTCGGCCACGGATACACCGACAAGCCCGGCCATCCACTCGAAGTCGCGCACTACGTCAAGCACCTCGCCGGATTCCTGGACGCCATCGACGCGCCGCGCGCCCATATCAGCGGCGAATCGCTCGGCGGGTGGGTCGCCGCGCGGATCGCCTCCGATCACCCCGAACGTGTCGAACGCCTGGTGCTCAACACCGCGGGCGGGTCGCAGGCCGATCCCGAGGTGATGAAGCGGATCATCACGCTGTCGATGGCGGCCGCCGAGAATCCGACCTGGGAGACCGTGCAGGCACGCATCAAATGGCTGATGGCCGACAAGTCCAAGGACTACGATGACATCGTCGCCAGCCGCCAGCGCGTCTATCGGCAGCCGGGATTCGTCAACGCCATGCGGGACATCATGGCGCTACAGGATCCAGAGATCCGCGCGCGGAACCTCCTCGGCCCGAAGGAATATGGCGCTATTACCGCGCCCACGCTGGTGGTCTGGACGAGCGACGATCCGACGGCTGACGTCGAAGAGGGCCGTCGGATGGCGTCGATGATCCCGGGTGCGCGCTTCGAGGTGATGCCGGGCTGCGGGCACTGGCCGCAGTACGAGGATCCGAAGACGTTCGACCGATTGCACCTGGATTTCCTGCTGGGGCGCGCGTGACAGCAACAGATTTCGACGTCGTCATCGTCGGCGCAGGGCCTGCAGGGCTCACATTGGCGAATATTCTTGGCCTGCAAGGTGTCCGGACCCTGGTTGTCGATGAGCGCGACAAGCTGATCGACTATCCCCGAGGCGTCGGACTCGACGACGAGTCATTGCGCACATTCCAGGCGATCGGTCTCGTCGACCGCGTCCTGCCGCACACCGTGCCCAATCAGATTCTTCGCTTCTTCGACGGCAAGCGAAACCTGCTCGCCGAGATGGCACCACCTGACGCGCGGTTCGGCTGGCCTAAACGCAACGGCTTCGTCCAGCCGATGGTCGACGCCGAATTGTTCGGCGGACTGGACAGATTCGACAACGTCGAGGTCCGATTCGGGCACCGGATGTACAACTGCGTCGAAAGCTCCGACGGCGTCACCGTCGAGTTCGACGGCGGGCAGGCGGCCGTTTCGGCACGCTATGTCGTCGGCTGTGACGGCGGCCGTAGCGCGACCCGCCGCCTGATGGGCGTGTCGTTCGACGGAACGACGTCGTCGACGCGCTGGCTGGTGGTCGACATCGCCAACGACCCGCTGGGGCATCCCAACAGCGAGGTCGGTGCGGATCCGAAGCGGCCCTACGTCTCGATCTCCATCGCTCATGGCATCCGGCGCTTCGAGTTCATGATCCACCCCGACGAAACGGACGAAGAGGCCGACGATCCGGCATTCGTCAGAAGGATGCTGGCACAGCTGATTCCGTATCCCGAGCGGGTCGACATGATCCGGCATCGGGTTTACACGCATCACTCCCGCATCGCCGGATCGTTTCGCGAAGGCCGGCTCATGCTCGCCGGTGACGCCGCCCACCTGATGCCGGTGTGGCAGGGGCAGGGCTACAACAGCGGTATCCGCGACGCGGCCAACCTCGGCTGGAAGCTGGCCGCGGTCGTCAACGGCAACGCCGGTGACGCACTGCTGGACTCCTATGACGTCGAGCGGCGCAAGCACGCGCGGGCGATGATCGACCTGTCCACGATGGTCGGCCGCGTCATCTCCCCGACGAATCGGCGGGTCGCCGCTCTGCGGGACCGGGTGATTCACGCGGCGTCGGCGGTGCCGACGCTCAAGCGCTACGTGCTGGAGATGCGGTTCAAGCCGATGCCGCGCTATCAGCAGGGGGCGGTCCACCACGGCACGCATGCGTTGGCCAATTCGCCGACAGGAACGTTGTTCATCCAGCCGCGTGTCGATACCCGCGATGCGCAGAACGTTCTGCTCGACGAGATCCTCGGATCAGGATTCGCCGTGCTGTGCTGGAGCAACAACCTGCGCGCCGTGCTCGGTGAGGAAGCCTTCGCGCAGTGGAAGACGTTGGGCGCCAGCTTCATCGAGGTGCGACCGATGAGCCAGTTGCGTTGGCCGGGCCACGACGACCCCGACGTAACTGTGGTCGGCGACCTCACCGGCGCCCTCAAAGCATGGTTCGACGTCTACACCGAATCGGTGCTGTTCGTCCGTCCCGACCGCTGCATCGCCAGCGCATGTATCGCGCAGCGCGCGCCGGAAGTCTCCGACGCGCTGTTCTCGGCGCTGTACCTCACCCAGGAAGGAGTAACCGATGGCCAACAGCGAGATCGCGCTGTGCTGCATGTCGCACAGCCCGCTGCTGAACCTTCCGGGACCGTCTCGGGAACTCCTTGACGACATCGAACGCGCCATCGGGGCCGCCAGGGACTTCGTCGCCGCGTTCGACCCTGAGCTCGTCGTCATCTTCTCGCCCGATCACTACAACGGGTTCTTCTACCGCGCGATGCCGCCGTTCTGCATCGGCACCGAAGCCGCCGGTGTCGGCGACTACGGCACTTACCAGGGCCCGCTCGACGTCCCGGCAGATCTGGCCACCCACTGTGCGCGTGCCGTTCTCGATGCCGATGTCGACGTGGCGATTTCGGCGGCGATGGACGTCGACCACGGCACCGTGCAGCCTCTGCAGAAGCTCTTCGGGGATGCAACGGCCAAGCCGGTGATCCCGGTGTTCATCAATTCGGTGGCTACCCCGCTCGGTCCGATCCGGCGGGTCCGCCGGCTCGGCGCCGCCGTCGGCTCTCACCTCGCCACGCTCGGGAAGCGGGTACTGATCATCGGCTCGGGTGGGCTCTCACACGATCCGCCGGTCCCGACGCTCGCCACCGCACCACCGGCGGCTCTGGACCGCATCGTCCGCGGGGCGCCGATGAGCACCGAAGCGCGCCAGGCCCGCCAGACCGCGGTGATGGAGGCTGCGCGCGAGTTCGCCTCGGGACAGGGAAAACTCGCGCCGCTCAACCCGGACTGGGACCACGCGTTCCTCGACCTCCTCGACAGCGGACGGCTCGCCGACGTGGACGCCTGGGACAACGCATGGATTGCCGCGCAGGCGGGTAACTCCGCGCACGAGGTCAGAACCTGGGTGGCTGCCTTCGCGGCGCTCGCCGCACAGGGCAACTACGAAACCAGCAGCCGGTTCTACCGCGCAGCGCCGGAACTGATCGCCGGTTTCGCCATCCGAACGGCGGTGTGTCCTTGACCGACCAACCCTTCGACCACGTCACCGACGTCCTGGTGATCGGATCCGGGGGCGGCGGCATGACGGCCGCCCTCGCAGCCGACGCCGCGGGCCTCGACACCCTCGTGGTGGAGAAGTCGTCACGGTTCGGCGGCTCCACGGCGTTGTCCGGCGGCGGGATCTGGGTTCCGGGTGCACCCTCGCAGCGCAGAGAAGGTCACGTACCCGACCCCGACGAGGTTTTCACCTACCTCAAGGAGATCACCGGCGGGCTGGTCAGCGATGCCAGGCTGCGCAAGTACGTCGATGCTGCACCCGAGATGATGGAGTTCCTCGAAAAGCGCAGCCCGTGGCTGGAATTCGTGTGGAAGCCGGGATACGCCGACTACTATCCCGAGGCGCCCGGCGGCTCGGCCCTGGGCAGCACGATCAACGTGCCCGAGATCGACCTCCGGGTGCTCGGCGACGAGGAGCAGAACCTGCTCGCCCCACTGGCGCTGGCACCCAAGGGGATCTGGTTCGCCCCCAAGGATCTTCGGCTGTTCTACCAGGTCCGTCAGTCGTGGCGCGGGAAAGCCGTGCTGCTGAAGCTCATCTGGCGAATGTTCCGGGCCAGGGTGTTCGGCGACAGGATGGCCGCCATCGGTCAGTCGCTGGTCGCCCGGCTCCGGCTTGCCATGAAACAGCAGAACATCCCGCTGTGGCTGAACTCCCCGATGACGGAACTGATCACGGATGTCGACGGAAGGGTCGTGGGCGCGGTGATCGAAAAGGAGGGCCAAGCGCTGCGGGTCAGGGCACACGGTGGTGTCGTACTCGCCAGCGGTGGTTTCGATCACGACATGCAGTGGCGCCTCCAACATCTTCCCGAGTTGGCCCGCGTTGCGGAGATGGCGGGACCGGACAAGGACTGGAGCTTCGGCAATCCGGCGTCGACGGGCGACGGGATCCGGGCGGGCGAGAAGGTGGGCGCAGCAACGGAACTGCTCGACGAAGCCTGGTGGTTCCCCGCCATCTGCTGGCCTGACGGCCGGCTGCAGTTCATGCTGAACGAGCGCATGATGCCGGCCCAGTTCATCGTCAACGGTGCGGGGAAGCGCTTCATCAACGAGGCGGCGCCCTACATGGACTTCGCTCACGCCATGATCGACGGCGAGCGTACCGGCGTCACCCACATCCCGTGCTGGCTCATCACCGACATCCGGTCGTTCCACCGGTATGTCGTCGGCGGCCACTTGCCGATTCCGAAGGTGCCCTTCGCCCCCGTGCCGACGGGATGGAAGGTGCCAGCGGCATGGCTGGAGTCCGGAGTCGTCAAGACCGGCAGCACGTGGGAGGAACTTGCCCGCGAAATAGGCGTTCCCGGTGCCGAATTGCGCAACACCGCAGAACGATTCAACGCGCTGGCGCTCAAGGGACACGACGACGACTTCAGCCGCGGCGACAGCGCCTATGACAACTACTATGGCGATCAGACGCTGCAGAACCCCAACCTGCACCCCCTCGGCAAGCCGCCCTACTACGCGTTCCAGATCATCCTCGGCGATCTCGGCACATCCGGCGGATTGAGCACCGACGAGGACGCCCGTGTGCTGCGTCCCGACGGCAGCGCGATCGACGGGCTCTACGCGGTGGGCAACGCGTCGGCCGCGGTGATGGGCCGCAGTTATGCCGGAGCCGGCGCCACCATCGGACCGGCGATGGCGTTCGGCTATGTCGCCGCACAACACATCGCCGGCTCCAGAACCGAAGCCCACCTACTCAGTCAGCCATCGGAAGCCCTGAAAGCCCCGGACCTTCAAGGAGGTAACCAGTAATGAAGATTTCCCTGTTCTACGAGTTCCCGCTGCCACGCCCATGGGGTGAAAACGACGAACACCAGCTGTTCCAGCACGGTCTCGACGAGGTGGAGCTCGCCGACAAAGCAGGGTTCTCCACGGTGTGGCTCACCGAGCACCACTTCCTCGAGGAGTACTGCCACTCGACGGCGCCGGAAATGTTCCTGGCCGCGGCAAGCCAGCGCACCAAGAACATTCGCCTGGGCTTCGGCGTCATGCACTTGCCGCCGCCGATCAACCACCCGGCACGCATCGCCGAGCGCGTGGCGACACTGGATCACCTGTCCAACGGCAGAGTCGAATTCGGCACCGGCGAAGGGTCGTCGGTCGCCGAACTCGGTGGCTTCAACATCGACCCCGCCGACAAACGCACGATGTGGGAAGAGGCACTGGAGGTCTCGATCCGCTGTATGACCGAGGCGCCGTTCACCGGCTTCAAGGGCGAGCACGTCGAGATGCCGGCCCGCAACGTCGTCCCCAAGCCGTTGCAGAGTCCGCACCCGCCGGTGTGGGTGGCCTGCACCCGGCCGTCGTCGGTCGGCATGGCTGCCGAGAAGGCCATCGGCGCACTGAGTTTCGCCTATACCGGCCCGGAAGCACTCAAGGAGCGCGTCGACGGCTACTACCGGGACTTCGAGGAGAAGGGCACGCCCGTCACTCCGGCGATCAACCCGAATCTGCTGGCCATCGGCGGCGACCTGTCGATGATGGTGGCCAAGACCGACGAGGAGGCGCTCAAGCGACTCGGAACGGGCGGCGGCTTCTTCTCGTTCGGGATCATGCACTACTACATCAACGGCATGCACACACCGGGCCGGACCGGTGTCTGGGACCTCTACCAGAACGCGGTCAAGGAGGATCCGACCCTGGCCTACGGTCCCGGCCGCGGTGCCATCGGTTCGCCGGAGACGGTGCGCGAGTTCCTGCGCGGCTACGAGGCCAGCGGTGTCGACGAGATCATCCTGTTGCTCAATCCGCGTAGCCACGAGGGCACGATGGAGTCCATCGAGATCATGGGCAAGGAGATCCTGCCGGAGTTCATCGAGCGCGACGCGAAAGCTGTGAAGGACAAGGCGAAGCGTCTCGAACCGGTGATCGAGAAGGTCGAGGCACGCCGGCAGTCCTGGGATGCGCCGCTGTTCGACGAGACCTATGCCTTCGGTGGGTTGCCCACCGGCCGCGGTGGCAAGTTCACCGCAGGCGAGATCCCCGAGGCCATGGCCGAGATCAACGAGGGCCGGGTGAAGGCCGCGCAAGCCGAAAAGGACGCGAAATCGTCCACAGAGGCCGCGGGCTGAGCGACACTCACGACCGTGGTTCAGAGCGACGGACTGTTCCGCTATGACGGCAGGTGCGTAGTCGTGACCGGCTGCGCGTCGGGTATCGGTGCGGCGCTGGCACAACTGGTGAGCGGGCTTGGGGCCCACGTTGTCGGCCTCGATGTCCGGCCACCGGCCGCGGATTTCGGTGTCGCGGAGTTTCACGCTGTCGACCTGGCCGACGAAGGGTCGATCGCCGACGCGGTGGCCACCCTCGACGGCCCGGTCGACGCGCTGTTCAACGTCGCCGGGGTGTCCTCGGGAATCAAGGATCCGCTGCGGGTCGTCACGATCAATTTTCTCGGCATGCGGCGGTTCACCGAGGCGCTCATCCCGTTGATGCCACCGGGTTCGGCGATCGCCAACGTGTCCTCACTGGCGGCATCGCAGTACCTCGCCAATGCGTCGGTGACGCTGGGATTGCTCGACACGGGATCGTTCGCCGAGGGCGTCGAGTGGTGTCAACACCACCCCGACGCGCTGGCCGACGGCGGCTATCGGCTGTCCAAAGAGGCGATCATCCTCTACGGCATGCGTGCAGTGACGGCGCTGGGAACCAAGGGAATCCGCGTCAACTGCACCGCTCCCGGGGTGACCGACACGCCTATTCTCGACCAGCTGCGGGGCGCCTACGGGCAAGGTTTCCTGGACGCCTTCAGCAACCCTCTGGGCCGCCACGCGGACGCCGATGAACAGGCCAGCGTGCTGGCATTCCTGAACAGCGCGGCAGCCCGGCACATCACCGGTCACGTCATCTGGGTCGACGGCGGCACGGTGGCCGAGCGCGAGTTCGACCAGTTACGAGCAAAGGACCTTTCATGACCGGCACGATGAGCGACTTCCGCAAGGCGGGGGACGAGGTCCGCAACTGGGGACGCTGGGGGGACGACGACGAGCTGGGGACGCTGAACTTCATCACGCCGGAGAAGGTCGCCGAGGCGGCCGGTCTGGTGAAGCAGGGCAAGGTCATCTCGCTGGGCGGAGACTTCAGCGCGGGAGGCCCGCAGGGAGCGTTCAAGTTCCGGCAGAACCCGGTGCACGTGATGACGGTCGACGGCGGCGACGCCTCGACGCTGGTCCAGTACGGCCCCGAATGGCTCCGCAACGCGGTCGCCGCAGATGTCAGTGCGTTCTTCGCCGACAACCCCTTCCGGTTCAACGACGACCTCATCGTGATGCCGTTGCAGGCGGCCACCCAGTGGGACGCGATGTCGCACGTCTACTACGAGGACAAGCTCTACAACGGATTCCCGGCGGATTCGGTGACCAGCTTCGGCGCCTACCATCTGGGCATCGAGAAGGTCGACAGCAAGGGCATCACGTCGCGCGGAGTCCTGCTCGACGTCGTGGCCCACCGGGGTGCCGACGTGTTCTGTGAGCCCGGAAATCCGGTCACCCCAGACGAACTGGACGACATCGTCGCCAAGCAGAACGTCGAGATCCGTTCCGGGGACATCGTCGTCGTGCACACCGGATGGTGGACGCGCTTCCTGGCCACCGGGGACGGCGCCGAGGCGGGCTCGGGACTTTACTGGACGTGCGCCTCCTGGCTGCACCGGCACGAAGTCGCCGCCGTCGCCGCCGACAACCTGATGGTCGAGGACCCCAACCCTGCCAACGGTGTCGACGGCACGTTTCTGCCGATGCACATGCTGTGCCTGCGGGATATGGGTCTGATGCTCGGTGAGTACTGGGATCTCGGCCCGCTCGCCGCCGACTGCGCCGCCGACGGCATCTACGAATTCCAGCTCGTCGCACCGCCGCTGAAGGTCGTCGGTGCGGTGGGAGCCCCTGTCAGCCCTATTGCGATCAAGTGAGTGGACCAGTGACCGATACCAACCAACCGTTCATCGTCGGCCTCGGCGGAACCCTGAGGGCCAACTCGTCGACCGAGCGCGCGCTGCGGTACTGCCTTGAGGCAGTGGAGAAGCAGGGCGGTCGCACTCGGCTGTTCGCGGCCGAGGAGCTCGACCTGCCGATGTACGCGCCACATGAACTCGAACGCACCCCGCGCGCACTCGAACTGGTCAAGACGCTGCGCGACGCCGATGCCGTCGTCGTCGGCTCTCCCGGCTATCACGGTGCGGTGTCCGGCCTGGTGAAGAACGCCCTCGACTACATCGAAGACCTCCGCGAGGATCCACGCGTCTATCTCGACAACACTCCGTGGGGCTGTATCAGCTGCGCCTACGGTTGGCAGGCAGCAGTCGGCACGTTGACGCAGCTGCGCAGTATCGGTCACGCACTGCGCGCGTGGCCGACGCCGCTGGGCGTCGCGATCAACTCGGCCGATCCGATCTGGGATCCCTCCGGAGCCCTCGCGGAAACCGACCAGGGCAAAGTCGTGGCCAATCAGCTCGAACTACTGGCCACCCAGGTCCTCGCGTTCGCCCAGACAAACAGAGAGACGACGTGAGCGCGCCCGCGCTCGAAGCGAGATCGGTGCCGGTCGACGGTCTTGTCACCGGATATCTGGAAGCGGGACAAGGGGATCCGGTCGTCCTGCTGCACGGCGGGGAGTTCGGGGCCAATGCCAGGATCGGGTGGGAGCACACGATCGGAGCGCTGGCGACCAGATACCGCGTGCTGGCGCCGGACATGCTCGGCTTCGGGGATTCGGCCAAGGTCGTCGACTTCACCGATGGCCGTGGGATGCGGATCCGCCACATCGCCCGGTTCTGCGAGGTGATGGGCGTCGCCTCGGCGCATTTCGTCGGGAACTCCATGGGAGCGATCAACCTCCTCGTCGACGCCACGTCGGATGCACCGGTGCTGCCCGTGCGCAGCCTGGTCACGATCTGCGGGGGCGGAGAGATCCAGCGCAACGAGCATGTCAGCGCGCTCTACGAATACGACGCCACCTTCGACGGCATGCGCCGCATCGTCACCGCGCTGTTCGCCGACGAGTCGTTCTCCGACGACGGACACTACGTGCGCCGTCGCTACGAGTCGAGCGTGGCACCGGGAGCGTGGGAGTCGTTGGCGGCAGCGAGGTTTCGGCGGCCTGGCCTGGAACCTCCCGCGACACCGAGCAGTGCGCGAGCATACGACCGCATCACCGTCCCGACGCTGGTGGTCGAGGGCGGGGCGGACAAGCTTCTGCCCGCAGGCTGGGCTGCCGAGATCGCCGGACAGGTCAAACACGGCCGGTCTGCGGTGGTCGACGACGCGGGGCACTGCCCGCAGATCGAGAAGCCCGACGTCGTCAACGAATTGCTGCTCGAGTTCTTCGAAGGGGTTACGAATGACTGAACTTGCCGGCAAGGTCGCGATCGTCACCGGCGGTGCGTCGGGCATCGGCCGCGGTATCGCCGAGCGGTTCGCCGCCGAAGGTGCGCATCTGGTGATCGCCGATGTTCGTGACGATCTCGGTGAATCCTTGGCAGTGGAACTGAATTCAGGCGGCGCGAAGGTGGTCTACCTCCACACCGATGTCGGCGACCAGGCTCAGGTGGCCGAGCTGGTGCAGGCAGCGGTGTCGACGTTCGGTGGTTTGCATGTGATGGTGAACAACGCAGGCATCTCCAGCCCGCTGCGCAAGGGCCTCTTCCACGAGGACCTCGAAGAGTTCGACCGCGTGATGCGCGTGAACCTGCTCGGGGTGATGGCGGGCACCCGCGATGCCGCGCGGCACATGGCCGACAATGGTGGCGGTTCAATCGTCAATCTCGGTTCGATCGGCGGTATCCAGGCCGGCGGGGGAGTCTCGACGTACCGGGCGTCGAAGGCAGCCATCATCCACTTCACGAAATGCGCGGCGATCGAGCTCGCGCACTATGAGGTCCGGGTCAACTGCCTCGCCCCGGGCAACATCCCCACTCCGATCCTGGCGTCGTCGGCTACGGACGAGGACCGCGAGAAGCTGGAGCGTTTCGAGGCCAGGATCCGGCAGCAGATGCGCGACGACAGGCCGCTCAAGAGAGAAGGCACGGCCGACGACGTGGCAGAAGCGGCGCTGTACCTGGCCACCGACCGGTCGCGCTATGTCACCGGCACCGTACTGCCCGTCGACGGGGGCACGGTGGCGGGCAAGGTGATCGTCCGCAGGGCGCCGAAGGCCGCAAATCCGGACGATGCGACGGCGGAGACCAGCGACAACCAGCGGTGATACCTTTAAATCAGTCGCTTGACTTAGTCGGTGTGACCGGGTTCACTGTAGGGGTGACGACAGCCAGGACGGTGCGCGCCGACCGCGCCACGACCACCCAAGAGGCGATCCTGAAGGCCGCTGAACGGCTGTATGCCGAGCACGGGGTGTACGCCGTCTCGAACAGGCAGGTCAGCGAAGCCGCCGGGCAGGGGAACAACGCCGCGGTCGGCTACCACTTCGGCACGAAGACCGATCTCGTCCGCGCCATCGAGCAGAAGCACCGCGCGTCGATCGAACTGCTCCTCGAACGGATGGTGGCGCGCTCCGGCGACTCGGCCGAGTTGCGCGATTGGATCACCTGTCTGGTGTGTTCGCTCACCGAACACCTTGCGCAGCTGGGTAATCCGACGTGGTACGCGCGGTTCGCCGCTCAGGCCCTGGCGGATCCTGCGTATCAGAAGATCGTCGTCAGGGATGCGCTCGCGTCGCCGTCGCTGGTCCGGGTGGTCGACGGCATCACCCGCTGCCTGCCCGAGCTCCCCATGGCCGTCGTCGTCGAGCGCAACATCATGGCCAGGAATCTGCTGGTTCACACCTGCGCCGATTTCGAAAGGGCTTTCGCCGACGGAGCGGATCTGCCCCGAACCTCTTGGGGTGCAGTCGGATCCGGCCTCATCGATGCGATCGTCGGCCTCTGGCAGGCACCCGTCACGGAGATTCCGTGACATGAAGGTCACCGTCGACCAGGACAAGTGCGTGTCCTCGGGTCAGTGCGTCCTCAACGCGATGGAGGTCTTCGACCAACGCGACGATGACGGTGTCGTCGAACTGCTGATCCCCGAGCCTGGGCCTGAGTACGCCCAAGAGACCAGAAACGCCGCGGCCGCTTGCCCAGCCCTGGCCATCCAGATCGAGGAGTGAAATGACAGACACGCTCGACGAGCAGGCAGTCTCCGCCGCGCCCGAGTACCCGATGGAGCGGGAGAGCGGCTGCCCGTTCGCGCCACCCCGGCAGATGCTCGAGATGAACGAATCCAAACCCCTTTCCCGGGTGCGGATCTGGAACGGGACGACCCCGTGGCTGATCACCGGACACGAGGTGGCGCGGACACTTTTCGCCGATCCGCGCGTCAGTGTCGACGATCGGCGTGACGGCTTCCCGCACTGGAACGAACACATGCTCTCCACGGTGAACAAGCGCCCGCGCTCGGTGTTCACGTCGGATGCCGAGGAGCACACCCGGTTCCGCCGGATGCTGTCCAAGCCGTTCACGTTCCGTCGCGTCGAGGCGCTGCGCCCGGTGATCCAGGAGGTCACCGATGAGTGCATCGACGAGATCCTCGCCGGACCGCAACCGGCCGACCTGGTGGCCAAACTGGCGTTACCGGTACCCACCCGGGTGATCAGCGACATGCTCGGCGTGCCCTACGAGGACCACGAGTTCTTCCAGGAACACGCCAACGCCGGCCTTGCGCGCTTCGCCGCCGCCGACGCCATGCAAAAGGGTGCGATGAGCCTGCACCAATATCTGATCAACCTCGTCGAGCAGAAGCAGGCCAACCCCGCCGAGGACGCCGTGTCCGACCTCGCCGAGCGCGTCACCGCCGGAGAGATCAGCGTCAAGGAGGCCGCGCAGCTCGGCACCGGACTCCTGATCGCGGGCCACGAGACCACAGCCAACATGATCGGCATCGGCATCTGCGCTCTGCTCGACAACCCCGAACAGGCCGCACTGCTGCGGGATTCGGAGGATCCGAAGTTCATCGCGAACGCGGTCGAAGAACTGATGCGCTACCTGTCGATCATCCAGAACGGTCAGCGCCGTGTCGCGACCGAAGACATCGAGATCGGTGGTGAGACGATTCGCGCGGGGGAGGGCATCATCCTCGACCTCGCGCCCGCCAATTGGGACGCGGTGACCTACCCAGAGCCCGACAAGCTCGACCTCACCCGTGACGCGGGGCAGCAACTCGGCTTCGGCTACGGACGGCACCAGTGTGTGGGCCAGCAGTTGGCTCGCGCCGAACTGCAGATCGTGTTCCACACGTTGCTGCGCCGCATCCCGACCCTGAAGCTGGCGATCCCGATCGACGAAGTGCCGTTCAAGCACGACCGCCTCGCTTACGGCGTCTACGAACTTCCCGTGACCTGGTAGTACCCGAGACCTCAACTCCTACAGCCCGATTGGAGGCCCAAATGACTACACCAACAGTGCAGCCGCCCGCCCACCCCCCGACCACCCTGTACCCGCCCGAGGGCTTCGGCGCCCCCAAGAACCGTCAAGGCCATTCCACGGGCGGCGTCGTCGGTCTTCCCGCCGACACCGTGATCTTCTCCGCCGACAACCACATCTCGGTGGCCGACGACATCTTCTACGAGCGCTTCCCCGAGGAGCTCAAGGGCGCCGCACCGCGTATCTGGTACGAGGACGGCGCGTACATGGTCGGCATGAAGGGCAAGGCTTGGACCGGCGGTGACTTCGGCCGCGTGCTGATGCAGTACGACGACCTCGCCGGCGCCGCGTCGAACAACATCGAGGCCCGCATCCGTGAGCTCAAGGAAGACGGCATCGACAGGGAACTCGCTTTCCCCAACGCCGTTCTCGCGCTGTTCCACTACCCGGACAAGGGACTTCGCGAGCGGGTGTTCCGGATCTACAACGAGCACATCGCCGACCTGCAGGAGCGCTCCAACGGGCATTTCTACGGTGTGGGACTGATCAACTGGTGGGATCCGAAGGGCACACGCAGCACGCTCGAAGAGTTGAAGTCGTTGGGCCTCAAGACATTTCTGCTGCCTTTGAATCCCGGCAAGGACGACGAGGGCAACATCTACGACTACGGCAGCACCGAGATGGACGCCGTATGGGACGAGATCGAAGCCTCGGGCATTCCGGTCAGCCACCACATCGGTGAGACGCCGCCCAAGACGCCGTGCCAGCACAACAGCGTGGTCGTCGGCATGATGGTCAACGTCGACTCGTTCCGCGAGCAGTTCGCCAAGTACGTGTTCTCTGGCATCCTGGACCGACACCCGTCGCTGAAGATCGGGTGGTTCGAAGGTGGAATCGCCTGGGTGCCGACGGCATTGCAGGATGCCGAGCACATGCTTGCGTCCTATCGCCACATGTTCAACCACGAACTGCAGCACGACGTGAGTTACTACTGGCGCAACCACATGAGCGCATCGTTCATGGTCGACCCGCTGGGCCTGCAGTTGATCGACCGCATCGGCGTCGACAACGTCATGTGGTCCTCGGACTATCCGCACAACGAGAGCACCTTCGGCTACTCGGAGAAGTCACTCGCTTCGGTGGTCGAGGCGGTCGGACCCGAAGCTGCGGTCAAGATCGTCAGCACCAACGTGCAGAAGTTCCTGGGAATAGCATGACCACTACCTTCGCCACGTCGAGCGGCCTGGCGCAGCTCGGCATCCCCGAGTTGCCCGACCGCGATCGGATGTATCGCGAATGCGGTGCGCGCCTGCGAGAGTCGATGAAGGCCAAGGGTGTCGACGCGCTGGTTCTGCTCGGCAACGGCAACGTCGTCTACGCGACAGGCGCGAGCTGGCCGCTTCTCGACGCAGGGCTGTCCCATGTCGAGCGTCCGGTGGCCGTCGTGCTGGCAGACGACGAGCATCCGCACCTGTTCATGCCTTTTCAGGAGGGCAGCGCCTTCGAGACCGAGGTTCCGACCGATCACGTCCACGGTCCGCTGTACCTCGAATTCGACGAGGGCGTAGACCATTTCGCCCGCGTGCTGTCCGATCTGGTCCCGCCGGGGTCGACCGCCGCGGTCGACGAACTGACGGGTGCGATGCGGCGAGCTGCCGGTCGGCTGTTTCCTGCCGGCCCGCCCTCGGACGCTGCGCAGGTGATCGGCCCGGCCAAGTTGGTGAAGACGGTCGATCAGATCGCCGCGGTCCGAAAGGCGTGCCGCATCACCGAGGAAGCGGTCGCCGACGTACAGGCGTCGTTGGCCCCCGGTGTCCGCCAGATGGATCTGTCGGCGCACTTCGTCCGCCGCGCCTTCGAACTCGGTGCGACCACGAACATGATCGAAGCCATCTGGCAGGTCATGCCGACGACGCGCAACAGCGGCGCGGTGTGGACCACGACGGGCGATCTGGCGTTGCCGCTGCTGCCGACGGAGAAGGAACTGGCCGACGGTGACGTGCTGTGGACCGACATCAGCATCACCTACGAGGGCTACTGCTCTGACTGGGGCCGCACCTGGGTGGTCGGGCGCGAGCCCACGGCCAAGCAGCAGGACCAGTTCGCCAAATGGCGCCACATCCTCGACGCAGTGCTCGCGGTGACCAGGGCTGGTGCGACCTCCGGTGACCTCGCTCGCGCGGCGATCGCAGCCAACGGGGGTACCAAACCGTGGTTGCCGCACTTCTACCTCGGTCATGGCATCGGTACCAATGCCGCTGAAATGCCGATGATCGGAACGGATCTCGGTGAAGAGTTCGACGACAACTTCGTCTTCCCCGCCGGGATGCTGTTGGTGCTCGAGCCCGTCATCTGGGAGGACGGCACCGGCGGCTACCGCAGCGAGGAGATCGTCGTCATCACCGAAGACGGGTACCAGCCGATCACGGACTACCCCTACGCGCCTTATGGGAGAAGCTCATGAGTGAAGAGATCGTTCCCGACGATCTGGCCCTGCGCACCGGACGACGCGAGCGGGTGCTCGCCGAGATGGCGGCCGCAGACCTCGACATCCTGGTCCTGGGCCGCCAGGCCAACGTCCGGTACGTCACCGGCGCCCCGCAACTCTGGGTCGCGGGCACCCGGCCGTTCGCGCCGATCTGCGTGCTGGTCCGGACAACCGGCGACATCCACCTCAACAGCAGCTGGGACGAGGGCATCCCCGACGAAATCGGACACGATCACCTCTACGGCCTGGCGTGGAACCCGATGACGCTGATCGAGGTCCTCAAGAACATCGACGGAGCCGAGACCGCGGCCCGCGTAGGGACCGACGCCATGTCCCCGACGTTCGCGCAACTGCTGCCGATGGCGTTCCCGAAGGCCGAGTTCGTCGACGGGGAGGCCGCGATGAAGGCCGCGCGGCGCGGCAAGACGGCCGACGAACTTCGGGTGCTGCGCGGGGCGTTGGCAGTTGCCGAACGCGGCCTTGCCGCAGCGGTTTCCGGCCTCGAGGCCGGAATCACTGAGCAGGCGCTCAACGGTGTCCTCATGGAGGCGATGGCGGCGGGCGGCTTCAGCACGTCGGCCACCCAGGACGGTGTCTGGATCACCTCGCCCGAACATTCGTGGCGGGTCGGCCGACGTGACGGCAGGATCGGTGAGGGCGACCTGGTGGCGTTCGCCGCCGGCGCGCTGGCCGACGGTTATGTCGGCGAGGTCGGGCGTACCTGGCCGGTGGGCGAGGACACCCCCGAGGTGCAGGCGCTGTATCGGCGCTCGAATGACCTGTGGGACAGACTCCTTGACGCCTGTCGGCCCGGTGCGCCCGCCGCTGACCTGCTCAACGCATACGAGGCTGCCGGAGAATCGCTGCCACCGATCCCGGTGGCCCACGGACTCGGGCTGGGGTTCGACCCGCCGGTGGTCTCACCAGATCTGCCTGCCACGTCTGCGGCCGAAAGATTGGACCCTGGAACCGTTCTCGCGGTCACGTCGTATGTCTGGGAGCCGGGTGTCGGAGCCGTATTCAGCCGCGACGCGGTTCTGATCAACGACGACGGCCCCGAGGTGCTGACCTCCAGCCCGTCGTTCGCGGGGACTGCGATCGGCACGGCCAATGTCTGAGCGGCCTACGCCCGAGGAGATCATCCTCTACGAGAAGAACCCGAAGACGAAGATCGCCACGATCACGTTCAACCGTCCGGAGTTCCTGAACGCCCCGACGTCGATGGCGCGACTGCGGTATGCCGACATCCTGCGGGCGGCTAACGCCGACAATGACGTCAAGGTTGTCATCATCCGTGGGGTGGGCGACAACCTCGGTAGCGGTGCCGACCTCCCGGAGTTCATGGAGGGCAACGACAATCCTGCGGTACGGCTGGCCGAACTCCGGTTGGAGGATGACGGTGTCGGAGAGGTCACGTACCCCCCGAAGGGAACCTTCCGCAACGGTGCGACCATCAGCGCCTGGTATGCCAACTCTCAGGCGGGCAACCGCGCGCTGCAGGACTTCAAGAAGATCAGCATCGTCGAGGCCAAGGGCTACTGCTATGGCTGGCACTTTTACCAGTGTGCCGACGCGGATCTGGTGATCTCGTCTGACGATGCGCTCTTCGGTCACCCGTCGTTCCGATACCACGGTTGGGGTCCGCGCATGTGGACCTGGGTGCAGATGATGGGTCTACGCAAGTTCCAGGAGATGGTATTCACCGGTCGCCCGTTCACTGCCGCCGAGATGTACGACTGCAACTTCCTGAACAAGGTGGTGGCACGCGATCAGCTGGAGGCCGAGGTGGAGAAGTACGCCCTCGCGTGTGCGCGAAACCGTCCGGTAGACACCGTGTTTCAGCAGAAGCTGTTCTTCGAGGTGTTCAAGCAACAGCAGGGTGAATACATGGGCAGCCTGCTCAGCGCGTTCTTCGAGTCGATGGGTAACGGCGTGGCCAACGACAGCGATGACGATCTGGACATGTTCGAGTCGATCGACAGCGGACTGTCGGCAGCGGTGAACGACAACGACAGCAAGTTCCCGCCCGAGTTCCGTCTGAGCAAGCGCAACCGGGCCAAACAGGACTAGATGGCGTTGTCCGAGCCGCCCCTGTCCGGCTATGCCGTCGTCGACCTGTCCAGCGGCATCGCCGGCGGCTACTGCACCAAGCTCCTTGCCGATGGTGGCGCATCTGTCGTCAAAGTCGAACCGCCACACGGTGATCCGCTGCGCCACTGGTCGGCCTCCGGTGCCGGGATCGCCGACGGTGAGGACGGCGCACTGTTTTCGTATCTGGCGTGTTCCAAACACTCCGTCGCGGCAGACCCGCGCGTCGATGCAGAACTGATCGACGCGCTGCTCGCAGGAGCGGATGCGGTCGTCTGGTCGCGATCACCGGGAGTGACGGACCATCCCGACTTCACGCCCGGCGCGATCCTCGAGCGTCATCCGCACCTGACCGTCGCGGCGATCACCGCCTTCGGTCTGCAGGGTCCCTGGTGTGACCGCCCTGCAACGGAATTCACGCTGCAGGCATGGTCGGGGG
The DNA here is from genome assembly GCF_029623955.1 of Mycobacterium sp. 236(2023). Lineage (GTDB taxonomy): Bacteria > Actinomycetota > Actinomycetes > Mycobacteriales > Mycobacteriaceae > Mycobacterium. Next base: position 87,060 of record NZ_JARSBP010000009.1, on the reverse strand, counting down.
GAGTCGTGGGCCTCGGCCGCGGAGCCCCCGACCGGGCCCCGGTGTACGTCGGCGGCCAGGTCGGCGAATATCTCGCCGGTGCGTACGCCAGCGCCGCCACGCTCGCATCCCGCATCCGCGGCGGCGGTGAGTTGATCGACCTGTCGATGCTGGAGACGGCGATTCTCGGGCTCACCTACTACCCGGTGAGCTATTTCGAGATGCTCGGACGCCCGTGGCGCGACGCCCGCCGACTGACGGTGCCCGGCATTGCCCGCGCCAAGGACGGTTTGATCGACATCGGCTGTGGGACGGCGCAGCAGTGGTTCGACCTGTGTGCGATGACGGGTCATGTGGAATGGATCGACGAGGAGTCACCGCTGTCGATCACCCAGCAGGCCAACGAGAGGGCCGAAGAACTCTACGCCTGGGTTGCAGACCAGACTGTGGACGAGATCCGGGATCTGGCAACCGCATTCAGGATTCCGAACGCGCCGGTGGCCAACGGTGCCAACGTCGAGGATCTCGACCAGTATGTGGAGCGCGGGGCGTTCGTCGTCAATCCGCGCGACGGATTCACCCAGCCGGCTGCGCCCTATCGCCTCAGTGCCGCGACCCTGCGTGAGCCCGAACCCGCGCCCCGCCTCGGCGAGCACACCGACCACTACCGGAATAGCGTTCCGGGTCGCGATACCGGCTCGGCAGCAGCCAGGAACCCTATTCCGCGAAAAGAGGGGCTGCCGTTCGAGGCGTTGCGTGTCGTCGACATGACGACGTTCTGGGCCGGCCCGAGCTGCACGCATCTGCTGGCGATGCTCGGTGCCGACGTCATCCACGTCGAGTCCACCCGCCACCCCGACGGCACGCGGCTGATCGCAGGCATCCCCGTCACCGAGGACCAGTGGTGGGAGCAGTCGCCGATCTTCTCGGGACTCAACACGAACAAGCGTGGCATCACGCTGAACCTGCAGAGCGACACCGGCAGGGATCTCCTCAAGCGCCTGATCGGGACGGCCGACGTCGTCGTCGAGAACTTCACGCCCCGAGTGCTGGAGAGCATGGGGCTGACGTACGACGTCATCAAGGAGATCCGGCCGGATGTGGTCATGGTCCGGATGCCGGGCTTCGGCCTGGACGGCCCGTGGCGGGACAATCCGGCGTTCGCCTATGTCATTGAGGCGGCGGCCGGAATCAGTTGGCTCACCGGCTATCCCGATCTGAACCCGTTCGAGCCCTACTCGGTCGGTGACCCCAACGCGGGCATCCACGCACTCAATGCGATTCTGCTGGCGCTCGAGCATCGCAGGCGCACGGGCGAGGGCACGATGATCGAAGCCGCGATGGTCGATGCCGCCCTCAGCGTGGCCGCCGAGCAGGTGATCGAGTACTCCGCCTACGGGGCGCTGCTCCAGCGGGACGGTAATCGCGGGCCGGTCGCCGCCCCGCAGAACCTGTACCTGTCGAACGAGATCGACGAGTTCGGTCGCCTCGACAGCTGGGTGGCGATCGCCGTGGCGACCGACGAACAATGGTCCGGGCTCTGCGATGCGCTCGGAGACCCCGAGTGGGCCACCGCCGACCTGGCTGCGGCGGAGGGGCGGCGGGCGCACCATGATCTGATCGACCGGCACCTGTCCGCCTGGTGTGCTGAACGCTCCCGCGACCAGATCGTCGAGACCCTTTGGGGCAACGGCGTTCCGGTGGCCAAGGTGTTGCAACCGCACCGCCAGACCGAGATTCCGCAGCTGGCGGCACGCGCGTTTTTCGAAGCGGTCGAACATCCTGTCAATCCGGCCACCCCGCACAGCACGCTGCCGTTCCGCAGCACCCGCGGGCCGGACCGGGTACACACCGCCCCCGCCCCGCTGCTCGGGCAGCACAATCACCAGATTCTCGGTGAGCTGGGGTTGACCGAGGAGGAGATCGGTCGGCTCGAAGCCGACGGGGTCATCGGCACGGCCCCCGCACGCTAGCCTGCCAGTCATGGCCATCGCCCCGTCGGACATCCTGCTCACCGGCCGTGTCGCCGTCGTCACGGGTGGGGGAGCCGGCATCGGCAAGGGAATCGCTGCGGGATTGGCCGCTTTCGGGGCGTCGGTGGCGATCTGGGAACACGATCCCGGCACCTGCACCGAGGCCGCCGACGGCATCGGCGGCCTCGGGGTGACCACCGACGTGCGCGACGCCGCGGCGGTCGATGCGGCACTGGAACGCACAGAGCGGGAGCTGGGCCCGGTCTCGATCCTGGTCAACAACGCCGGCGGCACCTTCAACTCGCCGCTGCTGGAGACGTCGGAGAACGGCTGGGATGCGTTGTACCGCAGCAATCTCCGGCATGTGCTGCTGTGCACGCAACGGGTCGCTCGTCGCCTGGTCGACGCGGGCACACCCGGGAGCGTCATCAACGTCACGTCGATCGAGGGCAACCGTGCGGCACCCGGCTACGCGGCGTACGCGGCCGCCAAAGCCGGGGTGATCAACTACACCAAGACGGCGTCGTTCGAGTTGGCGCCGTACGGCATCCGGGTCAACGCGCTCGCTCCGGACCTGACGATGACCGAAGGGCTGCAGAGTCTCGCCGACGGCGTGCTGTCCGCGGACATCGGTGCCGGCATTCCGATGAGACGGGCCGGGCATGTCGACGAGATTGCCTCGGCAGCAGTCTTTCTCGCCTCGGATATGGCCGGCTACATCACAGGGCAGACCATCCATGTCGACGGTGGAACAGAAGCCGCAGGCGGTTGGTATTTCCACCCGCGAACCGGCGCGCCGAAACTGGGGCCCGCCTAGGAGTCCGGTGCTGGATCGCCGAACTTGCGCTTGATCGCGCCCCACGGGTCGGCATAGCGCCCGGGCTGCTTCCAATAGGCGCCGCGCCGCTTGAGAATCGCGCGGATGACCGGGGCCGCGAGCGGTAGCACGTACCTCGCCGGTCCTGCCTGGCGGGTGGCCTCGTCGATCATGTCCTGCCACGAATAGTGCTGGAACTGCAGGGCTTCCTGCGCACGGGTGGTGTCCATCCAATCGGTGACGAACCACGCGTCATCGTCGTCGGGGTTCCCTTTGCGGCCCGGCGCAAGGCCGCCCTTGAGGCCCCGGGCGCCTGCGAGCGCCGGGGTGATGTCGCCGTACTCCTGCCGATGAGAGTCGTCACCTGCTATCAGCAGGATCTCGCCCGCAACGTCGGCGGTGGTGGCCGCGGCGAACGCCCACGCGACGTCGCGGACATCGACGCTGTGCATGCGGCAGTCCGTCGGCAGCAGGCTCTCGAAGTAGAGGGCGTCGGCGTTGAACGGAATGGCCTTGGGGTCAACACTGAGGACGCCCCCGAGACGCAGTACGACCCACTCCAGCGAGGATGCCCGCACGATCGCTTCGGCCTCGGCCTTGTGCGCGCTGTAAAGGTCGGAGTGCTTCATCGGCATGTCCGCCGTCACAGGACCGGTGGCCTTGTGTGGATTGCGCGCGCCGTAGACGGCGTTGCTCGACGCCTGCACCCAGCGTGGAGGCGTCGGCTGCGCTTCGGCGATCTTGACCAACGTCGCGGTCGCATCGACGTTGACGCGACGGGCGAGTTTCGCATTCTTGTAGATCGCCGGCGGGATGATCGCGGCGAGATGGATGATGACCGAGGGGGCGACGTCGGCGACGAGTCGGGCTGTCTCCTCGGCGTTGGTGAGGTCAGCCCAGCGAACGCTGACGCCGGGAGGCAAGGAGCCGGAAGCCTGCTCGTTGGCCGGAGTGTGCAGATCGGCGATGACGACGGCCCGGCCGAGTTCGGCCAACCTGCGCACGGTGGCTGACCCGACGAGGCCGAAGCCTCCGGTGACGAGCACAGTACCCGGCATATGGAAGTCTCCTACCTGCGGATATGACATTCTCTTAATCGGAGAGTAGCATATCCGAAATCATGTCCGACGAGAGCGCCGAGACGGCCAAGTGGGACCCCGGATTCACCCGTCAGATCACGAACCTGGTCGGTCCGTGGATCAGACGATACTTCCGTGCCGAGGTGGGCGGACTGTCTTCCATGCCCGAAACCGGCGGGGCGCTGTTGGTGTCCAACCACTCCGGCGGCATGCTCACCCCGGACGTTCTGGTTTTCGCCCCGGAGTTCTACAAGCGCTTCGGCTTCGACCGACCGCTGTACACACTCGCCCACTACGGAGTGTTCATCGGACCGCTCGGTGACCTGCTGCGCCGCACCGGCGTGATCGAGGCCAGTCGCGAGAATGCGGGCAAGGCCCTGCGGGACGGTGCGGTGGTGCTGGTGTTCCCCGGTGGCGACTACGACTCCTACCGGCCGACGTTCAGTGCCAACCATGTCGACTTCGCCGGCCGTACCGGCTACGTCCGCACCGCGATCGACGCGGGTGTGCCCATCGTGCCGATGGTGTCGATCGGGGCGCAGGAGACGCAGATGTTCTTGGCGCGCGGCGACTCGATCGCCCGCCGGATCGGTCTGACGAAGGCCCGGATGGAGATCCTGCCGGTCAGCATCGGCTTCCCGTTCGGCCTTTCGGTGATTTTCCCACCCAACCTGCCGCTGCCGTCCAAGATCGTCACCCGGGTCCTTGAGCCGATCGACATCACCGCCACGTTCGGCGAGAACCCGGACGTCGACGAGGTCGACCATTACGTGCGATCCGTGATGCAGAAGGCGCTCGACGAACTCTCCCGCAAGCGCCGGTTCCCTGTAATAGGTTGAGCCCCATGGCTGATCAGCTGGGAATGCTCGCGACACTCTGGCGGGCGCGGCTGATCGCGCCGATGCGCCCCGACCGCTACCTGCGGATGGGCCTGGCGATGCGTCGTGCCGGTCTGACGGCGACGGTAGGGTTCGCCGCCGCTGCGCAGCGCTGCCCGGACCGCCCCGGCATCATCGACGAGCTCGGCACGTTGACCTGGAAGCAGCTCGATGACCGGTGTGACGCACTCGGTGTCGCGTTGCAGAAGCAAAAACATAACCCGCAGGGCTCAATTGCCGGCTCGCCGGCGACCGTGGCGGTGATGTGCCGCAATCACCGGGGATTCGTCGAGGCGCTCGTCGGCGCCAACCGCATCGGTGCGGACGTGTTGCTGCTGAACACGTCGTTCGCCGGCCCGGCGATGGCGGAAGTCATCGAGCGCGAAGGCGCCGATGTCGTCATCTATGACCAGGAGTTCTCGGCGACCGTCGATCGGGCGCTGCAGGACACCCCGGGTGCGGTCCGGATTCTGGCATGGGTCGACTCCGAGAGCTCGGAGCCGGCCCTGGAGTCCCTCATCGACGAACACCTGGGCCAGCGGCCGCAGCCGGCGACCCGCAAGAGCGACGTCATCTTGCTCACGTCGGGAACCACCGGAAGCCCCAAGGGTGCCAAGCGTTCTGCGGGCAGTGGTGGTGCCGGCGACCTCAAGGCGGTTCTCGACAGGACGCCGTGGCGGGCCGAAGAACCGATCGTCATCGCCGCCCCGATGTTCCATGCGTGGGGTTTCTCCCAGCTCCTGTTCGCCGCGCTGCTGGCATGCCCCATCGTCACGCGCCGCAAGTTCGACCCCGCGGCGACGCTCGCCATGGTCGACCGCCACCAGGCCACCGGGCTGGCCGTCGTCCCCGTGATGTTCGACCGGATCATGGACCTGCCCGACGACGTGCGTAACCGCTACAGCGGCAGATCTTTACGCTTCGCGACGGCATCCGGATCGCGCATGCGCCCCGATGTCGTGACGGCGTTCATGGACCAGTTCGGCGAAGTCATCTACAACAACTACAACGCCACCGAAGCCGGCATGATCGCGACTGCGACCCCTGCTGACCTCCGCGTGGCTCCCGACACCGCGGGCAAACCGGCAGACGGCACCGAGCTCCGGATCCTCGACGCGGCACATCGCGAAGTGCCCCCCGGCGAGGTCGGTCAGATATTCGTGCGCAGCGGAACGCTTTTCGACGGCTACACCTCAGGTGCCACCAAAGATTTTCACGACGGTTTCATGGCCTCCGGTGACATGGGCTACCTCGACGAGGCGGGCAGACTGTTCGTCGTCGGTCGCGACGACGAGATGATCGTCTCCGGCGGGGAGAACGTCTATCCGATCGAGGTGGAGAAGACACTCGTCGCTCACCCCGAGGTGGCGGAGGCGGCCGTGCTCGGAGTCGACGATGCGGAATACGGTCAACGTCTTGCCGCCTTCGTCGTGCTGGCCGACGGCGGTGCGGCGACCGTCGACGACCTCAAGGCCCATGTGCGTGGCAATCTGGCCAATTACAAGGTGCCGCGGGATATCGCGATCCTCGACGAACTGCCCCGCGGCAGCACCGGCAAGATCCTGCGCAACGAGCTGCGCGGAACCTGAATCACGGCTGCCCGCCCGCCCACGCCGGTGGCATCGCGGTGTCCACCGTGGCGGCCGGTGGCAGTCCGCACGCCTGACGGAGCTCGTCGAATGCGTGCACCATCGCATCGGTCGACTCGTGGGGATCGTCGAAGGTGCAGTCGTCGGACAGCACCGCGATATCGAGCTGGTCGACGTAACTCCACACCGTCATGTTGAAGGCGCTGCCCGCGGAAAGCACACCGACGGAATAGATCTCGCTGACGGGCGCGCCTCCGACGTGACCGCGCTCTTTGGGTCCGGGCACATTCGAGATCGCCACGTTCATCAATCGGTTGTGGTCGGCGCGTTTGGCCTGCGCCTTGAACAGCGCGGGTGCCAACGGCGGAGGCAGGTACTCGAGCAGCCTGCCCTGCAGCGTGGGCCCGAGGAGGTCGTTGTTCTCCTTGGCGCGAGCGGTCGCCACAGACGTCAGCTTCACGCGGTCCAACGGATCGTCGATGTGCACCGGAAGCGACACCATCATGCCGCCGATCTCGTTGCCGGTGATCCGGTCGGTCGACTTGTCCGTCGCAATGGGGACCGTCGCCATGATCGGGCGGTCCGCGCGACCGTCATAGCGCAACAGCAGCTCGCGAAGACCACCGGCGGCGACGGCGAGCACGACGTCGTTGAACGTCACGCCAAGGTGTTTCGCCGTCTCCTTGACCTCGGCCAGTGACAGCGTTGCCGTGGCGAAGGTGCGAATCGGTGACACCACGTGATTGAGGAAGGTCGGTGGGGCATTGAACGGCTTCGCCAGATCCGGATGCCCCTCCCGCTCTTTGGCACGCTTGCGCAGTCGGGACATTCCGCGCGCGGCGTCGGCAACCAGGACGGGGATCTCGGCGATGTTCTGGAAGTGGTCGAGTTGCGCCTCCCACAGCAGTTCTTTGGGGGATGGTTCCTCGCACGTTTCCGGCGGCTCTTCCCTCTCGTCCTGTGCGGTTCCGACCAAATCCATCAGGCGGGCAAGGAGGTTCGCCGAGGCCACGCCGTCGGCCAGCGTGTGGTGCACCTTGCCGATCAGCGCGAAGCGGCCGTCGGCCATGCCCTCGGCGAAGTGGAACTCCCACAGTGGCTTGTCGCGGTCCAGCGGCGTACTGGCGATCTCGCCGATCACACGGTCGAGCTCGCGCCGCCCGCCGGGCGCGGGCACCCGCACCCGGCGCAGGTGGTAGTCGAGGTCGACGGGGCAGTCCTGCAGCCACATCGGATGATGCAGCCGCAACGGAATGTCGATCAGCCTGTACCGCAGTGGCTCAAGCAGATGCAGGCGCCGCGCGATGGTCTGGCGGAACGCGTCGAATCCGTACTCGCCGTCGTAGTGCGCGGCGTCGATCACCGCCACTTTGAGTGTGTGGGTGTGCAGGTTGGGGGTCTCGCTGTACAACAGCATGGCGTCCATGCCATTGAGACGCTTCATGGTCAACCATGCAACCACTCGCGACAGTTGATCACGGTGGATTCAGCGAATGCGTCGCCGCAGACGGCGCGAGTTTCGGGACCCGCTACTTCAGGCAGCTGCCACCGTCGACCGGCAAGGTGACGCCGGTGATGAAGCGCGCCTCGTCGGATGCCAGGAACAGCACCGCGTTGGCGATGTCTTCGGGCTCCACCCATCCGATCGGCAGCGTGTGCATCAGCTGTCCGATGACCTTCATGTCGTCGGGGCCCGGGTTCTCCAGGTCCGGCCGGAACAGCTTCATCGTCGGCTCGTTCATGAACAGGGGAGTGTTGACGTTCGTCGGGTGCACCGAGTTGACGCGGACGTTCTGGGCGCCGAGCTCGACGGCGAACGTGCGCATCAGGCCGACCACACCGTGCTTGGCGGCGACGTAGTGACCGGTGTGCGGGTAGGCCTTCAGGCCGCCGACCGAACTCGTCAGGATGATCGAACCGCCGTTGCCACCGGCGAGGATATGGGGGACACCGGCTTTGACGGTCTTCCACACACCGGACAGGTTGACGCCGATCATGTCGTCCCAGTCGGGTTCGCTGGTCTTGTCGAGCGTCTGGCCACCGTTGCCGATGCCGGCGTTGGCAACGATGATGTCGAGCTTGCCGAACTCCTCGACACCCGCGTCGACAGCGGACTTCAGGGCGTCGTAGTCACGGACGTCGACCTCGGCGGTGTGGATGCGGCCGCCGGCGTTCTTCACCAGGTCCGCGGTTTCCGCGAGGTCTTCGGGAGTGGACAGCGGGATCAGCACGCTCTCGATCTGCTTGCAGATGTCGACGGCGATGATGTCGGCGCCCTCTTCGGCCAGTCGAACGGCGTGCGCCCGACCCTGCCCGCGGGCGGCGCCGGTGATGAACGCGACTTTGCCTTCTACACGTCCTGCCATGGTTTTTCAGTCCTTCGTCGGTGGGTTGTGGGTGATGTCGTTCGGTGTCGGGAGGTTTGGGAAGTATTCGGGTTCAGGAAGTGAAGGTCGGCATGGAATCCCAGCCGCGCACCGCCGTTGTCTGCGATGGCGCCGCGTTCTCCCAGTCGACCTCCCACGTGGGGAATCGTTTGAGGATCTCCTCGAGCGCGATCCGCCCTTCGAGGCGTGCGAGGGCATTGCCCATGCAGAAGTGCGTCCCGGCGCCGAAGGTCATGTGCGAGCGCAGTTCTCGGTGGATGTCGAAGACGTCGCCGTCGGGTGGGAAGCGGCGGTGATCACGGTTGGCGGCGCCCACGAGCATCAGCATCGCCGAACCTTCGGGAACCGTCTGTCCGTAGTACTCGACGTCCCGTGTCACGTAGCGGGCGATCTGCAACGCCGGCGGCTCCCAGCGCAGGATCTCTTCGATCGCCTGCGGGATCAGATCCGGGTTCTCCACGAGTTCGCGGCGCTGGTCCGGGTTCTCGGCCAATGTCTTTCCGGCCCAACCGATGAGCCTGGTGGTCGTCTCGGAGCCGGCGGTGGCGACGACCGTCAGGTACATGAGGAGCTCATCGCGGGTCAGGCGGCGTACGGTACCCGTCTCGTCGGTGAACTCGACGTTGAGCAGGTCGGTCATGATGTCGTCGGACGGATGTTCGGTGCGGTAGTCGATGAACTCGGCGAACACCTCGCCGGTGGCCATCAGGTTGACTTCCTTGCTCTGGAGGGTCGCTTCGCCGTGGTCGGTGACGCGGCGCTGATGCTCCTCCGGAATGCCGAGAAGCATCCCGATGACGCGCATCGGCATCTGTTCACCGAGGTCGTTGACGAAATCGAACCGTCCGGTGCCGACGAGCGGGTCCAGGCAGCGCGCGGTGAACTCCCGGATCTGCGGTTCCAGGGCGAGCACCTTGCGCGGGGTGAACATCCGCGACAGAAGATTGCGGTGGATGTTGTGGATCGGTGGATCCTCGAAGATCAGCGTCCCCGGGGGGATCTCCATGCCGGACTTGATGATTTCCAGCAACGCACCGCGGCCGGAGATGAACGTCTCGTGATCGATGACTGCCTTGTTCACGTCGTCGAATCGGCTGAGCGCGTAGAAGTCGTGCTTCTCGTTGTAGTACAGCGGTGCTTCCTCGCGGATGCGTGCGAACACCGGGTAGGGGTTCATGTTCAGTTCGACGCTGTACGGGTCGTAGTACAACTCGTCCGCTGTGGCGGCATCATGAACATCGGCGCTGATCGTCACGGTGTCCCTCTCGCTGGATCAGTCTTCGTAAGACATCGGGCTGCAATTTGTCTCACAACTTTGTCATCGCCGGTGCTTGAGTGTCAATGGCGGACTCGCTCAGTGCAAGTACGCCTCTCGAATGAGAGAACTGCCTTCTCCAATGGTGGGCAGCATCGACAAGTCGACAGCAGCGAGAACGCGAATAGCAATTCGCGCAAATATGATTCTAGAACAAGGAGAGGGAGGTTCTCAGGCTATTCGGCGGAGAAACCGTGAGCGCAGAAGTCCCACACTTCGTCGGCGGTGATGGGGTGAGCAGGGTTTTCGTCGGCGTCGCCACTCGACTGTGCGACGAACATGACGGTCTGCATCGTCATCGCCGCCATCCGCTTCGGGTTGATGCCTTCGCGCAGTTGGCCGGCCGCGCTGGCTTCTTCCATCAGCTCGGTGAGCAGGGCAAGCAGCGGAGCGTGCGCCACTTTGACCTCGGACGGATGCGAAACAAGCAGTCTCGGTGCGAAGTCGGTGAACAGCGGCCGCTTGGCGGCCGGGTCCGGTCGGGACGACTCGAAAAGCAGCTGGATCGCGACCTTCAAGCGTTCGATGGGGTCTTCCTGGCCGGAGGTGGCGGCGCGGATCTGGTCTGCCGACCGGCTCAGCGCATCCTCGAACAGCGCGAGAAGAAGTTCGTGCTTACCGTCGAACTGCAGGTAGAAGCTGCGAAGTGACTGACGCGAGCGATCGACGACTTCCTGGACGGTGAAGTCGGTGCTGCCCTTTTCGATGATGATGGCTTGCGCGGCGTCGAGGAATCGCTGCACGCGCTGTGCTGCCCGTAATTTCGCGGTCTTGATCGAACGCTCGACCGCGCGCTGCTTCCAAGCGGGTTCTTCGCTGGGATTCGTCACCGGTGGCTCGGATGCAGGCCGACTGGGGAGAACATGAACTGACTGTACCGGAGAACGCCTTGCCATAGCGGTCCTCGACCCCCTCTCGGCCAACGTGTCAGAGATTGTAACTTCCTCATCACGAGAATAGTATTCTCATTTTGGTGATAACAGAAGGCCCAGATCTCGCCGTTCGTCGGCACTGACGCGCCAGGCATCCCGCCCGTCCGCCCGAAATTGAGGACCGCCGTGTACATCGACTACGAGGTCGCCGACCGGATCGCTACCATCACGCTCAATCGGCCCGAGGCCGCCAACGCGCAGAATCCCGAGTTGCTCGACGAACTCGACGCGGCGTGGACGCGGGCGGCCGAGGACAACGAGGTGTCGGTCATTGTGTTGCGGGCCAACGGCAAGCACTTTTCTGCCGGCCACGATCTGCGGGGTGGAGGTCCGGTGCCGGACAAGATCACCCTCGAGTTCATCATCCAGCACGAGGCCAAGCGCTACCTCGAGTACACGCTGCGGTGGCGCAACGTGCCGAAACCATCGATTGCCGCAGTGCAGGGCCGGTGCATCTCCGGCGGTCTGCTGCTGTGCTGGCCGTGCGATCTGATCATCGCGGCCGACGATGCGCAGTTCTCCGACCCGGTGGTGCTGATGGGCATCGGCGGCGTCGAATATCACGGACACACCTGGGAACTCGGGCCCCGTAAGGCCAAGGAGATTCTGTTCACCGGCCGGGCGATGAGTGCCGACGAGGTCGCCGCCACGGGCATGGTGAACCGGGTGGTGCCGCGCGATCAGCTCGACGCGGAGACGCGGGCGCTGGCGGAGCAGATCGCCAAGATGCCACCGTTCGCGCTGCGTCAGGCCAAGCGCGCTGTGAATCAGACACTCGATGTGCAGGGCTTCTACGCCGCGATCCAGTCGGTGTTCGACGTGCACCAGACCGGCCACGGCAACGCGTTGAGCGTCGGCGGGTGGCCGGTGCTGGTGAACCTGGAAGAGATGAAAGCCAACATCAAGTAGGTAGCCTCGCCGCGCGTCGGTGAGAGCATTACTTGCACCGCGAGCGCGCGTGTCTGCACAGCGGCGCGCCGAGAATGCTGACACCTGACGCGCGCTCGCGTGCGGCGAGTGCGCGTCAAATGCCAAGGAAAACCGGCGTTTTGGGTGCAGACACGCGCGCTCGCGGTGCGACGATAGAGCGCGAAATGCCGGCGACCGCGGCGCGTCTGCGTGCAGACACGCGCGCTCGCGGTGTGACGAAACTTCTACAGCTGGGCCAGGCGGGGGACGGAGCCGCGGGCACGCAGGCCCGCGCCTGCCCGGCGCGTGAGTTCCCGTGAACTGCCGAGCAATCCATCGAGGACCAGGGCCCGCTTCACGTGAAGTTGGAGATCGTGCTCCTCGGTGAATCCGATGCCGCCGAGCACCTGCTGACAATTCTTGGCTGCGGTGAGCGCCGCCTTGCCCGCGGCCGCTTTGGCCAGCAGCGCCGTCAAGTCGGGGTTGTCGGCGCTCGGCAAGGTTAGCGTCGCCTCGGCGCCCTCGATCGCCACCAGGGTCTCGGCCAACCGGTGTCGTACTGCCTGGAACCCGGCGATGGGCTTGCCGAACTGCACCCGGTCGAGCGCGTGCTGACGGGCCAGGGTCAGCATCGCCCGCGCGCAGCCGACAAGCCACCAGCCGACGGCGGCGCGCGCCTCGGCCACGCGGATCGGGTAGCCCTCCTCCTCGCGCCGCAGCGGCAGCCCGCCGAGCGTGGGGTCGAGGCTCTCCGGACTGATCCGGTCCCACACCACCCACGCGTTGCCCGCGTACGGCAGCGGCAGTTCCACGGTGTCGCCGATCGTGTTGCCGGTGGCGTGCAGGACGACATCGACAAGAATCGAAGCGTGCGAACCGGTTTCGCCGAGCAGCCGGAAGTACAGCGGGATGGCGAGGTCGGGGACCTCGGTGAGCATGTCGGCCCAACCCAGATTGGCCAGCGCCGCGTCGAGCTTGGGACCTGACGCCGACAGCATCGTCTTACGTAGCGACGCTTCGAGCATCTGCAGGGATTCGCGATCCATGGTCACTCCTTCCCGAGGTCCAGCAGGCGGCGGGCGATGATGTTGCGCTGCACTTCGGCGGTGCCGCCGTAGATCGTGGCCGCGCGTGAGTACAGGTATTCGGTGCGCCATTCGGTGTCGTCGAGCTCGATGACGCCCGGCAGCAGATCGTGCACCGTGTCGTAGAGGCGCTGTTCGGCACTGGCCAGCAGGACCTTGTCGATGGACGTGTCCGGTCCGAGCTTCTGGCCGTCGGCCAGCCGATGCTGGGTGGCTCGGGATCGGCAGCGCAACGTGTGCAGAGCCAGATATGCCTCGCCCATGTCCGAGTCGATGGCCTGCCCGTGCCCACGGACTTCGTCGACGAGTGCGTCGAAGCGTGAGTACAGGTAGGCGATGCGCTGCCAGAAGCAGGTCGACCGTTCATAGGGGAGGAGATCCATGGCCAGCTGCCAGCCGTCGCCCTGCTCGCCGAGCATGCGGCTGTCATCGACCTCGACGTCGTCGAAGTACACCTCGCAGAATTCGTCGACGTCGTGCATCGTGCGCAGGGGGCGGACGGTGATGCCTGGGGTGTCGACGTCGACGAAGAACGCCGTGATGGCCTTGTGGTTCGGGGTGTCCGCGTCGCCGGTGCGGGTCAGCAGTACGCAGCGGTGTGAGAACTGCGCGAAACTCGTCCACACCTTTTGGCCGTTAATGACCCATTTGTCGCCTTTTCGGACGGCGCGCGTGGTGAGCGAGGCAAGGTCGCTGCCAGAGCCCGGCTCCGAAAAGCCTTGGCACCACTGCTCTTCGCCGCTCAGCAGCTTCGGGACCATCTCGGCGGCAAGCTCTGGGCTCGCGTAGTCGATCATCGTCGGCGTCAGCACCTCGAGCATCGAGTACGGACCCGGTTCGGCCAGGCGTCGGCCGACGACCTCTTCGCCGACGATGGCCCGCAGGATCGCCGGGCCGCCGAGACCGCCGGCGTGCTCAGGCCAGCCGTAGCGGCCCCAGCCCGCGTCGTACAGTGCGCGCTGGACGCGTGCGAACTGCCGGATGTGTCCCGCGAGCGAATGGTCGTCGGGTGCGGTCAGATCATTCTCGTCGAGCCAGGTCCGCAGCGCCGTGCGAAACGCTGCGGGTTCGAAGAGAGGGTTCGTCATCCCGCTTCAGGCCTTCCGATCGCGTGGGGGCGTCCGGAGTCGTGCTCGCCGGAGCGCCGGATGAACGTCATGGCACGGGTTTTCAACCGCCAGCCGTCCTCGGTGCGCAGGTAGGTGTCCTTGTAGTAGCCGATTCGCATGTCGTGCTTGGAATGCTCGATGAAGCACAGCGGCTGCGTTCCACTCGCAGTGTCGGCGCCTTCGACGAGGTCGACAAGCGCTGTTCCGGTCATGAACAAACCCTTGGGCGCGGCGTCGACCAGCACGGGGAATCGGTTCAGCGTGTAGGTGTCGCCGAATGCGCTGTAGGTTCCGTCGGGGGTGAAAACCTCCACCAACCCGTCGACGTCACCCTGGGTGATCGTCACCGCATACTTGGCGAGGAGCTGCTGGATCTCGACCAGGTCCTCAGTTCGTGTTGGTGTCATTCTTGAAGACCTTACCGTCCTTCATTACAAAGTTGACATCCCGTGTAACGCCAATGTCGGCGAGCGGGTCGCCGGGCACCGCGATGATGTCGGCGATGTAGCCCTCGGCCAGCCGACCGAGCGAGTCGCTGCGGTTGATCAGATCGGCGGCGACAACAGTGGCTGCGCGCAACACCGCGGCGGCCGGCATGCCCCAGTCGACCAGCGTGACCAACTCGTCGGCGTTTTTACCATGGGGGATGGCCGGAGCGTCGGTCCCGACTGCGATCTTGACACCCGCCTCGTAGGCCGCCTTGATCGACGTCTTCGCCTTCGGGAACATCTCGGCAGCCTTGTCCTGCAACTCTTTCGGTGCTCGCGACACATCCATGGCCTCGGCAAGACGGCGCGTCGTCACCAGGAACCGGTCGTTGTCGACCAGCATCTGGATGGCCTCGTCGTCCATCAGGAAGCCGTGTTCTATGCAGTCGATGCCACACGCGACCGCGTGCTTGACCGCTTCGGCACCATGCGTATGTGCCGCAACGCGTAACCCACGCCGATGCGCCTCGTCGACGATCGCGCGCAACTCGTCGTCCGAATAGTGCTGTGCCCCAGCTTCTCCGGTCAGCGACATGACGCCGCCGGACACACAGACCTTGATCAGCTCGGCGCCGTGCTTGATCTGGTAGCGCACCGCCTTGCGAATCTCGTCGACGCCGTTGGCGATGCCTTCTTCGATCGTCAGCTCAAGGGCGCCGGGCATGAACGCGGCGAACATCGTCGGGTCCAGGTGGCCGCCGGTCGGCGTGATGGCGTGACCGGCGGGGACGATCCGCGGACCGTCGATCCAGCCCGCGGCGATCGCCTTGCCCAGCGCCACGTCGAGCAGGTATCCGCCTGTCTTGACGAACAATCCGAGATTGCGGACGGTCGTGAAGCCTGCGCGCAGCGTGCGCCGGGCGTTGCCCACCGCGCGCAGCACCCGCGTCGCGGGATCGTCCTGCACCTGGGACAGGCCCGGGTTCTCCCCGCGCCCTCCCATGAGCAGGTTGACCTCCATGTCCATCAGACCGGGCAGCAGAATCGCCTCACCCAGATCGACAACTTCCGATCCGTCGGGCGGTTCACCGCCGATACCGGTGATGCGACCGTCGGCAACGTGTATCACTGCCGGCCGGACGATCTCGCCGGCGTCGACGTCGACGTAACCCGCGGCCTTGAGCGTGACAGGTGTTGGAGGCGGCACCCTTAGACCACCGGCTCCTTGATGAGCTGGATGTACGCCGCGCCGCTGTCGAGGACGCGCGGCTGTTTCCACACCTCGATCGGGAAGCTGACCATGACGATCGATTGTCCCAGATGCACCAGGGCCTTGGCGTCCTCGGGCATTCCCTTGAGAGGGAAGCGCGCATCGACGTAGACCATGATGTCCTCGAGCCGTGCCATGCCGGCGTCGTAGAGCTCCTGCATCTCGTCCATCGTGGAGTTGAGACGCTTGCTGTAGCGCTCCTCCTCGGTGGGCAGGCACCAGTCGCTGAACCGTTCCAGGTCTGCGAATTCCTCGGGCAGCTTAGACATTTGCGGGATCCTTCGTCTCGGAGGAGGCGGCGGCATGCTTGCCGTTGGACGAACCGTTGCCGTTGGCGAGCGACTCCTTGTACCTGTCCACGTACTGATGTGCGGTCATGTGCAGATGGCGCAGCAGGATTTCCTGGTCGCACAGCGGGAAGTCGAGCACGGCCCGGGTTCCGATCTGCGTCTGCGTGGCCTCCAGAGTGTTGGCGTCCTGGAACGCGTACTCCTTGAACGTCACCGCGGCCAGCTCCTGCGAGAGGCGCTCACGCAGGTTCTTCGGTGGCACGAAGTAGAGGTCCGCCTCGAAGATGTGGCTGTCCACGCCCGTCGGCCAGTAGTTGTAGGTGAGGTACCAGCCCGGCGCCCAGAACAGCAGCGTCCAGTTCGGGAAGAACTCGAAAGAATCGGTGCCCCAGGTCTTGTGGCGGCCGGGATTGATGGCCGGCGGCAGCTCGTCGGGCAGGATGCCCTTGATGTCGGGCCGGTCCCACGGTCCGAACAGGCCGCTGTGCAGGATCTGCTCGATGGGCTTGACCATGTTGATGTCCTTCGGCGGGGACATTCCGCCCCACGACGACACCATCGAGTGGTCGCCCTTGATGTCGTAGGCCAGAGCCTCGAACCCGAAGTTGGCGAGCTTCTCGGCTTCGGCCTTCTCCGCCTGCTTCATGTGCAGGATCGGCGCGTGGTAGAACTCGGTGAACGCGTCGATGAACAGCTTCCAGTTGGCCTTGACCTCCGAGCGATAGCTGTAGTGCTCGGTCATTTCGTGGAACGGGTATCCCTTGAGTCCCCGTCCGAAGTCGCCGAGATAGTCCTCGAGCGATTCCGCGTTGTCGTCGAAGTTGACGAAGATGAAGCCTTCCCACACTTCGCAGCGCACCGACTTGAGCGGGTAGTCGGTCTTGTCGACGTCGAAGAACTCGCCCTCCTGCTGGATGAACGTCAGGTCACCCTTGAGGTCGTACCGCCAGGCGTGGTACTTGCAGACGAACTGGCGGCAGGTGCCTGAAGTCTCTTCGCCCGGGTAGTCGTTCCACACCAGCTTGTTCCCGCGATGGCGGCACAGGTTGTAGAACGCGCGGATCTCCTCGCCGTCGTTGACGATGATGATGGAGACGCCAGGCCCGACCGAGGGAAGCTCGCGCGTGATGTAGCGACCCTTCTTGGGGATGAGCTCGATGCGGCCCATCTGGAGCCAGGTCTTGCGGAAGATGGCCTGCTGCTCTAGCTTCCAGTGCTCCGGGTCGATCGAGTCCTCGTAGTTGACCGGAGCCGTGCCGAGTTCGGGCCAGTTCTCGGTCCAGCTGCCGACGTCGGGCTTCTTGAAGAATGCCACGGTCTCTACCTCTCTGTTTCCATGTTGGAGTCGGGTTCTACGCCAAAAGTGTTGATGGCCATGGCCAGTGAGCCATAGCAACCGATCGTGAAGACGAGATCCATCAGCTGGCGCTCGTCGAGGTGGGCGGACAGGGCTGTCCAGGTCGCATCGGATACGACGGATTGGTGCTGCAGTTCGTCGACGGCCGCCATCGCCGCCCGGTCGAGTTCGTCGGTGAGTTCACCGCGTTCGATGCCGGCGATGACATCGTCGGTGAGTCCGGCTTCGCGTCCCATGCCCACGTGGTGTTGCCACTCGTATTCACACTTGGTCAGGTGTGCGACGCGCAGGACGGCGAGCTCGCGAAGCCGTGCGGGCAGCGTCGAACCGTACAGCAGGTGGAAGTTGAAGCGCAGGAACGCTCTGGTGAGTTTCGGATGGCGCACCAGCGTGGCGACCAGGTTCCCAGTGGCTTCCGGGTTGTGCCGCTCGGGCGGCATGAGGCCGGTGAGAGCCTTGCCGACCGTGTCATCCCACTCGTCGGCCGGTAGTGGCGCAACGCGCACCGACTGACTCCTCTCGCTCATGAGAATCAGGTTCTCATATTTCGCCAATAGATTTCCACTTTTCCGCACAATCGTCAACGTGCGAGGTCAGATCCGCCGGTCAGCGCGTCGGCCGGTGAACCCCATCTCCGCTGCCTGCCAGGCCAGATGTAGATTGCGCACATTGATTCTCACTGATGGAGAAGCTAGTTTCCTTAGTAGGAGAACAACAGCCCCGAATCACATGCCCGCTGCGCACGGGAGTGTGAACGAGAGGAGTGGCCGTGAATCGCGACGACATGATTTTGATCAGCGTGGACGATCACATCGTCGAGCCGCCGGACATGTTCAGGAACCATCTGTCGAAGAAGTATCTGGATGAGGCGCCGCGTCTGGTGCACAACGAGGATGGTTCGGATACCTGGCAGTTCCGCGACGTGGTGATCCCGAATGTGGCGCTCAATGCGGTGGCGGGGCGGCCGAAGGAGGAGTACGGCTTGGAGCCGCAGGGTCTTGATGAGATCCGGCCGGGCTGTTGGCAGGTTGATGAGCGGGTCAAGGACATGAATGCCGGCGGCATCCTGGGGTCGATGTGTTTCCCGTCGTTCCCCGGCTTTGCGGGTCGGTTGTTTGCGACCGAGGATCCGGAGTTCTCGCTGGCGTTGGTGCAGGCCTACAACGATTGGCATGTCGAGGAGTGGTGCGGGGCGTATCCGGCGCGGTTCATCCCGATGACGCTTCCGGTGATCTGGGATCCCGAAGCGTGCGCGAAGGAGATCCGCCGCAACGCGGAGCGTGGTGTGCACTCGCTGACGTTCTCTGAGAACCCGTCGGCGATGGGGTATCCGAGTTTCCACGACTTCGACCACTGGAAGCCGATGTGGGATGCGTTGGTGGACACCGACACCGTTCTCAACGTGCATATCGGGTCGTCGGGGCGACTGGCGATCACCGCCCCTGATGCTCCGATGGATGTGATGATCACGTTGCAGCCGATGAACATCGTCCAGGCGGCGGCGGACCTGTTGTGGTCACGCCCGATCAAGGAATACCCCGATCTGAAGATCGCCCTGTCCGAGGGCGGTACCGGGTGGATCCCGTACTTCCTGGAGCGCGTCGACCGGACCTATGAGATGCATTCGACGTGGACGGGTCAGGATTTCAAGGGCAAGCTGCCGTCTGAGGTGTTCCGGGATCACTTCCTGACGTGCTTCATCGCCGACCCCGTCGGTGTCACCACGCGGCATCAGATCGGGATCGACAACATCTGCTGGGAAGCCGATTACCCGCATTCCGATTCGATGTGGCCGGGTGCGCCCGAGCAGTTGGACGAGGTGCTGAAGGCCAACGATGTGCCCGATGCCGAGATCAACAAGATGACGTTCGAAAACGCGATGCGCTGGTACAACTGGGATCCCTTCGCCCACATCGCCAAGGAGCAGGCGACAGTGGGGGCATTGCGCAAGGCCGCCGAAGGACACGACGTCTCGATCCAGGCGCTCTCCCACAAGGAGAAGACCGGCGCTACGTTCGCCGACTTCGCCGCCAACGCCAAAGAACTCACGGGCAACAAAGACTGACAACTGCGAAGATCCATAAGGAGTGACATCGATGTCGGGCATGAGCTTTGAGCTGACCGAGGACCAGGAACTGATCCGCAAGTCGGTCGCCGAGTTGTGCAGCAAGTTCGACGACCACTACTGGATGGAGAAGGACCAGGCCCACGAATTCCCGCAGGAGTTCTACGACGCCATCTCCAAGGGCGGCTGGTTGGGCATGACGATCCCCGAGGAGTACGGCGGCCACGGCCTCGGTATCACCGAGGCCACGCTGCTGCTCGAAGAGGTGTCGCGTTCCGGAGCCGCGATGAACGGCGCCAGCGCCATCCACTTGTCCATCTTCGGCATGCAGCCGGTGGTCAAGCACGGCTCGGACGAGCTCAAGGCCTCGACGCTGCCGCGCATCGTCGACGGTGATCTGCACGTCTGCTTCGGTGTGACGGAACCTGGTGCCGGACTGGATACTTCGCGGATCACGACCTTCGCCAAGCGCGAGGGCGACCACTACCGCGTCAACGGCCGCAAGGTGTGGATCTCCAAGGCCCTGGAGTCCGAGAAGATCCTGCTGCTGACCCGGACCGAGACCCCCGACGAGCTGGCGAAGCGCGGTGCCAAGAAGACCGACGGCATGACGCTGTTCATGACCGACCTCGACCGCGACCACGTCGACATCCGGCCGATCAAGAAGATGGGCCGCAACGCGGTCAGCTCCAACGAGCTCTTCATCGACGACCTGATGGTCCCGGTCGAGCACCGCGTGGGCGAAGAGGGCATGGGCTTCAAGTACATCCTCGACGGGCTGAACCCCGAGCGGATGCTGATCGCCGCCGAGGCTCTCGGCATCGGCCGCGTCGCGTTGGAGAAGGCCGTCAAGTACGGCAACGAACGTGTCGTGTTCAACCGGCCGATCGGCATGAACCAGGGCCTGCAGTTCCCGCTGGCCGACTCGCTGGCACGCCTCGACGCCGCGGAACTGGTGTTGCGCAAGGCCACCTGGCTCTACGACAACGGCAAACCCTGTGGGCGCGAAGCGAATACGGCCAAGTATTTGTGCGCCGACGCGGGGTTCGGCGCCGCCGACCGGGCGCTGCAGTTGCACGGTGGCATGGGCTACTCCGAGGAGTACCACGTGTCGCGCTACTTCCGTGAGTCGCGTCTGATGAAGATCGCCCCGGTGAGCCAGGAGATGATCCTGAACTTCCTGGGCGAGCACGTCCTCGGCCTGCCCCGGAGCTACTGATCATGACCTATTTCGACCTGTCCGGCCGCTCGGCACTCGTGACGGGAGCGGCCGGCGGTATCGGCTCCGCGGTGGCTGCCGCCCTGGCGGACGCGGGGGCCACGGTCCTCGTCACCGATCTCGACAAGGACGCGGCCGCCGCTGTGGCGGAACAGATCTCGGCAAACGGTGGACGGGCGGAGTCCGCCGCACTCGATGTGTCCGACCGTGACTCCGCCGACGCCGCGGCCGCCCAGGCGGCTGCGCTGGGCGACGGGGCCCTGCACATCGTCATCAACAATGCGGGTGTCACCAAGCCGGCCATGTTCGAGAAGACGACGCAGGAGTCGTTCCGGCTGCTGTTCGACATTCACGTCATGGGCGCGTTCAACGTCACCCAGGCTGCGCTGCCCTACATCCCGACTGACGGCAAGGGCCGCATAGTCAACGTGACGTCGGCCGCGGGACTGACCGGCACGCTCGGACAGGTCAACTATTCGGCGGCCAAGGCCAGCATCATCGGCTTCACCAAATCACTGGCCCGGGAGTTGGCGACCAAAGCCATCACGGTCAACGCGCTGGCACCACTGGCGGCGACGCCGATGACCGAAACGATCCGCACCAACGAGAAGTTCGCGGCCAACATGATGAACCGCATTCCGATGAAGCGCTGGGCCGAACCGTCCGAGATCGCCGGCGCCTTTCTGTTCATGGCCTCGGACGCTTCGTCGTATGTGACGGGCCAGGTGCTGCCGGTCGACGGCGGTATGGTGATGTGAGTACGTGACAGGACGAAAGCCAGGTGCCGGGCCGCTCGCCGGCGTGACCGTGGTCGCCATGGAGCAGGCCGTGGCAGCTCCGATGTGTACCCGGGTGCTCGCTGATTTCGGGGCGCGGATCATCAAGGTGGAGAACCCCAACGGGGGAGACTTCGCCCGCGCGTACGACGACGTCGTCAACGGTCCCGGTGGGCTGGCCGCCCACTTCGTGTGGTGCAACCGCGGCAAGGAATCGGTGACGCTGAACACCAAGGCGCCCGGCGGCCTGGACGTGCTGCACCGACTGCTGGACCGCGCCGACGCGTTCGTCTCCAACCTCGCGCCGGGCGCCACCGCGCGACTCGGCATCGCCCCGGCCGATCTCGCCGCGCGCCATCCCGGCGTCATCCCGGTCGAGATCGACGGCTACGGCCCCGGCGGCCCGATCTCCCACAAACGCGCGTACGACCTTCTCGTGCAGGCGGAGTCGGGATCGTGTGCGGTGACCGGATATCCGGGGATGCCGGCGAAGCCGGGGCCCGCGATGGCCGACTTCACCACAGGGCTGTACGCGGCGATGTCGATCGTCTCTCTGCTGTACGGGCGCGCGACGCGTCCCGATCCGGGAAATGCGCCCCACGTCGAGCTGTCGCTTTTCGACGTCATGACCGACGTGATGGGCTATGCGCTCACCTACACCCAGCACTCGGGGATTGATCAGGAGCCGCTCGGTGTCGGCTCGCCGGCGGTCGCACCCTACGGGGCCTTTCCGACCCGCGACGGGCAGACGGTCGTGCTGGGCACGACCAATGACCGTGAGTGGCAACGGGTCGCCCGCGAGATCATCGACCGCCCCGACCTCGCCGACGATCCGCGGTTCGCCACCAATCCGCAGCGCTGCACCCATCGCGAGATTCTCGACGAGGCGATCGGAAGCTGGTGTGCCCAGCATGATCTCGCCGACATCCAGACAAAGGCCGACGACGCCGGGATCGGGAACTCCCGATACAACAAGCCCAGCGAGGTCGTCGAGCACCCGCACCTCACCGCCCGCGACAGGTGGCGCACGGTCGGCACCCCGCGCGGCGACATCCAGGCGCTGCGGCCACCGCCGGTGATCAGTGACTTCGAACAGCCGATGGGCGCGATCCCCGGACTCGGCGAGCACACCGATGCGGTGCTGACGGAATTCGGAGTGACTGCAGAGGAATTGGCGCAGTTGCGTGCCGACGGCGCGATCGGGCCTGCCTATGAGTGAGGTCCTGCTGTCGTCGGACCGTGACGGTGTACGCACGCTGACGCTGAACCGTCCGGATCGTAAGAACGCCCTGGATGCGAAGTTGTGGGTGGACCTCGCTGATTCTTTGCGGGATTTGAAACGGGACACCGATATTCGCGCGTTGGTGCTGACCGGCGCGGGCGGTGCGTTCTGTTCGGGAGCCGACATCGGGACCGGCGAGCAGATCCACCCTCGCTACAAACTGGATCGTCTCACCGACGTGGCACTGGCTCTGCACGAACTGGCGATACCCACGATCGCCAAGGTGACGGGTGTCGCCGTCGGCGCTGGATGGAATCTGGCGCTGGGGTGTGACCTGGTGGTCGCCACCCCGGAATCCAAGTTCTGCCAGATCTTCTCGAAGCGCGGGCTGTCCGTGGACCTCGGCGGCTCCTGGCTGCTGCCGAAGATCGTCGGCCTTCAACAGGCCAAACGCCTCGTGCTGCTGGCTGATATGGTCGGCGCCGCGGAGGCGCACGCACTCGGCCTGGTCACATGGGTGAAGCCCGGCGACGAGATCGACGCTTTTGTCGACGATCTCGCCGGCCGGCTGGCGGCCGGGCCGCCGTTCGCGCTCGCGCAGAGCAAGGCGCTTCTCAACGACGGCGCCAACGCGACGCTGCGTGAGGCGCTGGCCAATGAGGCTCGCGCACAACCGGGCAACTTCGCGACAGCGGATTCCGGTGAGGCTTATGCGGCGTTCGCCGCCAAGAGAGACCCGGAATTCGCCGGGTCGTGGTCGTTGTACGACGCGGACAAGGAGTAGAGGTCATGCGAGAAACCGTCATCGTCGGGGCGGTACGGACGCCTGTCGGCAAGCGCAACGGGGGATTATCCGACCAGCACGCGGCTGACCTGTCCGCGCTGGTGCTCAACGAGCTCGCCGATCGTACCGGCGTGGATCCCGACATCATCGACGACGTGGTGTGGGGCTGCGTGTCCCAGGTGGGGGACCAGTCGAGCAACATCGGTCGGTACTCGGTCCTGGCCGCCGGCTGGCCCGAGCACATTCCGGGAACGACGGTGAACCGTGCGTGCGGATCGAGCCAGCAGGCGCTCGACTTCGCCGTGCAGGCCGTGATGTCGGGCCAGCAGGACGTGGTCGTGGCCGGCGGCGTCGAGGTGATGAGCCGGGTCCCGCTCGGCTCCGCCCGCGCCACCGGAATGCCGTACGGCCCGAAAGTGCTTGCCCGCTATGACGATTTCTCGTTCAATCAGGGCATTTCCGCGGAGATGATCGCCCAGCAGTGGGGCTTCTCTCGCACGCGCGTCGACGAGTACTCCGCGCAGTCGCATGAGCGGGCGGCGGCCGCCCAGGACGCCGGCGCTTTCAAAGACCAGATCGTGCCCGTCTTCACTGATGGCGGTGTGGTTTCCGACGACGAAGGCATCCGGCGTGGCACGACCGTCGAGAAGCTCGCCGGACTCAAGCCGGCGTTCACCGACGACGGTGTGATCCACGCGGGTAACTCGTCGCAGATCTCCGACGGCGCGGCGGCGCTGCTCGTGATGACCGCCGAGAACGCCGTCAACCTCGGGCTCACCCCGCTGGTGCGCTACCGGGCAGGTGCGGTCACCGGCGCCGATCCGAAACTGATGCTGACGGGCCCGATTCCGGCCACCGAGAAGGTGCTGCACAAGGCAGGCGTGACGCTCGACGAGGTCGGCGTCTACGAGGTGAACGAGGCGTTCGCGCCGGTTCCGCTGGCGTGGCTCGCCGACACCGGCGCCGACGAAACCAAGCTCAACCCGCTCGGTGGAGCCATCGCCCTCGGCCACCCGCTGGGCGCATCCGGTGCAGTTCTCATGACGCGGATGATCCACCACATGCGGGACAACGGGATTCGCTACGGGCTGCAGACCATGTGCGAGGGCGGCGGCACCGCCAATGCCACTCTCGTCGAACTCGTGAAGTAGGGGACAGCGTGCGCAGAGATCTTTTCACCGAGGACCACGAGGCATTCCGGGAACTCGCCCGCGACTTCGTCGAGAAGGAGGTCGTGCCCCACTATCCCGAGTGGGAGAAGGGTGGCAGGATGCCGCGCGGCGTCTTCGAGCAGATGGGCGGCCTGGGAATCCTCGGAGTCGCGATCCCCGAGGAATACGGCGGCGGCGGCCAACCCGACTACCGGTACAACGTCGTGCTGCAGGAGGAGGCTGCCCGCGCGCTCGTCACGCTGTCGACGGTGCGCACGCAACTCGAGGTGATCCTGCCGTACTTCCTGCACTATGCGAACGCCGAACAGCGCGACCGCTGGTTCCCCGGGCTCGCATCGGGCAAGCTGCTCACCGCCATCGCGATGACCGAACCCGGTACGGGATCCGATCTCGCCGGGATGCGCACGACGGCCGTCCGCGACGGCGACGACTACATAGTCAACGGCGCAAAGACTTTCATCACCGGCGGCATGCAGGCCGACCTCGTCATCGTCGTCACACGCACGTCCACCGACCCGGACAACCGGCGCAAGGGTCTGACGCTGCTCGTCGTCGAGGACGGGATGGAGGGCTTCACCCGCGGCCGTGAGCTGGAGAAGATGGGCTGCAAGGTGCAGGACACCGCGGAGCTCTCGTTCGTCGATGTCCGTGTTCCCGCGGCCAACGTGCTCGGCGAGGTCGACGAGGCGTTCGGCTATCTCGGACACAACTTGGCGCAGGAGCGGCTGACGGTCGCGGTGGGCTCGGTGGCTCAGGCGCGCTCGGCAATCGCCGCTGCGATCGACTACACCCGCAACCGCAAGGCATTCGGCACTCCGGTGGCGTCATTCCAGAACACGAAGTTCGAGCTGGCCGCGTGCTCGACCGAGGTGGAGGCGGCGCAGGCGATGCTCGACCGCGCGGTCTCACTGCATGTCGAGGGCGAGCTGTCCGGCGCCGATGCGGCCAGGACGAAGCTCTTCTGCACGGAGATGCAGCAGCGGGTCGTCGACCGCTGCCTGCAGCTGTTCGGCGGCTACGGCTACATGATGGAATACCCCATCGCCCGGCTGTACACCGATGCCCGGGTGGCGCGCATCTACGCGGGCACGAGCGAGGTCATGAAGGTGATGATCGCCAAGTCGCTTGGCCTGTAGGGGGTTTACTCGCTGTTGGCGAGCTGGTCCTCGAACGCCGCGCCGGCGTTGCCGGTGAGCCTGCTGCCGTCGAAGCCGTAACCGATCGTCTCGCCGCGGACGGCGCGCAGCGGATCTTCGAAATCTCGGAAGTAGCCCATCGCCCACGCGCCCTCCTGATAGCCGATCAGTTTGAGCAGATCGTCGTCGAGCGTGCGTGCGACTTCGGGTGGTACCGACAGGAACTGGTTCTCCTCCTGCCGCACCCAGCCCACGCAGTAGTTGACGTTGATGGCGCGGCGCACCTTGTCGGACCGGTTGGCCGCGCCGCTGTGCACGATCTTGCCGGAATAGATCAGCACCGAACCGCGGGTCATCTCGGCCTGGAGGCATTGTGATTCGTCGTAGTCGGTGGGCTTCTTGTCGCCGAACTGGCTGCCCGGCACCACACGGGTCGCCCCCATCTCGGCCGTGTAGTCCGACAGCGCCCACAGGGTGTTGCACTGCACGTGGTAGTCGTCGGGGAACGGATAGAAATCGAACGCGTTCTGGTCGCGGTGCAACGACTGTGCCGATTCTCCCGGCTCGATCGAGATGACCTGCGTCAGCATCAGCTGGAACGCCGACGCGTGGCCGAGGAAGTCCCGGCACACGCCCATCATGGTCGGGTTCTGGATCAATGTTCGGCAGGAGGCGGAACGCGCGACGAGCGCTCCGGTGCGGCGGGTCTTGGTGCCGATCATCGCGTTGTATCCCAGCGGTGTGGCGGCGAAGTACGGCGCCAGCTCGTCGTCGATGGCGTCCATCAGTTCCGTCGGCACCAGATTGTCGACGATGACGTAACCGTCGCGGCGCAGGCGGTCGGAGATCTCCTCGGGCGTGGTGTCGGCGGGCACGTGGTTCAGCTCGGGCATCAGCGTCTCTCCAGGTCGGGGCATCCAAGTATCGCGACCTACATGTATTGACCAGGTAAAACGGCGTCACGGCCGAGTTACGGTATAGACCACCTCGTCGATGCGGCCTCTGTGCTGGTCAGGCGGCCGCGTGACACTTTGACCGAAATTTGTTCAGTGAGACCCTTGTCACAGCGATCAAACCTACCTACTGTGTGTTCACTAGGTTGGTTAGTAAGCCCTGAGGAGTCGAGTGTCAGCCCCCGAATCCACCGGGTCCGATCTGGGATCGTCCAGACGGCCGTACGCGACGTTGTTCGCCAAAGGTGAGGACCGCAGACAGCGGATCCTGGCCGTGGCCGAGCGACTTCTGGCGCGCAATGGTTGGCGGAACACGTCACTGGCGCAGATCGCCAAGGAGGCCGGCGTGACGCCCGCGGGACTGCTCCACCATTTCGAGTCCAAAGAGCAGCTCCTCAACGCCGTCGTGGATGCGCGCGACCTCGACGACGACATGCATGCAGACCGGTCGGGGGACCTGGTCACCGAGCTCGCCCGGGTGCCCGAACGATTCCAGCGATCGCCCGAGTTGGTCGGAACGTTCATCGTCCTGCTGGTGGAGAACATCTCGCCCGATGCACCCCTGCACGATCGACTGCAGAAGCGCTACCGCGATGCCGCAGACATCCTCAAGGACAACATCACCCGCGGACAGGCAAAAGGTCTGTACCGCACCGACTTCGACGCGGCCACCAAGGCCACGGAGATTCTCGCCTTCATCAACGGAATGGAGACACTATGGTTGCTCGATCCCTCAATCCCGCTGACCGAAGCATTCAAGGAATACGCGCAGTCGCTGGCCCGCGATCTGGCAACACCGTCCAACCCGACATGAGGTACCGCCTCGACGTCGTGTCTCCGACCGTGCTCGACGCGGTGCGATTCGCCGGCGGCTGGATCTATGACCGGGTCATGGCGGGCTGGGACGTCACCGTGCTCGTCGGCAGTGACGAAGATGTCCGTCCGCTGCAGATCCTCGGTGCCGACACCCTCGACCTCGAATCGGTGCTCGACTCCTGGGACGAGCGTCCGCATCCCCAGACCGTGGCTGTCGCCGCCGACCTGTTCGGCCGCGACGACCGGGTTCGCCGGGGCGTGCTCGGCGCTCTCGATCAAGGCGCGACCGAGGTAACCCTGTGGGGTGCATCGCTGCCCGCTGAGCTGGACAAGAGCGTCGACTCCGTCGAGCACCGCCTCAGCGCAGCGGCGCGGGCCTTCAAAGCGCAGGCCCTCGCCGCCGCTCAGGGGGCCGTCGACCACGCCATCAGCCCGACCGAAGTGTTCTGCTGCGGCATGATGGCCTCGGTGGCCGCCGATCTGATCCCGGCCAGCTGACACGGCTCAGCTCAGGTCGATCAGGACCTTGCCGATCGCGCGGCCTTCGCCCACGTGCCGCAGCGCCGCCGCGGTCTCGTCGAGCGAATAGGTCGCTCCGATGTGCGGTGTGACGCGCCCGGAGGCGAGCAGATTGCGGAGTTCGCCTTCGTTGCGGGTGAATTCGTCGGGCGCGATGTCCTGGAACTGGAATCCGAGCACCGCGATCCCCTTGATCAGAATGAGGTTCAAGGGGATCCGGGGGATGACCCCTGATGCATAGCCGACGGTCACGAAGCACCCGCCCCTGCGAAGTGACCGCAACGCCGGCTCGCTGACGTCGCCGCCCACCGGGTCGATCACCGCGTCGGCGCCGTCAGGCAGTGTCTCGCGCAGCGCGGATCGGAGATCGCCCGCCTTGTGATTGACCAGCCGCGCCGCACCGTATTTGCCTGCCACGCTGAGCTTCTCGGCAGACGAGGCGACCGCGGTGACGTCCGCGCCCAGAGCGACGCCGAGTTGCACGGCGGCGAGGCCGACGCCGCCGCCGGCGCCGAGCACGATGAGTTCGTCGCCCGCGCTGACCCTGGCTACCGAGCGCAACGTGTGATAGGCCGTGCGGTGCGCGACGCCGGACGCGGCAGCTGCTCGCGCGTCGACGCCGTCCGGAATGGGTGCCAGCGTGGCCGCGTCGACGACGACGCGTTCGGCGAACGCCCCGACCATGCCTGTCCCGGTCACTCGGTCGCCGATAGCGAAACCCACAGTCTCCGGCCCGATCTCGTCGACCACGCCGGCGAACTCGCTACCCGGAACGAACGGCGGGGGCACGCTCACCTGGTAGGTGCCCGCCACCAGGAGAACATCGGGAAAGTTCACCGCCGCCGCGGCCACCCGGACCCCGACCTGACCCGGCCCGGCGGCGGGGACGGCCTGCTCTTCGACCCGCACGACATCCGGCGGCCCGTACGCCGGACACACCGCAGCACGCACCACGCTTAGCCCCGGTAGTCCGTGGACCCGGCGAGTTCGGCGGCTGAGGCCATCAGGCTCGTCACCACGGGACCGAACGCGAGCAGCTTCTCGTCGTCACCGGCGCGCTGAAACCCTTGTTCAAGGACGATCGCCAACTTCCACTTCGCCAGCACCAGGTAGTAGTCCAGATCGTCGACCTGACGGCCAGACACGTCGGCGTAGTGGGCGACCACATCGTCGCGCGATGGCATACCGCGCATGTCGACGTAGGTCATGTCCCCGAGGTCGTCGCCGACTGGCCACGACTGCACCATCCAGCCCAGATCGAGTTTGGGGTCGCCGACGGTGCCCATCTCCCAGTCGACGATCGCGGCCATCTGCGCGGGCGCGCCGTGCCTGTACATGACGTTGGCGAACTGGTAGTCACCGTGCATGAGGCCGGGGATGAAGTCGAGCGGTTTGTGGGCCTGCAGCCAGCCGGTCGCCGCATCGAGTCCGGGTAGGTCCCGCTTCTTGATGCGCTCGAGAAATCCGATCCACCGGTCGACCTGGCGGTCGTGGAAGCCGTCGGGGCGGCCGAGATCCTGCAGTCCTTTCGCGCGCCAGTCGACCTTTGACAGCAGCGCAATGCCCTCGGCCAGTTGATAACTCAGCCCGGGGCGGGTAGACGCATCGCTGTCGAACGGCTCCGGCCACCGACCGTGGGTTTCCATCGGCGACCAGCCGTCGACGAAGCCCATCAGGTAGAACGGACGGCCGAGGACCGAGGCGTCGTCACAGACACCGACGGCTGCCGTATGGGGGACGTCGGTGCCGTCGAGGGCCTCGATGATCCGCCACTCCCGCAGGATGCCCTTGTCGCGGTCGGGCGGCGCTCCCGGTGGCGGCATCCGCAGTACGCACCGGTGCTCGCCCCGCCTGAGATCGAAGATGACGTTTTGTGTGCCGCCGGAAAGGAATTGAGCCTCCAGCGGCTCACCCTTGCCGGGGAGCCCGGCCCCGTCCATCCAGTCGGCGAGGCGGGCAGTGTCGATCTGGCTCACAGGTTGCCGACCTCATGTTCGACAAAGTCCGCGTACTTCGCCAGCGCGGCTTCGCGTTTGGCCGGAATCCATTCGGATGGCCACGTGCCTTCGGCTGGCCGGTAGTCGCGCAGAACCTGCTTGGCGACGGTGGTCTTGTGCACCTCGGTGGGTCCGTCGGCCAGGCCCATGACCGCAGCCCCGGTCACCATGCCGAGGAACGGGACTTCGTTGGTGACGCCCAGAGCTCCGTGTACTTGCATTGCGCGCCAGGCGATGTCGTGTAGGACGGTCGGCATGACGACCTTGACCGCGGCAATGTCCTTGCGGACCTTCTTGTAGTCGTTGTACTTGTCGATCTCCCACGCGGTGTAGAGCACCATCAGCCGGAACTGCAACAGCTGAGCGTACGAGTCCGCGATATATCCCTGCACGAACTGCTTGTCCGACAGGCGGCTGCCCTGTGTTTCCCGGCTCAGCGCACGCTCGCACATCATGTCCAGAGCCTTGCGTGACATGCCGATGGTACGCATGGCGTGGTGGATGCGGCCGCCACCGAGCCGGGTCTGCGCGATGACGAACGCTTGCCCCTCACCGCCGAGGAGTGCCTCGGCAGGCACGCGCACGTTGTCGTAGTGGATCAGTGCATGCGAGCCCTCGTCGGCACGCTCCCCGTACAGTCCGACGTTGCGCTCGATCTTGACGCCGGGCGTGTCTGTGGGCACCAGGAACATCGACATCCCTTGGTAGGCACTGACATCGGGGTTGGTGACGACCATGACGATGAGGAACGACGCGGTGGCCGCGTTGGAGGAGAAGAACTTCCACCCGTTTATGACCCAGTCGTCCCCGTCGCGCACCGCGCTCGTGGTGAACATCGTCGGGTCGGCACCGGCATGCGGTTCGGTCATCGAATAGCAGGAGAACAGTTCACCCTCCAGCAGTGGCCGCAGGTACTTCTGCTTCTGCTCCTCGGTACCGTAGTGCGCGATGATCTCGGCGTTGCCGGTATCGGGGGCCTGACAGCCGAAGATGATCGGCGCCCACTGCGAGCGGCCGAGGATCTCGTTGAGCAGCGCGAGCTTGAGCTGTCCATAGCCCTGACCCCCGAGGTCGGCGCCCAGATGCGTGGCCCAGAGTCCGCGTCGCCGCACCTCCGCCTTGAGGGGGTCGATCGCCTCGCGCCTCTTGCCTTCCAGCGGCACGAACTGCTGATGCGGGAAAGCGAAGTCGAGTGGCTCGACCTCCTCGCGGACGAACTCGTCTGCCCAGTCGAGCACCTTCTGGTACTCGGGGTCGGTCTCAAAATCCCACATGCGGCCTCCTTGCCGTGTATCCGTCGATCAGCGTGCAGATGTCTTCGGTGACGACCTCGGCGAACGAGCGCTGCCCGAAAGCTCCTGCCGCCCAGTGCCTGGCCCCCTCGCTGACCATGGTGTGCGCCAGATAGGCCAAATGTGTGGTGTCGACCGAATCGGGCAACTTGCCGTCCGCTCGTGCCCGCGTGAACAACTCGGTGAACATGCCCTCGTCGATGCCGGGCGGGGCGCCGTCGGCCATGATGCGGTGCTCGTGCCGGTAGCCCTCGAGGATGGTTTCGACGACGAGTTCGCTCGGGTTGCGCGCCATCGACCGTTCGAAGGCGGTGAGCGCGGCGGAGATAACGGGTTCGATCTCGTACGGCTTCTTCAACAGTTCGTGGATCCGGCGGTGTGCGGATTGCGTCGACAGCACGCCGATCTCGAAGAGCACATCCTCCTTGCGGGGGAAATAGAAGTAGAAGAGCGCTTTGGATACGCCGGCCGCGGTACAGATGTCGACGACGGTGGTGGAGGCATACCCCTTGGTGCGCCACAGTGCCATCGCGGCCTGGACGAGCATCCTTTTCGTCTCGGTGGAACGAGCTCGTTGAAACGATGCCCTGCGCTGACCACGGTCAGCTTTCACTTCCGGCTTGATCACCGCCACATCAGGCAAACTAACAGCTCTTTGGCGGACGGCCAATAGTTGACCGGAGTAAAACTAAATGGATTTTTCGGTTGTCCGTCCCCGGCGGCTGCCACTGGGTAGCGTTCGGCCATGCCCAACCATCTCCACCATGTCGTCATGCGCAGCCACTCGGCTGCGGACTTCATCGCATTCCTGACCGAGGTCGTCGGCATGACTGTCGCCTACCAGATGCGGGTGCCGGGGCCTGTCCTGGAGACGACGCTGGGATGGCCGCCCTCCGACGGTGCTGACGTGACGATCCTGGGCACCGGCGAAGCCGGCCTTATCGAGGTGCTCGACGTCCCCGAACATCTGCGCGCGGTGGCGCCGGAGGGCCTGGCGGCGTTGTCCTTCCTGACCGACGATTTCGGGCGGAGTCAGGACGCGGCGGCCAAACATGCCTCCGACGTGACCGTTTTCGATGCCGGAGTACCGGGCGTCGAGTTGTTCTTCTGCACCGTCGGCGGGGTGCCGATGGAGTTCATGGGCAGCTATGCGCTCGGAAAGGACGAATGACCCTCAAGATCGCGGCGTTGGCCTTCGCCGGCCTGGCACTGACTGCCGGAGGTCTTCAGCTGGTGGCATTCGCGTCGGGCGGGTCACCGCGACATCTGATCCTGGGTGGATTCGCCTGTGTTGTCGGGATTTCGGTTGCCGCAGCAGTCGTCGCGTCGGTGCTGCGGTCCCGCCGATGAGGTCACAGGACCAGTGATGCCAGGAACTGGGCGGTACGTTCGCGCGACCGGCTCTTCTCGGCGGCGTCCTTGCCGAGGGGGATGATGCGAGCGGCGAGATCGGTGACCCCGGCGTCGCGATAGGCCTGTAGCCGTCGCAGGACCGCGGATTCGTCTCCGGCCGCCATCGTGTCGCCGACGTCCTCAGCGTCGCCGTGTTCGAGCAGCGCCACGTAGTTGGGGGAGAAGTGGGCGTGCCCGAGCACTTCGCTGGCGTGGGTGCGCGCGTCGTCGACGTCACCGGGCGCGCATAGCGCGACCGGTACCCCCGCGACGACGCGGGGGGACGGTCGGCCGGCGGCCTGCGCAGCAGCCGTGATGCGCGGTGCCACGTGTTCGCCGACAGCGCGCTCATCGGCCATCCACAGGAGTGTCCCGTCGGCCCGCTCGCCTGCGATCCGCAGCATCTTCGGTCCGAGTGCGGCAAGCAGAACAGGCGGCGCGGTGTCAGTCACGTCGATCGGACTGTGCACCCGGAAGTCATCGTTGTCGACGTTCACCTGGCCCGGTCCGGCGAATGCCGCTCCCAGCACATCCAGGTGATGCCGGAGCGTGCTCACCGGCCGCTCGTACGGAAGTCCCAACTGGCCGTTGATAATCCAGTCGTGTGACAAACCGAGGCCGAGCGCGAAGCGGCCACCGCACGCTGCGTTCGTGGTCAGTGCCTGCTGGGCGAGAATCAGCGGATGGCGGGTCTGGATCGGGACCACGGCGGTGCCGAGTTCGATCGACGTGGTCGACGCGCCGAGAAGCGCGATCGCCGTCATCGCGTCCAGATACCCGGGCACCTGGGGAAACCAGAACGAGCTGAAGCCCGCGACTTCGGCGGCGACACCGTCGGAGATCAGCCCTGCCAGGCGGTCTCCGCGATCCCGTTCCTTGTCCGAGCCGACCATCAGGCCGATACGCATGTCACCTCCTCGTCACGGCACATGCCGGTCCCATTCGTGCGGGATCACCGGGTAGAACGGCGCGGCCAGCAGCGGCTGCGTCCCGGCGTCTTCCCAGCGGCGGGTGAGCACCGGAGCCATCCGCCGCGCGACCGTTACGGGGTCGTCGTCGAGGAAGCAATACGTCAGGTGCTGGCCGCTTTTCGCGCTGGCAAGTTCGGCATCCACACACAGCGTCGAGGCCGACCACACACCGGCAACACCGTCGACGTCGAGAAGCGGTGCCGCATCGAGCGACTCGCGTTCGAGCAGGGCGACGACGCCGCGCACCGGCCACCAGGGCAACACATCGGCACCGACCTTGACCCGGGGCGCTGCCGCCTTGCTCTGCACCGCGTACACGCCACGGTCGACCGGCGGAAGCAACGCGATCTTGCGACCCGCGTCTCCGAGCGCGATGGAGAGCTCGTTGAACGCGACGAGTCCGGCGGGGTCGCTGAAAAAATACGTCATCACATGGTCGATGCTGTCGAACCGTGCATCGCCGGGCAGTCGCGCCTCCCGGCATTCCGATGTCGACACCAGCCGCAGAGATGCGCGGACCGCCGCGAGTCGATGCTGTTCGGGCCGGTGGTCCAGGGTGTGCCACCGCAGGTAGTCCGCGTCGCGGCCCTCGGGGTGACGGGTGGCCATCGACACGAACAGGGTGCTGATGTCACCGCGGCCGGCGGCGAGCACTCCGTCGACGTCGTCGGACGGGGTCCCTGGAAGTTGCATCACTCGTGGCCCGACCCGGCAAGGACGAGGTGAGGATAGCGGGCGGCGACCATCCTCCGAAAACCTTCTCGCCAAGGCACTTTCGTCCTGCCGAGGACTTCGTGCATATGGCTCACGTCGGGCCACAGCGGCGTGTGGGCTTCTGCGGTGTATTCGAAGACGGGCTCCACTCCGACGAGTTGCCCCAGGTAGGCGCAGTACTCCTCGACGCTGACGGTCTCGCTGCCCGCCCAATTCACCACCTGGGGCGGCGACGTCGCGACTTCCATCGCCCGGATGCCCAGCGCGACATAGTCGTCCTCGTAGATCGGGTTGTAGTTGTTCGGTGCGTCGGGATGCAGCCGAATGGGCTTGCGCGCCAGGATCGCATCGAGGCGGTCGGCGGCCGCGCCGCCCTCGGGGCCGTACGTCGAGCAGATCCGGATGATCGTCAACGGGATACCGTGACGCCGCGAGATCCAGCTGCACAGCGCTTCGGCGGCGACCTTCGAGAAGCTGTAGTTGGCGCGCAACGGCACACCGGGCGGGTCTTCCTCGGTGAGCGGGCGCCTGCCCTGGTACCCGTAGATCGAGCCCGTCGAGCACAGCACGAACCCTTTGGCGGCGCGACAGTGGAAGAGCAGCTCCCCGGAGTTGTGCGCGTTGGTTTCCACGGTCTGTTGCCAGGTCCCCGTTCCCGGATCGACCGCCGCGTGGAACACGTAGCCGAAATCGTCCGGAATGCAGGAGAAGTCGCCGGTGCTCACATCGAGGGCGATCGGTGTCACCCCCACATCCGACAGCTTGTCGCGATCGGCCGGGTCGCGCAGCCGGGCCGCGCCCCACACCTCGTTGTGCGGAGCCAGGGCGCGCGCGATCGGAAACGCGATCTTGCCGGTGGCCCCGGTGATCAGGATCTTCTCTCCATGCAGCATGCGGACCTCCTTTCGGCCCTTGAATCATGTTCGGAGGCGGCGATGTCAGAGTTTCAGCGGGCTGCGGATCCTGGTGCCGCCTGTGCGGTGAGCGATGCGGCCCGCGCGCCTGCACGACGTGTCAGGTAGTCGATCTGGAGATGGATCGAATACAGCACCAGTGGCGGCAACACGATGAACGGGATGTTCTCGCCGATGAATTTGAACCCGAGACCGAAGGCGCCCTGACCGATGTTGCTGAAGCCGGCGCCGACCTCGGCCAGGAAGTAGACCGCGGTGCTGCTCATCAGAATCGCGCACCCGGCGAAGGTGATCCACAGGCAGCGGATGCGCGACTCGTCCGGCAGTCCGGTCTTGACCAGTCGGGTCCACATGACGAAGACGGTGGCCCCGGTCAGCACACCGACGATCTCCAGCGCGAAGATCCACGGATTGCCGCTGACGTAGCGGGTGTCGGCAAGGCCGTACTGCCACCACAACCATTTCCAGCCGGGATCGGTCGTCGGCGCCCACAGGCCGAGTGGATGGCCGACGAGAAACATCAGTTCATAGCCGATCTGGCTGCCTGCCGTGTAGGGCAGGTAGAAGAGCGTGAGCTCGGCCGCCTTGTCGAGCCGGGTTCGCCTCTCTCCCGGTGCATTCCACAAGATGACGAAGGGCAGCAGCATCACAGGGATGCCGAAGATCAAGTTGACGACCACATCGGTCGTGAAGGTCGGCGCGATGAATCCGATGCTGACCCCGACCGTCACCAACAGGAACATGCCGAAGGTGAAGATGCCGGTCCAGGTGTAGATCTTCAGGCGGTGCGGTGCCCACGGCTGGGCAAAGTTCGTTTCGTGTTCGTTCGGCGTCGTCACGTCGCCATCCTCTGTCCGCGCTGTATCAACTACTTGTGATTGACGGTCGGAGCATATACCCGGGCGGGTCGTGGAGCGGACAGTTCCCGCAGTGCGGTCAGAAACAGTTCGTCCATGTGCGGGCTCAACTCCGACAAGCTCGATCCGCTGCGGTGGCACGCTGATCCGAAGACGCGTTGCAACGTGTCCGACTCGGCGGCTGTGCCGATGGACAGGCACAGGCACGCCACACCGTCGGCGCGCAGTTCATCGAGGGACCGCCGGGCATCGGCTTCCGCGTACCGGCCTTCGTAACCGTCGTCGTACGGATAACCGTCGGACAGGACGAGCAGTAGCCGGTGGGGTGTCCCCGCGTCCCGCTTGAGAAGTTCGCCCGCGCCGCGAATGCCCGTCCCGAGCCTCGTGTATCCCGACGGCCGGAGGTGTTCGAGGCGGCTGCGGGCTGCGACACCGAAACGTTGGCCGAAGGTCTTGACGGCAAGCAGGTGTACCGACCTGCGGCCCTGAGAGCGGAACCCGTACACCGCCACCCGGTCACCGAGTTCCTCGAGCGTCGCGGCGATCGTGGCGGCGGCGCGGCGCTGATGGTCGTGGACCGTGGCGCCCTCCGAATCGCCGTCGGTGGCCGAGCCCGAAACATCGACCAGGACGAGCACTCCGAGGTGACGTGCGCGATTGCGGCGTTCCGTATGAATGTGCTCCGGTGCTGCATGACCGGATCGCAGATCGACGGAAAGCTGGATCAGCGCCTCGATGTCGAGGTCGTCACCGTCGGCGCGGGCACGCAACACGGTGGGCCCGAGGCCGACCCGCGACAGTCGTCGCCGCAGGACGTCGTCGCGCAGAACACCGCTGTCGGTGCCACCGACGGCGGCGGTGACGGGAAAGTCGATGACCCGGCACCAATCCGGCCGGTACCGGTGGGTGAAGGCGTTCCACTCCGGGTGGAGGGCGCCGCCGACGTCGACCGCGGCACCTGGCCTGTCGCCGTCGGTGAAGCGGATCGGCGTCGGTAGGGGTCGTGCGCTCATGCTTGCCGCGGGCGTTCGCCTCATCGCGCCGGGCGTCAACTCGCCGCCGGCGGTGTCGTTTCCCGAAGACCGGGAGCTTCCGAGAATCTTGCGCAGGAAGTCGGCCGTGGCCTTGGCTCCGACGGGTACCTCGAACAATCTGAGGATTCTGCTCCCGGTTTCCGGAGTGTCGGCCTCGTCGTCGAGGTCGTCGTTGAGGTCGGACATCTCGCCGTCATCCAGGTTCACGTAGAGGTCCCTGCCGGTCGGCGCCGACACCCGGGTGGGCGGCGACGACATCAGCTGGGCGGGCCTGACGGTGCCGAACCATGTCGGTGGCTCGGCGATCCTCGTTCGGCCCAAGGCGACTGCGATGGACTCCTCGGCGTTCCCGGTATCCGGCGCGCCATCGGGACAGATCTCGGCAGCCAAGGCAATTCGGATCGCGAGACCGGCCAGCACGCGGTGACCCTCGAGCGCGAGGTAGCGACGAGCCGCCGAAGGCCGGCCCCGCAGCCGGCTCGCGAACCGTCGATCGAGACTGCCCGATCCCAGCAACGCACTCTGCACCAGCACCTCGCGGCGCTGGTGATCGGCGGACCCGCCCCGCGAGACAAAGACTGCCCGGCCATTCGTGTACGCGGGTTGCCCGGCGGCCGCCTCGATCACGTCGACGGGCCTGCCCGCGACGAAGGAGGCCAGGAACCGAAACCGTTCGGCGCCTGCAGGTTCCGCGGTCACGGGGCGGGCAGGACCGCGTCGACCAGTTCACCGAGCGCGCGGATCACCCCGGGATCGTCGGAGAGCACCTCGACGACGGCCGACTGGACCGCGGCGCGAAGACCGAGGCCTTCGGCGGCCAGACCACCCGCGAGGATCAGCATGCGGGTGGAGGCGACCTCGTTGAGCGCGGTGCTGTCGAGATTGCGGATAGCCGCACCGAGCGTGACCAAGGAGCGCGCGGTCTCCGGATCGATGCGGGCTTCGTGGGCGACGATGTCGGTCTCGATGTCGTCGGTCGGAAAGTCGAGGCCGATGGCGACGAACCGCTGCCGTGTCGACTCCTTGAGGTTTTTCAGGATGCTCTGGTACCCGGGGTTGTACGAGATCACCAATTGAAACCCCTGCGCCGCAGGCAATGTCCTACCCAGCCGATCGATGGGCAGCTCGCGCCGGTGGTCGGCGAGCGGGTGGATGACGACGGTGGTGTCCTGCCGGGCCTCGACGATCTCGTCGAGGTAGCAGATCGCCCCGTCGCGTACCGCTCTGGTCAACGGTCCGTCGACCCAGACCGTCTCGCCGCCCTTGAGAAGGAAGCGTCCCACCAGGTCCGCCGACGTCATGTCCTCGTGCCCGGCGACAGTGACCAGATCCCGACCGAGTCGATGCGCCATCGCCTCGACGAAGCGGGTCTTCCCGCAGCCTGTGGGTCCCTTGAGCATGACCGGAGCCCCGCGCCGGGCCGCTGCGCAGAACACTTCGACCTCGTCGCCGACCGCGCGGTAGAAGGGGACGGGCATTGCGCCGGCTGCCGGCTCAAAGTTACTGACGGTCATCACCGTTCGCGCCCTGGATGGGAACGACGGTCGGCATCGTCGCGCCGTCCGGCAGTACGAGCTCACCGTCGTGGTTGATGAAACCCGAGTGCTTCGTCGGGAGCGGCAGGTCAGGATTCGGGCACGGTCGATCGGTCCCTTCACCGCAGATGCCCGGGTTGAAATACGAGCGCTTCTGCACATCTTCGGGCCACGGATCGCCGTGCATTCCGAGCCACGTCGCGGGGACGTTGTAGAACAGGAAGAAGCAGGCGCTCACGCCGCCGAAGATCGCCAGGAAGCGGACGAACTGTTGTTTGGCGAATCCGCCGCGCACACGATCCAATCCCCGTTCGACGACGGTCCTTCCGCGGTCGTCGGTGAAGAAGCGCAGGCAGCACAACGCCGCTTGGACCCCGCCCCACATGAGTCCCTCGTACACGGGCCACTGGTAGTAGGTGCCGGCGTTGAACGACAACGACTGAATGGCCCCGGGGTAGGAGTAGAACCCGATCGGCAGCATGATCAGGGCTTCCATCACGAAGTCGAAGACGAAGGCGATCGCATAGGTGATGAGAATCAGCCGCAGATTGCTGATCGCGGGCCACCGGTTCTTGATCTTGCGCATGACCCAGCAGCCGACGATGGTCAGCAGCAGCACGCCGTACATGTAGCCGGGGATGTTGGTCAGCAGCGGCTCGGGCACCGTGTGGCCCGGCTCTTCGTGGGCCACCCAGCCGGGGATGTGCGGAGCCCACGAGCCCCGGTTCCACAGCCAGGCGTTGTACGTGCACCAGGTGCTGTAGTAGTTCAGCATCGGATCCTGGAACATCATCAGGCCCATGGATACGAGCAGCATGCCGTCGAGGGTGATGCGCCGCTCGCGTACCCAGGGCCGAATGATGAAGAACCACAACGCCGCTGGCAGCCCGATCCAGAGCACGACGGCGTTGGCCATCAACGGGATCTTCATGTACATCGGCGGGTCGGTGGGCCCACCGTTCACGGGCTCGAAGAACGGGCCGGTGATCCAGCGGATGAACACGTAGAGCGTGTACGCCAGGAAGATGGCGCCGACGGTCGCCCAGATCGTGACGGCGTTCGACGATGACGGCCGATGGTTGCCGAGCTCAGTGCTCCCGCGCAGTGATTCTGTGACGGCAGGCTTCTTCGACAGTTCACTCACTCGATATCCCCTCGACGATCGGCGAACCAGGCGACCTGGCGGTTGCGAATATACCCACTGGTATCTGAGTGTCCAATAGGTATCTCAGATCCTGTGGAAGAATGCCGTCATGGTGGAGCGCTGGACCCGGGAGCGACGTCTTGAGCAGACGCGTTCGGTGCTGCTGGATGCCGCCGAAGAAGTGTTCGCCGAAAAAGGTTTCACTCCAGCGACTCTCGATGACATCGCGAGGACGGCCGGCTACACCAAAGGCGCGATCTACAAACACTTCACCACGAAGGAAGACCTCTTCCTCGCTGTCAGCGACCGGTACTGGCGGCGGTATTTCGACAATTTCGCCGAGGTGATGTCGAGTGCGAATCGGGTCGGGGCCCACGAACTCGACGAGATCGCCGAGCGCTGGCGTCAGCTGAGTGTCGACCGCGGCGCCGAGCACGCGGCGCTGGGCCTGGAGTTCACCCTCTACCTCCTTCGCAACCCCGAGGCGCGCGACCGGGTCGCGGCCAAGCGGGCCGAGGTGGTCGATCAACTGGCCAAGTTCATCGTCGACGGGATGGAAAAGCTCGGCGCGAGCCTGATGATCCCGCCGCTGGCATTCGCCCAGGCGCTGGTGGCGACCAGTGACTCCGTGGTGCTGGGAAGCGCGCTCGACGACGTCGACCTCTACCGGCCGATCGTCGAGATGTACACGTCGGTCATCAAGCTCCCCGACTGAACCAGCTCGCACGCGAGCAGACACAAAATCGCGCGTTTGCAACCCTTTTCGTGTGAGTTTGTGTCTGCTCGCCAAAGAAAAATACACTCTTGTATGTGAAATACGCGTGTGTATAGTTGTGTCAGGCGTCACGAGACGACACACAGGAGTCAGCGCAGTCATGACAACGACACAGCCCGTACGGCCGGGGGAGTGGTTCGACACCGGATTGGGTCTGGACGACATCGACCTCACCCAGTACCGGATGGACATCACCACCGACCGATACACCGATCCCGAGTACGTCCAGCGTGAACACGACGGCATCTGGCTGCGGACGTGGCAGGTCGCCGGACGAGCATCGGAATTGCCCGACTCGGGCGACTGGATGGAATACCGCCTACTCGACCAGTCCTTCATCCTGGTCCGGGGAAAGGACGGCGAGGTTCGCGGATTCGTCAATGCCTGCCGGCACCGCGGTAACAAGCTGTGCGTCGGTAGGGGAAATGCCAAGCGCGGCTTGCTCTGTCAGTACCACTTGTGGTCCTACGACCTCGAAGGCCGCCTCAAGGGGGTGTTGCGGGAGAAAGAGAACGTCCTGACGGCCCTCGACAAGGAAGGTCTGGGCCTCTTCCCGGTCTCGGTCGAGTGCTTCGGCGGCTTCATCTTCGTCAACCCCGACCCGGATGCCGCGCCACTCGCGGAGTTCCTGGGCCAGGATGTCGTCGACCTCCTCAGCCCGTATCGCCTCGAAGAGATGGACACGGTCCTCGACGTGCGGGAGGCGTTGGACTGCAACTGGAAAGTGGTGATGGACGCCTTCGAGGAGGGTTACCACATCTCCGGAATCCATCCGCAGCTGCTGCAGGTGATCATGATCGATCCGAGCACCACGCGGTACAAGTTCTTCGACAAGCACAGCGTCTCGTGTGCACCGTTCGAGGTGGCGGGAAAGGCGTACGGTCTCGAGGAGCAGCTCGAAGGCATCATGAGCCTGCCGGAGACGTTCCCGTCGGTGACGGCCGTACTGCCCAGATTTCAGGAACTTGTCGCTGAATACCGCGACAGCACAGGTGAACTGATCCTTCCGGACGGCGTAACTCCGAGGACGCTGTTGCAGCGCGCGACCCGCGAGACCCTGACCGGCATGGGGTTCGACGTCAGCTCGCTGACCGACGCGCAGATGAGCGACAACCACGGCTGGGTGCTGTTCCCGAACTTCTTCATGACCGTGCGGGCCGGCGAGGCGACGGTCATCTTGGCCCAACCGCACGAGAGCGGTGATCCCAACAAGTGCTACTGGCACATCATCAGCGTGATGTGGCTGCCCGACGAATACAAAGAGGCACTGAGGGCACCACGCATCGACGTCACCGAGCCCGGGGATTACAAGTACTTCACCGCGCTGCAACAGGATTACGAGCAGATGCCGCGGCAGCAACTCGGATTGCGCAACCGGCAGCTCGACCACATGTCGCTGGTCAAAGAGGAAGTGGTGATCGCCCACTACCACTCCGTCGTCGACCGCTACCTCGCCGCGGCCCAGGGCGCCACCCCGTGACCCTCCACGAGATCCTGGAACGCCACAGCGGGAATGCCGCAACTGTCCTGCAGTACGCGATCACCACCAAGCAGATCGTCGACAGCGCCAAGGCGCCGGGCTTCTCCGTCGAGAGCTGGAACCCGTTGCGCGACCTGATCGCCACCGACGACTTCGTCCGCGTGGGCAACTTCAAGGAAGTCATGGACTG
Organism: Mycobacterium sp. 236(2023); assembly: GCF_029623955.1. GTDB lineage: Bacteria > Actinomycetota > Actinomycetes > Mycobacteriales > Mycobacteriaceae > Mycobacterium. Next base: position 44,706 of record NZ_JARSBP010000009.1, on the reverse strand, counting down.
GGCCGAGTATGCGGCCTTCTTGACCAATTGGGCGCCGAATGCCGACTGGGACTGCACGTTCAAACGGGTGACCGAGAAGGGTGGTGTCGTGTTCCTCGAACTCGAGGAGCGCAGCTCCGTCGGTGACTTCCACAGCGTGGTGAACTCGCTGTCGGTGTACGAATTCACCGAGGAGGGCAAGGTACGCCGTATCGACGTCTACCTCCAGATGGCGCTGCCGTCGGCCGACGTACTCAAAGGATATGAAGGCGTTGACATCTCGCAGAGCTAGTCGGCGGGCTCCACGTTGGCGAGGACCATTTCGAGGAAGGGTCGACTCAAGTCGACCCCGTCGATGTCGCTGCCCAGCGTGACGCCTTCGTTTACGGCGATGAGGACGCGGGCGAGGGTGTCGACCGGAACCCGCATCCGGCCACCGATCTTGTCGACGTGGCTGGTGATGTACTCGGCCAGTGAGTCTGCAGTCTGCCTGCGCTGTTCGGCGACGCGGGCGCGGGCCTCGGGATTGCGCACCAGAAACAGGGTGAATTCGTATCCCAACGCGGCTCGATCGGGATTTCCGATCGTCAGCTCGCGCCACCGCTCGGCGAGTTGGTCGACGTCCATCTCGTCGAGGGACTGGAACGATTCGACGATGTCGGTGAAGCCGTCGAGGAAGCGTTGTAGTTGGCGTTCCATGACGGCGAGGAACAGCTCCTCCTTGGTGCCGAAATGCGAATAGATCGCGCCGCGGGTGTAGCCCGCCGCGTCGGCGATGACCTCCAGTGCCGCCGCTCCGAAGCCCTGCCGTGCGACCACTTCTTCCGCGGCGTCGAGCAGCAGCGAGCGGGTGTGTTCGACCCTTCGCTGCCGCGTCCATCGCTCCGCCATCTGGCCATTCTCCCAACAACGCCCGGTGACCGGTGCTCCACCCCGTTCAAAATATATTCATTCTTGTATCTCAAATGCACAGCTGTATATTCAAGCTAGCAGACATCTTCGATTCAGGCCCGTGCCTCTGCTGAAAGGAACTGATACGCAATGGATCTGGTTGAGCGAATCGCCAAGCATCGCCGGATGGCCGAAAGCTACCGCGACAAGTACGTGCTCCAGAAGGTGCAGGAGGGGGAGAGCTACGACGAGTGGGAGTTCGCCGACGACGCCGTCTACACCTCGCCGTACTTCGTCGCCGAGCAGGAACTGGTACTCAAAGACGTCGCGACCCACTGGGACACCGCGGCCACGATCGAGGCGAAGGCGTACGGCGTGACGTTTCCCGACTGGAAGCCCGTCGACTTCAAGGTGTGGCCCGCCGAGAACGGTTTCGTCCAGCGGTACCGCTGGGAGGGAACCAACGTCAACACCGGCGAGACAATGGGCTTCTACTCGATCAGCTTCGTCGAGACCAACGACGACTGCCAGATCGTGCACTGGTCCACCTACGTCAACGACGAGGAGTACGGCCCGTTCCTGGAGGCCGCGATCGGCGCGCGGGGGCCCTTCCACGGCGACGGCTACATGCAGGCGCTGTCACGGCATTTCGAGAAGCACAGCATCACCCTCTGAGGTAGCTGCACTGCAACAGAATTGAGGAGAGGACCATGCCGGGTCGGGTGGAGGGCAAGGTTGCCTTCGTCACGGGCGCCGCACGAGGCCAGGGGAGAAGCCACGCGCTCAAGCTCGCCGAAGAAGGCGCGGACATCATCGCGATCGATGTCTGCAAGAACATCGACCACGTTCAGCTTGAGATGGCCGCACCGGGCGACCTGCTCGAAACCAAGGAGCGTGTCGAAGCGCTGGGCCGGCGCATCGTCGCCGACGAGGTCGACGTGCGCGACTTCGACGCGATGAAGGCGCTCGTCGACCGCGGTGTGGCCGAACTGGGACGGCTGGACATCATCCTGGCCAATGCGGGCATCGGCAACGGCGGGCAGACCGTCGAGACACTCGACGAGGCCGTGTGGCAGACCATGATGGACATCAACCTCACCGGTGTGTGGAAGACGGTGAAGGCGGGCATCCCGCACATCGTCGCCGGCGGACGCGGCGGATCCATTGTGCTGACGAGCTCGGTGGCCGGAATGAAGGCCTATCCCATGATGAGCCAATATGTTTCGGCCAAACACGGTGTCGTCGGGCTCATGCGGTCGTGCGCGGTGGAACTCGCGCCGCACATGATCCGGGTCAACAGCGTCCACCCGACGCACGTCAACTCGCCGATGGTGATGAACGACGAGACTTTTCGGCTCTTCCGTCCCGATCTGGAGAACCCGGGTCCCGACGACATCGCGCCGATCTGCCAGATGTTCCACAGCATGCCGCGGCCCTGGGTCGAGGTCGAGGACATCACCAACGCCGTCATGTTCTTCGCGTCGGACGATTCGCGCTACGTTACGGGGGTGTCGATGCCGATCGACCTGGGCAGCTGCCTGAAATGAGGCTGACGCCGCTGCCCGCCGACCAGTGGGACGACGACGTGGTCCGCGCGCTGTCAGTGATGATGCCGCCGGAGCGCGCGCAGCCCGACACCGTCGGCAACATGCTGGCCACGTTCGCCCGCCATCCGCGGCTGACGAAGGCGTACCTGACGTTCAACATGCACCTGCTGATGACGACGACGTTGTCGAAGCGAATCACCGAGACGATCGTGCTGCGCACGGCGATGTGCCGAGGCTCGCGCTATCTATGGGATCACCATGTACCGCTGGCGAAACGGGCGGGACTGTCCGACGACGAGCTGGACGGCATCAAGAATGGCACGGCGGTCGATGGGCTCGACGCCAGCGTTCTTGCCGCGGTGGACGAACTCCACCGCGAAGCGGTGATCGGAGACGAGACCTGGAGTGCGCTCAGTGCGTATCTGAGCGAGCAGCAGCTGATGGACCTCGTCTTCACGGCCGGCGGCTACGGGGCACTCGCGATGGCGATCGAGACGTTCGGGATCGAGGGCGAGGACGCTTAACGTGCAGCTACCGCAATGGATTTCGTTTCGGTGTAGCTGTCGATGCCTTCCGGTCCGAGCTCACGGCCGTACCCGCTCGCTTTCACCCCACCGAACGGCGCGAACGGATCCATCGGATAGCCCTGGTTGACTCCGAGCGTCCCAGTGCGAATCGCGGCGGCAACCTCCAGTCCGCGTTCGTCGTCGGCGGTGAAGACCGATCCCGCCAGCCCATAGTCGGAGTCGTTGGCGATCCGGATCGCTTCGGCGGTGTTGGAATAGGGGATGACGGTCAGCACCGGACCGAAGATCTCCTCCCGTGCGATGGTCATCGAGTTGTCGGCGCCGTCGAACAAGGTGGGCTTGACGAACCAACCGCGATCGATGCCGTCGGGCATGCCGGGGCCGCCGAGCACCACCCGGGCGCCGTCGCGGACCCCCTGTTCGAGGTAACCGGTGACGCGCTGCTGCTGGCGCTGCGAGACGAGCGGTCCGACCTGGGTCGCGCTGTCGGTCGGATCGCCGACGATGAGCGCGCTCATCTCGGCGGCCAGCGCATCGGTGAACTCCGCGGCACGCGACTGCGGGACCAGGATGCGCGTCAGCGCATTGCAGATCTGCCCGCTGTTGGACAGGCTCGCCGAGCGCACTCCGGACGCAACGACATTCGGGTCGGCGTCGTCGAGCACGATGGCGGCGGACTTGCCGCCGAGCTCCAGGCTCACCCGCTTCAGGTCTGCTGCGCACGCCGTCGCAACGGCCTTGCCTGCGGCACTCGACCCGGTGAACGACACCTTGTCCACGCCGGGGTGGCGCACCAGGTACTCGCCGAGAGCGCCGTCGCCGGGCAGGACGCTGACCACGCCGGGTGGCAGGCCCGCCTCGGCGATGATCTCCGCGAGCAGGATTGCGTCGAGGGGGGATTCGGCAGCGGGTTTGAGCGCCACGGCACATCCGGCCAGCAGCGCCGGGATCAACTTCGTGGTGATCAGGAACTGCGGCATGTTCCACGGCACGATGGCGGCCACGACGCCGACAGGCTCCCGCAGCACGCGGATGTCGGCGCCGTAGCGCCCCGGTCTGTCCTCGCTCCACCGGTAGTTCTCCGCCAGATCGCAGAACGCCGTCATCATCGTCCACGGCAGTGCCACTTGCGCGCGCTGGGCAAAACTGATGGGGGCGCCGATCTCGGCGGTGATGAGGTCGGCCATGTCGGCGCGCCGTTCCCCGTAGATCTCGGCCAGCCGGCGGATTGCCGCGATGCGTTCGGCGGCGCGGGCGCGCGGCCACGGTCCATCGTCGAATGCGTTGCGCGCGGCGGCGACGGCGCGGTCCACGTCGGCAGGTGAGGCTGCCGCCACGGAGGCCACCGTCGTCGCGGTGTGCGGCGAGACGACGTCGATGCGCCCCTCGGTGCTCGGTGTCTGCCAGCTACCCCCGATGAACAGCTCGTCGTGACGCACCCGCGCGTTCCCCTCGATAGGCCTCAATGAATATCAACTACTTGCGATTGATTGATCAACCATATACCGTCGGCAATGTCGTCTCCTGCGAAATGGCGAAAAGGCAGCTGCGCCTGTGTGTTTGCCTGCGAGACTGGTCTGGTCGCTTCGCATGCGGGCGGCGCAGCAGTGATAGCAGCCCCGAGGTGGCAGAGGAGATACGTGATGGCCCGATTTCCCAAGCCGGCAGAAGGCAGCTGGACCGAGCACTACCCACAGCTGGGAACCGGACCGGTGTCCTACGAGGACTCGGTCGACCCGCAGTTCTACGAGATCGAGCGCAAGGCGGTGTTCAAGCGCGCCTGGCTCAATGTCGGCCGCGTCGAACAGATTCCACGCAAAGGTAGTTACTTCACCAAGGAAATGAAGGTCGTCAACACGTCGATCATCGTGGTCCGCACCGGCAACGGTGACGTGAAGGCCTATCACAACATCTGCCGCCACCGCGGTAACAAACTCGTCTGGAACGACATGCCGCTGGAGGAGACCAGCGGGGTGTGCCGGCAGTTCACCTGCAAGTACCACGCATGGCGCTACGACCTCGACGGCAACCTGACCTTCGTGCAGCAGGAAGGCGAGTTCTTCGACCTCGACAAGAGCCGGTACGGGCTGGTGCCCGTGCACTGTGAGGTGTGGGAGGGCTTCATCTTCGTCAACTTCGCCAAAGACGAACCGGAGCAGTCGCTGCGCGACTTCCTCGGACCGATGATCACCGATCTCGAGGGCTATCCGTTCGACAAGATGACATCGCGGTTCCACTACCGGTCCGAGGTCAAGGCCAACTGGAAGCTCTACATGGACGCGTTCCAGGAGTTCTACCACGCGCCGGTATTGCACGCGAACCAGTCGCCGACGGCGTACTCGAAGGCCGCGGCCGAAGCGGGATTCGAGGCGCCGCACTACCGCATCGAAGGACCGCACCGGTTGGTCAGCACGTCGGGCATCCGGGCCTGGGAAATGGCCGACGAGATGCGCAAGCCCATCGAAGACATCTGCCAGAGTGGGCTTTTCGGCCCGTGGGACAAACCGGACCTCGGTGAGATGCCACCCGGCTTGAACCCGGCGAAATGCGATCCCTGGGGCCTGGACTCGTTCCAGCTGTTCCCCAACTTCGTCATCCTCTTCTGGGGACAGGGCTGGTACCTGACGTATCACTACTGGCCGACGTCGGTCAACACGCACCTGTTCGAAGGCACCGTGTACTTCCCGCAACCGCGCACGCCGCGTGAGCGGATCGCCCAGGAACTCGCGGCGGTCTCGTTCAAGGAATACGGGTTGCAGGACGCCAACACCCTTGAGGCCACGCAGTCGATGGTCGAGTCCCGGGTCCTCGACGATTTCGTCCTCTGCGACCAGGAAGTGCTGATCCGGCATCTGCACACCGAGACAGCCGCATGGGTCGACGATTACCGGCGCAAGACGGCAGGGGTGTGAGCATGGATGTCGACACGTCGGTTGCCAAGCTGCCGCCGGAATTCGCCGACCTCGAGCAGTTCTCCGACTGGTGCCTGGGTTCAGAACCCGAGCGCTACGCCAAACGGCTGGGCAGCACGATGCCGGAACTGCAGGCCTTCTACGACGCCGTCACCGCGCGTGCCGAAGAAGCAATTGCCTACTGCGACAAGTTCTCTCTGGATGAGCTGCCCGACGATGTGCTGAACCTGATGCACATGCTCTACTCGATGATCCAGGCGTCCTTCCCCGTTGAATGCTGGAAGCAACCCAAGGTGCCCGACACCGGCGCCACGTCGCTGGACTGCGACGTCGAACCGATCCCATGACCACGACCGTCGTCAAGGCCGCCCGCTGGGTGGACGTCGAGGCCGGTGAGATCCGCGCCCCTGCAGTGCTGGTGATCGAGGGCAACCGGATCCAGGCGGTCAACCCGCCCGCCGAACCGGCGGATGCGACGGTCATCGATCTGGGTGATGTGACGCTGTTGCCCGGGCTGATGGACATGGAGCTCAACCTGCTCATCGGAGGGCCCGGCGGTCCGGAGGGCCTGCCCAGCCCGATGCACGGCGTGCAGGACGACCCCGCGTACCGGACGCTGCGCGGGGCGGTGAACGCGCGGACGACCTTGGACGCCGGGTTCACGACCGTCCGCAATCTGGGCCTGATGGTCAAGACCGGTGGTTACCTGCTCGACGTCGCGCTGCAGCGCGCCATCGAGCAGGGGTGGCATGCCGGGCCGCGGATCTATCCCGCAGGGCACGCCGTCACCCCGTATGGCGGACATCTCGATCCGACGGTGTTCCAGCGGCTCGCGCCGGGGATCATGCCGCTCTCGGTCGCCGAGGGCATCGCCAACGGTGTCGACGACGTCCGTACCTGCGTGCGGTACCAGATCCGGCACGGCGCCAAGCTGATCAAGGTCTCCGCGTCCGGTGGCGTCATGTCGCACAGCACGGCGCCGGGGGCGCAGCAGTACTCGGACGAGGAGTTCGCCGCGATCGCCGACGAGGCGCACCGGGCCGGTGTCCGTGTCGCCGCACATGCGGTGGGGGACAGCGCGATTCGCGCCTGCATCCGGGCCGGGATCGATTGCATCGAGCACGGATTCCTCGCCAGCGACGACACGATCCAGATGATGGTCGACCACGGGACCTTCCTGGTCTCGACGACCTACCTCACCGAGGCGATGGCCATCGACCGGATCGCGCCTGAGCTGCGCAAGAAGGCCGAAGTGGTGTTTCCGCAGGCGCAGGCCATGCTGCCGAAAGCCATCGCGGCGGGTGTGCGCATTGCCTGCGGCACAGACGCTCCCGCGGTCCCGCACGGACAGAACGCGAAAGAGTTGTGCGCTCTGGTCGCCCGCGGGATGACCCCGATGCAGGCGCTGCGCGCGGCGACGATCACCAGCGCCGAGCTCATCGAAGCCGACGACGAACTCGGGCGGCTCGCCCCCGGCTACCTGGCCGACGTCATCGCGGTGGACGGCGATCCGTCTCGTGATATCGCGGCCACACTGGACGTGCGTTTCGTGATGAAGGACGGCGTGGTCCATAAAGGGGGCCAGACGGCTAGCGTCTAGGCATGGAGGCGCACGACATGGCGGGTATTGAGCTCACCGACAACATCCTCTGGCTGCTTAAACAGGCCTTCTATTTTTCGCTGACCAGCGTGAACGAGGCTGTCAGTGAGCATGGCGTGAGCACCGCCCAGATCGGTGTCCTGCGGCAGCTGTCCAACGAGCCGGGCCTGTCGGGTGCCGAACTGGCCCGGCGGCTGTTGATCACCCCCCAGGGTGTCCAGTTGGCGTTGACCGCGCTCGAGAAGCGAGGGCTGGTGGAGCGCAAGCAGAATCCGGCGCACGGCCGGATCTTGCAGGCATTTCTCACCGATCAGGGTCGTAAGGTCGCCGCCGCCGTCGTGCACGACGCTATCGAAGCGCACGACAAGGTGTTCGGGGTGCTGTCCAAGGCCGAGCAGAAGACCCTGCGGGAGTTGCTCGGTCGCGTCGTCGAGCAGGGGACCGGGCACGAACTCTTCGCCGACCATGTCGACCCCTAGTCGACCCGCAGCTGCCGGAATTGCATTCCGGCAGGCCCTCTCTCGCTCAAAGTTCTGCGGGAACGCAGTTCCGGCGGGTAGAGGCTTGAGTTGAATGACAAGTACTTGATACTCTTCGGGGGATGGCCGACGAACTCACCGTGGACGGATTCGCGCCCCTGCGCATCAAGCGCGTGGTGCGCGAGACCTCCGATGCCGTGTCGCTGGTGTTGGACGTGCCCGAACACTGTTCGCAGCACTTCCGCTACAAGGCCGGCCAATTTCTGACCGTGCGGGTCAGCGTCGACGGACGCGACCTGCGGCGGTGCTACTCCATGTCGTCCGCGCCCGTCGAAGACGAGCTGCGGATCACGATCAAGCGGGACCCCGGCGGGGTGGTCTCGAACTGGATCAACGACACCGCGGCCGAGGGGGACGAGCTGCACGCCGCCCCGCCCGAGGGAAGATTCGTTCTGCCCGAAGATGTTTCGGAGTTCGAACCGCTCGTCGCCTTCGCCGGCGGTAGTGGGATCACGCCGATCATGTCGCTGGTGCGCACGGTCCTCGCCGATTCCGCGAGGCCGGTCAAGTTGTTCTATGCCAACCGCGGACGCGATTCGGTCATCTTCTCCGGACCGCTCGCGCAACTCATCGAGGAGTACGCGGACCGTCTGGTCGTCGAGCACCACTACGACGAGGACGGTGGCGTCGTGGCGGCATCGGCCATCACGGCGTTCGCCGCCTCGGCCGAAGCCGGCCACTACTACGTGTGCGGACCCGCCCCCTTTATGGACACCGTCGAGACCGCACTGCTCGGGGTCGGTGTGTCGAAGCAGCGACTGCACCTCGAACGCTTCACGGTCGCCGAGGTGCCGCCCGGCGTCACCGATGACGCTGAGGAGACCTGCGATGAGATCGTCATCGAACTCGACCGGCAGAAGGTCACTGCCGCCTACCGGCAGGGTGACACATTGCTTCAGACCGCGCGGCAGAAGGGCCTGAGGGCGCCGGCTTCCTGCGAAACCGGTTCCTGCGGAACGTGTATGGCGAGAGTCGTCGAGGGTAGCGCGCGAATGCGCATCAACGATGCGCTGGATGAGGACGAGGTCGAGGAAGGTTGGGTGCTGACGTGCCAGTCACTGCCCACCAGTCGGAAGGTGCACGTGGTTTATGAGTAAGCGCGTAGCAGTGGTGACGGGCGGAGCCTCCGGCATGGGCGAGTCGACCTGCCACGAACTCGGCAGGCGGGGGCACAGGGTCGCCGTGCTCGATGTGAACGGCGATGCGGCGCAACGCGTTGCCGAGGAGTTGCGTGCGGCGGGGGTCACCGCGCTCGGGGTCGCCGCCGACGTCACCGACCGGGCCGCCGTCGAGGAAGCGTTCGCCAAGGTGCGGACCGAACTCGGGCCGGTGCACATCCTCGTGACGAGCGCCGGCCTGGTCGGCTGGGCACCCTTTGTGGAGATCTCGCCCGAGTCGTGGCAGCGCATGGTCGACGTGAACCTCACCGGTACGTTCCATTGCGCTCAGGTCGCGCTGCCGGACATGCTGGATGCGGGGTGGGGACGCATCGTGATGATCTCGTCGTCGAGCGCCCAGCGGGGCTCGCCGGGGATGGCGCACTACGCCGCATCCAAGGGTGCTCTGATCTCGCTGACGCGATCGCTTGCCCGGGAGTACGGACCAAACCGCATCACGGTCAACAACATTCCGCCGTCGGGTATCGAGACGCCGATGCAGCACCAATCGCAGGCCGCGGGACACCTGCCGCCCAACGAACAGATGGCGGCCAGCATTCCGGTCGGCCATCTGGGTACAGGCGAGGACATCGCCGCCGCCGTCGGCTTCCTGTGCTCGGACGAGGCCGCTTTCATCACCGGTCAGACCCTGGGCGTCAACGGTGGCTCGGTGATGTGATGACAGTCGGGCGCGAGAACGAACAGGGAGGCACATATGGCTAAGTGGCCCAAGCCCGCCGAGGGCAGCTGGACGGAACACTATCCGGAGCTCGGCACCGGTCCGGTGTCGTTCCGCGACTCGATCTCGCCGGAATTCTACGAACTCGAGCGTGAGGCGGTCTTCAAACGGGCCTGGCTCAACGTCGCACGGGTTGAAGAGCTTCCGCGTGTCGGGAGTTACCTGACCAAGGACATCGACGCCGCCAGAACGTCGGTGATCGTGGTGAAGGGCAAGGATCAGCAGATCCGTGCGTTCTACAACGTGTGCCGCCACCGCGGGAACAAGTTGGTGTGGAACGACTTTCCCAGCGAGGAGGTCAAGGGCGCGTGCCGTCAGTTCACGTGCAAGTACCACGGTTGGCGTTACGACCTCAAGGGTGACCTGACGTTCGTGCAGCAACCCGGCGAGTTCTTCGATCTCGACACGGCCAAGTACGGCCTCAAGCCCGTCCAGTGTGACGTCTGGAACGGCTTCATCTTCATCAACTTCGACCCCGAACCGCGGCAGACGCTGCGTGACTTCCTGGGGCCGATGATCACCGCGCTGGACGACTACCCGTTCGAGATGATGACCGAGCGTTACGATTTCGTCGCCCATAACAACAGCAACTGGAAGATCTTCGCCGACGCGTTCCAGGAGTACTACCACGTGCCGTCGCTGCATTCGCAGCAGGTGCCGACCGAGGTGCGCCAGCCCAATGCGACCTTCGAATGCGGGCATTTTCAGATCGACGGGCCCCACCGTCTCGTGTCGACGGCGGGCACCCGCCGCTGGCTGCTCGCCCCCGAGTTCATGTATCCGGTTGAAAGGGCCACGCGCAGTGGGCTGGTGGGCCCGTGGCGGACCCCCGAAACCCATCAGTCGGCCGGCCTGAACCCTGGCAACATCGAGCCGTGGGGAATCACGAACTTCCAGATCTTCCCGAACCTGGAGATCCTGATCTATCACGGGTGGTACCTGCTGTACCGCTACTGGCCGACGTCGCACAACACGCACAAGTTCGAGGCGTACAACGCGTTTCACCCGGCCCGCACCGTCCGCGAACGCGTCGAGCACGAGGTCGCGTCCGTCGTCCTCAAGGAGTTCGCGCTGCAGGACGCCGGCATGCTCGGCGGCACCCAGGCCGCACTCGAATACGATGTCGTCGACGACTACCCGCTCAACGACCAGGAGATCCTGGTCCGGCACCTGCACCATGTCGCCGTCGACTGGGTCGAACGGTACAAGGCCGAGCGCTCCCCGGTGGGGGTGTGACTGTGCCCCGTCTCCCCGAACCCTTCGCCGAGTTCGAATCGTTCGCCGACAAGTGGTGCCTGGCCACGGAACCCGAGCGCTGGGAAGCCCGGTTGAGCACCCCGATGCCCGAGATCCATGCGTTCTACGACGCGTTCACGCCGCGGTTCGAGGAAGCGATCGACTACTGCGACAAGTTCCCCCTCGACGAGCTACCCGAGGACGTACTGAACCTGCTGCACCTCGTCTACTCCATGATCATGGTCTCGATGGCTGTCGAGGTCTTCGGTACCCAGAAACCCGCCGACTCCGCCGACGCCGTCATCGACCGCGTCAGCGCGCCGGTGCCCTAGGAGATCGGAATCCCATGTCCCTGTTGACGATCAACAAGCTGACGCCGTCGGTCGGCGCCGAAGTGCTCGGTGTCGACCCCGATCGCCTGGCGACCGATGACTCGCTGAGCGCTGCCGTGCTGGATGCGCTGGAAGCCAACGGAGTGCTCGTCTTTCCCGGCCTCGGCCTGGACCCGGAGGCGCAGGTCGCGTTCAGCCGCCGCTTGGGGGCGGTCGATCACTCGTCGGACGGACACCATCCGGTCGCCGGTATCTATCCGATCACGCTGGACAAGTCGAAGAACAAGTCGGCCGCCTACCTGAAGGCGACGTTCGACTGGCACATCGACGGCTGCACACCGACCGGTGACGAGTGCCCCCAGAAAGCCACGGTGCTGTCGGCTGTTCAGGTGGCCGAGCGCGGTGGTGAGACGGAGTTCGCCAACTCCTACGCCGCCTACGACGCGTTCAGCGACGAGGAGAAGGAACGCTTCTCGACGTTGCGCGTCGTGCACTCGCTGGAGGCCTCGCAGAGCCGGGTCAACCCGAACCCCACGCCGGAGGAGCTCGCCCGCTGGCGCGCGCGACCCACCCATGAGCACCCGCTGGTGTGGACGCACCGCAGTGGCCGTAAGTCGCTGGTGCTTGGGATCTCGGCGCACTACGTCGTCGGCATGGACCGCGACGAAGGCCAGGCGCTGCTGGCCGAACTGCTGGACCGGGCCACCCAGCCCGACCTCGTGTACAGCCACAAATGGTCGGTCGGCGACACCGTCATCTGGGACAACAACGGCGTGCTGCACCGGGCCGCGCCCTACGACCCCGATTCACAGCGGGAGATGCTGCGCACGACGGTGCTCGGCGACGAGCCGATTCAATAGTGACGCCGCGACTGGAACCGCTGCCCGCCGAGGACTGGGACGACACGGTTCGAGACGCGGTGAGCCCACTGCTGCCCCCGCAGCGAGCCAACCCGGGCGATGCCGGCAACGTCCTCGGCACCCTGGCTCGTCATCCCGCGCTGACGCGGGCATACCTGACGTTCAATGCGCACCTCCTCGTCTCCTCGACACTGTCGGCGCGGGTACGTGAAGTGGCGCTGCTACGCGCGGTGCACGTGCGTCCGTGTGGCTACCTGTGGGAACACCACATTCCGCTGGCGCAGCGCGCCGGGCTGACCCTCGCCGAGATCGACAGCATCCGGGCGGGGGAGCCGACCGACGACGTCGATGCGCTCGTCGTGCGCGCCGTCGACGAGATGGACGGGTCGAACACGCTCAGCGACACGACATGGGCGGCACTGCGCGGGCACTTCGACGAGCGCCAGGTGATGGACCTGATCTTCACGATCGGCTGCTACCAGCTGCTGGGGACCGCGGTGAACGTGTTCGGGGTCGAACCGGAAGAGCCCTGATCCGCGTTCTCGTTGACGGGGCGGTGCCGGTGTGAAAATCTGATACGCAATAATGAGAATCGCGTTCTCGCCGCGCGAGAGATCGTCGAAACGGAGTGAGCATGACGGAAGACCTCACCACGGTCGACTTCTTCAGGGACAGCCGGCTGACGGATGACCCGTATACGTTCTACGAGGCGCTTCGCAACAAGTGCCCGGTGAGCAAGGAGGAGCACTACGGGGTCACGATGGTCACGGGCTGGCAGGAAGCTGTCGACGTCTACAACGACTCCGAGACCTTCTCGTCGTGCATCTCGGTGACGGGCCCGTTCCCCGGATTCCCGGTGTCCCTGGAGGGTATGGAAGGGGGAGATGTGACGGATCTGATCGTCAAGCACCGCGACGAGATCCCGTTCAGCGACCAGCTGCCCACGCTCGACCCGCCGACACACACCGACCACCGCGCACTCCTGATGCGGCTCATCACGCCCAAGCGCCTCAAGGAGAACGAGGACGCGATGTGGCAGCTGGCCGACGACAACCTCGACAGGTTCCTGGCGCCGGGCGAAGGTGAGTTCATCAAGGGCTTCGCCGGTCCGTTCACGCTGCAGGTCATCGCCGATCTGCTCGGTGTGCCCGAGGGCGACCGCGAGGAACTACTCGAACGCCTCGCCCGTGGCACCCACGGCAGCGGACTCGGCAACGCGGACAAGGCGCTGACCAAGACGCCGCTGGAATACCTCTACGACGTCTTCGCGACCTACGTCGAGGAGCGTCGGGCAGAACCGCGCGGCGACGTGCTCACGGGACTCGCGACCGCGACGTTCCCGGACGGCTCCTTGCCCGAGGTCGGTGACGTCGTGCGCGTCGCCACCAATGTCTTCTCCGCGGGACAGGAGACCACTGTCCGGCTGCTGTCGACCGCGCTGAAAGTGATCGGCGACCAGCCCGAGGTGCAGGCCAAGTTGCGCGAAAACCGGGATCTGCTCGGCAATTTCATCGAAGAATGCCTGCGTATCGAAAGCCCGGTCAAGGGCGACTTCCGGCTGTCCCGGGTGCCGACGACCGTCGGCGATCAGCAGCTCGGTGCCGGCTGCACGGTCATGGTGATCAACGGTGCCGCCAACCGCGACCCGCGCCGCTTCGAAGATCCCGACACGTTCGACCCGGAACGCAAGAACGCGCGTCAGCACCTGGCGTTCGGCCGTGGCATCCACAGCTGCCCCGGTGCGCCGCTGGCCCGGGCCGAAACGAGGGTCGGGTTGGAACGACTTCTCGACCGCACCACCGACATCCGGATCTCGGAGAAGATGCACGGGCCACGGGGCGACCGCCGCTACCAGTACATCCCGACCTACATCCTGCGCGGGCTGACGGAGCTGCACCTAGAGTTCGACGTCCGATGAGGGTCACGGTCGACGAAGATCGTTGCGCCGGCCACGGAATGTGCCTCACGCTGTGTCCTGAGGTTTTCGAGATGACCGACGACGGCTGGGCCGTGGCCGATCCCGGGGACGTGCCCGCCGACCTCGAGACTGCCGCCAAGGAAGCCATCGACAACTGTCCTGAACGAGCAATCCGCGAAATCGACTGAGAGGGTTCAATTGTGGCCAAGGGTTACGTGATCATCACCGAAGACATCAAAGACCCCGCCGGGATGGCCGAATACGGCAAGCTGGCGTCGCAAACCATGGGCAACGCGAAGGTGTTGGCCTTCGGCCCGGCGGCCGAATCGCTCGAGGGGCAGTGGCACGGCACCCAGACCGTGCTGCTGGAGTTCGAATCCGTCGACGCCGCTAAGGAGTGGTACTACTCCGACGAGTACCAGGCTGCCGCCAAGCTGCGCCAGGCCGCAGCCGACTGCAACGGGGTCATCGTCTCCGGTTTCTGAGCCTGGAACAACGCGCACGTTCGCTGCCAGCGAGCGTGCGCGTTCTGCCATGCGTGGGCGGTGTGTCGCTGTGCAGACACGCGCGCTCGCGGTGCAAATCAGGCGGGGCTGAGCGGGGCGACCGGTTTCGTCGTGGTCGCGTGCACCAGCAGTTCGGCCAACTCGCGCGGGCGCGACAGGAACGGTGAGTGTGACGCGTCGATCGTGAGCTGCTCGACCCCGAGCCTGCGCGCCACGGTATCGGCCAGCCAGCGAGGCATCGACCGATCCTGCTCGCACACAATGAAACTGCGAGGCAGGTCCGCTTCCCAGAAGCCGGGCACCGACACGGGGGTGACGGTCGTGTCGCCGAACCGTTCCGGGCCGAGACGCTCGAACGCCCACCGGGCCGTCGCCTCGTCGCAGTCGTGGTAGAAGTACTTCCACGCGCCGTCGAAATCAGCGAACGTCATCGCGCCGGACTCGTCGAAGTGTAGATAGCTCAACATCTCTCCGACGTCGCCGTCGAAGCCCTCCTCGAGCTGCTCGGCGTCATCGCGCATCGCCATGGCCTCGGGATAGGTCCGGCCCTCGCGGGGGAGGGCGGCGGCGAGATAGATGATGTGGCTGACCAGATCCGGACGCGCGTCGGCGGCGAGCGTCGCATCGAAGCCGCCGCCGGAATGCCCGACCAACACACACTTCTCGTCGCCCATGGTCGCCAGGATCGCGTCGCGACGGTTGGCCAGGGTCGACTCCTGATCGATCAGCACGCCGTGACCGGGGAGGTCGACAGCGACAGCGTCGTGGCCCAGGGCGCGCAGCTCGGCGATGGTCCGATCCCAGCACCAGGCGGCATGAAATCCGCCGTGGACGAAGACGAATCGCATTGCGTTACCTGCGCACCCGCACCGGGACGCTGGACCAGCCGGCCACGTTCTGCGCGGCGACCCGCGTGCACCCGTCGAAGTCCACCTCGTAGCGCGGCATGTGGTCGAGCAGGAGATCAAGCGCTATCGCACTCTCCATGCGGGCGAGCGCCGCGCCCAGGCAGCTGTGCACCCCGTATCCGAACCCGAGGTTCTGCGCCTCGGCCCGATCGCGGTCGATGTCGAAAGTGTCGGCGTCGGTGAACGCGTCCGGGTCACGGTTGGCCGAACCGGCGAGCAGGAAAACGGGTTTGCCCTCGGGAATCGTGACGCCGTGCAGCTCGATCTCCCTCATGGAGCGGCGAACGTTGTACTGATTCGGCGCCTCGAAGCGCAACAACTCCTCGACGGCGGCAGGGATCTTGCTCCGATCGTCGAGCAGCTTCTGCCATTGGTCTGGGTTGCGAGCGAACGTCACCGCCGCGTTGCCGATCAGCTTGGTGACGGTCTCTGCGCCGGCACCGCCCAGAAGTGTTGCGAATCCGGCGATCTCGAAGTCGTCGAGGGACTGTTTCTCGCCGTCGTCCCGCACGATCTCGGCGGCGACCAGCCTGCTGAACATGTCGTCACAGGGTTCGGCACGCCGCTGCTGAATGATGCTGAAGTACAGCCCCATCAGCTCACCGACCGCCTGCATGCCCGCTTCGGACATGTCGATCTGGCCCGGCTCGCGAGCCAGCGTGATGTCCACCCATTCGCCCACCTGCCCGCGCTTGTCCTCAGGGACGCCGAGCATCTGCGTGATCACCTGGACGGGAAACAGCGCAGAGAAGTCCTTGACGACATCGAATGCGTCGGAAGTGTTCTGCGACAGGTAGCGATCGATGGTCTCTGTGACCATGGGGCGCAACGCCTCGATGGCCCGCGGAGTGAACACCTTGTTGACCAGACTGCGCATCTGCCGGTGCTCCGGCGGATCCATGATGATGATCATCTTGGCCATCATGGGTTCGTCGGACCGCACGGTCGAAAGATCCAAACCGTAGGCCGACGAATAGGTTTCGAAATCCTTGTAGGCGGCCGCGACGTCCTCGTGCCGCGACAACGCGTAGAAGTCGTGCTCGGGGTTGTAGTAGACCGGCGCCTCCTCGCGCATGCGCCGGTAGAGCTCCCAGGGCCCGTTGAAAAATTCTTCGGAGAACGGGTCGAAGACGAGCTCTGTTGCCGTCATTCGTCTTTGATCGCGATCGCCTGACGCGGGCACTGCCGCACGGACTCTTTGACCTGTTGCTCGTTCTCCGGAGTCACCTCGTCCTGCAGCACATGCAGATAGTCCTCGTCGTCGAGATCAAAGACTTCCGGGATGATGCCCATGCAGACCCCGTTGCTTTCACACAGGCCGAAATCGACCTCGATCTTCTGGGTCATGAGCTCAACACCTTCACCGGGACGTGATGGAAGCCTGCGACGTTCTGCATCGACACACGCTGCAAACCGTCGAAATCGACCTCGTAGCGAGGCATGAAGTCGAGTAGATGCTCCAGCGCGATCACGCTCTCCATCCGGGCGAGCGCCGCGCCGAGGCAGCTGTGGATGCCGTACCCCAGACCGAGGTTCTGCGCCTGGCTGCGGTCGCGGGTGATGTCGAACGTCTCGCCGTCCTCGAACGCGCGCGGATCGCGGTTGGCGGCGGCACCCATCAGGAACACGGGCTTGTTGGCCGGGACGGTGCCGCTGGGCAGCACGACGTCCTTGACGCTGTAGCGGACGTTGTACTGCACCGGCCCGACGTAGCGCAGCAGCTCCTCGACCGCGCCGGGAATCAGGCTGCGGTCATCGATCAGCATCTGCCACTGTTCGGGGTGCTGCGCGAAGACCACCACCGCGCTGCCGATCAGTTTCGTGACCGTCTCGGCGCCCGCACCACCCAACAGCGTGGCGAAACCGGCAATCTCGATGTCGTCGAGCTGACGAAGGTTGCCGTCGTCATCCGGAATCTCGGCTGCGATGAGGCGGCTGATCATGTCGTCCTGGGGGTTCAGCCGTCGTTCCTGCACTAGGCCGTAGTAGTAGACGCCCGAATCGATGTTCGCCTTCATGTTCGCTTCGCTGAACTCGATCTGGCCCGGCTCGCGCTCCAGGCCCGCGTCGATCCAGTGCCGCACCTGCTGGCGGAACTCTTCGGGCACGCCCGCCATGCGGGTGATGACCTCGACCGGGAACGGTCCCGAGAAGTCCTGCACGACGTCGAAGTTGTCCGGATTCACCTCGCTCAGATAGTGCTGGACGAGTTCGATCACGGTGTCGCGCTGCGACTGGACCGCGCGCGGGGTGAACGCCTTGTTCAACAGGCTCCGCATGTGACGGTGGTCGGGCGGATCCATGAAGATGATCGACTTCTGCGGCGGTTCGCCTGACCGGACCTGGCCCAGGTCGCAGCCGCGCGCCGACGAGAACGACTCGTGGTCGCGGAAGGCGGCGGCGACGTCGGCGTGCCGGGTCAACGCGTAGAAGTCACCCTCTTCGTCGTAGTAGATCGGGGCTTCGTCGCGCATCCGCCGGTAGATCTCGTACGGATTGTCGAAGTACTCCTGGGCAACCGGATCGAACACCAACTTGGGCTTGGTCACTATGTCCTCCTCGGCACCGGTATCAGGGCCGGAAACGTTACGAAAGGCTGATTTACTGTAACGAATCCAGTATGCGACATATGGTCTCGAAAGTCAGCCGAATAGGCAATGGGGCGCAGCCGTGTCATGAAGTCACCGCGCTCACCAAACGGTCCAGTTCCCCGAGCTCATGACCGAGGTCGGCCACGGTGCGACGAACGACCGCCACATCCTTGCCGATGAACTCGCCGACCGCCGAGATGAACCTGTCTGCCGAACCCGCCGCCGCGACCATGGACAGCACGCGGCTCTGGGCGCTGCCGTGCACCAGCGCGTTCAACAACGGCACCTCCTCGATGCCGAGGCGCGAGCCCAGTTGCACCCCTTCGGCGACGAGCGCGATCTGCGCGGCGAACATCGTGTTGTTGACGAGCTTGACGAGCTGACCGGCGCCCGTTGGACCTGCATGCAGGATCGGGTCGCCGTAACTGGCCAGCACCGGCCTGGTGCGTTCGAGCGCCGCGTCGTCGCCGCCGACGAACAGCGTCACGGTTCCGGCGGCGATGTCGTGCGGGCCACCACTGACCGGTGCGTCGATGACATCGACGTGCCCGTACGTGGCGGCGATTGCCCGCGCGGTCTTCGGGCTGCCCGTCGTGTGCACGACGAGAGATGACCCTGCCGCCATCATCGCGACGAGCTCGCCGTCGAGGCACAACTCTGCGACCTGATCGTCGGTGAACACGCACACGACGATGACATCGGCTCCTTCGGTGACGTCGCCGATGTCCGCGACGGGCGTGGCGCTCAGCTCGGCGATCGCGGATCGCTTCTCGTCGGTCCTGCCCAGCACGCGGACGTCATGACCGGCGCCGACGAGGCGGCCGACCATGGGTGCGCCCATACGTCCCGCCCCGACGAAACCGACTCGCATCAATTCAGCAGTACTTTCTGCTCTTCGCGCAAGCGCTCATCGGGCATGCCCCATTTCTTCCAGCGCCGCGTCCGCCGCCGTGAACACTGCACCCTCAGGGGCTTTCGCGGCCGAGGCAAGGCTCGCCGCGTGCCGAACGTCCTTCTGCAGCAGCGCGCCCGCGATCGGGGCCAACCCGTCCAGCGTGCCCCCGAACATCGAGATGCTGCCCACGGCCTTGCTGGTAGCGGAGCCGCGATTGAGCACCTCGACCAGCTTGTCGCGCGGGATGCCCAGCGATTCGCCCAACTGCAGCGTGCTGACGGCGCTGCCGAGATTGGCGCTGAACAACAGATTGTTGAGAATCTTGGTGTTCTGCCCGCTGCCCAGCGGTCCCAGGTGGACGATCGGGTCCGCGTACGTCGCGAACACCGGGCGGCACTTCTCCGCGACAGCCTCGTCACCACCGACCATGACCAGCAGCGTGCCCTGCTCGACCGCGGGACCGCCGCCACTCACCGGGGCATCGATCACCAAAACACCCTGAGTGGCAGCTTTGTCGGCGATCTCCCGGCACGTGTCGGGATGCACGGTGCTGTGAATCGCGATGATCCCGCCGTCGGACATCCCCGCCAGGACGCCGTTGTCCCCGTAGAGGACCTCGCGGACATCGTCGTCGCCGACGACACACAGGCACACGAGATCGCTGGCCGCACCGAGCTCTGCCGGTGTGGCTGCGCTCTTGGCGGGGGTGTCGGCATAGGGCTCGAGACTTGCCTCGCGGCGAGCCCACAGCGTGGTCTCGAAACCGCCGAGGGCGATCCGCCGGGCCATCGGTCCGCCCTGGCTGCCCAGCCCGATGAAACCAACCCGCATCAGCTCGCCTCCACTTGTTCCCGATCGCGGCCGTGACTGCCCGCGATGCACTCGTCGATGAATGACAACACTTTTCGGTGATAATCGCCCGCGCTCAGGCCGACGCTGAGATTGTGTCCGCTGCCGGCCATCTCGTTGACGTGCACGCGGGGCGCCGCGGTGAACAGGCCGGCGATCGCGGCGACGGCCTCGGGCGTCGATTCCCAGACCTTCTCGTGATCGGCGTGGCTGAACTGCACGGGCACGGCGAGCTCGGCGGCAAGCGCAGGGAAGTCCCGCCGCGCCCAGTGGGCGGTGACCTCACCCTCGTAGGCCACGCCCGGAGCGGACAGTGCGCCGGTGAGGACTTCGGACGGATAAAGCTCGGTCGGCTGCCACAACAGGTCCCGCAACCCGGCGGGACGTGACGTGACCGTCGCTTCGGCGATGATGTCCTTAGCCGCAGCGCTGTACCGCAGCCCGGTGCCCGCAAGCTCGATGCCGACAATATCGTCGATGCCGTCGACCCCCGTCGCCATGCGCAACGCGAGTTCGCATCCCGCGGAATGCCCCACGACGAACACGCCCGCGCCACGCGTGCCGTCGCCGAGGATCTTGTCCACCAGGCCGACCGCCGCCGCCACCCGCCGGGCGGGATCGGCGAAGTCGGCGGCGTAGACCGCCGACGTGCCGTACCCCGGCCGGTCGAGCGCGATCGTCGTAAACCCCTCTGCCGCAGCAATTCTGAGCAGCGACAGGTCAGGCCGGCCGGGGCAGTCGAAATAGGCGGCGGAGGTGGCCCCGCCGTGGATCGCGACGATCACCGCGCGCGGTTCGTCAGCCTGGGCGACGAGCGCCGACATGGGAATACCGTCGACGAGTACGACCCGCGGCCGGGGTGCGGGTGTCATGTTCCCGTCCGCAGGATCATCACACCGCTGGGGGTGAGGCCGCCGCTGCTGACCACTGCTGTCTGTGCATCGCGGACCTGCCGCTCGCCGGCCTCGCCGCGCAACTGCGACACCGCTTCGTGCACAAGCCCCATACCGTGCGTGCGGCCGTGCGACAGCTGGCCGCCGTGAGTGTTCAACGGGATGACACCGTCGCGGGCGATCGCCGCACCACCGTCGAGGAAGTCCTTGGCCTCGCCGATACCGCAGAAGCCCAGTGCCTCCAGCCACGACAGGCAGTTGAACGTGAATCCGTCATACAGCTCGGCGACGTGGATGTCGTTGGGCCGCAATGATGTCCGGGTCCACAGGTGGGCAGCCTGGCCGAGTACCTGCGGTTCGTGGGTGAGTGTGGTCTGGTCCCAGTCGGTGCGCTCGATGATCTGGGTGCCCACCGCCTCGAAGTACACCGGCGGCTTCGGCGCGTCGACGGCGGCGTCGACGGCGGACACCACGACAGCGACCGCTCCGTCACAGGGCACGTCGCAGTCGTAGAGGCCGAACGGAGTCGTGATGGGCCGCGCGTTGAGGTAGTCGTCCATCGTCATCGGATCGCGGTAGATCGCCGTGGGGTTCAACGCGGCGTTGGCCCGCTGGTTCAACGCGATCCAGCCCAGCGTCTCCTTCGTGGTGCCGTACCGGTGAAAGTGCCGCTGCGCGTTCAGGGCCAGCGTGTGCGCCGCCGACGTGGCCCCGAAGGGTGCCTGCCAGTTGTTGACGCGAGCACCGCCCGGCGGAGAGGCCTTGCCCTCTTTCATCAACTGGTTGAACGTCGCCTCCCAGAGCGTGCGGAAACACAGCACATGGCGGGCCATCCCGGTGGCGACGGCCATCACGGCGGCGATGACCGAACCACCGGGCCCGAACGTGTCCATGCCGCC
The DNA here is from genome assembly GCF_029623955.1 of Mycobacterium sp. 236(2023). Taxonomy (GTDB): domain Bacteria; phylum Actinomycetota; class Actinomycetes; order Mycobacteriales; family Mycobacteriaceae; genus Mycobacterium. The sequence goes on along the minus strand of NZ_JARSBP010000009.1, from coordinate 22,928 downwards.
GTTGATCCACGTCGGGCGGATGCCGAGCGCGCCCTCCAGCGCGGTGCAACCGCCCTCGCCCATGCCCATCGCGTCCATCGCGGGATACGTTGAGAGACCGTCGATGTCAGCCAGCGTCAACCCCGCGTCAGCGATAGCCTGTTCGCAGGCCTCGAGCGTGAGCGACAGCGGCGAAACCATCAGCCGTCGGCCCATCTTCGATGCGCCGATACCGGTGATCGCCGCAGCGTCCTCGAACTTGTCGGCCGTCAGCTTCGGCCTGACGAACTTGGGGAAATCCTGCGGCGCGATCTCGTCTTCCGGCAGCGGCGCCGTCTCCGGCTCAGCCGTCGGCCGGAACAGCGGCAACCAGACGTCGTCGTTCTGCTCGAAGACGACCTCCACCACCCTGCCGAGCTCGAGCTCACCGGGGTCGGAGTCGATGATGTTGGTGGTCAACCGAACTCGCGGATCCTCCTCGATCGCGACCTGGGCCACCACGTACGGTGCGGGCAGGCCGGGGATCGAGAAGCGTTCGTTGATGGTGAACGCCGAAAGCACAGCCCGCCCCGACACCTCGTGTGGGGACAGATTGCGGCTGTAGCAGTAGCGGCACACCGGCTGCGGAGGATGGAGCAGTGACTTGCAGTCATCGCAGCCCTGGATCCGGAGAACACCGTCAGCGCCTGAGGTCCAGAAGAACTCGTTGTCAAACGTCAACTGGGGCAGCGGAAGCCGGCTCATCGCAGTCCTCGGCTCTTCATCTGATTGCTCCTCGCCCAAGGGCTCGTCGCGGCGCGAGCGCTCATCGCGTCATATCCCATTGCCCCGCATCAGCGTCAGTCTTCAGGTTGTCGAGATCGGGTTCGTCGAGCAGGGGAGCATGCACCTCGTCGGGGCGCCGCTCGGAGAGCTCCAAGATGGCGTGCACCGGGCAGTCGAGCAGTGCGCGCCGGACGGCGTCGTGGTCCTTGTCCGGGATGTTCCCGTCGCCGACGAGAACCGCGTATCCCCAGTCGTCGAGCGAGAAATAGTCGGGGGCGTGCTTGGCGCAGATGCCGAATCCGTCGCACAGCGTCCGGTCGAGCTTGATCCGCATCTTGTCGCTCACAGGGCCTCCACCTCGAAGGGGCGCAGCGCGGTGAATGCTCCCTCGGCGCAACGCGGGCACTCGCTGTCCAGATGCCTGGCGATGTCGTCACCGAACATCGTCAACAAACTCGCGGCGATATTGCACGCGGCGTCCAGCGTCGCACAGGCGCCGCGGCCCCGCAGAACCTCGGACCACCGTCGCAGCCGGGCGACGTCCTCGGCGTCGGCGCTCCCGTCGCGTAACGCCTCGGCGGCGGCCGCCATCGCGGCGGTGCCGTTGAAACACGAGCCGCACTGGTCGGCGTTCTCACGGTCGTAGTAGGCGAGCACGGAGGCACCGACCGCGACCGGGCACTCGTCGGTGATCACCGAGACCGCGCCACAGCCCAGGCCACTGCCCTGCGCGCGCAGCGACTCGTGGTCCATCGAAGTCTCGAGGATTCGTTGGTCGAGCAGCCCGGCGAAGTAGCCGCCCATCACCGCACCGCGCACGATCTGGGACGGAATCCCGTGCAGTGCAAGAAGATCTGCCGACAGTATCCCGAACGGTACCTCGTACAGCCCTGGTGGTCTTCCGCCTCCCGTAACGGTCGCGAGAAACGTGCCGGGGGAGCCGTCGGTGCCCACCGTGCGGTATTCGGCCGCCCCGTGTCGCAGGACGAACGGCAGATTCGCCAGCGTCTCGACATTGCTGATGGCGGTCGGCAGGCCTCCCACACCCTCTTCGAACGGGCGCGGCGGCTTGTCGGTCGGTTTGGCGGGACCGCCGTTGATGGCCCGCACCGCGGCAGTCTCCTCACCGGCCACATAACCGGGAGCGACTGTGCACACGCTCACAGTCACGCCGTCGAGGACGTCCGGCGCCACCTGGGCGAGCGCAGCCCGCACGGAGTCGGCGGCGGCGGCGTCCGAGACGTAGACGTGCGCGTGACGGGCGCCGATGATCCGGGCGGCAAGTCGCACACCGTCGAGCACGAGGTGCGGGCGGTGGCGCAGCAGCCAACGGTCTTTCACCGAAGCCGGTTCGCCCTCTTCGCCGTTGGCGACCAGCACGGTGTCGAGCCCACGCAGCGATGCCCTGCGCAAGGTCGTCAGCTTGACGGCCATCGGGAACGCGGCGCCCCCACGGCCGACGATCCCGGCCCGGCCGATCTCATCGAGCAGCGCGGACGGGTCGGTCAACTCCTGATACCCACCTGCGTTGCGGTAGGCGTCGAGGGACTCCGTGCCCGGCGTCGTCAGCAGCAGCCGCGGGGTCAGGCCCGGCCACGCGGCCACCGTCAGTTCGGTATTCATCGCCGTGCTCATCTCCGGTTACCCTTCCCTGCATGCGAACGGCAGTGGTGCGGATCGGAGTCGATCCGGCGGGCAGGCTGACGGCGGATCAACTGCGCGACGGCATGGCCGCGCTGGCCGAACTCACCGCGCAGATCGGCGCGCGCGTCATCGACAACGACCTGTCCGGATTGCCCGCGGCCCGGCGCGAGGCGGAGATTCTGATGGAGGGCGTCGATCCCGCAGAGCTGCAGTCGACCGCTCTTGGGTTGTGTGCCAGTGCGTTTCACACCGAACCGGTGACGGGCGTGCTGACGTTCGTCAGTCACGGCACCGACGACGACGCCCACGGAGTGCTCGCCGGATTCGGCCTCACCGGCATCATCGAGCGGGAACCCGGCGCTGACGGCTGGGACATCATCACGGTCACGCTGCGCAAAGCCGACCTGGCGCGAATACCGGAGAGCCGCATCCACACCGCGCTGGAGGCCTCGACCAACTGTGAGGTCGTGATCGTCACGACCGACTGAGACCGTCATCTCGATTTCTTCAAGAAGTCGAGGATCGCCGGTGCGGCCTGAACCCACGTGTCGAACATGTTGAAGCGCTTGACCTTTCCCGAGGCGCGCGCCTCCCCGGCGCGCTCCCAGGCGTCCTCCGGCCACGGGGGGTCGATGACCTTCGAGCCCTTGATCAGGCAACTCACCTCCAACGACGTGCGCTTGGGATGGTCCAGATCGTTTTCACCGCCGCGGATGATCAGCGTCGGCACGGTGATGTTGTCGAACATCTCGTCCTCCACGCCGGGGATGGTCTGACCCGGCTTCGGCACGAATGCATTGAGCCAGCGCAGCATCAGCTTCAGGAAGGCGTCGGAGTCCTGCTCCAGGATCCGCGCCTCGTTGTCCGGGTTCTCGGCGATACGCTCCTGCCACTCCGCAATGTGCGCAACGGCTTTCATGCCCGCACCGCGGACCGCCAGGATGCTCGGCACGATGTAGTAGGACCCCAGGACGAACGAGCCGTACACGCCGCCGACGATGTTCCACACCACCAGCTTCTTGACGATCTCGGGATAGAGCATCGTCGTCAGCATCGAGTCCCGCGCACCGCCCGAACCGCCGAGCAGGATGACGGGCCCGATGTCCAGCTTGGTGACCAACTGGTGCAGCGTGTCGGCCCGCATGTGTGATTCGCTCTGGCCGTAGAACTGCACATCGGACTTACCGCAGTTCGGGCGGTCCCACAACAGAACCCGGTAGCCGCCCTCGACGAGCTTCTTGGCCAACGGCTTGAGCCCCGGGATGTCCTTGCTGAACCGGCCACCGGGAGTCAGGACGATGAATTCGCCTTCTTTGCCGAGAATCTCGTAGACGACATTGCCGCCGTTGATCTCGATCTTCTTGTTGGGCAACTGTTCTCTTTCTACGCTGCGGCCACGTTGTGGTGGGATCTAGGCCTGCACGAGGACGTCGTTGCCGACGACCCGGACGGGGTAGGTGCGGATACTCCACTCCGGCTTCACTGCCGTGGTGCCGGTAGCGAGCTCGAATCCCCACTGATGCCAGGGGCAGAAGATGTACTCCATGTCGCGCACCATCACGGCGTCACCAGGGACGCTCTCGTCGACGATGTTGCGGCCGCGGGCGCGGCCCGAACACAGCGGGCCGCCCTCGTGCGGGCAGTAGTTGGCGATGGCGTAGAACGTGCCGTTGACGTTGTAGACGCCGACGCCGTGCCTGCCGATGGGGACCAGTTTGTGCTTGCCCGGGGGGATCTCATCGACAGTGGCGACGACGTGTTCCCGCCCCTGTGCCAAACGCGGGGCCTGCCCCGGTGCGAGGCGGGGCGCCTTCGGTTCGGTCATGTTCAGAAGACCCGGATCTGACCCTCGAGCGCCGGAACGGTCTCCGGCACATTGCGATACGTGGCCTGCCCGTTGCGGAACATGATCGGCTCGCGGGCGTGCTCAGGCAGGTGCTTGACGAGCCAGCGCGGGTCGTCGAACGTCCAGTGCGGATAGTCACTGCTGAACAGCAAGATCTTCTCGCACTCCATCCACTCGAACGCCCGGGTCAGCTCGGTCTTGTCCTCGGGGTAATCCAGGGGCTGCGTCGTGAACTTGATGTGGTCCTTGACGTACTCGCTCGGCTTGCGCTTGATGTCCACCCACGACTTGCGCGCTTCGTAGATGGCATCCATGCGCCACATCAGCGGCAGGATCCACGTGAACGCGTGCTCGACGAACACGATCTTCAGCGTCGGATGGCGGTCGAAGGTGCCGTCGAAGATCAGGCTCATCACCTGGTTCGCCGCCAGCAGCGAGTACGTGACCATGAAGTCGTGGTTGTAGCTGGGCAGGCCGACCGGAGGCATCGGCAACTCGTCGTAATGGCTACGCGACAAGTGGCAGCTCACGGGAATGTCGTGCTTGGCCGCGGCCGCCCAGATCGGGTCGTACTTGGGATTTCCCCACGACGGGCGCGGTTCGGCCTTGATCAGGATCTGCGACATGAACGGATGCCCCGCCCAGTTCTCGATCTCCTCGACGCTATTCTCCGGCTCCTCGATCGCCAGGCAGATCGAACCGCGCCAGCGCTCATGCCAGTTGTTGTGGCTGTCGAGCCAGTGGTTGGCTTGCCAGTGGTTGAGCGCCACGGACATCGCGTGCTGCGCTTCGGGGATCCGCGCCGGATAGGCGGCCGGTTCCAGGATGCAGATGTCGGCGCCCGCCTCCATGATCAGCTGCTTGAACGCCAGATCGGGGTCGCTGCAGGCGAACTCGCCGTCGGACGGGAACGCGTCGAGGCGCATTGCGTAGGAGTGCGCGTAATCGGGGGCATCGTAGTAGATCTGGTCGCCCACCTTGTGCGTGCCGAAGTACTTGCTGCGCCACGGCTCAGGGATGTACTGGCCCAGGTCGCCGGTGCGCGGAGCGGGATGGACGTCGGAGTCCACGCACCGGACGGCGATCCGCTCGGCGGCGGGCACCCGGGGATTGGCTGTGGTGGTCATACGAGCCTCCTCACTACCTCTACTGTGCGGTACTGGTCGATGCGGCGGCAGATAATGCGCCAACTTCAATGCCGTAAAGCTCGGCGGCATTGCGCCAGCACAACTTGTCGCGCTGCTCGGCGGTGTAGGCGCTCGGCACCGACAGCTCGTTGAGCTGCCAGTGCGGGTAGCTGGAGCCGTACATCACCATGTCGTCCTTGCCGGTGAACCCGGCCCATTCGCCGGCGAAGTCGACGTCGCCGGGTCCGTCGAGCGCACCCTGGACGAAGAAGACGTGACCGGGCAGGTAGTCGCTGGGCATTTTCGGTGCCCACGGGGTCTGCTCGAGGTGCGGTCTGCCGAAGCAGTCCATCCGCCAGATGAACGGGGTCAGCATGTCCGCGGCGCCGTCCGCCCAGACGAACTTGAGCTCCGGCGTCCGCTCGAAGACACCCTCGGCGATCATGTTCATCAGGTGGTACAGGAAGTTGAGCGCCGTGAAGCCGACGTACTGCTCGTAGGTGCGCGTCAGCCCGTTCGGCGTCGGCGGCAGCGCAACACCGGAGCCGACCTCGAAGTGCACGGCGACCGGCCAGCCGGCCTCCACGGCGGCGTCCCACAGCGGCCAGAACTGTGGCTTGCCGTAGAGCTCGCGCGACTGCAGCGGAATGCCCAGCTGCACGATGCCGGGATGGTCTTTGTACTTGGCGATCTCACGCAGAGCACCGGCGATGTCGTCGGGGTTGACGCGCAGGGTGCCGCGGAACTTGTCGCCGAACTCGGGGTGTTCGAGCCAGCGAGTCACCATCATCTCGTTGTGCGCCGAGGCGATCGCAGTGCCGAGATGACGATCCGGCATGATGCCGCGCGTCATCGGATGCAGGATCGCGATGTCGACGCCGCGATCGGTGAACAGGTGCTTGGCGGTGATCTCCGGGTCTGAACCCGGGTACTGGCGGTCCGGTCCTTCCGTGCCCTTGGCATACTCGCCGCCCGGGGCGCCGTACCAGTCCATCTCGTAATCGGGAAACCCGCGGCTGCGGAACGGTTCCCGCAGGAAGTTCTTACGCAGGTCCTTGTTGGACTGGCAGAAGATGTGCACGCTGGTATCGATGACGGGGACGCCCGTCTGATCGGTGAAGTCCTTCACGCAGCTCCGTCCTTACGCTCACGCGGCCGAGGGCGCGACCGACGCCAGTCTCAGTGTAGATCCTTGTTCTTCCATATCAAGAATTCTGTTCTCCAGCACACCGCTTAACATCTGTGCTGGTAGACGTCGCTGCTGAACAACTGCTCAGCATTCATTTGCCGAAAATGGATACCCGTTTGGCGAGAACGGTCCCACCAGATGTGAGAATGCTATTCTCCATTCACGGGCGGTCTGAGGAGGCGTACGGGTGCTACTTGAGTTCGATGCTGATCAGCGGCTGTGGCAGGAGACCGTGCGCGACGCGGTGTCCAAACAGTGCCCGGCGTCGCTGATCCGCGACATCGCCGAGAACGGCGTCGACCCGGCGCCTCTGTGGAACAGCTACCTCGACGCCGGGTGGACGGAACTCACCGACCCCGAGAACGCCGTCGAACTGGCGATCGTGCTCGAAGAGCTCGGCCGCGCGACCGACCCGACCCCGTTCCTGGCCACGCTGACCCAGTTCGCACCGCTCGTCGGCGACCGGTTCGAGTCCACCGGAGCGGGCACCGCGGTGTACTCGGGCGTCAGCGCGGTCCGCGATGCCGAAGGCTGGGTGCTCAGCGGTACCGACAGGTTCGTCCTGGACGGTGACCGCGCGGACCGCCTCGCCGTCGTCACGCCCGCCGGCGTGTTTCTCGTGGACGCCGACAAAGCAACCACGCGTCGCGTCGACGTCTTCGATCCCGTGCTGCACGTCGCCGAGGTGTCCTTTCTCGGGGCGCACGTTGCAGACTCCGACCGGTTGCCCTCCGACACCGAACGGGCCCGCCACGTCGCGCTGATGGGCATGGCCATCACGATGGTCGGCGCCTGCCAGCGGATCCTCGACCTGGTCATCGAGCACGCCAAGAGTCGCCAGCAGTTCGGGGTCGCGATCGGCACGTTCCAGGCGGTGCAGCACAAGGCGACGGACATGTTCGTCGCGATCGAGCGTGCCCGTGCGCTGTCGTACTTCGCTGCGCTGACCATCGCCGCGGACGACCCGCGCCGACGACTTGCGGCGGCGATGGCGAAAGCGTCCGCGGGAGAGTGTCAGTCGCTGGTCTTCAAGCACGGCATCCAGCTGTTCGGCGCCATGGGCTTCACGTGGGAGAACGACGTGCAGTTCGCGCTGAAGCGGGCCAAAGCCGGTGAGCTGTTGCTCGGCGGCGCCGCCGAACACCGGGCGATGATCGCGGAGGAATACGGGAGGAACATCTGATGCAGCTCGCATTCGACTCCGATGTCGAGGAGTTCCGCGCCGAGTTCTCCGCGTTCCTCGACGAGCACACGCCCTCTGCCGCAGAGACATTGGAGCGGCCGCGGTCGGTCTCGCACATGCCTCAGTGGGCTCGCGACTTCCAGCGCCTGCTGTTCGACAACGGATGGCTGCTGCCTGCGCAGCCGCCCGAGTTCGGCGGCCGCAACGCCTCGGTGCTGCAGACGTTCGTGCACGCCGAGGAACTCTGCCGGCGCCGGATCTACCACAGCTTCAACCCGCAGGGCGTCAACATCATCGCGGCCTCGCTGCTGACCTTCGGCACCGACGAGCAGAAGCACCAGTGGGCGGTGCCGGTGCTGCGCGGGGAACGTACCGCGTCGCTGGGGATGAGCGAGCCGAGCGCGGGATCCGACTTGGCGTCGTTGCGCACCAAAGCCGTTCGCTCGACCGATTCCGACGGCGACTTTTTCGTCGTCAACGGCCAGAAGGTCTGGACCTCCGGCGCACACGACGCCGACTTCCTGCTCACCTTCGTCCGCACCGATCCGGATGCGCCCAAGCACAAGGGAATCAGCGTGCTGCTGATCCCGACCGACCTCGAGGGCGTCGTGTGCCGGCCGTTCGCCGACATGACCGGCATCGAGAACCTCGACTTCAACGAGGTGTTCTTCACCGACGTCCGGGTGCCGGTGGAGAATCTCGTCGGCCCGCTCAACGGCGGTTGGGGTGTCGCGAACGGATCCCTGGGACACGAGCGGACCATGATGTGGCTCGGCTTCGCCGATCGAATCGCCAACTGCATCGCCGACTTCGAACCGAAGTCCCCTCTGGAGCGCGACGCGCTCGCGACGAGCATCATGGACTACGAGGCTCTGCGCCTGCTCGGTTCCGTGGGCATCGCCAAGGCGGCCCGCGGCGAAGTCGACGTGGCATCGGTGTCGATCCCGAAACTGCTTGGCGCCGAGGCAGAGCAACGCGTCGAGGGGCTCGCGCTGGAGGCCTCAGGTCCTGACGGACTGGTGCACCCGACGACATCGGGTCCCTACGCACACATGAACCTCGACCACTACTTCGCGAGCTGGTTCGAGCGGTACTGCCGCAGCTTCGGCGGCACCATCGCCGGCGGCACGTCGGAGATTCAGCGCAACATCATCGCCCAGCAGGTGCTGGGCCTGCCGCGCCGATAGTCATGTCGTGAGGGTCCAACCCGCGGCCTTCCTGCGAACCACGCTGCCACTGGATCTGAGCCAGTTGGCGCGGCTCGACAGCGGGCGCTACCACTCCATCTGGTTGCCCGACCACATGGTGAGCTTCTGGCCGGACTCGATCTGGACTCCGGAGTTCACCGACCTGGCCACGGCATCGCCGTCCCCGCACCGCCACCTCGACGGGATGGCGGTGGCCGCAGCGGCCGCCGTGCTCACCGAGCGGGTGCCCTTGGTCACCAGCGTGGTGGACACCGTGCGGCGCCACCCGGCGTCGCTGGCCCAGAGCGCGCTGACCATCGACCATCTGTCCAAAGGCCGGTTCGTCCTCGGCCTGGGTAGCGGCGAGAGCGAGAACATCGAGCCCTACGGATTCGACTTCGACCGCCCCGTAGCACGTTTCGAAGAAGCTCTGCACGTCATCCGGCTGCTGTGGGACAGTGACGGACCCGTCGACTTCGATGGCCGGTTCCACCGGTTGCATCACGCGCGGCTCGACACCGAGCCGTACGACGGACGCTTCCCGCCGATCTGGATCGGTGCGAGCGGTCCGCGCTCGCTCGACATCGCCGGCCGCTATGCCGACGGCTGGTGGCCGGCCGGGGCGTGGACACCGGACGATTACGGCGAAAAGCTCTCTCGGGTGAAGGCTTCCGCCGAACGGGCGGGTCGTGACCCCGAGCAGATCACGCCGTGCTTCATCCAGGTGTGCCTGATGGGCCGTGACGAGGGCGCTCTCGCGGAGATCCTGCAGGCGCCCCTGGTGAAGTCCTTCCTGCTCCAGGTGTCGGCACAGACGTTGACCGCGTTCGGATTCCGGCATCCGATGGGCCCCGACTGGGGCGGGTTCCACGACATCGACCCCGCCGTGCTGACCCGGGACCGAATCATCGAATTCCTCGCCGGCGTGGAGCCGGAGATGATCCTCGCGATGGTGCCGCACGGTACGCCGAAGCAAGTGGCACAGACCATCAAGGACTATGTCGACGCCGGTCTGCGGGTGCCGAAGATCCTGGATTACGGGGCCATGGCCGGGCTCCAATACGCCGCGGAGTCGGCGCGCAACGTCGGGGAAGCCGAGGACGAACTCATGCGGTTGTGTGGAGGTGTCTCATGACTCTGGATGCGGCGGAAATGCTGAGCAGCGCCGAGGCGGAGACCGGGCTTCACGACTACGGTGATCCGACGCTGCCGGAACGCTTCGGGGTTGCCGTCGAACATCTGAACGGTCTCGGTATGGACGCCGACGGTCGCCGGCAGGCATCTGATGTCTGCCACTGGCTCCTGACGACCAGGCTCGAGTTCATCGAGGACCGCAACAGATTTCCGATCGCGGACGAGATCATCGAGCGGCCCATGTTCGTCACCGGCGAACCACGTTCGGGCACAACGCTGATGCACGCCCTGATGTCGGTCGACCCGGACGCCCGCGCGCTGCGATTCTGGGAGGTCATGTATCCGTCGCCGCCGCCCGGTATCGCCGAACCCGGTGACTCCCGTCGAACGCGGGCCGACGCGCACTGGCGCGAGATCAACGCCAAGATGCCGAAGTGGCTGCACAGCCACCCGTACAACGACATGCTCGGCGACGGGTTGCCCGAAGACGAGCGCACCTGGGCCTTCGACTTCCGTGTGATGACGCCGACGGCGTGGTGGCGGGTGCCGATGCAGACTGTGGTCGGCGGACTGCCCACCGATCCCGCCGCGCAGTACCGCCTGCACCGCGCGATGCTGCAGCAGTTTCAATACAAGAGGCCGCGAAAGCACTGGGTGCTCAAGGGATTCCACGGCTTCCGGCTGGCGGAATTCTTCGACACCTACCCCGACGCCACGCTGCTGTGGCTGCATCGCGATCCTGTCCAGGTCGCCGCGTCGCGCACCATGATGATGGCCGACATACTCGACGGCATCGTCGGTCCCATCGACCTGCACGCGGCCGCGAAGATGCATCTGGATCTCACGCGTGTCGGCGTCGCCAACACCATGACCAATCCGCTGGTGCACGACCCACGGATCCGGCACGTGCGTTACACCGACTTCGTCGCGGACCCGGTGACCACGGTGCGGGACTATTACTCCTTCAGCGGACGCTCGCTGACCGACGACGCCGAGGCCCACATGCGGGACTACCTGGCGAACAACAAGGGAGACCGCCACGGCAAATTCACCTACTCCACAAGCCTTCTCACCGATATCGGCGAAGATCTCGACGCACTGCACGAGGAGTTCCGATCGTTCCGGGAGCGGTTCGGCGTCGAGATCGAGAAGCGTGGCTGAGGTGCCCGTTACTGACGGACGGGTATCGGTCCACTCCGTCACGTTCCACGGCGCGACACTGACCCAGATGTGCTTCCACTGGGAGGCACTCGGGATCCGTCGCCTCAGTCTCATCGACACGCAACTCGATGAGCCGGCACTATCCACGGTGATCTCGGCGCAGGGGTATTCGGTGGAGTCGGTGTTCCACCTGTTCGACACGGCCGACGGTCTGCGGCGGGTGATCGAGGCGGCAGCGGGGCAGGGCGCCAGAGTCGTCTACATGCTCACCGGGGGCCGCGGCGACCTCACCTGGCAGGAGGCGGCGGCGCGCTTCTGCGATGCGGTGCAGCCCTGCCTCGACGACGCGAAAGCCGCAGGCGTCGCACTCGCCATCGAGAACGCGTCCGGCCTCTACGCCGACATTCACATCGCCCACACGCTCAGGGACACCGTCGAATTGGCCGAGACGGCAGGGCTGGGCGTCTGCGTCGACCTGTTCCACTGCTGGACCGAAGCCCACCTGCCCGCGCTTCTCGACCGTGCGCTGCCGCGCACGGAGCTGATCCAACTCAGCGACTACGTCCTCGGCGACCGGGCACTGCCCGCGCGGGCAGTGCCCGGCGACGGCGTGATACCGCTGGAAACGCTCGTCGCGCAGGCACTTACAGGCGGTTACCGGCACGGATTCGACCTTGAGCTGATCGGTCCGCGCGTCGAGCAGGAGGGGCCGCTGCGCGCGGCGCAGCGCGCCTGTGCCGCGGTGTCGCCCATGTTGTCCCGCGCCGAGACTGCGCGGTAACGATGGCGTACGGGGACGGTCAGGACGACGCGGCGCTGCGCCGCGCGTGGGAGACGTTCTGCTATCGGTTGAAGTCGGCGGGGGAGCAGGCCTTCAAGGACCTCAACCCCACGTCTGGGAACCAGCGCGTCGACGCGTTGCGATTCCTGACCCAGAACCTCGGGCAGGCCTTCGACCTGGCATTGGAGACCAGGGATACGCGCTATCCGAGCCTGCACGCCTTCTGCGGGCCCAGCCGCAAGCTGGGCGGCGACTGCGCGGATTTCACGTATCAGCAGGCCTGGATTGACGGCGAGTCCACCTATCGCATCGTCGGGGAACGTGGGACCGCGCGATTCTTCAACATGACCGTCCAGGGTCCACGGCCCGACGGTCCCGGAATTCTGCACGAGCCTTTCGGTGACGTGCCCGAGGCGAACCTGACCGGTGCTCAACTGGTTACCGCATCCGACGGCACATTCGAGGTATATGTCGGCGGTCCTCGTCGTGACCAGAACTGGTTGCCGACCACCTCCGGATCGCGAAAGCTGTTCATCCGCCAAGGTTTCGATGCCTGGGACGAACGACCCGCCCGGCTGCGAATCGAGCGAGCCGACATGTCGACGCCCAAACCCCCGCCGACTCCCGAGCAGATGACCGACGCCATCGCGTGGGCCGGAGATTTCCTCACCGGCGTCATGACCGACTGGCCCGAGTACCCGTTCACCTACGGGGGAGTGGATGCCGAACGGCCCAACCGGTTCCCGGCCGTCAGCACCGGCGACGGCGATGCCAAGCGCGGGCGCGCCGCGGCGAACATGCACTGGACGCTGGCGTCGGACGAGGCGCTCATCGTCGAGTTCGACGCCCACGAGGGGCTGTGGATGCTGACCAACATGGGCGTCTTCTTCAACAGCATGGATTTCCTGTACCGCCCGGTGAGCTACACACCGAGCCGCACCGCCGTCGACGCCGACGGGAGGGTGCGGATGATCCTCGCCCACACCGACCCCGGCTTCCACAACTGGATCGACACGCAGGGCTTCGAGCGCGGCAATCTGACCTATCGGCACATGCTCGAAGGCGCCCCTGCGGCACTGCACGCCCGCGTGGTGAAGGCCGCGACACTGGCCGACGAATTGCCGGCCGATACGACTGTCGTTGCCGTCGAGGAGCGGGCTGCACAGATGTGGCAGCGATTCAACGCAATTCGTTCGCGCTATTCGTCGCTCTGACGGGCCGCGAGGGCGCGCAAAATGTGCGCGCCGCGCGGCGTGTCCGCGTGCAGACACGCGCGCTCGCGGTGCGAGGTGCGGGGCGAATGGGTCTTGGTCAGAGGCGTTGGAGCTTGAACGTCCAGAACTGCGAGCCTGGCGGACCGTTGAAGCAGCCGACGTTGAACTTGGAGTCGATCGTGCCCAGCAGCGTGACGGCATCCCATGAATAGGTTTCGCGTGTCGGCATCACGTGGCCGGGGCACTGCAGTCCGTCGGGCACATCGACGGTGAACGTGTAGCGCCCGTTGTCGAGCCAGACCTTGCTCTCGTAGTACTGGTAGTACGCCAGGCGCGGCCGGGCGGCGACGTTGAGGCAGTTCGGGTTCTTCTCCGGGATGCACAGCGAGACGAACCAGAACCACGACGCACGGTTGTACCTGTTGGTGAGCAGGTCGTAGTTGCCGATCTGGAAGTCCGCCGACGACGGCGGAGCGAGGACGGTCGCCATCGCCATCGCCGATGCCATCATGGCGACGGCTGTCGTCGCGATTTTGCGAAGCCTCATCGCTCGTCCTCCCTTTCGCCGCCCCTCATCGAACCACTTCGCCTCGAATCATGGGGCGAGATCAGCAGTTAATCGATGACGGCGGCTTCCTTGCGCTCTGTGATCGGGCGGGCGAGTTCCTGCTCGTTGCAGATGCGCTGGAGCTTCTCGATGGTCTCGTCCAGACCGGGGCCCAGCGGCTTGCTGGGCGTGAACGTCGCGGGCAGATTGCGCATGCCCTGGATGACGCCGATGGTGTCGTAATGCACGGTCCCCTCGGGGTCACACACGTAGTCGGGCATCCGGTCGAGCACCGCGGTCAGCATGGACTTGAAGACCGTGCGCGCCACGTTCGATCCGACGCACCGGTGCACTCCGATACCGAAGCTGAAGTGACGGTTGCCCTTTCGGTCGAGAATGACCTCGTTCGGTTCGTCGAACACCGCAGGGTCGCGGTTGGCCATCGCCCACGACAACCAGAGACGCTCGAACTGCTTGAACTGTTGCCCCTCGACCTCGACGTCCTCGGCGAAAGTGCGTCCATCGCCAGGCGCGGGGGTGAAGTACCGAAGGAACTCCTCGGTGGCCGGGTGTAGCAGGGTCGCGCGCTCCTTGCTGAGCCGCTCCCGTTCGTCCGGGTGCTCGCCGAGCCACTCCAGAGCGTGGGCTGTCAACGCGGTCGTAGTGTCGAAACCGCCGCCGATGATGAGTCCGAGATTGCCCAGCAGCTCCATGTCGGGAGCCGGTTCGCCGTCTATGCGCAGCTGCACCAAGGCATTCACCAGACCGGGCCGCGGATTCTCGCGGATCTCCATCATGTTGGTGATGAGATCGATGCCCATTTCCCGGTGCTGCTCGTTGATCTTCTCGCGCTCGGGAGCATGCTCGGGCGTGTACACCGAGGCGTGCGTGGGCTCGCTGTAGACGTTCCACTTCTTCAGGTCGATGCCCATCATCGCCAGTGTGAACACCGCGGGCACGACGTTGGCCAGATGGTCGACGAAGTCGATGCGTCCCGATTCGATGTGTTCGTCCAGTGCGGCGCGGGTGATCTCGTCGATGAACGGTTCCCAGCGCTTGATGGCGGCGGGGGACAGGTAGGGGTTGAGCGCACCGCGGTAGGCGCTGTGCTCGGGCTCGTCCATCTCGAGGATCCCGCCGCGAACGACGGTGGCGCGACTGGCTTTCGGGATGGTGATGCCCTTGAACGGCGTCTCGCCCGAAATGTCGTGGTGGTTGGACACCACGGGGCAGCGGGCGAGCTCGAACACGTGCTTGCTGTCCGCGGCGACCCAGTGCCCGTCGTAGACGTCTGTCCACGCCATCGGGCACTTCGACTGCATCTCCTCGGTGATCTTCTCGAATTGCAGCCGGTACTCAGGTGTGTGCCGGTCGAAGTGGTAGTTGTTCTTCTTGCGGCTGTCGTCGGCGGTGCCGTCTACGACGTCGTCGACACTCAAGGCTCTTCTCCCTCTATGGATTTCGGTGCAGTTGGTCGACGTCATCGTGGCCAACTACGCCCAAATCGTCATTCTTCGACTGAAATGGCCTGCTCCGGGCACGAATGCACTGCTTCGCGCACCGCGTCCTCCTGATCGGCGGGTACGACCTCGTTGACAGGGGAGGCCGTACCGTCGATGTCGCTGAGCTCAAAGGAATCTGGAGCGATCATCGAGCACAGCGTGTGCCCCTGGCACCGTCCCGAGTCGACAAAAACCTTCACCGTCATCCCTCCCTAGACGTGGTAGTCGTACCACTTGAGGTAGCCGCCGGCATCGACACGCAACTGCATACCGGTGACGTACCGCGACTCGTCGGAGGCCAGCCACAGCACCGCGTTGCTGATGTCCTCGGGTTCGATGAAGTTGACCTTCATCGCCTGCTGCACGCCGAAGACGGGCTCGGCATCCGCACGGGTCGGGTTCTCCAGATCCGGTCGGAACGACCGGTACATCGGCTCGCTCTGCAGCATGTCGGTGTTGCAGTTGGTCGGGTGGATGACGTTGGCGCGGATGCCGCGCACCGCCAGTTCGGTTGCCAACGCGTGTACGTATTCCGAGATCAGGCGCTTGGAGATCATGTAGCCCATGCCGCCGGGATCGCCGCCGGGGTTGGGTTTGTTGTGAGCGTCCATCAGTGCGGCGGCCGAGGCGGTCGCGATGATGGACGCGCCCTCCTGAAGGTGCGGCAACGCGACCTGGATGGCGTTGATGGTGCCGACGAAGTTGGTGTTGATGCCGTCGGTCCAGGCCTGCATCGCGGGCTGGCCCTTCATGGCGGCGATGCCGGCCTGGGCCACGACGATGTCGACCTTGCCGAACTCGGCAAGACCCGCCTCCAGCGCTGCGCGCAGTTCCGCCTCGTTGCGCACGTCGGCCTTGGCGGTGACGATGCGCTGGCCGGTCTTCTCGACGAAGTTCTTGGTCTCCTCGAGGTCTTCGGGGGTGGCCATCGAATAGCCGACGGTGTCGTAGTCCTTGCAGATGTCGACGGCGATGATGTCGGCGCCTTCTTCGGCGAGGCGCACCGCATGACTACGCCCCTGGCCGCGTGCCGCCCCCGTGATGAAGGCGACCTTGCCCTGAACACGTCCCATAGAAGTATGTCCTTTCGCTGAAATCTGCTGGCTCGTCAGGTGTTCCGGCCGCCATTGACGCCCAGGATCTGGCCGGTGATGTAACTGGCTTCATCGGAGATGAAGAAGGCGCATGCCGCGGCAATGTCTTCGGGGCGGCCCATGCGGCGCACCGGAGTCTGCTGGATTTGCCGCTCGGTGTCACCGAGGAACCCGCGCTTCTCGGCCTTGCGCAGCATCGGGGTGTCGATGAAGCCGGGGGGGACGGCGTTGACGGTGATTCCGAATTCCCCGTACTCCAGTGCGAGAGATTTGGTGAGGCCGTTGACCGCCGACTTGGCCGCGACGTAGGGCGACATGAACGGCTGCCCGGAATGCGTGCTCGAGGACGAGATGTTGACGATGCGCCCCCACCCGGCCTCGATCATGTCGGGCAGGACGGCCTGGGTGCAGTGGAAGACACCGTTGAGGTTGACGTCGACGACCTTCTGCCATTCGTCGAAGGTCAGGTCGAGGAACTTCTTGAACCGGTCGAGGCCCGCGGCGTTGACGAGAACGGTGACGGGGCCGAGTTCGGCGCGGATCTCGCCGAGCGCGGCATCGACCGCAGCGCGGTCGGTGACGTCGGCGGAGTAGGAGAATTTTTCTTCGCCGGGGTTCAGATCGATCGTTGCGACACGCAGTCCGTCCGCACGCAACCGTTCCGCCACTGCAGCGCCGATACCGGACGCGCCACCGGTCACCACAG
Organism: Mycobacterium sp. 236(2023); assembly: GCF_029623955.1. Lineage (GTDB taxonomy): Bacteria > Actinomycetota > Actinomycetes > Mycobacteriales > Mycobacteriaceae > Mycobacterium. Next base: position 5,869 of record NZ_JARSBP010000009.1, on the reverse strand, counting down.
CGTTCTTCACGCGCGCGCTCCGGCCGTGTTGTCGACCATCAAGAATCTTCCTTCCGATTATGAGAACCGTACTCTCGCATTATGCCGGATCGCAAGACATGAGGCCCGCCCTGTTCGCACTGGTGAGACGTTTGGAGATGAATTGTCGCACCCTTCTTTGCAGGCAGGAGACGTTCTTTCCATTTTCTTGAGTTCTCATCCTACGAATGTATGATTCGCCGGTGATGAGAATGAAGTTTCCATCACATCAGCGCACATCACGCGCAGGTCATACGGCTCCGACGGAGGAGGACGATGCAGGAAACAGCCACGATCTCGAGCACCAGCAGCAATGGTGAGCAGCCGTCGGCACCCGTGAGCCGCCGACTGCTGATCGGCGGTCAGCTCCTCGAGACGGACAGGACGTTTCCTTCGCTGAATCCGGCGACAGGTGAAGTGCTCGGCTACGCGCCCGACGCGAGCGTCGCCGACGCCGAGACCGCCGTCGCCGCCGCGCGCGCCGCGTTCGACACCGGAGAGTGGGCGACGAACACCGAGCTGCGGATCCGCTGCCTCGAGCAGCTTCACCGCGCCCTCGTCGAGCATCGGGACGAACTCGCGGATCTGACGATCGCCGAAGTCGGCGCCACCCCCGCGCTGTGCCAGGGTGCGCAGCTCGACCAGCCGATCGAGATCGTGCGCTACTACGCCGAACTCCTGAAGACCTACCCGCTCACCGAGGATCTCGGCAACATCGAGAGTCGCGGGATGCAGCACCACCGCTGGGTGGAGAAAGAGGCGGGCGGGGTCGTGGCCGCGATCATCGCCTACAACTATCCGAACCAGCTGGCACTGGCCAAGCTCGCACCGGCGCTGGCCGCCGGGTGCACGGTCGTCCTCAAGTCGGCGCCCGACACCCCGCTCGTCACGCTCGCGCTCGGTGAGCTGATCGCCAACCACACCGACATCCCCGCAGGCGTCGTCAACGTCCTCTCCGGCGCGGATCCCGCCGTCGGAGCCGCTCTGACCACGAGCCCCGACGTCGACATGGTCACCTTCACCGGGTCCACCCCGACCGGCCGCGCCATCATGTCGGCCGCGAGCGGGACCTTGAAGAAGGTCTTCCTCGAGCTCGGCGGCAAGTCGGCCGCAATCGTTCTCGACGACGCCGACTTCAACACTGCCGCACTGTTCTCCGCGTTCAGCATGGTCACCCACGCCGGTCAGGGCTGCGCGCTGACGTCACGACTGCTGGTCCCGAAGAAGCACAAGGACGAGCTGGTCGAGATGATCAAGAACAACTTCGGGCTCGTCAGGTACGGCGATCCGAAAGCCGAGGGCACATATATGGGCCCGCTGATCTCGGACAAGCAGCGCGACAAGGTCGACGGAATGGTGAAGCGGGCCGTCGACGCCGGCGCCACGTTGGTGACCGGAGGGGAAAAGGTCGACCCGGGCTACTTCTATACCCCGACGCTTCTCGCCGACGTCGACCCCGACAGCGAGATCGCGCAGGAAGAGGTCTTCGGCCCTGTGCTCGCCGTCATCGCCTACGAGGACGACGACGACGCCGTGCGGATCGCGAACAACTCCATCTACGGATTGTCCGGTGCCGTGTTCGGCAGCGAGGACCGGGCACTCGCGGTCGCGCGCCGGATTCGCACCGGCACCTTCTCCATCAACGGCGGTAACTACTTCAGCCCGGACAGCCCGTTCGGCGGCTACAAGCAGTCGGGCATCGGCAGGGAGATGGGCAAGGCGGGGCTCGAAGAGTTCCTGGAATCGAAGACGTTCGCGACGGTGGTGGGGTAATGACAAAGCCTTTGGACGGAATCCGTGTCCTCGAGGTCGCGATGTACGGCTTCGTGCCGTCGGCCGGCGCGGTGCTCGCGGAGTGGGGCGCCGACGTCATCAAGGTCGAGCACGCGGTCACCGGCGACCCGCAGCGCGGCCTGCGCCAGACCGGGCTGCTGCGCGTCGACGGCGATCCCAACCCGAACATCGAGCACGCCAACCGTCTGAAGCGCAGCATCGGCCTCGACATGTCCGTGCCCGAGGGCCGCGAGGTGCTTCTGGAATTGGCGCGCCGCGCTGACGTCTTCCTGACCAGCTTCCTGCCGGGGCACCGCGAAAAGTTCGGCATCGACGTCGACGACATCCGCGCCGTCAACCCCACGATCGTCTACGCCCGGGGCAGCGCGCTGGGACCCCGCGGGGAAGAAGCGGTCAAAGGCGGCTACGACATGACCGCGTTCTGGTGCCGTGCCGGCACCGCCGCGACGATCACGCCGCCGGGAACGCCCGGCATGGTCGGCCCGCCGGGACCCGCCTACGGCGACACCATCTCCGGCACGAACCTGGCCGGCGGCATCGCGGCCGCACTCCTCAAGCGGGAACGCACCGGTGAGCCGTCGGTCGTCGATGTGTCGCTGCTCGGCAGCGGACTCTGGTCGATGGGTCACACGGTGGCCCTGACCAATCACCTCGGCCAGCGCATGGAGGCATTCCCGCCCGGAACGCAGGGGTCGCCGTTCAACCCGCTCGTCGGGCTCTACCCGACCGCCGACGACCGCTACATCTCGTTCGTCATGATGCAGCCGACCAAGTTCTGGGCCGACGTGTGCAAGCACATGGAACTCGACGACCTCATCGACGACCCGCGCTTCGCGACCGCCGAATCGATCGCCGAGAACACCGCCGCCGCCAACGAGATTCTGACCGAGGCAATGCAGAAGCGCTCGCTGCCCGAGTGGAGCGAGCGGTTCGCGACGCTGGCCGGACCGTGGGCTCCGGTGCAGGACACGTTGCAGGCCGCCGAGGACGCGCAGATCCGCGCCAACGAATATCTGGTGCAGGCAGGCGAACTCGAGCTGGTGTCCAACCCCGTGCAGTTCGACGTCGCCGCGCCCACCTCGGGCCCGGCACCCGGATTCGCCGAACAAACCGACGACATCCTCGTCGAACTGGGTCTGGATTGGGACCGGATCATCGAGCTCAAGACCGCGGGTGCCGTCACCTGACGGTGGCGGTCGGAAGACCTGGAGAACCGAATGCCCTACGTCGCGTCCGTCGGCACTTACCTGCCGTGCTGGGGAACACCCCTGCACCGGGTTGCCGGTGATGACGAGGACGCCGTCACCATGGCCGTCGAGGCCGGGCGGGCGGCGCTGACGGGCGGCGGTTCGGTCGAGCGGGTCGTGCTTGTCAGCCGCGATCTGCCGCTGCTGGAAAGCAGCAATGCCGCAGTGCTTCTCGCAGGTCTCGGGCTGGATCCCGAACTCGAGGTCGACGAACGACTCGGGGGCGCCCCGGCAACGGTCGACGCGCTCAGTTCGGCCCGGCCGCGCACGCTGATCATCGGCGCCGACCTGGCGCCGGCCGGAGCGGCGGCCATCCTGACGGCCGAACGCGGTCTGCAGGTGCGGACAGCGGCGCGGGTGGCGCGGAGCCTTCCCGTTCGGACGCGCAAGTCCACCGGGGACGTCCACGACTACGGCGACCCCCGGCTGCTGCACGAACGGGGCCTCATCGCCTCACTGGCCGCGGCGTGGCTGGACACCCCGGTGGCCGTTGCGGGCGTGGATCACGAGCGCGCAGCCGATCTGTGCGTGGGAGATCCGCCGGCGCTGCCGACCGTGGGTGCGAGCGCCAGCCTGTTCGCCCTCGCAGGCCTCGCGGAGCAGGGAAAGACCGGACCGCTGGTGGCGGTCGAACAGGCGATTCTGTCGGGAATCAGCGTCAGCGGTGGGACCGCGCAGACCTGCCGCAGGGAGCCGCCGCCGCGCCCGATGCCGGAGGCCGCGTCGGCCACGGAGGCGGACATCCCGATCTCGCTGGCCGCCTACGAGCGGGCTTTCGAGGCGAAGGTCCGCTGGGAGGCAGGGCAATTCGCCGGCTCCGACGAGCTCGACTTCCCGCCGCGTTACCGCGTGGGTGCCGATGGCGCGTTGGCCACCGACTACGAACTGGTCCCGCTGCCCCGCACGGGCACGGTCTATACCGAGACCACGGTGCACATCCCGGTTCCCGGGCTCACGACGCCGTACTCGTTGGTGATCGTGGAACTCGACGGGGTCGACGTCCGAGCGCTGGTGAAGGTAACCGGCGCAACGCCGGGCACCGTCGACATCGGTCACCGCGGCCGGATGGCGCTGCGCCGGGTCGCGGTGCGGTCGGGAGTACCGGATTACGGCTACGCCTTCGAGCCCGACGATCGACGAGCGCTTGCGCGAGGAGACGACGACTCGGTGGGGGCGAGCGCATGAGGCGGGTAGCCATCGTCGGCGCCGGTATGACGCCGTTCGCCGAGCACTTCGCGCTCGGCATCAAAGACCTGCTGCCCATGGCGTTCTCGGCCTGCGCAGCCACCGTCGACAAAGGTTTGGCGAAAAGCGATCTGCAGGCGGCGTGGTTCGGGGCGATGGGCACGGCAGACGGCTTCCCGTCGGGTATCCTCGCCGACACGCTGGGTCTGCCAGACCTTCCCGTGACACGTGTTGAGAACTCCTGTGCGACCGGACATGACGCGATCCGCAACGCGATGTTCGGTGTCGCGTCTGGAGCGTTCGATGTGGCGTTGGTGGTCGGTGCGGACAAGCTCCGCGACACCACGTCGGCCGACATGATGTGGGAGTGGGAGGCCATGGCACGCGACATGGCCTGGGATTACCCGCTGGGATTGGTGGCCCCGGCAGGATTTGCCTTACATGTTCGTCGATATCTCCACGAATCTCCGGCAACTGAAGAACACTTAGCCATGGTGGCGGTCAAGAACCACCGTCATGGAGTGAACAACCCGAAGGCACGGTTGCGCTTTGAGATCACGATGGAGCAGGCCCTGAACGCACCAACGGTGGTGACCCCGTTCCGGTTGTACGACTGCGCGCCGCAGAGTGACGGTGCCGCAGCGCTCGTCATCGCCGCAGAAGAGGTCGTCGATCGGTTCACTGACCGGCCCGTCTGGATTCGTGGCGTGGGGCTGGGGCTCGATTCGGTGATGCATCAGCACAAGCCGGACCTGACCACGTTCCCGGCGACGACGCGGGCTGCCAAGCAAGCGTTCGCGATGGCGGGCGTGGGCCCAGAGGATGTGGATGTCGCTGAAGTTCACGACTTCCTCACAGGAATCGAGTTGATGAGCTACGAGGACCTCGGCTTCGCCGAAAGGCTGGGCGGCTACAAGCTTCTTGAGGCCGAAGTGACGAGCATCGGTGGCTCTCTGCCGGTCAATCCCAGCGGAGGTCTCAAGGCCAAAGGCCATCCGCCGGGCGCGACGGGGGTCGCCCAATGTGTCGAACTGTTCGCGCAACTGCGCGGTGAAGCGGCCAATCAAGTCGACAAGGCACGAATTGCGCTGGCCCACAACATCGGCGGACCCACCGCCGTCGCGGCCGTGACCATCCTGGAGGCGCCCAATGGCAACTAAGTCCAAGGGGCCGGAACGGTGGACCACCGGTATCGCGTTGCCGAATGGTTTGTCGGGGGCGATGCAGGCTGTCGGTGGGTTCTTCTCGATGTCGCTGGATGCGGTGCGTTATGTGTTCGTGCGGCCGTTTCAGTGGCGTGAGTTCCTGGAGCAGTGCTGGTTTGTGGCCAAGGTGGCGATGGCGCCGACGTTGTTGGTGGCCATCCCGTTCACGGTTCTGGTCTCGTTCACGTTGAACATCCTGCTGCGCGAGTTGGGTGCGGCGGATCTGTCCGGCGCCGGTGCGGCTTTCGGTGCGGTGACGCAGGTCGGTCCGTTGGTGACGGTGTTGATCGTGGCCGGCGCCGGGGCGACGGCGATGTGCGCGGACTTGGGCTCTCGCACCATCCGCGAGGAGATCGACGCGATGGAGGTGCTGGGCATCAACCCGGTGCAGCGGCTGGTGACGCCGCGGATGCTGGCGGC
>NZ_JARSBP010000008.1 GCF_029623955.1 Mycobacterium sp. 236(2023) | reverse complement strand
CCCGCGGACTTCAACGCCTCTACGGCGTCAGCCCCCGACATCGGCTCGTCAGTGCTCACATCCATCGATACTGCTCCATTCACTAGGAGCCACAGCTACACAAACCATCTGACACGCCCACCCGCACCGATGTCGTCGATGAGGACGTCATCGAGCGCCTCGACGCGACCCTGGCCGACAAGATCCGGGACTGGGCGTGCTGGTCGCGCCGCAACGTGCGTGACGCCATCGACACCGAGGTCAACAAGCTCGACGCCGAGGCCGTCAAGAAACGCCGGGTGTGTGCCTTCGACGAGCGGGCCGTCAGTGTCGAGGTCGGTCTCGACGGGATCGCGGTGGTGCGCGCCACGATGACCGCGCAGGAGGGTGCGGCCCTGGACACCCGACTCTCGGCGATGGCCAAGACGGTGTGCGCCGGGGATCCACGCAGTCTGCGGGCCCGCCGCGCCGATGCGTTCACCGCAATACAGAAAGGCCAGCGGTTCAGCTGCGCCTGCGACAGCGAGGACTGTCCCAACCGCGCCGACGCTGCCGCGCCCGCGGCCCCTGCGCCCGCGGCCACCCCGCCTGCGCCGGCCCTGCCGCCGGCTCCGGAGCCGCAGGTGGTGCTCAACGTGATCGCGTCCGCCGAAACCGTCACCGGGCACAGCGATGCGCCCGGCTATCTGGCCGGCTACGGCGTCATCGACGCCGCCCTGGTGCGTGAGCTGGCTCGTGATGCCACCCGCCGCCTCGTCGAAGAACCCGTCGTCGACGAACGCCAAGCATTGACATACCGCCCCTCGGCTGCGCTGGCCCGCTTCATCCGCGCCCGCGACCTGACATGCCGCTTCCCCGGCTGCACAGTGCCCGCGCAGCGCTGCGACATCGACCACACGCAACCGTTCAACCACGACGATCCCGCCGCCGGCGGTCAGACAGTGCCCTGGAACCTAGCGTGTTACTGCCGAGAACACCACCGCCACAAAACCTTTGACACCGGCTGGTCGGACCATCAACACCCCGACGCCACGATCGTATGGACCTCACCATCAGGCAAGACCTATCGCAGCACCCCCGCCGGTGCGGCGATGTTCCCCGGACTGCGCCGACCCCGCAGTCCCGAAGAGCGCCAACGGGTCGCTGCCGCGCGCACCCGGCTGAACCAACACCGTCAGGCCAGCACCTACAACCAGTACCGCAACCGCGCCGCCAAAGAAGAAGTCCGGCAACGACTCTGGCGCAACCACTTCCGCCGCCAGCACGTGCTCTTCAAGGGCTACTGGTTCCACGACAAACCCGACGACCGAAGCCCCTTCGCCCGGTTCATCGCCGAACCCATCGAACCCGAACCACTCCCACCGGGCTGGCAACCACCACCACTGACACTCACCGACCCCGACGAACCGCCGCCGTTCTAGCTTTCGGAGGCGGCCTCGAGTTCGGCCAGGGCGTCCCCGGTGTACACCGCGAGACGCTGCAGATGCGGGAGGCGGTCGCGGCAGCCGACGAACCCGAAGTTCATCGTGTCGGCGTAGCTCTGCAGCGTGATGTTGAGCGCCATGCCGTGAATCGGGATCGACACAGGATAGGTCGCCTCCATCCGGGACCCGTTGAAGTACAACGGTTCCCGAGGTCCCGGGACGTTGGATACGCACAGATTGAAGGTGTACGGCCACGGCGGCTGCACGCCGGTCAGGGCTCCGGCGATCTGCCCGCCCGCCGGAGCCAGCAGCGCCGCGCTGTAGGCGATGATCGCCGCCGGTGACATCGACTGCAGCTGTGCCTTGGCAGCGCGTGTCGACGTTGTGATCATCGTCAGCCGCTCGACGGGATCCTCGATGTCGGTGCCCATCGGGGCGAGCATCGCGCCGACCGCATTGCCGCCACCCTCGTCACCCTTCGGCCGAACATTGACGGGCAGGAACGCGATCAGCGAACGATCAGGCAGTTTGTCGAAGTCGCGCAGGAACTTTCGCAGCCCACCCCCGATGATCGCCAGCGCCACATCGTTGATGGTCGCCCCGTGCTGTGCGCTGAGCTTCTTGACGCGGTCGAACTCGTACTGCTGGGTGGCGAACCGGCGATTGCGGCTGATGCGAGCGTTGAGGATGCTGTGCGGGGCCGACACCGACCCGGAGATGTGGGCGTTGTCGCCGTCGCGGCGGAGCTGCGTGTTCACCAGGGCTGTCGTCAGATCGACCGCCGAACTGACCCCGCCCGACACCGCCGAACCCACCCCGCCGAGGGCGCGCAACGCCGCCGTAAGCGGGTTCGACGGCTCCTCGGACGCGGCAGAGTCGCGCCGGGAGCGCGCCGGCATCGGCACGTTGAAAAACATTCGGGTGTCGCGGTCGTTCGGGTCGGTGGACAGGCTGCGCCCGAGCATCCGCATCGCGCTGTAGCCGTCCACGAGCGCGTGGTGGATTTTCATGTACATCGCGAAGCGGCCACCCTCGAGGCCTTCGATGAAATGGAACTCCCACGGCGGCCGGGTCAGGTCGAGGTGATTGCTGTGCAGCCGTGACACCAGCACACCCAACTCCCGCTCGTCACCAGGGCTGGCAAGCGCGGAACGGCGCACGTGATAGTCGAAGTCGAAATCCTCGTCGGTGACCCAACTGTGCACCGGGCTGAACTGCAACCGCGGATAGGCGAGCTTGCGGTTCCACGGCGCGAAGATCTCCAGCGCACGCGCCTCATCGATCATCTTCCGCAGGTAGTCGCGCGGTGCATCTGCGGGCGGAGTGAACGGCAGCAGCCCGGCGACGTGCATCTTCGAACTCGACGTCTCGCCGTAGATGAACATCAGGTCTTGCAGTCCAAGGCGGACATTGTCAGCGCTCACGGCTGAACGCTATCGCCAGCGCTCACGTTCCACAGAAGGTTTGGAACGAGGCGCTGAACTCCTTCGCCGCGGGTTCGGCGAATCGCTGCAAACCGGGCCGTTCGTCGAACGGCGCCCGGATCGCGTCGAGCAGTCCTTCCACCGGCGCGAGGTCACCCGTCGTCGCGGCGGTCAGCGCTTCCTCCACGAGGTGGTTGCGCGGAATGTAGACCGGATTGACCTGATCCATCAGGGCCGGATCCGGGCCGAGCGCACGCCAGCGCGCCAGCCAGGCAGAGCTCACCCGTGCGTCGCCGCTGTCCGCGACCGCGGCCAGCGTCCGGAAAAACGACGTGAAGTCGATCTGGTTTTCGTGGAGCTCCGTCAACAGATCCTGGATCAGCGGGGCAACGTCGCCCGGCGCGGCGCCGGGCACACCCAGCTTTGCCGCCATCCCGCCCGTCCACGCCGACTCGTAGACGTTCTGGAAGCCGCCGAGCGACACCTCGGCCATTCCGATGGCCTTGTCGGCGTCGTCGTCGAGCAGCGACAGCAGCGTCTCGGCGAAGCGCGCGAGATTCCACAGCGCGATCGACGGCTGGTTGCCGTAGGCGTAGCGGCCCCAGCTGTCGATCGAGCTGAACACCGTCGCCGGATCGAAGACCTCCATGAACGCGCACGGCCCGTAGTCGATGGTCTCGCCGGAAATCGTCATGTTGTCGGTGTTCATCACGCCGTGGATGAAGCCGACGAGCATCCAGCGGGCAACCAGTCGCGCCTGCGCCGCGCTCACCGACTCCAGCAGCGCCAGATAGGGATGCTCTGCGTCGGCGGCCGCTGGGTGATGACGAGCGATCGCGTAATCGGCCAGTCGGCGCAGAAGTCCGCGATCGCCGCTCGCCGCTGCGAACTGGAACGTGCCCACCCGCAGATGGCTCGATGCGATCCGTGCGAGCACCGCGCCGGGCAGCGCCGTCTCCCGGTACACCGGTCTGCCGGTGGCCACCACCGCCAACGCCCGAGTCGTCGGGATCCCCAGCGCGTACATGGCCTCGCTGATGACGTACTCGCGCAGCATCGGCCCCACTGCCGCAAGGCCGTCGCCACCCCGGGCGAACGGGGTCCGTCCGGAACCCTTGAGGTGCAGGTCGCGCACGCCGCCGTCGACACTTTCGAGCTCGCCGACCAACAGCGCGCGGCCGTCGCCGAGCCGAGGCTGGAATCCACCGAACTGGTGGCCGGCGTATGCCTGTGCCACCGGGGTCGCATCGCCGGGGACGAGCGTGCCGGTCAGCAGGCCCAGCCCGTCCGGGCTACGCAGCCACTGCGCGTCGATGCCGAGCTCGTCAGCCAGTGGTTCGTTGAGGACAAGCAGCCTGGGCTCGGGAGCCGATTCGGCTTTCCACGGAACGGCCAGTTCGGGCAGCTCGCCGACGAACCGGCTCTGCAGCGCGATACTCATCCTTCCCAGCCTACGGAGACGGCTGGATCACCGCGATGGCGTCGACGTCGCCCTTGATGGAGATCCTGCGGTTGCTCTCCTCGAACACCAGTGAGCCGGCCGGATCCGCAGGGGTACCGGTGTTGGGAAGGAGCAATGCGCGCTGACCCGGAGAGACGTCGGCGGTCTGCAACGCCGACGTCGGGGGCGTGGTCTGCGCGATGTGATCGCCGGACACCTGCCACACAACCGGCGGATAGGTCTGCGGCTGCCCGCACACCCACGTCGTCAGGCTCAACTTCGGCGCCCCGGTTGCCGGCCACCACAACTTGGTGACCCGCGAACCGGCGTTCGCGTCCGGCCCGGCCACGTCGAAGGTCTGCTGGGTGCCGTCGGCATCCGAGGTCACGATGGCGGCCGTCCCGCAGGCGTTGTCCGTTCCGCGGTAGAGCGCGTAGGCCAGCGCCGCGCCATCTGGGCTCAGCCGCGCCACCGAGACGGGACTGTTGGCGTCGACCTGCCCCAGCGACGACGGGGGTCCCGGACCGCGGACGGCGTACAGGGTGTCGGGGCCGCCGAACGGTGACGGCGGTGCCTCGACCCGCGCCACGACGGCGGTGCCGCCGCGCGCCACCACCAGTCGTGGGTCGCCCGGGCGCACCCCGGGGACCGGCGGCAGATCGACGGTTCGGTCCAGTTCGGGCTGAGACTGCGGGTTCGACAGGTCCAGGCGCATCAGCCGGTTCGGCTGCTCCCACCACACGATCGTGCTGCCGCCTCCGGTGCCCAGTGTCGGACCGACGGGGACCGCGCGGGTCTCGCCCGCGCCGGTGGTGACATCGATTACCGCCAGCTGACCGTCGGTAGTGCGCGCGAAGACGAACTTGCCGTCCTCGGTGGTGATCAGGTCGTTGGACGGGGTGAACGACCCCTTGGCGGTGGCGACCACTTCGGTGCCCTCGACGAGTCCGATCTCGTCGGCGGCGCGGTAGGCGAGCAGCGCGACGCTGGTGTCGGGCGGCTTCGGGGTCTGCGTCGGCTCGAACGGGGAGCGCGACGTGGACGTCGTCGTCCCGGTCGGGCTCGTCGACGTCGAGCCGGGTGTCGACTCGACGCCGGTGCACGCGGCCAGCAGGCACGCGATCACGGCGAGCGCGACGACGAGGCATGGATGAGGCTTGGGTGTCAGTGAATTCAGCGGCATCTTCATAGGAGCTCTACCCCATGAAAGCTCACTCAGTGACGATGTGGCGCCCCAGGTATGGTGATTTTTCCCCGAATGCCCAGATGTGGAGCAACGCTGTGAGCTTGAACACCATCGCCCTTGAGCTGGTGCCGCCGAATGTCGAGCGAGGCCGCGCACAGGCTCTCGAAGACGCCGAGAAGGTGCTGCGGTGTTCCGCCGAGGCAGGGCTGGGCGGCCGGATCCGTCACGTCATGATCCCCGGCATGATCGAGGAGGACGGCGACCGTCCGATCGAGATGAAGCCCAAGCTCGACGTTCTCGACTTCTGGAAGATGATCAAGCCGGAGCTGCCCGGCATCAAGGGGCTGTGCACCCAGGTCACCGCGTTCATGGACGAGGCCGCGCTGCACGGCAGGCTCACCGAACTCGGCGACAGCGGGTTCGAGGGGATCGCCTTCGTCGGCGTGCCGCGCACTCTCAGCGACGGTGAAGGGTCGGGTGTCGCGCCGACCGATGCCCTGTCGATGTTCGACGGTGTCGTCGCCAACCGCGGCGTCATCCTGATCCCGACGCGCGACGGCGAACATGGCCGCTTCAACTTCAAGTGCGACCGCGGCGCGACCTACGGCATGACGCAACTGCTGTACTCCGATGCGATCGTCGGCATGCTCACCGACTTCGCCGACAAGACCGACCACCGGCCCGAGATCCTGTTGTCCTTCGGCTTCGTGCCGAAGGTGGAGAGCCGCGTCGGGCTGATCAACTGGCTCATCCAGGACCCCGGCAACGAGGCCGTCGCGAAAGAGCAGGAGTTCGTCAGGACCCTTGCCGACACCGATCCCGCTGGCCGCCGTCTGCTGATGCTGGATCTGTACAAGCGCGTCATCGACGGTGTCGCCGAACTCGGCTTCCCGCTCAGCGTGCACTTCGAGGCGACCTACGGCGTCAACACCGCGGCGTTCGAGACGCTGGCCGAAATGCTGGCCTACTGGAGTCCCGACAAGCCCTGACCTACTGAGGCTGAGGACCGAACACGCCGCCCGGACCCTCACGAACCGTGCCCGGGGTCTCGAGAATCGGCGCTGGGTAGCCGCCCGGCGTGGACAACTCGTCGGGCTGGCTGGACTCGATCGCGATGGGATCCTGCGGCGGCTGGCCGTTCGCGGACTCGCCGGTGGGCACTGCCGCGATCCCGGCGCGCACGTCGATGCCGGTGTTCGCTTCACCGGCCGGCTCCAAACCGGCGCTGATTCCGTTGCGGGTGTTGGCCGACGTCAACGGGCCGCCGGCTTGCTGGGAGTTGCCGAGGCTGCTACCGGGCAGGCCTGCCGACTTGGCGTCCTTGTCCACACCGGCGCTGATGCGTGTGCCGCGGGAGTCCGTCGCGGGCGGCGGGCCCACCACGATGACGTTGTAGGGATACGAGTAGCTGCCGGGCTGCAGACCTGGAGGTCCGATGCCGAAGTCGAAATCGCCGGGCACATCGTCGGGCTGGGCACCCGCGCTCGGCGCCAGCACGAAGGCTGCTGCGGCCGCTGCTGCCGCCAGCAGCAGGTGACGCTTCGGCACGCGCATCGTCGCCTCCTAGATCTTGATCGGATCGCCGTAGATTGCGAACTGGGTGTGCGCGACATCGGTGGAGATCCGCAGATATGCGTACGACCGGATCGTCACGTCGCCACCGCACGCGTCTGCCTTGATGTGGATGTTGTCGATGTCGATCATCGCTTGGCCGCCCTGGCTCAACGCCATGTTCGACAACGGGAGGTCCACGATCACGCCCGGTTGCAGCACGGTCTGCACGAAGCCCGCGGCGCCGCCGTCCGCGCCGATGGCCGCGCTCACCGGGGATCCACCGCCGATTCCGACGGTTCCCGACGGGCCGCCACCGGCCGTCGCGCCGTACTGCAGACCCGCCGAGACGTCGGACTGGCACCCGAGTTGGTAGCCAAGGATGAAGATGCTGTCGGTGATGGGGCTCGTGCCACCGACTGCGGTCGCGGTCGCCGAAGCGGTGACGAACCCCTCGCGGGAGTCAGCGGCGTTGGCCAGGTTGGGGATGGAGTTGACGACTTCGTTCTCCACCTTGATGTTCAGATGCCAGCCGTCTCTGGACACCTTGTCGTAATTCAGGGGCCGCATCGGGACGGGTTCGGCCGAGGCGGGAGCAATTCCGATCGCTGCGACCGCGGTCGCCACCGCCGCGGCGGAGCACAGTTTCTTCCCCCACCGCACGCGTATCTCCCGTCAGCAAACAGCTTTGCTGCGCATTTAATCAGACTGAACGCCGCGGCGCTTGTCCTCGTCCTGCCCCGAACACAATCGTTAGCCGCTCGCGATGAGATTTTGGCGCCGGCGTTGTCTACTTGGGTATGAAGACCGGCCTTGTTCGCGGCGCGGGCGTTCTGCTCGCCGTGAGTTCGGCTGTGCTGCACGGCTCTTCGCCCAGCGTCTTGACCATCGCGATGGCCGCGGCATGCGTGTACTGCGCCTACGAGCTGTGGCGGTTCGACACCATTCGGAGCTGGTTGATGGTGGCAGTGATGAACCTGGCGATGATCGCCGTACACATCCCGATGGCCGGGCATCACCACGGGTCCGGTGCAGTCGCGACAGCAGGGGTCGAGATGAGCATGGCGATGCAGATGGCCACCGCCGTGGCCGTCACCGAGATCCTGTTTGCCGCGACGGTGCTGTTCGTCCGCACCCGCGCACCCGAGTAGCGGCGCGACGCCTATCGTTGCCGGGTGGATCTGCGCGCACGGCTCGACGGCCTGACGCTCCGGGACGCCGCCCAACTGGGTCGCCGCCTGCGTCAGCTCCGCAAACCCACGCCGGCACAGCTCGAGCGCCTCGAAGAACGCTTCACCGCGGCCGAGGCCCTGGTCGCCCGGCGGCAGGCCACGGTCCCGCAGATCAGCTATCCCGACCTCCCGGTCAGCGAACGTCGCGACGAGATCGCCGCGGCCATCGCGGCGAACCAGGTGGTGATCGTGGCCGGCGAGACCGGGTCCGGCAAGACGACGCAGCTTCCCAAGATCTGCCTGGAACTCGGCAGAGGTATCCGCGGCACCATCGGACACACCCAGCCTCGCCGCCTCGCTGCACGCACCGTCGCGGCCCGCATCGCCGACGAACTCGGCACACCGCTCGGCGAGGCGGTCGGCTACACGGTGCGCTTCACCGATCAGGCCAGTGACCGCACGCTCGTGAAGCTGATGACCGACGGCATCCTGCTCGCCGAGGTGCAACGCGACCGCCGCCTGCTGCGCTACGACACGCTCATCATCGACGAGGCGCACGAGCGCAGCCTCAACATCGACTTCCTGCTGGGGTATCTGCGGCAGTTGCTGCCGCGTCGCCCCGACCTCAAGGTGATCGTCACGTCGGCGACGATCGAACCGGAACGGTTCGCGCGGTTTTTCTCCGGTGCCCCGATCGTCGAGGTGTCGGGCCGCACCTATCCCGTTGAAATCCGTTATCGCCCTTTGGAAGTGACGGTCCCGGCCGAGGGGGACGAGGATCCCGACGACCCTGACCACGAGTTGGTGCGCACCGAGCTGCGGGATCCGACCGAGGCGATCATCGACGCGGTGGCCGAACTCGAAGGCGAACCGCGCGGCGACGTCCTGGTGTTTCTGTCCGGTGAGCGCGAAATCCGCGATACCGCCGAAGCCCTTCGGGCCGTCACCGACTCCGGTCACACCGAGGTGCTGCCGCTCTACGCCAGACTGCCGACCGCCGAACAGCAGAAGGTCTTCCAGCCCAGCCGTGCCGCGCGGCGAATCGTGTTGGCCACCAACGTCGCCGAGACATCGCTGACGGTGCCCGGCATCAGGTACGTCGTCGACCCCGGCACCGCCCGCATCTCCCGGTACAGCCGCCGGACCAAGGTGCAGAGGTTGCCGATCGAACCGATCTCCCAGGCCTCGGCGGCGCAGCGGGCCGGACGGTCGGGCCGGACAGCGCCGGGCGTGTGCATCCGGCTGTACTCGGAGCAGGACTTCGAATCCCGGCCTCGCTACACCGATCCGGAGATCCTGCGCACCAACCTCGCCGCGGTGATCCTGCAGATGGCCGCGCTCGGTTTCGGTGACATCGAGGCGTTCGGTTTTCTCGATCCGCCGGATGCGCGCAGCATCCGCGACGGCGTGAACCTGCTGCAGGAACTGGGCGCGTTCGACACCCGGCGCGAACTCACCGATACGGGCCGCAAGCTCGCCCAGATCCCGGTCGACCCGCGACTCGGCCGGATGATCCTGCAGGGACAGGCCGAGGGATGCGTGCGCGAGATGCTGGTCCTGACGGCTGCGCTGTCGATTCCCGATCCGCGTGAGCGGCCCACCGACCGGGAAGAAGCGGCCCGGCAGAAACATGCCCGGTTCGCCGATCAGCATTCGGACTTCACGTCGTACCTGAATCTCTGGCTGTACCTGACCGAACAGCGAAAAGAACGTTCCGGCAGCTCTTTTCGACGGATGTGCCGAGACGAGTTCCTGCACTACCTGCGGATCAGGGAATGGCAGGACCTGGTGGGCCAGCTCCGCGGCATCTGCCGCGACATCGGGATCACCGAACAGGACGAGCCTGCGGACCCGGCAGCAGTGCACGCGGCGCTGACGGCTGGTCTGCTGTCGCACGTCGGCATGCGCGACACCGACGGCCGCACGTATGAAGGTGCCCGCAACGCGAAGTTCGTGCTTGCGCCCGGATCCGTGCTGACGCGTCGCCCGCCGCGCTGGGTCGTCGTCGCCGACCTGGTCGAGACGAGCCGGCTGTTCGGAAGGACCGCCGCGCGCATCGAGCCGGAATCGGTCGAACGTGTTGCAGGCCACCTGGTTGCGCGGACGTACAGTGAGCCGCATTGGGATGCCGATCGAGGCGCGGTGATGGCCTTCGAGCGGGTCACCCTTTACGGGCTGCCCCTGGTGGCCAAGCGGCGCGTCGGCTACGCGCAGGTCGACCCCGAAGCCGCCCGGGATCTGTTCATCAGGCATGCCCTCGTCGAGGGGGACTGGCAGACGAAACACCACTTCTTCCGCGACAACACAGCCCTGCGCACGGAGCTCGCCGAGCTGGAGGACCGGGCGCGGCGCCGGGATCTGCTCGTCGGCGACGAGGAGATCTTCGCGTTCTACGACGCGCGGGTACCCGCCGACGTCGTGTCATCCCGGCACTTCGACGGGTGGTGGCGCAAAGAGCGGCACCGAACCCCGAACCTGCTGACGATGACGCGAGATGACCTGTTGCGCAACGAGGCGGGAGCCGACCAGCCCGACAGCTGGCAGGCCGGCGACCTGTCGCTGCCACTGAGTTACCGGTTCGATCCGAGCGCCGCCGACGACGGAGTTACCGTGCACGTGCCCGTCGACGTGCTCGCTCGGCTGGGTGGCGACGACTTCGCCTGGCAGGTCCCCGCACTGCGGGAGGAGCTGCTGACCGCACTGATCCGGTCGCTGCCCAAGGACCTGCGCCGCAACTTCGTCCCGGCACCGGACACCGCGCGGGCCCTGCTGGACGCCATCACGCCGGATGACGGGCCGCTTCTCGACTCCGTGCAGCGCGAATTGCGGCGGCGCACAGGGATTCTGGTACCGATCGACGCCTTCGACCTCGACAAGCTACCTCCGCATCTGCGGGTGACCTTCGCGGTCGAGGGAGCCGACGGCGCGGTGGTCACCCGCGGCAAGAACCTCGACGAACTGCAACGCCGGCTCGCCGCGCCGACGCGTCAGGCCGTCGCGGCCACTGTCGCAGGCGATCTGGAGCGCCAAGGACTGCGCGACTGGCCCACCGACCTCGACGAGCTGCCGCGAGTGGTGGAACGCCAAGGTGCCTCGGGACACACCGTGCGCGGCTATCCGGCTCTGGTGCCATCACGTTCAGCTGTCGACATCAAGGTGTTCGCGACGAAGGCCGAACAGGACGCCGCGATGCCCCGCGGCTGCCAGCGCCTACTGTTGGCCGCCGCCCCAACGGTCACGAAAAACGTTGAGCGCGGCCTCGATACCCGAACCAGGCTGGTTCTCGGTCACAATCCCGACGGATCGCTGTCCGCACTGATCGACGACTGCGCCGACGCCGCCGTCCAGGTTCTCGTGCCCTCCCCCGTCTGGACGAAGGCGGACTTCGGTGCCGCGCGGCAGAAGTTGGCCGCGAGTCTCGCGCAGACCACCACCGACGTCGTGCACCGCGTCGAGAAAGTCCTCGCCGCGCTGCACGACGTGCAGCTCGCGCTGCCGCAGAAACCGTCTGAAGCCCAGGCAGACGCGATCGCCGACATCCGCGGACAGCTCGCGCGCCTGGTGGCGCCGGGGTTCGTCGCTGCCACCGGTACCGCGCACCTCGGCGATCTCGCGCGGTACCTGACGGCCATCGGGCGCCGACTCGAACGGCTTCCGCACGCACTCGGTGCCGACCGCGAGCGCATGGAGCGGGTGGCCGCGGTGCAGGACGCCTACGAAGAGCTCCGGGCCGCGCTGTCGCCGGCCCGCGCCGCGGCACCCGATGTGATCGACATCGCCAGGATGATCGAGGAGCTTCGCGTGAGCCTGTGGGCGCAGCAGCTCGGCACGCCGCGGCCGGTCAGCGAGCAAAGGATCTATCGCGCGCTCGACGCCGTGCAGGACTAAGGTCGACCCTTGGCATGTCTTCTCAGTGGGATTTCGTCGATAGCGCGGTGCCGCAGGAACTTCGGGATCGCGTGCTGGCGGCTGCGCTGGACGAGGTCACCCACCAGGGGATCGACCGGTTCGACGTCAGCGCCATGGCGGGCCGCCACGGCATCGATGTGCAGCTAATACATCTGTATTGGGGTTCCACTCAGCGGCTCCTGCTGGACACGATGTTCTTTCGCGCCGACGACATCATCATCGCTCCGGACACAGGGTCGCTGCGCAGTGACCTGGAGGCGATGGCGCTCGCGGTGGCACGCTATCTGAACACTTCGCAGGGCCGGCGGTTGCAGCGCGCAATGGTGATGGACGACCGCGCGACGCATTCCGACGACACCCGCACGATCTTCTGGCGCCGTCGGTACGAGACGGTGCGCACGATCCTTGACCAGGCCGCCGTACGCGGCGAGCTTCGGGAGGGCGTCAATCCGCTCACAGCGGTACAGATTCTGTTGGCCCCCATCAATATTCGGAGCCTCTACACCGATGAGCCCATCGATGACGCCTACTGCCTGTCCGTCGCTGAGCTCGCGTGGCGCGCGTTGATCCGGCGCTGACCGCTACCGCAACTCGGCGATCCGCGCCACGGTGAGGGCCGCCGTGAACTGCAACAGATCCGCAGGTCGTGACAGGTCCAAGCCGGTCAGTTCTTCGAGCCTGCGGATCCGCTGGGCAACGGTGTTGGGGTGCAGATGAAGCGCTTCCGCGGTCGCCCGCCGGTCCATACCGTGATCGAGATACACCCGCGCGGTGTGCAGGAGCTCGGTGGACCGGTTGCGGTCGTACTCGGCGGCGCGCCCGAGAACCGACCAGGCGAACCCGCGCAACCGGCGCGGATCGTCGACCTGCAGCAGCAGATGGGCGACCGTCAGCTCGCTGAGGTCGATGACCGACGGCCCCGCCCGATCGCCGGCGAGGTCGAGTGCGCCTCGGACCGTGAGGAACGACGCGGGGAGTTCGCTCGCGGCCGAGGGCGGGGACACCGCGGCGACAGCGTGCTCCACTGCCCTTGCGGCGGTGAGTGTTTCGATGAGTCGCCCAGCGATCTCCACTGCCGGGCCGGCGTGCTCGGGCCATACCAGCACCAGATCGCCACGATGCAGCGCTGCCAGGGGCCGGGGAGTTGTGCCTGCAACGAAGCGGTCGGCCGTCGCGAGCGTCCGTTCGGTTGCGGGGCGGATCGCGATGAGGGCGTGCCCGCCGGACAGATCCCATCCGAGCCGCCGGGCCCGATCGAGGAATGCCGCCATGTCGGCACCGTCGGAGGCGAGCAGATCCGCGACAAGCGATCCGCGGATACGCTGCTCGACCTCCGCCGCGGTGCGGTCGCGCAACAGTTCCAGGGCAGTCACGACCGTCGCGTGTTCGACCGCACGCACGTCGAGCGCCGACAATTCCGAATCGGTTGCGGCGATGTGGATCCGGGCGACGGTGGTCCCGTCGAGGGTCACCGCGGCGACGGTGTGCTCGCTCGGGCCGGCGGCGGTCCAACCGGCGTCGGCGAGAGGTTCGTCGTACACGTCCTCGATCAGCACCGCGCGGTCGAGGAGCGCGGCCAGTGCCGAAGCGACTCCCGCCACACCTTCGCCGCGCAGCGCCGTCGCCATCAACAGCGTGTGCACCTCCTCGGCGCGCCGCAGTTCGCGGATCGTCGCCTGCTCCGCGGCGCGCAGCTGAGCGGTGCCGAGCGCGATCGCCACCTGGGTCGCCAGCGTCGTCACGAGCGTGATCTCCGCGCGGTCGAACCGGTGCGGCGCGGTGCGGTAGCCGTTGAGCGCCCCGACCACCGTCCCGGAGCGCCGCAGCGGAACCGAGATCAGAGCGCGGTAACCCTGCTCCTGCGCGACGCCGCCCCAGGTGAAGTCCGGCACCAGCTGGATGTCCTCCAGTGTCACCACCTCACCGCTGCGGTAGGCCAGGCTGGTGGGCGCCTCCCGTTCGCCCCGCACGTCGAGCAGGATCGGACGATTCGCGTTGACCTGCGCGACGTAGTCGGCGGACAACCCGTACGAGCCCTCGATGGTCAGGGCGCGGCCGTCGTCACCCGGCAGGAACACCGCGCAGAAGTCGTATCCGAGCAGCGTGCAGGCGGTTCTTGCGACCCGGTCCAGCAGATCCACCACGGGCTCGTCGCCTCCGACGGCCTCGCCGATGTTCGCGAGGGCACCCAGCCAACGCTCGAGGAGTGTCTCCGACGACATACGACCAAGCATAAATATGTCGTGAGAGACATTGTCTCGGATCGGCCGCAGCACGCATTGTGAATCCCGTGAGCACGATCACACGAAAAGTCCTGTCCGCCCTACTGGTTGTCGTCCTTCTGGCCGCCACGACGGCGTGCTCCGCCGGACTCGGCGGACCGGCGTCCTCGCGGTCAGCCCGCGACGGCGTCATCCGCTTCACGTTCGCGCCCGACCCCATCTGGGACTACATGAACGAGACCGGGATCGTCGACGAGTGGCAGCGCGACACCGGCTACACCATCGAAACCAGTGCCACGTGGGACGAGTTCGGACTGTTCGCCGGCGGTCATGCCGACATCATCTCGACGGCGTCGTTCGAAGTGCCCGGCCTGGAGGAACAGACCCAGCGCGAGACCGTGATCATCGGCAAGTACAACGCCGAACGCAGCCGCATCCTGGTCCGCGCCGACGACCCCGCGCAGTCCCTCGAAGATCTGCGGGGCCGACGGCTGGGGGTGTTCACCACGGTCTCGGGCACTCTGGTGTGGAGCGCGCTGGTCGAGCAGATGCATCAGCTGACGCTGGTCGACGGCGACTTCGACATCGTCGTCGCCGACATCCAGAATCTGTCGAATCTGTTGGCACGCGGCGAGATCGACGCGTGCATCTGCTACCCCGATCTGTCGGCACGTGAACTGCGGGACGGCTCGGTGCGCCCACTTTACGACGGCAAGTCATCGGCGGATCTGTTCGCCGAACTCGTCGCACCGGGCCACGACGGCCCGATGGGTAACGTGTTCGTCGCGCGCAAGGACTGGGTCGACGGCCACCCCGGTGAGGTGTCGGCGTTTCTCGACCTGTGGGACCGCGGACTGGCCGAATGGCAGAAGCACCGCGACGAGATGATCGAGCGCTACCCACAGCATTTCGCGGTGGCCACACCGGAAGACATCGATTTCATGAAAGCCTATGTCGCCGAGCATGACTGGGTGACCGACGAGGTCCGCTTCGATCCGCAGTGGGCCGAGGACGAGAGCTCCATCTTCGACCTGATGCGCACCACCGGCGTCATCGGCGACGACATCACCGACCCGCAGTTCCTGCCGACCGAAGGAGTCCACCCGTGACCCAGACTGTCGTCCCGGCGGATGCCCGGATCGAACCGGCACAGCCTTCGCCGCGGCGCGGGAAGACCCCGCTGGCGCAGCGGCGCTGGATCATCTCCGGAATCGCCCTCGTACTCGCTGTCGGAGCGTGGACGGCCGCCGCCGCGTGGGTCGACGATCCGATCCTGCCGAAGCCGGCTCTCGTCGCCGAACAGGTCGTGGCGATCGTCGGGTCGGGGGAGGCGTTCACCAATTTCGCGGCAAGCATCACCAAGATAGCGGCCGGTTTCGGAATCGCGATGATCGGCGGACTCGTCATCGGATTCGTCATGGGCCGTTCCCGTTTCATGACCGCGTACTTTTCGCTGCCACTGTTCGTCCTCGGAAACATGCCCGGCCTGACCTACGCGGTCTTCGGACTGCTGATCTTCGGTGTCGGCGCAGGCGGGCCGATCGTGGTCTCCGCGCTCGTCGCGCTGCCGTTCATCGCGATGAATGTCGCCGAGGGCGTGCGATCGGTCGACGGGAAACTGCTGGCAATGTGTCAGGCGTTCGAGCGCAGCCGCACCGACGTCCTGCGGCACCTCTACCTGCCCGCGCTGACCACCTTCGTCTTCGCCGGTGTGCGGTACGGCTTCGCGATGGCCTGGAAGGTCGAGGCCCTCACCGAGGTGTTCGGTGCCAGCTCCGGTGTCGGTTTCATGATCCGCAAGGCGTATCAGGAGTTCCAGGTCGCCGACATGCTGGCCTGGACAGCGCTTTTCATCGTCGCGATGGTTCTGATCGAACGAGGCCTCGCCCACCTGGAGAACAGGTTCTTCGCCTGGCGGAAGGAAATCGCATGAGCACCCAGACCCTGACTCGTCAGCTGCGCGGCCAGAGCATCACCGCCGCAGCGGTTCTCGCCGCGATTCTGAGCATCCTGGCCGCATGGCAACTGGCCGTCGTGGTCGGCAACCGTGTCCCGTCCCTGGCGGTGACCGTCCAACGACTCGGCGCGGAGGCGGCGGCCGGGGAACTGTGGCACAACCTCGCGATCAGCATGAACCGCTTCGTGTTCGGTCTCGCGGCCGCCCTGGTGGTCGGAGCCGCGGTCGGTGTCCTGATGGGTCTGTCCCGGGTGGCGGATCTGGCGTTCTCGGACCTCAACGCCGCCGCCCTGGCGATCCCCGCGGTGATCTGGGCGCTGCTGACCACGATGTGGTTCGGATTCGGCTGGCTGACTCCGGTGGTCACGGTGTTCCTGTCGGGACTGCCGTTCGTCATCGTCAACATCGCCAAGGCGACGCGTGCCGTGCCCGCGGACCTGGTCCTGATGGCCCGCTCGTTCGGAGTTCCGCAGAGCCGCGTCCTGAGCCAGATCGTCGCGCCCGCCGTCGCCGGATCAACTGTGGCCGCAGTGCGATTCGCCATCATGAGCGCCTGGAACGGGCTTCTGCTCGCCGAATGGTTCGGCGCCACGTCCGGGGTGGGCTGGCGTGCCCGCTACTGGTATGACGCCAACCAACTCGACGGCTTCCTGGCCTGGGTGCTCGTCTTCATCCTGCTGCTGGTCGTCGCAGACCTCCTGATCCTCGGTCCCATCGAGCGCTTCGCCACCCGCTGGCGCTCCGTCTAGAAAGCGAGAAGAACATGGCTTCCATCGAAATCAAGGGTCTGGTGAAAGAGTTCACCGACAGGCGCGGCGCGGTGACCCGAGTCATCGACGGTGTCGACCTGACCATCTCCGGTGAGACCTTCGTCTCCGTCGTCGGTCCGTCGGGCAGCGGCAAGACCACTCTGCTGAACATCGTCTCGGGTATCGAAACCCACACGTCGGGAAACGTCGCGCTGCGCGCAGGTGCCCGAGATGCGCGCGTGGGCTATGTCTTTCAGGACCCGCGGTTGCTGCCGTGGCGCACCGTGATGGCCAACCTCGGTTTCGTGCAGCACGAACGCGCCGGCTGGCAGGACCGGGCCCGCCACTACCTCGACCTAGTCGGGTTGAGCCACTGCGCGGACAGATACCCGGCACAGCTGTCGGGCGGGCAGCAACAGCGCATCGGCATCGCCAGGGCATTCGCCGTCGAACCGGACGTGCTGTTGATGGACGAACCGTTCAGCCATCTCGATGCGATGACGTCGCGGACGCTGCGTGAACATCTGGAGCGGATCTGGCTGGAGTCGCGGCGCACCGTCATGTTCGTCACCCACGACGTCACCGAAGCCGTCCAGCTGTCGGACCGGATCGTCGTGCTCGAACCGGGGGGCAGGATCCACGAGATCATCGACGTGGACCTGCCGCGCCCCCGGCGGGCGTCGGATCCGGCGGTCGCGGTGCTCCAAGCGCAGGTGCTGGCGCGGTTCGAGGCGCTCGAAGCGCAGGGCGCGGCAGCGTGACCATCCGTCCCGGACCGGTCGACGTCCACGCACACTGGTTGGCGCGGGAGCTTTTCGGGCTCGCCCCGGGATCACCGCTGCCACCACTGCGGGACCAGGACGGTCAACTGCACCTCGGCACGCTGCCGCTGTCCATCGACACCGATGCGATGACCGACATCGACCGCGTCCTCGCCGACACCGAGACCGCGGGCCTGGGATCGCGGGTGCTGTCGGCGCCGCCGTTCGCATTTCCCATCACCGCCCACGAGGGCGTCGACGACTTCGTCGGCGCGTTCAACGACGAACTGCAGAAGCAGTGCCACGACAGTGCGGGACGACTCCTGGGGCTCGGACTGGTATCGCTGCACGACCCGGAGTCGGCGCGTAAACAGATCGCGGCGCTGGCCTCCTCGGATGTCGTCCGCGGGATCGCGGTGCCGCCGGTGCTCGACAGCACGTCCTTCGACGTGGCGCCGATGCGCGAGATACTGGTGGCAGCAGCCGAATACGGCGTCGCGGTACTGGTGCACCCGATGCAGCTGCCGCGGCCGGAGTGGTCGTCGTATTACCTCGCGAACCTGATCGGCAATCCCGTGGAGTCCGCGACGGCCGCCGCGGCGCTCACCCTCGGCTGCGTGCTCGACGAACTACCCGGTCTGCGGATCTGCCTCGTTCACGGCGGCGGGTGTGCCCCCGCACTGGTGGGGCGGTGGCAGCACGGTTGGCAGCAGCGGGCCGACGTCCGATCCGCGGGCGCACGGGCGCCCCGAGATGCGTTCCGCGACCTGTGGTTCGACACCCTCACCCACGACGTCCCCACCCTCGAACTTCTTGCCCAGCAGTCCGATCTCGCTCACCTGATGTGTGGCAGCGACTATCCGTTCGACATGGGCACTCACAACCCCTTGCAGCTACCGCACGCGGTGGGCATCGACGACGCCGCCCTGGAGACCAACGCCCGCGCCTTCCTCGGGCTCGACACACAGGAGTAGGACATGAACGACTGGAGCGGACACCGGGCGATCGTCATCGGAGGCTCGATCGGTGGACTGACCACCGCGCTGCTGTTGCGCAGACTCGGCTTCGACGTGGCGATCTTCGAACGCACGCCCACCGATCTGGACGGCCGGGGCGGCGGCATCGTCCTGCAGCCCGACACGCTGCGATGGTTCGTCGAGTGCAGCAGCCAGCATCCCGAAACCGTCAGCACCTCAACGCAGTTCGTGCAGTACCTCGGCCCCGACAACACCGTGGTGCACCGCGAGGAGGCGCCGTGGAGCTACACTTCCTGGGGCACGTTCTATCGTGCGCTGCTGGCCGACTTCGGCACCGAGAGCTACCATCTCGGCGAGTATGCCGCCGGGTTCGACCAGGACGCCGACGGAGTGGAAGTACGGTTCACGTCGGGTCGGTGCGAACGTGCCGACCTGGTGGTGTTCGCCGACGGGATCACCTCGCCGAGCCGGCGCCGGATCTCGCCCGAATCGCGGCTGGAATATTCGGGCTACGTCGGCTGGCGCGGCACCGTGCCCGAGAGTGACGTATCCTCGGAAACCTTCGACCTGCTCAAGGATTCGATCAGCTACAGTCTCGGTCCGCACACCCACATCAACGTCTACCCGATTCCGTCGCCGGACGGTGGCCTGGAGCCGGGCCGGCGGCTGCTGAACTACGTGTGGTACCGCAACGTTGCCGAAGGCTACGCGCTCGACGAACTGATGACCGACAAGCGCGGGTTCATCGCGGGCGTTTCGCTGCATCCGGGACAGGTGCAGGACAGGTTCGTCGACGAAATGCGTTCGACAGCACAGCACGTGCTCGCCCCGGCTGCCGCGGAGGTCGTGTTGCGCACCGAACAGCCGTACCTTCAGGCGGTGTACGACGCCGGTGCGCGTCAGATGGCGATGGGCCGCGTGGCTCTCGTCGGAGATGCCGCCAGCGCCGCGCGTCCACACGCCGCAGCCGGCACTGCCAAGGCCGCCGCGAACGCCTGGGCGCTGTACGACGCGCTGTCCGAAAGCTCCGATATCGCCGAAGCACTGGCGAAGTGGGAACCCGGGCAGCTCGAACTCGCGCAGCGGCTGCTTCGCCGCGTCAAGGAGATGGGGACACGCTCGCAGGTCACCGGCACCTGGATCCCCGGCCACCCCGAGAACAGATTCGGCCTCTACGGCCCGGGCCACTGACCAGAGGAGAAGAAACACCGATGAACGACTTTCTGACCGACGCCCCGCTGGCGGGCACCCTGGTCGCGACGGACTTCGAGGGTTGGAGCGACGAGCTGCGCGCGGAGTTCGAATCCCATTCCCACGACGGGCATGTCGGCTCGCGGCTGCTGAGCGAGAACGCCCGGGTCCGGGTATGGGAGATCCGGCTGGCGCCCGGGCAGCGCTGGCATGCCCACCGGCATGTGCTCGACTACTTCTGGACGGCGGTCAACGCCGGCACCAGCAGGCAGCACACATCGGACGGCACCACCCGCGATGTGTCCTACAACGCCGGTGAGACACGGCATTTCACCTTCGAGACCGGCGAGTACCTGCTGCACGACATCGAAAACGTGGGCGACGGCGAGCTCGTCTTCACCACTGTCGAACACATCGACTCGGCGAACGCACCCCTGGCGATCTAGGGCGTGACGGCGTCGCTCGCCGGGTCGATGAGGATCTTGGCGTGCGTCTCGGGGTCGCCGAGCGCCTCGAACGCGGCCGCGACGCCACCGAGTCCGACCGTCCCGGTCACCAGCGCCGAGGCGTCCACCTTGCCGTCGGCCAGCATGTGGAGGGTGTCGCGATACTCCAGTGGGGTCTGTCCGAAGACGAAGCGGAGATCGATCTCCTTGCCGATCGCCACCGCCGGGCGAATCCGGTCCTCGCTCATGCAGACGCCGACCACGATGACGCGGGAGGCCAGCGGTGCGGACCGGATGATCCCGTCGATCATCCCGGGCACGCCGACGCACTCGAAGATCACCGGGCGCTTCGGTGCGGTGCCGCCGAGCTTGTCGGCCACGCGGTACACGTGCGCCCAGCCGGGGATCTTGCGCAGCTTCTCCATGGACCCGACACCGAGCTCGTAGAGGGCCGGCAGTTCGGTCAGGCCGCGCTGCCTGGCGGGCACCGCCTCGTACGGCGAATCCTCGGCGGGGTCGACCACGATGTCGGCACCGCACCGGGTCGCGAGCGCTCGGCGCCCGGGTGAGAAGTCGCTCGCAACGATCGTGCGTACGCCCTGCGCCTTGAGGTGGCAGATGACGGCGAGCCCCACCGGACCGCACCCGAGCACGATCGCGACATCCTTGGTGGTGATGTCACTGCGCCGCACCGCGTGCAGGGCGACCGCCATCGGCTCGGTCAGCGCGGCCGTCGCCGGATCGAGCCCGTTGGGCACCACGAACGTCAGCGCCGCCTCGGTGACGACCTGCTCGGCGTACGCGCCGGGGGTCAGCGGCGACAGGCCGATCAGGTGCACGCCGCCGTTGGCGCGTCGCAGCGGGAACGACACCACGGTGGTGCCGGGACGGAACTCCTTGCCCGCCTTGCGCCCACGCTCGGCGACGGCGCCGCAGAACTCGTGCCCCATGACCACCGGGGTGTCGCTGCGTGCGAAGTCGTGGTACCCGCCCTCGGCGAACACCTCGGTGAGTTCGTCGGCGTGATCCTTGGCGTGCAGGTCCGATCCGCAGATCCCGGTGCGCAGCACGTCGAGCACGAGCTGACCCTCGTCGGGCCGCGGTGCCGGCAGGTCGACGACTTCCAGAGTGCTGCGAAGACAGCTGACCGCTTTCATTCAGCCATCGTTGCACGGTAGAACGACGGTATGAGTTCCTCTTGTCAAAGGGCCGCAATCGCCCTGGCGGTGGTGGCCGCGGGCTGCGCCGCCCCGCCGCCGGTCGCCCAGGCCGGGCCTGCTCCCGTCATCGAGCCGGTAGTTCTGGAGGAGATCCCGCACGACCCCGCGGCGTTCACGCAGGGCTTCGAGATCAGCGACTCGGTCCTCTATGAGGGCACCGGGTTGGCCGGGGAGTCGCAGATGCGTCAACTCGATCCGGGCACGGGACAGGTGGCCCGCTCGGTGGCCGCACCCGACGACGTTTTCGGCGAGGGCATCACGCTCGTCGGCGACAAGATCTGGCAGCTGACCTACCAGGACGGCGTGGCCGTCGAATGGGACAAGGCCACGATGACTCCCGTGCGCGATGTTCCGCTGTCCGGGGAGGGCTGGGGGCTCTGCTACGACGGGCAGCGGTTGATCCGCAGCGACGGCACCAACCACCTCACCTTCCACAACGCCGACGACTTCGCCGAGAACGGTGGCGTCGACGTCACCAAGGACGACGCGGAGATCAAGGGGCTCAACGAGCTGGAGTGCGTCGACGGCCAGGTCTGGGCCAACGTGTGGCCGACCAACGAGATCGTCCGCATCGATCCGTCCAACGGCAAGGTCACCCTCGTCGTCAACGCCGCTCCGCTGCGGGCCCTCGGCATCCCGCCGAGCGCGCAGGTGCTCAACGGCATCGCCCACGTCCAGGGCTCGGAGTTCCTGCTGACCGGCAAGTACTGGCCCAAGACGTTCCGGGTGAGCCTCGATGGGTAAGTCGCGATCACTGGCCGTCGTCACGGCGGCCTACGTCCTTGCCGTGGCCGCCGCGGCCGCCTGGCTGGTGTGGGGCCCGTCCACGGACAGGCTCTGGCTCGACACGTTCATCGCCGACATCGTGGCGACCGTCGTCATCTTCGTGTTCAGCCGCATCTACGGAAACTCGAGCTTCTACGACGCGTACTGGAGCGTCATCCCGCCGCTGATCCTCTTCTACTGGTGGTACGAGGCGGGATCGTCCACGCTCGCCGTCTGGCTGATGGCCGTGCTCGTGACCGTCTGGGCAATCCGCCTGACCGGAAACTGGGTGTACGCGTTTCCCGGTCTGCACCACGAGGATTGGCGCTACCCGATGTTCCGCGAGCGGGCGGGCAGCTTCGAGTTCGTCGCGGATCTGGTCGCCATCCACCTGATCCCGACCGTGCAGGTATTCCTCGGGATGCTGCCCGTCTACGTCGCGATCATGAACCCGGGCGCCGCCACCTGGCTGGTGGTCCTGGCGTTCGTCATCGGAATGGCGGCTGTCGCACTCGAATTCGCCGCGGATGTGCAGATGCATCGATTCGTCGCGACCAAGCAGCCGGGTGAGGTGATGGACCGCGGCCTGTGGAGTTGGTCGCGGCACCCGAACTATTTCGGCGAGTTCGGGTTCTGGTTCGCGCTGGCGCTGTTCGGCATCGCGAGTGCGCCTTCTGCCTGGTGGGTGTTCATCGGGGCGGCCGCGATGCTGGCGATGTTCCTCGGCGCGAGCATCCCGATGATGGAAGCCCGTAGCCTCGAACGCAGGCCGGACTACCAGGCCGTCATCGACCGGGTGTCGCGGTTCGTCCCCTGGCCGCCTGCGAAGGTGCGCGCATGACCGGCAGGCGGGTCGTTATCGCCGGACTCGGTGACGTCGGGGTCCTCAGCGCGATCAAGCTTTCCAAGCACGCCGACGTCGTCGGAATCTCGGCGAAACCGGGGCTCGTCAGCGGGCAGGAACTCGGGTGGCGACTGGCCGCGCCCGACCATTGGGCGCAACACAATTGGATTCCGTTCTCCCGGTTCCGCGGACTCGACAAAGCCCGCACCGTGCACGGCACGATCACCGGAGTCGACATCACGGCCAAGACCGTCGCGGTCACGCTGCCCGACGGGTCGTCGACTGACGTGCCCTACGACACGCTCGTCATCGCGACGGGTGTCACCAACGGATTCTGGCGGCGACCCGTCTTCGAGACGGCGGCTCAGGTTGGCGACGGCATTCGGGCGCCGCACGAAAAGCTCGCTGCCGCAAGGTCGGTCATCGTGGTGGGTGGCGGTGCCGCCGCGGTCAGCAGCGCGGCCCAGATCTCGGCGGTGTGGCCGGACAAGCGGGTCGAGCTGTATTACCCGGGAGAGCGCGCGCTGATCGGCCATCATCCGCGGACCTGGGAGAAGATCCGCAGCAGGCTCACCGAGGCCGGGGTGGTGCTGCGCCCGGGTCACCGCGCCGACCTGGAACCGGGATTCACCGGCGACGAACTGACCGCCGGCCCGGTGCGCTGGAGCACCGGGCAGGAGCCGGCGACGGCCGACGCGGTGCTGTGGGCCATCGGGCGCGTGCAGCCCAACACGTCATGGCTGCCCGCCGAACTGCTCGACGACGACGGCTTCGTCCGCGTCACGCCCGAACTGCGCGTGCCGGGTCATCCCGACATCTTCGCCGTCGGTGACGTCGCGGCGACGGACCCGCTGCGCAGCTCGGCCCGCAACGGTGGCGACGGGCTCCTCGCACACAACGTCCGTGCCGCCTTCGACGGCAAGCCGCTGAAGAAATACCGGGCGCCGAAGCAACGTTGGGGATCGGTGGTGGGAATCCAGCCGGACGGGCTCGAAGTCTTCGCGCCCAACGGCAAGGCGTTCCGGTTCCCGGCGTGGGCGTTCGAGCGGGTGCTGATGCCGGTGATCGTGCGCTGGGGTATTTATCGCGGTGTGCGACAGGAGGAAGCATGAGTTTTGACCCGCACGAACTGCTGGCTTCCGCGCGGCTCGGTGTGCTGGCCACGATCAAGTCCAGCGGGGTGCCGCAGCTCTCGCCGGTGACGCCGTTCTACGACCGTGATGCCGGCGTCATCTACGTGTCGATGACGGAGGGGCGCGCCAAGACGACCAATCTGCGCCGCGATCCGCGCGCCGCACTGGAGGTCACCAGCACCGACGGCTGGGCGTGGGCCACCGCCGAAGGACCGGTCACGCTGACCGGCCCGGGTAGCGAGCCGAACGGTCCCGAGGTCGAAGCGCTGGTCGACTATTACCGAAGCGCCGCAGGCGAACACCCGGACTGGGACGAGTACCGGTCGGTCATGGTGTCCGATCGCAGGGTTCTGATGACGTTGACCGTCGAGCGGGTCTACGGCGAGAAGCTGCGCTAGTTCAGACTCTCGGTATCTCGGCGTTGATGCGGTCGAGAAGCTGCGGGTATCGCTTCGCCTCGCGATGCGCGCCGGGCTTTCCGCTGCTGACCACCGCGACCGACAGCGCGCGGTCGGGATCGGCCCACACCGCGATGTCGGTCAGCCCGGTGTGGCCGAACGCGCCGGCGGCGTCGCGGCCGAATGGCCCGAAACGCTTGGACCCCAACATGTATCCGGTGCCCCACCGCATCGGGGCCAACCCCGTGGCGAGATCAGGCCGCAGCCTGCGGGCCTCGGCGGTCGCCGCCCGCAACGTCTCCGGCGAGAGCACGCGCACACCGTCGAGTTCGCCGCCGCGGCACAGGATCTCGGCGAACCGGGACAGCTCGTTGGCGTTGGACACCGTGTTCGACGACGGGATGACCCCGGTGAGGAACCGGGGCGTGTTCGAGAACGGGATGATCTTCTGCGGCGTCCCGCCGACCGCGATCTTGAATGCTTTGGCGATCGGCGCCGGCAGTGGCTTGCCTGTGACGTGGCTGGGCGCAACCAGTGGAACATCCTGTGGCGCAACGCCGTAATTGGTCCACCGGAACCCGAGCGGGGTTAGGATCTCGTCAGCGAGAATGTCGCGGATGCTGCGTCCCGTTGCGGCGGAGATGATTTCACGCATCAGCGGACCCCACGTCAATCCGTGGTAGATGTGAACCAGGCCCGGCGGGTACACCGGCTTCATCCGGCCCAGCATCTCGCGGGTGTACTCGCTGTCGTCCATCCGCTTGAGATCGGGCTTCGGGCCCGTCGCGAACGGGATACCCGCGCTGTGGGTCATCACGTGCCGGATCGTCGTGCGGTCCTTGCCGTGGCTCGTGTACGTCGGCAGGTATTCACACACCCGGTCGTCGAGGGAGAACGCGCCGCGCTCGACGAGCATGTGCGCCACGGTCGTCGTGATGGCCTTCGCCGCGGAATACACGCAGAACGGAGTCTTCGTGGACACCGGGACGTCATCCCAGGCGTATCCGATCGCACGGTCGAGGATCACCTTGCCGTCGCGGCGCAGACACACCTGGATGGCGGGCTGCATACCCGCCCGATACCAGTGTGTGGCGGCTTGCCAGATGCGCTCGATCGCCGCGGGATCGACGGCGGAGTGGTCCTCGATGCCGACCGCGGTGATCTCGGTGAGCTCTGTCACGGCGGGGGCGGCGGCCCTCCACTGAACATGCCGCTGCCGATTGCCTGGGTCAGTTCACCCAGCAATGAGCCGGGCCCGGGCTCGGGCGGCATCGGTGTGTTCGTCATCTGCCAGGCCTGGCAGTCGCTGGTGGTGAAGGAGGTGTCGGTCGGCATGATCTGCACGAACGACGGCTTTTTCGTCAGGCGATTGTCGACCAGTTGGTCGCCGGCGGTGCGCTTCCAGTAGCAGGCACCGCCCTCGACCGGCCCCGCCGACTGGTACACGCCAGGGGCGATGTCGGCGCCGACGGCGTAGGTGCCGTCGGCGTCGATCACCGTCTTGAGCCCCTCAGCGGGTGCTGCGGGTGCTCCGGGCGCCGCCTCGGCAGGACCCGGTGGGGGAGCCGGTGCGGGGCTTGGAGCCGGTTGAGCTCCCGCGACGGGGGCTGCCACGCACCAGCCGACCACCAGGGCCGCAGCGAGCACGGCTGGTTTCGTCGACCTCATAGGAAGCGAGTCTAATTGCTCGCGAGATCAACCGGCCATGAACGAGTTGTAGGCCGACTGCAGATCCGGCGGCAGCACGGTCACGTTGCAGTTGCGCTGCGCATCGCCGAGCGGTGCCAGGATGCCGCGCAGGTCGTAATACTCACCGGGGTTGGCGGTGAAGTACCCACGCAGATTCGCCTCTGCCTCGGGCCGCTGCTGGCTCATCGCCGCGGTGACGGCCTGGTTGGCACCCGGATGCGCGTCGAGGTACTGCCGCGCGGTCGCGGTCACGGAGCTGACGGTCCCGGTCAGGTCGCTGGCCGAGCACCCGGCCGGCTGTGCCGAGGCCACAGGTGCCGCGACGGTTGCTACGGCGAGACCGCCGAACAGACAGGCCGCCCCGACGCCGGCCACGACGCGGTTCTTCTTCTGCGTGGTGATACCAGTGAAACTCATGATGAATGTGGTCCCTCATGTTGGTGATTGATGGTGGATCGATTTCTACAATCCCCGACGAAAACCAAGGTAGCCGAGATCTGAGGGGCCCAAACGTCGCCTGCGGAGGCCACATGTGACACCGCGGAAGTGTTACGCCCGAAGGGCGTGATATCGGCCTCATTCTCGGCGAAACTGTTCGCTGTCAACGAAATTCACGCGCCAAAACTGTGAAGTCTCTGAAGGTTTGCCAGTTGTGCTTAATTGATCGTGATGTGGGTCGTTGCCCAATCGTTATCGGCCGTTACGTCAGATAGCTTCTGTGTCATGTCTGAAGTCGAGCGCGCCCCGACCCACGATGTGTGGGAGACGATGTCGACGGCCCGCACCATCCGGCGGTTCACCGACGAGCCCGTCGAAGATGCGACGCTGCGGCGCTGCCTGGAGGCCGCCACCTGGGCACCCTCGGGAGCCAACGCGCAGTCGTGGCGGTTCGTCGTGCTGCGCTCGGACGAGCAGCGCGCGGTCGTCGCGAAAGCCGCCGCGCACGCGCTCGCGGTCATCGAACCCGTCTACGGGATGACCCGGCCCGCTCCCGACGACGACAGCCTGCGGGCCCGCAATGCCCGGGCCACCTACGAGCTGCACGACCGGGCCGGGGAGTTCACGTCGGTGCTGTTCGCGCAGAAGCGTTTCCCGACGGCGTCGGAACTGCTGCTCGGCGGATCGATCTTTCCGGCGATGCAGAACTTCCTGCTGGCCGCACGGGCGCAGGGACTGGGAGCCTGCCTGACGAGTTGGGCGTCCTACGACGGCGAACAGGTGCTGCGCGACGCCGTCGGGGTACCCGACGACTGGATGCTGGCCGGCCACATCGTCGTCGGCTGGCCGAAGGGCAAGCACGGCCCGCTGCGCCGCAGACCCGTCGAGCATGCTGTCAACGCCGACGTGTGGGACCGCCCCATACAGTGGACCCGTGAAACTTGACCTGCTGTCGCCCGGCATCGAAGTCGGGCTCGTCACCACCGATCTGGCTCCGATGGTCGCCTTCTACGAGGGCTTTCTGGAACTCGAGCCGCAGGGTGAGATCGAGTTCGACGGCGGCTCGCAGCGCCGGTACTCGCTCGGTGGCAGTGTGCTCAAGCTCGTCACCTACACCACGCCGCCGCCGGCTCCTGCCGCGCCGGGCGGTGGGCGCGCGCAGGCGGGCCTGCGATATTTCACGATCGGCGTGACCGGGCTGCGTGCTGTCGGCGAGGCGTTCGAGGCCTCCGAGTACGAGGTCGTCGAACCCGTGACCGAGTTCGCGCCGGTACCGGGGATGGGCTGGATGTTCGTCGCGGATCCCGACGGCAACCACATCGAACTGTTCGGAACCCTCTGATATGGGCCAGCCCTTCCCGCCGCAGCAGCAGGTCCCGACCTGCTATCGCCATCCCGACCGCCAGACCTATGTTCGCTGCACCCGCTGCAACCGCTTCATCTGCCCGGAGTGCATGCGCGACGCCGCCGTCGGGCATCAGTGCGCCGACTGCGTCGGCGAGGGCGCCCGATCGGTGCGGCAGGCGACCAATGTGTTCGGCGCCCAGCGCCCCAGGACGATGACCCCGGTCGTCACGTACGTGCTGATCGCCGTCAACGTGCTGATGTTCGGGCTGCAGATGGCCTCGCCGGACCTGGAGCGCGCGCTGGGGCTCTGGTCCCCGGCGGTCGCCGATGGCGAGTTCTACCGGCTGCTGACGTCGGCGTTCCTGCACTTCGGGCTGACCCACATCGCGTTCAACATGCTGGCGCTGTACTTCGTCGGTCCGCCGCTGGAGATCGCTCTGGGCCGGGTGCGCTATATCGGCCTGTACCTGCTCAGCGCGCTCGGCGGTTCGGTGCTCGTCTATCTGCTGACGCTCAACGCGCTGACGGCCGGCGCGTCCGGTGCCGTGTTCGGGTTGTTCGGCGCGATGTTCGTCGTGGGCAAGCGGCTCAACATGGACGTGCGTTCGGTCATGATGATCATCGGCCTGAACCTGGTCTTCACCTTCGTCTATCCGCTGATCACGTCGCAGAACATCAGCTGGCAGGGCCATATCGGCGGCCTGGTCACGGGCGCGCTGGTGGCCGCCGCGTTCGCCTACGCACCGCGCGAACGGCGCAACCTCGTGCAGGGCGGTGCGGTGGCAGCGCTGGTGGTCGTGTTCGTCGGGCTGATCGTCTGGCGCACGGCCGACCTGCGGGCGCTGATGGGGCTCTAGATGTACTCGGCGGTCGCCTCCAGAACCGCCAGGTGATCGTCGACGGTCCGCAGGCCGGCGCCCATCGTGTTCACCGACAGGTGGGTCGCGCCGAAGGCCGCCCATGCCGCGATGTCCGCGGCCGCGCGGTCGTGGTCGCCCTGCCAGGTGACGCGCCCCTCCATCCCGATCTGTGCCGGGTCACGACCCGCTTCGCGTGCTGCGGCGTCGACGATCGCCTTCGCCTCGTCCAGCTTGGGGCCCGGTGAATGCATCGGGAACCAGCCGTCGGCCAGCCGGCCGGCCCGTTCGTAACCCCGTCGGACCGCGGCGCCGATCCACAACGGGATGGGCCGCTGCACCGGTAGCGGCGCGATTCCGGCACCGGTCACCCGGTGGTACCGGCCGTCGAACGTCACCGACCGCTGCGTCCACAGCCGCCGGAGCAGATCGATCTGTTCCTCGGAGCGCCTGCCGCGGTTGTCGAAGCGCTCACCGAGCGCCTCGTACTCGACGGCGTTCCAGCCCAGGCCCAGCCCGAACCGCAGCCGACCGCCGCTGAGCAGGTCGACCTCGGCGGCCTGTTTGGCCACGAGCGCGGTCTGGCGCTGCGGCAGGATGATGACGCCGGTGACCAGTTCGAGCGTGGTCGTCACCGCGGCGAGATAGCCGAACATCACCAACGGCTCGTGAAAGGTCGTATCGATGTCATAGGGGCCCGACCAGCCCTGATGCACGGTGGGATCGGCGCCGAGGATGTGGTCGTAGGCAAGGAGATGGGCGAACCCGAGCTCCTCGACACGTTGGCCGTAGGCCCGCACTGCTCCCGGGTCGCCGCCGAGCTCTGTCTGGGGAAACACCACACCGATACGCATGAAGCACAGGTTAGGAGCGAAAAAGGGTATGAGTGGGTGATGCTCGGCCTACCCGATCGCATCCGCGCGTGCCTTTTCGACCTCGACGGGGTGCTCACCGACACCGCCAGCGTGCACAAGCGCGCGTGGAAGGCGATGTTCGACGAGTATCTGCACAGCCTCGACGAGCAGAACCTGCCGTTCGATGCGGGAGCCGATTACGAGAACTACGTCGACGGGAAACCGCGGGAGGACGGGATCCGCTCGTTCCTCGGCAGCCGGTCGATCCACCCCGACGACGCGACGGTCACCCGCCTAGGTGACCGCAAGAACGAGATGTTCCAGCACGTGCTGCACACCGACGGTGTCGACGTGTTCGAGGGATCGCGGCGCTACCTCGAGGCGGCGGCCGAGGCGGGGTTGCGGCGCGCCGTGGTGTCATCGAGCGCCAACACCCGCGAAGTTCTGGCGCTGACCGGGCTGGACACCTACGTCGAGCAGCGGGTCGACGGTGTCACGCTGCGCGAGGAGGGGATACCGGGCAAGCCGGCCCCCGACTCGTTCCTGCGCGCGGCCCAACTGCTCGACGTGGCACCGGCCGAGGCGGCGGTGTTCGAGGACGCGCTGTCCGGCGTGGCCGCCGGCCGCGCCGGCAAGTTCGGTCTGGTGGTCGGAGTCGACCGGGTGGGACAGTCACAAGCATTGCGGGACAACGGCGCCGATATCGTCGTCACCGACTTGGGGGAGCTGCTCTCTTCATGATGATCTCCGACGAGGCCTTCCCGGTCGAGCCGTGGCAGGTCCGCGAGACACAGCTGCGCGTGGAGCTTCTGCCGCAGACCGAGTCGCTGTTCGCACTGTCCAACGGGCACATCGGGTTACGCGGCAACCTCGACGAAGGAGAACCCCACGGGTTGCCGGGAACCTACTTGAACGGGTTCTACGAGGTGCGTCCGCTTCCGTACGCCGAGGCGGGCTTCGGGTACCCCGAAGACGGACAGTCGATCGTCGACGTCACCAACGGCAAGATCATCCGACTCCTGGTCGACGACGAGCCGTTCGACGTCCGCTATGGCGAAATCCGTTCGCACGAACGGACTCTCGACATGCGCGCGGGGACGCTGACCCGCACCGCAGAGTGGACGGCGCCGTCGGGTAAGCGGGTCAAGGTCAACTCGACGCGGCTCGTGTCGCTGGCCCAGCGTGGTCTCGCAGCCATCGAGTACGTCGTCGAGGCGGTCGACGACGTCCTGCTGACCGTGCAATCGGAACTGGTTGCCAACGAGGATCAGCCGAAACAGTCCGGGGATCCGCGGGTGGCGGCGGTGCTGGACAAGCCGCTGGAAGCGGTCCAGCACGAAGTCAGCGACCGCGGCGCTCTGCTGATCCACCGGACCCGGGGGAGCAACCTCAGCATGGCGGTGGCGATGGACCACCTCGTCGAGGTCGACGGTCGCGTCGAGATCAGTGGCGACGCCGGGGACGACTGGGCCAGAACGACAGTGGTGTGCGGACTGAAAGCCGGTGAGCGCCTTCGCCTCGTGAAGTTCCTGGCCTATGGTTGGTCGAGCCTGCGCTCCCGGCCCGCGCTGCGCGACCAGGTGGCAGCGGCCATCGCCGGGGCGCGCTACACGGGCTGGCAGGGTCTGCTCGACGCGCAACGGGATTACCTCGACGACTTCTGGGACTGCGCCGACGTCGAAGTCGACGGCGACGCCGACTGCCAGCAGGCTGTGCGGTTCGGCCTCTTCCACGTTCTGCAGGCCAGCGCCCGTGCCGAGCGCCGCGCCATTGCCGGCAAGGGGCTGACCGGGACGGGTTATGACGGCCATGCCTTCTGGGACACCGAGGGTTTCGTGCTCCCGGTGCTGACCTATACCGCACCCGGCGCGGCCGCCGATGCGCTGCGCTGGCGCGCGTCGACGCTGGACATGGCCCGTGAACGTGCCGCCGAACTCGATCTGGCGGGCGCCAGTTTCCCGTGGCGCACCATCCGCGGCGAGGAGTGTTCGGCGTACTGGCCCGCGGGCACCGCAGCGTTCCACGTCAACGCCGACATCGCGATGGCCTTCGAGCGCTACCGCATCGTCACCGGGGACGATTCCATCGAAAAAGAGTGCGGGCTGGCGGTTCTCGTGGAGACGGCCCGGATGTGGCTGTCGCTGGGACACCACGACCGGTACGGACGATGGCGCATCGACGGGGTGACGGGCCCCGACGAATACACCGCGGTGGTGCGGGACAACGTGTTCACCAACCTGATGGCCGCGCAGAACCTGCGGATCGCGGCGGGAGCGTGCACCCGCCATCCCGAGGCCGCCCGCGAGCTGGGTGTCGACACCGAGGAGACCGCCGCCTGGCGTGACGCCGCCGACGCCGTGCACATCCCCTACGACGAAGAGCTGGGGGTGCACCCGCAGTGCGACGGCTTCACGACATTGCGCGAATGGGACTTCCGCGAGAACACGGAATACCCTCTGCTGCTTCATGAACCGTACGTCCGGCTCTACCCGGCCCAGGTGGTCAAACAGGCCGACTTGGTGCTGGCGATGCAGTGGCAGAGCCACGCCTTCACCCCCGAGCAGAAGGCGCGCAACGTCGACTACTACGAGCGCCGCACCACCAGGGACTCGTCGCTGTCGGCATGCACCCAGGCGGTGATGTGCGCCGACGTCGGGCATCTGGAGCTGGCGCACGACTATGCCTACGAGGCCGCGCTGATCGACCTGCGGGACCTGCACCACAACACCGGCGACGGCCTGCATCTGGCGTCACTGGCGGGAAGCTGGACCGCGCTGGTGGGCGGGTTCGGCGGGTTGCGGGACGACGAGGGTGTGCTCTCGCTCGACCCGCAGCTGCCCAGCGGCATCAGCCGGCTGCGATTCGGGTTATGCTGGCGCAACTTCCGGGTGACCGTCGAGGCCGACCACAAAACGGTGACCTACACCCTGCGCGACGGACCCGGCGGATCTCTGGAGATTCGGCACGCAGGAGAGACCCTGGAGATCAGCACCAAGAAGCCGACGACGGTGAAAGTCAAGCACCGCAAGGCATTACTGGACCCGCCCAAGCAGCCGCCAGGCCGCGAACCGCTTCGCAGGAAGCGGCGCTCAGACCTCCAGTCGTGAGCCGATCATCACCGTCCGGTCCAGTGGAAGCCCGAACGAGGCAGCGGCGTCGGCGGTGATGTAGGACGTCGCGATGAACAGCCGTTTGCGCCACGGCGCCATCGTCGGTGAATCGCCTTGGCACAGTTCAAGTCTGGACAAGAAGTAGGTCGCTTGGTCCAGATTGAGCGGGCCCTCGGTCTGGGTGGGGTCGAGCAGGCTCAGTGCGTGCGGGACGTTGACCCGGTCCATGTAGCCGAAATGCATGATCACGTGGATGATTCCGTCGTCGGGGACGCCGAGCGCATCGAACGTGATCCGGTCGGTGTCCGGGATCCGGGGCACCGGCTCGGTGTTCAGCGAGACGATCACCACGTGCTCGGCGAGCACATGGTTGTGCTCGACGTTGGCGCGCATCGACAGCGGGGCCGTGTCGTCGCCGCGGTTCAGGAACACCGCGGTGCCGGGCAGCCTGACCAGCGGCGGTTCCCGGGTGCTGAGACTTTCGATGAACTCGCGCATCGGCCCCTCGGCCTTGCGCCTGGCCTTCGTGACGAGCACCCGCCCACGCTGCCACGTCGTCATGATCGTGAACGCGATGATCGCGATCAGCAGCGGCAGCCAGGCACCGTGCACGAGCTTGGTCATGTTCGCCGCGAAGAACATCACGTCGATGAACAGCAGCACACCGCCGCCGCCGATCACCAGCCACAGCGGTGCACCGGCGCGGGTGCGCGCCAGATACAGGAACAGCAGCGTGGTGATCGTGATCGTGCCCGTCACCGCCATGCCGAACGCATAAGCCAGCGCCGAGGAACTGCGGAAGGCGAACACCAGGATCAGCACCGCGACCAGCAGCACCCCGTTGATCCACGGCACGTAGATCTGGCCGATCGTCGACGCCGACGTGTGCTGGATGCGCAGCCGGGGCAGGTAACCGAGCTGGGCGGCCTGCGACGCGACCGAGAACGCACCGGTGATCACCGCCTGCGATGCGATGACGGTGGCTGCGGTGGCCAGCAGGATCAACGGGATCCGCGACCACTCCGGCATCAGCAGGAAGAACGGTGCCTTGACCGAGGTTTCGTCGCTGAGCACCAGCGCCCCCTGGCCGAAGTAGTTCAGCGTGCAGGCGGGCAGCACCAGACCCAGCCAGCCCAGTGTGATCGCCTTGCGACCGAAGTGACCCATGTCCGCGTAGAGAGCTTCGGCGCCGGTGACCGCGAGGACGACGGCGGCGAGCGCGAAGAATGCGATGTGGAACTGGCCGGTGACGAAATCCAGCGCGTACATCGGTGACAGCGCGCGCAGGATGTCGGGGTTGCGGGCGATCCCGCCGATTCCGAGCGCACCGATCGAGACGAACCACAGGATCATCACCGGGCCGAAGAACCGGCCGACCATTGCGGTGCCGCGGCGCTGGACCGAGAACAGCGCGACGATGATGACCGCGGTGATCGGGACGACGAGGTCCTTGAAGTCGGGGTCGACGACCTCGAGTCCCTCGACCGCCGACAGCACGGAGATCGCGGGGGTGATCATGCTGTCGCCGAAAAACAGTGCGGCACCGAACACGCCGAGTGCCGACAGGACGATCGTCGTGTGGCGCTTCCTCGGCGCACCGAACTTCCGCACCAAGGTGATCAGCGCCATGATGCCGCCCTCGCCGTGGTTGTCGGCGCGCATCACGAGCGTGACGTACGTGAGCGTCACGATCATCATCACCGACCAGAAGATCAGCGAGACGACACCGTAGACGTGCTGCGGTGACACCGGCACAGGGTGCGGGTCCGTCGGGTCGAACACCGTCGCCAGCGTGTAGATGGGGCTGGTGCCGATGTCGCCGAAGACCACACCGAGCGCGCCGACCACGATGGCAGGCCGGAGGAGGTTTCTGTGGTCGGTGCCCGAGTTGGTGTCGATGCGCAACATTGTCGCTGACTCGTCGGAAATTTCGCGCTAGAACGGACGTCATGGAGTTTGCGGAGACCGAAGCGCTCGATGAACTCTATGCCGCCAGACCCGAGGACTTCACCGCGCTGCGCACGCGGCTCGCCGCGGCGGCCAAGAAGGGCGGTGACGCGGAGGCGGCCCGCCGGATCACCGCGAGCCGTAAGCCGACCGCGGCGGCGTGGGTGGTCAATGCACTGGCGCTGTCGGGCCCGGCGCGCGATGAGCTGACCGACCTCGGCGCACGACTGCGCGAAGCCCACGGTGCGATGGACCGCGAGGCGATTCGCACCCTGACCGCCGAGCAGCGCAAGCTCGTCGACCGGCTGGCGCGCACCGCCCTCGAGCAGAGCGGCGTCGCGGCGCCATCGAGCGCGCTGCGTGACGACGTCCACGCGACCTTGCAGGCCGCGGTCGCCGATCCGGACGTCGCCGCGCGGCTGGGCCGGCTGACGAAGGCCGAACAGTGGTCGGGATTCGGTGAGTTCGTCTTCACGGCTGCGGTCGGCGGGCCGAAGGCGAAGCCCGCAAAGGCGGCGGCGCAGCCAGTCGACTCCAAGGCGCGAGAAGCTGTGACGGCCGCCGAACGCGCCAAGGCCGA
This sequence comes from Mycobacterium sp. 236(2023), assembly GCF_029623955.1. Taxonomy (GTDB): domain Bacteria; phylum Actinomycetota; class Actinomycetes; order Mycobacteriales; family Mycobacteriaceae; genus Mycobacterium. The sequence goes on along the minus strand of NZ_JARSBP010000008.1, from coordinate 246,579 downwards.
CGCCGACGCCGCGCTGACCGAGTTGCAGTCCGACCTTGCCGACGCCCGGCTGCGGCACCAGGACGCGCAGCGCCGACTGGCCGATGCCGAGGCCGCGCTGACGACCGCGGAGGACGCCTACGCCGCGGGCAAGCAGGCGTGCCGGGACGCCGCCGATGCCGTCAAGGCGGCGAAGCGGGCCGCGAGAAGCTGACACGATAGGTTGCCATCAGGACACGTCAGACCACGACGTGGTAAGCGAAATGCTCAGCGCCACGCTTAGTTTCGGGGGTTGTCATGGTGACGCAGGCGGAGACCGATATTCGCCGGGTGGTGACGGGAGCGTCCATCGGCAACGCCGTGGAATGGTTCGACTTCGCCATCTACGGCTTCCTCGCGACCTTCATCGCCGCGCACTTCTTCCCGAGCGGCAACGAGACCACGGCACTGCTCAACACGTTCGCGATCTTCGCCGCGGCGTTCTTCATGCGTCCGCTCGGCGGGTTCTTCTTCGGTCCGCTCGGCGACCGGATCGGCCGGCAGAAGGTGCTCGCGATCGTCATCCTGCTGATGTCGGGCGCGACGCTCTGCATCGGTCTGCTGCCGACGTATGAGGCCATCGGTGTGGCCGCACCGCTGCTGCTGCTCGTGCTGCGATGCGTGCAGGGATTCTCGGCGGGCGGTGAGTACGGCGGCGGCGCGGTCTACCTCGCCGAGTTCGCCAGCGACAAACACCGCGGCCTGACGATCACGTTCATGGCGTGGTCGGGCGTGGTCGGCTTCCTGCTGGGCTCGGTCACGGTGACCCTGTTGCAGGCGCTGCTGCCGGCTGCGGCCATGGAGAGCTACGGCTGGCGGATCCCGTTCCTGATCGCGGGACCGCTCGGCCTCGTCGGGCTCTACATCCGGCTGCGGCTCGGGGACACCCCGCAGTTCGCGGAGCTGAGCAAGGCCGACAAGACCGCGGACAAACCGCTGCGGGAGGCGGTCGACACGTCATGGCGCCAGATCCTGCAGGTGATCGGCTTGTTCATCGTGTTCAACATCGGCTACTACGTCGTATTCACCTTCCTGCCAACGTATTTCATCAAGACCCTGCAGTTTTCGAAGTCCGCGTCGTTCACTTCGATCACGTTGGCCTGCCTCGTCGCACTGATCCTGATCCTGCCGCTGGCAGCCCTGTCGGATCGGGTCGGGCGCCGACCGCTGCTCATCGGCGGCTCCGTCGGCTTTCTGCTCCTCGGCTACCCGTTGTTCCTGCTGCTGACCTCGGGGTCACTGGTGGCCGCCGTCGCCGCGCACTGCCTGCTGGCGGCGATCGAGTCCGTCTACATCTCGTGCGCGGTGTCCGCCGGCGTCGAACTGTTCGCCACCCGCGTGCGGTTCAGCGGCTTCTCCGTCGGCTACAACGTCTGCGTCGCCGTGTTCGGTGGCACCACGCCCTATGTCGTCACATGGCTGACCGCCACCACCGGCAACTCGATCGCGCCGGCCTTCTACCTCATGACCGCCGCCGTCGTCTCTCTCGCGACGGTGTTGACGCTGCGAGAGTCGGCAGGGCGACCACTGGCCCAAGTGCAATAGAGTCGGGGGGATGAAGCTTCGCGTCTTGCCCTACGTGACCGTCGAGATCGACGACCGGCTCCGGCGCAAGGTGCGACGCGCTGGCGAGCGCTTCCGGCTCACCGTGCGCGCCCATCTCCTCAGTGCCGCCGACGACCTCGACACCGCCGTGGATCGCGCCGTCCACCGCGTCGACTCGGTGGTCGCGGGAGTCACCGACAAGATCGGTGCGGGCGTACAGGAAGAGCCGGCCCAGAGGCCTCATCTGCGGGTTGTCGGGAACTGATTCTGTGATCGGCCATGGCCTCACGGTTCTGCTGGCGTTCCTGGCCGCGGTTTTCCTCGCAGTCGGCATCGTTGTGCGGCAACGTGCCACTCTCGACGTCCCTGTCGAGGACGGTGTCAGCACGGTCATGTTCCGCACTCTGCTGCGCAGGCCGTTGTGGTGGGCGGGGACGGCGGCTGCGATCGCGGGCTTCGTTTTCCAGGCACTCGCGCTGGCCAATGGCTCGCTGCTGCTCGTGCAGCCCATCCTGGTCTCCGCGCTGCTGTTCGCGCTGCCGCTGAGTGCCCGCCTCGCACACCGCAGAGTGTCGCGGGGCGAGTGGATGTGGGCGGTGCTGCTGACGGCCGCGCTCGCTGTGTTCGTCATCCTCGCCAAGGCGAGCCCCGGTGACTACGAGGCGTCGCTGACGACCTCCGCGGTGGTCGCGGTCGCCTGCTCAGCCGCGGTGCTGACGTGTGTGATCGTGGGGACGCGGTTCGCGGGCTGGGTCCGGGCGGTGTCGCTCGCCGTCGCGGTCGGGGTGATCTTCGGTGTGGTCGCGGTGCTCACCAAACTCGTCATGCACCTGCTGACTCACGAAGGTGTGGGCGCGGTCCTCACGACTCCGGTGCTCTACCTGCTGGCGTTGCTCGGCGTCGTCGCCATGCTGTTGCAGCAGTCGGCCTTTCACGCCGGTTCCCTGCAGACCTCGGTGCCCACGATGCTGGTGCTCGAGCCGGTGATCGCAGTGGTTCTCGGGTCGGTCGTGCTCGGCGAGCATCTCGACGTCAGCCGGTGGGATCTGGTCGCGATCGTCGTGTCGACCATCGCGATGGCGGCAGGCACCGTGGCGCTCGGCCGAGGCGAGGGCGCGTACGAGGAGGCGCTGGAGGCGGCCAACCGCCGGGCTGAGGCTGCCGAGAATCAGGCGGCGTCGGAGAGCGCGTAGCCGCGGTCCCTGGCGACATCGGACAGCACGGTCCGCAGCTGCTTGCGGCCGCGGTGCAGCCGGGACATCACGGTGCCGATCGGCACATTCATCAGCTCGGCGATCTCCGTGGTCTTGCGGCCTTCGATGTCGGCGTAATACACCGCGGTCCGGTACTTTTCGGGCAACGCGCGCATCGCGGCCGCGATCGTCGGGTCGGTCGTCACCGACATCACCAGGTCCTCGGTGGATCCGGTTCCGGCAAAATCGCCGAACTCGTCGGTGAACTGCAGCATCGGGCGACTCTGCTGCCTGCGGTAGGTACTCAGGTGGGTGTTGTGCATGATCCGGTACAGCCAGCCGATCAGGTTGGTGCCTTCGGCGAAGCTGCCGAAGGCGGCGTAGGCCTTGGCAGCGGTCTCCTGAAGCAGGTCTTCGGCGTCGGCGTGGTCGCGGGTCAACCGGAGGGCGTGCCGGTACAGGTCCTTGATCAACGGGACGGCGTCGCGTTCGAATCGGCGGGTCAGCAGTTCGTCATGCGGGGCGGCGGCAGTGCGGGCGATGGTCTGGGTGGCGGGCATGGATCAACCCTCGCGCGCGGCGGGCACCCAGTCTGCCCTGCTGGCCCCCCAATCGGGTCGGGAGAACCGCACTCCCGACTACCGGTTATCCCCCATGCCAGGACGACCATCGGGTGATCTCGACGGTCACCACCGGGCCGTCGAGCTCGATCCGCTGATACTGCGGATACTTCGCGCGCAGTAGACCGTAGCCGGTCGCCATCTCCACCCCGCTGTGATGGATAGTCGCGACCCCGTCGGCACGCACCCACCACAGCTGTGACCAGTCGTCGTCGTAGTGGTCGACGAGCAGGCTCACGACGGGGTTGGCCTCGATGTTCGCCAGCCGGCGTAGCCGTTGCGTCGTCTTGGGTTTCGCGTCGACGGCGGTGTAGAGGATGTCGTCGCGACCCTCACCTATCGCGAACACCACCGGGACCAGGTGGGGCACCGCGTCGGCGCCTGCCGTCGCGAGCATCGCCACCGGCGCGGAGGAGAACTCGCCGGGAGCGTCGAAGGCGCCGTGATCGGCCATGCATCCAGAGTAGGGTTGCGCTCTGCTGGTTGGATTCATTCACTGCGGAGTCGTGCGGCGGTAACCGCCTGGCCACTGCATGGCCTCCTGCACATCGGAAGGTTCGGCATGCCCGTTAAGAACTTCTCCAGATCCCTCACCGCCGCGCTCACCGCGCTGCTCGTCACCGGCGCGGTGGCGTGTGCACCGCCCGAGAAGGAGAGCGAGGGGGCGCAGACCGAGTCCGGCGTGAACGCCGCCGAAGCCACGTCGGCGCAGGATTTCGGCGGCATGGAGGGCCTCGTCGAGGCTGCCAAGGCCGAAGGTGAGCTCAATGTCATTGCGCTGCCGCCGGATTGGGCCAACTACGGGGCAATCATCGCGGCGTTCACCGAGAAGTACGGCATCAAGGTCAACTCCGCGCAGCCCGACGCGTCCAGCCAGGACGAGATCAACGCCGCCAATCAGCAGAAGGGCCGCAGTAGCGCGCCCGACGTATTCGACCTCGGACAGTCGGTGGCGCTTGCCAACACGTCGATGTTCGCGCCGTACAAGGTGGAGACGTTCGACGACATCCCGGCGGCGTTCAAGGACGCCGACGGCACCTGGGTCAACGACTACGGCGGCTACATGTCCATCGGCTTCGACGCGTCGAAGGTGCCGCCGGTGACGAGCATCGACGATCTGCTCAAACCCGAATACCGGGGCAAGGTGGCGCTCAACGGCGATCCGACCCAGGCCGGTGCTGCGTTCTCCGGAGTGCTGATGGTGGCGCTGTCGCAAGGCGGTTCGGCCGACGACATCGCCCCCGGCGTGGAGTTCTTCCGCAAGCTCAACGAAGCGGGCAACTTCCTGCCGGTCGACCCGACTCCCGCCACCATCGAATCCGGGCAGACCCCGGTGGTCATCGACTGGAACTACACGAACTCCTCGGAGACGAAGAAGCTGCCGTCGTGGACCGTCGTCGTCCCGCCGGAGCATCCGGTGGCCGGCTACTACTACCAGGCGATCAGCAAGGACGCGCCGCACCCGGCCGCCGCGCGACTGTGGCAGGAGTTCCTCTACAGCGACGAGGGCCAGAACCTGTTCGCGCAGGGCGGAGTTCGTCCGGTACGCGCCGACAACATGTCCGCCGACGGCACTCTCGACCCCGCCGTCGCGGCCGCGCTGCCGGTCGTCGACGGGCCGGTGACGGTGCCCACCCCACAGCAGACCGAAACGGCTTCTCAGTACCTTTCCCAGAACTGGGCCGCCGCGATCGGCTGAGGTGGATCACCTGTGAAAGTCGCGAAGCGGCTGAAAGAGGCACTCCCGCTGCTGCCCTTCCTGATCGTCGTGGTGATCTTCCTGATCATCCCGACGGTCACGGTCGTGGTCAGTTCGGTGTACATCGACGGCGTCTTCTCGCTGGATCGCATCGCGGCGCTGTTCACCGGCACTGCGCTGTCCGCGCTGGCCAGCAGCGTGGTGCTCTCCGGCGCGACGGCCCTGATCGGTGCGTTTCTCGGGGCGGTGATGGCGTGGCTGATCGTCAGCAGCCCGCCGACGTCGATGTTGCGCCGCGCGGTGCTGTCGCTGTGCAGTGTGCTGGCGCAGTTCGGCGGTGTCGCACTGGCTTTCGCGTTCCTGGCGACCGTCGGGCTCAACGGTGTGCTGACGCTGTGGGTGCAGCAGATGTTCGGGTTCAACCTGGCCGGGTCAGGCTGGCTGTACAGCCTCGCAGGTCTGATCCTCGTGTACACCTACTTCCAGATCCCGCTGATGGTCATCGTGTTCGTCCCGGCGCTGGAAGGTCTGCGCGAGCAATGGCGCGAGGCGGCCGTCAGCCTCGGTGCCTCGACGTTCGCGTACTGGCGCGAGGTGGCCATCCCGCTGCTGACCCCTGCTTTCCTGGGTTCGGCACTGCTGTTGTTCGCCAACGCCTTTGCCGCCTATGCCACCGCCGCCGCCCTGGTCAGCCAGGGCAGCCCCATCCTGCCGCTGCTGATCCGCGCCTCCCTGGTCAGCGAGGTGGTGCTCGGGCAGGCCGGATTCGCGTACGCACTGGCACTGGAGATGATCGTCGTGGTGGCGGTGGTCATGGTCGCCTACAACCTTCTGGTGCGGCGCAGCTCCCGGTGGCTGTCATGAGAACAGCTGTGCGCGGGGCACTCTGGGTGATGTTCGGCCTGTTCTTTCTGTTCCCGCTCTATGCCATGGCCGACTTCTGCACCCGGAATCTGTTGGGGGAGGGCAGGACCTGGCGGGCGTGGGCGAACCTGGTGTCCGACGAGGCGCTGTACCAGTCGATCGTGGTGTCGCTGCTGCTCGCGGTGTTCACCGTCGTCGCGATGCTGGTCCTGCTGGTGCCGACGATGATCTGGGTGCGGCTGCGTACGCCCTATGCCAAGCGGCTGGTCGAATTCCTCTGCCTGCTTCCTTTGACGATCCCGGCGCTCGTCATCGTCGTCGGTCTGCGCAACGTCTATCTGTGGGTGACGTACTTCCTCGGCGAATCCGCGCTGACGCTGACGTTCGTCTACGTCATCGTGGTGCTGCCGTTCGCGTATCGCGCGATCGACGCAGCGCTGTCGGCCATCGACCTGCAGACGCTGTCGGAGGCCGCCAGGTCGCTGGGCGCAGGGTGGCTGACCACGATCACGCGGGTGGTGGTCCCCAACATCTGGTCGGGAATCCTTTCGGCCGCTTTCATTTCCATTGCGGTGGTGCTCGGTGAGTACACCATCGCGTCGCTGTCCGGGTACGAGACCCTGCAGGTTCAGATCGTGCTGATCGGCAAGAGCGACGGCCCGACGTCCGTGGCGGCCTCACTGGCCACACTGCTCTTCGGCTTCGCGCTGCTGTTGATCCTGTCGCTGGTGACCCGCGGACGCAATCGCCGACGAACCCCAGGAGTGACGACGTGAGCAATGCGGGTGTGGCTGTGCAGCTGACCGAGTTGACGCGCGTGTTCGGGACGGCCCGCGCACTGGACGGGCTGACCCTGCACATCGAGCCGGGTGAGATGGTCGCGCTGCTCGGGCCGTCAGGCTGCGGAAAGACGACGGCGTTACGCATCCTTGCCGGCCTCGACGAGGCGACGTCGGGGACGGTGTCGGTGGGCGGCGTCGACGTCAGCACGGTCCCGGCGAACAAACGCGATATGGGCATGGTGTTCCAGGCCTACAGCCTGTTCCCGCATCTGACGGTGCTCGACAACGTCGCGTTCGGATTGAAGATGCGCGGAAAAGGCAAGCAGGACAGGCTTTCCCGGGCTGCGGACATGCTCGACCTGGTCGGCCTGGCAGAGCACAAGTCCAAGTACGCCAACGAGCTCTCCGGCGGCCAACAGCAGCGGGTCGCGCTGGCCAGGGCGCTGGCCATCCAGCCGCGCGTGCTGCTCCTCGACGAGCCGTTGTCGGCGCTGGACGCGAAGGTGCGCACCCAGTTGCGCGACGAGATCCGGCGGGTCCAGCTCGAGGTCGGGACGACGACGCTGTTCGTCACCCACGACCAGGAGGAGGCGCTGGCCGTCGCCGACCGCGTGGGGGTGATGAGTCAGGGCAGGCTCGAGCAACTCGCCGCCCCCGCCGAGCTCTACGCCAACCCGGCCACCCCGTTCGTCGCGGACTTCGTGGGGCTGAACAACAAAGTGCCCGCAGAGGTTTCGGGCGGAACGGCGCACCTGCTGGGCACGTCGGTGCCCGCACTCGCCGGCTCCGTCGACGGTGACGGGGTGGCGATGGTACGGCCGGAATCCGTCACCGTGACCCCCGGCGGGACCGCGACCGTCGCGTCGGTGTCGTTCCTCGGGGCGATCTCCCGGGTCAACGTGACGCTGGCCGACGGATCTGCGGTCAGCGCTCAGATGGCGAGCGCGGCGGCGCGCAGGTTCTCGGCGGGTGACGCGGTCACCGTCGGCCTCGAATCCGGCGGGGTGCTCGTCACTCGCGCCTAGACGTCCTCAGACATCCTTGACGGGCTCGATGCCGAGGTCGCGGTACGTCACGAGCGCGTGAAACGGTATGTTGCGCTTGGCGAAGCGGCCGGTGGCGATGTCGCCGCGGTCGACCATCGGGATGACGCCGGTGACGACGACGCCGAGCGGGGCAATCCGTTCCAGCGCGAGCTCGGTCGATCCGCCGGTGCTGATCACGTCGTCGACGAGCAGCACCTTCATGCCCGCTTCGAGTCGGGTGCCCTCGACCCACTGTTCGCGTCCGCGCTTCTTCTGCTCCTTGCGCACCGAGAACCAGGCCTTGCCCGTCACCATTGCCACGCCGTGGGCCAGCGGGTCGGCGCCCATCGTCAGGCCGCCGACGGCGTCGAACTCGATGCCGTTGGCGGCGGCGAGATCGGCGACGGCCTTCGACACGATGGTCAGCCGTTCCCCGGTGTCGACGGCGTACTTGCCGTCGATGTAGTCATGGCTGAGCTGACCGCTGACAAGCTTGAACGGCTCTTCGCGGCGTTCGTGACCCCGGGTGCGGATCAGGTCGAATGCGGCTTGCCAGGTCGGGGAGCGGTCGTCGGACACGCCCGTCATCCTATTTCACGCGCCCGACGTGCCAACTCGACCGTCGCCGAACGCAATTCGTCGATCGAATCGATGGGGCTGGCGTAGCCGATCCGGGTGTAGGCCAGACCGCGGTCGGTGGTCAGGCGCAGATCGAGTCCGTAGCGGTCGGCGCCGGTGCAGGTGGCCGCGGTCGTGTCGGGGTATCCGCCGAGAGTGCGGGCCATCGCGGCAAGCGAATCGGCGTGATCGTCGTTGAGGTGGGTGACCGCGCCCGCGGATCGCGGTGTCACCGGGTCGGGTTCGGCCGCGGAGTACGCGTCCCCGCTCGTGGAGTCCATGCGGCCGTAACCGCCCACCCAGCGCACCCGGGTGACCCGCAGGACCCAGAGGGAGAAGTCGCTGTAGTCGATGTAGTACTTCGCCGCGGCGACGGCTGCCAGATGAGCCTCCCGCGCGGCGTCGCGTTCGGCGCCGGTGGGCGATTCGACGTGGCCGGCGAGGGTGATCCTGGCATTGGCGAGCGGGTCGGATTCGGTGGCCGGTGCGACGATCGCGATGCTCGCCCGCGGATCCCCCGAGAGGTTTCGGCCGTGCTCGGCGAGATTGGACACGCACAGCACCGGTGCGCCGCCGAGAAGTCCGTACGTGACGAACGACGCCCACGGGTCACCATCGGCGGTCAGCGTTGCCAGCGTGCCGTTGTTGGTCGACGCGGCGATCGTGCGGGCCTCCTCGGCGGCCGACGGACGCACGGTGTTTGCCGGTTCGGTCAGCGGTGGCGGGACGGTGGGCGCGTCACCTGGGTCGCCATGATCACGAGTCACGTCGGCACCCTATCCGGTTCGAGGTTGCGATCGCAGTCTGCGGTTTGTGCGGATGTTCTAGAATTGCGGAGGCTTCATCCCCAGTCCAGCAAGAGAACTTCCCGAATCGGGTGCACCATGGTCAGGCCTGCGCTGCGTTCCTGCGCAGTTGCTGGCGCGCTGATAGTGACGTTGATGTTCGGTGGCGGTCCTGCCGCGACACCCGTCTTCGCAGACCCGGGGGACCCCGACAGCACCAGCCAGGATTCGCCGGATCCCGGCGGCGACACCGGAGACGGGTCGGACGAGTCCGGGTCCGGCGAGGCCGTTCCGAACGAACCCGACGAACCCGAAGCGCCCGAGGAAACGCCGGAGCCCGACAGGTTGCCTGCCGAGGATCCGCCCGAAGAGGTCGTGCGCAGCAGCGAACCCGAGCCCGAGCCGGCCCGCGGTGGCGATACCGGCGGCCGCGATGTGCAGGAGCCTGCGCCCGCACCGCCCCCGGCGCCAGCCCCGGTCTACTCCAACTCGATCAAGCTTCCGTGGCTCCGTTTGCCGGCCGCCGGGGAGATCCCGGCAGGCAGCTGGCCCACGGTGTCCAGCTTCTACACCACCCTGGTGATACCCGTGCCGACGCTCGGAGAGTTCATCAGGGCGCTCGGCGTCGTTCCCGCACCCGCGCCGGCGCCCGGCCCGCAGTTCCGGACGCAGGAGGAAGTGCCTGTCGCCGACGCCGGTACGGGCACCGTGACCGGCGGCGTCCCGGGCGCAGGGGGCGGTGGTGGCGGCGGCTCGCCGATCGCGGAGCCGGTCGTGTTCCGCGCCCCGTTGGTGACCGTGCCGAGGTCGAGCACGATCGCAGGCCGCCCAACCAAGGTCCCGACCACTCCAGCGGGCGTCGCACCCGCTCCGGGCGTCACCGCGCCCGGCGCCGCTGGGGTGCGGACCCCCACCATCCGCGGCTCGGTCCCGCCGACACCTGGAGCAACCGCGCCGCTGCCCGCCACCGCGGCCGGCGGCCAGTCGCCGCGCGCCGGCGCCTATTCGCGCGGTATGACGAGCCCGACGGTGGCCGAGATCGCCGCGGTGGCGCTGCCCGGAGTGGCAGGCCTGCTGTTCCTCACGTTCAGCGGCGGGATGATCGGATACCGGCAAGCCAACAGCGCGCGCTTCGTCCGGACGGCGGGCGCCGAGCGCTTCCTACCGTGATCCGCGCGATCGCACCCTGATTGTTTTCCGGCCCACCTGGGTAGGTTCCACAGCATGACGCTGGCATTCGGCGATTGGATCCTGCACCGGCGCTGGTACGCCGGCCGGAACCGTCAACTCGCGTCGGCCGAGCCGGTCGGGGTGACACCTCTGGGTGACGATCTCGAGCACGTCCTGCTCGACGTCACCTACACCGACGGATTCACCGAGCGGTACCAGGTTCTCGTCCTCTGGGAGGACGGGCCGGTCGACGGCTATCCCGAGGCTGCGGTGATCGGCGCCGACGGCGGGCGGGTGGCGTACGACGCGCTCTTCAATCCGCAGGCAGCCCAACGCCTGATCGCTCTGATGGACACGTCGGAGACGGTGGCCGGATTGACGTTCAGCAAGGAGCCGGGTGTCACCCTCCCGGTGAACGCGCCACCGAAGGTATCCGGCGCCGAGCAGAGCAACACCAGCGTGATCTTCGGAAAAGACGCGATGTTCAAGGTCTTTCGCCGGGTCACTCCCGGCATCAACCCCGACATCGAGCTGAACCGGGTGCTCGCCCGGGCGGGCAACCCGCATGTCGCCAGCCTGCTCGGCTCCTACGAAACCTCTTGGGAGGGGGCAGGTTCCGAGCCTTGCGCGCTCGGCATGGTCACCGCATTCGCCGCCAACAGCGCCGAGGGCTGGGACATGGCGACCGCAAGCACCCGCGACCTGTACGCCAACCAGGTGGGCAGCGATTTCGCCGGCGAGTCCTACCGGCTCGGCGAGGCGGTGGCGTCGGTGCACGCCACGCTGGCCGACAGCCTGGGCGCCTCCGAGGCGCAGTTCCCCGTCGACACGGCGCTCGAGCGGCTGGCGGCGGCGGTGCAGGCCGCGCCGGTGCTCGAAGGGCACGCCGCGCTGGTGGAGGAGCGGTACCGGCGGCTCGCGGGCACCACGATCGGTGTGCACCGCGTGCACGGCGATCTGCACCTCGGGCAGGTGCTGCGCACACCCGAGAACTGGCTGCTCATCGACTTCGAGGGCGAACCCGGCCAGCCTCTCGACGAGCGACGCCGGCCGGATTCACCGTTGCGCGACGTTGCGGGGGTGCTGCGGTCCTACGAGTACGCCGCCTACCAGGACCCCGATCCGGCGCACGCGCAGCAGGCGCAGACATGGGTAGACCGCAACTGCGCCGCGTTCTGCGACGGCTACGCGGCGGTCGCCGGTGCCGACCCGCGGCACTCCGCGGACGTGCTGGCCGCCTACGAACTGGACAAGGCCGTCTACGAAGCTGCGTACGAGGCGAGGTTCCGGCCGTCGTGGCTGCCCATCCCGATGCGGTCGATCCAGCGCATCCTGGCTGTTTAGCGAACCAGCGGCCTAGCGAACCATACCGCGAAGCAGCGCCGACGCCACCGCGATGCCGAGCACTGCGGCGACCACCAGCACGGCGACGTCGAGGAGCCCGTTCGCCGGGGTGCCGATCAACAACCCGCGGAGCGCGTTGACCTCATAGGACAGCGGGTTCACCGCCGACAGCCAGCGCAGCCATTGCGGCATCACGTCCACGGGATAGAGCGCATTGGACGCGAAGAACAGCGGCATCGTGATGGCCTGACCGATACCCATCAGCCGGTCGCGGTTGCGGACGAGCCCGGCCAGCGCCATCGACAAACAGGCGAAGAAGGCCGAGCCGAGGACGACGACGCCCATCGCGCCGAGGATCTTCAGCGGGTTCGCGGTCAGGTGCACTCCGAGCACGAACGCGAGCGCGACCACGCCGATCACCTGCACGACCGAACGGACGCCGGCGGCGAATGCCTTGCCGGTCACGATCGCCGACGCGGGCGCGGGGGTGACCATCAGCTTGGCCAGGATGCCTGCGTCGCGATCCCAGACGATCTGGATTCCATAGAAGATCGAGATGAACAGCGCGGACTGGGCGATGATGCCGGGCGCCAGAAAAGCCAGATACGGGACCTCGCCGGTGTCGATGACGCGCAGTTGCGAGAACGTCTGCCCGAAGATCAGCAGCCACAGCGCGGGCTGCACCATCCGGGTGAGCAACTCGGTGCGGTCGCGGCGCAGCTTCTGCATCTCCACGAGCGCGAAGGCCCCGATGCGTACGGCCGTCCCGCGGATCCTTCGCAATCCCCGCGGGGCGTAGACGAGCTCGGCCTCTGTTCTGGGTTCAACTGACACGGCGTGCCGTCCGTCTGCTCGCCCGCACGGCACGCAGGTTCTCCCGGGTCTCCCCGGTGAGATCGGCACCGGCGTAATGGCGGAACACGTCTTCGAGCGTGGCGTCGTGGCCGTCTTCGCGCTGTTGGTCAACAGTGATCTGGCGTTTGAGGTCGGTGGGCGTGCCGACGACCTGCAGCCGGCCGTGGTCCATCAGCGCGACGCGGTCGCACAGCACGTCGGCCTCCTCCATGTAGTGCGTGGTGAGCAGCACTGTCATCCCGAACTCGTCCTGCATGCTGCGCACCTGCGTCCACACGCTCTCGCGCGCGATCGGATCGAGCCCGACGGTGGGCTCGTCGAGGATCAGCAGCGACGGCTGGTTCACCAGCGCCTGAGCGAGCTCGAGGCGGCGCACCATGCCACCGGAGTAGGTGCTCGCGGGTTCGTCGGCGACTTCGAGTAGTTGCATCGCGTCCAGTGCGTCGTCGACACGGGCCCGCCGGGCAGTGCGTGGCACGTCGTACAGCCTGGCGAACAGCTCGACGTTCTGGCGGCCCGTCAACGCGGACTCGATCGAAAGTTGTTGAGGCACATAGCCAATGTTGTGCCGGATATCCATGGTGCGGCGTTTGGAGTCCATCCCGAAGATCGACACCCGGCCGTCCTGGACGGGCGTCAGCGTGGTGAGCACACGCACGACCGTCGTCTTACCCGCCCCGTTGGGGCCGAGCAGTCCGACGGTCTCGCCGGAGTGCACCTGCAGGGTCAGATCGTCGACGGCGGTGAAGTCGCCGTAGCGGTGGGTCAGGTTCTGGCAGTCGATGGCCAGGCTCGTGTCGGGGGACTGAGTCACGGCGCCTCCTGCAACATCCGGGTCATGCGGGCCAGGACCTCCAATCCGCGGGCGAGATCGTCGCGATCGCGGGCGTCGAGTTCGTCGAGTACGGCGGCCAGGGCTTCGCGGCGTGCCGCCCGGGACTCGTCGGCGATCTGCTGGGCGGGTTCGGTCAGGTGCAGCCGGCCGACCCTGCGGTCGTCGGGGTCGACGGTGCGGACCAGGAATCCGTCGCCGACGAGTTTCGAGACCAGTGTCGAGGCGGTGTTGGGCACCAGCGCGAGCTCCGTCGCGGCCTCGCGCACCGAGATGCCGGGCTGCCTGCCGACGAGGCGCAACAGCTCCACCTGGGATTGCGTGAGGCCCGTGCCGTCGAAACCCGGCCGTGTGGTGCGGCGCATCTGCCGACGGAATCGGCCGACGACGCTGAAGAGCCGGCCGGCGAGATCGGTGGAGGTGTCCACCACCCCACAATAACTCTGTAACAGAGGTTGTTTGTCGGCGACCCATGAGCTGGCAACCGTGGCCACTCGGTAGGTCGCCGCCGCTCTTCGGCTCCTACACCCGGCCCGCCCGGCCGGTGCGGCCACGGTTGCGGCAGCAGGTTCAAGCTAACACAGGCGCCCGTAAAATCCGGGTTAACTGAGCAGCTAAGCGTGGTGTCGCACAACAGTTTTCAGTCACGTGTTTGATGCCGCGGCGCGCAGCACCATCACCGCGCGGGCCTCCACCGAAAGTTTGGCTTCCGCAGGCAGGGGCCGCGACCCCTCGATGACCGCACCGTCGACCGTGTAGATCACCGGCTGCCATGCGCTGCCGAACTCCTTCGGCGGAAGCGTGAAGTCGATCGGTTCGTAGTGGGCGTTGAAGCACAGGACGAACGAATCGTCGACCACCCGCTGACCTCGGGAGTCCATATCCGGGATGCCGTGGCCGTTGAGGTAGACCGCCACCGATTTCGCGAAACCGGAGCCCCAGTCCTCGCCCGTCATCTCTGCACCCTCGGGGGTGAACCAGGAGATGTCGGGCAGGCCGGCCTGACCGCGGCGTCCGAGCGGCTTCCCGCTGAAGAACCGCCTACGCCGGAACACCGGGTGGTCGGCGCGCAACTTCGACACCGATCGGGTGAACTCCAGCAGGCCTTCGTCCACGTTGGACCAGTCGATCCAGGTGATCTCGTTGTCCTGGCAGTAGCCGTTGTTGTTGCCACCCTGGGTGCGGCCCAGTTCGTCGCCGTGACAGATCATCGGCACGCCCTGGGACAGCAGCAGCGTGGTCATGAAGTTGCGTTCCTGCCGGGAACGCAGCTCGAGAATCTCCGGATCGTCGGTGGGGCCTTCGGCGCCGCAGTTCCACGACCGGTTGTGGCTCTCGCCGTCGTTGTTGTCCTCGCCGTTGTCCTCGTTGTGCTTCTCGTTGTAGGACACCAGGTCGCGCAGTGTGAACCCGTCGTGCGCGATGACGAAGTTGATCGACGCCACCGGGCGCCGCGCCGTGTGCTCGTACAGGTCGGCCGACCCGGTGAGGCGGTAGGCGAACTCGTCGAGCGTGGCCGGTTCGCCGCGCCAGAAGTCGCGCACGGTGTCGCGGTACTTGCCGTTCCACTCCGTCCACTGCGGCGGGAAATTGCCCACCTGATAGCCGCCCGGCCCGACATCCCACGGCTCGGCGATGAGCTTGACCTGGCTGACTGTCGGGTCCTGCTGCACGAGTTCGAAGAACGTGGCCAGCCGGTCCACCTCGTAGAACTCGCGGGCCAGCGTCGAGGCCAGGTCGAACCGGAACCCGTCGACGTGCATCTCGGTCACCCAGTACCGCAAGGAGTCCATGAGCAGCTGCAATGTGTGCGGATGGCTCACGTTGAGGCTGTTGCCGGTCCCCGTGTAGTCCATGTAGTAGCGCTTGTCGTCGTCGACAAGGTGGTAGTACGCGGCGTTGTCGATGCCACGCATCGACAGCGTCGGGCCCATGTGGTTGCCCTCGGCGGTGTGGTTGTAGACGACGTCGAGGATGACCTCGATGCCGGCCTCGTGCAGCGCACGCACCATCGCCTTGAACTCCTGCACCTGCCCGCCCGGATTCGGATTCGAGCTGTACTTCGCGTCGGGGGCGAAGAAGCCGATGGTGTTGTAGCCCCAGTAGTTCGACAGACCCTTGTCGATCAGCGTCGAGTCGTTGGCGAAGTGGTGCACGGGCATCAGCTCGATCGCGTTGACACCCAGGCTCTTGAGGTGGTCGATGATCGCCGGGTGCGCGACGGCTGCATAGGTTCCCCGGATCTGCTCGGGGATGTCGGGGTGCGTCTGCGTGAGGCCCTTGACGTGCGATTCGTAGATGACGGTGTCGGCGTATTCGTGCTGCGGCGGGCGGTCCACACCCCAGTCGAAGTACGGGTTGATGACGACCGACTTCGGCATGCTCGCCGCCGAGTCGTCGTCGTTGCGACTGTCGGGGTCACCGAAGTTGTACGAGAACAGCGACTGGTTCCAGTCGAACTTGCCGTCGATGGCCTTCGAGTACGGGTCCAGCAGCAGCTTGTTCGGGTTGCAGCGTGAGCCCGCCGCCGGGTCGTACGGTCCGTGCACGCGGTAGCCGTACCGCTGCCCGGGCTCGATGTTCGGGATGAAGCCGTGCCACACGAAGCCGTCCACCTCGGGCAGAGTGATGCACGCGGTCTGTTCGCCGTCGGCGTCGAACAGGCACAGCTCGACCTTCTCCGCGGCCTCGCTGAACAGCGCGAAGTTCGTTCCGGAGCCGTCGTAAGTGGCCCCCAGGGGGTAGGCCTTGCCCGGCCACAACTCCAGCACGATGCCGGTGTCCGATGAGCTGGCGATCTGGGTCAAGTAGCACTCTCCTCAGCGATGAATCCCTGTCGACGACGCTAGGGGATGCCCAGATGAACCGCCGTGCAACCGTCGGATGTCTCACACCGCCGAAATTCGTGCGTTACCCCGCCACCCGCACGCCTGCGGCCCGCAACGCGTCGACGGCCTCGGCGGACGACGTCGGTGACACCCCGGCGGTCAGGTTCACCAACACCGCGGTGCGGAACCCCGCGGCCACCGCGTCGGCGGCGGTCGCCTTCACGCAGTAGTCGGTCGCGATGCCCACCACGTCGACCTCGTCGACGTCGCGTTCCCGCAGCCACTCCGCCAACGCGGCGCCGGTGTCGTCGGCACCTTCGAAACCGCTGTAGGCCGCCGAATAGTGCCCCTTCTTGAAGACCGCCTCGATCGGCGACGTGTCGAGGTCGGGATGGAACTCGGCTCCGTTGGTCTCGGCGACACAGTGCACGGGCCAGGAGTCGACGAAGTCGGGGGTGGCCGAGAAGTGCGACCCCGGGTCGATGTGAAAATCCTTGGTAGCCACCACATGTCGATAGCCGTGGTCGCCGGCCAGAAGATCGTTGATCCCGCGGGCCACCGCTGCGCCGCCCTCGACAGCGAGCGAACCGCCCTCGCAGAAGTCGTTCTGCACGTCGACGATGATGAGTGCTCTGGTCATGGCGTCACGCTATCGCCGCCGCGGTCGATGCGCTGGTGCGCGGTCAACAGGAGATGGTCGAACGTCGCGCGAGGCGGCAGGGTCTCGTCGTAGGTGAGCTCGCTGTACTCGCTCAGCAACTGCTCGGCCAGCAGGCGCAACTTGACGTTCGCGTCCTGCGAACGCCAGCGCAGCAGCTCGAACGCCGTCTGCTCGTCGACCCGGTAGATCAGCATCAACATGCCCTTCACCTGTTCGATGACCGCGCGGTTCTCGGTGATCTCGGCCAGCGCGGCGGACACCATCGCCGTCGTCTGGGCGTCGGTCGGCGTCATGTCCACGTAGAACCCGTGGGTGCCGATCAGGCGGCCGGCGTCGTCGAGAAGCTGATCACCGATCACCACGACCTCGTGGGTGGCACCGCGGGTGTCGATGATGCGGTGGCGGGTCGAGAAGGTGCGATGCGTGCGACGCATCTCGTCGAGCGTGGCGGCGACCTGCTGACGGTCCTCGGGATGCTTGTGGGACAGCACCAGCTCGGTCGTCGGTGTCACCGAACCGGGTTCGTAGCCGTGCAACAACTGCGCCTGCTCCGACCACTCCCAACGCTCGTCGGCGAAAAAGAACCGGAACCAGCCGACGCGCTCGGGTGCCCCGCCCGCGAGTGCCTGTTCCAGTGAATCCTCGCTGGTCACAGCGTCGATTCTAGCCGCCGAACAGCAGGTACAAGCCGGTGAAGGTGTACCCGACCATGACCAGCATCATGGCGAGTTGACCGGTGAGCTGGTGGCGTTCGGGCAGCACGGCCAGCGCCCGGTCGTGCGCCGCGACGACCCCGGCGACGTGGCCGAACAGGACGAACCCGACTTTCAACGTCGCCAGGACCGCCGGGTGCATCGACAACACATAGGCCACTTCGCCATCCGCGACACCGAGCAGCCGGTACACGGTCTGCTGGCCACGCTCCACGAGGTAGGTCAGATAGTGGGCGAACACATACCCCAGCACGATAGGTATCAGCGAATGTGCCAGCAGCCCAGGCAGTTCCCGGCGGGTTCGGGAATCGACCCCGCCGGTGCAACGCGCGGCGAAGCTGAATGTCGCCCCGACGACGCAGACGAACAGCAGAAGTCCGGCAGTGCGAAGCGCCGTGGCCGAGAACGCCGAGTCGGTCACTTGGTCGACCCAGCTTCGCATCTGCGGCATGGCCGAAAAGCTGTCGAACGCGGTGGACCCCAGCAGCACCGACAACACGGCGACGATGCCGGGCCGCACCGGCAGGGTCAGAAGAGTGTCGAACGGATTTCCGACCGCGATGCGGCCGTCCGGGTTACGGCGGAACAGCGAAAACCGGGACGCGACAACGCTGTACACGTCGAATGGGTCGGCGCGCGCCGACCAGCGGGAGCCGCACGCCAACGTTCCCGCCAGCGTCACGACGAGATAGACGATGAGCCAGGTCCGGATCGCCGACAGCGATCCCGGGTCGGGGCTTGCCAACTCAAGCCACACGAACGCGAACAAACCCGCAGCCGCGGGCCAGTACCCGAGCGCATCGGGGTAGCGCATTCCGAGGGTGCGGCCGCCGAGGAAGCGGTGCAGTGCCCGCACCGGCGACATCACCCGCCACACCGGTCCGAGGACAACCGACAACGCGACCAGGCCGACCCATAGAAGTACGTAAAACACACCGGGTAGCGGGTTTTCGGCATTCTGCGGGCCGACAAACGCCGCCACCGCCACCCAGGCGGTGAGCAGCAGCGCCGCTGCGGCCAGCAGCCATCGGGTCAGCGGCGCGTCCACGGCGCCGGTGACCCACCGGGGCAGTGCACGACCGGGTCGGGTCGCGTCGAACCGGGGTTTACGCCACGCCAGCGCGACGACGGCGAACGTGGCCGTCAACGCCCAGGCGGCACCGATCAGGGCGTAGGTGAACGGGATCGGGAGATCCGCCGAACCGCCGAGGCCGTGCGCCAGAAGTTGTGACGTCACTGCACCTGAATCGTCGCGATCGTGGTGTGCAACTCATGCAGTTCGACGTCGACTCGGCCGGGGACGCCGACGCTGAACTGGAAGGACTGGGCGGGCCCGATGGCGACCGGGAAGGAGTGTTCCGGCGACGAGTGGACGTGCAGCTCGTCGACGGCGTCGCTGTCGACGCGGATGACGATCTGCTCGTTGAGCCCTGCCTGCAGCTGCTCGTTGGTCGGGGTGACCTTCCCGCCCTTGATGGCGACATCGATGACGAGCCGGTCCGGGGGTGTCTGGGCGTCGGTCATCTCCGACGGTGCGACGGTGCCGGATTGTGCTGTGGGCTCCGCAGATTCGTTCGATCCCGCGCAGCCGGCGAGAAGCCCTGCCGCTGCCGTGATGGCGAGGAGTCGTGCTGGGAGTTTCACGGTTTCCTGTCGTTGTCGGGTTTGCGCCGGTTCTTGGCGGCGATGTACACGATCACGCCGGCGACGACGATCGCGGGGGCGAACGCGGGCACCGCCAGCCAGATCGGGTGGTCGGCGAGGATCACCACCTCCGGTGAGGCGGTCATGCCTGAGCGGACGGTTCGAACTCCGCCTCGCTGCCGCTGGACTCGCTGCGGTTGATCCGGCCACCGCCCCAGGTGATTCCGGCGATCATCGCGAGGGTGCAGAACAGAACGACCAGGCAACCGATCAACCACAGCGACTGCGGGATGTCGGGGCTGCGCTCGCGCTGCAGGATGGTGATCTCGGAGACGAACGGGCGCGTGAACTGTGCCTCGGCCGGGACCTCCTGCGCGCCGATGCCGGGATCGCCCGCGAGGTAGATCGGGACCGCGGTCAGCGTGCGGCCGTCGTGGACACGCAGCAGCGTCTTCCACGTCCCCGACACCGGCATCGGCTCGGTGGAGACGTAGTGACCGGGGCCGACCTTTTCCAGCGGATCGACGAACTGACCTGTCTGGTTGGCCAGACCGCCCTGCCAGCCCAGCACGGCCACCCAGTTCGGGTTGTCGCTGACGACGTCCGGCGGGTTGAAACGCACGTCGGCGGTCACGTACCGACCTTCACCGGGCCCCTGCGCCTCGGTCAGCGTCACCGACGCCGTCGCGTTCTGCGGCGTGTCATAGCGCAGGCCGTTGGCCGCCGCGACGCCGATGACGAGGACCGTCATCGCCACCAGTCCGGCGCCGAGCTTGCGGCCGGGGATCTTCTGGCCGGTGACCACCATGCCGGCCATCGCCCCGCAGGCGCCGACGAGTACGGCGACCGGAATCGCCATCCCGAGCGCCTCGGGCCAGATGCTCGACGGCCAGGCCAACGGGTAGACGGCGTTGATCCAGAACGACTCGATCCACAGGCCCAAGGTGGCGATCCCGAGCCCGGAGACGGCACCGAACAGGATGGGCCGCTTGAGCAACGGGGTCAGCGCGACGAGTTCGACGACCAGCGCCGCACCGAGGTAGAGCGGGAACCAGTTGACCGGTGCGTCGAGCACGGGCGCCACCAGGAACGCCACGATGCCGCGCAATCCGATGGCAATGACCGCCGCGATCAGGGCGGCACCGCGGCCGAGGAAGATCCGCGCCATCACCAGCGCCAGTGCGGCAGCGGCCGCGATCAGCATCGGCTGGAAGACCTGCCGAAACTGTGGGACGCCGAAATCGAATTCGATCTGGTACACCGAGGCGCCGATCAGGACGCCGGCGAACGCGAGGTACAGCACGAACTTCAAACCGATGCCGTCGCGCGGAACGTCCGGCGCGACCGAGCGCTTCCCCTCGTACTCCAGGAAGGCCGCCGCAAGTGTCGAGAAGCCCGCTCCGCCGATCATCATCAGGTGCGTCGGGCCCCACAACGTCACGTCCTGGCCGAAAATGCGGTGCCAGATGTCATCGAGCGGGAAGCCGAGAAGCGCGTACATGCCGCAACCGGCCATCACGATGCCGCCGACCGGCGCGTACCAGTCGTCGGTGATGCGGACCGCGGCCGGGCCGGGCCGGTCGTCGGCGCCGAGCGGCAGAACCATCGCGGTGCAGCCCGCGACGAAGATGCCGAACAGGCCGATCAGGATGAAGTAGTGGGCCGGGTTGGCCAGCGCGCCGTCGTCGCGGCCATTGCCGATGTGCAGGCTGACGTCCCAGATGAAGCCGAACAATGCGCAGATGATCGACGACGTGAACAGCGCGACAGGCAGCGCAACCCACGATGGCCGTTTGAACCGGTGTCCCATCCAGTCGGCGAGACTGGTCAGCCACGTGATCTTGTGATTGCGGTGCATCCACCCGATCCACAGCAAGATCGCCGCGACGACCCCGCCGGCCGCCGTCAACGCGATGATCTCGTGAATGGCTGTACCGCCGCCCTCGTTGCCCGCCGGCTGAGCGAGAACCGATACCGCCAGCTGAGATTGCTCCATTGCCGCCCCCTGCTTTCGCGTGGCCGAACCTACCGGTCGGTAATGTTGCCAGAAACATCCCGGGTGAAACCAGGGGTACCGGGTTTTGTCGAACGCTTCCCAAATGCGGCCGGTCGCGTCAATATGAAGGCATGTCCGGGGGGAAAACTGTCTTTGAGCTGCGCGTACACGGGGTGTCGGGCACGCCGCCCGAACAGATGCTGCATTGCCCATCCGAATTCTTGAAGCTGGAGAAGGGGGACCGGGACGCGGCTTTCTTTCGCCGGGCTGGATGGGTCGATGACGCCGCAGGTCGCCCCGAGGAGGACCAGGGCCAGTGGCGGCGCCGGATGGAGGCCTATTCCTGGGGAGGGCTGACATCGCGTCGCGCCAGCCGCGCACTGTGGGTACTTCTTCTGCCCTTCAGTCTGATCAACCTTGCGCACTGGATGCTGCCGCCCACCAAGCACCGGCGTACTGCCCTCATCGTCGTGGCCGCGTTGAGGTTGCTCGCGCTGTCCTTCACGCTCACCTTGTTGCTGACGATGGCCGTGGCCGTGCTCGACATCGCGGTGTGGCAGTGCGGTGCGCTCCCGTTCTGCAGTGCCGGCTGGGGGCCGCTGACCTTCCTGTCCGAACTGAGCAGTGGGGCTCGACTGGCCCTGGGTTCACTACCGCTGCTGGCAGTCATCGTGGTGCTGTGGTTCCGCGGCCGCGAGGAATCAAGCCTCGTCGAGAAAGAAAACATGTTGCCGCCGGACCCGGTGGTGCTACCCGGAGCCAAGTCTCCGCTGGTGTGCGAGAACTTCTGGAACCGCGATCCTGCGGTCCCGCGGATGCGGGCCTGCCATGTCGCCGCGTGGTCATCGGCTCTGGGTGCGCTGCTGTGCGCAGTCGCGCTCAACTATCAGCACGACGGGATCACCGGCGCGGTCAATATCCTCGTCGTCACCGTGAACGCGGCGATCCTGGCCGTGGCCGTCGCGGCGACCGGATGGAACAAAGCGACGGGCCGCGGAGGCGAACCTCCGCACAAGAGGGTTCACGGCGTGCTGATGGCGCTGCGCTGGGTCGCGCTCGGTGGTCTCGGGGTGACCCTGATCTGGATTACGTTCTGGGCCGGGATCCCCGACCGGGCGCCGGCCACCTACCTTCCCGGATTGCGGACGGCCGTGTACGCACTTCTCGCCGTGCAGGGCACGCTGCTCGTGGTCGCCTTCGCCGGTACCGCGCTGGCGCTTCGCGGGCAGCCCACCAGACCCGAGGGGGTGGGCGAGGACTATTCGCCGACGGTCAAGGGATTCACGGGTCCGTTCGTCGCGCTCTTGGGTTGGCTGCTCGGCGGCGCGCTGAGCGTCGGTGTCGGCGCGTGGGCGGCACAGATCCTCGGATCTCTGGTGTTGTCCAGTCAGGAAGCCGCTGCGGAACTCGCCAGGCGCAGTCTCATCCTCGCCAGCGCGCAGCGCGGCTTCGAAAACAAACTCGACGCCGCCGATATGGAGACGCCGCTGATCGTCCCGCCGCCGTATCTGTGGACCTCGGTGGCCATGGCGGTCATGATCGCCGTTGCGACTGTGTGGTCAATTGCTCTGTGGCGCAGGTCGGTTCGACGTGCAAACGGGGTTCACCCGGGCGATCCGGACGCTGAGAAAGCGGCCCCCAAGGAGGTCTGGAACCCGATCGCCAGCAGTCGTGCACTTGCGGCGCTGACGGATTCGGGTCCGAATCTGATCGCCGGCCTCGCCGTGGTGGGCCTCGTTGTGTTCGTCGCGACGGCGTTGTTCTTCACGCGCTTCCCCGGGTACGTTCCCCGTCCGGGGCTGGGGATGACGGTGATTCTCGGCGCCCCGGTCGTCCTGGTCATTGCCCTGGTCCTGTTGGCAGTACAGGGATTTCGAAACAAAGAGCGGCGCAGGGTCGTCGCCATCCTGTGGGATGTCGTCACGTTCTGGCCGAGGTCGACGCATCCGCTGACCCTCCCGTCCTACGGCGGTCGCACCGTTTACGATCTCCGGACCCGGATGAAGGAACTCACAACGAACGCACCTGATGGTTCAGCGGCCACCAGGGTTGTTCTCGTGGCCCACAGCCAGGGCACCATCATTGCCGCTGCGACACTCATGCAGTGCACGGAGGCTGACGAGTTCTACCCGCTGCTGACCTTCGGGTCTCCTCTGCGGCGCCTGTATGCCCGGAACTTCCCCGCGTACTTCGGGTATCCCGCGATGACGGCGCTGCGAAATCAACTGTTGCGTCCCCACCCACGGTGGATCAACCTGTGGGCACACACCGATCCGATCGGAGGCTGGGTATTCGACCCGGCCTGGGTGTACTTCCTCGACAAGGACAAGACTCGGTCGATGCCAGATGCGTTGGCCAAGGGTGACTGCCGCATCCTCGACCTTCCTCAGCAAGCTGTCGACCCGTATGCGATGCGGCCAGATGGTGAGATATGCCGGCACGGCGGCTTCTGGGAACGCGACGATTTCACTCAGGCGGTCACGGCGTTGCAGGGACAGGTGATGCCCAAGGACGAGGGGCTCGGATCGAGTGCGACCGCACCGCCGATGTTCCAGGGGATGTAACACTCACTTACGCGGTGGCCGAAGGACTTTCATCGCCATCTGCATGATGGGCCCGGGAACCCGGTCCTTCATCGACAGCGCGGTGCTGCCGACCTGGGTGCGCACCGGGGTGCCGCGGCCGAACATCCGGTTGATGGGCCCGCCAGTGGGTTCCAAATCGACGTGCAACGGTGGCTTGCCGTCCGCGGCGCCGAGTGCGTTGGCGATCACCATCCGCTGAATCTCGCTGGTGCCTTCGAAGATGGTGTACAGCTTGGCATCTCGGTACCACTTCTCGACCGGATGATCCTTGACATAGCCGTAGCCACCCATGGTCTGGACGGCACGCTCGGTGGCCTTCACCGCGAGCTCGCTCGCGGCAAGCTTCGACATCGAGCCCTCGCCCCGCTCGAACGGCACCCCCGTGGCGGCCATCCAGGAGGCGCGCCACGTCAGCAGTCGTGCGGCGTCGAGACCGGTCGCGATGTCGGCCAGCGGGAACGAGATTCCCTGGTTGTCGATGATGGGGCCGCCGAATGCCTCGCGCCTGTTCGCGTACTCGGTGACGTATTCCAAAGCGGCGCGGGCGATCCCGAGAGCCTGCGCCGCGACCATCGGCCGGGTCTGCTCGAACGTTCCGAGGGTGGCCGAACCGGAGTGCTTGGCTCCCTCGACCGCCTCTCGGGCGCGGGCCAGCTTGTGATCGAGCTTCTCCTGCCCGCCGAGGAGGTTCTCCGCGGGCACCCGGACCGACGTGAACTTCAGCTCGGCCGTGTGCGACGCACGGCAACCGAGCTTGTCGAGCTTGCGCACCATGTCCAGTCCTGGAGTTCCACCCGGAACGACGAAGAGCGCCTGCCCTTTGTGTCCGAGCTCCTGGTCGACGACGGCGTTGACGACGTGGACGTTGGCGATGCCGCCGTTGCCGATCCACATCTTGTGGCCGTCGATGATCCAGTCGGCATCCGGTCCGGAGCCGTCGCGGACCGCAGTGGTCCGCAGATTGCGCACATCGCTGCCGCCCTCCGGCTCCGAGATTGCCAGCGCGGCAAGCTTGAGATCCCCGGGAGTGCCGAAGCACTCCGGCGCCCACTGCAGCATCTGCTCCGGCGAGGCGGCCTGACCGATGGCAGACAAGGCCAGGGCGGGCATCACCACGGCCAGGCCGATGCCGGCACACCCCCAGAAGAGCTCCTCCATGAACATCGGCAGAGACAGGCCCGTCGGATCACCGATCAGGTCCCGGTAGAACAGCGGGCTGTAGAACCCGCGATTGGCCGCTTCCTCCAGCACGGGCCAGGGGAACTCCTGCCGCTGGTCGTAATCGGCGGCGACAGGACGGATGACCTCTTCAGCGAACTCGTGCGCGCGCCGGGCGAGGTCGTGCTGGGCGGCCGTCGGGGTGATGTCGAAGGTCATGAGAAAACACCGAGTTGAGTGCACACATGTTCACTGGTACCCAGTTCCGTGGTGGGCTACCCGCTCAGCCACGGCGTGATCGGCCGGATCCGAAGACTCGCGAAGCCCGGCGACGACGCCGCTGCGATTCCGGTCGGGCTGGTTCTGCGACATCTTGGATTTGCCCTCGATCCTGCTGATGCTCAGCTCCACCCCGACGATGCCCTTCAGCTGTCCGGCGACGTAGGACTCGGGTGCGTCGGAGACCTGCCACGGATCGGCGCGGTCCCGCTCGTGACGTTCGGTCAGCTTGCCGACGAGATCACGCAACCACTCGGCGTCGTCGTGCGCCATCAGCTCGCCGTGGACGGTGAGCACGTCGTAGTTCCACGTCGGCACCACCTTTCCCGTTTCGCGCTTGGTGGCGTAGAACGACGGCGAGATGTAGCCGTGTGGTCCGGAGAAGATCGCGACGGTGGCTCCACCGACGGCCTGCCAGTGCGGGTTCGCGCGTGCGACGTGTCCGACCAGTGAGTGGCGGTCCGCGTCGTAGAGCAGAGGCAGCGGAGTCACGAGCAGGCCGTCTGCCTGGTGGGTGACGAGGTGGGCGAAGCCGCCGCGTTCCAGCGCGGCGCCGATCTCGGCGTCGGTCAGTGCGAACTTGGGCGGGATGTACATGGTGTGTCGAGCGTAGAACTGGTCCAGTCGGGTGGAGCTTTGAGGCTGGCGAGCGCGAGGCTGCTGATGCCCATCAGGACCATCGTCAGGATCAGGAAGTTCGTGTAGCCGCCGAAGATGTCGGAGGTGGCCCCTGCGGCGAGGGGCCCGAACGCCGTGCCCAGCGACAGCGCCGCCACCAGACCGCCGAACAGGCCGCCGAAGTTCTTGAGTCCGAAGTAGCGCGACGCCAGGTAGGCGATCACGTCGACTTCGGCGCCGAGCGTGAGACCGAACAGCGCCGCGGCAACGGTCTGACTGACGGGGCTGCTGCCGTCGATCAGCAGCGCTGCGCAGCCGAGGATCGGCACCAGGTAGGCGCAGGCGCCGACGACTCTCCCGGGGAAACGATCGAGCAGTAGGCCGACGCCTAACCTGCCGACGATGGAGAAGATGCCGACCAGCGCCGCCGTACCCGCGGCCGCCAGCGGGTCGGTGCCCGCGTCGCGCAGGATCGGGACGAGGTGCACCACCACCCCTAGCGTCGTGAAGGCGAACAGTCCCGCCGCGACCAGCAGCTTGTAGAACGTGGCCGACCGGAGGCCCTCGGCGAGCGTGACACCCGGCAACTCTGCCTGAGGCTCGGCCGGCGCGTCGGAAGCCGGCGCGGGCACTTTGTCATCCTGGGCGCCGCGGAAGAAGAGGCACACGGCGACCACGACCAGGCCGCCCCATATCCCGGCGAGCCCGAAGAATGCGCCGCGCCAACCCCATTCGCCGATGAACATCGTGGCCAAGGGCGGGAACACCGCGGCGGCAAGCGATCCGCCGGACAGCGTCACCGCGAATGCCAGCCCGCGGGATGTCTCGAACCGGCTCGCCACCGCCGAGGTCCAGACGGTGGTCTGCACCCAGAAGCATGCGAACGCCAGCACCGCCCACAGCAGAATCCAGTTCGCCATCGACCCTGTCGCGGTCCCCAACAGGCCGAAGGCGAGTGCCATCAGAATCGCACCGACGATGCCGACCCTGCGTGGGCCCAGGCGGTCGACCATCAGCCCGATCGGCAGCGCCGCGACGGCGGCCGCCATGCCGACGATGGTCAGCCCCACCGACGTCTCCGCGCGGCTCCAGCCGAAGGCATCCTGTAGTGGCTGCATGAACGCGCCCAGCGAATAGACGTGGATGACGCCCATCGAGTAGCCGAGGCCGGCGGCGATCGGCACCGGGCCGTAGCGCCGCCACTCCGATAGCGCCGCGCTGTCGAACTTCTCCATGACACTCCTTGCGCTGAGCGAGTGCTCAGGAGTCTAACCAGCGCGTGCCTCCGCGATCCGGCGTTGCGCCTCTCCCGTCGAGATGCGCAGTCGCCGGGCGAGAACCTCGGCCCACGGGGCGCCCGCGAACTCGACGGGCGGCGGCCCCGCGACCATCCGCCCGAGCAGCCGGCGCTGCGTGACGGCCAACTGCTTGGCGACGTCGTCGAGGGCCACCAGCAGGGCTCGCTGATCGGGAGGTGGCAGGGTCTGAAACGGCAGTGTGGAGACTGCCCGGAGCGCGTGATCCACGGCGGAGAGTGCCGCCGTCACTTCTTTCTTCGAACTCATGTTCGACAGCGTACGAGTGGGGTCTGACACGTCGATACGCTTGAGCGCATGGCCCGAAAGTTCGCCACCGCGGATTCCGTCACCTTGCCCGAACTCCTCGACTTCGTCCGTCCTCGGCACCGGATGGTGCTGACCACCTTCCGCGCGGGGGAGTCGCTGCAGAGCTCCCCGGTGACCGGTGGGGTGGATGCCGACGGCCGCATCGTCGTCGCGACCTATCCGCAGCGCGCCAAGACCGCCAACATCCGGCGGCGGCCGCGCGCCAGCGTCATGGTGCTGTCCGACGAGTTCGACGGTCCGTACGTCCAGATCGACGGCCACGCCGAGGTCGTGGATCTGCCGGACGCGGTCGAACCGCTGGTCGAATACTTCAGGTCGGTCGCCGGCGAACACCCCAATTGGGACGAGTACCGGCAGGCCATGCTCGATCAGCGCAAGTGCCTCATCAGGGTCACCCCGCAGCGGTGGGGACCGGTCGCGACGGGCGGCTTTCCGCCCGCGTAGCGAGGGCCCCCGACGAGGCCGAACAGGAAGATCGGCCCCGGTTGTGGTAGTCAGAGCAAGCGGACACATTGCGTCAGCTAGCACGTCAAACTATAGTCTGGACACATGTCCAGGAGGGTTCGGATTTCTTGCTCCACACAATTCGGCCAGCTCAAGGCCGCTCTCCAGGATTCGTGAGCTGACTATGCGCATCGCTCTTCTGTCGTATCGAAGCAAGACCCACTGCGGTGGCCAAGGGGTGTACGTCCGGCGCCTGAGCTCAGGCCTGGTCGAACTCGGCCACGACGTCGAGGTCTTCTCCGGCCCGCCCTACCCGGAGCTTCTCGACCCCCGGGTACGCCTGACCGAGGTGCCGAGCCTCGATCTGTACCGCGAGCCAGACCCGTTCCGAATCCCGCGGCCCACCGAGATCAAAACCAGTATCGATCTCGAAGAGCTGCTGACCACCTGGACGGCCGGCTTCCCCGAACCCAAGACGTTCAGCATGCGCGCGGCGCGTCTGCTGGCCGAACGCCGCGACGACTTCGACGTCGTCCACGACAACCAGTGCCTCGGCACCGGCCTGCTCGACATCGCCGCGTCCGGCCTGCCCGTCGTGGCCACCGTGCATCACCCCATCACCAGGGACCGGGTGCTCGAGGTGGCAGCGGCGAAGTGGTGGCGCAAGCCCCTCGTGCGCCGCTGGTACGGGTTTGCTGAGATGCAGAAGGACGTGGCGAGGAAGATCCCGGAACTGGTCACCGTGTCGTCGACATCGGCGGCCGACATCGCCGAGGATTTCGCCGTCAGCCCCGACCAGCTCAACGTCGTACCGCTCGGGGTGGACACCCAGCTGTTCCAGCCTTCGGAGCATCGGGTGCGCAACCGCATCATCGCGATCGCCAGCGCCGACGTACCGCTCAAGGGTGTCAGCCATCTTCTGCACGCCGTCGCGCGGCTGCGCGTCGAGCGCGACCTCGAACTGCAGCTCGTCGCGAAGCTCGAGCCCAACGGGCCGACGGAGAAACTGATCGCAGAACTCGGCATCTCCGACATCGTGCACATCTCCAGTGGGCTTTCCGACTCCGAACTCGCCAACCTGCTGTCGTCGGCCGAAGTCGCTTGCATCCCTTCGCTTTACGAGGGCTTCTCGCTGCCCGCGGTGGAAGCCATGGCCAGCGGCACCCCGATCGTCGCCAGTAGGGCCGGGGCACTGCCCGAGGTCGTCGGCGCGGACGGCGAGTGCGCACGGCTGGTGAAACCCGCAGACGTGGGTGAGCTGACCTCCGTGCTGGGTGAACTGCTGGACTCGCCAAGGGAATTGCGCAGGCTCGGTGACAACGGTCGCCGCCGCGCCGTCGAAGTATTCAGTTGGGAATCCGTCGCCGCGCAGACCGTCGCGGTGTACGAGAGAGCATGTGAAAGGGTCGCGACGTGCTGACCGTGGACTACGACCGCTTGGGTGTGGGCGCCGGAACGAAGGTGATCGACGTCGGCTGCGGTGCAGGACGCCACACGTTCGAGGCCTTCCGGCGCGGCGCC
The DNA here is from genome assembly GCF_029623955.1 of Mycobacterium sp. 236(2023). Classification (GTDB taxonomy): domain Bacteria; phylum Actinomycetota; class Actinomycetes; order Mycobacteriales; family Mycobacteriaceae; genus Mycobacterium. The sequence goes on along the minus strand of NZ_JARSBP010000008.1, from coordinate 217,157 downwards.
GACGTCATCGGATTCGACCAGAGTGTCTCCGACCTCAACGATGTCGACGAGATCCTGCAGGCGATGAAGGAACAGGGCGAGGCGCCGGCGTCGGCGAAGGGCGAAGCCGTCAAGGGCGACGCACTGGACCTGCCGTACGCCGACGGCACCTTCGACTGCGTCATCGCCTCCGAGATCCTCGAGCACGTGCCCGCCGATGAGCAGGCGATCTCGGAACTGGTCCGGGTGCTCAAACCCGGTGGTGCGCTGGCGATCACCGTGCCGCGCTGGCTGCCCGAGCGGATCTGCTGGGCGCTGTCGGACGAGTACCACGCCAACGAGGGTGGACACATCCGCATCTATCGGGCCGACGAATTGCGCGACAAGGTGCTGGCGCACGGTCTGGAGCTGACCCACTCCGAGCATGCTCACGCACTGCACGCGCCGTACTGGTGGCTCAAATGCGCTGTAGGAACCGAGAAGAACGACCATCCCGCGGTGACGGCGTATCACAAGCTGCTGGTCTGGGACATGATGAGCCGGCCGTGGCTGACACGTACCGCAGAGGCTGCACTCAACCCGCTGATCGGCAAGAGCGTGGCGCTCTACTTCAGAAAGCCTGCTGCCACTGATGGATGACATCCCCGGCGTGCCGGGTGTGTTCACGCCGGCCCAGTGTCGGCAGACAGCCGAATCCATTGCCGCGACTCAAGAGTCCAGCGGTGCGATTCCGTGGTCGGACGGTGGCCACACCGATCCGTGGGACCACATCGAGAATGCGATGGCGCTGACGGCGGCGGGCCTGCTCGAGCCCGCCCGCGCGGCTTTCGAGTGGTCACGCACGATGCAACGGCCCGACGGGACCTGGCCGATCCAGCTGCGCAACGGCATCGTCGAGGACGCCAACAGCGACACCAACTTCTGTGCCTACATCGCCACCGGTGTCTGGCACCATCTGCTCGTCACTGGCGACCGCAGTTTCGCCGACGTGATGTGGCCCGTCGTGGTCAAGGCCATCAACTTCGTCCTCGAATTGCAGTCCAGCACGGGCGAAATCGGCTGGGCCCGAGGCCAGGGCGGTGACGCCGACGAGGCGCTGCTGACGGGTTGTGCCAGCATCCACCACAGCATCCGGTGCGCACTGGCACTCGCCGACTACGTCGAGGACCCACAGCCCGAATGGGAGGTCGCCGTCGGCCGTCTCGGTCACGCCATCGTGCACCACCCCGATGCGTTCGTGACCAAAGAACGCTGGGCGATGGAGTGGTACTACCCGATTCTCGGCGGTGCGTTGCGTGGCCCGCAGGCGCGGGCCCGCATCGACGATCGCTGGGACGACTTCGTCGTCCCCGGCCTCGGAATCCGCTGTGTGGACGACCGGCCGTGGGTTACGGGCGCCGAAACCTGTGAACTGGTCATGGCTTTGGACGCGATCGGGCAGCGGACACGCGCTCACGAGCAGTTCGCCGCGATGCATCACCTCCGCGAGGAGGACGGCTCCTACTGGACCGGCCTGGTGTACGACGACGGCAAGCGCTGGCCCGTGGAACGAACCACGTGGACCGGAGCCGCCGCGATCCTGGCCGCCGATGCGCTGACGTCGACGACGCCGGGAAGCGGTATCTTCCGCGCCACCGACCTGCCGAGAGGCCTTGAGGGCGAATACGATTGCGAGTGCGCGACCAGCGAACTCTAGACGCGCTCCAGGACGCGCATCGAGCCCGTGGCCAGAACCTCGCGGAAGTCGCCGCTGTCCAGCGCGCGCCGGTAGATCAGGTACGGGGGCCGACCACCGTCAGCCGGATCCGGAAACACGTCGTGGATGATCAGCGCACCGCCGACCTCGACCCGGTGGGCCCAGCCGTCGTAGTCGCGATTGGCCGCTTCCTCGGAGTGTCCGCCGTCGATGAACAAGAGCCGCAACGGAGTTCGCCATCCCCGGGCGACCACCGGGGAGCGCCCGACGATCGCGACAACATGGTCGTCGAGACCGGCGGCGTCCAGCGTGTGGCGGAATGTGGGCAGCGTGTCGAACAACCCGGTGACAGGGTCGACCATCGACGAGTCGTGGTACTCCCATCCGACCTGATGCTCCTCGGAACCGTGATGGTGGTCGACGGTGTAGATGAGGCCACCGGTCTGCTGTGCGGCAGCGCCGAGCATGACGGTCGACCGTCCGCAGTATGTGCCGATCTCGACACCGACTCCGTCGCCGAGGTACCGCACCGCGGTGTCGTAGAGCGTTCGCCCTTCGTCGGCGGGCATGAAACCGATGACCCGCTCGGCGAGTTCGAACAGGGTCGCCGCGGCAGGCGGCAGGGCCTGGGTGTGCTGGCCCGGTGTGTCGTCCATGGCGCACCAACTTACCGTTGCTGGCGCAGCCGGGACCCTAGTGGTTCCCGATGTGTTGTAGTAGCGTCCGGACATGTGTCCGATCCGACTCTGGAGTCGACTCGGCGTCGCCTGACGGCCAGACAGGCCGACACCGTCGACCGTCTCGGTCGGGCGGCTCTCGATCTGCTCAGGCGGGACGGCTTCGCGGGTCTGACGGTGCGGCGCGTCGCCGCCCAAGCGGGTGTCGGGGCCGCGACGGCCTACACGTACTTCTCCTCCAAAGAACACCTCGTGGCCGAGGTGTTCTGGCGGCGGCTGTCCGCGTCTCCCCATGTCGAGCATGCGTCGGGGGATCAGGCGACCCGGGTGACCGAGGTGCTCGCGCACATCTCGCTGCTCGTCGCCGACGAACCCGAGTTCGCCGGCGCGGTGACGACGGCGCTGATCGGCAAGGATCCCGACGTGGAGGTGCTGCGGCAGCGCATCGGGCTCGACATCAGGGATCGGTTGGCCGAGGCGCTCGAGCCCGGCACGGATGCCGAGGTGATCGATGCGCTCGAAATGCTGTACTCGGGTGCGCTGGTGCGCGCCGGTATGGGTTACGCGTCCTATCAGGAGATCGCGGCCAAGCTGGAGAAGTCGGCGCGGTTGATGCTGCGCTGACCTCTGTTCAGCGCGGACCGAGCAGAGCCGTCGCAGCAGCCACCGCAGGATCGGCGATGCCATGCATGTCGCGGTCGTCCTCGACGAAAAGTGCTGTCAATTCCCGTAATCCGCCGAGCAGGATCAGCGCGATCGGCGCAGCGATGGGCTCGAGGTGTGCGCGACGGAAGCCAGCACTGCTCGTCAGCGCGACGAGCATGTCGGTCAGATCGCGCATCACCTGGCGATGCAGTGGACGGGCCACCGCCCCGAGTGCCGGCGCTTCCCGGATCCAGCACAGCGTGATCGCGGGCCTGGCACTGATGTGGTCGACGTAGGCGCCGACGGCCTGGCGGATCTGGACATCCCACTCGGCGTCCGGATCGACGGTCTCGGTGATCGAGGCGATCAGATCGACGTTGTTGCGGCGCAGGAGCTCGATGAGGCTTTCCTCCTTGCTACCGAACTGCTCGTAGAACGTGCGCTTGGACGTGCGGGCATGCCGCACGACATCGGCGACGGTCGTCTCGCGATACCCGCGCTCGGCGATCGAGGCTGCGAGTCCGTCGAGCAGCCGGTCGGCTGTCACAGAATCCACCTCCCGACCCTTGCGCGGCTTTGGTACCAACCGGTACCGTACCGGACATGACAGCGGTACATAGCAGTACCAAGCAACGCCCCGACGCCCCGACAGGGGCCGTGCGGCTCCCACCTGTCCCGAGGATCCCCCGCGTCCTGCAGGCCGTGGGGTTCTCGGTCTCGCGGAAGTGGACCGTCGCCCAAATCGCGCGGCGTCACGGCGACGTCTTCGCGATGAGCCTGCCCGTCTTTGGCCCGACCATCATGGTGTGCGACCCGGCACTGGCCAAACAGCTCTTCATGGCCAACACCGACGACGTCGGCAACATCCAGCCCAACCTGTCGCGCGTGCTGGGTCCTGGCTCGGTGTTCGCGCTCGACGGCTCCGGCCATCGCCGCAGGCGCAAGCTCCTGACGCCGCCGTTCCACGGCAAGAGCATCAAGAACTACGAGCGGATCTTCGAAGAGGAGACGCTGCGGGAAATGGCGGACTGGCCGCAGGGCGACCCGTTCGAGACCCTCGAACCGATGATGCGGATCACGCTCAACTCGATCCTGCGTGCGGTGTTCGGCGCCGACGGCGCCCACCTCGACGAGCTGCGGCGGATCATCCCGCCGTGGGTCACCCTCGGCTCGCGGCTGGCGGTACTGCCCACACCGCAGCGGACGTACGGGCGGTTCAGTCCGTGGGGCCGGCTCGCGACCTACCGTCGTCACTACGACGAGGTGATCGGCCGTCTGATCGACGCCGTCCAAGCGGATCCGAACTTCGAAAACCGCGACGACGTGCTCGCCCTGCTGCTGCGCAGCACCTACGAAGACGGCTCAACGATGTCGCGGCAGGACATCGGCGACGAACTCCTGACCTTGCTGGCCGCCGGCCACGAAACGACGGGAGCGACGCTGGGCTGGGCATTCGAGCGCATCAGCCGCCACCCCGAGGTGCTGGCCAAGCTGGTAGCGGAGGCGGACACCGACGGCAACGAGTACCGGCAGGCGGCCATCCTGGAGATCCAGCGGTCGCGCACCGTCATCGACTTCGCCGGCCGGCACGTCTACGCGCCCACCTTCGAACTCGGCGAATGGGTTATCCCGCAGGGGTATTCGATCGTCGTCGCGATCAACCAGGTGCATCACCGCGAACAGGAGTTCGCCGACCCCGACCGCTTCGACCCGCAGCGCTTCGTCGGCCAGCGGCCGACAAACTTCTCGCACATCCCGTTCGGCGGGGGAACCCGGCGCTGCGTCGGGGCCGCCTTCGCGAACGTCGAAATGGACGTCGTACTCCGAACGGTGTTGCGTCAGTTCACGATCGACACGACCACCGCGCCGGGGGAGAAGATGCACTCACGTGGAGTGGCCTACACCCCGGCAGACGGCGGCCGCGTCATCATGCGCCGGCGCTAGCGCGCTTCGGCAGCTTCCAGCCCGCGCGCGGGAAGTGGCACGTGTACCCGCTCGGGTAGCGCTCCAGGTAGTCCTGGTGCTCAGGCTCGGCCTCCCAGAAATCGGGAGCCGGACTGACCGCGGTGACCACCTTGCCGGGCCACAAACCCGACGCGTCCACATCGGCGATGGTGTCCAGCGCGACCTGACGCTGGTCATCGTCGACGTAGAAGATCTCAGAGCGGTAGCTCGTCCCGACGTCGTTGCCCTGCCGGTTTTTCGTCGTCGGATCGTGGATCTGGAAGAAGAACTCCAGCAGCGCACGGTAATCGGTCTGCGCCGGGTCGTAGACGATCTCGATCGCCTCGGCGTGACCCGGATGGTTGCGATACGTGGGGTGATCGTTATCGCCGCCGGTGTAGCCCACCCGCGTGGACACCACGCCGGGCTGCTTGCGGATCAGATCCTGCATGCCCCAGAAGCAGCCACCGGCCAGGACGGCTCGCTTGTTGTCGCTCACGCTTGCTCCTTCTCGGTCGCCTTCTCGAATAACTCACGGTACTGCCCGTAACCCTGCGCTTCGAGGTCGTCGAGGTGGACGAACCGCAACGACGCCGAGTTGATGCAGTAGCGCAGGCCGCCCTGGTCGCGCGGGCCGTCTTTGAAGACATGCCCAAGATGGCTGTCGCCGTGCGAGGAGCGCACCTCGGTGCGGATCATCAGGTGCGAGAGATCGCGCTTCTCCAGCACGTTCGCAGCGTCGATCGGTCGAGTGAAACTCGGCCACCCCGAACCGCTCTCGAACTTGTCGACCGAGGCGAACAGCGGCTCGCCCGAGACGACGTCGACGTAGATACCCGGCTCGTGGTTGTCCCAGTATTCGCCGGTGAAGGGCCGCTCGGTGCCGTTCTCCTGAGTCACGTGGTACTGCTCGGGAGACAGTGCGTTCACTGCGGTGGGATTCTTGTTGTATGTGCGTGTCATAGCGCTTCTATAACCTCCTGTACTGCGGTTTTAATCCCGCTGCTGGCCCCTGTCAGTAGGCTTTTCACATGCGTGTGCCAGCGGTCTTTGCGGCCCTCTGCGCGGTGTCGGTGGGTATCTCGGTAGGTATTGCCGGGCCTGCGGCCGCCCAACCGTCACCGCCCGTCCCGGTCCCCGAAACTCCGCCGGGCACGCCGGCGACGATGTTCGTCGACGACCCCGCCGTCGTCGACGCCTACCCGACGCGACCCCAGGCATGGAGCCGGCTTCCCGGGGACCGCGCGGTCCGTCTGCACTTCACGATCGGCACCCCGGACTGCTACGGCGTCACGGTGGAGACGTCGGAGACCGAGGACCAGGTCGTCGTCGATCTGAAGACGGGAACGGTGCCCACCGCCGTCGACCGCGCCTGCATCATGATCGCGCTGTCGGGCGGTCTCGACGTCCCGCTGCATTACCCGCTCGGCGACCGGCAGGTACTGAGCCTGACGTGACCCCAGGCGCTCGACCCGCCCTCGACAAAGGGCGCTAGAACGTGTTCTATTTTGAGCTGTGACGGGCAACACTTTCAGTCGCGACGAGCTCGCCGAGGCGTTCGCGGAATTCGAGAAGACGGTCGACCGCGCGGCGCAGACCCGCGACTGGGATCCCTGGGTTGACCAGTACAGCGACGACATTCTCTACATCGAGCACGCCGCAGGAACGATGCGGGGTCGCGAACAGGTGCGGCCCTGGATCTGGCAGACCATGGAGACCTTTCCCGGCAGCTACATGACGTCGTTCCCGTCGCTCTGGAGCGTCATCGACGAGGGCACCGGGCGCGTCATCTGCGAGCTCGACAACCCGATGCGCGACCCCGGCGACGGCACGATCATCAGCGCCACCAACATCTCGATCGTCACCTACGCCGGCGACGGAAAATGGAAGCAGCAGGAAGACATCTACAACCCGTTGCGGTTCGTGAAGGCGACGGTCAAGTGGTGCAAGAAGGCCGAAGAACTCGGCACACTGCCCGACGAAGCGGCCGAGTGGATGGCCAAGTACGGGGCGCGCACATGACCTCTCTTGTCATCGGGGCGAACGGATATCTCGGCAGCCACGTCACCCGGCAGCTCGTCGACTCCGGCGAGGATGTCCGTGTCATGGTGCGCGACGGCGCCACCACCATCGGCATCGACGACCTGGAGGTGACCCGCTACGTCGGCGACATCTGGAACAGCGCTGTCCTGCGCGAAGCCATGACGGGCTGCGATGTCGTGTACTACTGCGTCGTCGACACCCGCGGCTGGCTGCGCGACCCGGCGCCGCTGTTCCGCACCAATGTCGAGGGCACCCGCAACGTCCTCGACGTCGCGGTCGAGGCCGAGATCGCCGCCGGACTCCGGAAGTTCGTGTTCACCAGCAGCTACGTCACCGTCGGGCGCAAGCGAGGTCGCGTCGCCACCGAGGCCGACGCCATCGTCGATCGCGGGTTGACGCCGTACGTCCGGTCGCGGGTGCAGGCCGAGAACCTCGTCCTCACCTACGCCCGCGACAAGGGCCTGCCCGCCGTCGCGATGTGTGTGTCGACGACGTACGGCGGCCGCGACTGGGGCCGCACGCCGCACGGCGCGATCATCGCGGGCGCAGCGTTCGGCAAGCTGCCGTTCGTCATGGGCGGCATCGAGCTGGAAGCCGTCGGGATCGACGACGCGGCGCAGGCGATGATCCTGGCCGCGGAGAAGGGCACCGTCGGCGAGCGGTATCTGATCTCCGAACGGATGATCTCCAACGCCGACGTCGTGCGGAGCGCCGCCGACGCCGCCGGGGTGCCCGCCCCGACGAAGACGATCCCGCTCGCCCTGTCCTACGCCATGGCCGGTCTGGGCAGCGCGAAAGCCAAACTCAAGGGCACCGACGAACGGCTCTCGCTGGGCTCGCTGCGCCTGATGCGAGCCGAAGCGCCGGTGGACTGCAGCAAGGCCAAGCGTGAACTCGGTTGGAACCCAAGGCCTGTCGAGGAAGCGATCGCCGACGCCGCGAAATTCTGGGTGAGTCTGCGAGACGCCAAGAAGGCGCGCAAGGACTAGCGTCGAAGGGGTGAGCGACAAACTGCGCGTCGACCTGCACGGCGCCCCGCAGACCATGCTCGCCACGCTTTACGCGAAGGCGCTCGACGCCGACGAGCCCGATTCGTTGCTGAACGACACCTGGGCCCGCGACATCGTCGCACAGATCGACTACGACTGGTCGGCCACCACGATCACCCGGCGCACCGCCCCGTCGGTCACCATCCGGTCGGCCCATTTCGATTCGTGGACAAAGGAATTCCTCGCAGCGAACAGGAACGCCGTGGTGCTTCACGCTGGGTGCGGTCTCGACAGCCGGTACTTCCGTATCCAGCCCGGCGACGGCGTCGACTGGTACGACATCGACTACCCCGAGGTGATCGCCCTGCGGCGACGTTTCTACCCGAAGACGCCGGGAAACCATGTGATCGCGGCGTCGGCCACCGACCCGGCGTGGCTTTCCGAGATCCCCGACGACCGACCCGCCCTGCTGATCGGGGAAGGGCTGACGATGTATCTCACCAAAGCCGACGGGCTGGCCCTGCTGCGGCGGGTGGTCGGCCGATTCCCGTCGGGCGAATTGCAGTTCGACGCGTTCAACTGGCTGGGCATCAAAGCCCAGTGGACCAACTCCGTCGTCCGCCGGTCGGGCTCGACCCTGCACTGGGCGATCGACGGGCCAGGCGACATCCTCGACAACGTCCCGGGAACCCGTCTCCTGCAATGGGTTCCAGTTTTCGAATCTGACGCCTTCGCCGCGGTTCCCGGCATCTACCGGGCGATGGGTGCGGTGATGAATCGCGTCCCCGGGCTGCGGACCATGTCACAGTTCCACCGCTACGCCTACGGCTAGGCTCATCAGGTGCTCACTCGATCGCCGGTGAACGGCCACGTGTCTCACTGGTTCGACGGAATGCCGATCAGTCGCGGCCCGCTGCCGGGAAGCCGCGACGCCGACGTCTGCATCGTCGGGGCCGGCTACACCGGGCTGTGGACCGCGTACTACCTCAAGCGCGCCGACCCGTCGTTGCGCATCGTGGTGCTCGAAGCGCGGTTCGCCGGCTACGGAGCCTCGGGTCGCAACGGCGGTTGGCTGTCCGGACTGGTCCCCGGCGACCGCGAACGCATGGGGCGCCAGTACGGCCGCGACGGCGTGGTGGCGTGGCAGCGCGAACTCAACGACTCCGTCGACGAGGTCATCGACGTCGCGGCCCGCGAGGGCATCGACGCCGGCATCGTCAAAGGCGGCACGCTGGAGGTCGCCCGCAACGCCGCGCAGGCCAAGCGACTCGCCGCTGCCATGCAAGCCGAACGGAGCTGGCAGGTCGACGGCGTCGAATGGCTCACCAAAGATGAAGCCGCGCAGCGCATTGCACTCGACGGTGTCGTGGCGGCCTACCACAATCCGCACTGCGCGCGGATCCAGCCGGCGCAGTTGGCGCGCGGCCTCGCCGATGCCGTCGAAAATCTCGGCGTCGTCATCTACGAACGGACACCCGTCACCGACATCACGGGCGGTCGCGCGACGACACCCTGGGGCACGGTGAGCGCACCCGTGGTCCTGCGGGCGACCGAGGGATTCACCGCGGCACTTCCCGGCCTCAAACGCCGCTGGCTGCCGATGAACAGCTCGATGATCGCCACCGACCCCATCCCCGAAGACATCTGGGCCGACATCGGGTGGGACGGACGCGAGACGCTCGGCGACACCGCGCACGGCTTCTTCTACGCGCAGCGCACCGTCGACAACCGCATCGCCATCGGCGGCCGCAGCGTCCCCTACCGCTTCGGAAGCCGCACCGACCGCGACGGGCGGGTACCGGAACGCACCATCAGGAACCTGACCGCCACGCTGCACACGATCCTGCCGCAGGTGGGTCAGGTGCCGATCGCCCACGGTTGGTGCGGGGTCCTTGCCGTGCCGCGCGACTGGGAGGCGACCGTCGATTTCGACGAGGCGACCGGACTGGGCTGGGCCGGAGGGTACGTCGGCCACGGTGTCACCGCGACCAACCTCGCGGGGCGCACCCTGACCGATCTCGTCCTCAAGCGCGAGTCGGCGCTGACCCGGCTGCCCTGGGTCGGCCATCAATCCAAGAGCTGGGAGCCCGAACCGTTGCGCTGGATCGGCGTCCGCGGCATGTACGTCGCCTACAAGGCCGCCGACTGGCACGAGGCGCGCGGCACCAAGAGGACATCGCCGATCGCCGTCATAGCGGACAAGATTGCCGGGCGTCCTCACTGACGACGCAGCGGGCGTAGTAGTTGGCGTTGAGCAGGCCGAAGAAGAAATTGAGCACCTGGTCGAAGCCGTTCGGGGCTGGTGCCTGAATCGGCAGCACGCGAGCGGTGGCGACGCCCTTCGTGGTGGGGATGTCGATCTCGACCTCGCCAGGACCGCCGGGTTCGCCGTAGATCCCGGTGCGCGTCGCCGGGTTGTAAACCCGATGGGCGTACATGTCGACCAGCCAGCCCGACGTGAGTACGTGCACCGCCTCGGTGTTCGCCGGCGTCGACGCCCCGAAGAACACGTTGACGATGAGCTGCGGAATCCCGAACAGGATGTTGCTCTGGAAGGCGTCCGAATGCGCGCCCCCGACCAGCTGCACGCCGTTGAACTGGTCCGGCCTCTCCTCGAGGAACACCGCGTTGGCGTTGTTCTTGGAGTTCAACATGTTGGGTTCGGCCGCGATGGTCAGTACCGGGAGTGTGTCGGGCAACTTCTCCAGGCCGTTGGTCAGGGCATTCCCCTCCTTCGCGCCGCCGATCGCGGAGACTTCGTACAGGAGCACGCCGACCATGTCGGATTTGTCGTCCTCGGATGCCGCCTCGTAGTAATAGCCCGCTGCCGCGATGGCCAGCGACGCCCCCGCGGACTGGCCTGCGAACACGAAGTCCTCGGGAAGCGTCCCCTCGTATCCGGCCGCTCTGGCACTGGCGAGCAGAGCCGCGCGGTCTCCCTCGAACAGCCGCGCCACCGCGGCGTGCATCGGTTCACCGCTGGCCGCGCAGGCGTCGCAGGCGAAGATGTTGCTCGTGATCGACGGCGCGACGACGATCGCGTTGTTGCGGACGGCGAGTTGCTGCAGCGTCACGTTGTAGAAGCCGGCACGGGCAGGGAAGCCGTGCTGGAAGTAGATGAACCTGTCGGGTTCCGCCTCGCTGGGGAAATACCAGTCCGCGTCGGCGGTGTAGCCGTCGCCGCAGTCGATATCCAGCCGGGACCGGCCCGCCGTCAGCGTGCTGCCCGGCGGTACCGAAGGGGGACCGTCGACGACCTTCGTCAACAGGTCGAACGCGCCCCAGAAGAACGAGCCGACGACGTTGAGCAACGTGGGCCTGGGTGCTGACGCGGTGGCCAACTCCGTCGTCGATGTGGGCGGCTCGGTCTCGGTGAGCACGGCAGCCACGAGGGAGGGCTTCACGACAGAGGGCTCCTCGACCGGAGCCTCGTCCGCCGCCACCTCTTCGTCTTCGGTGACCGCGACCTCTTCTTCTTCCTCTTCATCGACGGCAACCTCTTCGACGGCAACGGCTTCTTCGTCGGCGTCCCGGTTCTCGGAACCCGGCTCGGCTTCGGTCTCGTCAGCGTCGGTCACGCCGGCATCGGGCTTGTCGACCGGATCGCTGGTTTCGGGGTCGTCGTCGGCGCGCGCCGCCCTCTCGGTGGCGGCCGACGATTTGGTCGTCTGTGCCCGCTCCGCCGACACCCCCTCGTCGGCAGAGGCGATGCCCGCGCCCGCCAGGGTTGCCGCGGATACCCCGGCCGTTAATATTCCCGCGCCCAGCCATGCCGAAATGCGATCTGCCATAACGCCCCCCGTCCCGGTGTCCATAACGTAGGCCGACGCGGCACCGGGTCGCCGAGGTTTGCGTGAACTGAACCGTGAGGCTTTTGTGCAAAGAAAGAAATTGTGTCAGACGCTTAGGCGTTGAATGGTTTCATGACCGATCGACCCGTTCTTGAGCCCACCGCGTCACATCCGATCACCGTCACCCTGACCGGCGCACACGTCGTGGTGCGCGTCAAAGGCGAAATCGTCGCCGAATCGGACGGCGCACTCACCCTGCAGGAATCCAATTACCCAGCAGTGCAATACATTCCGCTGGCCGATATCACGGACGAGCTGCTGCGCCCCAGCGACACCACGTCGTACTGCCCGTACAAGGGCGACGCCTCCTACTTCGACATCGTCGTCAATGGTGACACCATCGCCGATGCGATCTGGACCTACCGGCAGCCCTACCCGGCCGTCGCTGCGATCGCCGGACATGTCGCCTTTTATGCGGACAAGGCTGATGTCGGAGTGGGCACCTAGTCTGGTCTGATGCGCAGTACGGTCAGCGTCGTGTTCGCCGGGCCGGCAAGCCCGGGGCTCACGTTGTCGCCGCTGCGTCGCGGTCGAGGTGACCCCTGCTACCACGTCGCCGCCGACGGTTCGATCTGGCGCACCAGCCTGATGCGGACCGGGCCCGTGACCGCGCGCATCAGCCGCGGCGGCCGTGACAGCGTCGACTGCGAAGCGTGGGGCCCCGGCGCGGCCGAGTTCACCGAGACTCTTCCTGCCCAGTTGGGTGCCGACGACGACGTGACCGGCTTTGCACCCGAGCACCCGACCGTGGCCGCCGCCTTCCGGAAGGCGCCGCACCTGAGGCTGGGCCGCACCGGGCGCGTCGTCGAGGCGCTGGTGCCCGCAATCCTCGAACAGCGTGTCGTCGGCAAGGACGCTTTCGGAGCGTGGCGCAAGCTGGTCACCAAATACGGCGCCCCGGCACCGGGCCCGGCGCCGGCGCATCTGCGCCTGCCTCCGACCGCCGACGCGTGGCGGCGGATCCCGTCGTGGGAGTTCCACCGCGCCAATGTCGACCCGGGCCGGGCCCGCACCATCGTCGGCTGCGTCCAGCGCGCGGATGCGCTGGAACGGTTGGTGGACCGGCCCGCAGAAGCCGCGCGGGAGGCGATGATGTCCCTCCCCGGAGTCGGCATCTGGACGGCCGCCGAAGTTGCCCAGCGCGCTTTCGGCGATGCGGATGCGCTGTCGGTCGGCGACTACCACCTGGCCAAGATCGTGGGCTGGACACTGTTGGGCCATCCGATCGACGACCCACAGATGGTGGAGCTACTGGAGCCGGTGCGGCCCCATCGGTACCGTGTCGTCCGCCTGCTGGAAGTCAGTGGCATGACGGTGAATCCCCGCTTCGGACCAAGGCTTTCCATACCTAAGCTGGCCGATCTGTGACCTCGGCGTCACGCGTGATTACCTCGCCAAGCACCCGGGTACACGGCGCAGGACAGTCGATCGTGCGAAGGAGCTAGTAATGACTGCGTTTACCGTTCCGGGCCTTTCCGACAAGCAAGGGCTCGAAGTCGCAGAGCTGCTGCAAAAGGCGCTCAGCAGGTACAACGACCTGCACCTCACCCTCAAGCATGTCCACTGGAATGTCGTGGGGCCCAACTTCATTGGCGTTCACGAGATGATCGACCCGCAGGTGGAGCTGGTGCGTGGGTACGCCGACGAGGTCGCCGAGCGGATCGCCGCGCTGGGTACCTCACCGAAGGGGACCCCCGGCGCCATCATCAACGACCGCACCTGGGACGACTACTCGGTCAACCGGGACACCGTGCTGGCCCACCTGGCCGCGTTGGATCTCGTCTACGTCGGAGTCATCGAAGACACCCGGAAGAGCATCGAACGCCTCGAAGAGCTCGACCTGGTGTCCCAGGACATGCTGATCGAGCACGCGGGCGAGCTGGAGAAGTTCCAGTGGTTCGTCCGAGCTCACCTGGAGAACTCCGGCGGCGAACTCGCCAACGAGGGGGCAAGCACCGAAAAGGCTGCCGCCTCGAAGGCCAAGAAGTAAGTCCTCGGCTTCCGCCGGGGAGCGCGTCGTCCCCAACCGGGTGGTCGGCGAGCTCCTCGGCGGTTTCCGGGATGAACGCCGGTCAGCGGTAGGCGGTGAGGCGGGCCAGTAGTGCGGTTCGCCCATCGCTGCCGACGGCTTCGGCCTCGGCGACGCCGCTGCTGCGTCCGACGTGGATCGGTTTGGCCCGGTAGTGCGCTTCACCGCCACCGTGGAACGGCCGCAAGAAATTCACGCGCAGCGACGCCGTACGGTACGGATCCTCTGGCACGCCTCTGTTCAGGGCAGCGGACCCGGCCAACTCCAGTCCCATCGACGACACGCCGCCATGTACCGCGCCGACGCTGTTGTTCAACACCGGATCGTCCTGTTGAACCAATGCCGTTGCCGCGCCGCCGGTTTCGCCGACGTGAACGGCCATCAACTCGTCGAGTCGAGTGCCGGGCAGCGATCCGCCGGGCCCCTCCGGCCACGACGCCAGGGTTGAGGGCAGGGTGATGTAAAACGAACGCACCGTGGCCGTCGCGATGACGTCGTCGTCGACGCTGAGTTCGCACAGTCCGAGAGCGGCGATACCTTTGCGGCCGAGCGGCCGGGCGGTGCCGAGGACAGGGACGCCTGACGACGCGGCGACGGCGTCGAGAGCATCCGGCGCCACCTCCAGCGACAGCTCGCTCGACACTGTCCACTCGTTCTCTGCCCTGCGGGCGTGGTTGATCAGGCCACCGATGTGGTCGACAAGCATCGCCAACGGAGCGATCGCCGACAGGCCGGTGAGTGGATTGAGCAAGCCGGCGGCGGGAATGGTCGCCACGCAGCGCTCGCGGCCCTCCTCGAGGGTCTCCAGCCCGAAGCGGCCCAGCGGGGTGTTCAGCGGGTACGGCACCTCTGCAGCTTCCCACGGCGATGATTCCGGTGCTTCCGGCCGGGTCGGCCGCTGCGACACTGCGACGCAAACATCTTGGTGCACAGCATGTTTACGACGTGCCGGCAGCGATGAAGGCGCACGGGGCGATGCCGCCGGGAGTTTGCCGGGGCACCGGGACAGCCCATAGACCTTCTCTAAGAATCCGGAAAGGCTTTGCGCAAATCAGCTGGAAGTCGTCCGTGCACTACAGGGGCTAAAAGCGCCGCGTCCCAGCAAATTCGTTCTGGCCGGCTCCCATGGGTGTGACGAATGCCTCACCCGGCGGGCATCCGCGCCGGGTAGCTGAAAGTGGGTCAGCGGCAACGTTATTCACTTGTTATGTGGAAGCGGCGGGTTTGCGGTCGCAGGTAGGTCGGCGAACTTAGTTAGGTTGGACTAAGTTGGCATGTCAGGACCCTTTTGTCATATCGTTTTCACCACTTGTGGCGCGTGGAAAAAGGGCCGTCGTTCAGTGCTGCACGAAGGCACCCCCTCCGCCAGACCGGCTAACACTCTCGGCATCGGTTGCCGTCCGTAACTTCCACGTCGAGATGTGTGCTCAAAGAGGTAGGTGGGAATGGCGCCCAGTCGTCAGGGCCTTTACAACCCCGCGTTCGAGCACGACTCGTGCGGCGTCGCGATGGTCGCCGATATCCACGGCCGTCGAAGCCGCGACATCGTCGATAAGGCGATCACCGCGCTGCTGAACCTCGAGCACCGCGGCGCCCAGGGCGCCGAACCCAACACCGGTGACGGTGCGGGCATCCTCCTGCAGGTTCCTGACGAGTACTTCCGGGCCGTTGTCGACTTCGAGCTGCCCGAGCCTGGCAGTTACGCCACCGGCATCGCGTTCCTGCCACAGTCCTCCAAGGACGCCGCCGCCGCGTGCGAACAGGTCGAGAAGATCGCGGAGGCCGAAGGGCTGACGGTGCTCGGCTGGCGCGACGTACCTACCGACGATTCCTCGCTCGGCGCGCTCGCGCGTGACGCGATGCCGACGTTCCGCCAGGTGTTCATCGCCGGCGCCGAGGGGATGGAGCTCGAGCGCCGCGCCTACGTCGTGCGCAAGCGCGCCGAACACGAACTCGGCACCAAGGGCCCCGGCCAGGACGGCCCCGGGCGCGAGACCGTGTACTTCCCGAGCCTGTCCGGGCAGACGTTCGTCTACAAGGGCATGCTGACCACCCCGCAGCTGCGGGCGTTCTACCTCGACCTTCAGGACGAGCGGCTCACCAGCGCGCTCGGCATCGTCCACTCGCGCTTCTCGACGAACACGTTCCCGTCGTGGCCGCTGGCCCACCCGTTCCGCCGCGTCGCCCACAACGGTGAGATCAACACCGTCACCGGCAACGAGAACTGGATGAGGGCGCGCGAAGCGCTGATCAAGACGGACGTCTTCGGTTCTGGAGACGACCTCGACAAGATCGTCCCCGTCTGTACGCCGGGCGCTTCGGACACCGCACGCTTCGACGAGGTCCTTGAGCTTCTGCATCTGGGCGGCCGCAGCCTGCCCCACGCCGTGCTGATGATGATCCCGGAAGCGTGGGAGCGGCACGAGTCGATGGACCCCGCGCGGCGGGCGTTCTACCAGTACCACTCCTCGCTGATGGAGCCGTGGGACGGCCCCGCCTCGGTGTGCTTCACCGACGGCACCGTCATCGGCGCCGTGCTCGACCGCAACGGCCTGCGCCCGTCGCGGATCTGGGTCACCAACGACGGCCTCGTGGTCATGGCGTCCGAAGCCGGCGTCCTCGACCTCGACCCGAGCACCGTCGTCAAGAAGATGCGTCTGCAGCCGGGCCGGATGTTTCTCGTCGACACCGCGCAGGGACGCATCGTGTCCGACGAGGAGATCAAGGCGCAGCTCGCCGACGAGCAGCCCTACCAGGAATGGCTCGACGCCGGCCTGTTCCACCTCGACGAGCTGCCGCAGGGCGACTACAAGCGGATGCCGCACCACCGCGTGGTGCTGCGCCAGCAGATCTTCGGTTACACCTACGAGGAACTGAACCTGCTCGTCGCGCCGATGGCCCGCACCGGTGCCGAAGCGCTGGGCTCGATGGGCACCGACACCCCCATCGCCGTCCTGTCGGCGCGGCCGCGGATGTTCTACGACTACTTCCAGCAGCTGTTCGCCCAGGTCACCAACCCGCCGCTCGATGCGATCCGCGAAGAGGTCGTGACCAGCCTCTCCGGCACCGTCGGCCCCGAGGGCGACCTGCTGAACCCGAACGCCGACTCGTGCCGCCAGATCATCCTGTCGAACCCGATCCTGCGCAACGCCGAGCTGTCCAAGCTCATGTGCGTCGACCCCGATCACGAGATCCGCGGACACAAGCACGGCCTGCGCGCCGCCGTCATCCGCTGCCTGTACCCCGTCAACCGGGGCGGCCAGGGGCTCAAAGAGGCACTCGACAACGTCCGCGCGAAGGTGTCGTCCGCGATCCGCGACGGCGCCCGCATCATCGTGCTGTCCGACCGCGAGTCCGACGAGTCGATGGCCCCCATCCCGTCGCTGCTGAGCGTTTCGGCGGTGCACCACCACCTCGTCCGGGACCGCACCCGCACCCAGGTCGGCCTCGTCGTCGAGGCCGGCGACGCCCGCGAGGTGCACCACATGGCGGCCCTCGTCGGATTCGGCGCGGCCGCGATCAACCCGTACATGGCGTTCGAATCGATCGAGGACATGTGCGATCGCGGTGTCATCGCCGACATCTCCAGCGATCAAGCCAAGGCCAACTACGTCAAGGCCGCAGGCAAGGGCGTGCTGAAGGTGATGTCCAAGATGGGCATCTCCACGCTGGCGTCCTACACCGGCGCACAGTTGTTCCAGGCCATCGGCATCAGCCAGAAGGTGCTCGACGAGTACTTCAGCGGGCTGGCCTGCCCGGTCGGCGGGATCGACCTCGACGACATCGCCGACGACATCTCGGCCCGCCACGCGCTGGCCTACCTTGACCGCCCCGACGAGTGGGCACACCGCGAGCTCGAGGTCGGCGGCGAGTACCAGTGGCGCCGCGAGGGCGAGTATCACCTGTTCAACCCGGACACGGTGTTCAAGCTGCAGCACGCAACCCGCACCGGCCAGTACTCGATCTTCAAGGAGTACACGCAGCTGGTCGATGATCAGAGCGAGCGCATGGCCTCGCTGCGCGGGCTGCTGAAGTTCCGCGACGGCGAGCGTCCTCCGGTGCCGATCGAGGAGGTCGAGCCGGCCACCGAGATCGTCAAGCGATTCTCGACAGGTGCGATGAGCTACGGCTCGATCTCCGCAGAAGCCCACGAGACCCTCGCCATCGCGATGAATCGCCTTGGCGGACGGTCGAACTCCGGCGAGGGCGGCGAGAACGTCAACCGCTTCGAGTATGACGAGAACGGTGACTGGCGGCGCAGCGCCATCAAGCAGGTGGCGTCGGGCCGGTTCGGTGTGACGTCGCACTACCTGACGAACTGCACCGACATCCAGATCAAGATGGCCCAGGGCGCGAAACCTGGTGAGGGCGGCCAGCTTCCGGGGCACAAGGTGTACCCGTGGGTGGCCGAGGTGCGTCACTCGACGCCGGGCGTCGGTCTGATCTCGCCACCGCCCCACCACGACATCTACTCGATCGAGGATCTGGCGCAGCTGATCCACGACCTGAAGAACGCCAACCCGCAGGCGCGCGTCCACGTGAAGCTGGTCTCGGAAAACGGTGTCGGCACGGTCGCGGCAGGTGTGTCCAAGGCGCACGCCGACGTCGTGCTGATCTCCGGCCACGACGGTGGCACCGGTGCGACGCCGCTGACGTCGATGAAGCACGCAGGCGCGCCATGGGAGCTCGGCCTTGCCGAGACCCAGCAGACGTTGCTGCTCAACGGACTTCGCGACAGGATCGTCGTGCAGGTCGACGGTCAGCTCAAGACGGGCCGCGACGTCGTGGTCGCCGCGCTGCTCGGTGCCGAGGAATTCGGTTTCGCGACAGCGCCTCTGGTGGTGGCGGGCTGCATCATGATGCGCGTCTGCCACCTCGACACCTGCCCCGTCGGCGTGGCCACCCAGAACCCGTTGCTGCGCCAGCGCTTCAACGGCAAGCCCGAGTTCGTCGAGAACTTCTTCCTCTTCATCGCCGAAGAAGTCCGGGAACTCATGGCGCAGTTGGGCTTCCGCACCGTCAACGAGATGGTCGGACAGGTCGCCGCGCTGGACACCACGCAGGCCGCCGAGCACTGGAAGGCGCACAAGCTCGACCTCGCGCCTGTCCTGCACGAGCCCGAGTCGGCGTTCATGAACCAGGATCTGTACTGCAGCTCCCGTCAGGATCACGGCCTCGACAAGGCGCTCGATCAGCAGCTCATCACCCAGAGCCGCGAGGCGATCGACCACGGGACCCCGGTGCGTTTCTCGACGACCATCGCGAACGTCAACCGCACGGTCGGCACGATGCTGGGCCACGAGGTCACCAAGGCCTATGGCGGCCAGGGACTTCCGGACGGCACCATCGACATCACGTTCAACGGTTCGGCGGGTAACAGCTTCGGCGCGTTCGTCCCCAAGGGCATCACGCTGCGGGTGTACGGCGACGCCAACGACTACGTCGGCAAGGGACTGTCGGGCGGGCGGGTCGTGGTGCGGCCACCCGAGGGCGCGCCCGAGGACTATGCGGCCGAGGACAACATCATCGCCGGCAACGTGGTGCTCTTCGGCGCCACCAGCGGGCAGATGTTCCTCCGCGGACAGGTGGGCGAGCGCTTCGCCGTCCGCAACTCCGGCGCCCACGCAGTGGTCGAGGGTGTCGGCGACCACGGTTGCGAGTACATGACCGGCGGACGAGTCGTCATCCTCGGCCAGACCGGCCGCAACTTCGCCGCGGGAATGTCGGGCGGCATCGGCTACGTCTACGACCCGAGCGATGTCCTCGCCGACAACCTCAACGCAGAGATGGTCGCGATCGAGGACATGGGCGGTAGTGACTCCGAGGACGCTGTTTTCGTTCACGACATGATCCAGGCGCACGTCGATGCCACCGATTCCCCGGTGGGACAGCGGATCCTGGCCGATTGGAGCCAAGAGTTGAGCAACTTCAAGAAGGTCATGCCGCGCGACTACAAGCGGGTGCTGCAGGCGATCGCGGACGCGGAAGCCAAGGGTGCCGACGAGAACGGCGTTGCCGAGGCGATCATGGCGGCCGCAAATGGCTGACCCGCGCGGATTCCTGAAGAACACCCACCGCGAGACGCCGCAGCGCCGTCCGGTCGACCTTCGCCTCAAGGACTGGAAAGAGGTCTACGAGGAGTTCTCCGAGGACACCCTCAAGTCGCAGGCCGGGCGCTGCATGGATTGCGGTATCCCGTTCTGCCACAACGGTTGCCCGTTGGGGAACCTGATCCCGGAGTGGAACGACCTGGTTCGCACCGACCGTTGGCGCGACGCCATCGAGCGGCTGCACGCGACCAACAACTTCCCGGAGTTCACCGGTCGGCTGTGTCCCGCTCCGTGCGAGGGGTCCTGTGTGCTGGGCATCAACCAGGACCCGGTGACCATCAAGCAGGTCGAGGTCGAGATCATCGACAACGCCTTCGACGAGGGCTGGGTCGTCCCGCTACCCCCGACCAAGCTGACCGGCAAGTCCGTTGCCGTGGTCGGCTCAGGGCCTGCGGGTCTGGCTGCGGCGCAACAGCTCACGCGCGCGGGCCACAAGGTGACGGTGTTCGAGCGCGACGACCGCATCGGTGGTCTGCTGCGCTACGGCATCCCGGAGTTCAAGATGGAGAAGCGCCACATCGACCGGCGCCTCGAGCAGATGCGCGCGGAGGGAACGGAATTCCGCGTCGGCGTGAACGTCGGCGTGGATATCACGGCGGCACAGCTGCGTTCGGAGTTCGACGCGGTGGTGCTCGCCGGCGGCGCGACGGCGCGCCGTGACCTGCCGATCCCCGGGCGCGACCTGGACGGCATCCATCAGGCGATGGAATTCCTGCCTTGGGCCAACCGCGTCCAGCTCGGTGACGACGTTCTCGACGAGAACGGCGAGCCGCCGATCACCGCCAAGGACAAGAAGGTCATCATCATCGGCGGTGGCGACACCGGCGCCGACTGCCTGGGCACGTCGCACCGCCAGGGCGCGGCCAGCGTGCACCAGTTCGAGATCATGCCGCGGCCGCCGGAGACGCGCGCCGACTCGACCCCATGGCCGACCTACCCGCTGATGTACCGCGTCACCTCGGCCCACGAAGAGGGCGGCGAACGGGTCTACTCCGTCAACACCGAGGAGTTTTACGGCGAGGATGGGCGGGTGAAGGGCCTCCGCGGCTGTGAGGTCGAGATGAAGGCCGGCAAGTTCGAGAAGGTCGAGGGATCGGACTTCGACATGGACGCCGAACTGGTGCTGCTGGCGATGGGCTTCACGGGACCCGAGCGTGAGGGGCTGCTGACCGACCTCGGCGTCGAGATCAACGAGCGTGGCAACGTCGGGCGCGATTCGGCGTTCGCGACGTCTGTGCCCGGTGTCTACGTTGCCGGCGACATGGGTCGCGGGCAGTCGCTGATCGTGTGGGCCATCGCGGAGGGCCGTGCGGCCGCAGCCGCGGTGGACAAGCATCTGATGGGTGCCTCGGCGCTGCCGGCGCCGATCAAGCCCACGGCTGTGCCTCAGCGCTAGCGCGTCGTCGCGAAACCGCACCCACGGTAGGAGCTCGTCGGGTTCCACCACTGTGGCGGCGGCTTCGCGAGTTGTGGTGCTCGTCACTCCTTGCGGTGTCGGTCGTCCACTGCCGGTGATCTTGATATCTCAGAAGCATCTCGCGAAGTCACATCTGTCACTCCAGTCCCAACAAAAACATCCGATCATTAATCGGCGTGCCTCCATGAGTTTGCCGAGAGGCAGGTATCTAATGACTTGGTGAGAGGGCTGGGGTAACGTAGCTTCCCGGTTCAGCTATTGCACACCGCAGGAGTAATCGCCATGTACATCACCCCGATTACCCGGACACGGGTGGGTCGAATCGCCTGGACATTGTTCCGTCACCCGGTCAAGAGCCGCGAGTTTCCCGCGAAAGCCGAGCGGTTGATCACCGCCGACGAACTCATTCGTTACGGCGTCTAGCGAACTCTCGACCGGCTGGTTACGCCCCGACCTCGGCGTGTGACCGGATGTTTGCTTAACCGTTATCGTTTCGTGATCGTCATTGGTCTTTGCTGCCGAGCAGGCCGCATGCCCTGATCTTGTCGGCCAACGGCTCCAAAACGGCGGGATCGTAGGGCGGCGGCAAATAGATGATCGCGAGATCCAGGCCTTCTGCTCCCAGTCCGGCGGCCTCCGCGACCACCTTGTCGAGATCATGGTCCTCGCCGAGGCGCACATGAGCGGACAGCATGATCTCCTTCGGGTCGCGGCCGATGTCCGCGCAGTGCCCGGCGAGGACATCGCGCTTACGGGCGAACTCCTCAGGGGTGCCGCCGACGAAATTCCAGTGATCGGCGTACTGCGCGGTGATCCGCAACGTCCGCTTCTCGCCGCTACCGCCGATGCAGATCGGGGGATGAGGCTGCTGCGGACCTTTGGGCTCGTTGCGCGCGTCCTTGAGCTGATAGAACTTGCCGTCGAACGTCGTCGTCTCCTGGCTCAGTAAGCCCTTGAGAATCTGGCAGGCTTCCTCGAACCGGTCGAACCGCTCTTTGATGCTGCCCAGTTCGATGCCGTACGCCCCGGACTCCTCCTCGTTCCAGCCCGCGCCGATACCGAGTTCGAGGCGGCCATTGGAAACGATGTCGAGCGCGGAAGCCATGTTGGCGAGCACCGCGGGGTGGCGATAGTGGATGCCGGTGACGAGCACTCCGACCCGGAGGCGCGTGGTGGCCTGGGCGAGGGCGGTGAGGGTGACCCAGCCTTCGAGGCAGGGACCCTTCGAGTCGGAGAAGATCGGATAGAAGTGGTCGAAGGTCCAGCCCGACTCGAAGACATCGATGTCGTCGGCGACTTTCCAGATGCCGAGCATGTCGGACCACGTGGTGTTCTGAGGGGAGGTTTTGAAGGCGAATCGCACGCCTTCCAAGGCTAGTCCCGTTTCCTGAATTCCTGCGATGAGTTCTTCCCGGCACCCGGGTCAGTACCGACATGATCGATATGACCGCGGCGTGCGAAGGCACAGCCAAACTGCTCGGCCAGGTGAGCGACGATCAACTGGCTGCGGCCACCCCGTGTGGCGGTATGAACCTGGGTGCGCTGATCGCCCACATCGGCGGGCTCTCTTTGGCCTTCGATGCGGCCGCCCGGAAAGAGTTCGGGGAGCTGACCGACACCCCGCCGGAAATGGGCGACGGCCCTGACACGAACTGGCGCACGGCCTACCCGGAGTATCTCGCCGGCCTGGCCGACGCGTGGCGTGAGCCCGCGGCGTGGGAAGGAATGTCTCGGGCTGGCGGCGTCGACTTCCCGGCCGATGTCGGCGGGATGATCGCGCTGACGGAAGTTGTGGTGCACGGGTGGGACGTCGCCGTCTCGGCCGGGTTGAGCTACGACGTGCCGGACGAGACATTGGCCGCCGTGCAGGAGCACGTCGCCTCGTTCTCCGGAGGTGAGCCCATCGAGGGCCTATTCGGGGCAGCGGTCCCGGTGCCCGAAGACGCTCCGCTGATGGACCGCGTGGTCGCACTGACCGGCCGGGATCCAGCCTGGACTAGCTAGGCGCGACGAGGGACATCAATTCCGTTCCATCATCGGACAATTGGATGAGCGTGGTGTTGATCCGCCATACGTCACGGAACGAACCCGGCGGAGAGCTGATCGTCCACAGGCGCTCGCAGGTGTCGAAATCCGTTGCCTCAGTGTCGAGCCCGACGGTCTGATTGCCGTCGGACGTGACAGCGATGCTTTTTCCGTCGTACCCGATGTAGCCAGAGTCCATATCGAGGTTGTTGCAGCGCTTGCCCTTAGCTCCAGTATGGATGTCGTACTGGCCCCATGACCGGGTTGAAGACTCATCGGCGTCGACGATCAGCCGTGATCCCAGCAGGCGGACGGGTGGCTCGGCGGTTTCCGCAAGAAGTCCGCCGTCGGGGGTGAAGAGACGCCATGACTGGTTCTTGATAACAGGCGACTCGAACACAGGAAGCTCGATAGGAATTCCAGTCCTACCGAGGTCCACATCTGTTGTTTTTCTGCCCTCTTCGTCGAAGAGGAGGATCTCGGAGTCTGGGGTCCGCTGACCACGGGGTTGTACCTCAGCGGCAAAGCCGCCCGGGAACAACTGAATGCTCACTATCTCGGATGCATCGGGGATCTCAGGCTCGATCACACGACCGTCGGTGACTGAAAAGAGCGTCCTCTCGAAGGTGTCGTACCCCAGGACTGTCTGGAATGCCAACGGAGGTTGATCGATATCGAGTCCGTTCACGTAGAGGGGCGAAGTATCACCGGCGCCCGGGACAAACCATGTAGGTTCGGCGCGCGGACCGATGCCGTAGATGCCCTCGTCGACGGATTCCGCGACCGCGTAGATGCCGACCTGCTGAACGTTCAGATCGTTTGGCCGCATGGCCAGTTCCGTGGGACCGACGTAGGTGACGGCGCCGGAGTGCGAGTCGATGACCCACGCAGTGCGGTTCTCGAGATCGCTGGTGATGCAGAGCAGCGTATCGGGTCCGTTGAGATAGCAGTGAGGCTCATCCCCGTTCTTGAGTCGCAGGGATGGGAACAATTGTTGCCCTGTCTCCACATTCAAGCCGATGAGCGACCAGACGACTTCAGGATCGTCTCCGCTGGACGCGAGGAGGAACGCTCGCTCACCGATGTTGCCGATAAGCGGCTGGGAATGGACCGGCATCTGGTCGGTGGCGATTCGGGCACCGGGCGCAAGTCCGAGATCATTCGTCGAAATTCTCCAGCCAGGTACAGGCTTTGCCCGCATAGACGATTGCAGGAAGGTCTGATGTGGCGGGGTCCAGTTGTCGGCACGGGCATAGTCGGGAAGGCGACGATCATTGTCGGATTGAACGGACTGTATGCACGATGAAATCCCGACAGCGACAAGAAGAATGACGATAGACAGTGCACCAAAGGCCAAGAACCACAGCGCCACGCGACGCTGAAGCTGTCTGTAATGTTCGAATGTCAATCGGACTCGCTGAAGTAGCGGCTTGCGAAGATTTCTGCACGCGTCTGGTTGACGGACTCCGGTGAGGGGAGGCGTAGCTCGCGTTCGAGAAAACTGTGTATTGCGGCGGGGTCGTGACCGAGCCGTCCCATCAGAGCTGCGATGAGCGCGTGCTGGCCGGCCAGCGCTTGGAGCCGTGACATCGACGCAAGAACGAGGATTTCGTCGGCCAGCATTGATTCGGTCATCGACGTGACGGTCGCGGACAGGCTGACACGCAGGATCTGGCCGTTCATCAGTGCCGTCACGGAAACGGTGCCATCGGGATTGGTCGCCGTGAACAGCAGCGTCTCGACGTTGTCATCGTCCTGGTGCTCCGGCTCGAGAGTGATGCCGTCAAGCACACCAACAGGTTTCGCGTCAACCGAGTATGCGGAGGCGTCAAGCGCATCCAGGTCGCTTTCAATGTCGTCCGGCGCCTCGGTCACGTCTGGCATTCGGAGCTCAGTTTTTGTTTGTTCATGTAGTCGGTGTTCTGGTAGTTGGCCGAAGTGTTCCGGAGCTTCTCTCCAAGTTCGGTGGACACGCGTTGCAAGGCTTGCCCAGCAGATGACCGGCTCGACTCGGCATCGGCCATCGCCGAACTCGTTGCGAAACAGATCAATCCGTGCGTGATTTCGACTCTTCCCGCCACTCCCTGCGCGAATCGGTTTGCGCCGAGAATCTTGTCCGCGGCTGTTTCGTGATGTCCGGCCAACTCGTCGATGTGCTCGGTGACGACCTTGAGGTTCAGATCTTCAATCCTGGTCACGTGTGCTCGCTGTCTGCGGTGGTTCTTTGGCTGTGGTCAGTGGCGCTCGTTCAGTGGTCCGCGCTCCGGCACCCGCCGCGGCGGGTGACAGCGATGAGGGCGCAGGGGCTGACCTGGGTGCCGGTGCTGGTGGCGTTGGAGATGGCAGGGGTGCGGGCCTGGACGGGCTCGACGCCAGAGTGGGTGCGGGTTGCGGCGGCCGTGCGCCGAGGGCCCGGGGCGCCCGACTGGGTGTGCCGAACGGGGTGGCAGGGGGACCGTAAGCAGGATCGAACTCGGGCACCGTGTACTCGCCGGGATTCGAGATCCGGGTGGGTCGCTCAGCCAGGTCGGCCTCTTGAGGCAAGATACCGCCGCCGCATCCCGTGTCGCCGCCCGACGTGTCATCGGCAGCATCGTTGTAGAGCTCGATCCGGGCTCGAACTTCGGCGGCGTTCTCCAACACATTGTTGGCAAGAACCGCCATGGTGCCCAGAGTTGTGCTCATCGCACCGGCTGCGGCCGTCGCGTCGGCGGCCATCTTCGCGGGGATCAGCGGGGGAACGAAGTTCATCCACGAGGTGGCCAACCCGAAGTCATAGAGCGCCTGCGAGGTGTCATCCAGCGTGTTGCGGGCACGGGCGACCTGGCCCGCCTCAGTTTCGAGGATCGACGCGATCTCCGTATCGGCAGCCGACGTGCGCGAGATCCGTCTGCGGTGTTCGTCGTTGGTCGTCTCGTAGACGCGGGCCGCTGCGCCGTCCCAGCGGTCGTCTTTCCTGTTGGCGTCGATCGTCTCGTTCATGGCTCCGTCGAGGCGGATCGCCGATTCCTTGTAGAGGCTTCCGTCTTCGGGCTCGCCGTCGCCGGTCAGTTGTTTCTGACCGTCGATCGCGAGTTGAGCGGCGGCGAGGATCTTCGAGTCTGCGATCTTGGCGATGTTGCCGAGGTATCGCCTCGGAACCTCGCCAAGTGTGACGCCGAGACCTTCCATACCGCTGAGCACATCGGCCACATTCCCGACGACGTTCCTGCCGTCGGTGATGATCCCGTGGACGTCACCTTCTGCGACGTTGCCGATGAGGCTGGGCACGTCCGTCAGCAGTCCTCCGAGGCCTCCGCCGATGTCACTGACGTCTTCCCACACGCCCACTACAGAATCCCTCCCGTGCTGCGACCCTATCAACGGCTCAGAGGGGCTCCCCGCACCAATTTCTCGCGCCGGATCGGGGCACACTGGAGAGATGGACCCGGTCATCGCGCTGCGCCAGATCGCGTACTACAAGGACCGCGCACGCGAAGACCCCCGCCGCGTAATGGCCTACCGCAACGCCGCCGACGTCGTCGAAGCCCTCACCGACGCCCAGCGCGAGAAGCACGGCGCCGCCAACAGCTGGCAGTCACTTCCCAAGATCGGGCCCAAGACGGCCAAGGTCATCGCCCAGGCCTGGGCCGGCGGCGAACCCGACGCCCTCGTCGAACTCCGCGAGACCGCTGCGGACCTCGGCGGCGGCGATATCCGCGCCGCGCTGCGCGGCGACCTTCACGTGCACTCCAACTGGTCTGACGGTTCCGCGCCCATCGAAGAGATGATGATGGCCGCGCGCGACCTCGGCCACGAATACTGCGCCCTCACCGACCACTCGCCGCGCCTGCGCGTCGCCAACGGTCTGTCTCCGGACCGTCTGCGCCAGCAACTCGACGTCATCGACGAGGTCCGCGAAATGGTCGCTCCCATGCGGATTCTCACCGGCATCGAGGTCGACATCCTCGAAGACGGGTCCCTCGACCAGGAAGAGGAACTCCTCGAACGCCTCGACATCGTCGTCGCCAGCGTCCACTCCAAGCTCGCGATGGACGCCCCCGCGATGACCCGCCGCATGCTCAAAGCTGTCGCCAACCCCCACACCGACGTGCTGGGCCACTGCACCGGCCGGCTCGTCACCGGCGGAAGAGGAACGCGACCCGAGTCGAAGTTCGACGCCGAGAAGGTTTTCGGTCTCTGCCGCGACGCCGGCACCGCAGTCGAGATCAACTCCCGTCCCGAGCGCCGTGACCCACCGACCCGTCTGCTGAATCTCGCCATGGAGATCGGCTGCGTGTTCTCGATCGACACCGACTCCCACGCTCCAGGGCAGCTGGAGTTCCTCGGCTACGGCGCGCAGCGCGCGCTCGACGCCGGACTGGAGGCCGAGCGCATCGTCAACACCTGGTCCGCGGACAAGCTACTGGAGTGGACGCGGAGTTAACCGAACTCCGCTGCCAAGAGCCGCGCGGCCGCGGTACCCGTGGGTTGCCTGCCCTCGCCGAGCACGGTCAGGTGGACGTGGTCGGCGCCCGCCGCGTGGAGCCGCTCGGCGTGGTCGACGATCGTCCGAGGTGTACCCCACGCGACCAAGCTGTCGACGAGATGATCGCTGAGACTGTCGATATCGGCACCTGAAAAGCCCTGTCGGATCAGGGATTTCCGATATCCGGCCATCGTCGTCAGGAAGCTCAGCGGCCGCCTGGCAATAGACCGAGCCTGCGCCGCGTCCTCATCGAGGACAACGTACAACCCCACCGACAGCGTCCGATCCGCACCGAGCGTCTGCCGCGCCGCAGCGGTCTGCGCAGGGGTGAACAGCATCGGCATTGCGCCCGCGAACCGTTCGCTGGCTGCGTGCAGTGCGCGAGGGCCCAACGCGGCCAACAACCTTCGGTCTCGCGGCACCGTTTCCAACCCGTCGAGGTAGCCGCCCAGATGTGTGAGGGCCTGCCCCCGGTGTGAGGAGCCAAGGCCAACGACCAGCCTCCCCGGAGTCGTCGCCTCGGCACGCAGGAACATCCGCGACACCTCGGCGCTGCCGAATACATCCGGCGAGATGATCGACGACCCGACGGCGCACGTTGTCGTTGCGCCAAGGAGATCCGTCAAACGCGACAGCCGGTCGAGCTTCCCGCCGTTGATCCACAGCGTGCCGAAGCCCAACCCCTCGATGGTCAAAGCCGTCGCGAGATGGCTGTCATCATCGCGGACGTCGATGGAGAAGCCGTAGCGGCCCAATGGATGTCCAACCATGGAGCTGACCGTACGACCTCAACCATTGTTCAGGTCAATGGCGGTTCTAGTCCGGCAGCATCGGCATCTCCAATCCTGGATCTCGGCCGACCAGCACACCCCGCGTCAGCGCCGCGTTGCCGTAGCGTCCGCGTACCTGGTCGATCGCGAGGTCGATGGTCAGCGAATCCCTGGCTTCGACGGCTTCGGTGAACGGCAGCTCCATCTGTTGGGCGCCGTCGCGGTCGATGTTGGACACCGCGAACCCGACCAGCGTCAGACCACGCTCGGATATCAGAGGCCGCGCTGCGGCGACGAGCTTGCGGGCGGCCGCGAGAATCGTGTCGGTCGACGCCGTCGCCCTCGCCAGGGTATGCGAACGCGTCACACGGCCGAAGTCGTCAAATCTCAAACGCAGCACCACAGTTCGACCCGTACGGTCGGCCTTGCGCATTCTTCTGGTGATCCGGTCGATCAGGTTGACGACGACGGCGTCGACCTCGTCGGCCGTCATCGTGTTGCCTGAGCGCCCCAGCGCCCGTTGCGCACCGACAGATCGCCTGCGCCGCCCCGTGACGACGCGTCGCCGATCGATGTTGTGCGACAACGCAAAAAGCTGGCGTCCCATCGCGCCGCCGACCAATGAGCCGAGCGTCGTCTCACTCAGCTCGGCGACGTCGGCGACCGTCTCGATCCCGTGTGCGCGCAGCTTGTCCGCGGTTTTGGCGCCGACCCCCCACAGCCGCCGCACCGGCAGCGGATGCAGGAACGCCAGCTCACGATCCGGCGGCACTAAGAGCAGCCCATCGGGCTTGGCCTCCTGGCTGGCCACCTTGGCGAGGAACTTCGTGCGCGCGATGCCCACCGTGATCGGCAGACCGACCTCGTCGCGCACCCGTTCGCGCAGCCGAGCGCCGATCTGCACCGGTGTGCCCGACACTCGGCGCAGCCCCGAGACGTCAAGGAACGCCTCGTCGACCGACAGCGGCTCGACGATCGGGCTCGTATCTCGGAACACCTCGAATACCGCATCGCTGGCCTTCGAGTACGCCGACATCCGCGGCGGTACCACGATCGCCTGCGGGCACAGTGCGCGCGCCTGCCTGCCGCCCATCGCCGTGCGGACTCCGTAGGCCTTCGCCTCGTAGCTCGCGGCGAGCACCACGCCCCCGCCGACGAGCACCGGGCGGCCCCGCAGGGACGGGTCGTCGCGCTGCTCGACCGATGCGTAGAACGAGTCGAGATCAGCGTGCAGAATACTGGCGGCCGACACGAACATATGTTCGCATCGCCGTCCGACAGATCAGTCGGTCGAACCGTAGATCGTGGTGGTCCAGACATGGACGAGGTTGTCCAGCACACGATCGTCCGGCAGCGCCGGCTGATGCCCGCCGAACGACGACACCATGACCGCCTCGTTCATCAGGTTCAGCGCCGTCGACAGTTCGCGCGCGGGCAGCGTCACCGGCGCGGCACCGCGTGCGCGCTCCGTTTCGATGACGTCGGTGATGTGGTCGATCCACCGCTGCATCGACATGGCCCACAGGTCCCGCGAGGCAGTGTCCGTCGGCCGGGCGGCCACGGCCGCCGCGCACACGGCCCGGTGGGCGCCGAAGGTCTCGACGAACACGTTGATGCCGGTGCGCCAGATCAAGCGGCGATCTTCGGGCGGATTCTCGATCAGGTGCGTCAGTGCGGCGTCGGCGTCGGCGATGACGCGAGCGAGCAAGCTGTGCAGCACCGCGTCCTTGGACGAGAAGTAGAAGTAGAAGGTCGGCCGCGAGATGCCGGCGCCTTTGGCCAGGTCATCGACAGAAATCTCGGACAGCGGACGCTCGTCGAGAAGTCGTTCCGCGGTCTCCAGAATCGCCAGCTCCCGGTCGTCGCCGGAGGGGCGGGCAGAGCGTCGACCTCGGGTCGACCGGGTCTGGCTGGCGGCAGTCACAGGACAGACTTTACACGGTGTTGAAAGTTTCAACAGGGTGTTGACTCACTCGACACACCGTTGATAGCTTTACGCCATGACCGAATTTGTCGACGTTGTCATCGTGGGAGCCGGCATCTCCGGCATTAGCGCGGCCTGGCATCTGCAACGGAATGCACCCGGCAAGAGCTATGCGATCCTGGAGCGCCGCGGAAAGCTCGGCGGCACCTGGGACCTTTTCAAGTACCCCGGCATCCGCTCGGACTCCGACATGTACACCCTCGGATTCCACTTCAAGCCCTGGGCGACGGATCAGATGATCGCCGACGGGCCGTCCATCTGGAACTACCTGAACGAAGCCGCAGTCGAGAACGGAATCGACAAGCACATTCGATACGACCACAGGGTGGTCGCCGCGAACTGGTCGGACGAGGACCGCCGCTGGGAGCTGACCATCGATCGCGACGGCGAGCAGGTCCAGCTCAACGCCGGCTTCCTGTGGGCATGCAGTGGTTACTACAACTACGACGAAGGTTTCTCGCCGGAGTTCGCCGGAGCCGACGATTTCGGCGGTACGGTCATCCATCCTCAGCACTGGCCCGAGGATCTTGACTACCAGGGCAAGAACGTGGTGGTGATCGGAAGTGGGGCCACGGCGATCACCCTCATCCCCGCCCTGATCGACAGCGGTGCCGGACACGTGACGATGCTGCAGCGGACCCCGACCTACATCGGATCGCTGCCCGACAAGGATCCGTTCGCCGCGCGTGCCTACCGGCTGCTGCCTGAGAAGACTGCCTACACCGCGGTGCGTTGGAAGGCGATCCTGGCGGCTACGGCGCAATACCAACTCGCTCGAACCCTGCCCAATGTGTTCCGTAAAGCGTTGCGCACCATGGCAGAACGTCGGCTGCCCGAAGGATTCGATTACGACCGTCACTTCGCGCCCGACTACAAACCGTGGGACCAGCGTGTGTGCCTGGCTCCCAACGGCGACATCTTCAAGGCCATTCGCAAGGGGAAGGCCGATGTCGTCACCGATAAGATCGAGCGCTTCACCGAGAAGGGCATCCAACTTGCCTCGGGTGAGCATCTCGACGCCGACATCATCGTCACTGCAACGGGTTTGAACGTGCAGTTCTTCGGCGGCGCTCAAGTGCTTCGCAACGGATCGCCTCAAGACCTGGCAGACTCCGTGGCGTACAAGGGCATGATGCTGTCCAACGTCCCGAACATGGCGTTCACGTTCGGCTACACCAACGCCTCGTGGACGCTGAAGGCCGACCTCACGTCCGAATACGTCAGCAGACTTCTCAGCCACATGGACGAAAACGGTTACGACACTGTGGTTCCGCGCGAGCCGGGTGGCGACGTCAAGCGGCTCCCCTTCGTCGACCTGACCTCGGGGTACATCAAGCGGGCACTCGACAGACTGCCGAAATCCGGCTCCAAGGCGCCCTGGCGCCTCAAACAGAACTACCTTGTCGATCTGCGAGTGATCCGGAACGGCAAGATCGACGACGGCACTTTGGAATTCACGAAGGAGCGCGTCGGGGTACCGGCGTAAGACGTCAGTCCGCGGCGATGACGACGATGCCGTCGTCATCGCTGTGGGCGATGTCCCCCGGTGTGAACACCACCCCGCCGAACTCGACGGCCTCGTCGCGCACGCCCGCACCGGTCTTGGTGCTCTTTCGAGGATTCGTGCCTATCGCCTTGATTCCGAGGTCGAGAGTGCGCAACGTCGACGCGTCGCGCACCGCACCGTTGATGATCAGCCCCGACCACCCGTTGGAGCGGCCGAGCTCGGCGATCAGATCACCGACGAGGGCGGTGTGCACCGAGCCGTCCCCGTCGATGACGAGCACCCCGCCGTCACCGGGCTCCGAGAGCACCGACTTGAGCAATGCGTTGTCCTGGAAACACCGCACGGTGGTGATCCTTCCGGCGAACTCGGACCGACCGCCGAACTGGCGCAGCTGAAGATCGCAACTGCGGACATCGGGGCCGATCTCGTCGACGAGGTCGGCAGTGGGACGCGGAGAGACAGTCATAGAGGTCAAGGACTTTCGTTCAGTCGCCGCTGTTACGGCGGGCGGCAAGCAGCACCACGACCACCGCAAGCACGCCGGTCACCAGCGCGGCGATGACCGGAACGCGAGACGTCTCGGGCGCCGGGCGCGGAACGGGCGCAGCGGACGACACCGCGGTGCTCGCCGTCGCGACGGTTGTCTTCGCTTGTGCAGCAGCCTCTTTCGCGGCCGACGCTACGGTCGCCTCGGTCGCCGGGACCTTCTTCGCCGGGACGGCTTTCTTGGCCGGGGCGGCTTTCTTGACCGGAGTCGCCTTCTTGGCGGGCGCAGCCTTTTTCGCGGGGGCCTTCTTGGCCGGAGTTTTCTTTGCAGGTGCAGCTTTTTTCGCCGGGGCGGCCTTCTTGGCGACCGCCTTCTTCACCGGAGGCACCGGAGGCGGCGCCGGTGAAGTTGCGGCATCGGGACTTTCGTCTGGCCGATCCGGCTCGTCTGGCATGGCCCCCATCATGCCAGGTCGCCTTTCCGGACTTTCGGCGTCAGCCGGTCACCGACAGGGTCGCCGCGGCGGCCAGCGCGGCAGCCATCAGGGACAGCTCGACATAGGCCCGGGCCCGAGACACTGCCGCGGTGCTGCGGTGCGCGCGAGCCGACGGTAGCCAGATCTCCCGGTTCCGCCAGGCCAGCACGATCAGCACCGCTGTGAGCGCGATCTTCGCGGCGAGCACCCGCCCGTACCCGGTGCCGTACAGCTCGGCCGGCGATTCGAGCATCACGACGCCGCCCAACACCCCGCCGACCAGGAGAACAGCCACGCACACCAGCGAGAGCTGCGAAAAGCGGGGAAGCACCCGCGCCCACTGCCCGCGATGATCGACCGTCAGGACGAGCGCGGCCAGGACTCCGCACCACAACGCCGCCGCGAGGGCATGCACCGCCACCGCCACGCCGCCGAGCGGACTGTCGGCGAGGTGTCCGGTCAACGGATGCCCCAGGACTCCGACAACCGCACACCCTGCGACGATGACCGACGCCGGGCCGGATCGTCGTGCCAATGCCGCCGTCGCACACACCCCTGCCGCGGAGACGACGGTCAGCAGACCGGCCCGTCCGACCGCGGTGGACACCGTGAACTCCCACGCCGTTGCGACGTCCAGGGCGGTCGCCGCGACGCCCGCGGCCTCGGCTCCGGCGAGCACGAGGCGGACGAGCTCGGCGACGAGCCAGACCGCTGACGCCGTCACCAGCGGCGTCGTCGCGCGGCGGACGAGTTCGTCGCGATATCGGGGACCATCGAGTGCGGGAAGCACCGCCAGCCCGACGGTGACCACGGCCGCTGCGTCGGCGACGGCGCGAACCAGGGCCGGACCCAACGAGCCCGCCGGATACGCCAGGGCCCACGCCGTGACGCACGCTGAGACGGTGACCAACACACCTCCGGCGACCGCCCGGCGATGCGTCACGACCTGCGCCGAACCGCCCATATCGCGCCCGCGGCCACGATCGCAGTGGTTCCCAGGACGAACGGCCACGCCGGCAGCCCACCTGAAGACGTATCGCCGGCAGGTGCCGCCGTGGTGGTGGCGGTGGTCGTCGGTGCGGCCGGGGACGTCGCGGGTGCCTGCGTCGTGGTCGCCGACTGGAGGACCTCATAGGACCACGCTCCGGTCACGACGTGACCGTCGGCCGACGTGGCGCGGTAGTTCACCGTGTACGTGCCTGCCGGCCCGCCGGGCTTGACGCCCACGGAGATGACGGCTCCGTCGACGGTGGGTTCGCCGTCGGCCCACTGCGTCCCGTCGGGCCCGACCACGGTCATCGCCGCGAACTGGGCCTGCATCGTTTCGTTGAAGGTCGCGCTCACGCTGGGCGGCTGAAGTGGCAGCGATGCGTTCGCGGTGGGGTCGCTGGAGACCAGCGCGGCATGGGCCCAGGCCGCGCCCGCGGCGCCGAGTGCGCCCGCGAACAGGCCTGCGGCCAGAGCCGCGGCGAAAAAGGCGTGCCAGGCACGCTGAATTGAAGTCATTCGATTGTTGCTTTCTCGGTCGTTTCGGGGGGAGTGATGGTCAGCGGCTGACGCCGACCGGCGGACCCCGATGCGATATCGATGACTCGAGCACAAGGGTGGCGCGCACGGGCTGATCCGGCGACGGCCCCACGACGTTCCGGGTTTCTGCCACCGGCACCGTGGTGCGCCGTGCGGCACCCCGGAGTGCCCGAGAAAGAATGTGGCACAAGCGATTTCCGAAGCTGATGAGAATCGCGCCCACGACCGTCGCGCCAACGTGCGCGGCCATCATCGCCCAGCCAGGTGGAGAGATGCCCGCGGCGTGGTGATCACCGTGCGCGGCCAGCACCCCGTGCCCCACGAGCTGCCCGACGGCCAACAGTGCCGTCATCGACGTCGCATCGTGCGTGCGCGGCACCGAAGTCGCGACGCCGCCCAGCACCGCGGCGACGACGAGGAGCTGAAGCGCGGTGACTGCCGTCGGGACCCCACCGCCGCCCGCGCTGTGCGCGGCCAGCGTGAGCGCTGCCGTCAGCAGGCCCGCCGCAGTGCCGCGCAGTCGTGCGGGCGCTTCGGACAAGAGGGTCAGACCACGCCGAGACGGGCCATCAGGTCTGCGTCGATGCCGTCGAGCTGCTCGGATATCGCCGCATGCGCGGTCTTCCTTCGCGGGGACGGCATGTTCTCGGCCGCGGCCACGGCGGCGCCGAGATCGCTGAGGCGTTCGGTCATCGCGGCGACGAACTGCTTCGTCTCAGGATCCTTGGACCGCTTGTCAGCCAGGAGGCGCAGCGATTGTTCGGCACCGGAAATACGGGCGGACAGCTGCGCGCCGTGCCCGGAGAACTGACCGAGCTGGGTCAGCGGGACACCGAGGCGGTCGGCGCGGCGTTCGTCGATGAGGCCGCGCGCGGCGATCGACGCCCGGTAGACCAGAGGCACCGCCACCGGGGCCAGCAAACGGGAGATGGTAAGTACTCGCCGAACCTTCGTTGGGGAGAACAATTTGCCCTCGCGAACAGCCTTCAACTCGGTCTCAGCAACTCTCAACGCGACACGGTCGCTGTCTCGCTGGGCTCTGAGCTGCGCCTTGAGCGCTCGGTTCTCGGCCTTCTGCGCGGCCTTGAACCTGCGGACCTCGTTCTTGGCCGACAGCTTGGCTTCCAGTTTGGCCTTGGCCTTGATGGCGCGGGCCTCGGCTTTGCGGGTCGCGCGGGATTTCCGTCGCTTGAACAGACCCATCCCTGCGGCCTCCCGGTTCGTCTCATCGGCACAGCCCGCCGGGGAACCGGCGGTAACGGTGACCAACCCTAGCGCTAGCTGCTCACCGGGGTGGTCCCGCTCCCCGCCGAGCCTCCTGTTTGGCGTTCTCAGCAAACGGCGAAAGGGGATTGTGCGAGAATCGACGCCACATCGGGGTGAGACGGGGGTCAGGCCGTCGAAGGGTGGTGACGTCGTGGTTTCGCGTACGCGTATCGCGGCGGCAACCTGCTTGCTGGCATCGGGCCTGCTGATCGGTGGCGTCGGCACCGCGACGGCTGGAGCCGACCCAGGTGCGTCCACCAGCGAGGACAGCGCCGAACAACCGGCCCGTCCGCACGGGACGACCAAGCGCTCGGTGGACCGCGGCGAAGATGCCGACCCGCCCGCTGCGCCCGACCCCGTGCCGGACGAGGGCGATCCACCGACCAAGGGCGAGGAACCACCGACCAAGGGCGATGACGGCGACGACGAAGGCGAGACGCCCCGTCCGCCCTGCTGCGAAGAAGGCGACGAGGACTGCGGCCCCGGTTGGCCGTGGCCCTGGCCGCCAGAGCCGCCGATCCCCTTTGATCCGCCGACCGACGACAAGGACAGCGACAGGCCGCCCGTAGGCTCGCCACCGTCGCTACCGCAGGGTCCGCTCGTCGGCGGGGCGGACAAGCCGGACATCATCGACGTCGTTCCCGGTGTCGACATCGGCGCCGCCGACATTCGCACTGCGCCGATCAGCGTGCCAGTCGTCGGCGCGGCTCCGCCTCTGAGCATCAGCCCAGCCGTCTCCCCGGGTGTGGGGCCGGCCGCCGGGTCCGGTGCCGGCGCGCGGGGCGCCGGAGGCAGTCCCTCAACACTGCCCACGGGGCCGCGCCAGGTCAGTACGTCACCCCCGCCTGCGCGGCAGCCGCTGCCCGCCGCAGCGGGCACCAGTGCCACGATCCCGACAGCGGGTAGCCGTGTCGGGTACGGCGAATATCTGCGAAGCGCAGGCATCTCGCAGATCGCGGTCCTGGCACTGCCGGGACTCGCCGGAATCCTGGTCCTGACCGGGGCGGGAGGTCTGGTGGGGTACCGCCAAGCCAAAGCAGGACAAGGAGTGCGCAGCAGTGGAATCACGCGATTCATGAACTAGTTAGAACTGCTCGCTCACAGCGACTGAGCAGCGCATAGTGGTGAATATCGAGAGGGGGAAACATGCCAGCGAGCCGCAGTGTCACACGCGCGGTCAGCGAGGTGCTCGATCTGGCTCCGAGGCGGGGTGAGGTATCGCTGCCTCGTCTGGTCGAGGCCGTCAGCGAGAGCCGGGGGCGAGCCATCGAACTCGCAACGGCCGAACTACCGCCCGGGGTGTGCGGTCAGTGGCGCCAATACGCCGACCGGGACGTCTTCCTGATCCAGCAGGGCCTGCCCGCCTGGGACCGCACGCTCGCCCACGAGCTGGGTCATCTCGTCCTCGGGCACGAAGGGATCCCGGTCGTTCAGGCGGCCATCGAGAGCACCGAGGTGGCCAGCTCCGAACTGATCGGCTACATGCTCAACCAGCGCACAGGTTGCATGGGCCCCAGCGGCGAGGACGCCGAGCAGGAAGCCGAGGATTTCGCGGCGCTGCTGATCTACCGCCTGGGACGGCTGCCGTCGGATCGATCGTCGATCGTGCAGGTCCGCCTCGGAGAGGCGTTTGGTTGATCATCTGGGTGATCGCCGGTCTCCTCGGACTGGCCACCGGGTTACGCATCGGCTGGGCGTTGGTCAACAAGCAGTCGCTGGTGAGCACCGCCATGATCCTGGCCCTGGGCAGCCTCGGCGTCGTCGCGGCGCTCAACTGGGAGCCGCTGACGCTTCTGATCGACACGCTGCTGCGGTGGCCGAACATTTCGATGGGGTTGAGCCAGGTTGCGTTGATCGCGTGTGCGGCGGGCAGCTGCGTGATGATCACCACGGTCTCGTCGATCCGGACACCCTCGACCGCGCGCAGGATCGCACTGGCCCAGTACGCCGTCGCCGTCGTGATCGCCGCGATCAGCCTCGCCGTGTTCCTGACGGCCGGCCAGCAGCCGGAGATGTCGCCGGAGGAGTATCTGCGGCGCAACCTCAGTGGCGGCGGGAACGCTCTGCCCTGGCTGCTTCCGCTGCTGTATGTCCTGCTGGCGCTGAGCCTGGTGGCCTGGGCCGGTCTGCGGCATTCCAACCGGACGCGCCGCGGACGGGCGCTGTTCGTGTTCACGGTCGGCATTGTGTTGATCGTGCTGGCGCTCGGCTTCATCCTCTTGCGAGTGGCTGGGACGACGGGCCTGGTGAGCGTCGGCGCCGCGGCGACACTGCTGGGGTGCGCCATGCTGATCGTGGCGGCCGGGTCGCTGCTGCCGAGTCTGGAGGATTGGTTCGGCGCCCGAAAGGAGCTCCGAACCATCGCGCCGCTCTTGGAGGAACTGGGGCGTCGTCATCCTGATGTCGGGATCGGCGTGCGACCCCGCGGGCCTCTCGTCTTCCGCGTGGCCGAGCGGATGTCGCTGATCTCCGATGCCCTGTTCCTCGAGGCGACCGCCGCCGACGGGGCGCTGCGTCCGGTGGACTCCGCCGGCGCGGAGATCACCGATCTGGACGAACTCGTCGCTCGGGCCGATCTGGCGGCACCGGATGTGTCGCCGACCGAGCAGGCCGGCGCGGTCGCGGCGTGGATCCACGCGGGCCGAGACGGCGCCGTCGGAGACGGCCGCGACAAGTTTCCCGGCCTGGCATGGCTACGCCAGCCCGCCGCCTACTCGGACCGGGAGTGGATTCTTGAGATATCCCGCCAATACCGACAGCTCAGCGGGGGTTTAGTCCCTGCCGCCGAGCCCGCCGGCTGAGGTGCGGTTGCCGACTCACTCGCCGGCACCCCGCCCGGGCTAATCGTCCAGATTCTCGCGGCGACGCAGTTCATCCACCTTCTGGACGATGTCCTGCTTGGCTTCCGCCGACAACCCGACCGTGCGCGCCGCAATTCGGCGAACGCCTTCATCACGCATTCCGGCGAGCAGTGTGAGCTCTTTGTCGAGCTTCTCGTAGTACTCGTCGTCGGTGAAGTAAGCGGGTTTGATACGGAAGAAGTTGGCAAGCGCGGCCATCGTTGCCACAGACGGATTAGTACGGTTGCCGGAACGCAGCTGCGACAGGTACGGCGCCGACATGGTGACACCCTCTGCCTTGAGTGCTGCGATCACCTCCGCAGAGGTATGCGGCCCACGTCCGGGCGGGTAGACGGTGTCGAACAATCGATTCAGGCGAGCGGCAAAAGTGTTGCTCATCGTACTGACC
Organism: Mycobacterium sp. 236(2023); assembly: GCF_029623955.1. Classification (GTDB taxonomy): domain Bacteria; phylum Actinomycetota; class Actinomycetes; order Mycobacteriales; family Mycobacteriaceae; genus Mycobacterium. The sequence continues at coordinate 178,019 of NZ_JARSBP010000008.1, read as the reverse complement.
TCCACATACAGGCGAGCGGGTTCATAGGGCGGCGTATTTGCTGATCATCGTAGCGACAGTTGTGGCCACAACCAAGTGCAAACCGCGTAAAAGTCAACTCGGATCGCCTTGGAGTGCGCTGCTGCCGGCAAGAACTCTGTCGATATCCGCACCTGGCACCGCCATAGTACGGTGCGGCTAAGCAAATAATAACGGCACTGTAGTAACGGTAATCACGCCTCTTTGGCAGCCCCTGTCACAGGAGCCCCTCCCCTTACCTCGGGCAACGTCCATCTCTTTGACTCCGCAAGGCTATGGACGTTTGCTGGCCGTTACGGGCTCGGCGGCACTCCGATCAGCGGCCGACCCACTCCTCGCCCAGTAAGGGTGCAAACTCGAGCAAGCACCCCGCAGAAGTCAGACGGTTAAACTGTCAGTAGCCAGTGGCAGGCGAGACCTGGCGCCGTCAGGCGGCGAGGAGCATTGCGAGGATCGCCGTATCGGGATGGCTGATCGGATCGACCCCTACCCGGCTCACCATCGATGTCACCGTCCCGTCCGACTCCGCCTCCACCCACGCCGCCCGGTGCTCCAGGCCGAGATGGGGCAGCCCGGGCAGGAGAACGCAGCCGGAGGCCGCGCCGGTGCACTCAGGAAGCGACGGCGTCGTCTCCGACGGCGGGTGCAACATCATCAGGGCGGGCGGCTGGCGGTCGGCGAAATGGCCGGGCGGTACCGCCGAATCGCCCACGACGGTGCCCTCGGCGAGCACCAGACCCACCGTGCCCGGCTCAGGTTGATCGGGGAGCTCCTCGCGGACACCGAAGATCGTCGTCGTCGACAGGAGGCCCGGCAGGGAGGCAACGCGGACGGCCACCATCAGCAGCTGAGCCCACTCCTTGGTGGAGTCCGGCCAGCGGCCCGACACCACGAACCCCTTCAGAGACCCATGCGCATGAAACGGGGCGATCTCGATCGCCCGACCGGACCCGAAATCCATGACTCAGAATGCGGCAGGGACCCGTTGGCGCGCAACAGGACACCGTTGCCGACAGGTAACAATCGGGGCACCGTTTCTGGCAGGTGACAAACGAAACCCGGCTCGGTCGCGGGGACCGAGCCGGGTGGAGTTTCGTGTGAACGGGACGCGAGTGCGTCAGGACGGCGGGTACACGCCCATCTGCTTACCCTTGTCGGTCTGCCAGAAGATGTCGGCGATCTCGTCGATCGTCTTGAGCAGCTTCTCGGCGACAGCCACGTCGAGCGACTTCTTCACGTCGCCCGCGCCGTGCACGCCGTCCCAGAACAGCTGGTGCAGGTTCGGGAACTGCTCGAAATGGTCCTTGGTGAAGAAGTCGGCCCACAGCACCATCAGGTGATGCTTGACCTCTTCGGCCTGCCGCTCCTTGATGATGATGGCGCGCGTCTTGAAGTGATCGTCATCGGAATCGTGGTACTTCTGCAGCGTCTTGAGGCAGGACAGCGCCTCGATCTTGGCCTGCGCGGGGTCGTAGACGCCGCAGTAGAGATCGCAGTGGGCATGGGCGGGAGTTGCTTCGGAGAACACGGAGTCGAACAGTCGATGCAGCATGTGCCTTAACTTACCCTTAGGCCATGCGGCGTAACCATGGGTCCCGCCGGGCTGCCGGGGGATTCCTGCGCCGTTTCGTCGTCGTCGAAGACTCGATGCGCCCGACGCTGCGCCCCGGCGACGGGCTGCTGGCAGTGCCGTGCGGGACACCGAAGAAAGGCCAGCTGCGCGTCTTCCCCGACCCGCTGCTCTCGACGCGATACCTCATCAAACGCGTGGGTGGCGTGCGTGAATCCGCTTCTGGGACAACATTTGAGGCTTTGTCCGACAATGCGGGAGCGCCGGGTGCGACCGACTCGCGCGAGTTCGGATGGGTCTCCGCAGCGGGGTCCTACCGGGTCATCTGGACGGTGCGGAGCCCGCGATAGGCCCGCGACGGGGTCAGTACAGAACGATCAGGGCGAGGATGCCGAGGAGCACAAGAGCGATGAGACCGGCGCGAAGGCAGGCCATGAGCTGACTGCGGGTGTACACGCGGGCAGAGGCTTGCCAGTCCGACGGTTGAAACGCGGATCCCGACCCCATCGACGACTGCGCCATCAGATGTTCCTCACCTGCACGCTCCGTTACCTCCCCAAGCTCAACGGTTCCCGCGAGCCCAGTGACATCAATCACAGAATGCTCGTGTGACGGCGATCATAACGCCTGTTGTTCGCTGCCGAGAAATCGAGCACAAAACTGGTACGAACGAACCAGATTGGCCACAAACAACTTAGAACGGCGAGAGATTTCGCTCTGGGCAGAGTCCGCCTTGTTGATCACCACCACCCCACCGGCCCGGGTTATCCACAAAGTTGACGGCTGTCCAGGGCTACTGACTGGTATTAGCCGCTCGGAGATGGTTGTCGGCCTGTGGATGAACCTGTGGAAACTGTGGATAGCTGGGCACAGCCATCGGTATTGCTGCTGGTGTGCAGTCGCACGGCCGTGTCAGCATGAGGTCATGGATGACACCGACGTGCCGCAGGTGGCCATCGGCGACGTTCCGCTCAACTTCGGCGGATCCGGCGACGAAACCATCGTTCTGCTCGACGTGCGTGAAGATGACGAATGGCAGCGTGGACACGCGCCAGGGGCCCAGCACATTCCGATGGGCGACATCCCCGCCCGGCTGGCCGAGATCGACACCGACTCGCAGCTGTTCGTGGTCTGTCACGCGGGCGGCCGTTCGCAACGCGTCGCGCAGTATCTGGCCCGCAACGGGTTCGAGCCAGTGAACGTCACCGGCGGCATGCTGGCCTGGGCCGGAGCGGGACGTCCGGTGATCACCGACGGCGGAGGCGCCGGAACGGTCTGAATTAGGCTGGTCCGATGATCCAAGTGTGTTCCCAATGCGGGACGCGGTGGAACGTGCGCGACCGGCAGCGGGTCTGGTGCCCGCGCTGTCACGGCACGCTGCTCGCTCCTTCGGGCCACGCTCCCGGGCAGGGCTGGGACCAGCGGCAGGCGCCGCCACCGCAACAGGGCGGCCGCCAAGGTCCGCCCGCTCCGGCGGGCTACCGGTGGGTCGCGGTTCGTCCGGGTGCGCCGCCGCAGCCGCGGCGCGGTCGTCGCGACCTCGGGCCCACCCCGCGGTACCTCAGCACCCCCCGATGGGGGCTGGCCGAACATTTCGACGCCCCCGTCCAGCACGCGACGGAGCGCAAGGGCCCGTCGGCGAAGTCGGTCCGCACGATGCTCGTTCTGACGATGGCCGCCCTGGGCGTCGCAGCGTTCATGCACCTGGTCCGCTACATCTTGCTGATCATCAACCGGACGGTTCTGCTGAATCCGTGGGTCGCCGCGATCGCGACCTGGGGTGGGGTGGCGATCAGCGTCATCGCGGCCTTCATGACGGTGGCCTCTGCGCTGATCCTGACCAGCTGGCTGATCTCCCGCCGGGCTGCCGCCTTTGCTCACCAGGGACGGCCAGATCCCCGCTCGGCAGTGGAGCTGTGGCTCGGCTGCCTGATTCCGCTGGCCAACCTGCTGTGGGCCCCGGTGTACGTGATCGAGCTCGCCGACACCGAGGCCCGGCTGCGCTGGCTGCACCGGCCGATTCTGGTGTGGTGGGTGGTCTGGGTCGCCAGCACCGCGGTCTCGGTCTTCTCGATCGCGACGAGTTTCACGACCGACCCCCAAGGCATTGCCAACAACACCGTCACGACGATCGTGGCCTACCTGTTCGCGGTCGCGGCCCTGCTGCTCGTGCTGCAGGTGTTCCTCGGTTTCGAGCGCCAACCCGTGGCGGCGCCGTCGAGGCGGTGGGTGATGGTCGCATCCGTCGAGAATTCCGACGAACCCGCGCGTGCAGTTGAGCGGGACGGGGAGAACCCGGCAGCATAGCGGTATGAGCTCCGACGAGACGTTCGGCGGCCATCCCTTCGTGGTTGCCCACCGAGGTGCCTCGGCGGAGCTGCCGGAGCACACCCGGGCCGCTTACGAGCTCGCCCTGGAGGAGGGCGCCGACGCCGTCGAGTGCGACGTCCGCCTCACCAAGGATGGTCACCTCGTCTGCGTGCATGACCGCAGGCTGGACCGGACCTCGACCGGGACGGGCCTGGTCAGCGAGATGACGCTCGCCCAGCTGCGAGAACTCGACTACGGCGCCTGGCATCCGAGCCGGCGCGAAGACGGCAGCCAGGGCGATACCGGACTGCTCACGCTCGACGACCTGGTGTCTCTGGTCCTGGACTGCAACCGGCCGGTGAAGATGTTCATCGAGACCAAGCACCCCGTCCGGTACGGCGCCCTGGTGGAGAGCAAGGTGCTGGCGCTGCTGCACCGGTACGGCATCGCATCTCCGGCATCGGCCGACATGTCGCGCGCGGTGGTGATGTCGTTCTCGGCGGCGGCTGTCTGGCGGATCCGCCGGGCTGCGCCGATGCTCCCCACGGTGCTGCTCGGTGAGACATCGCGTTATCTGGGGGGCAGCGCCGCGACGACGGTCGGGGCGACGGCGGTCGGCCCGTCGATCGCGACGTTGCGCGAATACCCGGAACTGGTGGACCGTGCTGCGGCACAGGGCCGCGCGCTGTACTGCTGGACCGTCGACCACTACGAAGACGTCCAATACTGCAGAGACCTCGGTGTGGCCTGGATAGCGACGAACCATCCGGGCCGCACCAAGGCCTGGCTGCAGAACGGTCTGACCGGTGCGGGTCGCGACTAGTTAGAGCGCGCCACCTGCGGCCTTGGGGGCCGCCGGGTCACCCTTGGGCGCCGAGATCTCGCGAGCAACGAAGTCCTCGAGGTGGAAGAGGTCGGCGCCGGCACGTTCGGCGACGCGCACCAGCGTCGTCATCTGGGCGACCTCTTCGACCTGCTCCTTGAGGAACCACTGGATGAACTGTTCACCGAGGTAGTCGCCCTCGTCGCGGGCGGTCGCGGCGAGCCTGCTGATCTGCTCGGTGACGGAGCGCTCGAGGTTCAGGGCCAGGCTGATCGCATCGTGGGGAGTTTCGAAGGTGTTGCGCACCGGGTCGACGGCGGGGATCTCGGTGGCGACACCACGGTCGATCAGGTACTGCACGAGCATCATCGCGTGATTGCGCTCCTCGACCGACTGGCGATAGAAGAGCGACGCCAGCTGCGGGAGGTCGGCGCTGTCGAAATACACGGCGATGGCGAGGTACTGCTGCGACGCTCCGAGTTCGCTACGCACTTGGTCGTTGAGCAGCCCGTGGAACTTGGTATCGATGGCGTCGATGGACGATGAAGTTGTCATGCGACGAAGATATAGCAGCTCAGGGGCTATTGTCATCGAAGGTCAGCCTAATGCAGGCGAGGTTATCCTTAGTTAGGAAGCCCAGTGTGACTCATGCTACAAAGTTTGCTGACGCTAGGGGTTGGCGGCGTCGAGCACGGATTGCGGCACGGCGGAGTCCGACGCCAGCGCGCCGAACAGCTGCTCGGCCGCCCCGCTGTCCCACACCACGATCGACCCGGACCCGTTGTCGGTGAATTCGCCGATGGGCACGGTGACGTTCGTGAAGGCGCCGCGCAGCGCCCATCCCAGCCGGGCCAGGTCCCAGATGTGGTCGCCTTCGTTGACGGTGAGCGTGTCCGCTGCGGCGCTGGCCAGTGGATACCACCGCAGTGGATTGAGCAGCACGGCCGGGCTGGAGGCCCGCTCGACGAGGGCCGACATGAACTGTCGCTGGTTGACCATCCGATCGAGGTCGGCGCGCGGTGTGGCACGGGAACGGACGAAGCCCAGGGCGTTGCGTCCGTCGAGCTCCTGGCATCCCGCCGGAAGATCGATGCCCGCCAGCGGATCGCTGATCGGCTCGGTCGGACACATCGTCACACCGCCGACGGCGTCGACGAGTCCGGCGAAGCCGCCGAACCCCACCTCGGCGTAGTGGTCGATGCGCAACCCGGTGGCCAACTCGACGGTTTGGGCCAGCAGCTGCGGACCGCCGACCGAGAACGCCGCGTTGATCTTGTCGTCGCCGTATCCGGGGATCGGGACGTACGAGTCGCGGGGTATCGAGACCATCGTCGCCGGGGTGTCGGACATCAGGCCGGGAAGATGCACCAGCAGGATCGTGTCGGTGCGGCTGGCGCCCAGATCGCCGCCGGTGGTGAGGTCCGCCTGCTGCTCCGGCGTGAGGCCTTCCCGGCCGTCGGAGCCGACGAGCAGCCACGTCGTGCCCTGCCCCTCGGCGGGTCGGTCGGCGTAGTCGGTGAGCGCCGGAATCCGGGTCAACGACGAATCGACCCACACGCCGAGCGCGACGCCGCCGACGACGACCAGCAGCAGGCAGACGAGCGCGATGCGGAACCAGCGGCGGATACGCCGGGGTTTCTTCCGCGCCGCGGGCGGTACGTGTGGTGCCGGAGGTGGTGGCGTCGGGCGCCGCGTTGGCCGAGGTGGTGGCGGTGGTGGGGGAGGTGCCTGCCGCGGCGGTGCGGGCCTGCGCTGCGGTGTGGGCGGATTGGGTGGCCACGGCGGACGCTGGTTCGGATTGAGCGGACGCTGGTTCGGGTCGCGTCGGATCACCTGAGACGGCTCGCGGCGGTTCGGGGTTCCCCGCGGGGGCGGCGGAACCGGCCCGGGAAAAGGCGGCCGCTTGTCGGTCACGATCGAAATGTACGCGCTCAGGCCAGCCAGCCGAGCCGACCCGCCAGGAGTGAATAGCCGACGAAAGCGACGACGTCGATGAGCGTGTGCGCGATGATCAACGGCCACAGCCGACCGGTCCGTTGCCAGTAGTAACCGAACACGAGCCCCATCGCGACGTTGCCGAGCCCCGCTCCGAATCCCTGATACAGGTGGTACGCACCGCGTAGCAGGCTCGAGACGATCAGGGCTGCCCAGGGATTGAGCTTCAGCTGGCGCAATCGGGTGAGCAGAAATCCCACGACGATGACTTCTTCGGCCCACCCGTTGCCGAAGGCCAACAACAGCAGAAGCGGGATGCGCCACCAGGTGTCGTTGAGTTCGGCGGGTTCGACGGAGGCGTTGATCCTGATGATCCTGGCGATCTGGTAGAGCGCCAGGCCTGGAACGCCGATCAGCATCGCGAGCCCGACACCGCCGAGAATGTCCCGCCGCCAACGGATTCGGGTGAGACCGATCCGCTCGGGGCCGTCGCCGCCGCGCCACAACAGGTAGATCGCCAGCGCTCCCCACGCCAGCAGTTGCGCCAGGCTCGCCAGGTTGAGGCCGAGGTCGATCAGGTCGATGGGGGAGCGCTTCGGGTTGAGCGCCACCGTTCGGCCGGACAGGCCGAGCAGGACGCCCTCGACAAGTCGAAGGAGTGCGCTGTAGGCGCTGAGGCCGAAGGTGACCGCCAGCACGACAGCGATCTCGATGCGAAGGCCGCGCCGCTGATCGCTCGTCAGGTCGTCATCGGTCGCGCTCACCGCAGCTACGGTAGCGGCCTCACGCGCTCAAGTACTTTTGGCGCTCACGCGCCGCGGGCGCGCAGCCCGTTCAGAAACGGGCAGCCCATCAACACGCGGATAGCCTGGCTCAGACCCGTGACGTCGTCGACCGGCTTGGCGAAGGACAGACGCACGTCGTGGTCGCCGTCCTCGCCTTCTACGCGCAACTGGACGCCGTACCGGTCCAGGCCGAGCGGGCGGACGCGACCGTGGCGCAGCGACGTGGGCAGCCGGGTGGCGAGGCGTTCCACGACGTCGCGGTGCGCCGACTCCATGTGCTGCAGCCAGCAGGACTCCATGGCGCAGAACGGATCCGGGCTCGCGCCCAGCAGCGCGCCGAGCGCCACGGATTCGGCTCCGGTGGAATCGGCGACCACCACGGATTCGATCTCGAGCCGCATCAGCGCGTAGCGGGTATCGCCTTCTGCCTGTGCGGGCCCGGAATTGACCTGCAGCAGTGCCGGATTCGGGTCGGCGGCGGCGATCAGATCGAGCAGGGCGGGCACCTCGCTCATCGGCACGTCGCGCAGCCTGCCCTGGATCCACACCAGGGAGCGCACCGGCTCTCGAAGCGGCAGCGGGGCGTAGTCGGTCATCTCCAGGACTGCCTGGATGCCGGCATTGCCCGCCGACACGACCGTCGCAGCGAGGGCTCCGCCGACCGGCACGGTGATGGCGAAGGAGCCGTCGTCGAGGAGGTGGTGGACGGGAGTGGCCGCCGGATCGAGCCCTTCGACGGCCAGCATCGCGCCGCCTGCCCGCACGCACGCGCTGCGAATTCGCTCCGCTGTCGTGGGAGCTGCAGTCAGTGCCGGAGATGCCATCGCGCTGCCTTTCAATTGGTAAGGTGAGCCTAACTTAACTAGTAGCCCGGCGGAAGCGCAAGGCTTTCCCGCAGCGGAATGCGATTACCAAGGCAACCGATAGGGTGGTGCGGTGCCCGGCATCGCCTACCTCGGCCCCGAGGGAACCTTCACCGAGGCGGCGCTGCGCGCGATCGCGGCCAACGGTCTGATCCCCGGCACTGACCAGTCGGTGACGCCGATCGCGACCGACAGCACCGTCGCCGCGCTCGCCGCCGTCCGGGCAGGCGCGGCGCAGTTCGCGTGCGTACCGATCGAGAATTCGATCGACGGTTCGGTGATCCCGACCCTGGACAGCCTTGCCGACGGAGCGCCCCTGCAGGTCTACGCCGAGCTGACCCTCGACGTGTCGTTCACCATCGCGGTACGGCCGGGGATCGTCGGCGCGGACGTCAAGACGATCGCCGCGTTCCCGGTCGCCACCGCCCAGGTCAAACGGTGGCTGGCCGAAAATCTGCCCAACGCCGAACTGGTGCCGGCGAATTCGAATGCCGCTGCGGCACAAGAGGTCTCGGAAGGCCGGGCCGACGCTGCCGTCAGCACCGCGCTCGCCACAAAGCACTACGGACTCGACACGCTCGCCGCAGACGTCGTCGACGAGGCCAATGCCCGGACCCGGTTCGTACTCGTCGGCTGCCCGGGTCCACCGCCGAAATGCACCGGTGCCGACCGAACCTCGGTCGTCCTGCAGCTCGACAACGTGCCCGGTGCGCTCGTCGCCGCGATGACCGAACTCGCGGTCCGCGACATCGACCTGACCCGGATCGAGTCCAGGCCCACCCGCACCGAACTCGGCACCTACAAGTTCTTCCTGGATTTCGTCGGCCACATCGAGGACGACTCCGTGGCCGAGGCTCTGCGCGCGCTGCACCGGCGCTGCGCCGACGTCCGCTATCTGGGCTCGTGGCCCACGGGTGACGTCGTGGGTGCCGCGCCTCCGCCACTGGACGAGGCGGCCGCCTGGGTGGACCGGCTCCGGGAGGGAAGACCGTGAGCGGACGTCTGGTGCTGGTCCGGCACGGTCAGACGCATGGCAACGTCGCCCGGCGGCTCGACACCCGGCCGCCCGGCGCAGAACTCACCGACCTCGGCCGCGACCAAGCCTCCGCGTTCGCCCGCGGCCTGTCCCGGCCACCGGCGATGATCGCGCACTCGATCGCCACCCGCGCGGTCCAGACGGCCGATCACATCGCGCGGGAGTTCGCGGCCGCGCACCCCACCCACGCGTTCGACGGAATCCACGAGGTCCAGGTCGGCGATCTGGAGGACCGGGCGGACGAAGAAGCCCACGACGAATTCAACGCCGTCTACCGGCGCTGGCACGGAGGCGAACTCGACCTCGCGCTGCCCGGCGGAGAGTCGGCCCAGCAGGTCCTCGACCGCTACATCCCGGTGCTCGACCAACTGCGCATGCGTTACCTCGACGACGCGGCCTGGCACGGCGACATCATCGTCGTCAGTCACGGCGCCGCCATCAGGCTCGTCTCGGCCTACCTGTCGGGCGTCGACGGCCACTTCGCGATCGACCACCACCTGGCCAACACCGAATCCGTGGTGCTCGCCCCCATCACCGACGGCCGCTGGAGCTGCCTTCAATGGGGCAAGCTGACCCCGCCGTTCGGCCCGGAGACGCCGGTCACGACAAGTGCCGAAGGATCGCGCTCAGCCGACCCGATGGGCTGACGCGGCGGCAGGTTCGTCGCAGCGGCAACCGGCTGCGCTGCAGTCGATGTGCAGATCGTGGTCGCCGCGGACGACGAAGCAGTCGGCTTCCGTGCATTCGGCAGCCGCGTACGGGTGGTGGATCAGCGCGCCGTGGCAGTGCTCCAAGCCCAGACGGCAGGCGCGGCACTGATTGCTCATGTGCCGTTCATAGCACTCGGGGCCGACAACATCGGGTTGCCGCGCGGACCCCTCAGCCCCATCCGAGCTCATGCAGCCGGTCGTCGTCGATGCCGAAATGGTGGGCGATCTCATGGATCACCGTGATCGCGACCTCGTCGACGACCTCTTGCTCGCTGCCGCACACGTCCAGCAGCGCGCCGCGGTAGATGGTGATCGTGTCGGGGAGCGAGCCGGAGTACCAGGAATCGCGTTCGGTCAGAGCGACACCTTCGTAGAGGCCCAGCAGGTCGGGCTCGTCCTCGTTGCGGTCCGCAACCAGGATGACCACGTTGTCGATCGCCGAGGCCAAGCGCGGCGGAATGAGATCCAGCGCGTCGCCGACCAATTCCTCGAACCGTTGCGAACTCATCCGCACGGTCACGCGACTACGTCCCTGGCGGAGGCGGGAGCACCGGTGCCGGTGCCGGTGCCGGTGCCGGTGCCGGAGGCGGCGGGAAGCCGAACGGCGGCGGGGGTGGCGGAGCAGGTGCGGCCGGGGGCGGCAGCTGATCGGCAGGGGGCGCGTTCGGTGCCGGCGGAGGGCCGTTCAGGAACGTGTTGCCACCACCGGGAGGCGGCACGTCGGTGGACGGAGCCTGGTCCGTCTGGGTCGGCTCCGTAGCAGGAACCGTCGAGGGCTGAGGACCGTGCACCGTCTGCTGGTCGCTGGAGTCCGACGTCGACGACGAGGACGAGTCCGACGAGTTGCTCGACGAACTCGACGAGCTGGACGAGCTGTCATACGGCTCGTCGGGTACCGGGATCGCCGGAAGGCTGAGCCGCTCCTCCGGGATGTCCGGCGGGGGAACGGGCGGCTGCCCGTTGATCATCAGCGGGCCCTTGGCGCTGTTGAGCAGCGTCGACCAGCCACCGTTACCGAGTGTGGCGCCGATACTGCACGAGACCTGGTGGCTGCCCGCCGCCCAACTGGGCAGCGACACCGTGCTGTAGATCAGCGTCAGCGTCGTCTCACGCAGCTTCAGCGGCGCCAGGTAGGCGTCGGTCATCTTGGTGCACTCGTCCTTGATGAAACTGTCCTGATCCGTCTCCGCGGGAAGCACGCCGGGGAACTTCAGCGCCAGGTTGACCGCACCGGTCACCTCCATCGCGTGGGGCGCGGCGCAGTCGACGGGGATGTCGGTGGGCTGGTTGGTGGCGGGATCGATGCCCAGGCACGTGCCGACCGGCCACACCTTGGACTGGTCGATCTCGGCGACCTTGCCCTGGAACGCGAGCTGCTGATTGTTGGGTCCGGGCAGTTGCAGACCACACAGCATGCGGCGCTCACCGGACTGACGCCAGGCTTTGTCACCCGACCACAGCATGCTGACGCTGAACCTGCTGTTCGGGTCGTACTGCGCACCCAGGTAGCGCTTGACGGCCGCGGAGCACTGTTCCTGGCTGATCTGCTGGATCCGCGCCGGCGACGGCGGCGCGGCATCAGGCCCGTATTCGCTGCCGGGGAAGGTGCGCATGTCGACCGACTCGGCGACCTCGAACCGGTGATCGCCTGCGCAGTCCACGATCTCGGCCGCGTCCGGCGTGCGGTCGGGCCAGCTGAGGCAGTCACCGCTCTTGGCGTGGTCGAAGGTGTCGTTGCCGCGGGGACCGAGCGAAATCGAGTTCGCCGTCAGACCGCCTGACGGGTCGGTCTTGGGCAGCGCCGTGATGACGCCGGCGATCAGAAGTCCACCCAACGCCGTCAGAAGCAGCGCGCGACGGGTCGACGAGGATTGCAGGCTCCTCCACCAAGGCTTCTCGACAGGCCGGGCTGTATCAGACATCCGCTCCATTGTGACAGGCGTGTCGGGTGCTGTGACAAGTGATGCAGTTGTAACGTTATGCAGCTGAGCCGCGTCCGACCTCGACCCCGTAGGGTTGCCGCGTGATCGACCTCAAAGTCCTGCGAGAGAATCCCGACGCCGTCCGCGCATCGCAACAGGCCAGGGGTGAGGACCCCGGCCTCGTCGATGCCCTCGCCGAGGCCGATACCGCGCGGCGGGCCGCGATCTCGACCGCCGACAATCTGCGTGCCGAACAGAAGGCGGCCAGCAAGTCGATCGGTAAGGCTTCGCCCGACGAGCGCCCCGGGTTGCTGGCGGCGGCGAAGGAACTCGCCGAGAAGGTGAAGTCGGCCGAAGCTGCGCAGTCCGACGCCGAGACCGCCTATGCCGCGGCCCACATGGCCATCTCCAACGTCATCATCGAAGGCGTACCGGCCGGCGGCGAGGACGACTTCGTCGTCGTGGACACCGTCGGAGAACCGCCGGCGATCGACAACCCCAAGGACCACCTCGAACTGGGGGAGGCGCTGGGGCTCATCGACATGGAGCGTGGCGCCAAGGTTTCCGGTTCCCGCTTCTACTTCCTCACCGGCTTCGGGGCGTTGCTGCAACTCGGCCTGTTCCAGCTGGCTGTGCGCACCGCCACCGAGAACGGGTTCACGCTGATGATCCCGCCGGTTCTCGTGCGGCCCGAGATCATGCGCGGTACCGGGTTCCTCGGAGCGCACGCGGACGAGGTCTATCACCTCGCCGACGACGACCTTTATCTGGTCGGCACCTCGGAGGTGCCGCTGGCCGGCTATCACTCCGACGAAATCCTCGACCTCTCTGCGGGGCCGCTGCGCTACGCCGGATGGTCCTCCTGTTTCCGCCGTGAAGCCGGCAGCTACGGCAAGGACACCCGCGGCATCATCCGCGTGCACCAGTTCGACAAGATCGAGGGCTTTGTCTATTGCAAACCCGACGAGGCCGAGGCCGAGCACGAGCGGCTGCTGAGCTGGCAGCGCCAGATGCTGGCCCACATCGAGGTGCCCTACCGGGTGATCGACATCGCCGCGGGCGACCTCGGTTCGTCTGCCGCCCGCAAGTACGACTGCGAGGCGTGGGTGCCGACGCAGCAGACCTACCGCGAGCTGACCTCGACGTCGAACTGCACGACGTTCCAGGCGCGCAGGCTGGCGGTGCGCTACCGCGACGAGAACGGCAAACCTCAGACCGCGGCGACGCTCAACGGGACGCTGGCCACCACGCGCTGGCTGGTCGCGATCCTGGAGAACCATCAGCAGCCTGACGGCAGCGTGCGCATCCCCGAGGCTCTGGTGCCTTACGTGGGCACAGACATGCTGACGCCCAAAAGCTAACGGGCCGCGAGGAATTCGTCGAGCAGCTCAAGGAACTGATCGGGGTGCACCGGTGTGCACGCCGGGTTCGGCGTCCCGCCGATGTCGATGGTCACGAGGGTCGACTTCAGGGGCCGGTACACATCGAGCGGCATCCACCGGCGCGGGTCGGTGCTGCCCCACAGTCGAAAGCGCTCCATGAACAGCCCGAGCGACGAGGCGTGGTAGCGGCGGATGTCGCGCAGCGGAATGATCTTGGATGTGCCTGACGGAAAGTGGTAGCGCCGCAACGTGAGGGCCTCCTGATCCAGCTGGATCAGGCCATCGTCGTAGAACTTCCGCTTCACGTCCGTCATGTCACTCCAGCTTGGCCGAGCGCAGTTCGTGTCCCTTGGTGGTCAGGCATCGGCCGTTGTTCAGATTCCATTGCCAGCCATGGAGATTGCAGGTCAGCGTGGATCCTTCGACGACGCCGAACTTCGACAGGTCGGCCTTGAGGTGCGGGCAGCGCCGCTGGATCTCCCAGCCGTCCAACGTGATCGAGGCGCTGTCGTCGTGCGCTTCGGCGAACCAGCCGTCGGCGTAGGCGATCCGCTCGTCGGTCAGGCACTTGAAGAAGGTGTAGAGGTACTCGTTGTATCCGCCGACCCGCCACGCCGTGAACCGCGTCGACAGGAAGATCGTGTTGACCCAGTCCGGCTCGTGGTCGCGCAGCACGGTGCGCACCAACTCCGGAGCGATGCCGAAGCCGTAGCGGAACTTCTCGTCCGGGATAGCCTCGCGGACAGCACGTTTCGGGAAGTCCAGAACCACCGTTTCGGGGCCTAGCCGCAGCTCTACCGGATATCCGATGCCGTCGCAGATCTGGTCTGACTGGAGCATGATCGGCTCGAACAGATCCCGCAGCGGCTCCAGCAGCGACTCACCCGTGGCGGGTGCCCACGCCGCCTTCTCGGCGGCCAGCACGGGGGCCATCCGCTCGGCGAAGTCGGCGATGTAGTCGGCCTTGCCGGTCGTGAAAATCGCCTCGACGTCGGCGTCCGGCATCGGGTGGGTGAGCGAATTCAGTTGTGAGCCGGTGAAATCGGCGGTCGATCCGGGAATCATCAGCAGGCCGCCGTCATGCCCGTGGGTGCGCATCTGGTCCAGGAACACGACCTGGTCGGGGAAGATGTTGGCCGGGTCGCCGTGGTCGTCGTTGAGGTTGCGCAGGGCGTCGTCGAGGAAGCAGGGCGGCCCCGCCGACGGGATCACCCACGTCGCACCGACCTGCGCGATGTACTGCCGGCAGCGGTCCATCTGCCGTTGCCGCTTCTGGGTGCCGAACGCTTCCTTGGCGCGGGCGGGCATGTCGTAGACCATCGGGTACCAGATCGCCCCGGAGTACTGCAGCATGTGGACGTCGATCTGGCCGAAGTCGGCGTGCACCATGTCCAAGTCGACCGGTCGCGCGTCGTTCATGTTGAAGGCAACGGTCTCGCCGTCGTCGACGACGAGGCCGGAGTCGCCGATCGGGCCGTCGGCGGGCGCCCGCAGCGCGATGATCATCACCTCGAGGTCGCCCTTCGGGCCGCTGACGCGGTGCTTCACCGAGTCGGTGGTCTCGAAGAAGTTGTGGAAGCCGAGCTTCTCCAGCTCGCGCCGCAGATCCGGCACGGGGTAGTCCGGCAGCAGCACGACGGCGTCTTTGTTGACGTACTCGGTGAGGTGCTTGGGGTCGAAATGGTCCTTGTGCAGGTGCGAGACGTACAGGTAATCCACGTCGCCGAGGGCGGCCCAGTCGAGCTGGGTGTTGTCCGGGAACGGGAACCACGATGCGAAATAGGCAGGGTTGACCCACGGGTCGCACAGGATGCTTCCGGCCTTGGTGTCGATGTGGAAGCCGGCGTGTCCGACGCTCGTGACCTGCACTTACACCTCTCTAAGTCCGCTTCGCCCCGCAAACTGGTCGCCTAGGAGTTTAGCCCTGCGCCGGGGGCTCGTCGTTCCAGCGAGCCCGGTAGTAGGCGATGCGTTCACGGTCGGGGGTCACTCCGTAGGCGTCGAGCAGGGCGCCTTCAAAGCCTGCGTCCTCGTCCGTGGGGTAATTCCAGTCCAGCGACAGCGTCGCGATGGCGAGATCGGCCCAACGATCCGCGGGCCCGAGGTCCCCGAGGTCGACGTGCCCGCACCACGCCCCGTCGTCGTCCATCAGGGTGTTGGGCGCGCACGCGTCGCCGTGGCACACGACCAGCCGGTCCGCAGGCGGCGTATCGCCCACCCAGGACGGCGGCCCGAACGGGCAGTCCTCGACAGGCAAAGCGTCGTGCAACCTCCGCAGCCCGGTTCCGATCGCCCGCGCCGCGGTCTCGGGCGCGTGGGACCAGAGCGGGTCCACCGCCGACCGACCCGGCAGCGCGGCGGTGTGCATCCATCCCGGTCCCGACCCGAGGACCACCGGAACCGGGATGTACCTCTGCGCCCATCGCAGGCGCGGTACCTCGTCGGCCAGCAGGGCGGCCGCGTCGTCGGGATAGACCTTCACGTAGTCGGTGACGCGGGAACCGATGGCGAACGTCACCCCACCGAGTTCGTTGACCCAGACGGCCGTCACGGGGCGCCCCGCGGCGATCGTGGCGACGATGTCGGGCACCGGCAGGGGTCCGGTAGGAGCACTCATGGCTGCCTTCCGTCATGCGAGCACTACGCTTGCTGCTGTGGAACCGGTATACGGCACCGCCATCCAGCTCGCCCGGCTGGTCTGGCGAATCCAGGGCCTGAAGTTCACCGTGACCGGGGTCGAGAACCTGCCCCGCACCGGCGGGGCGGTGATCGCCATCAACCACACCAGCTACTTCGACTTCACCTTCGCGGGCCTGCCGGCCTACGAGCAGCATCTCGGCCGCAAGGTCCGGTTCATGGCGAAGAAGGAAGTGTTCGACCACAAGGTCATGGGTCCGCTGATGCGGGGCATGCGGCACATCCCGGTCGATCGGGCCAGCGGCGCGTCGTCGTTCGACGAAGCCTGCCGCAGGCTCGCCGCCGGCGAGTTCGTCGGCGTCTACCCCGAGGCCACGATCAGCCGCAGCTTCGAGATCAAGGACTTCAAGTCCGGTGCCGCGCGGATGGCGATCGCGGCGAACGTGCCGATCGTGCCGCACATCGTGTGGGGCGCCCAGCGGGTCTGGACCAAGGGCCATCCCCCGAACATGAAGCGCCCGAAGGTGCCCATCTCGATCACGGTGGGCAAGCCGATCGAACCGACGCTGCCCGCCGCGGAGCTGACGACGGTGTTGCACTCCCGCATGCAGCATCTGCTTGAGCAGGTGCAGGATGCGTACGGGCCGCACCCGCCCGGCGAGTTCTGGGTGCCTCACCGCATGGGCGGTGGTGCCCCGACGCTGGCCGAAGCGAACCGGATGGATGCCGAGGAAGCTGCCGAGAAGGCCGCCCGCCGTGAGGCGCCGGGATAGGCACCGATGGAACCGGTCTTCCGCGCGCTGGAAATCACGGCGAAGTCGTTGGTGAGGGCTACCGGGACACAGATCACCTTCCGCGGGCTGGAGAACATGCCGGCCGACGGCGGAGCTGTCATCGCGATCAACCACACCGGCTATGTCGACTTCCTTCCCGCGGCGCTGTCCGCGACACAGCGGGGGCGGCGTATGCGGTTCATGATCAAGGCCGAGATGAAGGACGTGAAGATCGTCGGCTGGCTGATCAGGCACACGGGGACGATCCCGGTGGACCGGCAGGCGGGCGCGGAGGCCTACGCCGCGGCGGTGGACTCGCTTCGCCGTGGGGAGATCGTCGGGGTGTATCCCGAGGCGACGATCAGTCGCAGTTTCGAGCTCAAGGAGTTCAAGTCCGGTGCGGCGCGCATGGCCAGGGAAGCCCAGGTGCCGATCGTGCCGCTGATTGTGTGGGGAGCCCAACGGTTGTGGACCAAGGACCATCCGAAAGCATTGGGCCGCAAGAAGTTCCCGGTGACAGTGGCTCTGGGCCGGCCGATCGCCCCCGACGGTGACGTGAACGTGAAACTCCGCGCGGAGATGTCGCGTCTGTTGGACGCCGCCCAAGCCGATTACCCGCAGCCGTCAGGAGCGTTCTGGTTGCCGCGGCGCCTCGGCGGGAGTGCGCCCACCCCAGAAGAAGCCAGAGTCATGGAGGAAGCCGAGTTGGCCGAGCGCGCCCGCAGGCGGGAAGAGGGCCGATGAAGCCGCTGCTGATCGCCACCGACGTGGACGGCACGCTGCTCGACGACGACGAGAACGTCAGTCCGAGAACACGTTCGGCGGTGCGCGCCGTCGTCGACGACGGCGCGCAGTTCGTGCTCGCCACCGGACGCCCGCCGCGCTGGGTCAAACCGATCGTGGATCAGTTGGGTTTCGCACCGATGGCGGTGTGCGCCAACGGTGCCGTGATCTATGACCCGTCGGCCGACCGGATCGTCGCGGCACGAACTCTGTCGGCCGACGCGCTCGGCGAGCTGGCCGAGATCGCGACGCGGGTGATCCCCGGTGCGGGGCTGGCCGTCGAGCGGGTGGGCCGCAGCGCCCACGACGCCGCCACGCCGCAGTTTGTCAGCTCTCCGGGATACGAACACGCGTGGTTGAACCCGGACAACACCGAGGTGTCGATCGAGGATCTGCTCAGCGCGCCCGCCGTCAAACTGCTGATCCGCAAGTCGGGTGCGCGCAGCGCCGACATGGCCGCCGAGCTGGCCAAGCACATCGGGATCGAGGGCGACATCACGTATTCGACCAACAACGGGCTGATCGAGATCGTGCCGCTGGGTATCAGCAAGGCGACCGGCATCGACGAGCTGGCTCGGCCCCAGGGCATCGAAGCCGCCGACATCGTCACGTTCGGTGACATGCCCAACGACGTCCCGATGCTGGACTGGGCCGGGCTCGGTGTGGCGATGGGGAACGCGCATCCCGACGCGGTGGCCGCCGCCGACGAGGTGACGGCGACGAACGCCGAGGACGGAGTGGCCCGGGTGCTCGAACGATGGTGGCTGTAGGCCGCGCTTCACAGCAATATCGCAGGAAAAAGTCGGGTCTGACGTATCCGTAGCTTTGCCCGCTGTCATGATGGTCGACGTGGGGGGTGGCTACGACACCGCGGCGGGTCCCGCGCACGCGGTGGAGGAGTTCCTGGCCGCGGTACGCGCCGGGCCGGCGGGCATGTTGATCGAGGGTGAGGCCGGCATCGGCAAGACCACTCTGTGGAACAGCGTGGTCGAGCGCGCCGAGACGGCGGGTTTCCGAGTGTTGACGGCGCGCACCGGGCAACCTGTATCCGGCCTGGCGCACGCGGCGGTCGCCGACCTCTTCGCCTGTGTCGACTCCGACGAGCTGGCAGGCCTGCCCGACATGCAGAGGCTGGCAGCCGACCGGGTGCTGCTGCGTGAGCAGACCGCGGGCCGGCCGACTGACGAACGCATCACGGCAGCTGCACTTCTGGGCGCGGTACACGCGATGAGCGCTGTTGCCCCGGTGCTGATCGCCGTCGACGACGTCCAGTGGCTCGATCCGTCGAGCCTTGCCGTGCTGGCGTTCGTGTCGCGCCGGCTCAAGGGGCCCGTCGGGGTGGTGGCGACGGAGCGCTCCGGTGAGGACATCCCGCAGCCGGCCGCGTCCTGGCTGCAGGTGGGCACGGCGGGTGTCGCCCGACTGCGGGTCGCCCCGATGAGCCTGGGGGCGCTGCACACGATGCTGTCCACTCGGCTGGGCAGGAAGTTCTCCCGGCCCGCCATTGTGCGGATCGCGGAGGTGTCGGGCGGAAATCCGCTCTACGCACTGGAATTGGCTCGTGTGGTGGATTCGGGTCCGTCGGGTCGCGGCGCGGGCCTTCCGGCCACCCTGTCGGAGTTGGTCAGGCTGCGGGTCGACGGTCTCGCCGACGACGTGCGGGATGTGCTGCTCGTCGCCGCGTCGGTCACGACGGCGACCGTCGATCTCCTGGCCGCGACGATCGAAACCACCACGGCTCACGTCACCGGGATGCTCGAGGCGGCAGAAATCGAAGGCATCGTCGTGATCGAGGGCAATCGCGTCCGGTTCACCCACCCGCTGCTGGCCAGCGGCATCTACGAGAACGCCGCCCCGAACCAACGCCGCGAGTTCCACCGGCGGCTTGCCGAGATCAAGACCCAGCCCGAACTGCGGGCACGTCACCTCGCGCTGTCGAGCACCGTCGCCGACGAGGCCACGCTGTCGACCCTGGATGCCGCGGCGGATTCGGCACGGGCACGGGGCGCTCCCGCGGCCGCCGCCGAGCTCGTCGAGCTGGCGATCCAGCTGGGTGGCGACAAGGTTTCACGCCGGATCAGGGCGGCCGAACACCACTATGTAGCAGGCGATTTCGAGCGGGCCGCAGGACTGCTCGATGGCGTGATCTCCACTCTGCGCCCCGGTGTTCTTCGCGCGGTCGCTCTCAATCTTCTTGCCGGCGTTCGTATTTTCGAGGACGACTACAAGGTTGCGGTGCCGCTGCTCGAGCAGGCGTGTGCCGACGCGGCGGAGAACGACGCGGTGATGGTGGGTTCGTTGGTGTCGTTGGCGTTCGTCCAGGGCATGGTGGGCACGTTCGACGACCAGATCGAAACGGTGCGCAGGGCGGTCGTCGTCGCCGAGCGTGCGGGGGTCCCGACTCTCACGAGCCAGGCCTTGGCCATGTGGGTCCATGTGAGCTGTCAGTCCGGTTTCGGCGTCGACGAAGCGGCTCTGCAGCGCGCGCTCGAGTTGCAGGATCCCGACGCGGACACTCCGATTCCCTTCGATGTCAACGCAACTCGTGGGTTGATTCTCGCGTTCACCGGGCGTCTGGCCGAAGCCGCCGATCAGCTCGCCATGGTTGCCGATCGGTGTAGGCAACGCGGAGCCGAGCACGATCTGATGGCGGTCATGGGTTACCGCACCCTGGTGGCGATCTGGAGTGGGCGCTATGACGAGGCGAACGCGCATGCCGCGGACATGCTCGAACGCGCCGAACAGCTCGGCGGTTCGATGGTGATCGCGCTGAGCATCTGTGCGGCGTCGGCCGCGTATCAGGGGCAGGAGGAGCGGGCCCGCGAATACGCCGGTGCAGCCTTGGTGCAGGGGGCCGAGTACCAGTCGTTGACGGCGTGGGCCAGTTCGACGCTGACGTTCCTGGAGCTGTCGCTGGGCAATCACGAGCAGGCGGTACGGGCGGCGGCGCCGCTGATCGACCTGTACCGGCCCTACCCGGGGACGGAGTTGATGTCGGGTTGCTTCATGCCTGACGCGGCGGAGGCCCTGATCGCGCTCGGACGTCTCGGCGAGGCCGACGAGCTGGTCTCCGCCCTGGAGAGCAACGGAGAGCGTCTCGACCGGCCGTGGATGCTTGCCGTCGGAAGGCGTTGCCGGGCACTACTTCTCGCCGAGCGAGGTGATCTCACCGGTGCAGCTGAGGCGGCCCAGCGAGCGATGGTGGAATACGACAGGTTGCCGATGCCTTTCGAGCGGGCGCGCACGCTGCTCGTGATCGGTGAGGTGCAGCGCAGACTGCGTCGTCGCGATGCAGCGGCGGCCAGTGTGCGTGACGCGCTGCGGCAGTTCGACGAACTCGGCGCCGGGCTGTGGTCGCAGCGCGCCCGCAATCTCCTGTCTCGGGTCACCACGTCGAGCCGGTCGGGGTCCACCGAACTGACGGACGCCGAGCGGCAGCTCGCCGAGCTCGTCGCCTCCGGTAAGAGCAATAGGGAGGTCGCCGATGCGCTGTTCGTCAGCGTTAAGACGGTCGAGACCAACCTGACCCGGGTGTACCGCAAGCTGGGGATTCGGTCGCGGGCGCAACTCGGCAAGCGGTTGGGGGAGCTCTAGACCGGGTTGGTGGGCGGGGTGAAGCGCTCCAGCTGGACCGGGCTGAGGTCGGCGGGCGGCAGCTCCACGGGGACCCCGTCAAACACCCGGGTCACCGTCGCTTTCTCCCTGTCGAAGTTCAGGGTGCCGTGCTGGAAGTTCTGCACGACCCACAGCGGCGCCGAGATCTCGGCGCTGGTCGGCAGTCCCAGCGCTCCGCGCTCGAATCCCAATGCGCCCCAAGCGGTGTAAAGCTCACCTGTGATGGGCTGCGCGCCGCTCTCCGGCGACCAGTACATCGCGCCGTGCTCGAATGTCACATAGCGGGCCGACCCCTGGCCGGACGCCTCGGGGGAGGTGGGCCTACCCAGGTAGCTGTTCACGCCGCCCAGCGATTCCCATTTCGCGAAAATGGCTCCGCCGCGCAGTTTGTCGGCCAGTTGTTCCGGGCCGGGCGGGTCGTTGAACCGGGCCGCGATGTTGCGGATCTCGGGCATCAACGCGTAGGCGGCGGCGCCGGGGCATTCGGTGATGCCGACGTCGCGGTGCGTGAAGATCGTCGGCAGCGTCGGCGACGCACCGAACGGGAACTTGGTGAACGAGCCGCCCTCCGAGGGCAGGACGACCGTGCCGAGCGGGTCGACTCCGGCCTGGCCCAGCACCCAGCCGAGAAGTCTTCCGGTGTTGCGCAACTGAATCGGGGTGGGCGGCACCGTCTGGAAGTCCCCTAGCATGGCCACACCCCACGTGTTGTGGTTGAAGCCGCCGGTGTGCGCGCCTTCCACGGGCCGGTTCATTCCACCGGCCCGGCCTTCGAAGACCTGGCCGTACTTGTCGACCATCGCGTTGTAGGCGATGTCGCACCAGCCCAGGGTGCGGGTGTGGTACTCGTAGATCGACCTGATGATGCCCGCCGAGTCGCCCGGTGCGTATTCGTTGCTGCCGGCGGTATGGTGCACGACCCCGGCCTGAATCCTGGTGTCGTAGCGCGGTTCTCCGCACCGCATGCCCTCGTCGGCGCCCCACTCGGACCTGTTGATGATGTGTGGCGGCTGGCCTGCGGGTGTCGCGGCGTTGGGCAGCGGCAGATCCGGCGGCGCCTCGGGCGGGCTGATCAGCACGGCGGTGATGTTCTGGGGGAAAGGGTGCTCGACGCCGGCGGGCACGTACCCCAGCGGTGGTCGGTCGGTGTTCGGCGATGGTTCACGGGCCGGTGGCATGACGGGCGCGTCGGCGGGCCGCGTCACCGCGATCTGCACCGTGTTGGTGCGTCCGACGAAGACCGGCTCCGTGCCGCGGGGCCCGGGAAGGTCGGCTCCCACTCCGCCGAGTTGTTCGGCGTCGTACCACGGCCCCCATGAGCCGTCGTCCTTCTTGGCCCGCACCCGGGCCGAGGTTCCGGCGAAGTCCGCGGACGTCAGCGCGACCATCGAGAACGGCGTGTCCTGGTGCAGCTCGCGGATGGTCTCGCCACCGCCGAGGTCGGCTAGCGGTTGCTGGACGATCTCGGGTGCGTCAACGGCTGTTTTCTCGGTGTCGCCGGGGATGCCGGAGACCGCCCACGGCAGCAGCACCACTGTCGCCGCGAGCGCGGTGAACAGTATCGATGGTGCGTGGCGGCGATACAGCACGGACTGATGTTACGTATGTGGTGATTGATACAGCTGTTGCGACACACCTCACCACGGCAACGCAACGGCACCGCAGAGCGCGTCCACGCTTCTGCGGTGCCGTTCCGTGACAGGACTGATTAGGCGCCGGGCTCCACCGTCGCCTCGGCCGCACCGAGACCGGCTTCGACCGGGGCGCCGACTTCGCCGGCCATGGTCGAGATGGGAGCGGCGGGCACCGGCGGGACCGGGGGCTTGACCGCCTGCATGATCGCGGGCATCAGGACACCCTTGAGCAGATCGATGGCTTCACCCGCTCCCAGCGAGTTGGCGGCGCTGGACAGGTCGCCGAGCAGACCGCCGCTGCCGGCAGCCACCGGCTGGGTGGCTGCCAACGTCGGATCGCCGAGGACAGGGTAGGAACCCAGCGCGGGATCCAGGCCGATCGGCGCGGAGATCGGGATTTCACCCGTCGCCGGCAGGCCCGATGTCGAAACCGGGTAGGCGCCCAGTGCCGGATCCGTCAACGCCGGCGGCGTCGTAAGACCCGGCGTCGTCAATCCGGGAGTTGTCAGACCAGGCGTCGTCAGTCCCGGCGTCGCCGCCAGGGCGGGATCGGTCAACGACGGCGTGGTCAGACCGGGCGACGCGTGCGCCGGATCGGTCAGCGATGGAACTGTCAGGCCCGGGGTGGCGCCGGTCGGGCTCGTCAGAGCAGGGTTGGTCAATGCGGGATTGGCCAGGCTGGGGTCCGTCAGCGACGGAGCCGCCGACAGGCCGGGCATCAGGCCGGGGGAGGCCAGGCCCGGTGTGGTGAGCGTCGCAGGCGCCGAGGCACCCGATCCGGTCAACAGGCCCGTCGGCATCGGCGGCAGGTTGATGCCGAACTGGGACAGGCCCTGCGAGAGGGCGGTGATCAGCTCGCCGGGCAGGTCCGCGATGGATGCTGCCTGGACGAACTCACGATGCTGTGGCGCATCCTGCGCCGGTGCAGACAATTCGGAAACGGCAATAACTGCAACAGGACTCGCGACTGCCAGAGCGGCGACTGTGCTCAAGGCTGTCGAGAGCCGGCGGCGACGTCGGTTCGGCACGGAAGTCTCCTCAATAAATTGGGGAATGTAGAGATCGGTTAGTCGTACGCGACCGATGTTACTGATGTGACTGGTGTGAATAGAGTGACGATATTGAATCGTGAGCTAATCGCGACCTCTGAAACTTCCCGTCCCCTCGGCCGCGGCCCCGCCAACTCGGGTGAAGGCGCCGCGGTCGGATACCCTTGCTGCCGATGAACTCTGGATTCGATCTTTTCGTCGTCGGCTCCGGCTTCTTCGGCCTCACCATCGCCGAACGCGCGGCGACGCAGTTGAACAAGCGCGTCCTCGTGGTCGAGCGGCGACCGCACATCGGCGGTAACGCCTACTCCGAAGCCGAGCCGCAGACCGGTATCGAGGTCCACAAGTACGGTGCGCACCTCTTCCACACCAGTAATCAACGGGTGTGGGACTACGTGCGCCAGTTCACCGACTTCACGGGCTACCAGCACCGCGTGTTCGCGCTGCACAACGGCCAGTCCTATCAATTCCCGATGGGTCTGGGCCTGGTCAGCCAGTTCTTCGGCAGGTACTTCACCCCCGATGAGGCCAGGGCACTGATCCGGGAGCAGGCGGCCGAGATCGACACCGCCGATGCGCAGAACCTGGAAGAGAAGGCCATCTCGCTGATCGGGCGGCCCCTCTACGAGGCGTTCGTCAAGGACTACACGGCCAAGCAGTGGCAGACCGATCCCAAGCAGCTCCCGGCGAGCAACATCACCCGCCTGCCGGTGCGCTACACCTTCGACAACCGCTACTTCAACGACACCTACGAGGGTCTTCCCGTCGACGGCTACACGGCCTGGCTGGAGAACATGGCCACCGACGACCGCATCGAGGTGCGGCTGGACACCGACTGGTTCGACATCCGCGACCAGTTGCGGGCCGAGAGCCCCGACGCACCCGTCGTGTACACGGGTCCGCTGGACCGTTACTTCGACTACGCCGAAGGCCGCCTCGGGTGGCGCACCCTCGACTTCGAGCTCGAAGTGCTGGGCACCGGGGACTTTCAAGGCACGCCCGTCATGAACTACAACGACGCCGACGTGCCGTACACCCGTATCCACGAGTTCCGGCACTTCCACCCCGAGCGGGCCTACCCGACGGACAAGACGGTGATCATGCGGGAGTACTCGCGGTTCGCCGAGAACGACGACGAGCCCTACTATCCGATCAACACCGACGCCGACCGCGCGGTGCTCGCGGCTTACCGGGCGCGGGCCAAAGCGGAGACGGCGTCATCGAAGGTCCTGTTCGGCGGCCGCCTCGGCACCTACCAGTACCTGGACATGCACATGGCGATCGCCAGCGCGCTGAATATGTACGACAACACCCTCGCGCCACATCTGCGCGACGGTGCGCCGCTGGCCGAGCCCGATACAGAAAGCAGCACAACATGAGTGACATCCCGTCCGGCGCGCTGGATGCCGGGCAGTCACGGGCGGTCAGCCCCCTGGCCCGCATCATCCTGCCGCGGCCCGGTGAGCCCCTCGACGTTCGCAAGCTCTATATAGAGGAATCGGACACCAACGCCCGGCGCGCCCATGCGCCCACCCGCACTACGCTGGAGATCGGTGCCGAGTCCGAGGTCTCGTTCGCCACCTACTTCAACGCATTCCCGGCCAGCTACTGGCGACGCTGGTCGATCCTGGAATCGGTTGTGCTGCGCGTCGAGCTGACCGGCAGCGCCCGCGTCGACGTGTACCGCTCCAAGTCCACCGGCGCCCGGATCACCGTCGGCGGCGCCCCCATCCACAGCGATTCCGATGACCAGCCGGCGGTGCTCGAGTTCGAGATCGAGCTGACCCCGTTCGAGGACGGCGGCTGGATCTGGTTCGACATCACCACCGACGCCAAGTCCACGCTGCACCACGCCGGCTGGTACGCGCCGATCGCCGCGCCCGGCAGGGCGAACATCGCTGTCGGCATCCCGACGTTCAACCGCCCCTCGGACGCCGTCAACGCACTCGCCGCACTGACCTCGGATCCTGCGGTGGACGAAGTCATCAGCGCGGTGATCGTGTCGGATCAGGGCACCAAGAAGGCCAAGGACCACCCCGGGTTCGCCGAGGCCGCGGCCGCACTGGGGAACCGGATCACCATCCACAACCAGCCCAACCTCGGCGGGTCGGGCGGCTACAGCCGTGTCATGTACGAGGCGCTGAAGAACACCGACTGCGAACAGATCCTGTTCATGGACGACGACATCCGCGTCGAGCCGGACTCGATCCTGCGGGCGCTGGCGCTCAACCGCTTCGCGAAGGTGCCGACGCTCGTCGGCGGCCAGATGCTCAATCTGCAGGAGCCCTCACATTTGCACGTGATGGGCGAGATGGTCGCCGCCGAGAACTTCATGTGGACCAACGCAATCAACACCGAGTACGACCACAACTTCGCCAAGTACAAGCTCAATGACGAAGAGGAGTACCGCAGCAGGCTCCTGCACCGCCGCATCGACGTCGACTACAACGGCTGGTGGATGTGCATGATCCCGCGCCAGGTGGCCGAGGAGCTGGGGCAGCCGCTGCCGCTGTTCATCAAGTGGGACGACGCCGAATACGGGCTGCGCGCCGGCGAACACGGCTATCCGACCGTGACGTTGCCCGGTGCGGCGATCTGGCACATGGCCTGGAGCGACAAGGACGACGCGATCGACTGGCAGGCGTACTTCCACCTGCGCAACCGGCTCGTCGTCGCGGCGATGCACTGGGACGGCAACATTCGCGGCCTGGTCGCCAGCCACTTCAAGGCGACGATCAAACACCTTATCTGCCTTGAATATTCGACCGTCGCGATCCAGAACAAGGCGATGGACGACTTCCTCGCCGGACCCGAACACATCTTCTCGATCCTCGAGTCCGCGCTGCCCGACATCCGCGCGTTGCGTACCCAGTACCCGGACGCGGTGGTGCTGGAGAGCGCGACGGCGCTGCCCGCACCGTCGGACAAGAAGTGGCGCAAGAAGGTCAACATCCCGACCAATCCGCTGGCGATCTCCGTTCGGCTGAGCCGCGGCATCGTGCACCAGCTCAAACCGCACGACCCGGTCCACCATCAGCGCCCGCAGATCAACGTCGCGACGCAGGACGCCCGATGGTTCTCGCTCTGCAAAGTCGACGGGGTGACCGTGACCACCGCAGACGGACGGGGTGTGGTCTACCGTCAGCGCGATCGCGAGAAGATGCTCGAACTGCTCCGCGAATCGCTCAAGCGCCAAGCCCTGTTGATCCGCAAGTTCAACCGCATGCGCAAGGTGTACCGCGCTGCGGCGCCTTCACTGACGAGCAAGCAGAAGTGGGAATCGGTACTGCTGGAATCGAGTAATGTCTGACAACCCGCGCGGCGAGGACGCCGTGCTGGTGGCCGTGCAATCCGCACTGGCCGACAAGCCGGGGGTGCTTCCCGCCGCCCGCGGCCTCTCGCATTTCGGGGAGCACAGTCTCGGATGGCTGGCGCTGGCCGCTCTGGGAGCGCTGCTCTCGAAAAGCAAGCGGCGGGACTACCTCGCCGCAGGCGCCGGTGCGTTCCTGGCCCATGCCGCCGCCGTCGTCATCAAGCGGGTCGTGCAGCGTCAGCGGCCCCACCACCCGGCGATCGCGGTGAACGTCGGAACGCCGAGCCGGCTGAGCTTCCCGTCCGCGCACGCCACGTCGACGACGGCTGCGGCGATACTGCTGGCCCGCCCGACGGGCCTGCCGTTGCCTGCGCTGCTGGTACCACCGATGGCGTTGTCCCGCTTGGTGCTCGGCGTGCACTACCCGACAGATGTTCTCACCGGTGTCGCGGTGGGTGCCATTGTCGCGAAAGTAGTCGGCAGGCTGGAAGGACAACCATGAGTACCTCCGAAGTCACACCGGAGACGAATTCCACTGCGGGCCCGCCGAAAAACCTCGTCACCGGCATCATCAAGGCGATCCGTCCGCGGCAGTGGGTCAAGAACCTCCTGGTGCTCGCGGCCCCCATCGCGGCCTTGGGCGCCGAGGTGCCGTACGACTACGACGAGATGGCGATCAACATCCTGATCGCGTTCGTCGCGTTCTCGATGGCCGCGTCGTGCATCTACCTGGTCAACGATTCGCGGGACGTCGAGGCGGACCGTCAGCACCCGACGAAGCGGTTCCGGCCGATCGCCGCCGGGGTGGTGCCGCAATGGCTGGCGTACACCCTCGCCGTGGTTCTCGGCGCTGCCTCGCTGGGCATCTCGTTCCTGGCCTCACCGAACCTCGTGGTCGTCATCGCCGTCTACATCGCCATGCAGCTGGCGTACTGCTTCGGCCTCAAACACCAAGCGGTGCTTGACATCTGCATCGTCTCGTCGGCCTACCTGATCCGGGCCATCGCGGGCGGCGCCGCTGCGGGTATCCCGCTGTCCCAGTGGTTCCTGCTGGTGATGACGTTCGGCTCACTGTTCATGGTGGCCGGAAAGCGTTACGCGGAGCTGCAACTCGCCGAGCGCACCGGCGCGAAGATCCGCAAGTCGCTGGAGAGCTACACCGACTCCTATCTCCGCTTCGTCTGGACAGTGGCCGCCACGGCGATGGTGGTCTGCTACAGCCTGTGGGCCTTCGAGCGCGACGGGGCCAACGCGTCCTGGTACGCGGTCACCATCATCCCCATCACCATCGCGATCCTGCGCTACGCCGTCGACGTGGACAGCGGGCTGGCCGGTGAGCCCGAAGACATAGCGCTGAAGGACCGCGTCCTGCAGCTGCTGCTGCTCGCATGGATCGGAACCATCGGTGCAGCAGTCTTCTTCGGCTGACAGCCGCCCATGGGCCGGAGCGGCGAGCCGGTTCGCACGCTGGCCCGCCTTCCCGTATGACATCTCGGTGCGGCTGAGCCTGTGGCTCAGTGTCGCCGTAGTGGGTGTGCTGTTCGGCTGGGGCGCGTGGCAGCGCCGGTGGATCGCCGACGACGGCCTGATCGTGCTGCGGACGACCCGGAACATGTTGGCGGGCAACGGTCCCGTCTTCAACGCGGGCGAGCGTGTGGAAGCCAACACGTCGACCGTGTGGTCGTACCTGATGTATCTGGGCGGTCTGGTCTCCGGACCGGCTCGTCTGGAATATGTGGCGCTCACGTTCGCACTGGTGCTCAGCGTCGTCGGTGTCGTCCTGGTCATGCTGGGCACCGCACGGCTCTATGCACCCACGCTTCGCGGACGCAAGGCGCTGCTGCTGCCGGCGGGCGCACTGGTCTACATCGCGGTTCCGCCTGCCCGTGACTTCGCCACCTCGGGGCTCGAAAACGGTTTGGTGATCGCCTATCTCGGTCTGCTCTGGTGGATGATGGTGTGCTGGTCGCAGTCCTTGCGGGGTGAGCGAACATCACGGGTCTTCGACGCCACGCTGGCCGTGGTCGCCGGCCTCAGCGTGCTCGTGCGGCCCGAGCTCGCGCTCATCGGCGGTCTGGCATTGGTGATGCTGCTGATCGCCTCGAAGGGCTGGCGCAGACGCACACTGATCGTCGTGGCGGGTGGGCTGCTGCCGGTCTCCTACCAGATCTTCCGGATGGGCTACTACGGCCTGCTCTTTCCCGGCACGGCGCTGGCCAAGGACGCCACCGGCGCGAAGTGGCAGCAAGGATTCGTCTACCTGGGCAACTTCAACCAGCCCTATCTGCTGTGGGCCCCTGCGGTCCTTCTGATCGGTCTGGCGCTGATGGTGATGCTGCTGTGCGGCCGGCCGAAGTGGGTGAACCGGCAGGCGCCCGCCGGGTCCGGCTGGCTTGCGCGAACAGTGCAGAGTCCTTCTGCGGTGGTCGTTTTCATGGTCGCCAGCGGTGTGCTCCAGGCGGTGTACTGGATCCGCCAGGGCGGTGACTTCATGCATGGACGGGTGCTGCTCACGCCGTTGTTCTGTCTGATCGCGCCGGTTTCGGTGATCCCGCTGATGCTGCCCGACAGCCGCCGGATGGCCAGGGGCGCAGGCTATCTCTACGCGGGCGCCACCAGTGTGCTGTGGTTCGCGGTGGCCGGCTGGGCGTTGTGGGCCGCCAACTCGTCGGGCATGGGAGCCGATGCCACCCGCGTCACGTACACGGGCATCGTCGACGAGCGCCGCTTCTATTCGCAGGCGACCGGGCATGCGCATCCGCTCACGGCGGCGGACTATCTCGACTACCCGCGCATGCGTGCGGTCGTCGAGGCGATCGAGAACACCCCCGACGGCGCGCTGCTGCTGCCCGCCGGGCATTACGACATCTGGGACGTCGTGCCCGCCTACCCACCGCCGCCGGACGCGCCGCCCGACTACATCGGCCCGCACACCGTCTTCTTCACGAACCTGGGCATGCTCGGGATGAACGTCGGCCTCGACGTCCGGGTGATCGACCAGATCGGATTGGCGAATCCGCTCGCAGCGCACACCGCGCGTATCGAGGACGGCCGCATCGGTCACGACAAGAACCTGTTCCCGGACTGGGCCGTCGCCGAAGGGCCGTTCTTCAAGGAGGAGCCCTACATCCCGGACTATCTCGACGAGGACTGGATCCGTCAGGCCGAGGCGGCGCTGAAGTGTTCTGACACCGAGTCGGTTCTCAACGCGATCCGCGCTCCGATGGGTGTGAAGCGGTTCCTGTCGAATGTGATGCACGCCGCCGAATTCACCCGTTACCGCATCGATCGTGTGCCGCTCTACGAGCTCGAGCGATGTGATCTGCCTGTGCCTGAGCCGGTGAATCCGCCCTACACCGGGATGCCCCCGACGGGGCCGTAATCCCAGGCGATTTGCTGGCAGCGCGGGTTCTCTGATTTCGTAACACTGCAGCCATGTCGGTCAGATAAGGCATGTGACGGTGAACGCGAGCAGCTCTTGAGCGGCGTTACGGAGAAGAGAGATCGCCACAAAGGTGTGGTTGACTACAAGGCAATTGGCCGGACTCGGGGATCGCTCTGGATAGGGCGCGGGGTCATGGATCGGCCTGCTGCCGTTTTACGACAGATGGGAAAAACTCAAGCATGAAGCTCGTTGGATTGCTGCGTGGGCGAATGCGCAGCGTAGCCCGCCGGGTCACGGTGGTCGCGCTTGCGGCGATCGTGCTGCCCGGCCTTGTCAGCTCGGTCGGCGGTTCGGCCACCGCAGGTGCGTTCTCGCGCCCGGGTCTGCCGGTGGAGTACCTGATGGTGCCCTCGGCCGGCATGGGTCGCGACATCAAGGTCCAGTTCCAGAGCGGTGGCCCGAATGCACCGGGTGTCTACCTGCTCGACGGCCTGCGCGCCCAGGAGGACTTCAACGGCTGGGACATCAACACCCAGGCGTTCGAGTGGTACCTCGACTCCGGTCTCGCCGTGGTCATGCCGGTCGGTGGCCAGTCCAGCTTCTACAGCGACTGGTACAGCCCGGCCTGCGGTAAAGCCGGCTGCAGCACCTACAAGTGGGAGACGTTTCTCACCCAGGAGCTCCCCGCGTACCTGGCCGCCAACAAGGGCGTGAACCCCAACCGCAACGCCGCCGTCGGTCTGTCGATGGCCGGTTCCGCGGCGCTGACGCTGGCGATCTACTACCCGCAGCAGTTCCAGTACGCCGGTTCGATGTCGGGCTTCCTGAACCTGTCCGAGGGTTGGTGGCCAGCCCTGGTCAACATCTCGATGGGTGACGCGGGCGGCTACGACGCCAACGACATGTGGGGCCGCACCGAGGATCCGGACAGCGCATGGAAGCGCAACGACCCGATGGTCAACATCGGCAAGCTGGTCGCCAACAACACCCGCATCTGGGTCTACTGCGGTGACGGCAAGCCGGCCGAGGTCAACGGCAACGTCGCGGGCAACAACCTGCCCGCCAAGTTCCTGGAGGGCCTGACCATCCGCACGAACCGGACCTTCCAGGATGAGTACATCGCGGCGGGCGGCAGGAACGGTGTGTTCAACTTCCCGGCGAATGGCACGCACGACTGGCCCTACTGGGGTCAGCAGCTTCAGCAGATGAAGCCTGACATCCAGCGCGTGCTCGGCGCGGTTCCGCAGCCGTCGGCCCCGCCGGCTCCGGCCGATGCGGCGGCTCCTGCCGGCGGCTAGTTCGCCCGGTAAACAGCCGAAATTGACGGCGGTGATCCCCCATTCGGGGTCACCGCCGTCAATCGTTTTAGGCCTCGGCCCGTCGCGGTGATGTGATTCACTACTGCGGGGTGGGCGTGCAACGGAAGGGCGGCAGATGCGTGGGTTCATTCGAGCGGTAGCGGCGACGGTGTTGGTCGCCGCCGGGCTCGCGGTAGGAACACCGGTCGCCCAGGCTCAAGTCGAGATGCTGATGGTGCCGTCGGCGGCGATGGGCCGTTCCATTCCCGTCGCGTTCCAGGGCGGCGGCCCCCATGCCGTGGTTCTGCTCGACGCGTTCAACGCCGCCCCTGACGTCAGCAACTGGGTCACCGCGGGGAACGCCATGAACACGCTGTCGGGCCTCGGCATTTCGGTGGCCGCCCCCGCAGGTGGCGCGTGGAGCATGTACACCAACTGGGAGGCTGACGGCAGCAAGCAGTGGGAGACGTTCCTGGCCGACGAGCTGCCCAACTGGCTGGCCGCCAACAAGGGCCTTGCACCCGGTGGGCACGGCATCGTCGGCGCCGCGCAGGGCGGCACCGGCGCACTGACGATGGCGACGTTCCACCCGAACCGCTACCGGTTCGCGGGCTCGCTGTCCGGTTTCCTGACGCCGTCGGCGACGGCGATGAATGGCGCGATCACTGCGGGGCTGGCTCGATTCGGCGGGGCCGACATCCGCAACATGTGGGGATTGCCACAGCTGGGCCGCTGGAAGTGGCACGACCCGGACGTGCACTCGCAGCTGCTCGTCAACAACAACACGCGGCTCTGGATCTACAGCCCGGCGACCACGACGTGCACCGATGTCCCCGCGATGATCGGCTACTGCGATCAGGCTCAGGGCAGCAATCGCACCTTCTACCAGCACTACCGCAGCATCGGCGGCGGTAACGCCCACTTCGACTTCCCGACCTCGGGAAATCACGACTGGGGTTCGTGGAGCGGCCAGCTGGCGGCGATGACGGGCGAACTCGTCGCGACGATTCGCTAGCGGGATCTGGTTTCAAGTCCCGGTACCTTGGAGTCGTGCATTACGGCTCCCGTTCGTCGATGGCAGGCATGGCAGGGCTGTCTGCCCTGGTTGCCCTGCCTGCGGCCTGGCTGACCGGCTGCTCGCTGAACAGCGACATGATCGCGGGGATGGGCTCCGAGGTCGAGACGGCTCCGCCACACGGGACGTCCACCGGACAGCTTCCGGGACCGGGCTACCAGTCGTCCGAGTCCAACGCGCTCGTCGTCACCCCGCACCAGCAGGACTATCTCGATGCACTGCACGCGGCAGGGGTGACGCCATCGAGCGATCTGTCGGCACTGAGCATCGGCTCGTACGTCTGCCAGGCGCGGGCGGCCAAACAGACCGACCAGGCGGTGTGGGATTTCGTGGCTCCGCTGGTGCGCAACGACGTCAGCGACGCCGACGGCCCCGACGGTCCCGACGGTCGTGACGGCGCGCGGGCCGAGTCGCCGTCGGCGGGGGATTTTCAATCAGCGACGGCCGACTACATTCGGATCGCGACCGAACGACTTTGTTAGATCGACTTTGTTAGATCGACTCTGCTAGCAGGAGCCCTACACAACGATGGCGAAGACCAACCGGCGGAAACGCCACCGAATTCTGGCGCTGTTCGCAGCTGGAGCGGTGGGCCTTGTCGTGGTGCTCATCGTGGCGATCGTGATCGTGGTGCTGCGCAGGCCCGACACGCCTCCGACCGCGATTCCGCCGACGGCGGTGCCCCCGACGGGCGTGCCGCCGACGACGTCGAAGCCGCGGCCGGAGTTCCAGGACGCGAGCTGCCCCGACGTCCAGCTGATCTCGATCCCGGGGACCTGGGAGTCGTCGGTGGCACTGGACCCGTTCAATCCGGTGCAGTTCCCGGCGGCGCTGCTGCTGAACGTGACGAACCCGATCCGTGCGCAGTTCGACAACCAGCGGCTCGAGGTGTTCACCGTGCCGTACACCGCTCAGTTCCACAATCCGCTGTCCGCCGACCGGCAGATGTCCTACAACGACAGCCGCGCCGAGGGCACCCGGGCGGCGGTCAAGGCGATGACGGACATGAACAACCGGTGCCCGTTGACCAGCTATGTCCTCGTCGGGTTCTCCCAGGGGGCGGTCATCGCAGGTGATCTCGCCTCCGACATCGGCAACGGGCGGGGACCGGTGGACCAGGATCTGGTGCTCGGGGTGACGCTGATCGCCGATGGCCGCCGCCAGGACGGGGTCGGACAGGACGTCGGCCCCAACCCACCCGGTCAGGGCGCGGAGATCACGCTGCAGGAGGTGCCGACGCTCTCGGCGCTCGGTTTGACGATGTCGGGTCCACGTCCCGGTGGATTCGGAGCGCTCAACGACCGGACCAACGAGATCTGCGCACGTGGCGACCTGATCTGTGCGGCCCCGGAGTCGGCGTTCAACATCACCCAACTGCCGCAGACGTTGCAGGTGCTCTCGGGTGGAGCGGGCCAGCCGGTGCATGCGATGTACGCCACGCCCGACTTCTGGAATCTCGATGGTCTACCTGCAACAGGGTGGACACTGAACTGGACACAGGGCTTGGTGAGCAACGCGCCGCAACCGAAACACGGCTGAGATTTGGCGCGACCGCGCAGGTCGCCTAGCATTGCGTTAGTTTAAGGAAAGTTTAAGAGCGGTCGCCGGTGGTTGATGGGTGGGGGGCCTGCACCTCGGTAGGATCCTCGGGGCTTTGCGACGTATTGGAGTGAGAAGATGGCCTTCCACAACCCGTTCATCAAGGACGGATTGATCAAATTCCCGGACAACGGGGACCTGATCCGTCACGTCGAGCGGTGGGCGAAGGTGCGTGGCGACAAGGTCGCCTACCGGTTCATCGACTTCTCCACCGAACGCGACGGCGTCGAACGCGATCTCCGCTGGGCCGACTTCAGCAAGCGCAACCGCGCAGTCGGTGCCCGGCTGCAGCAAGTCACCCAGCCCGGTGACCGTGTCGCGATCCTCTGCCCCCAGAACCTCGAGTATCTGATCGCTTTCTTCGGCACGCTGTATGCCGGGCGTATCGCGGTGCCGCTGTTCGATCCCAACGAGCCCGGTCACGTCGGGCGCCTGCACGCGGTGCTCGACAACTGCGAACCCACAGCCATCCTGACGACCACCGACGCCGCCGAAGGCGTGCGCAAGTTCTTCCGCACCCGTCCCGCGAAGGACCGCCCGCGTGTGATCGCCGTCGACGCCGTTCCCGACGATGTCGGTGCGACGTGGGAGCCGGTCGAGGTCACCCGCGACTCGGTCGCCTACCTTCAGTACACGTCGGGCTCGACCCGCATCCCGACGGGTGTGCAGATCACCCACTTGAACCTCGCGACGAACGTCGTGCAGGTCATCGAGGCCCTCGACGCCGAAGAGGGCGACCGCGGGGTGTCGTGGCTGCCGTTCTTCCACGACATGGGTCTGGTCACGGTGCTGCTTCCCACGGTGATCGGTCACTACATCTCGTTCATGACGCCCGCCGCCTTCGTCCGCAGGCCCGGCCGGTGGATCCGTGAGATGGCCCGCAAGCCCGACGACAGGGGCGGCGTCATCTCGGTGGCCCCGAACTTCGCGTTCGACCACGCCGCCGCCCGCGCGGTACCCAAGGACGACGAGCCGCCGCTGGATCTGTCGAACGTCAAGGCGCTGCTCAACGGCAGCGAGCCGATATCGGCGGCAACGGTGCGCAACTTCAACACCGCGTTCGGCCCATACGGTTTCAAGCCGCGGGCGATCAAGCCGTCCTACGGTCTCGCCGAGGCGACGCTGTTCGTGTCGACGACACCGATTCAGGACGAGCCGCGCATCATCTCGGTGGATCGTGACGAACTCAACGCGCACCGGTTCGTCCCGGTGCCCGACGATTCGCCGAAGGCCGTCGCTCAGGCAGGGGCAGGCAAGGTCGGTGTGGCGGAGTGGGCGGTCATCGTCGACAATGACACCGCCACCGAGCTTCCGGATGGCCAGATCGGTGAGATCTGGATCAGCGGCCAGAACATGGGCACCGGCTACTGGAACAAGCCGGAAGAGACGATCGCGACGTTCCAGAACACACTGAAGTCGCGGACCACGCCGTCGCACGCCGAGGGCGCGACCGACGACGCCACCTGGGTGCGCACCGGCGACTACGGCGCCTACCACGACGGTGAGCTCTTCATCACCGGCCGCGTCAAGGATCTCGTGATCGTCGACGGCCGCAACCACTACCCGCAGGATCTGGAGTACTCGGCGCAGGAAGCCACCAAGGCGCTGCGCACCGGCTACGTCGCGGCCTTCTCGGTGCCCGCCAACCAGCTTCCCGACGCGGTGTTCGACAACGCCCATGCGGGGCTCAAGCGCGACCCCGACGACAGCTCGGAGCAACTGGTCATCGTCGGCGAGCGTGCCCCGGGCGCGCACAAGCTCGACATCGGTCCGATCGTCGACGACATACGCGCGGCGATCGCCGTTCGCCACGGTGTGACGGTGCGCGACGTGCTGCTGACGCCGGCCGGTGCGATCCCGCGCACGTCCAGCGGCAAGATCGGTCGCCGTGCCTGCCGGTCGGCCTACCTCGACGGCAGCCTGCGAACCGGCAAGGTGGCCAACGCCTTCCCCGATGAATTGGACTGACGCTCAAATTTCGGCGGCCGTGCCGGTCGCTTGGCGATCGTGAGGTTTAGTGAACATGGCTGAAGCACAGGACGATTCGGGCAAGCTCCCGAACAAGCAGGGTCCGGATATGACCGTCAACGAGATGCGTGAATGGTTGCGCAACTGGGTCGGTGAGGCGACGGGGCAGGCGCCCGATTCGATCAACGAGACGGCACCGCTGGTGGAGCTCGGTTTGTCGTCGCGTGACGCCGTCGCCATGGCCAGCGACATCGAGGACCGCACCGGTGTGACGCTCACCGCGACGGTGGCGTTCCGGCACCCCACAATCGAGGCTCTGGCCACCGTCATCATCGAGGGTGAGCCCGAACAGGATTCGTCGGCGCTGGACGCCGAGGACTGGTCCCGGGACGTGGACGAAGGTGCCGCGAACATCGCGATCATCGGTGTGGGGACCCGCTTTCCAGGCGACATCAACACTCCGGCGGAGATGTGGAGCGCGCTGCTGGAAGGTCGCGACGCCATCACCGATCTGCCCGATGGGCGCTGGTCGGAGTTCCTGAGCGAGCCGCGTGTCGCCGAGCGGGTCGCCAAAGCCCGCACCCGTGGTGGCTACCTGTCCGACATCAAGGGTTTCGACGCCGAGTTCTTCGCACTGTCGAAGATGGAAGCCGACAACATCGACCCGCAGCAGCGGATGGCGCTGGAACTGACGTGGGAAGCGTTGGAGCACGCCAGGATTCCCGCTTCGAGCCTGCGCGGTGAGAGTGTCGGCGTGTACATCGGCAGCTCGGTCAACGACTACATGTTCATGTCGGTCGCCGATCCCGCCGTCGCCCACCCATACGCCATCACCGGTAACTCAAGTGCCGTCATCGCGAACCGTGTGTCGTACTTCTACGACTTCCGCGGTCCGTCGATGGCCATCGACACCGCATGCTCCTCGGCACTGGTGGCTGTCCACGAGGGAGTCAAGGCGCTGCGGGCCGGGGATGCCGACGTGGTGCTGGCCGGTGGTGTCAACGCGCTGGTAACGCCTTTGGTGACAGTCGGTTTCGACGAGGTCGGTGGCGTTCTCGCGCCCGACGGCCGGATCAAATCGTTCTCGAAGGACGCCGACGGTTACGCGCGCTCCGAGGGCGGCGGCATGATCGTGCTCAAGCGCCTGGCCGACGCGCGCCGCGACGGTGATCAGATCCTGGCCGTCATCGCCGGTGGTGCGGTTAACCATGACGGCAGGTCCAACGGCATGCTGGCGCCCAATCCCGACGCGCAGGAAGCGGTGCTGCGCAAGGCATACAAGGACGCCGGCATCGATCCGCGCACCGTCGACTACGTGGAGGCGCACGGCACCGGCACCATCCTCGGCGACCCGATCGAGGCGGACGCTCTGGGCCGGGTCATCGGTCGCGGCCGCGCCGATGACAAGCCTGCCCTGCTGGGTGCGGTGAAATCCAATCTCGGGCACCTTGAGTCGGCGGCCGGCGCCGCAAGCCTGGCCAAGATGGCACTCGCGTTGCACAACAACAAGATTCCGGCGTCGATCAACTACACCGGCCCGAACCCCTACATCGATTTCGAGCGGGAGCACCTCAAGGTCGCCGACACCGCCACCGACTGGCCGCGGTACAGCGGCCGCGCGATCGCCGGGGTGTCCGGTTTCGGTTTCGGCGGCGCCAACGCGCACCTGGTGCTGCGTGAGTTGCTGCCCGAAGATCTGGTCGAACCCGCGCCGGAACCCGATGTGGCCGTGGTGTCTCCGGCCGGCGATGCCAAGCCGGCCGTGTATGTCGGCGGCATGCTCGTCGAGGACGACGATGACGACGACGAGTACGGTGACGATGCACGAGACCCCGACTTCTACGGGGTCGTCGCCGACACCGAACCCGAACTCCCCGGCCTGACCGACGAGGCCCTTCGCCTGCTGGAGATCGCCCGCGAGGAGCTCGCCCAGCAGGAGGCGGACGAACCGCGAAACAAGCTTGTCCCGCTTGCTGTTTCGGGATTCCTGACCTCCCGCAAGAAGGTGACCGCCGGCGAGCTCGCCGATTGGATCGACAGCCCGGAGGGCCGCGCGTCGTCGCTGGAATCGATCGGCCGGTCGCTGTCCCGGCGCAACCACGGGCGGTCCCGCGCCGTCGTGCTCGCCCACGACCACGACGAGGCCGTCAAGGGCCTGCGCGCGCTGGCCGAGGGCAAGCCGAACCCGATCGTCATCACCTCCGACGGGCCGGTCACCAACGGGCCGGTGTGGGTGCTCGCGGGATTCGGTGCGCAGCACCGCAAGATGGCCAAGAGCCTGTACCTGCGCGACGAGACGTTCGCCGAGTGGATCAACAAGGTCGACGCGCTGGTGCAGGACGAGCGCGGTTACTCGATCGTCGAGCTCATCCTCGACGACTCGCAGGACTACGGCATCGAGACCACGCAGACCGTGATCTTCGGTATTCAGGTCGCTCTCGGCGAGTTGCTGAAGGCCCACGGTGCGAAACCCGGTGCGCTGGTTGGCCAGTCGCTCGGTGAGGCCGCCGCCGCCTATTTCGCGGGCGGGTTGTCGCTGGAGGATGCCACCCGCACCATCTGTTCGCGCGCGCACCTGATGGGTGAGGGCGAGGCGATGCTGTTCGGCGAGTACATCCGCCTGATGGCGCTGGTGGAGTATTCGGCCGAAGAGATCGAGACCGTTTTCTCAGATTTCAAGGACCTCGAGGTCTGCGTGTATGCCGCGCCGACCCAGACGGTCATCGGCGGCCCGCCCGAGCAGGTCGACGCGATCATCGCCCGCGCCGAATCGGAGGGCAAGTTCGCCCGCAAGTTCCAGACCAAGGGCGCCAGCCACACTCAGCAGATGGATCCGCTGCTCGGTGAGCTCGCCGCGGAGATCCAGGGCATCGAGGCCTTGCCGCTGCAGACCGCGTACTACTCGACGGTGCACGAGGGCAACCTGATTCGTGCGGGTGCCGACCCGATCCACGACGTCGACTACTGGAAGAAGGGCTTGCGGCACAGCGTGTACTTCACGCACGGCATCCGCAACGCCGTCGACAACGGGCACACCACGTTCTTGGAGCTCGCGCCGAATCCCGTGGCGCTCATGCAGGTCGGCCTGACGACCGCCAGCGCGGGTCTGCATGGTGCGCAGTTGATCCCGACGCTCGCGCGCAAGCAGGACGAGGTCGATTCGATGACCACGGCCATGGTGCATCTGTTTGTGCACGGCCACGATCTCGATTTCCGGACGCTGTTCCCGCGCCGCTCGCAGGGCCTGGCCGGTGCGCTCGACTTCGCCGACATCCCGCCGACGCGCTTCCGCCGCAAGCCGCACTGGCTGAACGTGAACTTCACCGGTGACAGCTCGACCGTCATGCCGGGCAACCACGTCGCCACCCCCGACGGCAGGCACGTCTGGGAGTACGTCGGCAGTGGTGCCGATCTCGCTGCTCTGGTGAAAGCCGCTGCGGCAGTGGTTCTTCCGGATGCCAAGCTGACGGCGTCGGAGCAGCGCGCGGTGCCCGCCGAGGGTTCGCGCCTGGTGACGACGCTGACCCGGCACCCCGGTGGCGCCAGTGTCCAGGTGCACTCCCGGATCGACGAATCGTTCACGCTGGTCTACGACGCGATCGTGACGAGGGGCGGCCAGCAGACTGCGCTGCCCACCGCCGTCGGCGCGGGGACCATCGCCGAGATCGCCAGCACAACACCAGAACCCGAGCCCGAGGATGATGCGGCGATCCTGCACGACAACCTGACCGCGGGCGCAGGCATCGCGGCGGGCTTCGCCAAGTGGTCGCCCGACACGGGGGAGACCATCGGCCAGCGCCTCGGCACGATCGTCGGCGCGGCCATGGGATACGAGCCCGAGGACCTCCCGTGGGAGGTGCCGCTGATCGAGCTCGGCCTGGATTCACTGATGGCCGTGCGCATCAAGAACCGGGTCGAGTACGACTTCGACCTGCCGCCGATCCAGCTGACCGCGGTGCGCGATGCGAACCTCTACGCCGTCGAGAAGCTCATCGCCTACGCGGTGGAGAACCGCGACCAGGTCGACGAGCTGGCCGAAGCGCAGAAGGGTAAGACGGCCGAGGAGATCGCGGCGGAGCAGGCCGAATTGATGGGCGGTGCAAGCACAGTCGCCGAGCTCGAGGCAAAGCTCGCCGAAGCCGGGCACCCCATTGCCGGGGAGCCGGAAACCGACGAGACCGCCGTCGCCGCGGGATCCGAAGCACCTGCGGCTGTTTCACAAGCGGGAGCCATTCCGCCGCCCCCCACCGACCCGAGCGGCCCCGGCAAGCCGAGTGCAGCCGGCCTCGCTGCCCAGGTTCTCACCCAGGAGGCGGTCACCGAGGCGCTGGGCGCCGACGTGCCGCCGCGCGATGCCGCCGAGCGCGTCACGTTCGCGACGTGGGCGATCGTCACCGGCAAGTCGCCGGGCGGCATCTTCAACGAGCTGCCCGTCGTCGCCGACGACGTCGCCCAGAAGATGGCAGAGCGGTTGTCCGAGCGCGCCGACGGGACGATCACCGCCGAGCAGGTCAAGGCGGCCCGCACCATCCAGGACCTCTCGGTTGCCGTGCGCGACGAGATGGACGCCGGCGAACTCGACGGGTTCGTCCGCACGATCCGGGCCAGGAAAGAGGGCTCAAACCGCATCCCGGTGTTCGTGTTCCATCCCGCGGGCGGTTCCACCGTCGTCTACGAGCCGCTGCTGAAGCGATTGCCGGCGGACACCCCGATGTACGGATTCGAACGGGTCGAGGGCTCCGTCGAGGAGCGCGCCGCCGAGTACCTGCCGAAGCTGCGGGAGATCCAGGGCGACGGGCCCTACATCCTCGTCGGCTGGTCGCTGGGTGGGGCGCTGGCCTATGCCTGCGCGATCGGGCTCAAGCGCGAGGGCGCCGACGTGCGCTTCGTCGGGCTGATCGACATGGTGCGCCCCGGCGAGGAGATCCCGCAGACGAAGGAAGAGACGCGGGCCCGCTGGGACCGTTACGCGCTGTTCGCGCAGCGCACCTTCAACGTCGAGGTCCCGCCGATCCCGTACGAGGAGCTCGAAGCGCTCGACGACGGCGGCCAGGTGCAGTTCATCCTCGACGCCGTCAAGGACAGCGGGGTCGACATCCCCGGCGGCATCATCGAGCATCAGCGCACGTCCTACTTGGACAACCGGTTGCTGGAGACCGCTGAGATCCAGCCGTACGACGGGCACGTGACGCTCTACATGGCCGACCGCTACCACGACGACGCGATCTTCTTCGAGCCTCGCTACGCCATCCGGCAGCCCGATGGCGGCTGGGGTGAGTTCGTCGAAGACCTGGAGATCGTGCCGATCGGGGGCGAACACATCCAGGCCATCGACGAGCCGTACATTGCAAAAGTCGGCGCCCATCTGAGCGAGGCGATCAACGCTGTCGAAGCTGAGAGCGAGAGCAAGTGACTGAGAAGAAAACTGCCGAACTTCTGGCCGAACTCCACGAGAAGCTGGAGCTGGCCAAGGAGCCCGGCGGCGAGAAGGCAGTCGCGAAGCGTGAGAAGAAGGGGATCCCGAGCGCGCGCGCCCGGATCCACTCGCTGCTCGACCCCGGCAGCTTCCTGGAGATCGGCGCGCTGGCGAAGACGCCCGGCGATCCCGACGCGCTGTACGGCGACGGCGTGGTGACCGGCCACGGCACCATCAACGGCCGCCCCGTCGGCGTGTTCAGCCACGACCAGACGGTGTTCCAGGGTTCGGTCGGCGAGATGTTCGGCCGCAAGGTGGCGCGCCTGATGGAGTGGGTGGCGATGGTCGGCTGCCCGATC
The DNA here is from genome assembly GCF_029623955.1 of Mycobacterium sp. 236(2023). Taxonomy (GTDB): domain Bacteria; phylum Actinomycetota; class Actinomycetes; order Mycobacteriales; family Mycobacteriaceae; genus Mycobacterium. The sequence goes on along the minus strand of NZ_JARSBP010000008.1, from coordinate 135,761 downwards.
ATCGGCATCAACGACTCCGCGGGCGCCCGCATCCAGGACACCGCGACGTCGCTGGCCTGGTACGCCGAGCTGGGCCGCCGTCACGAGTTGTTGCGCGGTCTGGTGCCCGAGATCTCGCTGATCTTCGGTAAGTGCGCCGGTGGCGCCGTTTACTCGCCGATCCAGACCGACCTCATCGTCGCCGTCCGCGACCAGGGCTACATGTTCGTCACCGGCCCGGACGTCATCAAGGACGTCACCGGTGAGGACGTCACCCTCGACGAACTGGGTGGCGCAGACGCCCAGGCCCGCTACGGCAACATCCACCAGGTCGTCGAGTCGGAGGCCGCGGCGTTCCAGTACGTGCGGGATTACCTGAGCTTCCTGCCCGGCAATACGTTCGACGATCCGCAGATCGTCAATCCCGGGCTGGAGCCGGAGATCACACCGCACGACCTTGAGCTCGACACGATCGTGCCGGACTCGGACAACCAGGCCTACGACATGATGGAGATCCTGCTGCGGATCTTCGACGACGGCGACGTCTTCCAGGTGGCCGAGCAGGCCGGCCCCGCCATCATCACTGCGTTCGCCCGCGTCGACGGCCGTCCGGTCGGGATCATCGCCAACCAGCCGATGTACATGTCGGGTGCGATCGACAACGAGGCCTCCGACAAGGCGGCCCGGTTCGTCCGCTTCTGCGACTCGTTCAACACCCCGCTGGTCTTCGTCGTCGACACCCCGGGCTTCATGCCGGGTGTCGAGCAGGAGAAGGGCGGCATCATCAAGCGCGGCGGCCGCTTCCTCAACGCCGTCGTCGAGGCCGGCATCCCGAAGGTGACCATCACCATCCGCAAGTCCTACGGCGGCGCGTACGCGGTGATGGGGTCCAAACAGTTGACGTCGGACTTCAACTTCGCCTGGCCGACCGCGCGGATCGCCGTGATCGGCGCCGAGGGTGCCGCGCAGCTGCTGGTCAAGCGATTCCCCGATCCGACCGCCCCCGAGGTGCAGAAGATCCGGGCCGATTTCATCGAGGGCTACAACACCTCGCTGGCCACACCGTGGATCGCGGCCGAGCGCGGCTTCATCGACGGCGTCATCGAACCGCATCAGACGCGGCTGCTGCTGCGAAACTGCATGCGCCTGCTGGCCGACAAGCAGATCAGCCGCGTGCACCGCAAGCACGGCCTGACGCCCATTTAATGGCGCAGTGCGGTTGGATAGAGGCACCGACGAGCGCTTGCGCGAGGAGTATTGCCATTGTCGACTGATTTCACCGGGCTGAGGCGGGGAGCTCCACTCGGCGATTCGCGTTTGGACCTGTGCGACCTTTTCGTGTTCGTGTCGCCCGCCGATCCGTCGCGGACCGTGTTGCTCCTGACCGCGAACCCCAACGCCGACGCGCTGTATCCGGGCGCCGTCTACCGCATCGCCATCGACAACGACGGCGATCTGCGGAACGACATCGTGTTCAACTTCGTGTTCTCGGAGGTGATCGACGGACGCCAGAGGGTCGACGTCCGCCTCGGGCTGCAGGCCGAGGCGCGCGTGGACTCCGCGTCGGGTTCGGAGATCTTCGGCGGCGTCGAGGTGTCCTTCGACGACAATCCGCATGTGTGGCGCTCGCGCGGTGGCGCGTTCGTGTTCTTCGCCGGGGCCCGCAGCGATCCGTCGTTCACGGACTCCAATGTCATCGCGATGGCGGTGGAGCTGCCGACCAGCTACCTGGGTGCAGAGCCGGACGTGCGGATCTGGGCGCGCTGCAGCGTGATCAGAGACGGCAAGTGGTTCCATGCCGACCGCGCGGCACACCCGTGGATCAGCGGTTTCTTTCCCACAGACGACGAGCTGGCCGAGTTCAGCGCCGGTGAGCCGAACAGGGATCAGGCGCACTGGATGGGTCAACTCATCGACCTGATGACCGAGACCGGCGGCTACACCAGGAACGAGGCGATCGCGGCGATCGAAACCGAGGGCACGTTGCCCGACGTGCTGACGTTCGATCCGGCCAAGCCTGCCGCCTACCCGAACGGGCGGACGCTGACCGACGACGTCGCCGACTACCGGTCGAAGTTCCTCACCAACGGAAAGAAGGGCCTGCCCGGCTTCCACGCACCGAGCGGTCTGCTCACCGAGTTCCCGTACCTCGGTGATCCCCGCTGAGGAACAGTAGGATTCGCGCATGCCGCTGAGCGACGGCGAGGTCATCTCGGGTTACACGATCTCGCGGATGTTGGGTGCCGGCGGGATGGGTGAGGTCTATCTGGCCAAGCATCCGAGACTGCCGCGTTACGACGCACTGAAAGTGCTGTCGGCGACGGTGTGCGCCGACAGTGAGTACCGCGAGCGTTTCCATCGCGAGGCCGACATCGCCTCCTCGCTGTGGCATCCGCACATCGTCCAGGTGCACGACCGCGGTGAGTTCGAAGGCCGCCTGTGGATCTCGATGGACAACGTCGAGGGGACCGACGCGGCTCGCCTGCTCGCCGATCGGTATCCCAACGGGATGCCTCCCGAGTTGGTGATCCGGCTCGTCACCGCCGTCGGCGAGGCGCTCGATTACGCGCACCAGCGCGGCCTGCTTCACCGCGATGTCAAACCGGCGAACATCCTGATCGCCGATCCGGAGACGGAAAACGAGCGGATCATGTTGGCCGACTTCGGGATTGCGCGTCGCGTGGGTGAGGTCAGCGCACTCACCGGCACCAACATGACGGTGGGGACGGTGGCCTATTCGGCCCCCGAGCAATTGACCGCCGAGGACAGCATCGACGGCCGAGCCGACCAGTATGCGTTGGCGGCCACTGCTTTTCAGCTGTTGACCGGGACGCCCCCGTTCCACAATTCCAATCCGGCGATCGTCATCAGCCAGCACCTGACGGCGCACCCACCGAACATCGCGGTGCATCGTCCCGAATTGTCGGGGCTCGGCGAGGCGTTCGAGAAGGCGCTGGCGAAGTCGCCGACGGACAGGTTCGACCGGTGCGTGGACTTCGCGCGTGCGCTGGCCAATCGGAGTGCGGTGCTGGCGGGTGGAGTCGACGATCCCGACGCGACGCGGTTCGCCGGTGCCGCCGCGGGGCCACGGCATGCGAAGCCGGCGGCCCAGCCGGCGACGGCATCCCGGTCCTACGGCCGCATCCTGATCGTCGCCGCCCTGCTGCTGTCGTTGGCGGCGGTCGCCGCTGTGGTCCTGCTCGGGGTCTTCGAGCGTGACGAGATCCGGACGCAGACAAGGGAACCCACATCGAGCGCGGTGCCGTCGCCGTCAGCGGCGCCGCCGGGTGCGGTGACGTTGCCCGTCGTGGTCGTCGGTGCGGACTGCGCGACCCTCGGTGGCGCGGGCATCACCCAGGACGGTGAACCGGCCTACTGTGCCCGGCTGGCATCGTCGGGCGAGCCGCTGTGGTCGATGTATCCCGGCGAGATCCCGCATCCCAGTAGCACTCCCGAACCCACCGAGGGCGTTCCGCCTGCGGATACTCCGGTGCTGGTGTGCATGGAGCAGACGGGGCAGAACCAGGCCGACTGCCACGACGACATCCTGCAGGAGAACACCGACCCGTCGGCCAACGACACCCCGCAGAGTTAGATCGCGGGCAGGTCGAGCCAGTCGTCGATCTGGAACGCGTCTCCGCGTGCCACCACCGTCGCTCCGCCGCGGCCAGGGTAGTGCGCCGGGATGACCGCGGCGCGCCGCCGCGAGGCTTCTGTGAGCACCCGGTTGCGGGTGGCCGCGGCCGCTGCGGGATCCTCGTCGAACGCGCAGGCGTCGTCGGGGCGTGGGATCTGGATCGGGCAGTGGGTCAGGTCGCCGACGAACACCGCAGGCACGCCCGCGTCCAGCCACACCACCGATGATCCCGGCGTGTGCCCGGAAGCCGGACGCAGCCACAGCGATTCGCTGATCTGCTGGTCACCCGAAAACAGTTGAATCTGCTCAGCGACCGGCAACACACTGTCGGCGAACACGATCCGCATGTTGTCGTTCTCTCCGGGACCATCCGGCGCGAAGTGCCGGTAGTCCGGTTCGGGCATCAGATACCGCGCGTTGGGGAACGTCGGCACCCACCCGTCCGCGCTCAGCCGGGTGTTCCAGCCGACATGATCGGTGTGCAGATGGGTGTTGATGACGACGTCGACGTCCTCGGGCTGCACGCCCGCATCGGCAAGGGCCGCAAGGAATCCGGTGTCGAGGTGGTCCAGGGGCGGCATGTGCCGCCGGTCGCGGTCGTTGCCGACCCCGGTGTCGACCAGCACGGTCATCCCGTCGACCCGAAGCACCCACGTCTGGATCGCGATCTTCCACTGATCGGCGGCACGGTCCCAGAAGTGCGGCTCCATGAGGTCGGCGTTCTCGGCCCACGCCTCGGCCGGTGTCAGCGCGAACATCGAGGTCCGCACGCCGAACCGCGTCTCGACGACCCGCGTCAGCGTCGCGCGGCCCAGCGTGACGCGGTCGGTCACGGCTGGTAGCGCATCGAGCCGGGCGAGTACAGCCCGGAATGGGTGGTCGAGCCGAGGTCGATCTCGGCGGGCTCGGCGTCGACGATGGTGTCGAAGCGGCGCAGCGACCCCCAGTCCTGGCCCCAGTCATTGGACAGGTACGTCGACATCACCGATGCGCGCAACAGTAGGTCGGTGATGCCGAGCAGGCCACCGTTGAGACCGTCCTGCCACGTGTCGGTGCTCTGCAGCTTGGCGTAGTAGTCCGGCGAGATACGGAACTTCGGGATCTCGGTGACGCCGTTGGCGTGCAGCATCGGCTGCTGGCACGGGAATGCCAACCCCACCGCCCAGTCCAGTAGCACCGGTTCGGTCGAGCCGATGTACTCCTGCACCGAGCGCACCTCGGGAACACGCGGCGGTGTGACGGCGACCCAATCTCCCTGTCCGAGTGACAGATCCTCGGCGATGACGCGCACAGCGACGGCGTCGGCGGGGATCTGGGAGCGCGGGTAACGCAGGTTGCGCCACGACGGGGTCGGGCCGACGTCGTACGGGCTGACGCGGCCCGCGGGCACGGGGACGCCGTCGGGGCCGCGGGTGGCGTACTCCAGATCCACGGTCTGACCCGTGGTGAGGTTGTTCGCGACGCTGGTGCCCGTGATCGTGCCGGCCGCGGAGATCACGACGAGCGGGTGGGCGTCGTCGGCGGGCGGCAGTTCGTACCACGCGGAGGCGAGGCGGCTTTCCTGTTGCGGCCCCGTCGAATACGTGCCTGCCACCGGAACGCGGGCGGGATCCAGGCCGTACGGCAAGGGCACCGTCGAACCGTTGACACCGGGGCGTGCCAGCTTGGCGGGACGGTTCCAGTCGTAGTCGGTGCCCGGCTGGGGATTGTTCAGCCGGATCGCTTCGGCGATGATCCGGTCGGGAACCCCGTTGGGGGAGAAGCCCGCCGGATCGGTGCCGCCCAGCGGCCCGAGTGGGCCGTAACGTCCCGGCGTCGGCGTCAGGAAGCCGTCGTTGGAGTCCGGCTCGACGAGGACGTCGTCGGCAAGTCCGCAGCCGCCGGCGAATGCGCGGATGTTGGCCCAACCGTTGGAATAGGTGGGGTACTGGCGCACCACCCCGATCGCCATCGACGCCACCATGAACAGCACCATGAACCCGGCGGCGACGGGAATCGGGGCGGCAGTCAGCACGGTGACGATGCGGGAGTCCTGCTTGTTGCGCAGGTGCAACCAGAACGCCCACAGCGCGGCGACGCCGAACAGGACGAAGAACACCGCGCTGACGGTGACCCCGCCGAGCTGGGGCACCGAATTGTTGTAGGGCGCACCGAAGTTGGAGACGTACCACCAACCATTCGTGGACGCGAAACACATCGCGAGGACGAACATGATGCCCGCAAGGAACGCCATCCGGTTGCGTGCCGACCGCAGCACCGCCGGCGATACCAGCACCGTCGCGAGCGCGGCCATGGCGCCACCCACCGCCGCGAACAGGCCGAAGTGGTGGATCCACTTGGTGGGGGTGAACATCAGGAAGAAGATCGTGGCGAAGATGACGCCCATCAACCGCCACGCCGGGCCGCGCGCGACACCGGGAACGCGCTTGCGGCGCAACATGATGAACAGCGATGCGAACAGGCACAGCGCGGTGAACAGGAACGCCACCCGGCGCGCGATCGCACCGTCGGTGGTCGGCAGGATCAGGTAGTAGTAGCGCAGGTTCTCGGTCCACCACTCCTGGCTGGGGCCGATCGCGGTGCGAATCTTGGTGGCTTCCAACACCGTTGCCAAGGTCTGGTCGGCGAACACCACCGCCAGGATCACCGTGCCCGCCGCGAGCAGCGGCGCCAGCAGCGGCCACAGGCCGACCACCGTGCGGCGGCGCATCACGATGCGCAGGATCGGTCGGCCACCGGCGATCAGCGCCGCGACAGCGATCAGGCCCGTCGGCTGGATGCCGAGTGTGAACGCGGCAGTGGTGATGGCCAATGCGGCGGGCGTGAGCCGGCCGGACGTCACGGCGCGCTCGATCAGCACGTAGGTGATCAGTGCGCCGGTGGCGATCTGGCCCTCGGGGCGCAGGCCGTTGTTGAACGGGAACCACGCGCCGAGCAGAACCAGCCCGGCGGCCCACAGCGCGGGTCGGCTCGCGATCACGGCAGGACCCAGGCGCGGCAACACTTCTCGCGACAGCAGCAGCCAGCAGACCACCGAGCAGATCAGGTCGGGCAGTCGCATCCAGATGCTGGCGGTGCTCACCTGGCTCATCAGCGCCAGCAGGTTGTAGTACCAGCCGAACGGATCCTCGGGGCTGCCGAACCAGCGGAAGTAGTTCGACATGTAACCCGCGTGGTCGGCGACCCGGGCCATCTGCAGGATGTAACCGTCATCGGAGGAGTTGGCGCCGATGACGTACCAGATCGCGAACACGCCGAGGACGGTCACGTCGACCGCCGTCAGCGTGCGCCAGCGCGTCGGGATCAGGCGGTGCATCCTGCGGCCGTCGAGCCGGTCGAGGCGCCACAGGGCGAGCAGGGCGATCACCGTGCACGCGATCGACAGCAGGATCGCGGCCAGCTTCATCGCCGTCGGGTGCGTGGTGAACCGGGTGTCGATGTCGGCGGAGAACGTCAGCCCCGGCGGTGCGGGTCCGACGAGGTCGGTGAAGACGCCGACGATGGCGGGCCGCAGGTTGGGGTCGGCGTAGCCGGTGCGCTGCGGCGAGCCGTCTTCCTGGGTGAGGCCGACGAAGTCGGCGAACGTGCCGTCGTGCGACGACGTGATGCGTAGGTCCGAACAGCCGGAGATCCGGTCGCGTTCGACGCTGGCGACGACGACGTTGCGCACGATCACGTCGACGCGTTCGTCGCCGACGGTGACGAGCATCGCGTTGAGGGCGGCGTCGCGGCCCTGCTCCGGGGCGGTGCCGAGCACCAGGCCGCCGTCGGCGGGCATGTCCTGCAGCACCTGACACGGGATCGTCGCCGTCAGGCTCACGGGCGCCTGCGAGATCAGGGGCGCGGTGACGTTGGCGTACTGCCCGCCCTGCGGCCAGTTCAGCGTCGCGGTGGTCTGCGTGACGGGCAGCAGCGGGACCGCCACGGCGGCGATGAAGCCGAGGAGGCCCGCGATCATGGCGACCCAGCGCGCCACCTTCACATCGTTCTTCACGTCATTCGTCACGGCAGGGCCCGGATCGGTCCGCCGCGATTCCAGCCGAACACCCGCGTCGACCCTTCCTCGATCACCGCATCCGGTGCTTCGTCACGTGGCACGACCCGCAGGTAGCGCTCCAGCGATCCCCAGTCGCGGTACCAGTCGCCACTCAGATAGGTCGGGATGGACTCGGTGCGCAGCAGCGACTGGATGAACAGGAACGGCCCACCGGTCTGCGCGGCCTGCCACTGGTTCGACGACACGACGATCTGCTTGAAGTTCGGCATGATCCGGTAGTCGGGCAGCTCGGCGACGCCGAGGTGTTCGGCGAACGGGCGCTGGCACGGGAAGTTGGCGGCGGTGGCGATGTCCATCAGCACCGGGGTGTCGCGGCCGAGGAACTCGCCCGCGGTCTGCAGCACGGGCACCCGCGGCGGGGTGAAGCCGAACCACTGGTCTTCGGACAGGTTCGGATCGTCGGCGACGATGCGCGCCACGTTGGCCTCCGGCGGCGCCCACGCCAGCGGGAAGCGCAGGTTGCGCCACGCCTTCTGCTGGAAGATGTCAATCGGCTGGACCTCGCCGAGCTCCTGGTAGGTGCCGTCGGGACGGTGCACGCCCCACTGCAGCTTCAAGGACTGCCCGTAGTTGAACGAGCCGTCCTCGTTGTACCACCAGATCGCGCCCGCGGCGGCGACGGTCACCAGCGGCCGGTCCGGCGTGCGGGGCGGCAGCTGATACCAGGCCGACGTCGCCTTCGCCGCCACGGTGTTCTCGTCCCAGCTGCCCATCACCGGTGTCGTCTTCGGGTCGAGTCCGAACGGCAGGAAGACCCGCGACCCGTTGACGCCCTCGGGTCCGTAGCCGCCGCCGGTGCCCGCGGCGTAGCCGACGCCGATGTTCGGTTTGTCGACGGGCCCGTCGGAGTTGACGGTGCCGGGGTTGGCGGCGACGGGCTCGGCCGGCTCGAGGGTGTCGCTGACGCCGTTGGGGGTGAAGCCGACGGGGTCCTCACCGCCGAGCGGTCCGTACTCGCCGAACCGCTGGCCCGGAACCGGTTGCAGCATGCCGGCATTGGTGTCGGCCTCGACGAGGACGGCGTCGGCCATGGCACAACTGGAGCCTGAGGCGCCCGAAAGAAGGGCCGACGCGTTGGCCGAACCGATCGTGTAGACGGGGTAGCGGCTGGCGGTCGCCTTCAGCATCGAGCCGAGCTCGAGCACGACCATGATCGTCGCGACGATGAGCAGCGGCGTGGAGGCCAGCGCGCGATTGCGTCCGGTGTCGGCGACCTCGGTGTGGCCGGCGTAGTCCATCCGGAAGTGCAGCCAGCCGGCGAGCAGGCCGCCGATGATCGCGAGCACCAGGAAGATCGTCGTGACGGGGTAGCCGACGATCACGGGCTGTTTGTCGAACCAGGGCACGCCGTAGTTGGCGTTGTAGAACCAGCCGTTGATTCCTGAGGTCGCCCACGCCAGCACGAACAGCAGCGCCGTGACGTAGAGCGCCAGGTTGCGTCGGCTGTGCAGGCCGACGCGGGCGAACGCGAACGCGGTGACCGCGCCCAGGGCGCCGGCCAGACCGGCGAACGCGCCGAACTGCACCGCCCACTTCGTCGGCGTCACGGTCAGCAGCAGCAGGCCGATTCCGGTCGTCCCGACGAGGCGCCACACCGGGCCGCTGACCGCGCCGGGCACGCTGCCGCGCCGCAGCAGCACCGCGATGACACCGAACAGGCAGAGCAGCAGGATCAGCACAGAGAAGCGCCGCGTCAGGGAGCCGTCGACGCTGTCCTCGACGGTCAGGTAGTAGTACCGGAGGAATTCCTGGTACCAGGGCACCGTCGGGCCGACGACGTACTTGATGCGCACGGATTCGGCGACGGTGGCCAGGGTCTGGTCGCGGAACACGACGACGAAGACGAGCGATGCGGCCGCCGCGAAGGGGGCCAGCGCGGACAGCAGTCCGTCGGTGGCGCGCCGCAGCGACACGACGTGCGTCACGCCGCGTGCCCCGACGAGCAGCGGTGCGACGGCGACGAGGCCCTGCGGGGCCAGCGTCACCGAGAACACGGCGACGACGATGGCGAGCGCGTACGGCCACAGGCTGCGCGTCGCGAGAGCCTTCTCGGTCAGCATCCAGGCCGCGACGACACCGAAAGCGATCAGCGGCTCCGGTCGCAGGCCGTTGTTGAACGGTAGCCACGCCGCGAGGAACACCGCGCCCGCAGTCAGCACGGCCACGCGGTTGACGGCCAACCGCCTGCCGAGGCGCGGCAGAATGCACCGGGACACGATCAGCCAGGTGCCGATGGCGGCGGCAGTGGCGGGCAGTCGCAGCCAGACGCTGGCGGTGCTGATCGACGCGAGGTGGGACAGCACGCTCTGGTACCAGTCGAACGGCGCTTCCGAGGCCCCGAAATACCGGTAGTAGTTGGTGATGTAACCGGCCTCGCCCGACACCCGGGCGATCGTCGTGTTGTAGCCGTCGTCGGAGGACTGCGCGCCCACGAGGTGCCATACCAGCAGCGCGCTGATGACGCCGGCGTCGGTGAGCCATGTCCACAGCCCGGCGCGTCGGCGCGTCATGAACTCTTTCGGCACCCGGCGCCCCGAGGAGCGGTCGAGCAGGGCGAGCGCGACGATCGAGGCGATCACGCACAGCACGCCGAGCACCATGACGGCCAGCTTCAGCGTCGTCGGCGTCGTGATGAAGCGGGTGTCGATGTCGATGCGGGCGTTCAGGCCTGTGCTGGATGTCGCCGCCGGGGCGGCTCCGGCGTCCGGGCCGACCTCGAGATCGGTGAACACGCCGGAGACCTGCGGCCGCTTGTCGGGGGTGAGCGTGCCGGTCGCGCCGGGGATTCCGACGAAGTCGGCGCCGACCGCGCCGACATTGGCCCAGATGCGCAGTTCGCTGCAGGCACCGGAGTCGACGGCTTCGCGCGGGGCAACCGCGGCGACGGTGTCGCGGAAGGCGACGTAGACAACGTCGGCATTGGCGCGGACGAACAGCCCGTTACGGCCGACCTCGATGCCGCCGGGCGGGTTGGTGGAGAACACGAGCCCGCCGTCGGCGGGCAGCGTGGCGATCGTCGAGCACGGGATCGTGACGTCGAGGGAGCGGGGCGCCCCCGACACCAGCGGGGCGGTGATGTCGCTGACGAATCCGTCGGCGTTGGGGGCCTGGGGCCACGTGATCGTCGCGGTGGATTGCTTGACCGGAAGCAACGGGGCGAGCCCGCAGAGCACCAGTCCGGCGAGCCCCGCGATGACGGCGACGAGGCGGGCGGACGGGGCAGACACGAGGCTCGATGGTAGGCGACGAACCTATGCCGGGAACTTCGGCGTGCCGTGCCCTAGCTCAATCGCAACGGAGCGGGGCTCCACAGTCCGCTGCGTTCGGTCGTGCCGAGATCGAGCCGGGCCGGTTCGGCATTGCCGTAGTACGGCACGAACTGTTGCAACGCACCCCAGTCGCGGAACCAGTCGTCCTTCAGGTAGGTCGGCACGGTGACGGCGCGCAGCAGCAGCTCGGTGATGCCGAGTGGGCCGCCGCCGAGGTAGTCCATGACGGGCGAGTTGGCTTCGGCGCCGAACCGGTCGGGCAGGATGCGCCACTTCGGCACCTCGATGACACCGTTGCGGTGGCCGAACGGGCGTTGGCACGGGAACGCGAGGCCGACGAGCCAGTCGAGCAGCACCGGGTCGGTGGAGCCGACGACGTCCTGCAGCGTGCGCAGTTCGGGGATGCGGGGCGGCGTGACGGCGATCCAGTGGTCGGGGCTGAGGTCGTCGTCGGTGGCGACCAGCCGGATCTGGGTGGCGTCGGACGGAATGGACGACAGCGGGGCGCGGAGGTTGCGCCATGCGGGGGCGGCGCCGACGTCGCCGAAGCCGACGCCGCCGCGTGGTTCGCCGTCGGGGCCCGCCCATTGCACGACGACCTCGCCGGAGTCGAACCGTCCGGCCGCGGCGACGACGAGCAGCGAGTCGGACCGGTCCTGTTCACTCCAGCCGGCGGGCAGCTGGTACCAGGCCGAGCGCAGGAAGGCGGGCTGCTGCGTGCCGCTGCGCCAGCTGCCCATCACCGGGGTGCGGGTGGGGTCGAGGCCGTACGGCAGGCGGGCGCGGGAGCCGTTGACGCCTGCCGCGGACGTGGTGCCGCCCTCGGTGCCCGCCTCGGTGCCGGTGACGACGCCGCTGTCACTGTCGGCGAAGTTGCCGGAGCCGGGTTCCTCGGAGACGGGGTCGGGTGAGACGTCCGTCGGAATACCGTTGGGGCTGAAGCCTTCTGCGGTGACGTCGCCGAGTGCGTCGCCGGCGGGCACGTCACCGGCGGGGGACAGGAGGCCGGCGTTGACGTCCTGCTCGACGAGGACGTCCTCGGCCATGCCACACGTCTTACCGGTGAGCGCCTGCAGGTTCGAGCGGCCGACGGTCCACGCGGGGTACTGGCCGACCATCGCCACCGTCAGTGAGACCACTTGGAACATGACCAGCGTCCAGGTGGCGATTGCCAAGGGCGACTGGATGATTCGTTTCCACAGCGGTGCCGTGCCGGGCGGCGGTGGTTTGTCGCGGCCGGAGAAGTGGAACCATGCGGCCAGCAGCAGCGTCAGCAGCGACAGCCCCAGCAGCACCGTCATGAACCCGAATTTCCACTCGGGGAACGCGTTCGACCAGGGCACACCGAAGTTGGAGACGTACCACCAGCCGTTGACGGTCGCGAACGACAGCGCCGTCACGAACAGCACGGCAGCGGCGAACATCGCGCGGTTGCGGGGTGAGCGCATCGCGGCCGCGGAGATGGCGACGGCGGCGAGTGCGCCGAGGGAGCCGGCCAGCCCGGCGAACACACCGAAGTGGTGCGTCCACTTGGTGGGGGTGAACATCATCGCCAGGAACGCGATGACGGTGATGCCGATGATGCGGAGGCTCGGCCCCTGCGCGGTGCCGGGAATTCGGCCCTTGCGCAAGGTCATCGCGACGGAGACGGCCAGTGCGAGCAGCACGGCGAGCACGGCGAAGCGGCGCGCCACGGAACCGTCGGGGCTGGTGGTGAACAGTCGTGAGTAGCGGATGTGTTCGTCGAACCAGGCCAGGCTCGGGCCGACGGCCGACTTGAAGCTGCTGGCCTGAAGTTCGGCGGCCAGGGTCTGGTCGCGGAAGATCAGGAAGATCGTGACGGTGCCCGCGGCCGCGATGGGTGCGAGCAGCGCCAGGTAGCCGAAGCGTGAGGTATGCGCGGCAACAATGGTTTTCAGCGGGCCGATGGCGACGAGCAGCGCACCGACGGCGGCGATGCCGGTCGGGCCGGAGAACAGGGTGAGTGCACCGATGATGATCGCGACGGCGACGGGGAGCAGCCTGCTGGTCGCGACGCCGCGCTCCACCGAGCACCAGGTGAGCAGGATGCCGAGCGCGATGATCGGTTCGGGCCGCAGACCGTTGTTCAGTGGCAGCCAGAACACCAGGAACAGGCCGGCGGCCGTCCATGCCGCGGCGCGGCTGTGCTTGACCGAGGTGCCCAGACGCGGGATCACCTCCCGGCTGATCACCCACCAGCAGGCCAGCCCCATCAGCAGTGTGGGCAGGCGCATCCATGCGCTGGTGGTGCTGACGTGCGCCCACAGCGCGAGCAGGTCGTAGTACCAGCCGAACGGCGCTTCGGGGGTGCCGAACCAGCGGTAGTAGTTCGCCATGTAGCCGGCGTTCTCGGACACGCGGGCCATGGTCAGGATGTAGCCGTCGTCGGCCGTGTTGGCGCCGACGAAGTGCCACCACACCAGGACGGCGGTCACCAGGCCGTCGAGCGGGGACATCGACCACCATCGGGGCGGCAGGAAGCGTTTGTGCCGCCTGCCGTCGGCGCGGTCGAGCACGTGGAGGGCGCCCAGCGAGATGATCGTCATCGCGACGCCGACGATCATCGCGAGCAGCTTGAGCAGCGTCGGCGACGTGCTGTAGCGGGTGTCGATGGTCGCGGTGAGCTGCAGGCCGGGCGGTGCGCGACCGGACAGGTCGGTGAACACTCCGACGATCTGCGGGCGGAAGTCGTAGCCGCCGCGCTCGCCGCGCAGAGGTTCGCGCGGCTCGGCCGGGCGGACGGGATCGTTGATGTCGGGTTGTTCTAGTAGGCCCACGAACTCGCCCGTCACTTTGTCGGCGTGCGCGGTGAAGCGCAGTTCCTGGCATTGGGGGCTGAGGACCTGGTCCAGCGGTGCGCTGACGACCGGGGTGTTGCGGACGATGACGACGACGTCGTTGTTGACGCGTTCGATGAGCAGGCCGCGGTCGACGGCCTTGGGGGCCTGTTTGGGGACGGTCGACAGCAGCACGGTGCGGCCGGGCCGGTCCAGCCCCGCGGCGGCGCTGCACGGGATCGTGATGTCGAGGTCGGTGGCCACGTAGCCGATCAGTGGCGCGTCGACGCTCTGCAGGACGTCGTTCTGCGGCCAGGTGAGTTCGGCGGTCGTCTGGTTGACGGGCAGCAGCGGGGTGGCGACGGCGAGGACCGTGCCGAGCAGCCCCGCGATGATCGCGATGAGGCGTGCGGTGCGGTGATTGGCACCCGTCTCTCGGATCACGGGGCTAGATGGTAATTGGCTTGCGGATGGCCAGCACGAACGGTCCGATTGTGGACACGTCGAACCGCGGGTCGTCGAACAGCGCATCGTCGAGTTCGACGTGGTACCGGCGCACGTTGGGCTGGTTCGGGTAGACGTCCTCGGCCAGCCTCAGCGTGTAGCTGTCGTTGGCGCCGCGGCGCATCAGGAACACGTTCGGCGGCTGCCACGGCATGGTGTCGAGCGCCTCGATGAACTGGTCGGCGTTGGTCAGCATCGACCAGCCCTCGATGGCGCCCGCGCGCTGGTCGAATTGGGCGAGCGGGTTGGCGTAGTGCGAGGTCAGGCCCTGGAACCCGTAGTACGGGTAGTACGACAGGAAGCTGTAGTCGGCGGTCAGGACGACGCTCTCGTTGCGCGGCTTGCCGGTGATCTCCTGGATGCGGGCGTCGACTTCGCGGTAGTACTGCTCGGCGCCGGGCGGACGGCGGTCGGCGCGTTCCCCGTAGCCGTCGGTGTCGGTGTAGGCGACGACGATGTCGGAGCGCAGCACGTCGGGGATGTCCTGGGAGAAGGTGACGGCGCCGAGCGCGCCGACGGCCGTCGCGACGGCGACGACACGCTGCGCGTTGGCGGGCTGGACTCTGGCGGCGGCCATACGGGTCACCTCGATGAAGCCGAAGGCTCCGGCGGCGGCGAGCAGGATGGTCAAGGTCGGCTGCAGCCGGAACGACAGCAGCGTGGTGCCCACCAGTGTCGTCAGCATCGACAGCAGCGACCAGGCGTAGACGGCGAGCACGGCGACGGCCAGCGCCCCCGCGCGCGTGGAACTGCGGGCGCGGATCACCAGCCAGATCGTGCCGAGCATGCAGAGCGCGCCGAGGAGGGTGAACTTCAGCATCGGGAACGACAGTTCGGCGCCGTCCATCGGCAGGTAGTGCTGAGCGGTGCCGGACTCGGCGGGGGTGCCGCGGGCCGCGGCGAGCAGATACGGGGCCCAGGTGATGAGCATGATGAGCCCGGAGATGACGGCGATCGTCAGCACCCGCAGGATCGGATCCCACTGTCTGCGCGAGATGGCCAGCAGGAGCGCCATGATGGCGAGCGTGAGCGCGGCGTAGCCGAACAGCAGTGTGTAGAAGAGCCCGGTGACGCCGAGGAAGATGCCGGTGCCGACGACCGCCGCCCAACCGCCGTTGCGTTCTTTGCCCTTCAGTCCGGACCACGCGAGCACAAAGACAGGTGGCAGCAGCACGGCGATGATGGCCGCATAGGGCTCGGCAGGTGAGTACGCCAGCGCCGCGGCGGCCGTCGCCGTGGAGACGACCAGTGCGTACTCGAAGCGGATCATGGTGGCCCACAACACGAATGCGAGAACGATCGCGATCGTGATGGAGACGACCGACCACGGTTTGAACATCTCCCAGGCCGGTGTCCCGGTCAGGTCCGCGAGCCGACCGCCGATCCAGAACCAGCCCGCCGGGTAGTAGGGCGGCAGGCCGATGTAGGTCATGTCGTGCAGGCCGGGTTGGTCGGCGAGGCGGGTCAGGTATTCGGTGCGGAATTGCTGGTCGACGGAGATGCCGAACAGGTAGAGCCTGGTGGCGCCCAACGGCATCGCGAGGGTGACGACAGAGAATGCGGACAGGAACAGCACGGCCGTCATGCGGGCGAGTGTCTGTCTGCCTCGACGCCACAGGATGCCGCCGGCGAGAAGTCCGACGAGGCAGACGACCTGGCCGACGGTGGTCAACGCGTGGAGTTGGTTGGAGGAGTTGTAGGCCGGCCAGTCGACGCGGGCGATCGCGGCCAGGCTGACGACGGCGACCGTCGCCGCTATGACCGTGGCAGCGGCCATCTGGCCCGTGGCGGCCAGCGCGGCCTTCATCAGATAGGCAGCTTGCGGAAGATGGGGCGCGGGATGTGGCGCAGCACCATCATCACGAACCGGAACGGGCCGGGCGCCCAGATCAGGTCCTTGCCCTTGTTGGAGGCGGTGACGGCCAGTTCGGCGACGTCTTCCTTGTCGACGGTGAAGGGGGCCTCTTTGGCGCCGGTGGCCTTCCAGTGCTCGATCGTCGTCGTCGTGCGCACCTGGCCGGGCCGGATCACGAGCACACGAACACCGAACTCGCGCAGTGCTTCTCCGAGGCCGAGGTAGAAACCGTCGAGGCCGGCTTTGGTGGAGCCGTAGACGAAGTTGGAGCGGCGAACGCGTTCGCCTGCGGCGGAGCTCATCGCGATGATGCGCCCCGAGCCCTGCGCGCGCATCTTGTCGCCGAGGAGCACGCCGACGGAAACGGCTGCCGTGTAGTTGATTCCGGCGATCTGCACGGCTTTGCGCTGGTTCTGCCACAGTTCCTCGGCGTCGCCGAGAAGCCCGAACGCGACGACGGCGACGTCCACATCGCCGCTCTCCCAGGCCTTGTCGATGACGGCGGGATGGCTGTCGGTGTCGAGGGCGTCGAAGTCGACCCAGTCGACGGCGCGGGCGCCCGCGGCTTCGAGTTGCGCGATGGCCGCGTCCTTGCGGGGGTGACCGGGGAGGTCGGCGAGGATGACCCTGGCTTTGGCGTTGCGCAGGTAGCGCTCGGCGATCGCGAGGGCGATCTCGGAGGTGCCGCCGAGAAGCAGGATCGTCTGGGGGTTGCCGGTGGCATCAAAAACCATCTAGAGGAGCTCCAGTCGTCGGGCCATGTCGGAGGCGAACACGCCGTGGGGATCGACCTTGCGGCGCACGGCGATCCACTCGTCGATGCGGGGATACATGGCGTGGAAGGTCTCGGCGGTGGTGCGGGAATCCTTGGCGGTGTAAAGGCGTCCGCCGAACTCCAGGACTCGTTTGTCGAGTCCGTTGAGAAACTCATTGAGGCCCGCGGTGATCGGGAAGTCGACGCAGACGTTCCAGCCGGGGATCGGAAAGCTCAGTGGCGCTTCATTTCCCGGGCCGAACAGCTTGAAGACGTTGAGGAACGAGTAGAACCCGGAGCGCTGGATGTCGACGATGATCGCCTTGAATTCGTCGACGGCGCTGGTGGGCACCACGAACTGGTATTGCCCGAATCCCGAGGAGCCGTAGGCGCGGTTCCACTCCCCGAACATGTCGAGCGGGTGGTAGAACTGCGTCAGGTTCTGGACTTTGCCGCGATAGGTACCAGATTTGCGGTACCAGAGTTCGCCGATCGGCCCGAAGGTGTACTTGTTGGCCAGCCCGTTCGGGAAGACGTCCGGCAGCGTGAGCAGTTGCGGCGCATCGAATTTCAGAGGGTTCTTCTGAAGCTTCTTGGGTAGCTGGTCGATGGTGGCCAGGGAGCCCCGGGAGATGGCGGCACGGCCGAGTTTCGGTGGCGGGCTGATCGCGTCGAACCAGGCACTCGAGTAGGCGTAGTTGTCCTCGGTGCCGTCGCTGTGGAAGGCGATGGTCTCGTCTAGCGTGTTGGTGACGTCTCCGTCGGCGATGAAGTAGGCGGTCTCGGTGGGCGTCATTTCGATGGTGGCGCGAAGGATGATGCCGGTGAGTCCGTTGCCGCCGACGGTGGCCCAGAACAGATCGCGGTCGGGGCCTTCGGGGGTGATGGTGCGGATCTCGCCGTTGGCGGTGAGGAGGTCCATCGAGCGCACGTGGTTGCCGAAGCTGCCGGCGCTGTGGTGGTTCTTGCCGTGGATGTCGCAGGCGATGGCGCCGCCGATGGTGACTTGGCGGGTGCCTGGCAGGACGGGGACCCAGAGCCCGAGGGGCAGTGCGGCGCGCATCAGCTGGTCGAGGTTGACGCCGCCGTCCACGTCGACGAGACGGCTGTCGGAGTCCATCGAGTGGATGCGGTTCAGCGCGTTCATGTCGATGACGAGGCCGCCGCCGTTCTGGGCGTTGTCGCCGTAGGAGCGGCCGAGGCCGCGGGCGAGTACGCCGCGGCCGGGGTTCTCCGAGGCGCGTGCGACGGCCTTGGCGATCAGTTCGGGGTCCGGCGTCGACAGCACCTGCGCGACGGACGGAGCGGTGCGGCCCCAGCCGGTCAGCCGCTCCGTGGTGGTCGGAAACTCGGTGCTCAACATCGTCACAGAGGGTACCGCCTGCGGCCGTTAGGTCAGCGCAGCCGGAAGATCACCGCGCGCTGAACGATGAAGTTGATCACCGTCGCGGTGCCCTGGGCGATGACGAACGCGACGACCACGCCCATCGCCGAGTAGTCGAAGGCCCGGAGCAGGAGGTGGTTCAGGCCGACCTGCACCGCGAAGGTCGTGATGTAGAGCGCCCACACGGCGATCAGTCGACGGGTGCTGGGTGCTGCCTGGAACGTCCAGCGACGGTTGAGCAGGTATGCCGTGGTGGTGCCTGCGATCCAGCCGATGATCTTGGCCACGTCGGGATTGAGCCCCGCCACCTTGTAGAGCAGCACGTAGAGCCCGAAGTCCACGATCGCGGAGAAGCCGCCCGTGACGATGAAGCGCCAGATCTGCGTCTTAAGGCTCAGCTGCGGTGACAACGGGGGCTCGGCCACCCGCGCAGCTTACGGGGCAACGATCAGAAGGGTGGTGGTTGACGACGCCCGACGGGATTGCTTCTGCGTGCGGCGGGGTACAGACCAACATCGCGTCGGGTCTTCGGAGGGCACTATGCAGCAGGCGTTGGAACGTGGCGAAACGCGCTGTCCGCGATGCGGACACGGCGCGGCATACGCTTTCGCCGAAGGTCGGTCCGGTGTGCTCTGGTACCAGGTGACTTGTGGGCGATGTAACCACCTTCACCTGGAGAAGACCGGCGCAGTCGACGCCGCTTCCGCCGCGTGAGTGGTGCGGTGCCGGCGTACCCGTATCGCCGCCATGACCTGGGTTACACGCCGCCGAGCGGGACGTAGCCGCTGTCGGTGACGGCGATCGCTGCGTACACGACGTCCGCGGAAGGGCCACCGACGATCGATCGACGGGCGCTATCACGTCCGACGCCGGGGCCGGCAGGACATGTTCCTGCCACCCGACGCTCAAATACTGCCAGCGGAATTATTCGCCTGAGCTGCGGGTTTACACGTTCAGATCACCACGATCGAACACAGAACGTCGAAACCGCGCGACTCGCTCCACGGCTCCGACCCACACAGGGAAGAGCAGAACAATGAAGAACTTCACCATCGCCACCGCCGCAGCCGCCACCATCTCGGCCGCGTTCCTGGGATTGGCCGCCCCCGCGCTGGCCGCCCCGACCGGCACCGGTGATGCCCAGGCCACCATCAGCGCACTCGAAGCCGACGGCAACCGCGTCATCGTCAAGAAGCTCTCCGACGTCGCCCTCGCCGATGCCAACGTCGTCGGCGTCAACCGCGGCGCCCCCATCCGCGGCACCGTGCAGGACGACTTCGCCGACAAGACCTACCAACAAACCGTCACCGGCTACGTCTACTACGTCAACGTCCAGTAACCCGAAACCGAAAGGGCGCCTCCCAGAAGGAGGCGCCCTTTTCATGTGCGCGTCAGCCGCACCACCGGGATCGTCCGGTCGCCGGCGCGCACCACGTAGTCGTCATAGCCCGCGTACACGTCGACCGCTTGCTCCCAGGCCGCCGAACGCTCGGCGGCATCGACAATCTCAGAGGCGGTGTAGGTGCCGCTGAACTTTCCGGCAAGCACCTCTACCCGCGGATTGGCGATGAGGTTGCGGTACCAAGCGGGATGCCCGGGCCGGCCATAGTTCGACGCGATGAGGATCAGAGAGTCGCCGTCGACCGCGTACGCGAGCGGAAGTTCCCTTCGCAGGCCGGATTTCGCGCCGATGGTCGTGAGCATCATCACCGGAATCGGATAGACGCTGCTGAACCGGCCGCCGGAGAGATGCAAGAGCGGCGGATCGACGTTCGGGGCGACCCGCTTGGTGAAGAAGTCGCCCACCGGCGTGCGGCCGAACCACTCGAGCGCACGCGCGTACCCGCCCCTCGGACGGCGCTCCGCAGCCATAAGTCTCAAGCTACAGCCCGCTCGACCGCAGCACGTCGCGTAACGCGGAAACCGCTGCGGGAAAAGCATGTTCGGCCGGCGCGGCGAACCCGACCACGAGCCCGTCGCGGTCCCAGACGGTGGGGGCCGCCTGGGGATGTCGCATGATCGACAGCCCCGACAGGGCGATTCCGGCCTCGCCCGCTCGCCGCATCACCTCCGGCTCTGCGCCGTCGGGCAGCATCACGAGAGCATTCACGCCGGCGGCCAGACCGCTGACCGACACCCGGAAAGGGGACAGCGCGGAGACGAGAACGTCGCGTCGCCGTCGATACCGTGTGCGCATCCGCCGGATATGCCGGTCGTAATAGCCCGCGGCGATGAACTCACCGAGTGTCAGTTGAGATATCGCGTCGACATAGAACTGGTGGCCCCCCGCCGCGCTGACCACGGGATCGATGAGTCGTTCGGGCAGCACCATCCAGCCAAGCCGCAACACCTGCGACAAGCTCTTGCTCGTCGATCCGAGGTAGGCGACGCGCTCGGGCCGCAACGCCTGCAGTGCCCCCACAGGCTGGCGGTCATATCGGAACTCGCCGTCGTAGTCGTCTTCGAGAACGAAACGGCTTGTCTGCTCGGCCCATTCGAGTACCGCCGTCCGTCGTGTCGAGTGCAACGGCATCCCCAACGGATTGTGGTGCGCGGGTGTGAGGAGCGCGGATGCGACATCGCAGTCGCCGAGTTCGCTGACCACGGCGCCTTTTTCGTCGACACTGATCGGCACCGTCGGCACACCGCAGGCGGAGATCGCGTCGCGGAACAAGAACAGTCCGTAGGACTCGACGGCTACGGGGCCGCCGAGGGTGCGGACGAGGAGTTCCACAGCGTGGCGGACGCCGGCGCAGATCACGATCGATTCCGGAGTCGCTCGCACTCCGCGTGCGCGAGCGAGATATTCGGCCAGGGCGGAACGCAATTCGGGACGTCCGCGAGGATCTCCCATCCGCAGGGCCTCCGTGGGCGCGTTGGCCAGAGCCTTGCGCATGCAGGCCGCCCACTGCACGCGCGGGAATTCGGCGACGTCGGGCGAGCCCGGCATCAGGTTGTGCACCGGCGTGACACGCGCGCCGTAGGGCCGCGACGGACGCGATGGCGGCGACGCAGCAGGGGAGCCGACCACCCATGTGCCTGCGCCCTGTCGGGAGGCGAGCCAACCTTCCGCCACCAACTCGGCGTACGCGTCGGCGACGGTGTTGCGGGCCAATCCCAGATCTGAGGCCAGCGATCGGGCCGGCGGGAGCAGGGTTTTGGGCGCCAGGCGACCGGACCGTGCGGCGTCGCGCAACGCCGCGATGAGTGCGTCCTTCGTCCCCCTCGCGCCGGGCGTCAGCGCCGCGCGAAGGTCCAGGTGCAAGTCCCGCGCACCGGAATTGGCCCACGAATCCACTCCAGAATTGAACCATCTTGATGGGCTAATCCGCACTAGCGTCGAAGGCATGACACAGACACACACCACCCAGAGCCGCATCAAGATCTACAAGACCAACCCCGAGCTGTTCGACGCGATGATGACGCTGTCGGCGGCTTCGGCCAAAGACGTCGACCCCGAGCTCGGTGAGCTCATCAAGATCCGCGCCTCGCAGATCAATCGCTGCGCCTTCTGCCTCGACATGCATACCCGCGACGCCCGCAAGATGGGCGTCAGTGAGCAGAAGCTCGACGTCCTGTCCGCGTGGACGGAGGCCGGCGACCTGTTCGACGAGACCGAAAGGGCCGCACTCGCGCTGACGGAAGCCATCACCGAGCTGGGCTCCGACGGTGTGCCCGACGACGTCTACGAGGATGCTGCAGGCGCGTTCTCCGACCGGGAACTCGGACAGGTCATCGCACTGGCGGTCACCATCAACGCGTGGAACCGCATCAACGTCGCGGTCCACGCGGAGATCCCGCGGCGCTGACATCTGCCAGAAGTGCCATTGGACTCTAGAGCCGCGCCTGACGGCCGAGAAGCATGAGACTCATGGACGTGACAACGACATCGGATGTACCGGTCACCGAGCTCACCGAGACCGAGAGCTGGAACCAGTTGGGGGCGGTATCGCTGGGCCGGCTCGTGACGACCGTCAACGGCTGGACCGAGATCTTCCCCGTGAACTTCGTCGTACAGAACAAGACCCTGCTGTTCCGGACGGCGGAGGGCACCAAGCTGCTGACCGCCGCGCTCAACGAATACGTGATCTTCGAGGCCGACGACCACAACGTCGTCGAAGGGTGGAGCGTCATCGTCCGCGGCAAGGCCCGCCTCCTGGCGACGGCGAACGACCTTGCCGAAGCGCGCCGCGCAGGACTCTATCCTTGGATCGCCACCCAGAAGGAGCGCTTCGTGCGCATCACGCCGCAGACGGTGACGGGACGCCGCTTCGTCTTCGGGCCTGAGCCCGAGGCCACTGGGCTGAGCAGCTGAGAGGTCAGACCCAGTACGGCACGCGGGCGCGGTACTGACGCATCGCCAGCGCCGCGAACCCCCATCCGACGATCGTCAGCACGATGACCACGACCCAGTGCCGCAGCTCCTGATCGGCTCCCAGCAGTGGCGCGCGGACGATGTCGAGATAGTGCAGCAGCGGGTTGAGTTCGACGATCTTGGCCCAACCGCCGGCGCCCTGGGCTTGCAGCGTCGACTCGTTCCAGATGATCGGTGTCATGAAGAACAGCAGCTGCACGAGGCTGCCGAGCAGCGGGCTGATGTCGCGGTAGCGGGTCGCCAGAATTCCGAAACACAGTGCGACCCAGACACAATTGAGCGCGATCAGCCCCAGCGCGGGGATGACGGCGAGGTCGGTCCATTTCCATGGTTTCGGGTAGATGATCGCGATGACGACGAAAATGATGACGTTGTGCGCGAACAGGATCATCTGTCGCCACACGAGCCGGTAGACGTGCACCGACAGCGGGGTCGGAAGCTGTTTGATCAACCCCTCGTTGGCGATGAACACCTCCGCGCCCTCGAGAATCGACGCGTTGATCAGATTCCAGACGATCAGCCCGAGCGTGACGTAGGGAAGATGTTCGGACAGTTCGAGTTTGAACAGCATCGAGTACAGCCCGCCCATCGCGACGGCGGTGGTGCCGGTGGCGATGGTGATCCAGAACGGGCCCAGCACGGATCGGCGGTAGCGCTGCTTGATGTCCTGCCAGCCGAGATGCAGCCAGAGCTCGCGCTTGCCGAATCCCGAGACGAGGTCGCCCCACGCCCGGGAGAACGTCCTGGACTGCGCGGCGGCGTCCATGATGGTCATCTTCTCGTGAACCTCTCGCGTCGGCCCAAGCGCCGCAACCGAATCCATTCTCTGAACCCGGCGGCATCCCGCCTGGACACCAGAAAGTACCAGCCGAAGCGCAGCCATTCCTGAGGGATGAGCTTGCGCATTCCGGGCTGAGACTGCAGGTAGCCGCGGTTGCGGTAGGTGTAGTAGCGCTTCGTCTCGTTCTCCGGGTACTGCGTGTGCATACGGCCACCCAGGATGGGCTTGAACTCGTCGCTGCCCTGCGGGTGCAGGTAGACCGCCTGCAGGCAGGTGCCGAAGGGCAAACCGGAGCGCAGCAGCCGACGGTGGACTTCGGTTTCGTCGCCCCGGAAGAACAGTCGAAGATCAGGCACACCGACGACGTCGATCGTGTCCGCACGAAACAGCGCACCGTTGAACAGATGCGAGATGCCGGGCATGAAGTCCGG
Organism: Mycobacterium sp. 236(2023); assembly: GCF_029623955.1. Lineage (GTDB taxonomy): Bacteria > Actinomycetota > Actinomycetes > Mycobacteriales > Mycobacteriaceae > Mycobacterium. Next base: position 111,937 of record NZ_JARSBP010000008.1, on the reverse strand, counting down.
AAGTTCGGCGTCGGTGCGCAGTTCGCTCACCCAGCGGCGCCAGACGATGCCGCGGCGCAGCGGGAACGCAAGCTTGTCGGGATTGTCCAGATCGCAGATCATCGGCGACACCTGCGCCAGCCCGTGCTGCTCGGCGCAGGCCAGCAGCGTGGCGAGCACCTCGGAGTCCTGCGGGCGCCCGTCGTCGTCGGCCAGCCAGACCCAGTCGGCTCCCATGCTCAGTGCATGCAACATGCCGAGAGCGAAACCGCCCGCGCCTCCGAGGTTTCGCTGCGAACCCACATAGGTCGTCGGAATCGGTTGTCCTGCAACGAGATCACGGACGACAGGGTCGTCGTCGTTGTCGACGACGATCAGGTGGTCGGGCAGGCGGCTCTGGCTGACCAGTACGCCGAGAGATTTCGCGAGTTCGTCGGGGCGCCGGTGCGTGACGACGACGGTAATGATCCGGTCTGTCATGCAGACCGGTTCTCCCGCTTGTTCTCCTCGAGGACCTCGCGGACGTGGCGTGCGGCGTCCTCACCCTCGTAGGCGCGCACGACGTCCTCGATGCCGCCCTCCATCTTGATGGTGCCGTGGTCGATCCACATCGCGGTGTTGCAGAGCCTGGCGAGGAATTCGTTGGAGTGGCTGGCGAACACCAGAATCCCGGACCGGGACACCAGGTCGGCCAGTCGCGTCTGCGCCTTCTTCAGAAAGTCCGCGTCGACGGCGCCGATGCCTTCGTCGAGAAGCAGGATCTCTGGGTCGATGCTCGTCACCACGCCCATGGCCAGCCGCACCCGCATGCCCGTCGAGTAGGTCCGCAGCGGCATCTGCAAGTAGTCGCCGAGTTCGGTGAACTCGGCGATCTCGTCGACTTTCGCCAGCATCTGCTTGCGCGTCTGCCCGAGGAACAGGCCGCGGATGAGGATGTTCTCGAAGCCGGAGATCTCGGGGTCCATGCCGACGCCCAGGTCGAAGACGGGAGCGACGCGGCCGCGCACCGACGCGACCCCTCTGGTGGGCTCATAGATGCCCGACAGAAGCCGCAGCAGCGTCGACTTGCCCGCACCGTTGTGGCCGACCAGGCCGACGCGGTCGCCCATCTTCAGCGACAGCGTGATGTCACGCAACGCCTCGATGACCACGACGTTGGACTCGTTGCGTCCGATCGCGCCGCCGGCCTTGCCGAGGAACGCCTTCTTCAGCGATCGCGTCTTCGCATCGAAGATGGGGAATTCGACCCACGCGTCGCGGGTCTCGATGAACGGTTCGTCGTCCGGGCTCGTCACGCGGCTCTCACAGGTACTGACCGGTTCCCGGATGACCCGGACCGCGCTGGCCCGGTACGCCCACACCGGGCGGCAACGCACCCTGGCGCATCTGCTCCAGCTGCTGACGCGCCGCCATCTGCTGGGCGAACAGCGCGGTCTGGATGCCGTGGAAGAGGCCCTCCAGCCAGCCGACCAGCTGAGCCTGGGCGATGCGCAGCTCGGAGTCCGACGGCACCCCCTCCTCGGTGAAGGGCAGCGTGAGCCGCTCGAGTTCGTCACGCAGTTCGGGAGCGAGGCCGTCCTCCAGCTCGCGGATGCTCGTGCGGTGGATGTCGCGCAGCCGGCCACGGCTCGCCTCGTCCAGCGGCGCGGCCCGAACCTCTTCGAGCAGTTGCTTGATCATCGTGCCGATCCGCATCACCTTGGCGGGCTGTTCGACGAGGTCGGTCAGCGACTTGCCGTCACCGCCGCGCTCGATGTCCATCTCGCCCGCGACGTCGTCACTGCCGATGATCTCGATCTGGTCATCGTCGGAATTGGTAGCCATGTCTCTAAGAGTGCCCCAGCTTTTCTCGCCTGTTGCGTCCGGGCTCAGCGCCGTCGTCGTAGATCTTCTCGCACGAACCTGAATTGTCCAGCGAGCGAGCCTGGTGCGTCGAACCCGCAAACCCGGTACCGCCCGCTGCACTGCGCTGTGATCCAGCCCATGGTTGGACCCGCGCTGGCCAGCGATTTCGTTAGCCACAATTGCAGATTGCCGACGGCTTTGCCGGGCAACGGGGGGCCACTGGAGCTCCATCGCGGAGGCCGGCTCGACTAGTATGGCTGCGCAGATGACTCGCGCTTTATCGGGCGCGGGCGGTAAACAGCGAGGCTGGACAGCCGTCGCGCCGTCCGGAAAATCGGGTGGTACGGCGAGTTTCCACGACGCACTAAGGTGGGCTGGCATGGCATACGACGTCGCCCGGGTGCGTGGTTTGCACCCGTCGCTGGGCGATGGCTGGGTCCATATGGATGCCCAGAACGGGATGTTGCTGCCCGATTCCGTGGGTCGCGCCGTCTCGACGGCGTTCCGTGGCTCGATGCCGACGACGTCCAGTGCGCATCCGGCGGCACGGCGTAGCGCCGCGGTGCTGGCCGCGGCCCGCCAGGCGGTCGCCGATCTCGTCGGTGCCGACCCGTCCGGTGTCGTACTCGGTGCCGACCGCGCACTGTTGCTGACCTCACTCGCCGACGCCGCGTCCGTGCGGCTGGGCCTCGGCTACGAGTTGGTGGTGACACGCCTCGACGACGAGGCGAACATCGCACCGTGGCTGCGTGCGGCAAACCGCTTCGGTGCCAAGGTGAAGTGGGCCGAAGTCGACATCGAGACCGGCGAGCTCCCCACCTGGCAGTGGGAAGGTCTGATCACCCGGCCGACCCGGATGGTGGCGATCACCTCGGCGTCGTCGACGTTGGGCACCGTGACGGAGTTGCGCGAGGTCACCAAGCTCTCGCACGAGGTCGGTGGCTTGGTCATCGTCGACCACTCCGCGGCGGCGCCGTACCGGCTCATCGACATCAACGAGACCGAAGCCGACGTGGTCGCGGTGAACGCCCTTGCGTGGGGCGGGCCGCCGATCGGGGCGCTGGTGTTCCGTGACCCCTCGATCATCGACTCGTTCGGGTCGGTGTCTCTCGCCCCTTCCGCCACGGGTGCGGAACGCCTCGAACTGGGTTCGCATCAGTTCGGGATGCTCGCCGGAGTCGTGGCCAGCATCGAATACCTTGCCGGGCTGGATGATTCCGCGCAGGGATCTCGTCGGGAGCGGCTGTCGGTGTCGATGCAGTCGGCCGCGGCGTACATGAGCGGGCTTTTCGACTACCTCGTGACGTCGCTGCGCTCGCTGCCGACGGTCACGGTCATCGGCGGCCCCGAGGACCGGATCCCGGTGCTGAGTTTCGCGATCGACAATGTGCCCGCCGAGCATGTCGTCCAGCGGCTGGCGGACAACGGGATCCTGGCGATCGCCAACGCGAGCTCCCAGGTGCTCGACGTCATCGGTGTCAACGACGTCGGCGGGGCGGTGACCATCGGGCTCGCCCACTACAGCACTGCCGCCGAGGTCGACCAGCTCGTCCGCGCGCTGGCCTCGCTCGGCTAAACGTCTACGCGCAGAATAACTTTCCCGGACACGTCGCCGGACTCCAGCAGTTCATGGGCGGCCTGTGCCTCGGTGATGGGGAACTCTGCGCCGATGATGGGGCGGACCAGCCCGTCGGCGACCATCGGCCACAGCTCCGCGGCGACGGCTGAGACGATCTCGCTCTTGCTGCCGCGCCCGGTGACCGGGCGTGACCGCAGTGCGGTCGCGGTGACGCTGCCGCGTTTGGCGAGAAGCTTGCCGATGTTGAGGTCGCCCTTGACGCCCCCCTGCATGCCGATGATGACGAGACGGCCACCGCTAGCAAGCGAATCGACGTTGCGGTCGAGGTAGGCCGCGCCCATGATGTCGAGGATGACGTCGGCGGCTCCCGCGTCTCGAACGACCGTCACGAAGTCCTGGTTGCGGTAGTCGATGAGGATGTCAGCGCCCAATTCGGCGCACAGATCGAGTTTGTTGCGTGAACCCGCGGTGACGGCGACCCGGCAGTTCAGCGCCTTTGCGACCTGGATGGCGTGCGTGCCGATCCCGCTGGCCCCGCCGTGGACGAGGAACAGTTCGGGCGCCGACAGGCCGGCGGTCATCACGACGTTCGACCAGACGGTGCACGCCACCTCGGGCAGCCCCGCTGCATGTGGCAGCGGAACGCCGTCCGGGACGGGCAAGACCTGGCCTGCGGGCACGTTGACGAGTTCGGCGTAGCCACCGCCCGCCAACAGCGCGCATACCGGCTGACCGACAGACCACTGGGAGACGTCGTCGCCCAGGGCGGCGATCGTTCCCGACACCTCCAGACCCAGAATCGAGCTCGCACCCGGCGGCGGCGGATAGTTTCCCGCCGCCTGGAGAAGATCGGCGCGATTGACGCCCGCAGCGACGATCTTGATTTGGACCTCACCCGGTCCGGGCACGGGGTCCGGCACAGACTGCCAGGTCAGCTGGCCGGCGGCGTCCGCCACGATCGATTGCATTCACGCAACGCTACTACGCTGCGGAAACACCCGAAGAATTCCCCACCGGCAATACCGCCGCGGCCCTACTATGAGCAGATGGAGGGGATTATCGGGGGAAGAACGGCGAGTGATACGCCGGGTCTTGACATTGCTGAGCAAAGAGCGTGGCAGAACTTTCTGGACGCTGCTTTGCGGTTGTACGCGACCATGAACCGGTCGCTGTCGGACGAGCACGGGCTCACATTGAACGATGTGCGGTTGCTCGACTTACTGGCGAAATCGCAGACCGGCTCGGCCCGGATGGGTGACGTCGCAGAAGCGCTGATGTCGTTGCCCAGCCGGGTGACACGTCAGATCCATCGTCTGGAGGTGCAGGGGCTCGTCTGCCGCGGCGCCAGCCCGGACGACGGGCGCGGCGTGCTCGCCAGCATCACGCCGGAGGGGAGAACGGCATTGTCCGCGGCGATGGAAACCTACGGTGCGGCAGTGCGAATGCACTTCCTGGACCGGTTGAGTCGGCCACAGGTCACAGCGATGGGGGAGAACTGCCGCCGGATCAGTGCGGCCCTGAAGGCCGGTGGGACATCGGCCAAGATCGGCCGCGTTTAGACTGTCCGGCGGTGGCGTGGCAGAGCGGCCTAATGCACTCGCCTTGAAAGCGAGAGACGGCTAACACCGTCCGGGGGTTCAAATCCCTCCGCCACCGCCACTCCCTATGAAGGGATCGGGTTGGAAGGCTTCCTGGCCCGCTGGTGGCGGCGGTCCGGCCAGTTCGAATGGCTGAGCCGCTACCTCTATGCGCGCGGACTGGCGGTTCCGACGCGACGGCTCATGGTGCTGTTCTGTGCAGCGCTGGTGCCCATGCCCATCGGGCTGGTGGGTCCACCGGATCCCTCGAACGTGGCGAGCATCGTTCTCCTCGTCGCGTCGTCCGCGGTGGGGATCGGTTTCGGGCTGCTGTATCTGCGGGGCTGGCCGACACGGCGGCAGTCGCTGGCGCTCGTGATGAGCGGCGGGTTCATCTCTGTCTGCTGCATCCTGGTGGCCGATCCGGTCAAAGCACTCGTCAGCTGCAACGGCCTCGTCGTACTCGGCGTCTACCTGGCCATCTTCCACAGCTCCAAAGCGGTCGTGTGCAGTACGGCGACCTCGGTCGTGGTAGGCGCGGTGTGTGCGGCCCGCGTAGTCGAGGCGGGCTTCACCAGCCAGATCGCACTCTCGGGATTCTGGGTCGTCGTCGAAGTCAGCGCCGGTGTGCCGCTGGCGGTTCAGGCGTTGGTGCGGACCCTCGGTGCCGACGTCGTGCGCTCCGATCAGGATGCGCTGACAGGTGTCCTCAACCGGCGGGCGTTCTACGAGCGGGCCAGAGCGCTGCTCACGGTGCCGGCAGGCGATCTGCGGTTGATCATGATCATGATCGACTTGGACAAGTTCAAACAGCTCAACGACACGTTTGGCCATATCGCCGGAGATCAGGTGCTCACCGCAGTCGGATGGGCGCTGCGCCAAGCGAATTCGACCACAGCGATCATTGGCCGCGCGGGAGGTGAGGAGTTCCTCGTCACCGACATCGTCCGGCAGGAGGACGCGGAACGCCTGGCGACACGTCTGTGTGAGGCGATAGCGGCGCTGCCCCACTCGATCACGGCGAGCGTCGGCGCCGCGGTCGCGCCCTTCGACACCGTCGCCAATCAGTCGTGGGCGATCGACAGGTTGGTCCACATCGCGGACACGGCCATGTACGACGCCAAAAGAAATGGCGGCAACCAGGCCATCGTCGACACCATGAGCACGGTGTGACAGGGAACTGCGGCGATACGCCGATAGTTAACTCGGCAAATATTATCGCCGTGGTAGGGAACCTCGTCGCGGCGTAACCTCGGCGTATGAGCCCGGGGGCTGTGGTCGGCCTGTTCCTTCTGGCCGTAGTCGTGACTACGGCGGTGGGTGCGGCGGTCGTGTTTCTTGTCCGTCGGCGCAGGCATTCGAAAGAGACGCCATTCGAAAGATATCGGCGCGAATCGGCAGATCTTCGTTATCAACCGCAGACATGGAAGACCCAACGGGCCGCCGCATTGCGCAGGCAGAACCAGAAGCGGAACGAAAAGCGATGGGCTGCCGGCAGCGCCGCCGGAGGTGCGGCCGCGGGCGGTTACGCCGCCGGGGGCATTCCGGGTCATGGCGGAAGTGGTTGCAGCGCAGGCGGTTGTGGCGGCGGAGGCTGCGGTGGGGGTGGCGGCTGCGGCGGTGGAGGAAGCTGACCTACTCGCCGGTGAACTCCGGCGCACGCTTCTCGAACATCGCCTTGATGCCCTCGCCGAGATCCTTCGACGGCAGGAACGCCGAATTCCAGGCCGCCACATAGCGCAGGCTCGCCGCGACCTGGGCGGTGCGCTGCTCGTCGAGCACGTCCTTGATTCCCTGGATCACCAACGGCGGGTTGGCGGCGATCTCGGTCGCCGTGGCGCGGGCCGCAGCCAGAGACGCGTCAGCATCGGCGAAGACGTCGTTGACGAGTCCGATCTTCTCGGCGCGCGCGGCGTCGATGTCCTTGCCCGTCAACGCCAGTTCGCGCAGGTGCCCGTCGGACAGGATCAGCGGTAGCCGCGCCAGCGAACCGACGTCGGCGACGATCGCGAGCTTCACCTCGCGCACCGAGAACTTCGCGTCCGCGCTCGCGTAGCGGATGTCGACGGCGGAGATCAGGTCGACGCCGCCGCCGATGCACCATCCGTGGACCGAGGCGATCACCGGTGTGCGGCAGTCGGCCACCGCGGTGATGGACTGCTGCATGCCCTTGAGGTGGGTGTGGAAGTCGGCGCGGGGTTTGGCCGTCGCACCGTCGGCCATCACGGACGACAGGGTGCCGCCCATTGCGGCCAGGTCGAGGCCGTAGCTGAAGTTCTTGCCTGAGCCTGTGAGCACGATCGCGCGGACCTCGGGGTCGGCGTCCAACTCGGCGAACACCACGGGAAGTTCGGCCCAGAACGCCGGCCCCATGGCGTTGCCTTTACCGGGGCCGATCAGCGTCACCTGGGCAACGCGGTCGGCGATGTCGACGGTCAGGGCCTCGTAGCTGCTCATGCGTGTGAGGCTAGTTCAGCCCCCGGTGCCGCCCATCAGCACCTCGCTGACCGTCGCACTGGGCAGGAACTGGCAGGCGGCGTCGGCGAGGATCTGCCCGACGAACTCACCGTCAGGACCGAGCGGATTGCCCTCCTGGGAGAGGATCTCGCGCACCACCGCGACGCGGGTCGCCTCGTCGAGGTCGTTGTACTCCTCGCACGTCATCGACAACGCGTTCGGCGGCGCGGGCACCTCGGGCACGTCCGTGTTTCGCGTCGGCAGCGGAAGGTTGGGGATGTCGATATCCGGCAGGCCCGGGAGACCCGGCAGACCCGGCAGCCCGGGCATGCCCGGCTCGCCGGTGGGGCTGTCATCCGACCCCGGCAAAGGCGGGCCCGGTTCGGTGGTCTGCGCGACGACACCCTCGGTGGTCTGGGAGCATGCGGCCGTGCCGAGCACGGCCGCCAGACCGATCATCGCGGCGGTCATCCGCACGTGCATCTTCATCCCGGCCACGATATGCGGCTATACCCGTTCGAGGTAGAAATACAGGTGACGGGGCGTGCCGGAGCTCGTGTCCAGTGCACCTTTGCCGTTCATGATGCCGATGACGGCGTTGTCGTCGACGACCTTGAAGTGGTCGTGCACGGGCTTGCCGTCATAGACCATCGAGGCGACGGTCTCACCGCGGAACTCCTCCATCCACAGGCTGGCTTCCCCGCCCATGGCCTCGGTGTTGGAGAACTTGTTGCCCTCGGCGTCGAGGCAGACCAACGGCTTGGCGTCGGTGGCCGAGTGGAACGTCTTGCCGAACCAGTTCAGCCGGTTCATGAAGCCGTTGGCCTTGTGGCCGGTCTGGAATTCGCCGCCCTTCCACTCGCCGATCATGAAGTCGACGGTCGCGGGCGCGAGGGTGGCCCAGAACTCGTCGAGCTCGGCGTCGGTGAGCGTGTCGGTGCGCTCGGTCAGCGCGGTGAACGTCTCACGTGCAGTACTGACAGCGGTCATGCGTCGTCTCCTATCCAGCGGCCGGCGAACTCACAGAACATGTCGTTCTCGTCGACGGATGCGACGGTGATACGCACCCCGTCCTCACCGTAAGGCCGCACGATGATGCGGTTGTTGGCGGCGTCGGCCGCGAACTGCTGGGCCCGACCGACCAGCGGCAACCAGACGAAGTTGGCCTGTGACGGTGGCAGGTCGTAGCCCATGTCGCGCAGGGCCGCGGACACCCGGGCCCGTTCGGCGACGACGGCGTCGGTGCGCTCCAGCAGTTCGTCGGCGGCGTCCAGGCACGCGATCGCGGCGGCCTGCGACACGCTGGTTGCGGTGAACGGGACGTAGACCTTCGACAGCGCGGTGACGATGTCCGGATCGGCGACGGCGTACCCGATGCGCAGGCCGGCCAGCCCGTAGGCCTTCGAAAAGGTGCGCAGCACAACGACATTGCTGTAGGAGCGGACGAGCCCGAAGCTGTCGGGAACCAGCCCGTCGCGGACGTATTCGATGTAGGCCTCGTCGAGGACGACAAGAATGTGCGGCGGGACAGCCTCCACGAACCGGGCAAGCGCGTCGGGGTCGACGACGGTGCTGGTCGGATTGTTCGGGTTGCACACGAAGATCAGCCGGGTGCGGTCGGTGATCGCGGCGAGCATCGCGTCGAGGTCGAAGGTCTGGTCGGTCAGCGGAACCTGCACCGGCGTCGCACCCGCGGTGCGGACCTGCAGGGGGTAGATCTCGAAGCTGCGCCACCCGTACAGCACCTCGTCGCCGACGGTCGACGTGATCTGGATCAACTGTTGGCAGAGGCTGACCGAGCCGCACCCGACCGAGATGTGCTCCGGCGCGAAGTTGACGTGTTTGGCGAGACGCTCCTTGAGCTCGACGTAGCCGTTGTCGGGATAGCGGTTGATCCCGCCGACGGCCTTCTCGATCGCGGTCCGCACGCTGGGCAGAGGACCGTGGACGGTTTCATTGCTGGCGATCTTGATGGCCCCGGGCACCGTCTTGCCCGGTGTATAGGCGGGTAGATCGGCGAGTTCGGGGCGAAGACGAGCGGACACCGGGACAGTTTATTGCCCGCGTCGATCTGCTTTGCTTCCCACGGCAGGGCCTGTGTACTCTGTCGCAGCGGCGGTAAACGTCGGGAGGCGTGCCAGAGCGGCCGAATGGGACTCACTGCTAATGAGTTGCCCGCCTTAAAGCGGGCCGGAGGTTCAAATCCTCTCGCCTCCGCCACGTACAACTGAATGCACGACCAAGCGCCCGTAGCTCAACGGATAGAGCATCTGACTACGGATCAGAAGGTTAGGGGTTCGAATCCCTTCGGGCGCACACTGGAAGTCATGGCCGACAGCGACACTCCCTGGGAGCCGCCATTGGCGGGCAGCGAGGTCGAGCATCTCGTGGGAGCTCTCGAACGTCTCCGAACGACGTTTCTCTGGAAGGCCGACGGCCTCGACGCCAGCGGTCTGAAGGCGAGGGTCGGATCCTCCGCCCTGACGTTGGGCGGGCTGCTCAAGCACCTCGCGTTCTGCGAGGACTACATGTTCACCGACAAGCTCACCGGTGAACCGGTCGGCGAACCGTGGACGTCGCTGCACGACGGCACTGACGGCTGGGAGTTCACCTCCGCCGCCGCGGATTGTCCCGAGCAGCTCTACGGCTTCTGGCACGACGCGGTGAAACGCTCCCGCGTCCGACTGGCCGCAGCGCTCGATCGCGGCGGTCTCGATCAGCTCGCCGCCATCCACGACGACGACGGCAACCACGCCAGCCTGCGCCGGCTCCTCTGCGACCTGATCGAGGAGTACGGCCGCCACACCGGTCATGCCGACCTCCTCCGGGAAGCCGTCGACGGCCGCGTCGGCGAAGACCCGCCGCCAGGGTGGAAACCCGTTTCGTCGGGAGTCCCGGGGTGAGCGGCATCCGGGCGTTCACGTTCACCCCCGAGCAAGGCGTGCCGCCGGGTGTCGCGCCGTTCTCGCACGCCACTGCCGCCTGTGAAAACCTCTATGTGACAGGGCAAATGCCCACCGACGTGACGGGCGCAGTGGTGGGTGACGACGTGGCCACCCAGACCGCACAGGTGATGCGCAACCTCGCGCGGGTCGCCGAACTGTGCGGCGGCGGCTTGGACGACGTCGTCTCGGTGCGCGCCTACCTGATGGACTGGGCCGACTACGAGGCTTTCAATGACGAGTACGTGGCCTGGTTCCCGGGCCGGCTGCCGTCGCGGACCTGTGTCGGCGTGACCGGTCTGGCGGTCGGTGCTCTGGTCGAGATCGACATGGTGTGTTGGCGCGCAGGCGGGTGGCTCTAAGTTGGAGATGTGCGCCTGCTGCTGATCGCCGACACACACCTGCCAAAGCGGGCGAAAGACCTGCCCGCAGCGGTGTGGGACGCGGTCGACGCCGCCGACGTGGTGATCCATGCCGGTGACTGGGTCGAACCCGATCTGCTCGACGCGCTGGAGGCGCGGTCGAAGCGGCTCGTCGCGTGCTGGGGCAACAATGACGGCGACGAGTTGCGCGCCCGGCTGCCCGAACGCGCCGACGTGGAGCTGGGCGGGTTGCGCTTCACCGTCGTGCACGAGACGGGCGGGTCGGCAGGTCGCGATGAGCGGATGGCCAGGGATTATCCCGACACCGACGTGCTGGTCTTCGGGCATAGCCATATTCCGTGGGATGCGACGGCGAAAAGCGGCCTGCGACTGCTGAATCCGGGATCACCCACCGACCGCCGCCGACAGCCGCACTGCACCTACATGACCGCGAGTGTCGCGGACGGTGTGCTGAGCGACGTCACGTTGCACAAGCTGCAGCGCCGTGCGTGACCGCCCCGCCACCGTCCACGACGTCCACGAGATCGCGACGTCGATGCCGCACGTCACCCGCGTCGAGGGGCCCAAGGCCGGCAACCCGATCTACCAGGTCGGCGGCAAGTCCTTCGTCTTCTTCCGCACACCACGGCCCGATGCATTCGACCCCGACACCGGCGAGCGCTACGCCGACGTGATTGTCATCTGGGTGGACTCCGAGGACGACAAGCGCGCGCTCACACAGGATCAGGATTCACCGTTCTTCACGACGGACCATTTCAACGGCCATCTGTCGATTCTGGTGCGCGCCAGCCGTCTTGGCGAGGTGGGCGTGACCGAGCTGCGCGAGCTGATTCAGGATGCGTGGCTGTCGCGGGCGTCGAAGCGACGCGCGGAAACGTGGCTTGCCGAGCGGGGCTGAATTAGCCTGCGTCGGCGGCGCAGATCATGCCGATGTGTTTCTCGGCCCAATTGCCCATCGGCTCACGGGCTTCCAAGAGCTCACTGCCGTCGGGAGTCATCGAGTGCTCCACCCGCCGCGGAACCTCGTGATAGCTCTCGCGATGCCCTGGAGGTCCTTGCGGTGCTGGGTCAGCATCTTCTGCGAGATCCCGACCAGATTGCGGCGCTGCCGCGTACGACATGGCGCTGCTCGATGTGTTCTGGACTGCCACAGGCGGTTTCCTGCACGCTCTGGAGATCGTTCGAACCCAGGGCATCACACCCGATCAGCTGTTGCCGCACGGGCTGGGGATCGCCTCGATTCTGCCGCGATCTTCACCGAGATCGCCGAACGCGTGGAGGCGGACCGGCACGACGAGGTCGCTGCGTCGCTGACGCATCTGATCGCGACATCGGAGAGCGGCGGCGTCGACGCGGGCGCACTGAAGGCGATGAAGCGCTATGCCGACGCCGCGGTCGTCGCCGGGCACGGTGGCGACGAGATCAGCCGTCTGGGCGTGGCTATGCGCGAGTGGCGTTCGCGTGTCGGGTGCGGGCCGCGCCGGGGTGCGTCCTCACAAGAGGTGTGAGGCACCCTGTGCGCGCACCGATAAAATTCTCCGGTGATGACCGACGTTGCCACGATGACGGCCTCCGCCCAGGCGAGCCTGGGCGCCAAAGACTACGGGACGGCGGCGTCGGCGGCATGGTCCGTGTTGACCGTCGAGCCGTCCAACGAGCATGCGATGCGCCTCTATGCGCTCGCGTTGCACGGGCAGGGCCGGCTCGCTGACGCGTTGTCGATGGCGTGGCGACTGGTCAGCGAGCACCCGCGGTCGTCCCTCGCGCTGTACACGTATGCCAGCCTGCTGCACGAATCGCGGCAGGATCAGCAGGCGTTGGCAGTCCTCGAGAACGCGCTGCAGCTGGACCCCACCAACCCGGACGCTCTGGTGTTGCGCGGTGACATCTTCCGCGCGGTCTGGGGTGCGAAAGCCGCTGAGCAGTCGTATCTTGAGGCGCTGCGAATCGCGCCCGATCACGCAGTAGCACACCATAATCTGGCGGTGAGCCGGTTGAGGTGGGGGACACTCACGCAGGCGGTGCGGGGGCTGCTGACGGCCGATCGTGCGAATCCGGCGTTGCGCCCGTTGGTGATTGACAATGTCGGGCTGGCACTGGTGCGGGTGCTGCGGATGGCGACGGCGTCGGTGGTGTTCCTCGCGGTGGCGTTGATCGTGGTGATGGCCGCGCACGACGACGGAATGCCGACGGTGCTGCCGCGCATCGCCTCTGGCGTGCTGGGGTTGGCGGTGGTGGTGCCGCTGGTGTGGGTGGTGCGGGCCGTCCCCAGTGCGGTGCTCACCGCTGTTGTGCGGCAACGCTTTCTGCTGGGTCTGCGACTGGCGTTTGTGGCTCTGGCAGTATCGCTGGGGGTGATGACGGCGGCGGTGGGCGCGAACCCGGTGTCGGACGTGGCGGGGACGCTGCTGTTGTTCGGCGTCTTCGGCCTGACGGTGCTGGGGTTTGTGACGGGCTCCTAGCTGACGTCACAACGCGAACAGCGGACGACCCTCGGAGTCCTCGTAGGACGCAATGATGTCGGCTATCGGGGCTGACACGAGGTGAGAGAGTTCCACGAGGTTCGCTATGCCGGTGGAGCCAGCTCTGGCGACCTTCACAAGCCCCGATCACTCGGGCGCAACAATCTTCTGGACCGCCAGCGCCCAGCGTGCCCACGTGTATCGGCTGCCTTAGGTGAAAACCATTGTCCCCCATCGCATCATCTCGCTGAGGTTGCACTCTAACGTCGCGGGAACCCCGCTTGTCTTGCCGCGACGTCGAGTGCTTCGCCCGGAAACTGTGAAGATAGAACGCCTTCGAGTTCAGCGGTCGACAAGATTATGGCGTGTGAGAAAGGGACGGCGTCGCTTTTGCCCATCCAACCCCTGTCCGTAGGTTCGCGATCAACGGTCAATGAAACGCGGCCGGGGTACTGATTGACATCTGGATACGTCAAAGTAACACGTGAATTGAGCCCGAGTTCGGTCCATCGCCGCCAAAGCCGATCGGTCTGTCGAATAGATTGGGTGGCGTCGCTCAGCGTGCAGTCGATGTACTTCTGCGCGTCTGCGAGGAGTCGAAACATCCAATAGCTTTTCCGCACGCGCCGTTCTTCGACAGCGAGATGATAAACGTCAGATTCTTCGCTCAGGTAATACATGAATTCCCCTGACGGGTGCGCGAACGAGAGAGTCGAATCGTCTGCCATCTCTGGCGGGCGCGCGCCCCAGAAAACTTCGGCCTCCGTCTCCCACTTCTTCGGAGCTCGCGTCTCGCTTCCGGGCTGGCGATTGTGCGCCCATAAGTAGATGGCCTGCCAGAAGTACCAACGCGATGCGGTGCCCGAATAGGGCTCGGGCACATCGCTGCTGCTTTCTTTCCCGCCCATGCGCTGGGCCCGATCAGATTGGGCCTGATTTTGACCGAAGGACATACGGAACACGAGCTCTCTACTTAGTTCTTATGGCCGTCAGATGAGGTAGACCCGCGGATGCCTGCGAGAGCTGAATCATAAAATTGATCGATGCGTGCTGTGATCCACGTCAGCCGTTTCTCCTGAGTCTCGAAGTTGGCGCGTTCCGCTCGTAGCTGTCTAACCAGTTCCTCAAGGGGAATGTCCGGCGTTGGAACGAAGTCGTTGAGGTAGTGCCACATCCCCGACTTGTCATACAAACCATGGACGTTGCGTGCTCTTAACGGGGCCACCATGCAGTTGATCTCGCGCTCACGCGCGGACCAATAGATCTGCAACTTGCATGCGTTGTTAACAAAGAACAGAGCCGTTCCACGACGTCCGCCTTCATCGAAGTCTTGAACTTGCTCGTGGACAAACCGCGTGGCGCGATAGACGGAGCGACGATGGCCTGAACCTTTGTCGCAAAACCTGTATGTGCAGAGTCTTGGTCTTGCATGCCTATTCCTTCACCCAAGAATTCCCGAATCGCCGGTAACCGTAGTGCGGCGCGACCTCTGTGAGGAATTCGATCTCCATGGCCGAGAAGGAACCGTGTCGCTTAAGCACCACTCCATCGAGGTTCATCGTCTGAGCCAACCCCGTCTGCGGCTCGGGAGTCGGCGCAGCGGTCGCGAGTTGTTCGACGCTATCGACCCGTGCCGGCGGGACGTAATCAATACGCGAAACTCCGGGTTGTATTCGGCGAATCCGCGCCTTCGACACCGGACTCCTTCAACTCTGAGATCATGATCGGCCAGCGCGGAGCCAAGGAACTGGATCAGCCCTGCTACCGGCACGATGCGCCCCCTTTTCCACTCACCCAGGCGTCCACTGATTCTCAATTCCGCGTACATTGCTGAGCCGCCCTGTATCCACGACGATTTCGTAGACACCGGGTTCGATCAAGCCGGCGCCGATCCGCTGCGCGTGATCAGGATCATCGGTGAGAAGCAGTATTTCGGCCGTTCTGCCCGATGTCCTTAGGATGCGGACTGGCACACCGTCGAGCTCCGCGGTGTAGATGCGCTCGAAGATTTCGGTTTCGGCAAGTGGGATGCTCGCTGACCAGACATTGGCACGGACCGGCTGAAACCCCGTCGGGCCGTCGGCGGTGATCGCTGTCAGATGGACAGTGTCGGAAACAATGTCGGCAAAGTACTCGTTGCCGCGCCACCGGGCCAGTGTGCCGACCATCGGGCTGGGCGGGCGCCATTGCTTCGCGTTGAGCCAGCCTCGGGCGATGCCTTCATAACGCGAGAGGACCTTCTGTTCGCCGTCGGATCGAAGTCGCCAGTATTCAGATCCATAGGAGTATCGGGTGCGGCTCATACTCCAGACCCGAGCGAGGGAGTCGCCATAAAGGAAGCCGTTCGGAAAGGTCGGCCAGGGGCGTGCTGCGTCGTCGGGTGGCCGTAACGACGCTAGACGCGGCTGCTCGAACCTCACGACGTCGACGAACTGCGGTGCGCCTTCGACGCCATAGGCGGCCAGAAGTTGTTGTGGTGTGCGTAAATTGGCAACTGCCGTGGCATCCGCCACGTAACCGCCGACTTGGTCGTCGCCAGTATCGACGATGGCCGTTGCGAGGGCAGAGTTGAGCAGCTTCTGCAGAATCAATCGGTCAGGCACGTCGCGTCTCTTCCACCTGGATGCTGTCAAAGTCTTCCGGCTCGAACAATCCACTCCATCCCATGTATTGATCACCATCCAGGCCCAGTTCGCCAGCCACGGCGGGCGGTCCGATGAAAGTGACCCTCACGCGCCCGTCAGGCATTCTCTGACTGACCGCCACCTCATGACCACGGATCGTTCCGGTCACCCGAATCAGCACGATGTCATCAATGCAAGATCGAGAGACCTTCACCCATGGTTTCGAATGACCCTGGCCGACCGGCGACGTCCCGGATTCGAAGCCGTCCGGGACTGCGCTGGGGTCACTGCGTAGCGCTACCCATTCTTGACCGCTGAACACGATCGGCACCCGCTGACCGCGGTACACGGCAACAGGACCGGAGACCGGCACGTCAATCACGGCTGTCCTTGAGGTATCCACTTGCCCCCCTGGAGCACAGCCGCCAGCCTCTGAGTACCACTTTCGAGTACCTCCCACATCTCAGCTCCGTCACGCATCGTTATGTCTCGGCCGACGTACTCCGGGATTGCGTCGTCACCGGCCTTGGTGAATCCGTTGCCGGTGAACGGATCATCCCAAGAGTCGAACCTGCCGTCGCCCCCCATGTCGGAGTTCCTCGGTACGTCGTAGGACCAGTCGAACTCCGGATCTGCCTGGAAGCGGATCACGTGCGTCCCAGGATCGTGTGACGTGAAGGGAGAGTCGGTGTAATCGAGACGTAGGCCGTCGTGGATTGCCATTGGCGATGACAGATGCGCAGTATCGCCGGCGACAGTCACCGCACCACCGACACGGTCAGGCGTCATCGCTGGCGGCTCCGCGATGTAGTCGTCAGCTCGGCTACGGACAAAGTTGCCTTCGGAATCGAAGAATCCGGGTGGGATGACCTTCTGCATGGCGGTATCCACAGTCGGCGCAGGCAATGCATCGCGAACAGCTGTCAACAAATGACGTTGGTCCGCAGTCAAGGCATCAGTCGGGGTGTTGATCAGGTCTACGAGTTCGCTCTTACTCACCCCGTGTGCTGCGAGGGCATCGTCTATCCGATGGTTGTCGAGGAGTTGTTCCGGCGCGAACTGCGTGGTGTGTTCGCTGCCATCCATCATCGAGTAGACCCGCGCTTGCTCGTCGCGCGGACCGTCGTCGCCAGGCGGTGTGTGGTGATGGTCACCGGGGGACGGCTCGCTGCCGTTGGACTGAGCCCCCGGATCTCCCGAATCGTGGGTTCCGCCGGCATCTGCGAACCCGCCACTGTGCGGGCTCGCTTCCGCCCCACCGCCTCCGCCTGATGCCTCGGGCGACGTCGACCCGCCCGACGCCCCATTCGGCGACGCCGCCGGACCCGATGAGGCGCCTCCACCCGCGTCGACCGGCGCTCGCGGTCCGGCGCCACCCTCCGCGCCGGAACCGGACGGCCGAGCCGCCGGAGCCGACGGCTCACCAGGACGCGGACCCCCGCCGGATGGGCTACCACCGGACGGCGTCGACCCGCTGGGTGCCGCACCCGTCCCCGGCGTACCGGGGCCTGCGCCGCCGGGAATTCCCTCGGGCCGTAGCGGCGGCACACCGCCCGCGCTTCCGGGATTGAACTCCGGAACATGCGGCGCCTCAATGGTATTGGGCGCGCCGCGGGTCCAGCTGCCCAGCTCGCCGAGCCTGGGCAGCCGCCCCTCTTCGAGTACGTGCCGGCTGAGGTTCAGGCCTTTGGCGACGCTGCCCGTCTTCGACAGCGCACCGCCGGGCACGAACAGCGAGCCGATGTTGAACGCCGCCTCGCCCGCGGCCCGGCCGGGATGATCGCCGGACCATTTGTCCCAGGCG
The DNA here is from genome assembly GCF_029623955.1 of Mycobacterium sp. 236(2023). Classification (GTDB taxonomy): domain Bacteria; phylum Actinomycetota; class Actinomycetes; order Mycobacteriales; family Mycobacteriaceae; genus Mycobacterium. The sequence continues at coordinate 94,285 of NZ_JARSBP010000008.1, read as the reverse complement.
ACGAACTCCTTGCCCATGTTGGCGAGCACCCCGGGCAGTGTCGACGGGTCCTTGGCCACCGACAGGGCCATCTCGGCCATGCCCTTCCACGTGTCCGGGTCGGCCATCGCCACGACCCCGGACACGGTGCCGATCAACCCGGTGACCGCGCCCACCTGAATGTCGGTGTACAACGTCACCGCGTCGGCGAGTCGGTTGCCCACACCTTCGCCGAAATTCTCCACCAGGATCGGGCGGATCCACTTCTGGAAGGCGGTCGCGGCGTCGCCGATCATGGCGGTGAGTTCGTCGAGCAAGCCGACGATGCCCTTCACCTGCTGCTGAAAGTTGTTCAACACCGCGCTGACATCGTGGGCGACTTCGCGCAGGATGTCGTCGGCCTCACCGGTGAAGATTCCCTTGACGGTGTCCCACAGGCCGTCGAGCGAGAGTCGGTCGAGTATCCGTCGGATCGCGTCCTGGGTTGCCTGCACGCCCGAGGCGAAGTCCGTAATCGACTGTGCGACAGAGTTCGACACCTCGGCGAGTGACGAGATCGCGGTGCCCAGGCTTTCCAGCGCGGTCTTCATCGCCGCGCCCTCGGGGATCTGCTGAGCACCGACGACACTCTTGATCCCGCTCATCTGCGGCTCGATCAGCGCGAACCCGGTGGCGAAGTTGCGCCACTGCGCCGCGGTCACGCCCATGATCGAGGCGTTGCCCGACGGCCAGGTCATCGCAGCCCCGGTGAAGAAGCCGATCCCCGGCAGCACCTGCAGAAACGGTTGGACGAGATACCACTTGTCGGGCGGCGGGACGGTGACGCCGTTGGGGCCGGCGGGCACGTGCGCGGGCAACGCCTTGCCGGGCTCGGTGCCGAGGCCGCCCGAGGGACCCGGACCGCCGATCGTCGCGGCAGCATCGGCGTTGCGGTAGTTGTGGCCGGTGGCCTGCAACAGCCGGCCCACCGACGCGAAGGCGTTGGCCGCGTCGGCCACCGCTGAGGTGAACTCGCCGGCCTGATGGCCGTACTTCAGGCCGAAGTTCATCCCCGCCGGATCCATGCCCGAGGAGATGCCGCTGCCGAGCGCCGCGCCCAGCGCATCGGAGAGCTGAGCCAGTTGCGCGCCGATCGCACCGGTCTGCTGACCCGCGGCGATCAGCGCCTCCGGGTCAACCTCGATCCGCACCCCGTGGCCCCCCGATGGTCATGCCTGCCACATCTGACCGTTCTTGGCGACGGCGTCGGTGTAGTTCTTGTGCGCGGTGTCGGCGACCTTCTGCAGGGCGGTGAGCGCTTCCTTCATCTGCTCGGCGCCGGTCTCCCACTGCTTCTGGGCCTGCGTCTGCGCATCCGACGCGGCGCCCTCCCACGAGCCGCGCAGCATCGTCATCGTGTGCGAGATGTCGTCTAGGCATTCGGTGACCTCGCGACCGAACTCCTCCATGTGCGTGATCGCGGCGCGCAGCCCATCGAAGTCGACCACCAGGCCGCTCATCGCTCGTCCCTCTGCTTCGTATCGCGATCCATGTCGGACTGCGGTTCGGGGGTCGGAGGCTCCTCGCCTTGAGCGTCCCCGCCGGCCGCGGCCCCCTCGACCATCGACGACACCTGCTCGACGAATCCACCGGCCATCTCGGCGCCCTGCTGAAGGAAGCCGCCCAGCTGCTGCGGAGCCGATTGCGCGGACTCCGCGACCGATCCCAGCTGCTCGAGGTTCATCATCTGGGCCAACCCGGTCAGCGGCTCGGAGGCCGGCGCAACCGGAGTCCCGCCACCGCCGCCACCGCCCCCGGCGGGCGCGTCTCCGCCGCCGGTCTGCATCGTCGCGTTGAGCGCGTCGCCGGACTGCTGGTCGGTTTTGGCGTACTCCTTGCCCGAGAGCTTCAGCAGGTCCGCCATGGTCTGCAGGCCGCGCACGACCTGGCCGGCTCCGGTGTGCCACTGGTCCCACGCGGGCGCGTACGCCGAGGCCGCGCCACCTTGCCAACCCGAACCGAGCAGCTGCCGCGTCTCCAGGTCCACGCTGGACAGCCCGTCCTGCAGCCGTTGTCCGGCGTCGCGCAGCCGCTCGGCTGCCGCGTGCAGTTCCGACACCACGACCTCGACCGAACCCTCCACGGCAAGCACTCTATGGGCCGTCGGAAGGGGGTCCGTGCACCAATTTCGCCCGCCGCAGGTCGCGCTCAGCAGTACCTCAGCCGGGACGAGTGACCTTGCCGTGCTCGGCGCCGCACACGAACAGCGCGAGCCGCGCCGGGACATCGCCGGGGTTACGCCACCGGTGCCGAGTTCCGTTCTGCACCACGGTGTCCCCGGGGTGCAGCGTCACCTCGGCGCCATCGTCGAGTTCGAGGATCACGCTGCCTTCCAGCACCACCTCGAAGTCGATGGTGTCGGTGGTGTGCATGCCAGGATCGTCGAGTTCCATGTACGCCAGCAGCCCTGGCAGCTTCTCCTCGCCGTCGGCGATCGCCTCCTCGGTGGTGAGGTCGTCCGTCCGTGCGGTCGCGGTGCCCGGCGGCAGGGTGAACATCGAGAACCGGAACCCGCCGACGGGCGGAAAGTAGGTGCGCCAGTTCGGCATCGAGCCGTCGTCGGGAAAGTGCGGTGTTTCGTCACCACCCCACAGCATCGTGAATTCCGAACCGGGCAGCAGCACCGGCCTGCGCGGTTCGACCGTCTCATCGCTGGCGAACACGGCTTTTCCGGACGCATCGTGGCCGGTGACAACTCTGCGAGTGCCCCCACTTTCGTTGGTCAGCATTGCGCCAGTCAACACCGCGGCCGCGCCGGACGTGGCAGGCTTCGCGATATGGACAGCAAGCCTCCCAGCGCGACGATCGAAGCCGCGCATCGCCAGCACCTCGGCTCCCTTCCGTTCGATGACACCCAAGATTTCGCCGACGCAGACCGCGGCTTCATCGCCGCGCAGAGTCCGTGCGTCATCAAGGCCGCCGACGGTCGGGTGGTGTGGGACAACGACGTCTATTCGTTCCTCGACGGTGACGCCCCGACGACGGTGCACCCGAGCTTGTGGCGGCAGTCGACGCTGGCTGCCAAGCAGGGCCTCTACGAGGTCGTGAAGGGTATTTACCAGGTGCGCGGCTTCGACTTGTCCAACATCTCGTTCATCGAGGGCGACACCGGCATCATCGTCATCGACCCGCTGGTGTCGACCGAGACCGCCGCCGCTGCCCTCGCGCTGTACCGCGAGCATCGCGGCAACCGTCCTGTCACCGCGGTCATTTACACACACAGCCACGTCGACCACTTCGGTGGCGTCCTCGGCGTGACGTCGCAGGCCGACGTCGACGCGGGCAAGGTCGCGGTGCTTGCTCCCGAAGGCTTTACCGCCCATGCGGTGCAGGAGAACGTCTACGCCGGAACGGCGATGACCCGCCGCGCGGCCTACATGTACGGCGCAGTACTCGAACGCGGCCCGCAGGGCCAGGTGGGCTGCGGGCTGGGCCAGACCCCGTCGCTGGGCGAGGTGGCGATCATCGTGCCGACCATCGACATCCGTGAGACGGGCGAGACGCACACCATCGACGGCGTCGAGATCGAGTTCCAGATGGCGCCGGGCACCGAGGCCCCCGCCGAGATGCACTTCTACTTCCCGCAGTTCCGTGCGCTGTGCATGGCGGAGAACGCGACGCACAATCTGCACAACCTGCTGACGCTGCGCGGTGCGCTGGTGCGTGATCCGCACGGCTGGGCCGGCTACCTCACCGAGGCGATCGACACGTTCGCCGACCGCGCCGATGTGGTGTTCGCCTCGCACCACTGGCCGACGTGGGGGAAGGAGCAGATCGTCGAATTCCTTTCGCTACAAAGGGATCTGTATGCGTATCTGCACGATCAGACGCTGAGGCAGCTCAACCAGGGTTTCACCGGGATCGAGATCGCTGAGACGTTCGCGATGCCGCCGACGCTGGAGAACGCCTGGCATGCGCGGGGCTATTACGGCTCGGTCAGCCACAACGTGAAAGCCGTTTATCAGCGCTACATGGGGTGGTTCGACGGCAACCCGGCCCGGCTGTGGCAGCACCCGCCCGAGGCGATCGGGCCGCGCTACGTCGCCGCGATGGGCGGGCTCGACCGCGTCGTCGAACTCGCGCAGGCCGCCTTCCACGAAGGCGACTACCGCTGGGCAGCAACCCTTCTCGACCATGCCATCTTCACCGACGAGAACCATGCCGCGGCCAGGACGCTGTACGGTGACACGCTGGAGCAGCTGGCCTACGGGGCAGAGACGGCGACGTGGCGCAATTTCTACCTCGCTGGCGCGACGGAGTTGCGGGAGGGGAACTTCGGTACCCCGACGCAGACGACGTCGCCGTCGATGGTTTCCCAGCTCTCACCGGAGCAGATGTTCGACGTGCTGGCGATCAGTGTGAATGGCCCGCGCGCTTGGGATCTCGACCTCGCGTTTGACGTGACGTTCCTCGACACCGCGACGAACTACCGGCTGTCACTGCGCAACGGGGTGCTGGTGTACCGCAAGGTCGACGCTGACGAATCGACGGCCCAGGCCACGATCACGCTGGCGTCCAAGCTGCGGCTGCTCACGCTGGCGGCGGGGGACAGCGATTCGCCGGGATACGAGATCGCCGGGGACGCCGAGGTGTTGACGTCGTTGGTGTCGGTGCTGGACAAGCCGGACCCGGACTTCAACATCATCACGCCCTAGCCTCGCGAGCAGACACAAACTCACCTGTTTCACGCCGATTGCATGTGAGTTTGTGTCTGCTCGCGGAAGAGAGCGGCCTCAGGACACGCCGCCGTCGGCCCGCAGGATCGACCCCGTCGTGAAGCTCGATGCATCTGACATGAGAAACAGTGCGGCGCCGATGATCTCGCGAGGCTCGCCTGCGCGCTGCAGCGGCAGCGAACGGAACGGGTTGCTCGCCTCGGTGAGGTCCCACGCCTTGCTGATGTCGGTCAGGTAGGGCCCCGCCATCAACGTGTTCACCCGCACCGTCGGCCCGAATGCTTTGGCCATGCCTTCTGTCATCGCATTGAGCCCCGCCTTCGCCGCGGCATACGGCAACATGTCGGGCGCGGGTCTGATCGAGCCGCTGGAGCTGACGTTGACGATGGAGCCGCCACCGTCGGCGACCATGCGCTCACCGATCAGCGCCGACAACCGAAACGGCCCTTTGAGATTCAGGTTCACCACCGAATCGAACAGCTTCTCGGTAACCGTCGAAAGCGATTCGTAGAGCGGTGACATGCCGGCGTTGTTGACCAGGACGTCGACCCGGCCGAAGCGCTCGTAGACCGCGGCGACGAGGCCGTCGAGTTCGTCCCACCGGCCGACGTGCACCTGGTACGGGAACGCGGCCCGTCCGGTTTCGGCCGTGATCTCTTCTGCCACAGACACGCACGTCTCGTACTTGCGGCTCGCGATGACGACATCGGCGCCGCAACGCGCGGCCGCGAAGGCCATCTCACGGCCCAGCCCACGACTGCCGCCGGTGATCAGCACGACGCGGTCGGTCAGGTCGAAGAGCTCGTCGGCATAACTCATGCGTGGGCCTCCCGGATGACACGGTGGACGAAACCGAGTTTGGCCACCACTGGCGGTGGAATCGTGAACGGGTACAACGGATTCTTGCCCATCGATGTGTTCACCCGGTTGAAGAACCGGGCGATCGGCTTCCAGTCATCGAGCAGTCGCTCGATCGGCATGTGGTCGTAGGAAGCCAGCGGCTCGACGTCACCAGGTGCCTCGAACCGCACCTTGTCGGCGCGGAGCACCATGCCGGCCTCACGGCTGGTGTCGATGGTGTCGGTGATGTGGAGATAGTGGGCGAAGCACTCGGCGAAGTCCTCCCACGGGTGCATCGTGGCGTATTCCGAGATGAAGCCGGACTCCCAGCCGGCCGGGGCGCCGAATCTATAGTGCCGGTCGATGGCGTCGGAGTAACCGGCCCGCTCGTCACCGAACAGGTCGCGGCATTCGGGGAGATAGCGTTGCGCGCCGGACCCGTTCTCCACCAACACGTTCTGGTAGTAGTGGCCGACCTCGTGCCGGAAGTGGCCGAGCATCGTGCGGTACGGTTCCCCGAGTTTCACCCGCAGCGACTCGCGGTAGGCGTCGAGCGACTCGACCAGATCGATCGTGATCACGCCGTTCGCGTGCCCGATGGTGACCTTCTCACCGGAGCTGTAACTCGACAACAGGTCGAACGCCAAGCCGGGGCTGTCACCCTGCCACCACGGTTCGATGGGCAGCCCGATGTCGACGAGTTGGAACACCAGCCGCCGCAACGCTGCGGCCGTCGGCACCAACTTCTCGCGGGCGAGGGTGTCCGACGGGTCCGGCTCGTGACGGATCAGGGAATCGGCCAGACACCGGCCCCGCTGATAGGCCTCACCCGTTTCGGGGACCAGCCAGTTGCACGCCAGTGTCGCGTGCTGCGTGCACCGGCTCCAGCGGTCGCCGTCGACAAGAACCCCAGAACCGTCAAGCCCCAGCATCGACATCGTCGGCAGGTGCAGGCCCACCTCGGAGCCGCAGTTCGGGCAGTGAGTCGCCTCGAACGGCGTGAACGAGCGGCACACAGGGCAGGCGAATGCGCGCACGGGCCATATGGTGTCACGGTGCAATTGCTTCTGGTCCGACATGCGCTACCGCTGCGGAGCGAGCCCGGCCAGGGCTCCGATCCGAGCCTGTCCGAGGAGGGCATCGAGCAGGCGAAGCGGCTGCCCGACGCGCTGGCCCGCTTCCCGATCACCCGCATGGTGAGCAGCCCGCAGGTGCGTGCCATCGAGACGGGGCAGCCCGTCGCGGACAAACTCGGCCTGTCCATCGAGGTCGACGAACGCCTCGCCGAGTACGACCGGGACCTGCCGCATTACATCCCGATCGAGCAGATCGCGAAGGAGAACCCGCAGGAACTGGAGCGGCTGATCAACGGTCAGCTGCCCAGCGCCGTCGACGAGAAGGCGTTCCTCGCCCGCATCGATGCGGGCATCCAGGACGTCGTCGCCGGCGCGGGCCACGACGACACGGTCGTGGTGCTCAGCCACGGCGGCGTCATCAACGGGCTGCTGCATCAGATCCTCGGCACGAAGCGGCTGCTGTCGTTCCACGTGGACTACGCCTCGGTGACGCGTCTGCTGCTCTCGCGCACCGGACGGCTGGGCGTGGCCAGCGTCAACGGCACCGAGCACGTATGGGACCTCCTACCGAGAAACCAGCGATGGTAGACAGAACGCCGTGACTGAGCTCGAAGGATTGGATCTCGCTGCCCTGGACCGACACCTACGCGAGGTCGGTGTCCCCCGCAGCGGAGAGCTGCGCGCCGAACTCATCGCCGGTGGCCGCTCCAATCTGACGTTCCTGGTCGGCGACGACGCGTCGGAGTGGGTGCTGCGCCGCCCGCCGCTGCACGGTCTGACGCCATCGGCCCACGACATGGCGCGCGAGTACAAGGTGGTCGCCGGGCTGGCCGAGACCAATGTGCCCGTCGCCCGCGCGGTGACGATGCGCAACGACGACTCCGTCCTCGGTGCGCCGTTCCAGATGGTGGAGCGCGTCCCCGGTCGGGTTATCCGGCACACCCCCGAGCTCGCGGCGCTCGGCAGCGCGGATGCCATCAGCGCCTGCGTCGACTCCCTCATCCAGGTGCTGGCCGACCTGCACGAGGTGGACCCGGACGCTGTCGGCCTCGGCGACTTCGGCAAGGCCAACGGATACCTCGAACGGCAGGTGCGCCGTTGGGGTTCGCAGTGGGATCTCGTCAAGCGCGACGACGACCCCAGCGATGCCGATGTGAAGAAGTTGCACGAGCGCCTCGCCGAGTCCGTTCCGGACCAGACCCGAAGCTCGATCGTGCACGGCGACTACCGCATCGACAACACGATTCTCGACGACACCGATCCGACAAAGGTCGCCGCAGTGCTCGACTGGGAGATGTCGACGCTCGGTGATCCGCTCAGCGATGCGGCGCTGATGTGTGTGTACCGGCTGCCGACGTTCAACGTCGTGCACGACGACGCGGCGTGGGCGTGCAACCTGATGCCACCCACCGAGGATCTGGCGCAGCGGTATGCCCTGGCCAGCGGAAAGCCGCTGGATCATTGGGACTTCTACATGGCACTGGGCTATTTCAAGGTCGCGATCATCGCCGCCGGGATCGCCTACCGAGCCCGCGTCGGCGGCGGTGTCGCCGAGGGCACCGACGATGTCGACGAAGCCGTCCGACCGTTCGTCGCGGCGGGGCTTTCGTCACTGTCGTGAATTAGAGGTTTTCCGCAGGTCACCCGCGGGTAGAGAATCGCGTGCCCAGTACACGCCCCACCAAATTTCTCTCTCGCCTCGGAAAGAAGCAACCTGCCATGAAACGTGATGTCGGTGCCGAGTTGGATGTCGAGATCACCGACGCCACCACCCTGGAATTCCAGATCGCCGTGGCGCCCCAGCCGGGGGCCGAGGTCACCGAATCGCTGTCGTTCGTGTTGAACGGCAAGGAGATTCCGCTCACCGAGATTCAAGAGATCAGTGGCGATCACGGTAACCGCATCCACAAGTTCGAGGCTCCCGTCGGCAACCTCAAGGTCACCTATGCGGCGACAGTCCTCGGGCAGGCCGAACCGGCGCCGCTGAACGACCTCGATCTGTCCACCTATCTACGGCCCAGCCGGTACGCCGAGGCGGACAAGTTCTTCGGCTTCGCGGCGACCGAATTCGGCGACGTCGCCGATTCCGTCGCGCTGCTGGAGAAGGTGTCGTCATGGGTGGGCGCCAGGCTGAGTTACGTGCCGGGGTCCAGTGATCCGATCGACGGAGCCGCCGACACGCTATTGGCAGGGTCGGGCGTGTGCCGCGACTACGCCCACCTCGTCATCGCGCTGCTGCGCGCGGTCAACGTCCCGGCGCGGCTCGTGTCGGTGTACGCCCCCGGATGCCAGCCGATGGACTTCCACGCCGTCGCTGAAGCATTTGTCGAGGGGCAGTGGCGGGTCGTCGACGCGACGTGCTTGGCGCCGCGCCAGTCGATGGTCCGCATCGCGACCGGCCGCGACGCCGCGGATACGGCGTGGCTGGATAATCACAAGGGCGCCATCACGGTGAACAACATGGTCGTCACGGCGACCGTCGACGGCGATCTGCCCCGGGACTCGATAGATCAGCTGGTCTCGATCAGGTGAGCCGCTACAGGCCGGCTTTGAGGTTCTTCTTCGCAGCCCGTCGCAGTTGGAAAATGCGCACGGCGCCGACGGCGAAGGTGAGCAATCCGCCGGCCACCGCGGCGAACAGGATGCCGACGCCCAAGGGCAGCGACCACTCCCAGCCGAGGAATCGCAGTGGGGTGGACGCCGTGTTCTGTGCGATGAAGATCAGCAGCACGACGAGGACGACGAATCCCAGGGCCAGCGAGCCCCATAGTGCTGCCGCCTTAGTGAATTTGACCGCTGACTCGGGGGGTGGCGGCGGTGTGCCCGAGGGGGGAGTGCCGGGCGCGTCGAAAGCCGGCGGGTCGGGCGTCGCGAACGGATCGCTGGTCATGGGTCCATCTTTGCCCTTTAACTCTTCGAATGAAACCGAAACGCTCGTGACGTATGGTCGGCGGAACTGAAAGGACGTTCGAATGAACTGGTCCCGACAACGAAAGCGCATGGCCGTCACGGCGTTCTTCGCGCTGATCGCCACATTTCTGGCAGCCTGTGGCAGCTCGAATCCGCTCGGCGGCGGCGAGATCTCCGGTGATCTGAAAACGATCAAGGTGGGGTCAGCCGACTTCACCGAATCGAAGATCATCGCCGAGATCTACGCCCAGGCGCTGGAGGCCAACGGATTCTCGATCACGCGGCAGTTCGGTATCGGCAGCCGTGAGACGTACATCCCGGCGGTGCAGGATCATTCGATCGACCTGATCCCTGAGTATACGGGCAACCTGTTGCAGTACTTCGACGCGAAGAGCACGGCGACCACGCCGGACACCGTGCTGCTCGCGCTGTTCAAGGCGCTGCCCGGGGATCTGTCGATCCTGTATCCGTCACCCGCCGAGGACAAGGACACCCTGGCGGTGTCCGAACAGACCGCGCAGCGCTGGAACCTCAAGTCCATCGCCGATCTCGCCACGCACTCACCGGAAGTGAAAGTTGGTGGGCCGTCGGAGTTTCAGACGCGGCAGACGGGACTGGTCGGGCTGAAGGAGAAGTACGGCCTCGACATCGCGCCCGCCAACTTCGTCGCGATCAGCGACGGCGGCGGCCCGGCGACCGTGCAGGCGCTCACCGGCGGGACGGTCACGGCGGCCAACATCTTCAGCACGTCGCCGGCCATCGAGCAGAGCAAGCTGGTGGTGCTCGACGATCCGGAGAACGTCTTCCTCGCGGCCAACGTGGTGCCGTTGGTTGCTTCACAGAAGATGTCGAACGAACTGAAGACGGTGCTCGACGCGGTCAGTGCGAAATTGACGACCGAGGCTCTGATCGACCTGAACACGTCGGTGGAGGGCAACCAGGGCATCGACCCTGACGAGGCGGCGGAGAAGTGGATCGCCGACAACGGTTTCAATCAGCCGATCGGGAAATAGATGATCACGTTCGAGAACGTCACCAAGAAGTATCCCGACGGCACCGTCGCGGTCGACGATCTGACGCTGGAGGTTCCGGAGGGGACGCTTGCGGTGTTCGTGGGGCCTTCGGGCTGCGGCAAGACGACGTCGATGCGAATGATCAACCGGATGATCGACCCGACCTCGGGAACGCTCACCGTCGACGGCAAGGACGTCACGAAGGTCGATGCCGTCAAGTTGCGGCTCGGAATCGGTTATGTGATCCAGAGCGCGGGACTGATGCCGCATCTGCGCGTCGTCGACAATGTCGCGACCGTGCCGGTGCTGAAGGGCGAATCGCGGCGCAGCGCACGCAAATCCGCGCTCGAGGTGCTCGAACGCGTCGGACTGGATCCCAAGCTCGCCGACCGGTATCCGGCGCAGCTCTCGGGTGGTCAGCAGCAGCGCGTCGGGGTGGCCAGGGCCCTGGCAGCTGACCCGCCGATCCTGTTGATGGATGAACCGTTCAGTGCCGTCGACCCGGTGGTGCGTGAGGATCTGCAGGCCGAGATCCTGCGTCTGCAAAGTGAATTGCGCAAGACGATCGTCTTCGTCACCCACGACATCGACGAGGCCGTCAAGCTCGGTGACAAGGTCGCCGTCTTCGGCCGTGGTGGGGTCCTGCAGCAGTACGCCGATCCGCAGTTCGTGTTGTCCAACCCTGCAAACGAACTCGTCTCCGCGTTTGTCGGCGCCGACCGCGGTTATCGCGGTCTGCAGTTCTTTCACGCCACCGGGCTACCGCTGCACGACGTCCCGAACGCAGCCGAGGCCGATATCGACGCACTCGATCTGGGGCCGCAGGACTGGGTGCTGGTCACCAAGGCCGACAAGACGCCGTATGCCTGGATGAACGCCGAAGGCGTTGCGCTGCATCGAAAAGGCAACTCACTGTACGACTGCACCGTCGGTGGCGGCTCGTTCTTCCGGCCGGACGGCACGCTGCGGCAGGCGCTCGACGCCGCGCTGTCCTCGCCGACGGGCCTGGGCGTCGCGGTCGACGACGACGGGCACTTGATCGGCGGCGTGCGGGCACCGGATGTCCTGGAACTGCTGCAGAAGCAGCGGCAGATCCCGGAGTTGGGGTAGAGCGTCATGCGCTATCTCTTCACGCACCTCGACGATCTGTGGACACTGACGCTGATTCACCTTCGGCTGTCGCTGATTCCGATCGTGCTGGGGCTGTTGATCGCCGTCCCGCTGGGTGCGCTCGTGCAACGCACCACGGTGCTGCGCCGGATGACGACGGTGACGGCGAGCATCATCTTCACTATCCCGTCGCTGGCGTTGTTCGTGGTGCTGCCGCTGATCATCCCGACGCGAATCCTCGACGAAGCCAACGTCATCGTCGCGCTGACGCTGTACACGGTGGCCCTGCTGGTTCGCGCGGTGCCCGAGGCGCTCGACGCGGTGTCGCCCGCCGTGCTCGACGCCGCCACCGCGGTCGGCTACAAACCGCTCACCCGAATGCTGAAAATCGAACTCCCGTTGGCGCTTCCGGTGCTCATTGCGAGCCTGCGCGTCGTTGCCGTCACCAACATCTCGATGGTCGCCGTCGGTTCGGTCATCGGCATCGGAGGCCTCGGCACGTGGTTCACCGAGGGGTATCAGGCCAACAAGAGTGACCAGATCATCGCGGGCATCGTCGCGATCTTCGTGCTCGCGATCATCATCGACACACTGATCATGGTGGCGGGCAAAGCACTCACCCCTTGGACCAGAGCCTCGCGGTCCGACGCCAAGGCCGGGGCTGCGACATGAACTTCCTGAACGAGGCGCTCACCTTCATCTTCACCGCGGCCAACTGGGGTGGTCCGGCCGGGCTGACCGCACGCATCCTCGAACACCTGCAGTACACCGTCATCGCGGTGTTCTTCTCGGCCCTGATCGCGATCCCGCTCGGCATGCTGATCGGGCATACCGGTCGTGGCACATTCCTCGTCGTCACCGGGGTCAACGCGCTGCGCGCCCTGCCCACCCTCGGGGTGCTGCTGCTCGGGGTGCTGCTGTGGGGGCTGGGTCTCATCCCGCCGACCGTCGCGCTGATGCTGCTGGGCATCCCGCCGCTGCTGGCGGGCACGTACTCGGGAATCGCGAACGTCGACCGCGCGGTGGTCGACGCCGCCAGGTCGATGGGCATGACGGAGACCCGGATCCTGCTGCGCGTCGAGACGCCCAACGCGATGCCGTTGATCCTCGGGGGATTGCGTACCGCGACGTTGCAGATCGTCGCGACCGCAACCGTCGCCGCATACGCGAGCCTCGGCGGGCTGGGCCGCTATCTGATCGACGGCATCAAGGTGCGGGAGTTCTACCTCGCCTTGGTGGGCGCGCTGATGGTGACGGCGCTGGCCCTGATCCTCGACGCGGCATTGGCATTCGCCGTGTGGCTGTCGGTGCCTGGAACTGGCAGGCTGCGCCGAATGCCGCAACCGTTTCTCTCCGACGAGGTTGCGCTCGAGTCACGTTCCGGCGCCCGTTCCCCGTCCGGCCACGAACGCGGCGAGCCGCCGTCTACGGTAGAGCCATGAGTGAAGTCGACCGCTCGGTGCTGACGTGGAGAGCTCACGACGAGCCGCGGATGGAGTCGGTCCGTGTCCAGCTCTCGGGCAAACGCATCAAGGCCTACGGTCGGGTCGTTGCCGCCGCCACGTCTGCACATCCTGCGTTCAGCGCCTCATATGACTTGGTCACCGATGAGAGTGGCGCGACGAAGCGGTTGTCCTTGACCGTCACGCTCGCCGAACGGGAGCGCCAGCTCTCGATCGCGCGCGACGAGGAGAACATGTGGATGGTCCAGGAACACTCGGGCCAGACCAGCCGGTCGGCGTTCGACGGCGCACTCGACGTGGACATGGTCTTCAGCCCGTTCTTCAACACGCTGCCGATCCGCCGCACCGGCGTCCTGCCCGGCAGCGGCGAATCGGTGACCGTGCCGGTCGTCTACGTTCGGGTGCCCGACCTGTCGGTCGTCGTCGAGAACATCGGCTACACCGCCACCGAGGACGGCATCACGCTCAGCTCGCCCGTCGCCGATACGACGATCTCGGTCGATGCGGACGGCTTCATCATCGACTACCCCGGGTTGGCAGAGCGGATCTGATCACGCCGCCGGCGCGCCCCGCGGCGGCGAGTTCGTCGCGCCAGCCGTCGGCGCCGATGACGGTGGTGACGATCTGCGGTCGGCTGAAGCTGTCGTAGCGGATCCGCGCCGCGTGCCCCGTCTCGACCAGGTCGGCCACCGGTTGGTCGTGGGCCAGGTGATTGCGGGCGTCGGTGAGCAGTTTCAGCGTGTGGTCGAGCACCGGAAGCAGCTGCCCGGCGTTGGCCTCGCACATCGCTCGCACCAGGTCGGGTGCGGTGCCGGCGACACGGGTGCCGTCGCGGAACGATCCGGCCGCCAGGGCGAACGCCAGCGGGATCTCCCCGGCGGTCGCTGCCAGCGCCTCGGCGAGCAGGTGCGGCAGATGGGAGATCGTCGCCGCCGCGGCGTCGTGCTCATCGGACCGCGCGGGCACGACGAAGGCGCCGCAGTCGAGCGCGAGGTCCATCACGTGGGTCCACACGTCAGAGTCGACGTGATCGTCGACGCTGATCACCCATGGCGTGTTCTCGAACAGGTGCTGGTTGCCCGCGGCCCAGCCGGAGTGGGCGGTGCCCGTCATCGGATGTCCGCCGACGAAACGGTCGAGCAGGCCCGCATGTCGCACCTCGGTCTGCACGGCGCTCTTGACGCTGGTGACGTCGGTCAGCGGGCAGGTCGGGGCGATGTCGCGAACATGGCGCAGCATCTGGGGCAGCGCCGGCATCGGCACCGCGAGGACGATCAGCGCGCCGGTTTCCGCGGCCCTGGTCAGCGTCTCGTCGAGATGCGTGGTGGCGTCGAACCCGTCGAACCGGGCCGCTTCGACTCCCTCGACGGACCGGTTGTAGCCGAACACCTCGCGTCCGGCGGCCTTGGCGGCCCGCATCAGGGATCCGCCGATCAGGCCGAGGCCGAGCACACACACCGGTGTCTTCGTCACGTGCCCAGGGTACGGACGCGCTGGTAAAGGCCCTGGTAGGGGACTACCGTTGCGGGCATGGGAGCGCAGAGTGCACAGAAGCAGGAGCGGGCGACCGACGTTCCGGACGGCTTCGGCGTGGCAGTCGTCCGGGAGGACGGCAAGTGGCGATGCACTGCGATGCAAAAGGCGGCTCGCACGAGCCTGGCCGCGGCCGAGACCGAGTTGCGTGAATTACGCAGTGCCGGGGCAGTTTTCGGGATCCTCGACATCGATGACGAATTCTTCGTGATCGTGCGCCCCGCCCCGTCCGGGACGCGGTTGCTGCTGTCGGATGCCACCGCGGCTCTGGACTACGACATCGCGGCCGAGGTATTGGAGAAGCTCGATTCCGACATCGACGACGACGAGCTGGAACGCTGTGATCCGTTCGAAGAGGGCGACCTGGGCGTGCTGTCCGACATCGGGCTGCCCGAGGCGGTGCTCGGCGTGATCCTCGACGAGAGCGACGACCTCTACGCCGACGAGCAGGTCGGCCGGATCGCGCGCGAGATGGGGTTCGCCGACGAGTTGTCGGCGGTTCTCGAGCGTCTCAATAGGTGACCGACGAGGCCCTGATTCGTTCGGCTCTCGATGCGGCTCTTCAGGCCGGATCGCGCGACGTGCCGATCGGTGCGGTGGTGGTTGCCGCCGATGGCACTGAGCTGGCCCGTGCCGCGAATGCGCGCGAGGAGCTCGGCGATCCGACGGCGCACGCGGAGATCCTGGCCTTGCGCGCTGCGGCGCTGGTCAACGGCGACGGCTGGCGGTTGGAAGGGGCGACACTGGCGGTGACGGTCGAGCCGTGCACGATGTGCGCGGGTGCGCTAGTGATGGCGCGTGTCGCGCGGGTGGTCTTCGGGGCGTGGGAGCCGAAGACGGGGGCAGTCGGCTCGCTGTGGGACGTGGTGCGCGATCGCCGGCTGACGCACCGGCCGCAGGTGCGCGGGGGAGTGTTGGAAGCCGAGTGCGCGGCCCCGCTGGAGGAGTTCTTCGCCCGCCACCGCTAGACCTCTCACGCTCGGCGGCGTTTTGGTCCACGCCGCGTCCATCGGTAAGCTGCCACACGGTGGCGTGTCCGAGCGGCCTAAGGAGCACGCCTCGAAAGCGTGTGACGGGTAACCCCCGTCCGAGGGTTCAAATCCCTCCGCCACCGCCAGAAGAAATGCCCCGGCACCCGACGCCGGGGCTTTTCTTTATCTTCCGACGGAGAGAAAATCGATTCCGCCGACGTACACCGTCCGGCCGTCCACGTCGGGGTCCGTCACTGCGTTCGCGATCGCCTCCGCGAACTCCTCGACCGTCGGCAGCGGGCCCGCCGCCCGTCGTTGCGCCACAGCGTCAGGGTTGGCCCGGTCGAGCAGACGCACCACGAAGGTGCCCTCGATCATGTCGCCCGACACGACGACCAGCTCCACACCGTTGCGCTCCAGCACCGCGCGCATCCCCCGCAGGGCGCGTTCCCCCGCGTGCTTGCTGGCCGCCACCGCCGCATACTCCGGCGGTACCGGCCGGGTGTCGTGAAAATGCGCCTGGTGGCTCGTCACGAAGACGATCCGTCCTCCGGGCGGCATCACCTCAAGCGCTTTGCGTGCCAACGCCACCTGGGCATCGCGGTTGATGCGCATCGCATATCCGTCGTCGGCGCCTCGCTCCATGCCGCCGGAGGCGTTGAGCACCAACACATCCAGCCGGCCCAGATCCGCGAGCATCGCCGCGACGGCCGACTCGTCGCACAAATCGGTCTGCGCGACGGTCGCGGACCCACCGGCTTCCCTGATCTGGTCGGCGATTTCGTCGGCGCGCCGCGCCTTTTCGCGACAGTTCACGATGATGTGGCGCCCGGGCCCGGCGAGCCGAAGCGCAACGGCCGCACCGATACCGCGCGAAGCACCCGTGACGAGGACGGTCTGCGGACTATCCGACATGGGCGGTCGCTGTCAGGTCGGTGTCTGTCAGGTCGTAGTCGACGGTCACGCCGCCCCACGCCTCGCCCGAGCCGTAGGCGACGAACATCCCCCGGCCGGACAGTGGGATGGACTTCTCGGCGACACATTCGCCGAGGGCCAGCGGTATCGACGCCGATGAGGTGTTGCCGAAGTTCTCGACACGGTCGACGAACACGGCTTCGCCGATGTCGAGGTCCTTCAGGCGTTCGAGGATGCGGGAGTTGGCCTGGTGGCCGATCAGGATCGACGGCTTGATGTCGTTGTCCAGCAGGCGATTCACGGTCTCGGACATCATGCGGACGGCCCGGTGGTAGACGCGGATTCCGTCGAGCTGGATGCCTTCGCCGAGCCGGCCGCGCATCAGGTCGGCGCCCTCGCCGTCACACCCTGCATGCCACTGGTGCTTCCGGAACTCCGGACGGGGTTCGATCACGATGGCCGCCGCGCCGTCCCCGAAGAGCGGCCCCGTGTTGCGGTCGGTCTTGTCGAGCATCCGTGACATCGCCTCGACGCAGCACACGATCACCGCGCCGCCGTCTCCCGACTCGCACAGCGACAGCCCGTTGATCAGCCCGTAGACGAAACCGCTACAGGCCGCGCTCATGTCGAACGCCAGCACGTTCTGTGGCAGGCCGGCCTTCGTCGCGACGCTCTGCGCGATCCCGGGTACCGCGCCACCCGCGGAGCTGCTGACGACGATCAGCGCGGTGAACGTGACGCGGTCACGGTGCCGTTCCACGAGGGACGCCACGACGCGGGCGGCGACGTCGTCGAGCTCGTCGGAATCATCCATCCACCACCGCGCACCGACTCCGGTGCGCCTGCGGATCCATTCGTCGGTCAGGCCGATCGAATCGAAGAACGAGTTGGCGACGTGCTCTCCGGTTGTCGCCGTGGAGATATCGACGATCCCTGCGCTCATTCGGTCCCGATCAACGCCCGGAAGTAGTCCTTGATCTGTGCGGGGCTCGTGCAGTCGTCGACCTTCTCCAGGTCGGCGTTCACGCTGAACTCCTGCTCGAGCACCTCCACCATCTCGGCGATGTCGAGCGAGTCGAGGTCCAGGTCCCAGATCTCCCTGTCGAAGTCGATGACCTCCGCTTCGGGGACCCTGCGCCGCACGAACTTCAGCACGATGGGGTTCATTCGTTCATCGATGGTTGGCATCCTCTTGCCCTTTCACGTCACTCGTCGAGCTTGTACAGCACGGAACCGGAAGTCGTGATGGACCGGGCGGCGACGACGATCTCGGTCACCGTGCCCGGTTTCTCGGCCAACAAGTCGACACTGCTCTTGTCGGTCTCGAGGACGGCGACCACGTCGCCGCGCTCGACTGTGTCCCCCACTGCAACAAGCCATTCGACGACCAGCGCCTCCGTCAACCCGTGACCGAAATCGGGCACGAGTATGTCGACGCTGTCGCTCACCGGCACATCCCCTCGATCGCACTGACGATGTCGGCGACATCGATCAGGTAGTCCTTCTCGAAATGGGCCGGCGGGTAGGTTCTGCGCTGCGGTGCCAGCCGGCGGGGCGGCGTCCGTAGCGTGTCCCACGCGCGTTCGGTCACAGCGGCCACGAGTTCTGCCCCCACACCGCAGAATTCGACGGCTTCGTGGACGACGAGCAATCGTCCGGACCGAGCGACGGAGGCCACCACGGTGTCGATGTCCATCGGAGCGATCCAGCGCAGATCGACGACCTCGACGTCCAGGGATCCTTCCAATGTCTGTGCGGCGCGCAGAACGTCGTCGAGCATCGCACCGTATCCGGCGACGGTGACGTCAGGATGCTGGCCGCCGGCACGCACGATCCGCGCCCCCTCGGGCGACTCCGCGGCCGCATCGCGGGACTGGAGCCGGCGATTCCAGTAGAGCCGCTTGGGTTCGAAGAACACCACCGGTGTGCCCAGATTGACGGCGTAGTGCAGCATGTCGGCCGCGTCGTCAGGGCTCGACGGGTACGCGACGTGCAGCCCGGCCGAGTGGGCGAACAGCGCTTCGTTCGATTCGCTGTGATGTTCGACGGCCCGGATCCCGCCGCCCACGGGGATGCGGATGACCAGATGCAACGGCATGTCGCCGCCCCAGCGTGCCGGGATTCGGGCGGCCTGCGTGACGATCTGGTTCATCGCGGGATAGACGAAGCCCTCGAACTGGATCTCGCAGACCGGCTTGAGACCGCTCATCGCCATGCCGATGGCCTGCCCGACGATGGACGACTCGGCGAGCACAGCGTCGCGAACGCGGTTGCGCCCAAAGCGTTCCTGTAGCCCGCGGGTGACCCGGAAGACGCCACCGAGTGCGCCGATGTCCTGTCCGATCAGCACGACGGCGTCGTCGTCGTCCATGAGCCGGTGCAGTGCACCGTTGATCGAGTCCGCCAGGCTGGCGGCGCGGGTGATGGTCATCGTGCGAGCGCCTCCACGAGGCGCGCTCCGGCGGCGTGGCCCTCGGCGTCGGCGCGGTGCAGCCACGCCTCATCGACCAGTCCTTCACTTCGCAACATCTCTCGATAGTGCGCCACCTGGTCGTTGGCTGCAGCCTCAGCGATCTCGTCGCGGTCGCGGTAGAGCGTGTGGGCATCCGAACTGCTGTGTCCCGCTGTGCGTGTCGTGCGCAGTTCGATGAGCGCCGGCGATGCGGTGTCCTCGACGTGACGCCACGCTTCGACGCAGTTCAGGTACGTGCTGTCGGGGTCGGTGGCGTCGACCGACCAGGATGTGATGCCGAATCCGGTGGCACGCGCGGCGATGCTGGTGCGCATCTGATCGCGGCTGGGTTTCGAGATCGCCCACCCGTTGTTCTGGCAGACGAACAGCACCGGCGCGGATTCGACGGCGGCGAGGTTCATCGCCTCGGACACGTCGCCCTCGCTGGTCGCGCCGTCGCCGAAGTAGACGGCGACGGGTTCAGGGGCGTCCCGGAGCCGGCGTCCGATCGCGTAGCCCACCGCGTGCAGGGTTTGTGCGCCGACGACGAGGGTGTAGGGAAAGAACCGGCGCTCACGGGGTTTCCAGCCGCAGAAGGTGCGGCCCGCCCACTGGGAGACCAGCTCGACGCCGTCGATGCCGCGCGCCACGGCGACGGCGTGCTCCCGGTAACTCGGAAAGATCAGGGCTTGCTCACCGATGGCCAACGCCGAGGCGACCTGTGCGGCTTCCTGTCCGCGACACGACAGCCACAGGTCGACGGCGCCTTGGTTCTGAAGCCGCACCGCCTCGTCGTCGACCGCGCGCGTGACGATCATGTGGCGCAGCATCGCTCTGCGGACATCGGCACCGACGGTGTTCGCTGCACCCCCAAGGCCGGCTTCTTCGGTCGAAGATCCGCATGCCTGAACAGCAAATCGTTCCGAGAGTCCTGTCATGCGCTCCACACAGTTCTGAACTCGACTGAAGGGAATTGGTGGTGAAGGCAAGGCGAAGTCAGTTTTGTCTCAACCATTGTCATGGTCGCCTCCGCCGCCGGCCATGGAGCCGGCAATCATCAATTTGCCAGTCGAACGTTAAATACTCTGCGGCGTCGTGAAGCCAACGCGGAGTCAGCAATTCAACAGCAAACGCTGACGGAGCAGTAATCTACACCACCGTTGAATAAGGAACGATCATTCGCTGGGTGTCGGCGTTTACGACCTTGTGACGCACGGCGAGAGTGCCGCGAAGCCCCCGGCCAGGCAGTGTTGCGAGCCGCTGTTTCCACTGCCGACGGCCGTCGTCATCGCGGGAGCCGCGCGCAGGTTGTTCAAGGTGATCACGACGGCATAGCCGTCGTGATCACCGGTGGTCGTGGTTTCGGTGTTGTACGAATTTCCCAGGGGGACGGTGCCGCTCAACGTCGCCCGCCCGCTGGCGACGAATCCTGACGCCAAAGCAGTGCGGGCTTCCTGCGATGAGAGGTAGGCGTGGCGGGGCAAGCCTTGATAGAAGACGAACTCTTCAGTGCTGAACGAGCCGCTCCAGACGTAACCGCTGCTGGTCTCCACGGGGTCGGGTCCGAAGATCCTGCCGTGATTGTTGGGAAGCAGGAAGAAGTTGTCCGAGTATCCCACCAGAAGGCCCCGCGGCTGTTGCCGGTACAACTCGCCGTCGATGAGTCCGCGAAAACCGGTGCTGTGGATCAGCCGCGCCGGAAATCCAGCGCGGCGCATCGCGGCGTTGAGCCGCCAGGTGGCCTCCAAGGCAGACCTCGACGTCGGGTCGACGATGACGACATTGACGGCCTCAAGGACGGTCCTGCCCTCATACGGCAATCCGCCGTAGTCGGCGATGCCGCCGGTGGAATCGAGCATCCACTTGCCGATGTCGCCGTACTGCGTCACGGCCTCGTCGTCGGGTGAGGGAGGCTCCGGATCGATGTCGGCCGGGGCCACCTCGACCTCATCGGCGGCCACCTCGTCGGCCGCGTCGACCTCATCGGCCCGAGAGCTGTCGCGGTCTGAGGCCGGCGAGGCGCGGCGGACTCCGTCGAGGGAGGACGCCGGTGCAGACGCGGGATCGTCCTCGGCCGACGTGTCCTTCGCGCCGCGATCCGCGATTGCGGACGGGCGCGTGGAGGTTCGCTTGGTGGACGGCGAATCGGTCGCCGACGTGGTGGCACTGTCGTCCGAGCCGGCGGACGCCGGAGTGTCGGCGTAGGCAACCGCCGTACCACTGAGCACGGCCGCCCCGACGCCGAGTGTGACAGCCAGGAGTCCCACCCTGCCCACGTGCACCGACGCGACAGGACCTGTCGACGTTCTCGTCGAATGTTCTTGCCGTGCCGCCAGATACGACACGCTGTGACGACCCATCGCGATGCCCCCATCCCCGATACCGGATTCCTCAGCAAGGTGCCCGCTGTCTCCGGCGAGGGCATCGTATACCCGGAGTCAGGTTTCTGGCAAAGGTTTCGAAAGCTCGGTCTCGGGCCGTGAACGAGGGCTTTCGCAGATCGGGATGCGGCTCGGCTACACCCCGGCGGGTACGTCGGCAGGCGCGGGCTCGACGGTCACCTTGATGGCCTCGCCCTTCTTGACGATCTGGAACGCTTCGAGGACGTCGTCGAGCGGGATGTGGCGGGTGATCAGATCCTTGACCGGAACCTGCCCGGTCGAGATGTACTCCAGCGCCCGCTTGTTGTGTTCGGGCGCGGATCCGTTGGCGCCGTGGATGTGCAACTGCCGGTAGTGCACGACGTTCGAGTCGCAGGTGATCGTCGGGTCGGTCTTGGGCAGGCCGCCGAAGAACGAAATGCGTCCATTGCGGGCCGCCATCGAGATCGCCTGCTCCTGAGCCACATTCGCGGCCGTGGCGGTGATGACGATGTCGGCGCCGCGTCCGCCCGTCAACTCCATGACCTTCTCGACGACGTCGACCTCGGCGGCGTTGATGACGCCGTCCGGGTTCACCGCGTCGGCCGACATCTTCAGCCGCGCGTCGTTGACGTCGACCAGATAGATGGGACCGCACCTGTGCACGCCACGGGCGATCCGGATGTGCATGCAGCCGATCGGGCCGGCGCCGAACACCACAACGGTGTCGCCCTCCTCGATACCCAGCAGCTCCTGTGCGTTGATCGCGCACGCGAACGGTTCGGCGGCCGACGCCTCGTCGAAGCCGACATTGTCCGGAATCCGGTTCAGTCCATCGACTTTGAGCACCTGCCGCGGGACGATCATGAACTCGGCGAAACCGCCGTCGTACTGGTAGCCCATCGACGTCTGGTTCTGGCACACCGCCATCCAGCCCTTACGGCACTCGTGGCATTCACCGCACGGCACCGCCGCGATCACCTGCACGCGGTCGCCGACCTGCCAGTTGCTGCCGTACGTCGCGTTGACGTCGGAGCCCACTTCGACGATCTCGCCCGCGATCTCGTGGCCGATGGTTCGCGGCGGGGTCAGGTTCTGGTGCCCGTTGTAGAAGATCTTGACGTCGGTGCCGCAGGTCGAACAGTTGCGGACGCGCAGCTTGACCTCATCGGGTGCGCAGGTGGGCTCGGGAACATCCTCCAGCCGGACATCTTCGGGGGCGTAGAAGCGCAGGGCTTTCATGGGGGTACTCCTCCTGGCAGGTGCGGCGGGCTGTGTGCTGTGCACCACCTTATCCGCCATCCGGGCACAAAACCACCGAAATCTCTGACCGATATTGCCCGAATGCTTGCACTGATGCCCGTTTATGCGGTGTACTGGGCTTCATAAGCTGAATGTGACCGGTGTCACCCGGCCGCTGACGTCTCACCATCGGAGGACTCGAATGTCGCAAGCGATCCAGGACGCGCCGCCGCGGACCGGGGTACGGGTGCGGGTGCAGAAATTCGGCACCGCGCTGTCGAACATGGTCATGCCCAACATCGGCGCTTTCATCGCCTGGGGTCTGATCACTGCTCTGTTCATCGAGCAGGGCTGGCTGCAGGGGATTTTCGCCGGCCTCAAGAACCCCGACGGTTGGGTCGCCCAGATCGGCGGCTGGGGCTCCTACGACGGTGCCGGAATCGTCGGGCCGATGATCACCTACCTGCTGCCGATCCTCATCGGCTACACCGGCGGCCGGATGGTGCACGGCAACCGCGGTGCGGTGGTCGGCGCGATCGCCACCATCGGCGTCGTCACCGGTGCCGACGTGCCGATGTTCATGGGCGCCATGATCATGGGCCCGCTTGGCGGCTGGGCCATGAAGAAGCTGGACGCGCTGTGGGAAGGCAAGATCCGCCCCGGCTTCGAGATGCTCGTCGACAACTTCTCGGCAGGCATCCTCGGCATGATCCTGGCGATCTTCGGCTTCTTCGCCATCGGCCCGATCGTCTCCGCGTTCACGCGCGGCGCCGGCAACGCGGTCGACTTCCTCGTCGACAACGACCTCCTGCCGCTGACGTCCATCCTGATCGAGCCCGCCAAGGTCCTGTTCCTCAACAATGCGATCAACCACGGTGTGCTGACCCCACTGGGAACCACGCAGGCATTGGAGACGGGCAAGTCGATCCTGTTCCTGCTGGAGACCAACCCCGGCCCCGGCCTCGGAATCCTGTTGGCGTTCATGTTCTTCGGCAAGGGCGCCGCCCGTGCGTCGGCTCCCGGTGCGGCCATCATCCAGTTCTTCGGCGGCATCCACGAGATCTACTTCCCGTATGTGCTGATGAAGCCGAAGCTGATCATCGCCACCATCCTCGGCGGCATGACCGGCGTGTTCATCAACGTGCTGTTCGGTTCGGGCCTGCGTGCACCCGCCGCACCGGGATCGATCATCGCGATCTATGCCCAGACGGCCAGCGGCAGCTTCCTCGGCGTCACACTGTCGGTCGTCGGCGCCACCGCGGTGTCGTTCCTCGTCGCGGCGTTCCTGCTCAAGACCGACAAGGCCGACGACGAACAGGATCTCGCCGCGGCCACCGCGTCGATGGAGTCGATGAAGGGCAAGAAGTCCAGCATCTCAGGGGCGCTGGTCGGCTCCTCCAGTGCCGGACCCATCCGGAGCATCGTCTTCGCCTGCGATGCCGGCATGGGGTCGTCGGCCATGGGAGCGTCGGTGCTGCGCAAGAAGATTCAGCAGGCCGGCTTCGGCGACGTCAACGTGACCAACTCGGCCATCTCCAATCTCACCGACACCTACGACCTGGTCGTGTCGCACCGCGACCTCACCGCGCGGGCCACCCAGAAGACCGGTTCCGCGGTTCACGTCTCCGTCGACGACTTCATGAGCAGCCCGCGCTACGACGAGATCGTCGAGCAGCTCAAGACGACCAACGGCGGTGGCGGTGTCGCGACGGCCGTGATCGAGGAGGACGAGCCGGCCGAAGCGCCAAATGATGAGGTGCTGCCGCTGTCGTCGATCGTGCTGAACGGATCGGCCACGTCGACCGCGGACGCGATCAACGAGGCCGGGCAACTGCTCGTCGCAGCGGGTGCGGTGGAGCCGGCCTACGTCGATGCCATGCACGAACGCGAGAGCTCGATCTCCACCTACATGGGCAACGGTCTGGCGATTCCGCACGGCACCAACGAAGCCAAGGACGCCATCCGCCGCACCGGATTGTCGTTCGTGCGCTACGCCGAGCCGGTGGACTGGAACGGCAAGCCCGCCGAGTTCGTCGTCGGGATCGCCGGTGCGGGCAAGGACCACATGGCACTGCTCACCAAGATCGCCCAGGTGTTCCTCAAAGCCGACGACGTCGCCCGGTTGCGGGAGGCGCAGACGGCCGAGGACATCAGGTCGATCCTGATGGGCGCCGAGTAGCCGCCGAAAAGTAGCCTGTCGTGGTGGATTCCGACACCCGTCAAGGCCGGATCGTCGAATTCGCCCGCACCCGCGGGCGGGTCGACGTCGCCTCGCTCGCGACAGAACTCGACGTCGCGAGCGAGACGATCCGGCGCGACCTGAAGGTGCTGGCGGGCCGCCGTCTCCTCAAACGGGTGCACGGTGGCGCCGTGCCGATGGAGACGGCCGCCTTCGAATCGGGGGTCGAATACCGCAGTCAGGTGGATCTGGCGCAGAAGCACCGGATCGCAGGCGCGGCGACGGAGCTACTGCACGGCGCCGAGACCGTCTATCTCGACGAGGGATTCACGCCGCGGCTCATCGCCGAGCGCCTCTCGGACGAGGACGTGACGGTGGTGACGTCGTCCCTGCTCGCAGCCGAGGCGCTGGCCCACAGCCGCACCGTCACCGTCCTCCTACTCGGTGGGCGGATGCGCGGACGCACCTTGGCCACCGTCGACCACTGGGCCGTGGACATGCTCCGCAGCCTCGTCATCGACGTGGCTTTCGTTGGTACGAACGGGATCTCGCTGGAACACGGGCTGACGACGCCCGACCCCGCCGTCGCCGCGGTGAAGAACGCCGCGGTCACGGTGGCCCGCCGACCCATCCTCGTCGCCGCGCATTCGAAGTTCGGGGAGAGCAGCTTCTGCCGGTTCGCGAAGGTGTCCGACTTCGAATCGATCGTGACCGGTTCCGAACTCGCGCCCAGTGACGCGCGGCGGTACGAGGCTCTCGGCCCGGTCGTGTTGCGGGGCTGAAGCTCAGAAACCGGCGCCCGCGGCCTTCGGTGCCGTCGGGTCGGGAGTGGATGGGCCGTTGAGTTCGCGGGCCACATACGCCTCGAGGTCGAAGATGTTGCCGGCGGCAGTGTCCACGACGGCCAACAATTCGCTCATGCTCGCCACCTCTTCGACCTGCTCCTGCAGAAACCACCCCATGAATCGTTCGCCGAGGAAGTCATTTCCGTCGCGTGCCGCACGCGTCAGATCGGTGATCTGACGCGTCACCTCGTTTTCCTGTTTGAGCGCCAGTTCGACGGCATCGTGGGCCGACTCGAACTTGGTGATCACATCGTCTACGCCGCTGACCTCGACCTCGACATCACGGTCCAGCAGATACTGGACCATCATCATCGCGTGGCTGCGCTCTTCGGTGGCCTGGGAGTAAAAGCGTTGCGCGAGTTGGGGCAAATGATTCGAGTCGAAGTAAATCGCGATGGCAATGTATTGCTGCGAAGCGGTGAATTCTCGACGAATTTGGTCATGGAGCATCTTGTGAAATTCGGCGTGACCTTCGACCATCGCGTTTGCCATACGCGGATAGTACGTCAGTCCTCGATGATCGAGTCGGCCTCGTCATCGCCGGGAACGCGTTCCCGCTCATCGTCGTCGACGACCGTGAAGAACGAATCTCCGTCCTCCGGGGTGCCGTCGATCTGCCCGCGGTTGCGGCGGGTCGGCCGGTCGTCGAGGGGCTCCTCGTCGGGTTCGACATCCGGCTCCTCGGCGGCGAGCTGCTCATCGAGCGTCTGATGTTCCTCGGCCTCGATCCACTTATCAGGTGGATCGACGACGATGTCGCCGTCGTCGTTGCGGACTTCGTCGGAGTCCAGCGATTCACTGGGGCCGAGGGTGTCGTCGGGTCCTGCGTCGTCGTAGTCGCCGTCCATGAACACGAGTGTGCCCTGTCAGCGGACAGCTCAATCGAGTCGAGTACGTGTCTCTTCCAACACCGCCTGGATGTTGCCCCAGGTGCGCCGCACGATCTCGGCGACGGGCTGCAGGTCGGTGATTCGCGACGACACCTGACCGGTGTTGGCGACACTGGCATCGAGGTCGCCGCCGAAGTAGAGATCGGTGATGCGGCCCAGCAGTTGCGCCTGCGGGTCGTGTTCGCCGATGCGCGCGGCGAGCCCGGTGCGCAGCACGCGCATCGTCGGATTGCCGGGGATGTCCAGCATGATCGTCCCGGAGTCGTCGGCAGCGACGATCGCATCCTTGAAGTTCGCGTGCACCGAGGCTTCGACGCTGGCCAGCATGCGCGTGCCCATCTGCAGACCTTCGGCGCCGAGTACCACGGCCGCCGCTGCGGACCGCGCGTCGCAGATGCCGCCCGCGCAGATCAGCGGCAGCACAACACGTTCGGCGATCAGCGGCAGCAGCACCATCGTCGATGCCCCGAGCGCGGACTTGAAACCACCGCCCTCGACACCTTCGACGACCAGTGCGTCGACGCCTGCGTCTGCGGCCTTGAGCGCGCCTTTGAGGGAGCCGACCACGTGCACCACCGTCATGCCGGCGTCGTGCAGTCGGGATGTGAACAACGCCGGGTCACCGGCCGAGGTGAACACGTGCCGCACCCCGGCCGAGGCGAGGACATCGACAATCGACGGGTCCCGCTTCCAGCCCTGGATCATCAGGTTGGCCGCCACCGGGCGGTCGGTCAGGTCGCGCACCCGCAGCAGGTCGGCGCGCCCCTCCTCGGTGAGGGTCTCGATCATTCCGAGGCCGCCGCCTTCGGACACCGCCGCCGCGAGCTCGGCGCGGGCGATGTAGGTCATCGGCGCCTGGACGACCGGATACTCGACGCCGAGCAGTTCCTGAACACGATTGGTCACGGGCGTAACCGTAATCCTGCTACCGTCCGGCCTGTGTATCGGGTGATTCAGTGGGGCACAGGCGCTGTCGGTGCCGAGATGATGACGGCGATCCTGGATCACCCCAAGAACATCGAGCTCGTCGGCGCGAGGGTCTACTCCGAGGACAAGGACGGCGTCGACATCGGGGAGATCCTCGGCCGTCAGCCCATCGGCGTGGTCGCGACCACCGATGTCGACGCCATCCTCGCAGCCGACGCCGACTGCGTGCTCTACACGCCGCGCACCGCCTGCCTCGACGATGTGTGCGCGATCCTGGCCAGCGGGAAAAGCGTTGCGACGACGGCGTTCATGTTCCACCCGCAGCGGATGGCCGCGGCCGACCGGGACAAGGTGCTCGCAGCCTGTAAGAAGGGCGGCAGCTCGGTGCACGGCAGCGGCATCAACCCCGGCAACCTGTCCGGTGTCCTTCCACTGGCGATGACGGGGATGAGCCGCACCGTGGAGAAGGTCACGCTGCAGGAGCGTGCCGACTGGTCGGTGTACGAAAGCACCGGAATCACGTTCGACAACATGGGGTTCGGTGAACCGGTGGAGTCGATCAGTCCGACAGCCACCGACTTCCTGGCGTTCAACAGTTCCATCTTCACCGAGCAGGTGTGGTTCATCGGGGATGCCCTCAACGCCGACCTGGACGATGTCACCGCGACTGTCGAAGCTGTTGCCGCACAGCAGGATCACCAGATCTTCGACCATGTGCTGCGGGCCGGGACGACGGCCGGGCAACGGTGGAACTGGAAGGGTGTGCGCGGCGGCGAGACGTTGGTCGAGATCGAGACGCTGTGGACGGTCGGCAACGAGTACCCGGCGCACTGGCCCAAGCCCCGGCACGGGTGGACGTTGACGATTGAGGGCGATCCATCGATGCAGACCCATTTCTTCTCGCTGGCGAGCTTCACCCGTGAGGCGACGATGGCCGAGCATGTGCGGTCGGCGAACGTCGCGACGGCGATGCAGGTGCTCAACGCCGTTCCCGCGGTGTGTGAGGCGCCGCCCGGGTTCGCGACATCGGCGACCCTGCCGCTGATCTACAGCGGCACCGGCTTCAGCAGGGCTGCGCCCTAGCCGTAGAACATCACGTAATAGTCGGCACTCCACGCGCCGGCGTCGCATTTGAGCGGAATCCCGTCGGGGCTCTGCGCAACCCCCGAGGAGTCGCACGGCGAGCGCAGGGTGCGTATGCCGACCAGTTGTGGCGAGGACACCCACGTACTTTTCGAATTGCAGGCCAGCGTGTTGCCCGACGCGTCGACACCGAAGTTGTAGCGCGTGTTCTGGTTGCAGTGCTCGCCCAGCTGCGCCTCGGTGTTCACATACGGCACGCAGGCTGAACCGTCGCACGGGTAGGGGAGCGCGGAGGCGCTCCCTGCGCCGATGAGCGGCATCGCGAACAGGCCCCCGGCGATCGCCGTCACTGCCATCAGCTTCATGGTCTACACCCTAAGTCGAGGCCGCAGGGCGTAGGGTCATGATCCATGAAGTCGCTGGTAGGGGTTTTATCGGTGGGCCTGATGTCCTCGGCCGCCCTGGTCGCTGCACCGGTGGCGAACGCCGACAGCATCGCCTACCTGGTCAACGTGCACGTCCGTCCCGGCTACAACTTCCCCAATGCGGACGCCGCGATCGCGTACGGCAACTCGATCTGTGCCCGCGTGGCGTCCAAGATGAGCTACACCGATTTGGTCAACCAGGTGAAGGCCGACTTCCACACCACCGACTATTTCCAGGCGGGGTACCTGATCAATCAGGCGGTCAACGAGCTGTGCCCGCCGCAGATCTGGCAGCTTCGGCAATCGGCGGCCGGCTACACGCCCTTCTGAGACATGGCGTGTAGCCGACATCCGGTGTGACTACGGGCAGGTCACCTCGATCTCGAACGGCTTGTTGACCGGCTGCATGGGGTTGGCCATGTCGACGCCGGTTGCGGTGCCCGAGATCTTGTAGGTCTTGTCGTCTTTCTCGACCTTGGCTTCGCCCTGTCCGGCGCCGCTGGCATAGCCGAGCGTGACGCCGTTGACGTTGCCGAGGCCGACCGAGACGACGCTCGGCTCGTCGCCGGTGGTGACGACCGCGCCGACGCCCGTGCTCGCGTCGCCGATCGCGATGTTCGTGTTGCCGCCCATGTCAGAGCACACGACGGTGCCCTTGACCTCCTGGTCGGCGCCGTCGATGGTGACGGTGCTCTTGCCCTCGGCCGAAGCGGCCGAGGAGGTCTCTCCCGACGTCTCCGACTTGTCCGACCCGCAGCCCGACAGGCCTGCGATGATGATCGCTGCGCCACCCACTGCGACGAGGATGTTGCGGTTCATCACGGTTCTCCTTTGTGTCGTGTGATTCGCCGAGACCGGCGATTCATCTCGAGCAGTATGAACACAGAAATGCGGCTAGCACGCGATCTTGATCTGAAAGTTGCCTGTTGTTCGAAAGCTGGGGTTGTCCGTCGCGAAGCCGTCGGCGGTGCCCTGGATGTTGTAGGTGCGTCCCGTCATCGAGACTGACGCCTCGCCGCCGAGGCCGTCGTTGTAGCTGCCGGTGAAACCCCCGAGGTCGAGAATGCCGACCTCGCGAACCACGAGTTCGTCCCGGCTCTGGACCATCGCCGAGATCCCGGGGGCCTCGGGGTTCTTCGGGTCGCCGGTCTTCATGATCATCAGCGTCCCCGCGGGGTCGCACTGCACGAGATCGGTGGTGCCCGCGTCGGCCCCGTTGACGGTGACCTGCGCGGTGCCGGCCACGAGCGTGCCGGGTGCAGGCGTGTACTCGGGCGGCTGCGATGAGCATCCCGCGAGTACGAGTGCGATTGCCGCGACCGACACGGCCCAAGTAAAGCGTGTGCTCACAGTGCAGAATCTACGACGTGCCAGACCCCTTTTTTAGCGTTGACGCAGAACTGACCGGGCAACTCGGCCGCACCGGGACGATCCGAACGCCGCACGGCGACATCCAGACTCCGGCGTTCATCGCGGTCGGCACCCAGGCGACCGTGAAGGCCGTCCTGCCCGAAACCATGAAAGAGGTTGGTGCGCAGGCGGTTCTGGCCAATGCCTACCATCTGTACCTGCAACCGGGGCCTGACATCGTCGACGAGGCGGGCGGACTGGGCGCGTTCATGAACTGGCCGGGGCCGACGTTCACCGACAGCGGCGGTTTCCAGGTCATGTCGCTGGGTGTCGGGTTCAAGAAGGTGCTGGCGATGGACACCGAACGGGTCCAGGCCGACGACATCATCGCCGAGGGGAAGGAGCGGCTGGCTCACGTCGACGACGACGGGGTGACGTTCAGGTCCCATCTGGACGGTTCGACGCACCGCTTCACCCCGGAGGTGTCGATCGGTATCCAGCATCAGCTCGGTGCGGACATCATCTTCGCGTTCGACGAGCTGACCACGCTCGTCAACACCCGCGCCTATCAGGAGAGCTCGGTGCAGCGCACCCACGAGTGGGCGGTGCGGTGCCTGGCCGAGCATCGCCGGTTGTCCGAGGTGCGCTCGCACAAGCCGCCGCAGGCGCTGTTCGGCGTGGTGCAGGGTGCGCAGTACGAGGACTTGCGACGGCAGGCCACGCGCGGGTTGCTGTCGATAGTCGACGACCATGGTGAAGGTTTCGACGGGTACGGGATCGGCGGTGCCCTGGAGAAGCAGAATCTGGCGACCATCGTCGGCTGGGTGACCAGTGAGCTTCCCGCCGACAAGCCCCGGCATCTGCTGGGGATCAGCGAGCCCGATGACCTTTTCGCCGCCGTCGAGGCCGGGGCCGACACGTTCGACTGCGTGTCGCCGTCGCGGGTGGCGCGCAACGCGGCGGTGTACTCGGTGCACGGCCGCTACAACATCACCGGCTCGCGCTACCGCCGTGACTTCACGCCCATCGACGCCGAGTGCGATTGCTACACGTGCGCGAAGTACACCCGGGCGTATCTGCACCACCTGTTTAAGGCCAAGGAGTTCCTGGCCGCCACGCTGTGCACGATCCACAACGAGCGGTTCGTCATCCGCCTGCTCGACGACATCCGGGCCTCGATACCGGCCGGCCGTTTCGACGAACTGCGTGAGCACGTCCTGGGCCGCTACTACGCGACCAAGGTTTGACCTGCGCTCTTCTTAGACGCGTGCACAATAAGGTATGACGACCGCAGCCCAACCGCAGTCATTGCTCGTGCAGATGCTCGATCCGGCGGTGCGGGCAGACCCGTACCCGGTTTACGGCCAGATCCGGGCACAGGGCCCGATGCAGCTGCCTGCCAACAACCTGACGGTGTTCTCGACCTTCGCCGACTGCGACGAGGTGCTGCGGCATCCGGATGCGGCCAGCGACCGGCTGAAGTCCACGGCGGCCCAGCGTGCGATCGCCGACGGCGCGCAGGCGCGCCCATTCGGTCCGCCCGGATTCCTGTTCCTCGACCCGCCGGATCACACGCGCCTGCGCAGGCTCGTCAGCAAGGCGTTCGTCCCGAAAGTCGTCAAGGCGCTCGAACCCGACATCGTCACGATGGTCGACGGACTGCTGCGCGACGCCGGCCCGGAGTGGGACGCGATCGAAGGCCTGGCGTATCCGCTCCCCGTCGCGGTGATCTGCCGCCTGCTCGGGGTCCCACTCGAAGACGAGCCCCAGTTCAGTTCCGCCTCAGCGCTGCTCGCGCAGGGCCTGGATCCGTTCATCACCGTGACGGGCTCGACGGACGGCAATTTCGACGCGCGGATGGAGGCCGGGCTGTGGCTGCGGGGATACCTGCGCGACCTCATCGCCCGACGCCGCCGTGACCCGGGTGACGACCTGATGTCGGGGCTCATCCACGTCGAGGAGTCGGGCGATCAACTCACCGAGGATGAGATCGTCGCGACGTGCAATCTGCTGCTGATCGCCGGGCACGAGACGACGGTGAACCTGATCGCCAATGCGATCCTCGCGCTGTTGCGTGACCGCGACCAGTGGGCGGCGCTCGTGGCCGATCCCGGCCGCGCTGCGACGGTCGTCGAGGAGACGCTGCGCCACGACCCGCCGGTGCAGTTGGTGGGCCGAATTGCCGCACAGGACATGGCAGTTGGTGGAGTAACGGTGCCCAAGGGCGACAACATGCTGTTGCTGACCGCCGCCGCGAACCGCGACCCCGACGCGGTCGAACGGCCCGACGAGTTCGACCCGGACCGGCCGTCGATCCGCCACCTCGGGTTCGGTAAAGGGCCGCACTTCTGCCTCGGCGCCCCGCTCGCGCGGTTGGAAGCCGTTGTCGCGCTGACCGCGCTGACGTCGCGTTTCCCCGACGCCGAACTGGCCACCGAGCCCACCTACAAGGCGAACGTCACACTGCGCGGCATGCAGGAGCTACGGATATCTTTGTGAGACAGGCTATTCCGCGATCGACTCGATGACCTCGCGGGCTGCCCGCTCGCCGGCCTCGACCGCCCCCTCCATGTAGGCGCTCCATTCCGTGGCCGTATCGGTGGACGCCCAGTGGATCGGCCCGATCGGCTCGGCCAGTGCGGCGCCGTAGGTGGTCCACACCAGAGGCCCGCAGTTGGCGTTGTAGCACCCGCGGGTCCACTGGCGGCTGCCCCACTCACCGTCCACATAATGCGTGGGATGGGCGGCCTGCTCACCGAAATGGCGCACCAGTTCGGCCGTCAGCGCCGCGCGGCGTTCTTCCTCCGACCAGTGTCCGTGGGTGCGGGCCTGCTCACCTTCGAGGAACAGAAGGATCACGCCGTGGTCGTCGCCCTGGATGCAGGTGTCATTCGACATGCGTGCCGGCCCGATGTCGGAGATCAGCTGACCGTTGAGTCCGTCGGCGCGCCAGAACGGTTCGTCGTAGATGAAGAACGCCTTCATCGCGGCCGAATTCGGCATCCGCTGCGTGAGCTGATCGCGGTAGCCGGACAGCGGCGGGTCGTACCCGATCCGCCCGGCCAGCGTCGGGGACAGTGCGACGATGACGCGGCGTCCCCTCGCGATACGACCGCCGCGGCAGTGCACGGTGACGCTGTCAGCGTCGTGCTCGATGAGCTGCACCGGCGAATCGAACACCAGATGTTCGGAGATCAGTGCCGCCAGCCGGTTCGGGATCTCCGCGGTACCCCCGACGAAGCGCGTCGTCTGCGCCCCGCCCTCGGACTCGGCGAACAGCTCCGAGGTGACCCCGCAGGTCTGGATTGTGAAGAGCAGATGCAGGAACGACACCTCGACCGTCGGGACGGCGAGAATGCCGACGGTGCAGATTTCCAGCAGCGTCCGCGCCACCGGTGACAGCCCCTGGGCGTCGTACCAGGCGCCTGCGGTGATCGCATCCCACTCGGCCGCGTGCGGTGCGGTCCACGGGGTGGCCGGATTGACCTCGACGGCGAGCTCGTCGAGCCGGCGCAGCACCTTCTCCAGCTCGGCGAGTTCGTCGGCGAAGCGGGAGTGAAAGTCATTGCCCCGCAGCACTCCTGTGCCGGCGAGTTCGTAGGACGTCTCG
Source organism: Mycobacterium sp. 236(2023) (assembly GCF_029623955.1). Taxonomy (GTDB): domain Bacteria; phylum Actinomycetota; class Actinomycetes; order Mycobacteriales; family Mycobacteriaceae; genus Mycobacterium. Next base: position 60,397 of record NZ_JARSBP010000008.1, on the reverse strand, counting down.
CCGTCGTCGTACTGCGGGTAGGTTTCGACGCCGAGTTCGGCGGCCAGCGCGAACATCCGGTGGTGGGTGTCGCCGATCCACTGCGCACCGAGTTCCATCGGCAGGCCGCCCAGTTCCTCGGTGAGGATGCGTCCGCCGACCCGGGTGTCGGCCTCCAGGATCAGCGGGGTCAGCCCCGCCGCCAGGACTGTGCGGGCGGCGATTAGGCCCGACAGTCCGGCGCCGACAACGAGAACGTCTGCTTCCTGGGATGCCATAGTCGACACCCTCTCACGATGTTTGCTACAGCGGGTTAAGGATGCGCTGCAAGAACTGCCGCGTCCGCTCCTCTTGAGGGTCCCCGATGACAGCAGCGGGCGGGCCCTGTTCGAGGATCACCCCACGGTCGGTGAACAGCACCTGATCGGAAACTTGCCGGGCGAACTGGATCTCGTGCGTGACGACCACCAGGGTCCAGCCCTCGACCGCCAAATCTTTGATGACGCCGAGCACCTCGCCGACGAGTTCGGGGTCCAGCGCGGAGGTGGGTTCGTCGAAGAGCACGACCTTGGGTTTGAGTGCCAGCGCGCGGGCGATGCCGACACGCTGCTGCTGCCCGCCGGAAAGTTGGAACGGATATTGGTCGCGCTTGTCCTTGAGCCCCACCTGGTCGAGGAGTTCGACCGCTTCCGCCTCGACCTCGGCGCTCGGGCGCTTCTGCGCGACGATCGGTCCCTCGGTGACGTTCTGCAGGACCGTCTTGTGCGGAAACAGGTTGTGCGACTGGAACACGAAACCGCTCTGCGCCCGGTACTTCCTCAGCTGGTCTTTCGGCGTCGGTTTGGCGAAGTCGATCGTGACGTCGCCGACCTGGATCACCCCGGAGTTGGGCACGTCCAGTGCGTTGAGTGCGCGCAGCAGCGTCGTCTTGCCTGAGCCCGATGGTCCGATGATCGCTGTCGCGGTCCCGCGCGGCACCGTGAACGAAACCCCTTTGAGGACTTCGAGTTCGCCGAATGCCTTGCGTACGTCCTGAGCGACGATCCGGTCGTCTGTCATTTCGCCACGTACCTCTCCAGTCGGCGTTCGAATCTGGCCTGCCCGAACGAGAGAACCAGGCAGATCACCCAGTAGTAGACGGCCGCGGTGCCATAGAGCGCGAAGAACTCGAACGTCGGCGCCGCGACGATCTGCGCCTGACGGAGCAGCTCGGTCACCAGGATCGTCGACGCCAGCGACGTGTCCTTCACCAGAGAGATGAGCGTGTTCGACAGCGGAGGCACCGCGACGCGGGTGGCCTGCGGCAGGATGATCCGGCGCAGCGAGCCGACGTAGTTCAGGCCGATCGTCTCGGCCGCCTCCCACTGGCCCTTCGGGATGCTCTGGATCGCCGAGCGGATGATCTCCGCCCCGTATCCGCCGACGTTGAGGCTGAACGCGATGACGGCGGCCGGGAACGGGTCGATCCTGACGCCGAACTCGGGCAGCGCGAAGAACACGATGAACAGCTGCACCAGCAGCGGGGTCCCGCGGATCACCGAGATGTAGAAGCGTGCGAGATTCGACAGCGCCAGGTTCGACGACAGCCGCGCCAACGCGACGGCCAGCGCAATGACCAGACCGATGATGAAGCTGATGATCGTCAGCGGGATGGTCATCGTCAGGGCCGCCTTGGCCAGCGGCCACAGGTTGTCGAGAACCAGTTGCCACGCCGAGCGGGGCTGCGTCACGGGCGCGTCCTGGCCGCCGGACGCGTTGGTCTTCAAGTACTTCTGGGAGATCTCAGCCAGAGTGCCGTCGGCCTTGAGGTCTTCGATCGCCTTGTTGAGGTCGGGCAGAAGACCGCTGTTCTTGCGGGCCGCGAACCCCTGCTCGCTCTTCTCACCGGTGCTGCCCGCGATCTTGACCGAGGTGTCGCCGGTGCTGGCCAGGTAGTCATAGATCGACAGGCTGTCGTTGACCACCACATCGACACGGCCCTGACTGAGCAGCGCCATCGCCTGAGTCAGTCCCTCCACCGATTCGATGCGGGCGCCGGCATCGCTGGCGACCTGGGCCCAGTTGCTGGTGGTGCTCTGCGCGGCGGTCTTGCCTTTCAGGTCAGCCAGTGAGGTGATCGAGTTGTCGTCGGCGCGCGTGACAATGACGCCTTCACCGATGGCGTACGGCTCCGACAGGTCGTACTTCTGCTGGCGTTCCGGGGTGATGGTCACCTGGTTGGCGACGACGTCGAAGCGGTTGGCCTCCAACGCGGCGAAGATGGAGTCCCACGGCGTCTCGACGAATTCGACGTTGACACCGAGCTTTTCGCCGACTGCGCGGGCGACGTCGACGTCATAGCCGGTGAGCTGACCCGTCGCGGGGTCGTGATAGCTGAACGGCGCGTAGGTGCCCTCGGTGCCGACCCGCAGCACACCGCTGGATTCGACTTGGTTCTCGGCGTTACCCGAAGACCCGCACGACGTCAGCAGCACAGCGAGTACCGCGACAACAGCCAGCAGGACTCTTCGTGGGTAACGCATCGGCGCACCGTAACAACCCGTGCGCGTACGCCAAAGAGTTCTGCTCACGTAGGGCGGTATACCCGGATCAGCCGCGCTACGAGCAGCCACAGCTCGCGGCGACCGCGAGGCTGACGTCGGAGAGGACGCCGGGGTCGGCGCGGTCGGCCGAGGTGCGCAGGGCGAGGTCGATCGAGCGGCGGGCGATCTCGCCGATGTCCTGCTGCACGGCGGTGAGCGAAAGCGGCGCGTAGGCGTTTCGCGCATCGGCGTCGAACGTGACGACGGGGACGTCTTCAGGCACCCGGACTGCGGCATCGGCGAGAGCGCGCAGCACCGCGGCGGACTGAAGGAAGGTCCCGACGACGATCCCGTCTGGAACGCCGTCGTGCGCAAGTGACTGTCCGACGGCCTGGTATGCACCCGCGAGCGTCAGGTCGGTGGTCACGTGCCGGTGGCCGGCGCCGACGACCGACGTGAAACCAACGTATCGCTCTCGCACGGTATCGCGATCACCGTGCTGGACGTGTTCATCGGTGAAGCCGCCCACGAACAGCGGCGCCTCGCAGCCGTGGACCTCGGTGAGGTGGTGGGCTGCCAGCGCGCCCGCACGAACGTGGTCGCTGCACACGCGGTGCGGTCCCACGATCCCGCGATTGTTGTGCAGCCAGACCAACGGGACGCGCGAGGGAACGCACGCCGCGGAAAGTGCACGGCCGTCGGCGATTCCGGCAACGAGGAGGGCGTCGACCCCAGCATCGACGAACGAGCGGGCGAGGCTTCGCTCCACGCTCGCGTCGAACCTGGTGTTGCCGATCAGGACGAGTTGATTCCGGTCTCTGGCCACGGCTTCGATGGCGCCCGCGAGCATGCCGTAGAACGGCAGCGTGACGTCGGGCAGCAGCAGGCCGACCTGGCCCCACTGGGACTTGCGGCGCAGCGCCCGGGCGTGCCGGTCCGGCCGATAGTCGAGTTCAGAGATCGCCTCCAGCACCCGCGTGCGCAGCGCGTCGGACACCGGCTTTGATCCCGGGTTCAAGACATAGCTCACCACCGCCGTCGATGTGCCAGCGTGGCGCGCGACGTCGACCATGGTCACTCGTTTCACGCCGATCATCACCCCCGTCGGTCTGTGGACGATACGCGGTTCTGAGCTCACGCTAATCGTTTAGATCGAGGCGATTGCAAACCTCGCTAGGCGCCGACGGCCCCGGTAGACATCGCCCTATGGCTTTGGCTCGACTCAGCGGCGTGACGTTTCACGACCCCGATGCGGCATGGCGCGGCTTCGTTCTCTACACGGCAGCCGACGGCGTCACCCGTCTCATCGATCTGACCGGCGAGGTTCGCAACGAATGGCCTCACCCGGGGGTGCCTGCGCGAATCATCGACCCCGCGCTCAACGGCGGAGTTCTCGGCGAGGTCGGATTGCAGCTTTCGGCGGTGCCGGACTCGCAGGGTGGCATCTACGCCAACCGCACAGTGGGCCGTGTGTCATGGACGGGCGACACACTCTGGGAGTGGGGCGCAGAGGCGCCAGGTGGGGCCGCACGTCAGAACCACGACTGGGAGTTGCTGCCCAACGGCAACACGCTTCTGCTCGTCACCATCCCCCGTGTCGTACCCGCGCTCGGCGATCAGGTCGTCGGTGACCAGGGCCTCTACGAGGTGTCACCTGACGGGGACATCGTGTGGCAATGGCTCGCGGGTGATCATCTCGACGAATTCGGCTTCAGTACCGAGGGATTCGGCCAACTCAAGGCGGCGGCGAACAGGGATCCGGACGGCCCGTGGGGCTACCTGGAGATCAACAGCGCCAAAGCCGTTGGCCCCAACCGGTGGCATCGCTCCGACCCCGATTCGGTCTTCCAGCCCGACAATATCGTCATCGGGCTGCGCAAGGCGAACATCATCGCGCTCATCGACCGCGGCAGCGGTCACATCGCATGGCGGCTGGGACCCTACTTCCCGGCGACGCCCGGCGCCGAACACCAGCGGATCGTCGACCACCGCCTGCCGAGGCCGCTTGATCAGATCTCAGGCCAGCACAACCCGCATATCATCGCCGAAGGCCTGCCGGGCGCGGGCAACCTGCTGATCTTCGACAACCAGGGTGGCGCGGGCTACCCGTCGGCCCCGCTGGGGATCTACGCGGGATCACGTGTGCTCGAGGTGGATCCGATCAGCCAGGACATCGTGTGGCAGTACACCGCCGAGGACTCCGGGCAGCCGCCGTGGACGTTCTTCAGCTCGTTTGTGAGCAATGCGCAACGACTGCCGAATGGAAACACGCTCATCACCGAGGGGATGCAGGGCCGCATCTTCCAGGTGACCCCCGATGGGCGGATCGTCTGGGAGTATCTGACGCCGTTCGACGGCAAGGGCGTCGCGGGTGAGCCCGAAGTGACGACCCTTCGGGTGCCGGGTGTGGACCGGCTGACCGAGACGCACATGATTTACCGCTCCCAAGCGGTGCCCTTGGATTGGGTTCCCCCGGGCACACCGCATTCGGAGGCGGCGGTCGATCGGAGGTCCGGTTGAGCTCATCGACGAGAGCCTCCCCGGCGACGCGCAGGGGTTTCGGCCGGGCCGGCGCTCTCGCCGTCGGACTGGTGCTGGTGGCGCTGGCTTGGTCCGCTGTGGCGGCGACCGGTGTCTTCCCCCGATCCCTCTTCCCGCCGCTGACCGACGTGGGCAAGGCGGGATGGTCCATGTTCACCGCGGGGGAACTGATTCCCGACATCATGGCCAGCTTGCTGCGCGCTGCAACGGGTTTCGCCATTGGTGCCACGGCGGGCTTCCTGCTGGCCATCGCCACGGCCGCAACCACCACCGGACGCCTGGTGATGCAACCGGTCCTGCGGTTGTTCGCGCCGATCCCGACGATCGGGTTGGTGCCGCTGGCGATCCTGTGGTTCGGGCTCGGGGAGGAGAGCAAGGCCATCGTCGTCGCGCTCGGAGTCTTCGTGCCGGTGTGGATCAACAGCCACGCAGGGCTGGCGACGACACCGACGGACTTTCTCCAGGCCGCGCGCTGCCTTGGCGCCACCCGCTGGGACACGTTGACCCGCATCGTAATTCCCGAGGCCACGCCCGACATCGTGGCCGGACTGCGGGTGGGCGCGGCGATGGCCTTCGTGCTGATCGTGGTCGCGGAGATGACGGGTACCACCAACGGGCTGGGCTACCGCATCTACCAGTCCCAGCTCTTCTCGCAGGCCGACCGCCTGATCTTCTGCCTTGTGGTGTTGGGCATCCTCGGTGCCGCGGTCGACCAGCTGCTGGCTCGCGCGACGGCTCCGTTGACCCGCTGGGCCGAGCAGGAGCGTTGACATGACTCTGCAGGCACACGATGTGACGGTCGTCCACGACGGTGCGACGACGCCTGCGTTGAAGGACGTCAGCGTGGAGTTCGGTGAGGGGTCATTCACCGTGCTGGTGGGCCCGTCGGGCAGTGGCAAGTCGACCCTGCTGTACTGCCTGGCAGGCCTACTGTCGCCGACGTCAGGACGGGTGACCGACGATGGTGAGCTTGTCCAGCGGCCGGATCCTCGACGTGGCATGGCATTTCAACGCGACATTCTCTTTCCATGGATGAGCGTCGAGTCCAATCTGGTGTTCGCACTGCGTGCCAAAGGTGTGCCCGCCCGGGAGCGCGGCCGGCGCGTCCGAGAACTTCTTGACTCCGTCGGGCTATCACCCGACGTGGCGCGGCAACGACCGAATCAGCTTTCCGGGGGGATGCGTCAACGCGTGGGCCTGGCGCGCGTACTGGCCGGCGAGCCCGATGTGATGCTGATGGACGAGCCGTTCGCCGCACTCGATGCTCAAACCCGTTTGCGTATGCAGGATCTTGTGGTCGATCTATGGTCTCGACTGCGCCGCACGGTCGTCTTCGTCACGCACGATGTCGACGAGGCGATCCGGCTCTCCGACCGCATCGTGGTGCTCGGCGACGGCGCCGTGCGGACGTCGATCGACAACCCACTTCCGCGGCCGCGGCCCGCTGACAGTCTGGCTGATCTCGGCGGCTACAGCGATCTGCGGCGCAGGCTGCATCACGAACTGCAACCGCAGACCGACTTCCAGAAGCTCTGATTCCCAACACCACCCACCCGAGGAGTAACCCGATGCGAAAATTCAGCCTGAGAACCGTGGGGGCGCTGATCGCCACCCTTGCCATCGCTGTCGCCGGATTGACCGGCTGCAGCAGCTCATCCTCTGAGGAGGCACGTGAGCTGACCGTCGGCTTCGTCGTCGATCCATCGTGGGCACACATCCCGGTCGCGCAGCAGGAAGGCTACTTCACCGACCACGGCATCACGGTCAAGGTAGTGAACTTCTCCACGGGAGTCGAAGCGCTGCAAGCACTTACGGCGGGCCAGGTGGATGTCACCACCGCTGCGGCCGTGCCGACGTCCGCGGCGGTCATCAAGTCGCCCAACCTGCGGATCGCGGCAGACGGCTCCCGCTGGAACGGGTTCCGCTTGGTTGCCCGTAAGGAGTCCGGGATCGCGTCGCTGGCGGATCTGGACGGCAAGCGGATCGGCACACCGCTGGGTACCAGTGGCGCGTACTTCGCGTCCAAGGTCATTGAAGGTTCTGGCACGGATGCAGAACTCATCCAGGTGGCGCCGCCCGCGATCGTGACGGCGGCGACCCAGGGCGACGTGGACGCGGTCTCGATCTTCCAGCCGTATCAGGCACAGACCATCGCGGCACTCGGCGCCGACGCCGTCGTTCTGGAGCCACCCGGCGGAGCCATTGTCGATCACTGCCTGTTCGTGACGACGGAGACTGCGGCCAAGGACCGCAGCGCCGACCTTGCGGCGTTCTTCGACGCGTTGAGCGATGCCGGCAAGGATCTCACCGAGCAGACCGACGCGAGTGTGTCCGCCGTCGCCGACGCGACCAAATTGGACCCCGCCCTGGTGAAGGATGTGCTGTCCGGATACGACTTCACACTGCAACTGAAGCCGGAACTCGCCGACGATCTGGCCTCGCTGGGTGCATGGGCTCAGGAGAACGGCAAGATCGACGCGAACGTGGCGTTGCCCGATTACAAACAGTTCCTCGACACTCAATTCGTCGCGGGGTAGATCCACGGTTCGCGCGGTAATCGCGTCGGAACGAACTCGTCGAGCATGCCGTCGATGGTTCGCGCGGCATACCCGAGCGAGTCGGCGATCTGGGCCAACGCTTGCGGCACGCCGATCTCGGCGAGTGTGACCGCGCCGTCGCGTTTGGCCAGCCGCGCGCCATCGGCATTGAGCACCAGCGGAACGTGGGCGTACACCGGCACCGGATGGCCGAGCAGTCGGGCGAGATACGCCTGCCGGGGTGAGGACGACAGCAGGTCGTCGCCGCGCACCACCTGGTCGATGCCGGAAGCGGCGTCGTCGACGACGACCGCAAGGTTGTAGGCGGGAACCCCGTCGCCGCGGCGGACGACGAAATCGTCGACCAGGCCGGTGTAGTCGCCGTGCAGCACGTCGTGCACGGTGAACTCGGTAGTGTCGGTGCGCAGCCGCAGCGCGGGCGGCCGACCCGTCTCCTGCCTGCGCAGTTCACGTTCGGCGTCGGAGAGGTCCCGGCAGGTGCCCGGGTAGGCGCCTTCGGGTGCGTGGGGCGCGCGCGGTGCCTGTGCGATATCCCTTCGTGTGCAATAGCATTCGAACAGCAATCCGCGATCTTTCAGGTCGTCGACGACCGATTCGTAGCGTTGCGCATGCGTGGTCTGCCGGGCCGCCGGCCCGTCCCACGTGATGCCGATGGCGGCCAGGTCCGACAGTTGGCGTTCGGCGATGTCGGTGTGGGTGCGGTCGTCGAGGTCCTCGACGCGCATCAGGAACCCGCGGCCCGTCGAGCGGGCGAAGAGCCACGCCAGCACGGCCGTGCGCAGATTGCCGATGTGCAGGTCGGCCGACGGGCTCGGTGCGAACCTGCCCGCTCCGGGTGTGCTCGTCACCCCGCCTGACTCTGCAACGCCACCGACGCGGCTGCGACCGATGGGGCGGCGCCGACGCCGCGGCCCTGCGCGGTGACAGCAAGCCTCGTCCGGTCACCGCGGAACAGGTCGCGGGAGAACTCGCAGGCGGTTCCGCTCTGGTCGTAGCTGACCCGGGTGATCAGCAGCAGCGCCGATTTCGGTTTGATCCCAAGGATTTTGGCCTCTTCGGTGGTGGCGTTGACGGCTTCGATGTGCTCGTCGGCGCGTGCGGTGACCAGTCCGTAGCGTGACTCCAGAATCTCGTACAGCGACCCGCCCAGCTGCTGCTCGAGCAGGCCCGGGAACGCGTCGGCCGGGAACTGTGCCAACTCCAACGAGATCGGGGAGCCGTCGGCGAGCCGCACCCGCTGGATCTCGACGACGAAATCGTCGGCGGTGATCCCGAGGGCCACCCGCGTCGTCGCGTCGGGCGCACAGATCTTCGTGCTCAGCACCCGCGTCCCGGCGACGTAGCCCTGGCTGGCCAGGAACGCCGGAACCCCGACGACGTCGGTGAGGTTGCGCTGAACCTGGGCGTGACTGATGAAGATCCCCCCGGACCGGCCGATCACCCGGTCGATGAGGCCGGCTTCCTCCAGTGCGGCGAGCACCTGGCGGAGGCTCGACCTGCTGGTCCGGTAGTGCTCGGCGAGCTCGCGCTCACTGCCGAGCTTGGTACCGGGGACACCCGCGTTGATCTCGGCGACGATCCGGCGACGCAGCTCTTCGGTTTGCGTGGGCACCGGACCTCCTGGCCGCCGAATTTGGTATGACCAAATCTAGGATATGCCCTTCAGAGATCGGCGAGTGCCTCCGGCGATTCCGGCAGGATCTGGCCTCCGTCGACGATCAGCGATTGGCCGGTGATGTAGGCCGCCTCGTCGGTGGCGAAGAACAGCGCGGCGTTGCCGATGTCGGCGACGGCGCCCAGCTTGCCCGCCGGCACCGATGCGGCCATCTGATCCATGTAGGTCTGCCCCATCTCGATCAGGCCTTCGGTGATGATGTTGCCCGGCAGGACCGCGTTCACGGTGATCTTCTTGGGGGCCAGTTCGATCGCCGCGGTGCGCAGGAAGCCCAGCTGTGCGGCCTTGCTCGCGCCGTAGTGCGACCATCCGGGAAACCCGGTGACGGGACCGGTGATCGACGACGTGATGACCACGCGGCCGTGCCCGCTGGCAGTCAGGGCGTCCAGTGCTGCCTGCACGATGTAGACGGTGCCCTTGAAGTTGACGCCCATCACCTGCTCGATGTCGTCGGGGGTGAGGTCGGCCAGCCGGCCCGACGGGAAGATACCGGCGTTGGCACACACGATGTCGAGGCCGCCGTTGCGTTCGACTGCCGTGGCGACCACGCGGCGGCAGTCCTCAGGGCTGGTCACGTCGGCGGTCACGCCGGTGACGGAGCCACTTGCGTCCGCCAAATCGGCCACCGTGGCGTCGATGTCGGCTTGGGTGCGTCCCGTGATGACCACGTTGACACCGGCGCGGGCGAAGGTCTCGGCGATGCCGCGGCCGATGCCTTTGCTTCCACCGGTGACGATTGCCGAACGGCCCTGCAGTGAATTGAACATGTGCGGTGACGCCTCTCTGGGGTGGTGGCGGTTCAGGTCAGCCGGTGGCCGTCGGAGGACAGATAACGTTCGGCGAGCGCACAGCTTCCCGCGGCATAGGTCACCGAGATCGCCTGGGATTCTTTCGAATGGCTGTGGGTGCCCATCCACGCCAGGAGCCCGAGCCTGCGCAGGAGGACGAACGAGGCCAGCATGTCTTCGTCGGCGGCGGTGAGATCCCGGCGTGTGCGGTAACCGGTGACCCACGCGTCCTGCCACTCGGGTACCGACGGGTGGTCCTCGAAGAACGACACCGCCGTGCCGAAGTCGTAGAAGTACCAGCTGAATCCGCAGTCGTCGAAGTCGATGACGGTGATTGTGTCGCCGTCGACGAGAAGGTTGGCCAAGCGCAGATCGGCGTGCACGAGACCGAACGTGTCGGGTCCGGTGCCGTATTCGGCCAGGCGCCGCTGCAGCAGTTCGCATGCCCGGCCGATGATCTCGGCCTCGCCATCGCCGACCCCGATCGCGTCGCGCCACCGTCCCCAGCGTGGGGTGTCGCCCATGGTGGTCGCCCAGTCCCAGGCGAACCGGCTGAACTCAGGTGGGCGCGCCCAGCTGCGAGAATGATCGTGAAGCTCGGCGGTGATCCGGCCGAGCGTGTGGAAATCTGTTGCGGTCACTGAGTTTTCGTCGGGCTCGGCGCCGGCGACCATGTCGAAGTGCACGACGTACCGTTCCGTCCCGTCGTGCTCGACGGCGACGACGCGACGTCCGTCCCGGGCAGGCAGGACCGAAGGCACGACGACGTCGCTGTCGCGACGCAGCGCATCGAGCCACGTGAGCTCGGACTCGATCTGGTCGCGGCGGTGGTAGTCCTTGCGGTGCACTCGCAGAATCGAGCGGTGCCCGGTGTCGGGTTCTTCGACGGCGTAGGTGGCGTTCTCGGAGAGGTTGAGCAGTCGAAGCGTCGACCCCTGCGGCAGGTCGAACGCCGTCAACGCCTCTTCGGCGACCTCCACGTCGTCACTCACAGCCACCATCGGAGACTACTGCGCCACGCCGGCTTCGGCAGCCGCGAGCGCGGCCCGTTCCACGGCGAGCTCGACACGGTCCAGCACGTCACGGCAGAGGTCCAGACTCAACAGCAGACCCGGTTTGAATTGCAGGACACGGGGATCCAGCGTCGAGAAGATTGCCCACACGCCGTTCTCGTAGAGCTCCCGCATCACGAACTTGGCCCCCTCGGGGTGGTTGAACTCCAGGCCGATGACGACGCCGTTCTGCCGGATCCCGACGAACCAGTCCGGTTGCTTGGCCTGGATGCGAGCCAAGCCGGTGGCGAAGAAGTCGGTGATCGCGTTGACCGACGTCCGGACCTCGGGTCGGCTGGTGATCTCCAGGGTCTTGATGGCGGCGACGCAGCCGAGCTCGGCGCCACCGAACGTGGAGATATGGCCGAACCCGTCCTGGTAGAGCCATTGCGCGGCGCGCTCGCTGAGCAGCGTGGCGGTGATCGGGTACATCCCGCCCGAGAGGCCCTTGCCGGTCACCATGATGTCGGGATCGATGCCGTGCTTGGTGATTCCCCACATCTCACCGGTGCGCATCAGCCCGGTCTGGACCTCGTCGGCGATGTAGAGCGCGTCGTGACGCTCGCACAGTTCCTTGACCGCTTCGAGGTAACCGGCCGGCGGCATCGGGAAACCGTAGGTCGCCGGGATCGTCTCCATGATGACGGCGGCGACGTCCCCGCCGCGCAGCGCAGCATCCATGGCGTCGACGTCCCCGAACGGCACCTGGACGAACTCGTCGGGACGGTCGGCGAGGAACAGCTTGGCGAACCGGTCGTCACCGGTGGCGACGGCAAGGCCCGTGTGGCCGTGATAGGCCTTGATGATCGAGACGATCTTTCGGCGCTGGGTGGCGTGGCGGGCGCTCTTGAGCGCGATGTCGATGGCCTCACCGCCACCGGACCCGAACGCGACCTTGGTCAGCGATGCCGGGGCGGATTCGACGAGCCTCTGGGCGAGCGCGGTGCGCGCGACCGACGCGAAGTGGTGATTACCGACGTCGAAGTACTGCATTCCGTCGATGATCGCCTGCATCACTTCGGGATTGCGGTGCCCGAGGTTGTAGGTGCCGCCGTTGAGGTGCATGTCGATGAGGCGGCGGCCGCTCATGTCCCAGAGGAAATAATCCTGCCTGCGGTCGATGACGAGATCGACGCCGGTGTCGGTCCAGAACTGGGTTTTGTCGGGGTTCCAGAACTTTTTCGCCAGCTCCAGAACCTGGGCCTTGGACTCGAAGGAGAACGCGCCGTAGTCGTGCACGGGCCCAACGTAAATGGTAGGACCATTTGTGTCAACAGATGGCGAGTTCCTCTTGCGCTGCGTAATTGGTAGTGCCAATATGACTCAGGTCCACCGCTGTGGTCTATACCACAGAGCGTCCAAATAGGGGCTGGACCAGCTTCTTTCCTTCGTCTTGGAAGGGTTCGAGTACATGACAGAAGACGTCGTCCCTCGCACAACCACACCACCGGATTCAGTTCAGCGACTCAAGCGCAACGCCATCGGAACGGTCGCAGTCATCTTCATGGCGGTGGCGACGGCAGCCCCGATCACGGCGATGGTCGGCAACGTCCCGATCGCCGTCGGCTTCGGAAATGGTTCGCACGCCCCCGCCGGGTATCTCGTCGCAACCATCGTTCTCGGCCTGTTCGCGATCGGCTACGCCACGATGGCCAAGCACATCACCTCGACGGGCGCCTTTTACGGCTACATTTCCCACGGCCTCGGCCGCGTCATGGGAATGGCCAGCGGGCTGATCATCACGATGGCCTACATCGTGTTCGAGGGGTCGCTCATCGGCATCTTCTCCTACTTCTTCGCCGACTTCGCCTCGACCCAGTTCGGCATCACCGTGCCGTGGTTGGTGCCCGCGCTGCTGATGCTCGTCCTCAACTGCGTGCTCACCTATTTCGACGTGAACCTGACCGCCAAAGTGCTCGGCGTGTTCCTTGTCACCGAGATCTTCATGCTGTCGCTCGGCGCGCTCGCCGTGTTGTTCAAGGGCGGCGGACCTGAAGGTTTCGTGGTCGCCGAGACGCTGAACCCGATCGGCGCGTTCACCGCCGCCGAAGGCATCGTCGGTGCGAGCGCCGGCCTCGGGCTGTTCTTCGCGTTCTGGTCATGGGTCGGTTTCGAGTCGACCGCGATGTACGGCGAAGAATCCAAGGATCCGAAGCGGATCATCCCGCGCGCCACGATGATCGCCGTGCTGGGTGTCGGGCTCTTCTACGTGTTCATCTCGTGGATGGCTATCGCCGGAACCGGGCCGCAGAAAGCCATTGAGCTGGCCCAGGATTCGGCGACCGCAGGCAACATCTTCTTCGACCCGGTCCAGGCCACCTACGGCGACTGGGCGATCACGTTGTTCAAGCTCTTGTTGGTGACCGGATCGTTCGCCTGCGGCATGGCTTTCCACAACTGCGCCTCGCGGTATCTGTACGCGCTCGGTCGCGAGGGTCTCTCGTCGGGACTGCAGAAGACGCTGGGTGCGACCCATGCCAAGCACGGCTCGCCCTACGTCGCGTCCTTCGTGCAGTCCGCCATCACACTGGTGCTCGTCCTGGCGTTCTTCGCCGCCGGCATGGACCCCTACGTCCACCTGTACGGTCTGCTGGCGATCCTGGGCACCATGGCCATCCTGATCGTGCAGTCGTTGTGCGCGTTCGCGGTCATCGCGTACTTCCACTTCCACAAGAACCATCCGTCGAGTGCGCACTGGTTCAAGACGTTCCTCGCGCCACTGATGGGCGGTATCGGCATGCTGTATGTCGTGTACCTGCTATGGATGCACAAGGACACCGCGGCGGGCGCCGCATCCGGCACGTTGCTCTTCAAGCTGACACCATGGATCGTGGTCGGCCTGTTCGCGCTCGGCGCTGTGATCGCGGTGTACTTCAAGTTCCGCGACCCGCGACGTTACGAGCTGATCGGCCGGATCGTGTACGAGGACAGCGAAGTTCGGGACTAGTGAACCGCGACTAGGGAGGCCGCTTTGGCAGACGAGTTGGGGAGGTTCCGGGTACTCAACTCGAAGCCGGTCAACCTCGACGGGTTCAGCGTTCCCGACGCCGGCCTCGGGCTGGTCGCGATGCACAGCCCCCACGACCCCTCGCCGTCGCTGGTCATCACCGACGGAGCCGTCACAGAGCTCGACGGCAAAGGCGCCGGCGAGTTCGACGTCATCGACGAGTTCATTGCCCGCTACGGCATCGATCTCGCGGTGGCCGAGGAGGCGATGTCACTCGACGACGTCACGCTGGCTCGGATGGCGGTCGACGTGAACGTGCCGCGCGCCGAGGTGGTCCGGCTGATCGGCGGGACGACGCCGGCCAAACTGGCTCGCGTCATCGCGCTGATGTCGCCCGTCGAGATGCAGATGGCCATGGCCAAGATGCGGGCCCGGCGCACCCCGAGTAACCAGGCCCATGTCACCAACCAGCTCGACGACCCGCTGCTGATCGCTGCCGACGCGGCGTCGGCGGTGGCCTACGGGTTCCGCGAGGTGGAGACGACGGTGCCGGTACTCGGTGATGCGCCGTCGAATGCCGTTGCGCTGCTGATCGGTTCGCAGGTCGGCACGCCGGGCGCGATGGCCCAGTGCTCCATCGAGGAGGCGCTGGAACTGCGGCTGGGCCTGCGTGGCCTGACGAGCTACGCCGAGACCATCTCGATCTACGGCACCGAGCAGGTGTTCGTCGACGGCGACGACACCCCGTTCAGCAAGGCGATTCTGACGTCGGCCTACGCGTCGCGGGGACTGAAGATGCGGGTCACCAGCGGCGGCGGTGCCGAGGTCCTGATGGGTGCGGCGGAGAAGTGCTCCATCCTCTACCTCGAATCCCGCTGTGTCTCTTTGGCCCGCGCGCTCGGTTCCCAGGGTGTGCAGAACGGCGGCATCGACGGTGTCGGCGTGGTGGCCTCGGTCCCGGAGGGCATGAAGGAACTGCTCGCCGAGAACCTGATGGTGATGATGCGTGACCTGGAGTCGTGTGCGGGCAACGACAACCTGATCTCCGAATCGGACATCCGTCGCAGCGCGCACACGTTGCCGGTGTTGCTGGCCGGGGCGGACTTCATCTTCTCCGGATTCGGGTCGATCCCGCGGTACGACAACGCGTTCGCACTGTCGAACTTCAACTCCGACGACATGGACGACTTCCTGGTCCTGCAGCGGGATTGGGGTGCCGACGGTGGCCTGCGCACCGTGTCGCCCGAGCATCTGGAAGCGGTACGCCGCCGGGCCGCGAAGGCCGTCCAGGCGGTCTACCGCGATCTCGGGCTGGCCGACTACGACGATGTCCGCGTCGAGGAAGTGGTGGCCGCCAACGGCTCTCGGGATCTGCCCGCCGGACATCCGAAGATGGTGGCCGAGGCTGCCGCCTCCATCGAGGCCAGGCAGTTGACGGTGTTCGACGTGATCGCCTCGCTGCACCGCACCGGCTACGCGGAGGAGGCCGAGGCGATCACGACGCTGACCCGCGAACGGTTGCGCGGCGACCAGCTGCAGACCTCGGCGATCTTCGACGAGCAGTTCCAGGTGCTCTCCAAGCTCACCGACCCGAACGACTATGCCGGACCCGCAACGGGTTACGCGCTCACCGAGCAGCGCCGGGCCGAGATCGACGCGGTCCGCCAGGCCCGCAGCAGCTCCGAACTGACCGCCGATCAGGCCGAGCATCAGGGCCATGTCGTCGTCACCGATGTCGAACCGGCCAGGCAGGGCAGCGATCCCCGCGAAGTGTGCATCGGGTTGTCGCCGGCATGGGGTCGCAGCGTGTGGTTGACATTGTGCGGACTGACGATCGGGGAGGTGCTGCGGCAGATCTCGGCGGGACTGGAGGAGGAGGGCTGCATCGCGAGGACGGTGCGGGTGCGGTCGACGATCGACGTGGGCCTGATCGGGTTGACGGCCGCACGACTGTCGGGGTCCGGCATCGGAATCGGATTGCAGGGCAAGGGGACCGCGCTGATCCACCGCCGCGACCTGGCGCCGCTGGCCAACCTGGAACTGTTCAGCGTTGCGCCGTTGCTGACCGCCAAGATGTACCGGGAGCTCGGCAAGAACGCCGCCCGCCACGCGAAAGGGATGGCTCCGGTGCCGATCTTCACCGGTGGCACCGACGAGTCGATCTCCGCCCGCTACCACGCCAGGGCGGTCGCGCTTGTCGCCTTGGAGCGGGACGCGTCCGAACCCGGCCAGCCGCCGATCACCGTGAAGGTGGACACGCCATGAGCGAGATAACGGTCGAGAATGCCGTCGACGGCAAGCTGGGGCTGGGCGACCTGCGGATGGACCCCTCGGTGCTGGCCCATCAGGCAGCGGTCGCCGACGAGGGCGGAAACCCGCAGTTGGCCGAAAACTTCCTGCGCGCAGCCGAATTGGCGACGATCGACGACGAACAGGTGATGTCGCTGTACGAGGCGCTGCGGCCGCACCGATCGACAGCCGCCGAGCTTGAGGATTTGCGCGCGTCCCTGGTGGCGAACGGCGCTCCGCGGTGCGCGGCGCTCGTCGAGCAAGCCGCTGTCGCCTACGCCCGACGCGGCCTTCTGCGTTGACCCGCACGGTCGCCGGCATCGACGTCGGCAACCACACCACCGAGATCCTGCTGGCCCGGATCGAGGACGGCGTTGTCGTCACCCTCGCCCACGACCAGGCTCCCACCCGCGGGCGTAAGGGGAGCGCCGAATCGCTCCAGGGAGCCGCGGCCTTGCTGCACCGGATCGAGGTCGACGCCGGTGTCACCGCCGACGAGCTGCTGCTGTCCGCGTTGCGTCCCGTCGACACCGCGACAGCGCCGATACCGCCGGCGTATTCGCCCGCCTCGCCGGTCCGCAGCCTACGGCGGCCGGACGCGAGCACCCCCGCGGGCGCAGGATACGGTGTGGGGGGCCATGTTCGGCTGACCGACCTCGACGGTCCGGTCGCGAGTGGCCCCGTCGTGATCTCCGTCGACGGCGCCACCGATTTCGAGGTTGCCGCCCGCGCCATCACCGCAGCCGTCCAACGAGGATGGGTGGTGGTCGGTGTGGTCGCCGCTCAGGACGATGCGGTGTTGATCCGCAACAGGATTCCCGTCGAGGTGCCGGTCGTCGACGAGGCCGACGTCGACGGTATTGCACCGGGTGCGCTGATCGCGGTCGAGGTCGTCGAGGAGGGACGCGCCTACCGCGCGATGGCCGATCCGATCGCGCTGTCGGCGGCGCTGGATCTGCCCACCGAGAATCTCGTGGACATCGCGGAGTTCTGCCGCGAGCTCGCCGATTCGGCGGCGATCGCGGTGACCCGTCGCACGCGAGCTCCGGAACCGCCGTCGTCCGAGGACGATTGGGTCGATGTCACGATCGACGATCAGGTGGTGCGGTTCTCACCTGCAGAAGCGCACGCTGTGTTGCGCCGCTCGATACCGGGTTGCGTGCGCGGCGTCCGGCTCGGCGCGGTGCCGAGCGCCGCCGGCGGTATCGCGGTGCACGACGCGTTCTTCACCGATCTGGTGTCGATCGACAACGGCGCGTGGCTGCGTCGCGGAGTCGCCGACGCGCAGGGCACGGTCGTCGCGTTGCTTGCCGCCGACGAGGTTGCCGATGCGGCCGCCACGCTGACCGGTCTGACCGGCAGACCGGCACACACGCTTGCCTCCGAACCCGAGGCAGCGGCATGGGGCGCACGAACCACGCCGGGCATCCCTGCGGGATCCATGGTGTGCGATATCGGCGGTGGCACAGTCGATCTCATCGGTTCGGACGGAACCGTGGTGGCCGCGGGGGCGGGGGAGTCGATCACCGTTGCCGTCGCGCGGGTGCTGGGTATCCCGCATGCGCTCGCCGAAACCGTCAAGCGCAGCCCTGCCGTGCGGGTGGAGGGTCCCCACGTCGCCCATGAGGAGGACGGCCGACGGGTCTTCCTGAACTCGCCCGCGTCATCGGATGCGATCGGCCGGCTGTGCGTCCGGGGAAGTGCTGGGCTGGTGCCTTTCTCGAATCGTCTTGCCGCCGAGGAGTGGCGCAGCCTGCGGCTGGCGATCAAGCAGGAGACGGTGGCGGCCAACATCGCCCGGTGCCTGAGCGCGTTCGGCGAGCCACCCACGGCGCTGGTGCTCGCAGGCGGCGGGGCCCTCGACGACGAATTGATGCGCACGGTCGGCGAGGCGCTCCGCAGGGTCCCGGTCGTGGTGGGCCGAGCCAACATCGACGGTGTGCACGGCCCCCGGTTCGCGGTGGCCAGAGGGCTCCTCGCTATGTACGCGCAGCGGTAGGCAGCCCGGCGATGGCGTGGGCGACGTGGCCCCGCCAGTGTCCGGGCGTGATGCGGTGCACCGCCGAATCACCCTGGAAGGCGCTGGAGATCACGACATCGGGGGTGAGTTCGGCGATCACGCGCAGACTCGCGGCGATCGTCTCGGCGTCGCCGGGTTGATGGAAGCCCTCGATGTAGCCTGCCCGCCACTCGCCTTCGGTGGTGCGGAACAGCGTGTCGCCGGTGAACAGGTAGCGCCCTTCGGCCCCGGGCACCAGGTAGCACACGCTGCCGGGCGAATGCCCCGGGGTAGGAATGATCTCGACACCGTTGTAGTCGATGTGCCTGGCGCCTACCGGTACGTCGACGTGGGCGTGCTGTCGGATGTCGGGGATGTCGTCTTTCGGCGCGTGCAGCGTCGAGGCGAAGCGGTCGGCGATGCGTTTGAGCATCGGGCCCGCCTCGTCACGGTGCGACAGGTATTGATCACGCACACCGCCGAGTTCGGCCAGTTCGTCGAACTGCTTGTCTGTGGCAGGCGAGTAGAACAGCACGTTGGCCGGTGTCCACAGGTAGGCGTGGGTGGTCAGGCCGGGAAACGGTGAGTCGGTGTCGGTCTCCCAGAGGTCTTTGAGTACGTGTTTCATGTCTCCAGGCTGCAACCTCAACAATTGTTCAGGTCAAGGCCGTTCCGCGAGCAGACACAAACTCACTCGAATTCGGCGGAAATCGTGTGCATTTGTGTCTGCTCGCGGAAGAAACTCAGCCCAGTTCGGCGAGTTGCTTCACGGCCGGGGCGATGCTGTCGATCCACGCGGCCGGTGAACCGGTCGGCGGGAACACGATCACCTCCTCGATACCGAGCTTTGCGTAATCGCCCATGCTGCGGACGAATTCGTCGCTGGTTTCCGGCGCCGGGCTGAGGTCGTTGACCATGATCGTCTTGCGAATGGTGCTGTAGTCGCGGCCGACCTTGTCGCAATGATCGTTCAGCACGCGCAGCTTGTGGGCGACCTCGTCGGGTGAGGTGCCGAACAGGTTGCAGGCGTCGCCGTACTGCGCGACCAGTCGCAGCGTCTTGCGTTCGCCGCTTCCACCGATCAGCACCTTGGGCCGGTTGATCGGCTGGGGATTGCACAGCGTCTCCTGCAAACGGTAGTGCTTGCCGTCGAATGCGCCGTTGTTGTCGGGGTCCCACATCTGGTCGCAGATCTGCAGTGTCTCCTCAAGCCGTTCGAACCGCTCCGAGATCGGCGGATACGGCACGCCCAGGCCGACGTGCTCGCGTTCGAACCATGCCGCGCCGATACCCAGCACCGCGCGGCCACCCGACAACACATCCACCGTTGTGACGGTCTTGGCGAGCAGGCCGGGGTGCCGGTAGGTCACGCCGGTGACGAGAAGGCCGAGGCTGATCCGCGAGGTCTTACCCGCCAGGTAGCCGAGCAATGTGTAGCCCTCCAGCATGTTCGCTTCCGCGGGCAGTCCCGTCGGCTCGATCTGGAAGAAGTGGTCCATGAACCACAGGGAGTTCGCGCCTGCCGCTTCCGCGGCCGTGCCGACCTTGGCGAGTTCGGGACCGATCGCCGCGGTGCCACCATCGATGTCGAGAATGGGAATGCTGAGTCCGAGATCCATGCCCGGTACAAGCCGCTATCCGGGGCGGTCATTCCGGTTTGGCAGCAACTTGGGTGCGTGGTCAGGAACCGCCAAGGCCCGGCACGATGTCACCGAGGCTGAAGCTCACCGGGCGATCGAGCTGGTCGTAGGTGCATGAGTGCGGGTCGCGATCGGGTCGCCAACGGTTGAACTGCGCGGTGTGCCGGAATCGCCGGCCCTCCATGTGGTCGTAGCGCACCTCGACGACGCGCTCGGGCCGCAACGGTATGAACGTCAGGTCCTTGCCGGCGTTCCAGCGGGAGCCGCCACCGTACTTGCGAGCCTCCGGATTGGCGGCGACGTGGGCCGCCCAGTTCCACGGGTGGTCGTCGAAAGTAGTTACCAGAGGCTGCAATTCGGTGAAGATCCGACGCCGTGCGGCCATCGGGAAGGCGCCGATCACGCCGACGGAGGCAAGGGACCCGTCCTCGTCGTACAGGCCGAGCAGCAGGGATCCGATGGCGTCGTCACCCGACTTGTGCAACCGGTAGCCGGCGACGACGCAGTCCGCCGTGCGCTGGTGCTTGATCTTGAACATCGTCCGTTTGCCGGGCAGGTACAGCCCGTCGAGCGGCTTGGCGATCACTCCGTCGAGACCGGCACCCTCGAATTCGTCGAACCAGCGCTGCGCGGTCGCGACGTCCGTCGTGGCCGGCGTGACGTGGAACGTCGGCCCCACCCCGGCGAGCGCCTCCGCCAGCGCGGCCCGACGCTCCACGAACGGGCGCACCGTGTAGTCGGTGTCACCGAGCGCCAGCAGGTCGAACGCGATGAACGCCGTGGGTGTCTGATCGGCCAGCATCCGCACGCGCGACGCCGCGGGGTGCAGTCGCAGCTGCAACGCTTCGAAATCGAGCCCGTCCGGGGTGGCGATCACGATCTCCCCGTCGACAACGCAGCGGTCCGGCAACTCCGCCCGCGCGGCCTCGACGAGCTCGGGGAAGTAGCGGGTCATCGGCCGCTCGTTGCGGCTGCCGAACTCGACGTCGTCACCGTCGCGGAACAGGATCGAGCGGAACCCGTCCCACTTTGGTTCGTAGGACGCCTCTTCCGAGATCGCGTTGACCGACTTCGACAGCATCGGCGACACCGGGGGCATCACGGGCAATTGCATGGAGTTACGCCTCCGTCCGGCTGACAACGCGAAGTGTCTCCAGTGTGGGGTCTGCTGCGTACGCGATCCGGATTCCGTCCGCGCGCGCCTCATCGAGCGCCTCGACGACTGCTCCGGTGACTTCCTCGCCGGGGGCGAGGATCGGGATCCCCGGTGGGTAGGGCGCGACGAGCTCGACGCTGACACGACCGATCGCGTCGCGGAGGACGACGGCCTCGCTGGGTGCGAAGAACGCGGCCCGCGGCGGCATCACGGTCACGGGAGCCACCTGATACGCGACGCCGGTAACGACGGGCCGGGCGGGACCTCGGTGGCGCGCTATCGACGTCGCGATCTCGTCGACGAGGCGTGACAACGAGGAATGCGTGTCGGCCAGCGACACCTGCGCCACAAGCGTGTCCCGCTCGGCAGCCTCGACAGGAAGGCCGGCTGCCAGCAGATCGTCCTCGATCCGGATACCGTCGGCGCCGGTCCCCGGAAGGACCATCGTCACCTTGAGCGGATCCACACCGGGACCGTCCAGCACAACGAGGCCGTCGACCGCGCTCAGGCGCTCTTTGGCGATGCGAACCGCCGAGAGAGCTTCTCCCAGAAGGGATTCACCGTCGCGCTCCAGCAGTGCGCGGGCGGCGTCGATGCTGGCGAGGATCGCGCCGGCCGGGCTCGTCGTGTGCGTCGCCTCGACTCCCGCATCGACGCGGGCCGGGTCCAACCGGTTGCCGCGCACCAACACCAGTGCCGACTGGCTCCAGGCGGGCAGCGTCTTGTGTGCGCTGACAACCATCGCGTCGGCGCCCAGTTGCAGAGCGTGTCTGGGTAATTCGGGATGAAATCCGAAGTGTGCCGCCCAGGCCGCGTCCACGACGAGCGGAACGTCGTGGGCATGTGCGGTGTCGGCGAGAGCGGCGACGTCTCCGATGGTGCCGACGTAGGACGGGTCGCCGAGCAGCACCGCCGACGCGCCAGGGTTCTCCCGCAGCGCATCCGCGACGGATTCGGGCGCGACTCCGAGCGGCAGGCCGGTCGCCGGGTCCACGTCGGGCCGGACCCACACGGGTGTCAGGCCGGCTAGAACCAGACCGAGCAGCATCGACCGGTGCAGCGTCCGGCTGACGACCACCGTGCCGCCGTCTTCGGCCAGTGCGAGAGCGAGCGCCTGGTTTCCGTGCGTCGACCCTCCGACGGAGAAGCGGCACACGTCTGCTCCCCAGAGCCGCGCCGCGCGTGACTCGGCGTCGGCGAGGACACCGGCGGACAGTTTCATCGTGTCCAGACCCGCATAGAGCGGAACGTCGCCCGCCACGACGTCCCCGACGAGATCGTGACGCTGCTTGTGTCCGGGAATGGTGAACGGTGTCGGCGGATCCTCCTGGAATCGCAGCCACGCATCGAGCAGTGGCGCGTCCGGCCTCAGGCCGCGCGGGTCAGTGGGCACCGGCACGGTCCAAGCGGTAGTGCAGACGCAGGGCCTGCCAGCGGCCGATCCGCAACCAGTGGTCGGTGCGCAGCACACCCTCGTCGTCGACGAAGACATGGAACGTCTCCCGCAGCGGCGTCAGCGATGCGAACCAACGATCGCCGAACCGCACCACCGAGTAGGCACCGTCGCCGCCGAACGTTCGGGAGCGCGACTCCAGCCAGAAAGAACCGTCGGGATCGTTGCGCGGGGTCAGGTAGACCTGAACGCTGCCGCTTTCCAGCGGGAACGAAACATACACGTGCGGTTGCGGATTCGCGGGCAGCCGGCCCACCCGGTAGTAGCCGCTGTAGACCCGGGAACCGTCGGAGCGCAGATTGCGCAGCCACGCAGCGCCGGCGCGGCTGCCGTCTTCCTCCTCGACGACGCGCACCACGCTCGACATTCCACGACTGACCGACAGCGGCTGGATCGGCAGCGCCAGCTGCTCCACCCGCCTGCCCCACACCCGCGCGATCAACTCTCCGCCGGGCGCGAACAACGCGTTCCACTGCGACCAGACCTCCATTCGCCACGACGCCGTGTGCTCGTAGAAGTCACGGATGAGGGGTTTCAGACGGCTCGCGGTGAAATGAGGACCGTCAAGCGCTGCCATCGACTCCATCAGGCCGTCCGACGCATCGGGCTGCCGCACGTGGCCGTCGCGCTCCAACGCGGTGAGCCAGTCGTCTCCGACTCCGCCGCGCGCGGTATGCGGGGAGTCGAGCCATCGATGTTCGCTCTCGACATCGACGGGACGGCCGATCGTCCGCCAGAAATATCTCGTCGACAGATCCAGGCCTGAAGTCAGTACACCCATCAGACGATCGTCGCACCCGGCGACGCGAGGCTCAGTTTTCCGCGATCGCGCTGCCGCGGGACGCGCACAGCCTGACGGTGAACCCGTCGTCGGCCGTCATCAGATCCACGTCGATACCGAGTTGGTGAATCAGCCACAGGCCCAAGCCGGCGCCGATCTCACTGTCGACCGGCACCAGGCCGACGAGGTCCCCGAGCGGTCCCCGGCCGCCGTCACGGACGTGGACCACGACACGGCCGTCCTGCGCCCACACCGTGAGACGGGCCGGAGGTCGGCCGTGCACCAACGCGTTGGTCACCGTCTCGGAGGTGGCCAGCACCAGATCGTGGACGGCGACCTCGTCAAGGTGCGGCGACGCGACGTCGTGCATGACTTCCCTCGACAGCGCCGCGGTGATGTCCGCAATGTCGAGCAACGGTGTCGAGAACTCGAGAGGGTCGGGCACCACCGGCGACAACACGAAAGACGCCGGATTTTGGTACCGCGGGCTCGGCGAGTGCACACCCGATGCTGTCAGCAGATTCGGGTGGGCACGCTCGACCACGTCGCGGACTTCGGGCGACATGGCAGTCGTGTCATAGACACAGAGGCTGAGCAGTGGGAAGTCGTCGTACGCGGAATTGACGGCGGACTCGTAACGCGACCACGCCCGGAAGTGCGTCGGGTTTCCGTTCAGGGGCACCTGACCCGAGGTGCGGACCTGCTGTGCACCGGCCGCGACCGCCCCGGCGTACAGCTTGCGATAGTTCGCGATCGCCCGCGCAGGCGTCGCATAGTGGTCGCCACCTGCGACGAAGGTGACCAGGTCTGATTCAGGCAGGTGCTTACGCAACAACGTGGTGGAGTTCTCGTCGAAACCCAGGATCGACGGTTCGCCCGCGTCGACGCCCTCGGTGACGAACGGGACGATCAGCTCAAGCAGGTCGTCGTCGCTGCCGTAGAAGCCGGCCTCGTGGAAATGTCCGGTGTATCCGGCCGATATCCCCGTCCTCATGACTGCTCCGTGGAAAGTCGAATTCGTGTCTTAGGCCGCTGACACGTTCGGATCTCGTGGTGACAGCCCGACCTCGCTGCTGAAATCGTCCCCGCAACGATACGCCCACTTACCGCGGGAAGCGCCCGATGACATTGTCGGCGCGGCCGAGTCTAGGTGAGTATGAACACCGTGAGCCTT
Organism: Mycobacterium sp. 236(2023); assembly: GCF_029623955.1. Classification (GTDB taxonomy): domain Bacteria; phylum Actinomycetota; class Actinomycetes; order Mycobacteriales; family Mycobacteriaceae; genus Mycobacterium. Next base: position 35,843 of record NZ_JARSBP010000008.1, on the reverse strand, counting down.
CCCGTGACGCCGCCGCTGGAGCCGATGCTGGCGAAAGCTGCGACCAAGGTTCCCGACGACGCAGGGGTCTGGTCCTACGAGCCCAAATGGGACGGGTTCCGGGCGGTGGTGTTCCGCGACGGCGATGACGTCGTTTTGCTCTCCCGCAGCGGCAAGGATCTTGCCCGCTACTTCCCCGAGGTCCTCGACTCCGTGCGCGCCGAGCTGGCGCCGCGCTGCGTCCTGGACGGTGAGATCGTCGTGCCGCGCGAGTTCAGCGGAAGGACCCGGCTCGACTGGGAGTCGCTGAGCCAGCGGATCCACCCCGCAGACTCCCGCGTCCGCAAACTCGCGGCGGAAACCCCGGCGCACTTCATCGGTTTCGACGCCCTTGCGGTCGGGGACACCTCGCTGATGAAAGAGCCGTTCCGGACACGGCGCGAGGCGCTGATCGACGCGGTCAACGAGAAGGAATGGTGTCACGTCACCCGTACCACCGAAGACCCTGAGCTCGGTGCGACGTGGCTCGAGGAATTCGAAGGGGCGGGACTCGACGGGATCATCGCCAAGCGCCTGGACGGCGCGTACCTGCCGGGCAAGCGGGAGATGATCAAGGTCAAACACCACCGCGACGCCGACTGTGTGGCCATCGGCTACCGCATCCACAAGAGCGGTGAAGGGGTCGGCTCGATCCTGCTCGGCCTGCACCGCGACGACGGCGAGCTCCAGATGGTCGGCGGCGCAGCATCTTTCACGGCCAAGGCAAGGCTGTCGCTGCTGGCCGACCTGGAGCCGCTGCGGATCGGTGACGAAGTGCGTGACGGGGAGGCCAGTCGCTGGAACTCCGCCGCCGACAAGCGCTGGATCCCGGTGCGGCCCGAGAAGGTCTGCGAGGTGGCGTACGACCAGATGGAAGGCAACAGCGGAGCCCAGCGGTTCCGGCACGCGGTGAAGTTCCTACGCTGGCGACCCGACCGGGATCCCGAGAGCTGCCGATTCGACCAGCTCGACGTGCCGCTGAACTTCGATCTCTACGACGTTCTGGAGACATCCTGATGGCAAGCCCCGCAACCGAACTCGACGTCGACGGGGTGAAGGTTCGCCTGACCAACCCGGACAAGCCCTACTTTCCGAAGCTCGGCAAGGACGGCACCAAAGGCAAGCTCGTCGACTACTACCTGTCGGTGGCCGACCACATGGTGGCGCTACTGCGCGACCGGCCCGTGCACCTGCAACGATTTCCCGACGGCATCGACGGCGAGGAGATCTACCAGAAGCGGGTACCGCAGAAGCATCCCGACTTTCTCGAAACCTGCACTGTCACATTCCCGTCCGGCCGCACCGCCGACGCACTGAAGATCACCCATCCGTCGGCGATCGCGTGGGCCGCGCAGATGGGCGCCGTGACGCTGCACCCATGGCAGGTGCGCTGCCCGGACACCGAGCATCCCGACGAACTGCGCATCGACCTCGACCCGCAGCCGGGGACCGGGTTCAAGGAAGCCCGCGAGGTCGCCTGCGACGTACTCAAGCCGCTGCTCGACGAACTCGGCCTGGTCGGCTACCCGAAGACCTCCGGGGGACGCGGTGTGCACGTCTTCCTGCGCATCGCCACGGATTGGGATTTCATCGCGGTGCGCCGGGCGGGGATCGCGCTGGCACGCGAGGTCGAGCGACGCGCACCGGACGCGGTGACGACGTCGTGGTGGAAGGAGGAGCGGGGGAAACGGCTCTTCATCGACTACAACCAGAACGCCCGCGACCGCACGTTCGCGTCGGCGTACTCGGTGCGCAAGACGCCGATCGCCACGGTGTCGACACCGCTGACGTGGGACGAACTGCGCGGCGCCGAGCCTGACGACTACACGATCGCGACGGTGCCCGAATTCGTCGCAGGCCGTCCGGATCCGTGGGCCGACATCGACAAGAGGGCGCAGTCGATCGCCAAGCTGCTGGAGATGGCCAAGGCCGACGAGGAGGAGCGCGGCGAAGGCGACCTGCCTTACCCGCCCAGCTATCCGAAGATGCCGGGCGAACCGCCGCGGGTGCAGCCGAGCAAGAAAGTCGCGGCGCACTGGGACGAAGACGGCAATCGCATCGCCGACTGAGGTCGTTGGCTACCCTGCAGTGCATGCCGGTCAACACCATTCGAAAGTTGCTCGCTGCCGTGGCGATCGTGGGCATGCTGGCCAGCGGCATCGGTATCGCATCTTTCATGATCTTCGGCAACCGCGACCAGCAGCAGGAAGCGGCGACCCCCCGATACACGCCGCCGACTCCGCCGCCGCCTGCGATCCCGGAGGCCAAGGAGTTCGAGATCGCCGTCAACGTCAGCGGTCAGGCCTGCGACCCGGCGGGCACGTTGTGCCTGTACACCTACACGATCGACCCGAAATACGTTGGATGGCATGCATTTCCGGAGACCCCGTTCACCGTTGAGTATGAGGTGGTCGGCGGTCTCGCGCCGCAGCCCGGCAAGTTCACCGTCACCGGCCAGCAAGCCGAGATCATGAAAGACGTCTCCGTGGAGGTCGCACCCGGCGCGCGGTTGTCGGCCAACGTGCTGCGCGTGATCGACGGGCCGCCCCCGCCGCCTCCCGGCCCGCCGCCAGGCGAGGAGCCTCCCGCCGAGACGCCCCCGGCGCCATGACCCAACCTCCCCGCAGTCGCTGGCTGCGCAACTTCCACCCGGCGCCGACGGCGCGCATCCGACTGGTCTGCTTCCCGCACGCGGGCGGCTCGGCGAGCTACTACTTCCCGCTCTCGGCGGCGCTGTCACCCGAGTTCGACGTGTACGGCGTGCAGTACCCCGGCAGGCAGGACCGGCACAACGAGCCGTTCGTCGAATCCATCGATGAGCTCGCCGACCGAATCTACACCGAACTGGGAACACTGCCCGACGCGCCGACGGCCTTCTTCGGGCACAGCATGGGCGCGGTGCTGGCGTTCGAGGTCGCCCGCCGGTCCGAGGCGCGAGCGGGGCGGTCCGCTGTGACGGTGTTCGCGTCGGGTTCGCGGGCCCCCAGCCACTACGGCGACGAGCGCGAGTGCAAGGACGACGCCGGCCTCGTCGAGGTCATGCGCCAACTCGGCGGCACCGACCCCCGGGTGCTCAACAACCCCGAGCTGCTGGAGACGTTCCTGCCTGCGTTCCGCAACGACTATCGCGCGCTGCAGCAGTATCACCGCGGTACCGACATCGGGATCGCCGCGCCCGTCGTGGTGCTGACCGCGACGGACGATCCGAAGACCAGTGACGACGGCGCGCGGGCGTGGCATGACCACACGACGCGCGGCGGCGACGTGCACACCTTTACCGGCGGGCACTTCTTCCTGGAGAAGAACCCGCAGCGGGTCATCGAGGTGGTGGCGTCCACGCTCCGGAACGCCGGGTAGCGCCGAGATCTGCGTCGGGGTCGCTGGGCGGGCGGTCTCACAGCCTGTGTGCAGAACTCGCGACGTCAGGAGACCCCGAGGAACTCCCGTGCCGGCGCCAGGCCGCGAAACTCAACGTCGTTGCGCCGCACAGATCCCCACTGTGCACGCGTCATCGAGAACGACAGCATCGTGTCCTCGCGATCGCGCCGCATCTCCGTAGAAGCGCCGCCCTCGGCATACGGCAGCGACCGCGTCACCCGTAGTGACGCGGCATTGTCATGCCAGGCCCGGGTGCGGGCGCACTCGCCGCGGCTCTGAGGACGGCATGGTCGCAGGATCGTGAAATGCCCTGTGCGGCCAGATCGCGCTGGGCATGACATCGGACATCACACGATGGCACCGCATATCTGCCGTCAGCTCAACGGGTTTTCCTGCCGCCGCGTCGCGAGCACCGACCCGGTGAGGATCAACCCGAGCCCGACCAGATGCCATGGCGTCAGCGGCTCGTTCAGCACGACCACGCCCGCAGCCAGCGCCACCGCCGGGTTCACGTAGGTGAACACCAGCGCGCGCGGCGCGCCGACTTCGCGGATCAGCGCGAAGAACACGATGAACGCCAACGCAGTACAGACGACGGCCAGAAGCACGATCGCCACCAGCACGCGCGTCGCCGGCATCTCGGAAGGCCATGTCGCCGCCGCGGGCGCGGCGTACACGAGGGCCGCCAAGCCGAGGCACGCCGCCGTCATCGGGAGCGTCGGCACATCGCCGAGATACCGGGCCGCCACGATCGGCGCGATCGCGTAGCAGACCGCCACCAACAGCACCTCGGTGACGGGCCACGCGCTGCCTCCGGTGAGTTCGGGCCCGGCGAGGACCGCGACGCCACCCAGCCCGACCGCAAGGCCGGCCAACCGCTTCAGCGTCAGCGGTTGCCCACCGCCCGTTGCCCTGTCGAGCACGGCCGCCACGATCGGCGACGCCGCGATCAGCAGACCCGTCAGCGAGCTCGAGATGTGCCGCTCGGCGTCGGACAGCAGCAACCACGCCGCGATGATCTCGAAGAACGCGAACACCGCCACGGGCTTCCAATGCGCCAGAACCGGCGCCCACGCGGTACGGCTCAACGCCAGCGGGATCAGCACCAGAGCGCCGACCGCGGTGCGCGCGAGCACCAGCACCGGGACCGAAACCCCTTCCACCGCAACCTTGATGAGCAGATAGGGGATGCCCCAGATGACGCTCATCGCGGCGAACAACAACCACCCGCGAAAGCTCACCGGGCCAAGGTTAGGCCTTCGGTACGACTCCGCGGGGCAGAGGCAGCGGCAGATCGTTGTACGTGGCGATGCCGGGGGCCGCCGCGACGACCGCCGCGATGGCGTGGATCGGCGGCAGCGCGGTCATGATGTGGCCCAGCACGAAGAAGTCCTCGAGCGTCTTGGCGTTCTCGATCATGTCCTGGGGCGGAAGGAATCCGACGGACATGTTGACCGTCGGGCGGCCGTCGATGGTGATCTTCCAGCCGTCGCCGTCGAGCTTCCAGTCCGGCTCCAGCGTCTGGCCTTTCTTCCACCGGACGTTGATGTCGATGACGGCCCGGCCCTGATAGATGCCCTGCCAGCTGGCGAACACCCCGGCGACGTGGCCCGCTTTGATGGTCCACGACGCCATCGGGAGATCCTCTGTGGTCTGGGCATATTCGGACACGCACTTGATCTCGTCGAGTTCGATGCCGAGTGCGTCGGCCACGAGCTGCACCGCTTCGGCGAACACCGCGGTGCCGTTCGCTGCCATCGGCTGCAGAGCCGGGTCGTCGATGGCCATGTCGAAGCCGACGGGCCGCTCGGTTTCGGGGGAGTCATAGAGCGTGGTGTCGGCCGACTCGGCGATGGTGATCTTGTCGATCCGGTCGCACGCCGTGCCCGCCACGATGGCGAGCAGTTCGGCGAATCCGGGGCTGACGCCGGAGCCGAACAGCGTCGACCCGCCGCGCTGGCAGGCCTCGGCGAGCTTGTCCCGTCCGTCACCCAGGTTGCGCCCCGTGATGAACGACGCGGACGCGACGACGTTCACGCCGGCTTCGAGGATGCGCACGAGTTCGTCGACGTCGATCCACATCGGGTTGTAGACCACGGCGTCGGGCTTGAGCGCCAGCAGCGCGTCGACGTCGTTGGTGGCGGCGACGCCCAGCGGCTCGATCCCGACGAGCTCGCCGACGTCCTTGCCGACCTTGTCATCCGACCAGGCATAGCAACCGACCAACTCGAGCGTGGGGTTCGCGGCTATCGCCGTGACCGAAGACTTTCCGACGTTTCCGGTCGTCCACTGGACGACGCGATAGGGCGCAGTGTTGGGCACTCGCTCAGCATAGGGTTTGGCGGTGTCTAGCTGGACTAAATTGCGTCAATTAGACGTCAGGCGTCAGGACCGCTTTACCGGTGCGGGTCTGACCGGAGCGGTCGATCCATGTCAGATCGAGGACATCGCCGACGTAGTGGCGATCGAGCACCGATGTGAGCGTGTTCGTCGAGTCCAGCGAAGTGCCGTCGAGCGTCGTGATGATGTCGCCGGCCACCAGCCCCGCCTGCTCAGCCGGACCGCCGACCATGACCTCCTGAATCAGCACGCCCGGTGCGTCGCGCGGTGCGGTGCGCACACCGACGCCGAGCAAGGTGGGCGGTCCGATGTGAATGCTGTCGGAGCGGACACCGGCGCGGATCTGGTTGGCGACCCCTATCGCGTCGTTGATCGGGATCGCGAAGCCTTTACCGCCGGGGCCCATCCGGAAGTTCACCGACGCCGCCGTCGTCACCCCGACGACCTGGCCGACGCTGTTCACCACCGGCCCGCCGGAATCGCCCGCCCGCACGGGCGCCGCGAACTCGAAGAGGCCGGTCAGCTCGTCCGTGGATCCGGTCAGCGCATCCTCGGCTTCCACGGTCCGCCCGAACGCCGTCAAGGTGCCGACCTCGCGGGTCAGCGGGGCGTCGGAACCCATCGCGTTCCCCAGGGCGACGACGGGCTCGCCCGGCGCCAACACGTTCGCGTCGCCGATCGGGGCGACCGGCAGCCCGCCCGCACCGAGCAGTTGGATCACCGCGACGTCCCGTTTGCGGTCGTATCCGACCAACTGGCCCGGGTACGCGCGTCCGGCGACGGTTCCGGTGATGCGGTCAGCGCCCTGGACGACGTGGAAGTTCGTCAGCACCTGCCCGCCCGGATCGAGCACGAATCCTGTGCCGAGGCCCACAACTCCCTGATAGTCGACTGCGGTGTCGATACGTACGACTGCTGCTTCAACCTGCGCAGATGCGCCGACAGGATCTGCTGGAGCCGCCGAGGCGGGGGAGATGGGAGCGACGAGAGCGAGAAGCGCCGCCAACGCGATCAGCAGGGTGCCGGCTCGGCGAATCAGGGCCATACCCATCAATAGTGGCTGCGACGTCGGCTGCTGTCGACGTGAACGGGTGTCGTCAGTCCTCGACGGCCACGCCGCCGCGGGTTTTGCGACGCCGTCCCAGGACCGAACCCTTGCCCGTCGGGCGGCGATTCTGCAGTTTGCCGTCGGACGAGCCGTCTGCGGCCTGGGGCTCGGTTTCATCACTCTCGGCCTTTACCCCGTCTTCGGCGCCGGAATCCGTGTCTTCGGTGGCCGGGGCCTCGTCGGCCTCTGTGGTCACTTCGACCGCACTGCTCTCTTCGACCTCGACGGCCTCGGCTGCCTCTTCAGGCTCGTCGGCCGCTTCGTGAACCGCGGCGTCCTTGCGGCCGCGGCGCTCCGAGCGTTCCTTGACCTTCAGCGGTTTCGGTGGCGGAGGCGGCAGTTCGGCGACGAAGGCTAGGTAGAACGCGAACACACCGAGGAGCGCGACGGCACCGGCGGCACCGTACGCGCCGAACAACCACTGGCCGGCGGTATCCAGCGACAGCCAGATCTCACTGATCGCAGCGCCGATGATGACCACACCCGCAAGAACGTGAAGCGCGATCGAGGCCGTGCGCAGATTCAGCGCCAACTGCGGAGTGCCGAACTCGGGCCTGCGGGTCCGGAGCAACGTGAACACCACAGGCAGCGCGGCGAGACCGATCAGCGCGCCCGCGACGATGCGCAGCACCGTGCCGAGCGTGTGGGACGTGTCGCCGAGAAGCTCCAGCGTGCGCGGTAGCACGAAGAGGAAGTAGAGGACACCGGCGGCAATGGAGAACGACGCGTGCCATATCACCGCAGCGGTGCGGCCCATATTCCTCCTCGATCGTGTTGCCCGCTCGATCGTGATGCCCGGGGGCGACCGCATCATCGCGCCGGTCGCGCCCCGGGCGAGCGCGGAGGATAGGGGATTTGAACCCCTGAGGGCTATTAACCCAACCCGCGTTCCAGGCGAGCGCCATAGGCCACTAGGCGAATCCTCCGCCGGTCATGGTAGCGGACCGCCCTGGTTGTCCCCCAAATCCGCGGCTGAGGTGCGCACTGGTGGGTCTTGGGCGCCGGGGTATTACACTCGCCGTGGACCCCGCGCGGCGTCTATCCTGTGAACTCCCCCAGGGCCGGAAGGCAGCAAGGGTCAATGGGCTCTGGCGGGTGCGCGGGGTCCCCTTACATTTCCGGGTAGACAGCGAAAGGCGAGCGGTGTCGTTTCATGCGCTGGGCCTCGACGATCTGCGCGCACAGCATGAACTACAGCAGCGCAACTACGACGAGCTGAAAGCCAAGAACCTCCGCCTCGATCTCACGCGCGGCAAGCCGTGCACCGAACAGCTCGACCTGTCCAACGGCTTGCTGACGCTGCCCGGTGCTGATTCCTACAGGGACGCCGATGGCACCGACGTCCGCAACTATGGCGGCCTGCACGGGCTGCCGGAGCTGCGCGCGATCTTCAGCGAGCTGCTCGGTGTCCCCGTGCCCAACCTCATCGCCGGCAACAATGCCAGCCTGGAGTTCATGCACGACGTCGTCGTGTACTCGCTCCTGCACGGCGGTGTCGATTCGCCGCGGCCGTGGATCGACGATCTGCGCGACGGCACCGGCGTCAAGTTCCTGTGCCCGTCGCCCGGCTACGACCGCCACTTCGCGATCACGGAAAGCCTCGGCATCGAGATGATTCCGGTGCCGCTGCTCGAAGACGGTCCCGACGTCGATCTCATCGAGGAACTCGTCGCCGCCGATCCCGCCATCAAGGGCATATGGTGCGTGCCGGTCTACTCCAACCCCACCGGAACCACATACTCTTGGGAGGTCGTGCGGCGTCTGGTCCAAATGGAAACCGCCGCAACCGATTTCCGAATCATGTGGGACAACGCGTATGCCGTCCACACGTTGACGCACGACTTCACCCAGAAGATCGACATCCTCGGGCTCGCCGCCGCGGCCAACCACGCCAACCGGCCGCTCGTCTTCGCGTCGACGTCGAAGATCACGTTCGCCGGTGCGGGCGTCAGCTTCTTCGGCGGTTCGCTCGGCAACATCGCGTGGTATCTCCAGCACGCGGGCAAGAAGTCGATCGGCCCGGACAAGCTCAACCAGCTGCGCCATGCGCGGTTCTTCGGCGACGCCGACGGAGTGCGCCTGCACATGCAGCGTCACCAGGAAGTGCTGGCACCGAAGTTCAAGCTGGTCCTCGACATCCTCGAAGACCGCCTCGGCGATTCCAAGATCGCGTCGTGGACCGATCCCAAGGGCGGGTACTTCATCAGCCTCGACGTCCTGCCGGGTACGGCTAAGCGAACCGTGTCGCTGGCCAAGGATGCGGGCATCGCGGTGACCGAGGCGGGCGCCTCGTTCCCGTACCGAAAAGACCCTGAGGACAAGAACATTCGGATCGCGCCGACGTTCCCGGCGATCTCCGACCTGCGCGCTGCCATCGACGGGCTCTCGACGTGTGCGCTGCTGTCGGCCACCGAACTCCTGCTGGCCGACAAGTAGCGCGTCCCTCGTCGGACCGAGTGGGTAGCCTTTCCTTCCGTGGCTCTCTACCGCAAGTACCGACCGGCGACTTTCGCAGAGGTCGTCGGCCAGGAACACGTCACCGAGCCGCTGTCCACGGCGCTCAACTCGGGACGCATCAACCACGCCTATCTGTTCTCCGGTCCCCGCGGGTGCGGTAAGACCTCGTCGGCGCGCATCCTCGCCCGCTCACTGAACTGTGAGCAGGGTCCGACGGCCACCCCGTGCGGCGTCTGCGACTCGTGCGTGGCTCTGGCGCCCAACGGTGGCGGCAGCGTCGACGTCACCGAGCTCGATGCCGCCAGCCACGGCGGCGTCGACGACACCAGAGAACTGCGCGATCGGGCGTTCTACGCGCCTGCCCAGTCGCGCTACCGCATCTTCATCGTCGACGAGGCACACATGGTCACCACGGCCGGCTTCAACGCGCTGCTGAAGATCGTCGAGGAGCCGCCGGACCATCTGATCTTCGTGTTCGCGACCACCGAGCCGGAGAAGGTGCTGCCGACCATCCGGTCGCGCACCCACCACTACCCGTTCCGGCTGTTGGCGCCCAAGACGATGCGGACCCTGATCGAGAAGATCATCGCGTCCGAGAGTGTCGACGTCGACGACGCGGTGTACCCGCTCGTCATCCGGGCGGGCGGCGGCTCGCCCCGAGACACGCTGTCCGTGCTCGATCAGCTGCTGGCAGGCGCTGAAGGCAACCACGTCGCGTACCAAAGAGCGCTCTCACTGCTGGGCGCCACGGATGTCGCGTTGATCGACGACGCGATCGACGCGCTCGCCGCCAACGACTCGGCCGCGCTGTTCGGGGCGATCGAGGGGGTCATCGACGCCGGGCACGATCCGCGACGGTTCGCCACCGACCTTCTCGAGCGCTTCCGGGACCTGATCGTGTTGCAGGCCGTACCCGACGCGGTGGCTCGCGGCGTGGTCGACGGACCCGAGGACGTGCTGGAGCGCATGCGCGATCAGGCCTCGCGGCTCGGGCTGGCGACGCTGACCCGCTTCGCCGAGGTGGTGCACGCCGGGCTCGGCGAGATGCGCGGTGCGACCGCGCCACGGCTGCTGCTCGAGGTCGTGTGCGCGCGGCTGCTGCTGCCGTCGGCCAGCGACACCGAAGCGGCACTGCTGCAACGCGTCGAGCGCATCGAGACCCGCCTCGACATGTCGATCCCCGCCAGCGACGAGATCAGCACCGGATCGTCCGGCACGCCGCGTAAGCAGTTCGTGCGCAAGAGCGAAGCCGTCGCCGCGCCGTCAGCGGCGTCAGAGGCGAAGCCGGTGCCCGCGCCCACGCCCGAACCGGAGCCTGAACCGGTCGAGCCCGAACCCGCTGAGCCCGAAGCTGTTGAGCCCGAACCGGTTCCGGAACCACCGGCTCCGCCGCCACCACCTCCGGTGCGGCCGCCCGCCGCGCCCGCGGTGGAGGCGCCACCGGCCACTCCCGCCGCCGCCGTCGCCGCGGGTGAGCCGAATGCCGCCGCGGTCCGCAGCATGTGGACGACGGTGCGCGAGAAGGTTCGCGAGCGCAGCCGCACCACCGAGGTCATGCTGGCCGGCGCGATCGTGCGTGCCGTCGAGGGCGACACGCTGATCCTCAGCCACGAGTCCGCGCCACTGGCCAAGCGGCTCGTGGAACAACGCAACGCCGACGTCATCCGGGAAGCGCTCAAGGATGCGCTCGGGGTGAACTGGAAGATCGTGTGCGAGACGGGAGACTCGGCACCGGCTGCCCCTGCGGCAGCCGCCCCGGCGGCACCGCCGCCTCAGCGCCCGACGCCGCAGCGTCCCCGCATCGAGCGCGTCGCGCCGGTGGAGGAGCCACCGCCGCCGCCCGAGGACGACGAAGAGAGCATGCTCGCCGAGGCGAGCAACGCCGATCCCGCTGCCCCGCGCCGCGATCCGGAAGAGGTGGCGCTGGAGCTTCTTCAGAGCGAGCTGGGGGCACGCCGCATCGAAGGCTGAGCGGGAAGTGACCGAGAAGCAGGTATTCGACTACGCACGCGCCTCCCGGATCAGCACGCCATGATCAACGCATGGCACTCCCCGCAATTGCGCGCAAGCTGCTCGCTGCGATCCGGATCCTCAACGGGGCCGCCGGCCTCCTGATCCCGGAGAAGCTGCTCGGACGTCTGGGCGTCGACACCGCGACCGACCGGTCGGGAACCTATCCGTTCCGGATGTTCGGCATCCGGACCGTACTCATCGGGCTCGACCTTCTCCTGCTGACGGGCGACGAGCTGCGCCGGGCCGAGAAGTTGGCGGTGCTCATCCATGCCGCCGACACGGCGTCGGCGACTGTCACCACCGTTCGCAACGACCTGCCTCGCAAACAGGGGCTGACCGCCATCGGGATCTCCGCGGTCAACACGACGCTCGCGGTCATCGCCTGGAGGGGGGGCCGCAATGTCGAGCCGCTTCATTAAGTTCGCCGAGTTCCTCGATCGGCGCTGGGGCTGGGACAACCTGCCGCCCACCCTCGGCCTACTGACCCTCGTCGGGATCCGCAACCGGCTGCGCGAGGACAACCTGTTCGACACCCACGAGGGGGCGCCTCCGCCCGCACCGGCGCGGGAGCCCCACGAGTACTTGACCGTGCGGACTGTCGACGGCTCCTACAACGACCTCTCGGCGCCGTCCATGGGCATGGCGGGCACGCGGTTCGGCCGCAACGTCGCGCCCGAGTCGGCGCCGGCCGAGGCGCCACCGCAGCTGCTCGACCCCAACCCGATGACCATCAGCACGCAACTGCTGCACCGCGAGACGTTCACCCCGGCGACGACGGTGAACGTGCTGGCTGCGGCGTGGCTGCAGTTCGAGGTGCACGACTGGTTCAGCCACGGCACCACCACCGACCGGATGATCGAAGTGCCCCGCCCCGCCGGCTACGACTGGCCGACCGACCCCGTCTGCGTTCCCGCGACGCCGTCGGACCCGACCGCGTCTGGCGGCAGCAGGGCCAAGACCTACCTCAACGTCGACAGCCACTGGTGGGACGGCTCCCAGATCTACGGCAGCACCATCGCTGCCCAACAGGCGGTGCGCAGCGGCAGGAACGGCAAGCTGTCGATCGACGACGACGGGTTCATCAGCACCGACCCTGCACAGACCGATCCGTTCCTGACCAACGACGGATGGTGGCTGGGCCTGGAACTGCTCACCACGCTGTTCATGAACGAACACAACGCGATCTGCGACAAACTCGCCTCGGCGTACCCGCGGTGGACCGACGATCAACTCTTCGACAAGGCGCGGCTCATCACCACCGCGCTGATCACCAAGATCCACACCCTCGAATGGACGCCGGCGCTGCTCGGGCATCCGGCGCTGGAACAGGGCATGCGCGGGAATTGGTTCGGCGCTGCCGGTGAGCGGGTGAAAAGGCTTGCAGGACGGCTGAGTTCAAGCGATTTCATCAGTGGTATCCCGGGATCGGCGACCGACCATCACGCAGCGCCGTACTCGGTCACCGAAGAATTCGTCACCGTGTACCGCATGCATCCGCTGCTGCCCGACGACTTCGGATTCGTCGCCCTCGACGGCGCCCCGTCGCTGTCGTGCTCGTTCGACGACATCCGCAGCACCCGCTCACGCAGCGCGCTGGAGAAGGTCGGAGCGGGCAACGCAATGTACTCGCTGGGCGTGGCCAACGCCGGAGCGCTCGCCCTGCACAACAGTCCGCGGTTCATGGAACGCTTCGACCGCACGGACAACCTGGTCATCGACCTCAACGCCGTCGATGTGCTGCGGTCCCGGGAGCGAGGAGTGCCCCGGTACAACGACTTCCGGCAGAGTCTGCGGCTGCCGCGCGCTCGCAGCTTTGACGAGATCAGCCGCGGAAACCTCGAGACGGCGGAGACGTTGCGGCACGTCTACGGCGGGGACATCGACAAAGTCGACACCGTCGTCGGCATGTTCGGGGAGCGGCTGCCGAAGGGATTTGCCTTCGGGGAGACAGCCTTCCGGATCTTTGTGCTGATGGCGACGCGCAGGCTCAAGAGCGACCGGTTCTACAGCATCGACTTCACACCGAGGATCTACACCCCCGAGGGCATGGCCTGGATCGACGGCAACGACATGATGTCGGTGCTGACCCGCCACCATCCCGAGCTGGCCCCCGCGCTGCGCGGGCAGGGAAACGTATTCGCCCCGTGGCGCGCACTGCGTTGAGCGCGCGTCAGGCGTCCCACCACGGACGCAGCGGAAGCCCGCTGTCGCCACCGCGCTCGTCGAGCTTGACGGCCAGCACCTGGTGCAGCTGAATGGCGTTCTGCTCGAAGCCGACTCGCGACCCGGCCATGTACAGTCCCCACACTTTCGCGGTGGCAAGTCCCACCTCGGCGACGGCTTCGTCCCAGTGCTCGACGAGGTTGCGGCACCAGTCGCGCAGCGTCATCGCGTAGTGGTGGCGCAGGTTCTCCTCGTGCACCACCTCGAACCCGACATCCTGGATCTCGGTGATGATCCGCCCGGATCCGGTGAGCTCGCCGTCGGGGAAGACGTACCGGTCGATGAAGCCGCCTGCCGCCGGGCCGGTCCTGTTGTTGTGGCGGGTGATGCAGTGGTTGAGCAGCAGCCCACCTGTGCGCAGCTTCGACTGGACGAACCGGAAGTACGAGGGGTAGTTCGCGACGCCGATGTGCTCGGTGAGGCCGATGGAAGACACTGCGTCGAACTGTGATTCGCGCACATCCCGGTAATCGCTGTGGCGGATCTCGGCGAGGTCGGTCAGGCCCTCCCGCTCGATCGCGGCCTTGCCCCACTCTGCCTGTTCCCGCGACAGTGTCACACCGATGGTCTTGACACCATGGCTGGCGGCATACCGGACCATTCCGCCCCAGCCGCAACCGATGTCGAGCAGTCGGTCCCCGGGCTTGAGGCGCAGCTTCTCGAACACCAGGCGGTACTTGTTCTCCTGCGCCTCTTCGAGACTGGCATCGGGATGCGGGTAACACGCGCAGGTGTACGTCATCGACGGTCCGAGCACCCACTCGTAGAACGTGTTCGACACGTCATAGTGATGGTGGATTGCATCGGCGTCCCGGGTCTTGCTGTGCCGCAGTCCTTCTGCGATACGTCGCCAGCGCGGGAGCTGCTCCTGCGGTGGCGGCGGGATCAGCTTGAGATGCTCAAGACCGATCGAACGAACGATCTGGGCCAGAACCCGTGCGGGCGGCCGCTTGAAGTCCAGTTTCTCGACGAGTGCGGTGAGCAGGTTGTAGGGGTCGCCCGGGTGCACACCGTGCATCGCCAGGTCGCCGGAGACGTAGGCCCGGGCCAGACCGAGATCTCCTGGTGCTGTTGCCAGATAGGTGGTCCCGCGTGGTGTCAGCAGATCGAGACCGAGCGTCGCGTCGTCGGGGCCGGAACTACTTCCGTCATAGGCCGTGAACTTCAGCGGCAGACGGCCCGCGGCGAAGATCTCGAGGACCTCGGCGAGTGTCAGCTTCCGGTCCGGATCCTGCGCCGGCTCATCCGTCTGCTCGCGAAATGTGGTCATTGTCTCCGCACCGCCTTCGCATAGAGGTCCAGGAAACGCGAGTCTGGGTCATAAGTCTTCTTCACTGTCTTGTACATCTCCCCGCCGTACAACGAATCAAACTCGTCCAGAGAGTAAAAAGCGTCGGAGTACAGGGATTTATGCCCGTCGAGCTCACTGACTTTGCCCTCGATCATCTTGTTGGTGTGTCCGTCCTCGGGGCCGACGGGGACGGACGACCAGAAACCCACGTTGACGTAGGCGTGGTGCGGCCGGATCGGATAGAGCGACCAGGAACGCTCGTCGCGAAGCCGTAACGGACACAACCAGATCGGTTCGATCGGAACGGTGTCGAGGAACCATGAGATGAAGTCGGCGGTCCGCCCGATCGGCACCTCGACGTCCTGCACGACGCGTTCGCGGGGCGGCCGGCCGTTGCGTTGCTCGATACGGTCGGCGATGTTGAAGCGCTGGTCGTAGCCGATGAGTTTCCAGTAGAAACTGCTACGCCGGTACCGCCTCGGCCACCAGCGACGGATCCGCGGATCCTGCGCGCCGAACGCCCTTGAGCACCAGAACCAGTCGGTGTCCCACCGCCACAGGTAGTCGTGGATCGTCAAACGGTCGTGCTTCTCGGCTGTGTCCTTGCCGGAGTGCTGGATCGAGCGGTAGTAGATGTCGCTACCTGTGTAGTCGCTGACGGGCCCCGGTGTCGCCGACTGGGACCCGACGCACAGATAGCCCTCGTCTGCGCTGAACACGACACCGTCGAGGTAGTCGACCCGCTCGCCGTTCAACTCGCCGGTCTCGATGATCCGGTCCATCGTCTCGACCAGCGCCGGCACGGAGTGGAAACGCAGATGGCGCAGCGCGACAAAGGGTTTGACCGGCTCCAGCTCGATCTTCAGGCGCACCGAATAACCCAGCGTGCCATATGAATTGGGGAAAGCCCGGAAGAGGTCGGGGTTCTCCTCGGGCGATGCGCGCACGATATCGCCAGTGCCGGTGAGGATGTCCATCTCGAGCACCGACTCGTGGGGCAGGCCGTTGCGGAAGGAGGTCGACTCGATCCCGAGACCGGTGACGGCACCGCCGAGGGTGATCGTCTTGAGCTGAGGCACCACCAGCGGCGAAAGTCCGTAGGGCAGTGTCGCTGCCACAAGATCCTCGTAGGTGCACATGCCGGCGACATCGGCGGTCCGCGCCACCGGGTCGACAGCGATGACGTCGGTCAGCCCCGAGGTGTCGAGGCCTTTGCTGGTCGTCTTTGCGCGGGCGCGGAAGAGGTTGGAGGTGGGCTTGGCCAGGCGGACGGTGGCATCGGCGGGAATCGCGGAAAAGCTTGCCAACAACCGCTGCACGCCGTCGGCGTGAGCGGCCCGTGCGTCGGTCGAGGCAACAGACACACATATACGCTAGTCGGCAGTGGCACGTCGTGCGACCGCACCGAGCCGCATACAGGCACCTTTAAGGCTACTGTGACCCCCTCTTGACAAGGAGTTTCACTGATGGGACAGGTCAGCGCGTCCAGCACGGTCCTGATCGACGCCGATCCGGCAACGGTTCTGGCGGCCGTCGCGGACTACGAGGCCATGCGCCCGAAGATCCTCTCCGCGCACTACAGCGGCTACCGGGTTCTCGAAGGAGGACAGGGGGCGGGCACCGTCGTCGAGTGGAAGCTACAGGCGACCAAGTCGCGCTCCCGCAACGTCAAGGCCGCAGTCGACGTCGCGGGCCGCACCGTCATCGAGAAGGACGCCAACTCGTCCATGGTGACGAACTGGACCGTCGCCCCGGCAGGTCCCGGTTCGTCGGTCACCGTGAAGACGTCCTGGCAGGGCGCGGGAGGCATCGGCGGCTTCTTCGAGAAGACGTTCGCCCCGCTCGGACTGCGAAAGATTCAGGCCGAGGTGCTGGCCAACCTCAAGCGTGAGGTCGAGGGCGGTCGGCCGGTCTGACCCAGGCCGAGGAACGCTAGCCCTGACCCAAAAACGCGACGATGCCGCGGACGACGGCGTCGGCGTACCGCTGACGCCCTTCCGGTGACTTCATCAGCCCGGAGTCGACGGGGTTCTTCATGTTGCCCAGCTCGACGAGGATCGACGGGTACTGCGCGAGGTTGAGCCCGGCGATGTCCTGCCGTGGGTTCAGGCCCGACTGACCGATGTAGGTCGCCGGCGGAATGCCCGAGCCGGCGAGCTGGTCGCGCATGACTTTCGCGAACTGCACAGACGGCCCGGCTTGCGCGGCGTTGAGCGGTGGCGACGAATAGAGCACGTGGAAGCCGCGGCCGGTGGCCGGACCCCCGTCGGCATGGATGGAGACGACCGCGTTCGGTCTGACCGAGTTGGCCATCGCTGCACGCTCGTCGACGCAGGGCCCGGGGCCGGCGTCGTCCCCGCGGGACATCGCGGTACGCACTCCCATCGCGGTGAGCGCTTGGCGGATCCGCAGCGTCGTGTCCCAGGTGAAGGTGTGCTCGGCGAAGCCGTCGTCGGTCGACGTGCCGCTGGCCTGGCAGTCCTTGGTTCCGCCGCGGCCGGTCGGGACCTGTCGGCTCAACCCCTCCATCGACGCTTGATGGCCCGGATCGAGGAAGACGATCTTGCCGGCGATGTTGGTGGGGGCCGCCTGGGCGGGGAGTACAGGGGTCGCCGCGACGACGATTGCGGCCACGACAGCGGCCCCGACACGCAGGCTGGCTGGCATGGGCACGGCGCCACGGTAGCCCGAGTGCCGACTACGCTGAAAGTCCAAAGTGCCGCTTGAAGGGCGAGCGCAACCAAGTCGATACCGCAACGCAATCAATACGTAGAGGATCAGTCATGGAACCCGGTGGCCAGCCCGACATGTCCGCACTGCTCGCCCAGGCGCAGCAGGTGCAGCAGCAGCTGATGGAGGCGCAGGAAGCGCTGGCCAACGCCGAACTGCACGGTCAGGCCGGTGGCGGTCTGGTCCAGGTCACGATGAAGGGCAGCGGCGAGGTGATCGGCGTATCGATCGACCCCAAGGTCGTCGACCCATCCGACGTCGAGACGTTGCAGGACCTGGTCGTCGGCGCGATCGCCGACGCCGCCAAGCAGGTCACGATCCTCGCCCACGACAAGCTGGGCCCGCTGGCCGGCGGCATGGGCGGCCTCGGCCTGCCGGGGATGTGACCGGTTGTACCTAAATGTTTGAGGGACCTGTCCAGGATCTGATCGACGAGCTCGGCAAGCTGCCGGGCATCGGGCCCAAGAGTGCCCAGCGGATCGCGTTCCATCTGCTGTCGGTCGAGCCGCCGGACATCGACCGGCTCACCGCCGTTCTCAATAGGGTTCGCGACGGCGTGACGTTCTGCGCGGTGTGCGGCAACGTCAGCGACGAGGAGCGCTGCCGCATCTGCAGTGACCCGCGGCGGGACGCGTCGCTGGTGTGCGTCGTCGAGGAACCGAAGGACGTCCAGGCCGTCGAGCGGACCCGCGAATTCCGCGGGCGCTACCACGTGCTCGGCGGTGCTTTGGATCCGTTGTCCGGGGTCGGGCCTGACCAACTGCGAATTCGCGAGCTGCTCAACAGGATCGGTGAGCGCGTCGACGGCGTCGACGTGGCCGAGGTCATCATCGCCACGGACCCGAACACCGAGGGTGAGGCGACGGCGACGTACCTCGTGCGGATGCTGCGCGACATCCCGGGGCTTTCGGTGACGCGCATTGCGTCGGGACTGCCCATGGGTGGGGACCTGGAGTTCGCCGACGAGCTGACGCTGGGCCGTGCGCTGGCGGGCCGCCGCGCCATGGCCTAGGTGCACGAAACTCGACTTTTGCAGCGAAAGTTCGAGTAGACGCCTGCAAAAGTCGCATCTCATGACTTGTCGGTAGGCGTTGGCACGATACGACCCATGGGCAGGGTCATTCTCGGCGGCGAGGCAGTCAGGGCAGGCGTGGCGACCCGGCATGAGCTGGCACGCGACTACACGAAGCTCTACCGAGGGGTCTTCATTCGCAAAGGGGCAGCACCAACATTGCGTGACCGCGCAGTCGGAGCGTGGTTGGCCACCGGCCGCAAAGGCGTCATCGCCGGAGTGGCCGCCTCAGCATTACATGGTGCACCGTGGGTGGATCCCGAGCAGCCGATCGACATCTCGGGTGTTCATTCGCTATCGCAGGCTGGCCTCGTCACCCGTGCCGAAGCGGTCTCCAGCGATGAGATAGTTCAGCGCTCAGGTCTGCCGGTCACGTCGCGAGTGCGGACGGCCTTCGACCTCGGTCGCCATCTCGAAAGGCCCGAGGCTCTCGCTCGTCTTGACGCGCTCATGTGGAATCAGCACTACGAGATTGACGACGTTGTCGAACTTGCCGACAGACGACCTAGAGCCAGGGGTGTCCTGCAACTCCGCGCAGTACTTCCCCTCGTCGACGGCGGCGCGGCCTCGCCGCGCGAGAGCCGGATCCGACTGTGGTTGCTGGACTGCGGGTTTCCCCGTCCGCAGACGCAGATCCCGGTGTTCGAGGGCTCTCGGCCCGTGGCGTTCCTCGACATGGGATGGCGCAAGTACAAAGTCGCGGTCGAATACGACGGCGATCATCACCGCACGGACCGTCAGCAGTACGTCAAGGACCTTGCGCGGGCCCGGATGCTGGAGCAGCGAGGCTGGATCGTCATCCGCGTCATCGCCGAAGACCGGCCGGCCGAATGGTTGACGCGGGCCGAGGCCGCTCTACGCAGCCGCGGCTGTCAGTTCGACGTCACCGAGTTACAGAGGTTCGCGCGGACATCCGCGGCGTGAGGACCGCGGGCAGCCGCCGGTATCCGTGCAGGTTCACCAGCCCGCGCGGTTCCGCGGGCGCCCGCAAGTGCAGATCGGGATAGCGGGTGAACAGCTCCCGCAGCGCCGTCGCGCCTTCGATTCGTGCCAGCGCCGCGCCGAGACAGACGTGAATACCGCTGGCGAAGGCCAGGTGATCGCGGGCGTTGTCACGGGTGATGTCGAATTCGTCGGGCCGGTCGAACACCTGCGGGTCGCGATTCGCGCCGCCGAGTAGGAGCACGACCACCGCGCCCTTCTGGATCGGTATCCCGGCGATCTCGGTGTCGCGGTGCGCGGCTCGCGCCGTCATCTGTACCGGGCTGTCGTACCGCAGGATTTCCTCGATGGCGTTCGGCCACCGACCGGGATCGTCGCGCAGTATCGCCAGCTGCTCGGGATGCGCGAGCAGCGCGGCGATGCCGTTGCCGATCAGGTTCACGGTCGTCTCGACCCCCGCGCCGATGAGCAGCGCCGCGTTGGACATCAACTCGCGACCGTTGAGGCTTCCGTCGAGAGCCAGCTTGCTGAACGGTGTGCCATCAGCACCGTTGGCGCGCAGATGCCGGAAGTGTTCGTCGAGATAGCGGTCGACGTCGAGCAGACTCTCGATGGCGGCGCGGAACGGTTGCCACGCGATACCGATGTCGAGCAGTGCCGCGACGGTCTTACCCCAATCGAGGATCCGGGCCCGCTCGGTTGCCGGCACCCCGAGCATCTCCGAGATCACCGCGGCAGGCAGTTGAGCCGCGTAGGCGGAGATCAGGTCGACGTCGTCAGTTCGATCGATGTCGTCGAGCAGCTCCGCGGTGAGCTCGCTGATCCGGGTATCCAGCGCCGCAATGGACTTGGGTGCGAAACTGCGCGCCACCAACCTCCGGTACTCGGTGTGCTGCGGCGGGTCGACCATCAGCATGGCGGGCGGTTCGACCGGATTCGGCAGTGCCGGATCCACGCGCCGGACGAGTCCGAGCAGAGCGTCGGGGAGTCCCGTCTCGTTGGGGTCGGCGACGCCGAAGTCGTTGTCGCGCAGCACTGCCCGGCACACCTCGTAGTCGGCGCTGACCCAGACGACCGGTGTCCGCGCCAGAGGTCCGGCGGCGCGGTTCTGTTCGATCAGCGCCAGGCGGTCGCCGCGTCCGAGGATCAGACTGGCCATCGGGTCGCCTCGTCGCGCCCGCATCGACAGAAACGTCCGGGGCACGCCATGCACCGAAGCCCAGCGCAGCCAGATGCTCGTTCGCGAGATGGTGGCCATACTCCGACGTTACGAAGATCGGCCGCGCGGATCGTCGTGCCGGGGTTCGATTCGGTCCTCCTACCGTGGTAGGAGCGCGATTGCCTACCCGAGGCTGATGCCAAAGCCCCGACCGCCCCCATAAACTGTCGTGATGCTGGCAGCGGTGCGGCGCCGATTCCGGCAATATCTGCGCCGAAAAGGCGAGATGATGCCGGGCGGCTTCTCATGGCCGATCGTCGTGAGCATCGACGTGACGCTCCTGGTCGTTGCGTCGGTGGCACTCGTTCAGCGGCCGGACTCGCAATGGTGGATCGGGCTTGCCGGGCTGGCCATCGCATACCTGCCGTACGTCGTGTTCTTCGCCATCGACATCTCGGTGACTCCCGTGCTCGAGGCCTTCGCACTCGGCACGGCGTGGTTGCTGGCGATCTCCATCTGGCTGTTCGCCATGACGGTGCCCGCCGAAGGTGACTTCGCGCCGATGCTGCTCGGGCTGGTGACGGGAATGGTCGGTTCGATGACGTCGCTGCGCGGCGGAATGCTCGCCGCGGGTGCCGCCGCCGTCATCCTGGGAGTCGCCGCGGTGACGGGCCGCGTGGACACGCCGTGGATCTACCTGGCGTTCATCGGAATCGGCTGGCTTGTCGGCTATCTGATGCGGATTCAGCAGCGGCTGCTGCTCGACCAGAGGGCAGCGCAGCAGAAGCTCGCCGAGCACGCCGCGACCGACGAGCGCCGACGGATCGCGCGTGAGGTCCACGACGTCATCGCCCACTCGCTGTCGGTCACGCTGTTGCATGTGACCGGCGCGCGCCGCGGCCTGCAGCAGGACCGCGACGTCGACGAGGCAGTCGATGCCCTCGAACAGGCCGAGCGGCTCGGCCGTCAGGCGATGGCCGACATCCGGCGTACCGTCGGGTTGCTCGACGGCGCCGTCGGCAAGGTGTCGCCCGAACCCGGAGCCGGTGACATCCCCACGCTCGTCGTCGATTTCGTCCGGGCGGGCCTCACAGTGAGCCTCGACGTCAGCGGTCCGCAGAACAGGATCTCCGCTGCCGGCGGGCTCGCGCTCTACCGCATCGCGCAGGAGTCGTTGGCCAACATCGCCAAACACGCGCCCGATGCGCCCGCCGACATGAAGCTGACGGTCCTGCAGGATTTCGCGATGCTGACGGTCGCGAACAGGCTTCCCGTGCCGGTCGCAGCCCACCCGATGGACGGCCGAGGCATGCGCGGCATGCGTCAGAGGGTCGAATTGCTCGACGGCACAATCACTGCGGGGCCCGCAGGCGACGGCTGGATCGTACGGGCGACAATCCCGCTCGACGACGATCCATGCCCGATCCGGAGCTGGGGCGTATGGCCGACGGCATGATCGCCACACTCCTGGTCGACGATCAGGAGCTGGTGCGGTCGGGATTGCGAATGATCCTGCGCCGCAAGGACGGCATCGCCGTGGTCGGTGAGTGCGCCGACGGTGACGAAGTCGCCGCCGCAGTGGCCGAACACCACCCCGACGTCGTCGTCATGGACCTTCGCATGAAGCGGGTCAGCGGGATCGAGGCGACGCGTCTGCTCGCCGAGTCGGGCGGGCCACCGGTCCTGGCCCTGACGACATTCAGCGACGAAGAACTGCTGTCCGGTGTATTGCGTGCCGGTGCAGCGGGTTTCGTGCTCAAGGACTCGCCGGCCGAAGAGCTGATCCGCGCCGTGCGCGCAGTGGCCCGCGGCGACGGCTTCCTTGATCCGTCCGTGACCGCGCGTGTCCTCGACACTTACCGGACTTCAGCACAGGAACCCGCTCCCCAGGTGGTCGAGGATCTGACACCGCGCGAGCTCGACGTTCTCCGTCTGATGGCGAAGGGCCGTTCCAACGCCGAGATCGCCGACGAGCTCGTCATTTCCGGCGTCACCGTCAAGAGCCACATCGGCCGGATCTTCTTGAAGCTGCGGCTGCGCGATCGCGCCGCGGCGATCGTCTATGCCTACCGGAACGGGATCGTCGCGCCCCGATGAGCGCTTGCGCGAAGCGGAGACGGGCGAAGTTAGACGCGGCGCGGTGCTGCCAGACGCTCTTTCCGCAGCTGCGCGACCTCTGGAAGTTCCAGTGGTTCAAGGGGGCCCACGACATTGCTGAGCAGGTGATCGGCCAATTGGGGGTTGCGGGCCAGGCAGCAGCCGTGCAGGTAGGTGGCGACGATGCTGCCCTGTACCGCACCGTCGATACCGTCGCCCGCCCGGTTTCCCGCGCCCTTGGTGACGGCGGCCAATGGTTGCGCAGCGGGGCCGAGAACTGTTCCGCCGCGGTGGTTCTCGAATCCCGTCAGCGGATCGGTGAGACCGTCCACCAGTGGCGTGGAGGCGACCTCGCCGATGGTGCGCTCCGGCTGCGGGGATGTCGTGACGTCCAGAACGCCGACACCGTCGACGCGTTCCCCGGCCGACGTCTCGTACCAGTGGCCGAGCACCTGGATCGCCGCGCAGATCGCGAGCACCGGCGCCCCCCGCGAAACCGCTTGCTGCAAACCGGGATAGCGGATCAGGTGTTTGGTGGCCAGGCGTTGTGCGTAGTCTTCCGCGCCGCCCAGGGTGTAGAGGTCGAGCTCGGCGGGCACCGGGTCGTCGAGCGTGATCTCGACGATCTCGGCCTCGATTCCCCTCAGGCGCAACCGTTGTCGTAGGACGACGGAGTTCCCGCCGTCGCCATAGGTGCCCATCACGTCGGGTAGGACGAGCCCGATCCGCACCGCCGACTCGGTCATCGCAGCCGCCTGTTCAGCTGGAGGAAGGCCGTGTAATTGGCGAGCACCTCGACATGACCAGGCGGGCACGACGCGATGGCGGCGAGAGTGTCGTGCACCAGCGTGTGCTCGACGCCCGCATAACCGAGGCGGACCGCGAGGTCGGTGCCCCGCTCACCGGCGGCGACCACCGGCACCGTCTCGAAGTGCTCGAATTTCACGTCCCACAGCCACGACAGGTCCTCTCCGTCGGGCACCTGGCCGTTGACGGCGATCACCACACCCGCGGCGTCGCGGTCCACCATCGACAGCGCCTCCTGCCAGCCGGCGGGGTTCTTCGCGAGCAGGATCCGCGCCGTGTGTGCGCCGACCTGAACGGTGCGGTAGCGGCCCGCGACCTCGTCGACGGCGGACACCGCGGCCACCGCGGCGGCGGGCTCGGCGCCCAGCGTCACCGCCGCTGCCACCGCCTGCGTCGCGTTGCCGCGGTTCACGGTGGCCGGCAGGGTCAGTGTCATCGGCAGCGACAACCCGTCGGGCCCGTGGATGTGGGTGTCGTCGAACCACCAGTCGGGGTCGGGTCTCTTGAAATCCATGCCCGTCGAGTACCAGTGCGTGCCCTCGCGGACGATGATCTCGCCGGAGCGCGGGCAGCTCACCGAGTCGCTGGCCCATCCGCCGCCGGCGGCCACCCACACGACGTTGGGGCTGTCGTAGGCGGCCGATGTCATCAGCACGTCGTCGCAGTTCGCGACGACAACAGTGGATGGGTGACGGGCCAGCCCGGCGCGCAGGGTGCGCTCGATGTGGTTGATCTCACCGACGCGGTCGAGCTGGTCGCGCGACAGGTTCAGCAGGATGGTCACCGCGGCCGGCACGGCATCCAAGACGTGGGGGACGTGCATCTCGTCGACTTCGAGCGCGGCCAGCGATGCGTCCGGGGCGGCGGCCAGCGCGGCGACGAGCCCGGCGTCCATGTTGGCGCCCTCGGCGTTGGTGGCCACGGGCCCGACGGTGGCCAGGGCGGCGGCCGTCATCCGGGTGGTCGTCGACTTGCCGTTGGTTCCGGTGATGACGACGGCGCGCCGGCCGCGGCCGAGCTGACCGAGGATCGATTTGTCGAGCGTCATCGCGACAAGGCCGCCGATCATCGCGCCGGCGCCGCGGCCGGTGACGCGCGACGCCCAGCGCGCGCTCGCGCCTGCAGCGAGCGCGACTCGTCCGCGCGGGGTGACGACCATTCCCGGCAGTCTAGAAGAGCGCCCGACACGCGGTGAGATGGAGCGAGGCTTGTCACAGGGGCGTGCCATCCTCGGACTATGAGCTCAACCGCGGAACGTCGATGGGGCAGGCCCGCCGACACCGATGGCGCGGGCTGGGCCGTCGTCGACGTCGAGACCTCGGGTTTCCGTCCCGGGCAGGCGCGCGTCGTCAGCGTCGCCGCGTTGGCTCTCAGCGATGACGGCAACGTCGAGAAGAGCCTCTACAGCCTGCTCGATCCTGGGGTGGATCCCGGGCCGACGCACGTGCACGGTCTGACCGCGGAGATGTTGGCCGGGCAGCCGACGTTCGGTGACATCGTCGGAGATCTGTGCGACGTGCTGCGCGGCCGCACACTTGTCGCCCACAACGTCGGCTTCGACTACGCGTTCCTGACCGCCGAGGCCGAACTGGTCGGCGCCGAGCTGCCCGTCGACACCGTCATGTGCACGGTCGAGCTGGCTCGCCGTCTCGATCTCGGCCTGGAGAACCTGCGCCTGGAGACGCTGGCCGCACACCATGGCGTCACGCAGATGAAGCCGCATGACGCGCTTGACGACGCGATGGTGCTGGCCCAGGTCCTCAAGCCGGTCCTCGCGCGGGCCTACGAGCGACGCAAGTGGCTTCCGGTGCGTCCGGTCACGCGGCGCACGTGGCCCAACGGCCGCGTCACCCACGACGAACTCCTCCCGCTGAAGGCCATCGCCGCGCGAACTGCGTGCCCGTACGCCAATCCGGGCCGCTTCGTTGCGGGCAGGGCGCTGGTCCAGGGCATGCGGGTCGCATTGTCTGCCGAGGTCTCCCACACGCACGAAGAGATGGTCGAGCGGATCTTGCACGCGGGGCTGGCGTTCACCGACTCGGTGGACGTCAACACTTCACTCGTCGTGTGCGATGCCGCCGCACCTGAGCAGGGGAAGGGCTACCAGGCCGGCGAGCTCGGTGTCCCGCTCGTTCCCAGCGCCGACTTCATGCGGGCGCTGGAGTCGGTCATCGGCGGGTCGGCCATCGAGGCGTTCACCGAGCAGTCGCCCGCCGGCGATCAGTTCACGCTGTTCTAGACCGTGTTTTGCGGTGCCGCGAAGAGCGGAGGGTTGAGTCGGGCGAAGCCGTCCTGGCGGACGTACGGAAAGTGGGGGTAGCCGGGCTCGCGGTAACTGACCACGTCGAGCCTGCGGACCTGTTCGTCGGACAGGGACCAGCCGGTGGCATTCAGGTTGTCGCGCAGCTGATCTCGGGTGCGAGCGCCGATAATCACCGACGCCACCGTCGGCCTGCGTAACAGCCAGTTCAGCGCGACCTGCGGGACGGTCCTGTCGCATTCGTGCGCGATCGCGGTCAGTTCGTCCACTACGTCGAACAGGATCTCGTCGTCGACGGGCGGACCGGCATCCGCTGTGGTGTGCAGTCGGCTGACGGTGGGAAGTGGTGCGCCGCGGCGGACCCGACCGGTAAGCCGCCCCCACCCCAACGGGCTCCACACCACTGCCCCGACGCCCTGGTCGAGGCCGAGCGGCATCAGGTCCCACTCGTAGTCGCGGCCGATCAGCGAGTAGTACACCTGGTGGGCGATGTAGCGCGTCCGGTGCCCGGATTCCGCTGCGGCAAGGGATTTCATCAGTTGCCAGCCCGCGAAGTTCGACGCGCCGACGTAGCGGATCTTGCCTGCGGTCACGAGCCCGTCGAGGGTGTCGAGCACTTCTTCGACAGGTGTTCCCGAGTCGTAGGCATGGAGTTGGAACAGGTCGATGTGGCCGGTGCGAAGTCGCCGCAACGCCGCGTCAACCGAGGCGATGAGCCTGCGGCGCGACGTTCCCGCGTCGTCAGGTCCGTCGCCGGTGGGCAACGCCGCCTTGGTCGAAATGATCGCGCGGTCGCGGCGCCCCTTGAGGGCGGCTCCGAGCACCGATTCCGAGGCGCCGTCTGAGTAGACGTCGGCGGTGTCGAACAGCGTCACGCCCGCGTCGAGGCACATGTCGACGAGGGAGCGCGCCTCGTCCACGCCGGTGTCGGCCCAGGCCCCGAAGAAGTCCCCGGACGCACCGAATGTGGCTGCGCCGAAACCGATCTCGGACACTATGAGGCCGGAGTTTCCGACACGTCGATACTTCATCCGCCATCTCCTTATCGGAACTATGTTCCCGTTAAGGGACCATAGCAGGCACGATGAATTAACGAAACTCCAGTCCCTTTAAGATGGATCGGTGACAACACGACCGGGAGGGCGAACCGCTGCAGTGCGCGCAGCGGTGTTGACCGCGGCTGCCGAGCTGCTCACCGAGACCGGGTTACACGCACTCGATCTGACGGCCGTCGCGGACCGGGCTGGGGTGGGCAAGACGACCGTCTACCGGAGGTGGGGCACGGTGCCCGCTCTCGTGGCAGATCTGCTGGCCGACATGGCCGAGACCTCGACCGCCCGGCCCGCGACCGGCAGCCTCCGCGGCGATCTGCTCAGCGTGGCCAAGCTCATTCAGCGCACGCTGGCAGATCGCCGTCAGGGTGAACTGTTCAAGGCAATCCTCGCTGCGGCGACCTGCGACGCGGCGACGGCGGCTGCGTTGGCCGGGTTCTACCGCAGCCGCCTGGCCGAGCTGGCGCCCGTCGTCGACGACGCCGTCGCGCGCGGCGAGGCGCCGGAAGGCACCGACGGTGAAGAGGTCATCAGGCACATCTCAGCGCCGCTGTACTACCGGCTGATGACCGATATCACGCCGCCTCGACCCCGCGATGCCCAGCGCGCTGTCGACGCGACCCTGGCGGCCGTGGCGGCCGGAGTCTTCGCCTAACTCCCCGCCTGCCGCGCGGCCCGGTTCACCGCCGAGACGACCGCGCGCAGCGAGGCCGTCGTGATCGACGTTGCGATGCCGACACCCCACACCGTCTTGCCGCCGATCTCGGCTTCCACGTAGGCGGCCGCCTGGGCTTCCTCGCCCGCCGACATCGCGTGCTCGGAGTAGTCCAGGACGTTGACGCTGAACCCGACGGCGCCGACCGCATCGACGAACGCGGCCAGCGGGCCATTGCCCGCACCGACGATCTCGCGCTCCTCGCCGTTGATCTTCACCACCGCGGTGATCGTGTCGGTGCCGCCGTCGATCTCGGACGCATCCACCTTCTGCCGGATCCGCTCCAGCGGCGTGATGGGCGCCAGGTACTCCTCGCGGAAGGCGTCCCACATCTCCTTGGGGGACACCTCGCCGCCCTCGCCGTCGGTGATCTGCTGGATCGCCTGGCTGAACTCGATCTGCAACCGCCGCGGCAGCGCCAGACCGTGATCGGCCTTCATGATGTAGGCGACGCCGCCCTTGCCCGACTGCGAGTTGACGCGGATGACGGCCTCGTACGTGCGGCCGACGTCCTTCGGGTCGATCGGCAGATACGGGACCTGCCACAGGATGTCATCGACATCCGAATCCTGTTCGTCGGCAGACACTTTCATCGCGTCCAGGCCCTTGTTGATGGCGTCCTGATGGCTTCCCGAGAATGCGGTGTACACCAGATCGCCACCGTACGGGTGCCTTTCGTGCACACCTAGCTGGTTGCAGTACTCGACGGTGCGGCGGATCTCGTCGATGTTGGAGAAGTCGATCTGCGGGTCGACACCGCGGGAGAACAGGTTCATGCCCAGCGTCACCAGGCAGACGTTTCCGGTGCGCTCGCCGTTGCCGAACAGGCAGCCCTCGATGCGGTCCGCGCCTGCTGCGTAGCCCAATTCGGCTGCGGCGACTGCGGTTCCGCGGTCGTTGTGCGGGTGCAGGCTCAGGATGATCGAATCCCGCGGCGCCAGATTGCGATTCATCCACTCGATCGAGTCGGCGTAGACGTTCGGCGTCGCCATCTCGACGGTGGCGGGCAGGTTCACGATCAGCGGCCACTCGGGGGTGGGCTTGACGATGTCGGCGACAGCGTTGCAGACCTCGACCGCGTACTCCAGCTCGGTGCCGGTGTAGGACTCGGGGGAGTACTCGTAGCGCCACAGGGTGTCCGGGTACTTCTTGGCTTCTTCGACGCACATGCGCGCGCCGTCGGTGGCGATTTTCTTGACGGCGTCACGGTCGGCACGGAAGACGACGCGGCGCTGCAGGATCGACGTCGAGTTGTAGAAGTGCACGATTGCGCGCGGCGCACCCTGGCACGCCAGGAACGTGCGCTCGATCAGCTCCGGTCGGCACTGCGTCAGCACCTGAATCGTCACGTCGTCGGGGATCGCGCCCTGCTCGATGATCTCGCGGACGAAGTCGAAATCCGTCTGCGACGCCGACGGGAAGCCGACCTCGATCTCCTTGTAGCCCATCCGGACCAGCAGGTCGAACATGCGGCGCTTGCGCTGCGGGCTCATCGGGTCGATCAGGGCCTGGTTGCCGTCACGCAGATCCACGGCGCACCAGCCGGGTGCAGTGGAGATGACCTTTTCGGGCCACGTGCGGTCCGGCAGGCGGATCGGCTCGACTTCTTC
The DNA here is from genome assembly GCF_029623955.1 of Mycobacterium sp. 236(2023). GTDB lineage: Bacteria > Actinomycetota > Actinomycetes > Mycobacteriales > Mycobacteriaceae > Mycobacterium. Next base: position 6,571 of record NZ_JARSBP010000008.1, on the reverse strand, counting down.
GTCGAAGCTGCGGTAGCGGGCCACAGGCATCTGCGAGCCGCGCTGGGTGTTCCAGGACGGCTGGCTGGCATGCGGGTCGCCCGCGGGCGTGGAGATGGTGCGTACCGAGCTGAAAGCATCGGTCGAAGGATTGAAATTCTCAGTCATTGGGTGCTCCGGATAGGTCTAGATGGGATTCAGACCGGCGCATCGCGAAACACCCGCGACGGGAAGCCAGTCTGGATCAGACCCCGTCGCGGCGTCCGAGAAGGAGCACCCGCTGCACGCGCCTCACCATACTCCTGAGGGATCCCAGGTCAAAACCCCGTCATACCTGGGAGTCGGGGAATGCGATCACCGACAGGAAGCGGATCGGCACCTCGACGAGGTCGACGGGACCGTGGGCGCCCTCGCCGTCGATCTGTAGTGAGTCGCCCGCGTGCAGCCGGTACACCGAGCGGCTGTGGCTGTAGTCCATGACGCCTTCGAGCATGTAGATGAACTCGGTGCCGGGATGCTGGAACAGCGGGTAGGTCTGGCTCTTCTCCGACAGCGTGACGTGCAGGCATTCCAGCCGCTTGTGCTCGCCGCGCAGCGACCCGAGCAGTTGGTACTCATGGCCCTCGCGGGTCCCTTCACGCACGATGGCCGCACCGGTACCCGCCTTGGTGAAGGCCGCGGGCCGTTCGACGTCGGCGCCGCGGAACAGGCTGGTCACCGGCACATCGAAACCCTTGGCGAGCAGCGACAACGTGGACAGGCTGCAGGAGGTCTGGGCGTTCTCGATCTTGCTCATCATGGCCTTCGAGATGCCGACCCGCGCTGCGGTCTCGGCAACGGTCAGGCCCTGCTGTTGACGGAGCAGGCGCACATTGCGGCCGATGGCCGACTCGATCTCGAGTTCCTCGACCGGTGCGGCGGGATCCCGGTCCCGCGCGGTACCGGAGGTGTTGCGCAGGAGAGAGCCATGATCGGCGTGATTGTCGCGGGCGGCCACAATGCTCCTGTCTAGCGCATCTGTCCCGCCCCCACGTACGGGTACGGCGTCTTGAGCGGGTCGCCCTCGGCAAAACGGGAGAACCGGAAGTCCGACGCGGGGATCCGGGGGTCGCTGCTGTGGCCGTCGACCACGATGTCGGCGATCAGCGTGCCCACGGCCGGGGCGATCTTGAATCCGTGCCCGCTGAAGCCTGCGGCGATGACGAGCCCGTCCAGGGGCGCCTTGGAGATGACGGGGTTCCAGTCGGGAGTGGCGTCGTAGCACCCGGCGTAGCTGCTGGAGATCGACGCGTCGGGGAGGCCGGGGAAGCGGGTGCCGACCTTGTCGACGGTGACATCGACGAAGTCTTCGGTGGCGCGGTTGAGATAGCCGTCGGGATCGGCCGGATCGATCGCGTCATATCCGGGCAGGTCGCTGTTGCCGAACAGGATGTCGCCACCGACCTCGGGGCGCACGTACTGCAGCGACACCAGATCGGAGAAGACGGGCACCTTGCCGACGTCCAGCCCGGGGTTGATCATGACGATCTGTTCGCGGATCACCCGGATCGGCATGTCGATGCCATACCGGGCCAGGAAGGGCTGCGTCCACACGCCGGTGGCGACGACGACAGTGCGCGCCGAGATCTCGCTGCCGTCGGCCAGTCGCACGCCAGTCACGGTGTCGCCGTCGACGAGCAGTTCGGTGACATTGGCGCCCTGGCGGACTCTCGCACCAGCTGCGCGCGCCGATGTCGAGAACGCCTGAGCGGTTTGGTACGCGTCGCCGTAACCGCCGCGGGCTTCCCACCCGAACGCCGCGAACGGTGACAGGTCGGCGAACGGCCACAGCTCTGCGACGTCGGCCTTGTCGATCTCCTCGGTCTCGACTCCGACAGACCGTTGGGCGGCAAGGCTTTTACGCATCGCCTCGACGTTCTGCTCACCGACGCCGACGACGTAGCCGGTCTGCCGGAAGCCGATGTCCGAACCGAAGATGTCCTCGGCCTGCTCGAAGACCTCGAGGCCGCTGGCGGCCATCGCGGCCAGGGAACTGACGCCGTAGTGGCAGCGCACGATCCCGCTGGACTTGCCCGTCATGCCCGAGCCGACGGTACTGCGTTCGGCAACAACCACATCGGTGACTCCGCGCCGGCTCAGCGCCCACGCCGCCGCGCAGCCTTCGATGCCGCCGCCGACGATGACGACGTCTGCGGTCTCGCTCACAAGCGCTGCCTTCTGCTCTTCGCGCGAGCGCTCATCGCTGCCCCGGAATCCAGTCCGTCCCCGCGAGAGGCACTTTGGCCATAGCAGCGGCCTCGATGCTGACCGCGACGAGGTCGTCGGGTTCGAGGTGGCACACGTGGGACTTGCCGCAGGCGCGGGCGATGGTCTGCGCCTCCATCGTCAGCACGCGCAGATAATTGGCCAGCCTGTGGCCGCCGGCGATCGGGTCGAAGCGGGCGGCCAGTTCCGGATCCTGCGTGCTGATGCCCGCGGGATCCTTGCCGTCCTGGTAGTCGTCATAGAAACCCGCTGCACTGCCGAGCTTTTCGTATTCGGCGGCGTACTTGGGGTGGTTGTCGCCGAGGGCGATCAGCGCCGCGGTGCCGATCGCCGTCGCGTCGGCGCCCAACGCGAGTGCCTTGGCGACGTCGGCGCCGTTGCGGATGCCGCCCGAGACGATCAGCTGGACCTTTCTGTGGACGCCGAGTTCCTGGAGCGCTTGCACGGCCTGCGGGATCGCGGCCAACGTGGGGATGCCGACGTGCTCGATGAAGACGTCCTGGGTGGCGGCCGTACCGCCCTGCATGCCATCGACGACCACGACGTCGGCACCGGCGTGTACCGCAAGCTTGACGTCGTAGTAGGTGCGGGTGGCGCCGACCTTGACGTAGATCGGTTTTTCCCAATCGGTGATCTCGCGCAGTTCGTTGATCTTGATGGTCAGATCGTCGGGTCCGGTCCAGTCGGGGTGTCGGCACGCCGACCGCTGGTCGATGCCCTCGGGGAGGGTACGCATCCCCGCGACCCGCTCGGAGATCTTCTGCCCCAACAGCATTCCGCCGCCACCGGGCTTGGCGCCCTGGCCGAGGACGATCTCGATCGCGTCGGCCTTGCGGAGGTCGTCGGGGTTCATGCCGTACCGCGACGGCAGGTACTGGTAGACGAGGTATTTACTCTGGCCGCGTTCCTCGGGAGTCATACCGCCGTCACCGGTCGTCGTCGACGTGCCGACCTCGCTGGCGCCACGCCCGATGGCCTCCTTGGCCGGGCCGGACAACGCACCAAAGCTCATCCCGGCGATGGTCACCGGAATCTCAAGGTGCAGAGGATGTTTGGCGTGCCGATCGCCAAGAACCACGTCGGTGGCGCAGCGTTCGCGGTAGCCCTCGAGCGGATAGCGCGACATCGAGGCACCCAGGAACAGCAGATCGTCGAAGTGGGGCAGGGGACGTTTGGCTCCCCACCCGCGGATGTCGTAGATGCCGGTATCGGCGGCGCGCTGGATCGCGGCGATGGTGGCGCGGTCGAAGGTCGCCGACTCGCGCAGGCCGAGGCGGGCGCGGTCGTCAGTCGTGTAGCTCATCAGTAGCTGCTCGCATTGTCGACGTGGAAGTTGTATAAGGTCCGTCCGGATCCGTACCGGGTATAGGCGCTCGTGTCGTCGCCCTCGAATCCAGCGGTTTTCAGGAGCTTTTCGAGCTCCTCGTGGTGTTCGTCGCGCATCGGCTTCGCGATGCAGTCCGCCCCGAGCGAGGCGACCTCGCCGCGGACGTAGATGCGGGCCTCATAGATCGAGTCGCCGAGCGCCTCACCGGCGTCACCACGGATCACGAGGCGGCCGGCCTGCGCCATGAAGGCGCTCATGTGGCCGACGTTGCCGCCGACGACGATGTCCACGCCCTTCATCGAGATGCCGCACCGCGCGGCGGCGTTGCCTTCGACGACGAGTAGGCCTCCGTGGGCGGTCGCGCCTGCGGACTGCGACGCATCGCCTTTGACCCAGACCGAGCCGCTCATCATGTTCTCGGCGACGCCAGTGCCGGCGTTGCCGTTGATGACGACGTCGGCCTGCTGGTTCATGCCCGCGGCGTAGTAGCCGACGTGGCCGTCGATGGTCACCGTCACCGGCGCGTTGAGGCCGACGGCGACGTTGTGCGCACCGGCGGGATTCTGGATGGCGAACTCGCCGGCGAGATCCGGGGCGTGCAACGCGGTGTTGACCTCGCGCAACGGGGTCGCGTTCAGGTCAAACGCTAACGGCTCCATGCGTACACCACCTCGGGCTCGGGCTCCCAGATCTTGGCCTTCTCGACACCGGGAAGTGCCGCCAGGGCGCGATATTCGCTGCCCATGGCGACCCAGTCGTCGGTCTCGGCGATCACCGCGGGCTTGCAGGCGATGGCGTCGCGTACCACTGCGAAGGAATCGCGGTTGGAGACCAGCAGCGTGTAGAAGCCGTCAAACGTTGCGCACAGTGCCTTCAGCGCCGTCTCGACGTCACGGCCCTCCGACAGCTCCTTGGCGATGAACCGGGCTCCCACCTCGGTGTCGTTCTCGCTGTCGAAATTCACGCCTGCGGAACGCAATTCGCGACGGATCGTGGCGTGATTGGCAAAGGATCCGTTGTGCACCATGCATTGTCCCGGACCGACGGCATACGGATGACACCCCGCAGGCGTCACCGCGGATTCGGTGGCCATCCGAGTGTGTCCGACGCCCTGCCAGCCCTGCGCTTTGGACAGTCCCCAGCCGTCGGTGAGTGCTCGAGGGTGGCCGACGCCTTTCAGAACGGCTATGTCGGAACCGAATCCGGCGATCAATGCCTGCGGATACACCGTGCGCAGCGCCGACAACAGCACCTCGGAATCGACGCGCGCCGACAGCACGTAGCTGACGTCAACCGCCACACAGGTGACCTCGCCGCCCAGAGCCTCGCCGACTGCCGCTGCAACGGTATCGGCGGCCTCAAGCCGTCCGGTTCCGAGGTCGGCCACCGAGACGCATCCGCTCCCCGGCGGCGACCAGTTCGGGTCGCCGTAGATGGCGACGCCTGCCGAGTCGCTACCGCGATCGCCCATCTCACAGAGCATTCCAGTCACCAGCTCGCCCAGCTGAGGATAGAGCTCGGGAGTGCGAAGGTGCAGCCCGACGATCCCACACATGATGGATTCCCTTTCCTGTAATGCTGTTTCGGCTCAGAAGGCCGTGAGGTAGTGGTCGAGCTCCCAAGGGCTGACCGAGCTGTGGTAAGCGAAGAATTCCTCGCGTTTGACATTGGCGAAGTAGGCGGCGACGCCGTCACCCGCAGCGTCGAGCACGCCGGTGATCACCGGGCTGCCCTCGAAATCCTCGACTGCGTGCAGCAGCGTCGGAGGCAGCGGGCGCGTACTGACACCGGTACCGACGGAGCCCGGGTCGGTGCTGCGCTTGATGCCGTCGATACCGGCACCCAGCGCCGCGGCGATCGCGAGATACGGGTTGGCGGAGCCGTCCCCGCCGCGCATCTCGATCCGGTCGGAGTCCGGCACCCGGATGTAGTGAGTCCGGTCGTTGCCGCCGTAGGTGGGCAGCCGCGGCGCCCACGACGCGCCGGACGACGTGGCGACGGCTCCGGTTCGCTTGTAGGAGTTGACCGTTGGACCGACCACAGCCTGTAACGCGCAGGCGTGTTCGAGGATGCCGCCGATGAATCCGTACGCGGTGTCGGACAGGCCGAGGCCTCTGTCGTCATCGTCGGCCGGGAAGACCGGTGTGCCGCCGCTGGTCAGCGACAGATGCAGGTGCAATCCGCTACCGGTCTTGTCGCCGAAGGGCTTTGGCATGAAGGTGGCGATCATCCCGCGTTCTGCGGCGATCATCGACAGCAGGTAGCGCAGTGTGATGACCCGGTCGGCGGTGGTGAGTGCTTCGGCGAACTTGAAGTTCTGCTCGAACTGGCCGTTGCCGTCCTCGTGGTCGTTGGCGTAGTTGGACCAGCCGAGCTGGTTCATCGCTGCCGAGACCGCAGTCAGGTGGTCATACATCCGGGTGACGCCGCGGGCGTCATAACAGGGCTGTGCGGCGGTGTCTGCGGTATCGGCGACGGCGACGGAGCCGTCGTCGTTGCGGCGCAACAGAAAGTACTCGACTTCGGCGCCGACCCACGGTTCGAATCCGGCGTCGCCGCACTGTTCGATGAGCTTCTTGAGGATGACGCGGGGCGCGTACGGCCACGGCGCACCCTCGACGTGCGGATCGCAGTGCACGATCGCCAAGCCTTCTTTGATGAAGGGGATGGGCGTGAACGAGTCGGGGTCCGGGATGGCCATCATGTCGGGATCTTTGGGCTCCTGGCCCATGGCGCCGACGGCGTAGCCGGCGAACCCGACGCCCTCGGTGGCGAGCAGGTCGACCGCCTCGACGGGAACCAGTTTGGCGCAGGGCTTTCCGCGCAGATCGACGAACAGCGCGAGGATGAACTTCGTCCCGTTTTCCTTCGCGAGGTCCTGGAGAGTGGTGGCCATCTCAGTCCTTGTCTCTTGTTAAGAATCACCGTATCACGGTGTGAAACATCGTGCAGACAAGCCGGCCGCCGCGGGGAACTCCCGCGGCGGCCGGCGGTCGATAA
>NZ_JARSBP010000007.1 GCF_029623955.1 Mycobacterium sp. 236(2023) | reverse complement strand
AGCGCCCGCTCGGTGACGCCGATCTGAATGGCGCACAGTCCCACAAGAGCTCGCGTGTACAGAGCCCCCACAATGTCTGCGGTGTCGCCGTCGCCTCCGAGACGACGAGCGGACGCGCCCGTGAACGTGACCTCCGCGTACGGTTCACCGTCAGTCGTCTGCACGGGCGTGACAGTTACCCCCGCGGCGTCGGTGTCGACGACGAAAAGGCCCGGTCCGTCGTCGGCGAGGGCGGACACGACGATCGCGCGTGCCAGTTGTGCCGCCGGCACCAACTCCTTGGCGCCGTCGACAAGCCAGGCGTCACCGTCCCTGCGGGCGGTGGTGCTTCGCGGTCGCGCGGGGTTGGAATTGCCGGCCTCGGCCAGCGCAGCCGTCAGAATGACGCTGCCGTCGACGACGCCGGGTAGATATTTCTGCTGGATCTCTGAATCGCCATGTCGCGCAATGGTGTCCGCACCGAGCGCGAGGGTCGCGTAGACGGGCACCGGGGCGACGCTCCAGCCGACTTCCGACAGCAGGACCCCTAATTCGAGGAATCCACCTCCGGTGCCACCAACGGCTTCGGGCAGCGCAATACCCAGCAGGTCGGAGGTGGCGAGTTCGCGCCACAACGCATCGTCGTAGCGCACCTCGCCGGCTTCGAGTTCGGCGAGATGCTCAGGTGTGGCACGGGCTTCGAAGAGCTGCCGTGCCACCTTGCCGACGGTTTCCTGTTCTTCGGTGAAGGTGAAGTCCATAGTGTGTTCGCCTCGGGTCAGCCCGCGGGCCGGAACTGGTGCAGAACCAGTTCGTCGCCGCTGGGGAGTGCTTCGAAGGTCTCGTAGAAGACCTCGACGGGCATTCCGGTCTTGATATCGCCGGGTTCGATGTCGCACAGATTCGACACGATGCGCACGCCTTCGTCCAGCTCGATCAGGGCGACGACGTACGGGTACTGCAGGAACGGCAGCGGGGGGTACTGCGGCATGACGAAGCTGTACACGGTCCCGCGTCCGGTCGACACGGCGTAATCCCAGTCGAGCGATTGGCAATTCCCGCACATCGGCCGCGGCGGTACGCGCAGCTGCTGACAGTTCGTGCAGCGCTGGATGCGCAATTCACCGTCTTTGAGCCCGGACCAGAAGAAGTCGGTGTCCGGGCTGATCGAGGGTGCGAGGCGGCTGGCCATCTCAGCCTCCCGTCTTGAACCGCAGTGTGCGGAATCGCTGACGGCCCAGGACCTCATCGTCCTGGTTGCGGTACGTGGTGATCCAGGTGACGAAGAACCCGGTGCCCATAGCAGTCTTCTTCTCATCCGAGATGGTCTCGAAAACCGTTTCCGCCGTGATGTCGTCACCGACACGCGGGTATCGCTCGATCTCGAATTCGGAGTTGGTGGCGACGATGCCCGTGTAGCCCGCATCGGAGAGGAACTGCAAGGGATTCTCGCCGAGTTCGACGGGCACGCCGCCGCGGTCGTGGATGCCCTCTAGCTTGGGCGGAGCCATCGTCCAGGACTGCAGCATCACCGGCGGCGACACGATGCCCCCGTAACGTGAGCTCTTGGCGAACTCCTCGTCGAGGTAGGCGGGGTTGAAGTCGCTCAGCGCGTAGGCCCAGTGCCGAATCATGGCGGCGTTCACGGGATCCGGCGACTTCACCGGCTGTCCCGAGCTGATCGGCTGCCCGATGAGCGCATCGAGTCGCCCACGGAGCGCGTCTTTGTCGACCTCAGTCACTTGCCCGTCCTTTCATCGGTTGAGCACTTTCCGTCATGAGGCCCGCATATCGCGAGGTGCCCGTGGCATCCCGAGGCCGGCCATCGCGATGATGTCGCGTTGAAGCTCGTTGGCGCCTCCGCCGAACGTGTTGATGACTGCGAGGCGATAGGCGCTTTCCAGTTCGCCTTTCAGCGGGGCTGCGTCGTCTTTGCGGACGGCCGAGTGGCCCACGACGTCGAGCAGTTCTCCTGCCACTTGCTGGGTGAGTTCGGTACCGAAAACCTTTGCAGCCGAGGCCTCGGCCATGCCGAGCGCGCCGGTACCCATATTGGCGTTCACTCGCAGGTTGAGCAGCCGGTACGCGGAGACCTGCGCTTCGACCCGCGCTAGTGCCTGCTGTACCCAGGGTTGATCGATCACCAGGCCGTCGTCCAGTCGCGTTTCGCGTGCCCACTTCAACGTCTTCTGGAACAACGGTTCCAAAGCTCCCAGATTGCCCAGGGCCGCGCGCTCGAGATTGAGCTGGTTGGTGACCAGCTTCCATCCCTCGTTCTCGCCCAGCACGATTGCGCTCGCGGGGACACGGACATCGTCATAGAAGGTGTAGTAGGTCGACACCCCCGGCATGGTGTGGAGCGGCTTCCACGAGAAGCCTGGCGAATTGGTCGGAACGATGAACAGGGTGATGCCCTTGTGTTTCTTGGCTTCCGGGTCAGTGCGTGCGGCGAGCCAGATGTAGTCGGCGAACTCCGCGCCGCTGGTGAACATCTTGGAACCGTTGATGACGAATTCGTCGCCGTCCCGCACGGCGGTCGTGCGCAGCGAGGCCAGGTCGCTGCCGGCGCCGGGTTCGGAGTATCCGATGGCGAAGTCGACCTCGCCGCGCAGGATGGCGGGCAGGAAGGTGTTCTTCTGCTCATCGGTGCCGAATTGAATCAGCGTAGGGCCCACGGTGTTCAGCGTGATCATCGGCAGCGGCGCGTTCACCCGGCGGGCCTCCTCGCCGAAGATGTACTGCTCCATCGCGGTCAGTCCGTGGCCGCCGTATTCGGTCGGCCATGCCACTCCTAGCAGTCCGGCCGCGCCCAGCGCTCGGCGGACCTCGGTCATGGCGGCACCGCCCTCCATCAGTCCGGCGACCGCGGCCCGCCGCTCAGGCGTCATCACCGCCTCAAGGCGCTCGCGATAATCCTTGCGAAGCTGATCCTGCTCAGGCGTGTAGTCGAAGTCCATCAGACACCTGCTCCCAGTCGCACCGGCATACTCTTGACACCTGGCACCATCGTGGCGCGCAGGCGAGTGACATCACCGGTGAGCTCGATGGTCGGATACGTGCCCAGCAGCACCTCGAACATGATTCTGGCTTCCAGCCTCGCCAACTGCGCCCCCAGACAGGAATGTTCGCCGGCCCCGAAGGCGATGTGCGGGTTGGGGCTACGGGTGATGTCGAAGGATTCGGCCGTCTCTCCGAACACCGCTTCGTCGCGGTTGGCCGACCCGTACAGCATCACGATGATTTCGCCAGCCTTGATCTGCTGGCCGCGAATCACGGTGTCCTCATTCGCAGTTCGCGCCATATGTGTCACCGGACTAGTGAACCGCAGCATCTCTTCCACTGCGCTTGGCAATAAGTCGGGCCTGTCGAGCAGCAGCGCGAACTGATCGGGGTTTTCGATGAGCGCGAGCGTGCCAAGCGCAATAAGGTTGCGCGTCGTCTCATTTCCGGCGACAAGCAGCAGGAAAGAAAAATTCAGCAGATCGTCATCCGACAGGCGTTCGCCGTCGACTTCTGCCGCGGCCAAGATGCTCAGCAGGTCGTCTGAATCAGTCACCTTGCCTGCGCGGCGTGCTTCGATGAGCTCGGTGAAGTAGGCGTACAGCTCGCCAGCTGCCGCGAGCGTGTCGAGCTGGATCTCGGGGTCCGCGCTGCCCACAAACGCGTCCGACCAGGTACGAAACTGTTCCCAGTCCTCCGGCGGCGCGCCGAGCATCTCAGCGATAATGCGAGTCGGCAGCGGGGCCGCCAGTTCATCGGCGAACTCGTACTCCCGTGAAGGGTCTATCTCGGACACAATATCGGTTACCAGGCCCCGCACCTTCGCTTCCAGCAACGTTACCTGCCGTTTAGTGAACCCAGCGTTGATCAACTTACGCAGCTGCCGATGGCGGGGCGGGTCGGTAAACAGCAGACTGCCTTCGTGCACAGGCGCCTCGGGAAAAGCTGGGTCTGGAATTGTCACCCCCTTCGTGGAGGTGAACAGGCGCGGGTTCGATGAGACATGGCGGCAGTCCTCATATCTGAGCAAAGACCAGAACTTCATCTCCGAGTTCCACACCACCGGGGTGGTCCTGCGCATCTCGCGAAATGCGGCCGCAGTGTCACCGATGAAGAAATCCGGCGAGTGCAGCGGCACGTCGGTGGTCGGTCTTGAAACTGGACTCGTGGGCACGCGGATGCCTTCCTCAGGTAGGACGGCTCGGACAGATAGTGGTTATATGTCCGGCCTAACTGTGCTTACCGGAACGACACCCACCGTGTCAATCACGAAATTAGGTGCTCGCATGCATAATTGGTTGACCTTGAGCGAGGAGCGGTGTACACATCTATCTTAAATGTAGGATAGAGGCGGTTCCGTTCCGGCTCTGCGCCCACGGCAGGAAGGCTGCGTGCGAACCGATGACCCCAGCCCGTTCGCTCATCGACTCCTATGGGCACTTCATCGGCGGCCGCTGGGTTGACCCCGACAACGGGCGGTACGACGTCATGAACCCGGCAACCGAAGCCGTGATCGCCTCTGCGCCGGATGCCAGCGTCGAGCAGGTAGAGTCCGCGATCGAGGCCGCTCGTAGCGCTTTCGACACCGGTCCGTGGCCGTCGCTTGAGCCCGCTGAGCGTTCCCGCTGCCTGCAACAACTCAGCGCCGCCTTGCTTACACGAGCAGATGACATCTACGCTCTCGCGCAAGTTGAATGGGGTTGTTCAGCAAATGAGCGAATCATTCATGTCGAGGGCCCGGCGATTATGGCCGGCCACGCCGCAGAACTTGCCATGGAGCCAGTCGAGTCATCGATCCAGCCTTGGGCCGCAGCTGGGAACACCCTGCTTCGCTACGAGCCGCTCGGCGTCGTTTCAATGCTGACGCCGTGGAATTTCCCTCACACGCTGAATGTCATGAAGCTAGGCGCAGCCCTGGCAGCGGGCAATACAGTGGTGCTTAAGCCATCGCCCCTGACACCACTGGCGGCACTAGCCTTGGCGCGCATCGTCGACGAGGACACCGACATTCCGGCCGGCGTCGTGAACGTCATTACGCCGACCGGTCTAGAGGCCAGTCGTGCCCTGACCCTCGACGGGCGTGTTGACATGGTTAGCTTCACGGGAAGCTCGGCGGTTGGTCGCGAAGTGATGGCCGGTGCCGCGACGACAATGAAGCGGATCCTGCTCGAGTGTGGCGGGAAGTCGGCGTGCGTGTTCCTCGACGATGTCCACGTCACCGACGACCTGTTAGAGCGCATCCTCTTCGACAGCGTCACCATGCATGCTGGGCAAGCCTGCATTCTGAATAGTCGCTTAGTGCTTCCCAATTCACTGCACGATGACGTGGTCGCCCGGCTCGCTGAACTCGCCCGCAACGTCGTGATCGGTAACCCCGCTGATCCTGCAGTCACCATGGGCCCCCTCATCAGCCGCGAACATCTCAATCGCGTCGAGGGTTTCGTCGCGCAGGCGCAGCGCGACGGCGCCACCGTCGTGGTGGGTGGTGAACGTCCGAAGGCCCTAGATGCCGGGCACTTCTTCGAGCCCACGATCCTCACCGGTGCGGGCCGCAGTTCATACATTGCACAGGAAGAGGTGTTCGGCCCTGTTCTCACCGTGTTGCGCTACGACGATGTTGACGACGCAATAGCGATCGCCAACGACTCCGCCTACGGACTCGGCGGCGCGGTGTGGGCCACCGACGTGGACCGCGCCGTCGCTGTTGCCCGGAGGATCCGCACCGGGCAGGTGTCCATCAACGGCACAATCGCGGGGGCCGCGCCCTTCGGTGGCTTTGGGCAAAGCGGGATCGGCCGCGAAGGTGGTGTGATGGGCCTGCGCGCCCACATGGAGCCCAAAGTGATTGCGGTGCCAGCGTGAGCGGGCCCCTCGAAGGGTTGCGCGTTGTCGAGGTCGGTGGCGAGATCTCGGGTCCCTATTGCACGAAGCTATTGGTGGACCTGGGTGCCGAGGTTCACAAGGTCGAGTCGACTTGGGGTGGTGACCCGATGCGTCAGTGGGGCGCGATGTTGGGCGGCGGAGACGAACACAGTGCGCTGTTCGAGTACCTCAATGCCGGTAAGCGCGGGGCGGCGCTAGATTTTGCGTCGCCCGCTGGCCTGGCGATGTTTCGTCAACTCGTGGTCGAGGCGGATCTCCTGGTCGAGAACTTGGACCCGAAGTCTGCGGTGCGGTCGGATCTGGGGCTCGATTCAGACAGCCTGGCGCGGCTGAACCCTCACCTCACGGTGGTACGGATCTCGAGCTTCGGTCAGCACGGCCCGCTGCGGGATCGTGAGACCACCCCGCTGACGTTGCAGGCCGCTTCGGGGTGGGTCAACGAACGTGAGCCTGGCCGGGCCCCTGTGCAAGCTGGTGCTCGGATTCCTGAGTACATTGCGGGCTCCTACGCGGCGATGGGCGCATTGACCGCGTTGCGGATCGCCGCCGGCGGGGTGGATCATCCTGTGGAGGTGGATGTTTCGGCCTTCGAGACGCTGCTTTCGACGCTGCCGTACCCGATGTTGCTGGCCGAGCGCCTCATCAAGATGGGGCTGCCCGGTAACGCCAAGGGTGCGCCGATGCTGGGCATCGTCAAGGCAGCAGATGGCTGGATCGGAATCAACTGCCTGACGGGCCAGCACTGGTTGGACGTGTGCGCGATGATGGGGCTACCCGAGTTCGGCGAACACCAGATCGCGATCATGATCGGTGGCCCGGAACGCGAAGAGTTCTTCGAAAAAGCAAGGCCCTGGCTCGAATCGATGACGGTCGCCGACCTTGTCGAGTTGAGTCAGGCGTTGCGGATTCCGGCAGCACCAGTGACGGACGGAGAATCCATCCGCGGGTGTCCGCAATACGCCGAGCGCGGCTTTTTCATCGACTCCCGAAGCGAGGGGCCCACTTCCGGTCTCGTCAGGCCGGGAGCGCCCTTCCGATTGTCGAAGACACCGGTGGTGGCGCCGGGGTCTGCGCCACGTCGGGCCACGGACGGAGACGGATGGGAGAAGGCGGCAGGAAGTGGCTCTCAGCGTCGTCCCGGCGCCTTCTCGGTATCGCCTCCCGCAGACCCGGCATTGCCCTTCGCGGGGTTGAAGGTCTTCGACCTCAGCACCTTCTGGGCGGGCGCCTACCTGACCTGTTACCTCGGCGCGTTCGGAGCAGACGTCGTCAAGGTGGAGTCCATCCAGCGACCTGACGGGCACCGCTACTCGGGCTCCCTGTTGCGCGACGGCGATGATTGGTACGAGCGCGGACCCCTGTGGCAGGGAACCAATCTCAACAAGCGAGACATCACGCTCGACCTGGCATCAGAAGCTGGTCGCGAGCTTGCGCTGAAAATGGCTGCCGATGCCGATGTCGTGGTCGAGAACTTCTCACCCCGCGTCGTCGAACAGTTCGGCTTGGACTATGACTCGCTGATCAAGGTGAACCCCGACGTGGTCATGGTCCGGATGCCCGGCTTCGGGCTCGAAGGTCCATGGCGTGACTACGTGGGATGGGCACTCAACATCGAGCAGCTGTCCGGGATGTCGTCAGCGACCGGCTATGCAGATGGGCCGCCGTGCAATCTGCAGGGTCCGGCGGACCCCATCGCCGGCGTGCACGCGACCGTCGCGCTACTAGCGGCGCTGGAACATCGCTCCCGGACGGGCGAAGGCCAGCTCATCGAGGTGGCGCAGATCGAAGTGGGCGCGGCAGTGACGGCCGAGCCTGTCATCGAGTACTCGTTGACGGGCCGGGTGCGAGCGCGCGAAGGCAATCGGCACCGCATCTACGCACAAGGTGTCTATCCGACTGCTGCCGACGACGACTGGGTGGCGATCTCGGTGCGTGACGATTCCGACTGGATGGCGGTCACGGAACTTCTCGCCCAGCCGGAACACCTGGCCGACGCGCGATTCGCCACTTCGCAGGCCCGGCTGGACAACCACGATGCGTTCGATGACGTTCTCACAGCGTGGACCCGGACGTGCACATCGGAAGACGTGGTGCACGAGCTCGGCCTGCGCGGCGTACCTGCAGAACGGTTGCTCAGCGCAGATCGCATGTACGACGTCGAGCAGCTCAACGCACGTGACTTTTACCAGGAGCTCGAGCATCCGATCACCGGTCGGCATCGCTTTCCCGGCTGGCCCTTTCGCATCACTCCCGGCCCCCATCATCACCACCGGTCCGTGTCTCCAACGCTGGGCCAGCACAACAACCAGGTCCTCGGGGCGCTGGGTCTATCGGAGCGGCAGATCGAGTCCCTCCGCGAACGACACATCATCGGTGAGCATCTTCTGAATTCCTAGCACCGCTTCCGGTCATGCCGCTGCGCGGGCCTTTCGCTCGGCGCGGAGCACACCCAGGTGCATCCCAGCGAATTGGCCACGCGCTTTGAGCAGGAGCACCCGCCGTACCGATCTCAGGCGTACCGCGCGCCAGCAGGCGGCACGCCCAACGCGCTGCGAGTTGGCCCTCAGTTACCGGGCCCGTTGGGGAATTTCAAGTAGGACCCCGCATCGACTCGGATCTGCTGGCCGGTGATATAGCGGCTCTCATCGCTGGCCAGGAAGACGGCGAGGTTCGCGATGTCTTCGGGCTCGACATAGGGGATCGGCATCGCTTGAAAGTATGTGAACGCCAGATCCGCGTCCTCGCGGGTCGGCTTCTGCCCTTGGGCAACGAGGTCCGGCCGAAACACAGAGTAGATTCCGTCGTTGTGCAACAGGTCGGTATTGACATTCGTCGGATGCATCACGTTGACACGAATGAATCTGGGCGCCAAGTGAATCGCGATCTGCTCGGCGTAGTCCATTAAGGTTCGCTTGCTCCACGCATAGCCTGCGCCGCCGGGACCCATCTGCGGGCTGTCCGCGTTGCCTGGCATCATGCCCGCGGTTGAGCCGGTGATGATGATTGACGACCCTTCCGACAGGTGCGGAACCGACACGGCAACAGTGTTGAGGACACCGACCAGGTCCACGTCGGTGGCATCAACGAAATGCATCGGATCTGGCGACCCCATGGCCATTGGGAGGATGCCGGCGTTGGCGACGACGATGTCGAGTCTCCCGAAATCGACCAGCGCCGCGTCTAAGGCCTCACGCAACGCGAACCGCTCGCGTACGTCGGCCACGCGGGCATACACGCGTCGGCCGAATTCCTTGACCGACCGCTCGGTCTCACCCAGATCATCAGGCGTTGCAAGTGGATAAGGGTTGGACGTGATGTCGGCACAGATGTCGACGGCGACAATGTCCGCCCCCTCGCGGGCCATCGCCAGCGCGTGCGCGCGACCCTGGCCCCGCGCCGCCCCGGTAATGAAAGCGACTTTACCTTCGAGTCGTCCGGCCATCGTCATCCTCCGATTTCATCCGCGTGTGGAACGTGAGCGCAGTTCCTAAACTGACTGTCCGCCTGCGTTTTTGACTCCCTCGCTGCCATGGTGAGGCTTAAAGCGGACTCAGGTGGAACGGCATCTGGACCTCCACCGAGCGGTTCCTTCCGCAGGCGCCGCTCGCTGTTCGAGTTTTGTCCCAACCGGTGAGGATCGCTGGGTTGTCCGGGTCGGTCCAGAACCGATACTGCTGGCTTCCGGATGCGGCGGTGCCGTTGGGGCATGGCGCCCAGCTCTCATGTACCCGCGGCCCGACGTACCACGTTCCACTGAGAAGTTTGATCGTCGCAGTCCAGCCTGCATCGCTGACGACTTCACCCTGGCACCGTTGGAAGTTCTCGCATACGGTCGCGATGGTCCATATGTTTGTCACGGTGGGCTGGTCATAGTCCCGATCGCCCGTCTTGGACCACTTGCCATCCGACACCGCCAGGTAGTGGCCGTTGAGGGCGACGCTGTCGTCTGCCCCGGCCGGGGGCACAACGAGCACAAAGATGGCGACTATCACCGTGATCGCTGCGCCTGCGGTTCGTGTCGGCGGAATCCAACTCATCGCGTGGGACCTAACATCAGATCTTTCAACGACGGTGTGGCAATGAGATCCTGCTGCTGGTACCGAATCCCGTTGGGCGCAACGTAACTTCCCGTGCTCGGATCATATGTCGCCACCCCAAGTGCCGGCGTCGGTGGAGTGATCGGCAGCACAGGGGCAGGTGGCGGCGGCTCCGGTGGGGCTCCCGCGCGCGCAGCCCCGGGCGGCAGCGGCGTGCCCTCGACCGGCGCGTACATCCGACTGTCGGCTTCACCGGGGACACGACTGTCCAGCGGGATCCCCTGGGCAATCAAGTTGGGGTCCACCGGCGGCGGCCCCAATATGTGCTCACGCATAGCCAGCGGCACGAACGGTTTATCGCTGTCGCAGATCTCTACGGTCGGCGCCCGCTTTCCCGGATGTGCGAGACACGGCAGATTGCGAGCGCCCCGCACCGCCGTCGGGGAGTCCTGCGGCAGCTTGCAGTACAGCCCGTCGGGGGTGTCGATCGTTGTAGTGTCGGCCGGCGAACGCCACTGAGAAGGCGGAAGAAATCCAACGGTGCACGGCGGCGGGTCAGCGATTTGCGCCCTGAAGTTACCCAGAGGCATTCCCGTGTAGTTCCTGCCCTGCGACGTGCCCTGAAATGCCCCCAGCGTCGGCGGCAGCAGCACGAAGATCTGTTCCAGCGCAGGTAAATATGTGACGCCCACTTGGCCAACGCTGCTCAAATTCGCAAGAAGCACAGGCAATGTCGGTTTCACCTGATCGAGCAGGCGGGTTACCTCGTCGATTGCTGGCGGACCATCATGGAGGATGGTACGGAACTGCGGATCGTTCTCGACCAGTTGATCAGTAACGCCAGCGAGGTTCGATGCCCACGCGCGTGTGTCTTCGGCCGACTGGGCGGCGCCGTCGAGCAACGGACCGCTGTCGTCCACGAGAGCTCTCACCTGGCCTGCGACTGAGGCTGCGTCACCGCTGAGGGTGGCCGACGAGTCGATCAGAGATCCGATATCGAAGCCGGCGCCGTCGAGGCCCTGCGCCGACTCATCGATGAGCGCGGCGAG
Organism: Mycobacterium sp. 236(2023); assembly: GCF_029623955.1. Classification (GTDB taxonomy): domain Bacteria; phylum Actinomycetota; class Actinomycetes; order Mycobacteriales; family Mycobacteriaceae; genus Mycobacterium. The sequence goes on along the minus strand of NZ_JARSBP010000007.1, from coordinate 339,269 downwards.
GGTCTCCTTCGGGATGCTCGCCAGCAGCTCGCTGGTCTTGTCGAGCATGGGGCCGACGGGTTGTGGCACCGATACCCGGTCGGCGGTGATCACCGACCCGTCGGTGAGATAGGGCGGTGCGGCGTCGACCGGCTGCAGGTCGACGTATTGCTCTCCCACTGCTGACATACTGCGCACCTCGACGCGCAGATTGGCCGGGATGCGGGCTGACCCCTTGATGGACAGAACAGCGTCTGCTCCTTTGCGGGTGAAGTCCACCTCGGTGACCTTGCCGACCTGAACGCCGCGGTAGGTCACGTTCGCGAACCTGTACAGCCCGCCCAGTTCGGGGAGCTGCAGTGTGACGCTCATGCGCCCCACGCCCAGCAGCGTTGGCAGCTGCACGTACCCAAGCAGCATCACTGTGATGCCGACGACTGAGGCGACGGAGAAGATGATGAGCTGGATTCGTACCAAGCGGGACAGCATTAACCCTCTCCCGCCGTTGGTTCGGTTACCGCGGGCTGTTCAGCTTGAGGGGCAACGGTTTCCGCGGGCGGGATCGCGAGCGGGACCGTGAGCGGATCATGCGCGTAATAGGCGTCATAGCCGCTGTCACCCGGTGCCGGGACCAGCGGAACGTAGGGATTGGCCCATCGAGTGCCTGACAGCAGTGTCCGCTTCAGCCTGTTTACGGTCAGGTCGATGGTGATGAACAGGTTCATATAGTCGCCATGCACGCCGCGGTCGATGATGTTCTGGCTGAACGGCGACACCGTGGTGTGTGCGATGGCGCTGCCGATCTCCGGGCCGACGTCGGCCAGCGCACGGACGGTCGGACCAAGGTTCTGCAGCGTGGCGATGAGGTCCCCCTCAGCCTCGTTGACGACCGTGGTGGTGGTATCGCTGAAGTCACCGAGCCGGTTGAGCGCTTCGGTGATGCGGGGCCGCTGCGCTATCAGGACATCGAGAGCGGGGGGCAGATCTCTGAGCGCATCCGATACCGCGTCGCGCTGTCGTGCGACTGTCTCGGCGAGTCGGTTCATCGTCTGGATGGAGGCGACGACATTCTCTTTCTGGCTGTCGAACACCCCGACAAGTCGGTCGAGCCGTCCGAGAAGCTCGCGGACCTCCTGTTCGCGCCCGCCGAGGGCGGCGTTCATATTGCGCACGATGTCACCGATTTGTCCCAGGCCACCGGAGTTGACCAGCACCGAGACCGATGCGAGTGTTTCCTCGGTTGACGGATAGGTGAAGGTGTCATCGAGCGGTACCGTGGAGCCGGGCCGTAATCGACCGACGGGCTGTTCGCCGACCGGCGGGTTCAAGGACAGGTGCATCGATCCGAGCAGGCTCGTCTGCCCGACCGCTGCCAGGGCGTTGCTCGGCACGGCCACGCCGGGTTTGACCGTGAATTGCACGTCGGCAGTCCAATCCGAAGCAGTCAGTGTCTTGATGCTTCCAACCACGACGTCGTCGATCATGACCGGTGAATTAGGTTCCAGTGAACCGATATTCGCAAGCTTGGCGTGAAAAGATTGCGCGCCGTCGCCTCGCCCGACCGTGCCGGGCAGCGGCAGTGAGTTCACCCCCTGGAACGCGCAACCGACGCTGCCGGGCGCAAGGCAGCACGCAACCACGACGATCGTTCTGAAGACGCGGCGAATGATCACGGTGCTGGTGTTCCTTCGGGAGTCGAGGTAGGCGGCATTGCGCGCGGGGGCCCTTCAGCTGGCAGTAAGGGGCCCGGGGGCTGGGGCGCCAACGTGGTTGAGGGCAACATCATCTCGGGAAAACTCGTTGCCTGCGGGGGCGCGATCACATCGCCGCCCATCCCGGTAAAGGCAGATACCGACGGCGGTGTCTCCGGAGGCTGCGGTGCGGGACCGGCCCCACCTGGTGCCAGGCTAGCGTCGGTGTACCTCATCAGTTCCGGCGGCGGCATCGCGCTAATTACGGGATTCACCGGGAACGGTAGGCCGTTGAAGTTCAACAGTCGCAGGCCGGGCCCGAGATACTGGGCGCAAAGCTTCGCGGTTTCAGGTGCGGTGGTGTTCTCCACGGCGCCAAGAGCAGAACAGATCAACGCGACTGGGTTGGCGAAGTTATTGAAGGCGAACGCCCCGTTGATTGAACCGTCACGAGGATCGAAGAAGTTGTAGGTGTTGGCGAGGCCAGTCGGCGCCATGTGCAACAACTGCTCGAGATCTCTGCGGTGATCGACGAGATTCTGGGTGACGTCCGCGAGTCCCCGAATCTGCTCCGCAGTCTTGTCTCGCGTGCCAGCGATGAAACGCTGCACATCTGCCACCACGTCGGCGACATTGGTCAGTGCCGCGTCGAGGTCGGAGCGCGACCCCTCGAGAACACTTGTCAGAGTTGCCAGCCGATCCTGGAACTGAACGATCTGAGTGTTGCTGTCTCGCAACGTTGTGATGAACGTCTGGAGGTTGGCGATGATATCCACGATGTTGCCGCCGCCCTGCGCGAGCACACGGCCAACCCCGGACAGCTGTCGAAGCGTCTCGCGCAGCTTCTCACCATTGTCGCCCATCGCCGCCGCCGTCGAGTCGATGAAACGCGACACCGAGGTGCCCTCAGCGCCCACCGTCGGCCCCAATTCCGTTGCTAATCTGGTTATTTGACGCTTGACCTCGTCCCACTCCACAGGCACGGCGGTGCGCGTGACGGGGATCTCGGCACCGTCACCCAGAGTGGGTCCCGGTCCCCGATACGATGGCGTGAGCTGGACGTAGCGTGCAGAGATCAGGTTCTGTGCCACGATCACAGCTTGCGCGTCGGCGGGGATCGGTACCGCGTGGTCGACTGTCATCGACAGTCGCACCACCGCCCCGTCGGCGTCGATCGTCTCGATTTGTCCCACCTCTACGCCGGCCACCCGTACCTGGTCGCCGGGATAGACGCCTGTCGCCGTGGTGAACATAGCTGTGATCCGGATTGGGCTGCGAACGATGCCGGTGACCAGCACCAGAGCAGCCGCCATGGCGCATGCCAGGAGCATCACTAGTGTTGCACGCCACAACCATGCCCGCCCAGTCATCGCGGCGGCTGCGGGGTCAGGGGGATCCCGTTGAACGGGAGGTCAAGTTCGGCCCGTGGGCCTGCGTCATCGGGCGGGTGGCCCGCCTCGACGCCGCGGCGAAAGCCAAAGGCGTAGTCCAGGAATGGCTGCAGCACGGAGGCGGGTATCAGGTTGGGGACAAATGCTTGATAGAAGGGTCCGTTAGCGACAATCTCGCTGAGGGTCGTCTGATACTTGGTCAGACCCGGGAGAGCCTTGGCGATGTTGTCGCGGTTCTTCTCCAGCATCGCGTTGAGTGTGTTGAGCTTGTCCAGCGTCGGCGCCAGTTCCGCCTCGTTGTCGGCGATCATCCCCTTGATGTGCAACGCCAGTGCTGAGGTGTCGGCGAGCAAGTTCGCGATCGCCTGCCGTCGCTCGACAAGAACAGCCAGCAGGTCATTGGCATTCAAGATCAGGGAGTTCGCCTCGTTGCTCCGTTCCGCGAGCACGGTGGTCACCTTGTCGGTGTTGGCGAGGAGTTGAGTGAGATTCTCGTTGCGGCCGTTGATCGAGGAGGACAGTCGGCTGAGCCCGTCGAAGGTGGGGCCGAGTTCTGGTGCGATCTGCCCAATCGTCGTGGCCAACGTGTCGAGTGACTGGTTGAGCGACGCGGTGTCAGTACCCGCGGTGTTCGCAGTGAACTCATTGACAGCTTGCGTCAACGAATATGGCGATGCTGTCCGCGAAGTCGGTATCACCTGCAGCGGACGCATCGTGGTGGCACCGGCAGGTTCAAGGGTCAGCACACGCTGTCCAAGGAGGGTTCCGGTCCGAATGTGCGCAGTCGTATCGGTCCCCAGGGTATGTCCGCCATCGACGGTGAACGTCACCAGTGCATCACCCTCGTGCCACGAAATATCGGACACTGAACCAACTTTGACGCCCGAAATCCTGACTTCGTCGCCTACGGCGAGACCGCCGGCATCCAGGAATTCTGCTTGGTATCGCAGGGACGCGGCCCAGGTGATGATGCGTTCGGGCTGCAGACCGACGGCGATCACGAGCACAATCAGCACGAAGCCGAGAACTCCGGCCCGCATCATCTTCGAATGGCGGTATTTGATCATTGGGGTTCGGCGCACCTTCCCTCGGTTTGTTTGGTCCAGGGAAACTCCGCCGTGCGCCCCTCCAGGTCGCTGACCCGAAAGGAGAGTCCGCACAGGTAGTAGTTGATGAAGGTGCCGTAGGAGCCGATGCGCGCCAGTTTTCGATAGTTCTCCGGGGCCCGCGCCAGCGCGGTGTCGATGCGGTCCAGTTGGGCGTCGAGGTTGGGGGCCAGCCGATTGAGTTGATCAATAGTCTCGGCCAGGGGCGGGCGTGCCTGTCCCAAAAAGGATGTCAGGGAGGCGGTACCGTTGCTCAGGGCTTCGATTGCTTCGCCGATGGGTTCACGCTCAGTGCTGAGTTCGCTGACAAGGTGATGCATGCGCTCGAGGGTCGCCGAGAATTGGTTGCCGTCCCGCGCCAGCGTCGCCATCGCAGTATTGAGGTGATCAATAAGATCTTGGACAATCTGGCCGTTGTCAGCCAGGGTGTTGGTAAATGACGAAGTCCTGGAAAACAGAGACTCCACCGTGCTGCCCTGACCTTGCAGAATTTCAATCAAAGAGGCGCTGAGCGCGTTGATCTCGTCGGGCTTCAGCCCTTGGATAACTGGTTTCAGTCCCCCGAGTAGTTGGTCCAGGTCAAGAGCTGGGACCGTGCGGTCAACATCGATCCGTGACCCCGCCGATATCGCGTTGGTCGCCCCCGGGGTGTCGATCAACGCGAGATAACGGTCGCCGACCAGATTGAGGTAGCGAGCGGCGACTTTCGTGCCGCTGGTGAGGACGGTGCTGCGGTCGGCGTCGAATGCTACGAGGACCGTATTGTCTTGCTGGAGATCAACCGACGTAACCGTGCCGACTCGAACGCCCGCTACGCGTACCGAATCGCCGCTCTTCACATCGGAAGCGTCGGTGAACACCGCGGTGTAGTTATTCACCGAACCCGATCGGTAGTCGCCGAATATCAAGAACAAGCCTGCCGTGAGTATCGTCATCACGACGACGAACGCCCCGAACTTCGGGTAGGCCCGGTTTATGCGCCTCATCCTGGCTGCCCGATCTGTGCGCTGTTTCGTGGGGGGCCGTCAATGTGCCCGAAGAGCATCTCCTTGAGTCCGGCCGCGTTGAGGACGATGCCCGAATTGCCGTACTTCCAAGGATTGGCGCCCGTGTCGGCCACCAACCAGGGGAGGCGCGATTCCTTGGGTAGTACCGGTAGTCCGCCACACTGTGAACCCCCGGTCGCTGCAACCTTCGGTAGGTCACCGGGGTAGCGGTACCGTTCCACCCCAAAGGAGAAACTCGTCAGCACTTCCGCGCCGGCATTCTTCAGCGGTGGTATTTTGGAGTTCACCAATTGTGTTGTCAGCGCGCAATTGAGCGCCTCGTTGTATTTATTGGTCAGCCCCGTGATCGGATTGAGCAGGCGCAGCGTGTCCACTAGGGCCACCCGATTATCGACCAGGACAGGTTCTCCGGTATCCGCCAGTCCGATGACGCTGGTGAGCATCTGGTCGAGAGCGTCCTGTTCGGTTACCAGTGTTTGGCTCATCGTCGAGGCATTCTGTGCAACGACGAGCAGATTTGGTGCCGCATCGGCGAATGCGTCGAAAACTTCGGGTGCAGTCTCGATGTCGCGCGCAAGATTGGGCAGACTCGGATCCAGTTGCGCCAACAACTGATTCAAGTCAGACAGGCCACGTCCCATCGTCGCACCGCGCCCGTCGAGCCCGCTGGACAGGGCGCTCAGAATCTTGTTGAGTTTGTCGGGTTGGATCGTTGACAACACCGAGCGCAGACGCTCGAACACGGTGTTGACCTCTACCGTGACGCGTTCGGCAGTGATCACCTGGCCGGCGGTCATCGGCTCGAAATCGGTTACCTCGTCAGGGGCTTTGAGCTGGACGAATTTGGCTCCGAACACCGTCGACGACGCGATGTCGACCTGGGTGTTCGACGGAATGTCCTGCAGCATGTCGGGGTTCATCGCCAAAGTGAGCACTGCGGTGCCGTCGGCCCGGTAGTCGATCGCCTTGACCGTGCCCACCTGCGCGCCGTGCATCTTGACCTTGGCGTCGGGATTCATGACCAACCCGGCACGATCCGAGATCACCGTGACGGCAACGGTTTCGGTGAATCTTCCGCCGAACAGGCTGATCGCGAAGAACACGATCACGACCAGCGCTATGACCAAACCCAAACCGGCGAGTGGGCGAATGTAGTGCGAGACGCCGAAGTGGCGGCCGGAAGATGCCGCTAGCGGTGCTGCGCTGCTTGAGGTTTCGGACCTGTGTATCGGTCCCGGGCCGAGGTTCCTGCTCAACTCGTCACTCCCATGCCCAACGGTTGCGCGAGATGAGGGAGGATCTCGGCGATGAGTGCGGCGCCGATTTCCCGCTGATAGGCCGTGGGCCGGCCGAGGAAAGAGCTCCAGTCGAGCAGGCGCCGAAGATACAGGTGCGCGTCGTGCTCCCAGGTGTATCCGATCCCGCCAAGTACCTGGATGGCGGTGTCACCCACCTCGGCCAGAGTGCCCGACATTCCCTTCAGCCTGGCTGCCGCCAGGTGCCGTTCCGGCGATGGTCCTGACGCGGATGCCCACAGGGCGTGCAGGACGCCGCTGCGTATGAGTTCCACGGTCTCGAGCATGTCGACGCAGAGGTGCTGAACTGCCTGGAAGGCACCGATCGGTTGCCCGAATTGGTGGCGCACCTTCGTGTAGGCGACGGTTTCATCCAGCACCGCCCGCGCCGCACCCAGTGCTTCGGCCGCAGTCGCGATGAGTACGTCATCGGTTACTGCAGCCAGGGATTCGGCTGCGATATGACCGAGGTCGCGGCCGGGCACTCCGTCGAGCTTCACGTGATACCGCCGCCGCGTGTGGTCGATGCCTGGGACCCGTTCGGTATGGAGGTGCCGATGCTCGGCCTCGACGGCGAAAACCCTGAAGTCTTGCTCCGCGATGATAGGGATCAGCAGGAGGTTGGCGGTGCTGGCGTCGGGCACGTGGTGTAGTTCACCCGACAAAGTTGTGCCGGTGTGGCTGTCGAGCGATACCCCGGGTGCCTCCAATGCTGAGGTCACAATGAGCGTTCCGTCGGCGATGCCCGCATAGAGTTCTGCCGGAGGTTCGAGCAGTTGGTCGAGCAGTCGCACCGAAAGCACCGCGCATGATGTCCACGGCCCCGGGTGTAGGACGGCGCCGAGCTCTTCAAGAACCATGCCTGCTTCGACCATCGTCAGCCCTGCGCCGCCCAGGCGTTCTTCAACCAGCAATCCTGTCGTGCCCAAGTCAGCCAGACCTCGCCAGATCCCCGACGACCCTGCGTGGTCAGGGTCTGCGGCAGATCGTGCATGTTCTTCGGCACCGGCGTGATCAGCAAGGAAGGACCGCACCGTCGCCCGCATGGCGTCCTGTTCGGCGGACAGTTCGAGGTTCATCGTCGCGGCATCCCCAGGACCCGCTGAGCCGTGATGTTCTTGCTCACCTGAGTGGTCCCCCCCGCGATGGTCAGCGCTCTAGCGGACAGACGCTGATGCGCCCACTGCCCTCCGAAGACGTGGTGACCGAGCAGTTCGTAACCCAAAGCTGCCAGATCCTGGCCGACCTCGCCCCACGTCGATTTGGCCAGGCTGGCCGTTGCTCCGACGTCACCACCGCTCATCACTGCCGAAACGGCGCGCAGACAGAGTATTTCGAGATTATTGATGCGAATTGCGAGCTCTCCCAGCCGGCATTGCACCGTTGGGTCGCTCAAGACACTCGTATCGCGCAGCTGACCGAGATCGGTCACCAAATCGCGTAACCGCTGACGCATCTCGACGTACAACTGTGCCGCTGCGGCACGTTCGTGGTCCAAGGTCGTCATGGCCACCTGCCAGCCACCGTTCAGCGGTCCGAGAATTGCGTCGGCAGACACCCGGACATCGTCGAAGAAGATCTCCGCGAAGTCAGCATCCCCATTAATGCTGACCAGCGGACGCACCCGGATACCAGGGGTCGACATGTCGACGATAAGGCAGGAGATACCCTGGTGGCGGGGGGCATCGGGGTCAGTGCGGACATAGAGTTGGCACCAGTCGGCGCGGTGACCCAATGAGGTCCAGATCTTCTGGCCGTTGATCACGAAGTCCTCACCGTCACGTACTGCTCGGGTGCGCAGCGACGCCAAGTCGGAGCCGGCATCGGGCTCCGACATTCCCTGGCACCAAATGTCCTCTGATCGAGCCATTCTCGGCAGCAGAGTCTGCATCTGTTGCTCGGACCCGTACAACATGATCGCGGGCGCAATGTTGCTGATCCCGATCAGGTTCAACGGGGCCGGTAGGCCAGCCCGTGCCGCCTCTTCGGCGTAGGCAAGCTTTTCGAGCGCGCCGGCATCCCGGCCCCCGAGCGCTTTTGGCCAAGAGATCGCTGCCCAACCTGCGTCGGCGACCGCTGCGTCCCAGGATCGAAGTGTCTGGAATGCCTGGTCGCAGCGGCCCCGGTGACGGTCTGCTTCGATGACTTCGTCGTTAAGGTTATCTGCGAGCCAGGCCCGAAACTCCGCGCGCAGATGCTGCGCATTCTCTGGATAGCTGAAGTCCACCGATCTGCCCTGTCTGTGGTACCAATTTCACGGTTTGACAACATGTTTGAGCGCAGTGCTGATGACGCCGGCCGGGATGAGTCGCTGTGCGTAGTACGCGCCGATCGCATCGGTGCCAACCGGCTTCAATACCGGCGCTTTGGGCCGCTCGACAAAATCCGCCAACGCTCGCGCGAACTGTTCGGCAGGCTTGGCTTTCGCAACGACCCCCGCTCGACGCTTCGAGAATTTCGCGTACATCGGGCCATACGGACCTTCTGGCGCCGGCACATCGGAGTTCGCCATCATGTCGGTGGCGAACATGCCGGACTCGATCACGTGAGCAGACAGACCGAATTGGTGAATCTCTGTCGCCAGGCCTTCGATCCATCGTTCAAGTCCGGCCTTGCTGGCCCCGTATACGGATGCGAGCGGAAGTCCGATCCTGGCGGCCAGGCTGGCCACCGCAACTATTCTTCCTGTACCGCGTGCGCGCATTGCCGGAAGGAGTAATTCCGTCAGCAGCATCGGCCCCAGAAGGTTCGTTTGCAACGTGCTGACGCGTTCCTCGTGGGGGATGTCCTCAAATGCCGCCGACGGCGCTAGACCGGCGATGTGGATCAGCGCGTCGGGTACCCTTTCGGTGCACAGTCCGCCGACAGCACGGATCGATGCGTCACTGTCAAGATCCAGCCGTACGAGTTCGAGGTCGCCACGGAGTCCGGACACCTGGCCGACGAGGTCGGGTCCGTCCCTATCAGGGGAACGCATCGCGCCGAGGACATGCCAACCGCGGCCGATGAGCTCGACTACCGAAGCTCGCCCCAATCCCCTTGACGCACCTGTGACGAGAGCCGTGCGAGGAGATCGCATTGCACGGCTCACGACGGCCTACATGCGTTAGGAAGAGGTTCGCCCACAGGCGGGCTCACCTCACGCCCGTTGGGTTGACCCGACGGCCAGTGCGCCCAGATGCCCTCAAAGAAGGGTCCCTGTTCGCCAGCCTTCTCATAGTGACCCTGAGGGTCGTAGACCATTACCGCACACCACCGCCACGGCCGCGCCACCTCGGTGGACAGATCGAAATAACGAATGACGAAAAATGGTGCCAGATAGGCGAAATAGCCAATGTTCATGAACAGGATCATCACGGCGAGCACACCGGCCCTACCCGTCTTGCGAGTGATCGCGAACTTATTGGCGAAGCGTTCGGCGCCGGTCAGGCCCGTGTCGTTACGCCACCAGAGCAGACTCACTGCGATGAACGGCAAGGTGGTGGAAAGCGACTCCAGTAGCAGCGGGAACTGGTGGGCCTCTCCGACGAAAATCGAACCAAACTTCGGCACTTGAGAATACCCGTACAGACCAGTTCGTACGAAGAAAGTCTCGATGACTGCATCGATGATGAACCCGACGATCACGGTAATGATCGTTAGCGAGATCAAGGGGTGGCGGTGGATGAACGCCCCCGAGCTGAAGCGAGGTCCGATGACCCGTTTGAGGAGAAGGATCGACAGGGCAGACGGTCCGATGTAGAACGCGTAGTAGCCGATGAAGTTGAAAACCGGTTCGACGGTGGGGGATACCGATGCCCACCACCAGGTTTCCGGCCAGTGCAGCAGGCGTGAGTCATACGTCGCGTAGGGCCCCCAGTTGCCCCACGGGTCGAGCCACACCAACGAGTTGCCTGCGATGAAGAACAGCAAGCCGATAGTTATCCGGCCCGCTTTGATCGATTGCAGCACAAGGACAATCAAGCCCCCCACGAACATGACCACGGCGCCGACCTCGAAAATGTAGGGCCATGTGGTCCAGCCAAAAAGTGGTTCGGCCGACATCAAGGTCTGATCGTCGACACCGGGACGGGCGATGCGCGCACCCGGTTCCCGGGTGGCGAAGCTCAGCATCCAGCCGAAAAGGGTCGTGAGGATGACCACCGTTACCACGAGGGCTGTGGCGTTCGGGCGGGTCATCGGCTGTTGGGTGTGGGCACTCGAATTCAGAGTCAACAGTGTGCCGGCGCTTACCGGTGGCTTGGTGGTGGTCATAGGCCATCCTTTATGGACTGGGCTTCACATACTGCCAGTAGGTGAGTTAACATACCGCTACCATGTCGAGAAGTCGAGTACGGGAAAATCAAGCCGCAACCACCCGGGCGGCAATACTGGACGGTTCGCGGAGACTCTTTGTCGATCGCGGATACTTCAACACCAGCATCGAGGACATCGTCGCCGAGTCCGGCGTCGGAACCCGGGGCGCGCTCTATCACCACTTCTCCAGCAAGACAGATCTTTTCGAAGAGGTTTACTGCGAAGTGGTCGCAGAGTTCATGGCGATGTCCGACGCACTGATCGACGACCGCGGAGACCACCTAGATCGATTACGGCACGGCCTGCTCGGCTTCCTCGCCGGCGCCGCGAATGTCGCTGCGGTGCAACGTATTATCCTGATCGACGGACCAGCGGTGCTCGGCGCAGACCGTTGGCGCGCGCTGCAGTCGCGCCGCGGCGTCGACGCCATCTCCGACCAGCTTGCACTGGCCATCTCGGATGGAGCGGTCGCAGCCCAGGACGTCGACGTATTGGCACAGTTACTCCTCGCCGTCATCGACGAGGCGGCGATGTTGATCGCCAAGAGTGATGACCCGGTGGCAGCACGCGAAAACGTCAGCGCCGTGGTCAACAGCCTGATTTCCGGGCTACGCGTTCGCTGAACCGCGCCCCGCGCACCACGGTCTCTCATTCACTATGGAGGAAAGCATGTCCCACGTTGACGGCGATAGCCTGGAGACGATGTCGTTCGACGATGCGGTGTCTGGCGATGTTCGAGACCCCTACACCGAACTCGCCGCGCAACGACAAGCGAACCCTATCCAGCGGATCGACATGCCAGGGCTGACCATCGACGAGTCGGCGCCCATGTTCATGGTCTACCGGCATGAGGAGATTGCACAGATGCTCCGTGACGGGGAGACATTCTCGTCTGCCGGCGTCATCGCCGCATTCGGCGAAGTTCTCGGTCAACGCGTGATGCTAGGCATGGATGAGCCCTACCACGGCCGACTCCGTTCACTCGTGTCGAAAGCGTTCTCCCAGAAAGCTTTGAAGCGGTGGGAAGACGAATTGGTGACATCGATCGCCAACGACCTCATCGACCGCTTCGTTGATCGGGGACGCGCAGACCTGGTCAAGGAGTTCACCTTCGATTATCCGACCAGGATCATCTCCGGACTGCTCGGCCTTCCGGAGGCGGACTTTCTGCAGTTCCAACGCTGGTCGATCGATGTCCTGAGTTTTATGGTGGCACCCGATCGTGGCCGGACCGCGGCGGCCGCGCTGACCGAGTACGCTGGTCCGATCCTGGCTGCACGGCGAGCCGATCCACGGGACGACCTCATGAGTAGCCTCGCAGCCGCCGAGATCGATGGCGAGCGACTGACCGACGACGAGATCTTCTCGTTCATGCGGTTGCTGCTGCCTGCGGGCATCGAAACCACCTACCGGGCATTAGGAAACATGCTTTTCGGTCTGCTGTCCAACCCCGATCAGCTGGCGGCGCTCAGGTCGGATCGTACCCTCATGCCGCAGGCCATCGAAGAGGCAGTCCGCTGGGAGGCGCCCCTCTTAGCGATCACCCGGGTGGCGACACGCGACACCACGTTAGGCGGTGTGCCCATTCCCCAAGGCGCCCAACTAATGCCTATGTTGGGCGCAGCCAACCGCCAAGAGGACCGGCACGAACGACCGGACACCTTCGACATCTTGCGCCAGGCGCGTGCTCACATCGGATTCGGGTCGGGCCCACACGTATGTCTCGGTATGCATCTCGCCCGCTTGGAGATGCGGACGGCGGTAAACCTACTGATGGACCGCCTGCCGAACCTGCGGCTGGATCCCGACGGCGACGACCCTCATATACGGGGCCAAATTTTCCGGTCACCGACATCTCTTCCCGTGCTGTTCGATGCCGCCAGAGGGTAGGGACGATAATGAGTTCCCATGCAGCGCTTCGTGATTCGTCAGATCGCATGGCCGACGGTAATACCAGTGTGCCCTACTACCATCCTGTCGGCTTCGAGCGAGACATCTTCCTCGCCGCCCATTCGGCTCATCGCCCAATTCTGATCAAGGGACCGACCGGCTGCGGCAAGACGCGGTTTGTTGAAGCGATGGCCGCTGAACTCGGCATCGGGGTACACACCGTGGCGTGCCACGAGGATTTGACTGCCGCTGATCTGGTCGGACGCCATCTTCTGCAGGGTGCCGAAACGGTCTGGGTGGATGGCCCTTTGACCAGGGCGGTGCGCAGCGGCGGAATCGCCTACCTAGATGAGATCGTGGAAGCCAGACAGGACGTGACAGTAGTTGTCCACCCACTCACCGACTATCGGCGAATCCTGCCGATTGACAGGCTCGGTGAACAGCTGCGCGCGCCTGATGATTTCACGCTGGTGGTGTCCTATAACCCCGGCTATCAGAACGCGATCAAAGATCTGAAAGATTCGACGCGACAGCGGATGGTGGCGATCAGTCTTGACTTTCCCCCTCCAGAGATCGAGGCGGAGATCCTTCGACAGGAGACAGGCCTCAACAACACTCTGATCGAGCATCTGGTCGCCCTAGCGCAGGCGATACGCTCGATTGAGGTGCCAGGGTTGCGGGAAGTCGCATCCACACGGACGCTGGTGTCGGCGGCGACGCTCATCGTCGCCGGTCTCGATCCCGAGATCGCTTGCCGCGCCGCCATCGCCGAACCGCTCACCGACGACGCAACCTTGACCAACGGTCTGGTGGAGCTGGTCAACAGCTTCGTCGGCCGGCATCGTTGATCGACACATGCGCCCATCGGCAGACGCGCAAACACTGGCGGCGATGCTGCCGTTACGACGGCAACCTGCAAGGGACGAACCGATCCAGCAGAACCTGCGGGAATTCGAAATTCTCGCCGCCGTCGCCGCGGGACACTGGCTTGAGATTGGTGAGTCGACAGGACACAGCCACGCGACCTCCACCGAGATCTTAGTAGCCCTCGACACCGAACCAGAGCGGGTGCGCGATGTCGTCCTTGTACAAGCGGCGCTTTCAGGTGCGGGCGCTCTTCACGCGGCTTGGGCGGCCGGTCTGCGCGACCATGGACGTCGCAGTCGTGTTGCGGAACGCTTTTTGACGCTGGAGGTGCCGCGCGCCTTGCGGGCTCGCGCTGAATGCCTACCTGAGCTCGCCGAGCTTGCGGCCACCTTGGGCCCCGAATGGCCAACCTCATCGAGTGCGGACGAGTCGCTGCGCCGCGCGTCCCAGCGAGAAGCTCTGCCCGATCCTCCCGCCTGGTTCGGCCGGCTGGCGCCCGACCTCCCCGCACGCGAGATCGCGGAGACACCGCACCGAGATATTCATGCCAGCGAGATCGACGACGGACCCAATCCGGTTGACGCGGAGGTGAATCCGCACGCCGCTGAACTGGCCAAAGTTCTGGCCGATCTTGCCATTGAGATCGACGACAACTGGTTGCTGCGCAAGCTCAGACGATCACGGCGTGGATCCGCCGGCTCGACGGCATCTGAGGCAGCACCCAAAGCCCGATCCCGGGTCCGCAGGCGGGGTGGCGAGGCCGGCGCGCTGCTGTGGACGCGCGCGTCCACAGGCCCGGAACGCACCCCCATGAGAGCGCTGACGTCGCGACGGGGGCGGGAAAACGCGCGACAATATCCCGAGTTCGACATCGATCGGATGGCGATGCGTGCCGACCATTGCACCGTCTACGACATCGACGCAACCGAACAACAGACCGGCGCCGCATTGCCGCAGCTTGCGGACCCACAACTACGACGAAGACTAGCGTCGGTCATTCTTACCCCGGCACCGAGCCGGCGGCACAGCGACGGTGACGAACTGGACCTCGACGCCGCAGTGGACGCAAGAGCAACGTGGGCGGCGACAGGTCAAGCCGAGGACCGGGTGTGGCTGGCACCACGTCCCCGACGTCCGGACCTCGCCGTAATGGTCCTGTTGGACCTGTCGGGTTCTGTCTCGTCGACATCGGCAGGGGTGTCCACGCATCGGCGGCAGATCGAGTTAGCAGAGATCATCACCGACGCGCTGGGCGGCGTGGGTGCGCGAGTTGCTCTCCACGGATTCAGATCTCAAGACCGCCGCAACGTCGAGATGGTTCGGATCGTCCCGTTCGGGACCCCCTGGGACGCACGAGCGCGAAGCCGCCTCCACGCGTGTCAACCGTGCGGCTTCACCCGCCTGGGCGCGGCCATCAGACGCGCCGCAGACACCATTGACGACGACCAGGGAGCAAATCGTCGACTCCTTCTCGTGATATCAGACGGCGTCGCCTACGACTCCGGGTACGAAGGTGGCTACGCTGAGGCCGACAGCCGGCAGGCGTTACGCGAGGCGAACTCACGCGGCATCGGAACACTCTGCGTCACTGTAGGCGCCGACACCACCGAGGCAGCGCTCGGCCGGGTGTTCGGCACTGCACCGCGGGTACGTGCACGCGTTGCCGATGACCTCCGCGGTCCGCTTGCCGCGATGATGCGGACGGCCTTGCAAACCACACACGCACGACGGGGTGGTTGACGTGCTCGACGGGGTGGTTGACGTGCTCAGCGGGCGTTGAACACCCAGCCGTCCGCTTCGCCGCCGGCGGTCTGTACCGAAAGGCCGATATGAACGGACTCGGGATCGCAATCGATCCTGGCTGCCACGCGCAGGCCGTCCTGTTCCTGCAGTTCGACTATGGCAATGACATAGGGGGTAGGAATCTCAGGGTTGAAGGAGTGGTGATTGACGGTGTAGGAGAACACCTTTCCACGCCCCGAACCTTCCCGACGATCCAGCTTCCCGCCGCACTCAGGGCAGTCAGGTTGCGGTTGGGTGACCCAGAATGAACATTCGGCACAACGAGAAAGCACCACGGTGACAAACCTACTCCGAACATCGGCGTTCGAAAAGGACGCGATCATCAGCGGCGTCGGATTGTCGAAGGTGGGCCGCCGCACGGGAATACCCAGCCTGGCTCTGACCGCCGATGCCGCGCGCCAGGCGATTGACGACGCCGGACTAGAGCCCTCCGACATCGACGGCGTGGCCACACTTGGGGACACTTCGGCCCTAGAGGCGATGACCCACTTAGGTATTGCGGGCGGCGACTACAGCGACGAGTTCCTCACAGGTGGCGTCATCAACCCGGTGATGTCGGCCCTCTCGGCGGTCGGCTGCGGCAAGGCCCGACACATCCTGGTGTACCGGACGGTGCAGATGCTCGGCGGCGCAATGACCGGCGGCGCTCCGAGCGCACCGAAGCCGACAGTTCTCAAATCCCCACCCATCGAGCCGCGAACGCCGGGATCGCGCCGCCAGATCGGTGCCAACGACGATATCGACGAATTACTCTCCGCGCGAGCCTATTCCGCCGCCAACTGGGTCGCTCTGCATTGTCAACGGCATATGCACGAATACGGCACGACCAAAGAACACCTCGGCTGGCTTGCCATCGGCACCCGGCGCCATGCGGGACGGAATCCGGCGGCGCTCTATCAACAACCGATGACAATGGACGACTACCTGAACGCCCGCCCGATATCAACGCCCTTCGGGCTGTTCGACTGCGATGTACCGGTGGACGGATCTGTCGCCCTTGTAGTTTCACACCGCAGCCATGCAGCGGAATGCCCCCACCCCGCGGTCGCGGTCGAAGCGGTAGGCGGATCCTACGGCTCTGGAGGCTGGATACACCGAACCGACTATCCCCGAATGGCTTCCACGGATGCGGCAGAACAGATGTGGTCGAGGACAGACCTAAAGCCAGCAGACGTTCAGGTGGCAGAACTCTACGACGGTTTCACGTTTCTGGTGCTAGCTTGGCTAGAGGCGCTCGGATTCTGCGGCGAGGGCGAATCAGGTCCTTATGTTGAGGGAGCACAGCGGATTTCCCTGGACGGAATGTTGCCGTTGAACACCTACGGGGGCCAATTGTCGGCCGGAAGAATGCACGGCTACTGGCTCATCCACGAGGCCATCCTGCAGTTGCGTGGCGAGGCCGGCGATCGTCAGGTGTCGCCGCGACCACAGGTCGGGGTGGCCGCCGCTGGTGGCGGACCCATCGCAGGGTGCTTGTTGCTCACCTGCCGTCGGTGATGCGGTCGACACGGGCAGGGCACGTCCTTCGCGCGGACCCTGCCAACGAAAACGCCGCAACCGGGCAAGTGGGCCCCGGTGGTCAATGGTCGGACGTATCTGGCCTGACCCCGATGGGTTGCTCCATGGCCTATGAGAGTCTTGCGGTCCACGTTGTGGGCCAGGAAGGCTCGACAAGATCATGGCAACGAGGAAACGACACAGTCCCGAGCAGATCGTGCGCAAGTTGATGGCTGCGGACCGGCTGTTGGCCGAGGGCAGGGACACCGCGGCGGTGTGCCGTGAACTGGGGGTGTCCGAGGCCACCTATCACCGGTGGCGCAACCAGTTCGGCGGGCTGAAAGCCGAGGACGCCAAACGCCTCAAAGACCTCGAACGCGAAAATTCCACCCTCAAGCGCCTGTTGGCCAATGCCGAGTTGGAGAAGGACGCGCTGCAGGAGATCGCGCGGGGAAACTTCTAGGCCCGGAGCGCCGGCGGGCAGCCGTTCGTCATCTCCAGCGCGCGCTGGGGGTCAGCGAGCGGTTCGCCTGCCGCGTCGCCGGGCAGCACATCGCGCAACCCAACGTCACAAACCGATCGCGGGCACGCCGGACGACCCGGACGCGGCGCTGCGGGAGTGGCTGCGGACCTACGCCAAGAAGCATCCGCGTCGCGGGTTCCGGCCCGCTTACCACGATGCCCGCGGCGATGGCTGAGTCGTGAATCACAAGAAGATCTAACGGCTTTGGCGTGAAGACGGGCTGCGGGTCCCGCAGCGGCGAAAGCGGAAACGGCACGGCACCTCCACCGCCCCGCCGACGGTCATCGCTGATGCGCCCGACAGGGTATGGGCGGTGGATTTTCAGTTCGACGTGAGCACCGACGGGCGGCCGATCAAGATCGTCTCGATCATCGAGCACACCCGCGAATGCCTCGGCGGCATGGTCGAGCGCAGCATCACCGGCGATCACCTGATCGATGAACTCGACCGAGTGGCCGCCGCGCGCGGCACCTATTCTGCGGTCCTGAGATGCGATAACGGACCCGAATTGGCCTGCGGTGCCATGGCCGACTGGGCAGACGGCAAGGTCGGGCTGCATTTCATCCCACCAGGCGAGCCGTGGCGCAACGGCTACGTCGAGTCATTCAACTCCCGCATCCGTGACGAATGCCTCAACATCAACAGCTTCTGGTCCCTAGCCCAGGCCCGCGTCGTCATCGGCGACTGGAAACACGAGTACAACCATCACCGGCGGCACTCCTCATTGGGCTACCAATCGCCAGCTCATTATGCTTCGATCTGCACGCACCGGGTGACCCCGTCAACCGCCCACCTCGGGTGACCAAGAATGACGTCCCGTCCCCGCGGCCTGTCAGCGAGGAGTAGTGACTAGCGATGTCGAAGGTGGCGGTGGTGACCGGCGGCGCTGGAGGAATGGGGCTGGCCGCCGCGCGCGTCCTTGGCCGCGACACAGCCGTACTGATCAGCGACGTCCATCCCGATCGCCTGCAGGCCGCGCAGCGCGAACTCAGTGAGGCCGGTGTCAAATGCACCGCCACCATCTGCGACATCACCAACCGCGAATCCGTTGCCGAACTCGTCGAGCAAGCCCAAGCGCTGGGGACCGTGACATCGGTCGTCCACACCGCCGGGGTCAGCCCCAGCATGTGCTCGGCCGAGCTCATCGTGAGGATCAACGCCGTCGGCACCATCTTGATCAACCAGGCCTTCCTTCCGGTTGCTCACCCCGGGATGGGCGTAGTCAACGTGGCATCGGTCGCCGGACACCAACTCCCGGCTTTGCTGGCCCCCGTCCGCAGCTATAAGCGGTCATCTACTGACCCCGACCGCCTGCTCACCGAGCTGGTCAGGGTGTGCAACCTGTTCCCCCAAGCGCGGCGACCGCAACTGGCCTACGTGCTGAGCAAGAACTTCGTGATCTGGTACACCAAGGTGATAGCCGCCAAATTTGGGGCCAGGGGCGCACGGGTGCTTTCGGTGTCCCCGGGATCGTTCGACACCACCATGGGCCAGCTCGAGGACAGTGTCGGTGCGGGCGCGCTGGCTCAGCTGGGTGCTCTCAAACGCTTCGGTCATCCCCATGAGATCGCCGAGCTGCTCGCGTTCTGCGCCAGCGACAAACCCGGATACCTCACCGGTACCGACATCATCTGCGACGGCGGCGTCATGGCCGCCATGACCCTCACCGACACACTCAAACTGGCACGCTCGCAATAGGTTACGACACCGCACTCGGGCACGACGAGACCCACTCGAAGTGGCAGATGCTCACGGCGACGCGCCGACAAGCACCCGTCGCCGTCAACCGACGCGTCCCGGCACTACACTCACCGGACCATCTCACCCCAGCGGCTCTCATCTGGACTGGACCAATCAACGGGGTCCGGCCAGTCAGGATGGCGCGAGAACAGCTCCATGGCAGAGCCGACAAGCTTAGTCACCGTTTCCGCCCCGGCGCCCCCCCAGAAGAGTGCAAAAGCCTGCGATCACGTTGTCGCTCAACGTCGTTGCCATACCGATGTCGCGCTAGCGTTCGCAACCCATCAGGTGTCGAGCGCTCGATGGTGCGGTCACTGGTCACCTCACCGCTCCGGTATCGACGTCCTGAAGGACCACCGGCCGATAGTCGGCGCAAAGGCTGGACGTATGTCGTCTCCGCTGAGCGATTCCGGGAGAATAAGGGCGTGTTGGGACGATGGCCGCGTACGTGCATGACGGTCGTGTCGCTCTCCTTCGGTCGCGCTGGATCAGCCGACGCGAGCGAGTAAAGGACCAGCTTTGCCAAGCCGTTCGAAGCGGCGGGCGCGCTCGGTTCGTCGTTGACTGTCATCAGCTGCGGTGAGTGTGGCGAGTTCATGTCGAAGTGCGGTGCCGACCCGAGCGCAAAATTGTTCGGGTTCTGTTGCAGCATCTGGGTATTCAGGGATGACATGGTCGATGATGCCAGCATCGAGAAGGTCAGACGAGCGAACCCCCTGTTGGGCTGCCATCTCGGCAGCCTTGCTGGTGTCGTGGTGAAGGATGGCGCTGGCGCCCTCGGGCGGCAGTGGCGAGAGCCACCCATGCTGTGCGGCGAGCACACGGTCGGCGGGTACGAGCGCCAATGCTCCACCGCCGGTGCCCTGACCCAGCAGCACCGACACGGTAGGTACTTCTAGCGCAATCATTTCGGCGATGCATCGCGCGATTTCGCCTGCGAGACCGCCCTCCTCTGCTTCCCGCGAGAGCGCGGCGCCCGCGGTGTCGATGACGGTGACGAGGGGGATTCCCAACTCAGCAGCCAGCCGCATACCGCGGCGTGCCTGACGCAACGCACCAGGGCCGAGCGGCTCTTCCGCAGTCTGCCCGATCCGATCCTGGCCAAGGAGTACGCAGGGCCATTCACCAAACTTTGTCAGCGCGAGGAGCAGGCCTGGTTCATTCTCACCTTGGCCGGTTCCGTTGAGCGGAAGCACATCCGCCGCTGCATGCCGAAGAAGGTCACGGACACCCGGCCGATCGGAACGGCGCGTTGCCGTCACTGATTGCCATGCAGGTACGTCGACCGCTGCCGCCCACGGCGGTGCCGGCGGGCGCGAGGAGCCGTCAGGGTGTGCAACGATATTCAGCGCCCGATCGACCATGTCGCCCAGCTCGTCAATGGCTACAACGGCATCGATGAGGCCACAGGAGAACAGATTCTCCGAGGTTTGAACACCGACAGGGAAATGGCTGCCATACAGCGCCTCGTAGACGCGCGGTCCCAGGAAACCCACCAGCGCACCGGGTTCGGCGAGGGTCACGTGGCCTAGCGACCCCCACGAGGCGAAGACGCCGCCCGTGGTGGGATCGCGGAGGTAAACCAGGTAGGGCAGATGCGCTGCTTTGTGGTCCACCACCGCGGCCGTGATTTTGACCATTTGCAGGAACGCCGTGGCGCCTTCCTGCATGCGTGTACCGCCCGAGGTGGGCAGGGCGATGATGGGCAACCGTTCAGCGGTGGCGCGCCTTATCGCCGTTGTCAGCCGTTCGCCTGCCGCGACACCGATCGATCCTCCTAGGAAACCGAAGTCGCACAACAGCATTGCAATACGGCGGCCACGGATCGTCGCCTGCCCCGTCAGGACCGCCTCGTCCAGCCCGGTCTTGGCGCGGGCGCGTGCGAGCTCCGCAGCGTAACCGGGACCGAGCGGTGGATCGACCGCGGGCACATCCCACGACCGCCAGGAGTCCGCATCGACGAGCGTCTCGATGAGTCGATTGGCGCTTGCTCTCGTCATCACGCCCTCACCTGCAGCGAGTCGAGCAGGTAGTTGTCGGCTCCGAGCACTGGAGGTGCGGTGTGTTCGCGGCGGGTGCGCTCGGCTCCGTCGGGGCCGAAGAATCGCAGTGGGGGACCGGGTAGCTCGATATTGCCTAGGGTCGCGTGCTCGACGCCGATGACGAGGCCCTGCGATCGCGTCTGATCCCATTCGTACACTTCGCGTATCGAGCGAATTCGGCCGGCGGGAACGCCAATTCGGTCAAGCTTTTCGAGCAGTTCGTCCGTCGGGTAGAGCGAGAAGACACTCTGGACAAGCTCATTGACGCGCTTCTGATTCGCGACCCGATCGGGGTTGGACTCCATGCCCGGCATTGCCGAGTCAAGGTCGAAGCCCTCGCAGAAACGGTGCCACAACCCCTCGCTGCCTACCGCAATCTGAACGGACCCGTCCGCCGTATCGAATAAGCCGTATGGGGTGATGGAGGGGTGGTGATTGCCCGTGGCTTCGCCGACTTTGCCCGCTACCGTCCACTTCGTGCCCTGGAAGGCATGCACGCCGACTACTGCGGCAAGGAGCGATGATCTAACGACCTGACCGCGGCCGGTGCGTTCGCGTTCCTGGAGCGCGGCGACGACTCCGAAAGCGCCGTACATTCCTGCGAGGAGGTCGGCGATGGGAACGCCCACGCGCTGAAGGTCATTCGGCCCAGAACCGGTGACGGACATCAGTCCCGCCTCGCCCTGAGCGATCTGGTCGTAACCGGCCCGTCCCGCTTCTGGTCCGTCGTGGCCGAACCCGCTGATCGATAAAACCACCAACCGCGGGTTGAGTTCCTGGAGCCGAGCCTGTGAAAAGCCGAGGCGATCAAGCACACCGGGGCGAAAGTTCTCCATCAGCACGTCAGCGCGAGTCAGTAACGCCGCGAGCGCCCGCTTGTCCTTTTCTGCCTTCAGGTCGAGCGTCACGGACTTCTTGTTGCGATTAGCGCAGAGGAAGTAGGTCGACTCGCGGTCGGCCGCTTCGGGCTGGACGAATGGCGGGCCCCAGCCTCGGGTGTCGTCGCCGCCCTGCGGGTTCTCGACCTTGATCACCTCGGCTCCGAGGTCACCCAGCATCATCGCGGCGTGCGGTCCTGCCAACGCGCGGGTCAGGTCAACGACCAGAAGGCCATGCAGCGGGCCCGAGATGTCGCTTTCAGGCGCCGTCTCGGGGGAGCGGGTAGAGGTCATCAGCCTGCCTTCGGGCCTAGTGGAGTGGTGTCCTAGTGGACTAGCCAATTAAGGAAAACAGCTCTGACCAGCAATGTCAACCGGCAGCGCAGAGTTGATGGATGTGAACTATGGCACCTTTGGAGTGCCGCGGACACGCAAACGGCACCCAGGGACCCGAGGACCGTGGGCGCCGTTCGTCGCGATTTCTAGAGCCAGCCAGGCACCACGAGAACGGCCCAGGCGATGAGTGGTCCAATGGCCACGACGATGGCGCTGTACTTGAGAATCTGTTTGTAGAACCTGTCTCTGTCGACGCCCTGGGCGTTGGCAAGCACCAGTGCGCCGTTGGTGGAGAAGGGGCTGACGTCGACGATCGTCGACGCAATCGCCAGTGCGACAATGACTCCCACCGGGCCGATCTCACCGGCCAGCAGGAGTGGCACGGCAAGGGGAATTGTCGCTCCGAGAATTGCGACCGATGATGCGAAGGCTGACACGATCGCTCCCAGGTAGCAGAGCAAGAGTGCAACCAGTAGGGGCATGCCGATGCTCGCGACGCCGTTGCCGACCCATTCGACACTGCCGGCTTCCTGGAGCACGCCGACAAAGGTGAGCACGCCGCCGATTAGCAAGACGGTCGACCAACTGATCTGCGAGACAGCGCCTTTCTGGGCCTTCGGTGAGGCCAGAGCAAGCACCGCAGCGACGGTCATCGACACGAAGCCGATGTCGAGATCCAGGATGAGTGAGAACAACGCCAGTGCGCCGAGCCCGACGAGCGTAAGGATCTGGTTGAACGAAACTGAGTGTCGGGGAAGCGAACTCGTTGGTGTGTTCGGTGGCGCCGTCAGTGTGGCGGCGGAGGCATTGGTGCCGTGGCCGGAGAGAACCGGCGTGCCGGTAGGTGCGTGCGAGGCCTTCGGGGCCGGGCCGGCGCCAACTGTGTCGTCGTCGTCCGCGTGCACGTCGTCCGCATGCACATCGTCGATCGTGCGCCCGATGAGCTTTCGGCCGCCGAGGAAGATGAAGAGCAACAGCCCGATACCGGCATTGAAGAACAGGCTGCCGAGAAACAACGTGAGCGGACTGCTCGCCAGGCCTGCCTTTGCGGCGATGTTGTTGACCGTGACACCGTAGATGCTGATGGGGGAGAAGCCGCCAGCCTGTGCGCCGTGGATCACCATCATGCCCATCAGAAGGGCGTTGATCTTGTATTGCCGCGCAAATGTCAGAGCAATGGGAGCGATGATGGCGACCGCAGCTGGCCCGAGTGCACCGAGCGCGGTCAGGACTGCGGTGATGCCGAACATGACCCAAGGGATGAAAGCCACGCGTCCGCGGACGAGATGGAGCGCCCCGCGAACCATCAAGTCGACCGTCCCGTTGTTCTGGGCGATGGCAAAGAGGTAGGTCACGCCGACGAGCGTCAGAAACAGGTCGCTCGGAAATCCGGCGATGATGTCGTCGGTGTTCATGCCAACCGCGAGAGTTCCGACAAGGAACGCGGCGACGAAGCCCAGTGTCCCCATGTTGATCGGCAAGAGAGTTGCGGCCAGGAACATCGCGATGAGAGCGAGGATCGGGATTAGTTCGAGCGGCATGAGTGGCTCCGAGTTCACTACGGCTAGACCAGTGGATCACTGGCCTAGCCAGTACACCAGTGAGCACAGTCACTGTCAACCATGAAAGTGCGCTGGCCTACAACGAGCCGGCCTGGCCTCGGAGTATTCTGTGGCCTAGAGAGTAGGTGAGTCAGTGGTAGAGCAACTGAAGCCCGTCGCCCGGCCGCGGCTGTATGAGGTAATCGTTGAGCAGCTGTGTGCCTATATGTCGGACAACGATCTGGCGCCAGGCGATCGTCTCCCCGCGGAGCGTGAGCTGGCCGCCAAGCTCGGCGTAAGTCGTGTCTCGATTAGTCAGGCGCTGGTGGCGCTCGAGGTGCAGGGCGTGCTGTCGGTGCGCCACGGTGACGGCGCCATCCTCATGCGGCGCCCGACGGAAGAGCGGGCGATCAAGGCGCTGCGTGAGCACGCCGACCGGATCCCCGACATCATCGAAGCCCGCGAAGCGCTTGAGGTGAAGTTGGCGGGCCTGGCGGCGCTGCGACGCACCGACAGCGAGATGGCCGCTATAGACGCCGCCATTGCCAAGATGGAAGAGGAAATCGGGTCGGGTGACCGCGGCGTGGTCGGCGACGAATTGTTCCATGAGGCGATCACGACCGCCGCGCACTCCTCGCTCCTGGCCAAGTTGATGCGCGAGATCTCTGGTCTGGTGCGCGAGACGCGGATTGAATCGTTATCCCAGCAGAATCGGCCGCGCGCCTCGCTCGAAGGACACAAACGCATAGCTGAGGCGGTGCGTCGACAGGACCCGAATGAGGCCGCTCAGGCGATGGCCGACCACATCACGATGGTGTCGGACGTCGCGTTGCTGCGAGCTGCTGAATAGAAGCTGTTACCCGCGTGCCGTTGCGAATTTCCCTGCACAACAGAACTATTCAGCCTGGTCCCGATCGGCGGCGCGTTAACTAGCCGATCGATACATCCGCTCCGGGCGACCGCCGCCGTATTTCAACCGCACCGTCACCTCGTTCAATTTCACCAAGTATTCGAGGTAGCGGCGCACGGTCGGCCGCGCCATGCCGGTTGCCTCGCCACAGGTCGTGGCTGAGTATTCCTCACCGTCGGCCAATGCCTTGCGCACCAAATCAAGACTCTCATTACTGAGGCCTTTAGGCGGCAGCGGTCGTTCGACATAGGTACGGCCAGGTGCGCCAGAGAAAACGGCATCGATGGTCTGCTGGTCGGCCTTGCCGCTGTCGACTCGGGACCCTGCATACTTGCGGATGCGTGCTTGTAGATCGTCGAGGTCGAACGGTTTGACCAGATACTGCGATGCTCCACCGCGAAGCGCCGCCTTGACGTATTCGGCATCGCGCTCCGCGGTGACGACGATGGCGTCCACATCGTCTCCGCGCTCGCGCAGCGCCTTCAGCACATCGAGACCGCTCATATCGGGGAGATGAACGTCGAGCAGTAAGAGGTCGGGCCGAACGGCGGCGACCATCTCCAGTGCTTTGGCGCCGGAGCCTGCTGTACCTGCGACGCGAAAGCCATCGGTCTCCGTCACGAGTTCGGCGTGGATGGTCGCCACCATAAAGTCGTCGTCGACGACGAGGACGGTCAGCTCACGCGTCGGTCCGGGCGGCATGTGCCAACGATACGGCCGGCTCTGCCTGTCCGGATCCTCTTACGAACCTCTTCTCGATCTCGAAATAGGTGTCGATGTCCATGAGCTCGTTCCACTGATCCGGCGTCGCCATCAGGTGACGGACGCTGGTGCTTTGACCCTCGTCGCGCAGCACCGCCAGGGCGCGCTGCGCAGCGGCGACCATGGAGTAACGGATGACGCCTGGGTAGAGGCCGACCGAAAAGCCAAATGTTCCGATCTCCGAGGCGTGCATCGTGGACAGCGGACCCTTCTCCTCGACCAGTGTCAGCAGGGGTGCCTTCACGATTGAGGTCACGATCTCGATATCCTCGGGCTCACGCGCGCCAATCACCAGGGCTGCATCGGCGCCAGCCTCGATCGCGCGCTGGGCGCGGCGTGCGGCGGACTCGACGCCCAGTGTGTTCGCCGCATCGGTCCGGGCGATGATGACGAAATCGGGGTCTTTGCGAGCCCACAGGGCCGCTTCGATCTTGCCGAGGTACTCGCTTTCGGTGACGACCGGGATCGGGACATCGAGAACGCCGCACCGCTTAGGGGTGACCTGATCCTCCAGCTTGATGCCTGCCACCCCCGCGGCCTCGAATTCGGCGATCGCCCGCGTCACGTTCACAGCCGTTCCGTAGCCGGTATCGGCGTCGAAGATGACCGGAATGTCAACGGCGCCTGCGATATTGCGGGCGACCTGTGCACTTTCGGTGAGTGAGGTGAGTCCGACGTCGGGGCGACCCAGCAGGGTGGCCGCGATGCCGTTGCCGGTCACGCTGACGGCCTGAAAACCCGCGGCTTGCGCGAGGCGGGCCGACAGGCCGTCGAAGACGGACGGAGCCTGCACGAACTGCGGGGAAACGAGGATCTGGCGGAGTGTCTGACGGGCGTTCACGGGTCTCCTTCGATGGGTCCGAATCAGTTCACCGTGATCCGCGCCACCTGAGATCGTCAATCTTTCGCTGACAGTTCTCGTTGTGCTCCTTGTGGTATCGGGATCTCAGCGGTGAACACAGCGCCGTCCTCGTTGCGCACGGCGACGTGGCCGCCGCGCTGTTCGCAGACGGCTTTGGCCAGGGCGAGGCCGATGCCGCGGGTGCGGTCGGCGGACTTCGTGCTGACACCGCGTTCAAAGATGGTGTGCATCACCGATTCGTCGACGCCGGGTCCGTTGTCTCTGACCTCGATGTAGATCCAGTCGGCATCCTGTTCGATGTCGATTTGGACGGCTCGATCCGGGACGCCGGAACAGGCCTCCAACGCGTTATCCACGAAATTTCCGATCACCGTTTCGAGGGTTGCCGCGAGATCGAGGCTCAGTTCACCGACGTGGGTGTGCTCAGAGATCGTCAGACCGACACCGCGCTCGGAGGCCAGACTGCCTTTGGCGATGACAAGTGCGGCCAGCGTCGGATCGTCGATACGCGAGGTGACTGCCTCAACGAACTGATTGTGGCCCGCCTGGATGTCGGTGACGTATTGGCGGGCTCGCTGCACGTGCCCGAGGCGAAGCAACCCCGCGATCGTGTGCAACCGGTTGGAGAACTCGTGAGTTTGGGCGCGCAGTGCATCAGCAGTGTGACGCGTGGTGTCGAGTTCCTGGCGAAGGCCGAGCACCTCCGTCCGGTCGCGCAGCGTCACGACCGACCCGATGACGCGATCAGCGGTACTGACCGGCATTCGGTTCAGCACGAGGGTCCGAGCGCTGGTGTCCAGGACGGCATCGGTGGCAGTGCGCTGGTCGGTCAGTGCCGTGACGACTTGAGGTGGCAGCCCAAGGGTGTCGAGTCGGCGTCCCACCGCATTTGCGGGGAGTCCAAGCAGATCGCTGGCTTCGGCGTTCACGATGGTGACGTGGTGGTCGAGATCGAGCCCGAGGACGCCCTCTTTGATGCCGTGAAGCAATGCCTCACGGTGTTCCACAAGGCCGGCGATGTCACGTGGTTCAAGCCCGAGCGTCTGTCGCTTGATGCGGCCGGCGAGCAGGGCTGACCCGAGCAAACCTAGTGCGCTGGCCACGCCGAGATAGATCAGCAGATCGGGGACGGCTGCCGTCAATCGGTCGCTGATGCTGGGGGAGTAGCGCCCGATGACGACGTAGCCGAGTCGGCTCCGGTCGTTGGGATCAAGCACCGGCACATCCGCCTGTATCGAGGATCTTCCGTCGGGGCTTTCTACGGTGCCCACCCAAGCACGTCCCGTCAGTACATCGCTGTCGCCAAAGTGCCACGGTTCACCAAGATGGTCTGGATCCTGGCTGGCGACAACGTTTCCCGCGCGGTCGAGTACCACCACGAAGTCGGCCCCTGACACCGACTGGACGCGGGCAGCGATGGGCGGGACTGAGCCGAGCGGGACGTCGCCGCGCAAGCTGGAACGCACAATAGAGTCGGTCGCGAACGTCTCCGCCAATCCGAGCAGTCGATCGCCCGCGGTACGCCGGAACTCGGTGGTGGACTGGACATAGGTGATGGCCACGACAACCGCGAGCACCACGAGGATGAGAACCGCTTGTAGCACCAGGAGCTGGCGTGCCAGGGGCAGCCGGCCAAGCCTCACTGGTCGATCGTAGGGCGGAATGCGCAGGAAACGAGCATGGTTCCGGCGATCACAACGAGCACAAGAACCGTTGTCAGCGCAAGCGTGACACTGTCTGTGGCCGCCGTCACTCTTCCTCTACGGGGTTACGCCCCATCACAAGGAGGTGCATCATGAACAAATCCATCAAGACCATGATGGCGGCCAGTGCCGCTGTGGTACTCAGCTTCTCGGCGGTCGCGTGCGGTCCTCGCGGGGGCGATTCCGCCGGAGGCGTTGACCAGTTCCGGTACATGGTCCCCAACGCCGCAGGAAGCGGTTGGGACACGACGGCGCGAACTGCCGCGAAGATCATGGAGGACGACGGGATCTCCCAGCGCATCGACGTCTTCAACGTCGACGGCGCGAACGGCACCGTCGGCCTGTCCCGACTGATGGACGACAACGGCAACGGTGAACTTGTCATGCAGATGGGCTTCGGCCTCGTCGCGGCGACGGTTTCGCAGAATTCTTCGCTGAGCTTCGACAACACCACGCCGCTGGTGAAGCTCCTTGATGAGTACCTCGCGGTGGTGGTGCCCAAGGATTCGCCGATCAACAACTACGCCGACCTCGTTGCCGCGTGGAAAAAGAACCCGCGTATGAACGTCGGCGGCGGTTCGGCTATTGGTGGCGCCGACAACGTGGCGACGCTGCGCATGGCCGAGGCCAACGGCATTCCCCGTGCGGACGTCAACTATGTGACCTTCGGCGGCAGCGGTGTCCTGCCTGCAGTCCTCGGCAACCAGGTCGACTTCGCGGTGTTCAGCGCTGTCGACGCGGTGGAGCAGGTCAATGCGGGTGAGCTCAAGGCGATCGCTGTCACCGGTGGAGAGCGCTTCGACTCGCTACCCGATGTGCCCACGCTCAAAGAGTCCGGGACTGATGTCGTCGTCGCCAACTGGCGCGGCGTGGTCGCGCCTCCTGGCGTCAGTGATGAGGCAGCCCAGGACCTCATCGAGGCTTTCGACAAGATGCATCAGTCGCAGGCATGGAAGGACGCCGTTGAGCGCAACGGCTGGGTCGATGCCTTCATGACCGGCGACGAATTCGGCACCTACCTCAACGAACAGGCTGGTGAGATCAAGAGCGCGCTTGAGGGGACCAACCAATGAGCGCGGAGGTCACCGCGCCCAAGACGACCGCGCTATCCGGCAAGTCCGAACTGGGTGTCGCCGTCCTGCTGGGCGCGATGGGCGCGATCGCTTTGGTCGATGCAGCGACTCTCACCACCAACGCAGCAACCCGTGGCCCACTCAACTCGGCGACAGTGCCGATTGTTGTCGGTCTTCTTCTGATCGGCGTGGCCATCGCGCTCTTCATCGACGTATTACGCGGCGGGCGAGGCGAAATGGAAGGCGGCGAAGACATTGATCTGGAGCAACCAACAGCCTGGGTGCCGTTCGTCGCGATCGGTGCAATCTTTCTCGCCAACGCCTTTCTGATGGAACCACTTGGATGGCCGATCACCGGCACCGCCCTGTTCTGGGGTGCGGCGACGGCACTGGGTAGCCGGCATTTGGTCCGCGATCTGCTGATCTCACTGGTGATCGCCTTCGGGAGCTACTTCCTATTCGCGTATGCACTTGGTGTCGACCTTCCGGCGGGGCTGCTGGGCGGGGTGATCTGACATGGATGCCATGAGTTCACTTCTCGACGGATTCGCCTCGGCCTTGACGCCGACCTACCTATTGATGGCGCTGATCGGCGTCCTGCTCGGCACCGCCGTGGGTGTGCTGCCCGGTATCGGGCCGGCGATGACCGTCGCGCTGTTGCTGCCGGTGACGTTTGCTCTCGATCCCACCGGCGCGATCATCATGTTCGCGGGGATCTACTACGGCGGAATGTATGGCGGCTCAACCACATCGATTCTTCTGAACACTCCCGGTGAGGCGTCGTCGGTGATGACGGCCATCGAGGGCAACAAGATGGCGAGAGCCGGTCGCGCCTGTCAGGCACTGGCCACTGCCGCGATCGGATCGTTCGTCGCCGGAACCATTGCCACCGGGCTGCTGGTGCTTGTTGCACCGTTCGTCGTCAACATCGCCCTGAGCATCACACCCGCGGACTACTTCGCCCTGATGGTCGTCGCCTTCGCCGCTGTCACGTTGGTGCTGGGAACTTCCCGGATCCGAGGGCTCGCGTCCCTGGGAATCGGGTTGTTCATTGGGCTCATCGGCATCGACGCCTCGACCGGCCAGGAACGGCTCACGTTCGGCATCCCGCAGTTGATGGATGGCATCGATGTGGTCGTCGTGGCTGTTGGCATCTTCGCGCTCGGCGAGGCGCTGTGGACGGCAATGCATCTGCGGCGCAAGCCCGGTCAGATCATTCCGGTAGGACGTCCGTGGATGAGCAAGAAGGATTGGTCTCGCTCATGGAAGCCATGGCTGCGCGGTGCGGCGATTGGCTTTCCGTTCGGGGCGATGCCGGCGGGCGGGGCAGAGATCCCGACCTACCTGTCGTATGTCACCGAGCGCAAGCTGTCCAAGCATCCTGAGGAGTTCGGCCACGGCGCCATCGAAGGCGTGGCGGGACCCGAAGCCACCAATAATGCATCGGCCGCGGGGGTGTTGGTGCCACTGCTGACACTGGGTCTGCCCACCTCGGCGACCGCAGCGGTACTGCTGGCGGCGTTCCAGCAGTACGGGATTCAGCCCGGGCCGTTGCTCTTCCAGAACGAACCGGCGCTGGTGTGGGGCCTCATCGCGAGCCTGTTCATCGGCAATACCCTGCTGCTGCTCCTCAACCTGCCGTTGGCGCCGGTGTGGGCAAGACTGCTGAGGATTCCGCGCCCATACCTGTACGCGGGCATCCTGGTGTTTGCGTCGATTGGTGCCTATGCCGCTGACGGCTCCACGATGGGCCTCTACATCCTGCTCGTGATGGGGCTACTCGGGGTCATCATGCGACGGTTCGGACTGCCGATCGTACCCATCATCATCGGTGTGATCCTCGGGCCGCGGGCCGAACTCGAGCTCAGGCGTGCACTGCAGCTCAGTGATGGCGACCCCTCGGTACTGGTGCATTCACCGTTCTCCATCACCCTGTACACATTGGTCGCGCTGGCCCTGATCGTCCCGTTAGTGTGGCGTTTTATCGCGGCACGGCGACGTGGCGACGCGCAGGAGCCAGCCGTCGCGCCGGAGCCGACGCCGCTCGACGATGACGATGCGGTTGCGACGTTCGATGATTCCTCCGGGGAATACGTCAACAAGCACCCTGACTCGGAAGGCATTGGGAAGCAGAGTGATTCGGAGGTGAAGTCGCCCGCGACCCACAGTCATGGGCGCTGACGTCGCATCGGGTGAACGGTGGCAGGCGTGGACTCCTCTGGGGGTCCACGCCCTCGCCGTTCAGGCCATCGGATTCTCGGTCCGTCCCGCTATCTCCTATGCAGCGCTGGATGCCGGTGTAGCACCGGCGCTCCTCGGATTGCTGTCGGCGAGCTACGCCATCGCCCCATTACTGCTTGCGTTGCCCGTCGGTCGCCTGGTCGATCGAGTCGGAGAAAAGCCCGTTCTGATCGGTGGGGCAGTCGTGGCCGCGCTGTCGTGCGGTGTGCTTCTGGCCGGGACACATCAACCTGCGTGGTTGATCGTCGGTCTGATGCTCGCCGGGGTCGGTCACCTGCTGTGCGTGATCGGTGAGCAGACTGCTGTCGCCAACATGGGTGGGAGTTCGGCTGATTCACGTTTCGCCGCCTACACATTCGCGTCTTCATTGGGACAGGCGGTAGGCCCGCTGCTGCTTACTGTGGGTGACGGGACCGCCGCTGGCATCCGGCCGGTGTTGCTCGCCGCTTTGGGACTGTCGGTCGTGCTTTTTGGCACATCGTTTCTGATTGGCGGGCGAAGGCAGAGCGCCGGCGAACAAGCGCCGGTTTCCGTGGGATCGCTGCTGCGGGATCGTTCGTTGCGCCGAGCCGTCGTTGTCAGCGGCATCGTCATGGCCGCTGTCGACATCACGCTGGTCTACCTGCCGGCGCTCGGTCACGAAGCTGGGTTCTCTCCGGCTTTCGTCGGATGGGTGCTCGCACTCCGCGCTGTTACGTCGATGGCAGTTCGACTCGTCACCGGACCTCTCGTGAATGCGCTTGGTCGGAGACGGATGCTCATCATCGGGATGTCCGCGTCGGCGAGTGCACTGATCGCTGTTGCCAACTGGCACAGCCATCTCGTCCTTCTGGTGAGTGCTGTCGTCCTCGGCGCGGGACTCGGCGTGTGTCAACCGATCACAATGGCTGCCGTCTCAGATCTGGCACCGTCGAATCAGCGAGGAACAGCGATGACACTCCGGCTGCTTGGCAACAGGATCGGTGTCGTGGTGCTGCCCGGGTCCATCGGGCTCGTCGCCGCATCCGCCGGTGCGTCTGGAGTATTGGGAGCCACGGCCGCGCTACTCGTCGTGGGCTGCGCAGTCTGGATGCAACGCTGACGCTAAAGGGGGCGCCGATCATCAGACCGGTCCGCTAAATCATGCTGATCTATGGGAGTTCGGTTCGCATTAACGCGGTTTGAGGGGGCATGTTTGCCAAAGCCAGTCTGACTTGTTAAGCCTCCAGTTTGGGAACAGAACTCCGCGCAACGTTCCCAAACGGGTGCAATCAGGCGGAATCGTCGAGATCTCACACCCGCACCGGCTGCACCAATGCGAAAGCGGGAGCGCGTGAAACGCCCGAATCGTGTCTCATGACGCCCCAGAGGTCGCAGGTTCGAAATCTACGCCCGCCACTGGGTGGAACGGCCCCCGGAGATCACTCCGAGGGCCGTTCTCATGGGCTGTGGGAACGGGTTTGTGAACCTAGCCGCGCGCATCAATTTGTGACGGGCACAGGTCCTCCGAAGTGCGGTGCTCGCAGGACCCGGACGTGCGCCGCGGTTAAGCAGCCTTCTGCGAGTGACCCGTGCCCTCCTCCCCGGTCACCACGAGAACAAATTGGGGACTGTGCGTTCGTCTGTCAGTCGTCATCGCCGACTGCGAGTTTGACGGAGCCTCGCGTTTCTTGGCCTTTGATTCTTTTGATGATCCAGGGGAGGTAGGGGACGAGGAATGCGATGACGGCGAGGATGAGGATGATGGCGGAGGTGGGGTGGGTGACGAAGACGCTCCAGTCGCCGTTGGAGGCGGTGAGTGCGCGGCGGAATTGGTTTTCGAGGTTGGGTCCGAGGATGGCACCGAGAATGACTGGTGCGATGGGAAAGTCGTAGAGGCGCATGAACAGTCCAACGACACCGACTGCGTAGGCGATGAGGATATCCATCGCGCTGCCGGAGACGGAGTAGACGCCCAGGGTGGCGAAGACCAGGATGCCTGCGTAGAGGGCTGGGCGTGGGATTTGAAGGACTTTGACCCACAACCGGATCAGGGGAAGGTTGAGCAGCAGCAGCATCACGTTGCCGATGTACAGCGAGGCGATGAGCGCCCACACCAGCCCGGACTGTTCTTCGAAGAGTTGCGGACCTGGCTGCAGGTTGAAGATCTGGAACGCGGCGATGAGCACGGCGGCTGTCGCCGAGGTCGGCAGGCCGAGTGTCAACAGTGGGACGAGGACGCCGGAGAACGATGCGTTGTTCGCTGCCTCGGGTCCCGCGACGCCTTCGATGGCTCCTTTGCCGAACTCGCCCTTGCCTTTTGAGCGCTTCTTCTCGTAGGTGTAGGAGAGGAAAGTGGGGATCTCGGCCCCACCCGCGGGGAGGACGCCGAACGGGAACCCGAACGCGGTGCCCCGTAGCCAGGGTTTCCAGGAGCGGCTCCAGTCCTTGCGACTCATCCAAAAGATATCCCCCTTCTGCGGCGGGTCCAGCGGTGCCAGAACGCCGGGCCTGGTGCGTCCGCGGACCAGTACGTACAAGGTCTCGCCGATGGCGAAGAGGCCGATGATGAGGATAACTTCGCTGATGCCGTCGTAGAGCAGCGGTTGTCCGAAGGTGAGCCGCGCCTGACCGGATAGTGAGTCCAGGCCGATCATGCCGAGGGTCACGCCGACCAGCAGTGCCAGCAGGCCGCGCACGAGCGAACGCCCGACGAGGGCGGTCACTGAGACCAGCGCCAAGACCATCAGGGCGGTGTAGTCGGCGGCGGTGAAGGTGACCGCGAGCTTGCCGATCGGCTTGGCGACGAAGGTGAGCAGAACGGTGGCGATGGTGCCGGCGACGAACGACCCGATGGCGGCGGTGGCCAGTGCGGCCCGTGCTCGTCCGGCTTTGGCCATCAGGTGGCCTTCCATGGCGGTTGCGACGGAAGCGGATTCCCCGGGGGTGTTCAGCAGGATCGAGGTGGTCGAGCCGCCGTACATGGCGCCGTAGTAGATGCCGGCGAACATGATGAAAGCGCCTGCTGGATCGTCGAATTGGAAGGTCACCGGCAGCAGCAGGGCGATCGTGACCGCGGGCCCGATGCCGGGCAGAACGCCGACGAGTGTGCCCAAGGTGACGCCCAACGCCGCGAGCAGCAGGTTGGTGGGGGTGAAGACGGTGGCGAAGCCACCCAGGAGATCGGTGAAAACCGTCATAGCGGCAGCAGTCCCGGAGGTAGGTAAATGTTGAGTCCATAGCTGAACAGGAAGTAGATCGCCACGGTCAGCACGAGGGCGATGACCCCGTCGCGGATGAAGCTGCGACTTCCCAGCAGCGCGGCGCACGCGCCGAACAGCACGGCGGTCGAAACGAGGTACCCGATCGGATCGATGGCATAGGCGTAGACGACCAGGACGACAAGAAGTACCCCGACGCGCAGCAGATGGTCGAACCGTTCGCCGGCCGGCTGATGCCTTCGGCCAGCCAGTGCGGCGAGGGCGCCGCCGAGGTAGGCAACCCCGAGCAACGTCCATGCGACTGCGATGACGACAGGGAGGAATCGCGGACCCTGTGGGGTCATGGTTCCTGGCACCTGCCACGCCTGCCACAGCAGCAGTGCGCCGATCGCCACGATGACTGCGCCGAGAGCGGCGGGTGCGCCGGGCGAGCTCGCGACGATCGTTGTGTCGCTTTCCATGTCGACGCCGCCGTCGGAGGAGCTCTCCGACGGGGCGGTGTCGACCTCTTTCTTCAGGAGACCGTCGTCGGAGACGTTCACAGTCCGAGTTCTCCGAGGATTGAGGCGGTCTCGTCCTGCGCTTCGGAGACGAACTTGGAGGCGTCATCGCCGGTGCGGAAATCGTCGGTCCAACCGCGTTCTTCAACCAACGTCTTCCACTGCTCGGTGTCGTGGATCTTGGTGACGAACGACGTGATGCCGTCGACCTGGGCATCGTCGAGCCCCGGTGGGGCGAAGATGGCGCGCCAGTTGACGAAGTCGACGTCGAGTCCGGCGCTCTTGAGGGTGGGCGCAGGTTGGCCGGCGACAGTGACCTCGTCGTCGGAACTGATTGCGAGAAGGCGCATTTCGCCGCCTTCGATCTGTCCTTCGAATTCCGAGACGCCGGACACCCCGACCTTGACGTCGCCGGAGAGAATGCCGGCGGTGGCCTCGCCGCCACCGGAGTAGCCGACGTAGTTCATATCGCCGGGCGTCAGGCCAGCGGCTTTGAGCATGAGCCCGACAAGGATCTGATCGGACCCGCCTGCCGAACCGCCGCCGAAGACGACCGACTTGGGGTCGGCCTTGTAGGCGTTAATGACGTCAGTGATCGTCTGGTACGGCGAGTCAGCGCGCACCACAAGGGCTTCGGCCTCAGAGGTCAGGGTCGCGATCGTGGTGGCGTCGGTAATCGAGAGCGGGGAGCCGGCCTGCTTGAGCGCGCCGATCATGACCAGGCCGCCGATCATCAGCGTGTTCGGGTTACCTTTGTCGTTGCTGGTGAGCTCGGCCAGGCCCGTCGCGCCGCCACCACCTTCGCGGTTGATGACCTCGATGCTCTGATCGGTCAGGTTGGCTTCCTGCACCACCTGCTGCATGCCGCGCGCGGTCTGGTCCCATCCACCACCCGGCTTGGCCGGCACGAGCAATTCGATTGGCCGGCTTGGGTAATTGGCTGCATCGCCGCCGCCGCCGTTCCCGCCACCACCAGGTGCGCAGGCCGCGGTCACTACGACCGTCGCGGCGGCTCCGATGACGATGGCCTTCGATGCCAGGCGACGCAGAGTCGTCGATTTGTTGACGTTCTTCATGGAGTGCTCCTCATCACAGCAGGTATGTGGCGTACGCTACACGATGGACCATCTAATGGTCTATAAAAACCACACAGTGGTCACAGCGTCAGGGCGATTTCGGGGCGATCGTGGGGAAAGGGGCTCGTCAATGGCTAAATTCGGACGTCCGGTGGCAGCGTTCTGCCGCTGTGAGAAGCAGGCACTCGAGCGGTTAGCCGGGCTCGGAACCGCCCTAGTCACTGATGCGATGGGACGATTCGGAGCGCTCGACTCACGGATTGCGGCGCAATGGCCCGACGCTCGACTTCACGGCAACGCCTTCACCGTGTGGACGCGGGCAGGGGACAACCTCGGCATCCACCAGGCCCTCGACGTGGCGGCACCCGGCGACGTCGTCATCGTGAACGGCGAACGTGACGAGGGCCGCGCGCTGATCGGAGAGATGATCGGCATCAAGGCGAAGGCTCGTGGCATCGCCGGATTTGTCCTCGACGGCGCGGCGCGCGACATCGATGCTCTCCGGATCTTGGGCGTGCCCGTCTTCGCCCGAGCCGCAACACCCGCAGGGCCCTTCAAGCATGGCCCGTTCCAGTTGTTGCAGCCCACGGCCGTCGGTGGCGTCTGCGTGTTCCCAGGGGATGCGGTCATCGCAGACCGGGACGGAGTGGCGGTTGTGGCTCGAAGCTCCCTCGACGAAACCTTGACCCGCGCTGACGAACTCGCCTCAGCCGAAGCCGACAAACGGATCGCCAACGCCAAGCCGATCCGTTAACCGCGCCAGGCGACTAGTCCAGGCCTGGTAATCCGATCTCCGAGATGGTGGCGGCAGCACGCCGCGTGAACTCGACGTAGCGCGGGACGCGGTCGTCGGTGAAACGACCGGTCGGGCCGCCCAGCGTCAGTGCGGCAACGACAATTCCGCGATCGTTGAAGATTGGAAACGACAGCCCGGTCGATCCCAGCTCCCGCTCGCCGTGCACCATCTGATATCCGCGCATGCGCCCCCCTTCGATTGCGCTGCGGAGCTTTTCGGCATACCCGGGGCCATGCGGCGAATCGGCGGCCACGTCGTCGATGAGATCGGGCATCGACATCAGAAGGATCTTCCCCGCGGCGCCCGCCCACAACGGATAGGGCACACCGAGGGGGATCACGCTGCGCACCGTCGCCGTGCTCTCGCACTGTGCCACCACAACGCGCGAAAGGCCCTGCCGGATGTAGAGATTGACCGTTTCCCCGGTGTCCGCTGAGAGCTGCCGCATCACGGCTACCACCTCGTCCGGTGGCGTCCACGTCTTACCGGCCAGCCGTACCCACCGCAACAGCGAGGGCCCCAGGCAGTAGGTCCCGTCCGGACGCACGCTCAGAACGCTGCGGGCGCACATGGTGGCTACCAACCGAACCACGGTTGTCTTGGGTAACGACGTCCCCTCGACTAGCTCCTTCAGCGACCTGGTGGGGTGCGCGCTATCGAACAGCTCGAGCAGGTCGATGACACGGGTCACGCTGCGAACACCGGCGTCACCGGACGTTGGTTTCTCGGCGGGGTCCAGTAGATCAGTGCTCATAGCACCTCGTCTCGGGAAGAAGTTGTCTCGACCACTCTACGGTTCGCCGGAACCGCTCGCGCGAAACTCGGCGCGCCACTGAAAACCGTCAGATGGATCTAGAAACCCATTGTATGGTTCAGGGTGATACAGTTGGGTCCACTGAACGCCATTTCTTGCGGAGGTCCGCCATGCATCTACTCGATGGAATTCGAGTTCTCGACCTCACCAACGTTCTGGCCGGTCCCTACGCCAGCTACCAACTCGCACTCATGGGCGCTGACGTCATCAAGGTCGAAGTCCCCGGAACCGGTGATCTTGCAAGGCAATTGGGCGCTGATGCAGAGTTGTCGGCGCAACGCATGGGCGCATCTTTCGTCGCGCAGAACGCCGGCAAGCGGTCGATCACCGTCGACCTCAAACACGGTGGCGGCAGGCAGGTCTTCGATCGGCTCGTCAGGGGTGCCGACGTGCTCGTCGAGAATTTCCGCCCAGGCGTCATGGCCCGGCTCGGGTATGACTGGGACGATCTTCGTCGTACCAATCCGAAGTTGGTCTACTGTGCCATCTCTGGATTCGGACAGACCGGTCCGATGCGGACCCGACCTGCTTACGACCAGATCATCCAAGGCCTCTCCGGTATGAGCGCCGTGACGGGCACTCCGGAAACCGCGCCGCTGCGCGTCGGCTTTCCGGTATGCGACACCCTCGGCGGGATGACCGCAGCGATGGCGATCAACGGCGCCCTCGTCGCGCGCAGCCGCACCGGCGAAGGTTCCTATCTCGACGTCTCCATGCTCGAAAGCTCACTGACCGCACTCGGCTGGGTGGTATCCGACTACCTCATCGCCGGGCGCACACCCACTGCCAATGGCAACGAAAACCCCACGGGCGCACCGTCGGCGACCTTCGCCACACGCGCGGGCTCTCTCAACATCGCCGCCAACAAGCAAGAACAGTTTGAAACCCTCTGCAAGTTGATCGGCCGTGAAGATCTCATCGACGACCCCAGATTCGCCCTGCGCGACGACCGCAAGATGCAAAGGACAGAGCTTCGAACCGAGTTGGAGGCGGCGCTGGCCGCAAAGACCGCGCGGGAGTGGGAGCCCCTCTTCAACGACGCCGGGGTACCCGCCGGGCTGGTCCTCGACGTCACCGATTCGCTCGAACTCGAACAGATCGAGCAAAGATCACTCGTGCACGAGGTTGAACTGCCCGACCGCCGGGCAAAGGTCCTCGGCTGTGGCTTCCACGTGAATGGGGAAGCCCTGCAACCAAAATCACCTCCGCCGGCGCTCGGTTCCCACACCAACGAACTACTTAGCGAGCTCGGCTACTCCGACACCGAGATCTCGACATTGAACGCGCAGGGGGCGGTATGACCACCCACGAAGCCGGCACCAGCGTCGACGACGTCACTGCCTGGTGGCGCACCGATATCAGCGACATCACCCCCGGCGTAATCCGTTACCGCGGCTACGCCATCGAGGAAATCATCCCCACGACGTCCTATGCCGGCATGGTGTGGCTGATGATTCGTGGCGAGCGCCCGTCGGACTGGCAGGAACGACTCCTCAACGCCGCCCTGGTCGCCGCCGTGGACCATGGTCCGCAGGCACCCTCAATCGCTGCTGCGCGGATGGCCGCAACGTGCGGCGTCGGCCTCAACAATGTGATCTCCACCGGCGTCGGCATGCTTGGCGACGTGCACGGCGGCGCCGGCGAGCAATGTATGGAACTCTTAACCAGCCTCTGCCAGGGATCCCAAGCTCTGTCAGACCTGCGGGCCGCCGCTGACCGTGCCGTCGCCGACTACCGCGCCAAGCGGCGCTACGTCCCTGGCTTCGGCCACCGCTTCCACCCCCGAGACCCTCGCCGTGACCCGCTGCTCACACTGGTCGCCGATGCCCGGGCCGACGGTGCCGTGACGGGCGAATTCCTCGACGCAGCATCGGCGTTGGAGGCCTCACTCGCCGAAGGGCGAAGCAAGCCGGTGCCCATGAACATCGACGGAGCCACCGCCGTCGTCTACGCCGAGCTAGGCTTCCCACCCCCGCTTGGTCGAGGACTGTTCGTGCTCTCCCGTTCGGTGGGAATTCTGGCTCACGGTTGGGAGCAGACCCAGCAGGGCGGCCGCAACAAGGGGCCCATCCCGCGCTCGCTCCTTCCTGACTACACAGGACGGAGCCCTCGAACGTTCGAAGGCAACGCGAACCCAGGCAGCTAACGCCTCACTAAGCTCTCCTGTGATCGCCCCGGTTTAGCCGGAGGCGATGCGCCCTGGGTTTGGTGGTGTCGCCATACTTGGTTTCAGGGCCACCGGTCAGGCGGATCGACGTAGCAGTTCGCTTTTGGATGCCAGGACTATCCGGGCATCCCCACTTGCGCAGTATTGCGCGGCGGACCGTCCAACGGCCCAAACAGCCATTTTTTGAGACCCTCTGAGTTGAGCACAATGCCCGAGTTGCAATACTGCGCGGGGTTCGCCCCGACGTCGCCGACGATCAGCGGCGGCGTGAATTCGGCGGGCAGCTCGGGTAGGCCCAACTCGTCGCAGTAATCGCGTCCCCACTCGATGCAGCCACCTTAGGCAGGTCCCGCGGGTAGCGGTACCGCTCGACACCCAGCGTGAGTCCCGACGAGATCAGAACTCCGGAGAACTGAGGCGGTGACCTGGCGAATGGAACCAGACCGCCGATGCCACACCACAACGACCTTCGATAGGCAAAGAGGAGGTCGGTGATGGGCAACAGTTTATCGAACGCAGTGGTGAGCGCCTGCCGATTTCCTCCCACGACGTCGTTGCCTGCGCCGGTTAAACCGATTGAGCTGAAAAGGAATTGGTCGAGATTGTGATGCGGCACCGATACGTCGGTTTCACCGATCCTCCGATTGGGCAGGGACTGCCGCTCCATCCAGTACTCCAGTGCGGCCAGGATCAAGTCGTCTCTGGTGGACCCGACGATGACAACGCCGTGACACGACCCCCCTTCAACGCCCTACCGGCACCGACATTGGAGGCTGCTGCATCCGCGCGAAACTGGCTAGCGGTAGGCACTTTCGCGATCACGCAGCGGTAGTTTTCACGTGGAACACCTTCGCGGGAGGATCCGGCGAGGACGAGATGGCTGTCCTCGTCGACCTCATAAACCTGCGGCGTCGACGCCGACGCACCCGCACAACAGCGGCACTGCTCGATACCGCCGTCATGATGCTCCGCGAAGTCGATTTTTACGACCTCACCGTGAGCGCGGTCGCCCTGCGCGCGGGCATCGCCGAAACGGCTGCGGCAGCGCTATACCGCTCGGCAAGCGAGATCGTTGTCGATATCTGCCTGCGCCGCATCCACGATGCTCCCATCGGCAGCGCCACCGCCAGTGGCTCGACGACACGCATTGTCGCGCAGCTGAACTCTGTCCTCCACATAGTCGCCGAAGAGCCCGCGCTAGCGACAGCCTGCGCACTAGTACTTCTCGACACGGGACCGGCGGCGACGCGCGCCCGCGCGAGGAGATCGGCCACGAGATTCACCGAGTCATCGCATCAGCAACAGGACCCGGAGCATGGCCCGAAGTGCTCCACACCCTCGGGCTGGCATTCACCGGCGCGCTCATCCAAACTGCGACCGGCGCGATGCCCTACGACGTGGCTGCCCAACGCCTTCATGACGCGGTCAGCCTCCTGCTCGGCAACGAGCCCGGTCACCATTAGTGCTCCGCCCTTACCGGCACGACAGCGTCAGAGGGATAACTCGAAGCCACTGCAGGGCCTGCCGAGCTCTAGATATGGGCGGGCTCAGAACTCAACTGCTGCAGGATCTCTGAGCGACGTGACCGATACTTCTCGAGGGACTGAAGTTTGATGCTTTCGTAGCCGCGGACGACATCCGGCAGGGCGGCCAGCTCGAGGACGGCGTCGTGCGTTGCAGGCGAGAGCGCTTTCATCGCGGCGTTCATCGACGTGGCGTAGTCCTCGATAAGTCGACGCTCCTCGCGCCTGACGTTGTCGTATCCGAAGAGATCGAGGCGGGTACCGCGCAGCGTGCGCAGGCCGTAGAGGATTCGCAGTACCGGCTTCGCCCACCAGGCCTGCAGGCGGATTTTTTTCTTCAGTCCGAGGGCTCGAAGGAGGGGCGGATGGAGCAGGATCGAGTAGCGTGCGCCCTCGCCGAACTCCTCGCGGATCTGACTTTCGAGGTCCGGGTCGATGTGCAGTCGAGCCACCTCGTATTCGTCTTTGTAGGCCATGACTTTGAACAGGTGACGCGCGAAAGCTTCGGTGATCGAGGTGCTTTCGCCGATCGCGGTTGCCTCTGCTCGGCGGACGTCCTGCACCTGCTGTGCGTACCGTGCGGCCCATTTGTCGTTCTGATAAGCCGTAAGCTCGGCGACTCTGCGGCGGATGAGAGCATCCAGCGCGGAGGAAGCCGGGGAGGAGTTGACCCCGGGGTCGCCGTTAGCGACGTGCTGACGACCGAGCCGGAATGCTGCGAGGTTTCGCTCCACCTGGACACCGTTGAGGTCCAGCGCCCACTCCACGCTCTCGGGGGAGAGGGGGACGACTCCTGACTGCACGGCGACGCCGAGGAGGAAGATGTTGTCGTATTGGTCCTCGTCTAGGGCCGCGGCGCCGGTCACGGCGTGAGCGTCGACGAAGACATTCTCAGGCCGCGCGCCCGACCACTCGATTCGCCCGATCAGATCTTCGATCGCCGGGAAGAGCGTGGCGGTATCGGTCACCATCCGGCCGGTCGGAGTGATCGAGGTCGAGACCACCGCGTAGGTGCGCTCTGGGGCTATCACCTCCAGGTTCGTCTCGGTGGCGGCTACCAGGATGTCGCAGCCGAGATAGAGATCGCACCCACCGGGGCCGATTTTGTTGGTGCCGAGGATTTTTGACGTCGACAGGCGGATGTCAGATACGACCGCCCCACCTTTCTGGGCCAGACCGAGTTGGTCGAGCCCTTTGACTTGGAGTCCGGCGTGGGATGCGGCGGCAGCGATGACTTGTGCCACGGTCACCACACCGGTGCCGCCGACGCCCGTGATGCGCATCGAGAAGTCCTCAGCCGTGACCAGCGGCTGCGGATCGGGCAGGTCCGTCGTCTCAGGCTTTGGTGTCTTTGTCGGCGTCGCCGATAGAAGCCGGTGGTTGCGCTTCTTCGATGCTTTCCGCGGGACGACCTCAACGAAGGACGGGCAGTCACCTTTGAGGCAGGAGAAATCCAAATTGCAGGAGGCTTGGTGGATTTCGGTCTTTCGGCCGAACTCGGTCTCGGTCGGGCGGACCGACAGGCAGCCCGATTTATCGCCGCAGTCGCCGCACCCTTCGCAGACCCGTTCGTTAATGAAGATGCGACGGCTAGGCGACTCGACAAGCCCCCGCTTGCGCTTGCGACGCAGCTCGGTGGCGCACTCCTGCTGGTGGATCAGCACTGTCACCCCGGCAGTGTGAGCCAGCTCTTCCTGCACCGTGATCATGTCGTCGCGGTGACGGATCGACACTCGGGCGGGCAGACGGCGTCCGAACGCTCGACGGCTCTGCTTGGGTTGGTCACTGGTGATCACGATGCGGGCAACACCCTCGGCCAGGAGTTCAGAGACGATCTGCGGGACGGCCATCTTGCCGATCGCCTGCTGGCCACCGGTCATGGCGACGGCGTCGTTGTACAGCAGCTTGTAGGTGATGTGGGCGCCGCTGGCGATGGCGGCGCGAATGGCCAGGGAGCCCGAGTGGTGAAAAGTGCCGTCGCCGAGGTTTTGGAACAGGTGATCCCGCGTGACGAACGGGGCCATGCCGATCCACGCAGCCCCTTCGCCGCCCATTTGGCTATGACCGATCGAGTCGCCGATCCGGCTCTCGGGCATGAAGGCGACCAGGGCATGGCAACCGATGCCGGCGCCCACGAGCGAGCCATCGGGAACTTTCGTCGAGCTGTTGTGGGGGCAGCCGGAACAGAAGGACGGGCGCCGCGGCAGGATCGGTAGCAGCGTAGGTACCCGCCGCGCCGATCGTTGCTCGAGCCACGTGGCCACTGAGGCAGGTCCCCCGTGGTCGCGGATGCGTGGAGCCAATCGCGTCGCAATATAGTCGGCAGGGAGATCGCCGTCGGCTCGGAACAGTTCGCGGCCCAGCTCGTCTCGCTTGCCGACGACGCGTGGCGCTTCGGACGTTCCGTAGAGCAAGTCTTTCAGGGCGAGCTCGATAAACGCCTTCTTCTCCTCGACCACGACGATTTCGCGCAGCCCCGAGCTGAACGCGTCGATGACGCCTGGCTCTAGGGGATGGATCATCCCCAACTTCAAGATCTTCACGCCGCTGCCGACGAGGCTGTCGTCGGTGATGCCGAGATCAGAGAGGGCCTGCCGGACGTCGAGATAGGTGGCCCCAGCGCAGATGATCCCCAGCGTTGCCGCCTCATCGCCGATGACGTGATTGAGGTGGTTGGCTGCGGCATAGCGTCGCGCGAGTTCCAAGCGCTGGCGAACCTGCGTGGCCTCAAGCCGTGAAAGTGTGGGCTGCAGAAGGTGTCCCGTCGGTTCATGCTCGAACGCCGCGCCGTCGAACGAGGTGTCGGGAACGACCGGTCTGACCCGGGCGGGATCGAGGCGCACCGTGCCCGAACCGTCGACGACGTTGGTCGCCAGCTTCATGGCAATCCACAATCCCGATATCCGTGACATCGCAACACCATGGAGGCCGAGATCGAGGATGTCTTGGGGGTCGGCGGGGGACAGACACGGCATCCCAAGCTCGGCGATGGCAGACTCCGAGCTGCTCGGCACCGTCGAGGACTTCGCTATCGAGTCGTCACCTACCAGGGCGAGAACGCCGCCGCTGCGATGGGTTCCGCCAAGGTTGCTGTGGCGGATGGCGTCGGTCGCTCGATCCAGGCCCGGCGCCTTGCCGTACCAGATGCCGACCACACCGTCTCCGATCCGGTCTGCCGACGCGGACGCTATCTGCGTTCCTTGGACCGCGTTGGCGGCCAGCTCCTCGTTGACGCCGGGCTGAAAGACGACGCGATGTTCGAGAAGGCGCTTCTTCTGCCGCGACAGTTGGAGATCGAGCCCAGCAAGGGGCGAGCCCTCGTATCCGGAGATGAAGACGGCGACGTCGAGTCCCTGCTGCTGGTCCAG
This sequence comes from Mycobacterium sp. 236(2023), assembly GCF_029623955.1. Classification (GTDB taxonomy): domain Bacteria; phylum Actinomycetota; class Actinomycetes; order Mycobacteriales; family Mycobacteriaceae; genus Mycobacterium. Next base: position 294,413 of record NZ_JARSBP010000007.1, on the reverse strand, counting down.
ACGCCGCAGGTCCAGGGGGAGTCGGACAAGGGCCTGGATCCCGGACAGGTGGACTTCTCCGTCGAGCAGATCGTAGCGATCGTCGAGCGGACTACCGCTGGCGACAGGGCGGTCGGCCGCGGCTGCTTGAGTCGTCATGAAAGGTCCTTCTGCTGCACATCATTTGGGCTTATCCCTATTATTTGTGTTCTACGGCACGGCGATCTACGGCCGATTCCCAGTTTTAGGCAGTAAGGAGCTCAAGTGATTAGTGGAAATCACGGATCCGACCGTGAGGGTTGGGTGGCGGTACAGCGCACCCTGAGCGTCATGGTCGATGAGGTGTCGGCTTTGGCGGACACCGTCACCAGTTCCATTCGCAGTGCCCAACCCGTGTACGCCGTCGTCCCCGAACCCGAACATCGCAGCGCCGTCGCGCTGCAGGTGCTCAACCGACTTCACGCGCTGTCTGAACAACGGGGGTTGAGCTCCTCCGAGCTCACGGCGGCCACCGATCTGGCTGCCAAGCGCGCCGCGGGAGGGGTACCCATCGATGCGCTGATCGCGGCCTATCAGGTGGCCGATGCCGAGATCTGGCGGATCCTGGTTGAGCGCTCGAGCCCTCCGATGGTTGCCCTCTTACCCCGCATCGGCACCCTCATGTTCGAGGCGATCCGTGAAACCACCACAGCGATGGCGGGGGCACACAGCAGCGTTGCCCGAGCAATCGACGGTGACAGAATCACCCTGGCTCACCAATTCCTGGAGTGCCTGGAGGACCCCGAGCAACAGTCGGCCGCCGCGGTCATCGCCGCGCGGCTGCGGCTCGACCCGCGAGGGAAGTTCGTGGGGCTGGTCTGGCAGCCCGCCCCGGGCGTCACGGAGTTCTCAGTGCATGGCAGCGTAGTGACATTGCCGCCGCACTTGGCCACCGACGTCGTCAGTCGTACGGTGGCCGGCGGTCAGCTGGAGATGATCACTCAGGTCGGGCGGCTACCGGAGATCGTGGTTCACGGCCCGGCCGAGGGAAGCCTTGCCGGGCGCTGGGGAATCGGGTTGGCGCGGCCGGGACTTGCCGGCGCAGGTGAAAGTCTCGGCGACGCGCGCCTGGCATTCACCTGCACGTCCACTGCGCACCCGGTTCGCACCTTCGAGCACGACTGGAATGAGGCGGTCCTGCTCGCTCAACGGGAACGGCTACATGTACTGCTGGCCCCGACGGTCGAAGTGGCCCAAGCCAACCCACACCTCACCGAGACAGTCCTGGCCTTCGCGGCGGCTGGCATGTCGATCGCGGCGGCAGCGCAGGCGGTCCACGTGCACGCCAACAGCGTCACCTACCGGCTTGAACGCTGGTCCCGGCTCACCGGACTCGAAGCGCGTTCGTTCGCCGGGCTCTCACAGTCGGTCATTGCCTGCCGACTGGCCAGCGGTCATCTCCAGCCGACAAAGCCCGCAGAGCCGGAGGTCGACAGCGACGGTCGCGGTTGAGGACCCCCGCCGAGTCGAACGCCCTAGCGGCGGTCCGTGTCGTGGATCCACCCGAGTCAGTCGGTGAGGCCATCGCTGCGTCGACTGGTTGACGGGATGGTCACTCGGTAATCCACGCAAAGGCGTTGTCGTACAACGCTTCTGCCAAGGAAGGCTTATCGTCGCCGGGGAGATCGGCAGGGACGCGAAGTCCGAGTCGATTCAGGCTCCACGCCAGCCACGCATAGCTTGGCCGGAACGCTTTCAGCTCGTCGGCTGGCACCAACGGTGCCGAGGCAGCCGGTGTGGAGTGCAGTTCATCGCGCTCGTAAATGGCTTGCATCCGAACGATTCCCCACGTTCCGGAGCGTCGTTCGAGTTGGTAGACCAGACGCGCGTAGCCGGTCAGCACAGTGCCGACACCCTCCACGGTGGGGTAGGTCTCGACCACGACAGGCATGACCGCGACGGCGCGATCCTGGTGCACGTGGATGGCCGGCGGCTCAAGCCGGTGGCATCCGACGGCGCCCTGCTCGGCAAGGGCCCGCGAGCTGGCAACGAAATCGGCTCCGCTGCCATCAAACCAGCTGATGGTGACGCGTGAGTCGTCGTGGAAGAAGGTCAGCATCTGCGACCACCATCCGCGATCCCGCGCCTGTCGTTCCTGCACCAGTATTTGATTGATAGTGACGATATCGAGCGACGAGAGCTGCTCATGGGTAAGCACGGTGACCACTACTCCTTTGCGTGGGCGATGGGACAGCGCCTTCCACCCCGGTTGCGGGTGGAAGGCGCTGCTGATAGGTCAGTTGATCGGAAGCTGTTGCTGGCCAGACTGAATGGTGATGGCGATGACGTCGGTGAAATCATCGCGATAGCCTGTCGGGCCGCTGCGGCCCCAACCGCTGTCACGGACGCCACCCAGCGGGAGGTGGATCTCATCGCTGATGGTGACCATGTTGACGCGGATCGCTCCGGCCTGCAGGCGGGCCGCGATCTCCAATGCACGCGTCTGTTCGGAGAGAACGCCGGCGCACAGCCCGTACATGGGGCGGTTGGCGATATCGATGGCTTCGGTCTCGTCACGGACCGGTTGCACGACGACCACAGGTCCAAATGTCTCCTCATGATTGATTGTTGCGGAATCCGGAACATCGATGAGCACGGTGGGCGAGTAAATCTGCCCTTCGTAGGTGGCCCCGCAGAGCGCCCGGGCACCGAGATCAGTCGCCTCGCGGACCCGGCGGTCAACCTGTTCAACTGCGGCCGGGGTGATAAGTGGCCCGATGAACGTTGTTGGGTCACTGGGATCTCCGGTCGGCAGCGTCTGCGCCGAGGCCACCAGCCGTTGGGTGAACTCCTCATAGATTCGCTCGTGGACGAGGATCTTTCGCGCGTTCATGCAGACTTGGCCCTGATGCCAGAATGCGCTGAACGTGGCAACCTGCACGGCGTAGTCGAGGTCGACGTCGTCCATTACGAGCAGTGGGTTGTAACCGCCGAGCTCCATCACCGTGCGCTTGAGGGCTCTGCCGGCCCTCTCGGCTAGGTGGCGGCCAGTAGCGACGCTGCCGATGAAATTGAGGCAGCGCACGGCCGGGTTGTCGAAAAACTCGTCTGCAATTGGTCCGGCCTCTCCCGGGGCATGGGTCACGACATTGATCACGCCAGGCGGGAAGCCGGCCTCGTGGACCACCTCGGCGATGAGAAGCCCAGCAGACAACGGAGCCAACTCAGACGGTTTAATCACGACGGTATTGCCAAAGACCAACGGGGCCAGCGCAGAACGCCAGCTCAGCAGGGACGCGCCGTTCCACGGCACGAAGTTGACCACGACGCCGAGTGGCCGCCGTTCGACGTAGTGCCGGGCGCCCGGCAGATCCGACGGGAGACTCTCGCCGGTTGGGTTGTAACCCCACCCGGCGACCTGTTCCATCAAGGTGCCGAGCAGATCAATCTGAAAGCCTGCGTTGAAAGCGGCCGCACCGGTTTCGCGGGCCAGTTGGGCGACCAATTCATCGCGGCGCCGATGAACGACTGCGGCCGCCCGGCGGAAGAGTTCCGCTCTGGCTCCGGGTGACATCCGTGACCACTCATCGAAGGCGCGTTCTGCCGCGGCGACGGCTTCGGCGGCTTCAGCGCGTCCGCACCGTGCGACGTGGGCGTGGATTTCGCCCGTGTAGGGGTTGAAGTCTTCGAAGGTTCCAGCGGGCGCATCGCGGAATTGCCCGTCGGCGTACCAGCGATACGTGGGTGGTGTCGATCCGTCGATGATGGAATCAACTGCGGCGCTACTTGTCATCAGTACTGCCTCCTGGGTTGCGGTTGGTCCTGCACCTCCAATCCTTCGACCGAGCACATCATGCGTCAAATGCATATTGGTAACCTTAACTATGCATCCCATGCATTTCGATAACGTGGACTTGAACTTACTTCCCGCGCTAGAGGCACTGCTGGACGAGCGGCAGGTCTCACGTGCGGCGCAACGCCGAAATTTGAGTCAGTCGGCGATGAGCCGCGTGCTTGCCCGCCTGCGCAGAACCTTCGATGATGAACTGTTAGTCCAAACTCCGGCCGGCTACGAGCTGACCCCCCGAGCGCGAATCCTGCGCAGCGAGATGGCCGAGGTGATGCCCCAACTGCGTGCACTCATCGCCGCCGACACATTCAACCCGGCGCTGGCCAGCAACACGATGTGTTTGGCTGCAAGCGATTACGCTACCGACGTGCTCGCCGACGGATTGTTTCGCGAGTTCTTCCGGCAGGCGCCGAACATGTCACTGACCATCGATCAGGTCGTTCCGTCGACTTACGAGGACATGCAACGAGGGCGCGTCGACCTGGTCCTCGGGCCTTTGGCTCCACCGGAACCGATGATCGCCGAGACCCTGTTCGCCGACGAATTCGTCTGTCTGATGTCTGACGGGCATCCTGTCACCGACGACGCGCTCACGGTGGAACAGCTACGGGCGTACCCGCATGCACGTGTGGCGATGTTGCATGGCCAACAGATGCTCGTGGACGCCACCTTGGCTGAGCTCGGCGTGCATCCTCGTCACGCCGTCACGGTTCCCTACTTCTCGACGCTTATCACTGCGTTGATGTCCACGACGCTGATCGCAGTGATACCGCGACGATACGCACTGAGACACCTGACCGGGAATCTCCGAATGGCCCGCCCTCCAGAAGTATTCGCGTCACTGGACTACGCCATGTTGTGGCATCCGCGATTGACCAACGACCCTGCCCATCGATGGTTGCGGACCCTGCTCCGGTCCGTTTCGCCTAGTTCGTTACCCAATGCAGAATGACTGTGAAAGCTCGGCGATTACGATCGAAATATCGACGTGAAGGTTGTGACCGCCTACCCGACGGTAGTGGGCGCAGAAGCAGGCTGCTGCCTTCTCCTTCGTCGCAGTAGCCGACCATCGCGGCTGGACCGCTGCAGGTGACGGCTGCGGGACTGTGGCCGACAGCCGAGAGTTGTTGTCAGTGAGCAGTTTGCACGTGTCCGTCGGGGTGGCGCCCTTTCCAGCGACCACGGTGCGGCGGTGCGCCACATGTGGTGGGTGTTGGCCTCGAGATAATAGGTAGGCCCGGCGGTGATCACCGGCTCCAGGTGATGTCGGAGGAGATGTGAACCCGTGACTGCGAACCGGCCGAGCGGTACCGGCCGAGATGGAAGGCGGCGAGTGGTGGCCGTGGCAGTGCCGCCTCGGGCCGCGCCCACGACGGGATGTCCGGATCCCGTCAATTCCTTTGCCCAGCCATTTGATTGGCAGTTGAGCGGACAGGAAGGTCTTCCATTGGCGGCTGCCGCCTAATTCCCCGTCGGTGCAGATGTCGAGGCTCCGCGCGGCGCCGGCGGGGGCGATGACCGAAAACCCGCGACCGGCCAGGGTTGCCATGCGTCGTCCGCCGTGACCCAGTTGCTGACCTCGGGTGCGGCGTTGAACACGTCGAGCAGAACACGTCGTGCTGGCCACCGCCTTGGAAGTCGACGGGGGATGTCGCCACCCGTGGCCGCCGAGGGCACCAGTAGATATTCGACGGGATAGTCGTCGCCTCAGATGCAGTCCATAAGCTCACGACGGCTACTGGCGCCGCGCGGCCGGCTTGGACGGTAATGCCGAGTTCCATTGTGGCGGCGTCTCGCTGCATGCGTGGGTGGTGTCGCGGCGCTGCCCCGTCACAGCGTGTTGATCCGGCTGGATTACACGGGCGGGTAGGCCGGAGGCGGGTAGACGCCGCGCAGGATCCAGGCGAACCAGTTCATGCCGTATTCGAGTTCATCGCTGACATCGTAATCGGGGTTGGGGTCCATCGATGACTCCTAGGTGTCGAAGTGGCGCGGTGGTCGTGGTCGGGTCGCTAGGCGGGGCGACCGTATACGGCGACGACGACGCTGCGGTCGAAGCTGTTCTCCGACCACACGCCAATCTGGGTGTTGGCGCAGTCCGCCATGATGGCCAGATAGTCGGGGCGGTAGTACCACTGGTTAAGTATTTCGATGCCGCTGATGGCCAACGCGGGGTTGATGGCCACGGTTTCCGTGGCCACACCGCGGAACCCTGCGGCGTTGGCGCGGTCCTGCACCATAGAGCCATCTGATCCGATATCACCGTCCAAAGCGCGGTTGGCGAGCACGTCGTGCGTGTGCCATTGGGCGGCCAGCCTCAGTTGCGGGTTGATGTGCACCTCGTTGGAACAGCCGGCCTGTTGCTGGATGGTGTAGACGTTGGCCACCACACTGTCGTTGAGCCGCCTGTTGTCCGCGTGCGCTACCGGTGTCGCCAACAGCGTTGCGGCGCAACATATAGTGAGCAGGTGGGCGCCGCGACGAAGCGTGGCCTTCGAGGCTGCGGTCATTGGATGTGGCTGTCGGCTGCGGATCGGCGTAGCCGCCAGATCTGGGCGGGACACAGTTCGTTGGCGGCTTGACCGAGCAGATAGGTGGCCTGGTACTCGTCAGTGGTGGCGAAGTCACGCTCGATGGTGGAGACCAGCTGCGGGTAGCCAACGCCGTTGGCCAGCGCATCGCACAGGCTGCGCCCGTAGGCCAGCGCGGCGTCGGCGTGAGCGAAGTGGTAGCCCGGGCGCACCGTTACGTTGACGAGGTAGGCGACGGCATCAGCCTGCGCGGTGCCCGTGGCACCGGCGCCGACCGGTAGCGCGGCGATGCCTAAGCAGGCAAGCGCAGTGATTCGCCAGCGTCGAGTGCAGCGCGGGTCCGCGGCGGCTCGGGTGGGTCGTATTGTCATCGTGTGGGGCGTCATCCTGTGCCGCGGGGACGGGTATCGGCGATGATTTGATAACTCATGGGACATCAGATGGGGTCGAAACCGCTGACGAGCCAATGGGTTCCGACCTTGTCAAGGGTGACCCGCACAGCGGAGGCGGTGCCGCTGGGTGCGTCTTGACCCTGGGTGATCGACTGGTTGACGAAGACCAGTACCACGGCGTGCTGAGGGGAGGCGTCGACCGAGGCGGCGGCCGCGACGTTCGCGGCTGCCGAGATGCGCTTCTGCTGCGCACCCGGGATGACGACGTCATTGATCAGCGACGTGTAGGAGTCGCGTAACGCGCCCGTGAGTCGATCACGGGCCGCGTTGAGGGTGTCAGCGGCGTCGGTGGAGTTATAGGACAGCATGGCTACCGTGGTGTCTATGGCGGCACTGACCGATTCTGTGCGGGCAGCGGCGAGCGCGTGATCGCGCAGCTGGAGGTACTTCAACCAGCCGGCTGCGCCGGTTACCGCAAACACGAGCAGCGGCAGCACCAGGAACACTGCCACGCGGGTTATCCGGCCAGGGCCAGGATGACTGTCAGTGGAGCCCGTGTCGCCAGCGCGCGCGGAGTGCTCATCTACGGGTGTGGCCTCAGAAGCGACGGAGGTCTGTTCGACGAGCGCCGTCTCGATGGGAGTGAGCGAGTCGGTTAGGGGGGCGGCCTGCGGGGGCGCGTCTGTAGATGGGTTGGTCATGGAACGAACTCCACGTTGGCGATCTTGGCGTTCTCGCCGTCGCGTTCGACGAGGATCCGCATGCGCCATCCTCGGCTGCGCTGTTCTGGCTGATTGCCCTGGGTGCTGGTGACGTTGATTGCAACGAGAACCTGTGCACCGGTGGGTGTTTCGGATTCGATGCCGGCATCGACAATCGTGCCTTCGGTGCGGGACTGGGTTTGTTTGACCACTGTAGTGAAGTCTTGCGCACGGGCGGAGAAGTCGTCGCGGAACTGGCCGGTGGACACATCGAGGATGCGCGCGATGTCGGTGTCGGCGTGCTGCCAGTCGATGGTGGTCAGGTTCAGAGCACCCTGGCGTGCGGTTTGCAGGTAAGCGGCCTCCTGCTGATCAGCGACGTGTTGATCGTGATAGGTGTCGGCCACCCATCCGCACACCGCGGCGACACCTGCTAGCGCGCCCAGCCCGAAGAGCAGTGCGATTCGATGCGGTGGCATTGACCATCGCAGCCGTAGCGGGCTGCGACCCGTGGTGTCGACATCGTTTGCTGCAGCAGCGGTTTCGGCGTCGCCGTGCGGTTCGGCCGCTTCCGGTGGGCCACCGGTCGCCGCGGCCGGGTCGAGGACATGATCGCCGGCGTCATCGGCGGCTTCGTTGGTGGCGCCATCCTCACTGTCGGTTAAGTCGGCGGGCGGTGCCGTTGTGTCGGTTGCCCGTTGCAGTGCGTGGTGTGTCGGGGCGGACTGATTGGTGGTGTGGGTGGTCACGGTTGCGGTCCTCCTGGAGGCACCATCAGGTCGTGCAGGCTCGGCGGATCGGTCTGGCCGTCGGCCATGTTGGTCTGGGTGTATCGCTGGCCGTCAGGGCCGAGGTAGCTGCCGGTGGCGGGATCGTATGGGGCGACAGCGACCGGAGGCGGCGCGGCCTGAGGCCGCGGTTGGGGGACCGATTGGCCGGTGGTGGTGGCGTTTGCATCGCCCTTCCAGTTGTAGCCGTCGTTGAGTGGCACGTACTGCTCGTCGCTCTCGCACATCGCGACGGTCGGCGCGCGTTTACCGGGGCGGGTTGCACAGGGCAGGTTGCGGGCCCCGCGGACGTTGAGCATCGAGTCTTGCGGGACCCGGCAGTACATGTCGCCGGCGGGCCGGTCCGGGAAATCGACTTCGCTCGGGGGTCGTAGTTGTTGGGGGGGAAGGTATCCGGTGTTACAGGGCGGGGGCACGTTGAGGTTCAGCGCAAACGACAGATACACACCCTTGTAGTCCTGTTTGGTGTCGCGGTTGGCCAGTGTGGCGCCCTGGATGGTGGCGACGGCTTCGGGAAGCAGCACGAGCAGTTGTTCAATGTTGGGCTGGTAGACGATGCCGACGTCGGCAAGGTTGACCAGGTTGCTCAGCAGGATCGGCAGTGTAGGGCGGAGTCGGTCATTGAGTTGATGCAGCTCATCGAACAGGGGCGGGCCGTCCTGCAGCACGCGTTGTAGCGCGGGATCGTGCTGGCGCAGTGAGGATGTGATTGCGTCGATATTGGCTGCCCAGTTCTGGATGGCGTCGGAGGTGTCAGTCTGGGTGTCCAGGATCGGCTTGGTCTGATCGATGAGCGTGGTCAGCGCATCGAGATTGGCGCGTGCGTCGATGGCCAGGTTGGTCGATCCTTTGACGATCCGAGACAGCTCGGGGCCCAGCCCGCCGACCGCTGTGAAGCCCTCGTCGATAGCGGTATTGAGATTGTCGTGCGGGATGGCCTGCAGCCCTTCGTTGGTGGCCGTCAGCAGCGCGTTGACATCGGGGGGAACTTGGACGCGGTCGCGGGGGATGACGGTGCCGTCACTGAGATGAGGTCCACTGTCGGTGCGCGGAACCAATTCGACAAACTGCTCGCCGACGGCGGTTTGGCTGTGCACCTGGGCCTGCAGGTCGGCGGGGACGGCGACGTCGGAGCGCAGTGACAGAACTGCCCTCACCCCGTCATCGGTGAGCGAAATACTCTGGACGCGCCCGACTTCGGTGCCTCGATAGGTGACGTTGGCATTCGGGTACAGGCCCGCCGCGCGCGGCAGGTCGATGAGCACGCGGTACTGCCCGACGCCGAAGTACGTTCCGGGCACATCGAGGAAGCCGAACCCCAGTGCGCTGGCGGCGATGACCGACATCGTCACGAAGAACGCGAGCTGCACTCGCACTCGCCTGGACAGGTTCATCGCATCACTGCCCGGTACGGTCCCCGACCGCTTTGTCTGCTTCTGTTCCGCATCAGCACTTGATCTCGGTGCGGCGATAAAGTCTTGGGCGCCCGGTCATTCCAGCGCGCTGCGGCTTCCGCGCATGGGTGCGCCACGGCCGCTGCGATTGCCGTCACGGTCACCTCCTTGTCGTCGATGTCTTGGTGGGCGGGGCCGAGGCGTTCACTGGCCGGTGGGCGCTGCAGGTGGAGGCTCGACGTGTAGTCGGCTGCATTGGTTACGGCCCCTGATCGAAGCGGTACGGCGCAACCAAGGGGTTTCCTGCGGTGTAGGGGCTGGGCATTGTGCCGATGGTGCGGCCCCACTGCATCTCCAGTTCGGTGAGATTGCCTTCGAAGCGCGTGCCGGTGAACAGGCCCGCGTCGAGACGGCTCAGAGTCAGGTCGATGACCGCGGTGATGTTGGCGTAATCGCCGCGAAAAACCCTGCCCAGGTTGTCTTTAGCGAAGGGGAAGGTGGTGAACAGCCCTAACGAACGTGTCAGCGCGGGTCCGGCGTCAGCCAGCGATGTGAGCACGGGCACTAGGGCTTTGAGCTGGCGCACCAGGGAATCCTTGGTCTGATTAACCGAGTCGGCGGCCAACGCACTGAACTTTCCGAGCTGCTCCACTGCGTCGAGAAGATGTTGGCGCTGTTTGTTGAGGACGGCCAGTGCGGCCGGCAGGGTCTGCAGCGCCTTGTCGACGATGGGTCTCTGGGCGGCGAACTGTTCGGCGACCCGATTGACGGCGTCGGTGGCGGCGATGATGTCACTGGTCTGGTCATTGAGGCGGCCGATGAACACGTCGAGGTTGGATAGCAGGTCGCGCAGGTCGTTTTCGCGCCCGTCGAACGCGGTGCTCAGCGCGGTGGTGATGTCCTGGACTTGGCCGAGTCCGCCACCATTGAGCAGCAGGGAGGCCGCGGCCAGAGTTTGTTCGGTGGTTGGGTAGGAGCCGCCGCGATCCAGCGGAATCAGCGAACCCTGGCGCAGTCGCGACGGCGATGCCTCATCGGCCGGTGCTGCCAGTTCGATGTGCTGGGAGCCCAGCAGGCTTGTCTGCCCCAGAGTGACGGTCGCGTTGGCCGGCAGGATCACGTCGCCGTTGAGGCGAATCGTCAACAGGGCGTGCCAGTCCTGGCGTTCTATCTTGGTGACGGTGCCAACGTTGACGTCGCCGACACGCACCCGCGAATTCGGTTGCAGGTTGTTGACATTGGGCAACTGCGCCTCGATGGTGAACGAGCCGGGTCCGTCGCCTTGGGTGCCCGGAAGCGGAAGTGAGTTCAGGCCTTTCCATCCGCAGCCGGTGAGCAGGCTGAGGGCGACGACGGTGATGGCGGCGAACGCGGTGGTGGGTCGTCGGTTCATCGTGGCGGTCCCTGCGGAGGCAGCATCATGCCCGGTAGTCCGGCGCTGGGGTCGGTGGGCTGAGGGTGGGGCGTGGTGTGCAGTGGGGCTTCTGCAGGCAGGGCACCGGGCGTCAGGTCGCCATTCTGCGGGGATGCCTCGGCGACAGGGGGCTGCGGTGGGATGTAGTCGGGTCGCATCCAGTCTTCGCTGTAGGTGACTTCATTGGGGCGTGCGGTAGCGCCGACAATCGGGTTCATTCCCAGTGGCGGGAAGTTGTATTGGCGGTTCTTGATGATGGGCGCCAAATATTGGACGCAGAGCTTCGAGGACTGTTCGGCGTTGAGTCGAGACGCGGCCTGGATGGCGCCGCACAGGAATGTGATCGGGTTGTTGAAGTTGTTGGCCGCCAGCACGCCGCTGACGGTGCCCTGGGCGGGAAAGTAGGTGTTGTTGGAGTTTTCCAGGGTGGTTGGTCCGATATGCAGGAGCTGTTTGATGTCGCCGATGCTGTCGTTGAGCGCTTGGGACAGCGATGTCAGCTTGTCGGAGGTGACGCCGAGTGATTCGCGGTTGTCAGCCACGAACGAGCTGACGTCATTGGCGGCCTCACTGAGCGCCTCCACCGCTTTCCCGGTTTCGTCGGGGGAGTCGGACAGCTCGGAGCTGACCGAGGCCAAGTTGGTGTTCAGTGCGCGGATGATGTCGGTGCTGCCCTGCAGTGCAGAGACCAGCGCAGCGAGGTTCTTGACGCTGGCGAAGACGTCGCCAGTGTTGTCGCCGAGTGCTGAAAGAGCTTGGGAGAGTTCAATGATGGACTTGCGGATAGCGGGGCCTTGTCCACGGAGGTTGTCAGCGGCGGTGTTGACTAGTGCGCCTAGCGTGCTGACGTTGCCGGGTTCGGTGGGCTGCAGGGCAGCGGTGAGCTTTTCCAATTGGACCCGGAAATCGTCGAATTCCACGGGCACTGCGGTACGCGCTTGCGGGATAGCGGCACCGGTGGTCATGGTGGCGCCGCCGTGATAGGGCGGGGTGAGTTGAATGGCGCGTGAGGTGACCAGGGTGGGCGAGAGGATGACAGCTTTGGCATCGGCGGGCACCGGGTAGTGGGCGTCGAACCAGAAGCTGATTTTGACCCGGGTGCCTTGAGGTTCGATGGTGTCGATCTTGCCGACGTTGACGCCGCGGATGCGGACGTCGTCGCCGGCGAAGATGCCTTTGCTGTTGTCGAAGTAGGCCGTCACATAGTTTCTTTGCTGGGTATCGATGTGCCGCATCAACTGCCACGACGCGCCGGCGATGACGGCGACCAGAAGGGTGGCGATGGCGGCGCGCACCGTACGCCGCACGGTGAAGGTGCTCATTGCTCGGCTCCCGACGGCGTCAGCGGGTCGCTGATAGGCCCGATGGGAGGACTCGGCGAAGGGTTTGGTGATGGGTTCGCCGGCGGTCCCGGTGGCGGTCCACCTGGGGCCGGGGCGGGCAGCGGCTCCCGGTAGGGGTAGCAACCGGTGGGACCCGGCAGCGGGATGCCGGGTGGCCCGCAGCCCGGGTCGTCGGGGTTGCCGGTGATGGCGTCGGGAAGGGTGAGGCGCGGGTCGCCGCCCTGTCCGGTTCGCGGGTAGGGGATCGGCAGTGCCGGAGTGCCGGGTTGGCCGACCTGGGGGTCGGTGCGTTGGGAGGGAAGCAATACATTGGGATCTAGTCCCAGGTCGGAGAATGCGGCGTCGACGAAGGGTTGCAGGAATTGGCCCGGCATCAGATTGGACAGATAGGCCTTGAAGAATGGGCCCGAGCTGAGGGCCTCCCCGAGGCCCATGGCGTAGTCGCCGAATCCTTTAATCGACTTCTGCAGTTCGGTCTTGCGGTTGTCGAGTGTGGCTAGGACCCCGTTGAGTTTGTCGAGGGTGGGTTTGAGGGTGCTGCGGTTATCGGCGACGAATCCGCGCAGCTGTTGGGTAAGCGCGGTGAGGTTGGCCGAAATCTGGTCTACAGCGTCGCGTTGAGTTTGTAGGGCGGCCAGGACTGTGTTGGTGTCGTGCACCAGGTCGACGATTTCGGTGGTGCGTTGTCCCAGGACGGTGGTGGCGCGGCCGGCGTTTTGCAACAGCGACCGCAGCTCGGTGTCGCGTTGGTTGATGGCTTCAGAGAAGCGGGTGACGCCGTCGACGGCGGCGCGCAATTGTGGTGGGGTGTCCTGAAGCGTTTGGCTGAGCGTGCGCAGTGAATCCGACAGCTGATCGGTTTGCAGGCCGCTGATGGTGGCGGTCAGATCGCCGACGGCATCGGGTAGTTGGTAGGGCGAGGTGGTGCGGTCCAAGGGGATGGTGGCGGCCAGGCTTTCCTCCCCGCGGGGGGCGACTTCGAGGATTTTGTTGCCCAACAGGCTGACTGTCTTGATGGCCGCCTCGCTGCGGTCTCCGAGGTGGATGTCCTCATCGACGCTGAAGGTGACAAGCACGCCTTCGGGTTGCAGGCTGATGCTCTCCACGCGGCCGGCACGTACCCCGGACACCTCGACGGGAGCATCGGCGGTCAGCCCGCCGGCTTCGTCGAAGAGGGCCGAGTAGCTGGCCGCCGAGGAGATCCCCGGCAGGTTGTTGAAGTTGTAGGCCGCGACGGTGACGGCGACGGCGACGACGACGCCGAGGCCGCCGATGACGGCCACATTGCGTTCCTGCAGCGATTTCATTTGGGGGTGCACCTGCCTGAGGATTGGCCGGCGACCTTGATGTACACGGGTTGGCCACCCTTGCCGTTGACTTTGAGAACCAGATCGCAGAGGTAGAAGCTGAAGAAGTCGCCGCCGAGGGCCTGCCGGTTCAGCATCCGGTAGGTGTCGGGCAAGGTGGCCAGCAGATTGTCGAAATAGTCGTGGTCGGCCAGCACGTTGGTGGCGACGCGGTCAGTCTGGGGCAGAGCCTGCTGCAGAGGCGGGCGGGCCTGCGCGAGCAGGTCGGTGATGGATTGGGCCGCGGCGTTGCTGTAGGCCAGGCCGTTGACCAGATCTTGATCGCGGTCGGCGAGCGCACCGGTGAGTTCGGCTAATGAGTCGACGGCTTGGCCGAACTCGTGGCTGTGGTCGGCAAGTGACCCCAGCACGATGTTGAGGTTGGTGATGACTTGCCCGATGAGCTCGTCGCGGTCGGCGAGCGTGGAGGTCAGAGCCGCGGTTTGCGTCAGGATCGATCCGATGGTGGGTCCTTGGCCTTGCAGCGCGGCGATCAATTGTCCGCTCAACGCGTTGACCTGGTCGGGATCAAGAGCGCGGAAAAGAGGACGAAAGCCGCCGATGAGGGCGTCGAGGTCTAGCGCGGGCGCGGTCCGGTCGAGGGGGATGGTTTCTCCTGGCGCGACTTTGCGGGGATCGCCTGCGCCGTCGACCAGTTCGAGGAATCGCCCGCCGATCAGGTCGTCGTAGCGGATGACCGCGCGGGTGCCGCCGGTGAGAACCACGGAATTGTCGGTGGTGAATGACACCGCCACGGTGGCATCGTGCTGGACGGAGACATCTTTGACCTTGCCGACCTCCACGCCCGCGATCCGCACAAAGTTGCCTGGCCGCAGTCCCGACCCGTTGGCGAACACCGCGTGGTAGGAGACGTAGTTCTCAAAACGCAGCTGCGAGAAGATGGCGATGACGGCGAATGTGCCGATCAGGCATACGGTGACGAACGCAGCCAGCCGCAGTAGCAGCGGTGTCAGCTTCTTCCCTCGCACGGTTTGCGGCCTTTCTGCGACGTTCTTGACTGGTCAGGGTGTGGGGAGTGGGTCAGGGGTTTGGTGGCGGTGCGCCGTCGGGTGGGGCGGGTGAGGTTTGAGGCGGTGCGGGCGGCACGCCGGGGTAGAGCGGGGTGCCGTCGGGTCCGTATTGGGGGGCGCCGTACGGCGGTGCTCCGGGGTAGGGGATAGGTCCTGGTGCGGGGCCGCCCGGGTAGCGGATGCTGGGGGGTTCTGGCACGGCACGGGTCACCGGCAGGTAGTTGGCGTAGCCGGGGAACCCGATGCCAGGGTTGGGTCGCCAGTCCAGCCCGGTGCCGAACCCGGTGTTGGCGATAAGTTGGCGGACGGGCCAGTTTTTGGCGACATCAGGTAGGGAGCCGCAGCCCGGTTTGCCGCCGGGGCCGCCTTTGGCTCCGTTGATGGGCAGGTTACTGGGGTAGCGGTACGGGTCGGCGCCCAGCAGGAGGGCGGAGTCCATGATCACTGATTTGCCGTCGGCGCCGCCCATCGCGTCGCGTAGACCGCTGTCGAGGGCGATCTGGGCACCGACGAGCATGCAGGTCAGCGACGGGTTATACGTGAGGAGCAGTTGGGTGGTCGGCTCGAGTTTGTGCACCGCTGCGATCAGGTTGTCGCGGCTGGGTGCCAGCAGCTGCACCCCGCTGTCACCGAGTCCGATAGCGGAGACGAGGAAGGCGTCCAGCTGGGTGGCGTTGCTGGTGACGGTGGTACTGGTGGTTGCGGCGGCGTCAAAGATGTCGATGATGTTGTGGGCGGCCGCGTTGTAGACGTCGGCGGCGCCGGCGACTGCTTGCCAGTCCTCGCGGAGCGTGTCCGTGCGCTCGTTGAGCGCTGTAAGGACCTGGTTGGCGGCCGTGGTGGCTTCACCGATGCGGGGGCCCTGCCCGCGCAGCGCTTCGGCCATGGCGGTGACGATCGCGTTCAGTTTCGCGGGGTCGATCTGTTGGATCAGAGCGACGAGGTTCTCGAAAACCGTGTTGACTTCGGCGGTGACGTTTTCGGTGGGCACCACTGCGCCGGCGCGAAGCCGCGCCGCCTCGGGCTGGGCCGGGTAGACCAGGTCGACAAATTTGGCGCCGAACAGCGACGTGGCGTCGATGCGGGCCACCACATTGGCGGGTATGTGGGCGATCTGGTCGGGATCGATGTCCAGTGCCAGGGACACGGGGGTCGACCCGCCCTGGATCGAGGCGACTCGGCCGACCTGCACGCCGCGCATCTTGACCTTCGCGTTGGGTTCCATCACCAACCCGGCGCGTTCCGCAGTGACGCTGACCCGCACGGCGGGAGTGAAGCTGCGGTTGAACGCTCCGATGCTGACGAGGACGGCGGTGACGATGACCGCGACTAGTCCGGCGGCCAGCCATTCGGAGGTGACGCGGTGGTGTCCGGCGGGTGTGTTGCGCATTTTCATCCCGCGAAGTTGAAGTTTCCGGTTTGGCCGTAGAGGGCCATGGTGACCAGCAGGATCACGAAGGCTGAGATGACCAGCGATGTGCGGGTGGCGCGGCCGACCGCCTCACCGACCCCGGCGGGTCCGCCGTGGGCGGTGAATCCGTAATAGGTGTGAATCAGCATGACGACAGCGGCCACCACGATCGTCACGACGAAGGAGCGCAGCACGTCGCCTGGCACTAGGAAGGTGTGGAAGTAATGGTCGTAAACGCCGGTGGACTGGCCGTAGAAAGCGGTGGTGCCTAACCGGGCGGCGAGGAACGCCAGGACGATCGCCACGCAGTACAGCGGGATGACGACGATGATCCCGGCAGCGACGCGGGTGGACGCGAGGTAGGCCACCGCGCGGATCCCCATGACCTCCAGCGCGTCGATCTCTTCATTGATGCGCATGGCGCCCAGCTGGGCGGTGGCACCTGCGCCGACGGTGGCGGCGAGAGCGATCGCTGCGGTGGTGGGGGTGATCAGGCGTGGGTTGAGGAATGCCGAGCCGAATCCGGTCAAGGCCTCCACCCCGATCTGGCTGAACTGGTTATAGCCTTGGGCTGCAACGACTCCGCCGGTGGACATGGTTAGGAACGCGACGACGGTTACGGTTCCGCCGACGACGGCCAATGCCCCCGTTCCCATACTCATTGCGGCGATCTGCCGCAACATCTCGCCGCGGTAGCGTCCAAGCGCGAACAGCACCGAGTACAGCGTCTCGCCGTAGAAGCGGGTCTGTTCGCCCAGAACCTGCCACCGGGTCCGGATCCCGATTGCGCGTGCTGTCAGGCGCGGATAGCGTTGTCGCAGTGCGATATTCGTGGTCACACGGTCACCTTGAATCCGATTGCGGTGACGATGATGTTGATGACGAAAAGCAGGACGAACGACACCACTACGGTCTCGTTGACGGCATTACCGACCCCGGCCGGACCGCCCTTGACCGTGGTCCCCTGGTAGCAGGCGATGAGCCCGGCGGTGAGCCCGAACAATGCCGCTTTGACCGTCGAGACGATCACATCACTGGTTCCGGTGATCAACGTCATGCTGGCAACGAACGCTCCCGGCGTGACGTGCTGGAAGTACACCGAGAAGAAGAAGGCGCCGATGAGACCGACCAGGGTGACGACCGCCGATAACAGCAGTGCGGTGACCGTGGCTGCCGCGACGCGCGGCACGATCAACGCCTGGATGGGGTCGATGCCCATCACCTTGAGTGCATCAATTTCTTCCCGAATGGTTCGTGCCCCCAGGTCGGCACACATTGCCGACGCTCCTGCGCCCGTGACGACGAGCACAGTGACCAGGGGCCCAATCTGGTTGACCGCGCTCAGTGCGGCACCGGTTCCCGAAAAGTCGGCCCCGCCAAATTCGATGAGCAGGATGTTGAAGGTGAACGCGGCCATCACTACGTAAGGGATCGACAGCATCAGAGCGGGCACCGCGGATACCCGCGCCAGGAACCACATCTGTTCGAGAAATTCGTGCCACGCGAAACGTCGGTTTACTGACGTGATCACGGTCTGCAGCGCCAAAACGGTGAATCCGCCGATGCCGCGCAGCGGGCGGGCTGCGGTCGACCCGATCAGGCCGAGAGAGGAGACCTCCGTGGCATCGGCAGGCGGCCGGGTCGCGTGTGGGGAGATCGGCATTTGCTTCGTTCCTCGACTGTCGATGTCGTCAAATGAATTGCTGCGCAGAGCCTGGCGATTGCCTCTTGCAGTGCCGGCGCTCTACCGGCGAGCTATGCGGCGTGCGCTCGCAGATCACTCTGCGCATGGCAGGGCTTGAACCTCGATAACAGGGTGCTGACCGTGTGGCCGTCGCCCAGGGGCAGCCCGAAGCGTCTGCTCGACCCAATGATTCTGGCGCTCACGCGATATCGACCTCCTCGGTCTGTTGATCCACGCCACAGCCTGGGCTGCCCTGTGCGCGGGACCACACGCTATCAAGTGGCTGACTCATTTTCAATGACTGTAAGTCAACTAGAATCGTAGTTAGCTGTATGCACTGCTGGGGCGGTGCATACAGCAGCGGGTTGAGACGGTATGCAGACTGACTTGGTTGCGGCCCCGGGAGAATCTCGCGGTAACCGATGGCGCGCGGCGGCGGTGCCTAACAGCGCCACGGCTAAATGAGTTGCAAGGCACGGCACTCCTTCGGCCGACGTGTTACGCAGACCACGCTGTTGGGCTGCTACAACGTTGAAGCGGGAGGGTGCATCCGCGCTTGCGCCCAAGCGCCAGCACGTGACAGCCAGGTTGAGCGCGCCGCACAAGGGTCAAGGTCGACCTCGCCTGTTTCGACGAGGTCTGCGACCCTTCGTGAGAGGCGCGGTCGCGTGGACAGTCGAGTGTTCGGGCCGCCGATCATGGGCGTTGCTGTAGCGAGAGCGCCACGGCTTCGGACTGTCCACCAACCGCGGGCGGTTGGCGCCGGCGGGCAGGCGCGCGCCCCCTGGAACCTCTCGCGGTACGTCGGCGGCATCGTGACCCGCCATACGGCCGACTGTTCACATGCTAACCGCCTGCGCGGCTAACGAGCGACGGCGTCGTCGTCGCCCCATTGGTCATTCTCCGTTGGTGCTATGGATGCAGCATCTTGTCGACGGCCGGTTCGACGTCCAGTGTCGGATCAAGTCGAGCGGCGGCTCGCATCGCCGTCGCCATGATGTCGACAACACTGTCGACAATGTCCTCAACCGTGAATGGCTCATCATGGCGCAGCCAGAACAGGGCAGCCTCGTCGATGGCACCGATACACGCGCGCCACATCATCTGCATTGCCGGTGACGGGGGCGGCAGGTCGAGAATGTCGGCTATCCACTGCACTGCGTGCAGCCGCGTCGACTCGAAGATTTCCCATGCAGATTGCCCTGCGCCGGGTCCGGCAAGCGCCAACCGAAGCGCTAAACCGCGGTGGCTCGCCAGGTATCGGAAGTGCCGTACGAGAGCCTCGCGAAGCTGTTGCCCCGGCGAGAGACCTTCCTGCACGGTGAACGACCCGGTGATCTCATCGGCGGCAGCCTGGATGGCTTCGAGGTAGATCTGGCTCTTACTTCCGAAGTAGTGAAAGAGCAAGCCATGGGCCACTTTGGCCTCGCGTGCGATGTCGGCGACAGCGACGTCGTCGTAGTTGTTCGCCGAAAACAATTGAACGGCCGCGTCGATCAGCCGTTGGCGCGTCCGAGCAGCCTGTGCTGCTCGTGAGGTCGTGCGAGTCGGTGCGACAGTCACGGTAGGCCCCCTCCCACAGGTGTGGTGTGACGAGTCGTGATGACCCATTCCATGCGGACAAGGAATCGTTGATCGCGATTCAATGACTCCTCACCCTAGCGTGCGGCGGGATTCGGCCGGGTGACCGCTCGACGACACGGGGCGAAGCGGTCAGTTCGGCGAGGCGTCGTGGGCCGATCACGCGGGACAACCTGGTCAGCACGAGATCGGTCGTGAGATGCTGCGGATCGCGCCGATGTGACCGCTGACGGCAGTCGATACATCTCGCGCGTCGTCGGCGCCGATACTGTTCAGCCCCGACACGGCGGCCGGTCCGGACGCCGACCGGGTCCGATTTCACTTGGCGATGACCCGCGCCTCGACGGAATACCGCCCCACGATGGCTTTGGCCGCAGCCTTTGCCGCAACGGTGTCGGTAGTTATCGTCGCAACGATCGTGCCGTCGTCGACTGCCGTTGTGATGGTCTCAACGTCGGCGACGTCGCGTAACGCTTCAAGAAGTGCCGCGCGGGTGGCGTCGCAGCGCAGACTCAGTTTGTTCGGCTTCCCCACCGCGGTGACGGGTATGGCCCCGAGGATTGTCACCTCTTTGGGGGCTGCGGCGGGTTCGGACACGTGGGCGGCGGCCCACTGTCGGAGTTGGTCAGCATCGACGTCTTCGCCTTCGCCTAGCGCAACATAGGCCACCGGGACCTCACCGGAGTGCGCGTCGGGGCGGCCGACGGCGGCCGCGGCGACCACACTGGGATGGGACAGGAGAGCATCTTCGATGATGCCCGGTTCGATGTTGTGTCCGCCGCGGATGATCAGATCCTTGACCCGGCCACGTAATCGGATGAACCCATCATCGTCGATGCTGGCCAAATCACCGGTGTTGAGCCAACCGTCGACGACGCTGCCCAATGTGTCGAGCACGGGGCCGTGTTCGTCGCGGCCGACAACGTAACCGGCGAATACCGTCGGGCCGCTGATGGTCAGCACACCGGTCTGGCCGGCAGCGACCGGGCGCCACGGCTGTTCGGCGGCGTCGGCGATCACCTGGATGCCCTGATAGGGCATTCGATGTCCCACCGACCCCGACCGTGGTGCGGCGGGAAAATTGAGCGCGCTCGCGCAGGTCGCTTCGGTCATTCCGTAACCCTCTAGGAGAGCGACCCCCGTGCGGGCGTGGAACGACTCGCGCACGGCCTCGGGCAGGGGTGATGCACCCACAATGGGATAGCGCAGGCTCGAGATGTCGGCATTGACCGGGATGCGCGCCAATTGCGCATACACCGTCGGCACCGCACTCATGGCGCCGATCCGGTGGCGCTCGACGGTATCCCAGAACCGTTGCAGCAGAACGGGATCGCGGTAACCCAGCGGTCCCGCCCACACGACGTGGCGGCCTCGAAGCAGAGGTGAGAGCACTGTTACGATCATCGCGTTAACGTGAAATAGCGGCAGCGCGGCGAAGATCGAATCATGTTCCCCGAGTTCGCCGAGCGGTAGTGCGAGCATCCAGGCGTCGGCCACCTCGTTGGCGTGGGTGTGCGCCGCCAATTTGGGCAGCCCGGTGGTTCCTCCGGTGTGAAAAAACGCAGCCAGGTCGGTGCCCTCGGGAGGTTCGCCGGCAAAGGTTTCGGCGTCCTCGCCGGAGGCCAGGTCGTCAAGGTAGTCCACTACCACCCCGGGGATGCTCGGCGGCGCAGTGTGTTCGGCAGCGGACGCGCCGGTCGGGCGCAACAGCAGGATGGTGTCGACTTGGCCGTCGGCGGCGAGTCGGGCGGCGGTATGCCACATCTCGGGTGCCACATTTGGGTCGGCGGCGATGAGGACGCGCGCGCCGGAGCGCACGACTAGTTGAGCGACCTGCGTCTCGGTGAGCGATCCGTTGATCGGTGCCGCGATGCCGGCCAGCTGCGCGGCGAGCGTGGCGGAGATCAGTTCGATGGTGTTGGGGGACATCAGGGCTACAGCGTCATTGCGCCGTACTCCGAACCGGTGCAGCACGTTGGCGTAACGATGCACGGTGGCCAGGAAGTCGGCGCAGGTGCGTGCGACGGCATGGTCCCAGTCACCTCCTCCGGGCGTCACGGTGATCGCGGTGCGGTCAGGCCACAGCGCAGCAGCGCGGACTAGTGCCGAGTAGGTCGTCGCCGGCAACCCCCGCTCATGCAGCGGAGTCTTCTCGATGGCGCGGATATCCTGCGGGCCAGAGTAATTCGGCCACGACGTGGCGAGCGTCTGATCGGTGGATGTCATGGGGCCTCCGGGTGGGGGTGGATTCGTGGTAGTGCGTGAGGGGAAGTTCGGCGACGCGACAGGGCGCTCCCGGGTGCGGGTAGTGGGCCCGGGACTAGATACGGTGCGCTCGCACACCATTCGTTCGTAGGTGTCTGCGTCATATGATGTCGGTAATGTTGTCGGTTGCTCCCAGCAGCGCTTTGCCGTAGGTCTCCATCGACACCTGCGGCAATGTGACGGCGTGGCGCGCAGCTACGTTGGAGTCGCGCCAGATTCGCTGCATCGGGTTGACCTCGGCGAAGCTGGACGCGCCAGCCGCGTTCAGGAGCGTATTGAGGGCACCGTTGATGCTTTGCAGAGCGACCGCCGAATCGGCGCGGATACGGGCACGGGTCAGGAGATCGGGCATGGTGGCGTCGCGTGCGTGGCGGTCAACGTCGTCGGCGGCGCGGTAGGCGTGCAGATGAGCCGTATCGATTCGGGCCGCGGCTTCGGCGATCAGCAGCTGGAAGGACACCGAATCGGCTTGCCGACCGATAGTGGTGTAGGCCAACGGCTTCGACGCCGCTTTCGTGGTGGCGATACGCAGTGCGGCGCGACCCAGCCCCAGTTGGGGACCCATCACGACCAAGACCAGCATCGGCCCGACAGCGCTGCGGTAGAGCGCCGATTCGGGGTGCGCCGCGACGTTGGCGCCCGCGAGGGTCGGCTCCAACGGTGTCGCGCGATGAGCCGGGACAAAGACATCGTCAACGACGATGGTGTTGCTGCCGGAGGACCGCATGCCCGCGACATACCAGGTGTCTTCGACGCGGAAATCTGCACGCGGAATCAGCATCATCAGTTGGTCGACGGGTTGACCGTCCTCATCGACGACCACCGCACCGCAGCTCGCCCATTGAGCGTGCAGGCTCGCGGAGGCATACGCCCAGCTGCCCGAGACGCGGTAACCGCCGGGAACTCGACGTGCTTGACCTGTGGGGACAACGACGCCGCACAAGATGACGTCGGGTCCGTTGGCGAACACCTCGTCGATCGCCTCCTGGTTGTACATGCTGCAGGCCGCCCAGCACGTGACGTTGGACAGCGTGACAACCCACGAGGCGCCGCCGTCAGCTTCGGCGATGGCGGCCGAGGTGTCCAACATGGAACGCAAACTTGACTCAAGCCCTCCGTGACGTCGTGGGGACGCCACCCGGAACGCACCAGCGGACTTGAGGTCCTCGATGGTGTCCTCGCCGACTCGACGATTGGACTCCGATTCAGCGGCTCGGCTGGCGATAGCGATCGCGAGATTCGAGATGTTGTGCAGTATCTGCTCACCGCTTAGCGTGTTCGCTGCGACATTGCTCATCTATCGGTCCCTTTCGGATCGCGTTTTCATTGTGTTGTGCTCTGCGACAATCGGATTGCGCATCTCTCCGATGCCGTCGATGCGGCTGACCAGCGTCTGGCCAGGACGCAGGTATCGGGGTGGCTTCATCCCGTAGCCGACACCCGAGGGCGTGCCGGTGAACAGAACGTCCCCGGGCAGCAGTGGAAGGATCTCCGAGAGCTGAGAGATCAACTCCGCGACGGGGAAGATCATGTCCACGGTGCTGGCCTTCTGCATTTGCACGCCGTCGACGGCGCAACTCATCTGCAGGTTGTCAGGGTCGGGAAGTTCGTCGGGCGTGACCAGCCACGGGCCGACGGGGCCGTAACCGGGCAAGGATTTGCCCAGGCTCATCTGTTGGGGAGCGGGATCGCGGATCTGGGTGATGCGTTCGGAAAGATCCTGCCCGACGCTCAGGCCAGCGACGTGCTCCCATCCACGCTCGGCGCTGACCCGATGGGCGCGCCGGCCGATCACCACGACGAGTTCGATTTCCCAGTCGGTATTGCCCGCTTCGGGGATCGCGATGGGACTATAGGCGCCGGTGAGGCAGCTGACGAATTTGGTGAACACCATGGGATGTTGGGGCAATTGCAGCCCGGTTTCGGCGGCGTGCTCGCGGTAGTTCAGCCCGACGGCGAAGAGCTGGGCCGGTCGCGGCGCGGGTGGTCGCAGAAGGGCGGTGTCGAACACGGGCTGCGCATCGGATAGGTCGGCGCTGGCGGCCCACTCGCGGAAATCGTCCCACCGGGCGTAGATGCTCTGCGGCTCGGCTTCGAAGCGATGCGAGCTGGCGTCCTCGACGTCGATGACGCCGGCGTCAGTCACGATTACCAGCCGGCCATCCAGATTGGCGATGCGCACGGATTCTCCTTTTCGTGAGGCGAAAAGTTGTTATGTCGCAACAAGTTGGTGAAACTTCGAGGCGTGAAAGACCAGGGGTGCCTGCGCTGGCCGCGCTCCGAGCCGATGCACACGTAGCAGCGCGATGGTGTGGTCACCGGCATCCAGTTCGGCGTACAGGCTGCAATCCAGCCATGCGGTGGAGCCAGGGACTAGCACTGCACCTTCGGGTGTAATGTGCTGCCCCTCAAGCACATCAGACTCAGAAGAGGCCAGGGACCGGCACAGTTCTTCATGCTCGCGGGCCAGGAAGCTCAATCCCAGCCGCTGGGCTTGGCGCAGAAGTGTCCAGCGGCGCGAACTGCGCATCACACAGATCGAGACAAGCGGTGGCTCCAATGACACCGAGGAAAAGGAACTTATCGTCAGTCCGACTGGCTGGTTGTCGATGTGTGCGCAAACTGCGGCCACTCCTTTGGGAAAGCAGCCGAACGTGCGTCGCAGCATCTTCTGGTCGTCAGTTGACGGCACCAAATCCTCTGCACTGATTCCTGTTTCGATCATCTCGCGGGTCATATGCCAGACTCCGGATGTGCAGCGCCGGACCCTTTGACGGGCATGTCTGCGCCTGTGCGGTGTTGTCGATCGGTGGCCCTGGCGAGCGCGATGCGGTTGGGTGGTCCGCACGTCGCCAGCGCAGACCTGAAGTGAGCCAACATTATTTCTCCTCGTTCGTGTCCCGTCCGACGGTGTCTGCCGTCAGATCTCAGGTCACCATCAGTTGCATGACGTTGCGCTGATCGCATTCGTGTGCCCAGGCACGCGTCCGGAGCACGGACTCTGCCGTACCTGAGCGGTATGCGGTGAGCATGATGTCGGGTTCGAAGGAAGGGCCGATGGGGTCTCCGCAGTATTCGGGACCGTTCATGTACCCGGTGGCCTCGTCGGGGGTAGCGAAATTGTCGATCTGCAGCTCGACGAGATTGCCGTCGGGGTCGCGGTAGTAGATGGAGGTCGTCACGCCGTGCTGTACCGGTACGTGGGGTTGGATGCCGGCGAGGCTGAGCCGCTCGAACTTCTCGAGCAGTTGGCCGAGGTCGTCGAAGGTATAAGCCGAGTGGGATAGTCCGACTGTCGTCGGCGTGCGGGGGGATAGGCCCGGAATCTGAGCAATCGCCAACCGATGATGCTCGTCGTCGAAGGTCAGAAACGCCAACGCTTGATTCTCGTAGACGATGTGCGCATCCAGCACCTCCAAATACCAGTCACGCAGCACAGGTAGCTGAGTCGTCTGCAGCACGAGATGTGCCAGCTTCTTGCGTCCATCGATGACAGTCATGTGGGCCTCCTTGCCGGTAATGAAGCGGTGAACGCGGGACCGCCGGCGAAGCGCCAGAGTGCCGCTGGGGTGTTCTACCTCACAGCCTAAAGTTTCGTTGACTCTGTGTCAATGACAATAAGTCAGCGACTGGGTTGGGGCTGTTCGCACGTCTTGATGAAGTGCAACAGGAATCGATACCCCTCTGGCGCAGTGCATTTAAGCAATCTGGCGCCCTGCCGCGAGCGCCAAAGATGGCACCGCCGTCGGCACGCATGTCCGCGACGAGTGTTTGCGCAATGTCCCAACGTTTCGCCGGGACACCGACTTTCGCGGCTGCTGCGAAGCCCTGATTCGAAGACCCTGCGCGTCCGCACCGAGGGGATTGTGCGCCAAGGACAATCGACTTGCCGCAGTGCAGGCGCCCGCGGTGGGGCCGCCACTGGAAAGGGGCGCCTCCGCTGGGATGTCGCAGGACTGAGCGAAACAGTAACGTGGACATCGACTTTGATGCATCGCAGGCGCCCGGAAGGCTAAACGCGGCTTCGACACCGCGCACCGGTCCAGGCGTATGCAGGTGGCAGGGGTGGCATGACGCTGCGACAACGCCACAGTGGCTCGCACTGTGAGTGGCACTGCTATAGCACGGTTGGCGTTACCGGCGATGACCCGATTTATACGGCAACCCGCAGTGAGACCCCAGCCTCCCCAGTAGTGGTCTCGGCCGACCAGCTATCGGCTACCGCGGGGTGAGGTTTCAGAACATGGAGTGCTCATAGATTTCGTTGGTGAGATCGGGATCTCGAAGTACTCGCCGAAGAAAAAGATCAACGTGGGCGGCGAGGACGGCAGCATAGCTTGGCGCAGCGTCGAACTCGTGACCGCACTCAGCGAAGGTGACGAGCTCACTGACTACGCCCAGGCTGCTCAGGGCATCGGTCAGGCGCCGTGAGTTTTCTGGCCGGATCAAGGTGTCGTGGGTGCCGTGCACGATCATGGTGGGTGGGAAATCAGCGGTAAGTTGCGTCAACGGGCTCAGGGCGTCGGCCTGATCCTCGTTGCATGGCTCTGCGAGCAGGTCGATGCCCGGCAGGGCGCCGTCCTCGCGCTGGTTGGCTGCGATCGCGGCGAAGTCTGGTCCGTCAGGTCCCGCGGCGATCAGCGGGATGGCGCCGGAGTGGAAGCTGGTCGGCCCATAGCAGTCGATGACGGCCGCAATCGATACCGCAATGGACTGATCGTCGTCGGGGTGATCCAGATCGCCGCTGGCCACAGTGCACGCCGTCATCAAGCAGATGTGCGCACCTGCGCTATGCCCCCATAGCGCAATGGCACTGGGGCGCACGCCGAGTTCGACGGCGTGCCCGACAACCCAGCGCACCGCTGACCGAAGGTCGGTGACTGGCGCCGGCCATGCGACGACGTCGTCAAGTAGCCGGTATTGCACCTGGATCACGGTGTAGCCGAGGGCGGACAGCGCGCGGGAGCGGGGGTCGAGCATGGCCGGAGCGCCGGAGCGCCATCCCCCTCCGTGCAGGTGAAGGACGGCGGTCTGACGGTGCGTTTCGCCGATGGGTCTCAGGATGCGTAATTTCAGAGCTCCGGTGTCCCGGTGGGCGTAGGTGTACTCCTCGACGGCGCTCATCCGACGGGGGCGGTCGTGGAGGCGTCGACGGTGATCGACCGCAACACTGGGGCCACCTGCTCGCCAATGAGGTCATGGCATCGCACAAGATCAGCCGGGTCGAACATCTTGAAGTCCGAGAAGTACATAACATGGTCGGCGCCGATCGTGCGTACCTGCTCGACCAGTCGCTCCGTCACGGTCTTGGGCGACCCGATGATGATGTCGTCGGGATTCATGAACATTGCCATGACGTGAGAATCAGAGGCTTCCAACGCGGTGGCCTGCGCGGGGCCGGACGCGCCGCCTTGAACCGCAAGCGACACCGGGTCGAACGCTGCCTCGGCGAGGTCGAGCGCTTCGGCGTCGGTCGGTGCGACGAACACGCGCCGCCGTATGCCGAAACCAGTTGCCCCCGTTGCTATTTCCGCCCCCGCGGCCGCCACACGGTATGTCCGGCACAGTTCGGCCACCTGGTCGGTGGACAGCCATGCGGTGCATACTTTGAATCCCTGGCTGGCCGCCCAGGCTGCTGACGACTCGGACATCGCAGTCACCCACACTGGGGGTGCGCTCTGGCGCATCGCGGGAATGATGGGAACGTCGTCGAGCTTGGTGAAGGCATCGTTATGGGTGACGCGATGATTTTTGACGTACTTTCCGATCACCGCGGCGCCGCTGGCATACCGGGGCCGAATCTCGTCGGCATCCAGGCCGGCTTTCACGGGCTCGCCGCCGACGCCGGGACCCAGGCCGATCTCGAGGCGACCTCGGGTGAGGTAATCCAGCATGCCGCACTCCTCGGCGAGTCTGCGCGGATCATGCAAGGGAAGCACGTTGCCCATGACCCCAAGTCGCAGCGTTTTCGTCAGTTGCGCGGCGGCGGCCACCATGAGGTTGGGGGACGGTGAGAGATTGAGGGGGCTGAAGTGATGCTCGCTAAAGAAAACGCCGTCGAAGCCCAGCTGCTCGTCACGAACGCACAGGTCGAGGTAGCGGTCGTACACCTCCTGGGTGATCGCAGAGTTCGTGTGATCGGCTTGCAGGGCTGGCTGGGAGAAGTAAAAGAACATCCAGTTGTGGACCATGAGACTTCCTTCATTCGAGCGTTGTGATCTGCGTCTCCAGAGACCTCAGTAATAGCAGTGAAATGTCACCAGAGCAAATTGACATTTCAATGTAAGTGTTGGGTGGTGTGTCCGACTCCCTACGATGGGCGTCGGCGGCGACCCACGCGATCCGCCGCTCGCATCGCGACAGGCCGGGCAGTGGTAAACACTGCCGTGTGCACGAGCACGATCCGATCGCAGATGTCGGGCTCGGCATCGGATTTCACAAGGCTGACAACGGATGTCGATCGATCCGGTCGATATTGATCATGTCCGCCGGCACGTCGCGGGCGGCTGCTTCGCCCGTCTCGTTCGGCAACTGTGATATCGCACCGGGGTGGCAGTACAGTGTCAATGTGGTGGCTGAACCTACCGTGCCACTGGCAGAGGCCGCGTACCGGTGCTTACGGGACGAGATCATCGCGTGCCGGCTTCAGCCGGGCCAGCGGATCACCGAGCGGGCACTGGCAGGAGACTTCGGGTTCGGGGTGGCTCCGATTCGGGATGCACTGACGCGGCTGGACCATGACGGCCTGGTACGGACGATTCCTCGCAAGGGCTACCAGGTAGCGCCATTGACGCTCAAAGCGGTTGACGATCTGTTCGCGTTCTGGAGCATCCTCGGCCCGGAAATCGTCAAACGCGGCATCGTGGCGGCCAGCGACGAGCAGCTTGGGCGAATCATCGCCGACTTCGAGGAAATGGAGCGGTCCGGACCCGCCAAGGTCAACGCTGTGGAGATGCAGCGATTCGTCGAGGCCGGCGCGGATCTGTTCAACAGGTTGGCCGACGCCGCGGGCAACGCGTACCTGAGCGCTGCCTACGCGAAGCTTTCCGGCGAGATGTTGCGGGTTTTCACCCTCATCACCGACGCCGATCTCACGACGCCAAAGAAGCTGTGGAAAGTGAGCGACTGGTCTGAAGTTCTTCGCCAACGCGATGGCGAGGGCCTGTCTGAGAAAGCGCGCGATTACATCAACGCCTGCCACGATCATGTCGCCCAGACCTTGATGAGGTGGCCCTCGGTGATGATGAGCGAAGTGGTTCCGCAGCGAGCCCTCTAGGTAGGCACCAGCCGGCAAACGACATGGGGGATCCCCCGAGAACACCCGAGCGAACTGCAAACGGTGGTAACCCGCCATCGCACCGCCGAGGCCAGCGGCACCGCCGAACGAACGATCGTCGTCCAACACGCAGCGATTGAAAGTCATTGACACAAAGTCAACGAGCCTCTTAAGGTGGTGGCGTCCGCACCGGATCGGACGAGCCACGATGGAGCGCTGCGCATTGAAAGCTCGTCGTACCACACAGAAAAGTTCGCTAGCCACGGGCACACCGGGGCGTGGTGCACGCCGATTCGGTGGCGACGATGTTGGAAACGAGATCTAGATCCGGCGCTGTGTCAGGTTTCGTTCATCGGCGTTGACAAGCGAGCCAAACCATCGCACGGCTCCCACATAGCAACTGAGCGTGGGGGATGTGCTGACATCCGCGGTGGTCGCAGTGCGGGAGATGCAACTTCAGGAGGGAACTTGGCCGAGGCCAATCTAATTCTATCGGTGATCCTCGCGGCGATTATTGCCGTGACCGGCTTCGCCATGGTCATCGCCCCTCAGGGTGTAACGAACACTGCTGCGCATCTTGGGTTTTCGACGCGCAGTTTTCGGCTCATCGGCGTCCTAGAGCTGGCAGCGTCGGCGGCTCTGCTTCTGGGTCTGTGGTGGACCCCGTTAGCGATTGCAGCAGGCGTGGGCCTAACCCTGCTTCTGATCGGAGCAGCCGCCACCCATTTGCGCGCGAATGATGGCTTAATGGCTGTCGCGCCTGCCGCGGTTTGTGCCCTACTCGCGATTGCGGTCGTCGGATCAGCCGTCGTCGGATGATCGCCCGTGCAGCGCATTTGGCGACGCACTGCGCGTTGATTGTGCACACCGCGGAATTCAATGAACCCCAACGCTGCACGAAGACTCTCCCGCTGTCGGTGCAAACGTCACCGGTGAGTGATAGCCGTTGGCCTCGGCCGAAGCATCCGATAGATCGGGTGTCGCTGGAGGGCTACCTCCAGATCATCCGTAGCCACGGATCGTGATGTTCGCCAGCAACCGATGACGCTCGTCGAGAGCCGAGCTCTTCAATAGAGAGCCCATTGAGCAAGATAGGGACGAAATCGCAATGAAGCGTCTGGTTTTCGAAGCCGAGCATGAGCAGTTACGGCTGACGGCACGGCAGTTCCTGGAGAAGGAATGCTCGCCGCATGTCAAGAGATGGGAGTTCGAACGCCTTGTCGACCGCGAAGCCTACGTCGCGGCGGGCAAAGTTGGGCTGATCGGGTTCAACCTGCCCGAGGCGTACGGCGGCGGTGGTGTCGACGACTTTCGCTTCAACGCCGTCATTGTCGAGGAGTTCGCTAAATTCGGTCCGGCCGCGCCGGGTCTGAACCTGCAGAACGATATCGTCGGACCTTATTTCGCGCAGCTGGCCAACGATGAGCAGAAGCAGCGCTGGCTGCCCGGCTACATCACCGGCGAACTGATCGGCGCAATCGCGATGACCGAACCCGGAGCGGGTAGTGACCTAGCCGGCATCAAGACCTCCGCGGTCCGCGATGGCGACGAGTGGATCCTCAACGGCTCCAAGACGTTCATCTGTGCCGGGATCAACTCCGATCTGGTTATCGTGGTGGCCCGCACCGGTCCCGAGGCCGGTCACAGAGGGATTTCTCTGCTAGTCGTCGAGCGCGGGATGGAAGGATTCGAGCGCGGCCGCAAGCTCGACAAAATGGGTTTACACGCCGCGGACACCTCCGAGCTGCACTTCGAAAATGTCCGGGTGCCCGGCACCAATATGCTCGGCAAAGAGGGCCACGGCTTCTACCACCTGATGGCCAACCTGCCGTCCGAGCGGTTGTCGATCGCCATCGCGGCGATCGCTGGCGCCCGGCAGACGTGGACCGACACCCTGCAGTATGTGAAGGACCGCAAAGCTTTTGGACAGCCGATCGGAACCTTTCAGCACAACAGGTTCCTGATGGCGCAGATGGACACTGAGCTGGAGATCTCTGAGCAGTACATCGACCGCTGCCTGCGGGCAGTCGTCGACGGCGAGTTGACGGCGGTGCAGGCTTCCAAGGCCAAGTGGTGGTGCACCGAGCTCGGTAAGCGGGTAGTCGACAATTGCGTGCAGCTGCACGGTGGCTACGGCTATATGAACGAGTACAAGGTTGCGCGCGACTATGTGGACGTGCGGATCCAGACGATCTTCGGCGGTACCACCGAAGTCATGAAAGAGATCATCGGCCGCGATCTCGGTTTGTAACAACGGAACTCGGCCACTTCTTCACAGATCCAGCCGTACATCGGCCCCGGGCCCGGCGAGACCTGTCGTCTCTGTGGCTGAGACTCTCTTTTATTGGGCTGACTATTTGAAATGTCACTAGAGTCGAGTAACATTTCAATGGACGACGTGAGTTCAGTGCCCTCTAGGCGGCACCCTCTGCCTCGGACCGCGAGCTAACTCCATCGATCCCGTCCGACCCCGGATCGGTAACAGCGCGACTCGCGGGGCACCCCATGGCACCTGGAAATGCCGAGATGCGGGTTCTGAAGCCACGAACGCGTCGATGAGAACGCTTGCGCCTTTAACCGAGCGACAGCTTGGGCAGCTCCCTGCACATAAACAGAGGCCTACGGAAGGGGCTAATCTTGGGACACAAACCGTCTTTCGATGTCTTCAAGTTGTCCGAGGAGCACGAGGAGTTGCGCGCCGTGTTGCGCAGCCTGTGCGAGAAAGAGATCGCGCCGTACGCGGCGGACGTCGATGAAAAGGCGCGCTACACCGACGAGGCGCTGGCGGCGCTGACTTCGTCGGGCTTTTCGGCGATCCACATCCCCGAGGAGTATGGCGGGCAAGGCGGCGACTCGATCAGCGCGTGCATCGTCGTCGAGGAGGTCGCGCGGGTCTGTGGGTCGTCGTCGCTGATTCCCATCTGCAACAAGCTCGGAACGATGGGCCTGTTGATGAAAGGCTCTGAGGAGCTGAAGAAACAGGTACTGCCGTCAATCGGGGCGGGGGAGGCCACCGCGTCGTACGCGCTCTCGGAACGGGAGGCTGGCAGCGATGCCGGCTCGATGCGCACGCGCGCCAAGGCCGACGGCGACGACTGGGTACTCAACGGCTCCAAATGTTGGATCTCCAACGGCGGCCACTCGCAGTGGTACACGGTGATGGCGGTGACTGACCCAGACAAGGGCGCCAACGGTATCTCGGCGTTCGTCGTCCGCGCGGACGACCCCGGCTTTGCCGTGGGCACCAAGGAGCGAAAGCTCGGCATCAAAGGTTCACCGACCACCGAGTTGTACTTTGAGGACTGCCGCATCCCGGGCGACCGCATCATCGGCGAGCCCGGCACCGGTTTCAAGACCGCGCTGGCCACGCTCGATCACACGCGTCCGACGATCGGTGCGCAAGCGGTGGGCATCGCCCAAGGCGCGCTTGAGGCGACGATCGCCTACACCAGGGAGCGCAGACAATTCGGCAAGTCGATCAGCGACTTCCAGAACACCCAGTTCATGCTTGCCGACATGGCGATGAAGATCGAGGCGGCACGTCTCATGGTGTACTCAGCGGCGGCACGCGCCGAGCGCATCGAACCGAACCTGGGCTTCATTTCGGCGGCCGCGAAGTGCTTCGCCTCCGATGTGGCCATGGAGGTCACCACCAACGCGGTGCAGTTGTTCGGCGGGTACGGATACACCGTCGACTTCCCGGTCGAAAGGTTCATGCGCGACGCCAAGATCACCCAGATCTACGAGGGGACCAACCAGATCCAGCGGGTGGTCATGTCCCGCGCACTGCTGCGATGAACTGCTGTGGACGGTCCAATCGCCCGACGGCGGCCAGAACGCCAAACCGCGCCGCGCGTCGAGCTAGCGATGGCTACCGTGGACCCACATGGCGGTAGGGCCGGCGCCAGGACAGTGGGTTGAGCGGCTCGGTCCCGCTCCGCTGAGTCGGGTGCAGAGGTCCCTTTCTGACGCCGAGCTTCGAGAAGCCGCCTCAGAAATCGGTGAGTCGGCGGTCAATTGGGCTCTGGCGACCGGCTGCGAGGTGGCGGATATCGTCAGCCGACATGTTCCACAGCTCGGGCAGGGCACTCTTACCAACGTTCTCCCGGCCAGCATGCAGAAGTCCGTGCTCTCGGTTCTCGTCGGGCTCAGGCGCGGCAGCGCAATCGTTGCATCGATGGGCGACGCTGAACTTGAAATCATGGGTGTCTGTGCCCGAACCGGCATCGAACTCACGTCGGTGTTCACTGCTATACGGCGCGGCCAAGGCGTCATGGTCGAACGCTTGATGCAGCAGTGCCGTGCCTTGGTCGACATCGGCGAGCAGTACCCGCAATACCAGCTCATATCAGAGCTGAGCTTCACCCACGTCGACGCACTAGCCACGCAATTCGCCCAACTCTACGAAAATGAGCGCCATCGGTGGCTGAACGACCCGTTGGCGGCGCGCGTCGCCCTCGTCAACCGAATCCTGGCCGGAGACGATGCCGCACTTGCAGGCTGCTCAACCACATTGCATTTTGAGATCGGATACCGCCACCACCTTGCCGTGTGCGCCTGGACCGATCGAGCGTCATCGGTTGCCCCCGGTGACCTGGAGGTCGCCGCCCTAGATTACTTGCGACACAACGGCGCCGCACAAACGATGGTGTTGCACGATCCCAATTCGACCCTGACCGTCTGGGGTAACGCGCGCGGAGCTCTCGCCGAGCCCCTCACCGACTTCAATCGCCGCGAGGGGGTCCACCTGGCTGTCGGAACGCCGGGCACCGACGTCGCCGGCTTCCGCGCCACCACCCGCGAGGCGCGGCAGGCCGCATTCCTTGCCACAAAGTTTCCAGCTTTACAACGCGATACAGCAGTGCACTTTTCAGACGTCAGTTTGATCAGCCTGCTCAGCGCCGATACCGAGGCCGCTAGGCAATTCGTGGAGCGGGAACTCGGATCACTGGCCCAGCACGATGATGGCACCGGCCGGTTGCGGGAAACCCTCGAGGCGTATCTGGACTGCCACAGTCCGCTGATGGTTGCGCAACAGTTGTTCATCGCGCGCAACACTGTCGCCTACCGATTGCGCAGAGCCGCGGAGCACCTAGGGCGTCCCATCGACGTCCGGCAGCCCGAACTGCGAGCCGCGCTCATTCTGGCGCGCGCTCTGCGTTCCCCGTCTACTCAATGACAACATCCTCGTGCGCTCTGCGCACCCCGCCCAATTGAGCGGGGGGATGCTGTCGATCCGGCGCAAGCCCCTATCGCTAATTCCAAGAGACACTTTCGGTGAGCAAATGGTTCAGAAACACACCTACTCGATCGGCCACAGACACCCCGAAAGGCTGCCATGAGCACAGAAGCGCAGGAGCTAGTCAACAGCGACGACTCACCGCACCCTGCACTCGATCTGCGCCGCCTCAGGGATACGCTCGGACGATTCGTTACTGGGGTAACCGTTGTCACCTATCTGCTTGACGGTCAGCCCCGCGGGCTCACCGTCAACTCGTTCACACCGGTTTCTCTGAGTCCCCCGCTTATTCTCGTGTCCATCTCACGCAAAGCCAGGGCGATGGACGGCCTTGTCAACGCTCCGTTCGTCGTCAACGTATTGGCTTCTGAGCAGCTCCCGTTGGCGCTGCAGTTCGCCGGGAAACGACAAGACGACATCGACGTTGCCTGGTCGTCAAGTCCCACCGTGCCTCGGTTACAGGGCAGTGTCGCGTGGGTCGCCTGCGATCCACATTCGCAGGTCGAGGTAGGCGATCACGTCCTGGTCGTCGGGCGGGTGGTGGATCACTCCAGCACGCCGAATGAACCCCTCCTCTTCGCATCGGGCAGCTTCAAGCTGCTCGGCGGCGCCGTAGACGCATTCGATGGCTCCGCAGCACGCTGACCATCGTCACCACGCAGTCAATGAAAACTGGGGTTAACGAATGAGATTCACCTACGCGCAGCACTTCCCCTACCGCCACTTCGGTGACGATTTCGAGGAGCAGGCGGCCGAGGCGGTGGTTTCAACACCGTACTTCGGCTTAGTCGACCCGCAGTCCGCCCACGCCGACTTGCGGGCCGGGTTTGAGGAGTTGATTCACGCCGCCCGAGCAGGGTTCGACGCAGTTGCCCTCACAGAACACGGCCAAAGCGCCTACGACATGAGCCCCAATCCCGACTTGGGCGCCGCCATCATGGCGCACGCCTTCGTGTCGGAGGGGCTTGAGTGCGGGATATGGGTGGTGGGTCGCAGCTTAGGAAAAACACGCGAACCGTTTCGAGTAGCCGAAGAGCTGGCTTGGCTGGACACACTCAGCGAAGGTCGGTTGATGACCGGGTTTCCGGTTGGACTGCCCTACGACGCCAACATCAACGCCGGCATTCCGCCGATCGAGACGAGACCGCGCTTCGACGAGAACCTATCCTTCATCCTGAAGGCGTGGACAGCGCACGAACCCTTCGCCTGGAACGGCAAGTTCGCGCAGTACGGAAACGTCAACGTCTGGCCGCGCGCCTATCAGGCACCGCATCCGCCAGTCAGCATCACCGGCACAGGCAATCCGAACACCAGCCGGTTCGCGCTGCAGCGCGACTTCGGCTTCAACCTGACCACCACCGGTGGCGATCCGAGCGCGGCGCCACGCATTTTCGGTGACTTCTGGCGGATCGCCGATGAAGTGGGGGCCGACGACAACCCGTTCAGGGCCAACTTCGTGCAGCAAGTACTGGTGGCCGACACCGACGCCGAGGCTGAACGGCTGTACTCCCAACACGTCGCATACAGTGTGCGGCGCGGCATCGGAACCGTAGGAATTGAGCGGCTTCTCCTACCGGGAGGAATCAGCCCGCCGGGTTTGCGCGCATTGCTGGGCGGAGTAAACGGCGGTGCCGCCGGACCTTCGGAGCCGCCAACCTACGGCGAACTCGTCGAATCGGGAGCGATCGTGGCGGGCAGTGCTGCCACAGTTCGCGACAGACTTGAAGACATGGCAACGAGATTGCGCGTCGGAAACATGACTGTGTTCTTGATGATCGGTTCCATGCCAACAGAACTGACGAAGGCGAACATCGATCTGTTCACCACCAAGGTGATACCGCCATTACGCAGTCTGTGGTCGGAATACGAGTCCGGTAATCGCTGGTGGCCGGCGCGTCTGGGCGGACGCTCGACATCGCACACGAACTCAGAAATGGCTGGAGCACATCTGGTATGACGAGCACCACGCAAAGTCGATCGACAACAGTCAAGACATGGGGCGACCGGGTGACCCTCCGATTCGAAATCGAAGGTGCCGGACCGCCACTCGTTTTTTTGCACGCGGCCGGCGGACTCGTCTGGGACGGCTTTCTCCGCGACCTGGCTCAGCGTTATACGGTGTATGCGCCTGTCTTTCCAGGCTTCGATCCTTCCGACACGATGGCGATACACGAACTCGACGACGTCAGCGACGTCGTCTTGGCCTACGAGCAGGCCCTGCGGTCGCTGAAGATCACTGGCGCCCCGATAATCGGCCACTCATTCGGCGGCATGTTGGCAGCAGAACTGGCGGCGCATTTCCCTCAGATCTGTTCGCAACTGGTTCTTTTGGCGCCAAGTGGCCTATGGACCGAGGCCATGCCGTGGAGTCTGAACTTCATGACCGCCCGCCCCGACCAGATGCTGGGATATCTGTTCAACGACCCCGAGGGTGAGGCAGCGCGATCTCTGCTTCCGGTCTTCGACACTCCGGAGCGGGCGCTTGAGGCTGCTGTGCAGTCGATCTGGGCACTGGGATGCGTAGCGAAGTTCTCGTGGCCGGTACCCGACCGCGGCCTCTCGCGGCGCCTGCACCGTGTCGCAGCGTCCACATTGGTGATCTGGGGCCAACAGGATTCGCTCATTCCGCACGGGTACGCACAAGAATTCGCACGCCGCATCCCCAACTGCCGCAGCGAAACCATCGGCAACTGCGGGCACATGCCCCAGGTGGAGCGCGAAGATGTGACGTCCGGTCTTGTCGCTGGGTTTCTGGCCTGATGAACCGCCCCAGAAGCCAGCGGCCCAGTCGTAGCGTCCACCCTCATCGAATCCCAAGCCTGGCAGTGGATTAAGGTGCACGCCTTCGCGACGTCGAGGTCGCGCCACGTGCGCGACCAAACAGCGATCTCGACGAGGGAACAGGATGCCCCGTTCGAAAAGGACAGACAAGCCGTGGTAATTCGGTTCGATCATCAAACACATCGGCAGCGGGTGATATTCGGCACGGGCTGCGTCGTGGACAATACCGCCAAGGCAATCGAGCAACTCGACGTTCGTGCGAGCCTGCTGATTGCCAGCGATTCGGCTTCGGAAGTGGCCGATGCCATTGCCATGGAAACTCCCGTCGCGAGACGGATCGACGGTGTCGTGCAACACGTGCCGACGCAGCGGGCAGATGCTGCACGGCGGGAAGCTGTCGCCAGCAGTGCCGACTCGATCATCTGTGTGGGGGGTGGCTCCGCCACGGGGCTAGCCAAGGCGGTTGCGTTAATGACCGGTCTACCGATCGTGGCGATCCCCACTACCTTCTCCGGCTCGGAAGCCACCGATATGTGGGGAATGACTGTAGAAGGCCGCAAACACACTGGCGCCGACCTCGCGGTGCTGCCCCGCACGGTGATCTATGACGCTGCACTTCTCGCTGGATTACCTGTGTCAGTCGCGATTTCGTCGGTCTTCAACGCCATTGCCCACGCTGTCGACGGGCTCTGGGCCCCACGTGCCGATCCGATCAATCGGGCCTTGGCAGCGGAAAGTTTGCGGGTTCTCATACCCGCGATCACGGAGATGGCGGAGCAGCCCAACTCCGGGGAACCGCGCGAATCCGCGCTGTATGGGGCCTACCTGGCTGCGGTGGCGTTTGCTTCCTCGGGTTCGGGCATGCACCACAAGATCTGCCATGTCTTGGGTGGGGCGTTCTTGCTCCCGCACGCCGAACTGCACGCGGTGATGTTGCCCTACGTCACCGCGTTCAACGCACACGCGGCACCGTCGGCCGCCCAGCGCATCGCCGAGACACTCCACACCACAAGTGCTGCAGCAGGACTCAAGTCGCTGGCCGCCGCTACCGGCGCGCCATCGACATTGGCCGAGATCGGCTTCCCGAGGGACAAGATCGTTGAGGCGGCGGGGCGTTGCCTTGAGGCGATTCCCCCTTCCAACCCGCGACCGGTAGATCACGAGGCTGTCGAGTCACTCCTGCAGGCCGCATACGAGGGACACGCGGTCGAGTGAGCCACCCGACCACAACCCGTACCCCCCGATGGGAAGAACCCGACACACCCACAGGACCGAGTCACCCAGCGGTCGTGTCAACACCCAACGAGAAGTCAGGAGCGTGAACGTGTCGAGGCGTGGTAACAGGTTTTGGCACAACTCATTTCGCATAAGGGCCATCGCCATGCGGGCCTGCGAGATGGTCACCGGTCCGCGCCATAGCCATCAGCGGCTGCTGAACCTTGGAGTAGACGCGATCATTCTGCGACACCCGGGCACCCTCATCGCGGATGATGAGCGCGGCCGGCTTGAAGAGGATTCACGGGCCATTGCGCGTGGCGCACTCGCTGGGGCGGCCCATCGCGCCAACGGCACGGCGCCAGTAATTCGGCCAGGTTCGTCGAAGCAGCGAGTGAGCACCCTATGAGGACCCGAATTGCCACGACGAGGGCCGACGATATCCTTATTCGAGGTCGTAATTTGGCCAAGGATCTCATGGGCGAGGTGGGCTACACCGACATGCTCGTGCTCACTGCGCTGGGTCGGCTGCCGTCGACAGCGGAGAAACGCATCGTCGAGGCCATCGCGGTGTCGGTGATGGATCACGGCCTGACCCCGAGCTCGCTAGCCGCGCGGCTGACCTTTCTCGGCGCTCCCGAGTCGTTTCAAGCCGCGGTCGCGGCCGGACTCCTCGGGGCGGGCAACACCTTTCTGGGCGGTATGACCGGGGTTACCACCCTCTTGCGGGCAAGCGCAGCGGATCTTGACGAAGCGGCCTCCAACTCCGAGGTCGCCCAAGCCGCTGATGATCTCGTCACCAGCCGTCTCATGGACGGGCGCAAGATTCCCGGTCTTGGACACAATGTCCATACAGGCTCGGACCCGCGGGTGGACCGCATGCGGGCCATCGTAAGAGCCGAAGGATATTACGAGTTGCATTGGCGTCTACTCGACGCCCTGCCAGACGCCTTCGCGCGCCAAAAGCATCGAACACTTCCGCTCAACAACGCCGGCGCAATCGGGGCGTCCATCGCCGCGCTGGGTTTTCCAGCGGAGATGGGCAGAGGCATCGCCCTGGCCGCCCGCGCGGGAGGGCTGATCGCTCACCTGCTCGAAGAGCAAACCGAACCAATAGCCAAGCAGGTGTGGGAACACGTTTTGAACGAAGCCGACAACTCTGAAGACGAGGACGCGAATCTTGGATAAGACTATTTCAGACGCTGCAGTAGCAATTTGCGCGATCCACTCGGGCAGCAGCATCGCCGTCGGTGGGTTCGGAATGTGTGGCGTACCCCTGGTCCTCATCAACGCGCTACGCGCCGCAGGCGTCGACGATCTCGAGATCGTCTCGAACAATTGCGGCGCACAGGGATGGGGGCTGGCAAAGCTGCTGGCTGACAGACGCATTCGGCGAGTAATTGCCTCCTTCTTCGGCACCAACGAGGACTTCGCCCGCCAGTATCTGGATGGCCACCTCGAAGTAGAGATCACCCCGCAGGGCACCCTGGCCGAGCGCTTACGCGCCGGTGGAGCCGGCATACCGGCGTTCTTCACCCCTACCGGCGTTGGGACCGTCGTCGCCGAGGGCGGAATGCCGTGGCGCTATCGTCGCGACGGCAGCGTCGCCGTTGCCTCCCCGGCCAAGGAAGTGCGCAGTTTCGACATCGACGGGGGAGTCGCGAGTTTTGTACTGGAACGCGCGATTCGGACCGATTTCGCCCTCGTGCGCGCCATGCGCGGTGACCGCCACGGGAATCTGATCTTCCACGGAACCGCGATGAACTTCAATCCGCTATGCGCAATGGCGGGGCGCATCACGATCGCAGAGGTCGAAGATCTTTGCGAACCGGGTGAGTTGGCGCCCGACGAAATCCACCTCCCCGGGGTCTATGTCGACCATGTTGTCGAGCTCACCCCAGAACAGGCTGCTGAGAAGCCCGTTGAGTATCGCACGATCCGCGAGGAGATGATCGCATGACCTGGAACCGTGAGGACATCGCCCGCCGAGCCGCCGCCGAACTTCGCGACGGCGATTACGTGAACCTCGGAATCGGCATACCGACCCTGGTACCCGAATACCTGCCGCCCGATATCGATGTGATCATCCACTGCGAGAATGGAATCCTCGGCGTAGGAACGCATCCGACCTTCGAAGAGTACGACCCCGACATCATCAACGCAGCCAAGCACACGGTAGCTGCGCGAGACGGCGCCGCCTTCTTCGACTCCAGTGCTAGTTTCGCGATGATCCGTGGCGGCCATCTTGACTTCGCCATCCTCGGTGCCATGGAGGTTTCGCCACGCGGCGATCTCGCGAATTGGGTGGTGCCGGGAAAGCTCGTGAAGGGTATGGGCGGGGCGATGGATCTCGCGGTTGGCGCCCAGCGCGTGCTCGTGTTGATGTCACACGTCTCGAAAGACGGCACGCCGAAACTTAAAAACGAGTGCTCCCTTCCGCTTACCGGTCCACGCGTCGTGGACCGCATCATCACCGACCTCGCCGTCATCGACGTCACCGACAACGGATTCCTCGTCGTCGAACTGGCCGATGGTGTGGACCCGCAAACCGTCATCGAAGCGACCGGTGCTCCGGTGGCGTTCGCACCGGAGCTCGCCGAGAAGGCTGGATCGGTGCGGCAGTCCGATATTCGGATACCGCAAACGCAGATATAGAACCGCTTGACGAAAAGAAGGCGACTATGGACAACTCGTTAGACCAAGCCACCGACATTGTCGTCGAGGCATTCGCCAACACGCCGAATCTTCGCCTCCGCGAGGCACTGATTTCCTTGACCCGCCACCTGCATGATTGGGTCCGAGAGATCGACCCCACCATGGACGAATGGAACGTCGCCATCGACTACCTCACCCGGACCGGGCACATGTGCGACGACAAACGCCAAGAGTTCATGCTGCTGTCTGACGTATTCGGGGTGACCAATCTCGTCGATCAACTGGAATCTCGGCACGCTAACGAAGGCGCT
This sequence comes from Mycobacterium sp. 236(2023), assembly GCF_029623955.1. GTDB lineage: Bacteria > Actinomycetota > Actinomycetes > Mycobacteriales > Mycobacteriaceae > Mycobacterium. The sequence continues at coordinate 253,247 of NZ_JARSBP010000007.1, read as the reverse complement.
ACAGAGACGACTGTGCTGGGACCCTTCCACATGGTGGAAAGCCCTCGGCGTGAACTCGGCGCAGCGATCATGTCCCCGAAGGTGGGTGACCCGTGTTGGGTTGCAGGCCGCGTGCTCAACATCGACGGAACGCCGATTCCCGGTGCCACCATCGATGTTTGGCAGGCCGATGACCAAGGTTTCTATGACGTACAAATACTCGACGAGGTCGACGTCGGAGTGGGCAGGGGATTGTTCACCGCTGATGAACAAGGAAGCTTCTACTTCCGCACTGTCGTGCCCGCCCCTTATCCAATTCCGACCGACGGCCCGGTCGGCGAGCTACTCATGGCCACTAACCGACACCCCAACCGGCCCGCGCATATCCACTTCATCGCCGAGGCCCAGGGTTACCACTCACTGACGACCCACATGTTCGTAGAAGGCAGCGACTGGATCGAGGCCGATGCCGTGTTCGCCACAAAGCGCAGCCTCGTGGTGCCATTCTCGTGGGTCGATGACCAAACATCTGCAGCGGAGAAAGGGCTTCCGAATCCGCACCGAGAGGCCCGCTTCGACATTCATCTCGCACGGCGGTCATGATGCCCACTGTGTCGATCGAGATGTTTCCTGGACGTACCCACAGCCAAAAAGCAGATCTCGTAGCGAAGGTGACGGACGCTGTCGCCGATGCTCTTGGTGTCCAACCTGACGTCGTGAAAGTCAAGCTGTACGAAATTGCGCCGCACCACTCCAGCCAAGGTGGAGTGTTGGCCAGCGAAGGCCCCGGTATGGCATTCGGGTCGCCTGGGACCGGCAAGTAGGGGCCGCCTCGCGTGCCCAAAGGCGCATGCGGCAGAACCCGTGAACTTGATCGGACGAGGGTTGGACATAACGTCGACGGATGGATCTCACCCCGTGGGTGGAGTGATGCCAGCGTTCGGCTAACGCGGCCCCGGGTGCCACGTGGACACCGCAGCTTCCATCTCCTCTTCGCTGAGTGGTCCCACCGGGAGCGGCTTTTGAACCGATTGGCGGCGCATACCTTGCAAGAGCACCGCCACATAGCGGCGCCACAGGTCGCCCGATACCCCGCCCGCGTACTCGACGACCGCACCGGCCATCAGACCGCACAACGGCAGATCCGTGGCCGAAACCTCGGGCCGCAGGTGCCCGTCACGCTTGGCCCGATCCACCAGTTCTCTGATCCGGGGCTGCAAATGGGTGCGCCCGGCGTCCACGCGTGCCCCGTAATCGGTCCTGCTGAAGGCGATCTCACGCAGACCGCGGTCGGTCGCCGTCAGCTCACACATCTGCCATACCCACTGGGACAACCCTTCCCACGAATCTTCGGACTTCAGCGCGGTTTCGGCGTGCGCCACCAACTGATAAATGCCGTCCTCGAAGATGGCCTCGAACAGCGCCCTTTTGGTTGAGAATCGCCGATACACGGTGCCCACACCCAGGTTTGCGTGGTGCGCAACCTCGTTGAGCGTCGCCTCCAACCCGCGTGTCGCACACAGGTCCCGAGCGGCTTCGATAATGCGCAGCCGATTGCGCTCGGCGTCCTTGCGCAGAACACCGCACGGTACTTCAGTCACGATGTCCAGTTTAGTGCTGTGCCTGAGCTTTTGATATGACCATCACCCAATTCAGTGGTCAGCTTCGACCTTCGAACCAACATCGCCAGCCCCGACATTGGCTCGTGCCCCCACCTCAACAACTTCCCTCCTGTAGTACGCGTGGCCAACAGGAGCGGGTAGCGGAAGCTGCTGTACAGAAACATGTTTCCCTGCGACCAGTGCCAGGGGAACTGAATGACCCCGTTCCCGTATGGTCACCCCCGTGCTTCTCGGTGCGCTGCGTATCGCGACCTGATCCGGCAGTTTCTGGGTGTGGACTCGCCTCACAAAATTCGCAGTAGAACGTCGTGGGTGTGCAGGACATCCGCTGATCGACTTGGGCTTTGCTGCTGACGTTCGCTTGTGGAACTCGTCCTCCGATAACTTCCAGGGTCTATCACTACCACCGCTGGGAGGTTACGTTCAGTGATCGAGTACGGCATTAGCTTTGTGCCGCAGCCCTATCCGGTCCCGATCTATCGCGCCGGTAGCCGCTGGGCGTTGCCGCCAGGGCGATGGTGTAGGTCCTGAGGTTCGGCGACTAAAGCCGTCGGCAGGCGTAAGTCCATGGTCTACGTATCTCCGGACGGGAGCCACACGTCGCTCCACCCGACCGAACGCGACGCAGGCCTACTGCGCGACGCGCTCAACGTGGATGTCGATTAGTGCTGTATGGACGCAAGAAAAGGAGCCCGCTTCTGGCCTAATCTCCCTTGCAGCCGTGCAGTTGGGCCATTGACGAGACTGTCAGACTGAATGGACGTCATGAGTATTGCGGTTCGCCTAGCCGACGCGCTGAATCAGCGCATCGCGGTTTGCACGCTCGATCGGTTCGGCGCCAGTTGTGGTCGTGGCATGTGGCCCCCGCGCCCAACTGCGCGGGCTCGCACCTGATTCCGTCGGCAGCGGAACCCGGCGGGGTAGCTCGGCCAGACCGCTAAACACATTCCTGACAGTCGACCACACCGAGCCCCATTACCGACGACCTGTTGGCATCAAAACGCTCGGAAGCAAGGTAAGGAGATTCATGGTGAAAAGCACAATGCAGGACTTCCCGCTCACAATCCCTGCGATCCTTCGTCATGGCCTACAGGTCCACGGCGCTCGCCGCGTCTTGACCCTGGATGCTGACGGTATAGCGCGCAGCGCAACGTTCGCCGAAGTCGGGCACCGTGCAGCTCAGTTGGCGCACGCTCTCCTCGAGCTTGGAGTCAACGGTGACGGCCGCGTCGGTACCTACATGTGGAACAATCAAGAACACGTCGAGGCGTACCTCGCCATCCCGTCGATCGGTGCGGTGCTTCATACGCTCAACCTCCGGCTCAGCGCTGATCAGGTGTCCTACATCGCAAATCATGCTCAGGACCAGATCATCCTCGTGGACGGCTCCCTCACCGAACAGTTCGCCCCGATCCTCCCGAAGTTGCAGAGCGTCAGGGCCGTCATTGTCACGGGCGAAGGGGACACGAGAGCGCTCGAAGGCTCCGGGAAGACGGTGTATCGATACCGCACGCTCCTGGAAGACAGGCCCGCAGACTTCGAGTGGCCCGAGATCGACGAATCAAGCGCCGCAGCTCTGTGCTACACCTCAGGCACGACAGGCAACCCCAAGGGTGTCGCATTCAGTCACCGGTCCACGTTCCTGCACTCCATGGCCGTGATGGCCAAGGACGGATTTCAGTTTGGCGCCAACGACACCGTGCTCGCGCTCGTCCCGCAGTTCCACGCCAACGCGTGGGGATCTATCTACGCGGCATATATGGCCGGTTCAGAGCTGCTGTTGCCGGACCGTTACCTGCACTCCGAATCGCTGGTCCGAGCAATCCACAATTACCGTCCGAGTATCGCAATCGGCGTCCCGACCATCTGGGCCGATATTGCGAATTATCTTGAGACGCACACGGAGTTCGACATCTCATCGCTCGAATTCGTCGCTGTCGGCGGATCGGCTGCGTCGCGACACCTCATGGAGGAACTGGAGAAACACGGTGTCACCCTGACTCAGGCTTGGGGAATGACCGAAACGTCGCCATTGGCGGCGATTGCGCGTCCCTCGTCCATCCTGGAAGGGGAGGACCGCTGGACGATTCGCATCACACAAGGCAGACCCGTGCCTGGAGTCGAAACTCGCATCGTCGATGAAGTAGGGGACTCGCTGCCTCACGATGGGGTCGCAGTCGGGGAAGTTGAGGTGAGGGGACCGTGGATCACCGGTTCGTATTTCGGCGATGACGAACCGGCCCGATTCCACGACGGATGGCTCCGCACAGGGGATGCAGGCAGCATCGACGAGAACCAATACCTGACGCTCACCGACCGCATCAAGGATGTCATCAAGTCGGGCGGCGAATGGATATCCTCAGTCGAACTTGAGCTTCTGATCGCCAGCCATCCTGACGTCACGGAAGCCAGTGTTATTGGCGTACATGATGACCGGTGGCAAGAGCGGCCTCTGGCGATTGTTGTCATTAAGGAGAACCACACGGTCACGCCGGAACACCTTCGAGAGTTTCTGAGCGACAAGGTTGCGAAGTGGTGGGTGCCTGAAAGGTGGGCGTTTGTGGAGGCGGTGCCCAGGACGTCTGTGGGCAAGTTCGACAAGCGTGCGCTTCGGTCGCAACACGCCGAAGGAGCCTTCCAGATAGTAGAAGTCCGCGGGTGACAACAGCCAGGATCGGGTATCACTTTTCTCGCAATCAAAGGAGGGAAAGCGCCGCTGCTGATCGCCGCCATCGAACAAGCCGCAACCGGCGGGAGTGGACACTGAAGCCTCCAGAGCCGCATGATCGCCGCCCTTGATGCCGAACAGGCAGCCGGAGCCTTGCGGTTAGGTCATTTGCACTGGAGACGTGCAGTGCGACACAGCAGGTGTTGTTCGTGCCGGACTGTGTTGCGTAGCCTAAGACCGTGGAAGTTAAGCCTTCGACGCCGGCGCCGCGCGTGGTTGCCATCGCCGACGCTGCGATTGAGGTTTTGGCGGCTGAGGGTGGACGTGGGCTGACCCATCGCGCAATTGACCGCCACCTCGAATTACCTCTTGGATCAACAGCCAACTATTTCAGTACGCGTACGGCCTTGCTACGCGCCGTGAATCTACGCCTCCTCGAAATCGAAATTGCCTTGTGGGAATCGATTCCACACCAACGGTTGAGCAGAGCTCGCGCAGCAACCTTACTGGCCGAACGCATAGCGGCGTCAGTTGTCAACGGTGCGAGGCACCGTTATATCGCGCACCACGAGGTACTGCTTCAGTCGGCTCGCGATCAACAGTTGCGCCTCGAAATCGACCACGCACGACAACGTTTCGTCGATATCGTCGCGCGAGTACTGACCGATGTGGGTTGCAAGAAGGCAAAGTCGCACGCACACGATCTGCTCGCCATGATGGAGGGCCTACTCCTTAACCAATTGCTCTATAACGACGGCCCCGTCGATCTCCGGAAGCTCACCAGCCAGGTCAGGCGCTGTCTCGCGCAGTGCTGACGGGTGCGGGGTGTCCCGGTGCGCAGATTCTCTCGCACTCAGGCGGAGTCCCTCAGGCTCATCCCTCATATAGAGGTCACGCGTCGACGTCATCGAGCTCCTTTCCAGCCGCCCCGAGTGCGTGATGGGCAAGCCCCACGAATCTTCTGCGGCCGACACCATTCTGCTGCCGCGGTCACCGCAGACAAGAGGAACATTGATTACCGGATCACCGCTTTCATTGGTACCAGTCTCATTGAGCTAAAGGCACATTCGCACCTGCAACAGCCCAAGGGGTCGCGATCCAGTGCGCACGATGCCCGAGGCCGGACGCGTCACGCGGCCGATGAACGCAGCCTGCCCGAACCGCCCGCTCCTCGCTGATGTTCGCCCTGCCCGCACCTCGGGTCCGCCAGATTTCGGTTCATCTGAAGTCCGTGGCTTCTTGCCGTACAACATGTGTTGTGCTTCACTAACCAACAACAGATGTTGTTTACTGCTCAGGTCGGGGCACTGGCGGAGAGGGGCGTTCAGTGACTCAGGGCAATACTCATTCGATAGTGAACGCTGCCGGCGGGCCACTCCGCATGTGCACCTTCTGCGAGCCAGGCATGTCCTTGCCTACGTCAGGGCATGCCGCCGGCTGGCAGAATGCGCGGGAGGTGCTGTGTCGGAATAGGCGCTTTAATTTCGACTTTGAGGTCCGTGTCGTGTCGGCTCGTGCGGTCAGCATTGCTTGCTATTGGACCTCGACTTCGTTTACGAGCGTGCGCGTCTCGCGGGCAACGCCGCCCACCCGATGCCGCCGATGGGAGGGGCTTGCCTGCCGGATCCAGCGATCTTGTCTTGGCGACAACGAGGGTGATGCCGAAACCTTCGGTGCAGGAGGCATTTCCGCGGACACGCCCGTAGGTCTAGCTCTGTGGTCGAATCGGGAGAGGGTGCGCACGTGCCCTAGGTGACCAGCAGACATCTTCGCCGAGATCTGGTGCCATCACCCACCGTTGACACGCCTCGATGCAGCACGTGCTCTATACCTTTCAACACAGAACAACCCAACTGTCTCTTGGCCCTTGCGATCGGCGAAGGCTGGCAGTTGTCGACCGTGACATCCATTTCCCTTGAACATCCATCACGGATGAACACAGTCGGACCTACCACCGAGCGAACGGAGTCGGAACATGACCGTGACATTTAACGAGCTGCTGGCAACCCCACCAGACTTCGTGCATCAGGCCTATGGTCATTTGCGTGAATCGGGCGACGGTACGGACATAGACGCCGACACCGGAGTAGCCTTTGTCACTCGGTACGCCGACGTGTCGCGCATCCTCAAAGATGCTGGAACGTACTCCAGCAAAGTACTCGTTCCACCTACACCGCTCGTGGAGCACGACCCCAACGACCCGGCGCAACTCAAAGCATTCGAGCACATCCGACGCTTCCCCCAGTTCCAGGATCCTCCTGTGCATACGCGTCTGAGGAACCTCGCACGGCACACATTCACACCGCGCTCCATCGGGCGGCTAAGGGAAGCCGTCGATACGGTCACTGAGGAGATATTCACCAAACTTGACCACGGACAAGAGCTCGACTTCGTTACCGATATTGCGGAGAAGCTACCAGTCTGGATCATCGCACACGCGATGGGATTTCCAGTCGCCGACCGGCAGCAGTTACGACTATGGACAATGGCTGTGGGTACTGCGCTCGACCCCGCTGTTACCGGGGCGCAGCGGCGTGACGCGTTGCGCGGCACGGCCGAATTTATAGACTATCTCGAGGATCTCGTCGCGAACCGGCGGCGAGACCTTGGCGACGACCTCATTAGCATCCTTGTCGCCGCGCAAGGTAATGGAGAACTCGAGAGCCAGGCAGCGCTTGTGGGCACCATCGTGGTGCTCTTGGCAGCAGGAAACATTACGACCGCCGACTTGTTGAGCAACGGAATGAAATTGTTCCTTGACCATCCCGATCAGTACGAGATGCTCGTCGAGAATCCCGACCTGGTGAATGCGGCGATCGAAGAGGTCCTGCGTTTCGAGCCTTCTTTGAAGTGGGACGTCCGCGTGGTGACGGAGCGCGATCAGGTCGGCAACCACGAGTTTGCTCCGGGTACTTTCGTGATGCTCGGTATTGCCGCGGCCAACCGTGATCCTCGCCGATTCGACGATGCTGATCGATTCAATATCCTGCGTACCAACAATCAACATCTGGCGTTCGGGGCAGGGGTGCACTACTGCATCGGGGCGCCATTGTCGCGGCTCGAGGCTGATGTGTTCTTCCGTCAGATGATCGCGCGATTTCCTCGCTTACCCAAGCTGAACGGTGAGCTCTCCTACGCCAATGACTTCGCGGCACGGTCGATTCGACGCTTTCCTATTCGGCTGAACTAATTGGTCTGAATTGTTTGACGGCGCCTTCTCTGGCGACCCTGAGCGCCCGAATTGATTCGATGGGGCCGCCACCGTGCTTGAGGTCGCTGAGTTGGTGACGTGCCGGGACGGCGCGTGCGGCGGCTTCGGCGGGGTCGCTCTCGCCGTTGTTTCTGCAGAGTTTGCGGTTCGGGCAAGGCAATTCGACGGAGTTGATGCGGGGCCGGCATAGGTGACGGCTGCGGGCGCCGTGCCTTCGATGCCGACCGAGATCGTCGTACCATATTGATGCAGCCGATCCATAACAGACAATAGCCGGATGATGAAGCAGGGACAACGATGACGAAGACATCGGTAGACACCAACCAACAACAAGAGGGGAACAGGAACGACAACAACAACCATCAACAAATCCGTTGGGAGACATGCGATCTAAGTTGTACTGGTAACATTGCATATTCCATTCCTGCATATTCCTGAACCGTCACCCCGTCCGCTGCAAGCGTTGGCCGTGGCCAACGGTTGACGACTTCGGAATCGCCGCCTCACTCCACAACAACTGATCGACAACGCAACCGCGCATAAGTTTCGTCCTCAGCCGATCCCACCACAGCACCGGCAGCGAGCGCCCGAGGGGCTTCCTAGTCGTCATCTTGTCAGTCGGAGAATGCGAACTCCCAATCTCAATGCCACAGCTGCGGTCCGACGCTGTCCCTGTGAAGGTGTCGTGTTTGCACTGACGGTTGCAGTCAGCCGGCGCTGCCCTATGAGCGATGGATAAGTCAATATCCATGACAGTGTTTGGTAACGCTCGCAATTGTCACCTCCGAGCAAGCTGACGATTCCGGTTGGCTGACTTCTTAGCATCCGGCTTACGGGCGATGATCGTTGCTGCACGAGGCTCGACCTCCGCTGTCGGGGCAGACTGCGAGCTCTCGGCGCGCGCACCCCGCATAGTTGCGTGAGCAATGATTGCTTTCAAGGACAACACGTCGCTGACCAGGGCAGCAGCCACTTGGCATCGCCCTGGCACAAGGCGGCACTCAAGCAACGCGAGCACGCGAGCCCGCAGTCTTCAAATGTGATCACGCAGCTTAACTACTTGCGCGTGGTGTGGCGCGAAAACCCCTCCAAGGACGGCACTTCCATGACCTCGGACTGACGAAGCGGTCAGGGTACGCCCGTCAGCGAGACTGTTACACCTCATCACCGCTCGATCGTCCGATACTGGTCGGTGCGCACGTATCGCGAGCTGCGAGCCGTGCGCGGTGACCGAGGTCTGCTAGTTACCAATCGGTTGAGCGATCCCTGCCGCCGTCACACCGTTGAAGAGAATCGACGGCAGGATGGCGCTGATCGCATCGGCGATGCCCATGGAGGGGCGCAGACTTGACTCCGGTTGGTCGGAACGTTGCGGCGACTTCACATACGACCTGCACCGTCATGAGCACGTCTCAGGTGTCGCTACCGGGATACACGGGATTCCAGATGATGGAGGTAAACGCCAGTAGGTCCCCTCCACCATGACGGGGAAGGGGACCTACCGGACTGCCCTACTGCAGTTACTCGGCGTTGGTGGAGTCGTCCGATCCGTTGTCGTCCGTACCGGCATCGGTTGACTTAGTGTCAGCAGAATCCGTGTCGTCGGCATCTCCGGTGTCGGCAGCCTGGTCTTCAGCCTCGGCACCGGCGTCGCTGGCCGAGTCATCGTCGGTGGACTCGGCGTCGATAGAAATGTCAGGAGCGTCGGCGCTTTCGGCTTCGGACTGCCCGGCAGACACGGCGGCCGCGTCGGATTCCTCGACGATTGCGGCTTCCTCGATCGTGTCAGTGACTTCACCGACCTGCTCGGCATTCTCGGGCACGTCCGCACTATCCGCGGCTGCACCGTCTTCGATGCTTTCGGCGGCATCCTCGCCTTCGGTCTCTGTCGCATCTGCGGCCGAGGCGTCGGCAGAGGATTGACTGTCGTCCGCGACGGTTGCGAGGGCTGTTGCGGTCTGCGGTTGCTGTCCGGGGTTGAACACCGCATTGAGCACAGCCTTGACGATTCGCACCGCGGTCGAAACCACGGCGTTGAAGACGTCGCTGACCGCGGACACGAAGGTGCTCACCTTTGCCGCCACCGCTTGCACGAAGGCGTTCAATGCCTCTTCGAAGCTGATCTGCGGCGGTTCTTCCGGCTGGTCAACAGGGTAGGGATAGTCGACGTCGGCGTAGATTACGAGCTTCTTGAACACCCATTCGCCGTTGATGAGCTCAAAATCGCCGACGTGTCGCCCCATGCCGACGAAGTGCGCGGGTTTTCCGGCGCGCACACCCCACGCAGACGAGTACAGGCGGTCCGTCGCCGTGCCTAGCTCGTCATCAGTTTCGATGATGAGGTTTGTCACGTAGTGGCGGCTCCACGCCTCGGCGGTGGGCTTGGTCGGGAAGAGTCGCTGCAGCAGCGCGAAAACGGCCTCCTCTCCGGTGGCCGTGAACGTGTTGCGGAAGTTCAGCTCGAAGGTGCCATTTGCGAACAGTGCCGCCATGCCAGCGTTATCGCGCGCGTCGAGCAGTTCGATGAAACGGTAATGCAGATTGCTGATGTCCTGGTAGGAGTTTACGAGCACGACCTCCTGGGAGACAGAGTGGATCTGTGAGATCACCTGCACCGCCTGGGCGTTGGCGGTTCCGGCAACCACCGGAATGGGCAGGACCGCGACCGCGCCGAGGATGGCGGCCTTTTGCAGCCCTGCGAACAGGGTTCGTCGGGGCTTGCGCCGGGTGGTGCATTCGGGCGCACGCAGTGCCGGCGCCACTACCTGGCACTGCTTGTTGCTGGGGGTCATGCGGGCTCCTCACCTGTTGTGTAACTTCTTACGCATAAATCGTTACAGATTAAATCGATTGATGAGGTCAGTTTGCCAAAAAATTTACGGCTACATCAACCTATGTCGGTTTCCACACGGACGTGCCTGCGCGACGCTTGATTCCCCTCGGTCACAACAGGCCCATCGGTTCCACGGCGAGCCTCCCAGATGCCATCATTGAGGGCGGTCGGGCGTCGCGCGGAAATCGTTTGCGGGTACTCCTATTCAGCCTCAGGGCACAGCTGGGGACGCCCGCCCTGGCTCGTCGGGTGGTCCGTGGTGGCGATGGCCGCATAGTCGAATCACACGCCCGGCGCAGTATCCCCGCGAGCGGAGTCAAGCCGGTAATGCATACTAATGTCTATCGAATTATGTCGGCGCGGACTGCACGCCCCGGGCACAATCAGAGCGGAAGGTAGAGAATCCATGCTGGCGACGAAGTTCACTGAGACGTTCGGTGTCGAGCACCCGATCGCCCAGGGTGGCATGCAGTGGGTGGGCCGCGCGGAACTCGTTGCGGCCGTGGCGAATGCGGGCGCGTTGGGTTTTATTACCGCGCTGACGCAGCCGACGCCTGCGGATCTGGCCAACGAGATTGCCAAGACGCGGGATCTGACGGACAAGCCGTTCGGCGTGAACCTGACGATCCTGCCCGCGATCAACCCGCCGCCCTATGACGAGTACCGCCAGGTGATCGTCGATGCCGGCATCAAGATCGTCGAGACAGCGGGCTCCAACCCGGCGCCGCACCTTCCGATGTTCCACGACAACGGAATCAAGGTGCTGCACAAGTGCACCTCGGTGCGTCACGCGGTCAAGGCGCAGAGCCTGGGTGTGGACGGCATCAGCATCGACGGCTTCGAGTGTGCGGGTCATCCGGGTGAGGACGACGTTCCCGGCCTGGTGCTGATCCCGGCGGCGGCCGACAAGATAGAGATCCCGATGATCGCCTCGGGCGGGTTCGCCGACAGCCGCGGTTTGGTCGCGGCGCTGGCGCTGGGCGCCGACGGCATCAACATGGGGTCGCGGTTCATGTGCACCGTGGAGTCCTGCATTCATCAGAACGTCAAGGAAGCCATCGTCGCCGGTGACGAGCGCGGCACGGAACTTATCTTCCGCAGCCTGCACAACACGGCGCGGGTGGCGTCCAACGTGGTGTCGCGTGAGGTCGTCGACATCCTGAAGGGCGGCGGTCAGTTCGAGGACGTCAAGGATCTGGTGGCCGGTGTGCGCGGCCGCAAGGTCTTCGACGACGGCGACATCGACGCCGGGATCTGGACGGTCGGGACGGCCATGGGTCTGATCAACGACATTCCGACGGTCGCAGACTTGGTCGCGCGGATCGTCGGCGAGGCAGAAGACATCATCAACGGCCGATTGGCACGCTTCCTCACACTGGTGTGACCCAGGGTGAGGTATCGCTAGGTCAGTAGCGCGCGCTGCAGGACAAGCAGCATGAAAGTCGCAGCGTCGTAATCATTATCGCTGGGGTACTCGGCCACCGCGTATTCCGAGAGCCGCCCGAGCACGGCGAGGAAGATCGCTGCTGCCACCTCGCGTCTAATCGACGGTGGCGGAGTGAACGCGTCGAACACCGACTGCGCCGCTCGGTGGAGCTCGTTGATGCTCGCGACAATGGCTGGGCCCGAGGGTAGTCCGCTGATCGCCCCGTCATACCACGCGCGGATCACGCCTGCGTACATACGGTGATAGCGAACGTATCGGCTGAGCCACGAATGCAATTCATCGACATCGGCGTGCTGTGCGCTCCCCCGTAGATCAGCACCTAAGTGAGCGCATTCGACGGCCGCCCACGTGCTCAGCTCATCGAGAATGAGTGCCTTACTGCGGAAATGCCGATAAAGGGTGGCACGGCTTACCTCGGCAGCTGCGGCAATATCGTCCACGGACGCGGCGAAGTACCCGCGTTCAGCGAACACGACAGAGGCTGCCGAAAGGATGTCTTGGCGGATAGGCGACACGGCGGCGTCGTCCGGTTCGCTGGTAGTCCACTCGGCGGCCATCGTATCCTCGGTGCCCGCGCCCGAGGAACGGACGGGGGAGGGCTCGGCGACCCTGGCTATGACAGGAGCCGGCGTCTCTGGGAACAGCAGGCGCTGCATTGCCGCAGTTAGCGATGCGGGAACCCCAGAAGCGTTGTCCAGGCCGAACATTGCCCGGAATCGCGCCAGGTTCAGCATGTGACAGATACGCAGGAGTGCAGCTGCCGCGTCGGTGGGCTCCATGCCGTGCACCCCAGAACGCGCCAGTGTGGCGGCGATGATCTCGGTGTGGCGTCCCGGTGCGACTCCGGCCGTGGATCCGGCGCTGTTCTCGACGGTGCCCACTCCGGGCAGGGCCGCGAAGACGACTGCGTACCGGTCGTAGAGCGTCGCCCATCCGGTCAGCCAGCGATGAAGTGCATCGATCCCGCGTTCGTCGGGCCCTAGGCCGTCCAGACTCGTGATGTGCGCGAGAACGGCGGGTTCGGAGGCGGCCACCAGCTCGTTGAATATCTCCACTTTGCTGGGGAAGTACTGGTAGATCACCGCGCGCGAACCGCCGACGGCTTTGGCGATGCTTTCGATCGAGGTGTCGTGATAGCCGTGCGCGACGAACAAGTCGGCGGCGCGAGCGAGGATGCGCTCGCGGGTGTGCTGGCCCCGCCGTCCGACCGATGTCGTGTCTGGCGCATAGCCGGCGCGTCGCAGTGTTTTGGGGCTCGTCATCGCATTCTCGTCACGCCCAGCGCCATTCCATGGTTACGGGTCAGTCGGCGGAGTAGCCAAATTGCGCTTGGCCTTGCCAGGGTAACCGAAGAACTTTTCAAAATTCGCGTCGTTGATGTTGCTGGCCGTGTTTCGTTCGGCTGCCGCACGCAACTCGGACAGCCTGGTGCGCGCCAGCTGGAGCGCCCCACCGCCTTCTGCTTCCAATTGCGCTACGCGCCTTTCGGCATCGCGCACCTCCTCCGACAACCGCTCGGCCACCTCGACGAACGTCAACAGATCATGATCATCCTCGTCGAGCTTGCCACGTTCGATCGCATCTCCGCCGGGATCGTTCGCGCTCATCGTCCAACAACTCCTTATAGACAGGTTCGTCTTTCGTCTTTACCATCGTGTGAGATTGATCGTCAGAAATCAAGACATAGCGTCAGATTTAGGGAGGCCAGCAATGCCGCTGCAAGACCACATGCAGATCGTTTCGGTCGACGACCACCTAGTCGAGCATCCGAGGGTGTGGTCGGACCGCCTACCCGCAAGCTTGCGAGAGCGCGGTCCGCGCATCGTCGAAGAGGACGGCAAGCACATTTGGGTGTACGACGGTCAGACGTATCCGACCATCGGGCTGAATGCTGTAGCAGGTAAGCCGCAGGAAGAATGGGGCTTGGACCCAGTGCGCTACGAGGACATGATCCCGGGCTGCTATGACCCCCACGCGCGCATCGCGGATATGGACCTCGACGGGGTGCAGGCTGCTCTATGCTTCCCGTCGTTCCCCGGATTCGCCGGCGGCACATTCCACCGGGCCGCCGACAAGGACCTGGCGCTTCTCTGCGTCAAGGCATGGAACGACTTCTACATCGACGAATGGTGCGCGGTCGCGCCGGATCGATATATCCCGCTAGGCATCCTGCCCACGTGGGACATCGATGCGTCGGTCGCCGAAGCCGAACGGCTCGCAGATAAAGGCGCCCGGACAGTGTCGTTCCCGGACAGTCCGGTGCCCCTGGGGTTGCCGTCGTTTCACTCCGATCATTGGGACGGATTGTGGCGCGTGTGCTCAGAGGCGCAGATGCCGGTCTCCTTGCATTTCGGTTCTGGCTCTTACGTACCGGGCTTCTCCTTCGCCTCGCTGGCGGCCAGCGCGAAGCCCGACGCGGTCAATGACGCGCCGTTCGCGGTAGCGATTGCGCTGTTCTCCACGAACCTGATGTGGTCGACTGTCGACCTGCTGCTCTCGGGCAAGCTCCAGCAGTTTCCCGAGCTGCAGTTCTCTCTCGCCGAGGGCGGCATCGGTTGGTTGCCCTACATTTTGGAGCGCACGGACTACGTGTGGGAACGCCATCGTTATTACCAGCCCATCGATTTCGACACCCGGCCGTCGGATCTTTTCCGCAAGCACTTCTGGGGATGCTTCATCGATGACGAGCATGGGCTCGCCAACCGCCACATCGTGGGCGTCGACCGGATAACCCTCGAAATTGATTTCCCGCACTCGGATTCGAACTGGCCTAACTCTCGCAAGCGTGCCGCCGAGGTGCTCGCTGAGGTACCCGACGACGAGTGCACCCTGATCGTGGAGGAGAACGCCCGACGGATGCTGCGCTTCCCGCGGGCAACGCAACTGGCGGCGGTCTAAGATCCGCGCTGCGGCTAGCGAGTCGGGGACGCTAGCCGCGGCGTGCGGCGGCGGCGACGATGCGGCGGGCCCGTTCCACCACGGCGGTGTCGATCATCTCTCCCGCTACCGTCGTAGCGTGGCCGTCGGCGGTGTCGGCGCCGAGTACGGCCTGCGCCCACAGGATCTCGTCTTCAGACGGCACGCTGGCGGCGTGGACGATACTCACCTGTGCCGGATGGACGCACAGCTTCGCTGTCATCCCCAGTCGCCGCGCGTAGGCGACGTCAGCGATCAGCTTCTCGGGGTCAGTGAATGCTGTCGTCACTCCGTCGATCGGCGGCGCCAGCCCGGCGGCAGCCGAGGCGAGGACGAGCAGCGACCGGTAGGTGTGCAGCGCGTCCTGATCGTCGGGACGAATGCCAAGCTGTGTAGCGAAGTCGATGCTGCCGAACGCGATGCGCGGCACACCCGCGACGGCGCACAGCGCGCGAGCCTGGTGCACGCCGAGCGCTGTCTCGATGAGGGGCACCACCGCCGGTGCGCCAGCGGTGAGTAGTCGGCGGACGTGTGCCGACCGCTCAGCTTTGGGCAGCATGACGGGTGGGCCGCAGGCCTTGATGAGCTCGACGTCAGCGTTGTGCCAGCTCGTCTGACTCGAGTTGATCCGCACCATCGCGGTGTTCCCTGCCGCAAGCCAGGTGCGCGCGTGGTCGCGGGCAAGGTCTTTGTTTATGGGCGCCACGGCGTCTTCGAGGTCGAGCACGACGACATCGGCGCCGGTCGCTACTGCCTTGGCGAACCGGTCGGGCCGATCTGCTGGGACGAACAGGAAGGTGCGGGCCGCGGCAACATCGTTAAGCCCGATGGCATTCATGCGAACTCGGCACGCGCAATGGCGTGCACGGTGTCGACACCAGAATTCACCGACAGCTCGGCGGCGGCCCCGTCGAGCGACGGGGTGCCGTCGATGCGAAACGGGTCTCCTGCGAATACTGTTGTGAGAAAGCGGATATCAAGACGATAGAGCTGCCGCGCCGAGTTCGTGCGGGCAAGCTCGGCCAGGTAAAGAGCCAGTAGTGGCTGGTGCACGACGAGTGTCGGGAATCCTTCGACGTCGCGTGCGTAGGACTGGTCGTAATGAATGCGATGGGTGTTCGCGGTCAAGGCACTGAACCGGAATAGCAGTGCGGGGTGGGTTACGGGTGTGGACGTCCACGGCGCAGGTGAGGGCCTCAGCGGTTCGGAGATCCGCGGGCACGGCATCGATGGGGTGGTGGCGCTGCGATACACGAGATCGTGCTCTTCGATGATTCTGATCTGAGAGCTCTGGCTGAGGGTGTGGCGCACCGTGACGTAGAGGGTGTGTCCGGTGTGGCCGTGTTTCACCCTGGCCGAGACGAGCTCGGACACGCGGACTGCGCGATGCCCGAGAAGCAGGGGGCCGATAATGGTAAACCGGGCGCCTGCAAGGCGTTGTCGTCGCTGCGGGATCGGCGGCAGGAAGTCACCCGTGCGTGGATTCCCGTCGGGGCCCAGGCTGGCGGAGGCGGGCCATTCGGTGAAGTAGACCCAGTGCCACAAGGGCGGCACGCTGGTCATCGCCTGGTCCTCGCGGTCCAGCACAGCGGCCAGCGCCTGCAGGCGCCCGGCGTCGACCAGATCGGTGGACGTTACCGAGGGTGGCCGCCAGAGGTTCAGGTCGTCGAACAACACTGCGTCGGTCGACGTGGAGGACGTCATCGGTCCAGGCCCCCCCGCTTTACCAACTGTTTGGCGATGACGCCGCGTTGAATCTCGTTGGTCCCCTCGCCCACGATCATCAAGGGGGCATCCCGGAAGTAACGCTCCACGTCGTACTCGGTGGAGTAGCCGTAGCCCCCGTGCACCCGCAAGGCGTCGAGGGCGATTTCCATACCGACTTCGGAGGCGAAGAGTTTGGCCATGCCCGCTTCCATGTCGCAGCGCGCGCCGGTGTCGAATTTCGCTGCGGCGCTGTGCAGTAGAGCGCGCGCAGCGGACAGCTTCGTTCCCATATCGGCGAGCATGTTGCCGACCGATTGGTGTTCCCAGATCGGTTTTCCGAAGCTTTCTCGTTCCTGGGCGTAGCGAAGGGCGTCGTCGAACGCTGCGCGGGCCACCCCGGTGGCGCGCGCAGCAACCTGCAGCCGTCCCACTTCCAGTCCCTTCATCATCTGAGCGAAGCCGCCGCCCTCGGCCTCGCCCAACAGCGCGCTCGCCGGCACACGGCAGTCGGTGAAGGTGAGTTCGCAGCTTTCGACGCCCTTGTAGCCAAGCTTGGGCAGGTCCTTGGAAACCTCGAAGCCGGGAACCTTTTCGACAAGCAGAATCGAGACTCCGCGGTGCGCGGGTTGCGCCGAGGGATCCGTCTTACATAGCAGCGCAATCAATCCGGCGCGGCGGGCGTTGGTGATCCAGGTCTTGCTGCCGTTGATGATGTAGTCGTCGCCGACGCGGCGGGCCACGGTGCGCATCGCCTGCAGGTCCGACCCGCCGCCGGGCTCAGTGAGCGCCATCGTGGTACGCAGCTCACCGGTGGCCATCCGCGGCAAGTAGCGCTGCTTCTGGTCATCGGTGCCGAACGTGGTGATCAGCTTGCTGACGACGGTGTGGCCGCCCATAGCGCCGGCCAGGCTCATCCAGCCGCGGGCCAGCTCCTCGGTGACGGCGACGTAGCAGGGCATCGATACTGCTCCGACCCCGTAGGGCTCGGGTATCGCGAGTCCGAATATCCCGATCTCCTTCATCGTCTCGATGAGTGTTTCGGGATAGGTGTTGGCGTGGTCGAGGTCGCGGGCCGAGGGCCGGACGTCCTTGTCGACGAAATGTCGGACCGTGGTCACCAGGTCCTGTTCCTCACTTGACAGCTGCACCGTACCGCCTCCATTCTGGGATCAAATTATTCGCTATAAGATTAATCGTCAAATAACGTCGGCCGGTACCGGCTGTCAGGTGTTGAGTTCAACCAGTTGAAGGGACCTTTGAGTGGAGATAGCCGGAAAAAAGGCTGTAGTTGTCGGCGGAGCGTCGGGCATGGGGCGCGCCACCGCCCAGTTGCTCGCCGAACGCGGCGCATCGGTCGCGGTCCTCGATCGCGTCGATTCCGCCGGGTCGGACATCGCCTCGCAACTGTCCGGCCTATTCGAGCCCGTCGACATCACCGACTTCATTGAGGCTGAAGGGGCACTGCGCTCGGCACACGGCCGACTGAAGGGTCTCGACATCGTCGTCACCACAGCCGGGGGCGGGGTGGCCGCCCGTACGCTGTCCAAGTCCGGGCCTCACGACCTCCAGACTTTTCGAGATGTGCTGGACCTCAACGCCGTTGCTACATTCAACATCTGCCGTATCGCGGCGGCGCTGATGGCCGACAACGATGCGGTCGACGACGAGCGTGGCGTGCTGGTCAACACTTCATCGATCGCGGCGTTCGAAGGTCAGATCGGCCAGGTCGCCTACAGTGCGGCCAAGGCGGCGATCGCCGGAATGTGTCTCACCATGGCCCGCGACCTCGGGGGTCTGGGAATTCGGGTCTGCGCGATCGCCCCGAGCCTCTTCGACACCGGAGCGTTGACAGGAATACCTGACGAGCAGAAGGCCAAACTGGTTGCGGGAGCAGCATTCCCGCATCGAATGGGCCAGCCGATCGAGTATGCACGGTTGGCGGCAGCAATCATCGAGAATCCGATGCTCAACGGTCAATGCATCCGCCTGGACGCCGGGCAGCGGTTTGGCCCCAGATGACGGCCACACGCGAGCAGGGGCCGGGCGCGCCTGGGCTTCCGCTGGAATTGGAGCGCATCGAGCAGAGAATGTTTCGCGGGTGGCCGCGACGTTCGATGTCGCTGCGGCCCAGCATTTTCGGCGGAGAAGTAGTCGCGCAAGCCCTGCTGGCCGCCGGTACGGACGTCACCGCCGACCGGTTGGTGCACTCACTCCATGCCTACTTCCTCCGCCGCGGCGATCCAGCCGTACCCGTGCTGTACCAGGTGCAGGACCTGCGGTCGGGGACGAGCTTCACCGCTCGCCGAGTCGTCGCCACCCAGCACGGAGACGAGTTGCTGACCATGACGGCGTCGTTTCATCGCGAGGAGGACGGCCCCCGTTATCAGGCGTTGACCGCCACGGCGCCGGCACCTGATCCCCCTCCACTCGCAGACAGCGAACTCGCCGACGCCGACGGTGGCTACGCAAGCTGGCTGAGCCGTCTGTCCGAAGAGTTTCCCGTTGAGGTCCGCTTTGTGGACCCACCGCCCCGGGTCGCCGCCAGCCGCTCCGGGGCGGAACGTACCTTTCGGTACTGGGTGCGGTCGCGAGACATACTGCCGTCGAACCAGTTTGTCCACGCCGCCGCCGTCGCCTATATTTCCGACCTGCTGTTGCTGTCGAACGCAGCAGCCCGCCATGGACTGATCCTGGGTCAGCCGGGGCTCCAACTCGCCAGCCTCGATCACGCGGTGTGGTTCCACGATCGACTATGTGCTAACGACTGGCTGCTCTACGAGCAACGCACCGACTGGACCGGTGGTGCCCGCGCGCTGTGCCGGGGCGCGTTGTTTGACGGCGCGGGCACGCTCGTCGCGAGCGTGGCCCAAGAGGGATTGATCCGCCAGTGGTGAGCGCGCAAACCGCAGAGCGGCAGGGCGTTTCGCCGATCGCGGGATCAGGGAGTGAGCGTGATCGCCTGCTCGGGGCAGGCCGCTTCGGCATCGCGCAATGTCGCCAGGGGCGCCTCGTCTGCTCCCGCGGTTACCACAGGGTAGCCCTCGTCGTCGATATCGAAGGCCTCCGGGGCAAGGGAATGGCATCGGATATGGCCTTGGCACTTGGACTTGTCCACAGTGATCTTCACGACGGTCGCCTCGAATCTGTTGAACCTTGAACCACTGTATCATCGAATTATCCACTTAGACAATCGATTTCGAGACTCCAGAGATGTGGGTCGAACTTGTCGACAATAAGAAAGGGACGCCAGAATGAAGCGTTTGGCCTATGAAGACGAGCACGAGCAACTGCGCGCAACCACACGTCAATACATCGAACGCGAAGTCGCTCCGAACACCGAGAAATGGGAGAGCGACCGGCTGATCGACCGTGCCGCGTATGCCGCGGCCGGCAAGTACGGTCTGATCGGCTTCAACATGCCCGAAGAGTACGGTGGCGGCGGCTCTGACGATTTCCGCTTCAACGCGGTGATCGTCGAAGAACTTGCGGCGTTCGGTTCGGCCACCCCGACACTGAGCCTGCAAAACGACATCGTCGGCCCCTATCTGAAATCACTGACCACCGAAGAGCAGAAGCAGCGCTGGCTTCCGGGTTTCATCACCGGCGAGACCATCGGCGCGATCGCGATGAGCGAGCCGGGTGCGGGAAGTGACCTGGCTGGCGTTCGGACCACCGCTGTGCGCGACGGGCAAGACTGGATCATCAACGGCGCCAAAACCTTCATCTCGGCGGGGATCAATTCCGATCTGGTCATCGTGGTGGCCCGCACTGACCCCGGCGCCGGGCACAAAGGCTTCTCGCTCTTCGTCGTCGAGCGCGGCATGGAGGGCTTCACCCGCGGCCGCAAGCTCGACAAGATGGGGCTGCACTCCCAGGACACCGCCGAGCTGAGTTTCGAGAACGTCCGAGTACCCGGTGCCAACCTTCTCGGGCAGGAGGGAAGGGGCTTCTACCATCTGATGCACAACCTTCCCTCCGAGAGACTGTCAATCGCCATTCACGCGATTTCCGGCGCCCGGGCTACGTGGCGCGAGACGCTGCAGTATTCCAAGGACCGCACTGCTTTTGGGCAACCCATCGGCACATTCCAAAACAGCCGGTTTACTCTTGCCGAACTCGACACCGAGCTTGATATCGCCGAGCAGTACATCGACAGGTGTTTACGCGCGGTCGTTGACGGTGAACTCACCGCGGTGGAAGCTGCGAAGGCGAAATGGTGGTGCACCGAACTCGCCAAGAAGACCGTCGATGCGTGTGTACAACTTCACGGCGGGTACGGATACATGAACGAGTACCGGGTGGCGCGTGACTATGTCGACGTGCGAATCCAGACTATCTACGGCGGCACCACCGAGATCATGAAGGAACTCATCGGCCGTAACCTCGGCCTATAGCGCCCCGTCAGTACCGCGCCGACGTCAGAAGCATCGCCCCGGCAATCGGTCCTCCGCCGTTACCCACGGCTGCCACCTCGGCCTTGGGTAGCTGGCGGTGGCCCGCCTGTCGGCGCAGCTGCAGGGCCGCTTCATGGATAAGCCCAAATCCATGGAGACGTCCGCCGGACAGTTGACCGCCGCCGGTGTTGATCGGCAGCTCGCCATCCAGGGCGATCCGACGTCCCCCTTCGACGAACTCTCCGCTTGCGCCACGTGGGCAGAAGCCCATCGCCTCTAGCCACACCAATGCCAGGATGCTAAAGCCGTCATAGAGTTGCGCCGTGTCGACGTCGGCCGGGCGCAGCGCCGTGCGACTCCATAGGTGTTCGCTGACACCGGTGGCCGCCATCGCACTCAGGTCATGCTGCTGATCCCAGGTGAACCGCTGATTCATCGCAGTACCAACGGCTTCGACGTAGACCGGGGGGGCCGCCGCGTCAGGTGCGTAGTCAGCGTGAGAGACGATGAACGCGGTCGACCCGTCGACGGGAACGTCGCAGTCGAGCAGGCACAGCGGAGTCGAGATCATCCGGGCTTGCAAATAATCCGCCATGGCAATCGGATCGCGATACACCGCAGCCGGATTGAGCCCTGCATTACGACGGCAGGTCAGCGCGATCTGGCCGAGTTGTTCTCGGGTGGTGCCGAATTCCGCGAAATGGTGTGTCGCCAGCAGGGCCAGCCAGTTGACCGCCGAAGGTGCTCCGAAGGGGGTGAGCCAACCGGCCAGCGGTGTGGCGTGCCCGTCGGCGTCAAAGACCGCCCCACGGCCGCCCAAACCCTGGGCGCTGGATTCCACCACGGTGCGATAGACGAGGACATGGCGGGCCAGACCGGCGCTGACCGCCGTCATAGCCGCAATGACCGCTCCCAGCTGTCCGGGAAGCTCGGCGGCGCCCTGAAACCAGTTCAGCTGCAGGCGTAACGCCTCCTGGACCTCGAAGCTCGGCGGTCCGCCGTAACCGTGGGTGGACACGGGATCTCCGCCGGGATAGGTGGAAATGCCGTCGATGTCGTCGCGGGTGAGCCCAGAATCGGCGATGGCGGCCAGTGCGGCCTCCACGGTGAGGTCAAGGGACGAACGCCCCAGCCGGCGGCCGACATCGGACTGGCCGACCCCGGACAGGATGCTGTCGTGTTCGAAACGATGTGTCGCCATGGTCAGCTGCTCCTCGCAAAGAGCGGATAGAAGAATCCGTGACGTTCCAGGAACGTGACACGGACGCGGTCGCCGACATTCACCGACCAGGGATCTCCGTCAACGATGTTCGTGGTCAACCGCAGGTCGTCCTGCTCGTCGAGACCGACCAAGGCGATCACGTAGGGATCGAGACCCGGCGTCCAGGGCTGAACGTTCACGGTGAGTGTCAGTATCGTGGCGTAGCCCGAGACCGGCAAGGGGGTGCATTCGGCGCTCAAGCAGCGAGCACAGACCGGGCCCGGGGGGTGGGTGCGGTACCCGCAGTCCGCGCATGTCTGGATGCGCAGAACGCCGTCGGCGCCGCTGCGCCAGAAGAATTCGCTGAGCGGGTCCTGGACCGGTCGCTGGCGGTGAGCCAACGGGTCGTTGTCGACGCGTGGCGCGCGAGGGGCCGTCACGTTCCGGTCCAATGCGGAGCGCGCTTCTCGGCGAACGCCACAGCGCCCTCGCGGGCGTCGTTCGAAGCGAACACCGGTTCCAGGATCTGGGATTGCAGTTCCCAACGCCTGTCGGCGGGCCAGTCGGACGCCTCGACGATGATCCGTTTGGTGGCCGCGACCGCCAGCGGTCCATTGGCGGTAATACCCTGGGCCATCGCCACGGCGGTCGTTAGCGCCTCCCCCCGTGGGGTCACAGCGTTGACAAGGCCGAGTTCGTAGGCACGCGGTGCGGCAAGGTTCGCACCGGTCAGAGCGAGCTCCATGGCCACCGCACGCGGGATCCGCTCAGGCAACCGCAACAGTCCTCCACCGCCGGCGACGAGCCCTCGTTTGACCTCGGGAATGCCGAACGAGGCGTCCTCGGCGGCCACGATGAGGTCGGCGGCCAAGGCAATCTCGGCGCCGCCGGCCAGTGCGTGGCCTTCGACCGCGGCGATCAGCGGTTTGACCGGAGGGCGCTGCGTGAAGCCCAGGCCGCGACCTTCCACGTCCACACGTTCTCCGCGCGAGAATGCTTTGAGATCCATTCCTGCGCAGAATGTTCCGCCAGCGCCGGTGATGATCCCGACGTAGAGCTGTGCGGTGCTGTCGAGGAAGTCCATAGCGTCGGCGAGGCCCCAGCTGACGGCGGCGTTGACGGCGTTACGTGCGCTGGGGCGATTGATGGTGATCACGAGAATATGCTCGCGTTGTTCGACGAGAACTTCGGCATCGGATTTCAGGGGATGGTTCACGGTCTGGTCCTCTGCAGGGTCGTGGGTGCATCGACGCGAAATGCAGTCGGCGGCAGCCTTCTCAGTTGTGCCGGGCATGCGTGTCAGCGCCGCTCGGTACTCCCAACAGGGTTGGGACGTCCACTTATTGGGAATTGGTCAGCCGAGCTGCGGTCAGCTGGGCTGTTCGAGGAGTCCCTGCAGATCGAACTGCCGGGACCACTGTTCGTTGATGTTCTCGAGGTGCTCGCGCCAAAGCGTGGTTGCCGCGTGGACGGCACCGGCCCGGATCAGGTCGACCAGTGCGGCGTGGGCATCGGTCGAGCCATCGCTCTCCGGCGCGACACCGCCGGACCGCGCAGCGTCTCCGCGCTTGGTGTGCCCGCCAATCAAGTGGTGGACCAGCATCGTGTACTGCGCCAGCGTCGCGTTGCCCGCCAGCCGAACCACCAACTCGTGGAAGTCATCCGAGCACGGCGCCGTCGATGTTGCGACGGGACTCGCGTCGACGCCAGCCCGCAGTTCGTCGAGTGCTTTGTCGTCATGGCGGCGCGCCAACAACCCGACCGCCGCGGGTTCGATCATCAGGCGAGCCTGTAGGACGTCGCCGAAGGTGACCTTCCTGAAGCGCAGGAGATCCCCGAGATAGCGGCTGGCCAACGGGACCGAGGGACCGCGCACAGTGGTTCCGCCGCGGGCACCACGCTGGACGGAGATCAGGTGCTCGTTCTCCAGAATCCTCAGTGCTTGGCGCAGAGTGGGGCGCGACACCGCGAGGGACTTCACCATCTCGACCTCGGACGGTAGCGCGTCGCCTTCGACCAGCTCGCCCATTACGATCTGCTTGCGGATTCGTGCTGCCAGTGCTGAAGCGGCGTTCGGAGCGGGACTCACGTCGGCTCTGGCTTCCTCGCTCACTGCCGGAACCCCCCCTGTCAGAGACGCAGATATAGATTAATCTATCACCGTCAATTAAAGCTTGGTGGCAGGGTCGGCGCGCAATTCGGAATCCGTTGGCTGCGCAGCGTGGGAGATTACGTCGGAATACTGCGGCGTCACAGCAGTTCGAAGATTGTGGCATTGGCCTGACCGCCCCCTTCGCACATCGTTTGCAGGCCGTAGCGGATACCGTTGTCGCGCATGTGGTGGATCAACGTGGTCGCGATGCGGGCGCCGGATCCGCCGAGCGGATGACCGAGCGCGATGGCACCTCCACGTGGGTTGAGGCGTTCAGCGCGGGCCCCGGTATCGGACAGCCAGGCCAGGGGAACCGAGGCGAACGCTTCGTTGACCTCGTAGGCGCCAATGTCGTCGAGGGACAGGCCCGACATACGCAGCGCCTTCTGCGTCGCGGGGATCGGCGCAGTCAGCATGATCACCGGGTCCGAGGCGGCGACAACGGCGGTATGCACGCGTGCCAGCGGAGTCAGGCCCAACTTGGCTGCGCACTCGGAGGTACTCAACAGAAGCGCGGCCGCACCGTCGGAAATCTGTGATGAGTTTCCTGCGGTGACGGTGCCGCCTTCCGGCTTGAACGCCGGCCGCAGGGCGGCCAGGGTCTCGACGGTGGACTCGGGCCTGATGCCTTCGTCATGTCGGACTGTTGCGCCGCCGGCCGTGGCGATGGGCGTGACCTCGGCATCGAAAGCGCCCGAGCCCTGGGCATGAGCGGCTTTGGTGTGCGAGCCGGCGGCGAACTCGTCAAGCTGCGTGCGGTTGAAACCCCAGCGCTCGACGATCATCTCGGCTCCGACACCTTGGTGCGGGGCGGTGGGGTACCGCCGCGCGAACCGCGGCCCGTGCGGGTCCGCGCCTGCCGCCGAACTACTCATCGGAACGCGGGACATCGATTCGACGCCGCCGGCCACCACCACGTTGTAGTGACCGGCGACAAGACCTGCTGCAGCGAAATGAAGTGCCTGCTGGCTCGAACCACACTGCCGGTCGACGCTGACCCCAGGAATAGTGTCAGGCCAGTCGGCGGCGAGTACCGCGTTGCGTGCAATATCGAACGCCTGCTCGCCGACCTGGCCGACACAACCCCAGATGACGTCGTCAACTTCGACGGGGTCGATCCCCGCGCGCTGCGCCAGCGCGTTGAGCGCGTCGGCCGACAGATCAACGGGGTGCACGCCGGCAAGCCCGCCGTTTCGCTTGCCGATCGGTGTGCGCACCGCTGCGACGATCACTGCATCCCGCATTGCTGAATCCTCTCTCGCAACCTTTAAAGCGATTATACAACTATCGAATTTATTCTCCCTTGTCCGCCCGCCTCGCTCGGCGCCGCAAATCCTGGAGGATCGCGGCATGGGATGAATCTGCAGTGTTGGCTGGCGCGGGCAACCGGGACGAGAACCTGATCGAATTCCCTGCTCAGTGGCCATAGAGCCGGCTTCGAATGGCCGCAGAATCGCGGCCCGCATCGCCACATCGGTGACGAGGCGGTACGACGTACCCTGGGCGATACGGATGAGCCCGCGTTGGACTCGAGGGCGGGAGGGAGTGGCATGGATCACGAGTAGTCGTTATGATAGGCATCGATTTAGTGCACGCGGACGATGTCGTCCGGTGACGGGAAAGGTATGCAGTGGGTCAGCTGGACGGAATGGTTGCCTTCATTACGGGTGCCGCACGAGGTCAAGGTCGTTCACACGCCGAAGCACTGGCGGCGGAAGGCGCAGACATCGTCGGTATCGACATCTGCGAGCAGATCGACACGGTGTCCTATCCGATGGCGACGTCCGAAGATCTCGAGGAAACCGTTGCGTTGGTGGAGAAGCACGGGAGGCGGATGATCGCCCATCGGGGCGATGTGCGTGACCTCGCAGCGATGCGACGTGTGGTCGATGAGGCGGTCGGCGAACTCGGCAGGCTCGACATCGTCGCTGCGAATGCCGGGATCATGGCCCACAGTCTGCCGCCGTATGCGAATTCCGAGCAGGCGTGGAAGGACTCCATCGACACCATGTTGACCGGGGTGTGGAACACGTTGCAGGCCACGGTGCCCCATCTGATCGCCGGCGGTAGAGGCGGTTCCATCGCCATCACCAGCTCAGCGGCGGGGTTGCGCGCCCGAACGACGGAGCGTTCCGGCGGCGCCGATGGCTACTTCGCGGCCAAGTTCGGTGTGGTGGGCCTCATGAAGGCCTACGCGGGCGCCCTTGCGGAGTACCAGATTCGGGTCAACTCGCTTCATCCCACCGGCGTAGACACCCCGATGGTCGTCAACGACTTCTTTCCCACCTGGATCAAGGCTCACCCGGTGACGGCCGCCAGCTCCGTCAACGCCCTGCCCGTGCCGATGGTCGACCCCAGCGACGTGTCGAATGCGCTGCTGTACCTCGTGGGCGACTCCGGCCGGTACGTGACCGGGACGACGATGACCGTCGATGCCGGTCTGACAACGATCCACTGACGCGAGGGTGAGATGACCGAAACACTGTCGAGGCCGAAAACTTACGGCCTGTTCATTGACGGCCGCTGGACCGATGGCGAGAGCACCGAGTCGATCTCGATTCTCAACCCGGCGACCGAAGTCGAGATCGGCTCGGTTCCCGAAGGCACCGTCAACGACGTCGTGCACGCGATCACCGCCGCGCGCCGGGCGTTCGACGAGGGTCCGTGGCCCACGATGTCGGCTGAAGAGCGCGGCCGGGCGCTGACGCGTGTGGCCGACGGCCTAGCAAACCGATACGACGAATTGGTCAGCCTGAGCATCGCCGAGTCCGGATCCACCCGTCCCCTGGCTGATTCGCTGCAAGTGGGCATCCCCCTTCAACACTTTCGCGACCTGGTCGAACGGGTGCTGCCACGGTTCGACTTTGCGACGCCCATGCGGCCAATGGAGGGCCCCTGGCTCAGCCAGGGTGTGGTGTTACGCGAACCGGCCGGCGTCGCGGCGCTCGTTACCGCCTACAACTTCCCGCTGTTTCTGAATTTGTTCAAAGCCGGTCCCGCGCTGGCATCGGGATGTACGGCCGTCCTCAAGCCCTCCCCGTACACACCCCTGCAGGCGTTGATCCTTGGCGACATCGTCGCCGAGGCAGACCTCCCGCCAGGAGTTCTCAACATCGTCACCGGTGGCGTGGACGCGAGTCGCGAGCTTACCGCCAACCCGATGGTCGATGTCGTCTCGTTCACCGGGTCCGAGGCTGTGGGACGCCAGGTCAACCGGCAGGCCGCCGACAGCTTCAAGCGGGTCGTCTTGGAGCTAGGCGGCAAATCGGCCAACATCGTGTGTGCCGACGCGGACCTGGACAAGGTTGCCGCCGAGGTGGTGATGGGGTTCACCGTGCATGCCGGCCAGGGCTGCGCCCTGCTCACCCGCACCCTGGTGCACCGATCGCGCCATGATGACCTCGTCGCCCGAGTCCAAGAGCTTCTCGACTCCGTCACCGTTGGCGATCCGGCCGCCGAGGGCACCGTCATGGGCCCACTCATCCGCGAAAACCAGCGCGTCAGGGTCGAGGCGATGATCGAGCGTGCGCGGACCAGCGGCGCCCAGATCGCCTACGGCGGAGCACGACCCGCCCACCTCGATCGAGGTTTCTTCCTGGAACCGACCCTGCTGACCGGTGTCGACAATTCCATGGAGATTGCCCGCCAGGAAGTGTTCGGGCCGGTAGGTGTTGTCATCCCGTTCGACGACGAGGACGACGCCATCCGTATTGCCAACGACAGCGACCTCGGCCTGGCCGGTGGTGTGTGGTCGGCAGATGCCCAGCGTGCCTTCGCCATCGCGCGTCGTCTGCGCACCGGCAATGTCAACGTCAACGGAGGTTCGGGCGCCCCGAATCCTGACGCCGCGTTCGGCGGTTACAAGGCGAGTGGCCTGGGCCGAGAATGGGGCGCCCACGGCATGCAGGAATACCTCGAACACAAATCAGTGACCTGGCCGGTGGCCGCCGGATGACCACACATGGACCAGCACCCGCCGACAGGAGGACCGAACCAGTGACCGCACTACGGGGCGAAGAACGCGCGTGCCCGATGGGACCCTACTCATGGGCTTCGGGCGACCATCCGCCAATGACCGGGTTCAACCAGTTCAACGGTGACCGCCTTCCGCCCGTCTTCTTCAGTGACGAGGCGCAGGGCTACTACGTCTTCACCAACCAGGAGATGATCGCCGACGGGTACCAGCGTCCCGACCTGTTCTCGAGCACCGCGATGATTCCGATCGAACCGGATCCACCGTATAACTGGATTCCAGAAATGCTCGATCCGCCCGACCACACCAAGTGGCGGCGCCTGCTCGGCCCGTTGTTCACCCCGGCGCGCGCCAAAGCGATGACCGATGACGTGCGCACGCTCGCTGTCAGTTTGATCGAGAACCTCGCAGAACGCGACGACTGCGAGTTCGTCAAGGAGTTCGCCAAGCAGTTCCCGACGACGATCTTCCTCAACCTAATGGGCCTTCCGCAAACCGATCTCGACATGTTCTTGCGGTGGGAATACCTGATCCTGCACGGAAACGACGAGACCGATCCGACGCGCGAAAAGGCGATGGCCGCGATGGGGGAAGTGGCGCAATACTTCTCAGCGGCGATCGCCACCGCCCGCGGCGACGATCATGCCGACAAGACAGACGTCATCAGTCAAGCAGTGCGATGGGAAATCGACGGCGCACCGATTCCCGAACAGGATCTGCTTTCGCTGTGCATTCTGCTGCTGATCGCCGGCCTCGACACCGTGGCCGCGCAGTTGTCCTATGCGTTCTACACCCTCGCCAAGCGGCCGGACCTACGGCAGCGCATCGTTGACGAGCCGGCGATCGTCCCGCGCGCCGTGGAGGAGTTCCTCCGGGTTCATTCCATCGTCCAGCCAGGCCGGAAGGTGACCCGCGACGTCGAGTTTCACGGCTGCCCGTTGAAAGCTGGCGACATGGTGTTGTTGCCGCTGGCCGCCGCCGGTCGCGACGACAGCCAGTACGAGCGTGCATCGGAGGTCGACTTCGATCGGCCAGCATTCCGCCACATCGCTTTCGGCGCGGGGCCACATCGATGCCTGGGGTCGCACCTGGCCAGGATCGAACTGGCTGTGGCACTGGAAGAATGGCACCGCCGCATCCCCGAGTACCAGATCTTCGATGAGGATTCGATCGTCGAACACCACAGCGGTGTCTACGGCCTGAACAGCCTGCCGCTGACGTGGGCGACGTGAACGCCGAACGTGACCGCCGTGCGAGGTCGACGTAGGTGGAGATCGAGGAATTCACGGAGCTGACGTTCGACGTCGACTCCGGTGTGGCCTGTGTCGTGCTGAACCGGCCCGATCGGCGTAATGCCTGGAGCGGGCGCATGGCGGTCGAGTACCGTTGGGCGCTCCACCATGCCCACACACGCGACGACGTTCGGGTTGTGGTGCTCAGCGGTGCAGGCGGTGACTTCTGCGTCGGGGCCGATTCCGGCTTGTTGGGATCCATCGCCGATGGAGACGGCCGATACCAGCCGGAGCGACTGCCGCTGCCGCCATTTCCCGCCGACACACCGGAATCCTTGCGCCGCAACCACGCCTATCCGCTCACACTGTCCACACCGGTCATCGCCGCAGTCACCGGGGCCTGCGCGGGTGCAGGGTTCGTTCTCGCAACCTATGTCGATGCGCGGATCGTCGCCACCGACGCCCGCATCACGACGTCCTTCGCCAAACTGGGGTTGCCCGCCGAGTACGGGATGGGTTGGCTGCTACCGCGAATGATCGGCATCCCCAACGCCGCCGACCTGTTGTACAGCGCCAGAGTCATCGACGGTGAGGAATCCGTGCGCCTGGGGTGGGCCCAG
Organism: Mycobacterium sp. 236(2023); assembly: GCF_029623955.1. GTDB lineage: Bacteria > Actinomycetota > Actinomycetes > Mycobacteriales > Mycobacteriaceae > Mycobacterium. The sequence continues at coordinate 223,292 of NZ_JARSBP010000007.1, read as the reverse complement.
CGTTGCTGGGCGGCAGACGAAGTCGTCGACCAGGCACTGAGTATGGCGCGAAAGCTGGCCATTGAGAGTTCGAGTGAATCGTTGCGCATGATGAAGCGGCAGCTGTTCATCGATTCGGCCGGTCCCTTCGGTGACGCATACACCCGTTCGGTAAACGACATGAACACGGCACTCGCGGGCACCGACATCGCCGAAGGTCTCGCCGCATTGAGAGAACGGCGGGCCACCGATTTCTTGACCGTGCGGGAGTCACCGCGCCGGTGATCGCGATCGCCATTTCGTTTATTTTGTTGAGAAAGGATTTCTGAATGACATTGCAGGCCAGCGGGTGGACGTCCGCCAGCCAGGATACGACGCTGGGCATTCTGCGCCGGGCGGTCGAACACGCGCCTGACACCACATTCCTCGATTTCGTGGGGACACAGACCAGCTACGCAGAGTTCTTCGCCCGCACGATGCGGATGGCGCATGGTCTGATCGAGCACGGTGTCGGTCCGAACACGACCGTGATCACTCTGTTGGACAACAACATTGACGCGGTAGTGGCCTGGTTCGCCGTTAACGCCGCCGGCGGGATCAACGTGCCCGTCAACACCGCCTACAAGGGTGAGTTCTTGCGCCACCAGATCGTCGATTCCGGCGCCTCGCTGGTTATCGCCGAAGCGGATTACGCGCAGCGGGTTTTGGCGGTGGCGGATGGATTGCCCGATGTGAAAAGGCTGTTCGTACGCGGCTTGGACGACAGTGCGTCCACGCTCGGCGCGGCGGGGTTGCACGTCGCCGACCTGGTCGATCTCTACACCGACGACGGCAGTGACACCGGCTACTCGCCGGACCCGAGTGATCTCACCAACCTGATCTACACCGCTGGCACCACTGGGCCATCTAAAGGGTGCATGGTGAGCCACAATTACGCCCATAACTTGGCCCGTCAGTGCAATGCCAGCTCCGGGCGGCGCCCCGGCGAGACGATTTGGACACCGCTACCGCTTTTCCACCTCAACGCCACCGTGACCAGTGTGCTGACGAGCGCCATGCTGGCCAGCACCGCAAGTCTGTATCCGCGGTTTTCGGTATCAGGGTTCTGGGACGACATCGAGCGCAGTGGTGCGCGAATGGTCAGTCTGCTGGGTGCCACCATCCCGCTGATCGCGCAAATGCCCGAGAATGACGCAATGCAGCGCTGCCGCGGCCAGATTCGCGTCGCCTATGGGGCTCCATTCCCCGCGGACCTGGTGAAGATCTGGCGCACACGTTTCGGTGTGGAGGTGGCAGGGGCGCCCGGATATGGCTTGACTGAGGCGAGTCTTATGGTGTCGGGGCCACTGTCGGCAGATCCGGTGCCTAATGCCAGTGGCCGCCGCAATGAGGACTTCGACGTGCGGATCGTCGATGACAGTGACAACGAGATCCCAGCCGGCGAGGTGGGGGAGATCATTTGCCGTCCGCTGCGACCGCACGTGATGTTCGAGGGGTATTGGCGTCGCCCCGAGTCGACGGCAGCGACGATGCGTAATTTATGGTTCCACACCGGCGATATGGGCAAGTTCGACTCCGACGGAAACTTTTATTTCGTCGACCGCAAGAAGGACTATCTGCGTCGGCGCGGAGAGAACATCTCGTCGTACGAGATGGAGTACACGCTGCTGCGTCACGACGAGATCGCTGAGGTCGCTGTGCATGCAGTCCTCAGCGATCTGACCGAGGACGACGTGAAGGTCACCGCAGTGCGCACCGCGGGCTCGACGCTGACTGAAGAGGCGTTGTGCCGCTGGTGTATTGAGCACATGCCGTATTTCGCAGTGCCACGCTACATCGAATTCCGCGAGGAGCTACCCAAGAATCCGGTGGGCCGCGTGCTTAAATATCAGCTGCGCGACGAGGGTCGCACGCCGTCGACCTGGGACCGCGACGAGTCCGACATCACCTTGGCGAAGAGATAACCTCTGCTTCGACCGCCGAGCACGTATGCGCTCGGCGGTCGAAGCGGTGGACTAGGACGCCAGTTTAGGGATGTCGACGCGTCCGACCACGGCGATCGACTGCCTGGCGATGCGCCAAACCCCATCTACGCGGGCCAGTTGCCAGTCGTAGTCGACAGAGCTGATGTTGCGCTTAAACAAGACGAGCATTTTCATTCGAGCAGAAGCACGGTCGGGGCCGTCGAACGTTGAGTAGATGCTCGTCGAATGATGGGCGACTGCGCGAGGCGCGCCTTCATAGAAGGACAGCAGCTCGGCGGGCCCCGTGTAGGTATGCCCATAAACCGCCTCGGCGTCGAACACCCCGTCGGCGGTGAACAATTCGACGACCTTCGGCCAATCGTTCTGGTCGCAGAGTTCGACGTAGCGGGCGGACAGTTCTTGAATCTCGATCTTGTCCGCCAGCGAGCGTTCGGTTTCAGACATCAGTCGCCTTTCGTTGTTTCGTGAACATCCTGACTTACAGGTTTTTCGGTCATCGACGTCTCATCGCCGGATCCGGCTGTTATCCCACGAGATCGGGGATACGACCGGTGTCAGGCAGATGACTGCCGACGTGCGGGAGTAATGGCGCATCGTGGCCGGGGGCGCGTCGTCGCCGAGGCCTCGGCCGCGATACTTAACAGCGCGCGCCGCCATGACCCGGGCCGCCAGTAGATCGTCAGCAACGATCGTCGCGAGCGCCCTCATCGAAACTGCCCTCAGCTCTGCCCACCGCTCACCTGACTCAACCAGGAACCCAACGCGGTTGTCGCGCAAGATTCGCCGGCACTTAGCGCTCGTGCGAGCAGTGCGGAGATAGATCTTGCGGTCGAGGGCGACGAACCAGACGGGCAGTGGCACCGCAAAGCCGTCCGGGCTCACCGTTGTGAGTATTCCGGTTAGAGATTCTTCGAGGAGGGCCCAGACCTCGTCTTCGGACAGCGCGACGCCCACGTTGCTCACCTCCCTGTGGTTACCCCAGCGACTCTCATCAATACGTTTTAACATATAGCGTTAAAGAGGATGCAGTGCGCGGGGGTCGATGCAATCCGACATCGGCAGCGGCACGACGTGCGTATATAAATAGATGAATATTATGTTGATTAATTCGGTAGTTCCACTACCATCGTCGCCATGAGCCCTGTCTCTTCGATGCCTGCCGATGTCCCTACAAACCGCTCGGACGGAAGTCTCGCCGGCCGCGTCGCGCTCATCACCGGCGCCGCCCGCGGGCAGGGTCGTAGTCACGCGGTCCGATTGGCCGCCGAGGGTGCCGACATCGTCCTCATCGACGCGTGCGCCGACCTGGAGACGGTCGCCTACCCCATGCCGACGCCGCGCGATCTCGCCGACACTGCGGCGCTCGTCGAAGCAGCCGGTCGACGCGCCGTCACCGCGGTCGCCGATGTGCGCGACCTAGCGGGTCTGACTTCGGCGGTGGACGCGGCCGTCGAGAGGTTGGGGCGACTCGACATTGTCGTGGCCAATGCCGGCATCGCCTCGTACGCCAAGGGATCGGTGATGACCGACGATCAGTGGACGGAGATGATCGACGTCAATCTGACGGGGGTGTGGCGGACCTACCGAGCCTGTATCGGCCACCTCCAGCGATCGGGTAGCGGCGGGTCAATCATCTTCACCAGTTCGGTCGCCGGGTTGCGAGGCATTGCGAATGCGGCGCACTACGGAGCGGCCAAACACGGACTCGTCGGCCTGATGCGGGTCCTGGCCTTAGAGCACGGCGCGGAACGCATCCGCGTGAACACCATCCATCCCACCACGGTCGACACCGGCATGGTCGACAACGACGCGACCCGCGAACTATTCCTCCCGAATCCAGACCGGCCCAGGACCCAGGAGGCGTTTGAGCGGGTCGCCCAAACGCTAAACGTCTTGCCGGTGCCGTGGATTCAGCCGGAGGTCGTCAGCGACCTAGTCGCGTTCCTGGTTTCCGATGCCGGCCAGTTCATCACTGGCGCGGCCATCCCGGTCGATGCCGGGATGACCGCGCGCTGGTAGCGCTTAGGCGCCTTCAAAAATCGCGGCGAGCCCTTGGCCGCCGCCAATGCACATCGTTTCCAAACCGAGTCCGCCGCCGCGGCGGCGTAACTCGTGCAGCATGGTGGTTAGCATTCGAACGCCAGTCGCCCCGATCGGGTGTCCGAGGGAAATCCCCGATCCGTTGACGTTGACTCGGTCTTCATCGAACCACTGCCATTCCTCGAAAACCGCGAGGACCTGTGCGGCGAAGGCTTCGTTGATTTCGACAAGGGCAACGTCATTCCAGCCCAACCCGGTGCGGCTGAACAGCTTAGCGACCGCTCCCACAGGACCCAGGCCCATCGTCGCCGGCTCGCAACCCACGGCGGCCCAGTCGACGAGGTATCCAAGAGGGGAGGCGTCGAGGTCGGTAAGGATGTCTTCGGCGACGACTAGGCAGCTGGCTGCTGCGTCGTTCTGCTGACTGGAGTTGCCTGCTGTCACCGTGCCGTCGGCAAGCAAAGTGCGCAGACCCGCGAGGGTCTCCACAGTGGTGCCCGGACGGATGCCCTCATCACGCGATAACGTCGTCGACCCCTTACGGTCTAGCACCTCAACAGAGACCACTTCTTCATCGAAATGACCATTCTCCCAAGCTGTTATGGCGCGCCGGTGGCTGCGAACGGCGAACTCGTCGGAACGATTGCGGCTAATGCCGTAGCGTTGCGCCAGGTTCTCGGCAGTTTCGACCATGCCGGAGATGCGGCCGAAACGCCATTCTGGCTGGGACCGTTCGCGGCCGCGATCGAGCCGGTCGTGCAGCACGGCAGGCCCTGCGCGCTTACCCCACCGCATGTCGGTGGAGTAATGCTCGATGTTGCTCATGCTTTCGACGCCGCCCGCCACCACCACATCCGCAGCGCCGGTCTGCACCATCATGGCGGCGGTGAGGACGGCCTGCAGCCCGCTGCCGCACCGTCTGTCGATCTGCAGGCCCGGCGTGTCGACGGGCAGTCCAGCGTCCAAGGCCGCCCACCGGCCTATGCACGGTGCTTCCGAGTTGGCGTAGGACTGCGCGATGACGACGTCGTCGATGCGCGCCGGATCGACGCCCGAGCGTGCCACGGTCGCCTTGATCGCCGTGGCTATCAGCGCGGTAGCCGGTAGTGGCCGCAGCGCGCCACCGAAGGCTCCGACTGGCGTGCGGACCGGAGCCACGATCGCGGCGCGCCTCACAAGCCGACCTGAGCGCTCGCGGCGCGCACCATCACGTCGATATGACCGCGCTGCACCACTTCGCCACGCTGATTGAGGATTTCGAAATGCCGGCCAACCACCCCACGGTCACCCCGGCTCGTGCGCCGCACCTCGGTGATGGTGAGGCGGAAGCTGACGGTGTCGCCGATGAAGACTGGCGCGACGAATGTCCAGTCCCGGATGCCGAGCATGGCGATCGCACTGCCGCTGAACAGACCGGTGCGATCCAGTTGGCCGGTCATCATTGACAGCACGAGAAGTCCGTAGACGACACGCTGCCCATAGGGGGTGTCCGCAGCGAACTCGACATCGGTGTGGATGGGATTGAAGTCTCCGCTGAGTCCTGCGAAGCCGACGACATCGGTTTCAGTGATAGTGCGGGCGGGTCCGGTGAACGTGTCGCCGACGGCGAGGTCCTCGAGGTATTTCGCTTGCATGACGTCGTATTCGTGCGCCTGACCGTCAAGTGCGCGGCGCACTCTCCTTTCCAGATAGATGACAGGGGTGTCGTCGATAGGATACAAATCGATGTAACATTGATCTAGTTATCGCGCGGAAGGCTGGGGCATGACCACTACAAGTGAGCCGGAGACGAGTTCCGGGGAGTCGGAGTTCGGCAAACTGACGGCGGCGGGTCTGCAGGCGTTCCGCGGCAAGATCGGTGTCGACTGGCCCTACAACCGGTGGACGACATGGAACGAGGTCGCCACCCGCGACGGTATTCGCCACTACGCGAACGGCTTTGGTGACGACAATCCGTTGTGGTGCGATCCGACCTACGCCGAAAATACCCGCTGGGGTGGGATCGTGGCTCCGCCAGGGTTTCTGGAGGGCGCGGGCTTGACACCGAAGGTCACGACGTCGCCGGAGATGCGGGCCGCGGGCAAGGGCGCCCTCTCCGGTGTGCACATGTTCTGGGCCGGTGACCACATCCGCTACTTTCAGCCCATCCGCGAGGGCGACCGGATCTGGGTACGCCGCTTCTATGTCGACATCAAGGAGAAGGAGCGGTCTCGATTCGGCGGACGTTCGGCGGTGTCGGTGCGCCGTCGGGTGTACTGGAACGATGCTGGCGAGCTGATCGCCATCTGGGATGCCGACTTCGTTCACACCGAACGAGAGGCGGCGGCCAAACGCAACACCGAGAGTAAGCCGATGGAACAGCACCAGTACAGCGACGAAGAGCTGGCCGTCGTCGACGCACACTACGCGCAGGAGACTGTCCGCGGCGCGGAGAAGCGCTACGTCGAGGACGTAGCGATCGGCGACTCGTTCACACCACGCTATCGGGGACCGATGGTGACCGGTGACGTCATTGCGTGGCTGCAGGGGAACGGCCGCCACGAGATCTATCCGTACAGATTGAACTGGCGCAACCGGCAGCGGATGGGTGGCTTCTACTCCCGCAACGAATTCGGTGCGTGGGACTCGGCCATGCGAGTGCACTGGGACGACGACTACGCGCGCTCAGTCGGTGCCCGTCGCGCCTACGACTACGGAATGCTGCGCAACGCATGGTTGATGCACGCGGTCACCGACTGGATGGGCGACGATGCCCTCATCGTCGCGGTAGATGATCGGGTGACCGGGTTCAACACGCTCGGCGATCTGACCAAGATCACCGGGAAGGTCACCGACATCACGCAGTCCTCGACAAACCCGGAGGTGGTGTGCACGCTGGAATGCCACAACCAATTCGGTGACCGCACTGCCTACGGGTCGGTGCACGTGCGTCTTCCTTCTCGTGAACACGGTCTTCCCGAATATCCGACGGCGCCCGCCGACCACGGCCTGCTGCCGGGAATGCCTGTGCCCGAGGAGGGGCCGTGGGCCCGCTAGGCGAGTGGACACCCGATGGATCACTGGCCAAGCTCCTGCAGTGGCGCGTTGAGGAGGCTCCCGAGCACGAGTTTCTCTACGTCGAAGATGACGGCCCGTGGTCTTATGGCAGGATCGCTGACGAAGCCGTCCGGTTGCGCGACCAACTGCATGTGCACGGCGTGTCCCGGGGCGACCTGGTTGTCGTGCGGGTCGGCAACGACGAACGTTTCGTTGCTGCCGCTTTCGGAGTGTGGTTGCTCGGCGGCGGTGTCATCGCCGTGCACCCGTCGGCTCCCGCGTCTGACATCGTCAGTGTGGCGGCGTCAATGCGCGCCGAAGCGGTCATCGCCGACCCGCGCGACAGCGCCGCGGGGGCCGCGGGACTACCCGTCGTCGCTTCTGCGCGATTCTCTACCGGTCGGCGCCGGGGATCCAGAGAGGCGGGCGCCTTCACGGCGCCGGCGGACATCGCAGGAACGAGCATCGCCCTGGTATTGCTGACTTCGGGCTCGACAGGCAAACCCAAAGGCGTCGCGCTCTCACACGATGGCGCCTGGGCGAACCTGCGCTCCACTGTGTCGGCGTTCCGCACCGACACCCGCCCATCGGGGCTTCCGGAATCACCCAAACCGCCCAACCTGATCGCCAATCCGTTATCGCACACGGCCGGAGTGGTGCGCCTGCTGTTCGCGCTGTATGTCGGGCGTTCGGTCGCGCTGCTGCGGAAATTCGACGGCGTCACCGCCCAGCGGCTCATCGAGCGGCACGGTATCGACAACCTGACCATTAACCCGGCGATGATGCGCATCCTGCTCGACGCGCTGCCCCCGGGCGAGCGCCTCGGCGGGGTCCGCTACGTGTCCTCGGGGACCGCGCCGCTGCCTGCGGCGCTGCGTGAGGAGTTCGAGAGCCGCTTCGACGTGCCAGTGCTGCAAGCCTATGGTCAGACCGAGGCGTTCGGCGGCATCGCCATCGAGAGCGTCAAAGATGTGCTCAGCGGACGACGCCGGCCCGGATCGGTCGGAAAGCCGTTGCCCGGGGTGGAATTACGCATCGTCGATTCGTCCGGCACCGACGTCGCCGACGGCGGCTCGGTAGGAGAGCTGTGGGTGCGTACCAAATCGACGACATCGGGGTACCTGGGGTCCAGCGATAGTTCCCCCGTGGACGTCGACGGGTGGCTGCGGACCGGTGATCAGGGCCGCCTCGACTCCGACGGCTATCTGTACATCACCGGACGCCTTAAGAACATCATCATCTGCGGCGGCTTCAACATCGTCCCCGAGGAGATCGAGGCGGCGCTCATCGAGGAGGAAAGTGTTCGTGAGGCAGTCGTTCTCGGAATAGCGGACACGCGGCTGGGGGAGGTTCCGGTGGCCGTCGTGGAAAGCCAAGTCGATTCGGCCGCACTGCTGGCCCGGGTCGCCGACCGCCTGGCCCCTTACAAGCGGCCACGGCAGCTCTTCTGCGTCGAGCGCCTTCCCCGAGTGCCCAACGGCAAGGTCGACCGGCCCGCCGTCGCCGCTATGGCCCGCGAACTCGCGACCCCCGACGGTGATCAGCGGCGACAACTTCCCGGGGTATCGGGCACTGGACAGCATGTTCCGGCAAATGATTGAGCGAGGTTGAGGTGCACCATTTCCACTGACGAGCACGATGAGCTGCGCAGCACCGCGCGCCGGTTCTTCGAGAAGAACTCGCCCGAAGAAGTTGTGCGGGCGACGATGGAATCCAGTCCGGCCTTCGATCGCGCACTTTGGCAGGCGATGTCCGATCAACTCGGCCTTCCGGCCATACTCGTGCCGGAAGAGTTCGGCGGCGCCGGCTTCGGATTCGGCTTCGCGGCGCTGGTGATGGAGGAGCTGGGCCGCGCCCTGGTGTGCGCACCATTTCTGTCCACCGCGGTCATCGCGGTGGAGGCGCTCGTGGCCAGCGAGGATGCCGTAAACGGCGGGGAAATGCTGTCGGCCATCGCCGAAGGGTCACTGCTGGTCGCCGTCGCCTTCACCGACAAACACGGTCACCTCGAGGCCACGCAGGACGACGCCGACGGCGTTCGGGCCCGGCATCTCGGCGACGGGTGGGCGCTGACCGGCGTACGCCAGTTCGTGATCGACGCCGCCGTGGCCGACGTCCTTCTCGTACTCGCAGAGACCGACGGCGGTTGGAGCCTGTTCAGGGTCCCGGCCAGCGGCACCGGCGTAACGATCGAAACGTTAGACACTCTCGACCTGACGCGCGGCCAGGCGCACGTACACTTCGACGACGCCCCCGCGCAACTGGTCGGTGAGGCCGGCCGGGGCCACGACTATGCCAAGCGCGCGCTGACCGCCGGATTGGTCGGTATCGCCGCCGAACAGGTCGGCGGAGCACGCCGGGCGATGGAGATGAGCGTCGACTACGCCAAGGTGCGCGAGCAATTCGGGCGGCCGATCGGATCCTTCCAGGCAATCAAGCACAAGTGCGCCGACATGTTGATGGGCGTCGAATCGGGGACCTCAGCCGTGCATGCCGCCGCCCTTGCTATCGAGGAAGGATCAGCGGAATCAGCGCTGCTGGCGAGCCTCGCCAAGGCGTATTGCTCGGACGCGTATTGCCAGGTAGCGGCAGAGAACATTCAGGTCCACGGCGGCATCGGTTTCACCTGGGAACATCCTGCCCACCTGTACTTCCGGCGAGCAAAGAGCACGCGAGTGCTGTTCGGCGACCCCGTGTACCACCGTGAACGAATTCTTCAGGAGCTTGGGCTGTGAGCACGATGACGAAAGAATCCAGCACTGATCTGCGACAGGCGGCGATCGCCGCACTCCCCTCGGGCTCGGTCCTGGTCAACGGCCAGCCCGTGGCAGGATCCGGTGCTGCGTGCACCCACATCGACCCCGCCAACGGTGACGTGCTCCGTACATGGACATTGGCGGGCGCATCCGACGTCGAACTTGCTGTCGATACAGCCGCGTCGGCGCAACCGGCCTGGGCGGCTGCGCGCCCCGCTGCCCGGCGTGACGCGCTGATCGCCGTCGCGTCGGCGATCACCGAATCTACCGATCTGCTGGCGGCGCTGGTCTCGGTGGAGATGGGGATGCCGCTCAAGGCGTCGCGGGCCGGAGTGCAAGCCGCGGCCGAATGGTTCAGCCATTACGCCGGCTACGCCGACAAGATCGAAGGGCTGGCCCCCACCGTCGGACATCCGGGCAGAGTGCTCGACTACACCCGCCGCGTCCCCTACGGTGTCGTCGCCGCAATCATTCCCTGGAACGGCCCCGTCATGGCCCTGGCACTCAAGGCCGCCCCGGCGCTGGCGGCAGGAAACGCGGTGGTCCTCAAACCATCTGAGGTGGCACCGTTTTCGAGCTTGGCCTTTGGGGCACTGGCATCAGCTGCGGGGTTGCCCGCGGGACTACTCAACGTCGTCGCCGGCGGCGCCGAAGTCGGCTCCGCGCTATGCGCCCACGACAGCATCGGTCTGATCTCCTTCACCGGAGGCTCGACCGGGGGCCGGGCAGTCGCCGAGGCGGCTGCCGCCCGCCACGTGCCGACGATTCTGGAGCTGGGTGGCAAGTCCGCCTCGCTGGTGTTTGCCGACGTCGACGTCGATCGGACTGCCAAAGTCGCGGCAATCCTGGGGACCGCGCAGAACAGCGGTCAGGGGTGTTTCCTGCCGACGCGGTTGCTCGTTGAGCGCCCGATCTATGACGATGTCGTCGACGGTGTGGTCGCTGCCGCAGCAAAACTGCGGCTGGGCAACCCTTTTGAGCCGAACACGAATATGGGTCCGGTCGTCAACGCCGCCGCCAGAGATCGCATCCTTTCGGTCATCACCGCCGCGCGGGAACGTGGGGACGGCCGACTGGTCTACGGCGGGGCACCTGCACAAGGATTCGATGCCGGCAGCTATCTCGAACCGACCGTATTCGCCGATGTCGATCCGATGAGTCCACTGGCACAAGAGGAGATCTTCGGGCCTGTGCTGAGCATCATCCCGTTCGACGGCGAGGATGACGCCGTGCGGATCGCCAATGGCACCCGCTACGGGCTGGCCGGCTATGTCTGGACCTCCGACCTCGGGCGCGCCCACCGCGTCGCCGACGCCCTCGATGCGGGCAACGTATCAATCAACGGGATGTCGTCGCTTCCCGCAGAGGCTCCATTCGGAGGGTGGAAGGCCAGCGGGTACGGAGTCGAAGGCAGCCGAGCGGGTCTCGACGAATACCTGCGCACCAAGAATGTGCACGTCCAGTGGTAGGCGAGGAGACGCAAATGGACGAAGTGCTCGCGTTCACCACTACTGACGCCGAGCGGGCCTTCGCCCTCTCGGCAATCGAGTTCCTGTCCAGCCACCGCGACCGTCGGATCGCCCGAAACCTGGCCTGGGGCAAGGGGCCAGAGCACTTGACTCTCTTTCACGAGAGCAGCGACGCCGAAGAGCGCGCCGAGGCTGACGAGGCGATGGCATGGCAGCGTGATCGCTGGAGAGCCGGATTCGGCTGGATCACCGGGCCACACGAGTTCGGGGGTCGCGGATTGCCGCAATCGTTTGACCGACTCTACCGGCAAGTAGAGTCGCTGTTCGACGTCCCCGATCCGAGTCCACTGCGCATCGGGATCGGCACGGTCGGGCCTGCGCTCGTGGCCGCAGGCCAGCCGGAGCAGATTCAGCGATGGGCCGTGCCGATCTACCGCGGCGAACTCATTGCATGCCAACTGTTTTCCGAACCGGCAGCGGGATCGGACCTCGCCGGGGTGCGTAGCCGCGCAGTCGCCGACGGCGACGGCTGGCGGCTCAACGGCCAGAAGGTCTGGACTTCGAACGCGCAGATTGCAGACTTCGGGTTGGCCCTGGCGCGAACCGATCCCAGCGCCGCCAAGCACGCCGGGCTGACGATGTTCGTGGTTCCCATGGACGCGGCAGGGGTGGTGATCCGCCCTCTGCGCCAGATGACGGGTGGTGCGAGTTTCACCGAGGTGTTCCTCGACGACGTCGTGGTGACCGCCGAAGCCGTCGTGGGAGCGGTCGGTTCGGGGTGGAAAGTGGCCACAGGTGCGCTCGCCGGTGAACGCAAGGCAGTCGGAGACCGTACGCACGAGATCACCGACCGAGCGGTGGGCATGCTGCGGGAACTGGCAGTACGGGAGGGAGCTATGTCGGACCCGCACGTGCGACAGCACTTCTCGCAGGTGTATTCGACGCTGCGCATCGCCCGGTTCCAGCAGCAACGCGTTCAAGCCATCCCCGACGCGCAACTATCTGGCGCCGAACGGGCGATCGACAAATTGATGGTGTCATCCAACCTGCGCGCGATCGGCGAGGTGGCGGCAGAGGTCCTGGGACCCAAACTCGCGGCCGACACCGGCGAATGGGGCACGTTCGGGTGGAACAAATGGATCATGGGCGCCATGGGGTATCGCATCGCGGGCGGAACTGAGGAGATTCTGAAAACCATGCTGGCCGAACGAGTGTTGTCTTTGCCGAGGGAGCCGCGATGACCGCGCAATTTGAGACGGTGGAGTTCGAGATCGGCGACGATCACGTCGCTACCATCACGTTGAACCGCCCCGAGGTGATGAATTGTTTCAACCAGCAGATGCTCGATGAGTTCGGCGAGATCTGGCGGATCTGCCGAACCAACGACGACATCCGCGTGGTGGTGCTGCGGGCTGCCGGGGAACGCGCTTTCTCTACCGGCGTGGACCGCAAGCAGGGCCGCTACATCCATCCCAATCAGTGGAGCGCCGACGATCCGGGATTCTGGTTGGGCGCCAAGCAGAATCGCGTGTGGAAGCCGCTGATCCTGGCGATCCACGGCATGTTCGCCGGGGGTGCGTTCTACTGGATGAACGAGTGCGACGTCGCCATCTGTTCTGAAGATGCCACCTTCTTCGACCCGCACACCACCTACGGCATGGCCTCTGCGCTGGAACCGGCGGGACTGGTCCGCCGAATCCCGTTCGGCGAGGTCATGCGCATCGCACTGTTCGGCAACGACGAGCGAGTCAGCGCCACACGCGCATTAACCATCGGCCTTGTCACCGAAGTCACTGCGCGTGAGGACCTTTGGAGCCGAGCGCACGTACTGGCGCGGCGGCTGGCCGAAAAGCCAGCGCTCGCGGTGCAGGGAACGGTCAAGGCGGTCTGGGACTCGCTGTCGATGAGCGTGGAAGCGGGCCGGTCCGTTCCGCTGATGTATACCCAGCTGGTCAATGACAAGACCAAGGTCGAGTTCGACTCATCGGCAACTCGATCGTGGGAACTGCGGTAACGAAGGTGTGCGTGTCTATGAACTGCGCGCTGCCAGGCTTTCGAATCGCCAGCGGGCTGGTTTACTAAGGAGATCTTCGCGTGTGGCAAGAGCTGGCTTCCGCGGCAATCGCCGCGCCTTCGACCGAAGGGAGGGAGGGGCCGGAGCAGCGAGCTCCCGTCCCGACGCGCATGGCAAATCCATTGCCGACCGTTCATCTGCCGAAGATGGCTGAGATCGTTGCCGATCACATTCGTCGACAGATCATCTCCGGTGAGCTGGGCGAGGGTGATCCGCTGCCTCCCGAGGATCAACTCATGGGATCTGCGGGGGTGGCCCGCACGACGGTCCGAGAAGCGTTGCGGATCTTGGAGTCCGAGGGCCTGCTGATCGTGCGGCGCGGGGCGGGCGGAGGCGCCCGGATCAAGACCCCGCAGGTCGGCAACGTGGCGCGCTACATCGGGCTGCTGTTGCAAGCTCAGGGCGCCACACTTCGCGATGTCTACGAGGCCCGATTGATGCTGGAAGTACCCGCAGCCGGGCTGCTGGCACGCTCGCAGGACCGCGACCGTACTGTCGCCGCACTTCGGCAAGCGTTGGACGACGAACGGGAAGCGCTCGACGATCCGGTCAAACTCTCACGCGCATCGGGCCGATTCCACCAGCTGATCGTGCAGATGGCGGGATCGCAGACCTTCGACGTGCTGACCGCGGTGTGCAACCGCATCATTCAGGTGCAGGCCGACCGCTACATGGGGTCGCGCGGAGAACCCGCTGAAGTGCGAGAGGCGAGCGGCGCCGCGCACCGCGCGCACCAGCGATTCGTCGACCTCATCGCAGCCGGGGCCGCACAGGACGCCGAGGACCTGTGGCGCAAACATCTGTCCGCTGGCGACACGCACCTGCTGGCAGATCCTGAGATCAACAGTGTGCTCGACCTGCTGCAATGATCCCAACACGGGGCAGTGCTCTGTGCGTAGAGCGTCACGCCGGGCGATAACGCTCTGGGCGTCGGAAATGTCGAATGGTCTTAGTGCGCGAGGATGGGTGAACAGATGTCATTGCTGGCAGGTTGGACCGCCGTGGTCACCGGAGCGGCCCAAGGGCTGGGCTTCGCCATCGCGCAGCGGTTCGTCGAGGAGGGCGCACGGGTCGTACTCGGCGACCTGAACCTGGATGCCACGCAGGTGGCCGCCGAGAAACTCGGCGGCGCCGACGTCGCCCGCGCGGTGCCGTGCGACGTGACGAAGGCCGCCGACGTGGAGGCGCTCGTCGCCGCGGCCGTCGAGTTCGGCGGGCTCGACATCATGATCAACAACGCGGGCATCACCCGTGACGCGACGATGCGCAAGATGACCGAGGACGACTTCGACCAGGTGATCGCCGTGCACCTGAAGGGCACCTGGAACGGACTGCGCGCCGCGGGTGCGGTCATGCGGGAGAACAGGCGCGGCGCGATCGTGAACATGTCGTCGATCTCCGGAAAGGTCGGCATGGTCGGGCAGACCAACTACTCGGCCGCCAAGGCCGGGATCGTCGGCATGACCAAGGCCGCATCCAAGGAGCTCGCCTACCTCGGCGTCCGGGTCAACGCCATCCAGCCCGGTCTCATCCGATCGGCGATGACAGAGGCCATGCCGCAACGCATTTGGGACTCCAAGGTCGCCGAGGTCCCGATGGGACGCGCCGGTGAACCCGACGAGGTCGCCAACGTCGCGCTGTTCCTGGCCTCGGATCTGTCGTCCTACATGACCGGCACCGTCCTCGAGGTCACCGGCGGACGGCACCTCTGACCGCGAGGCCGCGCGGAGTAACGCGGCTGTCCGGTGAGGTGACGACCGCGCCGGATCAATCAACGCCGACGCGTCCCAGAACGGGCACAAATCGCATTAATATGTAGCGTATTATGCACCGAACGGCCCACTGCTAGATAAGGCGGTTCCGCGATGAGCGCCACCCCTGCCAGCTTCTCTACCGGCGGCGATGGCGTTCGAGAACGCATCCGCGAATTTCTTGCCGCGCACCCTCCGCCGAGCCTTCGCGGTCTGAACCGAACCGAACGCGTTGCGGCTCAACGCCGTTGGTCAGCAACGCTGTTCGATAGCGGATTGGCCGGCCCGGCATGGCCGCGACAGTACGGCGGGATGGATCTGACCTTCGCCGAACAGGTCGCCTACCACAGCGAACTTGCGCACCGCCACGTTCCGGGCCATCCCGGCAACGGACCCTCAATCGCAGGGCCGACGCTGATCAGATTCGCCAGTGCCGAGCAGAAAGACCGATTCCTGCCTGCCATGTTGCGTTCCGATGAAGTTTGGGCGCAGGGCTTTTCCGAACCCGGGGCCGGATCGGACCTGCAGTCGCTTCGCACGAGGGCGGTGCGCGACGGCGACCATTACGTCGTGAACGGCACAAAGATCTGGAGCACGTACGCTGAGGACGCAGAAATAATGTTTGCTTTGGTGCGGACCGGACCGAAAGACTCTGGAGCTGCGGGGATCAGCTACCTGCTCATCGACCTTCGCAGCACAGGCGTGACCGTTACCCCGGTGCGCGATATGACCGGCGAATCCCGTTTCAGCCAGGTCTTTTTCGACGAGGTCCGAGTCCCGGTACTTAACCGAATAGGCGAAGAGAACCGAGGGTGGCCGATGGCACGTGCCACGCTGGGCAACGAACGCGCGGTGCGCGCGCTGAGTCAGGCCAGCGCCTACCGGCGCCGAATCGACGAGTTCGCGCAGCTGCTCACCAGCATGGACGGCCTGGGGGATCCAACGGTGCGAGATCGCCTAGCCAGGTGTGAAATGCATGTTCGGATTCTAATGTTCAACGCGGTGCGGGTGGTGGAATCCCTTTCCCACAGGGGAGTTCCCGGCCCCTCATCATCGATCGCCCGGTTGTATCACAGTCTCGTGGAGCAAGAGTTCTACGAGCTGACGGTCGCCGCTCTCGGACAGCCTGGCCACGTTGCCGCCGGGCCCCGAGCCATCCAGGGGGGCCGTTTCCTGAAGGGCTTGCTGCACGCGCGCGGCGCCACGATCGGCGCGGGCACCGCGGAGATACAACGCAACACCATCGCCGAGCAGATCCTCGGCCTGCCGCACGACGCGGGCTCGGCTCCGCCGCAACGCTGAATCGGGCCCCGATCGGGCCGCCACACCCCAATGGGCGGAGGGGTGTGGCGCCGACCACATATAGTCCGTTATAGTCGTTATAATAGTTATCGATTTATTGACACCCCCGGGTGCCGCACCGCAAGGTCGGGCCGCCGCCTTAGGCGCGACGTGCTGTCCACTGCGATGGCGCCGACACGTTGCAGGCGAATGATGCAATCCGCACGGGAGCATCCGTCCGACAGGAAGAGGCCGATGTACCAACGGGACCGAGGTCCGTCCATGGCGTCCACCACAGCAGGAACGCATCGTCGCGACGCCAGCCAAATCGGGGTGCTCCTGTGTCGCCGGTGACCGGCATGGCCAAACCAGTTCGGGCGCTTGGGGAATTCTTCACCATGTCGGTCGAAGTCCTGACGCTTCTGCCGCGGCGACCGTTCGCATGGCGCGAGTTCCTACTCCAATCATGGTTCGTTGCACGGGTTTCCCTACTGCCGACGCTGCTACTGGCGATTCCGTTCACCGTGCTGGCGGTGTTCACCTTCAACTATCTGCTGGTGGAGTTCGGTGCCGCTGACTACTCCGGGGTAGGTGCCGGCGAAGGAACGGTGACCCAGATCGGGCCCATCGTGACCGTTCTCGTGGTCGCCGGCGCTGGCGCCACCGCCATGTGTGCTGACCTGGGGGCACGGACCATCCGCGAAGAGCTCGACGCACTGAGGGTGATGGGCATCAATCCCATTCAGATGCTGGTCGTTCCGCGGGTATTGGCCCTGACTGTCGTGGCGGTATTACTGTCCTCGCTGGTGACGCTGGTGGGAATCTCGGGTGGATTCTTCTTCTCGGTGTTCTTTCAGGATGTCAGCCCCGGAGCATTCGTCTCCTCGCTGACCCTGATCACCGGGATCAGCAAGGTGCTCGTGGCTTGGATCAAAGCGGCCTTATTTGGGATGGCGGCTGGACTGATCGCCTGCTACAAGGGCATCTCGGTGGGCGGCGGACCGGCCGGCGTCGGCAATGCGGTGAATGAGACGGTCATCTACACCTTCGTCGCATTGTTCGCTATCAACATCATCGCCACCGCTGTCAGCGTATCTACGGTCGGGGTCCTCGGATGAGCACCGGAGTCGTTGCGAACAAACGCTTCCCGCGCCTCACACACACGGCGCGCGGATGGCACAACGAAGCCAACCGCGTTGGCGAACAAACACAGTTCTACTTCCGTACCCTGGGGTCGATCGGTGACGCGGTCGTCCACTACAAAGGGGAGACGCTTCGGCTGATCGCCCAAATGGGTTTGGGGACCGGCGCACTCGCCATCATCGGCGGAACCGTGGCTGTCGTCGGTTTTCTCACCATGATGACCGGGGCGTTAGTTGCAGTGCAGGGCTATAACCAGCTCGCCGCGACGAGCGTCGAGGCCCTCACCGGGTTCGCCTCAGCGTTCTTCAACGTCAGACTCATCTCACCGCTGACCGCAGCCATTGCGCTGGCGGCCACCATCGGCGCGGGTGCCACCGCACAGATCGGGGCGATGCGGATTAACGAGGAGATCGACGCTCTTGAGGTGATGGGCATCCGATCGATTGCCTATCTCGCCTCGACACGGGTCGTGGCAGGGGTGATCGTCGTCGTCCCGTTGTACTGCATTGCGATGGTGATGTCGTTCCTGGCAGCACGATTCGGCACCACTGCGATCTATGGCCAATCCACCGGCGTCTACGACCACTACTTCAACACATTCCTCATTCCCATCGACCTCGTATGGTCGTTCCTGCAAGCCGTTGCACTGGCGATTGTGATCATGCTGGTACACACCTACTACGGCTACACCGCCGGCGGTGGGCCGGCCGGCGTGGGCGAAGCAGTGGGCCGGGCAGTGCGCGCATCGCTGGTCGTGTCGGCCGTGGTGATCCTCTTCGTGTCTCTGGCCATCTACGGCCAGACCGGCAACTTCAACATGTCGGGGTAACGCAGTGAATCGTCAAGGAACGAGCCGAATTCCGGCCCTATGGTGGGCCGTGATCCTTGTGGTCGTCGTCGCCCTGCTGATCAGCCTCAGCATGGCCTCATTCCTGGGTAGGTTGCAACGCACGGTACCTGTGCTGCTGACCGCCGACCGGGCTGGCCTGGTCATGGCTACCGGAGCCAAGGTCAAAATGCGCGGTGTGCTCGTCGGCCGCGTCCGCAACATCAGTAATCGTGGCGACGGAGTACACCTCGAGCTGGACATCGATCCCGACCAGGTCCAGTTCATCCCGGCCAACATCGAAGCCGAGATCAAGGCGACCACTGCGTTCGGCACGAAGTTCGTCGATCTCATCTATCCGGAAATCCCTGACAACCAACGTATCTCGGCCGGCCAGATGGTGTATTCGCGCAACGTCAGCACCGAGGTCAATACCGTCTTCGAGACGCTCGTCAACGTGCTCGAGCATGTCGATCCCGAGAAGCTGAACGCAGTCCTGACAGCGTTGGCCGAAGGAGTTCGCGGCCAGGGACAACGCATCGGCGAGGCCACCACAGCGGCCAACGACGTCCTCACTGCCGTCAATGATCGCGCAGACACGGTGGCCCAGAACTGGCGGTCTTTCGGTCAGTTCAGCGATACCTACGCCGCAGCAGCCGACAGCATTCTCTCGACGCTCGATGCCGCGGCCACTACGAGTTCCACCATCTCCGACAATAAGTCGCATTTAGATGCTTTGCTCCTCAACGTCATCGGGCTATCACAAGCCGGGAATGCACTTCTGGGCCCCAACGTGGACACGCTTGTGCGCGCCGTAAACGTGCTAGAACCGACGACTGATCTGTTGATGAAGTACAACCCCATGTACACCTGTCTGCTTGTCGGCTCGAAGTTCTTCCTGGACAACGGTGGTTACGAAACCCGGGGAGGCAACGGCTACTCGTTGATCGTCGACAGCGGGCTACTTTTCGGTGACGACCCCTACCGCTACCCGCAGAACCTGCCGATCGTCGCCGCCAAGGGCGGCCCCGGCGGCAAACCTGGATGCGGATCGCTGCCCGATGTGTCCAAGAACTTCCCGGTGCGCCAGCTGGTTACGAACACCGGGTGGGGGACCGGGCTCGATATCCGGCCCAATCCCGGTATCGGACATCCCTTTTGGATCAACTATTTTCCTGTGACACGCGCAGTGCCCGAGCCGCCCAGTGTTCGCGGCGAGGGTCCCCCCGCGATCGGGCCGGTGCCTTTCCCCGGCGCTCCTCCCTATGGCGCTCCGCTGTATCTTCCCGACGGCACGCCGCTGTACCCGCCCCCGGTCATGCCGGTGCCCCCGCCGGCCCCGCTGCCGGTTCCCGCGCCGACGGATCCGCCGAGGTAGGAGACATTCCATGAAGAACAGCTTCGCGGCGTCAATGCGGTCACTGACCGTGTTCGTCCTCGCCTGCCTTCTCGGGGCCCTGACCTTGGTCCTGGTGTTCGCCCAAGTGCGATTCGAAGGTTCCGACCGGTCCTACAGAGCCGAGTTCACGAACGTGTCGGGTCTCTCGGGCGGAAACTTTGTCCGGATTGCCGGTGTGGAAGTCGGTAAGGTGCAGAACATCTCGGTCACCCGGGGGGGAACCGCCATCGTTGAGTTCGCTGTCGATGACACCGTGATACTCACTGAATCGACCCGTGCGCTAGTTAGATACGACAACCCGATCGGTGGCAGATTCCTCGAGTTGCAGGAAGGTCCCGGGGGTGCCCGCACCCTTGACCCGGGCCAGACCATCGCGCTGGATCAGACACGTCCCGCACTGGACCTCGACGCGGTGATCGGGGGATTCCGACCCCTCTTCCGGGCGATGGACCCCGAACAGGTCAACCAGTTGTCCACCCAGCTGATCCAGGCATTCCAGGGGCAGGGCGCGACCATCAGTTCGTTGCTTTCTCAGACAGCGATTTTCACGAACACCCTCGCCGACCGCGACGAGTTGATCGGACAGGTGATCACCAACCTCAACGGGGTCCTCGGATCCCTTGGCGGGCAAAGCGACCAGTTGGCGAGCGCGGTCGACTCGCTGTCGCAGCTGACAGGTCAACTTTCCGCTCGCCGTGACGAACTGAGCACCTCGATCGCACAATCGAACGCAGCATCGAGCTCGATCGCCGACCTGCTCGTCCAGGCGCGCCCACCGTTGAAAAACACCGTCGCGCAGACCGACCGGGTCGCCGCCATCGCGGTTGCCGACCACGAGTACCTCGACAACCTGCTCAACACACTGCCCGACGCCTACCAGCGGCTCGGCAGGCAGGGACTGTACGGCGATTTCTTCAACTTCTATCTGTGCGATCTCATCATCAAGTTGAACGGCAAAGGTGGTGAACCCGTGTATGTCAAGCTGGCGGGTCAGTCGACTGGGCGGTGCGCACCGAAGTGATCGCGTATCTCAGACGCCACACCACGAAGGTCGGCATCATAGGAATCTGCGTCATCGCAGGACTAGTCGCGCTAGCGTTGAATGCCTCCAAGCTGCCGCTAATCAACCCGTCGACCACCTACACGGCCTACCTCTCCGAGGCCAGCGGGCTGACCGCAGGCATCGAAGTGCAGGTGGCCGGATTGACGGTGGGACAGGTCAAGGAGGTCGCCCTCGACGGGCAAAAGGTCTTGGTCACCTTCGAGGTCGGCGACGACGTGTTCCTCGGCGACCGTTCGGAAGCGGCAGTGAAAACCAAAGCGCTGCTGGGGACCAAAGTCCTGGAGATCACGGTACGCGGCGATGCCCCACTGGCAGCGCCAATTCCCTTGGACAGGACCAGACCTGCCTATCAGTTGGCCGACGCCTTGGGTGACCTGTCATCAACGATTGATGATCTTCAGACTGATGAACTGAACGCCTCGTTGACGACCCTGGCCGACGCCTTCGCCGAGACTCCGCCGCAGGTGCGGCAGGCGGTCGAGGGGGTGGCACGGTTCTCCGAGATGCTCAACGACCGCGACGCACAGCTACGAGAGCTGCTCGCCAACGCGAACAAGGCCACCACCGTGCTCGCCGATCGCAGCGGACAAATTGTGGAGCTGGTGCACAACTCCAATGCGCTTCTGGCGTCGCTGCGCGCCCAAAGCGGTGCGCTCGACAACATCTCGCGCAATGTTTCCGCGGTGGCGCAACAACTGTCGGGTTTCATCGACGACAACAAGGCACAGCTTCGTCCCGCACTAGAAAAACTCAACGGCGTTCTGACCATCATCGACAATCGCAAAGAACGCATCCAGAAATCGATCAAACTGCTGAACTCGTACGCAATGTCCCTCGGAGAGTCGGTGTCGTCAGGCCCGTTCTTCAAAGCCTATCTGTCGAATCTTCTTCCCGGACAGTTCCTTCAGCCATTCGTCGATGCCGCCTTCTCCGACCTCGGCCTTGACCCCAACGTCTTGTTACCCTCGGAGCGCATCGATCCCCCGACCGGTCAGCCCGGTACGCCGGCACTTCCAGTCCCGTATCCGCGGACGGGACAAGGGGGCCCGCCGCGCCTGACCCTGCCGGATGCAATCACAGGCAACCCAGGCGATGAGGGGTGCGGCCCCCCTGGGGTGCCCCTGCCCGGCCCCACCGGCTGCTATCCGTATCGGGAACCTCCGCCCGCACCCGCGCCGGGGGGCCCGCCACCGGGCCCGCCCGCGCCAGCGGCGCCGCATCTGGCCTCAACGCCCGAACCTACACCGCTGCCCGTCTACGTACCCGCTCCCGGTGAAGCCCCGCCTGCCGGTGGGAGAACGCAGAGCACCCCCGGAGGACAACCATGACAGCGAAACGTAAACGCGCGCTTCTGGCCGTACTGATGGTCGCCCTGCTGAGCGCAGGCGCTGTCACCGTCATCCGACTCACCGACACCGTGAGCCGTACCTTCCTGACGGCACACTTCGACAACAGCAACGGGGTCTTCCGCGGCGATAACGTTATGATCCTCGGCGTTCCGGTCGGCGAGATCACCGAAATCGAACCGCGGCCGGACGGTGCCACAATCACTTTCTGGGTGGATTCGAAGTACAACGTGCCTGCCGACGCCAAAGCGGTGATCGTGCTCCCGCAGCTGATCACCGCCCGCGCCATCGAACTCACGCCCGTCTACTCGGGCGGCCCGACCCTCGGCGACGGCGCGGTGATTCCGCGAGACCGCACCGTGGTACCAGTGGAATGGGACGATCTCCGCACGCAGCTGCAGAAGCTGGCCGACGCGCTACGGCCAACCGAGTCCGGCGGGGTGAGCCCGCTAGGTTCGCTGATCAACACCGCCGCGGACAATCTGCGCGGACAGGGCGCCTCCATCCGCGACACCATCATCAAACTCTCACAGACACTTTCGGCCCTTGGTGACCATAGCGGCGACATCTTCGGAACCCTGAGAAACTTGGCGACGCTGGTCTCCGCGCTCCACGACAGCAGCGACGTGCTGCGCCAGCTCAACGAGAACCTCACCGAGGCCACCCACCTGCTTGCCAACGATCAAGACGAGGTCGGCCAACTCGTCGACAACCTGAACTCGGCGTCGACACAGGTGCGCACCTTCGTGGCCGACAACCAGGAAGCTGTGGGCACGGCCACCGACAAATTGACCAGCATCTCTCAGGCGATGGTCGACAGCCTCGACGACATCAAACAAACCCTCCATGTCGCGCCGACCGCGTTTCAGAACTTCATCAACATCTACCAGCCAGCGCAGGCGACATTCTCCGGCGCCCTCGCGCTCAACAACTTCGCCAATCCGATCACCTTCCTATGTGGGGCGATCCAGGCAGCGTCGCGCCTCGGCGCCGAACAGTCGGCAAAGCTCTGCGTGCAGTACCTGGCGCCGATCATCAAGAATCGCCAGTTCAATTTTCCCCCCATCGGGCTCAACCCGATCGTCGGGGCGCAGACGCGGCCCAATGAAATCACCTACAGCGAGGACTGGATGCGACCGGATCATCGGCCCACCCCTGCACCGGTGGCACCTCCTCCTGCGGGTGCGGCCATGGCGCCGAACTCGGCACCGTTACCCGCCGAAGCGCCGGTAGCCACTAACCCGGCGGCCGGGCTGCCCGGTCTGATGGTGCCCCCGGGCGCAGGGTCATGACGTCGCCTCGCACCCGCGCTGCCGCGGCGCTGCTCGTCGCCGCGATGCTGACCGGCACATCCGGTTGTGCGTGGCAAGGGCTCAACTCACTACGTCTACCCGGCACTGCCGGACGAGGCGACGGTGCCTTCGTCATTCAAGCGCAGATGCCCAATGTCACTAACCTGCAGCCGAATTCGCCGGTGCAACTCAACGACGTCACAGTAGGCAGCGTCAGCAAGATCGAACGCCAGAACTGGCATGCCTTGGTGACGATCAGACTCGACCATGACGTCGACCTGCCCGAGAACTCGTCGGTGACGTTGGGCCAAACCAGCCTCCTCGCGACATTGCACCTGGAGCTATCTCCGCCGCCGCCCGGAACTCAGGCCGAGGGCAAATTGCATGAAGGGGCGCTCATTCCGCTGGCGTCGGCGGGGTCGTATCCCGATACGGAACAGACGCTCTCGATGCTCTCCTTGCTCCTCAACGGCGGCGGCATCGGGCAAATCCAGGACATCACCACCGCTTTCAGCACCGCGCTCGCCGGTCGGGAAACCGATCTACGCAGTCTGTTGGTGCAGCTGGATCGATTCGCGGCCAATCTCAACGCCCAGAAGGACGACATCATCGCCGCGACCGAAAGCCTGAACGGACTCGTCGAGAAGCTGGCCGCGCAGAAGCCCGTGCTCGATGAAGCGCTGCGTACCATTCCCCGCGCGCTGGCCGTGGTTTCGGAGCAGCGAACGAACCTCACCGAGGCGTTCGAACAGTTCGGTGCGCTCAGTGAATTGGCGCGAAGGTCCGCCGACGAGACGAAGGAAGCGCTAGTGGCCGAATTGCGCAACATCGGTCCCGTCCTCGAATCGCTGGCCAATGCCGGGCCCGCGATGACGCGTTCGCTCAGTGTGCTCGCCACCTTCCCCTGGGCGAACGAAACCCTAGGCAACTGGGTACGCGGTGACTACGCGAATCTCACGGCCATTTTCGACCTCACGTTGAGCAGGCTCGACACCGGCCTGCTCACCGGTACCCGCTTCGAAGGCGAGTTGACCGAGTTGGAGATGCAGTGGGGCCGCACCATCGGCCAGACCCCGAGTCCGGTCACCGCCCGGAACCCACTGGTGGCGCCGTACCGCTTGGATCAGGGGCCGTAGCATGCATTTGAACCGGCAGACCATCGTTCAGCTCATCATCTTCGGGATAGTGTCCGCGGTAGCGATCGCGGTCATGGTTTTCGGTTACGTCAAGGCGCCGGCCAACTTCCTTGGCGTAGGCCGCTACGAAGTCACCGTCGAATTGGCCGAATCCGGCAACTTGTACTCAAAGGCCAACGTCACCTATCACGGCACCGAGGTGGGCACCGTGACCGATGTCTTACTCACCGACGATGGCGTGGTCGCTCGCTTGTCGCTGGACGACAGCGTCGCGATTCCCTCCGACGTAGACGCCGACGTGAGAAGCCAGACCGCCCTGGGCGAGCAGTACGTAGCCCTGAGTCCCCGCGATGACGACTCTCCACCGTTGCGCAACGGAGACGTCATCCCGCGCGACCGCACCAGTGTGGGACCCGATACGACGCTGCTGTTGAACTCCATCGCGTCGGGACTTCAGGCGGTTCCCGAAGACAACCTCAAGACTGTCATCGATGAGTCCTACACGGCGCTTGGCGGATTGGGGCCCGAACTGTCGCGAATCGTCAAGGGGTCGACCCAGCTGGCGCTGGATGCGCGCGCCAACCTCGATCCGCTGATCGCTCTGATCGACCAAGCCGGACCGGTACTGGATTCTCAGACCGACAGCGCCGATGCCATCGAGTCATGGGCGGCGAATCTGAGCACGATCACCGATCAACTCAGAACCCACGACGAGTCGGTGACAGGCTTTCTGCAGAATGGGCCGCCGGCAGCCGAGGAGCTGCGCACCCTCATCGAACGCGTCACGCCGACCTTGCCGGTCCTGCTGGCCAACCTGGTCAGCGTGGGCGACGTAGCGGTCACGTATCAGCCAGCGCTTGAGCAAATTCTTGTCCTGGTCCCACAGGGCATCGCTGGTATCCAAGCCGGCAACTTGGCCAACCACGACACGAAGCAGGCGTACCGGGGCACCTACCTTGACTTCAATCTCAATCTCAACCTTCCCGCGCCCTGCACCACGGGATTCCTTCCACCGCAACAGATCCGACCACCGACCTTCGAAGACTCGCCGGAGCGTCCGGAAGGGGATCTCTACTGCCGGATACCGCAGGACTCCGATTCCAACGTGCGAGGGGCGCGCAACTATCCGTGCATGACGCGGCCCGGAAAGCGGGCTCCCACGGTCAAAATGTGTGAAAGCGATGAGCAGTACGTGCCTCTCAACGAAGGAACCAACTGGAAGGGCGACCCCAACGCGACACTGTCGGGTCAGGGCATTCCTCAGCTGCCCGCGGACCCGACACCACCACCCGCGTCGCCGCCGCCACCGCTCGCAGTCGCCCCCTACGACCCGGTGACGGGTTCCTACGTAGGCCCCGACGGCCGCACCTACACCCAGTCCAATCTAGCGCCACCCACGGAGAATCAGACATGGCAAACGATGCTGCTGCCCCCGACCGGGAACTGACCGAATCATCCGCTCCCGACGCCGCGGCATCAGCTCCTTGGCACGAGGATGCAGCCGCGTTGGTGGTGCGCCGACGCCGCGCCGATCGACTGGGCCTCGTCGTCGTCACACTGATCGTGGTTTCCCTCGCCGGTCTCGTCGGATGGCAGGCGACTCAGGTTTCGGAGGCGCGAAAAGATCAGGAGGAACGGGCCATATTCCTGCAAGTGGCCCGGCAAGGAGCGCTGAACCTCACCACTATCAGTCACGCCACCGCCGAGCAGGATGTTCAGCGTATCCTCGACAGTTCCGCCGGTACATTCCGTGATGACTTCGAACTTCGCGCGCAACCGTTCATCGACGCGGTCAAGAATGCGCAATCGACAACGACAGGATCGATAACCGAGGCCGGCCTGGAGGCGCAGGCTGACGGCAGCGCCGAGGCCATCGTTGCCGTGGCCGTCAAGACCTCCATTGCCGATGCCGCGGAGCAGGAGACCAGGTCTTGGCGGATGCGGGTCGCGCTGCAGCGCACCGATTCTGGCGTCAAGGTGGTCGACGTGGAATTCGTACCGTGAAGGCCACCGAGACTTCGGCCGGAGAGAGCGTGGCAGTCGCGCCTTCCGACGTCGACAGACCTGCACTTCGATCCGAGGAGACGTCTCACGAGCCGAGGCTCCGGCGATGGAGGCAACAATTGTGGCGCACCCTAACTTTCATCGTTCTGCCGATCGCTGCCCTGATCCTTGCGGCCGCAGCGGGATCCTTAAAGTGGGTAGCTGCCAATGTCGTTGCCGACGACTCGGCGGTAGCGGAGTCCACCCGAGCTGCGTCCGAGACGACCGTCGCGCTACTGTCCTATCGGCCGGAGACCGTCGAACAGGACCTGGGCTCCGCCCGCGATCGTCTGACCGGCGAGTTCCGGGACTCTTATACGGCGTTGACCGCCGACGTCGTTATCCCCGGCGCCCGGGAGCAGCAGATTTCAGCTGTGGCAACGGTGCCCGCAGCCGCGTCGTTGTCCGTGACCGAAACCCACGCCTCAGTACTACTTTTCGTCAACCAGACCACAGTAATCGGAGACGCCGCCCCGACTGAGTCCGCGTCCACTGTCAAGGTGACGATGGACAAGGTCAACGGGCGATGGCTGATATCTAAGTTTGAGCCGATCTGAATCGCAATGAACCGATGAATACCACATTGCGCCGGCGAGCCTTGCTGGCATCGTTAATCATCGCAACGACAGCACTGAGTCTCGCCGCCCTCGCGGCGGGACCACCACCTGCACGTGCTGACGCCGTCGCCTATCTAATCAACGTCACGGTTCGGCCCGGATACGGCTTTCGTGACGCCGAAGCCGCCCTGAGCTATGGCAATAGGCTCTGCGGCAAAGTATTTCGCGGCGAGCGATATGACTCCCTCATCGACCAGGTGAAGGCTGATTTCTCGACAACGGATGACTACCAGGCGTCCTATCTGATCACGCAGGCTGTCAACGAACTGTGCCCCGCCGCCATCTGGCAACTCCGCAATACCGCCGCGCGAACGGTGACACCATGAGCTGCCGGCTTAGCAGGCGCGCGCAAACGCTGTGTACAGCGAGCTGTTCAGTGGCTCTCGTGACCGCTGCGACCCTCATAGGTTCGCCCGGAGCATCAGCCGATAATCGTCGACTCATCAACAGCGTGGTGTCGAACGTGTACACCGTTCAGCGACAGGCCGGTTGCACAGGAAAACTCACCGTCGACCCTGCGCTCCGGCTCGCCGCGGAATGGCACACGCGAGACGTCTTGGCTAACCGCGCACTCAACGGTGAGGTCGGCTCGGACGGCTCCACACCGCAGTCGCGCGCTGAAGCCGCAGGATTTCGCGGCAGAGTGTCTGAGACTGTCGCGATCAATCCCGCACTCGCGATCAGCGGCATCGAACTGATCAACCTCTGGTATCACGATCCCCGCAACTTCGCCGTGATGCGCGACTGCCGCAACACCAAGATCGGTGTCTGGTCGGAGAATTCGCTCGACAGGACCGTGGTGGTCGCCGTCTACGGAGAACCCTCCGAGGAGACTGTCGGATGACATTTCCCCCTGAAGCACCCAAACTCTTAACGGGCACGACAGTCATCGAGGTCTCGAGCTTCGTCGCAGCCCCGCTGTGCGGGCTCACACTATGCCAACTCGGCGCCGAGGTCATTCGAATCGATCCGCCCGGCGGTGCGGCCGACCAGCGACGCTGGCCATTGGCCAAATCTGGCACGTCGCTGTATTGGACCGGCCTCAACCGCGGCAAGAAGTCGATGACGATCGATATGAGATCCCGTGAAGGTCAGAAACTCGTGCAGCGGCTCGTCACCGACGGCGACGGGCTGGTCGTGACGAACTCGCCGGATCGCGGCTGGCTGTCTTACGACACTTTGTCGCTCAGCCGCGACGACGTCATTCACGTCCACATGGTGGGCCGCGCAGACGGGTCCACCGGCGTGGACTACACCGTGAACGCGGCCGTGGGATTTCCACTCGTCACCGGCCCAAGCTCGGCTCATGGCCCAATCAATCACGTACTACCCGCCTGGGACGTCATCTGCGGTCTTCACGGAGCCCTCGCCGTCGTGGCGGCCCTCCGACAGCGTGAGCGTGAAGGCACCGGAGCGCGAGTGAGCATCGCGCTCGAAGACGTGGCCTTGGCGACGGCGGGAAACCTGGGGTTTCTCACCGAGCCTCAAGTCAACCATTTGGAGCGAGAACGTCTCGGAAACGCCATCTTTGGCCAGTACGGCCAAGACTTCTGTTGTCGGGACGGCGTACGCATTATGGTCGTTGCCCTCACCGCCCGTCAGTTTCATGATCTGGTGAACGCCACCGGTGCCGCCGAGGCGGTCACTGCACTTGAGCGGTCGCTGGACGTGAACTTCGACGACGAGGGCCATCGGTACCGATACCGCGACGTTCTGAGTGCGTTGTTCGGCATATGGTTCAGTGAGCGCACTGGAACCCAAGTCGAGCAAGCGCTAATCAACACGTCGGTGCTTTTCGAGAGATTTCGCACCTTCGGTCAAGTTGTGAAAGATTCGCGCGTCACTGAGAACTCACTGTTCGCCCCCCTGGACCAAGAGGGCGTCGGCGAGTACCTGGCACCGGGTATGCCGACCCTTTTCGACGGTGTTCACCCCAACACCGGCACCGCACCAACCTTGGGCCGCGACACGGTCGAGATACTGAAGGGTCGTTTGAACCTTTCGAACGAAGCGATCGACGAACTCTCCGTCGCCGGTGTCATCTCGACGAATTGACCGACTTGCCCATCAGCACACTCGGGCCTGGTCGCCTGCCGATATCAAAACGCCTTTCGCTCATCTTTGACACCTCCCGTCACCGTCTATCCAGTAACCATTGGAAGTCATCCGGTCCGGACATACCGCCGTTCGTGCGTAGCGCATCCTCACCTCATGCCTGCGAGCGAGTCGGGAATGAGCATGCCGGCCGCAGGGATGGCCTGCAGGATGCTGCTACGAAGTCGGTTGCGAACTCGTAGAAAACGTCCTCCTGTAGTCGAGATCAACGGCGTCAGGTGAGTGTGCAACGTGCATTCAGGCGAAAGGCCACCTGACGCACGTCGATGACTGACACAAGCGTCTGCGCAGACCATGCACGACTGCCTAAAAAGCACCTGCTAGACAGCGCAATTCGCTGCAGGGACGGGCGCCATCCGACATCAGTGCCATGACCGCAACTGCAAGCAATGTGACCGGACCGAAC
Organism: Mycobacterium sp. 236(2023); assembly: GCF_029623955.1. GTDB lineage: Bacteria > Actinomycetota > Actinomycetes > Mycobacteriales > Mycobacteriaceae > Mycobacterium. The sequence continues at coordinate 193,535 of NZ_JARSBP010000007.1, read as the reverse complement.
GGCCGCGCCGTGATGCTCGATGGAATCCGATGCCCCTCGCTCGGCGACAAGTCTGCTCTCGCCGAAACATGATCCGTGGGACCGTGAGCCAGAGCCCGCCGCATGAAGCGCAGACGTCAAGGCGACCTGAGCATCACACACGTCGCAGGCCGTGCCCGCCGGCGCGCACCCATCAACCCATAGTGGTCGTACTGCTTGCCAACCGAGTGTTCGTTTACTAAGCTAGATATGAAGGAATTCTGAGCCGGGAGCCTCTCCTCGATTGATTCGATTGGTCGGCCGAAATCCGAGCGACTGTTAGTAGCCGCAGTCGCGCTAGTCACACCGACGGCTTGTTCCACTTCTAGCGCAGCGTTACGAGAAGCCGCTGACGGAGGGGTGACAGAGCGTGAGGTCCGGTATCAGCTCGAAGGAGCAGCATGGAATTCTCGTGGCACGCCGAAGATGAGATGTTCCGGGACGAGGTACGAAAGTTGGTCACTGCCAACCTTCCTGATCGCTGGGCAGATCTGATCCCCGGTGACGAGGCTGCGTCGGAATTCACCTTCGAATTTTGTGGGAAACTCGCCGCGCAGGGCCTGATGGCGCCGCACTGGCCAAGTGAGTACGGCGGAAGGGACGCTTCCGGTTGGCAGTTCATCATTCTGGGCGAGGAGCTCTGGAGCGCGGGTGAACCCCGCGGATCGCAGTACATGAACGTCAACTGGATCGGTCCGGCCATCATCTCGGCCGGGTCCGAGGAGCAGAAGCGCTACCACCTCAATCGGATCACCGCCGGTGATGTGACCTGGTGCCAAGGCTTCTCGGAGATGGGATCCGGATCAGACCTGGCGAGCATGCAGACAAGCGCAGTCCAGGTAGGTGACGAATACGTGATCAATGGCGAGAAGGTCTGGACGTCCTACGCTGAAGTCGCCGAGTTCTGCTTCCTCCTTGCCCGAACAGACCCAGAATCCTCCGGCAGCAGGGGCATTTCGATATTCCTCGTTCCCACCGCCACGCCAGGACTCACCATCGAGCCCATCCCTAGCGTGCTCGACATCCACCAATACAACCGACTGACCTTCTCCGACGTCCGGGTGCCGGTCAGCGCGCGCCTGGGACCGGAGAACGATGGTTGGCGCATCGTCCGCGAGGCCCTTGACCACGAACGGATCGGTGGTCCGCGTTATGCGCGGGCAGCACTGTCCGTAGAGCGCCTGCGCAGGATGGCCGACGATAACGGATGGTGGAGCCGTGACGGTTTCCGCGCTCGACTCGTGGCAGCCGAGGCAGCCTGCGCTGCCGCACGCATTCTCGTCTACCGAGCTATCGATACCCGTGTGAAGGGACTGCCGGAGGGCAACGTCGTCAGCCTGTCACGAGTCGCAATCGTTCGGTCGGAAAGGATGGTGTCAGACCTGACTCATTTCTTGTTCCAAGACGAGAGCGTCGAACTGAATTCGATCGGCAACGGCCAGTTCAAAACCGCGATGATTGCCGCTCTAGGGGGCGGAAGTGTAGAGGTCCAACTCAACAACGTCGCTCGCGAACTACTTGGATCGGGGCGTTGAGCGTGGACTTCGATCTCAACGCCGACCAGCGGCGCCTCCTCGATTCGGTCGACAAGATCATCGACTCGGTGGGTGGTGTCGATCGTGCCCAGGCGATATCGCGACGCTGCGAGTATGACGGTGCGCTCGATACGGCCCTCAGCGAACAACTCGACATGTCGTCTACCAGACTGCTTGAACGGGCATTGGTTGCGGAAACACTTGCGCAGCGCGGCACTGCAACAACTTTCGGGATGCGAGCCATTCTGGGTTCAGAGATCGAACTGCCGCCAGGAGCCATCGCAATCACCGACTATGCCCGTAGCGGACCTGTGCGGTTCCTTAATGATTCCGCAAGCTTGGTTCTGCTCGACGGCGCAAACGCACGTGTGGTTCCGGGGGACACGTTTGCGTCGGTCCCCGTCCAGTCAAGTTATGGATTCCCCTATGGTCAGTTCGATCGGTCAGATACTGATCGAACTGTCCAGACTGGTAATGGCAATCGAATTCGGTCACTGTGGCGGCTCGCCGTTGCGGCAGAGATATCAGGCAACGCCGCGATGGCCATCGCCGCGACCGCCGAACATCTGCGTTCCCGGAATCAGTTCGGTAAGCCGCTAGCGCAACTGCAGGCGTTAAGGCACCGACTGGCCGACGCATGCGTCACTGCGGAGGCCATTCGCTGGATGGTGCGCGAAACCTCCTTCTTCGGCGACGTTCGCGGATTCGATCTTACGGCCGCTTACGCCGCCGACCGTGCCGGCGGAATCGTTCCGGACCTCGTCCAAATGTGCGGTGCCAGAAGCTTTACTAAAGAGTTTGGGTTACAGGTCTATGCGATGAGGATGACTGCACTTCGACTGGAGCTCGGTGCGGAAGATGTGTTGGCGAACGCAGTCCTTGCCCACCAGTGGGAAGCACGTTGGCAATCTCGATTGGAGCAACATTGAAATTCTGGCTCTCACACATTCTGGCGCCGGCCGATCAACTGATCCCGCTGGCCCAACATGCTGACCAGTTGGGGTTCGAAGGGGTCATGGGCCCAGACCATCTGGTCTGGTGGGGAAACCAGATCCGCTCCAAGTACCCCTATAACGAGACCGGTCAGGTGTGGTGGCCGCAGGAGTCACACTGGCCTGATCCTTGGACGGCGACGGCGGCCATGGCTGCAGCCACGACACGCGTACGCTTCGGCCACCACGTCTTCATCCTGCCACTGCGGGATCCCGTATCGGTCGCGAAGTCGATTGCAACGATATCGGCAATGGTGCGCGGCCGCGTAGTCCTCGCATTTGGGATCGGTTGGATGCGTGAGGAATTCGAGCTTGTCGGTCAACCTTTTCGCGACCGCGGTCGCCGTACCGACGAAATGCTCGACATCATGGAACTCCTTTGGACGGGGGAGGGAGTGGGATACGAGGGGGAGTTCTACCGGTTCCATGGCGTCTCCCTGCGTCCGACGCCCGCTGAACGGGTGCCGATTATCGGCGCTGGCCACTCGGAGCCCGCGCTGCGTCGAGCGGGACGCCGATGCGATGGCTGGCTAGGCGCCAGTCGCTTCGACCGAGCGGAGCTCAAGGTAGTCCTGGACAAACTAGGTGAATATCGTTCCGATGCCGGCCGTGCCAATCATCCCTTTGAGATCCTGGTGTCGCTGCGAAAACGGGACCATAGCAGCGAGAGCGTGGACGAAGTGCAAGCGATGGGTGTCACCGGGCTCATGGTGTCCCCATGGACGATCGTGGCGACCGACGAACCAGACAGTCTGGCAGGAAAATTGAAGGCAATGGATGTATTCGCCGAGCAGTTCCTGCGATGACTGCACGTGTCGCAGCGACAGCGAAGATCTCGGCGAGACGCGGCGCTCGGTAGACAATGGGGATGCGTCGCAATGACATCGAATGTCCTTAATCGCCAGCGGAGTCCCATCGCGTTACCTTGAAAGAAGGTTGCGCCGCGAAGCGTAAGTGAACTCGATCCCGACTCAGCTCGACGGAGAAGAGGGCTTTGCTCCCACGAGGTTCAGGGAGACATCGTGAGGGCTCCTGGAGTAGCTCCGATCACGTCGGACCACTTGCGATATAAGGGCGTTCTGGATAATACGAGCGCTTCCGAGCGCAGTGCGGGCTTTGCGCGGTCCCAGGACGGACCATCAACCCAGATTCTTGCCGACCAGGACGCGGTAAGCAGTTACGGCAGTATGTATGGTCGTCGACACTGTAACTGCTCCGCCGCAAGAGAGCCGTCTGGCTGTGCGGTCGAACGGTGCACGATCGCGGCTCCAACATGATTACCACCGTGCACGGACCGGCCGCACGATGTCGCGGAGGTCAACCAACGCAACCGGATTCCCCTCGGGGGAGCTCGAGTCGCGTGAAGTACTGCCTCCGGCCTCCGCGTTCCGGTCCACCCTCTTCGTGCGCCACCGGTGGCTGCCGTAGAGAGGGAGCTGCCTTGACGGTCGCATCGTCGTCCTATATAACTTAGAAAGATTTCTGATAGGAGCCTTGTGTCGAAACCACACGAGACGGTAACCGTAAACAACGTGCCACTGCCTACGCTCGACCTTCGATCGGACAGGTTCGCCCAAACGCCGAAAGAGGTCCTCGCTGAAGCACTCTCGAGTGCACCAATGGTTGTCAGCAAACGCGGCGTCGAGCTTCTGTCCTACGAGTTGATCTCGGAGGCATTCCTCTCACCGCATCTCGACACCGCGGGGCCCGAGCACTACACCCGACTCGGCGCGGGACCTAAATTACTGAAATGGGTCGACACCGGTCTGTTATCGACCATGTCGCGCGAGCGCCACGACCCTATCCGGCGACTTCTACTCATGGCCCTCAACTTCCGAAGCATCGAGGCTCAGCGGAATCTCGTCAGCGAAACCGCTCACCGCATGGCAGGTACGTGGCTCGGGCGGGAGCGCGTCGACCTTGTACGCGAGTTCACCGAGTACTACCCGATCCACGTGCTGTCGGCGCTGGTCGGCTTTCCCCCTGAGGACATCCAGGACTTCGCCGAAGCCGCTCATGAGCTTCACCTGCTCGCCGCAGTACCAATGGCGCCCGGCCTGCCCAGAGTCGAGACCGCGCTGACGACGCTGGAGGCATACGTGCGTGCTCTGCTCGACAAGCGCAGGGTACAACCACAGAAGGATCTCATCAGCGCCCTACTCGCAGCGCAGGTGGAACAGCAGAAGCTGACGGAAGACGAGCTCGTGGGCCAGCTCGTGAACATGATCTTCGCAGGGATGGGAACCACCACTAAGCAACTTGCCGCTGCTGTCGGTGATATCGTCACCGCCGGTGAATGGGAGAATTTGGCGGCCAACCCAGGCCTGATCACCTCGGCGATCAACGAATCGCTGCGATTCTCGCCGGTGACCCAGTTCGTTGTCCGTATCGCTCAAGATGACTTCGAATTTCACGGTCGCGACATCCCCAAGGGGACCCGTCTGCTACTCAATCTTCTTGCCGCCAGCCGTGATCCGGAGAAGTTTCCCCACCCGGATGTGTTCGACATAACCCGGGTGTCCGACGACTCCCGGTTGCCTTTCGGGTGGGGAGTACACCGATGCCTGGGGCAACCACTCGCCAGACTGTTGATCGAGGAAGGACTACGCATGATGCTCGCCACCATGACCGACCTCAGAATTGTCGAACGCGACCGAGGTCCCCACCCCGCTGAGATGCTCGGTGGCCCAACCAGTCTACTGCTGACATTTGGGCGTCGATGATGACCGAGGTGGTATATCGGCATTCCGACGGCACCGAAACGACAGTCGATGCCGCGGACGGTCTGTCCCTCATGAACGTCGCGGTGCAGAACGGCGTACCGGGGATCATCGGCGAATGTGGCGGCGAGTTGATGTGCGCCACCTGTCATGTCTACGTGGTCTCGTCGGACGGTCCCGGATCGATCAGTGACGAGGAAAACGAGATGCTCGACTTCGCTGCATGCCCGCGACGCGAGAACAGCAGGCTGTGCTGCCAACTAACAGTGGAGCCAGGCAGTGAGTTCGTCGTCGAGACACCGGAGGCGCAGAACTGATGGCCGGCGGGGTGGTGATAATCGGCGGGGGCCAAGCAGGGACCGAAACGGCTCTCGCACTCCGCGCAGTCGGCTACGCCGGAACCGTCACGGTGGTTAATGCCGAGGCGGATCCGCCGTACAGGCGTCCGCCGCTATCGAAGAGTTACCTCGACCACGAAGGATCGATTGACATCACCCTGCGTGCTCCGTCGGTGTATTGCGAACGCGGTATCGACCTGCTGTCGTCCACGCGCGCGGTATCCATCGACCGCGGGAACAAGCGCATCTACCTCGACAGTGGTAACGAACTAGAGTACGAGTGGCTCGTGCTGGCCGCCGGCGCCGAACCACGGCACCTCGATATCGATAACGCTAGCGCCGAAGGCATTCACACACTGCGGAGCGTCACAGATGCCCGCGCACTTCGAAATGCCCTCGACGACGCCCGCAACGCGGTAGTGCTCGGTGGCGGTTTCATCGGCCTAGAGGTCGCGGTGAGCGCCCGCAGACGAAAGATTGCCGTCACAGTCCTTGAGTCGGGACCGCGACTGATGGGACGCGCGGTGTCGGCTGAAGTCTCAGGGTATGCGACGGGCTTTCACCGATCAATGGGAACCGAAGTACGGCTGGGTGATTCGTTGGTAGCGATCGAGGCTGACGGCGGCATCTTGCGGGGGGTTACCACCGCCTCTGGGATTGATCTCCCGGCAGATGTATTGGTCGTCGGCATCGGCGTCAGCCCTACGTCGGGCCTCGCCGAACATGCAGGGCTACCAGTCGATAACGGGATCATCGTGGACGAGACTCTGCGAACGTCAGATCCGCACATCTTCGCAGTAGGGGACTGCGCTCGGTTTCCGACGCGTTTTGCGCCGGATCGGGTGCGCCTGGAGTCAGTGCAGAACGCAACCGACCAGGCCGCTCACGTGGCGCGGGCAATAGTGCACACAGACAGCACCAGCTACGATGCCGTTCCTTGGTTTTGGAGCCACCAGGGCGCCATGCGTATCCAGACGGCCGGGCTAATATCCGGGCACGACCGAACCCAAGTCATCGGATCTGTGGCTGAACACCAGTTTTCGGTACTGTGCTTCCGCAACGAAATCCTCGTCGGGGTCGACTCCGTAAACGACATTCGATCCCATCAGTCGGCGCGAAAACTGCTGGGCTCCGGCGACCCGCTCACGTTGGCTGAAGCTTCGGCCGACGATTTCGACGTGCCGAACCGAGCTCTCGGTCGCAAGGCAGCCGCTGTCGCATCTGAGCAAGAACAATGACCTATGAGGTGTGCCCGGCGAGCCGACAGACTGCCGACTCATCACATCCATGTCGAGAACGTCCCGCTCAGAGGATCGACAACTCGAATCTAACGCCTCCGGCCCCACGGCATCGCCGACCCGTGATGGTCAACGACCAGAGGCAAAGGATCCGGCTGCGGCCGGCGGCAACGCGCTAGGCCTCTTCCGCAGAAGACCTGTTTCCTAACAAAGGACTTGCTGATGCGACTTGTTCTCACAAACGAGCTGTTGGACTTTCAGCGCCAGGTGCGTGCCCACGTTGCGGCACACCGTCCCGATCTGCCTCGCCTGCCGGGCACCCGCAGTCCGGAGAGCAAAGATATGCCCGCATACCGGAAGTGGTGCGGCAGCCTTTTCTCCGCAGGGCTGATGGGTTCCGACTGGCCCGTGGAGTGGGGTGGAGCCGGTAGCACGGACTCGCTGCGCGATTTCGTGCTCGATGAAGAGCTCGCTGCAGCCAGAGTGCCACGCGCGATCGGAGCCTGGAATCTGGTGTCCGCCGCGTTGTTCACCCATGGGAGCGAGCATCAGAAGAGGACATACCTGCCACGCATCCGGTCCTTTGAGGATCTGTGGTGTCAGCTGTTCAGCGAGCCCGAGGCGGGTAGTGACCTCGCATCGCTTCGCGCCACCGCGAAGCGCACAGATGACGGATGGGTGATCAACGGGCAGAAGGTGTGGACGACCCACGCGCACGTCGCAGACATCGGATTCCTCCTTGCAAGAACCGATCCCGCTGCACCCAAGCACCAGGGCATCAGCGCCTTTGTCGTACATATGCAGAGCCCGGGCATCACTGTTCGCCCGCTCCGCGACATCACCGGGGCAAGTGATTTCAACGAAGTGTTCTTCGACGATGTCCTTCTGCCCGTCGACGCGATCATCGGCGAACCCGGTCAGGGTTGGGAGATCACCCGGTCCGCGCTAGCGCGTGAGCGCTCACACAGCGTTCGAGAAGACCCCGTGGTGGCGAAGATTGCGCGCCTGGTCGCCTTCGCCGCCGAGACCGCCGATACCACCGGTTCGACGCTGCTCGATCGCCACGATGTGCGCCAGCGCCTTGGCTACCTGTACGCCCGTGCTCACGCCACCGACATCCTCGGGTTCGAAGGAGTGCTTCGGGAAATGGCTTGCTCAGAGCGCATTTTCGACGCACCGGTCGTCAAGCTGATGTTTTCCGAGACCAACCTCGAGGCCGTTGACTATGCCGTGGAACTTCTCGGGGAACCTGCCGTGCTCGGCGAGGAAGATCCGTTGGCACCCGACGATGGCTATTGGCAAAAGGCTTTGCTCTTTGCCCGCGGTTACACGATCTCCGCAGGATCCAGCGAGATTCTTCGCACACTCGTCGCCGAGCGTGGCCTCGGCCTGCCTCGATAGAAAGGTGACCACGATGCCTCTTCCCACATCCGATCACGACGAGTTGCGAGCCGCCACACGAGACGTTCTCGCCCATTACTTCTCATCGAAACAGATCCGGGCACAGTCTGAGTCGCCGCAGAAGTTTGACGCTGACCTGTGGAGGATTGGAACCGAACTCGGATGGACCGCACTGTCGGTGCCCGATGAACACGGCGGCCTTGGCCTATCGGTTCCCGAAACTTGCATCGTGGCTGAGGAATTCGGTCGGGCCGCCGCAGCGAGTCCGCTGTCAGTGACGCTCGGATGCGCACTCCTGATATCCACTTTCGGATCTGACGCGTTGAAAGCGCAATGGCTACCACGGGTGGCCGAAGGAACCGCCATTCTCTCCTGGGGCACAGATTACGGGGCGTCACGACAGTCGCCGTCGCTCACCCTCAGTGCCCGCGGAGATGGCTTTGTCCTCAATGGCGTGCTGGAGTGGCTGCCAGACGCGACAGCGGCGGCAGGATTGCTGGTCTGTGCACGATACGGCGAGCAGGACTGCCTGGTGATGGTTGACAGCTCCACAGAGGGCGCGACCGTAACACCGATGCAGTCGCTCGACATCTGCCGTCTGCATGGGCGGCTCGAGTGTGTAGCTGTCAATGTCCCTGCGGAGTCCGTTCTCGATGGCGACAGTGCACGGACACTGTTCGATCTGGCAGTCATCATCCAATGCGCGGAAGCAGTCGGTCTAGCTTCTAGCGTGCTGGAGATGACGGCCGAATATCTCAAGACCCGTGTGCAGTTCGGACGCCCAATCGGCACATTTCAAGCTCTCAAGCACAGGGCCGCCGACATGCTCGTCCACCGCGAAGCAGCACGCGCGATTACATGGGAAGCCGCAGCGGTACTGGCGGATTCACCATCTGATGCTTCAGAGGCCGCCAGTACTGCGAAGTCGATAGCCGGTCGTGCGGGAAGCTCTATCGCATCCGAGGCGCTGCAGCTTCACGGCGGAATCGGCTTCACGTGGGAGCACGATCTCCATCTATTTCTCCGCAAGCTAAAGGTGGCCGAGCTCTTGCTGGGTTCACCGGCCTGGCATGAGAGGCGACTCATCTCAATGCTCCGACCCCGCCTCGCTGCGCTCTGATGGCCTCGTCGCCGCGATTCCGTGCGCTCGGAAGCAAAGCCTCGCTCCGCGAGCGCCTACCCGCGCGTCTAGTATGACTAGTCTTACTTGGTAATGGACGCAAACGGTCAAGGCGTTTGCGGTGGACGATTAGGGCCGACATGCCGAACACGAGATCGTTGAACGCTGCGGATGCTCGCAGTCGCGCGGCCGCGCACCGGATCCCGAAAATGGCGGAAGTCATCGCTGGCGAGTTGCGATCCAGAATCCTCAAGGGTGAATTCGCGCCAGGAGAGTCGTTGCTGAGCGAGGCCGTCCTCATGGAGCAATACGAGGTGTCGCGACCGACGCTACGTGAGGCACTTCGGCTGCTGGAGGCCCAGGGGTTGATCACGGTCCGGCGAGGTTCTCACCGTGGCCCCGTGGTCAACCTGCCAGACGGTGGGGTGGCCGCCCAAGCTGTGGCAATTCAATTGCAACTGCGGGAAGCGACGTTGGCGGATGTCTACAAGTTCAGGACGCTGTACGAGCCGTCCGCAGCGCGGCTCGCCGCAGAGACCGCGACCGTCGAAGGCATCCAGATGCTGCGCGATGCCCTCGACCAGGAGACCGATGCACTTGGCGATGACGCAGCGTTCGCAGAAGCCGCGTGGCAATTCCACTCCGTCCTAATGGCAGTCAGCGGCAACGCCACGATGGCTGTCGTGACCGAGTGCCTGCAACACATCAGCGCACATCACTCCGTCCGTGGAATGCAGTTGTCCGCTGACCAAATGTCCCAGCAGAAGCGAGCATTCAAGGCTCACCGCAAACTCGTGGAGTTGATCGAGCAGGGCGACGGCGCCGAAGCCGAGACGTTCTGGGCACGCCACATGGAACTCGTCCGCGACGTGCAAGCCAATTGGTTGCAAGACCAGCTGATCACCGAACTTCTGGACTAAGGACTGCTCACCGGTCAATGGGTATGCGTGCTGAGTCCACGCGATCAGGTCAATGGCAGCACACGTGGCTAGCCAACCCATTCTCACAGCCGAAAGCAGCCTTTGGTCCAAGCCGGCCTTCGACCAGCCGGCGAGTCGTTACACGGGTTGTTGCGATAACCCATTCGCGAACCGAACAAGTCGCTCATCTGCCGCGGCCGTCACACTCGCAACTGGTCGTCACCGGTTCGTGCCCGAGGAGAGCCCGCCGAGGTCAATCATGGATGTGCATTTCAGCTCCGGGCCCAGCCGAAGACTTGGAGCGGCCTCTGGAGCCGATGATGCCGCCCCTCTGCCGGGAGCGAACTCTCCACGCGACTGTAACTGTCTGCGCGACGCAGGGTTCCATCGGACTTCGTCCAAGAATGCATCCGGCTTAAGAGAACCCTCCGTTCGTCGCGCTGCGGCGTCGACAGTCAAAGTGGCCGCACGAAACAACATCGAGTTGACACACCCTTTCGACACGGGGCCCTCTCTGCGACAACCTGTTTGGACGTCCAAAGAATCGTCGAAACGTGCCTTCGCCGCTAGGCGTTAGCGACCGGCATGCCGGCCACACGACAGGGCCGCACAGTCAGGCGGGTGCTGACCTATCGGATGCGCACGCCTCTGTCGTATCATTCTGAGAAAGCTATCTTAGATAGTGATGAGGAGTATCTATGGCACGGGTTGAACGCGTATTCTCACATCTGGCGCTCGCAGTGACCGACCTTGAGAGGCTAGCGAGTTTCTATGTGGAGGCACTCGGCTTTCGGCGCGGTGAGCGTTACAGCGCTGCAGGTCGGCGTCTCGCCGGGCTGATGGATTGCGAGCCCGACGGTTTCGAAGGAATCTTCCTCGGCCTCAATGAATTTCGTCTGGAGTTACTCCAGTACCGCACACAACCGCGCCCTGGCCCCAGACCGCGGAACGCGTCAGAACCTGGGTATGCACATACCAGCTTCGTCGTTAGCGATTTCGAGGGCACGATTGAGGCGATCGAGAGAGGCGGGGGGCGTGTGCTTCATCGAATGAGCAATTCGTACATCGGACCCGGCTCCACTGCACTGGCGTTCTGCGCAGACCCTGACGGCAACCGTGTCGAACTTGTATGGCACCCGTCGAAGGGAGAGTCCGATGCGCACATAGGCTTCTTGGGAATGACCGGTATCGGATGGCCCGCCCACGCGCAGCTGAGTGCAGATCTGTGACGGCGCAACGCTATCGGCGCTTTCAGTATCACTACCCTCGCCCGATTCACCCCCAATCTATTCCGATAATCGTCAAAGCTGTTGGCGCAATCTCTTGTTCATCGATAACGATCGATTCAGACAGCTCCAGGGATCGCCGCGGCGCTCGAAGCGACAGGATCGCCGCGACGCACCACATCGGCGCTTCGTCGTCGACGTCGGAAACGGCAGCTGGAGGCGACGACCGGGGCAGAGTGAAAGGCAAGTCGACCGTGATGCGCTTCCACACACACCGGTCTGGCGATCAACGAACTGCAGAGCTGCCCAGCTGATGGCACCGGATCTCGCCAAAGTCCGTGTCGGGTACGAACTCCCGGAAATACGTCGTACCATCACCAAGGTCAGCCTGTTCCTGTTCGGAGTCGCACACTGGACACCCCACCGTATTCATTGGGACGATACTTCGGCTCAGGCAGCCGGCTTCAAGGGGCCGCTGGTCACCGCTAATCTACTTAGCGCCATCAACGCGGAGCTGGTAGCCGGCTGGCTGGGCGACGAAGGCCGACTGATCCGACTGGATGAGCGTAACGTCGGGTCTGCGACCGCCGGAGACACCGTCGTCGCTACTGGGCGGGTCACCGCTCTCACAGACGGGCGAACCGGGACCGTGATCTCCTGCGCCCTCGAAATGCACGTACTCGACGGCGGAACAATCGTCACGGGCGAGGCGCACGTCCTGCTTCCCGCTGACTAACAGGCCGCAGCGGCGGCTCCAATCATCGGAAGATGATCACCTGCCGATAACGCGCAACCTCAAGGCCGTCTTGGTTCTCGAACGATGTCAACGTGGTAGTGATAGCTAAAGGTCCAGAGCGGCCGACCCGTTCATCAATACTCAACAGAGTCTCGGTCGTTCGGAGGGTATCGCCGACATACACAGGTCCCAGCAGCTCGTAGGTGCTTCCGCCCGCGAGGGTCTCGCCGGACACCCCCTCGACGCCCAAGAACGGATACTGGCCGTCGTCGAGAAGCTCGGATTCCGCGACCACAGCTCGACACGCGGAGTGGAAAAACAGGACTGGTGCCGGCCTGCGATTTCCGGCTTCGTCGTGTTCGCTGAATTCTGCGGGGTCACCTCCAGTCCCCGCCAGGTATTCCCGTATGTGGCGCAAGGAGATCGGCTCGCTGACCGACGTCCGGGTTACGGTTCCGATCCGAGCTCGTGCCTCATCAGTGACCCCTGGGCCCTTCGACTCGGAGCCTTCCGTGGTTTCGGGCGTCAGCATGCGTCCTCCTGGAGTAGAGACGATCTTACATTTTCCTGCGCAGAGACAGGACGTAAGGCATATAGGAACCGCTTGTAGTCCCCGAATCCTGTGAGTTGTCCCGCTCCTCGCAGCGTGCTTGCTTCGAATAGTCCTCTCTGCCAGTGCAATGCGCAGAGCAATCGACCCTTGCTGTCGCACTCAAGTATAACTATGATAGTTATGAGCTAGATTACGTCGAAGGAGAAAACATGTCTCACGCGACAGAGTTGCCGCGACCGGACCACATCCCGGCGGAACTCGTTCGACATTTCGATTTCACCGCCGGTCACGTACTAGACGATCCGTATCAAGCCTTCGACCGATTGCGCGATGACGGCGACATCGTGTGGTCACCCATGCTGGGACAGCACTGGATCGTGCTCAGTGCCGATCTCGTCCGCGAAGCGTTCCAGACGCCTGATGTCTTCAGTAGCTACCCGACGGGGGTGCCAGCGATGACTGAGTTCTGGCCGCGCAAGCTCATCCCTCAAGAACTCGATGGTGCAGCACACGTTCGCTACCGTCGCCTACTGAGCCCATTCTTCAGTCCGTCAGCCGTACGTCCGATGGCAGACGCCGTGACCCGTCGGGCCACTGCGCTGATCGAGGCGATCGCCGAAGAGGACGAGATCGAGTTCATCCGTTCCGTCGCACTCCCGTTGCCATCGTCGGTGTTCCTCGATCTCTTTGGATTGCCACTCGAGCGCGCGGACATGTTCACTACGTGGACCGACCAATTGCTGCACTCCGGCGATCCACAGGTGTCGGCGGAGGTGGGCCGCATGGTTATCCAGTATCTCATCGGCCTGATCGCCGAAAAGCGTGCGAACCCCGAAGACGATCTCATCAGTGCGTTGACTACGGCGGTCGTCGAGGATAGTTCCCTTACCGACGATGAGATTCTGGACATCGCTTTTCTGTTCTTCATCGCGGGCTTAGACACGGTGACAAGCCAACTCGGCGTCATGTTCTATCACCTGTCGCGCGACATCGAACTCCAACAGCGGCTGCGCGCCAGTCCTGAGCTAGTTCCCGCGGCCGTGGAGGAGATGCTGCGTGCCTATCCGATTGTCCCGCCCGCCAGAACTCTGACACGCGATCATGTCCTCGGCGGTGTGCACATGAAAGCCGGGGACACGGTGCTTCTTGCTACGAGCGCGGCGAGCCGCGATCCGAGGTTGTGCGAGAACCCACAACAGGTGGACGTGGATCGTCCCGCAGTTGCGAATCCAGCATTTGGGTTAGGACCCCACCGCTGCATTGGCTCGCACCTCGCACGCCAAGAGTTAAGCATCGCATTGCAGTTGATGCTCGAAATGATGCCCGAGTTTCGCTTAGCCGCAGGGTGTCAACCCAAATGGCATACTGCTGGAAATGTCTGGGGCATAGATCAATTGCGGCTCGCATTCGGGCGCTAGAGAGCCGCTCTCACCAGCGCCGCCGGCGGCTGGCCCTAAGAATCGCATTCGCAATGCTCCGGGGCTGGCGATCTAACGTCAACTCGGGGCCAGCCGATAGGAAACCATGATGCAACAGATCATGGGCGTTGTTTCAAGCCACTCTCGATCCGATCGTCTCCCATGCCGCGTGCAGTTGATGGCGCATCATTCGGTCGAACTGGAGAATCCGTTCCACGGCAGCGCGGCTGCCACGCCATACACATCAGACGATCAGCATGATCTGAGAGCAACTTCGCGGCGTAAACCAGCATGAAATCGTCCCCAGAGGAGTCTGCACGTTTCACCCGAAGGTCATTTCACCACCCTGCGGATGATCGATGGCCTTACGGGGTACCCACGGAGCCTCGACCACGCGGCACCCGCAGCTTGGAGGCAGCGGCTCGGGGACCCAAGACGCCTCCGAGCGCTGGACGAGCGGCCGGCGGTGTTAACGATTCGCTTCAGAGCGGGGGACCGTGACCTGAGCCGTCTGAAATTCGACCAGCACGACGCGGCGCATCAATCGCGGGCGAATCTTCGGGAGAGGGTCCACTAGGCCGTGAATAGACTTGCCGCCGAAACGATTCGTGCCGCGGTGGCGACCTGACGCCGCAATGCTCCGTCCGACGTGCACGCGGACGTCGGGAGTTTGGGGACCGCCAATTCGAGGAGGAGGCCAGCAAGAGCCTAACCGGACGTAACCGCCCGGCGGGTCTGCTCGCAGATCGACCCGAGCGGTTTCGGCACCAAACGGAAGAGAATGGCAAAGTCGGGCCGCCGCCGGCGCTCGATGCTCTCGTCAAGCGTGCCTTCACAAAAGCTGCGCTAAAACGCTTGCAGCACAGTGCCATAACTGATGCTCGCACCGAGGGGGAGGGCCACTTATGGCTTGTGCATCTAAGAGTGGATTTTCCATCCGACGCCCGTACCATGGAGGCCCACTCTCATACCTTGGCTTTATGCCACAGGGGTCCGGTCATCTCTGTGCCGCCTTCGACACCTCAGACCAGGATTCCCACAGCGCGACTCGATTGACGTAGCGCTCCTTGATGACCTCGAGTGGCCAGTCGCCCAGGATGAGCCGCAGCGGAGGGGTATCGGAGTCGACTACCCGAAGGACGGCGGCGGCCGTCGCTTGCGCGTCGCCGGTGTTCTCCGGCTTGAAGCCCGCGGCGACGGCCTGGCGTATCGGGTCATATTCTGGCATCTGTTCGGCAATCTTTGTGGATGACCGAAAGCCGGTGGAATAACTCCCAGGCTCGATCGTCGTCACCTTGATGCCGAACCCGCTGACTTCCCCGGCGAGCGCTTCACTGATCGCTTCGATCGCGAACTTCGTTGCGATGTAAGAACCTCCGGTTGGAAAGCCCACCAGACCACCGATGCTCGACAGAGTCAGGATGTGTCCCCGAGATTGTTCGCGCAGGATCGGCACTGCCGCCTGCACCACCGACAACGTGCCGAAAACGTTCGTCTCGAAATTGGCTTTGGCCTCGTCGAAGTCTAATTCCTCGACCGCCCCAGAATAGCTGTACCCTGCGTTGCTCAGGATCACATCGAGGCGCCCGAAACGGTCGCGGGCCTCGCTGACGACCCGAAACACACCCTCACGGTCAGTCACATCAAGTGCTGCCGCCGCGACAGCGTCGCCGTATTGCTCACCGAGGTCGGCTAGCACTTGAGGGTTGCGAGCGGTGGCGAACACCCTGTCCCCACGATCCAACGCGGCCCGAGTCCAGATTTGGCCGAACCCACTCGATGCTCCCGTCACGAACC
Source organism: Mycobacterium sp. 236(2023) (assembly GCF_029623955.1). GTDB lineage: Bacteria > Actinomycetota > Actinomycetes > Mycobacteriales > Mycobacteriaceae > Mycobacterium. Next base: position 177,523 of record NZ_JARSBP010000007.1, on the reverse strand, counting down.
AGACCTTCGAACCATGCATAAAGACTTACCCTTTCTCAAAATTCGCACCCAGTGCAAAAAAGCAAATCTTGCACCTAGTGTAATATTTGTCAACTGCCTTGCCGCGACGACGTGGACTGGAGACCCGATGGTGAGAACCGGCATTCGCGAGGCCAAGCGCCATGAGACGTTCTCGCGGATCGCGGCGACGGCTCTACACCTGTTCCAGCAAAATGGCTACGAGGCAACGACTTTGGATGACATCGCCGCCGCCGCGGGGATATCGCGGCGAACTTTCTTCTACTACTTCAGGTCCAAGGACGAAATCCTGCTGACGTGGCACGGTACGGGCGTGCTTTCAGGTGCGTTGGGCCCCTCGATGCTTCACGAATCGCCAGAGCAGACACCGTTGGAGGCCGCCCGTCATTGCTTGGTGGACTTGGCGGCACGATACGAAACCGATGAGTCCAAGACCGTCGACAAAATAATGCGATCCGACGAATCGCTTCGCCGGCGCAAAGTCGCAGTGCTCCTCACCATGGAAGAAGCGCTATTCGAATCGATGTGTGCACTTTGGCCGGAGCCTAAGCGTCGCCCAGAGCTGCGAGCAACAGCCATGATTGCCATTGGCGCGCTACGGCTATCCCTTGACGACTGGCGCGATACAGACGCGCGGCATCCATTAGCTCACTACATCGCCGCCAATTTCGCGTCCATCGCCCAGATCGCGCAGTAGGTCCGTCTGCGGTTGTGCAGCAGACGGATACTCCTAGTACGCGCCCACAGTCTCGGCGCGACGAACACTACTGTGCAAGAGTACATTTCGCACCAGCTACAACCGGGCAATAATTCAGACTTGGGTAATCAGACGGGCAGCGCTGAAAAGCATTGCTAGACAGCACTGTCACCAGCCCCTCACCTCGGGATCGGCGTTCACGCCGTCCGAAGCGAAGCGCTGCAACACCTGTCCAAAGCGTTTCGACTCGGCATCTGGTCTAGTCAATCCAAATTCCCACCTGCCGCGAACTGCCGATGGCGGACGAAACTGACTTCTCGTTTGCAGGAAGTTGAATCGCCCTGGTTCTGTCGGAGGCTCGGGCTATTGGATTCCGATCAGGGGTTGGTCGGTAGGGTATGCATCGTAGAACGCGGCTTCGGATTCGACTGGCGGTGGAATGTCGCCGAGGTAGCTGTGTAGCCGTGCGGTGTTGTGCCAGTAGACCCCAGCTGAGGGTGGCCAGCTCGACGTCTTCGACGGTCTTCCACGGCCCGCTGCGGGCGGGTCCGTAGATCAACTCGGCCTTAAAGTGGCCGTTGACGGTCTCGGCGAGAGCATTATCGAAACTGTCGCCCACGGTGCCGATCGAGGGCACGGCGCCGACCTCGGCGAGCCGTTCACCGTAGCGGATGGATGTGAATTGCGATCCCGCGTCGGAGTGACATATCAAGTCTTGCAATGTAGTTCCGCGTGACCACCGTGCCATCTCTAGGGCGTCGAGGACCATCGAGGTCCGCATGTGAGTGGCTGCTCGCCACCCGACGATCATCCGTGAGTACGCATCGACGATGAAGCACACATAGGCGACCCCGGCCCAGGTGGGCACGAACGTCAGATCCGTCACCCACAACTGGTTCGGTGCGGTCGCGGTGAAGTTACGGTGCACTAGATCCGGGTGCCGGGCCGCGGCTGGGTCGGGTTTGGTGGTCCGCACACGTGTGCCGCGCCGCACCCCCGCGATGCCGGCCGCTCGCATCAACCGGGCCACCTGATCGCGGCCGACATCGTGGCCGGCCCGACGAGCGGTTTTCCAGAGCTTGCGGGCCCCGTACACGCAGTAGTTGTCCTTCCAGAGCTGGCGCAACGCCGGTCCCAGGACGGCGTCACGTTGCGCCCGCGCTGACGGCGGTCGAGTCTTGGCGTCGTAGTAGGTGCTCGGGGCCACCTGCAGGCCTGCGCTGCGCAGCACGGTGCAGATGGGCTCGACCCCGAACTCCTCGCGGTGGGTATCGATGAAGTCGACTATTTCTTGTGTTGGCGGTCGAGCTCCGCCCCGAAGAAACTCGCTGCTCGCTTCAGAATTTCGTTGGCGCGCTTGAGCTCTCGGACCTCCTGTTCGAGTTCCTGCACCTTCTTCGACTCCGCGGTCGTCACCCCGGGCGCCAAGCCTTCATCGATGTCGGCCTGGCGCACCCACATGCGCACTGACTCCACGCCGTAGCCGAGCTGACTGGCTACCCGCGCCACCGTGCCCTGGTCGGTGCCCAGCTCGGCCCGCAACGACCGGACCATCCGCACCGCTGCGGCCTTCTCCTCGGCACTGTAACGGCGTGTCGTCGGCTTCCCAGGCGACTGTTCCTTCGGCATACCTGCATCTTCGTTAAGGTCAGGAGCCTCCAACATTTCCAGGGCGATTCACTGCGATCCCGCGTCGGAATGACAGATCAAGTCTTGCAACGTAGCTCCACGTGACCACCGTGCCATCTCCAAGGCGTCGAGGACCATCGGGGTCCGCATATGGCTCGCCGCCCGCCACCCCACGATCATGGCGGGCGAGAACGCTCAGATCGACCGACCAGGTTTACGAATGGTGTGCACTTCCGGAATTAGATGAGCCTCAAGGAAAATTTCAGCGAGCGTGACAAACACCCGCTTTGCCACGTTGCGCACCGGGGAGGCCCGCCTGGCCCCATCAAGCGTCCGTCTGCTCGTGGCTTAGGCGCCATCCACCACGCTTCATCGCATGACGCATCGTCGGCCACCAGTCTGAGCAATCAGTACTGGCCGCCGCGCGAGTACGTTTCCCCACCCTCAGAAGTCCGTGTTACAGCGTCTTTTCCATCCAGAATGAAGCGTGTGGGTTGCCGTTGTAGTCATCGATTCTTCTATACCCCGCAGCACCATACAGTCCCTGAGCGGCGACCATCCCCGATGCGGTATCCAGCCGAACAGATCGGTACCCGATCACTCGCGCTTCCTCCTCGATGCGGGCGAGCAGCTTTCGAGCCACACCTCGTCCTCGCGCTGCAGGAGCGACGTACATGCGCTTAATCTCGCCAGTTTCGGCAGTTAGGCGGCGCAGACCGGCGCAAGCGATAGGACCATCCAGAACTCCAGCGAGATCTGCAAGTAGAAATGCGCCATCCGGAGGTGAGGGGTCCTCTGCGACCCCGCCGCCCGCACTTTGCTCCAGCAGAATGCCCTGAGCGACGGCAAGTTCGTCCGCGTACTCGGCAAGTACGCGCCGAGATTCTGCAGTATCGGGGTGCGCCATCCGAAAAACTGGGCCCTCGCTCACGGCGTACTCAGAGTTTGTCATCGAAACCACCTCGCCCTTCAGATTTTGCACCCGCTGATGCGCGAGCTGACGCGAACACGCCTTCAATCTGCGCGTCACGCAGTACAGCTCATCATGACCCTTCCACGATTGATACGCACCTTGATGTGCCGCTGAGTCATTAACTCGCCTCGCGGCAAGGCGCAGATCTTGGCGCATATGTACGACATCGATACTTGGGGGCCCAAAGGCTGTGCGGCTACGACGCCAAATGTCGGACATGCTTGTATCCCGCAAGGCTGGAGTGTGAGATGCATTGGCGCTGAACCGAAACGCCGATTGCATGTCGCTTACCCAGATCGCCGGCGAGCTCCGCATGAGCGCGGCGACGTTGTCGGCTTCACGCAGGGCCGCCGCCTGGGCACCGATTCGGTCCGGCCTGCCGTCTGCCGTTAGGTCGACCGGTCATCTGGCGAGTGTTGGGTATTGGTGCACCCAGCTATGTTCGAGGATGCATTCCACCACGAATCGCGCTAAGTCTACCCGGCTTATCCCGATGCCGTTTGGCGGAATAGCGCCGTCGCCGACGCGGTAGGAACCCGGGTGTTCGCTATCCTCGAGGCGCCCTGGCCGAATGAAAGTCCATTCAAGATCGGATTGCGCTGTAAGGCATTCCATTTCAGCCATGTCGGTGTACGCGCCGCGTCCGATGGGCATAAGCAGGTAGCGGTACCACCAGCGGTAGCCGGGGTCGCTAGCGCGAACGCCGCAGGAGGTGATGCCAACGAACCGCCGCACTCCGACTGTGTTGCTAGCCGCGATGACTGCTCGGGCAGTGTCGCCATAAAGCCCTCCGGAGGTACGGCCTCTGTGGCCGACTGCAGAGACGACGGCGTGGTGGGGGCGCAGCACGGCGACAAACGTCGAGGGGTCTCGCGAATCTCCCACAAAGACCGTCAACCCAGGTGTTTCGACTTCCATGTCTGCTGGATTTCGGACGACGGCGGTAACCGAACACCCTGCCCGTAGGCCTTGCCCAACGATGTGTCGGCCGGTTCGTCCGGCTGCGCCGAGGACTGTCAGATGCGGTGCGATGTCTGTCATGTCCCTACTCATTCTGTGATGATCTGGATTGCTTCGGCAGCAGCGGGATGACACCGAAGCTGACTAGCGTGACCATCAAGACGACCCCGAGGGTTACACGCATCGCATCAATGGGCCCCCTTGCGAGAGCCGCAAAGAACACAGACGTCACCAAGACGGCGCCAACCCCGTTGGCTACCTGCTGGATTGCATTGAGTGATCCGCTCGCTGCGCCTGCTTCGCTTGGTGCGAGGTCGCCGAGGGCAACATTGAAGATTGCGTTGAAGCAGGGGCCGGCCCCTAGTCCGATGAGCAATGTTGCGGCACCAAGTTGCCACCACCGCGTGTCATCGCCGTACCAGGTGATGACCACTAGCATTGTCGTAACCCCTGCGCTGCTAATTCCCAAACCGACGCCCAAGACGTATCTGCCGATTCTGCCCAGAAGTGCCGTACACAGCATTGATCCCGCAGCAATTCCCAGAGTCAACGGAAGAAGGTTCAGCGCTGCCTGGATGGGCGAGAAATGCAGTCCCAGTTGGAAATACAGTGATAGCACGTACATCATGCCGCTGAATGAAGCGAAGATCAGCAGTCCGGCCACGAGTCCAGCGGTGAAGCCGCGATTGCCGAGAAGCCGTGGATCGAGCAAGGGATGCGCCGTGGTTCGTTGCTGCAGGACGAAGATCGCGAAACATATTGTGCCGATGCCCACGCCGGCTAACATCGGTGGAGTCCAGCCGAGATCCGCGCCAGAGAGCAGGCCGCCCAACACCCCGAAGACGGCCAGCATCAGCAAGACACATCCCATCAGGTCGATACGCACGTCGTGATTGGCGGGTACGTGTGGTAACACCTGCCACGCGAAGAGCAAACCGGCACCACCGATTACGACGTTGACCAAGAACACTGCCCGCCAGCCGAATCCGAACACATTTGCCTCGAGCAGGAGTCCGCCCAATAGCGGTCCGGCCACCCCGAAGACGACCAACGCCGGGGCGAAAACGGCGAACGCACGCCTCAACATGTCTTTCGGGAATGTCGCCGCCATGATTGCCATGCCCTGAGGAATGAGCAACGCACCGAAAGCTCCCTGCAAGACACGGGCAACGACGAGCATCGGCGCATTGACAGCACAGCCCGCCACGAGCGACGCAACGATGAATCCCGACATCCCAATCAGGAACGTCTGACGTTGTCCAAAGCGGTCACCGATCCGGCCGCCCACCACCATTAGCGAACCCAGAGCGAGCGCGTATCCAGCTCCCAACCACTGTACGAGCGACTCACCGCCGCCCAGGTCCCGCATAATCGTTGGAGCGGCGACATTGGTGATCGTCGCGTCAACCAGGTCGAGGGCGTCGGCGACCAGGACGGCAACCAGTACCAGCCACATTTGTCGTCTACTGATGTCACCGGCCCGGCCGGCGGGGGCCGATCGCGCCTGCGCACGCATCCAGGACTTCTTTCATAAGTCGATCGATAGCAACGTTCGCCGCACCGGCAACGAACATGTTCGTTACGAACACGTTCGTTATACACTGCGTCGCATGAGTTCTCCAATACGATCGTCACGTCGCGAGCCTGACAGTCGTCGCGCACGCCCCGCTAAAGCGCCTTTATCTCGGACGGCGATTGTGGATGCGGCCCTGATCGTCATCGAACGTGACGGCGAACGCCAACTCTCAATGCGAAGGCTTGCCGACGAACTCGACACTGGCGCAGCATCGCTATATGTGTACGTACGCAATACAACTCACCTGAAAGCGCTGATACTGGACCGGTTGTTGACCGAACTCGATGTTGCCTGGAACGGCGATGAACTTGCCTGCGATCGCTTATGCCGACTACTCACGGAGTACACCGACCTACTCATCGACCACCCGGCGATCATCCAGTCAGCGCTTCACATCTGGCCCGACGGACCGCGTTACCTCGATATCGTCGAATTGCTTCTACGCCTGCTGATGGCAGCAGGCGTCTCTTCGACGGAGCACGCAGCCTGGGCGGTGGATCTACTGCTGCAACATGCCACCGCGTGTGCCGTCGAATGGAGTCACCGGTCCACCACCGGCGAACAAAGCATCGGCGACTTGGTCACCATCCTCAATGAGGCAGACCCTCGGCGGCACCCAACGTTACACTCCCTGGGGCCAAGCGTTTTCACTGCGGGGAACCCAGATGAACATCGCCATTGGAACATCCGCATGATTGTGAGCGCCGTACTGCGCCAGGCCATCTCAACCCAGCCAATCTGATCGCCGGGGAACCGTCTCGCCCGACGGTGCGAGCCTGTTTCCGCGTCGTCTACCACCGCCAGACTCGGACTTCCTGGGGTCAACGTCACACCCCTGATGCCGAGTTCTTCGGCGATCTCGGTGATCGTGGCAACCTCGGTATCCCCATTACCGCTCCACAGCGCCGCGCATGAACTCCTCGGGGTGATGCTCCTAGCCATCAGAATGGACCATCTCGCATCTTTCTCTCGCGGGATTCCTTGTGCCCAACAGGTGGGTCAACGCGCGAATCATCCTCGTCGAGTGGCGGATGACTGAAGCCTGGATGCAGGTAGGCGATGGAGGCGGCGCTGTCGTTACATCTACAGCGGCAACAGCATTCATTCCCTTCATAGTTGCTTTGGTGTCGTTCAGCGCGGCGACTTCCTGTACGACGATGCTTCGTCACACCGACAAGTGCGGGGGAGCGTCGGATTGCAAGGTCGGCGCCAACTACCTGAGCAAAGCCGAATTGCCGCGCCGGGCGCCAGCCGAGCTGAATCTTCGGGTGTTGTGTTTCGAGGCTCGACAACGCCGCCAGCAGTTGTTGTCGAAATCTGCGCGCCGAGGGTGACTGATGCAGCCACCCAGGCTGAACGCTAAACCACGGCATGGCCAGCCCGAACAATTTCGACCAACCACACTGCCTGGCCCTGACCCGCAACCGCTCTCCGCATAGCAACGGCTGAAACGAGTTGTGTCGGTTCAAATTGCTTGATCGAGGGTGGCTAGGGCATAGGTGCCTGCTGCGTTCTCGTCTGCGATACCTACTAGTGGACCCACCTGGTTGCCGCCGGCCCAAGTGGGGTCGATGGCGGCGTTGAGGAGCACCTGGACAGCTTGGTGAATTTCGCCAGTCGCGTGTGGAGAGGCGAGCTTGGTGGGGATCCAGCCGGGGTGGACTGCGCCGACGCGCCAGTCCGGTTTACGGGCGGCCCATCCGAGAGCGGACAGGATACTGAAGGCTTTTGCCTGCCCGTAGGCGTGTGCTGGGTCGCGGTCTGTGGGGAGTCGTTTCGGATTGACGCTGACTCGAAGCGCGAGGTCGCTGGCAACGAAAACGACCCGGTCGGCGCGGTCATGGAGAAGGGTCGTGAGCAGGTGAGGGGCGAGAACATTGACGGCGAGGGTCGGTTCGAAGCCCTGGACGCTATCGGGAACGGACTGACGCACGTAAATACCGGCGTTGTGCACCAGCGCGGAGAGATCCTCGATCTTCTCCGCCATAAGACGAACTTGGTCGAGGTCGAGGAAATCGGCGTGGACGAATCTTGCCGCCCGGATGTTTACCCCGGCCTCACGGAGGGTGTTCCGTGCATCTGCCTCACGGCTGGCGTTGCGGGCATGAAGAATGACCTCGTGCCCGCGTCGGAGAGCCTCCGCTGCCGTAGCCAGGCCTATTCCGTCGGTAGCGCCGGTGATGAGAATGCGAGGCATAGTGTTCCTCCGCTGTCTGGTTACGGTCCAGCGCCCGAGCACCCGACGTGCGCAGTGGAATGATCTGGCACTGGCGGTGTGGATAGTCAGGGCCTGTAGCGGGTGGCGAGCTGAACTGATTGTGCGCCGAAGGCGGCGAGGTCGGCGTCCGCGACCGCTTCGAGGAGGTCGTGGTCCTCGACGCTGGGTGCGCAGATCACTTCTCCGAGCTCCAGCGCACGCAGGCTTGCGGTGACCACGTCGTGCGGCGACATGCGGGGGGCGCCGCTCATATCGATGCCTTGCCGCTGATGGAACTCAGTTGCGACAACCCCTGGACAAAGTGCCTGAACGGCAATTCCGTCGGCGGCGAGTTCTGCGGCGAGGGTTTCGGAGAACGCGACGAGGTGGGCGTTCGCGCCGACGTAAACCGCGCGGCGCAGGGGCAATTGCTCCAGGGGCGCGGGACCGCTGTAGGCGAGCATCCCGGCGACGTTGATGATCGTTCCCGCACGCCGGTCGACCATGCCCGGGGCGACGGCGCGAGCGAGGAGGGTGGGCGCGATGACCTTGACGAATAGGAGTTCGTTTGCCCTCTCTTCGGGCAGCTGGCTGAAGGGCATGTAATGGGCAACGCCGGCATTGTTGACCAGCAGGTCGACAGCGCGGTCGGCAACGCCCTCAATCACAGTGGCGATGCCGTCGTGGGTGGCGAGGTCGGCGGCGACGGGTGTCACATCGACAGGGAGGGTGTCGGCGAGCCGCTGTAGGCGGTCGAGGTCGCGGCCCACGGTGATTAGCTCGTAGCCGTCCGCCGCGAGACGTTCGGTGAACGCCTTCCCAATACCGGACGATGCTCCGGTGACCACGGCGAGGGCGCTCATGCTGCTGTCCAGGGGGTGGCACGGGTGTCGCGCATGGGCGTGAGTCCTTTCGATCAGTGCACCTGCGGGGCGCAGCGCAATGGTGGTGTCAGGTTCCGGCGGGTGGCGAGTAGCGCACGTCGCCGATGATGCGTTTGCGGGTGATGCGCCAAGTGCCGTCGAGGTGGCAGAGTTCGTCTTCATGACGGCCAAGGCCGAGGACGTGCAGGGGCTCGCCGGGGGAGACATAGTAAAGAATCGTGCGAAACCGGACCGTGGCCGTCCTTGTGTCCTCGTGGATGTCGACGATGGGGTTGGCGACGAAGTGCCGCCCGAAGCTTCCCTCTGGGCGGGGGCGGGACACCGCGCTCAGCACATCCCTCGCACCGGCGACGCCGGCGCCGGAGGCAGCGACCTCAGTACCGTTGATGACGAGCTCGAGAGCACCGTGCTGGAAGAGCGCCGCCAGCTGGTCGAGGTCGTTGTTGTCGAGATACTCAATGAACGTGTGCTCGAGATTGAGAATCTCCTGGTAGGTGCCGCCGTCGGTCATGCGTTCTTCAGCCATTCGTGTTCGGCGTCGTACTGACGGGCGACGGCAGCAGGCCGGTCATCCCCGAGCAGGTTCTCGCGAAGGGGGAGTCCCAGGAGGGCGTGGTACCAGGCGAGGTACCGGTATGAGGGGCGCCGGCCGACCAACTCCGCCGCAGTCACCGGAAGGGCGGCTCCGGGAAGAACTGGGGTGAGGGCGTCACGCTCGTAGATTGAGGTCAACCGGACGATCCGCCACACACGGCTCGCCTCGCGGGCGGCGCGGTACTGGTTGCGGCAGTAGGAAACGAGGTCGGCTTCGACACCGCCGATCATGATGCGGAACTCAATTGTGACGGGCACCTCCGCCCAGGCGCGGTCACCGTGGATGTGCACGGCGGGCACGGTGATGCGGTGCACACTGTGCCCGTTCCACCCGTCCGGGGACTCGGCCATGAACTGTGACCGGCGCACGAACTCGTGTCCCGAGCCCTGAAACCAGCTCATGTCGACGACCGAGTCCGCAGCGTAGGCGTCGCGCATCTGCTCCCACCAGCCACGATCGCGGCCCTGCCGTTCCCGCAGGATCAGCTGAATGACCGCACTGACATCACTCACTGCTCTTCTCCTTGTGCTGGTAGGGGTTCGGGGTTGAGGAGTGCGACGACGGTGGTGAGGCTTGCGGCTCCCGCGATCCCGCGCGCCGTGGTTTTCGCGGCGTCGATGCCGGCCTCGGTCATGGCCTGTTGGAACAGGTCCATGTCCAGCAGCTCGACCTGTGCCAGGTGCGCGGCGGTCTGGGTGAGGCTGACGGGACTGTTCGTGGGTGTCCGCACGAGTGCTTCGGAGGCGCCGCTGCTGAGCTTGATGGCTTCGGCGAGGGCGATGGGGTCGATGCCCAATTGCATGGCGAGGTCGATGATCTCGGCGATACTGGCCTGGTTCATCATCAGCAGGGTGTTGTTGAACAGCTTCACCAGCTGTCCGGCTCCGTGTCCACCGCAGTGCAGGACGTGGGAGGAGTAGCTGTGGAACACCACGCTCGCGGTTTCGAACGCTGCGGCCGGGCCGCCGACCATCGTGGTGAGGTTACGCGCCTCGGCCCCCTGCCTGCCGCCGCTAACCGGGGCGTCGAGGAAGACGATGTCTGCCTCCGCGCAAAGTTCGGCTGCTCGGGTGGCGTTGCCGGGGGTGCCGGTGCCGGCGTTGACGATGATCGTTCCCGGCTGCGCGGCGGGCAGCAGCTCCTCGGTGAGGAGGGTGAGGACGTCCGCTTCGGTGGGGACGCAGAGGATGACGATGTCCACTGTCTGCGCGAGGGTGTTGACCTGCGCGTGCTCGATTCGCGGAGTGTCGCCGAGGGCGTCAAGCGAGGCTGGTCGGCGCGCCCACACATGCAGGTCAAGACCGGCCTGGGCGATGGCGCTGGCCATCGGCAATCCCTGGTCGCCGAGACCGATGAACCCAACCGCAAGATGCGCGGCGTCAGTGTGGGCGAGGCTGCCGGTCACCATGGGAAGGTCTCACTGTCATCAACATGGGTGCCGGTGGGGAGCGGCACCCTCCCGACGACGCCGCGATCGCTATCTGTACCGGAGCGGCTGGTTGGCATCGCGGCGTTGAAATCGGTGTTGGTGCGGCCGGGCTCGACGGCGGTCAGCTTGATCGCGGGCTCGGTCGTCGAGTATTCCAAGGTGAGCATCGGCACGGCCGCCTTCGAGGTGCCGTGGATTCCGGATGCGGAGTTCAGTTCGGTCTTGTCCAAGTTGGTCACCCAACCGAACGATCCGAGGATCGCTGCGCCGGGTTTGTTTGACGCGCGCTGCAGCGGGAGCACCGCCCGGGTGGCCCGCATGACACCGACGGTGCCGGTGCTGCACCTGTCCAACCGGTCGTCGCCGAATGGTTCATGCGGGGAGAGGCCACCGTTGTCGGCCCCTCCGATTGTGTCCGCAGCGAACCGGCCACGGCGGGCGCCGATCCACCCGCTGTGCACGCGGTCGGTGAACTGTCGCGCGGTCTCGAAACCGATGCCCTTGTCGGCGCCTGGGGTGAGGACGGCGGTCATCACAAATCTGTCCTGAACTGTCGGTTGGATGGGGGGCTACCTGTCGAGCCCGCGAATGACCATGCTGCGGCCGGCGGCGATGATCGCCTCACGGGCCGGCCGCGGTGTAACCCCCAACACCGTGCGGGTCTTGGTGTTGGAGACGCGCTTGGTGTACCCGAGGTCCGCAGCGACGGATTTGTACTCGTCCCGAAAAAGTGCGGTCAGCCGGACGACAAAATCCGGTATCGACCGAGTCGGGACCTTCGACGCCTTCTCGCCGAGCTCGGCCCTCAGAGTCGCGCCGATCTTCTTCATCGCGATCGCCGGCTCGCCGGTTCCGACGAGGAAACGCTGCCCCTCCGCGCCCGGCGCGGTCATTGCCGCGACGTGGGCCGCCGCGACATCCCGCACATCGACGATGGGCACGAACATATTCGGGTAACCGGGCATGCGGCCGCTCAGGCTGTTCTGCACGATGTGGTTTGCGCCGGAGACTTCGTTACCCATGACAGGTCCCATAACCGCGACCGGCAAGATGGTCACCAGCTCGATCTTTGTGTCAGGCTGCGCAACGAAGTCCCATGCGGCCTTCTCCGCAAGAATCTTGCTGCGCCCGTACACGTCCACGCCGGGGCCGTTGAGCGGCGACCAGTCGTCCTCGGTGAAGACATGGTCGATGCGCCCGTGGCCGAACCCGACAGCGTGAAACGCCGAGGTCAACACGACGCGTTTCACTCCAGCACTGTGGGCGGCGCGCAGCACACGCAATGCCCCGTCACGCGCTGGGGCTATGACCTCATTCTCATCCTTGACCTTGCCGGTGTGGATGGGCGAGGCGAGATGGATGACGTAATCCATACCGACGACCGCATCCACCCAGCCGGCTTCCTTCATCAGGTCTGCCTCTACGAAGGTTAGCGCCTCGATGCGGGCCGCCCCGGCATCCCGCAACACGTTGCGGACGGTGGCTTCCTTGCTCAGGGAACGAATGGTGGAGCGCACCGAATGGCCTTGTTCCAGGAGCTGAACGATGACATGTCCGGCGATAAACCCGGACCCGCCCGTGACTAGAACGTGTGACATTAGAGGCCTTTCGAAGCGTGAAGTCCGAGCGATACCTCGATCTTCGGCGCCCGGCAGGCTGCTACCCAGACCCCTGCTGACACTGGTAGTGGCAGGGCCTAGCCACCGCCCGGAGCGTCCGGTTACCGTGGCGGATATGGCCGATGAGCCGAACACCTTGGGTGAGTACCTCCGAGCCCGACGTGAGCTCGTCGCCCCCGAACAGGTTGGGATCCCCGTCCTCGGTGTCCGCCGCGTGCCTGGCCTGCGCCGAGAAGAAGTCGCGATGCTCTCCGGCATCAGCGCCGAGTACTACCTCCGCCTTGAACAAGGGCGAGACCGGCACCCCTCCGCCCAGGTACTCGAAGCGATTGCGCGCGTTCTCCAACTCGACGACGACTCCTACCTTCTCAGCCTCGCTACGAAACGTCCTCGACGGAAACACCCGCGACCCCGGCGCGAAGTGCTCCCCGCCAGCACCGCGCGCCTCGTCAACGAGCTCCCGTTCGCGGCCTTCGCCGAAGGCCGCTACCTTGATGTCCTCACGGCAAACCCCCTAGCTGCGGCAATCTCCCCAAGGCTGGTCGCCGGTGGCAACCGGCTCCGGGACGTGTTCCTCGACGAGGCCGAGCAAGACCTCTTCGAGGACTGGGAACGCGCAGCCGCGGCTCTCCTTGCCGGGTTCCGCAGAACGGTCGGCAACAATATCGACGACCCCCGCGTCGTCGAACTTGTCGGCGAGCTGTCTCTGGCCAGCCCGCAGTTCCGCCGCTTGTGGGCCCGCCACGACATCGCCGAACGCGCTGGCGCCCAAGTCAAGTTCGAACATCCCACCGTCGGCCAACTCCTCCTCGACCGCGAGAAGTTGGCCGTCGCGGGCACTGACGGCATCATGCTCGTTCTCTACCACGCTCAGCCCGGGACTGAATCGGCGGAACGGCTGGCGCTGCTCGGGTCCATGGTGACTCCCTGCGCGTCGGGCCAGCGAAGGGCACACACACCGGGTGACGCGCCCACATCGTCGTCTACGTAAGACGACCATTCAGCGGTGAGCCGTCCTGTCGCGCCCGACGGCAAGGTGCTCGGCACGATGGCCGATCACGTTGATGCGCTCGCTCCGAGCGATTGTCCACGCGGTGGCCGCGTCGGTCGATCGCCCCAAAAGGGGTCGAGGCCCTGCGGAACTGATGTGCGACGAGCTGTCCTCGATCAGGAGCGTTGCACCGACTAACTGAACCTGCGCGGTATACGAGCGTGAGATTTTCTGCGATACAGAGCCTTTCGGGGCTCGCCCCCGCCGGTGGCGAAGTCGATCGGCCAGGAGACATGGTCGTGGATCATCAGCCAACGCCCTTCGATGAGCCCGAAGCAGTTGGTCGTGCGCGTCCACGCGTCGATCGGGCTGCCGAACATGACGCCCGACATCCGGACCGCACACCGGGCAACCGCAAGCTCGCCACTGGCGTGAATGATCAGATCGGCGATCTGCAGTCCGATTGGCCCGTCGAAGGCGGCGTAGAACGTTTCCCAATTGCGCCGCCACATCGGGCCACCACTGAACTCCAACGGCGGGATCAGGTCGAAGGCTGTGAAACCCTCGGGTGCACAGAACGACATGATCACGTCGACATCCTTGGAGACGAAGGCGTCCCGCCACGCGAGCATGCGGTCCCGGATCTCATCTTCCAGCGGCCGGGCCCCTGTAGACGTCTCAGACATAGCTGCTCCTTCCTCTTGGACCCGCGGTGAGCCCAAACGATCGGCTTGTGGTCGAGCGACGCCGCGACAACTGGTGGGACACGACTGAACGTTCGGTTCAGGCCGAGCTGCATCCGGGCGTGGTCAATTCCCTGCTGGGTTGGTCTTTCGCAGCACGAGGGTCTGGTCGTGTTCGATGGCGCCTAGGGGCGTCCAAGCCCGCGGACTGCCGAGAAGTTGTTTGACGGGTTCGTCGGCGAGGGCGAGGTTCGCGCAGACGAGGATCCCGCCAGGCCGCAGAGTGTCCCGCATCCTGCTCAGCAGGCCCTGGGCCAGCCGACCTCAGGCCGGGTTCGTAATGCGGGAAAATTTGGTAATAGAAAGGCCGCCAGAGCTTTTGGAAGTAGTCGTAGATGTTCGCCTGCTGGCGGGGGAGGCCCTCGCCGATCAGCGACACCCCAGACCCGAGGCTGAGATCGGCGACGATGTCACCACCGGTGGGTTCCATGCGGGGTTGCGCGCGATCCCCGCCAGTCCATTTCGCTCGCACGCCTTGTCGTAAGGTCGGTTACACCGCGTCGTCGGCGCTGGCCTGGTACATCGTCGCTACGGAAGGCCTAAACCCGAGACTGCGTGCGAGCGAACCGTCCAGGTGTCCGTTCCATGGATTGGTCAGCGGTTCCGCCGTTTCGAGGTAGTCGGCACCGACGAGACGTGCGATGTCGTAGACGGATGCGGGACCGTCATCGACGATGTTCACGACGCGACCGTCAGTGGCGCCGGTAAGAGCCAGCAGGACCGCAGTCGCGACGTCGCGATGGTGGACGAGACTCAGTGTCTGCGCGGGATGCCACTGCCAGGAACCCAGGAGCTGCGGTGCGGAGTGAAGGTGCCCATCTCCGTCGCCGTAGACGAAACCGAGGCGAAGGATCGACCACGTCAGTCCACTGCGGCGCAGCACGCGTTCTGCTTCGAGCTTGCTGGCGGGATAGGGCATCGTCGGATTGACACGATCGTCTTCGCGCGCCGGCCTTGGCAGGTCGGGGCCATAGACCAAACCTGTGCTGGCCATGATGACACGGGCGTGGGGTGCGTGCGTTCGCACCGACTCAACGAGATTCGCTGTGCCATCGAGGTTCACGTGACGAATCTGATCGGTGTCAGGGGTGCGCAGGACCGCTGCGAGGTGTACCACGGCCGAGATGCCGTCGACGGCCTGGCGAAGAGATCCGGGGGCGAGGAGGTCACCCTCGACTGCGGTCACGCCTGGCGGGAGACTCTTGCCAACCCTCACCATCGCACGGCAGTCGATCCCGGCATCGATGAGACGTGGCAGTAATCGCGAGCCGACAAGGCCCGTTGCCCCGGTGATGAGAACAGTCATTGTGCGTTTCCTTTGGACAGATGTTGATGAAGTCGATCGGTGGCCTGCCGCAGGACCTGGACGGTCGTATCGAGGTCGGCTTCAGGGACGTCGGCGAATGCAACGTCCAGGATGTGATCGATCGGGTCGGGCAGATCGCGCCACAGCGATGCGCCGGACGCAGTGATGGTCAGAATCTTCTGGCGCTGATCACGTATGTCGGGAGCCTGCTCGACAAATCCTTTGCGCACGAGCGCCGCAACGACACCCGTGAGGGTCGCACGCTCGACTCCTAGGATTCGCACCAGTTCGCGCTGTGCCGTCGGTCCTGCCGTTGCGAGTTGATACAGCACATACCACTGGGTGACCCCGAGATCGTAGCGACGAAGTAGCGACTCCATCATCTGTCGCGACGCTAGGTGATACCGCTTCGCCCACGCTCCCGCCGAGTCATGCTGCGGATTCATGTATTCGTTAGGCACCTTACCACTATGTAAGGTGCCTAACGACTAAGTCAAATGGCCTCGCCTTCCCGCAACTCGGTGACAGTCGTCACGGCGGCAACGTTCAATCACACTGGCGTCATGGCGTCGAGCGATTCAGGTCCGGCCATTGCCAGTTAGCCTCGCCGAGTGACCCGTCGACCCAATGGCAGCACCGCCGCCCGGTCCGGCTCCATCCGGCGCCGGCCCCTGCGGGGCGACCGAAAACTCACCGCCCCGGATGTCTGCGGCGCACTCAACGGTGCGTATGTCGCAGCCACTCGTCGGCCATTCTCGCCCGCGTGACGGAAAGACACGGCGGCCGGTGCCCGTGGTCAAAATTATCGCAGTACGTAATCTACTAAAATACAATAACTTTGAGCTTTACATGACATAATCTATGTTATTGGCACGTCAAATCTGTTGTTATACACAATATTTCAGCCGGGCATTACACTGCGTGTACATCGTTTGTGCACGCCCCCGACCGGCGTGACCGGTCGGGGGACGGCAACTCCCGCCCCGTCGCACTCGGCCAACGCGCTATAGGACGACGGGGGCCGGGAGCGCTCGCATCAACCGAACCTCACCTTCGTCCAGAAGGGCGATATAACGTCACTGTGACGAAATATCGCCAGTGGGCGTCTATCAGGGTCGCTGATATGCAGGACGACTCCTATCGCTGAAAGGCTGGGTATAGCGACGAGAAGGCGGCAGAGTTCAGTTGCGACGACTCAGCGGTACAGCATTAATGTCCAGCGAGAGTGCGGAAGTCATAGGCCGACCGGAGCAGTGAAGCCAAACCGTAAGCCAATTACCCTGCTATTCAACCACTTTCATTGGTTACGCTCACGATCAATCGATGCCGATAATCTACGTTATGTCATTAACGATCGAATTACATTGTTTCGCAGTATATTTGAATGAACCTCCCCTCTTTCTGGCCTCTATGCATTTGGTAGATGGCGGAGTTCGGCCCAGTTCTCGACGCGACTGTGGCGAACGTTGGGGGCATGCCGCACGCGCAGGCCAATGCTGTCGTCGCTCATCGCCCATTGTCGCTGCGCCCACGACAGGCAGTGATTGGCGACAACCAAGAACGAGCTAGTAACGCTAGCGCGACACGCGTGTCGACGGTACGCTGGTGTCATGACCGTGGAGAAGGTTTCCAGTACCGACGCCAAGAACCGGCTCAATGCGCTCCTCGCTGACGTCGAGCGCACCGGAAAGACCGTGATTATCACCAACCACGGTCGCGATGTCGCACGTCTGGTGCCCGCTACCCCCACCCCGCGGCAGTTCGGCCAAATGCCGAACCTGTCGATACCGAAGGACTTCGACGCGCCGTTACCGGATACCGAGCTGGCGCGGTGGGAGGGCGACGAGTCCTCGTGAACATCCTCTTGGACACCCACACCCTGCTGTGGCTGCTCCGCGAGCCGACCACGCTCGATCCCGAAGTGCTCGCACACCTGGCCGACCCCGCAGCATCGGTGTCGGTCAGCGCCGCGTCAGCATGGGAGATCGCGACCAAGACCCGCCTCGGCCGACTCGACGGCTCGACACTGCTGGCGACCTGGCCGAGCCAGCTAGAGGCGATGCGCGTGGATGACCTGTCGATCGATTCCGACGATGCGATCCTCGCCGGGCGGCTCCCCTGGGAACATCGGGATCCATTCGACCGGGTGATTGTCGCCCAGGCACTGCGTCGCAACCTCACACTGGCCACCCGCGACGCGAGAATCCTTGCCGCGGCGCTGATCCCGACGCTGAAAGCCTGAGACCGTGCGCATGGAGGAGACCATGACTGCAGCTTCTGAGTCGAAACCGCCAGCGGCACTGCGTAATCGCGCAGCGTGTATTCGCCTTGGAATCGCCTGCACGCTCATTGCCGTTGTCGGCGCGTGCGCCCCCTCTTGACCCCCGGCGGCGGACGAAGCTCCAGCTCCAGCAACCGCCACAGTGCTCCAGGTGGTCGACGGTGACACCATCGACGTCCGCGACGATATACGCGGCCGTCTTCGCGTCCGACTGCTCGGCATCGACACACCCGAGGTTCACCGGGGGCAGGATGGTCGGTCGGCTGCTGGGGCCCCGAAGCGGAACGCTTCGCCACCGAAACCCTGACCGGACAACGCATTTCCTCAACTGCCGACCTTACTCAGGACACCCACGACCGCTACGGCCGCACCCTTGCTTACGTAAACCTCGCAGACGGGCGGGACTTCGCCGTTGAGGCGGTACGCGCCGGCATGGGCCGGTTCTTCGTGTACGACGAGAAGCCGGTGAGCCGCTACCCCGACGTCAGGGCCGCCGAAGACGAAGCACGCGCAGCGCTGCGCGGGTTGGGGGGACCACCCGGTAATGCCGTAGAAAGTCCGTCCCGACCTGACTTGATACCGGTACACCCGGAACCGCGCAACGACGAGATCAGAAGGTCGCCAACCATGACCCTAAACCGGCCCTACACATTTGAGCTGGCGGCGATGGCGCTCGCCGATCCTGGACAGCACGATGACGTCAGGGCCCTGGCGGAGCGCAACCAGGTAGGCGCCGACCACTTTGAGCGAACCATTCTAATCGTGACGACGATTGCGGCCAGCGGCAAAAGAATTGAGGGCTACGTGCACCGCGAGTACATCGTTGACGGCTGGCTTCACGGCTAAGGAGATCACCGAAGCGGGAAAGTTCCTGACCTGGCTGCTCACGGAACACTGCACGACCATCGACTGTCAACGGCCAGTTAAAACTGACCCCCTATCGACGAACTGGAATTGACCCCAGGCATTACTGCCCCGGGAGTGGTGTCGATTATTAGCGAGGCTTAGATTCAGCTGATGACGAGGTACGACTGGTCGGGGGTCACGTACTCGGTGAGCCGTCGCACCGATCCGCGGGTGGCTGTGGCCATTAAGCACGCACTGGGCGAAAGTGACTCGGTTGCCAACATTGGGGCTGGTACTGGCTCGTATGAGCCGCCCCAAACGGTCGTGGCCATAGAGCCGAGCAAGGTGATGATTGCGCAGCGCGGGCCTCGCGCTGCTCCGGCAATTCAGGCCGCCGCCGAGCACCTACCCCTTCGGTCGAAGGCCGTTGATGACGCGTTGGCGGTTCTGACGGTTCATCATTGGGGGGGATGTGCGGCGGGGTTTGGAGGAGATGGTCCGTATCGCTCGTCGGCGCGTAGTCATCCTCACCTGGGACAATGACATCTTCTCCGATTTCTGGCTGGTGCGCGATTACCTGCCCGCCGCGGCGCGAACCGATAATCGCCTGGCCGTGCCGATGAAGCTATTCGGCGAGGTGTTCGGCGAAGTGTCGATAACTGCGGTATCGGTCCCGCATGACTGCGTGGACGGTTTCGGCGCGCCTTTTGGCGACGTCCGCATGCCTACCTCGACGCTACCGTTCAGGCAGGTATGTCGATGCTGGCCCTCACTCCGCGAGCTCAGATAGCAGATGGGCTGCGACAACTTAGTGACGATCTCGCTGATGGTGCTTGGGAGGAAAGGTACGCATCACTGCTTGACCAGACAACCTTCGACGCAGGCTACCGGCTGGTGGTTGCAGAGCTGGCCTGAATGGTTCAGTGGGCGCGCGATTACGCTCGCACCAATTGCTCACATTCGTTCGCTCACAGGGTCTTTGGCCAGGAATTGTCGGCGCTGGGGGGTGCGATAGGAGTCCCCGGTCAGGGTGAGCACTTCGGCGTGGTCAACGAGTCGGTCGATCATCGCTGCGGCCACGACATCGTCGGAGAAGGTTTCACTCCTAGATTCACTCGAGTAGCAGATTCTCAGGCCGGCGCGGGGATAAAAGCCCGTCGTTTCTGTCGAACAGCCGTGCCGGCACTATGTCTTCGAGAGCACCGCATCCAGCGGCTCTTAGCCGACTTGGACCAATTAACGGGGTCCGGCCACCGGCGATAACGCAGATGCAGAAGCGGTGTGAGTACTCGTGAACGTCACCGCCTTCGCGGTGGTCGTACTGAAATTTTCAGACGTGGGACTCAACACTGTGCGCTAGGCCGACGGTTCCGACCTCGAATTATTTAGCACGATAATATAATTGGCGTCACATTTTTGTAATACTCACGAGGACAGGCTAATTGAAGTGGTGACATAATGTTAGGACGTGGGCTGTTGCGCTCACCGAAAAGATGTCCAGGTCTTGACGAGCTGGGGTCGGCGGAATGGAACGCTTCGAGCAGGCACTGACTGCGTTGATGGATCCCGCCGAGCTGATGCGGCGGATCGCAAAGCAGAGCTGCCTCCTTGCCCCCTGCGCGCGCGGCGCAGGGATCAGTTTGTATGCTCCTGGCGATCATCTCGCAATCGTGGCCACTTGCGGGACAACAGTTTCCGAGGTCGGGCGAATTATCGAACTCGATAGCGACTTCCAATTGCACGCATTGAAGTCTGGTCGAGGCGAAGTCGCAGGTGATATTTACATCGATACGCGCATTACCCCTGCAGCACGGGGATTAGCCTGGATCCTTGGACTCCGGTCATGGCTGGCGGTACCCCTCATCCATCGCAAGGAACCTCTTGGCGTGCTTTCCGTTCTGGCTGCGGCTCCGGATGCTTTCTCCGAGGCCGATGTCGAAGCCATCGATTCGCTCAGTCGAATTCTGTCGGCCGTGCTGGAATCCACGACGAATATCTCTCAGATGCTGGCCGACCTATTCGGCACTCCGACAGTAGGTTCGACGTTGCCGCGGGCGCGCTTTCTCACCGGGCTACTCAATCCAGACGAATTTGAACTCTTGGAATTGCAGGAAGGCATCGACACACTGCTCGAGCCTGACGGGATTCAGGCTGTCTTCCAACCCATCGTCGACATCAGCACTTGCACCGTGGTTGCTGTGGAAGCGCTGTCACGATTCCCGCACGCGGCGCATCGCGATCCCGCGCAATGGTTTGCCATTGCGCGCAGACTTGGCCGCGGCGTCGAGCTCGAACTACTGGCGCTGAAAACCGCGCTGATCGCTGCCACAGATCTCGCGCCGGAACTGCCGCTGGCGGTCAACCTCAGCCCCGCTGTCGCCTTGAATCCGCAAGCGCACCGATTGCTCGAGTCCATAAGCCGTCCCGTTGTCGTCGAACTCACCGAGCACGAACCGTTTCCGGCCGAACTCGCAACACGCTTGAAACCCCTGCGACGACTAGGGATTGACGTCGCAATCGACGATGCCGGCTCAGGGTTCGCGAATTTCGCCGAGATTCTGCGGTTGCGACCTGACGTGATCAAGATCGATGCGGACATTGTCGCTGGCGTGGACGAAGATCCCGCTCGGCAAGCCTTAACCACCGCCCTGGTCCTCTTAGCCGACGAACTCGGGGCGGTAACGACGGCTGAGGGCGTCGAGACCGACGGACAGCGGATCGTATTGCACCAACTAGGCGTTCGCTATGGTCAGGGATTCCACTTCGGCCGCCCGCGGCCCATCGCCGAACTCGCCTCCTAGACGTCGACAAGCAGGGCTGGGGAGCTGGCACTGCAACCGGGTGAAGTCGCACCGAAGCGGCGCGAGAACACCGTCTGCCACCTCTCCAGCCCTGCTCTTGTTGGGGCCATTCGCTCCGACGACGGATGTCATCTCGCGCGGCTATGCACGTGACAACTAGTCGGGTTGCTGTCCTTAACGCTACGGCGTCGCGTCATGGTTAAATTCTCAGTGACACAATGGTATTGGTGTCACAGACGATGATCGGTTCGGCGCGGGGTTCGGAACCTTCGTCGATAGCCGCACTGGGCTCCGCCCATCACGATGTCGATGCAGATATCGTTTCTGGTAGCGAATGGTCCAGCGCGGTGGGCGGTGCCAAGTCGCACGATCTCAGCGACGAACGTTGCACCGCAACAGTTGTCGAGGGGGTGTCCAGCAGCAGGGTTGTCTTGCTTTGCTTTAGCAAGGCTCTCGCAACGATCAAGGGCGTGAAGTGCGACTGCCTGCCGCCCATCATCGTGTCGCCGCCTGAGACGCGTGCCGCCAGAACTTTCCGGGTTCTATTCCTAGGCCACAAACAGTTACGGTCGATCGAGGTGCTGGGTAAGACAGCGACGTTCGATCTATCGACCGCGGGGGCTCGAAGACTTCTCGCGATGAACTTTTTGCGGTGCCGGATGCTCAACCAATAGGGCGGGCAACACGAATGTGTGCACGTAGCGGCGGGCAGCTCCCGCATCGACGAGATCGGGATTGAGCCCCAGTAGGAAGCCGACGCATGTCGTGATGAGAAACTGAGTTACGTCGCGCGTGCAAAGACCTGGGCGGAACGCTCCCCCATCGTCCGATTTCATCACTGCCCCTACGGCACTCTCGACAACCGCGGCGAGGCCACCGCTGGCGGCCACCGCATGCGCTACCGAACCGTCCTCGGACTCTTGGGACACCGTGCGCAGTATCGGGTCACGGCTCAGTTCTGTTGCAACGATTACGAGACTCTCAGTCAACATGTCGTGGACGCCGGCGCCAGGAGGTAAGCGGTCCAAGATTCCGCCCAAGTGCCGATGTGTGGCACGCTCGACTAGCGCATCCAACAGCGCCCGGCGGTTGGGGAACTGACGGTAGATACTGGCCCGTGAATAGCCCGCTGCCGCAGCAATGGTCTCCATCGTCGAGGCCCGATAACCGAAGTCGAGGAACGATCTCTCGGCGGCATCCATCAGATGTTGTCGCGACTGTTCGCCGCTGTGGCCGCCGCCAGGTGGCCGGCCGCGGCGGCGCTTCTGCGGTGCAGCGGGCATAGACGGTCCTCGGCGATGCGGCACGAGCCGCGGTCGCGGACTCGTCATCCAGTATTGCGTAGTGATGTCGCCCGCTCAGCTGTGCCCCTTTCGCAAAAATGAAACATGTGGTGAAGTATGTTTCATTAATCCGTCCGGCATTGAGCGCGCGGGCCGGGAACGAGTGGGGGCAAACGGTGACGAGGAATGGCACAGGGTTGTTCGCGCTGGGTGTGGTGACGACGGCCACGTGGGCGCTGCTATTGACCGGGGCCGCCAGTGCCGCGGCCGACATTGGTGGCGAGTCGGGCGCAGCCAAGAGCGTCGCCGCGGATTCTCAAACTGACGATTCGCCGTCGGCGGGCCCGCCCGATACCACCGACAAAAGCAGTACCGAACAGGACCGCGATTTTCCTCGCAAAGACCAAAAGAGCGCCGACGATGCACCGTCAACCGGGAAACCTGTCGACAGCACGCCCGCCGAGAGTGGCAGTGTCCCGACCGACCTAGCCGCTGGCGAAACTCCAGCCGTCGCGCCCACCGACGACAGCGAGCGCGGACCCGATGAGCCCGCACCTGATGTCGCTTCGGCCCCGGCGGCAACTGTCGAAAACCCCAAGAGCGTTGAGCGTCAACGAACTAAAGGGCGCTCTCCTGCGTCGCTTGAAACGCCAGCTTCCTCACACGGAACGGTCACGAGCACCCCACCGAACGCCGACGAGCCGAAGGCGGCGTCGCCGCCGGACACCTCAGCCAACCCCATCACGGTGCCAGGCGCCGTCGTTGCATCCGAGAACGCCAGTCCGCCTTCAGGTTCCACAATTCAGGACGTTCCGACGGCGTTGAGGCCCCCCTCCCCCTCGTCCGGACCACGCCCCACTCTTGCGTCGTTGACAGCGGTTCCTGCAGCCACGAGCACGTCAGAGTCTGACGCTCCACGAAAGCCCACTCTCGTCGATGTCATCGGATCGATCGCCCTCAATCTGCTTGTCGGCGCGATTCACCTGCTCGACGGCCCTCCGGCGGTTCCGGCCGGCAGCAGCGTGACCGTCCGCACGTCGAGACTGACGGTTCCTGTGGCTGGAGGCCGCACCGTCCAGGCCGACTGGTACTTCCCGGACAACGCCGACACGGCAAATCGGCTGATCTACTTCCAGCACGGCTTTCTTGCCAGCGGCCCGATGTATAGCTACACCATTGCCAACCTTGCCGAAAAGACTGGCAGCATCGTCGTCGCTCCTTCCCTGTCGTCGAACTTCTTCGACCCCGATGCCGTGTGGGTTGGCGGCTATCCGATGCAACGCGGTATCGCCGACCTCTTCACCGGTGACCGCGGCTCCCTCACGCAAAGTGCCAGCGACGCGGCGGGGCGGCCGGTGACTCTGCCCACCAGCCTCGTTCTTGTCGGACACAGCGCCGGCGGCACCCTGGTCACCGCCGCGGCTGGCCATATGGTCGACAACGGTTCGGTTGACCAACTTGCCGGAGTGGTGCTCCTCGACGCGGTGAACCCGAATGGCTCCACAGCGCTTCCGGACGGTCTTGCCAAGCTCGTCGGCGGGAATGACCGTCCGGTGTATCTCGTGTCGTCCGAGCGGTATTGGCTCAGCCGAAGCGGCAACGCAGCCGACGTACTCCAGGCCGCTCGCCCCGACCGATTCACCGGGTTCGGACTCATTGACGGAACACACATGGACTATATGGAGGGACCAAGCCCTCTGCTGCAGTTCGCGAGCTACCTTGTCGGCGGCTTTTCGCACACCCGCAACATCGAGGCAGCCAAAGACATCACCGTGGGGTGGATCAACGACCTCTTCGCCGGAACGCGGGAGGGCCGGTACGGGGATCCCGGCGAGCGGATCGAAGTTCCGACCGCAGACGGTGCTGCCACAGCGGTTGTGCTGCCTCTGGCGCCTCGCGATCAAACCTTATTCGACAGGGTCCTGTCGGCGCTCTTCGATTTCGCGGGCGCTGAGTTCTTCAACTATCAACCAATCGTCGGACGATCTGCTGCGCCGGCCGCGCTTCAGCACGGATGCGCGGCGGCGCGCCCGTCACTCGCGACAGCGACGTCAGATTGCCGACCTACTGATTCTCTTGAACAACAAGAGGAGTCCAGCGTTACGCCTCTGCCTCGCAAATCGCGTCTGGCCGTCGTCTCGTAGTTTCCACCGCGCCTCGCTTGCTGACCGGTACGACACGGACCTCGTATGCAGTCACCACCACCGGTACAGAAGCGTCGCTTCGAACACATCGGTGCGAGCTCAACTGACACCTTTCTTGGCTTGAGCTTGAGTCGTTCTGAACCTCGACGGTCAAGCTCATGCGCTGCGCCTGCGGCGCGAGTGCGGGACTACCGCTATGTAAGGTCAACGTCGGTTCACGATGCACCCCAGGCGATCAGCAGACTTGACACTTCCCAATTGTGACCAATGATGAATTCTCAGGAATCGGGCTGGCACCTTGACGCAGGATTTCGAGATGGCACGAGCCTGCAGGATTGCGCATGCGGATTCGTCGGTCTTCTGGACCGGCCACGACTTGGGGCAGCGCCGGTGTTCACGCTCACCACAAGACGACTAAACCGGCCGCGCGTGGCAGAGCGGGCTCTATGTCATGTCGCCTCACAGTCTCGGATTGAGAGTTCGCCGCGCGGATGGATGCTCGAGATTGGCGCCACGGACGAACGGAGTGGGTTGTGAACAGTTCTCCCCGACTGTGGCAGACGGATGGGGCACAGCAAGCCCACGCTGGATGGTTGAGGAGGTGGTGGAACCAGCCCGGCCAGTTCGATTGGCTTTGCGCCTATTTGAACGCCCGCGGGTTATCGCGGCCTACTCGGTTCCTGATGGCAGTGCTCTCCGGCGCGCTCGTCCTTGCGCCTCTCGGAACAATCAGCTCTCGATTCCTTGCGCTGTCAGTGGTACTGAGCGGCGTCGCCGTCCTCACCGGTGTGTTCTACGCGTCCTTATGGCTTCATCGCTGGCCCACCAGAACGCAATCATTGACGATGGGCTTCCTCGGCGCCGCGTTGATAGCTGTGTGCACCGTGTTGCAAAGCCAACCGATCGTCGCGCTCATGGGCTGCTGCGCCCTGGTGATCATCGGAGGCTACCTGGCCTTCTTCCACAGCTCGAAAGCCATCATCTGCAACATCGTCACAGCCTGTGTCGCCGGAACCATCTGCGCGGCGCGGGTTGCCGCACTACCCGATCATGCGCTAGTGGCGACTGCCGGCCTGTGGATGGTCGTTGAACTCAATATTGCTGTCCCCCTGGCAATTCAAATGGCCGTACACACCCTAGGTGCCGACGTAGTGCGCTCCCACCAGGACGCCCTCACCGGTGTCCTCAACCGCCGCGCGTTCTACGACCGCGCGCGAACGCTACTGACCATTCCCGGACCCGATACCCAACTCGTCGTCGTCATGATCGACCTGGACCACTTCAAGCGCGTCAACGACACATATGGCCACAGCGCCGGCGATCAAGCGCTCACCGCGGTCGGGTGGGCGCTGCGCCACAACTGCGCAGACTCCGCACTGATTGGCAGAGCTGGCGGTGACGAGTTCCTGGTCATCGATCGTCAGAACGCCGAGACGAAACACCCCCTACCCGAAAAGCTATGCAGGGCCATCGCCGAACTCCCCCACCCGGTCACTGCTAGCGTCGGCGCGGCCGTGACCCCCTGGAACGCCATCCGTGACCCGGACGCCGCGGTGGAGACGCTCGTCAAAGCCGCCGACACTGCGATGTACCACGCTAAACGCAGCGGGGGCAACCAAGTATCCGTGCAGGCCCTCGCGCGCGCCCAGGAGCAGAAACACCGTGGACATTCGGCCGAGCCACCGTAGGTCCTCGACAGAAGGACATGTCCCACCGCCGCAAATCCTCGCCTATGCCGACTTTGGTGAAGGTGACAGTCGACACCGAGATGAACGAATGATGCGGTCCCTCACGACCGGCACCATCCTCGATGGCGGGGTGCACGCTTTCGGCGATGTCCCTCTCTTCGAGAGTATTTCGGTGATCAGATGAGGCTGTCCGGCGCAGACCACCGGAATCGCGAGAACGTTTTCAACCGAGCCAGCCGAGATGACCCAGACCTGCCGCAGGTGCTGGAGCGCCAGGAATCTCGGGTGGTCACTTCACCAGTGCACCTCGGATTGGTAAAGCTGCAGTCTCCCGCGCAGTACGGTATGGCCCTCTGGTGCGCCACCCGTACACTCACTCACGGGACGCAGAGTTGGTCACTCATACTGCAGCATCTTGGCTTTCGGCCAAGTTGAGCAAGCAATGCACCTTCCGCCTGACATGTCTCACCTCGTTAGGATGGGGTGCACGTAAAGCCGAGTGTTGTAGACGCCGCGGAACCATATTCGGCATGATCCGGCAGCGGACCAGTTCATCGCATAACCGCCGAATATGTTGAGGGACTGCCGGTTCGCATCCGCCTGACGTAATCCATGTTATCCGCACGTGAAACCTGTTGTCATACAAAAGCTTTTAGCCGAGCATGACACTGCGTGTACATCGTTTGTGCACGCCCCGTCGCATTCGGCCAACGCGCTAAAGGACGACGGGGGCCGGGAGCGCTCGCATCAACCGAACCTCACCTTCGTCCAGAAGCGGCAATATAACGTCACTGTGACGAAATATCGCCAGTGGCAGCTACCAGGGTCGCTGATATGCAGGACGACTCCTATCGCAGAAAGGCTGGGTTAAGCGACGAGAAAGGCGGCAGAGTTCAGTTGCGACGACTCAGCGGTACAGCATTAATGTCCAACAAGAGTGCGGAAGTCATAGGCCGACCGGAGCAGTGAAGCCGAACCGCGAGGTCCGTCTGTAGACGGGCTGGTGGAACCGGGTGAGCTGATCCCGCCCGACTGCGAGTGCGGACCCAAAGGCTTGGTCGGCGGGCTACTTTAACTGTGGACAAATGTTGGTGAGCACTCCCAGGAGTACTTTCGCCTTTGGGCTGTCCAGGGCTTCCTGGCCGATCTTTTCGTATCGGGCCCCAGCAGGCTCCGGGGATCTTTCGTTCTGTACTGCCCACACTTCACAGTTGAACACCGCGTCAAGGAACATCGCGCCGCTAGTCTGCTGCGCCCATTGATAACGGTCAGGGTAGGCGTCAGGAATGTACTGGCAGATGTCCCTGATGTACTGAGCCCACCCGTTTGGAGGGACGTCTCCCCAGGGGAATCGTGGTGTCGTCGTTGCTCTTTCGAGATAGCTATTCTTGGCCGCTTGAGCAGCCTCTGGATTAGCCGCAGCGTCCGGCATCTTCTCCGCCACCGTAGACATCAGGACGAACACGTCCGGAGCAGACATGTCGCTGATATTCGCATCAACACAGTCCGACTCCTGGAGAGACATTGTTGTCTGCGACGGCGCCCGCGCCGTTCCCAGAGAGGTGTCCGTCGCAGAGTCAACGTGTCCGTTCCCACACCCACAGGTAAGAACAACGCTGGCTGCCATCGCAGCAGTCCACCAGCTATTCCGCATCGCTACTCCCCCGCCGCTGTCCCAAGTAACCTTGCACAGTATCCCGCAGCAGCTGAGTGCGGCGCTCATCCGTACGCTTGATGAGCGTTGGGGCCTCTCCGCCTAGGGTGCCAACGATGCGCAGATTATGGTCCGCCTCCGCCGCAACCACGGCGTCGATCGAAACGTCTGTTCCATCTAGTACCGCGGGAATGCCCAGCTGGCTCAGGGACCCGCAGCAAACAGCTTGAGGCTCACCGTGGCGTGCGGAAGCCCACCCGTGCGCTTGCTCAGTAGTGGTGGATGACATCGCCCCGGAAGGCTTTGATCTTTGCCTTGACAGAGTTGTAGCCCGACGTGCTGTCCGCATCGAACATCTTGCCGATGGACTCGTAGGTCGCGACATTCTCGTGTAGACCGAACCCGGTGGGGTCGAACAACAAGGTCCAGAAGGTCGCGTTCGAGGGACGGCGTTGAAAAATCAACGATGCCGCCCCGCGTTTGCTCAAGCCGACAACCGGATCGAGGTCGGCGTGTAGGTGCACAATCTGGTAGCCGCTCGTGGGCGCGCTTCTGATGATTGGAGATCCGAAGGTCACCACAGTGCTGACATTGAACATTCTTGCCGCTGCGATGTTCTGAGCATCCATACCGCCCTGGCTATAGCCGACGAGCATCACTTCGGCGTTCCGGTTGTCCTCGGCGTCGAGTGCTGCGGCGATTTTGTCGACTTGGCGGAAGTCGATGACACCGGCATAGGACGGCAGATTCTTAATCTTCGGTTGATTCCCGCTGAAGTTGGCTCCAGTGGTACCGCCGATATAGACGATGTACTTCACCGTTTTCGCTTGGTCGGTCGTGCGAACAGCTTCGATGTAGATGCCGTCATCATCGCCATTCGTCACTTGCCGTAGTCGGCTGTACAGCTGAGCTGTAGACGCTGGGGCGGCACGTTCGACCTCCGCCGGTTTCGGTTTTGAGGCATTGACAAGGTTGTCGACGAAGGCTCGGATGAACAACTGGAACTGTTGCACCGAGCTTTGAACAGCCAGCCTGATTCGCTGGGACGCCGTGATGGTCGGTATCGGGTCGACGTCGATCTCTGCTGCGTCAATCACCGACACTGTGCCGTCGGAGGCGTTGGTGACATAGATGCGTTTGCCGTCGAGGCTGACTGCAATGCTCACTGGACTTGCACCAACCCTGACGGGAGCACCGACCACCGCACTAGTTGCGGTATCGACCGTCACCACCGCGTTGTCCGACGGTCTGGTGACGTAGACACGAGCGCCGTCCGGACTGACCGCCAGAAACGCCGGATCATCGCCCGTCTGAATCGGTTTGCCCACAACCTTGTTCGTGGTGGTGTCAATCACCGATATCGTTCCCGAACGGCTGTTGCCCACATAGACCCTCTTGCCGTCTGGGCTTATCGCCACACTCACAGGGTCGGCCCCGACCCGAATGGGGCTGCCGATCACGGTGTTGGTGGCTGTGTCGATCACCGACACGCTGCCGGCGATGTCGGGGTTCAACGTTTCGTTAGCGACGTAGACACGGCGGCCGTCTGGGCTGATTGCCACACCGTAGGGGTATCGTGCGACCGAAATAGGTTCGCCGATAATGGTATTGGTCGCGGTGTCGAAAATCGACACCGATCCGTTCCAGTTGCCGTCGGTGATGTAGAGACGGGAGCCGTCGGGGGTGATTGCCGCGTCTTTTGCGTAGACGGATATCGGTTTGCCGATGAGCGTGTCTGTGGCGGTGTCGATTACGAACACATTGCTGGACCCGAGCGCATAAAGCCGGCTGCCATTCGGATTCATGATTAAGCGGCGAACGGCGTACCCACCCATCGGGACCTGGCCGACAACGCTGTTCGTCGCTGTGTCGATGACGGATACATCGTCGTAGTCCGAGTTGGCTACGTAGACGCGGGTGCCGTTGGGAAGTACTGCGACGCCGAACGGAAAGGCGCCAGTTCCAATGGTGGCGATTACGGGAGTCGGCACGGTGTCGGTATCTGAGGCGGGTTCGGCAGTAGCGGCCGAAGCAACGCTTACTTGAATATCCGCACCGGCAATCAGCTGGCCGCTGCCTCCTGCTTCGGGGAATTCAGCCACCGCCAAGGACTGCGAGGCGGCCGCCAGACGCTTCTCGTGTTTCCGAAACATACTGACGGGCAACGATTCTGCGGTTGCGGCCGTCGGCTCCTCGACGTCGGCAGACGCTGTTTCCGCCGTATCCAGGTTATCAGACTTCGTCACCGCCGGGTTTAGCGTGTCGGACATGGCGCCGGTGGCCTCGTCATCGGAATCATGACCCTCAGCGTCATCGTCCGGCACGTTCTCAGACTTTTCGTCCTTCCCGTCGTCCTTCTGCTCATCGCCTCGGTCGTCCACCGACGACGTGGCTGCGCGATCCTCAGGGCCCGGATCGTTGGCCGTATTAGAACGTCGTTCGTTTGGCGGCGCCGATTCAGTCGACTTGGACGACGACGCCGAGGAGTCTCCCGATCCCGGGTCCGCGGCCGCCGTACCAGCCCCGGCGACCAGTGCGGCGCCAACACCGACGGTGAACGCACCCGCTCCCAGCCACGTCACGACCTGGGGACGGGCTGCGGGTGCGCGGTGCTTCCCTGCCGTTCTCGCTTGGCGTTTCAACTGATTGACCCCGCGGTGAACGCTAGCCACGAATCCCCCTACAAGCCCGATACGTTTCTACAAGCAAGATTTCGGTATTCATATCACGCCCGCAAATAATTGCGCCAGCAAACGCTGTCGTGTCATCCCTTCGGCTGACAGGCTGTGGCAAAACCCGTTCCGGGATGGTCTCGCTACTTCGACCCGTCACGCTGGGCGACGTCCCGACGTTGCGGGGCTGCCGCGTTGCAGACTTCTCTGCGCGCCAGATCAGTCTGCTCAGTACGAGCTTCCTGCGGCCATCTCGGGGCAGCTCGTTCGTCCCAGCGGCCAGCGAAGTACCTTCTCGGGCGGTGGAAGTCCTTCGTCTGTCTTCGACGGACGTCACGATGTTGCGGCCGCACGTGCAGCCGGGCCAGCCGTCGATCAAATCGGCGACAACCTACCGTCGATGAGACTCTGATGCGCGCGTCTCCATGATTTCGTGTCGGCACGCAAGACGTCATCAAGCAGTTCACGGGCAGGTCGCATCGTCGCCGTCCGGTGAGTCGACGAGCGCCCAGGTGTCGGCGAACCAGCGGTTCAGAGGTCGTTGAGAGTTTTCAGCAGGTCCTCGAGCGCTGCAGCATCGGCGGGGCGCAGGATCTGGTCTGCTTCCGCCGCGGTGACGGCATCCGTGGAAACTTCTGCTGCACTTGCCACTTCGGAGATGTTTAACTGCGCTCGGTGGCGGCGGCGAACAGCCTCTGGCCCGCCGTCGCGCTAGGCGCCTCGGCCGCTTTCAGCATTGCGTCGCGATAGGTTCAGCGAACCCTTCCTGTCAACAAAGATCGCCTGCGGACCACCTTTCGCGTTCTGCGCGACATCGGCGGTCAGCGCCTCGAGGCAGGTGATTACGGGAGATGCGCGGGTCGGCGATCTGGATCTGCGCCGTAAATTCGCGGCCAATGCTGATGGGATCGTCCTCGGCTTGAACGGTGAAGCTCTGGCTACCGACACGAATCGCAAGGCGGGCAACCCAATACCTGACTTACCGTCGGCTGTCGGGCGGCTTTCACTCTTGTCCAACGCTACATTTCCTTCCCCTGAGTTGCGGTGAAGAATTTCTGTTCTGAGCGGAGGTTTCCCGGTCGGCGCGGGTGTCGGTCTTGTACTTCGCGCCCAGCGCGTAACCCATGCCGGCGCCACCCAGCCCGCCAGAAGAAGATCGCACGGCCGCCGTTGGGCACCCGGGCGTCGTGCACACGCCATATGCCATCGATGTGCTGCTTATGCGGCGCGGCGCGATCAGATGTGGCCGCGGGCCGTTCTCACCGGCGCGAAAAGCACAGTGCCAGAGCTCTTTTCGAATCGCGCAAAGCGCAAGAGGCCACGCAACGCGTGCCCTTTGCAAACCCGGCCGTTAGCCTTCTCGTGCGAATGGCAAGGCTGAACGGGACGACGGATTTAGTCTGGGAGACCGATGGGTGGTGCCTGTCCCTTATTGGACTCAGGACCCATTACGTAGTAGAGGCCGGACGCGCCCGCGCCGTATGACTCGTCGACCTTCTGTTGATCCTCCAGGTCGAAGATTTCGATGGCGCCGTTTGCCACGCCGACGCCAAGGACTGCTACGTCGCCCCTGTCTGGTCGGCCAAGACCTCCGTAGAGTCCCTTCGCCGCTTCTCCTGCCGTATCTCCCGCCACGCCTAATTGCTTTCCGAAAAGCTCTGTGTTCAATGTGATGTCATCGATCTGCTCTGAAAGCGCAGCATCTCCTGTCGCGTACTGCAGGAAATCCCATTGCAGCGCCGTGATTTCGTTGTCGAAGATGTTGCCGCCGACGACGCCGGGAATGCGCTGCTTGAAACGTTGGTGCGGGAAGGTGCCCGGCGCGAAAGCCAGAGCAACATGGGAGATGTACGTCAGATCGTCATCGAACTTCGGAGATGTCGTCGGATTGCTGATGGTGACGAATTGTCCTATCTGTTCCATCTTTCGATAACCGAGTACGTAGCGTTCGCCTACGGAACCGAGAATTGAGGTACCAGGCGCCTTGACGTTGAGTACGGAGACGATGTAGATCTCCTGGGCGACGGGCAGACCCGTATCATCCTTCACGAGAAGGGCTTTCGAGTACTTCCAATTCTCTGCAGCGTATTTCGGCAGGTTGTCCGGATAGGCGTCCCGGTCTGCCTTAAAGGCCTTCTCGTAGGGGTCGCCGTTGGCCCATGTGACGTCGATGGAAAAACGCGCATCGAAGGCTCGGTAGGGATATGAAACGAGGCCTTCGTTCCCGCCGATGTTGATGAGCGGCACGGGTGGGTAGACGTCTTCGGTGGGCAAGCCCGCCGGGACCAAAGGCACATTGACGGGCAACCAGGTGTGGCTACCGTCTGCACGAATGGCCTTGATGATGAAGGCCACGCGCCCGATGCGTCCTGAGTCTGCGGCGTACTGGCGTGCCAGCGTGCTGGGAGCAAAGGAGAAGCTCCCGTCGGGGCTGACCGTCAGGTTGCCGAGCGCCCCGGATGTCGATCCTTCGTATCGGGTTCTGGAACCTGGTTGCTCGCCGGGCGCGGTGATGGTGCCGCGCAGTGTTCCTGTCGAGTAATCGATCTGGGTCACCTTTAGCGGCGACACGGGCTTGAGGGGCGTTGGTTTCGGTGGGGTTGCGTCTGGATCTGTTGGTGACGGCGGCGGTGCGGCGAGCGGGTTGGGGTCGAGGCGGTCTGGCACTGCCAGCGTGATGATCTCCAACCCGCCCATGGTGGTGGCGTAAAGAAGGTCGCCACTGGGGTTGAGATCCAAATCGATAACCGAAAAACCACCGCTCCTAAAGAAGACCTTGTCGGTGACGATTCCGGTGGACCGGTCGACGATCGAGATGAAGTGTTCTCCGCCTGCGCTATCAGCGACGTAGGCCCGCAGCGTGCCCATGGCGTATGGTCGCTGACCCGACGGCTGGATGACAGGCCCCGTCACGGGCACCACGGTATTCGTGCTGATGTCGATGGCGCTGACGGCAACGCCGTCACTGACGTACACGCGGTTGCCTCGCGCCCAAATGGTGTTCCATTCCCCACCGGGCACCGTGATCGTCGTGAGGCGCTCGGCCGTCACAGCGTTGTACACGCGGACATCGTTATCCACTGCGGAAATGGTGTAGGCGGTGCGGTTTGGTGCCACCGCGGTGCCGGTGACGAACCCGCCGACAGACCAGCCCCCATACCCCTCGAGGGTCCGCGCGTTGTAGACATCGACGCCGTTTCCGCGGACGCTGAAGAGCAGCTGCCCGTCAGAGCTGATAGTGATTTGCGTGCCCGGAAGGGTCGCGACCCGGGTAACCGCCGCTTCCGCGGGTTCAATCGGCAGTCCGGACACCGTGACGACGATCGGCGCGTTAACACCGTCGGATATCGACACCGTGAAGGATTCAGGTTGCGCCGAGCCTTGCCGGTAGGCCTCGATCGCCTGCATCGCGGAGGGCTTGTACTCGAAATTCCCCAACGCGTCGAGGTAGACCTGGCCTCGGCGGGGAGGCAGTTGCAGCTGGTAGGTGAGCGCGTCACCGTCTGGGTCGACAGCGCCAAGAGATCCGCGCACGATCCACGAATCAGGATCCGCGACACCCACCGTGGGGGATGCAGTTGGGGCTCTGTTGGGGGTGGCCTCTGCCGGGGCGACGGTCACGGTCACCAGCGCGGCAGCGGTGCCGCCGTGACCATCAACGACGGTGACGGTGAACGAGTCGGTGTCGGTCCCGGCGGTCTGGGCAGCATCCAGGCGGGCTTGGTCGCTGGGCCGGTAGCTGAAGGAGCCGTTGGCCATGACCGTGACCGTGCCGCCGCGCGCAGACGTGGTTGGCCCGCTGAACACCAAGGAGTCGCCGTCTCTGTCGGTTGCGGTGACCGTTCCGGTGACGAGACCGCCGGCGTCCGGCGCGCTGGGGTTCTGGCCGGTGATCTCGGGATTCGCGTTGTGCGGTGAAACTGAGACGGGCACAGTCAATGTGGTGACGCCGCCGTGTCCATCCCTGATGATGACGGAGAACGCGTCATTCTTGACGGCTTCCGGTGCGCCGTCGGCCGCCGCGGCATGGCGAGCCACTGCGGTGGGACGGTAGGTGAAGGTGCCGTTCGCGTTGACGGTCACCTCCCCGCGCACGGGAGCGGTCGCTCCCAACGCATAGGTCAGGGTGTCCTTGTCCGAATCGGTGGCCGTAACAGTGCCGGACACTGCGCCGTCCGCCGCCGCTGTGCCCGCGGTGGCGGTCGCGCCGGTTGGCGCGGTGTTCTGGGGCGAAATGTCAACGCTGACCGCAACACTCAGGGTTCCGCCGCGGCCATCGCTGACGGTAACGGTGAAGCTGTCCCTATTCGCGCCGGTGGTCGCGGCATTGGTGGCGGCCGCGGCGTGACGGGCTGCGCCGGTGGGTGTGTAGGTGAACGAGCCGTCGGCATTGACCGTCGCCGCGCCTTTAGCGGTCGTGGTGCTTCCGGTGTAGCTCAGGGCGTCGCCGTCGGGGTCCGTGGCACTCACAGACCCCGTGACAACACCATTGGCGCCAGCGGGATTACGCGTCACTTGCCCGTTACCGGGCGCAGTGTTGGCGGGCGCCGGGGCGATCGCGACGCGGACGAGCACGCTGTCAGTGCCCCCGTGGCCGTCGGTGACCGCGACACGGAATGAGTCCGACCGATTCCAGAACGACCGCGCCGCTTGGCGCGCTTCGGTTGTCGGGGTGTAGGCGAAGGTGCCGTCAGTGTTCACCACGACGGTGCCCCTGCGTGTTGACGTGGGACCGGTGAAGGTCAGAGTGTCCCCATCCCGGTCGGTGGCGGCGACCACACCGGTGACCGTTCCCGTGGAGGGCGCTGGATCGGTCACGGTGATCACTCGGGCGCTGGGAGTTCTATTGGCGGGACCGACGTCGACCGAGACGGTCAAAATCGTTGCCGCACCGTGGCTGTCGGTCACCGTGACCGTGAACGAATCGGTCTTGTCGGCTTCTGTTGCACCCGTGGCGGCCGCGGCGTGGCGGGCGGTCGCGGTCGGGGTGTAGGTGAACTGGCCGAGCCGGTTGATCCGCACACTGCCCTTGGTCGGGGCCGAGGTGGCGTAGGTGTAGCGGTCCCAGTCCGGATCCCATGTGTTGACGTCCCCGGACACTGACCCGGTGATCCAGCCGGGCCGCCCGACATAGGACAGGTTCACGATGGGCGCCCTGTTGCCGTCCTCGTCGGCCATCAGGAGGTCGCTGACCGACGCCGTCGATGCGTTACCGGCAAGCGTTGGATCGGCGGTCTCCGGGTCGGCGAGCTTGCGTCGCGCGGCAGCCAGCAGCACCCATTCGGCGGGCGCGCCGATGGGCACCCCGCCGGAGTTGCCCGTATCCAGCAGGGCGTCGACCAGCGACATCGCCACGGTCACCACTTCAGTCCCAACGCTGGCCGCGGATTCTGTTGGTAAAGACGATGATTCGAGCACCCGACCCGTGGTGACGGGCACCCCCTGAAGAGAGCTCGTGCTCGGCGCGTTGACGGCACTGACCGGGCCCGAGGCTTCGTCGACGGCGACCAGGTCGACCGCGGACGCTGATTCTGCTGCGGGTAGAGAGCCGGGAACGACATCGTGAACCAATTCGCTTGCCTTGCGCTTCTTCGGCGCCAAGAGTTCACGGTTGGCAGCAACAGTGCCATCGCCAGGTTCGAGGTCTTGCTCTTGCTCTCCCTCGCTGGGGCTGAGCTCATCATCCGACAGGTCATTCTTGGATTTGTCGGCACCCGGCGCCGAGCCCGCGCCTAGATCGTCAGCGTCGGTGGTATCTCCCGCCGGCGGATCGCCGGCCTTATCCGGATCGTTGCCAACGGACACCGAGTCGGATGTCCCGGTGCTTTCCGATCCCGCAGACGTCGGCCCGTGATGGGCTGACGGCGAACTTTTCGAGCTGGAACCGGACTCTGCGCTCGACGAGCTCCCGCCGTCACCTGTAGTCGCCGACGCGACCTGCGGCTGGGTGATCGCACTACCGATCCCCAAAGCGATAGCAAGTGCACCCACGCGCCCGACGTATTTTGCGTACCCCACAGTGACCCCCCATTAAATGCCCACCCCTGGTGCCCAGCGGTGACCGCTGAGCATCTCCTGCGCGATGTCAGCAACAGAAGTAGAGCACGCCTAACCGTGAGCAAGCCCACTTTCGGCGGCGTTAGTTGAAACCGTAATATTTGCCCTACCCGAGCACGATTGCGCATAGGCCCTGTCACGCGCAGCCTCGAAGAATTGCCACACATTGCTCAGACTCGGCCGCCGGCATTCTAAACCGCCTGGTGCGGCGAGGCCTGGCAGAGATACGCAAACTCACCGTGGTCCGCGGCAGCCGCGGCACCCGTGTGCAGACGAGGTCACCAAGGGAACGCATATTCTGCAGGCGTAGCCGCGACGCGCTAGGCACCCACGCGCCGCGCCTCCATCTCAGCGACGTATGTCAGAGCTCGTCGAGGGACTCCAGCAGGTCCTCGAGCGCCTCGGTGTCGGCGGGCCGCAGGATCTGGTCCGCCTCCGCCGCGGTGACGGCATCCGTGGAAACGTCTGCAGCACTTGCTACTTCGGCGATGCTCAGCTGCGCTCGGTGGCGGGCTGCGAACAGCCTCTGCCCGATCGTCGCATTAGGCGCCTCTGCCGCTTTCAGCATTGCGTCCCGATAGGACTTGCGAACCCTTCCTGTCAGCAGAATCGCTTCGGGTCCACCTTTCATGTTCTGTGCGACATCGGCGGTCAACGCTTCGAGCCGCCGAAGGTCGTTAAGTACAGCCATAATTCGCGGACCGAAGGAGCTATCAGTGGTGCTGGGCAGGTTCTCGAACGTCGTAATGATGTTGCGCAGCGCCAGCTCCACCGCATCCGCCATGAGCGGCAATTGCAACGTGGGCACGATGATTTCAGTGGGGTCGCTGTCGGTGACCCGGTGGGTACCGGGCGTGAAAGTGGGATCCTCCTTGATCCGATCGATCGTGCCCGGCGGCCACTTCAACACCTTCTCGAGCTTTGCGCGGGTGGAGCTGTGCGGCCAGCTCCGCCCCTTCTCGAAGTGAATGAGAGCGCCGGCGTTGACGATCTTGTCGCGCGCCAAGGTGCGCTGAGAAATGTTGAGCTCCCGTCGTCGCGCCGCGACGGCCGCCCCCACGCGGGCGACGTCAGGGTCGGTCGTTTCGGAGTCGTAGTCGACATCGGTCTCATCCCCCTCTGCAGAGTCGTCTTGGACCACCGTGAGCTCAGGCATGTACCCGGTTTCGGCGCGAGCATGGGCCTCGTCGAATGAGAAGTGCACCGGGAATCCGTCGGCGTTGCCGAGGTGGACGGTCATACCGTCGGTCACGATCAGCGACTCTTCCCGCACCCCCGCGTGATAGGTGCCATTGGTGCTGTGGTCGCTGCCAGTCCACCGGTCGCCGTGGGCCTCGAGACGCAGGTGATTACGGGAGATACGCGGGTCGGCGATCTGGATCTGCGCCGGAAATTCGCGCCCGATGCTGATGGGACCGTCCTCGGCTTGAACGGTGAAGCTCTGGCTACCGACGCGAATCGTCAAGGCGGGCAAAGCAATACTTGACTTACCGTCGACAGTCGGGCGGCTATCGCTATTGTCCAACGCTACATTTCCTTCCCCGATGCGCTGCACAAACGCTACACCGTGCTACGGGTTGGCACGCGCATCAGAGTTGCGTAGCGGTCGGGGGTCTGCCGCTACTAGGGTGACACTGCGGGAGGAGCCCGCGACTCGGCCTACAATCGCCGTGATTGCCATGGATTTGCTCAGCCTCCGCCCAATGCTCGCCACTGCCGGCCCACCACCGGCGGCCTTCGAGAACTTCGCCGTCGAAGCCAAGTACGACGGCCAGCGCGGCCTCGCGATCGTCGAGGCGGGGACAGCGAGGCTGCTGAGCCGCAATGGCGCTGACATCACGCACACTTTTCCTGAGATCGCCGCAGCGCTACCGAGCGCACTCCCCCACCGCCAGATCGTTCTCGACGGTGAGATCGTCGCGCTAGGCCCGGATGGGGCGCCATCGTTCTCGTGTCTCCAGCAGCGCTGGCCGCAGAATCGGCGACCGACGCCTGCGCTGTTGCGTCGTTGTCCGGTGCAGTTCTTCGTCTTTGACGTCCTCGCCGTCGACGGCAAGACGCTGATGCACCTCCCCTTCGTCGATCGCCGGGCGATCCTTGACCAGCTCCGCGAAACGTCACGTGACAGCCGTATCCGCATCACGAGCAGCTGGCAATCATGCGACCCAGCGATCGTGCTCGCCGTAGCTGCCGAGGGAAACCTCGAGGGGATAGTCAACAAGCGTCTCGACTCGCCCTACATGCCGTCGACGCGTTCGCGAGACTGGATCAAGACACCGCTCCGACGGCGCAGCGAGTTTGTCGTCTGTGGCTGGTTGCCCGGCCGTGGCGTCAACCGGCATTCGGTGGGCGCGGTCGTCGTCGGCGGCTGTGACTCCGACGGCCGCTTGACCTACTGCGGCGCGGTCAGTGCCGGACTGTCGGCCCGCATCCGCCGCCAGCTGATAGACGCGCTCGCACCGCTGACTCGAGACCGATGCCCGTTTGTCGACGACGCGCCGGACGTCCTCGGTCCAGGTGTGCATTGGGTCGATCCGGTCCTCGTTGCCGACGTCGAGTACCGGGAGTTTCGAGGCGGTCTGCGTCACGCATCGTGGAAAGGGTTACGGGCCGACGGCTTTCACGCCGAAGCGGTGATTCTGCCGGCCTGCTGAGCTGCCGGCGGCGCGGGCTCTTACGAGGCGGCGCGCTCCATATCGGGACTGAGCACGCGATCACGCAGCAACTGCGGCAAGCTCACCCCTTCATGGGTCGCAGCTTCCTGCAAGAGCTCGAGCTGGGCGTGGGTGAACCGCACGAAGACGCCCTTGGTCAGCTGGCGGGTTTCACTGCCCCTCATACCGCTCATGGCCGCATCCTTCCCGGTCCGGTCATCGTCAAGTCCAAGCGCAACGCTGCGCGATGTCCCTAGTTTACGACATCGATGTCGTTATTTTGGAGCATCCTGGCGACAACGGATACCTCGTGTCGTTCCCAATGCCGTTAACTAGGAGCATAATGCTTCTAACGTCGCAGCGTCGACATGCGAAAGCGAGATGAGTCAGCCGAAGCAGCCACCACCAGGCGTCGAGACGGAACCACAGGGAGATGTGGTTCCGTTGCAGGAGGCTGCCACAA
The DNA here is from genome assembly GCF_029623955.1 of Mycobacterium sp. 236(2023). Lineage (GTDB taxonomy): Bacteria > Actinomycetota > Actinomycetes > Mycobacteriales > Mycobacteriaceae > Mycobacterium. The sequence continues at coordinate 137,363 of NZ_JARSBP010000007.1, read as the reverse complement.
AGCTCGGCAAGGATCCCCGCACGCTGATCAAGGCGATCACCGCTGGCCAGTTGCGCGGCGGTGCGCTGCCGCGTCCCGAGCGGTTGCGCTGGTACGTCTACACCAGCGAGCTTCCCGTGGCGCCGGTACCCGCGCCGACGCCGACCGCCCCCGACGTGGTGGTGCAGGATCTCCGTGCTCAGGTGCTGTCGCTGCAAGAAGCCAACCGGCTTCTGATTGCGGCGCAGCAAGATCTGCTCGACGCTGGCGGGGCCGGCCACGACTCAGCCGAAAAGTACCGAGCGGTCGCCCAGCGGTACTTGGACGCACTAGGTCAGTTCATGACTCCCGGCCACCTCGGCGACCTGGCCGACCTGTAGCCGTTACTTGTCTTTCTCCCCCAGCAGGTGCCGCAGGCGTTCGGCGCCCTCGGGACCCAGGTAGGTGCGCAGCGCATTGACCAACAGTTCCGGTTTGGCCGAGAAGTCTGCGATCGCCGACGATATGACCCGAGACCGGCTCGGCGGTCGCTTATCGGATTCGCTCCCCTCCCCCGCGTTGTCGCGGTCAAGCGCTGCCTGCCAGCGGGCGACCTGCTGTTCCAACGGAACGCGCGCCAGCTGGCGTGCTTCCCGGACGGCGAGTTCCCCACGCCGCAAAGCGGTTTGGAGCTCAGGAGCAAGGTGCAACAGCGCACGCCGCTGCGAGACCCAGGCCGTGGACTTCCGGAGGCGGTCAGCGGCTACGTCCGCGAAACCGCATTCCTGGACAAGCGCCTCCACGGCACGGGCCTCTTCGATGACATCGAAGTCCTGGCGATCGACGTTCTCGGCGATGCTGGCTGAGATGAGCGTGATCCGGTCGCGGGCGACGGTGTCGTTGACGACGATCGCCAGGTCACTGCGTCCGTACTTGTGGGCTGCCGCCAGTCGCCGGCAGCCGTTCACGACGACATAGCGCGTCGTGATGGTGTCCTCGGGATAAAGCTTCAGATACGCCTCGCGCGTCACCACGGTGGCAGGCTGCAGCTGGATGTCCGCGATGGACGCGAGGTCGGCGAGGTCACCGAGCTCCTCGCGCGGATTGCGCGGGTTGGCAGTGAGCTCCGTCAATGCGACGGCGTGCCCCGGTGGGTCGTCGCGTTTGGGCTGCCCCTTCTCCACCGGCGACTTGTCCCCGACGACTGTGTGCAGTTCGGCCAGATTGACGCGCTGTCCGCGGGCCATCAGCGGGTCGCTCCGACGTTGAGCTCGAGGGCGAATTTGTAGAAGTCCTCGCGGGCTTGCAGTGCCACCCGGTTGGCCGGATATTCGGTGACGACTTGTCCTTCCGCGCTGGCGCGGACGTGCAGTTTGTAGTGCCGGATCACGGTGTTGGCCAAGGGCCAGCCGTTGGCTTTCACGAACTCTTTGGTCTGGTTGAGGTCGTAGACGCCGTCGCGGGGATCCCAGTTGTTGATGACCACGAGGTAGCGCAGCCCACGAGGCTGGATGACCTTGCTGATGGTGCGAGCGGTCGGGTCGAAGCTCAAGGGCTCAGGTTCGATGGGCACGATGACTTGGTCGGCCATGTCCAGCACCGCGCGCAGCACGTCAGCGGCGGGCCCGCGGCCCAGAGGGTCACCGCCATCACCGTTCGTGTCGAGGTCGATCCAGCCCGGGGTGTCAACGTAGACATGTTGGATGCCGGGCAAGTCTTTCAGCTTGGCGAGGTTCTCGAGATCGTCGTGGGCCTGCGCGATGTGAAACGGCAAATCGTCCATCCGTGACGCCCACCAGACCGCCGAGCCCTGCGGGTCGACCGACAACGCGAGCACCGGCGAACTCGCCTCGGGATCGTCGCCGCGATTCAGGACGTCAGCGGTCACCGCGGCCAGATTGACCGAGAGTGTGCTCTTGCCGACGCCGCCCTTTTGATTGAGCAGGACATGAATAGCCATCAGATGGCCCTTCCGTATGCTTCCCCCGCACAGCGGAGTACTTCGGATCAGACGCGATCAACCTAGCCTGCGGGAGCTACCGGCGCCGCGCGACACGCTGGCTCCACTCCCCCGCCAGAGGTCGAGTGGCCCTGGCGCGTCAGTTCCGTCGTCTCGGAATGACGCGGGCCTCGCTAACGCTGGAGTTCGCGCTTCTCCGTTTCGTCGGGTAGTCGGTAACTACGAGCTTGATGTCGTCGACCGGGAGCCGAACGACATCGTCCTGGCGTCGTAAGTAGGCCCCGGCAGCAGAGCTCTATTCCGTCCCTCGGGTCGACTGATCACCTGGATCGTTGTGTGGCTCTTCGTGCATGGTCCCGGGGGCTCTGAAGGTACACAGCGTCGTTGGAGCGGAAGCCATTCGGTCTCGGTCCGACGGAGCACTGCTCGGTGCCCCCCAATCGCGAAGAACGCAGTGATAACGGGCGATGCCGACGTCCACGATCAGCAGTGAGCATGACCTCTCGGGCGCCCATTCCGGATCGTCTGTGCCGAGTCGTTCGTTATCCCGTGGTCATCGAAGTTCTTCATCGCATATGCGGTCGAGATCGGCATTGCTGAGTCCCTTAGTGCCCCACCGCGGATCGTCGACGCTGAGATAGATCCTCGACAAGCCTTCAGATCCGCACTGAATCTCTACCGCTCCTTTCGGCTGCCGCTCAGGCGTTGGATCCAACAGCACCAGACCGATAGACACCATCACGACCAAACTCAGGCAGAGCAAAAACTGTTGGCCCTTGCCTCGGCCGTAGTACCAGCGCGCGAAAGAATCCCCCCACTTCCCCATAGCGCTCAGCGTAGAACGCCGGGTCGAGCTGCACCACGCCCTTGCAGCGCGACCGCGGAGAGGCGGACGGCCCTTGTCGGACCGCGGACCGTGAGATGCCGCGCCGGTCCAGTAATACGCGCTCGGCAGACACTGCGCTGATTCCTAACAGCATCGGCTGGACTGGGGAGGGCCCTACGGGCAGCTAAACAACGAAGCAACGCCCCGGGGATGTCGATCGTGCTGATGGACATTGCCGACCTAGATGCACCGGGCTGCTGCGCGTTGAGTCAGACCTCGTCACGCCGTACGTCCGCCGCGACACCGGCCTTGCCCAACGACGACTTAAACCCGCTGCCCGTGCAGCAGTCGGCGGATGCGCTGAGCGCAATTGGATTTACCGCGGTAAATCAGACCCACCGCGCCGCTCTTTGTTGCGGCGTAGGAACCCCCGCTTGAGGAGACTCCGTTGATAGGGCTGCCGTTGTCAGCGGTCGCGACAACCACAATCGGATTTACCGCGGTAAATCGTAACGTGACGATACGTAGGCGGTAGGTTGGGCTCGTCCCCTCCGCGACCCGAAGCACCCCTATGGCTCTCATTGGCCGGTTCGCCGAGCGCCTCGATACGCGGCGCGGGTGGGCGCTATAGTTCAGAGACGCTCAGGGTCTACTTGGGCCGTCGGACACGCCAGCCTTGCGACGCGAAATCCTATGCGTCAGTGAAATACTGACTGCATGGCGACGCGCCCTATGGTTCATCGAACCGAGGCGGCTCGAGCCATCACAGTCATCGCGCGACGGCGCGACAAAGTCGATGACCGGCACCGTGAACTTCTCCCCGATTCCGAGGACTCCGATCCGCGGGAAGTGCTCGATTACCTGCAGAAATACAGCGGGCCCGACATCCCCCGGTGGGTGTTGCAAGCCGATATTTGTGACGCTCTAATTCTCAACAACTGGCTGTGGTGGGAAGATCGGCGTCGCGAGCTGCACTTCCTTAAAGCGGGCCGCGACCGGGGGTTGTTCCTGTCTCAGCTGGGGTCGCAGGTGGGCGTCGGCAAGCAAGGAGTGCTTGACCGTATCGATCGCCTCGAGGCTCTGCTGCGCTTTGACCGGCCCGACGAGAAGATCACCCGGGCCGAGCGCCAGGCCGCGCGCACGGCGGGTGAGCGCCGCTCCGCCGAGCTTCATTGGCTTGAGCTGCATGGCGAGCAGGTGCGTTCGCTGGCCGGCGCCATAATCGACCACGCCCACCGGTACCACCTCGAGGATGTCGAGCGGGAGTGGATCGACGAGCTGGCCATCGACCTTCGCGACGGCGTTCTGACGCCGGCGACCATGGTGCTCGTCGGGCTCGCAGCCGCCGAATTGCGCACCGCCGCTGCGGTGATAGCCCTCGACAGCAGCCGGCCCCACCGTGTTCACACGACTCTGAGTCGCGTCGACGAACTCCGCAGTCGCTTCGCCGGAATCGGCAGCACGGCCGAGGCTCTGCGCGCGTCCGGATAGCGACCCTCTCCCCCGTCGGCGGTCCTCGCCCCGCGGTGGTGCCGCGTGCCATAGAAGCCGTCCGCGCAGCGGCACCCAGGTTGCCTGTAGGGCACGGCTTTGCAGTGGGCGGATGAGGTCCCGCCTCCCCTTTTCCGGCTCACTACACACCGCCGCGATTTACGAGGGGCTACCGCAGGCTCCTTCGGCGTCGGCTCGGCGGGTAAGCCGGCCCGCCGGGATCCTGTCATAGAGAGACCGCGCGCCCTCCCCTTCCACACCACCTGAGCCGGTGTGAAAAGTACACGTTACCTGCGATATCCGGGTCTTTGACGAGCTATGAACGGGATGAGTGACGGGCGGTAAGCAGATGAGTGACGGGCTCAGCACCGTGATGATTGCGGGAGAGCGACGGGGTCACCGCCGGATAAGAGGCGGCTGGTTGACGTCGCTTAGACGAGCCATCTGGCGGACAAGCACCGGGTAATGGAACGACGAAATCCCGCGCGACCAAACGTACGGATACACGAGCGTGGGTTAGTTCGGACAGTGCTCCGTTCCAACGGTCAACGCGACGACCAGATTTCCGAGCGGTCAACAGGCCATACGCCGGGACGTTGCACAGTCCGGGTGGCATTCCGTTGCGCGGGATGGTGATCCGTTCGGGCTAGGCCGCGATGCCACGTGCGTGGATACGGACGTTTGCGAGTGCCGTTTTCCGTCAGCCTTGACGGTCGACTGGCGCCCCGACACCCCGTCCGTGCTCACGAACTCACACCAGTAAGCACACACGTCACAACAGACACTTGTGTAACAGTTCGGTATACCGGGGGTGTGGCAGCCCGGTAAGCACGACGCCCAGACTTACCGTTGCCCGTATGACGATGAACGGACAGGCGCGCGTGGTCCTGGTGGCAAATCAGAAGGGCGGCGTCGGAAAGTCAACGACGGTGGCTGCCATCGCCGAGATGATCGCTGCGGCCGGCAAGCGCGGGCGTCGCGTCCTCGTCGTCGACGGCGACCCACAAGCCAACGTCACCGTTGAGGATCTCGGCGTGGCGGGGGATGGCGGCCAGTCCCTGGCGCAGACACTGCAGTTCGGGCTGCCGCTGACGCCGGTGCGCGATGTCCGGCCGAACCTGGACGTCATCGCCGGCGGATCGCACCTGGCCGTGGCCGGGGCGACCGCTCAGGTAATGGCCGAGAACGGTATCAATATGGCGGCGAACCTCGAGGCGCAGCTCAGCATCTTGTGTGAGTCCGAGGGTTATGACCTGGTGGTCATCGATTCGGGCCCCGGCGACGTCCCGCTGCTCGACACCTACCTGTCGGTGGCCAACTATCTGCTGATTCCCACCCGCGATGACCAGGCCAGCCTCGGTGGTGTCGCTCGACTGGCCCGGCGGTTCTGGCACGCCCGGAAGCAGGGATCGTCCATCCAGCTGCTCGGCGTTCTGCTGTTCGACGTCAACCCGCGCGCCACCAAACGCAACGAAGAGGTTTTTGCTCAAGTCAACGAGATGCTCGATGGGAGCGGCACCACGCCGTTCGACATCACCATCCGCTCGGCACCGGCGGCAGCGGTGGACATGCGGACGCTGCATAGGACGGCGGGGGAGTTGGTGGCGCTGGCGCAGGATGAACGGCGCAGTCGGCTCGCCAAGCTGCGCGACAAGCAGAGTCCGGCGCGAGCCATGTGGTCCAGTGATCCCAGCGGTCTGGCTGCCGACTATCAAGAGCTGGTGCGCCAGATCGTGTCCCGGCTCAGACGATTCGAGGCGCCGATGCAGGAGCGTGTCGGATGAGCTCCACACGGCCCAAAGCCAAGCCGGTCTTCGACCCGTCTGCCCTCGACGAGCTCGACGACATGTGGCCCGCGGCTGCGCCAGCGCGACCACCGGTCCGTCCGGTCGAAGTGTCCCGGCCCGCCCCAGAGCAGCCGGCCGTTGTCGCCGCGCCGGTCGACACTCCCGCGCCGGCCGAACCGACTCCCCGTGCTGATGTGGCACCGACACCGTCCAAAACAACGGCGCCACAACGAGCTTCAGCCGCGGATAAACCGGGTCCGGGGCGTCGGCTGAGTTCTGTCACTGTGACAGCACCGGAGACGGCCAAGCGGATCCGCCCGCCCGAAGTGCTGTTGTCCTCGGAGGTCTACGACGAGCTGTACCGAGTGCAGATCGCGGAGAAGAAGGTGAGGCGTGGCCTCGCGCGCACGATGGGCACCATCGTTCTCGACGCAATCGAGGCGCACGCCGCGCAGCTCGCGACCACATGGACACAGCAACAACCTGCGGCGGTAGGGGAGGGGATGCTCTTTGAGCGGCCCTCCTCTAACGCGGTTCCCCGACGACGCCGCCACGCAACCGCTCCGCGGACCGTCGTGCTCTCAGGCGTCACCCCAGCCAACGCGGGACGTCTCGATCAACTTGTCACGACGTGGGATGCGGGCACCCGAAGTGCTCTCGTTGAGCAGGCGCTGCGCTATGAATTCCGGCTGCTGGGCCCCGAGGCCTGAACGGGTGCAGCATGCGTTCGATTTACCGCGGTAAATCGAACCGGCGCGCCGCGCCAGTTCGATCGCTGGCCACGAGCGAAACCTACCTCTACCGCCTATTCACCGCGGTAGATCCCATCGGCGAATGTGCCGGCGATTCATCGCCAAACGGCTTGCCCGAACGACAACCGGATAAATGGTGCAGACCGCCGCCGGCATCGAAGAGCAGGCGGTGCTTGTAGCGCCAGAAGAACGGGGTCGTCGCCGCAGTGTGAGCCTGCTCGACGCGGTACCCAAGTCGCTGCGCCATCTGAGACTCCATCCGCTGCAACGCAATTGCGCATTCCTGGCAGACGGCGAACAGCGTCGACGGGTCACCACCACCGTGGCTCGGAACGCGGGACACGATCGCGTCCGCGGTGAGGCGGCAATCCGCGACCATGACTTCACAGAACCCACCCGAGCGCGCGAACACCAGTGTCCGCGCCGGGACTCGATCGGCTTCAGAGCACCGGACACCGGTGGGGAAGACGGGGAGCCCCGGTGGCGAGACCGGGGGAGGGGACGGCATCGATGGCGGCTGTGCCACGGCTGGAGCGCGATCCTCGGCGATGACACGCAGCAACGGCGCAGCTTCCGAAAACCGCCCGTCGACCCAGATACCGGCCCACATACCCCATGACGGCTGAACGTCGAGGGCTTGTCGGGCGCAAGCTCGCCGACTGGGGCATTCCAAACACCCAGCGAGACTGCCGGTTCGGTCACCACGCTCGAACCATCGGTCAGGGTCGGCGTGGCAGGGCAGCGGTTCGACCGAGCTGCCCCGTTTCAGTGCGCGAGGGGACGTCATGCCTCGTCACCTGCCCTGCCGCGGATTCGCTCGACGTGGCGACCCAACACTTCAACGGCGACCCGGTCCGCCACCGCCCGACGCCGCTGCGCCCGCTCAGCAGCCTGTCGGGCGACCTGCAGTGCGGCCTCACGACCCGACCCGGTAAGCGCGGCTCGCCCCGCCTCACGGGCACGTCGATCAGCATCGCGTTCGGCGAGCTGGGCGGCAATCCGCTTGCGCGTCAACACGAACTCGGCAGCTTCGCGGGCCTCCTCGTGGGCCGATGGACGCTCGGCGGGGTTCCCGTGGGCGGCGAGGATCGCGCCGAGCAAGCCGATCGGCTTGTGCGGGGCGTCCGGAATCCAATGCCCGGTGCCGATCCAGTCGGTGATCAGCTGGTTGATGTCGCGCGGTGTCCACCCGTGCTCGGCTGCCGCGGCGAGCACTCCGGCCCATGGGGCGCCGGTGCGGTAGCGGCGGGCCCAGGGCGGGCTTTGCTGATCGCAGACCCACCGGTTTGCCAGGGTCAGGGCTTGTTTGTTCGGGGCAGTGCGTCGCGGAGCGGCGCTGCGACCGGCCTGTGGCCGGGGGCGGGTAGTGAGTAAATTCTTAAAAGAGGTTTTAGAAGTTAAGTAAGACCCTACGGGATGGGGTGACAGCGTTTGAATTCTGCTGTCGTGCAACGCCCACACCGACGCCCAGCCGCGGCCGTGATCGCCGACGCGCCAACTGGCGTAGCGCTCGGCCCGGGTGCGCTGCCGCCCCCGCATGACCTCTGTGGCAACACCGAGCAGGCGCAGGGCTGTGGAGGCGCGCTGCACCGTGCGTACCGACAGTCCCGTGAGCGCGGCGACGCGTTCGTTGGTGGGTCGGCAGTTGCGGCCGGTGCGGTGGTCGGCGAAGGATGCGCGCGCTTCTGCCACGGCAACAACAGATTTCAGGCTGACCGGGTTGTTGGGCATGACGGGGCGGACGTGGGTGTCATACCGCTGGCGGTACGCCGCCGGGACGGTTTCGTTCGCCCAGCGGCGGGCTCGCCCCGTCCAGCACGGGATGGCGGCCCACCGGACGTCGACGTCCAGAGCGATGCGCGGCAGTCTGTCGAAGCAGTGGCTGCTGGCGCGCCGGATCCAGACGGGGGCGGTGTGGGCGTTGCCCCGGCGCCGCAACAACGGGCTGGAGCCGTGGTAGGGGCGGGTCAGGACAGAGCCGGGTTCACGGTGCGCCGCATGTAGACCGTCGGGCAGGCGTGCGCTACCGTGGAATGCGTCTTTCATGACGATTCCCTTCAGCAAGGGGGAGAGCGCGAAAGCATCCGGGTTCGAGCTGCAACTCGAACTCGACGACCCTCGGTCCATCGGGCCGGGGGTTTCGCCGTTCAGGGGCTTCGCATGAAGTGTTGTTCAGTTGTGCCGCACAGGTTTTCAGTCAGCGGCGATTACTGCCGCCAGCGTCTCCTCTCCTCGGTGGGACTGTCTCCGGCGCGGATATCCGCGCCATGGGTACACGGGTCCCACGAACATCCCTCGGTCAGGGTGTGGCGCGGATATCCGCGCCTGTGTGTGAGCATGCCGTACCGATCGGCGGGAGCGGCGATGACACGCCGCACCATCTTTCACACGAGTAACAGCGGTTCCGCGATAATCGCAGCGCCGCCTGTGGATGAAGCGCTACCTGTATATAAGCAGGTCTCGAGCTCGGCTCAGGGTCGGTCAGCGTTTCTACCGTCCGTCCATGAACAATGATTTCTCGGAACGTCTCTGGTCCGGCGATAGCGCCAGCGCGCCGCCGGTCTCGCCGATGTCGGTACTCCGGAACGCGATTCACCAGGCGGGCAGGACGTGTCGCGTCTGCGCCGCACCAGTGGACGGCTACGACATGTGCTTCCGCTGTCATCGTCGACGTCGCCTCCACGGGTTGGCCGATGTCGTAGCCCCGCTCGTGTACGCCGTCGCCGGCGACGCCTCGGCTCGACACCTCAGCGGTTACAAGAACTGTGTGCAGCGACGCGACCGTGAGCGCCACGCCGACGTTGTGGCCGCTGTACTGTCGGGCGGTCTGCGCCACGAACCGTGTGTCGTTGCTGCAGTGGGCATCCCGATTTCGGCCTATACCGTCATACCGTCGCTCACCAGTCGCCCCGGCCGACATCCATTGACGGCCATCGCCTCGTCGATGTGTCGGGTGGATGAGCAGATGCTGACAGCGACGTTCGACCCGCCCTGCGACAGGACGATCCGGCTCGACAAGTTCACCGTCGAGAGTTCCGAAGCGGTTCACGGTCGCCACGTCGCGCTGGTCGATGATGTCTGGACGACCGGGGCGAATGCCCAGTCGGCCGCGCTGACCTTGCGCCGTGCTGGCGCCGCCGCGGTCAGCGTCCTGGTGGTGGGACGCTGGGTCGATCCGCGCCAACGGGCGACGGCTCGCTTCATCGGTCAACAGTGGCGACCATACGATCCGCTGCACTGCCCGGTGAACGCACGGAAGTGCTGTCTGCGTGCAGGCCGTGCGCTGAGTGCCTGATGTCGTCATGGAGTGAAGCTCGTCGCGGCTATGCGGATTCGCGGATGGTATGGCCCCCGTAGTCGGCCAGTGATCGCAGCTGCCTCAGCGCGAACGAGCGCCCCCGCCCCAGCTTCGGGATATAGATGCCCGACCACATCCCTTGCGCGCCGGGAGTTTCGATCGCCTCCTTGGCGCATAACCATCGCCGAGGGCAGTTCCGGCAGAGTGCTTTCAGCTCCGGGTCGTCGCCCCCGGCGGCCCATCGGTCCGGGTCGGCGAAGCACGCCGGGTCCGGCATTACGCGTAGCTCACGGCGTCTGGTCACTGCTACCCCCAGAAGAATTCGGTGATGACCGAACGCTAGCGCCCTAACACTGGCAGTGCAAGTGTTAAAGCGGCTAATGAAACGACGATGCTAGTGTTTGTGCGACGGTAGCTAGGGTTAATGCGTTCACAAGTGCGTTCAGATTCTCTGGTCCCGCCGCTAGACTGAGCCGATGCCTGACGACGCGCCACTTCCGGGCGCCGTCAGGGCGGGAGAAGCGTTCGCCCAACGTCGCGACGAATTAGGAATAAGCCAGCGAGAACTCGCGCGTCGAGGCGTGCTGACGGCAAGTTCACTCATTGCTTTTGAGAAGGGTCGCAGCTGGCCGCGAGAACGCACCCGCACGGTGCTCGAGGAGATCGTCCAATGGCCCGCCGGAACACTAGCGGCGATATATAACGGCGCAGAAGCACCCGGTACTGCGCGTCGCACTCGCGTCGACGACACCGGGATGCCGTCCATCGTCGATGCCGTCGACGTCGCCATGCACACCATCGGCACGGCCATCGCCAACTTGCCTGATGCCGACCACCCCAAGTTCGCCGACTACGCCGAGGCAATCTTGAACGACTTGCACCGGCTGGAAACCCTGACCGCCCGCGCGGTCCGCACCAGTCATGGATCCACGGAAGCCATCACCGCCCTCGCCGCAGTACGGCGTCGCTACGACGATCTGATGCGCCGGGCCGCCGCAGGTACCGCAGCCACCCTCGGACAGCAGCTCTACGCTGCGCGCCGCCACGCCAACCTCACTCCCAGCGAGATCGGGGCCGCCCTTGGCGTTTCCGCCGACCTCGTCCTTGCCGTCGAACACGGGTCGCAGCCTTCAGACGATGTCCGCTCTCGCATCGAAGAGTTGATCGCTGCGCTGGGCCGCGGATAATGCTGCTATGTCGCCGCCTACCTGGGGAATCAGCGCATTTCATCGCGTATGCGCAGTTCAGAGGGTTCCGGCGAGGGCCTAGTGTTTCGGCGTGGCCACAGTTTGGCCACATTTCACAGTGAACGAGCGTGATCCCTAGCCTGCGAGCGTGCGCGATCCATGGCGGCCGCGACGGACTCAAGGTCGTCGTCGAAGAGATCCGCGTAGACGTCCAACGTCATCGCCGCCGACGCATGGCCGAGCATCCGCTGCACCGCCTTCACATTGGCGCCGGCCGACACGGCCAGGCTCGCGGCACTGTGACGCAAGTCGTGAGGGGTAATTCGCGGGACTCCTGCAGCCGAGACGGCCTTGTTGAACCACCCGGAGCTGGAGTGCGGCCGATGCAGGTGCCCACCATTCTCGTCGCTGAACAACAGCATGTCGCGGCCCTTACCTTCGCACTGCTTCGCAAGGTAGGGGACCAGAAACTTGGGCAACGGCACCGTACGACTCTTGTGAGATTTCGAAGTGCCAACATGGATCTGCCGGCCGACTTCGACTGCGTTTTCCCCGACGGTCGCTCTGTGGCGGAGCAGATCAAGATCCTTGACGCGCAGCCCGATAGCCTCGCCCCATCGCAGCCCCGTATACGCCAGCAGCAGGACTAACGCCTCGAATTCTCCGGACGCCTCTGCTACGGCGCCGACTTCGTCGTGCGTGAGGTACACCGGACGCTTACGATTCGGCTTCGGCAGGCTCATGCCCCGTGCGGGATTCTTTGCGAGCATGTTGTCGCGGACAGCGTCGTCGAGAATGCTCAGCAGCACGTGATGAGCGTGGATGATCACTGACGCTCCTGACCTCTTGGCGCCGCGAGTTCCCAGGCTCATGTCGGAGATCCATGACTGCACTCCGGTGGGCCGAATGTCACCATTGGTGTGCGGCCCCATCTCGGGCATACGCGGATTCGCCATGCAATATCGAACGCCCGAAACGACGCAGGCTTTACGTGGCCACGCTGGTTTTCCAGCCAGCGTGTACCGAGCTCCCCAACTTGTCAGGCGGGCGTTTGACGGCGATACGTACTCGCCCTTCAGCTTGGATACCTCTACCGACGCCGCGAAGATCTCTGCCTCGCGCTTCGTGCGGAAACCGCGCTTCTGGGTTTGACCCCGATCAGGAGTGCGATACCTAACACGATAAAGCGTTGCACCGGTGGCATTCTGATACTTACTGATCGTCGCCATCACTCAACGCCTCCACTAGCTCCTCTCGCATCTCGCGCGAGATGCGACCCTTCTTCTGCTGATTCGCCTCAGCTCCAGCCCGGCGATCGCGTTCCTGACTAAAGGTGCTCTGCCACAGCAGGTATGAGACATCGGCCAGTCGTGTGCGCTCAATGCCGAGCCGACGCGCTAACCGCTCTTCAGTCAGCCCAGAGGCGAGCAACACGCGCTGCGAAGGAGTTAGGGCGGCATCGCCAAACATGCGGCCTCACGCAGGACGAGCTGGCCAGGTATGCGCGCGATAACGGCTTGCGCTGGAATGCGGCCAAGGTGGGCAACTTTGAGGCCGGCCGCGCGATGACCGAGCCGAACCGGTGCGGTAGGCATGCCGACCTTGACCGCGAGACGAAGTACGCAGAGACGCAAGCATTGCGGACGATCATCGCGGCCTTGATCCTCGACATGGACAAGCAGCAAGAGATAGAGCGCGAGCTGGCCGGTTGTGAGGGGTGCTGCTACAACTGGATGCGATCGATCACTGGGCTGGCTATCGGCCTGCTTGAAGCGAGGTTCGGTGGCAAGCAGGGCGCGATCGCGTGGGCCGAGGGACAGCTCGACGCGATCTCCAATGCGCCAGACCTCTTCGGGCCGCAGGACGACTGACGGTCCAGTTAGATCTAGACACCGAGAATCCGGTCAGTATTCATTTCGCTGCATCTGGCAGTGAGTGTCACTGCAGCCCGCTACCATCACGGCGCATGGGGGAGTCATCGTGAGTGCGGCTGGCTGGTATCCAGATCCCAGTGGTAACGGCGGCCAGCGGTACTTCAACGGCACCGAATGGACCGAGTACCGACGGGCGCCAGGAGCTCCACCACCCAAGAAGTCGAACACCGGGAAGGTTCTGCTCTTCAGCCTGCTCGGTGTGGTGCTGTTCTTCGGCGGGTGTGGCACGTTGCTTGTCATTGGCAGCAGTGGTGATTCGAAGAAAGACCGTGAGATGTCTTCGTCGACGCCTTCGTCGTACGGAGTTCCGGCAGAAGTCGCGCCGACACAGGCCGCTCCAGTGATCACACCCGCAGGCTCGACGGCCCGTGACGGCAAGTTCGAATTCAAGATCCTTGGCGTCACGAGCGCCAAGACGGTGTCCGACCCGACGGGCAACCCGTACATGACGACCGATGCCCAGGGTGTGTTCGTCGTCGTCAAGCTTCAGATCACAAACATCGGTGACCGCCCGCAGAACTTCTTTGGCCAGAATCAGAAGCTCTTCGACACCGCCGGTCGCCAGTACGACCCCGACACCCGCGCGGACATGTACATGAACGTTGGCGAATCCATCATGGGCGACATCAACCCGGGCAACTCGATCACACGTGAGGTGGCGTTCGACGTGCCGCCGGACTCGCGTCTGACCTACCTCCAGCTGCACGACTCGATGCTGTCCGGTGGCGTGAAGATGGCTCTGCCGGCGAGCTAATGGGCGAGGGCAATCAGCAGTCCGCCGACGCTGCGACCGACGACGACACCCCCACCAACTACGCCCCCACCGAGCTCGCCGCGCCGGTCGACGACACCGAAGCCCACACCGCCTGGTCGCTGGAGGAGTACGTCGAACCCGAGCGCCGCACCTGGCCGATCGTCGCGCTGGCTGTCGCCGGTGCCGTCGTGGCCATCGCAATCGCGTCAGGGTTGGCCCTGCACCACGCACGTCAGCCGCAGCTCGGCGACGTCGCGATGGTGGCCCCGAGTGTCAAGGCCGAGAAGCCTGACGTGCCGGAAGTCGGGCCGTCGGGGTTCGAGATTCCGCCACCTCCCCCGCCGACGACGGTGACGGTGATACAGCCGATACCGACCCACGAGCCGATCGACAACACGCCATTGCGGCCACCAGTGTCGTCATTCTGGACGCCGAGTATGGACGCGGCGCTGCTCGCCAACCTGGAGGCGAAGGGCTGGACGCTGTACGACCCACCGCAGGCCATTGCCACGGCACGCAGGGCTTGCGCAACGATCGACGAGGAACAGTTGTCCTACAACGAGATGGTCGCACGCTTGTCGGTTGAGGCCGCCGCTGACGGTGTGGTGAATCCATGGAAGGCCGCCGACGACATGGTGAATGCGGCGATGTACTCATACGAGCCCTGCTGGCGGCGTTGATAATCGGGGCGAGCCGTCACCGCTGTACCGACCCCCGACACGCTCTCCAGTATCACGCAGCGGGGCGAGGGGTCTGCTCACTTAAATCGCTTCAGCACCTCGGCCTGAGCACGGCAGTATGGGGCGGCTGTGACTAGCGAGCCAGCTGTTGACGGGGTGCCGGTACCCGAAGAGCACATCGCCGAGTGGAAGGGCTTTGCACTCAACGCACGCACCAGCCAACTTGCTCTGCAGCGCAACATTGACCCTCTGCCCGGCAGTGCACTCGCTTTTGCAGATGCACACTATCCGTGGGAGAAGGTGTCGGCGTGGAGCCGCGACTATCTTTTAGCTGCAGCGGACTTTCTCGTCTCGTGGGCGGACCAGTTCGCGCCATATAAGTTCGAACCCGACGCGGTCAACACCATCGCATACCGGCCCTACCTCATGTTCGCTCGTTGCGGTTTGGAGGCTGCAGCACACGGATTGTGGCTTCTCGCAGCAGGGTCGGCAACAGACTGCGTGCGCAGGCACGTCCGGTTGATGCACCGGGATTTCGAGTATCACCGCAGCGCGTTGGAAGCGGGCAATCTCGACCAATCCATCATTCAGGGTCGCATTGATGACCTCGTCAATCGTTCGACCGCAACCGATTCAAGCTTGCGTCCAATGGACAGACCGCCCGGCTATGAGAAGCTGGTGCGCCTCGCCGCCGAGAACCTGGACCAGGACGTTGATCGCTGGGCTTACCTATGGAACGCCGCAAGTGGCGCCGCGCACGGCCAGAACTGGTTCGGGATAGAGGCATTCGAACTCATGTCGAAACAGGAGTACGAACCCGGGTACTTCAGGGTCAAGCGACTGCCCGATGTTGGCTTCATTACGGAGACACTCGATGCGGCCGTCACCACCCTGGCCGGCGGAACTCACCTCTGGCTGCGAAACGCTGGCGTGTCGGGCAGCGTTTGGGTTCAAGCCATGCGGGACGTGTTCTCCCGCATGCCCAAACGGTCGGACGGCCCACCTGCTGGTACCTGATGACGCGCTGCGGGAGAATGCTATTGACGGATGACCTGCGGTGGATTGCTCCTACGGACCCTAATCGCTGTCAGTTGATTGATCGGCGAGATTCTGCGCAGCATCCTTCGCGTCTTGAGCATCGGACTTTAGGTAGTCGCCGAGTTTGTCCGGTTCTCCGGTGAACAGGCTGTATAGGGTCAAAACCCACTGCCCGTCTGCCCTTCGCGACACTGTGTAACGGCGCTTGCCTCGCTCAGCGGTGGACACATTCTCGTCGGACTCACTCCATTTCAAAGGCACACCCATGGTGGTTATCTAACCCTGCGACTGCTGGGCGCGTCCTACGCACATCTACGCCAGGGTGGGACGTCTGAATGCTTGCGTTGCGTGGCCTAGACCGACTCGACGGCTCTAAGGTGGCGTCGGTGGGGTTCGAAAAGTGTGTCACGAATTTATGACGCAAATCACAAAGTGCTGGCGTAACGTTCGGGGTGGGTTTAGCGTTGACTAAATCAGGAGGGTCGCCGGAGCGGCGCCTCATCGTGAGGGGAGAGTTTCATGAGGTTCACTGCGCGGTCAGGGCCGATGATGGTTGCCCCGCTGGAGACTTCCTAGACGCCCTCAGGACGGGTATGTGGGAGCCCGACCCGGACGCCGATCAGTTGCCAGACGATGAGCAGATAAGCGACTGGCACTGGTTCTTGAATGCCTTAAGGCACTGGGCAACTACCGGGGAGCCCGTCTACGCCGGTGCCGTTAACGACTTAGATGACGGGATCTGGGAGTTCAAGAGGGCAAAGAAGCGCCTCAGCTTTTACGACACCGACGGCCGGGGTAACTACGATCCAAAGTTGCGTGCAAAGGACGTTGCTGACGTGGACCCACGCCTCGCTGGAAGCGCGTATTGGGATATCCCCTACTTTGACCCGGCTATCCGCCTAGGTCACGCGTTCCCAAAGGTAAGTCAAGCTACGCCCCGATACGACCTCGATGCCACGCAGCGTGTTCGAGAGGAGGATTTAGAACATGACCGGACCACATGAGCGAACACTCATCGAAGAAATTGAGGCGACCGACGCGGGAGCGCAAGGACTGGCCGCCGCTGACCTTGCCGGTCAGGCAAACCGGGTATTGCAAGCCGCTCTGGATGCTTCGGAACTCGATCAGAAGGACCTTGCAGCCAAACTCGGTGTCTCGCCAGGGCGCGTCTCGCAAGTAGTGAATAGTGACGGCAATCTTCGCATTGCTGCCTTTGCGCGCTACCTGCGCGCGCTCGGCTACGAAGCAACGATAACGGCGCGCCCTGTTGAAAGTGGACTACCTGAGCTGCAAACGCGCCGCGCTCCTCGTGGAACCATGCGACCTATTGGCGGCACCGTTGAACCCGGCGTGGAAGCCACGGCGAAATGCCGCCACGCGATTGAAGACGTCGCCCGTGTAATAGGGGTGTTTAGGTCCAGCGCTTTCAAGACGTTTGCTGAGATCAACTTCAGCACGGCCATGCCGCTAGCTTTTGTCTCCACTGAAATTTTTACGGGTGGGTTCCTGCATCACGTGGTCAAAGACCATGGGATAGAAGGGCCGTCGGGAGCCGCAGACCTTGACGCAGAGTACGCGGCGATCTGCAGAAATGCCTGAAGGAGAAAGCTCGCGACTCGTCGTCGATGTAGACGATCTGATGTCGCTTGTGAACCTAGCGGCAGTGAGGTTCAACGAAGTTTCTGCGCGGCGAACGGACGCCGAGGATGAGCCAGATACGTTCCGTCTTGAAGTTAGTTCAATGTTGTCGCAAGACGAGATTGTGGTGCGCTGCAAGGCTTCAGTCGCAGGGGCGGGGGGAGAATACGTTGCAGAAGCAGACGGCGTTTTCTCCCTATCGGACGAAGTCGATATTGCGGAAGCAGTGCTGTTGGACTTCATTCAGCGTGTGGGAATAATGGTTGTATATCCGTATTTGCGCATCGCAATCTCTGATGGCGCAGCAAGACTGGGGGTGAAGACGCCGGTGCTTCGCCTTCTGCGGCCCGGAGACGTTGCTCTTGGTCCGCCTGACGGCGAGTCCGCAACTCCGGGCTAAGTCCAAGTTCAGTCGAAGGCTATGAGGCTTCGGGGCTCGATTCGACCACAGAACATGCGGGCGGGCAGCGTGACTCAACAGACTCCGGTATCGCCTCTCCTCGTGACTTCGAGCGATACCGTGCCGCTTGCGGTTGGGGGCAAGTCCTGTGCCATCCAGAAGGTGCCGGCGGGGCCGTTGACCGAGGATGTAGTGAGATTTTCCAAGAAGCGGCTCGTATCGTCGGACACATAGAACACGTAGACGGTGTATCTCGATCGCACGGTATCTGGGGGACCCAGATGAACTCTTGCTTTCCAGCCCATCTCGCCCCACAGGTAGGGCTTCATAAAGAAAAAGTGGATTGGGTCGCGGTTATCTCGATGGGCGAGCCATAGCTGTTGCCCGTGTCGTCGGCCAGCGGTCCCCTCGAATAGCGCGCACCGGAACATGTCTCCCGCCGGTCGCGTGATCGCTATTGGAGTTCGCTCATTCCACTGTGCGCGCCCCATCTGCACGAGTTCGGGTACGCCGACCACGATGCCGATAATCGCGGAAATCCAACCGATGATTTTGAGGCCCAGCTTTGCTGCATTGCCCACCCTGACCCATCTGCTCGTGTACCCCCCCCGGACATCGGCGACTGGCTGTTAACCGTAAAGCACATGGGGGCGCCGCGGAGAGTAATTGACGGAAGCGACAGCAGTGCGCCCCGGCACCGCATCTCGACGGCCGGGCAGTGGGGGGGCATGCCTGGGGCAGATTGACGCTCTCCGATTTGAAATCGCGAAGAGTTCTCAGGCGAGGGCCGCTAGTGCAGCGGGCCAGCGCTATTCCTCCGACTGTTCCAATGCCGACCACGGATCAACGTGTCCAGGGAGTTGCAAATACCGCTGCGCTCGCGGTGATCGTGCCTCCAGTTCTCTTGTGCGCCGCACCGTTTCGGGTATTTCGCGCACGGGTAGCAGTCCGGGTGGGAGCAGCTCGGCGATACCCACCTCGTCGAGGCTGATCCGCATCCGCTTGCGGAACCAGCGCTGCGGATGAGTCGACCAGGTCACAATGACTGCCGCGTCGACCGTCTTGGCTGGATCTGAGCTCGCCCCTACCTCGACGTCGGCGCCCTCCCCGGCCTTGATGGCCGAGGCGGCATAGACCCAGTTGCCCGCCTCGGCGAATATTGCCGGGTCGCATTTCGACCCGAATATCTTGACGTCATACGCGTCTCCGTCGCCGACATTCAGCAGGGCCATCCGTGTTGCTCGTGTCGGGCCGTCGCCGACGCCGCTGGCCTCGCCGCGGTTGAGACTGAGGCGAGCTTCGAGGCGCAGCACGGGGCGGGGGCGGTCGAGCCAGCGGATCGCAAGGGTTACGATTGCGGAGACCACCGCGGCGGTGGGCGCGATCTTCGCGACTTCGAGCCAGTCCATATCCTCAGTTGATCGCTTCGGCCTCGTAGTCGACGCTCTGGTAAAGACGGTAGGGGCTGTCGAGGCTTTCCAGCGCGCCAGACCAGTGGCCCATGAGCGGACGGGCGAGACGCTCCCCGGTCTTTGCAAGCTCGACCTCGATCGCCTCAGTGATCTTGGTCAGCTCTGGTCGTGGATCGTCGGCGTTCACCCGAACGGTCATGACGCCCTGGCGGTAGCGGCTCGGCTGGCTAGCCACGAACGTGCGGATGCCATGCGGCCAGGACCACGAATAGTCGGTCTCTGCCTCCCACGCGGTGCCGATCGGGCCGACGGGGCAGCGGGTGGTCGCGAGGAGCTTGAAGATCTGTTCGTCGACCCTACTGGCGGCTGCGGCGGCGCGGACGGTGGCACGTTGTTCGTCGGAGAGGCGACTCCACCATTCGCGGGTGTGCTTCTCGAACGGGATGTGCTCGTCAGCCATGGCAAGCATTCTCCCATCGCCGCGCCGCCATCCCCGTCGAATCGCACACCTGCCCCTGTGCGCGCGGGCCGCAGAACGCGACAGGCTAGAGCAACCGCCGCACGCCGCGCGCGGACAGTCCCGACACCACCGCGTCACGCGAGTTGTCGACCGGCTGCTCGTCGTCGGCATCGGGTTCGGAATTGGTGTGCGCTTCGATCAGCGCCTCGACCTGGCGCTCGGTCATCCGCCACTCGTGGCCGACCTTGTAACCCGCGATCGCACCCTTGCGAAGCCGGCGCATGAGCCATAGTTCGGGGTCTTTCCACTCGGGCGGCAGCACCATCGCGGCCACTTCGGCGAGGGAGAACGTGGTGATGGGCAGGGGCCTGTCGCCACGCATCACGGAGTCACCTGCGTGTGCGAGTCGACGAACCGCTGAAGCTCGGCCGCGGCGACACGGCGATGCGCGCCGACCTGGACCCAGCTGAGATCACCATCGGCGAAAAGCCTATAGAGAGTCGTCTTGCTAATCTGCAGAACGTCGGCGGCCTCCTCGACCGTGAGGAGCAATTTCGGCTGTGGCAGAGTTGGATTCGGCGGCGTGACGGTGCTAGGCACGCGTTGCGCTCGCGATTGCGCGATCAACCTGAGCACCGAATCGACCGCCTCCCGCTCGCCGGGCAGCAGCTGCATCTGCTCCACCAACCCGCGCCATTTGTCCGGGATGTCCATCGTCTGTCTCCTACCTCAGTTATGAGCCCGCGCACCGGGAATCGGCAACAGCATCGTGTCCCGGCGCCCGGTCCTCGACGCCGGGACACGATGCTGGAGATTGATTTCGACGCGCTCAACTCATGTCGGGCGACTCGACTCGCATTAACTTGGTTGCGGCGACCAGCATGGTCGCAAGGCGTAGGGCCTCATCTGGCGTGAGTTCTAGGGAATGGTCAAGGTCGTTGTATGGCTGAGGGATTGGCCCGCTGAGCTTGATGCCGTCGAGATGGACCACCACATGGCCAGCTTCGTCGGGGCGCTGTCGAGCGTGCACTCCTATGCGCTGCATGTGTTGCTCGTCGTTCTCCTCGATCCTTTCCTCCAGAGACATTCCGAGGTATTCACACGGTGACCAGCAGGCTTGGTCGCGTCGCGCGTAGTAATCAGGATGACCGTCTCCGGTGTCGCACCAAGGTTGACACTCCACAACCGGCTGTCCTGCGTGTCCCGTCATGGCCACCTGGGCAGTGCTCACCGGCACCATCCAACGCTCCACCTCGTTTGCGGCCTGGAAGAGACTGGTGGCGATTTCACGAGCCTCCCCGGGTTTCAAGCCGGTATCCGTATAGACGTTGATCTGAATCTGAGGTGGATCAGACGGGCCCAGGTTGCCGTCGACCAGCTGAGTTGCCGACGTCTCCACCTCGGCCAGCCCAGTCGTGTGGCCGTCGTAGTGAGTGATGGTCTCGCCGACGGAACGGACTCGCCCGCGAATCAATCGATACCTCTGGTAGGGCGGGTCTTCATGAACCCATTCACTAATCCATTCGGCACCCACTGGCGGTTGGACGTCCGCGGGCGTTAGGGGGTTCGCGGCTCCGGCGAGAACGGTTGCGCTGCTTTCGTGCATGGAGGTACGCTCCTTTTGGTTTCGGTACTGAGCCCCTGGCAGGGGGCTTGTGGAGGCGGTTTCCTGGCAGGGAAGCCGCCTTCGATATTTCTCAGCCTCAAAATTGGCCCGATGAAATGCGTTGGGGCTCAAATGCTCCCAGTTGTGTTTTTCGCCCTAGCTTCCATCACCCCCCTCGACTCGTCAGCTCGACTGGTGCGCTCTAATTCCAGCGCGCTGTAACTCTGGACTGTAGCGCGCTGGAAATGTCATGTGAAGGAGAATGGCCTCCCGTGTCTTTGTGGCTAGACTCCGCTGCTTATGGACCACCTCGCGCTGATCAAGCGAGCAGCGAAGCAGCGCGAGTCTCGACGCGTCGCGTTCGATACGGCCGACACGGAGCTGCGCCGACTCATCCGTGAGGGATTCGACCAGGGGCTCTCTGGCGAGCAGCTGGCCGCAGCAGCGGGCCTATCGCTCTCCCGCGTCTACCAGATCCGCGACGGTCGACGAAACTGACGTGCGTGGCCACACTGTGGCCACAATTTGGCCATAGTTACAGGTAACTGGCGTGATGCGCCGTGATGTAAAACTGCAGGTGAACGCTCTAGTTGCACACTGATCAGCACTAGGGGGACACTGCTGCTATGTCGCCGCGAGACACCATCGAACGCGTCGTCGACGTGTTGCAGCGCGCCGACTCACTGTTCGCGTCCGCGGAAGCGCCCGCCGCCGCCACCCTGGACAAGGTCCAGCGGGCCGCAGAAGCCAGTCACGCCGCCGTCGGCCCGACCGGCGAGATGGCCGGATCCCTCGCCGACGCCCACCACGAAACGCTCGCGTCGGTCGCGCGGCGCCTCGACGAATGCGCGGCCAGCGATGCGCACCTCGTCGAGCAACTGGCCCGCGCCGCCGACAGCCATGCCCACAGCGCGGCCCAGGCGGGGGAGGTGGCGAGCCGCGCCGCGGAGAGCTGCGAAACCCTCGGCGAATGGTCGGAGATTCCGGCTGCCGAGATCGCGGCACTCATGGCGTTGCGGCGCGCAATGACCGAGATGCAGGCGTTGATGACGCAACAAGCCGGCGAATCCATGCGAACAGCTGAGAACCTCACGAACCTGAGCTACGAGTAGTCTGATCGTCGGCTGTTCTCTCCGCATGGGCTCGGAGGTCAGTTGTCATGCGGCTGAACACCACTCTGACGATGCGCCGCTTCAACCGTCGCATCGCCGAGTAATAGTTGTCGCCCATCTCCCGTCTCCTGCGGTAGTACCGCTGGCCGGGGCCCTCGCGCTGAATCTGCACGACAGCGATCCGATGCAAAGCCATATTCAGCTGCCGATTGCCAGATCGAGTCATACGCATGCGCCCCTCCGTGCTGCCCGACCAGTGCGGTAGGGGCGCAACACCCGCGTATCGCGCGAACGCGGCCTCATCTTTGAACCGGCGCGGCGAGCCGGTCTCGCCGACAATCTTGGCGGCCATCAACTCGCCACACCCCACCACGGTGAGCATATTCGGCAACGACTGTCGCGCGTCTTTGCTGATGCGCTTGCGCAGATCACCGATCTTCGTGGATAGCACAGCGACTTCTGACAATTCCTGGCGGGCAATCTCAGCAACGACTCCTGACTGCGTTGCCAGCCAACGGTCAAGTGGGTCGCGATGCACCTCGTAGTTGAGGGAACCCAGCGACGAACCGCGTTCAGGGTCCAGCTCGTGAATGCGCCAGATCACCCGGGTTATCGTCGCCGTGCGTTGGTGCACGAGGACGTCACGGCGATTGATCAGCAACCCGAAGGCGCGGCTAAGCGGGTCCTGAAAAGCTTCTGGCAGGTCGGGTTCGCGCAGCACTGCGCGTGCCACGGCGGTGGCGTCGATGGGATCTGATTTCCCCCGGGCCCGACCCGATGCTCGGACGCGGCCCATCGTATTGGCGGGCACTCGCACAACCACCTGACCCGCACCGAACAAA
Source organism: Mycobacterium sp. 236(2023) (assembly GCF_029623955.1). Taxonomy (GTDB): domain Bacteria; phylum Actinomycetota; class Actinomycetes; order Mycobacteriales; family Mycobacteriaceae; genus Mycobacterium. Next base: position 114,228 of record NZ_JARSBP010000007.1, on the reverse strand, counting down.
TCCTCCTCCAGGCGCCGAGTGACGACGCGGACGTCCTCGACGCCAAATTTCAGATCGTCACCGAATGACATACGCGCCCAAGCCATCAGGTTCATGTGCCCGGCGGTGGTAGCCGCCACGGTCTTGACGGCGAGAACTCGTCCCATGCCGTCTACTGCGGCACACGTGTGGCTGGACTTATGGGCATCGATACCGATGACGATTGGGGGCATGGTTCACCGCACCTTAACTAGCTGGTTGAATGACGCTGATACACACCATTATCGACGGTGGGAGAGCGGGCCTCCGGCGCGAAATCGTCACATCGAGGCCCGATGAAGGCCCAAGCTGAGCCAGCGCGCGCGTACCCCGGCGCCGGCACGCATGGGTGTTAGCCAACGGTTAACGCGGCATCAAGGGGTTAAGCGCGGCGCCGGGTCGTGCGGACCGGAAAGAGCCCGGTCATTCGTCTCCGTCGACGTATCCGGCATCCAACGGGTTAGCCACCATGCGCGGCAAGAAGCCTACGAGCCAGGGCGTGGGAGACATCACGAGTCTAACCGTGCCTGGCGCAACTGCACCAAGGGTGGTGCCCTGCCGCGTTGTGACTGATCGATCGCAGGAAATTGTGCACAGAGGCCCTACTGCGCTATTCGATACTGAAGAGGTGTCACTTGGGACGATCGTGGCGGAAGCCGGAGATGTTCTCGGGCGCGGCCACGCCCTGTTCGGGACACCCGCGTCCTCCGGCGGCGCGTCCGCCGCGTCGGGGCTGGGCGGGGCACGCGACTTGGTCCGCGATGGCGTGGCTCGCGCCTCAGGGCTCTCCGGTGAATTCGCGCTCAGCTACGGGCAATTCGGTGGGCGGGCAGGTCTGAGCCTGGACACGCTGTCGGGAGTCGACGAGCGCCTCGGCAGTGGACTGCGCGAAGCCGCGGCGGCTGACCGGTCTGGGCACGGCCGCTCCGGCACCGTAATCACCGGTGCCACAGCCGATGTCACCGGGCTCGCTCCCTACACCGGTCATCCGGCGGGGGAGAAGGCCATGCTCACCGCGATGCGTGCGCGCATCGCCCAGCAACAGCAGGTAGTGCAGGCCTACAAACTACGCGACGCACGGATGGCGGCTCTGCTGCGCGCACTCGTGTACTCCGCCCGGGCCACCGGGGGCGGCGCCGGTGCGTTGAGCGGCAACGGTTTCGGCGGCTTGAGCGCGGGCGGCGGCGGAGGTTCGGGCTTCAGTCCAGCGTCCTTCGGTTCCGGATCGCCGACCCTGGAACCGCCGCCGTCCACAAGATCGGGCAGCGGTGGCGACGTGGTGCTCGCCGCCGGTGTCGACGGACGTGCCGGCGCGGTGCCTGCGGGCCCTGGCGGGGAGGCGGTCCAGGCGGCGCTGAGCAAGCAGGGCGTCGCCTATGTGTGGGGAGCCAAAGGTCCCAACAATTTTGACTGCTCCGGGCTGACGCAGTGGGCGTGGGCGCAAGCTGGGGTCCGCCTCGGCCCCGACACCTACACTCAGGTCGGTCAAGGGGTCGCGGTGCCGCCCGGCGAAGTCCGCGCCGGCGACCTCATCTTCCCGCGAGCCAGCTGGGACGACCGCGGCCCCGGACACGTGCAACTCGCGATCTCACCCACCCAAGTGGTGCACGCCCCGCAGACCGGCGACGTGGTGCGGGTTACCGCGATGCCGCCGAGTTACGTCGCCCGCCGACCCGTAGCAGTGGCTCAGGCCACCGAAAATTAGTGCACACGGCCAACTCTGGCAGGAAATACGCTCGAGGGAACACCTTGAGGGGGAGATATGGAGCCCACGTTGCAGCAGGAGACCAGCCAGGTCCTGGACATGCTCGACCGGGTTGCGCAGCTGTTCGGCGGGGATCGGCTGCCCGCCGACCCCCCGGCATTCGTCCCACCGGTGGGCCTGGAGGACGACCTCGGCCGCGGCTGGTTCTAGAGCGCAGCGACTGTCATGACCGAGCTGCGCCGCTTCGACGAGCACACCCGCTGGGACCCCGATCCCGGCGGGCTGCGCGCCGGAGGTGCCGGCTGGGCACCGCCCGGAGCGGACGAGTTCATCGACCGCGCCGACCCGTACTGGGGCGGCGTGCTGGACAAGGCGCGGGTCGCCTACGGCGACCCGAACATGCACTTCGACACCGACAGCGTCGGCGCCCCCCGCGCGCTGGTGTTCGGCGACGGCACACCCGTGCCGGCCGACGGGACGCTGGCCTACCGCAATTCGGGCTCCGACACCACCTACGTGCTCAACACCGACGGCACCGTGTCGGCGCTGGACCCCAACGGGATTGTGGGCCAGGCGGTTCCGCCCGCCGGATATCGGCGCGGCGACGACGGCCTGTATGCCCCGGTCGACGCCGAAGGCCAGCAGATCGCGCCACTCGTCGGCGCGACGCCGCCCGCGCCGCATGGCTATCACGACCACTTGGGCACGCTGACACCGAAGAACGCGCGCGGCGACTACTACGTCGACGACCCGGTCACCGGCGAACGCCGCTACTACACCGCAGGGGGAGACCCGATCACCGCCAACGACTTCAACGACACCGACCCCGCCCCGGCCCCGTCGGCGGAGCCTTTGCCGACCGAGGAACAGCAGTCCGGGCGCGCCGCCGACGCCGTGCGCCAGCTGCACGACGACATGGCTGCCCGCTACAGCGACCTCAGCAAGGCCGAAGGCGCGCTGTCGGAGGTGATGCTGCAGGCGCACGCCACCACCTCCGACGGCCAACAGCAGCTGCAGCAGATCCAGCAGAAGATCGTCGAAGCCATCAACAACCCGGCGCTTTCGATGGACACCCCGGCCGGGGAAGAGGCGTTCCTGAAGTTTCTGCGTGGGCAGGTCGCCGCCATTGGGGACGTGGTGTCGTCGGGCACGCTGACCGCCGACGACCAAGCCAAAGCCGTTGAGGCACTGTCGAATCTGTACGCGCTCGATCCCGGCGCCCCGGGCACGGGCGCGCCCACAGGCGATCCGCCCCCACCGATGCCTGCCGGGACGCCCGCCGCCGAGGCGGCCACACCTGTCACTCTCGGTCCGGCCGACGCGATGCCCGACCCGACGCTGGCCGATCTCGGACTCGGTGACCTCGGCGCCGGTGCAACCGGCGCAACAGATCCCATGGCCTCGCTAGCGTCGGCGCTGCCGGGCGCCCTGGGTGGCATGCCGCCCGGACTGGGCATGGGCATGGATCCGCTCGGACAGCTCGCGGGGGCGACCGCCCCGCTGGCAGGGCTGATCTCACAGCTCGGTGATACTGCCCGCCGTACCGAGGAACCCGAAAAGCTCGACGAGGCAGAGGAATCCGAGGATGCGGACAGCGAGGTAGAGGCACCGACAGCGGTGAGCACGCCGGAGCCCACGCCGGCACCACCCCCACCGCCGGTGCCGGAGGCGACCGATGCCGGTTCGGGGGCACCGCCGGCTGCTGACACCGGCCCGCCTCCGGCCCCGACAACGGTGGCGCTGCCCGACGGTTCGACGTCCAACGCCAAGACCGCTGACGTGGCGCGCGCCGTTACCTCTCATCTGTCGGGGACGCCGGTCGAGCAAGCGTTCCGCGACGCCGGCATCGAACTCCCACCGCCGGGCACCCCCGTCACCGACCCCATCGACCCATCGGCGCTGTCCTGCGGTGCCATCGGCATGTTCGCCGACCGCTACGTCGTCGCGCTGAGCTCGGTCAAAGCGCTGCAGGACGGCGAGGTGGTGCCGTTGTCGTCGGTGGCGTCCAGCCCGGATTTCCTGGGCTGGATGGATCCCTCCCGCATCATTGCCGCACCGGCGGTACCCAGCCGTGCGGGATAATCGCACCAAGCGAAGGAGCACACCATGACCGACCAGATCCGGGTTGAGGCCCAGGTACTGCGCACCGTCGCCGACCAGCACGACGAGGTCGCCGCGACCATCGGCGACGCCCAGCAGGCCAGCGCCGACATCCACGCCGCGGTGAGCACCTACGGCCCGATCATGCACCAGGTCAAAGCCGCGGTCGCCGACCTGCTCGCCCAACGCGACGCGGCTCTCAGCGAGCACGCCACCACCCATCGCAGCGCCGCCGACCTGCTGCGCCGCCAGGCGACCGCCTTCACCGACGTCGATGAGTCCAGCGCGGAGCGCCTCCGTCTGTGAGCGACCACGACGCCCTGCCGCTGAGCGAACAATCCTTCACCGCCGCCACTGCGGACGCGGCGGTGTTTGTTCGGGTGGCCGTGCGCGGCCACATCCTGGGTGTCCAGCTCGAGCCCGAAGCCATGACCCGGCCCGGCCACGAACTCGCCGAACGCATCATGGCCTGCGCCGACGTCGCCTACCTGCAAGGCCAGCTCGCGGTGCGCCGGCAGTGGGAACAGGCCGACCTCGCCACCGAAGCACTCGACGGCATGCCCACCGAGGCCGACCTCGCCGCCGCCCGGAACCGGTTGGCAGCGCTGTGAGCACCATCAACGTCGACCCTGCCGGTTTGATCCTGGTCGCGCAGCGGATCGCCGAAGCTCTCGCCAACGTCATCGGCGGCGACCCGGCGCATCCGCCGCTGGGCGCCGACCCGGCGTCCGCGGGCGGCGCGGTGCGCCTCTCGACGGGCGCCACGCTGCTCATCACGTCGGTGGCCGAGCAGTCGCTGTGTCTAGCGGCCACTGCGGCGCAGCTGACCAACGTCTCCGCCGGATTCGTTGTCCAGGACCTCTTCAACAAGACCGGGCTGCAGAAACTCGGCGTCCCCGACGTCGTCACCGTCACGGGCTGGGCCCCGCCCTCACCACCGCTGATGCCCGACGTGCGGCCCCCACTGACGCCGCCCGCCCCGCTGCCCGGCGAAGCACTGTCCGCCGCCGTGCATTCGGGCAGCCCGCACGTCGGCGACCAGTTCATCGGCGCCTGGATGCGAGTGGCCGCGACCCTCGACGAAGCCGCCGACACCGTGCGCTCGGCGTCGGCGTCGCTGCCCGACTCCTGGGACAGCGAGGTCTCCACCGATGTCGTGCGCGCCCATCTCACGAAGTACGCCGAAGCATTCGAGGCATCCTCTGAATGGGCCCGCGGCCTGGTGCAGCAGGCCGACCATCACAGCGCCAGCGCGGTGCAGGCCCGCGCCGACATCCCCACCCCCGAGGAATACGAGACGCTGCGCCGCCAGATCGAACAGGTCTCCGCCGCCAACATGGCCTCCGGCGGCATGTACGCCGTCCAGCTGGGCGAGCTGTACACGCGCAAAGCCGAGATGGACGCCAAAGCAGCACAGGGTTACGGCAGCTACCACACCGCCACCGAGGCGGGCACCGGCACCGCCGGCGGACCCGGTGCCGCACCCGGAATGCCCGGCGCACCAGGGGTTCCCGGCGACCCCACCGGCAAGGCCGGGGAACAGATGACACCCGAGAAGGCCGGCGAGATGGCCTCCAAATTGCCCGAGATGATGTCGCAGATGCTCGGCGCGATCGGCGGCGCCGTCGGCGGAATGTTCGGCTCCGTCGGCAAGATGCCCGAAATGGTGGGGCAGATGGCCGGTCAGCTCAGCCAGCAGCTCGGCGGAATGATGAAGTCCGGGCTGGAAGGAAACCAGGCCGAACGCGTGCGCGCGCTGAGCAAGGCGGGCGACCCCGGCGGGCTGGGCGCGGACGGGCTCGGCTCCGGTGGCGCCGGCGGCGGTGCGGGCACGCTGCCCGCCGGCGGCGGGGGAGCGGTGAACCTGCCGCCCTCGACCACACCCACGACCGGTCCGCCGCCCAACCTGCCGACAACCCCCGGCGGCGGTGCCCTGCCCCCACCCGCGGCGCCAGCGGGAGCGCCCGGCGGGATGGGCGGAATGCCGATGGCGCCCATGCACGGCATGGGCGGCGCCGGCGGGCAGGGCGGGGCCGGCCAGGAACCGCAACAGCGCGCCAAGAAAGTCGTCCAGACACCGGAGCCGCACACCGAATCGGTGACGGGCAAGGTCGCCGAGGACCGCATCGCACAATCGGCGACCGCCTCCGCACCCCGCAACGACCCGCCCGATGACGACGACCCGCCGCTCAAACCCGTGGTCCGCCGCATCACCATGCCCACCCGGGACGACGACAAGTGAGCGGCCCGTCCAGTTTTGACGACCTCGGCGACGCCGAGAAAGTGAAGTACTGCGAAGCCGAAATCGCCTCCACGCTGCAGCGCCTCGACGACATGATCGCCCGGCTCACCGCGCTGCGCACCGAGGTGGAAGACCCAGAAGGCCTGGTGCGCTTTACGTTAGGTGACGACGGACGGCTGGTGAGCCTCTTCATCGACGATGCGGTCCGCACCCGGCTGACCAACCTCAGCCTAGAGAAGAAGCTCAACGACCTCTTCGAAGCCGGGAACGAGGCAATGCAGCTGTCCCGCAAGCAGTTCTGGGACGAGACGTCCGAAGCGGGGGAATAGGGCGGACGTCGAGTACTGTCATTTTCGCAGGCCCGGACCTTGACGCGCTCATTTATAGAGACCCTAGAATTGAAGGATGGGTGGGCGCGAGCGCGAGCTGGCGCAGGTCCTGGGCGACCTGGCGCTAGAGATGCAGGGTCAAAGCGATACGGAGTCGACCCTGCAATCCATCGTGACAGGCGCCGTTGCGGTCGTGCCCGGCGTTCGTTGGGCAGGTATCTCGCTGATCGAGGGCCCTAAGGTCAAGCCGCGCGTCCCCAGCGATCCGATCGTGGCCAAACTCGACGCCATCCAGTCGGAACTCAACGAAGGACCGTGTCTGAGTGCGCTGCGCGAGCACCGGACGGTGCTTATCGACGATATGGCTGCCGAGACACGCTGGCCGCGCTACTGCGAGACCGCGATGGACATCGGAGCTCGTAGCCTGCTGTCTTTTCGGCTCTTCGTCCAGAATCGGAACCTTGGAGCCCTCAACCTGTATGCCTCCGAGGCCGGGGTGTTCGCCGACGAACCGATGCTGATCGGAGAGATCGTGGCCCAGCATGCCTCGGTGGCGCTGATCGGCGCGGCAGCCGAAGCCAGTTTTGACGCCGCCTTGAGCAGTCGCGATGTCATCGGCCAGGCCAAAGGAATCATCATGGAACGCTTCAGAGTCAACTCAACGGCAGCTTTCAGCCTCCTCACCCGGCTCTCCCAAGAGTCGAATACCAAGATTGTCGACATTGCGCGCGACCTCGTTGCGACGATAGACGGGGACGCCTGACCTCGACAGCAGCCGAATGGCGCACAACCTACCGACGACGACAATCTCTGTCGGACAGGGTTTCCGCAGGATGTGACCCGAAATCGCCCGCCTAGGACTGGGCACGTATCCGCAGGATTGCTGCGCGGCATGATCTGAATCAACGCCGCCCTTCGCGATCTGTGCGTACGCCGGAGAATGGACGAAGAGGCCCGGCAACGGGTGGGGGTGCGCCGGGCCCCTTCTCGCCCCGGCTGAGGTATCGGGGCTGCCTTTGACGTTAATGCACGCCAATCACGTTGAAGTGCAGAAGTTTTCCTGGATCAACCCTCGACGGCATCGCTGGTGGTGATCACGCGCACGGCGTGGTCATGATGGGTCACCAACAGCAGTGGTCAGGAATGCGTTGTCCACCAACGATATAAGTCACCCAGCGACGGATCAGCACCTTCGCCATAGGCGACGCTGACCAGATTCGAGGTCTCCGTCGTCCACGCCACGACATTCTGAGTACCGCGACTGGCGCAAACCAGTGTTCCCGCCACTGAGTTCGGATCTGCGTTACGCCGCCAGGGGCCTGGCGACTGGATGTTGCCGGGGCAGACCACCACATCGAGGTCTGCGATGAGCGAATCGAGCACCGCGTCAATATCTTTTGCCGCATCCACCAAGACGTAGGTCGCTGTGGTGGGACCTCCAGTGTCCCCATTGCGATCGCATTCCAGCGCGGCCAGCGCGCCGGCGGACGGGTCAGCCGGCCGACACGCGTCCTCGGTGTATCCCGTCGGCAGAAGGGCTTGAAGCCGTGTCTGGTCGGGGTTGTTCGGTGGCGCGGCAGCCGAAGTCTCGGGCGCGGCGTCTGAATCGGTGTCTGACGCCGACGGCCACCACAGCCACGCCGCGACCACCGCCAGGACGACAACCACAACACCCAGAGCTGCCAGACCGAGGTGCTGCGGCTTGCCGCGACGACGAGGCGAAGCTGTCGGAAGCGCTGATCTGAATTCCCAATCCTGCGACCCCGTCGCCGAACCGTGAGGAGCAGATTCGACGCCGCTGTCCCATCGCCCATAAGGGACAGCAGCTAGGGATCGGAACCGATCCGTATCGACATCGTCGTCGTCGCGACCATCAACCAAAGCCATTACCCCCGTGCGTGCCATACGCCAAACGCTCGAAAGCCTAGCGGGCGAGATACGGCGAATTTATAGGTGAGTCACGCCGAGGTCGACCACCCCGGCGCAAATCGGACTGATTCACGCGGATCCGCGTTGCGTCGCTGAATCGCCACTGACGGCTTCGCGTATGAAAGTTTCCTGGTGAGCGGGAGAGCTGTCGCGAAGCGCGAGCGGTGCTATCGATTTTGGTGCTGATTGCACCTTGGTCTGCCCTTACCTTGGAACTATGACTGCAGATGGAGGTCATCCCGCGCCGTACCCACCACAAGGCGGATCGGCCATGCCTCCGCAGGGTTGGCAGCCTCCACCATCGGGTTATGGTGCGCCGCCCCCGAATCCGCCGCAGGTAGGTAGGTCGAGAGCTCCGCGCTCGCTCTTCGGCATCCTCGGCATTTCGTTGGCGGTGTTTCTGTCGGCGGCTGCGCTTTTCGTTTCGCTGTCGCGTGGCGACGAGTCGGCGCCGGTGGCGCCCACCGCGCCACCGGAACCGGCGGCGAGCGCGTCCACCGCCTCTGAAGACAAGGCTTTGTGCGAAGCGATCGCGCCGTTGATGACCGAGAGCAATCGGGACGCCAATGCCTGGACAGAATTGGGGAAGCAAGGAACTCCGGCAAGCGATGCGGCGCTACCTGAGTTCATCACCAAGACTGAAGCGTGGGTGCCCCGTGCACAGCAGCTTCTGGACGACAGTCGGGACGCGGCTCCGGCTTTCCGGCGTGACTTGCAGCGCTACATAGACGACATACGTATCTACGCGACGAACGTAAAGCCGGGGCCCCCGAAGGTTTACGACGCAGCGGCTTGGTCGGACAGTCTCATGGCGTACTTCGCCGTAAAGTCAACCTGCGCTGATGTAGGAGTTTCCTGGTAGGCACCAGCTCTGTCAGGTTTCAGCAGCCTCGCCGGCCATCATCAAATGGTTGGCTGCTGACGTCCTCCGGTGCCTACATCGGACGGACGTCGCGCTATTCAATCTGCGGGGCAACTCGAAAGGTCCGAGGTCCCCGACGCAAGTGGCCGATCCCACGCGGATTCGTGGGCATCAATAGAGCGCTACGCGTTACGAAAATCCCTGGTGGAGGGCGAGCGTCGTCCGCAAGGCGCAGCCTGCCACCGATTTTGGTGCTGATTGCACCTTGGCCTGCCCTTACCCTGGAACTATGACTGCAGATGGAGGTCATCCCGCGCCATACCCACCAACAGGTCGATCAGCCATGCCTCCGCAGGGTTGGCAACCTCCATCACCGAGTCATGGCACGCCGCCCCCGTACCCGCAACAGGCAGGCAGGCCGAAAGCTCGGCCCCAGCTGTTCAGCATCATCGGCGTTTCGCTGGCGGTGCTTCTGTCGGCGGCTGCGCTCGTCGTTTCGTTGACCCGTGGCGACGAGTCGGCGCCGATGGCGCCCACCGCGCCACCGGAACCGACGGCGAGTGCGGATACCATAATTGAAGACAAGGCTCTGTGCGAAGAGATCGCCCCGCTGATGGCCGAAAGCAACAACGACGCGCGGGCATGGACTGGCCTCGGCGAGCAGGGAACGCCTGCCCGCGACGCCGGGCTGCCCGAATACGTATCAACTTCCGAAGCTTGGGTAACGCGCATTCAGGACGTTCTTGATGGAGGCCAAGACGCCGATCCCGCCCTTCGGCGGGATCTTCAGCGGTACATCGACGATATTCGCCTGTATGTGACCAGCATCCGACCGGGACCTAAGCAGGTCTACGACTCTGCCGCGTGGACCGACAGCCTCGTCGCATACGGCGGTGTCAAAGCCAGCTGCGACGAGCTGGGCATCAAATGGTAGCTGTCGGCACCAGCTCGGCAATGCCAACGCGGCCGTACTCTGCCGCGATCGTCGGCGGTTTGTGGCCACTCACGTCGGCCGATTCCTGGTCTGACGTCTCTGGCGCGCAACGAACCAAAGCGATCGCAGACGCCGACTCCGCAGCCGACATCCGCCGACGCGCCGACGGGCTGTACAACGAAAACGCCGGCAAGGCTATCGACGGCATGCACGGCATGTACATGCGGGACGCGATGGCCATCGGAGACCAAGCTGACATGTACCAAACGATGTCAGAGGTAGTCGACGAAGTGGCTCAGCTCGTTTACCACGCGCGCAGTCGCCTGGACGCCATCGATCTCGAGGCGAATCAGAAGATCGAAGAGTTGAAGCAATCGCTGGCGGCAGGCGGCCTCATGGCTAGTGCATCGGCGGGTCTTGCCGCTGGGCAAATCATGGCAATAATCGCCGAAGCGCGCGGGCGTGCTGAGGCCGTGAGCTCGAGCGTGGTCGCCGAAATTATGAGCCAGGGCAGGCGAATTGGAGTGCCGTCCGATTCAATGGGCGGTGTCCCCATTCAGCTCACTGGCTTCGGTGGTGGCGGTGGTGGCAACCCCAGGATGGGCGGTATGCCGCAGAGTTTTGGGCCGCTACAAGAATCGCCCGCCCTTGATCGCACTCTCGAGGTTGAACCCATCAGTAACGAGAGCCCGATCGATCGGCCGACGGATGATTCGATTGATCCCAGCGAAGTCGATCAGCCCTCCGACACAGGTTCCAACCAGGGGACGCTCGACGACTTGAGCAAGGACGTCAACTCACCCATCGACCGACCACTCGAAGGCGGCGCACCGAAACTCGCCGACGATCCGCGTCTTGGTGAAGCGACAAACCCGCTTGCCTCAGCCCCGAGCGGGATGTTCCCCGGCATGAGCAGTCCGTCATCTTCGGGTGCCGGCGGAATGGGGCTGTCGTCCGGAATGGGTGGCAGTGGCGGCTTTTCGTCCTCAGGCATTGGCGGAGGCGGTGGCCTGACATCCTCAGCACCGTCGACATCGTCAATGGGTAGCGCCGGTTTGGGCGGCCCGGCCAGCGGGCTCACTTCGTCCGCGGGTGCCGGCGTTGGGGGCGGCGGCGCCTCCGCCACACCTGCTGGCAATGACTTCGGCCGCGGACTGCAGGCCGGCCTGAACGCCAGCGCCAACAGCGGGGGAGGATCGTTCCTTCCGCCCCCGGCAGCGCCCCCGCCGCCAACACACAGTGCCTCGACCACTGGCGCACCCTCGACACAGGCCGCGGTCTCGCCTGCGATGGGCGGCGCGAATGTGGCTGCGCCGACGCCGATCTCGTCGTCTGGCGGGGCGCCGGTCGGCGGACCAATCGGGGCGCCGATGATGGCGCCGCCCGCGGGCGGGGCCGCTGCGGGCCCGCTTCCGCCCTTTACGTCGGACCTGCCCCGGAACTCGCCGCCGGTTGCCCCCGCGGCCGGCTCGGCGTCGCCCGTCGCTCCGGCCGCATCCCCGCCGCCAACTGCGGCGCCTGGCATGGCACCGTTGCCGCCCGGAGTGATCGCTTCCGGCGTCGGCGCGGCAGCTGCTGGAGCAGGTGCCGGGTTGCGATCAACGCTTCCGGATCCGTTGCTGGAGAGTGCATCTCGTCTGGTCTACGAGCTCATGCACGCGTCACGCCTGTATGCCGCTATCGACTGGTGCGTGGGCGTGTTCAAGACGCCGTCGGGCGTGCAGACCGTCGTGGTGAGCAGCGAGGGCGCAGGCTACATCCCGTCAGGGGTGTTCCTGCCCCGGTCGGCACGCACTCTGTTCTCAGATCCTTCGTTGAGTGACGCCTTCCGGGCGCGATGGTTCAGTTGGGTGAACCCTGCGATGACGATGCTGGGCTATGCCGCCGCGTGCGGCGAGCACGACCCCAACATCGAGCTGTATGCGGTCGCCGTCTCCACCGACCATGGCGGATCCGCGGTCCCCGCCCGCGACGCCGGAGTGCCGCACTACGAGGACTGCTCGTTGCGAGTTTCGCCGATCGCGGCTGATGCCGCGGCGCCAACGTTTGATGGCACCAGAATGCACCGTCTCGAAACGCTGGACCGCGCTGAATACGCACGACTGACCCGAAGTGGTGAACTGGCCCCGGATCGCAAGGAGGCATGGTCCATCACCGAGAACGCGGTGCGGGTCGCACTGTCGCGCGCGTCGAGCCTTCTCGGATTCTCCGTTCCGCCGGTCATCCGCCAGGTGGCCACCGCTTTGGGATCCGGTGAGGCGGCGCGGGACACGCAATGGAACGACCTCGAACTCGCCCGACTCAACGCCACGCTCGATAGCGCGAGCCAGCGGCCAGGTCGACTCGCCGACAATGTGCCAGCGACCCCGCACGCGCGCGCGTTCCACAACCTCGCCCGAGTCGCCGAGCTCCTCGCTCTCTGGCGCGGCGGAGACCGTCCACACGCTGAGATTGCTTACGTTGCAGCACAAATCACCACCGAAGCTCGCATCTGGCCCGTAGGAACGGAGTGACCGCATGTATGCACAAGGGGACAACGACAACATTCGGCAGCGCGCCGCTGACCTCACCGCGGCCGCGCAAGCCCAGGCAGCCTCCATCACTGAGGCAGCGAAGCCTGGTCCCATCCCGCCTGCTGCTGGCGGATCGCCGATTGACGGGGCCGCCGCGGTGATCGCCGGAACCGTCGCCTCGAAGGTGGCGGCCTCCGTGGCCGAGATCGCACCCCGCGCTCCCCGGGGGCTCGCTGCGACCGAGAGCGCCGTTCAGCAGATGGCTGTTACCGATGCCGAAGAGGCCGCCAAGATCAAGGCAGTTCCCGAATCGTTACAGGCCCAGCAGGCCGCCTCCGCCGCCGGGCGCGGCGGAGGTGTCCCGAATGCCGACCGCCCAATCAGTCCCGCTGGCGCTGGCGAGGTTCAAGCCGCCAACTTCAGTCCTGCTCCGCCGCCCGAGGGTCCGTGGGGACTCGACGACGACGAATGGGAACTCAACGAATGGGGCTCCCCGCAACCGATTTGGCCAGTCCAAGACCCCGGTGGCGCTGGTCCAGGCCCGAGTGTGGGTGGTGGTCTCGCGCCGATTTAGGCGGGGGGACGCAACAGCACAGGGCGACGAGCATTATTTAGCTCGAAGCCCTTGGCTACGTAGGGGACCATTCGGCGCAGGCGTACCAACGGTGTTATCCGGCCGAGCCGAACATTCCGGCCAAGAGTTTTCCGAGCGCGTAGGAAGCTTCCGGCGAATGTCTTTGACCATCCGCCAGTATTGTTCCTCGGGCGCTTCAAGACGGCGGCGCCGTGCACGCCATGCGAGTGCGATCACGGATGTGGTCGTCATCGAGATCGCCAGCGCGACGATCCATAGCACAGCCGTGTCGATCGTGCCCTCCGTTGCCCTCAGCGTACTGGTCGTAGCGGGTCAGCGTCCGCCCTCGACGTACCAGCGCGGCGGCATCTCGCGTTGCAGCTTGTTGAGGTGTGCAACCAACCTGGCCCAGCGCCAGTTCATCGTTCTGGCTTGCCGCATTGTGATACCTCCGCAGTCCCAACGCGTCAGTCCGAGGTTATAGCGCGTCCAGATCGGGTCGAGGCCAAGGAAGATGGCGACGAGCATCGCACGCTTCAACTGCGCTGGATCCTCGGGACGCTCGCGGCTGTTCTCCAGAGCGGAGATGTGACGGGCCGAGCACGGCGTCACTTTCGCGACCGCTTCGGCAACCCGCTTCTGCGAGACGAGGCGTCCACCCATTCTTCGACGGACGTCACGGCGGTACCACTCGATGTTGAAACCCCAAGGAGTCTGGGGGATCACCATCCTGCGCTCACCTCCGTGTTCAGCCTCGTAGCGCGCTTCGATCTCGGCGCTTTGTCGCTGAATCTCGTTGAACCACCGTTGTTCATCGTCGAGGATTTCCGGCTGCGCCAGAACCTGTTCGCGGAGTGCTTCGACTGACGCGATTGGGGCCTCGTAGTGACGGCAGGCTGAAAAAAGTTGGCCATCGTCGTCGGGCAGCATGTTGTCGGTTATGACGCCCAACGCGGCGGTGAAGTACTCACCGTGGCTGCGGTGCTTGCGTCGGTTCCAGTGGTAGCTCTGGTCTCTATCGGTCCGCAGCCCCTCTGCGGCTTCATAAATGGGCTGCACGCAGTGGGCCAGTTCGTGGAGCAGCACGCGGGCGGTCATCATCTTCGGGTGCACTGAAATCAGCCACTTGGTCGGCAGCGGATAACCCCAGTGCGTGGCGTACGAAGAGATCAGGCCGAGGTCGGGGTGCTCGCCGCCCTCCACCTTTACCTCGATGGCCGGTGTGTGCGGGAACCACTCCTGAAACCAGTCGCTGGCTGCTGCTTGTTCGACAAGCTCCTGGCATTCATCGGCACTGACGGGCCGGTCGTGGCCGACAGATTGCTCGGCGCTGTATACCCGCCAGTCCGAGACCCCCTGCTCATACGGCATGCAGGCGACGATAGCCATGTTCACGGAATCCGGTTCGGTGTGTCCGTAGGCAACACACCGAGCCGTGTCGCGGGTGACCCGGAGAAGTTCGCCGAGTCATTGCGCGGATTGGCTCCGAGTGCACAGCAGTTCATGCTGTCGATCCAGGGCATGATGCCCGCGCTGGAGGGCCTGCTCGACGCTGCCGACTTCGAAGCGGGACTCGGCGACGTCCCATAAGGACGCCGGGCATTGTGCTTCAGTGGCTGTGTGGGGGCCACGAGCATGGACGGTCAAGACGCCATTGCGTTCGTCATCATCGATAAGGCAACCGGCGTGTGCGGCTACACCTGGTTCATTGAGTCCCACGCGACGTCGTTCTACATCAAGTCGACGTTCAGGCCGATGCAGATGGTGAAGGTCAGCATCCATGGACCTGACGCAGACCATCCGAACGAGCATTACCGTCTGGATTTCACGAAGCCCAAAGAGTCCGGCAAGGCGATTCGGGCCGGCGGCGGCTGGGGCGGTTTCGGCCAAGCGCTTCCGCTCGCTTTCGAGGGCCGCCCAGTCAACAAGCGAACAGTGCACCTGGTGCGGTTCTCGGCCGAGTGGAGCATGTTTCGGAGAGGGATGCAGCGCGGCCCAGACCCGGAACCCACGGCGAAGGCGAGTATCCACGGATATGTCGACGCACCCTCGCTCGGCCGCGTGACGCACGTAGATATCTTCCTCAGCCGCGTTCGGCCCTACTGGCAAAACCGTGAGACGAAGCTGCGCAAGCAAGACGCGGGGATCGGCCCACTGATCAATGACGCAGGCATGTATCTAACAGCAGTGATTTCGCAGATCAGCGCCAGCAAGGAGCCGGACCCGTTCGGCGACCCGTCAAAGGGTGTCCCCGCTGAGGACTGCATTCGCGGCATCGCCGAGGGCGTCGATTACACAGGACTGCTGTGGATCTGCGAAAAGATGATCCCGAAGTCGAAAGTAGAGCAAGTGAAGCCCCCACCTCGCGACGCGGACGTTTGAGAATGTCTCGCGCTTAGTACTTCTCGGCTACCTTCCGTCGAGGTCTATGATCGTTTCCGCGAGTGCTGTTAACCCCTCGGCCAGAAGCTTCGCCGCCGGGCTCTCCTTATCCGCTCAACCTCGCGAAACTTGTTGGCTGCAGTAACAGCCCACGCTGCCGCATCACTCATAGCCGGACGATAACGACGGACACCGACAACAGGAGCGGACCTTAACTCCCGCGCTCATGAACTCGCGGCCTTCACATTTGTCGCGTACGTCAATCTGACAGATTACGATCCCCGCGCATGGGGGACGAAATCACAGACGAACGATCCGACACAGCCCTGACCCAAGCCGACATCACGCAGCTGGGCCAGGCGATCGACGAGACCGAAGCGCACACCGCCTGGTCGCTCGTCGACGATGAACCCGAGCCGCGCTGGTGGACGCCGGCACGCATTACCGCGGCGGGTGTCGTGGCAGCCGTCCTGGCGATCGGTCTCGCGGCCGTCGTCGCGCTGCCCCACCTCGGTCGGCCCACTCTCGGCGACGTCGCGATGGTCAGCCCGGAGTGGGACGACGACGATCCTGAGCTGATACCCGTCGGACCGTCGGGGTTCGACATTTCACCCCCGCCACCACCACCCCCAGCACCGACCGTAACGCGCACCGTGTCCGCGCCGGTACCCGAAGCACGTCACGTCGACAACCCAAACTTCACGGTGAGCCAGATGGCGGAGTTCGACCGCCAGTTCCTTAGCGCCATGGTGAGCCGCGGCTGATACATCCAAGACCCCGCCCTGATGACGCTGCGGGCACACCAAACGTGCATCGAGTATGGAATGGGGACACCACCCCACGGCGTCTACCAAAAGCTCCTCAGCCTTTACGGAAACCCCGGTGATGCAACAACCTTCATGACTGTTGTGTCCCAGACCTACCCGGACTGCCCCTGACCCGCCCGCCCGTGGAAGAGGTCGACGCCGAGCTGCGCGGGGTGCGCGGCCACCAAATGTGTAGGGAGGAAACGTGAATAGAACGAATGTCGAAGCCCTACAGGCGGTCGGTGTGCGCGTCGAGCAGTTCTTCGAGGATTGCTCTCATTGTGGCAGGCCGTCGATCTAGACTGACGAACCGACCGGTATACCCACTGTGACGGTAGTGACCCGGTCCAGTGCTGGGTCGCGATCAGTTCCGGCCGCGAACCGGAACCCTTCGTGAGTCACTGTGACTCACGAGAGCTGGTCACGTCAGCCGTGGCGTGACGTCAGCCCTGAGAAGGTGGTGCCCTGTCTCGGACGTGAACGAATACCGCGAGTGCCGACGTCGGATACAGCTCGCGGAGTTGGCCCCCTCTAGTCCGTCGAGGAACAGCGGTGCCGACAGGTTCCGATGAATGTCGGTGGGCTCCCGCATACTGCCGGGCGTGGCATCTGCACCATCGTGGGAGTTGCGGGACCTGCCGGTTCTTAAAGCTGCGGTCGAATTTAATGTTGAGACTGACCGCGCCCCCAGTCCAAGGTTGCTGGAGCGAGCGACGGGCTTTGATCGAGACACCGTCCGGCGTGCGCTCCGAGCTCTTCACTGCGAGCCGTTTTTCGTTGGTACCACAACGAAGGCCAACGGTGAGGTCGACTATCTCGGCAAGCCGACCGGCGCAGCCCTGCGGGTTACGAAAAAGTGGCCATCACCGGAAGGGCAACTTGCGCAACTCATAGCCGCTTTCGAAGCCGTCGCCGCCGACGAGTCACAACCCGCGGAGAAGCGCAGCCGCGCCGCGACGATGGCACTCTGGGCCAGCAGCATGTTTTCAGACTTGTTGTGCACCATTGTCGGCGGCGTAGGTGCCGACAATGATCACCGGCGGCTAAAGCCTGTCGTGCAGTTGCTCAGCCAGCTGTCACAATCGCCACATGTTTTGTCCGTTGGCTCCCCAGTGGGGTGACATAGCGACATGGGTCGGCGGTGGGGCAACAAGCCTCACACTGATGTTTCTCGTGTATCAGTGGTGGCGCCAGTGGCGCACCGAGCAAGCGCGTCAGGTTTACGCGTGGATTGGTCGCGAAGGCAGCGGCCCGGTAGAAGTCCGACTGGGCAACGATTCTGGGCTTCCCGTCTACGACGTCTTTGTGTATCTACCGCTCGTGTATGACCCTTTCGAGAGGGGGTGGCTCGTGCGATTGTTCTCCCGAATCATGCGGTGGGAGCTTCTTGAACTAGCGCAACTAGGTGAGCGAAAGAGTCACGTGGACGGTGGCGATAGGTTCTCCAACTACTACGCCCCTTCGTCTCTGCGCGTCCTGCCGCCCGGCATGTTCCGGTTGGACGATGAGAACTTGAACATGGACCTTTATGGCGTCGCCGACGTAACGCTGTACTTCGGGGTTGAGATCGTGTTCAAGGACGCACGTGGCGCGCGTTGGGCTCGGCGAAGCTCCGGCAAATTGAAGCGGAGTCGGGTCAATCCCCATTGGTTCCAATCAAATCGCGCTCGCAGCATCCGGTACAGGGTTGATCGAGGCGGGTCACCGTTCGCGGGCATTTCACGCGTTCGAGACGCGGACAGGAGCCGCGACGAACCGGAGGAGGGCTAGGCAGGCGAGCGCCTGGGGCGCGGGAACGACGCACGCACGCAAGCGCCCACAACCCGTGTGGGCCGTGGGCGCTTGTTCGATTTGATGAAGCGTCAACCACCATCGGGCGTCCAGGCGCGCCACCGCTCGGTCAGCTCGGCCCCGGCGAGCACTGCTTGCGCGAGTTCGCGAAGCTGGGTCGCCGTGTCGTGCACCTGCTCAGACTCGATACCACGGTTATCCGAGCGCAAGACGAGCGCGATGCTGTCTGCGACGAGCGACCCATCGGCGCGCTAGTAGGCAAACACGTTCACGCTGCCAGTCTCACCGCCGCCGTCGAGGTCAGGGGCGGTGTAGCGCTGCCCAACCTCGAACTCTTCGACGTGGTTCGCCTCAGGCGGCAACGGAACGCGGTGGTCTTCGACGTCGGTCGCTGAATAGGTCGTGTCCGCGCTGGTCACTGGGTCGATAACGGTATTACGCATGGGATGACTCCTTCGATGAGGGTCACGCATCTAGTTGCGCGGTTCTTGTGCGGATGTTCGTATCCGCTGCTCAGAGGGGCAGGATTCGAAGCAGTAAGACAATTGCAGATGACGATGATGGACCCGCCTGCGCGGCCCAGGGCCACCAGGATCCGAGTACAAGATGAGCTATTTCACCCAGCTTGACCAGTAGCACTTAAGTTGAGGCGACGGAGGCGAGGGCCTGTTGCCGCATACCGGCTCCATGGTTCCACCAGCACCAACAAGCTCAGAAATCAGCGCAACGGGGCCCACTCGCGCGGCGTTAGGGTGAATTAGTGACGACTCAGCCTTTCGTGCGTCCTGGCGAGCCGCCCCGGCCACCCGCCACTGCCGGCGGGAAGATCGCCGTCGAGCCGCCCATCGCCGCACCGATCCCACCCCCGCGCAGCATCTGGGCCATTGTTTTGCCGATCACCCTGGTTGTCGGCGTCGTCGGGTTCATCGTCGCGATGTACGTCTCCGGCATGCGCAGCTTCGCCACCGGCTTCGGCATCTTCGGCGTAATGATGCTCGTCGGCATGGTCGGCATGCTGTTCCGCGGCCGCGGCGCCGCCCAGAAGATGTCCTGGGGCGAGCTGACGCTGTTCCGGCGCACCTGGTTCTCCCGACTCGATGAGATCCGCGACGAAGTCGAAGTTCAGCGCCGCCAGCAGTGGAAACACCGCGACCACTTCCACTGGGAACCCGACCGCCTCGTCGGCGTCGCCGGCTCAGTGCGCATGTGGGACCGGCCGCCCGGCAGCGACGAATTCGCTGTCGTCCGCGTCGGTGTCGGCCGGGTGCGGCTGGCTATGTCGATCGAGAAGCCTAAGATCCCCGAATCGTCCCAGATCGAGCCCGCCACCGGACACGCACTGCGCAAATTCCTCATCGAGCAGGAATACATCGACGACATCGCCAAAGTCATTTGGCTGCAACGCTTCCCCGGCCTGTCGCTGGTCGGCGACACCGAAGAAGTGCGGTCGCTGGCGCGGGCGATGATCTGCCAGCTCGCCGCCTTCCACAGCCCCACCGACGTGCAGATCATCGTCGTGTCCGCCGCCCCAACCGCCTGGGAGTGGACGAAGTGGCTGCCGCACATGCAGCACAGCACCCAGCGCGACGGCTGCGGGGAACGCCGCCTGCTGTTCTCCTCCCCGGCGCGCTTGGAAGCTTTCCTCGACGAGGCCGAAACCGAACGGCCGCAATGGAGTCCGCCCAGCAGCGGCCTGCACGGCGGCGACGTCGCCCCCGTCCTCCCGTTGCGCATCGTCATCGACGACAGCTGCGGCACCCCCGAGGACTGGGCCGGGCTGACCGGCAGCGCCGGATACGCCGGAACCTGCTTCCTCCGGCTGGCCACCTCGACGCCGGTGCGTCCCCCCGACACCTACGGCGCCAAGCACTGGGTGGGCTTCGCCCCGTCCACCACCTACCGGCTCACCGACGGCTCCCTGCGCAAGAAGCTGCCCACCGACGACCCGACTGTCCTGGGCGGAGTGCCGAAAGGCTCCGACGAACTCGACGACGCGTTCTACGCCACCGCCGACCAGCTCAGCACCGACGAAGCCGAGCGCTTCGCCCGGTCCCTGGCCCGGTACCGGGTCGGCGGCAGCACCATCGCCTCGGTGTCCAACACCGAAGCGCAGCAGCGCACCCTCCTCGACGTGGTCGGGGTGCGCGACCCGCGCCGCCTCGACGTCGACCGTTTGTGGGCGCCCCGACGGGTGCAGACCAACAATCGGGACTGGATGCGGTTCCCGATCGGGCTCGACGAGAGCGGACAACCCGTCGACCTGGACCTCAAAGAGGGCAGCCAGCACGGCATGAACATGCACTCGCTGTTCATCGGCACCACCGGCGCCGGCAAGTCCGAAGGCATCATCACCGAGGTCACCGCGCTGGCACTGACCCACTCGCCCGAAGTCGTCAACGTCGTGTTCTCCGACTTCAAGCTCAAATCCGCGGCCGGCACGCTGGAACGGTTCCCGCACGTGGTGGCCAGCGTCAGCAACCTCACCGATGAACGCCACCTGGTGGGACGCATGCACGAAGCGCTCGACGGCGAACTGGACCGCCGCGGCGCGCTCTGCGCCTCGATGGACGGCGTCCCGGATTTGACCACCTACAACGAGCGGCGCCTGACGGACCCGACGCTGCCGCCGGTGCCGGCCCTGTTCATCATCTGCGACGAGTATCAGGAAATGCTCGGCGACCCGGAGTGGGGCCCGAAATTCCAGAAACTGTTCTGGCGCATCGTCCGTCAGGGCCGCTCGTACCACATGTTCCTGCAGTTGGTCGGTCAGACGCTGGACACCCAGAAGCTTCGCGATGTGCGCAAGCTGCTGGGCTTCACCATCGCCGCGCGTACCGGACGGGAAGAGGATTCCCGGGAGGCGATCGGCAGCTCGGTCGCCGCGCACCTCCCCGAAAAGGGCGCGGAGGGAACCGCGTACCTGCGGGTCGCGCAGCGCGAGCCGCGCGAGTTCCGTTTCTTCTACTCGTCCGCGGAATACATCCCCACCACCGAGGACGAAGTCGCGGCCCCGGTGCGGGCCGGCACGTGGTTTGACCCGCGCCCGTTCACCGTCGACGAAGCCGTCGACATCGACAACTCCCTCGCCACCCCGGTCGCGCCGCCGACACCGGAGGTCGCGCCGCAGCCGACCGCCCCCGCGGTCGGCGCAGCCCGCAAGAATCCGCTGGTCGTCGACGTCCTCATCGACTCGCTACAAGCCGCCGGGGTAGGCCCGCCGCGGCAGCTGTGGCTGCCGCCGCTGGGCGATCCGCCGCCCGCCGATGATCTGGTGCTGCGCTACCGCGGCAAACCGTGGGACGTCGACTACGGCGACAACCCCGGATTGAAAATGCCTGTCGCCCTGGAAGATCGGCCCCGCGAACACCGTCAGGACGTGTTCTGCCTGGACCTGCTGTCCGACAACGCGATGATCGTGGCCGCCCCGACCCGCGGCGCCACGACCACGGTGATGACGATGATCGCCACCGGTGCGCTGCTGTACCGGCCGGAGCGCGTGCAGTTCTACTGCATCGCAGCCAGCGGACCCCAGCTGGCCGCCGTCGCCGACCTTCCCCACGTGGCGTCCGTCGTTCCCGTGTTCGATACCGAAGGCGTCGCCCGCGTGCTCGCTACAGTCCGCCAGATCGTGGAGGACCGGGAACGACAGTTCGCGGCGCGCGGCCTCGACATCGCGATGGTGCGGCAAGCCAAATTCGGCCCCAACCCGACCGACATCGGCATCGACGGCGGCGACGTGGTGCTCGTCATCGACGGCTGGGCCAACTTCCAGGACCAGGCGTCCAAGCACGTCGACACGGTGCTGAGCCTGCTGCGCGCCCGCAACTACGGCGTCCGGGTCGTGGTCACCCACACCAGCACCATCTCCGGGATCCGCTCCGGGCTGCGCACCGAAATCGCGCAGAAAATGGAGCTGCGCCTCACCGACCCCCGCGAATCGGAGGTGCCCCGCGTCGACGGGATCAGCCGGGCCCGCGAAGTGCCCGACGTCCCGGGTCGCGGTCTGAGCCCGTCGGGCTTCCACCTCATGGTCGGCGTCCCCGAACTGGCCAACCGCCCCTCCGGCCGGGTCGAAGTGCGCGGGCTCGGAGAAGTGGTGCGCGCCGTAGCCGGAGTCGAGAACGTCAGCGAGGTGCTGCGGCTTCCGGAAGAAGTCGCTTTCGACGACATCCTGGCCCGAGTCGATCCCCAGCTGCCGAAGGAGATGGTGCCGTTCGGGCTGGCGGAGGCGACGCTGGCCCCGGCCTACGTCAACTTCGCCGAGCACGCGCACCTCGTTGCCGTCGGCAGCGCCCAATCGGGCCGCACCAACTTCATCCGCACCATGATGCACAGCATCATGGCCCGCTACAGCCCCGAAGAAGCCGCCATCGTCGTGTTCGACCCGCGGCGCAAAAACATCGGTGTGGTGCCGCCGGACTACCTCGTGGAGTACGCCTACACGCAGACCGCCATCCGCGAGGGCATCCAGAAGTTGTGCGAGGTCCTCGACCGGCGCATGCCGCCGCCGGGCGCCACGCAGGAGGAGCTGCTGACCCGCAAGTTCTGGAGCGGCCGGGAAATCTTCCTCGTCATCGACGATGCGACCGCCTGGGCGTCGGTCGACAATCCGCTGACCAAGCTGGCCAGCTACGTCGAGCAGGCCGACCAGCTGGGACTGCACGTGATCGCCGCCGCCGACATCCGCAACTGGAGCTTCCAAGCCGTCGGATCCGGCGTGCTGGGCCGCATCATCGGCTCCCTGCCGCCGGTGGTCATCTTCAACGGCCGCCGGGACAACGGCATCATCGTCAGCGGCATCCACGCCGAGCCGCAGCGGCCCGGCAAGGCCATCTATGCGTCCCCGGCGGGGCCCGACGGAGTACTGGTCGGCTGGACGGCGCCGCCACGACCGCCCGCACCAGCGGCGTCGCCACCGCCGCCCACCTAAGGCAACTTATCTCCAACGGAATCCGTTGCCTGTCGACACTGACGTCAATAAAACACGTGCAGCGACCACCCCAAAACCGTGCTTACACTGAAGACGCAACGGAACACCACCAGGGAGGGCAAAATCATGGCAGATCTGATGGGAGTCAATCCGGCTTTGCTGGCACTGCAGTCGGCGATCGAGTCGTCGGGCGTCGGCACCCAGTTCGCCTCCACCGCCGGGGCCGCTCCGGTCGTGTGCGCCGTGCTTCCCCCCGGCGGGGACGGCGCTTCCGCCGCCGCAGCAGCCGGCCTGTGCGCCCGGGGAGCCGCAGCGGTGGCCATGCTGTCCGAGATCACCACCGGCCGGGCCCTGTTTGCCGATACCGTGGCAGTCAGTGGCATCAGCTATGTCGCCCAGGATGTGGCGAACATGGGCAACCTGGCGCTCTGAGCGCCACGAGATCCGCACCACGAGGTAACTCATGCCGACGTACGGGGATGCAGCTGCCAACCCGCCCGAGGTCAACTACTGGACGTTGATGGCGGGAGACCACGGCGCCTCCGCGGCCGCCTCCGCCGTCGCCCAGCAGACGCTGGCCGACGTGCTCGCCAGCCAGATCGCCGTCCTCGAAGGCGGGGCGGCGTCGACCGCAGCGGGCGGCTGGCAGGGCCTGGGCAGCACCGGCATGGTCGCCCACGCCAGCGGGTTGTCGGGGGTCATGGGTATGGCGGTGGCGTGGCTGCAGCAGGGCTCCATCACCGCAATGCAGATCGTCGACGCCTACACCCTGGCGATGGACTCGATGATTCCCGGCCCGGTCTGCACCGAAAACCGCGTCACCCAGAGCGGACTGATCGCGACGAACTGGTTCAACCAGAACATCGGGCCGATCATCGGCCTGGAAGTGCAGTACACCGAACACTTCTGGGTGCAGAACGCCTCACTGACCTCGACCTACCAATCCGTGGTCACCGCGGCACTGGGTGTGCTCTCCACCCCGCCGCCCTTCGCACCGAATCTTGCCAACCCCGCGGGCCCGCTGGCCGGTGTCGTTCAGGCCGGCGCCGGGGTGGCCGCCAATTCACTGCAATCCGGGTTCCAAGCGGTCAGCCAGACGGCGTCCACCGCAGCCCCGGCCGCCCAGGCCCCCGCCGCGATGGCGTCGCAAGGGCTGTCGTCGATGATGGGGATGCCCATGCAGATGGCCGGACAGATGGGGCAGATCTTCGGACAGGCGCCGCAGATGCTGGGCCAGGTTCCCCAAATGCTCTCGCAGGCAGTGCAACTGCCGATGGGCTTGCTGGGCCAGCTGTCCAGCGCCGGCAACCTCACCGGCGCCGAGGGCGACGCCGTGGACTCTGACCTGATGAGCTCCACCGGCGGAGCGCCGGTGGGTGCCGCGTTCACCAGCGGCGCCGGCGGCGGCATCGGAGGCGGAGGTTCGGGCGTGGTCCCGAGCACCTACACCCGCCCCGCCAGCAGCTTCAACACCCCGAATCAGCCGCGGCTGCCCGGCGGCTTCGGAGCGGCAGCCGCCCCGGAGCCGTTGCCTGTCAACGCAACCGGCATGGGTGGCAACGGCCTGTACGGCGCGCCGCCGATGGCAGGCCGCGACGCCGCCGGCTCAAGCTCCGAGCGGGCACCGGGACGCACCATGCAACTGGCGGCGCGTCCCGAGTTCGATGGGGGGAGTCGAAACCGAAATTAGTGCAAAGAGGGTCATCTCAGCGCCCATAGACTCGACAACAGAACGAACTCGACACAGAGGGGATACACCGTCCGATGACTGAAAAAGTAGGCAAGGCAGAGGTTCTCGGGGCCGCCGACCAGCTCCAGGAACTTATGGAGAACACGGTCAACCAGATTCAGCGGTACGCCCACAGCGGCGACGACCTGCACGCGATGGGGCACCTGACCGGCCAGGCCGGTACCACCAACGTGCTGACCACCGGAGAGATCCAGGACGCCGTCAACAAGGTCACCTCGCGGTGGCAGTTGGCCATCGACGCACTGCGCCAGAGCGTGCACGGCTTCGACAACACCGACATGGACAACGCATCCCAGATCGCCGCCGTCGCCGGCGGTGGCAACTGGTCCAGCCTCTAACCAAAACGTCTGTCACGAAAGGGATTTGAACCATGGCTGAAGAGGTAATTGGCGTCAACAAGGCCGGCGTCGCCGACTGGCAGCACGGCGTCTCGCTGTGCTGCGCGGAACTGGACAACGCAATGGGTTCGGCCAACAACACACTGGCCGGCATTGCGGAGTTCTTCAGCACCGAGCAGGGCGCCCCGGCGTTCGCCAACATCCATAACCTGCTGATGCAGGGCATCGAAGAGGGCAAGCAGACGCTGATCCGCCACGGCAGCACCGTCGGCGACTCGGTGGAAAACTTCGTCGGGACCGACATCGCGAGCATGAACTCGTTCAACTCGATCTGATGGCCTGTCGGCCTTAACTTTTCACCCACGGTGGGGGGCCAGCCGCGACGGTTGGTCCCCCATCAACATGCTGAGGTCCTTGGGGGAACCGCGATGTCTTTAACGACAACAGTCAACGGACTGTGGATTCTGCAGGCACTGCTGGGCATTGAAACCATGCCCGTCGCGCTGCGCGTCAAGCCGTTCATCCCGTCGGTGCACGGCGAACTCGTCGTCGACACCACCGCCGGACCGCTGCCTATCCAGCAGACCGGCGAATACCTCGGCCTGGTCGCCGCCGGCGTCATCGACGCCCGCGGCGACGTCGACGACATCGTCCGGGACTGGATGACCGTCCTCGGTCGCCCCGAACGCCAAGTGCTGCTGATGATCCGGCGGCCTAACGGCCACGGAACCGACGGCACGCCCTTGGTCCACGAACGCATCATGGCGGTCTGCCAACACCGCCGCTGGCTCGCCATGATCGCCCGCGACGGCGACGAGGTCGTCATCGACGCAGTCGGCGAGGCCGACAGCCCCAGCGCCCAGGTCGAATTGATGTGCCAGCCGCTGCTGGCCGCCCTCGGCGACAGCCCCGCCGCGCAGATCGACGGATTCAACCTGCCGACCGACCTTCTGCAATCCACCATGGAGCACGCCCACGCCGGAGGCCGCGACACCGTGACCGCCGCGATGGCGCGCCTGGGTCTGCAGCCCCAACAAGCCGAGGTGCTCGCCGCTGGGACCCGCCACGACGAGTCGGCGATGGCGGTCGTGGCGGTCGTCGACCGCGGCATCAGCCATCACGTCCACCCGCAGGTGCTGACCGTCGCCGACACCGAGTACGGCCGCATCAGCATGACGACGACGACCGGTGCCGACGGCCGCCAATGGATGAGCATGTGGCCCGCGACAGTGGCCGAACTGGCCGATGACCTCGCCCGCCTGCTCGCCGCACCGAAGGCCGCGTGACATCGTGAAGCCCACCCGTCACAGCATCTCGGCAACGGCGCATTGCCGCATGTCGGGGTCGGTAAGGTCAGCGCGATGGCGCTGAATCTGACGTCGCGCCTGCAGGTCACGGCGCATTACTTCTGGAACCGCCGCAACGCGGCGGCGCTCAGCCATCACGGCGTGCGGCTGGAATACGACCCCGAGCAGCGGCGCAGCGCCGCCCTCATCCTCGGGATCACGTTCACGCTGCTCGCCGTCGCCCTGATGTTCGTGCTGTCGTGGTTCAAGCCGGCCGGCCAGGTCGGCAAGGACAACATCCTCGCCGACCGCGACACCGGTGCGGTGTACGTGATGGTCGACGGCCGCCTGCATCCCGCGCTGAACCTGGCCAGCGCTCGGCTCATCGCCGGCCAAGCCAACAACCCGACCTTCGTCAAAGCCGCCGAACTGGCCAAGTACCCGCAAGGCCCCACCGTCGGCATCGTCGGAGCGCCCGCGGCGATGCCGCTGCGCACCGGTGACGCCTCCCAGTGGGCGGTGTGCGACACCGCGCCGGCGGCGACATCTACCACGTCGGCCGGCAGCACACCGGTCGTTTCGGCCATCGCCGGCCCGCTGTCGGTCGGGATGCGGTCGGCGCCGCTGCGCATGCCGCGCGCGATCCTGGCCCGCTACACCGACAAGACCTACGTCATCTGGGACGGGCACCGCTCCGAGATCGACCTGTCCAACAAGGCGGTGGCGTTGGCACTCGGCGTCGACTCGACCGCACCCGACCCCATCCCGTTGTCCAAGGCACTGTTCGACGCGCTCCCGGCGACCGACCCCCTGGTGAGCCCGCCGGTGCCGCAGGCGGGGCAGCCGTCGCAGTGGAACATCGCGCCCGGTGCGGTGATCGGGTCAGTGCTGCAAGCACGCGACCTGCAGCAGCCCGGATCGATGACCCTGTATGTGCTGCTTCCCAATGGGGTGCAACGCATTTCGCCGTTCGTGGCGTCGCTGCTGCGCTCGGCGAACTCATTCGGCGACGTCGCGCCGATCGAGGTCGCCCCCGACAAACTCGCCGTCGTCCCCGTGGTGGAGTCGCTGCCGGTGTCGTTCTACCCGACGACACGCCTCGAACTGGTCGACACCACCGTGGAAGGCACCACCTGCCTGTCGTGGTCCAAAGGCTCCACCGACCGCTCCGCCGAGATCACGGTGCTCTCCGGGCAAGGGCTGCCGATCCCGCTGACCGCCGACAACAACCTCATCCCGCTGGTCAAGAACGTCCGCGACCCCAACTCGGTAGAGGCAGACCGCGTCTACATCGCCCCGGGAGCGACCAACCTGGTGATGACGACAAGCGCCGCACCCGCCGCCAACAGCCGCGAATCGCTGTGGTGGATTTCCGACCAGGGCGTGCGGTATGGCATCGAAATCACCGAGGAATCCCTTCGGGCACTGGGTGTTTCACCGCAGAACGCCCGGCAGGCACCCTGGCCGCTCATCCGGGTCTTCGCACCCGGCCCGGCGCTCACCCGCGCCGACGCCCTCACCCAACACGACACGCTGGCCCCGCTCGTCGGGTCCGAGGCGCTACCCACGCAGGCCGCCGCAGCGCCCGGCTAGCACCGCCAGCCCCACCACAGACCGCACGCCCACATCGTCGCCGCAAAGGATGGACACCGTGACCGATCGCGAGAAGAGCGAGATCGACGACGCCGCAGGGGATTCGTCCCGCCGCCAGTCGTCGCCCCCTGTGACCCCGCCGCTGCCCGGTGTGTCGCCCACACCCGGCATGCCGCCGCTGCCGACGTCGGTGCCGCTGAGCTTCGACCCGCGTAACGGCTCCTACGCGGCCGCGCCCGCCGAAACATCGCCGCGCGGAAACCACGCCGCCCAGGACCCGGACGAGAACACCGATCCCGGAACGCGGCCGGGCCGGCACACCCCGACACCGGGGGAGGACCGCCCGACGTTCGATTCGTTCACCGCATCCGGCGAAACCGGCGATGCCGCAGGGCCGGGCGCCGTGCCTTTCGGCGGTGCCGCGTGGCCGTCTCCGCCGGCGGTACCCCAGCAGCCAACGACTGACGATGCCGCGTCCGGCACCGATGACACTGCGTCCGCACCGCAACGCCCGGCGTGGCCCGATCCCATCATGGGCGGACCAGCACGCCCCAGTCCCACGCCGCCGCCACCACCGCCCGGTGAGAACACCGGCGTCACCGATGTGGTGGGGCGGCAGAGCTTCGGACCGCCACCGTTCCGCGACGACGCGCCGCCGCCCCCGCCGTGGGAAACCCGCGGACCGCAGCCGCCCACCGGCACCGGCACCTACCCACAGCAGTACGGGCCCCCGGCCGACCCGCGCGGGCCGCAGCAGGCCGATCCCCGGCAGCAGCCCTGGAACCAGACACCGCCGGCGCGACCGTCGGCCGACCCGGCACCACGACCTGCCGACCCGTACCGCCCGGAGCCCGGTCGGCGAAACGACAACTACAACTATGTCGACCAGATCCGTAGCAGCGAACTCGTTCCGAGCCGCAAGATCCCCCCGGCGCGCGGATGGCGAAAGTGGTTGCTCCGCAGCACGTTCGGACTGATCAACCTCGGGCAGTCGCCGGACGAACGACGCCAGGCCGAACTGGAAGCCAAGATCCGGTCGCTGCTGCGGGGCCGTTACAAAATCGCTGTGCTCGGCAAGGGCGGCACCGGTAAGAGCACTGTTGCCGCCGCCGTCGGCTCGATCTTCGCCGAGCTGCGCCAAGAAGACCGCGTCGTGGCCATCGACGCCGACACCGCGTTCGGCAAGCTCGGCAGCCGCGTCGATCCCAACGCCGCCGGCTCCTACTGGGAACTGGCCGCCGACCAGCACCTGCACACCTTCGCCGACATGCGCACCCGTGTCGGCAATAACAACGCGGGCCTGTTCGTGCTGGCCGGCGAGGCGTCCACCGCGCGGCGACGAGTGCTCGACCCGGAGATCTACCGCGCCGCCACCGCACGGCTGGACAACCACTTCACCATCTCGATCATCGACTGCGGCTCGACGATGGACTCACCGGTCACCCAGACCGTGCTCAACGATGCCAACGCGCTGATCGTGGTGGCATCACCGTGGATCGACGGCGCCTCAGCGGCTGGACAGACATTGCAATGGCTGTCCGACAACGGTCACACCGGTCTGCTGCACCGGTCCGTGGTCGTCGTCAACGACCACGACGGTCACGTCGACAAGTCCACGCTGAAAACAGTGACGGAGCACTTCGCCACCCGCGGCCAGCCGGTCATCGAGGTGCCGTTCGATATGAACCTGCGCCCCGGCGGTGTCGTCGACGTCGACAACGAACTCAACCGGCTGACGCGGCGGCGTTTCGTGGAGATCGCCGCGGCCATCGCCGAGCACTTCCCGACCACCACCGATGCGCCGCGGGACCGCCGATGACGGCGGTGCGGCCCGGATTGCCCTCATCCCCACCGGCGTCTCCCGGGGCGCCGCTGGTGCCGGCATCGTGCCGGGTGTCAATCCTGGTCGGTGACGCCCACCAGATCGATCTGGTGCTGCCCGCGGCGGTGCCGCTGTCGGCGCTGACCGAGGCCACCCGGGACACCATCAACCGCATCCTGCGCACCCAGGGCGACACCGAACTGGCCCGCGGCACCTACGAGTTCGCGCGCGCCGCCGGAATGACGGTGCTGGCGCACGACATCTCGCTCGCCGCCCAAGGGGTCAGCGATGGGGAGTTGCTGGCCCTGGTGCCCGCCCAAACCGCGCAGCGCTACGGACCCAACATCGAGAACGTGTCCACCGCGCTGGCACGGTTTGCCTCCGAGCATTTCCCCGTCGTGTCCGCCCGCGACGCGGTCACGGTCGCGGCATCGCTGACCGCGACCGCGCTCGCAGTCGCCGCCGTCATCCTGTGGCGGATGCGCTGGTCGGCCGACGCGAACTGGGTGATCGCCGCGATCTTCGGTGGCGTGGCACTCGTGTTGATCGTGGGCGCAATGCTCGGTGCGCGCACCGGGCTGCCGCGCGGCACCATCGACGGCGCCGCCTGGGCGGGACTGATTGCCGCGGTGCTGGCCGGCGCGTGCGGCCCGCCCGGACCGGAACCCGCTGCGCCCCATGGGTTTCTGGCGTCGCTGATCGCCATCGTCGGCGCGTTGATGATGGCCCGGTTCACCGGGCGGCACTGGTCGGCGGCAACTGCGATCATCACCGTCGCGGCCGCGGGGGTCGGCGCGGCGGCGGTGCGGATGTTTTTCGCGGTGCCCGGCCAGCGCATCGCGATCGTGCTGCTCATCGCCGTGCTCATCGCGGCCCGCTCGGCACCGACGATGGGCCTGTGGATGGCGAAGGTGCCGCGGCAGAGTTTCGGATCCATCACCGGGCGTGACCTTTTCGCCCGCGCTCCCGGCCAGCCCGAGGACACCGTGTCGCCGGTCGAGTCCGCACCGCACGATGTCACGCTGACCGGCGAGCAGGTCGCCGAGGTGGCCCGCAAATCCAACCGGGTCCTCACCGGCACCCTGTTCGGCGTCGGTCTGGTCGCGCTCGCGGCGTCGTGGTTCGCGATCGCCCCCGGCAATGCCACCCAGTGGCCGTCGGTCACGGTGGTCGCGGTCGTGGCGTTGATTCTGGTGTTGCGGGCGCGGGCATTCCGCGACCGCCGCCATGCGATCACCATCGTGGTGGCCGCGTCGCTGTCGCTCATCGCAATCCCGGCGCACTACGGTCTGCACGCCGCCCCGACCGACACGGCGACCGGGCTGTGGGCGGCCGGCGGCGTGCTGGCCGTCGCTTTGGCCGGGTTGATCGCCGGCGGTACCGTCCCGTCGCACATCTTCTCCCCGCCGATCCGGCAAGCGGTCGAGTACCTGGAGTAT
This sequence comes from Mycobacterium sp. 236(2023), assembly GCF_029623955.1. Taxonomy (GTDB): domain Bacteria; phylum Actinomycetota; class Actinomycetes; order Mycobacteriales; family Mycobacteriaceae; genus Mycobacterium. Next base: position 82,885 of record NZ_JARSBP010000007.1, on the reverse strand, counting down.
CTGCTGCTCGCGCTGATCATCCCGTTCGCGGCCTGGGCGATCGGCCTGCTGTCCTACGTCAGGTATCACTGATGCGCTTTCGCTCCACCGCCGCCGCGGCGGGCGCGGTCGCGCTGCTGGCCGCCAACCTCCTCGCGCCGCCGGCCGCCCTGGCAGTCGCACCGCCGGTCATCGATCCCGGCGCGCTGCCCCCGGACGAGACCCCAGGCCCCGACCAGGAGATGCGGCAGAACAAAGCGTGCGTCACCCCGGTGGTCATCGGTGATCCCGATGTGGCACAACCTCCTCCGGGCAACGCGATGCTCGCCATCCGCGAAGCCTGGCAGTACTCCACCGGCGCCGGGGTGTCGGTGGCGCTGATCGACACCGGTGTCACCCCCAACCCGCGATTCCCAGCGCTGTATCCCGGCGGCGACTACGTGATGGGCCTGGAGAACGGCGGGCTCACCGACTGCGAGAGCCACGGCACCATCGTCGCCTCCATTATCGGTGCGGCACCGGCCAATCCGGCCGACCGCCCCACCGCCCGACCCGCGGGCGCCCGACCGATGGCACCGCCGCCTGCCGTGGACGCGAACCCGGCGCCCACCATCCCGCCCCCGGCACCGCCGAAGCCGTCCACCGTCACGGTCACCGCACCACCGCCGCCTCCACCCCCCGCGCCGGAACCGCCGCCGCCCGGGGCGCCGCCGCCTCCGCCCCCACCCGGTGTCGCGCCGGCCCAGGGCGCGGCCAACCCCGGCGGCCCGCAACCGCTCATCGGGGGACCACCGCCCCAAGGCCCCGACGGCGTGATCGGGGTGGCCCCCGACGTCACCCTGATCTCGATCAGGCAGTCCTCGACAGCGTTCTCCCCGGCACGCCCCGACCCCAACGATCCCGACCAGGCCAAGCGCAAAGCCGGCGATATCGTGACGCTGGCCAAGGCCATTCGGCACGCCGCCGACCTGGGGGTGCGGGTCATCAACATCTCCGCGGCGTCGTGCATCAACGCCGCCGCGCCGGTCAACCAGGACGCACTCGGCGCGGCGATCCGCTACGCCGTCGTCGAGAAGGACGTCGTCGTGGTCGCCGCCGCGGGCAACAAGGGTGAAGGACCCGACTGCGGACAGAACCCCGCGTTCAACCCGCTCAACCCTGACGACCCCCGCGACTGGGCCGGCGTGCGCACCATCGTCACCCCGGCCTGGTTCTCCGACTACGTCCTCACCGTCGGCGCCGTCACCCCCGATGGGCAGCCGATGCCCGACAGCATCAACGGGCCGTGGGTATCGGTGGCCGCCCCCGGCTGGCGGATCATGGGGCTGTCCAACACCAACGGCGCCGCGGTCAACGCGCTGCCCGACCGCGACCCCGGCCTGGGCAACAACTTCTGGGGCACCAGCTTCTCGGCGGCCTACGTCACCGGGGTGGTGTCACTGGTGCGGGCGAAGTTCCCGCAACTGACTGCGCGCCAAGTGATGCGGCGTATCACCGAGACCGCGCACAACCCACCGCGCGGGGTCGACAACCAGGTCGGCTTCGGAGTGGTCGACCCGGTCGCCGCGCTGACCTTCGACGTCGCCGTCGGTGACCCCAAACCGGTGGAACGGCTCACCACCGACCTCTATGTGCCGCCCCCGCCACCCGGGCCGGACCTGCGGCCGCGCAACATGGCCCTGATCGGCGGCGCAGCAGTTCTGGTGCTGGCAGCCGTCATCGCCGCGGTCACCGGTGTGCGTAGGCGGATGTCATGAAGGGATGGCGATGAGCAAGGCACGCACCCTGGGACTGCGGATGGCGCTGCCGGTCGTGCTGACCGTCGAAGTCGTCGCCATCACCGCGCTGATCCTGTTGCCGCCCGCCCGGTTTCAGTGGTGGCCCGCCGCAGCCATCACCGCCGGTGTGTTACTGCTGCTGATCGTCACGGTGCACCGGCGCAACCTGCCAGGCTGGATCGCGGCGCTGACGCGGTGGCGGCGCCGGCGTCGCCACCCCGAACCTGCCGCCGCCGCGGTGGACATCGCCCAGGGCGACCTCGTGTGCGGGGTACGGGTCGATGAGTACGAGGCCGTCACGATGGTGCGGGTCTTCGGGAAGGCGTACACGCCGACATTCCTGCGCGGCTCGTCAGTATCGTTGAGCACCAACGTTTTACCGCTGGAGGTGCTCACCGGTCTGCTCGACCAGCCGGGCGGGCTCAAGCTGGCCGGCATCGACGTGGTGTCCTCGGGGCACCGCGTCCGCCGCGGTGAAGGCTATCCGCCGCTGTACTCCACGCTGCTGGCCGACCGGGCCGCAGCCGGTCATCGCGACACCCACCTCATCGTGCGCCTCGACCTGGCCGACTCGGTGGCCGCCCTGTCCTATCGGCGCTCGATCGGTGCTGCCGCCGCGGCCGCCACCGAACGCATCATCAATGCGCTGCAGCAGGTCCAGATCCGGGCGGCCGCGCTGACCGCCGAAGAACTCGACACCGCACTCGACCGCCTCGGCGCCGGGCTTGCCGACGCCCCCGAACCGCCCGAGCCGGAGGTCGACGACTACAGCGACGAGGATCAGCCCGCGCGCGAGCTGGTCGGGGCCCGATCCAGTCTCTCAGGTTCCCAAACACGCGGCCGGACAGCGCAATCCGTGGATGTCGGGTGGCGCCGCGTCAACGGGCACCCCGGGTTCCTGACGACCTACTACTTCTCACCCGAAGACATCACCACCGCCTCGCTGCAGCAGATGTGGGCGCTGCGCACCGACGACGTGGTGCAGGTGACGATGCTGACCAAGAAACGCCGCGTCCAGTCCGACGGCGGCGGACCCGTCCTCGTGTCGGCCCTGTTGCGCACCAACGACCCCCAACGGCCCCAGCAGCCGCCCACGCTGAACCTCAACACCCTGCCCGGTGATCAGGCCGCCGCGGTGTTGCGGGCCGCCCCCACAGCGCGCCCCCGAATCGCGCTGCCCACACGGCCTCTCGGCGATCCCTCCCAGCTGACCATCCCCATCGGGCCCACCGGAATTCTCGTCGGCGCCGCCGAGCGAGACAACAAAACCAGCATCCCGTCGATCCAGCGCGACGACATGATCATGCTGGCCCTGACCGACCCGCAGCGTGCCACCCGCGTCGTCATGAACACCTCCGACTTCTACGTGCGGCAGCTCCTGATCCGCGCCGCCGCCGTGGGGGAGCGCATCGCCATCTACGCCGCCGACCCGCGCCGCTGGGAATCGTTGGCGCAGCCCAACATCACCGTCGTGGCGCGGCGCCAACCGCTGGAGTTCGTGCCCACCATCATCGTCAACGACCAAGCCCGCAACGCCCCGCCCACCGGCCTCTCCGCGACCGTCATCACGCTCGGACGCCACGACCGCGGGCCCGCACCGGACCTGCTGTTCGAGCAGAAATCACGCGAAACCGTGCGAATCACCGCCGGCAAGTACAACTTCGACGTCGCCATCGTTGCGTTTCGGCAGGAGCAGGCCTGGACGGGGTGAGGGGTGGGGGTGGGGGTCCGACACCACCGGGCTCAACATAACCTGTGAACGACGACATTGGGCTCAGAAATTCGATTTCGGGGGTTCCATCAGGAAGCTAGCGAGCGAACGGGGGACATTGTGTACATTTCTGGGCCTATGTACATCTGTCGCTTATGTCTCGCCTCGGATTCGGCGCTTGATCAGCCGCATCTTTTCCTTGGCCTCTTGCGAACCGCAGTCTGAAGCTTGCTTGTACAGTTCATACGCCTCCTGGAGGTCCGGCGGCGTGACATCGTTGACGAGCGCATCGGCGAGCGCAATAACCGAATTTAAGTCGCCTTCATTCGCCCCCTTCCGGTACCACAAAATAGCGGATCGCACATTGCGCGGTCGCATGTTGTTGGCGTATATGTGCCCTAGGGCAAACATGGCCTCAACCGAATCAGCTTTAGCTGCTTTCTCGTACCATCTCGCCGCAGCCTTCGGTTGCGCAGGCATCAGACGGTTCAGGAGAATGTCGGCAACGCCGAGCATTCCCTCAGTGTCATCCGCTTTTGCAGCGCGCTCAAACCAGCTTTGCGCAGCACGCAGATTGGCAGGATCGCCATCGAACAACAAGAAGCGGCCCATCCAATTCATCGCATAAACACTGCCCGCTTCTGCATCTCTCTTATACCAAGATGTCGCCGCATCCAGATCGCCGTAAAAGTACTGGAATATATAGCCGACGTTTGAATACGCATTTACAACGTTATTATCGCCGGCTCGAATATACCAGTCGATACCTTTTTCGAGGTCTTGCGGATCTTTCTCATACGCGTAGAAATGCCCGAGATGGGACATCGCGTCCGCATCCCCTTGGTCCGCAGCCATCTGATACCAGTAGACCGATTCTCTCAATCTAACGGGAGTTGCCCATTCTTTGTACAAGGTCGCGAGGCGCCGCATCGAGTCAGAATCACCTTTTTCGGCCGCCTGCTCATACCACTTGATGGCGGCGCGAACGTGTGATTTCAGCGGCTGCGGTCTGGGACTTTGGTCAATCTCTGTCCATGTGCCATGGATGATGCAGTGGTGCCAGGTGTGGCCTCGCTGAGGTGGCGTTTCGATATAATCGGCGGAGTAGATTTCACCGAGGCGCCGCATGCTGTATACGTCTCCGAGCATCGCACCCTTAGTGAAAGAATCCTCGGCCGCCGTTAGGTCCGGGGGATCACTGAGGTCAGCCAGAACTTGGCCGATTAAACCGTGGGAATATACGCTTCCCGCCTCTACGGACTTTCGAGCCCACTGCAGAGACTCACCCAGATCAGGAGGGTTTTGTTTCATGGCGTACATCCACGCAAGATCTTGCATTGCGCTGCTATCGCCGCCCTCGACGGCAGTCAACAGCCACCGCCTGGCGTCATCGGTGCGCGGTGGATTAAAAGCCGTCAGATAAGTGTGGCCAAGCTGATGCGCGCTCTCTAAATCGCCTGCCTTGAAAGCTTTCTCGTACCACTGGCAGCCTTCGCGAAACCGAGGCCGCTTCCACTCGGACCGACAGAGCAGCGCGCCGAGATGACGCATGGCGGATGCTTCACCGCGCGCAGCGAGTTCGATGTATAACTTCTCCGCATCAGTTAAACGCGATAGCTTGGACGATGAAGCGAAGAGGCGAGCGAGGTGGCGTTTTGCGCGCGTGTCGCCAGCAGTCGCGGCTCGGGCGTAGAGTGCTTCGGCTCTACTCAGGTCAGGATCTTGGTCCTTCTCTATTAGTCGGGCTAAAGGCACAAGGGCTTTCGGGCTCCCGCCGGCATCAACAGCTTTTTCCAGCCACACGCGCGCCTCGTCGGACTTACCAAGTGACTCATTTTCGATATAGAGCAATCCTAGATTAGTCATCGCGCCTGCGCTTCCCACCTGCGCGGCGCGCTCGTACCAGTACACCCCAGCGCTAATGTCTTTCGGTTCGTCTCGTTCGGCTGCTAGGTATCCGAGTAAGAACATCGCTTCTGGATGATCATGGTCCGCCGCAGCCATTGCAGCGCGTTTCGCCGCGGACAAGTAGCCGCGGTTGTATGCCTGAAGAGCCATAGTGTGGCTCTGAGCTGCGGTTGCTTCCGTCAGCGCAGCGGACCAGACGTGATCAGGGATGTCCCGTTGTGGCCCGTGCTGGCCGTCGTCGATCGCGACAAGATAATCAAACGCTCGGTACGCGCGACCGCCGTCGGGCGTGCGCGAAGTAATCAGTGCTGCTACTAGGCCACCGCCCTCTAACGGCGTTCTCTCTTCTGCTATGGCATCGGGAATCTTCGTTTCATCGCTCCATGGTGACGTCTCCGCGAGCACGGCAGCGGCGATGGACCTAAGACGGGGCTCAGGAATCGCGTCTTCGCGACCTGTTCGCTGCCAGTCAATCGCCGCTTGGAGAACGGCGCGGTTCACAGGAGAGTGGTCGCGCGACGAGGCATAGTGCTCGGCTAGGCTAGGAGCGCCCGCGAGTTGTGCACCCAGCCCGAACCTAAGGTCTTCCTTTGGGTAACGACGGGCTGCTGAAGACTGCTCATCAGGATCTTCGCTTGTGGGTCGGAGTTCTACGACGACAGCGCTGTCAAGCAGACGTTTGCTGTTTCGAGTAACTTCGTCGTTTTGCTGCAGCAATTGAGCGCGTTGCTCGGTCCTAAGCGTTGAAATTATCGTGGTTGGTCCGGGTCTCATACGGATGCGAGCAAGCACCTCAGGTGTCAGTGGTGACGACGCCACCAGAAAGCGATTCAGCTCATCGAGCCAGATGATGACGTGATCGGTGGTCGCCTGCAGATCTGGGTGATGGGCGAGCTGCTGGACCGTGTGTGCATTTGGCGCGATCATTCGAGCGGTTGGGAGGGTTCGGGCGAGCGCTTCGAAAGCCGTGCGTGTCTTCCCGGCCTTCGATGGACCGATCAGGACAATCAATTGCTCTCCAAGCACTGCGCCCCTCAGTCGCGAATCGACCTCGTTACTCGTTCGCTCTATATAAGGGTCCGCTTTTGGCAATACGCCGTCGCTGTAATGTGATCGTGTTGCTCCGACGTCGTATGCGTTAATCTCATTTACTTGAACTATCGCACAGTTTCCTATTAAATCCACCAGATCAATGATTTCGGGGATTTCGTCTGAAGTGAGCCACGCTGGCTCTGCAACACCTAGGCTGTCTATCACCGCGCGAGTTTTCGGTTCCCGGCTTCGCAATAGTTGGTCGATTCCAACAATACGTACCGCCGATTGTCCTTGGGAACCGTGATGTTCGGCAATTACGCCGATAATCCTGCCCTGTGCGAATACCGCCGCGCCAGAGAAGCCAGACCAAGGACTTGCATTCCGCTTGTTCTTCGACGTTGACGGAAGACTGGTGCGCGCGTACTCGAAGCTATCCCCGAAAGGACGGACGATTGGTTCCCTCAGGAGTAAGTATCCGGATGCGACACCGTCTAGCTGATAAATGACGCCATGAATTTCGCCCACATCTCTGATCGACTCGGCAGCGTTGCGCTGGTAAAGAGGAAAACCGACCGCCGAGCAATCGTTAATCACGCCAGTACGGTCGCGCCGCATTCTTGCAAAACTTGTATTTCCTTCGACCTCCGCCCACGAGGCGGTGATCGGGAGTCTGATAATTGCAAAATCGAGATCGTCGCAGTAAGTGATAGCATCGATGCTTACATCTGCGGCGTCGTCCGTTCCTGCGGATTGGACAGTGATATATTTGAAGGCTTTACACTGCAGTTTATCGGTGACGGCATGCTTAGCAGTTAAGACTAGGTGTGGAGCGACCAGATAACCACTACTGATGGTGAGATCGCGCTTGGAATTACCGCCTATAACAGCGACGACGCGACTCAAATAGACCTCATTCGAGTCGTTGAGGCTTGACCACATAAGGTCTCCTTTCGCCCTATCGGATCAAGCTCCCGTAAAAGAGTCACCTTCGTGATGAGGACCGGAAATCGAAAAGTCGTTGCTGACTCGACCGTCGAATCCGCGTAAGCCGGGCGTCAGCACCAGTCGCACTCGCTGAGTCTTAGCGGATTCGAAACTACCGCCGGCCTCGATTATCTTCCAACCCAACTTACCGTTCGCTTCCCGCGTGACAACGGCTTCGGTCTCCAACTCGACCGAATCAAGCCCAAATCTTAAGTCTTCGTCTGCCCCCTGCTGCAGAGCAGCGGTCAATTCGTCACGAAGTGCGGAGATCGCCTCTGCCAAACCCACATTTGCAGACATCCCATGCCCCTTCCTCGCCACACCCCCCGTGGGCACGGACTACCTACATGCTAAGGGGTTCGCATCAATTGAGGTGCTGCGCGAGCGCAATTCGTACCTACCCAATTCTGCGGTCGTGGCCAGCAATTGCTCAGCGCGCCGCTTACTTTCGACCTGACCTATGATTTTGCTGTCTACACCGGCTGCTTTTCTCTCGAATCCGACCGCCGCCCAGCCACCTATCCTTCTCGCGAGACCAGAACAATGCGGCGCAGGCACTGGTGGCATTCCCGCAGAGGTATCACCGATTACGGCGGGACCAATTTTGCGCACAACCCACCGACTGCCCGCCTCTACGCTCTAACCATGGCGAAATCACTGTCAGAACGCATCTACCAGGAAACCGACGAAGTTCAGCGCGCCCGAAAGCTGGTGGGCTCGCACGCGGATGATGTCCGGCTGAGCCACACCACAACTCACGCCACACTGACCGGCAGCCTGTCCGGGATCGTCGGTCGCTCCGCCCAGGAGCTCGCCTCCCTCGGCGACCACTGGACCAAGGTCGGCACACGCCACAGTGACACACTGGACGCGCTCAGCCAAAACATCGGCAACGCCGGCACCCGGCTGACGAATCGCGATAACGAGGAATCTGCCCGGATCGCCAAAGTCCCGCGCGATCTCTGACGGATCCGGGCCTCTCGTACTAACTTTGTGCACGGGGTCACCCTCGCCAGGCACTAGCGTCGAGATGTGAGCCGCGATGAATTCTCCTCGCCACTAACGCCTTTCGGCGGGTGGGTGCGCGACAGATCGCGGAGCCGCCTGGTGCCCCTACAGACCGCGCCGCACATTCTCGGCTTGGCACCGCCCGGTACCGGGAAGACCCGTCGATGGCTCGCGCAGAGCGCTGTGCTCTGGCCCGGGCCTGCCGTGGTGTCCTCTAGTAAGGACGACGTGATGCAGATGGTGTCCTCACGGCGCTGGGGCACCTCCCTGCTGCTCGACCTGCGGCAGATCACCCCACCGACCTATCCCAGCGACTTCGTTCCCTGTCGCTACGACCCCACCATGCTGATCCGCACCCTCGAGGATGCGCAGGCCACCGCCGAAACCCTACTGGGCATGTCGGCTGTCGGATTCGGCGGCGCACAAGCCCGCCCCGCCGCCGACAACGGCATGTGGGAGAACCTCGCCTTCGCCCCGCTGACCGTCCTGTTGTATGCCGCCAGCCCCGCCGGCACAGGAATGGGCATGGAATGGCTCCTCGAGGCCGCCGAAGATGCCGGCAACCCGCTGCAGTGGCCGCGGCAGGTCAGCACGGAGCCCAGCTGGGTCACCGCCGCGCTGTGGACCGCTGACCCGCTCTTCACCGCGCGTGTCCGAGGCATCCTCGACATGGTCGACAAACAGCGCGACTCAGTGAAAATGACCGTTTCCAAATCGCTGACGGCATGGCTACGCACCTCCACCCGCGACCGCGGACTACCCAGCTTCGATCCTGACTCCCTCGACGACGCCGGAACCACGCTGTACGTGCTCTCGCCGTCCGACGGCACCGTGGCACCGCTGGCGGTGACCCTCATGGAACAGTTGATCCGCCGCCAGCGCATCAAAGTGGCACAGTGGGAACAGTTTCCCCGCATCGGCATGTTTCTCGACGAACTGCCCAACACCCCGTTGCCGAAGATCCTGCAGTACTTCGCCGAGGCCCGCGGTCTCGGAGTGTCGATCTGCGCTGCAGCGCAGGCCAGTTCGCAGCTCGATGTCGTCTACGGTGCGCTGCAGGGGCGCGCCATCCGCGATGTCGTCCCGGCGACGCTGATCATGTACGGCGCCCACGAAGAGGAACTGATGCGCTCGGCGGCGTTCTGGGCCGGCAAGACCACTCGCAGCCACCAGTCCTACGACCACAACAACGACGCCGCGAACACCGCGCGCCACTTCGGCAACGCCTTCGAACCCGAAGAGCTCAGTCCCGCCAACATCGGGCAAGCGCGTCTGTTGGTGCGCGGGACGCCGGGTCAGATGGTCGAGCTCATCGACTGGGTCGATTTCGTCTCCTATCTCGACGAATTACGCAGCGCCCGAACACGGACCGGCTGACCGCAGACTGCTCGATGGGGCAGAGCAGCGCCCTGAAAAAATTGTGCATATCGACCTCATCGCCCCGACTTAGGCTCGATTCATGACATTGAGAGAGGATCGATTCGACGATCTTCGGCGGGCGTGGATCGCCTCGCATCAGGGCTGGTCGACGATCCAACGGCGACGCGCTGAAAGGCTGGGCCGCCGCATCAGGACCCGCCAGCGCGATATCGCCAGCGCGGTCGCCGATCCGCACGACGACACCGTTCTACCGCCAATCTGGCTGCGCACCAGTAAATCCCCAGCCTCACAGGTCGAGCTGTTAGTCGTTGTCGGGTTGGGGATAACCATCCCGATCGGCTGGTTCGCCGGCTGGCTGTTCTACCGAGGTCTGACCCGCCTAATCCCGGGGACACTGCGAGCTTTCCCGATCACAGCGCTCCTATGGGCGTCGGCGATCCTCGCCGCGCCCGTTGTGATCCTCTACGACCCGGCACCGGGTCTCGCGAATGCCGTTGTCTTGCCGTGGATATGCGCCCAGCTGGTGGTGGTGCCCGCGACTGCGGCGATTCTCGCCGTCGCCGAAGGCTGGCTGGCCCTCGACGGTTCCCGCTCGTGGTGGCCGCTGACACCCGCGACACCGTCACTGAGCGCCGCGGAAGCCGCCGCGATCCTCGGCGGCTACGACACCACCGGCATCGGACTCATCGATGCCGTACCGCTGAACACGCCCGGCGGGCGGACTCACCTATGACCGGGCACGGCCGTGCGGACCGGATATTGTCACTACTCACAGATAGCGTCAGGACATGAGACTTCTGATCATCGTTGCCGCAACAGCTTTCGGAATCGTGGTGTTGCCGGTGCTCGTCGGCGCATCGCTGGTATTCCCGCTGCTGCCCTTTGTCCTCGCCGGGTTTCTGCTGAGCACTGTCATTCAACGGCGGCGGCGCTCCGCCGTATCCAGAACTCCGGCCAGCGCGCGGCCGTACCACCCCCAACCCCTTCCTCAACACACCGGCGGCGGCTGGGCGTACATCCCGGTCTGGGTGCCCCCACCCGCGACACCCGCACCGCTTGTGGTGGAAGGCCAGGTTATGGAGCGCCGGGATGGATGACTCGACCGAGCATTGGGGGGCCGATGTGATGTTCGGCAGCGAACCCACGACCGCGCCACCAACCATCTCCCGGTCCGTGGACGACCTCGGGCCCCAGGAGGGCGCCCCTGCCGCGCCCATCGACCTCGACGCCCCAAGCGACGACTCCTCGCCCGATCCGACGGTCAATGCCGGAGCGAAGAAAGCGGCAGTGGTCCTGGGTGCCGGCGTCCTGGTTGCCGCCGCCACGATCGTCGCAGCGATGGTGTCGTTCAACAGCGAACCCGCCCAATCGGATTCGGCAACTGCCGCTCCGTCCGCGCCGGCTCCGCAACCGGCGCCCAGCGCGCCGCCCGCGGTGACCACACCCGATCAGGCGATCCGGTACACCGCCAGCGCTGATTGCCCTGCGGGATCCACCTCGGCGCAATCCTTGACCGAAGCCGCTGCCGGTTCCGCCTGGGTGTGTGTCCGCGGCCCGCAGGGCGCCCGCGTCGATGGGCAGGTGCTGCGGATCGACTTCGGTCGCAGCCACGTGGTAACGGCGGTCGCCGTGACACCCGGCTGGGTCGCCAAAACTCCCGGGGGACAAGATGAATGGTTGCAACATCGCGTGGTGAGCCGGCTGCAGTACGTGTTCAATGACGACAACCGGACCGTGTTCACCCAGGACACCGGCAACGCGCACGGCCCGGTCACCACGCCTCTGCCGCGCACTGTGCTCGCGTCGGCGGTCACGGTCACGATCCTGCAGACCGCGCGGCCGCCGGCGTCGCCGCTGCGCGACCCGCGGCAGGACGCGGTACCCGGTTTCGCCGACTCTGTGCTCGGGCAGGGCGGCGGGCTGATTCCCGACGAGGCGACCGCCACCACCGCGCCGTGGCCAACCGACGGCGAGCCTGCGGACCCGGTGGATGCCACGTTCGCGATGAGCTCGCTTAAGTTCTTCGGACACGAGCCGAGCTGACCGCCATGCCCGTCTCCCGCACCTGGACCCAGCGGCTGCACCGCAGCCACGCGATGGCTCGTCAGATCGGCACGCTCACAGTGTGTCTGGCGGCTGCACTCGGTGGCGCCGCCGCAGTCAAAGTGTTCGTCGTCCCCGACCGGCCCGACTTTGTGGCGATCGCCCAGCGCGTCGGCAACACCGGCGATCAGGTCGGCGCGTTCGCCTCCGACTTCATCGTCAGTTGGCTGACCGCCACCGCCGAGCACGCCGACAGTCTGAGCCGGTTCATCACGCTGCCCGACAACGGCATCGCCCTGCCCACGACACCGGCGGCGGTAGTCACCGCGCCGCAGGTGGTGTCGGTCATCCACACCGGCGGCACCGCCGAGGCTGACCTGTACGCGGCGACCGTGTCGGTGACCGAACGGCCCTACGCGTCCGCTGAGCCCATACGATCCTTCTATCGGGTGCCGGTGGCGATGTGGGACTTCCAGCCGCGCGCCCTGACCCTGCCCGCCCGGATCAACGGTCCCGGCGAGGGCGCCGACTTCCGCGTCGCCTACCGGCACACCGTGAGTGTCAACCACCCAGTCCACGGTCTCGTCAGCGGATTCGCCACCGCCTACCTGACTGCCGGGACCCCGCTGGACCGGTACGTGCGCGCCGGATCCGGACTCGCCCCGGTCGGCGGGTACCAGAGCGCGGTTCCTGCTAGCGTCGCCGCCGACCGCGCCGTCCCCGACACTGCCGACCCCGGCACCCGACTGCACGTCCTCGCCACCGTGCTGGCGCAGACCTCGCAGTTCGCCACCGTCACCCTGGTGTATCCGCTGACCGTCGAAAACAGCGGCGGCACTTGGATGATCACCGCCATCGACCTCACCCCTCAGATCGGTGAGGACGGCGACCCCGCACCCATCGCCCAGCCCCACAACTGACACCCTTGGGAGGAGTCATGACCCAGCACAGCACTGTTCTCGCCGCCAGCGGCCTGTTCAGCTCCGGCACCGACCTGGCGTTCGGCACCATCGGTTTCCTCGCCGCCATCGCCCTGGTGATCGGCACATTCTCCGCGATCCGCACCCACGCCAAAGAAGGGGCGGGATCGGGCATCACCGCCCAGATCGGCACCATCATCTTCTCGGTGCTGATCCTGCTGTCGGTCGGTATCGCCGCGATGGTCACCCGCGAATTCAACGACCACGGCATCCGCAACACCGTGCGGGTGGAAAGCCCGTGGGGGCAGTGACATGACCTCTGACGCGCCCGCCAAGATCTACTCCGACCAGCGGTCGGTCGCCATCCACCTCGGCGACTCCGGCGACGGATTCACGTTGCCGTTCAAGGAAAAATGGCGCGCCCCCGATGCCGCCGCCGCGGTTCTCGGCTTCATCGGCACCGGCGCCGCCGTCACGGCGAATCTGACGAGCGGCCACGCCCTGCGCATCCTGATCGTCGGGGTCCTGCTCACCGTCGCAGCGGTGTGGGCGCTGTCCCGGCTGCCCGCCAGCCGACCGTCGCTGGCCACCCGCACCCGGTGGTGGCTGGCCGACCTGCGCCCCGCAGTCCAGTCGACCCACCCACGCGACCGCTGAGATGCGTTCGCTCGCACCGCAGCTGGTCGTCGGGAATCTGCGCCTCACCGACAACGGCATGTACGCCGAGTACCTACTGTCCGGAGTGCCGTTCCTGTTCCTGTCCTCGCAATGGCAGCACAACGTGGCCGCCGAGCACGCCGAACTGTGGCGCACCCTGCCGTCGGGTTCTTCGATCAGCGGGCTCACCGTGCCCGTGTCGCCGCGCACCGTGCTGCGCCGCATGCTCTGCGGCCACCCCCAACTCGCCGCGGGGGAGACGAGAACCGCCGATGCTGCCGGATGGATCGCCGACTGCCGCACCTGGGAGCCGACCCTGGCCGCGCACCGTCCCCGTCGCCGCATTTACTGGTTGTCGGTGCCGCTGGACCACTCCGATGACACCGCCGGCGGCAACTGGCGCGGACTTCTCGACGCGGTGCGCGGACGTGACAAAGACACCGAGCCGTCGCTGGCCGAGTATCGCCGTCGTGCCACTCAGAAGGTGGCCGCGCTGCCACCCGCCTTCTTTGCCAAACCGGCCAGCGCAGAACAGATCTGGTGGCACTGGAACTACACAGCCAGCCGCGGCGCCTGGCCGCACCCGCTGCCCGCCACCACCTACGATCCGCAGGCCAGCCTGCCCGGCTCCGCGTTCACGCCGGTCCGCCTGGATCCCGGAGCCGCCGCGCTGCGCGACCGGCGGTGGCGCGCCGCCCGCACCGACGCCGATATCTACCTGCGCACCTTCCGTGACGCCGGTGACGGCGTCGCCGACAGCTACCAGGCGTTCGTCCCGCTCGACAGCTTCCCCGACAACGGCATCGCCTGGCCGCGCTCCACCATCTTCAAGGTGCTCGATGACCTCACCAGCCCCGACACCGTGCTGGACTGGACGATGCACCTGACCTTCACCGCTGCCGACGCAGCAGTATCCGTGGCGCAGAACGTGATCACCAACATCCGCGACCAGTACCGGCAGCGCGGCCGCCACGCCGACAGCGACGACGAGCTGGTCCGCAAACTCGCCTCCGGACGCGAGCTGGCCTCGGAGCTCAAACGCGGCTCGGCCGAGCGCGGCGTCAACGCTGCCATCGTCGTCGCCGCGGCCGGGCCCGCCCCCGACGCGGTCAACGATGCGCTCGGCGCGGTGACGCGCACCTACCGGCGACAAAACATCGGATCGCGCCGCTGGCGCGGCAGCCAGATCGCGCTGTGGCGGGCGTTCGTCCCCGGCGCCGAAGACATTGCGGCACTGGGGGAGTTCCGCAATCCCAGCACCACCGAACGGTTCGCGAAGTTCGTTCCGCTGCTGGCCGCGCAGCTCGGTAATCGCACCGGTGTTCCGCTCGGGATGAACCTGAGCAGCCCCGGGCTGCGCGACGTCGTGTTCCTGGATCTGCTCGGCGCGCCCGGCCGCGACAATCCGGCCAACCTGGTGATCTGTGGATCCCCGGGCCGCGGCAAATCCCATGTCGGCAAGTTGCTCATCCGGTCGTGGCTGGCGCTGGGCGCCGGCGTGCACATCTTCGATCCCGGGGCACCACGTGAACATCAGCGTGCGCTGGCCGACCGCGCCGACCTGGTGGTCGTCGACCTCGCCGCCCCGCAGATGAGTATCGACCCGCTGCGCATCTTCGCCGTCGCCGACGCCGCCGAGCACACCGTCGACCACCTGCTGCCACTGCTGGGCTATGCGGCGATGAGCCGCCAGGCCGCGCGCCTGCGCGCGCATCTGGCCGCCGACCACCGCGCCGCCCACGGCATCGGCTCGCTGGCACGCCTGATCGGCTTCCTGCGCGACCTGCGTGACGGCCGCGACCATGCCGACGACGACCTACTCGTCGGGCTGGACGGGCTGCGCACCGAACGTCACCTGCAGGCGCTGTTCGATGAGCGGCTGCCCGTCACCGACCTGACCGCCGCGCAGGTGGTGGTGTGGAACACCGCCGGGCTCGAATTACCGTCTGTCGATGAGGAATACGTCGCCCATCTGCACGACCGCACCACCCCGCGGCAGCGGGCCGGCGCCGCGATCTACGGGCTGGCCGCCGATCTCGCGCAGAGCATCTTCTTCGGCCGCCCCCACCAGCCCGACGTGCTGGTGGTGGAAGAGGCCGCCCCGCTGACCAATTCACCGGGCGGACAGAAATGCTGCAACCGCATCATCCGGCAGGGCCGCAAATCGCAGACCGGGTTCGTCGGCATCAGCCAGCACCCCATCAAAGACTTCGCGGTGCTCGAAGACGAATTCATCGACCAGCGGCTGTGTTTGGCGTTCAAAGACGCCGGACTGGCCCGCGACACGCTGCTGTGGTGCGGACGCGACCTCGACCGGCACCCCGAACTGCTCCGCAACTACGTCGAGAACACCAGTCCCGTGCGCCTCGTCGACCACGGCGACGACACCATCGACCCCGCCTACGGGGGCGTCATCCCCGGTCGTGAAGGCGAAGCGTGGTACCTCGACGAATTCGGCGGCTTCGGCAAGGTCGGCCTCTTCGGGGCGCCGACCGCGGCGCTGGCCTCCGCCCTGGACACGAACCCGCGCCGGTGGGCGCGGGAATGACCGCCCGGCTCACCGTCTGGTACCTCACCCACCCGCGGCTGGGCCGCCCCCTGCTGGCCCTGGCGGCGCTGCACGCGCTGTGCGTGGTCGCGGTGTGCGCGGCGCCGCAGGCCACCGCCGCCACCAACGGCATGGTGCTCAACTGGATCGGGCTGCGCGACAGCTACGGAGTCCCAATCGGCGACTACTACTTCGCGATCGCCTCGCTGCGCGACCAAATAGGAACCGCCCCAGAGGGTCTCGAGTGGGATCCGGGGACGTGGGTGCCCTGGCTGGCGACGACCATGGCTCGCGTCCCCACCAGTGCGGCGGCGGCCAACATCCTGACCGCCGA
This sequence comes from Mycobacterium sp. 236(2023), assembly GCF_029623955.1. Lineage (GTDB taxonomy): Bacteria > Actinomycetota > Actinomycetes > Mycobacteriales > Mycobacteriaceae > Mycobacterium. Next base: position 66,600 of record NZ_JARSBP010000007.1, on the reverse strand, counting down.
AGCCGGGCTGTTCATCGGGATCGTCGCGCTGGCGCTGTGGCTGCTCAAGCTCACCGTCAGCACCTACTGGCTGACCGTCATCGGCGAGATCGCCCGCGCCGTCACCGGGGCGGTCACCCAGGTCGCCACCACCGTGGGGGTGCTGCTGCTCGCCGTGCCGATCGGGGTGTTCTGCGGCGCCGCCACCGCCAAACGCGGGGAAGTGGGCCGCGGCTGGACCATGATCGGAATCGCGCTGACCCTGCCCGCCCTGTCGATCGCCGTGTTCGCCGACCCCGCCGGGCTGATGTACGGGCCCGACGGGCTGCTTAGCTTCGGACGGAACATTGGCTTCTCGGTGGCCGCCGCGGCCACCAACAACGGCACCCTCGGCGGAGCCGGCACCAGCGGCCAGGTCGATACCCTGACCGCCAGCCTGATCACGCACACCGTGCGGGAACCGTTGCAACTGTGGAACTTCGGACATGTCGTGGACCACGTCGGTGGTTGCGGGCCGGCCTGGTCGGCGTCGCTGCGCGGCGGCGACCCGAACGCACCGATCCGGGCGATGGCCGCATGCGGAGACCGAGCCGCGGTCAACTACGCCTCCCACGTCGACGCCACCAACGCGTGGGTGGGGCTGATCCTGATCGCGGCGGCCAGCCTGCTGGCGATGTTCATGGTGGCCTCAGGGTGGGCGGTGCTGAGGGTGTCCGTGCGCGCGATCTGGACCACGGTGATCCTGCTGCCCACCCTGTGGCTCGGCGCGGTGCCCGGCGCACCGCAGCGCCGCGCGACCGACGTGGTGTGGCAGTTCTTCCGGCACGGCATCGAAGTGCTCATCTACATCGTGTTCGTCAGCGTCATCGGCCTGGCGGTTCAGCGTCTGGTGTCCGCGCCGCTGCCGACCGAGCTCGGCGGCACCAACCCATTCGCGCACGTGCTCATGATGGGCGGGGTCGCGCTCGTCGGACTGATCCTGCTGCGCCACATCCGCGCCGACCTCGCCGGGCGACCCGCCGGGCGGGGCGTATTCAGTCAGGCCGCCAGCGTCGCCGTCGGGATGGGGCTGCACGCCGCCGTCGGCGGGGCCGGTGCCGCCGCGGCCGCCGGCGGCAAATCGCTGCTGCGGCGAGGACGCGGTGCCGGTGAGAACGCGCCCTGGGACAACACCGAACCGAGTGCCGTCCACGGCGCCCCGCAACCCGGCTTCGACCCAATCGGCAGCATTCCGGCGGTCAGCGTGCCAGCGGTCCCGGCTCCGGGGGTATCCGCAGCGCCGCCGCAGGGAGGTGGTGGGCGCGCCGCGGCAAGCGGGGACCGGCCAGCGACCCCCGACGGGGTGCCGGCGATCGGGGAGCGACGCGACGGCGGGGAAGGACCCGTTGACTCGGTGTCGCGTCGGGGACACAGCCAGCAGCGAGCACCCCGGCTCGACCCGCCGCCCAGTCGCGCCCCCGGTGACCTGCCCGTGGAAGTCCCTCCGATGATCGAATCCCACCACGACGTCCCCCTGCCGGAACCGCCGCCCGACGACGAATCCGTCCCTCCGGACCCGAATCAGTGGAACGAGGTACCCCCGCGACCGACTACCGTCGAACCCAACACCGACCTGTGACCGCAGAAAGCCACCGATGACCTCGCCGACCGAGCAGCGCCGCGCCTTCGACACCGCGATCGAGCACTACCGCGTGGGTGACCAGAGCCGTGCGCGCGCCATCTTCGCCCAGGTCACCCGCGACAACCCCACCATGTCCGACGCCTGGCTCGGCCGCATGGCCTGCGGCGACCACGACCTCGACACCGTCGCCGGCGCCCACGAACACTCCCGCGCGCTCTACCGCGAAACCCGGCGCATCGGACTCGCCGACGGCGAACTCTTCGCCCAGGTATCGGCCCCGCTTTATCTGACTGTGCCGGTGTGGTCGCGCGCCACCATCGGGTTGGCCCTCGCCGCGGCACAGATCACCGCGGGCCACTACGACGACGCCGACCGGACCCTGGCCGACCCGATCATCGCCGAAGACACCCAAGCCGCCCAGTGGCAGCAGTTCATGCTCGCCAGCCTCTACCATTGCACCCGGCGCTGGCCCGATCTGCTCGCCGCGACCGCGGTCACCCCGCCCGCGCACGCCACCTACGTCCTCGACCCCGTCACCGCTGCCATCCACGCCATGACCGCCATCGGAGCCGCCACCCTCGGGCAGTTCCAGCACGGGCTGGACCTTCTCGACCGCATCCAGACCGACAACCCGTACATCACCGCCGACGCCGCCCTCACCAAAGGCTGGTGCCTACGTGAACTCGGCGACGAAGAAGCCGCCCGCGCCGCGTTCCACGCCGCCGTCGTCGACGGGCACATAGCACCGCCCGCCCGGGAAGCACTCGACAACCCCGGCTACCGGCTCATCGTCACCGACCCCGACACCATCGCCACCCGCACTGACAAATGGAACCCCGCCACCGAAACCAGCCGCGCCCAGCGCGACGCCGCGGCCCTGGCCGAACAGCAGCGGGACGTGCTGGCCACCGCCCAAGCCCGCCTCGACGAACTTATCGGCCTCGAAGGCCCAAAAGAGCAGATCGCGGTGTGGCGCACCGAGATTCAGATCGACCAACTCCTTGCCGCCCAAGGCGAAGAAACCTCGACAACCAACGAAAACCACATGGTGCTCGAAGGGCCACCCGGCACCGCCAAAACCAGCTTCGCCCGCATCGTCGCCGAAATCCTGTTCGGGCTCGGCAAGATTCAGCGCCCCGACGTCATGGAAGTCACCGAAGAAGACCTCGTCGTCGGCTACGTCTCCCAAACCGCGCAACGCATGAAAGAAGTCTGCGAAGAAGCCCTCGGCGGTGTGCTGTTCATCGACGAGGCCTACCGGCTGGTGCCCGAAACCGAAGGCCACTCCTTCGGCAAAGACGCCATCAACACCCTGCTCAAATACATGGAAGACTTCCGCGACCAACTCGTCGTCATCGTCGCCGGCTACCCCGCCGAGATGCGCCGCTTCATGGCCGCCAACCCCGGCCTCGCCTCCCGCTTCCACTTCACCCTGTCCTTCGACAGCTACACCCCCGCCGAAATGGTCCAGATCGGACGCCACATCGCCGCCAAAGAGAAGATCGCCATCGCCGAACAGGCCTGGCCACTGCTGGAAGCCGAAGCCGACCGATTGCGTTCCACCCCAGTCAATTCCGGCACCGCACTCGACATCGCCGGCAACGGTCGATTCGCCCGCAAAGTCATCATCGCGTGCAAGCGTGAACGTGCCCGGCGGTTGCACACCATGCCGCCCGCGCAGCTCTCCGAGCTTGCCCAGAGCGACCCTTCGGTGCTGATCGTCAACGACGACGACATGCGCAGGGCATTGGCGTCGGCTCAGCAGTAGGGGAGTGGCGATCCGAACCGCGGGGTCAGCGGGGCACGCTTACGGACGCGGTTTCCACATTCTCGAGTGCACGATCTTCGGGGGACGTAGCGCCGCGCGCGTGCAGTGGGAGAAAATCACGGAGCGACGCGCCGCTGCCGAGACGGTTAGATGAATCGGAGGCGCGAGAGCAGGATGATGCGAAGGGCTCAGGCAACGTTCCTGTTGCCTGAGTTATTCGACAACCTCGTCAGTCAGTCGTTGTCGATCCGTCGTCGGAGGGGTACGAACAGTTCGTCTGGGCCCGGTCACGGTGTGAGACCGTAAATTCGTGTCGATGCGGACTTCCCCTTGAGCGCATGCGCGCCGCGGTCGACAAGACCCGACGGTCGCGACGACAGGGCATCGACACACATGCCTGTGAGGAGTATCGGGTCCCCGGTGATCTTGGTTAATTGCTCGACGCGCGCGGCGACGTTTGTCGTATCGCCAATCAACGCGTATTCCAGATGGCCCGCGGCACCAATGGTTCCCGCGATTACCACACCGGTGTTAATACCGATGCCGATACGAACGTCGCCATCAAAGCGCTCGGCGACACGCGCGTGGATCGTGACAGCGGCCGACACGGCGGCGTCGGCATGCTGAGGCACGTGATTTGGTGCGCCGAACACGGCCATCGCGCCGTCACCCAGGAATTTGTTGAGGTGACCGCCGGCGTCGACGACGGCAGGCACGACGACGGAGAACAAATCGTTGAGGCGGGCGACGGTGTCCTCGGCGGTGTTGGCCTCGGCGAACGGAGTGAAGTCACGCACATCAAGGAACATCAGCGTCACCTCGCGGCGCTCTCCAGAAAACACCTCGTCACCCTGTTCGAGGAGCCGTGCCGCCAAGGCGGGATCAACGTAACTTCCGAACGCCGACCGAAGACGTTGTCGCTCAGCGAGTCCGGCCTGCATCCTGTTGAACGCTGCCGCTAGCACACCCAAGTCATCATCCTGACCCACGGGCAACCGCTGACTGTAATCACCGGCGGCGACGCGGTCGGCGCCGGCAGCGAGATCGCGAATCGGTCGCAATCGTGGAGCCAGCCCATTGCCGACCGCGAACGGCACACCAAACAGCAGCGTGATAGCGCCCGCAACGACACCCAAAAGGACGGGGAAGTCGGCAGTCCATCTGTAAACAGCGACCACGAGGGTCCCGCCCATCGTGAAGATGAAGGCGAGGGCAACCATCGATCGATTGACTTGCGTTGCGAATGATGGCCGAGAACGTGGCAGGCCATCCCCGATGTCCGAATCGCCGATGAGCGCCATCCGAACTGGCCACAGAGCCGCTTCCATGATGGCTTTCGACGTGGTCAGCGAAGCACCTGCTCCGTGAAGCGCACCCAGCACAGCGTATTGAAATATTCTCGGAGCAGAGGCGCCGACGATCACTCCGACGGCCGCTGCAATCGCAGCGACACATGCCGCGGCACCCCACACCAAGTGTCTCGAAAACTTCCTTGAGTAGGCGTAGGTGCCCTTCAACGTTTCCAGCCGGTCGACATCGCAGCCAGCAGCCCACAGTTGCACCGGACGTAACCACCGCCACCCCAGGAGGGTGACCGCGGTCTGATAGATCGTCACGGCGATCACTGTCACGACGACCGCCGCGCCGAAATGATCAGACCGTTCGAAGCCCACGATTAGCAACGCAAGGGCGAGGTAACCACCCACCCCGATAACGACGCCAGTCGCTATGAGCGCCCACGAGTAGTGCCGCCCGTGCCGGTCCCATAGCCACTGCCAGTACCTCCCCATGGGCCACAGACTAAGACAGTCATCGCCAGCGCGGTCGGCGGACACCAACGCGCGAAACGCGGCGCTTGAATAGTCAACGACCTTGTCGTTGAGCAGATTTGAGCCAACGAAACTTGATTACATATCTTCGAAGTGCTGTAAAGCCCAGCGGACGTCGGTACCGTCACGGCAGTGAAGTCCGACGATCCCTTGTTTATCGACGCTGACTCGATGCGTCAGCAGGGCTACGCCATGGTCGACTTTCTGGTTGATCATCTGACGGCGTCTGATGCCCCTACATTGCGGAGGGCCACCCCGTCGGAGATGGTCGCCCGCATTCCTGCCACGCCGCCCAGCGGCCCCGAAAGCTTCGAAACCATTCTGCGTGACCTCCGCGCGGATGTGCTGCCCTTCATGTCCCGCAGCGAGCACCCGCGCTACTTCGCTTTCATTCCGTCCAACGGAACTTGGCCCTCGGCCCTCGGTGACTTTCTTGCCGCGGGGGTCAACGCATACTGTGGCGCCTGGATGGAGTCGGCGGGTCCGAGTCAAGTCGAGCTCACAGTGCTGCGTTGGTTCGCCGACTGGCTCGGTCTTCCGGAGACGGCCGCGGGCGTTCTGGTCAGCGGAGGTTCGTCGGCGAACATGACGGCTCTGGCCGCTGCGCGCGAGTATCTCGTCGGTCCCATGACCGATGACGTCGTCGCCTACGTGTCGGATCAAGCACATTCTTCGCTGGCGCGCGCCGGCCGAATCCTAGGTTTCCGCCCCGATCAGGTGCGCATCATCCCTGTCGATGACCGGTATGCGATGCGCGCCGACGCCCTCGTCGGTGCGGTCGAGGCCGATGTACGCACAGGGCGCCGACCCATCTTCGTCTCCGCTGCAGCAGGGGCCACCAACAGCGGCAGCATTGACCCCTTGCACGAAATCGCAGACATCTGTGCGAAATACGGCATGTGGATGCATGTCGACGCCGCGTACGGGGGATTCGCGGCACTCACCGAACGCGGGCGTACCGCATTAGCAGGCATCGAACGCGCCGACTCGGCGACCCTCGACCCGCATAAGTGGCTGTATCAACCGTTCGAATGTGGGGCAGTGCTCGTACGAGACGGACGGCGTCTGCTGCGGGCATTCGAGATGACACCCGACTACCTCAAGGACGCGGTGGTGTCGTCGGGCGAGGTTAACTTCGCCGATCTCGGTCTTCAACTGAGCCGGATGGCAAGGGCGTTCAAGATCTGGATCTCGATTCGCTACTTCGGACTCGACGCGTTCCGCGCGACCATCGACCGGGCGCTCGACCTCGCGGCCTCGGCACAGCAATACGTCGAAAGCAGTGTCCATCTCGAACTCCTGCTGCCTGCGCAACTGGGAATCATCTGCTTCCGTCGACGTTTTCGCGAAGTCGACGACGAGGCGCGGCTCGGTGCGATGAACGCTGAGCTTGTTCGGGCTCTCGAAGAATCTGGCTACGGACTTGTGTCGTCCACCCGGCTGCAGGGGCGGTATGCGATCCGTCTGTGCGTGCTCAACCACACCTCTGGCTGGGAGGACGTACGCGGGGTGCTGACTTGGTTGGAATCACGCGATGTAGCCGCGCCCGCGACCAAAGCCGTTGGCCTGACTCAGATAGTCAGCCGTACGCCCTCGGTTCCAATTACCTGGAACGGTGTCATCGACATCAGCGTCGAGGAGATGGCCGCGCTGGAGGTGTTCGCCGACGCCGACGAAGAGACAGTCGAATTCCTTGCCGCGGCATGCCAGGTGCGAACGGCCGCACCGGGCGAACAGATTGTGCGGCGGTGGGACCCCGACCGCGACTTCTACGTCATCCTCGACGGCACGGTCGAGGTGTTCGTCAATGCAGAGCTGGTCCGCACCTTGGGATCCGGCAACTTCTTCGGCGAACTTGCCGCCGCCGACTGGGGTGGCGGGTTCGGCTATCCGCGACTGGCCGACGTCGTGGCGACTACGCCACTGCGGCTCCTCGTGGTACCACAACATGCCTACGCGGTCGCGGCGCGGTTACCCGCTCTGAGAGAGCGTATCCAAGACGCCGTTCACACACGACTGCAGCGCTCTTGAGTTCACGCGCAGTCAGCCTACTGATCGTCAGTCGGCTGTCCGGGTCGATCGCCGAGTGGATGTGGTACTCGGTAGCAACTGTTTTCGCGTTCTCGTTGGGCGGCGTGGGCGCCATTGGCGCGATCGGTGTCGCATCGGTGCTGCCCGCCGGAATGCTCGGCCCGGCCGTCGGGTACATCATCGACCGGTACCGACGTGAGCGCGTTCTCGCCCTGATGCTCGGACTGCGTTTTCTCGCAGTGGGTTTCACGGTCGTCTCGGCAGCCTTGTTCCCCTCAGTGGCGGTGCTCGTCGTGGTGGCGGTGGTCGAGGGGATCGCCACGCTGTTCGTCCGACCAACGTGTGCGGCCCTGCTGCCGTCGGTCACCACGCGCCCCGAGCAACTCATCCGCGCTTACGCCTGGCTCAGCGCCAGCGAGAACGTCGGCGTGCTGGTCGGTCCAGTGGCAGGTGGGTTAATGTTGGCCGCGACAACACCGGCGATCGCAATGTCAGCTGCGGCCTTGTTCGCTTTGGGCTCTGCAGCCGCGGCGGCGATCGTACGGGTGGCGGCGTCAGATCTCCCGCCGGTGATCCCGGGATCAGGTCTGCGGCGCGCGGTCGCGGAGGTGATCAGCGGAACGCGCGCCATCGCTCAGCGTGATGTACGTGCTGTCGCTTTAATCACCATGCTGGGGTTCGCGGCCCTGGGGGCAAGCGAAGTGTTCGTTATCCCGCTGGCCATCGAGACTCTCGGCTGGGGTGACGCGGGGCCCGGCGTGCTCCTCGCTGGCGTCGCCGCAGGTGGGCTACTCGCCGGGGCGGCGCTGGGCGCGATCGGGCGGCGCCGCCTCGGCCCGTGGTTCGTCTTCGCCACCCTGGTCACCGGACTCGGTCTCGGTCTCACCGCCGCGGTCCCGCACGCGGTGCTCGTCCTTGCCGCAAGCATCGCCTTCGGCGCGGGAGCCGCCTTGGTGACCACGGCTAGCCAGGTTCAAATCCAAGGCTTGGTGCCGTTGTCATCCAGTGGCCGGGTGTTAGGAACGCTGGAGGGTGCCGGGTGCCTGGCGACCGCCGCCGGTGTGTGGGCCGCTGCCTACCTGATCGATCGGTGGTCGGTGAGCACCAGCCTGTACGTCTTGGGTGTGGCGGCGGCGGTCGGCGCGATCGCCCTCGCGTTGCCGGTATTGCGGACCGATGCCAGAGTGGCCGAGACGCGGGAGCGGATCGAAGCACTAGACGGGGTCGCACTTTTCGACCCACTGCCGAACTCTCTGCGGGACCGCCTGGCGAGCCAGATCGAACCCCTAGACGTCGCCGCGGGGGAGGTGGTGATCCATCAGGGTGAGTACGGTGACGCGTTCTACGTTGTGGAGGATGGCGAGCTCGAGGTGTACGTCGATCGCAGGTTTGTGCGGTCGCTGGGGCCTGACGACTTCTTCGGCGAGCTGGCGCTGTTAGCCGACGGTCCCCGCACCGCCACCGTCCGGGCGACGACGAACTGTCTGCTTTGGACATTGCCGCGCAACGCTTTCCTCGCCATCCTCACCGGCTTCCCGGCCACCAGCCAGGTCATCGAGGCTGCCTCATCGGAGCGCACAGCGCACCTACCCGCGCCGGCCGACCATCTCACCGCACTATCGCAGGTGCCCCTGCTCGCGGCGCTCGACGCCGAGACAATTGATGCGGTCGCCGGTGGCGTGACCGTGCGCCGCTGCGAGCATTCCTCGGTGATCTTTCGGGAGAATGATTTCGGAGACGACGCGTATTTTGTCGTCTCCGGCCAGGTCCGGATGGAACGTGCGGAGTCCCTCGTCCGCACAATCACTGCCGGGCAGCTGTTCGGGGAGTACACGGCGTTGAGGCCAGGCACCCCACGGTCGGCGACCGCGACCGCTACGTCGGGGACCGTCCTGCTCCAGATCCCCGGCGCCCCGCTGCGTGCCGCCCTCTCCTGATACCAACCTAGTTGATTCCCGAAAAGCCGCTGGACAACTCAGTAAACTTAAAATCGAGACCAAACTATGAACCGCGCGGATCATTCAAAATTCTGCAGAGCGGCATTCGGCTTGAAATAGGGCGCGCAATCGAATTCATGCCCCTTACAGAGTCCAGCAGCCACCAGTATAGGTGACCTGCCGTAGTCAGGACTATTGTCGCCCAACTAGATTCCCGCTGATGACTTCGGTCAGGGAAGACCAACGTCAGCTATATCCACGGCCTCACAATTCCGCACTGACACCTTCGCGACCCCGCACTCGGCTCCGTTTGATGGAATTCGCAAGGCGCTCCGAAGTTGCGTTCCACACACTTTCGGCCATCCCGGCCGCTCGCCACGCGGCGTCTCGCCGACCGCGGCGCATGTCGTTCCTTTGCAGCACCTCGACTACGTTGCCAGAAAGAAGTCCCCGATCCGCGCGGTCAGCCTCGATGTGCATGCTTCGCGGTCTGTCATCGTTCGCGAGAATTCCTCGGAATCGATGCGCCGCACTGTATTTGTTGCCGCGCTGGCTGAGGTGAACAGCATCGCCGAAGATAGGCTTGGAATGTTCGTGGTCGGCTTCTCCTCCGAAACGCTGGTAGATGTACGCCTGATTTACGTCCCTACCACGTGTCATCGCGACGTACAGCATTGCCCGCGAGGCGCATTCGCTGACGATGGCGTAGGACCGGTCTGCGGTGACGCCCTGCGCGGAGTGCACGGTGGCCGCATAGCCCAATGTGACGCTGTCGCGCAGGTAGTCACCTTCGAACACGACTCTTGCGCCATCGCCGACACGTTCGGCCGTCACCCTGTGGCTCTTTGTATCAACGCTTTTCACGAGCCAGCGGTTTCCGTTACGAACTTGATCCACTCGGCTGCCGCCGTTGGCAGCAGCCGGCTGCACGGAGATCGTTGTGTCATTGCTGCGGCTCATGATCAAGTCTCCAACCCCGACCTGCTGGTCTCGTCCACATCGGACGGTGGGGCCGTCCGCGTTGTACGTGTCGTGGAGGCGGCGATTCAGTGCGTCGGCCATCTCCCAGGTGTCGCAGATGAGGAGGGCGTCGCGCTTGTGCTGATGGTCCCCGGTGTATGCCGTGAGAGCGTCGGTGGCCATCGCGATCGGATCACCCGTGTGGAGGCGCCCGTGATCGCGGTACCACTTGACCGTGGTCCGCAGACGACGACCCTGCGCGGACCGCAGCGCCAGCGACGCGTCGCGCTCTTCGGTACTGCGCATCCGCCACACTTCACCGAGCCGTTGCGACCACGGCAGTTCGGCGCACAACTGCTCGAACATGCCGCCGCGCGCCTTCACCGGCGCCAACTGGTATGGGTCACCGACGAGCACCATCTTTGAACGGCCCGCGGCCGCGCAACTCATAAGCTTCTGGAGTTCGGGGGTACCGAGCATGGAGGCCTCGTCGATGATCACCAGAGTGGACGGCGTGACTTCGAGGCGACGGTCGGCGATGAGATGCAGCGCCTTGGCCACTGTGAGCCCGCGATCGCCGGCCCCCTCGCTCATCGCTTCGTCGACAGCTTTTCCGGTCGGTGCTAACACGAGCACCTCCTTGCGCGCGCGGTGTGCCGCTGCCCGCAGCGCCTTGAGCGAGTGAGTTTTTCCCGCACCCGCCGGGGCTTGCAGCGGTTGGACGAGGAACGGTGACAGCGCGATACTGCGGATGACGCGCTGCTGATTGACCGACAGGTCACCGACATCCTCGGCGCGAACATCAAGACGCGCGGTGCCCCCTTGCCGGTCCGCAAGGTCGAGGATGCGTTCCTCCTCCACTATCACCGGCGCGACGGTGAATCGCTCCGAGCCCTCCCGCTCGTGCGCTGCGCGCACTGCGCTCACGCGGATCGCCGCGGCGTCGACGATGCGCTCGATGACCGCGCGCGGTTCCACCGGCTCGTCGATGGGCAGTTGCGCGCCGACCACTTCGACGAGATCGGCGCGCGTGAACGCGGCCTTGTCGATGTGCGCTGTCATGTGCGCGATGTGCGCCGCATCCAGTGAGCGCGCATCGGCGCGACGTGCGGTGCGCGCCTCGAAGTGCGCTGCGCGGTCCAGCACCAGCCCCCGCACATCGGTGCGCCACTGCGCCTTCAGATCCGCCCACGCGAGGCCCTCCGGTTTCACCGGGCGTGTCGCCTTCTGCGCGGCGGCCAGTTGCGCCGCGGTGGGTTCACCGTCGACCACGACCAGGTTGTCCCGCGCCCATTCCCGCAGGCGCGTCGAGCGTTGTGACCACGATTTGATGCACGCTTTGTCGACACCGGCGATTTCGGCCATCCCGGTGTGCGCGTCGACGGGGTTCCATTCGAAACCGCGCTCGGCGTACAGCTCGCGGCGCAGCGTTGCCTGATACACGATGCCAGCGGCTTTTGCCTCGTGGTGCAGCGACTTCGAGTCCAGGCTGACCAGTTGTCCGTCCCGGCGGGGCTGCCGGTTCGGCACGATGACGTGGGTGTGCAGATGCGGATCGCCGCAGCGCGACGTCTCGTGCTGGTAAGCGACGGCGACCAAACCAGGCAGGCGCTGCAGATCTTTGGCCCCGGTCTGCGGGTTATGCACCCTGGTGTAACCCGCGTGCTGATGCAGATACTCCATCGCCGCGCTCACTGCTTTGGCATGGGCAGCCGCGACGATCTTCTCGGCGACATCGTCGGTGAGGGCACGGATCAGTGACACGCTTTTCGGAGCCGCGAAGGTCAGATCGAAGCCGTGCACGCTGCTGTCGGTGAACGCGCGGCCCTGAATACCGCTGGGCGTCCTGCCGTTATCCAGCCAGGTAGTCACCGCGTCGTTGTCCGCTTCACCCCCGTGCAGCGCGCCGTCACTCAGTCCCGTCACGGCAGAAACCACCGCGCTGTCACCGATCACGACCCAAGTCGGAATCCGCGTATCGCCTTCGGTGTAGTACTCGGCCAGGCCACCGTTGGCGCTCTGCCGGTCCAGTGCAGCCTGTTTCGCCTCATTCGCTGTCGCGGTGTAGTACGCGATGCTACGGCGCTTCAGACGCGCAATGGTCAACATGACAAACTCATCCAGACGGCGCGGATATCAAACCGCTTGCGGTAACAGCGTTTCGGGTGCGCGCAGCGCGCCCGAAACCAGTATTGCACCCCTGTGCCAATGTGCCAGACGCTTTTTGGTTGATGGTGGGGTGGGGGGGTGCGGTGGTGGGTGTGGGTGGCGGGGCGATTGGTGCGTGGGGTGTGGGTGGGGCGGTTTTAGGGTGGGGTGAGGTTGTGGTGGAAGGGGTTGGTGTGGGCAAGATTTGGTTTGCGGTGGTCGCGTTGGCGGCCGAGGCGGTGGCGCTGGCCTGTTTGGTGTGCGTCGAAATTGGTGCGTCGCTGTCGGCTGGCTGGGCCGGGTGGTAACGCGCCGGCGCGGGGCCCGTGGCGGGTGTGGCCGCGCCGGCGCTGGTGACGGGCTCGCTTAGGTCCGGCTGCTGTCGTCTCGGGTGAGGAGTGTGCGGATTCGGCTGGGCGGCAGTGCTGTTTGGAGTGCGTGCTCGGTCAGCAGGGCGAGGGTGGGGAGCTCGGCGTCGTGGTCGAGGGCTTCGCGGGCGTTGTGGAGGGCGAGGCCGGTGCGGACGGTGTCTTGGGCGGCGTAGTAGGTGAGGGCGGCCATGGCGAGTAGTTCGGCGCGGCGGCGGCCGCGGTGGTGGGCGGCGATGAGGGTCCAGGTGCGGGCGGCGGCCAGTTCGTGGTCGGCGCCCAGGCGCAGGAGTTCGTCGCGGAGTCCGACGTGGGCGCTAACGACGAGGGCGGTGCGTGCTGCGAGATCTGTTGACGGATGTCCGTTCTCGCTGATGACCCGTTGGAGGTCGGCGGCGGTTTGTGCGGCGACGCTGGGCAGGTCGTCGGTGTCGACTTCGGGGGCGAGCTCGGCTTCGGTGAATTCGTCGGCCATGGCCTGCCGTGAGGCGGCGATGACGCGTCCCTGCAGGACGCCGAGCGCGGTGGCGGCGGAGTCGGTGTAAGGCTTGGTGGCGCCGTGGTGTCCGGTGTCGGGGTCGAGCCAGTGGCCGGCGTCGGTGACGGTCGCGGTGGTGAGAGTGCGGTGCACGAGGATGCCGGTGCGGTGGAGTGCGGTGCGCACCGTGGCGAGCAGGTGTGCGGTGGGTGCGCTGCGGTGCTCGGGGGTGATGGCGATCAGCAGCGCTCCGGGTGTGCGGTCGGCGGTGAGACCGCACAGGTCGGGGAAGCGGTGCGCGTCGTCGTCGGTGAGGGTGAGCGGTGCGCGGATCGCGGCGCGCAGGGTGATGTGCGGTGTGGTGTGCGCGGTGTCGAAGGTGAGCGCGATGAGGTCGTCGGTGGGGATGTAGCCGAGGATGTGCGGGAGCGCGGCGAGGATGTCGGCGGGGCTGGTGAGGTTGAGTTCTGTTGTAGTCATGATGTTTCTCCGTTGCAGTAGGTGATGAGTGCGCCGGTTGGCGTGTGGGATGGGGGACCGCTGGGGTGGCGGGGTCAACCCCTGTGAGGCGCCGCGCTGGAGGGGAATTTCGTCCCCCGCGAGCGGCAGCGAGCTTGGAGTAGGGGACGAAATGTCGCCGGTGCCGCACGGGCGGAGCGCAGCGGAGAACGGGCGAGCGGGATCAGCGCCGTGGGTTGACGCCGACGGGGCCCCGGCGGTCACACTCGGCCCACGCTGACAGGCAATTTAGGTGAGTGGGCACCCAACCCGACGGCGCCGCAGGCGCCGATACCCCGCGCGGAGCGTGGCGCGCGGGGGTCAGGGGGCCGCGTCTTGTGGTTGGGCGCGGCGGGCGTGGTGTGCGGCTAGTGCAGTCCGGCGGCTTCGAGGCGGCGGCGGATCTCGGTGAGGTTGATGGCTTCCTCGCCGAGGGCGGCCCACTGCTGCCAGCCGTCGAGGGCGGCTTCGATGTCGGCGAAGGCGACGTCGGGGCGGCTGAGGGTGACGACGTCGTCGGTGTCGGGGCGGTGTGGATCGGCGATCACGGCGATGAGTTGTCCGGTGCCCGAGAGCACGTCGCCGGTGGTGTCGGTATCGGTGCGGCGGAACCGCAGTTGGCGGGGTCGGCCGTCGACATCGAGGAACTGCCGGCCCAGCGCGAAGTCGATGTCCATGACATTGATTGTCCAATGCGGAAGGTGCCGTGCGGCACCCGGCCACCGGGTGTTGGTAGCCGGGTGCGCTGGGGCGTTAGCCGGTGGGGCGGTAGTCGTCGCGGGTGGGGTCGGTGCGGTGGCGGGGACCGTCGAGGAAGACCGCGGTCGCGGTCTTGTGGGTGCGGGTGAGCAGCAGCAGTGTTGAGGTGAGGGCGATGTGGTCGCGGATCTGGAAGGTCAGCGGTCCGCAGTGCAGGTCGATCCAGTGGGCGGTGGTGGTGCCCGCTTTGGTCGTTCCGCTTTGCGGGACAACGCAGTAGGCGGGCCGGCGGGTCCATTCGACGGCCAGGGTGGTGCGGGCGAAGGGCCCCTGCGGTGCGGGGCCGCTCGGTGGTGCCATGCGGCGCGGGAGCCGGGTGGAGGCGCCGCGGGCGGCGGCGAAGGCTTCCAGCAGTCCTTGGACGGCGGCCGCCGAGTAGAAGGTCATCAGGGTGGTGCCGAAGATCAGTCCGATGCGGGCGTCGGAGGTTTGGGCGTGATAGACGGCGATGTCGGAGCCGATGTCGCCGATGAGGACGGCGGTGGTGTGGGTGATGGTGGCCGGGGGCGTGGTGTGCACGGCCGCTGTTGTGGTCATGATGTTCTCCGTTGCAGTAGGTGATGAGTGCGCCGGTTGGCGTGTGGGATGGGGGACCGGCGGGGTGGCGCGGTCAACCCCGAAGAGGCCGGGGCGAACGGAGCAGGGTTTGCGGCCCCGCGCGCCGGCGCGTCAGCGCCTCGGCGTATCCGGTAGGGCCGTAAAGGTCACTCGGCCTGCGGAGTTCGGCGCGGGTGTGGGTTGACCGTGACGGGGCCCCGGCGGTCACACTGGGCCCACGCTGACAGGCAAATTAGGTGAGTGGGCACCCAACCCGACGGCGCCGCAGGCGACGAAGACCCCGCGCCCTACCGATGGGCCGCCTGCAGGCGGCGCCACAGATCGGCGAGTTCGGCGCGCATGGCGGTGAGGTAGGTGGTCAGCGTGTCGTGGTCGGCATCGGTTTCGGCGAGCTGGGTCATGCGGGTGCCGTGGAAGGCGACGGCACGCCGGTAGGCGTTGTCGAGGACTTCGCCGGCGTATTGGCCGGCGGCAGCCGGGGTGATGACCCGGGTGTACAGGTCGGCCAGGTGCACAGCGAGGCGATGGTGGCGGCCCGGGGTGACCGGTTCACCGGGATGCGCCGCGTCGACTGGCGGGCGGTGCCGGGCGGTGCTGAGGACGACGACCGGGTCAGGGTCGGCGCCGGTGCCGACGAGGTGATCGATGAGTTCGTAGATCCAGCGGTGCTCGGGACGCCAGATCGCCTCGGCGGGAACGAGTTCGAGGATGGGGGCGACAGCATCGCAGGGTAGATGCAGCAGCGCGCCGAGCAATTGCGATTCGGGATCCCAGTGGTGCAGGATCCGCGCCACGGCCGGGGCGGTCGGCTCGTCCCCGTCGGGGACCAGCGCGAGGGCGCGGGGACGGGGGGTGTCGGGGGCGGTGGTCATAGCGTGGTCCGTTTCGAGGTGCGAGGTTAGCGGGCGGTCGCTGTGCTGGTCGATTCCTGTTGTCAGGCAACGTCGGTGGCAAGATCGGTGATGTGATCGGGCCGGTAGCCGCTCCAGTGCCGGTCGGTGGCGACGACCACCGGCGCCTGGAGATGGCCGAGGCTCATCACGAAATCCCGGGCGTCGGGGTCGGTGCTGATATCGATGCAGTCGTAGTCCAGGCCGGCGCGGTCCAGGGCCCGGGTGGTGGCCCGGCACTGCGGGCATCCCGGTTTGGTGTAGACGGTGATGGAATGCATGGCGCGGACCTTTCTGCGTTTCTTTTCTCTTGCTTTATTCTATTTGCGCTGTGCGACAAGGAAATGCACTGATTGCGGATATCCGCAGGAAATTTCTTGTCCCCAGAGCATTCTTTGATATCCGCTCCGGCAACGGTATTCGAATATCTGCTTTTTCTAATGTGTGCATTGCGAAGAATGGATATCGGCGGTGGGGGCGATCCCGTGAGCCCGCCCCCACCGCCTGCCCATTATCCGTCGGTGTTGTCGCGGTCGAACAGCTCGTCAGCCGACAGTGCCGCCGAGGCGACCTGTTCGATGGGTGCCAACGTGTAGCCGTTGGCCGCCAGGAACGTCAGGTAGTCCACTGTCGTGACCGATCGCGCCCAGTGCCCGCTAACCCCTGCGGAGGTTGCGGCGTTACGCCACGCATCTTTGGGGGTGCGCGCCTCCAATGCCGCGAGAACCAAGGCCAGGGTGAGCATTTGCGCGCGACCATCACCGCTCGCGCCGAGCTTGGCGACAGTGTCGCGCACCGCGTCGGCGTCGGCCAGTCCGAGCAGTTCGGCGGCCAGGTCGGCGCCGTTGTGCTGGGTCAGCAGGTAGCCGTCACGGGTCAGGCACTCCGCCATGAAAATGGCCGCGCCTTTGGGCGGGGTCTTGCGGGTGAGCAGTTTGGTGACGAAGTCGCGGCGCACTTGCTGCGCGGCGGTCCCGAGTCGGTTGAGCGCCAGCACTTTCCGGCGATCCCGGCGCTGGACGTCGGAAGGTTCGGCCTCGTCCGTTGAACCGTTTTCCTCGCCGGGGTTGGGGTCTGACGGTGTCGCGGGATTGGTGTTGGCCAAGTACTCGACCAGATCGAGTCCGGCGGCGTCGTGGTCGAGGCAGAAGTACTGCGGCGCGAAGGTGGGCTTCTCGATGACGGTGCGGAAGTGGCGCAGACCGTCGGCGGCCTCGGTGTCGGGGTCGCGTTCGGTGTCGAAATCGATGTCGTCCTCGGCGACTGGTTCACCGGTGTCGCGGTCGACGAAGCTGGCGGTCTCCTCCAGCAGCGCCGCCCAGTGGGCGGGATCGGTGACCACGGCGTCGGTGACGGTCTCACCGTCGCGGCGCAGATACCGCAGCGCCACACACCCGGTGTCTCGCCACAGCGGCGCGGAATCGAGGACGGTGAAACCGCGGTCCCGCCACGCCGTGGCGGCGTCGTCGTAGGCCTGCGCTGACTGGCGTTCCTGGCGCAGCGCGGCGACGATATGCGCGAACTGGGGTCGACCGGCGGCCCCGAGCAGACGGGAGATCGCGTCGGGGTCCTCGTCGAACTCGGTCAGTGCGGCGGCCTCGGCCAGGCTCAGTTGGCCGTCGTCGAGTGCGTCCATCGCGCGGGTCGACGCGGTGACGGCGCGCGCGGCGGCGACGGTGTCTTTGGGCACGGCCAGTCGTTTGGCGACCTTGGCGGCGGTGACTCCCGCGTCGAGCATCTGCTGGATGCCGCGGGCCCGCTGGGCGTCGGTCAGGGCGCTGCGCTGGTCGTTGGTGACGATCTGGTGGGCCACCCGGGCCGCGACGGCGACTTTGGTGTCGGCGGCGGTGTCGTCGCGCACGTACACCGGGATGGTGGCCAGCCCGGCCTCCCGGGCGGCCAGGGTGCGCAGCTGGCCGTCGAGCACGGTGACCTGCCCGGTGCCGCTGTCACGCAACGCGGTAATGGGTTGCAGCACTCCGTGTTCGCGGACACTGCTGACGAACGCGTCGTTCAGCGTGGGCAGGTCCCGGACGTTGTCGCCGATGACGATGGTGGTGGGGTCGAGATGGGCGATGGCGCCGTGATCGTGCGTCAGGCCCTCGGTGGTGGTGCTGGTGCCGGACATGCCGGACCTCCTTCGGTAGGGGCGACCTGGTGGCCGCCTGTTTTTTCGCCGTTTCTGGCACGAAGGTCGTCAGCTGGCGGAAGGCAACCAAACGCAAGGTCCCGGGCGCACAGTTTTCCCAGGCCGGAGGCCGTCTCGGGGAAAAGTGTGTGCGCCGTCAGGCCCAGCGCCGCGCAGCGGCCCGCGCCGCCGGTGTCCTTGCGTGACTTGCCCGCCAGCTAGACTGGAGAGCCAGAGAAGGCAACGAAAAGCACTGTCCCCGAAGGGGATCAGTGCCAACAGATTCGTAGCGCCGCAGGCGCTTCCACCGGTCGGCGCGCAGCGCCGGTCCCTGCAACCCGGCCGTCGGTACCGACCCGCGCATCATCGCGACCCGGGTCGGGCAGTATGGGGTTGTCGCGCCGTCCGCCGGACGGCCGTGCACGCCGGGGGAGGGATCGCGATGGGCAGCAGCGCCGCTCGGGGAGTGCGGGCTGCGTTCCTGCTGGTTCTCACCGCTGCCCTAGTCGGGTGCTCGTCCACGCTGTCGGGGACGGCGCGTCCGGCGACCGACGCACCCCATCCCGACGAGGCGAACGTCGCCCTGATGGACACCGGCCCGTACGGCACCGTGCCCACCCATCCGTTCGGCACCGTCGGTGACGACCGCAACGCTCAGGGCAATCTTGAAGGTCAGCGGCTCGCGCAGTATGTGGTCGGGCCGTGGGAAATCGACGCCACGCTCGTCAAACGTGAAGGGGCGCTGCACACCGCCGTCACCGGGACCATCCCCGTCCCCGAGATGATGACCCTCAACGACGTGGCCTCCCCGGGCATCGTCGCGGTGGCCACCAAATACAACCTGGTCACCGGGTTCTCCACGGTGCGCATCGATCCGCTGCCCAACAGTCCCGAACCGGCTCTGGCGCTGAAGAACGTGGTGATGCGGTTCCCGGATCCGGCCGCCGCCGCCGCGGCCGCCCCGGAGATGGCGGCCGCGCTGCCGCCACCCTTCGGAGCCCCGGCGGGGCGCCGGATCCCGTTCGACCGCAATCCCGACGCGATCGCCACCGCCTTCGAAGTTCCCCCAAAGGGGGTGCTGCCGGCCCGCGAAGTGGTCGGCAGTTTCACCGCGCACGGCCCCTACGTGCTCTATCAATACGCCCAGTCGGTGCGCGGAGACCTGGACTTCTTCCGGCGGTCGGCGGAAGTGATCGCGCAAGCCTGCCTGGACCGGCAGAAGCAACTGATCGGTCAGTTCGTGCCCACCGAGCTGTCGAAGCTGGCCGACCTGCCGCTCGACCCGACCGGGCAGCTGCTGGCCAAGACGCTCAACGCCCCGGACAACCGGGTGCCCTGGATGGTCGGCGCCTGGAATCCGCGCGCCTGGCTGCACTTCGAGGACGACCCGCTGAAGTCGTCGACATTGTTCACCTCGGCCGGCGTCAAGACCGTCTCCCAGCGGCTGACCACTGTCTATGAGGCTGACAGTCCCGCCGGCGCCGCCGAGATCGTCGACCGGTTCGCCCAGGAGATCGGCAAGCCCGCCGAAGTGCGGCCGTTCGGCGGTGTGCCCGGCCTGCCCAACGCGCGATGCTTCGAGCAGCGCGACGGACTGCCCCCCGAAGCCGCGATCTCCTGGCAACGCGTCCTGTGGCGCTACAAGTGCGTGGCCCGCTCCGACCAGTACGCGTTCACCTCATTCTCGGCCAGCCCGGCCGACGTCAAACAGCAGATCGCCGCGCAGTACCGCATATTGTCCGGCGAATAGCGTCCCCGCTCAGCCGGCGGCCGTGCGGCGTCCTCGGGTGCCGTGCCACCCTGTGACAAGGTGTGACGACGCCGAAGGGAGCTGTGAGGAGCTCCCGGCGTGATCGGTGCAGGCAAGGCAAGGGTGGGTCGACGACGTGGCGTGGAGCGCGGGTTCGGTGGTGGCGGGCTACACCATCGAAGGCATCCTCGGCCAGGGCGGCATGGGCACCGTCTATCGGGCGCGCAACCCGACGCTGCCGCGCAGCGACGCGCTGAAGGTGCTGTCGGCCGAGCTGTCGGCCGACCCGCAGTTCCGGGAACGGTTCGAACGCGAAGCCGAGCTCGCCGCGAGCCTGGACCACCCGAACATCGTCACGATCTACGCCCGCGGCGAAGCCGACGGCCAGCTGTGGATCGCGATGCAATACGTCGCTGGCAGCGACGCCGACCGCGAACTCAAAGCCGGACGGATGACCGCGCAGCGGGCGGTTCACATCGTCACCGAAGTCGGCAAAGCGCTCGACTACGCGCACCGCCGCCACGTGCTGCACCGCGACATCAAACCCGCCAACTTCCTGCTCGGGCCCGGCGACGAGCGGGTGTTCCTGGCCGACTTCGGCATTGCGCGCGCCCTCGACGAGGCCACCCACCTCACCCAGAGCGGGACGGTGATGGCCAGCGTGGCCTACGCATCGCCGGAAAGCCTGGCCGGCGGGCCACTCGACGGCCGCTCCGACGTGTACTCGCTGGGTTGCTCGCTGTACCGGCTAGTGACCTCGCATGCACCGTTCTCGACATCGCAGGGAATGGCCGCGACGGTGGCCGCGCACCTGTCCGCGCCCCCGCCGCGCGCCAGCGACGCCGCCCCCGGGCTACCCCGGGCGTTCGACGAGGTGATCGCCCGGGCGATGGCCAAGAACCCGGCCGATCGGTATCAGAACGGCCGCGAGCTGGCCGAGGCGGCCGCCCAGGCGCTCGGGTCCTCCGCCCCCGGCACCCGAAGCGCCCCGACCGGCTCGGTGACCGCGCCGTGGGACATGAGCGGGAACTTGGTGCCTATGCCGCCGCAGCCGCCCGACCTCCGCGACGACGGTGGTGGGCCGCCACCGGCAGCTGCTGGACCGGTTGGCGGGACTCCCGGCGGTGGTGGGCCGTCGCCGGGCGGGGCGTGGTTCGCGATGCCGGCGCTGCCGCCGCGACGACCGCCGTGGTGGCGGAAACCGCGCTGGATCGCCGCCTTGGTGGCCACGGTCCTAGTGATCGGCTCCGCCGCCATCGCCGGGGTCGTGTTGTCCGGCGGCGAACCGGCACCCGGCTATCCGGCGCAGACGTTCACCCACAGCCGCGGGGTCACCGAGATCACCGCCGAGCCGCGCGCGGTCGCCGCGCTGGGACCCGGCGACGCACAGGCAGTGCTGGTGCTGGGGGTGCAGCCGGTGGCGGTGGTCACCGAGGGCGGCCTGCTGCCGCCTTACGAGCAGCGCCTGCTCACCGGCGACACCCGCGTTCTGCCCGAACTCGACACCGGAGTGCTCACCGCGGCGCGCCCCGACCTGATCATCGACACCGCCGCCATCGACGTCGCCACCTACAACAAGCTCGCGTTGATCGCCCCCACCGTGACCCGCCCCCAGGGCGCTCCGGTGTGGACGTGGCAGGACCAACTGCAGTGGGTCGCCAGGATGCTGGGCCGCTCCACGACAGCCGAAGAGCTCCTCGACAGCGCGGCCCGCGAGCAGGCGGCGATCCGGCAGGAACATCCCGCGTTCGACGGCAAGACCGTCGAAGTGGTGCACGTATCGGACTCCCGCATCACCGCGGCGCTGGCGGATTCTCCTGCCGCGCAGTATTTGTCGGGGCTGGGGTTCCGCTACCGCGGCACGTTCAACCGTGGACCCGGCGAGCCCGGCGACACCCGCACAGTGCCCGATGCAATCACGCTCAACGACGGGGCGCCCGACGTGCGGATCGTGGTGCGCACCGACGCCGGCGCCGGCGGTGGCGGCTATAACGGTCTACCGGAACCGTTTTCGCAGTACCGCGGGGCGACCATCATCGTCGACGATCCGACGGTGATCGCCGCGCTGGAGCGCGGCGGCTACGCGGCCACCGAATTCCTCAACGGATCGCTGGTCGACGCGCTGTCGCGGCAGGTGCGTTGAGATACCACGTTCAGGCAATCTATGGATCAGGGGTTCGAAACCCCTGAGCTCCACCAAAGACCCGCCCATCGAACCCTCGACGGTCCAACGGGTCTTCACGGATCCATCCTCATCGGTCGAACCGACGATCGCGGATTCTTCTATCTTGACAGTGGCGACGATCCCTATGAGTGCTGTGTGTTCCGCATCGGCCATCGGCGCGTCGTCGGATACATCGAGCAGTATTCGCTTGAAGGCGAGGCCACCACCCGAAACCTGCTCTACGTGGCCCTGACCCGCGGTCGCCGCACCAACACCGCCCACCTCTACGAACGCTCCGACGCAGGTCTCCAACAATCGGGCGGTCAACAAGCATCGGTTCGGAGTGACTCGGCTGAAGCCGCTCAATTCGCGTTCTCGTTGATCACCCGCGCCGGCCTTGCGCAGACTGCCCACGAGCTCGCGTCCCGAGCAGATCCAGCTCGGATACCGGCTCGTGTAACGGATTTGGTAAAGAGCCGCGCGGACGAGCGAGGCATCAGCGCCGAACGTGAAACCGGCTACAGCCTGGACCTCTAAACCGGCACAGTGCCAGTTCCTCTGAGCTGCCCCGCATTTGGTCGGCAAACCCGGCACCAGGTTGGGTCGAGGTCGCCTTCGGGCGATGGCCAGCGCGACTATCACGCGACATGATCGCAGCGAACGTTGACCACGCGATCGGGTCACCCATGGGGTAGACGGCGGTGTTGCCCTAGACGTCGGGGTAATCGCAGACGGCGACGACGTCGGTGGTGCCGGTGGGCAATTCGACCGGAATCATGCCATCAACGCATTACCCAACTCTTACACGCGGGAGAGTGTGAAGTCGTAGGCGACCTGACCGGGCGCGCCATCGCATCCAATGTCGAAAGTGGAGTCCAGCGTTCCTCGCATGGTCCCTTTGTCCCAGGTATACACGTCGTGTGTTGGGTATGCGGGGCCGTAGTAGATGTCCCCGCATCGCAGTCCGAACGGGTCGTCGATCACGAGGGTGTACATGTCGTCAGTCGTCCGCGCGATACCGCTGTAGTTAAAAGCCTTGGCCACTGGTCGTGGAATCCCGTGCACCTGGATGCAATCCGGCGTTGGCTGCGGGACTGCCGGACATTCGGTTATCCACCATAGCCAGGTGTGGAAGTCATAACGCTGCGGAATGACAAGTTCAAAGTTGCCTAAAGGACTGCCGCTCCAAGCGGGTGGCGGGGGCGACACCAAGAATGCAAGGGCAGCGCTCAAAGAGACGGGGACAACCAGAGCTCTTTCCCGCAACAGACTTGCCAACGGCACTACGAGACCTCGCTCTCGTATCACTCCCGCTCTGTCTGTGGACACCTGGCGGGTTCTCGAATCTACTCTCGATAAGCCTATATATAGATATAGATACATCTACCCGCAACCGGATCATGGCCAATCACGAGTTTCTCCTCCAACATCGCTTCCTTCCACAACTATTGGCCCCATCCAGCACTTATTCGACAGGTGCACGTCGTCACATCGATGCTGGAACCACGAAACACTCTAGATGTTTTAGTGACGCCATGGGATAACGTGCGGTACCTTGACCATCGATCGCGACAGCGATACATCGTCGGTGACAAATTATTGGGAGGTGCCCGGTGGCTGCTGTCGTGGCGATCGGGGAGTGCCGGGCGGCGGGTTGTGGCATCTGCCTGAAGGAAGGCACATCATGAGTGCGTTGCCAATCCGGCTCATGGCCGGCGCCGCCGCCGTGATGTTCGTCGTCGCGGCAGTCGCGTTGAGCGTCGTGTCGTTCCGCGGCGATTTCGCTCGTACTGTGCCCATCACAGTGATTTCCGACCGAGCTGGGTTGGTGATGAATCCCGACGCCAAGGTCAAGCTGCTAGGGGTTCCGGTAGGACAGGTCTCGTCCATCGAGGAACTCCCGGATGGTACCGCCGCGCTGCACCTCGAAATGGATCCGGATCAACTGCGTACCATTCCGACCAACGTCGAGGTCGGTATCACGTCGAGCACTGTGTTCGGTGCCAAGTTCGTCCAGTTGATACCTCCGAATAGTCCTGCGTCACAGAGTCTTCGGGCGGGACAAGTTCTTCAGTCGAGCCAAGTGACAGTCGAGTTCAACACGATCTTTGAGCGGCTGTCGATGCTGCTCTCGGCGATCGATCCCATGAAGTTGAACCGAACACTAGGGGCCATTTCTTCGGCCATCAATGGTCGTGGCAAGGATCTCGGTGAGGCACTCAACGCGCTCGACGGCCTACTGGTGAAAACTGATCCGAGTTTGGCGAATCTTTGGCACGACCTCGAAACTGCACCGGAGGTCATCGGTGCTTATGCCGACGCTTCCGACGACGTGGTGACCATCGTCAGAAATGCGACATCGCTGAGCGACACCATCGTTGAGGAGCGGCGGAACATCGATGAATTCTTGTTGGGCACAACAGGGTTGGCGGATATCGGAAACGAAGTGCTGACGGCCAACGGGGACTCCTTGGCGAACATGCTCGACCTGCTGGTGCCGACGACAGCACTCACCAGTCAATACAACAAGGGGCTTTACTGCAGCCTCGCTGGACTCGTCGAACTCAACAAGGTGACGCCCCTGGAAGAACCGGGTATCACGATCTCGATCGGCTTTGTCCTCGCGCACGAGCGTTACCGCTATCCCACCAACTTGCCCAAGGTGGCTGCGACGGGTGGTCCGCAGTGCAACGGGCTACCCCGCGTCCCGTTCGGCACGACACCGCCGTACGTAGTGGCCGATGTCGGCGCTGATCCGACCAAGGTTGGCACGCAGGGCATTCTGCTTAATGCAGACGGCCTCAAGCAGATGTTGCTTGGCCCGTTGGCCGGCCCGCCCCGCAACAGCACCCAGATCGGACAACCGGGATGAACGTCCGCCGCGCTGCGCTGTCTTTCCTGGCCTTCGCCACGGTGATGGTCGCCCTGACCGCATTCTTGTTCATGGTCTTCGACAACGGCTACTACGGCTCCTCTGCCAGATATTCGGCAGTCTTCGCCAACTCCTCGCAACTCAAGGAGGGCGACACTGTGCGGGCGGCCGGACTGCGCGTCGGCACGGTGCAAAGCGTCCGGCTTCAACAGAGCGGAGAAGTGATCGTAGATTTCGATGCCGACCCCGCCGTCACGTTGACGACCGGATCAAAGGTGGCCGTTCACTACCTCAATCTGGTCGGCGACCGTTTCCTCGAACTGGTCGACAGCCCAGGGTCGACTCGAATCCTACCGCGCGGCAGTCAAATTCCTGTGGAGCGCACCGTACCCGCTCTGGATCTCGACCTGCTCATCGGCGGACTCAAACCCGTGCTGCAAGGGCTCAACCCCCAGGACGTCAATGCACTGACAGCCTCGTTGCTTCAGGTATTTCAAGGTCAGGACCAGAATCTGGAGTCACTGTTCGCCCGGACGTCAGCGTTCACTAATCGGATCGCCGCTGACGGAGCGAACTTGAAGGCGATGCTCGATAACCTCAACACAGTGGTGAACACTCTCGCCGAGAACGGTGACCAGTTCGGCATGACAATTGAACGTCTCGAGCAGTTGGCCGCCGGCTACGCCCAGGACCGCGACCCGATCGGTGAATCAATTACCGCACTGAGTAACGGCACTGCCTCCATCGCGGACCTGCTGTCCGCCACACGGTCTCCTCTGGCGGCTACCGTCGATGAGCTCAACCGGCTAGCGCCCTCGCTTGACGGTGAGAAGGACGTGCTCGACGACGCCCTGAAGAAGGCGCCGGAGAATTACCGCAAGTTAGCGCGCCTGGGCTCCTACGGCAGTTGGATCAACTTCTACATCTGTGGTCTGTCGGTGCGGGTGACAGACTTGCAGGGCCGGACGGCCTTGTTCCCGTGGATACGGCAGGACGGCGGAAGGTGCGTTGACTCCTGATGCTCAAGTACCGCGGACCCAAACTTCTCCGATCCGGACTCATCGGCGTAGTGGTCATCCTGCTGATCTCACTGGTGGGCCTCACGCCTGAATACCTGATCAACATGGCCACCAGCGTGAAGTACCGGGCTGAATTCACCGACACCGGTGGGCTTTCCATCGGCAATGATGTCTCAAGGTCTGGCGTGATCGTGGGAAGCGTGACCGGTATCGAACTCTCCCACGGTAAGGCCGTGGTCACCTTCACCGTCGATGCGCGAACGCCGCTTGGGTCTGAGACGACAGTGCACGTACGCACGGGAAGCCTGCTCGGACAGCGGGTGCTGACGCTGGAACCGCGAGGCGAGGAGAAATTGAGTTCGGGGGATCTCATTCCCGTCTCGCAGACATCGGCTCCGTATTCGTTGAGTGACGCGGTGGGCGACTTGACCGAGAACACGGCAGGCACAGACACACAAAGCCTCAATGAATCGCTCGACACGCTGGCGAGCACAATCGACGCGATCAGCCCGCAGGTTGCGGCGACCTTCGACGGTGTCGCCGCGCTTTCCCGCGAGTTGAACTCGCGGAGAGACTCGCTGGCCGACCTGTTGAAAAGCGCCGGTGATGTCGCTGAGATACTCGCCAAGCGCAGCGGCGCGGTGAACTCGTTGATTCTCAACGCCAATGATTTGGTGGCTCAGCTCAACAGCAGGCGCGAGGACATCGCCAGTCTGCTTGCCAATGTAGCCGCGGTGTCGCGGCAACTTTCGGGCCTTGTTGCTGACAATGAGGCGGAACTCGCGCCCACCTTGGAGCGGTTGAACTCGGTCACCGAGGTGCTCCAGCGCAACCGCGACAACATCGCAAAGGCGCTCCCCGGGCTCGCCAAATATCAACTAACACAGGGCGAATCAGTGTCCAGCGGATATTACTACCAGGCGTTTGAGCCGAACATCCTGCCGTTGCAGACGCTGCAGCCGTTTCTTGACTACGCCTTCGGCTTCCGGCGAGGAGTCAACCAGGGCCAACCGCCCGACAACGCGGGTCCGCGCGCCGAACTGCCGTTTCCCTACAACGGGATCCCTTTGCAGGGCGGCGGGCATCCGTGAACACCATCAAACGAAGCAGCAGAATCCTGCTCGTGCTGCTGGGCGTGATCGCCCTGGGCGGAGTGGCGACGTTGGTGCGCCTGCAATTTTTCGGTCCGACGACGCTGTTCGCCGAATTTGCCAGCGCAACGGCGATTTACAGCGGTGACGATGTCCGTGTCGCGGGTGTGAAAGTGGGCACGATCGAGGAGATGCACGCCGACGGTGCGATCGTGCGGATGACGATGAAAATCGACTCCGGGATCGACATTCCCGAAGACGCTCGGGCGGTCATTGTGGCGCAGAATCTGCTCGCTCCCCGCTACGTTCAGTTGACGCCGGCGTATGCCGACGAAGGCCCGACGATGCCCGCCGGGTCGACGATACCGCTACAACGGACCGCGATACCGGTCGAATGGGATCAGGTCAAGCAGCAGTTGATGCGCCTGGCAACCGATCTCGGACCGCAGAGCGGTGCAGAAGGTACGGCCGTCTCGCGGTTCCTCGATAGCGCTTCTGCGGCGATGGCGGGAAACGGCGACAGGTTTCGTCAGACGTTGGCCCAGCTTTCGGAGTTGGGGCGCACACTCGGCGGCGGCGGCCAGGACATCGCCTCGGTGCTGCAGAACTTGCAGACTTTCGTCTCGGCGCTGCGCGCCAGCAACGACCAGATCGTGCAGTTTCAGGGCGAGTTCGCGACGCTGACAAGTGTTCTCGATAACAGCCGCACGGATCTCGACGCGGTGCTCAAAGACCTGTCGATCGCTGTCGGCGATATCCATGACTTCGTCGCCAACACGGGACCGCAGGCATCCGAACAGGTCGCTCGCCTCACGGAGGTGACGCAGAACCTCGTCGAGCACCGGATCGATCTGGAGAACGTCCTACATGTCGCCCCGAACGCGATCGCCAATCAGATGAACATTTACAACCCTGACGACGGTGCTCCGGTCGGCGCATTCGTGCTCCCGAACATGTCGAACCCGCTAGCGTTCATCTGCGGCAACATCGGCGCAATCCAGAACGCGACCGCACCGGAGACTGCCAAACTTTGCGCTCAGTATCTGGGTCCGGCACTGCAGTCGCTGAACTTCAACTACCTACCGATCCCGTTCAGCCCGTTCCTCGCTCCTGCGCCCTCCCCAGACAAGGTGATCTACTCCGAACCCCGCCTCGCTCCGGGGGGCGAGGGCCCGAAGCCGCAGCTCCCCGAGAGGGCGCCGGCGGTGAGCGCCTACACCGGCAACAACGACGTGCCGCCGCCTGCTGGGTACGGCCCACCGCCGCCTCCCTTGCCGGTCTCACCGCCACAGGGGCTGGCACCGCCGGCGGGCTCGCTACCGGAAATGCTGCTGCCCGCCGAGGCAGGGGGTCGCCCGTGAAACGCGCGAGCAGGATCGTCAAGCTGGCTGCCATCGGGTGCGCCGTGGTGGCAGTAGCGCCTGGATGTGGCTTCCGCGGCCTGAACTCGCTGCCGCTGCCCGGGACCGTGGGTGGCGGGCCAGGGGGAGTGATCTACCACGCCGAGCTGGCGAACGTGAGTACGTTGGAACCGAACTCGCCGGTGATGCTGTCTGATGTGATCGTCGGAACCGTCGAGAAGATGTCGTTCGACGACTGGCACGTCGACGTTCAGTTTTCGGTGCGCCCCGAAGTCGCAATACCCGCGAATGCGGTCGCGACTATCGGGCAGACGTCGTTGCTCGGTTCACTTCACCTGGCGCTGGACCCGCGAGTCGGGGAAGCTCCCAGCGGTCGACTGCAGCCCAATTCGACTATTTCGCTGGCAGATTCGTCGATCTTTCCGTCCACCGAGCAGACTCTTTCGGTGCTCTCGACCGTTGTCAACGGAGGCAGTCTCGGTCAGGCCGGAGATATCATCCACGGGTTCAACGAGGTACTCAACGGCAAACAATCCCAGATTCGAGACCTGATCGCTCGATTCAACCACCTCATGGGGGTTCTCGCTGAACAGCAGGACAACATCGCGGCGACTATCGATGCTCTGCGTCGCCTGGCGACCACCTTGGCAGGCCAGGACGAGGTCATCCGCAACGCCCTCGAACGGCTCCCCAAGGCATTGGAGGTGTTGGCCGAACAGCGGCCGCGCGTGACCACCGCACTCGAGCGACTCCGCGACTTCAGCGACACCAGTGTGAAGGTCATCAATGCCGGCCAGGCTGATCTGGTCGAAAACCTCAACAACCTGGCGCCGACCATTCGGGCGCTCGCCGACGTAGGACCTCACCTGCCCACCGCGCTGTCGATCGCGACGAAGTTCCCCTACAACCAGGACACCTTGGATCGCGGCCTCAAGGGCGATTACATGAATCTCTGGGCTTCGGTCGACCTCACGATTCCCAGGCTGAAGCGGACAATGTTCCTTGGGACCCGATGGGGTGACAACGACGTGCAGCTCGTCCCCGCCCCCGGCGAGCCCTTCGGCATCCCCTACACCGACGATCCCATGACCGCGGCACTCAACCCGCCGCCGCAGCCGCCCGATCCGATTGGCGCGCTGCCCGGCGAGGCGCCCCCCAATGCCCACGCCCCGGCTCCGGCGCCGCAGGGACCGGGACCCGCAGAAGCAGGCGGCAACTGATGCTTAGCCGATTCGTGCGTGTCCAACTCGTCGTCTTCGCCATCGCCTCACTCGTTGCGTCCGTGGCCATGGTGTTCGGCTATCTACAAGTCCCGCGCCTGTTGGGCGTCGGACATCTCACCGTCACCCTCGAACTACCCAGCAGCGGAGGCCTGTACCGCTTCAGCAACGTCACCTACCGTGGCGTGCAAGTGGGTAAGGTCACCGACGTCGAAGTGGTGGACGGCAGGCGGGTGGTTGCCACCTTGTCGCTGGACTCGTCACCGAAGATCCCTTCGAGCGTCGCGGTTCAGATCCGCAGCGTCTCGGCGATCGGCGAACAATATGTCGACCTCCAGCCTCCCAACAGCGATCCCCCGTTCTTGGTCGACGGGTCCGTTCTGACGGTGGACGAGGAGTCGTTGCCCCAGCCGGTGGGACCCTTGCTCGATGCGGCGAGCAGCCTTGTAGCATCGGTACCCAAGGGTGCCATCTCGTCGTTACTCGACGAGTCGTTCAAGGCTTTCGACGGTGCCGGTTACGATCTCGGCTCGTTGATCGATTCGACAGCGACCCTGTCCGAGGATCTCAGCAGTGTCGGCGATCAAACCCGGATACTGATCGACGACAGTGCTCCGCTCCTCGACGGTCAGGCCGCGTCCACGGATTCGTTGCGGGTATGGACGAGCAGACTGGCCGCCGTCAGTCAGCAGATCGTCGATGACGACCAGCAGGTGAGGACCATCGTGCAGCGGGGTCCTGGCTTCGCCGCCGAAGTGTCGGATCTGCTCGAGGAGGTCAAACCCACCTTGCCGTTGTTGCTCGCCAACTTGACGTCGTTGGGACAAGTAGGCGTCACCTACCATCCCTCCCTGGAGCAACTTCTGGTCTTACTGCCACCGAATGTCGCGACGATCCAAGCGACTGTGCCCAGTAACAATCCCACCGGTATCGCGCTCGGCGACTTCGCGGTCACCTTGGGCGACCCGCCGCCCTGCACGGTGGGTTTCCTACCGCCTTCGCAATGGCGGTCTCCGGAAGACACGTCTGACATCGATACGCCAGATGGCTTGTACTGCAAGCTTCCTCAGGACTCTCCGATCGCCGTGCGCGGCGCGCGGAACTATCCATGCATGAGCAACCCTGGCAAGAGGGCGCCGACGGTCGAGTTGTGTAACAGTGACAAACCGTTTGAGCCGCTGGCGATGCGCCAGCACGCGCTGGGCCCTTATCCGTTTGACCCCAACCTGGTCTCACAGGGCGTCCCGCTCGACAGCCGCGTCGACTCTGAGGGTGTCTACACACCCTCGGAAGGAACGCCTCCGCCACTGACGGGTCAACAGGTGCCGGGTGTGCCCGTGCCGGGCGTGGTGCCGCAGCCGGCGACCCCGAGCGCACACTCAAGTACACCTGAGGACGCGCCGCCGCCCGTGGCTTTTGCCAACTATGACCCCGCGACAGGGACCTACATCAGTGACGGTCGGATGCACAAGCAAGCGGATTTGGTGTCGGGCACCGGACCCCGCACCCTTGACGAGATGTTGTTGCCATGACGCGACCGGCAGTTATCCGTCGAGCCACCTTCGGGGCGATCGCTCTGGTGGGTGCGGTGGCTGCGCAAATCGCCTGCTGTCCCACGGGATTCGCCTCCGAGCAGTATGCGCTGAACGGAATATTCGTCGTGGTCTCCGACGGGGAGTGGGCCAGGGTGCGACAGAAATACAGCGACGTTCCGACAGTGCACAGCACGTGGACGATCTCGTCCACGTGTACGGCGCCCAATGCCTGCGAAGGTGTTGTCGTCAGCGATCAGGGTTGGACGGCACCGCTGCGCAAAGACAGCGAAGCGTTCAGTGTCGAGCACGTCATTCCGGACTGGCAACGGTGCCCCGACGGCACCGCATATCCTGGGACGCAGCTGTTTCGGTTCTGGCGCGTGGACGACAGAGGGGTCGTCGACCTGTCCAATACGTCGTCGATCCTGACGGGAGAAGACAAGACTCTCGGCGTCAGCGGCGCTTGCGGGGTCAGCGACTGGTTGGTCGTCAGGATGCCGCTATCGATGCGTCGCGCCGACTGACCTGTCGCGGCAGCGTCACCGGAATGAGAAGGGGCGCAGTACCTACCGTCAGGCGAACGACAGAGATTCCAGCGGGCAGGGTCTGCCGAGAAAGTAACCCTGCCCATGGTTGATGCCGAGACTGCGGAGTGCGTCGAGCTGTCGGGCGTTCTCGACAGCTTCGGCGATGACCCGAGCATTCCACTCGCTCGCGAGCTGTACGATCGCCGCCATCATTGCTCGCTTGACGGGGTCTGCTTCAGAGCCGGCGGTCAAACCGCCATCAATCTTGATGATGTCCGGGCGCAGTCGGGCCAGCTGATCCAGGCTGGCAAAGCCCGCCCCGGCATCGTCGATCGCTATCTTCACATCGCTGTCGCGCAGTGCCTTCAAACCCTCGTTGAGGTCGTCGGGGAAGGGCTCGTGCTCGGTCAGCTCAATGATCACCGGGCGGGGTGAATCGCCGAGGAGCCTCAGTGACACAGGGTTCATCGCAATTGTCGGACTGAGGTTGACCGCAACAAGTACCTCCCGCGGAATATGTTGTGCTGCAGTCAGAACAACCTGCATTGCCATCAGTTCAAGGCTCGCGTCGCGGCCGAGTTCCCGCGCGGTGTCGAACCACTGCCCTACATCGAGATCGGCGTCCCTTGGGAACCTGGTTAAGCCCTCGAACGCCCACGTCTGTCGTGTTTGGAGATCGACGATAGGCTGAAAGACCGCCCGCAGGTTGGACTGGTCCGACAGGAGCGCGTCGAGCCTGCGATGCATCCGGCTTTTGGCAGCCCGGTTGGGCGTGAGCACCGACGAAAGGAAGCGGCCACCGGCCGGGGACGGGTGACCTGTCGGTTCGGAGGAGGGGCCGCCGTCCAGATGGTTGAACATGTCGGGGCGAGAGCCGAGCAGAGCCGAAAGGAAACGCCCTGTGGATGCCGCACCGGCAATGTCGACTTCAGTGAAGGCATGCGGGTCGGAGGCGACCACCGACAGCGTCCCGAGTTCTATGCCGCGGTGATGCAGGGGTACCACGACCCAAGAGCGAATGTTCAGCACAGCGGCAACATTCCGCATCTGTGGCGGTACCCGCTGGTCGCAAGAGACGTCGTGGCAGGCGTGCGGGCGGCGCGCTTCGAGGGCTGCAGCGTGAAACGTCCCGGTCGGAGGTACCACCAAACCGAGTAACGGCTCAACTAGGCCGTGGGTGGATACGAAGGCGAAGCCGCGGGACGGTGTGTAGAGGCTCACTGTAGCGCCCTGGGCTTTCGGCGTGAAGACACATGTCTGCTGGGCGAGCCCTCTGATCAGCGAACCGGGGTCCACGGATGCCGACAGCGCGGCGATCACGTTCTCCATAGAGGTTCCTTCCACACCGGGCCGCGATGTCGAGGCTTCCGTCACGAACGGTCGCCTGGCCAGCAATGCCCCGTTTCACCCGGCTGCCGTAATTTGGCAGCGAGCGAAAATTGAAACCTGTTGCTAGCGGCTCACTAACGAGATCACTCGTGCGAACTATTGCAGAAGGAGCAAACATCCGCAGTGATTGCTGCGAAATATCAGACCTTTTCTCGAGCCGTGCGCGGAGTTGGCCCCTCGCGCTGTACACCGACCAAAGGGGGAAACACTATAGAATTAACCGCTGATCGGCTCTTGAGGATAAGGATGTGCGCAGGTGGCCAAGACGGTTCGTATTCCGCGGGAGACGCAGGCCGCCGGCGGGGCAACACCCTCCCGAGAGAAGCCCAAACAGGTCGCCGATGAGCTTCGCCGCGACATCCTTGACGGTGAACTCGCCGAGGGGGAGTCGCTGGGCACCGAGGCCGAGTTGGTGGAGCGGTTCGGAGTCTCACGCCCGACATTGCGTGAAGCCCTGCGCATTCTCGAAGCCGAAGGCCTTATCTCCATCCTTCGAGGCGTCCTCGGCGGGGTAGCCGTGCATCGGCCTGACCGCCGGATGACGGCAAAAGCTGCTGCGCTCGTATTGCGAGCCCGAAGCGTCGACCTCGCCGATGTATTCGAAGCGAGCACAATCATCGAACCTGCCGCCGCACGTGCCGTTGCGGCATCGCGTGGACGCGGACGCGTCGCCAAGCAACTTCGCGACATCATCGCCCAGGAAAAGCGCGAGGTCGGCGACGCCGTCGGATTCACGAACGCGCAAGTCGCATTCCACGAGGCGATCGTCGATGCGGCTGGGAACCGCACACTCACCCTCGTGTCGGAGATGTTGAACGAGGTGATCGGTCGCGCCATCGAAGATGTGCTCACTCAGTCGCGCCTTCAAGACGTCAACGCACGGCGCAGCGCCATTCGTGCGCACGAGGGCCTCGTTCAGTTGATCGAGGCAGGCGAAGGCGATGCGGCACAGGCGCACTGGAACACCCACATGGCTCGGCTACGTCGATCGTTGCTTGGCGAACGTGGCTCGGCTGTCGTGGAATTGACGCCGCATCTCTGACGCCTCACGGGCCACGCCGCATCGCACAACAAATATCTAGAGGTATTTGGTAGACCCTCGGGATGCCCTGAGGTAGGTTGACCTCACTCGAAATATCAGATGTTTCTGTGCTGTACGCACGATGAGTGGGAGTCTGTGGTCAGTTGGATCAGCACTTGGGCAGCACAGTAGTGGCGAATAAACGGCAGCGCGTCGTGGTGGTGGGCGGATCCAGCGGACTCGGCCGCAGTATCGGCGTCGGACTGGCCCAACGCGGCGCCCACGTGGCATTTCTCGCGCGCCGGCGAGACAGACTCGACCGCGCCGCCGCAGAAGCCGGCCACGGAGCAGTCGCCATCACCTGTGACGTCACAAATGAGGAATCCTGTCGCGCCGCGATCGCGCGCAGCGCCGAAGTGCTGGGCGGAATCGATGCACTGATCTACTCGACCGCCGTGTTCCTACTCGCACCATTAGAGGAAGTCGGCGAGGCGGATTGGTCGCGGCTGATGAGCACGAACGTGATCGGAGCCGCGCTTGTCACCAACGCCGCTCTTCCCCATCTTCGGCATAGCGGTGGGGCAGCGGTGTATCTGTCATCGGTGAGCGCGTCGCTCACACCCCCGTGGCCGATGGCAGGTGCATATGTCACAAGCAAGGCGGCCCTCGACAAACTGGTTGATGCGTGGCGCGCAGAGCACCCCGACGTCGGGTTCACACGTATGACCGTCGGGGACTCGCTAGGGGGAGAGGGGGATTCGCGCAGCGGACTGCCGGGTCTGCTGGACCCCGAAGTGCTTGCGCAGGCGTCCACGCAGTGGATGTCGCTGGGTTATATGAACGGCAATCTTGTCGAGGTCGACGACGTCATCAACACCGTCGAAGCGGTCTTGACCTGTAGTAACGCCGGCACTTTCCCGTCCCTGACACTTGCGCCGAGAGCAACGCCTCGCGCCCTTCGACAGTGAGGAATCTCGAATGCACGAAGCACGGATGCTGATCGACGGCAAACTCGTCGACGGCGAAACAGGTGCGCGATTCGACAATGTGAACCCAGCGACCGAGGAGGTGCTCGGCTCAGTTTCCGACGGCACTAGCGCCGATATGCATCGAGCGGTCGCCGCAGCACGGGCTGCCTTCGACGGCACCCCGTGGGCCACCGACCCCAAAGCGCGTCAACGCGGTCTGTTGCAGTTGCAGGCAGCGCTGGAAGAGGAGCGTGAGGAACTCCGTGCCGAACTCGTCGCCGAGGTCGGTTGCCCGGTGCTCACCACCTACGGTCCGCAACTGGACGTACCGATGCAAGAGGCGCTGCGCTGGCCTGCCGCGATGATCGACGACTTCCCGTGGTCGCGGCCCCTCGAGGACAAAGACCCGTTCGGAACAGGCCTCGTTGCAGCGCGCGAGGTGTGGAAAGAGCCGATTGGCGTCGTCGGTGTGATCGTGCCGTGGAACTTTCCGCTCGAGATCACTCTGAACAAGCTGGGTCCCATCCTGGCAATGGGGAACACCTGCGTGTTGAAACCGGCCCCGGACACCCCGTGGAACGCGACGCGAATCGGACGCCTGATCGCGGAATCGACCGACATCCCTCCAGGTGTGGTCAATGTGGTGACCTCTTCTGATCATCTTGTCGGCGAGGTGCTTTCGACCTCCCCTGATGTGGACATGGTGGCGTTCACCGGCTCGACCGTGACCGGCCGGCGGGTGATGGCCGCGGCGTCGGAGTCGCTGAAACCGACATTCTTGGAGTTGGGCGGCAAATCGGTCAACTTGATTCTCGATGATGTCGAGGACTTCGAGCGCGCGGTGGCCGGAGCCGCGTCGATTGTCTGCATGCACGCGGGTCAGGGGTGTGCGATGCCCACCCGGCTGATGATCCCGAATTCCCGGTACGGCGAGGCGGTCGAGGTCGCGAAGTCGGCGTTGGAGGCGACAAAGTATGGCGACCCCACCGATCCCAACGTGTTCCAGGGGCCACTGGTATCGGCGAAGCAGCGCGAGCGCGTGTTGGGATATATCGCCACAGGGGTGAGTGAGGGTGCGCGGATTGTTACCGGTGGCGGAGTGCCGAAGCATCTTGATCGTGGGTTCTTCGTTGAACCAACACTTTTCGCCGACGTGGACAACCGGATGGTCATCGCCCAGGAAGAGATCTTCGGACCGGTGCTCGTGATCGTCGGATATGACGATGACGATGACGCCGTCCGTATCGCGAACGACTCGATCTACGGGTTGTCAGGGATGATCACTGCCGGTGACGTCGACAGGGCCAAGGCAGTCGCCAGGCGAATCCGTACCGGCACGCTCGGTATCAATGGGGCGCTGTTCGTCGGGGCGGACGCCCCATTCGGCGGCTACAAGCAGTCCGGTATCGGTCGGCAATGCGGTCTCGAAGGGCTGGAGATCTTCACCGAGACAAAGACGGTCGCATGGCCCGGCGCCGTGTCCTCGAACAGCTGACGCGCGGAGGAGCTCAGATGATCAAAGGTATCCCGCGCACCGCAATAATCGGCGCCGGCATCAGCGGGTTGACGGCCGGGAAGATGCTCAAGGATTACGGCGTGCCGTACACCACCTTCGAGACCTCGGATCGTATCGGGGGGAACTGGGCCTTCGGCAACCCCAATGGTCACAGCAGTGCTTACCGTTCGTTGCACATCGACACTTCCAGACAGCGGTTGTGCTTCAAGGATTTCCCTATGCCGGAGCACTATCCGGCGTTCCCGCACCATTCGGATATCAAGGACTATCTGGACGCCTACGTGGAGGCGTTCGGACTGCTTGAACACATCGAGTTCCAGAACGGCGTGGTGCGAGCGACCCGGCAAGCTGCCGGCGGCTGGACGGTCGACGATCAAGCCGGAGACACCCGCGAGTTCGACCTGCTCGTCGTCGCCAACGGACACCACTGGGATCCTCGGTATCCGGAGTTCCCTGGCGAATTCGCCGGCGAGACGATGCATTCCCATCATTACATCGACCCGCAGACGCCATTGTCGTTGTCCGGCAAGCGCATTCTGGTCGTGGGCCTTGGTAACAGTGCCGCCGACATCACTGTCGAGTTGTCGTCGAGGACGTTAGAGAACGCCGTCACGCTATCGACCCGGTCCAGCGCGTGGATCGTGCCCAAATACATCGCTGGCCGTCCCGGCGACACGCTGTGGCGGACCACACCGCGCCTGCCGCTGTCCTGGCAGCGCAAAGCGATGCAGCTGGTTGCTCCGATCATGACGGGCAAGCCCACCATGTACGGACTGCCCGAACCCAACCACAAACTGTTCGAAGCACACCCCACCCAATCGGTGGAACTGCCGCTGCGACTGGGTTCTGGCGATGTGACACCGAAGCCCAACGTCGCCAGGCTGGACGGCTCCACGGTGCACTTCGTCGACGGCACCAGTGGCCAATTCGACGTCATCATCTATGCCACCGGATACAACATCACCTTCCCGTTCTTCGACCCTGAGTTCCTCAGCGCTCCGGGCAATCATCTGCCGCTCTACAAACGCATGTTCAAGCCTGGGTTCGACGACCTGGTCTTCATTGGCTTCGCGCAGTCGGTGCCGACGCTGTTCCCCTTCGTCGAGTGCCAGTCCCGGCTTCTTGCGGCGTATGCGATCGGTCGCTATGCGCTGCCGACCATCGCAGAGATGGAGCGGATCATCGTGGCGGATCAGCAGCTCTACACCGGGCACTGCCAAGGAAGCGCCAGGCACACCCAGCAGGTCGACTTCTTCCACTACGAACACGACATGCGTACCCGTGAGTTGCCTGCAGGGTTCACACGTGCCGCCCAGACGAACTCCGCGGCCGCGTCGGCCGGTGTCGGCTGAGCTGAACTCCTTACTTGCGCATACCGCCGCTGACCGTCAGGTCATCTCCGGTGACGTAGGAGGAAGCATCACTGGCCAGGTACAGGGCGGGTCCGACGATCTCTGCCACGTCGGCGACGCGATTCTGCACATTCGTCGCAGCCATCATCGCCAGTGCACCGGGCTGAGCGCCCTCGGCCGCAGCCATCATTTCGGTAAGGAACGGGCCCGGACTCAGGATATTCACGCGGACATTCCAGGGGGCGAACTCCTGGGCCATGGTCGCCGTGAGATGGCGAAGCGCAGCCTTCGACGCGCCGTATGCCGCGGATTGAAGTATCGACCCGTACCCGCTCATCGAACCGATGTTGATGATGCTGCCCCCGCCTCCGTCCCGCATCACCGGCGCGACACACTGGCTGGTGCGCAATGGACCCTCGAGATTGACCGAGAAGATCTTCTGCCACAGTTCTTTCGAAACATCAGCCGCATACTGTGCTGCCGGATTGATCCCTGCGTTGTTGACCAGCACATCGATCCGGCCCATCCGCTCGACAACCTGCTCAACCATCGCGGGTATGGACTCCCAATCGCCAACGTGGCAGGCGACACCCGCCACATCCCTTCCGGTGGCCGCTGCGATCTCTGCCGCGACCTGTTGGCACGACTCGGCCTTGCGGCTGCTGACGACCACGTTGGCCCCGGCTCGTGCGAATCCTTCTGCCATCGCCTTCCCGAGGCCCCGGGTGGAGCCTGTCACGAGGGCGACTTTGCCCGTGAGGTCGAACAGTTCACCAGGATTCGTCAACGGCGGTCCCTTCCATCGGATGCGGCGTCACAGGACGGGCGCGCGATGAGCTAGCCTATACCTCTAGATGTATGTGATGTCACGCATTCGACTTGAGAGTTGGAGATGGCGACGATGAGCGATTTGCCAGCCAGGGTGGTGCAGTGGGCCACTGGTACCACTGGTCGACTGGCGCTGCGCGCGATCATCGATTCGCCTGCCTATCAGCTGGTTGGCGTTCGGGTCTACGACCCGGACAAGATCGGAGTCGACGCTGGGGAGATCGCCGGGACGGCCGCCACAGGTGTGACCGCGACTGATTCGATCGAGGCAATCCTGGCATTGGACGCCGACGCAGTCCTCTACATGGGCGCGGTGGAACGCTATCCGGACGAATGCATCGGGGATGTCGCGACGCTCCTGCGGTCGGGAATCGACGTCATCGCCACTGGTAGTTCGTTCATCGATGTGCACGCCTTCGCGCCGGAATGGGGCGCGCGCCTTGATGAGGCGTGTGCTCACGGTGGGTCTTCATTTCTCGGGCTCGGGCTGTTTCCCGGCTTCTGGGGCGAATCGGTGGCCCCCGTGCTGGCGCGGCTTTCGGCACGCTGCGGGCATCTGGCAGTCCGCGAGTCTCTTTGTTACGCAGGGTATCCCAGCGCAAGTCTCATCTTTGATGTCATGGGCTACGGGCATGATCCTGAGTCAAGGGCGGCACTGTTGAGTGATCCGAGCCGTGCTGGAGCTGCATTTCTGGGCACAGCGTCGGTGTTGGCCAAGGCGCTGGGGGCGCAAGTTCACAGTCTTGAACCGTTCCGGGAGACCGTGACGACTGACGCCGAGCTCAAGGTCGCAGCGGGCGTCATACCGGCGGGGACCGTCGCAGCGATGAAGCTGGGCGTGCGAGCCGTATGTGATGACTTCACGATCTCTGTCGAGCACGTCACGTGGATGGCCGACGATGTAGCTCCAGAGTGGTCCGGTAGTGAGGGCTATGAGATCGAATTCGATGGGGCTCCGAGTCTGCGATGCAACCTCGTCCTCGGCATTGCCGGCGAGGATCACACCGAAATGGGTTGTCTAGCAACGGCGATGCATGCCGTGCACGCCGTCCCGCTGGCTCTGGCGGCGCCCCCTGGAGTGCTCGATCTCGCCGACGTACAACACGACTGGAAGGTAGCCCATGGCTGACGTAACGCCTGCCCGAATCGGATTGCTGATCGACTATCTGGATGCCGACGGCGGGTACGACGAGAACATCCTGCCGAGCCTTCAGCTTGTCGCCGACCAATTTGTCGACAACGGCATTCTGGAGCGTCCCGTCGAATTCGTGGTTCGAGCCGTTCAAGGGCTGCCCAACGGGTCGTTCCGCGCGGTCCGCGATGCGTTCGATGAACTCGTCGCAGAAGATGCCCTAGTCGTGTTCGGGCCGTGGGTGTCCGAGAACGGCGTCGCGCTCCGCCCTCACGTGGAAACGCTCGCAGAAGTGCCGATCATCACGATGGGGGCATCGGAGAGCATGCTCGGCGAATGGGTCTTCGGACTACCGGCCGGCTCCATGGAAGAGGAGCCGATCATCATGGCCACAGTGGCGGCTCTGGACGGATGCCGCACGGTCGGCGTCGCTTTCGAAGATTCACTGATCGGACGTGAGTACCTACGCACGACGCGGGTCGCCTGTTACGACACAGGCATCAGTATCGTCGCCGAAGTCGCGATACCGCAGGTGGAATCGGAAAAGGTTGCGGCGATGTCGACGCTGGCGGCGAGCAAACCCGACGGCATCATGCACGTGGGGTTCGGGCTGGGAATCATCGGGATGAACGCCGCACTCGGAACGCTCGATTGGATGCCACCTCGCTACACCACAACGGCTTTCGAGTTCGCGGCAACAAGCGATTGGTGGCGGGGCCAGTTCGCCGGCTGGATCGGGCTTGATCAGTACGATGAACGCAATCAGACCTGCCGGCGATTCCTCGACGCGTTTGAGGCCCGCCACGGCCGGCGACCCGAGTACTTCTTCCCCCCGTACTGCTACGACGTGGGCAGGCTCATGCTGACCGCGCTGGCCACAGCGCGCCCGCTCACCGGAGCCGGCGTCAAAGAGGCGCTCGAGAAGGTCAAGATGATGCCGGCGGCCACGGGCGCTCCGGGCACCCGCTTGCGTTTCGGCAAGTACATTCGGCACGGCTGGATGGGCAGCGAATTCCTCGTTGCGCGGCGCGTGCTGCCCGACGCCAGCAGAAGCGAGCTCTACGCCACCATCGAGGGTCTCATCGACCCGAGGCCCGCCTCGTGACTATCCGGGTGATCCAATGGGCCACCGGACCCGTCGGATTGGCGCAGTTGCGGGAGGTCATCGACAACCCTAAATTCGACCTGGTCGGTGTCTTGGTCTACTCGGACAAGAAAGCCGGCGTCGATGCAGGCGTCTTTGTGGACCGTCCGGCGACAGGTGTCTTGGCCACGACCGACAAGCGCGCGATCTTCGCACTCGACGCTGACCTCGTATTGCATGCCGCGAGCAAGGCCGGCACCGTCGACACCAACGTGGACGACATCGTGGCGCTGCTGTCTGCAGGAAAAACGGTGATCACGACAACGTCGTACAACCACCTCCCGAGCTATGGCCGCGAAACCGGCGAGCGGATCGCCGCTGCGTGTCGTGCGGGCAGTTCCCGGTTCTTTGCGGCGGGAGAACATCCGGGGTATGTGTTCGAACGCTTGGCAACGTCGGTGACCGCGCTATCGCAACGTGTCGACTGCATCACCGTCCAGGAATTCGTGGACTGTTCTGGTATTTCCGAAACGGGCATGCTCATCGACCTGATGGGGATGGGTAAGCGGCCCGAGGAGATCACCGTCGATTCGCCGATGTTCAGGGCCGTTTCACGGCAATACGAACAGGCCCTCGGCGGCGCCGCAGATGTATTGGACTGTCATATCGACCGAATCGAACCGACGATCGAAACCGCCGTGGTTCCTCGCGATGTGCTATTGCGTTGCGCGACAATAAAAGCCGGTACCGTCGTCGGACAGAAGTTGTGCTGGACGGCGTATCGGCGAGATAAGGCTGTACTGGTCGCTGAGGAGTACTGGTCGGTGACCAGCGATATCCCGCAATGGGATGTGCAAGTTGCCGGACAGTTCCTTGTCCGTGTCATCGTGGCCGGCGTGCCGTCGATGACCCTCGA
Organism: Mycobacterium sp. 236(2023); assembly: GCF_029623955.1. GTDB lineage: Bacteria > Actinomycetota > Actinomycetes > Mycobacteriales > Mycobacteriaceae > Mycobacterium. The sequence continues at coordinate 24,903 of NZ_JARSBP010000007.1, read as the reverse complement.
CCTCCAGATCAGCAATGGACCGGTGGCGGGACTGCCCAGAGTCTCCGAAGGCCAACTCGCCGTAGCTATGACCGCGATTCGCGCCATCGACGATGTGATGGGATCCGCCCCCGGCAAGGTAGTTACACCGCATATCTTCGGCACCTACGAATGGGACCAATGACGAGTAAGGAGAGATCTATTCGACCGGGTGAATGGCCGTCACGGTACTGCGCCACCGCCATCGGGACAGATCCTGCAAGGATCGTCGAGCATATCGGTGGTTGGCTTTATGACCACATGAAGCAAGGATGGAATACGTCTGTTGCCGCGCCGGTGTCACGACGATCCACTGCTTTGCGCATTCTCGGCGTCGATACCGTAGATACCAGTGCCCTCCTGAGTGGCTACGACGCCACAGCTGCCAACGCCATCGCGGTGGACGCCGGGCTCTACGGTTCCGATTCAGTGATTGGTGCCTTCGTGGATCGGGCTGCACGCGGACGGTTCAATTCGATCGCCCTCTGGGGAGACTGCGGCATATCGTCGACTTGCACAATCGGATTCAGCTCGGGTTCGCACCGCCTCAGCGACGCGGCGCGCCGCTTCAAGGCCCATGCCTACCTTGCGCTCGACCCGGAACTAAGCCATCCAGTGGCTCCCGTCGAGGAATTTCAATGCACCCGACGCCAGGCGCCGCTCACCATCATCTCTGATCCGGCGCGCAACGCCTGATGCCGCTGCGGCAGTGCTCAGGCGCCGCTCTTGGCGGCCGCGTTCGCCATCCCTGGAAGCGTCGGTAACGATGGGTGTAGAGTTCCGATAACCTTTAGATGTTTTGCTATCGGAGTTACGAGGTGGAATTGTCTGACAATGGTGAGCGACGGCAGATCACAGTCGATGACACGGCGCCAGTTCTGTACGAGCTGCGTGACTCCGGCGTCGCGGTCGTCACATTGAACCGTCCCGACCGGATGAACGCCTGGAGCGGAGGGCTGTCTTCGGCTCTGTATGCGCGCCTCGATGAAGCCGAGTCTGATCCCGCAGTCCGTGTTGTCGTGCTCACCGGACGGGGTCGGGCCTTCTGCGCCGGCGCCGACATGGGCGATCTCGACTCGATCGGAAATGCCACCACTTCCGGCGACGCCGATATGAGCAAGCTCGTCGGCGAGCGCTACCCGAGCTTCGTTACCACGATGAGTAAGCCGGTCATCGCGGCGATCAACGGATCGTGCGCGGGTATAGGCCTGGTCCAAGCGCTCATGTGTGACGTGCGGTTCGCGGCGGCGGGCGCAAAGATGACGACAGCGTTCGCGCGGCGTGGTCTCACCGCAGAGTACGGGGTGTCCTGGATCCTTCCACGACTGATCGGTTGGAATCATGCGCTCGATCTGATGCTGTCCGGACGGACTTTCTACGCCGAAGAGGCCGCACAGCTGGGCATGATCAAGGAAGTCGTCGCGCCCGAGGATCTTATGTCGAGGACTTTGGAGTACGCCGACGAGATGGCACTGCACTGCGCTCCTACCTCGTTGGCCGTCATCAAACACCAGATGTACGGCGATGCTCTCCGCGACATCAACGAAACGAGTTCGCGCGCAGAGAATTTCATGCACGCGTCGATGCTCCGGCCCGACTTCATCGAAGGCATCACGGCGTTCTTCGAGAAACGACGCCCACAGTTTCCGTCGCTCGTGGATGCAGGCGCTGGTCTGCGCAACCCCTGAAATTGGAAAGGATTCCCCAAATGTCTCTGGACTACCTGGCCATCGATGTCGACAACCACTACTACGAGCCACTCGATGCGTGCACCCGTCACCTGCCCAAGGAATTCCGCAAGCGCGGCGTTCAGATGGTGCAGGAGGGCAAGCGGGTCACTGCTGTTATCGGCGACACCGTGAATCGCTTCATCGCGAACCCGACCTTCGATCCGATCATCGTTCCGGGCTGCCTTGATCTGATGTTCCGCGGCGAAATCCCTGACGGCGTCGATCCCGCCTCGCTGATGAAGGTGGACCGCCTCGCCGAACACCCCGAGTACCAAAGCCGCGAGTCCCGCATCCCGATCATGGACGACCAAGGCATCGAAACCGTTTTCATGCTGCCGACTTTCGTCTGCGGCGTGGAGGAAGCGCTCAAGGGCGACATCGAGGCCACCATGGCGACCGTCCACGCGTTCAACCTATGGCTGGACGAGGACTGGGGCTTCAACCGGCCCGACGGCCGGATCATCTCGGCGCCGATCATCTCTCTCGCCGACCCGGTGAAAGCGGTGGAAGAGGTCGACTTTGTCCTTGGCGCCGGCGCCAGGCTCGTCCTCGTACGGCCGGCTCCAGTCCCGGGCATCGTCAAGCCGCGTTCGCTGGGCGATCAATCCCACGACCCCGTCTGGGCTCGACTGGCCGAAGCGGGCGTACCTGTCGGATTTCACCTCAGTGACAGTGGTTACCTTCAAGGCGCGGCAATGTGGGGTGGAAAATCCAAGTTCGAACCCTTCATGGGGCCGCCCGACCCACTCGATCAAATCCTGGTGGACGACAGGGCAATTCACGACACCATGGCCTCCATGATCGCCCACGGCGTCTTCACCCGTCATCCAGATCTGCGCGTTGTCAGCATCGAGAATGGGTCCTACTTCGTCTACCGCTTGATCAAGCGGCTCAAGAAGGCGGCAAACAATCACCCGAAGCTGTTCCCGGTGGATCCCGTCGAACAGTTGCGGACCAACGTCTGGATCGCCCCCTACTACGAGGATGATCTCGCCACCTTGGCAGAGGCCGTCGGCGTCGACAAGATCCTCTTCGGCTCGGACTGGCCTCACGGTGAAGGTCTGCAGTCCCCGGTGTCATTCACCGAGGATCTGACAATGTTCAGTGACTCTGATGTCCGCAAGATCATGCGGGACAACGCCTTAGATCTTCTCGGCGTCTCGGTGACAGCTAGAGCCTGACCGAGCCGGACACGCGGAATGGCCGCGCAGAGCGGTCACCGGATGATTTGCCGCCAACGCAGGCGATCGAACGACACAGGGGTGTGTGGTGAGTGAGTGGACTATAGCCGCGATTTTCGACGCGGTGGTCGACAAGGTGCCGGATCGGACCATGACCATCTGTGGTGATCGGCGGCGCACGTTCGCCGAAGTCCACGACCGCACGGTACGGCTTGCCAATTTCCTGACAGCGTCGGGGCTCGGCGCTCGGTACGAACGTGATTCTCTGCAGGACTGGGAGTGCGGCCAGGATCGCGTTGCCCTGATCATGCACAACGACCTGTATCCCGATGCGGTCATCGGATGTCTCAGGGCACGCACGATTCCCGTGAACGTCAACCACTACTACACGCCCCGCGAAGTGGGTGAACTCCTGGCCTACATCAAGCCCACAGCTGTCATCTTCCATCGCAGTCTCGGGGCCAGATTCGCGGCTGTTCTGGAAGAACTGGCCGTACCTGTGATGCTGTCCATCGACGACGACAGTGATGCGGTACAGCCCTTCGGTGCAATCGATTTCGACACCGCCCTCGCAGATTCGGATGCCGGCAACGCCTTGATGAGTTCACCCGATGATCTGCTGATGATGTGCACGGGCGGTACTACCGGTAGGCCCAAAGGGGTCCTGTGGCGTCAAGGGGATATGTATGTCTCGTCGATGAGTGGGGATGACCATGAATCGATCGACGACGTTTACGCACGGGTCGCAACGGTTGCGGCACCGTGGTTTGCGCTCTCACCACTCATGCACGCCGCCGGCATGTGGACCGCGTTCAACGCGATTCTGGTGGGCATTCCGGTTGTCGTCCACGACAGCCGGCAGCCTTTCGACGCGCGAGGCGCACTGGAAATCGCTGAGCGCGAGAAGGTTTCAATGATGACCATGGTCGGCGACGCTTACGCAGCCCCGCTCATCGAGGAGCTCAATCGGCATACCTATGACCTGAGTTCACTCGCCGCCATCGGCATCGGAGGCGCGGCAACCAACGTGAAGCATCAGCAAGCGCTGCTCAACCATCTGCCACATATCACCCTCGCCAACGGCTACGGCTCTTCGGAGACTGGGAACATGGGCTTTGGCCACAGCCAGATCGGCGACCGCAAAGACACTTTTGCACTGCGCGCGGGTACGGTGGTCGTTTCCGACGATTACGCCCGTTTCCTGAAGGCGGGAGATACCGAGATCGGCTGGGTGGCGCGCTCCGGTCGAATTCCATTGGGATACTTCGACGATCAAGCTGCAACGCAATCAGCGTTTCGGCGCGTCGAGGACATACGCGTGGTCATCGCCGGCGACCGTGCTCAAGTCGAGTCCGACGGAACTTTGCGTCTGCACGGCCGCGATTCTCTGGTCATTAATACTGGCGGGGAGAAGGTGTTCGTCGAAGAAGTGGAGGAAGCGCTGCGCGCACATCCGGCGGTCACCGACGCTCTGGTCGTCGGCCGGCCCAGCGAAAGGTGGGGGCAGGAGATTGCCGCACTCGTCTCACTGCGCGAGGTCGTAAGCCCCGTGGCGCTGCGCGAACACTGTGCTGAATCACTGGCGCGCTTCAAGATTCCCAAGGAGATCATCGTTGTAGACGCCGTTAGGCGACTCGGCAATGGCAAAGCTGACTACCGCTGGGCCAGAACGGCAGCTGCCCTGACAGTACCGACGCCGACCGAGGCGACCGCCGGATAAGGGATGACATGACAAGCGTAATCGACTGCTTGGTGAACGTGCATTTCGGCGAGATGGCTCAGCAGCCCGAATTCATGCTGAAGGTGCGCGATGACTATTTCAAAGGTCCCACGTCACTCTACGACCAGGTGGAGTTGCCCGAGCTTCTGGACGAAATGGACGCACACGGCGTGATGCGGGCGGTGTTGATGGACAACCTCGGCAAGCCATCAGTCACGGCGCGCAAGTTCGTTCAGGAATGCCCCGAACGACTAAGCCTCGGCGTCGGCGGTCTTGATCTGTTGCGTCCGATGCCGGCGCTGCGTGAGCTCACAGCGCTGCGCCGTGACTTGCCCGTCACCTACGCGGCGGTGGGTCCCAGCTTCTGGGGCGACGGACAGTACCCGCCCAGCGATGCCATCTATTACCCGCTGTACACCAAATGCGCCGAGCTGGAGCTTCCGCTGTGTGTGAACACTGGACTGCCGGGCCCGCCGATCCCCGGTGAAGCGCAGCACCCCATTCACCTCGATCGCGTATGCGTCCGTTTTCCTGAGCTGAAGCTCTGCATGATTCACGGCGCAGACCCGTGGTGGGACGTCGCGATACGGCTCCTGATCAAGTACCAGAACCTAAGCCTGATGACGTCCGCATGGTCACCCAAGCGGTTGCCGGAGAGCCTCCTGCATTTCATGCGCACACGCGGCAAGACGAAAGTCATCTTCGCTTCCGACTGGCCGGTGTTGCGGCAGAGTCGCGTCGTCCCGGAAGCCCTGGCGCTGGACTTGCCGCCCGAGGTCATCGACAACTATCTGTTCAACAACGCCGACAATTTCTTCTTCGCGGCACAAGGGGATCGAGCGCATGGACCGATATGAACTACGCCGCCTCGATTACAACTTGACCCAAGACCAGGTAGACCTGCAGTCGGCGTATCGCGATTTCTTCACGACACATTGTCCGATCGATACTGTCTGGGCCGCCGAGGGGACCGGCTTCGACAAGGGACTCTGGGAAAGGCTTTGCGGTACAGGTGCGACCAGCATGGCAATACCCGAGTCAGTGGGCGGCGACGGTGCCACGCTGGTCGACCTCGCTCTTCTTGCTGAAGAGATCGGGCGGGTTCTGGCGCCCGTTCCGTGGGTCGATCATGTCTGCGGCGCACGACTGTTGGCGAATTTAGGGGCGCTGGACGACGCGAGTTTCGCCCAGGAAGTGATCGATGGCCGAGTGGTGGTCGCGCTTGACGCGAGAGTGCGGCCGACGGCAGGACCGCTGCTAGTCGGCTGCGCCTCAGTGGCAGACCGCGTCATCATCCGTGACGGTGATGATGTCGTGGCACTGACTTTTGCGACCAGGCCGCCCAAGGTCGACAACCTCGGGCATCTGCCGATGGCATGGGTAGACCCGGCACAGGCTGACACCCGCACCGTGGTCGGCTCGGGACACGAGGCCGCGAGGATCTACGAACGCGCACTCGATGAATGGCGCCTGCTCACCGCGGCATCACTGGTCGGATTGCTTAGTGCAACCCTCGACATCGCCGTTCAATTCGCGAAGTCCCGTTTCACGCTGGGCGTGCCGATCGGCACTCTTCAGGGGATCTCACACCCGTTGGCGAACATTGCGATCGCCATCGAAGGTGGCCGTAACCTCACTCGCCGTGCAGCGTGGTATCTCGACAACGAGCCGCTCGAGCGTATGGACCTCGCCCCGTCAGCATTCCTGTACATGGTGGATGAGGCCGCGAAGGGAGCGACCCTGGCGGTCCACGTGCAGGGCGGTCTCGGCGTCTCAACGGAGGCTCCAGCCACTGCCTATCTGGTCCGCGCCCGCGGCTGGCCCTTGGGAGGCGGGGACCCAGGGGCCACCGCGGTCGCCATCGGCAGGCGGATCGCCCAACGCGAAGCAGCAACCCAAGGAGCAAGTTGACGATGGACTTCTCCCGTGTGCAACTGTCTGATGACGATCAAGCGTTTATCGATGAAGTCCGTGACTTCCTCGCTACTCATGTCACCGATGAAGTGCGACAACAGGATCGCGAAACCGGCGACAACTTCAACGAGCGCGTTCACCTGGCGATGGGAGCGGCGGGCTATCTCGAGCGCGAATGGCGGCCGGAGACGGACGGGGGATTCACCCGAACGCAGAGACGGATCTGGGAATTGGAGAAGCGCCGCTTCGAGGTTCCGTGGATCACGTGGGGGACCACGGCGATCGTCGCACGGTCGGTGCAGTCTTACGGGTCGCCCGAAATCCGGGACCGGGTGCTCGCCGGAGTCTTCGATGGCAGCGTGCGTATGTGCCTGGGGTATACCGAACCGGAGGGTGGGTCCGACATCGCCACCTGCAAAACCAAAGCTGTACGCGATGGAGAACAGTGGGTCATCAACGGCTCAAAGATGTTCACCACCGGCGCGCACAACTGCCAGTACACATTCTTGATCACCAACACCGATCCGAGCGCGCGAAAACACCAGAGCCTGACGATGTTTCTCGTGCCCTTGGACGCTCCTGGCGTCGAGATCCAAGGTATCCGCACCGTCGACGGCGATCGGACCAACATCGTCTATTACAGCGACGTCAGGATCGACGACACCTACCGACTGGGCGACGTGAACACAGGCTGGACGGTATTGCGTGAACCGCTCAGCACCGAACACGGAGACGTCGCTGCGGCACCAGATGGGCTCTCCGACGTGTCCATCATGGACCACCAGGCCGGCTTCCTCGGGCACGCGCTTGATGTGGCCGCCCATGTGGCTGCCTCGTCCGACGGCGGGCAAGCGTTGATCGAGGACGATACCGTCGCCTACCGGCTGGGCAAGTCCAGTGCGCGCTTCGAAGCGGCCATATCCACGCCGACCATATTCGGCAGGGTCGCTGTCGCGCAGGCGATGCGGGATTGCGCACCAGACCTCATGGACCTTTTGGGCACGGAATCGTCACTGTCACACGGTGTGCCGGGCGCCGCAGACGAAGGGCTCGCTGGCTACATCTACCGCTTCGGACCGCTCGCGGGTATTTACGGCGGAACGTTGGAAGTCTTCCGCAACATGATCGCGCAGCACGTGCTCGGCCTCGGGCGGCCGAATTATTCGCCAGCCGAGGCCACACAACAGTTTTCGAAGGTTTAGGAGGACTGCATGAAGGTGCCATTCACGTGGAAGGTCACCGGATGGTTCATGATCGGATGGTCGGCGGAGTACGAAGTCGGTGCCGTGAAGGCATTGAAGTATTTCGGGGAGGACCTCGCTGCCTACCGTGACGACTCCGGGCAACTGCACGTGCTGGAGGCGCACTGCAAGCATCTGGGTGCGCATATCGGGCACGGCGGTTCCGTGGTTGGGGATTGCATCGAGTGTCCTTTTCACGGCTGGCGATGGGGTCCGCAGGGAGATAACACCTACATCCCGTACCAACCGGATCGTCCCAATCGCGGTCTGAAGCTGCGCTCCTACCCGGTCAAGGAACAGTACGGCTGCATCTTCATGTGGTACCACCCGAAAGGCGAGCCGCCTCGATGGGAACTGCCGGATATCTTTCACAAGTTCCCTCAGTTCGAGACCGACCCGGCGCGCTATTACCGCCCGTATCCGGAGTTCTCCAGCCGAGCGGACGCCATCCCGGTGCATCCCCAGATCGTCGCCGAAAATGGTCCTGACAGTTCGCATTTCCGCTACGTGCACGGAGCTACGGTGACTCCAGTCTGTCTGCACTGGGAGCACGTCGACGAAGAGTGGCGATTCCTGACCGGATGGCCCGACGCCCGCAGCGACGACCCGGACAAGATGGCTTTGCGCATCCACTCCCACTTTTCGGGTCTCGGATTCGCGATGAGTGCTTTCGAAGGATCAAGTAATCATCGCTTGATATTCGCCTGCACTCCGGTCGACGATGAAGTGTCTGACATGTTCTATTCGATCTGGTGGCCGAAGATCGATGGTGACACCTCAGACTTACCACCGGATCACGTGCGTGCTCAGGTGGAACGTCAGTTCCTCAAGACGGTGTGGGAAGACTGCGACATCTGGCGGTATCAGAAGTACATCGAGCGCCCAGCTCTGGCCAAGATCGACGCCAAGCCGTACATGGCGATGCGCAAATGGGCAACCCAGTTCTACGAGGATGCCGCCACACCGAGCACAGTATCTGTCTGAGGTATGGCTATGAACTCACCCCTCGTGCGCGAGGCGGCCCTGCTTCTCACCGATCCCGCCGCTAACACCGATGACGCCAGAATTCACGATGCGCTGACCCATCTTCGCGCCAACGCACCCGTGTCCTGGGTGGAGGCGCCCGGCTACAACCCGTTCTGGGCGATCACCAAGCACGCTGACATCATGGCGATCGAACGAGCGGACGAGGTGTTCACGAACGCGCCGCGTCCTGTTCTCCTCAAGGCTGAGCAGGACGCCCTGCACGCAGGCGTCGGGATCAGCACGCTCATCCACTTGGACGGTCCGCAGCATCGTGATCTTCGAGCTGTCGGCGCAAATTGGTTTCGCCCCAAGGCAATGCGCGCGTTGCAGCATCGTGTCGACGAACTGGCGAAGATCTATGTCGATCACATGGCTGAAGTCGGTCCCGAATGTGACTTCGTGCAGGAGGTTTCGGTCAAGTTTCCGCTCTATGTGATCATGTCGTTGCTCGGAGTGCCGGAGCAGGACTTTCCGATGATGCTGCGCTTGACTCAGGAGCTCCTGGGCAACGATGACGTAGAGATGCAGCGCAAGGATGCCGATGATGACACGGCCGCCCTGCTCGAGATGTTCGGCTACTTTACAGCGCTGACGGCGTCGCGGCGGGAGAATCCGACCGAGGATCTCGCTTCGGCTATCGCTAATGCTCAGATTGGCGGTGAACCCCTCTCCGACATCGAAATTGTGTCTTACTACGTCATCATCGCGACCGCCGGCCACGACACCACGACCGGGACGATCTCCGGTGGGCTCCGGGCGCTGATCGACCACCCCGTCGAATTGGCGCGTCTACGGGCGTCACCCGACATGATGACAACCGCCGCCGAGGAGATGATCCGGTGGGTCACCCCCGTGCGAGCATTCATGCGAACTGCGCAGCGCGACAATGATATCCGGGGGGTCCGGATCCGCGAGGGTGAGTCGGTGCTTCTGTCCTATCCCTCGGGAAATCGGGACGAGGAAGTCTTCGATGACCCGTTCCGGTTCGATGTTGCGCGTACTTCGAATAAGCATGTGGCGTTCGGGTACGGGGTCCATTTCTGTCTGGGTGCCGCCCTGGCCCGCATGGAAGTCCGCAGCTTTTTCAATGAACTGGTGCCGCGGCTGGACTCGATCGAACTTGCAGGTCCGCCCGAGCATATCGCCTCGACCTTCGTGGGCGGGCTCAAGCACTTGCCCGTGAAGTACGCGATCAGGAGGCGTTGAATCTCGGAGCGAGGGTCGGGCCCGATAGCGGTTGTGCCGCAACGCCGAAGGGTGCGTGGATCACCGCGGGCATCGCGTTGACCGCAGCCATTGCTGTCGCGACGATGCCCGGGTTGGCTCCGTCATCGGGTAGGTGAGGATCCAATGTCAGCTGCATCGACATCTGCGGTCTGCCGTGGACACGATAGACAAGGGCGGCGTGTGTCGTGGCCCCCTCTGGCCGAGGCCACCGTTCGGGCCACGGCGTGGTCGACACGGTGGCGAAGTACTGCACCGCCACAACGGGTCGATCATCGACCATTCCCGCAAGTTGCCAGCGATGCGCACAGATTGTGCCGCGTGCGATGACACCCACCGCCGTCGGCAGATCGTCGGGCGCCAGTTCGGTTTCCCAGTCGACTTCGACCCGGTCGAGTGTCAGCCCCAACATATCGGCGATGTAGCGAACCACTGTCTCCCAGTCTGCGCTGACCTTGCCTGAAGCAATTCGAGTGGGTACGTGACCGTCGGGCTTACCGAACCCCATGGATTCGTGCAGCACATCCCAAATCGGGTAGGACTCGTCCAAACCCAGGGCGTACTCGTCCATTCGGTAGGAGTCGACGCGCCCGGCGCAGGCCAACAGCGCGGTAGGAACGTTGAGGCTGAGCACTCCAGGTTCACTGCCGGTCGCGTAAAAGGTGGATCGGCCTCGCTGCGTCGCTTCTTGGAGGGCGGCAAACCAACCGGGCGGCGCGGTCGGTGGATACACCATCGGAATCACCGAAATAGCAACGACATTAATACCGGCTTCTAAAAGTCGCACAAAGTCACCCACTGCGTCGGGTTCGCGCCGCACCGCGGTGGCGCAGTAGCAGACGCACGCAGGCGCGAGCGCGAGAATCTCGTCCCACTTATCGGTAGCCATCACACCTGTGACCGGCATGCCACATAAGTCACCGGCGTCGACGCCCACCTTGGCTGGAGTAGACACATGGACCCCGACCAGTTCGAGGGCGGGGTCCTCGATGATTGCCCGCAGCGCTTCCCGTCCGGTCAGACCTGTTCCCGCGTGAACAACGCGATGCATTGCGCAGCTCCGATCTTTATCACTCACCTCGCCTTGGCATGCCCATCCGGGAGAAGCGCGGGTCGGACCCGTGTGCCTGGCTGGCAAGCTCGTATGCCACGCTATTGTAAAAGATCTATAGATTTACGAGTTATGATCCGATGGTTGTAGTGGGCACTATCGAAACCTGAGGCGGGTATATGGAGACGCGAGAGCCTCGTCGGACGGCGAGCGGCCGGAGAAAGATGGAGAGAGAAACGGTTCTCGACGCGGCTCTGGATCTCGCCAACGAGGTCGGGTCCGTCGAGTTCAACGTGACCGAGCTCTCTCATCGTCTTGGTATCAGTACAACTGAGATCGGTCGGGAGTTTCTCAGTCTAGGCGGCCTTAGGCGAGCTGTCGCCGAGCACGCGTGTCGTGACTTCCCCGTGCCCAGCCTCGCTTTCGATATCGCGAACTGGCGAGAAGGCCTGCGCGACAGTGCATATCAGATGCGGCTTAGGCTGCAATTGAACTCCGCTCTGGTCGAGGTCGTCGGCGCGCGCGGCGGTCCAGATTGGGTGACGTGCCCTCGTTGGAAGCGCGAGTTGGAGGCCACGAGTAGCGCGCTGGAGAATGCCGGTCTGACTTGTTCCGGCTCTGCGGAGGTAGTTGCCGCCCTGGAGCGGCACGTTTTTGGATGGGTCGCTGTCGAACGGCTAAAGCACGTCAATTCTAGGTATCCCGGTCTTCGGGAGTCTGAAGGATCCGACGCCGATTGGGAGTCGGCTGATCGACGCGTCGCATCGCTGATCGTCGGAGGGGTTAACGAACGTGCTTTTGAATTCGGACTGGATTGCATTCTCGAACATGTGGCGTCCTTGATCGATGCGGACGCCATCTGACGCCCGCAGCCGCTTTACAACTGATACCTATAGAGATTTAAATGACGCTGTCCGCGCGATGGGATACACCCAGTCGCCGAGTCCGTGTCAGCTGCGAAAGCTTCGAGGAGCCATGGGAAGTCGTCTCAACGGCAAGGTTGTATTTGTTACCGGCGCGGCGCGTGGTCAGGGACGCGCGCACGCTGTCGAGATGGCGCGCGAGGGTGCCGACATCATTGCTGTCGACATCTGTGACCAGATCGAGTCGAATAAGTATCCGTTGGCGACCAGCGATGACCTCGAAGAGACATGCCGACTGGTCGAGAAATACGGACGTCGGTGCATAACGCACAAAGCGGATGTCCGTGAAAGGCCAGAATTACGAGAGGCCCTCGACGCCGGCGTAGCGGAGCTAGGGCACCTTGACGTGGTTGTCGCCAATGCAGGGATCCTGCCCATGGCGATGGGCAATCCCCAGGCGTCGGACTTCGTCGATGCCACAGATGTCGACCTGGTAGGGGTCCTGAACACTGTCGCAGTATCGCTACCCCATATCGCTGATGGCGGGTCGGTCATCGTGACGGGCTCGACTGCGGGCATGATGCCCGGCACGACCACGGACCCGCTTATGGGACCCGGCGGTGCGGGGTACGCGTGGGCCAAGAGCACCCTGATCAGCTATGTGGAGCAGATGGCACTGCACCTCTCGTCACGGATGATTCGGGTTAATGCCATTCACCCCACGAACGTCAACATTCATCTGCTGCACAACGACGGCATCTATGCGGTGTTCCGACCGGACCTGAGGAAGGCCAGGAAACCGATCGCGCGTGAGGACGCCGAGCCGGCGTTCAGTTACTTCCAGGCGATGCCAATCCCATATGTTGAGCCCGAGGACATTGCACACCTCGGCGTATATCTCGCCAGCGATGAATCGCGGTATGTCACCGGCCAGCAGATTCGGGTCGACGCAGGGGCGATGATCAAGTTCCCGAACGGACCTGCGGCTTGATCGATCCCGGGCTCTTGTCTTTATGCCTTTGGTAACTCGGAGTTTTGGAGGGATGAACCGCTGATGCCAACTGACTCCGTCTTGGTAACGGGCGCTTGTGGACTTGTCGGTGCCGCCACCGTCAGAATGCTCGCCGAGCAGAACAGACACGTGGTGGCAACCGACCTGCAAACGCCGGCAACGCGGAAGGTCGCGGCGTCCTTCAGTGAGATCGTCGATGTGCGATTCGCGAACCTGGTCGATCCGGTCGCTGTCGAAACTCTGCTACGGCAGGTGGCGCCGCGCGCGGTTATCCACCTCGCCGCCGTCATCCCGCCGCTGATCTACGCCCGCCGCGATGTCGCCCGCAACGTGAACGTCGGCGGCGTGGCGACATTGCTGCGAGTCGCCGAAAAGCTCCCCGAGCCACCACGTTTCATCATGGCGTCTAGTGTCGCGGTCTACGGCGCACGCAATCCGCACCGCACTGCTGAGGTGCTCACCACGACTACGCCTGTAAACCCGACAGACCTCTACGGCGGACACAAGGTCGAGGCGGAGACGCTGGTGCGTAATGCGCTACTTGAGTGGGTGATTCTGCGGCTCGGCGGGGTTGTGTCAACCGATCCGGGGGCGCAGTCGAACTTGGACAATATGTACCTCGAACGGCTACTGCCGGAGGACGGAAGGGTGCAGACGGTCGACGTCCGCGACGTGGCCAGAGCATTCGTGTCCGCCTGTACCGCCGACGTCGGTGGCCAGACCTTGCTCATCGGCGGCCCCGACGAAACCAACAGGCTATTGCAGGGCGATGTCGGTTCGGCGATGGCCGCGGCAATGGGCCTCGTGAACGGCGTGCCCGTCGGTTTAGCGGGTGATCCTGACGACGATTCGGCCTGGTTCACCACCGACTGGATGGACACCACCCCGGCTCAGGAAGCGCTCGGTTTCCAACGAAACTCCTGGCCCGCCATGATGGCGGAGATCGCTTCCAACTCCGGGTGGAAGCGGGTGCTTCTGCGCGTCGTCGCCCCGGCGTCACGGCTGGTTCTCACACGAATGTCGGCGTACTACGGCAAGGGGCTGCGGTGCGCGGATCCTTGGAGTGCGGTGCGCGACAAGTGGGGGGATCCGTCGCCTGACTGACCGCGCTACGGCACGGAGCGGTAGTGCGGCGCAATGCGGATGCTGTAGAAGCCTCACGCTCGCCGGGTGCTGTACGGTAACCTCAACAGTAGACAAAACCTCTAGATAAATAACTGCAGACTTCGAAGATCGGAATGGGGCACGTCATGAATAAGGACGACATGGTCCTCGTCAGCGTCGACGACCACATCGTCGAGCCGCCGGACATGTTCAAGAATCACCTGGCAAAGAAGTACCTTGATGAGGCACCACGGCTGGTGCACAACGAGGACGGTTCGGATACTTGGCAGTTCCGCGATGTCGTGATCCCGAATGTGGCGCTAAATGCCGTGGCTGGTCGTCCGAAGGAGGAATACGGCCTCGAACCTCAAGGACTCGATGAGATCCGGCCGGGGTGTTGGCAGGTCGACGAGCGAGTCAAGGACATGAACGCCGGCGGGATCCTGGGTTCGATGTGTTTCCCGTCGTTCCCCGGCTTTGCAGGACGGCTGTTCGCGACCGAGGATCACGAATTTTCGCTGGCTCTGGTGCAGGCCTACAACGATTGGCATGTGGAGGAGTGGTGCGGGGCCTATCCGGCACGATTTATCCCGATGACGCTGCCGGTCATCTGGGACCCGGTGGCATGCGCCAAGGAGATCCGGCGCAACGCCGCGCGCGGCGTGCACTCATTGACCTTCACGGAAAACCCTGCAGCTCTTGGCTATCCGAGCTTCCACGATTTCGACTACTGGAAGCCGATGTGGGATGCCGCGGTCGACACCGACACTGTAGTCAACGTACACATCGGATCATCGGGACGACTGGCCATCACTGCCGACGACGCACCGATGGACGTGATGATTACGCTCCAGCCGATGAATATCGTGCAAGCCGCTGCGGACCTCCTGTGGTCCCGACCCATCAAGGAGTACCCAGATCTGAAGATTGCGTTGTCAGAGGGCGGCACCGGTTGGATTCCCTACTTCCTAGAGCGCGCGGATCGCACCTTCGAGATGCATTCCGGTTGGACAGGGCAGGACTTCAAGGGGAAGCTGCCCAGCGAGATCTTCCGCGAGCACTTCTTGACCTGCTTCATTTCTGATCATGTAGGGGTGCAGCTTCGGAACGACGTGGGCATTGACAACATCTGCTGGGAGGCCGACTACCCGCACAGTGACTCGATGTGGCCGAACGCGCCCGAGCAACTCGACGAGGTACTCAAGCAGCACCACGTGCCTGATGTCGAAATCAACAAGATGACATACGAGAACGCCATGCGGTGGTACCACTGGGACCCCTTCACTCACATCACCAAAGAGCAAGCCACTGTTGGCGCGCTGCGCAAAGCTGCTGAAGGACATGACGTCTCCATACAGGCGCTCTCCAAACACGAGGCCGGAGGGCGTTCCTCCAACGTGTTGAGCGAGGCCACGCGGGGCAACTCCTGAGCTGTCGCTGCACACAACGGTTGTGCAATGTTCAGCATTCTCAGTGACGTGAGAGGTAGAGCGAATGGTGGAGCCGTCGGTGGCCGAGGATGACGTCGAACAACGTATCCGCGAAGCCCAGGAGAGATTCAACACGGGCATGGGCGCCGACGGTGACGCCTCGCCATACCCGCTGCTGAAGGAGTTGCGCGCCAAGGGCGGCGTCCACGGCGGCTGGGTGGAGATGGGCGTGCCGGCCGTTGCGAAGAACGGCAAGAAGACCTTCACCTCCTACTCGTTTGATGCGGTAAAGGCGGTGTTCACTGACAACGTGACCTTCAGTACCAGGATCTATGAAGACATGGTCCGCCCGCTTCAAGGACCCACGATTCTGGAGATGCAGGACCCCGAGCACGCGCTGTATCGCAAGCTGCATGAGTTCGCGTTCGCTCGGTCGTCGATGAAGCGTTGGGACGCAGAACTGGTCGGGCCGCTTGTCGACAGCACGATTGCCAATTTCAAAGATGCCAAACGCGCCGATCTCGTCGATGCTGTCTTCATGCCCATACCCGTGCGCGTCATCGCGGCCTTACTGGGCCTCCCTCAATCCGATATCGGAGAATTCCATCGCCTTGCAATTGATCTACTCGGTTTCCGCGGAGACATGGCCACCGCGATGAAGGCGTCGACGGAGATGAAAGAGTACTTCGTCGGAGTACTGGCCGACCGTCGCAAGTCGCCTCAGGACGACATGGTCACCATTTTGTCTCAGGCCGAGATTGACGGCGTCAGAATGTCTGACGAACAGATCTATGGTTTCATGCGGAATCTGCTGCCCGCGGGTGCGGAGACTACATCCCGGTCGACCGCAACCTTGGCGATGGCGCTGCTGACTCACCCGGATCAATTCAATGCAGTGCGTGCTGATCGCAGTCTTCTGCCTCAGGCGATCGAGGAAGGCATCCGGTGGGAAACTCCGCTGCTGAACTTCGTCCGTGAGGTGAGTACTGACACCGAACTGGCTGGCGTGGAGATCCCGAAGGGATCGGAGATGTGGATGAACCTCGGAAGCGCCAACAGAGATGAAAGCCGCTGGGAAGACGCCGATTCGTTCAACATCTTCCGAGCACGCAAGCCGCACATCGGGTTTGGGCATGGCGCTCACGTCTGTCTCGGGATGCATCTCGCTCGTCTGGAGAGCATCAAGATCTTCAACGCACTCTTCGATGAGCTTCCGGGACTCCGGCTGGACCCCGACGCCGCGCCACCCTACGTCGCCGGCGTCATGTTCCGATCCCCGCCGCGGCTCGACGTCGTGTGGGACTAGACCGCCGATGGTTGCGCCGCTGGCAGGTAAGACTCTTTTCATCTCGGGTGGCAGTCGCGGTATCGGACTGGCGATCGCCCAACGTGTAGCTGCAGACGGCGCAAACGTCGCACTCATAGCGAAAACTGCTGAGCCGCACCCGAAGCTACCCGGAACCATCTTCACGGCGGCCAGAGCCATCGAGGCGGCCGGAGGGCATGCACTGCCGATTGTCGGCGATGTCAGAGACGCTGATGCCGTCGATGGCGCGGTGGCGGCCACTGTGCAGCAGTTCGGCGGCATCGACCTATGTGTGAACAACGCCTCTGCGCTGGATACCTCGCCAGTGGGCGAACTCTCGATGAAGAGGTTCGACCTGATGAATGGTATCCAGGTACGTGGCACCTACGCGGTGTCACGAGCGTGCATTCCACATATGCGGGGCCGCGACAACCCACACATCCTCACCATGTCGCCACCGATCAGATTGGAATCACGGTGGCTGAGTCCCACGGGCTACATGATGGCCAAGTTCGGAATGAGCCTGTGTGCGTTAGGACTTGCGGAGGAGCTCCGTAGTGACGCCATCGCATCCAACACGTTGTGGCCAAGGACTTCCGTGGCGACCGCTGCAATCCGCAACCTGCGAGGAGAGGGTCCATTGCGCCAATCCCGCAGGCCCGAAATCTGCGCAGACGCCGCCTACGCAGTCTTCGCTAGACCGGCCGCACACTTCACGGGTATGAGCCTGCTTTGCGAGGATGTGCTTATCCAGGCCGGGGCGACCGACCTCGACAAGTACAACTACTGCGCTGGAACCGCGCTGCGCGTCGACATGTGGGTCGACTCCGCTAATCCGCCCGGATACGAAGCGAATTGAGCGAGCCGGGTCGCCACGAGACCAGCGCATGGATGACAACCGATCACTACCAAGCAGGCGGATTAGTTGATCAAAAGAGCTAGATATTTCTAGACTGAAGCGGTGAACATGACTGCTGCCATCTTGTGGGAATACGGCTCTGACTGGAGTGTCGAGGAAGTGGAGCTCGACCCGCCGCGCGCCGGCGAGGTACTCGTTTCGTGGGAGGCGACCGGTCTGTGTCATTCCGACGAGCACATCCGTGCTGGCGATCTGCCCGCTCCGCTTCCACTCATCGGCGGCCATGAGGGGGCCGGCATCGTGCGTGAAGTCGGGTCCGGCGTCATCGGCCTAGCGCCCGGTGATCATGTGGTGGCCTCGTTCCTTCCCGCGTGCGGCCGCTGTCGATTCTGCTCCACTGGCCAGCAGAATCTGTGCGACCTTGGCGCGATGATCATGACCGGCACTCAACTAGATGGCACCTATCGGCGACGTGCCCGTGGTCAGGACATCGGTGTGATGGCGCTCGTCGGAACTTTCGCCCAGTACGGCACCGTGCCCGAGGCGTCGGTCGTCAAGATCGACGACGACGTTCCGCTGTCACGCGCGTGTTTACTGGGATGCGGCGTGACGACGGGATGGGGATCTGCGGTCAATACAGCCAATGTGCGACCGGGCGACGTCGTCGTGGTCGTCGGCATGGGCGGTATTGGCAGCGGAGCGGTCCAGGGCGCCAAGCTAGCGGGCGCGGAGAAGATCGTCGTCATCGAGCCAGTAGAAGCCAAGCGGAAGAAAGCATTTCAGTTCGGCGCCACCCACTTCAGCACGGCCTTACCTGAGGCCACCGCTCTAGTCGGCGATCTCACCCGAGGCGTAATGGCTGATTCCGTGATCCTCACTATGGGCCAGCTCAAGGGCTCCACACTCGAAGACGCGGCCAACATGGTCCGCAAGGGCGGTGCGGTAGTCATGACGGCGATGGCTGACTTGGCGGACACCACACCCACGTTGGGGCTGACGATGTTCACGCTGTTTCAGAAGCGCCTACTTGGCAGCTTGTACGGAGAAGCGAATCCACGCGCCGACATCCCCCGGCTTCTGTCACTCTACCGGGAGGGCAAGCTACTCCTCGATGAGACTGTCACCCAAGAATATAAACTCGCCGAAATCAACGAGGCGTACGCAGATATGAGGGACGGGCACAACATCCGTGGCGTTATCGTGCACGATCACTGATTCAGGCGTGATACCGGCGCCTTGTCCGCCGCTCGACACAAACTTGTTAACGAAATGCTACGCATCGGCCGCCTGAATTGATGGTCCACAGGGGTCAGCTACGGGCTCGCCCGTACTTGTCGGCGTCGCGGCCGGTCTTGTTGATCGAATCGATGTACTGGCCGACGTTATCCGTGATCCCGCTAGCGCCAACATCATTGAGCGCCTGATCGTAGGACATGAATTCGCCACCAGGCCGGAAGATGTCGATCTTGGACAGGTCGCCCAGCTGTTGGCGGGCGAAGTTGTCCACCATGTAATAGTGGGCGTAATTCATGTCGGCCGGCGCGGGCGCCTGCGTGGTGCTTTGGGGCACGGGCGGCTCGAAAAGCCGCCTGAGCAGGAAGGTGGCATCCCCGGTGTAACTGCCGACGACAGGTAGATGGCCCGCATCCTGGCTGATCCAGTCAATCCATTTGTTGCGGCGGTCGAAGGCGTTCTGTGCGTCGGCGTTGCCGTCGGTGCGCCGCTCGGTGAACTCCACCTCGTTGGCGGCATCGATGACACCTTGGAGCTGACCCATCGCCTGCATATCCGAGTAGCACGCGCCGCTGGGATCGCGGGCCAGACTGTCGGTGGCCCGATCCTGCAGGAACAGCATGTCTTTCATCGCTTCGGTGTTGAAAAACTGCGCGGCTTCATCGTCGGTGTTCATCAGCGCGAACAGCTGGCGGGTGTGCTGGTTGTTAAATTTGGCCAGTTCGGCTTGGCTGTCGAGCGCCTCGAAGCCTGCGGTCAGGTTTGTCGATCGTCCGACCATGTCGCCGATGTAGGGGTCGAGCATGTGGGCCATGCTGCGCGTCAGGTGCGAGTTCACCTGACCGATGCCGCTGTTGCCGTCGATGTCTTTGAGGGTGTCCCAGTTGTTGGCCCAATAGTTAGCGAAAGCGTGTGCGGTCTCCCCGGAGCGCGTCGCGAGCGCTACGTCGGTGGCATCGTTGGCGTTCTGGATCAGAGCGTTGCTGCTGACCGTCTCGAACATGTCGTTCACCGCGACACCGTCGTCGGCCCACTGGTGGCGGTTGAGGTCGCTCAGGAAGTCGTCGGCACCCGGCCGGTCACCGCGTCTTGCAACGAGATGGAGTCGCGTCCGGCCACCGACAGCATGTGCTGCAACGTGGAGTCGACCCGGTCGTGATACCACTGCGGCCGGTCCTGCATATGGCCGTCGGGGTAGACGGGCATCGTGACCTTCTCCGAGACGTCGAGCAGCTCACGCGACTTGTCCATCAGGCCATCGCTGATGGTCGACCCGGTCTGCAGGGTCGGGTCGGCGGCGCCGACGAACGTGGCCAGGTCGTCGAGCCCCGGCGCCACAGTGGGCGCCGAAATCGGTTGCGGCAGTTGCGGTCCGCCGGGTGGCTGCGGGGTTCCGGGCATCGCGGGTTGGCTCCAGTGCTCGTTGAGCACCGGACCGTTGAGGACCTGCTGGAAGGCTTGCGGAATGTGGGCGGCATCGCCGCGCTGCGGCCCGTCCGGCCTGCCCGGCGCCGCCGGCCCGGCCGCCACATGCGGGTTGGACGCCAACGCAACCGCCCCCGACAGTGCCTGCCCCTGCTCCGGCGACAGCTGGCCGAGCAGGCCGGTGAGCTCGCTGGCACTCTGCCCGTCCAACGAATTCGACAGTGCCGCCAGGTATTCCAGCTGTTCGACCGGGATTTGGGCGGTGTCGCCGCGCAGCAGTGCGTTGCGCTGATCTTCGGTCAGCGTGGTGGCCGGACTGCAGACGCGCCCACGCTTCGGGGCTGAGTTGACCGTCGAGCAGGTCCTGGGCGTCACCGTTGCCGGCCTCTTCGTCCATCGGGACCTCGGGCCGGTCGCCCAGCTGTTCGGCGGTCTCCAGGCCGGTCGCGACGCGGATCGCGCCGGCCAGGGCCGTCGTCGGCGGCGCCGGCGCGCAGCAGCAGGTTCTGGATCTCGGCTTCGATGATGTCGACGCGTTCCTCCATTTTGCGTTGCAGACGCGGCTCCACCGGCATGTAGGACAGTTCGCCGGTCTCGACGTTGATGCTGATGCCCCATTTGTCGGCCATGCGTTGCACCGGGGTCCACTCCGCCTTGATGTCGCGGAACTCCGTTTCGGCGAGTTCGGCGGCCTTAGCGATCGCGTCGCATTCGATGGCATGGGTGTTAGGTCGAGCTGGATGCGACCGGTGGCCTCCAGCGCCGCGTCGCGGGCTCTGCCCTCCCAGGGAGTGGCGGTGACGATGTCGCCGATAGCGCCGGCGGCGTTGCGGACGCCGGCGGCACGGTCGGTGGCGGCCTTGAACACCGCATCGATTGCGTCCGGATCGACGCGATTCAGCTCGGCCAACGACACACTCACCACGAACCCCCATCGGTTCCCCAGCGCGGACCGCCGCCACGGTCTACCCGTGGCACCCTCACCCTCAAAGTGCGGCCACCCCATTCCTCAGCAAATCCACCGTAAAGGAGGTTGCGGGGTGGTCGGCGCACCAGTCATGGGCGGCTGTAGTCGGTCAGCGCGGCGGCGCAATGGTGGCAAGCTGAGGCGCGTACCTCCAAAATCCTGCACATCGCGGCTGCGGGTCCTCCTTAGGCTGATGATGGTGCCCCTGAGGCGCCGTGAATTGGCTGACCGGGAAGGACCATGGCTCTCACCGCCCCGCTCGACCACGGAACTGTCGAACAGCGCAGCGCCGTCCGGTTCTTCTGGTGCTGGCTGGTCATCGCGACGGCGATGTCGGTGATCGGCAATATCGCCCACGCGCTGCTGCACGCCCCCGCCGCCACCGCGTGGCTTGCCGCCGGGGCGGCACTGGTTCCGCCGGTGGTGCTGCTGGCCGCAACGCATTCGGTGTCCGCGCTGGTGCGCGTCCAGGTCGGCGGAGCCATCTACTGGGCGGCGCTGACTATGACACTGGCGCTGGCCGCGTGTGCCTTCGTGTTGTCGTTCGACGCGCTGCGCTCGCTGGCCGTCAGCCTGGGCCTTCCGACCTCGATTGCCTGGCTGTGGCCGTGTGCGATCGACGTCGCGATCGCGCAGGCGACGTTATGCCTGCTGTCGCTGAGCCGGCGGGTGTCAGGTGCGGGAGTGCTCGCGGCCAGCGGAGACGATCAGGTCACAGATGCCTGTGCCGAGATCACCGACGAAACAGGGCCTTCCGACGACGGCGATAGATCGCGCACGGCGGCGCCGGACATGCCCAGTGCGGCGGGCAGCGAGCCGGGCACCGAGAGCACCGAGAGCACCGAGAGCACCGAGAGCACCGACGATCCACCCGACGTACCAGACATCGACGAGGCCGCAGTGCGACGCTGGTCGCCCATTGCCGAATCCCTTGTACGCGAGGGCATCACCGCCAAGGACACCGAGGTCGTGGCCGCCATCCTGGCCCAGCGCGAAGCCGGGATGCCGCCGAGCACCATCGGGCGTACCCACCGCGTGCACCACAGCACCGTGGCGCGCATCCTGTCGGCCGCTGATTCCCGAGGCGCTGATACCTGACCCCGTTGCCTCGCCACGGGGTTCGACGGTGTCGGTCAGAGCATCACAGACTGTCGGATCCTGGTCATAGCATCGCGCCGCGCGACTAAGCGTCTGTCTACCGCAGCGGTCGCGGCGCGTGGTGGCGGCGCCCTCAACCTGCCCGAGGAAGGCGCCGACTGGACCCCGACATGGCGCTGGTGGACAAACACTTTCAGGACGACGCGAGGGCTATCGCAGCGTTCACCCCGTACGGCCGTGCGCTTCCTGCCAGCGCTAACAATTGCGCGGATGAGCGTCGATGAAGTCGGTCAGCGGCGGAATCGCCCGGCGCAAAGCCTGTCGTCCTCAGAGGCGCACACTCCTGTAGTCTCTCTATGTGGAATAACTATTTTGATATGCGAAATAGAAGGGTTGTTGGGGGCGATGGCGGACTTCAGCGTCAACTGCTCGGCGCTGTTTGCCGACGAGGACGTGGCGCTTCGACCACGACGAGCCAGGGCGGCAGGCTTTGGCGCGGTTGAGTTCTACTGGCCGTTTCGCGGTGCGCTCCCGACTGACGCCGAGTTCAGCACGCTGCTAGCGGCCGTCGATGTCGCAGATGTCTCGTTGACCGCCATCGATCTCACCACTCGCACGGCTGCCCGTTCGTTGTGGGAGGACCCGTCACTGTGCCGGCTGTATCGGGCAAGTTGCGATATCGCTTTCGGCATCGGAAGTGCGCTCGGGACGACAACATTCACGGCGGCGTACCGATTTCACGACGAGACCCACGTTGGCGACACGTTGAGCGTGGTTGCCGCGAACATCGGCTACGCTGCGCAGGTCATGGCGCACATCAATGCCGACATCGTCGTTGACCCTCTGGACGGGGCACAGTCCTGGGATGCGACCATGTCGGCCATCGCCCTCGTCGACCGTGTCCGCGCCGAGTTTGATGTTGACAATGTGCTCGTGTCGGCCAATGTCGACCATCGCGCCGTCTCCTGCGAGGACGTGGTGAATCTCGTTGCCGCGCGGGCTGATCGCGTGGGGCACGTGCGCATCACCCGAATGCCGGAGCTTCCCGCCCTCGGCTGCAATATCCCTGATGTAGCTAGATTTGCCGCACGGCTTGCGCAGTCGGGCTACGAGGGACAGATCGCTTTGGCCTACAAGGGACAGGTCGGAGACCCATTCTGGTGGATACCCCGATCGCAGCGCGCTTGATCGGCTCCAGTAGGTCCTTGATCTGATACTCACGCACCGGTCCAGCGTGGTGTCGCCTTTCCGTGAAATGCCGCCGCCCCGATGGCGAAATCGGTTGAGCCGTACACTTTGGCGATCACATCGTCGGCGTCGACGCCTTGGACGGATGCCGTGATTCGGCGCAGTGTCTCCTTGACCGACCACATCGTCAGCGGTGCGTTCGCTAGGAGTCGTTCAACGAGCCGCTCGGCTGCGTCATCGATCTCGTCGGCGACGCTGCTGAGGAATCCCGCGGCACGGAGCTCCTGCGCCCCGAGCAGTCGCGACGTCATGAGCATGTCGACGGTGCGGGCGTGACCAAGCTGGCGTGTCGTAAGCGCCAAGCTTTGTACTGAGACAGTGTTGCCGAGTGTGCGGGCGATGGGAAAGCCGAACGAGGCGTCTGTCGTGGCGAGGCGAAGGTCGGATGCGAGCGCTATCAGCAGACCTGCTCCGACGCAAAAGCCCTCGATCAGCGCAACGACAGGGACGTCAACGGCAAGCAACGTCCGGATGGCGGCGTCAATCCGCCTCTCGTAGTCGACGCCACGGTGTGCGTCGAAATTCTCGAACTGTCCGATGTCGGTACCTGCGACGAAGGCTCGGCCTCCGGTTCCGCGTAGGACGACAAGGCGAATGTTGTTGTCGGCGTTGGCTCGTCGACAGGCATCCTCCAGTTGCCGGTACATGCTGAAGGTCATCGCATTGCGTTGCTCGGGCCGGTTGAACCGGACGGTGAGCACGGTGCCTGTATGGCTGAGCGTGGTCTCAACGGTCATTGCGAGTGCCTCAATTCCGGCGGCCGAGGGTTGAACTGTAAACGGTTATATTCGACCCGTGTCGCGCTGTGGCGTGCCCAAGGACTCGTGACGTTCTCGGTCGCTCCGCAGGTCTCATGTCCGAATGCTGCGCCCGAGGAAGTCGTCCTCAGGGTGCTGTCGGTGAAGGCGGCCTGGTCGCAGTTGCCGACGGACACAGCTGCCGCTCCGGCCCTCCCATGCGTGGCACGCAGCTGTGCAGTCGCAGGACCTACGGACACTTCCCCGATGCCGGCGATGAGCTCGAGACGGTCGCTCATCGGCGTGCCCTCGTCTGGGAACCTCTCCCCCGGGAGGCGGCATCCACTCGATTCGACCCAGCACACGTCAAGGCTTACCAGCCGCGTGCTGCGAGGCGGTGCGGGACCGGGATGTCGTCGACGTTGATGCCGACCATCGCCTCGCCCAGACCGCGCGACACCTTGGCCAGCACATCGGGGTCGTCGTAGAACGTGGTCGCCTTCACGATCGCGGCGC
>NZ_JARSBP010000006.1 GCF_029623955.1 Mycobacterium sp. 236(2023) | reverse complement strand
GTCGGGTTCCTGACGTTGGCCGCCGGTGGCACGCTGGCGATTCAGGGCTACAGCTCGCTGGGCAACATCGGCATCGAGGCGCTGACGGGCTTTTTGGCGGCGTTCATCAACGTGCGGATCGCCGCACCGGTGGTCGCCGGGATCGGCCTGGCCGCCACGTTCGGCGCCGGTGTCACCGCGCAGCTGGGGGCCATGCGGATCAACGAGGAGATCGACGCACTCGAATCCATGGGCATCCGTCCGGTGGAGTATCTGGTCTCCACCCGCATCGTGGCAGGCATGGTCGCGATCACCCCGCTGTACTCGATCGCGGTGATCCTGTCGTTCCTGGCGTCGCAATTCACCACCGTGGTGTTGTTCGGGCAGTCCGGCGGACTCTACGACCACTACTTCGACACCTTCTTGAACCCGATCGACCTGCTGTGGTCGTTCCTGCAGGCCGTCTTGATGGCGATCGCGATCCTGTTGGTACACACCTATTTCGGCTACTTCGCCTCGGGTGGCCCCTCGGGTGTCGGCGCCGCGGTGGGCAACGCCGTGCGCACGTCCCTTGTCGTGGTGGTGTCGGTGACGCTGTTGGTGTCACTGTCGATCTACGGTTCCAACGGCAACTTCAACCTGTCGGGCTAGGGGAGCGAGTTGAGCAAAAACCTGGGACCCGGACCTATGCACCGGTCCGAGACCTCCAGCGGCGCGGCGCCCCTGGCGGCATCGTCGGGGCGTCACTTCGGCGTCTCGAACCTCGCCCGGCCGCTGGCCGGGCTCGGACTCGTCGTCGTGCTGGTGCTGATCCTCGCGGTGTCGATCGGCCTGTTCGCCGGCAAATTCACCGAAACCGTTCCCGTCACCGTGATCTCCGACCGCGCCGGGCTCGTGATGAACCCCGACGCGAAGGTCAAACTGCGTGGCGTGCAGGTCGGTACCGTCAAGTCGATCGCCTATCTGCCCGACGGCAAGGCCCAGCTGCAACTGGACATGGACCCGTCGCAGCTGCACCTCATTCCCGGAAATGTCGGCGTCGACATCGCGTCGTCAACCGTGTTCGGCGCCAAGTTCGTTCAGCTTCAAGCACCCGACAATCCGAGCGGTGAGTTGAAGAGCGGCCAGGTGCTCGAAGGTGACCACGTCACCGTCGAGATCAACACCGTGTTCCAGAGCCTGGTGCAGGTGCTCGACGCCGTGGAACCCACCAAGCTCAACGAGACCCTGGGCGCGATCTCGCAGGCCTTCAGTGGACGCGGCGAGAAGTTCGGTCAAACCCTGTCGGACTTCAACGCGCTGCTGGCCAAGCTTGAACCGAGCCTGCCGAACCTGTCCCACGACATCGAGGCGTCGGTCCCCATGCTGCAGGCCTACGCCGATGCTTCACCCGATCTCGTGGGTACGGTCGAGAACACCACCACGCTGAGCAACTCCATCGTCGACGAGCAGGACAACCTCGACCAGTTCCTCATCAGCTCAATCGGTCTGGCCGACCTCGGCAACGAAGTCGTCGGCGGAAACCGGGTGGCGCTGACCGATGTGCTGCACAAGCTCGAACCCACCACCGGCCTGCTGAACCTGTACAAGAAGTCGCTGTGGTGCGGCATCGGCGGTCTGGTTCCGTTCGCCAAGTCACCGCCGCAGTTCTCCGGCATCTTCGTGTCCGCCGGTCTGACACTGGGCGTCGAACGCTACCGCTACCCGCGTGACCTCCCCAAGGTGGCCGCCAAGAGCGGTGGGCGCGACTACTGCACCGAGCTCGGCCTGCCCGAGATGCCAGCCGAATTCATCCCGCCATTCATTGCCGCAGACGTCGGATCCAACCCCGCGCAATACGGCAACCAAGGCATCCTGCTCAACTCGGAAGGCCTCAAGAACTGGCTGTTCGGACCGCTTGACGGGCCGCCTCGCAACACCGCACAGATCGGAATGCCCGGATGACGCGCTCCGTCGGCACCCTCATCAAGTTCGCGATCTTCGGCCTGATCATGATCGTCCTGACCGCGTTCCTGTTCCTGGTGTTCAGCGACACCAGAACCGGTGCGGCCAACGAATACACGGCCGTATTCAAGGACGCGTCCCGGTTGAAAGCGGGAGATACCGTGCGCATAGCGGGAATTCGCGTGGGCTCGGTCAAAGACATTGAGCTGCAGGACGACAGAAACGTCCTTGTCACCTTCGATGCCGACAAGAACACGGTCCTGACCACCGGCACGAACGCGGCGATCCGCTATCTGAACCTCGTCGGCGACCGCTACCTCGAACTCGTCGACACCCCTGATTCCAACCAGATCGTGCCCGCGGGCGGACAGATCCCGGTGGACCGGACCGCGCCGGCACTCGATCTCGACGTGCTGCTCGGTGGGCTCAAGCCCGTCATCCAGGGCCTCAATCCCGAGGATGTCAACGGGCTCACGTCCTCACTGATCCAGATCCTGCAGGGGCAGGGTGGCACCCTCGACTCGTTGTTCTCGAAGACCTCGTCGTTCAGCAACTCGTTGGCCGACAACAACCAGGTCATCGAGGAGTTGATCACCGATCTCCGTACCGTGCTGGACACCCTGGCCAAGGACGGCGACGAATTCTCCGGAGCCATCGACAAACTCGAGCAACTGGTCAGCGGGTTGTCGGCCGACCGCGATCCCATCGGCAACGCCATCACCGCGCTGGACAACGGCACCGCGTCGATAGCGGATCTGCTCGGTCGGGGCCGGGCACCGCTGGCCAACACCGTCGACGAGATGAACCGGCTTGCGCCGCTGGTGGACAACGACCTCGACCGGCTCGATGCCACGCTTCAGCGTCTTCCCGAGATCTACCGCAAGCTTGCCCGTGTCGGATCTTACGGCGCGTGGTTCCCGTACTACATCTGCGGTATCTCCTTCCGCGCCAGTGATCTGGAGGGACGCACGGTGGTGTTCCCCTGGATCAAGCAAGAAGAGGGAAGGTGCGTGGACGAATAATGCTGAAATACCGCGGATCTCAACTCGCCAGGGCCGGCTTCATCGGCGTCGTCCTGATCATCTTGGTCATCGCCGTCGGCCTGCAGCCCGAACGTCTGCTGTCCTGGGCCACCGCCATCCGGTACCAGGCGCTGTTCACCGAAGCCGGTGGCCTCAACGTCGGCAACGACGTCACCGTGTCCGGTATCAAGGTCGGCTCCGTGTCGTCGATCCAACTCGACAACGGCGACGCGCTCGTCGGATTCACCATCGACGGCGCGTACGCGCTCGGTTCGGACACCACCGCGCACATCCGCACGGGAACACTGCTCGGTGAGCGCGTCCTGGCACTCGACTCCGAGGGCAGCGGAACGCTCGATCCGCAGCAGGTGATCCCGGCCAGCCGGACGTCATCGCCGTACTCGCTGACCGACGCCGTGAGCGAACTGACCGACAACACCGCCAACACCGACACCGCCGCACTGAATCAGTCACTGGACACCCTGTCGCAGACGCTGGATCAGATTGCGCCGCAACTGGGTCCGACCTTCGATGGGCTGTCCCGGCTGTCCCAGTCGCTGAACAGCCGCAACGAGAGCCTTGCCGAGCTGCTCCGCACCGCCGGAGATGTCACCGGGATCTTCTCCGAGCGCAGCCGCCAGGTGAACGCTCTGATCCTGAACTCCAACGACCTCCTCGCGGTGCTCAACGAGCGGCGCTACGCCATCACGAGCCTGCTTGCCAACGTCTCGGCAGTATCGCAACAACTCTCGGGCGTGGTCGCCGACAACGAGGCCGAACTGGCCCCCGCGCTGGAGCGGCTGAACAACGTCACCCGGATGCTGGAGCGCAACCGCGACAACCTCGCGAAGATGCTTCCCGGCGCGGCCAAGTACTACCTGACCCAGGGCGAAATCGTCTCCAACGGTGCGTATTACAACGCCCTGATCCCGAACATCCAGCCCGCACAGCTGTTGCAGCCGTTCCTCGACTACGCCTTCGGATTCCGAAACGGCGTCGACATCGGCCAGCCGCCGGACAACGCCGGACCGCGTGCGCAACTGCCGTTCCCCGTCAACAGCCTTCCGCAGCCTGGAGATCTCCCCAATGATGGCAACCCGTAAGCGCGTGGTGGCCGGCACGGCGATCCTGCTGGCCATCCTCCTCGTCGCCGGCGCGGCATTCCTCGTCCGGCAGGTCTTCTTCGGTCCCAAGACCATCACGGCGTACTTCCCGACCGCGACGGCGATCTACCCGGGCGACGAGGTCCGGGTGTCGGGGGTCAAGGTCGGCACGATCGACAAGATCGAGCCCGAGGGCACGCTGACGAAGATGACGCTCAACGTCGACAGGGGAGTTCCCGTGCCTGCCGATGCGAAGGCGGTCATCGTCGCGCAGAACCTTGTCGCCGCGCGCTACGTACAGCTCACGCCCGCCTACCGCGATGGTGGCGGACCGACCTTGGACGACGGTGCTGTCATCTCGGAGGACAGGACTGCGGTTCCCGTCGAGTGGGACGAGGTCAAGACCCAATTGATGCGTCTCTCTGAGGAATTGGGCCCGCAGACCGGGGTCGATGGCACATCGATCTCCCGCTTCGTCGACAGCGCCGCCAACGCGATGGAAGGCAACGGCGAGAAGCTGCGTGAGACATTGCGTCAGCTCTCCGGGGTCGCCCGCATCTTCGCCGAGGGCAGCGGCAACATCGTCGACATCATCAAGAACCTCCAGGTGTTCGTGTCGGCGCTGCGCGACAGCAAGGAACAGATCGTGATGTTCCAGAACCGGCTCGCCACCTTGACCAGCGTGGTCAACGACAACAGGTCCGACCTGGACGCCGCGCTGACCGACCTGTCGTTCGCCATCGGCGAGGTTCAGCGATTCGTGGTCGGCAGTAGGGACCAAACCTCGGAGCAGATCCGCAGCCTCGGCCAGGTCATGCAGACGCTGGCCGACAACAAGACTGCGTTGGAGAACGTTCTGCACATCACGCCCAACGCGATCGCCAACTTCGAGAACATCTACTACCC
Organism: Mycobacterium sp. 236(2023); assembly: GCF_029623955.1. Classification (GTDB taxonomy): domain Bacteria; phylum Actinomycetota; class Actinomycetes; order Mycobacteriales; family Mycobacteriaceae; genus Mycobacterium. The sequence goes on along the minus strand of NZ_JARSBP010000006.1, from coordinate 441,592 downwards.
GAACGGTGGCTCGGTCACCGGTGCCTTCTCGGTGTCGAACTTCTCGAACCCGGTGTGGTTCGTCTGCGGGCTCATCGGTGGCGTCGCGAATACGACGGCCCCGGAGACCGCCAAACTGTGCGCCCAATACCTCGGTCCGGCACTGCGTTCGATCCCGATCCACAACCTGCCGTTCCCGATCAACCCGTACCTGCGCCCCGCGATCAACCCGAGTAGGACGATCTACACCGATCCCAAGCTCGCACCCGGTGGTACAGGTCCGGGTGATGCGCCCGAGATCCCGCCGACGGTATCGGCGTACACCGGGTCCGGGGACATCCCGCCGCCGCCGGGCTGGCACGCTCCCCCCGGGCCTCGCGGGATCTACCAGCCGGATCCGGATGCGCCTGCGACGCCGTCACCGGCTCTGTTCCCGGGTGCGCCGCTGCCCGCGCCGCCCAACATCTTGTCGAACATCCCGGCGCAACCGCAGCCGCCGGCAACAGTCGACGGGCTGCTGCTGCCCCCGACGCCGGCCCCGGCGCCAGCCGGGCCGCTGCTGCCTGCAGAAGGGATGCCGCCATCATGATCCGCGGTGTGAAGCAGTTGACGGTCATCGGTTGTGCTGTCGCGCTGTCACTTTCAGGTTGTGCGTTCCAGGGCGTGAACTCGCTGCCCCTGCCGGGAGCGGTAGGGCGGGGTGGCGACGCGATCACCTACCACGTCCAGGTGCCCAACGTCGCGACGCTGGAGCCGAATTCGCCGGTCATGATCGACGATGTGGTCGTCGGCAGCGTCGGCAAGATGACCGTGCAGAACTGGCACGCCGACGTCGAGATCACCGTGAAGCCCGACGTGGTCGTCCCGGCGAATGCGGTGGCGACGGTCGGGCAGACCAGCTTGCTGGGATCGATGCACCTGGCGTTGAACCCACCGCTGGGGGACGCGCCGCAAGGACGGCTCCAAGCGGGCTCCACGCTCCCGCTGAACGCATCGTCCACCTACCCGACGACCGAGCAGACGCTCTCGTCGCTGTCCACCGTCGCCAACGGCGGAGGTCTGGGGCAGATCGGCGACATCATCCACAACATGAACACCGCGCTGTCCGGGCGTGAGCCCGAGGCACGCGAATTGCTCACCAGGCTGGACAATTTCGTGGGCGTCCTCGCCGATCAGCGCGAGAACATCATCGCGTCGATTCAACAACTCCGCCGGGTCGCCGGGACTTTCGCCAACCAGCGCGAGGTGATCGACCGGGCCCTCAAGGAGATTCCGCCCGCCATCGATGTACTCGTCCGCGAACGGCCCAACTTCACGACCGCGCTGGACCGGCTCGGCACGTTCAGCGACACCGCCACCCAGTTGGTCAACGACGCCGGTGACGACTTGGTCAAGAACCTGGAGAACCTGGGTCCGGTCCTCGGCGCTCTCGCCGACATCGGCCCGGATCTCAACGAGGCGGTGCTGTGGGCCAGCGCGTTCCCGTACGGCCCGACCTTCGCCGACCGCATCACCAAGGGCGATTACATCAACCTGTACGCGATCTTCGACATCACCTACCCACGGTTGAAGAAGACGCTGCTGGCCGGTACCCGATGGGGTGACGAGAACGCGAAACTGATTCCTGCACCTGGGGATCCGTACTATCTGAACTACACGTACAACCCGCTGTCGATGGGTGTCACGCCGCCTCCGCCGCCAGCAGAGCCGCCACCGGGGGAGGAGGGTGCTGCTCCGGTTGCTGCGGCGCCGCTGCCTCCTGTCGAGCCGCAGCCGCTGCTGCCGGTGGTGCCGCCGCCTCCGGCCGCGCCGTGGTTACCCCAGTCCCAGCCGATCACCGGTGACCAGATCTTCGCCGGTCCCTACGCGGCACAGACCGCGCCGCCGGCACCCGCCGCGCCGACACCTGGAGGAGGTGGCTGATGCTCACCCGCTTCGTCCGAAATCAGTTGATCATCTTCAGCATTGCGTCGATCGTCGGCGTCGCGGTGATGCTGTTCGCCTACATGCAGGTGCCCACTCTGCTGGGTGTCGGCCGGAACACGGTCACGCTGGAACTGCCCGAATCGGGTGGCCTCTACCGTTTCAGCAACGTCACGTACCGCGGCGTCCAGGTCGGCAAGGTGACCGACGTCAAGTTGACCGAGCAGGGCGCGGAAGCCACGCTGTCCCTTGATACTTCGCCGAAGATTCCGTCGAACCTGCGGGCCGAGGTCAAGAGTGTGTCCGCGGTCGGCGAGCAGTACGTCGACCTTCTGCCGGAGACAGACGACGGGCCTTTCCTCGAGAACGGTGCACGGATCCCGTTCACCGCGACGGCGGTTCCCCAGCAGGTCGGCCCGATGCTTGATCAGCTGAGCGCGATGGTCGACAGCCTCCCGAAGGACCGAATCCCCGATCTGCTCGACGAGACCTTCAAGGCCTTCGACGGCGCAGGTCCCGAATTCGGATCGCTGCTCGATTCGGCCGCCCAGGTGACCGGGGACGTCAACGGTGTATCCGATCAGATGCGCTCGTTGATCGACGACAGCAGACCACTGATCGATTCGCAGGCCGAGACGACCGACGCGATCCGGACGTGGGCAGCCAGCCTGAACGGCGTCTCTGCCCAAGTGGTGCAGAACGACCCGCAGATCCGTGCCCTGCTGCAGAATGGCCCCGGTTTCGCCAACGAGGTCAGCACCCTGCTCAATCAGGTGAAGCCGACCCTGCCGATCCTGCTGGCCAACCTCAGCACGGTGGGGCAGACGTTGCTGACCTACAACCCAGCAATCGAACAGCTGCTCGTGTTGTTCCCCGGCATCATCGCCGCCCAGCAGTCGTTCGGTCTGCCGCAGAACAGCCCCACCGGTCTGCCGATGGGTGACTTCGCGCTGACCATCAGCGATCCGAACCCGTGCACCGTCGGGTTCCTGCCGTCGACGCAGTGGCGTTCGCCCGAGGACGAGACCACGATCGACACCCCGGATGGCCTGTATTGCAAACTGCCGCAGGACTCTCCGATGAATGTCCGTGGCGCGCGCAACTATCCGTGCATCGAGCACCCGGGCAAGCGGGCTCCGACCGTTGAACTCTGCAACGATCCCCGAGGATTCATTCCGACCGCGATCCGCAACCACATCACCGGGCCGTACCCGTTCGACCCGAACCTGGTGTCCCAGGGCGTGCCCATCGACTCATTCGTCGAAGGTCCTGACCGCATCTACACGCCGGTTGAGGGGACCCCGCTGCCGCCAGGCGCCGTGCGGGCAGGCACGCCGCCGGTGTCGGAACCCGGCACGCCGCCGTTCCCGGTCGGTGCCCCGGCGCCGATGGTTCCCGGAGCGCCGCCCCCGGCGCAGCCGCCGATCCTTCCGCCCGCACCTCTGCCGCCCAGCCAGGGCCCGTTGCTGCCGGGGCAGGCAGTGCCGATTGCACCGGCTCCCGCGCCGGGTGCGACACCTGTGGCGCCAAGTGCCTTCGGCGGCAATGATTCCGGTGTGCCCACCGTGGGCACCGCCCAGTACAACCCGCAGACGGGGGAGTACCTGGCGCCGGACGGATCGATGCATCAGGTAGCCAATGTGGCGACCGGGAGCGCGCCGAAGTCGTGGCAGGATCTCCTGCCGATGTGAGCTACGAGCGAGAGCCGTTGCGGATCAGGAGATTGGATCCATCCGCACGGGCAGCTCGATCACCTTCGACAGGTTGACCCCGCAGGCGCCGCTGTCGCTCTTGGTGATGTTGCGGCCCACGATCATGTCCATGTTCCGCTTAGTGCGTCGCTTCATGGCGTCGTCGAAGCCCCACAGCATGAACTTCTGATGGCCGGTCGCGAAAGTGCCGTTGGGGCAAGGCATCCAGTTCGGTACGTCGTGCTCGACGTAATAGAAGTCGTCGAGCCTGACCGAGCCCGTCCACCCCAGCGAGCTCTTCACCTCGCCGGTGCACTCGATCGGGCTGAGGCAGGTCATGTTGACCGTCCACGTTTCCAGCACGGACTGCTGCTTGATCTTCACCTCGTTGGTGCGGGCCCACTCGCCATCGGAGTAGACGCGCCACGTCCCGCTGATGTTGACGCCCCAATCCTGCTCGTCCGCCTGTGCGATCGGTGTGAAACTCACGCTTCCCAGCACGGCCATCGCCGTCGCTGCCAACCCACTGACCAGACGTGTTACGCGCATGGGCTCCAGCCTAACGGTGCTCAGAGTAGAGCTCTTCAAAAGCGAGAATTTCGTTCCGCCGCATGGGAAAATGTCCAGATGCGATCTCTCGTCGCAGCGCTCGCTGCCGTGGCAGCCCCCGCAGTGCTGATGACCGCTCCGTCCGTCGCGGCGCAGCCGCCGCCGCCCCCGCCCGGTGGTGAATGCAATTACCCCAATTGCACTCCCGGGATTCTGCCCAACGTGGTGCTGGGCTCCTACTGCGCCAACACGACGTATTACGTTTTCGGCGTGACGGATTGGGGCCGTCTGGTGTTCTGCGGCTCGCCGCGGCGCTACGAGCCGCGGTGGTTCCGTTCACCGGAGATGCACGGGGTCAAGAACGAGGGCGACCTGTGTCCGGCGCTTGACGGTCAGGTCGCGCAGGCGCCTGACGGTCTGTTCCTGACGTGTATCGCGAAGGACAACCGGTCGTACTGGGCGCGCGGCGACGCCTCGGTCGGTGGCGGTAATCCGCCACCCCCGTAGACGGGCCTGACGTCAGTGTGTTACCAGGGGCGCTGTGAGCAGAGCGCGCCCTTGGTGCCCGAATCCGTCGCGACGACAACACCGTCCACCTGCAGTTCGCATACGAATCCGGGATCGGCCAACGCAGGCGTCATCGACGAGGGCAGACCGACGACGACCATCGACCACTCGTTCGGATCCGCGAGCCACGTCTCGAACACCCACGGCTGGTTCGGTCCGAGGTTCGCTTCGACGTTCGGGGTGTACAGATACGGATTGTGGCTGTACTCGCCCCAGTTCGGCGGATCGTTCTGCCGGTAGTAGATTTCGGCGTTGGCGATGTCCTGGCTGGCGCCCACGGTGTATTTCACGTGATGCATGGGCGGTTGAGCCGCCGCGGTACCCGCCGTGACGACGGCGCCCACTGTGCAGGCTCCCGCGATGGAGGCAGCGAGCAGCGGAACCGTCTTGTAGAACACCATTTCCGGATTTTAGAACGACGCTATTGCTGCCGTGTGGGATTCGCTCGAGTCACCGCACCGGGTTGAATTTGATATTGATGTCCGTGAGCCCGCGAAGGATGAACGTCGGCTCGTAGTTGTAGCGGCGATCCCCGGGCGGGCCGTGCAGTTCCTCATCAATCGTGATGTCGCCCATGCGATCCAGAATCCGCTCGATCGACACCCGACCCTCTACGCGCGCCAGTGGGCCGCCGGGGCACGAGTGCACGCCACGGCCGAACGCGATGTGCTCGCGGACGTTCTTGCGATCCAGATCGAACTCGTGCGGATGCTCGAACTTGTTGGGGTCGCGGTTGACCGCGCCCGGGCACACCATCATCGTCGTGCCCGCGGGCACATCGAGGTCGCCGACCTTGGCGGGCTTCTTCGCCAGCCGGAACTGGCTCTTCACCGGCGCGTCCATCCGGAGCGCCTCCTCGACGAAGATCGGAATCTTGGTGCGGTCGCGGCGCAGCCGCTCCTGAACCTCCGGGTGGTCGCCCAGCACCCGCATCGAGGCCGACAGCAGCTTGGTGGTCGTCTCCTGCCCGGCGGCGAACAGGAACGTCGCGGAGCGCACGACCTCGATCACCGGGGGTGTGGAGCCGTCGGGGTACTTCGCGGTCGCCAGCGCCGTCAGGACGTCGTCACGGGGGTCCTTGCGGCGATCTTCGAGATACCCGATGAACTTCTCGTCGAGCCACTCCAGCGGGTTGGCGCCGACCAGGTCGCTGTGGTCGAGCGAACCGACGTTGGCGCCGGGCCTCGGCGCACCGAGGACGGCCCGGAACTCGTCGTGATCGGATTCGGGTACACCGAGCATGTCGGCGATCACCAACAGCGAGAAGGGTTTTGCGTAGGAGGTCAGGAACTCGCACTTGCCGTTGTCGATGAAGTCGTCGAGGACCTCGTCGGCCAGGCGCCACATGAAGTCCTCGTTCTCCTTGAGCCGGCTCGGCGTCAGGAGGCGATTCAGCAGCGATCGGGCGTTGGTGTGGTCGGGCGGATCCATCGTGACCATGTGCTCGAACATCGGCATCTGGGGCCGGTGCGCGGTGATCTGGTCGGTGATGTCGTCGCCCTCCGGCGTGAACGGCAGCGGCGGGAACGGGCCCGCGACGGCGATGCACGACGAGAACGTGTCGTTGTCCTTGAGGACCGTGGCCGCCTCTTCGTATCCGGTGACCGCCAGCACGCCGTAATGCGGTTCCTTGACGACCGGACACTTACTGCGCAGGTGATCGAAGTACGGGTGAGGGTCGGGCACGAGAGACGGATCGGTGAAGTAGTCGATCGTGTCGAAGTCGCTCATGTCCATGGCCTCCCGGGGCTGACGGGTTGTGCAGGTCGAGTGGGTCCTCGACTGTTCAAAATGCTGAGCACCTGCTTAGCATGGTGGAAGAGTTAGGGTCAAGGATCTCGGGCGACACCGCGGGTCGCGATTCGCGTGTCGACACGATCGTCGGTGTCGACCTGGGGTACAACACCAGCAAAGGAGTGGAGTCAGCATGTCATCGCCGCGACGGATCGGGGCACCAGATGCGAAAAATCGCGTCGTGCTGCTCGACGCCGCGGAGAAGCTGCTCATCGAGGAGGGCTACGCCGCCGTCACATCGCGCCGCGTCGCCGATCAGGCAGGGCTGAAGCCTCAGCTGGTGCATTACTACTTCCGGACCATGGAGGACCTGTTTCTCGCGGTGTTCAACCGCAGGGCCGAAGAAGGCTTCGCGGTGCTGACCACGGCGCTGCAGTCGCCGCAGCCGCTGTGGGCGTTGTGGCGGTTCAGCACGGCCCCTGAGGCCACGCGGCTCACGATGGAGTTCATGGGGCTGGCTAACCACCGCAAGGCCTTGCGTGCCGAGATCGTCTTCTACGCCGAGCGGTTCCGTCAGGCGCAGAACCGCGCGATCGAGGAGGCTCTCAGTCGGTATGGCATGGTCTCCGACGACGTGCCGCCCGTGGTGTGGACGGTGTTCGCGACAAGCGTGTCCCAGGCGCTCGTCATGGAGCGGGCCTTGGGAATCGACACCGGCCACGCCGAGACCTTCGCATTCTGCGAGCGCTGGATCAGGCGCCTTGAGGGAGATCCGCTCCCCGCGTTGGCCGAGGACCACGACGCGTCTCAGGTGAGGGCCTGACGAACCGTCCGCAGAGCGGGCGGGCATTCGGCGAAATCCGTTACAGCGAAAGGATTGTCGCCGACGCGGTGCCCGGGGCCCCGTAAACCTGCGCCAGTCCGACACGGGGCTGTCCCGGCACCTGACGATCGCCGGCCTCGCCCCGCAACTGGCGGACCAGCTCATGCATCTGACGCAGACCTGATGCGCCGATAGGCTCGCCGTTGGCGATCAACCCGCCGTCGGTGTTGACCGGGATCGAGCCGTGAATCTCGGTGGCCCCGTCAGCAAGCAGCTTCTCCTGCTCGCCGTCGGCACACAGGCCCGTCTCGGCCATGTGGATGACCTCGGCGCCCGCATCGGTGTCCTGCAGCTGGGCAACGTCGACGTCCTCAGGGCCGATTCCCGCAGCCTCATATGCGGCCTTGGCGGCGTACACCGTCGGCGAGGGATCCTCGTCGAGGGGGGCCGACGTCGCGTGTACCTCATACGCGCCGAAGGTTCGCGTGCGAATCTCACTGGCGCGCACATACACCGGCTTGTCGGTGAACTTGTGGGCGATGTCGGCGCGGCACATGATCACCGCGGCCGCGCCTTCGTCTGGTGCGCAGAACATGTACTGCGTCAGCGGATAGTTCAGCGCGGGGGAGTTGAGAATCTCCTCGACCGAGATCTCCTTGCGGCGGAACGCATTCGGATTCTTGGCTCCGTTGCGGAAGTTCTTGTTGGCCACCCGCGCCAGCGTCTCCTGGGAGATGTTGTGCTTGTGGATGTAGTGGTTGGCTTTCATGCCGAAGAACTTGGTGGTCACGAACTGGCCGTTCTCCGCATACCACTGCGGCAGTGCGAGTTTGGCCGGGTCGTCGGTGAACGCTCCACGCGGGTGCTTGTCGAGACCCACGGCGACGCCGATGTCGTACTTGCCCAACCGGATCGTGTCGGCCGTCTGCTGGATGGCGCTGGCCGACGTGGCGCAGGCGTTGAACACGTTCGTGAACGTGATGCCCGTCAGGCCGACCAGGCGTGTCACCGAGTCGGGATTGGACACCTCATAGCTTCCGCCGAAGCCGAACTGGATGTCCTTCCATTCGACGCCGGCGTCGGCGAGTGCCAGCCGGATCGCTTCGGCGCCCATCTGTACCGCGGGCTTCTCGAATCGGCCGAACGGGTGCAGTCCCACGCCGATGATGGCGACGTCGTTGCTCATGTCTTACGAGTCCTTCGATCTAGACCGGCTGGAACGCGAACGTGACGACCTCGTTGCCGTCGGCGTCCGTGGTGAACGGGATCATGGTGAGCTCGACCTCTTGGCCGAATGTCAGCTTGGCCGGGTCGTTCTCGGTCAGGCGGCCCTCGACGCGGATGACGGCCTCATCGCCCAAACCCAACTGCACGAGACCGACTCCGAACGGCACGAACTCCTTACCGGTCGGACCGGCGTATGGGGCGCCGGGCGGGAAACCCTGCGTCGTCCATGCGATGACGGTCCCGCGCCGCGGGAGGAGGACCTCTGACATCTCGGCGCTGCTGCACTTCGGGCAGTGGTCCTGAACTGGGAAGACGGTCGCGCCGCAGGTGGCGCAGCCACTACCGATCAGCTGAGGATTCTCGGCGGGCCAGGTGGAGATTTCGGGCGCCAGCGCGCGCTGTGGTGTCGACACGTCGTTGAACATAATCGGAAATGACGTTCTCGTCTAGAGAGAACATGTTCGGACTATGCGAGTATGCGTGTGCGGCTACCTGTTAGCGTCGCCGTCGTAATCCTTCCCGGACGAATTCGCCAGATCGGCTATGTGGTGACCGATTTGGACGCTGCGTTTGCCAGCTGGGTCGCACTCGGTGTCGGCCCGTGGACCGTCATCCGGGGCGTCCCGCAGCGCGTGACGTACCGCGGCCGACCCTGCGAGATCACGCTGTCGCTGGCGTTGGCCAACAGTGGCGACCTACAGGTCGAGCTGATCCACCAGCACGACGACACCGCGAGCGTTTTCACCGAGTTTCTTGCCGCCCGGGGACCGGGGTTCCACCAGTTGGCTTACTGGACCGAGGATTTCGAGGAGACGATGCGCAAGATCGCCGACGTCGGTTGGCCGGTGGTGTGGTCAGGCGGTGAGGACCTGGGCACGCGTTTCGCCTACGTGGAGCAGCCAGACGGGCCCGCAGCGGTCATTGAGATCATGGAGCTGACTGAAACGACCAAAGGGATGGACACGTTTCTGCGCGACGCCGCCGCAGGCTGGGACGGCAGCGATCCCATTCGGGAACTCAGTCTCTGAAGACCGTCACTTGCCCTTGTTCATCACCTTGTCGGCGGCCGTCCAGTGCTCGTCGGACACCCAGAGCCGGGCGAACGCCGCGACGGCTTCGGTCGTTGGCACACCGCGCATGACACGCTTGACCTCGTTTGCCGGGGTGCTGGCCAGCAACCGCGCGGTCAGGCGCCACTGTTCGTCGAACGAGGCCCGCGGGATCACCTGATCGATCAGCCCGAACCGTTCGGCCTCGGTGGCAGCAAGGATCCGCCCGGTACCCGCCAACAGCAGAGCCCGGCTGTAGCCGACCAGCTGAACCAGCCGTTCGGCGCCGCCCCAGGCCGGCATGATCGCGAGCGCGACCTGGTTGAAGCCGATCTTGATGTCGTCGGCAGCCAGCCGGATGTCGGCCGCCACGGCGAACTCCGCGCCGCCACCGAGTGCGTGGCCGTTGAGCGCGGCCACCACGGGCCCGGGGAAGGCGGCGATGCGATCGCAAATCGATCGCATCCGGAACGCCATCGCCCCGGCCTGCTCCTCGGTGCGCAGCGCGCTGAGTTCCTTGAGGTCGCCGCCGGAGACGAACGCCTTGTCCCCGGCGCCGGTCAGCGCGAGAGCGGTGGCTCCCTGCGCACCGTCGAGCGCCTTGTCGAGCTGGTCCATCGTCTCCAGGGAGATCGCGTTGCGCGCATGCGGGCGATCGATGGTGATGATCGCCAGACCATCCTCGATCTCGAGGTCCACCATCGGGCATTCTCCATCTGCGGTATTGGCATTCTCGCAGGCGGAGAATAGCATCGCCTACGACTACTCCAGTATCGCCGACGCCTCTCGAACCACCGCCTGAAGGCACCTCCTCGCGCACGGGAAAGGACGACTCGCTGCCATGCGAACGATTCCTGCAGAGCTGGTCAGCCATTACGAGCAGGAGGGCTACTGGACCCGGGAGACGCTGGGTGACCTGCTCGCCCGCGGGCTCGCGAGCAGCCCTGATGCCGGCTTCTGTGTGCACTCGGCGGTGCGTCCCTACACGGGCACGTTCGGCGAGGTCGAACGGGACGCCCGGCGGTTCGCGGCGGGGCTGCAGGCGCGCGGCGTCGGACCGGGCGACGTCGTGGCCTTCCAACTGCCGAACTGGCGGGAAGCTGCCGTCACGTTCTGGGCGTCGTCGTTCCTCGGAGCCGTCATCGTGCCGATCGTCCACTTCTATGGCCGCAAAGAACTCGGGCACATCCTCGCGACGGCCAAGCCGAAGGTCTTCGTCACCACCGAGGAGTTCGGGCGGCTGCGGCATCAGCCCGACCTCTGCACGGACGTGCCGATCGTCGCGCTCGTGGGTGACACCTTCGACGAAATCCTTGCCGATGAGCCGCTGGTCGGCACGCTGCCGGCCGACCCGGCGGCGCCTGCCTTGATCGCCTTCACCTCGGGGACCACCCGGGATCCGAAGGGCGTGATCCACAGCCACCAGACGCTGAGCTTCGAGACGCGTCAGCTCCTGGAGAACTACCCGCCCGACCGGGGCAGACAGCTGACCGCGACGCCCGTCGGGCACTTCATCGGCATGGTCGGGGCGTTCCTGATCCCGGTGCTCGAAGGGGCTCCGATCGACCTGTGCGACGTGTGGGATCCGGGCCGGGTGCTGGCGTTGATCGAGAGCGACGGACTGTCGATCGGCGGTGGTCCGCCGTACTTCGTCACCAGCCTGCTCGACCACCCCGATTGCAGGCCCGAGCATCTGAGCCGGTTCAAGACCGTCGGGCTCGGCGGCTCGACGGTCCCTGCGGCGGTCACGCAGCGATTGACCGATCTGGGCATGTTCGTGTTCCGCTCGTACGGCAGCACCGAGCACCCGTCGATCACCGGATCGCGCCCCAGCGCGCCGGAGGCGAAGCGGCTGTTCACCGACGGCGACCCACGTCCGGGAGTGGAGATCCGGCTCGGTGAGGACGGTGAGATCTACAGTCGCGGGCCCGATCTGTGCCTCGGCTATACCGACGACGCCCTGACGGCGTCGGCGTTCGACGAGGACGGCTGGTATCGCACCGGTGACGTCGGCGTTCTCGACGACGACGGCTATCTGACGATCACCGACCGCAAGGCCGACGTGATCATCCGCGGTGGCGAGAACATCTCCGCGCTCGAAGTCGAAGAGGTGCTCTTGGCGATGCCGGAGGTGGCCGAGGCCGTCGTCGTCGCCGCCCCGGATGACCGGCTGGGCGAGCGCGCGGCCGCGGTGTTGCGCCTTCGCGACGGCCGGCAGATGCCGAGCCTCGACGACGTGCGTGCGCACTTCAAGGACGTGGGCATCGCCAGACAGAAGTGGCCAGAGGAGTTGCACCGTGTCCCCGAGGGGCAGGACTTCCCGCGGACGGCCAGCGGCAAGGTTCAGAAGTACGTGATCAGACTGCAGGTCGCAGCCGGCGAGTACGCGGTCGTTGCGGCTCACTGAAAATGAGAATACGATTCTCTCGATAGGAAAAGGAGTCTTTCATGGGACAACTGTCGCACCGGGTGGATATCCCGTTCCCGCTGTTCGATGCGGACAACCACCTCTATGAGCCGCCGGAGGCGATGACCAAGTACCTCCCCAAGGAGTACAAGGACGTCGTCCAGTACGTCGAGATCAACGGACGCACGAAGATCGCGCTTAAGGGCCAGATCAGCAACTACATCCCCAACCCGACCTTCTCGGTCGTCGCGAAGCCGGGTGCGTGGGAGGAGTACTTCAAATACGGCAACCCCGACGGCAAGAGCAAGCGCGAGCTGTTCGGCGAGCCGATGAAGGCCATCCCGGCGTTCTTCGAGCCCGAGCCGCGCATCAAGGTCATGGACGAGCTGGGCGTCGACCGCAGCCTGATGTTCCCGACGCTGGCCAGCCTCATCGAGGAGCGTCTGTCCGATGATCCGGTCGCGATCCACGTCATCATCCACGCGCTCAACGAGTGGTTGCACGAGGTCTGGGGCTTCAACTACCAGGGCCGCATCTTCACCACGCCGGTGATCACGCTCCCCATCGTCGAGAAGGCGATCGAAGAGCTGGAGTGGGCCGTCAAGCGTGGCGCCCGCGCCATCCTGATCCGCCCGGCGCCGGTGCCCGGCTTCCGCGGCCCGCGGTCGTTCGCGCTGCCGGAGTTCGACCCGTTCTGGGAGCGGTGCGTCGAGCACGACATCTTCGTCGGTATGCACTCCTCCGACAGCGGTTACTCGCGCTACACGTCGGAGTGGGACGGCGCGGCACAGGAGATGTTGCCGTTCCAGACCAACGCGATGTCGATCCTCAACGAATGGCGTCCGATCCAGGATGCGGTGGCCTCGTGGGTGATTCACGGTGCACTGTTCCGCTTCCCCAAGCTCAAGGTCGGCATCGTCGAGGCCGGCTCGAAGTGGATGTTCCCGCTGCTGGATTCGATGTCCGAGGTGTACAAGAAGGCACCCGAAGCGTTCCTCGGAAACCCGATGGAAGAGATCAAGAACCGCATCTACGTCAGCCCGTTCTACGAAGAGGGCATCGACGACCTGATCAACCTCATCGGCGTGGACCAGGTGCTCTACGGATCCGACTGGCCGCATCCCGAGGGTCTGGCCGAGCCGACGCACTACGTCACCGCGCTTGAGCACCTTGCGGTCGAGGATCAGGCCAAGATCATGGGTGGAAACCTGGGTCGTCTCGTCACGACGTGACGTATCACGCCCGATGGCAGACCATCCCGGAGTTGGTTGCAAGCGCGGCGGACCGGTTCGGCGACGCGGAAGCGGTCGTCGACGGTTCGCTGCGCTTGACCTTCACTGAGCTGGTCGAGCGGATTTCCTGCGCCGCAGGCGCATTCGCCGATCTCGGGATCGAGAAGGGTGACCGGGCGGCCGTCTGGGCCCCCAACAGCGTCGAGTGGATCATCGCCGCGTTCGGTCTGCTGACGGCCGGTGGTGTGCTGGTTCCGGTCAACACCCGATTCAAGACCGACGAAGCGGCCGACATCATCAGCCGCAGCGGCGCCAAGGCGGTGCTCGTCCAGCAGGGCTTCCTCGGAGTCGACTACAGCGCTCCCGGGGATATCCCTGTCATCGATCTAAAGTCCGACTTCCTCGCCAGCGGAAAGCCTTTCAGTCGACCTCTGGAATCGACAGACATCTCGGACATCATCTTCACGTCGGGCACGACGGGTCGCCCCAAGGGTGTGATGATGAATCACGCGCAGAACATGCGCCTGTACGAAGAGTGGTGCGACCTCGCCGATCTGCGCGAGGGTGACCGCTACCTGATGATCAACCCGTACTTCCACACGTTCGGCTACAAGGCCGGCCTGATCGCGTCGTTCATCCGCGGTGCCACGATGCTGCCGGTGCAGGTGTTCGACGTGGACCGAGTGGTGGAACTCATTGCCGCAGAGCGCATCACGATGCTGCCCGGTCCGCCGACGCTGTACCACTCCCTGCTGTCACTGCCGGACAAGTCGCGGCTGGCCACGCTTCGTGCGGGTGTGACCGGCGCAGCCGACATCCCCGTCGAGCTGATCCGGCGGGTGCACGAAGAGCTGCCCTTCCAGACCCTTGCGACGGGCTACGGCCTCACCGAGGCGGGGACGGTGACGTTGTCGCGGCCGGGAGATTCGTTCACCGACATCGCGACGACAGCCGGCAAGGCCTGCGACGGCGTCGAGATGCGCATCGCCGACGACGGCGAGGTGCTGGTGCGTGGCTACACGGTGATGCAGGGCTATCTCGACGACCCGATCGCCACTGCCGAGACGATCGACCCGGACGGCTGGCTGCACACCGGCGATCTCGGCACGGTGGACGCCGAGGGCCGGCTGCGGATCGTGGGCCGGAAGAAGGACATGTTCATCGTGGGCGGTTTCAATGCCTATCCCGCGGAAATCGAGGGTTTCCTGCTGGAGCACCCCGACATCGCCCAGGCCGCGGTCATCGGCGTGCCGGACGAACGCTTGGGGCAGGTCGGCAAGGCGTTCATCGTGGCCAGGCCGTCCGCCGCCGGCGTGTTGACTGACGACGAGCTGATCGCGTGGTGTCGCGACCGAATGGCCGGTTTCAAGGTCCCTCGCTCTGTAGAGTTCCTCGACGAGTTGCCGTTGAATGCCACCGGCAAGGTGATGAAAGACCGGTTACAGAACCTTCAGCGCTGAGCAGGTGCACAGCCTGGAAACAGCGTTTTCGCAGACAGCGCTTTTGTCCGGACCTGCAAATCGAGGGTATCGTGAGTGGGATACTCAAAAAAGAAGAACGACATTCTCATAGTGTTGGCCATGCAATGACGCAGCAGACAAGGAGGTCGGTGTGCCGTCTTTCAGGCGCCGCGACTCGGTGATCGACGCCGATCGCGTCGAGGAATCGACCGTGGAACCTGACCGATCGACCGATGCCGAGCAGGCACGAGCGCTCGCCGACGAAGCCGAAGCTGAGGCCGCAGAGGCCGACGCGATGGCCGCTGCGGCCCGGGCGCGTGCCCGCGCGGCGCGTCTGCGGCGCGAGGCGTTGACAGCCAAGACCGCACCGGCGACCCAAACCGCAGCAGGAACCCAAACCGCCGACACGGAGGCCGAGCCCGCCGACACGGAGGCAGAGCCCGCCGACACGGAGGCAGAGCCCGCCGAGAGCGATGTCATCGAAGGCACGGACGAATCGACGGCTGTCGAACTCGGGGTCGACGAATCGCCGGATGCCGCCACGCCCCGCAAGCGCCGGGTCCCGCGCCCGAGAGTGACAGGGCGCGGCATCGCCGTGGCGCTGACGATCCTGGCGGTGCTGGGTTCGGTCGCGCTGCTCGCCCTGAGCGGCTTCTTCATCGTCGAACATCGCAACGCGGACAAGGTGCGTCAGCAGAACGCCGAATATTCGGCGGCCGCCAGGCAGAGCGTCGTGACGTTGATGTCGCTGGACTTCAACAACGCCGAGGCGGATGTCCAGCGCATCATCGACAACTCGACCGGCCAGTTCAAAGACGACTTCCAGTCGCAGGCCGCCGATTTCGTCAAGGTGGCCCAGGATTCAAAGGTCATCACCGAGGTGACGGTCAACTCCACCGCCGTCGAATCGATGTCCGACGACAAAGCCGAGGTGCTCGTCGCCGCCTCGTCGCGGGTCACCAATTCCGCTGGCGCGAACCAGGAACCGCGCACGTGGCGACTCAGCGTGAGCCTCGAGCGCGAGAACGATCAGATCAAGATGGCGAAAGTCGAGTTCGTGCCGTGAGCGACGAAGACCGCACCCCCGACACCGACGTGGAAGATTCGGTGACCGACGACGACGCGACGCCCGAAGTTGCCACCGTCGAATCGGACGACGAACCAGAAGACGACGCCGCTGAGGCTCCGACGAAGTCCGGGCGCCGGTCTGCGCGCGCACTGATCGTCGCCGCGGTGCTGGCCTTTGTCCTGTTGGCCAGCTCCGCCGGGCTGGCCAGCTGGTTGTACTTCAACGACTACCGCCCCGACCAGCAGACCGATCCGGCGGCGGCGACGGTCGCCCTCGATGCCGCCAAGACGGGCACCGTGGCGTTGCTGTCCTACTCGCCGGAATCGCTCGACCAGGACTTCGCCAACGCCAAATCCAAGCTGACCGGCGACTTCCTCTCGTACTACACGCAATTCACCGAACAGATCGTCACCCCGGCGGCGCGAGAGAAAGCCGTCAAGACGGCCGCCTCGGTCGTCCGTGCCGCGGTGTCGGAGATCCAGCCGGAATCCGCCGAGGTGCTCGTGTTCATCAACCAGACAACCACGAGCAAGGAGAACCCCGACGGTTCGTTCGCTGCGAGCAGCGTGAAGGTGGGCCTGAAGAAAATCGACGGCAACTGGCTGATCGAGTCGTTCGAACCGGTGTAGGCCGTATAGCCTCGAGCGCCGTGACTGTGACGGCGATCCTGCCTATCCCCGTGGGTCTTGCGCAGCGGCGCGAGGCGGTGTTCGCGCCGGTGGCCGGACAGTCCCCG
Source organism: Mycobacterium sp. 236(2023) (assembly GCF_029623955.1). Lineage (GTDB taxonomy): Bacteria > Actinomycetota > Actinomycetes > Mycobacteriales > Mycobacteriaceae > Mycobacterium. The sequence goes on along the minus strand of NZ_JARSBP010000006.1, from coordinate 425,146 downwards.
CTGGTGTCGATCGTGCGGACCTTGATGTCCGTCGGTGACGTGGTGGTCGCGCCGGCCGCGCCTTTTGCCGACGAGGTTCGGGAATCACTGACACGACAAGGTCTTTCACCCGTGCAGGTTCGGGTCGCCGAAGAGCCGGGAGAACGTGCGCACTGCGTCGCGGCGGGCCTGCGTGCCCTTGGTGAGGTGCCTACCGGGCCGGTGCTGCTGCACGACATCGCATGGCCGCTCATCGCGCCTGCGACTCTGGACCGCGTGGCGGCGGCACTGCGCGGCGGCGCGCGTGCCGTGTTGCCGATCTGCCCGGTCACCGACAGCATCAAGGCCGTCGACCCCGAAGGCGCCGTCACCGCCACCGTCGACCGGGCACCGCTGCGCACCGTTCAGTACCCGCGCGGCTTCGATGGCGAGGTTCTGTCGATGCTCGTCGCGCGGAGCGCGGTTGACGAGTTCGATGACCTCGACGCGGCGCTCGCCGCAAAGGTGTCGGTGACCCTGGTCGACGGCGAGACCGACACCGTCAGGATCCAATTGCCCGGCGACGCCGACTATCTCGCCGCGGTCATCACGAGCCGGCGTGCCGGGTCCGGTCGCTGAGCAGGTGTTGCGCGACAGCGATGTCGCGCGCATAGGTGACCTTGAAATTGTCGATTCGGCCCGCGAAGGTCCGCACCTCGACATCGGTGTAGCGCTCGATGCACGACGAGGTGTCGGTGCCCTCGAAGCCGTCGCGTTCGGCGCTGCGATAGGCGTGCAGTAGATCGACGGCGCGGAACGCCTGCGGTGTCTGAACCCTGACCAGGGTGGCCCGCTGATCAACTGGAGCCAGGCCGTGTCCGTCGTGGGTCGCGAGATTCTCGACGGGAAGAGCTGGCAGCGCACCACCGAACGCGCGGGCCACCGCGATCGCCTCGCGAAACATGCCTGGCCCGGCCAGCGGCCGCGCAGCGTCGTGAATGGCCACCACGTCGACGGCGCCGGACTCGATGTCATCGGCCAGGTAGCGCACGACGTTCGTCTCCGAGCCGTGTCGCGTCTCGCCGCCTTCGACCAATTCGACTGTGGCGTGTGGAAGTTCACGGTCGACGGTGTCGCGGGCCAGCTGGAGCTCGCCCTGGCGGAACACGAGGATGGTCCTGGCCACATCCGGCAGTCGGGTGAGGGTGTCCAACGACCACACGAGCATGCTGCGCCCCGCCAGCGGCAGGTAGGCCTTGTTCCCGTCGGCTCCGACCCGGGTGCCCAGGCCCGCGGCCAACACCACACCGACGGCATCCATGACGCGACCCTATCGCGGCTCCCGGTTCGGCGGCCGCGTCGAACGCGCCGCGCGAAGCTACGCTCTGCCCGGCGGATGAAAGGGGATGAGCTGTGACAGAACAACCGCGGCCACCGGCAGGACAGTTGCACCGAATCAAGAAGATGGCCGGGCGTGACCCCCATGAAGTCGGCCGGGTCGCCACACCACTGGAACTGCTGTTCGACCTGACGTTCGTCATCGCCTTCGGCATCGCGGCCTCGCAGTTCTCGCATCTGCTCGCCGTCGGTCACGTGGCCGCGGGGCTCGCGGGGTTTTTCTTCGCGATGTTCTCGGTGTGCTGGGCGTGGATCAACTTCAGCTGGTTCGCCTCGGCCTACGACACCGACGATTGGGTCTACCGGCTGACGACGATGCTGCAGATGGTCGGCGTGGTCATCCTGGCGCTGGGACTGCCCCAGATGTATGCGTCGATCGAACACGGAGGACACGTCGAGAACGAGATCGTCGTGGCCGGCTACGTGGTCATGCGCGTCGCGATGGTCGCTCAATGGTTACGCGCCGCCAGCCAGGACCCCGAACGCCGCAAAGCCTGCCTGACATACGCTTTGTGGATCACGATCGCCCAGATCGGCTGGATCGCAGCGATATTCGTGCACACGTCGGTACCTGCCACCACTGCGATCGTGCTGACTCTGGTGCTCGTGGAGGTGATGGGCCCCGTCATCGCCGAGCTCAAACAGGGCGGTACCCCGTGGCATGCGCACCACATCGTCGAGAGGTACGGACTGTTCACCATCATCGCTCTGGGTGAGGGTGTGGTCGGCACTGTCGCGTCGCTCAGCGCTGTCGTGGAGGCGCAGGGCTGGTCAGTCGAAGCGGTGTTCATCGCGGTCGCCGGCATCGGCCTGACCTTCGGCATGTGGTGGACCTATTTCGTGTTGCCGCAGGCCGACATCCTGCACGTCCGCCGCGAACGGTCCTTCTGGTTCGGATACCTGCACATCGTGGTGTTCGCCTCGATCGTCGCGACCGGCGCCGGGTTGCATGCGGCCGCGTATTACATCGAGCACCATTCCGAGCTGTCCTCGGTCGCCACGGTGCTCTCGGTCGTCATTCCCGTCGGCTTGTACATCCTGACGATCTACGTGCTCTACGCGCTGTTGGCGCACAAGGTCGAGCCGTTCCACGTGCTGCTGGTGACGCTCACCGCGGCGGTTCTGGGTGTGGCGGTACTGCTTGCCTCCAACGGGATTTCGATGGCCAATTGCCTGCTGGTCGTCACGCTGGCCCCGGTGGTGTCCGTCGTGGGCTACGAACTCGTGGGCCACCGGCACACGGCAGCCGCAGTGGCGAGAAGCCGACGGTGACGCTAGGACGGGACCGAATTCGCCAGACCCCTGCCGTCGGCGGCGAGTTGTCTGCGGGTCTTGTGGCGGGTGATGAGAATGCCCACGACCGCCAGCGCCCACACGATGTACTGCAACGTCCACGCGACCCGGAATGATTCGAACGAGATGCCGCCCCCTGCCTCCATGGCCAAGCCCATTGCCAGCATCAGCAACAGGGAGGCGAGGAATCCGCCCATGTTGACCATGCCCTGGGCAGTGCCGAGGGTCGCTCTGGTGTTGAACGTTCTCGCGAAATCGAAACCCACCATCGAGCCCGGGCCGCCGGCCGAGATCACCACGATCAACAGCACGAGCAGCCACAGTGGCGCCGGTCCGGGTAGGGCCAGTACGACGGTCCACATCAGCGCATTGCTGACGATGATGGCGAGCACCATGCGGGAGCGACGGTGCGGGTAGCGGCCGGTGAGGATCCCGATCAGCACGCCACTGCCGATGGCGCTGGCAACCGAAAGGCTCAGTAGCGCACCGGCGACGCCGTGGGAAAGACCTTGTGCCTCGGTGAGATACGGCACGCCCCACATCAGGGCGAACACGGTGACAGAGAACTGGGTGCCCATGTGAGTGAAGAAGCCGAGGCGGGTGCCGGGGCGTAGCCACACCGTCTTGACACTGCGAAGCGTGTCTCGGACCCAAATCGCCTCCGACGTCGTCACGACTCCGGCGGGGGCGTTCTTGACGACGAGCAGGGTCAGCACGATCGACATCACGCCGAACGCCGCGGCGGAGATGTAAGCAACCGACCATCCGGCAGCGGTCAGCACCGCGACGAACGGCACTGCCGACAGCACCTGGCCGAGTTGCCCGACGATCCCCGTCAACTGGGTGACGACCGGGATCTGCCGTGGCGCGAACCAGTGCGGGACCAGGCGCAGCACGGAGATGAACGTGAACGCATCACCGAGGCCGACGACGGCGCGGGCGGCGATGGCCGTCGGCAGGGATTCGGTGAATGCGAGCACCAACTGACCCGAAGACATCAGTGCGGCACCCGACACGATGAGCGCGCGAGATCCATAACGGTCGAGGAGCAGCCCAGCGGGAACCTGGGCGCCGGCGTACACGACGACCTGGAGGACGACGAACGTCGAGAGCAGGCTCGGGCCCGCGGAAAATCGGTCGGCCGCGGCCAGTCCGGACACCCCGAGTGTGGTCCGGTCCAGGACGGCGACGATGTACGCGAGCAAACCCGTCGCCCAGATGATCCAGGGACGCACTCGCAGGCACCTCACAATTAGCTGACTTTGTCTTAATGTCCTGCCCGAGTCGGCAGGAAGTTCCATCGTCGCGCACCGGGGGCCTCGTGCGCCAATCGGAATGCCCGCACGCAGTCGCCGGAATCCGATCGAAGAGGTCGCCAAGTTGGCTAAAACTGCACCATGACGTCGACAAATTAACTAGATGTTCAGAATTTGCCCTGATAGCCGCTCATATTCGCCTGAAGGACCTACGCCAGGCGATGGCGGGGATACTTCGCTCATTCTGCACGCGGTGCGGTTAGAGTGTTTACATGCACCACCCTGGCCACCGCCCGGCCTACCGTCCCTCACGTGTGGAGTGTCCGCTGCATGGCTGAGTATCGGCTGGAAGACCTCGCTCGAGCGTCGGGAGTCAGCGCCCGAAACATCCGGGCCTACCGCGAGCGCGGGCTGCTCGATCCACCCCGCAGGGTCGGCCGGTCTGCCCTGTACGACGACTACCACCTGTCGCAGCTCAACACCATCAGTCAGTTGCTGCGCAAGGGCTACAACTCTGCGCACATCGCGGAGTTCTTCGCGAGCATGCGTCAGGGCACCGACCTGGCGGACATCCTCGGTCTGCAGCGGGCGGTGCTCGGCGCCTCCGACGAACCGCACAACCACAGCAGGGTCGTGTCCATCGATCCACGCAGTGACGAGGGCCGCCGCCTCGTCGAGTACGGCATGGCCGAGGTCGTGGGCGGCAGGGTCATGCTGATCGACGGCGAGGCGGCGGAGATCCTGGAGCGCGCGCCCGACCAACTGCTGTATGTGCGGGCGCTGCTGCGCTTCGTCGAGGCCGCCGAGGATTCTGTGGACGACGTGGCAGAGGCATTCGTCACCAGTCTGGTCGAGCTGTATCAAGCCCGGGTCGGCACCGACTACCTTCCGCGCCCGCACGAGATGGATGAGATCCGGCGAGTCGTCCAGGACTTCCGTGCCCTGGGCGAGAAAGTGATGGCGTCCAAGTTCGACCAGGCGACGCGCCGCCATATGGTCACGTCCGCGTCCGGCTACACCGCGGGCATCCTGCTGGGCGGCGAATGGGAGCCCAGGCGCGGCGCCTGAGCCCAGGTACGCCGCCGCGGCAACTCCGGCCGCCTTGGGGCTTGGCGCCCTGACGGCGGGCCTCGGCCCGGCCGCCATCACTCCGCTGGCTTCAGCCGAGCCGCTGGGTATTCTGCTCGACTACGCCGCCGGCGTGCTCAGTGCCGCAGACTTAGGTGAATCCGGCGCACTCGGCGCGATCAGATACGTGTCCGACCGCCGACTGGTTACCGGGGGAGTCCGCCGGTGTTCAGCACGCGACCCGGGGCTGGCAATTGCACGTGGCCGGAGGGGGTCCCGTCGGTGCGCCGATCTATGCGTCCATCGATGACGACCCCACCCACGAGCAGTACAAGCGGCAGGTGGCGCCGTATCTGAGAGGCTGGGGAGCGAGTGCTCGGACACCAGCGCACCGGCGTCTGCGCCCACTCGAAGATGATCGAGTGGCTCTTCAGGACGGTCTCGGCGCCTAGTGCTGGCAGCACAATTGGGCCTCGCCGGGGCGCGTCGCGCAGCCTGCCGCCCACCTGCACCAGGTCGAGATCGATGCGCGCACAGTGGCGGGGATCGGCGTCGACATCACCCACGTTCTCAAGCCCACTTTCGGCCAGCGGGCCTTAGTCGGACCCGAAAACACCCCGCCGAAGCGACCGGTCTTACTCGCTAGTAGGTTTTTGCAGCAAACTTGTGTCCGTTCAACGAAGCGTCGACAAGACACTTTTTCCGATCGTGTCGCCTCAGATGGCGTCCGCCGAACACGACATGAGAACCGAATTTCTCAGATAACGATTCAGTAACAATACTGCTTTGAACTGCAGTTCTTTCTTACTGGACCGTAACCACCTGCATGCAGGACGTTTGTCCCGGATAGCCGCGGGGCGCCGCAAACGGCGCGTTATGCAACTCGTGGTTACCGATGCGTAGAACTCGCCAGTAACCATTTGTGGCGCCAAACTGGTGCAGTCTCTTATGACACTCTTAGTACGGCTGAAGTGCCCGCCCGCGGTTCCGACGACGTGGACCCCCTGAGCGCTGCGGATCGCTCCAGCCGGATTCGACGCCGAATCGCAAGGCCGACGCAGGGTGCACAGGCAAGCACCGCGGCGAGCGCCACAGCAGGCCCGAAGAAGGGCCCACCACAAGCCTCAGACCTAGTGATGTAGCGCGAAAACAGCACCGAGGAGAACACAAGACGTGACGATCAACGACCAGCACCGTGCATCCACCGGCTCCAGCGGCCACGAAGACCAGGCCTTCGAACCTCTGACGGGAACGCACGCACTCGTCGATCGACTGCACTCCGGAGAGCCGTACGCGGTGGCGTTCGGCGGCCAGGGCGGCCCCTGGCTGGAGAACCTCGAAGAGCTCGTCAACTCCGCCGGCATCGAGTCCGAGATCAGCCAGCTCGTCGCCGAGGCCGAACTGCTGCTCGAGCCGCTCGCCCGCGAGCTCGTCGTCGTCCGGCCCATCGGCTTCGAGCCGATGAAATGGATCCGCGCCCTGGCCGCCGACGAGCCGCTGCCGTCCGCCAAGGACCTCACCACCGCGGCCATCTCCGGGCCCGGCATCTTGCTCACCCAGATGGCCGCTCAGCGCGCCCTCAAGCGCCAGGGCCTCGACCTGGACGGTCATCCCCCAGTGGCCATCGCGGGCCACTCTCAGGGCGTCACAGCGGTCGAGTCGCTCAAGGCCCGCGGAACCCGCGACGTCGAACTGCTCGCCATCGGTCAGCTCATCGGTGCCGCCGGATCGCTGGTGTCGCGCCGCTGCGGCATGGTCGGCCGTGGTGACAAAGCGCCGATGGTGTCCGTCCTCAACGTCGACCCCGCCCGGATGGCCGAGCTCCTCGACGAGTTCTCCCAGGACGTGCGCACCGTGCTCCCGCCGGCCCTGTCCATCCGCAACGGCCGTCGCTCCGTCGTGATCACCGGCACCCCCGAGCAGCTCGCCCGGTTCGAGCTGTACTGCGAGAAGATCACCGAGAAGGAAGAGGCCGAGCGCAAGAACAAGACGCGCGGCGGCGCGATCTTCCGTCCGATCTTCAACCAGCTCAACGTCGAGGTCGGCTTCCACACCCCGCGCCTCGCCGGCGGGGTCGAACTCGTCAACGAATGGGCAGCGCGCACGGGCCTGGACCGCGAGCTCACCCGTCGACTGACCGAAACCATCTTCGTCAAGCCCGTCGACTGGGTCGCCGAGGTCGAAGAGCTCGCCGCCACCGGCGCAAAGTGGATCGTCGACCTGGGCCCCAGCGACACCGTCACGCGGCTGACCGCTCCGGTGATCCGCGGCCTCGGCATCGGCATCGTGCCCGCGGCCACCCGCGCCGGCCAGCGCAGCCTCTTCACCGTCGGCGCCGCACCCGCCGTCGCACCCGCCTGGTCCACCTATGCCCCGCAGGCCATCGCCCTGCCGGACGGTTCCGTGAAGGCGTCGACGAAGTTCACCCGCCTCACCGGCCGGTCCCCGATCCTGCTCGCGGGCATGACCCCGACGACGGTGGACGCCAAGATCGTCGCCGCGGCCGCCAACGCCGGCCACTGGGCCGAGCTCGCCGGTGGCGGACAGGTCACCGAGGAGATCTTCGACGCCCGCGTCGCCGAGCTGACGCAGCTGCTCGAACCCGGCCGCGCGATCCAGTTCAACTCGCTGTTCCTCGACCCCTACCTTTGGAAGCTGCAGGTCGGTGGCAAGCGTCTGGTGCAGAAGGCCCGCCAGTCCGGCGCGCCCATCGACGGCGTGGTCGTCACCGCCGGTATCCCGGACCTCGAAGAGGCCGTCGACCTGATCGAGGAACTGCACACCGTCGGCATCAGCAACGTCGTCTTCAAGCCGGGCACCGTCGACCAGATCAAGTCCGTCATCAAGATCGCGGTCGAGGTGCCCGAGCGCGACGTCATCGTGCACATCGAAGGCGGCCGCGCCGGCGGACACCACTCGTGGGAGGACCTCGACGACCTGCTGCTGGCCACCTACGGCGAGCTGCGCAAGTACTCCAACGTCACCATCTGCGTCGGCGGCGGCATCGGCACCCCGGAGCGGGCTGCCGAGTACCTGTCGGGTGAGTGGTCCAAGGCGTACGGCTTCCCGGAGATGCCCGTCGACGGCATCCTGGTCGGCACCGCCGCGATGGCGACTCTCGAGGCCACCACGTCGCCGGCCGTCAAGCAGATGCTCGTCGACACGACGGGCACCGACATCTGGGTCGGCGCAGGCAAGGCCATCAACGGCATGGCCAGCGGTCGCAGCCAGCTCGGCGCCGACATCCACGAGATCGACAACACCGCATCGCGATGCGGCCGCCTGCTCGACGAGGTCGCCGGCGACGCCGACGCCGTGGCCGAGCGCCGCGACGAGATCATCGCCGCGATGGCCAACACCGCCAAGCCGTACTTCGGCGACATCGGCGACATGACCTACCTGCAGTGGCTGAAGCGCTACGTCGAGCTCGCCATCGGCGACGGCGACAGCACCGCCGACACGGCCGGTCCCGGCAGCCCGTGGCTGGCCGACACCTGGCGTGAGCGCTTCGAGGAGATGCTCAAGCGCGCCGAGGCCCGCCTCAACGAGAAGGACTCGGGACCGATCGAGTCGCTGTTCGTGGCCGGCGACGACGACTCCGAAGATCAAGCGCTGCTGGACAATCCGGATGCAGCGATCGCCGCGCTGGTCGCGCGCTACCCCGACGCCGAGACCGTCAAGCTGCACCCGGCCGACGTGCCGTTCTTCGTGACGTTGTGCAAGAAGCCCGGCAAGCCGGTCAACTTCGTGCCCGTCGTCGACAAGGACGTGCGCCGTTGGTGGCGCAGCGACTCGCTGTGGCAGGCGCACGACGCCCGCTACACCGCCGACCAGGTCTGCATCATCCCGGGAACCCAGGCCGTCGTCGGCATCACCCGCGTCGACGAGCCGGTCGGTGAACTGCTCGACCGGTTCGAGCAAGAGATCGTCGACCGCGTGCTCGCCGCAGGCGCGCAACCGGTTTCGGTCGTGTCTCGTCGCCAGGCGCGTGCCGACGTCAGCGGTCCGCTGGCCGTCGTGCTCGACTCGCCCGACGTGCTGTGGGCAGGCCGCACCGCGATCAACCCGGTGCACCGCATCGGCGCGCCCGGTGAGTGGCAGGTCAACGACGTGCCGGGCAAGCCCAGCGCCACGCACCCGAACACCGGTGCGCGCCTCGAACAGAGCAGCGACGGCGCCGGAAACGTCTCGGTCACGCTCAGCGTCCCGTTGTCCGACATCTGGATCGAGATCCGCTTCACGCTGCCGACGGCAACGGTGGACGGCGGAGCGCCGATCGTCACCGTCGAGGACGCCTCGAAGGCGATGCGCTCGGTGCTGGCGATCGCCGCGGGAGTCGACGGACCGGAAACCCTTCCGCCCGTGGAGAACAACACGGCGCAGGTCACCGTCGAATGGGATCCGGAGAAGGTCGCCGACCACACCGGCGTCACCGCGACGTTCGGCGCTCCGCTGGCGCCCGGCCTGACCCTGGTGCCCGATGCGCTGGTCGGACTGTGCTGGCCTGCCGTGTTCTCCGCGATCGGCTCCGCCCTGACCGACGACGGCTTCCCGGTTGTCGAAGGTCTGCTGAGCCTGGTGCACCTCGACCACGCCGCGCACCTGCTGGAGTCGATGCCTGCGACCAAGTCCGAATTGTCGGTCAAGGCAACAGCTTTGGCGGCCACCGATACCGAGGTCGGGCGTGTTGTCCCGGTCGAGGTGACGATCGCCGACGCCGAGGGCGTCGTCCTGGCGACGTTGGAGGAGCGCTTCGCGATCCGCGGTCGCACCGGTGCCGTCGAGCTCGCCGATCCGGTGCGTGCCGGCGGCGCCATCACCGACAACGCCACGGACACCCCGCGTCGCCGCCGGCGTGACGTCACCGTCACCGCTCCCGTCGACATGAGTGCCTTCGCCGTTGTCTCCGGAGACCACAACCCGATCCACACCGACCGCGCCGCCGCGCTGCTCGCCGGGCTGAAAAGGCCCATCGTGCACGGCATGTGGCTCTCGGCGGCGGCTCAGCACGCCGTCACCGCGACCGACGGCCGCGCCACCCCGCCCGCCCGTCTGGTCGGCTGGACGTCGCGCTTCCTCGGGATGGTGCTGCCCGGCGACGAGATCGAATTCCGCATCGACCGCGTCGGCATCGACCGCGGCGCCGAGATCGTCGAGGTTGCCGCGAAGGTCGACGGCGAGCTCGTCATGGCGGCGACCGCGCAGTTGGCTGCTCCGAAGACCGTCTACGCGTTCCCCGGTCAGGGCATCCAGTCCAAGGGGATGGGCATGGACGTGCGGGCCCGCTCCAAGGCCGCCCGCAAGGTCTGGGACACCGCCGACAAGTTCACCCGTGAGACTCTTGGCTTCTCGGTGCTGCACGTCGTGCGCGACAACCCGACCAGCCTGATCGCCTCCGGTGTGCACTACCACCACCCCGAGGGCGTGCTCTACCTGACGCAGTTCACCCAGGTCGCCATGGCGACGGTGGCTGCGGCCCAGGTCGCCGAGATGCGTGAGCAGGGTGCGTTCGTCGAGGGCGCCATCGCGTGCGGTCACTCCGTCGGCGAATACACCGCTCTGGCATGCGTTTCCGGCGTGTACGAGCTGGAGGCGCTGCTGGAGGTCGTGTTCCACCGCGGCAGCAAGATGCACGACATCGTGCCTCGCGACGCGCAGGGCCGGTCGAACTACCGACTGGCCGCCATCCGCCCGTCGCAGATCGACCTCGACGACGCCGACGTGAAGAGCTTCATCGCCGAAATCTCCGAGCGCACAGGCGAATTCCTGGAGATCGTGAACTTCAACCTGCGTGGTTCGCAGTACGCGATCGCCGGCACGGTCGCCGGCCTCGAGGCTCTGGAGGAAGAGGTCGAGCGTCGCCGCGAGATCTCAGGCGGCAAGCGGTCATTCATCCTGGTGCCCGGTATCGACGTGCCGTTCCACTCAAGCGTGCTGCGCGTCGGCGTCGCCGACTTCCGCCGCGCCCTCGAGCGGGTCATGCCCACCGATGCCGATCCCGAGTTGCTGATCGGGCGCTACATCCCGAACCTGGTGCCGCGGCCGTTCACGCTGGACCGCGACTTCATCCAGGAGATCCGCGATCTGGTGCCCGCCGAACCGCTCGACGAGATCCTCGCCGACTACGACACGTGGCGTAACGAGCGTCCGTCGGAGCTCATGCGCAAGGTCGTCATCGAGTTGCTCGCGTGGCAGTTCGCCAGCCCGGTGCGCTGGATCGAGACGCAGGACCTGCTCTTCATCGAGGAGGCCGCGGGCGGTATGGGCATCGAGCGGTTCGTCGAGATCGGTGTGAAGAACGCGCCGACCGTCGCCGGCCTGGCCACCAACACGCTCAAGCTCCCCGAGTACTCGCACAACACCACCGAGGTGCTCAACGCCGAGCGTGACGCCGCCGTGCTGTTCGCGACGGACACCGATCCCGAGCCCGACGTCGAGGAGTCGGCGGGAGATGAAGCACCGGTTGCCGAGGCAGCGCCTGCTGCAGCTGCTCCGGCGGAGGCGGCCCCCGCCGCTCCGGCACCCGCGGCGGCCCCGAGCGGCGGACCTCGTCCTGACGACATCGTCTTCGACGCGGCCGATGCCACGACCGCGCTCATCGCGCTGTCGGCCAAGATCCGCATCGATCAGATCGAGGCGCTCGACTCCATCGAGTCGATCACCGACGGCGCGTCCTCGCGGCGCAACCAGATGCTGGTCGACCTCGGTTCCGAGCTGAACCTCGGCGCCATCGACGGTGCCGCCGAAGCCGATCTGGCCGGGCTCAAGGGGCAGGTCACCAAGCTGGCCCGCACCTACAAGCCGTTCGGCCCGGTGCTGTCGGACGCGATCAACGATCAGCTGCGCACGGTCCTCGGGCCGTCGGGCAAGCGTCCGGCCTACATCGTCGAGCGGGTCAAGAAGACCTGGGAACTCGGTGACGGCTGGGGCAAGCACGTCACGGCCGAAGTGGCGCTGGGAACCCGCGAGGGATCCAGCGTTCGCGGCGGAGCATTGGGCGGCCTGCACGACGGTGCCCTGGCCGACGCCGCCGCCGTCGACAAGGCGATCGACGCGGCCGTGACGGCCGTCGGTGCGCGGCGCGGCATTCCGGTGTCGCTGCCGTCCGCCGCGGGCGGTGGCGGCGGGGTCGTGGACTCCGCGGCGCTCGGTGAGTTCGCCGAGCAGGTCACCGGACCCAACGGTGTGCTCGCCAACGCGGCCCGCGCGATCCTGGACCAGCTCGGCCACAGCGCCGCGATCTCCACCCCGGAGCCGTCGGCCGATGCGGAGCTCATCGACCTGGTCACGGCCGAACTCGGTGCGGATTGGCCGCGTCTGGTGGCGCCGTCGTTCGACGGTCGCAAGGCGGTGCTCTTCGACGACCGGTGGGCAAGTGCGCGTGAGGATCTCGCCAAGATCTGGCTGACCGAGGAGGACGACCTCGAGGCCGACTGGGTCCGGCTGTCGGAGCGGTTCGAGGGCACCGGCCACGTCGTCGGGACCCAGGCCACCTACTGGCAGGGCAAGGCGCTCGCCGCCGGGCTGAACATCCACGCTTCGCTGTACGCCCGCGTTGCCGCGGGTGCGGAGAACCCGGGCAAGGGTCGCTACAACGACGAGGTAGCTGTCGTGACAGGCGCTTCGAAGGGCTCGATCGCGGCGTCGGTGGTGGCGCAGCTGCTCGACGGCGGTGCCACCGTGATCGCGACGACCTCGAAGCTCGACGACAGCAGGCTGGAGTTCTACCGCGGCCTCTATCGCGACAACGCCCGGTTCGGCGCCAAGCTGTGGGTGCTTCCCGCGAACATGGCTTCCTACAACGACATTGACGCGTTGGTGGAGTGGGTCGGTACCGAGCAGAGTGAGAGCCTCGGGCCGAAGTCGATCCACCTCAAGGATGCGCTGACCCCGACGCTGCTGTTCCCGTTCGCGGCGCCTCGCGTCGGTGGGGACCTGTCCGAGGCCGGTTCGCGCTCCGAGATGGAGATGAAGGTTCTGCTGTGGGCCGTGCAGCGGCTCATTGCCGGCCTGTCCCACATCGGTGCCGATCGCGACATCGCGGCACGCCTGCACGTGGTGCTTCCCGGATCGCCGAACCGCGGCATGTTCGGCGGCGACGGCGCCTACGGCGAGTCGAAGTCGGCACTGGACGCCGTCGTGTCCCGCTGGAAGGCGGAGACGTCGTGGGCGCAGCGAGTCAGCCTGGCGCACGCGCTGATCGGCTGGACCCGCGGCACCGGCCTGATGGGCCACAACGACGTCATCGTCGACGGAGTCGAAGCAGCCGGCGTGACCACCTACTCCACCGAGCAGATGGCGAGCATGCTGCTGGCCCTGTGTGACGTGGAGACGAAGGTCGCGGCGGCGCGCGAGCCCGTCCAGGCCGACCTCACCGGCGGACTGGCCGAGGTCGATCTGGATCTGTCGGACCTGGCAGCCAAGGCCCGCGAGCGTGCGGCCGAGGCACCGGCGGACGACGACGAGGACGTGCAGTCGGACGGTCACACGATCGCCGCACTGCCGTCGCCGCCGCGTCCCGCCGCCCCGGCCCCTGCGCCGGAGTGGGCTCCGCTGGACGTCGATCCGGCCGATCTGGTGGTCATCGTCGGCGGCGCCGAACTCGGCCCGTACGGCTCGTCGCGCACCCGGTTCGAGATGGAGATCGACAACGAACTCTCGGCGGCGGGCGTCCTCGAACTGGCCTGGACCACAGGCCTGATCAAGTGGGAAGACGATCCCCAACCAGGTTGGTACGACACCGAATCCGGCGATCTCGTCGACGAGGCGGATCTGGTCGAGCGCTACCACGATGTGGTCGTCGAGCGGGTGGGCATCCGCGAGTTCGTCGGAGATGCCGCGATCGACCCGGATCACTCGGCGCCGCTGCTGGTGTCGGTGTTCCTGGACAAGGACTTCTCCTTCGTGGTGTCGTCCGAGGCCGACGCGCGGGCGTTCGTCCAGTTCGATCCGGAGCACACGGTCATCAGCCCGGTGCCCGACAGTGCCGACTGGAACGTCACCCGCAAGGCGGGCACCGAGATTCGCGTGCCGCGTAAGTCGAAGCTGTCCCGCACCGTCGGCGCCCAGATCCCGACCGGGTTCGACCCGCAGGTCTGGGGTGTCACGCCGGACATGGCGAATTCGATTGACCGCGTTGCGTTGTGGAATCTCGTGGCCACGGTGGACGCGTTTCTGTCCGCCGGGTTCTCCCCGACGGAACTGATGCGGTGGGTGCACCCGAGCCTGGTCGCCAGCACGCAGGGCACCGGCATGGGCGGCCTCACCTCGATGCAGACCATGTTCCACGGCAACCTGCTCGACAAGAACAAGCCGAACGACATCCTGCAGGAGACCCTGCCGAACGTCGTTGCCGCACACGTGATTCAGAGCTACGTAGGCAGCTACGGCTCGATGATCCACCCGGTCGGCGCCTGCGCCACCGCGGCGGTCTCGCTGGAAGAGGGCGTCGACAAGATCCGTCTCGGCAAGGCCGAGGTCGTCGTCACCGGTGGTTATGACGATCTGACGCTGGAAGCCGTCATCGGCTTCGGTGACATGGCGGCCACCGCCGATACCGAGGTGATGCGGGCCAAGGGGATCAGCGATTCGCGGTTCTCCCGCGCCAACGACCGGCGCAGGCTCGGCTTCGTCGAGGCGCAGGGCGGTGGCACGATTCTGCTGGCCCGAGGTGATCTCGCGCTGCGGATGGGTCTGCCGGTGCTGGCGGTCGTCGCCTACGCGCAGTCCTACGCCGACGGCGTGCACACCTCGATCCCCGCACCGGGGCTCGGCGCGCTGGGCGCCGGTCGCGGCGGCAGGGAGTCGGTGCTCGCCAAGGCGCTGAACAAGCTGGGCGTCGGTGCCGATGATGTCGCCGTCATCTCCAAGCACGACACGTCGACGCTGGCGAACGATCCGAACGAGCAGGAGTTGCACGAGCGGCTCGCCGACTCGATGGGTCGCTCCGAAGGTGCCCCGCTGTTCATCGTCAGCCAGAAGAGCCTCACCGGGCATGCCAAGGGCGGCGCGGCGGTGTTCCAGACGATGGGCCTGTGCCAGATCCTGCGCGACGGTGTCATCCCGCCGAACCGCAGCCTGGACTGCGTGGACGAAGACCTCGCGACCTCCGCGCACTTCGTGTGGCCGCGCGAGACCCTGCGGATGGGCGACAAGTACCCGCTGAAGGCGGGCCTTGTCACCAGCCTCGGGTTCGGTCACGTGTCGGGTCTGATCGCGCTGGTGCACCCGGAGGCGTTCCTGGCCACCCTGACTCCCGAGCAGCGAACGGAATACACCGCCGCGGCGCAGGAGCGGACCCTGGCCGGTCAGCGCAGGCTGGTGTCGGCGATCGCGGGCGGCCGGCCGATGTACGAGCGGCCCGACGGTCGCCGCTTCGACCACGACCACCCGGAGAAGTCGCAGGAAGCCGCGATGCTGCTCGACATGGCGTCGCGACTCGGTGACGACGACGTGTATCGCCGGTGACCCGTGAGATAGCGTGCTGCCCGTGGGCATCGTCGGGATAGGCATCGATCTCGTCTCCATTCCGGAGTTCGCGGAGCAGGTGGACCGGCCCGGCACGGTGTTCGCCGAGACGTTCACGCCGGGCGAGCGACGCGACGCCGCCGACAAGAGTTCGTCGGCGGCGCGCCACCTCGCAGCGCGGTGGGCGGCCAAGGAGGCGGTGATCAAGGCCTGGTCGGGGTCACGCTTCTCGAAGCGGCCGGTGCTGCCGGAGGCGATTCACCGTGACATCGAGGTCGTCACCGACATGTGGGGTCGGCCTCGGGTGCGGCTGACGGGTGCGGTGGCCGAACACCTCAAAGAGGTGACGATCCACCTGTCGCTGACCCACGAGGCCGACGTCGCCGCGGCGGTCGCCGTCCTCGAAGAGCGCTAGCTGCTTCGGCGCCGGTTCTCCGGGTATCCGTGCGGGTCACCACCGCACCGAGAGGTCCCACCATGCCGGAGACAAGCCAGCGCGAACTCGGAGAATCCGACAGCCCCATCGAGGACGCGCTGGAGTATGCGTTCAGGCGGATGGTCGACGAGGGCACCCAACGTCTGCATCGCAGTTGGCGAGAAGTGCTCGCGACCGGGTTCTTCGGAGGCACCGACATCGCCGTCGGCGTGCTGGCCTACCTGGCGGTGCTGAACGCAACCCATCAGCCACTGCTGGCCGGGCTGGCCTTCTCCGTCGGCTTTCTGGCGCTGCTTCTCGGACGCAGCGAACTGTTCACCGAAGGATTCCTGATCCCGGTCACCACGGTGGCCGCCAAGCGGGCCAGTTTCGGTCAGTTGATCAAATTGTGGAGTGGCACGCTGGTCGCGAACTTGGCCGGCGGTTGGCTGCTGATGCTCCTGATGATGACGGCGCTCCCGCAACTGCACGGGCAGACGATCGAATCTGCGGCTCACTATGCGACTGCGCCGTTGTCGATGGAGACGGCAGCGTTGTCCCTGCTCGGCGGCATGGTGATCACGCTGATGACGCGGATGCAGCACGGCACCGAATCGATGCCGGCCAAGATCGCCGCCGCCATTGCCGGCGCGTTCCTGCTGGCGGGCCTGCAGCTGTTCCATTCCGTGCTCGACTCGCTGCTGATATTCGGCGCGCTGATCACCGGCAAGGCGCCGTTCGGATATCTCGACTGGCTGGGCTGGTTCGCCTACACCGCCGTCGGCAACGTTGTCGGGGGACTCATGCTGGTGACGTTGTTGCGGTTGGTGCGCAGCAAGGACCGATTGCAGGAAGAACGCCGGCAAGCCGAGTCAGACGACGGCGGGGAGCCGCCATTAACCTCGTCTTCATGAACGATCTCATCCAACGCGTCCGCGACGTTCTGCCGTCGGTCCGCGCCGACCTCGAAGACCTCGTGCGCATCGAATCCGTCTGGGCCGACCCGGACCGACGCCCCGAGGTGCAACGGTGTGCCGAGGCGGTGTCGAAGTTGTTGTCGGAGGCAGGATTCGGCGATGTGACGATCGTCGCCGAGGGCGGTGCTCCCGCCGTCATCGCCCGTCACCCCGCGCCGCACGGTGCGCCGACGGTGCTGCTGTACGCGCACCACGACGTGCAGCCTGAGGGTGACCCGGCGCAGTGGGCGACGGCTCCGTTCGAACCGACGGAGCGCGACGGACGCCTCTACGGCCGCGGCACCGCCGACGACAAAGCCGGTATCGCAACCCATTTGGCGGCGTTCCGCGCACACGGCGGCACACCGCCGGTCGGCGTGACGGTCTTCGTGGAAGGGGAGGAGGAGTCGGGGTCGCCGTCGTTGTCGAAGCTGCTGGCCGCCCACCGCGACGTGCTGGCGGCCGACGTCATCGTCATCGCCGACTCCGACAACTGGAGCACCGAGATTCCGTCGCTGACCGTCTCGCTGCGGGGTCTGGCCGACTGCGTGGTCGAGGTCGCCACGTTGGATCACGGCCTGCATTCGGGAATGTGGGGCGGCGTGGTGCCGGACGCCTTGGCCGTCCTCGTCCGCCTGCTGGCAAGCCTGCACGACGACGACGGCAATGTCGCCGTCGAGGGACTGCATGAGGCGGTAGCCGCCGATGTCGACTACACCCCGGAACGTGTCCGAGCCGACACCGGTGTGCTCGACGGAGTCGGTGAGATTGGCTCGGGCTCAGTGGCGCAACGACTTTGGGCCAAGCCGGCGATCACGGTCATCGGTATCGACACGACACCGATCGCGAAGGCGTCGAACACGCTGATCCCGCGGGCACGCGCCAAGGTCAGCATGCGGGTGGCGCCCGGTGGCGACGCGGCCGAGCACCTCGCCGCACTGACCCGTCATCTGGAGAGTCACGCGCCGTGGGGAGCGCAGGTCACCGTCACTCCCGGCGACGTCGGTCAGCCCTATGCGATCGACGCGACGGGTCCTGTCTACGACGCGGCGCGCGGCGCGTTCCGGCAGGCGTGGGGGCACGACGCCATCGACGCCGGCGTGGGCGGATCGATCCCGTTCATCGCCGAATTCGCGGCCGCGTACCCAAACGCGAAAATTCTGGTGACCGGCGTCGAGGACCCGGACACCCAAGCGCACAGCATCGACGAGAGCCTGGACCTGGGAGTGCTGGAGCGGGCCGCGACAGCCGAGGCGCTGCTGCTGGCCCGGCTCGGCGAACTACACGGAGATGTCGCGCCGTAGCTTGCCGACGTGCCCGGTGGCGCGGATGTTGTATTGCGCCACTTCGATTTTGCCCTTCTCGTCGACGACGAACGTCGAGCGGATGACGCCCTGCACAGTCTTGCCGTACATCGTCTTCTCGCCGTAGGCCCCCCAGGCCTCGAGCACCGCGCGATCGGGGTCGGACAACAGCGGGAACGTCAGGTTCTCGGCGTCGCGGAACTTCGCGAGCTTCTCGGGCTTATCGGGGGAGATGCCGACGACGTCGAGTCCCGCGTCGTTGAGTTCGGCCAGGTTGTCGCGGAAGTCGCATGCTTGCTTCGTGCAGCCGGGAGTCGAGGCGGCCGGATAGAAGTACACGATCACCTTGCGGCCCTTGTAGTCGGAGAGCTTGACCGTGTTGCCGTCGGCGTCGGGGAGGCTGAACGCGGGTGCTGTGTCTCCGGCCTCGAGACGGGGGGTTTGCGGCATGGGTGATGTTCCTCCAGGCGATGCGTGTCGGCCGGGCGCTGCGGTGCGCCCGGGCTCAACTAGGGTAGTGCGACAAGAACTGCTGGTTTGGGGCGCGGTCGGCACGCAAGGCGCCGGAGGCATTGGAGGTAGACGTGGCGGACCGGGATCCCGACACCATCAAGGCTGAGATCGACGTGGCTCGCGAGCAACTTGCGGTGACTGTCGACTCACTGGCCGAGCGGGCGAATCCTCGCCGGGTTGCCGACGACCTTCAAGCTGCGGTGCTCCGGTTCGTCAAGAAACCCCCGGTGGCGATCTCGCTGGCCGGTATCAGCGCCGTGGTGATCGTGGTGGTCATTCGCCGCGCACGGCGGCCCTGACCCCCGTCAGCGACGGCGGCTGGACCGGAACCAGCCCGAAAACGAGAATCCGGGCGGATTGGCGACCCGGCCGATGCGGCTGCAGTTGTGCAGCGCCACCGGTTGTTGTGCGCCCATGCCACGAGCTGAGTCCTCACCGTTGGCTCCGGTGCGAACCGGATCGGCCGGGCTTGACATCAGCAAATTCCTCGATTCTTGTCCTCGACCTTCGTGCGATGTCCGTCCGAAGGCCTTCAGCTAACTGCACCATAACACTGCGGTGCGCCTTTGCCCAGCGCAATGCCCATGAATATGTTGCTTGGGGTCATAACCGTTACTGCATGGCCAGGCCGGATGGTGTAGACCATGGTCCCGCCGTGTGACATCTAGCACATGAAGCAGTCTTTACCGCGCAAAAGGCGACAAATTTTTCGTGATCGTAAATCTGCGCGGCGGGGACTTCATACCGATGCCCGGGCGCAGGCGCGGCGCGGGTCGCCCCCGATAGCGCTGCGCGGAGTCCTCTACGCTGTCGCCTGACCCACTACGAGCGACAGCGAAGGAGGCGCGGGATGGCGTGGTTTCTCGCCCTGCAGGGCCCGGCTCAGCCGAGTCACCAGGCTTCGGTCTACGAACTTCAGGACTCGGCCGACGTGGACAAGCTGGCTCAGGAGCTCGCCAGCGCTGTGACGCTGGACCGGGTGGTGGCTATCGCGGCGATGCTCCCGCAGAACACCAAGAAGCGTCAAAAGGTCACGCTGTATGTGCGGCCCGCGGCGTGGGGAATGTGGACGTTCTACGAGTTGTCCGAAGAGGACAAGCGTCAGCTGATGAGGGAAAACCCGCTGGTTCAGGCGATGCAGCAGCACCAGCGTGAGCACGCCAACGCCGGCGCGCAGGCGAATCCGCTCTTGGGCCAGCCGGGCGGCCCGCGCCGCTGACCGAGGCCGCGAACACACACGGGCGGTGCAGTTTCGCGCGTCATGGCCGAAAGAGGCGCACTGCCCGCCTGGTGTCAGCTGGTTCGGTTACTGAGTGTCGCTGTTGAACAGGTACCAGAGGCCGTCATCGCCCTGACGGCAGATGAAGTACGGGTACTTCGCATCCTCTTCCGGGTTCGACAGCGCGACATTCGGTCCGTCGGTCTGGCAGGCCTCCTGGGAATCCCAGGTCAGGGGCACGCCGTCGGGTCCGACGAGGCGGACTTCCTCCGCGTTCGCGACTGCGCTGCCTGAGAACGCCGCGATGACAAATGCTCCGGTAATGAGCAGCTTCTTCATGGTGTATCCCTCGGTTCCTTGGTCGGGTCAGCGCCGATGGGTTTCGTTGCCTGGTGACGCTGGGCAGACTCTAGGCCGCCGGGTGCGACGAGTAATGGCTTTCAAGCAAATATTGACGACGATTCTCTAAAAATAGGGATAAGCCCGCGTCGTTCGAGCTACAGGGCACTTCCCGCGTTGTCGCAGGCTGGATGCGCGCGGTGTGGCAAACGCGGGCCTTTCGCCGTCCGCCTCTGCGGAATCCGTTTTGCCGGATGTTCGGGCGCTGACTTTTCGACGTTGCGGGCTCTCGATCTTCGGTGATCGCCGCTGAGGTCGGCATCAGCCCCGAGCGTGGGGACGTGCTGGAAAGGGCGCGCGAAAGTTACTGATCATGGCCAGCTTTGGGCCCGCGGACGACTTCGATTGCACGTCGACTATGTCGGTTACGTCAATTGCCAACCGAGGGCGGGCGGGCGTGCATATAGTTTGCTGCACTGCTCGCCGATCCAACGGGGGAATTATGAGCGCTGCACGCTATATCGGCCGTATCGGAGGACTCGCAGTCGCGCTGGGCGTCAGCACCGCTGTCGTCACCGGCTACGGCGTCGCTTCGGCGGACCCCGCAGGTGGGTCTGATCCAGGGGCATCGTCGGCGGGGGCGACGGAGTCGAACGAGTCCTCCGGCCAGCAGCGCACGTCGACGACCAAGCGGGATTCGGCCCGTCCGGGTGCGTCGGCGCAGGAAGGCTCCGATGACAGCGGCGGCGACACCGGCGACGACGGATCATCTGACGACGACTCGGTCGACACCGAGTCGCCCGACGACGCAGACGAAGCGGCCGACAGCGGGGACGGCGGTGCCGCGTCTGATGAGTCCGAACCTGCCGACGCCGACGACACCGATGACGCGGACGTGCCGGCTGCCGTCGAAGAACCGGCGACGGACCCCGACGCGGCGGCGCCGGACGCGGTGCCCTCTGATGTCGATGACCTGGACGGCGAAGAGATCAGCGCGGCGGAGGAGCCTGCGAACGGGCAGACACCAGCGCTGAAGTGGTTGTCGAGCCCGGCTGCGACCGCGGGCCGCGCGGCGACGCCGACCGCGTCGACAACCGTTGCCACCGCCTCGGTGTCGAATCCCTTCGTCGAGCTCATCCACAGTCTGTTCAACCCGTTCGCGGGAGACGGCCCCGCGGGGACGCCGAATTCTCCGCTGTCGTGGGCGATGGCGGCCGCGGCCCGCCGCGAGGCGCTCGTCACCAGCGGACCGATCTCGGTCGATCCGACGCTGGACTTCGACAACGGCGTCATCTACGGCTCGGTCGGCGCCACGGACACCAATGGCAGGCCGCTGATCTACACGCTGCTCGACGGGCCCGATCAGGGCGGGAAGATGACGCTCAACGCCGACGGCACGTTCTCGTTCCTGCCGGACCTCTCCGTCGTCGAATCACGCGGCATCGAGACCTTCACCGTCATGGTCAGCCAGAAGAGCGTGCTGGTGAGCATCCTTGAGGCGATCCCGATCGTCGGCGATTTCGTGCAGCCGATCGTGCTCGGGCTCCAGCGGGTGCCGATCCTGGGCGAGCTGCTGCAGCCGATCATCGGCTATCGAGTCATCACGCCCATCGATGTCGACATCGACGAGCTTGTCCCCGTCGGCGCCCCGGTGGCGTTCACGACGATGGTGACGTCGTTCGACGGGACGCAGATCAGCACCAACTTCTTCCCGGCGACCGGACTTGCGTTCGGCGAGACGGCACCGACCGTGCTCAACGGCCCCGGTCTGGGCAGCGCCGGCACCATCGACCCGACCACGACGATTCAGGTCGCCGATCTCGTCCCCGGTCTGGCGCCACTGCGGGATGCGGGATACAACGTCGTGACGTGGGATCCCCGCGGCGAGTACGCCTCTGGCGGCATCCTGCAGCTTGACAACCCGTTCTTCGAGGGCCGCGACGTCCAGGCGATCATCAGCTGGCTTGCCGAGCGGCCGGAGGCCGAACTCGATGCGCCCGGTGATCCGACGATGGGCATGGTCGGCGGTTCGTACGGCGGCGGCATTCAGCTGGTGGTGGCGGGCATCGATCGCCGGGTCGACGCGATAGTTCCTGTCATTGCCTGGAATTCGCTCAATGAGGCGCTCTACCCGGCCGACGCGTTCAAGTCCGGCTGGTCGACGCTGTTGGCGCTTGATCTGCTGGAGGCGGGCGCGCGGATCAACTCGCAGATCTATCCCGCGATCATCCAGGGCCTACTTTTCGGTTTCCTCACCGAGTCGCAGCAGGCAATCCTGACCAGCAGTGGCCCGACCACACTGGTGAACCAGATCACGGCGCCCACATTGTTGATCCAAGGTACGGCCGACGGGTTGTTCACGCTCGCCCAGGCGGTCACCAACGCGATGATGCTCGACGCGAATGGTGTTCCGGTGGAGATGATTTGGGCATGTGGCGGGCACGGCATATGCCTGGATCCGCTCAATCCGATCCAGCAGCCGCTGCTGGTGAACTCGACGATCGGCTGGCTCGATCGGTACGTGCGCGGCAATGAACTGATCCCGACGGGACCGCGGTTCGAGTGGTTCGACCAGTTCGGCGATTATCACTTCTCGGACCTGCTGCCGACCGAGTCCGGGTTCTACGGCGACCCGCTGGTCACCGAGGGCGACGGAGGCTTCCTGCCGATCATCCCGCTGCTCGGCGGTTCGGGGCCGCAGACCAAGCCGCCGACACCGCTGCTCTTGTCGGTGGCGACGGCGTCGGACGCATGGCTGGCGCTGAATCTGGACATCCCGGCACCCGACGAAGAGACGCAGATCGTCGGCGCCCCGGAGATCACGCTCACCTATTCGGGGCTCGGCACGGCGAGCCACATCTACGGGCAGCTCGTTGACGAGACGACAGGTCTGGTGCTGGGCAACCTCGTGACGGCGATCCCGGTGACGTTGAACGGCCGCAGCCAGACGGTCACGTTCGATCTGGAGCAGATCGCCTACACGATGGTGCCGGGGGCGACGCTGAAGCTGCAGCTGGCCGGTTTCGCCACTCCGTACCTCGACCTGATCCAGGTCGGTTACATCAACGTCGAAAGTGTGACCATCTCGCTACCGACCGTTGCGCCGGGCGTCAGCGACGATGCGGCGATGGCCGGTCTCGCCGTCGGGGTGAGCGCGGCGTAGGCCAGCAAACTTCCCGAAACGACAAAATCCCCGCCTGAGCAGGGATTTCGTGTGGTGCGCCGTCAGGGTTTCGAACCCCGGACCCGCTGATTAAGAGTCAGCTGCTCTACCAACTGAGCTAACGGCGCGCGTGTGAGACAATAACAGGCCCGCGGCGCAGGATGAAATCGCGATTACCGCGGCGAGAGGCGACGTCGCAGTCACGCCCTCTTGTCACAACTGACCGTAGAATTGGCGTCGACGATCGGTGGGCGCACAGCCCTGTATGCGAGGTGGGGAGTATGAGGCACGTCAACACGGTGACCCGTGCGCGCAGGAAGCGGTCCTGGTTGGTGGCCGCCGCGCTCGTTCCCGCGATTGTGCTCGGCCTGACCGCCTGCGGCGGGGAGGTCGAACAGGCGAAGCCGCAGGTGATCACCGACAAGGGCACCCCGTTCGGTGACCTCCTCGTCCCGAAGCTGACCTCCTCCGTCAAAGACGGAGCCGTGGGTGTCAGCGCCGGTGAGCCCGTCACCGTCGCCGCCGAGGACGGCGTCCTCGGCGCGGTGACGATGGTCAATGAGGACGGCGAAACGGTCTCGGGCAAGCTGTCCAAGGACGGGCTGACCTGGGAGACCACCGAGCCGCTCGGCTACAACAAGCGCTACACCTTGACGGCGCAGTCGCTGGGGCTGGGCGGTGTGACGAGTCGTCAGATGACGTTCGAGACGCACTCGCCCGAAAACCTCACGATGCCTTACGTTTTGCCCAACGACGGCGAGGTCGTCGGTGTCGGTCAGCCGGTGGCGGTCCAGTTCGACGAAAACATCCCGAACCGCCTTGCGGCACAGCGCGCCATTACGGTCAAGACCAACCCGCCCGTGGAGGGCGCGTTCTACTGGCTCAACAACCGCGAAGTGCGTTGGCGCCCAGCGCAGTACTGGAAGCCGGGCACCACGGTCGAGGTTCAGGTCAACACCTACGGCGTCGACCTGGGCGACGGCCTGTTCGGTCAGGAGAACGTCTCCACGAACTTCACCATCGGCGATCAGATGATCACGACGGTCGACGACAACACCAAGACGCTCACCGTGCGCCGCAACGGTGAAGTGATCAAGACCATGCCGGTGTCGATGGGCAAGAACAGCACGCCGACCAACAACGGTGTGTACATCGTGGGGGACCGGCGCTCGCACATGGTGATGGATTCGTCGACCTACGGCGTTCCGGCCAACTCGCCCAACGGATATCGCACCGAGGTGGACTGGGCCACCCAGATCTCCTACAGCGGCATCTACGTGCACGCCGCGCCGTGGTCGGTCGGTAGCCAGGGGGAGAGCAACGTCAGCCACGGCTGCATCAACGTGTCGACGAGTAACGGGCAATGGTTCTACGACAACTCCAAGCGCGGCGACATCGTCGAAATCTCGAATACGGTCGGCTCACCCCTGTCGGGCACCGACGGCCTCGGTGACTGGAACGTCCCGTGGGAGCAGTGGAAAGCCGGCAACGCCAACGTCTGACGGGCGGTGCGGATGACGATCGACGCCGGACGGTTCGCCGCCGAGTGGGTGCGCGCCTGGAATGCGCACGACGTCGAGGCCGTGCTGGCGCATTTCGCCGATGACGTCGAGTTCACCTCGCCGGTGGCGTTGAAGGTCCTCCCCGCCACCGGTGGCGTGGTTCGCAGCAAGGCGGCGCTGCGGGAGTACTGGACGACCGCATTGGCCGGGATCCCGGATCTGCGGTTCACGGTCGAGGGCGTCTACCAGGGCGTCGACACCATCGTGATCACCTACCGCAACCAAAACGGTGGATCGGTCAACGAGGTGCTGCGCTTCAACGACGCCGGCCTGGTGGTCGAGGGGCACGGCACCTACCTGATATGAGAAACGCCGCCTACCGGAGTAGACGGCGTTCCCACATCGGGGTGGCTGACGGGACTCGAACCCGCGACAGCCAGGATCACAACCTGGTGCTCTACCAACTGAACTACAGCCACCATCGCCGCGCGAGCGGCTTGGTCATACTAGCTGCTTGAGCCCCCAGGAGCCGAATCGTTTGGTGCGTCGGGTCCCAGTGTCGCCGCGACGGCTGCGATGTCGCTGGTCGACGGGCCGGGCGGCGCGACGAACGCGGTCTGACGGTAGTACTTGAGCTCGCGGATCGACTCGTGGATGTCGGCGAGCGCGCGGTGCGCGAGACCCTTGTCCGGCTGCCCGAAGTAGATCCGGGGATACCAGCGGCGGCACAGCTCCTTGATCGAGCTGACGTCGATCATCCGGTAGTGCAGATAGTCGTCGAGCTTGAGCATGTCGCGCGCGATGAACCCGCGGTCGGTGGCGATCGAATTGCCGGCCAGCGGCGCCGTCTTGGCCTGCTTGATGTGCTCGCGGATGTAGCTCAACACCATGTCTTCGGCGGTGGCGAGGTCGACGGTCGACGCGCGCACCTCCTCGATGAGGCCCGACTTGGTGTGCATCTGCTTGACCACATCGATCATCGAAGACAGCGCTTCGTCGTCGGCATGGATGACGACGTCGAGGCCCTCGCCCAGGATGTTCAGATCCGCGTCCGTCACCAATACCGCGATCTCGATGAGGCGGTCGGATTTGAGGTCCAGACCCGTCATCTCGCAGTCGATCCACACAAGTTCATCGCGCACAGCGCTCAACAGTAAGCCCCGCGGCGGCCCGAGGCTTTACATGGGCTGCGCGAGCCCGTGGAATCGCCCTGGCATCGCAGTAGGGTGCGACACATGACCACCGAGTCGTCCGGCAGTCCAGCGCAACAGATCGCCGCAGGTTACGCCGGGCAAGGGGCGGTGCTGGAGCTCGGCACAGTCGTCGTCGACGGTGTCTGCGACTCGTCGGCGCGGGTGCGCATCCCGCTGGCGATGCTCAACCGGCACGGCCTGGTCGCCGGCGCCACCGGCACCGGGAAGACGAAGTCGCTGCAGGTGCTCGCCGAGCAGCTGTCGGCGGCCGGTGTGCCGGTGGTGATGGCCGACGTGAAGGGCGACCTGTCGGGGCTGTCGCGGCCCGGTGAATCGGGTGACAAGGTGGCGCAGCGGGCCGCCGACACCGGAGACGAGTGGGCGCCGACTGGCTATCCCGTGGAGTTCCTGTCACTGGGCACGTCGGGGATCGGGGTGCCGGTGCGCGCCACCGTCACCAGCTTCGGGCCGATACTGCTGTCGAAAGTGTTGGGGCTCAACCAGACTCAGGAATCCACGCTGGGGCTGATCTTCCACTGGGCCGACCAGCAGGGGCTACCGCTGCTGGACTTGAAGGACTTGCGCTCGGTCATCCAGTACCTGACCAACGACGAGGGCAAACCCGCGCGGAAAGCCCTCGGCGCGGTCTCGACGACCACCGCCGGGGTGATCCTGCGCGCCCTCGTCAATCTCGAAGCCGACGGCGGGGACACCTTTTTCGGGGAGCCCGAACTCGAGCCGTCCGACCTGCTGCGCGTCGACGCATCCGGTCGCGGAATCGTCACGCTGCTGGAACTCGGTAACCACGCCACGCGCCCGGTGATGTTCTCGACGTTCCTGATGTGGGTGCTGGCAGACTTGTTCACGACGCTGCCCGAGGTGGGTGACGTCGACAAGCCCAAGTTGGTGTTCGTGTTCGACGAGGCACATCTGCTGTTCACGGATGCGTCGAAGGCGTTTTTGGAGCAGGTCGAGCAGACGGTGAAGCTGATCAGGTCCAAGGGCGTCGGCGTCATCTTCTGCACTCAGATGCCGACCGACATTCCCAAAGAGGTGCTCGGCCAGCTGGGTGCGCGGATTCAGCACGCGCTGCGCGCGTTCACCCCCGACGATCAGAAGGCGCTGACGAAGACGGTCCGCACCTATCCGAAAACGTCGGTGTACGACCTGGAATCGGCGTTGACGTCATTGGGCATCGGGGAGGCCATCGTCACCGTCCTCTCAGAGACAGGTGCCCCGACGCCGGTGGCGTGGACCAGGATGCGCGCCCCGCGCTCCCTGATGGACACCATCGGTCCGGACGCGATCACGGCCGCAGCCAAAGCCAGTCCGTTGCAAGCCGAGTACGGCCAGACCATCGACCGGGATTCGGCCTACGAACGATTGGCGGCCAAACTCGCACCCCCGGCACCCGAACAACCCCCGGTCTATGCGCCGCCGCCGGTCGAGGTACCGCCGATGCCCGCGCCTGCGCAGCGCGAAGAGCCGGGATTCCTCGACCAGATGATGGACAGCCCGGCGTTCAAGAGCGCGATGCGTTCGGCCGGAACGGTGATCGGTCGCGAGATCACCCGAAGCATCTTCGGCACCGGCCGCCGCAAGCGCCGCCGCTGAATCGCCTTGTGGCGCTGAGCGCTTAGTCGCCGCCCAGCTTCTTGTAGACCGCGCCGACGATCGGTGCGACGATCGCGCGGGGTGCGTAGCCGCTGGCCGCCGACATCGCCTTGGACGTGACACCGGGCACGACGCGCATCTTGTTGCGGTCCAACCCATCCAGTGAGACCTTCGCCGTGTACTCGGTGTCGATCCACAAGAAATCGGGGATCAATTTCTCGACCAGCGACTGCTCGTCGGGATCGGGCAGGTCGGTGCGGACGGGCCCCGGGGCCAGCACGGTGACGTGCACACCCGCGGATTTCACTTCTCCGCGCAGGGATTCGCTGAACGTGTTGGCGAACGCCTTGGTCGCGGCGTAGGTCGCGTTGTTCGGGATGGGCGAGTTGCCCGCCGCCGATCCCGAGGTCAGGATCCCGCCCGCGCGCCGTTCGACCATGCCGGGCAGAACCGCCAGCACCAGGTCGTGCACACCGAGGACGTTGAGCTGCACCTGTTTCCGCTCTTCCGCGGGGTCGAGCGTCGCGACGGCTCCGAACGTCGCGGTGCCCGCGTTGGCGCACAGGATCGAGATGTTGCGCGACGCCAACTCGTCGCAGAACACGCTCCGCGCGGCGGGGTCGGCGAGGTCGACGCCCCGTACTTCGACCGTGACGCCGTACTCCGCGCGCAATCGTTCGGCGAGTGCGTTGAGCACGTCCTCACGGCGGGCCGTGATCATCAGATGGTGGCCGCGGCGGGCGAGCTCGACGGCCAGCGCCTCGCCGATGTTCTGGGATGCGCCGGTGACGACGGCGCGGGCGTCCGCGCTGGGTGCGGGTACTGGCATGGGCGGGACTATATCGTGGGCGTCCATGAGCGAGGTGTCGCCCACGACCGGGCCGCCCGCCACCGCGACACGCTCGCGCGTGGTGGCTTGGGCGATGTGGGATTTCGGGGCGACGGCGATCAACGCGATCGTCATCACGTTCGTGTTCACCGTCTATCTGACGTCTGCGGTGGGCGACGATCTGCCTGGTGACACCACTCCGGCGAGCTGGCTGGGCCGTGCGCTGGCCGCTGCCGGACTCGTGGTCGCGTTGCTGGCCCCGGTGACCGGGGTGTGGGTCGACGCGCCCGCCCGGAGGCGCAGGGCGCTGGCGATCCTGACCGGTCTCGTCGTGCTGCTGACGGCGTCGCTGAGCCTGATCCGCGACGACTACCACTACCTGTGGCCGGGATTGATTCTGTTGGCCTGCACCGCGGCCTGCAGCGAGTTGGCCACCGTCCCGTACAACGCGATGCTGCGCGACCTGTCCACGCCCGAAACGTCGGGCCGGGTTTCCGGATTCGGTTTGGCGCTGGGCTATTTCGGCAGTGTGCTGGCCTTGCTCGTGGTGTACCTCGGGTTCATCTCCGGTGACGGCGACACTCGTGGTCTGCTGGGTCTGCCTGTCGAGGACGGACAGAACGTGCGGGCGGCGATGCTGCTCGTCGCGGCCTGGTTCGCGCTGTTCGCGCTGCCGCTGCTGATCTCGACACCCAGGCACGCTCAGGAGACGCCGCCCCGCGTCGGCTTCTTCGGGGCCTACCGGCGGCTGTGGCAGGAGGTGCGCGCCGAGTGGCGTCGCGACCGCAACGTCGTCTACTACCTCGGCGCCAGCGCCATCTTCCGCGACGGTCTCACCGGGGTGTTCACCTTCGGCGCGGTGCTCGGCGTGAACGTCTACGGGGTGTCTCAGGCCGACGTGCTGTTGTTCGGCGTCGCCGCCTGTGTCGTCGCCGCGCTCGGGTCGGTGGTGGGCGGCCGGGCCGACGACCGCGTCGGCTCCAAGCCGGTCATCGTCGCGTCACTGATCGCGATGATCGTGGTGGGCCTGGTCCTGATGGTGCTGTCCGGGGTGATGGCGTTCTGGGCGTGCGGACTGCTGCTGTGCCTTTTCATCGGCCCGACGCTGTCGTCGGCCCGCACGCTGATGATGCGGATGGCCGCGCACGGCAAGGAAGGCGTCACGTTCGGCCTCTACACAACAGCGGGTCGAGCCGCGACTTTCCTGGCGCCGTGGCTGTTTTCGGTGTTCATCGACGTCTTCGACAGCTACCGCGCGGGCATGGGCGGGCTCGTTCTCGTGCTCGCGCTCGGCTTACTCCTGTTCCTGCCGGTGCGCACACCGCAGCGCCTCGGCTCCTAGCCGGCCGGCGCGCAGATCGTCAGGCCGGCACCGGTGCGCACATCGAGCTGCTCACCGTTCACCGAGATCGAGCACGTCACCTCGCGGCCGACGTTGATGATGCTGATGCTCGCCGACGTCTCACCCGGCTGTGGCAGGGACACTTCCTTGCTCCAGGGCAGCATCACGTTGAACTCGGTCTGCAGCAGACCGCCGGTGTCGACGTAGGTGACGTTGATGGCGCGACCCGTGCCCTCGATCGTGTAGACGACGGTGTCGGTGGCACCGGGGACGGTCGGTTCGGTGGTCGGTGCGGACGGGAACGTCGGCAGTGTCGGACGTGGCAGAACCGGAGTCGACGGTCGTGTCGTCGGCGTACGCGGGGTCGTGGTCGGTGACTGGGTGAACGACGGTTCCGGCATGGGCGGCAGCGGCGCCACCACCGTCTGCTGCCGGGAGCTGTTGACGATCACCAGCGCGATGACCAATCCGATGACCAAGACCACGGCGACGCCGGCCACGATCCACAGCCAGCGCGGCGACCTCGGCCCCTCCGGCGGCGGTTCGGAACCTCCGCCTTGCGGGTTCTGGGGTGGGTACTGACCCGTCGGGTACGGGTCGTATCCGTAGGGCGAGTAAGCGGGCAACCGTTCGGTGGGGCGCGGTGGCGGAGGCGGCTGGTACGGGGAACCGTACGGCGCCTGGCTCGCGTAGGCCGGATCGGAATATCCGGAGTACCCGGGGTCACTGCCCCGACGCGATTCCTCCTCGCGTCCGCCGAAGCCTGATCGCTCCTCGCGTCCGCGGCGGCTCCATCCGTCGGGTGAATTCGTCATACCCACCTCATGGCTGCAGGGTACCTGTGCAGGCGCTCAGTGCATCCGGCACCGGCCCAGGCGTCGTCGCCGCCGCCGACCGTGCACAATCGGGAACCGTGGCAGAACAGGTCCGCCGAATCTACGGCGCTTCGATGTCTCCTGACGCCACCGCATTCGCCCACCTCGTCGACGACGGCGGGTACCCGCGGGCGGTCCAGCGGTTCCTTCGGGGCTGGCGCGCGAGCTCCTCGCGAGATGTCGATCTCCCGATCGACGGCCCGGTCACCCGGGTCATGCACTCGGCCGACGGTCACTGGCTGGCCTGTCAGGTCGCCCCCGAAGGTGGGTCCCGCACGCAGATCTGGGTTGTGACAACAGATCCCGATGATCGCGCTGCCCGGCGCGTCGACTATTGGCCGTCGGGTGTGGAGGGCACCGCGGAATTGATCGGCTGGGACGGCACTTTGGTGGCGGCGATCCTGACCGGTGAGGACGGGGTGGGCAGCTCGTGCCTGATCGATCCATCGGGGACGACCACGACCGTGCTCGACCGCCGTTCGGGCGGCAGACTCGTCGACGCGTGGGCAGGCGCTTCGCTGATCCGCGTCGGTCCGCGGGGTTA
This sequence comes from Mycobacterium sp. 236(2023), assembly GCF_029623955.1. GTDB lineage: Bacteria > Actinomycetota > Actinomycetes > Mycobacteriales > Mycobacteriaceae > Mycobacterium. Next base: position 393,898 of record NZ_JARSBP010000006.1, on the reverse strand, counting down.
CCGGGATCTGATCATGCTGCGCGGTCTCACCGAGATCGGTCTGCTGCCGTATGACCCCGGCTCGACGACCGACACCGGCATCATCCTCGACGACCACGGCCCGCGCCGATTGCGGTCCGGACCGGAAGGTGAGCACAACGAGCTCTACCTGCCGGCCAGCGAGTACGGGATCAACAGCACCGAGGGTTACGTCCGCGCGCTCATCCGCAGCGAGAACGGCGCCGAGCACGCGCGGCTTCTCGAGGTGACGGTGACCGCCGACGGCGTCGCCTATCAGGTTCTCGCCGAGCGGACGGGCTGCGAGCTCGATGAATTCACAGTCAGCGACGACATGTCCACGGTCGCGATCCTGTGGAACCTACACGGCGCCAGCGAATTACAGATCCTCGAATACGCCGACGGCACGCTGTACGACCCTATTCCGCTGCCCGGGATGGTGGCCGGCGAGCTCAGCATCAGCGCTGGCGGATCCATGCTCGCGGTGACGGTCGAGGGTCCCGCGAAGCCTCCCACCGTCGAGCTGGTCGACCCGCGGACGCGGGAGTGGGAGCTTGTCGACCGTGAGCCGAGCAGCGGGCCGGTGTCGGCCGACCCGACGCTGGAGACCATCACCGCACGCGACGGACTGACGTTCACCGGGTGGCTGTTCCGGCCGCCGGAGGGGGTCGAGACGATCGGCGCGATGCTGTTTCTGCACGGCGGACCCGAAGGTCAGGGTAGGCCCGGATACAACGAATTCTTCCCGGCGCTGCTCGACGAGGGCATCGGCGTGTTCCTGCCGAACGTTCGAGGCTCCGGTGGTTTCGGCCGGAGCTTCATGCACGCCGATGATCGGGAGCGCCGGTTCGCCGCGATCGACGACGTCGCCGACTGCGTGCGCTTCCTCGTCGACAACGGACATGCACCCGCCGGGAAGGTGGCGTGCTGCGGCTGGTCCTACGGGGGTTATCTCACCCAGGCCGCGCTGGCGTTCCATCCCCAGCAGTTCGCCGCGGGCATCAGCATCTGCGGTATGAGCGACCTGAACTCCTGGTACCGCAACACCGAGCAGTGGATCGCGTCGGCGGCCTACCCCAAATACGGTCATCCCGTCAGTGATCAGGATCTGCTGCAGCGACTGTCCCCGTTGCCGCGCGCGCGTGAGATCACCGCGCCGCTGCTGTTGGTGCACGGCCTCAACGACACGAACGTGCCGCCGAGCGAGTCGCAGCAGATGTGCGATGCACTGACCGCGTTGGGGCGCAGGGCCAAGCTTCTGGCGTTCGAGGACGACGGCCACGAGATCGACAAGCGCGAGAACCGCGCGGTCCTGCGTCAGGCGATGTGTGACTGGCTTACCGCGGCTTTCGCCAGTTGACCTTGATCCCGTCAGAGGTTTGACGCAATTTTCAGCGGGGTAAAACTCTGCTGCGCGCCACTACCGAGCGCGCAGACGGAGGAGGCACGGCATGCGAGGAATTCTCGGCGTGATTGTTCTCGTCTGGTTGCTGATCGGCGTGTTCGCTGCCTATCAGCGGGATTACTTCACCGGTGGCGAAACCAATTGCGCCACAGCGGGAAGCATCGCGCTGACTGTGGTGGCGGGGCCGCTGAACTACGCGGGAGTCAATCCGAAGGTGACGGATTGCAATGTCCCGCAGCCCAGCCAGTAACCACTGACTGGTCGCCGCGCACACGAGTTGTCGAAGAATGGAGTGGAAGTGATCGTCTTCGGAGCGATTCTGCTCATCCTGGGTCTTATTTTCGGAATGTCGATACTGACGTACATCGGTGTAGTGCTGCTCGTCATCGGTGCGGTCTTCTGGATTCTCGGCTCCGTGGGGCGTCCGGTGGCAGGCCGCAGAGCCTGGTACTAGGGCTGTTTGCCTCGCCTAGCGGCGGGGTCGTCCGGCCGAGGTCAGCGCAGCGACCGTCATCTTCTTGAGGACGGTCCGTGAGCTGGCCTCGGCCGTTTTCGTCGTCCCGGGTTTGAGGCTGTGTGCCGTCGAATTCAGCAGTCCGAAGGTGGCGTGAGCCATCAGACGCGCATCGGACTCGGTCAGGTCGCGATCGCGCCTCCGCAGCACCTCGACCCAGATCTCGACGTATTGCCGCTGTTTGCGGCGAACCTGCCGCTTCGCCGTCGGCGGGAGGTTGCCGAGGTCGCGGTCCTGAATGCGGATCAGGTCGGATTCGCCGAACGCGAAGTCGAGATGGAAATCGATCAACGCTGCGAGCGCGGAGTCGGCGTCGTGGGCCTGTCCCGCCGCGTCGGCGGCGCCGGCCAGCAGCCGCGTGCTGATGCCGACCAGCAGTTCGACCAACAACGCTTCTTTGTTGGGGAAGTGCCGGTAGATCGCCGGGCCGCTGACGCCGGTGGCCGCTCCGATGTCTTCGAGCCGGACTGCGAGGTAGCCGTGTTCGGCGAACAACCTCTCCGCTGCGGCGACGAGTTGGCCGCGCCGGTCGGATTTGGCCCTGCTGCGGGCGGAGGCGGCATCCGGCAAGGTCATGACGTGAACCTCCCCGCCGGTGGTGGACAGCAACAGTTAATGATGATTAACATACCACTCGGTTAGTCATCATTAACTAAAGGTGGGTTCAGCGATGGCAGCGCGGGCATCTCATCGCGACGATCACGTCGCGCTGGTCGACCAGTTGCGGTCCAAGCTCGCAACAGCGGCGCTCGGCGGATCTGAACGGGCCCGCGAGCGGCATGTGAGCAGGGGCAAGCTGTTGCCGCGTGACCGGGTCGACGGACTTCTCGATCCCGGCAGCCCGTTCCTCGAACTGACCGCGCTCGCCGCCGACGGCATGTACGACGACGAGTGCCCGGGCGCCGGAATGATCTCCGGCATCGGGCGGGTGTCGGGCCGCGAATGCGTCATCGTCGCCAACGACGCCACCGTCAAAGGTGGCACCTATTACCCGATTACCGTCAAGAAGCACCTGCGCGCCCAGGAGGTCGCGCTGCAGAACCGGTTGCCCTGCATCTATCTCGTCGACTCCGGCGGTGCCTTCCTGCCCCGTCAGGACGAAGTGTTCCCCGACCGTGAGCATTTCGGGCGCATCTTCTACAACCAGGCGACCATGAGCGCCAAGGGAATTGCCCAGATCGCCGCCGTCCTGGGCTCGTGCACCGCCGGTGGCGCCTACGTGCCCGCCATGAGCGACGAAGCAGTGATCGTGCGCAACCAGGGCACCATCTTCCTGGGCGGTCCGCCGCTGGTGAAGGCCGCGACCGGAGAGGTCGTCACCGCAGAGGAACTCGGCGGCGGCGACCTGCACTCCAAGGTCTCCGGCGTCACCGATCACCTCGCCCACGACGACCGGGACGCGCTGCGGATCGTCCGGCGGATCGTCGGGACGCTCGCGCCGAAAGAGCCGCCGCCGTGGGAGGTTGCCCCCGTTGTCGATCCGATCGCCGACCAGAGCGAGCTCTACGACGTCGTCCCCGTCGACTCGCGGGTGCCCTATGACGTGCACGAGGTCGTGAACCGCATCGTCGACGGCGGCGACTTCGCCGAGTTCAAGGCCGAGTACGGCACCACACTCGTGACCGGCTTCGCTCGCATCCACGGCCACCCGGTCGGCATCATCGCCAACAACGGCGTGCTGTTCGGCGAATCGGCGGTCAAGGGTGCGCATTTCATCGAGCTGTGCGACAAGCGCAACACCCCATTGTTGTTCCTGCAGAACATCTCCGGGTTCATGGTCGGTCGCGACTACGAGGCGGGCGGTATCGCCAAACACGGCGCCAAGATGGTGACCGCGGTCGCGTGCGCACGGGTCCCGAAGTTGACGGTCGTCATCGGCGGGTCCTACGGGGCCGGAAACTACTCGATGTGCGGGCGTGCCTACTCGCCCCGATTCCTGTGGATGTGGCCCAACGCCAGGATCTCGGTGATGGGCGGCGAGCAGGCCGCGTCGGTGCTGGCCACCGTTCGCGGTGACATGACCCCCGACGAAGAAGAGGCGTTCAAGGCGCCCATCCGCGCCCAGTACGAAGACCAGGGGAACCCGTACTACTCGACCGCGCGGCTGTGGGATGACGGCGTCATCGATCCCGCCGACACCAGAGACATTGTCGGATTGGCACTTTCGGTGACAGGCCAGGCTCCGCTGGAGCCGGTGTCCTACGGCGTCTTCAGGATGTGAGACTGGTGACTTTCGATACGGTTCTCGTTGCCAATCGCGGGGAAATCGCGGTCCGGGTCATCCGCACGTTGCGCGCCATGGGCATCCGCTCCGTCGCGGTCTTCAGTGACGCCGACGCCGGTGCCCGGCACGTGGCGGAGGCCGACGTGGCGGTACGCATCGGTCCTGCACCCGCACGGCAGAGCTATCTGTCGGTAGAGGCACTGCTCGATGCCATTCGTCGCACAGGCGCTCAGGCTGTTCATCCGGGTTACGGATTCCTCTCCGAGAACGCCCAATTCGCCGATGCCCTCAAAACGGCCGGGGTGGCGTTCATCGGCCCGCCCGTGACCGCCATTCAGACCATGGGCGACAAGATCTCGGCTAAAGCAGCGGTTTCCGCATTCGGCGTCCCAGTGGTTCCGGGCATTTCGCGGCCCGGCCTCACCGACGACGACCTCATCGCGGGTGCACCGGAGGTCGGCTTCCCGGTGCTGGTGAAACCGTCAGCAGGCGGCGGTGGCAAGGGCATGCGGGTCGTACATGATGCCGCAGAGCTGCCTGCGGCGCTGGCGTCCGCGCGGCGCGAGGCCGCGTCGGCGTTCGGGGATGACACGTTGTTCCTGGAGCGGTTCGTGTTGAACCCCAGGCACATCGAGGTGCAGGTACTCGCCGACAACCACGGCAACGTCGTGCACCTCGGTGAACGAGAATGCAGCCTGCAGCGTCGCCATCAGAAGGTCATCGAGGAAGCGCCGTCGCCCCTGCTCGATCCGCAGACGCGCGCCCGGATCGGTGCCGCCGCCTGCGACACCGCCCGCAGCGTCGATTACACCGGTGCCGGCACGGTCGAGTTCATCGTCTCCGCCGACCGACCCGACGAATTCTTCTTCATGGAGATGAATACCCGTCTGCAGGTGGAACATCCCGTCACCGAGATGGTCACCGGCTTGGATCTGGTGGAGTTGCAGGTGCGCGTCGCGGCGGGGGAGAAGCTGCCGATCGCCCAGAGTGACATCGTGCTTGACGGGCACGCCATCGAGGCCCGCGTGTACGCGGAGGACCCCGCACGCGGGTTCCTGCCGACCGGTGGCGACGTCATCGGATTGCGCGAGGCCGCGGGGACAGGTATCCGGGTGGACTCCGGGCTGGCCCGGGGCACCGTCGTCGGCAGCGACTACGACCCGATGCTGGCCAAGGTGATTGCGCACGCCGATGACCGGTCCGCAGCACTGCGGGCACTCGATGCTGCGCTGGCCGACACCGCGGTGCTCGGGGTGACCACGAATGTCGAATTCCTGCGTTTCCTGCTCGCCGATCCCGATGTGGTGGCGGGAGATCTGGACACCGGGCTGCTCGACCGCCGGCTGCCGGACTTCGCCCCCGCCGCGCCGTCCGACGACGACCTGATCGCCGCGGCCGCCTACCGATGGTTGCGGTCGTGGCCTGCGACGCCCGGTGACCCGTGGGCAGTCCCCTCCGGGTGGCGCATCGCCGGCCGCGCGCCCACGTCGTTCCGGCTCAGTGCCGGGGAACGCACCGACCACGTGTGGCTCACCGGGCGACCCGGTGACGCGACGGTCGCCGTAGAAGGTGGCGAAACGCGCACGCTGGCTGCATCTTTGGCCGGCGAGACACTGACGGTCACGATCGACGGGTTACGCACCGAACACGCGGTCGCCGAAACCGGTGGGCAGGTGTGGCTGGCAGGCCATGGCCGTGTGGTGATGGTCGAAGAGGTGCGCGAAGCCCCGGTGCGTCCCGATGACGAGCTCAGCGGTGACGCCGAGCTGACCAGCCCGATGCCGGGCGCGGTCGTCGCCGTCGGTGTCGAGGACGGGGCCACGGTGACGGCGGGGACCGTCGTGGTCACGGTCGAGGCGATGAAGATGGAGCACGCGCTGTCGGCACCCGTCGACGGGGTCGTCGAACTGTTGGTCGGCGCGGGCGAACAGGTGAAGGTGGGTCAGGTGCTGGCCCGGATAACGGCAACCAAGGAGCCGCAAGCATGAGCGATTTTCTCGCGACGGGCACCCTGCCCGACCACTACGAGCAGCTGGCCAAGACGGTGCGCGATTTCGCCCAGAGCGTCGTCGCACCGGTGGCCGCCAAACACGACGAAGAGCATTCCTTCCCCTACGAGGTTGTCGCGGGAATGGCGGAGATGGGGCTGTTCGGCCTGCCGTTCCCCGAAGAGTACGGCGGTATGGGCGGCGACTACTTTGCGTTGTGCCTCGCGCTCGAGGAACTCGGCAAGGTCGACCAGAGCGTCGCGATCACGCTGGAGGCCGGGGTGTCGCTCGGCGCGATGCCGGTGTACCGGTTCGGCAACGAAGACCAGAAGCAGGAGTGGTTGCCGCTCTTGGCTTCCGGTAAGGCGCTCGGCGCGTTCGGTCTCACCGAGGCGGGTGGCGGAAGTGACGCCGGCGCAACGAAGACCACCGCGAAATCGGACGGGTCGAGCTGGATCATCAATGGCTCCAAGCAGTTCATCACGAACTCCGGCACCGACATCACCAAGCTCGTCACCGTCACGGCCGTGACCGGGGAGCGCGACGGCAAGAAGGAGATCTCGTCGATCCTGGTGCCCGTGCCCACTGAGGGTTTCACCGCCGAACCCGCCTACAACAAGGTCGGCTGGAACGCCTCGGACACCCATCCGCTGAGCTTCGACGACGTGCGCGTGCCGCAGGAGAACCTCCTCGGGGAACGCGGCCGCGGCTACGCGAACTTCCTGCGCATCCTCGACGAGGGCCGCATCGCGATCGCGGCGCTGTCGGTGGGTGCGGCGCAGGGCTGCGTGGACGAGAGCGTCAAGTATGCCAAGGAGCGGGAGGCGTTCGGACGCAAGATCGGCACCAACCAGGCCATCGCGTTCAAGATCGCCCGGATGGAGGCCAGGGCACATGTCGCGCGGGCGGCCTATTACGACGCGGCAGCACTCATGTTGTCGGGCAAGCCTTTCAAGAAGCAGGCGGCCATCGCCAAATTGATCTCCAGTGAAGCCGCGATGGACAACGCGCGTGATGCCACGCAGATCTTCGGCGGCTACGGCTTCATGAACGAGTACCCGGTCGCTCGGCACTACCGGGACAGCAAGATTCTCGAAATCGGCGAGGGGACAACAGAAGTGCAGCTGATGCTGATCGGGCGGGAGCTCGGCCTGTAATGACGGAGAAAAAGATCGTCGTTCAGCGGGGCCTGTGGTTCGAGGAGTTCGAAACCGGTGTGCTGTACCAGCACCGGCCCGGTCGTACCATCACCGAAGCTGACAACGTGCTGTTCACGACGCTGACGATGAACACCCAGGCGCTGCATCTGGACGCCGCGTTCTCAGATGCGCTGCCGCCGTTCAACCAGCGTCTGGTCAACTCGATGTTCACGCTGTCCACACTGGTCGGACTGTCCGTCGCGCAGCTGACCCAGGGCACGATCGTCGGCAACCTGGGGTTCGGCGAGGTGGCGTTCCCGAAGCCGCTGTTCCACGGCGACACGCTTTACGCCGAGACCGAGGTGACCGACAAGCGCGAATCCAAGAGCCGTCCCGGCGAGGGGATCGTGACGTTCAGCCACGTCGGCCGTAATCAGCACGGTGACGTGGTGGCGACGGCGTCGCGAAAGACCATGGTGCGCAAGCGACCCGAAGGGGAATCACTGTGAGTCTGGTAGCCGGAACCGCGTGGCTGTTCTGTCCCGCCGACCGGCCGGAGCGCTACGCCAAGGCCGCGGCGGCCGCCGATATCGTCATCCTCGACCTCGAAGACGGTGTCGCGGCCAAGGATCGGGCGGCAGCCCGTGAGGCGTTGGCCCAGACCCCGTTGGACCCGTCGCGCACCGTCGTGCGGGTGAACCCGGTCGGCACCCCCGACCATCCGCTCGACCTGCAGGCGCTGGCCGGGACCCGGTACACGACCGTGATGTTGGCGAAATCAGAACTGCCCGAACAGGTCAGCGCGCTGGCGCCGCTCGACGTGATCGTGCTGATCGAGACACCGCTGGCCGCTTTGAACGTCGTCGAGTTGGCGCGGGTGGACAACACGTACGCGCTGATGTGGGGTGCCGAGGATCTGTTCGCCGCGCTGGGAGGAACGGCCAACCGGTATCCCGACGGCTCCTACCGCGAGGTCGCCCGCCACGTCCGCTCACAGACACTGTTGGCGGCCAAGGCTTTCGGACGCCTCGTGCTGGACTCGGTGTTCCTCGACATCAAGAATCTCGACGGGCTGCGCGACGAGACCGACGACGCCGTGGCCGTCGGATTCGACGGCAAGGTCGCGATCCATCCGACACAGGTGGCAGTGATCCGCGACGGCTACGCGCCCACCGACGAGGAAGCCGACTGGGCGCGGCGTGTGCTGGCCGCCGCCCGCGACGAGCGCGGCGTCTTCCAGTTCGAAGGCCAGATGGTGGACATGCCCGTGCTGCGGCGTGCCGAGCGGATCGTCGCGCTGGCCACCTAGCTCACTTGCGTTTGGCCGCGGCCAGGCGGGCCGCGAACTCCGGCGACTCGATCGACGCTGCCTGCGGGCCGATCTCGATGTCGACGGCCAGCCGGTGCTGTTCGGTATCCACGGTGCCCGGATTGGCGGTGGCCCGCATCGAGGCCTTCGTCGCGACGACGACCTCCCTCGGAGCGCTCGCGGGACCGGCCGCCAGAGCCCGCGCCGTGGCCACCGGATCATCGGCGACCTCAAGGGCGAGACCGTGACGCACCGCCGCTTCGGCGTCGAAACGCATCCCGAACAGCAGCGAGGCGCGGGCGACCTGCGGACCGACGATCCGCTGCAACATCCAGGTGGCACCGCCGCCGGGGTGGATGCCGAGCTTCTGGAAACGCGGATCGAACATGGCGGCCGTGCCCGCGATACGGACGTCGGCGGCCAACGCCAGGTTGAGGCCGGCACCGACCGCGGCGCCGTTGACGGCAGCGATCGTCGGCAGCGTGCAGTCGGCAACCGCGAGGAAGCCGTCGTAGATGACCCTCAGTCCGTCCTCGGCAGCCTCACCGAGAGCGGTGAGGTCCGCGCCCGCGCAGAACGCCTTGCCCGCCCCGGTGACGATCACGGCGTGCACACCCGGGTCTGCCTCGACCGCGTCGACCGCGGCTCGCAGCGCCGCCGAGATCTCCGCGGTCACCGCGTTGCGCCGGTCGGGATCGTTGATGGTGATGAGCGCGACGCGGTCCTCGACCTGCGTCAGTACAAGATCGGACACCCGGTCAGCCTAACTGCGTGGAAAGTCCGTCCAGCACGCGAACGGCTAGGCGGCTGCCGAGGTCGACCTCACGCCACCGCAGCGTGACCGGATGCGAGGCATCGAGGGCGTGCCTGCTGTGCTCGAGGAGCCGGTCGGCAGCAGCGCGCGCCCTCGCGATGGCCTGCCGGTACGAAGACAACTCGGTGATCTGCAGCCGCGCCGCATCGATGTCGGAAGCGGCAGCGGCGACCTGTGCCGCCACCGCATCGGTGATCGCGTCGGAGGACGACGCCAGCTGTGTACGCAGCCGTTCGACATGGCTGTGCCACAGGCCATTGGCGGAGCCCACGACGACGGCGGCCGCCCCGGCCGCCGCGAGGACGCCCGCGTCCGCGCCGCCACCGACAATCCGTGTGGGATCAACCGCGAGGTCGGTGACGGTCACGTCGGCGACGCCCGCTCCATCCAGGGCGGCATAGCCCCCGGTCGCCTCGATCGTGGCGTCCTTGCGGGAAACCAGCACACGGTGCGCCATCGTGTCCCGTGCGGGCAGGATCAGCCAGTGTGCCTGCCGGGCCCCCACGACACCGGGCCACCGACCTGTCAGCCGTCCCGCGTCGAGATGACCGCGGCCGTGATGGCATGCGACGACACTTCGGGGATACTCGCCGACCTCGAGGACGCCGAGATCAGACACGAGGGTCTGCCAGGCCCGTGAGCTGTCGGTTGCGGCGAGATCGAGTATGCGCGAAACGAACTCGCGAACGTCGAGCCCGGTGTGGGCCATATGTACCTTCCCGAACGGCGGTAGATGGTAAGCATGATCGTGGCACGGAGAGAGCGGCGGTGAGGGCAAGTCCGTCGCCGGAGTCCGTCCTCGCCGCGGTCAGGGACCTTCTGCCGGCCATTGCCGCGTCGGCGTCCGACGTCGATCGGCGCGGGGCCGTCGACGCCGAGGTGATCGGCCTCCTGCAGGACGCAGGTTACTTCGCATTGCTGCAACCACCGGCCTTCGGTGGCCTTGGCGCAGACCCCGACGTGTATCTGACCGCGACACGCGAACTTTCGTGGGCCTGCACGTCGACGGGCTGGCTGGCGGGGTGGCTCGGCCTGAACAGCTGGGGTCTGTCGATCCGCGACGAGCGCGTGCTGCGCGACATCTGGGGTGCCGATCCGCACGCGCTGCTCTGCTCGTCCTATGCGCCGACCGGGCGTCTGCACCGCGTCGAGGGCGGGTTCACACTGTCGGGCCGATGGAGCCGATGCACCGGCGCCCACCACTCGACGTGGCTGAGCGCGGCGGCGCTGCGCATCGGTTCGGACGGCGCGGCCCAGGATTTTCTCGCCGTCCTGGTTCCGAGATCCGACTATGTCGTCGAATCGACATGGAATGGCCTGGGTCTGAGGGGGATCGGCGCGGACGACGTCTTCGTCTCCGGCGCATTCGTCCCCAACCACCGGACCTTCAGCTGGTTGCACACGGAGCAGAACGCCGACGCCACCGCGCTCGACAGGCTCCCGCAGCCCACCGTCTTCACGCTGGCCGGCACCATGCCGCTGCTCGGCGCGGCCCAACGCGCACTGGAGATCTGCTCTCCGGCAGCTGATTCGGATCCTCTGGGCGCGACTGCGATGTCGGCCGCCGATATCGTCTTGTCGCTCATGCAGATCCGGCGCAACGTGGCCGACCTTGTAGCCTGCGTGCGCGCAGGCGGCTACCCGGATGCCGAGTTGGTGTTGCGAACGCGGCGGGATCAGGTGATGGCGTGCGACCGCGCGGTGCGCGCCGTCAGGACAGCTGTCTACGGCGTGGCGGACGACGAGGTCGATGGACAAGTGCTCGAACGGGTCTGGCGCGATGTGCAGACCGCCCGCAAGCACGTGGCCAGCAATGTGGAACAGGTACTTGCCGTGGCCGGCCGATATGCGTTGGGGCTCAACGTTGACGACCTGATCTGGTAGCGGTCACACCCAGTCGTCGGACGACAACGTCCGCAGTACCCGGGACAGCATGTCGTCGGTGACGGCGGCAAGGGCCCCCGGTGCGACGCGGCCGCCGATCCTTTCCGCGATACCGCGCGCGGCCCTCGTGACAAACGGAGCGGTCCGCCTCAGGTGCTGAGCGGGTGCGGCACCGGTGAGCGAGAGGCCCGCGAGGACGCCGTCCGGGACACGGATGGGCGCGGCGATACTCGCCAGCCCCACCGCGAGCTCCTGGTCGTCGTAGGCAAGACCATGCCGGGACCGGATGCGCGCCAGCTCCTGATGCAGTGTGGGTAGGTCGGCGATCGTCGCCGGGGTGCTCTTGCGGAGCGGCTCGCGAAGGAGAGCATCCACGTCTTCGCCAGGCAACAGCGCCAGCATCGCCTTGCCGAGTGCGCTCGCATGCGCCGGGGTGCGATCCGCGACACCGGCAGGCACCGCGACACCCCCGGCGGAACCCGAAACCCGGTCCAGATAAACGACATCCGTGCCCACCAGCACGGCAAGGTGGACGACGAGTGCGGTGTCGGAATGCAAGCGTTCGAGCACCGGCGCCGCCGCTCCCCGCAGCGCGGAATGATCCCCGGTGCGCGTCGTCGTCAACGGTGACGCCGCCAACCGGTATCCGTCAGGCAGGTGTTGCAGCAGACCGGCCGAGTGCAGCTGGGTGAGAATCCTGTGTACGGACGAGCGGGGCAACCCGGCGCGGGCGGCCACCTGATCGAGGCGCAGCACCTCGCCCGCGCGGTCGAACGCCCCGAGGATCAGCGCGACGCGGTCCACCATCGACGTCGGTGCGTCAGCGGGTACAGCCACCTCGTCACGGTAGGGCCGCCGCGGCGCCGGTGACAGTGCTTTGCCGACATGCAAGATCGGCCCCTTCCCGGGTGGGGAAGGGGCCGACCGTCAGCGTGCGTCTCTCATGCGGCGTCGCGCTGAGAGTCACCGCCGCCCTCACCGGAGTCGGTGTCACTCGCATCGGAGGTGTCCGAATCAGCCGTGCTGGCGTCGTCGGTGTCCGAGTCCTCCGACACATCGCTCACGGTGTCGGTGTCCTGATCGGCCTCGTCCTCCGTGTCGACAACCGCGTCTTCTTCCTCCTCGAGCTTCGCGACGTCGTCGTCCTCGGTCGACGCCGATTCCCTCGTGGCTGAACGCTTCGACAGCGGCTCGTCACTGACCTCTGGTTCGGACGCGGACTCACTGACTGCCGGCGACGCGTCCTCCGCCACGGTCTCGACCGAGGCAGACACCGTCGCGGCCGACACCGCCGGGGCCTCGGTGGCCGGTGGTGCGAACTTCTTGCTTAGATCGCTGATCACCTTCGCCTGGATCGCGCGGTGATACTTCGCGAACGAGAGCTTCGCATCGGCGACGCTGCGGTTGAATGCCGTTGCGATCGTCGCAAAGTCCCGTGATTCGAAGGAGTCGAAGAACTGCTGACCGCTGGCCGCGAGTTGACGGTTCAGCGTCCGCCACTGACGGCGGATCTCGGCGCTCAGGGTCGGCTCGGGGCTGAAGAGCTTGCCGTTCCAGTTGACGAGCGTCCAGCCGTCCTCGCCGTTGCCTTCGATGATCACGTAGTTGGTGTTGCTCAACGGCGCCGTCCTGAGCAGGTCGATCTTCTCGGCCGCGGTGAGGTTCTGCACGTTCATCATCGTCCAGAACATGATGGCGCCGCCGTGGGAGAAGATGACCGGGTTCCGGTCGCCGTTGTCGTAGATCGTCTGCAGGGCACCGTCGACACGCGCGTCGAACTCGTTGCCGTCGATCGACTGAGGGATGCGCAGATCACGATTGCCCTGGATGGCCCAGGCAAGGGGATAGAGCCCGTATCCGCTCTGCGCCTGGCTCTCGGGGGTGCCTTCGAAGACGCCCGCCTCGATCTCCTGCAGACCGGGCAGCACCTGGATCGGCAGCCCGAGGTACTGCGACATCGGCGCCGCCGTCAGCTGGGTACGCACCATCGTGGACGCGTAGACGGCGTCATAGTTGTTGTCGCCCAACGTGCCGACGATCGCTTGCGACTGCAGCTGACCCGTCGGTGTCAGCACAGGACCCGGCGTCGACGTGTCGATCAAACCCGACGCGTTGCCCGCCGACTGACCGTGCCGCACGAAGGTGACTCTCATCAGCTCGGCGGCGGCAGCGGGAACTGCCGCGCCGAGCAGGAGCGCAAGAGCCGTCAGGGCCACGCCGAAGCCACGCCACAGTGCACTCCGGCGTCGCTCTGGCGCACGCTTCGTTGCGTGCGGTCCGGACGCATCGTTCATGGAAAAGTTCCTCCCGCCGTTAATAAAGACAGGGCTCACGGTGAACGGCGGGTGAACGCGGAACAATGCGAAGTCTCACTCACCGAGACTTCGCGGGGCTATAGCGTCTTCACCAAGGCCGCAGCCCGCACCTCGCCGTCGACGGTCAGCGCGAGGTGAACTTCTGCGTCGCGTCGCAGCCATCGAATGACGACGTCCTCGCCGTACTTGATGGGCTTGCGGTATTCGATCACGGCGCGATAGGGCGGTGTGCACGCCTCGGGGACGAGCGCCATGACCTCGTGGATCGCGTGCCAGTACGCGGTGTTGGTGACATGTTCAAAGAGGTCGATATCGGTGCGGCGCAGCGTGAACGGTATCTGCTCGTCGGTGTCGGCGGGATTGTCCAGCCAGGGCCGCCATTTCAGCCGGTACTCGTCGGTCGTCGTCGAGAACTTCTCGATGAGCGTGTCCGTCGCCCGTTGCGGCGTCAGCGTTTTCGCGTTGATGGCGATCCAGAACCCCTCGGTTTCGATGCGCCCGCCGTCGCTGCCCACGAGGTCGACACGCATCGTGCACCACCGTGTCGACAACGCCGAGCACCACCGGCTGAACGAGACCTCGTTGGGGAATTCGATCGGCTCGATGACATCGATGACCGTGCGTTGGACAAGCCAGTGCGGGTGGTCCTCGGCTTCGCCGGCATCGACGAGGTTCTCGGCGCCGACCTCCTGGATGTAGCGGGCCACGCCGTCGAGTCGCAGGGTCAGGTCACTGCCGATGTCGCCGGTGGCCGCCCGCCACTCCGTGCGGTACACGTAACCGGATTCCGGCTGTACGGCCAGGCGACGGTCGACGTCTTCGGAAGCCATCATCGTGGGTCAGCCTACGGTTCGGCGCCACCGCAGCAGGTATCGGTAGTAGAGCCCGCGCCGCACGTCGGCTCCGGGGATCACGTCGCCTGCGACACTGCGGATCTCTCGAAGGTCCTCGCGCGGATCTGTCATGACGACCCCGATGTCCGGGGTTTCGTCGTGCAGCCGCGATCCGATGCGCACGGCAGGAAGACAGAGCGCGGCCCAAACCCAATCCGCCGCAGTCTTGTTCGCGCTGAGACCGACGATCGCGATCTCGCCGGACGGCCGCAACAACTCCCGCGCCTTGTGCAGCGCGGCGCGCAGGCCCATGTGGTGGATCGTCGCGACGAACGTGATCAGGTCGAACCGCGCGTCGCCCGCGTCGTAGGCGTCGAAAGTGTCCTCGGCGAGCGAAACGTTCGTCGTGGTGGAGAGCCGAGCCCGGGCACGATGCATCGCGGCCGGGTCGGCGTCGATGCCGGTGACCGATCGCGATACCGGGGCGAGGCGCTCGGCCAGCAGGCCGTCACCGCACCCGACGTCGAGCACGTCACCCCGGTGCTGTGCGGCGATTCTCCTCAGCCAGGGATGGTAGCCCGTGTTGTGGTTCCAGTACTCGGCCATGCCATAACTCTGCCAGCATGGGCGAACGTGCAGTTGGCTGGGCGCTGAATGCCTGGGCCAGGCTAGAACTCGCCCCAGCCGCCCTGCACCATCGTCTGGAACTTCCACGCTCCGCCGGCCTTCACCAGCAGGTCGCCGTAGCGCACCGCCTGGCTGAACTCACCCGCGGTGATGGTCGCGTCGGTGATCACGAACACCAGGTTCTCGTTGATGAAATGCGGCGTGCGCACCGAATTCATGGAGACCTCCCCGGATCCGCCGAGCTGCTCGGTCATCTGCGCGACGAACTTGTCGCGGTCGCAGGACGCCGCGAAGCCGTCGGTGACCTCGTTGAGCGGGAACATCGCCTGATCGGCCATGGCCTCGATGTCCTTGCCGACCGCCAGTGCGTCGTAGCGATCGAACCAGGCGAGGACGTCCTGGACGTCGCTCGGCGAGGGGGCGAAACCACCGTGTGCAGGTCTGGGCACCATTCGATCTCCTTAGGGCAAATTCCATACATCGTACATTGTACAGTGTACGTAACTGTCGTGACGGGCTAGGATCGCCCTGTGGACAGAAGCAGCGCCGGGGACCCGGTGCGCACTCTGGAACTGCTGTGGCGGGCGCCGGGGGACGCCCAGGCGGGCCGCGGACCGAAACAACGCACATCGGTGGACGCGGTCGTCGCCGCAGCCATCGAGATCGCCGACGCCGACGGACTCGCGTCGCTCACCATTCGGGCGGTCGCGGCGAAACTTGGCATCGCGCCGATGGCCACCTACACGTACGTCCCGGGCAAGGCGGAACTTCTCGACCTGATGCTCGATTCGGTCCACCTGCAGATGCCACGCACCGATCTGTCTGGAATGACTTGGAGGGAAAGGGTTTCCGTAGTCGCCGCGGAGAACCGCGCCATGCTCGAAGCGCATCCGTGGGTGGTCCAACTCGCGAGCACCCGCCCAGCCCTGGGGCCCGGCACGACGGCGAAGTACGAACACGAGCTACGTGCATTCGACGGACTCGGTCTCACCGACCTCGATATGGACTCGGCGTTGACGTACGTACTCGGGTTCGTCGCATCGGTCGCGCGGATCGCCATCGACACCCGTGCCGCCCAGCAGGACAGTGGGATGAACGATCACACGTGGTGGGAGCGGGCGGAGCCGCTGTTGGCCACGGTGTTGAACGCCGAACGGTTTCCGCTCGCGGTGCGCGTGGGTACGGCCGCGGGTCACGCGCACGACAGCGCGTACAGCGCTACACACGCCTACGAGTTCGGCCTGGCCCGGGTGCTGGACGGACTTGCCCCAGTGATTGAGGGCACATCGAGGTAGGTGCAGGCCGTCATCGTGGGTAAGCGCGGGTCATGACTGCGATCACCGCCTACCGTGGCCCGCTCCGAACCACGGACCTGCACGTCAACGACACCGGAGGCGACGGCCGCCCCGTCGTGCTGATCCACGGATGGCCGCTGACGAGCGACTCCTGGTCGCCGCAGGTCGACGTCCTGCGCGATGCCGGCTACCGGGTCATCACCTACGACCGTCGCGGGTTCGGACGTAGCGACAAACCACTGATCGGATACACGTATGAGAGCCTGTCGGACGACCTGTCCGCGCTGCTGGAGGAACTCGACCTGCGCGACGTGACCCTGGTCGGGTTCTCGATGGGCGGCGGCGAGATCGCCAGCTACTGCGCGCGTAAGGGTGTCGAACGGATCCACAGCGCGGTGTTCGCCGCGTCCGTGACGCCGTTCATGTCCGCCCGCAAGGACAACCCGGAAGGCCCGCTCGGTGCGCTGCAGGCCGCGAAGATGGCGACGGCGCTGACGTCGAACCAGGAGACGTTCTGCGACGAGCTGATGACCGACGTCTTCTCCGTCGACGGCGAGCTCGTCGTCACCGAGGAGCAGCGTCAGTGGGCGCTCGGGATGTGTGGCGAAGCGAGCAAGGCGGCAGCCCTGGCGTGTCTGGCGGCCTTCGGCGGAACGGACTTCCGCGAAGACCTGCCCAAGGTGACGGTGCCGAGCCTCGTCATCCACGGCGACAGCGACGCGACCGTGCCGTTCGAAGGCTCTGGCCGGCGCACCTACGAGATGCTTCCCGACAGCCGGCTGCACATCATCGCCGGTGGACCGCACGGCATCACGGTCAGCCACGCCGACGAATTCAACGAGGTGCTGCTGGGCTTCCTGGCGAAGACGTTCGAGCCGGCCGGCGTCTAGAAGGCTTCGCCTTCCATCGAGTGTGCGGTGAGGGCGGCGATATCGCCGATTCGCCGCCCTGGACGCACACTCGACGCGTCCCCGGAACGGAAAGCGCCCCCGGCAGGGATCGAATTAGCCGGACAGGGCCGCGCAATACCATCGTTCACCTCGCCGAACGGGTCAATACTGCCAACTAGCTGCACTGACGCCTGTTTTGATCTGTGAGGTTCTGTTGGAGTGCGTTAGGGTCACTGTTGTGCACGGGTTGTGCAGAATCTAGGTGAACCGAGGGGCTCCCGATGGCGGCACGCAAGGCGACGAAACAGGCACCTCCGAAACGGCTGTCGTTCGGTCGTGCCCGTCAGGAGCGTTCGGGGCGGTGGTCTGCGGGCTACAACCATCACGGGGTTCTCCACCGCGCCCTAGCGACGTTCCCGACGAAGCAGGCCGCGACCTCATGGCTCGACGCCGAGGAACACCTGATCGAGCTGGACCGGCTGACGCCGGGCACCTGGTCGCCGCCCGCCGAACGCGCAGCCAAGCGGCAAGCTGAGAAGCTGACTCTTCGGGCGTACTCCAAGACCTGGCTGGCCAACAAGACCAAGCTCGCCCGGCGCACCCGTGACCTGTATCAGTCCCAGCTCGACAACTTGATCCTCCCCGTCCTCGGAGACCTGGGACTGACGGAGGTCACCCCGGAGCATGTGCGGTCGTGGTTCGCCGGGCTGGGCAACGAGCACGAGACCCGCAACGCACAGGCGTATGGGGTGCTGAACGGAGTGTTCAACACCGCCCTGTCCGACGACCTGATCGACAAGAACCCGTGTCGCATCCGCGGCGCTGGCAGCGTGAAGCACGCCAGGCGCAGCGTGATCCTGCTCGACGCCGCACAACTGACGGAGCTGGCAGCCGCGATGCCTATGGAGCTTCGGCTGACGGTCCTGCTCGCCGGGTGGTGTGGTCTGCGCAAGGGCGAGGTGTTCGCGCTTCGGCGTTGCGACGTGACCGCGGACGGGTCCGTCGTCAGCGTCGAGCGGGCGGTGACGTATCGAGAGCAACGATTCGAGGCGGGGCCGACGAAAACCCGCGAGAGCAAGCGGGTCGTCAGCGTCCCCCCGCATATTCGGCCCGACGTCCTGGAACACCTCAAGCACCACGTCGGTAAGGGCAAAGAGGATCTGCTGTTCACCGATCCGGCTACGGGTAGCTTTCACGGCGAATGGAACTTCCGGGGCCACTGGGACACCGCCCGCAAGATGATCGGGCAACCCGAGCTACATTTCCACGATCTGCGCCACGCGGCAGGCGTGATGGCCGCTCAGACCGGCGCGACGCTGCGCGAGCTGATGGACCGGTTGGGCCACACCTCGCCGAACATGAGCATGCGCTACCAGCACACCGCGGAGGGCCGGGCCGACGCCCTGGCTGACCGCCTCTCGGCGCTAGCCGTGACTAACCCTCCTATGTCGGGTAACTAACCTTATTGCGCCACAGGCCAATTCATCGCCATAGGTTCTCGCCTGTTCTCGATCATCGTGTACTGTCCACTGTGACGGCGCGCAATGGCTCAGAGTGGCGAGCGGCGCGAAGTCTCCGGGTAGCAGCCCCGTATGGGCGGCAATCCGGATTCCACGGCTAGGAGAGTCCGGGCGCGAAGAGCGGACCGCAGCGGGGCAGCTAGAGACGTTGGCCACGGCGTCGGCTCAGGTACGCCCGCAGAAACCGACCGATTACCTCGGAGTTTCTGCGATGGCCACAACCACAGCCCCGATCAGTCCCAAGTACGTTCAAATGCGTGCCGCCGTGATCTACACGGGCTTGAGTGAATTCACCCTGCGAGACAAGGCGCTCAAGGGCGACCTGCCCGCCTACCGCGCCAGCGATAAGCCGGGTTCGGTCTACCTGTTTAAGCTCAGCGACCTGGACGCGCTGATGAAACCCGTTATTCCCGCGGCGATTACGGCCAGCCGATGATCCCCGAGACTCTGGGCCACCGCGTCGAGTTCAGCGATGGCTACGTAGCGCCGATCATTGCGTGGAGCGTCAACGGCAGACCGATGATCGTCGCCGATGGTGAGCTGACGGAAGTGGACAGCGAGCTCTACTGGGGAAGTGCCCTCGATTGGCGTGTTCTGCCGCCGTCCGGGCAGCTCTACGAAATCCGGGACACCTATCTGGCACTCGCACCCGACACCCCCTGAAAACCCTTCGCCCCGCTGGGCTCGGTACGCAACCAAGCGGCCCAGCGGGGCGAGATCAACACAGGTTCCCGAGGAGACAGGAACACATGACGAAGTCTACCGCAAGTTCGCCGCGTCGGGATGGCAAGGGGCGCACCGAAGATGACCCCGATTACAACCCGTTCTCCGGCACCTGGGAGCAGCACGAGCAACGTGGACGCGAGGTTGCCGCGCTGTTCGACGGCGAGCCGATGCCGCTGCGCATCAACGGGTTACCGCCGTTTCCGGTCCCCGATCTGCCGGGTCCGTATGCCGCGATGGTCGATGCGGTCTCCGCGGCGCTACAGGTCGATACCGCGATGGTCGGCCCGATGGCCCTCGGCGCGCTCTCCGCGGCGTGCGGCGGCACCGTGGAGGCCGAAGTGGACCACGATTGGCGTGAGGTGTCCGTCCTGCATTTGGTGACGGTGGCCGAACCTTCGGAGCGCAAGAGCCCGGCGCTCAAGAAGATCATCGAGCCGTTGCACGCCGCGGAGAAGGGCATGGCCGAAGCCGTTGCACCGCGCCGCACCGAGGCGCTGACCCGCAAGCGCATTGCCGATGCCCGCGCCGCCCACGCTGAGCGTGAAGCCGCGAAAGGCAAGCCCCGGCGCAGTGACGACGAGGCTCCCAGCGGCGACCCGTATGCGGGCGTCGATCCCGTCGAGTACGCGGCGAAGCTGGCCGCCGCTGCCGACGAGATCGACGTTCCCGAACTGCCGCGCCTGCTGGCCGACGACGTGACCCCCGAGGCGCTGAACGCACGCCTGGCCGCCAACCGGGGCCGCCTGGCCGTGATCAGCGCCGAGGGCGGCATGTTCGGCACCTTGGCCGGTCGATACTCACGCGGCATGGCCAACCTCGACGCCTGGCTCAAGGGCTACGCGGGCGACCCCATCATCGTGGACCGCCTGGGCCGGGTCGGTGAGGTGATCGACTGCCCCGCGCTGACGGTCTGCCTCACCGTGCAGAACGCCGTGCTGGCCGAGGTGATGGCCGACAAACGATTCCGGGGATTCGGGCTGCATGCGCGGCTGGCGATCTCGCAGCCCCGTTCGATGGTGGGCCACCGCGACCCCGTCCAGAAGGTGTCGGTGCCCGAACATGTCAGCGCCGCCTACGCCGCCGCGCTGACCGACCTGGCGCGGCGACTGCACGAACGCGAGGGCGACCCGGCGGCAGTGAAGTTCAGCCCCGAGGCTCGCACTGAGATTGCCGACATCGAGCGCCGCGTCGAGCGGCGGCTGACCGGCGACGGCGATCTGTCCGGCGATCTCGAAGCGTGGGGCGGTAAGCATGTGGGCCGGGTGATCCGCATTGCCCTGCTGCTGCACATGGCCGCGCACGGTGCAGCAGGTGCCGACATGCTGGTGTCCAGCGAGACGGTCGGTGCCGCGTGGCGCATCGGTGAGTTCTTCGCCGCCCACACCCGTGCGGCGTTCGGCGTCGCGGACACGGGCGGGGTGAAGCTCAGCGACCTGACCGCGTCTTTCGATTATCTGCGCCGCTGCGAGCGTGTGTTCCCACATTCTCCGCTGCGATTGCGCGAGACCTGCGGTAGAGGTCCAAAAGTGCTGCGCCGTAACAGCACTCGTGATCCGGTGCTGGACATGCTGGCTGACTTCAACCTCATCGTGATCGGGCGCAAAGACGGCGCCCGGGTGATCTACGTCCATCCCACAGCCGCAGACCTGCGATGGGAGGCAGCATGACCCCACAGCTCTCGATGCAGCACGACGCAGCACGACGCAGCACGGGCGCAGCATGGGGGCGCAGCATCGCCGAAAGCGCCGCTGAGCTCGGAAAACCCCGAAACGCAGCACGCGCAGCACTATTTCGTGCGAAACGCAGCATGTGCCGCAGCTTCTCCACGGAGGAACATCACGATCTTTGTTTGTTTGACCTGCACTTTTGTGCGTCAGCGAGCGGTGGGACCGCTGTGGATCACCCCAAATCGTGCTGCGCGTGCTGCGTTTCGATCTTCCCGCAGATCAGACCATGTTTTTTCCATGCTGCACGCCGTGCTGCACCAATGCTGCGCCGTGCTGCGTCGAGTGAGAGAGAGGACAGCAGTGACCACAGAGATCGAGGACACGAGCACAGGGTTCCCGGACTACTGCCGGAGCTGTGTCGAACAGTGCGGCTGCGGGCGGTGGGACACGCTCACCGAGCCCGACGAGATCGAGTGGCCGGGGCCGGGGTCGATGCTCACGGCCCGTTATCAGTGCAGCGGTGGCCACGAATGGACGTGCCGCTGGTCGCCGGAACTGCTGGCGCTTCACCCCGAGTTGGAAGGCTAGAGCTATGGAATCGAACACGGATCACCTCGACGCGATGCTCGCGGCGACGGCGCTTGTCGAGGCATACATCCGCGGCGACATCGAGGGCGTCGATGCGGTGCTGTCCGATCAGGACGACCAGGACGCCATCATGTCGTCGCTGTTGTTCATGCTCAAGGACATCCTCACCAAGGTGAGCGGCGGACATCCCGAGAAGGTGCTCGACGGGCTGCGTTCGCGGCTGCTGGCACGCATCTCCGAAGGGGGCGGTGAGCAGTGACCGGCCTGTTGCGTCCGTGTTTGACGTGCGGGGAACCGTGCGACGGCCCCCGCTGCCCGGAGCACGCCAGGCCGTCGAGTCCGAAGGTGTCGGCCCACCAACGTGGTTACGATGCGAGCTGGGCGCGTCTCAGCGCCAGGGCGCGGCGTCTCCAACCCTGGTGTTCGGATTGCCTCGGCACCGACGATCTACAGTGCGACCACACCCCGGAGGCATGGGCGCGCAAGGCCGCCGGGAAGCGCATCCGGCTGCAAGACGTGGACGTTGTGTGCGGCCCGTGCAACCGTGCCCGTGGTGCTGCTCGGTCCCAGCAAACTCCCGCACGCGGCCAGCAAACACGCCCCTCACGCGAGACCAGGGGGATGACCCCTGCCCGGGGCCTATCGGACCCGTGGCGTAGGGCAAAGTCTGAGTTACACACCGAAATCCGGGCCGCTGCGCTGGGGCCAGCAAACAGCAAACCCGCCCTAGCAAAGGCTGCGCTGTGAGGGCCGGGCCGAAGGGGACGGTGAAGGCGGCCCCGCTGGACTTCTCCGAGTACCCGCAGGACCGGGCAGCCCGGCGGCTGCGGTTCATCGGTGAGCACCTACGGGTGCCCAAGGGTGTCGGTGCCGGTGATCCCGTGCGGCTGCGGGGGTTTCAGCGCGACATCATCACCGAGGCGTTCGCGCCGGGCATCCGCACCGGCCTCGTGTCGGTGGCTAGGGCCAACGGCAAGACCGGCCTGGCGGCCATGCTGGCGGTGGCCGAGCTGTTCGTCGGCCCGCCCAGTGCCGAGGTGCTGGTGGTCGCCAGCGATCAGCGTCAGGCGAACATCACGCTGCGGATGGCCAAGCGCATGATCGAGCTGAGCCCGGAGCTGGCTGACCGGGCGCAGGTGTTCGCCGACAAGATCGTGGTGCCGCACAACGACAGCATGTTGTTGCCGTTGCCGGCTGAACCGGGTGCCCTGCACGGGCATGACCCGTCGCTGCTGATCGTGGATGAGCTGCACGTCGTCACCGAGCAGGTTTGGGAGGCGGTGACCTCGGTGTCGGGAAAGCGGCCCGAGAGCCTGACTCTGGCGATCAGTACGCCGTCGTCGTCGCCGGACTGCATCATGTGGCGGCTGGTCGAGCATGGCCGCGCTGGTGATGACCCGTCGTTCTACTTCAAAGAGTTCGCGGCCCCGGACGGGTGCCCGACCACCGAGCGCAAAGCATGGTTGGCGGCCAACCCGGCGCTGGCGTGTGAGGAACCGTTCCTGGCCGAGGACGGGATCGAGGCGGCGCGCCGGACGTTGCGTGAGCCGGTGTTCCGTCAGCTTCGGTTGGGCCAGTGGGTGACCGGCGTCGAGTCGTGGTTGCCCTGGGGGATGTGGGACGCCTGCGAGGGTCCGCGGGCTGTGCAGCCCCGGGAGAAGGTCATCCTGGCGTTCGACGGTAGCGCCAGCGGTGATTCCACCGCGCTGGTCGGCTGCACGCTCGATGGCTATCTCTGGCTTGAGGGGCTGTGGGCCAACCCCGGTGATCCGCGCTGGCGGGTGCCGCGGGCCGAGGTCGATATGGCCGTGCAGATGGCGTTCCAGAAGTTCGACGTAATCGAGTTGGCTGCCGACCCGTGGGGCTGGCGCAGCGAGATTGAGCAGTGGGCACAGCGCCACGGCGAGCGCCGCGTCCTGGAATGGAATACGGCGAACGCGCAGCGGATGGCCCCGGCGACCGACCGGCTGTATCAGGCGGTGGCCACTAAAGCCGTGACCCATGACGGTGATTCCCGGATGGCCGCCCACGTCGCGCACTGCGTGGCGAAATCGACCCCGCTGGGCGACCTGGTTTCGAAGGACAAGCGCGGAAGTCCTCGGAAGATCGACGCCGCCGTCGCCGCCATCGTGGCGTTCGACCGGGCGGCGTTCCACCAACAGAAGAACCGCAAGAGAGTACGGAGTTTCGCATCATGACCGCCCCAACTCAGACACAGACCGAACTGCTGACCAACCTGTTGCAGCGGCTCAACGAGCCCCTGGCCCGGTATGCCGATCTGGACCGCTACTACTCCGGCAACCAGCCCTTGGCGTTCCTGTCGCCGGAGGCAAAGGTGGCTCTGGGCAACAGGTTTGGGCTCATGTCGTCCAACCTGCCCCGGCTGGCGGTAACCGCGCTGGCCGAACGGCTGCGGGTGACCGGGTTCACCGGGGACGCGGCCGACGTGTGGCCGGACTGGCTGCGCAACGATCTCGACCAGACCAGTGGTGTCGCGCACCGGGAAGCACTGCTGCTGGGCGATTCCTACGTCATCGTGTGGGTGGACCGCCTCGGTCGGCCCCGGGTGACCGTCGAATCCGCTAAGCAGGTCGCGGTGCTGACCGACCCCGGCAGCCGCGAGGTCGTCGCCGCGGTGAAGCGGTGGGAGGACACGGCGCGCAAGACGACCGAGGCCGTCGTCTATGGGCCTGACGAGATTCGCCGCCTGCGGGCCGATCAACAGGGCGCGGTGGCCAACGGGTTTCACACCGTCGAGGTGATCCCCAACCCGCTGGGCGTGGTGCCGGTGGTCCGGTTGTCCAACACCGACCGCATCGTGGGCGACTGGGGTAGCTCGGAGATTGACGATCTCAAGCCGCTGGTCGACGCGCTCAACAAGAGCCTGGCCGACATGATGGTCACCTCGGAATACGTGGGCCGTCCGCGGCGCTGGGCCACCGGCATCGAGCTGACCGAGGAACCGTTGCTCGATGAGGACGGCGACCCCGTGCTCGATGAGGACAACCAGCCGATCATGACCGAGGTCAACCCGATCCCGGAGGGCCATCGGGCGATGATCTCGGAGTCGGAGAACGCGGCCTTTGGTCAACTCAACGCCGCCGACCTGTCCGGCTATGAGGCCAGCGTCCGGGTAATCCTCGGTCAGATCATGGCGGTGTCCACGCTGCCCGCGCACTACGTGGGTGTCTTCACCGACAACCCGGCGTCGGCCGACGCGCTGCGGGCTGCGGAGGCATCCCTGACCGCCCGTGCCGAGGCTCGACAGGCGACCTTCGGGCGGGCCTGGGAACAGGTGGCCAAGCTGATCGTTGCCGTCCGCGACGGGGTGGACCCGGCGCAGGTTGAGGCACGGGTCCAGTGGGCTGACGCGGCGACCCGCAGCGTGGCGCAGGAGGCCGACGCCGTGGTGAAGCTCCACCAGGCCGGTCTACTGCCCGCGTCCTACGCCCTGGCGAAGCTCGGTTACTCCGACGACGACATCGCCGCGATCCGGGTGGCCCGTCGCGCCGAGGCGCTCGACGGTGCCGGGCTGAGCCTTCTGCAAGGCGGTGCGGCGTGACGACGAGCGTCGAGAACTACCAGGGGTTGACCGACGACCTCGCCGGGGAGACGGCGGCGGCGGTCCTGACGGTCTATGCGGCGTATCTGGCTGGTCGTGCCGGACCCAACGCGGCGGCCGAGGCCATCGCGGCGGTGATTGCGACGGCCAACGCGGCGGCGACCACGCTGGCCGATCTGTTCGTCGCGGCTCAGGTGGAGCGCGCAACTGGGAAACCGCAACCGCCGACCGGTATCGCCCCCCGCGACGACTCGGAGCGATTGACGAAGGCGGTGGCCACCGTGCTCGATGACCTGGACGACGCCGAGGACGTTGACGACGTGCCCGTCGAGGACACCGACGCGGAGCCGGAGGCCGACGAGGACCGCGCCGCCGCCGACGACGACGAGGACCGCGCCGAGGATGAGACGACCCCGGAGGACACGGCGGCCATGCGGCTGGAACGGCTGGCCCGCTCCGAACCGCTGGACACCGGGCAGGCCATCACCGTCGAGATCGTCAACCGCCTACCGCAGGTCACCGGGTGGCGGCGGGTGCTCGACGCCGACCCCTGCGAGCGGTGTACGCGGTGGGCCGAGGACGGTCGGGTGTTCCCGAAGGGTCATCACTTCAAGCGGCACTTCAATTGCAACTGTCAGATGGAAGTCGTTACCACAGAAGGGAAGTCAGCATGACCGCCACCACCGAGACCGACGTCGAGGTTACCGACGAAACCCCCGACGCCGGGGCCGCCGAGGGCACCGACGACCCCGCCACCGAGGGCACCGACGACGCCGCCGATACCGGCGACGGCGACGGCGAGACGTTCCCCCGGTCGGTCGTGGAGAGGCTGCGTCAGGAGAATGGGCGTTACCGGCAGCGTGCACAGCAGGCCGACGCCTACGCGCAGCGGCTGCATACCGAGCTGGTCCGGGCGACCGGCAGGCTGGCCGACCCGTCCGATCTGCCGTTCGACGCCGAGCACCTGGACGACGCCGAGACCCTGACCGCGGCCATCGACGCGCTGCTGACCGACAAGCCGCACCTGGCCAGCCGCCGACCTGCCGGGGACATCGGGCAGGGCAACCGCGGCGGTTCCTCGGAGCCGTTCTCGCTGCTGGGCACGCTCAAGTCGATGACCTGATACCCCCACGGGGTACAGTGATGGGGTCGGTTCCTGGCGGACCGGCCCCATCGTTGTCCTGGCGGCACGGGTTCCGAATATCGAAATCCCCTGCTGTGTAAGGACTTTCACTCATGGCCATCGAAGTAACTTCGGGCAATTCCACCCTGATTCAGTCCCAGGTCGCCAACCTGCTGGTCCAGCCGCTCGAACAGGCATCGACGTTCCTGGCCGCGGGGCCGGTCGTGCTCGACTCCAGCGCGCCTGTCCGGGTGCCGCGCATCGTCAACGGCGTCAGCGCCGGGTTCGTCGCCGAAGGTGCCCAGATCAGTGACGGCGACGTGGCCTTCGATGAGGTCACGCTGTTGCCCTCCACGCTCAAGGGCCTCAAGGTGCTGGTGAAGCTCTCCAACGAGCTGATCCGCACCTCGGTCGTCGGGCTGGAAAGCGTGCTGCGGACCCGCCTGGTCACCGACGTGGCCAACGCTCTCGACGCCGCGCTGTGGGACGGTTCCGGCGCGTCGAACACCATCAAGGGCATCCTTCGCCAGACCGGCATCGAGACCGGCGTCCTGGACCTCACCGACCCCGATTCGCTCATCGACGGCCTGGCCAAGGCGCAGGGCAACAAGGTCAGCCCGACGCACTGGGTGATGACCGCGGCCAGCTTCGCCAAGGTCCGCAAGGTCAAGGTCGGCACCGGGGACCGGCGTTACGTCATCGACCCGAACACCATCCAGAACGGCACCGACTTCCGCCTGTTGGGCCTGCCGGTCATCATCACCGACAACATCGCGAACACCGGCACAGCGCCCGGTAAGGCTCGCGTCGGCCTGGTCGACATGTCCAAGGTCGTCGTGGCCCGCGACGTCAACGCCGAGGTCAAGATTCTCGACCAGACGTGGGGCGATTACGACAGCATCGGTATCCGCGTCGTGAGCCGCTGGGACACCGCGCTGTTGCAGAACAAGGCCGTGACCCTGCTGACCGAGGCGTGAGCCGTGGCCGTCACCGGCCAGCAGGTCGCTGAGTTTCTCGGCCAGGGCGACAACACCGAGGCCGTCGCCCTGGCCGGGGATCACGCCGCCATCATCACCGCGCTGGCGCGCAGCTACACCCGGGGCCGGGGGTTCACCGGAGTCGAGCCCGCCGAGGATATCGCCGCGGTGATCGTCACCGCGACAGCGCGTCTGGTCGCCAACCCCGAACAGCTCGCGTCCGACGTAGGCAGCGTGTCTATGCGCGGCGGCTGGCAGGGCTGGAACCTCGCAGAGCAGATCGTGCTCAACCGCTACCGCGTGAGGGCGCAGTGATCGGGCGCGACCGGATCACCGTCAACTTCAAGCGCGACGGTGTGCCCCACACCCGGGTGGTCTACGGGACCGTGACCACCGAGCACCTGGACGGCAAGCTGGAACCGTTCGCCAGCTCGCTGGTGTTCCAGAACTTCTACCGGCTGATCCTGCCTCGGTCGCTCAAGTTGAGCCCCGCCCAGAACGTCACCGTCAGCTTCGGCGACCGCACCAACGTCCGGCTCGAAACCCCCATCACGCCTATCTTCAACCGCCACGGGCAGATTCATCACTACGAGGCCGTGGTGAAGTCGAACTGACCGCTGTTGTGCATCTGTTGCGCGTGAAGGGCAGAAATAGGGTCTGACCTGGCGCCCCCGGCAGGGATCGAACCTGCGGCCAACCGCTTAGAAGGCGGTTGCTCTATCCACTGAGCTACGGAGGCTGCGTCGAGGAGTGTATCGCGATCGCTACCTGTGACTGCTGTGGCAACAGCTACTAAAGCCACTCCGCGTCCCACAGCCGCCGACTAGCGTGGTGCGCATGGACGTGGACGCGGCCGGACTACCGGAGGAACTCAGCCCGCTCGACCAGATCCTGCATCGCGGCGAGGCCAATCCCCGCACCCGTTCCGGCATCATGACCGTCGAACTGCTCGACACCACACCCGACTGGGACAGGTTCCGGACCCGGTTCGAGCACGCGTCCCGCAAGGTCCTGCGGTTGCGGCAGAAGGTCGTCACGCCCACGCTGCCGACGGCCGCGCCGCGCTGGGTGGTGGATCCCGATTTCAACCTCGACTTCCACCTGCGCCGCGTCCGAGTGCCCGAGCCCGGGACCTTCCGTCAGGTTATGGATCTCGCCGAGATCGCCGCGCAGTCGCCTCTCGACATCTCGCGGCCGCTGTGGACAGCAACCCTGATCGAGGGAGTGGAAAACGGCCAGGCCGCACTGATGGTGCACCTCAGCCACGCCGTCACCGACGGCGTCGGCGGCGTCGAGATGTTCGCCAATCTGTATGACCTTGAGCGCGACCCCGAGCCGCAGCCCGCCCCGCCGCTGCCCGTCCCTGCCGACCTGTCGCCGAACGATCTGATGCGCCGGGGCCTCAACCGCCTGCCCGGCACCATCGTCGGCAACGTCGTCGACGTCGTCGTCGGCGCCGCCAAGGGGGTGGGCCACGTCGTGCGCGATCCGGTCTCGCGTCTGGGCAGCGCCATCGACTACGCGATGTCCGGGGCGCGTGTCGTCGGGCCAGTCGCCGAACCGTCTCCGATCCTGCGGCGCCGCAGCCTGTCATCGCGCAGCGAAGCCATCGACATCGAGTTCGGCGACCTTCACCGCGCATCGAAAGCTGCGGGCGGTTCGATCAACGACGCCTACCTGGCCGGCGTGTGCGGTGCGCTGCGGCTCTACCACGAAGCCAAGGGCGTTCCCGTCGACACACTTCCGATGGCGGTCCCCGTCAACCTGCGCTCCGATGCCGATCCCGCGGGCGGCAACCGATTCGCCGGCGTGAACCTCGCAGCGCCCATCGGACTGTCCGACCCCGAGGTGCGCATCAAGAACATCCGTGAGCAGATGACGACCAAACGCGACGAGCGTGCCATCGACATGGTTGGGGCGATCGCGCCGGTGGTGAGCCTGCTGCCCGACTCGGTGCTGGAGTCGATGGCCGGGTCGATCGTGAACTCCGACGTCCAGGCCAGCAACGTTCCCGTGTACGCCGGAGAAACGTTCATCGCCGGCGCGAAGGTGTTGCGCCAGTATGGACTTGGTCCGCTGCCCGGTGTCGCGATGATGGTGGTGCTGATATCGCGGTCGGGCTACTGCACCATCAGCGCCCGGTATGACCGCGCGTCGATCACCGACCCCGATCTGTTCGCGCAGTGCTTGCTGGCAGGCTTCGACGAGGTCCTCGCGCTGGGTGGGGACGGCCGCGCAGCGCCTGCGACCTTCACCGAAACCGTTGCCCCCCTGGTACACACCGCCGAGACGAATGGAAGTGGACCGCAGTGACATCGCAAATACCGGCCAACGGTCAGATGCGGCTACCGGGTTCGGTAGCGGAGGTTCGGGCGAGCCCGGCCGGGCCGCACGTCGGCGCGTTCTTCGATCTCGACGGGACCCTTGTCGCCGGCTTCACCGGCGTCATCATGACGCAGGATCGGTTGCGGCGCAGGCAGATGTCGGCCGGCGAGTTCATCGGCATGGTGCAGGCCGGGCTCAACCACCAGCTCGGTCGCTCCGAGTTCGAGGACCTCATCGGCAAGGGCGCACGAATGCTGCGCGGCAACAGCGTCGCCGATGTCGACGAGCTCGCCGAGCGGCTGTTCGTCCAGAAGATCGTCGGCAGAATCTATCCCGAGATGCGTGAGCTCGTTCGCGCGCACATGGCGCGTGGCCATACCGTAGTGCTCAGCTCGTCCGCGTTGACGGTCCAGGTCGAACCTGTGGCCCGCTTCCTGGGGATCAACAACGTGCTGAGCAACAAGTTCGAGACCGACGAGGACGGCCTGATCACTGGCGAGGTCCAGCAGCCCGTCATCTGGGGCCCCGGAAAGGCAAGGGCCGTACAGGAATTCGCTGCCGCCAACGACATCGACCTGGCTCAGAGCTATTTCTACGCCGACGGCGACGAGGACGTCGCGCTGATGTACCTCGTCGGGAACCCGCGGCCCACCAACCCCGAGGGCAAGATGGCCGCCGTCGCAGAGAAACGCGGCTGGCCCATCCTCCGGTTCAGCAGCCGTAGCGGAGCGAGCCCGGCCTCCCAGATACGTACCGCCGCAGGCATCGCCAGCATGGTGCCGATTGCCGCAGGGGCGCTCGGAATCGGGATCCTCACCCGGAACAGGCGCACCGGCGTCAACTTCTTCACGTCGACGTTCGGCCGCACTCTGCTCGACATCATCGGCATCAACCTGCAGGTCCTCGGCCGGGACAACCTGACCGCGCAACGGCCGGCGGTGTTCATCTTCAACCACCGCAACCAGGCCGACCCGCTGATCGCCGGTCGACTGGTCAACGACAACTTCACGTCGGTGGGCAAAAAGGAACTCGAGAACGACCCGATCGTCGGGACCATGGGCAAGATCATGGACGCCGCCTTCATCGACCGGGACGATCCCAAGAAGGCCGTCGAAGGTCTCAGGAAGGTCGAAGAGCTTGCGCGCAAAGGGCTCTCGATCCTCATCGCCCCCGAGGGCACACGCCTGGACACGACCGAGGTCGGGGAGTTCAAGAAGGGCCCGTTCCGCATCGCGATGTCGGCGGGAATCCCGATCGTCCCGATCGTCATCCGCAACGCCGAGGTGATCGCCGCCCGCGACTCCAGCACCTTCAATCCCGGAACCGTCGATGTCGTTGTCTACCCGCCGATTCCGGTCGACGACTGGACACACGACAACCTGCCCGAGCGCATCGAAGAAGTCCGTCAGCTCTATCTCGACACGCTCAAGGACTGGCCCCACGACGAGTTGAACCTGCCGGACCTGTACCGGCGGGCCAAGCCTGCGAAGAAGGCTGCGCGCAAGGCGCCCGCCAAGAAGGCCTCGACTCCCAAGGGGCGGCCATGAAGATGCACGCCGACGACATCGCGGCCTACTCCGCTGTCGGTGACACCCTTGTTCTGGCGGCGGCGTCCTCGCCGGCCGAACAGGAGCTGCTCAGCGACTGGCTGCGGGCCCAGCGCCACGCGCATCCCGAGTCGAAGATCGAGGTCCTCACGCTGCCCGCGGACGGCGATCCGTCGCCGGCCGAGCTCGCCCAACTCGTCGAGCTGTTGGAGGCCGACGACGAACGCTCTGTCGTTCCGGTGCGGGTGTTCTGGGTCCCCGGTGGGCTACCGACGCGCTCCAAGGTGGTGTCGCTGCTGTCCGGCCGCGACACCTACCGCCCGCCGAAAGTGCTGCAGCACAGCATCCTCAAGCGCGATCCCTCCCGAGCCCGCGTCGTCGCCGGCGAACCCGCCAAAGTCTCCGAGCTGCACGACCGCTGGAGCGAGACGACGGTCGCCGAGAACCCCAGGGAATTCGCGCGATTCGTCATCCGGCGCGCGACCCTGGCCATCGAGCGCGTCGAACTGCGCCTGCTGGGGCCCGAGTACAAGTCACCCCAGCTGATCAAGCCCGAGGTGCTGGCGTCGGCGCGCTTCCGGGAAGGTCTGGGGCAGATCCCCGGCGCCACCGTCGAGCAGGCCGGCGAGATGCTCGACGAACTCG
This sequence comes from Mycobacterium sp. 236(2023), assembly GCF_029623955.1. Lineage (GTDB taxonomy): Bacteria > Actinomycetota > Actinomycetes > Mycobacteriales > Mycobacteriaceae > Mycobacterium. The sequence goes on along the minus strand of NZ_JARSBP010000006.1, from coordinate 361,984 downwards.
GCACCGGATGGAGCCGATTCTCCGTCGACCTGATCCCGTCGCTGGGGCGCGCGATCTTCAGCCGCGGATTCGACCCGAACATCGACTACGACCGCGCCGAGGTCGAGGCGATGCGCCATGCGCTGGAAGCGCATCCGGCGGTGCTGCTGTTCTCCCACCGGTCCTACCTCGACGGTGTGATCGTGCCCGTCGCAATGCAGGAGAACCGGCTGCCCCCGGTGCACACGTTCGCCGGCATCAACCTGTCGTTCGGCTTCATGGGCCCGCTGATGCGTCGTTCCGGTGTGATCTTCCTGCGCCGCAAGCTCGACGACCCGCTGTACAAGTTCGTGCTGCGCCAGTTCGTCGGCTACATCGTGGAGAAGCGGTTCAACCTGTCCTGGGCGATCGAGGGCACCCGGTCACGCACCGGAAAGATGTTGCCGCCCAAGCTCGGTCTGCTGGCCTACGTCGCCGACGCCTATCTGGACGGGCGCAGCGACGACATCCTGCTGCAGCCGGTGTCGATCAGCTTCGACCAGCTGCATGAGACCGCGGAGTACGCGCGCTACGCCCGCGGCGGCGAGAAGACGCCCGAAGGCCTGTCGTGGATGGTCAACTACATCCGCGCACAGGGTGAGCGCAACTACGGCAAGATCTATGTCCGCTTCCCCGAAGCGGTTTCGATGCGCGAGTACCTCGGCGAGCCGCACGGGCCGATGACCACCGACGAGTCCGCCAAGCGTCTCGCGATGCAGAAGATGGCGTTCGAGGTGGCGTGGCGCATTCTTCAGGTCACGCCGGTCAACGCGACGGCACTGGTGTCGGCACTGCTGCTGAGCACCCGCGGGATCGCGCTGACACTCGATCAGCTGCACCATACGCTGCAGGACTCGCTGGACTATCTGGAGCGCAAGCAGGTCCCGATGACGAACAGCGCGTTGCGGTTACGCACCCCCGACGGGGTGCGCGTCGCGGTCGACGCGCTGTCGAACGGGCACCCGATCACGCGGATCGACGGCGGCACGGAACCCGTCTGGTACATCGCGCCACAGGATGAGCTGGAGGCCTCGTTCTATCGCAACTCGCTCATCGACGCGTTCCTGGAGACGTCGCTCGTCGAACTCGCGCTCGCCTACGCCGCGCGGGCGGAAGCGGGTCGGCTGGAAGCCTTTTGGGCTCAGGTCATGCGGTTGCGCGATCTGTTGAAGTTCGATTTCTACTTCGCCGACTCCACCGCGTTCCGCGAGCACGTGGCTGAGGAGATGTCGTGGCATCCCAATTGGGAGAGCCACGTCGAGGCGGGCGGCGAACAGATCGACACGCTTCTCCGGTCGAAGCGGCCTGCGATCGCCGGGCCGCTGTTGCGCCCGTTCTTCGAGGCCTACCAGATCGTCGCCGACGTCCTGCTCGACGCGCCCGCCGAGATCTCCGAGAAGGACCTGACGACCAAGGCGCTCGGACTCGGACGGCAGTACGTGGCGCAGGGTCGGGTGCAGAGCAACGAGTCGGTGTCGGCGCTGCTGTTCACCACCGCCCGTCAGGTCGCAGTCGACCAGAAGCTGCTCGAGCCGGCCGCCGACCTCACCGAACGACGAACGGCGTTTCGTGACGAGCTCCGCGGGATCCTCACCGACATGGACAAGGTCGGCAGCTACGCCCGCAAGCAGTTCGTCGACCGCGAGCTGAGCCGCAGGGACCTCCGCGAGACGGTGTAGGCCTCGACAGGCCGCCACAGGCGGTGGCCATAGTCTTGATTCATGAACACCGTCGCCCCCAGCGTCCGCCGTGCGCCGGTGTGGTCGGTGCTCTACGGCGTCGCGCTGCTGGCCGGTGTGACCGCCGCCGCACTGTCGGCGCTGTCGCTGACCGATGCATTGACAGCAACCGGCCTGCCCGATCCGGGGCCCGTGACCACCTACGGGCTTCCGTTCGTGAAGGCGGCCGGCGAGGTGGCAGCCGTCGCGGCCGTCGGGTCGTTCCTGCTCGCGGCATTCCTCGTGCCGCCGCAGCAGAACCAGGTCCTCGACGCCGCCGGATATCGCGCGTTGCGGATGGGGACGGTCGCCTCCGGCATCTGGGCGGTGTGCGCGGCACTGATGGTTCCGCTGACCGTGTCCGACGTCAGCGGACAGTCGTTGTCGACACGGCTGGGCTTCGCCGACATCTGGTCGGTGGCCAGCCTCATCGACATCGCCGGGGCGTGGCGGTGGACGGCCCTGTTCGCCGTCCTGGTGACCGTCGTCAGCATCCCGGTCCTGCGGTGGTCATGGACTCCGATGCTGTTCGCCGGGTCGCTGGTCACGCTGTTGCCGCTGGCGCTGACCGGGCACTCGTCGGCGGGCGGCTCGCACGACGTCGGGACCAACAGCCTGTTGATCCACCTCGTCGCAGGCGCGTTGTGGGCCGGCGGCCTGCTGGCGCTTCTGGTGCATGCGCTGCGCGGTGGCGAACACGCTGACCTGGCCGCGCGCCGGTTCTCCGCCGTCGCGCTGTGGTGCTTCGTGGCGATGGCGCTCAGCGGAGTGATCAACGCGCTGGTGCGGGTTCGCCCCTCCGACCTGATCAGCACCAGCTATGGCTGGCTGGTCGTCGCCAAAGTCGTGGCGCTCGTGGCGCTCGGATTGCTTGGCTGGCAGCAGCGGCGCAGGGGAGTGGCCGCCCTGCAGTCCGATCCGGATTCGCGAGGCCCTCTGATTCGGCTCGCGGTCGTCGAGGCCGTCATCTTCGGCGTGACGTTCGGCATCGCGGTTGCGCTCGGCCGTACTCCGCCACCGCCTCCGCTCGACACGAACCTGTCAATCCCCGCGGTCGAGATCGGCTACGACCTCGCCGGCCCGCCGACTGCAGGGCGGGTGCTGTTCGACTGGCGCTTCGACCTGATCTTCGGCACCGCGGCCATCGTGTTCGCGCTCGTCTATCTCGCGGGCGTACGCAGGCTGCGTAATCGCGGTGATGCCTGGCCGACCGGCCGGGTGGTGGCGTGGCTGCTCGGCTGTCTGGTGCTGCTTCTGGCCACCTCGTCGGGCATCGGTCGGTACATGCCGGCGATGTTCAGCATGCACATGATCGCGCACATGCTGCTGTCGATGCTGGCGCCGATCCTGCTGGTGCTCGGGGCCCCTGTGACGCTGGCGCTGCGTGCGCTGCCTGCCGCTGGGCGCAACGCGCCACCCGGCCTGCGGGAATGGTTGCTAGCCGCACTGCATTCACGCGTCTCGCAGGTGCTGACGAACCCGTTCGTCGCCACGGCGCTGTTCATCGTCGGGTTCTACGGCCTCTACTTCGGCGGCATCTTCGACGCCGTCGCGGGCAGTCATGCCGCCCATCTGGCGATGAACCTGCACTTCCTGCTCAGCGGCTACTTGTTCTACTGGGTGGTCATCGGCATCGACCCGACCCCGCGGCCGATTCCACATCTCGCCAAGCTGGGCATGGTCTTCGCGTCTTTGCCGCTACACGCGTTCTTCGGGGTCGTCCTGATGGGCACGCAGTCGGCGATCGCAGAGACGTACTACCGCTCGCTGCAGCTGCCGTGGCACACCGATCTGCTCGGCGATCAGCGGCTTGGCGGTGGAATTGCTTGGGCGGCAGGCGAAGTCCCGCTCGTGGTGGTGCTCATCGCGCTGTTCGTGCAGTGGCGGCGCACCGATGACCGCACCGCGAAACGGCTCGACCGGGCAGCCGACCGCGACGACGACGCCGATTTGGCTGCCTACAACAACATGCTGGCCGAGCTGGCGCGGCGCGAGCGCGAACGCGGCTGAGCGCACCCAGACGTCATATTTTCAGCTGTTCACATATTCAGGTTTGTGCTAGTTTCAAACCACGGGCCGGCCTGGCGACAGCGATGCAGCACATCGACGCTTTGGCCGGCCCGCACTGCGTCTGGGGTTGTCCCCATCTCGGAATTCATCCACAGGCCCAGGCCCTGGGCGCCGTTCTCGACGCGGCGGTGTCGGCGGTGAAGAGCTCAATGGCGGTGTCAACGACGGGTCAGGCAGGTGCCTGCCCCGTAGCCAAGGAAAAGAGAAAGGCACCACCATGTTCGAGACGCCAATCACCATCGTCGGCACCATCGTGACCAAGCCGGACCGTCGCTGGGTCGGTGACCAGGAACTCATCAAGTTCCGGGTCGCCAGCAATTCCCGTCGGCGCGCCGCTGACGGTTCCTGGGAGCCCGGGAACTCCCTGTACGCGACCGTGAACTGCTGGGGGCGCCTCATCACCGGGGTCGGCGCGGGCCTCGGGAAAGGAGATCCGGTGATCATCGTCGGCAACGTCTACACCAGCGAGTACGAGGACCGGGACGGTAACCGCCGGTCGTCGCTCGAGGTCCGGGCCACCTCGGTGGGTCCGGATCTGGCCCGCTGCATCACCCGGATGGAAAGCCGCAGGCACCCCGAGCCGGCCCCGGCGAGCCCAGCCGAAGCGTCCGAGCCGAGCCCCGACGTCGAAGACGCGGCCGGGGACGAGGCATCGGAGGTCGACGCCGAGGCGCTCCCGTTGAGCGCCTAGCGGCCAACAGCACCGAATCGGCCGCGCCTAGGATGGGTGCCGACTATCGCGAGGTCCGCGCTGAGCGCAGCGTTCGAGACCCGAGATCTGAGAAAGGCGACATCGAAGGCTATGGCCGAATTCATCTACACGATGCGGAAGGTCCGCAAGGCGCACGGCGACAAGGTCATCCTTGACGACGTCACGCTGAACTTCCTTCCGGGCGCGAAGATCGGCGTTGTAGGCCCCAACGGCGCCGGTAAGTCCAGCGTGCTCAAGATCATGGCCGGCATCGACCAGCCGAACAACGGTGACGCCTTCCTCCAGCCAGGGGCGACGGTCGGCATCCTGATGCAGGAGCCGCAACTCGACGAGACCAAGACGGTCCGCGAGAACGTCGAGGACGGCGTCGCCATCAAGGCCAAGCTCAACCGGTACAACGAGGTCGCCGAGCTGATGGCGACCGACTACACCGACGAGCTGATGGAAGAGATGGGCAAGCTCCAGGAGGAGCTCGACGCCGCCGACGCCTGGGACATCGACAGCCAGCTCGAGCAGGCGATGGACGCACTGCGCTGCCCGCCGCCCGACGAGCCCGTCACCCACCTCTCCGGAGGCGAGAAGCGCCGCGTCGCGCTGTGCAAGCTCCTGCTGTCCAAGCCGGACCTGCTGCTGCTCGACGAGCCCACCAACCACCTCGACGCCGAGAGCGTGCTGTGGCTCGAACAGCACCTCGCCGACTACCCGGGCGCGATCCTCGCCGTCACCCACGACCGCTACTTCCTCGACAACGTCGCCGAGTGGATCCTGGAACTCGACCGCGGCCGCGCCTACCCCTACGAGGGCAACTACTCGACCTACCTGGAGAAGAAGGCCGAGCGCGTCGCCATTCAGGGCCGCAAGGACGCCAAGCTCGCCAAGCGCCTCAAAGACGAGCTGGAATGGGTTCGGTCGGGCGCCAAGGCACGGCAGGCTAAGAACAAGGCCCGCCTCGGCCGCTACGAGGAGATGGCCGCAGAGGCGGAGAAGACGCGCAAGCTCGACTTCGAAGAAATCCAGATCCCGACCGGCCCACGCCTGGGCAACGTCGTCGTCGAGGTCGATCACCTCGACAAGGGTTTCGAGGGCCGCCAGCTGATCAAAGATCTGTCGTTCACGTTGCCGCGCAACGGCATCGTCGGCGTCATCGGCCCCAACGGTGTCGGCAAGACCACGCTGTTCAAGACGATCGTCGGCCTCGAACAGCCCGACAGCGGCACCGTCAAGGTCGGCGAGACCGTCAAGTTGAGCTACGTCGACCAGACCCGCGGCGGGATCGACCCGAAAAAGACGGTGTGGGAGGTCGTCTCCGACGGATTGGACTACATCGAGGTCGGCCAGAACGAGGTGCCGTCGCGCGCCTACGTGTCGGCATTCGGGTTCAAGGGACCCGACCAGCAGAAGCCGGCCGGGGTGCTCTCCGGTGGTGAACGCAACCGGTTGAACCTCGCGCTGACCCTCAAAGAGGGCGGCAACCTGATCCTGCTCGACGAGCCCACCAACGACCTCGACGTGGAAACGCTCAGTTCGCTGGAGAACGCGTTGGAGAAGTTCCCCGGGTGCGCCGTGGTGATCAGCCACGACCGGTGGTTCCTCGATCGCACCTGCACGCACATCCTGGCGTGGGAGGGCGACAGCGACAACGAGGCCAAGTGGTTCTGGTTCGAGGGCAACTTCGGTGGCTATGAGGAAAACAAGGTCGAACGACTCGGAGCGGATGCAGCGCGTCCGCACAGGGTGACCCACCGGAAGCTGACTCGGGACTAGTCTCGGTTTGCGGACCAGGTAACCGACCCAGCCCAGGGCGCCCGGTTGCAGCCAACGACGGCCGGTGCGCACGTGTGAGTCAGGAGCGGCGAATGTCGTCAGATTCAGCCTTGAATCCCGGTGCCGTCAACGGTATCGACGGCACGGCAGGATCTTCGGAAGTCATCGATCGGCTCGTACCCGCCTACCTTGCGACGTACCGGGGGCCGCACGGCGGCGCTCCCGGCGCCGAGGGTGCGGTCACCGGTCCGCTGAGCAGGCAGGGCGGCGACGGGCTCAACAGCCCGGCGCTGGTCGAGGCGCAACTGCGACTCGGCAGTACGCGGGCACCCGGTGAGACGAACGTCGCCGTGTACGCCGCGGATTCGGGATTCGGGCCTGCGCTTCAGGTGGTCACCGACAACGCGACCATGCTGATGGATTCGGTCACCGTCCTGCTGCACCGCATCGGCGTGGCCTACACCGCGATCATGAATCCGGTGTTCCGCGTGCGTCGCGGGTCGTCGGGCCAGTTGCTCGACATCGCGGCCGCCTCGGGCGCTTCGCCCAACGACGGGGTCGACGAGACGTGGGTGCACGTGCAGCTCGCGAGCTCGGTGGACCGGCACGCGCTCGCGGAGGCGGAACGGCTGTTGCCCCGCGTGCTGGCCGACGCCCGGCAGGTGGCCCTCGATTCCACCGACATGGCCGCGGCCCTGCGAATCCTGGCCGCCGAACTCGACACCGACACCGGCCGGCGTTTTCCGGGCCCGGACCGCAAGGACGTCGCCGCGCTGCTGCGCTGGCTGGCCGATGGTCACTTCGTGCTGCTGGGCTACCAGCGCTGCCCGGTGCGTGACGGGGAAGCGACCGTCGACACGTCCAGCAGGCTCGGCGTGCTGCGGCTGCGCCAGGACGTGCTGCCTCAGCTGACCTCCAAAGACGAGCTGTTGACGTTGGCGCAGGCCACGATTCCGAGTTTCCTGCGCTACGGGGCCTACCCGCAGATCGTCGTGGTGCGGGAGCAGTCCCCGGATGGTGACGACGCCTCCGCGATCGAGCACCGGTTCGTGGGGTTGTTCACCGTTGCGGCGATGAACGCCAATGTGCTGGAGATTCCGCTGGTCTCGCGCCGCGTCAACGATGCTCTCGCCATGGCGCACCGCGATCCCAGTCATCCCGGCCAGCTGCTGCTCGACATCATCCAGACGATTCCGCGGTCGGAACTGTTCGCGCTCAGCGCCCGTGAGCTCCTCGACATGGCGATGGCGGTCGTGGATCTGGGGTCGCGGCGGCGCACGTTGCTGTTCATGCGTGCCGATCCGCTCGCGCACTTCGTCTCCTGCCTGGTCTACCTGCCCCGTGACCGGTACACCACCGCGGTCAGGCTGGAAATGCAGGACATCCTGGTCCGCGAGCTCAGTGGCGAAAGCATCGACTACGCCGCCCGTGTCAGCGAATCACCGTGGGCTGTCGTCCATTTCACGGTCCGGCTGCCGGAGGGCTCTCGCCAGAAGGACATCGACGTCTCGGAGGACAACGAGTCGCGTATCCAGGACCTGCTCACCGAAGCGGCCCGGACCTGGGGTGACCGACTGCTGGGTGCGGTCCGTGCCGGAGGCCCCATCGATCAGGGTGTGGCCGAGCATTACGCGACGGCGTTCCCCGAGGTGTACAAGCAGGCCATCACACCGGCTCATGCGCTCAAAGACATCGCGATCATCGAAGAGTTGCAGGACAACTCGGTCAAGTTGGTGCTCGCCGACAGCGATGATGCGGCAGACGACGTCTCGGACCTCATCTGGTACCTCGGTGGTCAGACGGCGTCGCTGAGCCACCTGTTGCCGATGCTGCAATCCATGGGTGTCGTGGTGCTCGAAGAACGCCCGTTCACCGTGACCCGGCCCGACGGTCTGCCGGTGTGGATCTACCAGTTCAAGGTCTCGCCGCACCGGGGCATCCCCAAAGCGCCCGCTGGGCCCGAAAGGGACGCCACCGCAGAGCGTTTCGCCGATACCGTCACCGCGATCTGGCACGGCAACGCCGAGATCGACAGCTTCAACGAGTTGGTTCTGCGTGCCGGTCTGACGTGGCGACAGGTGGCGGTCCTTCGGGCCTACGCCAAATACCTCAAGCAGGCCGGCTTCCCGTACAGCCAGTCGCACATCGAGACGGTGCTGAACGAGAATGCCCGCACCGCACGGTCACTCGTCGAACTGTTCGAAGCAATCTTCGTTCCGGCCGACCGGCCCTCCACTGAGAACCCCGGCGGCGCCAACCGTGACGCGCAGGCCGCCGCGGCTGCCGTCGCCGCCGACATCGACGCCTTGGTCAGCCTCGACACCGACCGGGTGCTGCGGTCCTTCGCCTCGATGATCCAGGCCACGCTGCGCACCAACTACTTCATCACCAGCCCTGACTCGGCGCGGGCGCGGAACGTGCTGTCGTTCAAACTCGATCCCCAGCTGATCGACGAGCTTCCCCTGCCACGGCCCAAGTTCGAGATCTTCGTCTACTCGCCGCGCGTCGAGGGTGTGCACCTGAGGTTCGGTTTCGTCGCCCGCGGTGGCCTGCGGTGGTCGGATCGGCGGGAGGACTTCCGCACCGAGATCCTCGGGCTCGTCAAGGCGCAGGCGGTCAAGAACGCCGTCATCGTCCCGGTAGGCGCCAAAGGCGGCTTCGTCGTGAAGAATCCGCCCGCCCGGACCGGGGATCCGGCGGTTGACCGCGATGCCACCCGCGAGGAAGGCGTGGCCTGCTACCGGCTCTTCATCGCGGGTCTGCTCGACATCACCGACAACGTCGACAAGGTCACCGGCGGCGTCATCTCACCCGCCGACGTCGTGCGCCGCGACGGCGACGACGCCTATCTCGTCGTGGCGGCCGACAAGGGCACGGCGACGTTCTCCGACATCGCCAACGACGTCGCCAACTCGTACGGCTTCTGGCTCGGTGACGCGTTCGCGTCGGGCGGGTCGGTCGGCTACGACCACAAGGCGATGGGCATCACCGCCAAGGGTGCGTGGGAGTCGGTGAAGCGGCATTTCCGGGAGATGGGTGTCGACACCCAGACCGAGGACTTCACCGTCGTCGGCGTCGGCGACATGAGCGGTGACGTCTTCGGTAACGGGATGTTGCTGTCCAAGCACATTCGATTGTTGGCCGCCTTCGACCACCGGCACATCTTCATCGACCCGTCGCCCGACGCCGCGTCCTCGTGGGAGGAGCGCAGGCGGATGTTCGACCTGCCCCGCTCCAGCTGGGAGGACTACGACACATCGCTGATCAGCACCGGCGGTGGGGTGTTCAGCCGCGAACAGAAATCCATCCCGATCAGCCCCGAAGCCCGAGCGGCGCTCGGTCTGGACGACGGCGTCACCGACATGACGCCGCCCGCATTGATGAAGGCGATCCTGAAGGCGCCTGCTGACCTGTTGTGGAACGGCGGCATCGGCACGTACGTCAAGGCCGAGATCGAGGCCGACGCCGATGTGGGCGACCGCGCCAACGACTCCGTGCGCGTCAACGGAAACCAGGTGCGCGCCAAAGTGATCGGGGAGGGTGGCAACCTCGGAGTAACGTCGCTGGGACGTACCGAATTCGATCTGTGTGGCGGGCGGATCAACACCGACGCGATGGACAACTCCGCCGGGGTGGACTGCTCCGATCACGAGGTGAACATCAAGATCCTCATCGACTCGCTGGTGACGGCCGGGCGGGTGAAGCCCAGCGAGCGCGTCGACTTGCTGCTGTCGATGACCGACGAGGTCGGCCAGCTCGTGTTGGCGGACAACGAAAGTCAGAACGATCTGATGGGCACCAGCCGGGCCAACGCCGCCAGCCTGCTGAACGTGCACGCCCGTATGATCAAGGATTTCGTCGACCAGCGAGGTCTCAACCGCGAACTGGAGGCGTTGCCGTCGGAGAAGGAGATCCGGCGCCGCACCGAAGCCGGAATCGGCCTCACCTCACCGGAATTGGCGACGCTGATGGCGCACGTCAAGCTGGCGCTGAAGGACGATCTGCTGGCGGGTGATCTCCCCGATCAGGAGGTGTTCGCCGTACGGCTGCCGTCCTACTTCCCGACGACGCTGCGCGAGCAGTTCAGCACCGACATCCGATCGCATCAGCTGCGCCGCGAGATCGTCACGACGATGCTCGTCAACGACGTCGTCGACACGGCGGGCATCTCGTACGCCTACCGCGTCACCGAGGATGTCGGCGTCGCACCCATCGATGCCGTGCGCAGCTTCGCCGCCGCAGACGCGATTTTCGGTTTCGGCCGGGTGTGGCGGCAGATCCGGGAGGCAGGAGACAACGGTGTGTCGGTGGCTGTCACCGACCGGATGACTCTGGATCTGCGCCGTCTCATCGACCGGGCCGCGCGCTGGCTGCTGAACTATCGGCCACTGCCGTTGGCCGTGGGCGCCGAGATCAACAGGTTTGCCGATAAGGTCGCGGCGTTGACGCCGCGGATGCCGGACTGGCTGCGCGGCGCCGACAAGGCGATCGTCGAGAAGGAGGCGGGAGAGTTCAGTGCGCAGGGCGTGCCGAACGACATCGCCTACATGGTCGCGACAGGTCTCTACCAGTTCAGCCTGCTCGACGTCATCGACATCGCCGACATCGTCGACCGTGACCCGGCCGAGGTCGCCGATACCTACTTCGCGTTGATGGACCACCTCGGGACCGACGGCCTGCTGACGGCGGTGTCCCGGCTGAGCCGTAATGATCGCTGGCATTCGTTGGCGCGCTTGGCGATTCGGGACGACATCTACGGATCGCTGCGCGCATTGTCCTTCGACGTGCTGGCGGTGGGGGAGCCCGACGAGAGCGGTGCCGAGAAGATCGCCGAGTGGGAGCTGACGAACAGCTCCCGGATCAGCCGTGCGCGGCGCACGCTGACCGAGTTGTACGAAAGTGGTGAGCACGACCTGGCGACCCTGTCCGTCGCGGCTCGCCAGATCCGGAGCATGACCAGGACGAGTGGAACGGGATCTACCGGGTGACGGACGCGGACGGCTTTACGGCGCCGGTGCATGTGCGGTGGTCAGACATCGACATGTACCAGCACATCAACCACGCGACGATGGTGACGATCCTCGAAGAGGCCCGAATCCCGTTCCTGCTTGAGCCTTTCGGTGATGAGATCACGACGATCGGGCTGTTGATCGCCGATGTGAACATTTCCTACAAGGCGCAGCTGCGGCTCGTCGATTCGCCACTGCAGGTCACGATGTGGTCCAAGCGCGTTCGCGCGGTCGATTTCACCATCGGCTACGAGGTGCGTTCGGTCGGAGACCCGCCCGATTCCAGGCCTGCCGTCATCGCCGATACGCAGCTGGCCGCAGTGCACATCGAAGAGCAACGGCTGCAGCGGCTTTCCGATGCGCAGCGCGCCTACCTGCAGCGCTGGTCACGATGACCGAGCGTGGCGTGTGGCTGGTCGACGCTGCCCATCGCGAGGATCTGGCCACCTTCATCGAGCGGGCGCTGCGGCTCGACGAGGCCGGGGTCGTGCGGCTGCGGGAACGTCCCGGGGGCATGATCGTCGCCTGGGTGGCAACGGGTTTCGATGTGCTTGCCAGCCGGGTGGTGGCCGGCCGGATCAATCCGGCTGACCTGTGCGCGGGCGCCGATGCGCTGTTGCCCGCCGCGCGGGCGATGGCTGCTGACGGCTACATCGACCCGGGCTTCGCGATGGACTCCGCGTGGCGTGGGGCACTGCCGCCGGACACCGGATTCGTCCACCTCGACGACATCCCCGCGCGCGCCGTGCTCGATCTCGCGCAGCGAGGTATGAGCCTGGCCAAGGAACATTCGAGCGCTCACGGTCCGCCGGCCTCCCTGCTCGATCAGGAGGTCGTGAGCGTGTCGTCGGCCGACGGCAGCGTCGGCGTCCCGATGCGGTGCGTCTTGGCGCTGACGGCGATGGGGTTCCTGCCGCAGTCGCCGTCGCGGGACCGGTTCGACCCCGAGTCGGTCGCCGCGGATGAGGTGGTCAGGGTGCGGGCGACGTCGGCCTGGCTGCGCATCGACGCCCGGTTCGGCACCGTCTACCGGCGCCGCGGCGACCCCGCGATCGTGCTCCGCTGACGTCTCGCACTCAGAAGGGCGAGTTGACCATCGACTGCGCCGCCATCTCCAGGTAGGCGAGAAGTTCCTGGCGATGCACGTCGTCCAGAGTTTGCGAATCGATCTCGGCCACGGCGGTGTGCATGCACCGCAGCCACGCGTCGCGCTCCAGATACCCGATGCGGAACGGGTTGTGGCGCATCCGCAGGCGCGGGTGGCCCCGCTGGTCGGAATAGGTGCGCGGACCGCCCCAGTACTGCTCGAGGAACATGCGCAACCGCTCCTCGGCGCCGTCCCAGTCGTCCTGGGGGTAGAGCGGATGCAGAATCTCGTCCTCGCGCACCAGTTCGTAGAACCGCGACACGATCCGGTGGAACGTGGCGTGGCCGCCCACCGCGTCGTAGAACGACTGCTGTTGTTTCTGCGCGTCCATCGACACCATTGTGGGCCATCGCGGCCGCGGGCCTCGCGTGCGGACCGTGACTAGGACTTCTTCCTGATCAGTTTCGCCAGCTCGTCGCGGTCGGCGACGTCGAGCTTGAAGCACGCGCGGTACACGTGGCCCTCGACCGTGCGCACCGACAGGGTGAGTTGTTCGGCGACCTCCCGGTTGGACAGTCCCGCAGCGACCAGCTCGGCGATCTCGCGTTCGCGCGGTGTCAGCGGCAGGGGCCGCGCCGCGGCCTTGATCGCCGGCGTCGTCGCACCACCGCATTTCTCGGCGAGCCGCAGCGCGTTGGCGCCCGATTCGTTGGTGCGGCGTCGGTCTCCCGCGGCGTCGTGCAGCGACGCGGCCTGAGCGGCAGTGTCGGCGGAGGCCAGAAGCAGGCCGGCCCGCTCGAAATCGGCACTGACGGTGTCCAGGGCCGCGGCGTCACCGGACGCGAACGCTGCCGCGTGACGGGCCTGCAGGCCCACCACCGGCCCGTAGACGAGTTCGGTGAGCTCGGCCAGGCGTGCCGCTGTGGTGCGGTCACCGAACCTGGTGGCGTGGTGCAGCGCCTCGGCTTCCAGTGCGTACTGGCCCGACAGGTGCGCATTGTCGGCGGCGGCCCTGGCCAGTTCGGCGGCGCGACGCTCCATCCCGTTCGCCGCGGCCTGCCACGACCGCGAGATCAGGCGCTGCGGCTCGTGCACGGCCATTGACGGGCCGGAGTGCTCGGCGGCGTCGTTGAGCACCCGTTCGGCTTCGCCGGTCCGGCCCAGAGCTGCGTACGCGCGGGCGAGGAGCAACCGCCCGGGCAGCTGCCACGGCAGCGAGTTCTCCGCGTTCAGCGCCGCGAGGGCCTGCTCGATCGACTGGATCGTCTCGGGGAAGTCGCCTCGGGCGGTGGCCACCACACCGGCCATGATCTTCGCGATCGCCCAGGCCAGGAACTGACCCACCGACGAGAAGTTCGCGTAGTCCGCCGCGCGCTCGTCGGCCATGTCCAGCTGGCCGGTGTGGGTGAGCGCGAGGACGTCGCAGTAGCGGACCATGACGCGGATCATCCCGTCGGTCGAGCTGAGCTCGGCCCGGCAGCGCGCGGCGATCGGTTCGAACTCGTTGCCGCGTCCGGCGACCGGCATCGCCATGCCCGCGGCGAATGCGGCGAACTCGACCGCCTGGTTCGGTGCCCTCGAATCGCCGAGCACGGCCAGCGCGTCGGCGATGCCCCGCTCGATCTTGTTCTCGTGCACGGCCATCGCCGCGGCGGCAGCTTCGACGAACAGTTTCAGCGACGGATGCTGGGTGCGTTGCTGCACGAGTGACATCGCCTCGTGCGCGCGATCGACCTCTCCGAGGGACCAGAACAGTCGGGACGCGCGGGGCACGCCCCACTGGACCAACTGCAGTTCGTCGAGTTCGTCCGGGTTGAACCGGGCGAGAACGGCTTCGGACTCCGCAGGCTTGCCCTGCCACAGCAGGGCCCGCGAGAGAAGCTCGCCGGCCTGCACGGTGCCGCTGCGTTCGAAGGCGGCGCGGGCCAGGCGCTCACCGAGCGGCAGGTTGGACAGGTAGACGGCGTCCTTGGCAGCGGTGATGAGCAGCGTGTCGTCGATGGCCTGGTCGCTGTCGATGGACAGCTGCGCCATTCGGATGCGGCTCGCTGCGGAGTCCATCTCGCGCCGGCGCAGCACCTCGACGATCCTGCCTTTGAGCCGGCGCGACGCCGCCTGCCCGATGCGGCTGCGCACGACGTCGCCGACGAGCGGATGGCTGAAACGCGCGTTGAGGGTGTGGCCGTTGGGCGCACAGCGGATCAGCCCGCGGTTCTCGGCGTCGTCGACCGCTTTCTCGCCCGCGAGTTCGGTCAGTGCGTCGATGTCGAGCGGTTCGCACAGCGCGAGCAGCTTGAGGGCGCCGATGACGTCGTCGCCGGCTTGATCTAGCCGCGTGTCGAGCAGTTCGACCAGGCCGGCCGGCACCGCGGTCGGCCCGCGCAGCTGCCAGACGTCGCCCACTCGCTTGAGCGTGCCCGCGTCGATCGAACCCTCCACCAGATGACGCAGGAACAGCGGGTTTCCGCCGGAGGATTCCCACATCAGATCTGCGGACAGCCCCTCCAGCCGGCCGCCGATCACCGCCTCGATCAGCGCGACGCTCTGGTCCTTGGGGAACGGCTGAAGTTCGATCCGGCGGAGGTAGCCGTCCTTCCACAAGGAGGTGACCGCGTCGGGCACGGGCTCCCCGGTGCGGACCGTGGCGAGGATGCGTCCCGTCTGGTCCACCGCGATCTGGTGCAGCAACGTGGCCGACAGCTCGTCGAGAAGGTGGGCGTCGTCGACGCCGACGATGTTGTTGTTTCCCTGGGAGACAAGGGATTCGCGCGCCGTTGCGAGCAACGCGGTGGCATCGCGAGAGCCCGTCGACCCCACCAGGTGGGAGAACACGCCGAGCGGGATGCCGCGGGACGACTCGGTCGATGCCACCCAGTGCACCTGGGAGCGCAAGGATTCGGTGACGGCACGCGCCAGTGTCGTCTTCCCGACGCCCGCGGCGCCGACGAGGACCACGCCGCATGACTCGTTTCCAGTCAACGCCGAGCGGACCGCGCCGAACTCCGTCGGGCGATCGACTATTTGCCAAACCCCCGCCATGGTGTGAATTCTAGGTCGCCGTCGCCATCAAATCCTGCCAATACCCGTTGTGCTACTTGTCGATCCGCCCCAGAGTGCGATCCGGGAAGCTCGACAGGTCCGTGGGTTCGACGTAGTCCGCCTTGTTGAGGTCGTGGCGGAATTTGCTCGACTCCGCGTACACCCGGAGCTTGAGCCGGTTGATCGAGCCGAGAGGCATGTGCTCAGCGATACCGCGCCACGAGTTGAACGTCAGTTCGTCGTCGCCGAACTTCCGGAGTTTCTCACTGTGCGCAGTTTGCTTGGGGTAGCGGATGATCCCGACCGGAACATACGGGGACTTCTCTTCCGGCCATGGCTTGGTGGCATCCTCGAGCGGCATGTCGTCGATGTTCGTGCACAGCTGCGCGGCGATCTCGTACTCGGCATCGTGGGCTTCGAAATGTTTGCGGACCGCCTCAGACGCCGCGTCATAGCCCGTCGGCTCCACCGTCGTCTTCCTCAGCCGTACGACGTCCTCGGATTTCGGTGACACGCTGATCTTGGCGATGTACCTGCCGTACCGGACCGGTGCCGCGGTGTAGAACGTCTGGCCCAGCGGATGGAAATTCGGTTCGGCGAACACGCGCAGCTTGTTGGGGAACGGTCGTCCCCTGCCCTCGACGAGCCGGCGGGCGCCGCGAAGGAGCGTGTTGAGGAACACCATCCCGAAGTCGGGAAGCCGGGCGAGAATCTTGGCTGTCCGCATGCCGCCCTTGGCGTAGTCCTCGGCGTCCTTGAACAGAAACTCCGGCTCGGTCACGAACACGAAGTCCTGGTTCTTGTCTCCCATGAAGTCGGCGTGCGCCCGGTCCGTCGATTCGACACCGAGGAACTTCAGGCCCAACCCACGGACGCCCCGCACCCGGTCGGATCGGATGGCGCCCGAGGTCGCCGAAATCCTCGCGATCACCGGGTAGGTGGCGCCGGGCTCGGAGAACATGCCCTGCCGGTAGTCCTCAGGGAGGTCGGGGCGCACGGTCAACTCCCCGTAGAGGATGCCGCAACTCTTGGCGTGCGCATCGCGGATCGCGTGCGCCTTGCCCTTTCTCAGGAACTTCGACCGCAGCTTGCTCTTGCAGTACTGGAATTCGTTGTTCTTGCGCAGGTCCTTGATCATCGCGTTGATCAGGTCGGTTTCGGCTGCGGGCCACGCCGCGTGTTCGTCGGTGAACTCGAGAAATTTCGTCGTCTGATTCGGTGTTCCCCCCATACCGACAAGTGTGGACGTCGCAGGCACCGGCGGCACGAGTAACGGACTACCTGTTTTTCGCGAGCGTCAGTTCTTCGGCATGGGTGGATCGGCGCCGGAAGGCCCGCCGGACACGCGAAGTTCATCGGACTGACCAGCGAACACGACCGAAATTGCCATGCGATCGGAAGGGATCCGTGGTGGACTGTCGGTCGGAGGACGTATGGCGCAGCGCAAGAACGGACGCGGCCACCGGAATCACCGGGCCGCGGTGGCCTCACCCGGGTCAACAGTGACGACTGCGCCGCGCGCGCTCCACAGCGTGGCTCCCGCTGCCGAAGCCCACCCCGCAACCGTCGCCGAACCGTCCGTCTGGGGGCGCCGCCGGGTGCTCCTCCTGAACTCGACCTACGAACCGCTGACCGCGCTGCCGCTGCGCCGCGCGGTGGTGATGCTGATGTGCGGGAAGGCCGACGTCGTCCATGACGACCCGGTGGGCCCCGTCATCCATTCGGCGTCCCGCACGATCGTCGTACCCACTGTCATCCGCCTCCGAACCTACGTACGCGTGCCGTACCGGGCGCGCATCCCGATGACGAGGGCGGCGCTGATGCACCGGGACCGCTTCCGCTGCGCGTACTGCGGAACGAAGGCCGACACCGTCGACCACGTCATCCCGCGCAGCCGCGGTGGCGACCACTCGTGGGAGAACTGTGTGGCGGCGTGCTCGGCATGCAACCACCGCAAGGCCGACAAACTGCTCAGCGAGTTGGGGTGGTCGTTGCACACGACGCCGTTGCCGCCGAAGGGCCAGCACTGGAGGCTGCTCTCCAGCGTCAAGGAGCTCGACCCGGCATGGGTCCGATACCTGGGTGAGGGCGCGGCCTGACCGTGCCGTGGGATACGGTTTGCGCGTGAACACAACAGCTCTTGTGCACGCAAGCTTCCTGTTGGTGCCGCTGGCGCTGGCCGGTGTCCTCTCGCTGTTCATCTACTCGAAGAAGAGCCCGCATCCGAAGACGTTCGACATGTCGGAGAAGTGGACGCACGAACCCGTTCTGTGGGCTGCTGACGAACCTGCGGATCACGGCCACGGCGGCCATGGCTCGCACCTGACCATCGGAGGTGGCGCAAGTGGCAAGTGGTGAGCTGACGAGGACGGTCGGTAGCGAGCTCGAGCTGCCCTACGGCTCGGCGATCACCGCGAGCGGACGCATCTCGGGAGTCACCGAGCCCGGTGCGCTGTCGGTGCACTACCCCTTCCCGAACAAGGATCTGGTGATCCTCGACAACGCGCTGAAGTTCGGATCGCGCGCGGCCAAGGCGCGCTTCGCTGTTTACGTCGGCGACCTGGGCGCTGACACCGCCGCCACAGCCCGCGAGATCCTGGCCAAGGTGCCGACCCCCGACAACGCCGTGTTGCTGGCGGTGTCGCCGGACCAGAAGGCGATTGAGGTCGTCTACGGCGCTGAGGTCAAGGGCCGGGGCATCGAGGAGTCCGCACCGCTGGGTGTGTCCGCGGCCGCGGCGTCGTTCAAAGAGGGCAACCTGATCGATGGCCTGATCAGCGGAGTGCGGGTGCTCTCGGCGGGCGTCTCACCCCGCTGACGTCTCGCGAGAACGCCGTCACGGTAGTGACGGCGCGTCCGCGACTACCGTGGTGGCGCTTTCGCGAGCTGCCGCCACGAGCTCTGCTCGGATGCGGACATAGCGCTCGAGGAACAGCCGCTCGTCGAGCCGTTTGCGCCGCAGCCATCCCGTGACTTCGTCATTGCACTTGCTGGCGTTGCAGGCGCCACATGCGGGGACGACGTTGTCGATCGTGTAGCGGCCTCCGCGCGAGATCGCCATCACGCAGTCGCGCTGCATCGTCCCCGTTGTCTTGCCGCAGTAGGCGCAGCCTTCCCACGCCAGCTTCAACGCTGCCCACTGATCGTCGGTGAGGTCGTTGACGACGGCGGCGACGCGGCGCTTGCGGCGCCGCGCGGCGCGTGCTCGGCGGCTGTTGTTGGCTGGCACCACAAGATCATCGACGGCGAGCGTGCGCGAATGTACGCACACGAGCGGCGTGTCGCGGAGCAGACACGCCCGCTCGCGGTGCGGGTCAGGCGGTGCGGGTCAGGCGGTGTCGAACTCGCGGGCCCGCAGCGACCGCTCCACCCCGGCGCGACCCTCAAGCACCAGCCGACGCAACGCCGGCGGCACCCCAGGATCGGACAGGAAGGTATCTGCCGCCTGGAGAGCGTCCTGGCTGATCTCCCACGACGGGTACAGCCCGATGACGACGGTCTGCGCGACCTCGCTCGAACGTCGTTCCCACACACCGGAGATCGAGGCGAAGTAGCGGTCCCGGAACGGCGCGAGCACCTCACCCTGTCCGGGCTGGACGAAGCCGCCGATGATCGCGCGGGCGGTGATGTTGGCCAGCGTGTCGTCCTCGACGACCTGCTCCCACGCGGCGTTCTTGACCCCCGCCTGCGGACGAGCCGCCGCCGCTGCCGCTGCCTGGCGCCGACCCGCCGCGGTGCGGTCGTTCTCCGCCTCGGCGTCGATGAACGGCGAGGCGGGGTCCTCGGCGTCGATGACGCCCGCGCGGGCGAGCGCGGTGACGATCCGCCAGCGCAGATCCGTGTCGATGACCAGACCGCTGAGGTTCACCGCGGCGGGCTCGTTGTCCAGCAACGTCGACAGCACCGCGACGTGGTTCGGCGAGAGCACCGACGTGCAGACCGCGTTGACGAATGCCAGCTGGTGATCCGACCCGGGCTGGGACTCGCGTGCGAGGTCGAGCAGTGCGTCGACGAATGCGGGCCAACCGTTTTCGGCCGCCCACTGCGGGTCGGCGTAAGACCCGAGAGCGGTCTGTGCCTGCAGCACCAGCCGTTGCGCGACACCGACTTCGGATTCGGCGTGCAAACCGCCGATGACCAGCGCGACGAAGTCGCGGGCGCGCAGTTCGGCGTCGCGCGTCATCTCCCATGCCGCCGACCACGCCAAGGTGCGGGGGAGTGGCTCGGCGATGTCGGCGATCCGGGTCAGCACCGTCTGCAGCGATTCGGGGTCCAGCCGCAACGAGCAGTAGGTCAGGTCGTCGTCGTTGACGAGGATGAACTTGCCTCGTGAAATACCCTGCAGTGCAGGAACTTCCGTGGTGGATCCGTCGACGTCGAGTTCCTCGCGATGGACGCGGACCAACTTGCCCGACCCGTCGTCGTCATAAACTCCGACAGCCAGCCGGTGCACGCGGGTCTCACCCTCGCCGGGCTTGGCGCCGCCCTGGTCGATCGCAAACCGCGTGAACTTGCCGTCGCCGTCGACATCGAAATCCGGCCGCAGCGTGTTCAGGCCCGTCGTCTTGAGCCACTGGCGGCCCCACCCGGACAGGTCGCGTCCCGACGACTTCTCCAGTGCGCCAAGCAGATCGCCGAAGGTGGCGTTGCCGAAGGCGTGGTCGCGAAAGTAGTCGCGCAGTCCGGCGAGAAACGCCTCCAAGCCGACGTAGGCGACCAACTGCTTGAGGACGCTCGCGCCCTTGGCGTAGGTGATGCCATCGAAGTTGACCTCCACGGCGTGCAGGTCGGGGATGTCGGCGGCGACCGGGTGCGTGGACGGCAGCTGGTCCTGCCGGTAGGCCCACGACTTCTCGACGTTGGCGAACGTCGTCCACGCCTGCGTGTACTCGGTGGCCTCGGCCTGGCACAGCACCGACGCGAATGTCGCGAAGGATTCGTTGAGCCACAGGTCATCCCACCACTGCATGGTGACCAGATCGCCGAACCACATGTGCGCCATCTCGTGCAGCACGGTCTCGGCGCGCCGCTCGTAGGACGCGCGAGTGACCTTCGACCGGAACACATAGTCTTCCAGGAACGTCACCGCGCCGGCGTTCTCCATCGCGCCTGCGTTGAACTCGGGAACGAACAACTGGTCGTACTTGCCGAACGCATACGGCGTGCCGAAGTTGTTGTGGTAGAAGCCGAATCCCTGCTTGGTCTCAGTGAACAGACGCTCCTCGTCCATATATTCGGCCAGCGACTTGCGGCAGAAAATGCCGAGCGGAATATCGCCGTGATCGTCGGAGTACACGTCATCCCAGCGGGCGTACGGACCCGCGATCAGTGCCACCAGGTACGTACTCATCCGCGGGGTGGCCTTGAAGGTGTGCCGCTTGGCGGGGCCGCCCTGTTCGAGGAGGCGGTAGAGGTGGCCCTCGACGACCCGCGGTGACAGCTTCAGTTCCTCGGCGATCTCGTTGACCGGCTTGCCGGCCTCCGACAGCGTGGCGATCCTGTTTTCGGGCTCGGCGATCGGCAGCCAGCCGTCCTCGACGCTGACCGTGGCGCCGTTGGAGATGACCTCCCAGTGCGCCGGCGCGGTTACCGTGATGTCGAATGCCGCTTTCAGATCGGGCTGATCGAAACAGGCGAACATCCGCTTGGCGTCGGCGGTTTCGAACTGCGAGTAGAGGTACACCTCGTCGTCGACGGGGTCGACGAACCGGTGCAGGCCCTCTCCGGTGTTGGAGTACAGGCAGTCGGCGTCGACGACCAGAATGTTGTGCGCCGCCAGACCCCGCAGCGCGATGCCGGTCGACTCGTCGTACCCGGATACGTCGATGTCGGTGCCGTTGAGCGTGGCACTGCGCACCGTGTCGGCGGCGAGGTCGATGTAGGTGTCGCCTCCGGCGAGGGCGTCGAATTCGACGGTCGTCACCGAACGGAACGTCCGTTCGCTGGGCTTGCCGTCGCCGTCGGTGAGATCGAGGGCGATGCGGTAGCTGTCGACGGTGATGAGAGCGGCGCGCTCGGCGGCCTGGTCGCGGGTCAGGTTAGGTAGTGCCACGCTGGTCAACACTAGCCCTGAACGGGAACACAGGGTGTGGGTGCATGGTTGTGCTGAACGGAAGTCCATTCCCAACGCGTCGAGAGGATCTGTAGATGGCCGAGAAGGATGTCGCCGGTTTCTGGTTTGACCCCCTGTGCCCGTGGTGCTGGATCACGTCGCGCTGGATCCTCGAGGTGGAGAAGGTGCGCGACATCGAGGTCGATTTCCGGGTGATGAGCCTTGCCGTGCTCAACGAGGGCCGCGACCTGCCCGATGAGTACAAGGAGATGATGAAGACGGCATGGGGTCCGGTGCGTGTCGCCATCGCCGCCGAGGAACTCAAGGGCCGCGAGGTGCTGGGGCCGCTGTACACGGCAATGGGGACGCGAATCCACAACCTGGGCTACCGCGAGTCGGACCCGAAGTTCGAGAAGGTCATCGCCGAATCTCTCGACGAGGTGGGGCTGCCTGCCGAACTCGCCGAGGCGGCGACCACCGACAAGTACGACGACGCATTGCGCAAGAGCCACCACGAAGGCATGGACGCGGTCGGCGAGGATGTCGGCACCCCGACGATCCACATCAACGGCGTGGCGTTCTTCGGGCCGGTGCTCTCGCGGATCCCGCGCGGCGAAGAAGCGGGGAAGCTGTGGGACGCGTCGGTGACGTTCGCGGCCTATCCGCACTTCTGGGAGCTCAAGCGCACCCGCACCGAGCGTCCCGAATTCGACTGACGCTCGGTCACGACCACACGCGGTTGGACCGCTCGGTGTCCAACCGGTAGTCGGTGACGCAGATGTCGAACAGTCGCACGCCGAGGTCACGTGCGCGGGAGACCGGATTTGACGGGTCGCGCACGATCTCGCCGCGACTGTTGCCGTTGCCGACCACCACGCCGACCAGATCCTGGCGTAGATACCTCGTGAGTTCCTGGAACTGGGCGACGACGCCGTGGGTGGCGCCCACGTAGTTCTCTTCGCACGAGATGAGAAGGCCGACCTTCTTGTTCATGATGCCGCCGACGACCAAATTCTGTTGTGGTGCGCTGTTGGCGGTGTAGCAGAACAGCCGGTCGAAAATGGATTTGAGTCGCCCTGGCATCCCGTAGAAGTACAGCGGCATCGCGAACACGATGCCGTCTGCGGTCAGCAAGTGGTCGAGCAGGAGTTCTTCGTAACGGTCGTCCAGCCCGCATCGGCCGTCGGCGAGACGGCACGTGCGGCAGTTGCCGAGCATCCGGTCGACGTACTCGTCGAGGAAAAGATGCTCGACGTCATGACCTGCTGAGCGTGCTCCGTCGCCCGCGGCGCGCGCCAGAACGTGGGAGTTTCCGTCTTCGCGCGGGCTGGCGCTCAGGATCAGGGTTTTCATTGTCGCGTGCAACCACCGGAACTGCGCGATTGTTTCCTGTTGGTTGCATCGGTTGCGGACAGGACGTGTCGGGGCGACGGTGAACTGATGACTGTGGCTGAAACGGCGACCGACGGTACGTACCGCGATCGGATCGTCGCGGTGGAACCCGGTGGCAACGAGTACATCGCCGAGGGGGACCGGCACGGACGTCCCAGTCAGCTGTTCTGGACGTGGACGTCACCCAACCTTGAGTTCGCCACGATCTTCGTCGGCATGCTGTCGGTGCTGGCGTTCGGGATGACGTTCTGGCAGGCCGTGCTGGGCATCGTGATCGGCACCGGGTTGGGTGCCGTCGCGCACTACTTTCTGTCGGCGCGGGGTCCGCGGTTCGGTGTGCCGCAGATGGTGTTGGCGCGCACGGCTTTCGGCTTCAAGGGCAACTCGGTTCCCGCCATACTGATGTGCATCACCGCAGGCGTCGGTTGGTTCGCGACCAACAGCGTCAGTGGTGCGTTCGCGTTGTCGACGCTGTTCGGATTCGGACCACTCGTCGGTCTTGTGATCATCGTGCTGGCCCAGACTGCTCTGGCGTTCTTCGGGCACAACCTGGTTCAGGCATTCGAGCGTTATTCGTTCCCGGTGCTGGCGGTCATCTTCGTGGCCGCGTCGGTGGCGATCTTCATGCACGCCGACATCGGCAACGCGGGCCCGGCGGCCGAAGGCGTCGGCGGACTCGGCGGCTTCCTGCTCACGGTGGGCACGTCGTTCGGCTACGCCGCGGGCTGGACGCCGTACGCCGCCGACTTCACCCGATACCTGCCGTCGTCGGTGTCGCCGCGCAGGACCGGATTCTTTGCGGCGGCAGGCTTGTTCACCGCCTGCGTGCTCTTGGAGGTCGTCGGAGCGGCGTCGGTGACGACGGGGGAGGCGTCCCTGGGCGACCCCACCGGATCCTTCACCGCCGAACTGGCATCGCCGTTGGCCAAAGCGACACTGCTGGCGATCGCGGTCGGCGCGATCGCCGCGAACGCAATCAACGTCTACTCCGGGGCGATGGCGTTCGTGACACTCGGCATCAAGCTGCCCGCACACGTCGCGCGTGCCCTCGTCACGGTGTTCTTCGGCGTCGCCGGGTTCCTGGTGGCGTGGTGGGCTCTGCCCGACGCGGCCCACAGCTACGAGGCGTTCCTGCTGATCATCGCGTACTGGGTCGGGCCGTGGCTCGGTGTGGTGTTCGCCGACCAGTACCTGCGCCGGGGCAGGCAGGTATCGCACCTGCTCTACGACCGGTCCTATGCGAACTGGGGCGGGCTGGCCGCGTTCGTGATCGGCCTGGTGGTGTCCGTCGGGCTGTTCGCCAATCAGGAGAAGCTCGTCGGGCTGGTGGCGGCGGCCGTTCCGCAACTCGGCGACATCACGTTCTTCGTCGGATTCCTGCTTGCCGGAGCCGCATACTTGGTGCTGTGCCGATCGAAGATCACCGCGGAAAAGGTATGACCTCACAGCAGATGCTCGACGTCGCTGTCGACGAAGCGCGAAAAGGCTTGGCGGAAGGCGGGATACCCATCGGTGCCGCACTGTTCTCGGCGGATGGGACGCTGCTCGGGAGCGGCCACAACCGGCGGGTGCAGCTCGACGACCCGTCGATCCACGCCGAGACCGACGCATTCCGTAACGCGGGCCGTCAGCGCGGCTACCGCTCGACGACGATGGTGACGACGCTGTCGCCGTGCTGGTATTGCAGCGGGCTGGTGCGCCAGTTCAACATCGGCGCGGTGGTGATCGGGGAGAGCCAGACCTTCACCGGCGGCCACGACTGGCTGGCCGATAACGGGGTTGAGGTCACGATTCTCGACGATGAGCGGTGCGTGACGTTGATGCGGGAGTTCATCGGGGCGAATCCTGATTTGTGGGCGGAGGACATCGGTGAGTGAGGCTGAGATATGAGTGTCATTGCCACGGTTGACCTTTCGCGGTGGCGTGCGGGAGGTTCGGCGGCCGACCAGGTAGCCGCCGAGGTCGACGCCGGGTTGCAGCGTGCAGGGTTCATCCTGGTGACCGGCCACGGCGTCGACCCGTCCTTGGCGGCCGCCGTCCGTTCCGCAGCGCGCGATTTCTTCGCGCTGCCCGACGATGTCAAAGCCGGCTACTCGGTGCCGGTCGGAGGGCACGGCTGGATCGGGCCGGGTGCGGAGGCGAATGCCTATGCCGAGGGCACCGAATCGCCACCGGACCTGAAGGAGAGTTTCAGCCTCGGCGCCGAGACCGCGACCGGCGACCCCGACGTGGATCGAATCTGGTTCGCGCCCAACGTCTGGCCGGGCGAAGTGCCGGCGTTGCAGGCGCTCGTCACCGAGTACACCGCGCAGATGCGGCGGGTGTCCGACGAACTGCTGGCGTTGTTCTCGCATGCGCTGCGGCTGACCGGCAATCCGTGGACGGACCTGGCGAGCGCCCCGACCTGGACGATGAACATCAACCACTATCCGCCTGTCAGCGTCGTCGGTGAACCGGAGCCCGGCCAGTTCCGCATCGGCCCGCACACGGACTTCGGCACCGTCACCGTCCTCGACCGCGAGCCCGGGGCAGGTGGACTGCAGGTGTACTCCGAGGCTGCGGGGTGGGAGGACGCGCCCTACGACCCGGATGCGTTGACCGTCAACATCGGCGACCTGCTGGAGTACTGGAGTGGTCGTCGTTGGCCGTCCGGCCGACACCGCGTGCTGCCGCCGCAGCCGCACGCCCCGGAGGAAGACCTGGTGTCGCTGATCTACTTCTACGAGGCCAACCACGACGCTCTGGTCACCCCGTTGGACCCCCCGATCGGCCAGGTCTCGGGGCTTGAGCCGGTGACGACCGCTGACTTCATCAAGGAACGGCTCGACGCGATAACCGTGGGCTGAGCCGGCAAGCGTGACGAGTATGGTTGCCGCCATGCGCGTCTACGTCGGGGCTGACCACGCCGGTTTCGAGTTCAAGCAGACCATCATCGACCACCTGAAGGCGACCGGGCACGAGCCGGTCGACTGCGGTGCGTACACGTACGACGCCGAGGACGACTACCCGGCGTTCTGCATCGCAGCCGCAGAGAAGACGGTCGCCGACCCCGGCAGCCTCGGCATCGTGCTGGGCGGTTCGGGCAACGGCGAGCAGATCGCCGCGAACAAGGTGCCCGGTGCGCGGTGCGCGCTGGCCTGGAGCACCGAGACGGCAACGCTGGCCCGCGAACACAACAATGCGCAGCTGATCGGCATCGGCGGCCGCATGCATTCGACCGAGGAGGTGCTCGCAATCGTCGACGCGTTCCTGACCGCGAATTGGTCGGAAGCTCCGCGCCATCAGCGCCGCATCGACATCCTCGCCGAGTACGAGAAGACGCACGTCGCGCCGTCCGTTCCTGGCGCCTGACCTCGGGATACCAACTCGTATACACTGCCGGATACACGGCGGTGAGAGGCGGCATGGGCGACACGGAAAGTCTGGTGGACCGCGTTTTCGTGGCGCTGCGCGACGATTTGATGTGGGGCCGGATCAAGCCCACCGAACGACTTGCCGAGATCACCCTTGCTGAGCGGTACCAGGTGTCCCGCACACCTGTGCGCGAGGCCCTGGCGCGGCTGCTCGCCGACGGTCTGATCGAGCGTCGGGAGCGGGGCCTCTACCCGTACCGGCCCCGCGTCGAGGATCTCGAAGACCTCTACGAGCTGCGAATCACCTTGGAATTGCGGGGGATTCAGCGTGCTGCCGAGGGGGGCGGCCGCCGCCACGACCCCGCCGTGTTGGAGCCGGAGCTGGAGCGGTGGCGTGAGTTCCGCAAGGCTCCGCCGGTGCCGGATGCGGGAATCGTGAAGGAAGACGAGCAGTTTCACGTTCAGCTGCTGACGTCGTCGGGGAACCAGGCGTTGGTGACGGCGCTGCAGGCGGTCAACGCGCGGATCCGGCCGATGCGGATGTTCGACTACCTCACCGAGGACCGAGTGGCGGCCACCATCGCCGAGCACATCGACATCGCCGAGCGCGTGCTCGACGGTGACCACGCGCGTGCGCAGGAGCTGCTGTACGCCCACATCGACGCGTCACGTGGCGTGGTCGTGGCCCGCGCCCGTGAGGCCATGGCGATGTTCGACGTCGTCATGGCCCTGCGCGACTAGACGCACCCGCGGAGGATCCGCAGAACGCCGACGGGATGCACTTGTATACGTCTCTGTATACGATGACGTGGTGACGGTATGGATCAGCAGGCGCGAGGATGCCGACGTCGCCGCCGAGCTTGCCGAAAGCCGCAGCGGCACAGGCTTGTTGGGCGGTGTGAAACTTGCTGTCAAGGACAACGTCGATGTCGCGGGCATGCCGACCACTGCGGCGTGTCCAGAGTTCGCCTATACCCCCGACGGTGACGCCGCCGCTGTCGCCGCGCTTCGCGCCCAGGGGGCCGTCGTCGTCGGTAAGACGAATCTCGACCAGTTCGCCACCGGTCTGGTCGGCACCCGATCCCCCTACGGTGTGGTGCGCGACAGCCGCAGACCCGACTACATCAGCGGCGGCTCGAGTTCCGGTTCGGCGGTCGCTGTCGCCACCGGGGACGCCGACATCGCCATCGGGACCGATACCGCCGGTTCCGGCCGTGTGCCTGCCGCATTGCAAGGCATCGTCGGAATCAAGCCCACGCTCGGGGTCATCAGCACCGACGGTGTGGTGCCGGCCTGCGAGTCCTATGACAGCGTCACCATTTTCGCGGCAAGTCTGCATCTGGCCGACCGGGCAATGGGCGTCCTCGCCGCCGGCGCCCCGGCCCGCCCGTGGCCCACCGACGTCAACCTCGCCGCACCGCCGTCGCCCGTCGTCGCGATCCCCGATGAACTGCCGCATCTGGACCGGCAATGGCGTGCCGCGTTCGACGAAGCAGTGCGGCTTCTGGAAGCAGTCGGCGTCCGGATCGTCACGGTCGGCTTCGCCCCGTTCCTGGCCGCGGCCAAACTGCTCTACGACGGCGCCCTCGTCAGCGAAAGGTACGCCGCGGTCGGCGAATTCATCGATTCACATCCCCACGCGTCCCTCGACCCGACCGTGCGCGACATCATCACCGCCGCACGGGACGTGCCCGCGCACCGACTGGTCCGTGACCGCGCCGAGGTGCAGCGCCTGCGTGACGTCGCGATGGCCTCACTGGTGGGTGCCGATGCCCTGTTGGTTCCGACGGCACCCATGCATCCGAGCATCGCCGAGGTGAGCGCGGACCCGACCGGGGTCAACTCGCGCATGGGCACCTACACGAACTTCTGCAACCTCTTCGACATGTGTGGTGTGTCGGTGCCCGCCGGAACCGCCGGTGACGCGCAGTTCGGCGTCACGGTGCTGGCCCGCGCTTTCCACGATGCGGTCGCCCTCGACATCGCGGCGCTGTTCGCCGAAGGCCCTGCGCCGCAAGCGACATGGCCGCTGGCCGCCGCTGAACACGTCGAGCTGGTGGTGTTCGGTGCACATCTGCGGGGCGGCCCGCTCGTCCATCAGCTCACCGATCGCGGGGCCCGCTTCGCGGGCGAGATCACCACGGCCTCGCGCTACCGGATGACGGCGCTGCCGACCTCGCCGCCCAAACCCGGAGTCACCCGGGTGACCGACGGCGCCGCGCTGACAGGGCACCGCTGGCTCCTGTCGCCCGCTGCCCTCGGCCAGTTCCTTGAGGAGCTGCCCGCCCCGATGCAACTCGGCAAGGTCGAATTCGCCGACGGCAGCTGGCGGACCGCGTTCGGGTGTGACACGACCGAGCCCGGCGACGACATCAGCAGTTACGGCAGCTGGACCACCGCACTAGCCGCGGGAGCCGTGCGACAGACTTAAGGGCATGCCCGAAGGACACACCGTTCACCGTCTCGCCCGGCGGCACCAGAAGATCTTCCGAGGCCAGCGCGTGGCGGTGAGCAGCCCGCAGGGTCGCTTCATCGACGGAGCCGATGCAGTCAATGCCCACGTCTTCGATCGGGCCAGCGCCTGGGGTAAACACCTCTTCCACCACTATTCGGGCGGACGCATCGTGCACGTCCATCTCGGGCTGTACGGCAAGTTCACCGAATTCGACGTGGACGCCGGGGTGCCGGAACCGGTCGGACAGGTACGCATGCGCATCGTCGGAACGCAGAAGGGCACGGACCTGCGGGGGCCGACGGCCTGCGAGGTCGTCGACGAGTCCGAAGTCTCGGCGATCCTGGCGCGGCTCGGCCCCGACCCGTTGCGCAAGGATGCCGACCCGTCCGCGGCGTGGGAACGGATCAGCAAGTCCCGCAGGGTGATCGGCGCGTTGCTCATGGACCAGAAGGTCATCGCCGGTATCGGCAACGTCTACCGTAACGAGCTGCTGTACCGCCACCGTCTCAACCCGCACCGGTCAGGCACGCAGATGCGCGAGGCCGAGTTCGGAGAAGCCTGGACCGACCTGGTGGAGTTGATGAAAGTCGGCGTTCGTCGAGGTCGGATCATCACCCTCCGCCCGGAGGACGACCACGGGATGCCGTCCTATGCGCCGCGGCGGCCCCGCACCTATGTGTATCGGCGAGCGGGGGATCCCTGCCGGATCTGCAATACGACCATCCGGACCGAGGTGATGGAGGGGCGCAACCTGTTCTGGTGCCCGACCTGCCAGAGTGTGTGAGGCCAGCCGCCGAGTCGAGGCTCGACACCTGCCGGGGTGTTCGACGGGACATCTGCTGAGTTAGCCGGGAGAATCTGCGCGTGGAACTGATCCTGGTCGTCGTCGGCGCGATCGTCGTCACGGCGATGGCGCACCGGCGCGGACTCGAGCCCGCCCTGATCATCGTCGTCGTCGGGATCGCAGTGTCGTTCCTGCCCGGATTCGAGGCGCCCGAACTTGATTCGCACATCCTGCTGTCAGTCGTACTCCCGCCGCTGCTCTACTCGGCGGCGCTGGACTTCTCATTCCCGACATTCCTGCGCAACATCAAACCGATCCTCGGTCTCGGTGTCGGCCTCGTCGTCGTCACCGCTTTCGCCGTGGCCGCCGTGTCGTCGTGGCTGGTGTTCGTCCCGCTGACCTTCGCGACGGCGCTGGTGCTCGGCGCGATCGTCGCGCCGCCCGACGCCGTCACCGCCGTCGCTGTCGGGCGCAAGCTCGGACTGCCCAAACGGGTCATGTCGATCCTGACCGGCGAGAGCCTGATCAACGATGCGGCCGCACTGGCCCTGTTCTCCGTGGCGGTCGCCCACGTTGCCGGAAGTCACACCTTCATCGAGAACCCGCTGCTCTTGTTCACCTACAGCGCGGTGCTCGGCCCGATCATCGGTGCCGCGCTCGGCTACATCACGCTGTGGATCCGCAGGCGGTTGGCCAATCCCGCCCTCGAGACGGTGCAGGGGTTGATGGTCCCGTTCGCGGCATTCATCCTCGCCGAGGAGGTCCACGCGTCCGGGGTTCTCGCCGTCGTCGTCGCGGGTTTCGTCGTCGGCAGCGGCACGGTGGACGCCGGCTACCAGACCCGGCTGCAGGAACGCTATGTCTGGAACTCGGTGGATGTCCTGCTCGAAGCGTTCGTCTTCGCCTACATCGGCATCCATCTGCGGTTCGTGCTCGAAGACTTGCGCGAGTCGTCCGGGTCGCTGGCCCAGGTGGCCGTGGCGTCCGGCGTCGTGCTGCTCATCGTCCTGGTGATCCGGCCGGTGTCGGTGCTGGTGATGTTCGGCCGGCGCAAGCTCGCCAGCCAGGTCGAGAAAAGGCTGAGCGTGCCCATTCCCGAAGGCGGCGGTCGCGGGGCGCTCGGCATACGCCGCAAAGACAAGCCGCCGGGGAAGTGGCGCTCACGCATCGACAACCGTGGGCTCACCTGGCAGGAGAGCGTCGTCGTGTCGTGGACCGGGATGCGCGGCGTCGTCACATTGGCCGCCGCGGCCGCCATTCCGACCGTCACGGCGACCGGCGAGCGATTCCCAGAGCGGGCGACGATCCAGGCGATCGCGTTCGTCGTCGCAGTCGCCACGCTGCTGCTGCAGGGTTGGACGCTGCCGCTGCTGATCCGGCGGATCAATCTGTCCGCCGACGAGGACCATGCCTACACCACCGCCGAGACGCTGAAGGCCGAGCGGGTGGTGCACGATGCCGCCGACGAAGTACTCGCCGTGTTCCGGTCGAACCCACCCGAGGGTCTGGATCCGCGCGTGCTCGCAGAGATCCGAGGCATCGTGGCCAGGCACTCCCAGGACGCCGACGAGATGCCCGACCCCGAAGCGCACACGCTGCGCGCCGAGGTTTTCGCGCAGCTCTACCGCGATGTGCTGGCCGCGCAGCGTGAGGCGCTCATCGGGGAGCGCGACGCCGGCCGGATCGACGACGAGGCGGTGCGCGCCATGTTGGAGCGGCTGGACCTGCAGGAGGCAGGCGTGTCCGCGCGACTGGAAAGCCGCTTCTAGAAGTCGAACCCGCCGAAGTCGCCGCCCCAGTCACCGCCACCGAAGTCGCCGCCGCCGGAATCCCAGCCGCCACCACCCCAGTCGCCGCCGCCTGCGTCACCGCCACCGTCGAAGCCACCGCCGCCGTCGAGGGCGCCTTGGTCCAGGCCGTCCTGGAACCCGTCGCCGTAGCCGTTCTCGAATGCCTGCGCGTCATACCCGACGCCGGCCATGCCGGAGAACATCGTGCTGAACAGCAACGCGGAACCGAGGCCCCACGCGCCGGCGACCAGCGCCGGCTTCCACCACGGTTCGGAATACCAGCCCGCGGGCACCGGACGACCGGCGACGCGTCCGCCCGGGTAGTAGTTCGGCGTGCGTTCCGACGGTGTCGGCGACGCCTCGATGTCGCGGCCCTCGAAGTTCACCCGCCGGTCCTCGGTGACGGTGCCCGCCGTCCGCTGGCCCGACAGCGATTCGAGCTCCGGGCCCGGGTCCATGCCCATCGCGGAGCGGGCGGCGCGCACGTAGTACAGGCCTTCCATGGCGCTTTCCTTGGCGAGCTCGGCCTGCTTTGCCGTCGTCGCCTGATCGATCTGCGAGGACGCCGCGGTGTAACGCTCCGACGCGTCGGCGAGGGCCTGCTTGGACGCGTCGTCGGTTCCCGACAGCGCGAACACCTGGCCGCCGAGCCGCTCGATGACACGGCGGGCATCGGCCTTGGCGTCGGCCAGTGAGGCCGCGTTGCGGTTACCCGAGGCCTTGGATGACGCGTACACCGCGATGCCGATCGCCGCGACGACCACCAGGATGAGGACGAGCAGAACGCCATTCATGGTTCACAGCGTACCGACAGAAACCGTGGATTCCCTGGGCGTCTGCCGGCGCCGACAATCCCTCAAGAATCTGACAAGGGCGTGCCGTCACTCTTTCCTCACCGCAGCCGACTGCGGCTCGACCGAGAGGAAAGACCGATGAACATCAGCCTCCGCCGCAGCATCGCAAGCATCGGCCTCGTCGGCTTCGCCGCCGTCGGCCTTTCGGGCGTCGCGCACGCCGAGTTGAGCGGAGACCCCGACGGCATGGCCGGCTGGACAGTCCAGCAGGCGTACAACGACTGCGCGCTCATGGCCGCCGCCGACGTCATCGGTCAGATGACGGGCGACGCCCCTGACGAGGACGACATCGTCGACTACGCCAAGTCCACGCCGAGTGTCTCGGAGCCCGGCAACATGATCTTCACGATGGGCGACCCGGACACCGACCCCAACGCCGGCACCGTCTTCCAGGATCTGCCCCGGGTGCTCGCGCACTACGGCGTCGACTCCACCTACGTCGACGGCGCCTCGCTGGGTGCCCTCGAGAACGCCCTCAACGACAACAGAGCAGTGATCGTGACGCTGAATGCCGAGATGATCTGGGGCACCGATGGCGATCAGACGGCATCCGATCATGCCGTCGTGGTCACCGGAGTGGATACCGACGCCGGTGTCGTCCACCTCAATGACAGCGGGCCGGACAACGGGGCCGACGAACAGGTCGGCATCGACACGTTCACTGCTGCGTGGCAGACGGGTGGCAACGAAATGGTCGTGGCTAGCTGACGCAATCGCGGTTGGTCGGCGGCAATCCGAAATGCCAACGTCCAATTTTGGAATTGCGGCAGAGTAAATATTTGCTGACTGGTATTAATGAGTCGCCAACACCTCCCGTTGTCACAAAAGTCGTGACGAACCGTCCCTACGCTGCACCGCATCAGGGTCGGCGGTGGTGTCGGCGCCGCAGTCGCGAGAACTTTGCTTGCGACGACAAACCTAGGGGGGTCAATGAACGGTGCCGCAAATGTCGGTCGGGTGGGCGCGCTCGCGGTGGCGCTGGGCGTCGGAGCGGCGATAGCAAGCGGCGCCGGGTCGGCCTGGGCCGACGAATCGTCGGCCACATCGACGTCGTCGAGCTCGGCCGATGCGGGCCCCGCGACCAAGGCCACCCGCGATGCGCCCAGTAAGAAGGACAGCGCAGGCACCGCCGATGACGATGCGGCGCAGGCCGATTCGGATGACGACGAGTCCGACGACGCCGACGAGGGCGACGACATCGACGACGCCGACCCCTCCGGTTCGGGCTCCGTGGCGGCGCCCGACGACGATGTCTTCGTCGAGGCGGAGGAGGCCAACGTCGATGTCGATGTCGACGTCGATGTCGACGAGGCCGACGCCGAGCCGGTGACCGCCCAGGTGGCCGTCGACATGGAGGTGGCGGCTGCGCCGCCACAGGCCGGCCCGACCGAGCCGGTCACCCCCGCGGGCCCGACAGGACTTACGGCACTGCTGCAGTGGTGGGGCCGACAGATCGAGAGCGTCTTCAAGAAGGGCGGCGGGTCCGCCGCCGCCGCTCCCGTTACCAGTAGAGCTTCCGCTGTCGCGGCGGCAGCGCTGACGCCGGAACAGGCACGGGAGCTGCTGCGTGACGCGGCCATCGTCGCGCGGATCCGGCAGTTGACCGGAGTCACCGAGGCTCAGATCAGAAGCGCGGCACAGGATCCGAACGTGATCGCAGCGATCGTCGCGGCGAGTGCGAATCCCGCCGGCCGGGACATGTTCGGCAACGGTGGCGACGGCAACTACTACCGAGTCAACGGCGAAGACGCCGGATGGCTGGCGGGTAACGGCGGCCGCGGCTACAACAGCGGAGCCATCGCAGGCAAGACAGGCGGCAACGGCGGCAACGGCGGAATCTTCGGCAACGGTGGCTACGGCGGAAATGGCGGCTACGGCGCGAACGGAGGCCGCGGCGGCAACGCGGTGTTCTACGGCAACGGCGGATTCGGTGGCCACGGCGGTCACGGCACCAACGGAGGCAACGGTGTGATCGGACCGAACGGTCGCTCCGGCAGCAACGGTGTGAACAGGTGGGTCGGAGCCGGCGGCAGTGTGCGGGGCGGCAACGGCGTCAACGGAACCAGCGCCACGAACGGGGGCGCAGGCGGGAATGGCATCGCGGCGGGCAGCGGAGGCCGCGGCGGCAACGGCGGGGTCAACTTCGGCGACGGTGGCAAGGGCGGCAACGGCGGAAACGGCGGTAGGGGCGGCAACGGTGGCGCGGGCGGCAACGCGGGCCACGCCGGCAACGGTGGCAATGCGACGGCGCGCGGTACGAACCGGAAACGCAACTACGCCTACGGCGGCGCCGGTGGTCACGGCGGTCAAGGCGGTCACGGTGGCCGGGGTGGCAATGGTGGCGCCGCCGGAAGCGGTGGCGCAGGCGGTAATTCGGGAGTCAACGGGACACCTGGCGCCGGCGGAACGGCGGGACTCGCCGGCGCCGCAGGCGTGGGCGGCAACGGTGGCGCCGCAGGCCGCGGCGGACGGGGCGGCAGCGCGGCCGGCGCGTGGCGCAATCGCGGTGGGGTAGCCGGAAAGAACGGCAACCGCGGCATCGCGGGTAACAGCGGCAGCCAAGGGGTCAGCGGCGTGTCGGGCGCCAACGGCACCAGGAGCCTGACGACACCGAGCGGGCTGTTCACCGTTGCGGTGAGTTAGTCCTCAGCGGGTCCGCTCTGTCGGGCCCGCAGTGGCTCGGTGATGTGACAAGCTTCCGGCATGCTCGTCCGTCTCGTCGCGGTGGTCGCGGCCGTACTGCTGCTGGGAACAGCTGGTGCGCCTGCGATCACCGCGCTTGCCGATGTCGAGCAGGCGAAGACGATGGGTGGCATCGTCGCGCTGTATCCGAGCGACGCCGACGCGCAGGCGCTGGCGGTGCCCGGCGGTGCGCCCGCCGCCGAACTGCACATCACGTTGGTGGACTACGGCCCGGATGTGCGCGGCCGCCCGGACGCCGAATTGCGGCACCAGATCGGCGATTTGACGGCGCGACGCCGGGGACCGGTGGCGGCGCAGGCGTTCGGGCATGCGGTGTTCAACCCCCACGATCCGCACCGCACGCCGTCGACCGTCTACCTCATCGGTGATTCGCCGGAGCTCGTTTCGGTTCGGCAGCAACTGCTTTCGATCTCCCAGAATCTCGACCAGTCGATCGTTGTGCGCGAGCCGTGGATCCCGCACGTCACGGCCGTCTACGGGACACTGGAGAAGGACTTAACCTTCACCGGCGGCGTCCATTTCGACCGAATCGGACTCAGCTGGGCGGGCACCACGACGTTCTGGCCGCTCTGAGTTCCTAGAGTGCAGTCGCGTCGCGCAGATCGTCGCTGAAATAGTGCGTTCTGCTCTTGCCTGACTTCTTCGCCTCGTACATCGCCAGATCCGCGTCGTTGAGGATGGTCGCGGCGTCGCGCTGCTCCGGCACATCCACGGTGGCAACGCCGACGCTGGCGCTCAGGCCCATCGTCTCGCCGCCGATCACCGTCTGTTCGGCCAGCGCGGCATGCATACGGTCGCTGAGCTTTTCGAGCTCATCGCGCGTAATCGGATCGATCAGCAGGGCGACGTATTCGTCGCCGCCGAGCCGTGCGACGACGTCGTCGGCGCGGACCGCCTCACGGAAACGGCGTGCCGCAGTCTTGATGGCGTCATCGCCTGCCTCGTGCCCCAGCGTGTCGTTGATGTACTTGAGCTTGTCGAGGTCCATGAACAGGACCACGGCCAGTGCCCCGCCCGACGTCAGTGCGTCGTCGATACGGGCGAGCACATAGGCGCGGTTCGGTAGCCCGGTGAGGGCGTCGTGGGTGGCCTGGTGGGCGAGACGTTCCCCGGCCGCGCGCTGACTGGCGATCTCGTCGACGTGGCGAACCTGCACGAAGGTCACGAGAAAGGCTGTGCAGCAGAGCAACCCGTAGAGCGCCATCAGGAATGCGGTCTCGTCCCAACCGATCTGCTCGCCGATCACCGGGTCTTCCACCACCGTCAGGGAGAATGCGGCCGCACTGACCGCGAGCACGATCGCCGCGCGCTTCCACGACACTTCGAGTGCCACCATCAGCGGCAGCATTCCGATGACGAGAAGCGGTACGTAGCCTCCGGTGGTCAGCAGCTGGAATCCGGACAGCGCGATGATGTCGGCGATCGCGACGAAGAACTGCCATGGCGAGCCCGTGACGGAGCGTCCGAAACGGGAGAACGCGACGATCGTCGTGCCGATCGTCGTCGCCGCGTAGACGGCGATCCAGAGACCCTGCTCGAACCATTCGCCTCGCGCGGTTCCGACGAGCATCGCAGCGACCATGAGTAGCACCACGCCCACGCGAAGCACCGCGGCGATCCGCAGCGACCGCAGTTGGCGCGCCTGGCGTACCCGGTCCAATTCTGGCGATTCCATCCCGGCCGACTCCACCTCTCGGGTCGTGGTGAGCCGTGCGGCCCAAGCAGATTGAATCAGAGATGGCGCGTCATGCAGGGTTTTCCGGCGGCCGAGTCGCCGGTCACTGCGCAGCGGTGCGGGACATCTTCACCCGCGCCGCCGCGACCACCGCGAAAGTGCTCAGCACCACCATGATTGCCGGAGGCCACACCTCGGAGCCGTGCCGCGCGATGATGCCGAAGACGAAGGCGACGCCGATCGAGACGATGCTCGCGGCGATCTGGGTGAAACTGAGGATCGCGACCTTCTCACCGTCGGCGGCTTCGCGCTCGACCCAGTCGTGCGACGCGGGGAACACCGCCTGGCTGGCGATGGCGGTGAACAGCATCGCCAATCCGATGGTCCACACCATCGGCAGAAGATGGAACGCCACCGACAACAGCGTCAGCGCTGCCGCGCACACGCCGAAAAGCGCGCTGCACAACAGCATTCCGCGGACATCGAACCGTTTCCGGACATGTGACCAGAGCGCGATGCCCGCGAGAAGGCCGAGCCCGACGAACATCAGGATTGTGTCCAGCGCACCGTTGTCGGGGCCCAGCGATGCCGAGCCGTAGATGCCGTAGAACACGGCGCCCAGGATGATCGGCGTGAACGCGATCTGCGTCGCCAGATAGCGGCGCAACCATTCGGTGGTTCGAAGTCGTGCCACCCCGTCCCTCAGGAGCTCGCGCGTCGGCGTCCGGTGGGATGGCGCCACGTCGCGCTGAGGGCGCAGGACGAAACAGCACAACGCGGACGCGATCATCGCGCAGGCGCCGACCCACAGCAGCTCCACGTTGTCGATGCCGGGGGAGTCGTCGGACAGGAAGCCGGCTGAATACGCGGAGATCAGCGTGACGACCAGGGCGCCGTAGCCGGATTGCCGCAGCAGCAGTTGGCTGTGGCGTTCGGGAGGCAGTAGCGCTGACGTGGATAGCGACACGATGACCCGCGAGCACCCCGACAGGACGCCGATGAGCGCACACGTCAGCAGCAGGGGATAGGCCGAGAGATGAAGGGGGAGGAACGAGATGGCGCTGGCGTTCGCGACGATCAGCAGCCCCTGCAGCAGCACGCTGCCGAACAACAGCGCGATGATGACGGTGTGCCATCGCGAGACCTGCGCGATGAACACGTTCCCGTAGAGCGCGCCGATCGTGTAGATCGGGACGACGAGCGCAACGACGACGCCCGGCGCGTCCAATTCCGCGGCGATGAACGGGATGACCGAGGTGACGCTGGTGAGTTGGACCGCGACGGTATAGAGAACTCCCTGCGACAGCAGCACCGGGAAGTTGCGCGCCATGATCTGCAGACAGTAGTGGTGCGCTCACCTGGTGAAGATGCAATGCGTGCCTGTCCCGGGCGGCTGGTCGACGACAACGGATCCGTTGACGGTGATCCGGCAGCCCTGCGTTCCCGACTTGGCGACAGAGATGACCTGGAGCAGGTAGGCGTCCGGCCCGACCTCTGTTGTCCGAGACCACGGAACCGTGGTGTTCTCGGGCGCGACGCCGACATCTGGGTCGGTGTTGATGCTGTAGACGGTGCCGGTGCCGGTGATCTCAAAGACCACGGTGACCGATCCGGCCGAGCCGTAGGGCAGCGGTTCGGCCAGAGCCGATGCGGGCATGCCGGCGGCGCATGCCGCGATCGCCATCGGCAGAGCAGCGAGTTTCCAGGCGGTGGTTGCCATGTCAGTTCCCTTCGAACGTCGGTTCCAGCGGCTGGTCCCCCCAGCTGCGATCAACGTAGGAATTCGAGACACGACGCGAACGCGTAGTCGCCTACCTGTGTTTGACGACGCAAACGGTTGCCCGCCGACGTAGCCGAGTGACCGTCGGGCGACCGCGAAAAGGGCCACGAACAGTTGTTCGTGGCCCTCGCGCTGGTCCTGGTGGAGCGGGCGACGGGAATCGAACCCGCGTAGCTAGTTTGGAAGACTAGGGCTCTACCATTGAGCTACGCCCGCGTGCTGCACTCGTGAGAGTACCGGCAGACTGTACCGGGCCCACCTAACTCAAATCCAATTGATGGTTCGGTATGGCCAGGCCGTAGGATCGCCGGTGGTCCAATGCTGCGCGCCCGCGTGACGCAGCGACGACCGGGGTGTAGCGCAGCTTGGTAGCGCATCCGCTTTGGGAGCGGAAGGCCGCAGGTTCAAATCCTGTCACCCCGACCAGCAACACCCACCCACACAGTAAGCGCAATAAGAGGAGCACCAATCGTGAAGAGCACCGTCGAGAAGTTGAGCCCCACCCGGGTTCGCATCAACGTGGAGGTGCCCTTCGCGGAGCTCGAACCCGACATCGACAAGGCGTTCAAGCAGCTGGCCAAGCAGATCCGGCTTCCCGGCTTCCGCCCCGGCAAGGCGCCCCGCAAGCTGCTCGAGGCCCGCGTCGGCCGTGCCTCGGTCCTCGAACAGGTCGTCAACGACGCGCTGCCCGCCCGCTACAGCGAGGCCATCACGTCGGAGTCGCTGCAGCCGATCGGCCAGCCCGAGATCGAGGTCACCAAGCTCGAAGACAACGAGGAGCTGGTGTTCACCGCCGAGGTCGACATCCGCCCCGAGATCGAACTGCCCGACCTGGCGGCACTGAAGATCGTCGTCGATCCGATCAGCATCACCGACGAGGACGTCACCGCCGAAATCGAGGCGCTGCAGAAGCGCTTCGGCACCCTCACCGGCGCGGGCCGCGCCGCCGAGGACGGCGACTTCGTCTCGATCGACCTGTCGGCCACCGTCGACGGCAAGGACGTCCCCGAGGCCAAGACCGAGGGCCTGTCCCACGAGATCGGGTCCGGTCAGCTCATTGAGGGCCTCGACGAAGCGATCATCGGCCTCTCCGACGACGAGTCCAAGACCTTCACCACCACGCTGGTCGCCGGCGAGCATGCCGGCCAGGAAGCCGAGGTGACCGTCACCGTCAAGTCCGTCAAGGTGCGTGAGCTGCCCGAGCTCGACGACGACTTCGCGCAACTGGCAAGCGAATTCGACACCATCGACGAACTGAAGACCGATCTGCGCGAGAAGGTCACGCGCGTCAAGACCGTGCAGCAGGCCGAGGCGATCCGTGACAAGGCGATCGAGGTTCTACTCGAACAGACCGACATCCCGCTGCCCGAGGCCGTCGTGCAGGCACAGGTCGACGACACGCTGCACAACGCGATCCACGGCCTCGACCACGACGAGGACAAGTTCGCCGAGCAGCTGACCGAGCAGGGCAGCAGCCGCGAGGAGTTCGACGCCGACAACCGCACCAACGCGGAGAAGGCGATCAAGACCCAGCTGCTGATGGACGCCATCGCCGACAAGCTCGACATCCAGGTCGGCCAGAACGACCTCACCGAGCGCCTCGTCCTGATGTCGCGTCAGTACGGCCTCGAGCCGCAGCAGCTGCTCCAGATGCTGCAGCAGAACAATCAGCTGCCCGCGATGTTCGCCGACGTGCGCCGCGGCCTAACCGTCGCGGCCGTCGTTTTCGGTGCGACCGTCACCGACACCGACGGCGCCGAGATCGACACCGCGGAGTTCTTCGGACCGTCCGGCGACGCTGCGGCAGCGGCCGCCGCCGAGATCGCTGGTGACGACGCCGATGACGCCGTGGAAGCCGCCGAGGAAGAAGCCTCGTCCGACGCCGGTTCCGACGAGACGGCCGACGACACCAAGTGACGCTCTGAGCGAACTCGCGCCGTCTGGGGACTCCCCGGCGGCGCGGGTTCGTTAGTGTCATTCGTAAGACCGGTCACCGCGTCGGAAGTAAAACAAGAAAGCAGGTATCCAGTCGTGACTGACATGCGTGGCGCCTCTTCGGGCCTCAACCTTGTCGACTCGGTATATGAGCGGTTGCTGGCCGAGCGGATCATTTTCCTGGGCTCCCAGGTCGACGACGACATCGCCAATCGGCTGTGCGCTCAGATCCTGCTGCTCTCGGCCGAGGATCCCACCAAGGACATCCACCTCTACATCAACTCGCCCGGCGGCTCGATCAGCGCCGGCATGGCGATCTACGACACGATGGTGCTCGCCCCGTGCGACGTGGCGACGTACGCGATGGGCATGGCCGCCTCGATGGGTGAGTTCCTGCTCGCTGCCGGCACCAAGGGTAAGCGTCACGCTCTGCCGCACGCGCGCATCCTGATGCACCAGCCCCTCGGTGGAATCACCGGCGGCGCAGCCGACATCGCCATCCAGGCCGAGCAGTTCGCGGTCATCAAGAAGGAGATGTTCCGCCTCAACGCGGAGTTCACCGGGCAGACCATCGAGCGCATCGAAGCCGACTCGGATCGCGACCGTTGGTTCACCGCTCAGGAAGCCCTCGAGTACGGCTTCGTCGACCACATCATCACCAGCGTCAACTTCAACGGCGACGGACCGGGAGCAGGACTCGACAAATGACCGACAACATCCATCCCTCGCTCGACCCCCGGTTGCAGCCCCAGGCGCGGTACATCCTTCCGTCGTTCATCGAGCACTCGAGCTTCGGCGTCAAGGAATCCAACCCGTACAACAAGCTGTTCGAAGAGCGCATCATCTTCCTCGGCGTGCAGGTCGACGACGCCTCCGCGAACGACATCATGGCCCAGTTGCTGGTCCTCGAATCGCTGGATCCCGACCGCGACATCACGATGTACATCAACTCGCCCGGCGGCTCGTTCACGTCGCTGATGGCGATCTACGACACGATGCAGTACGTGCGCGCCGACATCCAGACGGTGTGCCTGGGCCAGGCGGCCTCGGCCGCGGCTGTGCTGCTGGCCGCGGGCACGCCCGGTAAGCGTCTCGCGCTGCCGAACGCCCGCGTGCTGATCCACCAGCCCGCGCTCGGCGGCGTCATCCAGGGCCAGTTCTCGGACCTGGAGATCCAGGCCGCCGAAATCGAGCGCATGCGGTCCCTGATGGAGGAGACCCTCGCTCGCCACACCGGCAAGGATCCGGCGGTCATCCGCAAGGACACCGATCGCGACAAGATCCTCACCGCCGAGGCGGCCAAGGAGTACGGGATCATCGACACGGTGCTCGAATACCGCAAGCTGTCGGCGCAGAAGGCCTGACCTTCACCCGTTGCTGTAGATCCTCGTCGGCGTGACGAGGACGGCGGTGCGACGCTGTTCACGCATCGTCCGGTCGTACTCCGCCCAGTCGTCGTGGGTTCCGCCCGCGGCGGTGAAGACGTCTCGCAGCAGGCGCGCCAACTCGTCATCCGAGGACAGCCACGCCGCTGCGTCGTCGGGCCCGGCGAGTTCAGCCCGGCCCTCGACGGTGGCCCACTGCCACCCCTGCCGGAACGTGACCGCGATCTGCGGTCGCGCCCGTAAGTTGGCCAGCTTCACCTTGCCGTAGGTGACGAAGCCGAGCACCTGATCAGCGGTGTCCGGATGAGGTAGCGGGCCGGCATTGATCAGCGACGACTGGTTCGTCAGATCCGAGCGGAGCGTCGACACGACCGCCAAGCCGTTGTCGGTGCGTGCCAGGGCGAAGGCGTCGTCGAGTGTCGGCATGTTCGCAGACTACGGCGGACTCGGACGCGAAGACGTCTGGATTCGCGGGCAAATGCCGCGAAAAGCGACCGCCACGACGTTTGCCCGTGTCAGGCTGATATTCCACGGAGTCGTCCGTTTGCGGAGCGACCGTGGAGGAGCAAGGGGGTTCGCCATGGCGGTACGAAAGTTGGCCGCGGCCGCGTTGATCGCTGCCGCCGCCGGAACGGTGATGCAGGCGGGGGTGGCCCAGGCCCAGGATCCGGTGTGCCCGTACGGGACGTATTGGAATCCGGCCCTCGTGCGGTGCCTGCCGTGGGGCGTGAACCCGGTCGTCGGGCCCGCCGGCCCGGTCGGCGTCGGCGGCGTCGCAGGACCTGTCGGCCCCGGTCCTGTCGGCCCCGGCGGTGTCGTCGGCCCGGTCGGTCCCGGACCCGTCGGTCCCGGCGGACCCGGTCCGCGCTGACGGGCCGCCGTTTTCTCGGGCAGCGAAACCCTCACGGGACTGCCCGATATCTCGCCGTCACGGCCATGCGCCGCAACTGCTGTCGTGTCCGACCAGCACGGGAGGGGCGCGTCCGCGCGGGCCGCACCACGGTCGGAATCCGTGGTCACGACGCCGACCGGACACTCGCCGGTTACTTCTCTGTCAGACAGGTACTCTCGGTCGGGTAACAGCGGCGACACGCCAGAGACACGGTGGCGCGTTCCGCGGCTGCCGGGGGCGAAACAGGCGATATGTTGTCGCAACTACACCTGAATACCACCGACGCTATTCGGCTTTATCGGTCGCACAGCGACGGAAACTGCGGGTAGCGTCGGGGCTACACACTTAAGGTCCCGGTGGCCCGCACCGAACGGCCGATATCGACAGCAACAGGAAGTGGGACCCCAGCACCATGGCACGCATTGGAGATGGCGGCGACCTGCTGAAGTGCTCGTTCTGCGGTAAGAGCCAGAAGCAGGTGAAGAAGCTCATCGCGGGGCCCGGCGTCTACATCTGCGACGAGTGCATCGACCTGTGCAACGAGATCATCGAGGAGGAACTCGCCGACGCTGACGACGTCAAGCTCGACGAGCTGCCCAAACCCGCGGAGATCCGTGACTTCCTCGAGGGTTACGTCATCGGCCAGGACACCGCAAAGCGCACGCTGGCGGTGGCGGTCTACAACCACTACAAGCGCATCCAGGCGCAGGAGAAGTCCCGCGACTCGCGTGCCGAGCCCGTCGAGCTGGCCAAGTCGAACATCTTGATGCTCGGCCCGACCGGATGCGGCAAGACCTATCTGGCGCAGACGCTGGCCAAGATGCTCAACGTGCCGTTCGCCATCGCCGATGCCACCGCGCTGACCGAGGCCGGCTACGTCGGCGAAGACGTCGAGAACATTCTGCTCAAGCTGATCCAGGCCGCCGACTACGACGTGAAGCGCGCCGAGACCGGCATCATCTACATCGACGAGGTCGACAAGATCGCCCGCAAGAGCGAGAACCCGTCGATCACGCGCGATGTCTCCGGCGAGGGCGTGCAGCAGGCGCTGCTGAAGATCCTGGAAGGCACGCAGGCCTCGGTTCCTCCGCAGGGCGGCCGCAAGCATCCGCATCAGGAGTTCATCCAGATCGACACGACGAACGTGCTGTTCATCGTCGCCGGTGCGTTCGCCGGGCTGGAGAAGATCGTCTCCGATCGCGTCGGCAAGCGTGGTCTCGGATTCGGTGCCGAGGTGCATTCCAAGGCCGAC
Organism: Mycobacterium sp. 236(2023); assembly: GCF_029623955.1. Classification (GTDB taxonomy): domain Bacteria; phylum Actinomycetota; class Actinomycetes; order Mycobacteriales; family Mycobacteriaceae; genus Mycobacterium. The sequence continues at coordinate 318,265 of NZ_JARSBP010000006.1, read as the reverse complement.
ATCGACACCCAGGATCATTTCGCCGAGGTCATGCCCGAGGACCTGATCAAGTTCGGTCTGATCCCCGAGTTCATCGGCCGTCTGCCGGTCGTCGCCTCGGTGACCAACCTGGACAAGGAATCCCTCGTGCAGATCCTGTCCAAGCCGAAGAACGCGTTGGTCAAGCAGTACACGCGCCTGTTCGAGATGGACGGTGTCGAGCTGGAGTTCGCCGAGGAGGCGCTCGACGCTATCGCCGATCAGGCCATCCATCGCGGCACCGGGGCCCGCGGGCTGCGCGCCATCATGGAAGAGGTCCTGCTGCCGGTGATGTACGACATCCCGAGCCGCGACGACGTCGCCAAGGTGGTCGTCACCAAGGAGACCGTGCAGGACAACGTGCTGCCGACCATCGTGCCGCGCAAGCCGTCGCGGACCGAGCGCCGGGATAAGAGCGCTTAACGCTTACTAGGTACGCACTGAGGGCTGGTCAGTCGAGTCGGACTGACAGCCCTCTCTGCGTTTCCGGCCGATGAGATCCTGTTCGTCGGGCAGCCAGGCGTCGCACACCGCGCTGGTCAGACCCCACAGCAGAAATGCGCCGACGGCGATGAACTGGAGTTCGTTGATCATGGTTCGAGCTTTCTGCCCGGAGGGCGGCCGGTCATGCGTAGTGGACTACGTGATTGCGTGGGTGCGTTCGCAGATGACCTCGTCGACGAGCGCGGCGATCTCGGCGACGCCGTCGCGGCGTGCGAAGGCCGCCTCCAGTCGGCGGGCGTTTCGCAGATAGCGGTCGTCGGTGCAGACCCGGTCGACCGCTGATTTCACGGCTGCCGACGTGGGGGTGCCGGTCTTGAGGTTGATGCCCGCGCCTGACCAGGCGACGCGCGCCGCCACCTCCGGTTAGTCCTCGGTGCTGCCGGCCACCACGATCGGCACCCCGCAGGAGAGCGCGCGCTGGACGCCGCCATAGCCCCCGTTGGTGACCATCACGTCGACCTTCGGCAGCAGCCGGTCGTGCGGGATATGTTCGGCCACATACGTGTTCGCGGGGATAGGAACCCGAAGTGCGGCCGGGTCGCGGCCGCCGGTGCTGATGACGACCGTGACGTCGGTGTCGGCGAGCGCGGTGATCGTTGGCTCGATGAGACGTGTGAGGTCGCGGTTGTCGACGGTGCCTTGCGTGACGTGGACGACGGGGCGGCCCGAGTCGAGCACGGGCCACCAGGGCGGAGGGACGAACCCGTCTGAGGGACGCGGTCGGACGGCGCCGACGAACCGCACCCCGCTGGGTAGGTCGCTGCGGGGATACTCGAAACTGGGCACTGTCGGCACGATCAGCCGATCTGCCAACGCCCCGAGGTCGAGCAACGGGACGGGCAGCGCTTTGGCGCCCATTCGTGTCAACATCCGGTCGGCTGCGTGTTGTGCGTTGCGCAGCAACACTTTCTGCGACAGCAGGGTCAGCCCTCGATACGCGGTCCGGCACGCCAAAGTTCTGGGCGGCGGCAATGCCATCCCCATCGGGGCGGTGTCGCGGCTGGACAACAGCAGGGGAGTGGGTGTGAAGGACAGCAGCGGCGGAACGCCGCGCCAGTCACCGAGGATCAAGGGCAGCACCCCGAAGAACCCGTAGTCGACGATCATCGCGTCGTAGTGCTGGTCGGCGAGCGCGTTGCGCATCTCGGCCGCTTGATGGGGCATCGGCCGAAGGAAGAGCCGGATGATGGCCTGGCTCAACGCGTCGATGCCGGAGCGGGACGAGCGCGCGTCGGCGTCGAACGGCCCGTCGTCGAAGTCGGCGGTCGGGGGCAGTACGTGCGGCTGCGCCCCGACCTCCCCGATCGCACCGAGGTGCGCAGGCCCGGTCATCACGGTGACGCGATCACCCCGGTTCACGAGATCTTCGGCCACCGCGAGGAGCGGTTCGATATGGCCGACCGGTGACAGTGCGGCGATCAGGATGGCGGCCATCGGGGTGTCCCTCAGACGGTTTGGAGGCGGTCTGTGTTCTCGGCGATGACTTCGTCGACGACGGCGGCGATTCCGCTGGCGCTGTCCCATGCCTCGTACTCGTTCTGTAGTCGGCGGGCGTTGGAGCGGTAGGCGTCGTCGTCGAGAACCTGGCGTACGGCGCGGCGCACGTCGTCGACGGTGGGTGTCCCCGTCCGCAAATTGACTCCCGCTCCGAAGTATTCGACGCGGGCTGCGACCTCGGGCTTGTCCTCGGTCTGCCCGGCCACCACCATCGGGACGCCGTCGGAGAGTGCGCGCTGTACGGCGCCGTAGCCGCCGTTGGTCACCATCACGTCGACCATCGGCAGCAGCACGTCGTGCGGAAGGTACTCGGCGACAAAGACGTTGGCGGGCAACGGGGTCCGGATCTGGGATACCGGCCGGCCGCCGGTGGTGACCACGACGGTGACGTCCTCGTCCGCCAGTGCCTCGATCGTGGGCTCCACCAGGCGGGTCAGGTCGGCGTTGTCCACGGTGCCCTGGGTGACGTGCACGACGGGCCGGTCGTCGTTGAGTTGGGACCACCACGAGGGTGCGATGAAGTTGTCGCTCGGCAGCGGATTCACCGCCCCGACGAACCGGACGTGGGCCGGCAGATCACTGCGGTGGTACTCGAATTGGGGAATCGTCGGGACGATGACGCGGTCGGCGAGCGCCGCGAACTCCAGCACGAACACGGGGAGTTTCGGCAAGCCCATCGTTTCGAGCATGCGGTCGGCGGCACGGTGTGCGGGACGCAACAGCACCTTCTGGGTGGCGAGCTGCAGGATGCGGTTGCGCAGCCGGCCGATCGGGCCGGGCATCGGCGTGATGCCCGGCCCGCCCGGTGCGGTGTCGCAACTCGACAGGAACAGCGGCGTCGTCGAGTAGGTCAGGATCGGCGGCCGTTTCGCCGACGGGTCGAGCAGCAGCGGCAGCGTGCCGAGGAACAGCGCGTCGGTGATGACGGCGTCATAGTCGTTGTCAGCCAACAGTTCCTGAAGCGCGCTGAACTGGTGCGGCAGTGGCCGGATGAAGATGTGCTCGATGTCGAAGTTGAGCCGCGGGATTCCTGAGGTTTCTGCCCGGCCGGGAAGGTCGGCATCCAAGTTGGAGTCGTCGTAGTCCGCGCCGTAAGGCAGCGGGCGAGGCTCGGCGCCGACGGCCCGGATCTTGTCGGCGTGGCGGGCGCTGGTGAGGACGGTGACACGGTCGCCGCGGGCGACGAGTGTGCGGGCGACGTTCAGCAGCGGCGCGATGTGTCCGACGGGTGGGCAGGAGGCGATGAGGATCTCTGGCATGGCGTCGATAGTCGCCGCCGAGCCGGTGGGGATGCTTGGAGCTTCGGTGGAGATTGCGTGGAGATCGCAGGTAGAGGGGTTGTGCTGTGCGCTCAGTGGACGCCCGGTGGCTCCGTCAACACGACGTGGCAACATCGGTCGCCTCCGCCGTGCTTGGCCCGGTACATCTGCCGGTCGGCCACGGCGACAAGGAAGTTCACGAACGTCAGGGACTCTGTCGTCTGGGCGCCGGCCGAATTCACATGGGCGGTGCCGATACTGGCGGTCACTGTCGGCGAGATGGCGGCCCGGATTCGTTCGGCCAGTGCCTCAGCGCCGCGCGCGTCCACATCGTCGATGACGAGAAACTCTTCGCCCCCGACGCGGGCCACGGCGGCCGACGGTCTGACGGCGCCGAGCAGGGCCCGACCGACGTTGACGAGGACGGCGTCGCCCGCCGCATGACCGGCTGAGTCGTTGATCGTCTTGAAGTTGTCCAAGTCCACCATCACCGCCGTGAGCCCGCGATCACCGAGGTACGATGTGGCCGTGAAGGTCTCGGCCATCCTCCGATCGAGACCACGCCGATTCAGCAGGCCGGTCAGGGGGTCGACATCGGCGTTCAGGACATCAAAACCGACGAACTGCAGGAGCGCCTGCAAACAGATCGGGATCGACGCGACAGCCACCACGAGAACCACGGATTTGCACGCGGCCAACAACGCGTCCTCGGCAGCAAGCCGCACCGACAGGACGGCGATCGTGATGAGCGCGGTCCCCAGATTGAGCACCATGAGGCGGGCGGAGTGGAAGAAGGCGATATAGCCACCTACGGCGGCGAATGAGGCGCAGCCCGTCAGACCCGCCAACGGTTGCGCGTCGGCTAGGCATGCCGCGCTGACGCTGGCCATCGCGGCGACGGTGAAAAACTGCGACTGCCGCTTCGACGGCCACCGGCGACGCATCCACAAGACGACGAGCGCCCCGCACACCGCGGCGACTGCTGCCAGGGCCGATCTGGCGACGACGGATGTCGTGGAATTCGGGCTGACGGCGAGTACGGCAGGCACCGTCGCGAGCGCCGCCACGGTCACGAGGATGACGACGCGGGTGACCCGCTGAAGCCCCCGACTATGGAGATAGCTCACCAGCCAGTCGTAGCTGTCGGGGTTTGCCCACCAGCTCCGCACAATCCAGGCGTTCACCCCGTCCTCCACCAGGTCAGCAAATTTTGACGGAGGATATCGGACACCGGTTATCTATCTCGCGAGGTTGCCCTATTTGTCAGTTTCTGCAGTTTCAAGCTAAGGCTAGGCAAACCCAAGAGCGAGTGCTTAGTTCGTGACGCGGTCGGGCCGGGTGTAGACGTTCATGGAGTCGCCGCGCAGGAAGGCGACCAGGGTGAGTCCGGACTGGCTGGCCAGGTCGACCGCCAGCGACGACGGCGCAGAGACCGCGGCGAGAATCGGGATTCCCGCCATCACAGCCTTCTGGGTGAGTTCGAACGACGCCCGTCCGCTGACGAGAAGTACTGTGCCGGCCAACGGGATGCGGTTCTGCTCCAGCGCCCACCCGACCACCTTGTCGACGGCGTTGTGCCTGCCGATGTCCTCGCGCACCACGAGAGTTTGGCCGTCGGTGTCGAACAGCGCCGCGCCGTGCAGTCCGCCGGTCGCTGCGAATACCTTCTGCTCGCTGCGCAGCTTGCCCGGCAGTGCCGACAACGTCTCGGCGGCGATGGTGGCCGGGTCGTCACCGGGGCCGTGCTTGCTGATCAGCCGGACGGCCTCCAGGGAGGCCTTCCCGCATACTCCGCACGACGATGTCGCGTAGAAGTTGCGCGTCAGGTCGACGTCCGGCGGGGGCACGTCCGGCCCGAGTGTGACGTCGAGAACGTTGTAAGAGTTGACCCCGTCCTTGTTCGCGCCGCGGCAGTAGCGCACCGACAGGATGTCGTCGCGGCGGCCGACGATGCCCTCGGTGAGCAGAAAGCCTTGTGCCAGTTCGATATCCGAGCCAGGCGTGCGCATGGTGACGGTCAGGGGAGCGCCGTTGACCCGGATCTCCAGGGGTTCTTCGACGACCAGTGTCTCGGGCCGCGCCACGGCGTCGTCGGCTGTGACGTGCTGCGCCCGGCGGCGGGCGGTGACCCGTCCCATTACGCCCGCTCCAGTCGGATGACCACTGCCTTCGACACCGGGGTGTTCGACTTCGTCGCGGTGTGGTCCAGTGGGACGAGAGGATTGGTCTCCGGGTAGTACGCGGCGGCATTGCCTGCCGGGGTCGAGTAGGCGACGACCTTGAAATCCTTGGCGCGCCGCTCCTGCAGATGGCCGGTCGCATCGGTGAACTCGGACACGAGATCCACACGGTCACCGTCGGCGAGCCCGAACCCCGCTAGGTCATCCGGGTTGACGAACACGACCCGTCGTCCGCCCTTGACGCCGCGGTAGCGATCGTCGAGTCCGTAGATGGTGGTGTTGTACTGGTCGTGGCTGCGCATCGTCTGCAGCACGAGTCGGTCTTCGGGCACCGGCACCCATTCGACGGGGTACGCCGCGAAGTTGGCTTTTCCTGTCGCGGTGTGGAATTCGCGCGAATCGCGGGGCGGGTGCGGCAGCTGGAATCCGTCCGGAGCACGGACCTTGCGGTTGTAGTCGTCGCAGCCCGGTACGACGGCGGCGATCGCGTCACGGATGGTGTCGTAGTCGGTGGTGAACGTCTCCCACGGCACCGGGTGTTCCGGACCGAGGACGGCACGGGCCAGCTGCGAGATGATCGCGACCTCGCTGCGCACCTGCTCGCCGGGCGGGTGCAGGCTGCCGCGGGACAGATGCACCATCGACATCGAATCCTCCACGGACACCATCTGTTTCCTGCCGGCCTGGAGGTCGCGGTCGGTGCGGCCCAGTGACGGCAGGATCAGCGCGGTCCGGCCGTGCACGAGGTGGCTTCGGTTGAGTTTCGTCGACACCTGAACGGTCAGCGAGCAGTTGCGCAATGCCGCTTCGGTGACGGGGGTGTCGGGGGTGGCCGAGGCGAAGTTGCCGCCCATCGCCATGAACACCGTGGCTTTGCCGTCGCGCATCGCGCGGATCGCGTCGACGGTGTCGAAGCCGTGCTCGCGGGGACTGGTGATGCCGAATCTGGTGTCCAGGTTGGCCAAAAAGCGCTCGGGCATCCTCTCCCAGATCCCCATGGTCCGGTCGCCCTGCACGTTGGAGTGGCCCCGCACCGGACACAGACCTGCGCCCGGCTTGCCGATCATGCCGCGCATCAGCAGCACGTTGCAGATCTCTGCGATCGAGGGCACGGCATGCTTCTGCTGCGTCAGCCCCATCGCCCAGCACACGACGATGCGCTTCGACGTGGCCACTGCGGAGGCCACGCGGTCGAGCTGGGCGCGGTCGATGCCGGTCGCCTCCAGAACTGTGGCGAGATCGACGGCGCGGGTGCGTGTTTCGTAGTCGGCGAATCCCGCGGTGTGCCTGTCGACGAAGTCGCGGTCCACGACGCTGCCCGGTGCCTTGTCGTCGGCCTCCAACAGCAACCGGCCCAGGCCGGCGAACAGCGCCATGTCACCGCCGATGCGGCTCTGGACGAATTCGTCGGCGATCGGGACGCCGTCGCCGACCACGCCGTGGACCTTCTGCGGATCCTTGAACCGGATCAGCCCGGCCTCGGGCAGCGGATTGATCGCGATGATCTTGGCGCCGTTGGCTTTTGCCTTCTCCAGGATCGACAGCATCCGCGGATGATTGGTGCCGGGATTCTGCCCGGCGATGAGGATCAGGTCGGACTCGACCAGATCTTCGACGGTGACCGATCCCTTGCCGATGCCGATCGCGTCGGTCAGGGCGGTGCCCGACGACTCGTGGCACATGTTGGAGCAGTCCGGCAGGTTGTTCGTGCCGAAGCTGCGGACCAGCAGCTGGTACAGGAAGGCGGCCTCGTTGCTGGTCCGTCCCGAGGTGTAGAACACTGCCTCGTGCGGGCTCTGTAGCGCGTTCAGTTCGTCGGCGATCAGCCGGTAGGCGTCGTCCCAACCGATGGGTCGGTAGCGGTCGTCACCCGGGCGGAGCACCATCGGCTCGGTCAGCCGGCCCTGCTGGGACAGCCAGTACTCGGGGTGCGACTCGAGCTCGGCGATGGTGTGGCGGGCGAAGAAGTCGGCTGTGACGACCCGTTTGGTGGCCTCCTCGGCGACCGCTTTGGCGCCGTTTTCGCAGAATTCGGCGACTTTGCGGCCGCCGTGTTCCTCGGGCCACGCACACCCTGGGCAGTCGAAGCCGTGGCGCTGATTGAGCCGCGACAGCGTGGCCGCCGTGCGTACGGGGCCCATCTGCGCCACGGCACGCTTGAGGCTCACCATCACGGCCTTCACGCCGGCGGCCTCTTGTTTGGCGCCGGTCACCGCGACGTCGCGCTCGTCGTAGGTCGCATCGACGTCTCGGGCGTCCTGGGCCCTGCTCATCTCACCAATCTAGACGAGGCCGACCCGACCTCAACCCCATGTGGACGGCTCGCCTATTTGGTATTCCACATGCAGTGATAGACGCTGGCTATCGAAAAGGGTGAGACATGGCGAACGATCTGCTGCTGCAACATCTGGACTACCTGCTGGCACTGGCCGCGGAGCGTCATTTCGGCCGGGCCGCGGCCCGCTGCCACGTGAGTCAGCCGACGCTGTCGGTGGCGATCCGCCGGCTCGAACGTGATCTCGGCATCGTCATCGTGCAGCGCGGGCACCGCTTCGAGGGGTTCACCGAGGAGGGCCGCCGCGTCGTGACCTGGGCGCAGCGGATCATCGCCGAGCGGGATGAGATGTTCGCCGACCTGGAACGCATGCAGGGCCGGCTGACGGCGACCGCGCGCCTCGGGGCCATCCCGACCGCCGTGCCCGCCAGCCCGTTCATCACCGCGGAGTTCCTGAGGCGTAATCCGGCGGCTTCGGTGCGGATCGAGGCGTTGTCGTCGCGCGAAATCGCCCGTCGATTGGCCGATTTCGAGATCGACGCCGGATTGACCTACCTCGACGACGAACCGCACCCGGACACGCGCGCCGTCGAGCTCTACCGGGAGCAGTACGTCCTGCTGGCTCCGGCCGACCATCCGCTGATGGCGACGGGGGAGGTCACCTGGTCCGACGCGGCGACGATGGATCTGTGTGCCTTGACCACGACGATGCGCAACCGTCGCATCCTCGACGCGAACATGGCCGCCGAAGGCGTGCGGTACCGCCCGGTGGTGGAGGCGGACTCCGTCGATGCGCTCTACGCGCACCTGACGCATTCGCGGCGCGCGACCATCGCGTCGACGGCCTGGCTGCCGCAACTCGGGGTGCCGAACAGTTTCGCCGCGCGGCCGATGGTCCAGCACGGTCAGCGTCCGCCGATCGGGCTGGTCGTCCTCGATCGCGCTCCAGCATCCATCGTGGCGGCAGCCCTCGTGGCCGTCGCTGCCGACCTGGACCTCGGTAGCCAGATCAACACCGCGGGTGTCAAAACGACCCATCCGGGGTGACCCTCGCACCGCGAGCGCGCGTGTCTGTACCGCGCCGCGCCGCAGTTGGTGGCATTCAAGGCACCCTCGCGGCCGATCGAGCGCGCGCTTCCGCACACAACAGCCCGAGAAGCGCACATTGGTAACTAGCGCCTTCTGCCGTTGACGCGTGCGTAACAAGTTCGGAATCGACCCTTCCTAGTGTTGGCCGGTCAACGGTCCGTGAAAGCAGTTCCGGACATACATGCAGTGATAGGAAGTCCATTGAGCGGTAATGCGGTGCGTCTGCAGGCGATCAACAACGTCGAGGGCTACGTGCCACCGGCGATCAGCTTCGACCCGACCGAGGCGCCCGGCGAGATCTTCGGCTCCAACGTCTTCACCAAGGCTGAGATGCAGCTGCGCCTGCCCAAGTCGGTCTACAAGTCCGTCGTCGCGACCATCGAGAAGGGCGTCACGCTGGATCCGGCCGTCGCCGACTCCGTCGCCTCGGCGATGAAGGACTGGGCGCTGTCCAAAGGCGCCACCCATTACGCGCACGTCTTCTACCCGATGACCGGCCTGACCGCCGAGAAGCACGACAGCTTCCTGGAGCCGGTCTCCGACGGCCAGACGCTCGCCGAGTTCGCCGGCAAGACCCTGATTCAGGGCGAGCCCGACGCCTCCAGCTTCCCGTCCGGCGGCCTGCGCAGCACCTTCGAAGCACGCGGCTACACCGGCTGGGACGTCACCAGCCCCGCGTACATCCTGGAGAACCCCAACGGCAACACCCTCTGCATCCCCACGGTGTTCGTCTCGATGACCGGTGAGGCGCTGGACTACAAGACGCCGCTGCTGCGCAGCCAGCAGGCCATGGGCGCACAGGCCGAGCGCATCCTGAAGCTGTTCGGGCACAAGAACTTCGACAACATCGTGTCGTTCTGCGGTCCGGAGCAGGAGTACTTCCTCGTCGACCGGCATTTCTTCCTGGCTCGCCCGGATCTGATCAACGCCGGCCGCACGCTGTTCGGCGCCAAGCCACCGAAGGGTCAGGAGTTCGACGACCACTATTTCGGTGCGGTGCCCGAGCGCGTGCTCGGCTTCATGATGGACACCGAGCGCGAGCTGTTCAAGCTCGGCATCCCCGCCAAGACGCGGCACAACGAGGTCGCACCCGGCCAGTTCGAGATCGCCCCGATGTTCGAGCGGGCCAACATCGCCGCCGACCATCAGCAGCTGCTGATGACCATCTTCCGCACCATCGCCAAGAAGCACGGCATGGAGTGCCTGTTCCACGAGAAGCCGTTCGCCGGTGTCAACGGATCGGGCAAGCACGTCAACTTCTCGATGGGCAACGCCCAGTTCGGCAGCCTGCTCGTGCCAGGTGACACCCCGCACGAGAACGCCCAGTTCCTGGTGTTCTGCGCCGCCGTCATCCGCGCGGTGCACAAGTTCAGCGGGCTGCTCCGCGTTTCGGTGGCCTCGGCCACCAACGACCACCGCCTGGGCGCCAACGAGGCGCCGCCGGCCATCATCTCGATCTTCCTCGGCGACCAGCTCGCCGACGTGTTCGAGCAGATCGCCAAGGGTGCTGCCACGTCGTCGAAGGGCAAAGGCACCATGATGATCGGTGTCGACACCCTGCCGCACCTGCCGACGGATCCGGGGGACCGCAACCGCACCAGCCCGTTCGCGTTCACCGGCAACCGTTTCGAGTTCCGCGCGCCGGGTTCCGGGCAGACCATCAACGTGCCGATGATCATCCTGAACACGATCATGGCCGACTCGCTGGACTACATGGCGAGCGCGTTGGAGAAGGCCGTCGCTGACGGCGCCGATTTCGATGCGGCCGTCCAGACGTTGCTCACCGAGATCATCACCGATCACGGCGCGGTCGTGTTCAACGGCGACGGCTACTCGGAGAACTGGCAGATCGAGGCAGCCGAGCGTGGCCTGCTGAATCTGAAAACCACGCTGGACGCGATTCCGGAGCTCATCAAGCCGGAAGCTATCGAGGTGTTCGAGAAGTACGGCGTGTTCAACGAGCGGGAGTTGCACAGCCGCTACGAGGTTCGCCTCGAGCAGTACGCGCTCACCATCGCCGTCGAGGCCAAGCTGGCGTTGGAACTCGGAACGACGGTCATCCTGCCGGCGGCGGTTCGCTACCAGACCGAGCTGGCGCAGAACGTCGCCACGCTGAAGGCGGCCGGCGTCGAGGCGGACACTACTCTGCTGCAGTCGGTTTCGGCGCCGATCGGTGAGTTGACCGCGGCCCTGGGCACGCTCAAGGCTGCGCTGTCGGATCATTCGGCGGAGTCGGCGCTCGACGAGGCCACCCACGCGCAGAAGGCGTTGCTGCCGGCGATGGATGCTGTGCGTGTCGCCGCGGATGCGTTGGAAGCTGTTGTTGCCGATGACCTTTGGCCGCTGCCGACTTACCAGGAGATGCTGTACATCCTTTGATCCTGCTCCGCGAGCGTGACGTTCGTACTCAGCCCGGGTCGACGATCTGCACGACGCCTGCGGTGACGCCGGCGATGAACAGCCGTCCGGTGGTCGTGTCGACGCCGACGGTGTACGGATTCTGCACTGTCGGTATCCGCGCAATCTCGCGTGGCATCGCCTCGGACATGTCGTAACCCACCACCTCGTTGGTTCCCGAGGATGCCACCCAGAGGCGGTCCCGTGTCGCGTCGTAGGCGATGCCGTACGGGCCGCCCGGCTGGTCGATCTCGGCGAGTTGGCTTGGTGTCGTGTCGAAGACGCGCACGGTGTCGCCGCGGGTGTCGGCGGCGACGAGTCGGCCGTGCTTGTCGGCGACGAGATGGGTCGGACCGTCACCGGCTGGCGTCGAGCCGACGATGGTGAGGTTCGCGATGTCGTAGACCGTCAGGTCGTTCTTACGCACGTCGAGCAGACCCATCCGGTCACCGACGGGTGCCAGGCCGGCGGGCTGCACGCTGTCGGTGAACACCTTGACGATGTCGTCGCCGCGCAGCACCGTCACGGTCCCGCCGTGTTCGTTGGCCACGAACACCGTGCCGTCGGCTGCCTCCGAGGCATCATGCGGAACAGTGCCGGTGACGATCTGTCGTCGAGCCTGTCCAGAGGGCAGGTCCACGCGCACAAGCGCGTTCGCGCTCTCGACAGGTACGAGCACCGGACCGCCGGGCGCGGCGAGTTGGAGATGACGCACCACCCCGGGCAGCGGAGTGCGGCCGACGATCTCGCCGGTGTCGGCACTGAGCAGGACGAGTTCGTTCGGATTGCGCTTGGCGACGGCCACTGTTCGGGTGACCGCGTCGACGACGATTCCTTCGGGAGCGGCGCCGACCGAGACCTGTCTGCCGGCAGGGGGTGAGGCAGGGGTCGGCGCAGATTGTGGCTCCGCCGGCGGGGGAAGACCGTCTGCGTCTGGTCTGCTGCCCTCGGTGGGGACACCGGGCGGCAACAGGCCCGAGGTCGTTGCGGCTGCGGATTCGGAGGCAGGCGCCGACTGGATGGGGGGATTTCCGCACGCGCCGACCAGCAACACCGTCGATGCAAGGGCGGCCATAATTCGCATGGTCAACGACTACCCAAGCGTGCAGCGCTGCACGCCGAGGAGACGAACCCGTAAGAACTGCCGATCTCAGCTCGCGGGGGATTGGGTTGGCCGTAGCTGGGCAACCTGCCTTGTGATCTCTGGCAAGAGCGGCTGATTCGTGGCTGCGCTGACCCTGTTGCTCGTGCTCGCGGCGGCCACCGTACTGCTTGCGCCGCTGGCCGAGCGCATCAATCTGCCCTACCCCGTGGTGATGCTGATCTTCGGATTGGCGATGGCGTTTGTCCCCGGCCTGACTGTGTCTTCGCTGAACCCCGAGTTGATCCTGCCTCTCGTACTGCCGCCGCTGTTGTTCGCAGCCGCCCGGCGCACGTCGTGGCGGCAGTTCCTGGACAATCGTAGGGCGATTGCGTTGCTGGCGGTCGCGCTCGTGGGGGTGACGGCGTTTGTCGTCGGCTTCGTGTTGCAATCGGTGGTTCCGGGACTACCGCTGATGGCCGCCGTGGCGCTGGGCGCAGCGGTCGCGCCCCCGGATCCGGTGGCGGCTACCGCGGTGGCGCACAAGCTGCGGCTGCCGCGGCGCCTGCGCACCATTCTGGAAGGCGAGGGGCTGTCCAACGACGCCACTTCGCTGGTCCTCTACGAGGTCGCCGTCGCTTCGACAATGGCCGGCGCATTCGCACCTCTCCGTGCCGGGGCGGCCCTTGCCGCGGCGATCGCGATCGGTGTGGCTATGGGTTTGGTGCTCGCGGTCGTCACCCGCTGGCTTCTCGTAAGGCTCCCGGCGCACCCCGCCGGGAGTGCTCTCGTTCTGGTCATGCCTTTCGCAGCCTATGTAGCCGCCGACGCGGCGCACGGCAGCGGTGTGCTGGCGGTGGTGACGATCGCGCTGGCCCTCAGCCGTTACGCCGACCACGAGTCGGCCCAGACCCGGCTGGTGTCGGGGACAACGTGGGAGATCATCGAATTACTGGTCACCGGAGCCGCATTCGCGTTCGTCGGATTGGAGCTGCGGGCCGTCGCCCAACAGGTCGACGGTCCGCTCGGCATCCTCATCCAGCAGGCTCTGCTGATCACCGTCATTGTCGTCGTGGTCCGGTTCGTCTGGATCTTTCCTGTTGCGGCACTGGATGAACGGCTGCTGCAGAGAAAGCGCTCCATCGCCGAGCCGGTGGGCTGGCGTGAGATGACCGTCGCTTCATGGGCAGGGATGCGTGGCGTCGTCACACTTGCAGCGGTGTTGGCGCTGCCCCCCGATTTCCCCGAGCGTGAACGTCTGATCTTCATCGCGTTCGTCGTCATCATCGGCACCATGCTTGCCCAGGGTCTGACCCTGCCGCTGCTCGTCCGAGCGTTGCGGGTGAGGGCATCGGGCGACGACCGGGACGCCGAGGAACAAGAGCTCCTGCAGCGGGGGAGTGCAGCCGGTTTCAGCCGCCTCGAAGAAATCCGCGAGCGGGGCGACGTGGACCCTGAGGTGATCGACGAGGCGCGTGAGAACGCCGAACGGATGTGGCACTCATTGGGCGCTCGAAAGACGCAAGAGGAAGGCGCTGTCCACGCGCATGATGCGGGCACTCTCAACGCGCTCAAGGAGGAAATGCTCGAAGCTGCGCGCGACGCTGTCGTCGAGCACCGGAGTCAGTCAGGGACCGATCCGCTCGTCGTCGACGCGGTGTTGCGACGTCTCGATGCCCGCGGTACCACCGACGGCTAGCCCAGGATCTTGCGCGCGGTGTCCGCGGCCTGCTGAAGCGCCTGCCGAACGGGCAACTGCCGGAGATCTTCTGAGAGAATCTCGACACCCCAAGGCCCATCGAAACCCTTCGCGCGCAGAAGTCCGATCAGGCCGGTTAGGTCGAACGCGCCCTCGCCGCAGAGCAGTCGCCGTTCGACGGTGTCCTCGAACAGAGTGCCAACCACTTCCGGCGCCGCGTCGTCGAGCTCGACCCCGAAGATCATTCCGTCGGGCAGCGTCGCGTCCAGTTCGGACAGTGAGGTACCGGCGCGGAACACATGCCACGCATCGACGAGCAATCCGACGCCGAGATGGTCTGCGGCCGTGACGAGTTCGGCACCCATCGGGACCGTTGCGATCCGGGAGAACGGCATGGTCTCGATCGCGATCCGGGTGCCAAGCCGGGCGGCTTCGTCGGCAAGCTCACGCAGCGGTGCGACCAGCGGCGCCAGGTCCGTGAGCGGGGGCCCGTTCTCCGACCCGATCTTGATGAACACAGGGTTGAGCACCCTTGCGGCCTCGAACAGCAGGCCTCGGACGTCATAGGTGTGCCCGGGCCGGCCGGGCGGTATCCACCAGCGTTCGAGCAGCTCGATCTCGATGTGGGACAGCCCGTGGTCGGCTGCCATGTCGCGTAGCGCCGCAAACCCGATCGAATCACGCACTGCCAGAAGGTCGTCGGCGATCAAGCCGAATCCGACATAGCCGGCCTCGACGATCGCCTGAAGGCGCTCGGCGACCGGGACGGGACTGGTCGCGGGCGACAGCATCGGCGACGTGTCGCCGGCGCTGGTCCATGCGGTCGCGACGAGTTGTGTGTTCACGGGTTGCTTTCGTGGCCGGCGAACGTGCATGAAATGCCACCGCGAGCGGCGCGTCTACGTGCAGACGCGCGCGCTCGCGGTGCAACGGTCAAACGGACTGGCTAGCCGTTCTGCGGGAAGCCGAGGTTGATGCCGCCGTGGCTGGGATCGAGCCAGCGCTGGGTGATGGCCTTCTGGCGGGTGAAGAACTGCACGCCGTCCATACCGTGGGCGTGGCTGTCACCGAATAGCGAGGCCTTCCAGCCGCCGAAGCTGAAGTAGGCCATCGGCACCGGGATGGGGACGTTGATGCCGACCATGCCGACCTCAACCTCGTTCTGGAACCGCCGGGCCGCGCCGCCGTCGTTGGTGAAGATGGCGGTGCCGTTGCCGTAGGGGTTGGAGTTGATCAGTTCCAGTGCCTGGTCGTAGGTTTCGACACGGACCACCGACAGCACTGGGCCGAAGATCTCGTCGGTGTAGACGGTCATCTCGGGGGTGACATTGTCGAGCAGGGTCGGGCCCAGCCAGAAGCCTTCAGCTCCGCCGTTGGCCTTGACAGTGCGTCCGTCGACGACGACCTTGGCGCCCGCGGACTCGCCGGCGTCGATGTAGGAGGCGACCTTGTCGCGGTGCACCTTCGTCACCAGCGGGCCCATGTCGGAATCCTTGGTGCCGTCACCGATCTTCAATGGCGTTGTGCGCTCGGCGATCTTGGCGACCAGATCGTCGGCGATCGGTCCGACGGCCACACAGGCGCTGATCGCCATGCAGCGTTCCCCGGCGGAGCCGAAGCCGGCGTTGACCATCGCGTCGGCGGCCAGGTCCAGGTCGGCGTCGGGGAGGATGACGGCGTGGTTCTTGGCTCCGCCCAGTGCCTGGACGCGCTTGCCCGCGGCGGTGCCTGTGCTGTAGACGTACTGCGCGATCGGGGTCGACCCCACGAACGAGACGGACTTGATCTTGGGGTTGGTCAGCAACTCGTCGACCGCCGTCTTGTCACCCTGCAGCACGTTGAACACGCCGTCGGGCAGACCGGCTTCCTTCCACAGGTTTGCCAGCCACAGCGCGGCGGTGGGGTCCTTCTCCGAGGGCTTGAGCACGACGGTGTTGCCGCAGGCGATGGCGATGGGGAAGAACCACATCGGCACCATGGCGGGGAAGTTGAAGGGGCTGATGATGCCGACCGGCCCGAGGGGCTGGCGGATGGAGTAGACGTCGACCTTGGTCGAGGCGTTCTCGGTGAATCCGCCCTTGAGCAGATGCGGTATGCCGCAGGCGAATTCGACGACTTCCTGGCCGCGCGAGACTTCACCGAGGGCGTCGGAGACGACCTTGCCGTGTTCGCTGGTGATGATCTCGGCGAGCTCGCCCTTGCGCTCGTTGAGCAGCTCGCGGAACGCGAAGAGCACCTGGGTGCGCTTGGCCAGCGAGGTGTCGCGCCATGCCGGGAACGCCGCGGCGGCCGCGTCGATGACCTTCTGCGCGTCGGCGACCGAGGCCAGCGCGACCTCGCCGGTGACCACGCCGGTGGCCGGGTTGGTCACCGGAGCCGTCGCACCCGAACTGCCGTCGAAGACAGCGTTGTTGACCCAATGGGAGATGGTGTTCGTCATTCTCTTTCTACTTTCTTGTTTCGGGCTGGGATGTTCAGATGCGGTCTGCGAGCTGCACGTCGACGGGCAGACCGGTGTGGAGTGATTCGACACCTGCGGCGCAGACGGCCGCGGCGGCGTAGCCGTCCCACGCGGTGGGGCCGTCGACGTTGGTGCCGGCTCTGACGGCGTCGACCCACCGCTGGATCTCGGTGTCGTAGGCCCGGCCGAATCGCTCCCGGAAGCCGGGCGTGATGGTGCCACCCCAGTGACCGGGAGCTGATTTGCGGATCAGGCCGACGTCCAAGCCGATCATCGCGCTGCCACGCTCGCCGACCACCTCGGTGCGGACTTCGTAGGCGACGCCGGTGGTGACGAACAGCTCGACATCGACGTGCTTCCCGGAGACGGTCCGCAGGATTGCGATCTGTGGGTCGATGACCCCAACGGGTGCACCGGGATTGGAGAACGGCTTCACGATCTGCACGCTGGCGATCTCTTCGCCGAACAGGTAGCGGGTGACGTCGACCTCGTGGACGAGCGAGTCCTTGACGATCAGCGAGCTGTCGAAATATGACGGGACGCTGGGATTGCGGTGCACACAGTGCATCACCAGCGGAACCCCGAGTTCACCGCCGTCCAGCAGTGCCTTCAACCGCATGTACTCGTCGTCGAACCGGCGCATGAAACCGACCTGGATCAGCTGCCTGCCGAGCTCGGCTTCCCGCCGGACGATCTCCAACGACGTCGCAACGTCTGTCGTCAGGGGCTTTTCGCACATGACGGGCTTACCGTGCTCCAGGCACGCCAGCAGCTGCTTCTCGTGCGTGGTGCCCGGCGTGGCGAGGACGACCGCGTCGACGTCCGCGTCGGCGATGGCGTCGAGTGGGTCGGCGATGGCGCGGCAACCGTCGATCGCCGAGGCGATCTGTTCGGCCTTCTCGGCGACGTAGTCGTTGACGACGGTGACGCGGGCGCCCGAGATCCGGGACTCGATGCGGGCGACGTGATCGGCGCCCATGACACCGACGCCGAGGACGGCGATTCGTAGGTCGGACATTGAGTGTTCCTCAGCGATCGGACGGATTGATCAGTGGCCGTTGGACTTTCTTCCAGTCCGCGTACCGCTCGTAGGCCTGCTGCGTCGACTCCAGCGTCGATACCTCGCTGACGGGCACATCCCACCAGGAGTGGCTGTCCGGAGCGAAGATCATCGGGTCGGTCTCGACATAGATGACGGTGGTGCGGTCGGCCGCCTTGGCGACCTTGACCGCGTCGGTGAACTCGGCGGCGGTGCTCACCTTGATCACGTCGGCGCCGAGGCTGGCAGCGTTGGCCGCGAGGTCCACGGGCAGGTGGCCGCCGTCGAGCCGGCCGCCTTCGCCGCGATACTGGTAGGACGTCCCGAATCGCTGGGAGCCCAACGACTCCGAGAGCCCGCCGATGGAGGCGAAGCCGTGATTCTGCACCAGCACAGGGATGACCTTGACGCCCTCCTGCACCGCTGTTGCGATCTCGGTCGCCATCATCAGATAGGAGCCGTCGCCGACCATGATGAACACGTCCCGATCGGGCGCGGCCATCCGCACGCCGATGCCGCCGGCGATCTCGTAGCCCATGCACGAGAAGCCGTACTCGACGTGGTAACCCTTGCGGTCGCGCATCCGCCACAGCTTGTGCAGGTCGCCGGGCATCGAGCCGGCCGCGCACACGACGATGTCGCGGGGATCGGAGAGGGTGTTGACGAGTCCGATCACCTGGTTCTGGTTCAGCGCCACCCCGTCCTCGGTGCGGTACACCTCGGTGACGGTGTCGTTCCACTCGGTCATGAGGTCGCCCACGCGCGTTGAGTATTCGTTGCTGACGGAATAGTCGCCGAGCAGCTCGGTCAGCGCTTCGAGGGCTTCCCGGGCGTCGGAGACGACGCTGATGCCGCCCTGCTTGACCGAGTCGAGCGAGGCCACGTTGATGTTGACGAAGCGAACGTCGGGGTTGTTGAACGCCGTGCGCGACGCGGACGTGAAATCGCTGTAGCGTGTGCCGATCCCGATGATGACGTCGGCGTCGCTGGCCAATGCGTTGGCCGCGGTGGTGCCGGTGGAGCCGACGGCGCCGACGGAACGCGGATCATCGTGCAGCAGTGAACCTTTGCCGGCCTGGCTCTCGCACACGGGGATTCCGGTCGCGGAGACGAACCGCGCGAGGGCATCGTTGGCACCCGAGTAGATGACCCCGCCCCCGGCGACGATCAGCGGCTTCGTGGCCGACCGGATGACCTCGGCCGCGCGGGCGATCACCGAGCGCTCCGGCAGCGGGCGGGCGATGTGCCAGGTGCGTTCGGCGAACAGCGACACCGGCCAGTCGAACGATTCGGCCTGCACGTCCTGAGGCAGCGCGATCGTCGCCGCGCCCGTCTCGACGGGGTCGGTCAGCACCCGCATCGCGCCCAGCAGTGCGGCGGGCAGCTGCTCGGGGCGCCACACCCGGTCGAAGTAGCGTGACAGGGGCTTGAACGCGTCGTTGACGGTGACATCGCCGGACGACGGGAGCTCCAGTTCCTGCAGTACCGGTGAGCTCACCCGCGTCGCGAAAGTGTCAGAGGGAAGCAGCAATACGGGAAGCCGGTTGATGGTCGCCAGCGCGGCGCCGGTCAGCATGTTCGTCGCGCCGGGGCCGACGCTGGCTGTGACGGCCCACGCCTGGGTGCGGTCCTGCTGACGTGCGTAGGCGACCGCGGTGTGCACCATGGCCTGCTCGTTGCGGCCCAGCACGTACTTCAGGCCCGGCTCGGTTTTCGATTCGACCGCTTCGATCTCGGATTGCAGCAGGGCCTGCCCGATGCCTGCCACGTTGCCGTGGCCGAAGATGCCGAAGCAGCCGGCGAAGAACTTGTGCCGATCGCCGTCGTGCTCGACGTACTGGTTGGCCAGAAAGCGGACGGTCGCCTGGGCGACCGTGAGTCGCACGGTCGGTTCGTCGTCGACGAGCTTGTCGGTGGACTTCGGCGCGGTGGAAACCACGATCATTCTCCTTGAACGGGCGCAGTGAACGGCAGGCGAGGGTCGATCTCCTGGTGCTCCCAGCTGCCGCGCAGCCAGGTGTGATTGGGATCGTCGCAGATGAGCCAAGCACGGGTGGGGCCGGAGCCGGCCATCACGTTCAGGTAGTACATGTGGTGGCCTGGGGTGGCGATGGACGGTCCGTGGTAACCGTGCGGAACCAGCACCACATCACCGGTGCGCACCTCTTCGAGCACCTCGATCGGGCGCTCCGGGGTGCCGTACACCCGGTGGTAGCCGAAACCCGGTGTCCCGGCGGGGGAGTCGTCGACCTCGAAGTAGTAGATCTCCTCGAGCTGCGTTTCGACGTCGGTGTTCTCGTCGTGCTTGTGGGCCGGGTAGCTGGACCAGTTACCACCGGGCGTTATGACCTCGCACGCGATCAGCGAATCGGCCTCGAACGCCGTCGCGGTGCCGAAGTTGTGCACCTGGCGGCTGCAGTTGCCCGCTCCGCGCAATTCGACGGAGACGTCGGCCGCGGCGACGCGGCGGTTGGGGAACGAGTTCGTCGCCCGCGCACCGCAGATCGCGATGCGCCCCCGTCCTGTCAGCACGTAGGCCTGACCGATCCCCAGGTACACCATGTCGGCGGGCCCGTCGAACACCGAAGCGCGGTAGGACAATTCGAAAGTCCGTCCGTCGCACTCGATCACCGCGGCCCCGGACAGCGGCAGGATCATCACCTCGGTGTCACCAGTGGTCAACGACACCGAACCCTGGTCGCCGAGATCGACGACGTGCAAGGATGATTCGGCCCAGCCCGCGTCTTCCGGCGTGATCGCGACGGTGAACGGCGCGGCCGCGCTATTGGCGGGGATATACAGTTTCGAGTTCATTATCGGACCATCGCTACCGCGGTCGCGACGGCCGAGCTGACGTCGTCGTCGGGGGGGTACAGCAGTGTGCGGCCGACGATCAGGCCGCGCACCGACGGAAGGGCGAGTGCTTTCTCCCAGCTGGCGAACGCCTCTTCGGGATCCGTGGGGTCACCGCCCAGCAGCAGGGTCGGCATCGTCGTGGCCTCCATCACCCGATCCATCTCGTCGACAACGGGGAGCTTCATCCACGTATACGCCGACGTACTGCCGAGGCCCTGACCGATGTGGATCGACTTGATCACCGCGTCGGGCGACAGGTCGTTCTTGACCTTGCCGTTGACCCGCGAGGACATGAACGGTTCGAGCATCGCGATCAGTCCGCGGGCGGCGAGCTCGTCGACGGCCTGCGCACAGGCCGCCATCGTCGCCACCGTACCCGGATCGCCGAGGTCGATGCGGCACAACATCTTTCCGCCGTTCATCTTCGCCGCCGCGGTGGACGCCGCGGTGGCGCAGGTCATCCGGTCGTCGAGCTCGAAAGCCGACCCGGCGAGTCCGCCGCGGTTGAACGACGAGAAGACGACCTTGTCGTCGAGTGCTCCGAGCAGCACGAGGTCGTCGAGGATGTCCGACGTGGCCAGGACGCCGTCCACTCCGGGGTCGGCGAGGGCGGCGCGAAGCCGGTCAAGCAGATCGGTGCGGCTGTTCATCGCGGTCGGCCGCGATCCGACGGCGAGGGCGCCGCGGGCGGGGTGATCGGCGGCCACGATCATCAGTCTTCCGTTGCCGCGCGACGTCGGCCGGGTCTTGCGGTGCTCCCAGGCGCGCTGCACGGCGGCTGGGTCAGTCGCGCGGACCTCGGTGATCTCGGCGTAGTCCCGGCACAGGGGTGTCTTAGACATTGACGGCCTCCACAGCGGTCTGTTCGGCCAGTTCGGCAACCTCGCCGGCCGTCGGCATGGCGGTAGAGCATTCGAGCCGCCCGGCCACGATGGCCCCTGCGGCGTTGGCGTAACGCAGCGTCTTCTCCAGCGACCAGCCGTTGAGCAGGCCGTGGCACAGGCTTCCGCCGAAGGCGTCGCCGGCGCCGAGGCCGTTGACGACGTCGACCTCGTTGGGCGGCACCGTCACCGACGAGTGGCGGGTCTTGCCGAGCACGCCCCGGGGACCCTGCTTCACGATCGCTAGCTCGACACCCATGTCCAGCAGCGCGTCGGCCGCCTTGTGCGGGTTGGACTCGCCGACGGCGATCTCGCACTCCTCACGGTTGCCGACGGCGACGGTGACATGCGCCAGCGCCTTCTGCACCTGCTCGGTGGCCGCTGCGGGCGTGGCCCAGAACATCGGCCGGTAGTCCAGGTCCAGGACGGTCAGCGGCTGCCGCGAACGTGCGTCCCACGCAGCGAAATGCGCACTGCGGCTTGGCTCTTCGGAAAGTCCTGTGACCGTCGACCAGTAAAGCCGCGCCGAACGGACCGCGTCCGCGTCGATCTCGTCGGCGCTGATCTGCAGGTCCGGGGCGCTGGGCTTGCGATAGAAGTAGAGCGGGAAATCATCCGGCGGGAAGATCTCGCAGAACGTCACCGGGGTCGGGAACTCGCCGTGGGTGGCGACGAAACGGTTGTCGACGTCGAGGCGGGCGAGTTCGGCGCGGACGTAGCGGCCGAACGGGTCGTCGCCGACGCCGGAGATGAGCGCCGAGCGGTTCCCGAGCCGTGCGGCCGCGACCGCGACGTTGGCGGCGCTGCCGCCCAGGAACTTCCCGAACGTCTGTACGTCTTCGAGGCCGACGCCGACCTGAAGGGGGTACACGTCGACGCCGCTGCGCCCGATGGCGAGTACGTCATATGGCTGATTGGTCATAGAAAGTCACTCCGACGGATAGGTGTGGGTGGCTGACTAAGACTGTGCCTCTCGTCACGGTGTGATGTCAAGACTTTGTCCTGACATTCTATCTTTATCTCAATCGGTGTTAACATTCAGCTACCGTTGACAGGCCCCAACCCGAGATCGGAGCCGACGTGCCCTTGACAGTGGAGCTCGACCGGTCAAGCCCGGTTCCGCTCTATTACCAGCTGGCCCAGGCGATCGAGGCCGCGATACGCGATGGCGAACTCTCGCCGGGTGACCGATTCGAGAACGAGCTCGCGCTGGCTAAGCGGTTGACGCTGTCGCGCCCCACCACGCGGCGTGCCATCCAGGAACTCGTCGACAAGGGTCTGCTCGTGCGCAAGCGGGGTGTCGGCACACAGGTCGTGCAGAATCCTGTGCATCGCCGCGTCGAGTTGACGAGCCTGTTCGACGATCTCGCCCGCGCCGGCCAAGAGCCGACGACGCGGCTGCTCAAGTTCCAGGTGGGCCCGCCGGATGAAGAGGTTGCCCGCGAACTGAACCTCGCCGACGATCGCGAGGTCGCCGCCATTCACCGATTGCGTTGCGCCAACGGCGAACCGCTGGCCTTGATGATCAACTACCTCCCCGCGGACATCGCGCCCGACGCCGAGGAGTTGGAGAACAACGGCCTGTACCAGTCGCTGCGCGCCCGCGGGGTCCACATCCGGCTGGCCCGGCAGCGCATCGGCGCGCGCAGCGCCACCCGCGCCGAGGCCCAACTGCTCGACGAGAAGCCGAACGCGCCGTTACTGACCATGGCGCGCACGGCATTCGACGATTCCGGTGCCGCCGTCGAGTACGGCAACCACTGCTACCGCGCGTCGCGCTACTACTTCGACACCACGCTCGTCGACCGCTGACCTCAGCAGCGGATCGGCACGCCGAACAGGCCCATGCCGCATTCGAATGCAGCACCCGGCGGCATTCCCGGCCCGTCCCAGACGTTGCCGTTCGGTTCGATTTCCCAGCCGGTCGGCTGGTAGGTGACAGGGTCGTAGCCGGGCGGGACCTTGACCCCGACGTTGCCCATGCCGCCCTTCGTGTACTGCCAGGTGTGGCACACGTTCATGTCCAAGACGTAGTTGGCTCCAGGGCCCGACGGGGAATGCATGGGCTGCCCCGGGCACCACACATGCGGCTCCGAGGGAAGGGCAGCGGCGGTGCCCGCCGCGGCAAGGCCCGCTGCCGCGAGACCGGCCGACAGAACCGCGCCGGCAAGGATCTTCGTGCTGTTCATGGTGACGTCCTTCGCTCTCTGCGCCGAAACGGAATTCCAGCAGGCCCGCTCTCGCACAACCCCTGCTGGAATTCCGTTTCGGCGATCACGAGTCAGCTGAAGGCGGCGCGGAAACGCTCCAGCGCGGCCTCACTTCCCTGCGGACCCTCGCCGGAGGCCCAGGCCTCCATACCGATCGTGCCGGTGTAGCCGATGTCGCGAAGTGCCGCGGCGACCGCGGGGTAGTTGATCTCACCGGTGCCCGGCTCGCAGCGGCCCGGCACATCGGCCACCTGGATCTCGCCGATCGCGTCGCCGCACCGCCGTACCAGTTCGATCAGGTTCCCCTCGCCGATCTGCGCGTGATAGAGGTCGAGCATCATCTTCACGTTCGGATGCCCCACGCCCTCGATCAGGGCGAGCGTGTCCTTCGCGCGGGCCAGCGGCACACCGGGATGGTCGACGATCGTGTTGAGGTTCTCGACGCAGAACGTCACGCCTGCCGCGGCGCCGAGCTCGCCGAGGCGTTCGAGCGTCCGGGAGGCCGTCAGCCACATCTGACCGGTGCTGCGCTGCCGAGGACGGGCCGCCTGGCCGTCGACGAGTTCGGCGGTGTGCAGGTTCAGGCGGGTGACCCCCAGGATCTCCGCGGCCTTGATGCTCAGCTCGGCGGTGCGAACCACTTCGTCGCAGGTGTCCGGGTCGATGAGATCGCCGTGCAGATAGCCCGTCATCGACGTGAACGTCGCGCCCGTGGTCGCCAGCGCCTCCAGATCCTTGTCGTGCCAGCTCCAGATCTCGGCCGCGAAGCCGAGCTCGTCGATGCGCTTCACCCGATCCAGGATCGGCAGATCGCGGAACACCATCTCCGAGCAGACGGCCAACTGGAAACTCATCGCAGCGCCCCGTCGAGAACGACGGGTGCCTGACGCTCGACGGATGCGCGTGCGGCGAGGGCGATTTCCAGGGCGACGCGGGCGTCGACCCCGGTGACCGACGGCTCGACGCCGGCCCGCACGGACTCGGCGAAATGAGCGAACTGTGCGACGTACGCGTCGTGGAACAGCTCGACATTGGATGTCCCGGCGCGGTCGGGCTCGAGGCCGGCCTGCAGGATGCCGTTGGCGCCGAACACCTCACCGCGGACGTCATAGCCGTAGACGGCCTGGAAGCTGGCCTCGGCGACGGCGAACGCGCCGTTGTCGAACCGGATCTGCACGACCGACGTGTCGAGGAAGCCTTGGCCGGCGAACTGGGGATGGATCAGCGCGTCGGCCTGGGCGTACACCTCGGTGACGCGGGCGCCGGGGTTGAGCCAGCACAACGTGTCGAAGTCGTGGATGAGGGTCTCGTTGAAGATCGTCCACGGCTTGACGCGCGCCGCCACCTCAGCAGAGATGCCCGGATCCCGGGTGAGCGACCGGAGCAGCTGCGGAGTTCCGATGTCCCCGTTGGCGATGCGGCTGTGCATTGCAGCGAAGTCGGCGGCGAAACGCCTGTTGAATCCGACCTGCAACGCGACCCCGGCACCTCGGGCGGCGGCGATGGCGCGGTCGGCATCGTCGAGGGTCAGCGACATCGGCTTCTCACAGAACACGTGCTTACCTGCCTGCGCGGCGGCGACGACGAGGTCGGTGTGGGTTGCGGCGGGGGAGGAGATGGCGACCGCCTCGACGGCGGGGTCGGCGATCAGCTCGAGCGGGTCCTGATAACTGCGCGGAGCGGAAAGGCGTTCTGCGGCACCGGGAACCGGGTCGGCAACGGCGACAAGCCGGGTGTTGGGCAGGCGGTTGGCCAGCGTCTCGGCGTGGAAGCTGCCGATCCACCCCGCGCCGATGAGCCCGAACGACAACGGATTGGGCATGTGTGTCTCCGAATCTGACATGAATTACTAGAACGTTCTAGTACGGTAGGGCCTTGCGGAGACTTTCGTCAACGACTCCTCTGGAACGTTCTAGGGTGAACAGCGTGCATCGCAGACCGACGTTGGAGGACGTGGCCCAGCGGGCCGGCGTCTCGCGCGCGCTCGTGTCCATCGTGATGCGCGACGCGCCCGGCGCGAGTGAGCACACGCGCCAGCGGGTCAGGCAGGCTGCCGAGGACATCGGATACCGTCCCGACCCTCGGGCGCGGCGGTTGCGGCAGCACCGCACCAACCTCATCGGGCTGACCTTCGCTGCGGGCCAGGAATTCCACGCCGACCTCGTCGACGGCGTCTACGTCGCCGCCGACGCGCTCGGTTACGACGTCGTGCTCAGCGCCGTCACCCCGCATCGCGACGAGCCGCGCGCGGTGCGCACGTTGGTCGACGATCGCTGCGAGGGTCTGGTGCTGATCGGACCCCAGATGCGGGCAGGCCGGCTCGCCGATCTGGCCGCACGGATGCCCGCTGTCGTGGTGGCCCGCCGGGTGCGCGGTGTGGACGCCGTCCGCAGCGACGATGTCGCCGGTGCGACGATCGGCATGGAACACCTGCTGTCGCTGGGGCATCGCCGGATTCTCTATCTCGACGGGTGCGGTGCGCCCGGCGCGGCCGAGCGGAAGCGCGGCTACCGCGGTGCTGTCACGGGCGCGCAGATATCCGAGTGGGTGCGGCCGGGCGGGCTCACCGAACGCGACGGCGCCGCGGCCGCCACCGCGATGCTCGAGTCGGGTGATCTCCCCGATGCCGTCTTCGCGTTCAACGACCGGTGCGCGCT
The DNA here is from genome assembly GCF_029623955.1 of Mycobacterium sp. 236(2023). Classification (GTDB taxonomy): domain Bacteria; phylum Actinomycetota; class Actinomycetes; order Mycobacteriales; family Mycobacteriaceae; genus Mycobacterium. The sequence continues at coordinate 292,162 of NZ_JARSBP010000006.1, read as the reverse complement.
CGGCGTCATGGATGTTTTGATCCGGGCGGGAATCTCTGTTCCGCAACAGATTTCGGTCCTCGGATTCGATGACAGCCCGCTGGCCGGGTTGGCCCACATCCAGCTGACCACGATCCGACAGGACTCCGCGGGACTCGCTGAGGCGGCAGTGAAGCGATTGACCGCCCGACTCGATGGGGGTGGATCCGCCGACGAATCCGCAGTCGACATCGTGCGTGAGCCCACGTTGGTGGTCCGAGGTTCGACCGCCACTCTGACGGCGTGATCTGCGGATATCCGGACAGACAAATGACTTGCAGTCCTAATGTCAGGACAAAGTCTTGACTTTCGGGTGTGAGGCGTATTACATCACCAGTGAGGCGTGTCGCCCGGCACCACCCCGGGAGGGCGATGAGGGCGTTCGCGGCAGTCTCGACGACAAGGAGAAGTAATGACGTTCAAGCGGCTCGCGGCGTTCGCCGGAGCGGGCATTCTGGCCCTGGGAATCGTGTCGTGCTCGTCGACCGGCGGCGCACCCGAGCAGTCCGGTGAAGGTGGCGGCGGCGGGACCGTCGACACACCCCGGATGACGATCGCGATGATCACCCACGAGGTTCCCGGCGACTCGTTCTGGGACCTGATTCGTAAGGGCGCCGAAGCGGCGGCGAAGAAGGACAACATCGAGCTGCGGTACTCCAACGACCCCGAGGCGCCGAACCAGGCGAACCTCGTGCAGTCGGCGGTCGACAGCGATGTCGACGGCATCGCCCTCACGTTGGCCAAGCCCGACGCCATGCAGGCCGCCGTCAAGGCCGCAGAAGCCAAGGGAATCCCCGTCGTCGCCTTCAACGCCGGTATGGACGCGTGGAAGCCGATGGGCGTCAAGGAGTACTTCGGTCAGGACGGCCGCATCGCGGGCCAGGGCGTCGGCGACCGGCTGCGCGCCGAAGGCGCCACGAAGTCGATCTGCATCATTCAGGAGCAGGGCCACGTCGATCTCGAAGCGCGCTGCGCCGGCGTCAAGGACACCTTCCCGGCCACCGAGGTGCTCAATGTCAACGGCAAGGACATGCCGTCGGTGGAGTCCACCATCACCGCCAAGCTGCAGCAGGATCCGAGCATCGACTACATCGTCGCCCTCGGCGCCCCGTTCGCGCTGACCGCCGTGCAGTCGGCCAAGAATGCCGGCAGCACCGCCAAGATCGGCACCTTCGACACCAATGCCGCTCTCGTCGAGGCGATTCAGGCCGGCGATGTGCAGTGGGCCGTCGATCAGCAGCCCTATCTCCAGGGCTACCTCGCCGTCGACTCGCTGTGGCTGTACCTGAGCAACGGCAACGTCATCGGTGGCGGCCAGCCCACACTGACCGGGCCTGCGTTCATCGACAAGTCGAACATCGACGCCGTCGCCGAGTATGCGAAGGGCGGCACCCGATAGTGACTACCCAGGAAGCTCTCGAAGTCGCCAACCACAAGGTGGTGCGCGACGAACGGGTCAAGGAACGGAACCGGCTGCAGCGCATCCTGATCCGCCCCGAGATGGGCGCGGGTATCGGTGCCATCGGAATCTTCGTCTTCTTCTTGATCGTCGCGGAACCGTTCCGTGAGGCGTCGTCACTCGCCACGGTTCTGTACGCCAGCTCCACGATCGGCATTATGGCCTGCGGTGTCGCGGTGCTCATGATCGGCGGTGAGTTCGACCTCTCCGCCGGTGTCGCGGTGACGTTCAGCTCGCTGGCCGCGTCCATGCTCGCCTACAACCTGCATCTCAATCTGTGGGTGGGGGCACTGCTTTCACTGGTCCTGGCGCTGACGGTCGGGTTCTTCAACGGCTTCCTGGTCATGAAGACGAAGATCCCCAGCTTCTTGATCACGCTCAGCACGTTCTTCATGCTCGCCGGTATCAACCTCGCGGTGACCAAGTTGGTCGCTGGTCAGGTCGCCACGCAGAGTGTGTCCGACATGGCCGGCTGGGACTCCGCGCAGAAGGTGTTCGCGTCGTCGTTCACCCTCTTCGGTGTCAGCATCCGCATCACGGTGGTGTGGTGGCTGGTGTTCACCGCGATCGCCACCTGGGTGCTGTTCAAGACCAAGATCGGCAACTGGATCTTCGCCGTGGGCGGTGACGCGGACAGCGCTCGCGCCGTGGGTGTTCCGGTCACCAAGGTCAAGATCGGGCTGTTCATGTTCGTCGGGTTCTGCGGCTGGTTCGTCGGCATGCACCTGCTGTTCGCGTTCAACACCGTGCAGTCGGGCCAGGGCATCGGCAACGAGTTCTTCTACATCATCGCCGCGGTCATCGGCGGCTGCCTGCTCACCGGCGGCTACGGCACCGCAGTCGGCGCGGCCATCGGTGCGTTCATCTTCGGCATGACGAACCAGGGCATCGTCTACGCCGGCTGGGACCCGGACTGGTTCAAGTTCTTCCTGGGCGCGATGCTGCTGTTCGCGGTGATCGCCAACAACGCCTTCCGCAACTACGCAGCGAAGAAGTGATCGCATGACCATCTCTGTCGAAAAGCCAAGCAGCGACTCGCAGTCCGGTGGCAAGGTGCCGTTGGTCGAGTTGCGCGACGTCGGCAAGTCCTACGGAAACATCACCGCGCTGGCGGGAATCAACCTGCGGGTCCACGCGGGTGAGGTGACCGGCATCCTCGGTGACAACGGCGCGGGCAAGTCCACGCTGATCAAGATCATCGCGGGTCTGCACCAGCAGACCGAGGGTGACGTCCTCGTCGACGGTGAGTCCGTCAAGTTCGGTTCGCCGGCCGAGGCGCTCGGCAAGGGCATTGCGACGGTGTACCAGAACCTCGCCGTCGTGCCGCTGATGCCGGTGTGGCGCAACTTCTTCCTCGGCCAGGAGCTCCGCAAGAAGTCGTTCCCGTTCTCGTTGGACGCCAACGCAATGCGTGCCACGACGCTGACAGAACTGGCGAAGATGGGCATCGACCTGCCTGATGTCGACGCACCGATCGGGTCGCTGTCGGGCGGTCAGCGTCAGTGCGTCGCGATTGCGCGGGCGGTGTTCTTCGGGGCGCGGGTGCTGATCCTCGACGAGCCGACCGCGGCCCTGGGCGTGAAGCAGTCCGGTGTGGTGCTCAAGTACATCACCGCGGCCAAGGAGGCCGGGTTCGGCGTCGTGTTCATCACGCACAACCCGCACCACGCGCACCTGGTCGGTGACCACTTCGTCCTGCTCAACCGCGGCAGGCAGAAGCTGGACTGCTCGTACGACGAGATCACCCTCGAGCACCTCACCCAGCAGATGGCCGGAGGCGACGAGCTCGAAGCGCTGTCGCACGAACTGCGCGCCGCCAAGAACTAGGCCGGCCGCATACAGCCCGCGCCGAACTGGGATTCCCGGTTGTGATCAGGAGCGAGATCGCAACCGGGAATCCCAGTTCGGCGTTCGGCTATTTGGTGAACAGTTCGATGAACTGCACCTGGATCTCGCCGACGACACCACCGAGCACGGCACCCACCGCGATCATCAGCGGCTCGTCGTCCTTGAACACCGGCCGCAGAATCGACTCGTACTCCTCGTTGGTCAACTGACTCATCTTGTCGATGATCGTGTTCTCGAGGTCGATCACCCGGGTGGCGTAGTTCTGCGCCTCCTCCAGAGTCTCCGGAAGTCGCTCCAGAGTCAGCTCGACCACCCGATCCTTGAGCGCTCGATAGCGTTTCGTGCCGATGGTCAGCGCCACGATCGGGCCGGCGATGCCCGTCTGCTTGTCCATCACCGACTCGATCTCCCTGGCGACCAACGCGAACAACTTGTCGGAGCCGGGCCCCTTGATGATCGCGTCGAACAGGATCTCGGGCGCGAACAGGTCGTCGGCGAGGATCTTCGCGTAATCGCGGGTGATCTTGTCGCGCTCGGCATGGAGCAGGCCCTGGAACGCGAACAACCCGAAGAACTTTCGCGGCTGCACGGGCCGGAACAACATGTTCAGCGCGATGTAGTCGCTGATGAAGCCGACCGCGAAACCGAATGCCGGCATGATCCACGGATTCTTGAACAGTGCCCACGCCACCATCTGGATGAGTCCGATGACGAGCCCGAAGTAGATTCCGCTGCGACGCACGAACGCCATGGCGTCGGTGGTGACGCTGCGCATCAGCTTGACGAGCTTGTCCTTGTTGCGCACCAACGTGGTCACCGCCATGAACTGGACGTCCAGGTAGCGGTTGAGGTCGGACTTGACCTCGTTGAGCATGTTCTCGGTGATCGTCGGGACCTGCGCGGCGATACGCGCCTGCACCGCTTGGCGTCCCGCCTCGGGGAGCGCATCCCACAGGCCGGGGCGGATCTGTTCGGCGACATCGCGGGATATGGCGTCGACGGCCTGGCTGAGAGGATCGCGGAGCGCCTCGATGGCCTCGTCGACATCGATGCGGTCGAGCAGCTCCTCGGGCTTGAGCAGATTGGACGTCAGCAACTCGATGGTCTTCGAGCCCACTTTGCCCGCCCGGCGGGGGACGATGCCCTGCCACCCGAACGGGCCGATGCCCTTGAACTCGGTTGGCCGGTACAGCATCTCGAGGGCAACGATCTTTGTGCTCCACCCGACGAAGGCGGCGACGATCGGCATCGACAGATACACCCACCAGTAGTCGCTGAAATCCGCGGTGATCTCCGCCCAGCTGGAGATCGCGACCGAGGTGGTTGTCATCCCTTCGCGTCGCCCTCGGTGGCGGCCTGCCAGAGCGCTTTGCCCAACGGCGAGAGGGACAACGTGAACTTCTCGACCTTCGCCGGCACCGGACCGCGCGTGGCACTCTTGATCGCCGCCAGGACGGCCGTCTCGGCAAGGAGCACCTCGTACTCGGTGCCGAGATCGGGATCCTCCGGTCCGATCTCGACCAGCCCGAGCGAACGCAGGTGGCTGACATACTGCGAGACCATATGGGGGAGGGCCACATTGGCGGTGCGACCGATAAGCGACGCGTTCTCCAGCACGGCCCGCCCCGGAGTCCTCGACTGCATCCAGCCGAACACGCTGACGACGGGAGACGACGAACCGTCCGACAGGGCGCCCAGGATCCGTGCCTCGTCCGCGACGAGCTGATCGAGCAGATGGTGGTAGAGCTCGGCCTGGCTGCCGCTGGTGTTCTGGTCGAGCGCGCGGCCGAGTAGCTGCGTCATCTTTCCGCTGAGTGACGCCGGGTCAGGTCCCTGCGCCTCCGGTTCTGCGCCCGTGTCGTCCTGCTCGGCCGCCTTGGCGCCGTCCTTGTCGTCGAGTGCGTCGAGGCCTTGACGCAGAGCGCCCACGACCTGCTTCTCGGTCCAGCTGTAAGCGTTCAGGCCCGCCCGCGCGGCGCCGATGGCGTGATTGATCAGCCCGCGCGGGTCGTACGGGTTCGGCATAGGAAAGAAGTTAACGGTTGTTTCGCCAACGAGATGGCAAACCTTGGCCAATCTCACATCGCGAACGCCCCGGTACGGGTCGGATTGGCGGGTGCCGCCGCCGGGTACGCGGCCCCGCATGACTATTTCCACCGTGAAAACAGAAGAAGCGGGACCGAAGGCCGTCAGCCGCAGCGTGCAGGTGTCCGCACCGGCCGCGACGTTGTTCGACCTGATCGCCGACCCCCACCGCCACCCCGAGATCGACGGATCGGGCACGGTTCGCGACATCGACGTGAAGGGTCCGCACCGGCTCAGCGCGGGAGACAAGTTCACCGTGGGGATGACGCAGTACGGCCTGCCCTACAAGATCACGTCGAAGGCCGTCACGGTGGAGGAGAACCGGGTCGTCGAGTGGGAACATCCGCTCGGCCACCGGTGGCGCTGGGAACTCGCCGAGGTCGGCCCCGGAGCGACGAAGGTGACCGAGACGTTCGACTACTCGACCGCGAAGGTCCCGTTCGTCATCGAACTCCTGGGCATGGACAAGAAGAACGCCGAAGGCATCGAATCGACCCTGACGGCCCTGGCCAATAAATACGACATGCATTAGTTCTGCGCCCGCTCACGAGACGTTCATGGTCTCGACATGGTGTCGGTAGCGCCGTCGACGGGCCTGTCAGGTGACCTCGCGGCACAATGGGGGCATGGACAGTGATCGCGAACCCCGGGTGCACGCGCCGGTCTGGCGTGACCCGCTGTCGGCGGGATGGCGGGCCCACCGCGGCCTGTTGCTGTTGCGCCTTCGTTGGCACGAGCGGCGCACCGAGGCCGCGGAACCGACGAGTCAGGGCTAGAGGGGCAGGATCAGACGGGCGCAGGTTCGGGCTGGTGTAGCACTCGGTCGATGTCGGCCCGCAGTTTCTCGTCGGGCCAGTATTCGCTGTGGCCCAGCAGATCGTCCGTCTCGCGTTCCGTGACGTTGCGATTCTCGGCCGACGGCAGCGCGGTCGCGATCGGATCGGTGACCCGCCAATAGTTGAACCACAAGTTGCCGGCGGAACGGGCAGCCACCGTCTCGAAGAACTCCTGGCCGAAATAGGTGGGGAAGAAAGCTGCGTAGAGCGACGACAGTGGTGATCCGCAGGTGTACAACGTGATACAGGACTGCGGCCCTTCGAGTTTGGACATGTACCACGAGCAGATCACCGATCCTTGGCTGTGCCCGACGAGTGCAACCTGTTGATCGCCGGCCTCTTTGAGCGCCTTCTCGATACCTTCGATGAGGATGTCCCGGTACGAAGCCCCTGCCAGCGGGACCGATTGCCGGGGCCAGAACCCGGCGATGTCGGCGATCATCTCAAAAATGCGTTTGATCCACTCACCCGCGCGCTCCGGTCGCCTGATGATGAGGAATCCGATGGCGATGACTCCGACGACCAGAACGACGTTGCGTGACAGGGAGATTCCGAAAACGGACATGTCGTCCAGATGCAGAGCCATTGCCGTCCAGGCCGCGGCCGTCATCGTCGTGGTGCCCACAACGACAAAGCTCAGGCACCCGGGCGCGTGACGCAGAATGCTGTGCCACCGCGACATCGATTTCAGTCCTGCGCCGGCAGGCGTTCTCGGCCTGCGCTTGTTCAGCAGGACGTTCACAGCCGTTGCGGCAATCAGGTTCACACCCAGGATCAGTAGAAGCACGGCGAAGAAGCCCAGCAACAGGTCGATGCGCAACGCCGAAGTGATGCCCTCAGGGTGAGGCAGCAGCGTGTGGGGGATCGGGCCTTCGACGCCGGTCACCCGGTCCCGAATGTCTTCGATGACGCCCATCATCTCTTCGGCGACGAGGCGTACCAGGGAACCGCCGGTGTGGAGCACGCCCGTTGCAACCATGAGCAACAACGCCGCGGCCGCCAAGGCGGACCCGTCTCTCGCTTCCCAGACGCTGCGCGAGGTAACCCGGATGTACACCGCGGCTACGGCAAGTGTCACCGCCAAGAGCGTGACGATGGTCGTGCTCACGCCGACGACGTATGCCATCGGATCGACCGTGTTCGCCGTGGCGGAGCTGCGTACTCCGCTGCCCGTCGCTTCGGTGTCGTACACCCACTGCGCAGGCCGTGCGCAGCAGACGGCGGCGACTGCTGCGAGCACAGCGAGATGTGCCGCCAAGCAGATCCCGCCACACTGCTCGACGAGGTTGTTGCCACATATGCGGTAGACGATCACGGCTCCCACCGCGACGGGCCCGCAGAGCGACAGCAACAGTCTGAAGACGATGAGATCTGCCGGACCTGCGATCGCGAGCCACACCGTCTCGACGATGACGGTGACCCACGCGGCGAGCGTTGCGGTCAGAATGATGCTGACGACCGAGATGCTCACGCGTAGCAGCAGCGCCGTCGGCTTGCGCCTCGGCGTCATGTATCCCGCGACGTTGACCAGAGTGAACGGAAACAGCAGATACCACCAGAAGGTGCGTGTCAGCTCGCGATTCGCACGGCTCCACGCAATCAGGAGAAGGTGATGAGAGGGCATCGGCGGGGGTTCGCAGATGACGACCTGACTCGTGCACCGGCTCTCGTAGCTCGGTCTGCCCAACGCGCTGTAGGTGGCGTGGTCGCCGACGCCGTGCATCCGAATCTCCGCGCCGGCCTGCGTGATCGCCTTTCGGTGGCGCTCGTTCGGAATGAACTTGATCGACGGCGACGATGCGGTAGCCGACGAATCGGACTTTGCGACGGCAGCGGTCCCGCTGGCCGACAATCCGAGCTTGCCCATGACGATGTCCCCCCGTCAGGGTGCGGTGACCCGCCGCACCGTTGAAGGGACCGTAGGACTGCCGAAGTGGTCACACCCGCGTAGTCGACTACCTGAATCTTCGCGAATGCCGCCAGGACTAGCGGGGAGCCATCCCCGCCGCCCGGTACACCTCGTCGATCAACGCCATGTTCGCCACCGCATCGGCTGTGCCCAGCGGAAGCGGTGTCCCGTCCTGGACGTGCGCGGCGAACGCCTCCAGCTGAAAGGTGTACGACGCACGGGTCCCGAAGTGTTCGACGGTCGTGCCGTCCGCGGTGCGTAGCGTCAGCCTGTCGTCGTCGGGCGGCTTGATGAAGTTGTGCACGAACACTTCTCCACGGGTGCCCAAAAGACGCAGGGTGAACGAGTACTCGTCGTCGACCATGGAGTTGGTGGTCAAGCCCGTCACCCCGGATGGGTAGACCAGTTCGGCGTCGAACCGCTCGTCCACCCCGGCGCTGCGTTCCACCGCCGTCGCCGTCACCACAACCGGGTCACCGAACTGGCGCATCACATGCAGCGCGTAGCAGCCGAGGTCCATCAAGGCGCCGCCTGCGAGTTCCAGCGACCATCGCGGATCGTCGGAATGCGGTTCGGGCATACCCATCCGGACCTCGATGCGGGTGAGATCACCGATCGTGCCGTCACCGGCCACTGCCAGCGCCCGGTGGTTGATCGGATGGAACAGGTAGTGGAATCCCTCCATCACCGTCACGCCCCCGGCGTCGGCTGCTGCGGCGACGCGCGCGGCCTCATCCCGGTTGCGGGCGAACGGCTTTTCCGTCAGCACCGGTTTCCCCGCCGCGACAGCGGCGAGATTCCACGGTGCATGCAACGAATTGGCCAACGGGTTGTAGACGACGTCCACTTCCGGGTCGGTCACCAGATCCTGATAGGACGCGACGACCCGTTCCACTCCGTACTTGTCCGCGAAGGACTGGGCGCGCAACGGATCACGGGCGGCGACGGCCACAAGGCGGTGCCCGAGTTCCTGGGCGGGTCCCACGATCGCCGACTCGGCGATGCGGGACGCACCCAGTACCCCGATGCGCAAGGTCATGAAGAGACGCTTGTTGCCGCGCCCTGTAGGAACGAGACACTGGCGAGCACATCGGCGAGCGGGCCGGCACCGTCGGGTTCCCCGTCGAGGATGTTATCTTGCTCCATCACGTACCAGCCGTCGAAACCGTTGTCCTCCAACGCCTTGACGATTCCCGCAATGTCGACATCGCCGGCGCCGAGCGGCACGTACATGCCCGCGGCGACCGCCTGGGTGTAGGTCAGCTCGCCGGACTGCACCTTGGCGGCGAGCCCCGCGTCGACGTCCTTGAGGTGGGCGTGCTTGATCCGCTCGGGCACCTCGCGCGTCAGCGCCAGCGGGTCCGTCCCGCCGATGAGCAGGTGACCGGTGTCGAGGCACAACGGGATTCGCGAGCCCGCCAGCACGCGGTCCACCTCGGCACGGTTCTCGACCATCGTGCCGACGTGCGGATGCAGCACGGCCGTCAACCCGCGCGCCGCGACGATATCGGCCAGCCGGTCGAGGTTGGAAAGGAGTGTGGCCCATTGGTTCTCGTCGAGCACGGGACGTTCGTCGTAGCCGTCGAGCCCGGTCGCGGCTGCCAACACCACGACACCCGCTCCTGCGGCGGCGAGCGACTCGAGCGGCCCGGCCAGATCGTCGGCCGGGTCGTAGTCGGCCTTGAACAGCACCAGCGGAACAAACCCGCCGACGCACTTGAGCCCGTAGCCGTCGAGCAGCTGCACCAACTCGACGGAGTCGGTGGGCAGGAAGCCCTGCGGACCCAGTTCTGTTGCGGTCAAACCCGCCTGGACCATCTCGGTCAGCACGCGCTCGGAGCTGAGCTGGTAACCCCAGCCGGGAACTTCACATACGCCCCACGAGATCGGAGCACCTGCGATCTTCATCAGTTGGCCTCTTTCTTGACGGACTCGATCGATACCGGGACACCGCGGCGCAGTGACTCGGTGGCGGCTTCGGCGATCCAGGCGACCTCGACCGCGTCGGCGACGGTAGCGCCCTGATTCGGGCCGCCCTCAACGACTTTGACGAACCCGGCGAGCTCGGCGCGGAATGCCTCGGTGAACCGGTCCATGAAGAAGTGGTGAGGCTGGCCGGTGGGGAAGTCATTTTCGGGGTCGGCGTTGTGCACGGGGGCGCCCTGATCCCAGCCGGCGACGACGGTGTCGTCGAATCCATGAACCTCCAAACGGCAGTCGTATCCGCGCCCGTTGTAGCGGGCCGCGGAGACCACGCCGAGCGCGCCGCCGTCGAAGCGCACGACGATCGCGGCGGTGTCGACGTCGCCGTACTCGGTGAACAGCGGATCGCCCTGCACGCTGCCCGTCGCGTACACGTCGACGACCTCTTGGCCTGTCACCCAGCGGATCACGTCGAAATCGTGCACCGCGCAGTCGCGGAAGATGCCACCCGAACCCTTGATGTAGTCCATCGGCGGGGGAGCGGGATCCATCGTCGTGCTCCGCACCGTGTGCAGCGCGCCCAGCGAGCCGCTGTCGACGGCCTGCTTGACCGCGGCGAAGGCCACATCGAAGCGGCGCTGGTAACCCACCTGCACCGGAACGCCTGAGCGGGCGATGATCTCGGCGACTCGCGCGCTTTCGGCAGCGGTCGACGCGATCGGCTTTTCGCAGAACGTGGGTAACCCCTTCTCAACCGCGAGCAGCGTCAGTTCCGCGTGCGCCGGTGTCGCCGCGGCGACAACCACGCCGTCGACACCGGAGGAGAGCAGCTTCTCGACCGATTCCACCGGGGTGGCGCCATATTTGGCGGCAACCTCCTTGACGACGTCGGGCCGTTCATCGGTGATCACGAGGTTGGAGACCTCTGCCAGGTTGGTCAAGGTGTCGGCGTGGAACGCGCCGATACGGCCGAGTCCGATCAGGCCGAGCGTGGTCATGGGTTTCTCCGTTCGTTCTGGTCGCGCAAGGCGATCTCGAGGTCTTCCTGGGTGAGGTTGGTAGCGAGCGCGTCGAGCACCGTGTCGACCTGGCTCGGTGGGGCCAGGCTGCCGAGCGGTTGGTCGCTGTCCAGGTTGGTGGGGAACGCGTAACCCTCGGCGGTAGCGACGACGGCGTTCTCGATGTCGCGCTGCGACCGGCCTGCGGCCTTCATGGCGCGCAGCGACGGGTAGACGGCGCGGACCATTGCGGTGCGATCCATGGCCTCCATGGCCCGGCCGAACGGCGAGCTGATCTGCATCAGGTTCGCGATCCGGCGGATGTCATCGGAAAAGTTCGTTCCCGCACCGTGATACAGCGCCGGGCTGAAGAACACCGCGTCGCCCTTATGCAACGGCAGCTGGACGTGCCGGGCCGCGAAGTAGTCGATGAACTCAGGGCGGTTGAACGCGATGTAACCGCCCGCGAAGCGCTGCGAGTGCGGCAGCAGCATCGTCGGGCCGCTCTCGACCGGCATGTCGCAGTGGGCGACGGCGCCCTGGAGCGTCAATGTCGGCGACGTGAGGTGGATGTGCGCGGGGTACTGCGCGAGGTGTTCCTCGGGTACGAAGCCGAGATGGTAGTCGCGGTGCGGGACCTGAGCCTTCCCGCCGGGGTTGACGACGTTGACCTGAGAGGTGACCTGGTAGCGCGGCCCGAGCCACGCCTGGCACACGATCGCGAGCGCGTCGTTGGCGTAGTAGTCGGCGAACACCTGCGGGTCGTGCAGCGCCAGCTTCTGTGCGGCATTCCAGATCCGGTCGTTCGCTCCGGGCTTGCCGAAGTGATCGCCGGCCGCGAGGCCTCCGGCGCGCTGGCTCTCGATGATCTCGAAGAACGCGTCGCTGGCGCGGTCCACGACCTCGTCGTCGAACGCCTCGGTGAACACCACGACGCCGGGGCCGTCCGCGAGAGCGCGGACCAGCTCGGCCTGGACGGCGCGCCTGTCGTCTGCGCGTGCCATGGCCGGTGCCGAGTACACGAGAACGTTGCTGCGGACATCGTCGGCGTAGGGGTAGTCGGCGAGGTCGGTGTCCCGCTCGACCTGGGAGCGGAAGTTGTCCAAGTCGAAGTCGGACTCACTGAGCCACGCCGATTGCGCGGTGTTGAGTGGTGCTGCCATGCGGTTTAGTCTTGCTGTGATCAGCGCCGCAATCAACGGCAGAAATCCATCAAAAACACCTCAGGATATGTGTGGACGACAGGGGGCTGTGCACGTGCCGCACCGGTACAAGGTCCGTGAGATCGCCCAGCAGTCGGGGCTCAGTGAAGCCACTGTCGACCGCGTCCTCAACAACCGGCCGGGGGTGCGGGAGAACACCATCGCCGAGGTCAACCAGGCGATCGCCGACCTGGACAAGCAGCGTGCACAGTTGCGGCTGAACGGCCGGCGCTACCTCGTCGATGTCGTCATGCAGACCCCGCAGCGATTCTCGGATGCGTTCCGCGCCGCCGTCGAAGCCGAGTTGCCCGCCTTCGCTCCTGCAATGGTGCGTGCTCGGTTCCACCTGTGGGAGTCGGGCTCCGTCGAGCAGATGGTGGAAGCCCTGGCACGCATCAAAGGCAGCCATGGTGTCGTTCTCAAGGCGCACGACGACCCCGCGGTGGCCGAGGCGATCGACCGTCTCGTCGAGTCCGGCGTCCCGGTCGTCACGTACGCGACGGACGTGCCGGCCAGTTCCCGCTGCGGGTACGTCGGCATCGACAACCACGGGGCGGGAGTCACTGCCGCGTATCTCGTCGAGCAGTGGCTGGCCGGCTCGCAGTCCTCCGTCCTCATCACGTTGAGTCGGACGGTGTTCCGCGGCGAAGGTGAGCGGGAGGTCGGATTCCGGACGGCGCTGCGAAACTCGGGACGGCCTGTCGTCGAGGTCAGCGGCAGTGACGGCATCGACGCGAGCAACGAGCGCCTCGTTCTCGAGGCACTCGTTGCCAACCCCGGCGTGGAGGCCGTGTACTCGGTGGGCGGCGGCAACGTCGCGACTGTTGCGGCCTTCGAGAAACTGGGACGCGCCTGCAAGGTCTTTATCGCCCACGACCTCGATGCCGACAACCGGAAACTGCTACGCGAAGGCAAGATCTCAGCGGTACTGCACAACGATCTGCGCGCGGATGCGCGATTGGCGCTGCGTTTGATTCTGCAGGAGCGGGGCGCTTTGCCTGGGGAGCCGGCCCGGCCGGTGCCGATCCAGGTCATCACGCCGTACAACGTGCCCGTGCACTACTGAAGAGGGCTGAAAGCCAATCATCAGTGCTAGCTGACTGCTACTGATTGGTAACTAATTCTAAGAATTGGCGTCTCCCGCGACATGTCTCGCTGACGTGACGAGAAACACACTTTTGTCTCACCCCGTATGTCGCCGACGCGCTGAACAGTGCGTTCTGTCGGCGTCCACCTTTACGCAACCTCGGCGCCGGGTATAGGACTACCTAAGAGGAATGCAATAATCGGTACTGACAGTGACACCAAACTTTGGTGAGCGACCACTGGCGGCGCGTCACCGTGACTGCGACTCGGTGGAAATTCGCCAGATGCAGGCCCCGACAGCACCCGGGGACAACATGGAAGGCAGGCGAGTGGGAGAGAACGGCAGTGTGGCCAGCCCAGTCTCAGGAGCGCCGCGGCAGAAGCTCGAGAAGGTCGTCATCCGATTCGCCGGTGACTCCGGCGACGGTATGCAGCTGACAGGCGACCGGTTCACCTCCGAAGCTGCGCTCTTCGGCAACGACCTTGCCACGCAACCGAATTACCCGGCCGAGATCCGCGCACCTCAGGGCACGCTGCCCGGTGTGTCGTCGTTCCAGATCCAGATCGCGGACTACGACATTCTCACCGCGGGCGACCGCCCCGACGTCCTCGTGGCGATGAACCCGGCCGCGCTCAAGGCCAACGTCTCCGACCTGCCGCGCGGCGGTCTGATCATCGCCAACTCCGATGAGTTCACGAAGCGCAACCTGGCCAAGGTCGGCTACGACGCCAACCCGCTGGAGAACGAGGAGCTGTCCGACTACGTCGTGCAGGCCGTCCCGATGACCACGCTGACTCTGGGCGCGGTCGAGGCGATCGGCGCGACGAAGAAAGACGGCCAGCGTGCGAAGAACATGTTCGCGCTCGGCCTGCTGTCCTGGATGTACGGCCGCGAGCTCGAGCACAGCGAGTCATTCATCCGCGAGAAGTTCGCGCGCAAGCCCGAAATTGCCGAAGCCAACGTGCTGGCGCTGAAGGCCGGCTGGAATTTCGGTGAGACCACCGAGGCGTTCGCGACCACCTACGAGGTGTCACCCGCGAAACTCAAGACCGGCGAGTACCGCCAGATCTCAGGCAACACCGCGCTGTCCTACGGCCTTGTGGCCGCGGGGCATCTTGGTGACCTCCAGATCGTGCTCGGTACGTACCCGATCACCCCGGCGTCCGACATCCTTCACGAGCTGTCGAAGTACAAGCACTTCAACGTCATGACATTCCAGGCCGAGGACGAAATCGCGGGCATCGGCGCCGCGATCGGCGCGTCCTACGGTGGCTCGCTGGGGATCACCAGCACGTCGGGGCCCGGCATCTCGCTGAAGTCGGAGGCCATCGGCCTGGCCGTGATGACCGAGCTGCCACTGATCATCGTCGATGTGCAGCGCGGCGGGCCGTCGACCGGCCTGCCCACCAAGACCGAGCAGGCGGACCTGCTGCAGGTGTTGTTCGGACGCAACGGCGAGTCTCCGGTGGCGGTGATTGCCCCGCGGTCGCCCTCCGACTGCTTCGACATCGCGGTGGAGGCTGCGCGCATCGCGATCAAGTACCACACGCCGGTCGTGATCCTGTCTGACGGCGCTATCGCCAACGGCTCCGAGCCGTGGGCGATCCCGGACATCTCTGACAGGTCCGCGTATCCGCCGATCGAGCACACCTTCGCCAAGGAAGGTGAGCCGTTCCAGCCCTACGCCCGCGATCCCGAGACGCTGGCCCGCCAGTTCGCGGTGCCGGGAACTCCGGGCCTCGCGCACCGCATCGGCGGTCTCGAGTCGGCCAACGGGTCGGGCAACATCTCCTACGAGCCGAAGAACCACGACCTGATGGTGCGGCTGCGGCAGGAGAAGATCGGCGGCATCTCGGTGCCCGATCTCGACGTCGACGACCCGACCGGTGACGCCGAGCTGCTCATGCTCGGCTGGGGCAGCAGCTACGGCCCGATCGGTGAGGCCTGCCGGCGCGCCCGACGCAACGGCATCAAGGTCGCGCACGCTCAGCTGCGCCACCTCAACCCGTTCCCGGCCAACCTCGGCGACGTGCTGAACAAGTACGCCAAGGTTGTCGTGCCCGAGATGAACCTCGGTCAGCTGGCGCTGCTACTGCGCGGCAAGTACCTGGTCGATGTGCAGTCGGTGACCAAGGTTGAGGGAATGGCGTTCCTCGCCGACGAGGTAGAGGGCATCATCGACTCGGCACTGGACGGCACCCTGGCCGAGAAGGAAATCGAGAAGGCCAAGTTCGCCCGGTTGGCGGCAGCGACGGTTGAGGGAGTGAGCGCATGACCGACCTGATTGGCAGTGACCTCGGTTTGACGGACGCCGGGCTGACGAAGACAAGCCTGGTTCCCAAGACCGACGAACCGCAGAAGGGCAAGGACTTCACCAGCGACCAGGAGGTCCGCTGGTGCCCAGGCTGCGGTGACTACGTCATCCTCAACACGATCCGCAACTTCCTGCCCGAGCTCGGTCTGCGCCGCGAGAACATCGCGTTCGTCAGCGGCATCGGCTGCTCCAGCCGGTTCCCGTACTACCTGGAGACCTACGGCTTCCACTCGATCCACGGTCGTGCTCCGACCATCGCGACCGGCCTGGCGCTGGCCCGCGAAGACCTGTCGGTCTGGGTGGTGACCGGTGACGGCGACGCATTGTCGATCGGTGGTAACCACCTGATCCACGCGCTGCGACGCAACATCAACATCACGATCCTGCTGTTCAACAACCGGATCTACGGCCTGACCAAGGGGCAGTACTCGCCGACGTCGGAGACCGGCAAGGTCACCAAGTCGACCCCGATGGGCTCGCTGGACTACCCGTTCAACCCGGTGTCACTGGCGCTGGGCGCTGAGGCGACGTTCGTGGGTCGCGCTCTGGACTCCGACCGCAAGGGCCTGTCCGAGGTGCTACGCGGCGCCGCCGCGCACCGGGGCGCCGCGTTGGTCGAGATCATGCAGGACTGCCCGATCTTCAACGACGGCTCGTTCGACGCGCTGCGCAAGGAAGGCGCCGAGGAACGGCTCATCAACGTCACCCACGGTGAGCCGATCACGTTCGGTGCCGACGGCGAGTACTGCGTCATCAAGTCGGGCTTCGGCCTCGAAGCCGCCAAGACCGCCGACGTGTCGAGCGACCAGATCGTGGTTCACGACGCGACGATCGACGATCCGGCATACGCCTTCGCGTTGTCCCGGTTGTCGGAGCAGAACCTCGACCACATGGTCATGGGCATCTTCCGGCAGGTCAGCAAGCCCACCTACGACGATGCGGCGCGCCAGCAGATCGCGGCCGCGCGTGACGCGCGGGCGCATGACACCGCGGCCCTGCAGTCCCTGCTGCGCGGTAAGGACACCTGGACGGTCGACTGAGTGACCTGCGGCACACTGCGCTAACGTCCATGAGGTGACGTCATCGCTGCCGTTGGCCGCTGTTGTCCTCGCCGGTGGGGCATCGAGGCGGATGGGCCGGGACAAGGCCACGCTGCCCGTCGATGGACCTGCCGGTTCCGTCACGATGGTCGAACGCGTCGTGTCCGTGGTCAGCGCTCGATGCTCGCCCGTGTTCGTCATCGCGGCTCCCGGTCAGGCGCTTCCCGATCTCGACGGCGTCGTGCTGCGCGATGAGGTCAGGGGAGTCGGGCCTCTGCTCGCCACCGGGAGAGGCCTGCGCGCCGCGGCCGAAGCGGGTCTTGAGAGAGCCTTCGTGTGCGCGGTCGACATGCCGGCGCTGACCACCGATGTCATCGACATTCTCGCCGAGCGCGCCGAGCCGCTCAGCGTGGATGTCGTGTTGCCCTGGGACGGTCGTGACCACTACCTGGCGGGCATCTACCGAACAGCACTGCACACCACGATCGACGCCCTGCTGGGTGCCGGCGAGCGGAGCATGCGCGCCCTGGTCGATGCCGTCGACACTCAGCGCATCGTGCTTCCTGAGCAGCCTGCGCTTGCCAACGTCAACACCGCCGCCGACCTCGAGGCCGTAACTCCGCCGAGATTGGCCTAGCAAATATTAGTTCGCTTATCACACTATTAGCGACCCCGGTGCTCGGATAACCATTCCCGAACCCCGGCGCGTTTGACCGTGATCGAGCGCGGGCAGCCGACCAATGGCTGGGTTCGTACCTATGCGGTTGGCAAACAGGATGCTTTTGAAAAGTACTGGCGGAAAACGGTTTTGGGGCTGGGGCGAGTTGAAAGCCACTGAGGTTGGCCTACTTTGGCCGCCGTTTGTCGCGGAGATTTCCGTGTGCGCGAAAGGGTTGCGCGACATGGGGTTGACCAGGAGCGGCAACGACGGTCCGATTTCACGGTCGGCTGCCAAATTCCTGACGTGCGGGATCGAAAGCATTATCTTCCAACGTATTTCCCCTGATCGAGAGGTGTAGCCGGTCATCTCGTCGACGTGATAGAAAGGCACCGCTTGGTGCCCGGTAGGTCGAAAAGCGTTGTGCTGAGCTCTCTTCCGGCTGATGATTGCCTCTTCGCGGCGGAGTCCCGCTCAGCGAACGAATGACACGAAAGCGACCACCTTGCGTGCGTTATCGCTCCTCGCAGGCGTTTTCGATCGAGATCTGCCTCCTTTGCGCCTGCTCCGGGGTGTTCCACTTCACAAAACGCCGGTGATTTGGCTCACTTTCACGGCGTTAACCTGCCGCGTCGTCGTTGCCGTCAAACTCTCCGGTGACCTGCGTGGACGCCAGAAAATGCGGTCCGTGATCATTCCGTTATCTGTTCGCGACACGCTTCCGACCGAGATGACTTTGCGCCGCCAGGTTTGTACGGTCCATTCAGCTTCAAACGGAGCAAATAATTCAAAAACACCACGAACCAGCGTGTGAGTGGAGTCCGGGCGACGATGAGACGCCCGCGGCTGCCGGGGGTCGCCCCCCGGTGAGGTCCTACGCAGACCTCCCTTGTTGTGCCTGACCGAGACGGCACGACCCAACCACCCTGCCTGCTTGCAGGCACCACGCCCGGAGCGACACCGACGTGTCGTTGCGGGTGTCGATGGCGCGCGCTCGGCGAAAGGATCGAAGTTGAAGAACATCCGCAAGACGTTCGGGCTGGCCACCATCGCCGGCGCATTGGCTGTCGCGCCCATCGCCGCAGCCGGCACCGCGAGTGCGGACGGCGTCAACTGGGACGCTGTGGCCGCCTGTGAATCGGGCGGAAACTGGGCCATCAACACCGGCAACGGTTACTACGGCGGCCTGCAGTTCACCATGGGCACCTGGCAGTCCAACGGCGGCGCCGGCTCGCCCCACAACGCCAGCCGCGAGGAGCAGATCCGCGTGGCGAACAACGTCCTGCAGTCGCAGGGAATCGGCGCGTGGCCCGTCTGCGGCTCGCACGGCTGATCTTCGAGAACTCGCGTCAAAAGGCGGTATCGGCAATGGCCGATACCGCCTTTTGCGTCTCCGCGCGCCCCGAACCTCTGTTTTCTCAGAAGCCCCTTACATCAGATAAGTAACGATTAAAACTTTGGTCTCTTCGGTAACAGGTGACTTTCATCACCCGACAGTCCGGGTAGCCGCATCGTGAAAGCGCACCGCCACTTCACTTTCGGATCTGGGTCATAACGGTCGGGGAAGGACCGCAAGATGAACGTTCGTAAGGTTGTCAGCAAGGGCCTCATGGCCGCCGCGATCTCCGGAGCTCTCGCCGCCGTGCCGATGGCGATGGAGGGCACGGTGGGAGACACGCTAGCCACCGCACACGCCGATTCAGTCAATTGGGACGCCATCGCGCAGTGCGAATCGGGCGGCAACTGGGGCATCAACTCCGGAAACGGTCACTTCGGTGGCCTGCAGTTCAAGCAGGCCACGTGGTCGGCCAACGGTGGCGTCGGGAACCCGGCCGCCGCTCCTCGTCATGAGCAGATCCGCGTCGCCGAGAACGTGCTGCGCACTCAGGGCCTCAAGGCTTGGCCGAAGTGCGGCGCCAAGGGTGCGGCGGCGCAGGTGTGGAGCCCCGTCTCGCAGGCGCCTTTTGCGGCCCCCGCCGCGGCGCCGACCAACGGCTGCGCGACGATGCCCACGAATGTCTTCGGCGGCATCATCGACCTCCGCAAGATGTGCACGGCCCTCTTCGTTCCGCGCTCGGCGCGCTGAGGCTCAGCCGGCTGGAGTTGGATTGCCGGCTCAGCCGGCGAGATCGCGGTCGGTCGGCAGGACGAACGCCGAACCTGCCGCGATCCAGGCCAGGTGTGACGTCACGACGCGTTCCGGGATCAACCCCGTCGCCCGGCTTGCGATGCCGCTCAGCACTGCCGGTCTCAGGTTGACGATCCGCCCGATGGTCGCCGACTCGCGCACCAGCGCGCGGACCCGCGACCTCCGGAATCTCCCGAACCGGTCGAACGCGGCCGGAAGATCGGGGGCCAACTCGATGAAGCGGCCGAGAATCGCGGCATCTTCGATGCCCTGGCAGCCGCCCTGGCCGAGGTGCGGACGCATCGGATGTGCCGCGTCCCCGACGATCACGATGCGGCCTTCCGACCAGCGCTTCGGTTGGGCGCGGTCGTAGAGGTCGTTGCGGAGCAGGTCGTCGGGATCGGTGCGCGCGATCAGTTGCGGGATCGGGTCGGCCCAGCCGGCCAGCTTGGCCGCGAGGTAAGCATGCTCACCGTGGGGTGCGCGGGCGCCCTCCGGCGCGCGCTCCGTCGCGAACCAGTAGGTGTGGTCGGGTCCCAGCGGCACGTGCCCCACTTCGGCGCCGGGCGCCATCGTCTCGCCGGCCAACTCGGGGTCCAGCGCGTACGACGCCACTCCCCGCCAGGCGGTGTATCCGGCGTAGCGGGTTCGTAGCGGACCGTTGAGCGCGCGGGCCACCATCGAATGGACACCGTCGGCGCCGACGACCGCGTCGGTCTCGCGGACGGCACCGTCCGACAACGTGATTCGCGCGGAGGAATCCGCGAGGTCGACGTTGACTGCGGACAACCCGGTGAGCAGAGCGCCGGCAGGCAGCGCGGACCGCAGGATGTCGGTCAGTGCCGACCGCCGGACGACGACGAGCGGTTCGCCCAGCGCGTCGACGATGCGCTGTGGCGACGGCTGCCGTAACCAGGCGCCGTCGCGCCAGCGGATTGCGCCCGCGGTCACGCGTCCGCCGGTCAGTCGCACAGTGTCGCCGAGGCCGATCTCGTCCAGTGCCGCCAACGCATTGGGCCAGATGCTGATCCCGGCGCCCGAGGTGATGTCGGTGCGCTGTTCGATCACCGTCACGTCATGACCGCTGCGGTGCAGCGCGACGGCCGTCGCGAGCCCCGCGATTCCTGCACCGATGACGGTGATGTGCGCGGGCATGCAGCGACATTAGCGGGGCACACGTCAAGTGGACGAGACAGATAAGTCACATCGCCGAAACGCGAGGCTGGTTTCCTGAAGGGCAACACAGTCAACCGTTGGTGTACCCCGAAAGGCTTCTCCGTCTCGATGAAACCCGTCGATCGATGAAACCCGCCCTTGAGCTGACGAGCGTGCCCCCGTGGGCGACTGCCGCGTGCCGCCCCTCCGCCGACACCTCCGGCCGGTACTGGACGATCGTCGCGCTTGGCGGCGACGGAGCGGCGATCGCCCGGGCATGGTGCGACGAGATCGTCGCGAGCGGACGGGAATCCGGTCTCTCCGTTCACGAGTTCGCTGACGGCGATGATGACGCGGCGCGCGCGGCGCTGCTGGCAGATGTCGCCGTCGCCCGGGTCGGGTGGCGCCTCATGATGGCTGGTCCAGCAGCATCCTGTCTCAGGCTGCGGGCCGCTGCCACGGCTGCGGACGTCGCCGACGACGAGATCACGGTGGCCTCCACCGACGTGGAGTTGCGGGCCGTGCAGTGCGTGCACTGCCGCGCCGTGACGACCGCGGCGGTGCAGCTCGAAGGTGTCCTACCATGCGGCGGCTGCGACCGCAGTCTCTTTGTCTACTACCACATTTCCCGCAGGCAGGGCGCCCACCTCGGATTCATGGTCGACGCGGAAAACCCGGTGGCGTCGTGACGACATTGAAGCTGACCGTCGCAGCGATCGACGATTCGATCGACGGTGTGCGCACGCTGACGCTGACTCACGTCGACGACACCCCGCTGCCGTCGTTCACCCCGGGCAGCCACATCGTCGTCGAGTGCGGCGGTCCGGGAAAACCGGCCAATGCCTATTCGCTCACCGGCGAAGCGGTCGCCCCCGAGGCGTACGTCATCTCGGTGCTCCGGCGCGCCGACGACACGGATGCTTCTCCCAGTGGATCACGCTGGATCCACGACGATCTCGCGGTCGGTGACACTCTCGTCGCCCGTCCGCCGCGCAGTGCTTTCGCACCGGTGCTCCGGGCTCGCAGACATCTGTTGGTGGCCGCCGGAATCGGGATCACACCCATGATCTCGCACCTGCGCAGCGCCCGACTATGGGGCCGTGACGCGCGGCTGCTCTACATCCACCGGCAGGGGCGCCCAGCCTACGCTGACACGATTCGCGAACTCAGCGACCATGTGTCGATCCACACGCGCCGTGACGAATTCGCCTCGGAGTTGACCGCCACATTGGCAGACCAGCCGTTCGGCACACATCTCTATATCTGCGGCCCTGCGCCCTTCATCGAGTTCGTCACCGCGACCGCCGCAGTCCTCGGCTGGCCTGCAAGCCGAATTCATGCCGAGCATTTCGGATCCGATGCACTCGACCCGGGGGAGCCCTTCGCCGTGCACATCCGTTCCACCGGTGAGGAGTTCACGGTGGACGCCGGGGTCTCGCTGTTGGAAGCGCTTGAGGGCCGCGGTTTCACCGTGCCCAACCTGTGCCGCCGCGGCGTATGCGGCGAATGCCGCATCCCGGTTGCAAGCAATGCGGTCATCACACACCGCGATCTGTATCTCTCCGAGGACGAGAAACGGGCGGGAGATTCGATGATGGCCTGCGTTTCGCGGGGCAACGGCCAAACCTTGGAGGTGGCATTGTGATTTCGGCGCCAGACCTGATCGAAACCTTTCCTTTTCCGTTCGCCGCGGACACCTACCGCTACAGCACCAATGTCGAACCCGCCGGGTCGTCGGTGCACACTCCTGCCGGGCGCTGGGGGGAACGGGTGGTCGACGTCGACAGCGAGTACGAAAGTGAAGTCGCCGAGCGCGCGGAGATCCTGGCCGCCGACCCGAGCAGATACGCGGTGCTGCCCCACATGCGGCCGGCGTGCTGGGACGTGATGCTCACTCTGATGCGCCAGTTGGCGTCGTCCTATCCCGAGACGATGTCCCTGGAGCGTGCCGGCACCGGGTGGCGCTGGCGCAACGACCGTCTCGGCATCACCCAGGATTTCGTCCTCGGGGACGACGCATCGCTGCCTGCCGAGCCGCTGGCCTATATCGCGAGCCAGGTTCAGGAGGACATCGTGTTGCTCGATCAACGCGACGGTGACCTGTTCGGGGACGCGGGTGTGGTGACATTCGCCGCGGACTGGTCGTTCGGTTTCGACGTGGGCATGACGTTCCTGGAGATCCACGGACCGGTGCCGCGGCTGCGTGAATCGGGAGTCATCACCCGCGCCCGTGAGTTCCTGATGCGCCTCCAGCCGGGGGAGACCTACCGTCGGACCAACTGGAGCATGACCATCGGTCGGCGCCTTGATGTTTCGACCGAGCTGTATCACGAGTGGGGTCCCGATCGGACGACGATCCAGACGGTGTCCGATGAGGAATTCGGCCGTCTGGTGCATCTGCGCGTCGAGGTGCAGCACCTGATCCGGCTGCCTGAATCCGGCTCGATCTGTTTTCTGATCCGCACCTACATGCTGCCGCTGGCCGACCTGGCGACGTTCGAGCCGTGGCGTGATCGTGCGGTCGCGGTGCTCGCCGAACTGCCCGACGACATGGCGGATTACAAGGGCATCATCGCCTACCGGGACCGCGCGGTGGAGTGGCTGCGCAACGCAGGCTGACAGTCGGTCTCCCGCCGCGAGCAGACACAAAATCCCCCGAAATCGCCAGGATTTCGGGGGATTTTGCGTCTGCTCGGCACAGTGTGATCAGTAGGTGGTGGGTTCTCCTTCGGCCGCGGGGCCGGGCTCGATCGGTGTGTGGTCGATGATCGCCTTGTAGGCGTGGTTCTCGTGCTGGATCATCCGGACGAAGAACCCGACGAACACGACGACCGCGAGGATGAAGACGAGCCACACCCCCAGCGAAAATCCACCGAAAGTGAAGACCACACCCGCATCGTCATAGCTGTCGATCGGACTGAACATTTACTTGACCTCCTCGCCGACTGCCAGAACCGCGGTACCGCTGCTCGATCGCATCACCGTGACCGGGATGCCCTCCGGGTACGGCGTCGCCGGCACCTCGCTCAGATCGAGACCCTGCTCTTCGACCGCCTTCGGAATGCGCAGCAGCCCAACCTTCTTCAGCCCCAGCGACACAACGTAGGCGGGGATGAAACCGAGCGCGGCAAAGACGGCGGCGCCGACTGCCTGGCCCCACAGCGAGACCGAAGGGTTGCCGTCGGTGTTCGGGTAACCGGACAGGAAGACACCCGTCATCAGCACCGAGTAGAGACCGATTCCACCGTGCACCGAGACCGCGCCCACCACGTCGTCGATCTTGAACTTCTCCAACAGCTTTCCGAGGAACGGCGCGATGCAACCCGCGCCGAACGCGATCAGGAAGCCCAGCGCCGGATGGTAGAGATCCATGCCCGAGGCTACGCCGATGACGCCACACAGACCGCCGGAAATGGTCCAGAACGGTTCACCTCGTGATGTCAGGTAGGCGCCGATGATGCCTCCGGCCAGACCCATCAGCGTGTTGAAGGCAAAGGCGCTCAACGTTGTCGGGCTCGCGTAGATCGTGGCGTAGCCGTCGCCGGCGTAGATGACGCAACCCATCAGGAAGCCGAAGAACCCGGTGAAGATCAGCATCAGGCCGAGCATGGTCAGCGGCAGGTTGTGCGGTCGGATCGTCACGGGCCTGCCGTCAGGCAGGAAACGTCCGATGCGCGGCCCGAGGTTGATCAGGATGCCCAACGTCGCGAAGCCGGCGATCATGTGCACGCAGCCGGCGGCACCGACGTCGTGGAAGCCGAGCTTGGTGAGCATCCAGCCGGCACCGTGCCAGCCCCACGCCGCACCGATGATCCACGTGACGGAGCCGACCATCACGGTCAGGACGAGGAAACCGCTGGTCCGAATGCGTTCCAGCACAGCGCCGGACATGATCGAGCCGGTGGTCGCGGCGAACAGCGCGAAGGCGCCCCAGAAGATGCCGCTGGCGGGATCTTGGACGTTCGGGCCCATGTTGTCGCTCCACGGCAGAGCTGCCTTGGCTGCATCGTTGAACTCGATGAAACCGCTCGGCATTGCGTTGTAGAGGAACCATCCCACGAAGTAGAACGACGCCACGATGGTGGCAAACGCGAGCAGGTTCTTCATCGCCGTCGCCAGAACGTTCTTCGAGCGCGACGCACCCACCTCGTAGGCCAGGAATCCCGCGTGGATGAGCATCATCAACGCGATGGACATCCAATAGAAGAACTCGTTGTTGACAGACGCCATCGTTGAGAGGGCGTCCTCCACTTCTGGTGTCAAAGGGACCTCCGCCGGGTCGATTGCTTGGCTTCCCGCGAACACCAGGTTTATTCGTAGTGTTCTCGAGGTACTGATGGTGTACGAGGCTTGACGCTAACTGTGAGAATGTGTCCCACCTGTCAAGGCGCGTTAATTCCGCGTGAAGTCATGTTGGGCAGTGTGTTACGAAATCCGTATGACTCCAGAACCGGAACCGCGCACGCCGTTTCACGATCTCGACGCCTTCCTGGCTTTACCCAGGGTTTCCGGCGTGGCGGTGTCCCGCGACGGATCGCGCATCGTGACGACGGTCGCGAACCTCGACGACAAGCGCACCGAATTCGTCTCCGCGCTGTGGGAACTCGACCCAGCCGGACACGAACCTGCGCGCCGCATCACCCACGGCGTGACGGGGGAGTCGTCACCCGTATTCACCGATGACGGCGATCTGCTCTTCCTGGCTGCGCGGCCGACCGCGCAGGACGACAAGCCGCCGAAGTCGCTCTGGTGCCTCCCTTCCGCCGGAGGCGAGGCTTATGAGGTCTGCGCCCTACCCGGCGGCGTCGACGGTGCGCGGTCAGCCAGCGGGACGACAGTGGTGGCATCGTCGATGCTGCCGTCGGCTTCCGACGTCGCCGCGGACGACAAGCTGCGCACGGCCCGCAAGGACAACAAGGTGTCGGCTGTGCTGCACACCGGCTACCCGGTCCGGTCCTGGGACCACGACATCGGCCCCGCGCAGACCCATCTGCTCGTCACTGGCACCGACGGTCACCGCGACATCACCCCGGCGCCCGCGGATGCGCTCCGGGATGCTCAATTCGATGTCAGCAGAGACGGCGCGTTCCTCGTCACGTCATGGACCGTCCCGGCACCAGGCGCCGCCCTGCGCACCACGCTCGTCCGCATCGACCTGGCGACCACAGAGCGTTCGACCATCGTCGACGATCCCGCCGCCGATGTCGGCTCTCCGGCGATCGCACCCGACGGCCACGCGGTGGCCTACCTGCGGGAGACCATCTCATCGCCAGCCCGGGCGCCTCGAATCACGCTGTGGATCAAACACTTCGGCGGTGAGGCGTGCGAGCTGACAGGCGATTGGGACCGGTGGCCGACGTCGGTCGCGTGGACGGCCGACGGCTCAACCCTGATCGTGACCGCCGACGACGACGGCCGCGGACCCATCTTCGGCGTCGACCCCGACTCGGGGTCGGTGCACCCCATCGTCACCGACGATTTCACCTACACCGATGTGCGCGTGGCGCCCGGCGGCGTGCTCTACGCGGTGCGGAGTTCGTATGCGGCGCCTGCCCACCCGGTCCGCATCGACCCCGACGGTTCGGTGAAGGTCCTCAATTGCGTTGCGATGCCGGAACTTCCCGGCATCCTGACCGAAGTCGTCGCAAATGCCGGTGATGGCACCCGAATCCGATCGTGGATGGTCGTCCCGCACGGTGAGGATCCGGCGCCGCTGCTGCTGTGGATTCACGGCGGACCGCTGGCCAGCTGGAATGCCTGGCACTGGCGCTGGAACCCCTGGCTGATGGTCGCGCAGGGCTACGCAGTGCTGTTGCCTGACCCGGCGCTGTCCACCGGATACGGTCAGGACTTCATTCAGCGGGGCTGGGGTGCATGGGGTTTCGCGCCCTACACGGACCTGATGGCGGCCACCGATGCGGCGTGTGCCCATCCCCGCGTCGACGAGACGCGCACCGCCGCGATGGGTGGCTCGTTCGGTGGATACATGGCCAATTGGATCGCCGGCCACACCGACCGCTTCTCGGCGATCGTCACTCACGCCAGCCTGTGGGCGCTGGACCAGTTCGGCGCGACCACCGACGGCGGATACTGGTGGGCCAGGGAGATGACCCCGGAGATGACGAGCGCCAACTCGCCGCACCTGTTCGTCTCGCAGATCAGCACGCCGATGCTGGTCATCCACGGGGACAAGGACTATCGCGTGCCGATCGGCGAAGCGTTGCGGCTCTGGTATGAGCTGCTGAGCCGCTCGGCGCTGCCCGCCGCCGGCTCCGGTCCTGAGGCAGGCACCACTGTCCATCGCTTCCTTTATTTCCCGTCGGAAAATCATTGGGTGCTCAGCCCGCAGCACTCCAAGATCTGGTATCAGGTCGTACTCGGTTTCCTGGGAACGCACGTGCTCGGCCAGGACGCCGAGATGCCGGAGATGCTCGGGTAGCGTCCACTCTCATGAGCGCAAGCAACGGAGCAAGCGACCAGGCCCACGACCGCGAGTACGACATCGTGCTCTACGGCGCCACCGGGTTCGTCGGGAAACTGACCGCGGAATATCTTGCGTCGGCGGGAGCGGGAGCCCGGATCGCCCTCGCAGGGCGCTCCACCGACCGCCTCCTCGCGGTGCGGGACTCACTCGGCGACGGGGCGAAGGACTGGCAGCTGATCTCTGCTGACGCGTCGCAGCCGTCGACACTCAACGCCATGGCGGCGAGCACGCGAGTCGTCATCACCACGGTGGGGCCGTACCTCAAATACGGTCTGCCACTGGTCGCGGCGTGTGCGGCCGCGGGTACCGACTACGCCGACCTCACCGGGGAGACGTTGTTCGTCCGCAAGGCCATCGACCTCTACCACAAGCAGGCTGTCGACACCGGCGCGCGCATCGTGCACGCGTGCGGATTCGATTCCATCCCTTCCGATCTCACGGTATTCGCGCTGTATCGGCAAGCCGAGCGGGACGAGGCCGGGCAGCTCGGCGACACCAACTTCGTCGTGCGGACGTTCGCCGGCGGCGCGTCTGGCGGCACCATTGCCTCGATGGTCGAGTTCGCCAGGGAGGCGTCCGGAGATCCGGAAGGGCGGCAGCTCGTCAACGATCCGTACACGCTGAGCCCGGATCGCGGCGCCGAACCCGAACTCGGTGCCCAGCCCGACGCACGGTGGAGGCGAGGTCGCGATATCGCGCCCGAACTCAACGGCTACTGGGTCGGAGCGTTCCCGATGGCGATCCCCAACTCGAGGATCGTGCGCCGCAGCAACGCGCTGCTCGACTACGCCTACGGCAGGCGCTTCGAATACGGCGAGCAGATGAGCCTCGGCCGGTCAGTGGGGGCGCCCGTCATCGCGGCCATGGCGACCGCAGGCAACGTCGCGACGATGGAGCTGGGAACCCGCTACATCAACCGGGTGCCCCGTGGCGCTCTGGAGAAGGTGCTGCCCAAGCCGGGAACCGGCCCCGACGCCCGCACGCGTGAGCGCGGCCACTACACCGTGGAGACCTACACCACGACGTCCACGGGTGCGCGGTACGTCGCGAGGATGTCCCAACAGGGCGACCCCGGATACAAGGCGACCTCCGTGCTGCTCGGCGAGAGCGGACTGGCCCTCGCGTTGGACCGAGACAAGCTGTCCGACCTGCGGGGGATTCTCACCCCGGCGGCCGCACTCGGCGACGCGCTGCTCGCCAGATTCCCGGCCGCCAACGTGTCTCTTGAGGTGTCCCGGCTGAAGTAGACGGATGCGTCCGCTCGGCGACATTCCGGGTGGCCTCTTGGGCGACACGAACTAGTTCGCGGCGGCTTCCTAGAATGGCTCGGTGACCTCCCAGCCCAATGCCAGCGGAGACGCCCGCGGCGTCCCAGAGCTCGACGCCCTGCCCAAGTCCTGGGACCCGGGGGCGGTAGAGAGCGATCTGTATGAGGGCTGGGTCAAGGCGGGCTACTTCGGCGCTGACCCCAGCAGCGACAAGCCGCCCTACTCGATCGTGCTGCCGCCGCCCAATGTGACGGGCAGCCTGCACATGGGGCACGCGCTCGACCACACGCTGATGGACGCGCTGACCCGGCGCAAACGCATGCAGGGCTTCGAGGTGCTGTGGCTGCCGGGCATGGACCACGCGGGCATCGCCACCCAGAGCGTGGTGGAAAAGCAGCTCGCCGCCGACGGGAAGACCAAAGAGGACTTCGGTCGCGACATGTTCATCGACAAGGTGTGGGACTGGAAGCGCGAGTCCGGCGGCACCATCGGTGCACAGATGCGGCGTATCGGTGACGGTGTCGACTGGAGCCGGGACCGCTTCACGATGGACGAGGGTCTGTCGCGCGCGGTGCGCACGATCTTCAAGCGTCTCTTCGACGCGGGGCTGATCTACCGTGCCGAGCGCCTGGTCAACTGGTCACCGGTGCTGGAGACCGCGATATCCGACCTCGAGGTCAAGTACGAGGACGTCGAAGGCGAGCTGGTGTCGTTCCGGTACGGATCGATGGACGACGGCGAACCGCACATCGTCGTGGCCACCACCCGGCTGGAGACGATGCTTGGCGACACGGCGATCGCGGTGCACCCCGACGACGACCGCTACCGCGACCTCGTCGGCAAGACACTGCCGCATCCCTTTCTCGACCACGACATCATCGTGGTCGCCGACTCTCACGTCGATCCCGCATTCGGTACCGGCGCAGTCAAAGTCACGCCCGCACACGACCCCAACGACTTCGAGATCGGTCTGCGTCACCAGCTGCCGATGCCCACGATGCTCGACACCAAGGGCCGCATCGCCGACACCGGAACCCGGTTCGACGGGATGGACCGGTTCGAAGCACGGGTCGCGGTGCGCGAGTCGCTGGCGGCCGAGGGCCGCATCGTCGCCGAGAAGCGGCCCTATCTGCACAGCGTCGGGCATTCCGAGCGCAGCGGCGAGCCGATCGAACCGCGGCTGAGCCTGCAATGGTGGGTCAAGGTCGAATCGCTGGCCAAAGCCGCTGGCGACGCTGTTCGCAACGGCGACATCGCCATTCACCCGAAGAGCCTCGAGCCGCGGTGGTTCGGCTGGGTCGACGACATGCACGACTGGACCATCTCGCGGCAACTGTGGTGGGGTCACCGCATCCCGATCTGGCACGGCCCCAATGGCGAGCAGGTGTGCGTCGGGCCGGACGAGACGCCGCCGGAGGGCTGGGAACAGGACCCCGACGTGTTGGACACGTGGTTCTCCTCAGCCCTGTGGCCGTTCTCCACCATGGGTTGGCCCGACCGTACGCCTGAGTTGGAGAAGTTCTATCCGACAAGCGTTTTGGTGACCGGATACGACATCCTGTTCTTCTGGGTGGCCCGCATGGTGATGTTCGGCACGTTCGTCTCGGGCGACGAGACGATCACGCTGGACGGGGCGCGCGGGCCGCAGGTGCCGTTCGAGAACGTCTTCCTGCACGGGCTGATCCGCGACGAGCACGGCCGCAAGATGAGCAAGTCGAAGGGCAACGGCATCGACCCGCTCGACTGGGTGGAGATGTTCGGTGCCGACGCGCTGCGGTTCACGCTGGCCCGCGGCGCGAGCCCCGGCGGTGACCTCGCGATCGGTGAGGACCACGCGCGCGCGTCCAGGAACTTCGCCACCAAACTGTTCAACGCGACCCGTTTCGCATTGCTCAACGGAGCCAGCCCGGCACCGCTGCCTGCGCTCGGAGAGCTCACCGACGCCGATCGCTGGATCTTGGGAAGGCTCGAAGAGGTTCGCGCCGAGGTGGATTCGACGCTCGACGCTTACGAATTCAGCCGGGCATGCGAAGCGCTGTATCACTTCGCCTGGGACGAGTTCTGTGACTGGTATCTGGAACTTGCCAAAGTGCAGCTCGGCGAAGGGGTTTCGCATACGACGGCAGTGCTCGCGGCGGTCTTGGACACGCTGCTGAAGCTGCTGCACCCGGTCATGCCGTTCGTCACCGAGGTGCTGTGGAAGACGCTGACCGGGGGAGAATCGCTGGTCATCGCCGACTGGCCGACGCCGAGCGGATTCGACGTGGATCAGGCTGCGGCGCAACGCGTTGCGGACATGCAGAAGTTGATCACCGAGGTCCGTCGCTTCCGCAGCGACCAGGGTCTGGCCGATCGCCAGAAGGTGCCGGCCCGGTTGTCGGCGATCAGCGGGGCAGGCCTGGACGCCCACGTTCCCGCGGTCACGGCGCTGGCGTGGCTGACGCCGCCCGCCGAAGGCTTCGCGCCGTCGGCCTCGGTGGAGGTTCGCCTGTCCGGCGGCACCGTCACGGTTGAACTCGACACGTCGGGCACCGTGGACGTGGAAGCCGAGCGCCGCAGGCTGGAGAAGGATCTCGCGGCCGCGCAGAAGGAACTGGCCGGAACGTCGGCGAAACTCGGCAATGACGCGTTCCTGGCCAAGGCGCCCGCCGATGTCGTCGACAAGATCCGGGGACGTCAGCAGCTGGCGGGTGAAGAAGTGGACCGGATCACGGCGCGCCTGGCCGCCCTCTCATGACCGAGCCGACACCCGACGAGGTCGCCTCGCTGCTGCAGGTCGAGCATCTGCTCGACCAGCGCTGGCCCGAAACCAAGATCGAGCCGAGCACGGCACGGATCTCGGCGCTGCTGGAGATGCTCGGCTCGCCGCAGCAGGGCTACCCGTCGATCCACATCGGCGGTACCAACGGCAAGACGTCGGTCGCGAGAATGATCGATGCGCTGCTGACTGCGTTCAACCGCAGGACGGGCCGCACCACCAGCCCGCATCTGCAGTCCGCGGTGGAACGAATCTCCATCGACGGCAAGCCGGTCAGCCCCGCGACGTACGTCGAGACCTACCGGGAGATCGAGCCGTTCGTCGAACTCGTCGATCAGCAGTCGCAGGCGGCCGGTGGTCCGAAGATGAGCAAATTCGAAGTCGTCACCGCCATGGCGTTCGCCGCCTTCGCCGACGCGCCCGTCGACGTCGCGGTCGTCGAGGTCGGGCTCGGCGGGCGGTGGGACGCCACGAACGTCGTCAACGCCCCGGTTGCCGTCATCACGCCGATCTCGATCGATCACGTCGACTACCTCGGCGACACTATCGCCCAGATCGCCGGTGAGAAGGCCGGAATCATCACCAGGCAGGCCGACGATCTCGTTCCGACCGACACCGTCGCAGTCCTGGGGCGCCAGGTGCCCGAGGCAATGGAGGTGCTGCTGGCCCAGGCAGTCCGCTCCGATGCCGCTGTCGCGCGGGAGGATTCGGAGTTCGCCGTGCTCGGCCGCCAGGTGGCCATCGGCGGGCAGCTACTGGAGTTGCAGGGACTCGGCGGGCTGTACTCGGAGATCTTCCTGCCGCTGCACGGCGAACATCAGGCCCACAATGCCGTTCTGGCGCTCGCGGCCGTCGAAGCGTTCTTCGGGGCCGGCGCAGACCGTCAGCTCGACATCGACGCCGTCCGGGCCGGGTTCGCGGCCGTCACCTCGCCCGGCCGACTTGAGCGGTTGCGCAGTGCACCAACGGTTTTCATCGATGCTGCGCACAACCCGGCCGGAGCGGCCGCGCTGTCGGAGACTCTGCGCGACGAGTTCGACTTCCGGTTCCTCGTGGGCGTCGTCTCCGTCATGGGCGACAAGGACGTCGACGGCATCCTCGCCGCACTCGAACCGGTGCTCGATCAGATCGTCGTTACCCACAACGGGTCGCCCCGGGCGCTGGAGGTTGCGGCGTTGGCGGTCAAGGCCGAGGAGATCTTCGGCCCTGAGCGGGTCATCACCGCATCGACGCTGCCGGATGCCATCGAGACGGCCACAGCGGTCGTCGAGGACTCCGGAAACGACGGCGACGCCGCGGGAATGAGCGGCGCCGGGATCGTCATCACCGGTTCGGTGGTCACCGCGGGCGCGGCCCGGACGCTGTTCGGAAAGGACCCCGCATGACCGGCACACCCGACCCAGATGTGGCCGGCGGAGTTCCCCCGCTAGATCCGTGGAAGAGCTTCCGCGGTGTCATGGCGGGCACCCTCATCCTGGAAGCCATCGTCGTGCTGCTGGCGCTGCCGGTAGTCGGCGCCGTCGGTCCAGGGCTGACCGGCGTGACGATCGCGTATGTGGTCGGCGTCGCCGTGCTGCTGGTGCTGATGGCGGGTGTGCAAGGGCGCGCCTGGGCCATCTGGGCCAATCTCGGCGTTCAGCTGGTCCTCGTCGCCGGCTGGTTCGTGTATCCCGGCGTCGGCTTCATCGGGCTGTTGTTCCTCATCGTGTGGGCACTGATCGCCTACCTGCGCGCCGAAGTCCTTCGCCGGCAGAAACGCGGCCTGCTGCCCGGGCAGCAGCAGACCAACGACTGAGTTCGCCTCCTCCGTCGGCGCTCGATCGTCGTCCGACTAGAATTCCTGGCGTGACTGAGCGAACTCTCGTCCTGATCAAGCCCGACGGTGTGCAGCGCCGCCTCATCGGAGAGATCATCAGCCGAATCGAAGCCAAAGGTCTCACCGTCGCAGCGCTGGAGCTGAAGAACGTCAGTGACGAGCTGGCCCGTGCCCACTACGCCGAGCACGAGGGCAAGCCGTTCTTCCCGTCGCTGCTCGAATTCATCACTTCGGGGCCTGTCGTCGCGGCGATCCTCGAAGGTCCGCGCGCCGTTGCGGCGTTCCGGCAGTTGGCCGGCGGGACCGATCCCGTCGAGAAGGCCACACCCGGCACCATCCGTGGTGACCTGGGCCTGGAGACCCAGTTCAACCTGGTGCACGGTTCCGATTCGCCGGACTCCGCCGCCCGCGAAATCGACCTCTGGTTCCCCGGTCTCTGACGCTGTCTCGCCCGAGCTAACCCAGCCTTCTCGGTTCACCCGCCGGGATGTGGGATACTGGTCGCGGGTGACCGGCCTTACAACCCGGGTCGGCCATCCGAATGAAGACTTCGACGAGCGCGACCACCGCTACATCGGTGCGGCGCAGACCGTCCGGCCATCATTCAGACAGGCACCGAGACCGTTCCTTCGGGATCACTCGGAGCGAGACCATAAAAAGTCCGGGAGTAGGTAGCCCGGATACAGAATCGGAAGCCCTCGCGTGGCCGCGTCAGCAAACTGACGCGCCCGGGGGCTTGAGGAGAATACGTGGCTGACAATGAGCACTTTCAAGCACCAACTCACGACCTCGGGGAAGAGCCTCAGCACATAGCTGATGCCCCCGAGCAGGCAAAGGGCTCTCCGCCACCCGAAAAGGTTCGCGTCCATTCGCTGGCCAGGGTGCTCGGGACGACCAGCAGGCGGATCATCGACGCCCTGATCGAGCTCGACGGCCGGACGCGCAGCGCCCACTCCACAGTGGGGCGCGAGGAGGCCGACCGCATCCGCGAGGTCCTGGCCGCTCCAGAACCCGAGGCCACCCCCGAGCCGGCGGCTGACATCGCCACCGACGCCGTCGAGGCGCAGGCTCAGCCCGACCCAGAGGCAGCAACGGTCGAAACCGCTGAGCAACCGCCCGCCGAGGAGGAGCCGGAATCCCGCCTGATCCTCGAAACGCCGAGTTCGCCGCCGACCGTGCAGCCGGCGGAATACCTACCGCTGTTCGTCGCGCCTCAGCCGGTCCGTTTTGAAGACCGGGTCGCCGACAGCGACGACGACAGTTCCGACAGCGACGACTCCGACGACGCCGACGACTCGGATTCCGACTCCGACGACGACCAGTCGGGACGGCCCGCGGCCAAACGTCGCAGGCGTGGCCGCCGGGGCCGGGGCCGCGGTCGCGGTGAACAGAACGGCGACGAGTCCGGTGACTCCGACACCGACGGCGACACCGACAACGAGCAGTCTCAGTCCGGCGAGTCCGCGGAGGATCCCGACGACGACGGCGGCGATGACGACGGCTCGGGTGGCGACGCGAACAACCGCAGGCGTCGCCGTCGTAGGCGCCGCAAGTCCGGCTCCGATGAGTCCGGCGACAGCAACGGCTCGCCCGACGACCCGCCCAACACCGTCGTGCACGAGCGCGAACCCCGGAAGTCCGGCAAGGGCGACAAGGGCGACAAGAACGACGAGATCCAGGGCATCAGCGGTTCGACCCGGCTGGAAGCCAAGCGTCAGCGTCGAAGGGACGGCCGCGACGCCGGACGGCGCAGGCCGCCGATCCTGTCCGAGGCCGAGTTCCTGGCCCGTCGCGAAGCCGTCGAGCGGACGATGGTGGTCCGCGACAAGGTCCGCACCGAACCGCCGCATGAGGGTGCGCGCTACACGCAGATCGCGGTTCTTGAAGACGGCGTCGTCGTCGAGCACTTCGTCACATCTGCCGCGTCGGCCAGCCTGGTCGGCAACATCTACATCGGCATCGTCCAGAACGTGCTGCCGTCGATGGAGGCAGCCTTCGTCGACATCGGCCGCGGACGCAACGGCGTGCTGTACGCCGGCGAGGTCAACTGGGAGGCCGCTGGCCT
Organism: Mycobacterium sp. 236(2023); assembly: GCF_029623955.1. Taxonomy (GTDB): domain Bacteria; phylum Actinomycetota; class Actinomycetes; order Mycobacteriales; family Mycobacteriaceae; genus Mycobacterium. The sequence continues at coordinate 257,111 of NZ_JARSBP010000006.1, read as the reverse complement.
CGGCGGTGCGCAGCGCAAGATCGAGCAGGCGCTCAAGCCCGGCCAGTACGTCATCGTGCAGGTCAGCAAGGATCCCGTCGGCCACAAGGGCGCCCGCCTCACCACGCAGGTGTCGCTGGCCGGCCGTTACCTGGTCTATGTGCCGGGTGCGTCGTCGACCGGCATCAGCCGCAAGCTACCCGACACCGAGCGCCAGCGTCTCAAGGAAATCCTGCGCGAGGTTGTCCCGTCCGATGCGGGCGTGATCATCCGGACCGCATCGGAAGGGGTGAAGGAAGACGACATCCGCACCGATGTGGAGCGGCTGCAGTCCCGCTGGACCGAGATCGAAGCCAAGGCAGCCGACATCATCGCGAAGAAGGCCGGTGCCGCCGTCGCGCTGTACGAAGAGCCCGACGTGCTGGTCAAGGTGATCCGCGACCTGTTCAACGAAGACTTCTCGGGTCTGATCGTGTCGGGCGACGACGCGTGGAAGACGATCCACGACTACGTGACCGCGGTGGCGCCGGAACTGCTTCCGCGCATGAAGCAGTACGAGCCTGCCAGCCCCGACGGTCCCGACGTCTTCGCCGTCCACCGCATCGACGAGCAACTCACCAAGGCGATGGACCGCAAGGTGTACCTGCCGTCGGGCGGCACGCTGGTCATCGACCGCACCGAGGCGATGACGGTCGTCGACGTCAACACCGGCAAGTTCACCGGTTCGGGCGGCAACCTCGAACAGACGGTCACCCGCAACAATCTCGAAGCTGCCGAGGAGACCGTGCGCCAGCTGCGGCTGCGCGACATCGGCGGCATCATTGTCATCGACTTCATCGATATGGTGCTGGAGTCCAACCGGGACCTGGTGCTGCGCCGGCTGACCGAGGCGCTGGCCCGCGACCGCACCCGACACCAAGTGTCGGAGGTGACGTCGCTCGGGCTGGTCCAGCTGACCAGGAAACGCCTGGGTACAGGCCTGATCGAGGCGTTCTCGACCACCTGCACGCATTGCGCGGGTCGTGGCATCGTGCTGCACGGCGACCCGGTTGACACTGCGGCGGCTCCCAACGGCCGCAAGTCCGAATCCGGGGGCAACAGCGCCGGAAGTGGGCGGCGCGGCAAGCGCGGCAAGCGTGGGGGCCGGACGGAGCAGCCGGAGCAGGACGTGCAGGTCGCCAAGGTGCCGGCGCACTCGCCGGGTGATCACCCGATGTTCAAGGCGATGGCTGCGGCCAACGGCAAGCACGACGATGACGAGGACGGTGACGACACCGCCATCGCCGCGGAGGACGTGGCCGAACTCGACGCCGATGCTGCTGCCATCGCGACCGAAGATGCGGACGACGACTACAGCGACGACGACGCTGATGACGACTCGGACGACTCCGAGGATTCGGACGACGACATCGACCTCGACGATGACGATGACGATGACGATGACGACGACGACATCGACGAGCTTGACGATGATGATGATGATGACGACGACGAGGATTCGGACGAGGACGACGACTCCGACGAGGACGACTCCGACGACGATGGTGACGACGACGACGACGACGAGGAAGAGCACGTAGCCGTCGCCCCACCGGCGGGGAGGCAGCGCAGGCGTGCTGCTGCGCGACCCGCTGGTCCGCCCAGTAACGACTGAGCGGTTTGATTCTCTACCCGCTGGTCACGTACCCTTGACCAGTTGTCTCCAGGCTTGTCGATGGCTGGCCGGAGACGGGACGAGATCCCACCCAGACCCGCACGCACACCCGCAGGTGCTGCGCGCCCGCACGTAGAGCAGAGGAAGACCAAGCGATGGCAGCGAACACAGCCACGTACGCGATCGTCAAGACCGGCGGCAAGCAGTACAAGGTCGCCGCCGGCGATATCGTCAAGGTGGAGAAGCTTGACGTCGAGCCCGGTGCTTCGGTCTCGCTGCCCGTCGCCCTTGTCGTCGACGGCGCGAACGTCACCACGGACGCCAAGGCGCTGGAGAAGGTCGCCGTCACCGGCGAGGTTCTCGAGCACACCAAGGGCCCGAAGATCCGTATCCACAAGTTCAAGAACAAGACCGGCTATCACAAGCGCCAGGGCCACCGTCAGCAGTTGACGGTGCTCAAGGTCACCGGCATCAAGTAACGACGGGAGCGACAGACATGGCACACAAGAAGGGCGCTTCCAGCTCACGCAACGGTCGCGACTCAGCCGCCCAGCGGCTCGGCGTCAAGCGGTTCGGCGGGCAGGTCGTCAAGGCTGGCGAGATCCTCGTCCGTCAGCGCGGCACGCACTTCCACCCCGGCGTCAACGTCGGTCGTGGCGGAGACGACACGCTGTTCGCCACGGCGCCCGGCGCCGTCGAGTTCGGCACCAAGCGTGGCCGCAAGACGGTCAACGTCGTGCGTCCCACCCCAGCCGTCGAGGCGTAGGCCCTTTACGTCGGAATCGACGTTTTGCGCCGACCGCCTCCGCGTTCCGGCCTGCAAAACGTAGATTTCGTCATGGAAAGGTTCTCCGATGCCCCGGTTCATCGACCGCGTCGTCATTCACGCGCGGGCGGGTAACGGCGGCAACGGCTGCGCGTCGGTCCACCGCGAGAAGTTCAAACCCCTCGGCGGGCCCGACGGCGGTAACGGCGGTCGCGGCGGCAGCATTGTTTTCGTCGTCGATCCGCAGGTCCACACGCTGCTGGACTTTCACTTCCACCCACACGTGGTTGCCCCGTCGGGCAAGCAGGGTGCGGGCAGCAACCGCGACGGCGCTGCCGGTGCCGATCTCGAGGTGAAGGTCCCCGACGGGACAGTCGTCCTCGACGAACACGGCCAGATCCTCGCCGACCTCGTCGGTGCGGGCACCCGTTTCGAAGCCGCCGCGGGCGGTCGTGGCGGATTGGGCAACGCCGCGCTGGCGTCCCGCGCCCGTAAAGCTCCGGGCTTCGCGCTCCTCGGCGAGCAGGGCGACACGCGCGATCTGACCCTCGAGCTCAAGACGGTGGCGGACGTCGGTCTGGTCGGGTTCCCGTCGGCGGGTAAATCCTCGCTCGTGTCGACAATCTCGGCAGCCAAGCCGAAGATCGCCGACTACCCGTTCACCACGCTGGCGCCCAACCTCGGCGTTGTCTCGGCGGGGGAGAACACGTTCACCGTCGCCGACGTTCCCGGTCTGATCCCGGGCGCCTCCGAGGGGCGCGGCCTCGGTCTGGACTTCCTGCGGCACATCGAGCGGTGCGCGGTGCTGGTGCACGTCGTCGACTGCGCGACGTTGGAGCCCGGTCGCGATCCGATATCCGACATCGAAGCTCTCGAAGCGGAGATCGCGGCATACGAGCCGACGTTGCAGGGCGATTCGACGCTCGGCGATCTCGCCGAACGTCCCCGCGCGGTGGTGCTCAACAAGATCGACGTGCCGGAGGCGCGCGAACTGGCCGATTTCGTCCGCGACGAGCTTGCCGAGAAGTTCGGCTGGCCGGTGTTCGAGATTTCCACGGTCGCACGAGAAGGACTGCGGCCGTTGACGTTCGCGCTGTGGGACATGGTGGCCGCCTATCGTGCGACCCAGCCCGCCGCGGTGCCGCGCCGCCCGGTGATCCGGCCGATCGCGGTCGACGAGACGGGCTTCACGGTCCAATCCGACGGGCAGGGCGGCTTCATCGTCAAAGGCACCAGGCCGCAGCGGTGGGTGGCACAGACCAACTTCGACAACGACGAGGCGGTCGGGTACCTGGGTGACCGGTTGGCGCGCCTGGGCGTCGAGGACGAACTGCTCAAACTGGGTGCACGGCCCGGCTGTGCGGTGACGATCGGCGACATGACGTTTGACTGGGAGCCGCAGACCCCGGCCGGTGTCGACGTGCACATGTCGGGACGCGGGACCGACATCCGGCTCGAACAGACCGACCGGGTTGGGGCCGACGAACGCAAGGCCGCGCGCAAGGCGCGCCGGCAGAGTGGCGACGAGTCCCCGGATACGGCGTGAGCGCGCACAGGGACGCGATCCGCAGCGCCCGTTCGGTCGTCGTCAAGATCGGCACCACGGCCCTGACCACCCCTTCGGGTGTGTTCGACACGAGCAGACTGCAATCACTGGCCGATGCCATCGAGGCGCGGATGAAGGCCGGCTCCGACGTCGTGATCGTCTCATCGGGCGCCATCGCGGCGGGCATCGAGCCGCTCGGGCTGACCAAACGCCCCACGGACCTCGCCACCAAACAAGCCGCGGCCAGCGTCGGCCAAGTGGCACTGGTCAATTCGTGGAGCGCGGCGTTCGGGCGCTATGACCGCACCGTCGGGCAGGTGCTGCTCACCGCGCACGACATCTCGATGCGGGCGCAGCACACCAACGCCCAGCGCACACTCGACCGGCTGCGAGCCCTGCACGCGGTCGCCATCGTCAACGAGAACGACACGGTCGCCACCAACGAGATTCGGTTCGGCGACAACGACCGGCTCTCGGCGCTGGTGGCACACCTGGTCGGGGCGGACGCGCTGGTGCTGCTGTCCGATATCGACGGACTGTACGACAGCGACCCGCGAAAAGGGAACGCCCGCTTCGTCTCCGAGGTATCCGGGCCGGACGACCTTGAGGGCGTGACGGCGGGCCGTGGAAGTCACCTCGGCACGGGCGGCATGGTGTCGAAGTTGTCATCGGCACTGCTGGCCGCCGATGCCGGTGTACCTGTGCTTCTCGCTGCGGCCGCGGAGGCGGCGGCCGCCCTCGACGACGCCTCGGTGGGCACGGTGTTCGCGGCGCGACCGGAGCGGATGTCGGCGCGACGGTTCTGGGTGCGCTATGCCGCCGAAGCCGCAGGTGCGCTGACCCTCGACGAGGGTGCCGTCAGAGCCGTTGTGCGGCAGCGTCGTTCGCTGCTGCCGGCAGGTATTTCAGCGCTGTCGGGTCGGTTCTACGGCGGCGATGTCGTCGAGTTGCGCAACACCGACGGGGCGATGGTCGCCCGGGGTGTCGTCGCCTACGACGCCGCCGAACTGGGCACGATGCTCGGCCGTTCCACGTCAGATCTTCCCGCCGAGATGCGCAGGCCCGCCGTGCATGCCGACGACCTCGTGGCCGTCTAGAGGCAATGCCCGCGGCCCCGCTGATCACACCGGGCTGGTGAGGGCCGGCAGTTCGTCGGCGAGCAGCGCCAGCATCGGCGAACAGCCATTGTCGATCTTCACCGTCGCCAGGTCATCGCCGCGGGTCGGTCCGCGGTTGACGATCGCGACCGGTATTCCCGCCGCGGCCGCGTGACGCACGAAACGGTATCCGGAGTACACCGTCAGCGACGATCCTGCGACGAGCAGCACTTCAGCGTCGTCGACGAGTGAATAAGCCTGTTCGACACGAACTTTGGGCACACTCTCGCCGAAGTAGACGATATCCGGTTTGAGCATCCCGCCGCATCGCGGACAGTCGACGATCCGGAACGATGCGGTGTCGGCGACGACGGCATCGGCGTCGGGCGCCACCGCGATCCCGCCCGGCGAGGCCACGCTCTCGGCGAAGCCCGGGTTGGCCTCCTCAAGAAGATCGGCAAGGACTGCACGCGACATCGTGTGCCCGCAGTCCAGGCAGATCACCCGCGCATAGGTGCCGTGCAGGTCGATGACGGTCTGACTGCCCGCCTTCGAGTGCAGCAGGTCGACATTCTGGGTGATCAACCCGACGACAGCGCCGGCGCGCTCGAGTGCCGCCAGGGCGCGGTGCCCGGCGTTGGGCTGCGTCTGGTCCATGTGTCGCCACCCGAGGTGGTTGCGGGCCCAGTAGCGCTGCCGGAACTCCGCGTCGGAGGTGAACTGGCGGATCGTCATGGGATTGCTCGGCGGTGAGTCGGGACCCCGATAGTCGGGGATCCCCGAATCCGTGGAGATCCCCGCGCCGGTCAGCACCGCGACGCGTCGGTCCCTCAGCAGGGCGACGAGTTCGGGTGCTTCCACACAATCGAATGTAGGTGATCAGCTCTGGTGGCTGTGTTCCTGCTGGTCAGAGTGGTCAACACTGCTGTTTGTGCGAGCCTGGGCGTCGTCGTCATCCTCGATGTCGTCGTCTTCGGTCTCGAACCCGACGATCTCGACGACCTCGATGTGCCTTTCGATCCGGTTCTCGTCCGACAGCGGTACCGAAACGGTCAGGATCCCGCGGTCGTAGATGGCGTTGACGTCGTCTTCGTCGGCGCCGTCGGGCAGCGGGAGGCTGCGGCTGAAAGAGCCGTAACTGAACTCGGAGCGGCCGACCGTGTCCCCGGGGCGGGAGCGCTCGGCGGTGATGATGACCCGCCCGTCACGAACTGTGACCTCGATGTCTTCCTCGGGATCCACTCCGGGAAGTTCGGCCCGGATTTCGTACATGTCGTCGTGCAACTCGTCCTCGACGCGGATGGCGCGGTTGTCGAAGAGCGGGCGCAGCGCCGGGAAGGACGGCAGGTTGTCGAACAGCTCGACGAGCTCGGAGAGCAGCGGCAATGACTGGCGTTGGGTGGCAACCTTGTTCATGCGATCACCATGCGCGCCACAGGAGAAATCTTCGGATCGGCAGCGGTGCGGCCGGGGAAACGACAAGCCAACACGGGCCCCACTACCAGTGGTCCGCCGAAACCGGCCACAATGGGGGCGATGGACTTCTATTCGGCTTACCACCAGGGGTTTGTGCGCGTCGCCGCCTGCACGCAGCAGGTTTCGATCGCTGATCCCGCCTCGAATGCCGTCGCCGTTCTCGAGGTCGCGCGCGAGTGCGACGCCGACAGCGTGGCCGTCGCCGTCTTCCCGGAGCTGACGCTGTCGGGGTACTCGATCGAGGACATCCTGTTGCAGGACGCTCTGCTGGAGGCCGTCAACGAGGCACTGCTCGAGGTCGTGGCGGGGTCGAGCTCGTTGATGACGGTGCTGGTCGTCGGCGCCCCGCTGCGGTTCGGACACCGGATCTACAACACCGCCGTCGTCATCCATCGGGGCAGCGTTCTCGGAGTCGTCCCCAAGTCCTACCTGCCCACCTATCGCGAGTTCTATGAGCGTCGCCAGATGGCGGCGGGCGACGACGTGCGCGGCGTGATCCACATCGGTGACGTGGACGTTCCCTTCGGTTCTGACCTGTTGTTCGCCGCCACCGACATCCCGGGATTCGTCCTGCACGTCGAGATCTGCGAGGACATGTTCGTCCCGATCCCGCCGAGTGCCGAAGCGGCGCTGGCCGGTGCGACGGTGCTGGCCAACCTGTCGGGCAGCCCCATCACCATAGGCAGGGCCGAGGACCGCACGTTGCTGGCCCGCTCCGCGTCGTCGCGGTGTTTGGCCGCTTACGTCTACGCCGCGGCGGGCGAGGGAGAGTCGACCACCGACCTCGCGTGGGACGGCCAGACGATGGTGTGGGAGAACGGGGTGTGCCTGGCTCAGTCAGAGCGTTTCCCTTCGGGTGTACGCCGTTCCGTCGCCGACGTCGACCTGGAGCTACTGCGTGCCGAGCGGTTGCGGATGGGCACGTTCGACGACAATGCGGTCCACCACGGCATCACCGCCGACGACTACCGGCGCGTCGAGTTCCTGCTCGACCCTCCGCCTGGTGACATCGGATTGCGCCGCGAGGTCGAACGTTTCCCGTTTGTGCCGTCGGATTACTCTCGGCTGCAACAGGATTGCTACGAGGCCTACAACATCCAGGTGTCCGGTCTGGAGCAGAGGTTGCGGGCGATCGGCTCGCCGAAGGTGGTCATCGGCGTCTCGGGCGGTCTGGACTCCACACATGCGCTCATTGTCGCCGCCCGCGCGATGGACCGGCTGAGCCGGCCGCGCAGCGACATCCTTGCGTTCACCCTCCCCGGTTTCGCCACGGGAGACCGCACCAAGGGCAATGCCGTTCGCCTCGGCCAGACGCTCGGTGTCACCTTCTCCGAGATCGACATTCGGCCGACCGCCGAGCTGATGCTCTCCGAGATCGACCACCCCTTCGGGCGTGGCGAGAAGGTCTACGACATCACCTTCGAGAACGTGCAGGCCGGGCTTCGTACCGACTACCTCTTCCGGCTGGCCAATCAGCGCGGCGGCATCGTGCTCGGCACCGGTGACTTGTCCGAACTGGCGCTGGGCTGGTCCACATACGGTGTCGGCGACCAGATGTCGCATTACAACGTCAACGGGGGCGTACCCAAGACACTCATTCAGCACCTCATCCGCTGGGTGATCTCGTCGGACCAATTCGACGCCGCGGTGAACGACGTCCTGGCGTCGGTGCTCGACACCGAGATCAGCCCCGAGCTTGTGCCCGCGGGGGAGGATGAGGAGATCCAGAGCAGCCAGGACAAGGTGGGTCCGTATGTGCTGCAAGACTTCTCGCTATTCCAGGTGTTGCGGTTCGGGTTCCGTCCGTCGAAGGTTGCCTTCCTCGCGTGGCATGCGTGGCACGATGCCGCCAAGGGGGACTGGCCGCCGGGCATTCCCGAGGACAAGCGTCCGGCCTACTCGCTCAAGGAGATTCGGCACTGGTTGCAGGTGTTCGCGCAGCGGTTCTACTCGTTCTCGCAGTTCAAACGCTCGGCACTGCCCAACGGGCCCAAGGTTTCACACGGCGGGTCACTGTCGCCGCGCGGGGATTGGCGTGCACCGTCGGACATGTCGGCGCGCACCTGGCTCGACGAGATCGAGAAGTCGATCCCGGAGGCTTAGCGGCTGTCGGCAAGCCGCCGGTTAGAGCCTGCCGTCGATCCGCAGGTCTGGGTGCACCCAGTCGGGGGACCGGCGCTCCTTGAACGACATGAACCCCTCGATGGATTCGGGGGCCCCGAGACTGGCCTGCATGCCGATGCGGTCGTAGAGCCCGATGTAGTCGTCAAGGCTCGACTTGATGACGGCCCTGGCTTTCGGCGCGGTCCGGCAGCACGCCGCCAACACTTCCCGCGCGGCATCCTGCAGTTCGTCATGGGGGACCAGGCGCGCGACCATGCCCCAGTCGAGGGCTTCCTCGGCGCTCAGGGTTCTGCCGGTGAGCATCAGGTCGCGCGTGCGGACCGGGCCGATGAGCCGGGCCAGCATGTGGCTGTAATACGTGTCGGCGATGCCGCGGTAGAGCTCGGGCACACGGAAGGTGGCGCGGTCGCTGACGACGGCCATGTCGGAGCACAGCGCGATCTGCAGGCCGCCGCCCTGGCACAACCCGTTGACCGCCGCCACAACGGGTTTGGCCGACTGCCGCAGCGTGTCGAACGGCAGAGCGTCCATGCCCAGTGCGGGGCCGAACGTCATCCAGTTGTCGGCGCCGCCGCCGCCCATGTCACCGCCGGGCGCGAACACATCGCCGGTACCGGTGATGAGCAGGCCCGCGAGGTCGGGGTCGGCCTCGACGTGTTTGACCGCGTATTTGATGCCGAAGTACATCGCCGGGGTCATCGCGTTGCGGGCTTCGGGGCGGTCCAGCCGGCACACCCCGAAGGCGCCTTCGCGGGTGAAGTGGAGGTAGGGGGTGCCGAGCCAGTCGCCTTCTGGGGGGCGGGCGGGAGACGGCACTGGGGGCCTTGGCGTCATCTGTGCAGTCCTCCTGTCGCTCAGGACGCTTCGATGACGTCCTCGATAGCCTCACTGTAAGGGGCACAGTCACCGGCACCGGCGACCAGTGTCGCCAGCGCCCCCGCCGCACAGGCGCGGGTCAGCGCGTACTCGGGTCCGTGCAGCCAGTTCGCCGCGAGCACCCCGGCGAACACGTCGCCCGCGCCGGTGGTGTCGACGGCTTCGACGGCGGGTGCCGCAACGTCGAAGCGCATCTCCCCGAGGTGCGTGACGCCGAGCGCGCCACGGGTGATGACCAGGTGCCGTACCTCGAGATCGGTCCAGGGCGGCGCCTCGTCCTCGTTGACGACGACGACGTCGAACAAACCGGCGAGCGCGGACGGATCGGCGGGGGTGGGGGACGCGTTGAGGATCACGACGGCACCTGCGGACCGTCCGGTGCGCGCGGCCGCGACGGCGGTGTCGATCGGGATCTCCAGCGAGACGAGGACGACGTCGCTGTCGGCGACGACAGCCTGCGCCGCCGGCGAGCTGAGCGACAGGTGCGCGTTGGCGCCGGGTGCGACGACGATGCAGTTCTCGGCCGCCGCGTCGACGAGGATCGCCGCCGACCCGCTGGGGCCGGGTACGCCGGCGATTCCCCGCAGGCCCACGCCGTTGGTCTCCAGATGGGTGTGCAGTTGTTCGGCAGCGCCGTCGGTGCCCAGTGCGGCGACGAGTTGGACGTCGGCGCCGGCGCGCGCCGCGGCCACGGCCTGATTGCCGCCCTTGCCTCCAGGGGAGGTCATCAACGAGGACGCCAGAACCGTCTCGCCCGGCTTCGGAAGGGCATCCACGGTGAAGGTGAGATCGGCGTTGACACTTCCCACCACGCAGAGCCGCGTCGCCATAGCGGTCAACGCTAGCGCGTCAGCAGACAACTACCGCTAGACACGTGTCGAACGGATCAGACACATTCGATACGCTGGCCCGATGAGTGTTCAGGCCCCGTCCGTCCCTGATCTGCGCCAGCAGGTTCACGACGCTGCGCGGCGCGCCCGTGCCGCAGCGCGTGGGTTGGCGACGCTGAGCACCGAGACCAAGAATCAGGCGTTGCGCACCGCCGCCGACCACGTCCTGATGAACACGCGAGTGATTCTGGAAGCCAACGAGGGTGACCTCGCCGCGGCCCGCGCCGCCGGCACCCCCGAGGCGATGCTGGACCGCCTTGCGCTGAACCCGGCCCGTGTGGAGGGCATCGCCGACGGTTTGCGACAGGTGGCCGGCCTGCCCGACCCGATCGGCGAGGTGCTGCGCGGCCGTACGCTGCCCAACGGGCTGCAGTTGCGTCAGCAGCGCGTTCCGCTCGGGGTGGTCGGAATCGTGTACGAGGGTCGCCCGAACGTCACCGTCGACGCCTTCGGTCTGACGTTGAAATCCGGCAATGCGGTTCTGCTGCGGGGAAGTTCGTCGGCGGCACGATCCAATGCCGCGTTGGTGGACGCGTTGCGCGCTGCGCTGGCCACCGAGGGCCTCGACGTCGACGCGGTGCAACTGCTCCCGAGCGAGGACCGCGCCAGCGTCACCCACCTGATTCAGGCGCGTGGTCTGGTCGACGTCGTCATCCCGCGTGGCGGAGCCGGTCTGATCGACGCCGTGGTCCGAGACGCGCAGGTACCCACGATCGAGACCGGCGTCGGCAATTGCCATGTCTACGTTCACGAATCGGCTGATCTCGACATGGCCGAGAGCATTCTGCTGAACGCCAAGACGCGACGCCCGAGCGTATGCAACGCGGCCGAGTCGCTGCTGGTCGATGCAGCGATCGCCGATATCGCGGTGCCGCGGCTGATCGACGCCCTGCAGGCGGCGGGTGTGACAGTGCACGTCGACCCGTCGGAGGACGAACTGCGCGCCGAGTTCCTGTCGATGGACATCGCCTTGGCGGTGGTCGACGGGCTCGACGCTGCGATCAGCCACATCAACGAGTACGGCACCGGCCACACCGAGGCCATCGTGACGACGAATTTCGCTGCCGCGCAACGTTTCACCGAGCGCGTCGATGCTGCGGCGGTGATGGTCAACGCGTCCACTGCGTTCACCGACGGAGAGCAGTTCGGTTTCGGCGCCGAGATCGGCATCTCCACCCAGAAACTGCACGCCCGAGGCCCGATGGGCCTGCCCGAACTGACGTCGACCAAATGGATCGTGTGGGGCGACGGCCACACCCGTCCGGCCTGAACTTTGAGGAGCAATACGTGAGCGTCCCTGCAGGCATCGAGCCGCTGTTCGCCGACATCGACGATGTCGCGCGCCGGTTCGCCGAAACCGGCTACCTGCCGGACACCGCCACCGCCACCGCGGTGTTTCTCGCCGACCGGCTGGGCAAGCCGCTGCTGGTGGAAGGCCCGGCCGGTGTCGGTAAGACCGAACTTGCCCGCGCCATCGCGCAATCCACCGGTTCGGGCCTGGTGCGCCTGCAGTGCTACGAGGGCGTCGACGAGTCCCGCGCGCTCTACGAGTGGAACCACGCCAAGCAGATCCTGCGGATTCAAGCGGGCCACGGCGACTGGGACCAGACCCGCGATGACGTCTTCTCCGAGGAATTCCTGCTGACCCGTCCGCTGCTGACCGCGATCCGGCGCACCGATCCGACCGTGCTGCTGATCGACGAGACGGACAAGGCCGACATCGAGATCGAAGGTCTGCTGCTGGAGGTGCTCAGCGATTTCGCGGTGACGGTGCCCGAACTCGGCACCATCACTGCCCAGCGCAGACCGCTGGTGGTGCTGACGTCAAACGCGACGCGGGAGTTGTCCGAGGCGCTCAAACGTCGATGCCTGTTCCTGCACATCGATTTCCCCGACGCCGACCTCGAGCGACGGATCCTGCTCTCCCGTGTGCCCGAGCTGCCCGAGCGTCTCGCCGAGGAACTGGTGCGCATCATCGGTGTCATGCGGGGCATGGCGCTCAAGAAATTGCCGTCGGTCGCCGAGACCATCGACTGGGGCCGCACTCTGCTGGCCCTGGGGATGGACACCATCGACGACGAAGTCATCGCCGCGACGCTGGGCGTGGTGCTCAAGCACCAGTCCGACCAGATCAAGGCTGCCGGGGAGCTGAGGCTCAACTGATGCCGCCGCGCCGCGTTCGCCCGCCACAGCCGTTGGCGCCCCACGGAATCCCTGGCCACCTGGTCGAGTTCGTGGAGGCGCTGCGCGGCCAGGGCATTGCGGTGGGGCCGTCGGAGACCGTGGATGCCGGCCAGGTGATGGCCACACTGGGCTTGGCCGATCGTGCGGTGCTGCGGGAAGGACTGGCGTGCGCGGTGTTGCGCCGCTCCGATCACCGTGAGACCTACGACGCGCTGTTCGACCTCTACTTCCCGGTCGCTCTCGGTGCGAAGACCGTGCTCGACGACGAGAACGATGACGACGGTCTGCCGCCCGAGGACATCGATGCGCTCCGTCAGGCGTTGGTCGACATGCTCACCGACAATGAGGAACTCGCCAATCTCGACGAGCGCCTGGCGGCGATGATCGCGCAGATTGTCGAAGCCTACGGCCGGTACAACTCCAGCCGCGGGCCGTCGTACTCGTCGTATCAGGCGCTCAAGGCGATGAGTCTGGACGACCTGGAGGGCCGGCTGCTCGCGGGTCTGTTGGCGCCGTACGGCGACGAGCCCACCCCCACCCAGGAGCAGATCGCCAAAGCTCTTGCCGCACAGCGCATCGCGCAGCTTCGCAAGATGGTCGAGGGCGAGACCAAACGCCGTACCGCCGAGCAGCTCGGCCGCGATCACGTGCAGATGTACGGGGTGCCCCAGCTGGCCGAGAACGTCGAGTTCCTGCGCGCGTCCGGCGAGCAGCTGCGCCAGATGCGCCGCGTGGTCGGTCCGCTGGCCCGGACATTGGCCACCCGGCTGGCTGCACGGCGCCGGCGATCGCGGGCCGGGGAGATCGATCTTCGCAAGACGCTGCGCAAGTCGATGTCCACCGGTGGTGTGCCGATCGACGTGGTGCTCAAGAAGCCGCATCCGGCCCGTCCGGAGCTGGTTGTGCTGTGCGACGTGTCCGGATCGGTCGCGGGTTTCAGCCATTTCACGCTGCTACTGGTGCATGCGCTGCGCCAGCAGTTCAGCAGGGTGAGGGTCTTCGCGTTCATCGACACCACCGACGAGGTCACCGAGTTGTTCGGCCCCGACGCGGATCTCGCCGTCGCCGTACAGCGGATCACCCGCGAAGCTGCGGTCTACACCCGCGACGGGCACTCCGACTACGGCCACGCGTTCGTGTCGTTCCTCGACAAGTTCCCGAATGTGCTGTCGCCGCGCAGCTCGCTGCTGGTGTTGGGTGACGGGCGAAACAACTACCGCAATCCGGAAACGGACCTGCTGGCCCACATGGTCAACGCCAGCAGGCACGCGCACTGGCTCAACCCGGAGCCCAAGCACCTGTGGGGCAGCGGTGATTCGGCTGTGCCCCGCTACGAGGACGTCATCACGATGCACGAGTGCCGGTCGGCCAAGCAGCTGGCTGCGGTCATCGACGCGCTGCTTCCCGTCTAGTTTCCGGGTCCGCGCGCGTTTGGGCAGCGCTCGGCGGGTGAACACTCGAAGAGCGCGATCCAGCCCACGAAAGGAAATGATCATGGCACTCGACGATGACGACATGACGACCGCAGGCGGCGGCGGGGAAGGTACTGCCGACGGTGGCTCGAATCCGGAAGGCCACGACGGCGGAGCAGACGGAACTGCGAGCGGCGAGTCCGGCGAAGGAACGGCAGACGGCGGCTCGAACCCCGAGGGACACGACGGCGGTGCCGACGGAACCGCCTGAGGCCAGAATGCTCGGCCGCTGTGTGGCGAGTGATCCCGGTGCGTTCGCCACCGAATACTGGGGCCGCAAACCTCTCCTCAGTCGCCACACCGCGCTGCCCCGCGACTTCAGCGATCTCCTCTCATCATCTGCTGTTGACGAGTTGATCGCTGAGCGCGGGGTGCGCGCGCCGTTCATCCGGATGGCCAAGACGGGGAACGTCCTGGCCCGCAGCTGCTACACCGGACCTGCGGGGTTCGGCGCCGAGATGCCCGATCAGGTCGACTCGGCCAAGGTGCTGTCTGAATTCGCCGCCGGTGCGTCGATCGTCCTCCAGGGGCTGCACCGATTGTGGCCGCCCGTGATCGACTTCGTTCGGGGCCTGACCGACGAGTTGGGTCATCCCGTCCAGGCGAACGCCTACATCACTCCGCCGGATGCCCAGGGTTTCGAGGCCCACTACGACGTTCACGACGTGTTCGTCCTGCAGGTCGCCGGCGAGAAGCGATGGACGGTGCACCAACCCGTCTACCATCACCCGCTGGCGTCCCAGCCGTGGACCGACCATCGCGACGCCATCGCCGCGCGGATCGACGACGACCCGGTCATCGACACCGTCCTGACCCCAGGCGACGCGTTGTATCTGCCGCGCGGCTGGGTGCATTCCGCTCGATCACTGGACACCACATCCATTCACCTGACCATCGGGGTTTCGGCGGTGACGTACCTCGACGTGGTACGCACGGTCGTCGACACACTCGCCGCGGACGAAGACTTCAGGAAATCGCTGCCCATGGGCATCGACGCCACCGATCGCGGTGAGATGGCTTCGACGGCAAGCAAAGTGATGGCGCAACTGGCTGACGTCGTGCGGGATCGGACCGCCGACCTCAGCGACAAGGCGGCCGCGCACTTGTCGGATCGTCACGTCGATCGGACCCGGCCCGTCGGGGTGCGGCCCCTGGCCACACTGGACGCCATCGAAGCCGCGGGCGCGCTGCGGGTCCAATGGCGTCACGGGCTGGTCGGAACGGTGGAGCATCTCGGTGGTCAGGTCCGCCTGAGGCTGCCGGATCGGACCATCACGTTCCCCGACTCGTGCGCCGCCGCGGTCGCGGAGTTGCAGCGCGGAGTCGTCGCTGACGCGCAAACACTGCCTGGCCTCGACCATGCCGACTCGACCGTGCTCATCCGCCGCCTGTTACGCGAAGCCGTGGTGGTTGCGGTTGAGGGCGGGACGGCACAGGGGTGAACCCCAAACCCGCGCCGTGCAGCGACCAGTCGCTGACGCGCAACGACCCCATCTACGGCACAGCCGGCGCAGGACGGTCGTGGGCGATGCTCGAATTGTCCGGTGGTTGGGGGCAGTCGGCATTCCTGGATTCTCCCTCGCTCATCGACCGCGAACTCGGACGCAGTATTTGCCGCCGCATCGAAAAGGAGGGCCTGCGGGTCACCGCGATACGCCGTCCGGGACGCAGGCCCGAGACGCCACGCTGGCGCTGGTTCATCGCGCACTGCGAGGAGGGCAGCGAGGCACTCTTCAGCGGAGAGGTCGACGACGCCCGCGGGTACCTGGACCTGGCCCTGGACGGCTCGGACGGCGAGCGGGTCGACGGCCCGCTGGTCGCGGTGTGCGCGCACGGCAAGCACGACCAGTGTTGCGCCGTGCGCGGACGGAGCGCGGCATCGGCCATCGCCGCCGAATACCCCGAATTTACCTGGGAATGTTCGCATTTGGGCGGTGACCGGTTTGCCGCGACGATGCTGATTCTTCCTGAAGGGCTCTGCTATGGGCGGGTGGACTCGACCGACTCCGCCGGTCTGGTCGCCAAATACCTGGAGGGCCGGCTGGACCACAGATTTCTTCGCGGCCGCACCTGCCTACCCCACCCGGTGCAGGCCGCGCAGTATTTCGCCCGCGAATCCCTGGGTGAAGACCGCATCGACGCGCTGTCGCCGCTGACGGTCGACCACTCAGAGCATCAGATCCGCGTCGAGCTGCGCACGGATTCGGGCTCCGTGAATGTCCTTCTCGCGGAAAAGATGTCGGAGCCGCTGCTGTCTATGTGTCGCGCTACGGTTCCGGGTGCGGTACGCACATTCGAACTGGTGTCACTCTCGTCGGATTGAGGAGGCTGTTCCCATGGCAGACATCATCGATTTGGTATACGCCGACCACGACTGGATTCGGCGGCAATTCTTCCGGCTGGATGACGCGAAGTCCGACGCCGAGCTCGCCGCGATCTGGGAGGCCCTCGGCGACCGCTTGGATGTCCACGCCGAAGCCGAGGAGGCCGTTTTCTACCCAGCGCTGCTCAAGCATGGCGGCAGCGAGGACCGCGGCAATCCCGAAGGGGACCCGGAAGACGAAACCGAGGATGCCATCACCGACCACAACGCGATCCGCGACGCGATTCGTCGCTCACGCCAACACAAACCGGGCACCGCGGAGTGGTTCGACGCCGTATTCGAGGCGCGTAAGCAGAACGGCGAGCACCTCGACGAGGAAGAGCGCGAGGCGATGCCGGACTTCATCAAGAGTGCTTCTCTGGAGCTGCGCCACGATTTGGCGATGCAGTGGCTACGGTTCTATGCCGACCGCGCGACGACCATCAACGTCGACAACCGGGACAAGGACGCGGACGACTACATCGCTGAGAACTCGTGAGAGGTTGATCAGCCGTCGTCGTCCATCGCGGCGCGCAGGAACGGCAGTATCCAACCCGAAAGAGGCCACACTGCCGCAAGCGCGAACGCGCACGCCCCGCCGACGATTCCGGCGATCGCGCGGTGCTTGCGACGACTTTCGTCTGTGAATGCGCCGCTCCGCAGCAAGAGGAACGTGGTTACCAACCAGCCCGTCAGGTAGAGAGCACCGAGTGCGTATCTCATATGTCACCGTTGTACCCCTCTGCGGGGACTGAGGTCGACGCGCGTGGATGTGCCGGCCTCGAAGTACTTGACGTCGATCCTGGGAATTTCCTGTCAGCAAACCTGTTAATTGCCTGTGCGAAACTTTGCTTGCAGGTAGTTGCCAGGAAGTGTGAAGCCATTTGACAAGTTGTCACTCAGCGGCATATCCGTCGAAATCAGCAGTGAGACAACTTATTTCAAAACGCGTAAGTAATGTGCGCCTGCGTTCTTCGGCAATCTGTGAATTGCCTGTTCAGCACGCGCTTATCGGCTCACGCTGCTAATCTAGCAATGCCTGAAAAACCGAATAGGACTCGTGTGTCCTTCTGATCAAGGGGAGAAGCATGGCCAAGCACGCCAAAGCGCCCGCTCGTAGTGCCAAGACGCTGGGTGCCGTGGGTCTGGGCTCGTTCGTCGTGGCGGCAGCCTTCTCCGGACTGAGTGCCGGCACCGCCGGTGCCGACGTCGAGGAGATCGCCCCCGGCCCGCAGGTGACCAGCCGTCAGGCCTCCGAGAACGCGGTGATCCGTATCAACGACTTCGGTGTGGCCCGCGGCATCTCCGAGGCCCGCCTCGGCGACGCGGGCGAGGTGTCTGCCACCGGCAGCAGCTCGACCGAAGTTCGCGACAACACCAAGGCGGTCGTCGGTACTACGGCGTCGGCCTTCGAGGGTGAGTACCCGACGGGCCCGCCCATCGGGGATTGGTGATCGATCGGCGGTAACGCCCTGTTCAACCCACTTCGCAGCCTGCGAGGTGGGTTGAATTGTGTTCAGGAGCAGGTCAGGCCAGCGACAGCGTGATCGCGCCGCCCTTCGGGTCGGCATCGGCGATCAACGACCACGGCGCGCGGTAGATCCGCCCGGGCGCGGCCGGCCAGGCGGTGCGCTTGGTGGCGATCACCTTGCCGTCCTGAACAGCCCTCAGCTTGGGGAAGCGGTGGTACTCGTCGGCCCACAACAGCAGATCGCCGCGGGCGGGAATCTCACCTTTGGCTGAGATCACCTGCGGAGCGACCCACCGGAACGGTGGTTCGACTCGGATCGACGCGCCCGCCGACCCCGGCAGTGATTCGTCGCCGCCGTGCAACCACGCCCGCACTGCCGAGGCCACATGCCGGCCGTCGAGGGCCGCGCCGTCGGCGGTGTCGACCGGATGGAGCAAGTTTCCGACCGCAAACACCCCGGGGCGGCTCGTCCTCAACGCGGTGTCGACGACGGGTCCGCGTGTGGCGGGATCCATCTGCAGCCCCGCCGTGCGCGCCAGCTCGTGGTCGGGGATCCACTCACCGGTGAAGACGACGGTGTCGCAGGAGATGTCGTGGCGTCGCCCCGAACCGATCTCCTCGACGGTGACGGACCGTACGCGGTCCTTTCCGTAGATCCCGACGAGGCGGCTGCCCGTCAGCACCGGACCGTCGAGCAGCACCCGTCCCGCCGCGCGGAAGGCCCCGTAGGCTTCGGCCTTCGGATAGGCACTGACCATCGCCGCGGTGGCGCAGCCGGATTCACGAAGGGTCAGCGCCGCCGACCAGCTGACCAGTTCGGCGCCGACGATCACCGCACGCGTGCCGACCTTCGCATGATGCAGGTGCACGAGGTTCTGCAGCTGGCCGGTCGTGTACACGCCGTCGGGCCGGTCACCGGGAATCAGGCGGGCAGGTCGGGGCCGTTCCCGGGCGCCGGTGGCGAGGATCACGGCGTCGGCGGTGACGGTTCGGACCCCGCGCGGCGAGGTGACCTGCATCGAGCGCTCTGCGGACCAGCCCGTCACCATCGCCTCGGTCTCGAGGGTGGCGCCGGCGTCGATCGCGGATGCCGTGAGCCGCCGGGCGTATGCCGGCCCGGAGAGGAAGCGGTGCAGGTCCCGCATCCCGTAGCCGGGGTGGTCGCTGTGGCGGGGGATTCCGCCGGTCTGGGCTTCGCGCTCCAGTACGAGCACTTCACCGTCGACATGTGGTGCCAGCGCGGTGGCCGCGGTCAGCCCCGACGGCCCGCCACCGATGATGGCCACTGCGACGTGGTTCGCGGTCATTTCCCGCCGCCCGATGTCCCGGCCTGCAGCAGGTCCTGCGTGTGTGCGCCGCAGTAGAAACCCTGGCACCGGCCGTTCATCACACGGGTGCGACGACGAAGCCCGTCGAGGTCGGCGGGCGGGATGGGGGAGTCGAACGCGTCGCGGATCTCGCCCGCGCTGACCCGCTCGCAGAAGCACACGATGCGGCCGTACTCCGGATCTGCCGCAACACGGTCACCGTCCTGATAGGGGCGAAGCCCCGCCTCTCCGAGGTTGGGCATGCTCGGTGGCGGCGGGAGGTCGTCGCGTTCGGTCACGTCGACGCCCGCGGCGGCGAGCAGGCCGGTCACGTGTTCGGCGATCGCCATGCCCGATGTCAGTCCGGTGGAGCGGATTCCGCCGACGAGGACGTATCGCTGGTCGGGGTCGAGGTCGATGAGGTAGTCGTCGCGCTCGGTCGAGGCACGCAGTCCCGCGTAGGTGGCGGTGATCTCCTCGTCGAACAGCGCGGGCATCAGCGCGCGGCCCTTCGACACCAGGAATTCGAAGCCGTCCTCGGATGTGCCTGTCGCCGTGCGATCGTCGAGGTTCTCTGATGTCGGGCCGACCATGACATTGCCGTAGATCGTCGGGCTGACCAGAACACCCTTTCCGCGCGACGATGGCACGGCCAGCACGATCAGCGGCGCCATGGGCCCGGCGAGTTTGTCGAACACCAGAAGCTCGCCGCGGCGGGGAATCACAGTGAAGCGGCGATAACCGAACTCGGTGTCGAGGTGGTCGGCGCCCAGCCCCGCGGCGTTGACGATCCAGCGTCCGCGCACCTCGCCCGCGGTGGTGTGCAGCGTTGTGACATCGGAGCCTGGGAGCACCTGCGTCACGCGGGCCCCGCGCAGCAATCGGGCGCCCCGTGCGACCGCATCGGTGGCCAGTGCGAGGTTCGTCGTCCAGGTGCAGATGATCGATTCCCCCGGCACCGTCAGGCCGGCCAACGCTCCGGGCCCTAGGTCGGGCACGCGGCGATACACCTCGTCGGACGCGACGATGTCGCACGCGTGGTAACCGTTGGCCTCGGCTTTGGCCTTGAGCTTCGGCAGGGTGCTGACCTCTTCGTCGGTCCACGCGACGAGCATGGCGCCGGTGGGTTCGACGGGGATGCCGGTCTGCTCGGCGTATTCTCCGAGCAGTTCGTAGCCGCGCGCCACCAGCCGGGACTCCAGGGTGCCCGGGGTCGCGTCAAAGCCGGTGTGCAGCAACGCGGTATTGGCCTTGCTCGTGCCGTCGCCGACATCGTTGCGGGCTTCGACGAGTGTGACCGACAGTCCGGTGCCCGCCAGAGCGCGCGCGATCGCGCATCCGACGATTCCGGCGCCGACGACGACCACGTCGGATATCACGGCGAAACCTTCCGGCTGAGAGCATCTTTGGCGGCGCGATTCCACCTGTCGAGGAACTCGGTGGCGCGATCGGCCGACCACTGCGGCTCGTAGGTGTGTTGCGGGAACCACGTTGCGACCGCGTCGGAGACGTCCGTTCCGGGTTCCATCGCCAGCCGCGCGCAGGCCGCGGCGCCCAGCGCGGTGGCGTGAAGCGACGGGTACACGTCGACGGGCATCCGCGCGAGATCGGCCTGGGCCTGCATGAGTGCGGCCGACTGGGTCAGGCCGCCGTCCACCCGCAGGCGTGTCAGCGGCTTGCCCAGGTCGGTGGCGACCAGATCGGTCAGCGCGGTCACCTGGGCGGCGATCCCTTCGACGAGCGCGCGGACCAGGTTGCCGCGGCCGCTGGACAGGGTCATCCCGGTGAATGACGCGGTCGCGGCAGAATCCCACCACGGCGCGGCTAGGCCGGCGAGGGCGGGGATGCACAGCACGCCGTCACTGGAATGTGCTGCGGCGGAGTCAATCTCATCAGCTGCCGAGATCAGACCCAGATCGACGGCCCACCGCACGGCCGACGCGGCGGTATAGACCTGGCCGTCGATGCAGTACGAGCTCTCGTCACGTAACCGCCACGCGACCGACGTCGTCAGACCCGAGGTCGACCGCACCGCGTCGGATCCCACCTGCGCCAGCAGGAATGCGCCGGTGCCGTAGGTGCATTTCGCCGAGCCGGCCTCCAGGCAGCTCTCGGCGAGCAACGCCGCCTGCTGGTCGACGATCAACCCTGCGACGGGCAGGGTGGGGCCGAAAAGATCTGTGGTGCCGATGATCTCGTCGCTTCCGACGATCTCGGGCAGTGCCTCGCCGTCAAGGCCGAACAGGTTCAGCAGCCCGCCGTCCCACGCCACGTCGTCCAGGGAGATCAGCAGGGACCTGCTGGCGGTCGACGCGTCGGTGACGAACGCTCCGCACAAGCGGTGCACCAACCAGGTGTCGGTGGTGGTCACCACGCCGTCGCGGGTCAGGTTGGCGCGGATCCACGCCATCTTCGGTGCCGAGAAGTACGGGTCGAGCACCAGTCCCGTGCGCCCTGCGACATTCTCGGCGTGCTCGGACAGTGCGGCACACAGTGATTCGGCACGGCGGTCCTGCCACACGATCGCCGGGGTGAGGGGATTCCCGGTGCTCCGGTCCCATGCCAGGACCGTCTCGCCCTGGTTGGCCAGCGCGACCGCGGCGACGGGAACGCCCGCCTGTTCCAGCGCGCGCCGTCCCGCGGTCACCACGGAGGCGAACAGTGCTTCGGGGTCCTGCTCGACGCCGCCCCCGGCCAGGTATTCGGGGCGCAGAGCGACCTCGGCTGTCGCGGCGACCCGCCCTGCGGGGTCGACGACGACGGCTTTGGTCCCCGAGGTCCCTTGGTCGATGGCCAGGATGTGGTGCATCGGTTGTCCCGTCACTCCCTGAGTTCGGCGTCGATCGAGTGCATGTCCGGCATCGACAGGCCCTGCTTGCCGCGCCGGATGAGCAGGTACGCCAGATACGCCGCCCCGATGGCGACCATCACGATGACGTACAGCCACGCCTCCTTGAACGCGGCATCGCGGAAGAGGGCCAACTCGAAGGCGAGCCACACGATGGACACGACCAGGATCGGGATCTCCCAGGCTCCGAGATCGAACTTGGCTGGGCCATTTTGCGTTGTGGCGAGTCCTTTGCGCTTGACCAAGTACAACACCACGGTCGAGGCGTACATCACGGCAGGCAGCAGAGTCGCCGCGCCGAACAGCGTGAACAGGGCCGTCTCGGAGTGCGCGAACACCGCGAGAATCAATTGGGCCAGGCCGAAGTACAGCAGTGCCGCCTTGAGCGGAGTGTGGAACTTCGGCGAGATCTGGTTCCACTGCTGCCACCCCGGGAAGCGCTGATCTCGCGACATGGCCCATGTCAGCCGCACACCCGTGATCATGATGACCAGCCCGCACGCGAAGATCGCGAGCACCACCATCAGCAGGAGCAGGGTCGCGACTGCGGAGCCGAGCGTCTTGTCGATGACGTCGGCGATCGGTGTACCGGACTCGGCGAGCGCGACGGGATCGCCCGCGGCGAGGGTGACGGCGATGATGAATACGAAGCCGAGGACGCCTGAGGCGAGGACGGCCTGCCACATCGCGCGCGGGACCACGCGCTCTGGGTCGTGGGTCTCCTCGGCGAGGTTGGCCGCCGATTCGAAGCCGACGATCGTGAACGCGCCGAGCAGGAAGCCGAGCATCCACGGGCCCGCCGAGGTGAGGTCGCCGAAGCTCCAATACCCCTCGGCGGGGATTGCGCCGGTGCTGAACAGGTTCGAGACATCCATGTCGCCGCGGATCGCGGCGACCACGAGCAGCAGCACCGTCAGCGTGGCCATGCCGATGAGCTCGAGGGTGACCAGGCTGTTGTTGACCCGCTCAGCCCACGGTGTCGACAGCGCAACGAGCAGGACCTGGGCGGTGAGGACGGCCGCGGTCATGATCCACGCGATGGTCGCGGTGCTCTCGTAGTTGAGGAGCACGGGAAGGATCGTCGAGGCGATCGTGTAGTCGACGGCGACGACGACGATGGCCAGGAACGTGAACGAGATCCAGCCGATGATCCAGCCCAGGATCGGATTGGCCAGCCGGGACATCCATTGGTAGTGGTAGCCGGTCACCGGGATCCGGGAGGCGAGCGCGCCGAGGACGAACGCGACGGCGAGCTGGCCGATGACGGCGATGGGCCACGTCCAGATGCCGGCGGGCCCGGAGCTGTTGAGCACCGCGCCGTAGGTGGTGAAGATTCCCGTCGCGATCGAGACGAAGGCGAACGCGACCGCGAACGACGCGAATTTCCCGGTCCGCCTCTCGAGCGACTGCGTGTAGCCGAACTGGGCGAGGTCCGCGGAATCGTTCCGCGACGACGTATCGGACATGTCAACTCTCCGTCTCGCTGATGGTATAGACCATGTGGTTGAACCAAAGTATCGAGCAGAGGTGCTTTCCCGTCAACGAAATCACAAAGTGTTTACACAGCACATGTGGCGACCGAAGTTCACTTACGTCGCTACGCTGCAGGGATGCCCTCTGGCACGCCCCTCTACATGACGATCGCCGCCGACGTCCGCGACCGGATCGACACCGAACAGATGGGGCCCCACACGCTGCTGCCGTCCGAACGGGAGCTCGCCGAACTCCACGGCGTCAGCCGGATGACGGCCCGGCAGGCATTATCGCTACTGGAGAGCGAGGGCGTCGTCTACCGCAGGCCGCCGAGGGGCACCTTCGTCGCCGAACCCCGGGTTCGCTTCCACGTCGGGAGCTTCTCCGAAGAGGTAGCCCGCATGGGGCGTAAGCCGGCCGCCCAGCTGCTGTGGGCCGAGCATCGGGCCGCCACCCCCGCGGTGCGCCGCGCGCTCGGCCTCGACGACGGCGCATCGGTGCACGTGTTCCATCGGCTGCGCAGCGTCGACGACGTGCCATTCGCGCTGGAGACGACGTTCCTACCCGCCGAGCTGACTCCGGGCATTCTCGACGGCGCAGACAACGGGTCGCTGTGGGCTGTCCTGCGATCCCGCTACGGGATCGAGCTGGCGCGATCGACAGCTGTTCTCGAATCGATCGTGCTCGACGACGCGTCCAGCGTGCAATTGGGGGTGCGAGCCGGGTCGGCGGGCACCCTGCTCACCCGCAACACAGAGGACAGCGCCGGGCGGTGTGTCGAGTACGCGCGCGACATCTACCGAGCCGACCGCGCCTCCTTCGAGGTCTCCGAGGAACTCCAGGCGCATCGGTTGTCGTCGGTCTGAGTGATCGGTCTGAGTGATATCGGACGGTCCGTGCAGGCCGGCTCACTCCCGTAAGCTGGCTATTCGTGCAAACTCGACGGCGGTTGGGCGTGATGGGCGGGACGTTCGATCCCATCCACAACGGCCACCTTGTCGCAGCCAGTGAGGTCGCCGCCCTCTTCGACCTCGACGAGGTGGTGTTCGTCCCCACCGGCCAGCCGTGGCAGAAGCGGAGCCGTGCCGTCACCGCCGCCGAGGACCGCTACCTGATGACGGTCATCGCGACGGCGTCGAACCCCCAGTTCTCGGTCAGCCGGGTCGACATCGACCGGGGCGGGGCGACCTACACCAAGGACACGCTGCGCGACCTCCGGGCGCAGAATCCCGATGCGGACCTGTACTTCATCACCGGAGCTGATGCGCTGGCGTCGATCCTGTCGTGGCAGAACTGGGAGGAGATGTTCTCGATCGCCCGGTTCATCGGCGTCAGCAGGCCCGGGTACGAACTCGACGGCAAGCACATCTCGGCCGCGCGGGCCGAGCTGCCCGCTGACTCGCTGCACCTGGTCGAGGTGCCCGCGCTGGCCATCTCGTCGACCGACTGCCGCCAACGGGCCGAAGAGTCCCGACCGATCTGGTACCTGGTGCCCGACGGCGTCGTGCAGTACGTCGCCAAGAGGAACCTCTACAGCAAGCCCACCGCAGGTGAAGGAGACAGTCCCTGACCGCCACAGCCGAAGCCATCGACATGGCCACCGTCGCCGCACGCGCAGCGGCGGCCAAACTCGCCGAAGACATCGTCGTCATCGACGTGTCCGGCCAACTCGTCATCACCGACTGCTTTGTCATCGCCTCGGGAAACAACGACAGGCAGGTCAACGCCATCGTCGACGAGGTCGAAGACAAGATGCGGGCCGCGGGCTACAAGCCCGCCCGGCGCGAGGGCACTCGCGAGGGCCGCTGGACGCTGCTCGATTACGTCGACATCGTGGTGCACATCCAGCATCAGGACGAGCGCAATTTTTATGCGCTGGACCGGTTATGGCGTGACTGTCCGACGGTGCCGGTGGATCTCTCAGACGCTGACGATGCCGAGGGCGCAGAGTGACGATCCGGCGGCTGGTGATGTTGCGGCACGGGCAGACCGAGTACAACGCGGGAAGCCGGATGCAGGGCCAACTCGACACCGACCTCAGCGATCTGGGGCGCGAACAGGCGGTGGCCGCCGCCGAGGTGCTCGCCAAACGCCAACCCCTGCTGATCATCTCGTCGGATCTGCGTCGCGCCCTCGATACCGCCGTTGCGCTCGCGGACCGCTGCGGGCAGCCGGTCAGCATCGATACGCGCCTGCGCGAAACGCATCTCGGTGACTGGCAGGGTATGACGCACCTCGAGGTCGACGCTGTGGCGCCGGGTGCGAGGCTGGCGTGGCGCGACGATGCCCGGTGGGCTCCGCACGGTGGTGAAAGCCGCGTCGACGTCGCCGACCGCAGCTTGCCGCTGGTGCGGGAACTCGTTGCGCAGCAGAGCGAGTGGGGTTTCGTGGATACCGACCGGCCGGTGGTGCTCGTGGCGCACGGCGGCCTGATCGCCGCACTGACCGCGGCTCTACTGGGATTGCCCGTCGACAATTGGCCGGTGCTGGGTGGCATGGGCAACGCGAGCTGGGTGCAGTTGGCCGGGCACACCCGCGCCGACGGTGACGCAGCGTCGTTCGAGGACATCCGGTGGCGTTTGGACGTGTGGAACGCCTCGGCGCAGGTCGCCAACGATGTCCTCTGAGGCGGAGTCCGGCCGCAGAACCCTGCTGGTCTTCTGCGACTCGCTGACCTATTACGGACCGACCGGTGGTCTGCCGTCCGACGATCCCCGGATCTGGCCCAATCTCGTTGCCGGGCAACTCGGTTGGGATGTCGAATTGATCGGCCGGATCGGTTGGACGAGCCGCGACGTGTGGTGGGCGGCCACGCAGGATCCGCGGTCATGGGCGGCGCTGCCCAGGGCGGGCGCGGTGATCTTCGCGACATCGGGCATGGATTCGCTGCCCTCACCGCTGCCGACCGCGCTACGCGAACTGATCCGCTACGTCCGCCCACCGATGCTGCGGCGCTGGGCGCGCGACGGTTACGGCTGGTTGCAGCCGCGGCTCTCGCCGATCGCACGACCGGCGCTGCCGCCGCACCTCACCGCCGAATACCTCGAAATGACCAGGGCGGCCATCGACTTCAACCGTCCGGGGATCCCCGTCGTGGCATCGTTACCGTCGGTGCACATCGCCCCGACGTACGGGATGGCGCACCATGGCAGGGCACCGACTGTCGCGGCGATCACCAGGTGGGCCGGTGAGCACGACGTACCACTGGTCGACCTGAAGGCCGCCGTCGGCGAAGAAGTGATGAGCGGACGCGGGAACCCCGACGGCATCCACTGGAACTTCGAAGCGCACCAGGCCGTCGCCGACCTGATGATCAAGGGACTGGCCGAGGCGGGCGTGCAAGTGTCCGCCTCGGGCGGTTAGCGGCGGGCCATGGCGGTCGTGGTCGTCAGCGACTCGTCGTCGCGTCTGCAACCCGATGAACTCAAGCGCTGGGACATCCGCGAAGTGCCGCTGCATGTGCTGGTCGACGGGGTGGATTTGCGCGACGGGATCGACGAGATTCCCTTCGACATTCACGACCGTCCCAAGGTGACGACGGCGGGTGCCTCGCCCGCCGAACTCGTCGATGCCTACCGTCAGGCACTCGCCGACAGCGGTGGTGACGGCGTTGTCGCGGTTCACCTTTCGGCCGCGCTGTCGAGTACCTACAGCGCGGCAGCGACGGCGGCGCGCGAGTTCGGCGCGTCGGTGCGGGTCGTCAACTCACGGTCGGCGGCCATGGGAGTCGGATTCGTGTCACAGTCGGCCGCCGAATGTGCGCGCGCAGGCGGCGACATCGACGCGGTCGAGGCCGCGGCGCGTTCGGCGCTCACCAGATCGCACGTGTTCCTGGTCGTGCACCGCCTCGACAATCTGCGCCGCAGCGGCCGGATCCGCACCACGGCGTCGTGGCTCGGCACGGCATTGGCGCTGAAGCCGCTGCTGTGCCTCGACGTCGACGGCCGCCTGGTGCTCGACCAACGGATCCGCACGGTCGGCAAGGCGCACGCGGCGATGGTGGAGAGGGTGGCCGACGTGGTCGGCGAGCGTGCCGCCGACGTCGTCGTCCACCACGTCGACAATCACGACGCCGCCGATCAACTGGGCGCCGCACTGACACAACGACTTCCGCAGATCTCGTCGCTGACTGTCGCCGACATGGGGCCGGTGCTGTCGGTGCACGTCGGCGGCGGGGCGGTCGGGGTCGCGGTACGGGTCGCCGCCTGAGCGGCGGGGTCGTTCACACAGAAGACCGCCCAGTGATCGGCGGGAGGTCGGCGAGTGTCACGATTCCCGGCCGGGCGGCAACGACTGCGGGCACCGCGTTGGTCACCGGCAGCGCGGTGTAGATCATGCCGAGCCCCATGAATCCGGGTTCCGTCCAATCCTTCGGCGGCAGGCAATGGACGACGGTGCGCATGTTGGGCAGGCCGAACACCTGCACGACGTGTCCGTGCTCAAGCGGCTTGGGTGGGGTGACGTGCTCGCCCATGATCCAGTTGAACCCGACGCTGACGATGTTGTGGTCACCGACCCAGCCGCGGTGATAGCCCATGACACCGCCGACGGTGCCCTTCGGGATCTGCATGAACCCCAGGTCGGTGTCCCCGGTGGCCGTCGTGAACGTGACGTCGAATGTGATGCGGTCCAGTTTCGCTCCGATGGCGTCGGCCATCATCGCCGCGGACTCGGCGAATACCTCGCTCTCGCGTCGCACGCTCTCGGCCAGCCCGGGGGTGTCGGGGTCTTGGGAGAAGCCCATCGCGGTCTGGGTGCCCGCGGACTCGTAGGTCGAGCAGTCCACCGACTCGGTGATGCGGATCTCGTCGACGCGCTCACACGAACCGGACAGCGCCATGCCGACAAGGTTGCTCATCCCGGGATGGGCGCCGCTGCCGAATATCGTGGAATTGCCGGTCTCACAGGCCTTCCTGATGCGAGCGAGATCCTCCGGCGTCTGCTTGCCGCCGGTGATCCATGCCGCACTCGAGCAGACGTTGATTCCCGATTCGAGCAGCCGGACCAGTTCGTCGATGCTCGGCCACAGCGGGTTGTAGCAGCAGGCGTCCGGCTTCAACGCAACCAGCTCTTCGATGTCGTTGGTGGCCTTGACCCCGGTCGGCTCCGGCCAGCCCGCGAGTTCGGCGGCGTCCACCCCGACCTTGTCGGCTCCGTGCGCGAAGACGCCCACCAACTCCATGTCGTCACGGCCGATGATCGCGTGCAGCGACCGTCGTCCGATGTTGCCGGTGGTCCACTGGATGACGCGCAGCGGTCGGTCGGTGGTCGTGCTCATGGCAGAGAGCCCTCCTCGTCGAGTGTGAACAACACCGAGTGTTTGTTCACACTGCAAGCTACTGCCTCTAAGGTGACCGCATGAGTGACATGGCGCCGGTGGCTGTCGTGACCGGGGCCAGCAGGGGAGCGGGGCAGGGTATCGCCACCGCGTTGGCGGCCCGGGGATGGCGCGTCTACGGCACGGGACGGACCATGCCCGACGCGCCGGAATGGGGCGTCGGCGTCAAGGTCGACCACCACGACGACGACGCCGTCGGGCAGCTGTTCGAGCGCGTCGCCGCCGAAGCGGGCGGCCTGGACCTGCTCGTCAACAATGCTGCGGTCATCTCCGACGCACTGGTGAGCCCGGGGCCGTTCTGGGAGAAGCCCCGCAGCCTGGCCGACGTTCTCGACGTGGGTCTGCGGTCTTCCTATATCGCGTCCTGGCACGCCGCCCCGCTGTTGACGGCTCGGGACCGCGGGCTGATCGTCTTCACATCGTCGCCGGGCTCGGTCTGCTACATGCACGGGCCTGCGTACGGCGCGCAGAAGGCCGGCGTCGACAAGATGGCCGCCGACATGGCGGTCGACTTCCGTGGCACCGGTGTCGCCGCGGTGTCTCTGTGGATGGGAATCCTGCTCACCGACAAGCTCACATCCGCCTTCGAGGGGAACCCGGACGCTCTGGCTTCCTTCTCCGAACAGGCCGAGACCCCCGAATTCATCGGGCACGTCATCGACGCGCTCTACCGGGATCCGAATCTCGCCGACGTGAGCGGTCAGACGTTGATCGCCGCCGAACTGGCGGCGCAATACGGCATCACCGACGAGGGCGGGCGGACACCGCCCTCGCACCGGGGCATGTTGGGGGAGCCCCGCATTCCCAGTTCCGTCGTCGTCCGCTGAGCGCTAAGGGCAGATCAGCGACCACAGTCCGTGGGGCCCCGCCTGTACGGCCATGTCGGTCAGCACCGCATCCCAGTGACGCACCGATCCGTACTCCGAACGCCAGGCCAGCGCAGCCCTGGTGAACTCGTGGAGGCGGTGCTCACTGGTCGTCCCGATGGCGCCGTGAATCTGATGGGCGTTGCGCACCACGACCGTCGCCGCGTGGCCAGCACACGAACGCGCCGCGGCCACGAGGAACTCCAGGTTGGGGGCCGACCAGTCGGTCGACACCGCCGTCGTCAGCGCGGTCTCGGTCGCCGAACGTGCGAGTGCCGCCTCGGCTGCGATATCGGCGATCTGATGCTGCACGGCCTGGAACTTGGCCAGCGGCCGACCGAACTGATGACGTGACGTCGCATGCTCGATCGTCATCTCCAGCGCCCGGTCGAGGGCCGCACACACCTGAATCGACCGCACCAGCGTGGACTTCAGCCGCAGCACCGTGATCGTCGCCGCATCCACCTCGACACCGGTCAGCATGTCGAGATCGGCGGTGACGCCGTCGCGGGCCTCACCGATCATGTTGGTGCCGGCGGTGATCGCCACCTCGTCGGTGGAGACGTCGGCGATGGAGTAGGCATCGCCGGTCGACCACACCAGGACGACCCGGTCCACATGTGAGGCCCATGGCACCGAGGCCGCCGCACCGTTTTCATCGAGCACGCACACCGTCCGCACCGATGCATCACAGTCGATGCCCACCGACTCCAGAACCCAGCAGGCCAGCAAGTCGTGCTCTGCCAACGGGATTCGCGTGCCGTGGCGCACCGCCGCCGACAACAGTTCGGCGGCTTCGTTCCAGCCCGCACCGCTGCCGCCGGACTCCTCATCACCGGTGAGCCGGATCAGCCCGAGCCCGTCGAGTCGGTTCCACAGGTCGGCGTCGCGCCCGTGTTCGGCGAAGACGCCGTCCATCATCTCCGCCAGCGCCGGGTCGATTCCCGGGGTCGTCATCGGATCCCCAGGCCGCGCGCGATGACGCCGCGTAGCACTTCGTTGGTGCCACCGCGCAGTGTGAAGCCGGGGCGCTGATCGACGGCGAAGGTGGTCATGGCCGAGAACTCTTGTCCCGCAGCATCGTCGGCCGCGAGATGGGCGAACTCGGCGATGTCACCCTCGGTCGTGGTACCGAGGACCTTGACGACGGCGGCGGGCACGTCGGCGGGCTCGTGACGCTCCAGCGCCCCGGCCACAGCGGTCGACATCTGGTGCAGGCCCGCCACTCGCGCCACCAGCCGACCGAGGTCCTCGCTACGCGGAACCGATTGTGCCGCCATGCTTTCCGCAAAGGCATCGAGTAGCACGAATGTCGACAGGAAGCGTTCGGGTCCGCTGCGTTCGAAGCTCAGCTCCGAGGTCACCTGCTGCCAGCCCTCGCCGATGGTGCCGAACACCATCTCATCCGGGACGAAGGCGCCGTCGAGGATCACCTCGTTGAAGTGGTGAGCGCCGTTCATCGACACGATCGGACGGATGTCCACGCCGGGGCCGCGCAGGTTCACGATGAACTGACTGAGTCCGGCGTGCCGGTGGGCGGGGTCCACCGGTGCGGTGCGAACCAGCGCGATGAAGGCGTGCGAGAGGTGGGCGCCCGACGTCCAGACCTTGGTGCCGGTCAGACTCCAGCCGCCTTCGACGCGTTCGGCTTTGGTGCGCACGCTGGCGAGGTCGGATCCCGAATCCGGTTCACTCATCCCGATTCCGAAGAAACACTCACCGCGTGCGATCTTCGGAAGGAATTCCTGCTTCTGGAATTCGGTGCCGTACTTCAACAGTGACGGCACGATCTGCCGGTCGGCGATCCAGTGCGCGGCCACCGGCGCACCCGCGGCGAGCAACTCCTCGGTGACGACGAACCTTTCGAGAAACGAGCGACCGTGCCCGCCGTAGGCGGCCGGCACCGTCATCCCCAGCCAGCCGCGTTCGGCGAGCGCGGCGCTGAAATCCTCGTCCCATCCGCTCAGCCATGCGTCGGGTGACGGGGTGAATTTCCCGGCGGCGAGTTGGTCGGCGAGGAACCGGCGCACCTCAGCGCGCAGATCATCGGCGTCCACAGTGGCCGACGGGGGAACCAGTCGTGGTAGGGCCATCAGTCTCCCGGGTGTTCGTCGGCGGTCGACAGTTGTTCGGTAGGGGTCTCGTCCGGGGGAGGTTGCGGCGCTTGGCCGCTCGCGCCGGCAGGCAGCGTCAACGCAACTCCGAGAACGAGGAAGAACGCGGCGGTCAGTGTTCCGCCGAGGTAGTGGTTCATCGGTCCGCCGGGGGAGATGAAGCTGCCGGGTGGCCCGATGACGGTGATGGTCTCGATCAGCTGTTCCACCGTGAAGACAGCGGCGGCGGTGCCGAGCCACCGCGGCAGACGACCTTCGTTTGCGGTCAACAGAATCGGGATGGCCACCAGGATGTTGGCGATCGTGGACACCGGCAGCCACAGCGCGCCGATGTCGTCGATTGCCAGGGCCGTTCCGACGGTCACCTGACCGGGCCGCAGCGCCGGCCCGGCGATGAACCACACCGAGATGCACAGCTGGGCGACGAGCACCGACGAACCGATGGTGAACAGATGGGCGGGCGGTCCGGTCAGCCGGTCCCGCGCGAAGGCGAGCACCACGACGATGGCGAGCGCCGAGAAGGCCAGCAGCAGTGCCTGCATGCGGACGAGCCCGGGGTCGGGGTCGCGGACCGCGGAGAGCCCCAGGACCGCAGTCGAGTAGAGCACCGCGAACGCGACTCCTGCGATCAACGGGGCTCGGCGGTTCATATCGAAGAGCAATGGTAGCCGTCCTATCCCCAATGCCGAGTTCATCCACAGGCGGCGCCACTCGACCGTCTACGGGGTCTGTGCCGTCACCGCGCACGCATACCGTCGGCGCATGTCCACCGAATTGCCTGCCGACCGGTTACGACGGCGCCTCGGCGGCGACGATGCCGACCCGCTGGACGATCCGGATGATCCGCCCGACACATCGCTGTCGCGGTGGCTCCCGGCGCAGTCGCCGTCGGGTGTCTCGGCGTGGCTGTCGAAAATCCGTGCCGATCCCGGGCGGGCGGGCGTCATCGCGCTCGGTGTCATCGGAGTCGTCGCCGTGCTGGTGACGGTGCTGACCCTGATGCGGGACGGCCCTCCCGCGGTCGTCGCCGCCAAACTTCCGCCGGTCGAGATGGTCTCGTCGGCGGCGCCGGCTTCGGGCGGGCCGCAGGCAGTCCCGGCGCAACCCGTGGTGGTCAGCGTCGTCGGTCTGGTCCAGACGCCGGGTCTGGTCACCCTCGAACCCGGCGCCAGGATCGCCGATGCACTCGATGCCGCGGGCGGCGCGCTCGACGGCGCCGACGTGCTGGGTCTGAACATGGCGCGACGTGTCGCCGATGGTGAGCAGATCGTGGTCGGTATCGGTGCT
Organism: Mycobacterium sp. 236(2023); assembly: GCF_029623955.1. GTDB lineage: Bacteria > Actinomycetota > Actinomycetes > Mycobacteriales > Mycobacteriaceae > Mycobacterium. The sequence goes on along the minus strand of NZ_JARSBP010000006.1, from coordinate 223,981 downwards.
TCGCCGGGTCAGCCCACCGAGATGGGCAGCTCGGTCGTGACCGAACCCGGACCATCGGGAGCTGATCAACCTGGCGAGAATGCAACGGAGCCAACGGCATTGATAGACCTGAACGGAGCCACCGCCGAGCAGCTCGACACACTGCCGGGCGTCGGTCCGGTGACGGCGGCGGCGATCATCGCGTGGCGCGACGCCAACGGTCGGTTCGACAGCGTGGATCAGCTCGGCGACGTCGACGGTATCGGGCCTGCGCGTCTGGACAAGCTGCGCGACCTCGTCCGGGTATGACCGGTGGACCTGCGACTCGTCCCGGCAGCACTGACGAGCTGGGCGGTGACGGCGGCCGGGATCGTCTGGTGGCAGGCGGGGGCGGTCGCCGCGGTGGCGGCAGCGGTGACGACGACAGCCGTCACGGGCTGGTGGGGCGCGCGCCGCCGCCCGGGAGGCCTCGACCGCAAGGTCCTCGCGACGGGAGTGTTGGCCGTGTTGATAATCGGGGCCGGTTTCGCCGTGGCCGTGCTGCTGCGTGTCCAGGCGGTGCGCGACCACGCGATCACCCAGTACGTCGGAGGCATCACCTCGGTGACGGTCACCGCTTCTGAGACACCGCGGGTCCTCGACGGCGGGCGTACGTTGATCCGCGGGAGGCTCGTGGTGCTCGATGGCACCGAATCGTCGGGCGACGTCGTGGTCTTCGCCTCGGGTGCCGATTACGCAACGCTCACGGCCGGCCAGCCGGCCGCGTTTCGCGCACAGGTGGGCCGCCCGACACGGCACGACCTCAGCGTCGCGGTGCTGTCGGCGCAGGGTGAGCCGGTACCGGGTGAGGCGGCCCCGATCCACCGGGCCGCCCATCACCTGCGGACTCGTTTCGCCGACTCCGCACGCCTGGCGTTGCCCCCGGGCGAGGCCGCCATGCTTCCCGCGCTCGTTCTCGGCGACACCTCGGCGGTGGCGTCGCGGACGACGGCCGAGTTTCGCAGCGCGGGTCTATCGCATCTGACAGCGGTATCCGGCGCGAACGTGACGATCGTGTGCGGGGCGGTGCTGCTGTCGGCGGTGCTGATCGGGCCACGCGCGGCGGTCGGGCTTGCGGCGGTCACGTTGGTCGCGTTCGTCGTCATCGTGCAGCCCTCACCGAGCGTGTTGAGGGCCGCGGTCATGGGATCGATCACGTTGCTCGCTGTGCTGTCGCACCGGCGGCGACAGGCACTACCTGCGCTGTCGGCGACCGTGATCGCGTTGATGATCGGCGCACCCGAGTTGGCCGTCGATGTCGGATTCGCGCTGTCGGTGTCGGCCACCGCGGCGCTGATCGTGCTGGCCCCTGCCTGGTCGCGGCGTCTCACCGGCCGGGGGTGGCCCAAACCGCTCGCAGATGCGGTGAGCGTGGCGGTCGCCGCGCAACTCGTCACCGCGCCTCTGGTCGCGGCCATCTCCGGATCGGTGAGCCTGGTGGCCGTCCTCGCGAATCTCGTCGTGGCGCCGGTGATCCCGCCGATCACCGTCATCGGGACCGCTGCGGCCGCGCTGTGTGCGCTGTGGCCCGCGGGTGCCGAACTCCTGATCCGCTTCACCGGCCCGGAGGTGTGGTGGCTGCTCACGGTGGCCCATTGGGCGGCGCGGATGGCGGCTGCGTCGGTAACCGTGCCGTCGGGCCCGGCGGGCGTGACGGTGGTCGTGTTGACGGTGCTGGCGGCGGGGGCGGTGTGGCATTGGGCGGTGTCGGCGCGACGTGACACCATCGTGCGGTGAGTCAAGTGAGCGGCCTGCACCTGATCCTGGGCGATGAGGAGCTGCTGGTCGAGCGCGCCGTCGCCGAGGTCCTGGCGAGCGCCCGGAAATCGGCGGGGACAAATGACGTACCGGTCGATCGCATGCGGGCCGGTGAGGTCAGTGTCAGCGAGCTCGCCGAACTGCTCAGCCCGTCGCTGTTCGCCGACGAGCGGGTGCTGGTCCTGGAGTCCGCCGCAGAAGCCGGCAAGGACGCGGTGGCGCTCATCCAGAACGCCGCCGCGGACCTGCCGGAGGGGACGATGCTGGTCGTCGTCCACTCGGGCGGCGGGCGCGCGAAGTCACTCGCCGACCACCTCAAGAAGCTCGGCGCCGACGTCCATCCCTGCCCGAAGGTGACCAAGGCCGCCGAGCGCGCCGACTTCGTCCGTAAGGAGTTCCGCGCGCTGCGGGTGAAGGTCGACGACGCGACGGTGACCGCGGTGCTCGACGCGGTGGGGTCGGACCTTCGCGAGCTCGCCTCCGCCTGCTCGCAGCTGGTCGCCGATACCGGCGGGACGGTCGATGCGGTCGCGGTGCGTCGCTACCACTCGGGCCGGGCCGAGGTGAAGGGCTTCGACATCGCCGACAAGGCCGTCCTCGGCGATGTCGCGGGGGCCGCCGAAGCGCTGCGGTGGGCGATGATGTCCGGCGAACCGCACGTCGTGCTCGCGGACGCGCTGGCTGAGGCCGTGCACACGATCGCGCGGGTGGCCCCACTGTCCGGGGATCCGTACCGGCTGGCCGGTGAACTCGGTATGCCGCCCTGGCGCGTGCAGAAGGCGCAGAAACAGGCACGGCGATGGTCCCGCGATTCGGTGGCCGAGGCGGTTCGGGTGGTGGCCGCGCTGAATGCCGATGTCAAGGGTGCGGCCGCGGATGCGGACTATGCCCTCGAGAAAGCAGTGCGCTCAGTCGCCGAGTTGGTCAGCGAGTAAGCAGACCAGCTATCGGCAACTGAGCGCGGAAAGCTGAAGCTGAGGGCCTCAGATCTTGTTGAGGGCCCTGGCCAGCGCCGACTTGCGGTTGGCGGCCTGGTTCTTGTGGATGACGCCCTTGCTGGCGGCCTTGTCGAGCTTGCGGCTGGTCGCGACCAGCAGTTCGCCGGCCTTGTCCTTGTCGCCGGACTCGACGGCCTCCCGGAAGCCGCGCACCGCCGTGTGCAGCGACGACTTCACCGACTTGTTGCGCACCCTGCGGCGCTCGTTGGTGAGGATGCGCTTCTGCTGCGACTTGATGTTGGCCACGCGTGTATTCCTTCTAAAGCTCGACTGGGTTACTTGAGTCTGTGGGCGCCCGCACGGGGGCAGCGACTGTTCAGGGTAGCAGCGAGTGGGTAAAAGGCCCAAAGCGAGCGTCACCGGCCTGCCGAAATGGTCGGAATGCTGCAGAGTGGCATCCACATGCTCGCGCAACGTGCGCCCGGGAAAGAGTAGGGGACATCTTGGCGACCGAAACGGTGCGAACCGCACGAAACGGCACGAGAACCGCGAAGCGCCATGACGGCATCTTCGGTGGCTACAACAAGCTCGGGTCGTACTCCCGGGCCTTCGACGAGATGTTCGACGCCGAGGGCACCGTCCGGGGTCCGTACAAGGGCATCCACAAGGAACTCGCACCGTCGGATGTGTCCGAACTCGAAGCCCGCACCGAAGCGCTCGGGCGCGCGTTCATCGACCAGGGCATCACGTTCTCGCTGTCGGGGCAGGAGCGGCCGTTCCCCCTCGACCTCGTGCCGAGGGTCATCTCGGCGGCGGAGTGGACGCGGCTGGAACGCGGCATCAAGCAGCGCGTCAAGGCGCTCGAGATGTACCTCGACGACATTTACGGCGAGCAGGAGATCCTGCGCGACGGTGTGATCCCGCGGCGGCTGATCACCTCGTGCGAGCACTTCCACCGCGAGGCCGTCGGCATCGCGCCGCCCAACGGCGTGCGCATCCATGTGGCCGGCATCGACCTGATCCGCGATGCGCAGGGCACCTGGCGGGTGCTCGAAGACAACCTTCGATCGCCGTCGGGCGTCTCCTACGTGATGGAGAACCGTCGCACGATGGCGCGCGTCTTCCCCAACCTGTTTGCGACCCACCGGGTGCGCGCGGTGGGCGACTACTCGTCGCATCTGCTGCGCGCCCTGCGCAACGCGGCCGCCAACAATGTCGCCGATCCGACGGTCGTGGTACTCACCCCCGGCGTCTACAACTCGGCGTACTTCGAGCACTCGCTGCTCGCTCGGCAGATGGGTGTCGAACTCGTCGAGGGCCGCGACCTGTTCTGCCGCGACAACGCCGTGTACATGCGCACGACCGAAGGCGAGCGTCAGGTCGATGTGATCTATCGCCGCATCGACGACGACTTCCTCGATCCGATGCAGTTCAAGCCGGACTCCGTGCTGGGCATCGCCGGAATTCTCAACGCCGCCCGCGCCGGCAACGTCGTGATCTCCAGTGCCGTCGGCAACGGCGTCGGAGACGACAAGCTGGTCTACACCTATGTACCGACGATCATCGAGTACTACCTCGGCGAGAAGCCGCTGCTGGCCAACGTCGACACGTTCCGCTGCTGGCTCGACGAGGAACGCGAGGAGGTGCTCGATCGGGTCGACGAGCTGGTGATCAAGCCGGTCGAGGGATCGGGCGGCTACGGCATCGTGTTCGGTCCCGACGCGTCGGAGAAGGAACTGGCCACGATCGCCAAGAAGATCATCGCCGACCCGCGCGGCTGGATCGCCCAGCCTGTGATGCAGCTGTCGACGGTTCCGACGCAGATCGGCGACAAGCTGGCGCCCCGCCACGTCGACCTGCGTCCGTTCGCGGTCAACGACGGAGACGACGTGTGGGTGCTGCCCGGCGGCCTGACCCGGGTCGCGCTGCCGGAGGGTTCACTGGTCGTGAACTCCAGCCAGGGCGGCGGGTCCAAGGACACCTGGGTGCTGGCCTCGCGGACGTCGGCCGCCGATCGTGAGCTCGGCGCGGCGGAGGTGGTGCGCTCGTTGCCGCGGGCTGCAGGCAAGAACGGCAGCAAGTACGGCAAGGTCGACACCACCTCAGACCAGCAGCAGCAACAACAGCAGAACCAGCAGTAGGGGGGCGCTGAACCATGTTGGCACGCAACGCTGAATCGTTGTATTGGATCGGCCGCTATGTGGAGCGCGCCGATGACACAGCCAGGATTCTGGACGTCACCGTGCACCAGCTGCTCGAAGACTCCAGCGTCGATCCCGACCTGGCTTCGCGCACGCTGCTGAAGGTCCTCGGGATCGAGTCTCCCGACGAGCGTCTCGACGTGTGGTCGCTGACCGACATCGTGGCGTTCAGCCGCGAGACGTACGGCGCCTGCTCGATCGTCGAGGCGATCTCGGCGGCACGCGAAAATGCGCGTGGTGCACGAGAAGTCACGTCGACCGAGATCTGGGAGTGTCTGAACACCACCTACAACGCCCTGGCGGAGCGGGAACGCGCCGCCAAGCGGCTGGGTCCGCACGAGTTCCTGTCCTACGTCGAGGGCAGGGCGGCGATGTTCGCCGGGCTGGCCGACTCCACGCTCAGCCGCGACGACGGCTACCGGTTCATGGTGCTGGGCCGGGCGCTGGAACGGGTCGACATGACGGTGCGACTGCTGCTGTCGCGGGTCGGGGACAGCGCGTCTTCGCCGGCGTGGGTCACGCTGCTGCGGTCGGCCGGCGCGCACGACACGTACCTGCGGACCTATCGCGGAGTGCTCGACGCCGGCCGGGTTGTCGAGTTCATGTTGCTGGACCGGCTTTTCCCCCGGTCCATCTTCTACTCGTTGCGGCTGGCCGAGCACAGCCTCGACGAGTTGATGAATCGTCCGCACGACCGACTCGGTTCTACGGCGGAGGCGCGGCGCTTGCTGGGACGGGCACGTAGCGAGCTCGAGTTCCTCCAGCCCGGGGTGCTCCTGGACTCGTTGGAGAGCCGGCTGGCGGGTCTGCAGCAGACGTGCTTCGACGTCGGAGAGGCGTTGTCGCTGCAGTACTTCCACTCTGCGCCGTGGGTCGCGTGGACAGATGCGGGACGTGACGCACTGGTCATCGAAGAGGGAGAGATCTAGATATGTGGCGGATGCGAGTGGTGCATTCGACGGGATACGCCTACAAGTCGCCGGTCACCGCGTCGTACAACGAGGCGCGCCTGACCCCGCGGTCGGACTCCCGGCAGAACGTGATCCTCAACCGCGTCGAGACGGTGCCCGCAACGAGGTCCTATCGGTACGTCGACTATTGGGGCACCGCGGTGACGGCGTTCGACCTGCACGCTCCGCACACGGAGCTCGAGGTCACCGCGTCGTCGGTGGTCGAGACCGAACGGCCCGACGCACCCAAGGACAAGGTGAGCTGGGCCGATCTGACCACCGAAGCCGTGATCGACAAGTACGACGAGGTACTCGCCCCCAGCCACTACGTGCCCGCGAGCAAGCGCATCGAACGGGTCGGTAGGCGCATCGCGAAATACCACGAGCCTCAGGAGGCGGTGATCGAGGCGGCGCGCTGGGTGCAGGGCGAACTGCAGTACGTGCCCGGCACCACCGGTGTGCACACATCAGGCGTCGATGCGCTGCGAGAAGGCAAAGGCGTATGTCAGGACTTCGCACACTTGACGTTGATCCTGTTGCGCAGCATGGGCATTCCGTCGCGCTACGTCTCGGGGTATCTGCACCCGAAGAAGAACGCGAAGGTCGGTGACACGGTCATCGGGCAGAGCCACGCGTGGATTCAGGCGTGGACGGGGGAGTGGTGGTACTACGACCCGACCAACGACGCCGAGATCAACGAGCAGTATGTCAGCGTCGGCGTGGGCCGCGACTACGCGGACGTCTCCCCGCTCAAGGGCATCTACTCGGGTGAGGGCTCGACGGATCTCGACGTCATCGTCGACATCACCCGGCTGGCTTAACTTTTCCGAGCGCACACGCCCGGGTGGACCTCGACGCGGTGCAGATCGTCGCCGAGTTCGATCTGGCAGTCGAACTTCGACGCGGCCAGTTCGCGCCAGGCGTCTTCCTGCCCTGGCTGCAGCGGAGGCACATAGTGGGTGAGGATCAGCGTGCCGACGCCCGCCTGCTGCGCGGTTTCGGCGGCCTGCTCCACCGACGAGTGGTAATCCAGGATGTCGCGCAGCCGCTGCTGCGGTGACAGTGCCACCAAGTCCTCGCGAATCACCGTGTGTACCAATGCTCCTGCTCCGGTGGCAAGCTCGGTCAAGCTGTCACAGGGCACCGAATCGCCTGCCACCACGACCGACGCGTCGCCGTATTCGATGCGGAACGCAATGGTCGGTTCGACCGGCCGGTGATCGGTGGGGGCCACGCGGATCTGGACGTCATCGGCATCCCAGATCGGGCCGTCGGTGAACTCGTGAACCTCCACGACGGGAGGTTCGGTGATGTCGGCGTGATGCCCGACGCGATAGCTGATGTCGGGCGCGAGGGCCTCCAGGGTGGCCGCGACGACCGCCGCGGTGCCGGGCGGCCCGTAAACAGGCAGCGGCGTACGCGTGAACGTGGAGACCCACCGCGTGGTGATGACGTCGCTGAGGTCGGTGATGTGGTCGCTGTGCAGGTGCGTCAGCAGCAGCGCCGCAATGTTGGCTGCGCCGACACCGACCGCGGCGGCGCGCATCAACACACCACGCCCGCAATCGACGAGGAACAACGCGCTGCCGGCCCGGACCAGCGTGGAGGGTCCCGCCCGGTTGGGGTCCACCATCGGGCTTCCGGTGCCGAGCAACGTCACTTCGATCATGGGCAAGATATACCGGCCCCGTCGACGCAGCGTGCGGTTATCGCGGGTTGGTTGCCCGCTATTCGCGGCTTGAGCCGATGTGTGACATATCCGCGTAGCGGGCGCCCGTGACCCCATCGCCGGCCGCTCCCAGTAAGTCGACCTGTTCGGGTGTCAACGTCACCGACAGTGACGCGAGGTTCTCGTCGATCCGCGCCGCACGCCGCGTGCCGGGAATCGGCACCGACGCCACCCCGAGGTCGTCCGCGCGGTGGCGCAGCCATGCCAGCGCGACCTGTGCCGGAGTCGCTCCGGCCTCGTGGGCTACTGCGGTCACCGCGTCGACAACGCTCTGGTTGGCGTCCAGCGCGGCACCGGCAAACCGGGGCATGGTGCGGCGGAAGTCGTTGGCGCCCATGTCGGCTGCCGATCGCACGCTGCCGGTGAGGAAGCCGCGCCCGAGCGGGGAGAACGGGACGATCCCGACGCCGAGTTCGGCGGCGGCCGGGACGATGACCGCTTCGATGTCCCGGGTCCAGATCGACCACTCGCTCTGCAGCGCGGCGATCGGATGAACGGCGTTCGCGGCGCGCAGTTCTGCGGCGGAGACCTCGGACAATCCGAGGTGGCGCACCTTGCCCGCGGTCACGAGTTCGGCCATGGCGCCTACGGTTTCCTCGATGGGGACGTTCGGGTCGCGACGGTGCAGGTAGTACAGATCGATGACGTCGGTGTGCAGCCGTTGCAAGCTCTCGTCGACGCACTGACGGACGTAGGCGGCGTCGCCGCGCAGGGACACGCTTCCCGCGGCACGCTCGGCGGGATTGCTCTGGATGCCGAACTTGGTGGCCAGCGTGACCTCATCGCGGCGGTCGGCCAGCAGGCGCGCGATCAGGCGTTCGTTATCGCCGGATCCGTAGATGTTGGCGGTGTCGAGGAACGTGACGCCGACGTCTACGGCGTGATGGAGGGTGGCCAGCGATTCGTCGTCGTCGACCGCCCCGCCGTAAACGGGTGTGAGTGCCATTCCGCCGAAACCCATTGCGCTGACTGGCAATTGGTCGCCGAGGGTGATTGATACCGGCATGGCCGTCCTTTCGGGCAGGTTCGGGGTCATCTTTGCGTGCAACCGGGGCAATGTCGGATGTGTTCCGCTGGGAACCTGCTGAGTAGTAGCCTGGTGTGAGCCAGGTCACCACAGGGAGATGTCGATGCGGATATCCGACGTGCTGCGCAACAAGGGTGCGACGGTCGCCACGATCACGCCGGAGACCTCGGTCGCCGGGCTGCTGACGGAGCTGACGGTGCACAACATCGGCGCAATGGTGGTGGTGTCGCCGGACGGACTTCTCGGCATCGTGTCCGAACGCGATGTGGTGCGTAAGCTCCACGACATGGGTGCTGACCTGCTCCGCCGGCCGGTGTCGGAGATCATGACGACGCTCGTGGCGACGTGCTCTCCGGACGATTCGGTGGACAGTTTGAGCGTGCTGATGACGAACAATCGGGTGCGGCACGTGCCCGTCGTCGTTGACGGCAGGCTCGCCGGCATCGTCAGCATCGGCGACGTCGTGAAGACCCGAATGGAGCAGCTGGAGCACGAACAGGAGCAGCTGCAGGCCTACATCACGCAGGGCTGATCCCTCGGTGGCCGATGTCGATGTCCGGTTCGCGCAGAAACCGGACGTGAAAGAGCTTTCGCGGGTACTCGGCCGGGCGTTCTTCGACGATCCCGTGATGACGTTCATGGTGCCCGACGACGCCAAGCGTGCGCGGGCGCTGCCGCTGGTGTTCGGCGCGATGACGCGGCACCACTTCCTCGGCAACGGCGGTGTCGAGGTCGCCGGCGACATCGGGGCGGCGGCGCTGTGGGATCCGCCGGGGCGGTGGAAGCAGACGCAGCGTGAGGAGCTGCGGATGATGCCGCGCTTCCTGCTCGCGATGGGTCTGCAGGTCGGGCGCGGAATGGCGATTTCGGAGCTGATGAAGAAGAACCATCCCGAGGAGCCGCACTGGTATCTCGCCGTCATCGGCAGCGACCCCGACGTGCGCGGCGGCGGGTTCGGGCACGCGCTGATGACGTCGCGACTCGACAGGTGCGACAAAGAGGGCGCGCCCGCCTACCTGGAGTCGAGCAAGGAATCCAACGTTCCGTATTACATGCGGTTCGGCTTCGAGGTGACCGGCGAGATCCACGTTCCCGACGGCGGTCCGACGATGTGGCAGATGTGGCGGCGACCCGGCTAGGTCAGCTCACCCCGCCGGAGGCGGGAATCAGGACCACGAGTATTCGGAGCGCAGCCGGGCGGCGACGACGTCGAACACGTGCCGTTCCAGAATGGCGCCCTCGCGCCGGATGCCTTCTTCCGGGACGTCGAGAACCCGGTCCAGCCGCACCCAGCTGGCCCTGCCCTCGTAATCCCAGGACCCGTTGCCGATGCCGACCCAGTTCGGTTCGTCGCGGTGATGGTCCTGGCTCGACAGCATCAGGCCGAGTAAGACCCTGTTGTCGCGGCCGACGACGAGGACCGGGCGGTCTTTACCCCGGGTCGGGTCGTCCTCGAACACCACCCACGTCCAGACGATCTCACCGGGGTCGGCGCGTCCGTCGAGGTCGGGTGCGTAGGAGACCCTGCGGGCGCGATGCGCCGTCGGGACGAAGTTGTTGGACACCGGACGGCCCGCGGGCAGCGCCGGGGCGTTGCTCTCCGATGGTCCGGCCAGCACATCGAGGCCGATCCGGATGCCCTGTTGGATGCCGCGCTGAACGGCGTCCGATTTCTGCAATTGGCGGACCAGTTTCGGCGCCTCGTTGAACACGAGGTTCTCGGTGCTCTTCACCAAGAAGCGTTGAAACGCCTTGAAAGGCGATGCCGATGCGGCCATACCCGACAAGCATAGGCGGTGCGATCACGGCTCGATTGGGCCGCGGGGTGCTGCGGTCGATACTCTGGACGAGCCTTCTCAGGCTGACAGACCGCGCTCACCAGGAGATTTCCAATTAGCAGCTTCGCCGACAAGACGTTCACTGCGCCGGCGCAGATTCGGAACTTCTGCATCATCGCCCACATCGACCATGGCAAGTCCACGCTGGCCGACCGGATGCTGCAGCTCACCGGCGTGGTCGACGAGCGTTCGATGCGGGCCCAGTACCTCGATCGGATGGACATCGAGCGTGAGCGCGGCATCACGATCAAGGCGCAGAACGTGCGCCTGCCGTGGGTTGTGAACGGCGAAGAATTCGTTTTGCACCTGATCGACACGCCTGGCCACGTCGACTTCACCTATGAGGTATCCCGCGCGCTGGAGGCCTGCGAGGGTGCCGTGCTGCTGGTCGACGCCGCGCAGGGCATCGAGGCGCAGACGCTGGCCAACCTGTACCTGGCGCTGGATCGCGACCTGACGATCATCCCGGTGCTCAACAAGATCGACCTGCCGGCCGCCGACCCCGACCGGTACGCCGGTGAGATCGCCCACATCATCGGCTGCGAGCCCGAGGATGTCCTGAGGGTGTCGGGCAAGACGGGCGTCGGCGTCTCCGAGCTGCTCGACCACGTCGTGCGCGAGATCCCGCCGCCGCAGGGCGACTCCGACGCGCCGGCGCGCGCGATGATCTTCGACTCGGTCTACGACATCTACCGCGGCGTCGTCACGTACGTGCGCGTCGTGGACGGCAAGATCACCCCGCGCGAACGCATCGCCATGATGTCGACAGGCGCGACCCACGAACTGCTCGAAGTGGGCATCGTCTCGCCCGAACCGAAGCCTTCCGACGGACTCGGGGTCGGCGAGGTCGGCTACCTCATCACCGGCGTGAAGGACGTGCGCCAGTCGAAGGTCGGCGACACCGTGACCACGGCGCGCAAGGGCGCGACCGAAGCGCTGACGGGATACCGCGAACCCAAACCGATGGTCTACTCGGGGCTGTATCCGGTGGACGGCTCGGACTATCCCGTGCTGCGGGAGGCCCTGGACAAGCTTCAGCTCAACGACGCCGCGCTGACGTACGAGCCCGAGACGTCGGTGGCGCTCGGCTTCGGCTTCCGGTGCGGGTTCCTCGGTCTGCTGCACATGGAGATCACCCGCGAGCGACTGGAACGTGAGTTCAACCTCGACCTGATCTCGACCGCGCCGAACGTCGTGTACCGCGTCGTCAAGGACGACAACACCGAGATGACGGTGACGAACCCGTCGGACTGGCCGGAGGGCAAGGTCCGGTCGGTGTTCGAGCCCGTCGTCAAGACGACCGTCATCGCGCCGAGCGAATTCATCGGCACGATCATGGAGTTGTGCCAGGCCCGGCGCGGCGAGCTCGGTGGGATGGACTACCTGTCGCCCGAACGCGTCGAGCTCCGCTACACAATGCCGTTGGGCGAGATCATCTTCGACTTCTTCGACTCGCTGAAGTCGCGCACCCGCGGCTACGCCAGCCTCGACTACGAGGAGGCCGGCGAGCAGGAAGCCGACCTCGTCAAGGTCGACATCCTGTTGCAGGGTGAGGCCGTCGACGCGTTCTCGGCCATCGTCCACAAGGACGGCGCGTCGGCCTACGGCAACAAGATGACGACCAAGCTCAAGGAGCTCATCCCGCGACAGCAGTTCGAGGTGCCGGTGCAGGCCGCGATCGGGTCGAGAATCATTGCGCGCGAGAACATCCGGGCCATCCGCAAGGACGTGCTCTCCAAGTGCTACGGCGGTGACATCACCCGTAAGCGCAAGCTGTTGGAGAAGCAGAAGGAAGGCAAGAAGCGGATGAAGACGATCGGCCGTGTCGACGTCCCGCAGGAGGCGTTCGTCGCGGCGCTGTCCACCGAGTCCGTCGCCGACAAACCCAAGAAATAGGGACGGGCGACAATGCGCGGGGCGCGTGCCGGGGTGGCGATCGCCGCGACCCTGCTGTGTGTGGGGGCCACCGCGTGCACCAGCGTCGTGGACGCGACGGCGGTGCGTGGCGGGGACGCGTCGCCGGGAACCACGACCATCCTCGGTGAGCGGGACCTCGACTCGATCCTGCTCGACGAACGGGAGCTCAACGACCTACTGGGTAGTTCGCTGATCGAGGTCACCGGCGAGGTCGACAAAATGACCGACGACACCGCGGATGTGTCGGACCCCGAATGTGTCGGTGCGCTCTACACCGCCGAGGAGCCGGTCTACGCGGACACCGGCTACACCGCCGTGCTGACGCGGCTGGCGAGTGAGTCGGGCGACGACTACGAGCATTGGGTCGAGGAATCCGGGGTGGTGCTGCCGACAGCAGACGCGGCGGAGAAGTTCGTCGCCGAATCGGCGACGCAATGGGAGGACTGCGGCGGTCAAGCCGTATCGGTCAGCGACGGTGACGACTGGTACGACTGGGATCTCAACGATGCGGTCACCACGGATGGCATTCTCAGCCAGAAGTCGACGGCCCTGGATTCGATCGAGTGGGAGTGTGAGCACGCGCTGGTCGCGGTGTCGAATGTGGTCCTGGAAGCGTCGGTGTGCGCCGAGAGGATTGCCGACGAAGCGTCGGTGCTGCTGACCGAGATGGTTGCGAAGGCCTCGCAGCGCTAGTTGTACGCGGGCTGATTCAAACGTCGCTGAATCGTAAAGCGTTGCACTGCCCGTGTTTTCACGGAGTGCGGGTTGGTGCTCGCTTGCGCGTGTTCTGCTGCAGACCGTTCGGGCATAGCGTGGCGCCATGGAGGAGACGCCCACGCCGTGGCTGATCGCCCAGGCCATCGAGTCATCAGGTATTGCGGTGTTGTGGGTGTGGGTCGCCTCGCTTGCCGGTGCCGCGCTGGTTCTGCTCGGCGCAATCCTGTTCTGCAGCTGAGATTCGGGCGTAAAGCTCACGCGGAGTCGATGTCTGGGCACCGCGCCTGATCTGGGTCAACATCGGCGCATGACAGCGGTGTGGCAGGCCCAACCCGACACGGACGAATACTGGAGTTGGCAGCTGCACGGCAGGTGCCTGGACTTTCCGGCGGACCTGTTCTTCCCTGAGAGTGAGCGACGTGCCGATCGCCGTGAGCGCGAGGAGAAGGCCAAGCGGATCTGCCGGGACTGCCCCGTGTTGAATCGGTGCCGCGAGCACGCCGTGCGCGTTCCCGAGCGCTACGGCATCTGGGGTGCAACCACGCCGCGGGAGCGCGGCATCCCTCCGACGCACCGCGGCAGATAAAAGAATTCACGCTGACCGCAATAATTGAGCAACGCCGGAGACGTCCCTACGGTGCGTTCAGCATCATCCCATGACACCAGAAGGACGTCACTAATGTCTGAAGCAACGCTGCCCGGCGAGGGTTTGGTGGCAAACTCGGACGCGCCGCAGGAAACTCGGCGGCTGCGCGGCAATCTCGGCGTCGCGTCGATCGTGTTCATGGTCGTCGCCGCGGCTGCACCACTCGGCGTCATCGGCGGTGTGGTGCCGCTCGGGCTCGCCAGCGGCAATGGCGCGGGCTTCCCGGCGACGTTCATTGTCGCGACCGTGATCCTGCTGCTCTTCTCGGTGGGGTTCACCGCGATGACACCGCATGTCGAGGAGGCCGGTGCCTTCTTCTCGTACGTTCGGCAATCCCTGGGACTTCCGGTCGGCATCGGCATCGCGTTCGTCGCCATCGTGAGCTACGTCGCCCTCGAAGCCGGTGTGTACGGGCTTCTGGGTCCCGCGGGTGCCAGCGTCGTCGAACTGTTCGGCGGTCCCGCCCTCCCGTGGTGGCTGTTCGCCGCGGCGGCGTTCGCCGTGACCACCTACCTGGGCTACCGCAACATCGAGCTGTCCAGCCGCGTGTTGGCCGTCCTGCTCACCGCCGAGATCGCGATCGTCGCGATCCTCGACCTGGTGATCGTCGTGCGCGGTGGCGACCACGGGTTGTCCTCGGGGATCGTCAACCCGGATGCGATCTTCTCCGGATCCCTGGGCATCGGGCTGCTTTTCGCGATCATCAGCTACGTCGGATTCGAAGCCACGGCGATTTTCCGCGACGAGGCCCGCGCCCCAGAACGCACCATCCCACGCGCCACCTATGTCTCGCTGCTGCTGATCGGTGTCTTCTACGCGATCACCAGCTGGGCGCTGATCTCCGGTTGGGGTGACGAGCAGGCGGTCGCGCAGGCGACCGACAACGGTGGCACGTTCCTCGGCGACACCGCGTCGCGTTACATCGGGGTGTTCGGTGCCGACGTCATCACGGTGCTGTACTTCACGAGCCTGTTCGCCTGCATCCTGGCGTTCCACAACGTGGCGTCGCGCTACATCTTCGCGTTGGCACAGAAGGACGTGCTGCCCGCGTCGTTGAGCCAGCCGCACGCCAAACACGGTTCGCCGCATCAGGCTTCGCTGTGGATCTCCGCTGTGGTCGCGGTGAGCGTGATCCTGGCGGTCGCTTTCGGCCTGGATCCGGCCGCGCAGTTCTACACGTGGTTCGCCGGGGCGACGACAGTCGGCATCGTCGTGCTGCTGATCGCGACCAGCGTTGCGGTGCTGGTGTTCTTCGCCAAGGACCGCCGCGGTCTGTCGCAGTGGCGGGTACGTATCGCGCCGGCGCTCGGGCTGGTCGGCCTGCTGGGCTCGCTCGCCCTGATACTGGCCAATCTCAGCGATCTCGTCGGTGGGTCAAGCATTTTGGCGTGGGTGATCATCGGCCTGCTCGTCGGCGCGTTCGCTGCGGGCACGGTCGTCGGGCGGAGGGCCGCGACATGACGCAGTTGTCCGAGCCTGACGTCAGCACCGCGGCCGATGAACTGCGGGAGGGCATCGCCGACGGTTCGCTGACCGAGATCGAGGTGGCCTGGAGCGACCCGTTCGGCCACGCGGCGGGGAAGCGAATCCCGGCCGGACAGTTTCTCGACCGGGCCACCGGAACAGGGTTCGCGTTCTGTGAGGCCGCGTTGGGCTGGAACACCGACGGCACGGTGATCGACGGACTGCGACTGACGAACTGGGACGGGGGATACCCGGATGTCTATGCGGTGCCCGACTTTTCGACGTTCACCAGGTTGCCCTGGCGTCGCGGTGTCGGGCATGTGATCTCCGATATCGTCACCCATCACCGCACCCCGTCACTGTTGGATCCGCGGGCGGTGCTGAAACGGGTGCTGGCACGGCTGCAGGCCCTTGGTTTCACCGCCAAGGTCGGCGTGGAGTTCGAGTTCTACCTGCTCGAACTCGACGGTTCTCCGATCATCGACCGAATCCAGGCGTACTCGCTGGAGAACGCCAACGCGTTGGACCCGTTGATCGCCGATTTGTACGAAACGCTGGGCGCCTTCACACGATTGGAAGGCATCCAGACCGAATACGGACCCGGCCAGGTGGAGACCAACCTGGTGTACACCGACGCGTTGGCCGCCGCTGACGACAGCGCCAGGCTCAAGTACGCGGCGAAGGAAGTCGCACGCCGACACGGCAAGTTGGCCAGCTTCATGCCGAAGCCGTTCTCGGAACACTCCGGAAGCTCGGCGCACCTGCACATCTCGCTGTGGCGTGATGGCGAGCCTGTGTTCGAGCCCGCCGGCGGCGCGGAAAGCCAGGACGCCCGGTACGCGATCGCCGGGCTGTTCGAACACTTGCCGTCGATCACGCTGTTCGGGGCGCATTCGGTCAACGCCTACCGCCGCTTCGCGCCAGACACGTTCGCGCCGGACACCGTCAACTGGAGTCGCGACAATCGCAGTGCCGCCATCCGCTCCCTGATCGAGGACCAGCCGGGATCGTCGCGCATCGAGTTACGTTCGGGTGCTTCCGATTCCAATCCGTACTGGCTGATCGCGTCGGCTCTGGCCGCGGTGATCGCGGGATTGGAGGCGCGTCGCGAGCCGCCCGTGGCGGCCGTGGGCAACCTGTACGGCAAGGGCACGCCTCTTCCTGACTCGCTGGGGACCGCTGTCGCATTGGCTGTTCAGGATGACACCATCCTCGACATTCTCGGTGAGCAGTCGGTGCTCGACTTCGCCGCGATCGCCCGCAGTGAATGGGATCAGTATGTCGGGCACGTCAGCGACTGGGAGCGGCGTCGCTACCTGACTACGTCATGACGGGACCCCGATTCGGGGTGTGGGCACCGGTCTACGGAAACCACGGTGCCCGTAACCATCCGCAGGATGCCCCCGACGCCGGTTACCGACGCAACCGTGACCTGATCGTGCACGCCGAACAGGTGGGATTCGACGCCACCCTGGTGGCGCAGCACGTGATTCATCCCAGCGATGTCGAGGACGACGTGCTGGAGACGTGGTCGACGCTCGCGGCGCTCGCCGAGGCCACCGAATCGATCGAGCTGATCGGTGCGATCAAACCACTGCTGTTCAACCCGTTGGTGTTCGCCAAGCTCGCCGCCAACATTGCCGACATCTCAGAAGGGCGGCTGTCGATCAACGTCGTCAGCGGATGGTTCCTGCCGGAGCTCGAAGCACTCGGCGTGACGCTACTCGATCATGACGACCGCTACGAGCACACGAGGCGCTGGCTCGAGAAGGTGACTGCGCTGTGGGCGGGCAAGCAGGTCGACACCGGCGGAAGGCAACCCGCGTTGGTGCGTCCGGTACCTCGGTTCGTGCCGCCGGTGTACGTCGGTGGCGAGTCCGAGCCGGGAAGGGCGCTGGCTGCGGCCACGGCTGACGTGTTCTTCATCAACGGCAGGCCGCTGCCCGAAACCGAAGAGGTCATCGCCGATCTCCGGTCCCGCCGAGCCGGATTGCGGTTCGGACTGTCGGCATTCGTGATCGCTCGGGACACCGACGCCGAAGCGCAGGCTGAGGCCGAACACCTGCAGGCGCTGGTGGACGCCGAAGTCCGTCCGGAGATCTCCGGCGGAACCGACCCGAAGACCCAGATGTACAAGGTGCTTGCAGGCACCAGTCGCGTCGGTTCGAACGGTGGAACACTGGCCGGGCTCGTCGGCAGTTATGACACTGTGGCCGAACGTATCTCGGCGTTCCATGCCGCAGGTATCGAACTGTTCATGCTGCAGTTCCAGCCGATCGAAACGGAACTCGACCGGTTCGCCGAGCACATAATTCCCCGATACCGCAAGGCCGACTGACGGACAAGGAGTGACGATGACCCTCACCGTCGATAACGACGTTGCCGGGCGGCTGGCCCGCCTCACACCGATCGTCGAAGCGTTGCGTGCCGACGATCCGTCGGCCGAGCGGGAACGGGTGCTCCAGCACGACGCGGTCGCCGAGTTGCGCGGTTCCGGTGTCCTGACGCTGCGGGTCCCGAAGCGGTACGGCGGGCCCGGTGGCAGCACCCGTGACGTCCTCACCGCCGTCATTCACATCGCGTCGGGGAGCTCCAATGTGGCTCAGGCACTTCGGGCTCACTTCGGGTTCAGTGAGCGCCTGTTGAGCAATCGCGCCACCGAGGCCGAGCGGTTCGAATGGTTTCCCAAGATCAACGCGGGACTTGTGGTCGGCAACGCCATCACTGATGCCAAGGGTCGTACGCCGGGCAGCTCGGACACCACCGTGCTGCCCGACCGTGACGGTGTGCTGCGGCTCAACGGGCACAAGTTCTATTCGACCGGCACGTTGTACGCCGACGCGATCGCGGTGTCGGCGGTTGACGCTCAGGGCAACGATGTGCAGGTGATCGTGCCGACCGACCGTGCAGGTGTCGAATTGTTCGACGACTGGGACGGTTTCGGGCAGCGCATGACCGCCAGCGGGGCCACCCGGTTCACCGACGTCGAGATCGCTCCGATCGAGGTGACGACGGTATCCGACGGGCACCACCTCGGACACAGCACGACATTCCTACAGCTGTACCTGGCGGCAGTCGCCGCGGGGATCGCCGTGGCGGTGCGCAACGATGCGGTCGAGTACGTGCAGACGCGTGCGCGGCCCGCGGCGCACTCGCTAGCGAGCCGCGCTGCCGACGATCCGTTCATCCTGCAAGCGGTCGGAGAGATCGGTGCTGCTGCGGCGGCCGCCCAAGCGTTGGTGCTTTCGGCCGCGGACTCTCTGGATGCGCTGGTGGACAACGGACTTCAGGATGACGCGGGAGCCCTGGCCGACGTGGCCGTGGTGGTCGCGCAGGCGCAGCTGGTTGCCGAGCGGCTGACGCTGGACGTCGCGCAGCGGTTGTTCGACACCGGGGGAGCGTCGGCGACGTCACGCAAGCTGAACCTCGATCGCCATTGGCGCAACGTCCGCACGGTCGCCAGCCACAACCCCCTCGACTACAAGGCGCACGCCGTCGGCAACTACCTCGTCAATGGAACGACACCGCCGGCCAACGGCTACTTCTGACGATCCTTGCCCCGCACCGCGAGCGCGCGCGTCTGCACAGGGACACGCCGCAGAACTTGGCGCTCGGCGCGCGCTCGTTGCGGTCGAACGTGCATGAAATGCCCGCGGGACCCGGCGTGTCGGCGGGCAGACACGCGCGCTCGCGGTGCAACAGAAGGACCCTCAGGTTGCCGCTTCCAGCGCCCGGCGTGCGTAGGCGCGTACGTCGGCGTCGCCGTCGTCGAGCGCTCCGGTGAGGGCTTCGCGGGCCGCATCCTCCGACGATGCCCACCGCGTCAGGCTCAGCACGGCGGCCTTACGGACGTCCAGGTGGGGGTCCGAAAGTGCCTGCGACAGTGGCGGTACCGCAGCAGACGGTGACGGTGCACCCGCCAGCGCGCGGGCCGCGCCCTGGCGAATCTGCCACGCCGACGCCGCCAGCGCCTTCTCGACCGTCGACACATCGGCATCGTCCCAGCCGATCGCGCCGATCGCCGTGAGCGCGGCGGCGCGCACCAGTGGGTCGGCGTCGTCGATCAGGGCGCGCACGGTGGCCGATCCCGCACCCAGCGTTCCCAGTCCGTTGGCGACGGCGATCCGAACCTCACGGTTGGCGTCGGTGTGTGCCGTCGCGACGCCGTCCACATCGTCCACCGAGACCAGGGCGCGGACTGCTTCGATCCGGACCCGGTGATCGGCGTCTGCCGCGAGCTCCCGGTAACGCCCGGCGTCACCGGCGCGGCGTGAGGCCAGCACATAGATGGCCGCGCCGCGCACGACGGCATCGCTGGAATCAACGTGTATCTGAACGGCTTCCGGATGGGGCAGGACCTCGACGAGCTCGCGGATCCCGGCGGCGGCGACGTGGCGGACCTCTACGTCGGCGTCGCTGAGCGCCTCGATCAGCGGTACGGCGTATCCGTCGCACAGCGTCTCGGTCAGCACATCGACGGCGATGCGCCGCACTCCGGGATCGCTATCGGCCAGGAACGGTGTCAGCTCGTCGACGGAGGGTTCGTCGAGCGCCAGCACCGCGGCGATGCGCGGCGACGGAGGCTGAATCGCCGTGGCCGGCACCCGCGACACCTCCGAGGCCGGAGCGCGACCACCCGCCAGTTCGGGCTCGATGACGGCGATCGGCTCGCTTTCACCGCTGGGCAATCCGTCGAGGCCGGGCACGGAAACGAAATACGGTGCGACAGGCCGCTTGAAGAACTCCATGTCACCGTCTTCGGTCCGGCGCAGATTCAGGTGGTAGCGCCATTCGACGTCGTCCCGTTCGGGAACATCACTGCGCTCGTGATACAGCCCCCAGCGCGACTCGGTACGGGTCAGCGACGACCGGGCCGCCATCTCGGCGCAGTCACGGATGAACGACACCTCCACCGCCCGCATCAACTCGTGCGGTGTGGTGGCGCCGATACCGGCGACTTCGTCGCGCATCCGGGAAAATGTCTCGACGGCCAGCGACAGTTTGGTCGCGGTCTTCGGCGGGGCGACATAGTCGTTGACGAACCGGCGGAGCTTGTACTCCACCTGAGGCTGCGGCGGACCGTCAGGATTACGCAGCGGCCGATAGATCAGCTCGTGCGCCGCCTCGATCTGATCGGCCGGAAGATCCTGTGGGACAGCCACATCGGCGATGGCCGAAGCGGCGTCCGCACCGGCCAGATCACCGTAGACGAACGCGCCGATCATGTAATTGTGGGGCACGCACGCCAGGTCGCCTGCCGCGTAGAGTCCGGGAACGGTTGTGCGTGCGTTCTCGTCGACCCACACGCCGGATGCCGAATGTCCACTGCACAAGCCGATCTCAGAGATGTGCATCTCGATGTCGTGTGTGCGGTAGTCGTGGCCGCGGTTGGCGTGGAACGTTCCGCGTGTCGGGCGTTCGGTGGTGTGCAGAATGTCTTCGAGTGCGGTCAGCGTCTCGTCGGGCAGGTGGCTGACCTTGAGGTAGATCGGCCCGCGAGCAGATTCGATCTCGCTCTTGACCTCCGACATCATCTGGCCCGACCAGTAGTCGGAGTCGACGAAACGCTCTCCGAGGGCATTGACCTGGTAGCCGCCGAACGGGTTGGCGACGTAGGCGCACGCGGGACCGTTGTAGTCCTTGATCAGCGGGTTGATCTGGAAGCATTCGATGCCCGACAGTTCTGCCCCGGCATGGAACGCCATGGAGTAGCCGTCGCCGGCGTTGGTCGGATTCTCGTACGTGCCGTAGAGGTACCCCGAGGCCGGCAGACCCAGCCGTCCGCATGCGCCGGTGGCCAGGATGACGGCCTTCGCGGCGACGACCACGAATTCTCCGGTGCGGCTGTTGAGTGCCGCCGCGCCGACGGCGCGACGCGTTGATTTCCCGTCGCTTCGCTCGCCCAGGTCGTCGGTCAGCACGCGAACCGGTACCAACCGGTTCTCGATCTGGATCTTCTCGCGCATCGACCGCTGCCGCAGCACTCGGTAGAGAGCTTTCTTGACGTCCTTGCCCTCGGGCATCGGCAACACATACGACCCCGACCGGTGCACGCGGCGCACCGCGTACTCGCCGTGCTCGTCCTTCTCGAACTTGACGCCATAGCGTTCCAGGCGCTGCACCATCGCGAAACCCCGTGTCGCGGTCTGGTAGATGGTGCGCTGGTTGACGATCCCGTCGTTGGCCCGCGTGATCTCGGCGACGTAATCCTCCGGTGTCGCCTTTCCGGGGATCACCGCGTTGTTGACGCCGTCCATACCCATCGCCAGTGCACCGGAGTGCCGGACGTGGGCCTTCTCCAACAGGAGTACCTGGGCGCCGTTCTCGGCGGCGGTGAGGGCGGCCATTGTGCCCGCGGTGCCGCCGCCGATGACGAGGACGTCACAGTCCAGCCGGATCGCGTCGTCGAGTGAAGGTATCTGCATCAGGAAACAAGCTCCGAATGGTCTAGGGCGGCAATGACTTCAGTGCGCAGAGCCGTGCGCGACACAGATGTGTCACGGGGTGAAGGGACGTCGAGCAGCGCCCGCAGCGGTCGGCCGGCGCGACCGAGGACCGCGATCCGGTCACCGATGAGCAGCGCCTCGTCGACGTCGTGGGTGACGAAGACGATCGTCGTCGGGTGTGCTCGCCATGTGTCGATGAGCAGCCGCTGCATTGTCGCTCTGGTCTGGGTATCCAGCGCTCCGAACGGCTCGTCCATCATCACCGCTCTGGGCGCTCCGGCCAGTCCGCGCGCGAGTTGGACACGCTGACGCATGCCGCCGGAGAGACTCTTGGGAAGGTACTTCTCGAAACCCGTCAAACCGACGTCGGCGATCCACTTCGAGGCCTCCTCGCGGCGGCCCTGTCGCGGTCGGCCGGAAAGCTTCAGCGCCAGTTCGACATTGGACTGCACCGTGCGCCACGGCAGAAGGGCGTTGTCCTGGAACACCATCGCCCGATCCCTGGACGTGTTCGCCACCCGCACGCCGTCGGCGAACACGTCCCCGCTGTCGGGGGTCAGCAGACCCGCCAGTGCCCGGAGCACTGTGGATTTCCCGCACCCGGATGGGCCCGTCAGGACGAGTATCTCGCCGGGCCGGACGTCGAGATCCAGGCCGGCGATCACCGGCGCACCGCCGTAGCTCAATTCCAGATCGCGGAGTTCGAAGGTGAGTCCGCTCATCGGTACTGTCTCCTCTTCGCGCAAGCGCTCATCGGTTGCTCTCCTCGCCACGCGGCAGCCAACGCGTCACGCGGCGGCCGATCAGTTCGACGGCCGCCGATGTGACGAAGCCGAGCACGCCGATCGTGATGATGCCGACGAATACCTCGGGGTAGGCGAGCACCGTGTACGCCTGCCACGTCCGGTATCCCACCCCGAGGCGGCCCGAGATCATCTCAGCCGAGATGACACAGATCCACGCCACTCCGATGCCGACGGACAAGCCACCGAAGACGCCAGGAAGGATGCCGGGCAACACCACCCGCACGATCACGTCCCAGCTGTTGCCGCCGAGGGTGCGCACCGAGTCCTCCCACAACGTAGGCAGAGCGCGTACCGCGTGGCGCGTACTCACCATGATCGGGAAGTACGCGGCGAGGAACGTGATGAACACGATCCCGGCCTCGTCGGTGGGGAACAGCAGGATCGCGACGGGCACGATCGCGATCGCGGGGATCGGGCGGGCCAGTTCGGTGAGCGGCCCGAATACGTTGGCGAACTTGGCCGATCGTCCGAGCAGGATCCCGGTGACGACGCCGGCGATGGCGGCGAGCGCGAAGCCGGTGAGGATGCGGATCAGCGACTGCCCGAGGTCGAGCCAATAATCGGTGGTCGCGACGCGCACCGCGAATGCCGCGACGATGTCGCTGACGGTGGGCAGCGTGTCGAACCGCAACCAGAGCCGAACATCGTTGGCGGTCAACAACTGCCACAAACCGATCGCGGCAGCGACCGAAGCGATCCGAACGAGCCAGGCCCGCCACGGCGCGTTACGCGTCGCCTTGGGCGACGTCTTGCGCGGCGTCGCGACCACCGGTGCATCGGCGGTCAGAACCGCAGGCGGGGTGGTCATACCGCGCCCGCCAGCGCCTGCTGGTAGTCGACGACCGCGGCGCCCGGGTGTGCTGTTGTGTAACGCGCGGCCCCGGCGGCGGTGTCGAACGGCAGGTGCTTCTGGCCGTCTCTGACCCAGAAGGACTTGTCGGCGAACCAGCGGGTGCCGAACTCCGTGTCGGGAACGAAAGCAGCGCGGATGTTTTGGCCGTCGGCTGTGGCTTCACGGACGGCGCGCAGAAGGCAGTCGGGGTTGGCTGCGGGTTGGGTGGACTCGGCGCCGTCGATCCACAGTTCGCCGGCGAGCTTCGCATCGGTCACCGCGACGTCGCACACGGGATCCTGACCGCTGATCGCCGACGGGTTCGTGGTGTCGCCGAGCGCCGCGTCGTAGTCCTGACCGCGGTCGGCGAATGCCTTGCGGATCGCTGTGTCGGACACGAAGTTGTCGACGTCGAGCGGGGCGAATTCACCGATCGACTGCAGGTACGGAACGTCACCCTTGAGCGCCTCGACCAGGGATGGTTTCAGCGTGGTGTCGAAGCTCGTCCCGCCGGGCCCGTTGTAGAGGTAGACGACTTCTTCCGGCAGTCCACTGCCCTCGGCCACCAGTTTGGCCGACTCCAAGGGGTTGTCGTTGAGGAATTCGGTGGCGTCGAGCTGTGCCTGGAGGAACGCGTCCAGAACCTCGGGGTGCTGGCCCGCGTAGTCACGACGCACGACGACACCGTGGAAGGTCGGGTAGTCGCCTTCGGCTCCGTCATAGAGCAGAGTGGCCTTGCCCTGGAAAGCGAGCAGGCCGGGCCACGCGACGAACTGCGACAGTGCCTGAACCTGACCGGATTCCAGCGCTGAGGCTCCGACCTGCGGCTGCTGGTTGAGTACCTCGACACCGGTTTTCGGATCGATGCCGGCGTTGTCGAGCGCTCGGACCAGCGTGCCGTGCCCGGCGGATCCGACGCTGGCCGAGACCTTCTGCCCTTTGAGGTCGGCGATGGTGCGTGCCGGTGAGTCGGGCGGTACCACAACCATGTTGAGCGAACCGGTGGGGCTGTAGCCGGTCACCGAGACGAGCTCGGTACGAGCACGCTCGTTGGCCTGGGTCTTGGAGCCGTTGATCAGTAGCGGGTAGTCACCCATCGAGCCGATGTCGATCTTCTCGGCGACCATCTGCGCGGTGATCGGGGCGCCCGTGTCGTAGTCCTGCCACTCGACGACGTACTCCTTTCCGCCCTCCTTGGTGATGTCGCCGAGCCGTTGCTCGAAGAAACCCTTGGCCCGCAACAGCGTTCCGGCGGTCACGGTGTTGATGGTCTTGGATTGGTAGCCGATGACAACACGGACGGTGTCCTCGGACTGGGACTGAGAGTCCAGCGAGCACGCGGTCAGCGAGGTGGCGGTGGCCGCGGTGAGCAAAGCAGCGAGTGCGCGTTTCATGGCGTGGTCCTTGGTGTTTCGGAGCGGCTAGCGGATGAGGTAGGGCATGTTGACGGTGACGGCGCCGGTGGGACAGCGTGCGGCACAGGGCCCGCAGTACCAGCACTCGTCGACGTGCATGAATGCCTTGCCGTTCTCCGGGTTGATCGCCAGCGAGTCGAGCGGGCAGATCTCGACGCACAGCGTGCATCCTTCGATGCACAGTGACTCGTCGATGGTGACGGGTACGTCCACACGCTGGGTGACCTGAGCCATGAGCTATCCCCTAATCAGATTGCTGCGCAGTGTGATTCGGTCACCACGCATCCGGATGTATTCGAGATCGACGGGCCGCCCGTCGTCGAGGTGGGTGAGTCGTTCGAGTAACAGCAGCGCGGCGTTGTCGGGCACCTGCAGGATCGCCGCCGAATGCGGATCTGCGGTGACGGCTTCG
Source organism: Mycobacterium sp. 236(2023) (assembly GCF_029623955.1). Classification (GTDB taxonomy): domain Bacteria; phylum Actinomycetota; class Actinomycetes; order Mycobacteriales; family Mycobacteriaceae; genus Mycobacterium. The sequence continues at coordinate 198,867 of NZ_JARSBP010000006.1, read as the reverse complement.
ACGGCGACTCCCGCGTGGCCGAGACGCCGGCCGGTGACCAACTCGATGAGGGAGAAGACGTCGTTGTGCTCCAGCGAATGCTCGATGACGGCTTCTCCGATGTCGCGCGCCAGGTAGGTCATGTCCAGGCTCAGCGGGAGGTCACCGAGGTAACGCAACCGTTCGACGAAGACGACGGGCTCACCCGGATCGAGCTGGAGCTTGTGGGCGACCGACGGTGGCGCCGAGACGGTGAGGGTGGCTCGCACCTCATTGCGGATCTCGCCGTAGCCCTTGAATGTTTCCTTCAACCCGACGAGGGCGTCGAGACCGTGGTCGTACTTGCGGATCGCGACATGCGTGCCGATCTTTGGTTCGCGGTCGATGAGGCCTTCGGCTTTCAGAACCCCGAGCGCCTCCCGCACGGCATTGCGTGAGACGAGGAACTCGGCGGCCAGCTCGGATTCCGAGGGAAGGCCGCTCTGGTATCCGCCGGCGTGGATCTGGTGGCGGACCACGTCAGCCACCAGACGCGCCTGGTCGGAGCGCGGTCGGCGCAGGGGCGTCGGAGAGTCGTCGCGGGCGGGTTCCACCACCGGTCACCTCGGGTCGTCTTGGGCTGCAAGAGCGCTGAAAGTGCTGGTGGTGACCGTAAATCGCATACGGCGAATGGCCGAATGATGTACTGGCGGTGGTTTCGCAACGGACTCCATTGCGCCGCCTCGCCGGGACGTTGACCTGGGGCGATCGGGGTAGCGGCGGTCATTGCGCCACCCTCGCTGCGCCTGCCTGGTTTTGATCGCGATGAGCGCAAATCCGCCGACAGGTCGACCGGCCCCGGGAGCTACCCGGATGCCGCGAGTGGAGCGGACTCCGGATCGTGGGTCGTGAACAGGTCGCGGAAGGTCGTGGGCTCGTTGCTCAACGGCGTGAAGTACCCCGCGCGCTGGAGTTCTGGCAGCAGACGTCCGGTGATGGCATCCAGTCCGTGGGGATAGTGGGTGGGCCAGATGTTGAATCCGTCGGCGAGGCCTGAGTCGAACCGCTCCGCGAACGCGGCGACGACGTCGTCGACGGTGCCGACGACGGTCCAGTGTCCGTTGGTGTTGGCCACGTAGTCGACGAGCTCCTCCAGGGTGTACTCCTCATCCACGGCCAGGCTCTTGAAGACCTCGTAGCGTCCCTGGCGACGCAGGATGTCGTCGGGCGGCGGGATGATCGCCGGGTCGATCGTGTCGGTCCGTGCGAGACCGCTCAGATCGGCACCGCCCAGGAGCGCTTCGATGCGGCGCCGGCCGGCCTCGAAATCGCTGGGCTCCCTCAACTGCGCGGCAAGTTCCCGCGCTTGGGCTCGGTTCTCGCCGATGATCGGGATGACACCGGTGATCACCGTCGGCCGGGTCCCGTCGGCGCGTTGCTCGCGCGCCCGTCGACGAAGGTCGGTGAAGTAGTCCTCGGCGATGCGCTTGCTCGGTTGCACGGAGTAAACGAAATCAGCGACCTCGGCGGCGAATTGGCGTCCGAGATCCGACGAGCCTGCTGCGCCGATGCCCGGAATCCCCTGGGGCGAACGCGGCACATTGAGCGGGCCCTCGACCCGGAAGTGCTCGCCCACGTGCTCGATCGGCTTGACGAGGTCGGACAGGTAATAGAGCCCCGAATCCGCGTCCTCGATCACGGCTTCGAGATCCCAACTCGACCAGAGCTTTCGGAGGACAGCGGTGAACTCGCGGGCGCGCGCATACCGGTCGTCGGGGCGAGGCAGCGTGCCGCCGTAGTTCTTCTCCCCGGTGAACGACGTCACGAGGTTCACCCCGATACGGCCGCCGCTGAGGTTGTCGAGAGAGTTGACGGCGCGGGCGACGGTGAACGGTTCGTTGAATGTTGTCGACACGGTGGGGATCAGACCGATCCGCGAGGTCCGCGCGGCCAGTGCCGCCAGCAGTGTCAGCGGCTCGAAGGCACGCGGCACCTGCCGTGCCTGATCGAGCGTCAGCCCGTCGGCCAGCAGCAGCCCGTGTACGCCTGCACGCTCGGCTTCCACCGCGACGCGGAGGTAGTGCTCGAAGGACTCCAGATGGCGACCCCGCGGAAGCCACTTCCATGCGTTGCGTTGACCGGTACCCAACATGATCGTGTAGCGGGGCGTGTCAGGCATCAACGACCTTTCCGTATCAGGAGATTTCGAGACGGCGGCGCAGCGTGGTCCGTTCGTCCTTGGTACTGCCGTGGGTGAACAGGCTGCCCGCAGACCCGACCAGCAGCTTCGAGTAGTCGTGGGCGGGCTCGCGGATCAGGTCCCAGGTGGGGGCTTCTTCGACGATGCGGCCGCGGAACAGGACAGAGGTCCGTGTGGTGACGGCCGTAGCCGAACCGATGTCGTGTGTGATCAGCAGCAGCGCAATTCCCTGCCGGTTCAGCTCGACGAGCAGATCGATTGTCGACGCCCGGTTGGCGGCGTCGAGGGCGCTGAGGGGTTCGTCGAGAATCAACAGTTTCGGATGCTGGATCACCGCGCGGATCAACCCGATACGTTGGCGCTGTCCGCCGGACAGCTGCGAGGGCCGTTTGTCGAACAGTGACTGGTCCAGCCCGAAGCGGTCGAACAGTTCACGACTGCGTTCCGCCGCGGCTCGGCGCGACATTGATGTCCGGACGAGAAGTGGTTCGATCGTGGAGTTTCCCACCGTGATCGCGGGGTCAAGGCTCTGCAGGGTGTCCTGGAATACGTAGTCGATGTCGCCGGCGCGCCTGAACTCCGTCCTCTGCCTGCCGTTCAGGCGAGCGATGTCGCGCCCTTCGAAGAGGATCTCACCCGAGCGCGGCGTGACGACGCCGAGGATGGTCCTGGCCAATGTCGTTTTACCCGAGCCGGATTCGCCGATTACCGCGACGGATTCGCCGGCCCCGATGTCGAGGCTGACATCTTTGAGTACGTCGTTGCGGCCGCGACGGCTGCGGTAGCTGACGTCGACGTTTCTGACTTTGAGCACCGTGTTCCCTAACCCACTGACGCGGTCTGCGCCACGGCGTCGACGCGATCGATGCCGTATTTCGTGTAGGAGTCGATGAGCAACCGCAGGTATTCCGACCGCGGCTCCCGCAGAAGGCGTTGTGTCGGTCCGGCTTCCACCACGACGCCGTTGCGCAGCACGATGAGGTCGTCAGCCAGCCGGGACACCACCGAAAGGTCATGGGAGACAACAATGACCGACATCTTCGCGTGATTTCTGAGGTCGGCGATGAGGTCGAGGACCTCCGCCTCGACCGTGACGTCCAACGAGGTCGTTGCCTCGTCGGCGATGAACACCTCCGGCGAGCGGGCAAGCGCCAGAGCGATGACGATGCGTTGCAGGGTGCCACCGCTGAGCTCGTGACGATACCGGGTCAGGACAGCTTCGGCGTCCCGGATGTTGACAGCCCGCAACGCATCCAGCGCCCGGCGACGGCGTTCCTCCTTGGGGATGCGCAGAGCGACGCGGTAGAACTCCTCGAAGTGCTGCAACACGGTGTAGGACGGGTTGAGGTAGCTTCCGGGGTCCTGGAAGACGGCGCCGAACTTGTTCGCCCACAGGGACCGCCACGTCGCAGTGTCGAAGGTTGCGGAGTCCTCACCGAAGAGTTCGATGTGACCGGACGTCGCGCGGACCGTGGTCGGCAGCACCCCCAGGATGGACTTGACGAGAAGAGTTTTCCCGCTGCCGGATTCCCCGACGATGCCGAGCACCTTGCCCTGGTCCAGGGTGACGCTGACATTGCGCAGAATCGCCCTGTCGGACTCCAGCGAGAGGTTCCGCACGGTGACGACCGCTTCAGTCATTGCTTTCCTTTCCGGCGATGGTCAGTGGCGCACTGCCGAGGCCGCCCGGCGAATCGACTGTCTGCAGTCGTCCGGAATCGGCCTCGGCGTCGCGGAGCAGATCCGCGAGCGCGTGGAAGGCCCACACCGCGGCGATGATGAACGCAGAGGGGAAGATGGGGCCGAGCGGCTGGCGGCTGATGTGCCCGAGGGTGTCGGCCAGTATGCCGCCCCAGGTGGGCTCCGGCGGTTGGACGCCGATGCCGAGGAACGACAGCGACGATATGACGATCAACCCGGCCGCGACGGTGTTCGCGAAGGTGACCGCCAGTGCGGGAATCAGCTTGGGCAGAATGTGTTTGGCGACCACCCACGCGGTCGACGCCCCGAAAAGCCGTGCCGCCAGGACGTAGTCCGCGGAAATCGTGTTCAGCGCTATCGATCTCGACACCCGGTAGAAGATGGGGGAGACGAGTACCCCGACGACGACCAGTGCGGGGATGAGCCCGTTGCCGAGCAGTGCGGTGACCGCGACGGCCACGATCAGGAACGGTAGCGCGATCACCGTGTCCATCAACCGCAGGCTCGACCATTCGAACACCCGGCCGAGATACACCGACAGGATGCCGGGAAGCGTCCCGACGAAGAAGGCGACGACGCTGACCAGCACGCCGCCCAGCAGGCTGACACCGGCCCCGGCCAGGATCCGGCTGAGCACATCGCGCCCGAGGTTGTCGGTGCCCAGCCAGTGCGCCCCGGACGGGCCGGCCAGCGGCACACCGGTGATGTCGAGCGGATTGAACGGCGCCAGCGCGGATCCAAAGGCGCCGATCAACACCAGCCCGGCCGCGAGGATCAGGGCGAACTGACCGGAGCGTTTGCGTAGTGCGTAGCGGATCCACATGAGCGTCGTCACGCCCCTCTCTGCCCTGCCGGGGCAAGCACATTGAGCAGTGAGTTGATGAGGAAGTTGAAGCCGACCACGGCGATGATGCAGATGACCAGAACTCCCTGGACGGCAGGGACATCGCCGGCAAGCGCCGAATCCGCTGCATACATCCCGAGACCGGGAATGCCGAAAATCGTCTCGGTGATGACAGCGCCGCCGATGAGGCTGGGTAGTTTGAGACCGATCAGTGTGATCGCCGGCCCGACACCGTTGCGAATCGAATAGGCCCAGAGCTGGCGCGTTCCGGAGTAGCCGTTGAGCCTGGCCCCGAGCAGATAGTTCTCGTCGCGCGTGCCGAGGATCGAGGTGCGCAGCTGCCGCGCCACGTCGGCGATCAGGTCGAGGCTCAACGCCGTAGCCGGAAGCACGATGTGTGAAAACCACGGCCAGAAACCTTGATTGGGTGAGCTGTAACCCGCCGATGGCAGCACTGGAAGCGCCACCGCGAACACCAGGATCAGCGCGATGCCCATGATGAAGGCGGGCAACACCGACATGATGGTCGTGAAGAACGTGACCGAGCGGTCCAGCCAGGATCCGTGGTACTTGACTGCCAGCACACCGAGCGCGGTGCCGACGACGACGCCGATGAGCAACGCGACGGCCGCGATCTGGAGGCTGATGAGCGCCCGCCGCAGCAGGACGTCGCCGATCGCCGCCTGTGACACCCAGCTGTAGCCGAAGTCTCCGGTGAAGATGCCGGTCAACCATTCCCAGTACTGCTCGAAGAAGGGCTTGTCGAGTCCCCACTTCGTCGTCAGCTCCGCGACCGCCGACGCCGACGGGTTCTCGCCGAGCACCACGAACACCGGATCGATGCCCGAGATGACAGCCAGCAGGAACGTGAAGAAGGTGGCCGCGAAGAAGACGGGAACGAGCACGGCCAGCCATCGGCCGATTACTCGGAACGCACGAAAAGCGTTGGCCCGTATGCGTAACCAGCCGAGAGAGTCGGCTTTCACAGTCGTCTCAGTCATGTTGTGTCACAGGTTCTGCGAGACGGTGACGCCCTTGAAGCTGACGCTGCCCGGTGTCCGCGGGAAGTCGGAGATCGTGTCGGACTGCACGTAGGAGTAGTGGTAGGTGTACAGGTAGATCTTCGAACCGAACTTCAGCGATGACGTCGCCAGGGCCTGCACGGCCGCTTCGTAGTTCGGTGAATCGAGCGGAGTCGCTGCCGCCGCGTAGAGCAGGTCGTCGAAGTCCGCGGGTTGCAGGCCGCTGACGTTGACATTGCCGTTGGCGGAGAACTGCTGGCTGAAAGTCTGCAGTGGGTCGAGGTAGTTGTGTGTCCCCGACACCAGCAACGGATACTCCTTCGACTTGGTGAAGGCGAGTTTGGAGATCGCGTCGGTCGGCAGCACCTGGATGTCGGCATTGATCCCGATGGCTTCCAGCTGCGACTGCAGGACTTCGGCCTGTGCCTGGTTCTCTGCGGCGATCGGGATCGTCAAGCTGATCGCTCCGGGCGCATAGCCGGCTTCGGCGAGAACGCCTTTGGCCTTCTCCGGGTTGTACTCCGGGTTGTTCAGCGCCGGGACGTGGCCGATTTCGCCTTCCTGGTAGGGCTGAGCGGAAACGGCACCAATTCCGTTACCCGCCTTGGTCAGGAACTCCTCGCGGTTGATTCCGAGGTTGAGGGCCTCGACGACCTTCGGGTTGTCGAACGGGGCACGCGAGACGTTGACATTGATGTACCAGTTGTTGTTGCCCGCCGGGCTGAACACCTTGACTCCCTCGACGCCTTCGGCGGACCGCTGGGTGCCGGTGTCGATCGCATTGACCAGGTCGTACTGACCCGACGTCACCGATGCGGTCGCCTGCGCGGGCCCGGGCTTCGGGTAGAACTCGATGCGGTCCACGTGAATGTTGGCCGCATCCCAGTAGTTCGGGTTCTTCTCGAGATAGACGTGATCACCCTCGACGAACTCGGTCACCGTGTACGGCCCCGCGCCGGTCGGGTTGTGCTTGAGCTCTTCGGGATCGACGGCGGGGCTCGGCACCTGACCGGCTTTGGGACCGAGGCGCAGCAGGATGCCGTAGTCGGGGCGCTTCAGGTGGAGGGTGGCGGTGTACTCGTCGTCGGCGGTGACCGTTTCGACGGATTCGAAATCCACCTTGCGGGCGGATTCGGGATCGTCGAGCGCGCGCTCGAAGAACGCCTTGATCGCCTCGGCGTTGACGGGCGTGCCGTCGCTGAACGTGTTGCCTTCGCGCAAATTCAGCGTGAGTTCAGTTCCCTGCGGGTTGTATTCCCAACTTTCGGCGAGACCGGGGCCCGGCTTGCCCTCGGGCGTGATCGATAGGATGGGTTCGTATACGAGGTTCGTGTAGTACTGCGGGTAGTGCGAACTCGTCAGCACCGGGTCCCAGTCGGGCGGGATGATCACCGCCCACCTGATGAGGCTGCCGTTGTCGGTGGCGCTTCCGCACGCGGAGAGGCCGAGCACGAGAGCGATGGCCATTCCGGCCGCGATCGCGGTCCGGAGGATCGGGGTCAGTGCGGATTTCAACATCGTCAGGCGCAGTTCTCTCGGTTGGCGGGGGTACCTGCGCTCCACCAAACCCGCCCGGGTCCGTCGCAACCAGACTGTTTATCTACCGAAAATGAAAGGGATTTGCTTAACCGTGGCGGACGGTCAGGCCAGGGCGGACAGCGCCCGTGCCGGGTCGTACCCTGCAAAGCCGTCGAGTTGCCCGTCGCGCAGGCGGTTCACCCACGAGGGGTCCGCCAGCAGTGCACGACCGATGGCAGCGATGTCGAACTCGTCCGCGTCGAAGTCTGCCACCAGGCGGTCGGCGGGCTCGGGTTCGATGACCTGTCCGGGCTTTTCGCTGCGGAACTGGGTTTGCAGGCCGACCGATCCGACGGCGATGACGGGCACTTCGGCAACCTGCTTGGTCCAGCCCGCGAGGGTGCGTTGCGCGTCGACGTCGGGAAAGGCGGCTGTGTAGTGCCGTCGCGTCGACGGGTGCAGGATGTCGACGCCGGCGGCTACCAGCGGGTTCAGCAATGCACGCAGTTGCGTGGGGTCCTCGGCGATGGAGGCGCCGTAGTCGGTGCCCTTCCACTGCGAAAACCGGTAGGCGATCGGGTAATCGGGGCCGACCGCGGCACGAACCGCGGCGACCACCTCGGCCGGGAAGCGGGTCCGCTCCGACAACGATCCGCCGTATCCGTCGGTACGCAGATTGGTCTTCTCCCAGAGGAACTCGTCGAGGAGATAACCGTGCGCGCCGTGCAGTTCCACCGCGTCGAAGCCGAGCTCTCGTGCCGTCGCGGCGGCCTGCGCGAACTGTGCAGCCACCGCGGGCAATTCGTCGACGTCGAGCGCCCGGCCTTTGATGTTGCCGAGCCCGTCGATACCGGACGGGCTCACCGCGACGACTCCGTCGCCCTCGGCGCGTTCGGCGCCCTGGTGCCAGAGTTGCGCCGCAATCGTCGCGCCCTCGTGGTGGACGGCGTCGACGACACGTGCCCATCCGGCGAGGACCTCGTCGCCCGCGATGGTCGGAATGGACGACGGATAGCCTGCCGAGGGATCGGCGAGCCTGACGCCCTCGGTGATGATCAGCCCGACACCGCCGGCCGCACGCTTGCGGTAATACTCGGCGACGTCGGCGCCGGGCACTCCGTCGGGGGAGGCCTGCCGGGTCATCGAAGCCATCGCGAAGCGGTTGGGCACCCTCAAAGAACGGACGGTCAGCGGTTCAAACAGGTCAGCGATGGTCACAGCGCAATACAACATCGGTGGATCCACCGAACATTCCGGTCAGAAGAATCCCTGATTGGGCAGCGGCGTGCCGTTGAGTGCGTGGCGGCCCACAGCGACAGCTTTGAGGGTCTTCGGATTGTGTGCCGCGATGGACCGGATGTTGCGCCAGTGCCGGTCGAGGTGCTTGCTGCGGTGCACCAGCGAGCCGCCGCCGACGTCGAACAGTTCCGACGCCGCGCGGTTGGCGATCTCGTCGATGACGACCTTGGCTTGGGCGTTGTACAGCGACGCCCGCAGCGAGAGCTCGGGCTCGGCGGGAGTGCCGTGCGCGGCGTAGGCCTCGGTGAGCGCCGCCCCGGCGTTGAGCACCATCGACTCGGCCGCGAAGGCCTGGCTGTGCAGCAGGCCGACGGTGTAGGCGACGATCGGGTCGTCGGCAGGGGTCTCCTCGACGGCGTGGTAGAAGGCGCGGGACTTGCGGTGGACGTGCTCGACCGCGTCGGCGGCGATGCGGTGCAGGATGCCGGTGATCATCGCGCTGAGCTGGATGTGGAAGAACGTGGAGCGGTACGGCAGGGCGTCACGGGAAAACGCGCCCTTGGCGAAGTAATCCTCGGGCCCCACGACGACATCGTCGAAAGTCACTGTGCCGCTTCCGGTGAAGCGCTGTCCGAAGCCGTCCCAGTCGTTGGTGCGCACCACGCCCGGGCGATCCGTCGGGAGGATCACCTCCGCTTTGGTCCCGTCGACGTCGGTGACACCGACGATCAGCCAGTCCATGTACAGGCTGCCGGTCGTATAGTGCTTCGTCCCGTTGAGGCGCAGCCCCTGCGGAGTCGACGTAATCGACGTCCGGTACGGAAAGTCGATGGCGCCGGCTTTGGCGCTCAGCTCGGTCGACGCCGAGCCGATCAGGTCGCCCTGGGCGACCCGGTCCAGCCACCGTGCGTCCTCTGGGCGGGTGCTGCGCAGCAGGTTCTCGACGACCCCGAAGTGGCTGCGGATGATGTGCGCGACGTTGGAATCCGCCGCGGCGAGGTCGATGAACAACCGGAACGCCTCGACCAGTGTCGCGCCCCCACCACCTCGGGCTGCGGGTATGCGCAGCGCGCCGAGCCGGGCACGCTTGACCGCTTCGATTGCCTCATAGGGCAGCTCGTCGCGTTCGTCGCGCCCGATGGCGCCCTCGCCGATGTGGTCGATCAGTTCGCGCAGTTCCGGCGAGCCATACGTGACGGCGGTCCTGGCCTCGGCAAGTTCGGTCATCTGCCCAGTCTCAGGGTGGCAGAGCCGGCGATCAACGAAGATTCGCTTCACGAAACCGGTAGCCGCTTCGCGTTCATCTCGGTACCCCGTGCCTGGACAGTGGAGTGGTGACAGAGCGGCGACTGCACCTGAACGTGAACGGCAACGGGTTGGCGAAGCCGCCGAACAGCTGGCGGCGCAGCGATCCGCCGGGATGGTTCCTCGATTTCAGCTCGTGGGAGAAACTCGGTCAGATCGCCGAACGCGGCCTGCTCGACGCGGTTTTCCTGGCCGACCACCTCGGCGCGACCAATTTCGACAAGCCGTGGCATGCGTTCGAACCGTTCATGCTCCAGACAGCAGTCGCCCGCGCGACGACACACATCGGCCTCGTCGCCACGTTGTCGGCGACCTTCAACCATCCGTGGGATGTCGCCCGGCGCGCCATCACGCTCGACATCGCGTCGGGCGGTCGCGCCGCGGTCAATATCGTCACCTCGGGGGACGACACCGCCGCGGCGCTGTACAGCCGAAAGCCGCTGCCGGAGCGCGAGTTTCGGTACAGCCGTGCTGAAGAGGTGCTGATCGCGGTCAAACAGCTCTGGGATTCCTGGGATGACGGAGCGTGGATCGCCGACCCGGCCACGGGAGAGTTGGTCGACGACGACCTGGTCCCGACTGTCGACTTCGACGGCGAACACGTCGGTTTCAGCGCCAAGTTCCAGTTCCCGCGGTCGGTGCAGGGGCGTCCGGTGATCGTCCAGGCCGGCGCGTCACCGCTGGGCATCGAGCTTGCGGCCCAACACGCGGACGCGGTGTTCTGCGCCGCCAACACCATCCCTACGGCGCAGGCGTTCTATCGAAATCTCAAGGCACGCGCGATCGCTCACGGACGTGATCCTGACGGACTGCTGGTGCTGCCCGGTCTGAACATCACGCTGGGCGGCACCGAGTCGGAGGCGAAGGCGCGTCGCGCCGATGTCGTCGGCCCCATCGTTGCCGACGAGGCCGCCCTGCACGCACTGGCCATCCACATCGGGGTCCCGGCGGAGCTCCTCGATCTGGACAAGACCCTGCCGTGGGACTTCGTCGACTCACCGCGGTGGCTGCCGCGCAGCATCGGCAGCGCCAATTCCGTGCTGTCGGTGGCCCGCCGGGAGGATCTCACGGTGCGCCAGATCCTTGAACGCCGGGCAGATGCGCAGAACGCCATCGTCGGCACGCCCGAGCAGGTCGCCGATGAGATCGAACTGTGGTTCACCGAACGCGCGGCCGATGGCTTCAACATCAATTTCGACATCTTCCCGTCCGGTCTCGAACAGATCGCCGATCATCTGATTCCGGAGTTGCAGCGGCGGGGAATCTTTCGCAAAGAGTACGAAACCACCACATTACGTGGCCATTACGGCCTGCCTCCGCTGGCGACCGACACGAACCGCGCCGCGGCCGCGACGGCGTGACCAGGAGAAGCATGAGCAAACGACAGCTCCATCTGAACGTCAACGCCAACGCGCTGGGGCGTGCGCCCGGTGGCTGGCGGCTGCGCGACGACCCACTCGGATTCATCGATATCGCCGAGTGGGAGAACCTGGGCAGGACCGCCGAGCGCGGCCTGCTTGACGCGGTGTTCCTCGCCGAGACCTACGGTTTCGGGCAGCAGGAGTTCACGAAGCCGTGGAACGCAATCGACCCGTTCATCGTGCTGACCGCCATCGCACGCGCGACAACGCACGTCGGACTGGTCGCCACGGTCTCGTCGACCTACCGCCACCCGTATCACATCGCCCGTCTGGCATCGTCGCTCGATCTGGTCTCCGACGGGCGCGCCGCCATCAACGTCGTCACGACGCAGTCGCTGCGCGCGGGCGCCCAGTTCGGCAGAGATGCTCACCCCGACCGCGACACCCGTTACGGCATTGCGGACGAGTCGATTTCGGTGATCAAAGAGCTCTGGCAGTCGTGGGAACCCGACGCGCTCGTCGGCGACGCGGCGACGGGGGAGCTCACCGACGTGTCGAAAGTGCGCGAGGTCGATTACGCCGGTGAGCACGTCCGCGTCAACACGTACTTCCAGGTGCCGCGCTCACCACAGGGTCACCCGGTGGTCCTGCAGGCCGGTGCCTCCGATCAGGGCATCGACCTTGCCGCCAAACACGCCGACGCGGTGTTCTGCGCGGAGCACAGTTTGGCGCAGGGTAAGGATTTCGCGAATAAGGTGAAGTCACGGGCGCGCGATGTGTACGGCCGTGATCCCGACGACGTCCTGATCCTGCCCGGGCTGTGGCCGGTGATGGGGAGCACCGAAGCCGAGGCACGGGAACGTCGAGACCTGCTGGCGAGCCTGAGCACTGACAGCGGGGACGCGCTGGGGTCACTCGCCAAACAGCTGGGCCTTCCGCTGGCCAGCCTCGACCTGGACAAGCAGCCACCGTGGGATCTGATCAACGCGCCGGAATGGACGCCGACGAGCTTCGGATTCGCCAACTCGGTGCTGCATACCGCGCGCGTCGAGAACCTGACGGTGCGCGACATGGTCGACCGGCACATCGCGGGCGGCGGACACCGCATGGTGGTGGGCACGCCCGAGCAGGTCGCCGACGAGATCGAGGCCTTCTTCACCGAGGGTGCCGCAGACGGTTTCAACCTGAACCACGACTTCTACCCCGACGGTCTCGACCTCATCGTCGACCACCTAGTGCCGGAGTTGCAGCGACGGGGAATCTTCCGCAAGGAGTACGAATCGACCACGCTGCGAGGGCATCTCGGCCTGCCGGTCCCCACGCTCTCTCCTGCCGACGCGTGAGGAGGGGAGACTTGCACCGCGAGCGCGCGTGTCTGCACGCCTTCACGCGGCGTGTCGCGTGCATGCGCGCCCTTTCGCGGACGACGAGCGCACGCGCAATGCCACGAACAGCGGCGCGTCACTATTCAGACGCGCGCGCTCGCGATGTGGAGGTCGGGGCTGCGGAGGTGACTCTCGACCGTGTCGAGTACGTCGTTGACGGTGAGCGCGTTGACTTCGTCGGCCAACTGTGCGGCACCCGCGAACCGCAGCAGCTGCGGAAGCTTGTGCCTGACCTTGTCGATCACCCACTGCAAGAAGTCACCGTCGGCCACCGAATCGAACCCGACCCAATGGTTCTGGACGCCGGGGGTCAGGTAGTGGTAGTGCTCCTCGCCGGGGAACGCGTCGAAACGCAGATGCTCAAGGCCCGTGGCGGTTTCGAAGACGTGGAGGGTAGGGCCACCAGCCCATGGGGCATCGTCGCCGTCCTCGAAGAGCGCGCGGCCCTCGACGCCAAAGGTGACTGCTCCGGCAGGATAGTAGGTGGTGGCTTCCGTCACGACGGGCAGCGGATCGCCCTCATAGAGCTTGCCGAGCCTGGTGGTGGTGAAGGGGGGAGCCGCCATGCCCGTAATCTAGGGACTCCGGCCGCACCGTTCCACGGTTTATCTCGCTGTGCGCCAAAGCAATCAGACCAACACCATCACGATGACATCGAAGGAGACGATCACTGCCATGGCGCGACCTATCACGGGTGAGGAACTGTACTCGGCGCTGCTGGGAGACGAGCAGCTGGCGATTCTTGATCTCCGGACTCCGGCAGAGCGCGCGGACGGCCACATCGCGGTCAGCGCAGGACTCTCCCTTCATGATCTGGAGCAGCGCATCGCCGACCTCGTGCCGCACGCATCGACGCCGATCGTCGTCGTGGGGACACCGGAATGGGAAGCCCGCGGTGCGGAGGTGCTCGAGCGGCTCGGCTACCGCGACGTGTCGACGCTCGATGACGGTGTCGGGGGCTGGCAGTCCGCCGGAGGCCGCCTGTACACGGGGACCAACGTGCGGAGCAAAACTCTCGGCGAGTGGATCGAACACACCTACCAGACCCCGACGGTGGAAAGTGCCACGCTGGCAGGCTGGTTGGCCGCAGGCGATGACGTCGTCATCCTGGACAGCCGTACCCCCGCGGAGTACCTGCACCATCACATCCCGGGCGGTCTCAACACTGGTGGCGGAGCCGAGGTCACCTACCGGGCGCTGCAGGCCATCACCGACCCGGCTACGAAGGTCGTCGTGAACTGCCAGGGCAGGACCCGTGGCATCGTCGGCGCGCAGTCGCTGATCAACACCGGGATACCCAATCAGGTGTTCTCGCTGCACAACGGGACGCCGGCGTGGGAATGGGCGGGCCAGCCGGTCGAGTTCGGTGCCGGCGTCGACCTGGCCGCACCCGACGAGATCGAACCGTCGCTGCGGGAGTGGGCCGCTTCAACCCTGCAGAAGGCGGGTGTCGCGATCGTCGACCCCGCGCAGGCACAGGCCTACGTCGACGAGGAAGTCAGCACCTATGTGCTCGACGTCCGCGCACGCGACGAGTACGCCGCCGGCCACTTTGCGGCGGCTGTGCACACGCCTGGAGGTCAACTCGTGCAGGCCACCGACGACTTCGTCGCGGTGCGGCGCAGCAGGGTGATCCTTGTCGACACCGGCGACTTCGTCCGGGCGGCCAACACCGCGCAGTGGTTGCGCTTCCTGCATGACGGCCCGATCTCGGTCATTGCATACGCCGCAGGCGCAGACGTCATTCGTCCGCACCAGGTCGTGATCGCAGTGCCGACGGAGCGCCGGGTGACCTGGGACGAGGTGACGCGATGGCAGAGCGAGCGCTCTGTGCGCCTGGTCGATGTACGGAGCTCAGCCAGATACGCGGCAGGACATGTTCCCGGCTCTGTCCATGCACGGCGCGAACATCTCGGCGGCCTTGTCGCCGACGGTTCCACGGTGGTGCTCATCGGCGACAAGGACTTCGTTGCCGATCATCTCGCGGACAGCACCGACGTGTGGGTGCTCGACGGCGGAATCGACTCGGCGGTAATCGCTCTCAGCACCGACGATCCACAGCACGCCGGCCCCGTCGTCGACCGCACCGGTGCTCCCGAGTTCGGCCCCGAGCGCGACGCCTGGTACGTCGCGTATTTCGAATGGGAGTTGTCGTTGCTCAGCGAGTCCAAGGGTGACCCGTTCTTCGACTTCGACACGGTGTCTGCCACCTAGACTGCGGCGGCCTAATCGTCGGTCGGTGGCTGCGACGCCGCCGAGATGACGTCGTCGAGCACTGCCCGTGAGTTCGTCAGATCGCGGATCTGGGCATCGAGGCGGCTCCGCTCCTCGGTCAGCGTCTCGACAAGCAGTGGCGTGGCATTGGGGGCGGCCCTGCCGTCGACATCCCGCATGCACGGCAGCAGCCCGGCGATGGTGCGGCTGTGCAACCCTGCGGCGAACAACTCCTGGATGTGAACCACGCGGTCGACCGCGGCATCGGGGTACTCGCGTTGCCCGCCACGACTGCGGGTGGGGATCAACAGCCCACGCTCTTCGTAATACCGCAGCGAGCGCTCGCTCACTCCGGTCCGTCGCGCCAGCTCGCCGATCCGCATGCCCTCCGTTATACCTCTGCAGGCTTGACACTGACACCGGTGTGAGGTCCTACGGTATGCGCCATGACGTCAGAGCCGTTGCCGCCCTTCACCTACAGTCCGATCACCGAGCGTCCGGTCCTGCGCTGGCCTGACGGCGCGTCGGTGGCCGTCTATGTCGGCCTCAACATCGAGCACTTCCTGCCGAACAGGCCGTCGACGAGCATCTGGCCCGGCACCGCCGAGCTCTCGCCGGATCCACTGAATCACGGTTGGCGCGACTACGGCGCCCGGGTCGGCATCTGGCGGACGATCGAGGCGTTGGATGACCACGGAATGCGGGCCAGTGCCTTGGTCAACTCCACTGTGGCCGAGGCCTATCCGCAGATCATCTCCGCCGGAGTGGAGCGGAACTGGGCCTGGCTCGCCCACGGACAGACGAATTCGGTGCTGCACAATGGCTTCGACGCCGACTCCGAGCGTCGCATCCTTGCGGAAATCACCGACACCATCGACTCCGCCACTGGACGCCGGCCGCTGGGATGGATGGGGCCTGGACTGACCGAGACGCACCACACTCCACAACTGCTGGCCGAACTCGGCTATCGCTATGTCCTGGACTGGACCAACGACGACCAGCCCTATGAGCTGACCATTCCCGGAATGCTCAGTGTGCCGTACTCGGTGGAACTCAACGACCTGCTGCTCTTCGGAAAAGGCTGCACGGGAGAGCAATTCGTTCAGATCGTCAAAGACCAGTACGATCAATTACGGGTAGACGCGGCCACAGGTGGCCGCGTGCTGGCCCTGGCATTGCATCCCTTCGTGATAGGTCAGGCGTTCCGGCATCGCTACCTCGTCGAGGCGCTGAGCTACCTTGCGGCGCAGCCGGAAGCGTGGCTCACCACCGGCGATGACATCGCCGCGTACTTCCTGGCGCAGCGCTGCTGATCACCAATCGCCGATGCCGGGCCCCGAGGGCCATCCGCCGTCGAAAGCCGAGGCGGTCCCGCCGACAACTGCCTTGGTGCTGTCGCGGACCTCCCCGACGGCGCTGACGACACCCGCATCGGCCACGCGTGCCTCCGAGATGCCGCGGGCGACACCGTAGTCATTGATACGTACCACCGAGATCTCCGAAGCCTGGCGGCTCGAGACGACGGGACCCGGGGCGATCTCTTCGACCTCAGCACCTGCGACCCCGCCGGCGAGGGCAAGGAATGCTGCTGCAGCAGAGCAGGACCCGACTCCAAGGGCCAATGTGCGTCTCATCACGTGGATCTGCGGTGTTGTTCTCATCGGATCGTCGTCTCCCTTGTCCAGAACGGTATGGTGGTTACAGATGTTGACATGCAATGGATTTCGTTGGGTACGAGTTCGGCATCGGTGAGTCATCAAGATCAGAAAACCGCAGGTGGAGATCCTGAAAACCACTTGCTGCCTTACATTCTCGCTGCGGCGAACCCGTCTAGGAGCTTGAAACGATCGATGCAGTTGCCGGAGAACTGAAGTGTCCACGCCACTGCCGGGCGGGATGGCGGTCCGGCAGTGCGGGTCCGCCATCGAATAGCTTGTCGCGCAGAGTGCCCGAACGGTATTCGGTTTGGGCCAGGCCACGGGACTGCAGTTCGGGTACGACGTGGTCGATGAAGTCGGCGAAGCTTCCCGGGGTGGTGATGTAGCGGATGTTCAGACCGTCGACGCCCGCATCCTGCCACTCTTGGAGGCGGTCGGCGATCTGATCTGGCGTGCCGACGACGCGCGTCGCCTCCTGTTGCTGCCTGACCAGATCGGCGATAGTCGGATTCGTCCCGGGTGGCGCGGCGTTGACGAGCGCCTCGATGGTGCTGCGCGTGCCCTGCACTTGGTCGGCGAGGTCGCCGATCGGAGTGTCGTGATCGAGTCCGCCGAGGTCGATGCCGATGCCGCCGCTGCGGTGGGCGATCAGGCCGTCGACGCTGAGATACTCGTCGAGTTCGCTCGCTCTCTGCCGGGCTTCGGCCTCTGTGGAGCCGACGACGAACGACAACCCCTGGAAGAACTTGACGTCCTCGGGGCGGCGTCCGGCAGCCACCGCCTTGGCGCGGGTGTCCTCGATGACCACGCGTGCCCCCTGCGGCGACGCAGCATTGATGAACACGCCTTCAGCGTGCCGCGCAGCGAAGGCCCTACCGGCAGAGGATGTCCCGGCCTGGAAGAGGACCGGAGTACGTTGCGGGGAGGGGAAACTGAGGTGCGGACCCTCGACGCGATAGCGCGGGCCCACGTGGTTGATCTTGTGGACCCTGTCGGGGTCGGCGTGCACGCCGTTGTCGCGGTCTCGGACCAGTGCGCCGTCGTCCCACGAGCCTTCCCACAGCTTGTACACGACCTCGGTGTACTCCTCGGCCCATTCGTAGCGGGCGTCGTGCTCTTCCCGATCGGTGAGCCCGAAGTTGCGTGCGGAGTTGCGCAGGGCACTGGTGACGACGTTCCAGCCGATGCGGCCCTTAGAGGCGTGGTCGAGCGTGGAGATCTTACGGGCGAACGAGAATGGGTGGTCCTGCAGGATGGAACTCGTGATGACCAAGCCGAGGTGCTCGGTCGACAGCGCGAGCGCAGACAGGATCGCCGACGGGTCGTGGTTGGGGATCTGCAGGCCTTCCCGAAGGTAGGTATCCCATCCGCCCCGATAGTCGTCGTAAAGCCCGACAACATCGGCAAAGAACACCGAGTCGAACTTGCCGCGTTCCAACAGTTTGACGAGTTCCACCCACGGGTCGAGTTGGTCGAACTCGACGCTTCGTGTGTCGGGGTTGCGCCACGCGCCGTACGACACATGGGTGGCGGTGTTCATCGTGAAGGCGTTGAGGATCAGCCGAGGCCGGGGCATGTCGAGTCCTATCAGTATGCGAGGGCGGCGCGCGAGTGCGGCAGGCCCGGTGTCCGGGTACCGAGCCGCTCACGCAGGCGACCCGGGGGCGTTGGGCCGTCCCGGAAGATGCCACGCTGACGGAGCAAGGGGAGCAGGTCACCGGCGATGCGGTCGAAACTTGATCCACCGAGCAGAATGAACCCGTCGGAGGCGCCGCCGTCGATCCAAGCCGCGATGGTCTCCGCCGCATGTTCGGCCGTCCCGATGACCTGGAAATGCCCGAATGACGTCGCGTATCGCAGCAGGAAGTCCCGCAACCTGGCGTACGTGCCGTCCTCGACCCAGCTGCGGTAGATCAGCGCACGGCTGACCCGACGACCGTGGCGTTCGAGCTCCTCCTTGGTCGGGAACCGTGAGAGAGGAATCGTGGCATCGAGGCGCAGATCGCTGAGGTCGAGCCCCGGCACCTCGTAGGTGATCGCCACCCTGGCACGTTCGAGATCCAGTTCGGTCAACTCGGAACGGTAAGCTGCCCAGGCTTGTTCGTCGTCATCACCCAGGTATATCCGGATGCCGGGCAGTACCTTGAGATCGTCGGCGTCTCGGCCGTTCGCCACCACCGCGGCCTTGAGGCGGCGGTAGTACTGCCTGCCCGCCTCGAAGTCGGGACTTGCGACGAAGACGACCTCGGCCGATTCGGCCGCGAAATCGATGCCGGTGTCCGACGCGCCGGCCTGGGCGATCAGCGGAAATCCCTGCGGGCTCGGCGGCAGGTCGAGCGCCTGCTTGACCCTGAAGTGATCACCGGCCCAGCCGATGTCGGTGATTCGTTCGTTGTCGGCGTACACCTCGGTGCGCCGGTCTGCGACGATGGCGCCGTCCCGCCAGGACGACCATAGCGCCTTGGTCACGTCGAGAAACTCCCTCGCGCGGGCGTATCGTTCGGCAGGAGAGGGAATCTCGGTGTAGCCGTAGTTGACCTCACCGTTGAAGGAGGTCACGACATTCCATCCGGCCCGGCCGCCAGACAGCCGGTTCAACGACGTCAGTTCTCGAGCCACCGTATACGGTTCGCTGAACTGCGTGGACAACGTGATGACGAGCCCGATGCTCTCGGTGTGAGCGGCGAGATAGGCCGCGAGCGTGAGCGGTTCGAACGACCGAGGCCCTGAGTAGCGGATCTGCGTGCGGTTCAGGCCGGCGAAATCGGCGACGAACACGGCGTCGAATCCGAGGTCTTCCAGCTCGGCGGCGAAACGTGCCTTGCCCCGGTGCCGTTCGCTGGGCAGATCGTCCTCCGGGGCGTGCTTCCATCGCGGGAAGCGGTCGGCGAAATGGAACTCCGAGGAGACGAAGAAGGTCGACGTCACGATGCCGCCAGCGCGAGAGCGGCCAGCCGACGGCCGGGGATGGCGTCCAGCAGTGCGCGCGTGTAGTCGGCTTGCGGAGCCTCGAAAACGTCTGCTGTCGAACCTGTTTCGACGACCTGGCCGGACTTCAGGACGACGACGTGGTGTGCCAGCCGTTTGACGACCGACAGGTCGTGCGAGATGAACAGATATGTCAAGTCGCGCTCCGACTGCAGGCGCAGTAGCAGACCGATGATCTGGTCCTGCGTGACGACGTCGAGGGCGGACAGCGGTTCGTCGAGCACGATCACCTGAGGCCGGACCACCAGGGCGCGGGCGATCGCGACGCGCTGCCGCTCGCCGCCCGACAGTTCGGCGGCGCGCCGTTCGAGCTTGTCTGCCGAGAGGTTGACGCCGTCGAGCGCCTCGGCGATGCGTTCGGTGCGTTCCTTTCTGTCGTGCAGGCCATACGACGTCAGCGGGGTGTCGAGGATCTGCTGAACGGTCCAGCGCGGGTCGAGTGCCGAATCCGGGTTCTGGTAGACGAATTGGATGTCGCGCCAGTGTTCGCGACGGGCTCGATGGGACAGCGCGGCGATGTCGCGCCCGAGCACGGTGACCGAGCCGCTAGTGGGTTTGGTGAGACCGATGATCATTTTCGCGGTGGTGGACTTGCCCGAGCCGGATTCGCCGACCAGCGCCACGGTTTCGCCTCGCCGCACCCGCAGGCTGATATCGGCTGCAGCCGCGAATGTCGTCCGCCCGGAGAGCCGGTATTCCTTGGTGGCCCCTGCCACGTCGATGACCGTCTCACCGTGCGGCTCCGTCGCATCGCGTTCGGGTCGGGCGATGGCGCCGATACGGCGGATGAGCCGTGTCGCGTACTCGGATTGTGGTTCGGTGACGATCGTCTCGACCGGCGCGTCCTCCACGACGGCGCCGTGACGCATCACGATCACCCGTGACGCGTGATCGGTGGCGACCCCGATGTCGTGGGTCACGAACAGCACGGTGGAGCCGTGCTCGGAGACCAGTCGATCAAAAATCCGCAGCACGCTGGCCTGCACGGTCACGTCGAGCGCCGACGTCGGTTCGTCCGCGACGATGAGGTCGGGGTTCAATCCGAACGCGATCGCGATCAGTACTCGCTGTCGCATACCGCCGGACAGCTCACCGGGGTATTGCTTGAGCCGGCGTTCGGGCTGGTCGATCTCGACCTCTTCGAGGATCGCGATGGACCGCTGCTTGATCTCCCGGCGGCTGAGCCGCTTCGCGCGGAGCTCGAACACTTCCGCGAGTTGAGATCCGATGGTGCGCACCGGATTCAGCGACGCCCCGGGATCCTGGGGGACGAGGCCGACTGTGCGACCGCGGATCCGGCTCCACTCCCGCTCGCTCAGTCCGAGGGTGTTGCGTCCGCCCAGAGTCAGGGTGGCAGCGGTGACAGTCGCCGATCCGGGAAGCAATCCGACCACGGTGTTCGCCAAGGTGGTCTTACCCGAGCCGGATTCGCCGACCACGGCGACGAATTCGCCGCGGTTGACGACCAGGTTCACATGATCGAGCGCTACCTTGGGTCGCGCATCCACCGACGGCCCAGGATAGGTCACCACGAGGTCGGACAGTTCGAGAAGCGGTTCTGGCATGCGGTTGCTCCCGATCAGATGTGGTTGAACTTGAGAATGCGGCGGCTGACGGCGCCGAGTGCGACGATCACGACGACGATGACGACGCCCGGCAGCGACGTCAGCCACCATGCGTTGGCGAGGTAGTTACGGCCCTCCGCGACGAGCAATCCCCATTCGGGGGTCGGCGGCGGTGCGCTGTACCCGAGGTAGCCCAGGGCCGAGATGGCCAGGATCGCCGCGCTGAGATCGATGACAGCGAGGGCGACGACCGCGCCGACGGCGTTCGGAACGATGTGGCGCCGGATGACCGACCACCGCGTCTCGCCGGACAGGAACGCGGCCTCGACGTAGTCCAGCGCGCGAACCCGCAACACCTCGGCTCGGAACACCCGGGCGAAGATGGCGATCGAGCCGATGCCGACGCCGATCCCGACCGACAACGGGCCGGGGCCATAGGCAGTGACAATCCAGATCGAGATCAAGAATGCGGGCAGCGCGAGAAGCACGTCGCTGACCCGCATCCCGACCGCGTCGACGACAGGGCCGGAGACGCCGGCCAGGATGCCGATGACGCTGCCCACCACGAGGCCTACCGCCACAGCGATGCCCGCGGTCAGAATCGTATGTGACGTTCCGTAGATGACGCGCGCGAGTACGTCGCGACCGAGGTGGTCGGTGCCGAACCAGTGGGCCACGCTCGGAGCCTGGAACTTGTCAAGGTGGTTGCCCTTCAATGGATCCTGGTCGGTGAACAAGCCAGGCGCGATCGCCCACGCGGCGACAAGGACCAGTAGAGCGGCCGACAGTCGCACCGACCAGGGTGTGTCGCGCAGCGCGGCTCGCCAGTTCCGGTCCGGGCCCCTCGGCGCCGCGGTGTCATTGCGCGTCGCCAGCTCCGCGGCTGCAAACGTCTCGCTGGCTTCCAGACTCACGTGAACCTGCCCAGTCGTGTGTTGAAGCCGCGGTGCGACGTCTTGGTCACGCGCGGATCCAGGATCGGATAGATGAGGTCCACCAACAGGTTTGCGCCGACAATCACAACCGTCGTCAGGAGCACCAGGCCCTGGATCAAGGAGATGTCCTGGGTGGACACCGCATCCAGCAGCACCGTCCCCAAACCTGAGCGGGAGAATACGGTCTCGGTGATCACGGACCCGCCGAGCAGTGCGCCGATGGTTGTCGCAGTCACGGTCAGTGCCGGGCCGGCGGCGTTCTTCAACACGTGCTTGCGGATCACCCACCCCGGCGATCCGCCCTTGGCCCGTGCGGTATTCACGTGCGGCAGCGACAGGGTGGCCTCGGCGTTCTTGAGCAGGACCTGGGCGATCGGCGCCGAGATCGGGACTGCCAGAACCAGGGAGGGGATCAGCAGTGAGGCCAGCGACCCGTCCGGGAACATCGAGAAGAGGCCGAGCTGGACGGAGAAGATCTGCAGCACAACCAATCCGAGCCAGAATGTCGGAACGGCACTGAACAGTGGCGGGATGCTGCGGATGAACGTCCGCAGCCATTCCGCCTTGCCCGTTGTGGCCAGGAGCACGATGCTGATCGCGAAGGCCAGGGCCAGCACCGTTGCAGTCGACGCGAGCTTGAGCGTCTCGCCGATCACGCTGCCGATGCGGCTCGTCACGGATTCGCCGCTCGACAGTGAGAACCCGAAGTTGCCCTGCAGCAGCTGCGTGAGCTGCGACCAGTACTGGACCCATGCCGGACGGTCGTATCCGTAGTACTCCTTCACCTGCGTCACGACGTCGGGGTTGAAGTAACCCTCGCCCTTGGCGACGAAGATCGTCACCGGGTCCGCGGGCAGGATCGTCACGCCCCAGAAGATGACGGTGAACGCGAGCAGCAGCACGAGTGCCGACTGTCCGATCCGGGCGAACGTGTACCGCAGCATCAGGCTTTCCAAGCGCTTTGGAACAACGGTTCTGTGTAGTTGCTGAACTCGATGTGGACGTTGGGGGCGGCCGAATGCACCTGCACCTCGTCCCACAGGATCAGTGCGAGTTGCTCGTCGATGATCTTCTGCTGCTCGCGGGCCACGACGTCTTTGAGCACCGCCGGGTCGGTGGCCTTGAGTTCCTCGTCGGACAGCGCGATCAGGTCCTCGTTCTTGGCGAACGTCAAGTTCCCTTTGTCGCGGCCGAAGAGCAGGCCCAGGCCGATGTTGTAGCCCGTCCTGGTGCCCAGCAGCGGAACGGATGGGTCGGTATTGGCCTGGTTGAACAGGGTGGTGTCACCCGCTCGATTCACCAGCGCCACACCGAGTTCCCGCCAGCCGGATTCGATGAACTCGAACGCGGGCCGGAACACCACGCTCTGGTTCGATGCGGCGAGCGTGACCTCGAGTTTCTTGCCGTCCTTCTCGCGGGTGCCGTCCCCGCCGACCTTCCAGCCAGCCTCGTCGAGCAGTGCCGCCGCCTTGTCCGGGTCGTAGCCGATGTCGGCGCTGACGTCGGTGTAGAGCGGATCGTCATGGCCGAGAACCGAGTCACTGGCCCGGTAACTGGGTGACAGAACGGTGTCGACCACCGCTTGGCGGTCGACACCGAGTTGCAGGGCCCGGCGCACTCGCTGATCGCTGACCAGTTCGTTGTTGACGCGGAACGCGACGAGATTGACGGTGAGCGACGGCGCGGCGACCGGGATCACCTGGAAGTTGTTGGCAGCCAATGCTGATTCGTCGGTCGGCTGGATGCCCCGGGCGAGATCGACCTGCTTGGACTGCACAGCTCCGGCACGTAGACCGGGTTCGCCGATGACGCGGACGACGATCTTGTCCAGGTAGGCCGCCCCCTTGTTGGGTGACGTCGCAGGAGGCCATGCGTAGTCCGGCCGCTTGCGCAGCGTCACCTCTTGGTCCGGGACCTGAGATTCGTAGACGAATGCCCCGGAGCCGACAACGTTCTCGATCTGCGACTGGCCGTCGTAGTCCAGGGCGAGGGTCGAGAGTCCGCGGATGGCGGCGCGTCCGTTGGCGGCCAGCTTGTAGAAGTTGGTGTTGGGACGGCTGAGGAAGACCGTCGCGGTGTTTCCGGAGACCTCGGTGCGGTCATAGCCGACGAAGTCGGAGAACGCCGGGATCTTCTTCGCCGGATCGCCCTTGCCCAGTTGGTCGAAGTTCGCCTTGACCACCTCGGCGTTCAGCGGTGTGCCGTCGCTGAAGGTGACGCCGTCGCGAATCTTGAACGTGTACTGGGTGGCGTCGTCGTTGCGAGAGAACTGCTCGGCCAACCACGGGTGGACCTCGCCGGTCTTCGGGTCGATGAACACGAGCCGGTCGACGATCTGGAACAGCAGGTTCGCCGTGGTGTAGTTCGTGCTCAGTGCGTCGGTGACGAACTGGACGTCGGAGAAGACGAGTGTGCCGCCGGGATTCGGATCCCCTGTGGGCCCGGTCGGGGCGGTGGGGGCTTGCTGCTGACCGGAGCAGGCAGCCAGCAGGATCGCCGAGATGGCGACGGCGATCAAGGTGCGGAAGCGAGACATGAAAAAGTCACCTATGTACATCGATGGTCAGTTACTTTGGTACGCACCCTGATTCGCGATGCACCGTTGTCGGACGGTAGCGGCGCCGTCGGCTCCGTTCAACGGTTTCTCTTGCGCTGCGCAAAACTAGCTGGGCTTACGTGTTCGACGGCTGCTGGCCTCGCTTCCTGTCGTAGAACGACTTCGCCGTCGTGCCGTTGACGACGAAGTCACCGATGACCCGGGGCTTGTAGACCACCGGATTGTGGGACGCGAGCGTGCGCGCGTTGCGCCAATGCCGATCGAGGCTTTCGACCCCGCGGATCGCCGACGCCCCGCCTGCGTTGAAGATCTGTGTGCTCGCGTCGAGTACCGACTCGATGATCGTGACCTGTGCCGCGGACACGTCGATGAAATTGCGCGCGTAGTCGTCCTCGGCGTCGAGGCCCGCGTCGGTGAGCTGGTTGGCGCGTTCCAGACCGGTGGCGACCTGAACGAGAAGCGCATCGGCAGTTTGCGCATGCCGGTAAAGGTTGCCGACGACGCCGAGGACCTCAGGATCCTCGTCGGCTTTCGCCGACAGAGCATGCAGGTGTGTGCGTTGCCGTGACTTCAGCAAAGCAACCGCGTCGCTGACGATGTTGCGGGCAATGCCGGCAAGGTTGGCCAGATGCACCAGCTGTACGAATGCCTGGATCGACCTCAGGTTGGACTTCGACCGGCCCAGGTCACCGTCCTCTGACACCGGAACAGCGTCGAAGTAGGTGGTGCCGCTGCCAGTCAGCCGCTGGCCGATACCGTCCCAATCGTCGGCATGGGTGACCCGCGGGTCGTTGGCCGACACCACGGCGAAGGTCACGTCTCCGTCCTCAGAGTCCGCGACCGCGGCCGCCACGCGAATGTAGTCGGCGTACAACGCCCCGGTCGAGTAGTACTTCACGCCGGAGATGACGGCTTGCCCGTCCACGTGGTGTAGCCGGGTGCTCGGCAGGAAGTCCGGACTGTCGGACGCGGGTTCGGATTGCGCGTTGCCGAAGATGGCTCCGTCGGCGGCCCGGCGCAGCCACAGCTCACGTTGCCGCAGTGACGGCGACCGTCGCAGGATCTCGACGGTGGTGAAGTGGCCCCGCAGGATCTGGGGGACGTTGGAGTCTGCCGTGCCCGCCTCGGCGAGAAGTTCGAACAGCGTCGGGAGATCGACGCCGAAACCGCCGTACTCCAGCGGAACCCGCAGCCGCCCGAAACCGGCTGCCGCCAGGGCCCTGATCTCGTCGTGAACAGGCTGACCGGTGTGATTGCGGGAGGCGGCTTTGGCGGCGAGTTCGCGGAAAATGCGCTGGAATTCGGCAAGACTGGTTTGAAAATCGGCTGACACGATGCCCTTTCAGTTCGCGATGGCGGGCACGTGGCGCGGGTCCCGAAGTCCGAGGCGCTCGCGGATCGTGGTGCCGTCGTAGGCGGTCGGGAATGCGCCTTCGGCCTGCAGAAGCGGAATCACCTCGCGGTTGAACTCGGCGATACCGTCGGGAAGGACCGGGATGTGGATGTTGAAGCCGTCCACCGCTCCGTCGCGCCACCACCGCAGGATGTCGTCGGCCACGTCGCGCGCCGTGCCGATCGCAAGTCGGTGCCCGCCCTCGACCCGGCGTACCAGCTGCCGCGGAGTGATGGTCTCCAACGTGGTCAGTTCGGCGAAAGTGCGGACGAAGCCGACGGGGCGGAACTGGTCTTCGGTGTAAGTGAACAGTTCGGGGCTCAGCGGCTTGTCCGGATCGAGATCGGTGCTCAGATCCAGAACTGCTGTCCGCTTGAGGAAGTCGGCGATCAGGCCGTCCTCTCCGCGATGTCCGTGCAGCGCCTCGTGCTTGCGGTAGGCCGCCTCGCGGGTTTCGCCGAGGATCACGGTCAGACCGGGCATCAGCCGGATGTCGTCGGCGGGGCGACCGTGACGGGCCGCGGCGTCGGCAAGCTGCGCGCGGTAGTCGAAGGCCGCCTGGGGATGCAGTAGCGAGGCGTACACGATGTCGGCATGCTTGGCCGCCAGATCGATGCCCGCCTGCGAGGCGCCGGCCTGAGCGATCACCGGGTGGCCCTGCGGCCCGATCGGAACATTCAATGGACCTGCGACGTCGAAGAATTCGCCGTGGTGGTGAATCGGCCGGGCAGTGTCGAGGTCCCACAGCGTGTCCGCGGGTGTGGGGCCTTCGGGGGTATCCCAGCTCAGCCACAGCTTCTTGACGACATCGAGGAACTCGTCGGCGCGACGGTATCGGTCGGCCCTCTGCGGCAGTGGGGCTGCCGAGAAGTTGGCGGCGATGTCGGGATTGAAGCTGGACACGACGTTCCAGATCACCCGGCCACCGGAGATGTGATCGAGAGTGGCCAGCCGGCGGGCGAGGTTGTAGGGCGAGTTGTACGACGACGATGCGGTGAGGAAGAACCCGATGTCGGGGACCGCGGCGGCCACTGACGCGAACAGCACCGTCGGATCGAAGCTGTGTAGCGGACGCGACCTGTTGTCCCGCTGCAACGCTGGATGATCGGAGACGAAGACGATATCGAAAATGCCTTCGCGGGCCAACCGTGCGGACGTCAGGTAGTGGTTCCAGTCGGCGAACCGCCCCCAATTGGTCCCTGGCGCCGCGAATGACCGTCCCGCCGAACCGGTGCTGTTGATGGCCGCGCTGAGAAACAGGCGTCGTGTCATGTCAATACCTTTCAGGCGCTCACGCGGCCGAGTTGGTCGCGTAGACGCCGCCCGGGGGTGGCGTCGAGGAGGGCGCGGGTGTAGTCCTGGCCGGGTTCGGCGAAGATCGTTGCGGTCGGCCCGGTTTCGACGACCTGGCCGCGGCGCATGACGGCGACATGATCGGAGATCGAGCTGACGAGGTCGAGGTCGTGGGAGATGAACAGGTAGGTGAGCCGGAGCTCACGCTGAACGTCGTCGAGGAGATCGAGGATTCTGCCCTGCGTCACGACGTCGAGTGCCGACAGCGCCTCGTCGAGCACGACAATGGGGGACCGGGGCGCGAGTGCCCTCGCGATCGCGACGCGTTGCTGCTGACCGCCGGAAAGCTCGCGCGGTTTACGAGCGGCGTAGCTGCCCGCCAGCCCGACCTGGTCGAGCAACTCGGCGACCCGGCGGCGCCGTTCGGCCCGGTCGCCGAGCCTGTAGGAGCGCAGCGGTTCGTCCACGATCTGCTCGACGGTCAACCGTGGATCGAGGGCGACCTGCGGGTTCTGTTGCACCAGTTGGACCTTGCGCCACACGTCGCGGCGCGATCGTCTGGGCAGACGGCTCACCTCCTGGCCGTCGATGTGGACCTCGCCGGCATCGGGCTGTGTGAGCCCGAGGATCAGCCGCGCCGTCGTGGACTTGCCCGATCCGGACTCGCCGACCAGCGCGAACGTCGTGTTGGGTGAGAGCTCGAAGGACACGTCGTCGACGGCTGTGAAGTGACGGTTGGGGCCGTGCGTGAAGATCTTGGTCAGACCGCTGACCGCGAGGACGGGATCGCCTGAGGCGTTGGGATTCTGGTCACGCGGGCGGACCCTGTCACCGAGACCGAAGGCGCTCGTGATGAGCTGACGGGTGTACTCGTGTTCGGGGGAGAACACCAACTCATCGACGGGGCCGCTGTCGAGAACCTCACCGTTGCGCATGACGATCGCCCTGGTGGCGTGGTCGGAGGCCACCGCGAGGTTGTGCGTCACGAACAGCACCGCCACCTTGGTCTGCGCGGTGAGCTTGTCGAACACTTCGAGGACCTGCTTTTGCACGGTGACGTCCAGCGCCGAGGTCGGCTCGTCGGCGATCAGCAGCGCAGGACGAAGCCCGAATGCCATGGCGATGAGCACGCGTTGCTTCATTCCGCCCGAAAGTTCGTGCGGGTACTGCCGCAGTCTTGCCTCGGGGTGATCGATCCCGACGAGATCGAGCAGTTCGATGACCTTGTCACGAAGATCGCTGCGGGACAGCGTGTTACCGTCGCCGTGCAGACGGAAAACCTCGGTGATCTGGCGGCCGATCGGCTGCACCGGGTCCAGTGACGTCGCAGGGTCCTGCGGGACGAGGGCGACGATCTTGCCGCGCAGTGTGACGAGGTGACGTTCGGGCAGCCCGGTGATCTCGCGCCCCGCCACCCGGATCGACCCGTTCTCGATCGTCGCCCCCGGCGGCAGCAGGCCGATGGCGGCCCTGCTCAGAGTGGTCTTCCCCGAGCCGGATTCACCGATGACGGCAACGACCTCACCCGCCCTGATCGTCAGGTTGGCCCCGCGGACCGCGGGTTGGGCGGCACCGCGGTAGGAGATGGTCAGGTTCTGGATCTCGAGGACGGCATCGCTGTCGGGCAGGGCGGCCACGCTGGTGTCGTCGGCGGGCAGGGTGGTGGTCATGGAGAGGCTCCTTGATCAGATCCGAAAGCGGCGCTGCAGTATTCGGCCGGCACGCGACACTGCGAGCACGGCGATGAGCACGACGAAGCCGGGCAATGTGGTCAGCCACCAGGCGTTGGCGAGGTAGTCACGACCCTCGGACAGCAGCGTGCCCCATTCCGGCGTCGGCGGCGGTGCCCCGTAACCGAGGAAACCCAGACCGGCGATCGTCAGGATGGTTTCGCCGAGTTCGGTGGGGATGAGCGCGACGATCGGGCCGGAGGAGTTCGGCAACACGTGACGGAACAGAATCGCCGAGGAGCCTGCGCCGGAAATTCGTGCCGCATCGATGTATTCGAGTTGGACTACTCGCAGTGCTTCGCTGCGCGCCACCCGGGCGAACGGTGCGACGGCGGCGATGCCGACACCGATGGCGACGTTGACGGTGCCCGGCCCGAATGCGGCGACCACGCACAGCGCCAGCAGGAAACCGGGGACCGCGAGCAGCACGTCGACCACCCGCATGATCACCGCGTCGACGGCGCCGCGCAGTACCCCGGCCGCCACACCGAGGACAGTCCCGACGACGAGGCCGATCGAAGTGCCGATCACGGCTCCGTACACGGTGTTACGGGTGCCGTGCACCACCCTGGCGAAGGTGTCGCGGCCGGCCCGGTCAGTGCCGAACCAATGCTCGGCACTGGGCGGCAGGAACTTCAGCGCCCCGTCACCGATGAGAGGATCGTGGCTGGTGAACCAGCCGGGCGTCAGCGTCCACGCGATGACGGTGAGCAGCACTACCGCGGCGACGAGCGTGGCGATATCGCTGGGCCGCAGACTCTTTCGACGGTGGCGCAGTCTCGGCGGCTCCGGCGCCGGAACAGGAGTGTGCAGCTCAGGTGTGATCGTCATCCCTGCGGCCCTCCCGCCGTCAGCAGGATGCGCCGATCCAACACGGGGTAGAGCAGGTCGATCAGCAGGTTCACGACCACGTACACCCCGGCGATGATGAGGATGAATCCCTGGACCAGCGACACATCTTGCTGTGACACTGCGGTCTGCAGCACCCGGCCGATACCCGCCCGCGCGAAAACCGTCTCCGTCACCACCGTCCCACCGACCAGCTTGCCCAGGACGGTGCCCGCCACGGTGAGGCCAGGGCCGGCGGCGTTGCGCACCACATGCCGCCAGAACACCCAGTGCTTGCCGGCTCCCTTCGCACGGACGACGTCGACGAAATCACTGGCGAGGACGGTGTCGACGCTCTTGAGGAGCACCTGGGCGATCGCCGCCGACATCGGTAGGCCGAGAACGAGAGACGGCACCAGAATCGAGGCGAACGAACCGTCCGGAAACGCGGAGATCCAGCCGAGCTGGAACGACAGCAGATTGAGCACGACGATGCCGACCCAGAACACCGGAGCGGCAGAGAAAAGCGGTGGCAGGGTCACCACCGAGGCCCGCACCCAGCGCCACCGGCCCAGCGTGGCGGTCGCGACGATGGCCGCAGCGATCAGGATCGCGACGATGAATGCGGTGCCTGCCAGGCGCAGAGTCGGTCCGACTGCGTCGGAGATGGCATGAGTGACTGTCTGACCGGTGCTCATGGAGTACCCGAGGCCTCCGCGCACGACCTGTCCGAGTTCGATGAAGTACCGCTCCACGACGCCGTGGTTGTAGCCGTAGTACAGCTTCATCTGCTCGACCGTCGTCGGATCGATGACACCGGTGTCGTCGGCGGCGAACATGTCGATCGGGTTCGACGGCAGCAGCGTGATCGCGATGAACGTCAGCGTGTACGCCAGCCACAACACGACGAGCGCCTGGAAGACTCGGCCGCCGACGTAGCGCAGGAGTTGCCGGGTGCGGGGGCTGGCCCAGCTACTGGTGGGCCCGCCGCCTCGCGGTGTTGTGGTCAGCGCCGTCACGGCTTCTTCCACGCGTTGTAGAAATCCGGATACGTCTGAGTCTGGAACGTCACGTGGACGTTGGGCGACGCCCCGAACGTCTGCGCTTCCTCGAAGTACGCGATCACGTAGGAACCCTTGATCAACGCCTTCTGCTGCTCGATCTGAACGTTCTTGAACTCGGCGTCGTCCTTGGCCTCCAGTTCGCGATCGTAAAGTGCCGCGAGTTCGGGCGGTGAGCCGAGAAGCGCGGTGTTACCTGGCCCGCCGAAGCTCTGGCCGAGCGAGATGATCGACGTCCGGCTCACCACCAGCGGCACGGTGACGTCCTTGTTGGCCGCTGCGGCGAACGACGGATCGTTGCGCACATCGAGCACGACGCCGAGTTCCTTGCGCCACCGCTGGGCGATGTACTCCCAGGCCGGACCGAGCGCGACCTGCTGGGCGCTCTGCGGAACCGTCAGGTGAAGCGCAGTGCCGCCCTTGGTGCGGATACCGTCGGACCCTTGCGCCCAGCCCGCTTGAGAGAGAAGATCGCGGGCCTTGTCCGGGTTGTAGGCGAACTCGCCCGCCAGGTCGACGGCGTTGGCGTTGTTGACGTTGAGGATGGAGATCGGCGGCGGGTAGCTCGGACTCAGTGCGTCGCGGGACAGGCCGTCGCGGTCGATGCCCAGTACCAGGGCCTGGCGCACCAGCGGATCTTTGGTGAACTCGTTGTCGACGCGCAGGCCCGCGTAGTTCGAGGTGCCCAGCGGGGGACGGTACAGCAGCAGCTGGTAGCCGGAGGCCTGGATGACGGACTCGTCGGAGGGCTGGATTCCGCGCGCGACGTCGACCTGATTGGACGTCAGAGCGCCTGTCCGAAGCCCGCTTTCGGGAAGAACCTTCCAGACGATCTCGTCGAGATAGGCCTCACCCTGGTTCGGGGAGCCGGCGGGTGCCCACTGATAGCCCGGCCGTCGCACGAGCACTGCGGATTGGTTGGGGACCTGCGACTTGAAAACGAACGGCCCTGCGCCGACGTGATTCTCGGGGCGCCCGGCCTCTTCGAGGTCAAGGGCGAGGGTCTTGGCGCCGAGGATCGGGGAGTTCAGCCGCGTCGTGTCGATGAGGAACTGCTGGTTGGGCTTGTTCAGCACGACGGTGACGGTGTCGCCATCCACCTCGACGTGGTCGAATCCGCGAGAGAGCTGCTGGTGCACCGAGATTCGCAGTGCCTCGTTACCGCGCCCGTAAAGGTCGTAGTTCTGCGCGACGATCTCCGGGGTGAGCGGGGTGCCGTCGCTGAACGTGATGCCCTTGCGGATCGTGAAGCTGAAGCGGGTGTTCTCGTCGTTCTTCGTCCACGATTCGGCGACCCAGGGC
Organism: Mycobacterium sp. 236(2023); assembly: GCF_029623955.1. Lineage (GTDB taxonomy): Bacteria > Actinomycetota > Actinomycetes > Mycobacteriales > Mycobacteriaceae > Mycobacterium. The sequence continues at coordinate 166,810 of NZ_JARSBP010000006.1, read as the reverse complement.
TGGAGCTGCTTCTTGTACGGGTCGAAATACAGCAGGAACACATTGGTGTGGAAGGTCAGGTTACCGGCGCTGTAGGTGCTGAGCTTCTGGGCCTGCCACGAGGCGACGGCCTCGGTGTCGGAAAATGTCAGTGTGCCGCCCCGGACCGGGTCGCCAGTCGGACCGCTGGGGCTCGTACTCGGTGCCTGGCCGCCGGGTGCTCCGCAAGCCACCAGCAGACCCGAGCCGAGGACGGCGGCCGAGAATCCGAGGAAGGCGCGGCGATCGAGGTGGACGGTCATGGAATGGGGTCCTCATCTGTGACTTGAGCACGGCTGTCGGAAGGCTCAGCGGCGGGGGAGAAGCCGGGCACAACAACATGGGCATGTCACGCCATCGAGTGTCTCGGGCCGCGGGAGGGGGAACAACGCATTCCTGCTACACGATCGGTTAAGCCGCGCCTCCTTGTTCGGGCAACCACCGTGGCTGACGCTGATCCGATGGGCAGCGACCGCACTCTGATCCTCAACTCCGTCATCCGTGCCATCGGCTTCACCCAGGGCGGATGGCGGCATCCGGACGCGACGCCGGAACGGGCGCTCGACCTCGCGTATTACCAGGAGTACGCGCAGATCTCGGAGCGCGGACTGTTCGACGGCCTGTTCGTCGCGAACACCCCCGCTGCCCGAAGTAACGACTGGACGACGCTCTTCTCGCCGCTGGAACCGGTGACACTGCTGTCGGCGGTCGCAGGCTCGACGTCCCACATCGCATTGATTCCCACTCTGTCGACGACCTTCAACGATCCGTTCAACGTCGCGCGCCAGATCGTCACCCTCGATCACCTCAGCGGCGGGCGCGCGGGTGTCAACCTCGTCACTTCCGGGTCCCTGGACGCCGCCCGCAACTTCGGCTACGACGAACTCCCCGAACATGATTGGCGCTACGAGCGGGCTTATGAGTTCCTCGACGTGCTCTATCAACTGTGGGACAGCTGGGATGCCGACGCGCTGATCATCGACAAGGCGGCGGGTGTCCAAGCCAAGCCCGGCGCGGTGCGGCCGATCGGCCACCGCGGCAAGCACTTTGCAGTACACGGTGCGCTCGACGTGCCCCGCTCACCGCAGGATCGTCCTCTGGTGTTCCAGTCCGGTGGCTCAGCACCGGGCCGGCGTTTGGCCGCCGCCTATGCCGATGCCGTGTACACGGCGCAGCGCACGATCCCCGAAGCGCGGGCGTTCCGAGACGAACTCCACCAGACCCAGCGACAGCTGGGCCGGTCCGGCCCGCCCGTCAAAGTGTTGCCAGGGCTGATCCCGATCGTGGCCGGTACTGATGCCGAAGCCCACGCGCTGTACGACGAGATCAGCGCCCTAAATCCTCCCGAACGGTCCGTCGGCATCCTCGAGGGGCGGTTGCGGGTCGACCTGACGGGAGTCTCACTCGACGATCCATTCCCGGTGGACCGGCTGCCTGCGGTGGAGAGCCTGGCAGGTGAGCGGAGCTTCCACGAGATAGTGCGCAGCCATGCCGACGCGGGCGGGTCGCTGCGCGAGATCCTGCGGGTCACCGACTCCGGCAATGCCCATCTGAGGTTCGTCGGGTCGGCCGAGCGGGTCGCCGACGAGATCGAGGCATGGTTCACCGCGGGCGCGGTTGACGGCTTCAACATCAACCCGGCGATCACACCGACCGGGCTGACAGATTTCGTCGACCATGTCGTTCCGCTGCTGCAAGACAGGGGAATCTACAAGCGGGAGTACACCGCAGCCGGTGCACGCGCGGCGTTCGCCTGAGAACGGATCACGGCTTGAGGCGGTCGCCCGTGCGGAACTTGTGGGCCAGGAAGGCGCCGACAACCGCGGCGGCCCCGATCACCACGACCAGGGCGAGCGGCGCCGAGATGTCGGCGTGGCCGAGCATGCCGTTGCGCATCGCCTGGACCGCGTAGAACACCGGATTGAGATAGCTCAGCGCTCGCCAGGCAGGCGCGAGGTCGTGCACGGAGTAGAAGACCCCGCCGAGGAAGCACAGCGGCTGCACGATCAGCACCTGGATCGCGGCCACGTGTTCCTGGGTCTGGTTGTACATCCCGGCGATCATCCCGGCCTGCGCGGCGAAGATCAGCACCGCGGCGAACGCGACGAATGCGTAACCGGGCCTGGCGATGTGGGAACCGGTCAGGGGCATCGCGATCAGCAGGATCGCCGCCGAGATCAGGATGCCGCGCACGATCGAACCCAGCACCAGCGCGAGGTTGATCTCCCACCAGCGCAGCGGGCTGGCCAGCACGGCATTGATGAATCGGTCTTTGCGCGCCTCGAACAGCGAGGCGGAGCCTTGGATGTAGCCGGCGGTCACTACTGCGAGCACGACGAGGCCCGGGAGGATGAATTGGTCGTAGGGAACCCCGCCGACGGGCGCGATGCGGCTACCCAGCGCGAGTCCGAAGACGAAGACGAACAGCAGCGCGGCGAGAACTTGGCCGGCGACGGTGTAGTACCACACCTTCATGTAGCGGACGATCTCGCGCTGCAGCAGCCACGTGAAGGCGGGGCGCTGCGAGGCGTAGGGCTGGTCGTAAGGTGTCAATGGTGCTGTGCGGAGCCAGTTCTCACTCATCGCGATGCCTCCGTCGACTCGGCCGCCATCGCTCTGGCGTACACCTCGGCGAGGTCGGCGGCGCCGAAGGTGATCCGCAGGGCCTCGGCGCTGTCGCGTGAGATCACCTGACCTGCCCGGATCAACGCGATCTCGTCGCACAGCGCCTCGGCCTCTTCGAGGTAGTGCGTGGTGAGCAGGATCGTGTGGCCACCCCGGTTGAGGTCCCGCATGTAACTCCACAGGTCGGACCGCAGCTCGACGTCGACGCCCGCAGTGGGCTCGTCGAGGATGAGCAGACGTGGACGGTTGATCATGGCTCGCGCCACCAGAAGTCGTCGCTGCATACCGCCCGACAGTTCGCGGGGCCGCTGCTTGGCCTTGTCGGCGAGGCCCAGGAGCTCGAGCAGATCGTGGGCGCGGCGGGTGGCTTCGCGACGGCCCAGCCCGAAATAGCCTGCGTGGTAGATCAGAACCTCGACATTGGTCAGGAATCGGTCGAGGTTGACCTCCTGCTCGGCCAAGCCCACGAGCGCCCGTGCGGTTCGGGAGTCGTGCGGATGGCCGAAGACCCTGATCTCACCGGCGGTCGGCCGCAGCAAGTTGCACGTCGCCGAGATCAGTGTCGACTTCCCGGCGCCGTTGGGGCCGAGCAGTCCGAAGAACGCGCCGTCGGGGATGTCGAGATCAAGCCCGTGCAATGCGGTGAAACCGGACGGGAACGTCTTGCGCAGCCCCCGGACGGTCAGTGCCGACGGTGCCTGTGCCTGCGACACTGCGAAGCCACCTCCAGTTCATGTGGGATACCTGACGCTACCTTGCAGGGCCTCGCCGACAGTTAAGTCAGCTCGACCGATTCCCGTAGCGCGAGAGGATTGTTCGATGTTTGTGTCGACTCCAGACTCTCCCGGTATGACGTCCGTTGCCACTGCCACGATCACTGCCGATGAACTGCACGAGCTGGTGGGATCCAGCGCGGAATACGCCCTCGTCGACGTCCGCGAAGCCGGCGTGACGGCAAACGAGGGCTCGATTCTGCTGGCCGTGTCGATCCCGTTGAGCTTCCTGGAGATCCGGGTTCGGGCGCGGATTCCGCGCCTCACGACTCCCGTGATCGTCTACGACGGTGGCGACGGAGGGGGAGGACTTGCCGAACGCGCATCCGCGAAGTTGTCGGCGCTCGGCTACACCGACGTGCGACTGCTCAACGGTGGCCTGCGCGCCTGGGCGGACGCGGGGCACAAGGTTCAGTCCGGAGGAGATCATGTCATCGGACAGGCGTTCGGCGAGTGGATCGAGCACGTCTACGAGACACCGCACATCAGCGTTGCCGACTTCCGCGACCGGGTCGCCGCGGGCGAGGACATCATCTTGCTTGACAGCAGGCCGATCGGCGAGTTCGAGAACCACAGCCTTCCCGGAGGCACGTCGATTCCGGGCGCCGAGTTGGTCTATCGCGCAGCCGAAGTGGTGAAGTCTCCCGATACATTGGTGGTGGTGAACTGCGCGGGCCGTACGCGCAGCATTCTCGGTGCCCAGGTCCTCATCAACGCGGGATTACCGAACAAGGTCGTCTCGTTGGAGGGTGGCACGCAGTCCTGGGTGCTCGAGGGTCACGAGCTCGTCCACGGCAAGTCGGTCGCTGCGCCGGAACCTGGGGCTTCGGCGCTGGAGTCGGCGCAGGCCGCGGCGGCAACCTTCGCGCAGCGTTTCGCGATCTCGACCATCGACAAGGACACTCTCGCGACGTTCCGCGCCGAAGCCGACAAGCGCTCGCTCTACGTTCTCGACGTCCGCACGCCCGGGGAGTACGAAGCCGGGCACCTTCCCGGATCACGGTCAGCGCCCAGCTGGGACGTCGCCCCGTGGACGTTCCGGCATGTCGGGACGCACAACGCGCGGATCGTCCTCGTCGACAACGATTCCGTGCGCGCGACGGTCGCCGCGTCGTGGATCACCCAGATCGGGTGGGGCGAGGTCTTCGTTCTTGAGAACGCCCTTGACGGGGTCGAGCTCGAAACCGGTCCGGCATCAAGCCTTTTCGAGATACCCACGGAAGGCTATGACCTCGTCGAGCCTGCTGCACTTCAGGCTCAGCTCGACGACGTCACCGTGATCGACGTGTCGTTGAGTCCCGCCTACCGTGCCGGCCATATTCCCGGTGCCCGCTTCGCCATTCGATCGAGACTTGCGGCAGAAGATATCCCCGGCGACGGCACTGTCGTCCTGACGTCGGAAGACTCGGTCATTGCCGCCTACGCGGCGGCGGAACTGTCGAGCTCGACAGACCGCTCGGTTCAGGTCCTCGACGGCGGTACCGCATCGTGGAAGGCCGCCGGACTACCTGTGGAGACCGGCGCCGAGACCTGGTTGAGCGAGCCCGACGACATCGTTGCCTCCGGATGGCGCGAATCCGATCCCGAGCGTCGCAAGGCCGGATTCCGTCGTTACCTGTCGTGGGAGCTGGGCCTCGTCGCCGAGCTCGATGCCGACGACACCGTGCCGTTCAAGAGGTTCGATTGATGATGTCGCGCAGCAAGATTCTCGCGGCCGTGCTGGCCGCTGTCACCGTGCTGGCGGCTGCCTGCGGTGGCGGCGGCGGGACCGTCGCGGGCATGAGCAACGAACTCAAGTGGGCCATCGGCATCCCGACCAGCTGGGATCCTGTCACGTCGCAGATCGGGTGGGACATCTTCGGTCTGCCGCTGGCCTACGAGGGCCTGACAGAGATCGACAAGGACGGTAAGCCGACGCCCGGCCTCGCCGAGAGCTGGGAGTACAACGACGACGGCACCCAGGTGACGTTCCACCTCCGTCCCGACCTGACGTTCAGTGACGGAAGCCCGGTGAACGCCGACGCCGTCAAGTTTCACTTCGACCGGGCCAAGAACCAGGAGAACTCCCGCTCCAAGGATTTGATCGAGACGATCCAGTCGGTCGACGTGGTCGACGACCTGTCGGCGCGATTCAACCTCGCGCAGACCGACTACCAGGTACCACTTCTGGTGGCGGGCCGACCCGGCCTCATCGCGAGCAAGCAGGCCGCCACGGCGGATCCGGCAGCGCTGGACACCAAACCCGTTGGCGCGGGGCCCTTCATCCTCGAAGAGTTCATCCGCGACGACCACGCCACGCTGGTCAAGAACCCTGACTACTGGAACGCCGACGCGATCAAGATCGACAAGGTCACCATCTACGAGAAGCCGGACCAGGCGACCGTGGTGGCCTCGGTGCAGACCGGCGTCTACAACGTCGCCTACGCCTTGCCTGCGGCGGCCAAGAACGCCGAATCACAAGGACTCCCCGTCGAATTCACCGAGACCGGCCAGGTCTACGGGGTCATCGTCAACAACAACAAGGCGCCGTTCAACGACCCCGACGTGGTGGCTGCCCTGCGCTATGCGTTCAATCGCCAGGAATTCGTCGACAAGAGCACGCTCGGCACCGGGCAGGTGACCAACCAGCCGTTCCCACTGCGCTACCCGCAGAATGACAACACGTTCCTGGAGGATTGGCCCTACGATCCGCAGCGGTCACTGCAGATCCTGGCCGACGCCGGCTACGCCCCGGGCGACGTCAAGGTCGAGCTCTACACACAGGACCCGGAGACCGGTGTCCCGGAGCTGCTTCAGGACCAGCTGACGAAGGCGGGCTTCGACGTGTCCATCAAGGTGATCAGCTCGGCGGAGAGCCGCCAGATCGTCTTGGTCAAGCGCGAGCCGTCGCTGGCGCTCAACACCTCGACGGGGCGGGAATCACCCGTCCAGGCGCTGCTGTCCTTCTACGGCCCGGCCGGCCTGATGAACCTCAGTGCGCCCTATGCGACGCCCAGGTTCGAGACCGCCCTGGACACGCTGCGCAGCACACCGCTGGACGCGCCCGACTACGACACCATCCTCAAACAGACGGTACGGATCGCGGCCGAGGAGTCGCCGCACAACTACCTGTTCGACGTTCCCTGGACGTTCATCAAGGCGGACGGAGTCTCCGAGCTCGACGCCCGACAGGGCCAGATCCGCTGGGAAGATGTGACGATCCAGTGAGTGTGCGCAGCCGATGGCTGCGGGGATCGCTTCGCCTGCTGGTCATTTCGATCGTGGTGTTCGTCCTGGCCAGCCTCGTGACGTACGGCCTGGGTGTGGTCAGCGGGATCAGCCCGGCCGCGTTCGTCGCCGGCGACGAGGCCACCGCCGAGGACCTGGCGCGAATCAGCCACGAGTGGGGGCTGGACCGGCCGCTGATCTTGCAGTACCTCGACTGGCTCGCCGGCCTGTTCCGCGGCGAGCTGGGCAACTCGTGGTCCAACGGAGAACCGGTCGCCGATCTGCTGTTGCAGAAGGCGCCGATCAGTTTGTCGGTCGCGCTGCTCGCGCTGGTGATCGGCGTCGCCGGTGGTGTCGGGCTTGGCGTCGTCGCCGCGTTCCGCCAGGGCGGCGCGGTCGACAGGGCGATCACCTGGCTGGCGTCGATCGGCACCGCGGTGCCCGCCTTCGCGATCGGGGTGCTGCTCATCCTGGTTTTCGCGGTCGGCCTGAAGTGGTTCCCCGCAGGCGGTTACGTGCCCCTCGAGGAGGATCCCGCTCTCTGGCTGTGGACCATTACGCTGCCCGCGGTCGCGCTGAGCTTCGACACGATCGGGGACCTGGCCCGGCAGGTGCGGGCAGGTCTCGTCGGCGCGCTCGACGGCAACCACGTGATCGGGGCTGTCCTGCAGGGGTTTTCGCGTCCACGCATTGTGGTGGGCAACGTGTTCCGCAACGGCGTCGGTCCGGCGCTGAGCATCCTGGCGCTGAAGTTCCCCACGCTGCTCGGCGGTGCGGTCATCACCGAGTCGGTGTTTTCGATGGCGGGTTACGGCGCCTACACCGCCAAGGCGGCGCAAGGCGGTGACCTGCCCGTCGTGCAGGGAGCCCTGATCGTGTCGATCGTGCTGGTACTCATCTTCAACACCGTCGTGAACCTGGTGCTCGACCGGTTCTCCCCGGACCGCAGGGGGACGCTGTGAGCCGAATTCATCGCACCCTCGGGATCTTCGGGTGGATCAGCATCGGGATCTGCATCGCGGTCCTCGCACTCGCGGTCTTCGGACCCGTGATCGCCCCGCACGATCCGCTGGGCGTCACCGACCACATCCTCGCCGGACCCTCGGCTCAGCACCTGCTGGGCACCGACTATCTGGGCCGGGATGTGTTGAGCCGCATCCTCTACGGGTCGCGACTCTCGGTGTTCTCGGCGCTGGAGGTCGCGGGAGTGGCCTTCCTCGTCGGCGTTCCCGCCGCCGTGCTGTCGGTGTACTCGCACCGCTCGGTCGAATGGCTGAGCCTGCGCATCATCGACACCTTGATCGTCGTACCGTTCCTCGTGTTCGCCGTCGCGGTCACGCAACTCGTCGGCAACGGACTGCACCAGGCGATGATCGTCGTCGGGGTTCTGACCTCGCCGCTGTTCTACCGCGTCACCCGTGCCGCGTGTCTGGCGGTCGGGCAGGCCGACTACGTGCACAGCGCCCGGCTTTACGGCGGCAGCACCTGGTATGTGGTGCGGGCGCACATCCTCCCGAAGATCATTGCGCCCGTGTTGATCGCGGCGGCCAACACCGTCGCGACGGGCCTGATCATCGTGTCCAGCCTGACATTTCTGGGCATCGGTATCGTGCCACCCGCGCCCACGTGGGGCGGCGCGGTGTCCAGCGACCTCGCCTATCTGGGGCAGCGACCGTACTCGCCGCTGGTGCCCACGATCCTGATCGCCGCGACCGTCATCGCACTGAACAGTCTCGCCGACATCGCCCGTCAGCCTTCGCGGCGCGGCGAGGTCGCCAGTGGGCTTTTCCTGTTGCGCGCCAAGGGAAAGGTTCGCGCATGACCGAACAACTGCTGACCGTCGACCGGCTGACTGTCACGAACAACGACGGCCAGGACGTGGTGGCCGGCATCGGATTCGGCGTGGCGCCCGGTCAGACGGTCGGAATCGTCGGCGAGTCGGGCAGCGGCAAATCGGTGACCTGCAAGACGGTGCTGGGCATTCTGCCGCAGCAACTCCGCGTCACCCACGGTGATGTCACGCTGGCCGGCCACCGCGTGCTCGACTACGGGTTTCGTGAGTGGCGGCAACTCCGCGGTGGGGTGATCTCCGCGGTGTTCCAGGACCCCGGCTCCTACCTGAACCCGAGTGTCCCGGTGGGCAGGCAACTCGCGACGTCGCTGCGGGTCCGGTACGGGCTGTCACGACGCGAGGCGGCGCGACGCGCGAGCGACCTGTTCGCCGAACTCGGACTGGGACCGGAGTCGGGTGTCGAGTCGAAGCTGCCGCGCGAGCTGTCCGGTGGCATGCTGCAGCGGTCGGTCCTGGCGATCGCGCTGTCAGGGGAGCCGTCCCTGCTCATCGCCGACGAAGTCACCACGGCGCTCGATGTTTCCGTGCAGGCGCAGGTGCTCGACGTGCTGACGCGGCGACAGGACGCCACCGGGATGGGCATCGTCTTCGTCTCACACGACCTCGCCGTGGTGGCGTCCGTCTGCGACACGGTACTCGTCATGCGGGACGGTCACATCGTGGAAGCGGGACCGACCTCGTCGGTGCTCGCCGATCCGCAGCACGAGTACACCCGCCTGCTCATCAGCGAGCACAAGCGTTTCGGCATCGAGCGTTTCACCGCATCGGAGGACTCCCGTGACTACGTCACTGCCCAGGTCACTGCCCAGGCCACTGCTTAGCATCTCGGCACTGAGTGTCGGCTACGGCGACGACACCATCCTCGACGGGGTCAACCTCGACGTCGCCCAGGGTGAGGTCGTCGGACTGATCGGCGAGACGGGGTCGGGCAAGAGCACGCTGTGCCGGGCGGTCCTCGGTTTCGCCCCGGTTCGCAGCGGCCGCATCGACTTCGACGGAACGGACGTCGTCGCCTTGCGTCGGCGCGGACTGCGCAGGCTGCGCTCGGGCGGCGCGATCCAGTATGTGTTCCAGGATCCGCTGGCCAGCCTTGACCCGGACTGGAGTGTGCTGCGATCAGTCACCGAACCTCTGGTGTTGAGCAGCAACATGATTGGTTTCGACGAGTCGGTGCGGACCAGCGCAGAGCGCGCGTTCGGCGACGTCGGGTTGGACACGGCGCTGCTGGACCGGCGACCCGCCGAGTTGTCCGGGGGGCAGCGGCAGCGCGCCGTGATCGCCAGGGCCCTCATCACGCGGCCGCGGCTGCTCCTGTGTGACGAGCCGGTCAGCGCGCTCGACGCCAGGAACCGGATCGTCGTGCTTGAACTCTTCGCCGAGCTGCGTGAGCGGTATGGCATGGCAATCGTGTTCGTGTCCCACGACATCGGGTCCATCGCGGGCACCTGCGACCGCCTGGCGGTGTTGCACGAAGGTGTGATCGTCGAGGACGGACCTGCCCGCGATGTCATCCGGACTCCCACGAGCGACTACGCCAGGCGACTGATTGCGGACGTCCCGTCACTGCCGTAGTTAAGTGGGTGATGAACGGATCTCGTAGATCGCCAATGTTGTTCGAGTTCAGTGTGGTGCCGAAGCTGAGAGGGACGAACCCGCCCCGCCGCGGGCTCTGCTGATCGGAGAATGTCATGGCGCCACGCCGGGAGTACCTCAACCTCGTCCTGTTCGACCGGCCCAGCGGCTGGGCGGACAAGCAGCCCGCACACGGCTCCACGCCCAGTTCAGCATTCGCGCGCATCGTCGAGTTCGCCCAGCAAGCGGAGCGCGCACGGCTCGACGCCTTTTTCAAAGCGGACTTCCTCGGCTTCGACAAGAACAACATCATCAACGATCCGAGTTTGCTCGGTGAGCCACTGGCGGTGTCGGCGGCACTGGCCGCCGTCACAGAGCGGATCGGGCTCGTCGTCACGGCGTCGACGTCGTTCTTCGAGCCGTACAACGTCGCCCGTCAGATCGCGACGCTGCACAACGTGAGTGGAGGCCGGGCCGGCTGGAACGCGGTGACGTCGTTCAACGGGGAGGTGAACTTCGGGCCCAACGTGCTCTTCGCCCCCGCCGAACGCTACGCTCGTGCAACCGAATTCATCGATGTGGTGGTCAAGCTCTGGAACAGCTGGCAGCCCGATGCGCTCACGTTCACCGATGGCGCAGCCCCGGCGGTCGACCCCGGCCGCATCCACGACATCGAACACGTCGGCAAGTACTACGCTGTTCAGCAGGCGCTCGACGTGTCCCGGCTGATCGAGGACCTGCCCGTGGTGTTCCAGGCAGGCGCGTCGGAGGACGGGATCCGATTCGCGGCACGCTTCGGCGAGGCAGTCTTCGTCGCGACACCCGATCTGTCGCATGCCCGTTCCTATTATGAAAGTCTCAAGGCGCTCGTGATCGCCCACGGCAGGCACCCCGACTCGCTGCGTGTGCTGCCCGGGATCAGGACCTATATCGCCGATACCGAAGAGGAGGCACGAGCCGAGTACGAAGAGGCCTTCGCCGAGCCGAACTACTATGCAGCACGCCGCAAATTCGTCCAACGTGAGGCGCCCACACTGGTTCTCGACGACCTCGATCTCGACGACGTCATCCCCATCGACCGCATACCGAGCCGCGAGCTGATGGCGACCAATCACCGCCGGGTCAGCCGAGGACTGTTGTTACGGGACCTCGTCACCGAGATCGACGGTGTGACGGTTCGGCAGTTCCTGCAGCGCATCAAAGGCAGTGGCCACCTCGACGTCGTCGGTACCGCCGAGCAGGTCGCCGACGTCTTCGCCGAATGGTTCGCGGTGCGGGCGTCCGACGGGTTCACGCTGCACGGCGGCAACTCGTTCGACCGGTTCACCGGTGAGGTCATCCCGCTGCTCCAGGACAAGGGCTTGGTGCGCCGCGAGTACGAGGCGCAGACGCTGCGCCAGAACCTCGGGCTTGAGCCCTACCACCTGGGACTCGCCGCGGATCTGGCGCGCTGACCGACGCTCACCGTCGTCGAACGCGCCAGATCCACTGACAGTCAGTAGTTGACGGAGCCGAGTAGACCGCCGCCGGCGGCGACGGCGTCCCCGGTGATGCTGACGCTGCGCGGCGAGGCCAGGAACGCGATGACGTCGGCGACCTCCGTCGCGTCGACGATCCGTCCGATGGAGTTGTTGGCGAGGTCCTTCTCGTAGGTCGCCAGGTCGACACCGGCCTTGTCGGCGCCGGCCTGGTACTGCGCGGTCTTCGACTCGGTGCGGGTCTGGCCGGGATGCACGACGGTGACGTTGACACCGTGCGGTCCGAGCTCATCGGCGAGATTCTTCGTCAGCGCGGCGACACTGACATTGCGGATGCTGCGCACGATCGAATGGGTCTGCCGGTAGCCGAGCCCGCTGACGTTGATGATCCGGCCCCAGCCCTGCGCCACCAGATGCGGCGCGACGGCCCGCGCGGCGCGCAGATAGCCGACCACCTTGATGTTCACATCACCCCAGAACGCCTCGTCGGTCGTACCCGCCAAGTCCGGAAAGCCCGCGCCGATGGACTGATTCGAGGCGTTGTTGACGAGAATGTCGACGCCGCCGAGCTCCTCGACGGCGCGGGCGACGAGATTGCGCACCGAGTCGTCGTCGCCGGTGTCGGTGACCACGGGGATGGCGCGGCGGCCGCTGCGCTCGGCGACCTCGGCGGCGGCCTTCTCCAGCGTCTCGTGCCCCCGGGCCGCCAAGACGACATCGACACCTTCTGCGGCCAGCGCGTGGGCGACAGCCAGACCGATGCCCTTACTGCCGCCGGTGATGATCGCGCGCTTGCCGGTCAGTTGTAGATCCATTCGTTGCTCCTTGATATCGGGTGGTTATGGTCAGAAGAACGCGCCGTTGGGCAAGGGTTCGCCGGTGAGTTCGTAAGCGCCGATTGCCTTGGCTTTATAGGTCTTCGGGTTGTGGGCGGCCAGGGTACGGATGTTGCGCCAGTGCCTGTCCAGGTGCGAGCTGCGCCGCGCGGCGGTTCCACCGCCGACGTCAAACAAGTCCCCGGCGGCGCGCAGAGCCAGCTCGTCGACGACGACTTTGGCCTTCGCGGCGCGCAGAGCTGCCCGTACCGAAAGCTCTGTCTCTGAGGCGGTGCCGTGCGCGGCGTACGCCTCGGAGAGTGCCTGTGCGGCATTGAGAACCAGCGCCTCGGCAGCGAATGCCTGGCTGGCCAGCAGACCCACCGATTGCTGCAGGATCGGATCCTCGGTGGGCTGCTCGGAGGCGGCGTGATAGAACGTGCGCTGCTTGGTTCGAACCAGGTGAGCGGCATCGCGGGTGACGCGGCGCAGGATCCCTGCGATCACCGACGTGAGGTAGAGCTGCGGGAACGTCGCCGAGTAGGGCAGCTCACCGTACAGAGTGCCGCGGCTCAGGAAGTCGGCTCGATCGACAGCGACGTTCTCGTATCGCGTGGTTCCGCTTCCGGTGAAGCGCTGACCGATTCCGTCCCAATCCTTGTCGACGAACACCCCCTCGGAGCGGGACGGAACGACCACGCGAACGGTGTCACCGTCGGGACCGGCGGCGCTGACGACGAGGAAGTCGGCGTACAGATTGCCGTCTCGAAGTCGCGGGCGCGGCGGCCGGCGCTCTTGCGGCTCAACTCGGTCGTCGAGGTACCGAAAAGCCTTCCCGCCCTCACCTGATCGAGCCACCGGGCGTCGGCACCCTGTGGCTGCCGCAAGAGGCTCTCGGTGAAGTTGAAGTGGTTTCGCACGCTGTGCGCCACATTGGGATCGACTTCGCCGAGCGCGATCACCGTCTCGAACAGTTCCGTGAGCGTCGCACCGCCACCACCGTCGGCAACGGGCAGTCGCAACGCACCGAGGCGAGCGTCGCGGATCACCTCGAACTCCTCGAACGGGTGCCGATCGTCGCGGTCGCGGTCCACGACACCGGCATCGATGTAGTCGAGCAGCAGCGTCAAGCCCGGTGAGCCTACCGCCACCGGTTCGGTGAAAACGGGCTTCTGGTCCGGCTTTTCGGCGATGAGCGACATGCGATTCTCCTTCTGGGGTTATCCGTTGAACGGCAGCTGCGCCGAGATGAACTTTCCTTGATAGGTGCGAGCGAGGTAGTCGGCCACCTCTTTGCTCTCCAGCGCGTGCGCGAGTGCGGAGACGCGAGGATCACCCGCGAGCCGCGACGGGGCCACCAACACCCGCGCATACGGGTTTCCCGGCCCTGCTTCGATCGCCAGGGCGTCCCGAGCCGGCACCAGGCCGATCGACGCCGCCGTGGTCGTATCGAACACCACCGCGTCGAAGTTCTTGTAGATGTCCGCGGCGTACTCGCTGAAGTCCAGCGCGCGAAGTGCCAGATGCCGTTGTGATTCCAGCACGTTCGCTTCGGTGATCGACAGGTCGGCCAGCGTGAGCCCGCCGAAGGCGCGGTCGAGTGTGACCAGATCCACCGATTGGAGCAGATACAGGCTGCGCGCGAACCCCGCCTTGGTCTGGGGCACGGCGACCATCGCCCCGTGAGGCAGGCTGTGCGCGGTGATCTTGTCTTCTCCCAAGGGGGAATTGACCCAGTCCTCGGTCGGCGCCAGGTCCTTCCACCGCGACGAATACAGCGCGTACGGTGCGACGTCCACCTTGGACACGATGCTGAGGGTGTCGTGGCCATTGGCCTCCTGGTTGCCCAGGAACGCGGGTTGCGTCTGATAGAACGCGAGATCGGCGTCACCGTCGACGATCCGGCTGTTGGTGGCCTCGGCTGCGTCCGTCAATTCAATCTGGACGCCGCCGGCAAGGTTGGCCTGCGACACGAATTCGAGCACGTCGCGATAGCCTTCGCCACCCACGTGGATGCGCAGTATATCCCCGCTGGCTCGCCCATCCTGGTAGGTCACCGGCACGTCATCGGAACAACCGGCGGCCGACACCGCGAGCATCACCGCGCAGACAATCGCCTGCACGTTGCGTAACAAGGACATGGGCACCTCCTCAGAGCACCTGGTAGAAGAACGACGCCAACTTGGGGCCGCTACCGTCGTCGAAGCGCACCGTCACCTTCCAGCGGCCCGCAGCCGGGACGATGAGGCCGTCGCTGCGCCACTCACCTGCGCTCACGGGCGTCATCTCCACCGGAAGACGCGCGACATTTGCTTCGGGAGAGGACAATTCGACTCCGATATCCGCGGTCATGGAATCCGCGATGTCGATCGTCACGACTTGGCTGCCGCGGCGCACGGTGTCGATGTGGACGTCGAGAACGTCGGCGTCGCCGAAGTCGACGGTAGTGGCGACATCGGTGGTGTAGCTGTCCTTGGCGGGAGTCAGCGACGACAGCGACGACGTGACCCCGATGACGACGACGGCCAGGACAGCCTCCACGAGGATCGTCCGCCCGCGAGCGTGGTCGCCGGCTCGTGCCTTTCGGTAGACGAGGTACCCGGCGGCGATGGCAGCGCCCACCGCCGCCACTTTGACCGCCAGGGTGAGGCCGTAGGACGTCGTGACGATCGCAGCAAGCGGACGGACCTGGAACAGCGCCACACCGATTCCGGCTGCCACCAGCAGGATGACGTGGCCGAACGCGACGCGATGCCAGCGGTGCAGCGCAGGAAGCTCGGGTGCCACGAGAGCGATCACGCTGACACCGCCCAGCCATACCGCCACGGCGTAGATGTGGACGAAGGTGATCAGAAACGGCAGGGGCCACAGTTGGGTGGAGCCGCCGTGGCCACCGAGGGTGACGGCCGTGACGGCTGTGACTGCGAAGGCCAGCCCGAGAAGCGCTGTGGGACGGTTTCTTCCGGGTGGGAGGGTGAACGTCAGCGCGGCCAGCGCCGCACCGGCCGCAAGAGCGATCCCGAACGGTGTGGACAATACCGCCGAGACTGCGGGCCATGCAGCAGACAGGCCGCCCGACTGTTCGACGACCAGAATCAGCCCTCGCCCCAGCAGACCCGCACCGAGCAACGCGGCGCCGATCCGGTAGACGACGGTGAATCGGCGCGAATGAGTCACACCGGGCCACGCCCACCGAGCCGCGAGCAACAATCCTGCCGACAACACTGTTCCGAGGTATTCGATTGTCTTGACCGGCAGCACGATCGACCGGCCGACCGTAGAACCGCCCGTCAGGTCACCCCACTCGCCCTGCTGGATCACCGCTCCGACGGTGAAGCGAATGGAGAGCGACACCACGTGGGTGTCGGCGGAGACCACACGCGCGGTCGCCAGGTACGCGCCGTCCGGCAAGGACTCGGCGGGTTCGATGACGATGCGGGTCCGGCCCTCGTCGAGCCGCTCTGCCGCAAGGGGGCAACGGTCGCCATCGGCGTTGATCAGCTGGACGGAACCTTCGACGAGGGACACCGGCTCACTCAGCTCGAACGTCAAGACCGACGGTGACGCGTCGAGCTGGGTCCCGTCCGACGGCGTGCTCGCGAGGAGCGTGGCATGAGCCGATGCCGGCGCCGCCGCCCACGTCGCCAGCACGACGGGAGCGAGAATCACGAGCACTGCCAGCAGGACGCGCGAGAGCCGTGGTGTCATCACTCACGAGGACCCGGCGCCACGATTTCGTCGCAGCGAAACAGTGAGCAGACCGGCGGTGCCGAGGGCGACGACGAGGCTCGCCAGTGAGGCGGCGCGCCAGAACCACGATTCGGGCACTGCGGATTCCGCGGAGGCGGAGGCGACGTCGCCGGTGTGTGGATGGCTGTCGGTCGACAGAGCAGCCGCTGAATCGTCCTGCGCGCCATGCCCGTCGTGACTGTGGCCGGCCTCGGGTGCGCCCAGCGTGACGACGGGGGCGGGGTGCTCGGGCTCGGTGTTGGCGTCGACGGCGATCTCGTTCCACGACACCACGGTGCCGTCGCTGTACTTCTGATCCGTCAGGAGTGCGACGGATCCGCTGTTCTCGGGCCACGGTCCCGCGGAGAACGTGAACTCGCCGAACTCCGCGGGTTTGATTCCGGTGGCGTCGTCGACGGCGCGCCACGTGATCGCCTTGACGCGTTGGCTGTTCCCCGCGGGTTCGGTCTCGACGGTGGCGATCCACCCGGCGATGGGCAGTGTGCGAGCAGTGGCGAGGTCGACGCCCTGCGGCAGGTTGACGGTCAGGCCCACAGTCGAGGCGTCCGCGGATTCGGTCGGAACGATCAGTCGCACGATCCCGTATCCGCCTTGCGGTGGTGCCTGTCCCTCGTCAACTCGGACGTGAGCCGATGCCGGTGCCGCGGCGATGACGGCCCCGAACGTCAATGCGGCGGCTGCCGAGAGCGCGCTACGGATCGTGTTGAATGTCTGCATGATTCAGTTCCAGTTCTCCGCGATGAGTCGGTAGGAGTTACGACGGTCGTCGGGGGAGTACACGATGGTGCTGACGAGGAGTTCGTCGGCGGAGACGCTGTCGCTCAGGGCGCGTAGGCGTTCGACGACGGATCCGGCGTCACCGGCGAAACTCAATGCCCGGGAATCAGCGAACGTCTGGTTGTCGGGGGTGACGAAGCCGTCTCCCGTCGGCGGCTCAGACGGCAGATAGGCGCCTCGCGAGCGCAGGCTCGTCAGCGTCCGCAGGAATGTCTCCTCCAGAGCGCGGCCCTTTTCGGTGCTTTCGGCCGCGATGGCGTGGGCGGACACTCCGACATAGGGGGAGGCGAGTCGCTTGGACGGCTCGAAGTTGTCCCGATAGCGCGCGACCGTCCCGACGATGTCGTTCTTGATGCTGTGCGCGTTGACATAGAGCGGTAACCCGAACTTGGCGGCAATGGTGGCGCTCCAACCAGATTCACCGCCGAACACCGCCAAGCCCAGGTCTTCCTGGTAGCCGGGGGAGACCCGGTACTCCTCGCCGCCGACGACAGCTACGGGACGTTCCAGATAGTTGAGGATCTCGCGGATGCGGGACTCGTCGTCGGGGACCGTCAGCGGCGCGTTCGACAGGTAGCCGAGCAACTCGAACAGGAAGTCCGAGCCGTTGGCCGCGACGTGCACGTCGTATTCCTGCGATCCCGGCTGGGCGGTGACCGTAGCGAGAATCTCACTGATCTCGCGGTAGGGCGCCGACTTCCCGTACCCCTGCTTGGACCGGCCGAGGCCGAGCACCACGCGTCCGGGTGCCACGGCGGCCAGCGACCCGAACTCTTCGGCGACCTCGAGACTGGTGTGGAACGGCAGAACTGTTGCCGCACTTCCCAAGGTGATGGTCCGCGTCGCCTCGATGGCCAACGCGATCAGGATCGCCGGTGCCGATGACGCGCGGCCCTGGTCGAGGTGGTGTTCGGCGAACCAGTATCCGCGGAAGCCGAGATCCTCGACGTAGCTGGCCAGTTCGACGCTGCTGCGGATCGCCGCGCCTGCGGTGGAGCCGCGGGGGATGGGTACTTGGTCGAGCACAGAAAGCTCAGTCATGTCTTTCCGATCTACTTGCTGGTGAGGCCGAGTTGCCAAGCAGTGATCCGCTTTTCGACCGCAGCCAGGACCAGGTTCAGTGTCACGCCGATGATGCCGAGCACCACGATCCCGGAATACATGGCGGGGATCTGATAGCCCTCCTGGCTGGAGCGGATGTAGATCCCGATACCTTCTGTCGCACCGAGGTATTCGGCGGCGACGAGCGCAGTGAACGAATACGATGCAGCCAACCGGATCCCGGGGAAGATGTTCGGAACCGACGCGGGTAGGACGACCTGGGTGAAGATGTAGAAGCGGCCGCCGCCCAGCGTGCGGGCGGCATTGATGAGGATCTTCTCGACGCCTTTGACCGCGTTGACGGTGCTGATGAAGACGGGCCAGAACGCCGCCCACGTGACGATCGCGACCTTGGACTCCTCACCGATCCCGAAGAACAGAAGGAAGACCGGGAACAGGGCGAGGATCGAGAGGCTCCTGAAGAACAGCAGGACCGGCTCGAAAGCCTTCTCCAGCGGGCGGATCGATCCCACCAGAATGCCGGCGACGACGCCGAGACTGGTGCCGATGGTGAATCCGGAGAGCCCGCGCCGCAGGCTCGGCCACACCTGCTCGCGCAGATCGCCGCCGGAAGACAGGCCGTCGACCAAGCTAGCGAGCACCGTCTGCGGTGGCGTCAGGAACTTGGGGTCGAGCAGGCCGGTGGCAGTGGCCGCCCACCACGCGAACAGGAAGCCCGCGATCCCGATGGAGCCGTAGATGTACTTGTCGTACTTGGCCAGCCGGGCGCGCCACAGCTTCGGCGGTGCGGTGGCACCGGACGCGGGTGGTGTCGTGGTCGGCGGCTTGGGCTTGACCGCCGCCGACAGATCAGTTGTTACCAACTTCGACCTCCTCCTTCAGGATCTGGGCGACCTGCCCACGGATCCGGCCGAACTCGGCGCTGGCACGCGAGTCGTCGTTGCGGGGCCGCGGCAGGTTCACGTCGATGAGTGCCTTAACGGCGCCAGGGCGTTTGGTCATCACCGCGATGCGATCGGATAAGAAGATCGCCTCATCGATGGAGTGGGTGACGAACAGGATCGTCTTCTTCCTCGCTCCTGATTCCCAGATCCGAAGAAGCTCGTTCTGCAGGAACTCGCGGGTCTGGGCGTCGAGTGCGGCGAACGGCTCGTCCAGCACAAGCACCTCGGGGTCATACGCGAGCGACCGTGCGATGGCGACCCGCTGCCGCATCCCACCGGAAAGCCGGTGCGGCAACAGATGTGCGAAGTTCTCCAGCCCGACGGTTTTGAGAATTCGGTCGGAGATCTTGCGTCGCTCGGTCGATGACACCGACCGGACTTTGAGTCCGACCTCGACGTTCTTCTGCACCGACAGCCACGGGAACAGGGCGTAACTCTGGAACACGACCCCGACGTTCTTGTTCACGCCCTCGACCGCGGCGCCATCGAGCGTGAGCTGGCCGCCGTTGTAACTCTCCAGCCCGGCGAGGATGTTGAGGAAGGTGGACTTGCCGCAACCGCTGGGGCCGAGTAACGCCAGGAACTCGCCCTCCCTGATGTCGAGGTCGAAATCGCGCAGTACCTCGATCACCGAAGCCTTCTCTCCCTTGGCGATTCGGCCGACGTGGGGGAATTCCTTGTGCAGGCCCTTCGACTGGATCTTGACGGCGTGGCCGGCGGAGTCGGTGGACGGCAGGTCGATCAGTGGCTGTGCCATGGTCGGTCCTCAGATCTCGGTGTCGGTCAGTACTTCGGTGTTGTCGGCTTGCGACTCGATGAGGTCAGGCCCCTTCGCGTACGGGTTGTACTCGTTGGTGGCGATGTCTTCGGGCTTCAGCGCGGCCTCTGCGGGGGTGAGCGTGCCGACTCGCTCGGCAAGCCCCCACCAGAACCCTGTCTGCTGCTTGTCCAGGATCAGGTTGTTGGTGAAGTAGTACTTGGTCACCTGCTCCTTCGGGAACCCGGTGAGGCGGGCGACCAGTTCGCGATACTCCTCGGGATGGGCGTTGGCCCAGTTGGCGACCTTCGCCAGCACACCCACGAATTCCCGCGTCTGCTCGGGATATTTGCGGATGAACTCGCCACTGGCGCTGATCGGCGCTAGACCCCCGTCGTTTCCGGAATTGTTGAAGTCGGAGAACGCCACCTTCAACGCCGGATCCGTGCGCAGCACCCCGTTGAGCGGTGGATGGATGACCGCGAGCGCGACCTCACCCTGCTCCAGCGACTGAGGCATCTGGCTCTCGGCTTGGGTCAGGAACTTGACCTTGGTGATGTCGACGTCATTCTTGACGAGGAAGTCTTTCAAGATGAACTCGGCGCAGCCCTTCAGAGAGTTCAGCGAAACAGTCTTGCCCTCAATAGCTTTCAGATTGTCTGGACTGATGTCGGAGTCGGCGCGCACGAAGTACTCCATGTGCGGTTCGTCCTGCGTGGTGTAGGTGCGCGACGCAATGACCTTCAGGTCGACACCGGCCGCTACCGCGGACAACGAGCGGTTGAACATGAAGGAGGCGAAGCTGACGTCACCGGTGCCCAGAAGTGCTGGGAGTTGGCCTGAATCGACGTCGCCGAGGTATTCCGGTCGAAGCCCGGTGCCCTCCCACAGGCCGAACTCGTCGGCGATCTTGACCAGTGAGGGGGCGTTCTTCTGCTCCACCCACTTGAAGTAGACGGGGTTGCTCGGGTCTGACGGCACCACTTCTTCCGCCTGGGTCGACTCGCTCGATGAGCAGGAGACCAGGGCGCTGCCGGCGATGACTGCGGCAATGAGTGCCGTTGCGCTGCGGCGGAATCGGCCGTGAGTTGTGACCATGGGAACCTCTCGGATGTCTTCGGGCTGGAAAGGGCCTGGGAACTGGCTTGTTAGGATCAATCGTGAGTTGGGTACACTCTTTCGCCTAGAAAAATCGGCTACCGGAACTGTTAAGTGGCACCTAATGTCCTGCCTTGCTCGCCGAGATAGCAGCCACGGTCGTGATTGTGGGCGGATTCGCAGCCCTCAGCGCTATTTCGGCGCACGACGTGACCGGTAGCTCAGGCGGTCGCGACAGCCAAGCGCTCCAGGGCCTGCTCTGCGTCGAGTGAACGCGGTTGCCGGCCGAGACGGGCATGTTCGGCGGTGACGTGTTGGATCAACTCATTCGCAGGTGCGCGGAGCCCATGTAGGCGAGCCAGGAGAACGATTTCCCCGTTGAACCAATCGGTTTCGACATCGGTGTGGCCGCGGGTGACGCTTTGCCACGTCGACCCGAAGTAGTCGTCGCGCAGCCTGCCTCGCAGGAAATCGCTGCGGCGCTCAGTATCTTGTTCGGCACTGACGAACGGGATCCCGGCGACGGTCAGCACATGCTCGGCTTCCGAGCGGGCCAGCGCGACAAGCTGATCAGCCGCCGCACCCGGTTGGAATGCGGCCGTGACGCCGTTGCCGAGGTTGGCGATCAGCTTGCGGTACTTCCACGCCATGATGTCGGTCCGCACCTCCGAGAGGAACTGAGCGTCCCGCAAGCCGGCCGCGAGTTCCTCGGCGACGTCGTCGCCACCTCCGGGGTAGCGTCCGAGATCCAGAATGCCCGCCACCGGATAGCTCTGCTGGACCACGATTCCGGGCTCGAGGTGCGCCGCGGAGACCACGACGGCCACGGCATAGACGTTCGCGAACCGCCGCAGCGTCGCGGCCTCATTGGCGACCCCGTTCTGCGCGACGAAGACCGGGGTGTCCAGCGGTGCGTGTGCGGCGAGGTCGTCGAGCGCCGCGGCGGTCTGGTGGCTCTTGACGGCCACCACGACCGCGGGCCGGGCGGACCAGTCCACCTCGGCGGCACGTGAGGCGGCCGGGACTTCGACGGTTTCGGTGCCGGTCTCGGTGACGAGTCGCAGACCTTTGGAACGGATTTCACGTAGATGCTCTCCGCGCGCGACGGCTGTGACCTCTTGACCTGCCAGCGCCAGCCTCGCCGCGACGACGCCTCCGATCGCTCCCGCCCCGTAGACGACGACGGGCCTGCGCGAGGGCGTGCTCACAGGGGGACCTCGATTCGGTTGCGCAGCAGCGGCAAGAGCTGGTCGCCGATTCTCTCGACTTCAGACTTGTAGGGCGTGTCGGAGAGCACGAAGTGCGTGATGCCCAGGTCGGCGTATCTCTGCAGCGCCGCGCCGACGTCGGCCGCCGAGCCAACCAGCCATGTCGTTCCCGCTCCGCCGCCGCCGTAGCGGCCGGGTGTGGTGTACAGGCACGTGTCGAGAACCTCGCCCTGCTCGGCGAGATCGAGCAGGCGTTGCTGCCCTACGGCGGCACGCGGATTGCGGCCGTGCAGGTCTGGCTTCCCCGCAATGTCCGCGATCTTGGCTTCGGCGTCGCGCCAGGCCTCTTCGGTGGTGTCGCGGACCAACGTGGTGACTCGGAGACCGAACTCCAGCGGGGCGTGCTCTCTGCCGAGTGTCTCGGACAGTGTCCTGAGCCGGTCGATTCTTTCCGCGATGCCGTCGAGTGGCTCGCCCCAGAACAACTGCACATCGGCTTCGGTCGCGGCCACGGCCTCTGCGGCCGCAGACGCCCCGCCGAAGTACAGCCGTGGATGACGCCCCGACTCTGCGTCGAACGGCTTCTGGGCGACTGTGGAGTGCTCGACGTGGAAGAACTCACCCCGGTAGGTCACGTCGTCGTCGTGCCAGAGCCTGCGGACCACCTGCAGGAATTCGCGGGTCCGGTCGTACCGTCGGGACTTGTCGAACTCGCCGTCTCCGTAGGCGGCCAGATCGTCGGTGCCGCTGACGATGTTGATGAACAGCCGGCCGCCGCTGAGCTGGTCGAGAGTGGCTGCCGCGCTGGCGAAGTGCGCCGGGTGCCAGTAGCCGGGCCGGATCGCGACCAGTGGGGTGAAATGCGTCGTGCGCGCGGCGATCGCGGTGGCGACCGTGAAGGTGTCCGGCCTGCCCCATCCGGTCCCGATCAGTGCGCCGCCCCAGCCATGCTGCTCCGCGCTCTGGGCCAAACCGACGGAGTAATCGAGGCTGCCCCAGCCGTCCACAGTGTCATCACCCCGGTGACCGGGTGTGACGGTGTTGGGGATGTACCACAGCAGCTCGGGTGACGTCACCTCGTCGACTCCGCGTTGCGGAGGTCTTCCAGCACCAGGTCGCGGGTGATGGCTTGCACCAATCGGGGTACGCCGATGCGCAGGCTGGGGACGTCTCCGACGGGCCGACCGAAGCTGACATTGGCCCCGATGCTGAACACGTGGATGTCGGACAGCCACGGCGCAGCACCGGGAGTCTTCTCTGTGAATTCGTAGCCCCCACCGAGATACGGTGCGACGGCGAGGAGGTCGTTGGCCCGGTCAGATGGCGGTGAGTAGACGTCCTGCCATAGGGCGACGTGAGGTGCGATGGTGCCGAGCTCGCTGCGGGTGCGCGGATCCTGCTGATAGCCCGTGCCCGCGATGACGAAGTCGAACGTCCCTGTGCCGTCGGCAGCCTCGACCCGGACCCGGCCGTCGTGTTCGGTGGCCGAGATCCACGGTGCGGACACGTGCAGGCGATAGTTGTCGAAGACCGCCGCCCGGTTCACCGAATCCTCGGGCACGTTCGCGCCTGCGGTTGACGCCTTCCATCGCAGTTCCCACCGCTGCTCATCAGGCAGGAGGTGGAACACATCCTGCGCCAACGGGTTCGGTCGATTGGCCAGGTTGGCAACGACGACTTCAGGACGCCGAGTGTAGACGTGCACCTCGCCGGCCCCGGACTCCAGCGCGGTGGCCGCGGCGTCGAACGCCGATGCCGCTGCACCGAGCACCGCGACAGTGCGCCCACGCAGCGCGTCGAAGTCGATCGCGTCGGCGGTGTGTGCCCACAGAGTTCGCGGCAGGTCCGCCAGAACCTCGGGGATATGCGGACCGCCGGTGCCGGATACGCCACCGGCCAAGACGACCTTCCGGGCCGTCTCCGTCGAGCGCCGCCCGTCCTGCTCGATGCTGAGGAGCAGTCCGCCATCAGTGGGCGCGATGTCGGCGACCCGGACACCGCGGCGGATGTCGACGCCCGTCTGGCGTCGGAACCAACTCAGGTAGTCGGCCCACTCCGCCGTCGGGATCCGATCGATGTCGTCGAAAGCTTCTGTGCCATTGCGGCTTTCGAACCACGCGCGAAAGGTCAGGGCGGCATTGCCGAGTTCGGGACCGGAAATGGTCTTACCGGTGCGAAGCGTCCGCATACGGGCCCTCGCACGCCACGCGGAATCCGATTCCGACCGCCCGGCATCGATCACCGTGACGCGGGCGACGCCGGCTCGTAGCAGCGCGTGCGCGATCGTGACACCGCTTTGACCGCCCCCGATCACCGCGACGTCATGGTCGACGTCCTGTCGATCGGCGATCCAGTTGTTGCCGTCCAGACCGAGCAGCCGCAGCGATTCCCGGGCGGACACGTCGGCGAGTGCGTCCTCGGCCAGCTCGGGCACTCTGGTGATCTCGGCGGTCATCCGGCCACCGCCTCGGCGAAGAGGTTGGCGTTGGCTGGGCGATCGAGACCGTAGTGGCCGCGCAGCGTCGTCGCGGTGTACTCCCGACGGAACAGTCCGCGGTCGCGCAGGATCGGCACGACGTGGTCGACGAACAGTTCGAGCCCCGACGGCAGAATCGGTGCCATGACGTTGAATCCGTCGGCGGCACCGCTGTGGAACCATTCGTCGATGGTGTCGGCCACCTGTTCGGGTGTACCGGTGAAGGTGCGGTGACCGCGACCGCCTCCGAGCCGCCCGATCAGCTGACGGACCGTGAGCTTCTCGCTGCGGGCGAGCTCGACGATCAGGGTGTACCGGCTCTTGGCGCCCTCGATCGCATCCTCGGGCAGTAGATCCGCCGGAAGCTGTTTGTCCAATTCCAGTTCGTGTATCGGGACTCGTAATGTCTTCGCCAGCTGTTGATGGGCATACTCGGGCACGATGGCCTCCTCCAGTTCGCGGTCCTTGGCTGCGGCCTCGGCTTCGGTGCTGCCGATCACCGGCACGATGCCGGGCAGAATCTTGAGGGTGTCCGGATCCCGCCCGGTGGCCGCGGCGCGTGCCTTCACGTCGGTGTAGAAGTCGCGGCCCTGCACGAGGGTCTGCTGCGCGGTGAAGACCGCT
This sequence comes from Mycobacterium sp. 236(2023), assembly GCF_029623955.1. Classification (GTDB taxonomy): domain Bacteria; phylum Actinomycetota; class Actinomycetes; order Mycobacteriales; family Mycobacteriaceae; genus Mycobacterium. The sequence continues at coordinate 141,774 of NZ_JARSBP010000006.1, read as the reverse complement.
TCGGCATAGCGCGCCGCGAAACCCCGTCCATCCTCCGATGATCCGGCCTGAACCAACAGCGGGTAGCCCTGAGGGGAGCGCGGAATGTTCAGCGGGCCTTCGACGGAGAAGTACTCGCCCCGGTGTGCCGGTGGGTGGATCTTCGACCGGTCGCCCCAGAGCCCCGAAGACTTGTCGGCGACGATCGCATCGTCTTCCCAACTATCCCAGAGCTTTTGGGTGACACGAACGAATTCGTCGGCGCGCGCATACCGGTCTGCGTGCGCGGGCAGGTCGTCGAGGCCGAAATTACGGGCGGCCTCGACGGTCGCCGTGGTGACGATGTTCCATCCGGCCCGGCCCTTGCTGACGTGGTCGAGCGAGGCGAACCGGCGAGCCAGGTTGTAGGGCGAGTTGTACGACGTGGACGCTGTCGCGATGAGGCCGAGCCGTTCGGTCGCCGCGGCGAGAACGGTCAACAGCGTCAGCGGCTCGAGCACGCCGAGGGGCCGGCGTCCGACATCCCCGTTGAGTTGGGGGCTGTCGGCCAGGAACACCGAATCGAACGTGCCGCGTTCGGCAACGGCGGCCAGATGCAGGTAATGCTCGACGTCGGTGGCCGCCAGCGGGTTGCTCTCGGCAAGCCGCCACGACGCCTCGTGGTGACCGGTGCTCATCAGGAATGCGTTCAGGTGCAGCTGTCGACGTGACACGTCAAGAAACGTATCGACGGGACAGGTAAAGATCAGCTCACTTCTCCTACGGGAAAGCTGTAGTGCGACTGCGTTGATCGTCGCCGGGCTGGTGTCCACGCTGAAGGCTGGGCGCTTGCCCACCGGCCGCGAGGAGGACAGCGATGACCGGAGTCATCACCACCCGACCACCCGCCATCGACTCACCGGAGTTGGCTGCGGTGATCACCGAGATTGCCGAGGATGCGCGCCGCAGACGTTCCGACCCCGCCGGGGATCGTCAACCGCATGCCGCGTTGAGGCTGGCGCGGGAGCACCGTCTCGGCGCTGTTCGGCTACCCACCGAACTCGGCGGCGGCGGGTACAGCAAGCGCGACTTCTTCCGCCTCGTCGTCAAGCTCGGTGAAGCGGATCCCGACGTCCCCCACATTCTTCGTGTGCACTGGGGATTCGTGGAAGACCGGCTTCGCCGCCGCGCCGTCGAGGTTGGGCGGCCCTGGCTTGGGCAGATCGCCGACGGAGTGCTCTTCGGTGGCGCCAATTCCGAGCTGACGGACCGTGCCGCCGGAACATATTCGTATGACACGACTCTGGTCGCCGACGGCGACAGATTCCGGCTGCGTGGCCGGAAGTTCTACAGCACCGGCAGTCTGTACTCCGACTTCCTCCGCATCATGGCCAACGACGAGGACGGACAACAGATCAGCGCACTGATTCCGGCCGACCGGGCCGGCGTCATTCATGCGGATGACTGGGACGGTATAGGGCAGGCCCAAACCGGCAGCGGCACGACGATTCTCGACGACGTCGTGGTCCATGCCGACGAGGTCATCCCATTCGAGAGCTGGGAAGACCAGCAGCGCCCACGGCAGTCGCAGCCACAGCTGATCCTGCACGCGATCGCCGCCGGAATCCTGCGTGCAGTGGCAGCTGATGCCGCCGACGTCGTGCGGACGCGCCGCCGCAGTTACTCGTGGGCGGTGGCCGAGGAACCACGACACGACCCGCAGCTGCTGCAAATCATCGGTTCCCTGACGTCGGCGGCGTTCGTCGCCGAGTCGACCGTGCTCGCCGCGGCAGATGCGCAAGACCGGGCCGCCCGATACGCCTACGACAACGGCCACGCCGACGAGGCGCTGGAACACGAGGCGTCGGCGCAAGCCGCGAAGACGAAAGTCGGGATCGAAGAATTGGCGCTACGTGCCGCGGGAGATCTCTTCGGTGTCGGGGGAGCGTCGTCGACGCGGTCGTCGGCGAACCTCGATCGGCACTGGCGCAACCTGCGAACCTTGTTCTCGCACAACCCCACTGCGTATAAGGCGCGCATCCTCGGCGACAACCTCGTGAACGACACCCCGTTGCCGCGGGTCGGCTTCTTCTGACGAAGGCCGACCCGCGCCGGCGGATCAGGAAGCGACGCTGAGTTCTTCGTCAGAAGCCGCAGGAAGCGCGTCGGCCGCGATCGACCGCAATGTGCGAAGGACGAGGGCGATGTTGGGATCGCGCTGGCGGCCCGCGCGGACCATCGCGCTGATCGTCCGTCCGCCGAGTTGCAGACCCGGCACGATCAGCGACTCGAGTCTCTGCGGAACCGATAGGCGCGGAACGATCGCCGATGCCATCTCCGTCGCGGCGAGATCACAGATATTCTGCGCGCCGATCAGCCGGTGCTTGACCTGCGGAGTGAATCCGGCACTTTCGCTGACCCTCATCACCGCGGCTCCCAGGCCAGAGTTCTGGGGTCCCGTCACCCACTGGTTGTCGGACAGCGCGGCGAGCCCGCTCTTGATCACTCGGAGGTGAGAGTGTTTGGGAGCCAGCAAGACCAGTGGTTCGAACAACAGCTCCTCACTGGCCAGACCGCCCACGGATTCGTCGCCGAGGAAGTCGTAGCGGCAGGTGATCGCGACATCGATCTCGCCCTGTCGGAGCAACCGCAACGAGTCCGCGCTGGTGACCTGCTGGACCTCGATCCGCAGATCCGGCTCGGTCGCGCCGAGCCGTTGCATCAGCGGCGCCGCCAAGGTCGGGATGCCCATGTTGAACGTCCCGATCGCCACCTGGCCGGCCGTACGGTCGCGCGTCGCGGCCACGGCGCTCATCGCCTCGTCGACCGCATTGATGACCCGGCGGACGTGGTCGACAAGCACTTGACCGGATCGGGTCAGCCCGAGGGTGCGACCCTCGCGGCGGAACAGAATCGCGTCGGCTTCCTCTTCGAGTACGCGAAGTTGTTGGGAGACAGCAGAGCTGGTGATCCCGCGGCGCTCGGCGACGGCGGTGACCGAACCGAGGTCGGCGAGATCGCAGAGCAGCATCATGCGGCGCAGATCGAGCATCAGACACCTCCAACGATCGAGGATCCGAAAATGACTCTGGCAGAACTGAACAAGATCGACATGTGTTGAAACCTCGTGGGCAGGGTGTGACACGGGTGGCACCATGAAGGGCCTGGGCTGGTGGCGACACGTTTGACGGACGACGTCAACGGCAACAGGCAGCACTACAAGAGCGCATCAGATCGACATGACGTCGAGCGAAGAGTTCCACCGCAATCACGGGATTGATGGTGGCACAGCGTGGTACCCACGAGAAAGGCGCCGCCCGCCGACGTATTCGCGCGCGGTCCCTTTGACCTGCACTTACCTGGCGATGGCTCCAGGAATCAGCGCGGATGTAATTCCGGCGTCATCGAGTCGGCGGTGCGCTTCGGCCAGCACGTCGGCGGATAACGGGCCACGACGGGCCGCCCGGACGTTGTCGCGAACGTGGTCGGGGTTGGCGGTGCCGGCGATGATCGTGGTGACGCCCGGCGTCGAAATCGCGTATCGCAGAAGGAAGCCCTGCTCGGTGTCACCGTCGAGAAGTTCGTCGAGCCCGGTGTCGGCCCATGTCACCGGGTTTCCGTCGGCGGTCAGCTTCTGGCGCTTGCCCGCCTGTGCGACGCCACCGCGCACGATGATGCCGACGCCTTGCTCACCCGCGAACTTGATGCGGCTCTCCAGCGAGCGCTCCAGCGCCGAGAACGGCACCTGCAGCGCCGAGAAGTCCTCGATGGCCAGGTGGTCGTCGATCTCGGGAAGCGTCGAGGACACCCCGAACGCGAGGATCTTGCCCTCGTCGCGCAGTGCGGTCAGCGTTTCGACCACACCCTCCCGGCGCAGTACCTCCACTGACGGGCTGATGTGCAGCTGTAGCAGATCGATGCGGTCGGTCTGCAACCGGCGCAGACTCTGTTCCACGCCGGCGCGGATGTTGGCCTCGGAGTAGTCGTGGGCCAGCGGCCGCCCCGGTGTGGCATCGGGCTGGAAGTCCAAGGGGCACCCCGCCTTGGTCGCGAGAACGTACTCGTCGCGGCGAGATCCGATGTGCGCCCCGATCCTTTCCTCGCTCAGCGCATAGTCGACGGAGGTGTCGATAAACGTGATTCCCTCGTCGAGGACGGTGCGGAGCACGTCGGCTGCCACCGACTCGTCGAGCGGGCGCGGGTTGCGATGAGGTGTGCCGCGCAATTCCATGGCGCCGAAACCCAGAACGGTGACCTCCGGTCCGATCTCGCCCAGCCGTCGCAGTTCCAGATCGCTCACTGTCTTCTCCTCGGTTGTGCCTCATGCCAATCTGTCACCGGCGATGATCCGCCGCGCAGCGCGTGTCATCAACGGACGTCTGCTACCGGGTTCTGCAACGAAAACTGTGCGATACGCCCGCGGTTAAGAACCGCTGAAGGTTTCCGGTAGCCGATGACTGTTGTTTCCCTACTGTGGCGATTCCAGGCTGAGTGGGCCCGCACGAACGTCCCACGATCAGAAAGTCAGCCCATGACCGAACTCAAGGACAGCGGAATCGACACCGGGTTGGATGTAATCCCCGTCGCCGGGTACATCGGCGCTGAAGTCAGGGGAGTCGACCTGCGCGGCCCGTTGGAAGCCGCTGTGGTGCAGGAGATCCGCGATGCGCTGTTCCGCTACAAGGTGATCTTCTTCCGTGACCAGGAGATCGGCCACGCCGAGCAGATCAGCTTCGCGAAGAACTTCGGCAAGGTGACGCCCGCACACCCGCACGAGGAGAGCCCGCCCGAGGGATTCCCGCAGATCCTGCCGATCGACAGCCGCCGCTACGAGGCGACGCTGGGCCGCAAACGCACGTCCTATGACAGCAGCTGGCACACGGATGTGACCGCTCTGGTCAATCCTCCTGCGGCGTCGATTCTGCGGGCACATATCCTTCCCCCGCATGGCGGAGACACGGCATGGACCAATCTTGTTGTGGCGTACGAAAACCTGCCGACAGAGCTGCGGGAGCTGGCCGACAAGATCTACATCAGGCACCAGTTCAACACCAAGGCCGTGGCGGGAAGCCAGCGCGACCGGAAAGTCGCCGAGGCGAACCTCGCCGCCTGGCATCCCGCGGTGCGCGTTCATCCCGTGACCGGTGAGCGCGCTCTCTTCGTGAGTCCCGGTTTCACCCGCGGGCCACGCGAGATCCGCGGGTTCACCCCGGCGCAGAGCGAGAGCATCCTCAAGCTGCTGTGGGATGAGGCGACACGCACCGAGTACACGGTCCGCTTCCGTTGGGCCCCCGGCAGTGTGGCGTTCTGGGACAACCGTGCCACAGCGCATCTGGCGATCCCGGACGCCGGGCATCTCGGCTACGACCGCGTCCTCTACCGTGTGACGATCGAGGGCGACATCCCCAAGGGCGTCGACGGCCGCGAATCCGAATTGATCTCAGGGCAGCCGTTCTACGGATCGGATCAATGACGGTTGCGCAGGTCGATGAGGTCGGCTGAGACGTCGATGGCAAACCTTGACGAGTCGTATGTGCTTGACATCCATACGCATTGGCGGCCCGCCGACTGGCGACGGAGTCCTTCGCTGACAGATGGCGAGGCCGATCCACGAGAAGACCTCGATGCGTTGGCGGCAGAGTCCGTCGCCAACGGGGTCAGCGCGAGAGCGCTGAGCGCTCCGGTCGAGCAGTTGTTCGGGCCTCACGGAGACGTGGCGACCGCGGATGTCAACGTCGTCAACGAACACCTGGCCGAGATTGTCGGGAAGCGCCAGAATTTCCTGGGTCTGGCGACAGTCGATGCCTATGCCGGTGACGCCGGTGCCGAGCAGGCCCGGTACGCGATCGACGACCTCGGTCTGCATGGGATCGTTCTCGACTCGGCGCGACACGGCACGTTCCTCGGATCTCCCGAGGCCCTGCCGACTCTGGAGCTCGCGGCGCTGCGGGGCGTCCCGGTGTTCGTCCATCCCGTGGCCGCCCCGCAGGTCGAGATATTGCGAGCCGTGGCGGGCAAGGCCGGCAACTCGGCGGGCCGTGGCCTGCAGAACGCGGTCGCCTTCCTGTCCGCGTTGAACGCCGACCTGCCGACCCGGCTGCCCGACCTTCACCTTGTGTTCACCACGCTGGGACATGGCGGGTTGCTCTATGCCGCAGAACAATTGGCGCGCTACCGCGCCGAGGCGGCCGACGGGACCCTTGGCGCCAACCTGTACTTCGACACGATGCGCTTCAGTGCGCCCGTGCTGCGCTACCTCGGTGACGTGCTGGGGCCCGACCGCCTGGTCGTCGGCAGCGACTGGCCCATCCACCGGGACGCCGAACGAGCTCATATCGACACGGTGCTCGCGGCTGCCGGATTCAGTGCCGCTGACCAACACAAGATCCGAATCGGTAACTCACGACGCCTCTTCGGGCTCCGTGCGACCTCGCTTGCCGCCTGACCATCCACCGATAACAAGATAGGAATCGTGCAACGATGACAACCCTCCCCACTCGCCGGCTTGGTGTCGACGCGCTTGAGGTCTCGGCAATCGGGCTGGGATTCATGAGCTTTCGCACTTCCGCCGATGCCGACGACGAGAAGCAGGCCAAGAACGTCGTCGACTCCGCGATCGACCATGGCGTGACGTTCTTCGACACTGCCGACATCTACGGACCCGAATTCAGCGAGATCCTGCTGGGTCGCGTGATTCAGGGACGCCGGGACGACCTGACCATCGCCACGAAGTTCGGCAACACCCTTGACCGGGCGACCAACCCGCGCGCGCTCGACGGTAGGCCCGAATACATTCGCGGCGCCATCGAGGGTTCGCTGCGCAGGCTGGGAATCGACCACGTCGACCTCTACTACCAGCACCGCGTCGATCCGCACGTTCCCATCGAGGACACCGTGGGAGCGCTCAAGGAACTGGTGCAGGCGGGCAAGGTGCGCCACATCGGGTTGTCGGAGCCGGGTCCGCAGACGCTGCGGCGGGCGCACGCAGTCCATCCGATCACGGCCATCCAGAACGAATGGTCGCTGTTCACCAGGGATATCGAGCACGACGCGCTTCCCGTGGCACGGGAATTGGGCATCGGAATCGTCACTTACTCGCCTCTGGGACGCGGCTGGCTCTCCGGTCGTGTCCAGAGCGAGTCCGACATCAGCGGCACGCACCGTCAGCACCCACGCTTTTCCGCGGAAGCGTTCGAACGCAACCGGAGCTTGGCCGAGACGGTGGTCGCCGTCGCGTCGGAGGTCGGTGTCACCCCCAGCCAGGTGGCACTGGCCTGGGTGCTGTCCCGTGGGGAGGACGTCGTGCCGATTCCGGGTACGCGGCACGTCGAATACCTGTTGGAGAACCTCGGAGCCGCCGGTGTGCAGCTCAGCCAGGAGCAGATCGAGCGACTGGAGGAGATCGCGGGACAGGTCGCGGGCCATCGCTCGATCCGGCCCGAGAACCTCGGCACCGAGGCACCGGAAAGCGTGGGGGCGGCCACCGCGTGAGATTGAGGGTTCTCTGAACCCGGTCGCGCACCCAGGCGCGGCGTGCTACCTAAGAGTGATGTCGGGGAAGCACGCCGCTGCTGCGGTCGGCGCGGTGTGTGCCGCAGTGGCGATCTCTGGCTGCGCGGGCGCGCCGGTCGACAACCGTCCCGTCGTCACGATCGTCGAGGCCGCCCAACCGTCGGCCGCGATTCCCCTCGGCCCGTTCCTGCCGACCGCCGTCGAGTTGTCCACCATCCTGGGCACCGGCCCGAACGGCTTCATGGGATCGCCGGTCGAAGGTGGCTCCGACGTACTGCTGCGCAGCGTCGGCGACGGCCAGGCTACGCCGATGGACTGCGTCAGCGCCGCCTACCGGCTCCAAGAGATCGTGTACGACGCGGGCCCGGTGCAGTCGGTGGCCACCAACACATGGGCGGGCGGCGGTTTCGACGCAGCGCCGGTGACCGGGTTCTTCGGCGTCGTGCAGATGGCCAGCCCGGCCGCCGCGCAGGAGTTTTTCGCGTCGATGACCGATCAGTGGCGGCGCTGCAACGGCGAGACGGTGACATTGCAGGTCCCCGACCACGGGGCCGACGAGTTGAGCAGGGTCACCGACGTCGCATTCGGCGAGCGGGTCATGTCAGCGAACGTGCTGCACACCTCGGCCGGAACCGAATCGCCGACCGGATTGCGTGCCGTCGGTCTCGCCGGTGACTGCATCGTCGAAGTCGAGCTCACCGACCCGCGTCCCGCCGGTGCCACAGACGGCGCAATCGCCGTCGCCGACGTCATCCTCGACAAGATCGCAGCGACTCGCTGAAAGGTACCTGTACGTCGCGGCCGTGAGGGCCGATGGCCCACAATGAGTCGGTGAATACCTCCGCCGCGAACCGCCGAGCCTGTCTCGCCGGCATGGTGACCGCGGCATCTGTGCTGATCACAGGCTGTGTCAGCACAGTGGAAGGGACTGCGGTGCGCGGGCACGGCGCCGGTCCGCTCAACGTCCCGCCGCTCGACGAGGCCAAGCTCGACGAGGTCTTGCTGACCATCGGGGAGATCAACGGCATCGTCGGTTCGACCCAGATGAAAGTGACCAGCGACCTCGATGAGATGACCGACCACTCCGCCGACGTCTCGGATCCGGACTGCCTCGGCGCGGTGTACGGAGCGGAATCGCCGGTGTACGAGGGCACGGACTGGATCGCGGTGCGCGACCAGGTGGCCCGCGAACCCGACACCGACAACGACCACTGGGTCGAACAGACCGCCGTGCTGTACCCGTCGGCGGAGAACGCCAAGCAGTTTTTCGACGATTCCACGGCAACCTGGCAGGACTGCGCCAACGACGCGATCGTCGTCGGCGAAGGCGAGTACCTGTGGGAACTCGACGACGTCCAGATGGGGGACACGCTGATCACGCAGATCACCACCCAGGAGGGTGCCGACGGCTGGGCCTGCCAGCACGCGCTGTCGCTGGTGTCGAACGTGACCGTCGAGGCGTGGGCGTGTGGCTACAGCATCACCGACGAAGCCGCCGAGATCGCCGACGCGATGGTGGAGAACGCCGCCCGCTGAAGTCAGGACGCGGGGATCAGCGGAGCCGGCCTGGCGTTCCCGATCAACTCGCCCCACACGGTGAACGCCTCGACGTGCTCGGCCGACGCCGAGCCGCTGGCGACCGCGACCAGCCCCGAGGCGATGGTGCTCAAACCGATGCCGGTCTCGCGCATGACGCGCACCATCTCCTCGAAGGCCTCGGCGCGCGAGCAACCGCGAAGCCCGATCAGGATGCCGGTGGCGATGTCGATGATCTGACGAGACGTGTCGTCAGCCGTACGAAAACTCATGACGGACATCATTGTCCGGCCAGGTGAACGCCAGGAGTCTTTCGCGCGGACAGACGCAAACCCGCGATCCTGCTGTTACACCGGTGCGTTCGCCGGCTGGAAGACACCGGAACTGTCCGCCTCCTCCTCGGCGCGGATCACGTGGACGACGGCGTTGATGAGCGCCAGGTGGGTGAACGCCTGCGGGAAGTTACCCAGGTGGCGACCGGTGCGCGGCTCGATCTCTTCGGCGTAGAGATGCAGCGGGCTCGCAAAGGACAACAGCCGCTCGCACAGATGCCTGGCCCGGTGGATCTCACCGATCTCGACGAGCGCCGACACCAGCCAGAACGAGCAGATCGTGAACGTGCCCTCTTCGCCGGCGAGCCCGTCGTCGGTCTCCTCGACGCGGTACCGCAGCACGAGTCCTTCTTCGGTCAGCTCGTCGGCGATCGCCATGACCGTCGCCCGGATCCGCGGATCGTCGGGCGGCAGGAACCGCGTCAACACCGCCAGCAGAAGGGAGGCATCCAAGGCGGGATCGCCGTAGCGCTGCGTCAAGACCCCGCGCTCGTCGACACCGTGTTCGAGGATGTCGGCCTTGATCTCCTCGGCGATCACCCGCCACTGCTGGGCGTAGGACTTCTCGCCTTCGAGCTCGGCGAGCTTGGCCCCGCGGTCCAGGGCGACCCAACACATGATCTTGCTGGACGTGAAGTGCTGCGGTTCGCCGCGCACCTCCCAGATGCCGCGGTCGGGCTCCTTCCAGTGCTTGATCGCCTCCTCGACCTGTTCCTTGAGGACCGGCCACAGCGTCTCGGGGATCTGTTCCCGCGACTTGGTGTGCAGATAGACCGAGTCGAGCATGGTTCCCCAGATGTCGTGCTGCATCTGGTCGAAGGCGCCGTTGCCGATGCGCACCGGACGGGAGTTGTCATAGCCGGAGAGGTGATTGAGCTCCTCCTCGACCAAGCTGCGCTCGCCCCCCACGCCGTACATCACCTGCAGCGGGTGGCGTTCGCCGTTGTTCGCGCCGGACACGTCGGCGATGAACGCGAAGAAGTCGTCGGCCTCTCGGTCCAGCCCCAAGGTGTAGAGGCCCCACAGTGCGAAGGTCGAGTCGCGCACCCACGCATAGCGGTAGTCCCAGTTGCGTTCACCCTGAGGAGTTTCCGGCAGCGACGTGGTCGGTGCGGCCAGCAGCGCTCCGGTCGGGGAGTACGTCAGCCCCTTCAACGTCAGAGCGCTGCGCTGCAGGTAGGCCCGCCACGGATGGTCGGGGAAATCGCCGACGTTGATCCACTGCCGCCAGCACTCGCTGGTCTTCCACATCTTGTCCGACGCCTCTTCGAACGTCTGGGGGGCGGCGAACTTCGACCAGCTCAGCGCGACGAACACATTGTCGCCCTCACTCAGCCGCGTCCGTGCCCGCGCCTCGCGGCCCTCGAGTCCGATCCGCAGGTTCGTGGTCAGACGCAGCGTCGGATGCGAATCCGGATCCTTGGTGGCACGCGCGATCGCCTCGCCGTACGCCGAGGCCGAGTACTCCCAGTGGGCGCTCGTGCGGTGGTAGTCGAACGACGGCTCGCAGCTCATTACCAGTTCCACGGTGCCGCTCACACAACGGACGGTGCGCAGCAGGATGTGCTCGGCATCCCAGTCCATCGGGGTGCGCCGGTGGGTGCGCGAGCGGGCTTCGAGGTCATGCCACGGGCCCATCACCAGCGCGTCGCGCACGATCACCCAGCCCGTGTGGGTCTGCCAGGTCGTCTCCAAAATCAGGCTGCCCGGCAGATAGCGGCGCGCCGCCGGGACGGTCACGCCGTACGGGCCGAGCCGGAAATGTCCGGCGCCCCGGTCCAGGATCGCACCGAACACGCTGGGGGAGTCGGGCCGCGGAACACACAACCACTCCACCGAACCGGCCGACGAGATGAGGCACGTCGTCTCGCAATCCGACAGGAACGCATAGTCGGCGATGGGCGGGAACGGGTTCCGCAGCGCACTGGATCCGTATGAGGGCGTCGGTGCGGGCAGCGACAGGGCTGACGTCAATGCCGTCGATTCACCGTTGGATGACACTCCGTCTGAGGCCTCGGACTGCGGCAAAACCATGCGCACATCATCGACGCTCAGGCACCCCGGCGTCTACTCAGAACACCGGTGCGACTTGCGCAGTTCCCCGACGCATAGGCTGGCCGGATGGACGGCTTCCTCAACTGGTGGGACGGAGTGGAGCTGTGGTTGTCCGGGCTGCCGTTCGTCGCTCAGACGGTCGTCGTGATGCCCGTCGTGCTCGCGCTGGCCTACGTGGTCGCCGTCAGCCTCGACAATCTGCTCGGCAACGGGATCCGGATCCTGCACCGCATCCGCCACACCGACGACGACGCAGAGGAGCGCAGATCATGACCGGGATGCCGAGATCACGGGTGACGCTTGCGCTGGTGGCGCTGATCGTCCTGGTCATCGTCATGTGGGTGCTCACGCGCTGACAGGCGGGGACTGCCCGTCCGGCTTCCATCGAGACAACTGTGCGGTCTCTGTTATTCTTCGCGCCATGCAACTGGCGTCCGGCAACAAGGGTGGTCACATCGTGACCCTCATTGCCGTGGGATTCGCTGCCGTTGCTGATGTCTGTTGTTGTCGCTGACACCCTGCCCGTTCGTGGCGTGGCGTCGGTGACGGCTGTGGCGTAGCTGCCTTCAGTAAGAACCTGCCTTTCCGCAACGGGTCCATCCTCGGAATCCGAAACCGGAAAGGTCACCATGCAAAAGATCCTGAAATCCACGAGGCGCTGGCGCACCGCCGCCGCGCTCGCAACCACGGCGACCGTGCTCGCCGCGTGTGGCGGCGGCGCCAGCGACGTGGCCGGAGGAGACGGCGGCAGTGGTAACGCAGAGACCACACTGACCCTGGTCGCGTTCGCGGTGCCGGAGCCGGGCTGGTCGAAGGCCGCCCCGGCGTTCGCCGCGACGGATGAGGGCAAGGCAATCGAGGTCACCGCATCCTATGGAGCCTCCGGTGACCAGTCGCGTGCGGTCGAATCGGGCAAACCCGCCGACATCGTCAACTTCTCCGTCGAGCCGGACATCACCCGTCTGGTCAAGGCGGGCAAGGTCGACGAGAACTGGAACGCAGGACCGAACAAGGGAATCGCTTTCGGTTCCGTCGTCAGCTTCGCCGTGCGACCGGGCAACCCGAAGAACATCCGCACGTGGGACGACCTGCTGAAGCCGGGTATCGAGGTCATCACGCCGAGCCCGCTGAGCTCGGGCGCGGCCAAGTGGAACCTGTTGGCGCCATACGCCTATGCCAGCAACGGCGGCCAGAATCCGCAGGCGGGAATCGATTTCGTGAACAAGCTCGTCACCGAGCACGTCAAGCTGCGCCCGGGCTCGGGTCGTGAGGCCACCGACGTGTTCCGGCAGGGCAGCGGGGACGTGCTGCTCGCCTACGAGAACGAGGCGATCAACTTCGACCTCGAGCACGTCAACCCCGCGCAGACCTTCAAGATCGAGAATCCGACCGCGGTGGTCAACACCAGCCAGCACATCGACGCGGCGCAGGCCTTCGTCGACTTCCAGTTCACCCCCGAGGGCCAGAAGGTGTGGGCTGATGCCGGATTCCGGCCGGTCGATCCCGCGGTGGCCGAGGAGTACAAGGACAAGTTCCCCGCGCCTGAGAAGCTGTGGACGATCGACGACCTGGGTGGTTGGAAAGCGGTCGACACCGAACTGTTCGACAAGGACAACGGCACCATCACCAAGATCTACAAGCAGGCGACTGGATGACCTCTGTTATAGATCCGAATCCTGAGGCCATCCGCCCGGAGCTGACCCCAGCTCCGGGCGGGGGCCGGGGACTCCGTAGGCCCGGTGGCACGACGCTGCAGGTCGGCGTCGCAGTGGTGTGGTTGTCCGTCATCGTCCTGCTGCCGCTGGCCGCGATCTTCTGGATCTCCGCCAAGGGCGGCTGGGATGCGTTCGTCTCGGCGGTGACCTCGCCGTCGGCCATCGCGTCGTTCCAAGTCACGCTGACGATCTCGGTCGTCGTGACGCTCGTGAACGTGGTGTTCGGATTGCTCATCGCGTGGGTCTTGGTGCGCGACGACTTCCCGGGGAAACGCATCATCGATCCGATCATCGATTTGCCCTTTGCGTTGCCCACGATCGTGGCAAGCCTTGTGCTTCTCGCTCTCTACGGTCCGTCGAGCCCGGTAGGCATCCACATCCAGCACACCGCGTGGGGCGTCGGCCTGGCGCTGGCATTCGTGACGTTGCCGTTCGTCGTCAGGGCGGTGCAGCCGGTGCTGCTCGAGCTCGACAAAGACGTCGAAGAGGCGGCGGCATCGCTGGGTGCCAACAACGCCACCATCTTCTTCTCGGTTATCTTGCCCGCACTGGCGCCGGCGCTGCTGTCCGGCGCCGGCCTGGCATTCTCCAGGGCCATCGGCGAATTCGGCTCCATCGTGCTGATCGGCGGCGCCATCCCCGGTGAGACCGAGGTGTCCTCGCAGTGGATCAGGACGCTCATCGAGAACGACGACCCGGCGGGCGCCGCAGCGATTTCCATCGTCTTGCTGGTCATCTCCTTCGTCGTGCTGTTCATCCTGCGGTACTTCGGAGCCAAGGCGGCCAAGAGGGAGGCAGCAGCGCGATGACCGCGAAATGACGCTGTCGCTGCCCACCAAGCTGATCCTGCGCTTGGTGGCCCTGGCCTACATCATCGCGCTGCTGATCGTTCCGCTAGGTGCGATCCTATGGCGGACGTTCGCGCCAGGTCTCGGCGCGTTCTGGGATTCCATCACCACACCGGCGGCTCAGTCGGCGCTGTCGTTGTCGCTGCTCGTGGTGGCGATCGTGGTGCCACTCAACGTCGTGTTCGGGGTTTCGACCGCACTTGTGTTGGCCCGCAGAAAGTTCCGCGGGAAGAATGCGCTGCAGGCGGCGATCGACCTGCCGTTCGCGGTGTCACCGGTCGTGGTCGGCGTGGCATTGATCGCGTTGTGGGGCACCGCGGGCCTCTTCGGATTCGTACAGAACGACCTCGGAGTCAAGATCATCTTCGGGTTCCCCGGCATCGTGCTGGCGAGCATCTTCGTGACGCTGCCGTTCGTCATCCGGGAAGTCGAGCCGGTGTTGCACGAGATCGGTACCGACCAGGAGGAGGCGTCGGCGACGCTCGGCGCCAATGCGTGGCAGACGTTCTGGCGCATCACGCTGCCTTCGATCCGGTGGGGTCTGACCTACGGTGTCGTGCTCACCGTCGCCCGAACGCTCGGCGAGTTCGGCGCCGTGCTGGTGGTGTCGTCGAACCTACCCGGCCAATCGCAGACGCTCACGCTGCTCGTGCACGACCGCTACACCCGCGGTGACGATTACGGCGCCTACACCGTGTCGACCGTGCTGATGGCCGTCGCCGTGACGGTGCTGATCGCACAGATCGTCTTCGATGCCCAGCGCAAACGCACGAAAACCGAAGACTGAGCAGGGAGTCGGATTCATGAGTGAGTACGCCATCGAGGTCAAGGGTGCCAACAAGCACTACGGAGACTTCGCCGCGCTCGACAACGTCGACTTCGTCGTCCCCAAGGGATCGCTGACCTCGCTACTGGGACCCAGCGGTTCCGGGAAGTCGACCTTGTTGCGGGCGATCGCCGGACTGGATCAGCCCGACTCCGGGCAGGTGATCATCAACGGCCGTGACGTCACGAAAGAGCCGCCGCAGCGCCGCGGAATCGGATTCGTCTTCCAGCATTACGCGGCCTTCAAACACCTGACGGTGCGCGACAACGTCGCCTTCGGTCTGAAGATTCGCAAGAAGCCGAAGAACGACATCAAGACCAAGGTCGACGACCTGCTCGACATCGTCGGCCTCGGCGGCTTCAAGGACCGTTACCCGGCGCAGTTGTCGGGTGGTCAGCGCCAACGCATGGCGTTGGCCCGCGCTCTCGCGATCGACCCCGAGGTGCTCCTGCTCGACGAACCCTTCGGCGCGCTCGACGCCAAAGTGCGGGAGGACCTGCGACTCTGGCTCCGCAGGCTGCACCACGACGTACAGGTGACGACCGTGCTCGTGACCCATGACCAGGCCGAGGCGCTCGACGTGTCCGACCGGATCGCGGTGCTGAACAAGGGCCGCATTGAACAGGTCGGATCCCCTGTGCAGGTCTACGACCAGCCGGAGACCGAGTTCGTGCTGGGCTTCCTCGGGGCGGTGTCCGCGCTCGACGGAGTGTTGGTGCGTCCGCACGACATTCGTGTCGGCCGCAACTCGGACCTGCCGGTCGCGGCCGACGGTTCGGGCATCGGTACGGCGGTCGTGGAGGCGACCATCGATCGAGTGGTGAAGCTGGGCTTCGAGGTTCGCGTGGAGCTCACCGACGCGACGACGGGCGCCCCGTTCACCGCGCAGATCACTCGTGGTGACTCCGAGGCCCTCGGGCTCACGGCGGGGGACACCGTATATGTGCGGGCCACCCGCGTGCCTCCCATCGCCCGCAAATTGGAAGCTTCTGTCGCCGAGGGCGATTCGGAGCCGGTGCCTGCGAGTTGACGTCGCAGAGCTTGTGCGCCGGTGACCTCGCTGGAACTGCTGGCGGTCAGCTTCACCGCCGGTGTCGTGCTGTCGACCGTGACGGCTCCCGTCGGCGTGTCGGGAGCCGTGTTCCTCATGCCGGTTCAGATCAGTGTGCTGCAGATCCCCAGCCCTGCGGTGACACCGACCAATCTCCTGTTCAACATCATCGCGATTCCCGGTGCGCTGGTGCGGTATTCACGACGATCCTCGCTGCGGAGCGCGTTGACCGTCGTGATGCTCGCCGGCACGGTACCCGGCGTGGTCATCGGGGCTGTGGTGCGGGTCTTCCTTCTCCCCGGCGCCGCGGTCTTCCAATTGTTCGTGGCGGCGATCCTCTTGCCGCTGGGTGTCTGGCTGTGCCGGCGCGCGTGGACGAAACAGACTCGCGTGCGGGAGGGACATCCGGACTCGCGGGCTCGGATCGCGCTGCTGAGCCTCGTGATCGGAGTGGTCAGCGGAATCTACGGCATCGGCGGAGGGTCGTTGTTGAGCCCGATTCTGGTCGGCCGTGGATTGTCGGTTGGAATCGTCGCGCCGGCTGCGCTCACATCGACCTTCGTGACGTCGCTCGCGGGTGCGGCGACCTACATGTTGCTCGCCTTCAGCCGGCCCGGCCTTCCGATCGTCCCTCACTGGACCGTGGGGATCGCCGCAGGAATCGGTGGGCTGCTCGGCGGGTATCTGGGTGCTGCTTTGCAACCGCGACTGCCGGAGCGGGCGCTACGTTTTACGCTGGGCATTCTGGCGATCATCACGGCGGGTTTCTACATCGGCGAGTCATTTCGCTGAACAGTCACGACAAGGGGACGTGAGATACGTATGACAGACGCGATCATCGTCCGTGGAGCGAACAAACACTTCGGTGATTTCGCTGCATTGGACAATGTCGACTTCTCTGTGCCGAAAGGCTCACTGACTTCGCTACTGGGGCCGAGTGGCTCCGGCAAGTCGACGCTGCTGCGGGCCATCGCGGGTCTGGACAATCCTGACACCGGCACGGTGGTGATCAACGGTCGTGACGTCACGAACGTGCCGCCGCAGCGGCGCGGCATCGGGTTCGTGTTCCAGCACTATGCGGCGTTCAAGCATCTGACGGTCCGCGACAACGTCGCCTTCGGTCTGAAGATCCGCAAGAAATCGAAATCCGACATCAAAGACAAAGTCGACAACCTGCTGGAAGTGGTCGGCCTCGCCGGCTTTCAGAACAGATACCCCAACCAGCTTTCCGGTGGGCAGCGCCAGCGGATGGCATTGGCTCGCGCGCTGGCGGTCGACCCCGAAGTTCTTCTCCTCGACGAACCGTTCGGTGCGCTGGACGCCAAGGTGCGCGAGGACCTTCGGGCATGGTTGAGGCGTCTGCACGATGAGGTACATGTCACGACGGTGCTCGTCACCCACGACCAGTCGGAGGCGCTCGACATCTCCGATCGGATCGCCGTTCTGAACAAGGGCCGCATCGAGCAGGTGGGCTCACCCAGCGCGGTCTACGACGCGCCTGCCAACGCGTTCGTGATGTCGTTTCTCGGTGCGGTGTCCTCCCTCAACGGAGTACTCGTGCGTCCGCACGACATCCGAGTCGGCAGAAACCCCGACATGGCGATCGCGTCCAGTGACGACTCTGTCCAAGCCACCGGCGTGACCCGCGCAGTGATCGAACGGGTGGTCATGCTCGGTTTCGAGGTACGGGTCGAGCTCATCAACTCGGCGACACACACACCATTCACCGCGCAGATCACCCGCGGCGACGCCGAGGCCCTGGGCCTCAAGGAGGGCGACACCGTTTACGTGCGTGCGACCCGGGTGCCGTCGCTACCGACCGACGAACCGGTGGTCGTCGGCTAGGCCGCTTCTGTCGGCAGCAGCCGGTGAAGCAGATCCGTCAGGGTGATCAGACCGCGTCCTGACGGACCGTCCACCACCACAAGGTGATTGCGTGTCTCACGCATGACCTCAAGCGCCTCGTAGACCGGGGTGCCCTCGGGCAGCGTGAGGATCGGCCGCATCAACTCGCGCGCGCTCGCCGTCGAGGCGAGACTGTCACGAACGTGCACCACACCGACGGTCGCGTCGCCGTCGCGCACCAGCAGCCGGAGATGGCCTGTCGCCCTCGACTTTTCCCTGATCTGGTCGGGGCCGGCATCGACAGGAACGTCACTGTGGACGCCACCGCGGCGGGCCACATCCCCGACCGTGAGCGCTTCGAGTTCCAGCGCGCTGGCCAGGTTGGCGTGGTAGCGCTCGTCGAGGGTGCCGACGGTCGCCGAATGCTCGACGAGCTGGCGCAGAGCGTCAGGGTCCTGGGAGTCGGCGAGTTCGTCGACGGGTGTGACACCGACGCGGCGCAGACACCAGTTGGCGGCCTGGTTGAGGGCCCGCAGCAGCGGGCGGGTCACGAACATGAAGCCACGCATCGGCAGCGCCAGCATGATCGCCGACCGCTCCGGGTGGGCGATCGCCCACGACTTCGGCGCCATCTCGCCGATCACCAGGTGCAGGAACGTCACGATCACCAAAGCCAGCACGAATCCGCCGACGTCGGCCACCCAGCGCGGGGCGCCGAGGTCGCTGATCCACGGTGTGAGTGCATGGTGCACAGCAGGTTTGGTGATCGCTCCGAGCATCAACGTGCAGACGGTGATACCCAGTTGGGCGCCGGCCAGCAGGACCGACAGCTCGCCGGTGCTGCGCAGGGCCGCCCGCGCCGCGGCACTGGTGGCGGCCGCGTCCTCCAGCCGGTTGCGGCGCGCCGCGATCAGAGCGAATTCGACCGCGACGAAGAAGGCGCTCAATGCGATCAGTCCGGCGGTGATCGCAGCCACCACCCATGGGCTACTCATCGGGGGTCTCCCTGGCTGATCTCGATGGTGACGAATATCGTCGCCGGAACCCGGCGTTCGATCGACCGGATCGCAGCGATCAGTCGTCGCGCCGGCGGGCCGCCGTCGTCGATCAGGTCGGCCGGGACGAGCGGCAGGTCGATGACGATGGTGTCGCCGACTTCGGGCAGACCGTCGGTATGGGCGACCACCATGCCGGCGATCGTCTCGTAATCGCCCTGCGGCAGCGCCAATTCGAGGGTGCGTTCGGCCTCGTCGAGCGGAAGATCGCCGGCGAGCAACCAGCCGTCTCCGTCGGCCACGATGTCGGCATCGCCTTGTGTGTCGTGCTCGTCGTCGATCTCGCCGACCACTTCCTCGGCAAGATCCTCGATCGTCACGATCCCCGCGAATCCGCCGTACTCGTCGATGACGACGGCCATTTCTTCACCGCTCTTCTCCAGCTCGCGAACCACGTTCGGCAACGGCAGCGTTTCGGGGACGACGACCGGGGGCCGCGAATGCGCGCCCGCCGGGTCTGTCTCGGGTACTGGGCCGAGGAGATCGTGCAGGTGAATCACGCCGATGATGTCGTCGGAGGCTTTGTCGATCACGGGGTAGCGCGTGTGTCCGGTCGACATGCGTTGCAGGACAGCCGATACCGGCTCGTCGGAGGCAATGGCGTCGACCCGGGAACGCGGGATCATCGCGTGCTGCGCGGTGCTCGTGGGGAAGTCGAGAATGCGGTCGAGAAGCGCCGACAGCTCGCGCGGGATTTCGCCGGCCTCCCGCGACGCGGCCACGATGTGCTCGAGATCGCGTGGCGTGGCCGAATGCTCGACGTCGTGCACGGGCTCGATGCGCAGTACGCGCAGCAGGAGGTTCGACGACTGGTCGAACAGCCAGATCAGCCAGCCGAAGAGTTTCAGATACAGCGTGGTGGACAATGCCAGCCAGCGTGCGAGCGGCTCCGGACGGGCGATCGCGAGGTTCTTCGGGAAGAGCTCCCCGAACAGCATCTGCACGATCGTCGACACGCCGATCGCCGCGACGCCACCGACAGCCACTGCGATTGCGGTGGGAATTCCGTTGTCGCCGAGCAGGACTTCGAATCCGCGACCGATCAACGGTTCGGCGACATAGCCGACCAGCAGTCCGGTGACGGTGATGCCGAGCTGAGCGCCCGACAGCATGAACGACGTCCGCCGGGTGACGGTCAGTGCACGAGCGGCTGCCGCGTCACCCGACTCGGCGCGCGCTTTCAGGCGCGACCGGTCCACGGCCATGTACGCGAATTCCTGCGCGACGAAGTAACCGGTCAGCGCGGTGATGAGGAGGACGACAAGAAAGCCAGCGAGAATACCGAGAACGGCGGTCAGCACGTGACCGCCTCGGGTCTATGAGGTTGCATCGAGTCCTTGCTCAGTTACGGGGTTCAACTCCACTGTACCGAATCGCACAGAGTGCTTCAGATCGGAGCGACGCGGTCCGTCCACGGCACCGCTCCTTCGAGCTGCGCAGCCAGCCGGAGGAGCAGACCCTCGCCTGCCAGCGGCGCCACGAACTGGACGCCCAGCGGCAGGCCGCCGGGGGTCCAGTGCAGCGGCAGCGATATCGCCGGGCGCCCAGTGAGATTCGCCAATTGCGTGTACGGCACCCAGCCGAGGTTCTTGTCCACCATGTCGTCGACGATCTTGGTGTAGCGCAGGAATCGGGCGGTGCGTGTCTTGAGCAGTACGTCTGAGGCGCGCTGCAGCGGGGCGGGGAGATCGAACTCGCCGATGGTGGGCGGCGGCGTCGCCAGCGTCGGGGTCAGCAACAGGTCGTAGTCGTCGAAGAACTTGGTCAACCGCCGGGTGTGCTCGTGGCGGCGCGCGACGGCGCCGACGTAGTCGACACTGCTCGTCGCGTGACCGAGCGCGGCCATGATCAGCGTGTCCCGTTCGAAGGCATCGTCACCCGCGCCGGTGAGGCGCTTCACCTCGGCCACCTCGTAGGCCAGGGAGACGAACCAGGTGAGGAGGAAGTCTTTCGCGAGCTCGGCGTCGTCGAACGGCCCCTGCGCCAACTCCTCGACCTCGTGGCCGAGCTCGGAGAGCGTCCGCACTGCGGTCTCCACGGCGGCATAGGCCTCGCGGTGCGGTTGCGGGGTGATCGCCGACGGCACCCGCACACCGATGCGCAGCTTCCCGGGTTCCCGACCGATGCAGGACGCGAACGAAACGTCGGGCAGGCCCGGAACATAGGGGCCGAACGGTTCACCACCGGCGAGGACGTCGAGCATCGCGGCGGTGTCGCGCACAGTCCGTGATACAACGCCCTGGACCGCGGCCCCGTGCATGGGCTCACCTGCTGCCGGACCAGACGGGATCAATCCGCGTCCGGGTTTCAGGCCGACGAGACCGCAGCACGCCGCTGGAATTCGGATCGACCCACCGCCGTCACTGGCGCCGGCGCACGGGACGATGCCTGCGGCGACCGCGGCCGCCGAGCCTCCCGATGATCCACCCGGCGAGCGTGACAGGTTCCAAGGATTGCGCGCGGGTCCCCAGGCGGCGGGTTCGGTGATGCCCTTGGCGCCGAACTCGGGGGTGTTGGTTTTGCCGAAGATGACGAGGCCGGCCTTGATCCACCGTTGCACCACCGTGGAGTGCTGGGCGGCAGGGGTCGACGCCAGGGCCCGCGAGCCGCTTGAGGTGGGAAGCCCTGCGTAGTCCTGACCAAGGTCCTTCAGCAGGAACGGAACACCGGCGAACGGTCCGCCCAGATCCGCCGGCACCTCCGCGGGCACATCGCGCACGATGGCGTTGATGCGGGGATTCACCTCTTCGGCGCGCGCACGGGCCAGCTGGAGCAGTTCGTCGGCCTTCACGTCTCCGTCGGCGACGAGCTTTGCCAGGCCGGTCGCGTCATGTGTGCGGTACTCGTCGAACCTCATTTGCCCCACAGTAGGCGGGCAGGGAGTGGCAGCTCAGGTCAGGCTGCCGAGCGGATCGCCAGCGCGGCATCGAAACGGTCCAGGACCGTCTCGGCGACCTGGCGGTGTGCGCCCAGCGGCGCGGACATCGGAATGTTCTCGGCCGCCGCGAAGGCGGCGACTCGGTCGGTGATCCGGCCGTGCGCCAGGAACCACGGCGCGACGATCAGCCGGGTGGCGCCGCGCTCGCGCAGCTGCTGGGCCGCCTCGGCCAGCGTCGGCTGCGAGCCGGTCGCGAAGGCCGTCGTCGCGGTCCACCGGGTGGTGAGAGTCAATTCATGCGCAACCGAAGCCGTCCGTACGTTCGCGTCGCCGCGCGACGACCCGACTGCGGTGACGAGTACGCCCACGCGCGGATCGAGCCGGGACACGCCCGCATGTTCGAGGCGTTGACGCAGCACATGGATCAACCGGTCGTCCTCACCCAACACGCCGGCCTGAACGACATCGGCGCCGGAGTCGGCGATCATCGCCGGGATGTCGACGCGGGCGTGGTAGGCATCGGCCAAGAGCAGCGGCACGACGACGCCCTGCCGGTGCGGCAGATCCGCCAGCACATCACGCAAATTCGGAGAGTTCTGCTCGCAGAACGCAATTCGGGCATCCAAGCCCGGCCGTAGACGGCGGATGCACTCGACGATCAACTGCGCCGTCGCGGCGGACCGCGGGTCGGCGCTGCCGTGTGCCGTCAGAACGAGCGTCACCGCTGGCTCACGATGCGTGCAATCCGCATTCCGTCTTGGCCTGACCGGCCCACCGGCCGCTGCGCGGATCGGCGCCCTCGGCGGGCTTGTTGGTGCATGGTGCGCAACCGATCGACGGATAGCCTTCGTCGACGAGCGGATTCACCAGGATGCCGTTCGCGTCGATGTAGTCCTGCATCTCGTCGTCGCTCCACGCCGCCAACGGGTTGATCTTCACCAGCCCGAACGCCTTGTCCCAGCTGATCAGCGGCGCGTTGGCGCGCGTCGGCGCCTCCACGCGGCGGATGCCGGTGACCCAGGCGCGGTAGCCGCGCAGCGCCTTGCTCAGTGGTTCGACCTTGCGCATCCCGCAGCATGCGCCCGCATCGCGCGCAAACAGGTCCTTGCCGTGCAGGCGGTCCTGCTCGGCGACGGAGTTTTCAGGACGCACGTTGACGACGTTGACGTCGTAAACCGCCTCGACCGCGTCGCGGGTCCCGATCGTCTCGACGAAGTGATAACCGGTGTCGAGGAACAACACGTCCACGCCCGGCCGGACCTTCGCGGCGAGATCGACGAGCACCGCGTCCTGCATGTTGGACGCGACAATGTAGTTGCCGCCAAAGTTATCGTCGGTCCACCGCAACAGCTCTTCGGCCGTCGCGTTCGGCCCCAACTCCTGCGCTCCGCGCTCAGCCAGCGCCTGAAGATCGGTATCTGTAGCCAGTTCCGTCACTTCACATCACCTCAAATCCGCATCGTCGGCACGAATGGCCCACGTAGCGAAACGCTCACCCTGCTCTCGTTGTTTCACAAAATTGCGAACAACTCGCTCGATGTAGTCACCGAGTTCGGTGGCGACCACTTTGTGCTGACGCAGCTTGCGACCGAAACCGCTGTCCAGGCCCAGGCTGCCGCCCAGGTGGACCTGGAATCCCTCTTCAGGGCCGTTGCCGTCGTCAACCATCTGACCCTTGAAGCCGATATCGGCGACCTGGATCCTGGCGCACGAGTTGGGGCAGCCGTTGATGTTGATCGTGATCGGTACATCCAGCTGGGCGTTGATGTCTTCGAGGCGCTTCTCCAACTCGGGCACCAGCACCTGCGACCGGCTGCGGGTCTCGGCGAAGCTGAGCTTGCAGAACTCGATGCCTGTGCAGGCCATCAGGTTGCGGCGCCAGTGCGACGGGCTCGAGGGCAGGCCCAGCGCATCCAGGCCCGCGCGCAGCGCCTCAAGCTTGTCGTCGGCGACGTCGAGGATGATCAGCTTCTGATACGGCGTGAACCGGATACGGTCACTGCCCGCGGCCTCGGCCAGATCGGCGATCTTGGTCAGGATGGTGCCCGAGACACGGCCCGCGATCGGCGAGACACCCACGGCGTTGAGGCCGTTCTTGAGCTTCTGCACACCGACGTGGTCGATGGGCCGGGTCACCGGGTCCGGGGCCGGACCGTCGATGAGGGGACGCTTCAGGTACTCGGTCTCGAGAACTTCCCTGAATTTTTCTACACCCCAGTCCTTGATCAGGAACTTCAGCCGGGCCTTCGCGCGCAGTCGGCGGTAGCCGTAGTCGCGGAACACGCTGACGACGCCTTCCCACACGTCCGGCACCTCGTCGAGCGGCACCCACGCGCCGACACGCTGACCCAGCATCGGGTTCGTCGACAATCCGCCGCCGACCCACAGATCGAAGCCGGGGCCGTGCTCGGGATGGTTGACGCCGATGAAGGCGACGTCGTTGACCTCGTGCACGACATCCTGCAGACCCGAAATCGCGGTCTTGAACTTGCGCGGCAGGTTGGAGTATTCCTTCTTGCCGATGTAGCGCTTGACGATCTCGTTGACCGCAGGCGTGCCGTCGATCACCTCGTCGAGCGACTCGCCGGCCAGCGGGGAGTTCAGCACCACGCGGGGGCAGTCGCCGCACGCCTCGGTGGTCTGCAGACCGACCTCGTCGAGGCGGCGCCAGATCTCCGGCATGTTCTTGACGTCGATCCAGTGGTACTGGACGTTCTGCCGGTCGGAGATGTCGGCGGTATCCCGGGCGAACTCCGTCGAGATGGCGCCGAGGGTGCGCAGCGCAGCGAGCGACAGGGCGCCACCGTCGCTGCGGACGCGCAACATGAAGTACTCGTCTTCGAGCATGTCGGTGTTCTCGTCACCGGTCCACGTGCCGTCGTAGCCGGGCTTGCGCTGGGTGTAGAGACCCCACCAGCGGAAACGACCGCGAAGGTCACCCTTGTCGATGCTCTCGAAGCCCTGCTTCGAGTAGATGTTCTCGATGCGCTCCCGCACGTTGAGCGGGTTGTCGTCCTTCTTGGACTGTTCGTTCGGGTTGAGCGGCTCGCGGTAGCCGAGTGCCCACTGGCCTTCGCCGCGGGCGCGCTTGGCGGGCTTGTTCTGTGCTGTGGTCATGGCTGGGCTCCTAATCGGAGCCGGCGTTCAGATCGCGCTTCTGACCGGGGGCTGTCCGGCGGCGCAGATCCGGCGGCCAGCTGAAAATTGCTGTGGGCAGGGTCTACAGGTCTAAGGCAGACAGCAACAGGTACATACGCGCTTGAAATCCACATGCCGACGCGCCACCAGGGAAACCCGGCGGGGGAAGCTGTGGGCTGCAGTCACGGGTCCGATTGTGCCACGGACACCCACACCTGCCCTAACCGGCAGAGATTTGCACTCAGGATGAGCAAAAGTCGGCGCTGCGTCAGCCTGCGGGGATGCTGCGGAGCTGTGACCGTGGTTGCCGGCGTGGCCGCGGCTGACCTGGGCGGCTGCGACATCGCTGAGTTAGGTGCAGGTACGCCCGACTGGGACACTGGTGGCATGCCTGTCTCTGCCGCGCGTGCCCAGTTGCCCGCGGTGACGGCGCGGCCGGACGGGCCGTTCGGGATCTACGTCCACGTGCCGTTTTGCGCGGTCCGGTGCGGATACTGCGATTTCAACACGTACACGCCGTCCGAACTCGGGGGCGCGAACCCCGACGGGTGGCTGGCCGCGCTGCGCCTGGAGCTTCGCGCCGCCGCTGATCTGCTGGGCGATGCACCGGACGTGCAGACGGTGTTCGTCGGCGGCGGCACACCGTCGCTGCTCGGGGCAGTAGGGCTCGGCGCGGTGCTCGACGGGATTCGCGACAACTTCACGCTGGCACCCGATGCTGAAATCACCACCGAATCCAACCCGGAGTCGACGTCGGCACGGTTCTTCGCCGGGCTGCGCTCCGCGGGTTTCACGAGGATCTCGCTGGGCATGCAGTCCACCGCGCCGCATGTGCTGGCCGCGCTGGACCGGGTGCACACACCGGATCGGGCGCTCGCCGCAGCACGCGAGGCGCGCGCCGAAGGCTTCGATCACGTCAACCTCGACCTGATCTACGGAACGCCGGGGGAGACCGACGACGACCTCATACGGTCGGCGTGCGCTGCGGTGGAAACGGGCGTCGACCACATCTCCGGTTATGCGCTGATCGTCGAGGACGGCACCGCGCTGGCCAGGAAGGTGCGGCGCGGCGAGATCCCCGCTCCGGACGACGATGTGCACGCGCGCCGCTACGAACTGCTCGACCACCTGCTCGCCGACGCCGGCTTCGACTGGTACGAGGTGTCGAACTGGAGCCGTCCCGGCGGCGAGTGCAGGCACAACATCGGCTATTGGAACGGCGGCCAATGGTGGGGAGCCGGGCCCGGGGCGCACAGCTACGTGGGTGCGACCCGATGGTGGAACGTCAAGCACCCCAACGCTTATGCCGAAGCCCTCGGCTCCGGAGAACTGCCCGTCGCCGACTTCGAGGAGATCGACGCCGAGACAGCGCACGTCGAGGACGTGATGCTGGCGGTGCGGCTACGCACCGGATTACCCTTTCGGGCACTGTCCGGCCCGGAGCGCGCCCGCGCTGCGCAAGCCGTCGAGGACGGCCTGCTGGAATCACGCGGCGAGCGGTATGTGCTCACCGACCGCGGACGTCTGCTCGCCGACGCCGTTGTCCGCGACCTGCTGACCTGATCAGAGAAGGGCGGCCGCGAGCCGACGCCATTGCTCCCGCGGGAACTCGCGAGGATCTGCGGTGAGCACCTGGACACAGACATGGTTCGCGCCGGCGTCGAGATGCTCCTGCACGCGGCGCCGAACGGCGTCCTCGTCACCCCAAGCGATCAGCGCATCGAACAGCCGGTCGCTCACCGAAGAGAGCTCGTCTTCGGTGAAACCGAGCCGCAGCAGGTTGTTCGCATAGTTCGGCAGCGCCAAGTAGGAGCTCAGGAAGGTGGTTCCGATCTCGCGGGCCTTTTCACGATCGTCGGTCAGCAACACCGTCTGCTCGGGCAGCAGCAGGGGAGCCTCTCCGAGGATCTCCCGCGCCTGCCTGGTGTGCTCGGGCGTGGCCAGGTACGGATGCGCACCGCCGGCCCGGCTCGCCGACAACTCCAGCATCTTCGGGCCCAGCGCGGCGAGCACCCGGTTGCCGTTCGGCACCGGTGTCGGTGACGCGTCGATACCGTCGAGGAACGCTTTGGTGGCGGCCAGCGGCTTGCGGTAGGTGCCCGGACCCTTGGCATCGATCAGCGGGGCGTGGCTGCAGCCGATGCCGAGCAGGAACCGCTCGCCGTGCGCTTCGGTCAACGTGGCATACCGGGCGGCGACGTCGCCGGGCTCGTGCATCCAGAGGTTGAGGATGCCCGTCGCGATGGTCGTCTTCTCGGTTGCGGCCAGCAGGTTCTCGACCGAATCCAGCACCGGGCCGCCGACGTCGGGGATCCACAGGGCGGTGAAGCCGAGCCCGTCCAGTTCGGCGGCGGCCTCCGCGGCCTCCTCCGGATTTCCGTATCGCAGTTGCGAACTCCACAGACCGACACCCGACAGGTTCATGTGTCTACTCATACCGTGCCGGGTCGTGGGGGCGCTACGGTCGTGCCCATGGCATTCGATCCCGGCGCCGTGGCCCGCGCGTTCTCCGAGCACCGCTTCGACGACGCGCTCGGTCATCTCGCCACGGGCGTCAAGTGGACGATCGTCGGCGGCATGGTCCTGGAAGGCGCCGACGCGGTCCGGCGAACGTGCGAGGACACCCTGGAGAGCTTGAAAGGCACCTCCGTCGAATTCGACCGGCGGGTCGTGGCAGCCGGTGACGACGTCGTCGCCGTCGACACGGTCGTCCGCTACGTGCGCCCCGATGGCGTCACTGCCGTCGCCAGCTGTGCCATCTACGAGTTCGCCGATGAGCAGATCACGGCGATCACGTCGTACGCGGTCGAGGTCGACCCCGACGATCCCGGGGCGCAGCCACCGCCGCACGTGTGACCGAATTCGCTCACAGGAATTCCACAGCGCGCGCCGGGTACGCCACTGTGAGCAAAGTCGTTGTGCCAGGATGTGGGGCATGCGACCAGGGTTAGGACAGGCTAAGCACACGTCGCCGGCATGGCTGACGTGGGGCTGAACAGCACCCAGCCCCCCGCTCCGATCGCCATCGTCGGGATCGGCTGCCGCCTGGCGGGCGACGTCGCCACGCCCGAGGACTTCTTCTCGTTCCTGCTCGCAGGCCGCAGTGCCGTCTCACAGGTGCCCGCCGAGCGCTGGGAACCGTACGTGCACCGGGATCCCCGCAACGCGGCCGTCCTGCGGGAGACGACGCCGTGGGGCACCTTCCTGGACGACCTAGCCGGCTTCGACGCCGAGTTCTTCGGGGTCTCCCCACGCGAAGCCGAACTGATGGACCCTCAGCAGCGGCTCGCGCTGGAGGTGTCGTGGGAGGCGCTCGAACATGCGGGCATCTCGCCGCGATCGCTGGCGGGAAGCGACACCGCCGTTCTGATGGGCGTGAACTCCGACGACTACGGCAAGCTCATCATGGAGGATCTCGCCGGCATCGAAGCGTGGACGGGGATCGGAACATCGCTGTGCGGAGTGGCCAACCGGGTATCGCATCTGCTCGATCTGAGAGGCCCCAGCGTCGCGCTCGACGCGGCGTGCGCGGCCTCACTGGTCGCCGTCCACCAGGCCTGCCAGCTGTTGCGCGACGGTGAGACGTCGCTGGCGCTCGCGGGCGGAGTGAGTGCCCTGATCGGCCCGGGGCTGACCCGAGTGCTCGACGTTGCGGGCGCGACCGCCCCCGACGGCCGCTGCAAGACCTTCGACGACGCCGCCGACGGGTACGGACGAGGCGAGGGCGCCGGTGTCGTCGTGCTCAAACGACTCGGCGACGCGGTCCGCGACGGCGATCGGGTGCTGGCGGTGGTGCGCGGCGGCGCGGTCGCCCAGGACGGCAGAACCGTCGGGATCATGTCGCCGAACGGCGAAGCGCAAGAAGACCTCTTCCGGCTGGCGTGCCGGGCCTCCGGTGTCGAGCCGTCCAGCGTCGACTACCTCGAAGCGCACGGAACCGGCACTCCCACAGGCGATCCCGTCGAGGTCGGAGCACTGGCGGCGGTCTATGGTGCCGGCCGCGACGTGCCGTGTGCCGTCGGCTCGGTCAAACCCAACGTGGGACACCTCGAAGGTGGTGCCGGTGTGGTCGGCCTGATCAAGGCGACCCTCGCCCTGCACCACGAGACCTTGCCGCCCACCGCCGGGGTCAAGAACCTGACCACCGCCATCGATTGGGCCCGCAGCGGGTTGCGAGTGCCGACCGAAGTGGAAGCGTGGCCACGCGGGGTGCGACCGCGCCGAGCGGCGGTGTGTAGCTACGGCTACGGCGGGACCATCGCACATGTCCTCCTCGAAGAGGCGCCCGCCGCGCCGGTTCTCGAACGTGGATCTGGGTCAACGTCTTTCATTCCGCTCTCGGCCCGTTCGGAGGCGAGGCTCGCTGCGCAGGCCGCGGCCATCTCCCGGAGACTGCGTGCCACCGACAGCTCAGTCGACGAGGTGTCGGCCACGCTGTGGACCCGCCGCTCGCACGAAGCGGTCCGGGGTGCGGTGGTGACCGACGGGCTCGCGGGCGACCGGCTGTCGGCCATGACCGCTGATGTCCTCGATGCGATGGCAGCACAGATCCGCGATCCTCGCGTCGTGACGGGGTCCGTCATCCCCGGCGCGGAAAGCGGTGCAATGTGGGTGTTCTCGGGCCACGGGTCACACTGGTCCGGGATGGGCCGCGAATTGCTGTCGACCGAACGCGCATTCGCCGACACGATCGACGACGTCGACGAGGTCTTCGCCAGAGAGCTCGGCTTCACCGCCCGGGAGGCGCTGACGTCTGAGGTCCTCGGCGACACCGACCAGGTTCAGGCGCTGACCTTCGCGATGCAGGTCGGCATTGCCGCCGTGTTGCGGCAGCGCGGAGTGACGCCCGCCGCGGTGATCGGCCACTCGGTCGGTGAGGTCGCGGCGTGTGTGGTGGCAGGCGTTTTCGACCTGGCGCACGGGGCGGCCATCGCTTGCTATCGGGCGCGTGGCTTCCGCACCGTCATGGGCGACGGCGCAATGGCTTTGGTCCGGTTGCCCTTCGACGAGGCGGCCCGGCGCCTCGAGGGCCGTACCGACGTGGTGGCCGCCATCAGCGCTTCGACCGAATCCACCGTCGTGTCCGGCACGACCGCCGCGGTCGAGGAGGTCGTCGAGCAGTGGACCGCCGCCGGGATGACGGTGCGCCGCGTCAACACCGACGTGGCTTTTCACAGCCCGGCCATGGACGGGCTCACCGATGAGCTGGCGCGTCTGGTCGGCGAACTTCCACCGCCGGGGACGGCGCGGGTGCCGCTCTACACGACCGCGCTGGAGGATCCGAGATCGGAAGCGCCTCGGGGGCCCGGCTATTGGATGATGAACTTGCGCGGGCGGGTGCGCTTCGCCGAAGCGGTCCAGGCTGCCGCCGAGGACGGGCACCGGCTGTTCCTGGAAGTCTCCGCGCATCCCGTGGTGTCCCACTCGGTGGTCGAGACGTTGCTCGGAATGGGTGTCGACGACCATGCAGTGGTGCCGGTGCTGCGGCGCGATCAGCCGGAGCGCCGCGCGGTCGGCGCCGCGGTCGCGGCGCTCTACTGCCACGGTGCGCCGGTCGCGCACGGACTGACGACACGGACCCCGTGGTCCGCGGACCTGCCGGGCACCCAATGGCAGCACCGCCGCTTCTGGCGCAGACCGACTCCGCCGCCCGGCATCCGCGCGCTGCACGACCCCGCGTCCAACACGCTCCTCGGCGGCGCCATCGACGTCACCGGCGAGGTCCCTGCACGTGTCTGGCAGACCCGGCTGGACATGACCAACCGCCCCTACCCGGGCGATCATCCCGTCCAGCAGACTGAAATCGTCCCTGCCGCAGTGCTTCTCAATACCTTCCTGACCGCCGCCGGTTCGGGTCTCACCGACGTGCGCTTGCGCACGCCGGTGCCGCCGGGCCGCACCCGTGACATCCAGGTGGTACTGCAGGACCGGTCGCTGCGGATATCGTCGCGGCTCGCCGACGGTGACCAAGCCGGTGACCCCGCAGGTGGCTGGCTGACGCACAGCAGCGCCGTCGCCGCGACGGACGAGAACTCCGGCGGCGATCTCGAGGGCGAGTGCTACGAGTTGATGGGTAGCGGTGTCGACGAGCACACCTGGGCGCGGTGCTCCGAGCAACTGCCACCGGGGCATGTCGTCGACACACTTGCCGGTGTCGGCGTGGCTGCGATGGGATTCGGCTGGCAGGTCCTCGACATGCGCCGCGGCGACGGCGAACTGCTGTTGCGGGTGGCCGCCGAGGCGGACGGCTCGCTACCGGCGACATGGGCCGGGTTGCTCGACGCGGCGACCTCGGCGGCGTCCACCGTGTTCGGCGGACCCGCCCGGCTGCGGATGCCCTCCAGGATCGACCGGGTACATGTGTGCGGTGAGCCCCCGGCCGTGGCACTTCTGCACGTGCGTCACCGCCAAGGAACCACAGCGGACGTGTCGATCGCCGACGAATCCGGCGCGGTTCGCGCCTCGATCACGGCGATGGCCTTCGAAGAGCTGGAGAATCCCGCAGGTAACGATCTGTCGCGGATGCTGCACCACGTCGCGTGGCATCCGGCGGCGGTGGGTGCC
Organism: Mycobacterium sp. 236(2023); assembly: GCF_029623955.1. GTDB lineage: Bacteria > Actinomycetota > Actinomycetes > Mycobacteriales > Mycobacteriaceae > Mycobacterium. Next base: position 110,461 of record NZ_JARSBP010000006.1, on the reverse strand, counting down.
GAGTTGCCGACGGCTGTCGCGGTGGTCGGCGGCAACAGCGACGAGATCAGGTCAGTACAAGGCGATCTCGACACCGCGGGTGTGCCCAGCGACGCCTATGCCGACGTCGATCAACTCCCCGAGTCGCTCGGGCGCGGGACAATCGTGCTTATGCTGCCGCGGGCCGACGCGCTGCCCGAGACGTCCGCAGTGCATGTCCTGAATGCTCTGAAAGCGCTGCACGACAGAGGTTCTCAGGCCAGACTGTGGGTGCTGACCCGTCACGTCCACGAGGGCGCCAACCTCGTCCACGCGCCGCTGTGGGGGATCGCCCGCGTCGCAGCCGCCGAACACCCTCTGTTGTGGGGTGGCGTGCTCGACCTCACCGACGACCCGCTGCCCGCGACAGTGTTGGCATCCCTACCCGGTCACGGCGTGGTCGTGGTCCGCGACGGTCACGCCATGACGGCCCGGTTGACGCACGCGCGACCCGCGGCCGGGCCGCCGATGCGCTGCACGCCCGGTGGGACATACCTCGTCACCGGAGGCACCGGCGCTCTGGGGCTGCGGATCGCACAGCGTCTCGCGGACCTCGGTGCGCGCCGCCTCGTTCTGCTGTCACGGTCGGGTATGCCGCATCGCCAGCAGTGGACCGCGGACAACCAGAGTGAGGCGGTCCGTGCGGTGTCGGCGCTCGAGGAGCGCGGTGTCACCGTGCACGTCGCACCGATCGACATCGGCGCCCCCGATGCCGGTGACCGGCTGCGCACTGTCCTGCGGGACATGCCGCCCGTACGAGGAGTTGTCCATGCGGCCGGCGTGGAAGCCGGTGCGCTGCTGATCAATACGTCGGCAGCCGACATCCGGACCGCGATGCGGCCGAAGGTCGCGGGCACGCTCACGTTGCACGACATGTTCCCGCCGGAGCAACTGGACTGGATGATCCTGTTCTCGTCGTGCGGCTATCTCGCCGGCTTCCCGGGTCAAGGTGCCTACGCGTGCGCCAACGCCTTCCTCGACGCGACCGCACGGCACCGCCGCGGGCTCGGCGACCGCACGGTCAGCGTCGCGTGGACGGCGTGGCGGGGACTCGGAATGGGATCGGCGTCGGGATTCGTTGCGGCACAGCTTGAAGCGCTCGGCATGGGCACCGTCGGTGCCGACGACGCCCTGCGGGCGCTGGACTCCGCGATGCGGGGTGACGAACCGAACGTCGTTGTCCTGCCAATCCTTCCGGAGGCGGCCGCCGTGCCGATGTTCGCCGACGTCGCACCGTCTGGAGACTCCGGAACCGACAGCGGCGTGGCGCCGGTGGGGCCCGGTGACGCCGACCTCGACGAATGGGTTGCCGGCCAGGTGATCGACGCGGTGGCCGCCGAACTGGGGCTGGTGACCGACGACGTCGACCCGAGACTGCCGCTCGTGGAGAGCGGCGTCGACTCGATCATGACCGTCGCGCTGCGCCGGGCACTGGAGAAGCGCACCGGTCTGGCATTGCCCCCGACGCTGCTGTGGGAGCACCCGACCGCCGCCGCCGTCACGGACCGGATCGTCGAACTTCTCACGGTGCAGGGCCACGCTGCCGGCCGCAAGGCCGACGTGTCCTGAGGTTCGTCAAGAATCCTTCAAGAATCTGACGAGTTCGCTGCTCCACCCTTCTCTCATCACCCGCACGAACGCGGGAACAGAGCAAGAGGAGCTGAGCATGAACATCACCAGTCTTGCGCGTGCCGCGCTGGTCGCAGGCGCTGTCACCGGCGCCTCGATCGGCCTGGCGGGCAACGCATGCGCCGCGAACCCTGCGCACACCACGGCACCCGTGTCGTCCATCGTCGCCCCGAACGTCTTCCAGCCCGCACCCGTGACCGCACTGGGTTCCTGGCGGGGAAAGAAGGACGACGACGGCGGCGATGACGGCGGCGGCGACGTCGGTGGGGGAGACGACGGCGGCGACTACTCGTCGGCGCCCGACGTCTCCGACATCGACCCGGGCCCCGACGTGTCGGACGTGCAAGACGATCCGGCACCCGAGGATGACGCCCCGGACGTGTCCGAGGCGCCGGATGTCGATCCGGCACCGGAGGCGCCGGACGTCGATCCCGCACCGGTGGCGCCCGAGATCGATCCCGCGCCGGAAGCCCCGGAGGCGCCGGAGACGCCTGCTCCCGAAGCTCCCGAGACGGACCCCGCGCCAGCACCTCCCGCCGGTCCGGACGCGGGGCTGGACAGCCCGCCGGTCGACGTCGACCCGACGTCGGTCACGGGTTCCGACATCGCGACGATGACCAGCAGCATCTTCGGCAGCTCGACCACGAGCTCCTCGTGGACCACCGGGGTGTCGACGTGGAACTCGAGCTGGCTCAGCTACAGCACGGCCGGCCAGCCCATCCTGTTCAACTCGTTCGCGACGCCGATGCAGGTCGTCTACACCTACGGCGGCTCGCCGTGGACGGTCACCATCCCGCCGCGGCAGCGCGCAGTGCTTCCGGTGACCACGCCGGGTCAGTACGGCTTCACCGCACTGACCCGCGGCCCGTCCGGAGCCGTCAACACCGTGACGGTCGGCAACTTCACCGGCGGCGGGCCAGCGCCGCACGGCCCCGCTCCGCAGCCGCAGCGCAACGTCTGGGTTCAGCTGACGTACTCGACGGGGACGTCACAGCCGTTCCGGGTCACGACGCTGACCGACCTCGGTGAGGACTCCGCGGTCGGTGGGCACCGGGTGCTGATCGACGGCACAGTGTCGGCGTGGGGTGACTGGTCGAAGAACGCGGACGGCAGCCAGCAGTTCGAGGTGACCAAGACGGATCAGTTGCCTGGTTTGTCACCTCCGGCGGAAGCGCCGCTGCCCGGCTACAACGTCGCTCTCGCCGCAAGCGAGTCCGCCACGAAGTCCGGCGTCATGAAGGTCTTGCCCTGGGTCGCTCTCGCGGCGGGTGGTCTGGGGCTCGGCTCGGTCGGAGGTGCCCTGCTCATCGGGCGCTGCCGTCGGGCCGGGGGCAGCCAGCGGTAGGGGCTGCCGGAGCTGGGGGCGTGGGCGCAATGTCCACGCCCCCAGTCTTCGTTCACAATTGGACCCATGACGGATCCTGGCCTCGACTTCGGGGTGCTCGGGCCGATGCGAATGACCGCCGGCGGCGCCGAAGTTCCGGTGGGGACCCCGAAGCTGCGCGCCGTGCTCGCGATGCTGGTGATCAACCGCAATCGTCCGGTCGCCGTCGATTCGCTGATCGATGCGGTGTGGCAGGAGTCGCCTCCGCCCGGAGCTCGCGCCAGCCTCCACTCCTATGTGTCGAACCTGCGCAAGCTCGTCGCCGGCGTCGGCGCAGATCCGCAGGGCACACTGGCCAGCGCGCCCCCGGGATATCGGCTCACCGTCGCCGACGGCGCATGCGATCTGGGACGGTTCAACACGGAGAAGGCTGCCGGTGTCCACGCCGCGGCCGCAGGTGATTTCGAGCGCGCAGCCAGGCATCTGGCCGCCGCGCTCGCGCAGTGGCGCGGACCGGTGCTGGAAGACCTGCGGGGCTTCTCGTTCGTCGACCAGTACGCGACCGCGCTGCACGAGGACCGCCTGACCGCGGCCACGGCCCGCGCCGAGGCCGAACTCGCGTGCGGGCGGGCCGGGCAGATCATCGGGGAGCTCGAAATGCTGGCCGCCGACAACCCCTATCGAGAACCCTTGTGGGCGCAGCTGATCAGCGCCTACTACCTCGACGAACGGCAATCCGAGGCGCTGGCGGCCTATCAGCGGCTCAAGCTCGTGCTCGCCGACGATCTGGGCATCGACCCGGGACCGACGCTGCGGGCCCTGCACGACAGGATCCTGCGACAGGAACCGCTCGACGTGAAGATGGCGGCCCAGAAGACCGCCGTCGGCGTCAAGACCGTCCTCGACCAGCACACCCAGATCGACAGTGGCTCAGCGACGGCCTGGCTTGTCGATTCGGCGGGTCTGCGGCACCCGCTGAACTCGGTCGCGACCCGCATCGGCAGAGCGCCCGACAACGACATCGTCGTCGACGATCCGAAAGCGAGTCGCGCGCACGCCGCGATCATCGACACGGGCACCGGCTACGCCGTCACCGACCTGCGTTCGGCCAACGGTGTGGAGCTCGCAGGGGTGCGGGTCCGGGGCAGCGCGGCCCTGGCCCGCGGTGACGAGATCCGCATCTGCGGGCACGTCTTCACCTTCGAATTCGGGGTGACCGCCGTAACGTAGGGGCGACGCGGCCCACCGGTGGCCGCTCGACGAGAGGCGGCTATGGACAACCTGCGGGTGGGCACCCGGCTGGGTCCATACCAGATCAACCGCCTCGTCGGCCGTGGCGGCATGGGCGAGGTGTACGAGGCCGAGGATACGGTCAAGGGACGCACCGTCGCGCTGAAGTTGCTGCCCGAATCCCTTTCCCACGACCCGGCTTTCCGTGAGCGGCTGCAGCGTGAGGCGCGTGCCGCGGGCCGGCTGCAGGAACCCCACGTGGTGCCGATCCACGACTTCGGCGAGATCGACGGCCACCTCTTCGTCGACATGCGGCTCATCGACGGGATCGATCTGCGTACCGTCCTGCACACCGGTGGGCCGATGGAGCCGGCGCGCGCGGTGTCGATAATCCGGCAGGTGGCAGGGGCGTTGGACGCCGCGCACGCCGCGGGGATCACCCACCGCGACGTCAAGCCCGAGAACATCCTCGTCACCTCCGATGACTTCGCCTATCTCGTCGACTTCGGGATCGCGAGCGCCACCACAGATCACTCGCTCACCGAATTGGGCGCTGCGATAGGCACTTACGCCTACATGGCACCCGAGCGGTTCAGCTCGAAGCCGGTCGATCACAAGTCCGACGTGTACTCGTTGGCGTGCGTGCTGCACCAGTGCCTGACCGCAGCTCAGCCCTACGTCGCCCAGAGCATCAGCATGATGATCACGGCGCATCTCATCGATCCGCCGCCACGGCCCAGCCAGATGCGTCCCGGTGTGCCGCCTGCGTTCGATGACGTCGTCGCCACAGGCATGGCCAAGACCGCCGAGGAGCGCTACGACTCCGCAGGCGCACTGGCGCGCGCCGCGGAGTCTGCGCTCGGTGTTCGGTATGAGCCGACCGCGCGGGTGCTGCTACCCACCGAACAGGCGCCGCCGCCCGCGGCACCCGCTCGCGACAGACGTCGTCCGCTGCTCATCGCAGGCGGCATCGCGACCGCGGTGCTCCTGGCGGGCGGTGCCGTCGGAGCCTGGCTGGCGTTGCGGTCACCGGACTCGGCATCGGCGATGTCGTCGACGCTGACGCTGACGCGGACGGTGACCAACGCACCGCGGCTGCCGCTGAGTACCACCAGCGCCTTCACGCCCGCCGAACGGCAGCTGATGGAGATGTTGCCCGACCCGGCGGCTTGCACGCCGAACAGAAAGTGGGACAACGCGATTGCCGCGTTCGACTGCAAGCCCACCGAGAGCGGAGACGGACATGAGGGCGCGACTTTCGCGCTCTACAGCGACGTGGACCGGCTCAAGGACGACTTCACGTCGGTCACCGGGGACGACGAGCTGACCGCCTGCCCCGGCACCGACGGCTCGCCGACGAACTGGGATTACAACAGCGGTGATCCCGACGCCTCCGAGGGCCTGCTGGCATGCGGAGACTTCCAGGGCCGAGCCGACATCGTCTGGACGAAGACCTCGGACCTGATTCTGGGCACCGGGCAGGGCAACAACCTGGACGACCTCTACAAGTGGTGGGTCGGCGTCGCCTGACGGCACATCAAGAATCCTTCAAGGATCTGCCGAGCCCCGGCCGTGATCCTTCTCCCATGAAGAACTCCCGCCTCACCGTCCGCTCCGTCACCGCCGCGGCATTGATCGGTGCCGCCCTGGCCGGTTTCGGCGGCGGGGTCGCCAACGCGGCCGACAACGCCCCCGGGCTCTACGGCAACCCCGATCAGGCCACCAAGTACTGGGTGAGGCAGACGCTCGACGACTGCTCGCTGATGGCGACTGCCGACGTGGTCGGGCAACTCACCGGCGACCAGCCGTCCGAAGACGAGATCGTGGCGCTCGCCGGGGCGACGCCGAGCGCTCACCACGACGGTGTGATCTATCTGCCGCCGGCCAACCCCGACGACCCGGACTCCGGCAACGGCACCGACTCGCACGACCTGCCCATCCTGCTGGCGCATTACGGCATCGGGGCGGTGTACACCGACGACGACGTCGCCGACGCGACGGGCGTGCCGACCGGGATGGACGCGCTCGAACACGTCCTCGGCGCCGGCAAGAAGGTGATCGCCGGAGTGAACGCCGAAACCATCTGGGACGAGCACGGCGACCGCACGATCGGCGATCATGACCTCGTCGTCACCGGTGTCGACACCGACGCACGCATCGTGCACCTCAACGACAGCGGAACCGATGACGGCGCCGACGAGCAGGTGCCGATCGACGTGTTCGAGACCGCCTGGCAGGCCAGCGGCCACGACATGGTCATCACCGGCTGATCACGCGCGGCGGGCCGCGCAATCTGACTACTGAGCGACGAGGCGGGCCACCAGTTGCTTCTTGTCGACCTTGCCGACCGCCGTGGTCGGCAAGGACGGCAGCGGGGCGAGGACGTCGGGACGCGCGTGCTTCGACGCTCCACGCTCGTCGAGGAACGCGTTGAGCTCGGCGAGGGTGACCGGCTTTCCCTGGAAAACGACTGCAGCGCAGATCTTCTCGCCAAGGTATTCGTCGGGCAAGGCGACCGCCGCGGCGGCGTAGATCGCGGGATGGGTGTGCAGGTGATCCTCGAGGTCGGTCGCCGAGACGGTTTCCCCGCCGCGGTGGATGACGTCCTTGATGCGGCCGACCACCTCGACGTAGCCGGCTCTGGGCCCGTCGGTGAAGATCCGGACGCGATCCCCGGAGCGGTAGAAGCCGTCGGGCGAGAACGATCGCGCATTCGCGTCGTCGGCGCGGTAGTAGCCGTTGAGGGTGTACGGCCCGCGCACCAGCAGCTCGCCCTCGTCGCCCGGCGCCACCTCGTCGCCGTTCTCGTCGACGACCCGCATCTCGTCGTGCGGTGACATGGGCCGTCCCTGGGTGTTCACCACCACGTCCTCGGGATCACCGGGCCGGGTGAAGTTCAGCATGCCCTCGGCCATGCCGAAGATCTGCGACATCCCCGGGGTCAGCCGCTCCAGGATGAACCGGGCCTCGTCGGGGCTCATCCGGGAACCGCCGACTTGCACGAATCTCAGCGAGGTCGGCAGTACCGGCTCCCAGTCGCAGGCCTGCGCCCAGACTTTGGCCAGCGCGTTGACCAGCCCGGTGACCGTGATCGTGTACTTGTCGATCAGCGCGAACGCGTTCTCCGGGCTGGGGTCGGCGGTGAACACGGTGGTGGCGCCGACGGTCATCGAACCCAGCAGGCCGGGGCAGGCCAGCGGGAAGTTATGCCCGGCCGGCAGCGCGACCAGGTAGGCGTCGTCGCCCGTCATCTCGCAGACCTGCGCGCACGTGACAGCGTTGTAGACGTAATCGTCGTGGGTGCGCGCGATCAGCTTGGGCAAGCCGGTGGTGCCCCCCGAGACGAGCAACAGGGCGGGCAGCGACGGGTCGACGGCAGCCCGCTCGACCGGTGCGCCGTCGAACTCCGTGATCGAGGACCAGGCCGTGAACGGCCCGGCGTCCCCGTCGACGATGACGTGGCGCAGCGAGGCGTGCTCGGCGGTGAGCTCGGTGGCCATGTCGCGGTAGTCGAAGCCTGCGGCGGTGTCGGGCACGATCAGCGCGACGGCGCCGCTGACCTCGGCGAAGTGGCCGAGTTCAGCGGTCCGGTGTCCGGGCAGGCACATCACCGGGACGGCTCCGGCGCGCAGCAGCGCGAAGAGCGCGACGGCGAACTGGCAGGAGTTCGGCAGCTGCAGCAGTACCCGGTCACCTGCGGCGATGCCGAGGTGGGCCAGCCCGCCGGCCGCACGATCGGCGAGCTTGTCCAGGTCGGCAAACGTGTACGAGCGCTCGGCGTCGATGATCGCGGGCTTCGCCGGCCATGTGGTCGCGGCGTCACGCAGGATCGAGTCCAGGGGACGACCCGTCCAGTAGCCCGCGCGCCGGTACTCGTCGGCCCGGTCGGCGGGGAACGGGACGAACCCGCGCACCAGGTCCAGCTGGTCTAGTCCGGTGCCCGCTCCGGTCTGGTCGTTACTGCCGTGATCGGACAGGAATCCCGTGCTCATCAGTCAATTCGCCGCTCTGGGTAGGAGTTTTCGGTGACCCGAATATAGGGTAGCCTCCTCGAAGTTAGGGCAGCCTGCACTTAATCAGCCTGGCTGCGAGGAGGTTGGTGGGTTTGGCGTCGACGACTGCAGAGTCGGTCCGTGACGAGGTTGCTGAGCTCCTCGGTGTGAGTCCGGCCGAACTCGACCCGCAGGCCGATCTGATCGCGTCGGGGCTCGATTCCATCCGGATGATGTCGCTGTCCGGGCGCTGGCGCAGGCAAGGCATCGACGTGGGTTTCGCCGCGCTGGCCGCCAACCCGACTCTGGCGGCCTGGTCCGAGCTGGTCACCGATCGCGCCGCCCCGGCCCCCGAGATCGTGGCGCCGGCCCCCGGCAGCACGCCCCCCGGCGAGGACGCCTTCCCGCTCGCCCCGATCCAGCACGCGCTGTGGGTCGGGCGCAACGACGACCAACAACTCGGCGGGGTCGCGGCGCACCTTTACATCGAGCTCGACGGCGACGGCGTCGACCCGGCACGGCTCACCGCGGCCGCCGCGAAGCTCGCCGCGCGCCATCCCATGCTGCGGGTGCAGATTCTGCCGGACGGCACACAACGCATCAGCGACCGCGAACTGCCCGTCACCGTCTACGACTTGCGGGACCTCGACCGGGACGCCGCCGAGGAGCGGCTCGAAGCGATCCGCCACGAGAAGTCGCACCAGATCATGGCTGGCGAGGTGCTCCAGATCTCGTTGTCACAGCGTCCCGACGGGCGCACCCGGCTGCACGTCGATCTCGACATGCAGGCCGCCGACGCGGTGAGCTACCGCAACTTCATGTCGGATCTCGCCGAATTCTACGGCGGTGCAGACCTTCCCGATCTCGGCTACACCTATCGCCAATACCGAGAAGCATTCACGGCGGCCAGCGCCGAAACCGACGAGGACCGGCAGTGGTGGGCCGAGCGGATCCCCGAACTGCCGGAAGGTCCTGCCCTCCCGCTGGTTCCACGGTCCGAGCAGGCCGACCCGCAACGCGGTGTCCGGCGCTGGCACATCTTCGACGTCGCCACCCGCGATGCGCTGTTCGCCGCGGCCCACAAGCGAGGCATCACCCCCGCGATGGCGGTGGCGGCCTCGTACGCGGGCACGTTGGCACGGTGGTCGACGAATCGCCGATTCCTGTTGAACCTGCCGATGTTCGGACGCGAGCAGTTCCACCCGGACGTCGACAAACTGGTCGGCGACTTCACCTCGTCGCTGATGCTGGATGTCGACCTCACCGGCGCGGACACCCCGATCGCGAGGGCGCGCGTGCTGCAGGAAACTCTGCACGCCACCGCCCGGCATGCCAGCTACTCCGGGCTGTCGGTGCTGCGCGACCTGACCCGCCACCACGGAACACCCATCCTGGCCCCGATCGTCTACACGAGTGCACTCGGTCTCGGAGATCTGTTCGCGGGCAAGGTCACCGAACACTTCGGGACGCCGGTGTGGACGATCTCGCAGGGTCCTCAGGTCCTGCTCGACGCGCAGGCCACCCCCGTCGCCGAGGGGTTGATGATCAACTGGGACACCCGGGAGGACGCCTTCCGCCCGGGTGTCGCCGACGCGATGTTCGCCTATCATCTCGCCGAGCTCGAACGCCTCGCTGCTGACGAATCTGCCTGGGATGCAGTAGATCTTCCTGCCGTCACGCGCGAGCAACAGGCGGCGCGCGACGCTGCGAACGGGGTCACCGACGCACCGAGCGGCGATGCGCTGCACGACGGATTCTTCCGCCGCGCAGACACGCAGCCCGACGCCCCCGCCGTGTTCAGCAGCGACGGCGACCTCACCTACGGCGAACTGCGCGGGCGCGTGCTGGCCGTCGCCGCCGCGCTGGATGTCGCCGGCGTCCGGCGTGCCGATGCGGTTGCGGTGATGGGGCCCAAGAACTTCGAGCAGATCATCGCGCTGCTCGCGATCTCGGCGATTGGCGCGGTCTACGTGCCTGTGGGTGTGGACCACCCCGGCGACCGCGCCTCCCGCATGCTGGCCAACGGCGGTGTACGGATGGCATTGGTGTGCGGCGACGAACCGCCGAACACGATGGCTGCACTGACGGTCCAGGAAGCGATCAGGGTCGGCAGCCGCGCCTCCGGCTTCACGCCGCCCACCGTCGAACCCGCCGAGCTGGGCTACATGCTGTTCACCTCGGGGTCCACGGGCGAACCCAAGGGCGTCGAGATGTCACACGACGCCGCCATGAACACCGTCGAGTTCATCAACGGTCACTTCGAGATCGGTCCGTCCGACCGCTGCCTCGCACTGTCCACCCTCGAATGTGACCTCTCGGTCCTCGACATCTTCGGCATGCTGCGTGCCGGCGGCTCGATCGTCGTCGTCGACGAGGAGCACCGCCGCGATCCTGACACCTGGGCGCGCCTGATCGAGCGCCACGGCGTCACCGTGCTGCACTTCATGCCGGGCTGGCTGGAGATGCTGGCCGAGGTCGACGGCGATCTGTCGTCGGTGCGGGTGGTGCCCACCGGCGGTGACTGGGTGCGCCCGGAACTGGTGCGCGCACTGCGAAAGCGCGCCCCGCACATGCGTTTTGCCGGACTCGGCGGAGCCACCGAAACCGCCACCCACAACACGGTGTGCGAGGTCGGTGACATCCCGGCAGATTGGTCGTCGGTCCCGCTCGGGGTTCCCCTTCCGAACAATGCGTGCCGGGTCGTCGGCGCCGACGGGCACGACTGCCCCGACTGGGTGCCGGGAGAGTTGTGGGTCGGCGGACGCGGCGTGGCCCGTGGCTACTGCGCCCGACCCGACCTGACCGCCGAGCGCTTCGTCGAACACGACGGCAAGACCTGGTACCGCACCGGTGACCTCGTCCGGTACCAGACCGGCGGGATCATCGAGTTCGTCGGACGCACCGACCACCGCATCAAGATCAGCGGTTACCGCGTCGAGCTCGGCGACGTCGAGGCCGCGCTGCGCGGACTGCCCGGAGTGGATTCCGCTGTCGCGGCAGCCGTCTCTACCGAAGGTGGTCGCGACGTGCTCGCCGCCCTCGTCAGCGGCGAGGCTGGTGCGGCCGCGCTGGAGCCAGCGAAGATCGCCGCGGCGCTGTCGGAAGTCGTTGCACCGCACATGGTCCCGCAAATCATCGTGACCGCCGACCAGGTCCCGTACACCCTCGGTGGCAAGCTGGATCGCGCCGCGGTCGCGGCCGTCCTCAAGGATGCCGACGTCGTCTCCGGTGTCGGCTACCGTGCTCCCGCCACACCGCTGGAGGCCGCGCTGTGCTCGATCATCGGTTCGGTGCTGGGGCGCCAACAGATCGGTGCCGACGACGACTTCTTCGCCATCGGTGGGGACTCGGTACTCGCCACCCAGGTCGTCGCCCGCCTACGCACCTGGCTGGACATCCCCGGCGCCGCCGTCGCGGACATCTTCGCCACCCGCACTGTCGCCGCGCTGGCTGCGCGGCTCACCGCCGGCGATGTTCAGAGCGGCAGGCTGAACGAGGTCGCCGAGCTGTTCCTCGAAGTGTCGGGCATGGACAGCGCGGAGGTAGTCTCCGCGCTGGAAACCACACCATGATCGGTGAGCAGAGCCAACTCCGACTGACACCGTGGATCAAGAGGTTCCCCGGTGAAAGGGGCACCTCCACCATCGTCTTCCCGCACGCCGGCGGCGCCGCAGCGGCGTATCGCAACTTCGCGATCGCACTGTCGGGCAAGGGAGTCGACACCTATATCGTGCAGTACCCGCAGCGCGGGGAACGGCTCGCGCATCCGGCTCCGGACACGGTCGCCGACCTGGCGGCCGAGATGCTGGCCGCGGTCGACTGGGCTCTGCTCGGCCCGTTGCGGCTCTTCGGTCACTGCATGGGAGCGCTGGTCGGTTTCGAGTTCACCCGGCTCGCAGCACAGCGAGGCGTCGTCGTCCGCGAACTGTGGGCCTCGGCCAGCCAGGCGCCGTCGACCGTCGCGGATTCACGACCCGCGCCGGAGACCGACCGCGAGATCCTGGCCGACATCGTCGACATGGGTGGCACCGACGCCCGCCTCCTCGATGACGAGGACTTCCTCGAACTGCTCCTCCCCGCCGTGCGGGCCGACTACCGAGCCTTCAACAGATACACCTGTGAGCGAAAGACACGCATCGACGCCGATATTCACGCCGTCGGCGGCGCCCGCGACCACCGCGTCGCCGAGGATCTGCTGCGGCAGTGGGAATTCCACACCGACGGCGTGTTCACCTTCACACAGTTCGACGGCGGCCACTTCTACCTCGACGACCACCTCGACGACATCGCCGAACTGGTGAGTTGCACATGACCGCTCGACGTGACGAGCCTTCCCCCGTCGCTCCGCTGCGCTCCGCTCGCCCAGACGACCCCGTCGTCATCGTCGGCATGGCCATCGAGGCGCCGGGAGGGGTCGAGAACACCCACGACTACTGGACTCTGCTCTCCGAGCAGCGTGAAGCGCTGACCCCTTTCCCCGACGACCGGGGTTGGTCGCTGCGTGACCTACTCGACGGGTCCCGCCGGGACGGCTTCAAGACGATCCACAATCTCGGCGGATTCCTCACCGGCGCGGGCGCATTCGATGCCGAGTTCTTCGGGATCTCCCGGCGCGAAGCGATCGCGATGGACCCGCAGCAGCGGGTCGCGCTGCGCACCACCTGGCGAGCACTGGAAAGCGCGCAGATCAACCCCGACGACCTCGCCGGTCACGATGCAGGCTGCTACATCGGCGCCTCCGACATGCGGTACGGGCCCGAGATGGACCAGTTCTCGCATCACTCCGGCCATCTCATCACCGGAACCTCCCTCGGCGTCATCTCCGGCCGGATCGCCTACACGCTGGGCCTGGCCGGCCCCGCAATGACCATCGACACGTCCTGCTCGTCGGCGCTGTCCGCGCTCCACGTCGCAGTGCAGGCGCTGCGGGCAGGGGAATGCGACCTGGCGGTGGCCGGCGGAGTGTGCGTCATGGGCTCGCCGGGTTACTTCGTCGAGTTCTCCAAACAACACGCGCTCTCCGACGACGGCCACTGCCGCCCTTACAGCGCGCACGCCAGCGGCACCGTCTGGTCGGAGGGTGCGGGAATGTTTGTGCTGCAGCGTAAGTCTGCGGCGTTACGCGACGGGCGGCCGATCCTGGCCGAAATCCTGGCCAGCTGCGTCAACTCCGACGGCAGATCGGTCGGGCTCACCGCACCCAGCCAGGAGGCGCAGGCGCGGCTCTTCGCGCGTGCGATCGCCACCGCGGGCATCGACGTGAACAGCGTCGGCATGGTGGAGGGGCACGGCACCGGTACCCGTCTCGGCGATCGCACCGAGCTCACCTCGCTCAACACCACCTACGGCGCGGGAACGCCGGGAACCGGACCGCTGCTCGGTTCGGTCAAGTCCAATGTCGGACACGCCCAAGCCGCCGCGGGTGCGCTCGGGCTCGCCAAGGTGCTCCTCGCCGCCGAGCACGCTGCCGTGCCTGCCACGCTGCACGTCGACGAGCGCAGCCACGAAATCGACTGGGAATCCACCGGACTGCGCCTGGCCACCAAGCTGACGCCGTGGCCGGCGTCCTCGGATGCACGTGTGGGTGCCGTGTCGGCGTTCGGGATGAGCGGCACCAACACCCACGTCGTCGTCGCTGTCCCCGAGGCGCAAGGCAGGGCGGCGTGATGTCGGCCGGGCCTCTGCCCGACGGTCGCATCGCGTTCCCGCTGAGCTCGCACGCGGACGATCTCGTTGCCGACGATGCGCGAGCCATCCTCGATTACCTGCGGCGCGAGCAGTGCACGCCCGCTGACGTCGCCGCCCAGCTGGCCGCGACACGACGCGTGCGCCGCCATCGCACCGTGGTGCGGGCGCGCGACACCGACGAGCTCGCCGACGCGCTGGTCGCGGTGGCCGCCGGGCGCGAGCACGCGCTGGTGTCGTCCTCTGCGCGCCGCGATCCGGGCCGCACCGCATTCGTGTTTCCGGGCCAGGGTGGCCAATGGCCGTCGATGGGCGCCGAGGCCTACCAGCGGGTGGCGGCCTACCGCACCGAAGCGGACCGCCTCGACGCGGCGTTCCGCGCCGCCGGGTTACCGTCACCACTGCCCTTTCTGACCGCGCCGAACCTGCAGACCCCGTCCCACTTCGTGCTTCAGGCCGCGCAATTTGTGCACTCCGTGTCGCTGGCCGCGGTGTGGCGGGCCTACGGCGTGCTGCCCGACGTCACGATCGGCCACAGCCTCGGCGAGGTGGCCGCAGCCTTCGTGAGCGCCGCCATCACCCTCGACGACGCGGTGGCCGTGCTGGTGGCGCGCGCCGCCGCGATCGCGAGCATCCCGGGTGAGCACGGCGTCGCGGTCCTGGGCCTCGACCCGGCACAGGCCGGTGACGTCATCGCGGCCACCGATGGATGGCTGGAACTTTCCGCCGTCAACGCGGCTGCGACAGTGGCGGTTTCCGGGGACCGAGCCGCGATCGAGGCCATCGTGTCGGCTGTTCGTGATCGCGGACAGTTCGCGCGGGTGCTGGCGATGAGCTTTCCCGCCCACACCACCGCGATGGAACCGCAGCGCGAAAGCTTCCTCCGGCAGCTGCCGTCCGCGGTGTTCGCCGACTCGCCCGTGCAGTTCATCGGGTCGGCCACCGGGGGCGTCGTCGAGCCCGGTACCGAATTCGGCGAGTACTGGTATGCCAACCTGCGCAACACCATTCGCTTCGACCGGGCCGTGCAGACGGCGATCGGTGCGAACGTCGGCACCTACATCGAGATGTCGGCGCATCCGTCACTGCTCTTCGCGATCGAAGACGGCATCGAACGCACGGAATCCGACCGGTCGGCCGTGCTGCTCGGGTCCGGGCATCGCGAGCGGTCAGTCGTCGAGACCCTCACCGAAAGCATCACGGCGGCGGCGGTGGCCGATCCCACCTACCGATGGGCTGACCTACTGACCGGCGCGCGGACACCGTTGCGGGGATTCCCCGGGGCGCCGATGCGGGCCGAGCACCTGTGGGCATCCGCCGAGCCGCTACCGCCGGTGGCCGGTATCACCGTGACGACCGAGAAATGGCGACAACGCAACCGCCGGTTGCCCTCCCGCGTTCGGTCCGTCGCCGTCGTCGACATGGGAAGTGCGACACCGTGGACCGCCGAGGTCCGAGCCGCCGTCGAGCAGCACCCGGACGCCACGCTCACCGATGTCGCCGACGCCGAGGTGCTCGTCGCGATCACTCCGAGGACGGACCGCGCCGGCCTGTCCGATGCGATCGACCACGGGCTGCTCGACTACGCGGGCAACCTCGGTGCCAGGTGCCGCGATGTCTGGCTGCTCACCGCCGGCGCCGAACACGTCGGCCCCGACGATCCCGTCGCCGACCTCACGCAGTCCGCGCTGGCCGCGATGCACCGCTGCATCGGTTTCGAGCACCCGGACCAGAACTTCCACCACCTCGATGTCCCGGCCGACGGCGCGGCCCAGACCCTCCCGACGGCGATCGGCGCGATTGTCGGCGACACAGGCGAACTCGCGGTGCGCGCCGACGGGTCGGTGTACGGCCGCGTCCTCGGCGACGATGCACCGTCGGCGCCGCCGTGGCCCCTGGGTTCCGGCATCCTCGACAACGTCGTCATCACCGGAGGGTCCGGCGCGATCGGGCTGAGCTACGCCCGATACCTCGCCGCCAACGGCGCGAAACGCATCGTGCTGCTGAGCCGCCGCGGCGTCACTCCCGCCCTGCTTGAGGAACTCGCCGCCGAGGTCGTCGCGCCCGCATGCGACATCAGCGACCCGGCACAACTCGCGGCGACGGCGGCCCGGCACGCCGAGGGCGAGGCGACGCTGGTCATCCACGCGGCAGGGACGGCCACCTTCGCCAATCGGACCGACGTCACCGGCGCCGACCTGACGGACATGACGGCGGCCAAGATCGGCGGGCTGGAGACACTGACCGAGGTGTGGCCGCTGCGCTCCGACGCCCGAATGGTGTTGTGCTCGTCGGTGACCGGGGTCTGGGGCGGCAAAGGCGTCGCGGCCTACGCGGCGGCCAACCGGATGCTCGACGTGACGGCCGCCCGGTTACGTGGGGCCGGGCACAACTGCACCGCCGTGCGCTGGGGCCTCTGGGAGGGCAGCGGAATCGTCGACGCCGCAGAGATCGCCAGGGTCGAACGCGCGGGCCTGCGGCAGATGAAGCCCGACGCGGCAGTCGAAGCCAGCCTGTACGACCACGTGTCGGACCCCCTGGTGCTGTCGGCAGACCCGGAACGGCTACGAATCCTGTTCGGCGACAACAGCAAAGAAGACGGCACCACTGCCGAACCCGGCGCGGCCGTCGAGGAGCCGATGGAGCCGCCCACCGCGGTGCGCAGTCAGCTGGCGGTCGTGCTGAACGTCGACGCCGCCGCGCTCGATCTCGACTCGTCGCTGTTCGACATGGGTGTGGACTCATTGCTCGCACTGGATCTGCGAAAGCGCTTGAAACGACTCACCGGGAAAACTGTCCCGTTGGCGACGCTGCTCGGCGGGATCACCGGCACCGACCTCATCGCCGATCTATCAGAGAAAGTGGACTCTTCGAGTGACTGACATCGACATGGGCACGCAACTGGACGAGCGGCGCCTCGAGTTGTTGCGCCGGAAGCTGTCCGAGCGGGGCCTGGCCGCCGCCAAAGACGACAGCGGCGACGACGCCGACGACTCCGTCACGCTCACCGAAGGTCAGCTGCGGATGTGGTTCGTCCATGCCGCCGATCCCAGCGGCGCTCTGCTCAACGTCTGCTTGTCGTACCGGATCACCGGCGATGTCGACACTGCCAGGTTGCACGATGCCGTCAACGCCGTCGCGCAACGGCACAGCGTCCTGCGGACGACCTACCGCGCCGACGAATCCGGCTTTCCCGAGCCGAGTGTCCACCCGGACCTGACGCCGGGCTGGGCCGAGCACGATCTGTCCGAGCTCTCCGAACGGGCCAGGCAGCTGCGCCTCCAAGTGCTGGCGCAGCGAGAGTTCGCCACGGCATTCGACCTCGGCGCGGAATCGCCACTGCGTATCACCGTGATTCGCACCAGCGCAACAGAACTCGTCATGCTCCTGGTCGCACACCACATCGCCTGGGATGACGGCTCGTGGGAGGTGTTCTTCGCCGACCTGACCCGCGCCTACACGGGCGAAGCCCTCGAGGCCGCGCCCCGCGCGGCTGCCTTCCCGTCCTCTTCCGACGAGGAGGATGTCGCGTACTGGCGCGGGGTGATGGCGAATCCGCCGGAACCGCTGGAACTTCCCGGCCCGACGGGGTCCGCCATCCCGACGAGTTGGCGTTCCCAGCGCACCACGCTGCGCCTCGGCGCCGACGTCGCCGAACGTGTCGCCGCTGCTGCAGACGCCGCGGGGGCGACACCGTATGCGGTGCTGCTCGCGGTCTTCGGCGTGCTGGTGCAGCGGTACAGCCACGTCGACGACTTCCTGGTCGCCACACCGGTTCTCAACCGCACCGGTGACACCGAGGACGTGATCGGCTATTTCGGCAATACGGTCGCCATGCGACTGCGGCCTCAGTCGGGGATGACGTTCCGCGAGTTGCTCGGTCAGACCCGCGACACCGCGATCGGCGCCTTCGCCCATCAGAGGGTGGGACTCGACCGGATGGTCCGTGAGCTCAACCCCGACCGCCGCCACGGCGCGGAGCGGATGACGCGCGTGAGCTTCGGCTTCCGCGGACCCGACCGGTTCGGCTTCACCCCGCCGGGCGTCACGTGTGAGAGGGCTGAACTCCGTTCGCATCTGACGCATCTGCCGTTGGGGATGATGGTCGAGTTCGACGCCTCGCTGATCGACCTCGAACTGGAGTACCTGGTCGAGATCATCGACCCGGCCCTGGCCAAACAGCTCATGGATCATTACGCCGTCCTGCTGGCCAGTGCGCTCGACAACCCCGACACCGCGTTGAGCGCGCTGCAGCTGATGAGCGCCGAGGACACGTCGTGGCTGCGTGAGGTCTCCTACGGTCTGGATTTCACCACTCCTGCCTCGACCATCAGCGACCTGGTGCAGGCGCAGGTCGAGCGCACCCCCGACGCCACGGCCGTCGTGTACGAAGGACGCCATTACAGCTACCGCGAGCTCAATGAAGCCGCCAACCGGGTGGCCCACTGGCTGATCGGGCAGGGCATCGGTGCCGAGGACCGCGTTGCCGTTCTCATGGACAAGTCTCCCGAACTGGCGGTGACAGCGCTGGGGGTTCTCAAGGCCGGCGCGGTCTATCTGCCGATCGACCCCACCTATCCGCAGGACCGGCTGGACTTTATCCTCAGCGACTGCGACGCGAAAATCATTGTGCGCGAGCCGCTCACGGATCTCGACAGTTATCGCAGCGACAACCCCGGCGACGCCGACCGGGTGCGGCCGGTCAGCCCCGACAACACGGCCTACCTGATCTACACCTCGGGATCGACCGGATTGCCCAAAGGCGTGCCGGTGCCGCACCGGCCGGTCGCCGAGTACTTCGTGTGGTTCAAGGGGGAGTACCAGGTCGAGGAGAACGATCGGCTGCTGCAGGTCGCCTCGCCCAGCTTCGATGTGTCGATCGCCGAGGTCTTCGGCACGCTGGCGATGGGTGCGCGCCTGGTCATCCACCGCCCCGACGGCCTCAACGACATCGGCTACCTGACCGATCTGCTGCGCAACGAGGGCATCACGGCAATGCATTTCGTGCCGTCGCTGCTCGGCCTGTTCCTATCGCTGCCCGGTGTCAACCAGTGGCGCACATTGCAGCGCGTGCCGATCGGCGGTGAGGCGCTGCCCGGCGAGGTCGCCGACAAGTTCCACGCGACGTTCGACGCGCTGCTGCACAACTTCTACGGCCCCACCGAGACGATCATCAACGCGACCCGCTTCAAGGTGGAGGGCCGGCAGGGCACCCGGATCGTGCCCATCGGCAAGCCCAAGATCAACACGCAGATCCACATCCTCGACGATGCGCTGCAACCCGTTCCGGTCGGATCGATCGGCGAGATCTACATCGGCGGAACCCATGTCGCCAACGGCTACCACCGCAGGCCCGGGCTGACCGCCGAACGTTTCGTCGCGGACCCGTTCACCCCCGGTGCTCGGATGTACCGGTCCGGCGACCTGGCACGGCGCAACGCCGACGGTGACGTCGAGTTCGTCGGGCGTGCCGACGAACAGGTCAAGATCCGCGGGTTCCGTATCGAACTCGGGGACGTGGCCGCCGCGATCACCGTCGACCCCAGCGTCGGTCAGGCGGTCGTGGTCGTCAGCGACCTGCCCACCCTCGGCAAAAGCCTCGTCGGATACCTCACGCCCGCGGACGGTTCGACCGTGGACGTCGAGAGGATCCGGGCCAGAGTCGCCGCGGCACTTCCGGAATACATGACGCCTGCGGCGTATGTCGTCGTCGACGCGATCCCGATCACCGCCCACGGCAAGATCGACCGGACGGCGTTGCCCGAGCCGGAGATCCTGGCCGTCACCGAATTCCGGGAGCCTGCAGCCGGAACCGAGCGACAGCTGGCCGACGTGTTCGCCGAACTGCTCGGCCACGAGCGGGTCGGTGCAGACGACTCCTTCTTCGACCTGGGGGGGCATTCGCTGCTGGCGACCAAGCTGGTCGCCGAGCTGCGTTCCCGGTTGGGCGTCGATGTGGGAGTCCGCGACATCTTCGAGAACGCGACCGTCGCCCGCCTCGCCGTGCACATCGACACGCTCGCCACCGCCGCCGACGGCACCCTGAGGCCGGCTCTCGTGGCGACCCCGCTCGACGGTCCCGCGCCGCTGTCGTCGTCGCAGCTGCGGTCCTGGTTCGGATACCGCATCGAGGGGCGGAGCCCCATCAACAACATCCCGTTCGCGGCACGCCTGTCCGGCCCGTGCGACGTCGACGCGTTCGTCGCCGCGATCCGCGACGTCGTCGAGCGGCACGCGATCCTGCGCACGACGTACCGCGAGATCGACGGTGTGCCCTACCAGATCATCAATCCCGCAGGCGATGTCGAAGTGCGGCGTGCCAGCGGCGACAGCGAGGAGTGGCTGCAAGACGAACTCGACCGCGAGCGCAAGCATGGGTTCGACCTCGAAGAGGACTGGCCGATCAGGGCTGCGGTCCTGAGTTTCGGTGACGATCACGTGCTGTCGGTGGTCATCCACCACATCGCGGGTGACCACTGGTCCGGCGGCGTGCTGTTCACCGACCTCGTGACGGCGTACCGGGCGCGCAAGCTCGGTGAGCGTCCCGGCTGGGGACCACTGCCCGTGCAGTACACCGATTACGGCGCGTGGCAGGCCGAGCTGCTCGGCGACGACGCCGGCATCGCCGAGCCCCAGCGGGAGTACTGGACCCGCCAGCTCGACGGTGCACCGGTGGAAGCCGGCCTGCCCCTGGACTTCTCGCGTCCCCGGCTGCCCAGCGGCAAGGGCGACGCGGTCGAGTTCACCATCGACGGTGCGACGCGCGACAAGCTCGCCGGCCTGTGCCGCGACCTCGGCATCACCGAGTTCATGCTGCTTCAGGCGGCCGTCGCGGTCGTGCTACACAAGGCGGGTAGCGGGCCCGACGTTCCGCTCGGCACCCCGGTCGCCGGGCGCTCGGAGGCCGAGTTGCAGCAGCTCGTCGGCTTCTTCGTCAACTTCGTCGTACTGCGCAACGACCTGAGTGGCAACCCGACGCTGCGTGAGGTGTTGGCGCGCGCCCGCGACATGGCGCTCTCTGCGTATTCGAACCAGGACGTGCCGTTCGAGCAGATCGTCGAGGCGGTCAACCCGCCGCGGACGCTGTCGCGCAACCCGCTGTTCCAGGTTGTCGTCCACGTCCGCGAAGAGCTTCCGCAGCGGCAGATGATCGACGCCGAGACCGAGTTCACCGTGCTGGAGCCGACATTCGACATCGCGCAGGCCGACCTGTCGCTGAACTTCCTCGCCAGCGAGGCCGGGTACCGCGGCTACCTCATCTACCGTCCCGAGCTGTATGCGCGGCGCACCGTCGAGCGTCTGGCCGGCTGGCTCGATCGGGTGGTCGCCGCATTCGCCGACACCCCGGACCGCACGCTGCGCGATGTCGAGATCGCCTCGCCCGGTGAGACGCAGCGGATCGCGGGGGAGTGGAACAAGGGCGCCCAGGTGCACGTGCTGGACAGCGAGTCGGTGCCGGTTCCCGTGGGGGTGTTCGGCGACCTGTATCTCGGTGGTGGCCCGTTCGCGGGCCCGGGGCTCTACCGCACCGGCGATCGCGCCAGATGGTCGGACGACGGCACGCTGGAGATCGTCGCCGGCCAGTCGATCGTCGTCGGTGAGGCGGCGGCGCCGGTCGAGTTCGAGGCACCCAGCACCGACACCGAACGCGCGCTCGCGGTCTTGCTGACCGACCTGCTCGGTGCCGACGACGTGGGACGCCACGACGACTTCTTCGGTCTCGGCGGCGACAGTGTGCTCGCCGTCCAACTCGCCGCCAGAGCCCGTGACGCGGGCCTCGACCTCACCGCACGGATGGTGTTCGAGCATCCCGAACTCGCCGCTCTCGCAACGGCCGTGGAGGCCGGCGCCGGGGACAGCGATCAGCGGGAAGACGTCCACCACGCACCGATGTCGGCGTCCGGGCTCTCCGAGGACGAGCTCGCCGCACTGACCGCGTCGTGGAGCAACGTCGCAGACGAGCCCCGATGAGAGACGTCCCGTGACGCGTGCCGCGCCGAAAGCCGACAAACCCGCCATCGAAGACGTCATGGCGCTCAGCCCGCTGCAGCAGGGGCTGTTCTCGATGTCGACGCTCACCGACGACGACACGACGGTCGACCCGTACGTCATCGCGATGGCCGCCGATGCCGTCGGGGTGTTGGACGTCGCGTTGTTGCGCGAGTGCGCGGCGACACTGCTTGTGCGGCATGCCAATCTGCGCGCCAGCTTCGTCCACGGCAACCTGAGCCGAGCGGTGCAGGTGGTGCCGACGCGCGTCGAACTCCCGTGGCGGCACGTCACCGTCACCGACGATGACGAACTCGACACTGTCGAATCAGCCGAACGGACACGGCCGTTCGACCTCGCCTGCGGCCCCGTGATCCGCTTCCTGCTCATCGAGGCGCCCGCGCGCTGGCGTTTCGTCGTCACCGCGCACCACATCCTGATCGACGGCTGGTCGCTGCCGTTATTCATGGGTGAGCTGCTCACCCTCTACCGGGCCGGTGGCGACGCTGCCGCGCTGCCGGAACCGCCGCGGCCCTACCGCGATTACATCGGCTGGCTCGCCGGCGTGGACCAGGACGCCAGTCGCCAGATGTGGCGCAGCCACCTTGCCGGGATCGACGGCCCGACGCTGCTCACGCCGGCACTGACGGCGACCGCGCCGACGGGCCGGCCACAGCTGACCGAGGTGCGTCTCGACACCGACGCCACCCGCGCGCTCGTCGAGGCCGCCCGAGCACGAGGCGTCACCGTCAACACTCTGATTCAGATGGCCTGGGCCAGTGTCGTTTCGGTGATCACCGACCGCCGTGACGTGACGTTCGGGGTGACCGTGTCCGGGAGGCCCAGTGAGCTGGCGGGTGTCGAGCGGATGGTCGGCCTGTTCATCAACACCGTGCCGCTGCGGGTGCGACTGGACCCCGCCATAACGGTGCGTGAGCAGTGTGTCGCGGTCCAGCGGGAGGCGGCCGTCCTGCGCGACCACGGCTACCTCGGCCACTCGGAATTACGCGCTCTCGCCGGCGTCGGCGAACTGTTCGACACGCTGTTGGTGTACGAGAACTTCCCGCCGGGTGGGCTGGTCGGACAAACCGAATTCGAGGCCAACGGAGCAACATTCACCCCGTCGGCGCTCGAGAGCCTGTCGCACTTCCCGGTCACGATCGCCGCGCACCTTGCCGGTGACGAGCTGACCGTCTTCGTCGAGGTCATCGACGGTGCGCTGGGACAACTGCGCCCCGCCGACCTCGGCAGACGGGTGCTGCACACCGCGCAGCGGCTGATCAGCCACTGGGATCGCCCGTTGCGAGATGCGGGAATCCTGCTGCCCGACGAAGAAGAAACCACAACGGTCACGGCATCTCTCGAAACACCATCCGCCGGCGGTATCCACGCCCGGTTCACCGAGATCGCCGGCAGCAGGCTCGGTTCGGTCGCACTGACCTGGAGCGCGGGTTCGCTCACCTACCGCGAACTCGACGAGGCTGCCGACCGCGTGGCCGCGGCGCTGAGTGATGCCGGAGTGAGCGCGGAGACACCGGTCGCGGTAAAGCTCTCCCGCGGACCCGACTACGTCATCGCCATGTTCGGGGTGCTGAAGGCCGGCGGGGTGATCGTGCCCCTCGACCCCGGGATGCCCAAGGACCGGATCGCCGACATCCTCGACCAGGCGGGCGTCCAACTGACGATCGACGACGTCTTTCTGGCCTCGCTTCCCGCGGCGCCCGCGGCCGCATTCCGGCCCGTGCCTGCGCCGCTGGACCAGGCCGCCTACATCGTGTTCACATCGGGCACCACCGGCCGCCCCAAAGGTGTCGTCGGAACGCACGCTGCCGTCCTCGCCTACGCCGACGACCACGCCGCACACGTTCTGCGGCCCGCAGCCGACCGGGTGGGGCGTCCGTTGCGGGTCGGGCACGCCTGGTCGTTCACCTTCGATGCCGCCTGGCAGCCGCTGGCGGCGCTTCTCGACGGCCACTGCGTGCACATCGTCGGCGACGAATCTCAGCGAGACGCCGAGGCTTTGGTCCACACGATCGGCCGGTTCGGCATAGACTTGCTCGACACCACCCCGTCGATGTTCGCGCAGCTGTACGACGTCGGGTTGCTCACCACCGTTCCGCTCGCGGTTCTCGCACTGGGCGGGGAAGCGGTCAGCGCGTCGACATGGCGGCTGATCGGTGACGAATGTGCCCGCACCGGGATGTCAGCCTTCAACTGCTACGGCCCGACCGAGACCACGGTAGAGGCCGTGGTTGCCGCCATCGACCGATACGAGCGCCCGTCGATCGGGCGTCCGACCCAGACCACACGGGCCTATGTCCTCGACGCGTGGCTGCGCCACGTGCCCGACGGGGTGGCGGGCGAGTTGTATCTTGCCGGGCAACAGCTCACCCGTGGCTATCTCGGGCGTTCCGCGGAAACCGCGCGGCGTTTCGTCGCCGACCCGTTCGTGGCGGGGGAGCGGATGTACCGCACCGGTGACGTGGTTCGCCGGGGCTCCGACGGTGGTCTGCAGTTCCTCGGCCGCGCCGACGACCAGGTCAAGATCCGCGGTTTCCGCGTCGAACCGGGTGAGATCGCGGCGGTGCTGTGCGGCCATCCCGATGTCGCCGACGCGCACGTCGTCGTCGGCCGGCGGGAGCGGCACGTCCGGCTGACGGCCTATGTCGCCTGCGGAGTGCATCGTCCCGAGATCGCCGACTTACGCGCTCTGATGGCAAAGCGGTTGCCGCACTACATGGTTCCGCAGCACATCGTGGTCCTGCCCGAGCTGCCGCTGACCGCTCACGGCAAGATCGACGACGCCGCGCTGGCCGCGCACGCCGTCGAGGAGGCGCCGTCGGTCGCCCCCGAGACGCCGACCGAGGCCGCGCTCGTCGAGCTGCTCACCGAAGTCCTCGACGGCGACGACGTCGGAGTGACGACGGACTTCCTGGAGATGGGGCTCGACAGCATCGTGGCGCTGACGCTGGTGCACGCCGCACGCCGTCGCGGCATCGAGATGCGCGCCCGGCTGATGCTGGAGTGCAACACCATTCGCGAGCTGGCTTCGGCGATCGACGCCGGCGGACACCGCCATGCGCCGGCTCCGATGACGGCGGACCGGTTCGGGGAGGTAGCGCCCGCGCCGATCATGTCCTGGATGTACGAGTGCGGGAACTTCCGCCGTTTCACCCAGAACGTGCTCATCGCGCTGCCTGCCGATATCACCGAACAGCGCCTGCTGCAGATCCTGCAGGCGCTGCTGGATCGGCACGACATGCTCCGGTCGGTGCTGGACACCGGGGACGGCGGGTACCGTCTGCGTACTCGACCACCGGGCGCGGTGGGCGCCCGCGATGTGCTCGTGGCCGCCGACAAATCTGCCGAGGACGCTATCGGTACCGAAGTCGTTGCCGCACTGGACCGTATCGATCCCGAATCCGGGTCGATGGTGCAGGCTGTGTGGTTCCGGCAGGGCCCGCCGGTGCTCGCCCTCTGCGTTCACCACCTCGCCACCGACGTGGTGTCGTGGTACGTCATCCTCGGCGCGCTCGCCGGCATCGACGCCGAGATCGTCGCCGGGCGCACGCCGGAACAGGCGGCCGAGTACACCACCTACCGGGAGTGGACGAGGCTGCTGCACGAGCGTAGCGGGACCGAGGCCGTGCTCGCGCAGCGTGAGTTCTGGACCGGACAGTTGGATGCGCCGGACCCGTTGCTGGGCAGTCGCTCTCCGGATTCGCAGCACGACACCTGGGCTTCGCTCGAATTGACCGATGTCGTCACCGACGCCGCCGCCACGCGTGAGATCCTGGCCGGTCTCGACGGCGCGGGAATCGAGATGCGCGATTTCCTGCTCGCCGCACTGACCTTGACGCTGACGTCCTGGCGTATCGAACGGGGGCAGAAGGCCTCCGACGGCTCGTTGATCGCTCTCGAAGGCCATGGCAGGGAAGATCTGCTCATCGACCATGTCGACACGTCGGCAACCGTCGGATGGTTCACCTCGGTGTACCCGGTGCGGCTCGGCGCGGGCGAGGGCGCTGTCGACGTCGACACGATCGGGGGCAACCCGGCCGCCGCCCGGACGTTGTTGAAGACTGTCACCGAAGAGGTTGGCGCGGTACCGAATCGGGGCCTGGACTACGGGCTGCTGCGCTACGTCAGGCCCGACGGCGGGCTGGCCCATCTGCCTCATCCGCAGGTGGAGTTCAACTACATCGGCCGCCACGACCTCAGCGGTGACGCCGTGCCCACGGACTGGTCGTTGATCACCGACGCCGCGCTCAATGCGCACATGCCCGCGGCGGCGGAACCCGATCTGCCGCTGCGCTATACGTTCGACGTCATCTCGGTGGTCACCGACGGCCCGCACCTGCGCACCAGCTGGCGGTGGAGCCGGTTGCTGTCGAGCGCCGCCGAGGTCGACCGGATCACCGATCTGTGGCGCCAAGCCGTCACCGTTCTCGGAGAGGCGCTATGACAGCGAACCCGGCGACATCACGCCCGACACCCACGCTCGCCGTGATCGGCGCCGGGCCTAAGGCGATCTCGGTGGCCGCCAAGGCCGCCGAACTCCGCAAGATGGGCGTCAGCGTGCCCGACGTGGTGGCGATCGAGCGCAGTACGGTCGCCGCCAACTGGCAGGCAGTCGGAGGCTGGACCGACGGTCAGCACCGGCTCGGCACGGGTCCGGAGAAGGACGTCGGATTCCCGTACCGTTCGTCGCTGGTCCCGCGCCGCAACGCCGAGCTCGACGACCGTATGACGCGACACAGCTGGCAGTCGTATTTGATCGCGAGTGCCCAGTTCGCCGAATGGATCGACCGCGGAAGGCCCGCCCCGACCCACTGGGGGTGGAGCCGCTACCTGCGCTGGGTCGCCGACAACATCGGCATGTCCGTGATCCACGGTGAGGTGCAACGCATTTCGGTCGACGATCACCGGTGGGCGCTGGTCACACCGCAGCAGACGGTGCACGCCGACGGCGTCATGATCACCGGGCCGGGGCAGGCCCAGCGCTCGATCCTGCCGCACGATCCGCGGGTGTTCTCGATTGCGCAGTTCTGGGAGCGCGCCGCTCGCCCGGACCTCATCGTCGCCGAACGGGTCGCCGTCATCGGGGGTGGTGAGACGGCCGCGTCGATGCTCAACGAGCTATTTCGGCACCGGGTTTCGACGATCACCGTCATCTCCCCGTCGGTGACCCTGTTCACCCGCGGCGAGAGCTTCTTCGAGAACACGTTGTTCTCCGACCCGACTGACTGGTCGAGTTTGACGGTCACCGAACGGCGCGACGCACTGGGCCGGACCGACCGTGGGGTGTTCTCGGCGCGTGTGCAGGACGCGCTGCTCGCCGACGACCGCATCCGCCACCTTCGCGGCAGGGTTGCCCACGCCGTCGCCCGGGACCAGCGAATCCGGTTGACGCTCAGCTCGAATCGTGGCGGAGAGGCCCTGGAGACGGTCCACGGTTTCGACCTCGTGATCGACGGCTCCGGCGCGGATTCGATGTGGTTCGAGCCGCTGTTCAGCCAGGACGCCCGCGACCTGATCGAGTTGGCCCTGCGCGCGCCGCTGTCGGGCGACTCGCTGCAGGAGTCGATCGGCCACGACCTGTCCGTCACCGGCGTGACTCCAAAGCTGTTCCTACCCGGCCTGTCTGGCCTCATGCAGGGCCCCGGCTTTCCGAACCTCAGCTGCCTGGGGCTGCTGTCCGACCGGGTACTGGGCGCCCGATATCCGAGGGCCGAAAGCCCCACCGACCACCGATCGACGAGGAGAAGCAATGAGCACGAATCCGTTTGACGACGAGAACGCCACGTTCTTCGTGTTGGTCAACGACGAGGAGCAGTACAGCCTCTGGCCCGTATTCGCCGATGTCCCCGCCGGGTGGCGCGTGGCGTTCGGCGAGAGCGCCCGCGCGGCCTGCCTGACCTACGTCGAAGAGCAGTGGACGGACATGCGTCCGCGCAGCCTGCGCGAGGCGATGGCCTGACGGGCCGCGGGACTCAGACCGGCTGGTCCATGTCGAACACCCGGGCGTGCAGCACCGTGCGGTTGCGCAGCGCCGCCCGCACGGCACGGTGCAGGCCGTCTTCGAGATAGACGTTGCCCCGCCACTTCACCGCATGTGGGAAGAGGTCGCCGTAGAACGTCGAATCCTCGGAGAGCAGCCGGTCGAGCGCCAGCACGGTGGTCGTCATGACCAGTTCGTCGAGCCGGATCTGGCGGGGCGGGATCTGCGCCCACTGCCGGTGCGACAGTCCGTGGTCCGGGTAGGGCCTGCCGTCGCGAACCCCTTTGAAGATCATCGAACGCGCCTTCGCTGCTCTTTGCCCCACCGTTATTTTGCTCGGAACGGTTAGGTTAACCTGCCCGGCCCGACGCCGCTTTGCCACCACGTGTCGCTCGGTCGATCGTGCTGTCGGCGCTCACCGTAAAATGAACGCGACTGACACGGGTCTATTTCAGGTGGTGAACAGTGGGCAGCGCGGACGAGCGTCGATTCGAGGTTTTACGTGCCATCGTCGCCGACTTCGTCGCCACCAAAGAACCGATCGGCTCCAAGACCCTCGTCGAGCGTCACAACCTCGGAGTTTCCAGCGCGACGGTGCGCAACGACATGGCTGTCCTGGAGGCCGAGGGCTACATCGCGCAGCCGCACACCAGCTCCGGCCGGGTGCCGACGGAGAAGGGTTACCGCGAGTTCGTCGACCGGCTCGACGACGTCAAACCGATGTCGGGTGCCGAACGCCGCGCGATCCTGTCGTTCCTGGAGTCCGGCGTCGACCTCGACGACGTGCTCCGCCGCGCGGTGCGGCTGCTCGCACAGCTGACCCGTCAGGTGGCCGTCGTCCAGTACCCGATGCTGTCGACCTCGTCGGTGCGCCGCCTCGAAGTGGTGGCTCTGACCCCGGCCCGGTTGCTTCTGGTGGTCATCACCGATTCCGGCCGCGTCGATCAGCGCATCGTCGAACTGGGTGACGCTCTCGACGAGACGCAACTGGCGCAGCTGCGCGACCTGCTGGGTCAGGCGCTCGAAGGTAAGCCGCTGACGGCGGCCTCGATCGCGGTCTCGGATCTGGCGTCGCACCTCAACGGTCAGGGCGGGCTCGCCGACGCGGTCGGCCGATCAGCAACGGTGCTGGTCGAAACACTGGTGGAGCACACCGAGGAGCGCCTGCTGCTCGGCGGCACGGCGAACCTGACACGCAACACCGCCGACTTCGGTGGTTCACTGCGCTCGGTGCTGGAGGCGCTCGAGGAGCAGGTCGTGGTGCTCCGGCTGCTGGCGATGCAGCAGGAAGCGGGCAAGGTGACGGTGCGCATCGGTCACGAGACCGAGGCCGAGCAGATGGCCGGCACCTCGGTGATCAGCACCGCATACGGCAGCTCGGGCAAGGTGTTCGGCGGCATGGGAGTGTTGGGGCCCACACGAATGGACTATCCGGGAACCATCGCCAACGTCGCCGCGGTTGCTCTCTATATTGGCGAAGTCTTAGGTAACCGCTGACCTGATCGGTCAGGCGGGAAAGGTTGAGCGTGGCACGCGACTATTACGGGCTGCTCGGAGTGAGCAACGGTGCAAGCGATGCGGAGATCAAGCGCGCGTATCGCAAGCTCGCCCGCGAACTGCACCCCGACGTCAACCCCGACGAGGGCGCCCAAGCCCGCTTCCAGGAGATCAGTGTCGCCTACGAGGTGCTCAGCGATCCCGAGAAGCGGCGCATCGTCGACCTCGGCGGCGATCCGATGGAGTCCGCGGGTGCGGGTGCAGGCGGGTTCTCCGGATTCGGCGGGCTCGGCGACGTCTTCGAGGCGTTCTTCGGTGGTGGCACCGCCTCGCGCGGTCCGATCGGGCGGGTGCGTCCCGGCTCCGACTCGCTGCTGCGGATGCGCCTCGATCTCGCCGAGTGCGCGACAGGCGTGACCAAGCAGGTCACCGTCGACACTGCCGTCCTGTGCGACCTGTGCCACGGCAAAGGCACGCACGGAAACTCGAGCCCGACCGCGTGCGATACGTGCGGTGGCCGCGGTGAGGTGCAGACCGTGCAGCGGTCGCTGCTGGGTCAGGTGATGACGTCGCGACCGTGTCCGGTCTGCGGCGGCGTCGGCGAGGTCATCCCGAACCCGTGCAACCGGTGTGCCGGGGACGGCCGGGTGCGTGCCCGCCGGGAGATCAGCGTCAAGATCCCGGCAGGCGTAGGCGACGGCATGCGGGTGCGGCTGGCCGCGCAGGGCGAGGTCGGTCCAGGTGGTGGCCCGGCGGGGGATCTGTACGTCGAGGTGCACGAGAAGCCGCATCCGGTGTTCGTCCGCGAAGGTGACGACCTGCACTGCACGATCTCGGTGCCGATGTATGACGCCGCGTTGGGCACCACCGTGTCGGTGGACGCGATCCTCGACGGACCCATCGACATCACGATCGGCGCGGGCACCCAGCCGGGCTCGGTCACCACGCTGCGCGGCCACGGTATGCCGCATCTGCGCTCCGGCGTCCGCGGCGATCTGCACGCCCACATCGACGTGGTCGTGCCGTCGCGGCTCGACCACGAGGACATCGAACTGCTGAGCACCCTGAAGGAACGCAGCCGCGACTCCGCCGAGGTGCGCAGCGCGCAGGCCACGAGCGCCGGATCGCAAGGCGGCGGCCTGTTCTCCCGGCTGCGCGAGACGTTCACCGGGCGTTAGATTCGAACGGAAGTCCGTGCGCAGTCTCTTCTTCGTCGACGCGGTTCCCGCGATCGGTGAGACCGCCGTCGTCGACGGCGACGAGGGACACCATGCGGCGACGGTGTGCCGCACCAGGGCGGGCGAGGAACTCGACCTGGCCGACGGCGCCGGCACCGTCGCACACTGCATCGTCGAGGACGTGGCGAAGGGCCGGCTGACCGCCCGCGTGCTGGACCGTCGGTTCGTCGAGCCGCCCACACCGGCCGTCACCGTCGTCCAGGCGCTACCCAAATCGGATCGTTCGGAGCTCGCCGTCGAACTCGCCACCGAGGCGGGCGCCGACGCGTTCGTCGCGTGGCAGGCCTCGCGCTGCGTGGCCCGCTGGGACGGCGCCAAGGTCGACAAAGGACTGCGCCGCTGGGCCGCCGTGGCGCGGGCGGCCGCGCGCCAGTCCCGCAGGGCCTACATCCCGGCCGTCGAGGGCGTCGTGACCACGCGGGAGCTGTCCGAGTCGACGCGCTCCGCGTCACCCGGGTCTGTCCTCGTGCTGCACGAATCGGCGACCCGGCCGCTGGCCGACGCGGTCGCGGGGACACCGGAGTCGCTGACGCTGATCATCGGACCCGAGGGCGGCATCTCCGACGATGAACTGGCCGCTCTCACCGACGCCGGCGCGGTGGCGGTGCGGCTCGGGCCGTCGGTGCTGCGCACGTCGACGGCGGCGGCGGTAGCGCTCGGAGCGCTCGGCGTTCTCACTCCCCGCTGGCAGTAGCCGACACCCCCCGGGGGTAGCACCCCGGTCGAAACTTAGATAGGTTAGCCTTCCCTCCGGAAGACGCAAGACCAGTTGCCTCCGGCGCTGCCCATCGAGAAGGACTCCCAATTCTCACCCGCGTGACCCGTGCATGGATACCTCTGGTCCTGGTGCTCGTCCTGGTCGTCGGAGGCTTCGCCGTGTGGCGCATCCGCAACATCTTCGGCTCCCACCAGCTACCGACCTACGCAGGCAGCATGTCCTCGGACTCCAACAAATCCGATCCGAAGCGAGTGCGCTACGAAGTCTTCGGAAATCCCGGAGCCACCGCCGACATCAACTACATCGACGCCGAAGGCGACCCGAACCAGATCGTCGGCGCGGCATTGCCGTGGTCGGTCGTCGTCGAGACCAACTCGCCGGCCATGGTGGGAAACGTTGTGGCACAAGGTGACGGCGACTTCATCGGCTGCCGGATCTCGGCCGACGACGTCGTGAAGGACGAACGCACCGCGTACAACTACACGGCCTACGTCTACTGCTTCACGAAGTCCGCATGAAACTCACTGCCACCACCCGCGAATCGCTGCGGGAACCCACCTTCCTCGCGCGGCTGATCCGTCGGCTCTCGGTCCCGATCATCCTGGGTTGGCTGCTGCTGGTGGCCGCGCTGAACCTGCTGGTGCCTCAACTCGAGGTCGTCGCCGCCCAGAACGCGGTGTCGATGAGCCCGAGCAACGCCCCGTCGATGCAGGCCATGGCCGACATGGGCCGGCTGTTCGGGGAATCGGAATCCGACTCGATCGCGCTGATCGTGCTGGAAAGCGACCAGCCGCTCGGCGACGACGCGCACGCCTACTACGACCAGCTCATCGCCAAGCTCGAGGCCGACCCCGACCACATCCGCAACATCCAGGACACCTGGGGCGACCCGCTGACCCAGGCCGCGGCGCAGAGCAGCGACGGCCGGGCCGCCTACGTGACGCTCTATCTCGCGGGCAACATGGGCGAGACGGAGAGCAACGACTCCGTCGCCGCCGTCCGCGGGATCGTCGACAGTCTGTCGCCGCCCGACGGTGTGCTGGTGCACGTGACGGGCCCCGCCGCGCTGACCGCCGACGTGAACATCGCCGGTGAGAGCAGCATGGCGCTGATCCTGATGGTGACGTTCGCCGTCATCATCGTGCTGCTGCTGTTCTTCTACCGCTCGATCACCACCGTGATCCTGCTGCTGATCATGGTCGGCGTTCAAATGTCGATCGCCCGCGGTGTCGTGGCCGCGCTCGGCCACTTCCAGATCATCGGGTTGTCGACGTTCGCGGTGAACCTGCTGATCTCACTGGCCGTCGCGGCAGGCACCGACTACGCGATCTTCCTCGTCGGCCGCTATCAGGAGGCGCGCTCGTCGGGCGCCACCCACGAGCAGGCCTACTACGAGATGTTCCACGGCACGGCACACGTCGTGCTGGGCTCCGGCCTGACCATCGCCGGCGCGATGTACTGCCTGTCGTTCACCCGCATGCCCTACTTCCAGAGCATGGGTGTGCCGTGCGCGGTGGGCATCCTCGCCGGTGTCGCCGTCGCCCTCACGCTGGGCCCGGCGATCGTGGCCGTCGGCAGCCGCTTCAATCTTCTGGAACCCAAGCGCGCCATGCGGATCCGCGCCTGGCGGCGCATCGGGACAATGGTCGTCCGCTGGCCGGGGCCGATCCTCGTGGCGTCGCTGGCGCTCGCCCTGATCGGCCTCGCCGCGCTGCCTGGGTACAAGACGAGCTACGACGACACCCGCTACATCCCGGAGTCCATCCCGGCGAACGCGGGCCTCAAAGCGGCCACCGAGCACTTCTCGCTGTCGCGGATGAGCCCCGAAGTGCTTCTCGTCGAGGCCGACCGCGACCTGCGCAACCCGTCCGACTTCCTCATCCTCGACCGGCTCGCCAAACGGGTGTTCGGCGTCGAGGGCGTGGCCCGCGTGCAGGCCCCGAGCCGCCCGGACGGCGCGCCCATCGCGAACACGTCGATCCCGTTCCTGATCAGCATGCAGGGCGTCGGTCAGCAGCAGAACATGAAGCTGATGAAGGACCGCATCGCCGACATGCGGGGCCAGGCCGACGACATCGCCAAGACCATCGCCACGATGAAGACGATGTACGCGTTGATGACGAAGTTCTCGACCATCACCACGGACATGATCGACGACATGACGGACATGCGGGACACCGTCCACCAGATCCGCGACATGGTCGCCACCTTCGACGACCAGTTCCGGCCGATCCGCAACTACTTCTACTGGGAACCGCACTGCTACAACATCCCGCTGTGCTGGTCGTTCCGGTCGCTGTTCGACTCGATGGACGGCATCAGCGTCATGACCGACACCTTCGACACCGCAGTCCAGAACATGGACGAGATGAAGAAGCTGCTGCCGCAGATGCTCGCGACGTTCCCGCCGATGATCGAGACCATGGAGAACATGCGTCAGATGATGCTGACGACGTATGCCACCATGGGCGGCTTCTACGACCAGATGGACGAGCTGACCCGCAACTCCACCGACATGGGCAAGGCCTTCGACGAGGCCAAGAACGACGACTCGTTCTACCTGCCGCCCGAGGTCTTCGAGAACGAGGACTTCAAGCAGGCGATGAAGAGCTTCTTCTCACCCGACGGCAAGACGGTGCGCATGCTCGTCGCGCACCGCGGTAACCCCACCACCGACGACGCACTGCAGCGGGTCGAACCCATCAAGATCGCGGCGATCGAGGCGCTCAAAGGCACGCCGCTGGAGAACGCGACCATCCAATTGGGCGGCACCGCGGCCACGTTCAAGGACATGTCCGACGGATCGCGCTACGACCTGCTGATCGCGGTCATCTCCGCGATGTGCCTGGTGCTGATGATCATGCTCGTGCTGACGCGCAGCCTGGTCGCCGCGCTCGTCATCGTCGGCACCGTGACGCTGTCGCTCGGCGCCTCGTTCGGCATCTCTATCCTGATCTGGCAGCACATCATCGGCATCGAACTGCACTGGATGGTGCTGGCGTTGTCGATCATCGCGCTGATCGCCGTCGGGTCCGATTACAACCTGCTACTCGTTTCACGCTTCAAAGAAGAGATCCCGGCCGGCATCAAGACGGGCATGATCCGTGCCATCGGCGGCACCGGCAGCGTCGTCACGGCGGCGGGCGTCGTGTTCGCGCTGACCATGGCATCGATGGTGGTCAGCGACCTGCGGATCATGGCACAGGTGGGGACGACGATCGGGTTGGGGCTGCTGTTCGACACGTTCGTCGTGCGCGCGTTCATGATGCCGGCGATCGCAACCCTGCTCGGCCGCTGGTTCTGGTGGCCGCTGGTCGTGCGGTCACGTCCGCTGCGGCAGCCGGCACCGGTCCCGGTGGAGACGGGCCCTAACTAGTTGGGCGGCGTGGGTCGGCAGGGCTAAACTGGGCTTTCGTAAAAGCACCCTCGGACGGAACCCAGAAAGCAGGCAGAAAACCACACGTGGCGCCCCGCGAAAATGCAGGCCAGGAAGCATCTGGTTCTCAGGTCCGCAGCAGCATTACGGTTCCGCCCGAATACGTCATGGGCCTCCTGGGATCCTCCGATGAGAATCTGCGCGCCCTGGAACGGCTGCTGTCCGCCGACATTCACGCCCGCGGCAACGCGATCACCATCTCCGGCGAGCCCGCCGACGTGGCGCTGGCCGAGCGGGCGATCTCCGAATTGATCGAGGTGGTCGCCAGCGGGCAGACCCTCACAGCGGACGCGGTGCGCCACAGCGTGGCGATGCTGACCGGAACCGTCGAAGAGTCGCCGGCAGAGGTGCTGACGCTCGACATCCTGTCGCGGCGCGGCAAGACGATCCGGCCCAAGACGCTCAACCAGAAGCGCTACGTCGACGCGATCGACGCGCACACCATCGTGTTCGGCATCGGTCCGGCCGGCACCGGCAAGACCTACCTGGCGATGGCCAAGGCCGTCAACGCACTGCAGACGAAGTCGGTGAGCCGGATCATCCTGACCCGCCCGGCGGTGGAAGCCGGTGAGCGCCTTGGCTTCCTGCCAGGGACGCTGAGCGAGAAGATCGACCCGTACCTGCGGCCGCTGTACGACGCGCTGCACGACATGATGGATCCCGAGCTCATCCCGAAACTGATGAGCGCGGGCGTGATCGAGGTGGCGCCGCTGGCGTACATGCGCGGCCGCTCGCTCAACGATGCGTTCATCATTCTCGACGAGGCGCAGAACACCACGGGCGAGCAGATGAAGATGTTCCTCACCCGGCTCGGCTTCAACTCCAAAATGGTTGTCACAGGCGATGTTACGCAGGTCGACCTGCCAGGAGGGGCGCCGTCCGGGCTCAACACGGCGATGCGCGTCCTCGGCAACGTCGACGACATCCACTTCGCCGAACTCACCAGCGCCGACGTCGTCCGGCATCGGCTCGTGTCCGAGATCGTGGACGCCTACGCACGTTTCGAGGAGCCGACGATGATGAATCGGGCCCAGCGGCGTGCGTCGGGCCCGGGACGTCCACGGCGGTAACAGGACTGAGAAGCAATGACTATTGAGGTGTCCAACGAATCGGGCATCGACGTTTCCGAAGCCGAACTCGTCAGCGTCGCCCGGTTCGTCATACGCAAGATGGACGTCAACCCTGCCGCCGAACTGTCGATGGTGCTCCTCGACGAGGCGGCGATGGCCGACCTGCACGTGCGCTGGATGGATCTGCCCGGGCCCACTGACGTGATGAGCTTCCCGATGGACGAGCTGGAGCCCGGGGGACGTCCTGATGCCCCCGAACCCGGCCCGTCGATGCTCGGCGACATCGTGCTGTGCCCCGAATTCGCTGCCAAACAAGCATCCGACGCGGGCCACACGCTCGGCCAGGAGCTGGCTCTGCTCACCGTGCACGGAGTGCTGCACCTGCTCGGCTACGACCATGCCGAGCCCGACGAGGAGAAAGAGATGTTCGCGCTGCAACGCGAGCTGCTCGAGGAGTGGGTGGCAGAACAGGTCGAGGCGTATCACCTCGACCGCCAGACCGAGAAGGACCGTCGCCTGCTCGACAAATCCCGGTATTTCGATCTGAACCACGGCGACACTCAGTGAGCAATATCGGGCAGCTCATCGGCGCGATCGTGCTGGTGGCCTTCGGTGGGCTGTTCGCGGCCATCGACGCCGCGCTGAGCACCGTGTCGATCGCCCGTGTCGAGGAACTGGTTCGCGAAGAGAGGCCGGGAGCGGTACGGCTGGCCCGCGTCATGGTCGACCGGCCCCGCTACATCAACCTCATCGTGCTGTTGCGCATCGCATGCGAGGTCAGCGCCACCGTGTTGATGGCCGCCTACCTCGACGACTACACCGGCGTCAGCCTGGGCCTCATGGCCGCCGCGGCGATCATGACGGTGGTCAGCTTCGTGGTGATCGGGGTCGGACCGAGAACGGTCGGAAGGCAGAACGCCTACCCGATCGCGTTGGTGACGGCGCTTCCGCTGCAAGCGATCTCAGTGGTCCTCACGCCGCTGAGCCGGTTGCTCGTGTTGCTCGGTAACGCTCTGACCCCGGGCCGAGGATTCCGCAACGGGCCGTTCGCGTCCGAGATCGAGCTGCGCGAGGTCGTCGACCTGGCTCAGCAGCGCGGAGTCGTCGCCGACGACGAACGTCGGATGATCCAGTCGGTGTTCGAACTCGGCGATACGCCCGCGCGCGAGGTGATGGTGCCGCGCACCGAGATGGTGTGGATCGAGAGCGAGAAGACGGCAGGCCAGGCGACCTCGCTGGCGGTGCGCAGCGGGCATTCCCGCATCCCGGTGATCGGAGAGAACGTCGACGACGTCATCGGCGTGGTCTACCTCAAAGACCTTGTGCAGAAGACGTACTACTCGAACAACGGCGGCCGCGGCACCAAGGTGTCGGAGGTCATGCGCAAGGCCGCGTTCGTCCCCGACTCCAAGCCGCTCGATGCGCTGCTGCGTGACATGCAACGCGACCGCGTGCACATGGTGCTGCTGGTCGACGAATACGGTGCCATCGCGGGTCTGGTGACGATCGAGGACGTGCTGGAGGAGATCGTCGGGGAGATCGCCGACGAATACGACACCGATGAGGTGGCGCCCATCGAGGACCTGGGGGAACAGACCTACCGCGTGTCGGCGCGACTGGCGATCGAGGATCTCAGCGAGCTCTACGACCTGCAGTTCGACGAGAACCTCGACGTCGACACGGTCGGTGGTCTGGTCGCCCTGGAGCTGGGCCGCGTTCCGCTGCCCGGCGCGGAGGTGCAGTGGGACGGTCTGCGGCTGCGCGCCGAGGGTGGCCCCGACCCGCGGGGCCGCGTCAGAATCGGCACGGTGCTGGTCAGCCCCGTCGAACCTGAACATACCGACGAGGACGAGAAGGACACCGATGACTGAGTCACAGGT
The DNA here is from genome assembly GCF_029623955.1 of Mycobacterium sp. 236(2023). Classification (GTDB taxonomy): domain Bacteria; phylum Actinomycetota; class Actinomycetes; order Mycobacteriales; family Mycobacteriaceae; genus Mycobacterium. The sequence goes on along the minus strand of NZ_JARSBP010000006.1, from coordinate 72,754 downwards.
TTTGAGCGATGAGGACGCCAAGCTGGTCGTGCTCGCCCGTGGCGCAATGGGCCGGGCCGAAGCCGGCAGCGGCGCCGCGGTGCGCGACCTGGACGGCCGTACCTACGCGGGAGCTCCCGTCGCCCTGGACGCGCTGGAGCTGACCGCATTGCAGGCCGCCGTCGCGGCAGCGGTCTCCAGCGGCGCGGTGGGCCTCGAGGCCGCCGTGCTCGTCGGAGGTTCCGCGGACGACGCCGGTGTCGCGGCGGTGCGGGAACTGTCCGCGGACGCCGTGGTCATCGTCACCGACCGTGCGGGAAACCCCGTATGACGGACGGGGTCGAATTCCGTTCGGGTTTCGTGTGTTTCGTCGGCCGGCCGAACACCGGCAAGTCCACGCTGACCAACGCTCTGGTGGGCACCAAGGTGGCCATCACGTCGAACCGGCCACAGACCACCAGGCACACCATCCGCGGCATCGTGCATCGCGACGACTTCCAGATCGTCCTCGTGGACACCCCTGGTCTGCACCGGCCCCGCACGCTCCTGGGGCAGCGGCTCAACGAACTGGTCAAGGACACCTACTCCGAGGTCGACGTCATCGGTATGTGCATCCCTGCCGACGAGAAGATCGGACCGGGGGACCGCTGGATCTACGAGCAGATCCGCGCGGTTGCGCCGCGAACCACGCTCATCGCCATCGTCACCAAGATCGACAAGGTGTCCAAGGATCGCGTCGGTGAACAGCTGCTCGCCGTCAGCGAACTGGTCGGCCCCGACGCCGACATCGTTCCGGTGTCGGCGACGTCGAACACCCAACTCGACGTCCTCGTCGACGTGCTCGTGTCGAAACTGCCGCCCGGGCCTGCGTTTTACCCCGACGGGGAGCTCACCGACGAGCCTGAAGAAGTCCTGATGGCCGAACTGATTCGGGAGGCGGCGCTCGAAGGCGTGCGCGACGAGCTGCCACATTCGCTGGCCGTCGTCATCGAGGAGGTCGAAGAGCGACCGGACCGGGACGACCTGATTGATGTGCGCGCGATCCTCTACGTCGAACGCGACTCGCAGAAGGGCATCGTGATCGGCAAGGGCGGTGCGCGGCTGCGTGAGGTCGGCACAGCCGCACGTACGCAGATCGAGAAGCTGCTCGGCACCAAGGTCTACCTGGATCTGCGCGTCAAGATCGCCAAAAATTGGCAGCGCGACCCGAAACAGCTCGGCCGGCTGGGCTTTTAGAAATGAAGTAGCCGCCTACCCTATCCGCCTCGCCCCGCGCGCTCGAGAATCCGTACACGGAGCATCGTGCGAGGAGGACGTCATGGGGGCTTGTCGGTATGTCGGTCGCGGACAAAGCGGGCCGAGAGTTCGGCGCACGGCGATACGGGCGTCGGCTGGGGTATCCCTGCTCGCCGCAGTGGCCGCCGTTGTACCGATGGCGGTTTCACCGAGCCCGCCTGCCGTGACACTGTCTGCGGACACGACGGCTCTGCTTGTCTGCGGAACGACGTGCCCAACCTGGGACGATGCCGGTGTTCAAGCGATCATGGACAACTTCATCACACCGACCCAGCCGGGCCGTGACATCACACCCGTCGCGGTGAAGACGCCCGAGGAGTTGTGGCCGCTCACCGGAATCTTGCGCCTGCTCGGTTTGGTGGCCGGCGACCCCAACATCTTCGGTCCCGGCGGGCCCGCTTGGCCCGATGAGCCCTGGTGGAAGCTCACCGGGTTCTTCGACCGCACAGGTAACCAGTCCGTCGAGGCCGGGGCAGCTGAGCTGGAGGACGCAATGCTTGCGCACCCCGGCGATGATCTGGTGATCTACGGCTTGTCGCAAGGTGCGGGCGTGGCGCTGACCGTGAAGAAGAGGCTGGCCGCGCAGTACCCGGACGGGACGGAAGCACCCAACGTCGACTTCGTGCTTCAGGGGGATGTCAACGTACCCAACGGCGGCCTGCAAGCCCGGCTTCCTGGTCTCTACATCCCGATTCTGGATTGGACGTTCACCGGACCCGAACCGACCGACACGCAGTTCGACACGGTCGTGATCTCCAGGCAGTACGACGGCTTCTCCGACTTCCCGCTCTATCCGCTCAGCGTCATCGCCGACGTGAACGCCCTCCTCGGAATCGTGTTTCTGCACACACGACCGTTCGATGTGAGCCTGCCGGAGGACCCCACGGAATCGCTGGCATACCAAGGTACACATGGGGATTCGAGCTATTACTTCTTCGAGTCGCCGGACCTGCCCTTGTTCGCGCCGCTGCGGATGCTGGGCGTGCCGGAACCGTTCATCGACGTCGTCGAACCGTTCTTCAGGGTTCTCGTGGAGCTGGGCTATGACCGCAGCATCCCGATCTGGGAGCCCACCCCTGCGCGGCTGTTTCCGAAGCACGACATGGTGACGGTGCTGGCCGACCTCGGCGACGCCGTCGAAGAGGGTGTCGACAACGCGCTGGCGCTCATCGGCCTGCCGCCGCTCGGCAAGACGACTTCGACCTTCGAGACGTCCCTGGCTGTTGAACCGTACTTGGCCGATGAGACGACGATGGCCAATGAGCCGGATACCGACGAAGCTGCGACAGTCGAGGAAATAGAGGAGCAGGACGCGCAGGCCTCGCCGGGCGCCGAACCGGCAAGCGATGCAGAGGTTGACGAGACGAAAAGCTCTGCGGGAGAAGAAGAGTCGGATGCTCAAGTCGCCGAGACTTCTGATGCCGACCTGACGACGCCTGAGGGGTCGTCGGCAGCGACGGAAGCGTCAGAGCCTGCCGACGAGCCGTCGGACAGCGGCGAATGAACGCCCGCGACCCGAAACACTGTGGGCGGCTGGGCCTTTAGCCTGCGATTCGGGCGTAGTTGGACAACGTGACGTTGGCGAAGTGCGCCGAAATCGCGCCGGGACGCTACCCCGGCTGGCCGTAGACCGCGACCACAACGGAGCGGTCGAAGGCGTTCTCCGACCAGACCCCGATCTGCGTGTTGGCACAGTTCGACATGATCGCCATGTAGTCCGGCCGGTAGTACCACTGGTTGAGAATCTCGATGCCGCTGATGGCCAGGGCCGGGTTGATCGCCACGGTCTCGGCGACCGTGCCGACGAAGCCGGCGTTGTTCGCGCGGACCTGGGCGGTGGATCCGTCGGAACCGATGTCACCGTTGAGGGCACGGTTGTTCAGCACATCTCTGGCATGCCATTCGGCGGCCAACTGCAGTTGCGGGTTGATCTTGAGATCGGTCTCGCAGCCGGCCTTGTGCTGGATCGTGTAGACGTTCACCGCGACACTCTCGTTGAGGCGCCGGTTGTCGGCCTGAGCCGCCGGCATGCCCGCGACCGCGGCGCCCACCAGCGCCACCGCCGGCAGCGTGCGCACAATCCTGTTCACGGTCACAGCCGGGAGATTACGCGACCTGGCCGCTCACCGAGTCCGGAGCTGTCAGATTCGGGGCGGGCACCGGCGGCGGAGCAGGAGCCCACCAGTTCTCCGGTTGATGCGTCGCCCAGCCGTTGATCGCCTCGAGCGCGGCAGCCAGCGACACGAGCAGCGGTTCGCTGTTCTCGGGCCCCATGAGCTGAACCCCGATCGGAAGGCCGTCGGAGGTGAAACCCGCGGGCACATTGATCGACGGCCAGCCCAGTAGATTCCACGGCCACGTCACCGGGCACGCCTGAATCATCATCCGGTCGGTCGCCATTCCGCTGAGCTGGTCGAACGCCTCCACCCTGGGCGGTGGCAGAGCTGTCGTCGGGGCCAGGACGACATCGGCGAGGTTGAAGATCCATCCCATGCGCTGCTGCGTGGCGGCTTCGTGGGCGCGGGCTTTACGCAGCGTGTTCTGCGACAGCAGCCACCCCATCCGGGCGTTGGACTGAGTGCGTTTGTCCCACGTGGCGCCGCGGCCGAGGCGGTCCATCCACTCGGGAATCCCGGATGTGGAGCGGGACAGGAAGTTCCACGACATCCGCAGGTTGTAGTCCGGGTCGGCGGCGACGATGGTGTGGCCGAGTTGGACCAGCTGGTCGGCGACGTCCTCCAGCGCCGAGCGGATCTCGGGGTGCAGGCGGGCGCGGAAGCCGGTGAACGGGAACTTCGTCGACATCGCGACCCGCAGTGGCCCGGGCGCCCGCGACACATAGTCGGACACTTGCACCGGCGGCGGGGTGTGCAGGTCACCGGCTGCGTTCCCGGACGCCGCGTCGAGCACCAGCGCCGCGTCGGACACGGTGCGCGCGAGGACACCGTTGACGGTGATGCCGTTGAACGCCTCCGGCAACGGCCACGTCGAGATGCGTCCACGCTGCGGTTTGATGCCGACCAGATGCGTCCACGCCGCGGGGATGCGCACGCTGCCTGCACCGTCGGAACCGATCGCGGCGGCGACGAGCCCGGCGGCCACCGCTGCGGCGCTGCCACCCGAGGAACCACCCGGGGTGTGGTCACGCGACCACGGGTTACGGGTGTGGCCGAACGCGGGCCCGCTCGTGAACGGCCACTGGCCGAGTTCGCACGTGTTGGTCTTGCCGACGATCACCGCGCCCGCGGCACGCAGCCTGCGCACCACCTCGGCGTCGGCGGTGGCGTCGGGAAACTCCCCGTCGGCTCCGAAGCGGGTCGGTACGCCGGCGACGTCGACATCGTCCTTGACGGCGATCGGGATGCCGAGCAGCGGCTGTTTGGACACGTCGGCGCCCGCGGCGCGTCGGCGATCGGCCTCGGCCGCGTCGGCGAGCGCCTTTTCGGTGAACACGACCCGGAACGCGTTGAGGGTGGGCTGGCTGGCCTCGATCGCGGTCAGTGACCGCCGCACCAGGTCAACGGATGTGGCGTTGCCACTGGCGAGCTGAAACAACTGGTTGCCCACTGTGGGTATCAGCGCTGTGGGCAATCGGGCGGGGGAACGGCGGGGAGGGGAGGAGTCGACCATCACTTACAACAATATCGGCGCTGCGGACCGGAAAACGTCCCCCGGGAGTGGGAGACTGGCCCGATGCGTCTGTACCGGGATCGAGCTGTGGTGCTTCGCCAGCACAAGCTCGGTGAAGCCGACCGGATCGTGAGTCTTCTGACTCGCGATCACGGCCTGGTGCGGGCGGTGGCCAAAGGGGTGCGGCGCACCCGCAGCAAGTTCGGCGCGCGGCTGGAACCGTTCGCGCACATCGACGTTCAGCTTCACCCCGGCCGCAACCTCGACATCGTCACCCAGGTCCAGGCCATCGACGCGTTCGCCTCCGACATCGTCAGCGACTACGGCCGCTACACCAGTGCCTGCGCAATGCTGGAGACCGCCGAGCGCCTCGCGGGAGAGGAGCGTGCGCCGGCGCCCGCGCTGCACAAGCTGACCGTTGCCGCGCTGCGTGCCGTCGCCGACGGCACCCGTCCCCGCGAACTCCTCCTCGACGCCTACCTGTTGCGCGCGATGGGTGTCGCGGGATGGGCGCCTGCTCTGACCGAATGCGCGCGGTGTGCCGCGCCGGGACCGCACCGGGCGTTTCACGTCGCCGCGGGCGGAAGCGTGTGTGTGCATTGCCGTCCGTCCGGATCGGCGACGCCGCCGCAGGGGGTGCTGGACCTGATGGCTGCCCTCTACGAGGGCGACTGGGATCACGCGCAGCTCTCGACTGCGTCGCACCGCAGTCAGGCGAGCGGGTTGGTCGCCGCCCATCTGCAGTGGCACCTCGAACGTCAGCTGCGCACGCTGCCGCTGGTGGAGCGGGTGGCGCATATGCCGGGTCAGACCATCAGGCAGGATATGGCGCATGGCAACCAAACGGAAGAGCAGCTACCCACAGCTGCCCCCGGCGCCTGACGACTATCCCGTCTTCCCGGACACGTCGACCTGGCCGGTCGTCTTTCCCGAGATCCCGGCAGGTACGAACGGGAAGTTCGCCCGCCCGCCGCAGCACACGTCCAAAGAAGCTGCGCCGCAGATCCCGGCCGACCAGGTGCCCAACCACGTCGCGGTGGTGATGGACGGTAACGGCCGGTGGGCCACGCAGCGCGGGCTCGGCCGCACGGAGGGCCACAAGATGGGCGAGGCGGTCCTGATCGACATCACCTGCGGCGCCATCGAGATCGGCATCAAACACCTCACGGTGTATGCGTTTTCGACGGAGAACTGGAAGCGCAGCACCGAGGAGGTGCGGTTCCTGATGGGCTTCAACCGCGAGGTGGTGCGCCGCAGGCGGGAGAATCTCAATGACATGGGTGTGCGGATGCGCTGGGTCGGTTCGCGCCCGCGCATGTGGAGCAGCGTCATCAAGGAATTCGACATCGCCGAGCAGATGACCGTCGACAACGACGTCATCACCATCAACTACTGCGTGAACTACGGCGGTCGTACCGAAATCATCGAGGCCACACGCGAACTCGCACAGCAGGCGGTCGACGGCAAGGTCAAGCCCGGGCGGATCAGCGAAGCGCAGTTCGCCAAGCATCTGCATCGCGCCGACATCCCCGACGTCGACCTGTTCATCCGGACGTCGGGGGAGCAGCGGGCGAGCAACTTCCTGTTGTGGCAGGCCGCCTACGCCGAATATGTCTTCCAGGACAAGCTCTGGCCGGACTACGACCGTCGCGACCTGTGGGCCGCCTGCGAGGAATACGTCCACCGCAACCGGCGCTTCGGTCGCGCGTAGGACACCGATGGAACTTTCGGAGCGACTGGCGGTCGTCCTCGCCGAGATCCTGCCCGTGACACGGGAGGACGACGGTGCGTTGACGGTGCAGCACGACGCGACGTTCGCGTCGCTGCGGGTGGTGACCATCGCCGAGGATCTCGATCTGGTGTCGCTGACGCAGGTGCTGGCCTGGGATCTGCCGTTGGACAGCAAGATTCGCGCCAGAGTGGCCAAACATGCCCACGACACTCTGCTGGGCACGGTGTCTCTGGTGGAGAAGAGCGGTGCCGTGAAGGGCAATTCGAAGAAGACCGGTGACGTCCTGTTGCGCTACAACTTTCCGGCGGCCGGTCTGACCGATGACGCGCTGCGGACGCTGGTCCTCATGGTGCTGGCGACCGGCACCGATGTGCGGAACGCGCTGACCGCCTAGGGTCGATGTCATGCGTATCGCCATGGTCATCGTCGGCGTCGTCGTCGCTCTGTTCGGTCTTCTGTTCGCGCTTCAGGGTTTCGGCGCGGTGCAGGGCAGTCCGATGAGCAGCACCACCACCTGGTCGGTTCTGGGACCGCTCATCGCGATCGGCGGTTTGCTGATCGCGCTCGTGGGCTGGCGCGGGATGAAGAAGCGCTAATTGCCCGCGGCCGCGCAGCCGCTGCACACGCCGAAGATCTCGATGGTGTGCCGGATGTCGGAGAAACCGTGGCTAGCGGCGACCTCTGAGGCCCAGTTCTCGACGTGGTCACCCTGGATTTCGACCGTCGAACCGCAGATCCGGCAGACCAGGTGGTGGTGGTGATCGTCTGAGCAGCGCCGATATACCGATTCGCCGGTGTCGGTGCGCAGCGTGTCGAGCACGCCGGCCGCCGCCATCTGCTGCAGCGTGCGGTAGACGGTGGTCAGGCCGACGCCCTCGCCGCGCTGGCGGAGGTCGTCGTGCAGTTCCTGGGCCGAGCGGAAATCGCTGGTCTTGTCCAGGAGTGCGCGAATTGCGGCCCGTTGGCGCGTGGCGCGGCCTTCGGCGGTCATTCGGTGTCCTCGGCGGCGTGCGTCACCGCGGCGACCACGATGTCGGTCAGATGATGATCAGCCAAGCGGTACAACACTTCTCGGCCCGACCGAGAACCCTCGACGACGCCGGCCGACTTCAGGATGCGCAGGTGCTGGCTGACCAGTGGCTGGGGTACGTCGAGGCTGTCGACGAGTTCGTGGACGCACCGCGCGCCTTCGCGCAGCTGCAGCACGATCGCGATGCGTATCGGTGCGGCCAGCGCGCGCAGCAGATCTCCGGCGGTGTCGAGGACCGCGCGGGACGGCAGTTCGACAGCTGACGCGCCACCGTGGTCATGGACGTCCGACGAATCGGCCATACTGGAAACGGTTTTCATTAGGTACCACGATACATGCGCAACCATGCATGTCAACTGGGGATATCGTTCGAATCGCCGTCTCGGCCTCGCTACGCTGTCAACCCGTGGCACCCTCGATCATCGATACCGTTGCAAACCTGGCGAAACGTCGTGGCCTCGTCTTCCAATCCGGCGAGATCTACGGCGGCACCAAATCTGCCTGGGACTACGGGCCACTGGGTGTCGAGCTCAAGGAGAACATCAAGCGCCAGTGGTGGCGGTCCGTCGTCACGGGCCGCGATGACGTCGTCGGCCTCGACAGCGCCATCATCCTGCCGCGCCAGGTGTGGGTCGCCTCCGGCCACGTCGCAGTGTTCAACGACCCGCTGGTCGAGTGCCTGAACTGCCACAAGCGGCACCGGCAGGACCACATGCAGGAGGCGTACGCCCTCAAGAAGGGCCTTGACGATCCCGATTCGGTGCCGATGGACGAGATCGTCTGCCCCGACTGCGGAACCAAGGGTCAGTGGACCGAGCCCCGCGACTTCAACATGATGCTCAAGACCTACCTCGGACCGATCGAGTCCGAGGAGGGCCTGCACTACCTGCGCCCCGAGACCGCGCAGGGCATCTTCGTCAACTTCGCCAACGTGGTGACCACCGCGCGCAAGAAGCCACCGTTCGGTATCGGCCAGATCGGCAAGAGCTTCCGCAACGAGATCACCCCGGGCAACTTCATCTTCCGCACCCGCGAGTTCGAGCAGATGGAGATGGAGTTCTTCGTCGAACCGGACTCGGCGAAGGAGTGGCACCAGTACTGGATCGACACCCGCTTCCAGTGGTATGTCGATCTGGGCATCAACCCCGAGAATCTGCGGCTCTACGAGCATCCGCTGGAGAAGCTGTCGCACTACTCGGCGGGCACCACCGACATCGAATACAAGTTCGGCTTCACGGGCAACCCGTGGGGTGAACTCGAAGGCATCGCCAACCGGACGAACTTCGACTTGTCCACGCACTCAGAGCATTCCGGCGTCGACCTGTCGTTCTACGATCAGGCCAACGATACGAGGTACGTGCCGTACGTCATCGAACCGGCGGCCGGCCTGACCCGCTCGCTGATGGCGTTTCTGGTCGACGCCTATCACGAGGACGAGGCGCCGAACGCCAAGGGCGGCGTCGACAAGCGCACGGTGCTCAAGCTCGATCCGCGACTGGCGCCGGTCAAGGCCGCGGTGCTGCCGCTGTCGCGGCATGCCGACCTGTCGCCCAAGGCGCGCGATCTGGCTGCCGAGCTGCGGAGGTCGTGGAACGTCGAATTCGACGATGCGGGCGCCATCGGCCGGCGGTACCGCCGCCAGGATGAGATCGGCACCCCGTTCTGCATCACGGTCGACTTCGATTCGCTGGAGGATCAGGCCGTCACGATCCGCGAGCGCGACGCGATGACGCAGGAGCGGGTGGCGCTGTCCGAGGTGTCCGACTACCTCGCGGTGCGCCTCAAAGGCTGCTAGAAGCGGCCTCCGCCGCCGCTCCAGCCCCCACCGCCGCCGCCACCGCCGAAGCCGCCGCCGAAACCGCCGCCACCCAGGCCGCCACGCATCGCGCCGGACAGCAGGTTGCCGATCAGGATGCCGCCGATCACGGCGCCCATCTGACCGCCACCGCCCCCGCCGCCGTACGGGCCATTGAAGTGTCGTTGCGCGGCAGTGACGTCTGAGTTGGCCAGCGACTGCGCCTGTGAGGCCAGCATGGCCGCACCGTTGGCGTGGGCGATGGCCTCACTGAGGTTCGTCTCACGCTTGTCTCGTGCGGCCTGCAGTTGACGCACCGCTTCGGCCAGCCGGGTTCGCGCCTCGGGGCCGATCGCGCCGCGCCGGGTGTCGATGTAGTCCGAGACCGCGCGCACCCGGGACTGCGCGGTGTAAAGGGCCTGGTCGAAGGTGCGGCTGAGCCGTTCGGCGGTCTCGCGTTCCTGGATGACGTCGGCGAGCAGCCGATCCAGCTCGGCGTCGGCCTGCGCGAGCCGCGTGAACGCTCCGAGAGGATCTGCGCTGCCGTCGCTCTGCGCATGCGACACCGCCTGCACCGCAGCATCTCTGGCTGCACTGAGATCATCGGCGACCGCGAGATTGCCCTTCGCCAGTTGGGCGCCGGCCTGGCTGATGCCGTTCTGCGTGTCGGCGATCGCGGCGGGAAGACCGGCCACCGCCCGGCTGATATCGGTGGACGCGGTATCGACGGCGTCCAGCAGCGTGCGGGCCTGGCCGAGCGCGGCCTCCGCGGCATGAATGGCGTCGACCAGCCCAGCCTGGCTGCCCGCGGGCCGCGCGACCAGGGTGCGCGCCGTGGAGATGCTCTGCTCGGCGAATTGCAGTCGGTGTTTGGCCTCGTCGATGTTGTCGGCCACCGAAACGAGTGCGGTCTCGGCGAATTGCGACTTCAGTCGACTCAACGTCTGTTCGGCGGGCGCGGTCCGGGTGGTCAGATCGATCATCTGCTGGGTCAGGGTGTCCAACCGGGTCGGGGCATTGATGACCAGATCCCGCAGCGCGGCGAACGCCTCGCGCTGCGCTTCGAGCTCCTGATCGGCTTTCGCGGCGGACACGATGACGCGGGTCAGCAGGTCGCGCCGCTGTTGCGGCGTCTCGGGGACCGCGTCGTCGAGGATGTGGCGCACGTTGAGCGCCTGTGTCAGCGTCGTCCGCGCATTGGTCACCGCGCGCGTGAACGCGGCGGTGTCCTGCTCGCCGAATTCGTCGACGGCGATCGCGAGTTCGCTCTCGCTGGTGCGCAATTCGTTGTCGACGTCGACGACGATCGCCTTGCTCAGATCGTCGAGGGCGTCCAGCGGTACCGACGCCAGGGCGTTGGGGTCGGCGGGGTCGACGCGCTTGGCCGCCTCGAATTCGGCCGCCCGGCGTTGGCGGCGGCGTCGCCGCGCCCACAGCCACAGGACGACGACGGCCACGCCGAGCAGCCCGAGCAGGATGAGCAGCGCGAGCCACGACATCCCGCCACCGGATGACGATCCCGAGGGTGCCGAGCGGATCCCGTCTGCGGCGGCGACGGCGGCGCCCGCGAAATCGTCGTTGCGCAAAGCGGGTTCGATGACATCGGTCTGCAGGGCCGCTGCCGCGCTCTGCGACATGACGGATGAGTGCACCTGGAAGGCGTAGGCGCGTTCCTGCGTCGCTATCGCCAGCAGTGCGTCGCGGTCGCCGAAGTCGCTGAGCTGCATGGTGGTTCGCGCCCAGCCGGCAGCGCTCTGACCGAACGCGTCGACGTAGACGACCCACAGCCGGACCCGTTGCCCGTCGTAGAGCTGCGTCAGTGCGTCCTCGACCTGGATGAGCTGTTCGGGTGTGAGCACCTGCGCGCGGTCGGTCACGTAATCGGGCACGCGGAACGGCGGCTCGGCCGTAGCCCCCGGCGCGCAGAGGAGTCCGACGGTCAGAACGGCGAGCAGCATGCTGAACAGGCGGGCGACACGCATGACCGCCAATCTAGTGCGGCGCAGTCGCAGTGCCGCGATTACCGGGCGATCCGCCCTGGCAGACTGTGCTGCGGTGTCCACTGATCTCACGCAACGTGATCCCTACAGCGAGTTCGACCGCCGGCGTCTGGTGGTCGAGCCGGCGAAGGCTGCCGCGTTGCCGGGCACCGGTACCGAGCACCGCACCGATTTCGCCCGCGACCGCGCCCGCGTCCTGCATTGCGCGGCGCTGCGCCGTCTGGCCGACAAGACCCAGGTGGTCGGTCCCCGGCAGAGCGAGACGCCGCGCACCCGGCTCACGCATTCCCTCGAAGTGGCTCAGATCGGCCGCGGCATGGCCGTCGGGCTCGGCGCCGACCCTGATCTGGTCGATCTGGCCGGGCTGGCGCACGACATCGGCCATCCGCCGTACGGCCACAACGGCGAACGCGCCCTCAACCAGCTCGCCGACGCGTGCGGCGGATTCGAGGGCAATGCGCAGAACTTCCGCATCCTCACCCGGCTGGAACCGAAAGTCCTAGGGCGCGAAGGCCACAAAGAACGAAGCGCAGGCCTCAACCTGACCCGGGCCGCACTCGACGCCGTGACGAAGTACCCATGGTTCCGCCCGCCCGAGGGCGGCAAGTTCGGGTTCTATACCGACGACGCCGATGCGGCGGCCTGGGTGCGCGGTGACGCGCCCGACCGGGCGTCGTGTCTGGAGGCCCAGATCATGGACTGGGCCGACGACGTGGCCTACTCGGTGCACGACGTCGAAGACGGCGTCATCTCGGGGCGCATCGACCTGCGGGTGCTCGCCGACGACGACGCGGTGAACGCGCTGGGACGGCTGGGCCAGTCCCACGGCATGGGCGGCGGCCTGGCCGCGGCCGACCTCGTCGAGGCCGCCGAGCGGTTGTCGGTGCTGCCCGCGGTCGCCGCCGTCGGCAAGTACGACGGCACGCTGACGGCATCGGTGGCGCTCAAGACGATGACCAGTGAGCTGGTGGGACGGTTCGCGTCGTCGGCGATCGCCGCGACGCGCCACGTGTCCGGCCCCGGCCGTCTGGTCCGCTACCGCGCCAATCTGGAAGTCCCCACGGTGGTCCGGGCCGAGGTCGCGGTGCTGAAGATCCTGGCGCTGCAGTTCATCATGTCCGACCCGGCACACCTGGATGTGCAGGGGCAGCAACGTGACCGCGTCGAGGCCGTCGTCGACTTCGTGCTCAGCGGCGCGCCCGCCACCCTCGATCCGCTGTTCGTGCCGGAGTTCAACGCGGCGGCCGACGACTGCGCGCGGCTGCGGGTCGTCATCGACCAGGTGGCCTCGATGACCGAAGGTCGGCTGGAGCGGCTGGAACCCGCGTAATCAGGTTCGCCGCTGGCTCTAGACTGGCCGGGTGGCGGCCGAAGTGACTCGAGGGCGGGGCAGGATCCCCGATCGGGACATCGCCGCCATCCGTGAGCGCGTCAGCATCGAGGACGTCGTCGGTGATTACGTCCAGCTGCGCCGCGCCGGTGCGGACTCCATGAAGGGGCTGTGCCCCTTCCACGACGAGAAGTCGCCGTCGTTCCACGTCCGCCCCAACCACGGCCACTTCCACTGCTTCGGCTGCGGCGAGGGCGGCGACGTCTACGCCTTCCTGCAGAAGATCGAGCACGTCAGCTTCGTCGAGGCCGTAGAGCTACTCGCCGATCGCATCGGCTACACCGTCACCTATACCGGCGCGTCGAACACCAACGTCCAACGGGATCGGGGGAGTCGCAGCAGGCTGCTCGCCGCCAACGCGGCCGCGCAGGAGTTCTACGCCGAGCAGTTGCAGAGCGAGGAGGCGGCACCGGCGCGGCAGTACCTGCAGGAGCGCAACTTCGACGCAGCTGCCGCCGCCAAGTTCGGCTGCGGTTTCGCCCCGTCGGGGTGGGAGACGCTGACAAAGCACTTGCTGCGCAAGGGATTCGAGTTCAAGGAGCTCGAGGCCGCCGGATTGTCGCGCGAGGGGCGGCGCGGGCCGATGGACCGCTTCCACCGCCGCCTGCTGTGGCCGATCCGTGCCAGCGGTGGCGAGGTGATCGGCTTCGGTGCGCGCCGGATCTTCGACGACGATCCGATGGAAGCCAAGTACGTCAACACCCCGGAAACGGTGCTGTATAAGAAGTCTTCGGTGTTGTTCGGCCTCGACATGGCCAAGCGCGACATCGCCAAGGCGCACCGCGCGGTCGTCGTCGAGGGCTACACCGACGTCATGGCCATGCACATGGCCGGCGAGACGACGGCCGTCGCTTCGTGCGGCACCGCGTTCGGCGACAGCCACCTGGCGTTGTTGCGGCGGCTGATGATGGACGACAACTGGTACCGCGGTGAGTTGATCTTCGTGTTCGACGGTGATGCCGCGGGGCAGGCTGCCGCGTTGAAGGCGTTCGACGGGGACCAGCAGGTGGCTGGGAAGTCGTTTGTCGCCGTCGCCGCCGACGGCATGGACCCGTGCGATCTGCGGTTGAAGTCCGGAGACGGGTCGCTGCGCGATCTGGTCGCGCGGCGCATCCCGATGTTCGAGTTCGCGGTGCGCAGCCTGATCCCCGCCGGGGACGTCCTCGACAACGACCCGCAGGCCAAGGTCGACGCGCTGCGCCAGTGCGTGCCGCTGGTGTCGAGAATCCGCGATTACGCGCTGCGGGACGAGTACGCGCGCCGTCTCGCAGGCTGGACCGGCTGGAACGACGAGAGCCAGGTGCTCAACCGTGTCCGCGAGGAAGCGACCAAGCGCGGGATGCCGGACAGGTCCCGCAGGCGCGGCGCCGCGGCCGAGCAGGCATCGCGCGGGTCGGCCGCGCCGGTCCAGGGGACAGCGCGTCCCGACCCCGCCGATCCCACGCTGTGGCCGCAGCGGGAGGCGCTGAAGTCGGCGCTGCAGTTCCCGGCCCTGGCGGGTCCGGTGTTCGACTCGTTGACCGCGGAGAGCTTCACCCATCCCGGCTATACGGCGGTGCGCGCGTCGATCGAGGCTGCCGGCGGCACGTCGTCGGGGATCACCGGCGCCCAGTGGATCGAGGCGGTGCGCGAGCAGACGTCCTCTCCGCAGGCGGCCAGCCTCATCAACGAACTGGGCGTCGAGGCCATCAATGCCGACGACGAGAAGCTGCCCCGGTACATCGGCGGCGTCCTGGCCCGGCTGCAGGAGGTGTGGATCGGGCGGCAGATCGCCGAGGTCAAGTCGAAGCTGCAGCGCATGTCGCCGGTGGAGCAGGGTGATGAATACCACTCGCTGTTCGGTGACCTGGTGGCGATGGAGGCCTACCGCCGCAGCCTGCTGGAACAGGCCAGCGGTAACGACCTGACTGCGTGATCGCGATAGGCAGGTTATGGTTGAGGCGCTTGGGTTCCGAGCTGTGTTTCCGTTGGGGAGAAGGTGAGCTTTACGTGCTGGTGAACAAGATCCAGACCAACAAGTCCCGGGTGATCGCGGGGGCCATCGCGGCCGCTGCCGTCGCTCTCCCGCTCTACGTGTCCATGAGCACGGCCGACACCGCTGCAGAAACCACCGCGGCACCTCGCTGCCTGGCGTGGTTCGGCAACCAGGCCGACGGCAACTGCCTGTCGTACTCCAACGGCAGTGGCGTCTCCGTCGGATCCCCGAACGTGGGAATCGGTTACGGCGGCGGCTACGGCGTGTGGGGCGTTCAGACCAGCCCGCTGCTGCCCGGCACCACGATCAGCCAGCCGATCGGCTAGCCCTTCTTCTTCGCCATCGACTCCGGCTCCAGAACTTCGGTGCCGGAGTCGATGCGTGTCAGCTTCACCATCGCCGGATCGGGAGACACCCGTTCGGCGATTTTTCGTCGTCCGGCCTCGATGACGGCCTTGGCGGCGGGGCTGCCGGTGACGGCTTTGTAGGTGCCCTGGATCTGCTCGAAACGCCGCCTGCCGGCCTTGGTTCCCAGCACGTAGCCGGCAGCAGCTGCGGCGACATACCCGATCACAGGGGCCCTCCAGAGGTTCGAATCGACGATGGGTTCGGTGTCTATCCTGCCTCATTTCAGGTACTGGCGACGGACCCGGAGGCGCATTGGCACTTGCGCGCCGACGTGCGCTAGAGTGCTCTCTGGTTCGCGGCAAGCCGCCGTGGGCAGTGCAATCCCCTGTAGCTCAATTGGCAGAGCATTCGGCTGTTAACCGGAGGGTTGGTGGTTCGAGTCCACCCGGGGGAGCGTCAGTACCAGCGCCGCGACCCAAGGTCGCGGCGCTTTTTTTCTGGCGCGGCAACGGTTTTCGCAGGCGCATGCTCGGGCCGCTTATTCTTGGGGCATGCGTCTTCACACCAGGCCCGTGGCGCTGGTCCTGCTGATCCTCGGGCTCGTGGTCGGTGGGTGCGGATCGAGCACGCCTGAGCCGGCATCGACCAGTTCGGCCGCCGCCGCCGACTGCGGGCCCGGCCCCTCGGCGCAGGACGTGGAGGCCGAGTTCGCCTTGCTGCCGCCCGGCCCGTGGCGCGAAGCGTCGCGCGGTCACGCCGCCGACTGCCAGCTGCAGTGGGTCGTGGTCACGTCCGGCGACCAACCCGACAGCGCGCAGCAGGTGTTGTTCTTCGACGGCCCCGCTCCTGTCGGTTCACCGACGATGGAGCCGCGGCCCTACATCACCGTTACGGCTCAGGGTGAGCACGACGCCGTCGTGCAGTACCAGTGGAAGCAGGGTCAGGACGAGCCCTGCTGCCCGACCGGCATCGGTTCGGCCCGGGTCACCCTCGAAGACGGCAGGCTGACGATTCTGGATCCGATCCCGAACGAGTGATCAGATGACGCCCGCGCTGGTGGCGTCCTTGCGCTTGTGCTCGTCGGCGTCCGGAATGTGCTCCGGGTGCAACATCTCGGCGTAGCGCAGCTGTTCGGGGATGCCGAATCCGTCGACGAGGAGCTCGGCGTGGGGGCGCAACCTGCGGCACCGGTCGTTGATGCCGCGCGTCACGGCCTTGGCGCGTTCGGTGGACAGGAAGCGGTGCTCGACGAACCACGCCTTGTCCTCTTCGATCACTGACAGCGCGTACAGGTCGCAGACCAGCCCGAGGACTTCGCGCGCCGTCTTGTCCTGGCAGGCGTCGATGCCCGCCACGAACGCCTCCAGGATGATGCGGTCGATGTGGGCCTGCGCCACGTGCAGCACGTGATCCTGGACGGAGTTGAAGGAGTCGAACGCGCTCATCTCCTTGGACTTGCTCTGCAGCCGACGGGCCACCGAGGCCAACATGTACTCCTCGCGGTCCTCGAACATCTTGACCTGGGTGCCGCGGTTGAAGAGGCTGCCTTCCTCTTCGTTGTCCTCGCGGGTATCCAGGATGGTCTGCATGATCGTCTGCGCCGCAGTGCGTTTCATCACCCGCTCACCGGCGAAGTTGGCGGCGAAACGCACCCAGTCCACGGGGCTCATGCCCTTGATGTCGTCGGCGTAGGCGGTCAGCAGCTCCTTGGCGACCAGCTGGAACAGGACGTGGTTGTCGCCCTCGAAGGTGGTGAACACGTCGGTGTCGGCCTTGAGGGCGATCAACCGGTTTTCGGCGAGATAGCCTGCGCCACCGCAGGCTTCGCGCGCTTCCTGGATGGCGCGGGTGGCGTGCCACGTGTTGGCGGCCTTCAGGCCTGCGGCACGCGATTCCAGCTCGCGCTGCTCCTCGGGATCGGGATCGTCGGCGGTCTGCAGTTCATGGCAGCGGGCCACCAGCTCGTTCTGCGCGTACTGCAGCGCATAGGACTTGGCGATCAGCGGGAACAGCCGGCGCTGGTGGACGAGGTAGTCCATCAGCAGCACTTCACCACCGTCGGGATCCTCGAACTGCCTGCGCTCCAACGCGTATCGGGTCGCGATGTCGAGCGCCACCCGAGCGGCGGCACCTGCGCTGCCGCCGACGGTGACCCGGCCGCGGATCAGCGTTCCCAGCATCGTGAAGAAGCGCCGGTTGGGGTTCTCGATGGGGGAGGAGTAGGTGCCGTCTTCGGCGACGTCAGCGTACTTGTTGAGCAGGTTCTCGCGGGGCACCCGGACTTGGTCGAACTGGATGCGGCCGTTGTCCACGCCAGGAAGTCCGCCCTTGTAGTGGCAGTCCGAGGTCGTCACGCCGGGCAGATCCTCGCCCTTGTCGTCGCGAATCGGCACCACCAGGCAGTGCACCCCGTGCTTTTTGCCGTCGGGAGTGATGAGTTGCGCGAAAACCGCTGCCACCCGGGCAGTTTGGGCCGCACCGCCGATGTAATCCTTCCGCGAGGAGGGGGTGGGCGAGTCGATGACGAACTCCTGGGTCGCCGGATCGTAGGTCGCCGTCGTCTCCAGGGATTGCACGTCGCTGCCGTGGCCGGTCTCGGTCATCGCGAAGCAGCCGAGCAGGTCCAGGTCGATCAGCTTCTTGACGTAGGCCTCGTGGTGACGTTCGGTGCCGAGATTCTCGATCGCACCGCCGAACAGGCCCCACTGCACGCCGGCCTTGACCATCAGGGACAGGTCGCTCATCGCGAGCATCTCGATCTGGGTGACCGCGGCGCCGACGTCGCCGTTGCCGCCGTGTTCTTTCCTGAACCCGTCTTCGGCGGCCCCGCGGGAGGCCATGATCCGCAACTGCTCGCCCACCTTGGTGCGGGCGATAACGGTGTTCGGGGTGTAGTGCGGCCGGAAGATCTCGTCGCTGAGTTCGAGTCGTACGCGGTTCTTCACGTCCCGGAAACGGCCGTCGAGAGAATTGCGCAGATGCTCCGCCGTGGTGGTCATGTCACGACGGTAGCCGCAGACGGGGAACCGCAAACTGTGATGTCACAAACCTGGGAGAACCTGAGTGCCCAGCCGCCCGCGGGGGTGTTCAATCGTCACCATGACGCAGCGCGCCGAGAGGCCCCTCTCGCCGACCGGCAGACCTCACGTCGCTGACCACAAGCACTCCGATGTGAGCGGAGGGTGGCTGCGGGCCGCGACATTCGGTGCGATGGACGGTCTGGTGAGCAACACCGCGCTGATCGCCGGTGTGGCGGCGTCGGCAAGTGCGCACACGGTGGTCATCAGCGGCATCGCCGGACTGCTGGCCGGGGCGTTCTCGATGGCCTTGGGGGAGTACACATCGGTCACGACGGCCAACGAGCAGATCGAGTCCGAGGTCAAAGTCGAGAAGCGGGCGTTTCGGAAACACCCGCAGGCCGAGCGCGCCGAGTTGGTGTCGATGCTCACCGAGATGGGGATGACGCCGGAGACGGCGACGAAGGCCACCGACGAGATTCACCGGGACGAGACGAAGGCGATGAACTTCCATCTCGTCCAGGAGCTCGGGGTGGATCCGCGGGAGAAGCCGTCGCCGTATGTCGCAGCGATCTCGTCGTTCCTGATGTTCGCGACGGGTGCCATCATCCCGCTGCTGCCTTACCTTCTCGGGTTCGAGTCGCTGTGGGCCGGGCTGGCGTGTGGCGGCGTCGGGCTCCTGCTCGCCGGTGGTGCGGCGGCGAAATTCACCAGCCAGCCTGTGGCCATCGGAGCGTCGCGTCAGTTGGTCCTGGGCTTGGCCGCCGTCGGCGCGACGTATCTCGTTGGGCACCTGATAGGTGCCGCGGTCACCGGCTGATCAGCTGTCGCTGCCGACCGTGACGGCGGTGGCTTCGTCGTTGAGCTCGTCGAGTTCCGATTCGGGGGCGTCGACCTGGGTCAGATGGCCACGCACGCCGAACAGGACGACCGCCGCCAGCAGCACTGCGCCGGCACCGACCCAAAAGGGGAGGTGCACGCTGACGCGCTCGCCGAGAACGCCGGCCAGCCACGGAGCCACCGCGGCGCCGCCGAATCGCATGAAGCTGTAGGCCGCAGACGCCACGCCGCGCTCGACAGGCGCAGCCTTCATGACGGTTTCGGTGATCAGCGTGTTGTTGACGCCGATCCAGAGTCCGGCGACGACGACGCAACCCGCCAGGACGGCCTTGTTGTCCGTGCCGAGTGCCATCACGACGAGGGTCGCCGTCATCAGCAGCAGGTTGACGACGAGCGTGGGCACGGTGCCGAAGCGGTGTTGCAGCCGGGGGGCGACGACCACCGAGGTGAACGCCAGCGCGAGGCCCCATCCGAAGAAGATGAAGCCGATCTCGTGGGCGCCCATGTCGAGGGGGAACGGGGTGAAGGCGAGCAGGGTGAAGAAGCCGAAGTTGTAGAGCAGGGCGGTCACCGACACTCCGAGCAGCCCGCGGTGGCGCAGCGCGCGGAACGGGTCGGCGAGTGTGGTGGCTCGCGTGGCCGGCGGCGTGGCGGGCAGAAGGAACGCGGTCACGACGAGGGCGACCGCCATCAGCGCGGAGACGCCGAAGAACGGGCCGCGCCACGAGATCGAGCCGAGGACGCCGCCGACGAGCGGTCCGACGGCGATGCCGAGCCCCAGCGCCGCCTCGTAGAGGATGATCGCCTGCGCGACGGAGCCGCGGGCGGAGCTGACGATGGTGGCCAGGGCGGTCGCGATGAACAGGGCGTTGCCCAGTCCCCACAGCGCGCGCCAGCCGACGATGCCCATGACGCTGTCGCTCAGTCCGGCCAGGCCGGCTCCGGCGATGATGATGACCAGCCCGAGGAGCAGGGTGCGCTTCGGCCCGATGCGGCTGGACACCACGCCGGTGATCAGCATCGCGACACCCATGACGGCCATGTAGCTGGTGAACAGCAGCGACACCTGCGACGGCGAGGCGTTCAGGTTGTCGGCGATCGGTTTGAGGATCGGGTCGACGAGACCGATGCCCATGAAGGCGACGACAGAAGCGAACGCGACGGCATAGACCGCCTTGGGTTGGGAACGAAGCATAGGGGAACTATATAGAAAATCTATGAATCAGCTCAAGTCGAGGCCAGAATCGGCTGAGAATTTCGACGTCAGCGAGCCGCGACGGCCGGGGTCGCGGCGTCTTCGATCAGCCGCTGCATGATGACGACGGCCTGAGTGAGGCACGCGCGATCGGATTCGGAGAGGCGCTCCAGATATGGGTCCACGGCGGCGCCGCGGTCGGCGCGCGCCTGGCGCAGCGCCGCAACCCCGTTGGGTGTGATCCGGATCAGCACGGCGCGGGCGTCGTTCGGGTCGGCGGCGCGCGTGACCATGCCGGCGTCTTCGAGTCGACGGACCTGCGTCGTCATCGTCGGCTGCGAACAGTGGTCGAGGGCGGCGAGATCCGAGATACGCGCCTCGCCCCGGTCGTCGATCGTGGACAATAGACGTGCCTGCGCGAACGGGACCGGCATCCGCAGCCGCTGGTTGGCCAGCCGGTTGATCCGGGCCACCACGGCGAGCAGGTCTGAGCCAAGTGTCGACGACATCCGCCCATGATTACATAGCTTTACTATGTTTTCAACGAACGGCGTGAAGTGGTGTCAGTCACAACCCGGTGCCCGCGAGTGCTCTCAGGCGACTGGCAGAATCGAGAAATGAACTCGGCCGGCCCGGAGAGCGCGCCTCGACGGACTGGACGACTCCAATCGGTCGAGCTGGCCCAGGCCGCCGTCATGGCCGCGCTCTGCGCTGCGATCGCCATCATCGCCGTCGTCGTCCCGTTCGCCGCCGGCCTGTCGCTTCTGGGAACCGTCCCCATGGGCCTGCTGGCCTACCGCTACCGGCTGCGGGTGCTGCTTGCCGCGATGGTGGCCGGGGGGCTGATCGCCTTCCTCATCGCCGGCATGGGCGGTTTCATGACGGTCATCAACTGCGCCTACATCGGTGGACTGACCGGCATCGTCAAGCGGCGGGGTCGCGGCACGCTGACAGTCTTCTCCTGTGCCCTGGTCGCCGGCGCCCTGTTCGGCGCGCTCATCGTCGCCGCCCTCGCCGTTCTGAGCCGGCTGCGTCACCTGATCTTCGAATCGATGACCGCCAACATCGACGGCACCGCCGCGATCCTCGAACGCATCCCGGGCCTGCAGCCGGTCGCCGAGCGCCTCACCCGGGACTTCGCGACTGCGCTGCAGTACTGGCCACTGTTGTTCTTCGTCTCCGGCATCGTCTCGATCACGTTCGTCAGTCTCGTCGGCTGGTGGGCGCTGTCGCGCGTCATGACGCGCCTGATGGGCGTCCCCGACGTGCACAAGCTCGAGGCCTCGGCCGACGGCGGGGCCGTCGCGCCGATCCCGTTGCAGCTCACCGATATCCGCTTCCGCTACCCGCACGGGGACAACGACGCGCTCGGACCCGTGTCGCTCGCCGTGCAACCCGGCGAACACATCGCCGTCACCGGCGCCAACGGCTCCGGTAAGACGACCCTGATGCTGGTCCTGTCGGGCCGCGAACCGACCGCAGGGACGATCGAACGTCCCGGTGCGGTGGGGCTCGGCAAGCTCGGTGGCACCGCGGTCGTCATGCAGCACCCCGAAAGTCAGGTGCTGGGCACCCGTGTCGCCGACGACGTCGTCTGGGGCCTGCCGCCGGGCACCGCCACCGACGTGGACCGACTGCTCGCCGAGGTCGGCCTCGACGGGATGGCCGAGCGCGACACCGGTGGTCTCTCCGGCGGCGAACTGCAACGGCTCGCCGTCGCCGGGGCGCTGGCCCGGGAACCGTCGTTGCTCATTGCCGACGAGGTCACCAGCATGGTCGACCAGGACGGGCGGGACGCCCTGATGTCGGTGTTGTCGGGGCTGACGACACGACACCGCACCGCGTTGATTCACATCACGCACTACAACGACGAAGCCGATGCTGCCGATCGCACGGTGGCGCTGGCCGGCAACGGCGGGGCCGCCGACAACACCGACATGGTGCCGACGGCGGAGGCTCCATCCGCCACGACTGCGCCCGACACTCCGCGCGGTGCGCCCGTCCTGGAGGTCCGCGGTGTCGGCCACGAGTACGGCACCGGAACCCCTTGGGCGAAAGCAGCTTTGAGCGGACTCGACTTCACCGTCCACGAAGGCGACGGCGTCTTGATCCACGGTCTCAACGGCTCGGGAAAGTCCACACTGGCCTGGATCATGGCCGGATTGACGGTGCCCACCTCCGGCACGTGCCTGCTCGACGGCAAGCCGGTGTCCGATCAGGTTGGTGCCGTGGCCATTTCCTTCCAGGCGGCACGGCTGCAGCTCATGCGCAGCCACGTCGCGCTGGAGATCGCCTCGTCGGCGGGCTTCTCCAAATACGACCAGGCGCGGGTCACCGAGGCGCTGAACATGGTCGGCCTGGACCCGACGCTGGCGTCGCGCCGGATCGATCAACTCAGCGGTGGGCAGATGAGGCGAGTGGTCCTCGCAGGCCTGCTGGCCCGCTCACCGCGCGCGTTGATCCTCGACGAACCGCTGGCCGGGCTCGACGCGGCGTCGCAGCGCGGACTGCTCCGCCTGCTGGAGGACCTGCGTCGTCGGACCCGCCTGACCGTCGTCGTCATCTCGCACGACTTCGCCGGGCTGGAGGATCTGTGCCCCCGGACCCTGCACCTGGAGAACGGCGTCCTCGCAGCGGCGCCCACGACAGCCGGAGGCATGTCATGACCGCGGCTGCCGCACCGCGCAAACCTCGCAGGCAGGTCGTCCTGCTGCGGCCGGTGCCGGGCCGCACCCTGATGCACGAGCTGTGGGCCGGCTCCAAGCTGCTCATCGTCGCGGCGATCGGCGTGCTGTTGACGTTCTACCCCGGCTGGGTGCCCATCGGCGCCGTGGCACTGCTCGTCGTCATCGCCGCGCGTATCGCCCACATCCCGCGAGGCGTGCTGCCGTCGATCCCGTCCTGGCTGTGGTTGCTGCTCCTTCTCGGCGCGGTCACCGCGACATTCGCCGGCGGCTCCCCGGAGAT
Organism: Mycobacterium sp. 236(2023); assembly: GCF_029623955.1. Classification (GTDB taxonomy): domain Bacteria; phylum Actinomycetota; class Actinomycetes; order Mycobacteriales; family Mycobacteriaceae; genus Mycobacterium. The sequence continues at coordinate 49,560 of NZ_JARSBP010000006.1, read as the reverse complement.
CACGCTCGGTTCCGTCACGCTGGGCCTCGGCGGACTGCTCAACTTCCTGCGGATCACCGCCTTGTCGATCGTGCTGCTGGGTCTCGGCGCGATGGTGTCATGGACCACAAATGTGGCCGAAGTGGCTCCGGCGGTGGCCAAACTGGGCCGTCCGCTGCGGCCGCTGCGGGTGCCGGTCGACGACTGGGCGGTCACAGTTGCGTTGGCGCTACGGGCTTTTCCGATGCTGATCGACGAATTCACCACCCTCTACGCCGCGCGCAGACTGCGGCCCAAAGAAACTGACGGCAACCGGCGCGCCCGTGGCCGTCAGCTGGCTTCCGAACTGATCGACATGCTCGCCGCCGCGATCACCGTCGCGCTGCGCCGCGCCGACGAGATGGGTGACGCGATCACCGCGCGCGGCGGGGCCGGACAGATCTCCGCCGTTCCGTCCGGGCCCAAGCGCCGCGACTGGGTGACCTTCGCCGTCGTCGCCCTCGTGTGCGGCACCGCGCTGGCTTTGGAGCTGACCATCCTGGGCACGAGCGGAATCCGGCGCTGATCTACGGTGTGAAGGCGTGAGCGCCCGAACGATCGACGCGGATTTCCTCGCGCTGCCCCGCCACTCACTCGCCGAGGCTGCGCTGACAGCCGCGCGACAGGCGGGAGCCAGCTACGCCGACTTCCGCATCCACGCCATCACCACCGAGACGATCCAGATGCGCGACGGCGCGCTCGAAACCGCGGTCACCGACTACGAGATCGCCCTCGCGGTTCGGGTGATCGTCGACGGCACGTGGGGGTTCGCCTCCCACGCCGAGCTGGACACCGTGGCGGCCGCCGACACCGCGCGGCGGGCGGTGCGGGTGGCGACGACGCTGGCGCCGCTGAACGCCGAACGCATCGAGCTGGCACCAGAGCCGGTCTACCGCGACGTGACCTGGGTGTCGAACTATCGGATCGACCCGTTCGGCATTGCGACGCAGGACAAGATCGCGGTGCTGGAGGACTATTCCGGCAGGCTGCTGGCTTCCGACGGGGTGGACCATGTGTCGGCGTGGCTGCATCTGGCGAAGGAGCAGACATTCTATGCCGACACCTTCGGCTCCTCGATCACCCAGCAGCGGGTGCGGGTACTTCCGCGGTTGGATGCGGTCACTGTCGACGCGGCGGCCGGATCGTTCGAGACCATGAGCACGCTGGCCCCGCCGACGGGTCGGGGTTGGGAAGCTGTCGTCGGCGACGAGGTCTGGGACTGGGCGGGCGAGCTCGCCGAGCTGCCGTCGCTGCTGGCCGAGAAAGCCAAGGCACCCAGCGTCGTTGCCGGGCCGACCGACCTCGTCATCGATCCGACCAACCTGTGGCTGACCATCCACGAATCCATCGGTCACGCCACCGAATACGACCGCGCGATCGGCTACGAAGCCGCTTACGCGGGAACGTCGTTCGCGACACCGGACAAGCTGGGCCGGATGAAATACGGGTCATCGGTGATGAACGTGACCGCCGACCGCACCGTCGCCCACGGGCTGGCGACGATCGGATTCGACGACGAAGGCGTGCGGGCACAGAGCTGGGATCTGGTGCGCGACGGGCTGTTCGTCGGCTACCAGCTCGACCGGGTGTTCGCTCCTCGTCTCGGGGTCGGGCGGTCCAACGGTTGCTCGTACGCCGATTCCGCACACCATGTCCCCATCCAGCGGATGGCCAACGTCTCGCTGCAGCCGGGAGCTGAGGACATCAGCACCGACGAGTTGATCAGCCGGGTGTCCGACGGCCTCTACATCGTCGGCGACAAGAGCTGGTCGATCGATATGCAGCGCTACAACTTCCAGTTCACCGGGCAGCGCTTCTTCCGGATCAAGGACGGCAAGCTCGACGGTCAGGTGCGTGACGTCGCCTACCAGGCGACCACCACCGACTTCTGGGGATCCCTGGAAGCCGTTGGGGGACAGTCGACCTGGCGCTTGGGCGGGGCTTTCAACTGTGGCAAGGCGCAGCCCGGCCAGGTCGCCGCGGTCAGCCATGGCTGCCCGTCAGCGCTGTTCCGGGGAATCAACGTGCTCAACACGCGCGAGGAGGGCGGGCGATGATCGGCGCACAGATGGTCATCGACGTCGCGCTGGCCGAGGCACGAAGGTTGGGCAGAGCCGACGAGACGATCGTCGTGGTCGCCGACCGCGTCGACGCGTCGTTGCGCTGGGCCAACAACACGATGACCACCAACGGCGAATCGACCAGTCGCACGACCACCGTCATTTCGATTGTGCGCAAGGGGGATAACGCCCATGTCGGGTCGGTGCGGTCCAGCGCCGTCGACCCGGCCGTCGTCACCCAACTGGTGGCCGCCTCTCAGGACGCCGCTGCGACTGCGCCGCCCGCCCGAGACAGTGCCCCGGCGCTGCCCGGAAATGACGCGCCGACGGATTGGGACGCCCCCATCCCGCGCACCGGGGCCGAGGCTTTCGGCGGCGTCGCAACGGCACTCACCCGCGGCTTCGGCAGCGGGGACACCCTGTTCGGCTACGCGCGCCACATCCTCGAGACGACGTTCGTCGCGACCTCCTCTGGCCTGCGGCGCCGCTTCACCCAGCCGAACGGTTCGGTGGAGATCAACGCCAAGCGCGGCGGCGCCAGTGCGTGGGCGGGCGTCAGCACACCCGACTTTGTCGACGTGCCAACGGATTCGATGCTGGAGGAACTTTCGACGAGGCTGTCCTGGGCAGACCGCACCGTCGACCTTGCCGCCGGGCGCTACGAGACGATCATGCCTCCCTCGACCGTGGCCGACATGATGATTTACCTGACGTGGACGATGGGCGGCCGCGGCGCGCAGGAGGGCCGCACCGCGCTGGCCGCACCGGGGGGCGGTACCCGGGTCGGGGAGAAGCTGACATCGCTTCCGCTGACGCTCTACTCCGATCCCGGCGCGCCCGGCCTCGAGTGCACCCCGTTCGTCACGGCGACGAGTTCGTCGGAACGGACCTCGGTGTTCGACAACGGCCTCCCGATCGAGCGGCTCGACTGGATCCGCGACGGCGTCATCAACGCGTTGGCCTATCCGAGGGCGGCGGCCGCCGAATTCGGGGCGCCGGTGGCGATCGGCGCGGACAACCTGCTGATGACCGGCGGCTCGGCGAGCCTGCAGGAGATGATCGCGAGCACCGAGCGGGGGCTGCTGCTCTCGACGCTGTGGTACATCCGGGAGGTCGACCCGTCCGTACTGCTGTTGACCGGGTTGACCCGAGATGGCGTCTACCTGATCGAAGACGGTCAGGTGACGGCCGCGGTGAACAATTTCCGCTTCAACGAGAGCCCGCTGGACCTGCTGCGGCGCGCCACCGAGGCCGGCGTCAGCGAGGCGACGCTGCCCCGCGAATGGGGGGACTGGGCGACCCGGGCGAAGATGCCGTCACTGCGAATCCCGGACTTCCACATGTCGTCGGTGAGTCAGGCGCAATAATCGCGGGATGACCGAAGAGCTGTCCAAGCGGTTGGCGCGGCTGGTCGCGCTCTCCTCGGGAGACGAGCGTGCCGACGCGATGATCAGACTGACGTGCGGGCGGGCGCTGTCACTGGCGCCGTTGCCGTCGCCGGCCGATCTGCCGGATGGGCGCACCGACGAAGAAGCTGTGCTGGTGGCGTTCGCGGAGCAGTTCACGGTCGATGTCACGGGGATCGGCGACAACCAGCGGGCATGCTTCGTGGAAGCATTCGGTGACAACGCTTTTCGGGTCGTGGTGGCGATCTTTCTCGCCGACTTCGTGCCGCGGGTGTGGGCCGGATGTGAAGCGCTGGGCCTGGGGAAGCCTGGGTTCACGGCCGACGTTAAGTTCGACAGAGAGACCGACCCGGTGGGCAAGCTGCTGGGTGGCTTCGTGCCCGCGGTGGCGCGACTGCACGAGGTGGATCCGGTGACCACCGAAGTAGTGCGATTGCGTGGGGCGGAGGCGCACAACTGCAGGCTGTGCAAGTCGCTGCGGGAGGGGCACGCCCTGGATGCGGGCGGTTCTGAGGACATGTACGTGCAGATCGCCGATTATGAGTCGGCTGCCGATCTGACGGAAGCGCACAGGGCGGCGTTGCGGTACGTCGACGCGCTGGTGTGGACACCGTCGAGAATCGAGCCCGATGTCGCCGACGGGATGCGCAAGCACTTCTCGGAGAAGCAAATATTCGAGATCACGCTCGACGTGATGCGCAACGCGTGCAACAAGATTGCCGTGTCAATGGCGGCGGACGAGGCTCGGGTGGCCGAGGGCACCGAGCGCTACGAGGTCGACGAGCAGGGGCAGACGATATTCGCCTGACCGGGCGTGTGGGACCATGGTTGCCGCGCGTTGCGCGCTGGGGCGGTAGCTCAGTTGGTTAGAGCCGGGGACTCATAATCCCTTGGTCGCGGGTTCGAGCCCCGCCCGCCCCACTTCGAGGCTGTTTTGCGTCCGGCCGGACCGCGAATGTGCGCTCAGGGCGGGTTTTGGACCGAATGTCCGCCCTCACCGCACACTCGACGTGAAGGCGCCGCACACGCAGGCAGTGTCCGAATTGTCACGGCGGAGACGTGCGTGGCGGGCTACGATCGTCCCGCCGCCTACACGGCGGTGAGCTCTCGAAACTGTCGGGGATCGTTGTGGAAGTTACTGATTCACGCGCCACGGTGATACTTCCCGCCTTCTGTGCGGCACCGTTCCTGCCGCGCGCGGTCCGCAGCGTGATGGACCAGACGCATGACGACTGGGAACTCATCGTGGTCGCCGACGACGACACGGATTATGCCACCGTGCTGGCCGCCTGCGGGATCGACGACCCGCGGATCCACTTCGCGTCCACGGGTCGTCTCGGAGCCGGCCCGGGAACAGCCCGCAACGTCGGACTCGACGCATCCCGCACCTCGTTGGTGGTCACTCTCGACGCCGACGACACTCTCGATCCCCGCTCGCTGGAACGAATCCTGCCGCATGCCGCCGTCCACGGCGCCGCCTACAGCGACATCCGCATCATCTCGGACGACACCGGTGAACCACTCATCAACCTGGACCGGCCGATCGCGGCCGGCCTGGTCGCGCTTGAAGAAATCCTCACCAGCCGAATCCATACCTACGCCTTCACTGCGTTCGATCGAACCAAGGTGCGCGCCCGCTGGCCGGAAGGACGGGTTGGCTGGGAGGACGTCTGGTTCTGCGCCGCCTGTTTCGACGATCTCGACGCGATCTATCACCTCGACGAACCGTGCTACGTCTACCGCCGTCGATCCGGATCAACCAGCACCCAGTCGGGTGCCGCGGACTATTTCCTACAGTCCGCCAGAGAGTTGCGCCGCCGATTGGAAACCGTTGCCGCACCGGATATCCGAAGTTCTGCCACCCGGGTGACGCTGGTCCAGTATCTGCGGGGCCGCGAACACCTGGAAGCCCGCTTCCTCGACGAGGAGGCTGCTGGGCGCGCTCACAAGTTCCTCGACTTCGTCGCGGACCACCGCGACCAGTTCTATCGACTCGACCCTGAGGTGCCCGTGCCATGACGCCGACCACCCGCATCGATCTGTTCAAAGAAGAGATGAAGTTCTCCGCCGCGCACTTCACCATCTTTTCGGCCGGTGTGCGCGAGAACCTCCACGGCCACAACTTCACCGTGCGCGTCGAGATCGACGCGGCGATCGGGCCCGAAGGCCTCGCTTTCGACTACCGGGAAGCCAAACGCAGCCTGGCGACGATCTGTCGGGGATTCAACGAGATCTTGCTGCTGCCCACTCGAAACCCACATCTGATCGTCGAGGACGGCGACAACGAGGTCGTGGCCCGTTTCGGCGACGAGCGCATGGTGTTCCTCAAACGCGACGTCTGCCTGCTTCCACTACGCAACATCAGCCTGGAGGAACTGTCGCTGCACATCCTCAACATCGTCGTGCCGACGCTGACCGCCGACTCGGAATTCGGTGTCCGGTGCGTCGCCACGAGGGTGTCCTCAGGACCCGGGCAGTCGGCATCGTCGCAGTGGACCGTTCAGTGACCGATCGCGTCGTCATCACCGGTGCCAGCCGGGGCATCGGACTCGCGGTCGCCCGCCGCTTCCTGGCGCGCGGCGCGCGGGTATGGAACCTCGCCCGAACGGCATCGCCGGATGCCGCCGTCACCGACGTCGCCGTCGACCTCGCCAATCCTGTTTTCGCCCAACACATTCCGGCCACGCTCGTCGCCCCTACCCCGACCGGGTCGCGGACCGTGCTGATCCACAATGCTTCGCGCATGGTCAACGACACGGTGGAGTCGGTCGACCCCGTCGAACTCCAGGCGATGTTCGACGTCGCAGTCACCGCGCCCTCTCTGCTCAACCGTGTTCTGCTGCCGACGATGTCACCCGGATCGGCGATCCTCTATCTGGGCTCGACTCTGTCCGAAAAGGCGGTTCCGGGATCGTTCACCTACGTCACCGTCAAGCACGCGGTCGTCGGAATGATGCGTGCCACCTGTCAGGACCTCATGGGGCGCGGCATCCACACCGCCTGCGTGTGCCCCGGTGTCACCGACACCGAGATGTTGCGTGAACACGTCGGCGGAGACCCGGCACTGCTGGCCACACTCCGAGATTTGACCGGAGCGGGACGCCTCATCGAACCCGACGAGATCGCCCGAGTCCTCGAGCTTGCCGCCGACAACCCCGTCCTCAACGGTGCTGTACTGCACGCCAACCACGGACAACGGGAACGCTGAACGAGCCTGGAACGCCCGTGAATCAGACTGTGGCGACGATGCTGTCGGCGATACTTCTGAGCGACGGTGCACCAGCATCTTGTGCGCGTTGGTTGAGGATGTCGCGTGCCTGCGCAGCGTCGACGTGCAATCGTTCCATGAGTATGCCGGTGGCGTGACCGATGGTTTCGCAGTCGGTCAACCTCGACTTCAACTCCGATCTCGTACTCTCGGCCAGCAGCACGGTCGTTGCGTAGGCGGCCAGCGTTGCCCCGATCGCCTCGTCCTCCACGTTGAAAGTTCCCGCGGCGCGGCCGTAGAGATTAAGGGCGGCCGCCGAGTGCTGCGGTGCGGACAACTGGAAAGTCAGGACACTGTGGACGCCGGCGCGGATCGCGGCCTGCGTGAAATGCGGCCATCGATCTTCAGTGGTGAGGTTCGGCCCGCGGACGACCGCGTCGTCGATGGCAGCCTCGACGCACGGGCCCTGCTTGTGGCGCATCTGAACTGCGTCAAGGTCGGTGACGAAATCGGCCGTCGGTGCGACACAACGAAAGTCACCACCGTCGATGAGCATGACGTCAGCCCATTCGGCGCCTCGAATAAGCGTTACTGCGGCGGTGGTGACGGTGGTGAGTATGTTCTCGATGTCGAGGCCCTTGGTGTCCGCTGCGAGTAGGGTCATCGCCGCGCGGATGAGTTGTCGGTATTCGGCGAGATCAGGCATCGCGGCCATTCACCGGCAATGGCTCACAATTGATCGCCATCGTTCCACCCCCTGGAACACTGCAACTTTCGAGGCCATGTCAGACGTTGGCCTTTGCTAGCAGTGCCCGCGATCGGCCAGTTCGAAACCTCGCGCGTTCCTACACGGACTTCGAGTTCACCTCTTGCGGGGTGATTCTGAGGGCCACTCGGGCCTTGCGACCTTTGGTGAAGATGGCCTCGATCGTGGTGATGATGTGAAATTGCAGGCCATACTTTCGCCGGATGAGCTCCTCGGCCTTCGACACCGCGGCCGGTGACTCCTCCACCACGGCGGTGCCCAGCAGCTCAGGGTCGACCGGGTCGACGTTGCCCATCCGGCCGGAACGAATCACGACAACGCGCGGGTCGCGGCGCACCCGTTTGACCTTCCACGCATCCGACGGCGTCCACACGACGAGGTCGGCGCCGTCGGAAGCGATCCACATCGCCGACCCCACCGGGGTTCCGTCCCGCTTGTAGGTCACCAGCGAGACGAACTTCGTTTCGCCGAGTTGGTTCGCCAACTCCGCCGCAGTGTCAGGCATGTTCTCGTCCTATTCGTCGAAGAGTCCGTCGAGGGCCTTGTGTTCGAGGCCAACCCACCGATTCACTTGGCGCCGAACATCTTCGACTTCTTCCTCGGCCAGGTGGTGGGCGCCTTCGGCAGTGATGCGGCAGATGTCCATGGGGCCGCCGACACTCGGCGACGACGCATCCAGGGCGTCGAGCACGCGTAACGCGGCCACCACTCCATAGTCGACGTCACGTTCGGTCATGCCGAAGTGTGCCAACAGCGCATGGGCCTGCTGGGCCATCGCGGCCCCGCTCCCGACTGCCTGGAAGCCCGTCTCCTCGTGGTGGCCGATGAGGCCGTTGGGGTCCACGTCGATGATGAACGGAGCGTCACCCACGTAGCCGGCGGCAAGGACGTAAGTCGCCGGCGTTCCGGCGGCTTCCTGGCCAGGAACCTCGGGGATGAAGTTCTCGTAGTGGTGCTTGAGGATCGGCAGGATGCGGGCCTGGAGCGCATGTCCGACGTCCTTGGACTCCAGGATCGAGTCCGGTTCGGCGGTGAATACCTGCTCTATGTCGTAGAGCACCGCGCGTGAGCCGCTACCGCCCCACGCGGCGTGCGCCCCGAGGGTGTGCAGCTTCTGCGCGGGGTACGTCAGCCCCCGGCCGGGATCGGTGATCTGTGAATCCGACGCCAGGACGACGCCGTTGGCGCACCGCAAGGCAAGGACAACGGTCATGGCAGTCTCGACGAGTCGCTCACGCCACGATGGTCTCACGGCTTAGCCGTAGCAACCCTGGCCGCCGGAGAGCCCAACGGATGGGCAAGTGCCGCACGCGTGGCGTCCGAAGGGGTTGTGAATGCGCCTCTCTTAGCTGGTCGCAAGGGCCACTGTGGCTGGACTTCCTGCGAGTGTCTGCAAAATCGCAGTCACCTGCAGGTACAGGTAGATGAATCCGCAAATATTTGTTGGTGATTCCCATAGCAAACTTGCTGCCACCATCGTAGTATCCGATCGGCCGGGGTTCATTACCTTGGAGTCAATATTTGATCGTTGGGGGAGCAGCTATGCCGGAGCAGGCGTCGTCGTGCCATTTTGATGCAATCGGATCCGAGGAGAACGGCACCGCCAAGCGTCCGCGGCGCAAGTCCGGCGCGCATCGGCGCAGGCGCGCCGACGATTACCCGGTGCGGCGGTGGCTGCAGCTCGGCGCGATGTCGGTCGGTGTCGGCACAGCGGCCATCGGGTTCTCGGTGCTAGGTCCGCAGGTGAGTGCCGCAGTGGCGGATACCGGCGATTCGAGTGTGTCGTCGTCTGCGGACTCGGGCTCGTCTGCGAGCGGCTCTGACTCCGCCTCGCCGACCTCGAAGCGCGACGCCAAGAGACCCGGCAACGACGATTCGAACGAGAGCAGCGCCGCTGACGGCGACGATGACGACGCCGCGGCGGCTGCCGAGGACACCGACGACGACAGTGACGCCGACGGTTCGGATGCCAAGGACTCGTCTGACTCCGTAGAAGACTTTGACACCGTAGGAGACTCTGGCTCCGTAGAAGACAAAGACGCGCAAGATGATTCGGCGCCCGACGCCGAGATAGACGAGGCCGCCGAAATCGACGAGCCCGTCGCGCAGACCGCAACCGTTACGCGGGCTGCAGTGCCGAATGCGGCTGCGTCACCGCAGGATCAGTTCTGGCGGATCTTCTTCGGTAACGGAACGGCAGAAAACCCCAACGGCGGGATCATCAGCGGCAACGGCTTCGACTGGACCGCCGAAACATGCGCCGCCGCAACGCTGTGCAACGGCGGCCGAGGCGGGATTTTCGGCGACGGTGGTGACGGCTGGAACGGCGGCAAGGGCGGCAACGCGGGCTGGTTCGGAGACGGCGGCAATGGCGGAAAAGGTGCGACCGGCATCAACGGCGGAGACGGCGGCGACGGCGGTCGCGGCGGTCTGATTCACGGCGAGGGCGGTGAAGGCGGCGACGGAGCGCAAACCGTCGCGGGATCTTCCGGTGGCCGCGGTGGTTCAGCGGGCTTGGCAGGCAAGGGCGGTGAGGGCGGCAACGGCGGCACATCGACCAATGGGTTCAACGGTGGTGCTGGAGGCCGGGGCGGTAACGGCGGAACGTTCTGGGGTGACGGCGGTGCCGGCGGCAAGGGCGGAAACGCCATCACGCACGGTCTCACCGGCGGCGAAGGCGGTCGCGGCGGCGACACCGGCTTCCTCTCAGTGTCCGGCGTCGCCGGAAGCGGCGGCATGGGTGGCGGCGCGACGTTCGGCGGTCGCGGCGGTGACGGTGGAAGCGGCGGACTGTTGGCCGTGTATGCGACCGGCGGTGAAGGCGGCGAAGGTGGTCTGAGCCCGTTCCAGGGCGTCGGTACCGACCACGGCGGCAATGGCGGCAATGGCGGTACTGGTGGACTGCTGTTCGGCAACGGTGGCGTGGGCGGTAACGGCGGATCCGGTGGCGGCAACGGCGGAAGAGGCGGCGACGCAAGACGTTTCTCGCTCATCGGTGTAGGCGGTCGAGGCGGCGACGGCGGAGAAGGCCAGACGGGAATCCCCGGGTTCAACGGTATTACCGGCGCACCTGATGGGATGACCGGCCAGGTCGGAGGTGAGGGCGGTGACGGCGGCGCCGGGGGTTCAGGTAGCTGGATCATCGGTCGTGGCGGTGACGGCGGCCAAGGTGGCAAGGGCGGTAAAGGTGGCCAGGGCGGCAAGGGTACCTTCATGGCGACCGTCGCTTCAGGCAACGGCCGAACCGGGGCCAGCGGTGGCGACGGTGGTGCCGGTGGTGCCGGTGGCGCGACCGGGGGAGCCGGTGGTGAAGGGCGCATCTTCTTCTTCGGACAGTCGAACGGCGCGAACGGTATCAGCGGCGCAGGCGGCGACGGCGGTAACGGCGGCATAGGCGGCTGGGGTGGCTACACCAGGGATGCGAACGCGGTCGGTGGTGTCGGCGGTGCCGGAGGCAAAGGTGGTGCCGGCGCAAGCGGTGGTACCGGCGCCGCCGGAGGCAAGGGTGGCGAAGGCGGCGCAGGCGGAACAGGATCCGACGGCGAAAGCACAGGAGGTCGCGGCGGTCAGGGCGGCGATGCCGGTGCAGGCGGCACGGGCGGCTCGAGCGCCGAGGGGATAGCCGCCGGAGACGGCGGCGCCGGAGGCAAGGGCGGTGCCGGCGGCGTCGGAGGCTCCGCTCCCAAGCCCGTTCCGGACGAAAATGGCAACGTTCCCGCAGCCACCAACCAAGGTCAGGGCGGCAATGGCGGCGACGGTGGTGCCGGCGGCGACGGTGGCGCGACGGGCGGCTCCGGTGGTGCAGGCGGAGAGGGTGGTGCCGGGGCCGCGGGCGGCAAGTCAGGCCCTGAAGCAGATGCGGAAGTCGGACTGGAGGGCGCCGACGGCGAAGCGGGAGCTGACGGCCAGGGCGACTCGGGCGCAACCGAATCAGCCAGATTCGCAGTGTCTCTCGCGGCGCTGGCCGCGGATGCTCCGGCGCCCGGGTTCGATCTGTTCCGCCAGTTGGCCTACATCTTCCTTAACAAGGCCCCGACCATGGATCCGTCAACGGGGGTCCACGACACGAAGGGTGTGGTTACCGGAAATCTCAACGGGCAGAGCAACAACGGCTTCATCCCGACCTACACCGTCACCGTGCAACCCAAGTACGGCGAGGTGGTGGTGAGCGCCGACGGGACGTACACCTACACCGCGAAGGACATCTTGGTCCCGCCGGGGATCACCGATCACTTCACCATCACGATCGACAACGGAACGTCGGCCAAGTTGCCGGGTCTGGCCGGTGTTGTCCAGGATCTCTTGCATAAGTTCGCGGTCAAGCTCGGTACTGCGGAAGCCGATACGTTCGATCAGGCGATCACCGTCAGCGTGGTCGGCAGCGGCGTTTACGGCAACACGACGAACGGCGCGGCCTACTGGATCGGCCAGAGCTACGACAACTGTGTGCTGCAAGCAGCAGCGGCAGCGGTCGCGCAGGCCACCAACAACCTGGACAAGCCGGACGAGGACAGGATGGTCTATCTCGCGAAGACGACACCCAGCGTGGAAACCCCGGGTGCGTGGATGTACCTCGGTGAGCGCACCAACGACGGCATCGGGATGCAAGACGCCGCCGCGCTCATCCAGCAGTACTTCCACGTCACAACCACGCATGCTCAATACGGAGAGTTCGACGACGACGGCAATGCGGTGACGCCGCCGACCGACGAAGAGGGGCAGCTCGCTCTCAACGAGATGATGGCGGCGTTGGTCGAAGGCAAGGCGGCGATGATTGCGTACTCCACTGCCGTCGTCTGGGGTGAGGTGGCCGGTACTCCGCTGGACGAGGACCAGAGCGTGGACAAGGCTGACCACGCCGTGGCAGTCACTGCGATCGATGCGAAGAACAGCTTCGTGTACGTCAACGACAGTTCGATGACCAACAGCGCTGGAAAGAACATCGGGAAGAACATCGCGATCCCGATGGAGATCTTCATGAGGGGTTGGAAGACAAGCGGTTACGAACTGATCACTGTCACGCCTACCGCGAAGAAGCCGTTGACCCAGGCGCAGAACGCGGCGTAGCCGTACGAAGAGTGCATTTTCGGCACTAGTGCCGAACGTGTCAGGGGTTTGGCGCCTTGCGCGTGCGTGGCCTCGCGCGCACCGCGGTCACTCCACCGCCGATGACCAGAGCCATCCCGAGGTACGAGGCTGTCGTCGGCGTGTGGTCCCACACGAGCCAGTCGATGAGGGCGGTGAAGACGATCACCGAATAGATGAACGGGCCGACCTTCTCGGCGGAGGCGTAGCGATAGGCGATGACGATGAGGATCTGCGACAGCAGCTGCGCACAGCCGAGACCGATGAGCCACGCCCATGCTGTCGCGGGAATGGGTGCCCAGTCGACGACGGCGATCGGAACCGACAGCACTGTCGACAGCAGGAAGTAGTAGAACAGGATCCTGATGACGGGTTCGGTGGCGCCGAGCCACCGGACCGCCATCATCGCGACAGCCAACAGTAATGCGCCTGCGAGGGCGGACAATTCACCGATCGAGAACCCGTGGCCCTGTGGCCGGAGCACCAGCATCACGCCGACGAAGCCGAGCCCCGCGCCGATCCACGTAGGTGCCGCGACGCGCTGCCGCGTGACCGCCCACGCGATCAACGGCATCCACAGCGGCGCACTGTAAGTGAGCAGCGTCGCGTTGGCCAGCGGTATCTGGGAGATCGCGAAGAACAAGGCATACCAGCAGGCTGTGCCGGCGACCGCGCGCAGCACGTGCAGGCCCGTCCGGCTCGTGCGCAGCGATGCCCATCCGCCGCGCAGTGCCGCCGGGATGATGAACAACAGACAGATCGCGTTCTGGAAAAGAAGCAGGACACCGGTCGAGGTGTACTGTCCCGAGACCTTCGCCAACGTACCGACCAACGCCACGCAGAAGAATGCCGCCGTGGTGAGAAGCGCTCCCAGAACCAGGTTTTCGTTCCGGTAACCCACTGCGCTATCGGCTGCCACGGTGGTCCCGTGCGGGCGTCGACCGTTTCATGACTCCGTTGAGCAGACGTGGCGAGACGATGTCGAGAGCGCGAAGGGGCACCATCTTTCGTGGCGAGATGCGCACGGGGCGGCTGCGCGCCGCGACGACCATCCACTCCGCGGCCTCGTCAGCGCTCAGGGCGGCCAACCCGTCGTAGGCTCGGGTGGGCGCGATCATCGGCGTCGCGACCAGCGGATAGTAGATGGTCGTCGACGTCACACCGGACGCCGCCAATTCGTTGTCGATGACGCGGCTCACGGCGCTCAACGCGGCTTTCGATGCGTTGTAGACGCCGAACAGTGGGGACGACTCGGGCATCACCCGCCAACTCGAGACATTGATGATGTGGCCGCCACCGCGCTCGATCATCTGCGGGGCGAGTCCTCGGATGAGCCGCAGCGGTGCGTAATAGTTCAAGGCGATGGTGCGCTCGACGTCGTGCCACCGCTCGAGCGACTCCAGCAGCGGCCTGCGGATGGAACGGGCCGCGTTGTTGATCAAGATGTCGACCGGACCGACGTCACGCACCAGAGCGTCGACGGCATCGAGGTCGGCCAGGTTCGAGAGCATGGCGACCGCGTTCCCGCCTCGCGCCGCGATCCGTGCAACCACCTCGTCGAGGAGGTGCCCGCGGCGGGCGACGGCGATCACCGTGGCTCCGTGAGCGGCCAGCTTCTCGGCGGCGGCCTCGCCGATGCCTGACGAGGCGCCCGTCAACAGGATCCGCTTGCCGCGCAACTCGACCGGATCCCGCAGGGGCGGACGTGGCAACGGTCGCATCCCGGACAGACGAAGCGCCCGCCGGATACGATGAACTGACCGCATGGCCTTCATTGTCAGAGATGGATGCCACCGCGGATGCGAAATCGACTAGTTGCCGCCCTCGGCGCGACGAATCTGCTCACCCATGTCCGTTGCCGTGAGTTTGGCGCGCAGGAACTCTGGGTTGGTAGGCAGGCTGAGGTGCAATTCGGATTCAGTGCTCACCGCAACCTCGCCGCAGTCGAGCCGGAAGTCCAGGACGTGGCCACCGCGGGTGCGCGGATCGTCGAGGAAATGCAGGTGATAGCCGGCCACCGAGATGCCCTGCCCGAGCTCGGGTGTGCGAAAACCCACCATGACACCGGAGACCCGGTCGAAAGTTGTTTCGGCCTGCCCCTCGGTGGCGGCGGTCAGCGGGGGATAGGGCTTGATCTGCTCCGTCACTGTCCTGGTGTGCAGATTCGTGAACGTTCCGGTGATCTTGACAGCATGGATCAGGTTGGCGCTGTCGAGGGCATCGTCGACGATGCCGAGCACCTGCGCTCGTGAACTGGGCTGTTCCACAGCATGTTTGGTGTTCGCATGAAATCGGGTGACGGCGCAGAACGGGGTCCTGTCAGCCGGCGACGCCTTCGTTGCGGTTCCGTCGGCGTGCAGGTGATAGCAGATGCCGTCCAGGATGACCATCTCTCCGTCGAGGCCGTTGAACGTCCCCAGCCCGAAATCTCCGTGACGGAGAATTTCGGCGATGGTCACGTCGCCGTCGTACACGCCGTCGAGAAGCGCACTGATGGTGGACGTTTGGTACACCTGCGGGATATCGAGATGTTGCCGGTGGGACAAAACCTTGATGAGCCATTGCTCGAAGTGGTCCAGGGGTGAATCGTGGGTGCTCATTCGAACTGTCCGTCGTGCAGATGTGCGGCGAGTTCCACGTTGCGGCTGTAATCCACTGGCACGTCGATCAATGTGGGACCGTCTTCGGCGAGTGCCCGGCGCAGCGTGGCGCTGAACTCGTCGAGCGATGTCACCCGGTAGCCGCGCGCGCCGAACGCGGCCGCGTAGTGGGTGATGTCGTAGTCGCCGAGTTGCACACCGGATCTGCGACCGTATTTGAGCTCCTCCTGGAAGCCCACCATGTCGTAGGTGTTGTCGCGGAAGATGATGTGCGTGAACGTCAGGCCCAGGCGGTGGGCTGTCTCCAATTCCTGTGCAGAGAACAGGAATCCGCCGTCGCCTGACACCGACACGATCTGCGTCCCGGGCCGTATCATCGCAGCCGCCATGGCCCACGGGAGCGCGACCCCCAGTGTCTGTTGGCCGTTGGAGAACAGCAGCCGGCGCGGCTCGTAGACCCGGAAGTGCCGGGCCAGGTAGATGTACACCGACCCGATATCGCAGGCAATGGTCGCTTCGTCGTCCAGTTCGTCGCGCAGGGCTAAGGTCACCGCGGTCGGATTCAAGCCGCGCCCGATGGCCGGTGCGGACGTTTCCGCATCGTCGATGGCAGCCAGATCCGCCCGCTGCCTGTCGATCTCGGCGAGGAATGTGCCGTCGAGCGTCAGGCCGCTCAGCGCTCGCGTCAGGTCGCCGACGGTTGCGGCGATGTCGCCGCACAGCTCTGTCGCCGGTTGGTAGTGATTGTCGACGATGGCCGGCATGGCGTCGATGTGCACGACCACACGCGTGGGATCGCTGTTCCACAGCGCCGGGTCGTATTCGACGGCGTCGTAGCCGATCGTCACGAGTACGTCGGCGTGGGCGACCAGGATGTCTCCGGGCTGATTGCGAAACAACCCCACCCGGCCCAGGTAGTGGTTTTCCAGCTCGCGGGAGATCACGCCCGCGGCTTGGAACGTCTCGACCACCGGTAGCCCGGTAGCGGCAACGAGTCGTCTTACGGCAGTGCAGGTTTCGGCATCCGCGCCGCGCATCCCGACCAGCAGTGTGGGCCGTCGCGCGGCCATGACGAGGTCTGCGGCGGCCCGCACGGCGTCTGCAGGGGCCGCCGAGCGTTGCGGAATCGGCAGCCGTCCGACGATATCGGCCGTGGTGGGCGCCGCGGCGACGTCGCCCGGCAGGATCACCGCGGCGGCCCCCTTCGGCTCCGTCACCGCCGCGCGGAAGGCATTGACGACTGCCTCGACGACGTTGTCGGCGTCGTTGACCTCGCCGGTGTACTTGGTGACCGCACGCAACATCGTTGCGGCGTCCATGGACTGGTGTGTCCGTTTGAGTCGATCGGCGCGTGAGACCGCTCCGCACAGCGCGACGACCGGATCCTGCTCGGTGTTGGCGGTGACAAGGCCGGTGGCGAGGTTGGTGGTGCCGGGTCCTGAAGTCACCGCGACGACGCCGGGGACGCCGGTCAGCCGGCCGACCGCACCGGCCATGAAAGCCGCGTTCTGTTCGTGCCTGCAGACCACGATCTCCGGTCCGCCGTCGGCGAGCGCATCGTAGAGCGCATCGATCTTCGCGCCGGGCACCCCGAAGACGTATCGAACTCCCTGCGCGTTCAACACATCGACGAGTTTCTGTGCGCTCCGGACGCGCCGAACGTCGTCACCGGCCACGGTCAGAGCACGCCTTCATCACGCGAATCTATCAACGCGGTTCGCTGAAGGCGTTGCCTTGAGTCGAGTGCGCTGACACAATCTCGGGCCGAGTCGCTCTGCAGGAGCGGTCTGAGCAGGGGCGAAACCATCACCGAAAGCCGCAACTACCACGACGCCGAAGAGTCGCGGCTGCGTGCGGTGCAGCGTTACCGCGTTGTCGGTGCCGCTCCCGCCGCGGTGCTCGGCCGCATCGCGGGACTGGCGGCGCGCTCACTCGGTGCCCCGATGGCGATGGTGGTGATCGTCGATCAGGACGGCCCTTCGCTGGCCGCGACGCACGGCTTCGACGCCCCACCGCACGCGATTTCCCGCGACGACCCGACCCTCGGCAGCGTCCCCGACGCGGTCACGGTGATCGACGGAGCGGTGACCGGTGGCAGCGGGTTTCTCCATGACCACGCCATCCAGTTCTATGCCGCGGCACCGATCCTGACGTTCGACGGGTATCGGCTGGGCGTCGTCGCGGTAATGGACACCGAGGTCAGGCCGGTCATCGCCGACCACCTCGTGATCCTCGAGGATCTGGCCGCCATCGTGATGGAACAGCTCGAGCTGCGACTCTCCGCGCTGGACGCCGTCGGCCTTGAGCGCCGGCTGCGTGATGCCGCGGAGACGGCCCGCGACGTCGCTCGCCGCGAACGTGACCAGGCGCAGACCGACCGCGGTATCGCCGAACGTGACCGCGACTCGATCGAGGAGTACGCCGCGGCGCTGCAGCGCACCCTGTTGCCGCCGTCGCTTCCCCATATCGACGGGCTGGCGGTGGCGTCGTATTTCCGACCGATCTCCTCTCGTCAGGTCGGCGGCGACTTCTACGACCTGTTCGGCCTCGGTGGTAATCGGTGGGCGTACTTCATCGGCGATGTCCTCGGTCACGGTGTCGACGCCGCCGTGGTGACCTCGTTGATCCGCCACACACTGAGGTCGGCGGCCCTGCACTATGACGATCCGACCGCCGGACTGCACGAGCTCAACGCCGTACTGCTCCGCGAGGTCGAACCGCGCAGGTTCTGCACGGTGCATTTCGGCACCGTCCAGCGTGCCGACGACGGCGACGGTTTCGAGGTGACGATCGCCACCGGGGGACATCAGCCGGCCTTGCTGGTGGATCCGGCCAGCGGTCTGGTCGAGTCCGTCCGGCCCCCCGACGGGATGCTCGTCGGGGCGCTGCCGGATGCGGTCTTCGACGTCTGCACCGTGACGGTGCGACCCGGGCAGAGCCTTCTCTTCTACACCGACGGACTCGTCGAGGCCCGCCTCGACGACGACCCGTTCGACGAAGCCGCGCTGACTCGGTTCGTCGCTGCGCGCGCCGGGGCGGGTCTGACGGCCATGATGGACGAGATCGCGACGCTGGCACCCAAACTGGATCAGCGCGACGACATCGCGATGCTGGCATTCGAAGTCACCGAGGAGCACACATCTTGACGATCAAATCGGCGATCGGCGCGTTGCTTGCCGCATCGCTTGTGGTGACCGGATGTCAGAAGGCCGAAGAACCCGCCCCGGCGCCGGCGTACCCGTCAGGGCCGATCACGATGACGGCCGGTGCCAACCCGGGCAGCGGGTTCGACATCACGATCCGCGCCGTTGTCGACGCGCTGGAGAAGGAGAACATCGTCGACGTGCCGCTTCCGGTGGAGAACCGGCCCGGAAACATCGGGGCCGATTTCCTCGCCACGATGGTCGAGCAGTACCGCGGCCGCGACGATCAGGTGTCGGTCACGTCGCTGTCGATGATGATGAACGAGCTGCGCGGCATCTCCGAGTACGGGTACGGCGACGTCACGATGATCGCACGCCTGATCACCGAGTACTACGTCGTGGTCACCGACTCGGGATCCAGGTACCAGACGCTCGCGGATGTCATGACGGCGATCAAGGCCGATCCCGGCGTCGTCGAGGTTGCCGCCGCCACTGACGACCAGGCCCCCTTCGACCTGCTGGTTGCGGCTGCAGGTGGTGACCCGGCGAAACTCAACTACGTCCCGTTCGAGGGTGGCGGAGACCAGACCCAGGCGCTGCTCAACAGCGACATCAGCGTGGCCATCGGGGGAGTCAGCGAGTTCGTCCAACTGGTCAAGTCCGGTGAACTCCGGGCGCTCGGCGTGCTGTCGGAGGAGAGGCTGCCCGGTTTCGACGCGCCGACGGCGCGGGAGCAGGGTTTCGACGTCACCCTGTCCAACTGGCGCGGCCTCTACGGACCGCCCGCGATGCCGGACTTCGCCGTCAAGTATTGGCAGGACGCACTCGCCACGATGGTCGACACACCCACGTGGAAACAGATCGCCGAGCGCAACCAATTCACCACCACGTTCATGGTGGGCGACGAATTCCAGAGCTTCCTGGCCGAAACCCAGGCCGACCTGAAAGCCGCCCTCGCGAGCTAGTGGACCCCGCGGGGGCGCTCACGGACGTCATGTCGCCGCCGTATGG
This sequence comes from Mycobacterium sp. 236(2023), assembly GCF_029623955.1. GTDB lineage: Bacteria > Actinomycetota > Actinomycetes > Mycobacteriales > Mycobacteriaceae > Mycobacterium. The sequence goes on along the minus strand of NZ_JARSBP010000006.1, from coordinate 30,263 downwards.
TGGTAACACATGGACGTCTCCTTCTTGGCCTTCGAATGGACGGACACCAGCCGGCATTGGCTCATCGAGGTCCCGATCAGGATCGTCGCCTACTTCGCGGTAGCCCTGGTCATCCGGTACGTGGTACATCGCATGATCGACCGGGCAACCGCCGCCAGAGGTCGCAATGACCGTGGTACCGGTGACGAAGCCCGCAGTTCGAAGACGCCGCCGCTGGTGCGCAGACTGCGTGACCGCGTGCCGTCTTCGCCGACCAGCGAGCAGGTCATCATGCGGCGGCAACAGCGCGCCCAGACCATCGGTTCGGTGCTCAAGTCGACAGTGTCGATCGTGCTGCTCGTCTGGGTGGTCCTTGCCGTCCTGAACGTGCTCGGCGTCAACATCGCACCGTTCATCGCCTCGGCCGGTGTGGTCGGATTGGCGATCGGCTTCGGTGCGCAGAACCTGGTGCGCGACTTCGTCACGGGCGTGTTCATGCTGCTCGAAGATCAGTACGGAGTCGGTGACACCGTCGACCTCGGGGACGCGACCGGCGAGGTGGAGAGCGTCGGGCTGCGGATCACCACGGTGCGCGACATCGACGGCACGCTCTGGTACGTCCGCAACGGTGAGATCGCCCGCGTCGGCAACATGAGCCAGGAGTACGCCGTCGCCCGTATCGAGGTGCCCGTCGCTCTCGGGGCCGACATCGAGCGTGCCGAGCAGGTGGCTGTCGAAGCGGCCGAGGCGGCGGTGGCCGACGATGCCCTGTCCGGCAAGGTCATCGGCGAGCCGCAGATGCTCGGTGTTCAGGAACTGTCGCCGGATCTGATCAAACTGCGGATGACGGTCAAGGTGCGCCCGAATGCCCAGTGGGCGGTGCAGCGCCGGTTGCGCCGCGCCATCCTGCAGGCCTACGACGAGCACGGCATCGACCTGCCCTACCCGACGGGCCGCATGCAGGCGGTCGGCGAGTAGTCCTCACCAACCGTTCGACCCGGGCACTCCCTTGAACGGACCCGCGAGCCAGCTGGTGATCCATCCGCCGTAGAAGCCGCCCGGTTGGGGCACGACTTCCTCTCCGTTGACTGTGCATCGGTCGACGAGCGAGGCCATGACGGCGACCGCGCCGGTGATGTCGACGAACGCCGGCGTCGGCGCCGGGTAGGTCCACGCGGCCCGTTCGGCGACGGCGGCCGGACCGACCAGGTCGAAATAGCTCGCCTGACCCTTCCATTCACACCAGGACGACCCTGCGGCGGGACGAAGCGCGCCGTCGGCGAAGCAGCCGGGCGGCAGATAGTAGGTGGGCGGATGGCTGGTCTCCAGCACCCGCCAGCCCCGATCCGTTTCGGCGATGGTCTGACCGCCGAGTTCGACGGTGATCGAGCCGCGGAATTGTTCGAGTCTGGGCGGCCGTGGGTAGTCCCACACCGACTCTTGACCTGGACGGGGACGATCGGGAACGGGCATGGGTTCCGATTTTAGGAGAGTCTAGAAACTAGCTGTGAGGGGTGTCGACGGTGCAGGGTAGGCCCATGACCAGTGACCAGCAGCCCATTCAGGAGCGCGACACCTCGCGGACGTTCTTCGGTCACCCGATCGGGTTGACGAACCTGTTCGGCGTGGAGCTCTGGGAGCGTTTCTCCTTCTACGGAATGCTCACCATCCTCGGCTACTACCTGTACTACTCGGTGACCGACGGCGGGTTGGAGCTGCCGCAGAGCACCGCGACGGGCATCGTCGGCGCCTACGGAGGCCTCGTCTACCTCTCGACAGTTCTCGGGGGCTGGATCGCCGATCGTGTCCTGGGCATGGAACGCACGGTCTTCTACGGCGGTGTCGTCGTCATGATCGGCCACATCGCCCTTGCCGTGCTTCCCGGCCTGACCGGGGTCGGCGTCGGGCTGGTGTTCGTCGCGCTCGGTTCGGGCGCGCTGAAGGCCAACGCGTCCTCGCTGCTGGGCACCTTGTACGACAAGGGTGATCCTCGGGCAGACGGCGGATTCACGTTGTTCTATCTCGGTATCAACCTCGGCGCGTTCATCGGCCCGCTGATCACCGGCCTGCTGCAGACGCGCATCGGCTTCCACTACGGATTCGGTGCGGCCGCGATCGGCATGGCGCTGGGGCTGATCCAGTACGTCGTGTTTCGCCGCAACCTCGGTGAGCACGGCCGCGATGTACCGAACCCGTTGCCGCGCGGCGCCGTCGGGAAGACGGTGGGGGTCTTTGCGGCGGTGGTCGTCGTCGTCGCGGTCGCCATTGCGCTCAAACTCGTGACGTTGGCGAACCTGTCGCAGGTGACGACGGGCGTCATCGTCGTCGCCTCGATCGCCTACTTCGCGATCATGTTGCGCAGCCCGCACGTCGAGGCGCCGGAAAAGGTTCGGGTGCAGGCGTTCATCCCGCTGTTCATCGCCAATGCGGTGTTCTGGTCGCTGTTCCAGCAGATCTTCACGGTGCTGGCGGTGTACTCCGACGAACGGATGAACTGGTCCATCTTCGGTTGGGTGGCCCCGTCGAGCTGGATCGGTTCGATCGAACCCATCTGGATCATCGCGCTCTCACCGGTATTCGCGGTGATGTGGACCAAGCTGGGAAACCGGGCACCGACGACTCCGCGCAAGTTCTCCTACGGTGTCATCGGCATGGGGCTGGCGTTCCTGTGCTTCGTGCCGCTCGCCGGCGTCGACGGGGTGCCCGCGCTCGCGGTGCTGGCCATTCTCGGGGTGTTCGCGGTCTCGGAACTGCTGCTCTCACCGATCGGGCTGTCGGTGACGACGAAGCTCGCCCCCGAGGCGTTCCGCGCGCAGATGATGGCCTTGTACTTCTTCTCGGTGGGCCTGGGTACCTCGATGTCCGGTGTGCTCGCCGGCTACTACGACACCTCCAGTGAGGCAGCCTATTTCGGCATTCTCGGCGGGGTGGCGGTGGTGGCAGGCATCATCGTGTTCGCCATCGCTCCGTGGATCAGCAAGCAGATGGAGGGCGTGCACTAACCGGTGAGGTCGACTCGGGCCACGGTCGACAATTCGCCGTTGTCCTCAGGCTGTTCGAAGAACACCTCGGCCGTGCGCCCGTTCGCTTCGAAGCTGGCGATGGTGTTTCCGAACTGTGGTCCGCTGCGGTTCTGCCACGACATCGGCAGTTCGGGGGAGCCTGCGCGCTTTGCCCAGCGTCGCGTCAGGCGGGCTACCCGCGGGGACCATGCGATCTTGAACGCCGGCTTGACGGGTGCCGGCACGTAATTGTGGATCGGCGAGCACACCAGTTGGTGCACCCGGGTGTCGCCCGTCCCGTGGAAGTCCGCGCGGGCGGCGTAGCTGTGGTGGACGTCGCCGGAGAGCACCGAGATGGTGGCCGGTGAACCCTGGGCCGCCGATTCGATGAGGGAACTCAGGCGCAGGAACGATTGGAGGAACGCCGGCCAGTGCTCCAGATCTGCTGTCTGCCTGATCTTCTCGGCGAACTTCCCCCGCAGACCGTGCCGGTCGGCGGCGATCTCGTTGACGATCTGCAGGTCGCCGAGCGCCGGAGGGAGCAGCCAGGGCAGCGACGAGCCGATGAGCAGGTGATCGACTGCGTCGAGGTCGTCGGTGACCTGATCCTCCACCCAGCGAAACTCCCGATCGCCCAGCATCTTTCGGTCCCCGTTGTCGAGGATGCGGGCGTTGCGGGAATCCACCATGACCAGCCGGCTGCGGCCCAGATCCCACCGGAAGCTGAACCGGACACCCTTGTCCCCGTCGACTTCGTAATCGGCGCGGTCGGCCAGTTCGACCAGATGGGGCCAGCAGTCGCCCTCGGTGACCAGCACCTTCTGGTAGTCGTCGTCGGCGGCCAGTTCGTCGGGGCTGAGATTCCCGAGATGCTGATACACCCAATAGGATCCGAGCCCCGCGCGGATACGATCGCGCCACCACGGCTTGCGGTTCACCTCGGTCCGCCACGGCGCCGAGGTGTTCCAGTCGTCGCGGATGTCGTGGTCGTCGAAGATCATCGCGGTGGGCAGCGTGGACAGAATCCACCGGATCTCCGGGTCGCCCCAGGTGTGGCGGTAGAGCTTCTCGTATTCGGTGAACGTGACCACTTCGTCGGGTGGCCTGCGTTTCGACGACGACCGGCTGCCGGCGAGTTTGCGCCGCGCCTCGGGCGTGAGTTCATCGGCGTAGACCTGGTCGCCGAGCAGGAGGAGCGCATCGGGCCATTCGTGGACCGGGGTGGTTGTCAGCCGGGAGGCGAAACAGTCGAGGGCATCGAGCCCCAGCTTGTCGTCGATCTTGGGATCACCGGTCTTCGGGTAGCGGCACGACCCGAAAACGACACGCAACCGGTCGGCGGAGCGCGGGCCGCGGGTCCTGATCACGCTGGCGGGGAACTCTGACCCGGGTTCAGGCCACACCTTCGCACCGTCGATCTGTACGTCGTAGGGGGTGATGCTGTCAGGCTCCAACCCCGTCACGGCGACGAGGGCGAAATGGCACTCCTGGACCTCGAAGGTTCGCGCCGAACAGCCGTGCACCTCCACGGTCGCCGGGGCATCGGTCTGAACCCACACCACCGCGGTCGTCTCACCGACGTGCCGCAGGACCGGGCCGAGGACAAGGTTCACCGGTCCACCCTAGGCCACTACAGCCCGAGTGCCAGCGGAGTCGCCGGAGGTCCGTCGGTCAGCAACTCCTGCAACAGCTTTGGCAACGCTCTCGGCGAGAAGAGCACACCATTGGCGCGGTCTGCATCGATATCGGCCAGCGACCACCAGCGCTGTTCGAGGATTCCTTCGGTGTCGGGATGGCCGGCGGCGCCCGGTTCGAGTGCGCTGGCGGGCGTGAAGGTGTCGACGTGGATCAGGAAGAAATGGTTGACGATGCCTTCGAAGCCGTGGGCACGCATCCACGCCAAGGAGGCGGTCTGGATCCACACCAGCCGGGGCGCGTGGTCGTCCGTCAGAACCAGCCCGGTCTCTTCGTACAGTTCGCGTGCCAGCGCTTGCACCAGGGTCTCGCCTTCCTCGACGCCGCCCCCGGGTCCGGTCCAGACGGTGTACTCGTCATCGATCCGGTGCTGCGCGAGCAGGATTCGGTCACCGTCGACGAGCAGTGCGCGACACGAATCACGCAGCGGGAGAGCGGACACCCGTCGACGGTATCCGAGTGGCGGCAAGATGATTCCTACAACGATACGAAGGAGCCAAGCCCATGGTGATCGTCGCGGGACACCTCGTCGTGCAGCCTCAGGACCGGGCCGAATATCTCCGCGGGTGTGTCGGGGTCGTCGAAGAGGCCAGGCGCGCGCCAGGCTGTCTCGACTTCAGCATCAGCGCCGACCTGCTCGATCCTGGCCGGATCAACGTCTACGAACGCTGGGAATCGCGGGCCGCGGTCGACGTCTTCCGCGGTAGCGGACCCAGCGACGAGCAACAGGTATCGATGCTCTCGGCCGCGGTGTCGGAGTACGACGTCGTCGATGTCCGTGTGCTCTCCGGCGAGGACGGGTAAGCGGTGCGCTTCGACCAATTCCGGCTATAAAACTGACGGTTGCGTCATAATTCGCGCATGACTCAGGCAACCACGGATCCAGAGAACGGTCCGGGCGGAAAACACGGCGTGGCAGATCCTCCGAAGAAGGGCATCGGTGGGGCGATCGTCCTCGTCCTCGTCGTGATCCTTCTCTACGCCGGATCGGTCTTCACCTACTGGTTTTTCTCGGGCTCGGCCGGTGAGCTGGACAACCCCGACACCGGCGACGGCTCCGAGACGGTCGTGCTCGTGACGATTACCGGGATCAAGACCTTGGACAACAAGGTCGATGCGAAAGTCCTCATCATCCCCGAGGACGGGATGTTGGATCCGCGGCTCGACGTACTGACCGAAGACCTGTCGGTGCGGCTGTACCCGTGGAACACGTTGGGCGACTTGAAGTTCCCCGCCGGCGCGTCGCCCGCCGAGGTGACCACCACCATCGACGTCGGCGGTGATCCGACGACGTGGCCGCTCGACTCCTACAGCACCGACGCGATCAGCGCCGATGTGCTCGTCGGCGAAGGTGATGCACGAGAGTTCCAACCGGCGCGTGTCGAGATCGAGGCCGCGATCCAAGGCTGGAACATCACCAGCGAGACCGTTCCGCCGTCGCCGCAGTCCTATTCGGAGCCCGGCGACGAAGCTGTGCAGATCAACTTCAAGCGGGCTCTCGGACCGCTCGCTTTCGACATCGGTATCTGCCTCGTGCTGATCATGCTGCCCACGCTGGCGCTGTCCACGTCGTTGAAGGTCTTCTTCAGGAAGAAGGAGTTCCAGATGCCTTTCCTGACGTGGTACGCGGCGATGCTGTTCGCGATCGTCCCGCTGCGCAACATCCTCCCGGGCGCGCCACCGCCGGGCGCGTGGATCGACATCCTGCTCATCATGTGGGTGATCATCGGGCTGGTCGCGTCGATGCTGGTGTACGTCGTCATCTGGAACAAACGGATCGACTAACTTCGGTCGGGTGGCCGACGTCCTGTTCGTGACGATGGACGGCGGCGGGAACGTGCCGCCTCTGCTCGCGGTAGCGTCGGCCGTCGCCGCGGGTGGCCACTCGGTGCGTGTCGCCGGACATGAATGCCTGGATGCCGACGTGACGCGGGCAGGGCTGCCGTTCGCGCCGTACCGCACTGCACGACGGTGGGATTCGAGGCAAGCGCAGAGCCCGCTGAGGTGGGTGCCGATGTTCAACGACCACAACATCGCCGACGACGTCGACCGGTTGTGCGCCGAGCGGCGGCCCGACGTCGCAGTGGTCGACTGCATGTTGTTGCCCGCCTTGAAGAAACTGCAGCGGAACACCATTCGGACCGTGGTCCTCACGCACACCTTTCGTAGCTACATGAACCGGATGCACCGCTACGGCGCGGGCACCGCGGCACTGCTGTACGGCCATCGGATCACGTCGTTGTGGAACGGCGCCGACCTCAACCTCGTCGCAACGCTGGAGCGCCTCGATCCCGATGCGCGCCGTCGCAGACCGCCCAACCTGCGGTGGGTCGGGGCCGTCGTGTCCGGACGACCCGCGCAACCAGACTCCGGGTCGCCTCTGGTCCTGGTCAGCATGTCCACCAACGGGTTTCGCGGGCAGCGTGCCACCCTGGCGCGCGTCATCGAGGCGCTCTCAGGACTGCCGGTACGGGCCGTGGTGACCACGGGCGGCGTCATCGATCCTGCCGACCTGCCGTCGGCTCCCAACGTGGAGGTCGTCGGGTTCGTCGATCACGCCGATCTGATGCCGAAATGTTCGCTACTCATCGGGCACGGAGGCCACGCCACGACGCTGCGGGCGCTGGCCCACGACATCCCGGTTCTCGTCCTGCCGGCCAGCGCCCTGTCCGATCAACGGCTGATCGGTGCGGCTGTTGCACGGTCCGGTGCCGGCATTCTCGCGTCGCGATCGTCGTCCGTTTCGACGCTGAGGGCCGACATCGACGCGCTGCTGACCGAGCCTCGCTGGCGCCAGGCCGCGGCCGATGTCGGGCAGGACCTCAGAGCCGTCGACGCCGCGCGGGAGGCTGCGGACCTCATCGTTGCGCTGGCGTCATCGGTCCGGTAGCACGCACCCGGAACCTTCCCATGTCAAAGGCGTAGAAGGCGGTCGCCTGCCTTCATCGCCGGAAACTTCCGATAGTTTGCTGAGCGGTGATAGGTTCTGGCTACACGCAACGCTGGGGGTCATTGTGGACTGGTGTCTCGACTCGCGCGCGCCTCGGCGCGGGCTCTACTCCGGGATCGTTCTGGCCGGTATCGGCGTAGGGATGGTCGTCGGGCAGGGGGTCGCAGCCGCCAGTCCGTCAGAAGGTGCCGACTCGTCGCAATCCGAGTCCACGGATTCGGGCCCGGCAGACAACGACTCCGATTCGACCACCGCTGCAGATCCTGCGGAGGCGGACGCCGACGACTCGGACGCGGAGCCGACCCGGAAGAGTTTGCGTTACGGCTCCGAGGACGACACGAAGACCGAGGACGACACGAAGACCGAGGACGACACCGAGACCGAGGACAGCGCGGACGCCGAGGCGGCGGACATCGAATCTGTCGAGGAAGAGTCGTCAGCGACCACGTCCAAACCCGAGGCCACCGTCCGCAGTCTCGTCAGCGCCCGGCCCGTCACGGCTGAGAGCATCGTCACCGACGTGCGAACGTGGGCGGGACTGCGCACCGCGCAGAGCGACCCACCTGTTCCGGCTACACCGGTCTCCGCGCTCGTGGAATCGCTGTGGCTGGCGGTGCGCCAAACCCAGTACACCTGGAACAACCAGCGGCCCGTCGCCGATGTGACGACGTCGGATCCGGGCCTCGGCGGCGCCGTCACCGGCAGCCTCAACGCCGTCGACTACGACGACACCGCGCTGACCTACGTCCTGTCCTCGGGTCCCGCATACGGCCGGGTCGCCATCGACGCGCTGGGGCGGTTCACGTACGCGCCGGGCGCCGGGGCCGCCGGCCGCGCCGACAAGTTCACGATCCGCATCGACGACACATCGGGAAATCCGTTCCATGTCCACGGCCTCCTGGGGTTGCTCGGCATCGCCAAGCCGACCGAGGTGACCATCAGCATCGCCGCCACATCACCTGCGGGCCTTGGCATTCCCTCCACGCTGGACATCGACGGTCTGACGTCGCGCAGCGGGGTCGCGATCACCCCCGGGCGCACCGGCGCGGTCAGTGTCATCGACGGCAGGTTCACCGACGACGTGGTCGTCAACGCCGACGACGCGGCGGCTGTGCTGAACGCGCTGGCCCCTGTCCTCGGTGCCCCCACCGGATTCGCCGGCAGCGCGAACGTGGTGGTATCGACGGCCGGCGTCGGTGACAGTGCCGAGCACTTCTACCGGTTCACCGAAACCGTCGCAGGTGTCACCGTTCTCGGCAGCGAAGTGATCCTGGTGACCGACGCCGACGGTGACGTCACCAGCGTGTTCAATTACTACCGCGGTCTCGGCGAGAACTTCGACATCACTCCCGACTCCGCCGTGGACGAGGCGCACGAGGTTCATCTCCTCGCGAGCAGCGCCTACCTCGGTGCCGGAGCCGATCCGGCGGATATCGAATCATTCATGGCGGCAAGCACTTTCACCAACGAACTCGTCGTGTTCACCGTGACCGAAGGCGCCGACCCCGCACTCGCCTGGCGAGTGGCGGTCCGCATTCCCGACACCGGGGAACTCGTGCCGTCGGGTGCCACCTATCTGATCGACGCCGACGGTGACAACGCGGGCGTCGTCATCCTCACGGTGTCCAATGCGCAAGCCGCCGCGGTGGTCACCACGGGTAAGGATTGGCTCGGCGACACACGGACGTTCACCGTCGACACCCGAAACCTGCTGTGGTTCAGCAGCACTGAGATGTCCGACCCGGCACGCAACATCACCACGTACAAGACCTCGTACGGGTTCTTCGGGCTCGGCTCACCGGTGCTGCCCGGCAAGGTGGTCAAGCGAAGCTTCTTCAGCGGGTGGGACACCTCGGCGGTGTCCGCGCACGCGAATGCCGCCGTGGTCTACGACTACTTCAAGAACGTCCTCGGGCGGGTGTCGTACGACAACAACGGCGCCCCGATCGTCATCAGCATCAAGTACCGGCCGAGCTCGTCGCCGCTGGGCTACTCGAACGCGTTCTGGGATTCGGGTCTGAAGCAATTTGCTTTCGGAGACAAGGGATATCTTCAGGCCGACGTCGATATCGTCGCCCACGAGTACACCCACGCAGTGATCTCCGGAATCCTCGGTGCTTCAGCTCTCGACTCCGGACAGTCCGGTGCGCTCAACGAGGCGTACGCCGACATCTTCGGGGTGCTGGTCGAGGGGAGTACCGGTGCGGACCGGTGGCTCATCGCCGAGGACTCCGGCAACGGCATCGTGCGCAATCTCGCCAATCCGAGTTCCGTCACCACCTCCTACGGGGCCTACCGGAGCCGCATGAGCACGATGTACACCGGCGATGGTGACGACCACGGCGAGCACGTCAACAGCACGATCTTCAGCCACGCGGCGTACCTGATGATGACCAACGCTGCTACCGCCGCCGTGTCCGACGAGACCTGGGCCAAGGTGTTCTACCACTCGATCCCGCGGCTGAGTTCGACGGCGCAGTTCGCCGACGGTCGGGCAGCGGTGCTCAGCTCCGCCGAGGCCCTGGGCCTGACCCTGGCTCAGCGACAGGCAATCGCGTCAGCCTTCGACACCGTCGAGATCTACGGCGCCCCAGTCTCATCCATCGCCGTCTGAGCGGTCCACCAGCACTGCACCGTCCGGCCTCGCGCCGAGGGTCTGAAGATCGATCGGCACGCCCCGCGCCGTCAGCCGGATGATCTCGGCCAGCTCGCCGGGGGCGTCGCACTGGACGTAGTGGTCGGCGCCCGGCACCACCCAGTAGCGGTTTCGGCCGGGCTTGGGTTTGACGTAGGTCTGCCACACGTGGTTCGCGACGCGCAGGGGTGCCACGCCGTCGTGCAGTCCCCAGACCAGCGTGGTGTCCACGTCGATGGTCGAAAGCCGTTCCAGCCAGCCGGTCTCGTCGGCGGCGCGCTCGTGAAGGTACTTCACCGTGTCCGGCAACACCCGGATACCGTCAGCGTGGGCAAAACACTTTGCCAATGCCGCGATTTCGGGATCCGCGAGAGTGCGGCGCGGCATGAAGGTCGTCGCTCCCAGGCCCGCTGCCAGCATGTCGGGCGTGGTCGCAGCGGCGGTCGCGCGTCCGGTGGTGTCATCGAGCAGCGCGACCTGGAATGCCGTCAGATTGGCCAGCGGCAGATAGATGTTCGCGTTCGTCATGAACACGTCGCTGGGCAGGCGCCCTATGTCGTCGAGCATCCCCAGCGCGATCATCCCGATGCTGCTGCCACGGTCGTGCGTGATCATCCGGAACTCGCCGAGTCGCCAGATGTCGGTGATCGCGTGCACCAGCAGCCGTGCGTCGTCGTAGAGCGAATAGGTGTACGGTTCCGGCGGTTTGCCCGAAAGCCCGTATCCGGGGAAGTCCAGGACATAGATGTCGAACTCGGCGCTCAATTCGCGGGCCAGCCCGTAGTAGTCGACGCCCGACGTCGGGAAGCCGTGGACGCACACCAGCGCGGGGGCGCCCGGGGTCCCCGCCCGCCGGGAAAAGATCTCCACCGCAGCCCCGGCGTTGGACGGTGTCGTGGAAACCCACGAGAAAATGGTTCCGTCACGGTGCCACTCGGCGAAGATGTCCATTCGTGGAAAGCTAGCTCCCTGATCCGAGTTCAGGAGGAGTTTTGTTGCGCGGTGTGCTGGCACTTTCGGCGCCCATCGGGCTGGCGTTCATCCCGCTCGGTATGGCGTTGGGGTTCCTTGTGGTGCACGCGGGACTGGCCTGGTGGTGGGCGCCGGTGTTCGCCGCCGTCATCTACGCGGGCTCGCTGGAGTTTCTGATGGTGCACCTGGCGGCGACGGCAGCTCCGATCGTGACGGTGGGGCTGACGACGTTCGTCGTGAATTCGCGGCATGTCTTCTATGCGCTGTCGTTTCCGTTGCACCGCGTTCGCGGCTTGCTCGGCAAGGCATACAGCACGTACACGCTGTCCGACGAGGCTTATGCCGTCGGGGTCAGCCCTGAGGCGCAGGCATGGACAACCCGTCCGATCCTGTTGATGCAATTGCTGTTTCATCTGTTGTGGGTCGCCGGCGCGACGCTGGGCGGCCTCGTCGGCGAGGCGCTGCCGATCGACCGGCTCGTGGGCCTGGACTTCGCGCTGACAGCTCTGTTCATCGTGCTGGGTATCGACGCCTTCCGTCAGCGACCCGACTGGCTCACCGCGACGACCGCCGCGGGGTGTGCGGTCGTTGCGTGGCTGGTGGTGCCCGGGCAGATGCTGGTGTGCGCATTCGCCGCCTTCACCGGTGTGCTGATCGCGCGGATGATGCTGGCGCGCAGGGCCGAACGTGCCTGACAACGGTTACATCGCGCTCCTCGTCGTGGTCAGCGCCGCCGTCACGTGGGCGCTGCGCGCGCTGCCGTTCGCAGTGCTGGCTCCGTTGCGCGGCAGCGCCGTCGTCAAGTACCTCAGCGTGCACATGCCGGTTGGCGTGATGGTGATCCTCGCGATCTACACGCTGAGCACCGTCGTCGGCGACACGCCCCGTCAGGTGGGGTGGCTGGCCGTCGCGGTCGTGGTGACTGCGGGGTTGCACCTGTGGCGGCGGCAGGCGTTGGTCAGCATCCTCGTCGGAACCGCGACGTACGTGACGCTGATGTCGCTGTGGGGTTGACGGGGTCAGTCGGACGACTGTAAGTAGGTGACCAGCGCATTGGTCAGCCCGCGACGTGCCACGTCGAGGTCGGCGAACGAGCCGAGTTGACGTTCCGAGACCAGACCCCGCATCGCGCCGGGGATCAGCGTCGCGACCTCGCGAACGCGTTCCTGGTCGACGCCGAGTCCGGCGAATGCATTGCGGCAGATCTCCAGCCACGACTGACCCCACGAGAACAGTTCGGCCGCGGTCTGCGGGTAGAGCCGCTGCAACTCGGCCGGGTCGCGGGGGAGTGCGGCCCGCAGATTTTCGATGGCGCGCGAATCAGGTTCTGCCAGGCCGTCATACAGGGTGTCGATGATGCTCGCGACCCGGTCGCGCAGCGATGCGTCGGCGACGACGGAGACGAACACGTCGGCACGACGCTCGGCGCTGCGGTGCAGCACGGCAGCCCAGAAACCGTCGGCGTCACCGAATTGGTACTGCACCGCGCCCCAGGTCGCCCCGATGTCCTTGGCGATCCGGTTCGCCGACACCGAGCCTGGATCGCCCGACGCCAGCGACTTCAGCGCGGCGTTGAGCATGTTCTCGCGGGTGGCCTGACCGCGCCGGTTGGGGCGCCGGGCCGGCGCGTCGACGTCGGTCATGAAGAGAGCGTACCGAAAGTTTCGTAGAACCTACTATGTTTCTTTCATTGAGTGCTCTACGATTCGGTCCATGGCCAAACCGCCCCTGTCGATGAAGCCGACTGGCTGGTTCCAGGTTGCCTGGTCCGATGAGCTCGGCGTCGGTGATGTCCACACGATGAAGTACTTCGGCCAGGAGATGGTCGCGTGGCGCGCCGAGTCCGGTCAGGTCACGGTGATGAACGCCTACTGCGAGCACCTGGGCGCGCACCTCGGCTTCGGCGGCACCGTGCACGGTGAGGTTCTGCAGTGCCCCTTCCATGGATGGCAGTGGAGCCAGCAGGGCCGCAACGTCTGCATTCCGTACGAGGACCGACCCAACCGGGGCCGTCGCATCAAGACCTATCCCGTCACCGAGCGCAACCAGTCGATCTACATCTGGCACGACATCGAAGGCCGTGAGCCGTTCTTCGAAGCGCCCGACATCTTCAGCGGTTTCGGCGACGGGTCGACCATCGACGACTACTACCCGCAGCAGCGCCTGTTCGAGCAGGGCCACGAGATGCACCCGCAGTACGTGCTCGAAAACGGCGTCGACTTCGCGCATTTCAAGTACGTGCACGGCACACCGATCAACCCGATCTTCACCCGCCACGACTTCGACGACCCGATCTCCTACGTCGACTTCACCATCACGTTCGAAGGCGACGACCAGCAGTCCATCACCGACGTGCAATCCGGGGTCGAGGCCATCAACGCCGGTCTCGGCATCGCGGTCACCAAGAGCTGGGGCATGATCGACAACCGCACCATCTCGGCCATCACGCCGGTCGACGAATCCACCTCCGATGTCCGCTTCATGGCCTACATCGGCAAGCCGAAGGGCGAGGTACGAAATCCCGAGCGCGCCAGGGTCAAAGCCGAGGAGTTCGGCTTGGAGATCATCCGCCAGTTCCGCCAGGACATCCATATCTGGTCCCACCAGCGGTACTCGGATCCGCCCGCGCTGGCGAGCTCGGAGTTGAAGGGTTTCACCGCGATCCGCGAGTGGGCCAAGAAGTTCTACCCCGACGGCTTGGGTGGCAGTGCCGCCGAGCTGGCAGCCAAATCCGCCCACTGACCCGAAAGGCCCTTCATGACGATCACGGTGTTCCAGGTTGCGACCGGCAATGTCGGCTCCGAGATGATCAAGCGGATGGCTGATCAGCCGGACCTCGAACTCATTGGTGTGCACTGCTATTCACCGGACAAGGTCGGCAGGGACGCAGGCGAACTCGCCGGCCTCGCCCCCAACGGCGTGACGGCGACCGGGTCGGTCGACGAGATCATCGCGGCCAAGCCCGATGTCGTTACCTTCCACGGCGTCTTCCCCGACGAAGACTTGTATGTGAAGGTGCTCGAGGCGGGCATCAACATCGTCACCACCGCCGACTGGATCACCGGGTTCCACCGTGACACCAATCATCCGCACCACTCGGGCAAGCCTGTCACCCAGCTTCTCCAAGAGGCTTGCGAGAAGGGCGGTTCGACGTTCTACGGCACCGGAATGAACCCCGGGCTGAACCAGATCCTCGGTGTCGTCTGCTCAGCGGACGTCGCCGAGATCGAGAACATCACGACGATTGAGTCCGTCGACGTCTCGTGCCACCACTCCAAGGACACCTGGATCGAGGTCGGTTACGGCCAGCCCGTCGACGACCCGGCGATCCCCGGCAAGCTCAAGAAGTACACCGAGGTCTTTGCCGACAGCGTCTACATGATGGCCGACTGCTTCGACCTCACCCTCGACGAGGTGACGTTCTCCTACGAGCTGGGCGCGTGCACCAAGGACGTCGACCTCGGCTGGTACAAGCTGCCCAAGGGGTCGTTGGGCGGCAACTACATCAAGTATCAAGGCATCGTCGACGGGGTGCCGCGCGTCGAGACGCATCTCGAATGGCAGATGACGCCGCACACCGACCCGAGCTGGGATATCAAGGGCTGCTACATCACCCAGATCAAGGGCGACCCGAACATCTACAACAAACACATGATCTTCCCGAAGCCCGGCGTCGACCTCTCCGATCCCGCCAACTTCGCGTCGATCGGGATGACGGTCACCGGTATGCCCGCTCTGAACTCGATCAAGTCGGTGGTCCGGGCAGCTCCGGGGATTATTACCAGCGCCGACCTGCCACTGCGTGGCTTCGCGGGACGCTTCAAGCTGTAATGGCGAGCGTCAGGCTCTCCAGTCGGCGGACGAGCAGGCTGGGGAGCCAGCGGCCGGGTTCGATCACCTCGATGTGCGAAGTCTCACGCAGCAGGTGCTCGATCACCATTGTGGCCTCCAGCCGCGCGAGTGCGGCGCCGACGCAGAAGTGGGCGCCTCTGCCGAATGCGATGTGACCCTTGCCGTTCGGTCGATCGATGCGGAAATCATCGGGATCCTCGAAATGTCGGGGGTCCCGGTTGGCGGCACCCCACAACAGGAGGAGCCGCGACCCCGCGGCAAGGTCCCGGCCGGCCAGGTGACAGTCGTTGCGCACATGACGGTAGTGCCCGCGGAAGGGCGGTTCGAAGCGCAGTACCTCTTCGAGGAATGCGGGGATGAGGCGGGGATCCGCTCGCAATTGCTGTTGCAGATCGGGTCGGGACGCGATGATCGCAGTTGCCGAGCCGATCAGCGACGCTGTCGACTCGCCGCCTGCACCGAACAGCGTCACCATCATCATCTGCGCGGTGAGTGCATCGAGTTCGCCTGCCGCACATGAGGATGCAAGTCCACCCATCAGAGTGTCCTGATGACTGCCTTCCTCACGGGCAAATCTGTCTGCGACATAGGCGGCCAGCTGCATGGCGGCGGTGCCGGATTGGGCGAGTTGCGCTTCGCTCACCAGGCCTTCCAGGAGCTGCGTGGCACCATATCCCCACTCGGCCAACTGATCCGCATCGTGGTGGGGCACGCCCATCAGCTCGCAGACCACCATCATCGGCAGGCGGTTGGCGATTGATCCCATCCACTCGACACGGTCGTTGCGCACCTCGTCGCGCCACAACTTCGCGAGCGTGTCGGCGACGAACCTCTCCAGCTCTCGAATCCGCTTGGCTGCCAGGTGCGGAACCAAGGTCTTCCGGTGCGCCGCGTGAAGGGGATCGTCGGCGATGGCGAGGACCTGAGTGGGACCGCCGAGGACATCCATCGGGAACACGCCGACGGACCCGTCCTCGTGGTACACCATCGTGCCCGTCAGGTTCGACGAGAAGTCCTCGGTGCGCGCGACGGCCTCGTTGACCGCATCCCAGCCGGAGACGGCAAAGAAGCCCGAATCGCCCACCCGATGGATCGGCCCATCGGCATGCATGAGCGCGTAGAGGCGATGGGGGTCCTGGAGGAACTCGTCCTCGAACAACGCCAGGCCAAGATCGATCGGTCTCACGGTCACCACGTCAGGAAAAGCCGTCCCGAGCCGTCTCGTCAATGCCTCGTGCGAGATAGAAACCCCAGGCCAGAGCGCGACGGCACCGAATTCTCACGCTGGCCCTCCGAGCTGCTGCGACGCTGAGATATCGAACCGTCTGTGTCTCATAATGAGATTGTGGCGGGAGGGAATCTCGAAGGCGGGGTCGTGCAGAACGACTGGTTGCTCGGTGATCGGCGCGCCGAGGCTGCCGAGCGCATCTACGCGGCGGCCACCGAACTGATCCTGCGCGACGGCCTTGACGCGTTCGACATGGTCGCGTTGCAGGCGCGGGTGCACTGTTCGCGGGCCACGATCTACCGCCACGTCGGTGGCAAGGCGCAGATCCGTGAAGCGGTGCTCATGCGCGAAGCGGAACGGATCATCACGACCGTCCGCGCAGCCGTCGACAGCCTCAGTGGCTCCGAGCGGACCGTCACCGCGGTGGTGGTCGCCCTCGAACGCATCCGGTCCGATCCAATGGGTCAGGCGCTGCTGAGTTCAATGCGCAGCGGCGACTTGAGCTCGGTCGGCCGCTCTCCGATGCTGCCCGCGTTGGCGGCCGAACTGACCGGAATCGCCGAGGGGGATTCGTCCGCTGCCCAGTGGATCGTGCGCGTGGTGCTGTCTCTGCTTGTCTGGCCGGTGGACGACCCGGTGTCCGAACGGGAGATGATCGCGCGATTCCTCAGCCCGGCGTCGAGCGCGCCGCGGTGAGAAGCTCCTCCACTGCAACGAATTTCACCCGCGGCCGGGATGCGGCGGACCCGCGGTCGCGTTCTGCGGAGTCGATCGCACGCCAGCCGGCCCAGTTCACCGGTGATACGCCACGCTCATCCATCAACGCGCGCAGGGCATCTCGCCCGGAGACAGACCGGCTCAGTGTCCCGTCGTCGAAATCGGCGAGCAGTGCGGCCACCGTCTCCTGAGCGCAGGAGCGGTTGGTGCCGATCACGCCCTGCGGACCGCGTTTGATCCAGCCGGTCACGTAGATCCCTGGAATCGGATGCCCAGCTTCGGCGATCACCCGTCCGCGGTCGTTCGGGATCGTGCCAGTTGCCTCGTCGAACGGTAGGTCGGGCTGCGGCGCTCCGCGATATCCGATGGAACGCAGCACCAATGACGTCTCGATGAGTTCGTCAGCCGTACCTGTCACGCGCAGGCCCGTCAACCGAGCGTCACCCTCGAACGCCGCGGGCGTGCAGTGGAAACGGAAGACCACGCGTTTGTTGCCCGGTGTGGTCTCCCTTTCCGCGTACTCCTTGGCGATCGCGAGCTTGGTGACCGTCTCGATGTCATCGTCGGGCTCGGGTTCGAGATCCGACCCCTCAGGGGTGTCGATCACGACGTCGAGCCCGGGAATGTGGCCGAGTGCCAAGAACTCTCCGACCGAGAACGCGCCGGCCCGGGGGCCGCGGCGGCCGAGGATGACCACTTCGTCGATTGCGCTGTCGGCCAACGCCTCCAGTGCGTGCCCGGCGATATCGGTACCTGCGAGGTGGTCGGGACCCGTCAGCAGGACTCGGGCGATGTCGAGGGCGACGTTGCCGTTGCCGACGATCACCGCGCGGCTGCCGGACAGGTCGAAGTTGTGCGACGCGTGGTCGGGGTGGCCGTTGTACCAGCCGACGAAGTCTGAGGCGGGGTGGCTGCCGGGAAGGTCTTCTCCGACGATGCCGAGGTCGCGGGTGGCAGGCGAGCCGACGGCGTAGATCACGGCGTGGTGATGGTCGAGGAGTTCCTGATGGCTGAGGTGGGTGCCGATCTCGACGTTGAGGTGGCAGCCGAATCGCTTGTCGGCGAACACCGAGCCGAACAGGTCCACGACGGATTTCGTGTGCAGGTGGTCGGGTGCGACACCGGCTCTGATCAATCCGAACGGAGTCGGCAGTCGCTCGAAGAGGTCGACTTCGACACCGTCGACGGCGATGAGTTCCTCGGCGGCGTAGCAGGCGGCAGGCCCTGCGCCGACCACGGCGACGCGCAGTGCGCCGGATTCGACGGGGGAGTGCGGCTTGGGGTGCGGTGTCGAATCCGGTTCGAGTGGGTGGCGCTCGAAGTAGGCGGCGTTGAGCTCGCGGAAGCGCTGAAGATGCTCGGGAAGGTCTTCCTCGTAGTGGATTGCGTCCACGGGACATTCGTCCATGCAGGCGCCGCAGTCGATGCAGGTCTCGGGATCGATGTACAGCATCTCGGTGCCGCTGAACTCACCGGGGCCGCCCGCTGGGCGAATGCAGTCGACCGGGCAGACGGGCACGCAACTGGCGTCTTTGCAGCAGTTCTGCGTGATCACGTAGGCCATGACGAAACCTCCATGCTGGACACTTGTCCAGTTTAGATCAGATGCGTGGGTGGGCACAATGTGGAAGTCAATAGTGTTCTGATTCAAAATATTTAGTCGGACCTCTTCTGGCTGTGCGGGGATTGGTGTTTCCCGCGCCCAACAGAATGGCGAGTTGATTCCTCAATTAATAGACATATGTCCAGTCGGTGCGACCGCGTCGGGGCATGTGACGTTCCGAGGCATCGGCGACGCCTCATTGCTGGGGGATTTGTCCGCGCGGTCTGGTAGTGTCGAACACATGTTCGAATCGGCGGAGGCGATTGATCTGGTCTTCGCGATGGAGTTCGCCTCGCGCGGGGAGAACCGGGCAATCGCCGAACGTCTGGCGGCCGTGGCCAAGCTGTACGAGCGACGCCGGAAGGACTATGCCGAGGCGGGCTTCTGGCGTACGGATCTCGTGGTGGTCGTCGGCGCAGAAGTATCGGCGGCGCAGAACATCAGCCGGGCGCGGGCGGAACACCAGGTGAGAATGTCGGTGTCGTTGCATGAGCGCTTGCCGCGGGTGGCGACGGTGTTCTCGCGGGGCGACATCGATCTACGCATGGTCCAGACTGTGCTGAGCCGCACCGACAACGTCGAGGATGACGTGATCGGCGCCCTCGACGAGGCCATAGCGCCGAAGCTCACTCAGTGGATGCGGTTGTCCAAGAATGACTTACGCGATCGGGTGGATACGTGGGTGGCGGAGTTCGACCCCGCTGCAGTTCGTGTGCCACCGGTTGCCAAGGACAATCTGTACGTCGATATCGAGCCTGACGTACCCGGGGTGGCGGCCCTCACGGGCTCGCTCGATGCCGGCGATGCCGCAGCACTGGATCAACGGCTGGATGCGTTGGCGGCAACGGTTTGTCCCAAAGATCCACGCACGCACAACAACCGACGGGCAGCTGCCACCGGTGCGCTGGGCCGCGGCGAATCATCGCTGGCGTGCCAGTGCGGTTCCCCGGACTGCCCGGCCACGGTGGTCGGAGAATCCGCGGCGAACGTGGTCATCCATATCCTGGCCGAGCGGGCCACCGTGGACGGTGCGAGCGACAGGCCGGGATATCTGGCGGGTTTCGGAGTGCTGCCCGCCGAGAACGTCCGCGCAGCCGCCGCCACGGCGAAGCTCAAACCCGTCCATCTTCCCGACGCCGAGCCTGAGAACGGGTACCGGCCGTCGGCGAGGCTCCGGGACTTCCTGCGTTGGCGCGACCTGACGTGCCGGTGGCCGGGCTGCGATGCCCCTGTGCTGCGTTGCGACGTCGACCACACGGTGCCGTGGCCGTACGGAGTCACGCATCCGTCGTCCACCAAGCATTACTGCCGCACGCATCATGTCATCAAGACTTTCCTCACCGGCCCCAATGGCTGGCGTGACGAACAGCGACCCGACGGGACGATCGTGTTGACGGCACCCACCGGAATCGTCTACGAGACTGAGCCTTTGGGTGCACTGCTGTTTCCTTCGCTGGCCACGCCGACGGCGCCGCTGCCCCAGGGGGACAAACCCGACGAATCGCTCGACAAGTCCTCGATGATGCCGCAACGCAAGCGAACCCGAGAACAGGACCGGCAGGCCCGCATCGCAGACGAACGCCGGCAACGTATGGAGATCGACGCCGAGAAAGAGCGCCAGCATCAGGCCTGGCTCGCCGAGACCTACGAACCGCCGCCGTTCTGAGTCAGCCGGCGCCTTTGCCGTTGTCCACGCGATAGACCGCGCCGTGCACTGCCGCGGCGTCGTCGCTCGCGAGGAACGCAATGGTCTTCGCGACGTCCTCGGTCTCCATGAATCCACGCGGGGAAGCGATCCGCAGGATCAGATCCCAGTCGGCGTTCTCCGGCGCCTCGAACTCGGTGCTCTGTGCAGTCGGCATCCCGCCCGGGCAGATCGCGTTGACGCGCAGCTTCTCTTTGGTGAACTCGATGGCGAGCGCGCGCGTCATACCGACCAGTCCATGCTTGGCGGCGCAATAGCCCGCCGAGTAAACCTCGCCCTCGACGCCGGCGATCGATGCGACGTTGACGATGTTGCCGCTCGTCTCCAGAAGATGCGGAATTGCGGCGCGGCACAGGTAGAACGGGCCGTTGAGATTGACCGACAGATCGGCTGTCCAGTCGGCGTCGGTCATCGAAACGGTGTGCCGCATCTTGTGGAATCCCGCGATGTTGGCCAAGACATCGAGGCGGCCGAACTGTGCGACGCAGTCCGCGACCGCCTGCGCACACGCCTCCGACGACGTGACATCCACCGACGAGTAGGCCCCGCCGGGGATATCGGCGAACACTTCGGCCATGCGCTCGGCATCCCGTGCGATCCCGAACACCGTGGCGCCGCGCTCGGCGAACAGTTTCGCCGTCGCCGCGCCCAGACCCGCCGATGCGCCCGTGACCAAGGCGACCTTGCCGCTCAGTTGACTCATGCCCATGACTTTCTCACGGGCTCGTCACACGGCGGCGCGGGGTCTCACCGGTGGAACAGCAGCCAGCAGGGCGCGGGTGTAGTCCTGCTCCGGCGCGCCGAACAACTCATCGGCCGGCCTGTTCTCGACGACCTCACCGTGGCGCATCACCAGCACTTCGTGGCTGAGCTGGCGGATGACCGCGAGGTCATGACCGATGAGCAGGTAGGCCAAACCCAACTCGGACTGCAGGCGCGACAACAGATCGAGCACCCGGGCCTGGACGGACACGTCCAGCGACGCGGTCGCCTCGTCGAGGATCAGCAGATCCGGTTCGGCGGCCAGAGCCCGGGCGATGCTGACCCGCTGACGCTGCCCGCCGGACAGCTCATGGGGATACCGTTGCGCGAAATCAGCAGGCAACCCGACGAGGTCGAGTAGTTCCCCGACTCGGCGTTTTCGCCCGTCCTTGCCGCCCGCCAACTTGTGCACCACCAGCGGTTCAGCAATCGAATGATCCACGCGCGAGCGCGGATTCAACGATGCGAACGGATCCTGAAACACCAGTCCGATGCGTCGACGCATGGCCTTGGCCGCCGATCCTTTGGTGTGCAGGACGTCATCGCCGGCCAAGGTGGAGGTGCCCGAGTCGGGTTTCACAAGGCCCGTCAGGGCGGCGGCAACGGTGGACTTGCCCGAACCGGATTCGCCAACCAGGCCCAACGTGGTGCCGCGGCGGATCCGGAACGACACATCTTTCACCGCGTGCACCGTCGAACGGCCGACCGGTGTCGACACCGAGAACTGAACGTCGAGCCCGTCGACCACCAACAGGTCCTCCGCGTCACCGACCGGCGGCGGACCGGCCTTGTCGAGCACAGGCCGGGCCGCCAGCAGATCGCGCGTGTAGTCCTCACGCGGGCGGTCGAAGACGTCCAAAATCGGCGCCTGCTCGATCGCCTCGCCGCTACGCATCACCGTCACCTGGTCGGCGACCTGGCCGATGACGCCGAGGTCGTGGCTGATCCACACCACCGCAGTGCCGAAATCGCGCTGCAAGGCGCGGACCAGCTCGATGATCTGCGCCTGCGTCGTCACGTCGAGCGCCGTGGTGGGTTCGTCGGCGATCAGCAGCTCGGGGTCACAGGCCAGAGCGATCGCGATCATCACTCGCTGGCGCTGTCCGCCCGACAGTTGATGCGGGTAAGCATGCAGGCGCATCTCCGGGTCGGGCAGCCCGACCGCTTCCAATAGTTCCAGTGCCCGGTCCCTGGCCGCGCGCCTGGTCAGGTTGCGATGCGTCTCAAGGGATTCGGTGATCTGCCGTTCCAGTGTCAGCAGCGGATTGAGCGACGTCCCCGGGTCCTGGAAGACGAAACCGATGCGCGCCCCGTGCACGGTGCGCAGCACGGCAGGCGATGCCCCGACCAGCTGGATGTCACCGGCCAGCGTGCTCGTTCCGGACACCCGCGCCCCAGGCGCATCCAGCAGTCCGGTCGCGGCCAGCACCGTCATCGTCTTGCCGGAGCCCGACTCGCCGACGATGCCGACCGTCTGTTCACGTGCCACGTCGAACGACACCCCGTCGACGATCGTGCGCGCACCGATTTGCACACCCAGATCGTGCACACCCAGAACGGTCACCGTTCTCGCCTCCTGGCTTCGATCGTGGTGCGCTGCTTGGGATCCAGCACGTCCCGCAGGCCGTCGCCGAACAGGTTGAACGCCAGCACGATCACGAAGATCGCCGCGCCGGGGAACACAGCCATCCACCACGCCATCGTCACGAAGCCCTGTGAATCGAAGATCATCCGGCCCAGCGACGGTTGCGGCGGCTGAATGCCCAAGCCCAGGAAGGACAGTGCGGCCTCCGACAGAATCGCGAACGCCAGCGACAGCGACGTCTGCACGATCAGCGGCCCGGCGATGTTCGGCAGGATGTGCCGCCGCAGGATGTACAGATCTCCGGTGCCCATCGCCCGCGACACCGACACATACGGCTCGGTGCGAACACCGAGGGTGCTGGCCCGCGCCACGCGCGCGAAGATCGGCGTATAGACGATGCCGATCGCCAGGATGGTCGTCGTCACGCCGGGGCCGAGGATCGCGACCACCGCCAGGGCGAGCAGCAGGACCGGGAACGCAAACATCACGTCCACGACGCGCATCAGCGCGGTGTCGAGCCAGCCGCCGCGGTATCCGGCGATCAGACCGACCGCGACACCGACGATCGCCGCGAATGCGACGCTCACCACCGCGATCTGCATGGAGGCCTGGATGGCCACCAGCACCCGCGACAGAACGTCGCGGCCCAACTCGTCGGTGCCGAACCAGTGCGAACCACTCGGCGGCTGCAACGCATTCGGGACGTCGACGTCGTTGACGCCGTACGGGACGATCCAATTCGCCGTCACCGCAACGGCCGCGACGGCGACCAGCACGACGGCGCTGACCAGCGTGACGGGGTTGCGGGCCAGCAGACCCCAGGATGACAGGCGCCCGTTCTCGATCGTCGTCATCCGAGCCGGATCCTCGGGTCCACGACGGCGTACAACACGTCGACGATGAGATTGATCAGCAGGAACAGCGCCGCGATCAGCAGCACGGCGCCCTGGATCAGGGGATAGTCGCGGGCCGCGACGGCGTTGAACACCAGGCGGCCCAGACCCGGCCACGCGAACACGACCTCGACGACGATCACCCCGCCCAGCAGCGTCGCGAGCTGGATGCCGGTAATGGTCAGGATCGGGACGAGCGCATTGCGCACGGTGTGGCGGAACGTCACGACGCGCGGCGGCAGACCTTTCGAGCGGGCGGTGCGCACATAACCCATCCCCGCGACCTCCAGCACCGCCGACCGGACGTAGCGGGTCAGGATCGCCGCGGCCACCACCCCGATGGTCAGCCCGGGCAGGATGATGTGGCGCAGCCAGCCGGCCGGGTCCTCGAACAGCGGCCGGTAACCCGACGTCGGCAGCCAGCCGAGCACCGTCGAGAACAGCGCGATCAGCAGGATGCCCATCCAGAAGTCCGGGATCGAGACGCCGAACTGGCTTGTGACACGGACGATTGCGTCGCTGAGCTTGCCTTCCCGCAGCGCCGAGTAGATGCCTGCGGGCAGGGCGATCGCCAACGCGACGACGATGCCCGCGAAGCCGAGTGACAGCGTGGCGGGAAGCCGCTCCAGAAGCGTGACCGTGACGGGGTCGCCGTTGCGGAAGCTGACGCCGAGATCGCCGGTCAGTGCCGAGCCGAGGTAGCCGAAGAACTGCGAGATCAACGGCCGGTCGAGTCCACTTGCGGCGCGCAGTGCTTCGTACGCCTCAGGGTTGTAGCGGGTTCCGAGTGCGATGCGGACAGGATCTCCGGGCACGAGGTGAACGAGCGCGAACACCACGATGATCACGCCGAACATCACGACCGCCGAGTACAGCAGTCTGCGGGCGACGAACCGGGCGATGGGATGGGTCACGCCCCACCGTCCTCGTTCAGCGTCGCGGTGCGGAACCGGACCGCGCCGTCGCGGCGTGCTTCGTAGCCGGACAGTGCCGGACTCCACGCCTGGATCACCGACGGGTTGTACAGGTAGATGTAGCTGACCTCATCGGCGATCAGCGTCGCAGCCTTCGCGTAATCGGATTTCCTTGTCGACTCGTCGATTTCGACGCGCCCCGCGTCGAGTAGACGGTCGACCTCTCGGTTGGAGAACTTCTGCGCGTTGCTGGTGCCGTCGGTGTGGTGCTGGGCGTAGTAGAAGTCGTCGGGGTCGATGTTGCCGAGCCACCCCATCATCAGCATGTCGAAGTTGCCGGAATTCTGTTCGTCGAGCCAGGTCGCGAAGTCGACGGTGCGGATGTTGACCGTGATGCCCAGCGGTGCAAGGTTGTCGGCGATGATCTGAGCCGCGGTGACCGTTTCGGGATACTCGGTGGTGACGAGCATGTCGAGGTTCGATGGCTGGGCACCGGCCTCCTGCAACAATTCTCGCGCCTTGTCGAGTCCGCCCGAGCTGTACCGGTCGTACGGCGTGAACCACGGGTTGCCCTCGGGGATGGCGAGCTGGTTCTTCGCAGCGGTGCCGTAGCTGGTGGCCTGCACGATCGCATCCCGGTCGATGGCGTAGGCGATGGCCTGACGCACCCGCACGTCGTTCCACGGTTCCCGCGCCTCGTTGAGTGCGAGATACCAGTAGTCGTTGCTCGGGGTGACGGCCAGTTCCAGCGAGTCGTCATCGCGCAGTTGCGTGACGCGCTGCGGGGGCACGGAGTCGGTCCAGTCGATCTCGCCGGCCTGCAGCGCCGAGAGCGCCGTCGACGGTTCGGAGATGAACCGGAACGTCACTCCGGACACGCCCGGCGGTCCGTCCCAGTAGTTCGGGTTGGCGCCCAGCGAGATCGAGTCACCGCTTTTCTGGCCGAGGAAGCTGAACGGACCGGTGCCGACGGGATGGGTGGCGATCTGTCCGCTCTCGACGTTGGCGCGCGACACGATGGCCATTCCCTTGAAGCCGCCGAGGTTGGTCAGCATGTTCGGGGTCGGCCGGTCCAGCCGCAGAACCACCGTTGCCGGATCGGGCGATTCGACGGCGGTGATCGAGCTGAACTTGTCGGAGTTTGTCAGCTCTTCGTCGATGATCCGGCGGTACGAGAACACGACGTCGTCGGCCGTCAGCGGAGTGCCATCGTGGAACGACACCCCGGGGCGCAGGTGAAACGTCCAGGTCAGTTGGTCGGGGCTGACCTCCCAGGACTCGGCGAGCGCCGGCTGCATCTGCAGGTTCGCGTCGGGTTCAACCAGGGTGTCGTAGACATTCTCGAGAACCTCGAACGAGAAGTACGCCGACGTCTTGTGTGGGTCGAGCTGATCCGGTTCGCCGGCGATCGCGACGATCAGCGAACCGGCCGCGCCCTGCCCGAGGTCGACCCGCTCCCCGGTCGAACAACCCGTCAGAACCGTCAAGAGAGTGCATATGGCGAGAACAGCGGCACGCACCGCCGCTCTCGCCATATGCCAACCACCCCGGGATAAGTTGCAGTTGCGGGTTGTCTACCCGAAGGCCCGAACGGCAAAACGCGGTGGTGGAATACTGCCTGGCATGTTGATGCTGCGCGGTATGGCCGCGGTCGCCGTCCTGGCTGGTGCTTCCGTAGGTGTAGCCGGCCCTGCCCAGGCGGACACGCCGGTGATGCAAGGCGTCTACAACTATGTGTCCGACGGGCAGACCGGGACGTGGACGCTCTACCCGTCGTGCGTCCCGACGGTCGGCGATCTCCGGGTGAATCTCGAGCTCCCCGTCGCCTGCCAGATCCACGTCGGCCCGTCCGACGGACTGACCGGCGGCGACGCGCGGCAGGTCGGCGGCAGGTGGAGTTTCACGACGCCCAAGAACGACGGGATGGAGTGCCCGGACGGCACGACCGCACCGACGGTCGAGGTATTCACGTTCAACGAAACCTCAGGAACGCGCAGCATCTCGCACAGCGGAGGATGCGGTCTGGCGCCCTCGATCATCGACATTCCGTTCACGCTGTCGTTCAAGGAGCCGCTCCCGATCCCGGTCGATCTGTACCCGCTGATCTGTGAGCCCGGCGGCCTGCGGCGGTGCTTCTGATGGCGGGATCCGACGTGAAACGCGTGGTGATCTGGGGGACCGGCTTCGTCGGCAAGATGGTGATCGCCGAGGTGGTCAAACACCCGAGGTTCGAATTGGTGGGGGTCGGCGTCAGCAACCCCGACAAGGTCGGTCGCGACGTCGGTGAGATCTGCGGCCTCGGTAGGGATCTCGGGCTGACGGCGACCGACGACGTGGACGCGCTGATCGCGCTGAAGCCCGACGCGCTGGTGCACTACGGTCCGACCGCCGCGCGCGCCGACGCCAACATCGAGCTGATCACCCGCTTCCTGCGGGCTGGTATCGACGTGTGCTCCACGTCGATGACACCGTGGATCTGGCCGACCATGCACCTCAACCCGCCCAACTGGATCGAACCGATCACCGTGGCGTGCGAGCTGGGTGAGTCGTCGTGCTTCACGACGGGCATCGATCCCGGGTTCGCCAACGACCTGTTCCCGATGACGTTGATGGGTCTGTGTTCGGAGGTCCGCAAGGTACGCGCCTCCGAACTGCTCGACTACACGAACTACGAAGGCGACTACGACCGCGAGATGGGCATCGGCAAGCCGCCCGAGTTCACGCCGATGTTGGAGAACTCCGACATCCTGGTATTCGCCTGGGGTGCAACGGTTCCGATGATCGCGCACGCGGCGGGGATCATGCTCGACGAGATCACCACGACGTGGGAGAAGTGGGTGACGCCCGACGAACGCAAGACCGCCAAGGGCATCATCGCGCCCGGGAACGTCGCCGCAGTCCGGTTCACCATCAACGGGGTGTACCAGGGGGAGACCCGGATCCAACTGGAGCACGTCAACCGGATCGGCAACGACGCCGCACCGGAGTGGCCGTCGGGCAACGAGAACGACGTGTACCGCGTCGACATCGAGGGCACCCCGAGCATCTTCCAGGAGACGGCCTTCCGGTTCACCGACGGTTCCGGGCGTGACGCCGCGGCTGCGGGGTGCCTGTCCACCGGACTGCGGGCGCTCAACGCGGTACCCGCCGTCAACGACCTGTCGCCCGGGTGGGTCACCGCGCTGGACCTCCCGCTGATCCCCGGGGTGGGGACCATCCGCTAGGACGTGCGCTTGACCAGGACCACGTGGGCCAGCGGAATCTGCATCCGTTCCGGAGCTGCCGCCAACCGCTCGAGAACGCCGGCTTCCAGCCGATCGAAGAACTCCGTCGCCCGGGACGGCTCGCCGCCGAGGGCGGGCAGCAACGCGGGGAACACCGCGGCCCGCGCGAACCCCGCCCACTTGGTGCCGAAACCCCGTGCGTCGCCGTCGATCCGATAGCGATCCCAGAAACGGTCCTCGGCGTCGAAAACCTCGAGGTGGTCGATCGAGAGTTGTTCGAACCGCCCCGACGGGGCGAACGGCGCCGCGAAATCGGCCGCGCGGCGCCCGACCGTCGGAACGCACATCGCGGCAACCTCGTCGTCGGTGATCACCCCGCTTCCCGCCAGTTCGGCGAGCGCGTCCACCATCGCCGCCAACAACGGCCGGTAGCCGAACTCACCGTCCTCGGCGATCGCCATCGTCATCACGACCAGCCGTCCGCCGGGGCACAACTCGCGGCCGCGGAACGCGACGAACTCGTGCCAGTCATGTGCGGCCTGCCTGGCGAAGGCCGACCGAACCGACTCGTCGGAGCACTGATTGACCTGGATGTGACCATCGATGTCGCAGGGGACCCGGCTCAGCCAGTGAATCGCCCACGCGCTCCATCCCAGATTGACGCTGTTGGACGGCAGGATCTGCGAGTAGAACGATCTTCCGACCGCCGAGGCGAAAGTCGCGCGGTCCTTGGCCAGGTAGGCGTCGGGGTCGTGCTCCAGGTTGTGGAACATCTCGGTGAAGTCGTTGTCGGGACTGTCGGTGTGCGCCACCAACACCGAGTGCTCGGGGCGGGTTCGCTTGCGCAGCACAGAGATTGCGGCACCGATCGGGAGAAGCGAATTGAGTCCGTTGGATGCGCCGTAGTCGGCGACGACGATCGGTTGAGGCGGTTTGGGGATCGGTACCTCCGCCGCCGCCTTCTCGAACACGGCGATCGCCGGCGCGAGCCCGGCGGCCTGCAGCCGGTTCGCGGCGCTGTAGGAGCCGCTGTCTTTCGGCTCCGGCCGCACGACGATGCTCGACTCAGCCATCTCTGTCACGGTAGTACCCGTGCGGCAAACGCGCCGCCGAACGTGCGCTCGTGCAACCGAAGATCGCGGCGATCACCGCGGTGTGCACGCTCGTCGTTGGTGGTGGTGGCCTGATCGTGTCGTTGATGCTCGGCGTATTCCTGTTCGACGACTTCGACGCCTACGGCGAAATTCCGGTCCCCGGATCGGGCAGCCTCCATCTGCCCGAGGGCGAGGTGACGGTCAACTTCCACACCGCGGTGACCGGTAGCTCCGACGGCGGTTTCCCTGTGCCGCCGCTGCGGCTCAGCATCGGGGGCAGGACGGCCTGCCCGACCCCGGTCTGAGCCGGGCGGCAGGTTCGGTGACGTCGGTGAACAACGATGTGCGCGTGCGGGTGTGGACTCTCCAGATCGCCGAAGCCGGCGTCTACGACATCGAGACCGGCGGCACCGTCGACGGCTACATCAACCCGCAACTGGCGTTCGGCCGCGACACCTCACCGGCCTGGATGCCGTGGGTCGACGGGCCCCCGGTCGACAGCTATCAGCCCACCGACCACGGCGTGCGCGTCGAACAGCTCAAGACACTTGCCGCGCTGCGCGATTCCGGCGCGCTGACCGAGGCCGAATTCGAATCCGAGAAACGGCGCGTCCTCGAGGGGTAACGGTTCAAGCCTGATTGACCGTTCAGCTGCCGCGCGACACCCACTCGTCGTAGTGCACGATCTCGTCGCCGACGGTCGTCGTGTCGCCGTGCCCCGTGTAGACCACGGTCTCGCCCGGCAGCTTCCCGAGCCGGCCCGAGATCGACTCCAGGATGGTCGGGAAGTCAGAGAAGGATCGCCCCGTCGCGCCGGGACCGCCCTGGAACAGCGTGTCCCCGCTGATCACGGCGCCCAGCTCGGGTGCATGCCAGCACACCGAACCGGGGGAGTGTCCCGGCGTGTGCAGTGCTCGCAACTCGATGCCGCCGACCGTCAACGCCAGACCGTCGGACACCCCGCGGAAGTCCTTGTCCGGATGCGTCATTCGCCACAACACGTCATCGGCGGGATGCAGCAGAACGGGCGCGTCGAGCGCCTCACCGAGCTGCGGAGCCACCGTCACATGGTCGTTGTGCCCGTGCGTGCACACCACCGCGACCACGTGGCGGCCGTTGACCGCCTCGATGATCGGCTCGGCGGTGTGGGCCGCGTCGAACACCACGACCTCCTTGTCGTCGCCGACCAACCAGATGTTGTTGTCGACGTCCCAGCTGCCGCCGTCGAGCTCGAAGGTGCCGCTGGTGACCAGTCGCTGAATGTTGGCCATCAGAGGACCACCACGGAGCGTAGGACTTCGCCGTTGTGCATTTTGTGGAAGGCGTCTTCGATGTGGTCGAGGGTGATGCGTTCGGAGACGAATTTGTCGAGGGGGAAGCGGCCTTGGAGGTAGAGGCTGATGAGGGTGGGGAAGTCGCGTTCGGGTAGGCAGTCGCCGTACCAGGAGGATTT
>NZ_JARSBP010000005.1 GCF_029623955.1 Mycobacterium sp. 236(2023) | reverse complement strand
CCCGCGGACTTCAACGCCTCTACGGCGTCAGCCCCCGACATCGGCTCGTCAGTGCTCACATCCATCGATACTGCTCCATTCACTAGGAGCCACAGCTACACAAACCATCTGACACGCCCGCCAACCGATCACCGGGCCGGTGTTGCCGCCGGTGCTGCACGCCACCGCGGTCGCTGCGGCCCAAGGGTTGATCAACGCCGAGCACGTCAAAGTCATCAATAAAGCCGTCGCCAAGTTGCCCGGGTTTGTGGACACGGTGACGCGGGAGCAGTTCGAAGTGAAACTCGTGCGCACCGCGGTCGGCAACGGCCCCAAAGAGGTCAAAGAGTCCGCCGAGTTGATGCTGTTCCTGATGGATCAGGACGGCCCCGAACCCGACGACATCGAACGCGGCCGCAAACGCGGCGTCACCAAACACCAGCAGCGTGACGACGGCATGGTCGACGTATCAGCAACATTCACGCCCGAGGCGTGGGCGGTGTGGGAGCCGATCTTCGCCAAGTACGCCGCCCCCGGCATGTGCAACCCCGACGACCCCGAACCCTGCACCTCCGGCGTGCCGACACAGGAACAGATCGGCAACGATCACCGCAGCCTGGCGCAACGCCAACACGACGCGATGGTCGTGGTGGGGCGGATCGCGTTGATGTGCGGTGAACTCGGCCAGTTGAATGGCCTGCCGGTGACGGTCATCATCAGAACCACCCTCCAAGACCTGGAGTCCCGGGCCGGGGTCGGAGTCACCGGAGGCGGCACGAAACTACCTATCAAGGACGTCGTCCGGATGGCCGGCCATGCGCATTGTCATCTGGCGGTGTTCGACAAAGCGACCGGATCCGCGTTGGACCTGTTCCGGGCCAGACGGGTGGCGTCGCCGGCGCAGCGGATCATGCTGATCGCCCGCGACGGTGGCTGCACCAAACCCGGCTGCACGATCGGTGCGTACGGCTCCCAGGCCCATCATGTGGTGACCGATTGGATCAAGGGTGGCAACACCAACGTCGACGAACTCGGCCTCGCGTGCGGGCCGGATAATCGCAGTGTCACCGACGGCGGCTGGACTACCACCATGAACGACCACCATGAGGTCGAATGGATCCCACCCCAACCCTTGGACACCGGGCAGAACCGGATCAACAACTACCACGTTCCCGAACGCCTCCTGCGGACCGAAGACACTGAGCCTGAGCAAGATTCACTGTCGGTGAAGGACGCCGACGCCGAGTCACGCCCCGACACTGACACCGCGGGTGAGGGCCTATCCGCCACCGACGACCCCGGCGAACCCGGCGGCCCCGCACCACCCGACAACCAAGTCGCCTGAATCGTCACACCTCGACCGGCAACCTGGTCAAGGCGTCCATGAATGTCGACGGCATCCGCTCAGCACGCCCCGTCACCCGAAGACCGGGGCAGCTCTGCGCGAGTTCGGAGAGCATGCGGCTCAGCTGCAATCGGGCAAGCCGCGTCCCAAGACAGAAGTGGGCGCCGTAGCCGAAGGTCAGATGCGGGTTGTGGTCGCGCCCGAGGTCGATCCGATGCGGGTCGTCGAAGACTGCCGGATCGCGGTTCACCGCGTTCATCCACACCACGACCTTGTCCCCGGCACGGATGAGCTGTCCAGCGAGTTCCGTGTCCCGGGTTGCGGTGCGACGCATGTGCATGACCGGCGACACGAAGCGGAGCAGCTCGTCGACGGCGGTCGCCGTCACGGGACGCGGGCCGCCCACGACCTCGGCCCACTGCCCATGCGCGTCCAGCGACCTGACCGCGCCCGACAGCGAGTAACGCGTCGTCTCCGTGCCCGCCATGATCAACATCAGGTAGAACCAGCAGAACTCGTCCTCGCTGAACTCGACGCCGTCCACGGTCGCACTGGCCAGCATCGACATCAGATCCCCGGTCGGGTGGGCGCGGCGTTGTGTCCGAACACCTTTGGCGTACTCGAACAGGTCTGCCAGCAGCGCGATGACGGCGGCACCGTCGTCGCCGGCGTCCGGGTCCTCCACGTCGCTGATCCTGGCCCACTGCAGGACGCGGGACCGTTCATCGTGCGGGATGGCGAGCAGGTTGGCCAGCACCCGCACCGTCAGCTCGACGGCGACGTCGGACACGAAGTCACCGCCGCCCGCATCGGCGAATTCACGCGCGATGGTCCGGGCGTTGTTCTCGACGAAGCTGTTCATCGCCGCGATCAGCTTCGGAGCGAAATGCGGGGACAACAGCTTTCGTTGCATCGCGTGCCGGGCGCCGTCCATGTTGATCAGCATCATCCGCAGGCCCGCAAGGGTCACCTCGTCGACGTTGGTCATCAGGACGCCGCCGAGTTCCGACGAATAGGTGCTTTCGTCTCGCAGCATCGCCTGGGCTTCGGCGTGTGAGGTGACGACCCAGAACCCCGGTGACGGTGGTGTCGGCAGCCCGGTGCGCAGTTCAGCAACGCGCGATCGGTGCTGATGTTCGTCCTGCCACGCTACGGGGGCAACCGCTCGCAGCGTGTCGAACGCCGCGTGTGGTGGGCCGTCCAGAAAGCTCGCCGGAGAGGACAAGTCAATACTGCAGATGTCGGCGACGGTCGGCGCTCCCGGCGGCGCCGCGTCGGGCTGCTCGATGGCCAGGGTCACGCCGAGGACCCGTAGTAGTGCGCCATGTCCTCACCGTCCCGATAGCTCTTCATCCAGGTGTAGTACCAGGGCGGCACGGCGACATCCCTCGTGTGATGGTTGGGTAGTTGCGAACGCATCAGCCCGCCGACGAGTTTGAGCAGACGCCAGGTCGGGATGCCCGCGTAGATACTGGGTACCCTCTGCCCACGCAAAAACGGTGCCCTCGAACGGAATTCGTCCTTCCAGATCGTCTTCGTCGCGGCATCGACCTCGACACCGATCTCGTCGTCGGGAACATGGGCCCGGAAGCCGTCGGCAATGAGGTCTGCCAATCCCACGATGTGGCTCATCGACGTCCGCAACGTGCGCAGCCGGTAGAGGCGATCACCGACCACGCCATCGAAAATCAGCTCCGCGGAGCTGCGATGCTCGATCTCCTCGATGTAGTGCCAGAGGAACAGTGACGCGACACGAGAGTCCCCGTGGAACAGTCGTTCCCGCTGCTCGATCATGAAGGTGAACAACGGTGGGAACGTGGCCTCCAAACTCGCGACATAGGCGAGGTGAAACTTCAGCGGCTGAGCTGCGTACAGCTCCTCGTACGCCTTGTTGACGTCGTTGAGGACCTGACGCAACCCGGGATGCCGGGCGATCATCGCGTTGACATGCTTGCGGTGGGCGGCGGTGTGCTGAGCCTCCTGTGCGATGAACACCTCGGCCTCCTCGCGCAGGGCCGGGTCGGTCATGGTCTCCAACGCCTCCCGAACCGCCAAGACGAGATAGCGCTCGAATCCGACGGCGATGAACGAGATCATGTTCGCCTGCACACCTGATGCGGGGTTGGCGGGATTCCACTGGAACGGGATGGACTTGTCGATATCGAACCGCATCTTGCGGAAGGTCACGTCGGTCATGCGCGCACGTACTCCTCGATCAGCCGGTGCACCGTCTCGGGTCGATCCAGATGCATGAAATGCCCTGCGGAATCCAGCACCTCGTGCCGGCTTCCGCGAGGCAGAACATGCGTTCCCAGCGCACCGATACAAGGGTCGATCGCCCCGTCGATGCGTCCGTGCATCGCCAGCATCGGAACCAGCGGAGCCCGGCCCATGGCATACGCGTCGAGGTCGCGGTGGTTGCGGGTGCGGCGCAACGGCCGGAACTGTGCCCGGTAGTACGACAGGGCCGCCGTGCGGTGTTCCGCGGCGGCAAGGCTTTTCCGCAGTCGCGCCAGGTCGACGTCGGCGTCATACCCCGGCGGGCACCAGTCCCGCCACAGCTTGGGCAGCACGCGGTCCAGGCTCCGCTCGGAGAGTCCCGGGATCTGCTGGAAGCCGACGTACCAACTCATCCGGATCTGCCTCGGCAGTGTCCGCAGCAGTGCCCGGCCACGGCCTGACCCGGGCTTCAGACCGGCGACCATCGGGACGCCCATCGATACCACCTTCTCGAACGGATTGTCCGGATGGGCGGCAATACCGTTGGCGGCCAATCCACCCCAGTCATGTCCGACGAGGACGGCGTCGCCGCCTCCACCGTCGAGGACGCGGTGCAGCTCGAGCGCGTCGTGCATCAACGCTCCGATTCCGTAATCGCCGTCGCGAGCGATCTCGGTCGGGGCGTAGCCACGCATGAACGGCGCGACCACCCGGAAACCCCGGCCTGCGAAGTACGGGCCGACGTGCCGCCACGTCCACGCGGTGTCGGGATAGCCGTGCAGGCACAGCATCAGTCGGCCCTGCTCCGGGCCCCACGTCAGGGTTTCGAAACGCAGATGCGGAAGGTCGACGGTGACCTGCTCGGGTTCGTTCATACCGCGGCGACCCGGCCGGCGTTGACGCGAGGAGCGTTGCGGGGTCGCCCATCGGCGCGTAGGAAGCTCCCGCTGCGGCGCTGCCCCACCGAGTCGGTGGGCTCGCCGTCGACGACGACGGTATGACCCGAGACCATGACCCTCTTCACGGTCTCGGCGTTGCGATTGACCATCCGCTTGAGTCCGCCGAACACCTCGATCGGGGCTTCGTGGTAGTCGTCGAGCGTCGCGTCGAGTCGCTCGGGGTCGACGATCACCACGTCCGCCCAGTCGCCGACCCGCAGATGCCCGGCGTCGAGGTGGTACCAGTCGGCCAGCTCACCGGTCAGCCGGTGGACCGCGCGCTCCATCGTCATGAACTTCTGGCCGGTGCGCTGCGCGTCACGAACGTGACGCAGCAGACGCAGCCCACAGTTGTAGAACGCCATGTTGCGCAGGTGCGCACCGGCGTCGGAAAAGCCCATCTGGATGCCGCCCTTGACCGCGAGCTGGCGCAGCATCTTCGGTCGATGATTGGAAATCGTCGTGCGCCAACGTAATTGCGAGCCATGTTCGAGCACCAGATCGAGGAAGGCGTCGACCGGGTGTAATCCGCCACGTTCCACACCGACGTCTCCGAAAGACTTGCCCAGCAGGGATTCGTCAGGGCACCCCACAATCTCGGCATCGAAGAAGTCCCGGTGCCAGGCTCGTGGTCCGAACCTGCTGTCGTAGTCCTTGCGAAAGGCTCTGCGGTACGCCTCGTCTTTGATCAGCTCGTTGCGCTCCAGCTCAGTCTTGAGGTGCAACGCCGCTGCGCCGGAACCGAACTCCTCGAAGATGACGAGGTCGATGCCGTCTGCGTACACCTCGAACGGGACAGGCAGATGCTGGAACCGGAAGTCCCCACCGAGTCGGTTGGCGATGGCCGCCAGCACCACGGTGAGCCACATGCCGCCCGGTGCGGACTTCATGTCGGCTGCGGCGAGCAAGCTGGTCTTCAGCCGGGGGCGGCCGAACCCGATCGACTGCAGGGCTTGAGACACGATGTTGTGCGGATGGGTGATGTCTGGTCCCGACTGCAGCGCGCGGTCCCGGCGACGCAACAGCGACTTGAGCCGGCGCAGCTCCCTGGCCTTGGCGTACGTCGACGGCAGTGTCCGCGATCGGCAGACGTCGCCGTCGATGCGATCGAAAAGCAGCTGCTGTGAGGATAATCCGATCAGCCCGGCGTCCAGCGCCTCGGTGAGCATCTCCTCCATGCGAGCTTGCTCCGCACGCGTCGGCCGGACATCCTTTCGGGTGGCGCGTTCCAGTCCCATCACAGCGACCCGCATGTCCGAGTGGCCGATGAACGCGGTGACATTGGGGCCCAGCGGAAGCGCCTCCAATGCTTCGATGTATTCGTCGGCAGAGCTCCACGTCTTGTGTTCGCCGACGATGCGGACGACATGCTCGTGCGGGATGGCTTCGACGCGCCCGAACAGGTCGGCCGCCTCAGAGGCGTTGACATGCACCGTGGACAGCGAGCAGGACCCCATGACGATCGACGTCACACCGTGGCGCAGCGACTCCGACAGTGCGGGAGCAGCCAGCACCTCAGCGTCGTAGTGCGTGTGGATGTCGATGATGCCCGGCATCACCCAGTGCCCGGTCGCGTCGATCACCTCTACCCCGTCGAGCTCCTCTGTGGTGATCGTCGTGATACGACCGTCGCGAATACCGATGTTGCGTAATGCCGACGGTCCGCTGGTGCCGTCGAACCAGCGGCCGTTGCGTATCACCGTGTCGAACATGGTCGAGCGCTCCCTCGTGGGTCGGTGGCGTTCGAGTTGACAGTTTATCCGAAGCGTCAAGCCTTGTGCTAGCTTCTAGCGGGTGGGATTCCTGAAACCCAACATGCCGCGCATCAACGTCGACGAGTGGCGCGGCCGCGGCCGCGCCGACCGCATCAGACCGATGGCGCAGCACATCGCGGAGAACGGCATGGGCAACCCCGACATCTTCCCCGTGCTCTACACCGTCAAGATCGGGCTTTACATCCTCGGCGGACTTCTGTTCGCGCTATCGACGGGCGGTATCGACGGCTGGGGGAACATCGGCACATGGTGGAGCGAGCCCATCGTGTTCCAGAAGGTCGTGCTCTGGTCACTGCTGTTCGAAGTGCTGGGACTGGGGTGCGGCTTCGGCCCGCTGACCGGCAAGATCGCCCCGCCGATGGGCTCCCCTCTCTACTGGCTACGGCCTGGAACCATTCGACTTGCACCGTGGCCCAACAGGATTCCTTTCACCAGCGGTGACAGCCGGTCGATCGCTGACGTCGTGCTGTACGCCGGACTACTCGGTACGACGGTGTATGCGCTACTGGCCGACGGCGCAGGACCGGTCGCCGCGCTCGACACCTCGATCGGCCTGATACCCGCGGCGAAGATCATCCCGATCGTCGTGATCCTCGCCGTCCTCGGACTCCGCGACAAGGTGATCTTCCTGGCCACGCGGGGCGAGGTCTACGGCAGCCTGACGGTGACGTTCCTGTTCGCCGGGCCGGACATGATCGTCGCCGCCAAACTCGTCATGCTCGCGATCTGGATCGGCGCCGCGACATCAAAGCTGAACCGGCACTTCCCCTTTGTCGTCGCTACCATGATGGCCAACAATCCTCTGATCCGGGCGAAATGGATGAAGCGGCGGTTCTTCCGACGCTTTCCCGACGACCTGCGCCCAAGCAGGGTCGCGGTGTTCCTGGCGCACTTCGGGACCGTGATAGAGATGGGCGTGCCGCTGGTGCTCTTCTTCTCCGACGGCGGTGTGGTCACCTATGTGGCCGCGGCGATCATGATCGTGTTCCACCTGGTCATCCTGACCTCGATTCCGCTCGGGGTGCCGCTGGAGTGGAATGTGTTCATGCTCTTCGGTATTGGCGCGCTGTTCGTCGACAAGGCCACCGTCGGGTGGGGGCAGGTGACCCAGCCGTGGCCGATCGTGGCGCTGCTCGCCGTCATCGTCGGCGGTATCGTCGTCGGCAACGTCGCTCCGCCGAAGGTGTCATTCCTGCCGGGTATGCGCTACTACGCGGGTAATTGGGACACCTCGCAGTGGTTTTTCACCGAGGAAGCCAGCCGCAAACTCGCCGAGCACCGGATCGGACTCGGGCTGGTCCAGCACAAGCAGATCGCCAAGTTCTCCTCGCCGGAGGGCACAGAGGTCTCGCTGTCGCTCGGGCACGCCTTCCGCGCGATGTACGCCCACGGCCGCGGGCTTCTGACGTTGTGGGACCACGTCATTCCGCCCGGACGCGACGCCGACTACACCGTCGTCGACGGTGAACCCGTGGCCGGTTATGCGGTGGGCTGGAGTTTCGGCGACGGCCACCTTCACAACGAGCAACTGATCGAGGCGTTGCAGCGGCGCTGCCAGTTCGAGCCCGAGGAGCTACGCGTGCTGATCCTCGACGGGCAGCCTATCCATCGTCAGCGCCACGAGTACCGGATCGTCGACGCCGCCGCTGGCGAGATCGAACGCGGCACTTTCGAGGTCGCGGACCTTGTCTGTCGGCAGCCCTGGGAACTCGACGTGCCGAT
This sequence comes from Mycobacterium sp. 236(2023), assembly GCF_029623955.1. Taxonomy (GTDB): domain Bacteria; phylum Actinomycetota; class Actinomycetes; order Mycobacteriales; family Mycobacteriaceae; genus Mycobacterium. The sequence goes on along the minus strand of NZ_JARSBP010000005.1, from coordinate 440,081 downwards.
CACCGTTCGTGCCGGGCGATCTCCGCGGTGACGACGGGGCCCAGCCAGCGGCGCACGTAATTGCGCAGCGCCTTGCCTTTCCGGGGCGGGCGTCCGGGGTCGAGCATGAACGACTGCAGCATCCGAAGCATGTACTCGACAAGGTCGTCGATGCCTTTGTCGTCCAGCCCCAACGACTTCCAGTCGACATCGAGGCCCGCAAGGATGCCGTGGCCGAACTGTTTCGCCATGTCCGAGGTCACCTCGTGCGACGTCCGCCCCAGATCGTTGGCGAGCATCAGCTGGACGGACTTGTCTTTCGGCAACCACTCCAGGGTGTAGGAGAAGCTCTCGACCAGTGCGTCGACCGGATCGGTGATGCCGGCCAGATGCTTGGCGAGTCGTTCGATGTAGCGCAGACCCGACCGTGTCGCGACCGCCTCGAGCAATGAGTCGCCGGGGAAGTAGTTGTAGACGGTCTGACGCGAGATCTCCAGGCTCCTGGCCACGTCGACGACACGCATCGCGGCGCCGCGCTCGTCGATCGCTGCACTGGCGGCATCGAGAATCCGCTCGATGGCCTCTTCGTCACTCGCAGGCGTGGCTCCGCCCCACCCGTGGGTGCGCATGGATAGGCATCTTAAACGGCAGTCGCGAGCGACCGGCCGCCCTCGCTACGGAGCGCCGAAGTAGAAGCCGAGCAGGAGCGCGAACAGCGCTATCAGCCATCCGGTCGTCGTGACCTTGAGCCAGGCCGGTGCCTGCCGCACCTCCATGAAGTGCCAGATCACGAGCTGCGTCTTGACCGCCGCGATCAGAAGGACGGTGACCGTGACCGTGGCGTTGAGGTGATGGGCCGCGCCCCCGTCGCGAGCGATCAGCCACGAAGCGACGGTGACCGCCGTCAGCAGCGCCCACACGTACGTCAGCGGGTTGCGTACATACGTCGTCACATCCATCACCTCATCAGGTAGAGCAACGCGAACAGAACGAGCCACAGGATGTCGACCATGTGCCAGTACGTTGCGCCAGTTTCCATAAAGGAGATTCGGGGTTTCCCGGGACCGCGCAGGTTGCGGATGACGAAGGACAGTATGACCAGGCCGAGAAGAACATGGCACAGGTGCAGGCCCGTCATCACGTAGTAGTACATGAAGAACAGGTTGGTTCCGGGCGTCACGCCGGCGAGGACCTTCGGGATGTACTCGACGAGCTTGAGCAGCGGGAAGACTGCCCCGCTGACCAGTGCGAGGCCGAATAACCGCGTTGCATCCGCGGTCTTGCCTCCGCGCGCCGCTGCGGTTCCCAGCGCGACGAACAGTGAACTCGACAGCAGCACAACGGTATTCAGAGTACCGATGGTCAGGTTCAGCTGCGCCTGGCTCTGCAGGAACGTGTCGTGGTCTTGGCCGCGGTAGTACATGTAGACGACGAAGTAGACGCCGAAGATGACCAGGTCCCCGATGACGAAGAACCACATGCTCGGGTCGCCGGGGAGGTGGCCACGGGCCACTGGTGCACGTGCGGCGTCGGTGCTGGATTCTTCCGCGACTTCGGTCATGCGCCAGCCTTCGCCACGTTGCTGGGCGTCGCCGGTTCCGTCTCCAGCCAGGCATTTTCGAGCTCGTCGTCAGGCTGATTCTTGATGGCCCGGAAAATGCATACATAGACGATGATCTGCCACGACACATACATCGCCATCGCCAGCCAGAACGTCATCACCCCGTTCCACGCGAACGGGCCGGACTTGGCGATCCATACAGGTGCGGCGATGAGCTCGGTGACGTACTGCCATACGGTGTAGTAGCCGAGCCATTTCGGCAGGATGTTGTTCTCGTCGAGCAGGATGGCCAGCCCGAACGCCATCCACATGATGCAGAAGCAACCCAGGGAGCCGATGAAGGCGAGATATCCGAAGTCGTAGAGCATTGCCAGGATCTCCGGATCGTATCCGGGCCGAAATGCCCCGAGCCCGAAGCAGAACATCGGAAACAGCTGGCCGACAATGCCTCCGGTGGTTGCGCCCATGATGAGGCAGTACCGGAAGACCGGGCTGACCGACATCCGCTTCATCTGCGTCAGGTAGCACGCATTGGTCACCGGTGCGAGACCGAACGTCAAAGTCAAGATGACACAGGCGATCAGCAGGTTGTGCGACTGCATGAACTCGACGATCTCCGATTGCGGGGCGCTCGGTGACCGTGGCGGCATCATCCAGCTCAGCGGAACGAAGACGAGTCCGAACAGGTTGAAGAAGACCGGCACGATCCAGAAGGCGAGCCACTGGTCGAGTTTCTTGTTCTTCCGCCGCGGCCGCACCGCGATATCGGTCATGCCAGCGTCTCGTGCTCGTCGCCCTGCCGTTTGACCACTCCCAGCAGAACCACGAACATCACGAGGATGTAGCACGCGAAAACACCAAGCCGCAGCGTGAAGGACAGCGGACCGTTCCAGGCCAGTGGGCCCGATGTCTGCAGGATCGAGAATGCGCTGGGGATCAACAACACTGCGGTCGCGATGTTGAAATGCGCCACCCAGCGCGGAAAGACCGGATCCGGCCGGCCATCCAGGTAGATGCTGACAGCTAGGCAGAGGTTCTGCACGATGATCGGGCCGACCGGCGCGATGAAGAAGAACCACGCCATGTCGTTGAGCAGGCTGATCAGTTGGGGGTCGCGCTCGGGCCTGAAGGCGGCCATAGCCCAGCAGTAGTCGGCGAGGATGAATGCCGTCAGCCCCACCCCGACGCAGATGACGTAGGCGTAGGTGAAGGCGCTGCTCGACGTCGCGGTGCGCGAGATCTGCACAGCGGTCACCGCGAAGAGCGGAACCAGCGAGCACGCAATGAGATTGCACAGGATCGTGACGCCGAGGATTCCGGTCGTGTTGTCGGCGAAGAACGCCGCGACCTGTTCCGGTGTCAGTGTCGGCGACAGCGGCGGACTGAACACCGGGAACAGCAGGTAGGCCAAGGCGAACAGTGCCGCCGCGGCCGGCACCGTCCACAGCAGGATCCGCTGGCCCCTGGTGTTCATCGCCACGGATCTCATCGCTACAGATGTCGCCATCGCAGGCCCCCTGCCTTGGTCTGTCCCCCGACGTTTCGATCGGCCGCCTTCCTATGTCTAGCATTCTCGCTGACAGATGACAACGAAATCGTGACGCACATGCAGCTCGTGTGCACGCTCGCCTGGCGATTGAGTGACAACGTTCAGCGAACGGACCGGAGTGGGGCACAATGGTCGACGTGTCGATCGGTACGACCCAACGCGATGCCCAGCGTCTACAAACACGCGGCCGGATTTTGGACGCGGCCGTCGTCGAGTTCCAGCGTGCCGGCACCGGTTCGGCGGACATCAACGCCATCGTGAAAGCGGCGGGCGTGGCCCGCAGCACCTTCTACTTCCACTTCCCGACGAAGGAGCATGTGCTTCTCGAGTTGATCGGGCGCGACGAGATGCGTCTCGCCGAAGAGCTGGGCCGGTTTCTCGACACTCGCCCCGACCTGCCCGCGGTCCTGTCGTCGACCGTCGCGCTGGTACTGGATCTGGAAAGCCGTTGGGGCCAGGCCCTGTTCCGCGATGTCATCGCTCTCTACTTCTCGCCCAACCGGCCCGAGCCAGAACAGTGGACCAACCATCCACTGTTCCTGCTACTGGCCGCAGAGATCGAACGGTCGCGCCTCCGCGGCGACCTCTATGACGATGTAGACGCCCACCACAGTGCGGCGTTCTTCCTCATCGGTGTCCATGCGCTGCTCACCACCGTCGGGCGAACCCAGGCCGAACGCGATGTGTCGCTCACGAAGTTCGTGACGAGCACCCTGCGCAGCCTCCAACCACCCGCATCTACACCCCCAGTCGGCCCGACAACTTCGTCAGACGCTCCAGGCTCGCACCGTCCAACCCGGTGAGACGGACGGACTTGCCTCTCGCCTCGTACTTCTGCCGGATGGCATCCAGCGTCGCCACCGATGACGCGTCCCAGATGTCGGCGTCCGACAGGTCGATCACGACGTCGTCGGGATCGTTCGCATAGTCGAACTGGTGGATCAGGTCGTTGCTCGATGCGAAGAAGAGTTCGCCCCGTACCCGATATGTGCAGGGCTCCGAAGCCGGGTCGCATTCCACGACCGTCATGTGTGCGACGCGCCGCGCGAAACCGACCATCGCGGCGAGCACGCCTAGGGCGACGCCGATGGCGAGGTTTCCGGTGGTGACGGTGGCCGCCACCGTCACCACCATGACTGCAGTCTCGCTGCGCGGCATCACTTTCAGCGTGCGGGGCGCGATGCTGTGCCAGTCCAGCGTCGCCACCGACACCACGATCATCACTGCCACCAGCGCGGCCATCGGGATCATTCCGACGACCGGTCCGAGGGCGAGGACCAGCACCAGGATGAAGGCCCCCGAGAGGAACGTCGACAACCTCGTACGGGCGCCGGCGACCTTGACGTTCATCATCGTCTGCCCGATGACGGCGCAGCCACCCATGCCACCGAACATCGCCGTGACGATGTTGGCTGTGCCCTGCCCCCACGCCTCGCGGGTCTTGTTCGACGGTGTCTCGGTGATGTCGTCGACCAGCTTTGCCGTCATCAACGATTCCAGCAGCCCGACCAGGGCAGCGCCCAGTGCGTAGGGCGCGATGATCTGCAACGTCTGCCAGCTGAGAGGCACATCCGGAATACCGGGCAGCGGAATCGAATCCGGCAGCGCGCCCTGATCGCCGACGTCGGGCACGTCCCAGCCGAACAACGCCACCGCGGCCGTCAACATCACGACGACCACCAGTGGCGCCGGCACCACCGTCGTCACCTTCGGCAGCAGCACCATCAGCGCGATGCCGACGGCCGTGAGCGGATACACCAGCCACGACACCCCGAGCAGGTGCGGCACCTGCGAGACGAACACGAGGATCGCCAGCGCGTTGACGAAGCCGATCATCACGCTGCGAGGGATGAACCGCATCAGCTTCGCCACGCCGAGAACAGCCAGCAGCACCTGAAAGAGGCCGGCCAGCACGATCGTCGCCACCAGATAACCCACCCCGTGCTCGTGGGCCACCGGCGCGACGACGAGTGCCACCGCCGCAGTCGCCGCCGAGATCATCGCAGGCCGCCCGCCTGCGATCGCGATCGTGATCGCCATCGTCACCGACGAGAACAGGCCGATGCGCGGATCCACGCCTGCGATCACCGAGAACGCGATCGCCTCGGGGATGAGGGCCAAAGCCACCACGAGGCCGGCCAGCACTTCGGTCCGCAGCAGCGCCGGGGATCGAAACGCCTGCAGCACAGTCGCTCTCGCGGGCGTGTGTTCCCGCGGCACGGGAATGGTGACGCTCACGGATCTTCTCTCCTGGTGATCTGCCGGTTCAGGCGCTCTGCGCGGGGCTCTGCCCGAGGAATTCGAGGATGCTTCGCCGAAGCTGTTGGTACTCTTCGTGGAACTGCGCCTCAGGCGAGCGCGGCTTGTCGATCGTGATGATGTCGGCCACGGTTGCCGGGCGGTGGCTGAGCAGCACGATACGGTCGGCCAGCAGCAGCGCCTCGTCGACGTCGTGGGTGACGAACAGGATCGTCATCTTCTGCTGCTCCCAGACCGACATCAGCAGCTTCTGCATGTCCATCCGGGTCTGCGCGTCAAGCGCTCCGAACGGCTCGTCCATCAGCATCACGTGCGGTTCGCACGCCAGTGTGCGCGCGAGCTGCACGCGCTGACGCATACCGCCCGACAGCTGCGCGGGCAGGTGGTCGTGGTAGGCGCCGAGTCCCACCTGTTCCAATCGCGCGCTGGCCGCCTTCTTGAGCTCCCTGCCACGCACGCCACGCAACCGGATCGGGTACTGGACGTTCTTCAGCGCACTGCGCCACGGAAAGAGCGCGTCCTCCTGGAACACCATGGCGCACTGAGCCGCATTGCCCGCAACGGGTTCTCCGTCGACAGTGGCGATGCCGCCCATCGGAGTCAGCAGTCCAGCGAGCGCCCGCAGGATCGTCGACTTCCCGCACCCGGACGGTCCCAGGAAGACGATGACCTCACCGGGGTCGACCTTCATCGTGATGTCCGCGGCGAGAACGCCGTTGAAGCCGAGCTTCAGCTTGTCGAGGGTGACGGCTCCTGTGCTCATCGGGCGGCCCTCGGCAGCCAGCGGTTGACGCGACGCCCGACGTACTCGACGAGCCACGCGGTGGCCAGCCCGAGTGCCCCGATCGAGAGCATGCCGACGACCACGCCGGCGTAGTCGAGCAACCCGTAGGACTGCCATGTGTAGTAGCCGATGCCGAACTGGCCGGAGATCATCTCCGCACTGACGACACAGATCCACGCCACCCCCATGGCCACCGACAGTCCGGCGAAGATACCGGGCAGTGCTCCGGGCAGGATCACCTGGAACAGCAACGAGATTCGTCCCGCGCCCATGGTCTTGGCGGCCTCCTCCCACACCTTGGGCAGCGAATCCATCGCGTGGATCGTGCTGACCACCACGGGGAAGAACGCGGCGAAGAACGTGATGAAGACGATGCCCTGCTCGCTGGACGGAAACAGCAGGATCGTCAGCGGCACCAGTGCGATCGCAGGGATGGGTCGGATGATCTCGATGAACGGACGCAACGTCATTCGCGCGATCTCGGAACGACCGACGAGGACGCCAAGCGCGATTCCGACGACAGCGGCCAATCCGAAGCCCATCAGGATGCGCTGCAGGCTGGCGAGCAGGTCGTCGTAATAGGAGCCCGAGCCGATGCGGGCCACAAAGGCGTCGAGGACGGCTGTGGGTGTGGGCATCCGGTTGAATCTCAGCCACGCGACCACGCCGTAGGTCGTGAGCAGGTGCCAGATGACCAGGAATCCGGCGATCGGGATCAACGGCAGCACGAATGCTGCCGTGCGGGTGCGCATCCGGGCGGGCAGGAGGTCGGCGATCGTCTGCCGCAGCGGTGTTCGCGGCGGCGCGGCCGGTGCCCGGGTGGGCACCGATCCGATGTCGTTGAGGGTGAGCGTCATCTCGTGTCTCCTTGGTTGGGGTCGGTTGGCGGACGGGCGGTTCGGTTCAGCCGGGCGATTGCGATTGTGAGACTGCAGCCTCGTAGGCGATGGGTGTCGATTGCGGATGTTCGGCGCGGTAAGCGTCGGCTCCGGCGTCGGTCGCGAACGGTTTGTACCGCCGCATCGCCGGGGCGTCGGGGTCTTGCAGCCAGACGGCGTGATCGGCGAACAGCCGGATTCCCGTCAGCGTGTCCGGGACGTAGGCGGCCCGTACCTCCTCTGTGGCCGCGATGCGGCGCAGCACGCACGTCGGGGTGGCGGCGACCTCGGTGTCGTCGGCGCCTTTTGCCCATACTTCGGATGCCTGCGCCGGATCGTCGACAGGCAGGTTGCAGATGTCGTCGTTGCCGGTCAGCGCGGTCGGGTTGGCGACGTCGTGGCGACGCCTTTCGTAGTCGGGTCCGTAGAGCGCACGCAGATAGCTGTCGTCGATGAACTGCTGGACATCGAAATCGGCGGTGACGGAACCCCGGTTGACCAGGAATGCCTTGACCTGGTCGAAGGCGGCAGCGAACTGCGGTTTGATCGTCATGTCGAACGACACCAGGCCGTTGGGCCCGTTGTAGAGGTAGACCACCTCGGGCTCGATGCCCGTGAGCGAGCTGACACGCTGCGCGGCCTTCAGCGGATCGGCGATGATCGCCTCCGTGGTGGTCTTCACGGCCTGCATGAAGGCCGCCATCACGTCCGGGTTTCCGTCAGCGAACTGTTTGCGCACGACCACGCCGTGGAAGGTCGGCACCTCGTTGTCGCCGCCGTCGTAGAGCAGCCTGCCCTGGTCACGGAAGATCACCAGCTGCGGCCATGGAACGAACTGCGCCAGCCCGTCGACCTGACCGCCTTCGATCGCGGCCGCGCCGACGGCGGGATCCTGGTTGACGATGTTCACATCGGACTTGTCGATGTCATTGCGTTGCAGCGCTGTCGAGAACATGCCGTCACCGGCGGAGCCGAGGCTGGTCGACACTCGCTGACCCGTCAGGTCCTCGATGGTCCGTGCACTCGAATTTTGCGGCACGACAACCTGATTGAGCGAACCGCGCAAACTGTAGCCGGTGGTCGCGACCATCTCCGTCTCCGCGTCGTCGTACTTGCGGGTCTTGGACCCGTTCGTCAGCAACGGGTAGTCACCCATCGAACCGATGTCGACATGAGTGGCCATCATCTGCGCGGTCAGAGGTGCACCTGACGAGAAGTCCTGCCACACAACGCGGTACTTCTGACCGGTCTCGGCGCCCAGCTTCTCCAGCGCGTCTTCGAAAGCACGGCTGTCACGCAGCAGCGTGCCGGCGTTGACGGTGTTGATGGTCTTCGACTGGTAGCCGACGTTGACGGTGACCGTCGGATCGGTCAGCAGCCCGCAGCCAGTCAGCGCCTGGGCACCCACTGTGGCGAGTGCCACGAGAACAGCGACGGCACGGCGGTGCCGGGTCGCGGAGGTCTGAGTTCGGTCGTTCACCTGTACCAGGGTTTATGCCTTCTGTTACCTCACCGTCACTGAAGGTTGCACCGCAGTTACGCCATCAACGCAGGTCATTTGAGGGTTGAATGCCAAGGTGGCCGCGGGGCCGGGCCCTCGATCCGCCAGTGGACCCGCATCCGGGACGATCGCCGCGATGAACGCTCGGTTACGCCACCCCCCTGCCACTGGCGCAGCGCCGGGTACGCGCGAACACTGGTGCAGTGAGTACCGAAGCTGTTGCAGGCGAACATGACTCGGAGATCATCGAGCCGGACTACCGGTTCACGCTGGCCAACGAGCGCACATTCTTGGCATGGCAGCGCACAGCTCTCGGGCTACTGGCCGCCGCCGTCGCAGTGGCACATTTCCTGCCGGAGCTGGGACTGCCTGGCCTGCGGCACGCGCTGGGCGCGGCTGTGGGCGTGCTCGCCGTTCTGACGGCCGGCGTTGGCCTGCATCGATGGCATCAGGTTGACCACGCCATGCGCCGCGACCGGCCGCTGCCCCGCACGTCCACCCCGTTGTACCTGACGCTCGGCCTGGTGCTGATCGGCCTGGCGACGCTGACGCTCGTGGTCGCAACGGGTGGGCGATGACCCGCGAGGCGCTGGCGCAGGACCGCGGCCTACAGCTCGAACGAACGGACCTGGCGTGGGCCAGGACATCACTGGCGGCCCTGGTTGCCGGCGGACTACTGATGTTCAAGGAACCGGACATGGCCGCATTGGCTGACGGTCGCGAGCGCCTGTTCCTCGGCCTCGCCGCCGCAGTCGTGACCACCGTGGTGTTTCTGATCGGGGTCCGGCGCAGGCGCATGCTCAGGGCCCGACCACTGACCGCCCGACGTGAGGTGATGGGGGCCGGGTCGGCGGTGCTGGCGTTGGCCGCTCTGGTGGTGGCCTATCTGGTAATGCCGCTGTTGTGAGCCTCAGATATCAAGAAAGCGAACGTCTTTGGCGTTGCGCGTGATGAAGCTGCGGCGTGCTTCCACGTCTTCGCCCATCAGAATCGAGAACAGTTCATCAGCGGCCGCCGCGTCGTCGAGCGTGACCTGACGCAGCACCCGTACCGACGGATCCATTGTGGTCTCCCACAACTCCTTGGCATCCATCTCACCCAGACCCTTGTACCGCTGAATACCGTCCTCGGCGTTGATGCGCTTACCCGCCGCACGGCCCGCCTCGAGCAGGCCGTCGCGTTCGCGGTCGGAATACGCAAACTCTGGTTCCGTACGCTGCCACTTCAGCTTGTACAGCGGCGGCTGCGCCAAGAAGATATGACCGTTTTCCACAAGCGGCTTCATGAACCGGAACAACAACGTCAACAACAGAGTCGAGATGTGCTGCCCGTCGACATCAGCGTCGGCCATCAACACGATCTTCTGATAGCGCAGCTTGGCGAGGTCGAACTCATCGTGAATGCCGGTGCCCAGCGCGGTGATGATCGCCTGCACTTCGGTGTTCTTCAGCACCCGGTCGATGCGCGCCTTCTCGACGTTGATGATCTTGCCGCGCAACGGCAGGATCGCCTGGAACATCGAATCCCGGCCGCTCTTGGCCGAACCACCGGCCGAATCACCCTCCACCACATACAGTTCGCACTTCTGCGGATCCGTCGAACGGCAATCAGCCAACTTGCCCGGCAGACCCCCGATATCGGTGGCGCTCTTCCGCCGCACGAGGTCCCTGGCCTTGCGAGCGGCAAGGCGCGCGTGGGCGGAGGAGGTGACCTTGGTGATCACTGTCTTGGCCTCGGCCGGATTGGCTTCGAACCAGTGCGTCAGGTTCTCGTGGCAGATCTTCTGCACACACGATCGGACCTCGGCGTTTCCGAGCCGGGTCTTGGTCTGGCCTTCGAACTGCGGCTCTGCGACCTTCACGGCGATCACAGCGGCGAGACCTTCGCGGATGTCGTCGCCGGTGAGGTTGGCTTCCTTGTCCTTGAGGAACTTCTTGTCCCGTGCGTACTTGTTCACCACCGATGTCAGCGCGGCCCGGAACCCCTCTTCGTGTGTGCCGCCCTCGTGGGTGTTGATCGTGTTCGCGAAGGTGTGCACCGACTCGGTGTAACCGGCGTTCCACTGCATCGCCACCTCAACCTCGACGCCGGTTCCGGCACCGGAGAAGCCGACGATCGACGGCTGGATCGGATCCTTCGTCCGATTGATGTGCTTGACGAAGTCCATCAAGCCGTCTGAGTAATGAAACGTGCGTTTCTCGGAGTCGGCCGACCGCAGGTCGGTGAGCGTCAACGTCAGCCCGCGGTTCAGGAACGCCATCTCTTGGAGACGGCGGGCGACCGTCTCGGCGCTGTAGGTCGTGGTCTCGAAGATGTCGGTGTCAGCCCAGAATCGAACCGTAGTACCGGTTTTCGAGGTCACCGGGCCGCGCGAGAGAGTGCCGGGCAGGGATCGGTCATATGACTGCGACCACACGAAACCGTCGCGGCAGATGTCGACCTCGAGCCGCGTGGACAGAGCGTTCACGACGGACACACCGACGCCGTGCAGTCCGCCCGACACGCTGTAGGAGTCGGAGTCGAACTTGCCGCCCGCGTGCAGCTGCGTCATGACGACATCGATGGTGGGGATCCCGGTGGCGTGTTCGGCCACCGGGATCCCTCGACCGTCATCGATCACCTCGACACCGCCGTCGGCCATCAGGGTCACGTCGACGCGGCTCGCGCAGCCCGCCATCGCCTCGTCGACGCCGTTGTCGACGACCTCCCAGATCATGTGGTGCAGACCGCGTTCGCCCGTCGACCCGATGTACATTCCGGGTCGTTTGCGAACGACGTCCAGCCCCTCCAGAATCGTGATGGATTCGGCCCCGTAGCTTTTCGGCGAGGTCATCGACAGGACCTACTGCGTGCGCGCGGGCACGAAGTCGATGGGCGCTCCGGACGGGATCAGTTCCTCGACCTTGACGCTCTCGTCGAACTCCTGGATGAACCGGTAGGCGTGCTGCATGACCCACCACCGGACCCAGGTCTGGTTGACCGCCTCACGTTCCTTCGGATCCTCCAGCAGGTTGGTGATGCGGGCGAAGCCCAGGGGGATCTCCGGGTCGTGAAAATGCTGCTGTCGCTTGAAGTTGATCTTGAACTGCGACCACTTGACGGCGTGCAGTTCCTCGTTGAGCCACACCATGCAGCCCTCGCGTTTGGATTCGTCGGCGCCGGCGAAGAACTCACGCTGGTCGATACCGTCGATGATGCGATCCTCCGGGATGTCGGCGCCCGCCCAGCGCAGCAGCGTCGGGAACATGTCGGTGACGTGCACCATCTCGTTGCTCTCACGTGGCGTCACCTTTCCGGGCCAGCGGATCAGGCACGGCGTCCGGATGCCACCCTCAGCCGAGCTGAAGTACGAGCCGTCGAAGAATCCCGCGGTACCCCGACCGGCAAGGTGGTCCTCGGCGCCGTTGTCACCGGCGAACACGACGATGGTGTTGTCCTCGATGCCCAGCTCGGTCAGCGCGTCGAGGATGCTGCCGAAGTCGTGGTCGAGCATCAGCAGCGAGTCACCCCAGTTGCCGTTGGTGCTCTTGCCTTTGAACTCTTCACGCACCTCCATTGGGAAGTGCATCAGCGAGTGGTTGTGATACAGGTAGAACGGCTTGCCCGCCTCGACGCTGCGCTTCATGAAATCCTTGGCCCGGCGGTCGTATTCGCCGTCCATCTGGCCCTTGAGCTTGACGGTCAGCTGCTGGTCGGTTGTCGTCACACCGTCTGCCTTGGTGCCGTCGTACATGTAGGAGTAACCGTCACGGTCGGCGTCGTACCACGGATCGTCGGGCCACAGGCACTCGTCGTAGGTGCGGGCCGGCCCGTACCACTCGTCGAATCCGTGGTCAGTGGGCCAGCGGCCGTCCTCCGCCCCGATGTGCCACTTGCCGAAGCATGCTGTCGCGTAGCCTGATTCAGACAGGATGTCACCCATCGTGCGCTCCCAGGCGACGATGCCGCCACCGTTGCCGCCAAGGGCAATGGTGTGGTTTCCGGAGCGGATCGGGTACCGCCCGGTCATCAACGCCGAGCGGGTCGGGGTGCACTGCGGCTCGACGACGAAGTGCGAGAGCTTCAGCGACTCCGCGGCGAAGGCATCTGCACGTGCGGTGTCGGCGCCACGCAGGATTCCGCCGCCATAGCAGCCGAGCTCACCCATTCCGAGGTTGTCGACGTGGAAATACACGATGTTGGGTTGTTCGGGCATGACGAATACACCTTTCAATTCGGTTGCGAAATAACCCTTACGGGCTTGTGAGGTGGTGGCGCCCCGTTTTAGGGAGTCGGGGCGTCACCGCGTGCGGCGGTGGTCACCAATGAACACCGGTCCCCGCGATAGCGGACGGTCTCGAGGTCGAACGGGGTGCCGTCCTCAAGATGTGTGAGTCTGTGGAGCAGCAACAATGGCGCTCCCGAACGGATCTTGAGCAGTTCGGCAGTGCGGGAGTCGGCCGCGACCGATTCCACAGTGATCTCCGCCCACCCCAGACGCACACCGAGCTCCTGTTCGATGAGCGCGAAGACGTCTCGCTGTGCCAGCTCGGCGTCGACGGGGATCGCACCGAACCGCAATGATGTGGTGTCAAGAGACAGTGGCAGCCCACCCACCGACCGGAGCCGCTCGATGAACAGGATCGGGTCGTTCTCCGACAGTTGGAGTTTGGCCGCGACGAACGGTGTCGCGGTCGACTCGCGAATCGACAGGACCTCGTTGTCCACCGGAAGCTGATGCCCGGCAAGTGATTCCGCCAGTCCTTCCAACCGGTCGAGATGTTGGCGCAGCTTGGCGCCGGTGACGAACGTTCCGGAGCCCTGGACGCGGGTGATCAGGCCTTCGCCACGGAGCAGTTCCAGTGCCTCGCGGATCGCGTTGCGGCTCACGCCGAGCTCGGCAGCGAGCTCCGACTCCGGCGGCAGCGCGGGCCGGGCCGCCGCCAGGCCGCCGAAGGCGCCTTCGAGGATCTGGCTGCGCAGTGTGTCCCGGACCCACCGCGCCGCGTCGGCGCGGGTACCCGCATACTCCCGCACCGAAGGACGGGGAAAGTCCTTCGGAGGGATCTTGGGTCGCCGTGGCATGCGTTCACTGTGCCATTTCAAAGCCATCCCGAGCCTGGGTGGCGGATTACCGAATGTTACGCCACCTCGATATCCCGGAAAGGACGAGGCCAGCGCGTTTACTGCGGCGGAACGCCGTTTGTTTCGCCACCCGCGACCCCGGTCAAGCGATGCAGCGGAACCCGATGTGCGTCGTGGCGCTGTCCTGGGACTGCGACGAACGGGCGGCCGGGCGATACCGGTGGCAGTACTCGGGCGCGCACAGGTGCGACCCTCCCTTGAGTGCCTGGTTCACGGTCGGATCTCCCGACGGCGACGACGGCGGGCAGCAGCCGCCCTCGGCGGGCTGGTCGACGCGATGATGACGGCTGTACTGCGTGGTCGTCCATTCCCACACGTTGCCGATCATGTCGACGAGTCCAAAACCGTTGGGCGGGAAGCTTCCTACCGGACTGGTGCCGGACCAGCCGAGCGCACCATCGTTGAGGTACGGGAACTTGCCCTGCCAGGTGTTGGCCATCAGCTGTCCGTCCGGGCGTACCTCGTCCCCCCACGCGTAGGCGGACTGCGAGCCCGCTCGAGCGGCGTACTCCCACTGGGCCTCGCTGGGCAGCCGACGACCGGCCCACGCGGCGTAGGCCGCGGCGTCGGGATAGGCGACCTGCACGACGGGGTGATCGAGACGGTCCTCGATGGAGCTCTCGGGTCCGAACGGGTGCCTCCAGCAGGCGCCCGGGCCCCAGGTCCACCACTGGCGCCAGTCGCGCAGGTTGACCGGCCCGTCCGTCGCGTGAAACACCAAGGCGCCCGGGATCAGCTCCGCTGCGGGCACACCGGGGAAGTTGGCCGGGTCCAGCGGCTGCTCGGCGACGGTGACGTACCCGGTTGCGTCGACGAACTCGGCGAACTGCGCGTTGGTCACCGGATGACGCTCGATCGAGAACGGCTCCACCGTCACCGTGTGGACGGGGGCTTCCTCGGGGTAGAAGTCGATCGATCCCATGCGGAACGAGTCATCCGGCAGTTCAACGAGTTCCGTGAGCATGCCGACAGGCTAGGCGCTTGAGACACAACTCGTCGATATCACCGGCGGGTGCGGTCGGCCTCGTCGAGCAGCGTAGCGGCCAACCGCGCGGTCGCAGGTGACATCCGCGCCGTCGGCGGTGATGCGATATACACCTGCCACACCACCGGGTCCTGTAATGCCACTGCGGTCAGGTCGCTGAATCGACGGGCTTCGGAGCGGGGCATGAACGCTGTGCCGAGGCCGTTGGCCACCAGGTCGGCGACGACAGGGAAGCCCGCCGGCACTTCGTAGAGGGTGTTGGCTTGGACACCTGCGGCATGGAACGCGCCGTCCATCAGGCCCCGCAGCCCGAACTCCGGCGGAAAGCCGACGAGCTCTTCGGTGGCGAGCTCGGCGATGTCGACGCGTTTGCGCTGCGCGACCGGATGGTCGGCGCGACAGACGAACATCATGGGCTCCTCGAACATCAGCCGCAGCTGCAGCTGGGGCGGGAACCGGTTGGGTACCGAGACCAAAGCCAGATCCAGCGAGCCCTCGATGAGCGCGGCAAGGTACGCGGAGGCGCCCGACTGGCTCAGCCGGAGCCGGAGTCGCACGAACGGGTGCGCACGATGGAAGTCGCCGAGGGCGCGGGCGACATCCACCGGCCCGAAAGAAATCAGCGAGCCGAATTCAACTGTGCCCGAAACTGTCCCGCGAAAGTCATCGACGGACTCGGTGGCAGTCCGGGCAGCACGCAAGACGTCCTGGGCGTGCGTGCGAAAGCGCTCTCCCGCGGCAGTGAGGCTGATCTGCTGACGCGTGCGGTCGAACAGTTCGACTCCGAGCTCGCGCTCGAGCTTGGCCACGGAGGTGGACAGTGCCGATTGCACCACGTGGACCCGCCGAGCCGCCTGGGTGAAGCTCAGCTCGTCGGCGACCGCCACGAAGTGATCCAACTGACGCAGTTCCACGGCATCAGGCTATCTCTATCGGAGATGACAGCTATCGAAAACAATCGTTGGACTTGATGGCTTGTTGCGGCTGTGATGGAGGCATGAGTTCAGAAGCCGGCACCCCCGCGATGGGACGCTCCCTGTGAATGGCGTGAGCAGAAGGCATTTCGGCATGCTCGCCGCGCTCTCTGCCGGCGCGGCGACGTTGGCGGCATGCGCGCCTGCCATCGAAGATCCAGTGGCGTCGACACCCCCACCTGGTGCGACGCACCAGTTGGGTGCCGTCAGACACATCGACGCCGGCGACCTCAGCGTCGGCTACACCGAAGCCGGCCCCAGCGACGGAACTCCGGTGATTCTGCTTCACGGCTGGCCCTACGACATCCACAGTTACGCGGACGCGTCCGCCATTCTCGCCGCCCGCGGTTTCCGGGTGATCGTCCCCTACGCTCGCGGTTTCGGCTCCACGCGATTTCTGTCCGACAGCACCGTGCGCAACGGCCAGCAAGCGGCGCTCGCGCACGACGTGACGGCCCTGATGGATGCCCTCGACATTCCCTCGGCGATCCTGGCCGGCTACGACTGGGGTGGCCGTACCGCCAACGTCGTGGCCGCGCTCTGGCCCCAGCGATGCACCGGCCTGATCGCCGTCAGCGGATACATCGTGGTCGACCTCGTCGCCAATCTCGAGCCGTTACCCCCGCAGGCCGAGCACGGCTGGTGGTACCAGTATTACTTCGCCACGCCGCGCGGCGAGGCCGGCTACCGGGAGAACACCCGGGAGTTCAACAAGCTGATCTGGCAACTCGCCTCCCCCGCATGGCGATTCAGCGACGCCACCTACAACCTGAGCGCGGCGGCGTTCGACAACCCCGACCACGTCGACATCGTTGTCCACAACTACCGCTGGCGCCAGAGCCTGGCGCCAGGTGAACCTCGCTTCGACGCCGACGAACGCCGTCTCGCCGCCAGGCCACCCATCACTGTCCCCACCATCACGATCGGCAGCGACTTCGACGCCGCCGCCAAGGACGGCGCGACCTACCGATCCCACTACACCGGATGGCACCAACACCGGGTCCTCGACGGGATCGGTCACAACGTTCCGCAAGAGGCACCCGAGGCATTCGCCTCGGCTGTCATCGATCTCAACACCCAGAAAGGTCCACACCGATGAATCCTTCCGACACTCTCGCCGGCCGCACCGCGCTGGTCACCGGCTCCACCTCCGGGCTCGGCGCAGGTATCGCGGCCGCGCTCGCCGAAGCCGGCGCGCACGTGATCGTCACCGGTCGAACCCGCGTCCGCGGCGAGCACGTCGTGCAGCAGATCGAATCCCGCGGCGGGCGTGCGGAATTCATACCTGTCGATCTTGCCGCCGGTGCCGGCGCCATCGCCGAACTCGTGGCTTCGGCCACCGACGCTGCTGGAGGCGCCATCGACATCCTGGTCAACAATGCCGCCACGTTGCTGCAGCCGGAGCCGACCTCCCGGTTGACCGAGAATCAACTGGCGTCGGTCCTCGCGGTCAATGTCACGGCGCCCATCCTGATGACCGGACTGGTCGGACCGGCGATGGCGCGCCGCGGCACCGGCTCCATCGTGAACATCGGGTCGACCTCCGGGTTGCGCGGGTCCAGCGGCTCGGCCCTGTACGGGATGACCAAGGCTGCGATGCATTCGCTGACGATGTCGTGGGCCGATGAGTACGGCCCGTCCGGGGTACGGGTCAACGCCGTGGCACCTGGCCCGATCGCCACGGAGCGCAACGAGGAGTTCGCCGACGGCATCGCGCCGATCCTTGCGCGCATCCCCGCCCACCGGATGAGTAGCGTGCAGGAAGTGGCGGCGGCGGTGGTGTTCCTGGCAGGTCCGGGCGCGAGCAACGTCCACGGCGTCGTCCTGCCGGTCGACGGCGGCTTCGCCGCAGTATGACGCCATCCCGCTGATCACCAGCGCTCACGAGAGGACCCTCATGTCGATCCTGTCCAAGCCCCGGGTGGCCGACACTCTTGCACGCATCTTCGCCGCCACCGTCAACCCGACGCCGAAAGAGGGGGTCCGCTTTCCGGAAATCGTCTGTCGCACTGAGGCTGCCACTGTTCCCAGCCGATTCGGCAACGTCGCAGCCACGGTGTACCACCCACCCGAGACGGATTCCCGGCCCGCTGTCTACGTGAACGTGCACGGCGGTGGATTCGTGGTCGGCCACCCGGAGCAGGACGACCCGTGGTGTCGATACCTGGCCACCCGCGCCGGCATCGCGGTCATCAATCCCGACTACGTTCTCGCGCCGAGTCACCGGTTTCCCGCAGCGCCGCAACAGATCTATGACGTCGTGTGCTGGGCGGCCGGTGTCGATCACGAATGGGACGGCAGCCGGTTGTGCGTCGGGGGACAGAGTGCCGGCGGCAACCTCAGCGCGGCAGCAGCCCTGATGGCACTGCGGCACGGCACACCCCGCATCGCCCTACAGGTACTGCATTACGCGCCGTTGGACCTCGTGACACCGACCAGGGACAAGACCTCCACAATCGGTGGCCGGGCGGTCTTGAAACCGTGGATGGGTGAAGTTTTCGACACTGCGTACATTCCCGACCCTGCGCAGCGACGGGACCCACTGGCCTCCCCGGCCTGGAGCCAGGCCTCCGACCTCGCCGGAATAGCACCCGCCCTGATCGTGACCGCCGAGAAGGACCGGCTTCGTGACGAAGCACGCAGGTACGCCGACGAACTCGACGCAGCCGGTGCCCTGCGGGAGTACTACGAAGTGCCCGGCGTCGATCACGGCTACAACATCATGACGCACGCGACCGAAGTGACACGCACGGCCTACGATCACATCGTCGGGCATGTCATCGGCGCCACCGCGAAGTGATCGACCGACCGAAAGTCATTCCCGGCCAGTCGAAAGCGCCGCCGCAGCCGCCTCGTCGATGATCGCCCGCATCGCGCGCTCGGCTTGATCCTCCTCGCCCATCCTGATCGCGCGCGCGACATCGTCGTGCAACGCGATCGCCGCAATCTCCGGCCGGTCGGGCATCAGGCCGTGATGCGTTCGGCCGGCGAGCACTTCGGCCACCACACCGTTGAGTGCGCGGAACATCTCGTTGCCGCTGGCCTCCAGGAGCGTTTGATGGAAGATCTTGTCCGCCAACAGATATGCGTCGAGATCGCCGGTTCTCCCATGTACGGCCATATCGGAGACTGCAGCCGCCATGATCCGGCACTGGTGCGGGTTCGCCCGACGCGCAGCCAGTGCCGCCGCCGCAGGCTCGAATCCCCTTCGCAATTCCGACAGCGACAGAAGCTGCGCCGCCCGGTCACCGTCGTCGAGCCTCCACCGGATGATACGAGGGTCGAAAACGTTCCACTTCTCCGCAGGCTGCACGGTGATCCCGACACGGCGACGGGACTCGACCATGCCCATGGATTCGAGCACGCGAATCGCCTCACGGGCGACGCTACGCGACACACCGTGCTCGGCGCTCACGCCGTCGAGCGTGATGACCCGGCCTGCCGGATACCGGCCGGAGACGATCGCTGACCCCAACGCAGCCAACAGGCCGCCGTGCAGGGCGCCGGTTGTCAGCGGATCGGGCATGGATAAATCATGCCAGACGTGCAGGTTGCCGGTTAGAGAATATCTATTACGTCTGGATTCTTGCAATCGTATGACTATTGCGGCATGCTGTGTGACGCCACACACAACAGGGTAGGTGCAGCACATGTCATCACCGATCGTCGTCATGGGGGTCTCCGGCTCCGGTAAATCGACCGTTGGCGCCGCTCTGGGCCAGCGTCTGCGGGTCCCCTTCGCCGATGCCGACGACTTCCATCCGCCGGCCAACATCGCGAAGATGACGGCCGGCCATCCGCTGAATGACGACGACCGATACCCGTGGCTGGAGGCCATCGGAGAGTGGTTGGCGCGTCATCGCGACGGCGGAGTGATGGGTTGCTCGGCCCTCAAACGCAGCTACCGCGACCACATGCGCCGGCATTGTCCCGAGGTCGAATTCCTCTATCTGGCAGGATCACCCGAGATCATCGGCAGGCGGCAGGCCAGCCGGCCCGGACACTTCATGCCCGCATCGCTGCTGGCATCCCAATTCGAGACGCTCGAACCCCTCGAGTCCGATGAGCGCGGCATCGCCATCGATGTCGATCGCAACATCGACGCCATCATCGAAACCTACGTCACATCAACGAAAACCGACGCAGGAGAACAGGAGAACCGATGAGTCCGGCATTCACCACGTACTCAGCCGACGACCCTTCAGCGAACAGGAGCCATCGTGGAGGCAATTGATCCGGCCCACGGAACCGCCACGCTGCTGCTGATCGCCGCGGGCGCCGTCGCCGTCCTGCTGTTCCTCATCATCAAGGTGAAACTGCACGCCTTCCTCGCCTTGGTTCTGGTGAGTGCGCTGACAGCTCTGGCCGCCGGCATTCCGGTGGCTGATGTCCCCAGTGCCCTGACGTACGGGTTCTCCAACACCCTCGGGTCCGTGGCCCTTCTCGTGGGTTTCGGGGTCATGATCGGCCGTCTGCTCGAATTGACCGGCGGGGCACAGGTTCTCGCCGATACTCTGATCAGCCGATTCGGCGAGAAGCGGGCACCTCTCGCGCTCGGTGTCGCAGCGCTGCTGTTCGGCTTCCCGATCTTCTTCGACGCGGGCCTGGTCGTCTTCCTCCCGATCATCATGACCGTCGCGCGGCGCTTCGGCGGATCAATCCTGCTGTACGCGTTCCCCGCTGCCGGAGCCTTCGCCGCGATGCACGCCCTGGTACCGCCCCACCCCGGCCCGGTCGCAGCCGCCGAGGCCCTCGGCGCGAACATCGGCCTCACCCTGCTGATCGGTGTGCCGGTAGCCATCGTGTCGTGGTACGTCGGTGCGTATCTGGTGTCCCAGGTGATCGGGCGCCGCGTGTACGTCGATATTCCGGCATCGATCTTCGGCGAGATGAACGGTGGACGTGACGTCGCCGACAGTGAAGGGGACGTCGGCGCGGATGGCAAGCTGCGCACCGCGACTCGGACGGCGCCGTCGTTCGGGACGGTGCTCGGCGTGCTGATGTTGCCCTTCGTCCTCATCTCGTTCAACACGGTGCTCGACACCCTGATGACGGCCGGTGTGATCGAAGACGGCGCAACGTGGGCAGAGTATCTCAAGCTGCTCGGGAACACCTCGATCGCGCTGCTGATCACGGTGATCGTCGCGACGTTGGTGCTGGGATTGCGCGACCGCTCGATGGCCGACGTCACCGACATCCTCGACAAGGCTCTCGGCCCGATCTGCGCCATCATTCTGATCACCGGTGCGGGCGGCATGTTTGGAGGTGTGCTGCGCCTCAGCGGTATCGGCGATGCGCTGAGCAGCTCGCTGTCGAATCTAGGTATCTCGCTGATCCTTCAGGCGTTCGTCATTTCCACGTTGCTTCGTGTCGCCCAGGGCTCGGCGACCGTCGCCTTGACCACCACGGCCGGTCTCCTCAGCGCCGCAGTCGCCTCTGCAGACCTGAGCAGCGTGCAGCTCACGGCATTGGTGTTCGCGATTGCGGCAGGCGCCACCGTGCTGTCGCACGTCAACGATTCGGGTTTCTGGTTGGTCAGCCGGTTCTTCGGAATGGACGTCAAAACGACGCTGAAGACGTGGACGGTGCTGGAGACGACACTGGGCCTCAGCGCCTTCGCACTGAGCCTCCTGCTGTGGGCGGTCGCCTGACGCGCTCAGTCGTAGATGACGTCGAGTCCCTTGCGCCTGAGCTCGGCGAGACCATCCCTCATCGATTGCAGCTGTTCGTCGGAATGTCCTACCCAGTCGGTGATTTCGCCGACGATCCGTACCGGCTCCCGAGTCCGGTACGAACGGGTGGGATTTCCCGGCATCTTCTTGTCGGTGACGTTCGGATCGTCTTCGACCGCTCCGAGCGGCTCCACGATGAAGACGTGGCCCCGGCCGTCGCCTACCGCCATCTCGGCTCCCCAGACCGCGGCGTCCAGGGTCTGCGTCACGTAGACGTGGTTCATCACCCGTCCTTTCTCGTAGTTGGACTGGCGCCCCGGCACCAGGAGGTCACCGACCGACAGATCGGCTTTGGTCCCGTGAAGATAGGCACCTGACGGATGGACTTCGAACGGCTTAGGTGATTGCGGCACAACGGGATTGTGGCCTGCGACCGGGGTCTTGCCGCAAGACCCCCTGCATGCCATAAAGTGAGAGTGGGACGCGAACTGTTCCCATTCCCCCGAAACGAGAAAGGCGCCCGACTTCGCGGGCGCCCTTCCTCGTGGTGACTGTATTCAGTTGGGGACGTTCAGTTGCGCACGGACGTATCGACGTGCGGCACCCTCACCTGCGGGTACAACCTGTTCAGCCACGGATTGTTGCTGTCGCTGCCGTATCCGTAGTTGAAGCCGTATCCGGGTTGAACACCAGGGCTGCCGAACACCGGGCCGATGTCGGCCTGCGCCGATCCGGCGAACCCGATCAGGGCCGCGGTCATGGCTCCCGCGACGGCTCCCAGCAATCCGATCTTCTTCACGGCTCTCGCCTCTTTCCTCTTACCGATCCTGTCGCGGGCAGAACTGCCGCAACACCACGTGAAACCGGAGGAGGGGTCGATTGATTCCATCGACGCTCAGATGACCTCTGTGATCTGCCCGGTGACGTCGGCGCGTACCTGCTTGCTGCTGCGCTCACCGTCGACGTTGATGAGCATCAACACGCTGTCGTCGAAGGGCAGGTTGCGTTGGATGACCAGGCTCGAGACCTCCCCGTCGGGAATTCCGCTGGCGGTGACGGCTTCGTCGACGGCAGACGCGATGACGCCGGCGGGAACCTCGTCGATGGAGAACAGATTCTGGCGCAGCGCCTCGGTGTCGTCGTCGTAGTCGACCGGACGCGACGGGCCGACGGTGCCCGCGGTGAAGCTCCACTGGTTCAGTTCGGTGGGGGCGGCGGGATCGACGGCCTGCAGCGTCAGGGTCCCGGGGACGACGACCACCTCGACGACCTGCAGGGGCTTTCCGCCTGCCTGTTCCGCGATTGCCGAGTAGGCGGCGTCGATGCCTTCCGCGGTGAACGGGTCACCCGACGCGGCATCGGCGCTTTTCTCCATGACCATTTCGGCGACGTCGGTGGCTTGGCTCCTGAGATCGGCGACCTGCGAGCAGCCGCTCAGCACCCCGGCGGCGATGGCTGCAGCAATCAGGGCGATGCCGAAGCGGGTGGTGTTCATCTGGTCTCTCCTGGTATCCGGTCCCGCTGTGGTGGGGACGCCAGGAAAGAGTGCTGCGGCCTACCCGCTACCGATCACAACTTCGTCGCGCCCCGCCAGCCGGTCGTCCCACACCTGCAGCACCTCGGGCGACGTCCGCGGCGTCATCAGGCTGACCCCGACATAGACGAGCAGGCTCGCGCCGAGGCCGTAGTAGATCGGCTCGTTGGCCAACACGTCTCCGACGACGAACATCGTGCCGAGCGTCACGACGGTGCCGACGCCCATCGACCACAGCGCACCGGCGCCCGTCGCGCGCTTCCACAGGAAGCCGCCCAGAATCGCGACCAGCAGACCGCCGACCAGGATGTCGTACGCGATGGTCAGCGCGGCGACGACGTCGTTGAGCAGTGCCGCGATCACGATGACGACGATGCCGAGAACGACGACGTACATCCGGTCGGAATGCACGTCGCGTTCCGCGTCGTCAGCCTCCTCGGCAGGCCGGCCAACCAGCCTGAGCAGCAACGGCTTCACGTCGGTGCGTGCCACCGTCGCCGTGGCGATCAGTGCACCCGATGCAGTCGACATCATCGCCGCCACCGCCGCCGCGAGTACCAGGCCGCTGATACCGACCGGCAGGATCGTCTCGGCGATCTGGGCATAGACGTCGTCACTGACCTCGACGTCGGGCAGGAACGTCGACGCGGCCATACCGATCACCGCACCGGCGACGCCGTACAGCACGCAGTAGAGCGCCGCCGTCGTGCCACCCCACTTCGCCACACCTGGTGAGCGCGCCGTGAACACACGCTGCCAAATGTCCTGTCCGATCAGCATTCCGAAGCTGTACACGACGAAAAACGTGATGATCGTGGGCATCCCGATGGCACCCAGGTCGAACACCGCGTCACCGGCCCGTTCGCGGATTCCCGCGAAACCGCCGGCCTTGCTCAATGTGAACGGCAACAGCAACGCGAAGATGCCGATGGTCTTGAGGATGAACTGCACCATGTCGGTCAGCGTGATCGACCACATGCCGCCGATCGACGAGTACAGCATGACGATCGCTCCGCCGATGACCACCGACACCGTGCGGCTGGTGCCGAAGAGGACGTTGAACACCGTGGCGTACGCGATCGTCGACGTCACCGACAGCATCAATGTGTAGGCCACCATGACGATTCCGGACGCCGAGGTGGCGTCGACCCCGTACCTCAGGCGCAGCATCTGCGCGACGGTGTAGACCTTGAGCCGCTGAATGCGCCCCGCGAAGAACAGGCTCAGCGCCAGCAGGCCGACAGCGATCGCCACCACCAGCCACATACCGGAAATGCCGTACTTGTAGCCGAGGCCGACGCCGCCGACGGTGGACGCGCCGCCGAGGACGACCGCGGCCATGGTGCCGGTGTAGAGCGTCGGGCCAAGGCGGCGTCCTGCGACGAGGAAGTCTGCCGAATCTTTCGTTCGCGTCTTGCCCCAGAACCCGAAGGCGAGCATGGCGAGCAGGTAGACGACGATGATGACGATGTCGAGTGGCTTGCCCATGACGGGCCTCCTGTGTCAGGTGGGTGCGAACATCTTCAGTTGCGCGGGAAGCACGACGACGGCGGGGCCGCGCGTCGCGAACGTGCCGGCGATTGCTTCACCGACGCCATCGAGCGTCACCCGTTGCGCGGGTACGCCGAAACTTGTTGCCAGAGCGACGAAATCGGGGCGTGCAAGTTCGGTGGCTGTCGCCTGACCGAAAGCGCCCGTCATGTACTCGCGCAGGATTCCGTAGCCGCCGTCGTCGACGATCAGCCAGGTGACGTCCGCGTCGTGCTGACGTGCGGTCGCCAACTCGGCGATCGAGTACATCGCGCCACCGTCCCCGGACACGGCCAGCGTGCGCTGCCCTGATCCGATCGCGGCGGCGACGGCCGCGGGAAACGCGAAGCCGAGCCCGCCGGACCCCTGCGCTGAATGGAATCGGCCGTCCCGCGGATCCCATGCCGACCACGCCCAGTACCCGGCAATCGTCATGTCCCAGAATGTCTGTGCCGCAGCGGGAACCGCGACCCGCAGATCACGCATCAACTGGAGTTCAGTCGCGACGCCCTCCCCGGCCAGTCGCGTCTCGACAGCCGTTCGCAGATTACGGGCCACCGCGGCGCCGTTTCCCGAGCGCTGGGTGACGTGCTTCGCCAACGCAGTCAACGTGAGGGCGGCGTCGGCGTGGATCGCCAGCGCGGGGTGGTTGGCCTCCAGCACCCGCCGCTCGGCATCGACATGGATCAGCCGGCCCTTCGGGGCGAACGAGAAGTAGTTGGACGTCACCTCGCCCATCGCGGTGCCGACGACGAGCAGCACGTCGGCGTCCTCCAGCAGTGTGGTGGTGTGGCGGTCCTCGATCCACGACGCTGCCGACAGCGGGTGGGAGAACGGGATCGCACCCTTCCCGCCGACCGTTGAAATCACGGGTGCGTCAAGCAGTTCCGCCAACGTCACCAATGCCTCCGGCCCACCGGACGACCGGCGCACGCCGCCGCCCGCAAGAATGACCGGGCGTCCGGCGGACTCCAGCAGAGCGGCGGCGGTTGCGACGAGCTCGTCACGGGGAGGCCGAGTGGCCACGGTGGTCACTACCGACTCGACGGGGGGAACCGTGGTCGGCTCCTCCAGCACGTCCTGCGGGATCTCCACCCACACCGGGCCTGCGGGCGCGGACCGCGCCAGTGACCACGCATCGGCGAGAAGCGAGGGGATCTCTGCCGAATTACGCGCCGTCGCGGTACTTTTCGTGACGTTGATGGCACTGCGCTGCTGATCGTCGAGTTGGTGCAGCATGCCGCGTCGCAAACCGAGCCCGGACCGCGGCACCTGGCTGGCAATCACCAGGAGCGGCACCCCGGTGGCGTAGGCCTCCTGCAGCGCCCCGAGCGCCGTCAACGCGCCCGGGCCGGTGGACAGGAAGAGCACCCCGACCTCGCCGGTGGCGCGGGCATAGCCATCGGCCCCGAACGCCGAGTTGTTCTCGACGCGCGAGCTGATGAACGTCAGGTTGCTGCGCCGGATCGCGTCGAACAACGCGAGCGCGTTCTGGCCGGGGATGCCGAAGACATGCGAAACCCCGAGTGCAGTCAGGGTTTCGACCACGACGTCACCCCCGTTCCTGGCCATCAGGAAGACTCCTCGCACCGCATCGCCAGCAGCGACACCAGGTCGTAGGCGACATGTGAGGCCGCCACTCCGGTGATCTCGGCGTGGTCGTAGGCGGGCGCCACCTCGACGACGTCGGCGCCGACCAGATTCAGACCCCTGAAGCCGCGCAGGATTTCCAGCAGCTCGCGACTCGTCATGCCGCCCGCTTCGGGCGTTCCGGTGCCGGGAGCGTGCGCTGGGTCGAGCACGTCGATGTCGATGGAGACGTAGACGGGCCGGTCACCGAGACGGTCCCGCAGTTTGTCGACCACCTCGCGCACACCCTGGTAGTAGACGTCGGAGGACGTGACGATGCCGAACCCGAAGCGGCGGTCGTCCTCGAGGTCCTTCTTGCCGTACAGCGGCCCGCGAGTGCCGACGTGCGACAGAGCCTCGGTATCGAGGATGCCCTCTTCGACCGCCCGGCGAAACGGCGTGCCGTGGGTGTACTCGGCGCCGAAATACGTGTCCCAGGTATCCAAGTGGGCATCGAAATGCACGAGTGCGACGGGGCCGTGCTGGGCGGCGGCCGCGCGCAGCAGCGGCAGCGCGATGGTGTGGTCGCCGCCGATGGTGACGAGTTTCGTGCCGCCCTTGGTCAGGTCGGCGGCGGCGCCCTCGATCGTCTCGATTGCCTCGTGAATGTTGAACGGGTTGACCGCGATATCACCGGCATCGACCACCTGGGCGATCTCGAACGGCGACACGTCGAGAGCCGGGTTGTACGGCCGGATCAGTCGAGAGGACTCCCGCACGTGCGATGGGCCGAACCGGGCGCCGGGCCGGTAGGACACCCCGGAATCGAACGGCACGCCGACGATCGCGACATCGGCCCGCGGCACCTGATCGAGCCGCGGAAGCCGGGCGAACGTCGCCGGTCCGGCGAACCGTGGGGTCTTCGACGCATCAACCGGGCCGAGTGTCATGCGGGCACTCCTTCTGCGTTCTCGGGATCGACGGAGGTGATCGGGATGCCAGCCGGCGGTTTGGCGGGAACGAGCCGCGGCCCGTCGGGGCCGTAAGCGTCCTCGGGTTCGGGGAATGCGAAGAGCAGTGCGGGGTACAGGATGGCGGCGAGACCGAGCCCCACCGGGATGGAAAGGTCGATACCGTTCGCGAGATCGCCCAGCGGACCCACGAATTGGCCCGGCAGGTTGACAAAGCACAGCGACAACGCCGCCGACAGCAGCCAGGCACCCAGCCCGCGCCAGTTCCAGCCGTGTGCGAACCAGTACCGGCCGCCGCGTTGCCTGCGGTTGAACACCTGCAGGGAGTCCGAGTCATACCAACCGCGACGCACCACCCAGCCGATCATCATCACGACCATCCACGGTGCGGTGCAGGTGACGATCAGCACCGCGAACGTCGAAATGCTCTGCACGACATTGAAGGCGAACCGTCCGACGAAGATGAAGATGATGGCCAGCGCGCCGATGAAGACCGTCGCCTGCACCCGGCTGAAACGCGGGAAGACGCTGGAGAAGTCGAGGCCCGTGCCGTAGAGGGCGGTGGTGCCGGTGGACATGCCGCCGATCAGCGCGATCAAGCACACCGGCACGAAATACCAGCCGGGCGAGACGTCGAGCAGACCGCCGATGTAGTTGCCCTCGTCGATGAACTGCGGTGCATTCGTCGCCACCACCGCGGCGGTCACCAAGCCGAACAGGAACGGCACCAGCGTGGCGAGCTGTGCGCAGAACGCCGCGGCCATCGACTTCCACGCCGGTGTCTCCCGCGGGATGTAGCGAGCCCAATCACCCAGGAAGGCACCGAAACTCACGGGATTCGACATGACGATGAGCGCAGCCCCCACGAAGGACGGCCAGTACAGCGCGTTGGTCGCGGCGTCGGCGTCGGGCCCGAAGATGCCCGGGTACCCCGGATCGAACGTGCCGCCGAACGCGACGATGCCCAACAGGAACAGCACGGTGGCCGCGACGACCGCAATCTTGTTGACCAGCAACATGAAACGGAAACCGTAGATGCACACGACGAGCACCAGCAGCGCGAAGATGCCGTAGGCGACGGCCACTGCCGCGTTACTGTCCGGTAGTCCTAGCGCGCGATTGGCGCCACCGACCAGCACATCGCCCGACGTCCACACCGAGATGGAGAAGAACGCCACAGCGGTCAGCAGCGATAGGAATGATCCGACGACGCGGCCGTGCACGCCGAGGTGTGCCGACGAGGACACCGCATTGTTGGTGCCGTTGCGGGGACCGAACAGCGCCATCGGTGCCAGGATCGCCGCGCCGACCACGACGCCGAGCAGCGTCGCGAGCAGAGCGTCACGGAACGACAGCCCGAAGATGATCGGGAAGCTCCCCAGCACGACGGTGGCGATGGTGTTGGCACCGCCGAACGTCAACCGGAACAGATCCAGCGGACCCGCGGTCCGTTCGCTGTCAGGGATCGGTTCGACGCCGTGGACCTCGACTTCGGTGACCTTCGGCGGCGGCGCGAATCCCGGCGTCCCAGCGTCCATGACGTCCTCCGGCGGTTCGGGGTTGTGGTGCGCATCACCGTAAAACCGCACGGTGCTGCGTGCAAGCAGTTCGTTCGTTACGACCACGTTTCCGATCACGATGTGCCGATCACTGCTGGACAATCCGTTATTAATTGCGCTTTGATGGCGCTGAGGCGACTGATACGCCGCGTCGGCGCGACCGAAAAATCTTCCCGCCAATTTCCGGAGGACCCTGTGGACGAGCTCGACGAGGCCATCGTGGAGCTGCTCGAAGTCGACGGTCGTCTCACCCATCGCGAGATCGCGCGCTCTGTCGGGCTCTCCCGATCGGCCGCCGCCGCGCGGGTTCAGCGGCTCCTGGCCACCGGCCAGGTGATCATCCGCGGAGCGGTCCACCCCGCCGTCCTCGGCCGTCCCGTCCTCGCGCACGTCGGTGTCGTCGTCCACGGCCCGGCCACGCCCGTCGCCGCCCACCTCGCGCGCCGCGACGACGTCCCGTTCTTGTCGTTGACCAGCGGCCAGCACGGCCTTGTCGCAGAGATCCGGTCCGCGTCGCCGCGCGACATGGACCGCGCCGTGTCCGAACTCCGTGCGTTGCCCGGTGTGTCCGGAGTGGACACGCTCTCCTACGTCGAGGTGGTGCGCGACGTCATCGGCCCTGTCGGAGATGTCAGCACCGACCTCGACGACACCGATTGGGCGCTGCTGCTCGTATTGCAGGGCGACGGCCGGACTTCCTACGTGGACCTGGCCGGGAAGGTCGGGTTGTCCCCGGCCGGGGCG
Organism: Mycobacterium sp. 236(2023); assembly: GCF_029623955.1. GTDB lineage: Bacteria > Actinomycetota > Actinomycetes > Mycobacteriales > Mycobacteriaceae > Mycobacterium. The sequence goes on along the minus strand of NZ_JARSBP010000005.1, from coordinate 410,908 downwards.
CGGCGACGGGTCGTCCGTCTGATCGAGACCAGGGTGATCCGCATCGGCGCCGTGGTTCGGCACTCCGGTCAGGATCGGCAGAGCGCCATGGGTTTCGGCATTCGCCTCGGCGGAGACCACCACGACGTGGTCACCGCACTCACCGCCATGCCGTCGGTCATCTTTGTCGCACGCACACTCGGACGGTTCGACGTCCTGGTTACGGTGCGGGCGTTCTCGGCCGCCCAGCTTGTCGGCGTGCTCGACACGGTGCGCGCATTACCGGGCGTGCGGGCGTTGGAGAGCTGGGCGCACCTCGACGTCGTGAAGGAGAGCTACGCGTCGGGTCTCAACATCGTCACGACTGCTTGACCGACAGCACCCGCTTCCGGAGGCCCTCGGTGGCCGTGTCCATCAAGCCTTTCGCACCCTTTTTCACCAGGAATCCGGGCAGCGGGACCATCAGGTCGACGGTGAGGTCGAACGTCACGCGCGTGCTGTCGCCCTCGGGCGTCAAGGTGTAGCGCGCCTGCTGCGCCTTCTGCTGACTCGACTTCACCAGCGTCCAGCCGACCCCGTCGTCGTAGACGTCGAAGTCCAGAATCTGTTCGTCACTCACACCGACGATCTTGACGACCTGGCGCGATCGCTTCGGACAGCCCTGTTCGTCGCGTTCCAGAATTTCGATCTCTTGATGCGCGGAGGACCATTCGGTCAGCGACTCGAGGTCGTAAAGCACGGCGAGGATCTCGTCGGGTGTCGCCTCGATGACGATTTCGCGCTTCTCAGTGACGGCCATGCCGCATATGTTGCCGCCACCAGCGAGTTCAAAACTGCTAAGCCATGGCCTCGATCCGGCGCAGGGCAATCGCGAGCACCGGAAGGTACGCGGGCGCCCAGAGCGGAGCGCTCATCCAGAGCCGGCAACCCGATTCGAGGGGTTCGACGCCGTGCCGGGTGGCGGGCACACCGGCGACGTTCCACGCCCACATCCGACCTGGGTCCAGCTCGGTGATGGCGAACGGCAGCGGCACCCCGACGGGTGTCCACACGGTGCCCGCGGCACCCACTTCGAATCCCGCACCGGCGAGTTCGGCCTTGGCTACCGTCGGACCCCACCGCGGCCACGCGTCGAGATCGGTGAGGATGTGCCACACCGTGTCCGCGGGCGCGTCGAGTTTTCTGTCCACCGTCCACATGGCCGGGCGTATACCCGCCGGCGCGTCATCCCAATTTGGCGTGAATCGCGGGCAGGAGCCCGGCCAGGTGGTTCATCTCCTGTGCGCAGTGCACCATCAGGTCCCGCGGGTCCGGCAGCTGACGGCCGGCGATCGGGCGAACGACCGTGTTCGCCAACAGGTTTCCGTGTCGCACCCTGACATACGGTCCACCCATCCAGAATCTCGACCGCATCTCGGCGCCGGCTGGCGTCGCGCGGACGTGGTGGACGAACCAGCCGATGTCGACAGGTACGTCCGACGATCCCAGCCGGGCGCACACCGCGACATCGCCACCGAGCCTGTCCTGCAGCAGGCCCATCTGCTCTGGCGGGATGAAGCGGATCGCGGCCTTCGCGTAGGCGGAGCCGAGGTACTCCTCGATCAGCGAGGTGCGGCCGACGTAGCTGCCGTCGCCGCCATCATCCTCCCATCGCGCCGATGCGTGGGCGCGGGGATGCCACAGCTTGTACCGGCGGGTGTCGCTGCCGTGCCAGCCGAACCACCAGTCCCACATCTGTGGGGTGACGCCGGGCATGTCGGTGCGGACCGAAACCTGGAAACCGCCACTGCGCAGATATCCGTAACCGTTCTCTGTCTGGTGGTATCCACCATCGAGAAGCTCTGCTGCACAGTCGAATCCGAGCAAGACCTGATCGGCTTGTGGCCCGTGGTGCAGGGCATCGACGACATGGCCTGGCAGAACGGCCATCGCGGGGTGGAAGAACTCGCCGAACTCGGTGTCCGCGTCGTCGCCGCGATATCCGAGATAGGACCGCCCGGCCATCAGACCCGCCCCATCCAGCTGTGGAAGCGGCCGTCCGGGTCGTACTCGGCCCGGACCCTGTCCAGTTTGTCCATCGCTGCGGGACTCGCGAACGGCGCGGGCCGGTTTCCGAGGTTCTCGTCGGCGAGCTGGATGCCGCTCTGCAGGTGCTCCATCGATGCCATGTTGGATCGAGCCCAGTCGCCGTACTTGTCGTCGTCCGCGGGGTCTTCCCAGACCCCGTAGAGCGCAAGGTAGATCTCGTCTTCCAGGCTGTAGGCCATGTCCTGACGCTGCGGGGACGGACCCCAGTTGAGCCACAGGAAGTGCGACGGATGCGGCGGCATCGTCTCAAGGATCCGGGTGATGCCCGGCATCAGCTCGTCGGCTGACGCATGCGTCCAGATGTTGTCGGCCGTATAGCGGTGTGCGTCAGGGTAGTTGCTCATGATGCCCGTGTACCAGGTCTCCATATCGGCGGGCGCGTACGGCACGGCGGCGATGGCCTTATCGCGCACCGGGCAGGTCTCCAGCAACGCCAGCGCGTCGACAGCTTCTTGCTCAGAATCGGCGAACACTGGTGAGGCGAAGACAATTCCGGGTGTTTCGAGGCCCATGGCCGGAACCGACTGCGACGCCGCGATCTGCAGCTCAACCTTCCGGTCCACCTCGGCGCTGATCGACCTCGCCCACGGGTAGATCTCGTCGGCCAGTTCCATCGGGTAGACGTAGAGGCTGCTGCCGCAGACCGCCGGCTGCTTGTAGAGCTTGAGATGGAACGCTGTGACGACCGCGAAGAAGCCCGGCCCCGATCCCCTTGCCGCCCAATAGAGATCAGCGTGGTGGTCGGCGTCGATGTGGAGCTTCTCTCCGTCGGCGGTGACGACGTCGAGGCCGATGACGCTTTCGCAGGCCGGGCCGAGGACGCGACTGTTCCAGCCGTATCCGCCCTGCAGCAGGTATCCGCCGATGCAGACGCCCTTGCAGTGCCCGGCCGGGAAGAACAGGCCGTGCTCCTCCAGGATGGCGGCGAGGACGCTGCCGCCCATACCGGGGCCCACGACCGCGGTGCCGGCATCGAGGTCGATGTCGCAGTCGTTGATGTCGTGCATGTCGAGCAGGACGCCCCCGTCGCGCACGTGGTTGCCCGCCCAGCTGTGCCCGCCGGATCGGATTCCGATCTTCAGATCTTCCTTCGCCGCGTACCGAACCGTGGCCACGACGTCGTCGACGTCGGTGGCCTGCACGACCAGATCGGGGTAGCGCTGTGGCGTCCGCGCGTTCCATACGGTCTTGCTGCGAGCCGATTCGTAGCCGTCGTCGTTGCGAAAGTAGTAGCGCTTCGGCAGATCCATCTCACCCTCCGAGAGATTCGCATATCGGATCTTGTTGGTCCGTCTAGCGGATCAATATAGTGACGGGGTGGCGGCGACGGACGAGAACGGACAAATTGACGGCAGCGACGGCCGAGACGACGGGCTGCAGGTCCTGCGCCGCGCGGCTGCCGCGCTCGACGAGATCGCCACGGCGCCGGGTCGCCTGCGCCTGGTCGACCTGGGAGCCAATCTCGGGCTCGCCAAATCGACAGCCCGCCGACTGCTCGTTGCCCTGGTTGACACCGGTTTCGCGGCAGTGGACGACGGCGGACGCTACCGGCTCGGCGATCGCCTACTCGGCCTGACGAGCGCGGACGGATCCCATCTCGCCGCGCTGCTGCGGCCGACCATCGAGCGGGTTGCGGCGGCCACCGACGAGACGGTCGATCTGTCGGTGCTGCGCGGCAGGCAGATGTGGTTCATCGACCAGATCGAATCCGCCCACCGGCTACGCGCAGTGTCGGCCGTCGGCGAACGTTTCCCCCTCGACGTCACGGCCAACGGCAAGGCCGCACTCGAGCTCCTCGATGACGCTTCGGCGACGATCTCGAACATCACGTACGACCGCGATGAACACACCGCCGGAATCTCCGCCGCCGGCATTGCCGCGCGCCTTGCGACCGGCCACATCGTTGCGATTTCGGTGCCCGCGCCCACGGAGCGGTTTCGGGCCAACGAATCGTCGATCGTCGATGCGTTGCGGGACGCTGCGACAGACCCGGTGTGGACTGCCGGATGACGATCAAGCGGCGAGGCACGAGCCGCGTTGAGGAATCCGGCGAGGTGGCTCAGTTGACCAGGGCTGTCACACGACCAGGGCGACGGCGAAGCCGTCCCAACCCTTCGTCCCGACGGTCTGGATCGCGGCGCTGTCCAGCCGAGGGTTGGCGCCCATCATGTCGAACATCGCGCGCACGGCCTGTGCCTGCTCGTCGCCGGGGCTCGGGTCGAGCACCCGCCCGTTGCGGGCGATGTTGTCGACGACGATGACGGTGCCGGGCCTGCCGAGCTTGATCGCCCACTCGACGTAGGCGACGTTGTTCTCCTTGTCGGCGTCGATGAACACGAAGTCGAACGGCTCGCCATCGGCCAGTCCGGGCAGCGAGTCCAGGGCCGCGCCGACGCGAATCTCCACGCGCTCAGCCACTTCGGCGCGCTCGAGGTTCTGCCGGGCGACCTCCGCGTGCGCGGGTTCGTATTCCAGGGTGACCACTGCGCCGTCGGGTCCGACCGCGCGCGCCAGCGAGATCGTGCTGTATCCGGCGAGCGTGCCGATCTCCAGCACGCGGCGAGACCCGGACATCCGCACCAGCAGCGACAGCAGCGTGGCGTGCTGGGCGGAGACCTCGATCGCCGGCATACCCGCGGCGTCGGCGGCTTGCCTGGCGGCCCGCAGCGCGTCGTCCTCGCTGTGCAGCACGTCGGTGAACAAGTTGTCGAGCGAAACCCAGTCAGGCGATGTCACGGTGCCGACGTTACGCCCGCCTCACCGCACGCCCTCTTTCGTCATATCGGTGTTCCGATGGACGTCGTTTTCCCTGTGTGCCACGGGCCTACGCCGGAGACGCGAGTGATGACGACGGTGATGAGGAGTTGTCCGCCGTCGTCGCCCTCGAAGCTGGTCCCGCCGGTGTATTTGTAGAAGAGTCGATCCAGAAACTCTTGGCCGTGGTGCGGGTCGTCATCGATCGTTGCGACCCCCTCGATGAGAAGGTGCCGCAGTAAACCGTTGTCTGCCTTCTGATCATCTTGTATCGACAGCACACAGGCGGGGTCCTTGCGGAGGTTCTTGCCCTTCACGCGCCATGGCGGTGTCGCGAATTGGATCTGCCCGTCATCGGTGATGTCGATCCAGATGAAAGACACGTGCGGACGACCGTCGGGTCGCATCGTCACCAGATGAGCACCCGGCCGGGCCTCGATGAGTGCGCGAGCATCTGGGTGCAGGTCAAATGCCATGGCTTCTCCAACGCACGTCGGCAGTGCCCGATGAACCGTTACTTTCGAGTGGTGTCGCCACTGGCTTGATCCATGAAGATGGCGACGTGAGCTGGGGGCATGGACGCCAGCGTTCCTCCGGCAGGCGTCGCGCGCTGCGCGCCGGCGACCATGGAGAGGGCGGCTTCCGGGGTAACCGGTGGGACCGCGGCTTGGAGGTAGTGGCGCTTCTGCTCGTCCTCGGTTAGTCCGTCCGGGACCTCGGGTGCGTATGGCCAGAAATAGATGGGGGTATTGGGCTCGATGCGCCAGCTCTCAGCCAAAGAACCTGCATCGATCACGTGGTAGCCGGCTCTCTCGATGAATGCGGTGACGATCTGCTTTGCGTCGGCGTCGTCACCGGCGATCGGAAGGGTCGTGCGGGCCGGATCGCCCTCGGCTCGGGCATTGGAGTACATGTGATTCCAATCCAGGTTGTGCAGCGCCTTGACGACGCGAGAGTGTTTGAGGTGGCGCTGAATCAGCTCACTGGAGGTGAGCGTGGCGGCGTCGAGTTCGGCATTGCGCCAGAACTCGGGGTAGTAGTTGGTCTGGTCGATGACCACCTTCCCGGCGAGCAAGTCGACCGGCAGAGTCGCATGATTCGCTAGCGGCAGTGCGATGCTGACGAAGTCTGCCGCAGCGATCGCGTCCTGGACGTTTCCCGCCCGCGCCGACGGGCCGAGGTCGCGAATGAGCCCGGCGATCGATTCCGGTCCGCGCGAATTGCTGAGCACGACAGCGTAGCCGGCGTCGATGGCCAGGCGTGCGGTTGCACTGCCGACCAGGCCGGAGCCGATGATTCCGATTGTTTGTGTCATTGCAGATGTTTCCTTGTTGGTAGGTGGCTGATGTTCTGGAGATCCGGTCAGAGCTTGTAACCGCCGCTGGCCTCGATCACCTGGCCCGTAACCCACTGGCCCTGGTCGGAAGCCAAAAAGGCAACTACAGAGGCGATTTCGCAGGCCTCGCCGAAGCGGCGCAGTGCAGTGTCGGCCTCGATGGCCGCCACCATGTCTGCGTTCTCGCGAACAGCGGCGTTCATGTCGGTCGTAGTCCAGCCCGGCGCCACCGCGTTCACGGTGATGCGACGCGGAGCGAGTTCTATTGCGAGCGAATGGGTCAGATTGTTGATCGCAGCTTTGGCCATGGAATAGACGGGCACCGCCTGCATGGGTCGGGTGGCCGCAGCAGAGGACACATTGATGATGCGGCCACTCCAGGACAGACGCGAGAGCGCCGACTGGACGACGAAGAACGGTGCACGGGCGTGGACCGCGAACATCGTGTCCCAACTCTGTGGCGTGGTATCGACGAGGCCGCCCCAGCCTGAATTCCCAGCGTTGTTGATCAGTAGATCGAGGTTGCTCGTGTTGGCGCGCCCCACCAGTTCGGTGTCGAGTCGTTCGAAGAGGTCTGGGATGGAGGCCGCGTCGGCGAGGTCCACCTGGAGTGCAACGGCCTGGCCACCGTACTGCTCGATCGCCGCGATCGTTTCGTCTGCACCACCTTTGCTTTCGTTGTAGGTGAGAGCAACCGTGGCGCCGTCACGAGCGAGGCGCTCGGCGATGGAGCGTCCGATACCCCGCGAACCTCCGGTCACCAAGGCGGTCTTTCCAGCGAGGGGCGCTCGCAGGATTTCTCCTTCGGGTCGATGTCGTGACGTACTCATTGCTTCTCGATGAGCGTCAGCGCCGGCACGCCCACAGCAGGCGCGAGACGGTTCTGCACTGCAACGATCGCCGGTAGAGGCCGCCACTGGACGGTCATGGAGTCGACCTTGCCTTCGTCGTTCAGGTGTACGACGTCGACGCCCTCGACCTCGGCGTCACCAACGCGCAGTTGTAGAAGTACAGCGAAGGACCTGTCGTTTCCGAGGATCTCGGTCGCCTGGAAGTCGTCGACGGCGTCAAGCAGATGAGCGATGACCGCTGCAGCTTTCTCGCGGCCATGGAACGGATCGGCGAAGATAGGGCTTCTGAGAACGATGTCGTCAGCGAGATATGTTGCTGCGCTACGCGCATCATGATGGTGTAAGGCGTCGAGCAGTGCAGTCAGCACGGCCGGGACAGCGTCGGTGGTCATTGAGTTTCCTTTCACAGTTGCAGTGGCGCTAGGTCGTGATGTCGGGCTCGGGTGCGACGAGAACGGCCGGTGCCAGTCGAGTCAGGTCGCCGTCGAAGGTGCTGTCTGCGATGAGATGCATGAGGATGCCCAGCTGTTCGATGCTGCGAGCGGACGTCGACGGGCCGGTGTCGACGGCCTCGAAGCCGGCGTCCTTCGCCAGTTCGGTCACGGTCGCCTTCGCTACGGGGTCGTCGCCAGCGAGGAAGACCGGGGGACGCGATTGCGTTTCGCGCCAACGGTTCTGATTGAGCAGATCGGACGCCATGGTGTTGAACGCCTTGACTACGGATGCAGCCGGACAGCGACGTTGGAGCTCCTCGGTGGTCGACGATTGCGCCATGAACGCCTTATCGTGGCTGTGTTCGAAGCCGCCGCCGACCTGAAGGGGATTCATGGTGTCGATCACCACTTTTCCGGCCAGCGACCCGATCTCGGCGAGTATTGCGTCAAGCCGTGGCCAATAGACCGAGAACAGGATGACTTCGCCGAATGCCGCTGCCTCACTGGGTGTTCCACGCCGAACACTGGGGTACGCCTCGGCAAAGGCGTCGAGCTTCGCTTGGCTCCCATCTTTGGCAAGTAATAGTTCGTGCCCGGCGTCCAGCCACGCCCGGGACAACGTCCGCCCAATATTTCCTGCGTTGACTACTCCGATGCGCATCGCGGCTTCCTGTCGGTAGATGGCGCTGTGTTCTGTGGCGGTACCCCGTGTCGGGCATTCACCGTACTTACAGTCTGATCAATCAACCGCAGGGATGATTAATTCCCGATGTCGCGGAACGCGCGTATATGGAGGCGCGTGGCCATCACCGAACGACGCGGCACCCAGGCGTCGGCACGGGTCTCAGGGATTCGGGATAATCGCAGTTCATCGAATCCATGGAGGATCCAGTGGCGCCGGATACTACGAAAAAGCATCCCTATCGGTCCGATCTGCGGACTCAGCAGGCAGCCGCCACTCGCGAACTGGTTCTCGATGCCGCAACCGCGCTGTTCGTTGAACGCGGCTACACAGCCACGTCAATCGACCTCATTGCCGAGTCCGCCGGCGTCGGCCGATCGACTGTCTTCGCTGCTGCCGGCGGCAAGCCGTGGCTGCTCAAAACGGCCTATGACCGGGCAATAGTCGGCGACGACGAACAGGTCCCCCTTGTCGAGCGCCCGCAGGTCCAGAGGCTCTTCGCGATGACCGATCCTGCAGCGATCGTCGAAGGCTATGTGGATGTACTCAGCGAAGCCGTTCAGCGGGTATCGCGCATCTATGAGGTGGTGCGTGCAGCGGCGGGGGTGGACACCGAGGTGCATCAGCTGTGGACCGCAATCTCCGATCAACGCCTTGAAGGCGCGACGATCATCGCCACCCTGTTGAAGAAGAAGGGCGGCCTGAAGAAAGGACTGACAACGGCCGGAGCCCGAGATCTCATTTGGATCTACAACGACTCTGGCCTGCACTATGCGCTGGTCGAAGTTCGTGGTTGGAGTCAACGGCGCTACCGCGCGTGGCTGCTGGAGACTTTCCGCCATCAGTTGCTGGGTGAGGGCTAGCGGTTCGCCGATGGGCTTCGGGACGACCCGCGCCTCACCGCACGCCCTCTTTCGCATAGACCACCCGCAACACGTGCGCGACCTCCGGGCCCATCACTGCCTCGGCGAGCTCACAGAATGTCGCCACGAACTGCGGGCCGTGCGGCGGAGCCCCGTCATCGAAGTGATGCGCGATCTCGTGCAGGACCACCAATTCCCGCAGCGCCCAGGCACTCCGGTCCTCGGGCACCGCCATCGTCGCCGCGTCCCCATCTCTTTCGTAATGCGCCGCTGTGGCACCCCGGCGTACCCTCACCCGCAGCGGGCGCACCTGCCAGCGCTCGCTGACGGCCGGATGCGCCAGGACCTCGTCGACGTAGGTCTGCACGGACTCCACGGAGCCGAACCGGGCCTCCGGCGGAAGTGTCAGCTGGGTTCCGAAGAAGTCCACCACCGGGTTGCCGCGCTCAGCAGCGCGATCGAACATCGTCCGCACGAATCCCTCTGCGGCATAGACTTTTGCGCGCTGTCCGTCCCGCGTCATCGCTCCAGTGCTGACCTCGCACCGGACAGCTCGGCCCCTCCGCCGAGCCGCGCCCGCTTGCCCGCGCGGTCACCGGCACGCCGCGCCTCCGACGAGTAGCCCGCGGTGGCGCTCGTCGCGCGCCACGTCCCGCGGGCCTTGGACGTCTGGCGGTAGTAGTCCTTCAGCTCAAGGTCCTTGTTGCGCAACGCGATCGCGGTTCCCGGGATACTGGCAGGTCCGCTCTTGGCCTCCTGCTGCGCCTGCTCGCGCGCCTCGGTCAGCCGCTGCCCCACCCGCGCCCCGAACGCCAGCTGGAAATTGATACGCGCCGTGATCGTGGGGGTCGGCTTGTGCGCCCCGGTCGCCAGGTAATCGTTCGACGCCCGCACCATCTGCATGACCAGGCTGGTGTACAGCGTGTGGCTGGAGTCGATGTCTTCGGCGAAGCCGTAGGCGTAGACGAAGGTCGAGTTCGACGCGATGTCGCATTTGACGTCGTTGGCTGCGGCGATGACCACGAACAGCTGAACGTAGGTACGGAGTCCCCGCGCACCGCGCTCGCCGATGGTGATGGTGCGCTGCACCGGTGTCTGTGCTTTCGTCCGTTTGTCGCCGTGGCTGCGGGCGACCGCCAGGTCGATCGACGTGGCGGTGGCCAGGCGCTGGGCGGCGGCCATGAACGCTTCGGCCTCGTGCGGATTGTCGGTGCCTTCGGCCTGGCGCAGCAGAGCGGCGATCCGGCCCAGCATCTTGTCGTCGGTACTCATGGCAGCGAGGCTAGGGATTGTCTACGACTTTTCACTGACGCCCAGTATCCGTCATCCCCACATCGGTTTTCATCCTCAGCGCACCGGATCACTTGTTGACGAAACCGTCCAGTGCGGTCACCAGCTGACCGGACAGCGGATCCTGCTTCGCGTAGTTGGCGATGTTGTCGGTCGGGTCGTCGCGCAGCACGTGGTTGACCCCCTTGAGCTCCACGAGCGTCAGATCCGTGTGCGCCAACGCGTCGACGAGCGGCGCCACCGTGTCGCAGCGCGCCTGACTGTCGGAGTCCGAGCAGGTGAGCAGTACCGGGGTGCCTGCGGGAATCGCGGCGGCAAGGGCGAGCGGATCGACCTTGTCGGCCTCGATGACGGCTTTGATGTTGCCGGCATTGACGATCGAGTTCAGCCCGTCGGGCAGTTTGTCGGAGACCGTGCCCTTCGTGCGGATCTCCTCCACCGCGGCCTTCCACGTCGCGATCGTCTCCGGCGACCCGTCGGCCGTCACCCGGTTGGTGATGATGTCCAGGTATCGGCCAGGCAGGGGCTGAAAGAGGCCCAGCGAATGCACCTTCGGTGCGCCCGCCGTGGTGTCGCCGGCGAGCGCCATCGCGTGGATGGTGCCCTCCCCCAGCGCGTACACGGAGATCTCTTCGGGATCGGTCGCCGGGCGTTCGGCGAGGAACTTCACGGCCGCCTTGGCGCCTGCGGTGTAGACGGAGCTGACGACGTCGGCCGGCTTGTCCTCGAATGGCCCGAGCCCGGTGCGGCCCGTCCCGACCTTGTCGTAGCGCAGGCTCGCAATGCCACGTTCGGACAACAGTTGGGCAAGCATGCGCATGTTCCCGATCGGCCCCGCGACGACGTTGTCGCCGTTGCGGTCGGTGCCGCCGCTCTCGGAGATCAGCAGCGCGGCCGGGGCCGGCTGACCCTCTTCGCGGTAGTGGTAGGTGCCGTACATCGTCAGGCCGTCGGCCTCGAACGTGACGTCCTCGTCGGTCCAGCCCGACGACTCTGCCGAGTCCGGGTCCGACGAGCAGCCCGCGACCAACAGCAGTAGCGAAAGAACAACGGCGGTCAAGGTTTTCACAGGTGCGACTCGATCCATGCGGTGACGTCGTCGAGCACGAGTTCCTTCTCCGGCTCGTTGAACACCTCGTGATAGAGGCCCGGATACACCTTCAGGTGCACGTCTTGAGAGCCGACGCACTCGACCAGTACCTTGCTGCCCTCCACAGGGATCAGCTTGTCCTGGTCGCCGTGGACGACGAGCAGCGGCGCCGTGATCGCGGCCGCCCGCTGCGGCATCGTCTCGCCGACACCGATCAGGGCGCGCCCGATCCCCGCTGGCAGCTTGCCGTGATAGACGAGCGGGTCGTTCTCGTAGGCCGCGACCACCTGGGGGTCCCGTGACACCGCGTCGGCGGGCAGGTCTTCGGCGGGCAGGCCGGGCGCGATCTTGCCCGCCACCTTGGCCAGCAGCAGCTTCAGCGGCGGCACGGAATCCTGGGCGGCGACCGCGGGCCCGGACAGCACCATCGCGTCATAGTCGTCGGGGTGCTCGACCCCGTAGGCGAACACGATGCCACCGCCCATGCTGTGGCCGAGCACGATCAGCTTCAGGCCGGGGTGGTCTGCGCGCGCGATGCCGACGAGGGTGCCGAAATCTCCGGTGTACTCGCTGATGTCTTTGAGGTAGACGCGCTTGCCGCCGGACCGGCCGTGCCCGCGATGGTCCAGCGCGTAGGTGACGACGCCGGCCTCGGCGAACCGCGCCACCACATGGTCGTAGCGACGGGCGTGCTCGGCGTAGCCGTGGGCCAGCACCACGACCCCTTTGGCTGGTGTCTCCGGCGTCCACACGTCGTAGACGATCCGGACGCCGCCGATGCCGTCGAAACTGCGTTCGGTGTGGGTCACGGGCATGTCAGGGAGACTATCGGGCGGCCCCTGAGGGGGTGCTGTTCGCAGGGCCGTACTTGTCACACCCGGTGCGTAAGCTGCATTTCGTGACCGTCTTGGCTCTCGATGAAAGCGGTGCTGAGGACGCCTTTCTCGCCGACGCCCAGAAGTACCGGCGGGAACTGCTGGCGCACTGTTACCGGATGACGGGTTCGCTGCATGATGCGGAGGACCTGGTCCAGGAAACGTATCTACGGGCCTGGAAGTCGTACAAGAACTTTCAGGGCAAATCTTCGGTGCGGACGTGGCTGTACCGGATCGCTACCAACACGTGCCTCACGTCGCTGGAGGGACGGAAGCGCCGGCCCCTTCCGGCGGGCCTCGGCGGGCCGGCGGCCGACCCCAACGAGGACATCACGCCCCGGCACGAGATCACCTGGCTGGAGCCGCTCCCGGACTCTCCCCATGAAGACCCGTCCGACCCGTCGGTGATCGCCGAATCCCGCGAATCGGTGCGGTTGGCGTTCATCGCGGCGTTGCAGCACCTGTCGCCGCGGCAGCGGGCGGTGCTGGTGATGCGCGAGGTCCTGCAGTGGAAGGCGGCCGAGGTCGCCGACGCCATCGGCGCCTCGACCGCGGCGGTCAACAGCCTGCTGCAGCGCGCGCGGGCACAGCTCGACGAAATCCAACCCACCCGCGACGACGAACCGGCACCACCGGAGTCACCCGAGGCAGCCGACCTGCTCGCCAAGTACATCGCGGCGTTCGAGACCTACGACATGGACCAGTTGGTCGACCTGTTCACCGCCGATGCCGTGTGGGAGATGCCGCCGTTCGACACGTGGTATCAGGGCCCGGCCGACATCATCACGCTGTCGAAGGTGCACTGCCCCGCCGAAGGCCCGGGCGACATGCGGTTCCTGACGACGGTCGCCAACGGTCAACCCGTGGCCGCGCTGTACATGCGCAACCCGGAGACCGGCGTGCACGAATCGTTTCAGCTGCAGGTCCTCGACACCCGGCCGACGGGCATCGCGCATGTGGTGGCATTCATGGAGCGGTCGCTGTTCGCGAAGTTCGGACTACCTGACGCGCTCTGAAAGCTATCCCGCTTGGGCGGCGCGCAACCGCCCGAGCACCTTCTCGATCGCCTCACCGAACGCCCGTTGCTCGGCCTTGCTCAATCCGTCGAACACCGCGCTGCGCACCAGATCCACGTGGCCCGGCGCAGCCGTCTGCACGGCAGCCAGTCCGGCGTCGGTAAGCGCAACGGTGGCGCCGCGACGGTCGTCGTCGTCACCTTCGCGCTCCACCAAGCCTCGTCCCCGCATCCGGCGTAACTGATGGGACAGGCGGCTCTGCTCCCACCCGATCAGCTCTCCGAGTTCGTTGATGCGCATGGGTCCGCGTTCCGACAACGCGACAAGCACGTCGTAATCGGACAGCGACAACTCACAATCCTGTTGGAGCTGACGATGCATCGCGGTGTGCAGCCTGCTGGTCAGCGCCAGGTAGTCGCGCCAGATCCGCTGCTGCTCGTCGGTGAGCCATTCCATGTACCCAGCCTAGCGGTGGAATACATGACACATCATCCATGTTGTCGGTGACACGGCAGCCACCTAGGCTGACAGGGACTCCAGAGGAGTGATCGCCATGACCACCGCCGAAAGCATCGTCGACGTCCGACGGGCCGACGACCGCGCCAAGACCAAGATCGCGTGGCTGGACTCCAAACATTCGTTCGCGTTCGGTAGCCACTACGAACCCGACAACACCCACCACGGCCTGCTGCTTGTCAACAACGACGACATCGTCAAACCCGGCACTGGATTCGATACCCACCCGCACCGCGACATGGAGATCGTGACCTGGGTGCTGCGCGGATCCCTCGTCCATCAGGATTCGACCGGCCACTCGGGCGTCATCTACCCCGGGCTGGCTCAGCGGATGTCGGCCGGACGCGGAATCCTGCACTCCGAGAAGAACGACTCCTGGACGCTAACCGGTCAGCAATCCCACAGCGAACCAGTGCATTTCGTCCAGATGTGGGTGCTTCCCGACGAGTCCGGCATCACGCCCGGCTATCAGCAACTCGAGATCGACGACGCGTTGCTGCGCGGCAACCTCGTGACCATCGCGTCCGGCATGCCCGAGCATCGCGATGCTGCGGCCATCACGATCCAGAACCGCTACGCCGCACTGCACGGCGCTCGACTCGAAGCGGGGCAGAGCATCACGCTTCCCGAGGCGCCCTACCTCCATCTGTTCGTGCCGCGGGGCGAAGTCGTCCTCGAAGACGCCGGCACATTGCACGAAGGCGATGCGGTGCGATTCACCGCATCCGGTGGCCAGCGCGTGACCGCCACCGAAGCCGCCGAGATCCTCGTCTGGGAGATGCATGCGGGACTCGCTGCGGCATAACCGAATTCCTGTCCTTACTCTGGCTGTGGTACTGCTCGCCGGGTGCACCGGCGAGCGGTCCGAGCAGCCGTCGGCCTCGTCGGCACCCGCGGCGACCACGTCTGAGTCCGCACCGTCGGCCGGCGGCGGTACCGGCACCGGCCCTGTGACCGTCGCGGTTGCCGACGAGCTCGCGGACGCACCCTTCGACCAGCCCCGTGAAGCCGTGATCCCCGAGGGTTGGACGATGTCGGTCTGGGCGCGCACGTCCAAGCCGCGGCTGGCCGCCTGGGCGCCGGACGGCAGCCTGCTGGTGTCGGTTCCCAGCGGCGGACGGGTGCTGCGCTTCACCCCCCGAGGCGACGAGCCGCCGCAGGAGTCGGTCCTGCTCGACGGCCTCGACGAACCGCACGGCCTGGCGTTCCAGGGTCCGACACTCCATGTTGCGCAGAGCAATCAGGTCGACGCGTACGACTACGCCGACGGCGCCGCAACCAACCCGCGGGTCGTCGCCGGCGGTCTCCCCGACGATCGCAGCCCCGATCTCCGGGGCGCGTACTCGCACGTGCTGAAGAGCGTCGCCGTCGGCCCCGACGGCGCGGTCTACTTCTCTATCGGTTCCACGGGAAACATTTCCGAACAGGACCGCACTGCTACACCGCCACGCGCGACGATCATGCGGGTGCCGCCCGGCGGTGGGCCCGCCGCTCCGTTCGCGACCGGCGTGCGCAACGGCACCGGGCTCGCCGTTGCGCCCGACGGCGCTCTCTGGACGGCGAACAACGGCCGCGACAACGTGCCGTTCCCCGAGCCCGGGCCGCAGTACGGGCAGGTCATCCCGGAGTACGTGGGCGACAACCCGCCCGAACAGATCGCTAGAGTCACCCCCGGCCGTGAGCTGGGGTGGCCCTACTGCAACAACCAGGGCGGCCCAGCGAATCTGCCTTTCATCAGGGACGTCCAGACCAATCCCGACGGCGCACTGATGGACTGCGCGGCACTACCCCCCGTCGAACAGAGCATGGGGGCGCACTCGGCACCGCTGGGCCTGAGTTTTACCGAGGGCCAGCTACCTCAGCCGTACGCCAGCGGAGCACTTGTCGGCGTGCATGGATCGTGGAACCGGCAGCCGCCCAGAGAACCCGAGGTGTCGTTCTATCCGTGGCGGGACGGCGGGCTCGGTGACCAGCAGACACTGGTCGGCGGCTTCCAGGCCCAGAACGGCTCGCGCTGGGGCAGGCCGGTGGCTGCCGTCGCCGGTCCGGACGGCGCGGTCTACGTCACCGACGACGCGGCCGACGCGATCTACCGGCTGGCGCCGCCCGGCTGACTCTTCGCGGTGGGCAGCTTGTTGAGCACGGCGGTCATCTGCTTCTCGACATCGCCGGCGAGTTTCTCGAACACCAGCTTCATAACCGGATTGAGAAGCTTTGCTGTGCCTTGCATTTCAAGATCCGCGACATAGGTGATCACCGATCCCGCGCCCTGCGCGTCCACGGTGATGGTGTCGATCGTCCGCGACGACTGGTTCTCGCCGACGAAGACCACCTTGCGATCGGTGAGTTCCTCGAGCTCGTAGGTCAACTCGGTCGTGAAGCCGAAAATCTTCGACGTGTTATGCCAGTAGGCGCCCTCGGCAACCGGACCGCTGTCGATGCGTTCACACCTCTGCGTGCCCGGATCCCACTGCTCGGCGTTGCGGAAGTCCTTGAGGTAGCCGACGACCAGATCGGGTGGCGGGCTGACGGCGAAGGTCCTGGACACGGTAGGCATGTCTGAGGTCTACCCCGTCTGCAGCAACCTCACCCGCGATTTGCCGATGACCGTCCGGTGACGCTTCCGAAGGAAAGCAGGTGGCCCCTCAGCAAAGGCCACAGCGACCGGCTCGGAATCATCTCGTGATGCCGCTGTGACGAAAGTTGACAGTGCGTCTACTGGGATTATTGTTATTGCGCCTGGTCCGATTTCCCGATAGGAGCCGCCGGTGACGACTCCGACCGCAAACATCCGGCGACTCCTCACGAGAGCCCGTCTCGCCATCGCGGTCACCATGTGTGGTGTCGTGGCGATGACGGCGACCGCCGCGCCCGCCTATGCCGCGAGCGCACGCGAACTGCTCGCCGGCGCGATCGCCAACACCAAAGGTTCCTACCTCGTCTACAACTTCGGAAGCGGCTTCCCCGCGCCGATGCTCAACGCCGCGGGCAACTGGTACGAGCTCAACAACGGCGGCCGGCTGATGATCATCAAGTCCGCGTCGCAGCGCATCGCCCCACGCCTGCTCGCCGACTCCCACACCGGCTATCAGGCCCGCTGCGAACGCGACCCGCGTGCCCGGACTGCCGAGGGGCTGTGGCAGGCCTCCGAGACGTACTCACCGCTGGAAGCGTGGATGGCCCTTGGCCAGCCCACGATCGCTATCAACGCGAACTTCTTCGACGTCCGCGGGCAGCAGGGCGGCTCGTGGAAGTCGACGGGGTGCAGCTCGCCGCTCGGCGCCTACGTCGACAACACCCGCAACCTGGGACGCACCAACGCCACGGTGACCGGCACACTCGCCTATGCGGGCAAGCAGGGCCTGTCCGGCGGCAACGAACACTGGATGGCGCTGTCCACGATGGTCATTCCCGTACAGGGCACTCCGTTCGTGGTGCCGCCCAAGAGCGACAACGACTTCGATGCGGCCACCCCCGTTCTCACCCGACTGATCGAGGACGGCACCCGCTTCGTCGCCGTCGCCGGCATCGGCTTGCTCGCCCCCGGCGAGACCGGTCAACTCGACGACCCAGGGCCCAGCGCGGCACGCACCGCACTCGCCTACGTCAAGGACCGCGACGAGATGTACGTGTTCCAGGGCGGCAGCTACACGCCCGACCAGATTCAGGATCTGTTCCGGGGCTTAGGAAGCGACACGGCGGTGTTGCTGGACGGCGGAGGATCATCGGCGATCGTGTTGCGCCGCGACACCGGAGGCATGTGGGCCGGTGCCGGTTCACCGCGTGGGTCCTGCGACACCATGGCGGTGCTGTGTGACTCACGCGAACGCGCCCAACCGGCGTGGCTCGCCTTCAACTAGCGCGGACTGCGCCGGGTGGATGTGGCCGCGGCACGCGTCTGCCCGAGGTAGCCCGGTCCGAACAGCACGACGTGGGCAAGCAGCGGGTACAGCTGGTGCAGCCCGACCCGGTCCCGCCAACCCGCACGCAGCCGATGCTGTGACTGGTAGCCCTCGAACACTGCCTCAAGATGTGGGCAACCGAACAGAGCCAGCATCGCCAGATCTGTCTCCCGGTGACCACCGTGCGCGGCGGGGTCGATCAGCACCGCGCCGTCGGTCGTCCACATGACGTTGCCGCGCCACAAATCCCCGTGCAATCGGCTCGGCGCCTCACTGTCATCGAATTCTCCTGCGCGGCAGCGATCTATCACCTCGTCGACGGCAGACCGCGTCGCCGGATCGAGCTGCGCGCGAGCAGCCATCGGCTCCAGCCGGTGGTCTGCGTAGAACGCACCCCACGATTTTTCGGAGGAGTATGCCATCGGCAACGGCTGCTGTAGGGGGCCGAAGAATCCCGGCCCCGACCAGTTCTCCGGCGGCGCCCCGAATCCCTGGGCCCCTGCGTCGTGCGTGTGAGCCAGCCGTAAGCCGAACTCACGTGCCGCGTCGACCGTCGGCGGCACGGATGTCAGGCGTTCCAACGTCAGCGACGTTTCGTCCACCGCGACGACACCCGCACATGGCACCCCGTCCTCAGCGTGCGCCAACCACTGCAGCCCTGCGGCTTCGCACGCGAAGAAGCCTTTCGGCGCCAGCGTGTTTCGCTTGGCGAAGGTCACTGTGAGCTCTTGCCGAACCAGAAGATCGCGGCGCTGACGCTCACCATGACCGCGGCCAGGGCGATGATCGGCGCGACGGTGAACCTCGTCAGCGTGGCACCCACCAACGCACCGAAACACATCGTCGCGACGACGGCGATTCGCAGCCTCTGTCGTTCCCCTGTGCCGCCCGCCAGCTTGCTGTCGAACCCGGCGCCCACGATCGTCGAGGTCAGCACCGTCGTGGACAATTCCTGAATACCGAACTGCCGGGCTGTCGAATGCTGGATACCGAAAGCGATCGCGAGGCCGGCGATCAGAACCAACTTCGAGTCGTCGCGATAGCGCAGCACCCCTGTCCCGCCCAGCATCGCGAGCACCACCAACAACACGACCTCGACACCCAGCGCCGTCGCCAGCCACACGCGCACCCTGCCGTCGAGATGCCGCATCAACCGGCCGCCGAGGATGGTGCCGCTGACGAAACACGTGAACGAGACCACAGCCGCGGTCAGGTCCACGACGGTATGCGACGCGAACCAAAAGCCAAGGAATACAACGTTTCCGGTCATGTTAGCAACGAAGACGTGACCGAGCACGAGAACGCTGACGGCGTCGACCAGCCCCGTCGTGAACGTCAGCAACAGCAGAGCGACGACCGTCTGACGTTGCGAGACCGGCGAGGCGATGGCCACGGCGGCGGCTACAGCTGCGGTGTCAGATCGAACGACGTGATGGTCGACATCTTGGTGATGCGCCAGTCCCCACCCTCACGCTGCAGCGTCAGGCGATACGACAGGTACCGCAGCGCGGGGATGTTCTTGGTCACCGGGCTCGTGGCGACCGAGTTGGTGTACACGAGCGCGGTCGCCTCGGTCGGAACCGAAGGCGGCGAGACGGATTCGACCGCCGCGCCCATCACCTGGGTGGTGTTGGTGACCTGCGCCTGCTTGTTCGGTTCGACGATGGCGTCGATGTAGCGGCGATACTCGTCGGCGAAGTCCCCGCCGAGGAACACCGACGCGCGGTCGGCGAGTGTGACCATGTCGTCCGGGGTGTACGTCCACAGCGTGGTGATGGCGTCGGTGGCGGTGCGCGCAATGTCGAGTTTAGTTGTGACCAAAGCCCGCTCGGACAGATAGGGCTGCACCATGGCTGCGGCGAAACCACTGGCCCCGACGAACACCGCCGAGGCTACTGCCGCCGCGACGATCAGACCCTTACCCGCCGGCCGGTGCGGCACCATGACGACCGGCTCCGCCTCCTCGGCGGGCTCTACGTCGTCGGTGGGCTCCGCCTCGTCGGCTGTTTCCTCGGAAGCCTCCTGTTCCGGTTGCGCCGGTTGCGTTTTCGCAGCGCGGGCGGCTTTGCCGACCGGCGTCTTCGGCGCGGGCTCCGCGGTAGCGGAGTCTTCCGTGATGGAGTCCGCGCTGGGCGTCTCGGGTGCCGCGCTGGGCCGTCTGCCGAAGAACCGCCGGCGTGTGCGCCCGGCAGCGACGTCGGGTTCGGTGGTCAGATCACCTGAACCAGATTGCTGATCTTCCACTGCTGCCCTTCCTTGATAGTCGTTGCGACCCAGCGACTTCCGCTCTCCATCGTGGTTTTCCCGTCAGGGGTCTTGGACGTCACCTTCGTCGCGATGAGGATCTCGGCGCTGCCGTCGTCGAACCAACGCTGCACACCCGCCGAAAGGACCTCTCCGGTACTGGGCTCCGAACGCGCCACTGCCACCAGAATTTCGTTGAGCCGCTCGTTGAAGTTTTTGGCGAACTCGCCGGTGGCCTGTGCCGCGACACGGTCGGCGTAAGCATTGGCGTTGAACGGATCCAGGCTCGTGTACATCACCATGAACTCGCGCGTGTAGCCCAAGGCTGCGGCGTCCTTCACAGCCACACGGCGGTCTTGCTCGTGCTGAACGAGCATGAACGTGCTCGCCGCGATCGCTGCTGTGACCACCACCGCGGCGAGGGCCGCCACCAGCGGAAGTCCCCAACGGCGCGGCTTCGGGGTCGACTCGAAGTAACCGGGGTCGACGGTGTCCCCGGCCTCGGCGTAATTGCGGCGCGGACTCATTGGCCCGCCTGGTTCATCAACGGCTTCTTCAACACGGTCAGGTTCGAGACCCGCCACTGGCCGTCCCCGGACTTCTGGAAATCGACCTGCACCGTTGCCGTGATGAACTTCTGGGTCTCCGGAGTGGTACCACGCCTGCCCTGCATCGCCAGCAGCATCGACGCACTGTCAGGTGTCACCGGTGGATTCGCGAGGACTGCAAAGTTGGCGGTCCAGTATTCGTTCGTCGTTGCACCGGCCTTCTGCACCGCCTCCTGCTGCGCGGTCAGCTGTGGCCGGTAGGCGTCAGTCGTCAGGCCCTGCGCTCTGGCGAAATCGTCTGCCATGGATTGCGCGCCGTAGCTCAACATCTGTTCGACGATGCGCGGTCCCTGGTCGGCGATCTGCGCCCTCGCATCGTCGGCCGCCTGCTCGTACCGATACACCGCGCCGTAGCCGAAACCAACTCCGACCAGGCACAGAGCGGCGGCCGCGATGAGAACCTTCGCGACCAGCCTGCGCATGTCCCTTTGCGGCGGATCAACCCGGACGACCTCGGTACGCGCCAACAGGTCGGCGAAGGTCCGCCGCCGCCTGTCCCACAGCGGCCACAGCCATCCCACGCACAGTGCCAGCGTGTCGAGAAGATGGGCGAGTTCGCGAAGCGTCAGTCGTACGACGCCGACGGATGCTCCGTCAGGCCGGCTTGGTACATGGCCCATCAGCGCTCGCCCCAACGTCCAACCGATCGCGGACGGCAGGACGAGCCGGTTCACCGCGAGCGCGAACAGTGTCAGCCCCCCGGTCCCGATGAACACCCATCGCTCCCACCCGTCGGCAGGGCAGGCGAGAGCCAACAGCGCCATCACGGCGATCACACCCACACCCGGCACGACGTCGACCGTCAACGCAGCCGCACGGGCCGGCCACGTTGCGAGGCGTTCCGTCGCACCGTCCGGTGGTGTCGATGTCGGTGACGTCGTATCGAGAACGGCTGTCACGAGTTGACCTGGTCCAGCCTGGCGATCCGGTACTGCCCCTCGTCGTAGGCCATTGTCGCCCGCAGTCGGTAGCCGACCTGCTGATCGGCGGCCTCAGCGTTGGAGATCCGCACGCGGACCGCGACTAGGACGTTGATCGAACCGTCCTCGTTGTGCCGCTCGACCGCCGCCCGCAGGTCGTCGACAGCAACCGTCGCGTTCGCCGCGGAGTACGCCTCGGCGATCACACTGCCGAACAGCCCCGCCTGCACGCCGAAGTCACCCGTGGAGCATTCGAGGATCTTCGACTGCGCGGCAGTCATCGCCGCCGTGTCGGGTGCCTGCGTGGCGGCCACACAGTCCTTGGCGGCCTGGAGCGCGGCCGCGTCGGACCGGGCCACGTCGGCATTGCGCTCGTTGGCCTTCAACGCGAAGTACCCACCCGCGGTCGCACCGCCGGCAAGCAGGATCAACGCAGCGCAAATGCCGACCGCCCAGCCGCGACCCAGCCGCGACGGCCTGCGGTCGTCAGTCGATGGGTCTTCTATGGGTTCTTCTGCGACTTCGTTCATGGGAGCCGCGTCGGCCTCGGCGTCGGTTTCGGGGGTCAGCCGGCTGGTGCCAGCATCTCCTTCCATCCGTCGTCTCCTGGGTTGCTCGAACTACCAACGTTGTATCGGACGCCGTCAGGCCCTACCACCTCGCCGCTACTGGGGCTGTAGGCCGCGGCGCTGCCGGCGGGTCCCTGCATCGGGGTGTAGATGCACGGGTTGGGCTGTTGACCGCTGCAGCTGACGGTACCCGAGCCGGGTGGGCTCAGAGGATCGCTGACCGGCGCGAGTGACTGCGGCGGCGGCAATTCGTCGGCGGGCAAGGGATTGCGCCCGTTGTTGACCGACGGCGCGGGTATCACCTGACCTGGTGCGACGCGCTGGTCACAGCGTGCCCCGGGGGCGGGGCAGGCGACGATCTGGTTCGGGTCGCCGTACCAGGGATTGGTGCCCAGCGGGACATACGGTTCGTCGCTGCGACAATCCTTCGGGTTTGCCGCCCGCTTGCCCGGCACGTCGGCGCACGGGTAGTTACGGGCACCGCGAACGGCGTTGGCCTGGTAGTCCTTCGGGATCTTGCAGTACAGCCCCGACGGCAGCGGCGCATTGCTGACGTCAGCCGGCGATCGCCACTCCGAGGCAGGCAGGAAGCCCGTCAGACACGGCGGCGGCTGGTTGATCGACAGACCGAAATGCAGGAGCCCGCCGTCTTCGAAGATCGAACCCATCTGCAGGGCGGCGCCGCCCTGCGGGAAGATCACCAGCGCCTGCTCCAGGCCCTTGTTGTAGCGCTTCAGCATGTCGATGACGACGGACAGGTTGGCCAGCGTCTGCGGCAGCGAGTCGCGCACATCCGTGAACACCTCGTTGACCTGATCGAGCGTGGGTGCTGCCTGCTGCAGCCCGCTGCGCAGCGCGGGATCCTGCTCGGCCGTCTGCCCTGCGATCACGTTGAGATTTCGTGACCACTGTTCGATCGCATCCCCCGACTGAACCTGGCTGTCCAGGATCGGGGCCGCGTTGGTGATGATGTCGTTGACCTGAGGCAGGTTGTCGCGGAAACCTTCGGCGAGGTTGGTCGTCGAGTCGACGAGACGTTGCAGCGTCGGGCCCAAACCGCCGACAGCAGCCGAGGTTTCGGTGAGCAGCCCGTCGATCTTCTCTTTGGGCAGCACCGCCAGACCTTCGTTGGCGGCGTCGATTGCCGGGCCGACTTCTTCGGGCACCGTGCTCTCGGTGATCGTCGAACCTGGGCTGAAGTACTGATCAGTTCCCGTGGGCGACACGAGGTCGAGGTACTGCTCACCGATCGCCGACACCGAGTGGACATTCGCGATGGCGTCCACCGGGATCTTGTACTTGTCCTCGATGCTCATCGTCGCGCGCGCACCGGTCTCGGTGGGCTCGACCTCGGTCACCTTGCCGATCTGCGTGCCCCGGTAGGTGACGTTGCCGGTGGCGTACAGGCCTCCGGAGCGCTCGAGGTTGGCGTAGAGGGTGTACTGCCCGACGCCGGCCAGGCTCGGCAACCGCAGGTAGTACAGCCCGAGCACCCCGACCGCGAGGATGGTCAGGATCGAGAAGATGATCAGCTGAATCTTGACGAACCGCGTCAGCATCGCTTACTCACTCCTCTCGATGAGCGGACCGTTGGGCGCCGAGTTCGGGTTGGGCGTGAAGCGCACATCCGGGATCATCGTGTTCGGATCGCGACCCCATGCCTGCTCCAGAGCTCGCAGCATTCCGGAAACGCCTGTGCCGGACAGGAATCCGTTGTCGACGGCGGACAATGTCAGATCCACCATCAGCGAGACGTTGATGTAGTCACCGCGCACGGCCTTCGGCACGTTCTCGATGCTGAAGGGCGCCGTTGGCAGCATCTTCAGCGCACCGATGAGGTAGGGCGCGCTCTTCACCAACTCGCGCAGCGGGCGCTGCAGGCTGTCCAGGTTCTGGTTGAGGTTCGCACTCGCCGGGGCCAGTGCGTCCTCGGCGGCGCCGCTGATGCGGCCCAGCGCTTCGACGGCGTCGGCGAACAGATCCCTGGTATCCGCGAAATGCTGGATCAGCGGCGGGAATTCGGTGAGGACGGCATCGAGTGTGTTGTTCCGCTCGGCGACGATCGACTGCAGCCGGTTCGTCGAATCGATGGCGCGGGTGATGTCCTCGCGCTGCTGGTTCAGTTCGTCGGTGAACGTGTCGAGCTGACCGAGGAAGTTCCTGATCTCGTCACCGCGCCCGTTGAGGACGTTGTAGATCTCGGTCTGGATCGTCTCCAGATTCGACACCCCGCCGCCAGTCAGGATCGACGCGATACTCGCCAGCACGCGCTCGGTCGTCGGGAACGCCGACGCGTTCTTCAGCGGGATCATGTCGCCGGACTTCAGCTTCTCCGGCGATGGGTCCGGCGGAAGGTCCAGCTGGACATGCTGAGAACCGAGAAGGCTCGTCTGGCCGATCTTGGCGAGCGTGTTCACCGGCAACTGCACCGTGGGGTCGAGGTCGAGGGTCAGGGTTGCCACCCAGTTCCTCAGTTCGATCGCGCGGACGCGGCCGACGTAGACGTCGGCGACCCGCACCCGGCTGTTCACGTTGAGCGCCAACGTGTCCGGCATCTGGACGAGGATGGTCGTGGCATCCGATCCCGTTCCGGGCCCGCCGGGCAGTGGGACGTTGGCGATTCCCTTCCAGGACCCGCACGACGTCAGCACCAGTGCCGCCGCACCGAGGGCGACGGTGCGCTGGGCCAAGGTACGCAGCCTGATCATCGCGTTCCTCCAGCCTCGGCGGGCAGCAACGGACCCGACGGCGCCGCGGGGGCCGCGGGTGCCGGTGCCGGTGCCGGTGCCGGTGCGCCGAGCGGGCTACCTCCACCCGGGATCACACCGGGGGCAGGCGCCGGTGGGGGTCCGGGCTGCGGGTACCACGGCGGGGGCAACGGGTTGTTTTGGTCGAACGCGTTCGGGGGTCCGGGCAGATTGCCGTTGCGCGTCGTCCCGAACGCGGGCGGCGCCGCCGGCGGAACGATGTCGGGGCCGCCCATCAGTTCGGCCAGCGATTCCGGTGTCAACATGTTCGCGGTGAACGGCTGCACCTCGACGCCCTGCATGCCTGGCGCCACGATCCAGCCCGGCTCGTGGTTACCGTGCGAGAACAGCGTGTCGCGCGACCAGATGCCTGGCACGGTCGTGTCCTTGTATCCCGGCGGCGGCTGCAGGCGCGGCTCGGAGTACGCGATCTGCTTCGGCAGCGTCATCGCCGTCTGCAGCTGGTTCGCACCGAACGGCAGGTAGTTGAACTTGATCGCGTCGAGGATCGGGCCCAGGTACTGGGCGCACAACTCCGCGGACTCCTGGTAACCCAGGCGGCTACCCGCCTGAATCGAGCTGCAGATGAACTCCATCGGGTTCGCGAAGTTCGAGATCACCGGCATGCCGACGATGCCACCCGCGTTCGCCGAAGCGATGTTCAGGATGTTCGCCGCGAGGTTCGGGTAGACGTGCAGACCCGTTTCCAGACCGTCGAGCGGTTCGGGCTGCAGGATCGCATTCGTGGTGTCGGCGAGGTTGTTGATGTCGTGGGACAGCACCTCGCCGTTCTCCTCGATGAAACCCCTTGTGGTCGAGAGCAGGTCGTTGAGGTCCTGAACCGCGTCCGCAACTTCACGATCCGTGTTGGTGAACGCATTGGTGAACTGCGCGAGGTTGTTGTTCAGCGACACGAACTGCTGGTCGCTCTCGTGGAGTGCGTTGACGAACAGGGCGAGGCTCTTGATGACACTGAACAGGTCACCGCGCCCCTGGTTGAGCGAGAACAACGCTTCCGACAGCGCGTTGAGTGACTTGTTCAGCTGCTCACCCTTGCCGGCAAAACCATCGGCAGCGGACTCGATGATGTCACCGAAGGGACCCTTCGGCTGTTCGGGCGTCGGGCCCAGATCGCGCAGCAGACGGCTCAGCGAGTCACGCAGATCGTCGTACTCGACGGGAACCTGCGTCCGGTCGGTGTCGAGCACCGCGCCGTCGGGAAGCGTGTTGCCGCCGGTGTACGGAGGCGACAGCTGGATGGTGCGCGACGCGACGAGGCTCGGGTTGAGGATCGAGGCGCTGGCGTTCTCCGGGACCTTGTACTTGCTCTCGTAGTGGAAGGTCACCTTCATCTTGTCACCGGCGGGTTCGATCGAATCGATCGAGCCGACGCGCACACCCATGATCTGCACCTTGTCGCCGGGATAGAGCGCCAGCGTCTGGGTGAAGTACGCAACGACGGTGTTGGTGGTCGCCTTCTTGTAGAGGTTCCAGCCCAGGAAGGCAGCGGCGACCGCCACGATCACGATGACAGCGCCCAGGATCAGCGTGGTCTTCGACAGACCGGGGCGCTTCATGTTGCGCACATCGAAGATGGTCGACATGGTCTCCTACCCCCTAACCCTGTGATCCCGGCGGAAGAAACGGTGGATTGCCCGGCAGGGGCGGCTGACCGGCAGGCGCCAGTTGCTGGCCCGGACCCGGCACTGCCGGCGCGGGAAGCGCGGGCGGCAACGGTGCGATACCCGGGGTGAAATCGGCAGGCTGCGGCTGCGGCGCCAACGGAATGGTGCGGGCACCGGGCGGCGCAGGCGGAAGCGGCGGGTTGGCACCCGGCACGGTCGGCGAGAGCTGACCGGGGATGGCCGCGGCAGGCACACCGGGAGCTGGTTGCGGCCCATGGACATTCGGCGCCGAGGTGACGACGTTCGGCGGCGGGAAACCACCGGGCACCGGACCGTACGGCCCTTGCGAAAGCGCGGCGCAGGGAAGCGGGTTGCCCGGGCTCGGGATCCCGTCTGCCGGCGGCGTGTACGAACACGGCGAGCCGGGTCCGACGGCCGGCCCCGGGTTGGTCGGGGTGCCCTCGATCGGCGTCGGCGCCGGCGGCGGCGCCCCATTCTCGAAGCCGACACCGTTCGGGTCGGGGAAGCGGAACGCAGGCAGGCCCGCGTTGCGCCAGAACTCCTCGGGATCGATGCCGCGCTTCTTGAATGCGGCGTCGACGAACGGCTGCAGGATCCAGTACGGAGCGAGGTTGACGAGCATCACCTTGAAGAACGGTCCCGACGCCACCGCCTCGCCCAGCGACGCGGTGAACTTCGAGAGCGCAGACAAGGCGTCGACGAGGTCGAACTTGCGCTCGCGCAACACGTCACTGATGGTCCTGAGCTGTTCGAGAACTCTGTTCAGGTTCGGGTTGTCGTCGATGACGCCGCGGACCTGGGTGGAGAACTTGTCGACGCGCTCGAGCAGCTGGCTTACCGCGTAGTTGCGCTCGTTGACCGCCGCGAGCAGGGTCTGCGCGTTGACGAACAGGTCATTGATCTGCTCGCTGCGGTTACCGAGCACGCCTGCGACCTTGTTCGCGTTGGCCAGCAGTTGCTTGATCTGGTCGTCGCGCTTGCCGATCGTGTCGGAGAACCGAGCGACACCGTCGAGGGCGGCGCTGAGATGCGGGTAGGTCTGATCAATGGTCTCGGACAACACATTCAGCGATTCCTTGACGGTCTGGGTGTCCCAGCCGGCCGCGGAGTTGCTGACGTCGAAGAAGGCGTCGTAGATCTGGTAGGGCGTGGTCGTCTGGCCGAGCGGCAGAACCCCGTTGGCGCGCAACGGATCGTCGCCGCGGGGTTCGATCTCGATGTTGCGCCGGCCCAGGATCGTGTCGGTCCGGATCGCGGCGCGGCTGTCGGTGCCGATCTCGGTGCCGTCGAGGGAGTATCCGATGACCACCCGGTCGCCGTCGATGTCCGTCGACTTCACGACGCCCACGTCGACGCCGGCGATACGCACCTTGTCGCCTACGTTGATGCCGCCGGTGTCGGAGAACTGCGCGTAGTACGTCGGCTTCGCGAACAGCATGGGCACGCTGGCGAAGCTCTGCCCGACGCCGATGACGACGACCAGGATGATGATGCCCATCAGCCCGCTGCGGACGCGGTTGGACCCTTCGAGAACTCTCATTTCGGCGCGCACCTACCCGAGGGCTGGCTCCAGACCTTGACGGTCCGGACGGGTCCACCCGGCTGTAAACCGTTGAGCATCAACGACACATCGCACGCGTAGAAGTTGAAGAAGTCACCGTAGATGCCGCCCGCGCGTCCGATGATGTTGAGTGCCTCCGGGAAGCGGATGAGAAGGTCGTTGAGCTGGTCCTTCTGATCGACCAACGGCTGCTGGATGGCCTCGAGCCGGCCCACGGTGCTCTGCAGCAGCGGGCGGTTGTCGGCCAGCAGGTCTGCGACAGTGCCCGCGGCATCGCTGATGTCGCCCACCGAATCGGCGAGCGGATCGGCGCGGTTCTTGAGCCCGGTGATCAGCACCTCGAAGTTCTTGACGGTGTCATCGAACTGCTGCTGGTGCTTGACCGTGGTGTCCAGCACCGTGTTCAGGTTGTTGACCACCTCGCCGATCGCCTGGTCGCGGTCCGCGAGAGCCGATGTGAGGGAAGCGGTCTGGTCCAGGATGTCGTTGATCGTGCCGCCCTGTCCCTGGAAGACCGTGATGATCGTCTGCGCGATCGTGTTGACCTTCTCGGGCTCCAGCGACTGGAAGACCGGTCGGAAGCCGCCGATGAGTGCGTCGAGGTCGAGCGCCGGTTCGGTCCGCTCCAGCGGAATCGTCGCTCCCGCGGCGATTCGGGTGTTGCTCTCACCGCGCTTGAGTTCCAGGTATCGGTCACCGATGAGGTTCAGGTAGCGGATCGATGCGGTGGTCTCGTCGAAAAGTTCCAGCGACCGGTCGACGTCGAAGTCGACCCGTGCCTTCGAACCGCCCTCGATCAAGGTGACCTTTTGGACCTTGCCGACTTCCACGCCGGACGCGCGGACGAACTGGCCGGAGCGCAGACCACTGGCATTGCTGAAGATCGCCGAGAAACCGTTCGTGCGATCGAATCGCATCTGGCCGAACACCACGATGATGATGCCCGTGAACAGCAGCAGCACCAGGGAGAAGGCGCCGAGCTTGATGGCGGTACCGGTGATTTTCATGGGTTGATCGTGTGCTCCCCGACTTGGCGTCCCCAGACGTACTCGGTGAACAGCGGCTGGCCGAGTTCCATGTGGTTGTAGGGGGCGATCGACGCACCGGTGTCCATGACGAGGTACGGCGCCGGCCACAGGTCACGGGTGACGGGCTGCCAGCAGCCGGGTCGCCCGCCCGGTCCGCCCTTGGCGTTCACGCGGGGCAGGTTGTCCGGATAGACGTAGGCGTTGCCCGCGCCGAGGCCGAGTAGCTCGGAGTGGGTCCGCAGGGAGTATCCGTTGCCACCCAACGCGTCGGCGATCTTGGGTTCGACGTCGTGGTAGTTGCGGACCGTGCAGAACAGCGAGGGGCTGTACTCGTCGAGCAGTGCGCTGGTGGGCAGCAGATCTTCAGCGCCGCGCACGAGGTAGGGGCCACCCCGTTCGAAGATGTCGCCGCCGTTGTTACCGAAGCCGACCGCGGCCATCAACGCCTGGTCGACGTTGCCCTGCTGCTCGTTGAGCGTGCGTGCCGTCGTGACCGCGTTCTGCAGGCCGTCGAACAGGTCGGGGGCGGCGTCGGCGTAGACCTCGCCGAGGTCGGCCAACAACTGGTTGTCACGACGGATCTGCGGCATCTGCGGGTTGATCTCGGCGAGGATCTCATTGCCGTTGCTGATCGATTCGCCGAACCGATCGCCGAGACCGTCGAGGGCCTGCGCGGTGGCGGTCAGCGTCTGGTTCAGCTTGATCGGGTCGACCTGGCCTGCGATGTCGACGACCGTCTCGAACAGCGTGTTGAACTCCGTCGTGACCGACGTGACGTCGATGACGTCGGACGACGTGATCCGTTCCGGCGAGGGATCCGTCGGAGACCGGAACGACACGTACTTGTTGCCGAAAACTGTCGTCGCGCTGATGTCGGCGTCGACATTCTGCGGGATCAGATCGAGGTACTTCGGGTTCACCTCGAGAACGATCTTGGCGCGCGGCTCGCCGTCGACGTTCGTCTCTTCCACGTTGCCGACGCGGCCGATCTCGACACCGTTGTAGGTCACCTTGGCGCCGGGATCCATGGACAGGCCCGAGCGCGCCGAGATCATCGTCAGCTGCGTACGAGGCAGGAAGTCGCCACGGAACTGCAGGTACACCAGGACCAGCACGACGATCGTGATCAACGTCAGGACGAGGCCCGCGATCTTGTACGGGGGCTGCCGCTTGGAGTTGATGGGTGCCGTCATCGCCGCTACACCGTCAGGTTGAAGTTCGGGTCGACGCCGTAGAGCGCCAACGAGGCGAACAGGACCACACACACGATCGCGACCAGCGAGGCGCGCATCGATCGCCCGACGGCCTCGCCGACGCCGACCGGGCCGCCGCTGGCGTAGAAGCCGTAGTAGCAGTGGTTGAGCATGACGATCACCGAGATGAGCACCGCCTGGACGAAGGACCAGAACACGTCGTCGGGACGCAGGAACGTCCGGAAGTAGTGCTCGTAGGTGCCGGTCGACTGGCCGTAGAAGATCGTCGTGGTCGCCTGCGCCGACAGGAAGGACATGATGATCGCCATCGCGTAGAGCGGGATGATGACGACGAAGCCGGCCATGATGCGCGTCGACACCAGATACGAGATCGACTTGATGCCCATCACTTCCAGAGCGTCGATCTCCTCGCTGATGCGCATGGCACCGAGTTCGGCGGTCGCGCCGGCACCGACGGTGGCTGCCAGCGCCTGACCCGCGACCACGGGGGCGGCGATGCGGACGTTGATGAGCGCAGCGAAGAAGCCGGTGAACGCTTCGACACCGATGTTGCCCAGTGACGCGAAGCCCTGGATCGCGACGAGCGAGGACCCCGACAGGGTCACGAAGCCGACGATCGCGACGGTGCCGCCGATCACCGCCATCGCACCTGTGCCCATACCGATTTCGGCGATCAGGCGCAGCGTTTCCTTGCGGTAGTACCGCAAGGCGTGCCCGATGGAGCCGACCGCGGTGACGACGAACCACGCGACGTGGCCGACGCTGTCCAGGCCGCGCCCGGGTGCGCCGACGACCTTCTCGGCCCGCGCGACGCCGCGCGGGAACCGCTGGCGGATAACGGATGCGGTCGACACGTCAGCTCCCCGTTCCGAAACGCACGCCGATGGTGGTCAGGATGACGTTGACCGCGAACAGCGCGATCACGCACAGCACCAGGGTTTCGTTGACTGCTGTACCGACACCCTTGGCGCCGCCGGCGACGGTCAGGCCGCGGTAGCAGCCGACCAGACCGGCGATCAAGCCGAAGGTGAGCGCCTTGATGAGCGAGATCAGAACCTCGGGCAGGCCGGTCACGAGGGTGAGCGTCGAGACATAGGCGCCCGCGGACACGTTCTGCAGGTAGACGCCGAAGATGAAGCCGCCGACGAGACCGATCGTGATGACGGCTCCGTTGAGAAGCATCGCGACGAACGTCGAGGCGACGACGCGGGGCACCACGAGGCGGTGGATCGGATCGATGCCGAGCACCTCGAGCGCGTCGATCTCTTCACGAATGGTGCGGGCGCCCAGGTCGGCGCAGATGGCGGTCGAGCCGGCGCCCGCCACGACGAGCACCGTGACGAGCGGGCCGAGCTGCGTCACAGCACCCAGCGCGGCGCCTGCACCCGAGATGTCGGCGGCACCGAACTCGGTGAGAAGGATGTTGAGGGTGAAGATCAGCAGCACGGTCAGCGGGATCGACACCGCGACCGTGGGCAGAAAAGCCACGCGAAGCAGGAACCAGCTCTGCAGGATGAACTCGCGCCACTGGAACGGCGGGCGGAGGGTCGCTTTGCCGACGAGCACGCACATACGGACGAACCCGCCGACGGCCACCAGGCCCGGCTGGATCTGTTCGCGGACATACCCGGCGAGACCCGAATTCGTCGTCACAGGACGACTCCCGCGACCACTCCGCGACTGGCATCGCAACCAGCAGAGCGCACCGGCAGCATCTGTCGCACGCTCCCTTCCAGCCTTATCCCCGATCGTGTGAGCACGGTCTCCCTACCGGCCAGTAGTAAGCCAGACCACCGGACTGTACCCGATGCTGTACCCCTGGCGTACCGCATCCGTGGGATTGAACATCCAACCGTTAGCAAAGGGCCCACGCCGCCGCTAATCTCCTTGTGCCGCAGCTGAAACCGTTGGCGGAGTGGAACTTTCGCGGGCGTCAATGGAAACTTGTGCGCCGAAGCGCGTCCTCAGTTCCGTCTTGAGGACCTTACCCGCGGGGTTTCGAGGCAGCGCGTCGATGATTTCGAGCGCTTTCGGATGCTTGTACCGAGCGAGTCGATCGCCGAGGAACTCTTCCAGATCGGTTAGCCCGAGCCCCGCACCGGAGGTTGCTCCCAGCGAACTCCGCAGCACCGCCACAGCAACGGGGACCTCCCCCCACTTTTCGTGGGCACGACCGATCACCGCGACCTCGACGATGTCGGGGTGGGCAGCGAGGACGTTCTCGACTTCGGCGCAGTAGATGTTCTCGCCGCCGGAGATGATCATGTCCTTTTTACGATCGACGACCCAGATGTAACCCTCTTCATCCTGACGTACCAGGTCACCGGAGTGGAACCAGCCGCCGGCGAAAGATTCGGCGGTCGCCTTCGGGTTGTTCCAGTAGCCCGCCATGAGCGTGGGCGCGCGGTAGACGATTTCACCGACCTGACCGATCGGGACGTCGTTCATGTCCTCGTCGACGATGCGCGCTGAGACCGTGGGGATGACCTTGCCCACGGATCCGAGTTTGCGGAGGGCATCGTCACCCAACAACATGCAGGTGACCGGGGACATCTCGGTCTGCCCGAATGCCGCCAGGATCTGGGCGCCGGGGAACGTCTCCGACATCTGCCGAAGCAGGGTGTCGGACGCCGGCGCAGCTCCCCAGGACAGGAAGCGGAGCTTGAGATCGCGTGGGTTGGCCTGCTGCGCGGCACACACCGCCTGCCACTGCGCAGGGACCAGGAAGATCCCGGTGACCTTCTCGGCCTGCAGCACGTCGAGCAGTTCGTTGGGGTCGAAGGCACCGAGCGGATAGAGCACCGTCGGCCGGCCGAGCAGCATGCCGGAGACGATGCTGCCGACGCCGGCGATGTGGAAGAACGGCACGCCGATGAAGCCGATGTCGTTGTTGATGTCCGCGCCGTTGGTGAACAGCAGCGTCATGACCTGGCCCGCCAGGTTGTTGTGCGTCAGTACCGCGCCCTTGGGCTTACCGGTCGTTCCCGAGGTGTACATGATCAGCGCGGGCGAATCGTTGGGGATGTCGACCAGCGGGCAGTCGTTGTTCTCGGCCAGGACCTCGTCGTAGTCGAGCACCCCGTCCTCATCGGTGCCCCCGGCGACGATGACGGTTGCCAGCTTCGGGTCGATGTCGCGAACCGTCGTCGCCACCTTCGCGAGCACCGACTCGGTGATGATCACCTCGGCAGCGCAATCGGACACGAGGTACGCGATCTCGGGCGGCGTCATCCGGAAGTTCACCGGCACCGCGATGGCGCCGAGCTTGTTGGCCGCCAGTACCGCTTCCATGAACTCGGTGCGGTTGAGCATCAGGATCAGCACCCGGTCGCCGAAGCCGACGCCGCGCGCGTGCAGCGCGCCGGCGAGCCCGGTGACGCGCTGATCGAGTTCGGCCCAGGTGGTCGTTTTCCCGAGGAAGCGCAGCGCCGTCGCGGCGGGCTGCATCAGCGCGTGCCGGGTGAGTTGATTGGTCCAGTTCTGCCTGCGGGCGAGGTAGGGCTGTTCAGTCTCGGTTCCGGGCTGAGCACTGGCTTCGGTCAACGTTCTTCTGCTCCATCTCGATGGGTTGCGGAAGGATGATATTTGATCAAACATGTTGTTGCCCCGGTCACACTATGACCCCGGCGCTGACAGGACAAGACCTCGCCTCCCCCGCCGGAAAGGTGGATTGTGACGAATGCGCCCGCCGCACTGCGGACGTCGGGCAGGGTGCGTCGTGAACAACTCTCCGACGAAGTCGCGGCCCGTCTCCGAGCGGAGATCATGACCGGGGCACTGCGCCCCGACACGTTCATCCGGCTCGACGAGACGGCGGCGCGGTTGGGCGTCAGCATCACCCCGGTGCGCGAAGCGCTGCGTACGTTGCGCGGCGAGGGGATGGTCGAGCTCGAACGTCACCGGGGTCACCGAGTGATGCCGTTGTCGCGCACCGACATCGAGGACATCTTCTGGTTGCAGGCGGCGATCGCCCAGGAGCTGGCCGCCACCACCACACGCCGGATCACCGACACTCAGATCGACGAGCTCAGCCGGTTGAACGAGGCCCTCGCGTTCGCCGTCGAGCAGCGCGATCAAGAACGGATTGCCCAGGCGGAGTTCGACTTTCACCGCACCTTCAATCGCGCGGGCGGCCGGATCAAGCTGGCGTGGTTCCTGCTGCACGCCACGCGCTATCTGCCGCCGAAACTCTTCTCGTCCGACGACACGTGGGGGCCGGCGGCGGTTGCCAGCCACCTGGAGCTGATCGACGCATTGCGCCTGCGCGACGTCGACAAGGTGGTCTCCCTGACAAAGGGACAGTTCACCGACGGCCTGGACCGGATGTTGGCCTACTTGGACCGCGTCGGGCTCTGGACCTGACGCGCCTCGGCGACCCACCTTTCGCATTGCCCACGGCGAGCGACTTTGTCGCTCGTTCGGTAGGACCGCTAACCAGATGCCGACTTTGTCGCTCGCCGTGGGCAATTCGGGATCCGTCCCCAGATGCCGCCGCGCTGATGTGTCGGCACCCACTGCAAGAGTGCGTCCATGGCAGACAAGCCCCTGCTCCGTGGCACCGACCTGCGGTACGTGATCGTCGACCACCTGTTCCGGCACGGCCCGAAGACGATCCCCGACATCATCGAGGATCTCCGCTACCACGGTTTCGAGATCGCCGGAAGGCCGTCGAAAAGCATCTCCGACGCGCTGCGCTGGGAAGTCCGCCGCGGGAGGCTGCGCCATCTTCGACGCGGCCGGTACGGCCCGGCCGACATGCCGCGCAGCACCGAACAACGCATCCACACTCGGGCCATGACGCTGCGCGCCAGGGCTGGTCTGGCGATGGGACGCGACGGCGATCACTTCTGGGACAGGCTTGCCGCCTACCTGTGATCGGCTACGACGCCGCAAGCTCCTCGGAGCGCGTCTTCAGGTTCGCGGCGAGGTACTCGAGGGTGTCCCCGATGACCTTCTTGACCATCACCGCGGGCACCGGCAGCGACACCTCCACGTCGAGGTCGACCGTCAGCAACGACGTCGGCCCCATGGCGACCACCGAGAACCTCTGCTCCTGCTTGGTGAAGTGCTCGCCCTGCTGCAGGACGGTGAAGATCTGGTTCTCACCCGGGTAGTACACCGCGGTGATGAAGGTGCCTGCCTGACCCTGCACGACGACATCGAGCCGCAACTGGCTGGGACGGCCGTCGTCGTAGCGCGCCAGAATCCAGCACCCTTTGATCTCGTCGTTCCACTCCGGGTACTTCTCGAAGTCGGCGACGATCGCCATGATCGTCTCGGCCGCGGCCGACACCTCGACCGTCTTACTCACCAAAGGCATTGGCCGAGCATATCGAGTCCGGATGCCGCCTCACGCAGCCGTCGCGATGCCCTCGCGCCGCAGCGCGGACACCGCCCCCAAAACGAACTCGCTCAAAGTCCGAGCGCGGCACGGAGATCCCGAGCGTTGCGCACGGCGTTGCCGCCCAGGTCGTTGTTGAAGTACACCAACACATCGCGGCCCTGCCCATCCCATTCGGTGATGCGGTCGGCCCACCAGCGAAGGTCGTCGGCACTGTAGGAACCGTCATACATGGTGTGTTGGTCGGGTCCGTGCAGTCGCACGTAGACGAACGACGCCGTCGCCCTGAGGATGCAGGGCAGGCCCGCGCCGCTCATCACGACGTATGCGGCGTCGTACTTCTCCAACATCTCGTACACCTCCCGGTGATCCCACGACGCATGCCGGAACTCGACCGCGACGGGGATCTCGGCCGGCATCGCGGCGAGGAAATGGCCGAGCCGTTCGTCGTCGCGTTCCAATGCCGGATGCAGCTGGACCAGCAGCGGACCTCCGCGGTCACCGAGTGCGCGCCAACCCCGCGCCATTCGTTCCACCCACTCCTCCGGTGAGCGCAACCTGCGGGCGTGGGTGAGACCTCGGGCGGCCTTCACCGCCATGACGAATCCGGCGGGAAGCTGGTCACGCCACGTTTCGAACTGTGCGTCCCGCGGCCACCGGTAGAAGCTGCCGTTGAGTTCGACGGTGTCGAACTCGGCGACATAGCGTTCCAGCCAGCGCACAGCAGGCAGGCCCGGCTCGTAGAGCACGTTCCGCCAGTGGTTGTACGACCACCCCGACGTGCCGATGCGCAGTACCACCGCGTTCGGATACCCGGGTTTGGACCGGGCGCTCCCACCGCTGCAGTGCTAGTTGGTTTCCTCGAGCGCCCGCGCCGTGACGTCGAGGTCGACACCCAGCGGGGAGGCGACGCGCACACTCTCGTCCCGGATCAGGCCGCGCAGGAGTGCGGTGCTGAACTCGACGGCAATCT
The DNA here is from genome assembly GCF_029623955.1 of Mycobacterium sp. 236(2023). Taxonomy (GTDB): domain Bacteria; phylum Actinomycetota; class Actinomycetes; order Mycobacteriales; family Mycobacteriaceae; genus Mycobacterium. The sequence continues at coordinate 374,381 of NZ_JARSBP010000005.1, read as the reverse complement.
CCTTCGCTGTGCGCCGGCCATGCGGCCGCAGCCACCGGTACGACCCGAGCGTCATGCCGATGTAGCCGAGCGCAAGCACGTGAGAGTCGCAGTCGTAGAACTCGCCATCGGCGATACCCCGGTCGATCACGTCGCGGACATGCTCGTAGACCTGGGCTTCCTTCTCCCGGATGTAAGCCACCTGCTCCTCGGTGAACCACTCGGTGATGTAGGGCCCCTCCTGGAAATAGACGGCCGCGCGCTCGATGTCGCTGGCGATGCCGACCAACAGACGACGGGTGAAGTGATAGATCGTCTCGCGCGCCGACGCCGTCGGGTCGTCGTGCAGCGCATCGACGGTGAAGTCCGCGGCACCCTTGTAGATGTCGTAGAGGATCAGCGACTTGCTGGCGTAATAGTGGTAGACGGTCGCCTTGTTCAGGCCGACGGCGTCCGCGACGTCGTCCATCCGGGTGCCGTGATAGCCGCGCGCGGCGAACAGTTTGGTGGCGACGGCCAACAACTCCTCGCGGCGGGACATCCCGTTGGTTTGCCCGGGATTGACAGCGGACTCAGACATGGCGACTCACTATAGGCATGGAAAACACTGGCGCAGGCGTGGACCTACTAACTGGTTGGTTCAGTCTAAGCCGTTGCTGTGTTCTCGCGGGCCAAGCGGGTCTAGACTCGTTCCAGGCCACCGTCGTGTGGCTGAAGGTGACTGGAGGCAGCGCGGTGGACCCGAACCCGGATTACGACGCAAGCGACGAGCTCGAGTACGGCATCAACTGGTTCGCGTGGATCCTGCGCGGGGTTTATCCGCCTCCCGCGTATCCGCCGGTCTGATCCAGCATCCGCGCCGCCCGGCGCTCGTTGCGCTCGTTGACCCACGCCCGGGTCAGTTCGAGCGCGCTCTGCACCTGCTTACCTAAAGCGTCCATCTCGGTCTTGCCACGCTGCGCGACCACCGTCAGGATCTCGACGGCCTCGCCACGCCAGTCGCGCGCGGGCTCTGGAAGCCAATCCGGCGGCCATCGCAGCGACTCCTCCACCACCGCAGGCAGATTCGCCACCGGCCGGCTGTCCTCGCTGTAGTACTCGCCGCACTTGCGGCAACGCACCTCGTAACGCAATCCGTTGGGTGGCCGTTGCGACGTCTCCACGAAGACGTAGTCGGCTACCGCGACACATCGCGGGCATCGTGTCAGCCCACGTTCCACAACCATGCTCACGCCGTTATCGTGCGGCCCCGCAAGCATCCCACGCACTAGCAAAGTGATGTCGATACCTGATCGGTGCCGTTTCGAGATGTGGCTACCCGCTGCCGGTCAAGCCGCGGCTGCTTTGACCGCTCGGCCCACTTCAGCCCGCAGTTCGCCGTACTCCGGCGAGCGCCGCAGTTCATCGGCGTCCACCCCCGTACGCGGCAGGTCGACGGGGATGTCGAGTGCCACCTGTCCGGGACGCCTCGTCAGCACGACGATCCTGGACCCCAGGAAAGCCGCCTCGTCGGCGCTGTGCGTGACGAAAACCGTTGTGCGGCCGGACTCTGCGCTGACCTGCCGGACGTCCTCCTGCAGCCGCTCCCGTGTCAGCGCGTCGAGCGCGGCGAACGGTTCGTCGAGCAGGAACAGCGGTGTCTCCGCCGCGAGAGCCCGTGCGATCGCGACGCGCTGTTGTTGCCCGCCGCTGATCTCCCAGATCCGCCGGTTCGAGGTACCACCGAGGCCGACCCTGTCCAGCAGTTCGTCGCGCCGCTGAGTTCGCTTGTCCCGCGGCACCTTTGCGTACTTCAGCGCCAGGTCGACGTTGCCGCCCACGGTCCGCCACGGGAACAGCCGCGGCTGCTGGAACACCACACCGGCCGTCACACCGGGAGTGGGCGGCGCGCCGGCCACCTGGACCGAGCCCTGGCTCGGCGACTCGAACCCGGCGAGGAGCCGCAACAGCGTGCTCTTCCCGCAGCCCGAGGCGCCGACCAGGACGAGGAACGAGCCAGGATCGACCGTCAGGTCGACGGGTCCGAGCGCGGTGACCTCGTCGTTGCCCTTGCCGTAACGGTGGGAGACGGACTTGATCCGGATAGCGCCGTCACTGGTCGAGGACACCCGGGAGACCTTTGGTGTAGACCGCACCCTGGAACGTCTTCAGCGGGGCTGCGGACGGGATCTGCTTCTGCTCGGCGAGGAACTGCGAGGCACTCTCCAGGTTCACCGCGATGTTGCCTGGATTACCTTCAGAGCCAAGCCATTCCGGTGATGCCACCTCTTCGGGGGTCAGGTACACGCCCTGCTTGATCTGACCGGCCGTCTCCTCGGGGGTCAATCCGATCTCGGCGGAGATCGCCTTGGCGGCGGCCTCGGGATCGTTCTTGATCAGATCGAGCGCGCGGGCTTCCTGCTGCCGCCAGATGTCGACCACGTCAGGATGCGCCTCGGCGAACTCCGTCGACACCACACCCAGATCGAGCGTGGGCTTACCATCGGTGGCCAGCTGGCGGCTGGTGATCAGATCCTTGCCGCTGGTGCGCAATTGGTCCAGCGTCGGCAGCCAGGTGTAAGCCGCATCGATGTCGCCGCGTTCCCAGGCCGCGAGGATGGCCTGCGGCTGCAGGTCGACCAGCTGAACATCGCTGGGCGACAACCCGTTTTGATCGAGGGCGGCGAGCAGGCTGTAATGCGCGGTGGACGCGAACGGCGTGCCGATGCGCTTGCCCTTGAGTTCGGCGATCGTGTTGATGTTCGCCTCGTTCCGGACCACCAGTGCTTCGTTGTCGCCCGCGACGTCCAGCACGAAGGCAACCTGGTACGGAATGTTCAGTGGCGCAGAGAGTCCGCGCGCGACCGGGCTGGAGCCGAGTGCCCCGAAGTCGAGTTCCTTGGCGATGAACGCGGTGTTGACGTCGGCCCCGGAGTCGAACTTCGTCCACTTGATGTTGTAGTCGGGCAGCGCTTCCTCGAGCCACTTGCTGTTCTTGACGATGAGGTCACCGCTGGGGAATGTCTGGTACCCGATGCGGATGGTCGGCTTGTCGGCCGACTGCCCGGAGTTGTCCACCGAGCATCCCGCCAGGGCCAGCACGGCCGCGACGAGTGCGATCAGTAGGGCTTTGACTCTCATCTAGATCTTTCCTCTCCAGGGAACAGCGCGGCGCTCGATCGAACGCAGCAGACCGTCGATGACAAGGCCGGAGAATCCGATGGCGAAGATGCCGACCAGCACGACGGGGGTGTTGTTGTAATTGCTTGCGTCCTTGACCAATCCACCGATTCCGGGGATGCCGTTGAACAGTTCGGCCGCGACGACCGATGAATACGCCATGCCGACGGCCAGTCGGATCCCGGTAAACGTCTCGGGCAGCGCCGACGGGACGACGACATCGAAGATCACCTCACGGCGCGACGCGCCGAGTGCGCGGGCGGCCTCCTGCAACCCGACCGGAGCGGCGACGACGGCGGCGGTGGTCGCGACGGCCGCCGGCGGCAAGGCGGCCAGCGCCAGCAGCGTGATCTTCGGCGCCTCGTCGATGCCGAGCCAGATCACGAGAAGGAAGAAGTAGGCCAGCGGCGGTAGCGCCCGCAGGAACGTCAGCCACGGCTCCAGCACGCTGCGCACCCATCCGACCGATCCCATGACCAACCCGAGCAGCACTCCGAGGACGACACCGATGACCACGCCGGCGAGGACGCGCCGCAGCGTCATGTAGAGGTGCTCCCACAGCAGGTATCCCGCGTAGCCGCGGACCCCGTCGTGCGTGGTGGACACGTCGACGAACGCGCTCCACACCGTGGCCGGGTAGGGCACGAAGGTCTGGTTCCAGATACCGCTGGCCGCGGCGACCTGCCAGACGATGCCGAAGACGAGAACAGACAGCAGCGGCAGTCCAGCCTTGGTCAGCAGGCCACGCCAGCGACTCCTCGGACGCGGCTCGGGACCCGACGTCTGCGAAGCAGCCTCATCGGGTGCGATATCGACGAAAACGGACACCGGCAGACATTGACGGATACGTCACGATCGGGGAATAGCTGCGATCAGCGCGAGCAAAAGTCAGATCACCACGTCAGCACAGGTTTGACGACATCTCCAGTGTGCTGGGCAGACAGAGCGGCGTTGACGTCGCGGTGAGGAAACGCGGTGACGAGCCGCTCGATGGGAAAGCGCCCGCGGGCGTGCAGGTCGAGCAGCTGCGGGATGAAAACCGAAGGGACCGAATCACCTTCCAGACAACCGTGCACGCTCTTGCCGCGCATCACGAGATCACGTAACTCGATTTGCGGGACACCCGCACCCAGCCCCACGGCCACCGCGGCGCCGCCGACCGCGAGCGCCGATACGGCATCGGCGAGCACGCCCGGTTGTCCCGTCGTGTCCAGTGCGTAGTCCGCTCCCCCGCCGGTGAGTTCGCGGATGGCCTGCACCGGCTCTCCACTGGGATCGAAAGCTGCACGCGCACCCAGGCTTTCGGCAAGGTCTCGGCGCTGCGGTGAAGGCTCGACGACGAGGACGGTCTCCAGGCCTGCCGCCAATGCCGCGAGCACTCCAGCCAAACCAACTGCGCCAGCACCGAAGACGACCAGTGAGCTTCCCGGCCTGGGCCGGAGCAGGTTCAGCACGGCGCCGGCACCGGTCTGGAATCCACAGCCCAGGGGCGCCGCCAGCACCGGATCCACGTCGGTACCGACGACGACCGTGTTGTCCTCGCTCGCCAGCGCGTAACCTGCAAGGCTGGATTGACCGAAGAACCCGTCGAGCACCGGCTGCCCGTCGACCGTCACGCGCGGAGTGCCATCAGCGCGCGGGCCGAACTGGTTGAGCCTGGCCGCTTTCCGGCAGTAGGCGGGACGTCCGGCGAGGCAGTTCGCGCAGCCGCCGCAATGCCGGAACGTCAGCACCACGCGGTCACCGGGTTCGGCTGAGGTGACTCCGTCGCCGACCGCCTCGACGATGCCCGCGCCCTCGTGTCCCAGCAACACGGGCCGATCCGCCGTCCCCGCAACACGATTCACGAGGTCTGTATGGCAAACACCCGACGCTTCGATCCGCACCAGGATCTCGCCCGGACCCGGGTCGTCGACCTGGACGGCGGTGACGGCGAACGGATCCGTGGGCTCGTAGGACAGCACCGCCGTCGTCTGGGGCATGCGCGTAACCGTATCGCCCTCTTGACGCCCGTCAACTGGCCCAACGCAAGAGAACACCCCGCCTTTACAGTCTTCCGCCCAGACGTCACGCCCAGCCGTTAGACGGGCTACGGAGTGCGCCCAGCCGCTGGGACAGCTCTTACACTGACCTTTTCCACGCTCCGCGAGCGAAGCCAAGATCGGACAGACATCGATGATCATCGGGATACCGAGAGAGTCCCTGCCTGGGGAAACGCGCGTCGCTGCCACCCCGCAGACTGTCGGGCAGCTCATCAAGCTCGGCTATGACGTAGTAGTCGAGTCCGGCGCGGGCGCTGCGTCGAGTTTCTCGGACGAGGCGTTCGCCGAGGCGGGCGCCAGCATCGCGGCCTCCGACCAGGCGTTGTCCTCCGACATCGTGCTCAAGGTCAACGCACCGACCGAGGCAGAGATCGCCGCTCTGCGCGACGGGGCGACGCTGATCAGCCTCATCTCGCCCGCGCTGAAGCCCGAACTCGTCGAGCAGTTGTCGACCCGCCCGATCACCGTGCTCGCCATGGACGCGGTTCCACGGATCTCGCGGGCGCAGTCGCTGGACGTGCTCTCGTCGATGGCCAACATCGCCGGCTACCGCGCCGTCGTCGAGGCCGCCCACCAATTCGGCCGGTTCTTCACCGGTCAGGTCACCGCGGCGGGCAAGGTGCCGCCGGCCAAGGTGCTCGTCGTCGGTGCCGGTGTCGCAGGTCTGGCCGCGATCGGCGCGGCCGGCAGCCTCGGTGCCATCGTCAAGGCCACCGACCCGCGGCCCGAGGTCGCCGATCAGGTCAAGTCCCTGGGTGGCGAGTACGTGTCCGTCGACCCGAACGCCGGGGAAGTGTCGGCCACCGGCTACGCCAAAGAAATGGGCGACGATTACAAGGCCCGCGAGGCGGCGCTGTATGCCGAGCTTGCCGAGGACGTCGACATCATCATCACGACGGCGCTGATCCCGGGCAAGCCGGCGCCGCGGATCATCACCGCCGACATGGTCGCCTCGATGAAGCCGGGCAGCGTGCTCGTCGACATGGCCGCGGCCAACGGCGGCAACATCGAGGGCACCGTCAAGGACCAGGCCGTCGTCACCGATCACGGTGTCACGATCATCGGCTACACCGACCTGGCGGGCCGTCTCCCGGCGACCGCCTCGCAGCTCTACGGCACCAACCTGGTCAACCTGCTCAAGCTGCTGACCCCCGAGAAAGACGGCCAGCTCACCCTCGACTTTGACGACGTCGTGCAGCGCTCGGTCACCGTCGTGCGCGACGGCGAGGTCACCTGGCCGCCGCCACCGGTGCAGGTGTCCGCGGCACCGGCCGCCAAGGCCGTCGAAGCACCGCCGGTCAAGGAGCCCAAGGCACCTCTTTCCATGGGCCGCCGCCTGGGCATCACCTTCGGTGCCGCAGCGGTCCTGTTCGCGTTGATCGCGCTCTCGCCTGCCGCACTGCAGGTGCACCTGACCGTCTTCGCGTTGGCGATCGTCATCGGCTACTACGTCATCGGCAATGTGCACCACGCGCTGCACACCCCGCTGATGTCGGTGACCAACGCGATCTCCGGGATCATCGTCGTCGGCGCACTGCTGCAGATCGGCCACGGCGATTCCGGAAATGGCGCTGTGGTGACCGTCCTGGCGTTTTTGGCGATCCTGCTCGCCTCTATCAACATCTTCGGCGGCTTCGCAGTGACGCGCCGCATGCTCGCGATGTTCTCGAGGAGCTAGACACATGTTTACGTTGGAAACCGCGGCTACGGCCGCTTATGTCGTGGCCGCGCTGCTGTTCATCCTCGCGCTGGCGGGGCTGTCCAAGCACGAAACCTCGCGCGCCGGAAACAGCTTCGGCATCGCCGGAATGGCCGTCGCACTGATCGCGACCATCGCACTCGCGCTCGCCCGCCACATCGAACCGCTCGGCTTGGCGTTGCTGGTCGGTGCCATGGCCATCGGTGCGGCGATCGGGTTGTGGCGCGCCAAGATCGTCGAGATGACGGGCATGCCCGAGCTGATCGCGCTGCTGCACAGCTTCGTCGGCCTGGCCGCGGTGCTCGTCGGCTGGAACGGCTACCTGCACGTCGAGGGTGACGCATCCGGCGCCGAAGCGGCCACGCTGGCCAACGAAGGCATGCTCGGCATCCATTCCGGTGAGGTCGTCATCGGCGTCTTCATCGGTGCTGTCACGTTCACCGGTTCGATCGTGGCCAACCTGAAGCTGTCGGCGAAGATCAGCTCGTCGCCGATGATGCTGCCCGGCAAGAACTTCCTCAACGTGGGTGCACTGGTCGTCTTCGCCGCGCTGACCGTCTGGTTCGTCATCGACCCGCAACTGTGGCTACTCATCGTCGTCACCGTGCTCGCACTGCTGCTGGGCTGGCATCTGGTCGCCTCGATCGGCGGCGGCGACATGCCCGTCGTGGTGTCGATGCTCAACAGCTACTCCGGGTGGGCCGCGGCCGCCGCAGGCTTCCTGCTCGGCAACGATCTGCTGATCGTCACCGGCGCACTCGTCGGGTCCTCGGGTGCCTACCTGTCCTACATCATGTGCAAGGCGATGAACCGCTCGTTCATCTCGGTCATCGCCGGCGGCTTCGGCATGGAAAGTTCCAGTGGCGGGTCCGATGTGGACTACGGCGAGCACCGCGAGATCAACGCCGACGCGGCCGCCGAACTGCTGGCCAACGCGTCGTCGGTCATCATCACGCCCGGCTACGGCATGGCGGTTGCCCAGGCGCAGTACGGCGTGGCCGACCTGACCCGCAAGCTGCGCGAACGCGGTGTCGAGGTCCGCTTCGGCATCCACCCCGTCGCGGGACGCCTGCCCGGCCACATGAACGTGCTGCTGGCCGAGGCCAAGGTGCCCTACGACATCGTGCTGGAGATGGACGAGATCAACGACGACTTCGACGGCACCTCCGTCGTCCTGGTCATCGGCGCCAACGACACCGTCAACCCGGCGGCCTCCGAGGATCCCGGCAGCCCGATCGCCGGCATGCCGGTGCTGACGGTGTGGAACGCCGACAACGTCATCGTGTTCAAGCGCTCCATGGCCTCTGGCTACGCCGGTGTGCAGAACCCGCTGTTCTTCCGCGAGAACACTCAGATGCTGTTCGGAGACGCCAAGGACCGCGTCGACGCGATCAACGCGGCGCTGTCCGTCGGGGAGAAGGTCTGACCGGACCTCCGGGAAGTCCACTTGTTTAGACATGTCATATCGTGGCGGTCATGGACTTCGCGATGTCAGCCAAGGGTGCCGACTACCACAAGCGTCTGACCGAATTCATGACCGAATTCGTCTTCCCGGCCGAGGCATCCTATGAGGCCTACCGCCACGAGAAGGGCCGCGACGACCACACCGTTCCGCCGGTCGTCGAGGAACTCAAGGTCCTGGCCAGGGAGCGCGGGCTGTGGAACCTGTTCCTGCCGTCGGTCTCGGGACTGACGAACCTGGAGTACGCGCCGCTGGCCGAGCTGTCGGGCTGGAGCGGTGAGATCGCCCCCGAGGTGCTGAACTGTGCGGCACCCGACACCGGCAACATGGAGACGCTGCACCTGTTCGCCACCGAGGAGCAGCGCAAACAGTGGCTGGAGCCGCTCCTGGCCGGCGAGATCCGGTCAGCCTTCGCGATGACCGAGCCCGCGGTGGCATCGAGCGACGCCCGCAACATCGAGACGACCATGCTCCGCGACGGAGACGACTACGTCATCAACGGCCGCAAGTGGTGGATCACCGGTGTCGCCGACCCGCGCTGCAGGATCCTCATCGTGATGGGCCGCACGAACCCGGATGCGGCCAGCCATCAGCAGCAGTCCATGATCCTGGTTCCCGTCGACACACCTGGGGTGTCGATCGAACGGTCGCTGCCCGTGTTCGGCTGGCAGGACCAGCACGGGCACTGCGAGATCACGTTCGACAACGTGCGGGTGCCGTCGTCGAATCTGCTGCACGAGGAGGGCAGTGGTTTCGCGATCGCGCAGGCGCGGCTGGGTCCTGGCCGGATTCATCACTGCATGCGCGCGATCGGCGTGGCCGAGCGGGCGATGGCACTGATGATCGACCGGGTGCAGAATCGCATCGCCTTCGGCAAGCCGCTCGCCGAACAGGGCATGGTGCAGCAGCAGATCGCGTTGTCGCGCAACGAGATCGAGCAGGCCCGGCTGCTGTGCCACAAGGCGGCGTGGACCATCGATCAGCAGGGCAACAAGAGCAAGGATGCCCAGGTGCTGGTGGCGCAGATCAAGTCGGTCGCCCCGCAGATGGCGTGCAATGTGATCGACCGCGCGATCCAGGTGCATGGTGCCGCGGGTGTCAGCGATGATTTCCCGCTGGCTCGCCTGTATGCCTGGCATCGTGCGATGCGCCTGTTCGACGGTCCCGACGAGGTGCATATGCGGACGATCGCGCGCACCGAGTTGGGCAGGGAGAAGTCGGCTTTCGCGACCGCGGTGACGGGGCCCCGCTAGTGGTGTCCTCCGGTGGTGAGCTGTCGGGTGCGTGGAACTTCCGCGACGTCTCCGAGCAGACCGGTATCGCGCCGGGGCACTTCTACCGGGCGAGCGAGCTGTCGAAGCTCGACGACAGCGGCCGCACTGCGCTGAGCGGCTACGGCATCACCGACGTGGCCGACCTGCGCACGCTGCGCGAGCTCGAAAAGCACGGTGCGGGTTTGGTTCCCGAGGGCGTCGAGATCCACCACCTGCCCTTCGTCGAGACGGTGGCTTCCGACGGCGAAGCACCGCACGAGCACGCCTTCCAGCGGATGATGACCGACAAGCCCGACGGTGAATCGGTGGGCGACGCGGCCGCGCGATACATGACCGAGGAGTACGGCCGGATCGCGGGAGCTCCGCTGGCCCGCCAGGCCGTCCACCGCGTCGTCACTCTTCTGGGATCCGACCGGCGAGTGCTGGCCCATTGCTTCGCCGGAAAGGACCGGACGGGCTTCACCATCGCGGTGGTGCTGGAGGCCGCAGGTGTGGAGCGCGACGCGATCATGACTGACTATCTCCGCAGCAATGTCGCGGTGCCGCAGCTGCGGGAGAGCATCCTGGCCAACATCCGGGACCGTGCGGCCGAAGCCCCCGAGATCCTCGAGCTCGCCGAGGCCAGGCTGACCGAGTCGGTGCTGGGTGTTCGCGAGGAGTACCTCGACATGGCCCGCCGGACGCTGGATGACGAGTTCGGTTCGCTGAAGGGGTATCTCGATGCCGCCGGGGTGACCGACGAGGACGTCAGCCGGCTGCGCAAGGTGCTGCAGGGCTGAGGTCCTGCGCGCGGCATGCTAGACCAGGAACAGCCCGACCACCCACGCCAGCGTCGCCAGCATTGCTCCGGAGAGTTCGACTCCGACGGACAATGCCACGCCCTTCAGCGCGTGCCACGTCGATGCCCACGCGCGGGTGACATTGCCTCGGATGCTGAGCTCGGCCGCGAACACCCCCAGCACGAAGCCGATGAGCAGACCGATCACGGGGATCACGAAGAAGCCGACGACACCGCAGATGCCGCCGACGACGAGCACCGACGTACGCACATCGGCGGCCCGCATCCGTTTGACGGGCCACGTGTACTTGATGACCTGCGATCCGACGAACAGCGCCGCCGCGATTCCGAAGACCACCCACGACACCGCGGTGCTCTCGACGAACGCCCACACTCCGATCGCGCCGATCACCAGGATTCCGCCCGGCAGGATCGGCACGATGATCCCGACCAGGCCGACGGCGATCACCAACGCGACGAGGACGATCCCGACGGTGCTCATGCCCGTGAGAGTAGTCGGGTGACGATCAGGCTCCCAGCTGGTCGGCGAGACCGAGGAAATCATCTGCCATGAAGTCGAATTCGCCCTCTGCGGGTTTGCGCAGTGTGCGGTCCGGCCCGTGTTCGCCGGGCCGGAACACGAACGCCGTCCGCAATCCCGCGTCCCGGGCGGCACGCAGGTCGGCGGGGTGCGCGGCGACGAGCATCAGCTCGTCCGGCGCGACGTCGAGGATCTCCGCGCACCCGCGGTAGGCCTCGGGGTCGGGCTTGTAGTGGTGGAAAACCTCGGCCGACAGGATGCAATCCCACGGCAGCCCCGCCCGCTTGGCCATGTTCGTCAGCAGTGACACGTCGCCGTTCGACAGCGTCGTGATGACGTACCGCTGCTTGAGGCGGACCAGCCCCGCAACGCTGTCGGGCCACGGGTCCAGCCGGTGCCACGCGAGATTGAGATCGTCGATCTCGGTGTCGGCGACGACGATCCCGGCGCTGTCGAGCAACTCGACGAGGCGTGCCCGGTGCAGGTCGTCCAACCGTGTCCACGGAAGCTCGCCGCGGCGGACCCGGTCCATCGACGGGACGTAGCCGGCCCGCCAGTCGTCGGCGAATTGGGCCCAGTCCGCGGTGGCGTCGTTGCGACGACCGAACTCCTCGAGCTGCCTGATGACGCTCGAGCGCCAGTCGACGACGGTGCCGAACACGTCGAATGCGAGCGCACGAATCACTTAGGGCTCCAGGACGAGCTTGCCGTTGATCTCGCCGTCGGCGAGCGCCTGCAACGCCGCCGCGCCGTCGGCAAGCGGAAACCGCACGGGTGCAGGCGGTCTCAGCCCTTCATCGACCAGCTTGGCCAACGCCGCTCCGACCGCCGCCTGCGCTCCGGGGTTGCGGTTGACGAACTCGCCCCACCCGACGCCGACGACGCTGACGTTGCGCAGCAGCAGCCGGTTCACCTTCACCGTCGGGATGCCGCCTGCGGCGAAGCCGATGACGAGCAGGCGTCCCTCGGTGGCCATCGCACGGATCGCGTCGTCGAATGCGGCTCCGCCGACCGGATCGACGACGAGGTCCACACCGCGGCCACCGGTCTCCTTCTTGACCGCGTCCAGCCACCCGTCGGTGAGCGGCAATACGACGTCGGCGCCCAGCGACTCCACAAAGGAGACCGCCGACGGCCGGTGCACCATCGCGATGACCTTGGCGCCCAACGCTTTCGCGATCTGCACCGACGCCGTCCCGACCCCACCGCCGGAGCCCAGCACAAGGACCGTCTCCCCCGGCAGGAGTGCTCCGCGGCGCTGCAGCGCGAAGTGCATCGTGTAGTAGTTGCCGAGCAGGCAGACGGCCGAGCCATCGTCGAGCGCGTCGTTGGTCGGAATCACGCTCTGCACCGGAACGGCGACCTGCTGCGCCCAGGCGCCGAGCAGACTGAAACCGGAAACACGCTGCCCCACGGTAAAACCCGAGCCATCGGGCGCCGACGTGACAGTGCCCGCCACCTCGACGCCAGGGATGAACGGCGGCGGCATCTTCATCTGGTACTCACCGCGCAACATCAGCAGGTCGGGGAAGCACACACCGGCCGCGCCGACGTCGATGACCACCGCCGCGTCGGAAGCGGCGGGATCTTCGACATCCGTGTACGCCAGCCCGGATGGACCAGAAAGCTCCTGCGCTACAAGGGCTTTCACACTGTCAGCCGAGGCTGAAGGTGGCCCGCTCGGCCGCCGACAGGTCGGTTATCTCGCCCCACTTGCCGGCGATGTCGTCGACCGACGGCACCTCGGTGAACGTCACCCCTTCGTTCTGGAACAGCGCGACCCGCTGAACCTTGCCGCCGCCGACGATGAACACCGACGCGGTCTCCGGCAGTTCCTCGGTGCACAGGTACCCGATGACGGGCGCCACGTACTCCGGCGTCAGCTTCTCGAAGACCTCTGGAGGCAGGATGTCCTGCGTCATGCGGGTCGCGGCGATCGGCGCAACGGCGTTGGCCTTGATGTTGTACTTCGCGCCCTCCTGGGCGAGCGTGTTGATCAGGCCGACCAGACCCAGTTTGGCTGCGCCGTAGTTCGCCTGGCCGAAGTTGCCGAACAGACCGCTGGTGGACGTCGCGACGACGACGCGGCCGAATCCGTTCTCGCGGAAGTGCGGCCACGCCGCGCGGATGACGTTGTACCCGCCGTACAGGTGGACTTTGAGCACGGCGTCCCAGTTGCCGAACTCCATCTTGTGGAACGTGCCGTCACGCAGGATGCCCGCGTTGCTCACCACGCCGTCGACCTTGCCGAACTCGTCGACCGCCGTCTTGATGATGTTGGCCGCACCTTCGGGCTCGGCGACGGAGTCGTAGTTGGCGACGGCGCGGCCGCCAGCAGCCTTGATCTCGTTGACGACGTCGTCGGCCATGTTGTGTCCGGCGCCGGTGCCGTCGCGCGCTCCGCCGAGATCGTTGACGACGACGCTGGCGCCTTCGCGGGCGAGCGTCAGCGCGTACTCACGTCCGAGACCGCCTCCGGCGCCCGTGACGACGATGACACGGTCCTGCACTCCTGGCACTGCTGTTCCTCTCGTTGGGGTTCAGTTGAAGCTCGCGATCACCTTAGAAGAGCTTGCGCGCCAGCTTCCATGCCTTCTCTGTATACGGCGGGTAGATCATGGCCGTGAGGTCGGGTCGGGTTGGCTTGGTCAGCACGGACTTTTTGTGGCTGAACGTCTCGAAGCCGAACTTGCCGTGGTAGGCGCCCAGACCTGACGGTCCGACGCCGCCGAACGGCAATTTGTGGGTGGCGAAATGGAAGATGAGGTGATTGACCACCATGCCGCCGGCCGGCACGTCGCGGATCACCTTCTCCCGGACCGCCTTCGCCTTGGTGAACAGGTAGGCGGCCAGCGGCTTGGGCCGCGCATTGACGAAAGCGATTGCCTCATCGAGGGATTGGACGGTCAACACCGGCAGGATGGGCCCGAAGATCTCGTCGGTCATCAACGGCTCGGCGGGGTCGGGGTCGACGACGACCGTCGGATCGATCTTGAGGTTGACCGCGTCGGAACCGCCGCCGACGGCCACGCTGCCCTTGGTCGCGGCGAGCGCATTGCTCAGCCGGTTGAAGTGGCGCTCGTTGACGATGCGCTTGCCGCCGGTGTTCTCCGCCTCGAACCCTTCGACCGCCTCGCGGATCTTGTCGACGAGCTGGTCGCGGATCGGCGCCTCGGCGAGCACGTAGTCCGGTGCGATGCAGATCTGGCCGGAGTTGATCAGCTTGGTCCACGCGATGCGCTTGGCGGCCACCTCGATGTCCGCGTCCTTGGAGACGATCACCGGGCTCTTGCCGCCCAGCTCGAGGGTGACGGGCGTCAGGTGCGGCGCCGCGCCTTCGTAGACGCGCCGCCCGACCTCGGTGCCGCCGGTGAACAGAAGATGGTCGAAGCCCTGTGCGATGAGCTCCTGGCTGACCGAGCCGTCGCCCTCGATGACCGCGATCGCGTCGTTGTCGAGGTAGCGGGGCACCAGCTCGGCCATCAACGCCGACGAGGCCGGGGCGACCTCAGAAGGCTTGAGCACCACCGTGTTTCCCGCGGCGATCGCGCCGACGGCGGGGCCGAGCGTCAACGCGAACGGGAAGTTCCACGCGCCGATGATGAGCACGGTGCCGTACGGCTCGAACTCGACCCATCCGCGGCCCGGCAGCTGCGACATCTCCAGCAGACGGTGCTTGCGCTTCATCCACTTCCCGACGTTCTTGGCCGCGTAGGCGGCCTCGCCGGTGGTGCTCGCGACATCGGCCAGCCACGCCTCGAACGGTGAGCGCCCCAGGTCCTTCTCCAGCGCGTCGGCGACGGCGCCCTCGTTCTCGGTCATCAGGCGCTCGAGCGCGTGGAGCTGCTCCCTGCGCCACTCGACGCTGCGGGTGCGGCCGGTCGCGTACGTCTGCCGGAGCCGACGGACGATCGCCGGGATATCGGCGGTCTGAGCGGGTGCAACGGATTCGGTGGTCATGATGGGGTCCCTTCCTGACCGTGGAGTAACCCGAATCCTAACCAACCATCTGGTTGGTGAACAGGCGTCAAGGCCGCCTAGAGCTTGACCCCGGTGGTGAACGTCGAGAATGACTCTTCGCCGCTGTCAGGGATCTCGACAAGCCGGCCGAGGCGCCGCATCTCGTCCTGCGACGCGACCGCATCGGCACGCCAGCCGTTGGCGACGAGCCAGTCGGCCACCTCCGCGCGGTCGGGATCCTCGTAGGTGAGCTCGGTGATGTCCATCGGCTCGACGTCCATCTGAGCGGTGATCGAGGCGAACCGTTCCCGCATCCGTTCCCGGCGATCCGGCGCGTGAAGCCCCATCGACTCGGCGGCGACCCGGCTACCCGGGGCACTCAACTCGGTGATCTGAGCGAACAGCCGGTCCTGGGCATCTGCGGGCAGATACATCAACAGGCCCTCGGCGAGCCACGCCGTCGGCGCGCTCGGATCGAAGCCGGCGTCCTTGAGGGCGGCGGGCCAGTCCTGCCGGAGGTCGATCGGCACCTCACGACGGTCTGCCGACGGGCTGGCACCGTGGTCGGCCAGCGTCGCGGCCTTGTACTGGAGAACCAGCGGCTGGTCGATCTCATAGACGGTGGTGCCGGCGGGCCAGGGCAGGCGGAATGCCCGCGAGTCGAGGCCCGAGGCCAGAATGACGACCTGGCGGATACCCGCGTCGGTGGCGGCTGTGAAGTAGGCGTCGAAGAAGTGGGTGCGCACGGCCTGGTAGTTGCCCATGTGCTCGAAGAGCGTGCCGATCTCGGGGTCGGACTTGGTCACCTTGGTCAGGAACGCGTCGTCGCCGATGTACTGCCATGAGCCTGTGCCCGCGCCGGCGACGAGAACCTTCGCGTACGGGTCAGTGATGATCCGGTCAGGACGATCGGTCTCCGCAGCGCGGGCCGCGGCGACCATGACCGCGGTGGCGCCGACGCTGGATGCGATGTCCCAGGTGTCGTTGTCGGTGCGAAGTGAACTCATGGGCGCTACCTCTTGATCAGTGAGCACAGCGCCGTCAGCGCCGTATTACTTCGCAAGCCTATCTAAACGATGGCGCAGACCCGCTCCGCTGTGGGCCACACCACAGCCCAAACAGCCGAACTCACAGGTAACGATCAGGAAGAGCGAATCACTCGCTGAGATTCCAGAGCTTGTTGGCGAGCAACAGCTCCAGCTTGTGCACCACAGCGCTGAGCTCGGTGCGGTCACCGACGAATCCGGCGTAGAAACCCATCCCCCAGACGACCGCGACCAGCATCTCGACCAGATGCGGGACATCGGTGTCGGTGCTCAGCTCCCCACGGCTGATCGCGTCGTTGACCGCCCATGAGACGAACGCTCGCGAGTTCTTCAACGAGTCGTGCTCGTCGCTGCTCAGCTCGGGGTGACGTTGCGACTCCAGAACCGACGTCACCAGGAACGCGGCAGCCGAGCGATCGTCGGATTCCGCCTGCGTCGCCACCGACAGGAACGCCGACAGGCGCTCGATGAGGGTCAGCTGTTCCTGTGCCCGGGCGATGCCCGCGCTAACAATGCTGGCGTTGGTCTGCTCGACCACCTCACCCCAGAGCACGCGTTTGCTCGCGAAATAGTGATTGATCGCTGGGCGGGTCAAATCTGCGCGAATGGCGATTGCTTGAAACGTCGCCGCGTCGTAGCCGAGTTCGCTGAAGACCTCGCGAGCGGCATGCAAAATGCGCTCCCGTGTTTCAGCTGCCTTCGCTGCGGGAGGACGTCCTGGACCTCTACTAGCCGTATACGGCACGGTCAAATTGTGCCACACGTCACCTGACCCTTGTTCACGCCATCTCCACCCGTTACCCGAGAGAGACCTCTCAGCAAATGAATCGGCGCCACTGACGGTGCTACGACCCGCTGGCTTCGGCGATAGCCCGCCTCGAAGCCGACGGAAATCGAACTAGGGTTTCGGTGTATGGGGGCGGTGGCAGCGCGAGAATCCTTCTTCGACGCCGGCCTCGACGTGTTGGCCGACCTGGGCTATGGCGGTCTCAAGCTCGCCGAGGTGTGTCAGCGGCTCGGGGTCACCACGGGGTCGTTCTATCACTACTTCTCCAACTGGTCGGCGTACACACAGCAGTTGGTGGCGCACTGGCAGAGGGGGATGACGGTTCACGTCATCGAGGCCGTGGGGGCGGAGCCCAACCCGCGACGGCGGATCGACCGCCTCATCGAGGCGGGCCTCACACTGCCCCACAGTGCCGAATCCGCGATCCGGGTGTGGGGTTCGATCGACCCGCAGGTGCGCGCCGTACAAGCTGCCGTCGACCGCCAGCGCTTCGAAGCCGTCTACGACTCGGCCGTGCAGATCCTGGAGAACCCGCGGCAGGCTGAGCTCTTCGCCTCCTGGGCCGTCTATCTGCTGGTCGGATACGAGCAGGCGATCCTGCCGCCCGACACCGCCGGTTTGCGCTGGATCGTCGGTCAACTGCTGGAGGCGCTCGACTCCGGTCAGTTCCGTTCGGTACCCGGCGATGGTTGAGTTCGAAATGATGAAGCAGGCGGCTCGGAACCACCCCGGCCCCGTCTCCGCGCACATTGCTCGCACATCGGATCAACGCAGGTGTCCGACTTTGCGGCAGCAAATAATGACAGAACTCTTACTCGCGGGCGTCCGACGTCAGGAAATCCGCGTCGAACTCTCGTGGCGCTGATGTCGGAACGACTGGACGAGCTGCGGCACCGCATCGCGCGGCGCCTCGCGCAGCGCGATCCCGACAACGATGCCCTCCGCCGAGCCCTGCGTGCGGCGATGGTGGTCCCGCTGGCCGGCGCACTGGCGTTCACCCTGGCCGGCGACAATCCGCAGACACCGTTGTTCACCATCTTCGGTTCGGTGGCGCTGCTGGTGTTCTCCGACTTTCCGGGGAACCGACAGAACCGCGCTGTCGCGTATTCGTGGCTGGGCGCCAACGGTTTCGTGCTCATCACCCTCGGCACCCTGGTCGCGCCGCATCCCTTGCCGGCAGTCGCGGCGATGTTCGCCCTCGGCGTCGCCGTTACGTTCTCCGGAGTCCTCAGCGAGACCATCGCCGCAGGCCGACGCGCAACACTGGTGCTGTTCGTGCTGCCCGCATGCACAGCTCCCGCACCCATCGGAGACCGCCTGCTGGGTTGGACGATCGCCCTCGCCGTCTGCGTTCCGGCCGCATTGTTCGTGCTGCCGCCGCGCCATCACGGCCAGCTGCGCACCCGGGCTGCGCGCGCCTGCAAGAACCTGGCCGACCGCCTGGACGGGACGGCGACCACCGACGATGTCAGCAGGGCGATGGACTCCCTGCGACAGACGTTCCTGGAGGCCGACTTCCGGCCGGTCGGCTTGACGGCGGGCAGCCGCGCTCTCGTCCGCGTCGTCGACGACCTGGAGTGGGTTGCGGACAGGACGGGGCCGCAGGCCGGAGTCACGTTGCGCGACAAGGATGCGGTGGCGCGTGTGTTGCGCTGCGCGGCCAAGGTCCTGCGCATATCGCGCCGCGACGAACGCGAGCTGGCGAGAGCGGACCTTGAGGCAGCGCTGATTGTTCTGCGCACGACGGCCCGCGGGCGCTGGCGCGAGGATCTCGACGAGATCCTCAGCGCTCCCGACGATGACCAGGCGGTCTCGCTGGGGCGTGATCTGTTGCGGCGACGCACGATTGCGGCCACGGTCGCTGCCACCGGCCGGATCATCGCCGCCGCGGCAGCGGCCGACGCTCGCCCGGTGTGGGCACGCGCGCTGGGACTGCGACTGCCTCCGACAGGGGCTTCCGATCGGCTTCTCCCGGAAACCGTTGCTGCGGCCCAGATTACGTCCGGGTTCCTGGAGAACCGTGCGGTGGCGGTTCGCAACAGCCTGCGTACCGGCCTTGGACTCGCGCTCGCCGTCGCGGTCACGCACGTCTTCCCGATCGAGCACGGTTTCTGGGTGGTGCTCGGCGCGCTGTCGGTGCTGCGCAGCAGCGCATTGACCACAGGCACCCGGGTGTGGCGCGCCGTATTCGGCACGGGAATCGGATTTCTGCTCGGAGCCGTGCTGATCTATCTGGTCGGCGTGGACCCGGTGGTGTTGTGGATGCTGATGCCGCTGGTGGTGTTCGGGTCGGCGTATGTGCCGGAGATCGCCTCGTTCACCGCCGCACAGGCCGCGTTCACGATGATGGTCCTGATCTTCTTCAACCTCATCGCGCCGACCGGTTGGCAGGTCGGCCTGATCCGGGTCGAGGACGTCTTCGTCGGCGCCCTCGTCGGTGTGGCCGTCTCGTTGTTGTTGTGGCCGCGGGGCGCGACCGCCTCGGTGACGCACCAGATCGACTCGGCGCGCAAAATCTTCGCCCGGTATCTGCGGGCTTCGGTGCTGCGCATCACCAGAGGTGCGACCGAAGAGCGCAACGATGAGGTCGCGACGCTGAGCCACGATGCACTGTCAGCGTCCCGAGTGGTCGATGACGCTGTGCGGCACTATCTTTCAGAGAGTAGCGGTGAAACCGATTTTCGGGCGCCGGTGGTGCGGTCCTTCAACCGCGCAATTCGGCTGCGCGCAGTCGCCGACCTGATCGCCGACATCCCCACACCGCCACCGTTGGGTTCCTACCCGAACGTCCGCGCGGTGCTGGAATCGCATGTCGACGTCATCTGCGGGCGGGTGGCCGGTGACCGGGACGCCATCGTGGACTGGGTTCCGATCAGTGACGACTTCGTGCGGGCGCTGCGATCGGAAGTCGGTGATGACACTCTGGGAATCTCGGCTGCGTTGCCGTTGCTGACGGCGGCCGCTGCGATCGGTGAGCTGGAGCTGATCTACCCCTTGACACCCGCGGCGGCCTGACCGGTCAGCTCAGCGGGCGGTGGGGCATCAGCGCATTCGGCGGGATGGATCCGAACTTGCCTGCGTTGAAGTCGTCCATCGCCTGAATGAGCTCGGACTTCGAGTTCATGACGAACGGGCCGTACTGGAACACGGGTTCGCGGATCGGCTTACCACCGAGCAGCAGGACTTCGAGCGCGGGACGGTTCGAATCCTGGCTTGCCGCGGCGGAGAGCTTGATGCGGTCGCCAGGGCCGAGCACTGCGAGTTGACCCTGCTGGATCGGATGCCCGACAGGCCCCACCGATCCGCGACCGGACAACACGTAGACGAGTGCGTTGAAGTCCCGGTTCCACGGCAGGTCCAACTGGGCACCCGGTTGGACTGTGGTGTGTGCCAACGTGATCGGGGTGTGCGTCGCGCCGGGTCCGCCGCGACCATCGATCTCGCCGGCGATCACGCGCACCAGCGCACCACCGTCGTCGGAGGACAACAGCGTGACGGCGCTGCCCTCGATCGCCTGGTAGTTGGGGTCGGCGAACTTGTCCTTCTTCGGGAGGTTGACCCACAACTGAACACCGTGGAACGTGCCGCCGCTTTCGACGAGCTCGGCCGGCGGGGTCTCGATGTGCAGGATTCCCGAGCCTGCGGTCATCCACTGGGTGGCACCGTCGGTGATGAGGCCGCCACCGCCATGCGAATCCTGGTGTGCGAACCGGCCATCGATCATGTACGTCACGGTTTCGAAGCCGCGGTGCGGGTGCCAGTCGGTGCCGCGGGGCTCTCCCGGCTGGTACTCGATCTCGCCCATCTGGTCCATGTGGACGAACGGGTCGAGGTCACGGGCGTTGACTCCGGCGAAGGCACGGACGACGGGAAATCCTTCGCCTTCATAGCCGCGAGGACCGGTCGTGACCGATCGCACCGGGCGTTCGGTGTCCGTAGGAGCGGGCCCCGAGATGCGGGGCAAGGTCAGAGTATCGGCTGTGACTGCGGGCATACCCACCCTAACCGGACCACGGTCCGATTAATTCCCGGGCTTGAGGAATCGCCACTGCGCCGTCAACCATCCGCGAGAGTCGGGCAATCTGTCACGCACGGCACCGACGACCCCGGGCCACAGACGGTCGTCGTAGTCATCCCCGGACAGCCAGCCACCCGGCATGACCTTCGGCTCCCACGCCTCGATGTCGGCCGCCACGCTGTCGTAGTCATGCCTGGCGTCGAGATGCACCCACGCCAGCGAGCCGTCGGCGAAGAACTCGGCCGCCTTTGGCGAGGGGCTGATCAGGATGTCCACGTCGTCGGCGAATCCGCACGCGATCACATTGCGGTGCAACAGGCCCGCGATGGTGCCGCCGCCATGCGCGACCGCAGGGCCGTGCGCGTCGACACCGGCCTGGCCCTCTTGCCCGCTGCCACGGCATGTGTCGACGCCGACCACCGTGTACTGACGACCAGAACCCCGGACCACGTCGGCCAACGAGCACAGGCTGCGCCCGAGATAGACGCCGACCTCCACGAAGATGCTCCCTTCGGGGAACGTCGAGACCGCTTCTTCCTGACCTTCTCGCCAATGGAACCAGCCGGGGATCTGCGTCCAGTCGGTCACCTCGTCGGCGAAGGCGTCCTGCGATGGATGGCTCACGGGTTCAGCCGAGCACGGCCAGCGCTGCGGCGCGGGCTTCGGCGGCACTCGCGGTGCCCAGCACGGCATCTGCCGCGTCTCGGCACTGCTGCAGCGTGACCTGCGCGAGCTTGGCGCCGACGCCCTGCACGGCAGCAGCGGCGGCCGACAACGACGTGACACCGAAACCGGTGAGGACGCATGCCAGCAGCGGGTCCGCGGCGGCCTCACCACACACCCCGACCGGTTTGCCTACGGCGGCACCGGCTTTCACTGTCATCGCCACGAGCGCCAGCACCGCGGGCTGCCACGGATCGGTCAGCGTGGCGAGGTCGGCCGACATCCGGTCGGCCGCCATCGTGTACTGCGCCAGGTCGTTGGTCCCGATCGACAGAAACTCGACATGCTCGAGAATGCGGTCGGCGAGCAGAGCAGCGGCCGGCACCTCGATCATCACGCCGGGCGTCAACCCGTGCGACCGCGCCTTGTCCGCGAAGTTCTTCGCTTCCTCCGCGGTCGCGATCATCGGCGCCATCACCCACGGTGGATTGCCGGTGCGCTCGGCGGCGGCGGCGATGGCCTCGAGTTGGTGGTCCAGGAGTCCCGGATTGTTGGTCGCGATACGGATCCCGCGCACGCCGAGAGCCGGGTTGGCCTCGTCGGGGTGGCCCGCGAACTTCAGCGGCTTGTCCGAGCCCGCGTCCAATGTGCGGACGACGACCTTGTTGCCGGCGAAGGCCTCGAGTACCTCCGCGTAGATGGTCGCCTGTTCGTCGACGGTGGGCTCCGTGTCGGTGTTGAGGAAGCACAGCTCGGTGCGGAACAACCCGACACCCTCGGCCGGTGTCTGGCGTGCAGCGCGCGCGGCGGCGCCGTCCTGAACGTTGGCCAGGACCGCGACGGCATGACCGTCGGCCGTCGCGCCGGGGCCGGACCACTTCGCGGCAGCTTCCGCGACGCGCTTGGCCTCGGCGACCGCCTCACGCGCTGGCCCCTCGTCCGGAGAGACAGTGACGGTGCCGCGCGTTCCGTCGACGAGAACCATGGTGCCTGCCGGGATGTCGTCGAGGCCCGCGACGGCGACGATGCACGGAATGCCGAGCTGGCGGGCGATGATCGCGGTGTGGCTGGTCGGGCCTCCGAGGGTGGTGGCCAGGGCGACGATGAGCGTCGGGTCCAGCCCGGCGGTGTCGGCAGGCGCAAGGTCTTCGGCGCACAGCACCGACGGTTCGTCAGGGACCGGCACCCCCGGCTCCGGCAGGCCCTTCAGCTCGGCCACGACCCGGTTGCGGATATCGCGCAGGTCGGTGACGCGTTCGGCCATCAAGCCACCCAGCTTCGTGAACATCTCGACGAACTGCTCGATCGCGGCGTTGACCGCGCCCACCGCCGGCGTGCCGTCCTTGATGCGCTTCTCCGCGGCGCCGAGCCACCCCCGATCCTGGGCCAGCGTCGCCGTCGCGGCGAGTACCTCGGAGGCAGACCCGGTGGCATGGGCCGCACGTTCGCGCAGTCGCTCCGCCACCGCGGACGCCGCTGCGGTGAACCGCTCACCTTCAGCCGCCCGGTCTGCCTCGTCGACATCTTCCCCGACGTCGGTGTCGGCGTCGGGCAGCCTGCCCGGGCGGATGACGGGCGCGTACTGAACTCCGGCCACAACGGGAACACCGTGCAGAACCGAGTGTGAAGTGAGCGGGGACGTGGCAGTCATGTGAACTAGGTTACAAGAAACCATTGACAAGTCAACACATTCAGGAGTAAAACCAAACATATCAACATGGAATCGTCCTCATACCCACACAAACCCTCGGCTCGGAGTCCTATGTACCCGGAAGAACGGCAGCAGGCGATCGCCTCGCTGGTGATGACGAGGGGGCGTGCATCGGTGACCGAACTAGCGCAGGCCTACGACGTCACCACCGAGACCGTTCGCCGCGATCTCGCGGTCCTGGACAAAGCCGGCATCGTGCGCCGGGTGCACGGCGGGGCGGTTCCGGTGCGGGCTCTGCACCTGGTCGAGCAGGGAGTCGGCGAGCGCGACGTGACGCGTGCCGAGCACAAGGACGCGATCGCCGCCGCGGCTGCGGAGTTCTTCCCGCTCAGCGGCGCGAGCGTGCTTCTCGACGCGGGCACCACGACCATGCGGATCGCCGCGCAGCTTCCGACGGACCGCGAACTGGTCGTCGTGACCAATTCGGTTCCGATCGCCGCACGGCTGGCGACGATGCCGACGGTCTCCCTGCAGCTGCTCGGTGGCCGCGTCCGCGGAGTCACCCAGGCCGCGGTCGGCGAACAGGCACTGCGCACTCTCGACACGCTTCGGGTCGACATCGCCTTCATCGGCACGAACGCGATCAGCGTGCGCCACGGCCTCTCCACGCCCGACAGCGAGGAGGCCGCCGTCAAGCGGGCCATGGTTCGAGCAGCCAATTACGTTGTCGTGGCTGCAGATTCGTCGAAGATCGGGCGTGAGGACTTCGTCAGCTTCGCTCCGATCTCCAGCGTCGACACCCTAATCACCGATCCCGAGATCTCCGCCGCCGACAGCACCGAACTGAGCGAACGCGGCGTCGAGGTCATCTGCGCAGGAGGCCAACCGTGATCGTCACCGTCACCCCGAACCCGAGCATCGACCGCACCGTGACGCTGCCGTCCCCGCTGACCCGGGGCGCCGTGCACCGCGTCACCTCCGTCACCAACCAGGCGGGCGGGAAAGGCGTCAACGTCGCGAAAGTGCTGACCATGGCCGGCGTCGACGCGCTGGCCGTGCTGCCTGCCGGCGGCAACGATCCCCTGATCACCGCACTGCAGGCCGCGGCCGTCCCGTACCAGATCGTCGCCACCGGCGAACCCGCCCGCACCAATCTGACGATCACCGAGCAGGACGGCACGACCACCAAGATCAACGAACCCGGTGCGACGATCGACGGGGCGACGCTGACCGCCCTCACCGACGTCGTGATCCGCGCCGCCGCGGGTGCCGACTGGGTGGTGATGTCAGGTTCGTTGCCGCCGGGCATTCCGGCCTCGTGGTACGGCGACGTCGTCGCAGACCTCGCCGCGCAGCAGTGCAAGGTCGCCGTCGACACGTCCGATGCGCCACTGGCCGCTCTCATCGATTCGCTGCAGCGCGGGGCGCCGGACCTCATCAAGCCCAACGCAGAAGAACTGGCCGGAGTGCTCGGCCTCTCGCCGCACACCCTCGAAGACGCGGTGGCCCAGGGCGATCCGGAACCTGTCGTCGCTGCGGCTCGTCAGCTGATCGACCGCGGAATCGGCGCCGTGCTCGCCACACTCGGTGCCGCAGGCGCCGTGCTGGTCGACCGGAACGGCGCCTGGATGGCGACACCACCACCGATCACACCCCGCAGCACCGTCGGTGCCGGCGACTCGTCGCTCGCGGGGTATGTACGCGCCGAGGTCGGTGGCGCCGTTCCCCCGCAACGGCTCCAGATGGCCGTCGCGTATGGCAGCGCAGCAGCGGCCCTACCCGGGACGACGCTACCCACGCCCGCCGAGATCGACCTGAATGCGGTTCAGGTTTCGCCGATCTCACCCATTCCCGCCACGCATTAGCACCACAGGAAGGCCGTCCCATGACAAGCTCGACCACCCCGATCATCACCCCCGATCTGGTGCTCCTCGACGCAGCCGTCGACGGTGACAAACAAGCCGTCATCGCCCGCCTGGCCGAATCCCTTGCCGCAGCGGGTCGCACCAACGACGCGCAGGGCCTCATCGGCGCCGCAATGGCGCGTGAGGCGCAGTCGGCGACGGGCCTGCCCGGCGGAATCGCGATCCCGCACTGCCGTTCCCCGTATGTCGACACCCCGACGATCGGGTTCGCCCGGCTCAAGCCGGCCGTCGACTTCGGCGCACCCGACGGGCCCGCCGACCTCGCTTTCCTCATCGCCGCGCCGGACTCCGGCGGGCAAGAGCACATGAAGCTGTTGTCCAGCCTCGCAAGAGCGCTGGTGCGTAAGGATTTCGTGGAGTCCCTTCGCAACGCGGGTTCGACCGACGAAGTGGTCGAGCTCGTCGAAGGCGTCGTCAATCCGGCGCCGGCCGCACCGCCCGCCGCGGCTCCGGTCGAGAAGCCCGCCGCCAAGACCCTTGTTGCCATCACCGCCTGCCCGACCGGCATCGCACACACCTACATGGCGGCAGACGCATTGGCCTTGGCGGCCAAAGAGGCCGGGGTCACGCTGGTCGTCGAGACGCAGGGATCCTCAGGCAGCACACCGCTTCCGTCCGACACGATCGCCAAGGCCGACGCCGTCATCTTCGCCACCGATGTCGGGGTCAAGGACAAGGGCCGCTTCGCCGGCAAACCCGTCATCGCCTCCGGGGTCAAGCGCGCCATCAACGAGCCCGCCAAGATGATTGCCGAAGCCGTTGCTGCAGCGGACAATCCGAATTCGGCCAAGGTGGAAGGCTCGGGCGCAGCCGCGCCAGATGCACCGTCGGGTAATGTCGGTTGGGGTACCCGCACCCGGCAGATCCTGCTGACGGGCGTGAGCTACATGATCCCGTTCGTCGCGGCGGGCGGTCTGCTGATCGCACTGGGCTTCCTGTTCGGCGGTTACGAGATCGCCGACACCGGCAACGACATCGCACTGAACTACTCGCTGACCAACCTTCCCGACGGCGGGTTCCTGCAGTACCTCGGCGCGATCCTGTTCACCCTCGGCGGACTCGCGTTCGGCTTCCTGGTGCCCGCACTGGCCGGCTACATATCGTTCGCAATCGCCGACAGGCCCGGTATCGCACCAGGATTCACCGCAGGCGCGCTGGCAGTCTTCATCGGCGGTGGCTTCATCGGCGGCATCGTAGGTGGCGTCCTGGCCGGCTTCGTTGCCCTGTGGATCAGCAATATCAAAGTGCCCCAATGGCTTCGCGGCCTGATGCCCGTCGTCATCGTGCCGCTCGGCGCCTCGCTCGCCGTCGGCCTCGTGATGTTCTTCCTCGTCGGCCGTCCGCTGGCCAACATCAACACGGGGCTCACGAACTGGCTCAGCGGATTGTCCGGGACCTCAGCGATTCTCCTCGGCGTCATTCTCGGCCTGATGATGTGCTTCGACCTCGGCGGCCCAGTCAACAAGGCGGCCTACGCCTTTGCGACCGCCGGCCTCGCCGCGAACACGACCGCGTCGTTCGAGATCATGGCCGCCGTGATGGCAGCGGGCATGGTTCCGCCGCTGGCGATGGCGCTGGCCACCACCGTCCGGCCCGGCCTGTTCAGCGCACCGGAGAGGGAAAACGGCCGGGCAGCGTGGCTTCTCGGAGCGTCGTTCATCTCCGAAGGCGCGATCCCGTTCGCCGCGGCCGACCCGCTGCGCGTCATCCCGTCGATGATGTTCGGCGGTGCCATCACCGGCGCGCTGTGCATGGCATTCAGCGCGGGTTCACGCGCCCCGCACGGTGGCATCTTCGTGCTCTTCGCGATCGACAACAAGCTCGGCTTCGTCATTGCGATCGTCGCAGGCACCATCGCCTCCGCGTTGGCCGTCATCGCCGCCAAACAATTCACCAAGTCCGGCGCCAAGTCCGAATCCGAACTCGTCGCCGCCTGATCGTCCCATCCACAACCAACAAGGAGAATCCATGCCCAGCAAGACCGTCATCGTCGGCTCGGCCATCGGCCTGCACGCCCGGCCCGCCGCGATCATCGCTGAGGCCGTCGTCGAGGCCGGCGTTCCCGTCACGCTCTCTGTCGACGGAGGCGAACCCGTTGACGCCGGATCGGCGCTGATGATCATGACCCTCGGGGCGGGCAACGGGGCGCAGGTGACCGTCGCCTCCGACGACGAGGCCGCGCTCGCCAAGATCGCCGAACTGGTGCAGAAGGACCTCGACGCCTGACGTCGCGTCACGCCGGTGACGGGTCCGCAAGAAAGCGGAACGACCCCTCCTGAGACACCCTTAGGCTTCCAACGGGAGCGTACCAGCGCAAATGGTGTGCTGATGACACCAATTCATCACTCCGACGTCGTACCCGGCGCAGGTCTCGCAGATCTCATAGCAATCTTCTTTGCCTGCTCTAAGTGCTTTATCAGCAACACGGCAAATTGCAGCCGACTCCTGAGACCGGTCTGGTGGCGGGCCGCGGTGCCCGCAGGCTGCACCATCACACAGTGCCGACCCGGGATTCAGAGACCTGCCCACTGTCCGTGACGTGCCATTTGCTGGGTTTCTCGTGCCGTTAGCCTGGCTGGGAATGCATCGCATCGCACGACGAGGACACGAAGAGGAGGAGCGTGGTGACCGACCGCGACCAGGCCATGCGGGACTCCGAGCCCGTGACCGAGCAGGCCCCAGTCCTTCCCCCGCCACCGCCTTACCCAGCGGGAGCGCCGGAGCCCTCTCGACCCGGCGGGATGTTCCGGCAGCCGGCTCCGCCCCCGCAAGGATGGGCCGCGCCGACGCGGCCCGTCCCGCTGCACCCTCGACCGACCCAGCCCGCCGCGAGCCCGCCGCCCTGGCCGGCTCCACCCCAGCATCCGGCCCCGACGTCGTACGCCGAGCGCATTCGACCCGACCAATTGGTCCCGACCCGCAAGGTCATCCCCGGTCACGGCTGGCGTCTGGCTCTCTACAAGGCCACCTTCGGGCTCGTGAACCTCGGCCCGTCCGCCGAGGAACGCCAACTGGCCGAGCTCGAGGCGATCGTCCGTGGGCCCCTGCGCGGGCGCTTCAAGATCGGCGTCATGGGCAAGGGCGGCGTCGGTAAGACCACCGTCTCCGCGTGTGTCGGATCGCTGCTCGCCGAACTGCGCCAAGACGACCGCGTCGTCGCGATCGACGCCGACACCGCGTTCGGCAAGCTCGGCAGCCGCGTCGATCCGAAGGCGCAGGGGTCATTCTGGGAGCTTGCAGGCGACCGGCACCTGGAGACATTCGCCGATGTCCGTAATCGGCTGGGCCACAACGCTGCCGGCCTGTTCGTTCTCGCCGGCGAGTCGACGCCGGCCCGGCGTCGGGTGCTCGATCCGGCGATCTACCGCGAAGCCGCCACCCGCCTGGACAAGCACTTCACGATCGTCGTCGCCGACTGCAGTTCCACGATGGACTCGCCGGTCACCCAGGAGGTCCTGCGCGATCTGGACGCGCTCGTCGTCGTGTCTTCACCCTGGGTGGACGGCGCCGCAGCAGCCGGACAGACCCTCGACTGGCTCGCCGCCCGCGGGATGACGACACTGCTGCAGCGCACCGTCGTCGTTCTCAACGACTCCGACGGCCACGCCGATAAGCGCACCAAAAGCGTTCTGGCACAGCAGTTCTCCGGTCAGGGTCAACATGTGATCGAGGTGCCGTTCGACGGGAGCCTGCGCCCGGGCGGAGTCATCGACGGAACTGCGCAGATGTCACGTGGCGCGCGCCGCAAGCTCGTCGAACTATGCGCCGCGTTGACGGGATTCCACACCGGCTACGACGAACGTTCGCGCGACTGGCGCTGACGGTCACGCGATCTGTTCGACCAGTGACTCGATAGCCCTGACGTCGGCCACCGAAACCGGTTCGCCCGCTTCGGCCCGCTGAATTGCCTGCTCGGAAACGCCCGCCGCCTGCGCCGTTTCGACGACCGTGAGGTTCGCGCCACGTCGTGCGGCATACAACCTCTGCCCCAGCGTGGCGTGCGGGGCGGCGGCGGCACGCATCATCAGGTCGTCGTAGAGGCGGCGCACCGTGCTGAGCGCTTTGATGAGCGCGGGGGTGACACGGCCGATGCGCGCAGCGCGGGAGGCGACGGCTTCGAGCTGCCGTAGGTCCGCAAGGATCGCCGTCATCCGGGGCATGAACGCCGGATCGTCGGCGGGGGGCAGAGCCGACACCGTCGAGCCGAACGCGCCGACAGCGGTGATCACCGCCTGGGCTATCAGCGAGACCTCGTCGTTGCTTGCCGCGACCGGAGGCGCCGCGGCGGGTGGGCTCGGTCGGATCGGTTCGCCCCTGCGTAGCCGGGCGATGGTGCCGGGCGGCCATTGGAGGATCTCCTCGAGCCGCGCCCTGGTCCGCTCGCGTGGCCAGCTGCGCCCCTTTTCGAAGGCGATGAGGGCGCCGGCGTTGATGATTCCCTCGGCGGCCAGACTCCGCTGGCTGATGTCGAGTTCGCGGCGGCGGGCCGCTGCTGCGGCGCCTGCTCGGAGCATGCCGGCGTCCGGTGCCCCGGTCGACTCGTCGACCGGTTCAGCGTTCGTCATCTACCGGAATCCCTCATGCATGCGATGTGGCCAGCCACGCTCGTCGCTCCGCGGCATGTCAAAACTACCTCACTTTCGTGGTCTATACCGTAACAACGCGATGGAAATTTTTACAGTTTTCGTCACGCCACCGACAAACTGAAGCACCGTATAAGCCCCAGGCAGAGGCGGTTTTACTGCGCCAAGCGTTGCACATATTGACGCCCAGGACAGTGCGACTGCAGCACAAACTGTTGCACTGCTACGGTTTGTTGGTTACGTTTGGCCAATCGCGGCGATCGCGCCGCCACCAAGGGCTGAAGGAGTACACCGATGAACACACAGTCATGGGATGAGACGCCGGTCGGCGAGTGCACCCGCGACCCGGAACGGTGGACCACCACCGCCGACGACGAGGCCAAGGCGATCTGCCGGTCCTGCCCCCGCCGTTGGCTGTGCGCGAGAGAGGCCTATGAATCGCCCCGCGCAGAGGGCCTGTGGGCCGGGATCTACGTCCCCGAGGCGGGTCGCGGTCGGACCTTCGCCCTACGCCAGCTCAAGTCGCTCGCCGAACAGAACGGCTACCCCGTCGGTGAGCGCCGGGTGTACTACGCCGACATCGCCTGACACCGAGCCGTCCGCCGCCGGCCGGGGGGTCGGCGGCGGACGCGCCCCGGAATAGGCCGACGCGCGGAGCGGTTACACAACTCGACGGTGCCGGGCATGCCCCGGGCCCCAACCCACAGTCGCCACGAGCGACCACTCGCCGAGAGGCGCAGGCGGCACCGTCCCCACACTCACCAGGTGTCGATGAACCGGCCCCCCACGGGGGCCGGTTTTTTCGTGGCCGCCAAAGTCGATGCGATCACCGCCCGGGTTTCCGCGGGGTCGATGACGTCGTCGATCTCGAACAGCATCGCCGCGTTGAGGGCCTTGGCGTTCTCCTGCGCGGCAGCGGTCGCCAGACGTACCCGTTCTTCCCGCTCCTGCTCATCGGCGATCGCGTCCAGTTCCTTGCGCATGCCGAGACGAACGGCCCCTTCGAGCCCCATCGGCCCGAGATGAGCTCCGGGCCAGGCGACCGTCAGGACCGGCTCGTGCAGGCTGCCGCCCGCCATCGCCTGAGCTCCGAGTCCATAGCCGCGCCGCAAGATCACCGCGATCAGCGGAACGCGAAGTGCCGCTCCTGCCAACAACATTCGTGATGCCCGCCGCACCAGCGAGTCTGCTTCGGCGGCCGGGCCCACCATGTATCCGGGGCAGTCGATCAGCGACACGACGGGCAGCCCGAACGCGTCGCACAGCTGAAGGAACCGCGCAGCCTTGTCGGAGGCCGCCGCCGTGATGGCGCCCGCGGTGAAGCGCGTGTCGTTGGCGATGACGCCGACCGCGCGCCCCTCGATCCGCGCGAGCGCGGTCACCATCTCCCGGGCGAAGCGCGGGCGCAGGAACGTCACCGAACCTTCGTCGGCGAGGGTTTGGACGACGGGCGCGACGTCGTAGGCGCGACGCGCACGGTCGGGAACCGCGGTGCGCAGCACCGTCTGGTCCGGCGCTTCCCAGACGCCTGTCGACCCCTGGAAGTACCCGAGAAGTCTCTTTGTCACCGCGACCGCCTCGGCTTCGTCGGCGACGACGACGTCGACGTTGCCGTTGGGCTCCTGCGTCGACATCGGACCGACAGCGTCGGGAGGCACGTCACCGAGGCCGCCACCGGCGATCATGGCGGGGCCACCCATGCCCAGCGACGCATCCTCGGTCGCGACGATGAGGTCGGAAGCGCCTGCGATGACCGCGTTTCCGGCGAAACAGCGTCCTTTGACGACCGCGATGCGGGGCACCAGCCCGGACAGTTTCGCCCACAGCGCGAACGCGCGGGTGTCCAGCGACGACACGGCGGGATAGTCGGTGTCGCCGGGCCTGCCGCCACCGCCCTCGGCGAAGAACACCGTCGGCAATCGCATCCGCTCGATCAGCTCGAACAGTCGATCCTTCTTGCGATGGCCGAGCCCTCCCTGAGTGCCCGCGAGGACGGTGTAGTCGTAGGACAGCACGGCACAGGCGGCGTCCTCGAACAGCTCCCCGTTGATGCGCGCGGTTCCCGCGATGAGCCCGTCGGCGGGGGTGCGGGCGATCAAGTCCTCGACGTCACGCCGTGCGCGCTGCGGCGCGACGGCGAAACGTCCGTACTCGACGAAGGAGCCCCGGTCGACGAGGTCGTCGAGATTCTCACGAGCGGTGCGGCCACCGGCGTCATGCCTGCGGGTGACGGCATCGGGCCGTGCGGCATCCTCGGTCAGCGCCCGGCGGCGGCGCAGCTCGGCAAGATCCTCGCGATCCTCAGGCATCGAGTTCGGCGATGGCCGTGGCGATTTCGTCCAGCAGAGCATCCACCTGGCTCTCGTCGTACCCGCGCTTGCCGAACGGTGGCTTGTTGAAACGGACACTGCGGACGTCGTCGGCGCTCAGATGACCCCGACCGTCGAGGCGACGCGCGCACAGGGCGACGAAGTCGGCGACCGCTTTCTCGTTGTATCCGCGTTTACCCAGCGGTGGTTTCTCGAAAGTGAAGGTCCGCAGATACTCCGCCGTCACGGCGCCGTCGCTCATGGCGACAGACTAGTGCGCGAGTTATCCACAGGGCCGCGCGTTCGCACCTGTGGATTGTCGGAACGCGGGCATAGCGTGCGGTCATGACGAACTGGATCAACACAGTCAGCCGCGATCACGTCGAGCGCGGCGTTCGCGGCCGCTTCACACAGGCCAATCACGGCAAGCCGCACATGCTGCGCAAGATGGAACGCGGCGACTGGCTTGTCTTCTACTCGCCCAAAACGGTGTATCCCGATGGCGCACCGCTGCAAGCGTTCACGGCGATCGGCCGCGTCGTCGACGACGAGCCGTATCAGGCGGACGGGTCGCCGGACTTCCAGCCGTGGCGGCGCAACGTCGACTTCCTCGACTGCGCAGAGACCCCGATCCGCCCCCTGCTCGACGACCTCGACTTCATCGAGGACAAGGCGCGCTGGGGATACAAGTTCCGGTTCGGGGTCTTCAAGATCTCCGACGCCGACCTCGAGATCATTCGCTCTGC
The DNA here is from genome assembly GCF_029623955.1 of Mycobacterium sp. 236(2023). Lineage (GTDB taxonomy): Bacteria > Actinomycetota > Actinomycetes > Mycobacteriales > Mycobacteriaceae > Mycobacterium. The sequence goes on along the minus strand of NZ_JARSBP010000005.1, from coordinate 341,759 downwards.
CATGGCCCCTTCGGTGAATGGGGAGTCTACTGTGGATCCGTGAGCAACACCGACGCCGCGCCCGCCGAAGTTGACTGTGCTGCTTCGGGATTCGAAGGTGTGCTTCATCCCCGGGATGTGCCGCTGGGCGGCCCGCGGGCGATCCGGGTGCGGCGCACACTGCCGCAACGGGAACGTTCCCTGATCGGCGCCTGGTGTTTCGCCGACCACTACGGGCCCCATGACGTCCGCGACGGCACCGGCATGGACGTGCCACCGCACCCGCACACCGGTTTGCAGACGGTGAGCTGGTTGTTCAGTGGTGAGATCGAGCATCGCGACAGCGGCGGGGTACATGCCTTCGTACGGCCGGGCGAGCTGAACCTGATGACGGCGGGTGCGGGCATCTGCCACTCCGAGGTCTCGACCGACTCGGCGGCGGTGCTTCACGGAGTGCAGCTGTGGGTGGCCCTGCCGGATTCCGACCGCGACACCCGTCGCGACTTCGCCCACTACGTGCCGACACCGCGGACCGTCGGCGGAGGCACCACCCGGGTGTTCCTCGGCGAACTCGACGGTGACCGCTCACCGGTGCACACCTTCACACCGTTGCTCGGCGCGCAGGTCGATCTCGACCCCGGCGCCGAGGTCACGCTCGATGTCGACGCCTCCTTCGAGCACGGGGTCCTCGTCGACCGCGGCGATGTCGAAGCCTGCGGATCTGCGCTCGACGTAGCCGATCTCGCGTATCAGGGCACCGGACACAGCGGACTGCACCTGGCCAACCGCGGGGACGGTCCGGCCCGGCTGGTGCTGCTCGGTGGCACGCCATTCGGCGAAGAGCTGGTGATGTGGTGGAACTTCGTGGGCCGCAGCCACGACGACATCGTGGGATACCGCGAGCAGTGGAAGCAGGAGCACGAGCGCTTCGGTGCCGTCACCGGCTACCAGGGCGCAACCCGACGGCTACCCGCACCGCCACTTCCGAACGCCACGCTGCGTCCCCGGCCCAACCCAGGCGTATAGATAAAGGCATGACCTCCGACAAGACCGGCGCGCCCACCGAAGTCACGGCCGAGGCGGACCGCTTCAGCATCACCGTCGACGGCCAGAAGGCTGGGTTCACCGAGTTCATCGACCATTCGGGTCAGCGGATCTTTCCGCACACCGAGATCGACGACAACTTCGGCGGGCGCGGGCTCGGCACCATTCTCGTGCGCGAAGCGCTGGAGGCGACGCGCGCAGCGGGGCTGCGGATCGTCGCGGTGTGCTCGATGGTCGCCGGTTACATCGACAAGCACCCCGAGTTCAACGACATCGTCGACCCGGTGACCACCGACGTTAAGCGGGTCCTGTCCCGTCGATGAGCACCCGGTCGTTCTTCATCCCCGACGGCGATGCGTTCATACCGACAGACTGGGCCCGCGGACCCTGGGGTGACACCATCAGCGGCAACTATGTCGGCGGGCTCCTCGGCCATGTGATCGAACGCGACGCGAGCGACCCCGAAATGCAGCCGGCCCGCCTTACCGTCGACCTGTTCCGGCCCGCAGCTCTCGCCGATCCGGTCTGCGTCGAAACGGCCATCGTCCGGGAAGGCCGCAGGCTCAAGCTCGTCGACGCGACGATGACGCGATCCGGCACCGTGGTCGCGCGGGCCAATGCGCTGTTCCTGCGGCGCGGCGAGCAGCCACCGGGGCCGCGATGGTCGACGGACGTCGCGATGCCGCCCGTTCCACCCGTTCCCGACCCGGTGCCCAATGACGTCGTCACTCTGGTCTGGACCTACGGCAAGTTCGGCGACACGCCGAGCGTCGGACTCGCCGCGTGGGCACATCACGGTCCGAAGTACATCTGGACCCGCGACCTCGAGTCGATGGTCGCCGGCGTCGAACTGACCGCCTTCACCCGGGCCGCCATGGCCGGTGACATGGCGAGCTCGCTGACGCACTTCGGCGCGGACGGCCTGCCGTTCATCAACGCCGACTACACGCTCACCCTGAGCCGGCTGCCCGAAGGGCCGTACCTTGGTCTCGCGGCGCTGACGCACCACAGCCACGCAGGTGTCGCCACCGGCACCGCCGTCGTCGTCGACGCGTCGGGACCCATCGGGACGGCGACGGCGACCGCGTTGGCCAATCCGGGATTCAACCCGCCACGGGCGACGCTCTAGAGGTACTGCGCCGTGCTGCCCGAGACCGGCATGGCGTCCATCCCGAGCTTGCGGTGATCCCAGCTGCGCAACCGCGACGGCACCACCCGCACACAGATGCGATTGTTCATCATCTGGTCGACGAACGGCTTCAAGTCGTCGGTGTAGGGACCGGTATAGCGTTCCCACACACTGATTCCGACGCGCAGGTTCGTCTCCGGATCGTCGACGATCTCAGCCTGCCCGTCGATCGACACGCCTCGCAGGGTGTCGTAGGACAGACCGTCTTCGATCATCACTGTGATGGTCGGATCACGCCGTAGGTTCACGGCCTTCTGCGACTTGGCTTTCGTCTCGAACCAGATCTCACCGTCGAGCACGGCGTACCACATCGCCACCAGGTGCGGCCGCCCGTTCGGCAGCACGGTCGCCATCGTGGCGGTGCGGCTGCGTTCGATGAACTCGGCGATCTCGTCGTCGGTCATCACGATCTTTGCGCGTTGATTCGTGCCCACGCATCGATACTGACAGGCCGCGGTTCGGCCCGTGACGCGGGCTAGTTCCTGCCTCGATATTCGAGAACCTTGAAATCGAAGGAGTCTGCTTCCCGTGCTGCCTCGAGGCCCGTCGATCATCGATGCGAATTTTGCGCTCCGACCCGGCCTCCGCGTTTCGAACACACTTGCGATGGGCATCCAGACCCCATGAGCGACAACATCACCCAAGTGCCCCAGGAAAATGCAGAGAAGGACCCGTCGGACTGGGTCACCGGAGACGAGCCCATGACCGGACCCCAACGCAGCTACCTCCAGACACTCGCGCAGGAGGCGGGCGTCGACGTCCCTGATGACGCCACCAAGGCAGACGCGTCCGAACTGATCGACCAACTCCAGCAGAAGACGGGGCGCGGTCAGTAGAAGTTGACCGGCGGCAACGGCCGGATGCCATCACCGCTGTTGCCGCCGGCGAAGCGCACGGATCCTTCATGAGGCTTCGTCAGTGACAACGTTCCGATGTGCCGGAAGCGACCTACCGGCGGACTGATGACGAAACTCAGCTCGTCTCCGACTCCGAACCGCACATCCGGCCCGACCGTCGGCGTCTTGACTCCGAACAGCACCGGCTGCAGTCCTGCCAGATAGAGCCACAGCGACGAGTACAAGGGCGCGACCGGGTCGGCGGGCAACACCGCATGGTGCAACGGGGCTCCATCGCCGGATGACGCAAGAAGGAAGTCCTGATCGCGCCCCGCCCCGTACGCGTCCGGGATCTTGATGCGCAGCCGGCGCGGCTCGGAGCCGGGCTGGTCAGGCCCCGCCTGGACCACTGCCGGGTACGACGCACCCGGCTCCAGCAGGGACGCTCCATCCGGCACGTCGGCGTCGTTGTCGATCGTCAAGACCGCGTCGAAGGTCACCGCGTCACCGGCCGCAACGTCGTCTTGTTGGCCGATGATGGCGGCGACAGTCGCCCGAACCGCCCGCGATCCCGCTGTCAGAGCGCCTGTATCCGCTAGTCGCATGGCACGGCCGTACCCCGTTGGAGCGTCCGCCATGCCTCCGCGCTGCCAACGTCAGACCCGTGTAAGACGCGCGGTCACCGGATCAGCGTTGCCCCACCGTCGAGACGGATCTGCTGACCGGTCATGAAGCGCGACTCGTCGGCCAGCAGGTACACGGCGGCGTAAGCCGTCTCCCACACACTGCCCCGGCCCATCTTGAGCTTGACGACTTCGAGATAGGTCTCCTCGACCTCCTCGGGGGCCAGACCGAACAGCTTCTGCGAGTCGTGGTTGCCCAGAACAGAATTGATGGGGCCGAGCATCAACGTGTTGGCCCGGATTCCGGCGCCCGCGAACTCGGCGGCGGTGAGTTCGGTGATGTAGTTCAGCCCGGCCTTGCCGAGCGCGTACGGCATGATGCCGATGTTGAGACCGAGTTCGTTCTTGATGCTGGCGATCGACGAGATGTTGACGATGCTGCCGGTGGTGTCACCCTCGTTCTTCTCCATGGACTGAGCTGCGAACAGATTGCAGTGGTAGCAGCCCAGCATGTTCACGTTGACGCCGTAGTTGAAGTTCTCGGTCGTCATCGTGTTGGTCTCGATGTCGAACGGCGGGTTGACCGCGACGCTGTAGACCATGCCGTCGACCCGGCCACTCTTCGCGATGGTTACGTCGAAGATCGTCTGGCAGTCCTGCTTCTCCGACACGTCGGCCTCGACCGCATAGCTCCGACCGTGCTCGGCAGAGATCATGTCGACCGTCTCCTGCGCGGCCGCCAGGTTGCGATCCGCCACAACCACCTCGGCGCCGTGACGAGCCGCCAGGATCGCGGTGGCGCGGCCGTTGCCCATTCCCGGGCCCGGCATCTGACCCCCACCGACGATGACGACAACCTTGCCCGTCAAGTCAAGCGCCTTGCGGTCCTTCACACTGAAATCCATACTCATGGACTCACTTTCATGGTTGTCACGTGCAGGTCGGTCAGGCCTCGAAGGATGTAGGTGGGGACGTAGCCGAATGCCGGGTACGGGTCTGCGACGAGTGTGCCGTCATGGAAGAGTCCCCCGTCTCCACGGCCACCTCCTTTCCTCGACAACTGACCAAACGTAAAGCTGTGTCCCGACCGATCGTACAGTACTTAGCTGACCAAACGTATTGATGAACTGGACACTTGGTCAGCTAGCATCGAGGCGTGACGACCGCCACCGACACAGGGCCGACTCGGCAGCGACTCATCGAGGTCGCCATCGAGCTCTTCGGGAAGCACAGTGTGGCCGGCACGTCGCTGCAGATGATCTCCGATGCGCTCGGCTTCACGAAATCGGCGATCTACCACCACTTCCGGACGCGCGAGGAGCTCCTCGACGCCATCTTGGAGCCGATACTGACCGAGCTGAAGTTGCTGGTGGACGCAGCGGAATCGCAGCGCACACCGAAGGCACGCGCCGATCGGATGCTTGTCAGCTACGCCGCGCTCGCCGCGTCCAACCGCAAGCTCATCTCGGTGCTCAGCGGCGACCCGCACGTCGCCGAACTCGTTCGCACCAAGCCGCCATGGAGCGCGACAGTGACACGGCAGATGCGTTTACTTGCCGACGTCGAACCTGGGATCGGCGGTCAGGTGAACGCGGCGATCGTGATGTCGGGGTTCGCCGGCGCCGCCCGCGGCGAGTTCGCCGTCCTCGACGACGAGGCGCTGCACGACCAGATGATCTCGGCGGGCCGGCGCACGCTAGGTCTGCGAGCACCGCGGGTGCTCAGCGGTCGGTGAGCACCGCTTCGAACGCCACGCGGTCGCCACGGTAGAGAGCTCGCACGACCTCGATGGGGTCGCCGTCGACATCGAGCGATCGGCGGTTGAGAAGCAACATCGGCATTGCGGTGGTCGACTCGAGCAGGCCGGCCTCGCGGGGTGACGGCAGCACCGTCTCGATGCGCTCGGTCGCCGACCCGAACTCCACCCCCCGGGCCCGGATCGCGGCGTACAGCGAGCTCGTCGGGTCGAAGTCGCCGACAAGGTCGCCGAACCGGCGCTTCGGCAGATAGGTGCTCTCCAGACCGATCCTCACCCCGTCGGCGAGTAGCACGCGCTCCAGATGCATTACCCGATCAGAGGTCCGGATACCAAGCGCCGCAGTGATTTCCGGGTCCACGGTGACACTCTCCCACGACACCAGAAGGCGCCCCGGGGTGCGGCCCATCCGCTGCGCCCCCTCGGTGTAGGACTTCAGCGACAGCGGCTGGACGAGCTTCGGACGGGACACGACGGTGCCCCGGCCGCGCCGTTCGATACGGCCCTCGACCAGAAGTTCGTGCACGGCCTGACGGACGGTCTCACGGGCCACACCGAACCGCGCTGCCAGTTCACGTTCCGGCGGAAACGGATCGCCCTCGAGCAGATCGCCGAGAATCTCGTCCAGGCCCGTGCGGACGAGGTACGGCTTGGGCAGGCTCACGTCGCGAGCTTCCCCGCCAGTTCCAGCACCACCGCCACCGGAGCACCGGCCGCGTCGGGATCCTTGGCCGCATCGTCGTAACGGCGCAGCCGCAGCGCGTCCTGACACCAGGGGTGGGCGGCGAAGTCGGGATCGATGTTGGCCCCGCCCTGGAGCGCGAGCGAGGTGACCGAGGTCGCGCTCAGCGCGGCGGCATAGGTGGGATCGACCGCCGCGAGATGCCGTTTCGCCGCCACATGCGCCCACGCCAACCACGCGACCCTGGGCCCGAATCGCGGCCCTATCCAGTCGCGCGCCAGTTCGGCGTGGTCCTCGATGCCCGGCCCGCCGAGCAACGGACTGTGGCCGATGTCGTGCAGTGCCGCCGCGAGGACCAACTCGTCGTGGGCGCCGTCGTCCAGCGCGCGCGCCGCCGACTGCAGCGCGTGATCCCATTCGTCGACGGACTCCTCATCCCACACCCCGCGCAGCGAATCCAGCACCGCCGCCGTCTCCGCACGCACCTGTTCACCCCGCATCAACATGCCCCCAACCATACCTCTGATTGGTCTATACCAATTGTTAACCGGCTGTTCCCGCGGCCCACATCGCGTGCTTGCGACGATGACGTTCACGCCGGGTTATGTCAGCGCCATGCGGGTCACGATCATCGGCGCCGGCATCCTTGGCACCGCACACGCCTGGCACGCCGTGCGACGCGGCCACGATGTCGTCCATCTCGAGCGCGAGGCCGAGCCTCGCGGAGCCACCGTGCGCAACTTCGGACTGGTCTGGGTGTCCGGCCGCTCGTCGGGCGAACTGGACGCCAGCCTGCGATCCCGGACGCTGTGGGAAGAGATCGGGGCGCAGGTGCCCGGCATCGGATTCCGGCCGTGCGGATCCCTGACGCTGCTGCGCACCCCCGCCGAAGTCGCTGTCGCCGAGGAGGTCTGCAGCAGGGCAGACGCCGGCCGGCGCGGTTTCCGTCTCCTCGATCCCGACGCCGCACGGGCGATCAACCCGGTGCTGCGCGGCAAGTTCGTCGCCGCCCTGCATTGCGCACAGGACGGTGCCGTCGAATCCCGCCAGGCGCTGCCCGCGATCCGCGCGGTTCTCGACGCCACCGGCCGCTACACCTACGTGCCGAGCACCGAAGCCCGTGCCGCTGACGGCACCCGCGTCGCCGACGACCGCGGCAACACCTACGACGCCGACGTGGTCATCGTCTGCGCCGGCGCCGCCCACACCGGCCTCGTGCGAGACCTCGCCGGTGACATGCCGGTACGCCGGGTGCGCCTGCAGATGATGCAGACCGCTCCGCTGGACGAGCAGATGACGACGGCGATCGCCGACGGCGACAGCCTGCGCTACTACCCCGCCTACGCCGGGAACGCCCTGGACTCGTTGCAGCGCAGCGAGAATCAGGACCCGGTCGCCCACGAACACCGGATGCAGCTGCTGTGTGTGCAACGCCTGCACGGCGGCCTCACGATCGGCGACACCCACGAGTACACCGAGCCGTTCGCCTTCGACGTCGCCGAAGCGCCGTACAGCTACCTCGCCGGCGTCGTCGAGGAACTGCTCGGCCGCCCGCTTCCGCCCATCCGGCAGCGCTGGGCCGGCGTCTACAGCCAGTGTGTCGACCCCGGCCGACTGTCCTACCGCTCGGAGGTCTCCCCCGGCGTGTGGGTGGTCACAGGACCCGGCGGGCGCGGCATGACGCTGGGCCCCGTCATCGGTGAAATCACAGCGAACAAGATCGGACTATGAACATGCAAGACAACGCAATTCAGCTGGCCGTCGTCGACATGGCCGGTACCACCGTTGCCGACGACGGCCTGGTCGTCGAGGCGTTCGAGGTCGCCGCGGAAGCCGGCGGGCTTCCCGCCGACGGACCAGTACGCGAGCACGCCCGCCAGTATGTGCTCGACACCATGGGCCAGTCCAAGATCACGGTGTTCCGTGCGCTGTTCGACGACGAGGAGTCCGCGCAGAAGGCCAACACCGCGTTCGAGGACGCCTATGCCTCCCTCATCGCCGCAGGCCGCGCCGAGCCCATTCCCGGTGCGGCGGAGGCGCTCTCGCGTCTGCGCGCAGGCGGTATCAAGGTCGCGCTGACCACCGGCTTCTCCCCCGATACCCAGGGCAAGCTGATCTCCGCGCTGGGCTGGCACGACATCGCCGACCTCGTCCTGGCACCCGGCGACGGTGTCCGCGGCAGGCCCTACCCCGACCTGATCCTCACCGCGCTGCTGCGCTCCGGCGCCGACAGCGTGCAGTCGGTCGCCGCCCTCGGCGACACGTCCAGCGACGTCGAAAGCGCGCTGCGGGCCGGATGCGCTATCGCCGCAGGCACTCTCACCGGCGCTCACGACGAGCGGCAGCTCGCCGCCGCCGGTGCCACCCACATCGTCACCTCCGTATCCGACTTCGCAGATCTCCTCCTGAAAGGCTGACCATGAAACTCCGCAAGACTCTCGCGGTGATGGCCGTCGCGGCCGCCGCCACCGTGTCCGCCGCCTGCGGCGGGACCGGCTCCTCCGGATCAGGCGACGGGACGACGCTGACGGTCTACAGCGCCGACGGCCTCGCCGGCTGGTACGAGCCGACGTTCACAAAGTTCACCGAGGAGACGGGTATCAATGTCAACCTGGTGGAAGCGGGCTCCGGCGAGGTGGTTTCGCGCGTCGAGAAAGAGCAGTCCAACCCGCAGGCCGATCTGCTGGTCACCCTGCCGCCCTTCATCCAGCGCGCCGCGCAGTCGGATCTGTTGCAGGCCGGCGGCGCCGACACCAGTGGCATCGCCGAGGACCAGGTCGGCCCCGACGGCACGTTCGTGCCGATCGTCGACAACGCGTTGAGCTTCATCGTCAACCCCGAAGCCAACCCCGCGCCGGTCACCTGGGACGACCTCCTCAAGCCGGAGTTCAAGGGCAAGTTGCAATACTCGACTCCCGGCCAGGCCGGCGACGGAACGGCCGTGCTGGTGCTCCTGCAGCATCTGCTCGGCAAGCCCGGTGCGCTGGACTACCTGAAGGCGTTGCAGGCCAACAACGTCGGCCCATCGTCGTCGACCGGCAAGCTGCAGCCCAAAGTCAGCAACGGTGAGCTGCTCGTCGCCAACGGCGACGTCCAGATGAACCTTGCGTCGATCAAGGACGACGGCTCCAAGTTCCAGATCTTCATCCCCGCCGGCGCCGACGGAAAGAAGACCAGCATCTCGCTGCCCTACGTCGCGGGCGTGACGGCCGGCGCCCCGCACGCCGAAGACGCCAAGGAGCTACTGGCGTTCCTGATCTCCGAAGACGTCCAGAAGACGGTCGCACCGGACGCGCTCGGCATCCCCGTCCTCGAATCGCTCAAGGGTTCCGGCTCCACCGAACCGAACACGCCACTCGGTGTCCTTGACGGCGTCGACGTGTGGGTCCCGGATTGGAACGCCGTGCTGGCCGACTTGGATGCCGACGTCGCTGCCTACCAGCAGGCCACCGGAAGCTGATCATGGCCCAGACACGCGTCAGCCCCGTCAGCCGGCGCCTGCAGCCTGCTGCCGCCGAACCCGGCACCGCAGCAATACTTTTCGACCGTGTCGGGGTGTCCTACGGCCGTGGCAAGAAGGTCACCCACGCGCTGGTGGACTTCAACCTGCGCGTGGCTCCCGGCGAGACCGTCGCGCTGCTCGGACCGAGCGGGTCGGGCAAGTCGACGGCGCTCAATGCGCTCGCCGGCTTCGTCCGCCCGACCTCGGGGGCCGTTCGCCTCGCCGGCCGTGACGTGACCGACCTGCCGCCGGCACGCCGAGGCATCGGCGTCGTCCTGCAGTCCTATGCGTTGTTTCCGCACATGTCGGTTGCCGACAATGTGGCGTTCGGGTTGCACGCCCAGAAGGTCTCCCGGCGGGAGATCGCGCCCCGGGTGAACGCGGTGCTCGACATGGTCGGCATGTCCGGGTTCCAGAAGCGGCTGCCCCGTGAGCTTTCCGGTGGGCAACAGCAGAGGGTCGCGATCGCCCGCGCACTGGCGATCCGGCCGTCGGTGCTGTTGCTCGACGAGCCCCTCGCTGCGCTGGACGCCCAGTTGCGCCAATCGATGCTTGCCGAGCTGCAACGACTCAAAGAGGCGTTGCCCGACACCGCGATGCTGTACGTGACACACGACCAGGCCGAGGCGCTGGCACTCGCGGATCGCATCGTCGTGATGAACAAAGCGCGCCTGATGGACGTCGACACCGCCGAGAACTTGTGGAAGAGACCGCCGACGAGCTTCACGGCCGCGTTCCTCGGCGGGGCCAACCTGCTGCCGTGCGAGGTAGGCCGGGTGAGCGGCAACTCGGCGCTGGTGAAGGTCGGGACCCGCACCGTCAACGCCGAGGCACCTCAACCTGCATTCGGGCACGCGGACTGGGCGCCGGGGTCACTGGCGCTGCTGTGTGTGCGCCCCCACGCGATGCAGGTGGTCTCGACGCGTGAGCGGGATGCGTTGCAGGCCAACGTCAATGCCGCCGTGTGGCGCGGTGCGGTGACCCGGCTCGTGCTCGCGGTCGATTCGCTCCCCGACATGCTCGTCGACGTCGACGTGCCCGGACATACGCCGTTCGAGATCGGCAGCGTCGTGGGCCTTCGGCTACCCGAACCTGCCGGGGTGCTGGTCTCGCCCGGAACCGCGGCATGACCGACGTTCTCGAGCGGCCCGACACGGTACTGCCGCCGCGGCCGCATGGACCGCGCTCGACAGCATGGCTGTGGGTGCTGCCACCGCTGCTGCTCGTTCTGCTCGTCGTGCTTTACCCACTACTGCGGGTGTTCCTGGAATCGTCGGCCGAGGGTTCCTGGGGCGAGGTCCTCGGATCGGAGATGTTCCGCGACGCACTGTGGCGCACCGTCGCGATCGCCGCGACGTCGACGCTGGGCTGCCTGATCCTCGGGACTTTTCTGGCAATCGTGCTGGCGTTCGTCCCGTTTCCCGGTTCGGCGCTCGTGGGTCGACTCATCGACACCGTCCTCGCTCTGCCGTCGTTCCTCATCACGCTGGCGTTCACGTTCCTCTACGGCAGTGCAGGCGCGCTGAACGCGGCGATCTCGGCCATCACCGGCTCGAGCTCACCGATGCTCGACTTCCTCTACACCCCCGCCGGCGTGATCACTGCCGAGATCACGTTCTTCACCCCGTTCGTGGTGCGGCCGCTGCTCGCCGCGTTCTCGCTGATCCCCCAGGCCCAGCTCAACGTCGCCGCCAGCCTGGGCGCATCCCCGTGGACCGTCTTGCGAACGGTGATCATGCCGGAGGCGTGGCCGGCCCTCGCCGCAGGCGGCAGCCTCGTTCTGCTGTTGACACTCAACGAATTCGGCATCGTGCTGTTCACCGGAGCCAAAGGCGTCATGACGCTGCCGGTGCTGATCTACACCCGCGGCATCGTCACGTTCGACCTGCCGGGCGCCGCGGTGATCGCGACCGTTCAGGTGCTGCTCTCGCTCGCGCTGTACGGGCTGTACCGGGTGGTCTTCGCCCGGCTGACGTCTCGAAGGGGGGTCGGCGATGCTGCTGTGGAGTCGCCGAAGTAGGGGGATCGCGCTGACGGTTTTCGCGATCGTCGTCTTGGTGGTCTTCGTCCTGCCGCTGGGCACCGTGCTGCTCGCCGGGCTCGCAGGTTCCTGGACCGGGCCATTGCCCTCTGACCTGGGTTTCGCCCGGTTCGGGGAAGCCTTGTCGGGCGAGGACCTGGCCAGCCTGTCGGTGAGCCTCCAAACAGCCTTCCTTGCAGGAGGTTTCGCGCTGATCGTCGGAACGTGGGCAGCGCTGGCCGCACGCGATGCGCCTGACTGGCTGCGGCGCGTCACCGACGCGGTGTTCCACCTCCCCATCGCGGTACCGTCCGTGGCCATCGGCCTCGGGCTGCTGATCGCGTTCAACTCGAAACCATTGTTGTTGGGCGGAACTCGCTGGATCGTCATCCTCGCCCACGCCGTGCTCGTGTTGGCATTCGCATTCAGCGCGGTGTCTGCGGCGCTGGACCGCCTGGATCCGGCCTACCGGCAGGCGGCAGAATCGCTCGGCGCGAACTCCGCACGCGTCCTCGTCAGGATCACCCTGCCGCTGCTGCTGCCTGCCCTCGGTGCCGCCGCGGGGTTGGCCGTCGCGCTGTCGATGGGTGAACTCGGCGCCACAGTGATGGTCTATCCCGCGACGTGGAAGACGTTGCCTGTCACCATTTTCGGACTCACCGATCGCGGTCAGGTGTTCCAGGCAGCCGCGAGTACCACGTTGCTGCTTGCCGTCACGCTGGTAGCGCTCATCGTGGTCGGCCGCATCCGAGGGCGGGCCGCACTGCGCTGACGTCGGCTGTTGGCTCCGCGTTCACCGCTGATTAACCACGGCCACAGTCTCTTTCGGCTCCGCACTCCTTGACGGCTACGCTTCGCGCAGCATTTCGAACAAAGGAGTGTCATGCCGTCCATCGAAACAGGGCCGAAGCTTCGGGACATCCTGGCGACCACCGACGCCGCAGGCGTCAAGACCTGGCTCAAGGCCGTACCGGAACCCGCTGAGCGTCGCCACCAGCTCGCCAAGCTCAGCACGGCGGAACTGCGAAACCTGGGAGAGGTCCTCGACCGGAAGACCGCCAAGGCACTGCTGGATTCGGTCGACGACGAACTGGCGGCTCGCGCGATGACGGCGATGGAACCGGCGGTGGCCGCGCCCCTGATCGCATCGCTCGACACCGACCACGGCGCCGACATCCTGCGTCAAATGACCAATTCTGTACGGGAATCCGTACTCAACGAGATGACGCCGACCCGCGCCGCTGCGCTTCGCCGCGTCCTGGAGTGGCCGAAAGAGTCCGTGGCGGCGCACATGACCCCCGAAGCGCTGGCGATCCCCTCCACCCTGACCGTCGCCGCCGCCGTCGAACTGCTGCGCAGCAATGCAGACGATTTCGCGGATGATCTCGAGACCAGTGCCTACATCTATGCCACCGCCGCCGACGGCCGTCTCGTCGGGGTCGTCGCGTTCCGGGACCTCGTCCTCGCTAACGCGAACCGGGTCATCAGCGAGCTGATGAACGACGACCTGCTGTGGATGTCACCGCTGACCGACGCCGAGGACGCCGCGCAGGCCCTCGAGGATCACCACCTCGTCGCCGTGCCGGTGGTCGACGGCGACATGCGCTTGCTCGGCATCCTCACCCAGTCGACCGCCGCCGAGATCGCCGAGGAAGAAGCGACCGAAGACGCCGAGCGCCAAGGTGGTTCCGTCCCACTCGAAGTGCCCTATCTGCGCGCGTCGCCGTGGCACCTCTGGCGTAAGCGCATCGGGTGGCTCCTGCTGTTGTTCATCGCCGAGGCGTACACCGGGACGGTCCTGCGGCACTTCGAAGAAGAAATGGAAGCCGTCGTCGCGCTGGCCTTCTTCATCCCGCTGCTGATCGGGACCGGCGGCAACACCGGCACACAGATCACCACCACCCTGGTGCGCGCCCTCGCCACCGGCGATGTCCGATTCCGGGACGTTCCCTCGATCATCGCGAAGGAAATCTCGACCGGCATGCTCATCGCGCTGACCATGGGCTTTGCCGCGGTGGTGCGAGCGTGGACGTTGGGCGTCGGCCCCGAGGTCACCCTGTGTGTCGCGCTGACGATCGCCGCAATCGTGCTGTGGTCGTCGTTCATCGCGTCGATCCTGCCGCCGCTGCTCAAGAAGTGCCGGCTCGATCCCGCGCTGGTCTCGGCCCCCGCCATCGCGACCATCGTCGACGGAACCGGTCTGATCATCTACTTCCTGATCGCGCACGCGACACTGTCGCAGCTGCAGGGCTTGTAGGAGATCACTGGCCCGCGTGGAAGCGTCGTAGCGGATGCTGCGTTCACTGTGGTGACATCGCCATACAGAACTGGGGGCTTGCCATGACCACCGCCGACATCTCCGCCGACCTCGTCGTGCTCGGCTACGGCAAGGGCGGCAAGACGCTGGCCGCAGCACTGGCCAAACAGGGCTGGCGGGTCGTCATGGTGGAACGCTCGGCGCTCATGTACGGCGGCACGTGCATCAACGTCGGCTGCGTGCCCACCAAGGCGATGATTCAGCACGCTGAACACCTCGGTCCCGGAGTCCATCGTGAGAACTACCATCAGGCAGTCGAATTCACGCAGAGCCTGACCGCGACACTGCGCGCCAAGAACCTCGCCATGCTCGAGACCCTCGACACCGCGACCGTGCTCACCGGGCAGGCTCGCTTCGTCGACCCGCACACCGTCGAAGTCCGCACCACCGACGGCGGGGTCGTCACAGTGTCCGGCCGGTACGTCGTCATCGGCACCGGCTCACAGGCCGTCATCCCCGACATCCCCGGACTCGCCGACGCACCGAACGTCGTCACCAGTACCGAGCTGCTCGTCGAGTCCGACCTGCCCCGGCGGCTCGTCGTCCTCGGCGGCGGATACATCGGGCTCGAGTTCGCGGCGATGCAAGCCGCCTACGGATCGCACGTCACCGTCCTGGAGCGCAGGCCCGCGATCCTCGGCGGCGAGGATCGCGACGTCGCCGAAGCCGCCCGCGAGATCATGGTCGCCGCCGGAGTCGACATCGTTACGTCCGCCCTGGTCCAACATGTCGAAAGCCGTTCGGACGGAACGACTTCCGTGCACTACCGGATCGGCGGAGAGACTGACACGGTCGTCGCCGACACCATCCTCGTCGCCCTCGGCCGTGAACCGGTCACCGCGGAACTGGCACTCGAGCACGCAGGCGTCGAGACGACGCCGACCGGAGCCGTCGCCGTCGACGAGCACCTGCGGACCACCCAGCCGCATATCTTCGCGATCGGCGATGTCAGCGGAGGACCCCAGTTCACCTATGTCTCGCTCGACGACTATCGCATCGTGCTCGATCAGCTGACCGGAGGCGGCACCCGTTCGACAGCCGACCGATACGCGGTGCCGTACACCCTGTTCCTGACACCGCCACTGTCCCGGGTGGGGCTCACCGAACGCGCCGCGACCGAAGCGGGCACGCCGATCCGGACCGCGACGATGCGCGTCGCCGACATGGCCACAGTGCCCCGCGCCCGGATCGTCGAACAGAGCGCCGGGCTGATGAAAGTCGTCGTCGACGCCGACACCGACCAGGTCCTCGGCGCGGCATTGTTGTCCTACGACTCACACGAAGTCATCAACCTGGTGGCCTTGGCGATGCGACACGGCATCACCGCCGCTCAGCTCCGGGATGAGATCTACACGCACCCGTCGATGACGGAGGCATTCAACCAACTGCTTGGAGCGCTATAGGCGGGGTACCCAGGGCATTTCAACCGAAAGGCCCAGAGATGCCGAAGACCACCAAGTCGGGTAAGCCCAAGAAGGACGAGCTGCCGAGCACTCTTGAGCGCTCGGATGAGAAGGCGCAGCGCACGTTCACCAAAGCCCACGACGCCGCGGCCGAGCAGTACGGCGATGCCGAACGCGCGCATCGAGTCGCCTACAGCGCCCTCAAGCACAGCTATGAGAAGGTCGGCGACCACTGGGAAGAGAAGGAGCAGCGCGGACCTTCCGATGACCGCGCCGAGAGCGGCGGTCCGAACCCGTCGGGTGAGAGCGCCGAGGGCGTCGACGCCAACGCGTCGAAGAAGCACCTCACCGAAGTCGCCCGCCGTCTCGACATCCCCGGCCGGTCGAAGATGACGAAAGACGAGCTCGTCGACGAGATCATGAAAGCCAACAGACGCGAGACCCGGCGCAGCAGCTAGGCCTTGCCCGTGCGCTCGCGGTGTTTGCAGCCGGGCCAGCAGCACGGCCTGCGCATGCCCTCCTCAAGCTCTTCCTGAGTGCGGCGGATGCGTCGCTCGCGCGTCTTGTCCTGTTTGGCGTCCTCAACCCAGCAGATGAACTCGTTGCGGGCCAGCGGCGTGATGTCCTTCCACGCCGACAACGCCGCAGTGTTCTCCGCAAGTGCCGTCCGCAGATCGGCGGGCAGCTTGTGCACCACCCCGCCCGGTATCCGCTGGCCGCTCATCCGGACAGAGTAAACCCGACCGCGCGTATGACACGATCGGAAGTCGAGGGACGGGAGGGACGTTGTCGGTATCGATATCGACGGTGCGGGCATCGCAGCCCGACAAACTCGTCGACGCCGCCGACTCGATGCGCACCAAGCATTCCGAACTGCAGGCCGTCATCACCGGGCAACGTGAGATGCTCTCCGCCCTGCAGGACAAGTGGACGGGTGACGCCGCGTCGGCCGCCATCGCCAAGGGCCTCAAGGAAATCGGCCAGCAGGACCGCGTCGCCAGGCGGCTGCTCAACCTGGAGTCGGCGCTGCGCAACGGCGGTCTGCAGATGGGTGCGCTGCGGGACGCGCTCCTGGACCTGGTGTCCTCCATCGAACGGTTCGGCTTCTCGGTCGCCGACGACGGGACCGTCACCCCGCAGCAGTGGTTGATCGGTCGCTTCCTCGACGGCATGGCCGACAACCTCACGTCGGTGCTGCAGAAGATGCTGCAGTTGTTCACCGACCTCGACGAGAACACCGCGTCGGCGATCGATCAGGCGGCCGGCGTCGACATCCCGAACCCGCCCGTCGACGTCGGCGGACAGCAGATCCAGATCCCGTCGCCCGACACCGACCCGGCCGACGTCAAGCAGTGGTGGGACTCCCTCACCGAGGAGCAACGGCAGGAGCTCATCGCCGAGCATCCCCCAATCCTGGGCAACCTCAACGGGATTCCCGCCGAGGCGCGGGATCCCATCAATGTCGCGGTGATGGACGACGACCTCGATCGGGTGGAGAACGTCGCGAACCAGCACCGAGTGTCCGCTGACGAGGTTGCGAAGAACCCGGGACGATACGGCCTCTCGGAGACCGACATCACTCGCTATGACAACGCGAAGAAGACGAGCGAGGGCCTGCTCCACCAGATGACCCGTGATGGTGAGCTGAAGGGGCCCGACGGCCAGCCCCGCCGCTACAGCGATATCAGCCCCGAGGAACGGCTGCGGCTGGACGGGCGTCCGACGATGCTGTGGGCCTACGACCCGCAGGCGTTCGACGGGAAAGGCCGGGCCGCGATCGCGCTCGGAAATCCCGACAAGGCGACCAACACCGCCGTCATCGTGCCCGGGACCAGTGCCAGCGTGCGCGACGGCTGGCTCTCCGACAACCACAACGACGCCATCAACCTGTACGACCAGGCGAAGAAGGTCGACCCGGCCAACCCCACCGCGGTCATCGCCTGGATGGGCTACGACACCCCGGAGAGTTTCACCGACCCCAACATCGCCAACACCGGCCTCGCCCGCACGGGCGGCGACGCCCTGGCATGGGATGTCAACAGCCTCAGCGTGACTCACGACACCGGGATCCCCCAGCATGTGACCGTCGCCGGCCACTCCTACGGATCGACAACCGTCGCAGACGCATTCGCCAACAGCGGCCTGCAGGCCAACGACGCCATCCTGCTCGGCAGCCCCGGCACCGACGTTGCCCAGAGCGCGACAGACTTCAACGTCGACGGCGGACAGGTCTACATCGGCGACGCGTCCACCGACCCGGTGGGCTGGCTCGGACAGATGGGCAACACGCTGCCGGGCGACCTCAACGACTCGCTCGGCAACATGATGGGGCCGTCGGCCGGGTTGGGCACCGATCCCGCCTTCGAAGACTTTGGCGCGACCCGATTCCGGGCCGAGGTCCCCGGCGCCGACATGATCGACCCCGCCGACCATTCGTACTACTACACCGCCGGCAGCGAATCGTTGAACAGCATGACGCAGATCGTCACCGGCAACGGCGCCAACCTGGGCGAGCTGGGCATGACGGCGCCGCCCAGAACCGAGCTGACCATGTCGACCCCGCACAGCCTCGATCTGCCGATCGTCGGCGAGGTTCCCGTGCCGGGACTCACCATCGAGACACCGGTGATCTACGACCCGGAATGGGACCGGCCAGCACAATGAGTGACCGATGACTTATTTCCGTACGGCTTCGCGGCGCCGCATAGGGGCGCTTCTCGTCCTACTCGCGACCGCGGTCCCCGCGACAGGAGGATGTTCGATGTTCCCGTTCAAGCGCGACAGCCCAGAGCCCACACCCATTTCCGACGAGGAGTCGCGTGCCCAGGTCGTCGACGCCGCCAAGGAGATCACCCGGGCCGCCAACCTGGACGTCACCTATGCGAATTACGGCTGGGAATGGTGCAACGACCAAGGCGAGCCGCCGTACCGCAGCCGCGTCGACGTCGCATTCGTCGTCCCGCCGGACACCACCGGCCAGGATCTCAGCAAGACGGTCGCGTCGACCGCTGCCGCACAACCCGGGTGGGAAGCCGGCAATCCACCCGGCATCCACTCCGCCGGCGACGTCGTCCACAAGGGCAACGTGTGGGCCGTCATCGGGCCGGGCAACTACCCCGAGCGCGGCGGCATCCAGATCTTCGGCGAATGCCGCAACATGAACGACCACCGCGACACCGGCGCCGTGGAGATCACCGACGAAGTCCGCGGCGGCTGATCGGCGCTCGGACCGATCAGACCCGATCCCAGCCGCCCCACTCCTCTCCTCTGAAGCTTTCGTTGTCGGGTATGTCGAAGTGGCGGAGGAAGGCGTGGAGGGCCGGTTGCATCTGCGCGTGCAGTTCTGTCATCGCGTCGATGATCTCGGGCGTCATCGGATCATGATCAGCGGGCTTCTGAGCTGGAATCAGACCGAGGAGTAGCGCCATCTCCAGTTGGTAGAAGGTGAAGTCGCCGTAGGGCCGCTTCGGGTCGGCGCCCGGGATGTCCTCGTCGAAGTACGGATCGGACAGCTGCCAGCTCATGCCGGCCAGGAGCCGCCGATGCTGATCGGTGAACTCGAAGGTGCAGTCCTCCGCCAATTGCTCGACATACGGCGAATATTCGTGGTCCCTGCCAGGTCGCCGATACGGATAGCGTCCCGTGGGGCAATGGCCGAATGCCGCAGCGATCCGCAACAGATGCAGATCGTTGGGTTCCGGCGTCCAATCGGGTCCGAAGCACGGCGCCCCGACCTCGGTTCCGTCCCAGCCGACGTGCACCTCCCGAAGCCGGTCGGTATGTCGTTGCCGCCATACGATCTCCACGACGCCATTATCCCCGAGTGCTTGCGAAAGCAATGAGTGCTGCGGCCTCGGTGTAGACGGCGATCACGCCACTTGGTTGTCGGGTGGTGCGGGGCCGCCGGGGTCGCCGGGGTCGTCGCTGGGGCGTGGGCCTTGGGTTTCGGGGTCAGTCTCGGGGCGTGACTCGGCGTCAGGGTCCTTCACCACCGCCGAATCAGGCTGAGGCTCAGTGTCTTCGGGGCGCAGCAGCCGTTCGGGTACGTGGTAGTTGTTGATCCGGGCTTGTCCGGTGTCCAGCGGTTCCGGGGGGATCCATTCGACCTCATGTTGGTCGGTCATGCGGGTGGTCCAGCCGCCGTCGGTGACGCTGCGGTTGTCTGACCCGCAGGCGAGGCCGAGTTCGTCGACGTTGGTGTTGCCGCCTTTGATCCAGTCGGTGACGACGTGATGGGCTTGGGAGCCGTAGGCGCCGATGGTGCAGCCGGGTTTGGTGCAGCCGCCGTCGCGGGCGATCAGCATGATCCGCTGCGCCGGTGACGCGACCCGTCGTGCCCGGAACAAGTCCAGGGCGGAGCCGGTGGCTTTGTCGAACACGGCGAGCTGACAGTTCGAGTGGCCGGCCATGCGCACTACTTCGGCGATCGGCAGCTTCGTGCCACCCCCGGTGACCCCGACCCCGGCGCGGGATTCCAGATCCTGCAGCGTGGTTCGGATGATGACGGTGACCGGCAGCCCGTTGAGTTGGCCGAGGTCGCCGCTCATCAGGGCGATCCGCAGGACCGCGGTCAAGGCGTCGTGTTGGCGCTGGAACAGGCTGCGGCGATCGTTGTCGATCTGCTCTTGTGTCGGCGTCCCCGAGGTGCACGGCTCCTCATCGTCGGGGTTACACATGCCGGGGGCGGCGTACTTGGCGAACACCACTTCCACCATTGATCGCAGTTCCGGGCTCAACGTCGCGGTGAGATCCGTCGTGCCGTCAGGCTTCTGCTTACTCATCGTGACGCCTCGCCGACGGCCACGCTCGATGTCGTCGGGTTCGGGACCGTCCTGATCCATCAGGAACAGCATCAACTCAGCGGACTCTTTGACCTCTTTGGGTCCGTTGCCGACCGCGGTCCGCACCAGTTTCACTTCGAACTGCTCCCGGGTGACCGCATCCACAAATCCGGGCAACTTGGCGACGGCTTTACTGATGACGGTGACGTGTTCAGCGTTGATCAACCCCTGGGCCGCAGCGACCGCGGTCGCGTGCAGCACCGGCGGTAACACCGGTCCGGTGATCGGTTGGCGCGGCGCCAACACCGACGCGTCAGTCAAGCGGCGATGGGCCTCGGAAGTGGAGATGCGCCACCGCACCGACAGCACCTCTTTCCACGTTTTGGCGCCCATCTGCTGCGGGGTCGACTCCACCTGCAGCCGCGCCAGCAGTCGGTGACTCACCGACGGCAACTGGCAGCCAAGAACCTCGAGTTCATCAAGGGCAGAGACCAGTTCGTGCCGAGTCAACAGATCGACTTCGCAAGCCGCCACGTCGGCGTATGCGGAGCGCAGCGCGGCAACCTTCGCCTGCAGCTCGCCACCCGACATGATTCGAACATACATTCGAACACCGACAAATCTTCCCACCCGGACGTGCCGACAAAACAAGGAGGTCACGGACTCTTTCGAATCCGTGACCTCTTCGTGTGGTGGGCGAAGGGGGACTTGAACCCCCACGTCCCGAAGGACACTGGCACCTGAAGCCAGCGCGTCTGCCATTCCGCCACTCGCCCGAATGACCGGGGGAGCCTATCACGCAGGCATCCCGACCTCCCAACCGTACTGGGGCACCCCCGCCATCTCCAAAACCACCTCGGGCGGCCCCGTGACCAGCATCGATGGGATTCTCAGAGATTTGTTTGTGCGTCGTGGGTACAGATGGCCGATAGCATGCATGCAGCATCGCGGCCAGCCGACACGCTGGTGGCAGCAGAGTGCGGCGGAGATCCGCAACACGACGAGGGAGGCGATCGGACAGATGGGGTTGGTCGGCCGTTTTGAGCGCAAGCTCGAAGTCACGGTCGGCGACGCGTTCGCCCGGGTGTTCGGCGGTTCGATAGTGCCGCAGGAAGTCGAGGTGCTGCTGCGCCGGGAGGCCGAGACCGGGGCCCGTCAAATCCACGGCGGGCGGGTTTTGGCCCCGAACGACTACGTCATTACCCTCAGTGTGCCTGACTATCACAAAGTAATTGCCGACCCGGACATCACCGCAACCACGTTCGCCAAGCACCTGGAGGGATACATCCATGAGCAGGGATGGCAAACGTATGGTGATGTGGTCGTCAGATTCGAACAGTCACCCGACCTGCACACCGGACAGTTTCGCGCGCGTGGCGCCGTCAACCCCGACGCGACCACAGTCGAACCCGCTCCACCACCACGAGACGTCACGTCCCACGCAGAACCAGGAGTACCACCGATGACCGACAATCCGAGCTACCGCGCCGGCCAGGGACAGGGTCGGCCCGAAGACGAGTACTACAACCGCCAGGACGAGGGCTACAACCGCGGCGACGAACAGCGCGGCTATCCGCCGGCGGACCAGGGCTACCCTCCGCAGGGCGATCAGGGCTACCCCGCACGCGGCTACCAGGACCAGGGAGGCTATCCCGAGCAGGGCCGGTACCCCGATCAGGGTGGCTACCCACCCCAGTCCTACGAGCAGCGTCCCCCTGCCGGCTACGGCCCTCCGTCCGGCGGCTATCCCCCGCAGTCCTACGAGCAGCGCCCGCCCGCCGGCTACGGCCCCCCTCCCGGCGGCCAGGGCGGCTACGGCGCTCCGTCGAACGATTACGACTACGGACGTCAAGGCGGCTACCAGGACCGCGGCGGCTACCCGGATCAGGGTGGATACCCCGAACAGGGCGGATACCAGGACCAGGGCGGCTACGGCCAGCAGTCCTATGGCCGCCAGGATTACGCGCAGCCCGATTACGGGCGCTACGGCGAGGCTCCGGCCGGCTACGGCGACCAGGGTTATGGCGATCAGGGCTACGGCGACCAGGGCTACGGCGCTCCGGGTGGTCAGCAGGGTGGCTACGGCGGCTACGGCGCCGGTCAAGGCGACTATCCGGGTGGCGCGACGATCACGCTGCAACTCGACGACGGCAGCGGCCGCACCTACCAGCTGCGCGAGGGCGCCAACGTGATCGGCCGTGGGCAGGATGCTCAGTTCCGCCTGCCGGACACGGGTGTGTCACGGCGCCACCTGGAGATCCGCTGGGACGGTCAGGTCGCGCTATTGTCAGACCTCAACTCCACCAACGGCACGACGGTGAACAACGCTCCGGTGCAAGAGTGGCAGCTGGCCGACGGCGACGTCATCCGGCTCGGTCACTCCGAGATCATCGTCCGCGTTCACTGAGGGGCGGCCTCGACGCCCCAGTAAGGTGGCGCGCCGAAAGGACGCCGGCGCTTGCGCAAGGAGTATGACCGGGACGGAGAGGACGTCAGATGCAGGGCCTTGTACTGCAGCTGACCCGCGTCGGCTTCCTGTTGCTGCTGTGGCTGTTCATCTGGTCTGTGCTGCGCATCCTGCGCACCGACATCTACGCGCCGACGGGCGCAGTGATGGTGCGTCGCGGACTCGCGTTGCGCGGGTCGCTACTGCCCAACCGGGCGCGCAGGACAGTCCCCCGCCAACTGGTGGTGACCGAAGGCGCCCTGGCGGGTACCCGCATCCCGCTGGGCACCCAGCCGGTCCTGATCGGCAGGGCCGATGACTCCACACTTGTGCTGACAGACGATTACGCCTCGACGCGCCACGCCAGGCTCTCGCCACGAGGTCCGGAATGGTATGTAGAGGACCTAGGATCGACCAACGGTACTTACCTCGACAGGGCGAAGGTGACAACAGCGGTACGAGTTCCGATGGGCACCCCGGTGCGAATCGGCAAAACGGTGATCGAGTTGCGCCCGTGACCCTTGTTCTCAAGTATGCGGCGCGCAGCGACCGTGGGCTGGTGCGCGCCAACAACGAGGATTCCGTCTACGCGGGGGCGCGCCTGCTCGCGCTAGCCGACGGCATGGGCGGACACGCGGCCGGCGAGGTCGCCTCTCAGCTGGTTATCGCCGCGCTGGCCCACCTCGACGACGACGAGCCCGGTGGCGACCTGCTCAGCAAGCTCGATTCGGCCGTCCGCGAAGGCAACTCGGCGATCGCCGCGCACGTGGAACATGACCCCGAGCTCGAGGGCATGGGCACCACGTTGACGGCGATCCTGTTCGCGGGCAACCGCCTTGGCCTGGTGCACATCGGTGACTCCCGCGGTTACCTGATGCGCGACGGTGAACTGAACCAGATCACCAAGGACGACACGTTCGTTCAGACGCTCGTCGACGAAGGTCGCATCACTGCCGAGGAAGCTCACAGCCACCCGCAGCGCTCGTTGATCATGCGGGCGCTGACCGGACACGAGGTCGAGCCGACACTGATCATGCGCGAAGCGCGCGCCGGCGACCGGTACCTGCTGTGCTCCGACGGGCTGTCCGACCCGGTCAGTTTCGACACCATCGCCGAGGCACTCCAGATCGACGACGTCGCCGAAAGTGCCGACCGTCTCATCGAATTGGCGCTGCGCGGCGGCGGACCCGACAACGTCACCGTCGTGGTCGCCGACGTCGTCGACTACGACTACGGCCAGACCCAGCCGATCCTGGCCGGCGCCGTGTCCGGCGACGACGACCAGAGCGCCCCGCCGAACACGGCGGCCGGCCGTGCATCGGCTTTCAACCCGAAACGCAACGCCGCCAAACGCGTTGTGCCACAACCTGAAGAGCCGCCACCGCGACCCCGGTCCCGGCGACGCATGATCATCGCCGCGACGGTGCTGGTCCTGGTGGTGCTGGCGGGCCTGGCAGTCGGACGCGAGATCGTGCGGAACAACTACTACGTCAGCGAGAACAACGGCACCGTCTCGATCATGCGGGGTGTCCAGGGCTCCTTTCTCGGAGTCTCCCTGCAGGAGCCTTACCTCCTCGGATGCCTGAACAATCGCAACGAACTCTCCCTCATCAGCGCCGATCAGTCCGGCGGCAATCTGGACTGCAGGCTTCTCGGTGTCGAGGACATGCGTCCTCCCGAGCGCGCACAGGTGATCGCCGGACTCCCCTCAGGTTCTCTCGACGAAGCGATCGGCCAGATCGAAGAGTTGTCGCGCAGCTCCGTCCTCCCCGTGTGCGCGACCCCGACCCCGACGCCCAGCACGAGGCCCTCGGCGCCGTCACCGTCCCCCCGGCCCGGCCCGCCACCCGGCGCCACCTCCACCACCGCGCCGCCGTCACCGTCCGATGCCCCGGAAACCACTGGGCCCAGCGGGAATCCGGCCACGACCGCGCCGCCTCCGGCACCCCGCACCTCGGGTTCCGCGACGCCGCCACCGTCGGCCTCCCCCTCCCCGTCGCCGTCACCGTCACCGACGGTCACCGCACTTCCTCCCCCACCACCTGAGCCGGGAACGAACTGCCGGGAAGTCTCATGACGACCCAGCCGCAGCCTCTCGTCGCGGTGACACCCGAACTACCCAACCGTCGCAACGCCGAGCTCTTCCTCCTCGGCTTCGCCGCGGTGATCACCACGACCGCGCTGCTGCTGGTCGAAGCCAATCAGGAACAGGGACTGCACTGGGATCTCGCGCAGTACACCGTCGCCTACCTCGCCCTGTTCACGGGCGCTCACCTCGCCGTCCGCCGCTTCGCCCCCTACGCCGACCCGCTGCTGCTGCCGGTCGTCGCGCTGCTGAATGGCTTAGGGCTGGTCATGATTCACCGTCTCGACCTTGTCGAGGGCCAACCGTCGACCATGCAGGGCCTCGGTGGCACCGCCAACCAGCAGATGCTCTGGACCCTCGTCGGCGTGCTCGGCTTCTCCGCCATCGTGATCTTCCTCCGCGACCACCGGATGCTGTCGCGCTACGGCTACGTCTGCGGCCTGGCCGGGCTGATCCTGCTCGCGATCCCCGCCGTGCTGCCCCGAGAGATGTCGGAGCAGAACGGTGCGAAGATCTGGATTCAGTTCGAGGGCTTCTCCATTCAGCCCGCCGAGTTCTCCAAGATCCTGCTGCTGATCTTCTTCGCCGCCGTACTGGTGTCCAAGCGCAGCCTGTTCACCAGCGCAGGCAAACACGTCCTCGGGATGGACCTGCCACGTCCCCGCGATCTGGCTCCGCTGCTGGCCGCGTGGATCGCCTCCATCGGCGTGATGATCTTCGAGAAGGACCTCGGCACCTCGCTTCTGCTCTACGCGTCGTTCCTGGTGATGGTCTACATCGCCACCGAACGGTTCAGCTGGGTTGTGTTGGGGCTGGCGCTTTTTGCCGCAGGCAGTGTGGCGGCCTACTACGCGTTCGACCACGTGCGGGTCCGCGTCCAGACATGGCAGGACCCGTTCGCCGACCCTGACGGCGCCGGATACCAGATGGTGCAGTCACTGTTCAGCTTCGCGACCGGAGGCATCTTCGGCACCGGGCTCGGCAACGGGCAACCCGGTACCGTGCCCGCCGCGTCCACCGACTTCATCATCGCAGCCATCGGGGAAGAGCTTGGGCTGGTTGGTCTTTCGGCAGTCCTGATGCTGTACGCCATCGTCATCATCCGGGGGCTGCGGACCGCGATCGCCGTGCGCGACAGCTTCGGCAAGCTACTGGCCGCAGGCTTGGCGGCGACGTTGGCCATCCAGTTGTTCATCGTCGTCGGCGGTGTCACCAAACTGATTCCGCTGACGGGCCTGACGACACCGTGGATGTCCTACGGCGGATCATCTCTGGTGGCCAACTATCTGCTGCTGGCGATCCTGGTCCGCATCTCGCATGCGGCACGGCGACCCATCGGCACCAAACCGCTCCCTTCAGGCACCATCGCCGGGGCCAGCACCGAGGTGATCCAGAAGGTATGAACACCTCACTGCGCCGGATCTCGGTGATGATCATGGCCCTCATCGTGCTGCTGCTGGCCAACGCGACGCTGACCCAGGTCTTCACAGCCGACGGGTTGCGGTCCGACCCCCGCAATCAGCGGGTGCTCCTCGACGAGTACTCCCGCCAGCGCGGCCAGATCTCAGCGGGCGGCCAATTGCTCGCCTACTCGGTGTCGACGCCGGGGAGGTACCGCTTTCTGCGCGTCTACCCGAACCCGATGACATACGCGCCGGTCACCGGTTTCTACTCGCTGAGCTATTCCAGTTCCGGGCTCGAGCGCGCCGAGGACACCATTCTCAACGGCTCCGACGAACGGCTCTTCGGCCGCAGGCTCGCCGACTTCTTCACCGGTCGCGATCCGCGTGGCGGCAACGTCTCCACGACTATCAACCCCGAAGTCCAGCAGGCCGCGTGGGAAGCGATGGAGGACGGTTGCAACGGACCGTGCAAGGGCGCCGTCGTTGCACTCGAACCATCGACCGGAAAGATCCTGGCCCTGGTGTCCGCACCATCGTATGACCCAAACCTGTTGGCCACACACAACATTGAGGACCAGGCCGAGGCGTGGCAGCGGCTGCGCGACGATGCCGACTCGCCACTGCTCAACCGCGCCATCGCCGAGACCTATCCCCCGGGCTCCACGTTCAAGGTGATCACCACCGCCGCGGCGCTGCAGGCCGGCGCGACACCGGGCACGCAGCTGACGGCAGCGCCGTCGATCGCGTTGCCCGACAGCACGGCGACGTTGGAGAACTTCGGCGGCAACGCCTGCGGCGGCGGACCGACCGCCTCCCTCGAGTACGCCTTCGCGCACTCCTGCAACACCGCGTTCGTCCAACTGGGCATGGACACCGGCGCCGACGCGATGCGGTCGACCGCGCTGGGGTTCGGAGTCGGCGCAGTCCCGCCCGCCATTCCGCTGCAGGTGGCCGAATCCACTGTCGGGCCCATCTCCGACGATGCCGCGCTGGGGATGTCGAGCATCGGTCAGAAGGACGTGGCGTTGACTCCGCTCCAAAACGCGATGGTCGCGGCCACGATCGCCAACAAAGGCGTCACGATGCGCCCGTACCTCGTGGACAGCCTGAAGGGCTCCGACTTGGCGAATATCGCCACGACCTCCCCTGCCCAAGAGCAGAGAGCAGTGACGGAGCAGGTCGCAGATACACTTACGGACTTGATGGTCGCCGCCGAGCAGGTGACTCAGCAGAAGGGAGCCATCGCCGGCGTGCAGATCGCATCCAAGACCGGCACTGCGGAGCACGGCACGGATCCGCGCAACACGCCGCCGCATGCCTGGTACATCGCCTTCGCGCCCGCTCAGGCACCCAAAGTCGCGGTCGCGGTGCTCGTCGAGGACGGCGGAGACCGACTGTCGGCCACGGGTGGTGCACTGGCCGCCCCCATCGGGCGCGCGACAATCGCCGCGGCGCTGCAGGAGGCCTCGTGAGCCGCATTGCCAGAGATCAAGGAATGAGCCACCTCGCCGGAGGTAGGTCAATGAGCCACCTCGCCGGAGGCGAGCAATGAGCCCAAGAGTCGGTGTGAC
This sequence comes from Mycobacterium sp. 236(2023), assembly GCF_029623955.1. Classification (GTDB taxonomy): domain Bacteria; phylum Actinomycetota; class Actinomycetes; order Mycobacteriales; family Mycobacteriaceae; genus Mycobacterium. The sequence goes on along the minus strand of NZ_JARSBP010000005.1, from coordinate 314,121 downwards.
GCTGTCCGGCCGCTACCGGTTGCAGCGGCTGATCGCCACGGGCGGCATGGGACAGGTCTGGGAAGGCGTGGACTCCCGCCTCGGCCGTCGCGTCGCCATCAAGGTCCTCAAGGCCGAATACTCGGAAGATCCGGAGTTCGTCGAGCGGTTCCGCGCCGAGGCGCGCACCGTCGCGATGCTCAACCATCCCGGCATCGCCGGCGTGTACGACTACGGCGAGACGGACATCGACGGTGAAGGCCGCACCGCCTACCTGGTGATGGAGCTCGTCAACGGCGAGCCACTGAACTCGGTGATCAAGCGGACGGGCCGGCTGTCCCTGCGCCACGCACTCGACATGCTCGAGCAGACGGGCCGGGCACTTCAGGTGGCCCACACCGCAGGTCTGGTGCACCGCGACGTGAAGCCGGGAAACATCCTGATCACGCCGACCGGCCAGGTGAAGCTCACCGACTTCGGCATCGCGAAAGCCGTCGACGCCGCACCGGTCACGCAGACCGGCATGGTCATGGGCACAGCCCAGTACATCGCGCCCGAGCAGGCCCTCGGCCACGACGCGACGGCCGCCAGCGACGTCTATTCACTCGGTGTCGTCGGCTATGAAGCGGTTTCGGGCAAGCGGCCGTTCACCGGCGACGGTGCACTGACCGTGGCGATGAAGCACATCAAAGAGACACCTCCTCCGCTGCCCGCCGACCTACCCCCCAACGTGCGTGAGCTCATCGAGATCACGCTCGTCAAGAATCCCGGCATGCGATACAAGTCCGGCGGTCCGTTCGCCGACGCCGTCGCCGCCGTCCGCTCCGGGCGCCGTCCCCCGCGGCCCAATGCGGCACCGTCGATCGGACGGGCCGCGCCGACCGCCGTTCCGCCCGCCATCGCGCCCGCCCCCGTTGCCGCACCGACCGGCCGGGCACCCGCTCCGACGTCGCGCACCCGCACCACCGGCAGCCACCATCGCACCCCGCAACCCGCGCGGCGGACCTTCTCGTCGGGCCAGCGGGCCCTGCTGTGGGCTGCCGGGGTCCTCGGGGCCTTGGCGATCGTCATCGCGATCCTGATCGTCCTGAACGCCCAGGACCGCAAGGACCGCCCCGCGCCGACCACGATCACCGAGACGCCGAGCAGCCAGACCGAGCCGCCACCGGAGACTCCCGGCGCAGCGCCACCGGCGATACGCGATCATGTACCCGACGGAAATTGGGTATCCCGACCCATCGACTACGCATCGCCGCTGGTGATGCTGCACGCCCCAGAACAGATAGTGCGATGACGACCCCACAGCACCTTTCCGATCGCTACGAAGTCGGCGAGATCCTGGGCTTCGGCGGTATGTCCGAGGTCCACCTGGCACGCGACCTGCGGTTGCACCGCGACGTCGCGATCAAGGTGCTGCGCGCCGACCTGGCCCGCGACCCGAGCTTCTATCTGCGATTCCGCCGGGAAGCCCAGAACGCGGCCGCACTGAACCACCCCGCGATCGTCGCGGTGTACGACACCGGTGAGGCAGAGACGCCGACCGGGCCGCTGCCCTACATCGTCATGGAGTACGTCGACGGTGTGACGTTGCGCGACATCGTGCACAACGAGGGGCCGATGCCGTCCCAGCGCGCTATCGAGGTCATCGCCGACGCCTGCCAGGCCCTGAACTTCAGCCACCAGCACGGCATCATCCACCGCGACGTCAAACCGGCCAACATCATGATCAGCAAGGCCGGCGCCGTGAAGGTGATGGACTTCGGCATCGCCCGGGCCCTTGCCGACGCCGGCAACCCGGTGACGCAGACGGCCGCTGTGATCGGCACCGCCCAGTACCTGTCGCCGGAGCAGGCGCGCGGCGTCAAGGTCGATTCGCGGTCCGACGTGTATTCGCTGGGCTGCGTGCTCTACGAACTGCTCACCGGCGAGCCGCCGTTCGTCGGCGATTCACCCGTCGCGGTGGCCTACCAGCATGTCCGCGAGGATCCGGTGCCACCGTCGCAGCGTCACGCGGACATCTCCCCCGAACTCGATGCGGTCGTCCTCAAGGCGCTGACGAAGAACCCCGACAACCGCTACCAGACGGCCGCCGAGATGCGCGCCGACCTGGTCAAGGTGCACGGCGGCCAAACACCGGACGCTCCCAAGGTGTTCACCGACGCCGAGCGCACCTCGATGCTGTCGGCGACGCCCGGACGTCACCGCACCGAACCGATCGATTCCGCCACTGACCACCAGCCGCGCTACGAAGAGCGCGAGAAGAGCGGCTCGCTGGGCCGCTGGCTCATCGCCGTCGCCGTCCTGGCGATACTGACGGTCGTTGTCACCATCGGCATCAACATGTTCGGCGGCGAGACCCGCGACGTGCAGGTGCCCGATGTCACGGGCCAGCCGTCGGCCGATGCCATCGCTGCGCTGCAGAACCGTGGATTCTCTATCCGCACGCAGCAGAAGCCGGACTCAGAGGTTCCGCCTGATCACGTGATCGGCACCGACCCAGGCGCGAACGCGTCGATCGCCGCGGGCGACGAGGTCACCCTCAACGTGTCGACCGGACCCGAGCAACGCGAGGTTCCCGACGTGTCGGGGCTGAGCTACTCGGACGCGGTCAAACGCCTGTCCGATGCCGGCTTCGAACGGTTCCGGCAGACGACGTCAGCGTCGCTCCCGGAGCAGAAGGACCGGGTGATCTCGACGGTGCCGCCTGCGAATCAGACATCGGCGATCACGAATGAGATCACGATCGTCGTGGGCAAGGGCCCCGCGACGGCGATCGTGCCGGAGTGTGTCGGGCAGACCACCGAGGTGTGTCAGCAGATCCTGACCGCGTCCGGGTTCTTGAACACCGTCCCGGTCCAGGTCGACAGCACGGTCCCGACCGGGCAGGTCGTCGGGTTGGAGCCCGGCGCCGGCCAGACGGTTCCGCAGGACACCGTGATCCAGATCCAGGTGTCGCGCGGCAATCAGTTCGTGATGCCGGACCTGACGGGAATGTTCTGGACCGACGCCGAACCCCGCCTACGCGCGCTGGGTTGGACGGGCGTGCTGGATAAGGGCGGCGACGTGCAGAACAGCGGTCAGCGCACCAATGCCGTGGTGCGGCAGACGCCGACGGCGGGCGCCGGGGTCAACTTCGGCGCGACGATCACGCTGAACTTCGCGTCGTAGCCGCCTGGACCGCGGTCGCGACTTCGTCTTCGAGCTGACGGACCAGCGATTCCTGGGGTGCGGCGCCGCAGAACGCCAGCCAGTTGGCGAGCATTCGGTGCCCGCCCTCGGTCAGGATCGACTCCGGGTGGAACTGGACGCCGTGGATCGGCAGTTCGACGTGCCGGACGCCCATGATGACCCCGCCCTCTGTGTTGGCGGTGACCTCGAGCTCGGCGGGAACGGTGTCCGGCAGGATCGTCAGCGAGTGGTAGCGGGTCGCCGTGAACGGATCCGGCAGCCCTTTGAGAACGCCCGCGTCCGAGTGGTGGACGGTGCTGGTCTTGCCGTGCAGCAGCTCGGGGGCGCGATCAACGGTCCCTCCGAAGGCGACGCCGATGGCCTGGTGTCCGAGGCAGACGCCCAGCAATGGCGTGCGGGCCGTCGAACAGGCGTGGACCAGCGGAATCGATGCGCCCGCGCGCTCGGGTGTGCCCGGTCCGGGGCTGAGCAGCACGCCGTCGAACTCGTCGGCGACGCGCGCGATGTCCGCGTCGGTGGCCAGCCGGTCGTCGTCGTTACGCCACACCGTCGCGTCCACACCGAGTTGCCCGAGGTACTGGACCAGGTTGAACACGAAGCTGTCGTAGTTGTCGACGACCAAGACCTGCATCCGAACAGGCTACCGCCAGGGGTTTCGTGGTGTCGGCGCCGTCAGGCCGCCGCTTTGGTGCCGGCGTCGGAGGTATCGGACGAATTGGAGGAATCCGCGTCCGACGAGTTCTCCGCGTCGTCCTTGGCAGTCTTGTCGTCGCTCTTCTCGTCGTCGGTGTCGACGGCCGTCTGTGACTCTTCTGCCGTGTCGTCGTCCTCGTCGATCGGGGTCGACAGGAGATCTGTCTTACTCTCGTCGAGGTCGTCCGCGTCGTCGAGGTCGTCCGCGTCGCGGGTCGAACTCGCGCGGCGCGTCGTCCTGTCGGTGTCGACCGGTTCTTCCGGCTCGTCGGTGATCAGCGGCGCACGGGTTCCGGACACGCTCGGGGGCGGGTTGCCGTTGCCCCAATCGGCGCCCTCGCCCTGCGGCACGTACGCGGGCCGGTCGTAGTCCTTCTCGACCAGCGGCCGGTATTTGGCGTCGAGCTCGGCCATCCGCTGGTCGGACAGGAACGGGTCCAGCCATTGCAGCATCGGCAGCGTCTTGGCCGGAATCAGCATGTAGGTGGTGTTCCCCTCCCGGTAGACGAGGTTGTCCGGGTCGTTGATGTCCAGGTCGTCGAAGTAGGAGAAGTGCCGCGAGAAGATCGCGGTGTTGATGTAGGAGTAGATGCCGAAGCGCGTCGGATTGTCCGAGACGCCGTCGTATTGCGCTGACACGTCGAGGTGCTCGTACGGCTGGGTGGCCGGTAGGCCGGTGCCGGGTTGCTTGCGGTTCTCCCCGCCGAACTTGTTCTCCGGGTTGCCGAACGTCACGATCATCACCACGCGCTCGGGGTCGGGCGCCGGTGCCGTGCCCTGCTCCCATGCACGCAGGCGGTCGTACAGGCCCGCGCCGCCCACTGAGTAGCCGACGAGGATGACGTCGCCCGGGGTGGAGTCGACGGCGCTCTGGATCTGCGCTGCGGACTGTGTCCGGCTCACCGTTCCCCGACCGACCGACCGGCACGTGTTCGTCTCGCAGAAGACCCCGCCGAACGCTGTCTGCGCCTCACCCGACGGCCGGGTGGCGCCCTCGGCGAACAGCGCGGTGGCGGCTACCGTTGTCGGCGGCGCCGCCATGACGACAGCGGCCGGGACAAAGAGGCCGGCGATTGCGGCTGCACAGGTGCGGCGCCAATAACGATTCATGAGGATCCTCGATAGGTCGATCACGGCGAACAACTTTCCAGGCTGGTTGCGCCCGGCTCCGTGATCACGTTCAGGCCGCAGTGCAAGAGTTGCCTTGGCAATCTTGGCTTTTGCGCTTCGCGGCCGGACGTCGACGACCGGCCCCCACCAATCTATCCGCGCCTGCAGCAACTATCGCTGCTGCAGGTATTACGCAGTTGTGACACCGATCCGAGGATCAGCTCTCTTCGGCTGAATCCGTGCTGGACGCCGACGACTGCGCGTCGGAATCGTCGGACTCCGGATCGGCGTCCTTGTCGCGCTTACCGCGCGGGCGGTCTTCGTCGCCCTCGTCGCTCGATTCCGCGTCCGGCGTCACCCGGGCCCTCATGCGTGATACGTCGTCAGCGTCACCATCGTCGTTGTCGTCATCGTCGATCGCCGGCGGCGGGTTGCCGTTGCCCCAGTCCGCACCCTCGCCCTGCGGCACATATGCCGGCCGGTCGTAGTCCTTCTCGATCAGCGGCCGGTACTTCGCGTCGAGCTCGGCCATCTTCTCGTCGCTGACCCACGGCTCCATCCACTTGAGCATGGGCAGGACGTCGGCCTCGATCAGCATGTAGGTCGACCCGTCGCCGTCGCGATAGACCAGGTTGTCCGGGTCGTTGATGTCGACGTCCTCGAAGTACGCGACGTGCTGCGCGAACGCGTTGTTCATCGAGGAGTACCAGCCCCACCGCGTCGGTGAGTCGGCGACGCTGTCGTATTGCATCGTGACGTCGAGGTGCTGGTACGGCTGCTCAACAGGGAGCCCCGCGTAGGAGTTCTTTCTGTCGTCGCCGCCGAACTTGTTTTCGGGGTTGCCATAGGTGACGACGAGCGACACACGGCCGGGATCCGGTGCGCTTGCGGGCGTATTCGCCCACTCCCGCAGCCGGTCGTAGATGGTCGCCGCCCCCAGTGAGTAGCCCAGCACAATGATGTCGCCCGGCGTTGAATCGACGGCCGCCTGGAGCTGCCGGGATCCTGTCTTCACGTCGAACGGGGTTCGCGCGTTGTTGATCGACCGGCACGTGTTCTGCACGCAGAACGCACCGTCGAATGCGGTCTGCGCGTTGCCCTTCGCCTGCGCGGTTCCCTCCACGGCAAGCACCGTCGCCGCGGAGGCCGACGACAGGTGGCTCAACACCATCACGGCGGGTATGGCGAGCGTCCCGGCAACGGCATGACGGATTCGGCGATTCATAAGCTCCCCCTGCAATTTACCGTTCCGAAGATATTGACTCGAGCGTCTAATATGAGATTGCCCGCCCGAGGTGCGGTGTCAGCATCTTTGCAGTACACCAGCGTTCAACGCGTGCACTGATATATACCAATAATTTGCCAGCTTCGCCTCTAAAATCTGGCACGAATTCGCTTTCCGGATTAGTAGCCCAAGGGCCCAATCGGTTGTGCGAATTTCATCCGAACAGATTCCCCGTGGCCGACCAATTCGACGTCACGCACTTCTTCCGTATAGCCCAAGCCGAATCGGACGGCATACCGCTTATAGAGCGTGACGAGCGGCGCCGCGTCCAGTGCGGCCTGCATGGCACCCGGGTCACCGATCGCCGAGATGACATACGGCGGGCTGTACGTGCGGCCGTTCAACAGCAGCGTGTTGCCGACACAGCGCGGGGCGGACGTGGCGATGATCCGCTGATCCTGGACCTGAATGCCTTCGGCACCCGCACTCCACAGCGCATTGATGACCGCCTGAATGTCCTGCTGGTGCACGACGAGATCGTCGGGGGACGCATCTCGCGGGAACCGGCCCTGAGCGTCTCGTTGCGCATCGTTGAGGGTCACCACCAGGCCTGGGCCGCGCAGCGGCGTGAGACCCGCCTCGGCCGCGAGCAGGTCGCCTCTGCGGGTGATCGCGGCCAGTGCTGCATCCGTGCCGGACGAACCGCCATGGTGGTTGTCGATCTGCGGCGCGAGCGCGCCTTGTTCGGCACTCAATCGGTCGACCGAGGCCTGTGCCTCGCGGACGAGATCGACCAGGCGAGGTGAGTCGCTGCGACGAATCTCGTCGCCACCGGAGACGCCGTGGGTGGTTCCGAGGAGCAGACCCGCAGCCACACACACGACCGGCACTCCGAAGCGCCACACGGAGCGCTTGCGCCTGCCTGCGGTGCTTTCAGCCATCGGAGTCGGTGGCTCCTCTCGATGATCTCCAAATGCGGGATCGGCCTGCGTTAGGCTTTCCGTACACATCGTCGCACTGACCGGCCGTTCGTGGCACGGGAGACAGTGGCGGCGCCGAACGTTCGAAGGTACGCATGCCCAAGTCCAAGGTCCGCAAGAAGAACGACTTCACCATCAACCCGGTGAGCCGGACCCCGGTGAAGGTCAAGGCCGGACCGTCGGGCACCTGGTTCGTGGTTTTGTTCGTCGGCCTGATGCTGATCGGGTTGGTGTGGCTGATCGTGTTCCAGCTGGCGGGCAGCGGCCCCGACGTTCCGTCGTTCCTTCAGTGGATGGCTGATCTCAATGTGTGGAACTACGCGATCGCGTTTGCCTTCATGATCACGGGGCTGTTGCTCACGATGCGTTGGCGCTAGCCGCCGGCAGCGCCGAGATGAATTCATCTTGGTTGCCTGGCGTTACCTTTCGGGCAACCCGGTCGTCACCGGATCACACGGATGTGATTAATCCCCATTGGGGATAGCACTTGTGGATAACCCCGTTCGTCGGGGTAGGAGGGTGTGGGTAACCAGTGCAGCAAACAGAATGGCAACCTAAGACCGCCGCCATCACCGTGGCCGGAATCGCGGGAATTCTCTTGGCTGTAGGTGCTGTGACGCTGGTCACAGACGTTCCCGGGCAAATTCTGGTGGGCACAGCTGCCGGTGGTTTGCTGGTGTTTGCCCTCATGTCGTGGCGGGCCCGGCCGAAACTGGCAATCACTCAAGACGGTCTGCGCTACCGCGGCTGGTGGCAAGTGAGGCAGCTCACAAAGGCGGATATCAAGCGCATCCGCATTACCGAGTTCCGCCGCATCGGACGCAAAGTCCGCCTTTTGGAGATCGACACGACAGATGACCGGCTCATCGTGTTGAGCCGGTGGGATCTCGGTGGAGAGCCGCTACACGTCCTGGACGCACTGACCGACGCCGGGTATGCGCCCGGCGCCGGCTCAGGAGGCGACTACTAGGAGATCGTGATCGACTCGACGACCACCGGATCGGTGGGACGGTCGCTGCGGTCGGTCGCTGTGGTGGCGATCGCGTCGACGACCTTCTGCGACTCCGGATCGACGACCTCGCCGAAGATCGTGTGGCGCCGGTTCAGGTGCGGAGTCTGGGTCACGGTGATGAAGAACTGCGAGCCGTTCGTCCCCGGCCCTGCATTGGCCATTGCCAGCAGGTAGGGCTTGTCGAACTGCAGCTCGGGGTGGAATTCGTCGGCAAACTTGTAGCCGGCGTCGCCACGGCCGGTGCCCGTCGGGTCACCGCCCTGGATCATGAACCCTTCGATGACGCGGTGGAAGATGACTCCGTCGTAGAACGGGCCCGACGAGCCGCCGGAGGCGTTCTCGGTGCTGTACTCCTTGGTGCCCTGAGCCAGCCCGACGAAGTTGGACACGGTCTTCGGTGCGTGGTTTCCGAACAAGGCGATCTTGATGTCGCCACGGTTGGTGTGCAGGGTCGCGGTCGCGGTCTGAATAGGACTCGTCACGGGACCGAGTGTGCCACGACCGGTCTGACCGCCAACCGGGCACCGTACCTTCGCCGGGGTGGCAGGCTGGGGGAGCGACATCCTTTACTGAAGAAAGAGGTGGGATATGAGCTCCAAGACCCGCGTACGCCTGACACCCGGCCAGCGCTTCGCCCGCGGCCTGAAATACTCGACCGTCGGCCCCGTCGACGTCGGCAGGGGAGCGCTGGGCCTCGGAGTCGAGTCGGTGCGCTCGTCGGCCTCCTGGGTCGGAGATCGGTACCGCCGCAGCAAGATCGCCCGAGAACTCAAGGCCGAGCTCGCGTCGGCTCAGGACACCATCGCCGCGGAGATCTCCGCCGCCCAGCAGGTCGTCGCGAACCTGCCGCAGGCTTTCGAGGATGCCCGCAAGTCCCGTCATCGCGGACGCCGATTGCTATTCGTCGGCGTCGGCATCGCCGTGGTGGCCGGGGGAGCGGTGACGTTCTCGATCCTGCGCCGTTCCACCCAGCCCGAACCGTCGCCGCTGCCACCCAGCGTCGAGGTCGCCCCGAAACCGTAGCCGGTTACGTTCCGTCATGGCCGTCTCGGTGTTCGACCTCTTCTCGATCGGCATCGGTCCATCGAGCTCACACACCGTGGGCCCGATGCGGGCGGCGCTGCGGTTCGTCGAGAGTCTGGCTCTGGCCGATGTGGCAAGTCTGAAGGTTGAGCTCTACGGATCGCTCGGTGCCACCGGAGCGGGCCACGGAACGCCCGGGGCGGTCGTGCTCGGTCTCGAAGGCGCCGACCCCGAGACGGTCGACCCCGACGCCGCCCACGCGCGCATCGCCGAGGTGTCCGAGCGACGGCAGCTGCGGCTGGGCGGCGAGCGGCTCATCGACTTCGACATGGCGACTGACATCGTTCTTTCGTTGCAGGCCATGGACTTTCACAGCAACGGCATGGTCTTCAGCGCTCTCGACGCCGATGGAGGAGAGCTGGCCCGCCGGGTGTACTACTCGGTGGGCGGCGGCTTCGTCGTCGACGAAGATGAGGCCGCCACACCCGCCGAGGACATCGAGCTGCCGTACCCGTTTCGCACGGGCACCGAGCTCGTCGCGCTGGCCGTCCAGAACGGTTGCAGCATCGCCGATCTCGTCGCCCGCAACGAGGAAGCGCTCGGAAACGGTCCGCGGCTTCGCGAGGGCCTGCTCCGCATCTGGGCGGCAATGCGCGACTGCGTGGACCGCGGATTAGCTGCCGACGGGACATTACCGGGCAGTCTGCATGTGCGGCGCCGGGCCCGGTTACAGGCCAAGGCGCTCGAGTCGAACCCGACGGATCCGCTGTACGCAATGGACTGGGTGACGGTCTACGCGCTGGCGGTCAACGAGGAGAACGCGGCCGGCGGGCGGGTCGTGACGGCGCCGACGAACGGGGCCGCCGGCATCATTCCCGCTGTGCTGCACTACTTTTGGCGCTTCATTCCGGCAGCCGACGACGACGGTGTCGTCGAGTTTCTTCTGACCGCGGCGGCGATCGGCCAGTTGTTCAAGGCGAACGCATCGATCTCAGGCGCCGAGGTGGGGTGCCAGGGGGAGGTTGGTTCGGCCTGTTCGATGGCAGCGGGGGCGTTGGCGGCCGTGTTGGGCGGGTCGCCGGCCCAGGTCGAGAACGCCGCCGAGATCGGGATCGAGCACAACCTCGGGCTGACGTGTGACCCGGTGGGTGGGCTCGTGCAGATCCCGTGCATCGAACGCAACGCGATTGCCTCGGTGAAGGCGATCGCCGCGGCGCGGATGGCGCTGTTCGGCGACGGCACCCATCACGTCAGCCTGGACACTGCGATCAAGACGATGCGCGACACCGGCGCGGACATGGCGGACAAGTACAAGGAGACGTCGCGCGGGGGACTGGCGCTGAACGTCGTTGAATGCTGAGAGTTAGTCGGCGTCGGCGCCGACGGTGAGCGCGTAGGCCTCGGCCAGGTCTCGTAGTCCTTCGGTGCTTGCGCTGGGTGTCGCGGCGCGAATGGCCTTCAACAACGCCTCTTTCGCGTCCTTCTCCAGATCGGCGTTCTCGGCCATCGTGTGCCCTCCCTGCGTCGAGGCCGCGTCGTCGCGGCGCTGGGGGACGGCTACCCGAACGGGGCTGTGCTGAATCTGCATTCGAAAGGGAAGTGCTTTGTGGAGCCTAGAGATTCGAACTCCTGACATCTGCCTTGCAAAGGCGAAACCTGGTGCTGGTCGTACCGATCTATAGCCCGTTTCCTGCACTGCTCCATAACGGGTGCTCACCAAAGACAGGTGTAACTGTGGGCAAGTTGTGGGCAGCATGTGGTCGGCCCCGGCGCGGACGGATCTCACGAATCAGCCCACTCACATCAAGGTCAGCTGTTTGGACCCGTCGGCATCCAAATAGTCGAGCGCTTCTTCGAGGTGCTGGCGGCTCCGGATAACCTTCGCTCCATTGGCCATCAGCAGCTTATTTCCTGGAGGTGCACCGAATAGCTCAAGGGTCAGCACGACCTGACCACGCTGCAAGGCATACTCGCCGGCAGCGAGCGTCCCGCCTTTGTCACCCGCTTCGACTACGACGAGGGCGTGGCTCAAGCCAGAGATAACCGTGTTTCGCGACATCGCACCGGAGGCAAACCACTTCTGGTCTGGGGCAAATTGCGAGACAACGAGGGCGCGCTCGGAATCCCACAACTGAGCGAACTCACCGCGCCGGACGCGAAAGTTATTGATGCCTTCAGGAAGCACGATGACGGTCTCGCCGCCGCTCGCAAGTGCCGCTGAGTGCGCAACCAGGTCAACGCCTTTCGCGTAACCCGAGACGACGCTGTAACCGCGGCGAGCGACGGCGTCGGCGCACGCGTGCGCGGCACGCAAACCTTCGGAACTCGCCTGACGTGAGCCGCACATTCCTATTGCGCGCCGCGCTAGCAATTGAGCAGGTCCCTTTATGAATAGGACAGCCGGTGCCTGCCTGGATAAGCCCAGTAGCTCTGGGTAGCGGTCCTGACCGAGAAGAACAGCGTCGACACCATCTTCGACAAGAGCTTGTGCCTGCTCTTCAACTTGCCGCAAATCGTCGGGGTGTAGCGCATTCAGAAGTCTTTCGAATGCAGGAATCCCTTCGGTACGAACCCTAGTGGCGATGGTTCTTTGTCCGCCGCCGAAACGAACTGCAGCTATTGCAAACTGCAGTCGACCGTGCGCGTCGGTGCACATCGCTCACTCCTCGCCACCGCGACCCATATCGCCATAATAGTTCGAACATGTGTTCGAATCAATACTGGCTCGGCGTGTCGCTAGTCCTATTGTTCGGGGGCTGCCGGGACTAGGAGCGACGATATAGGACTACTACTCGTCCCAGCGGGCTGAAGATGGTCATCAGAGATCTGTCCCAACAGGGACCAACGAATCGTGGCGGACGCTACGTCACCGACCTCCACCACCGAGCCACGGCGGCGGGGGGACACACGCTCTCCTTCCGCGGGCCCGACGGCGCAGCCGCGCAAGTGCTCCTTTGCGATCCGACCTATACGCAAGTGGAATCCTTCATCGACTTGCATCGCTTCGAGGGCGCTGGCCGTGCCCCGACGGCAGACATTCTCGGGCTCTTAGAACTACTGCACGGGGCAGTTACAGTTCCGAGTGGGGACTCTCTCGATTTCGCACTCGCACTGGATTGGTACAACAAGATCGTTGATGGGCGGATTGGCCCCCACACCGAACTCGCCGATCTCGTTCACCGCGGCAAGTACTGGTACAAGGGCGCATCAGACGCCGAGAAGCTAAAGAAAGTCGGGTGGGCGGTCGTCGACGAGCTGGCCGGCTTCATCGGTCAGCATCCAGTCCTGCGAAGCGTCGACGCGATCGCAGCAGCCCCCGGTCACGATGCGAAAGTGGTCAGCTTCGGCGCACGGGTAGCAGCCGGAGTCTCCATACGGCGGGGAATTCCGCTCGTACGCTGCGGGTCGCACCAAGAGTTCCGTACACCCGCCAAGAGTCTCGAACCCGCTGCTCGCGCCGGAGCGCTCGGCGGCCAATTTGCTTGTGCAGAGGATGTTTACGGGCAGCGGGTTTTGATCGTCGACGACGTGCACGGTACCGGAGCAACTGCAGAGGAGACCGCTCGTGCGCTTCGAACGGCGGGTGCGAGCCAAGTTATGAGCCTCTCGGCCGTCCGAACGATGAAGTTCCTCTAGAACGCCCAGTAGTCGTCGTCGGGACGAGGCACTCCGGCTATGCGCACCTCGTCTAACACTCGCGCGGCGTTGTATGCAGCTGCACGGGCAAGGGACGACCCGTTCAGTGACTGCTCGGCAGCGAGTTTTTCGGTCTCGCGGCCGAGTTCAAGTAGTGCGTCATCAGACCACTCGTGACCCAACTTCATAAGTTGAGCGGAGGCCGCCGCGAGTGTCGCCTGCCAGCCGCTGACCTCGATCGCGTCGGCCAAAAAGGTTTCAAGCACGTCGCGGATGTCGACGATCGGCTCGAATAGCTGGGTCGATTCCCGCATACTATGTCCTAAGTATGTTGTAAATACGTAGTTGCATCCTATGACCTAAATATAAAGCGACTAGTTAGGACGCGCCGAGCGAGGTGCCATGACCGATCAGCAGGGTGTGCAGCTCAATGCGCACGCAAAGGCTGCGCGAACTGCTACCAAGCAGGCGGGCGTGAGCTGGCCTTTTCCTGCCGATCGGCGCCTAGACCAGCTCGTCGACATTGCGAATGAGGCCGGTGCCGGCGTACGCAGGAACGAGCTGGCTGCTGCCCTAGTTGCCGCTGCGCCCACCGATCCCGAGGCGCTGCTGGAGTTGGTCCTCGCCTGGCGCAGGTCCGAGGTGCGAGATGTATTGATAGGGCTCGGCGAAACCGCGCAAGTTGTTGAGATACCGCGCCATCCCCCTGGACGACGACGGGCCTGACGCGCTCGCGGCGACTCGTGGTAAACACCTGCGAAGCGGCAGTTTCCACGTCACCTACGTTCGATATGTGCGTGACGCGGAGACTGTCGACAGAGAGTTACGGCTGCTCTTCGTGGTCCGCGCGTCAATTCGCGAGCAGGGAGGCAACCCGTCGAGCCGCGCGATAGACGAGTTGCTTGAAGAGCGCCTAATGATGGGCCCGAGCCTATAAGCGACTACAACTCGCCCACACGGTGGCAAAGAAGATGCCCACCTCGATATCATACTCGGCTCGTAGAATCATCCGTGTTCGTACACACGCAGATCGGAGGTGGCCAAGTGGCATCGGTGCACGACGTCGAGGCCGTCGGCGTCGCGCTGAACGCGCTTCTAACTCGTGATTGTGGGCAGGATGTGGGCACTAGCGCGGCCTGACAGCAGAACAGGCCAGACCGCATAGTGTCCGACCTGCTTGTTTGGTTGTGGAGCCTAGGAGATTCGAACTCCTGACATCTGCCTTGCAAAGGCAGCGCTCTACCAACTGAGCTAAGGCCCCTCGTCAGGAAGGCGTATCGGAGACTGTGTGCCAGACCTCGGCACCGTGCTGGGTTCGCCACACGACTACCGAGACGACCGCCGCGACACCTGCGGCGAGCAGAAGCACCAGCTTCATCGCTACGTACCTTTCCGTGGGGCTAGGAGGACTCGAACCTCCGACCTCTTCGTTATCAGCGAAGCGCTCTAACCGCCTGAGCTATAGCCCCGTTCAACCTCACGGGCCGAGCGACGAGATTACCGCACGGATATCCCGTCTCCCAAACCGGAAGGCAGGAGGTCAGTCCCGGTCGGCCAGGGTGACCTCCACACCGCCCACCAGGTCGGTGGTCAGGTTGTAGATGAAGGCGCCGATCGTCGCCGCCGCGGTCATCAGAACGATGTTCACGAGGCCGATCAGCGCGGCGCCGCCGAAGATGGTGCCGCTGGACACCAACTCGCCGCCGGAGCTGCCGCTGGCGCTGGTCAGTAGGTCGCCGACGTTGCTGTTCAGCTTGCTCCACACACCCATTCCGCCGAGCACCAGATAGAGGAACGCGACGGCGATCATCCACACGAAGAACATCACGACCGACAGCAGCAGCGACACCTTCAGCGTGCTCCAGGGGTCCACGCGGCGGATCTGCATGCTGGCCCGCACCGGGCCCTTGTGCTGCTGCCGGGTGGCCACCTGCACCGCGCGATTGCCCGCCGCAGGGGTTCCCTTGGCAGGCGGTTTCGCCGACTGCTCGGCCTGCGGACGTTCCACCGGTTTGCGCTGCGGCTGCGGCGGGCGGGGCCCTGACAGGTCAGGGAGCTCGCTGGCGTACTTGCCACCCTGGTCAGGTCTGCCCGCGGGCTCGGGACGGTTGCCTTCCGTGCGCACAACGTCCGTGCGGTCGTTACGTGGTGGCGGCGGCGGTTGCGGAGCCGGATCCTTCCGATCCTTCCGTGGCGGACCCTGCTCCGTCTCCGGAGCGGATGCCGACCCGCCGGCCATGAAGCGGTTCAGCCTGGCGTCCAGTCCCGCACCTGCGGGACGCGGACCGTCTTGGCGGGGAGCTTCCTGCGTCGGTTGCTGCTGCCTGGCCGCCCGGGCCGCCGGACCGCGTTGCCACGGGGGCAGGTCACCCTGGTCGGACGCGTGTGCCGGTCGTGAGCCGCCGTCGGGACCGGGACCCGCAGACCCCGCACCCGACCCGTTGGCCGGGCCGGATCCCGGCTCGTTCGGTGAGCTCACCTACGACTCCTCACTCGATTCCTCGGCCTCTTCTACAGCCCCGTCGACGTCGGTGTTGACCTCGTCCGTGCTGTCGCCGACTTCAGCGTTGCGTGCGACCGCGATAAGTGTGTCGCCCTCGCCCAGGTTCATCAACCGAACGCCCTTGGTCTGGCGTCCCGCCTTGCGGACCTGTCGCGCCGCCGTCCGGATGACACCACCGCCTGAGGTGATGGCGTACAACTCGGTGTCGTCGTCGACGATCAGCGCTCCGACCAGCGTGCCACGCCGCTTGTCGAACTGGATCGTCAGCACCCCCTTGCCGCCGCGACCCTGCACCGGGTACTCCTCGATGGCTGTGCGCTTGGCGTATCCGCCGGACGTTGCCACCAGGAGGAACGTCTCCTCCCGAACCACATTCAGCGACAGCAGCGCGTCGTCGGCGTTGAACCGCATGCCCTGCACGCCGGACGTGGCGCGACCCATCGGGCGCAGCGCCTCGTCGGTCGCGGAGAACCGGATCGACTGCCCGTTCGCCGAGACCAGCAGTAGGTCCTCTTCAGCGGAACACAGCACCGCGCCGACCAATTCGTCGCCGTCGCGCAGGTTGACCGCGACGATGCCGCCTGACCGGTTCGAGTCGAAGTCGACGAGACGCGACTTCTTAACGAGGCCATTGCGGGTGGCGAGCACCAGATACGGCGCGTCCTCGTAGCCCTTGATCTGGATGACCTGGGCGATCCGCTCTTCGGGCTGGAACGCCAGCAGGTTGGCGACGTGCTGACCGCGGGCCGTGCGGGACGCCTCCGGCAGGTCGTACGCCTTCGCCCGGTAGACCCGGCCCTGTGTGGTGAAGAACAGGATCCAGTCGTGGGTCGAGCAGACGAAGAAGTGGTTGACGATGTCGTCCTGCTTGAGACCCGCACCCTGCACACCCTTGCCGCCGCGCTTCTGGCTGCGGTACAGGTCGGATTTGGTGCGCTTCGCGTAGCCCGTCTCGGTGATCGTGACGACGACCTCTTCGCGCGCGATGAGGTCCTCATCGGCGACGTCGCCGTCCGCCGGCACGATCCGGGTGCGGCGGTCGTCGCCGTACTTGTCTACTAGCTCCTTGAGCTCGTCGTGCACGATGGCGCGCTGACGCTCCGGCTTGGCCAGAATGTCCTCGAGGTCGGCGATCTCCGCCTCGATCTTGGCCAGGTCGTCAACAATGCGCTGCCGTTCCAGAGCGGCCAGGCGACGCAACTGCATGTCGAGGATGGCCTGGGCCTGGATCTCGTCGATGTCGAGCAGCTCGATCAGCCCGCTCCGCGCGACCTCGACAGTCGCCGATGCGCGGATCAACGCGATGACCTCGTCGAGGGCGTCGAGCGCCTTGACCAAGCCGCGCAGGATGTGGGCCCGCTCGTTGGCCTTGCGCAGCCGGTAGGTGGTCCGGCGGACGATGACCTCGAGTTGGTGGTTCACATACAGGCGGATCAGCTGGTCGAGGCGCAGCGTGCGCGGCACGCCGTCGACGATCGACAGCATGTTGGCGCCGAAGCTCGTCTGCAGCTGGGTGTGCTTGTAGAGGTTGTTCAGCACGACCTTCGCCACGGCGTCGCGCTTGATCTCGACGACGATCCGCAGACCCACGCGGTCACTGGATTGGTCCTCGATGTTCGAGATGCCGGTGAGGCGGCCGTCGCGCACCTGCTCGGCGATCGAGGTGATGAAGTTGTCGTGGTTGACCTGGTACGGCAGCTCGGTGATGACGAGCGATGTCCGTCCGCGCGAATCTTCTTCGATCTCGACCACGCCACGCATCCGGATCGACCCACGACCGGTGGTGTAGGTGTCCGAAATCCCTTGGGAGCCAACAATCAAACCGTGCGTCGGGAAGTCCGGGCCCTTGACGCGCTCACACACCGCGGTGAGCGTTGCCTCTTCGTCGGCTTCGTGATTGTCGAGGCACCAGTAGACAGCCTCCGCGAGCTCGCGCAGATTGTGCGGCGGCATGTTGGTGGCCATGCCGACGGCGATGCCGCCCGAACCATTGGCGAGTAGGTTCGGGAAGCGGCTGGGCAGAACCGTGGGCTCCTGCACCCGGCCGTCGTAGTTCGGGATGAAATCGACTGTCTCCTCGTCGATTTCACGCAGCATCTCCATCGCCAGGGGAGTGAGCCGCGCCTCGGTGTACCTCATCGCCGCCGGGGGATCGTTGCCCGGCGAGCCAAAGTTGCCCTGACCGTCGACGAGGGGATAGCGCAGCGACCACGGCTGCGCCATGCGGACGAGGGTGTCATAGATCGACGAGTCGCCGTGCGGGTGATAGTTACCCATCGTTTCGGCAACGGAGCGTGCGGATTTCGCGTGTCCGCGGTCCGGCCGGAAGCCGGAGTCGAACATCGCGTACAGCACGCGGCGGTGCACGGGCTTGAGGCCGTCCCGGACCTCGGGGAGCGCACGGCCGACGATGACGCTCATCGCGTAATCGATGTAGCTGCGCTGCATCTCCTGCTGGATGTCGACCGGTTCGATACGGTCGCCGGATTCCCCGGTCGGGGGCAGGGTGGTATCAGTCATTCAATATGTCCTAGCTATCTTGAGGCATACGTCGATGATCAAACATCTAAGAAGCGAACGTCTTTGGCATTACGCGTGATGAAACTCCGTCGTGCTTCCACGTCTTCGCCCATGAGAATCGAGAACAGTTCATCAGCGGCTGCCGCGTCGTCGAGAGTGACCTGACGCAGCACACGCACCGATGGATCCATCGTGGTCTCCCACAACTCCTTGGCATCCATCTCACCCAGACCCTTGTACCGCTGGATGCCATCTTCCGGATTGATCCGCTTACCCGCCGCACGGCCGGCCTCCAGCAGGCCGTCACGTTCGCGGTCGGAATACGCAAACTCCGGTTCCGTGCGCTGCCACTTCAACTTGTACAGCGGCGGCTGCGCC
Source organism: Mycobacterium sp. 236(2023) (assembly GCF_029623955.1). GTDB lineage: Bacteria > Actinomycetota > Actinomycetes > Mycobacteriales > Mycobacteriaceae > Mycobacterium. The sequence goes on along the minus strand of NZ_JARSBP010000005.1, from coordinate 295,873 downwards.
AAGAAGATATGACCGTTCTCCACAAGCGGCTTCATGAACCGGAACAACAGGGTCAGCAGCAACGTCGAGATGTGCTGCCCGTCGACATCAGCGTCGGCCATCAACACGATCTTGTGATAGCGCAGCTTGGCGAGGTCGAACTCATCGTGGATACCGGTGCCCAGCGCGGTGATGATCGCCTGCACTTCGGTGTTCTTCAGCACCCGGTCGATGCGCGCCTTCTCGACGTTGATGATCTTGCCGCGCAACGGAAGGATCGCCTGGAACATCGAATCCCGGCCGCTCTTGGCCGAACCACCGGCCGAATCACCCTCCACCACATACAGTTCGCACTTCTGCGGATCCGTGGACCGGCAATCAGCCAACTTGCCGGGCAGACCACCGATATCGGTCGCGCTCTTGCGGCGCACCAACTCTCGCGCCTTGCGCGCCGCGATGCGGGCCTGCGCGGACGACACCGCTTTGTTGATGACGGTCTTCGCTTCGGCCGGGTTCGACTCGAACCAGTGCGTCAGCTGCTCGTTGCAGATCTTCTGGACGAAGGACTTGACCTCGGTGTTGCCGAGCTTGGTCTTAGTCTGACCTTCGAACTGCGGCTGCGACACCTTCACCGAGATGACGGCCGCCAATCCCTCACGGATGTCGTCGCCGGTGAGGTTCGCATCCTTTTCCTTGAGGAGCTTCTTGTCCTTGGCGTACTTGTTGACTACGGTCGTCAACGCGGCGCGGAACCCCTCTTCGTGGGTGCCACCCTCGTGGGTGTTGATCGTGTTGGCGAACGTGTGCACCGACTCCGAGTAGCCGGCATTCCACTGCATCGCGATCTCGACCTCGTGGCCCTCGCCCTTGCCGTCGAAGTCGATGACGCTGGGCTGGATCGCGCTCTTGGTGCGGTTGATGTGCTTGACGAAGTCGACAAGCCCGCCCGGGTAGTGGAACACCCGATGCTTGACTTTGTGCGGGGCGGCGGCCTCGGCGGCCTTCTCCTCCGCCGTCTTCGGCGCTTCCGCATGGTCGCTGACCACATCGTCGACGACCTCGGCAGCCGTGACCCGCTCGTCGGTCAACTCGATGGTGAGGCCCTTGTTCAGGAAGGCCATCTCCTGCAAGCGCCGCGCGATGGTCTCGAAGTCGTAGACCGTCGTCTCGAAGATGTCGGGGTCCGCCCAGAAGCGGATCGTGGAACCGCTCTTGGACGTCTTCTCTCCCTGCCGCAAAGTTCCGGGGACCGATTTGTCGTAGGTCTGAAACCACTCGTATCCGTCTTTACGGATATCGGCCTCGAGGCGCGTCGACAGCGCATTGACCACCGAGACGCCCACGCCGTGCAGACCGCCGGACACCTGGTAGGCGCCTTCTTCGAATTTTCCGCCCGCGTGCAGAACAGTCATGACGACGTCGATGGTGGGGATGCCTGTCGCGTGCATCGCGACCGGGATGCCACGGCCGTCGTCGGTGACCTGGACGCCACCGTCCTCGAGAATGCGGACATCGACGCTGGTCGCGAACCCTGCCATCGCTTCATCTACGGCGTTGTCGACGACTTCCCAGATGAGATGGTGCAAGCCGCGTTCACCGGTGGAACCGATGTACATGCCCGGACGTTTACGAACCGCTTCCAGACCCTCGAGGACCTTGATCGAATCGGCACCGTATTCAGCCGGAGCATTCTTCTTCTGGGCAGCCACGTTGGACGCGTCTCCTTGGGGTTTAGCAGGGTGTCGCCGACTAAGGGATCGACCGGCCCTTGCGGATCACCGTCATAGTCTACCTTCAAGCACCGTCAGCACTGATTCTGCGGGGGCGTTTTCCGATACCTAATCGCGCCGTGCGCTGAATTTCTCGAATGAAGCAAGGTCTTGACGGCGAGGAAAGGAGCTTGTTCGCTTCTGGCGGCTCTCAGACAGGGCCTTCCGAGGCGCTGACGACGTCTAACCGTAAGTGTCCCGAGGGCCCCGACCAGGCACGCTACGGGGACCTTTGCGCCACGACGGTCCGACCGGGCCGACGATCTTCAACGAGGTCACCACACCGTCGCCGACCGCGGCAGCGATTTTGGCCAGAATCTGGGCCTGCACCATGCGCAACTGCGTCGCCCAGGCCGTCGATTCGGCAGAGACAGTGAGGACACCGTCGTGGAGTGCGGTCGGCTCGGCGTGCTCGGCGATTTGTTCTCCGACGACAGCCCGCCACCGTCCGAACACTGCGCCCTCGGCGACACGGACCGACCAGCCCTGCGTACGCGCCAGGTCCCTGGTCAACGAACCGAACAGTTGCGGGTCCCTGCTGTCCGGTCCCGGCCCCGACCAGCGCCGGCGTCCGGCACCCGCCACCCGGCGAGCCGCGGGGGCGTGCCTGCCGCGACCGACATTCTTACCCTGCTGCCGGGCTGCACCGCGGGCCTCCTCGAGCGTGCGCCGCACGAGGTCCATTCCCTTGAGACCCTCCAAATGAGCCGGCGGCGTGAAGGCGGTGTCGTCGTCGTCGGTCATGACCGAACCACCGACACCCGACCCGAGTCACTGTCCTGCATCGAGATCTCGATCAGCGTCGCATCCCAGTCCACCGGAATGTCCTCGTGCACAGCGGCTGTCACGAGTACCTGCTCGGCGGACGCGGCGACCTGCGCCAGCGCCTGACGGCGTGCGGTGTCCAGCTCGGCGAACACATCATCGAGCAACAACACCGGGTCACTTCCTTCCGCTCGCAGAAGTTCGTACGCCGACAATCTCAGAGCCAAGGCCATCGACCACGATTCTCCGTGACTGGCAAAGCCTTTCGCAGGCTGATCGCCGAGCTTCAACTCCAGATCATCCCTGTGGGGTCCGACAAGACACACCCCGCGCTCGAGTTCGGCGTCACGCCGGCGGCTCAGGGCGTCGAGCAACGCAGCCTCGAACACCTCCACATCACAGTTACCCGCCGCGGCTTCCGACTCGACCACCTCGACCCCGCTGCGATACCGGATCGACGCCGGACGTGACGCTGGAGCCAGCAGTTGATAGGCCTTCTCCACCTCTGGCGCCAGCTCATTGACGAGTTCCACACGGGCAGCGATCAATTCGGCACCATGACTGGCCAGGTGACCGTCCCAGACATCCAGCGTCTCCAACGCCCCACGATCGCCGCGGAACCTGGCGCCTGAGGCCGTCTTCAGAAGAGCCGTCCGCTGCCGGACCACTTTGTCGTAGTCGGCGCGCACGCCGGCGATCCGTGGTCGCCGCGTGGTCGCCAACTCGTCGAGATAGCGCCGGCGCTCACTGGGGTCGCCGCGCACCAGCGCCAGGTCCTCCGGTGCGAACAGCACCGCGCGCAGAACACCGAGAATCTCTCGAGCGGAACGGACAGGGGAGCGATTCAACCGTGCTTTATTTGCGCGGCCCGCGGTAATGTCCAGGTCGACGGCCAGTTCACGACCCTCGTTGACAACGATGGTGGACACCACCGCGCGGTCGGCACCTGCCCTGATCAGCGGCGCATCCGACGACACCCGATGTGACCCCAAGGTCGACGAATACCACAGCGCTTCAACGAGATTCGTCTTTCCGAAGCCGTTCGAACCCACGAACACCGTCCGCCCCGGGGCGAGCTCGAGCTCGGCCCGGGACCAGGACCGAAAATCAGTCAGCGTGAGGTGTCGTACATACAACGGATAAGCCCTCGGTCAGCCCGACTCGCTCACACGCTTGACGGCATGGCCACCGAACTGGTTGCGCAGCGCGGCGACGGCCTTCATCGTCGGCGAGTCGTCCTGCCGGGACAGGAAGCGCGCGAACAGCGCGGCCGCAATGCTCGGGACCGGAACTCTCAGACGGATCGCTTCTTCGACCGTCCAGCGGCCCTCGCCGGAATCCTCTGTGTAGCCGCTGATTTCGGCGAGTTGCGGATCTTCTTTGAGCGCCTTGGCCAGCAACTGCTGCAGCCACGATCGCACCACTGTGCCGTTGGTCCAGGCTTGGTAAACCGCCTGCGGATCCTTCACCAGATCTTCGGCGGCCAACAATTCGTAGCCCTCGGCGTAGGCGGTCATCAAGGCGTATTCGATGCCGTTGTGCACCATCTTCGCGAAGTGTCCCGCGCCGACGGGACCGACGTGGACGAATCCGTCCTCGATGGCGCCCGGTGGGCGCAGTGTGTCAAAGATCGGCATGGCCCGTGCGACATCGGCGTCGCTGCCGCCGACCATCAGCCCGTAACCTTCGGTCAATCCCCAGATACCACCCGAGACACCTGCGTCGATATATGAAATGCCCTTGGCAGCAAGAAGTTCCGCGTGTGGTCCATCTTCGGTGTAGCGGGAGTTTCCGCCGTCGATGACAAGATCACCCTCACCGAGGACATCTGCGAGTGCCGCGATCGTGCTGTCGGTGACAGTTCCCGACGGCACCATGACCCACACCACTCGCGGAGATGACAGATTCGCGGCCAAGTCCTCGAGCGACGCGACATCCGACACCTCGGGCCGCGGGTCGTATCCGACGACCTCGTGACCGCCCTGGCGCAGACGTTCGCGCATGTTGAAACCCATTTTGCCGAGGCCGATCAGACCCAGCTGCATGTGAGCGCCCCTTTTCCTGTCGATTCGACCGGTCAGCCAGGCAGGCGCACCGGCATCAACAGATAGACGTAATCGGTTTGAGCGGCCGGGAAAGGTCCGCTTGCCCCGGCGCTTCCATCATCCTCACCTGCCGGACGCAAAACCGCTGGGCGACTTGGGGTCGTGAAGCCGAATGTGACGCGCTCGGCGTGCAGCGACCCCAATCCGTCGGTGAGGTAGGTCGGGTTGAAGGCGATGGTCAACGGATCACCGGAGAACTGAACAGGCAGATCTTCCTCGGCACGCCCGACGTCGTCCGCACCGGCGGAGAGCCGGAGCACGTCGTCGGCGAATTCCATCCGGACCTGTGCTCCACGGTCGGCGACGAGCGCGACACGCTTGATCGCCTCACTCAACTCCGCGACACCCACCGTCGCCATCGCGGTGTGCTCGGTCGGCAGCAGTTGGCGGAACTTCGGGAACTCGGCGTCGAGCAACCGGGTGGTGCTGCGCTTGCCCTTGCTGCGGATACCGAGAAGTCCTTCTTTGCCGACGCTCGGGCCCTGCCCCAGAGACAGGTGCACTTCGGTCCCGTCGGTGCCGGCCTTCGCGGCTTCGGCCAGAGTCTTGGCCGGGACCAGGACAGCGGCTTCCACGCCGGCGGCGCCCGTCGACCAGGTCAACTCGCGAACTGCCAGACGGAAACGGTCGGTGGCGGCCAAAACGACCTTCTCACCCGAGATCTCGACACGGATGCCGGTGAGCATGGGGAGGGTGTCATCGCGGCCGGCGGCGACAGCCACCTGGCCGATGGCTTCGGCGAACAGATCCGACGACACCACGCCCGTCTCGTCGGGCAGCGTCGGCAGCGTCGGATAATCCTCGACGGCCATCGTCGGCAGGGAGAAGCGGGCGCTTCCGCAGGTCAACGAAACACGAGTGCCTTCGACACTGACCTCGACCGGTTTGGCCGGCAGTGCGCGGACGATGTCGGACAGCAGCCGTCCGGAAACCAAAGCGCTCCCAGGAGAAGCGATTTCGGCAGGGATCTGCACTTCGGCCGAGACTTCGTAATCGAACCCCGAGACCGTCAGACCTTCATCGGACCCGGTCAGCAGCACGCCTGCCAGGACGGGGACTGTCGGCCGGGACGGAAGATTGCGTGCCACCCACGCAACTGCGTCGGCGAAGTCTTCGCGAGTCAGCCGGAACTTCAGATCCGACAGACCAGCCGTAGTCGCCACGTTCATAACGTCCCTTCGATGCACATCCAGTCACAGCACTAACCAGCGATTTCCCCCCGAATGGCACGGCGCGTCGCTCGTAGGCGCCGCGACGACCGGAACGGCTGTCGCTGAACCACCGTAGAGCTTTCGGCCCCAACTTGAAAGCTAAACGATCGGGCTGACATGCAGGGGAGTTACGGCTTGTCAGACCCGTGAGTTACACCTCTCCCCAGGGGGCTTCTTCTAGAAGAAATTGATAGAGATAAATGAGTATTAGTAATAGGCACTGTGCAGATTGGGGATGACGGCGGTTCGTCGCAGGCCAGGGGTCCGATGGGGCTGTGAGCAGATTGTGGATGGCTGTGGGGCGGCTGCGGAGCGACTGGGGATGGTCGCGTGGCTGGGGAGTGTCCGGCAGAACTACACGGAGTTGACCTCAGGTTGTGCACAGGCCGGTGCACAGGCTTTCGTGTGATTGCTGGGACGGCAGTGGCCAAAGATTTTTGGCATCGGTTCGGCGCCGGGGCCGCGACACGCGAGCGACACGCGCACAACGCATCGTCGGTGAAGAGACGGTGAAAGGAAGAAGCTGGCGATCTGTCAGCGCTTGGCGCGCTGGCGAATACGAGTGGTGAGCTCTTTGACGTGATCGAAAACTTCACGCCGCTCGGCCATTTCGGCACGGATCTTCTTCTCGGCGTACATGACGGTGGTGTGATCCCGACCGAATGCCTGGCCGATCTTCGGTAGGGAGAGGTCGGTGAGTTCACGGCAGAGATACATCGCGATCTGGCGGGACTGGGCGAGAGCGCGGGTCTTACCGGGGCCGCGAAGTTCCTCGATGCTGGTCTCGAAGTATTCGGCTGTGGCCGCCATGATCGCCGCGGTGCTGATCTGCATGGTGGTGGCGTCGGAGATCAGGTCACGCAGCACGATTTCGGCCAGCGATTTGTCGATCGAGGTCTTGTTCAACGACGCGAAGGCCGTGACACGGATCAGCGCACCCTCGAGTTCGCGGATGTTGCGTTCGATCCTGCTGGCGATGAGCTCGAGGACGTCGTCGGGGACATCGAGCCGGTCCATCTGAGCTTTCTTGCGCAGGATCGCAATTCGCGTTTCGAGCTCAGGCGGCTGGACATCGGTGATCAGCCCCCACTCGAACCGGGTGCGCAGTCGGTCCTCGAGCGTGGCCAGCTGTTTCGGCGGCCGATCAGAGGAAATGACGATCTGCTTGTTCGCGTTGTGCAGCGTGTTGAACGTGTGGAAGAACTCTTCCTGGATGCCGTCCTTGCCTTCGATGAACTGAATGTCATCGACGAGCAGCACGTCGATATCGCGATACGTGCGCTTGAAGGACGCGCGACGATCGTCGCGCAGTGAGTTGATGAAGTCGTTCGTGAACTCCTCGGTGGAGACGTACTTCACCCTCATACCGGGGAACAGGCGTTGCGCATAGTTGCCGGCGGCGTGCAGCAGGTGCGTCTTGCCGAGGCCGGACTCACCCCAGATGAACAGCGGGTTGTAGGCGCGGGCCGGAGCTTCGGCGATCGCGAGTGTGGCGGCGTGGGCGAACCGGTTCGACGCCCCGATCACGAAGGTGTCGAACGTATAGCGACGATTCAGCGTGACCGAGACGTTGTCGTCGTCGGCGGCATTTTTGGCTCGGTTGAAATACGACGGCCAACTCTCCTCCGCACTCGCCCGAGCCGCGAGGTCGTCGTCGACATCGTCGTCGTCGGATTCCTGAAGCGGTGCCGGGGGAGTGACGGGTGTGCTGGGTTCGTCGCCGTTCTCGGAGACGGGATCAGCGATGCGTACTCCGAGTTCGACGCGTTGTCCGAGCTGACGGCTCAGCGCGGCGACTATCGGCTCGCGCAAATGGCGTTCGATCTCGTTCTGGACGAACGGGGTTGGCACCGACAGCAGCGCGAAGCCTTCGGTGATGACCAGGGGGCGGACGAGCTTGAGCCACGCGCGCTGCTGTGGCGTCAGTGCGCCGTTCCCCGGACCTCCCGCGCCGTTGAGTTCGGTGACGACGTTGTTCCAGATCGCGACAAAAGGCGGATCGGGGTCAGTTGTCAACGACACTTACCCCCTCGCGGTCCCTTCAGGGACGGCCAAAAGAACGAGGACGAACTGTCCACAAAGTTATCCACAGGTTGTGGAAAAAGGACGCTCGTCGCCGTTTGGTTGTCTACCGGCGGGGACACCGCGTTGCCGGAGCTCATCACCATTCAGTCAGTGGGCTCGCGACGGAGTGTGGGCGTCCTCGCTTCGTTGTCTTTCGCCGATCCGGCGTGGAATCGGCATTGCCAGAAGCTAACAGTTTTCTCTCCGGGTGCCAACAGTTCTGCAACATTGCGGGTAGCCGGAATCCGGCTTGGCACAATCGTTCCAGACGAGCGTGACGGCTGTGGTGTGTGTGATGTTTCTGACGGGCCGGCGGGGTGCTCCTGCCTGCGGTATAACGCCTGGGAGGCGGTTTGACCCAGCCAATTCTCGTCAGTACCCTCGAACAGTCGCCCGCACGTGGCGATACGGCTGCGACCGGCCCCTGCCGGGGACCGCGCCGGCTAGCTATGCGAGACCGATCGAGCTTAACAACGGCCGACCGTGTCGGGCTGCCATGGATGTCATGGGAGTGTCGGCGCGGGGGCCTGACTTAACAAGGAGAGATTGCCGTGGCCAAGGGCAAGCGGACCTTCCAGCCCAACAACCGTCGCCGCGCCAAGGTGCACGGCTTCCGGTTGCGGATGCGCACCCGCGCCGGGCGTGCGATCGTCACCGCCCGGCGCGCTAAGGGCCGTCGTTCACTGACTGCGTGACGCGGTCAGGTCTGACGCGGTGCTTCCGGCGCAACACCGGATGACGCGCTCGGCCGAGTTCGGTGCCACAGTCAGTCGAGGGAAGCGGGCGGCTCAGCCCGATCTCGTCCTCTACACGCTGCGCTCTGATGACAGCGGCGAGCCCGGACCTCGAATCGGGCTGATTGTTTCGAAGGCAGTGGGTAACGCCGTGCAGCGGCATGCGGTATCGCGTCGGCTTCGTCATGCTGCGCGAGCGATTCTCGATGATCTCGATCCGGCAGACCGCGTGGTGATCCGCGCTCTGCCGCGGAGCCGCGACGCGGTCTCGCCGCGGTTGGAGCAAGAACTGCGTGCGGGGTTGGATCGCATTCGGCGCCGGAGCGGAACACCGTCATGAGTTCCCGGTCGTGGGCGGTGCGCTCTGCGGTGTACATGATTGAGCTCTACCGCCACACGATCTCTCCGCTGCGCCTGCCGACCTGCCGGTTCAGCCCGACGTGCAGTCAATACGCCGTCGAAGCCCTGAGTGAGTACGGATTCTTTCGGGGCAGCTGGCTTGCCCTGGTTCGTCTGCTCAAGTGCGGGCCATGGCATAACGGAGGGTGGGATCCGATCCCCGACCGCGAAAGTCACAGTGACGCAACTGGTGCCTGTGACACCGACGACCACCCGGGTACCCCGGTAGAGCAAGGGAAGAGTCAGACGAGTGTCGTTTAATTGGTTCAGCCTCGACATCATCTATTACCCGGTGTCGGCGATCATGTGGGTCTGGTACAAGGCGTTCGCCTTCCTCTTGGGGCCGACCAACTTCTTCGCCTGGGCGCTGTCGGTGATGTTCCTGGTGTTCACGCTGCGCGCGATCCTGTACAAGCCCTTCGTCCGGCAGATCCGCACCACGCGGCAGATGCAGGAACTGCAGCCCCAGATCAAGGCTCTGCAGAAGAAGTACGGCAAGGACCGTCAGCGCATGGCGCTGGAGATGCAGAAGCTTCAGAAGGAACACGGGTTCAACCCCATCCTCGGCTGCCTGCCCATGCTCGCGCAGGTGCCGGTCTTCCTCGGGCTGTACCACGTGCTCATGTCGTTCAACCGCACCCAGACTGGCATCGGCCGGCTGGGGTTATCGGTCGAAGAGAACCGGCTGCTGCCGAACTACTTCTTCAGCGCGACCGACGTTCAGCACTTCCTCGACGCGAATCTCTTCGGTGCGCCGCTGGGCGCGACGATGATCCAGCAGCACGGTCTGGACGCCTTCACCGAGTTCCACCGCCCGGCCGTCATCGCCGTCGGTGTTCCGATCATGATCTGCGCCGGCGTGGCAACGTACTTCAACAGCCGCGCGTCGGTGGCCCGCCAGAGTCCGGAGGCCGCGGCCAACCCCCAGACCGCGATGATGAACAAGCTTGCGCTGTACGTCTTCCCGCTGGGCGTCGTCGTCGGCGGTCCGTTCCTTCCGCTGGCGATCATCCTGTACTGGTTTGCGAACAACATCTGGACCTTCGGTCAGCAGCACTATGTGTTCGGCAAGATCGAGAAGGAAGAAGAGCTCAAGAAGCTTGAGGCGATCGAGCGTCGCTCGCAGAATGCGCCGGCGCCTGGGGCGAAGCCCAAGAAGAAGAAGGCCACCACCGAGTCAGGATCGTCTACACCGGCGGGATCGGCCAAGGAGATCACCGAACCGTCGGGTGGCGTCGAGGACGCCGACGACGACACCGCGGTGGGCGGGAAGCCGTCCACTCAGAGCCCGAACAAGTCCGCTGCGCAGAACGGGGCGGCCAGCCGCACGCCGAGACCTGGCGCGCGGCCCAAAAAACGGAAGCGTTGACGCGCGGGCGACCGCGACCAAGAGAGAGGTGCAAGCAATGACGGATGTGGAACACGAGACCAACGGTGCGGGGGCTGCGGCCACCGACGTGCTGTCGCCGGACGCTGAGGTGACCGAGAACGGTACGAGTAGCGGGACGGAGGACCTCGAGGAGAAGCTCGTCGCCGAGGGAGAGATCGCCGGCGACTATCTCGAAGAGTTGCTCGATCTGTTGGACTTCGACGGCGACATCGATCTGGACGTCGAAGGCGACCGTGCGATCGTCAGCATCGACGGCGGTGGAGATCTCACGAAGCTCGTCGGCCGTAAGGGCGAGGTGCTCGACGCATTGCAGGAACTGACCCGGCTCGCCGTCCACCAGAAGACGGGGGAGCGCAGCCGGCTGATGCTGGATATCGCGCAGTGGCGTCGACGCCGCCGCGACGAGTTGGCGGCCCTTGGCGAGAAGGTGGCGCAGCGGGTGCTTCAGAGCGGTGAGCGTGAGGAGCTTTCTCCGATGACGCCGTTCGAGCGCAAGATCGTGCACGATGCGGTGGCGGGCATTGACGGCGTTCACAGTGAGAGCGAGGGCGTGGAGCCGTCGCGCCGTGTCGTCGTTCTCGTCGACTGAGACTTACATCCATGTAGTTCTCTGTCGAAGCCAAGGGAGTCGGTGGGTGGTTTCGCCGCGATGCGACGAGAAGTAGTCGGAGGATGTTTCACGTGAAACATGCGGAGGTACCACCACCGCCCCCACATTCTGTTGAATTCTTTGGCCCAGCGATCGATGCCGCGCAACGTTACGCGGCGATTCTCGCGGGCGCCGGCGTCGAACGCGGCTTGCTCGGTCCCCGCGAAGTCGATCGAATCTGGGACCGGCACATTCTCAATTGCGCTGTGGTCGGCGAGCTCCTGGAGTCCGGTGAGCGGATCGCCGACATAGGTAGTGGAGCCGGCCTGCCCGGGATACCGTTGGCACTGGCCCGACCCGACGTACACGTTTCTCTCATCGAACCGCTTCTACGGCGCAGCGACTTTCTGCGCGAGGCGATCGACGATCTCGGTATCGACTGTGAAGTCGTTCGTGGGCGCGCCGAGGACCGGAGCGTTCGCGAGGAGGTGGGGGCAGCGGATGTCGTGGTATCTCGCGCCGTCGCGTCGTTGGACAAACTGACGAAATGGAGCACACCTCTGCTGCGACCCGGCGGCCGCATGTTGGCCATCAAGGGCGAGCGCGCGGACGACGAGGTGCGGGAGCATCGGAAGTCGATGGCGGCTCTGGGGGTGTCAGAGGTGAAGGTGGAGAGATGTGGCGGTCAAATCGTGGATCCGCCCGCGACGGTGGTCGTAGGGTTTCTGGGAACGGCGTCGGCAAAGCAGTCGCGGACCGAAAGGAAGCATCGGTGATGTCTGGCGCCAACGACGCTGAGGTGAACGAAGCAGCGGGCACGGTCCCGGCGCCCGATGTTTCACGTGAAACGTGGAACGCCCAGAACGCGCAGGACGCCGACACCCCGATCGGCGCTGAGGCTGCGCGTGCGGTGCGGCTGATGCAGGCGGCGGTCCAAGGACAACTGCCGCGACCCCCGAAGCAGCGGGTGTTCACGATCGCGAATCAGAAGGGCGGGGTGGGGAAGACGACAACCGCCGTCAACATCGCAGCGGCGCTGGCGCTGCAGGGGCTGAAGGTTCTCGTCATCGATCTCGATCCTCAGGGCAATGCGAGCACCGCGCTGGGCATCGAGCATCGCCCCGGGACCGCTTCGTCGTACGAAGTGTTGATCGGCGAGATCTCCGTCGAAGAGGCGCTGCAGCGCAGTCCGCACAACGAGCGCCTCTACTGCATCCCGGCGACGATCGACCTTGCCGGCGCCGAGATCGAGTTGGTCAGCATGGTGGCCCGAGAGGGCCGGCTGCGGACGGCCCTTGCGGAACTCAAGCACTACGACTTCGACTACGTCTTCATCGATTGCCCGCCGTCACTGGGCTTGCTCACCATCAACGCGCTCGTCGCAGCACCGGAAGTGTTGATCCCCATCCAGTGCGAGTACTACGCACTCGAAGGAGTGGGACAGTTGCTGCGCAACATCGAGATGGTGAAGGCGCACCTGAATCCGATGCTGGACGTCACGACCGTCGTTCTGACGATGTACGACGGCCGGACCAGACTGGCCGATCAGGTCGCCATGGATGTGCGCGAACACTTCGGGGACAAGGTTCTGCGGACCGTGATTCCGCGAAGCGTCAAAGTCTCCGAGGCCCCCGGCTACGGAATGACGATCATCGACTACGACCCGGGGTCGCGGGGAGCGATGAGCTATTTGGACGCAAGCCGAGAATTGGCTCTGCGAGGCGGGCAGGCGCCAGTTGAAGGAGGACAGGCTCGATGAACAAGCAGGCTGGTAAGCGCAGTGGTCTCGGCAGGGGACTGGCATCGCTGATCCCGACGGGTCCGGCCGAAGCAAATGAACCGGCGACCCTCGGACCGAAGATGGGCGGGGCGGCCGCAGACGTTCTTCTCGGTGGTCCGCCGGCCGCGGCACCACCGGCCGAGCCGAATCCGGCCGGAGCGGTGTACCGCGAGATTGCGCCCTCGCAGATCGACCCGAACCCGCGACAGCCCCGACAGGTCTTCGACGAGGAAGCTCTTTCCGAGCTCGTGCACTCGATCCGTGAATTCGGCCTCATGCAGCCGATCGTGGTCCGCACGACTCCGGATGCTGCAGGCAGCTCACCTCGGTACCAGCTCGTGATGGGGGAGCGGCGATGGAGGGCCGCCCAGCAGGCCGGCGTTGCGACCATTCCCGCCATCGTGCGAGAGACCTCCGACGACAGCATGCTGCGCGACGCGCTGCTGGAGAACATCCACCGCGCGCAGCTCAATCCTCTGGAAGAAGCTGCGGCGTATCAGCAGCTGCTCGAGGAATTCGACGTCACCCACGATGAACTGGCGTCGCGCATCGGACGGTCCCGCCCACTGATCACCAATATGATCCGCCTGCTGCGTCTTCCGATCGCCGTCCAGCGGCGAGTGGCCGCCGGGGTGCTGTCCGCCGGACATGCGCGGGCGCTGCTCTCCCTCGAGGGCGGCGCGGAAGCGCAAGAGGAGTTGGCCGCCCGCATCGTGGCGGAAGGCCTGTCGGTCCGCGCCACCGAAGAAGCGGTCACACTCGCCAACCGCAACGGCGGCACGACGCCGACGGCACCCCGCCGCAAGCCGATTCAGATGCCTGGCCTCCAAGACGTGGCCGAGCAGCTGTCGACGGCTTTCGACACCCGGGTGACCGTCAGCCTCGGCAAGCGGAAAGGCAAAATCGTCGTCGAGTTCGGCTCGGTCGACGATCTTCAGCGAATTGTGGAGATGATGAACGCGTCCAAGCCATGACCGGTCACACCGGGGAATTACGTCACTGTGACACTGTAGCGGTGCGGCCGATGTCAGCATCGGTTTCGCTGCGCAAACACGGTGCGCCCCAGGTGAATTGGTCGAATAGCGGACAAAACCTCCGGGTGGACGTCGCGATCGGGCTCGGGTGGCGCCGGCCTTCTATCCTTGAGGGGCAGCCGCCTGTCAAAGCGCGGCGAGAAGACCGGGGAGATTAGTGGCCGCACGTATCACGCCCCTTCGGCTCGAGGCGTTCGAGCAGTTGCCGAAGCATGCGCGTCGCTGCGTGTACTGGGAAGTTGATCCGGCGATCGTCGGCGGAGCAGAGCAGCTGTCCGATCCCGAGTTCGAGAAGGAAGCGTGGCTGTCGATGGTCATGCTCGAATGGGGGTCCTGCGGGCAACTTGCCGTCGACTGTCCGACGACCGGACTCGATGAAGCCCCGGCCCCGGAAACCGGAGACGAACCGTGCCTCGGGTACGCGTTCTATGCGCCACCGCGATCCGTGCCGCGAGCGACCCGTTTTCCGACAGGGCCCGTCAGCGCCGACGCCGTCTTGCTGACAACACTCGGAATCGAGGCAGGCGACAACAGCGAGGACATGTCGCGCACGCTCATCGCCGCGGTCGTCGGAGATCTGGTCCGCCGAGGTGTTCGCGCGCTCGAGGCGTTCGGCCGCACCCCGCAGGTGGGCGAGCTGTCCGGACTGGAGTCGGTGCCGCCGGACATTCGGCCGGTCGTCGAGGCACTGGGGGACTGCTCGGTTGAGCAGTGCGTGCTCGATGCCGATCTCCTGATCGATGCGGGATTCGTCACCGTGTCTCACCACGCGTACTTTCCGCGGTTACGGCTTGAGCTCGAGCAGGGACTTGGGTGGAAGGCCGGCGTCGAGGCAGCGCTGGAACGACTGTTGCAGAGTGCGCAGCTTCAGCAGCCGGTGGGGGCAGGCGCGAGTCCCTGCGCCTAGCGGTGTGACTAGTGCGACTAGCCTCGGCGGGCCTGCTCCACGGCGAGCTCGTGAGCGAGCAGCTCGGCGAACGTGAAAGTGCCTGTGGGACGGTCGTTCTTACCGAGCAGGTACAGCCGTTTCACCGCGGCAAGGATGCCTTCGGCGAGTGCGTCACGGGACTCGGGCGAGACCAGGGTGTCACGATCGTTCGGGTTGGTGATGTATCCGACGTCGACCTGGACGGTGGGCATCCGGGTCAGGCGAAGCAGGTCCCAGGTCCGCCCGTGCACCCGGCAGTCGCGTAATCCGGTACGCGCCACCACTTCCCGCTGGATGAAGTCGGCGAGATTGCGTCCGATCGTGGACACCGAGCCGTGGGAGTTCCCGAAGTGGAAGGATGCGACGCCGCTGGCCGCCGGGCTGATGTGCGTGGCGCAGCGGAGGCTGATCATCATGTCAGCGCCGACGGTGTTGGCCGTCGCAGCGCGTTCGGCGTCGGTGGGTGCGGCATTGACCGGCCGGGACACAAAGGTCTCGATCCCGATGGCCGTCATCCGGCCTTCGAGCCGACTCGCCAAGTCCCACAGGATGTCCGCTTCGCTGATCGGGCCGGCGGGGCCGTTCATGATCAGCCCGTGGTCGGAACCTCCGCGGCCCGGATCGACGATGATGCGCTTACCGGACAGCCGCGGTCCGGAGCTGCGGACGAGTTCCTCTTCGCGGATGGCGTGCGGCGAGCCGCCGGTGACCCGTGATCCGAGGAAGTACAAGGAGCGCAACGTTTCTGGACCACAGATACCGTCGGGGTAGAGGCCGTACTCACGTTGATAGGACGACAGCGCGTTATGCGTCTGTAGCCCGAAGTGCCCGTCGACCAGACCGGTGTAGAAGCCGAGATCCTGCAGTCGGGCCTGGAGAGTGGCGACGTCGTCACCGTACATCGGTGCCCCGAACTGGTGGTTCAATGTGCGCGCACCCAGCCGGTAGGACGCCTCTTTGAGCGCGCGGTAGGTCGCCTCGCCGACTACGCCGTCCACCAGAAGCCCACGGTGCTGCTGGAATGCTCGGACCGCATGATCGAGGTCATCGTCGAACATGTCCGCGGCGAAGTGCTTACCGGTGGTCAGGTCGTCGTCTGAGCCGGCGAGCATCCCGAGCGCGGCGAGTGCGGCCCTGATCTCGGCGACCGCACCACCGCGGTCACCGCGACGCAGACTCGACATAGGCAGCATTGTCTCAGACCGTCAGGGGATTCGGAAAAACCCCAGGCAGCTGTTCATGCCACGTTTCGCGGCGCGAGGGGGTCCTCAGATGATGTCGGCGAGCTCGCGCAGCAGCGCTGCTTTGCCCTTGGCACCGACGATGCGCTTCACGGGCTGACCGTCTTTGAAGACGATCATCGTCGGGATGGACACCACCTGGAAGTCACGTGCGGTGGCCGGGTTCTCGTCGACGTCGATCTTGGCGACGGTCAGCGCGCCGGCCTTCTCGGACGCGATCTCCTCCAGGACGGGCGCGACCATCTTGCACGGTCCGCACCACGTCGCCCAGAAATCCACCAGCACGGGGGTGCCGCTGGTGAGGACATCGTCGGAGAACGAGTCGTCGGTGACGGTCACCGTGCTGGATTCACTCATTGCTGCGCTCCAATCAGATCAGTGTCTTCTGTTGTTGTAGAGGTTCTTTCACCGGGCTCAGCGTGTTCGGCGAGCCAGCGCTCGGCGTCGATCGATGCAGCACAACCACTTCCGGCGGCGGTGATGGCCTGCCGGTAGGTGTGATCGACGAGATCGCCTGCGGCGAAGACACCTTCGAGTGAGGTGTACGTGGTGCGGCCCTGGACCTTCACATAGCCTTCGTCGTCCAGGTCGACCTGACCGCGCACCAGCTCGGAGCGAGGATCGTGGCCGATCGCAACGAACACGCCCGTGACCGCCAAGGTGGACTCTTCACCAGTCACGCTGTCGCGCAACTTGATTCCGGTGACCTTGGGGTCACCTTCGATGCCGGTCACCTGGGTATTGGTGAGGATGGTGATCTTTTCGTTCTGCTGCGCACGCTCAAGCATGATCTTCGACGCGCGGAACTCCTCGCGGCGGTGGATCAGCGTCACACTGCGAGCGAAGCGGGTCAGGAAGGTGGCCTCCTCCATCGCGGAGTCGCCACCGCCGACGACGGCGATGTCCTGGTCGCGGAAGAAGAAGCCATCACAGGTGGCGCAGGTGCTGACGCCCATACCGAGCAGATCGTCTTCGCCGGGCACGCCGAGATGACGCGCCGCGGCGCCCATCGCCAGGACGACCGAGCGGGCGCGGTAGGTCTCGTCGCCGACGGTGACCGATTTCACCGGGCCGGCCAGGTCGACCTCGTCGACGTCTTCCATGCGCAGGTCGGCACCGAAGCGCAGCGCCTGTTCGCGCATCTCGTCCATCAGCTCGGGACCGGTGATGCCGTTGCGGAACCCGGGGTAGTTCTCGACCTCTGTGGTGGTCATCAGTGCACCGCCGAACTGCGAGCCCTCGAAGACCAGCGGCTTGAGCTGGGCGCGGGCCGCGTACACGGCCGCGGTGTATCCGGCCGGGCCGGACCCGATGATAATGACGTCGTGGACGGTCTCTGAGGAGGTCATGCGAACCTTTCTGCCTAGGGCAAGAGTTCTCCAGAACCGCAGCTGAGTAAACAACTGCAATTACTGAACAACAGGGTAGGCGTGGGTGTTCCCTAAGGCGCACCCGGCGCGTCCAGTGCCCCTGTCAGCGGTCGATGACGGTTTCGGCGAGCCGTCCGGCGTGGACGGCGCTGCACCCCGGTTCGACCGCCACCGCATCGATCTGATCCGGTGTTTCGCCGGGGAGCAACAGCAGGACGCCCGGTCGTCCGGACACCTCGAGCTGCCGCCCACCGAGGGGTTCGAGGGTCGGGGCGTACCCGAGGCCGGCCAGGCACGACGCGCGGCGCTGCGGATCGGTCAGCGGGCCGAGGTCGGTCGGGGCGCCGACTGCGGCGCGTAGCTCGTCGTCGGATACCGGGAAGCCGGGCCGCTCCACGGTGATCTGCGACGCGGTCGCCTCGGCGGGGAAGGTGGGCGCGGGATCGCGGGTGAGGGTCAGGACGCTGACCACCGCGGCGGTGCCGATGGCGGCGATCCCGGCGATGAGACCGATCCGTTGAGGACGGGTCAGTGTAGGGCGAGGAAGCGCGTGTGCCGTCGAGGGGTGGGGTGCGTCGCGCAGCGCGGCGCCGATGCGGGCGACGACGTCGGCGGGAGCCTCGGGTGCGGAGTCGGCGTCCAGGTGCGCCAGTTCGCGGCGGACGCGGTCGTCGATGTCGGGATCGTCGACGGGCCCCGCGCCGTCAGTCATCGCTCGAGGCTATCTGACAGGTCAGTCGGCGCCGGCTCCCGCCGCCAGGCAGTTGAGGGATTGCGCCAGTTTAGCTCTGGCGCGCGAGCATCGGGATTTGACGGTCCCCTCGGCGACGCCGAGCATGTGCGCGGTCTCGGCGACCGAGAACCCTTGCATGTCGACCGCGACGATCGCAGCGCGCTGCTCGACGGGCAGGCGCAGCAGCGCACGTTCGATGACGATGGCCGTCTCCAGCCGGCCCGTCGGATCGACCGCGCCGCACGCGTCGTCCTCGAGGGTGTCCCAGGCTCGGGTTCTGTTGCGGCGCAGACGATCCAGGCACGCATTCACGACGATGCGGTACAGCCAGCTGCTGACGGCGGAATCGTGGCGGAACGAGTGGGCTCTGCGGTGCGCCGCGAACATCGCGTCTTGCAGAGCATCGGCCGCGTCGTCAGGATCACGGCTGGTCAGGTGCGCGAGGCGGTAGAGCTGGCGGTGGTGGCGGTAGAACAGTTCTTCGAAGGCGTAACGGTCTCCGTCGACGTGAGCGGCCAACAGCTCGGCGTCGGTGCGCAGCCGTCCCGACTGCTCCGGCTCGCCCCCGAATATCCCCACAGCCGAACACTAATCGGGCGCCGGGGAGGGTCAGGACACCAGTTTCACGGTGCCTTGAGGAGTGCCGTCACGACTTCGCGTTGAGCGTGACCTCGGCGATATCGCTGCGGCTTTCGCCGCCCACCTTTCCGAGGGTCGTCACCCACACCAGAACGTTCGATGTCGCCTCGGCGTCCTCGACCTCGATGGTGTTGGAGCCCGGTTTGAGCGGCGTGGGCTCGGTCAGCGCGGTGGTGGCGTCGAGCGAGGACGGCGTCGCGGAATCCGACGAGCGGATCTGAACTGACGTCCCGGTGCTGTTGAGGTTGATCGTGACGGAGCCGATGGTGGCCGGCTCGGACAGCTGCAGCATCAGCCCGACGCCGTTCTTGAAGTTGGGGAACGGCACCGGGTCGGTGTAGGTGTCGATGGGCCACACAGTCGTGGGGTTCCCGTCGATCGCCAGCGGCGCGAGCTCGGGCGCGTCGGCCTCACCCTCGGGCGAGAAGACCGTTGCGCGAACGGGTTTGATCGCAGAGCCGGTCCCACTCGGGCTCTCGGCCTCCGTCGACGATGGGGCGTTGAGGCCGAGTTCGTCGCCGCCGAGACCGTTGCCGACGTCCCCGAAAATCCGGCTCAGCACCGTGGCGAGCAACACGACCGCGACGATGACGATCGCCCCGGCGACCGTCAGGCCGATGACGACGCCCTTGCGCCGGCGCGCATCGGCGTCCGGGTCGGCATCCTGGTCGAACCCGGAATCAGTGCCGGCGCCGCGTGTTTCGGGGGCCGGCTCGCTGACCGGAGCGATGTGGTCGGTCCGATCGGCGATCGCCGTCGCCTGTTGCAAGAGGTTCAGCAGTGTCGGTGCGCTGCGGATCCCGCCGCCCTCCTGGACGGCACGCGCCGCGGCCGCCGAGATCTGGAACGGGATGTCGCGATCGACCGAGCGGGGTTCCACCGGCTGGCCGGCGGCGTCGAGATCGGCTTGTGCGAGCCCGCTGGGGTCTCCGGCTTCGGGCAGCGGCCACTTGTCGACCAGCAGGGCGTACAGCGCGGCGCCGATGCCGCGGATGTCATCGTCGGGCGACGCGCTGGAAAGCGTCGCGGGAAAGGCGAGGGCGACGTCGCCGTCGATGCTCACCCTGATGCGGCTCGGATGGTCGATGGACAGCGCCACACCGTTGCGGTGGGCCACCTCGGCCGCGGCGGCCAGCGACTGGATGGCCCGGGCGCCGCCGATCGGCGACGGGTTGGTCTCGGCGACCTCGGCGAGCGAGCCTCCCCGGATCCATTCGGAGACCACCAGACCGCCGGTGCCGGACTTCACGACGTCGAGCACGCGGGCGACGCCGGGCATGTCGATGCGGCTGAGCCGCTGGGTGCGATCCAGGATCTCCTGGACCGCGGAGTCGGACATCGTTCCGTCCGGGTCGACGAAGGTCAGTGCCACCGGCCGGTCGAGCGCCGTATCGAGGGCCTGCCAGAACTGCAGATGCTCCGGACCGCCGTGGGCGACGAGAAGGCGGTATCGCCCGCTGACGGTGGCGCCGGGGATGAGGTGGACCTCGTCGGCCGCTGTCGCTGTCTCGATGGCCGGCTCGCGGGGCGGGTCGAACGCCAGCGCTTCGCGGGTGGGGTCACCGCCGTAGTCGGACGGAGGGCGGACGGCGGGGTTTGCCGTGGGAATTGCGGTGGTCGCCGAGTCGTCGGAGACAGTCTCCGGGATGTCAGGCACGTCGGGCTGGAAATCGTCGGGATGCACTGTCGATTCGGAATCAGATGCACCCGGCCGGACGAAGCGCGTCGTCGCAGTGGAATCGGGGTCGGGCGAAGAATCGCCGGTGGGTTTGTCGCTCACCGCAGATCCTCTCCGCCTCCCGTCGTCGGCAACTTCGGCCCGTGGTCCCCGCGGCACCGATCTGGGAAGCTGACCTCGGCTTGGCGGGGGCCGATCACTTCGATCAGCGTACGTGAGGGGACGCGGCGACATGTCCCGGACGGGCGGGGTGACCGGCTGCGGGCGCCGTCCGAGGCGGCGTTGCACCGCGGCCACCGCCGATCGGGCGTCGGGGACCTTCGCGGCCAGCATGATGCCGACGATGATCGGCACCATCACCAGGCCGAGGGCGACCAGCCGCAGCAGCGAACCGCCGGCACCCCAGTGGTTGGTGAGGTTCTCCAGACCGAGAAGCTGGTCGACCACGTGCGCGATGAGGCCGGCCGCCAAGGACGCCGTGATGGTGACGAGGATCGTCCGGATCACGTCGTTGTCGAGGAGCCGTCCGCCAGGTGGGTCCAGCCGGGCACGGAGCAGCAGGTAGCCGACCGTGGCGCCGGCGAGGAAACCCAGGCCGTTGGCAAGGCCGAGGTAGCCGGCGACCAGGTCGGGGTTGTCGGTGACGTGCGGGGCGGCCAATGACGCGGCGACCTTGACGATGGTGATGACGACGATCAGCAGGATCGGCGTCCACGGCTCTTCGCGCGCGTAGAACACGCGCAGTTGCAGCAGCACCAACGCGTACGGGATCAGCGTGAACGACGACAGCGTGATGGCCACGCCGAGATAGCCGGCGTCGACCGCGCCGAAGTTTCCGTAAGAGAACAACGCGCTGCCGATCGCGGGGCCGCCGACCGTCATCATCGCGACGATCGGGATGAGCGTCACCATGGTCAGCCGGGTGGCCAGGGACAGGTCGGCGAGCACGGCGGGGCCGTTCTCGGCGGCGGCGTTGCGGGACAGCCTCGGCATGACGACGGTCAGGACGGTGACGCCGACGATCCCGAACGGCAGCTGCAGGATCAGCCACGTGTAGTTGTAGATCGCGGGCCCGGATGCCGCGGCGGCGCTGGCGACCTGGTTGCCGACGATGAAGCCGACCTGGCTGATGAGGACGTAGAGGACCATCGCCACGGCCATCATCCCGAACTTCTTCAGCCGGGCGTCGATGCCCCACAACGGTCGGAGGCTGACCCGCTCGCGCCGGATCGCGACGAACAGCACGCTGGCCTGCGCGACGACGCCGAGGGTGGTGCCGATGCCGAGGACGAGGAGCTTGGCATCGCCCATCTCGACGGGGTTGAGTGAAAGTTCGCCGGGGACAACGACGTACAGCCCGAGCGTGGCGATCGCGACGATGTTGTTGACGACGGGGGCCCAGGCGGGTGGCCCGAACACGTTGCGGGTGTTCAGAATTGCCATGAACACCGCGTTGAGGCCGTAGAAGATGATCTGCGGTAGCAGTAGGTAGGCGAACGCGGTGGTCAGGGACCGGTCGACGAGCGGATCTGACCCCAGCATGAGGTCGACCAGCAGCGGGGCCGCCACCGTCGAGATCAGGGTGACGGTGAGCAGCAGTGCGGTGGCGAGCGTCAAAAGCCTTCGGATGAAAGCGGTTCCGCCGTCGGGATCGTCGCGCTCGGCGCGCGCCAGCACCGGCACGAAGATCGCCGTGAACGTCGCTTCCAAGACCAGCGCGGCGATCATGTTCGGCAGCTGGTTGGCCACCGTGAACGCGCTCGACAGCGCGGCACCGAGGATCGCCGCAAGCAGCACGATGCGTGCGAACCCGGTGAGCCGGCTGACGAGGGTGGCCAGCGCCATGCCCCAGGAACGGGACACCACTGCGGCGTCGGACATCTCGGGCCGGGGTGCCGCCGGGCGTGGCGGCGGCATGGGGGGAGGAGCGTCAC
Organism: Mycobacterium sp. 236(2023); assembly: GCF_029623955.1. Classification (GTDB taxonomy): domain Bacteria; phylum Actinomycetota; class Actinomycetes; order Mycobacteriales; family Mycobacteriaceae; genus Mycobacterium. The sequence goes on along the minus strand of NZ_JARSBP010000005.1, from coordinate 273,531 downwards.
GCATCGTCGCCGCCGGATGCTGTTCGGGCGCGGCGCTCGGCGCGCCGATCGGGGAAGGCTTCGTCATGGCCGTAGGAGAGCGCCACCTCGATCGGGTCGGGACGGTCGAGGTCCGCGCGGTCGGGTTGGCCGCGGAACCGGTGCCACAGCCGCCGGCCGACGAGCAGCGCCAGGATCCCGCCGCCGGTCAGCGTGATGAAGAACAGCACCTTGCCGTATGCGTTGGAGTGCACCGACAACCGGGCGGGTTCGCCGAGCGGCACACCGTCGGCGGTGCGAAGGGCTACGTCCACGGCGACGCGCTGGGTGAAGTGCACCTCGATCGGCACCTTGAGCGGCAGGAAGCCCGGCGGCAGCACGATCTCGCCCATGTCGGTCACCGTCATGCCGGGGGGCGCGTCGATGTCGAGTCGGACGCGGATCGGCACCGGAAGGTCGTTGCGCAGTGCCAACGGCAACGGACTGCGCTCGGTCGCCAACGTGTAGGAGCCGCCGGGGTTGACGATCGTCACGGCATTGAAGAGGTCCTCCACGGTTCGGCCCACCGTCGTGAGCCGCTGCTGTGCGAGCCCGTTGCGCGCATCCGGTGGCACCGAAAGGCTCAGTGCGCGAAGGAGATCCTCACGCAGCGGGGCCGTGTACTGGTATCCGGTGAGGCCGGTGCGCTCGTCGGTCGTCAGTGCCGAGGTCAGGCCCCACAGACGTCCCGTCGCCGCGGCGATGCCCGTCACCACGCCTGCGTCGAACCGGCCCCGCGGGTTGCCGAGTGGGCCGGTGGGCAACGGGGCGTTCATCGCCGCGGTGTTGGCCTCGTTGATCAGCACGGGCAGCGGGCGCGGCATCGCGAGGCCGGACCGGATGCTGGTGGCGAGCGCGGTCAGGACGGACTGCGCGTCCTCCGGCGTCAGATTCCACATCAGCGGCGGCATCAGCACCTGGGTCCGCGGGGTGGTCTCGGGGTGCAGGCTGCGCCACAGCAGGGAGGCGAGTCCGTCCTGGCGCCGAGCCGCCGCCGAGTCCTGCTTGACGGAGATGTCGAGGGATGGGTCGACGTAGGAGGGCGACTCCGGGGCGGGGCCCATGCCGGCCAGGGCGGCGCCGACGGCGGGATCGAACGGTGCCGCGACGACGTTGGGGGTGTATCGCACCGGCGCGGTGTCGGCGGTCGCGGCGGTGCCGTCGGAGGTCTCTTCGGGGCCGACGAGATTTGCCGCCCCGATCGCGACGGTGGGGCCCTGCCCGGAGAGCAGTTGCACCGCCGAGGCGGTCAGCGGTCCGTCGCCGACGAGGCTCACACCTTTGGTCGACGTGATGCCGAGGATCTGGTCGACGATGCCGCCCGCACCGTTGGTGGCGGTCGCGGACAGGCCGGGGTCGGCGACGCGGTTGAGGGCGTCGAGGTCGGCCTGTGCGTAGGTGGTTGGTGCCACACACATCCGCTGCGCCAGCGCTTTGAGCCGGTTGAGCCAGTCGACCGCGGCCTGCTGCCCGACGCCGGGGTGGGTCGGGGTGCCGGGGCCGGCGTCGGCGGCGTCGTTGACGACGTAACCGTTGGTCATCGCGTTGACCGTCACCAACAGGTCGGGGTCGACGGCCAGACACAGCGATCGGGTGACGGCGCCGCCGGGATCGACCTCGGGGCTGGTGGCGAAATCGACGGCGGTCAGCATCGTGTCGAGCCGCCCGCCCGTACCCAACGACGTCGCCAGCTCGTCGTCGATGAGCCGCACTGGAGTCGTACCGCCCGGGGCGCCTGCGGCCAGCCGGGGCCGGTCGGCCAGCGGCCAGAACATGGTCAGCCCGACGGGGCGGGTGGTGTCAGGAGGTACGGCCGAATCCAGCGCCTCACTGTCGGTGTCCCCGCCGTCGGGGCTCTCCAGCGGAGGGACCCCGAGCACCGGCAGCAGGAAACGCGAGTCGTCGAGGCGCGCCGCCGAGCCGTAGTCGGGTGTGCCGTTGACGTTGACCATCAGAGGGTAGACGCCAGGGCTGTCGATGCGCATCGACGCCCCGTCGGCTGTTCGCAGCGGATAGGCGAGGCGGAACGGAACTTGTTGTCCGCGAGCAAGCTCCGGTGCGGCGGTGATGAAGTCGGCGACGGGCTGGTACTGGTCGACGTTGCCCGCGAGATCGGTGCGCAGCGCGCTCGACGATGTCACGGCCGGGCCGCGTTCGAGGCGGACGACGACGTCGCGCACAGCGCGGTCACCGATGTTGCTGATCGAGCCGGTCACGGTGACCATCTGGTTGCTGGTCGTGGTGATGACGTCAGGGGTGATGCTGTCGATCTGGACGCGCAGGAACGGGATGGATGCGGGTTGAGCGCCGGCGGGTGGGGGAGCGGCGACCGGTGCCACGGCAAACAGGAGCGCGACGATGACGGCGAGCAGGCGCCCGGAGCGCCCGGGCTCCGTCACGGTCCTTGACCGCAGCCGTTCGTCCGCCTGCCGGGCTGTGGCTGCGCGGTGGGGTCGGGCCTGCGTTGGCGCGTGTGCGAATGCGTCTGGCCGCGCCGCCGCGGTGCCGTGCGCGGTAACGGTGGCAGCGCGTCGGGCCCGTCGGTGTGCAGTTTGTCGATGAGTTCGTCGGCGACCTCGGCGAGCTTGCGTTCGTCGGCGTAGGCCAGCCGCGACGGAAGTTCACGCAGCGGTACCCAGGCCACCTCGGTGACTTCGACGTCCTCGTCGGAGAGCTCACCCCCGAGGAAGCGCATCAGATAGTGGTGCACCGTCTTGTGGACCCGTCTGCCCTCGGTGACAAACCAGTAGTCGATGCTGCCGAGCGCGGCGAGGACGCTGCCTTGGATGCCGGTCTCCTCGGCCACCTCGCGGATCGCGGTCTGTTCGGCCGTCTCGCCCATTTCGATATGGCCCTTTGGCAGCGACCACAGCATGCGGCCGCGGCGGTCGATGCGCCCGATGAGGGCGGCCACCTGGCTGTCCTTCGGACCGTCGAGTCCGTCGATGACCAACCCGCCGGCCGACGTCTCGTGCACGGTGCGCAGACGTTCCTGCGGGCGGCGGGTGCGGGTCTTCTGGGGCTTGGGGGCTTGGCCGGGTTTGTCGGTGGACGCGGTGCTGGGAGTCTGCTGGCGGTGGCCGGCGGGCTGTTCCGAGCCGCTCTCCGGGGGACCTGCCGCGCGTCGGCCGCGGCGCCGACCCCGGCGCCGTCGTGGTTTGGCCTGCTCGCCGTCCGACACCCAAGCGATAGTAGTTGGCATGAACATTGCCTTTCACCGCACTCGCCGGTCGGTGACATGGCTGTGACCAGTGGGCTCTGCTAACCAGTAGGCTCACCGGACGTGCCCGACCCCATCTCCGACGCCGAACGGCTGGCGACCGCGCAAGTCGCGTTGAATCGTCATGGCGCGGTGCTGCGCGACCTCGGCCAGGTGTTCGCCGACAACAACCACGAGTTGTATCTCGTCGGTGGGACGGTGCGCGACGCGCTGCTCGGGCGGTTCGACCCGGCGAAGAACGACCTCGATTTCACCACCGACGCGCGCCCCGAGCAAATGCTGCGCTTCCTCCGGGGTTGGGGGGACGCGCTGTGGGACACGGGCATCGAGTTCGGCACCTTGGCGGTGGGCCGGGGCAGTGACCGGCTGGAGATCACGACGTTCCGCGCCGACACCTACGACCAGGTGTCGCGCAATCCCGAGGTGCGCTTCGGCGACAACCTGGCCGACGATCTGGTGCGCCGCGACTTCACGGTGAATGCCATGGCCGTGCGGGTCACCCCGGAAGGGCCGACTGAGTTTTTGGATCCGGTGGGCGGTCTGGCGGCGCTGCGCGACGGGGTGCTCGACACCCCGTCGGAGCCGGAGGTGTCGTTCGGAGACGATCCGCTGCGCATGCTGCGGGCGGCGCGGTTCGTCTCGCAGCTCGGGTTCACCGTGGCGCCGCGGGTTCGGCACGCGCTCGAGGAGATGGCGCCGCAGCTGTCGCGGATCACGGCCGAACGTGTCGCCGCCGAACTCGACAAGCTGCTCCTGGGCGCCGATCCGGTCGCCGGTCTGGACCTGATGGTCGACACCGGGCTGGGCGACGTCGTGCTGCCGGAGATCGGTGCGATGCGGATGGCGATCGACGAGCACCATCAACACAAGGACGTCTATCAGCACTCGCTGACCGTGCTGCGTCAGGCCATCGATCTCGAGGACGAGGGCGCCGATCTGGTTCTGCGGTGGGCCGCGCTGCTGCACGACATCGGCAAGCCGGCCACCCGCAGGCACGAGCCCGACGGCGGCGTGAGCTTCCACCACCACGAGGTCGTCGGCGCGAAGATGACCCGTAAGCGCATGCGCGACCTCAAGTACTCGAAGCAGATGGTCGCCGACGTGTCGCAGTTGGTGTATCTGCATCTGCGGTTCCACGGGTACGGCGACGGCCGCTGGACCGATTCGGCGGTACGGCGGTATGTCACCGACGCGGGTCCGCTGCTGACCCGGCTGCACAAGCTGGTCCGTGCCGACTGCACGACACGCAACAAGCGGCGCGCGGCACGGTTGCAGGCGAGCTACGACGATCTGGAACAGCGCATCGAGGACCTCGCGGCCAAGGAGGATCTCGAGCGCGTGCGCCCCGACATCGACGGCAACGAGATCATGAAGATCCTCGGGATCCCGCCGGGGCCGCAGGTCGGTCAGGCGTGGAACCACCTCAAGGAGTTGAGGCTGGATCGTGGGCCTCTCGATCGCGAGCAGGCTGTCGATGAATTGATGAAGTGGTGGAACGAGCGGGCGTAGCCGTGCGTCTGATCAAGTGTGGAGTACTGCTTGGGTGACCCGGACGGGTCCGCCACGTTGTGGACTGCCGGTCCCGACACGGATTTCGACGGCGACGGGGTGTTCGACGCCGTGGGACTCGACGTCGACGACGACGGATTCGACGACGTGCTGCTCGATCTCGACGCCGACGGGACGGCCGATCACGCCGTCTTCGACCTGGACGGCGACGCGGTTCCGGAGGCGTATTTCACCGACGACGGCACGGGCACCTGGGCGGTAGCCGCGGACCGCAACGGCGCGGCACTGCGCTGGCTCGGGCTCGACGGTGTCGAGCATCCGGCGTCGTCGGCCCCTGTGGATCTCGACGCCGACGGTTCTCCCGAGCGGCTGGGCGATGTTGACGGCAACGGATTGGCGGACCGTGCGTTCGGGGCGGGGCAGGCGTGGGTCGACACCGACGGCGACGGGCGCTGGGATGTGCGGCTGTCCGACGGGGACGGCGACGGAGCGGCCGACGCCGCCGAATATCTCTAACCCCGTCCCGGCCCCGGCGGTCCCGCGAATGCCTGCGCGATCGTCAGCCACTTCTCGGCGTCGGCTCCGTGGGCGACGACATCCAGCTGCGCACGCGGCCGGCGCTGCGTGACGAGCATGCAGAAGTGTTCGGCGGAACCCGTCACGCGCTGAGCGGCGTCCTCCGGTCCCCACGTCCAACTCGAGCCGTCTGGCGCGGATAGTTTCACGTGGAACGGTTCCGCAGGCGGGGTGAGCCCGTGCACGGCGTACGCGAAATCCCGTGTCCGGACCCCGATATGGGCGATCGAGCGCAGCCGCGCCGTCGGCGTCCGCGTCACCCCGAGCGCGTCGGCGACGTCGAGGCCATGCGCCCACGTCTCCATCAGCCGTGCCGTCGCCATCGATGCTGCGCTCATCGGGGGACCGAACCACGGCAGCTTGCGGCCCTCGGCGACGGTGAGCAGTTCGTCGTGAAGGGCAGCGCGGGTCGCACGCCAGTCGGCCAGCAGTTGGGCTGGCGGCGCGAGGGCGAGCGCTTCGGCACCGGCGTCCACGAACTCCGTCGGGTTCTCCGCGCCTTCGGCGAGCACCGCGGAGAACCCGGCTTCGTCGGTGACCGATGTGAGCGCCACCCGGTCGGTCCACAACAGGTGTGCGATCTGGTGGGCGATCGTCCAGCCGGGCGCGGGGGTTTCCGTCGCCCACCGCTGCGGCGGTAGCTCCGCGATCAGGGTGTCGAGATCGTCGCTTTCAGCACGCAGATCGGCGACCATCGGGGCAGCTCCGGCCATGCCGATCACCCTAGCCGCGCCGTCGGCGGCGCTTGGCCACCGTCGCGTGCACGGCGAGCCCGACAAGGTAGAAGCCGGAGCCGGCGACGGCGAGCGCGGGTGACCGACCGTCGGGAGGAATGACGGCGGCGGTGCCGACCATCGAAAGGATGTAGGCCACCCAGAACAGCGAGTCCTGGACGGCGAACAGGTGCCCGCGCAGTGCGTCGTCGACGTCGACCTGCATCGCGGTGTCGGCACACAACTTGACGACCTGACCCGCCGCGCCGAGCAGGAATCCGCACACGATCATCACGGGCAGGTTCAGCGTCGCGCCGACGAGCTGCACGCCGGCGGCGAACACGAGGGCCCCGTTGGGCGTCACGTAGCGGCCCCACCTCTTCACCATCCACGGTGTCAGGAGCGTCGCGAGGAAGAGCCCGGCACCGCCTGACGTGAGGAACAGAAAGCTCGTTCCGAAGCCGGCTACGGTGGCCTCCTCGGCGTGGCGCACCATCACCAGCACGAGCATCGTATTGATGCCGAAAGCCATCCGATGTGCGGCCAGTCCGCCGAGGGTGGCCGTGACGGTGGGGACGGCGATGACCGTCCGCAAACCGTGCACCCAGCCGGTGGCCACCGCATAGAGGACTGAGCCGTGGACCGCGCGCACGCTGTCGTCGGGGCCGAGCAGCCGAGGCGGAAATCGCTTCGACAACCACAGCGCCAACGCCACCGGCACCGTGACGAGGACGATGACGACGGACCCGCCCGAGTCACCCGCACCGAACAGCCAGCGCGGCACCAGCATGAACACCACCCCGCCGAACGCGGCGATCGAGCCTGTCGCGGTGTACACGGAGTTCATCGCGATCACCTGGGCCCGGGGCACGACGTGCGGCAGCGCCGCCGACATCCCCGACGAGACGAATCGGGTGAAACCGTTGACGACCAACGCGCTCAACAGGATTGGAATATCTCCGACACCGGCGGCCAGCAGTGCGCTGACACCGACGACAACCACGAGACGGCCGGTGTTGGCTGCGAGCAGGACCAACCGCCGGTCCCAGCGGTCGAGGAGCGCGCCGGCGAACGGTCCGAGCAGTGAGTACGGAAGGAACAGCACGGCGAACGCGGCGGCGATCGCCCACGGTTCGGCTTCGCGTTCGGGATTGAACAGGATCGCGCCGGCGAGCCCCGCCTGGAACAGGCCGTCGGCGAACTGACTGACGGCGCGCAACTCCAGCAGCCTGCGGAACTCCGGGAGGGCTCGGACCGAACGCCACAGCGTGCGTAGAGCGTGGTCGTCGGGCACGCGACCAACAGTACAAATATCGGCGTGCGGACCGCTTGTTCGCCCCGATCCTGGTGTCGGTGGTGACATGATGGTCGGATGGCGCAGCCAGACGATCCGGAGGATTACCACGACAGGGCTGCACCCATCGCTCCCCGGGTCCGCGCGGGCACACTGCTGCTGGCCAACACCGATCTGCTGGAGCCCACCTTTCGCCGCAGCGTCATCTACGTGGTCGAGCACAACGACGGCGGCACCCTCGGTGTAGTACTGAACCGCCCGAGCGAGACGGCGGTGTACAACGTGCTGCCGCAGTGGGCGAAGCTGGCGACGAAGCCGAAGACGATGTTCATCGGCGGGCCGGTCAAGCGCGACGCCGCACTGTGTCTGGCGACGTTGCGGGTCGGGGCCGACCCGGCGGGGGTGCCGGGACTTCGGCATGTCCAGGGACGCGTCGTGATGGTGGATCTCGACGCGGAACCGGACGGCTTGGCACCGCTGGTCGAGGGAGTGCGGATCTTTGCGGGCTATTCAGGCTGGACGATCGGTCAGCTAGAGGGAGAGATCGAGCGTGACGACTGGATTGTGTTGTCCGCGTTGCCTTCTGATGTTCTCGTGGAGCCGCGCGTCGACCTGTGGGCCAGGATCCTGCGCCGCCAGCCGATGCCCCTGTCGCTGATGGCGACACACCCGATCGACCTCAGCAGGAATTAGCGCCCGCAGGACAGCGTGCATGAACCGCACGCGCTGTCGCTGCCGCATCCGCCGGTACCACTCGCGACGGTTTGCCGGGCGTTCTCCCGGGTGACGGCCTTGGCGCTCTGCCAGCATCCCGCGGCGACGGTGCCGATCGCGCCGACTATGCACACGATGAGGATCGTCAGCCCCGTCGATGGTCGGGCCGATAGGGCGACCACACCGCCCGCCCCCAGCATCACGGCGGCGGCGAGCTGGGTCGGAGCCACGGCGCGCAGCACCCGCTGCACGAAATCATCAGACGGCCGGCGCATCAGCGACCACACACCCAGAGCGGCGGTCACGAGGGCCGCGCACAGACTCAACACGGCGGCGACCAGCATGAGCTTCAGAATACGGTGTGCCGGTTAGGCCGCCGTCCCCCGGGCGCCAGGCTTCGCCCGGGGGACGACGTCGTTTATCCCTGCAGTCCCAACAGCTGTGGCGGGGGAGCCACTGCGGGGACGCTGGGAGCTTGGGGCGGCGCCGCGGGCTGCGGCGGCACCGGGCCGGCGGCAGGAGGCGCTGCCGGGGCTGCCGAGGGTGCGCTGACCTTGAAGCCGTTGACGATCGCCTCGGTGGCGCCTGCGGCGGCGACAACCTGGTCCACGCTGGTCGTGACCGCGAGCGATACCAGGTAGCTGTCCGGGCCGACGGTGGCGATGACATTGCGCCGCGACGTGTTCAGCGTCATGTTGTTCTCGCGGTAGGTGCCCTCGATGATCGACGACGGCATGCCGCCGAAGTCGGCGAGCGAGGCATCGGTGGACCGCCAGGCCGGCAGCTTCTGGCTGTCGATGAAGCCGTGGCTGATCGCTTCCTTCGGATCGAACTGGCCGACCAGCTTGTAGACGACCACCTGCGCGTTCGACGAATAGAGGCCATTGCCGCCGACGCGGTCGGCGAGGACGGCGAACGCGTCCGTCACGTTGGGGTCGGGGATGTGCTCCCAGCCGCGGGGCATGGGCAGGACGATGTTCAGCGCTCGGAAGTCGCGACTGACCTGGGGTTCCATCGCGACACCCTTGGAGGCGAAGAACTCCGCGAGTGTTCCCGACGTGGCGGGGACGATCGTCGACACCGGTGGGGGCGGCACGGCGGGGGCGACAGCTGCGCCCGCGGCGGCGGGGATGGCGGCCGGGCCGGCCGCGGCAGGCGTCACGGGTTGGGCGGCAGCCGGTTGGGCCGCGGCGTTGGGGGTGACCGTTATGGTCTGCGTCACCGTGGCGGGGACCGGAATCGCGGGCTGAGGAATAGCAGGCTGGGCGGATGCCGTGGAGGCGGTGACGCCGAACACCCCCGCGACACCGGCGGCGCAAGCCCCGATGCCTCCTGCCAGAACCCGCCAGTGGCGGGCGATTTCGCTCATCCGAGTCCAGTCCCTTCCAACGTGTGGAGCCGTCAGGCGAGAAATGTATCCACGGCCGTCGCGACGTCACCAGCCCTAAAACCGACCTGGAATCAACCCCTGATGCATCCGCAACGGAACCGAGACCTACCCGACGCCCGGAAATCGGCGAGCGGGGTGCTTATACCCTGGTGGGGTGACTGAAACGCCCATCGCTCCTGTCGACGACACCCCCGAGCACCGCTACAACGCGGAACTCGCTGGTGAGATCGAGCGCGCCTGGCAGCAGCGGTGGACGGAGTCGGGAACGTTCGACGTCGCCAATCCGGTCGGATCGCTGGCACCGGCCGACGGCAGTGCGGTGCCCGCCGACAAGATGTTCGTCCAGGACATGTTCCCGTATCCGTCGGGCGAGGGCCTGCACGTCGGGCACCCGCTGGGCTACATCGCCACCGACGTGTATGCCCGGTACTACCGGATGACCGGACGTAACGTGTTGCACGCCTTGGGTTTCGACGCCTTTGGTCTGCCCGCCGAGCAATACGCGATCCAGACCGGCACCCATCCGCGGACCAGGACCGAGGCGAACATCGTCAACTTCCGGCGCCAACTCGGGCGGTTGGGTTTGGCGCACGACGCCCGGCGCAGCTTCGCGACCACCGACGTCGACTACTACAAGTGGACACAGTGGATCTTCCTGCAGATCTTCAACGCGTGGTTCGACACGTCGGTCAACAAGGCGCGCCCGATCGCGGAGCTGATCGCGGAGTTCGAGTCCGGCGCGCGTTCGGCCGGGGACCGGGCGTGGGCATCGCTGACCGAGGACGAGCGGGCCGACGTCGTCGACTCGTATCGACTGGTGTATCTGGCCGATTCGGTGGTGAACTGGTGCCCGGGTCTGGGGACCGTGTTGGCCAACGAGGAAGTCACGGCCGACGGGCGCAGCGAGCGCGGCAATTTTCCGGTGTTCCGGAAACGCCTGCGGCAGTGGATGATGCGGATCACCGCGTACTCCGACCGGCTGCTGGATGACCTCGATGTGCTGGACTGGCCGGACAAGGTCAAGGCCATGCAGCGCAACTGGATCGGCCGATCCACTGGCGCCTCGGTGCTTTTCGGCACCGACGCAGGCGACATCGAGGTGTTCACGACGCGGCCGGACACACTTTTCGGCGCGACGTACATGGTGCTGGCTCCCGAACACGAGCTGGTGGACCGCTTGGTGGCGGGCGCGTGGCCGGAGGGTGTCGACGAGCGCTGGACGTTCGGCGCGGCGACGCCCGCCGGTGCGGTGGCCGCCTACCGCGCCGGGATCGCCGCCAAGTCCGATCTGGAGCGTCAGGAGAACAAGTCCAAGACGGGTGTGTTCCTGGGTGCGTACGCGACGAATCCGGCCAATGGACAACAGGTTCCGGTGTTCATCGCCGACTACGTGTTGGCCGGGTACGGAACGGGCGCGATCATGGCGGTGCCCAGCGGTGACCAGCGCGACTGGGATTTCGCCACCGAGTTCGGGTTGCCCATCGTGGAAGTCGTTGCCGGCGGCGACGTTTCCGTGGAGGCCTACACCGGTGACGGGCCGTTGGTGAACTCGGGATTCCTGGACGGCATGGATGTCGCCACCGCGAAGACGGCAATGACGGACCGGCTGACCGCCGACGGGCACGGTTGGGCGCGGGTCGAGTACAAGTTGAGGGATTGGCTTTTCGCGCGGCAGCGGTACTGGGGCGAGCCGTTCCCGATCGTCTATGCCGAGGACGGGCGTGCACGTGGCCTGCCCGAGGAGCTGCTGCCTGTTGAACTGCCCGACGTTCCCGACTACTCGCCGGTGTCGTTCGATCCCGACGATGCCGACAGCGAGCCGTCACCGCCCCTGGCGAAGGTGATCGACTGGGTGAACGTGGAGCTGGACCTGGGCGACGGCTTCAAGAGCTACACCCGCGACACCAACGTGATGCCGCAGTGGGCGGGCAGCTCCTGGTACGAGCTGCGCTACACCGACCCGTTCAACAAGGAAGCCCTGTGCGCCAAGGAGAACGAGGCGTACTGGATGGGTCCGCGGCCGGCCGAGCACGGCCCCGGCGACCCGGGCGGCGTGGACCTCTACGTCGGTGGTGTCGAGCACGCCGTGCTGCACCTGCTGTATTCGCGGTTCTGGCACAAGGTGCTGTTCGACCTCGGCCACGTCAGCTCGCGAGAGCCGTACCGCCGCTTGGTGAACCAGGGCTACATCCAGGCCTTCGCGTACACCGACTCCCGCGGGTCCTATGTCCCTGCGGCCGACGTCGTCGAGCGGGACGGCAAGTTCTGGTATCCGGCCCCAGAGGGCGAGATCGAGGTCAACCAGGAGTTCGGCAAGATCGGCAAGAGCCTGAAGAACTCCGTGTCGCCCGATGAGATCTGCGACAACTATGGAGCCGACACCCTGCGCGTCTACGAGATGTCGATGGGGCCGCTGGAGGCCTCCCGGCCGTGGGCCACCAAGGACGTCGTCGGTGCGCACCGATTTCTGCAGCGGGTGTGGCGACTGCTGGTCTCCGAAGACACTGGGGCACCGGCCTTTTCCGATGACGCACTCGACGACGACACACTGCGACTGCTGCATCGCACGATTGCCGGGGTGGCCGACGACTATGCGGCGCTGCGCAACAACACCGCGGCCGCGAAGCTGATCGAGTACACCAACCATTTGACGAAGAATGCGGTGACGTCGCGCGCCGCGCTTGAGCCGTTGGTGTTGATGGTCGCCCCGCTGGCGCCGCACCTGGCCGAAGAGTTGTGGCGGCGACTCGGTCACGACGGCTCGCTGGCGCACGGCCCGTTCCCGGTGGCCGACGAGCGCTACCTGGTCGAGGACACCGTCGAGTACCCGGTTCAGGTCAACGGCAAGGTGCGTGGCCGCGTCACGGTTGCGGCCGACGCTGCGGCAGACGCGGTCGAGGCGGCGGCGCTGGCCGACGAGAAGGTCGTGGCGTTCTTGGACGGGAAGTCCCCGAAGAAGGTCATCGTCGTCGCGGGCCGCCTCGTCAACGTCGTCGTCTAACCCGCGATTTCGGCGTACTTGGACAACCTCAGCGTTACCAACTACGCCCGAATCGCCATTCCCGGAACCGTTCCGCTAGACCCGTGCGTCAAAACCTATGTGCTAAAGGAATATCTCCGGCGTCAAGACGGGGTAGTCACGCTGGCGCAAGCGTGTCGTGCGGGCCTGAGCCGACAGTCGGTGCATCAGCGCGTTCGATCTGGACTGTGGCGGCAGTGCTCGCGAGGCGTCTACTTCGTCGACGATCGGCCTTTCACGGACGCCGCACGTCTTCGAGCGGCGGTCTGGTCATTCGGCGAGCATGCGGTGGCCAGCGGGCTGGCTGCCGCGTGGTGGCACAGCCTCACACGCTACGCACCGCGCGACATCGAAGTGACCGTGCCGCGGAACTCCAGCGGGCGGAAGCGAGAAGGCACGCGCGTACGCCGGCGCGACCTGTGCCAAGGTGACGTCGTCGAATGCAAGGGCCTTCGTGTCACCGCGCTGCCACTGACGGCCATCGAGGCCGCAGTCCGCGGCTATGGCAATGCGGCAATCATGGACAGAGCGCTGCAGAGTGACGCCGGCCTCGGTGACTTGTGGGCGACGCATGTGCGAAACAAGGGTCGGTACGGTTCACCGTCGGCTCGGATCCTGTTGCAGGCTGCCGATGGCGAGCACTCCGAAGCCGAGCGGCTCTTCACAAAGCTGTTGCGTGCGTCGGCGATAACGGGCTGGCGGACCAACGTGCGTGTCGGGCAATACGTTGTCGACGTCGTGTTTCGCGGAGCCAAAGTCGCGATCGAAGTGGACGGTTGGGCGTTCCACAGCGATCCGGAAGCATTTCAGAACGATCGCAAACGGCAGAACCATCTTGCGCTGCAGGGCTGGCAGGTTCTCCGATTCACATGGCTCGATCTGGTGGAGTATCCCGACCGCGTGATCGCGACGGTGCGTTCGGCGATTCGGGCGTAGAACGTCAACGCAGCATTGTCGAAGTACGCCGAAATCGCAGGGGGATTACCGCGGGCGGATGACGACTTCGCGGACGTGTGCGTCGGGCGGGGCATTGACGGCCTCGACGGTCAACTGCGCCACGGTCTCTGGGCTCAGGAACTCGCTGGGTTCGTAGGGCCTGCCCTCGTAGGCGACGAGGTCTTCCTGCATGGGGGTCGCGATGCGGCCGGGGTGGATCGACGTGACACGTAAGGACGGCTCGTCGACGCGCAACGAGTCGGCGAATCCCCGCAGCGCGAACTTGCTCGCCGTATAGGACGCCAACCCCGATGAGGCGTTGATGCCCGCGCCGGAGTTGATGAACACGACGTGGCCGCCTGCGCTGCGCAGGGCGGGCAGCAACTCGAGGGTCAGGGCGACGGTGCCGACGACGTTGACGGCCATGGTCGCGCGCCACTCGTCGACCTGGGATTCGGCGACCCGGCCCGGGTAGGCCACTCCGGCGTTGTGGATCAGCACATCGAGCTCGACGATCGGCTCGACGACCGCTGCCATCGCGTCAGGGTCGGCGAGGTCGATGGGCCACGTGGTGGCTCCGAGACGCTCGGCTACGGCGTCGAGCCGGGACGACGGTCGCCCGGCCAGAAACAGCGTGTGTGTCGAGGCCAGCGCGTCGGCGAGGGCGGATCCGAGACCGCCGGACGCCCCGGTGATCATGGCTGTCGGCACACCCGAAACCCTACCGGCCTGCATATCGGGCAGAGTCGTCGCATCATTGACGGACAATGCCGCACGATCCCAGCTTCGCCCCGACACAATTGGCGGCCCGCGCCGCCTATCTGTTGCGCGGTAACGACCTCGGTGTCATGACCACCGCCGCGCCCCTGCTGTATCCACACATGTGGAGTTGGGACGCCGCCTTCGTGTCCATCGGCCTGGCGCCGCTTTCGGTGGAGCGCGCCGTGGTCGAGTTGGACACGCTGCTGTCGGCGCAGTGGCGCAACGGCATGATCCCGCACATCGTCTTCGCCAACGGGGTGGACGGGTACTTCCCTGGCCCGGCCCGCTGGGCCTGTTCGGCCCTGTCGGCCGACGCTCCGCGGTCGCGGCACACGTCCGGAATCACCCAGCCGCCCGTCCATGCGATCGCGGTCCAACGCATCCTCGACCACGCGCGGAGCCGCGGCCGCTCCACCCGCGCGGTCGCCGAAGCATTCCTGGACCGGCGCTGGAGCGATCTGGTGCGCTGGCACCGCTGGCTGGCCGAGAGCCGCGACCCCAACGGGCATGGCCGCGTCACCATGTACCACGGCTGGGAGTCCGGGATGGACAACTCGCCGCGCTGGGACAGCGCCTACGCCAACGTGATTCCGGGAGATGTGCCGGAGTATCAGCGCGAGGACAACAAGATCAACACCGACGCCACCCAGCGTCCCTCCGATATGGAATACGACCGGTACCTGTGGCTGCTGGAGGAGATGAAGGCCGCCCGCTACGACGACGAGTTACTTTCCAAGACTGTCAGTTTCGCGGTCGAGGACGTCTTCGTCTCGGCGATCCTGTCGGTGGCGTGTCAGGTGCTCGCCGAGATCGGTGAGGATCACAAACGGCCGCTCGCCGACGTGAGGGATCTGTATTCCTGGGCGGACCGCTTCCGCTCCGGAGTGATTGCGACGACTGACGAAAGAACTGGTGCGGCAAGGGATTACGATCTGCGGGCGGAGAAGTGGATCGTCACCGAGACGGCGGCACAGTTCGCGCCGCTGCTGTGCGGCGGACTGTCCCACGATCGGGAGCGGGCGCTGCTGCGGTTGCTGGAGGGGCCGCGCTTCTGCGGACACCCTGACCTCGCGTATGCGCTGATCCCGTCGACGTCGCCGGTGTCGCGGGACTTCCGTCCGCGGGAGTACTGGCGGGGACCTGTCTGGCCGGTGATGACGTGGCTGTTCTCGTGGTGCTTCGCGCGGCGCGGGTGGGCAGAGCGCTCGTCCACGCTGCGCCGGGAAGGACTGCGCCAGGCCAGTGACGGCACGTTCGCCGAGTACTACGAACCGTTCACGGGTGAGGCGTTGGGCAGCATGCAGCAATCGTGGACCGCGGCGGCGGTGCTGGACTGGTTGGGTTGAGCGCTATTCCGCGATGCGCTCGAGCGGCGCGAGCGCCTTCGTCAGCGCTTCGAGCTCGTCCTCGCTGAGCTTGCTCAGCAACGCGGCGAGGTGAGCCTGCCTGGACCCCAACGCCTCCCGGTGTTGGGCCAGACCCTGGGGGGTGATGTCGACGAGGACGGCGCGCAGATCGGACGGATCGCGGTCGCGCTTGACCAGGCCGAGCTTCTCCAGCCGGCGGATGGCCACCGTCGTCGTCGGTGTGCGGACCCGTTCGTGGGCGGCGAGTTCGGTCATGCGCATCGGGCCCTGATCGAACAGCGTGAGCAGGATCGACAGCTGGGCGAGCGTGAGGTCGCCGGACGTCGCAGTCCGCCCGGTGTGCCGCATCACCGACATCACCTTGGACAGCACGCGTTGCAATTCACCAGCGAGTTCGCTGACCCGTGCTTCGGTGGCCACCATAATTCAGACAGCCTAACCTGTCCGATGCTGCCAAGTTGGGGTGTCCGCGCGATTCTCGCGAAATCGCGGCTGGTCGCAGGGTTCAGAGGACCTGGGCGAGGAAGCGCCGCAGCCGATCGGTCTCGGCGGATTCGAATAGTTGCTCGGGCGGTCCGGTTTCGACGACCTGGCCGTGGTCCATGAAGACGACGGTGTCGGCGGATGAGCGAGCAAACCCCATCTCGTGTGTGACCACCACCATGGTCATGCCGTCCGCGCCGAGGTCCGCGATCAACTCGAGCACCCCTTTGACCAGCTCGGGGTCGAGCGCAGAGGTGGCTTCGTCGAAGAACATGACCTGCGGTGCCATGGCCAGTGCCCGGGCGATGGCGACCCGCTGTTGTTGGCCGCCGGACAGCGTCGTGGGCCGGACCTCGGCCTTGTGGCGCAATCCGACCCGATCCAGCTGGGCGAGGCCGAGATCGCGGGCCTCGTCGGTGCTGAGCTTCTTGAGCTTTCGCGGGGCCAGCGCGACGTTGTCGAGCACCGTGCGGTGCGGGAAGAGCTGAAAGTGCTGGAACACCATGCCGATTCGCTGCCGCAACTGGTCGGGGTTGTCGCCGAGCACCGAGCGTCCGTCGAGCAGGATGTCGCCCCGGTCGGGTTCGTACAGCCGGTTCAGCGTGCGCAGCAAGGTCGATTTGCCGGACCCGGACGGTCCGATCACGGCGGTGCTGGATCCGGCGGCAACGTCGAGGTCGACACCTCGCAGCACCGCGCTCTTGCCGAACGACAGGTGAATGTCCTTGGCAGTCAGGGAAACCGCAGTGGTCATCAGTTCATCTCCTGCGAGGTCGACAGTGTCAGTGGGTCCTCGTCGGTGGGTTGTCGTCCTTTGCGCAGCCGGGAGTCGATGAAGTTGACGAGGTGTGTCAACGGGATCGTCAGCGCCAGATAGAACAGGCCGGCGGCCACCAGCGGCGACAGGTTGCCCGTCTGGGCATTGAGATCCCGGCCGACCTGGAAGAGTTCACGTTGGTCGGCGACGAGCCCGAGGAAGTACACCAGCGACGACGCCTTCAGCAGTGAGATGAACTGGTTCATCAGTGCGGGCAGCACGCGCCGGACGCCTTGAGGTACGACGACGAGCCGCATCGACGTGGGGTAGCCGAAACCCAGTGCGCGAGAGGCCTCGAGCTGGCCGGGATCGACGCTCTGAATGCCGGAGCGGAAGATCTCTCCGATGTAGGCGGCGGCCATCAGACCGAGTGCCGCGATGCCCAGCGGATAGGGATTGTTGCCGGTCAGTCCGCCCACGACGGGACCGATTCCGAGACCGATCAGCAGGATGATCACCACTTCGGGCAGCCCGCGGAAGATGTCGGTGTACACCCGGGCGGGCCAGCGCAGCCATCGCGATTTCGAGATTCCGGCGACGGCGAGCGCCATGCCGAGGATCAGGCCGATGATGCTGGCGGAGATGGTGAGGATCAACGTGTTGGGCAGGCCGGTCTTGAACAGGTCGGGGATGGCCTGGCGGTAGAGGTCCCAATCGAGGAAAGCCGAGCCGAGTTGGGACAGCATGGATTTCGGCTGGACGGGAGCTGCGGGCGTGTTGCCGGCCTGGTTCTCGGCGGCGATGGCGGTGAAGTCGGGAAGCTCAGGTTCCGGGGCTGCCTTGGATCCGGGTTTCCATCCGGGCGGCAGGGCGCGGGGCACCCAGTCGGTGTACAGCTTCGCCCACGTGCCGTCGGCGATGACGGCGTCGAGGCCGGAGTTCAGCGCGTCGATCAGGGCGGGGTTGTCATTGGCGACCGCCCAGGCGATGAAATTGTCCAAGCTGAAGGTGTTCTCGATGATTTGCGCCGGGTCACCGGGCTGCACCGTGCCCTGTGCCTGCTGTGACGGCGCCACCCACGCGTCGAGTTGACCGGACTTGAGACTGGCGTAGACGGTGTTGTAGTCCGGGAACTTGACGGGTTGCAGCTTCAGCGTGTCGATGACGTAGGCCTCTTGCACGGTGCCCTGAACCACCCCGATGCGTTGCCCGGAGGCGAGCTTGCCGAAGCCGTCGATCGGGGAGCCGTTGGGAACGACGAGCGAGAAGTAGCCGAAGTCGTAGCCGTTGGTGAAGCCGACGGTGCGGCGCCGGGCGTCGGTGGTGGTGATCGACGACGACCCCACGTCGAACCGCCGGGCTGCGACTTGGGCCAGCAACCCGGAGAACTCGGTGCCGACGAAGTTGATCCGAAGACCCAGCTTGTCGGCGACGGCGCGCAGCAGTTCGTTGTCGAAGCCGGTGAACTGGCCTGCAGAGTTGATGCAGATGCTGGGGGGCGCGTCGGAGAGCGTGCCGACGGTCAGAACGCCCGGCTGGCTCAGACCCAGGGCGTTGACGTCGACGGAGTCGAGGGGCTTGACCGTCGCTGTCGTGTACTTGTCGGCCTCGGGGCCGCTCGCGGCCGCGGCGAGATTGGTGGGTAGCGCGCTGGCGCTCTCGACACCCGGTGGAGAGCATTGGCCACCTGGGCACTTGCCGGGACGGCAAACCCCATGGTGAAGACGATTCCCACCACCAGCGCGATCACGAAGGTCTTCACGGTGTGGCGCAGTACCCGTAAGCACGTCATTCAAAGCAAGGTAGCGCGCCGCCCGATCGAGTCGGCGGCTTCTCCTCAACCGGAACGCAAAGCGCACAGCACGCCGCGCCGGACCAGCTCGTTCAACAGGATTCTGGCCATGACCTCGGCGCGTTCTGCGCATGCGGCACGGGCGGCAGTCCCGTCCCGGGCGATGATCGCGGCGAGCTCGGCCTCGTACGAGGGCAGCAGCTGCTCACGGTGCTGCACGTACGTCTCCCAGAAGGACTCGGGGATGAACGTCTTCGACGAGTCGATCGCCGCCTGCAGTCTCGGCCCGGCGTACTCGGCGTTGACGATGGCGCGGAACCGCTTGGCGTGGGCATCGAACTGTCGCGCGTCGCGACCGGTCCGCATCTGCGCGACCTCGCTGTCGAGCTCGGCGATCACCGTCGGGTCCGCGGCGGCCGCGGCACGCCCGGACGCGATGCCGCTGATGAGGCCGTAGAGCTCGTGATGTTCGCGGACAGCCGACTCGTCGAACCTTTCGACGTAGGCCCCACGGTGATAGCGCGTCGACAGGATCCCGTCGTGCTCGAGTTGCACGACCGCCTCTTGGATCGGCACCCGACTGAGCCCGAGTTGAGTGGCAATCTCGTTGCGGTCCAGGCGATCTCCGGAGCGGAGCTTTCCTGTCAACACCAGATTGACCACGTGATTGACCACGAGGTCCTTCTCTTTAACCCCATACTTCTTGGGCATGGCGGCGACAGTCTCTCACGGCAGCTCCCGCCCGCAGGGCCGTTCCGCAGCATCACCCGCCGGTGTTTTGGCGGTCCCGCCAGCGGCAGAGGGTTTCCGCCGTCGACAGGTCGTAGTCTGGCCCGTTGACGCCGACGGTCAGCATCGAGATGCCCAGCGACGTCAGCGCTGCGGCGTTCTCGAGAAGGTCTTCGGAGTTGCGGCCCTTGGCTTCCGCCGACCGCTCGATCGTCGCCGGGTCGCGGCCCACGTCGGCGCAGTGCCGCGCCAGGATCTCGGACTTGCGGGGGTAGCTGTCGGTGTCCGAGAAGGAATGCCAGATGTGGGCGTGTTGGGCGACCAGGCGGAGAGTTTTCTTCTCGCCTCCGCCGCCGATCAGCACCGGGATGTCGCGCACCGGCTGGGGATTGAGTTTCGCCAGCCTGGATTCGATCCGGGGCAGCGCATCCGCAAGGTCGTCCAGGCGGCTGCCCGCGGTGCCGAACTCGTAGCCGTACTCGTCGTAATCCTTCTGCTTCCAGCCGGATCCGATGCCCAGGATGAGCCGTCCGTCCGAGACGTGGTCGACGGTGCGGGCCATGTCGGCAAGCAGTTCAGGGTTGCGGTAGGAGTTGCACGTGACCAGCGCGCCGAGTTCGATGCGCGATGTCTGCTCGGCCCACGCACCCAGCATCGTCCAGCACTCGTAGTGCGCGCCGTCGGGGTCGCCGTACAGCGGGAAGAAGTGATCCCAGTTGAACACCACGTCGACGCCGATGTCCTCGCAGCGGCGCACGGCATCGCGGATGAGACTGTATTGCGGGGAGTGCTGCGGCTGAAGCTGAACGCCGATACGGATCGGAAGAGTCATGATTCCAACGTAACCCTGCGCCCGGCACTTACATGCCGATCTGGCCGCCGCTCTTCCACACCGCGACCACCGACGGCCGCGCCGTGCCGTTGCCGCCTTCTGGCCACCTCGACTGCGGGTCGTCGATGCTGTTCTCGTCGTTCTCACCCGGGTGCTGGACAGAGACGGTGACGATGTCGTCCGTCACCACCGGGCCGCACGTTTCGGCTCCGAGCGGCACGGTCAGGAACTGCTTGGTCTCACCGCGGTTGGGGCCCTCCAGCGCGACGGCGAACAGTCCGTCGTTGGAGTCGAGCGCATTGCCGTCGGTGGAGATCCACAGGTTGCCGTGGCTGTCGAAGGCGAGGTTGTCCGGGCAGGAGATCGGGCTGACCTTCGTCTTGTCGAACCCGCCGTAGTAGGTGTCGGCGGCGGCGGGGTCACCGCAGACCAGCAGCAGGTCCCAGGTGAAGTCGGTGCCCGTGTGGTTGTCGGTGATCTCGAGGATCTGCCCACTCTTGTTGTCGTTGCGCGGGTTTGACGCGTCAGCGGGCGCTTCGCCGTCGGCGCCGCGCTCGTCGTTGTTGGTCAGTGCGACGTAGACCTTGCCGGTCTTGGGGTTGGCCTCGAAGTCCTCGGGGCGGTCCATCTTGGTGGCGCCGGCTTTGTCGGCGGCCATTCGGGTGAACACGGCGACTTCCTGCGCGGTGATGCCGTCGACGAGCGACTCGGCCTGCCCGTTGGGTCCGGACTTCAGCAGCGGCAGCCAGGTACCGGAGCCTGCGAACGAGCCTTTGGCGGGAAGCTTTCCGGAGCCGTCGATTTCGTTGACGGGGATGTCGCTGGACAGCTTGGCGACGTAGAGCGTGCCCTCGTCGAGGATGGCCAGATTGTTCGCCATCGCGGCGGGGTCGGTCCCCGGCTGGATCTTGCGGGTGGAGACGAACTTGTACATGTAGTCGAAGCGCTCGTCGTCACCCGTGTACGCGACGACGGTGCCGTCGTCGGTGACGTAGATGTTGGCGCCTTCATGCTTGAGGCGGCCCATCGCGGAGTGCTTGATCGGGGTGGACGTCGGATCCCACGGGTTGAGTTCGACGACGTAGCCGAACCGGTTGTTCTCGTTGGGGGTCTTGACGAGGTCGAAGCGGGGATCGAATGTCTCCCATTTGAGTTCGGAGGGCTCCGGGGACAGACCGTAGCGGTCCCAGCGATCCGCGTCGACGGGCTGGGGCGTGGGCGAACCTTCGGGTGCGCCGAAGTAGCCGTGGAAGTTCTCCTCACCGGAAAGAACAGTGCCCCAGGGTGTTACGCCTCCGGCGCAGTTGGCGATGGTACCCAGCACGGTGCGGCCGGTGGGGTCGGCCTGGGTCTTGACGAAGTCGGTGCCCGCGGCGGGCCCGGCCAGTGTGAACGGACTGTCGCCGGTGATGCGCCGGTTGTACTTGCCCATCACCGGTTTCAGACCACCTTCGGGGGTGCGCTCGACCTCGACGACGCCCATACCCATCGACGCGATCTCGACGTCGAACTGGTCGCGGGTGGGGGCGTCGGCGTTGTAGCCGGGGAACATGAATTGCGGTGTGGCGTACTCGTAATTGGTCACCAGAAGGTAGTGCCCATCCTGGCCCTCGATGGGGAGCAGCCCGGCGAAGTCGTTGTTGAAGCCGAACTGGCCGCGCTGCGAGGCGCCGGTCTGCTTGGTGACGTCGAACGGGGGCGCATCGGGCAGCACGGGGTCCCCCCAGCTGATGACGACCCCTTGCTCGTAACCGTCGGCGACGACGACGGCGTCCTCACTGTTGGGGGCGACGGAGGCGAAGTTCATGCCGGCGGGGGGCTCGGCTGCTGCAGGCGACGATGAGGCGGTCGTGGGTGCCGGCTGCGAGTTGTTGGAGCATGCGGCCAGCGCCGAGCCTGCGCCGACGGCGAGAACGGCGACGCCGCCGGCCTGCAGGATGGAGCGCCGCGAAACCGCCTTGGCGATGTCGCCGAAGTACTCGTTGTCGCTCTTGTTGGGCACCGGCTTCGAGCATGCGTTGCCACACTTGTGCACACAGGTGACGTGCTGTCGCTTGGACTTTCCGTTGTGGCTGACAAGCAGATTGAGCGGCACTAGCGCCATGGCGACAGTTTCCTTCCGGCATGAATTCCGGCCGGGGGGCTGGGCGGCCGGACCCGCAGGAAGTTACTGCAGCCGGGGTAGCAGAAGGCAAGCAATGGGTGAACAAGAGTTGACGGCCACCCCGCCGGCACGTGCGGCGCGGAATGCCACGGTTTTGCTAGCAAACACTGATGCCATCCGGTATAACGTTGCGTAAGCAACTAACCAGGGGGTAAATATGGCTGCGCTTCGAAGAGAACCATCGTCCGCCAGACGGACTGGCCGTCATCGCAAGTCGGAGGAATTCGCGGTACGCCGTTGGCTCCAGCTCGGTGTGGCTTCTGCGGGTATGGGCGCAGCATTGCTCGGCTTCGGCCTGGTCGGGCCGAGCCAGGCGACGGCCGGCGCCGACACGGGTGCCGAGTCGTCGGCATCGTCGGATTCCTCCGATTCAAGCGACTCGGGATCTGCTGGACCGTCGTCGTCGGAAGAAAGTTCCTCCGACACCGACACCGACACCGACACCGACACCGACACCGACGCCGACGAAGCCGATTCTGACGAAGCGGATAGGGACGTCGACACCGACGACTCGGAGTCGGACGTCGTCGACGACGCGCTCGATGAGACGGACGAGGACCACGCCAGCAAGGGCGTGGACACCGACGGTGGTGAGACCGACGCGGACGTTGCCGCCCTCCATGACGCCGGTGACAACGTGGCTGAGGTCGTGGCCGAGAGCACCAATGTCGTTGTGGAACAGACCCGTTCAGCACTTGCTGGCTCACCGATCCCGGATCCGCCGAATCCCCCATACGTGTCTGAGCTGACCGAGCGGCAGCAGCGGGTGGCCGACTTCCTTGATGAGTGGACCGAGAAGAACCAGGCGTGGGTGAACTCACTCGAGATCTCGGACGCGAGAAAGGAAAGGCTGCAGGCCTCGTTCCTCGCGATGCGGCGGACCTTCTTCAACCAGGCGCCTACGGTCGCGCCGATCCAAATCACCGGTGTGATCACAGGATCGATCACAGGCACGGTCGGCGCGGTCGATCCCGACGGTGACCGGATGATCTACATCGTGTCGAAGTCGCCGACCACGGGCACGGTAAAAATCGCCGCCGACGGCAGTTTCACCTACACGCCCGACGAAGACTTCAACGGCGTCGACACCTTCTACGTCCGCGCCATCGACATCGGTTTCCACGTCAACCTGCTTCAGCCGCTGCGTCCGGTCGCCAGCGGTCAAGCCACCTCACTGATCAACCAGGGTGCCGTCAAGTTCGAATTCCACATCAAGGAAGCGGACCTCGATAAGTGGGACAAGCCCAAGCTGGATGCGATGGAGCGCGCTGCCAACATGCTGGTGTCGTACTTCCGTGTGCTCAAGCCGGTGAACCTGACCTACGACGTCACGACGTTCTCGAACGACTCGGGACTCCTAGCGGCGGCGGGAAGCCTGTACACGAGCTATGACCCGGGTACCTGGCTGACCCGAGTCCAGCACAAGCTGCTCACCGGAACAACGGCGCCCGGCACGGGGGACGACGGACTGCTCTACGTCAACTTCGGAAAGAAGTGGTCGTTCGACGACACGCTTGCCAGCGACCAGAACGACTTCACCATGGTCATCATGCACGAACTCCTTCACTCCTTCGGGTGGGTATTCGCCGGTGACAACGCCCCGTACCTGAACAACCGGCGCTACTGGTCCGTCTACGCCAGCCTCCTGGTCGACAAAGACGGCCGCACGCTGTGGAACGACGACCATACGTGGAACACCGAGTTCAATCCGAATCTGTTGAGGGGCAACGGCGGCCTCTTCTTCGGCGGAGCCAACGCGGTGAAGGCCAACGGCGGTAAACCCGTACCGCTCTTCGCGTTCCCCGAAGGGTGGACCGGAAGCACGGGCCAGCACCTCGATGACTATTCACCGTCGACTGCAGGGCAACTCATGGACGCGGTCGCGCCCGCCGGCACCTCGATTCGGGTGATCAGTCCCGTCGAGTTCGGCGTCTTGAAAGACCTGGGTTACACGGTGGTCCCCCAGACGATCATTGCTGTCTGAGCCTGCCAATAGAGTGGTTTGCTAGCAAACTACGGCGATCTGCGGTATAAATTCCCTGGGAAACTAACTCGGGGGTCAATAGTGACGAAGCATCGTAGAGATTCGTTGTCCACCAATCGAACTGGGCACAATCGCAAATCGAAGGACCTGCCGGTCCGACGCTGGCTACAACTTGGGGTCGCATCGGCGGGTATGGGTGCGGCATTGCTTGGGTTCAGCCTTGTCGGGCCGGATCCAGCCACGGCGTCGGCCGACACCGGTAGCGAGTCGTCGGCGTCGTCGGACTCGTCCCAGACCGGCAAGTCGGACAAGGCCGGTCCATCGGCGTCGAGTAAAGATGACTCCGACGCAGATGACACGGACGCCGATGGAGATGACGTAGACGCCGCCGATGAGTCCGATGCCGAGGATGCCGACGACGAGGCCGACGTCGCCGCTGAGGTAGACGACGAGATCGACGACGACGAGGTCGAGGCGGAGGACAGCGCTGCCACCACCGACGCTGCTGACGAGCCCGCGCTGGACGAGCCGGCCGTCGAGACTTCGGTCGAGGATGTCGACCTGGTCGAGTCACCGATGGAGACGGAGAACACCTCCACTGCAACGGATTCGGGCGCGACGGCGCTGGCAGATCCAACGGACGACGAGCAGCCGGTAACACCCTGGAGCGAGGTCGTCGCCCAGTTCCTCGACGACTGGACAGCGCGCCACGTCGCGTGGATCGACACCTTGAACGTCTCGGATCAGCGCAAGTTGCGGATGGAAGAGTCGTTCTACGCCATGCGGCGGGCGTTCTTCAACCAGGCTCCCACCGTCGACCCGGTGCAGATCACCGGTGTGATCACCGGGGACATCACCGGTCGGGTCTACGCAGACGACGCCGATGACGACCGCATCTACTACCGGATCGTTCAAGGCCCGACGACCGGCGCCCTGCGTTTCCACGCGGACGGTACCTACACGTACACGCCGGGTGAAAACTTCAACGGGGTCGACACTTTCACGGTAATGGCGATCGATGCGGGTCTGCACATCAATCTCTTGAATCTGTTCCGCCCCATCGGAACCCAGGCCACCTTGCTGATCAACCACGGGGCTGTCAAGTTCGAGTTCAACTTCACCAACGATCCCGATCGCGAGATCTGGACCGACGAACGGGTCGCCGCTCTCCAGCAGGCGGCCGACCAACTCGTCTGGTACGTGCGCGTGCCGAAACCCGTGCTTCTGACCTACGACGTCGTCGTGTACAACGACCCGAACTCCTTCACACTTGCGAGCGCCAGCGGCGAGCTGATGACCGAGCTGACCGGCTTCGTCCGCACACGTCTGCAGCACGAGATCATCACCGGTGAGGACACCAACGGACTGAAAGCCGACGGCAACATCACCGTCAACTTCGGCAAGAACTGGTCGCTGGGCCCCTACATCCCCCCAACTCAGTCCGATTTCGTCGGCGTGATGATGCACGAGTTACTGCATTCGTGGGGCTGGGGCAATCTCAGCGACGCTGAGCTCAGAAGGGCGATCTACTCGTCATTCCTCGTGACCAGAAACCGCGAGCACCTCTTCAACGAAGACACGACCTGGAACACGAAGTACAACCCCAATCTGATCGGCCAGAACGGCGGACTGTACTTCGGTGGCGCCAATGCGGTCGCAGAGTACGGCGGACTCGTTCCGGTTTACACGCCACTGCAATTCGCCGGGGGCAGCACGATCCACCACCTCGACGATTTCACGTTCATCGGTGACAACTACCAACTGATGAACGCGTTGCGGCCGAACGGGCTCAAGTGGCAGACGCTCAGCGACCTCGAGATCGCGATCCTGAAAGACCTTGGCTACAACGCGGTCCGGCTGCCGAAGGTGACGCAGGACGAAGTCGACTCCACCGATCCAATCGATGTCTGGACCGAAGAGACGATCGCGCGGATTGACGCGCTGCAGGTTTCCGCGCAAACCAAGTTGTCGCTGGAGCAGTCGTTCTTCGCGATGCGGCGGGCGTTGTTCAACCGGGCGCCGTCGGTGGACCCGGTCCAGATCACCGGCGTGGTCGAAGGTGCCATCACGGGCAACGTCAACGGTGACGACGTCGACGAGGACGACATCACCTATCGGATCGTCGAGGGGCCGAAGACGGGCTCGCTGCGACTGCACGCCGACGGTACGTACACCTACACGCCCAATGCGGACTTCAATGGTGTCGACACCTTCACCGTGATGGCGATCGACGAGGGTCTGCACGTCAACTTGGCGAATCTGTTCCGCCCCTTAGGAACCAAGGGCTCTCAGCTGATCAACCAGGGAGCCATCAAGTTTGACTTCGACTACAAGAACGACCCCGACGGCGAGATCTGGTGGTCGGCACGGTTGGCGGCGGTCAAGCGTGCGACCGACGAGCTGCTCTGGTACTTCCGCGTGAACAAACCGGTGGTGCTCAGCTACGACGTGTTCGCAAAGGACGATTCCGAGAGCTTGACGCTGATGTCAGCGCGCGGCGAGTTGATCACCGAGCAGCCCGGCTTCGTCCGAACCTTCATCCAGCACGAGATCATCACCGGAGAAGACCTCAACGGGGACGCGGCTGACGGCGAGATCAACGTGAACTTCGGGCAGAATTGGTCGCTCACCGACGTCGTGCGCTACGACCAGGTTGACTTCGTCGGCACGATGATGCACGAAGTGTTGCACTCGTTCGGGTGGGGGGCGCTCACCGGCGCGAACAGCACGAGGATGCTCTACGCGTCGATGATCACGGACGAAGGCGGAGAGAAGGTCTACAACAGCGACACCACCTTCAACTCTGCGTTCGACGACAACCTGATCGGGAAGAACGGCGGGCTGTACTTCAGCGGAGTCAATGCAGTCAAGGAGTACGGCGGCCTCGTCCCGGTGTTCACCCCGGAGAAGTACGCCGGCGGCAGCACGGTGCATCACCTCGATGACGACACCTTCACCGACGAAAGCATGAAGATGATGAACGCCGAGGTCCCCGACGGCGTCAAGATCTGGACGCTGAGCGCCGTCGAACTGGCCATACTGAAAGACCTTGGCTACAACGTGGTTCCGTTGCCCGCCGACGATTAATCGGAAGAGTCGAGCACGTCCCGGAGCAGGGCGACCAGATTCTGCGGCTGGTCGCTCTGCACCGAGTGTCCCGAGTTCTCGACGATGTGTACCTGCTGGAATCCCGGTGCGGTGCGGGCGAATTCGGCGGCGTCATCGTCGTTGACGAAGAACGAGTTGGCGCCACGGATCAGTGTGGTGGGCGTGGTGAGCTTAGGGACATCGTCCCAAAGTCCTTCGAAGCCCTCACCCTTGCGGATCGAGTCGTAGCGCCATGTCCAGGTGCCGTCGTCGAGTCGTTTGGCGTTGTGAAATACGCCGCGGCGCAGGGACTCTCGATCGCGGTGCGGTGCGGCGGCGACGGTCACCTCAAGCATCGAGTCGAACGTCGGGAACGTTCGCTCGCCCTGCACGAGCGCGACGGTGCCCTTCTGGGCATCCGTCATCTCGGTGTGCCGTTCCGGTGCTGACGGTGTCACGTCGACCATGACGAGCTTGCGCACGAGTTCGGGTGCGGTGACGGCCAGTCGCAGCGCAGTGAGTCCGCCGAGCGACATCCCGACGACGAGGTCGGCGTCCGGCGCGAGTTCGCGGATCACGGGTTCGACCGCTTCGGCGTTGAACTTCGGGCCGTAGTCGCCGTCCTCGCGCCAGGCCGACCGGCCGTGGCCGGGCAGGTCCAGTGCCAGGGCGGGCAGGCCGAGTCCGATGATCACGGTGTCCCAGGTGTGGGCGTTCTGACCGCCACCGTGCAGGAACACGACGCGGGGGTCCTCGTCGCCGAACTTCAGCCCGCTGACCGGTCCGGCATCGACCCGGGACGCCGGCGGGAGCGCGCCGGTCACCCCGGCCTGGCGAGCGTTCTCCCGCAGGAAGATAAACTCGGACAGGCTGGCGAGCTCGTCATCGGTGTCGTCCATGGTCTGACAGTACGCAGCCGAAATTCACGTGCGTTTCCAGGTCCTGGTGTGCCACCGTCGAAGGTGTGGCAGCTCCCTTGACGTTTCGCAGTGCCGACGATGCCGACTGGCCGGCGGCGAGCCTCATTGCGGCAACAGGGTTCGGTGTCCAGCGCCCTGACGAAACCAATGCCGTCTGGCGGTCGATGATCCCTGAGGGTGGCGCCGTCGTCGCCTGCGACGGCGACGATGTGGTCGGTGTGGCCCTCTTCTACGGCCTGCAACTGACGGTGCCGGGCGGGGCAGTACTGCCGATGGCGGGGGTGTCGTGGGTGGCCGTCGCCCCGACGCATCGCAGGCGCGGGGCACTCGCCGGGATGTTCGCCGAACTGCACAGCCGCATGGGCGCCTATCCGATCGCCGGTCTGGAAGCCAGCGAAGGCGGCATCTATGGCAGGTTTGGGTACGGCCCCGCGACGGTCTGGGAAAGCCGCGAGATCACCCGTGCCGAAGCGCGATTCACTCCCGGCGTTCCGGACCCGGGTGGTGTTCGTGTCGTCCGGCCCGCCGACCATCGCGGCCAACTCGAAGACATCTACGAGCGGTGGCGCCTCAAGACGCCGGGCGGACTGCACACGCCGCCGCAATTGTG
Organism: Mycobacterium sp. 236(2023); assembly: GCF_029623955.1. Lineage (GTDB taxonomy): Bacteria > Actinomycetota > Actinomycetes > Mycobacteriales > Mycobacteriaceae > Mycobacterium. The sequence continues at coordinate 244,655 of NZ_JARSBP010000005.1, read as the reverse complement.
GGACGAAGTGCTGGCCGACCGTGAATCGTCGCGAGGGGGCGGCACACCGTATTACTGCCTGCTGCATCCCGACGGCTTTGCGATGTACCGCGTGCACGGCGGCGACGAGTCGAAGGACGTCAACGTCACCAAGTTCGCCGCGGTGACGACGGAGGCGGAAATAGCGCTGTGGCGCGTGCTGCTCGGCTTGGACCTGAAGAAGACGATCAGCATCGACACTCACCCAGACAACCTGTTGCCCTACCTGCTCACCGATTCCCGGTTGGTACGCACGACCCATGTCGAGGACGGCTTGTGGCTGCGGATGCTCGACATCCCGGCGGTGCTGCAGGCACGTACCTATGCCGCGGATCTGTCTGTGGTGGTGTGTGTTTCGGACGCCGTGCTGGGTGGTGGCGGCCGATTCGCGCTGGACATCAGCGGTGGCCGTGCGAGGTGCGAGCCGACCGATGCGCCCGCTGACGTGCACACCAGCTTGTCGGTGCTCGGCAGCATCTACCTCGGTGCCCATCGTGCGTCGTCGTACGCGGCCGCGCACCGGCTGCGGTGTGAGGACGCCGCGCTACTGGCCGCCGTGGACGCCGCATTCGTCTCCGACACCCCCGCCGAACTCGGGTTCGGGTTCTAAATGGAAAGGAGCCCAAGGTCTTCCGACCCTGGGCTCCTCTCCGAAAGTGCTTCTAGCCCTCGATGAACTTCTCGAGCTGAACGCGCGCGATGTCGTCGGCGATCTGCTTCGGCGGGCTCTTCATCAGGTAGGCCGAGGCTGCCTCGACGGGGCCGCCGATGCCGCGGTCCTTGGCGATCTTCGCGGCCCGCACCGCGTCGATGATGACGCCTGCGGAGTTGGGCGAGTCCCAGACCTCGAGCTTGTACTCCAGGTTCAGCGGCACGTCACCGAACGCACGGCCCTCGAGGCGGACGTAGGCCCACTTGCGGTCGTCGAGCCACGCGACGTGGTCCGACGGGCCGATGTGGACGTTCTTGTCCTCGACCTTGCCGGCCAGCGAACCGGTGAGGTTCGACGTGACGGCCTGGGTCTTGGAGACCTTCTTCGACTCGAGGCGGGTGCGCTCGAGCATGTTCAGGAAGTCCATGTTGCCGCCGACGTTGAGCTGGTAGGTGCGGTCCAGCGTGACGCCGCGGTCTTCGAACAGCTTGGCCATGACGCGGTGGGTGATGGTCGCGCCGACCTGGCTCTTGATGTCGTCGCCGACGATCGGGACACCGGCGTCTTCGAACTTCTTGGCCCACACCGGATCCGAGGCGATGAACACGGGCAGCGCGTTGACGAACGCCACGCTGGCGTCGATGGCGCACTGGGCGTAGAACTTGTCGGCCTCTTCGGAGCCGACGGGCAGGTAGGAGACGAGCACGTCGACCTCGGCGTCCTTGAGGACCTTCACGACGTCGACGGCTTCGCTGTCGGAGATCTCGATGGTGTCGGCGTAGTACTTGCCGATGCCGTCGAGCGTCGGGCCGCGCTGTACGACGACGTCGGTCGGCGGCACGTCGGCGATCTTGATGGTGTTGTTCTCCGAGGCGAAGATTGCCTCGGACAGGTCAAAGCCGACCTTCTTGGCGTCCACGTCGAACGCGGCGACGAACTTCACGTCGCGGACGTGGTACTGGCCCAGCTTGACGTGCATCAGCCCGGGGACGCTGGCGTTCTCGTCGGCGTCCTTGTAGTACTGAACCCCCTGCACGAGCGAGGACGCGCAGTTGCCTACGCCAACGATCGCGACCCGGACGTCATTGCTTGCGGTCATGACGGCTTCTCCTCTGTCCTTACTTCACTGCCTGTTTCGGAAACAACGTTTACGTCTGCTCGGCGCGCCCCTGCGCCGACTTCTCTGCCGCGATCAACTCGTTGAGCCACGTGACTTCCCGCTCGCTGGACTCCAGGCCCAGCTGGTGGAGCTGACGGGTGTACCGATCGAATGAGCTGCTCGCCCGCGCCACTGCTTCACGCAGGCCTTCGCGACGTTCCTCGACCTGGCGGCGACGGCCCTCCAGGATCCGCATCCGGGCCTCGGCCGGTGTGCGGTTGAAGAATGCAAGGTGGACCCCGAAGCCGTCGTCGGAGTAGTTCTGGGGGCCGGTGTCAGCGACGAGCTCGGTGAAGCGCTGCTTACCGGCGTCAGTCAGCTGATACACCCGCCGCGCGCGACGGACTTTCACGACGCCTTCAGGGGCGGCGTCCTCGACGATCAGCCCGTCGGTCTGCATGCGGCGCAGCGCCGGGTAGAGCGAGCCGTAGGAGAACGCGCGGAACGCCCCCAGGAGACCCGTCAGCCGCTTGCGCAGCTCGTAGCCGTGCATGGGCGACTCCTGAAGCAGACCCAGGATGGCGAGCTCAAGCATCGGGGGCCTCCTCCCTGATATATGCGTCGCTACGACTGTTCAACACGTCGCGCAATAGTATCGCGCCGATATATTGAACGCCACAACGATGCCGCGCAGCGGGCAAAAACCCAGTTCAGGAAGCGGGCCAGATGGCCTTGGTGTCGCCGTTCGGGTAGAGCTCGATGCGGCCACTGCCGAAATCACTGCTGACGTAGATCTCGACACCGACGGCGTCCGGGGTGGCGGGATCCGCGGATGGGCTGACCCGCATCCAGACGTCCTTGAGGTCGGGACGGGCCACTCCGACGGTTTCCGGGGCCCCCCGCAGAATGCCGAGCACCCTCTCGTAGTCGAACTTCGCCAGGTCCACCAGCCGGTCGTCGGCGCTGGGCGTCGACGGCGAGCTGCTCGGATCGCTCCAGCCGCCGCGGTAGGTGTAACTCAGGCTGCGCCGGTTGTCCTGCGGATCCGGGCGGTCCAGGTAGGCCATGTCGGTGTGGATGTCCAGCTCGTAGCCCATGGTGCTGCCGAACTTCTTGCGCATCTGCTCGAACAGCCCGTTGAACCCGCCGAGTGACTGCAGCTGCCGGGGCGGGGTCAGCACCTGCGCCGGGACGCCGTCGTCCTTGGCGCCCGGGTCGGTCTCGAAGCTCAGGGGCGAGGAAGTGTTCCCGTAGAGGCCCCAGCCGACCGCGACGCCCAGCACGATCAGCACGGCGGCCATCGCAGCCTTGAGCCCCCAGCCGGGCTTGATCGTCGGGCGCTTGATGACTTTCTTGACTGGGGTGTCGGTCAGCGACTTTCCGGTCTGCAAGTCGGTGATCAGTTCTTCCAGCTGACCCAGCGTCGAGGCGTTCGTGGCGGTCTTCACCCGCTCGCCGTGCTCGGCCATGGACAGCTGGCCCTCGGCCAGTGCGGTGTCGAGGATCTGGCACGTCTCGTTGCGATCGCTGTCTTTCGCCCTCGTCCGCGATGTCCGAGGTCCTGAGCTGCCCGAAGCCACGTCGAAGATCGTAAGAGTTCGCACCGCGATACCGCAGGCCAGATTCGATTGCGCGCACGTCGAGGCTCGGTGCCCAACCCACCGACGTACTCTGGTCATCGTGCGATTGCAGCGACAGGTGGTGGACTACGCCCTTCGGCGTCGATCACTGCTCGCCGAGGTCTACTCGGGGCGCACCGGCGTTTCCGAGGTCTGCGACGCGAATCCGTACCTGCTTCGAGCAGCGAAGTTCCACGGCAAGCCCAGTTCGGTCACGTGCCCGATCTGCCGCAAGGAACAACTGACATTGGTGTCGTGGGTGTTCGGCGACCACCTCGGTGCGGCTTCGGGTTCTGCCCGGACCGCCGAGGAGCTGGTTCTGCTGGCCACCAAATACGACGAGTTCTCCGTACACGTGGTGGAGGTATGCCGCACGTGCAGCTGGAATCATCTGGTCAAGTCCTACGTGCTTGGCGCGGTACCGCCCCCGAAGGGGTCACGCGGGCCGCGACGCACCCAGAACGCGCGCGGTACTGCGCGCACGGCCAGTGAATAGCGAAGGGCGCCACGAGAGGTCAGCCAACGACGCCCGGGACGGGCAGCGTGCGGCGGACAACTTGGGCGCCAGGAAGCCGATGAGGCGGCCGGACGCATCGTCCGGGCGTCCGCCCGCCGCCGACGGCGGACGTCACCGTCCAGCCGATGCCCAGCGCAGGCCGCCGACGCCGCCGGATGACCGGCGCACCGCGATCCTGCCGCCGGTGCGCGACGGCGCGCCGCCGCCGATGCGGGATCAGGTCGATGCGGCGAAGCGGGCCCTGGACGGCCGCGCTAGAAAGGCGAAGCCGCCGGGCCCGCCGAAGGGTCCGCCCCCACGTGGCGGTGGCGGTCCGACTGGAGGCGGCCTGTCAGGTCCGGGTCCGCAGAAACGCTCGATTCGCGAGCAGATCAACTGGAAGTGGGTGCGGCGCGGATCGCTCATCGCGGCGGTCGCGCTGATTCTGCTGCCGCTGCTGACGTTCGGGATGGCGTACATGATCGTCGACGTCCCCAAGCCCGGGGACATCCGCACCGCTCAGGTGTCGACGATCCTGGCCAGCGACGGCAGCGAGATCGCCAAGATCGTCCCGCCGGAAGGCAACCGCGTCGACGTCAACATCGACCAGATCCCGGTGCCGCTGCGCAACGCGGTGATGGCCGCCGAGGATCGCGACTTCTACTCCAACCCGGGCTTCTCGTTCACCGGGTTCCTGCGCGCGTTCAAGAACAACATCTTCGGCGGAGACCTGCAGGGCGGGTCGACGATCACCCAGCAATACGTGAAGAACGCGTTGGTGGGCGACGCCCGGTCCGGTATCGGCGGTGTGATCCGCAAGGCCAAGGAGCTGGTCATCTCGACGAAGATGTCCAGCGAATGGTCCAAGGACCAGGTGCTGCAGTCCTACCTGAACATCATCTACTTCGGCCGCGGCTCCTATGGTGTTGCGGCGGCGGCGCAGTCGTACTTCGGCAAGCCTGTCGAGCAGCTCAACGTCGCCGAGAGCGCGCTGCTTGCCGCGTTGATCCAGCGGCCGTCGGTGCTCGACCCGGCCGTGGACCCCGATGCGTCGGAGGTCCGGTGGAACTGGGTTCTCGACGGGATGGTCGAGATCGGTGCGCTATCTCCCGAGGAGCGCGCGGCGCAGGTCTTCCCGGTGACGATTCCGCCGGATCAGGCGAACAACCAGAACCAGACGACCGGTCCGAACGGCCTCATCGAGCGCCAGGTCGTCAATGAGCTGCTGTCGATCTTCAACATCAACGAGCAGGCGCTGAACACCGAGGGCCTGCAGATCACCACGACGATCGACCCGAAGATGCAGTCCTCGGCCGTCGACGCGGTCGAGGAGTACATGGAGGGGCAGGACCCCGACATGCGCACCGCGGTCGTATCGATCGATCCCAAGACCGGGGCGGTCAAGGCGTACTACGGCGGCTCCGACGCAAACGGGTTCGACTTCGCACAGGCCGGCCTGCCGACGGGTTCGTCGTTCAAGGTGTTCGCGTTGGTGGCGGCGCTGCAGCAGGGGATGGGGCTGGGCTACCAGGTGGACAGCTCCCCGCTGGACGTCAACGGCATCAACATCACCAACGTCGAGGGCAGCAGCTGCGGCAACTGCAACATCGCCGAGGCGTTGAAGCGGTCACTGAACACGAGCTACTACCGGTTGATGCTGGACCTGAAGAACGGCCCGCAGGATGTCGCCGACGCCGCGCACCAGGCGGGCATCGCCGAGAGCTTCCCGGGCGTGGACCACACGCTGTCCGAGGACGGTCAGGGCGGCCCGCCGAACAACGGCATCGTGCTGGGGCAGTACCAGTCCCGCGTGATCGACATGGCGTCGGCGTACGCGACGATCGCTGCATCGGGCGTCTACCACAAGCCCCATTTCGTGCAGAAGGTCGTCAACGCCGAGGGTGAGGTGCTCTTCGACGCCAGCGGTGAGGACAACGCGGGCGAGCAGCGCATCGACAAGGCGGTGGCCGACAACGTCATCGCCGCGATGCAGCCGATCGCCGGCTACTCGGGTCGTGGCCTTTCGGGTGGCCGGCCGTCGGGTGCCAAGACCGGAACCAACCAGCTCGGTGACACCGGCGAGAACCGCGACGCCTGGATGGTGGGTTTCACGCCGTCGCTGTCGACGGCGGTCTGGGTGGGCACCACCGACGGCACCAAGCCACTGATCAACGAATCCGGCGGATCGGTGTACGGCTCGGGGCTGCCCGGCCAGATCTGGAAGTCCACGATGGACGGCGCCCTCGACGGTACCGACAACGAGACGTTCCCCAAGCCGGAGGAGATCGGCGGCTACGCCGGTGTGCCGCAAGCGCCTCCGCCTCCGCCGTCTGCGCCGCCCACCCCGTCGCAGTCGGTGATCCAGCCGACGCTGGAGATCGCGCCCGGCATCACGATTCCATGGGGCCCGCCGACGACCGTGCCCGTCGGGCCTCCGGGGCAGCCTGTGCCCGGTCAGCCCGGACAGTCCGTGCCGCCCGGTCAGCCGGTGCCACCGGGCGCGCCCGTCGGCGCGCCAGGCCAGCCGCTGCCGCCCGGTCCGCCGCCGCCTCCGTGACGTCACCCGCGCCACTCGGGAAGGACCTGCGCAGCCTCGACAGTCGCGATTTGCCCAGTCGTACAGACACTCTCGGGGCGGCCTTCGCGGACACGATCGGTGGACCTGTCGGCAAGCACGCGCTGATCGGTCGCACCCGATTCATGACGCCGCTGCGCGTCATGATGATCATCGCGCTGGTTTTCCTGGCCCTCGGCTACTCGACCAAGGCCGCCTGCCTGCAGACCACCGGGACCGGGACGGCCGACCAGCGTGTCGCCAACTGGGAGAACCAACGCGCCTACTACGAGCTCTGCTACTCCGACACCGTTCCGCTCTACACCGCAGAGTTGTTGAACCTGGGCAAGTTTCCGTACAAGTCGAGCTGGCTGGAAACTGACAACGGCCAGCCGCGGTTGCAGTACGACGGCGAACCTGCGGTGCGGTACATGGAGTATCCGGTGCTGACCGGGATCTACCAGTACCTGTCGATGACGGTCGCCAAGACCTACACCGCGCTGACGAAGCTGGTGTCGATCCCGGTCATCGCCGAGGTGGTCATGTTCTTCAACATCGCCGCGTTCGGACTCGCGCTCGCCTGGCTGACGACGTTGTGGGCGACGGCGATGTTGGCCGGTCCCCGACGCATCTGGGACGCTGCGATGCTGGCTGCGTCCCCGATCGTCATCTTCCAGATCTTCACCAACTTCGATGCTCTGGCAACGGCTTTCGCGGCGTGCGCGCTGCTGGCGTGGGCGCGGCGAAAACCGTGGCTGGCCGGTGTGTTGATCGGGCTAGGGGTTGCGGCCAAGCTGTATCCACTGTTGCTGCTCGCACCGCTGGCGCTGCTGGCGGTGCGGACCGGGCGGATGCGGGAGGTCGGCAAGACGGCGCTGACCGCTGTGTTGGCGTGGTTGGTGGTGAACCTGCCGATCATGGTGTTGTTCCCGCGCGGGTGGTCGGAGTTCTTTCGGCTCAACACCCGTCGCGGCGACGACATGGATTCGATCTACAACGTCGTGAAGACGTTCACCGGCTGGGGGGGGTTCGACACCGACCTGGGGTTCTGGGAGCCGCCGACGGTGCTGAACTCGGTCACCGCAGCGCTGTTCGCCGCGTGCTGCATCGCGATCGGCTACGTGGTGCTGACGGCGCCCCGGCGGCCGCGCGTCACGCAGATCGCGTTCCTCGTCGTCGCTGCCTTCCTGCTGACGAACAAGGTGTGGAGCCCGCAGTTCTCGCTGTGGCTGGTGCCGCTGGCTGTGCTGGCGCTGCCGCACCGGCGGATCCTGCTCGCGTGGATGACGGTCGACATGCTGGTCTGGGTGCCCCGAATGCTGTATCTGTTCGGCGAGCAGAAGATGGGGCTGCCGCAGGAGGTATTCACGACGACCGTACTGCTGCGCGACGTTGCCGTGGTTGTGTTGTGCGCGTTGGTGATTCGCCAGATCTACCGGCCGCAGCTCGACCTGGTGCGGCAGGACGGCGTCGACGACCCGGCGGGTGGGATATTCGACCGGGCTCCGGACAATCCACCTGGCTGGCTGCCGGACTGGCTGCGGCCTCGGCCTTTTGACTTCGGTATCAAGAGAATTCCGGTGGATTCCGGCGCGCGGTGAGCCATGCCGTCGTCGGCGGTACCAGCACCAGCATCAGCGTGGCGACGGGGAAGATGAAGCTCACGATCTCCAGCCCATCGCCCCCGAAGGCGCCGTACGGCGTCGTCGATGAGGCGGCGTATCCGAGGCTCAGCAGGGCGGAGCCGATCGTGACCCCGCATCCGCCGACGATCAGCCCGCGTCCGTTCAGCCTGCGTCGGGCCAACTGCACCGTGCCCACGGTCAGCAGGACGCCCGACACGAAATTGAGCGCGACTCCGAAGACAAGGACGGGGAACAGATCGCCCGCGATGCCCGCCGATGTCCGGAACCCCGACGTCGATCCGGGTGCGCTCAGCCCGATGAGGCCGAGAATTCCGAGTAGTCCGCTGCCCAGGCAGGCCAGAGCGCCCAGGCCGGCGAGAATGATCGCGAGAGCCGCGGTCACGCCGCTGGGTGGGGGCGGCGCCGGTCGGGGGGCGAACCCGTAGGTGCCGAGCGGACCGTCCACTGCGCCCCCTCACTCACAGGTGCGGAGACTTCAGCCTAGCCGCCTGCGGGCGGCGCCGATTTCGCAGATCAGCGGGGGTCGCTGTAACCTGGGCGGGTTGCCGACGCAGGCGACCCTCCTGCCACGGATAGGCCGTGGCCGCACCAGACCAGAGGAGGTGATGGGTTCCTTATGCGTCCATACGAAATCATGGTCATTCTCGACCCCACTCTTGACGAGCGCACCGTTGCTCCGTCGTTGGAGACGTTCCTGAACGTCGTCCGCAAGGACGGCGGCAGTGTCGACAAGGTCGACATCTGGGGACGGCGCCGCCTGGCGTACGAGATCGCCAAGCATGCCGAGGGCATCTACGCGGTTGTCGATGTCAAGGCTGAGCCCGCGACGGTGTCCGAGCTCGACCGCCAGCTCAACCTGAACGAGTCCGTGCTGCGGACCAAGGTGATGCGGACCGAAAAGCACTAAGTCTCAATGACGGGCTGTGCGCGTCGGGGCTGTTCCGTAGGCTCGCCTGCGACTGTCCACGCGCACGCCGTCAATGAGTGCTTGCGCTAGAGCCGATAGAGCACACAGGAGGACCTCGTGGCTGGTGACACCATCATCACGGTGATCGGAAACCTGACCGCTGACCCCGAACTGCGGTTCACGCCGTCGGGCGCGGCCGTCGCGAACTTCACGGTCGCGTCGACGCCCCGCATGTTCGACCGTCAGACCAACGAGTGGAAGGACGGCGAAGCGCTGTTCCTCCGCTGCAACATCTGGCGGGAGGCGGCCGAGAACGTCGCCGAGAGTCTGGTGCGTGGGTCGCGCGTCATCGTCAGCGGTCGGCTCAAGCAGCGGTCGTTCGAAACCCGTGAGGGTGAGAAGCGCACCGTCATGGAGCTCGAGGTCGACGAGATCGGTCCTTCGTTGCGCTACGCGACGGCGAAGGTCAACAAAGCCAGCCGCAGTGGCGGCGGGGGCGGCGGATTCGGTTCCGGCTCGGGGGGCAACTCGCGCCCCGCGCCGAGCAGCGCACCGGCCGAGGACCCGTGGGGCAGCGCCCCCGCGTCGGGTTCGTTCGGTGGCGCCGACGACGAACCGCCCTTCTGACAAACAACATTCAGTGATTTCCAGAAAGAGATAGATATGGCCAAGTCCTCCTCCACGAAGAGGCGCCCGGCTCCCGAGAAGCCGGTCAAGACTCGCAAGTGCGTGTTCTGCTCGAAGAAGGGCAAGAACCAGACCATCGACTACAAGGACACCCAGCTGCTGCGTACCTACATCAGCGAGCGCGGCAAGATCCGTGCCCGTCGGGTGACCGGCAACTGCGTTCAGCACCAGCGCGATGTCGCCATCGCGGTGAAGAACGCTCGCGAGGTCGCGCTGCTGCCGTTCAGCTCGTCGACGCGATAGGGGCGAAGAGATGAAACTGATTCTTACTGCAGAGGTCGATCACCTCGGTTCGGCCGGCGACACGGTCGAGGTCAAGGACGGCTACGGCCGCAACTTCCTGCTGCCCCGCGGCCTGGCCATCGTGGCCACCCGTGGCGCGCAGCGTCAGGCCGAGGACATCCGTCGCGCCCAGGAGCTCAAGGGCGTCAAGAGCCTCGAGCACGCCAACGAGCTCAAGACGGCCATCGAAGGCCTGGACTCGGTGGAGCTGTCGGTCAAGGCCGAGGCCGGCAGGCTGTTCGGTTCGGTGACCGCTGCCGACGTCGTGTCTGCCATCAAGAAGGCCGGCGGACCGAACCTCGACAAGCGCACGGTGAGCCTGCCCAAGGCTCACATCAAGACCACCGGCACCCACGCCGTCACGGTGCGCCTGCACCCCGACGTGAACGCCACGGTGTCGCTGACCGTCGTCGAAAGCTAGTCGCGAAGACGTCAGCACCGGCTTGATACGGCCGGGTGGAGACCCTCAGGGTCGCCACCCGGCCGTCGCCGTTTCAGTGGCGAACAATTCTTTTCAAATCAAGCCCAGCTAACATAACCGCCTGTTAACCTGCGGGGCCCCTCCGCGAAACACAACACGCCCGGGGTTGAAACCGGACGCGACACGCCGGACAATTTCCCATCCACAGCCAGTGCACCGGCCTATCGTGCGTTGAACAGGTAAAACAGGGTCAGCGTCGACTGTTATCAACAGGTTCTCCCCAGGCGCTCAACATCGTCCACCTGAGCTGTCCACACGCCATCCACAGGGTCATCCACAGGTGGTGGTTGCGCCTCCGCCAGCAACATCTAACGTTGGCCGTCGCGGGGTCGGTTGGGGCGTTCTTGTCAGTGGCAGTTCGTACCGTGTTGGCAAGCGAACCGAACACGCGTTCGACAGACATCTGGGGAGGGTGAGGCGCCACGTGGCCGTAGTCGATGATCGTGGGCGTCCCGGTGGTCCGTCGGACCTGGAGCCGCCTCCGAGCGAGGATTTCGGCCGCCAGCCCCCACAGGACGCCGCGGCCGAGCAGGCCGTGCTGGGCGGCATGCTGCTGAGCAAGGACGCGGTCGCTGACGTCCTGGAGAAGCTGCGCCCCGGCGACTTCTACAAGCCGGCCAACCAACTCGTCTACGACGCGATCCTGGACCTCTACGGCCGCGGGGAGCCCGCCGACGCCGTCACCGTCGCCGCGGAGCTCGACCGGCGCGGGCTGCTGCGCCGGGTGGGCGGTGCGCCGTATCTGCACACCCTGATCTCGACGGTGCCGACGGCAGCGAATGCGGGCTACTACGCCGAGATCGTCGCGGAGAAGTCGCTGCTGCGCCGTCTCGTGGAGGCGGGCACGCGCGTGGTGCAGTACGGCTACGCGGGTGCCGACGGAGCCGATGTCAACGAAATCGTGGACCGGGCGCAGGCGGAGATCTACGACGTCACCGAGCGCAAGTCCACCGAGGATTACGTGATCCTCGAAGAGATCCTGCAGCCGGCGATGGACGAGATCGACGCGATCGCCTCCGAGGGCGGCATCTCCAAGGGTGTCCCGACGGGATTCACCGACCTCGACGAGCTGACCAACGGTCTGCATCCCGGTCAGATGATCGTCGTCGCGGCGCGTCCCGGTATGGGGAAATCCACGCTAGGCCTCGATTTCATGCGATCGTGCTCGATCAAGCACCAGTTGCCGAGCATCGTGTTCTCCCTGGAAATGAGCAAGACCGAGATCGTCATGCGTCTGCTGTCGGCAGAGGCGAAGATCAAGCTCGCCGACATGCGGTCGGGCCGGATGAGCGACGACGACTGGACGCGCCTGGCGCGCCGTATGAGCGAGATCAGCGAAGCGCCACTGTATATCGATGATTCGCCGAACCTCACGATGATGGAGATCCGGGCCAAGGCGCGACGTTTGCACCAGAAGGCTGGGCTGCGGTTGATCGTGCTGGACTACTTGCAGCTGATGACATCCGGCAAGAAGGTCGAGTCGCGGCAGCAGGAAGTCTCCGAATTCTCCAGGCAAATCAAGCTTTTGGCCAAAGAGCTGGAAGTACCCGTGGTAGCGATGAGCCAGCTGAACCGCGGTCCGGAGCAGCGCACCGACAAGAAGCCCATGCTGTCTGACCTGCGTGAAAGCGGTAGCATCGAACAGGATGCGGACATGGTCATCCTGCTACATCGGCCCGATGCATTCGAGACCGACGACCCGCGAGGCGGCGAGGCGGACCTGATCGTCGCCAAGCATCGCGCCGGCCCGACACGCACGATTACCGTTGCGCACCAACTACATTTGTCACGATTCTCGAACATGGCCAAGTAGCAGGCCCGGCGAGAGTCGTTTCCCTGACGGCCACCTGCTCGTTCGGAAACCGGCGGCGGGGACCACTGCAGAGCGCTGAACGCCTTAGTCGTGCCACCGGCGAACGGTACGCAATGACGTGACGGCTCTGCAGACTTGCGTGGTGCGTGCGCCGACTTGACCATCGGCGCGATCACGCTTGATCCAAGCGAGGCCGGTAATCAGCCGCCTCCGTCTCGGCAACAAGCAGCGCATCAAGCTCGCCCTCTTGCTGGGCAACGAACACACCGATCACCTGCCGACATACCTCCGGCACGCTCACCCCGCGCAGATCGGCAATACGTTTGAGTCCGATCAGCATTGACGTCGATACATGAAACTGCACGGCGAACTGTCCGCACGAACCATCCTCAGGAGGTAGCCCCGGACCCACCACCACAGGTTCATCCACCCCGTATTCGCTCACCTCACCACGCCTGGCCGGCTCAACAACACCGCCACCGCCAACGCCGTCGGATGGTTCGGCAGGCTCCGCATGACTGAACAAACCCATCCCGCCAAGCTAGACCTCGCAGATGTCGGCAGGGCCTCGCCGGCGTCGTACGGATCGTCGTGGTGCACTGTGTCCGGGTGTCCGACTGACTACTGGGGAAACGACGCGGAGCGAGTGTGTTCGCAAGACCGGACATCGGCTAGCCTCTGACCGACCATGGTTGAGTCTGTCTGCGTCGGCTTCCTGGCCCAAAAGGTCGTTTCGCGGCCGGCCTTCCTCGCGCGTGCACCGATCGACGACGTCTGCAGCGTCAGCGAGTGCATCTCGCCAGGCGCGCCCGATCGGCTCAAGCACCACGCCCACAACTCCGCCGGGTTCTACGACACGGAGGCGGTGGCGCGGAGTGTGGTGCCCGAGACCGAGCGAGACGCGTACACCGTGTTCGCATACCGCGCGGTCTGCATCCGTTTCGCCGACGACGGCAGCGCTCAATGGTCGCCCGCTGAGGAATGGCCGGGGCTACTTGTCAACGCCGATCTGTCGGCGTACACACGTGGTCGAGGTGTTGCGGCGCACCGGTGGTGATCAACTGCCGGCTGCGCTGAGCGTGTGGAGCTCTTCCTGAGTCAACTGCAGGTCAGCCGCGGCCATGTTCTCTTCCAGATGCGCACGCCGCGATGTCCCCGGGATTGGAAGCATCGCCGGTGAGACATGCAGAAGCCAGGCGATCGCCACCTGGCCCACGGTGCATTGATGCGCCCGAGCGATGTCGGCGAGTGCCTGGTGGGCCGTGTCGAGCCCGCCTTGGGCGACCGGTGCCCACGGAATGAACGTGAGCCCATCGCGCTCGCACACCTCCAGCATGTCCTGCGCGCTGCGGTCCATGACGTTGAATCGGCTTTGCACACTGACGATGTCGGCGATCTGCCGCGCCTCGTCGAGTTGCTCCACTGTGCACTGCGACATGCCGATCTCGCGGATCTTGCCCTCGTCCTGGAGCGACTTGAGCTCACCGATCTGATCCGCCAACGGCACCTTCGGATCAACCCGGTGCAGCTGCAGCAGATCGATCTGGTCGACGCTCAGACGGCGCATGCTCATCAACGCCTGCTGCCGCAGGTATTCGGGTCGTCCGACCGGCGGCCACGCCGCCGGGCCGAGGCGTTTGGGCCCGGCGTCAGTGTCGATGACATCGGGTCCATTTCGGGTCAGGCCAGCCTTCGTCGCGATCACGACATCGTCGGGGTACGGATGCAACGCCTCCCGCAAGATCTCCTCGGCGACATGGGGTCCGTAGGAGTCGGCGGTGTCGATGAACTGCACGCCGAGGTCGACGGCCCGCCGGGCCACGGCGATACATTCGTCGCGGTCCTCGGGCTCGCCCCAGATCCCGCGACCCGTGAATCTCATCGATCCGAAACCCAACCGCGACACCTTCCTGCCGGCAATACCGATTGCCTGCGGGTGCAGGTTCACCATGACAATTACCTCCAGTTCACAATCTTTTGAACACATTTCGCGAGTCCGCGTCGAAGTCGCAGAACATCTTGGTGAAGTACGCCGGCTGCTCCTCGGCCACCCAGTGGCCGCAATCCGAGACGAGGTGCTCTGTCACCGATTCGGCGATCTCTTCACACATCGCCCGGAAGTTCTTGGCCAGAGGCCCGGAAGCCCCCCCGGACGCCAGCACCGGAACGGAGAGCTTGCCGTGCTCCTGCAACGAGGCGCGGTTGTCATCGGCGTCGCGATCGAGTTCCCGGTAGAGCTCACACATCGCGCGCATGGCTCCTGGCGCTTCGAATGCGCGGGCGTACACGTCGAGGTCGTCATTGGAGATCGCATCCGGTTGGTAGGTCAACTCGTCGAAGAATCGATTGATGTACCACCGCTCACGTCCGTGCGTGAGGTACACCGCGACATCGGGGTTGGCATGGAACGAGAACTGCCAGGCCGACTTCTGGGTCACGCGCCAGTCGTAGTAGGCGGTGCCCGGCAACGGCGCTTCCATGAAAGTGGCGCTGACGACATCGTCGCGGTAGCGCAGCGCGTAACTCAGCGCCAGCGTCGACCCGAGGTCGTGCCCGACAAGCGAAACCGGCTCCGTCACGCCCAAGGTGTTCCGCAGTAGCGAGTGAATATCGGCGGCCATCGTCCACTTGTCGTAGCCGTCACGAGGTTTGTCAGAAGCTCCGGCGCCGCGATAGTCGGGCATGATCACCCGGTAACCGGCGGCGGCGAGCGGCATCATGACTTTGCGCCACTCGTATCGCGTCTGGGGAGCGCCATGCAGAAGCACAACGGTCTTGAGAAATTCAGCGGGGGCGACCACCGTGTAGCCGAGGCGAACCGTCTTTTCCGGGTCGACCCAGTCCCGACCGTGCCGCACCTCGGCATCGTGTGCTGTGGTCATGTTCCGGTTTCTCTCGGCGAAGTTTCGCTTGTTTCGAGACAACAGTGGACAGCGCGCACAGCGTGCTCCAAACTTGGTTTCGCCAGCTGAAACCAACAGGTTGTGATGTCAGGACCCCGAAAGTCGCAGAAAACTTCCCAGCCGGATCTTCTCCGAAGACCGCTGCTGGTGCTGGAAACGCTTGCCGCAATGGAACAACCAGCGAGCCTGCTGGCAATCGCGTCGGCTGTCGGGTTGTCCAAGGCCGGCGCGTACCGGGTGTTGCGCACGTTGCAGGCCGAGGGGTACGTCGACCATGCCGGCCGCCGCGGCTACCGGATAGGGAGCCGCTCCATAGCACTGGCCTCATTGGTAGGGCCACGCCCCGCGCTGCTCGAACGTGCACGCCCCGTGCTGTCCAGACTGGCGGCCATGGCTCAGGCAACCGCGACCCTGCATCTTCGCAGCGGCGAGCACCGGGTCCTCGTGCTCGGCGCCGAACAAGGTACCAACCTGCAGTCGCGGCGGATCCACATCGGTGAGCGGTCACCCCTGACCTCCGGTTGCAGCGGGCGCGTGATCTTGGCTCATCTGCCTACCGAAGAGGCAAGCGCGGTGTTGGCAGAACATGCAATCGGCAGACATCGCGCAAACCTCGAGCGCGAACTCGGCGACATCCGAGCCGACGGCTATGCCCTGTCCTTCAGCGAGAATCGTCCGTCCTTCAACGGAATCGGCGCAGCGCTTCTCGGCCTGGACACCGGTTACCCGCTCGGGTCGATCGCCATCGCCGGACCCGACGAGCAACTTCCGGCGACAGCGCTGCGTACGTTCGTCCGGCCATTGATCAGCGCGTGCGACGGACTCGCACCACATTTCTCGGCCCTGCTAGGTCCGAACTCTTCGGCGCGTCGCGAAGCCCTCGATGTCACCATCCAGGACTTGGTGGCTGCTGCGCGGGCATGAGGCATGGTTGCACCACCTGAAACTTCAATGGCCGCCATTGCGCATGCCGATTCACAGTGAGGTCCGTAACCGTGAACGGCCAAAGGACAGCACATGACCGACCAATCCTTGAAAGATCGAACTTCCGTTGATACAAATCAATGGTTGCGGCTCTATTACGCTGTGCGAGCGCTGTTTTCCCTCCTTTGGGTCGCCGCTGTTGTCATCATCGGCTCGCATTCCTCGCTGCTGGCGGGTGCGCTACTGCTGATTTATCCGGCTTGGGATGGCTTGGCGAACGTCGTCGACGCCCGCCACAACGGGGGATTACGCCGTAATCCGACCCAGGCCCTCAATACGGCCGTCAGCTGTCTCACCACTCTGGCTGTCGCCTTCGGGCTGGCCGCGAGTATGAACGTGGTGCTCGGCATCTTCGGTGTCTGGGCGAGCGTGTCAGGGGTGCTGCAGCTCGCGACGGCCCTTCGCAGATGGAAAAACGTTGGCGCACAATGGCCGATGGCGCTCAGCGGTGCGCAGTCCGCGGGTGTCGGCATCATGTTCCTGTGGAAGGCTGCCGGCCCTGCCACACCCAGCCCCGTCGATATTGCACCCTATGCAGCGTTCGGAGCCTTCTACTTCCTGGTTGCGGCGATCGGGTTGACCGTGCGTGCAGCACGCCGGCAACGCCGCGGCGCCTGAACAAAGACATCGTGTTGCCCGCTCACCGTGGCAGTAGGTGCTCGCGCAGATGACCCGACGGCAGCGCATCCCAGCCGGGATCGGCGGGAAGGTCGATGCCGAACCGGGTGGCGAAGATGTCACAGATCAGCTCGTAGCACGCACCGATGCGCACGACCTCCATCGTGGAGAAATCAATCATCGTTGACGATCGGCGATAGAGGTGGTACTTCCGCAGACCGTGGTCCACGACCAGATCGACCGCGTCGAGGATCGGTGGTTCGATGTCCCGCACCCGGAATTTCGTCCCGGCGCCAGTCAGGTTCGCGGATGAACCAAGCAGCGGTGTCTCGTTCGCATGCGCGATCCGAACCACCGCGTCCTGGAGCGCACCACCGTTGACGAGCATCGCGAGAGTGTTGCCGACAGTGCTCGCCGCAAGCGTCTCGGGTTCGACGGCCGCGACGACGGGGTGAGTGGCGTCGTAGTGGCCTACCACCGCCAACGGAAGATCCGCATCGAGCACAACGGCGTCGACCATGTCCTGCTCGCGTCGGCCGAGCTTGTGGACCTCGCGGTAAAGGTCGTAATTGCCCGCCATCGCATGGCGTTTATGCGGAGCCCGTCGCTTAGCCCGAAAGAGTCGAAGCAGCGCCTCTGAGGAACTGGCGATGGCCCCGTAACCGATATCGCTCGGAACGATCGCGGCGCCGCCGGCGACAACCGTGTCGTAGATGCGCTGCGCGTCACGGGGAATGTCGTATCTGCCCATGGCTTCTCCGCTCGGCCGACGTCGTTCGTGTTCGGGTCAAGACTCGACAGTCATCGTGAACCGTACAAGCTTGGTTTCGTCCACCGAAACCAACGAGACGTCGGCGGGGGTATCGGTCCGGTGGGTGAGCCCGAGCGCCTCGTGTGGTCGATCGGCGCCACCATCGAGGTGGCCGACATCGACAACTGGTTCGGGACGACGCTGAGGAAACTCCGCGACGCCGTGGCGACCGCGACGAACGGTGATTTCACCATGACGCCCGGCGGCCTGTACGACCGGGCACTATTTCTCGAAGAGCGCGGTGCCGCAACGCTGTTCGTCACCGCGCCACCTTGCACGCAACCCCCCGGGGGGGCCGTGCCGAGATCCTGGCGTCGGCCGAGTACGCGGTACTGACCCATTCCGGCAGTCACGACGGCATCGACCGCAGCTACGCGGCGCCGGGGACCTACGTCAACGAGCGATTGATCAGCGACCAGGGACCGATCCGCGAACACTATATCGTCGGCACACACTCAGAGCCGATGACCTTCACCGCCACAGAGATCTGCTGGCCGATCTTCACTACCGTTCCACCGGCCGAATAGGTCAAGCTGCTCGGCAGCGATTGACGGAGGAGGACCATGTCGACACCACAGGATGCAGCCACCCGTGACACCCAGGCTGTGCATTCGCCATCCCGCGCATGGACCGCCGTCGTGGTGCTCGCGCTCGTCGGCACCCTCAACTACGTCGACCGCTTCCTGCCGGGCGTACTGGCCGAACCGATCAAGAAGGACCTGGCCCTGTCCGACACCGCGATCGGTGTCATCAACGGGTTCGGCTTCCTCATCGTGTACGCCGTGGTAGGCATCTTGATCGCACGTGTCGCCGATCGCGGCCTCTTCGGCACAGTCATCGCCGGCTGCCTGACGTTGTGGGGCTCGATGACCATGCTGGGCGGCGCGGTCCAGTCCGGCTTCCAGCTCGCCCTGACCCGCGTCGGTGTCGCTGTCGGCGAGGCGGGCAGCACGCCGGCAGCGCATGCCTACGTAGCGCGAAACTTCGCCCCGGACAAGCGCTCGGCGCCGCTGGCGGTCACCACCATGGCAATCCCGCTGGCCAGTGCCGCCAGCCTGCTCGGGGGCGGTCTGCTCGCCGAAAGCCTCGGCTGGCGAGCGGCTTTCGTAGTGATGGGTGCCATCAGCGTTCTCCTCGCCCCTGTGGTGCTGTCGGTCGTGGGCTGTCGCCAGAGCCTGCCCGCCCCGCCGCTGCGGCGGAACACCGCAGCATTGAACTGGTGGGATCTCCTGCGCAAGCCCAGCTTTTTGGCCATGGTCGCCGGCACCGCGCTGGTATCTGCCGCCGGCTACTCGCTGACGACCTTTGCCCCCGCATTCCTGATGCGCGACCTGGGCATGTCGCTCGGCGAGGTCGGTATCAAGTACGGGCTGGCCACCGGTGTACTCGGAATTCTGGGGTTGGTTATCGTGGGGCGGATTGCCGACCGGCTGGCCGCCCGCGACCCGCGCTGGTTGCTGTGGATCGTGGTCATTCTGATCGCGACGTTGCTGCCGGCGTCCGCGTTGGCGTTCATCGTCGAGAACCGCATCTGGTGCGTCTTGCTTCTCGCCTTGGCGTACGTGATCGGCATCGCCTATCTGGCACCGTCCATCGCGGCGATCCAGCGCCTGGTGCTTCCAGAGCAGCGGGCGACGGCGTCCGCCGTCTTCTTGTTCTTCAACGCCACCTTGGGTGCCGTCGGGCCGTTCGTGACGGGGTTGATCAGTGATTCGCTGACGGGCGAACTGGGCCCGCAGGCGTTGGGCCGCGCCCTGCTGATCCTGGTACCAACAATGCAGCTGGTGGCGGTCGGCTGTTACGCGCTTGCCGCACAACGCTATCGGTGCGACATCGTCGCCGAGATCTGAGTGGGGCGCTCGACTACATCAATCGCGTTGTGCGACAAGGACAACCGCGGGGCCGCTGGTCTCGTCGGCAGGAAGGCGGAGATCCGCCACGGGCCGCAACCCCTCCTGTTTCACTAGCGCGATGAGTTGTTCTGGCTGCCACTTGTAGGTCGTCCACTGGACCGGCACCCCGTTGTAGGCCTCGGTGCGCTCGACATCGTCGTCACCGACATGGGTAGCGATGATCAGCTGACCACCCGGTCGTAGAGCCGCGGCGAAATCGCCGAGAACTCTGGGTAGGACGTTGCGCGGCAGGTTGAACAGGGACCACCAACCCAGGATTCCGCCCATTGATGCTGGGTGGAGGTCGAGGTCGGTCGCCGAACCGACCGAGAAGGTGCAGTGCGGATACAGGCGCCGCGCGTGGTCGATCATGCGCGTCGAGAGGTCAATTCCGGAGACCTCGATGCCGCGTTCGGCGAGGTAGGCCGTGACCGTTCCTGGTCCGCAGCCGACGTCGAGGACCGGGCCTATCGCTGCGACGCTGCTTGCGAATGTGTCCACTACTGCTTTGAGCCAGGGATGGGTGCGGATGTCTCCGATACCCGTGGTGGTCACCATCTCGACGTAGTTGTCAGCCACGCGGTCGTACGAGTCGCGAACCACGTCCAGGTCAGTAGGTCTAGGCCTCGGTGTCAGCCTCACTCCGGTCACGATAGGGGCGGTCGCAGACATCAGGCTGACGCTGTCGCCGCTCATGAGACGGGCAGCGTGAACCGTCCCCAGGCCAGGAATGCGAACACTCCGAGAAAAACGACGTCGCCGGCCATCGACAACCACTCGCTGCGGCGAAATCGCGTCGTGGCTGCGCCCGCCATGAACAGTGCCAGGCCGCAGGCCGCAAGCGGCGTGAGGACGGTGGCGAATCCGGTCGCAGCGGGCAGGATCAGACCAACCGCGCCAATCAGTTTGATCGTGCCGATCGCTTTGAGGTGGCCGTCACCGAAATCGTCGATCCAGTACTGGCTGGGGCCCAGCGACCGGTATGAGTTCCTCGACAGGAGCAGCAGGCTGGCGCCGCCAACGACGTAGACCGTCGAGGCGATCGCGGCGGTGATCCAGAGAGTGGTGTTCATGGCTGCCTCCGTTCGTGGTTACCTCGGCTCGTGCCGATTCGTCACCCTTGTGACGGATCCGCGTAACGAGAGGTAACTCATGGCAGCCGAAGTTGATCTGGCGGAGGCTTTCGAAGAACAGCGTTCGCGGCTGCTCGCGATCGCGCACCGCGTCCTGGGCTCGCAGTCCGATGCTGAAGACGTGGTGCAGGAAGCCTGGTTACGCCTTTCTCGTCAGGACGCAGACTTGGTCGACAACCTCGCCGGGTGGCTGACCACGGTCGTCGGCCGCATCTGTATCGATGTGCTGCGCGCACGCAACAGCCGGCCCGAGGTCTCGCTCGCTGCGCCACTGCCCGAGTTCGTGATCACCGAGGACGTCGGCACTCCGGAGGAGTCCGCACTTCTCGCCGACACGGTAGGGGTGGCGCTGCTCGTGGTGCTTGGCTCGCTACGTCCCGATGAGAGGTTGGCGTTCGTTCTGCACGATGTGTTCGCGGTGCCATTCGCCGACATCGGCCGGATCTTGGAGAGATCGACCGGCGCCGTCAAGATGCTTGCCAGCCGAGCTCGCCGGAAGGTGCAGGAAGGACCACTGCGTAGCGGAGGTCAAGCGAGCCGACAAGATCAGCGCGAGGTCGTCGACGCGTTCCTCGCCGCGTCGCGGGACGGAGACTTCGACGCGTTGCTGCGCGTGCTGGACCCCGATATCAGCTGGCAGCAGTTCACCGCCCGCGGCATCAGCGTCGGTACCGGGATCGACGGGGTAGTGGACGCGGTTCGCCGCGGTCAGGGATCCCGTGTCGTTGCGCGACGCGTTCTGGTCAACGGCGAACCCGGCATCCTCGCCTATGGCCCTTCGGGTAAGCCAATCAGCGTGATGGTTTGCACCGTCGAGAGGGGCCGCCTGATCGGCATCGTCTCCGTTGTCGACCCGGTCCGACTCAGGCAACTGAACATCCCGGAAATGCCCCGAGGGTGAGATGAAAGTCCCTCGCCGCCTTCACTTTACACCGCCACGGGGCCTGCGAATTGCGAAGAGCCCCGAATCGCCACCCGCAGCGGCGACTCGATTCTTGTAACCTTGCCTCATGCCGAGGAAGCTCACCGACGAGGAGATCGAGGCGTTCGTCGACAGCCGCCCCGGCTGGGCGATGTTGAGCAGCATTGACCGCGATGGGTTTCCGCATACCGTGCCTCTGGGATACTTCCGGCTCGGCCGCGACATCGTCATGGGCGTGCGTGATCACACACGCAAGGTCGCGAACGTCGAGGCCGACCCGAGGGTGAGCGTGATGCTCGAAGACGGATCCTCGATGGCGGACATCCGCGGGGTCATGCTCCAAGGTCGTGCCGTTGTAGTCCGCGAACCGGCTGACAGGCTTCAGCTCGCGCGGCAGGGTGCCCAGGCTCGTGGCGTGCCGGAGTCCGAATGGCCCATGGAAGCCAGACCGGGTGTCGTCTACATCCGCGTGACCCCAATCAGAACGGTGTCTTGGGATTACTCGGACTGATCGGCGGCACCATCTCGACGCGATCCACGCCGGGATGTCCGACCAGTGACGTCTGCTCGCGTGGGTCGTTTAGCTCGGCAGGCTGGGGTACCCCCGGCAGATGCATGCAATTCGCTCCGGATCAGGCAAGCCGCTCCTGCTTGTCCACGGCATCTCCAACCTGCACAACTGGGACCTCATAGTCCCGGCTCTGGTTCGCGAACGCACGGTGATCGCCGTCGACCTGCCCGGCTTCGGCGAGAGCCCACCCCTGACCGGTGAGGTCTCCGTTGCCTCCCTCACCGAGGCGGTCGAAACCTTCATCGCGGAGCAGGATCTCGGCAGCGTCGACGTGGTCGGCAGTTCGATGGGCGCTCGCATTGTGCTCGAACTGGCCCGCCGCGGGCATGCCGGTGACGTCGTCGCGCTGGATCCGGGAGGGTTCTGGTCCGACCGGCAGGTCAAGATCTTCGGTGCCACGGTGGGCCCGTCGATCGCCTTGGTCAAGCGCATTCAGCCGCTTCTGCCAGCCCTCACTAGGAGCGCCATCGGGCGCACCGCGCTGCTGCTGCAGTTCTCCGCCAAACCGTGGCGGCTCCCCGCGGATCTGGTGTTGGCGGAACTGCGCAACTTCAACACCTCTCCGAGCCTGAACGACGCAGTGCGAGCGTTGGTGCACGGGCCGAAACAGCAAGGCGCACCGGCAGGTTCGCTGAAGGGGAGGGTCACGATCGGCTGGGGCCGAAACGACCGCGTGACCCCGCCGAGCCAAGCCGGCACCGCAATGCGAGCCTTTCCCGACGCCCACCTGCATTGGTTTTCCGACTGTGGTCACTTCCCCCATTGGGACCGGCCCGACGAGACGGTGCGGCTGATCCTCGCAGCCACCGGGTAGCTCACGGTGGGTATGACGTATGCCGTAGCCATTCTCAACGTATTTGTCAGCCACGCGGTCGTAGGAGCCGTCGATGGCCCGCCCGGTGCCGCGCGCCGGCAGGCCGGGCACCGCGTCGGCCAGAACCAGAGCTCTGCCGGCGCACCCACCAGGCTCTCCCCGGAGAAGTTCTGTCAGGCAGGGGCCGCGTCATCTGACGCCAGGCCTACGGGACAGCTTCTGCGAAACATGCTGTTCGGCCGAGTGATTTCTCTCGATCCGGCGCACGCGCCGCCGTTCCCGCACGATCAGGAACGTGCCGAACAGCGCGATGAGTGCCGCGGCGACGATCGTCAGGGCAGCCCAGCCGCCGCGCATGTATCCGGCTGATGCGAGTCCGAGAGCAATGCCGACGACACTGATTGCAAGAAGTGCGATCCCGGGCAGGAGGAACGCGTCTTTGAAGGTGGCGCCGCTGTGCGGCAGCGTGGTGCGGTGGTGATCAATCGGGTCGAGGTGGGTGTCCCCCATCAGGGTCGTCCTTTCGAATCGGTGATGTACCTATGGTGTGTGGCAGGGAGCCCAGCGTTACGCCTACGATGCCGGGCGGTGGCGATGCGTCCGTCACGTCGGAAGTCACCCAAAGCCGGGGTAGTCCCCCTTCGACAGGGGGAGAATGGGTGCCATGCCGAACGGTATGTCAGATGGGGTGATGAAGCCGATCCCTCCAAAGCTGTTGGAGGACACGGGGTCCGGTTTGGATTACGGCACCAATCCGGAGAACATGCTGTCGGACATCACGCCGAACGACAGCTTCTTCGTTCGCAGTCATGCACCGACGCCGGAGATCGATTCACGGACCTGGGTGCTGCGCGTCGAAGGAGACGGTGTTCGACACTGCGTCGAGTACAGCTACCACGATCTGATGGACGCCTTCACTCTGGTATCGGTGGTGCGGACCCTCGAATGTGCGGGTAATCGGCGGGTGCTGTTCGGCGAGGAGATCGGCCGTACCTTCGACGGCACACAGTGGGGACGATCGGCGATCAGCACTGCGGAATGGACCGGGGTTCGACTGCGTGATCTGTTGGAGCCGGCACAGCTCACCGAGCAGGCCCACGACGTGATGCCGGAATCGTTGGACGCGATCCGGGCGCGTCGGCCGCTGCCGCTGGCGAAGGCGTTGGCGGACGACACCGTGGTCGCGTTTGCCATGAACGGCGAGCCGTTGCCACCGGATCACGGCTATCCAGCCCGCCTGATCGTATCCGGATGGCTTGGGGCAGCGAGTATCAAATGGCTCGGCCGCATCGAGGTTTCCACCGCTGCTCTCTTCGTTCCGTGGAACACCGAGGACTACGTATTGATCGGAGCCGGCTACCCGTCGGTGGCGCCGGCACGGGGACCGGCGATCACCGAGCCGGCGCTGTCGAGTCTGGTCGAGTTGCCGTGGCCGGCCCAGCTGACGTCGGGACCGCACCTGATTCGCGGCCGGGCTTACGCGGGTGAGGGCCGGGTGGTCGCGGTGGAGTACCGGATTGACGATGGACCCTGGCTGGAGGCGGACCTGACCTCACGCGGTGAGGCCGGGGTGTGGGCACGGTGGCAGTTGCGCTGGGACGTCGCACCCGGAGAGCACGTGCTCCGGGTGCGTGCCCGCGATGACCGCGGAAACGTTCAGCCGGATGTCACACCGCCCAACGAGCTGGGCTACAACCATCAATCGGTACTGGCGCACCCCATCCGCTGCAGTTAGGTGATACTTCACTTAATCACTAGCATCCGTCGCGGCCCGAGACCGCAAAGTAGGCAGTCATGACGCCAGGCAATCCCCGCCAGCGGGGCCTGGTGCCGGATAATCGGCGGGTGCCGTCGGAGAAGAAGCGTGACAGCCCGGTCAAGCGCAAGACCCAGGTGTGGTTGACCGCCGAGCAGAAACGCGCCTGGTATGCCTATATGCGGGTGCAGTTGCGGATGAACTACGAGATGAACCGGCAGTTGCAGGCGGACTCAGGGCTGTCGCTGTCAGATTACGACGTTTTGAACGCATTGAGCAGCAGCCGCGAAAACACTATGCGTGTAGGTGATTTGGCGGCCGAGATCGGTTGGGAGCGTAGCCGGCTGTCGCATCAATTGCGTCGGATGGAGGCCCGTGGCCTCACCGGTCGCAAGCCGAACAAAGACGACAGGCGCGCTACCGACGTGATACTCACCGAAGCCGGCTTGGCGGCGATCGTGGCAGCCGCGCCCGCACACGTCGACCTCGTACGCCGGTTGTTCTTCGACGCCCTGCCGGAGAATCTGCTCGGGCCGCTCACCGCCGCGTTCGAACACATTTACGTCAGCCTCAACCTGAACGCCTCGATACCGCCCGCTCGGAGCTGACCGGGGACGAATTGGAATAGGTGATATGTCACGTGCGTTTGGCAGATCAGATCGTCTAAACGACACAAGGAGCACACCATGGGACAACTCGACGGCAAGACGGCTTTGGTCACCGGAGGTACGGCAGGCATCGGACTGGCGACCGCCGCACGATTCGTCCGCGAAGGTGCGTTCGTTTTCATCACCGGCCGTGAGCAAGGCCGACTCGACAAGGCCGCCGCCACCATCGGGAGCCCCGATCGCGTGCAGGGCGTCCTCAGCGACGTCAGCGATCTCGACTCGCTGGACACGTTGGCCGCGCACATCAGCGCCCACGGGAACGGACTCGACGTCGTCTTCGCCAACGCCGGTGGCGGAGACTTCGCACCTCTCGCCGACGTCACGTTCGAGCACTACCGTCAGACTTTCGACCGCAACGTCGCCGGAACAACATTCACGCTGCAGAAGGTACTTCCTTTGCTCAACGACGGTGCATCGATCATCCTGTCCGGATCCACGGCAGCCACCGAAGGCGTGGCCGCCTTCGGCATGTACGCGGCATCCAAGGCTGCCATCCGTTCCCTCGGACGGACGTGGGCAACCGAGTTGCTGGACCGCACGATCAGGGTCAACACCGTCATCCCGGGCCCCATCGACACACCCGGCCTAGCTGGGCTGGCACCCGAGGCCGAACAACAGGGACTGCTGGACAGTCTGGCTGCCGGCGTGCCGATGAAACGCCTCGGCCATGTCGACGAGATCGCAAGCGCAGTATTGTTCCTGGCGTCTGACCACAGCAGCTACATGACCGGCGCGGAGCTGGCTGTTGACGGCGGACAGCTTCAGTTGTGAGTGCCCAGGCCGTGTGTCAGAGGCCCTGAATTCCTTTGAGGAGCACCACGAGTCCAATCAGCACCAGGATGGAGGCCATCACGGCGGAGGTGTATTTCTCCATCCAGTCCTTGATGCGATCGAGCAGCGGGCCCAATCGGTCGTCGAAAGCGCAGTATGCCAGCACGGGTAGGGCGACGGTGGAGGCAGACAGTGCGATGAACACCGTCGCGGCGGCTCCCGCACCCGAGCCCATGGTCAAGGTCGCCAACGTGAGACCTGCTGCCGCGCAGATGAAAAATACTTTCGGGTTGACCCCGGCGAGCAGTATGCCGATCACAAGCGCTCTTGCAGGGCTCGCTCCGATGAGGTGGCGGGTGCCCGGTATCTGATGCGGTTTGGCATGTCGGCTGACCCAGCGATAGACACCGAGGACGATCAGCGCGACGCCGATACCGATCCGCACCCACGTTGTCCAGGCTGGTGGTTCAGGTTTGTTGCCGCCCAGTAGGTTTGACGCAAGCACGAAGAGCGCGGTGAGTGAACCTAGTCCGATCGTCCAACCAGCGAGGAATGCCGGACCGGTCAGTTTCGGGCGGGCCGCGTGTAACACGAGCACGGCGGGGATAATCGTGAGCGGCGACAGAGCGATCACCATGGACAACGGGACGAGTTCTGCCAGTGCCGAGCTCCAATGGGGGCTCATGTCCCAGTCCTTGTCGTTGACAGTTCGAAGCCGATCGTCGCGATGGGCATGCTCTGTGGTTCCTTCTGCGTGTCGTCAGGTTGCCGGGCAGCAGTCGGCCCTGAGTGTCAGGGACGGGTTCGTCGAGATGCAGAGCAATAGGTCTATAGCGCTGCAGCACAGAGGAGTTCGGCTCTTTACGGAGCCGGCGTCTTAGCTACACACGCTTAAACTGGTCGAAATGCACTGAGCGCGTGGATGGCGCGGGGTAAAGCAATCACGTCGTCGTCGAATCGGCGGTGGATGTTGAGGCCCAGCGTCAGTGCTCGCAGCGCCGTTGCTGCGTCGACTGCATCAACGTCGTCTCCCACCAGAGCATGCTTTGTGATGTAGTCCGCGTACAGGTCACGGATCCGACGCTGACCGACGGCAAATGCCTCTGCGATCGGGCCCTTCTCGATGACCGTTTCCAGCGCCAGGGTGCCGAAGATCTGGAAGCGTTCGTCGATCAACATGACCGACTGGGCGTCAACGATGCGATGCCATCCCGGGTCATCGGTCGATTCGAACTTCTCCTCGATGCTGCCGTAGAGGGTGTCGAAGGCGCTATTGACCACTGCGACGATGAGGCCTTCTTTGGAACCGAAATGCCAGCTGATCGACCCCCGGCTGATACCGGAGCGTTGCGCGACCGACGCGACGGTAGTGGCCCGTGATCCGCCCTCGGCCAACAGCTCCCACGCCGCCGCCAACAGTCGTGACCGGCTTTCGGCACTCATCTCAGCTTGGCGACCCATGGCGAACACCTTAGCCCCGCAGCGGGGCGCCCCGGCTTGAGAGCCGGGGCACCCGAAGCTCAGATCAGCGGTCCGGGCAGTCCGGGGTGTCCCGGCGGCACCCCCGGTCCTGGGGCGCCACCCCGGGCCCGGGCAGCAGGCCGGGTCTTGGAGCCCCAGGATCGCCTGGATGTGCTCCGGCCGCGCCCGCACCGAGGGTCAAGGCGACCGCGGTTCCTCCGACAAAAGTTGCCAACCAACGGATTACACGATTTCTATCCATGTTCTATCTCTCTTTCTCGCGCTACCTGTGCAACTCGCTTACATTGCCGAGGCTATTCATTCTTGTGCTGAGCGTCCAGTCTTTCGGGCCCAGGCGAATGTCACAAAACCTAGTGCCGCACAGCAGGTTTGGAGATTTCGGACCCACGTCCACGGCGGCCGCCTCCATGGCTGCCGCTGAACAGCGCCGGATCTGCCGGTGGTCTCCTGATGCGGCCCCATCCGTTCTCGGTTATCGAATGCGCGTGAACGCCGGCAGCTCGTAGGTACCGTCGAGCACTGTCTGGTCGGGCAGGTAGACGCGCAGGATCGGACGGAAGGGTCCGTCGGGCGCCGGTAACCAGTTCGCTTGTGCCGTCGCATCCGTCGGCATCGAAGCTGCGACGGTGATGGTCACCGCGCCAGCGGCATCGGTCACCAGGCCGCGGGTGCGATCCCCCACCGAATAGCGGTCGATCCTGTTGTCCACCAGCGTGAAATCGGGAGTCTGGTACATCGTCAGCGACCAGAATGCGCCGTTGGGAGGCGGCGGATTCAGCGTCAGCTCGTAGGTGTGGTCACCGGTCAAAAGATTGCCGTCACCGTCCTGGTATGCGGTGAAATAGACCGCTTCATAGGCGTGCGCGCCCCAGAGTCCGGCCAGTGCCGCTGCCGTACGCAGGAGCAAGCGTTCATCCTGGTCGGCGATCTTCCACTGCGGGTCGTCGATCGTACCGATCTCGAAATGGTCGATGCTGAAGTCGAATATGTGCTGACTCGAAGTCCAGCCGGCATCTCCACGGCTGTTATGCAGTAACTGTTGTGCGCTCGCAATGCCGTCGCGGTAGCCCTGGATCAGGGCCTCGCGGCGGTCCCTTTCGAGATCTCCGACCGGTGTGGACCCGGTGAGCCCCAACGCCGCGAAGCTGGACTGAACCTCGACGTCCCTGGCCACGGGTGGAAACGCTTGTGAATAGACCCTGTAGCGCTCCCAGAACGCCAGCTCCGCACTCAAACGGGCATCGTCGACAACGGGCAGACCGTCAGCGTCGGCGTAACCTATCGGCGTGAGTCGGGTGCCGTCCTGCAGTCGGGCCACCGCGGCCAAGTCGGCCTTGCCAGTGACAGCCCAGCGACCCATGAGCGTCGCGATCTGGGTCGGACTCTGTACCAGCTTCACATCTGAATGTTCGGAACCCGTGACACTGTCCCAGTCGGGTCCCACGATCAAGTAACGGCCGGCGGCGGTACCGGTGGACCGGAAGCCCAGGTAGGCGAAGTTCTCCGTCCACGCGCTGATGAACTGCATGACGTAGTAGCGACCGTGGGTATCGGGCAGGTCGAGAAGTAACGGCCCTGCTGAAAGATCCAGCTGTGCAATCGAATACACGGTGTCGTTGTTGATGGAGACGAAGGTGTCCTCGGGGCCGGCGAGCGTGCGCGCGTGACCGAACGAGTTGTAGGGCGCGGCGGGTGTGGCGCCGATTCCGGTCGTCGCGAAACGTTGAACTTGCTCGAGACCGAACACGAGGGGAAATCCATAGAGAAAAGCGCGGTTGGCCAGTGTGGACAGGGGGTCTGGGGTCATGGCGTCGAACTCCTTCACGAGTGATTACTGGACGCTCGGCATAGAAACCGCTAGCGTGGGGCTCACTCCGCAACTGAGGATTACGGCGGAACTGACGAATTCATCATAACCTATCGAGAGGGAGTCGCAGATCGTGTCACGGTGGAAGAGGTACGCGGCTGGCACGGCGATCGCACTGGTGGCGGTCGCCGGCATCGGGGGTGTTACCGCCTATGTGAAGCGTGACTGGATCATCGACCGCGCAATTCGCAGCCAGCTGGCCGAGTCCGAACAGTACGCGTTTGGTGCCGATGACCGATCGTTACGAATCCTGCTGTGTGGAACCGGATCTCCCGAAGCCAGCGCCAGTGCACAGGCCTGCACCATGGTGTCGGCCGGCGGTAGGCTCTTTGTTTTTGACGCCGGTGAAGGTGCCACGCGGTCGCTGGTGAACTCCGGCGTGCCGGTGCATGAGATCGAACAGGTTTTCATCACCCACTACCACTCTGATCACTTCAACGGACTCGGCACGTTGGTCAACTACGGGTGGATCTGGGGTCGGTCGGAACCGCTACCGGTGACGGGCCCGGAGGGCACGATCGCGGTGATCGACGCGTTGAACTCCGTCTACGCCCTGGATAACGGCTACCGGGCGGACAACATGTCCGACCTGTCATCAAACAAGTCCGGCGGGCAGGCGGTTCCGGCGGACATTCACTTTCCTGACAATGCGAGATCCGTCCGCGTCTACGACCGGGACGGAGTGACAATCGATGCCCATCTTGTGGTCCACGATCCGGTCAAACCTGCACAGGGATATGTCATTACCTACGGCGGCAAGAAGGTTTTCATCAGCGGGGACACCACGGTGAGCCAATTGAACATGCCTGCTATGCAGGACGCGGACCTTGTTGTTCACGAGGCCTATGCGTCGCACATGGTGCGGCGGGCCATCCCGATCATGCGCGGGATGGGCAACGAGTACGACGCGATGGTCGCCGAGCGCACCATCGACTACCACGCCGATACCATCGCGTTGGCACAGCAAGCCGAAGATGCCGGAGTGGAGCACCTCGCCCTGACGCACCTGACGCCCTACCCGGACGGCTTCGTCGCCCGGCGGCTCTTCACGCAAGGAATGAGCGATCACTACAGTGGTGAGATCACCGTCGGCGAGGACGGTATGGTGCTCACCCCGTGACGAACCTGGGGAACAGACCTGCGGCCGTCGAACCGGGGTTCAGCGTCAAGTCGGCCGCCTGCAGGACGGACTCCTGTGCCAGCGCCTGTGCCAGGGCAGTGACCGCAGGCGCAGGCGTGAAGGGAAAGTCACTGCCGTACAGCAGTTGTCGGGGTGAGACGACTTTCAGCAGCGACTCCAGGGCGACGGGCACCGGGAACCCGGCCAGGTCGAAGTACATTGAGCCCAGCGCCGCCGGCACATCGACAGGTGTTCCCGTGACCACCGTCATGGCGGCAACCCGGTGGGCCACCACCGGCAGTACGGCACCCGCGTGCGGAACCACCCAGCGGATGGCGGGGTACCGGGCCAGCGTTCCGGACAGGATCAGGTCGACGACGCAGCGGGTGGTGTCGAACAGGAACTCCAGCATCGGCCGGGGGTACCCCAACGCCGTTGCCTCCCACGCCGGCGGCGATGTCGGGTGCAGCAGCACCACATCGGCGTGGGCGTCCAGTTCGGCCAGCACAGAGTCGAATTCGGGATCGGTGAGATAGCGCCCGTGGTAGTTGGTCTTCACAGCGACCGCGTCAGCTGCCAGAACTGTTCTGGCCCGGTTCAATTCAGCCAGCGCGCCATCGACGTCGGGCAGCGGCAGTACGGCAGCCAGGCCGAAGGACGCCGGCCGGGCCGCCACCACCTCTGCCCCGAAGTCGTTGACATGTGCGGCCAGATCCCGTGCCGCCCGGTCGTCACCGAAATGCACTCCCGGCGATGAGATGGCGAGCACTGCGGCTGCGACCCCGCTGGCGGCCATCACCTCAAGCGCCTGCTCCACGCTCCAGCCGGGAATCCCCGGCATGCCGTCCGGTTCACCGAAACCTGCAGACTCACAGTCGGCCCGGTACCGCTGCGTCACGTAATGCGCGTGAACGTCCAGCCAGCCGGTCACTGCACCAGATTCGCGAGGTCCGGCAGCGGCCGTGTGCAGATCTCGTGCGCTTCCTCCGCAGACAACCCCAGCATGCGCAGCACGTCTTCGGTGACCTTGTCCGCCGATTGCGCATCGTCTCGGTCCGGATTCTTGCTGATCAGCTTTCCCAGCGCCAACAGGGCACCACCGGCTACGGCCAGCGCGAGCTCTGGGTCGTCGGTGTGGAACCTGCCGGCCGCCACGGCCGCCTTGATGTCGCGTAACGCCCTCGGCGCCAGCCCCCGCTCCGATACGGACAGATCAAGACCGTTGGCCAACAGGATCGCCGTCTCCTGCGGCCGGATCCGGAAGATGCGCCCGGTCAACCGGAAGCTGCATGCGAAGGTCTCCGCGGGATCCTCGATACCCTCGGTGAGCTCGTCGAGCAATGCGCCGTGGCCGTCCATCACCTCGGACACTGCGGCTGCGAACAGGTCTTCTTTGCTGTCGAAATGGTTGTAGAAGGAGCCCATTCCGACGTCGGCCGCCTGGGTGATCTCCAGGACCGGCACATTGAGCTTGCCTGCGGCGATGAAGGATTGGGCAGCTTTGAGCAACGCAGCCCTGGTGCGTTGTTTGCGTCGCTCGAGTCGGCTGACGGTTCCTGCTGGTTCGGTCATCGGCCCTACATGCTAGTCGCGCGCATTCAGGCTGACTGCATCACCGCGCACCCACGGGTCGGGTTCGGTGAGGAACACCGAGTCGCCGTCGCCTCGCCGGTCCACCCACTCCTGCAGCGCTCGGTGGGCCGCGGCGGCGTTGATGGAGATGGCGCTGGTGGCACCTTCATGGCGCAGGCTGTCAGCGGGGCTCAGGGCGTGGTGCTCATTGAAGATCTGCTTCTGTGCTGCGACGGTGGCCCGATTGCGGCGCGAGTACAGCTGCGCAAGCTCCATCGTCTCGTCCATCAATCTGCCGGCGGGCACCACCCGGTTCAGCAGACCCATGTCGAGAGCCTCCCGGGGGGAGTACTGCCGGCCTTGCAACAGCATCTCGAGGGCGCGCGACGGACCGATCAGTTGCGCCAGCCGCTGCCCCCCGACCGTGGTGGTGAGCCCGATCAACAACTCGGGCAGCATGAAGCCGGTGTGGTCGTCGTCGGCGGCCACGCGCACGTCGAAGCAGACCGAGAGCTCAAGGCCCCCGCCGCCGCAGGGACCACCGATGGCCGCGAGGTACACCGCGGGCGAGCGCATGATGCGCAGCACCACATCGTTGAAGCGGGTGATGCTGAGCAGGCCGCTGATGGGGCTGCGTTCGACGATGTCGCGGGCTGCGGGGAGGGCGGACACGCCGGCCAGGAGGCCCGACAACACACCGTGGGGCAGGACGCGACCGGTGGACGTGGCAAGAATGTCCTCGATGTCGAAGTGCGTGATGTAGCGGTGCTCGATTCCACCGGTGAGAATCACCGCGCCGATGGAGTTGTCGGCGTCGACGGCAATCGTCAGCGCATCGAGGTCCTTCTGCATCCGTGCCGTCATGAAATTGTAGGGCGGGTCCGACACCCGGGCCACCAGCACCCGATCGGTTTGTTCGACGGTGACAGTGTCCAACTGGAGGTCAGCGGCGCGCATGGTCTACCACTCCGACTTTTGCGATTGTCCTTGCCAGGAAACACAATTCGTCTGTACTGCGCGGTCCGCTACCTGTGGTCAGCACAGCGCGGTCAGGGCGGATCACCGCCGTTGTCACCTGCCCGCGCTGTAACCAGGCGCCGAGTTCGCTGGCGGCTGTCACTTCGAGCACCGCGACGCCGTCCTCGGCCAGCAGCGCCCGCTGTCGGCCGGGCAGCGCGTCACACGTGACCACCGCGACGCGGCTACCCACCAGTTCGTCGAGCCGCGCGCCGCCGAGATCGACGTTGGGACAGAGAGATCCGGCCAGGTCCCCGCGCACGCGGGTGCGACGCGTCAGCGCCGAGCGGCGCAGGGCAGGTGTGGCTGATGGTGCGTACCTGGCCGCCAGCGGCTGCAGGCGGGGCAGTATCCGGGTGCGCAAGAAGTCACCTCGGCGACCGCCTGCGGTCATGGCCCACCCGATGGCAACGGCGAATCGGATCATGCTGCGGGCGTGCGGTTTCCGTTCGCGCTGATAGGTGTCCAGCATGGACTCCGGCAGTGCCCCGCGGCACACCCCGGCGATCTTCCACGCCAGATTCATCGCGTCGCGCAGACCGGCACCCATTCCCTGACCGATGAACGGTGGAGTCAGGTGTGCCGCATCGCCCAGGAGAAAGATGTTGCCCCGCCGCCACCGGTCAGCAACCTGGGCGCGGAAGGTGTACTCACAGGTGCGGACCAGGTTCAGCCGTTCGAGCGACGGCGCCCACGGCCGGATCAGCGGCGCGATCTCGGCCAGCGTCCGGTAGTCGTCCTCGGTCTCGTGCGGCAATAGCTCAAACTCCCACCTGTAGCGGGTCTCGGTGACCCGCATGAAGGTCCCCGCCCGCACCGAACTGCATACCTGGTGCACGCCGTCCCACTGTCCCAGCGACTCGTCGGTGTCGATGTCGATGACGAGCCAGCGCTGTTCGAATCCCATCCCGGTCATCGTGGAGCCGATGGCCCTTCGGGTCAGGCTGTTCGCACCGTCACACCCCAAGACGTAGTCGGCGTCGATGCTCTCCTGCTCGCCGGTGCGCCGATCGGTGAACTGAACATTCACTGTTCCGCCCGGCAGGGTGTCGATGGCAGTGACCTCGGCATCGGAGCGCAACAGCGCTTCCGGGTACGCGGCCAGGTTGTCACGGAGCAGGCGTTCGAGCACCGGCTGGTCGAACATGTTGGACTCGGGGTAGCCGTTGACGCCGACGACCTCACGACGAAACTCATTGAGAACCTTGAGATCCGGTTCCACGAGGCGTAGCCCCAGACCGGGGCGCGAGGTCTTGGCGAAGTCCTCACCGATGCCGAGCCTAGCCAGGATCCGGAACACTTCGTCGTCGGCGGCCACCGCGCGCGGCTGCGGATAGATGTCGGCCCAGCGCTCGAGCACCACCGAGGCCACTCCGTGCTGCGCCATCAGCGTAGCCGCGGCGATCCCCGTCGGACCGCCGCCGACGATCACCACGCGGTTCACGCGTACCTGACCTTCATTCGCTGCACGCCGAGGTCGATGGCGCCGTCATCGGTGGACACCGAGGCTTCGACCAGATCACCGTCGCGCAGGTACTTGGGGTTCTTGGCCTGGGAGGTGAAGAAGCTCTTCCATTTCAGTGCGGGCGGCAGCAGCGCGCCGATCTTCTCGACGACCTTGGGCGGCGCGCTCAGGGCGGTGCCGATCGGGGTCCCGGTGAGGATCAGATCACCGGCCGCCAGGGTCTGGAAGCGGGTCAGCGACTGCAGCGCTTGCAGCGGGCGGTAGAGCATGTCACCTTCCACCAACGCGTTCTGCCGCTGCTCGTCGTTGACCGACAGGCGCAGGCGCAGATCGCCGAACCGCCTGAGCTCCTTGGCATCCAGCAGCACCAGTTCCGGTCCCGTCGGGGTGAAGGTCGGGTACGACTTGGCTTCGTAGAACTGGGTCTGCGGCAGCTGGATGTCCCGGGCGGAGACGTCGTTGGTGACCACCAGACCGGCCACATAGTCGGAAAGGTTCAGATCGGTCACCGTGGTTCCCACCGGCATGTCGGTGGCGATCACCAGACCGATCTCCACCTCGTAGTCCATGAATTTGACGTGTTGGGGTTTGACGATGTCGTCGGTGGGCCCGCTGATCGATGCCGACGACTTCCGGAAGAACGTCAGCGGGACGGATGCCGGATCCATGTTCGAATCCACCACGTGGGACTCGAAATTGGTCATCTGCGCCACCACGCGACAAGGTGCGGTGATGGGTGAGACCAGATTGAGTTGCTCGATCGCCACAGGTGTCCCGGAGGCAGCAGCGATGATGGCGGTGCGGTCGGCCAAGATCTGGCCGGTGGTCGTGGCTTTGGTGCTGATCTCGGCGGCATGGCCGGCATCGGTCTTGACCCACCAGGAGTCCGCGGTCTTCAGAATGGAGATGGTCATGAGGTCGCTACTTTCATCAGGCCGATGAGGCGGTGGATGTCGAATTCGTTGTCGTCACGAAGTGCGCTGATCATGGAAAGCAATTGCATACGAGCGTTTTTGGGGCCGGATTCCAGGAAGTCGCTGGTGACAGGAGGCCCCCACTGCGCCAGACCTGACGCCGTGAACGGCCCCCAGCCAGGCTCGAGGGAGTTGTCGAACATGTCGCCGTCGGTGAAGTGTTCGACCAGGAATCCATCCGGATCACGCCAGTAATCGAACAACTGACTGCCCTGGATGTGCCGTCCTATTCCCCACGACCGCAGATATCCGCGGTCACGTAGGTACTCACCTCCGGCGGCCAGCGCGTCGAGATCACTGACCTGGTAGGCGGAATGGACATAGCGGTTGGCGGGACCCAGCGCC
Organism: Mycobacterium sp. 236(2023); assembly: GCF_029623955.1. Taxonomy (GTDB): domain Bacteria; phylum Actinomycetota; class Actinomycetes; order Mycobacteriales; family Mycobacteriaceae; genus Mycobacterium. The sequence continues at coordinate 208,716 of NZ_JARSBP010000005.1, read as the reverse complement.
AGGGCCAGCGTGTGGTGGTCGGCGGGCACCGAACCGAGGTCACATCGGATGAAACTCATCGCCGGGCCCCGCTCACGCTGCCCCGGGAAATACAGGAAGTCGCTGACGATCATCCCGAGGTTGTCCAGGTACCAGTTGAGGGTGGCCAAGTAGCGATTGGACTGCAGGACGACATGCCCCAGCCGCTGGATCCGCGCAGGTATCCGCGGTGGCCGTACGGTGGTGTTCATGCGCTGCACAGCTGCGCCGGAATTCATCGTAACCTGTTGCTGCTCAGGAAGTTCCGGGAGCTGGTGCATGCCCGCGACCACCTGGACCGGGCAGCCGCTGGGATCCGTCAACTGAACCGCAACCCCGCCGAGCGTCTCGGGCAGTCGCCGGGTGGGCGCTCCCACGGCGTCAGCCAGTCGCAGCACATCGATCTCGTCCTGGGCGCGGAACGCCACGCCGGTGAACTTCGTCTGCCCGGCGCGCCGGATGATCACCGCGGGCGAACCGGCGCGAGTGCCGCGCAGGTGGATCTCGTCCGGGGTGCGCAGAGCGGTCTGGAACCCGAAAGCCCTGGCGAATGCCTCGGCGCGCAGGAGGTCGGGCTTCTCGAACTCCAGCCACGCGATGTCCGCGACTTTGATCAGGGGATTGCGCCCCCGTCCGGGGTGCTCGCCGTGCAGGGCGCCGCCCTCGGAATGCAGGTCGTGATGTGCGTCGACAGCAGCTGTCATGGCCACCTCCTTCATAGTTATGATGATTTCGTCAGTTACGACGGTATCATCAGATTGAGTTCGTGCCCACCCCGAACCGAAAGGACCTCTCACCTGTGAACGGCCCCGACGCCCGGAACGCAGTGCGCCGCCGACGAATTGCTGCACGCGCTGCACAACCTGTACACGTTGCGCGGCACCAAGACCCGCGACGCCCTACTGTGGGTGAAATACCTCGATCAGATGCTCGGCACCTGGGGTGATGACGCCGAGGTCCTGTTCATCCAGCACCAGTGGCCGGTGTGGGGCAACGAGCGGGTGCGCCAGTTCATCACCGACTACCGCGACGTGCTCAAGTTCATCCACGACCGTATCCTGCACCTGGCCAACCGCGGCTACACACTCGCCGAGATGGGCGAGGCGGTGACCTTGCCGCCGGTGCTGGCGAAACCGTGGGCGACCAGGGACTACTACGGCACCGTCAGCCACAACGCCCGCGCCGTGTACAACTACTACCTAGGCTTCTTCAGCGGCAACCCCGCGGAGCTGAACCCGTTGACACCCACCGCAGCCGCACCGCGCTACGTCGAGTTGATGGGCGGCGTCGACGCAGTGGTGGGTCATGCCCGCGCGGCGTTCGAAAGCGGCGAATACCGTTGGGCTGCACAGCTTCTACAACATGCGGTGTATGCGAACCCGGACTGCGCGCAGGCCCGCTGCCTACAGGCCGACGCATTCGAGCAACTCGGCTACCAATCCGAGGCCGGCACGTGGCGCAACTTCTACCTTGTCGGCGCCAAGGAGCTCCGCGAGGGCGTGCCCGACCCCTGCATGCGGGGACCCTCGCCCAGCGGGCTGTCCGGCAGCGTGCCGCTCGATGCGGTGTTCGACTACCTCGGCATCGCCATGGACTCGGATCGCGCCGCCGGAATATCACTGACGGTCAACGTCGATGTCACCGACACCGGCGAGAAACGCAGCCTGGTGCTGAATCGGCAGGTGCTCAACGCATCGGGCCGGATGGCAGAGGAGCCGGACGTCACCGTCAGCGGTGACCACGCCGCCGTCACCGGACTGTTGCTCAGTGACGACCCGGCACAGGCACTGGATACGGTGTCCGTCGCCGGCCACGTGGACGTCCTCATGTCACTGCTCGCGCTGCGAACGGCGTTCCCGTTCTTCTTCCCGGTGGTGACCCGGCCCCGCGAAACGTCGCCGCAGCGCTATCGATAGTGGAGATCATCACGGCTGGCGGGACCGCATGTTGCTCAACGGTCAGATGACGCGGTAATAGCGGCCAAACCGGAGGAGTGTGTCCTGCTCAGTCGGCCGATTAGGAAGGGAAATCGGCGCTGCGAGAGAGGGTTTCGTTGGAGCTGATGTCGGCCAGGTTCTGCTGCAGCGAATCGATTACGGCGTCGTAGCCGCCGTTGCCCAGGACCAGCCGAGAGGGAGGCGGGTCCTGGGCCATCGCCGCGATCACCGCGCGGGCGCCGCGGTGCGGATCGCCGGGCTGTACACCGTCCATCCCGACGAAGGTGGCACGGACCTGTTCCAGCATGTCGTGATAGTCGGGAATCGCCTCCGAGACCGGCTCGTCGGCGAAGCCGGCGTAGGCGTTGGTGCGGAACGCCCCCGGCTCGACCGTCAGCACGCGGATGCCCTGGTCAGCGACCTCGTCGCGCAGCGCATCGGTGACGGCCTCGATGGCGAACTTCGTGGCGCTGTAGTAGCCGAAGCCGACCGCCGAGACAAGCCCGGCCACCGACGACACGTTGACGATCCACCCGTTCCCGCGGGTGCGCATCCCGGGGAGCACCGCCCGCGTCACCGACAGCACCGCGAAGAAGTTCAGCTCGAACATTGCCCGCACCGAGGACTCGTCCATCCCTTCGATCGATCCGTACCAACCACGGCCTGCGTTGTTGACCAGAACATCGATACCGCCGAAGTGTTCCTCCGCTGTACGCACCGCCTCCAGCACCTGCGCTGCATCGGTGACATCCAGCGAAACGACCAGGACACGGTCGCCGTATTGCCGCGCCCACGTCGCCAGCTCCTGCGGCCGCCGGGATGTGAGTGTTACGCGGTCACCCACCTCCAGCGCCGCCTCGGCGAACGCCGTCCCGAAGTTGCCGGGTGTGCCGCCCGTGATGAACCAGCGCCGGCTCATGGCTCGATCACCACCCGGCCGATGACGGTGCCGTCCAGGGTGAAGCGATACTGAAGGTCGGCGACCCCGCCGGGGAAGTCGCCCTCCAGATGCTGCCCGACATCGACGCCAGCGTCGGTCGGCCTCGCGCCGGTGAACTCGGCGGTGTACGTGTACTCGCTGGCCGCAGTCGCGATCCAGGACCCGATCTCGTCATGCCCGGTGTAGTCGTGGCCCTCGTCGGTCACCACGGCATCGTTGCTCAGCGTGGCCAGCGCCTGCTCTACCTCACGGGCATCGAGCGCCTTCATGAACGTTCTAACGGTCTCTGGGAGCGCATCCCAGTCTGTGGTGATGGTCATGACCCCACGGTGGAGCTTCCCCCAGGGGGAGGGTCAAGCCGGGGCCGCACTGTTGACCTTGCCCCTGGGGGAGACTCCACTATGGCGCTGCCAATAACGCGGAGCGCAGATCAAGGAGGGTGTCATGGGAGCGCAGGTCTCGATCGGTGACTTCGCCGTGATGACCAGCTTGAGCAGGAAAGCACTACGTCACTATCACGACCTCGGCATTCTCGAACCCGCCCACATCGACCCCCACTCCGGATATCGCTTCTACGACACCAGCCAGGTCGACCATGCTCACATCATCCGCCGATTCCGCTCCCTGGGCATGTCCATTCCCGACATCAAGGCGCTCCTGAGCACCGAAGACGCCGGTGCCCGCACCGACATCATCACCACCCATCTGGAACAGATGGAGGCGCAGCTGCAACAAACGCGCGAGACGGTGGGTGCCCTGCGCGAATTGCTCTCCCCCGCAAGTACTCCCGCCGACGTTACGGTGCGCCACGAACCGGAGCTCGCCGTCTGGTCGGTCTGCGCCACCATCGACGTCTCCGAGATCGATGACTGGTTCGGCGCGTCGCTCACCACGCTGCACGATGCCGTCGCCACGGCCACAGGCACGCCCACCGCGGTGGTGCCGGGCGGCCTCTACGAGCGCGCGCTGTTTCTCGAACAGCACGGCAGCGCAACCATGTTCGTCCAAGCACCAACATCCGCGGATCCCCCGGAGGGTATCCACCCCGAGGTCTTACCCAAGACCGAATTCGCGGTGCTCACCCACTCCGGCGGCCATGATGGGATCGACCGCAGTTACGCAGCCCTGGGGATCTATGTCAACGAGCACCTGATCAGCGATCAGGGGCCCATCCGCGAACACTACATCGGTGGCACGGCAACAGATCCGGGGAGGTTCACGGCCACCGAGATCTGCTGGCCGATCTTCCACACCACTGCGCCCTCGAAATGACAGACATGCACAAGCGCTCGCCGCTTGGACCGGGAATCGTGACGGGTGCCACTCGGTTGGTCTGATCATGTCGAAGATGAGCAGCACGGAACGCGAGACCTACTTGGCCGATCTGCATGTCGGCGTGATCGCCGTCGAACGCCCTGACCGCGCACCGCTGTCGGTACCGATCTGGTATGCCTATGAGCCTGGCGGCGAGGTGCTTGTCTCCAGCTTGGCCGGGTCGCTCAAGGCGCGCCTGATCACTGCGGCCCGGCGCTTCACCATCACCGCTCAGGACGAGACGTACCCGTACCGCTACGTCAGCGCCGAGGGACCGGTGATCGCTATCGAGACGGCCGATGACGCCACGATGCGCGCGATCGCCGTTCGCTATCTCGGTGAGGAGGGGGGCAACGAGTTCACGGAGTCGTTCGCGAAGGACCATCCCGACGCCGAATCGCTCCTCTTCCGGATGCGCCCCGAGCACTGGCTCAGCGTCGACTACTCCAAGGAGTAACGGTTTCGCATCGACGTCGGCCGCGAAGCATCGCGACCACTGTTACTCGGCGGGTGCCATGTTCCAGTCTTCGAGAATGTGGATCAGGGTGCGCGATGTCTGATCGGGAGCATCCCATGTCACGAGGTGACCGGCATGGGGGATGACTTGCTCGCGAACGCGGTCGGCGGCGGCCCAGCGAGGCATCGCATCGGCGATGTTTCCGGTGCGGTCCTCGGCGCCGCGGACAAGCGCGAGCGGTACCGGGAACCGCAGCTGCGGTTGGGGTTCGATGAAGGATATTGTCGCTCGCCACACCTGGATGAACCTGCGTTTGGGCATGTGGGCGAAGATTGTCGCGGCCCGCTCGACGGCGTCCGGAGTCACCGCTGATGCTCGCGCCAGAACATTGGGAAGGCGCCCGGCAGGGATCAGCGAAAGTAAGGGGGCGGCCAACCGAAGCGACAAGCGCTCGAATTTTGTCAGTGGGCCGGTGTTCCACGTCGAATCCATGACGACCACTGCGCTAACGAGTTCAGGATGGTCGTGGGCCAAGGTCTGCGCCATGTTTCCGCCCAGTGAATGCCCCACCAGTACAGGCCGGTTGACATTGCACTCGCCCAACAGCGCGCGCATGTCGGCGAGTGCGTCCGACCCGGTGAAAAGCACGCCCTCGGCGAGCGTCGACTGTCCGTGTCCGCGAAGATCCCACGCGATGACGCGAAAACCCCGCTGTACGAGCGCGGTTGCCTGCGCTTCGAAGATCGAATGGTCGGCGCCGGCGCCGTGGATGAGTACGACGGGCGTGCCGGTGCCACCGCTGTCTGCGAATGCGATCGAGGCGTGGGGACGGGCGAGTCGCGCATTCAGTTCCGGCACATTCTGAACATAAAGGACCCGGCCGGCGTGGCGAGCCTCAGAGAGTGAAGGCCTGCGGCGGCCCCGCCAATGTGGCCTTGGCCTGCAGGCCGATCGCGTCGGCGATCTCGATCTCGCCTGCCTCCAGTCCGTCGAGCGCCAGTTCGACAAGTGCGGCCGGTTCAGTGACCGCGCCTTCGGGGAAGTCGATCCCGACCTTGCGGGCGAAGTCGTACAAGGTCTCAGTTCCAATGAGTCCGGGAACGAGGCCGACGACATGTGTTCCCTGCCTGGCTAATTCGAGGCGCACACCGTTGGTGAGTCCCCACTCGGCTGACTTGGCCGCGGCGTAGGCGGTGTTACCGTCAACCGTGAGCCACGCGGCTGCCGACAGCACGTTGACGATGGATCCGCCGCCGTTGCGCGCGAGAACCGGTGCGAATGCCCGGATGACGTTGAGCGTGCCGAAGTAGTTCGATTCCATGACGTGGCGGATGGCCTCCAGGTCGCCGGTCACCAGATTGCCGCCCGCGGTGTCGGCCGCATTGTTGATCAAAATATCGACGTCCTCGGCGATTTCAGCGGCGGCCCGGACAGACTCCGGATCCATGATGTCCAAGCGGAGCACTTCGGCCCCCGGGATGTTCACGAGCTCGGGCCGTCGCGCCGTGGCGTAGACCTTGGCCCCGCGGCGCAGGAGTTCGGTCGCGAAATGCAAGCCGATGCCGCGATTGGAACCGGTGACCAAGGCCGTGGCGCCTGCCAATTTCATGTGTCCTCCAAAGCATTCGGCATGCAGAAAAAATGACCGGGTGGTCATCTTGACTCACGCACTGTAGGCATAAGATGACCAGCCGGTCAACTTGCTAGTGTGCGAGGGTGACCTCATCCACCCGCGCCTTACGTGCCGATGCCGCGCGCAATCGCGAGGCACTCCTGGCCGCGGCCGAGGAAGTGTTCGCTGAACGCGGCGTCGAGGCCTCAGTCGCGGATATCGCGCGTCGCGCGGGGGTAGCCAAGGGCACGGTGTTCCGGCACTTCGCCTCCAAAGAGGATTTGATCGCGTCCCTTGTCTGCGAGCACCTCGTCACACTCACCGACGCCCTGCACGGGTTGGCGGATGCCCGTGATCCCGGCGCGGCCCTCCTTGAATTCCTCACCATTGCCGCCGACCAACGGCGCCAGCACGATCTGACCTACCTGCAGAAGTACAGCGCAAACGACGCAAGGGTGATCGCGATCCGCGACGCGGTGCATGCCGGAGTGGCGACATTGGTGGCCAACGCCCGTGCAGCCGGTGCGATCCGCGCCGACGTCACCGGAACAGATGTTTTCCTCCTGATGTGCGCACCGGTGCACGTGATGGACGGCCATCCCGAGCCGCCGCCCGACCTGTGGCGGCGCTACCTGGCGATCATCTTCGACGGGTTACGGCCCGAAGGGGCGAGCCCGTTACCGCTGCCCGCCCCCGAATTGCCTTGAGCGGCTAAGATTCCCGCTCGTCAGCGGCCGCCCGGGATGGCGACGGCAACAGTGGGCAGCGGCCCACACCACGAGCCCTTGGGATGATCGCTGAACGGGGGAGGACGTGGCGTGAATCCCGCGATTGTGTTGGGTCGGGGTGCCTGCATCTTTCGAAGGGCGTTGGTCCTGCCGACCGGAGGGGTCTGGCGTGACGGTGTGAGCGGCCATCGGCGGGCGGTGCACTGGCGCAGCGTCACATTCCGATCAGCGAGCGCATTCTCGGACCGTCGAATGCGATAGTGGGCTCGGCGAGCGTCGGTGAGGTCGTCACGCCCGCGCACTGCCGGCTGGTCTCGCTGTCCAGGCCGCCACGGCGAGCCAGGCGGCGATCTACCAACACAACAATGTCGAAACACCCATATTTGTGAAGAGCCTCGAACGAAAAGCACTCTCGGCGGGGCGGTGAAGGCGAACCCCACGAATAGGGCTAACGCCTAGGGCGACGGCAGCAGCTCGGTGAACTCCGCAGGCAGCTGCGACAGAAAGTCGTTGAACTCCCTGCGGTTTACCGCCTCCCGCAAGGTCGACAGCACCGCCTCGACTCCGGTCCTAGTCTCGGTCTTGTTCAGGCCGGTGCGGGCGCTGACGCTCTGAATCAGGTCGTCCAGGTCGAATCGCTTGGGACCTCTACTGTTCCATCGCACTGAGTCGACGAGCTCCTCGGGAAGCGCTCGGATCAGGTGGCGGACCTCGCCGGCGCTGACTCGCATCGCCAAGGCCTCAAGTACCGCACGGGTCAGATCGGCCGCTTCCCCTTTCGACAGCATGGCGCGCTCGGCGACGTCGCGATAAAACTCGTGAGCATCCATCAAGATCATCTCCATGTCATTCCACAGAACGGTGGTGCTCTCGGACAATGCCCGCTTCTGCGTGGCCACGCACCAACCTGTGGTGAGTAAGAGTCGTTGGGCCATCTGTTCTGGCAGATCGAAACCGCGGCAAAGCCCTCAGGACAAGCGGAGCCGGCACTTTTCGCACCGGTGTGTCCAAGACCGCGCGCTGCGTCGGCGGCAACATATCGACGCAGACGGCCAATTCGGCGAGGAGGCGACCCATGGCTCGAATACTGATCGTGCTCTCCGGCAGCGATCACTGGACCTTGTCTGACGGCACCCGCCATCCCACCGGCTTCTGGGCCGAAGAATTCATCGAACCCCACCGCACCTTTCGCGATGCAGAGGTCGACACCGACATCGCCACCCCGGGTGGCGTCCGGCCGACTGTCGATCAGATCAGCCTGGCGCCCGATCGCATCGGCGGCCAACAACGAGCCGCCGAGCTGTGTAACTATCTGGAATCCCTGGAGCACGAGCTCGCCGCCCCGACGTCGCTGGAACACGCCGCCGACAACCTCGGCGTCTACGACGCCGTCTTCATTCCGGGTGGCCACGGGCCGATGGAAGATCTACCGGACTGTCGACCGCTGCGCCGAATTTTGGTCGAACTCTTCGACACGGGGCGAGTCGTTGCTGCGGTCTGCCATGGGCCGGCCGGACTTCTGGCGGGCCGCCGCGAGGATGGCACCTGGCTGTTCGCCGGCCGACGGATGACCGCCTTTACGAATGAGGAAGAGCGCCAAGCGGGTCTGGCCGACCGTGCCAAGTGGCTACTGGAGACCCGACTGCGCGAGGAGGGAGCGGCCTTCGACAAGGGGCCGCCCTGGAAATCGCATGTAGTGGTCGACGGGCGCCTTGTCACCGGCCAGAATCCGGCGTCCTCGAAGCAGACGGCCGAACGCGCGCTTGCCGTCCTCATGGCGACCGTCTCCCCGCCGTCGTGACGTACGAAGGAGCCACAGGTGCATGTCCGTTACACAGTCATCACCGCCGACCCTGAACGGATCGACGACGCCCTCGCATACATCGCCTCTGATGGCCGGTCGCTTCTGGAGTCAGAGCCTGGCGAACGAGGCATGTCCCTGCAGGTGTCTCCTGATCTGGCCGTCGCGGTCCTCGAGTCGTTCTGGGTCTCACATGACGCCCTCCGAGCAAGCGAACGCGTGGAAAGCGTCGTGCGTGAGCAAGCGATTCGTCGTGCCGTCGGCACCGCCTCGGTCGAGCGATTTCGGATGACCAGCGTGATTCGGGTGGGGCGAGAAGAGAGCGGTGCGGGCGTGCGCCACACCGTCTATCAGACGGATCCCGACGCACTAGAAGCGGCGATAGCCGGATACGAAGACACCGTGACGCCTTGGCTGACCGAAACCGACGGATTCGTCAGTGCGGCCCTGCTTGTCGATCACCGGTCGGGACGGCAAGTGAGCCAAACCATCTGGCGCGACATCGATGCACTGGTGAAGAGCCGTAGCCCTGCCGCGGCGATCCGGGTTGATGCCGTCGCGGCGACCCAAAGCGCCGTAGTTGCACTCGACGAGTACGGATTGGTCTTTCGGTCCACTCGGACGGAATGAACCACCTTGCCCGCGCAGCAGATCGATACAACGAGAAGTGTTGTGCGCCGGGCTTCCCTGAAGTGATTCCCTAGGACCAAATCGAGTGCCAGGAATAGACCTGCCGGGCCGTCCACTGTCGACGAATCGCTGAATACCGTTGATCTCATGACTGATACCACGGAAAACCAGAACGCCACTGACACCCAAACCGCCAGCGGAAGCGAGTCCACCAACCTTCCTGCCGCGCCCGGAGGCAACCCGGACAACCGCGAAACCGTTCAGAACTTGGACGCACCCGAACTGCGCACTGCCGTGATAGAGCTGCTGACGATCATCGACGACTCCGATGACCTGGACGTTGTCGTCACCATCTCAGACGACGGCACTGTAGTCGTCGAGGCTGCCTAGCCCGACGAGCAGTGGAGAATCCGATGACACAGGAACTTCGGGGACAGCGCGTCGGCATATTGGCCGCCGACGGCGTCGAGCGGATCGAACTCGAACAGCCCCGCGGAGCGCTACACGGCGCCGGAGCCACGACCGAGATCATCTCGCTGCATCCCGGCGAGATCCAAGCCCGGCAGTTCGACATGCTGGCCGCTGGAAGCTTTCCGGTCGACCGTGTGGTGGCCGACGTGTCCGCCGATGACTACGACGCATTGTTGTTGCCGGGCGGAACCGTCAACCCGGACCAACTGCGGATGAACGCCGACGCGGTCGGCTTCGTCAAGGCGTTCGCTGCCACCGGCAAGCCGATCGCGGTGATCTGCCACGGGCCGTGGACTCTCGCAGAAGCGGATGTCCTTGCGGGAGTGCGGATCACGTCATGGCCGAGCATCCGCACCGACCTCCGGCGAGCGGGAGCCGACGTCGTCGACGAGGAGGTCGTGATCGATCGCCAATTCGTCTCCAGTCGATCACCCAATGACCTACCGGCTTTCTGCGCGGCAATGGTGACCCAGTTCGCGAAGGCACGACAGCACAGCTGATACGAAGGCTCTCAGCTCTCCGGCGGCGCGAACTGGATCAGTGTCGGCCTTCGCACTTGCGGTTCGCGTGCCGGTGCTGCTGGGGACATGATTGCCGTCCGCTGCTATTCACCGGTGATGTTGTTCTCCGACACCACCTTCTCGGGGTGATTCGGACCAGCAGCATCCCTTCGCCCCATTGATCCGGCCGTACTTCTGCGCCCGCGCTGGCCCGGCATAGCGGCGGGCATTGAGAGTGGCGGCGCGCAGCACCTCGCCCACTTGGCTGTCCGGGTCCCCGCGGTGACCAAATCCCGGTACTCGGCATCCGACATTGGTGGCACAACTATCCCCAGGGTGAAATCACGAGTCGACCGGATTGTCACGTCGACGTTTCAGCAAGAGCGTCGTTCTCACCACACGACTTCCTGTGTGCCGGTTCCGATCTGGGGTCTACGCCACAATTCCCATGCCAGTCGCACGACTCCGATCACGGTGAGAGCCAGTAGCGACACAATGGAAGAGGCAGAAGTCGCCAACGGAAACACCAGGATCGCCGCCGCGGCGGCGAGAAGCCGGTCAACTGTTAGCTGGTGATGGTCACGCCACCGGTAGGCCACCTCCCCCGCGTAGAACAGTGCCACCCCACCGGTGAGAGCGAGGGCGGGCAGCGGCGGTAGCGGCTCGTCGATGTTTTCCACCGAAACCCGTGCCCCGAGTGCGAAGAAGACGATTCCTGCGACCAACGGTAGGTGGAGATAGCTGTAGGCGTCGCGCGCCAATTGCGCACGTTCGCCGGCGGGTGTCAGCCGCAAACGCTCCTCAGCGCCTGTGGTGAGGCCGAAGTAGGTCCACCACAGGGTACCGGTGATCAGGACCCCGAGAATTACAGCGGTGAGGACGCCCGGGTGATGCAGATCTTCGATTGCGCCCGCTCCCAGCGCAATGATTGCCTCGCCCAGCGCGATGATGATGACCAATCCGTGGCGGTGGACGAAATACGAAGGTACGACGGATAGTCCGTTGATTCCGGCAATCAAGGGGCTGCCGAAGTCGGCCACCGCCGCGGCGACCCACAGCAACTCACGGTAGGGGGATGCGACAAATGCGCCGGTAACGATCAGGACCGGTCCGACGAGCAGGCCGGGCACCAGTCGGCGGATCGCCGAGGCCAATTCAGCTTCGCCTCGGGACGCAGAGGCAATGAACATCCCTGCGTTGATAAGACGGACGGCGAACAATGAGAGTGCGAAAACGAGGGCCCCGGTGGTGAACGCGATCGGCAGCGCGGTCACCGCGATGAGCATCGCCGCCATCGCGACGATCATCAGACTCGTATGGATCACGCGCGCGATTTCGAACAAGTTGGTCAACCAGGCGTAACACACCCAGGCCCACCAGAGGGCGAATAGCGCGAGCACACCCCGACCGAAGCCCTGCCAGGAGATGTCGTGGAGCATCAGGTGGGTGACCTGCGACATCGCGAAGACGAACGCGAGGTCGAAGAACAACTCCAGGTAGCCCACCGACCGGTCATCCGGCTCCTTGAATTCATCCGAATCGGGCTTGCGACCGGCCGATCCTGCGGCACCATCGCCGACCGTCATCGTCGTCCCGTCATGGTCGGTGACAAAGCAACCTCCGGGTCGAATCGGAACGTGTGCCGGCCACCGTCGTCGTGGGCACCGGGGTGTTGATCAGCCTGAACCGCGACGCGGCCCACGTCATCGTCCTCGGAGGTCCACTCCGTCACGGAAACTTTGAACTGTCGGTACGACGCTGTGGCTCCGACCAGTGGGCACAGTGTTTACCCAGGGCGGACGAGACACCTCACTGCGGCCGCAGGCTCGGGGTCGCGACGTTGTCTGGTGATGTGGCCACCACGATGCACGTAGATCGAAATATGTTGGGGTGCAACGTTATCCCTGGAGTGTCGGCACATGGTGGCCGCTTTGAGGTCAGCGGTGAAACGGAGGCAGTGAGCTGATGCGTACAACATCGACCGTAGGGCCCGCGGTGTGGGTACCGCGGCTGCTCGTCGTCACGGTGATCACCCTCCTCGCCGCATGCAGTGGCGCGACCGACTCCGGCTCGACCGATTCCGGCTCGACCGACTCCGGATCGGCCACTCCCTCCGCGACCCATCCCATGTCGACGGCGCCGGCGGTAGCGGCCGGTGCGGATCTGCCGGCATTGGTCCGGCGGGTCGAACCCTCGGTGGTCACGGTGCTCACCGAAAGCGGCGTGGGCAGCGGCATTGTCTATAGGGCCGACGGCACGATCGTCACCAACGCCCACGTAGTCGACGGCGCGCAAGACGTCACCGTAGCCCTCGCCGACGGTCGGAGGGTCTCGGGCACTGTCCGTGGTGCCGACGAGATTTCCGACGTCGCCGTCATCCAAGTCGACCGCACAGGCCTGCCGGCAGCGGCATTTCAGGAGCCGCTGCCCCACATCGGTGAGCTCGCCGTAGTAATCGGTAGTCCCTTGGGGTTCGCGGCCACCGTCACATCCGGCATCATCTCGGGATTACACCGCCAGATTCCGGGGTCGGCTTCGACGGGCGCACCGTTGGTAGATCTCATTCAGACCGATGCCGCCATCTCGCCGGGTAACTCCGGGGGTGCGGTGCTCGATGCGCAGGGAGAAGTTGTCGGTATGAGTGTGGCCTACATTCCTCCGACGGAGGGTGCGGTATCTCTCGGTTTCGCGATCCCCGCCGCGACGGTCGTCGACGTCGCCGACCAGCTGCTGACCACCGGGACCGTCCGCCACCCGTTTATCGGTATTCAGCCCGCTACCCTGACTCCTGAGATTGCGCGGACACTGGGAATCGACCGCACCGATGGTGTGGTTGCCATGCAGGTTCTGACGCCAAGTCCCGCCGCGGAGGCCGGCATTCAACCCGGCGACATCATCATTGCTTTGAACGGTCAGGAAACCGCGATGGCGGAGGACCTGATAGCGGGGCTTCGTAACACCAAACCGGGTGACCGCGTGCAGTTGTCGGTGCTTCGCGGAGGCGAGACCCAAGACATTGCAGTCACAGTTGCAGAACGCGCCCCTTCCTAGACTCATCCGACAATCTGCTGGTAGCCGAAGGATTCGACATAGAGTCAGTCCGCTGATGTTCGATGGATCAAGTCTCTGATTTCGCGTTCCCAGTCAGCGTCACGGCGACGATCAAGCTGCCGCCGCACCAGCAAGACGAGCGCCGCCGTCGTGCCGAGCACGACAAGACTGAGCGATGCTGCCACGCCGACTGCGTCGATTACGGCCGCGTGGAGAGGAGGTGGTGGCCTGCCGCGCTCGCCTTTGTCGTTTATCCAGATGTCGACCCGGTCACCCACTGCGACTGGACCTCTCACGCTGAAGGACGCGGTGTGCTCGACGCCCTCCGATCGCCAGCGAGCGTCAACGATGGTGGCGTCCAAGTAGGGGCGGGCGACTGGGTCACCACCCCGCGTGGCACCGACAATCGCACTGTGGGTCCGCCCCGTTTGTGCTTCTGCGGCGTAGGTCCGACTGCGGGCGTCATAGACAGCAGTGCCGACCGCTCCGGCGACCGGAGCGGCGAGGACAGAGATCGAAACAGCTGAAACCACCACTGTCGCTTCGATTCGGTCGCTGACGCGAACCAGGGGGTTCGCCCCGAAGGCGCGGATCGTTCGCCAACGCGTGGCGCCGAATGTGAAGTCCTGCATGTTGTCTCCGCGTGGGGCGTGAAATCGAATGAATCAGTGTTCGGACTCGGTACCTAGCAGTGCTCTGGCGACCACCGAAACCGGTTGCCGGCAGTCCTTCGACAGCTGGGCCAATAGCGAGAGCGCGGTGACGGGATCTACGGCGTAGCGCTTCATCAGGATGTGCTTTGCCTGTCCGATCAGTTCGCGATTGGTCTGGTGGCGAGCGCGTTTCGTACGTCGGCCAACCTCCAGGAGGACCTCAGCGTTCCTGGCGAACATCAGACCGATCAATTCGTCCTCGCGACCGAACGCGTAGGGCTGATCTGCATACAGATTCAGTGCCGCCCTGCCCCGGTGACGGGTGACCAGCGGGACGCACAGCACTGAGCGGATCGGTGCGGCGGCTACGGCTTCGTCACTGAAGGCCGGCCACCGCTCGTCATCAGCAAGGTCGTCGACTCGGCGGGTCTGGGTCTCCCACGCGGCATCCAAACTCGGCCCCTCTCGGAACCGTTGCTGCAACTCATCCAGTACCCGTGGTCGGATGTGGGTCGAGGCGATACTACGGATGCAATCACCTTGCCCGACACGCACGATGCTGGCGTACTGCACTGCCGAAAGCTTCATGGCTGCAGTAGTCGTCATCTCCCATGTGGAGCTCGGACTGACTTCGGTGCGAACCGTCTGGATCAGTTGTGCGATGGCGGTACGCACGCCGGCTTCGCCGTGCGACTGCTCAGCCGTGATCTCGATCGATTGCTGCATGTCGACTCCTCGCGCTGCGCTGACCAACGACCAAGAGCCTGACAATCTGAAGCCGTTGCCGGAAGCGCCTCCAGAGGCGAAATGCGGAATCCGTATTTGTCCTAGCGGCACAAACTACTTCGACGCGGTGGACACGTATCCAGTCGGTACAACAAGGCCACAGTCTGGTTCGGGCACAGGTGGATTCACGCGAAATCTCGACCTGCCAGGCCGAACCAACCCGGCGAGATTGCACCTGCCGGTCCGATTCGGTGTCGTCGACGACAGTGCCAGAGTTGAGCAAGGCCTGACCGGCCGATCTGAATCTTTGGAGCGGAGGAATCTGGTGACGCATCCGTCGGGTATTCCGGTGTTCGAACGGTTCTTTCGCTCGGCCGCCGGCATCAAGATCGACAAGAATGACGTCCGTCGCTTCCAGGAATTCATCGATGAGAAGATCGATGACATTGCTATTGCCGGGCGCAACTCCGCAAAGTGGAACGGACGCGATGTGGTTGTGGCGCAGGACCTTCCGATCACCAAGGGCATCCAGGAGCGTATGCGCGAATTCGACAAGCTGGAGGAAGCCCAGGAGATCCGCGAGCTGCTGCGCCGAGTGGTGCGTCAACCACCGGCGGACGTCACATTCGCTGAGGACACCGACCAACTGCTGCCAGAATTGTTCGGCGGGTTGAGTGTCGCGCTGGCGCGCTCATTTCGGGTGGTGGATCCGACGGTGTCGAACCCTTCCACTGAGCACTGGGATCGAGTGTTCACGATTTTCCGACTCGTCTTCTGATGTACAGCGCCCCCGAAATCGTCCCGACAGTGCACAGCATCAGGCGGCACCGTCGAGGCATTCTTGACGACTCCGCTGATGAACGAAGAGGGAGAACAACATGACTCAGTCACTGCAACGTTCCACAGGCCAGACAGATCGGTGGCGGCCGCTGCAAGAATTCGAGAACCTCTACACCGAGATGGACCGGCTGGCGCAATCGGTGCTCGGTGGACTCAAGGGTGACGGTGTTTGGGTACCCGAGGCTGACATCCTCGAGACCGAAAGCGCTTACCTGGTAGAGGTCGAGGTTCCGGGAGTATGGCACAAGGACGTCGATGTCTCGCTGAACGGCAACGAGTTGGTGGTAACCGGCGAGGTGAAAGAGCGCAAACGCGAGGGCTTGTTCCGCCGGCGCACACGGAAGGTCGGTGAGTTCGAGTTCCGCGCCACGTTGCCGGGCCCCCTTCGGGACGACGAGGTCGAGGCGTCGTTGGCGCACGGTGTGCTCAGGGTTTACGTGCCGAAGGCGGAAAGCTCCAAGGCACGCAAGATCCCGGTGAGTGAGTCGCTCGACGCCTCAACCTAGAACGCCGTGCTGATCGTCGAACTCGCCGAGGAATCGCCAAGCCCGGGTTGCGGCATGGAGGTTGAACCGGGTGTCGACCTTGCGAAGGTCGCGGCCGGTGAGCTCAGCGATGCGCGCCAGCCGGTAGCGGAGCGTGCTGCGATGAATGTGCAGCGCGGCTGCGGATTCGTCATAGTTACCCCCACATTCGAGGTAATCGCTGAGTGTCAGGACCAGTTCGGAGTTCCTGTCTTCGTCGTAGTCCAGGAGCGCACCCAGCCATTCGCGCACGAAGGCCTCAACCGCGCCGACGTCGTGGGCGGCGGCGATCAAACGATAGAAGCCCAATTCGTCGAATGCCGCGGCTCCTTCAGGGTTGGTCGAGCGCAACCGGATGTTGAGGGCGCGACGCGCCTCCATGAAGGAGCGCGGCAGGTCGTCTGGCACTTCGCAACGGGTGCCGATGCCGATGACGATGTCCGCCCTGCCGAGAGCTTCGCTGATCAGGTGGTACAACGTGCGCGGATCTGGACGGCCATCGGTGAGCATCACAAGCAGGTCGCCGTGGCGTCCCTGCAGATGGTGCAGATGCAACGCGCTGACAGCGCGACTCGTCGCGATTGCCAGCGCGCTGTCGGCGCCAGCAGCGGATTGCACCACCACCGCAAAGTGCGGGCGCCGCAGGTCATGGCTTAGTGCGTCGGCACGCGCGTAGGCCCCGTCCCGATCGGTGCCCGCCAGCAGATCGTCGACCAGGTCGCGCCGCAGGTTCAGCTCCAGCTCGGCGAGATTGCGCCTATGGGCAAGCTCCGGCGCGAGCACCCTGGCGCCGTGACGCAGCGCGACCAGGGTGTCCTCAGTCGCGGCATTGTCTGGATCCCGCAACGCCAGGACCCCAAGGACCTCGGTCCGGAGCTGGATGAGCGCGAGCACTCGGCTTCCGATGCGTGCCTGACCGTTGTGTGCCGCCAGCTCGTGGAGCAGATGGTTGCGATCGTCCTTAGTTTGTTTGGGGTAAGGCCGTGGCTCGCCAGGCCCAGCCCAGAAGCGCAGGTTGCCAAACTTGTCCTCAAGACCCACCGGCAGTGCCGTCAGTTCATACAGCGCAGTTGTGATCCCCTGCTCGCCCGATTCAGCCCCAGCAGCGGCGCTCAGTACTTCGTGCATGTTGGTTTGCCGTTGCAACCGCTCCACCGAGCTGGTGAGCTCGCGATTCGTCTCCTTCAGTCCGGTGTTCGCCATGATCAGGCGCCTGGTGTCTCCGACGTTGTCGTCCAGCGTTGCTGCGTATGCCAGAGCGGCGCCGGCCTGTTGGGCGAGGATGGTGAGCAACAGGATCTGATTGTCCGGCGGTGCCGTGACCGCGCTGAGCACCAGGCAACCCAGAACGTGGTGCCGGTGATTCAGCGGAAGCGCCCACCCCCACCGGCCGCCCTTTACGGCCACAGGCCCGACGCCGCCGGAATCACGCAGGTGCCGTTCGAATTCGGGATGTTCGAGCTGGGACGGTGGAAAGCCGACGAACCGTTCGCCCACAGACCGGTAGCTGGCTTCGACCTGACAGAAAGCGAGATTGCCGACGGCGGTCGTAACCAGTTGGAAGATCTCGCCCGCGTCGGAACTGCTGAAGTCGACGCGTGAGAGGGCGGCCAGACTTTCTGGCGAAACCTGTTGGGCGTGCCAGCTCTGTGGACTAACTGATACATGCTTCATAACGAAGTGGCTTGCCGCCCTTCGGTCCACGCGGTGGTATGCACCGTTGGCGATCCGAACCCGGTTCCGGTCCGAAAAGTGTGCGCCGCACGTGGTCAAGCCAGCTTACTCCACTTCGACGCTGGCGGGCCTGATGTTCTCTTTCGAGACAAGATATTCGTCAGCCTTTACCGCTTCGGACTCTCTAAACTGAAGGGGTGAGCATCGTGAAATCAAGCACGGCATGCGCCAGTCGTTCGGTGCTTTGAGCTTCGGGGCCGCACCGGTGGTGCAGACCAACGATGTGGACGAGGCCCGCGACCTGCTGTGCCGAGCCTACGTGCCATTGGACATCGACCCGGTCGATCGCTCTCCACTGGACCTGCAAATGAGCGCCACGGACCTTGGAGTGCTGACAGCGGGTCATGTTCACTTTGGTGGCGAGGTGAGGGTCCTCATCCCAGACGTTTACTCCTATCACGTTGACATCCCACTGTCCGGACAGGCGAAAAACGCCTGGGATGACGGCTATCAAGATGTCGCCCTCGCCTCGGTGTCTGCGGGGGTATTCAACCCCGGTGTGCCAGTGGACATCACGTGGTCACCCGGTTGCGGGCAGATCTGCCTCATGGTCTCTGACCAAGTGATACGGCGGCAATTGGAGATGATGCTCGACCAGCCGGTGTTCGCCCCTGTGCAGTTCGAGCGCCGCCTGGATCTGAGGGGTCCGTCGTCGGCCAGTTGGTTTGGGTTGGTGAACATTTTGACGCGCGAGGCCCACCGGCCAAACGGAATGCTCAGTCATCAACTGACAAGAGACAATCTGCAGCAACTCATGATCAACTGTTTGTTGCTGATGCAGCCGCACAATTACACAAAGGCGCTCCACGCGGGCGGGCGCCCTGCATCCGTGGGAGTGGTCAGACGGGCCATCGAGCTGATGCAGACGTTCCCCGAAGTCTCTTGGACCACAGCAAAACTGGCAGAGAAGGTGGGGCTCAGCGCGAGGGCACTGCAGAAGAGCTTTGCACGCGCCGGGGAGGTACCGCCCATGACATACCTGCGTCACGTGCGCCTCCACCGCGCGCACACCGAGCTTTTGAATGCCGATCCGCGGTCCGTCACGGTAACTTCGGTGGCCAGCCGGTGGGGCTTCCTACACTTCGGCCGCTTCTCTCAGCAGTACCACCAACAATTTGGGGAATCACCGTCGGTCACACTTCGCAGCGGCTGCGCGAGGCGATGACGTCGGTCGCTGAGCCCATAAGGGGGTTCTGCGTGCTGAGGAAAGATAGTGTCCCACAACGAGTCCGGGGAGATTCCCGGCGGCTTCTACTCGGCGAAACGCTGGCGCTGCCGGTTGCCGTAAGCAGCTGCTCTGACACCGCCGTCGTCTTCGAGTCCTGATCCCAACGCCCCGCCGACGGTTGCGATGGAGGCAATCAGCCACGCGAGCGAGAGGTAGTCCGCAGCCGATATCGGATGACCGATTGATTGGGCAAATACATTGGGGGTAAGGAGAATGCCGGCGGTGAACAACATCGACAAGAACAACGCAACATGAAGCAGGGCGACGCCGATGATCACCGTGATCAGCGTCGCGATGTTGTAGAGGCTCGATCGGGCGCGCTCAGCGGGTGACTTTGGGCGCTCCCAGAGTTCGTGATCAAGGATCAACCAGGCGACCATCGCGCCGATCGACAGGAGCGTGGCGGCGCTCATTCGCCAGGGTCCCATCGAATCGGCGAATTGCCAGATGGTGTCGGTCGCGAGCGCCAGCGCACCGGAGCCCAGCGCCACCACGAGTACCTTGGAGAGTCCAACGACCAACCGCCAAGGCCGATTTGCGCGCACCATACCTGCCAGCAGCCGAAATCGCCGAAGGCCTCTTGGGGCGAAGTAGCGGACTCCTGTGCACGTCTCGGTTGAGGGAAGTCGTGCCACACTTAGTGGCAGGAGTTCGGGCTGGTTGATTACGAGAGCAACGGCCAGTAAGAGCAGCGCCCGCACGCGCTTGGTGACAAATGCTGCGCCGACCCCGGCGACGGAGATGAGTCCAAAGTGATTCTCCGTGCTGATTTCGGCCACAAGTGGCAAGGTGCCGTCTCGACGGGGCAAATCGGTCATGTAGATGACGACGTCAGCGTTTCTTTTCAAGGGCGCAACGGATTCGATGACCTCGGCGAAAGACACTTGTTCATCACGCAGGTGGGGTTCGGTCAGAACGGAAGTCTCCCACCGCACAAGTGAATTCCGGCGGTCGGTGATTTCGGCCGGCAGCCAATCGGCGGTGCGCTCGGCCAGTCTCGCCGGTGCCCCGGGATCTGCGATGAGCAACACGGTACGGGTGCGGACGAGGTGGAGGGGTTCGCCTCGGGCGTCGGTGCTCGCCTCAACGTTCCTATCGCTGGGTTCTTCTCGGGCTCTGCTCATTCAGGAAAAACCTGCTCTGATCTGTCATCCTGGTGCCGGACCAGCGATGCGCGCCACGGTGTTCGTGCTGACGTGATCGTCTCGCTGTCAACGTAATTCACGATCAAGTCCAATCCTGCAATCACTCTGGCCGTACCGGCAGTGTCGTCGGGGACTTGTCTGCGTCAGGCGAGACGACCGGCACGTCAACCGAAATGCTTCCGGCGTTGGCGAAATCAAAGGTTAACGTGTAACTCATCGCGTAGCTGATCGGCTGGCTCAGTGCCACGGCTGCCGAGGAGGTGTCGACGCGTGCAGCCGTCGACAGAGCGCCCGCGGCAACGGGCGCTGCGATGGCGATGACGGTCCGGGCGCGAAAGTTCCGCAGATTCACATCCTCACCCCAGCACTGACGATACCTGCGTTCGTTTCATCTGCGAGGGGCTCCTCGCAGGTGACGTGCTGTCGACAGGTGCGGGTCCGTGCTCAAGTGCCACACCGGCGAGTAGCGTTCGAAGTTGAGCGCGTGCGCGACTGAGCCGAGACATCACGGTGCCGAGAGGTGTTTGCATGATCTCGGCGATCTCCTTGTAGCGGAAACCTTCCACGCAGGCGTAGTAGACAACCATCCGGAAGCTCTCCGGCAGCGCCATCAGTGCGTTCATGACCTGGTCGTCGGGCATTGTCGCCAGCACTTCGGCCTCTGCCGAACGCCACTCTGACGATGTGTGCCGGTAAACGCCAGCGATCTGCGAATCGGTCAGTCGGTCGCAGAGACACTCCGGCGCTTGCCGCTTCGCCCTGCGGTAGAAACTGATCCAGGTGTTGGTCATGATCCGAAACAGCCACGCCTTGAGGTTGGTTCCTCTTTGGAAGGAGTGAAATGCCCTGTAGCCCTTGAGCATCGTTTCCTGGAGCAGATCTTCGGCGTCCATGCGGTTACGGGTCATACTCAGCGCGCCGGCGTAGAGGGTATCGAGCAGCGGTATCGCGTCACGCTCGAACCGGGCCGACAACTCGGTATCGGTCTCGGGTGACCCAGTTCCCGCACCGCCGAACGATTGACATGAGCCGCGGCGACCTGCCCGTTTCGGTGACACCGGTGCCGATCCGCGTTCCTCGACGCGTCCTGTGGTGCGAAGAGGCAGAAGAGGCGCCGTACAGGCTCTTGCGTTATCCATCGCGGTATTCCCCTGCTCGTAGTGGCGGTCGCGACGCGCGCGCTCAGGGAATGAGATTGCCGGTCTGACCCAGATACTGCGACGTCCCGGTAGGCCCAAAGGACGTTTGCGAAGTGGCCCGCTGGGGTCAAGGACCACGAACTCGACGTCCGGGTAACTCCCACGTGCCCGAGCATCCGCCGCGCGCGATGGGGAAAGCCTGTGGCTGTTCCGAGATGCCCAACTTGGGACGGACCATTCGCGCTGCTGGGCCGACGCCCTGCCGGCCGGCGGAGGGCAGCATGGCGACATGAACCAGACCCTCGAAGTGCCAGTCCCGCGCGGTGCCACCGAAGACAGGACCGGCATCGCCGTCGGTTCCGGTCTCATCGACGTAGACCTTTATATCGACTTTCAGTGTCCCTTTTGCAAGCAGTTCGAGCTCGCCTCCGCCGATGCCGTCGACCGGCTGCTGGAGCGGCAGATGATCCGGTTGGTCCGGCACCCGATGAACTTCCTTGACGCCGCATCGACGACGCGCTATTCGACCCGTGCGGCCGCGGCGGCCGCAGCAGCGTCGGACGCGAGACGCTTCCACGCGTACGTCCAGGCCTTGTTCGAGCACCAGCCGCCCGAGGGCGGTCCGGGCCTGGCAGACGAGCAGCTGATCGCTCTCGGACAGACCGTCGGCATCACGGATGCCGCGTTCGCCCTGACGGTTGTGGAGGGTAGGTACCTCCCGTGGCCCAGCTTCGTGACGGAGCGTGCGATCGCCCGCGGTATCGGTGGCACACCCAGTGTCTTTGTTCAGGGCAAAGCGATTCCGGCCCGGCCGGATCTGATCGTGGCGGCCGTCGAGCTCTTGGCGGGTTGACGTCAGTCGCCCGGCGCTCAGTGTCCTTGGTTCGGATTGAGAATGCCGGGGATGACGAAGTCGCGAAGCAACGCCCGGCGGTCGGGCCTGGTCTCTTCCGGCCGCGTGGTGAGGTGTTCCATCAGCAGCATCTGCGCCACCCGCACCAGCCAGTCGGCGACGGCGTCGGGGTCGAGTCGCCGGCGCAACTCGCCTCCGGCCTTTGCCGCCTCGACATGTGGTCGCAAGACGTCGCGGATCCGGTCGCGGAACGCACCGGAGGCCGCGACGGAAACCGTCATCGTCAGGCTTTCGGGGGAGAACAGCACGCGCAGCCAACGGGATTTTTCAACGGCTCCCACCGCGTCGTCCAGCGCGTCAAGCAGTCGTTCACCAAAAGGCCCGTCCCGCAGCATGGCTCGTTCGGCGCTGTCGATGACCCCGGCCGTCTCGCGCAGTATGACGAAGGCCAGGACATCGTCGCGCGTTCCGAAGTAGCGATAGACCGTGGTGCGGTGCACCGAGGCCTCTTTGGCGATGTCGTCGACAGTGGTGCGACTGACGCCGCGGCGCTCGTAACAGACCTCGGCCGCATCGAGAAGGCGCCGGCGCGCCTCGTCGTCATCGGCCGGTGGCCGGTCACCCCAGGTGGCGGGGCGAGCGGCCTGCCCGGTCACGCGAAGTCGGCGCGGTGTCACGGTCGTCTCCGTCTCGGTGGGGGCACTCCGGGTACAACGTAGCGAACGCGTGGCTAAAGCGGGGCATCCGCCCGGACCCCAGACGACGTGAACGTCACGTGCAGCGCGGTGGGTCCACGCAGCGTGGTACCCACCTGGCTTGTGACAGTGGATGTTTCGGTGTGCAGCGGATCGAGTGCGAGATCAGGCAACCGCTCGATCAGGGCTCGGAGCGCGACGACGAGTTCGGTGTTCGCCAGCCAGTTCCCGATACAACTGTGGCGGCCCTGCCCGAACGACACGGTCGGCATCACATTGCGGGTGATGTCGAAGTCGTCGGGCCGCGGATATACGGCCGGATCTCGATTGGCGGCGTTGATGGCGAAGATCATCGGCGTCAGTGCGGGGATGTCGATCCCCCGCCAGGTCGCGGCCTCTGGGCAAGCGCGAGGCAGCATCCCGACCGCCGGCTCCCATCGCAGACCTTCCCACACCGCGGACTGCAGGTAGCGGTCCGGATCAGATCGCAGCAGGTCCAGTTGGTCGGGGTGGTTGAGCAGGGCTGACAGGGTGTTGCCCAAGGCCAGCGCGGTCGTGTCGGCACCGAGCGGGAACAGCATCCGCAGAAACGTAAGTATCTCCGCATCGGCGAGATGTTCACCGGTCTCGGTGGTTTCCGAGACCAGCATGGAGATCATGTCGTCGCCAGGTTCCCTGCGCCGCGCGGCCAGCAGCGGGGCGACGTAGGCGGTGAACTCGGCGGCACACGTGACCGCGGCCTGCGGGTCGAAGGGATACCGGATCATTGCCTGTGCCCAGCGATGGATCGTGGTTTCGTCGTCAACCGGGAAGCCAAGCAGTCGGCTGATGATCAGTAGTGGATAGCGATTTGTGAACTCGGCGGCCAGATCGGCGGTGCCACGTGCGACGAACTGGTCGATCAACTCGTCGATGACCGGTACGAACACCGGCTCCACGTAGTCCTGAACGCGCATGCGCCGCAGCGGCGCTGACACCACGGCGCGGCTGACGCGATGCTCGCTACCGGACATGCTCAGCACGGTCTTGCCGAACACCGGTTCTGTGGTCATCGCGTACACCGGTGCGGCCGGGAATGTCGTTTCGTCGCGGAAGGCGGCTCGAACCAACTCGTCGGTCAACAACAAAACCGCTCTGAACCCCGCAAACGGAACGATTGCATATGGCTTGCGCTGACGGAGTCGGGCGAGTGCGGCGTGCAGGTCGGGCTGATCGTCGAATGCGAAGTCGGTTCCCTCCACGTCGAGGGATCCCAAGGTCTGCATACCGACTCACCCTAGAGCTTGTGCAACACTCAACGCAATATGTCGTACGTAGCACAATGGTCGCGCGGGCGTGATGCCCTTCCTCCGCGGCTGTCCTGAGGAGGCGAGATGGCTATCAGAAGATCCGCTGCGACGACGGCGCGGCCGTGGTGAAGCGTCCCCCGCACGCCGACGCCTACAGCGTCCGGTTGGCCACCGTGGCGCGGTTCGCCGTCACGCGAAAATGGATCGTTATCGCCACCTGGGTGGGCCTGGCTGTGGTCCTCGCGATCTTGTTCCCGCAATTGGAGACCGTGGTCAAACAGCAATCTTTGGACCCGATTCCACGCGACGTACCGTCGTTTCAGACGCTGGACCGGATGGGCAAGGCGTTCGGCGAGGAGGGGTCGACGACGACGGTGGTCGTCGCGATGGGTAACCCGGAAGGGCTGACCCCACCAGTGCGGGAGCGCTACGACGCAATGGTTTCCGCGTTGCGCGCCGACTCGCAGAACGTGCCGCTGGTCCAGGATCTGCTCGCCAATTCGGTGACTGCGGGCCAGGCGATGAGCGCCGATGGAAAGGCCTGGTATCTGCCGGTCGGCATTGCCGGGACGCTGGGTGGCCCGCGGGCCGCCGAATCCGTCGAATCGATTCGCGGCATCGCCACCGCTGCGTTCGCCGGCACCTCGACCGTCGCTCATGTCACTGGTCCGGCCGCCACAATGAGCGATCAGATCGGCGCGGCGGAAAGGGATCTGCTGTTCATCTCGCTGGCGACGGCCGGTCTGATCGCGGCGATCCTGCTGCTGGTCTACCGCTCGGTGTTCACCGCGCTGCTGCCGTTGCTCGTCATCGGCGTGAGCCTGGCGGTCGGGCGAGGAGTCCTGTCGGCGCTGGGCGAACTGGGCATGCCGGTCTCGCAGTTCACCATCGCGTTCATGACTGTCATCCTGTTGGGTGCCGGCACCGACTATTCGGTGTTCCTGATCAGCCGGTACCACGAGCAACGACGGCAGGGCGTGGCCGTGGATCAGGCAGTGATCAACGCGACGGCGACGATCGGTCGTGTCATCCTGGCCTCGGCGGCGACCGTCGCTCTGGCGTTTCTCGCCATGGCGTTCGCGACGTTGACCATCTTCGCCACCTCGGGGCCCGCATGTGCGGTGGCGGTACTGGTCGGGTGCCTGGCCACGGTGACGCTGCTGCCGCCGGTACTGGTGCTGGCCGCCAAACGAGGCATCGGTGAACCCCGCAAGGACCGGACACGCGCCTACTGGAATCGGATCGCGGTGACGGTGGTCCGTAAGCCGATGCCGCTGCTGGTGACGAGTCTCGTGCTGCTCCTGGCCTTCGGGGGTGTGGCGCTCACGTTGCGGATGAGCTACGACGACCGCGAAGGGCAACCGTCCACCACTGCCAGCAACGAGGGTTATCGCCTGTTGGACAGTCACTTTGCCAAGGACACCATCATCTCTGAGTTCCTCGTCGTCGAGTCACCGATGGACCTGCGTACCGGTAGAGGGCTCGCCGATCTCGAGGAAATGGCATCCCGGGTCTCGCAGATACCTGGGGTCGACCGCATCATCGGTGTCACCAGGCCGACCGGGAAGCGGCTGGATCAGGCGCAGCTGTCGTGGCAGAACGGGCAGATCGGCGACAAGCTTGAGGACGCCGTGTCCGAAGGCGAGGCCCGCAAGGGTGATTTGGCGAGGCTGGCCGACGGCGCCGATCAACTGGCTGACGGTCTTACTCAACTTGACAACAGCGTGCGATCCGCACTGGCACCCCTGAGCGGTCTGCTCGATCAGGCAGGGCAGGCCGGCCAGGCGATCCAGCGCTACCAGCCGGCGCTGCAGCAACTGAATGCCATGGGGCCCAACGTCGATCGTATGGTCGGGGGCGGCCCGCAGATTCGCCCGCTCGCAGAACGCGCGGCGAGCGCGATCGCCGTCATCGACCCGCTGGCGGCCGCACTCGGCGCCTCGCCCCTCTGTGCGACGACGCCGGAGTGCGGCGCGTTGCGCGACCATGTTCAAACCCTCGTGGCGCTGCGCCACGAGGGTTTCTTCGACCAAATCGCCGGTCTGGGCGACGAGGTGACGGCGCAGACCGCGGATTCCTCGGTGTCGGCGACAATCAGTCAATTGCAGGGCGCTGTCGACACCCTCGACCGGAGCATGGCCGTTCTCGGTGGTTCAGGCGACCTGCCCGCGCAGATTGCCCGCCTCCAGGGCGGCATAGAACAGCTCGCCTCCGGCGCGCGCGCGGTTTCTGCCGGTGTGCAGACTCTGGTCGACAGCAACATCGAGATGTTGGGTGGGATGAGCCAAATCGCTGCGCAACTGCAGGATTCCGCGCGCGCCACCGTGGGATCGGACGCGGCGACGGGCTTCTATCTGCCGGCCGGCGCGCTGCATGATCGGCAGTTCGCAGAGGTTGCCCGACAGTTCATCTCACCAGACGGTCGGACCGCGCGGTTCGTCGTCGAGTCCGGCTTCGACCCCTACACGTCCGAGGCGATGACTCTCGGACAGCACATCACCGAGGTCGCCGCGGCGGCGTTACCCAACACGTCGCTGGCCGACGCCAGGGTATCCATGGCGGGGTTCCCGGCGATCAACTCCGACATCCAACGACTGATGGCGCAAGACTTTCTGCAACTGGCTGTCGCCACCCTGATCATCGTGGCCCTGATCTTGGTCGCGCTCCTGCGCGCGGTGCTGGCACCGCTCTATCTCCTGGCCACCGTCGTGCTCAACTACGCGGCCGCACTTGGCTTGGGCGTCTTGGTGTTCCAGTATGGACTGGGCCACGACATCGCGTGGCCCGTCCCACTGATGTCGTTCATCATCCTCGTGGCCGTGGGTGCCGATTACAACATGCTGCTCATCTCGCGCCTTCGCGAGGAATCGGCCAACAACGTCCGCGTAGGCGTGATGCGCACCGTCGCCAGCACTGGCTCGGTCATCACATCGGCCGGATTCATCTTCGCCGCAAGCATGTTCGGGCTGATGGTGGGATCTATCGGAATCATGGTCCAGATGGGCTTCATCATCGGCTGCGGCCTGCTGCTCGACACGCTCGTCGTGCGGACACTGACGGTGCCCGCCATCGCGACGTTGCTGGGCGAGGCGAGTTGGTGGCCGAAACAACGCGTGTAGATCGAGGGTTCCGGCGCCAGCGACCGAGCGAAAAGTTCTTCGCAGCAATGTCATCCGCATTGTCGGCGGTTAGAGCGCGGCCTGGTGGAGTATCTCCACCAGGCCGCGCGGCTCAACAGGGAGGTTGCGACGCTCAGTGGGGTACCTTGGCTGCCAGGACATCGGCCGGGAGGATCTCCGGCGGCTGTTCCAAGAGCAGTTCTGCGTTCTCCAGCAGAGATGAGGCGATCGCCCCGTCCAGATGTGCCTGACGTTCGCCGTTCGACGGAAACGCGTCGACGATCCAGAAGGTGGTTGCGTCGGTGCGTAGCGCGAACCAGACGACGGTGCCCTGCTCCTGGTTGGCCAGTCTGAGGGCGTCGGTCAAGAAGATGCGGACGCCGTCCGCCTTATCCGGTTTGGCCACCAGTCTGACAACGAGAGCCACGGTCAGTGAGGGATCGGCTGTACTCATCATTTTCTCCTGTGGGTGCGGTGGGCAGATTTGGCCTCTGAGCCATCAATAGACTTGCGCTGCAGGGGTTCAACACGATGGGCTACGGCTTGAGCACGACCTTCGTCCAACCCTCGTCGCGGGCGTCGAAGTGCTCGTAGGCGCTCGGAGCTTCAGACAACGGCAGCTCGTGGGAGACTATCCACGATGGCTTGGCTCTGCCTTCGTGGATCAGGTCACGCAGTTCACGGTTGTAACGCTTGACGTTGGCCTGCCCAGTTCCCATCCGTTGGCCTTTGAGCCAGAACGTGCCCATCTCGAAAGTGATCCTGCCCTTCTTTCGGTCTTCGTCCGGGGCGCCAGGATCCTGTGGCAGATACAGACCCACCACGCCGATCCCACCGGTGAACTTCACTGCTCGCACCAGATCGTTGAGCACCATCGCCGGATCCTCATGACCTCGGGGGTCATGCGCCTGATAACCGACGCATTCGCAACCGCAATCGGCGCCGGCGCCGTTGGTCTGCTCCAGGATCTGCTCGACGGCAGGTTCCTTCGAATCGTCGATCGCGATGACCCCGATCTGTTCGGCCAGCTTGAGCCGGTCGGGTTGACGATCGACGATCATCACTTTGGCCGCACCCTTGATCATCGCTGAATGGGCAGCCATCAAACCGACCGGGCCTGCACCGAAGACCACAACCGCATCGCCGGGTTGAAGTCCGGCGAGCTCGGTGCAGTGCCAGCCAGTTGGAAAGATGTCCGACAGCATGACGTAGTCGGTTTCCTTTTCCTGCGCGTCCTCGGGCAGCTTCAAACAGTTCGAATCGCCGAACGGTACCCGCAGGTACTCGGCTTGCCCACCGTTGTAGGGACCCATCCCGGCGAAACCGTAGGCCGCCCCGACCATGCCGGGGTCGGGATTATTGGTCAGGCAGTAGGCCGTCAGGCCTTTCTCGCAATTGCGGCAGAAGCCGCAGCTGATGTTGAAGGGCAGACAGACCCGGTCACCGACCTTTACCGATACCACCGCGCTGCCGACCTCGACGACCTCGCCGAGGTTCTCGTGGCCGAGGACCCTACCGGTGTCCATCGCGGTCCGACCCTCATACATGTGAATATCGGACCCACAGATGTTCGTGGTGGTGATCCGGACGAGTACGTCGGTGGGCTCTTCGATGATCGGCTCCGCGACATCCTCGACGCAAACCTGCATAGGGCCCTCGTAGACAACAGCTTTCATGACCAATCCTCATAGCAAAGTCAGGGCTGCCGCGGGCGGGCCGGCGCCGAATTGTCGGCCAACTGCGCAGGCCGTCGCACAACATCCGATCGCCAGACTCCACCAGCGCGGTGCCGCCGTCTTCGTGGCGCCAGGGCGAATTCGCCACTCCTCTTTAGCCCCTGTGGGGCGGCTAACGCGTGCCTCGCCTGGGAGGCACTGCTCGTCAATAGAAAAAGTGGTTTTGCCGCAGGGATTTCAAGCGTCCTCTTTGGCGCCGTCCCGGGGAGCTTGTAACCGCAATCAGCCGTGTACCGGATGAGGATTGGACCCAGAAGATCCATCTGCTTCGCGCAGTTGTACGCCAGTGGGTCGAGGTGTGCCGGGTACTTCGCATGCAGAATTCAGGCAGTTCGGCGAAGCGGTGGCTTCCCGACATTCGAAAGGCGGCGCAATGATGAACTCGGCTCGGCTTGTACAGCTGCCCTCCGGTGAGAAGATTGCTGCCCTTGGTCAGGGCACCTGGCATTTCGCCGAAGCCCCTGGCCGGCGGGCTGAGGAAATCGCTTCGATCCGGCTCGGCATCGACTTGGGAATGACCGTGATCGACACGGCCGAGATGTACGGCAACGGCGCAGCGGAAGCCTTGGTCGGCGAGGCGATCGCGGGCCGGCGCGGCGAGGTATTCCTTGTCGACAAGGTGCTCCCGGACCACGCAACTCGAGCAGGTACGTTCCGTGCCTGCGAGGCAAGCCTGAGCAGGCTGGGCGTCGACCACATCGATCTCTATCTTCTGCACTGGCGGGGTCCTATCCCGCTGGTCGAGACCATCGCAGGCTTTGCTGATCTGAAGCGGCACGGGATGATTCGCCATTGGGGTGTAAGTAATCTCGATATTGACGACATGATCGAACTGTCGGGTATCGCCGGTGGTGATGAGGTTCAGATAGATCAAATCCTCTACAACCTGACCCGCCGAGGCCCGGAATACGCCCTGCTACCGTGGCTGTCCCAACGTGGGATACCGGCGATGGCCTATTCGCCGATCGAGCAGGGCCGGCTGCTCGAAAACCCAGCGCTGCAGCCGATTGCGCACCGGCACGACGCCACTCCTGCCCAGATCGCGCTGGCGTGGGTGCTTCAACACGACGGCGCCGCTGCTATCCCACGCGCCGGAACGATATCGCACGTCCGGCAGAACGCCGCCGCGCAACACATCGAGCTGACACGCAGCGATCTGGTTGAGCTTGATCGAGCGTTCCCGCCGCCCACCCGTCCGAGCCCGCTCGAAGTCCTGTGAACGAATCCGGCGTCGGCAGAGTGAAAGTCGTCGGCACCGGCAGAGTGTGAGCAGTCTTCGTCGCATCCGACCTGCGAACGCAAATTGGACAACGGAGGGACGCTCTGCGGATATCTCAGGCTCTTGCGGTCGGTTTGACTGACTTTCCGATTATGGCCGGAGGAGGCGACGTGAGCCAGAAAGTTCAAGCTGGGCGAACCCAATCGATCGCCATCGACGTCCAACAATTGACCGCGGGCGACACGGTCGTGCACCTGGCCGGCGATGTGATCGGTGACGCTGCCACTGTGTTGCGGCAGACCCTTGCCGACGAACTGTCGCGGGCGCCAAAACGATTGATAGTGAACCTGTCAGAGGTCAGCCGTATCGACGCCCGGGGCGTCGATGCGCTCGCTTGCGCCGCCGCGATCGCAGGCGAGGCGGACCACGACTTCTGTCTGATTGATGGGCAAGCGGGGCGAGTCCACGCTGCTCTCGCCGCGAGACAACTGACCGATCTGTTCGAGATCTTCTCCTCGGTCGGTGAGGCATTACAGACCGCGGGGTGATCGAACTCTCTCAATCGCGTTGAGTGACAACCCCACTCACAACATCGCCGAAGGCATTCGACCGAGTGCCGTCGCCGCGTCTAGTGCCCCTTCTCTTCAGGCAGCGGAGCCCCGGTGACGCGAACAATCCGGGTCGCCAGATGCAGGTTCAGTCGGTCTTCGACATCCTGCAGGTCGCGCCCCAAGATATCGCGAATGCGGCCAAGTCGATAACGCAAGGTGCTTCGGTGGATGGTGAGTGACTTTGCGGTCGCGTCGTAGTTCCCGCCGCAGTCGAGATACTGCGTGAGCGTGACGACCAAGTCGGCCCTCTTCTCGCGGTCGTAGTTCAGAAGTGGACCCAACCACTCCATCACGAATGCGCGAACCTCTGGGCTGTCGCCTGTGTGATCGAGGATGCGGTACAGGCCCAGATCGCCGAAGCGGCGGCCACCGTACGGTGACATCGATCCCGTCTGTACTTGAAGTGCGCGTTGGGCTTCGGCGAATGACCGCGGCAGATCGGAGGGAGCAGTGACCGTCGAACCGATCCCGATTGCACCCTGCTCGGAACCAACCTGGGCTGCAATCGCACGATAGAGCTCGGCCGGGTCGGGTGTGCCGTCTGTGAGTAAGACCGTCATTGTCGGTTTTCGCGCCGCGAGGGAGTGCATGCCTGCCTTTACTGCAAACCGTTGCGCAGCCGCGACGATCACGTCGCCGGGAATCCCATCCCGCCACTGCAGAACTGCGACCGTGTGCGGCACGCGAAGATTGTGATCGAGTGCCTCCGCGCGCATATATGCACTGGAGTCATCCGTTCCGGCCAGCAAGTCTTCGATGAGGTCACGGCGGAGTCGCAGTTCCGTCTCGGCCAGTACGCGTAGATGGGCGAATTCGAGTGCCAATGCCGTCGCGGCATGTTCTAGGGCGACGATGTCGAGACGATCGGCGTGGTTGGTCGGATCGTGGAGGGATACCGCACCAAGGATGTTCGCGTTCTGCCGGACGATCCAGAAGATCCGATGTCCTTCACGCTGGGGTGTGCCAGACGCGCCTGTGCGCCGGAACAACTCTTCGCGGTAGTTGCCTCCCCTGGGCACGTGCGTGTCTGGTTCCACTGCGCCAGACCATGCCCGCGTGTTGCCGAAGACGTCCTCCACCACGACATCCAACGTCGTCAATTCCTTTAGCGAGTCAGCGATTCCCTGAACGCCCGCGCCCGAACCGGAAACGGCGGTCAGGGTGGCGTGGATCCGGTCTTGTCGTCTGAGTTCGGAAATGGTGTCGGAAAGCTGGATGATGGCGCGCTGGCGTTCCTCGATGAGCGCGCGCTGAGTGCCCAGCAGATCAGCACTCGTCATCGCTGCAGCCGTTTGTTGGGCCAAGGCCCTGAGCAGGAAGAGGTCGTAGTCGGAAGGGGCGACTTCAGCGCGGATCACCAGTGCCCCCTTGCTGCCTTCGACCGCCTGGAGTGCAATCGCACGTCGCCATTGACCGTCGTGCAGGTCAATCGTCGAATCGGCCCCCGACGCGGCAATGACGAGAGCGTCAATGTCGCTCTCCAGTTTCCTGTCCGGGTCACGGCCGTCGACCAATGTCCCGTTCAACATCCGGTACGTCGCGTCGGTGTGAAACGCGCCCAGTGACGGCACCGCGTTGGCCGCCAATTCAAGTATCGACACAGCGTCTCGACCGTCGAACATCAACGCCGACAGGACAAGAACGCCGTAAAGGTTCGACAATTGATCGCGAGCGTCCGCAGATGAATGCAGCGCGGGCGTCACGGATGAGGCGATTTCGGGGGGCACGTCCGCCACTGTCAATTTCCGCCTCCCACGGTTGCATTGAACCAGCGCTAGAGCATCACACAAACCAGACCTGTCATCTTCGTCCTGTCAGGACAGTTCTGGGACGGGGGTTTTACAACGACAGCATGGTTGGCCAAATTGCGAGAACGTTCGTCGAGGCGGAAAAATGACAGCTCGCGGGCACACTTGCCACATCGAAATGCGTTGGCTGGTCGGCTCGCAAACCTACTCGTCACCGAGTCACCCGTTCGCCCAATGTGATCCCGCAGGACGAGGTTGCCTCCTGTGGGATGACCGTGGACGCGCAGCCCTGCCCGCAGCTGTACTGGTGTGCAGCGATTTCTGACCCTGCGGGGCCGCAAAGTCAAGCTTCCGGCTGTCGGCTGTCGACGCGGGCAAAGTTCGTCACGCGGTGACGGTTCATTTCGTCCGAGAAGTATCTAGACTGATCTTGATCGACCAATTTGAGCAGATCCGGGGGGTGGAGCTGTGTCCGATGCCCTCGATCTGGGTGTCCCGGGTATCGCCGCGGCGCTGGGCGATCACATCTGCGGCCTCTACTCCACCCTGCTCCAGCGGGACCAAATCCTTCTTCCCTTCCTGGAGGCAGGTCTTGCCGCCGGCGACAAGTGCATCTGTGTCGTCGACGGGAGCGACCCCAAGGAAGTCCTCGCGGCACTCGACTCCCGCGTCCCCGCCGCGAAAATGGCTGCGGACAAACAACTCGACGTCATCCGCGCCCGGGACATGTATCTGCGGTCCGGCGGCTTTTCCGCCGACGAGGTGATCAGCACGTGGAAGGCCGCGATGTCCGACGTCATGTACGACGGCCGCTTCGACGCGGTACGGGCGGTGGAGGCGTGGTCACGCCGTGATGTCGTGCCCGACATGGACGAACTCATGGTGCTCGAAAACGAGATGAATCGATTCCTGCCGTTGTTCCCTCAGGTCGTCGTATGCCTGTACGACATCGATCGCTTCGGCGGCGGGATCGTCGTCAATCTGCTGAAGACGCATCCACGGATGCTGATCGGCGGGATGCTCGTCGAAAACCCCTACTGCATATCACCCGACGAATTCCTTCACCGAGCGGAGCGCGGAAGTTCTGAGACCGCGGATGCCGAAATCACCGAGGCGGCAAAATGGTACTTCGACGAGACGACTGGCTCGAACTAGCCCGCAAGGTCAACTGGACACCCCGCTATGTCGACGAACGGGACATGTTTCCGGAAGAACTCAGCGGGCGTCCCTGGTTGTCGCATGATGCGTGGCGCGACTGGAACGAGGTGTACCGCACCACCTACCGCGAATACGTCGCAAACCAGCGTGAGAAAGACGCCGTAGTGCTCGGTGTGCGGTCGGCATTGGACAAGCCACACCTGTTCGACGGCCTCGATCCCGGTTGGGTGCAACTGGTCAAGTTCCACAACGGTGCGGTGGCGCTCGTAGAGTATGCCGGCGCGGTCGCGGAGTTGCGGATGGCGCGGTTCGGCCGAGACAGTGCCTGGCGGATGATGTCGAGTCTGGGTGCGCTCGACGAGATCCGGCACACCCAGATTCCGTTGCTGATCGGCCACGACATGCTGGCCTTCGACGGCAACTTCGACTGGACGCACAAGGCCTTCCATACGAACGAGTGGGTGATTCTCGCGGCCCGGCACCTGTTCGACGACATGTTTCTCGCCGCCGACGCCATCGACAGCGCGATCCAACTCAACTTCGTGTTCGAGACGGGCTTCAGCAACCTGCAGTTCATGGCAATGGCGGCGATGGCCGACCGTGCCCACCATCACCTGTTCGAGAAGACGCTGGCGAGCATTCAGACCGATGAGGCCCGCCACGCCCAGATCGGCCACCCGGTGATGCGGACGTTGCTCCAGAACGGTTCCCGGGAGCGGGCACAGTACCTCGTCGACAAGATGTGGTGGCGCTGCTGGCGGCTGTTCCTTGCGCTGACGGGAACAGCGATGGAGTACCTGACCCCGGTAGCTGCGCGGACCCGATCGTTCAAAGAGTTCATGAATGAGTGGGTAACGGAACAGTTCATGAAGAACCTCGCCGAGTTTGACCTCGAAAAGCCTTGGTTCTGGGATCTTTTCGTCGAAGAGCTCGACTACGCACACCATAGCTTCCAACTGGGGCTGTATACCTATCGCACTACCCTGTGGTTCGACGTCGCCATGCCTGACGACGCCGAGCGTGAGTGGTTGACCGCAAAGTACCCGCAATGGGAGGCCACCTACGGACCGCTGTGGGACCGGCTCGCGCACCGCTGGGAGACAGACGGCGAGAGCAACACGCTGTCCTACGGGCTACCAGCTCTGTGCAACCTTTGTCAGCTGCCTGCGCTGTTCATCAGACCCGGGCGGAACACCGCGTGCACCCTGGAGATGGGCGGCAGGCGGTACCTGTTCTGCTCCGAACCGTGCCGCTGGATCTTTCAGCAGGAAAGCTCACGGTTCGCGGACCACAAGAGCGTGGTCGATCGCATCGTCGTGGGGGAGGCGCCGGGCAAGCTCACGGAACTGCACAAGTGGATGGGACTCGAGGCACCCGTCGAGACCGGCAAGGACCTTCGGCGCGGACTCGATCCGTGGCGCCTCGATCCGATCCCGACGGCGTAGGAGGCGGGGATGCGCATCTATCTCTTCGGTTACGCCAGCGACGACTTCTTGGCACGAGTCATCGTGACACCGGACGGGCGCACCATCGCGCAGCTGGCTGATCAATTGGTTGCCTGGGGACTGGAGCCCGAGCGGGGCGGGTCGCTGTGCGTGCGCAACGAGATCGGCGTTCTGCTCGATCCCGATTCGACGATCGCCGCGGCAGGATTGGGCAATGGCGACATCTTCACCGTCGAGCGGCGGTGACGGCGCGATGGGGGACTGGCTGGAAGTCGGCAACCTCGAATCCCTTTGGGAGGGCGAGATGTGTGTGGTGAGCGTGGGTGCCGTCGACGTCTTGCTGTGCAACATTGGCGGCCAGGTGCACGCTTATCAGGACCGGTGCCCTCACCTGGCCAACCCGTTGTCGGACGGTGAACTTCGCGACAACATCCTCACCTGTGCTGCCCACGAGTGGGTGTTCGACGCACGGACAGGGAACGGAGTCAACCCCGAAGTCGCATGCTTACACCGCTTTTCGGTGCGTACGGACGGGGATCGCATCCTGGTACACCTCGGGCAAGCCCGATGAGTGGGACTGAGAGCGTGGGCCCAGTCCTGCAGGCCACGCCCTTCGCACGCGCGGTCGTGTCGGCCATCCGGGACGAGAACGACGAGGTGACCGTCCAAGACGAGGGCGCTTACCTGCGCGTGCTGGCCCCTCGAATCTGCCGACTTTCGCGAGCGGGTCTCGAGGCCGCGACGGGGGTGACCGTCCGCTTCCCCGGCGAGTTGGAGGTGGTGATGTCGTCGTTCACCGGCGTCATGCAGCTGACCGAGGACGACGTGGTGTGGCGGCTAGCTGCTGAGCAGTCGTGACACCACCGGAACGGCCGCCGGGGCGTAAAACCTACACACGACTTGCGACGGGCCGACGCATCCCCAGCGATTACGAGCTGATGAGCACGGATCTTCATTACAACTACCCGCGGCGCTTCGAACTCCCGCCCGGAAATTCCGTTGTCGACTGGTACTACCGCCATCGCGAAGGCTCCGCCCTTCAATCGCACGACTGGGATCAGTTCGCCGACCCGCGCCGCACCACCTACAAGATCTACACCGAAGTGCAGGACGGACGCGAAGACGTGATCGACGGCCTGCTCCGGGAGGTCGACGAGACGGGTTACGACGCGCAGCTCGACGAAGAGTGGGTCGGGTTCCTCGACCGCTGGTATTGCCCGCTGCGCTTCCCCGTGCACGGGCTGCAGATGCTGGCCGCCTACGTCGCACAGATGGCGCCGTCGTCCAGGATCACCAACTGCGCGGCTTTCCAGATGGGCGACGAGATGCGTCGGGTCCAGCGGATCGCCTACCGCACTGTGCAATTGGCTGGCCGACCACTCGACGACGAGGCCAAAGCGCGACAGCGGGCGACGTGGGAGGAAGCCGCGGCGTTCCAACCGCTGCGTGAACTCATCGAACGAGCGATGGTTGCTTATGACTGGGCCGAGTCTTTCATCGTGACCAACGTGCTCATCAAGCCCCGGATCGACCGGCTCGTCAACCAGGTCATCGCGGGCAAGCTCGCGAACGCGAACGGCGACCCGATCCTGGCGAGCATCCACTTCTCGCTCGACGAGGATGCTCGCTGGCACCGTGAGTGGACCGCGACGCTGTTGCGACACATCGTCGACGACAACGTCGCCAATCCCGAAGTGGTGTCAGGCTGGATCGAGAAGTGGAGTCCGCTGGCGTCCAACGCGCTTGAGGCGTTCGCCGGCGTGACCGCGGAGGCGCCGGTGCCCTCCGACCCAAGTGCGATTGCGCGCCGCATTACCGACGAAGCAACGACCGAGCTGAGCGCAGCGCTACAGCGTTGACCAAGGACCGCGATCACTGTAGAGCGGTGAGTATGCCTTTCATGGTGTCGACCTGCTGCTGCTGGGTGCCGGCGATCGCGCGTGCCATCGCGACTGCCGGAGAAAACTGACCCTCCTCGATTTCGGCCTGTGCCAAGCTGATTGCGCCGTCGTGGTGGGCAATCATCTGCGTCAGGAACAGCCTGCTGGCGTCGGCGCCTTGGGCCTCGCTCAACACTCCCAGTTCTCGCTCGGTCAACTGGCCCACCATGCCCCCATCTTCAGGCGGGTGGATGACGTCCCATTGGTAGAGCCAGTTCTGCATCTGCTCGAGCTCCGGAACCCGCGTCGCCTTGATCGCGATGGCCAAGTCGGTCACGCGAGGGTCGACGCCCTGTTTGCCCAGGAGGATGTCACTCATCTCGATCTCCTGCTGGTGATAGGGAATCATGCGGCGTACGAACCAGACATCGGCATTGTTGTGCGCCTCGATGCCTGCCGCCGCGGTGGTGGCGGTGGTCGACGTCGTCTGCTCCGCGGGGTTCTCGCGACCGGTGTCGGCACTGGCGCAGGCCACCAGACCGACCAACATCGCCACGGCGCCGATCAAGGTGAGTCGTTTCCACCGCTCCATCACGGCGTCATCGCTTGCGCAGGGGGACAATCACCCCGGCGCAGGATCAGGAACTGATCTGCCAGCCACACCAAGGCCGGACCGTTCGGATTCACGCCGGGGAGCAGGTCGAGCATGGTGTAGGCATCACCCACGCACTGCGCCAGAAAGTTTCGTTCCTTCTGTTCCAGGCCAGCCTGAGTCGTCATGGCGGGATTCCTTTCGTCGAGTCGGTCGTGAGCGGCGAGACCAACCCCATCGCTCCCATCGCTACCTTGGCGTACGAACCCGGCGCGGTCGTCGGCCCGTCGGCACGAGGACGCAGGGTCGGAATCGTCCTTAGGAGACAGGTGGCGTGCCGTCGCCACCTCGACGCGCGAATGTCCGACCCGTGATGGCCCGCCCTTTGCCGCGCGTGTTCTCACGCACGCGAAGACAACTGCAACACGAAATTCGAAGTGCCCCATGGCGTCACGCAGCTGGCTCCAGCGGGCCTACCGCCGCTGGGGTTTTCTGCTCCACGGGGCCGGTGCGGTGGGTGTCCCTCATTCCGACGATGGATCGATGAGACCCCGCACCTTGAGTGTCGGATTGTTGGCACCTCCCTGGGTGGCCGTGCCGCCGCCGGCCTATGGCGGCACGGAATCGGTGGTGAGCGAACTGGCGCGCGGACTGGTCGCCGAGGGACACGACGTCGTGCTCTACGCCACCGGCGACAGCACCGCACCCGTTCCGGTCCTCTACGCGCTGGAAACAGGCGCGTGGGATCGCGTCGGCGAGGGTGTCGTGGAACTGCCGCACGTCATGCGGGGTTACGAGGCGCTCGCCGGCTGTGACATCGTGCACGACCACACCCTGCTCGGGCCGGCCTGGGCCCTGGCGTGTGGGCACAAACGTGTTGTCACCACGTGTCACGGACCCTTCGACGGCGAACTGAGGGCCATCTACGGCCGCTACGGCAAGCAGATGCCGGTGATTGCGATCTCGCGGAATCAGGCCGCGAGCGCACCTGAAATCGCTGTCGACCGGGTGATCCATCACGGCATCGACCCCGACCGGTACCCGGTGGGCCGCGGTGACGGCGGCTATCTCTTGTTCCTGGGCCGGATGACGCCGGACAAGGGGGTTCGCGAAGCCGTGGCGATAGCGCGAGCGGCCGGTCAGCACCTGGTCATCGCTGCCAAGGCCCGCGAGGTGGCCGAACAGCGCTACTACGCCGAAGAGATCGAGCCGCTGCTCGATGACAGGGTGCACTATGTCGGCGAGGTGGCCGGCGA
The DNA here is from genome assembly GCF_029623955.1 of Mycobacterium sp. 236(2023). Taxonomy (GTDB): domain Bacteria; phylum Actinomycetota; class Actinomycetes; order Mycobacteriales; family Mycobacteriaceae; genus Mycobacterium. The sequence continues at coordinate 169,667 of NZ_JARSBP010000005.1, read as the reverse complement.
GATAAAGCTCGCATTACTGGGTGGCGCGTCGGCGCTGCTCAATCCCATTCAGTGGGCCGAGCCTTTCGGGCTCGTCATGATCGAGGCACTGGCCTGTGGAACGCCTGTGGTCGGCTGCCCCAACGGTGCCGCCCCGGAGATAGTCGACGATGGCCGGACCGGTTTCCTGTGCACAGAGTTCGCTGCGCTCGTCGAGGCCATTCACCATATTCCCGAGCTGAACCGCGCGGCCTGTCGGGCTGCGGTGTTCGATCGGTTCTCCACCTCGCGAATGGTGGCCGATCACATCTCTGCTTACCGAGACTTGTTGGCGCAGTGACATTTATCGACAGTGAGGAGTCTGCGGCGGGTGCCTGGGCATCCGGCGTCGGCCCACCCGTGACGACAGAAGCCGGCGTGGCCACTCTGCTTGAGGGGGCGACTTTCTGCATCTCGGCGGCGGGTGGCGATGTGCACCGTGACCGGCCCCACGGCCTGTTCGTCGCAGACACCCGGATCCTCTCGTGTTGGCGGCTGTCCGTGGACGGGCACTCCGTGGAAACGCTGTCCACTGTGGAGGACCCTGGTGAACCCTTCCGTGCAACCTTCATCGGTCGGTCGTCGCCCCGGGACTGCCTTGCCGACAGCACAATGCTGGTGTTACGCACGCGCGTCGTCGGCGATGGCATGCGTGAAGACTTCGTGCTGTGCAATCTCGGTCCGGAGCCGGTCGGGGTCATCGCGACCGTCGCCGTCGATGCGGACTTCGCTGACCTGTTCGCGGTGAAAGAGGGACGAGTGCGTCCTGTGCACGGACTCGCGGTCGAAATCGGTTCGACGTCTTTGACATTCATCCTCGCCGGTCCGGAGGACACTCGCAGCGTTGTCATCTCCGCCACGGGCGACCCGATCGTCACCGCCGGAAGATTCACCTTCCGTACCGTAATTCCCGCGCGGTCGCAGTGGTCGACATGCTTCGCCATCGAAGCGTCCGTCGGCGGCAGACGGTTCCAGCCCCGACACAACTGTGGGGAACCGATCGAGACAAGCGCACCCGCGCGCCGGTTACACGCGTGGCGTGTGTCGAATCCGCGAATCACCACCGCCGACAACGCATTAAAGAGGTCGGTCGAGATCGGCGCACGTGACCTCGGAGCCCTCCAGATCGAAGATCCGCGCCATCCTGACTGCCCGGTGGTAGCCGCTGGAGCACCATGGTTCATGGCGCTGTTCGGACGCGATTCGCTGTTGAGCGGATGGATGACACTCACCCTGGATCCTCGTCTGGCGCTGTGCACATTGCGTACCCTTGCCCGGCTCCAGGGTGTCCGCGTCGATCCGCTGACAGAGGAAGAACCTGGCCGAATATTGCATGAAGTCCGGTTCGGCCGAGAAGTAGCGTTGGCGCTGGGTGGCGGCACCACCTACTACGGCACAGCCGACGCCACCCCATTGTTTGTCATGCTCCTCGGTGAACTCGACCGGTGGGGCGGCCTACCCGACACTGACCGGGCTACTCTTGTCGCCGCCGCGGACCGGGCCTTGAAGTGGATCGGCGAATACGGCGACGCTGACGGGGACGGATTCGTCGAATACCGTCGGCACACCGATCGTGGGTTGTTCAACCAGGGCTGGAAAGACTCCTTCGACGGCATCACCCACGCCGACGGCCGAGTGGCGGTGCCGCCGATCGCGCTCTGCGAGGTACAGGCATACGTCTATGGCGCGTACCAAGCGCGTGCGGGGCTTGCCGAGTCCGACGGCGATGCCGCCACCGTCGAAAAGTGGCGCAGCAAGGCCGCGCGACTCAAGGAGGCGTTCAACCGCGCGTTCTGGATGCCCGAACAGCAAGCGTTCGCCTTGGCGCTCGATGGCGCCAAGCGGCAGGTCGATGCCGTCGCCTCCAATATGGGGCACTGCCTGTGGACGGGAATCGTCGATGCAGACAAGGCGGCGCCCGTGGCGGCGCACCTATGCGGGCCGACGCTGTGCTCAGGATTCGGGGTCCGCACATTGGCCTCCGATATGACCGCCTACAACCCGATGAGCTACCACAACGGCTCGGTGTGGCCCCACGACACGGCGATCGCTGTGGCCGGCCTGGCCCGTTACGGATTCATCACAGAGGCGCAACGGATTTCGATCGCGTTGATCGAGGCATCCGAACATTTCGGAGGACGACTACCCGAGTTGTTCTGCGGGTTTGACCGAGCGGAGTTTCCCATCCCCGTGCCCTATCCCACCTCATGTTCACCGCAGGCCTGGGCCGCCGCGGCGTCGCGACTGGTTCTTCGTAGTTTGCTTCAGCTGCACCCCGACGTTCCGCACAGGCAGGTGCGACTTTCCCCGGTACTGCCCGACCGATGGCTGCCGCTTCGAGTGGATAACCTGCCATTGGCCGCGACGCGGGTCGGGATCACCGTGGACGAGGATGGCGAGGTTGACGTTTCCGGTCTACCCGCCGAACTTCGGTTGGTGGCGAAGGAACTCTAGGCGTCATCTCGTCGAGACGTGCGAAATCAGGTCATTGTCACCCGCCAAACCGACTCGCGACGGGCCACTGTCCGACGCCGATCGGACGCGCAATCGATTCCACAACAGCGCCTTTGAGAATGACGCGCCCTGCGGATGGCCCCGCCGCGAGAACCGCTCGACAGCAGGAAATCGGCCTACCACATCGCGTCTGCGACCGGGTGTCTGCTCGCGGCGGGTACATGCCGATGCCGACGCCGGGAACGGGGATACGCCCACTCGTGCTGACAGGACCAATCGGGATGGACATTTCCGACTTGTCGGGAGCACGCGCTCACCGAATTTGCTTGCCAGTCTTGTTGTTCGGAGGTTCTGGTAGCCAGCACCGACAGCTGTCGGCTGCCTGAGCTTCCGGCCCAACAACCCTCGGCACCAGGAGTAACCATGGCTTTGATGCGATTCGATCCGTTCCGCGAACTGGACAGGTTGGCTGAGCAGGCGCTGGCCGGCGCGCGCACCGCGCACACGCTGCCCATGGAGGCCTTTCGACGCGGCGACCAATTCGTCGTCGCCCTCGATGTGCCGGGCATACACAGCGATGACATCGATGTCACCGTGGAGCGCAACGTCATCGAGATCACCGCGCGGCGCCGCCCGCTGCGCCAGGAGGGCGATGAACTGATCGTCGACGAGCGGCCTCAGGGCGAGTTCCGTCGCCAATTGTTCTTGGGCGACAACCTCGATGCGAACAAGCTCAGTGCGGCATGCGATAGCGGCGTGCTGACGTTGACCGTCCCGGTGTCAGAGGAGAGCAAGCCCCGCAAGGTGGCGATCGGCACGGCCGACGAAGGCCAGCACGCCATACACACGCAATCCGCACCGCAAACCGTGGATGCGTAGGAGTAGTGATGGTTGAACATTCGACAGTCGCGAATTCGGCGGTGCGGCGCAACGAACCCGCTCGCCAGGTGATCGCCACCTTCGACAACTACGCCGACGCCGAGCGAGCGGTCGATTACCTGTCCGACCAACGGTTCGAGGTGAACCGGTTGGCGATCGTGGGCCGCGATCTGGAGTACGTCGAACAGATCCTGGGCCGCCTGAACTACGGCGGTGCCGCGCTGCGCGGTGCCGGATCCGGCGCCGTCGTGGGCGCGCTGTTCGGTTGGATCTTCGGGCTGTTCAGCTGGATTGAGCCGATCATCTCCGCCCTGATGCTGGCCGGCTACGGCCTGCTCTTCGGTGCTGTCTTCGGTGCCTTGATGGGCCTGCTGATCCACGCGCTGCAAGGCGGTCGCCGCGACTTCCGCTCCGTCAGCGCGCAAGTGCCCCGCCACTACGACCTCGTCGCCGACGTCGAAGTGGCAGACCGCGCACTCCAACTGCTCACCAGCAACAACCGAAAGGCATAGACCATGGCGACAGCGGTAGGCATCGACCTGGGCACCACCAACTCGGTAATCGCCGCCTGGCAGGGCGGGGAACCGATCGTGATCCCCAACGCCGAAGGAGCGCGCACGACGCCGTCGGTGGTGGCTTTCACCGAAAGCGGCGAGCGGTTGGTCGGGCAGTTGGCCAGACGCCAGTCGATCATGAATCCCAAAGGGACCATCTATTCGGCGAAGCGCTTCATCGGGCGCCGCTTCGACGAAATCTCCGAAGAAGCGAAGGCGGTCAGCTTCGATGTTGTCGAGGGCGACGGCGGCGCCGCGCGCTTCGACGTGCGCGGCAAGAAGTACTCGCCTGAGGAGATCAGCGCGCTGGTGTTACGCAAACTCGTCGACGATGCCGGCAAGTTCCTCGGTGAGCGGGTCACGGAAGCGGTGATCACGGTCCCGGCGTATTTCAACGACGCTCAGCGCAACGCCACCAAGGACGCGGGCCGAATCGCCGGGTTGGAGGTGCTGCGGATCATCAACGAGCCCACTGCCGCTGCTCTGGCCTACGGACTGGACAAGAAGGGGCACGAGACGGTGCTCGTCTTCGACCTCGGCGGCGGCACGTTCGACGTGAGTCTGCTCGACGTAGGCGACGGGGTGGTCGAAGTGCGTGCCACGTCTGGTGATTCGCACCTGGGTGGTGACGACTTCGATCGCCGGCTCGTCGACTATCTCGCCGACGAGTTCCAGCGCGCAGAGAACATCGATCTGCGCAAGGATGCGCAGGCGCTGCAGCGGCTTTTCGAAGCGGCTGAGAAGGCGAAGGTCGAACTGTCGTCGGTCGCGCAGACGCAGGTCAATCTGCCGTTCATCACCGCTGACGCCGCCGGACCGAAGCATTTGACCACCACGATCATGCGATCGAAGTTCGAGGACCTGACCGCGGACCTGGTGGAGCGGACGATGGGTCCAGTCAAGCAGGCGATGAGCGACGCCAAGATGAGCGCCAACGACATCGATGAGGTCATCCTCGTGGGCGGTTCCACTCGGATCCCCGCAGTCCAAGCCCTGGTGCGTCGACTCACCGGCGGCAAGGACCCCAACATGAGCGTGAATCCCGACGAGGTGGTCGCGCTCGGGGCCGCCATCCAGGCCGGTGTGCTCAAGGGGGAGGTCTCCGACGTCCTGCTGCTCGATGTGACACCTTTGTCGCTCGGTGTGGAGACCGCCGGCGGGCTGATGACCAAGATCGTCGAGCGGAATACCACCATCCCTGTACGGCGAAGTGAGGTGTTCACCACTGCGGCCGACAACCAACCGGCCGTGGACATCGTTGTGCTGCAGGGCGAACGGGAACTTGCACGGGACAACCGGGTGCTCGGTCGATTCAAGCTGGAGAACATCAGACCGGCGCCCAGAGGTGAGCCGCAGATCGAAGTCATCTTCGATATCGACGCCAACGGAATCCTGCACGTCACCGCACGGGACAAGGACACTGGCGCCGAGCAGAGCATCACCATCAGCGAGCAGTCGAACCTCGACAAGAGCGAGGTCGAGCGAATGCTCGCCGACGCCGAGGCGAACCGGCGCGAGGACGAGCAACTGCGCGAGGCGGTCGAGGCGCGTAACACGCTCGACTCGACGGCATACCAGGTGGAGCGGCGGCTCGCGGAATTGGGGGACTCGGCGGCGCCGCATGATCGGGCACGCGCCGAGTTGTTGATCGCCGACGCGCGCCAAGCCGTCGCCGAAGACACACCGTTGGACCGCGTGCAGTCCCTGACATCTGAGCTGCAGCAGGTGCTCTACGGCCTGCAGCCGGTGGCGTCCGGAGGCGGTAACAGCAACGGGACCGGGCAAACCTCCAGCAATGGCCACGGCGCGCCCGTCGGTGACGACGACGTGGTCGACGCCGAGTTCGACCGGGGCTGAGCCGCAATGGGCAGCCCCGCAGAAGAGTCCGAGACCGAGGACCGGATGACCCAGAACACGTCTGAAGCTGTTGCTACCCAAACTGATTCGGATGAAGAGCTGGCGAAGCTCGAGGATCGTTGGCGGCGCTCCGTGGCCGATCTGGACAATTTGCGCAAGCGGTACGCGCGCGAGCTGGCCCACGAACGAGCCACGGAAAGGTCCAGAGTGGCCGGGGCGTGGCTGCCGATCGTGGACAACCTGGAGCGGGCGCTCGGACATGCCGACGAACAGTCGGACGCGGTCGTCGCGGGCGTGCGAAACATCCTCGAGCAAGCGCTGCAGGTCCTCGAGCAGCTCGGCTATCCGCGAGATGCGGAGGCAGGGATGCCCTTCGACCCGGAGCGCCACGAGGTGGTCGGTGTGGTGGAGCAACCGGACAGCGCGCCCGGGACGGTCGTGGAAGTTCTGCGACCGGGCTACGGCGAAGGTTCGAGGCAGCTTCGGCCGGCGGCCGTGGTGGTCTCCCGACGCGGGGAGTGATCTCCAGTGGCCCGCGACTACTACGAGGTGCTCGGCGTGTCGCGGGACGCCTCCGCCGATCAGATCCAGCAGGCGTTTCGCACACTGGCCCGCAAGCACCACCCCGACGTCAACAAGGATCCCGGCGCGGAGGACCGATTCAAGGAGATCAACGAGGCCTACCACGTACTGGCAGACCCCGAGACCCGCAAGCGCTACGACCGATTCGGTGAGGACTTCCGCCAGGTCCCCGAGGATTGGGAGGACGGGGTGGGCGCCGGTGTGGGCGGTTTCCGTGGAGGGCGACCTTCCGGCGCACGGGTGCGCTACGGCCAGGGCGCCGGCGGCGGCATCAACATCGAAGACCTCTTCGGCGACATATTCGGTGGTAGTGGTGGTTTCGGGCCGATTCCGGGCGCTGATCAGGAAGCGGTGTTGGAGCTGACCGTCGAGGAGGCGTACCGGGGCGGTAAACGGCAACTCTCGTTGGATGGTCGCAACTACACGGTGAACATTCCCGCGGGCGTTCTCGACGGCCAACGGATCCGGCTGGCGGGAGAGGGCGGCCGAGGCAGCGGCAATGGACCGGCCGGAGATCTGTACCTGGTGGTGCGCATCAAGCCGCATCCCCGGTTTCGGCTCGACGGACGCGACATCACCGTCGATCTGCCGGTGTCGCCGTGGGAAGCGGTATTGGGCACCACCGTCGCCATCAGCACTCCGGGCGGCGAAGCGAAAGTGAAAGTGCCGCAGGGCTCCTCGACCGGTCGACGATTGCGGCTGCGCGGCGAAGGTATGCCCAACCCGCGCGGTGGCGCAGGCGACCTCTACGCCGAGATCAAGGTGATGGTGCCGGCCAAACCCACTGAACGGGAACGTGAGCTCTTCAAGCAACTGGCCGCCGAATCCACCTTTGACCCCAGGAGGTCACGATGACCGCTCCGCGCTACGTGCTGGCGCGACGACCGGGCATGCAGCTCGACGCCTTCGCGCAACGGTGCGGACTACACCCCGACATGGTGCGCCGTCTGGTGGCGCTGGGTCTGGTCGCGTGCCAACCGGATGCCCGCGGGCAGCTGCGGTTCTCGCCGTCCGCGTTGGCCACCGTCGGGCGCATCCAGCGCCTGCGAACCGGCCTGGGTCTGAACTACGCAGCGATCGGGCTGGTGCTCGATCTGCTCGACCGCATCGACGAACTGGAATCGTCATCTCGCCGAAGGAGGACATCGCTGTGGACATCAACAAGCTGACGCAGAAGTCGCAGGAGGCGTTGGCCGAAGCGCAGGCCATCGCGACCCGGATGGGCCATACCGAGGTCGACGGTGAACACCTGTTGATGGCTCTGATCGACCAGCCGGAGGGCCTCGTACCGCGTCTGCTCGATCACACGGGTGCCGACACCGCGGCACTGCGCGCCGACCTGGAACGCGAGTTGGATCGGCGCCCGAAAGTCGGCGGCCCTGGTGCCACACCAGGCCAGGTCTCCATCACCAGGCGCCTGGCGAACCTGCTCGAGGCCGCCGAGCGGGAGGCCAAGCGGCTCAAGGACGAGTACGTGTCGGTGGAGCACCTTGTCATGGCACTCGCCGAAGAGGGTTCAGCTAGTGGCGCTGGACGAGTACTGTCCTCGCACAACGTAACTCGGGATACCTTCCTGGCTGCGCTGACCAAGGTGCGGGGTAACCAGCGGGTCACCTCCGCGACCCCGGAGGGGTCCTACGAAGCGCTGCAGAAGTATGGTCGCGACCTGGTCGCCGAAGCCCGCGCCGGCAAGCTGGACCCGGTTATCGGACGTGACGCAGAAATCCGCAGGGTGACCCAGATCCTCAGCCGCAAGACCAAGAACAACCCGGTGCTCATCGGCGACCCCGGCGTCGGCAAGACCGCGATAGTCGAGGGGCTTGCCCAGCGCATCGTCCGGGGCGACGTCCCAGAAGGTTTGCGCGACAAGACAATATTCTCTCTCGACATGGGCTCGTTGGTGGCAGGGGCAAAATACCGAGGTGAATTCGAGGAGCGGTTGCAGGCTGTGCTGTCCGAGGTGAAGGCGGCCGAAGGTCATATCCTGCTGTTCGTCGACGAGTTGCACACGGTCGTCGGCGCCGGGGCGACGGAGGGGTCGCTGGATGCGGGCAACATGCTCAAGCCGATGCTCGCCCGCGGGGAGCTGCACATGATCGGTGCCACCACCCTCGACGAATACCGCAAACACATCGAGAAGGACGCCGCGCTGGAGCGCCGTTTCCAGACCGTGCTTGTCGACGAACCCGACGTCGAGGACACCGTGTCGATTCTGCGCGGCCTGCGTGAGCGCCTCGAGGTGTTCCACGGGGTGAAGATCCAGGATGCCGCGCTGGTGGCCGCGGCGAGTTTGTCGCACCGCTACATCACCGACCGCTTTCTGCCCGACAAGGCGATCGACCTGGTTGACGAGGCGTGCGCGCGGCTACGCACCGAAATCGACTCGATGCCGGCAGAGTTGGATGAGATCACCCGTCGCGTCACACGGCTGGAAATCGAGGAGGCGGCACTCGCGAAGGAGACGGACGCGGCCAGCAAGTCCCGTCTGGAGGAACTGCGCAGAGAACTGGCCGATCTGCGAGCGGAGGCTGACGCCAAGCACGCGCAGTGGGATGCGGAGCGGCAGGCAATCAAGCGGGTGCAGGAACTGCGGGGCCAACTCGAGCAGCTGCGGCACGAGGCCGAAGAAGCCGAACGCAACTATGACCTCAACCGGGCGGCCGAGTTGCGCTACGGCCAGATCACCGAACTGGAACGCAAACTGGCTGCGGCCGAGGAACAGCTGAAGTCCAAACAGGGCGAGACACGTTTGTTGCGTGAGGTCGTGACCGAGGACGAGATCGCCGAGATCGTGGCCGCGTGGACCGGCATACCTGTGGCGCGATTGCAGGAGGGTGAGCGGGAGAAGCTACTGCGGCTCGACGAGATACTGCACGAGCGGGTGATCGGTCAGGATGAGGCGGTCCAGCTGGTCGCCGATGCGGTGATCCGGGCCCGCTCCGGAATCCGGGATCCGCGCCGCCCGATCGGCTCGTTCATCTTCCTAGGACCCACCGGGGTCGGTAAGACCGAACTCGCCAAGACGCTGGCTGCCGCGTTGTTCGACAGCGAGGACAACACGGTCCGGCTCGACATGAGCGAGTACCAGGAGCGGCACACGGTGAGCCGATTGGTCGGTGCGCCACCGGGATACGTGGGCTACGAAGAGGGCGGCCAGCTCACCGAAGCCGTGCGTCGTAAGCCCTACTCGGTGGTGCTGCTCGACGAGATCGAAAAGGCCCACACCGACGTGTTCAATACTCTGTTGCAGGTGCTCGACGACGGCCGGCTCACCGATTCACAGGGACGCCAAGTCGACTTCCGCAACACGGTCGTCATCATGACCTCGAACATCGGCTCTCCTCATCTTCTCGACGGTGTCACCGCGGACGGGGAGATCAAACCCGACGCCCGTGACCGGGTGATGGCCGAGCTGCGAGGACACTTCCGGCCCGAGTTCCTCAACCGCGTCGACGACATCGTGCTGTTCACCCCCCTGTCGATGACCCAGCTCGAGAGGATCGTCGAACTACAGCTGGCTGAGCTCCGGGATCGGTTGGCGGAACGGCAAATCGAGCTTGATATCACCCCAGACGCTCGCCGGATGATCGCCGAGCACGGATACGATCCGGTGTATGGGGCGCGGCCGCTGCGCCGCTATATCGCCCACGAGGTCGAGACGAAGATCGGCCGGGCGCTGCTCCGCGGTGACATCGCCGCCGGTGGCACGATTCGCGTCACCGTGGACGGCGGCGAACTCGCCGTGAGTTATTCGGAACCGGCCGTCGCGGCCTGACACAGGAGACGTCATGGAATCAGAAATCGTGACATGTCCGCACTGCGGAAAACGCAATCGGGTACCCGCGGCGGCCGAGGGGTTGCCCCGGTGCGCCAACTGCCACCAATGGCTGCCCTGGATCGCCGCTGCCGGTGACGCGGACTTCGACGATGCTGTCGAAAAGTCCTCTGTTCCAGTACTTGTCGATTTGTGGGCGAGCTGGTGTGGACCGTGCCGCATGGTGAGTCCGGCGCTGGAGCAGCTCGCCGGGGAGCGCGCCGGTCGACTCAAACTGGTCAAGGTCGACGTGGACAAGGCGCCGGCGATTTCGCAACGGTTCACTGTCCAGTCGGTGCCGACACTCCTGCTCTTGGAACACGGGCAAGTGCTTGCCCGTCAGTCGGGCGCGGCCCCCGTTGCGGCCCTGCGTAATTGGCTGGACCAAGTGTTGTCAGCTGATAGCAAGAAGGAGGCACGGCCATGACATCGGTTGGTGTAGATCCAGACGTCGTAGCGATTCGCCCGGTGCGCCCACGCACAAAGGGCTGCGAGGAGTGTCTTCGGCTGGGCACGCCGTGGGTGCATCTGCGGTTGTGCCTGACGTGCGGGCAGGTCGGCTGCTGCGACTCATCACCGATGCGACATGCCAGGGCGCACGCGCACACGCATGCCCACCCGATCGTGCGGTCCATGGAACCGGGGGAGACGTGGAGATGGTGCTATGTCCATGAAAATTTTGTCTGAGGCCGGCACCGACCAGCCCGCATCGACTCCGCTGGCGGAAACTCCCGACCTGCACGGCGCGTATCCGTGCCTGTCCGACGATCAAATTGCCGTCCTCGAGGCGGGAGGTGCCCGGCGCACCGTCGACACCGGGGACACACTGGTCCGCGAGGGTGAGCGCTCCGACTACTTCTTCGTGATTCTGTCAGGCAAGGTAGCGGTCATTGCGACCGACGAGGCCGGCGATCGGCACGTGATCCGAGTGCATGGCCCCGGGCGGTTCCTCGGAGAGTTGGGCGATCTCGAAGGTCAAGCCGCGTTCTACACCGCCGAAGTGGTGGAACCTGGCGAAGTGCTCGCGATACCGAACGAGCGAGTGCGGGCACTGGTCGCTCACGATCCGGTCCTCAGTGACCTCATCCTGCGTGCGTACCTGTTGCGCCGCTCGCTGCTGATCCAGGATGGATCAGGATTTCGGATCATCGGTTCCTCTTATGACCCCGATACCGTGCGACTGTGCGAGTTCGCTGCACGAAACCGGTTACCGCACAGGTGGATCGACCTCGAACGCGACAAGCAGGCCGAGCGACTGATGCAGCGATTCGGCATATCACCGCAGGATGCCCCGGTGGTGATCTGGGGCGGTGATGTGCTGCGTAATCCGAGCACAGCCGAACTGGCCCGCCGCGTCGGGCTGCCGGTTGCCGACACGGCACCCACCGAGTGCGACGTCGTCGTGGTGGGGGCCGGGCCGGCCGGACTGGGTGCGGCCGTGTATGGCTCGTCGGACGGTCTTATCACGGCGGCACTGGAGCGGATCGCCACCGGTGGGCAGGCCGGAACGTCATCGAGAATCGAGAATTATCTCGGATTCCCTGGCGGAATCTCGGGTGCCGACCTGGCCGAACGGGCGATGCTGCAAGCCGGCAAGTTCGGCGCACGGATCACGGTCGCCGCCGAGGTCACCCAGCTGGAATCCGACAGCGGGCACCACATGCTCCACCTCGCGGACCACTCGACGGTGATCGCCCGGGCCGTTGTGCTTGCCACGGGAGCGCGTTATCGCAGGCTCGCTGTGCCGGGAATCGAAGAGTTCGAGGGTAAATGCGTGTACTACGCCGCCACCTATCACGAGGCGTTGATGTGCGGTACAGGGCCGGTCGTGATTGTCGGCGGGGGTAACTCCGCGGGACAGGCGGCGGTCTTCCTCGCCGAGCGGGTTTCTCGGGTGTATCTGGTGATTCGTGGCGACGACTTGAACAAGGACATGTCCCGATATCTCGTCGACCGGGTGAGCCAGCATCCCCGCGTTAAGGTGCGGCTGTGCACCGAGGTTCGGGAGGTGCACGGAGATCACTCACTCACCGAGGTGGTTGTCGAAGACAACCGGACGGGCGAGCGGCAGTCGCTCCCGGCCCGTGCCCTGTTCGTCTTCATCGGTGCCGTTCCCAACACCGCGTGGCTCGCCGGTGCGATCAAGCTCGACGACCACGGCTTCGCGGCGACCGGTGCGGCTGCCCTGTATACGGATATCGATAGCAAGAACGGGCAAAGGTCGCGCCGGCCGATGATGCTGGAGACCAGTCGACCGGGCGTGTTTGCGGCGGGAGATGTGCGCAGCGGCTCGGTCAAGCGAGTGGCTTCGGCGGTCGGAGAAGGGTCTATGGCCATCCGACAGATCCACGAGTACTTCGGGACGTAGGCCGCAGATTCTCACTGGCAACGACAATCGCCAAGCCGGTCAGGAGCGGTCGCATGCGGCACGAACAGGGAGCAATCATGAAAAGCGCCAGGGATATATCGCCCACCGACGACAAGCCCGAGGCCGATGTGGCAGAACAGCAGATCCCCGTCGATCCGAGCGCCGACGAGTCAGAGCTCGATGTGGCGTACATCGCCGGCCGCATCGACGCGGAGGCCAACCCGTCCGACGTGATCGAACAGGCCATCGCCGTCTCGCTCTCCGAGGATGACGACCCACTGCAATGAGTTGGTTGTCTCGCGAGGCTCCGCAACACCACCGTGTCGAAGATTGCGGTCTCGCGTGCGGTCACACCGGTGGACCCTTCTGGACGATGTCATGAGTGTTCTGCGGCATGTGGCCGTCGTGGACGCGATTGCTGACCCATGTCGAACTCGGGCGCGCACGGACATCGCGGGCACTCGAGAGTGAGATGGTAGCCCGTGCGCGGCGTGACCCCGGGCGCGTCAAATCGATTGTGCGCAATTTGACCGCGTGCGATACGATGCCGGCATGGTCGGCCCCCGCCTTGACGAGCAACTGTGCTTCGCTCTCTACTCGGCGTCGCGGGCGGTCACCGCCGCGTATCGGCCGCTGCTGGACGAGGTGGGCCTGACGTACCCGCAATACCTTGTGCTGCTGGTGCTTTGGGAGGACGAACCCTGCACGGTCGGGCATCTCGGAGAGCGGCTGCATCTGGACTCGGGCACGCTGTCTCCCCTGCTCAAACGCCTCGAATCAGCCGGCCTCGTCCAACGGCGGCGAAGCGCGACGGACGAGCGGCGAGTCGACATCACCCTCACCCCCGAGGGCCGGGCACTCGAGGACCGGGCGGCGTGCATTCCCGATCGACTCCTCGGGTCGAACGAGTCGGCCGCAATCGAGCTCGCGGCCTTGCGCGACGCCCTGCATCTGATCACCGCGGAATTGCACGCCCGCAGCGCCACGTAACGCTTCACATCCACTGCGACGAGAGGTCCACCCATGTCCGAATTGCCTCCGCCACCACCGACCACCCGTGCCCGTACTGTGGGCAGATTGGTGTTGGCCGGTGCGATGATCTTCGCCGGCTTCAGCCATTTGTTCTGGGCGCGTGAGGAATTCCAGGCGCAGGTACCTCAGTGGGTGCCGATGGACGCCGACGGGGTCGTCATGGCTTCAGGTGGCGTCGAGATCACTCTCGGTGTGGGTCTGGCACTCCTGAACCGGGATCGCGTCCTCGTGGGCAGGCTGTTGGCGGCATTCTTCATCCTGATCTTTCCGGGCAATATCGCCCAGTACCTGAATCATGCCGACGGATTCGGGCTCGACAGCGACACCAAGCGCCTCGTCAGGCTGTTCTTCCAGCCGGTGCTCATCGCCTTGGCACTGTGGGCGACGGGAATTCCGCGCTCGAAGCGGTGAGTGCGTGAGGTCAGCCGTCCGGGTTGTCGCGCAGAGATTCCGCGACACTCTTCAACGCCGCCGTGGCGTCGGACAGTGACCGCACGGTCGAGACTGCCTGTGGCGCAAGCCGGGTCAGCGGCCACAGTGCGGCGCCGGTGACGAGGGTGAGTACGCCTCTGGCCACCGACGCCGGCACACTCGGCGGGTCCATCAGATCGTTTTCGGCGAAGGGACCGGCGTCGGCTGATGTCTGGGTCGGGGTGAACTTGCGCAGCGACCGACCGATGCCTCGCAACGAGTCGACAGCGGCGAGAAGGGAACCGCAGCTTTCGATTTCGGCTCGCAGGATGTCGACGGAAACGCCGAGGTGCTCGGCCAGCAGATCATCTCTGGCGTAGGCGATCTCCCTGGCCACCATCGCGTGGTCCGTCGCGCCGGGCGCCGCTTCCATCGCGATATCGCATTCGCTGTCGAATCCCAGCGACCGGTTGTTGAGATTCGACGAGCCGATTCGCAGGAGCCGGTCGTCGACGACCATCACCTTCGAGTGGATGTAGACCGGAACGCCGCCGGCGGCCACCGGCCAGTACACACCCAGGCGGCCGTGGACGTCGGCGTCCCACAGCAATCGAAGAAGGCGCTGCCTGGCGCTGTCCATCGACTGCTGCTCCAGCCTGCTCTCCGAACTTCGAGGCAGGACGATGATGACCTCTGGACCGTCCGGTTCCTGGAGTCGCTCGGCGAGCGCCAAGGCCAGGGCGCGGGCAGCCAGATACTGGTTCTCCAGATAGATGATCTTCTCGGCGGCGGCGACAGCGGCCATGTTGAGTGCCTCGATCTCCCGCACCTCCTCGCGTTGCGGGAGTGCAGGCAGCGTCCTTGCTATGCCGATCTCTATGTCACGCAACGGTTCCCGGACACCACGCGGCCATATCCTGCGCCGCTGCGTGATCGGCTCGAGCGCTTCGCCGGTGGCGGCGTGCCAGCGGTAGCGGGCCTGTTCGGCGAGCGCGCGCGCCGCATCACCGTCACAGACGGTCGCTACCTCATGCCGCGGGCCGTAGGGCTGCCCTGCACCCTTCCTGCGCGGGTCGTCGCCGAGGTGCTCCCGGGTATCCCACCGGCCCAGCGTGAGGTCGATGCCGCCGCAGAATGCCACCGCGTCATCGACAACCACGATCTTCTGATGGTGGACTGCGCCGGGTGGATGTGCGCCGTCGACCGCGAAGTGCATACGCGGAGAGGTGATGACATTCAGGAGACCTACCGGCGCAATACCGAACCAGAAGCCGTCAAAAGCCGCCAGCAGCCGCAGATTCGACTTCAGCAGATACACCTGCAGGTCGGGCCGCCGCCATACCAGCCAATGAAGAAACGGCCCGAGGTGATTGGGCCCCGGCAGTGAGTCCCCGTCGGCTTCGAACGCCGTCCGGTAGTCGAAATCCCAGCCGATCAACATGATCCGATGCTTCGCGCGCAGCATCGCCGACTTCACGTCCGCGAGGTAGTCGGCTCCGTCGACGATGCGACTGAAGCGATCCGCCCGCGCAGTTCGCCAGCAGGTGTCGCCGGGCCGCAGAATTCTTTCGTCAGAGGTGGTGCGCATGGTGTGTCCTCACGCCGTCCGTGCATCTGTGAGTTCAGTCGCGCGCCGGCGCCGCAACCGAACGTTGTCTCACCGTGTTGTGCCTCACAGGGCGTCGATCGCGCTGACTGTGAGTTCGAACGGGCCCTGCTGTTTGTCGAGAATGTAGACCGACACCTGGCTGATGCGCGATGGATCCAGGGTCTGTGGTGCTTCGGGCGCCGGATCGAGGCGCATGCCCACCGGTTCGAACTCCGCGACGGGCAGGTCGTAGACGTGGCCGACGGCCGCCTCGGTGCGGAAACGCTGAATGTAGGACCAGGGCTGGCCTTCGTTGCCGACCTTCAACAGGTAGGTCTTACCGTCACCGACGGCGTGGACACGAATCGACGTCGAGCCCGTCGCCCGTAGTCCGATATCAGGGTCCTGGGGACTGCGCGCCGAGGCGAACCCGCCGTTGTTCTGCAACGAGACATCACCGGAGAAGACGAGGCCGCCGTCTCCGACTGCGACGCTCGACGTGGACAAACCGCCCATGACGGGGTCGTTGACGGTGGTCCAACCGGCGACCGCGGTCGGGTTGCCGAGGTCGACGAGCTCATGCGCATCGGGAGACGATGCGGCAGTGCCGCACGATGCGCTCACGAGTGTCACGCATGCGAGCGTGGCGAGGGGTCGAGGCCTGATCCTCAGCGACATCAGCATTGACTCCGACCGGTATCCATCTCGCGGCTGCGCATCGGCATCCCGTCGATCAGCGCATAGATCGCCTGGAGGTCCGGTACGTCGCTGACGCGTCGCTTCTCGCCGCCGTCCTTGCCGATCAACAGCACGGTGAAGGCGTCGTCGTCGATCGCGAACTGGTCCCTCAGCCGTTGCGACTGCGCTGCGTCGATGACCTGACCGTCGAGCGCGCTGCTGCCTTCGGTCACCACGAGACCGACCACCATGTCTCTGCTGGCGAATTCACATCGACTCGCCTCGATTCGACGGACCGTTTCGACGAGCTGCGGATCACGTTCTGTGGGCGCGAACACCAGCAGGGGGCGACGTTCCCACCGATAGTCGCCGAGCTCGGCGGCGGATGCCGCACCTGAGCCGAACCATGCTCCGACCAGCAGTACGACGATGATGAGCGCCAGCCCGCGAACGCTGTGTTGCGCTTCCATGGCTCTCATCCTCACCGACGCACCATCGATTGTCGACATCCGGTCGACGAACTCCATTCCCCTTCGGGCGACCGGTCAATCCCGAAGCCCCAGCAGCTTGTCGGGGTTGTCTCGGACCATCGCGTGGATCTCCTGGGCGGTGAACTCCAGGTCGAGCAGCGAGCTGATCAGGATGCGCATCCCTTCCCGAGGGGTCGGGCCGGACCGGATGCCGTAGTCGGTGCCGAGGATGAAGTGTTCGATGCCGATCTGTCGAATCTGGCGCGCCCACGGCATGATTCCCGTGAACTCTGGCGCGTTGGCGATGCCGGCGATCTCGTCGGCGAGTTCGGGCTCGGCGTAGTAGTTGGTGCGGGGGAGACCTCGATGGAACATCCAGTCCGAGACGGCACCTTCCAGCCAAACACCTTTGACCGCCAGCTCCTTCTGCTGTTCGACCGTCATCCGACCCCGGCAGGGATGGGCGACCACAATGTTGCGGATGCCCGCGGCCTGTGCCAACTCGACGAGCCGGAACGCCTCCTCGACTGACAGATGCCCGGTGTTGAGGTGTACGTCCGGTTGCTCGGCGATCAGGTCGAGGATCTCCAGAAGTTCGGTGGGAGGTGGATCCTCGAGGGGTATGCGAATCGCGCGGGGAAGTTCTTCGGCGGCGAACTTCGGATACTGGTCCTTGAACGGAACGGGCACCCCGTCGACGTAGCTGCCCTCGTGTGAAGCCATGAAATATGTACAGTGCGCGCCGAAGTGGACGAATTTGGCACCGTCGCCGTAGTGCAGCGCGGTCTTCACGGCGCGGGGATTCAGTCCGCCCATGGCAGTGGTCATGATGAGGCCGCCGAAGATCTCGATGCCGGGGACCTGACTCTTGACCAACATCGACGTCCCACTGCTGAGCCCCAACGTGTGGTCGTAGAACACCAGCGAGCGCATGCCCGCGTCGCGCGCCTGCTCGGCGATCGCGAAGGGGTTGAGCCGGCCAGGGCACGACTTGAGCCACGGTCCGCTGTGGACGTGCACATCGCTAGTGCCCTCGACGAGCAGATCGGGCAGATCCATCGACCGATCGAGCCGGCTTTCGCTGTAAGGCTTTTCGTTGTAGGGCATTGTCACAGAGTCACTTTCCGCTTGATGAAAACCACGACGGTGAGGGCGGCGACGAGCTCCACCGCCGCGATGATGTACAGCCCGGTGGTGTAGGTGCCGGTAGCTGTCTTGATGTATCCGAGCAGCTGCGGAGCGAAGAAGCCCGCGAGGTTGGCGATCGAGTTGATCAGTGCGATTCCACCCGCCAGCGCTGTTCCGGTGATGAATCGTGATGGCAGCGACCAGAACACCGGGATGGATCCCATGGTGCCGGCCGCGGACATGGCCAGCGCGACGACGACGCCGACGGAGCTGCCGAGCTGCAATGCGACTGCGGCCAAGGTCAGTCCGGTGGCGCCGATGGTGACGGCGACCGCTATGCAGCGATGAACGTGTCCATCGCGGTCGGCGAGCCAACCGTTGAACAGCATGCCGAACCAGCCGAACGCGAACACCCCCGACATGATCCAGCCGATGGTCGTGACGTCGAGATTCGTGGTCGCTTTGACCAGGCTGGGGCCGAAGAACGAGATGGCGTTGTTGCCCCACAGGATGCAGAACAACGTGAGCGTGAGCAGCCACATGGTCGGATTCCGTAGTGCGGCCGTGAAGCTGTGCTGCCGCGGTCCTGCCTGCTGCTCGTCGGCTTCTAGTTCGTAGCGAATGTGCTCCTTCTCAGTATCACTGAGCCACTTGGCATTACCGGGGCGATCCGTCATGAACACCAGAGTCAGAGCGCCCAGGATGATGGCGGGTACGCCTTCGATGAGGAACAGCCACTGCCATCCGGAGGCATTCATCGCACCGTGTGTCGACGTCATGATGTAGCCTGCCAACGGCCCGCCGATGAGCTGGGCGATGGGGGACGCCGACATCAGGACGGCGATTGCTTTCGCCCTGCGGTGCGTCGGGAGCCAGAACGTCACGTACAGGATCAGGCCCGGATGCAGCCCGGCCTCGAACGCCCCTTGCAAGAATCGCAGCACGTAGAAGTGCCACGGCTCGGTGACGAACGCCATCAGCAGGGTCACCAGCCCCCAACCGAGGCCGATGCGCGTCAGGGTTTTCGGGGCACCGATCCTTTGCAGCAGCAGATTGCTCGGGACCTCGAAGAGGAAGTATCCGAGGAAGAAGATGCCTGCGCCCGCGCCGTAAACAGCTTCACTCCAGGACAACTCGTCCATCATGGTCAGTTTCGCGAAGCTGACGTTGGTGCGATCGAGCCACGCGACGATGTAGATCAGTAGGGCGAAGGGCAGGATCCGGAACATCACCCGCCGAAATGTCTTGTCCCGTTCCTCAGGAGTGGACTGTGTGTCGGTCAAAGTCGAACTGCTATCGGTCATCCGAGTGCCTTCTCATCCTGGTGTTGAAGGTGGCGCGGCCGGGTGACCTGCTCTGCCCACCGTGCGGCTGCGTTGACTGGGTCGACGATGACGCCAGGAAATAACTGCTCCAGGTTGTCGGAGGCGCTGCTGAGCGGACCTCCGCCGATGATCACTTTCTCCGCCCCCCGGGAGCACGCCCGCTGTACCGCATCGGCGAGTTCGAGAAGGGACTCGTCGGGTTGTGCGGCGAGGCGCAGAGGCCCGGTGTCCGTGACCTCGACACCGGTGAACACGTCCGCCAGTGCGTGACTGTCGACCATCTGAACGAGCTGCTGGACGAGATCGCCTGTTGTCGTGGCGATCCCGAAACGCGTGGCACTGCGGCTCGCGTCTCGCACAGCCGCCTCTCCGATACCGATGACGGGAATGTCGAGCCGTCCCCGGAGGTGTTCGACGCCGGGATCGCCGAAAGCGCCGACGACGACGGCGTCGAGACGATGCCGATCGACCGCGTCGCCGACGACCTCGCAGACATGTCGGGCGGCGTCCGTCAGCGCTTGGGGCGTCGTGATCATCTCCGGACCCTGTTTCGCCGTCACCCCCAGCACGGCGGGGATGTCGACGCCCGACGCAAAGACCGTCATCCAGCGACTGAGGCGATCCACCAACACGTCTGTCGTCGAAGGGTTCGAGTTGGGATTGGCGATCAGCACAGATCGCCGGCCAGCCCCAGGTGGTATACCAAGTGTCACGCTGACCGAGGCTAGGCCTGACGGTGCCGGGGTAGGTTTCGCATATGTAAACCCTTTTGAAGCCTCTGAAAAGCTCAAGCGGAGGCGGCATGTACGACAGCAAGTTTTCATCGTTGGTATACCAATTGGCGTCTCTTCGCACTGTGCACGATTCGAGGCAGATGGAACAATCCTTGGCGTGAGCACGAGTCAGGCGCGGTCCCTGTGGGCGTACGACGAGATCAAGAAGATGATCATCGACGGTGATCTGCGGCCGGGCGATGAGCTTCGCGAGCGTGATCTCGCCGAGAAGCTCGGCGTGTCAAGGGTTCCGGTGCGTGAAGCACTGCCGATGCTGGAACGAGCCGGACTGGCGCAGCTTTCGCCGAGGCGAACCGCCCGGGTCACCCAGATCAGTGAGTCCGACGTGACTGACCACTTTCAGGTGCGGACTGCCCTGGAACCACTCGCCGCACGGCTCGCTGCCGAGCGAGTGGTTCGCGGCGCCGATCCCGCGGCATTGGCGCGTGCCTTGGCGGCTGCACACGGCGCCTTGACGTCGGACGACGACAAGGGTTTCCACGAGAGCAGCTCGCTGCTGCATGTCGAGATCGAAAGGCTGGCGGCGAATCCGCTCTTGGATGAGGTCATGGGTGTTCTGCGCGAGCGCAGGGCGCGACTCAACTCCCTCGACCCCGGCGGACATGCGCAGGAACGCCACCAGGAACACATCGTTGTGGTGGACGCGATTGCACACGGCAATGTGCGCCTCGCCGAGGTGTCGTCATTGACCCATGTTGAACTCGGGCACGCGCGAACGTCGCGCGCGTTGCGGGAGCGCGGCAGCCGCCCCGTTTCCGATGCAAACGAAATGAGACGCTGCTAACACTGACGTGCTTCTGACTGGCCGAGCGGGAACTCCTCACCTAACGGTGTTCACAACGGAAGGATTCCAACATGGCAGACAGCGGACCCATCGCAGCGTTCAAGGCACTGGTCGACGGCAGCATCGGCCTCACCAAGCAGGTCATCGGCATTCTGATCGGCAGCGACCGCCTTCAGGAAGAGGGCAAGGCCCAGCAAGACAAGGCCGACGCCGAGAAGGAGGTCGCCAAGAAGGAGGCCGAGGCCGAGGCTGCTCGCGCCGAGGCCAAGACGCAGGAAGCTCGCGAGAAGGCGGCGTCGAAGTCATAAAGCGTTCGACGTGGACGCTCGCTCCACCCTGGGGTGGGGCGAGCGTCTTCCTAAATGGCCTGGCCGAAACGCCGCCGTCGACAACGAGTTCCACACCGTTCACATAGCTCGAATCGTCCGACGCGAGGAATAGCGCGGACGAGGCTTTCTCCGCGGGGCGGCCCATTTTCCGCCGCGGGATCAGGACCTCGAATTGCGCTTTCGCCGCCTCGTCGAACGACTGTTCCTGGATCGGCGTCGCCGCTCGCGAGGCAGGTGCCACCGAACCCGAGAAGCTCGGTGACCTCAACGCAGAAGCTTTCGCCACCGCCGCCGCGATCGCAGAAGTCCTCGCCGACGCGGCAATTCCGCACGAAAGGTGACGGGCGCCCCTTACGATCCAGTTATTGCGAACGCAAGTTTTGGGGGGGAATGTGAAGAACGCGATCGTCGCCGCCATGGCGGCAGCCTGCGTCGGCGGCGCGGTAGGGCTTGCCGCGCCGGCATCGGCTGACGGCCCGATCTTCAAGGGGACATTCCTGTTGACGACCCAAGACGGCTCCACCAATACGTGGGTGGTCACCCCGTGCGGGGCCGGCTGCGCTCGCGTCGTCAGTGACACCCGCTTGGACGCCGACGCGCACCTCGCCGACGGGCAGTGGCACTTCACCTACACGCACCCGACGGGATGGGACTGCGAAGACGGCACCGATGCACCCGCGACGCGGCGGGTCGCGGTCGATGCGGCCACGCTGCAGGGAACGGTGGCTCAAGGTCCGGACAATGTGTGCGGCGAGACCGACGTTGTCGACGACCCCTTCACGTTC
Source organism: Mycobacterium sp. 236(2023) (assembly GCF_029623955.1). Classification (GTDB taxonomy): domain Bacteria; phylum Actinomycetota; class Actinomycetes; order Mycobacteriales; family Mycobacteriaceae; genus Mycobacterium. The sequence goes on along the minus strand of NZ_JARSBP010000005.1, from coordinate 147,817 downwards.
ACCCTCAACCAGATCGGCTAGACCTTCGCGTCGACGCGGAATCCGATCGCCGTCAATTGCGCTCGCATCAAACTCTTCTGGTACGTCGACGAAAGCCGCTTGGGGAACAACTCCGCGTGCACGCTCATCCCGTCGATGACCGAGATCAGCAACTCGGCGATGTCGGCGTCGGTCAGATCGCTGTCGAGCCCGCCCGCTGCTCGGACGTCGGTGATCAAGCCGCGGAGCATCCCGAGGAGTTCGCTGGCCGCCTCCCGCTGAAACTCTCGCAGCACCGGATTGGAGAGTGCCCGCGGCCAGAAGGTGATCTCCATCAGCGTCTCGACGCGTCGTTCGTCGTCAAGGGGAAGGTTCTGCATCAGCATCGCCCACAGCCGGCCGAACGCATCTTTGCCGCGCATGCTGTCCGAGACCCGATCCATGAACTCGCGGTGCGTCTTGACCAGGATCGACTGCAGGATGTCGTCCTTGTCCTGAAAGTAGTGGCTCAGGACGCCGTTGGAGTAACCCGATTCGTGTGCGATTGCCCGCGTCGTGGTGCTCTCGAGGCCCACGGTGTCGATGACCCGGATCGCGGCGCTCAGGATCTCCTCGCGGCGTTCGTCGTGGTCGACGATCTTCGGCATGGCATCCCCTCGGGTATGTGCGGCTGCACACCGAGTCTATTGAGCCGCGGACAGGCCGAGGCTCAGTGGCCGTACGACAGCCGCTCCGACTGCTGCGCGACGGCCTTGAGATCATCGTCGCTGAGCAGAGCCGGGGTGCCGAGAGTGCATGCCGCGAGATACACATCGCACAACCACTCGATCAAGCACGCGTGTTCGGCCGCCTCCGCAATGGACCCGGCGCTGCTCACCGCGCCGTGGTTGCGCATCAGGACGGTGCCGAAGCCTTCGGCGACGGCGCTGCCAACGGCCTCGGCCAGCTCCTCGGAGCCGAACAACCGGTACGGAACGGTCGGAATGCGACCACCCAACCGCAGAAGGTTGTAGTGCACCAACGGCATCTGATCACAGACCAGACCCACGGCCACCGAACTTCGCCCATGGGTGTGGACGACCGCGCGCGCAGCGGACCGCTCGTAGATGCCGAGGTGCAGTCCTGTTTCGGAAGACGGCCGGAACCCGTCCAGCACGTCACCATCGCGGGTGACGACCGTGATGTCCTCCGGTTCAGCCGACTCGAAACGCAGACCGGACCGGGTGATCAGTACGTGGTCGTCGACTCGTGCACTGATGTTTCCCGCACCTGCCAAAGCCACACCCTGACTGGCCAATTCGCGGCAGCGTGCCGCCATTTCGCCGCGCAGCTCGGAGTGCTCCATCAGACCGTGCCCCGGGGGTAACGGGCACGCAGCGCCGCGAAGGCCCCGTCGAGCCCGGTGAGTGCCATGTCCAGATCATCGGCGCTCATCGCCGACGATACGAACCAGTTGTGCTTCGGGTGGACGTACACGCCGCGGGCCTGAGCCTCGGCGCTGAACGCGACCGCCAGTTCATAGTCGGTGTCGTTGTCGAACAACAGGTTCGGCATCTGGGCCGGGCCGGTGTACCGGATGTCGAAACCCCACTTCGCCGCGCTGTCGACGACACCCGCGCGCAGCTGAAGTCCGAGTGCACGCATCCGCGCGACGGCATCGCGACGGACGAGTTCGTCGAGGGTGGCCAGGCACGCGGCCATCGCCACGGCGCCCATCCAGAACGACCCCGTGACGAAGATGCTTCCTGCCGCGTCGCGGTAGCGGTCGGACCCGGTGACGGCGGCCAGGGGATAGCCATTGGCGATCGCCTTGCTCCACGGCGTCAGGTCGGGGTGTACGCCGAGCGGTTCCCAGCTGTGACCGTGGTGCAGACGGAAACCGGCGCGCACGTCGTCGAGGATCAACGCCGCACCGATCTCGTCGCAATACGCCCGGACACCGCGCGCGAAGCTCGGGTCGACGAGTTCTTGATCGAACCCGGCGTCATGCCGAAACGGGCTGACGATGATCGCGGCAACATCACCGGCATGCTCGCCGACCGCTTCGCGGATCGAGGTGACGTCGTTGTACTGGTACTGAAGAAGATTCGCGCGGTCTGCCGCCGTGACGCCCGCAGGAAACGGCGTGCACCAGGGCGCTGCGCCGTGATATGCGCCCTCGGCGACGAGAATCATCGATCGTCCGGTGGCGGCACGGGCGATCGTGCAGCACATGGTGGTGGCGTCGGTGCCGTTCTTGGCGAACATCACCCAGTCGGCGTTGCTTACGGTCCGAACCATCGCCTCGGCGAGTTCGACCATCACGGGGCCGGGGCCATTCAGGCAATCTCCCTGCCGCTGTTGCCGTTCCGCCGCCTCTTCGACGGCTGGATCGGCGTGACCGAGTATGACGGGACCCCAGCTGCACATCAGGTCCACATACTCGTTGCCGTCAACATCCCAGAGGCGTGCACCGCGGGAGCGTGCAATGTACTGCGGAATCGCCGGCAGCGCGCCCATGTTGAGATGGCCGTACATGCCGTTGGGTACGACGGCGTGGGCCCGCCGCCGCAGTTCGGTGTCGATGAGTCGTTGGCGCCGATCAGTGTTGGCGCCGAGTTCGGTGGTCACGGTGTTCTCCTCTCGAGACGTGGCCGTCGATGGTGCGGCCGATACGGCTGGCTGCAACGGGGTGTGAAACGGCGATCGCCGCCAAGACGTCGGCGAGATCGCCGATTCCGGCGTCGGAACCGAGCCCTGAGGCCACCAATGCCCCACTGGCACAACCGATGAGTGCCGCGTCTTCCGGAGTACAGCCACTCAGCAGCCCGGCGATCATCCCCGCGTTGAACGAGTCGCCACACCCCGTGGTGTCGACGACTGTCGTGGGAAGTGCAGGCACCCGTGCGGGTTCGACGTCGGGGCGAACCAGCAGGGCGCCCTGATCACCGACGGTCACGGCGACAGCTCCGACCCCGCGGGCGAGGAGCGCCTTGGCCGCGTCGACGAGATCGTCAAAGCCCGTCAGTCCGCGAAGCTGTTGGTCATTGGGCATGAACCAGGCGGTGAGCGGCAGCAGTGGGGCGAGCAGTTCGAGAGTCGCCGGCGTAGCCGGATGGAGTAGATCGACGAAGATCGGCTTGCCCGCGGCATGAACAGCCTCCAGAAGTGCGATGCCGTCGGAATCCAGAAGGTGCGGAGTGGTTTCCGGCCCCCCGAACAGAATCGCGTCGGCGGCGAGAAGGGCGTCGACGTCGACGTCATCGGCCATCAGGGTCGGCGTGGCGCCGGGAACGTGCAGTGCGGGCCGTTCGCCGTTGGGGCGGATCGGCAAGATGGTCGACGACGTCACCGCGTCCCGGCGGGTCACCAGCCCAGCGGTGTTGACGCCGCGGGCCGCCAGTTGGGTGTGGAGCAATTGGCCGAGCATGTCGTCGCCGATCGCGGCGAACGACGAGACCGAACAACCGAGTTTGGCAAGGTCGACGGCAGCCCCGCCTCCGGTACCGGCGACGGTGATGCGAATTTCGTCCAGGCGAACGCTGCCCTGGCCGGCCGGAATCGCTGATACCGGCCGGCCGAGGATGTCGACGATGTGCGGTCCGAGGACCGCGACGGCGCCCAGCGTTGTCACACCTTCGCCTGGTCTGTTGGTACCGGATCGAAATCGACGGCGGCGTCGCCGCGCATCCGGTGGACGACGAACCCGACGACGAACGCCAGCGGAATGAGCCACGGCAGCAGGTTCGGGACGGTGTCCTCGGTTCCGGTCAGCACGGAGTAGTTGGCGATGATCAAAGCCGTAGCCGTCAGCAACCCGACAGCGCCAATCGCAGGTGCTACCAACGTCTTCCAGAGACGTTTGTCTTTACGCCTGCGGAAGAACACCACCACGGTCACGGCGACCGCGCCTTGCATCGCGACGATGCCGACAGTGAACAACCCGCCGAGGCTGGTGTAGATGCCCAGGTACGGGTCCGCGCCGACGACGATGAAGACCACCACCAGTACGGCGGTCAAGATGGACAGCGCTTCGCTCGCCCGGGCGGGCCCTTGATAGCGAGAATGAAGGCCGCCGAGGAACTTCGGCATCGTGCCTTGCGAACCCATGGTCTGGAGGTAACGCGTCGTCGCGTTGTGCAGAGCCACCAGCGATGCCAGCACGCTGGTCAGGAAGAAGATCTGCATCAGCGCGGTCAGGACGCTGCCGCCCTGCTCGCCGGAGAGCACGAACAGCAGGTCGCCCTGTGCTTCGTTGGCCCTCGGCACGATCTGGTCGACGCCGACCGACCCGACGATGAGCCAGATCGTGAAGAAGTAGAACACCGAGATGACGCCGACACAGAGATAGATGGCCCTGGGCACGGTCTTGCCCGGGTTGCGTGCCTCATTGGCGTAGATGACCGCCGATTCGATGCCGATGAACGACGTGAACGCGATCATCAGCGCCGGACCGATGCTGCCCGAGAACACGTGCTCGGGGGTGAAAACGTCCAGGGGGAGAGCCGAGAGCCCGCTGTGCGCAAGGATCAGGATGTCGAGGACGATCAGCATCGCGAACTCGGCGACGATCATGACCAGCAGGACAGTGGCGCTCAAATCCGCAGCGTGCCTGCCGAGGGTGCCCACGATGACGAGGGCGACCACGGAGTACAGCCACCAGGGCAGGTCCAGGCCGTACCCTTCCGCGATGACATCGGCGAAATAGCCTGCCGCCGCGGTGATTCCGATGGTGCCAGACCCGTACGCGATCGTGGTGGCGTAGGCCGCGCCCAGGCCCGCGGCGGGACCGAATCCGGCTGCGACGTAGCGGGCAAAACCACCGCCGCCCGGTACTGCCCGATTGATGGCTACGTAGCCGGCCGCGAAACAGCCGAGGACCAGTCCGGCCACCACGAAGATGATGGGAAGCCCCGCACCATTGCCGAGTGTGAAACCGATCGGGGTGTTACCGATCACCGATCCGAGCGGGGCGGCACACGCGATGACAAGGAGTGCGACCCGGCCGGTTCCGAGGTTCGCCTTGAATTGCGTTGAACCCGAGGGGGATTGCGGTGACACAGTCCCGATGGCTGCGTCTGGTGTAGATGAGGACATACGGTCTTCTCCCAGGAGATTTCGCAGGATTCGTGCCGGATCGCGCAAGGTCCGTGCACATCGAATCGGCGATGAACATCGAGGAGCGCGCCCTCTGCACTAAAGTAGGCGGGCGTCCGAAATAAAACAATCCCTGGAGAGATTTTTAACGTGGTGGAAATCCACGCAGGCCGCGCGAAGAAGATCAGCCGCTCGCCCACGCCCACCCGGGGGTGACGCAGCCACGCTGCACGGAGTGGTGACTCAAGGGCCCGGACAGTGTGTGCCCAGAGACCTACTGCTCGATGGACCTTTCACCTTCACCCTGAACCAGCTAACGGGTCTTTCCGCAAGTGTCCAACGCGAACGCCCCGGCGCCCGCAAACACCAGGAACAGGAACGCGAAGCAGTACATGACCGCGAGTTCACCGCCGTTGGTCATCGGGATGACACCGGTCGGCAGGTGTTGTGTGAAGAACGCGAAAGCCATGGTGCCCGAGGCGAAGAACGCGGCGATCCGGGTGAACAACCCGATGGTGATCAGCACCGCGGTCACGAGTTCGATGATGCCGGCGTAGAAGAACGGCCACACGCCCGCAGGCGCCGCGGGTCCGGCGGGCCAGCCGAAGAGGTGCGCGGTGGCGTGGCAGAGGAACAGCAGGCCGAAGATCACCCGGAATACGCCGAGCGCGGCGGGCGAGTAGGGGCGCAAACGGGTGTCGAGTTTCTGCAGGGTGGCCATGGGTCAGTTCTCCTTCGGTGTGGTGGGGTGGGCGATGCCGCCCGACGGGACGAGCTCGCCCGCCGTGCGAACACCGGACCAGGACTCGAGTTCGCTTGCAAGATCGAGACGTTCGACGATCGCTGCGTCGGTGTAGGCGCCCCATTCGGATCGCGGCAGCATCCACATGACTTCGAACTGGTTGCCGTCGGGGTCCACGCCGTAGACACTTTTGGTCGCGCCGTGGCTGGACTCGCCGCTGTAGGCGCCCGCGCCGATCAGCACGTCACGGAACTCCGCGAGTTCGTCAACGGTGTCGAGCTGCCACGCCAGGTGATACAGCCCGACCGAACGCGGCGCGCGTGCCGCGGCGCCGGGGATGCCGAACAACCCCAGGTCGTGGTGGTTGCCCGATCGTGGCAACCGCAGGAACGCCCCGTTCACCGCCGCCTCGTACGACACCAGCTCCAAGCCGAACACGTCGCGATAGAAGCGCACGGACCGGTCGAGGTCGGCGACGAAGAACACAGCGTGGTTCAGGCGGACAGGGGAGGCGGACATCGGAGGCTCTCGGTCGGCAATAGTTGTAGCTACAACCATGAAAGCTAGCAGAGCTTTAGTTGTAGCTACAACTTGTGTGTAACACTGGTGGCATGCCGGACAGGGGGTTGGATTCCACCGAGCGTGCCGCGTGGGTCCGGCTGGCGTCGGTTCTCGAACTGCTACCGGGAGTGCTTGATACGCAATTGCGCCGCGACGCCGACCTCATGCACTTCGAGTACTTCGTCCTGGCGATGTTGTCCGAGGCTCCGAAGCGCACGCTGCGGATGAGCGCACTGGCGGCGCAGACGAGTGCGACGCCGCCGCGGCTGTCACATGTGGTCAAGCGCCTAGAGGACCGGGGCCTGGTCATCCGCTTTCCGTGCCCGGAGGACGCCCGCGCGACGAATGCGCGATTGACGACGGCTGGCTGGCGGAAGGTGCGCGAGGCGGCGCCGGGCCACTCGGCCGCGGTGCGGGACAACGTGATCGATGCGCTCACGCCGAAGCGGGTGGGCCAACTCTGCGAGATCGCGGAGGCCATTCTGGGCCGCCTCGACCCGGACGGCGCGATGGCGGCGACCTACCGCCGCTACGACACCTGACGTGATCAGTCGGTCGGCCGGCCGGTGGCCTGGTCGTTGTTCTTCTGCTCGCCCCAGCCGCTGACACGATCGACGTCGATCAGCGCGCTGACGCGCGCGCGGTCCCGGTTGCCGTACGGCTTCCCGGTGTAATGGCGCGACAGCGCGTCGATGTCGGCGAGACCCTCGTCGTCATACATCTCGGTCACCCGCCCGATGACCGTCACATGGGTGTACCAGTCGTCGTCGAGGACCGTCAGCGACACCCGCGGATCGTTTCTGATGTGCGCCAGCCGAACTCGACCCTCATCCATGTTGACGAGCAGTTGATCGCCCCGAAGTAGGTACCACGTCGCTGCCGACACCGGTTGCCCGTCCGACCGGACGGTGCAGATCACCGCGGGGTTGGCCTTGGCGAGCATCTCCTTGGCTGAATCAGACAGCGGTGACGGTGACATCGGTGAACTCCTCCAGAACCTAGATCTTGCCGCCCGGGAAGATCGTCTTGACGAACTGAGTGATGTTGTCGCGGGCGCCGGCCTCGCTGGTCGGATCCAAGGAGCCGATCGCCATCACGTAGCGGCGGTCGGGGCCGATCACACCGGTCGACACGTGGAGTTGGTTGCCACCGTTCCAGCAGCAGAACCAGCCCTGCTTGACCGCGACCGGCTCGGCGTAGAGCCCGTCGGGGATGCCGAACCGCTGGGGGTATCCGTCCAGGCCGGTCGGGGTGGAGCGAGCGAGGTCACCGAGGATGATGTTGGCCTGCTCAGGCGGCAGCCCACCGGTGCCGTCCAGCAGCATGTCGTAGTAGCGCACGAGATCGCTTGCGGTGCTTGTGGTTACGTCCCAGTGGCCGTTCCATGGAGCCGTCGTGCCGCCCAGGCCGTATCGGGCCTTGATCCGAGCGATGATGTCACTCTGGCCGCTGCGATCCCAAAATGTCTGGGCCGCACCGTCATCCGAGGAGCGCAACATCCTGTCGAGCGCTGCACGATCGTCGGGGGACAGCTCGGTCTTGCCCTCCGACTCCTGCAGCAGCAGGTCGTCGGCGATGAACAACTTCACCACCGACGCGATCGGAAAGGACGAGTTGGCACCGCTGGAGACGGTCTGGCCGGTGGTGCGGTCGAGCACGACGGTGTCGATCTCGGCGCCGGACGCGGCGGCGTCGGCGCTGGCCTGCTGAACGCGGCCTTCGAGCCCGGCGAGAGGTGCGGCGGGTGGCGCCGCCGGGGGCGGGGCCTGCGGGGCCAGCACGGGCGCGGCCGGCATGTCCCCGGCGGCCGGCGGCGTCCCCCAGACCTGCGCCTCACATCCGCCGGTGACCAGCGCGATGGAGACGATCGCGGCCGCCGTCATCGCTGTTTTCGGCACATGCCGACGCATACATTCCTCCACAACGTTCCTGCACCAGAGCCCGCTCAACGAGCGCTCACCGGTTACCCCAGCCTAGACGGACTTACTCCCACGGACCCGGCCCGACGACCTCACCTACGAGTAGACATCGTCGGTGTCAGTTCGTAGCCTTTGCGAGGACATCGACAGTCGGGGCCAGAAGCGGTCCTCAATCGAAGGATCGTGACAATCCGCGTGACCGGGCCGCGCCAGTTCCTTGCGCGGATGGTGTGCGCCCTGGCGACCGTGATTCTGGTGCTTGCCGTGTCGATCGGCGGTGTCTGGGCCGATCCCGCAGAAGACGCGTTGGCCAAGCTCAACGAGCTCTCCCAGCAGGCATTGCAGAGCCGCGAGGCCGTCACCACCGCCCAGCGCGATGCCGACGCCAGGATGGCCGAGCAGGCCGCCGCCGACGACAGGCACCGCGCCGACATGGCGGCCCTGGATGCCGCGAATGCTCAGCTGGGGCCCTACCAAGCCGCCATCAACCGGATCGCGGCGATGAACTACATGACTGGTCGTGACGGCCAGTTCGCGGCGGTGTTGACCGCTCCTTCACCCCAGCATCTGATCGACCAGCTGACGATGCAGCGAACCGTCGGCCGCGGGCTCGCTGATCAGATGGCGGCCTATCTGGCCGCCCGTGACCACGCGGTCGCCGCCGCACGCGCGTCGGAGCAATCGGCTGCCGACGCCAAGGCCGCTGCAGAGTCTGCGGCGGCGATCCGCGCCGAACTGCAAGCCAAGTTGGGCGAGCTGCTGCGTCAGATCGCCGCCGCGGAAGCGCAGTACGCGGCATTGACACCGCAGCAGCAGGCCGTCGTCGACAACGCTGTTCCGCCGCCTCCGCCGGCAGCCGCTCCGCCTGCGCCGCCTGCGGACCCGGCAATCATCGCAATGCCGCCCGTCGTGCCCCCCGGCGACGTGGCGCCTCCACCGCCGCCGCCCATGGCAGCGGCCATCGCGCAGGTGCCGGAGGCGTTGCCCATGGGCGTCGCCGTCGAGACCGGGCTGCAGCCCAACACGATCCTGGCCGCCCGGGCTGTCAGCCAGCAGTTCCCTCAGATCCGCGACATCGACGGGGTTCGGCCCGACTCGAAGCCCTGGCACCCGCGCGGCCTGGCGATCGACATCATGATTCCCAATCCGGACAGCCCGGAGGGCATCGCGCTCGGCGACCAGATCCTGGCCTTTGCCATGGCCAATGCGGGACGTTTCGGGCTACAGGACGTGATCTGGCGCGGCACGTATTACACACCGGCCGGCCCGCAGGCATCCGGCTACGGCCATTACGACCACGTGCACATCACCACCACACCGCGCGGCTGATCACTGCGCCAGCGTGGACGCGTAGTACGTGACCCCGTTCATCGTCTGCCGATCGTCGTCGGTCTCCGGAATCGCTTCCAACCCGTGACCATCGAGCAGGCGGGCCATCGGCGTCGCAACCGACGTCCAGCCCCGGCCGTCCAGATACACGCCGACGTCGGCGCGTTCACCCTCGAACGCGATCACACCGAAGTCGGGTTCGAAGCCGTGCTCCCGCCATTTCACCGTTGCCGCGCGCATGAACTCGCGCGCCGCGTCCGGGTCCATGTCACCGGTGTTCGGGACGGCCTCGGTGGCAAGTCGACTGCCGGGTGCGCTGAGCGTCGTCACGGTGTCGAGAAGCTGATCTTGAGCCGCGGGAGGCAGGTATCCCAACAGACCCTCGGCGATCCACGCCGTCGGACGGTGCTTGTCGAACCCGGCCGCGACCAGTGCCGCCGGCCAGTCCTCACGGAGGTCGATCGCGACAGGACGCACGTCGGCGTGGGGTGCGGCTGAAAGACCGGCGAGCGTCGTGGTCTTGAACTCGAGGACGGCGGGTTGATCGATTTCGAACACCGTCGTTCCCACGGGCCAGTCCAATCGATAGCCGCGAGTGTCGAGGCCCGAGGCGAGGATGACCACCTGCCGGATGCCTGCCGCTGCGGCTTCTGTCAAAAACTCGTCGAAATAACGAGTCCGCGCCGCCATCGACGCCGGCATCTGCGCCAGGCCCCAGGGGCTGCCCTCGACATCGACATCCGATGCGGACAGATCTCCGGTAGCCCAGCGGGTCAGGAAGGAAATGCCGACAGCGCGGACCAACGGCTCGGCATAACGATCGTCGATGTCACCGTTCGCGGTGGCGACGGCGCGCGCCGCGGCCGCCATGGTGGCCGTCGTGCCGACGCTGGTTGCCGGATCCCACGATCCCCCGGTAGACGTCATACCGCCCGCGCACTCCATTCGGCGGTCCGTTCGGGCGATGCCTCGGCGAGCGCTGTGCGCGTGTTCTCGACGTCGAAGTCCTTGCCGTACACCGGCGTTCCGGGCTGCTGTCGCCACGACTCGGAGATCGGACCGGCGTCGACCGGGTCGAATCCGAGCGCGTCGACGACACCGTGTACCAGGTCCCGGCCGGGCCCGTCCTCGCCTGCGACAGGGAGCGCGATGCGGTTCGGCGCACCGCTGGGTGTCCCGCGTTCGAGCAGGTGCTTCCAGAAGATGCCGTTGAAGACCTTGTACACCGGAGCGCCGATCTGCTCGGCGACCCATGCGCTCTCGACCTGGCCGTCCTCGATACCGGCGATCTCGCCGTCGCGTTGCTGCGGATAGTAGTTGTTGGTCTCGATCACCGGAGCGCCTGGCTTGCGCGCCTCGACGATGCCGTCTGCGAGGTCGGGCACGTTCTTCTGCGGGATGCTGACGATGACCAGGTCGGCGTCGGTGGCGGCGTCCTTGGCCCAGACGGCCGTCGCACCGGTCTCACGGGCCAGATCTGCCAGCGTCTCGGGAGATCGCGAGTTCGAGACGTTGACGTCGTGTCCGAGTTCGCGCAGCCGCCGAGCCAACGTGCCGCCGATATTGCCTGCGCCGATGATGCCGATCCTCATACCGTGGGACAACCGTCGTATGCGCGCGACGTATTCCTCGCCCGCCGGAACCGGGGACAATCTGACCATGAGTTCCGATCTGCACTTCTACTTCGATCCGGTCTGCCCCTTCGCATGGATGACGAGCAAGTGGGTGCGCATCGTCTCTGCGCAGCGCGACTACCAGGTCGACTGGCGCTTCATCTCGTTGCGAATCCTCAACGAGCACATCGACTATGCCGCACACTTCCCACCGGAGTACGAAGCGATGCACACCGCCGGTCTGAAGCTGTTGCGCGTGGCGGCGAAGGTTCGCGCCGAACACGGCCGCGACAGGATCGGGCCGCTCTATGAAGCGCTGGGGACCAGCATCTTCGAAAATGCCGCCGACGAGAGCCCGCTCGACGTTGTCGAGCCGATCCTGGCTCGGCTTGGTCTGCCGCCCGAACTGATCGGGGCGCTGGACGACACCGGCCTCGATGATCAGATCCGCGCCGAGACCGAGGAGGCACTCGGGTTGACGGGACGCGACGTCGGCACCCCGATCCTGCATTTCCAGCCGCCGGGAGGGGTGGCCTTCTTCGGTCCCGTGATCAGCAGGCTGCCCAGCGAGGAGGATGCCGGCGTGTTGTGGGACCACGTCGTCGGCCTGGCGTCGTTTCCCGGCTTCGCCGAGATGAAGCGCAGTCTGCGCGAGCGCCCGCAGCTGCCGAGCTTTGGTGTGGAGCCCGAAGTCGTTGGTATACAGGAGGATTGGCACGGCGGTAGTCGCCGAACCACGTGATGAACGTCAGGGATGGAAATTCCACTGGCCGCAGTCCTGGGCCAGTACGTCGTTGACGTCGACGCGGATGCCGCCGACCACCGGTCCCGGATTCGATGCGGTGTCGATGATGCGCTGGTACAGAACGGCGGCGGGGTAGATCTGGCCGTTGGACCAGGACCGGGTCTGCCACGCCCAGACGTGCCCTGCCGAACGTGACTGCCCGATCACTCCGTCTGCCGCCGCCCACATGCAGGGTCGGATGCCTGCGTAGATCCCGGTGCGCTGTACGCCGATCACCGAGTTGATCCCGCGAAACCACGGCAGTGCAAGCCTGTTCCACGCTTCGCGGTCGATGTCGTCGTCGACGCTGAAGAAGACCGGTGCGCTCCGGCCTCCGCCGGCGGCTGTATGCAATTGCCATGCCGTGGTCGCGTCGGCGACGCCACCGGCGTAGCCGCGGGTGAAGTCCGATGGCGCGGTACCGCCGGGCTTGCCGTACTGGAAGTTACTGACGATCACCAGACCCGCCGCGGTCAGCTGCTTCGCGTACGGGAGGGTGATCGGTTTGGCGCCGAAGTTCGAGCCGGGCCGCGACGTCGAGACGTAGTTGATCACTCCGGCGTGACCGGCGGCACGGATGTCCTGCGCCGAGATCTGGCGCATGGCGTAGTCGATCAGCGTGGGGTTGGCGGCCGTGGCCGTCGGCGTGCGGACACCGGTTGCCGCGGTGAGGCCGGCCAGCGCCGAGGCTGCGGCGGCGCAGCGCAATGCGTCACGCCGGGAGATTGGCACGCAGCGATGTTACCCATGTGACGGTAGTGATCACCGTGATTGAGCGCGGGCGTTTCGTGTTTGATGCCGCCCCGTTATGAGCACAATGGTCGAGGTGGACCCCTACATCCGCGTCTACGCATCTCGTGTGCACAACTTGAGATCCGTCGACGTCGCCGCCCCGCGGGACTCGTTCGTGGCGTTCACCGGCGTATCTGGATCCGGCAAGTCGTCACTGGCGTTCGGCACCGTCTACGCCGAGGCTCAGCGACGCTACTTCGAGTCGGTCGCGCCGTACGCCCGCCGGTTGCTGCTGCCCCAGGACGCGCCGAAGGTCGACGACATCACCGGGTTGCCACCGGCAGTCGCTTTGCAGCAGCGCCGCGGCTCTGCGACGTCGCGGTCGACGGTCGGTACCGTCACCACGCTGTCGAATCTGCTGCGCATGTTGTTCTCCCGCGCCGGTACCTATCCGCCCGGTGCCACCGAGCGCCTGGATTCCGATGCGTTCTCGCCGAACACCACGATCGGTGCGTGCCCGGCCTGCCACGGTCTGGGCCGCATCCATGAGGTCACCGAGGAGACGCTGGTGCCCGACCCGTCGCTCACCATCCGCGAAGGTGCGGTGGCGGCCTGGCCCGGGGCCTGGCAGGGGCAGAATCTGCGCGACATCCTCATCACGCTCGGCTACGACATCGATAAGCCGTGGCGCAAACTACCCAAGCGGCAACGGGATTGGATCTTGTTCACCGAGGATCAGCCCACCGTCGAGATCGATCCGAGCCAGCATCCGGTCACCGCGGAGTACTACTACAACGGCACCTTCTCCAGCGCCGAACGCCACGTTCGTCACACGCTGGCCAACTCGCAGAGCGCGGCGATGCGGCGACGGGTACTCCAATTCGTGCACAGCACGGATTGCCCGGTCTGCGGCGGGTCCGGTCTGCGACCCGAAGCGCTGGCCGTCACCTTCGCCGGCCGCACCATCGCCGAGCTGGCGGCGCTGCCAGTGACAGCACTGGCCGACGTCCTGACACCGGCGGCGATCAGGACAGAGTTCGCCGCGGCCTATGAATCGACCGAGTCCGGTGAATTCACCGAAGTGGCGACGATGATCGCCGCCGATCTGGTGGCCCGGATATCGGTGCTGGTCGATCTTGGGCTCGGCTACCTCAGCCTGGACCGCCGCACACCGACGGTGTCGCCCGGCGAACTGCAGCGCCTCCGGCTGGCGACCCAGCTGCGGGCGGGGCTGTTCGGCGTCCTCTACGTGCTCGACGAGCCGTCGGCGGGTCTGCATCCGGCCGATGCGGAGCCGCTACTCGAGGTGTTGGACCGGCTTCGGCGCGCCGGGAATTCGCTGTTCGTGGTCGAGCACGACATGGACGTGGTGCGACGCGCCGACTGGATCGTCGATGTCGGTCCCGGCGCCGGCGAGCTGGGCGGTGACGTGTTGTATAGCGGCCCGGTGGCAGGCCTCGCCGACGTCGAGCCCTCGGTAACCCGGCGATACCTGTTCGCCGACGGGCCACCCGCCGAACGATCCGCTCGTACACCTTCGGGCGTGATGCGCTTGCGCGGCATCACTTTTCACAATTTGCGTGACGTCGACGTCGATGTTCCTCTGGGCGCGTTCGTTGCCGTCACCGGGGTGTCAGGATCGGGCAAGTCGACGCTGGTCTGCAAGGTGCTCGGCGACGTGATGGCCAGACAGCTCGGGAGATCCGCCGAACCCGCCGACGACGGCACTGACGGTGATGCCGAACTCCTCGATATCGACATCGATTCCAGTGTGGGGGTGACCGTCGACGGCGCCGAAACGATCGACCGTCTCGTCACCGTGGACCAGCGACCGATCGGACGCACTCCGCGGTCGAATCTCGCGACCTACACCGGACTTTTCGACGCCGTCCGCAAGGCGTTCGCCGGCACTTCCGAAGCGCGTCGACGGGGCTGGAGCGCGGGTCGCTTCTCGTTCAACGTCGCCGAGGGGCGCTGCGCCACCTGTCAGGGCGAGGGTTTCGTGGCGGTCGAGCTGCTGTTCCTGCCCGGCACGTACGCGAAATGTCCGGCATGCGGCGGAGCCCGCTACTCCGACGAGACCCTCGAGATCACCTACGAGGGGAAGACCATTGCCGACGTGCTGGCCCAGACCGTCGATGAGGCGGCCGAGTTCCTGAGCGATCTGCCCGGTGCGGCAAGAAGTTTGATGACGCTGCGGGAGGTCGGGCTCGGGTATCTGCGGCTGGGGCAACCGGCGACCGAATTGTCCGGCGGTGAGGCGCAGCGCATCAAACTGGCCACCGAGCTGCAGCGGGCCAAACGTGGCCACACCCTCTATGTCCTCGACGAGCCCACCACGGGATTGCACCCGGCCGACGTCGAGCTGCTGGAACGTCAGCTGCACCGCCTCGTCGACGCTGGTAACACCGTTGTCGTGGCTGAACATGACATGTCGGTGGTGGCGCAGGCCGATCACGTCATCGACCTTGGACCCGGTGGCGGGGATGACGGCGGTGCGGTCGTGGTGGCCGGCACGCCGGCGGTGGTCGCCGCCGACACGGCGAGCCGGACGGCGCCGTACCTCGCCGCGCAGTTGAGCGCGACTTAGCTACCGTACAGATGAAGGGCCCGTGCGGATTCGGTCGCGACCTGGCCGCTCAGCGCGACGATCGGTGGCCCGCCGCGCTGGTGGATCACGTTCGCGAGGACGATCACGTACGTGTCCGAGCCCGGATCCATCCACAACGTGGCGCCGGTGAACCCGGTGTGGCCGAAGCTTCCGACCGGGAAGATGGCGCCGCGCGGTCCGGAGTGCGGAGTGTCGATGTCCCAGCCGAAGCCGCGCACATTCTGCCCGGGCACCGGTGGGCCGGGCTGCTGCGGAGTCGTCATCACCTGCGCGCTCGCCTGCGTCAATGGAAAGGTGCTCGGGCGGTTGGCGAGCTGGTCGAGAAGGGCCTGTGCGAAGCGGCCCATGTCGTGGACGGTCGTGAACACCCCGGCGCTGCCGGCCACCCCACCCATGCGGCGCGCCGTCGGGTCGTGCACGGTGCCGCGCAGCGGGTGACCGTAGTCCGGGTTGAGGCCCGGAGTGTCCTCGTCGAGGGCCGTGGGTGCGATGCGCTCGAGCAGACCCGTGCTCCACGTCCCCGGCGGGCAGATGCGCACCGCCGGTCCATCGGGATCCAGAACTATCGCGGTGCCCCGGACCTTATGTGGGCCACATGCTTTGGACGCGGGAAGATAGTAGGTATCCGACATTCCCAGCGGCGCGAACACGTTCTCGCGGACGTAGACGTCTTCGGACTCACCGGTGATCTTCTCCAGCAGCGCGCCGAGGATGATGAAGTTGATGTCGGAGTAGTGGAAGCGTTCTCCGGGACCGAACACCACCCACGCGGCGAGCGCCCGCCGGACGCCGTCAGCTTTGTCGGCCTTGTCCAGCCCCCACGGGCCGTCCAAGCTCAGATCTCCGGCTATGCCCGAGGTGTGGGTGAGCAACATCCGCAGCGTCACCTGCGCACGGCGTGGATCGTCGGCCGGGTTGAAGTCCGGCAGGTACGTCTGCACCGGTGCGTCGATCTGCACCTGGCCCTGCTCGTAGAGCTGCATGATCGCTGTCGCGGTCGCAAGGCTTTTCGTCAATGATGCGACGTCGAAGAGGGTGTCTTCCGTCATCGGCTCCGCGGGGGAGGGAGCGCCGTCGAGCCCCGGTTCGCCGACGAGCTTGCGCACACCGAAGGCCTGGCGGAAAACGATGTCGCCCCCATGCCCGACCTGGACCACCGCTCCCGGCAGGCGGTGCGCAGCGACCGCGTCGTCGATGAGCCGTGACACCGCGGAGAAGTCACCGGCCGGAGTCACCGCGGGAACGGGCGGCGAGACGGTCGTGGATGCGACCGTCGGGACGGTCACTGATGGGGTACCGGTGGCTGGTGGCGGTGGCGCGGCGTTGCCACACGCCGAGGCAAGAGTGCACACGACCATCCCGGCGGCGTAAAGCCGGGCAAGGCGCAGATTCGGCGTCGGCGTGCGGTTCACCGAAACCATGGAAGCATGATCGGATGTCCGAAACGAAGATCACCGTCATCTACGACAATCCCGTGAACCCTGACGACTTCGAATCCAGTTACTCGGAGCAACAACTGGAAGCCGCCAAGGCGATTCCGGGCCACATCAGGGTCGAGGCGTCGAAGGTGTGGCCGAAGGAAGACGGCAGCCCTACGCCCGCCTACCGAATGATCGATCTGTATTACCCCGACTACGCCAGCGCAAGTAGCGCTGTGACGACGCCAGAGGCACAGGCGTTCTTCCAAGCAATGGCGCGGGTGGCCACAGGCGGTGTCCGGGTCTTGTTCTCCGATATCGAGGTGCCGCAGCGGTGATCAGTTCTACCGTTGATCGATGACGAGAATCGGATCACTCAGTGTCGTTGCAGGGGCATTGGCCGTCGTCGCCATCGGTGGCGCCGGGCCCGCTCAGGCCGACGATCCCGACTGGGGATTCGGTGGGCCCCAGGTGAATTACGGCTATGACTTCTACTACCCGCGCAACGGCAACCCGTGGATGGACCAGATGGTCCCGTCGGTGAAGGTGCCGCGGGTCGATACGTCCGTCCGCAACTGATCACCCGGCCGGCGTCACATCCGACCCGGACCCCTTGATCGACGCCTTCGCCCGCTTCTCCGCGCGGACTGCCCGGGTGCCTCGGACGAACCCGGTGGCAGAGACCGCCGCCGCCATCAGTGCACTCTCACCATTGACGAACGGATGGAAGCCGACCCCGGCACCGCCGCGACCCTTGACCGGGATGTCCGCGACCTCGGTGACCTTCCAGCCCTTCTCCGAGATCGACAGGATGGCCTCACCGTTCTGACACGAAATGGGCAGTGCCGCAATCACTTCGTCCCCTTCGCCGGCCAGTTTGACGCCCGCCACGCCATTGCCCGCTGCGCCCTGCGGATTCACCGCGGACGGATCGATGCGCAAGACCCTGCCGCGGCGCGTGACCAGGGCGAGGTGGTAGCCGTCGGGCAGCACGCCGGAGCGCAGTAGTCCGGTGATGTCCGGGGCCACCGGGATGTCGCGGATCTTGAACGGCAGCCCGCCGCCACTGGTGAACTTGATGCGCCCGTCGGCCCATGCCGCCCAGCCCAGCCCCGAGGTGAGCAACTCGCCGTGGCTGTCGGAGAACACCCCGCGGTCGTCTAGCCGCCACGACGCGTTGACCTTCTTCTCGCGCGGCCCGTCCTCGTCGGAACCGGACGTGACCGGTGTCGCCTCGAGATCGAGGACCGTGCGACGATCGAATTCGGGCCCTTTGAACAGCTTTGCCGTCTCGACCAGTTCCTCGTCGATGACCTTGCGGCGCGCGTCGGGATTGGACACCAGCTCGGTGAGCTCCGCGAACTCCGCGTCGAGCTTGTCCGCTTCGGCCTGCAGTTCGATCACGTCGAGCTTGGTCAACCGGCGAAGCTGCAGTGCCAGAACGTAATTGGCCTGCTCTTCGTCGATGCCGAACCGCTCCTGCAGCCCGCGTCGCGCATCGTCGACGGTGTCGGAGTTCCGGATCACCGCGACCGCGGCGTCGATGTCCAGGTGAATCGTCATCAGGCCCGCCACCAGGTGGCGGCGCGCCGTGACCTTGTCCAGCCGGTACTCGCTGCGGTGCAGCACCACCGAGTCGCGCAGATGCAGGAACGCGCCGATCAACTCGCGCACGTTCCACCAGCGCGGCACCCGGTCCTCGTCGAGAGCGACGAGGCTGGCGGCGAACGTCGACTCCAGCGGTGTCAGAGCCAGCAGTTGGTCGCGGATCTGGTCGGCACTGTGCCCCCGCTTGGCGGTGACCACGATGCGCAGCCCGTTGCGGCGGTCGGTCAGATCCGACATGTCCGCCACGCCCGACATCTCGCCGGACTCGACCAGCGCGCGGATCCTGTCCTGCACAGTGTTACTGGCGACACCGGGCGGCAACTCGGTGATGACGCAGTTCTTCCCGTCGACGGAGATCGTGCCGCGCACCGTCAGCTGGCCGCGTCCCGTCGTGATGTACTCGCGCAGCCCGGCGGAACCGACCACGGTGGCCCCGCATCCCCAGTCGGGTCCGGGGATGAGCTTCACCAGCCTGTCGTCGGTCATGTTCGGCGTCTTCAGCAGCGCGCGGCAGGCCGCCATAACCTCGCGCGGATTGTGCGCGGGAACCTTGGTGGCCCAGCCTTCGGCAATACCCACAGCGCCGTTGCACAGCAACACCGGCCACTGTGCGGGCAGCATCGTCGGCTCGGTCCACTCGCCGTCGAACGTCTGCACCATCGGCACGGCATGATCGTTGAGTTCGGCGGTCAGCGCCGCGCCCGGCGCCGACAACCGCATCTCCGTGTACCGGTCGGCGGCGGGGATGTCACCTTGGATACGCGGGAAAGCGCCTTGTCCATCAATGACTTTCACGCGCTGGAACTCGGCGGCCATCAGCGCGGCCGCACCGTACATCGACGCGCCGCCATGCGGATGCAGGTTGCCCGTCACGGCAGAGCAGATCTTGGAGGACTTCTGCGGCTTGTTCCCGGGCTGAAGGCCGGACTCGTGCATCTGGTAGAGCAGGCGCCGCTGGCCCGGCTTGAGCCCGTCGAACGCCGACGGGATGGCACGGTCGCTGACGCTGTAGAGCGCGAACGTCAGCTGGTAGTGGTTCCAGTAGTCGTCGGCGCTCTGGTCGAGCACCAGATCCGGGTTCTGCTCGGGAACGTCCAAGGTCAAGGTCACGAAGAGCTCCTAGGTGAGGTCGAGCGCGGAGGTGTCGACACGGGCGGCGATGTCCGCCATCCACGTGCGCCTGCCCTCTGGCGGCCCGCCGAACAAGATGTGGTGCAACTTGGCTTCGCCGTCGTCGGGGTGGACCCGAATCACGGTGCGCCGCGCAGGATCCAGCACGGTGTTCCAGAAGTCGTCGGCATCCATCTCGCCGAGACCCTTGTTGCGCTGGACCTCGACCTTGCGCTTCGAGGTGGACTTCAACTGGGCCACCGCGGCGTCGCGCTCGGACTCGTCCTGACAGTAGATCCGTTCCGTGCCGTCCTTGACGACGAACAGCGGCGGCAACGTCACGTAGACCATCCCCGCCTGCACCAGCGGTCGGTAGAAGTCCAGGAACATCGAGATCAGGCTGGAGTTGATGTTGCCGCCATCGGGGTCGGCGTCGGAGGCGAACAGGATCCTGTCGTAGCGGCACAGTTCGGGGTCGCAGTTGTCCCGTACCCCGCATCCCAGAATCCGCTCGATCGAGTCGAATTCGTCCTTGACGCGCGCCTTGCTGATGGTGAACCCGTAGACGTTCGGCGGCTTGCCTTTCAGCGGGAACGCCGCCTGGAAGGTGGCATCGCGCGCCGCCTTGATGGTGCCCAGCGCCGAATCACCCTCGCACAGAAACAGTTCCGCGCCTGAGCCGCGGCCGGACTCCCGGCTGGGCAGCAGTTTCGGCGGCAGCGACAGGTTCGTGCCCAGCCCCTTGGCCTTCGATGCCGCCCGGGATCTGGCCTTGGCGCCCTCGGCGCTACGACGTGCCCGGGCAGACTCCAGCGCCAGCTTCGTCCACAGAGACACCGCGTCCCCGTTGGCGGGGTTGGCCGCCCAGATCGTCACGCTGCGCGCGACGTCCGGCGCCATCGCCACGTTCAGCGACCGCGACGACACCGCCGTCTTGGCTTGCGAATCCCAGGAAACGTCCGGAGCGCGGGTATCGACGGCCAGTGCCGTCACCGCGGCGAAGTCCTGCGGCTCCGGGCCGTCCTCACCCTTGGCCAGTCCGAGGTCACGGATGCGGGAGGCGCGGTCGGCCAGCGCCTCGGACATGCCTTTGACGGCCGCCGTCAGATGGGAGCCGCCACCCGGGGTGCGCACGGTGTTGCAGAATGCGGCCACGGTGGCCGGTTCGGCGGGGCCGGCGGTCAGTGACCAGCGGAACGGCGTCGGCCCGCGACCGGTGGTGTACTCGCCGCGGCCCTCGACGACAGCCCGCACGCCGGGCACCGGCGTGTCGGCGGCGGTGCACATCAGATCGAGCAGTGCCTCGGTGCCCCACGGGCCGTCGAACGGCTCGAGCAGGGCAGGAGGGACCTCGTCGCCGGGCCAGCCCTCGTCGACGACGATGAGGTGCACCCCGGGTGACATCCGCGCCGCGGCGTGCGCCCGCAGCAGCACCTCGCCGATGTCCACGCTGTTGTCCGGCACCACCGAGGGATCGAACAGGATCCGTACCGTCGTGCCCTGCAGCTTGGGTTTGCGGTTGCCCGCACCCTTGAGCTTCTGCGCGTCGGCCCGGGTGAACGTAGCCTGCGGGTCGAACTCGTCGCCCTCGAACGATCCCGGGTAGCCGGCGCCGAAACTCTGCAGGTAGGTTTTGCCGGCCCGGTGCACGGTCACGTCGGTGCGGGCGGAGATGAAAACAGCAGCGGCGGCGCCGATTCCGTTGAGTCCCGCTCCGGTGCTGGCGGCGTCGGAGTGCGCGGAGAACTTTCCGCCGGCGCGGGCGGTGCCGAGCGTCTTGACGATGCCGTTCTTCCCGGTGGCGGGATCGGTGTCGACGGGCAGTCCGCGACCGTCGTCGGCGACGCTTACCGACCCGTCCGCGTGGAGGGTGATCGTGACGGTGGATCCG
The DNA here is from genome assembly GCF_029623955.1 of Mycobacterium sp. 236(2023). Classification (GTDB taxonomy): domain Bacteria; phylum Actinomycetota; class Actinomycetes; order Mycobacteriales; family Mycobacteriaceae; genus Mycobacterium. Next base: position 126,444 of record NZ_JARSBP010000005.1, on the reverse strand, counting down.
CCGTGGGCCGGCACGGCGACCTCTTCGATCGCGTTGTCGACAATCTCACGAAGCGCGGTGTTGAGGACGTCGAGACCCAGGTTGACCGCCGGCCGCAGGCGCGTGTGCTGGACATCATCGAGCTCGGTGATGTCGGCGGCGGTGTAACTCACTGCTGGTCCTTGTCTTCAGTGTCGGGAGGGGTGCCGGAGGAATCGTAGACGCTTGCGCCGACAACGTCGCGCAACCTGGGAGTGGCAGGGAGAGTGCGCTGTGAAGGAAGATCCTGCTGTTCAGGCCTGCGCAATCAGCTGTGAACGCGCGCCTCGACCGTGATTCAGTGGTGATCGGCACTATACCGCGACCGCCCCTGCCGGAACCGGATCGCCACGTGGCTGATCAGCAATATCACGGCCGCGTTGAGACAATGCCACAGGAAATGGGTGCCGATCGGAAATCGGCCGCACAGCGGACTGTCCAGAGCGCGCAGCGTCACGAGACAACGAAAAGTGCTGCTGCACAGAGCAGTACATATCTGAAGCGACGCATCACGTCAGCGCCGTGAGTGCACGGTTTCTGACGGAAATTGCCTGAAATCTGTCAGAAACCGTGCATTCGCGTTGCTATTGACGCCGGTGCTAATCTGCAATCGTTTGCATCCTGCGGTCACCGTCGAGCGATAGGAGCGTGGCGCATGACGTCACCGAACTGGGCGCCGATCACCGAAGCCGTACCGGGCTCGTCGCGGCCAGTCAGCTATCACCTGGCGCCGACCTGGGACGGGTTATACACGCCTTATGCCCTGCGGCTGCCATCCGGCGACGGATCTGGCTTCCCGTTCGTGTTCCTCGCCTACGGCAACGGCGGCGGAGGTCTCGACTGGCTGCGCGGGCGAGTCAGGACGCACGGCTACATCATGGAACGCCTTCTCGACGCCGGATACGCCTGCGCATGGGGCCGATACCGGACCGAAGTCGAGCTCGGCTTCCATCAGGGCGGCCGCCTCGTCGTCGACCGCAGGCAGGGGATGGACCTGATGAGCCGCGCCCCCCTGGAGTTCGAGGACGAGATCGCGATCCTCGAAGATGTCGCCAAGCATCCGCAGATCGACGCCGAGCGGCTCGGCCACGTCGGAGTCAGCCATGCCGGGGAGATGCTGTTCAAGATCGCGTCGCAGTACGACAGCCCGCTCAAGGCCGGGGTGGCCTGCGAGCCGGCCAACCACGAGTTCCTCGACCTCACCCCGGACGACTCGGCGTTCACCAATCCGGACACGCAGCTGCGCAACATCGAAGAGATGCAGATGCGCGACCCGGCGTTCGTCCGCTCGCGGATCAACGAGCCGCTGGCCCGGGAACGGATCGCGCCGATCGCGCTCCCGATGCTTGTGATGGGCCGCGACGACGACCACCTGCAGGGAATTTTCCGGCTGAGCTATGACCTGCTCGCGAGCAGCGGCAAAAACGCCAGGTGGGTCTCCTGGGACCACCCGCTGCACGGCTACATCTTCCCGGTCGTCGGCGCCGACGGCCGGGTCGAGGTCGACGAGGTGCAGGAGCGCGCCATCGACGGCATCATCGCCTTCCTCGACGAGCACCTCGCCTGACCCCGGATGGTCGAAGCGGTCGCGCTGTTCTTCGCCGGTGTATGGGCCGGCGCGATCAACGTGATCGTCGGTTCGGGCACGCTGGTGACCTTCCCGACCCTGCTGTTGTTCGGCTATCCACCGCTGACGGCCAACGTCTCCAACAACCTCGGGATGGTCGCCGGAGGAATCTCGGGGATCTTCGGCTACCGCCGCGAATTGCGCCCGAACCGGGCGATCCTGCTGCGTCTCGCACCTGCCTCGATCGCGGGCGCAATCGTCGGTGCCGTCCTGCTTCTCGTCCTTCCCGACGAGTCGTTCAAGGCGATCGTCCCCGTGCTCATCGGCATCGGATTGCTGATGGTCGTCATCGGGCCCGCCGTGCAGCGGCGCACCGCCGCCGCACAGCAGGAAGTCGCCGAACACAACGGCCCCAGGGGCTCTCGGGGTCTGCTCACGACCGTCGCCCTCCCCGTCGGGATCTTCGTCCTCGGCATCTACGGCGGGTATTTCGGTGCGGCACAGGGCATCCTGCTCGTCGGTTTGATGGGCATGATTCTCAGCGACGGCATTCAGCGGCTGACGGCGATCAAGAACGTCCTCGCGACGATGGTGAATGCCGTTGCCGCGGTGGTGTTCATGATCGTCGCGACCCAATACATCGACTGGTCGGTCGTGGCGCTGATCTCGGCGGGCACCTTCGTCGGCGGATACCTCGGGGCGCGCTTCGGGCGCAGGCTCTCGCCGCCGGTGCTGCGGGGCTGCATCGTCGTGATCGGCTCGCTCGCACTGCTCAAGATCCTGGTGTTCGACTGACCCTTGACCCCGTGTCCGCGCGGGCACATACTGACGGCAATCGATTGCATAACGGGTGTGACTGTCTCAAGGGAGCGACATGAGCTCAACGAACAACCCTCGCGTCTCCTACGTACCGTTCGAGCAGATGGACGAGCGTATGAAGGAAGAGATGGAGCGTTGCGCCAAACACGGGACGCCGCGGCCGGAGAGTTCCGCCGTACGCGCCCACTCCCCGGCGGCCTTCTGGGCCTTCGCCGACAGCTGGAAGGCGCAATTCCACAGCGGAGTCGTCGAGCACCCGCTGAAAGACCTCTGCCGCGTCTATATCTCGCGCACGGTCAAATGCGAGTTCTGCGGAAACCAGCGCTCGGAGAAAGCCACCTCGGCGGGGCTGCAGGAGCAGCAGTACGACCAGCTCCTGAACTTCGAATCCTCCGACCTCTACGACGACCGCCAGAAGGCCGCCCTCGCCTACGCCGAGGCCATCGCCTGGGGCAGCCAGGATCTCGACGCGCTGTGGGAGCGCCTGTACGCGCACTTCTCGGAGGAAGAGGTCGTCGAGCTGGGCTGCTGCATCGCGCTGACCTTCGGTCAGCAGAGCTGGATCCGGCTACTCGGCATCGACCACCACCAGTACATGGCCGGCACGGCCGCATCGATGGCTCCCGGCTTCACGACGGCCGACGAGCTAACCGCCAGCAAGGCCGATCCCGAGTACTGGGCAGCCAAGAGCCGCGCCTGACATGCAGTACGAGCTGACCGTCAACGGCGAGGACCACCGCGTCGACGTTCCGGTCGGTACCTCTCTCCTCGAAGTGCTGCGCAACGACATCGGCGACAAGTCGCCGAAGTTCGGCTGCGGGCTCGGTCAGTGCGGCGCGTGCTTCGTGCTGATCGACGGACATCCGACGCCCGCGTGCGACACCCCGGTCGAATACGTGCGCGGCGACGTACAGACTCTCGCCGGGCTCGGAAGCCCCGAGGCCCCGCACCCGGTGCAGGCCGCGTTCCTCGAGCTGCAGGCCGGCCAGTGCGCGTACTGCGTCGGCGGGATGATCGTCAGCGCCACCGCACTGCTGCGGGACAACCCCACGCCGACCCGCGACGAGGTGACGGCCGCGCTGGAACGCAATCTGTGCCGCTGCGGCACCCACCTGCGTTTCGTCGACGCCGTCCTGGCGGCCGCAGGAGCGCAGACATGACGGCCCCGGTGCCGCCGTCGCTGGCCGACAATCCGTGGATCTCGACGTGGCTGACCATCAACGACGACGGCACGGTCGCGTTGCGCGTCGGCAAAGTCGAGATCGGACAAGGGATTCTGACCGCCCTGACGCAGATCGCCGCCCACGAACTCGACGTACCGCCGGAGGCGGTCACCGCCCTGGCGACCAACACCGCGATGTCTCCGGACGAGGGACTCACGGCGGGCAGCCTGTCGATCGCGTTCTCCGGCTCCGCGGTCCGCCGGGTGTGCGCCGAGGCCCGCGAGCTGTTTCGCCGTGCGGCGGCGCACAAGTCGGGCCTCGACATCGAGCAGGTCCGGTTGGTCTCCGGAATTTTCACCACGGGCGACGGTGCCCGCATCGGGTCGTACGCGGATCTGGCGGGTGCCGTCGATCTCCATGTCCGCGTGGGTGATTCCGATCTGGTGGTCGAGGTGGCACCGCCGACGTCGAAGGATCTGGCCCGGGTGGATCTCCCCGACAAAGTGCTGGGACACGCACGCTTCATCCACGATCTCGACTTTCCGGGCATGCTGCACGCACGGGTCGTACACCCGCCGCGCATCGGTGCGCATCTCGAACACAGTGAGCTCGAAGCGATTTCGGCGATGGCAGGTGTGCAGAAGGTGGTGCGCGACGGTGATTTCGTGGCCGTGGTCGCACACCGCGAAGGGCAGGCCACCCGCGCAGCCGAGGCGCTGGCCGCAGGAGCCGTCTGGTCGGCCGGCGTCGAACTGCCCGACCCGGACGAATTGCCGGCCTGGCTGCGCACCACGGAGGCGGAGACACGCCAGATCCGCAGCGAAGGAGCGCATCACGACGACGGGGCCGTCGTGGTCAGGGGTTCCTTCTCGAGGCCCTTCCTCGCACACGCGTCGATCGGACCCAGCTGTGCCGTCGCCTATTTCGGCAACGGCCGGCTCGACGTGTGGAGCCACAGCCAAGGCGTGTTCTCGCTGGCCCGTGCGATGGCCGACGCGCTCGAACTGGACCCCGCCGCGGTGGTGATCCAGCACGTGGAAGGCCCCGGGAGCTACGGCCACAACGCCGCCGACGACGTCGCGATGGACGCAGCGCTGCTCGCGATGCGGATACCGGGGCGACACATCCGGGTCCAATGGAGCCGCGGAGACGAATTCGCCTGGGAGCCTTTCGGTCCTGCGATGTCCAGCGACGTCACGGCAAGTGTCGACGGCAGTGGGACCATCACCGACTGGTCCTATGAACTCTGGACCAACGGTCACACGGGCCGGCCCGGCTACGCGCCCCGACGCAGCATGCTGGCCGACGCCCATCGCGCCGGCTTGGCGACGCTGCCCCCCGCGGGCGATCCGCCTGCAGAGCGCGGTCACGGGTCGGCACGCAACGCCGAGCCCTACTACGACATCGCCCGGATGGACGTGACGGTCCACCGCCTGCTGACGATGCCGATCCGGACGTCCTCCCTGAGGTCCCTCGGTAGTCAGCTCAACACGTTCGCGATGGAGTCCGTGATCGACGAGCTGGCGCTGGCGACGGGTCGCGATCCGCTGCACCTGCGGCTGGCGAACCTGTCCGATCCGCGTGCCCGGGACGTGCTGGAGACCGTGGCCAATGCGGCGGGCTGGGGCACTCCGGTACCGGAGGGCCATGGCCGCGGTCTTGCGTTCTGCCGCTACAAGAATCGCGGCTCGTACTGTGCTGTGGTCGCCGACGTGGAGGCCTCGGACCGGTTGCGCGTCAGAAGGCTGACGATCGCGGTCGACGTCGGCAGGGTGGTCAACGCCGACGGGGTACGCAATCAGATCGAGGGCGGCGCGATCCAGGCCACCAGCTGGACGCTGATGGAGCAGGTTCGGTTCGGCGCGCATTCGATCACCAGCACCGACTGGGAGACCTACCCGATCCTCCGGTTCAGCGAGGTGCCCGCGGTCGACGTCCACGTCGTGGATCGCCCCGACGAGCCGCCGCTGGGCGCGGGGGAGGCGACCCAGGGTCCGGTGACCGCGGCGATCGGCAACGCGCTGGCCGACGCGCTCGGTGTCCGCGTCTACGCGCTGCCGTTCACCACAGAGAACATCGTCGCGGCCATCAACGAGACGCCTTGAGCCGCTCGGCCATCCAGTCCGCCGTGCGGTAGCGATGCGCGGCAAGCACATTGGCGCAGCCGTGGTTGCCGTCAGCCAGCAGGAGGAAGTCGCTGCCCTCGACTTCGTGGTGCAGCCGCTCGGCCTGCTGCCATGGGATGAGACGGTCCTTCTTGCCCGCGATGATCAGTGTCGGGCAGCGTAGGCTCGACGTCCGCCCGTCCATCGAGAGCGTGAGCGCCAGCGCGCGGCCCTGCTCCTCGTTCTCCGAGCGGGACCGGACGGTGAACGTCTCGCGGGTCAGGGCCGGCATCATGTCCCAGTTCTCGCCGAAACAGTAAGGCCCGCAGAGGCTTACGCATGCCTTGATGCGGTCGTCACCGCTGGCGAAGCGCGGCGCGTAGTAGCCGCCGAGGCTGACACCCCAGACGCCGATGCGGTCGGCGTCGATGTCGTCGCGGGCCACCAGGATGTCGACGAACGCCCGGCCCGGCACTTCCCAGTCTGCCCGGATGGGCAGGTCGTACTCGGCCTCGCCCTGCCCGGGCCCGTCCACGCTGAAGGTGGCCAGCCCGCGTTCGAGGAACAGGTTCTCGGTGGCGCGCAATTCCTCCTTGGTGGAATCCAGGCCGGGCACCAGGATGACTGCCGGATGGGGGCCCGGTCCTGTCGGCTTGCGCAGGATTCCGTAGATCTTCGCGCCCTCGAACGGCATCTGGATCCGCTCGCCGGGCGGATCGAGGTAGGGCAGTGCGGAATCGAGGCACCGCACCGCCGCTTCGTGTGCCGCGCGCATCTGGTCCAGATCACGGACGTAGACGAACTTCGCGAAGTGATAGACGACGGCGGCGGTGCTCAGGTGTGCGGCGGCCGAGCGGAGTCGGCCCTCGTCGAGCGCCTCGTTTCCGAGGTCCTCGTGCACCTGTGCCGCGTCCGACCACGCGGAGCACCAGTGGTCCCAGGATTCGAGGCTCGCCATGACCCGATCGAAATCCGCGGGGGGAACGCCGTTCGCGGTGAAGCGGGGTCCCCAGTGTGAGCGCGCGGAGGCGACGTATTCGTCCATGTTCCTGATCCTCGATTTCACCATTGCAATCGATTGCGGCCTCTCTTACGGTAGCAAGAAGGAAGTCCCGGCGGAAGGACGAAAGTGGCTCGCTCCACAGGAAATGCCAGTGACGTGGTCGTGGTCGGTGGCGGGCACAACGCCCTCGTGTGCGCGGCCTACCTCGCCGAGGCCGGGTTGTCCGTCACCGTCCTCGAAGGACGGGATATCCTCGGCGGCAACACCGTATCCGAAGAGCTCACCCTTCCCGGCTGGCAGCACGACTCCTGCTCGACGGCGCACGTCGTCCTCCAGTCCAATCCGTTGATCAGAGACGACGAACTCGGCCTCATCGCGAAGTACGGACTCGAATACATCGTCACCGACCCGGCGGTCGTGTTCCCCCTCGCCGACGGTGACCTGCTGACCGTGCACCCGGACCTGCACAGGACCGCCGCCGAGTTCGCCAGGTACTCGCAGGCAGACGCCGACGCGCTCGTCGCGATGATCCACGACTGGAACGCCGGGCAGCGCGTCGCACACGCACATCTGTCGGCCGGGCTCCCGCTCCCCGATACGCCGTCGTCGCGAAGCTACGAAGCGCTGCGGCAACGCAGCGCCTGGGACGTCATCGACTCGACGTTCGAGCATCCGGTTCCGCGACAGGTGATGTCCTGGATGGCGTTCGCCACGATTCAGCCGCCCGAGCGGCCCGGAACGGGTGCGCTGCCTGCCGCGATCATGGCCGGTCGGCTGGCCTTCGGCTGGACCACCCCCGTCGGCGGGTCCGGCGCACTGCCGAATTCCTTAGCCGCGCACATCACCGACCACGGGGGCACCATCGAGACGTCGGCGTGGGTGCGCTCCTATGTCGTGGAGGACGGCCGCTGCGTCGGCGTGCGGACCGACGACGGGCGTGAGTTCCGCGCCGAGCGAGCCGTCGTCGCGGGGAGCCATCTGAGCGAGCTCAGCGCCATGCTGGAGGCGCCGTCACACGTCGCCGACGAGGCAGCGCGCCTCTGGCAGCCCGGAATCCCGTTGTTTGCTGTGCATTTCGCGCTGCGCGCCGATGCCCGGTACCGGTCCGCACAGGGATCTCTCACGGCCGCGGCCGGGGCGCTGGGCTCACCGGAGGGGTTGCTCCGCCAGGTCGCCGGCCTCTCCGAGGGGCGCCTGGAAACCGACGACCCGTGGCTGCTGATCATGTCGTCGACGGTGGTGGATCCGCAACGCGCGCCCGGCGGGACATTCAAGTTCCTCACCGTGGCGCCGCAGCTGCGCGACGGCAAGCCGTGGTCGGACGCCCAGGCAGCGGACTACGCCAAGGTGCTCCTGAACATCGCACGCCGGCACATCGACGGGATCGACGACGCCGACATCCTGGCCATCAGGCCCGAGTCGCCCACCTCCCTTGCCGCCCACAACTTTTCGAACATCGGCGGATCCTGCCACGGAGGGGAGTTCGCACTCGACGACGGGACGGTCATCCCCGGTTGGATGGACTACCGGACCGACATCGCGGGCCTGTACCTGACCGGATCGACGTCTCACCCGGGTGGTTCGGTGTCAGGGCGGCCCGGGCGCAACACCGCGCGGACGGTGCTGGCCGACCTGGGTGTGACCACGACGATGACGAGCCCTTAGCTGTCAGCGCAGCCTGACGATATGCAAGCCGTGGTTCTTGTCGGAGAAGTAGATGTTGCCGCGGGCGTCGACCAGGACGTCCTCGGATTGGGTGACCAACGTCTTCGGCAGCAGCCCGCGGCGTTCGGTGGGATCGTCGGGGAGATACCAGGCGACTTCGCGCGGCAGGTACTCGTCGCTGATGTCATAGATGCGTAGCCCCGCGTTGAACCACGTCATGAACATCAGGTTGTCGTCGGCGAGCAGTTCCGCCCCCTGTGGGTGGTGCTGGTTGTGCGGGCCGAAGCGCCCACCGCGCGTGCTGAAGTTCGGATACGCCGCGTCCGGGGCGGGTTCGGGTATCGGCAGCAGCGAGATGACGCGTGGGTGCAACTCGTCGCTGACGTCGACGATGCCGGCGAAGTTATAGGCCTCCTGCTGGCGTTCGGCAATCGCTTCGGTGTTGACCAGCAACAGGTTTCGTTGCGGGAGTGGGACGACGCTGTGCATGGCGATCATGCTCGAGAACGCGGCGCCGATGTCGAGGCGCGAGACCAACGTCGGATTCGTGATGTCAGAGATGTCGAGGATGACGATGCCGGCGGCCCCGTAGCTCAGGTATGCACGGTCACCGAGGACATACGGCGGGCCGTGCAGCGAGATCCGCCGCGACGGGGTCTCCCCTGCGGCTCCGGTTAGATTGCCGCCTCCGGCGGCGGTGTACTGCTGTGGATGGAACCACATCGCCACCTCCTCGGGATGCTCCCGATCGGAGACGTCGAGGATGACATAGATGTTGCCGTCGAACCCGCGGCGGCTCGCCGTCACATGGACGTAGCGTCCACCCGTGTAGTGGTTGCGATGCACACCGTGTGCCCCGGTTCGCCACTGGCTCAACAGCTTCGGCGAGACAGGGTCACGCACGTCGAAGAAACGGATGCCTTCGTCGGAAGTGTCCGCCGGATCCCCACCCCACGCTACCGGGCGCCGTTCCAATCCCTGGACCATCAACCCCTCGGCGACCTGGACCTGCCAGGTAGCCGCTTCATCGGGACCCTCGATGGCACCGACAAGGCGCGGGTCCGCCGGGTCGGTGACGTCGAAGACGGACAGCCGCGGCTCCCAGAAGTGGGTCGCATAGAGATACCAGCGGTTTTCGACCACCTGCATCGCCAGCTTGAAGACCGGTTTGCCGCCGACATCGTGGTATCCGACGAATTCCACGCCGGCCGAGGTGAATCCGGGTGCGGTCACAAAGCAGCTTCCCGCATCAGGTCGGCCAGCTCAGGCAGCGGTTCGAGACAGAAGACACCGCCGGTGCCGCGGTCGGTCACCCAGATGAGGTTGTGCTCGTCGACGAAGAGATCGTTGGCCTGCGGCACCGGCGAGCCGGCAGGCGCCTCGCTCACCCAGTGCGCGATCTCCCGGGGATCCTCCGGATCCGTCAGGTCGTACACCCGCAGACCCGCACTGAAGTACGTCGCGAACACCACCCGGTTGCTGCGGTAGGACGCCTCCCGGTTCTCGTGGAAGTTGTGCGGCCCGAACCGTTGCGGGAGTTCGTCGAACGACGTCGCGGGTGCGGGCAGCGCGCGCAGGTACTTCGGCGCTGCAGGATCGGCGATGTCGATCAGATGGATCCGCCGTTCCTCGCCGTGGGGGCCGTCGTGCTGCTGCTCGTCGGTGACCACGAGCAGTCCGCGGTCGTGCAGCGGCATACACGTGTGCGTCGCGCCGCCCTTCCACGCCAGCCGCGACACCTCTCGGGGCTTGATCGGGTCGGTGGTGTCGAGCACGACCAGGTTGGCGTCGTCGTAACCCAGGTACGTGTAATCGCCCTCGGTCAGGCCGTGGTGGGCCGCGACCCGGTGCCCGGCCGGCCAGTCGACGGACTCGCCGCCCGCGGTCCACTGGCCCGGCCACCACCAGCGCGCGGCGAGCTCGGGCTTCTCGGGGTCCGCCAGGTCGATGGTCATCCAGATGCGGTCGGTGAAACCATCGGGAACCCCGGACATGTGGGCGTAGCGACCGCCCTCCCAGACGATGCGGTGTACGCCCTTGCCGCCCGATTCCCAGAACGAGATCTGCTCGGGCTCGAAAGGATTGTCCACACGGTAGATCGCGACGCCGGCCGAGTGCGGCCCGAGGGGCTTCTTGGGGCGGTATGGGAACCGCTCGTGGTTGACCAGTAACAGACCGTCGGCGATCTGGACCTTGTGGGTGTGGGTGTTGGCGGGCGCGTCCCACTGCGCGACAAGCTGGGGCTGGTCCGGAGCGGACACGTCGAGGATCGACGTGCCCGCTCCGCTTGTCCCAGCGTGCCCGACATACAGGGCGTTCCCGTGACGCATCACCTGCATGCCGTCGCCGCGTCCGGCCAGATCGTGCTGGCCGATGAGCCGAACCCCCTGCGCAGAAGCGGTTTCTGTCGTCACTGGTCCATTTCCGAGGGGCTGGGCCGCAGGGGGAGACCCAGGTTCTTCTGTGCACGCCACAGCGGAATCAGATCCACGTACTCGCGCCAGTTGGTGCCCGGCGGGACGACGTCGAGCTCGATCTGTTCGTCGATGAACTGATTCATGTCGGTTACATCGAAGCCGCCGTCGGCGGTGTGATAATCGGGCGCCTGCTCGGCGGCGTACGCGTCGCGGTACTCCTGCGGGAGTTCGAATCCCTTGGAGGCCATGAGGTCCAGCACGGCGTCCTTGTTGGCGACGTCGGTGATGAACTGGCGGGCCTTGAGCGTGGCCACCAGGAAGGCTGCCGCTGTCTCGGGGCTCTCGGTCAGGATCTTGTTGGCCGACCAGCCGTTCTGCGGGACCTGTCCCAGCTCCTCGAAGAGGAACTTGCCACCCTCGGCCTCAAGCAGCGCCCGGTGCCGCAACTGAAGGCTCGCGCCGTCGACCGTACCCGCGATGACCGACTGCAGGCGCTCGTTGGACTGACCGCCGGTGCTGACCAAGGTGACGTCGGTATCGGGATTGATTCCGTTGTCGGTGAGCAGCTTTCGGATCAGGAAGTCGTTGCGGCTGCCGAACTGGCCGCCGGTGATGGTCTTGCCCTTCAGATCCTCGGCCGTCTCGATGCCCTCACTCACGCCGAGGATGTTGGCCTCGCCGCCGAGATAGACGGACAGATAGCGCACGCCGGACTTGGACTTCGCGGCGGCCGCGATCGTGGTGTCGGTGTCGTAGAGGGCGAAGTCGACGGATCCGCCGATGAGTGCCGGCAGGGGGTCTTCGACGGTGACGATCTCGACCTCGTCGATCCCGACCTCTTTGAAGTAACCCTTGTCCTGAGCCACGAGCACGTCGTGGTGGAAGAGGTAGTAGGGGTTGTCGACGGCCACGACGATCTTCTTCTTCACCTTCGACGCGTCGATATCGCCGTTGATCTCGGCTTCGCTGGTGGGCAGCGCCGCGGTCGAACTCGCTCCGCCGCTTGAGGAATCGTTGCTTCCGCAGCCGCTGAGCATGGTCGCGAACGCCACGCCGGCCCCGAAAAGTGATAACAATCGTTTGCTTCTTCTCATGCACTTCTCCTTGTCGTTTACATCGTTGTAGTGACGAGCGAGGTTGTGGGACTGGTGACTACGCGACTGCGAAGTTCCGCCAGGGCGCTGCCCGGCGCTCGACCCAGCGGGTCCCCTGGACGAGACCGACCGACATGATCGCCAGGATCAGCAGGGTGCCGTACATCATCGGCGCATCGAACTGGTCGCCCGCGCGGTCGAGCAGGAATCCGAGGCCCTTGCCGCCGCCGCCAAGCAGCTCGCCGATGAGCATGCCGACCAGGCCGCGCGCGATGCCCTGGTTGATGCCGCTGATGACGAACGGCAGGGTGAACGGCAGGATCACCTTGCCGTAGAGCTGAAACTGGTTGGCGCCGAAGATCCGGCCCGCCCGAACGAGTGACGGGTCGACGGTCTTCACGCCTTCCATGCAGTTGACCATCATCGGGAACACCGCCGAGAGCACGATGATGGTGAGCTGCATCGAGTTTCCGAAGCCCAGGATGAGGATCAGCAGTGGGATGAGCGCGACGCGGGGCAGCGCCGTCATGGCCCACACGTACGGGCTCAGGATCAGGTCGACGATCCGGACGCCACCCATCAACAGGCCGAGCGGGATCCCGATCGCGCCGGCGATCAGCAGGCCGGCGGTGAAGTTCCGGACGCTGTGGACCAGCTGCGGCCAGATCACGCCATCGGCGAAGCCGTGGTAGATCGCTGCGAACATGTCGGTGGCCTTGGGGAAGAACAGCGGGTTGATGACTTCCGAAAGCGCGAGCAACTGCCAGGCCGTGAAGAACAGCGTCAGGTTGATCACCGTGATGATCGGGCTGCGGAACCTCGACCACCAACTCCGCGTGATCGTCTCGGTGACGGCCGACGATCTGGCGGTCGTAGGCGATGGCAGTGGGCCCGAGCTCATTGATCTCCTCCGGTCTTCGCACCCAGTGCCTCGGCCTGGAGCTCGCTCCAGATGTATTCGCGCAGTTGGCCGAAACGGTCGCTGCGCTTGACTCCTTCGTCGAAGCGGGACCGCGGAAGGTCGACGTCGATGATCTCCTTGACGCGTCCCGGCCTGTTCGACACCATCACGACGCGGTCGGCGAGGGTGAGTGCCTCGTCGATGGAGTGGGTGATGAACACGACCGTCTGGCCTGTCTCGGCGATGATCTTCTCGAACTCGGCCTGCATGGCCTCGCGGGTCATCGCGTCGACGGCGCCGAACGGCTCGTCCATCAGCAGGATCTCCGGATCGGACACCAAAGCCCTTGCGATTCCCACTCTTTGGCGCATCCCGCCGGAAAGCTCGTAGGGGTAGGACTTTTCGAAGCCGGTGAGGCTGACCAGCTCCAGTGCCCGGCCGATGCGTTCGGCCATGGCGTCCTTGGAGGGGCGCGGGTGCCGGTTCTCCAGCGCGAACTTGACGTTGCTGTACACGGTGCGCCACGGGAGCACCGCGTAGTCCTGGAACACCATCGTCCGGTCTGGCCCGGGCCCGGTGACGATCTTGCCGTCCACGCGGATCGTGCCTTCCAACGGCTTCATGAAGCCGGCGATCATGTTGATCAGCGTGGTCTTGCCGCAGCCGGAGGGGCCGACAATGGCAAGGAACTCGCCGCGGTAAACCTCGAGTTCCACATCCCGCAGGGCAATGAGGCGAGTTTTCTGGCGCTTGTTCTCGTAGCCGGCAGATACGCCCCGGACTTCGATCAAGGGGGACGGGTAGTTGGCAGTTTGCGGACGCGAATCGCGGGTGGCCGAGGGAGTTGCCTGGCTCATGTGCTGTGCCCAACCTTTATCTCAGGACGGCGATGTAATGCAATCGTTTGCTTATCCTGCGATGTGACGTGGGTCATGTCAATGGCGTGTTTGGGCCGGGATCCGTGTCCTGTCGGAATCGGCGGTTTCTTTGCACGTAGCCTCTGAGGACTCCATCATGGGACGACAGCCGCATGGGATTGCGGGAGAAGGGATTGCACCAGTGCAGAGGGCCACGCTCCGCGAGGTTGCGGTGATGGCGGGCGTCCATCCGGCGACCGCATCGCGCGCCTTGAACGAGCAAACCGAAAGCCTGGTCAATGCCGAGACCGCGGCCCGCATCAAGCGCGTTGCCGCCGAGATGGGCTACTCACCCAACCCGATTGCCCGCAGCCTCAAGACTTCTCGGTCCGCGAGCATCGGGCTGGTGATCCCGGACCTGACCAACCCGCTGTTCCCGCCGATTGTGCGGGGGGTCGAGGACGTTCTGCGGTCCGTCGGCTACAGCGCGTGGATCGTGAACACCGACAATCGTCCCGACGTCGAGAAAGCCGCGGTCGATTCGTTCCGCCAGCGCAACGTCGAGGGTTTCGTATTCGCCACCGCCCACCTGAAGCATCCTCTGCTCGACGACCTGGCGGCGATCTCGACGCCGATGGTGCTGGTCAACCGCCGCAATGCCAGCGCCGACATCCCTTCTGTCACGTCCGACGACGCCGCGGGCGTCGCGATGGCCATGCAGCATCTCGTCGAGTTGGGCCACACCAAGATCGTGCATCTGGCGGGTCCCCAGGACCTGTCGACCGGCGTCAACCGGCGGCGGGCCTTCATCTCCAATCTCGAAGACCTGCATCTGCCCGCCGAGAAGGGGCGGACGGTCATCTGCGAGGCGTGGAGCGAGGAGGCCGGGGCGAAAGCGATGCGCACCCTGCTGGATTCCGGTCTCGAGTTCACCGCGGTCCTGGCGGGCAACGACCTGCTCGCCCTGGGTGTGTACGACGCCCTGTCCGAGCGCGGTATGCGCTGCCCAGACGACATGAGCGTTGTGGGGTTCAACGACATGCCGTTCATGGACAAGGTGTCGCCTCCGATGACGAGCGTGCGGATCCCGCAGTACGACATCGGCGCCGAGGCCGCCCGGCTGCTGCTCGAAGTGCTCAACGATCCCGCTCGCCATCCGCGCTCACTGTTGCTGCCTCTGACGCTGTCGGTGAGGTCCTCGACGGGCCCGGTCCCGCAAGCCCGCGGCTGAGCTTTCGGCACCGGCCCCTTACAAACGATTGCACCTTGCGGATACGCGCCTGCGCGGGGCAATATTGCAACCGATTGCAGTACGAGGGAGGGCGAATGAGTGACAACGGGGCGATGAGGGTCGGCTGGATCGGCGCCGGACGTATGGGTTACGCGCTCATCGAACGTCTCCTGGCGGCCGGCGTCGACGTATCCGTCTACAACCGCACCCGGTCGAAAGCCGAGCCCTTGGCCGAGAAGGGTGCGAAGATCGTCGACACCCCCGCCGAACTCGCCGATCGCGACGTCGTGTTCGTCATGGTCTCGGCGTCGAAGGACCTGGAGACCGTGGCGATCGGTGAGGACGGTCTTCTCACCGCGACCACGTCGCCGTCGATCATCATCGACTCCTCGACCGTGTCGGCTGCGGTCTCCGAGAAGATCCGCGGGCTCGCCGCCGAGAAGGGGACCACGCTG
This sequence comes from Mycobacterium sp. 236(2023), assembly GCF_029623955.1. Classification (GTDB taxonomy): domain Bacteria; phylum Actinomycetota; class Actinomycetes; order Mycobacteriales; family Mycobacteriaceae; genus Mycobacterium. Next base: position 111,149 of record NZ_JARSBP010000005.1, on the reverse strand, counting down.
CTGGCCGCACCTGTCAGCGGTAACCCCAAGGTCGTCCGCTCCGGCAAGCTGACGCTGGCCGTCTCGGGGCCGCGCGAGGCGTATGACCGCACCGAGCATCTTCTGTGCGCGCTGGGTCAGGGTGTCACCTATGTGGGTGAGGGTGAGGTCGCTCGTCTCGTGAAGATCTGCCACAACGTGTTTCTCGGCGTGGTCGTGCAGTCCCTCGCCGAGATCACCGTGCTCGCCGAACAGGGCGGGACCAGCAGGCAGGCCTTCCTCGAATTCTTGAACAACTCGGTCATGGGATCGGTGTTCACCAAGTACAAGTCACCGGCCTTCGTGAATCTCGACTTCACGCCGACCTTCACGAACATCCTGCTGCGCAAGGACTTTGACCTCGGCCTGGAGGCGGCCCGCGAGTACGGCGTGCCGATGCCCGTCGCGGCGCTGGCCGCCGAACTGGTGTCGTCGGCGATCGGCGCGGGACATACGACCGAGGATTTCGCCACGCTGCTGCTGGAGCAGGCCCGCCGCTCGGGAGTCGAGCTGGTGGCCGAGGACGTCGATGTCGACGACGGGCTGAGCGTCACCGCCGAGAAGTGACCGCCAGGATGCCCGCGCCGGTCAACAGCACGGCATAAAGACAGATGTACAGGTTCACCTGAACGACTTCGAGCGAATGGTCGTGGGGGAACAGGTAAAAGCCGATCCGTGGGTCGCGTAGCCGTGGATACCAGTGCGGCCAGGACCCCAGTAGGACGAACAGCGCCGCGGGTGCCGCCCACCACCCCCACGAGGTCAGCGCCCGGTTGACGAGCCAGACGAGCAGGGGCACCACCCAGACCCAGTGGTGCGTCCACGAGAACGGTGACACCACGGCGGCTGTCAGGCCGACGATCGTCACCGACAGCAGTCGCTCGTCCGCGCGATACAGGCGCAACGCGATCCAAAAGCTGACAGCCGCAACAAGAATCGCCACTGTCAACCACAGCCACGTCGGTGGATAGTGTCCGGCGAAGCGGGCCATGGCACCGCGCAGCGACTGGTTCGACGGGTGCTGCAGGTGCTCCCCGACCCGTTCCGATCGGACGAATGTGCCGCTCCAGTAGGTGCACGAATCCTGCGGCAGCAGAACCCATCCCAACGCGATAGTCGACGCAAGGGCGGCGACGGCGACGACGGCCGTCCGCCACTTCCTCAACACGAGGAAGTAGAGGATGAAGTATGCGGGCGTGAGTTTGATTCCCGCCGCGATCCCGGTGCCGATGCCTGCTAGGCGACAGCGGCCTGCGCCCAGGGTGTCGGACAGGACGAGAAGCAGCAGGACCAAATTGATCTGGCCGAAGAACAATGTCGTCCGCACCGGTTCGACGAACACACAACCCAGCGCCATCAGCAGCGAGACGCCGAGCAGCCGACGGTCCACGCGGTATCCGAGCAGGCGCCAGCTCTGGACGATGATCGCCATCAGGACCGCGACGTTGGCCGCCAGGAAGTAGTGCCGATCGGCCACCGTGGGCAGCAGCTCAAGCGGGACGAACAGCAACGCGGAGAACGGCGTGTAGGTGTAGAACAGCTCCTTGTCGACCGGCAGGTCGTACAGCGGCAGCCCGGACAGCACATGCCAGGCGCCCTTGCGGTACACGTCGAGGTCCACGCCCCCGTCGAACAGGCCCCAGTTATCCGTCGGATCGATCGTGGTCAGCGTCAGCGTCACCGACAGCGCCGCCCACAGGCCGAGAATCACGAAGACGGGCCGGCGCACCGTCAGCCGCGTCATGGCGTCGGTGGTGGTGACTAGCGGAAACGGACGTGCAGTGTGGCCAGGCCGAAGATCTTCTTGCCGGCCGACTTGGCGCCGACCAAGACGATTCCCGACCGGGTCTCCGGGTCGAGGGATTTGATCTTGCCGCTGTACTCGATGTCGGCGCCCTCTTTGGCGGGGACGATCGCCGGCTGCGACAGCCGGATCGCGTACCGGGTGACCGAGCCGGGGTCGCCCGACCAGGTCGACGCGAAGCCTGCGCCGAGGCCCATCGTCAGCATGCCGTGGGCGATCACGTCGGGCAGCCCGGCCAGTTTGGCGATGTCCTCATCCCAGTGGATCGGATTCGCGTCTCCGGCCACTCCGGCGTAGTTCACCAGGTCGCCGCGCGACAGCCGCGTGTGGTGGACGGCCAACTCGTCGCCGACCTTCACGTCGTCGAAAGACGGTGTGCCCGGAGTGCGGGTCAGTCCGCCTGAGGAGATGCGGATCTCACCGTCGGGGCGCACCTTCTTCTCGTACTCGGCGTCGGATCCACCGATGTCGAGGATGTTCATGTCGTGCATCATCGCGTTCTGCACCGCCGTCTTGACGCCGGCATCGATGTCGTCGGCGGTGACGCCGACGACCGTCGTGTGCAGCGTGTGCACCCGTTCGCCGTCGGTGTCGGTGAAGGTGTTCGTCACGGTGATGAAGTCCCGGCCAGCGGTCCGGCGCACCGAGGTCAACTCGACGTCGATGACCAATTCGTCGCCCGCGACGATCGGCCGGTGCTGCTCGAAGACCTCCTCGGTCTGCAGGTACGTGTCGTAGCCGACGACGATCTTCTCGAACATCTCGCGGTTGCACTGCATACCGGGGGTCGAGGTGAACGTCAGCGGCGCGATGACGTCGGAGTAACCCAGTTCAGCGGCCGCGGCGACATCCCAGTGCGCGGGGTGATAGTCCTGCACTGCACGGGCGTACTCGCGGAGCTTCTCGCGGCCCACGACGTAGGTGCCGTCCATCCGGTACCAGTGGCCGACGCGCGCCTCGAGCGGTGACGCTTCTGCAGGTGCAGTCATGAGACAGCACACTAACGCGCCGACGACAGGGCACGACAATCCCGGACGCCGGGGTCAGCGAGTTCGCACGCTCAGTTCGTTGCCGCGGATCGGATCGAACGGCAGAGGGATCGACCGGTAACCGTTGTCCGGGTTGCGGACGTGGGCGAGGTATTCACCCGATGCGTCGACGGCATTCTCTGCGATCACGACGGCGCCGGCGCTCAAGTGCGGTTCGACGAGCCGAAGCACAGGCAGGTACAGGCTGAAAGCCCCGTCGAGCAGGACGAGGTCGACAGTCCCCTCGATGCCGTCCCGCAGTGTGTCGAGAGCGTCGCCGACACGGATGTCGACGATGTCGGCCAATCCTGCCGCGGCCACGTTCCGTTGCGCGCGCTGGGCCTTGGTCCCTTCCAGTTCGGTGCTGATCAGCCGCCCGCCGCCGCCGTCGCGGATCGCGGCGGCCAGGTGAATGGTCGAGACACCGAAGGAGGTGCCGAACTCGACGGCGACCTTCGCCCGGCACGCACGCGTGCATACATAGAGGAAACGGCCGAATTCTGCCGAGATGTTCAGGTAGTTCTCGGCGTACTCGCGGTACACCCGCTTGTAGTCGCGCGCTTCCTCGGCGAGCAGTTTGGCGATCTCGTCGGCGGTTCCGTCGAGAGCTTCGGCCCAGTGCGCTTGCAGCGGCGCGTCGGCGGCCTCCGCCTCGGCGAACAGTCGGTCCAGCACGTCGGAGACGGGGGGTGAGGTCAAGGTGTCCATACAAGTAAGGTTTGCCTAACAAATCCGGCTGTACTACCGATAAAGTGACCGCCGATGCCGGAATCCCGCCAGCTTGCCGTCCCCCCGACCTTTCCTGCCGGCGCCCCGCACGGCGCCGGCCGGCTCACGAGCGGATTCCATGTCGGCGCGCACCGCCACACCGAGGGGCAGCTCGTCTACCCGGCCTCGGGAGCCCTGGCGACGACGACCGCGAGCGGAACCTGGGTCGCGCCGGCGAATCGGATCACATGGACGCCGCCCGGGTTCGCCCACTCGCACCGGTTCTACGGGACGACGGATGTCCGGATCGTGGTGATCCCGGTGCAGCTCTGCGGCGAGCTCGCCGGCCAGCCGGGCGTCTTCGAGGTGAATTTGCTTCTGCGCGAAGCGATTCTCGCTCTTACTGACCGCAAGGAGGCCCGCGCCGGGGCCTATGAGCGGCTGCGTGCGGTCGTGATCGACGAGCTTGTCGAGGCTGCGGAACCCTCACTGCACCTTCCCGACGCGCGCGACGACCGCCTGCGTGCCGTCACCGAGATGCTCCACGCCGACCCGGCGAGCAATGCGACCCTGGTCGAACTCGGGCGGGCCGTCGGTGCCGGCGAGCGAACCTTGAGCCGGCTGTTCGAGGCCGAGTTCGGCATGAACTTCCGCAGCTGGCGCACGATCCTGCGCATTCACCACGCCGTGGTCCACCTGACGAACGGACTGTCGGTCACCGATACGGCGATCGCGTGCGGGTGGTCGAATCCCACGAGCTTCATCGAGGCGTTCACCGCGGTCGTCGGGCAGACGCCCGGCCGCTACAAAGCCGCGCTTCGTAACGCTTTGGACCATCCAGCGGGGTTTGCTGCCGAATAACGGCCAGCCAACTAAGCTGATGTACGCAGTCGGCCTGCAACGCTATTCGAGCAGTTCGAATAAACGGCGAGTGGATTTCGCGTAGGAGACTTGGCGGGTGGAAGTCGGTGTGCTTGCTCCGGAGGGGGCGCAAGAGGGGACGACAATCCTGGTGCCGGCGGACGACGCTGCCCTGAACCAACCCGTCGAAGACGTGAAGCAGATGGTTCTCGTCGTCGATGACGACGCCCGGCTGCGCGAACTGCTGTGCACGGTATTGACGCCCTTGAACTGCGATATTGCCCAGGCCGGTTCCGGCGAAGAAGCGCTGACCGCGTTGCTGCAACGCAAGGTGGCCGTCATCGTCCTCGACATCAACATGCCCGGCATGGACGGTTTCGAGACCGCCCAACTGATCCGCGATGTCGAGGAATTGGCGTCGACACCCATCATTTTCCTGACGGGGCAAGCCGAGGCCGGCGACCTGGACCGCGGCTACGACTTGGGTGCGGTCGATTTTTTGGTCAAGCCGGTTTCGCGGCAGGTCTTCTACGCGAAAGTCAAAGCGCTCCTTGAACTCGATCAGTCATTTGCCCGGCTGCGAAGCGAGGCAGCGAAGCTTCACGAACAGCAGCTACACGCAGCGCGCGCCGCCGAGATCAGGCATAGGGACGAGCTGATCGTCACGCGGCGGCGGGAGAAGCTGGGCAACATCTTCACGGCGGCGAGCATCGATCTGGCCTCCCTGGAGACGACGATCGTCGCTGAGCTCAGCCAGATGTTCGATGCCGTATGTCTGCTGCGGCTGCCGACCCCCGATCACGGGTTCCACGACACGCTGTCCCATGACGACGGGGGACGGGCGAGCGAGATGCTGAAGGCCGCCGTGGCCGACGCGGGCGAAGCACCGGATCTGGCAGCGAACTCGAACATTCTGGTTCAGCGTTTGACAGCCAGGGGCGGATACGTCGGCACCGTCTGCGTGGGGAGGGCCGGCGGGCCCCTATTCACCGAGGCGGACGTCACGCTGTTCCGCGGGGCATCGGTGGGGGCCGCGCTGGCGATCTCGAATGCCAGCCTCTACCGGGTTCAGGCCGAGTACGCCGCCGTCATGCAGGCCACCGGGGACGCGATCCTCGCCGTCGAGGCCGCAGGCACCATCCGCAGCTACAACAAGGCCGCGACCGCGCTGTTCAACGGCGACGACACGTCCCTGCTGGGACGTTCCATCCTGGACCTCGCCGCCGCGGATGACCGGCACCGGCTCGAGGAGCAACTGGACGCCACGCTGGCCATCCGGCAGGAAATCACGATCGAGATGGCGTTCCGCGCGCACGACGGCCGTGATGTCGAAGTCACGATCACGTTGTCGCCGATCGGTGACTCGGCCGATCCGCTGGTGGCTGTCGTGGTCCACGATCTGACCGAGATCAAACTCGCCCAGACCGAGATCCGCCGACTTGCCAGCCACGACCCGCTGACCGATCTGGCGAACCGGCGGCAACTCAACGAGCGGCTCGCCCACCTCGCACACCGCCGCGACGAAGGCTCGAACCTGGTCGCGTTGGTCTACATGGACGTCAACCATTTCAAGACCGTGAACGACACCTACGGTCACGACACCGGAGACGAACTGCTTCTGGAAGTGGCGACGCGGCTGCGATCCGCGGTCGGCGACGACACCCTGGTGTGCCGCATCGGCGGCGACGAGTTCGTGATCGTCTTCGAGGATGTGCCGTCGACCGCAGCGGCGGTGGTCGCCGGCGACAGGATCCTGGAGATGGTCCAGTCCCAGTACGTGTACTGCAAGAACGCGACACTGCGGCCCTCGCTGAGCATGGGCATCGCCTGCCTGGGCGACAGTGCGCACACCCCCGAGGAACTGCTGATCCACGCCGACATCGCCATGTTCGAAGCCAAGAAGACCCGGTCGGGCGTCTGTGTCCTCTACACCGACGCGATCGGGTCGAAACAGGAGAGCAAGGCCTATCTGCGCGGCGAGATCACCGAGGCCATCGTGCGCTCGGACTTCCGCATGGTCTACCAACCGATTGTGAACTCGGCCACCGGAGCATTGTTCGGATTGGAGGCCCTGATTCGCTGGCGGGTCGCGGGCGAGGAGATCCCGGCGAGCCAGATCATCACGCTGGCCGAGGACGCCGGACAGGCCGGTCCACTGGGTCGGTGGACGGTGACCCGATCCTTCCAGGACTACGCCGCTCTCGGACGCGACGACCTGAAACTGCACGTGAACGTGTCCCCGGATCAGGTGGTCGACGCGACCTTCCTCGAGCATCTGATCCACATGCAGCGGAAGAACGGCATCGCCCCGGAAAGGGTCTGCCTCGAACTGACCGAACGCGCGTTCAACTTCGACCCCTCGCCCGCCCACGTGGCGTTGCGCGGTGCCCGCGACTACGGATTCAGTTTGGCCATCGACGATTTCGGGGTCGAGCACGCCAGCATGACCAACCTCATGCACGTCCCCGTGGACTGGTTGAAGATCGACCGCTCGTTCATCGCCGAAGTGCCTGAGAACGAGCGAGTCCAGAGACTGGTTCGCAGCCAGATCGCCGTCGCGGCGTGCATGCAGGTCGACCTTGTCGCCGAAGGGGTCGAGACGCAGGAGCAGGCCGACTGGCTACGCAAGGCGGGATGCGTTCTGCAACAAGGCTTCCTCTACTCCCGCCCGATGGAGACATCGGATCTGGCGGCTTACCTGAATGGACGAGAGAGTTAGGGTGATATGACGCTCCGGACCCGGCTGGTCATTCTCTGCGGTGCAGCGATCCTGGCGATCATCATGGCGAACACGCTGTACACGATCCAGATCAACCGGATCTCAGCACTTTACGAAGAGCGCGCACAGGCGCGGGAAGCTCAGATCGCGGCGATCGACACCGGGCGAGACCTGCAGACACTGCTTGCGACATACAGCCAGTTCCTCTTCGCCGACGGCGGGCAACGGGATCGGCTCGCCGACGAACTGCTCAACCTCGACAGCACCATCGACACCGATCTACGGACCTCGGCAGACCAGGTCGCCAACGGCAACATCCGCCTGCAGTATCAGCAGGCTCTGACGATGTGGTCGACGTTCCGCGAGCAGTACCGTTCCGCGCAGGAAAGCGTCGACACCGACGCAGAAGCCCTCGCCGCCGCAGCGGATCTGGACGGGCAGGTGGCGCAGCTGGAGAACCAGCTCGGACTGATCGAGCAGGAAACCGTCCGCGCGGTGGATGACGCCAATACCCGGGCAGCGCGAGCGATCCAGTTCACCAAGAACACCCTCTGGCTGTTCTCCAGTGCGATCGTCCTCGTTCTCGGGGTACTGCTCTGGTTCACGAGCCGCAACATCGTTCGCACCGTAACCCGGGCGGCCGAAATCAACGAGAAAGCACGCCTGTCCAAAGAGATTCAGGCGAACCTGATGACGGAGGTGCAGAGCGTCGACGACCTGCGCGCCGCGTGCAACATCATCGTGTCCCGCACAGCCGAAGCAGTCGGCGCCAAACACGGTGCGCTGTACCTGCAGCAGGCCGACGACCCCGGCCAGTACGCGCTCACCGCGTCGTACGCGTTCCACCGCCGCAAGGGCCTGCCCACTGCATACGCTGTCGGCGACGGGCTCGTCGGTCAGTGTGCGCTCGAGGGCAATCGAATCGAGGTGACAGGCGCCCCGAGTGACTACGTCGAGATCGTGTCCGGGCTGGGGAAGACCGCGCCCGTGTCGCTGATGCTCGTCCCAATCAAGTTCGAGAGCGACGTGCTCGGTGTGCTCGAATTGGCTGCATTGCAACTGTTCTCGGAGGAGGACATCGAGCTACTCGAAAGCATCGCGCTCGGAGTCGGTGTCGCGATCAGCGCGATCGAGTCGGCGACCCAGACCCGCGAGTTGCTCAAGATCTCGCAGGCCCAGACCGAAGAGTTGCAGGCGCAGGAAGAAGAGCTCCGTGCGGCCAACGAGGCGCTGACTCAGCGCGAAGAGATGCTGTCGTCGCAGAACGCCGAGCTCGAGGAGACGACAGAGGAGCTGCGCACCCAGCAGGAGGAGTTGCGTGCCACCTCGGAGCGGCTGGAGAACCAGTCCCGGGCGCTCGAGGGCAAGAACGAGGAGTTGCAACGCCTCAGCGATTCTCTCGAAGTGAAGGCCGAGGAACTCGCGGTGTCGTCGCGGTACAAGTCGGAGTTCCTCGCGAACATGTCGCACGAGCTGCGCACCCCGCTCAACAGCATCCTGATCCTCGCGGGTCTGTTGACGGACTCGGAGGAGGGACTCAACGACAAGCAACACGAGTTCGCCGAGACCATCCAGCAGTCGGGCAAGGACCTGCTGAACCTGATCGACGAGGTGCTCGACCTCGCGAAGGTCGAATCGGGCTCGCTGTACATCGAGAAGGAGATGATCGACGTCGCCGAACTCGTCACTTTCCTCGGCCGGACGTTCAACCCGATCGCCGGAGACAAGGGCGTCGTATTCCGCGCTGTCGCTGACGATTCCGCGCCACCGCGGCTGGAAAGCGACTTCACCAGGGTCAAGCAGATCGCCAAGAATCTGGTGGCCAACGCCATCAAGTTCACCGACGTCGGTTCGGTCACCGTGAGGTTCTTCGGAGCGTCCGACACCTCGGGCAATCCCGGCAGCACCTTCCTGGCGATGGAAGTGACCGACACCGGAATCGGTATCGACGAGAAGGACCACAACCTGATCTTCGAGTCGTTCCAGCAGGCGGGAAAGGGGTCTGCGCGACAGTACGGCGGCACCGGCCTCGGTCTGGCGATCAGCCGGGAGCTGGCGCGTCATCTCGGCGGCGACATCACGTTGCGCAGCACCCTCGGACAGGGTTCGACCTTCACGTGCTATCTGCCCGTCGGAGCCGACCAGGCAATCGCCAGCCAGCAGCCCGCGGCGCCCGCTGCGCGACCGGAGCCTGCGAAACCTGTTGTGCTGGAACCGGTCACGCCAGCAGCCGTTGATACGGACGGCGAGGCGCGCTTCGAGGCCGTCGACACGTCGAGTGTCGAGTGGCCGACGGGCAACAAGCCTGTCCTGCTGATCGTCGAGGACGATGCCACGTTCGCGAGCATGCTCGCCACGCTGGCCACCGAGGCCGGGTTCGACTCAGTGATCACGGCGAGCGGTCGCATGGCCCTGGCGCTGGCGAAGGAACGCAGGCCGGCGGCCATCACACTGGACATCGGCCTTCCCGACATGGCCGGGTGGGTGGTCCTCGACGTCCTCAAGCACGATCTCGCCACCCGTCACATTCCGGTGAATGTCGTCTCGGGAGCCGACGACGACGGACGCGGCCGGCGGATGGGCGCGATCCAGACGTTGAACAAGCCGGCCGAGATCGGCGAGTTGCGTTCGATGTTCAGCTCCATCGCCGACTTCCTGAAGCCGGGACCGCGCCAGGTCCTGGTCGCCGAGGACGACGCCAACCAGCGCCAGGTCGTCAAGCACATGATCGAAAGCGACGACATCGAGATCACCACGGTGGCCACCGGTGAACAGGTGCTGGCGGAGCTGTCGGGCCCGACGTCCTACGACTGCCTGGTCCTGGACCTCGGACTGCCGGACATCGACGGAATCGATCTGATCGAGCAGATCAAGGACCAGTTGAAGCAGAAGAGTCTGCCCGTGATCGTGCACACCGGCCGCGAGCTGACGGTGTCCGAGACGGAGCGCCTCGAGGTGCTGGCGTCGGCGATCGTGCTGAAGAACGCCAAGTCGCCGGAGCGGCTACTCGACGAGACGGCCTTGTTCCTGCACCGCGTGGCGACGGAGATGCCGGACTCGGCGCGCGAAATCCTCTCCAACCCACGGCGAATGGACGAATCGCTGGAGGGCAACACGGTCCTGCTCGTCGACGACGACGTCCGCAACGTGTTCTCGTTGGGCAGTGCGTTGAAGCGCTACGGCATCACCGTGGTACCGGCTCGCAACGGCCAGCAGGGACTCGACGAACTCGCCGCGCATCCCGAGGTGGGTCTGGTGTTGATGGACATCATGATGCCGGTGATGGACGGATACGAGGCGATGCGCCGGATCCGCGCCGAACCGCAATGGCGCAACCTCCCGATCGTCGCTCTGACCGCGAAGGCGATGAAGGGCGATCGGCAGAAGTGCTTGGACGCAGGCGCTTCCGACTACGTCACCAAACCGGTCGACATGGACCAACTCACCTCGGTGCTCAGAGTGTGGCTCGCGGGCCGGCCCCGCGGACAGCGGACACCGTGACGGCTCGATCGCGGGAGTTGACCCTGATCGAAGCGGATGCGTTCTTCTACACCGTGTTCGAGCATCTGGGCTACGACTTTCGCCATTACAGCGACGCGTCACGCAACAGGAGGCTGATGGCGTTCGTCGACCGCCATTCCTTCGGGTCCATCTCGGAGGCCCAGGGCCAGGTGCTGCGAGATCCGACCCTGCTCGCGGGGTTCCTGTCCACAATGACCGTGAACGTCACCGAAATGTTCAGGGATCCTTCGGTATTCGCGAAGATCCGCACCGAGTTGGTGCCGCGGCTGGCGACTTATCCGCGCATCCGGATCTGGATCGCGGGCTGCGCGACCGGCGAAGAGGCGTACTCCGTTGCGATCCTTCTCGACGAGGCCGGGTTGCTGGACCGCACCACGATCTATGCCACCGACATCGACAGCGATTCGCTGCGAGTCGCGACGTCGGCGATCTACCCGGCCGACAACATGGTCAGCGCCACGCGCAACTACCAGGCCAGCGGCGGGGAGCGGCCGTTCTCGGATTGGTATGTCGCCAAATACGATCGGTGCATCCTGAGCCCGGAACTCCGGTCGCGAATCGAGTTCTTCTCCCACAACCTGGCCACCGACAGCACTTTCGGCGAGTTCAACCTGATCATGTGCCGCAACGTCTTCATCTATTTCGAGGAGACCCTGCAACAGCGCGTCGAGCACATTTTCCAGGAAAGCCTGGCGCCCTTCGGGAACGTCGTCATCGGACCGCGGGAGCGGCTCACACCGGACGGCAAAACGCTCTTCTCCCAGGTGGATCGTCGGCTGGGTATCTACGTCAAAGGCCGTCACTAGCGTGGTCCGCCCCGAAGTCGTCGTGATCGGGGGCAGCGCCGGCGGAATGCGCGCGGTGCGGGGCATCCTGGACGCGCTCGGCGGAATCCGGACCTCGGTGATGTGCGTGGTGCTGCACCGCTCGCCCGAGCGGTCACCTTTGGTGGAAGTGCTCCAGACCTACACCGCGCTGCCCGTTCACGAACCCGACGACAGTCCGTGGGGCTGCCCGCCCGGAACGATCACCGTGGCGCCTGCCGGCTACCACATGCTGATCGGCAGGCAACGGACCTTGACCGCCGAACCGCACTCACCGGTCACCCCGTACGAGGCTGCTCCGGGCGTGCGCGCGCATCTGACCCTCGACCCTCCCGTCGCCTACTCGCGCCCCTCGATCGATGTCGCGTTCACCAGCGCCGCCGATTTCGCCGGCTCAGCCATCGCCGTTCTGCTGTCGTGTGCGAACGAAGACGGCGCCGCCGGCTGCGAGGCGATCAAGTCGGCAGGGGGACGCGTGGTGCTTCAGGATCCGTCGTCGTGCGAGGCGGATATCGCGGTCCGGGCAGCGATGCGCAAAGTGGAGCCGGACTACGTCGCCGATCCCACCGGCATCGGGCGATGGCTTTCGCACGAGCTCCGTTAGGTCGCAGCGACTGGCATTCGATCCGAAGCCGCACTAAGTTCCGGTACGTGTTCTCCTCAGCCGTTGGTGCCGCCGTGCGCTGGATCGCCCCCGTCCTGACGGTCGCAGCCGTCGCAGTCACCGGTGTCGCGGTCGGGCCGACCGACACCCAGTCCGCACCGCAGGTGCGTCTGACGGCTGACGCGAACCCGCTGGTCGGCCTGCCGTTCTATGTGAACCCCCAGTCGAAGGGCATGCGTGCGCTGGCGGGTAACCCTGACCCGCTGCTGGCCGCCGTCGTGAACACCCCGACGGCCTACTGGATGGACCACCTGTCCACCCCCGCCGTGGACACGAAGTACATCCAGACCGCGCAGGCCGCGGGCACCATGCCGATCCTGGCGCTCTACGGCATCCCCAACCGGGACTGCGGGAGCTACGCCGCGGGCGGATTCGGGTCCGGCGACTCCTACCGCGCCTGGATCGACGGCGTCGCGGCCGCGATCGGCGGCGGTCCCGCCGCGGTCATCCTCGAACCCGACGCCCTCGCGATGGCCGACTGCCTGTCGGCGGATCAGCAGCAGGAGCGGTTCGCCCTCATCGGCTACGCCGTCGACACTTTGACCCGCAACCCCCGAACCGCCGTCTATGTGGACGCCGGGCACTCGCGCTGGGTTCCGGCCGACGTGATGGCGGCCCGGCTGAACCAGGTCGGGGTCGCCAAGGCCCGTGGCTTCAGCCTGAACACTGCGAACTTCTTCACCACGGACGAGTCGGTCGGATACGGCTCGGTGATCTCGGGGATGACGGGTGGCAAACCGTTCGTCATCGACACGTCGCGCAACGGCGCCGGACCCGTCGAGGGCGATGACCTGTACTGGTGCAACCCCAGCGGACGCGCACTCGGCGCCCGCCCGACCACGGCCACCGGCAACCCGCAGGTCGACGCGTTCCTGTGGGTGAAGCGTCCCGGCGAATCGGACGGTTCCTGCCGTGGCGCGCCCAGCGCCGGCACGTTCGTCAGCCAGTACGCGATCGATCTGGCCCGCAACGCCGGCTGGTAACCCCGACCATGTTGTTCCTGTTCGGCTACGGCACCAAACAGAAGCATGTCGGGCCGGGCGAGGTGAGGGCGTGCGGACGCTGCCACAACACGTCCCAGTGGGCCCGGATACGGGAGTTCAAACAGTTCACCGTGTTCTTCATCCCTGTCGCGCGCTGGAAGCGGCGGCAACTCGAGGTCTGCGGGATCTGCGGAGCCGCGCTCGCCTACCGGTAGTCCGGTAGCGACTCGGGCGGGCTCGCGATCCTGGACAGCCGGCCGCCGGTGACCGAGGCGACCGTCCGCGCCACCCGGCTCGCGGCCATCGCCGCTGCGGCATGGAATACGCGAATGCCGGTGCGCGTCCTCGGGTTCGCGAGTCGCAGCGCGCCGGCGCGTACCTGGGGTGCCGAGTCGGTGAACGGCTTCATCGCGCGTTCGTACCTGCCGAGCGCCGCGACGACGTCGCCATCGCCGGCGAGCTCGCCCGCCAGAATGTAGGCGCCGATGAGTGCAAGGCTGGTGCCCGCGCCCCCGAAGGTCGCGTTACAGAAGGCGGCATCGCCGAGCAGCGCGATCCGGCCCTTGCTCCACGAGGGGGTGTGTACCTGCCCGGCCACCGAGAAATACATCGGCGCGCCGTCGTCGAGCGCGGCGAGCACGCGGGGCGCCGCGCCGCCGACGTCGGCGAAGGTGCGCCGCAGGATTGTCAGCTGCCCGGCCCGGTCGAGGTCCTCGAAGCCGCGGACATCGGAGATGAACGTCAGGATGGCCCGGGTGGTGCCGAGGTTGTCCGGCCGCAGATGGACGGCGCGGGATTCGGTGGCGTGCTGCCAGTTCCACCATTGGTCATCGTCCTCGCTGCGCGGGATGGTCGCGTAGGCGAAGTGCATGCCGAGATCGTTGACCTCGGCGGGCGTGACGAATCTCCGCGACCGCGAATGCAGGCCTTCGGCGATCACCAGAAGGTCGGCGTCGACGGACGAGCCGTCCTGCAGCGCCACCCGCACGTGGTCTTCGTGGTCGGCGACATCGGCGATCTGCGTGCCGAACCGGTAGTCGGTGTCGGGGGTGTGTTCGATGAGGATGCGGGACAGCTCGCCGCGCAGGATCTCCAGTTCCGCGGTGGGGCCATCTGACTGGCCTTGTGACGCAACGGGAAACGAGGCAGCAGGGGAGCCATCCGCCGTGACGAATCGGGTACCGATCTCGCCGGTGTTCGCCGCGCGGATCTCATCGCCGAGTCCCATCCGAGCGACGACGTCGCGGGCAGCACCGCGGATGTCGACGTTCTGGCCCTCGTCGCGGCGCTGGGGGAATCGTTCGATGACGGTGGTGCTCCACCCGCGTGCGGTGAGCTGATAGGCCAGCGCCGGACCGGCGATACCGGCGCCCGAGATGACAGCGTGACGGGGCATGCGCTCCTGTGCCCCAGGTGGGCCGTCGCGAAACGGAGTCGGTATGACATGTCCATGACATCCTGACCGTCATGCCCACCCTGATCGACATTTCAGTGCCGCTGCGCGGCGGCATCGCCTCTGATCCACCGGGGTATCGCCCCGAGATCGAGTACTTCACCCACCGCGACACCGTCGGGGACGTGCTCGCGTTCTTCCCCGGAGCCACCGAGAGCGACCTGCCCGACGGGGAGGGCTGGGCGATCGAACGGGTGACGATGACCACCCACAGTGGCACTCATCTCGACGCGCCGTACCACTTCGCCTCGACGATGAACCGGGCCAACGAGGAGAACGGCGAACGTGCGATCACCATTGACGAGGTTCCGCTCGAATGGTGTTTCCAGCCCGGCGTGAAACTGGACTTCCGCCACCTCGACGACGGCTATGTCGTCACCCCCGACGACATCGACGCCGAGTTGCAGCGCATCGGTCACACGCTGTCGCCGCTGGAGATCGTCGTCGTCAACACCAGCGCCGGAACCCGGTACGGCCACGACGATTACGTGCAGAGCGGGTGCGGGATCGGGCGGGACGCCACCCTGCACATGCTCGAACAGGGCGTGCGGCTCACCGGGACCGACGCCTGGAGTTGGGACGCGCCGTTCACGTTCACCGCGCAGCGCTACGCCGAGGACCACGACGCGTCGATCATCTGGGAGGGGCACAAGGCCGGGCGCGACATCGGTTACTGCCACATCGAGAAGCTGCACAACCTGGAACAGTTGCCCGCGAAGGGATTTCGGGTGAGCTGTTTTCCTGTCAAGGTTCACGCCGCGTCGGCGGGGTGGACCAGGGCCGTGGCCATCATCGATTGACTCGCTGCCACGGTTTCTTGTCGGACCCCGGCGGCATGATGGGGTTATTCGGCCGTCGAGCATTGCGTCTTTTCAACCGAGTCCCCCTCGGGGGCTGCGGTTGGAAGCCATGTTCGATGAGCTCTCGGAGTTGGCGGGGCAGCGTAACGCGATCGACGGTCGGATCGTGGAGATCGCGGCGGAGATGGATCGGGAAGGATTGTGGGCTACGACCGGGTGCAGGTCGATGGCCGAGTTGATCGCCTGGAAGATCGGGGTGCCGCCCCATAACGCGAAATCGGTGATGACGGTTGCGGGCCGTGCCGAGGAACTGCCGCGATGTGCCGCTGCTCTTTGGGAGGGTCGACTGTCGCTGGATCAGGTGGAGGTGATCGCCGACAGGTCCGGTCCGGGGTCAGACACGCACTATATGCATGTCGCGGAGAACATGACGGTGGCGCAGTTGCGGACCGCGGTGGCCGCAGAACCCAAACCGGTTGCGGAGCCCAAGCCGGACCCTGGGCCTTCGGTGTCCAGGACTATCAGGGGTGAGTACACGACGTTCCGGTTTCGAGTGCACAACCTGGAGGCGGCAAAGGTCGATGCGGCGCTGGCGTCGCATAAGGATGGGTTGATCGCGGACTGGAAACGCGACCGCGACGAAGCCGATCACAACGAAGCCGCTCAAAACGAAGCCGACGCGGGCGGTCAGGTGCCGCCTTTTCCGACCGCCAAGGACGCGTTCATGAGTCTGGTCGAGACAGGTTGGGACGCTGACGTGGCGCGTCGCCCGCATGGTCAGCACACCACCGTGATCGTGCACCTGGATGTCGGAAAGTCCATCGCCAGCCTGCATCTGGGGCCGGCGCTCTCCGAGGGCGACCGTCAGTACGCCCTCTGTGACGCCACCTGTGAGGTGTGGTTCGAACGTGCCGGTCAGCCGATCGGGTCGGGCCGGGTCACCCGCACGATCAGCCGCCGGTTGCGTCGCGCTCTGGAGCGTCGTGATCACGGCGCGTGTGTGGTGCCCGGGTGCGGAGCTACCCGGGGTTTGCACGCCCATCACGTGATCCACTGGGAGAACGGTGGGGAGACCGAACTCGACAACCTGGTTTTGGTCTGCCCGTTTCATCATCGTGCGCATCACCGCGGCGACATCACGATCACCGGTCCGGCTCACCGTCTCAGCGTCACCGACTCCGAGGGCAACATCATGAAAAGTGGCTCGCTGGCGCGACCACCCATCACCGCGCCACCGAACGTCGCGCCGTATCGGGGCCCGACCGGTGAACGCGCCCAATGGAAGTGGTACCACCCCTACGAACCACCACCACCGACACCGAACTAAGTGCGAAGGTAGGCAAGAACCGCGAGCACGCGGCGATGTTGCTCGTCGTCGGGCGGCAGCATCAGTTTGGCGAAGATGTTGCCGATGTGCTTCTCGACGGTGCCGTCGCTGACTGACAGGCTGCGAGCGATGTTCGGGTTAGAGCGGCCCTCGGCCATCAACGCAAGGACCTCAAGCTCACGAGTTGTCATGGCCCGCAAGGGATCGTCGCGGCGGCGGCGCACCAGCAACTGCGCGACCACGTCGCGGTCGAGCACTGTGCCACCCGTCGCGACCCGGTCGATCGCGTCGAGGAATTCGGTGATCGCCGTGACCCGGTCCTTGAGCAGATAACCGATCCCGCCGGTGCCGTCGGCCAGCAGATCGTCGGCGTAGGAGACCTCGACGTATTGCGACAGCACCAGCACCGGCGTGTGCGGTACCCGTCTGCGGGCCTCGACGGCGGCACGCAGCCCTTCGTCGGTGTGCGACGGCGGCATCCGGACGTCGACGACGGAAACATCCGGTCGGTGCGCCTCGACGGCAGCCACCAGCGACGGACCGTCGCCCACTGCGGCGACGACCTCGTGGCCGTTCTCGGTGAGAAGCCGAACGAGGCCTTCCCGCAACAGGATCGAGTCATCGGCCACCACTATCTTCAAGGGCAAGATCTTCAGCACGGCACCGTCACCCCGATCGTCGTCGGCCCCCCGACGGGGCTGGTGACTGTCAGTGTGCCCCCGACGGCGCGCACCCTGTCATCGAGTCCGGACAACCCATGGCCCTTGGCGAGGTGTGCTCCGCCGTTGCCGTCGTCGGTGATCTCGACGCCGACCTTCTCGGGGCCGTGCGCGACGGTGATCCAGCAGTACGCGGCGCCACTGTGTTTGGCCACATTGGTCAGCGCCTCGGCGACGGCGAAGTACACGGCCGTCTCGACGGCGGGATCCAGACGCCCGGCCGGCATACCGAGTTCCGGGTCGACAGCCAACTCGACCGGCACGGTGCATCGAACGGCCAGCGCCGCCAGCGCACTCGGCAGGCCGCGATCGGTGAGCACCGGGGGCGCGATGCCGCGTGACAGCACCCGCAGCTCGTCCAACGTCTCCTGGGTCTGCACGAGCGCTTCGTCCAGCGTTGCGCGCATCGCGTCGGGATCGGTGTCCAGGTGTCTGCGGGCGCGGCTCAGATCCATCGCCAGCCGCACCAACCGCTGCTGGGGGCCGTCGTGGATATCGCGTTCCAGCCGGCGCAACGCCGTCGCCTCGGCTGAGGCGGCCGCCGCCTTCTGTTCGGTGAGCACGGTGATCGTCTGCCGCATCTCGGCGACTCCAGTCAGCAGGAACCGGCTGAAGTAGCTGGAGACCAGCGCGCAACCCCGCACCACGAAGGGCAGGGTGACAAGGCACAGCACGCCGACGGCCGTCTGGAAGCCGATCCGCGCGACCGCGCTGTCACCGAGCCCGATCAGCTGGGCCAGCGACTGGTTGTCGGGGCCGCGCGGGATGCTCCAATCCCAGAAGACGGTGAGGGTGCCCGCGATCCCGGAGGCCCACCACGAGACGACGATGCAGAACGTCGTCACCGCGATCGGGAAGTGCAAGAGTCCGTGGACGAGGTCCAGCCAGAACTGGGCCTCGGTCAGCGGCATGACCATGCGTTTCCACAGTCCGGCATCCGGCGGCGGCACGCGATAGGTAGGCCGGGTTCGGGGCAGACGCAGTACAGCGGGAAATCGCAAGCGTTCGATGTCGGCGAAGGCGCGCCCGATGAACAGCGTCGCGGTGAGGATCGGCAGGCCGATCACGACGACCAGCATCCCGACTCCCGCCGAGAATCCGGTCACCAGGACGCAGAAGCTGACCAGGGCGAGCGGGAACCCCAGCAGGCAGTAACCGGTGTCGATTCGGAGCTGACGGAGACTCACCACGGACTCGACGCTAGGCATGTGTCGGCGTCACTCCCATCCGGTCCGCCAGCGTTCTCAGGGTAGGGCTGTCCCCACCCCCACCGCGCGATCCTGTGAAACATTCCGGAAACACAATCGCCGCGTAGCCGAAACGCGAGACCGACATCCTCGTCCGGGACCGTCGAAGGAGCCGGACAGTGAACGAGATCGACCCCGCCGCGACCGCGTGGCTGTTGACCAGTACCGCCCTCGTGCTCTTGATGACGCCGGGGCTCGCAATCTTCTACGGCGGCATGGTGCGTACCACCGGCGTGCTCAACATGATCATGATGAGCTTCATCGCCATCCCGCTGGTGACCGTGTCCTGGCTGCTGGTCGGCTACAGCGTGGCGTTCAGCGATGGCGGGGCCGGCGGGTTCCTCGGCGGCCTCTCGCACATGGGTATGAGCGGCATTGCTCCTGACACGGTGCACGGGCAGGTCCCGGAACTGTTGTTCGCGACGTTCCAGCTAACCTTCGCGATCATCACCGCGGCACTGATCAGCGGCGCGATCGCCGACAGGGCCAAGTTCGCCGCGTGGGCGGTGTTCGTCCCGGTGTGGGCGGTCCTCGTGTACGCCGTCGTGGCGCACTGGGTGTGGGCGCCGACGGGATGGCTCTTCGAACTCGGCGTGCTGGACTACGCGGGCGGTCTCGTCGTCGAGATCGTCTCGGGCGCGTCGGCTTTGGCGCTGGCTCTGGTACTGGGGCCGCGCATCGGCTTCAAGAAGGAAGCGATGCGCCCGCACAACCTGCCGTTCGTGCTTCTCGGCGTCGGGCTGCTGTGGTTCGGCTGGTTCGGGTTCAACGCCGGATCGGCGTTGGCCGCCAACGGAACCGCCGCGGCGATCTTCCTCAACACGTTGGTGGCCGGCTGCCTGGGCATGCTCGGCTGGCTGACGGTCGAGCAGATCCGCGACGGTAGGCCGACCACGTTCGGTGCCGCCTCCGGCGTCGTCGCCGGCCTCGTCGCGATCACACCGTCCTGCGGGACGGTCGACACCCTCGGGGCCGTCGTCGTCGGTGTGGTGGCAGGCGTGGTCTGCTCGTTCGCGATCGGTCTGAAATTCCGCTTCGGTTATGACGATTCGCTCGACGTGGTCGGCGTGCATTTCGTCGGCGGCGTGGTCGGCATGATCCTGATCGGCTTCCTCGCGACCGACGTGATGACGGGCGGGCCGGAGGGCCTGTTCTACGGCGGCGGCGTGGCGCAGCTCGGCAAGCAGGCGCTGGCGGTCGTCGTGGTGGCCGCCTACGCGTTCGCGGTGTCCTTCATCCTCGGCAAGCTGATCGACCGCCTCATCGGCTTCCGCATCAGCGCCGAGGAGGAGACTTCCGGCGTCGACTTCTCGCAGCACGCCGAAACCGCGTACGCCGAAGGCGTCCACGGCCACGGGGCGGCGCCCCGGCGCCCCGGTTCGCCGCCGCAGTAGACCGACCGTCAGGTGAGTTTGCGGTAGCGGAGCAGGAACAGGGCAGCGACGGCCGCGGCGGCCAGACCGACGACCGTCCACAGAACCAGCGAGAAGAGCACTGTCGCCGAGGACAGGCCGTAGGTGGACAGCACCGAAGCCGAGTAGATCAGCCAGAAGACGCGGTAGGCCGACCACAGCGCGGTGATCCCGGCGGAGATGCCGAAGATGAGGCTGCGGGTGCGGTCGACGCGGTTGGTCTGGTCCTGGATGCGGGTGAGAAACATGTTTGTTGTCATGACCCGAGTACACCGGCGGCCGTCGGCTACCGATCCCAAGTTGAAATCCGGGCAATTCGCTGACAATGCAGGAAGTCAGGTTTGGGGCTGGCCGGCTTTGGACAATCCCGTGCCCGTTGCGGTGTGACGGTTGTCACTCTCTCGCCAGATGGAGGCCCGGTGGAGTCGACTATTCGCAGTTTGAAGCGGTGGAGTGTGGCGCCGGCGAAAGAGGTCGACACCGCGACCACCCCGGCGGTCAACGTGCTGCGAGGATTGGTGGCCCGTGCGACCACGCCGTTGCTGCCAGACGACTATCTGAAGATGTTGAATCCGCTGTGGTCCGCCCGGGAACTGCGTGGGCAGGTCGTCGATGTCACACGCGAGACCGAAGACTCGGCGACCGTGACCATCAAGCCGGGGTGGGGTTTCTCCGGTGATTACCGGCCGGGCCAGTACGTCGGAATCGGCCTGCGGATCGACGGGCACTGGCATTGGCGCTCCTATTCGCTGACATCGATTCCGCTCCGCGACAAGAAGCTGATCTCGATCACCGTGAAGGCGACACCGGAAGGGTTCCTGTCCACCCATCTGGTGAACGGTGTGGAGCCCGGCACCATCGTGCGCCTCGCGTCACCCAAGGGCGACTTCGCGCTTCCCGACCCGCCGCCGGCGAAGTTGCTCCTGATCAGTGCGGGCAGTGGGATCACGCCCATCATGGCGATGCTGCGGGCGCTTCATGCGCGCGATCAGCATCCGGACATCGTGCACATCCACTCGGCGCCGTCGGCCGATTCCGTGATCTTCCATGACGAACTCAGATCGCTCGATACCGAAGTAGACAGCTATCGGCTGCATCTGCAGTTCACCGAGCAGATGGGCCACGTCGACTTCGACGCGTTGCACGAGATCGTCGAGGACTGGACGGACCGACCCACCTGGGCGTGCGGCCCGCCGACGATGCTCGACTCTCTCGACACGACGTTCAGTGCCGCCGGAGTCGAGGACAACCTGCACACGGAAAGGTTTGTCATCGCCCGCACCGACAAGGGCGGCGAAGGTGGCACCGTCACTTTCGCGATCTCAGACAAGAGTGCCGAGGTCGACGGGGCTACCTCGCTGCTTGAGGCCGGTGAAAAAGCCGGTATCCAAATGCCTTTCGGCTGCCGGATGGGTATCTGTCAGTCCTGCGTGCTCCCCTTGGAGTCGGGTCACGTCCGCGACATCCGCTCCGGGGACGAACACGGCGAAGGGGACCGAATACAGACTTGCGTCTCCACGGCGTCCGGCGACTGCACCCTCAAGATCTGACAGGAGCGACATGGCAATCACTGATCTCAAGGAGTACGCGCACCTCAGCGCCGAGGACGTCGAAGCGCTGGGGCGCGAGCTCGACGCGATCCGCGACGACATCGAGGAGTCCCGCGGTGAACGCGACGCCCGCTATATCCGCCGCGCCATCCAGCTGCAGCGCGCACTCGTCGTCGGCAGCCGCGTCGTCCTGATGGCGAGCCGCAACAAGTACGCGTGGCTGGCCGGGACGGCCATGCTGGGCGCGGGCAAGATCATCGAGAACATGGAGTTGGGCCACAACATCATTCACGGCCAGTGGGACTGGATGAACGATCCGGAGATCCACTCCACCGAATGGGAGTGGGACACCACCTCACCGGCAGAGCACTGGAAGAAATCGCACAACTACATCCATCACAAGTTCACCAACATCGTCGGGATGGACGACGACGTCGGCTACGGCATCATGCGGGTGACCAGGGACGAGAAGTGGGCGCCGTGGATGATCGGCAATCCTGTCTACAACCTGCTGCTCGGCACCCTCTTCGAGTGGGGGGTCGCCGCTCACGGGCTCGAGCTGTCCCAGGTGCGCAAACACGAGAAGTCGTGGGCCGAGGTGCGCAAGGACCTGCGCATCATCGGAAAGAAGGTCGGTAAGCAGGTCGGCAAGGACTACATCATCTTTCCGGCCCTGGCAGGCCCGGGCTGGAAACGTACGATGCAGGCCAACGCGGTCGCGAACCTGATCCGCAACTACTGGTCCTACGCGGTGATCTTCTGCGGACATTTCCCCGATGGCGCGGAGAAGTTCACCCGAGAAGAGTTCGAGAATGAAACGCAGGCCGAGTGGTATCTGCGACAGATGCTGGGGTCAGCCAACTTTCGCGCCGGCAAGATGATGGCGTTCATGAGCGGAAACCTCTGCTACCAGATCGAGCACCACATGTTCCCCGACCTGCCCAGCAACCGCTACGCGGAGATCTCGGTGCGGGTGAAAGAATTGTGCGAGAAGTACGACCTGCCGTACACCACCGGTTCGCTGCCTCGGCAGTACTGGCAGTCGTTCTGGACCATCGCGAAACTCGCCTTGCCGGACAAGTATCTGAAGGGAACGCCCGACAACGCCCCGGAAACCAACTCCGAGAAGAAGTTCCGGTCACTGCGTGGCAGTCTCGCGCCGGACCCGGTGACGGGGAAGCGGCGGGGACTCCGGACGGCGATGCGTGAGGTGCATTTCACCGCCGCAGCGGGGTAGCTGCCTCGAAGGCAGCCGCCTTGCCCGCCGACTGCCACTGTAGCCAGTTCTCCCAGCGTCTGAGATTGGTCTGCTGCCAGCTCCGGTCTACTCCAGGCGAAAGTCGGCGCGCGACCTCGAGCACTGCGATCAGCGGAGTTCGTAAGAGCAGCAACAGAATTCCGGGAAGCGCGGACGGTAGCCGGTACCGGCGACGGTTCCACGGCAGCATGTAGAGACCGAGGTAGCCCGCCTGGACGCGATAGTGGTACTCGGCGCGAAGACGCTGGAATCCACTCAAACCGGGGGCCGGTTCGAACGCGGGGGCGAACGACTCGACGAGTTCGGCGCCGCTGTTCGCGCTGTCGTAGCTGCGTGCGCTGTCAGCCATGAGCAGGATGCGCCACGCGTCGGCGACCGTTTCCGGGAAGTAGCCCTCGCACCGGACACCGACCAGGTGGCCGCAATAGCGGTTGAAGTGCAGCACCGCCCGCATCTCCCGGGGTGACGTCAGATGCCCGAGCGGAAACAGCCCGAACGCCGGTGCGACGCTGCCGCCGAGAAGGGTCAGCAGCATCGCCGATTGGCTGATCGGCAGGCCCCAGCGCTGCGCATCCCATTCGGGATGCTGTTGCACACGTGCACGGACGCTCACATGCATGATCCGCACGTGCAGAGAGATGTTGCGCGCCAACGATCCTGGCGCCAGGACCGCGCCGGGCCGGCACACCTCGATCCACCATCGCGATGTTTCCAGGTACCGGTGCAGCGCCCGCTGTCCGGCATAGCCACCGGACAGCGACAGCGGGACGGCCAGCCAACCCTCGGTGTAGGTGTCGTTGGTGCCCGCGTTGCCGAGCGCGCCGAGCGCGTAGGCCCATCGCCGCCACACCGCAGCACCTTCCTCGACGAGTTCTGGGTCGACCCAGTCGGGCAGCTGCTCGAACTCCGCGAACAGCGCGCGCATCGATTCTGGTGCGTCGGGCACGTTGTCGATGCCGACGCGCTGCGCCTGCTCGACGAGGTCGCGGGCCTTTCGTGCGCCGAGTTCACCGTGATAGGTCTGCGCCACGAACCGTTCTGCGACGGGATCACCCTCGTCGAGACCGTCGATGAATGCCCGGGCCACCGCGTCCGAGGGGAACGGGTCGACGCCGGTGAGGCGTCGCGCGACGAACCGCAACCGGGCCCGGCGTGGCGGCATGTCCGGGTAGCGGAATGCGGTCGGTGCCATGGCTCAGTGTCACATTTGGGCGCGCGTCACATTCGGGCGCTCGTCACATCGCGTAGCGGCTGACATTCTCCGGATGGATGACGACGCGAACCCATTCCTGGGTGATCATCTCGGCGAGGTCCTGGGCACGCGCCGGGTCGTCGACGTCCCAGTAGCGTTCGGCGAGCCGTGTCAAGAGGTCGTGTGCCCCGTCCGTTTCGATCGTGGTGCTTCCGGCGACCGACACCCACCGCTCGCGTTCGCCGACGGGCGCGGCGACGACGATGGACGCCCGCGGGTCCCGGCCCAGCCGCCGCATCTTCACGGTGTCGGGGCCGGTGAACAACTGGATGGTGGCGTCGTCGGTCACCTCGAACCACACCGGCCGCGGCTGCGGCGGGGTCGGCCCCGCGGCGGCGGCGAAGAACCCGTACAGCGGGCGTCTCAGAAACTCCAGGTCGTCGGCCGTCAGTTCGGTACTCATCACTCCATTGAACAGACCGTTACGTGTCGGCGTCCCCGTCCTCCTCCGTGGGGAGTGCCTCGGCGCCAGGGGTCGCGGGGGTGGTCAGCACTTCTTCGGTCTCGTCGCCAGGCTGCGGGGTTGTCATGCGTCCCTCTTACCCGGGTTGGGGGCAGGGTAATCCCGCTGCCCGCTGAAGCGCGGCGCACAGTGGATCGAGATCGTCACCGTCGAGAAGTGCCCCGGTGGCAACGACTCTGGACTGGATCCCGGCCGTGACGGTTATATGGCTACCATCGGCACGAACGCCGATCGGTCGTGCACGGGACCGGCTGGGTTCCCGGCCAATCGATACGACCATGTCGACGCCACCGTATTGGGCGACCGCCGAGCGTTCCGAACCCGTCAGCACGATGACGGCACCTAGCTTCGCCAGGCCGTCACCGACCGCAAGGGTGAGCCACGCCTGGTCGTGATGTCCGCCGGGGCCGTCGAGAACGGCCACCATACCGGTAAGAGGTGGAAAGGATTTGGTGGACAGCAGTTTTGCCTGCTCGAGTTCCCAGTACTCGATGTCGAACAACTCGCGTTCAGTCAGGGACCGGAAGCCTCCGAGGCTCTCGCTGTCCATGATGACTGCCATGGTGTGCCGGTAGATGTCGCGGACCCGGCGGACTTCCGCTTGGGTGCGTCCAACGGAGAGTAGACCCCAGCGGGAATCGAGAACGATGCGCGGCGCGAGATCCAAGGGGCGCAACGTGCCGTCCGTCAGCCGGGCGAACCGCTCGCGGTAGCGGTCGGCGTAGGCTCGGACATCGGTGCCGACGAGGGGAAATGGTTTGATATGGATGACGTGTTCCATTGTGGCGGTGCCGTGCTCGGTCGCGCGGCGTAGGTAGTCCTGAGACAGGAACTCCTCCACCAGGTTGTCGCTGTCCCTGCGGACGAGTACTGCGAAACCGGCTGTTTCGCACAGAGCCTGGCGAAAGCCGGAGTATTCGTCGAGGTCGGCGTCCGTCAAGGGTGCGAGCCGGATGCCGGCAGGCTTTCGCGGCTGGCTGAGTCGTGCCTGCCGGATGCGGGAATGTGCGCGCTCGATCAGCGCGAGGTGGTCGGCGTAGGCGCGTTCGGCGTCATCGTCGAAGGTGAACAGGCCGTGGTTGCGCAGTACGAGGCCGCGCAGCTGTGCGGCGGGCGGAGTGCCTTTCAAGGTTTTGGCGACTACCTTGGCCAGATCGAAACCGGGACGGACGTAGGGCAGGATCGCGACGGACTCGCCGAAGACGTCACTCAGTTCTGCGTCGGTGAGCGGCGAATCCGTCAGGGTGACAACGGCATCGGCGTGGCTGTGCAGCACGAACCGGTGGGGCAGTAACGCGTGCGGGATCGCCTCGATCGAGGCCGTCGCGCTGTCGGGGTCGATGCTGGCCGCACGGAACGCGGCGGCCATGTCGCGGTCGTCGAGCGTGTCCCGCGCGACCAACTCCAGTAGCGCGTCACGGCGCACCGGAGCGAAGCCCCGCGGACCTATTGTGGCGAGGTCGTGCCCCGAGCTCTTGACGTGCACGATCTCGGTCGGCGATCCGTCGACGTCGACGACCTGTTTGACCGACGTGTTACCGCCGCCGTGCAAGACGATCGCAGGATCGCTCCCGAGCAGGTTCGAGGCGAGGACACAAAGCCCGATGAGGTCCGTGGGGCTGACTCGGTCGAACCCGGTCATCGAATGATGTCGGTTCCCACGGCTGCGGTGAGATCGCGCCGGGAGATCGGGACGAGATCCCCGAAGTGCGACAGCGCAATTCGAGAGGCTGCCACGCCGAACCCGAGTCGTGTCGCCACATCCTCGTCGGTCAGCATGCCGTACAGGTAGCCGGCAATGAAGGCGTCGCCCGCACCTGGACGGTCGCGCACAGGCATCGCAACGACCGGGGCACCGCGGACGGCGCCGTCGGCGAACGCGAAGCAGCCGTCCGGTCCTGCGGTACTGACGACGGCGGGAACGCCGAGGGCGTTGTGAAGCAGCTCCGCGATACCGGCCGGTTCGCCGTGCAGGCCGAACACCGTGCCCGCATCGCGGTGGGAACAGAACAGCACATCGACGGCGGGCAGGATCGATTCGGCGAACGCGCGGGCTGACTCGGGAGACCACAGCTTGGCGCGGTAGTTCACGTCATAGGCGGTGCGTGCGCCGGCGCTCCTGGCGCCGGTGAGTGCATCGCGTACCAGCGAGGCGGTCTGCGCCGTGAGGGCAGCGGTGATTCCGGTACTGAAGAACAGCCGGGTGTCGATGGCGCGAGTCCAGTCGAAGTCGGTGGGTCGAGCCTCCCGGAACGGGGTGTTCGAGCGGTCGAAGTAGACCTCGGCGGGAACGGGCGCATCCGCGGGTTCGTAGAAGTACAGCGGCACCCGCGCATTCTCTGGCCGCACCACGTTGTCGACATTGACTCCGGCCGTCCGGAACTCGCTGATCGCGCGATCGCCGACGGGACCGGCAGCCGTCATCGAGACGAGTTGGGTGCGCAGGCCGAGCAGGCTCACCGTCCCCGCAACATTGGCTTCCGAGCATGCTGAGGAGACCCGCAGGGAGTCGACGTTCTGCAGGCGCTTGCCCTGCGGCACGGTCAGCCGGAGCTGAAGCTCGCCCATCGTCGTCAGGTCGAAAGCGGGGGAACTCACCGAATTGACTCTGATTCGCGGTTGACCGCAGCGCGGTACTCCGCTGCTGCAGACCGCGGATTCGCGGCGTCGGCAATGCCTCTGCCGACGATGACGATGTCGGCCGCCGTGTGGGTGAGTCGCTCGGCCTCCGCTACGGTGATCCCTCCCGTGACCGTCACCGTGAAACCGAGGCCGGCGAGTTCGTCGACCCGGTCGATCTGCTCGGCGGTCCAAGTGGATTGGGCCGCATCACGACTGCGGTGCACGATGACATGCTGCACCCCCTCGTCCAGCCACATCGGGATCTTGCGCAGATCCGGTTCCTCGCCGAGTTCGATCTGCACTTCACCCCCGTACTCGCGGGCGCACCGGCACACCTCTTTGACGGTGGCGGCCGACGCCGACGCCACCATCGACACCCAGGTCGATCCGGCGTCGAACGCCAGCCTGGCGATCGCGCCGCCCGCTTCGGCGATCCGGACGTCCGCGAGGATCGGGAGGTTCGGTGCCAGAGCCCTGGCCATGCCGACGGTCGACAGTCCCTCGCGCAGGATCAGCAGGGTGCCGACCTCGACGATGTCGACGAGGTCGGCCACCTGGTGCAGCGCGCCCAGTGACGATGTGAGGTCGCCGTCGAGGGCCAGCTGAATTCGCGTCATCGAGCTACGACTTGTCGAACGTGAAGAATTCGCGCCCGTTGTTGATGTAGATGTCCTCGATGATCTGCTCGTCGAAGCCCTGCTTGCGCAGGCGCGGGCCGAACACCGTCATGTCGTAGTCGACGCCGGACACGGCGCCGTAGGCCTTCTGGTAGGACTTCTTCCCGGAGTCGGTGCCCATCAGGATCTGCTTGCCGTACCCCTTGTCGGTGAGCTCGCGGACCAGCATCTCCCGCGACGAGTCGGGCAGGTACTTCAGCCGGTACGTGCCGTCGAACATCAGGTAGCAGCCCTTTTCGGTGATCTCCGAGAGCGCATAGATGTCGGGGTTGCGCTGCACGTGACCGATGGCGATCTTGGCGGGGTTCACGCCGTAGCCGATGAGCAGGTCGGCCTGCTCCACTGCGCAGGTGCCGTGCTGGGTGTGCGTGTTGATCGGGCATCCGGTCTGCACCGAGGCGGCCGCGGCGGCCTCGATGATCTTGTGCTCCAGCTTGCTGATGACGCCGTAGCCGGTGGCGACCTTGATCGAGCCTGCCTTGCCGGACGAGCGCTTGACGATCGGGCCGGAGTAGTCGTGTTCGTCGATGCCCACCTCGATGTCGGCGATCAGCAGCTCGGTGATCTGGTCGACGCTGTAGCGGCTCAGCCAGTGGGTCGCCTCGTCGGCATAGAGGTGACTCTTCTGGAATCCCGTGGTGACGATGATGTGGAGATCGGCTACCCGCGACGAGATTTCGAGCAGATGGGTGATGCTGCGACCACAGTCGATCGGGCACAGGTCGACGATGGTGCCGCCCATGCCCAGGAAGGCCTTGCTGCCGACGACATACGTGGTCGCCTCCTCCACGGCTTTGTCGGTGTCGTCGAGGCGCATGTCCTCGCCGTCGTGCAGGATCTCGCCACCGCCCATCCGGATCAGGTGCTCGTGGGCGTTGACGGTGCCCAGCTGTGAGGGGTTGATGTCTCCGTCGATGGTGCGCGCGAAAGGCACGGTCGTCCTCTTTCTCCTGGGATCACAGCCCGTCGATGGGCATGTTTTCGAGGGTAATGAGGGGATCAGCGACGCGGCAGTGGCGCTGAGAATATGTGCACGCACAGGCCTCTCACGGGACTGACATGCGCGGTAACCGGCGCACCCGCGCCGTGACACGTGCACATTTGTTCACGTGCCATGTCGGATCCGCGACCACCGTGCGGCAGTCAGCACGCTCGCCAGCGCCGCGATTAGCGCGAGTACGGCGGTGATCTGGATGCCGCCCATCGCGAATGCCAGAGGTCCGAGAGCGGCGCCGAGGGTCCCTCCGATGAAGACCACCATCATGAACGCGGCATTGGCCTTGGCCCGTGCCGTGGGCGCCAGCGTCATCGCGCGGTCCTGGTTGACGGCGTGAATCAGCTGATTTGCAAGAGTCACTGCGAACATCGCGGCGACGAGCAGCGGAACCGATGCCGGCCGGCAGACCACCATGCCGACTCCGACGACCATGACGGCGAAGCCGACCCGGCGCGGACGGCCGCCCAGCGCGCGGGCGAACGGGCCGGTGGTGAGGAACGGGGCCGCCACACCGGCGGCGAGTCCGACGACGCCGAACCAGTTGGCCTTGGCGATCGACCACCCGATCGCCGGGTCGGTCAGATGCACGGCGACGACGGTCCACATGGCGGTGAACGCAACGAACGTGAAGAACTGCACCGCGGTGATCCACCGGAGTTCCGCACAACTGCGCAGCAGTGTGAACGTGGCGCGCACTGGTTTTCGGTCGGTGCCGGGCGGGCGGGCCCCCGGCGGAGGGACCCCGCGCAGCAACACGGGGATGGAGATCGCGGTAAGCGCCGCGAACACCGCGAGGACGGCCCGCCAGCCGGCGATCTCGGCCAACGCGCCCGCCATCAGGCGTCCGCCGAATATACCCGCCAACATGGCCCCGGTGACGATCGCAACGTGGTGCGTCGAGCGTGCGGGAGCCGCCTGTCGGTGGCTGACGGCCAGCAGGCTCTGGCCCACGGTCGCGGTGACGCCGATGACCAGGAAAGCCAGCAGAACCGGCACGGCGTGAGGCAGGGTTGCCGCGACGGTGAACGCGCAGGCGAGAATCGCCAACTGGAGCACCGACCGTTGCCGCATGCGCCGATCGTCGGCGCGTGTCACCAGCAGCAGAAGACCAGTGGCGTAACCGAATTGGACCACGGCGACCAAGACGCCTGCAGCGGCGGTACCGAAACCGATGTCCGGTGCGATGACCGGCAACAGCGCCTGGATGACGTAGAGAGAACCGACCGAGATGCCGGCCAGTACGGACACCGCGATCATGGGGCGCCGTTCAGCGTGTCGCGGCGCCGAGCACGGTCGAGGCCGTCTCGAAATCCAGCACCAGGTCGTGGATCAGCCCGGTTTCGAGCGCAGCCAAGATGGCCCGCGTCTTCTCGGTTCCTGCGGTCACGGCGATCACCCGGGGAATCGTCGCGAGCTCACGCAGCTCCAAACCGATGATGCGGCGGTTGATCTCGTTGTTGAGGATCTCTCCGCGAGGTCCGAGAAACTGCCCGAGCACATGGGCGACGGCCCCCGCGGCGGCGAGTTGGCGCCGGGTCTCCTGTTCGGTCCAGCCGTACAGGATGTCGCCGGTGGCGTTGCGTTGATGGAAGCGCCCGATCCCGAGCAGTGCGACGTCGACGTTGCGGGCTCTGTCGAGCGCGGCCGCGATGACATAGTCCTCGCGGAATGACCTGGCGGAGGCGAAGTTCCGGGCGACCAGCGGCGCGGGCAACGTGGCGAAGTCCGCCTCGAACGCGGTGGCGAAGCGACGGCACAGTTCAGGCCCGTCGGTCATCGCGTTGTGGGCGGCGACGGTGCCGACGAGTTGGACGAACGTCAGATCGGAAGCCAGTCCCGCGGCGCGCTGCGGTAGCACGTCGGCGACCGCGGCCACGGTGGAACCGGTCGAGATGCCGACCTGCTGGCCGTCTCTGAGCTCTCGGGCCAACAGTTCGGCGGCGAGGCGGCCGACGTCGGGGACCGCATTGGCGGGTGACATGTTCTCTCCGACGTGAAACCGCACCTTCGGAAAGTGCGCAGCCAGTTCGGTTTCCAGCCTGATGACGTGTTCGAGGGGGTGACCGATCTGGAATCGGACGATGCCGCGCAGCTTGGCCTCGTCGAGGAGTCGCGACACCGTCGCCCGCGAGTAGCCGACTTTGGTGGCGATCTCGTCCTGGCGCAGACCGTCCTGGTAGTACATCTCCGCGACGCCGACCAGTAGCCGGATGCGCTCCCGGTCCAGATCGCCGCGCATGCTCACGCCCGCGCGCCCAGGAACCGCTCGGCGTTTGCCGTGAGCTGCGCGGGGTCGAATCCCGCCGCGGCGGCGGCCTTCACGGCGTCGACGTTGCCCATGTCGAAGGGGTAGTCCGAGCCGATGACGATGCGATCGGGGGAGAAGTGCGCAGTCAGCTCGCGGGCCAGCTGCTCGTCGTGGGTCAGCGTGTCGAAGTAGACCTGGCGTACCGCAACACTGGGCGTGACTGTCGAGTGTGCGCTGACGTCCCGACGCTCCCGCCACCCGTGATCCCATCGACCCAGCAGTGCCCGGGCGCTGCCGCCCCCGTGCAGGAAACAGATGCGCAGGCCCGGCGCTTCCTCGAGCAGTCCGCCGAGCAGCAGCGAGGCCACGCCGATGGCGGTCTCGGTCGGGTTGCCGATCAAGTTGGCCAGGTAATGCCTGCCCAGCTCGGGCCGGTTGATCTGGCTGGGGTGGATCAGCACGCTGAGGTCGCGCTCGGCAGCGGCGAGTGCGTGGTCGCGAAGTGGGCCTTCGTCGAAGGATCCGTCGCCGAGAAGGGGTGGCATGGCGATACCGAAAAGTCCAGGGCGAGAGAGAATTCGATCCATCTCGGCGCGGGCTGCGACGATGTCATTGAGAGGAACGAGCCCGAGGCCGACGAGGCGACCGGCGCTGGCTTCGCAGACCTCGGCGAGCGCGTCGTTGTACGTCGTGGCGTAGTCGGCGGCCGCATCGCCGCGTGCATCGGTGGCGAACGTGAAGGGTGGGCCGGACAGCACCCGCCTCGCGATGCCCGCCCGGTCCATGTCGGCCAGCAGGTCACCCACGTCGGAGATCGACGGTGAGGTCAGCGGCAGGCACAAATCATTGACATGGACGGATCGATCACCGGGGCGCAGTTGCAGTACACCGTCGGCGAGCGGAATCGTGAAGGCCGCCTCCGGTACGAAATGCGCGTGCACATCGATCGGACCTGTCATGACAGGTGACGCTAGCGTGGTGGAAGGCGCGGGTCAATCATCGCTGCGGATCCCGACGTAGAACCGGCTCTGATCACTGCGGTGCAGTGCCTGATACCACTCGAATCGGGTGCCGTCCTGCGCCCACGTGATCGACTCGATCCGCAACAGCGGTGTGCTGCGCTTGGTTTCGAGCAGCGCGGTCTCCTTGGCGCTGGGCATCCGCGCTTCCAGCCAGCGGTCGGCACCTGCAGGAACCAGCCCGTATCGCCTGCGCAGCACCTCGTAGAGCGAGACGTTTTCCAGCTTCGCGGACTCCAGCCCCGGCACCAGATGTGCGGGCAGGGATGTGCGGACAAGTAGCCAGGGGACACCAGACACCACGCGGAGCCGGTTGAGCCGCACGACCGGGGCTCCCGTCTCGATGTTCAGCGCCATCGCCTCGTCCGGCGTCGCGGCGTCCAGCTCCTGCTCGAGGACCTTCGTGGCGACCCTCTGACCGGAAGCGAGCAGGTCGGCAGCCGAACCGGTGATCGTCCCGACGAACTTGAGGTCCAGCCGGTTGGGCGAAACGAACGCCCCTTTGCCCTTGATCTTGTAGATCTGGTTCGAGCGGACGAGCTCGCCGAGCGCCTCGCGCACGACGGTCCGTGAGACGCCGTACATCTCGCTGAGGTCGGATTCCGAAGGCAGTGCCTGGTCGGGTAGGTACCTGCCGTCGGTGATCTGCTGCCGGATGGTCCGGGTCAGCTGCTCCCACAGTGGTTCTGGCGCGCTCCGGTCCAGTGCGGCGATGCCGTGAGATGTCATCGCGCCGTCCTCCTCGTTCCGTCGTCGGACCATAGCACTGACACGGCGGCCAACCCGAGAAGTTCGCCCGGTTCGGGCAGTCGGGTATTGACGTGTGACGTAGGTCATGTTTATCGTCACCTGTCATTACAAGTCAGTACGGACTGCAGAGTTTGATGGGAGCGACTTACCGGTGGCGGATCTAGACGACCTTCGTGACGGCGACAACTACGGAGCGGGCATCCCCGCGGTCGGCGACGGCGCGACTCTCAAGGGAATGTCCGGTCACGACTGGGGAATTCGCTCACGCCTCGGACGCATCTTCCGGCCGGACACGCAACGCACCGTGATGCTGGCCTTCGACCACGGGTACTTCCAGGGCCCCACCTCCGGGCTTGAGCGGCTCGACCTGTCGATCCGCCCACTGGTGCCGCTGGCCGACGCGATCATGCTGACCCGCGGCGCGCTGCGCGCCACCATTCCGGCGGACTGTTCGGCGGGCGTGGTACTGCGGGCCAGCGGCGGGCCGTCGATCCTGAGGCCGCTGTCCGACGAACGCGTCGCGATGGGCATGGACGACGCCGTGCGCCTCGATGCCGCCGCGGTCGCGGTTCAGGTCTTCGTCGGCAGCGAGCACGAGACGCAGTCGATCGCCAACATGACGGCCTTGGTCGACGCCGGGCAGAGCGCGGGTGTTCCCGTCCTGGCCGTCACCGCAGTCGGCCGGGATATGGTGCGCGACGCACGGTACTTCCGGCTCGCGACGAGGATCCCCGCCGAACTGGGCGCGCATTTCGTCAAGACCTATTACGTCGACGAGGACTTCGAAACGGTCACCTCGGCGTGCCCGGTGCCGATCATCGTCGCAGGCGGCAAGAAGGTCCCCGAAGGGGAGGCGCTGACCATGGCGTACCGCGCGGTGAGTGAAGGTGCGGCCGGAGTCGACATGGGGCGCAACATCTTCCAGAGCGCTGCCCCCGCAGCGATGCTCACCGCCGTGCGCGCCGTCGTCCATGGAGGAGCCACCGACGCCGAGGCACTCGCGATGTTCCGAGACATGGCGGCTGACGCCGGCGACATGGCGGCCGACGGCCGGCGCGCTCATGCCTGAATCGCCCACCGCGGCGCTGCTGACAAACCGCGACGACCTCGATCCCGGCGGCTACGACGTCGTCGTGATCGGCGGTGGAGTGAACGGTCTGGCGGTGGCTCGTGAGGCGGCGATGAGCGGACTGTCGGTCCTGCTTCTCGAGCGGGACGACATCGGCGGCCAGACGTCGAGCATCTCGACCCGGCTCATCCACGGCGGGTTGAAGTATCTGGAACGCCTGGACATGTCGCTGGTGTTCGAGTCGATTCGGGAGCAGCGCAGGCTTCTTCGCGATGCACCGCACCTGGTGCACAGCTATCCGATGCTGATCCCGTTCTACCGGAATAACACTCGGCCCGGATGGCTGCTGTCCTGCGGGCTCGCGGTGTACAAGCTTCTGACCGGTGGCAAGCTCCGCACGCGACTCGTCGGACCGCGCCGGCTCGCCCGCGAGTGGCCTTCGATCGACAAGAACGGCCTGCGGCGGGGCGCGATATTCGACGACGCGCAGGTGCCGTGGACGGAACGCCTGTGCGTCGAGTTGGCGGTGTCGGCCCAGGCGCACGGTGGCCACATCCTCACCCGGGCCGACGTCCACGAGGTCATCGTGGAGGGCAGGGTCGCGACCGCCGTGCGCTTCAGCGGTCCCCGTGGGTCCCGCACCGCGCGGGCCCGCGTCGTCGTCAACGCCGCGGGTCCGTGGGTCGACGACGTCCTGGCGACCACCGGAGTGGTGTCGCCGCGGCCGACCGCGGAGCCGCTGGTGGGACCGACGAAGGGCTCACACCTCGTCGTGGATCCGTTCCCGGGAGCACCGGCGACGTGTGTGTTCTTCGAGGCCAGAGCCGACGGCCGCCCGGTGTTCGTGCTGCCGTGGGCGGGGCGATACATGGTGGGCAGCACCGATCTTCCGTACACCGGAAGCCTCGACCTCATCACGGCCGACGACGGCGAGATCGACTATCTGCTGGACGAGACGAACCAACTGATCCCCGAGGCCCGACTGGACCGGGCATCGGTGCTGTGGAGTTATTCGGGTGTGCGCCCACTGCCGTACGTCAGCGGCATGACCGACCCGGCGACGGTGACTCGCGGACACCTGGTGGTACCGCAGAGCAAGGGGATCGCCAACGTCGTCACCGTCATCGGCGGCAAGTTCACGACGCATCGTGCGCTCGGCGAGGACGTCGTCGCGAGTGTCTTCGCTTCCCTCGGGCGGACACCGGTGCCGTCCCCCACCCACGACGCGCCGTTCCCGGGCGCCCCGGTGCGCGCCGGCTACGCAAGCGTCGCGGAGATGACGTCGGCACTGCAGGCCGAGTGGGGAGGCAGGCTCGGCGAGAACGTCGTACAGCGCCTGGCCGCGCTGTACGGCTCGCGGGCCCACCAGGTGGCCGCGCTCGTCGAGACAGATCCTCATCTGGCACAAACTGTCGACCCCGACTCCGGTGCCATCGCCGCCGAAGTCGCGTTCGCCGTGACCTGCGAAGGCGCAGTTTCGTTGGAGGACATCCTGTTACGCCGCATCCTCGTCGGACTCAACGGGGATGTCGGGATCTCCGCGGCCCCGGCCGTCGCCGACGTCACGGCCCTCTATCTCGGGTGGGACGAGGACACCAAGGCCGACGAGATCAACGCCTACCTCGCGGCCACCAAGCGATTTCAGCCGCGAGCGTCCGAATGGCGGGACGACTAATGACGGATTCAGGAAGAACCAGACACCGCAACAGGAAACACCGCAAGCTGGCGCAGGCGCGGCAGCATCTCAAGGAGGAGAACAAGTAATGACGAAAACCATTACCGCCAGGGGGTTGCGCCGCGCCACCGCACTGGCCGTCGTCGGTCTGCTCGCCGCCGCGTGCACTCCTGGCACCCAGGACGCGGAGGGTAAGGACGCCAACGGCGTGGTGCGGATGTCTCTGGCGCCCGACGCCATCTGGGAGTGGCTCGAGGACGAGGGCATCAAGGCCGAGATGGAAGAGGCCTCCGGAATCAAGATCCTCACCTCCGCCACGTGGGATGAGTTCGGGATCTACGCCGGCGGTCACGCGGACGTCGTGTCCACCGGCACCTGGGAGGTGCCGAACCTGGACGAGGCGACGAAGGTGCCCAGCACGGTGTTCGGCAAGTACAACGAGGAGCGGGCGTTCCTCGCCGTCCCCACGGGTAGCCCGGATCAGACGCTCTGTGACCTCAAGGGTAAGAAGTTCGTGTCGTTCAGCACCGCCGCGGTGACGTTGATGTGGAGCATGTACGCCTCGGAGTGGTGCGACGGCGCGACCATCAACGCCGACAGCGACGACTACGACCTCGTGGTCACCGACATCCAGAACGTCGGAAGCCTGGTGGCCCGCAAGGACGCTGCCGGTGGCACCGTGACCGCGGACTTCGCGATGGCCCAATTGCGTGAAGGCTCGATCCAGCCGCTGTACGACAGCAAGTCGGTGGCCGAGATCTTCGCCGACGACTTCGGCGACGGGCACATCGGCCCGTGGTCGAACGTGTTCGTCGCACCGACTGCGTGGCTCGATAAGAACCCTGACGAGGCCGCCTTCCTGCTCGCGGTGTGGGAGCGCGGGCTGCAGGAGTGGAAGGAACACAAGGCGGAGATCATCGCCCGCTACCCCGAGCACTTCGGCGTGACCCAGGAAGGCGATGTCGAGTTCCTGATCGACTACTTCGAGAACGTCAACGACTGGTACGCCGACTCGGTGTACATCGACGACACCTGGATCGAGGGCGAAAAGAAGGTGTTCGACCTGATGAAGAAGCACAACCTCATGGAGCAGGACGCCGAGGTCAACTTCAAGGTGATCAACGCCGCCAACCCGGCGGAGAACCAGTAGGTGAACCTATGACGACAACGATCACCAGTGACGCACGAGCGGGTGGAGCGGCGCTGACGCGTAGCGCTCGGCAGATTGGGTTCGTCGTTGCGGGCTGGCTCGTCATCGCAGCGGTCTGGGAGCTTGCCGCCCGTTTCTTGACGGGCGGCATCTTCCCGGGACCCGTGGCGGTCGCCGAGGAGATGATCGATCTTCTCGCCGCAGGCAACGTCTTCCCGCACTTCGCCTCCACGCTCTGGAAGATCGCGGTGGGATTCGGCATCGGGGTGTCGGTCGGTGCGCCGATCGGATACCTGATGGGGCGCTATGAGTATTGGAAGGCGTTCTTCCGGGACGGCGTCACCATCTCCGGATCCATTCCGACGGTGTCCTACGCGGTGATGAGCCTGATCCTGTTCGGCCTCACTCCGCTGGGTCCGATCCTGGTGGTGGCGATCGTCTCCACGCCCTACATCGCGGTCAACGTCGCGGAGGGCACCGAGAACGTCGACGCCAGTCTGCGCCGGATGAGTCGGGCATACGGCCGTTCCGAAGCCGACATCCGCAGGCACGTCGACTTCCCGTCGATCGCGCCCTACCTGTTCGCAGGCGTCCGGGTGTCTTTCGCCGTCGCGTGGAAGGTGGCTGCCCTGACCGAAGTGTTCGGCGGCAGTGGCGGAGTCGGCTACCAGATCAAACACGAATACCAGAGTTTCTCGATCGCCGGCCTGCTGGCGTGGATGTTTTTCTTCGTCATCTTCATGCTCGCGCTTGAGCGCCTGCTCGCCTACATCGAGGGCCGGGTGCTCCGGTGGCGGCCGCAGGAACGGACAGGAGTACTGGCATGACGATCGACCAACACGCGATGCCCGCGCTGACCACCGCGCCCGCGCGCAACCGCTCTCCGCTCACCACGCCATTGGCAGCACGCATCACGTTCTACCTTGCGTTCCTGACTTTCTGGACGCTGCTCAGCATGATCGCCGACCGGGTGCCCTCACCACTGGCTGTGGTGGAGATGCTGTGGCAGGAGACCGTCGACGGCGAGGTGGTGTCGAACTTCCTGCTCACCAACTCGCGTTTTCTCGTCGGTGTGGCGATCGCCGTCGTGCTCGGCATCCTCATTGGTCTCGTGGTGGGGTCCTCGTCGCTGAC
Source organism: Mycobacterium sp. 236(2023) (assembly GCF_029623955.1). Taxonomy (GTDB): domain Bacteria; phylum Actinomycetota; class Actinomycetes; order Mycobacteriales; family Mycobacteriaceae; genus Mycobacterium. The sequence continues at coordinate 73,196 of NZ_JARSBP010000005.1, read as the reverse complement.
GCGCGCCCTGTTCAGTGACATCGTGCTGGTGGGCCTGTCCATTCCGGCGATCATCTGGGCGTTCCTGTCCACCATGTGGTTCGGGTTCAGCTGGGAGGCGCCGGTCACCACATCAGCATTGGCGACAACGCCCTACATCGCCGTGAACGTTGCCAAGGGTCTGCAAGGGGTGTCCCGGGATCTGCGCGACATGTCGGCGGTGTACGGAGTCGGATTGCGTCGCCGCGTGCGCGAGCTGCTGCTCCCCGCGGTCGCGGGCTACGTTGTCGCAGGGCTGCGGATCGGACTGATCATCGGCTGGAACGCCGTGCTCTTGTCCGAATGGTTTGGCGGCGCCGACGGTGTCGGCTTCCGTGCGAGGTACTGGTACGACGGGATGAACTATGCCGGCTTCACCGCGTGGGTGATCTTGTTCGTGCTGTACGTGGTGATCGTTGATCGCCTGATCCTGATGCGCATCTCGCGTCGCCTGTTCGCATGGCGCGACGTCAATGCCACAAACCTGAAACCCGTCAAGAAGCCGGCAGAAAGCTGAGAGCCCCATGACCACACTCGCCATCGACCGACTCGTCAAGGCCTTCCCGTCCAAGGAGGGCGTCAACACCGTCCTCGACCATCTGTCAATGCGTATGTCGGGCAACGAGTTCGTGTCCCTGGTCGGCCCTTCAGGGTGCGGCAAGAGTACGCTGTTGAACATCGTGGCAGGGGTCGAACCGCCCACCGACGGCAGCGTGTCGCTGCTCGCCGACGACGGCAGGCCGGCACGGCTGGGCTACGTGTTCCAGGAGCCACGACTGCTGCCGTGGCGGACCATCATGCAGAACATGCTCTACGTCGTCGACGACCGGTCCAAATCGTCGAAGGACCGGGCGATGCACTATCTGCAGATGGTCGGGCTGGAGAAGACGGCAGACCTTTTCCCCCACCAGCTTTCGGGCGGCATGCAGCAGCGCGCGGGCATCGCGAGAGCCTTCAGCGTCGAACCGGACTTCCTCATCATGGACGAGCCGTTCTCCCACCTCGACGCCATCACCGCACGCGGACTGCGTGAGGAGCTTTCCACGCTGTGGATGGCCGACAAACGGATGATCCTGTTCGTCACCCACGACGTCATGGAGGCCGTGCAGCTGTCGGACCGTATCATCATGCTGGAGCCCGGTGGACGTATCAGGGCCGACATTCCGATCCAGGTGGAACGACCACGGCGGCAATCGGATCCGCACTTCGCGATGGTGCAAGCCGACGTGCTGCAGAAGCTCGAGGAGATGTCGGCGCGCACCTAGGCCCGGAGTCCGGCGATCAGCAGATCGAGGGTATGGCTGAAAGTGGTGTCGGGGTCGGGTGTTTGGCCGATGCCGATCTGCTCGATGGTCACCGCGCCGTGGATGGTGCTCCACACCGCCTGGGCACTCTCTGTGATTGCACCCTCCTCAGCGGAGCCCATCACGTCGGCTACGAGAGCGACGAGGACGTCGAAGACGGCGCGTCCCCGTACCGCCGGCGCGCTGGTCTGGTCGCTCAGCGGGCTACCGGCGGTGAAGATCAGCATGTAGCGGGCGGGGTGCTCCAGCGCGAACTGCCGATAGGCCAGGCACGCGGCGCGGAATCTCGGGACCGCGTCGAGTTCCACAGGGACGTCGATGAGATCGGCCAATTCGTCGAGGCCCCGCATCGCCAAAGCCGCCAGCAGCCCGTCTTTGTTGTCGAATCGGTTGTAGACGCTCATCGGCGCGACGGCGGCTTCGGCGGCGACAGCCCGAACGGTGACGCCGCCTGCTCCTTCCCGATCCAGCACGGTCTCGGCCGCGTTCAGCAACGCGGCCGAGACCTGTTCGCTGGGTGTCCGGCGGCGGACGGGAGCCTTCGTCACGCCAGGGCAGCCACGTCTCGGTGGGCCATCCACGCCAACGTCGTATCGGCGACATCGCGCCAGCCGTGGTCGATGGTCAGCGAGTGGCCGCGGCCCTCGAACTCATGAAAGTCGGTGACAGCAGCGGACTTCCGGTACAGCTTGTGGGCGGCCTTGGCGCTCACGAGGGGCACGGTGTGGTCGGCGGTTCCTCCGGTGATCAGCAGGGGGCCGCGGGTGTCGTTGGCGGTGTCGACCTTGGCCGGTGAGTTCGGGGCGAAATTGGCCGTCGCCGCCTGGAACAGCGGGCGTCCGGGTGAGGGGATGGACCACTTGTCCCACAGCTCTGAGGACTCCTCGGCTGTCAGCGCGTTGCCGAATCCGTACCGCCACTGCTCCTCGGTCAGGCCCTTGGCCTTGGTCCGATTGGCGGGATTGCCGAGCACCGGGAACGCCGACCGCAACTGCGCCAGCGGCAGCGGCCTGACGCCCTTGATCGGCGCTGGGTCGATCGCGACGGCGGCAGCAGCCTTGTTCTCGCTCAACAGCTTCTGGGCGATGAGCCCACCGAACGAGTGGCCGATCACGACCGGAGGCGTGTCGAACTCTTCGAGGATCTTGGCGAAGTATTCGGTCAACTCGGCGATGCCGACGCCGGCCTGAGCCGCGGCGTCGTCACGCGTCTGGAGCGCCGACGAATACTCGCCGGGCCATGCCGGTGCGACGGCGTGGTGCCCCGCAGCGGCGAAATGCTCAAGCCACGGCTGCCATGCGGTGTGTGAAACCCAGAGTCCGTGGATGAATACGACGTTCGTCATTGTCGTGTCCCCTTCTTATAGAACGATGTTACATAAGCTTGTGCGGCGTACAACCGGAATCCAAGGGGTTTCATTCCCGAGGCTGACGCCGTAGCGGAATTTAAGTTGCATCGAACTTCGCAGCACGTGCCCGGGATTGGGGTAACGCCCTCGTTAAGGCCGATTACCAGCAGATAAGAATCATGGGAAAGGCCGCTTCGCGGTTGACAGAGGTTCAGCTCAGCAGTACACATTATTGTGTGTCTGAAGTCACTGCCGGTGATGACGCAGTGCTGGATGTCGGCATCCAGGACCGCGTATCACTGCCCAAGACCGGCCTCTTCGGTCTCCAGCACCTGCTCGCCCTGACCGGGATCTGGATTTTCCCGGTTCTGATCGGCGCCACGCTGGAACTGAGCCAGGAGGACGTCAGCCACATCGTGCAGGCCTGCTTCCTGCTGACCGGCCTCGTCACGATCCTGCAGTCGAGTCGCATCGTGCAGCTGCCCATCGTTCAGGGCCCCACCGCGGCGTTCTTCGTCGCGATCCTTGCAGCGGCCGCCAGCTATGACCTCGGCACCGCCTTCGGCTCCATGATGGTGGCGGGGCTGATCTTCATGGCGCTGACGATTCCGATCGGAAAGCTCGGCGTGTTCGGGCACATCCGGAAGTTCGCGGCGGACCCGATTGTCTTCGGGACGTTGTTCGTCATCATCGGGGCGCAGCTGGCGAGCATCGGTCTGCCCGGCTGGTTCGGGACACCCGGCACGGACTCGTACGGATGGTCCAGCTTCTGGATCGGCCTTGCGGTGGTGGTCGTGATCCTGGCGTGCATGATCTTCGGCGGCAACACCCTCTTCAAGCGTGCCGCGATCGTCATCGGCATCGCCGTCGGCTCGATCCTCGCACTGGTGACCGGAATCTGGTCGCCACCGGACGTGACCGAGGCGTCCATCGTCGGGGTGCCGACGCTGCTGCCCTTCGGGTTCGGGGTGGCGTGGCCGGTGGTGGTGCTGATGCTGCTCGCGTTCTTCCAAGCCGGCGCCGAGGCGATGGGCATGTACACCCTGGTCGCGGGATGGGGCGACGAGAAGCTGACGGTGAACCGCATCAACCGCGGCCTCTTCACGGAGTTCCTGGGGTCGACGGTCGGTGCGGCCTTCGGGGGGATCGGGACGACGTCCTACCCGGAAAACGTTGGCATCATCCGCATCACACGAATCGGCAGCAGATTCGTCACGATGGCGGCGGGCATCTTCGCGTTCGCATTGGCGTTCCTGCCACAGGTCAGCATGTTCATCGCGGGTCTGTCCGGGGCGGTGCTGTCGGCCGCGTCGACGATCCTTTTCGGCATCATCGCCATCAGCGGCATCCAGATGCTGCAGAAAGTCCGGTGGGACGACCTGAACATCGCGGTGGCGGCCACTTCATTCATTGTTTCGCTTGGTGCCCAATGGATTCCAGATGACATCCTCGCCGCTCTGCCGCCGCAGATCTCCGGACTGATCGATACCCCCATGATGCTCGGCATCATCCTGCTGCTCGGACTGCATGTCCTCGTCAACTACGGGTTCCGCCCGATGGTGGAGCGTCGCGATGCCGCGACGACCGCGCAGGTGTCGACGTCATGATCAGCCACCTCGTTCATGGCACCGAGCACGACCTCGATCCCTCAGGCGATTTCGCGGCGTGGCTCGACCCGCGCCGAACCGCGATCGTTTCCATCGACATGCACGAGGGTCACCTGTCGGAGGATCCCCACTGCCCATGCCCGGCGCCCCGGGGCCGGGAGATCATCGCGCCCATCGACGCCTTCCACCGCGCGGCACGGGACCGCGGTGTGCCGGTCATCCACGTGCGTTCGGAGTTACGACTGTCGGGGATCGACGACGTCCGCGGCGCGAGCAGCAGTGCATGGCGGGTCACCTTCCCGCGCTTGGTGGGGCCGATTCCGGGCGCCGAACAGCATGCGCTGCACGGAAGTCGATGGACCGAGTTTGTCACCGAGGTCGTTCCCGGCGACGAGATCGTCACCGGCAAGAAGCGGCTGTCGGCGTTCTATCCCACCGACCTCGACTTCCTGCTGCGCCAGATGGGCGTCACCGCGGTGGTGCTGGACGGCATCATGGCCGACTGCTGCGTACTCAACTCCGCGTTCGACGCGTCCAACCTCGGCTACCGGGTGACCGTCCTCCAAGACCTGGTCCGCGGTACCGATGAGGGGCTGGAGGCGGCCGCATTGTCGATGGTCTCGCTGCACCTGGGACTGGTCACAACCTCGAAGGTGCTGGTTCAGGCCTGGGGCTAGGCATATCGTGCGGCCCAATCCGCCATTGCTGCTTCGGTTGTCACGTGGTCGAGGGCCAGCGCCGCGGCGCCGTGCAGCGGTGCGTCGTCACCGAGCAGACCGTCACGCACCGGCGGGGCGGCTTCCTTGCGGAACGTCATCAGGCCGCCGCGGTACGCGTCGTCGAAGACCTCGGGTGCGGCCGCCCGTAGCGGTGGGGCGAGTCCGCCGAGCGTGACGATCTCGGGGTCGTGCAGGTTCACGAGTCCGGCGATGCCACGCCCGAGATCCGCAGCGACGGCGTCGAAGGCCTTCGCGCTGCCAGGCGGGCGCTCATGCAGAAGGTCGCGTGCATACGCGACGGGATCCGCGGGCGCCGGGTCGCCGAGATGCCGGGCGAGGGCACGCCCGTCGATGGCCAGATCCCAGCAGCCACGCGCACCGCAGGGGCATTCCAGGTTCGGGTCGCCGAAAGGGATGTGCCCGTACTCGCCTGCCGCACCGTGGGCTCCGGTGACGGGCTCACCGTTGACGACGAGCGTCCCGCCGAGGCCGACCATGACGATGAGGTGCAGCACGGTGCCCGCGTCGCGTGCCGACCCCGACCGTGCCTCCGCGAGGCCGGCGAGGGTCGCGTCGTTGCCCAACACGAGCGGCAGGCCCGCGGAGGCGGGCAGCCGGCCGGTCAACGCAGTCAGATCGACATCGCGCCATCCTCTGGTGGTGAACTGCACGAGCCGCGAGTCGCTCAAAGTTCCTGCCGCAGAGACGGATACCGCGCGGACCCGCCCGTCCAGGTCACGGTGGGCGGTCGCGATCTCCTTGGCGATGTCGTCGACGACGCGGGCGTGGCCGGCGCGTCCGTGCTTGCCCTGTGCCACGAGGCGCGGAACGCCGTCGAGACCCGCCTGCGCCAGGCTCCAATCACCCGGCCGCAGATCGACGGCCAGGACCAGCGGACCCTCGGGGTGAGGGCACAGCACGGTGGTCGGTCTGCCGCGACCCTGTGCGGGTGCCGGTGTCTCTTCGAGAAGACGCGCGCGCCGCAGCCTCGCCACCAGGTCCGCGGCACCTCCGCTGCTCATCCTGAGCCGTTGCGCAGCGGCGGCGCGGGTGATGCCGGGTTCCGCGCGTGCCAGTCCGATCAGTTTGGCCGCGCCGTACCACCGCACCTGTGACGCGGATCCGGGCTCCTCGGGCATGGCACCAATATTCCAGTTGATTTAACTCGCGCTCTGAGTATATTCCTCCGGGTGACTCTCCGCCCCGCATTGCCTGCACTGCTGTCGCTCGCGGTGGCGTCGTGTCTGGCCGTCACCACCGAAGTGCTACCCGTCGGCCTGCTGACCGGAATCGGAGCCGGATTTGGCGTCGAGGCGTCGACGACGGGTCTGCTCGTGACGCTCTACGCGGTCATGGTCGCCACGCTCGCAGTGCCGCTCACGCTGCTCACCAGCCGGTACCCGCGCAAGCCGCTGCTGCTGCTCACGCTTGCCGGTTACGCCGTGTCGAACGCGATGGTCGCCGCCGCTCCGGTGTTCGCCGTCGTCGCCGCCGGGCGCGTCATCGGCGGAATCACGCACGCATTGTTCTTCTCGTTGTGCATCGGCTACGTCCCGCGACTGGTGTCGGGCGCCTACGTCGGGCGTGCCCTGGCCATCGCGACCGGCGGTGCGTCCGCTGGATTCGTTCTCGGAGTGCCGCTTTCGACGTCGCTCGGTACCGCTGTCGGCTGGCGGGTGTCGTTCGCCGTGCTGGCGGCGGCGTCGGTGGCGGTGTTGGTTCTCGTCGCCGTGCTCCTACCGAGCGTGCCCGGCGATCACCTGGACGGGTCCGGTTCAGGGAGCCGTGCGGGGCTGGCGGCGGTGGCCGCGTCGAACACGCTCACCTATCTGGGACAGTTCACGCTCTACACGTTCATCAGCCTGACGTTCCTGTCGGCCGGGCTCGACCCTGTGCTCGTCGGGCCGCTGCTTCTGGTCTGCGGTGCGTGCGGATTCATCGGATTGTTCTGCACGGCAAGGACGCTCGACCACAACCCGCGACTCACCGCGGTCGTGGTCCTGTCCGTCGCGATGTCAGGCCTGCTGATCCTGGCGTTGACCTCGCCGTCGCTCGGCTGGGTCGTCTTCGCCGCCGCTGTGTGGAACGGGGCGTTCGGCGGGGTCCCGTCGGTCTACCAGGCCTGCGCCGTCCGCACGCGGGCGGTATCGCCGGAACTGGCCGGTGCCTGGATCAACGCCACGGCGAATCTCGGTATCGCCGGCGGAGCCGCCATCGGAGCCGGGTTGCTCACCGTCGCCGACCTCGGTGTGCTGCCGTGGTTCGCGGTGGGCCTCATCGCCGCCGGGCTCACGGTCGCAGTCTGCGCGCGGCGCGCCTTTCCGTCGATTCCCTAAGCGCGAAGGAATGGCCAATGCAACACGGAGGTAACAGATTCCGGTTACATTGACGCGGCGGTGAGGGGGCGTCGCGGGGCACCAGAAGGGCAGAAACAGACACGTGGCCGACGAATCGGGACATCACCCTGGACCAACGACCAAGACCGTTGCGTTCGCCCTCTACGACAAGGTGACGCTTCAGGACGTGGCGGCGCCGCTGGAGATCTTCGCACGCGCCAACGACTTCGGCGCCCGCTACACGGTCCTGCTGGCCTCGCCGACCGGTGAAGCGGTCGGTACGACGGCCTACGCGAAATTGGACGTCGACCTCTCGCTCGACGAGGTCCCGGCCGCCATCGACACGCTCCTCGTTCCCGGCGGCGTCCCCGCGAATTTCAGCTTCACCCCGGGTGTCCACGACATCCCCGAAGAGCCGACGCCGGACTCGGTCCCCGATGCGATGCGGATGGTCCGGGTGCTGGCGCCGCGTGCCCGCCGGATCGCCTCGGTGTGCACAGGGTCGTTCGTACTCGCAGCCCTCGGGCTGCTGGACGGGCGGCGCGCAACCACGCACTGGGCGCACTGCCAGACGCTGGCCCGCCAGTTCCCGAAGGTGGAGGTGGATCCCGACTCGCTGTTCGTCCAGGACGGCCCGTTCATTACCGGCGCGGGGATCACAGCGGGAATCGATCTGGCGCTGGCCATGGTCGAGAGCGACTTCGGGCCCGCCGTCGCCAGGCGGGTGGCGCGGTGGATGGTCGTGTTCCTCCAGCGTCCCGGAGGGCAGGCGCAGTTCAGCGTGTGGGCGCAATCCGCGCTTCCGGTGACGGGCGGTCTGCGGGACATCGTCGATTCGGTCGTTGCCGACCCCGGCGCCGATCACTCGATCGCTGCCATGGCCGCCCGCGCCGCGGTCAGCGAGCGCCATCTGGTGCGGGTGTTCCGCGAGCAGGTCGGGACGACACCGGCGAGGTTCGTCGAGCAGGCCCGGCTGGAAGCCGCCAAAGTGCTTCTCGCGACCGGCGATCAGAGTCAGGACGCGGTGGCACGCCGCACCGGCTTCGGGACACCCGACACGCTGCGCAGGACGTTCCGTCGCAATCTGGGCATCTCACCCGGCATGTACCGAAACCGGTTCCGCACGACGGGTATCGACCAGTAGCCGGGAGAGATGATCCCGCACGCTGGCCCCGTAATGAAGCCCGCTGCGCCGGGCCGCGGCGCGAAATGACTCGCCCGACAGCACCAGGGTCATAGCGTTCTCGAGACGGATCTCGTGGACGTACTGACGCAGCGTCATGCCGACCTGCGCCTTGAAGAGTCGCGTCAGGTGCCGCGAACTCACCCCGAGTTGCGCTGCCACCGTGTCGAGTTCGTAGTGGCCCGCGGGATCGACGTTGACCGTCGCCAGCAATCGGTCGATCTCGGGATGCTTGGGGCGAGGAGTGCGCGCCGCCACCGAGATCTGTGGATGGCCCTCCATCCTCCTGCCGAGAATGACCATGTCCTTCGAGATCTCCTGTGCGGCAGCGGCACCGTGGTCGTCGCCGACCAGCGCGAGCGCCAGATCGATACCTGCCGCGACACCGGCGGACGTCCACACGTCGCTGTCGTGCGTGTACACCGAATCGCGTTCGACGAAGGCCGACGGATGACGTGCCGCGAAGGTGTCCAGATGTCGCCAGTGCGTCGTCGCCCGCCTGCCGTCGAGCAGACCCGCGGCACCCAGCGCGAACGAGCCCGCGCATACCGAGGCGACCCGACGGGCCCGTCCCGCGTGAGCACGGATCGTCCGCAGTAGGTGCCACGGCACGCCTTTGGCGACCAGATCCTCGCTGCCGGGGACGAGGAGGGTGTCGATGTCGGTGGTCAGCGCGGACGCCGGAGTGGTCGCGACGGTGAGTCCCGACGCGCACCGGATCGTCATCGTGTCGGTGGTCGAGTAGAGCCCGAAGGTGTAACCGAACCCCAGAGCCCGGGCGACGTCGAACACTTCCAGCGGACCCGTGACGTCCAGCCCGCGGACACCGTCGAAGACCAGCACGGCGATGTGCGGATGGCGGTGGACGGCGGTACTCATTGCGTCAGCGTGGCCGCGACCGTATTCCTGTGCGCGCCGATGTCCGGAATTGCAGTCGACGTGTCCGGGACGGCAGGCACGTGTCCTGTTTTGGCGCATTCCTGTCGCGATGGGAGCCCAGCCGCAAAGCGCGGGTTACCTCCTGGAAACACAACGCGGCCAACGTAGTTCACGAGATGAGGAGGACTGTATGGACTCACGGTCTGCGCTGACACTGAGCATCGGTGTGCTCGGTGGGGTGGCGGTGGCCTTCACGGCCACGGTGATCACCGTTCCCATCTGGGTGGTGTTCCTGGCTTGGGCGTCGTTCTTCTTCGTCGGCGGCGGCCCCGCGGGATGGCTCAAGTCGGTGTGCTCGAACCTGGTCGGTGTCGCCATCGCCTGCGCCAGCCTGTACGCAGCGCACGTGCTGGGCGGCAGCCTGACCGCCACCGCGATCGCGGTCGGCGTCGGCAGCGCAGTCATGGTTCAGGCGTCCTGGGTCGGGTTCCTGTCCACGACGCCCGCCGTCGTCGTCGGGTTCGCCTCGACGGTGTCGACGGTGGCCGGGACGGGCCAGTTGGTCACCGCGACAAGCATTTCGCATCCGGGATTGGTGGCGGCGTGCGCGTGTGTCCTCGGCGCGACGTTCGGCATCGCCTCGGAGTACCTGGCCAATCTGATGACGCGCGCGGCGCCCGCCGGCCGTCCCGACACGGAAGGCGCACCAGCATGAAGCTCCAGCACTATCTCGGCGGGCTCGAAGGGCTCCCCGAACCGCTGAACCTCGAGAAGCGCGTCTTCGTCGAGGACTGGGAGAAGCGGATCTTCGGCATCCACGTGGCCATGATGGGGTTGAGCAACCATCTGGGCTCGGCGCTGCCGGAGTACCCGATCGACGACGTGCCGACCGAGTTCCGCGACGAATGGACCTGGGCCTCGCTGCGCACCGGCGCCGAAGGGATGAATCCGTTTGATTACTTCAAGTTTCGCTATTACGAGAAGTGGCTCGGCGGGATCAGCGGATTCTTCGTCGAGAAGGGCTACGTGTCGGAGGATGAGATCAGCGCCATCCTCGGCGAGCCCGATCCACCGGCGAAGGAGCCGGGAGACTCGGCGATCGACGATCAGGTGATCGACTATCTGCGGCGCGGGGACAGTCCCCGCCGTGACGTCGCGCATCCGAAGTTCGCGGTCGGTGACAAGGTCGAGATCGCCGACGTTCCCGCCGCGGACCACACGCGCCTGCCGGGGTATCTGCGCGCGAAGGTCGGGACGGTGCAACGCATCTTCGAAGGCGATTACGGCTACTTCGTCGCCACCGGAGACGGTATCGGCGATCCGATGCCGATCTACATCGTCGAGTTCACGCCCGAAGAACTGTGGGGCCCGCGTGCCGAACCCGGTGCCAACACGCTCTACGCCGAATTGTTCGAGGCCTATCTGCAACCCGTCGAGGAGGACAAGTGACCGACCAGTTTGCCTACCCGTCCGATCGGGAGCAGCTCAGTGCTGACCGGGTCGCCGCGCTGGAGCGGCTCCTGATCGAAAAGGGCGTCATCACAGGCCAAACGGTGGACAAGGTACTCGCCTACTTCGAGTCGGAGATGACGCCGATCAACGGCAAGAAGATCGTCGTGAAGGCGTGGACTGATCCCGAGTTCGCTGCGCGCATCGTCGTCGACACGCCCGCCGCCATCGCCGAACTCGAACTGCCCGAGGGCATGGCGGGCGCCGAGGGTGAGCACCTGCAGGCGGTCGCCAACGCCCCCGGGGTGCACAACCTGGTGATCTGCACCCTGTGCTCGTGCTTCCCGTGGCCGGTGCTGGGATTGCCGCCCTACTGGTACAAGGATCCGGTGTTCCGGGCCCGTGCCGCGCGTGAACCCCGCACGGTGCTCGCCGAGGTCGGCGTGGACCTGCCCGGGGAGACCGAGATCAAGGTCTGGGATTCCAGCGGACACTCACGGTGGTTCGTGATCCCCGAAAGGCCATCTGGCACAGAGGGCTTCACCGATGAACAGCTCATGGATCTGGTGACCACCGAATCGATGATGGGTGTGGCGCTCGCGGGGCAGGCATCGTGAAACTCCACAACACCTGCACCACCGATCAGGCTGCACCGTCCTTCGACCACGAATGGCAGCGCCGGGCATTCGGCCTCGCGCTGGCCCTCTCGGAGTTCGGGCACTACCCGTGGAGCGAGTTCCAGCAGAGCCTCATCGACACCATCGGCGCGTGGGAGTCGGCCCCGGAAACGGCCAGGGGCGAATGGGAGTACTACGACCACTGGGTCGCTGCGCTCGAACACGTCGTCGACCACCGCCAGATCCTCACCGCTCCACTGGTGACCGACGACGGCGACCATGCGGTCCACGACGACCACGAAGACCACCACTGAAACCTCCGAAGAGAACGGAATAACCATGCATATCGAGCCAGGTCTGGTCGACGGGGCGAAGATCGTGCTGAGCTATGCCACCGCCGGCGGGACCGGCGCCTACGCGCTCAGCGTGGTGTGGAAACACGTCAAGGAGCGCGGCGCGGCGTCGCTGCTCCTGGGAACCGGGATCACAACGGCGCTCGTCTTCGCCTTCTTCGAGGTGCTTCCGCATTTCCCGGTGGGAGTGTCGGAAGTGCACTTGATTCTGGGGTCGACGTTGTTCCTGCTGTTCGGCGCCGCCCCGGCGGCCGTCGGGCTGGCGCTCGGCCTGCTGATCCAGGGGATGCTGGTCGCCCCCTTCGATCTGCCGCAGTACGGCATGAACGTGACCACTCTGCTCGTACCGTTGTTTGCTTTGCAGTACGTCGCGGGCAGGACGATCGCGCCACAGACCCGTTACGTGGACCTGAAATACCGTCAGGCAGTGACGCTTTCGGCGACCTATCAGGCCGGCATCGTGTCCTGGGTGACGTTCTGGGCACTGTACGGCCAGGGATTCTCGCTGGAGACGGTGATTAGCGTGGCGACTTTTGGTGCGGCTTACATGCTGGTCATCGTGCTGGAGCCGGTGGCCGACCTGGCGGTGCTCGCTGCGGCGAAGGCGGCGCGGCGGTTCCGGGACGGCGCCTGGCTGGAGCCGCGACTGTTCAGTCCCGCCTAGGTCCTATCGCGAGGCAGAGGTGCGCGGACGCGCACAGCTGACCGGCGCAGGCGTCGACACCGGCGTCTGCGCCGGTGTGGTCTTGCGCTGATCCCGACGCGCGTCGCGCTGGATCCGGCGGCCGAGTACGCGGTCGTCGCGCTTGGTCAGCGAGCGGCTCCGATGCACCAGCATGTCGAGTTGCTGCCAGCTGAGGCCGTCGAGGTCGCCGTCGGCGTCATGGGTGGCGATCACCACGGAGCCGCGCAGCAGCGGAACTGACTTCGCCGTGAAACCTGTTGTTGCCAAGAGCAGTTCGGTGGCAGCAAGGTTGACGCGACGCTGGCAGCCGTGCGTCGTGGGGCTGAACCAGAAGTCGAATTGCCGGTCTGTGCTGGTCAGGCAGTACAGACCTTGGTCCTGCATCAGCTTCTCGATGTCCGCCTTGGTGTAGGCGCGGGTCTCATATACGGCGCCGCGGGCGCTCAAGTAAAGAACTGTGTTCATCCTGGTATCCCATTCGTCTCTTTCTTCATTTATGTGGACCGCGCGGGCGCGCCGCCGCGCTGTGATAAGAGTTACCCATGTGACTGTTGGGACAAACGTTGATATCGAATGTGCAACGAAACGGGTTCACCAACGGCGCCGGAGACGGTCGCGATAGGAACGACCGTCGGGGTCGTAGACGGCGCGGTACACCGGTTCGGCCCACAGACGCGTGAGCCGGCTGAGTTGTTCCGGACGGTGCGGGCGCAGGCGCCCCGGGGGCCGCGGACCGACCTGGCCGCCGTCGTACCAGTCCTGCAGAGCCTGCGCTGACGCGGTGACGGTGGCGACGACGTCCGCGGGGTCGACAAGGTCGTCGTCCTGGCTGCCGTCGGCCGCCCGGTCGAGGTGCTCACGGAGCAGTCGCAGCCGCAGATCCCGGGCGAACTCCCCGGTGTCGTCCAGCACCGCGCACGACAGTTCGCTGTCGTGCGTCCAGGACCGGCGGTTGAAGTTGTCACTGCCCACCGAGGCCCAGACATCGTCGATGACGCACACCTTGGCGTGTACGTACACCGGTGTGCCGACGTGGTTTTCGATGTCGAACACATGGACGCGCTCGGGATCGGCCTCGCGACACGTGTCGATGGCCTGTTTGCGTCCGATCTGGTTGGGTGGCAACGCGAAACGACCGTCGACGTCGGGGTGGCGCGGAACCACCGCGATGAGGTGCAGGCCGGGGTTGGCGTCCAGCGCCTCGGCGAACAGGTGCGACACCTGTCTGGACCACAGGTACTGGTCCTCCAGATAGATGAGGGCTCGCGCGCGCCGGACCGCCTTCGTGTAACCCCGCGCGATGCTGAACTCGCCGTGCGGGGCGAAGTCGAACTCGAAGTGGGCGTCGGGATAGGTGCGCAGCACCTGCACCGAGTGGGGGCCGCAGGCCGGGGGGTCGGGCGGCTGCTCCGGCAACTCGCCGGCACTCAGATCGGCGCGCCGCAGCTTGTCCACGATCCATGCGATGGGGGAGAGCATGTCGAGCGGCGCCGGGTCCGTCCAGCGTTCCCGGAAGGTGGTGTCCAGCGCGCCGACCGCCGGTCCGTGGATGCGCAGCTGCACGTCGTGCCAGGGCGGTCGGTCCCCGTACGCCGGCGCCATCTGGACCGCCTGGGCATCGCCGCGGTGCTCGCCGTCGTCGCGTCGCGAATGGCAGAGGTCGATCCCGCCGGCGAACGCGGCGTCGAGTTCGGGGGCGCCCGGATGGCGCAGCACCACCAGTTTCTGGTGATGGGAGCCGCCGAAACGCACCCGCTGATCGAGGAGCGCCTCGCCGCCTGCGGCCTCGATGTCTTCGCCGAGGTGCTGGTTCTCCTCCTCGCTGTAGGAGAACCAATCCAGGTGGGAACGCCACACCAGACCCTTGACGATGACGCCGCGGCGCGCCGCGTCGGAGAAGAGCTCGGCGACCGTCGGACCCCCGTCGCGCATCCGCTGATCGGGATCGCCACGCCAGTCGGTGAAGAACAAGTGATCGCCGGGACCAAGCCGGGCGACCTCGGTGGCCAGATGATCGAAATAGGTCGCTCCGTGGATCAGCGGCTCGACCCGGTTCCCCACGCTCCAGTCGGGTATCGACGTCGCGGTGTTGCCGCGTTCTCCCGCCGCGAGGAACCACTCCGTCGATTCGGCCACCCAGTCGCATTACCCGATCCGGCCGGAGACCATGTCGAGAATGGTGCGGCGGCTCCGTCCCAGGGGTACGTGACCGACAAGGGTCGCCACGCGAAGGGAGAAACCGATGGCGAAGTACCTGTTCCTCAAGCACTACCGCGGCGCACCGGCGTCCGTGAACGACGTGCCGATGGATCAGTGGGCGCCGGGCGAGTTCGAGGCCCACGTGCAGTACATGAACGATTTCGCGGACCGGCTCAGGGAGAGCGGCGAGTTCGTCGACAGCCAGGCGCTCGCGCCAGAGGGGGCATGGGTGCGTTCCGACGGCGAGGGCAAACCCCCAATCACCGACGGACCGTTCGCGGAGACGAAAGACCTGATCGCAGGCTGGATGATCATCGATGTGGACTCCTATGAGCGCGCCGTCGAATTGGCCGGTGAACTGTCGGCAGCGCCCGGCGCAGGCGGCAGACCCATCCACGAATGGCTCGAAATGCGCCCGCTGATGAGCCACGCGCCGACGATCACCGAGTAGGTGTCGGCAGGCGCTATGGACGAGTGCGAGCTCAGGAGCCTGATCCCCGGCGTCCTGGCCGCGCTCGTCCGCCGAGGCGCGGACTTCTCCACCGCCGAGGACGCGGTCCAGGAAGCGCTGATCCGGGCCGTCGACGTGTGGCCGGACAATCCGCCCGACGACCGGAAGGGCTGGTTGGTTACGGCGGCATGGCACCGATTCGTCGACATCGCACGATCGGACACCGCTCGCCGCCGCCGCGAGGCGCAAGCGTTCGACGAGCCCGCGCCCGATCCCGCGGAGTCGGTTGACGACACCTTGGCTCTCTACTTCCTGTGCGCGCACCCGAGCCTGAGTCCCGCGTCGGCCGTCGCCCTGACCTTGCGCGCCGTCGGTGGTCTCACCACCCGCCAGATCGCACAGGCCTACCTGGTGCCCGAATCGACGATGGCGCAGCGCATCAGCCGGGCCAAACGCACCGTCAGCGACGTCCGCCTCGATCAGCCCGGCGAGCTCCGCACCGTGCTCAAGGTGCTGTACCTGGTCTTCAACGAGGGGTACTCGGGCGATATCGACCTTGCGGCGGAAGCGATCCGGCTCGCCAGGCAACTCGCCGCCGCCACCACCGACGAGGAAGCGGCGGGGCTGCTCGCCCTGTTCCTGCTGCACCACGCCCGGCGGCCGTCGAGGACGCGGCCCGACGGGGCGCTGGTCCCGCTGGCAGAACAGGACCGAAGCCTGTGGAGCCGGGCCCTCATGGCCGAGGGCGTCGCGATTCTGCAGGCGGCGCTGGCGCGGGACCGGCTCGGCGAGTATCAGGCGCAGGCGGCCATCGCGGCACTGCACGGTGATGCGCAGACGGCCGCCGAGACCGATTGGGTGCAGATCGTCGAGTGGTACGACGAGCTGGTTCGGCTGACCGACAGCCCGATTGTCCGCCTCAACCGGGCCGTCGCAGTGGGTGAGGCCGACGGCCCACGAGCGGGTCTGGCCGCGCTGTCCGAGCTGGATCCGTCCCTCCCACGCCACACCGCATCATCGGCCTACCTCCACGAACGCGCCGGTCACACGGCTGCCGCGGCCCGGCTCTACGCCGAAGCCGCTCAGCAGGCGACCAATCTGGCAGAACGCAACCACCTCATGTCCAAGGCGGCGGCACTACGCGGGCACTGACTACGGACTTTCCGTGATTCGCCTGCCCCCTCACCGGTGCGAACGTCGTATCAGGACGACGAACAACAAGCGCTGGAGGGCACGGACCATGTCGGACGTTTTCGAGAAGCTGATGAAGGCGATGACGGTGATTCAGAGCGTCACGCCGCCGCACATCCCCGAAGGGGCCGACGCCATGACGTCGGTCATCGAGTGGGGTCCCGGTGACCCGGGAGCTCCGCCGCACCGCCACCCCAGCGGGCCGTGTTTCGGCTACGTGCTGGAGGGAGAGATGCTGTTCGAACTCGAAGGAGAAGCACCGCGCGTCATCAAGGCCGGCGAGGCCTTCTGGGAGCCGGGCGGCGACGTCATCCACTACTCCGACGGCAACAACCGCGACGACATCCCGCTCCGCTTCCTCGTCACGATGCTGTGCAAGCCCGGCGAGCAGATGTTCGTCCTCGTCGACGACGACGAACTCGCTGCCCGCGCAGACCGCCGCGTTCCCAGGGCCGAGTCATGAAGATGGTCATCGCCGGGGCGACCGGGACCGTCGGGCGCCACGTGCTCGCAGAGGCGCAGCGGCGCGGACATCAGGTCGTCGCCCTGTCGCGTTCCTCCGGTCAGGACGTCTCCACCGGGCGCGGCCTGGCCGAGGCCATGTCCGACGCCCAGGTCGTCATCGACGTGACGAGCCAGATGACGATGAACACGGGCAAAGCTGTCGCGTTCTTCACCACCGCGACCCGCAATCTTCAGACCGCCGAGAAGCAGGCCGGCGTTGCCCACCATGTGGCGCTGTCGATCGTCGGTATCGACGACATCGACACCGGTTACTACGCGGGCAAGCTGGCGCAGGAGCGGGTGGTCACCGACGGCGAGGTGCCGTGGACCATCGCGCGGGCTGCGCAGTTCCACGAGTTCGTCGGGCAGGCCACCCAGCAGGGGACGATCGGTCCGGTGACCGTGGTTCCCGCCATGCTGATGCGCCCGGTGGCCGCGCGGGAGGTCGCCGAACGATTGCTCGACCTCGCCGAGGCCGGACCCGCGGGACGGGTGACCGACCTCGTCGGACCCCGCGACGAGACGCTCATCGGACTGGTCCGTCGCCTCTATGCCCATGACAGCGTGCGGCGCCGCCCCATCGGGGTGTCGCTTCCCGGAAAGTATTGGCGGGCAGTGCGTTCCGGTGCTCTCCGCGGTTCCGCGGAGAGCCTGCACGGTCGGCTTACCTACGACGAATGGCTCGACAGCGACTACCGCACAGAGGAAGCGAAATGAAGATCACCGTGCTCGGTGCGACCGGTCAGATCGGCTCGCAGGCCATCCCGTTACTGACCGCCGCGGGCCACGACGTGAACAGCGCATCACGCGCGACAGGAGTCGACGCCGCTATCGGCACCGGGCTCGCCGAGGCACTCGCGGACGCCGACGTCGTCGTCGATGTGCTGAATTCGCCGACGATGGACGACGATGCTGCGCTGGCGTACTTCACCGCCACGTCGGCCAACGTCACGTGCGCCGCGAAGGCAGCGGGCGTCGGGCACTATGTGCTGCTTTCCATCGTCGGCATCGACACCGTGCGGGGCGGTGGGTACCTACGCGGAAAACTGCTGCAGGAGAAAACGATCGCAGCATCGGGGATACCCTTCACCATCCTGCGGGCCACCCAGTTCCACGAACTCGTCGAGGTGATCGTGGGATCGATGATCGTCGATTCTGAAGTGCACGCCCCGGACGCGCTGATTCAGCCGATCGCGTCGGCAGAGGTCGCGGCGGCTGTCGCCGAGGTGGCTGTCGGTGACCCCGTCAACGGTGTGCTCGATCTGGGCGGCCCGGAGCCGATGACGTTCGCCGAGATGGCGCGGCAGGTTCTGAGCAAGCAGGGCAACGATATTCCCGTGCTCGTGGACCCGTCGGCGACGTACTTCGGCACGCCGGTCGAGAAGTCCAGCCTGATCGCCGGCGGGGACGCCGACCGCGGACACACCACCCTCGGCGACTGGTTGGGCGCACGATGACCGGTGATCTTCTCGACGACGTCGTCAACCGCAGGCGTTCGGTACGCATGTTCCTGCCGGATCGCCCCGTTCCCGATGACGCGCTGCGTGAGGCGCTGACCCTTGCGATGCGCGCGCCCTCGAACTCGAACGTGCAACCGTGGCGAGTCTTCCTGGCCTCCGGGGCACGCCGTGACAAGCTCGCCGCCGCCCTGTCTGCGGAGGTACGCGTCAATCCGCCGGTGTCACTGGGACTTCCGGACTCGTTCGCCGAACTCCGGCGTGAACTCGGTGCGCTGGTGTACGGGTCGATGGGCATTGCGCGCGACGACGCCGAAGGCCGATGGAACGCCCAGCTCCGCAACTTCGAGTTCTTTCACGCGCCCGTCGCGGGCATCGTCGCCATGCACCGCGACCTCGGGTTGGCCGATGCGGTCGGAGTCGGCATGTTCCTGCAGACCCTGCTCCTCGCGCTCACCGAGCGGGGGATCGACAGCTGCGTCCAGGTGTCGACGGCCCTCTATCCGGACATCGTCCGCGAGCAGTTGGGCATCCCCGACGACCACACGATTCTGTGTGGACTGTGTATCGGCTATGCGGATCCCGACTTTCCCGCGAACCGACTCGCGATACCCCGCAACGACATCTCGGAGAACGTCGTCTTCGTCAACGACTGACACTAGGGGCTTCCCGCCGCGAGCTTCGACCGAAGCTCCCGGCGCGACCGAATACCCAGCTTGGGGAACACCTTTCGCAGGTGATACTCGACAGTGTGGGCGCTGAGGAACAACTGGCCGGCGATCTCCTGGTTGGTCAGACCCTGGCTCACCAGCTGGGCGATCTGGAGTTCCTGAGGGCTCAGCTGCTCCCCAGGCCGGGCGGGCTGTTTGCGCGTCTTGGCTCCCGCGGCGATGAGCTCCTTGCGCGCCCGCTCGGCGAATGCCCTGGAGCCCATCCGGAGTAACGCCTCGTGCGCATACTTCAGATGCTCACGGGAACGGGCGGCGGCACGGTTTCTGCGCAGCCATTCCCCGTACAGCAGGCGGGTGCGCGCGTGCTGTATAGCCTGGCTTGTCTGCTCGAAATGCGTGATCGCTGCGAGGAAGAAGTCCTCGGCGCCCTCGCCGTCCGCGACGAGTGCCCGCGCCCTGGCCAACGAGCCGAGGGCACGATGCGTGCCGCTGGCCAGCGTGCGCTCCTCCAGGCGGTCCAACGCCTCGGCGGCGGTCGCTTCGTCGCCGGCGCGCGCGGCAGCCTCCACGAGTTCGAGGAGGAGCTCGCTGATGAAGCCGAGGTCCTCGTACTCGGCGGCAAGGCGGCCGGCGTCCCGGGCAGCGGGGTACCGTGCCGCGCCGTTGTTGAGGATCGTCGCGGCGTAGTGGGCGAGCCCGGCGATTCGGCCCTCGCCGCGCCGTGCGCCGTCCTTGAGAGCGGACGCGATCAAGCGGGTCGCCTCGACCTCCTCGCCGCACCAAGCGGTCAGCACCATCCTGTGGTACTTCAGCGGCGTGTACCCGGTCGCGATCGAGATGTCGTTGGCCTCAGCGACATACGCCTTCGCCGAGGCGAGCTCGCCCTTCTCCATCTGTGCCCCCGCGCGCGACAGAAGCGCGGCAGGGAGCAATGTCAGGGCACCCCTGTCCGTCGCGATGCGGGTGGCGCTCTGCGAGATGACCTCCCAACCGTCGTCGTCCCACGCTTCGTGGACCAGTGACTCGTGGACGATCGGAAACGCGAGCCAGAACCACTCATGGCCGTGTCCGGCGGCGGTGTCGCGGCCGGCCCGTTTGAGGGAATCGAGGGCGGCCCGCATCGCAGGCATCGCTGCGGCCGGCCCGAGTGCCAATCGGTCCGCCACTGCGTGGGTGACTTCGTCGAGCGGGCGGGTCGGCGGCTTACCCGCGAAGGCCGCGCGCGCGGCGACCGCGATCTCGGCGGCGCGAGAACCTGCCCGCCTGCCGACATACATCGCGGCGCTCATGGCCTCCAGGTACGACTCGGTCGCCATACCGTGATCGATCCGCTCCAATTGCGCTGCGATAGCCGCGAATTCGTCGACGGAGTCGATCAACGCGTCCGCATCACCATTGGCTCGTGCGCCCGCGAATGCCAGCCGTGTCTTCAGCTGGGCCAGCCGCGCTTTCTCCAGGTCGGTCAGCGGCGCCAGCTCGGCCGCGGCCAGCAGATCGTGGGCAATGTCGAAGGACGCCACCTCGCGATGTGCTTCGGCGGCGGCCAGGGCGCGCGTCCCCCGCGTCGCCGGATCAGGAGTCAGTTCGACGGCGCGGGTCAGGAAGGCCGCCGCCGCTGCCGTGCCGCCGCGCAGGCGGGCCCGGCGGGCCGAGGCTTCCAGCTCGTGTGCCGCCGGCTCGTCGACCCCCTCGACGGCCAGCGCCCGGTGCCAGGCCTTGCGGTCCGGGTCGGTCACGGGGTCGGTGCTGTCGGCCAGCGCCGCATGGGCGGCCCGGCGCTCGGCGAGTGGGGCCGTTCGGTACGCGGAGCTACGAGCCAGGGGATGGTGGAACTGAACACGCGTGTCGACGCTGACGAGCCCGGCGTCGACGGCGGGGGTCAACGCGTTCGGCGGAATGCCCATCCGCTCCATGGCGGCGCGCAGCAGCGCCGGATCTCCGAGAGGCTCGGAGGCGGCCAGCAACAACGCCCGCCGGGTGTCCGAGGGCAGGGACTCCAACGTGGCCCGGTAGTGGTCGTCGATGTCGGCGGCGACCGGGCGGTGGTCCGGCCGCTGGTAGCCGCCGGCGAGCTCGATGGCACTCAGTCCGCGCGGAATCGCGAGCAGCGCCAACGGATTTCCGCGTGACTCCGCGACTATTCGGTCACGAACCGTGGGGTCGAGTCGCCCGGGGAACGCAGACTCCAGCAGCTCGCGGGCGTAGTCCGGCGCGAGGCCACTCACCGCGATCGCGGGTAACCCGGCGATGCCCTCGATCGGCGTCCGCATCGCGAACACCAGTCCGACGCGCTCGGCGACCAACCTGCGCGCGACGAAGAGCAGCGTTTGTGCCGAGACGCTGTCGAACCACTGAAGGTCGTCGACGATGCACAGCACGGGCTGGTCCTGTGATGCCGCGGCGAGCAGTCCGAGGACAGCGAGGCCGACGAGGAACCGATCGGGTGCCGGTGTCATGTCGTCGAGTCCGAACGCACTCCCGATCGCAGCCTGCTGTGGGCGCGGCAGTGAATGTCGATATTCCAGGATCGGCGCGCACAACTGCTGCAGGCCGGCGTAGGCGAGTTCCATGTCGGACTCGATGCCGGTCGCGCGCAGGACGAGGCAGTCCGACGCCGACTCCGTGAGATGGTCCAGCAGTGCCGTCTTGCCGATACCCGCCTCGCCGAGGAGGACCGTCACTTCGCCGGACCCCGAACGGATTCCCGTCAGGACACCCTGCAGAATCTGGCATTCGGCGGCTCGACCTGGCAGTGCGTTCATCGAGAAAAGTGTGTCACGACCTGTGATGGCATGGCCTGCCAGTCAGAGTGCGACGAGTAGGGCGGTGACAATCGCCAGTGCGAAAAGTGCTGTGCCGTATCCGAGTACCAGGACTTCGAGCCGAGGTGGTGCGACGGCGTCGACTGTCTGACGGACCCGCCGTGATCGCCGGAAGCCGAGCCACAGGACGACGAGAGCGAAGAAGCCGGCGACGGCTGCCAACGCGATGCGGCCGGCTTCGAGAGGTCCGTGGGGCCGCAGCAGAATGAGGGCTCCGCCGACGATGATCCCGAATGCGCTTCGCTCCCAGGACAACAGCGTCCGCTCCACCTGCAGGCCAGGTTTCATCCGGGCGGCCAGACGAAGAGGATCACCAGCACCGCGATCGTGATCACGAAGATCATCACACCCAGCGCGGCCGGGATACGCGTCGGCGGTAGATCGTCGCCGCACCGCATGGCCCTCTGCACGCGCTGCCAACGCCTGACGGCGAGCGCGGCCAGGATGCCGCCGCCGGCGGTGAGGACGACGCTCAGGACGTGTCGGACACCGGGGATCCCGAAAGCGGGCACGAACTGGATGATCGCCACACCGCCCGCGATCAACGCCAGCGACGTCCGGATCCACGCAAGGAATGTGCGCTCGTTGGCGAGGGTGAATCGGTAGTCCGGTTCCTGTCCCTCGTCGCTCACGGGACAACCGTAGGCGCGAGACGTCCGCGCGGGTATGGATCGGAGAGGAATAGCATTGGCCCATGGAGTTCGGGATTTCGACGTTCGTCAACGACGACACCATCGACACGGTGTCGCTGGCCCGCGCCGTCGAGGAACGCGGATTCACCGCCCTCGCCGTCGCCGAGCACACGCACATCCCGGCCAGTCGGGAGTCGGCCTACCCGCTCGGCGGCGAGTTGCCGCCGATCTACTACCGCACACTCGACCCGTTCGTCACGCTGGCCGCCGCCGCGGCGGTGACGTCGAAGATCCAGCTGATCACCGGCATCGCACTACTGATCCAGCGCGACCCGATCATCACGGCCAAAGAGGCGGCCAGCATCGACGTGCTGTCGAGCGGCCGCTTCGTGTTCGGGGTCGGTGCCGGATGGAACATCGAGGAACTGCGCCACCACGGCACCGATCCCAAGACGCGTGGCGCGCTGCTCGACGAGCGCATCGACGCGATCAAGGTGCTGTGGACCGAGGAGCCGGCGGAGTTCCACGGCCGCTACGTCGACTTCGATTCGTCGTACCTGAGGCCGAAGCCCGTCCAGAAGCCGCACCCGCCGATCCTCATCGGCGGCGATTCGGACGCCACCGTGAAGCGGATCATCCGGCACGGGGCGGGCTGGATCTCCAACCCGCTCCCGGCCGAACGACTGCGCATGCGCGTCGGCCAGATCCGCGACGGTGGCGGCCGGGACGTCCCGCTGTCGATGTTCGGAGCCCCCGCCGATGCCGACTACTGGCAGGCCGCCGAGGACATCGGATTCAACCAACTGAACCTGTTGCTGCCGACGAAACCGCTTGACGCATCACTGCGTATCCTCGACGAGCACGCCGAGAAGGTCGCGAAGTACCGCGGTTAGGTTCCCATCGCGGCGGCGCGTTCGGCGTCGGTGAAGCCGGCGGGCTTGCCCGCTCGGGCCGCGCCGATCCACGAACTGGCTGCCGCGCTGACCGCGACGGTGCTCATGTAGAGGCCGTCGTTGTAGGTGATGGCATCGTCGGCGGCGACACCCATCCGGGCGCCCACCTCAACGGCATCGATGTTGGACCCGAGGAAGATGAACTTCCAATTCCATTGGTCGCGTTGCTGATTGATCAGATCACGCACCGACTCCCAGCTCCATTCGGTGCTGGAGTTCTCCATGCCGTCGGTCATGGTCATGCAGATGACCTGGCCCGGACGGTCCTCCTCGGGTAACGCGGAGAGACGCTCACCGACCTCGGTGATGAACCGGCCGGCACTGTCGAGCAGTGCCGTCATGCCGCGCGGGGCGAGGACGAATTCCGGCACGCCACCGATGTCGGTCGACGGGTAGAGCAGTTCGTATTCCGTGTCGAACTGGGCGAGCGTCACGTCGCATCGACCGGCTAGCTGGCGCTGCTCGTTGATGAGCTCACGCCAGCCGTCTTCGGTCGGGATTCGTCACAGAGGCCTCCAGGGCAGCGTCGAATGGCTTACCCGGCTTGGTCGACGTGGAGGCATATTCCTCGATGGGAGACTGCTCGTTTCGCCACCGGCATCAACGTGCGTGGACGCCCGTGATGATCAGTGCGCACCGCCCCGTCGCGGGGTGTGGCGCTGACCACATTCTACGCTCGGCGGCGTCAGCGCTCCGAGTCTTCGTAGCGCTGCGCGACAGCCACCAACTCGTCACGAATCGTGGAGTGGGGCATCGTCGCAATCCGTGCGTAGAGACGGCGCCGATCACGATTGATCTGACGGGTGGCACGGTACTGCGCGAACATTGTCGGACTCCTGTTTCTTGGTAGGGGTCCGGCGCGAATCGGGGATCGCCCATCGGCCGGACTCTGTCCATGGTCCGTGTTACATCCACGTAAATCAAACCGCTGAGCTGTGATTTTGCGGACAGAGACCCCGGTCACACCCGCCTAGATGCGGGCCAGAAGCTCGGCCTTCTTCGCCGCGAACTCCTCATCGGAGAGGATGCCTCGCTCGTGCAGACCCGCCAGCGACTCGATGGCCGCGATGACGGAGGAGGGATCGCTTGACGACGGGGGAGCGGGCGCCGGCGGGGCGGCCGCAGGAGATGCCGGCGAGGGCGCGGCCTGCTGGGCTCCGATCTCACGAAGACTCGACACGTCGAAGGTGCCGAGCTGGCTGGTGAAGGTGACGGTGCCCGCCCCGCCGACCCCCGCGCCGGCCTGTTGCTGTTGCACGCCACCGATCCGGTGCTCGCCGGTGTCGAAAACCCTTGTCGCGCCGCGCTGGTGGATTGCAAGCCGGTGAGTGGCCGGGAAGACCGCGTAGCGGGTGTCGTTCTGGCCGCCCGTCGAACTGGGGGTGCCGAGGTCGGCGGGCCACCAGTTGCGGGTCGGCGCGAACACCGTCGCGGTGCCCAGCAGCTGCGCCAGCTCGTTGCACAACGCGTCCACCCGCGCTTTGAGGGAGTGGTCGAACATGTCGCCGACCATCGTCATGCCGCCCCGCATCCACTGCCCTGAGCCGCCCAGCTCGGGGATGGAGAACTGGGCCATGGTGCCTCCGCCGTTCTGCACGGAGACCGCCATCGACAGCACGGCGTCGCGGGAAAGGCCATGGCGCCGGGCGATGTCGGCGATGGCGTGCTCGCCTTCGGGAGTTACCGCAGCAGTCATGCCCCCGTTGTACCCGGCCGCGCGGATCAGAACACCGTCGAAATCGATTGCGCGACCTTCGACTGCAATCTAGGCTCCCACCAGGGGATTGGCAGCACGGGTTGGGGGACTCATGGCTGTTGAAGAAGAAACGTGCGATGTCTGCATCGTCGGCGCGGGCCTTGCGGGAATGAACGCGTTGTTCGTCGTATCCAAATACCTGACGCCCGGGCAGCGGGTGATCCTTGTCGATCGGCGTGCGCGCGTCGGAGGAATGTGGGTCGACACGTATCCGTATGTGCGACTGCACCAGCCGCACGGCATGTTCACAGCGGGTGACATCGAGTGGACCCTGAACGCCAAGCCGTCACACCTGGCCTCCAAGGGCGAGGTCCTCCATCATTTCCAGCACTGTCTCGACGTCATCAAGCGGGACACACGGGTGGACGAGTTCTTCGGGTGGGGCCTGGAATCCGACGAGGAGGCCGACGGTGGTGTCCGCGTCACGTGCCGGTCCGCCGAGGGCCGCACGATGGTGATCGAGACCGGCAAGCTGATCAAGGCTTACGGGTTCCGGGTCGAGCCGAATGATCCGCTGACACTGGGTAGCCCGCATGTGCGCTCGGTGTCTCCCGACAGTTGCGACATGCGCAGTCCGCAGATCAGGGACAGCGGCAAACCGGTGTGGATCATCGGCGGCGGCAAGACGGCGATGGACACGGCCCACACGCTGATCACCGCCGATCCGGGCCGAGAGGTCAACTTGGTGACCGGTCCAGGGACGTTCTTCAACAACAGGGACCAGTTCTTCCCGACAGGCTTCCGGCGGTGGGTCGGTGGCACGACGGTCGGCAAACTGGGCAGCCAGATCGCGCAGCGCTACGACGGGACGAACGAAGAGGAAGTCTGGGACTGGCATCGGTCCACCTACGGCGTGTGGGCGACCGAGCCGACGGGCAGCTTCGTGCTGGGGGTCCTCTCCTCGGCCGAGAAGAACGCGATCTCTGCCGGGCTGAGTGCGGCAGTCAACGACTACCTGGTCGACGTCGTGGACGAGGGCGACAGCACCGAACTCGTTCTCCGGGGCGGCGGGCGCCATCCGGTCGAGCGCGGCAGTTGGATCGTCAACTGCACCGGCTACGTCACTCAACGTGAGGATCCGTACGAACCCTACGTATCGGCCGGCGGCAACGTGTTGTCGATCTCGCCGCGCTCAGCCACGTTGCATCTGACGTCATACATGGCTTATTTCGGCACGCATCTCTTACTCACCGACACCCTGCGCACCCTCCCGCTTTACGAGATCGATCTGTTTGCGCTCCAACGCAAGTCGAAGAAGGCGTTCCCCTACGCAACGTTCACGCTGGTGCAGCACAACATGAGCCTGCTTGCAGACAGCCTGCCCAACAAGGTGTTCCGTGAGTGCGGCCTCGACTTCAACCGGTGGTATCCGTTCCCGCGCCAGCTCGCGACCAATGTCAAGTTCCTGCGAACCCACCGAGCCGAACGGGAGCGCCACCGACGCACCCTCGACACCCTCCGCGAGCGCTTCGGTGTGCGTTGCGGACCGCTGGTCTGACAGATCGGGAGGACGACAGTGCGCGAATACCGCAGGGGTGCTTTCACATTCGATGTCCTCGACGAGGGATCGTCCGACGGCACACCGGTCGTACTTCTGCACGGCTTCCCGCAGTTCAACACCAGCTGGACCCCTGTCATGACGCACCTGACCGGCGCCGGGTACCGCTGCCTGGCGCCGAATCAGCGCGGCTACTCGGCCGGCGCCCGCCCGCGGCGCAGGCGCGACTACAGGGGTGACCAACTCGTGGCCGACATCGTGGCGCTGATCGACGCCGTCGGCGCCGATACCGTGCACCTGGTGGGCCACGACTGGGGAGCGGCGGCGGCCTGGGCCACAGCGTCCCTGGCACCCAACCGTATTCGGTCACTGACCGCGATCTCGGTTCCGCACCCCGCGGCGTTCTTTGCAGCGTTGACCACCAGCCGTCAATTCCTGGCGTCGTGGTACATGTACTTCTTCCAGCTTCCGCGCATTCCGGAGTGGTTCCTGACCCGCAAGGAGGGAGAGGGGGCGAAGTGGCTGCTGGAGAAGTACTTCGGGCAGTCACCGGAGGCGGCAGCGCGTGACGTCGCTGCGATCCGGGACACCGCTGCGCTGACCACGGCCCTGAACTGGTATCGCGCAGTCCCTTTCAACCCGCCGAACCTCACGCGGACACGGACAACGGTGCCGACGATGTTCGTCTGGAGCGACGGCGACGCAGCGCTGCTGGAGAAGGGCGCCCGCCTGACTGCTCAGCATGTGGCGGGGCCGTACCGGTTCGAAGTCCTCGAGGGCGCGTCACATTGGCTGCCCGACGAATGCCCGGACAAACTGGCAGGCCTGCTCCTCGACTGGTTCGCCGCGCACCCCTGATCCTCAGTCGAGGCGGCCGGCATCCACAAGCCGCAACACCGGTGTGCCCTCGTCGTCGGACGCTTCCAGATCGACCTCGACGTCGAAGCCCCAGTCGTGGTCGCCCGCGGGGTCGTCGAGAATCTGCCGGATCCGCCACACGCTGGGCTGCCTGTCGATGATGAGCAGCGCGGGCCCCCTTGCGTCGGCACCGGTTCCGACGTCGTCGTGCTCGTCGAAGTACTCGTCGCCGATCTCCCGCCAGCGGTCGGCACTCAGCCCCGACCGGCCGTCCAGCGCCGCCAGCTCGTCCCACCGTTCCCGGGCGAACAACTCGACCCGCCGGAACAGCGCGTTGCGCACCATCGCGGTGAAGGCTCGCTCGTTGCCGGTCAGCGGGCGAGGGCGGGCGGGCACCGCCACCGGAACGTCGTGCGGCTGGTCAGGGCTCGTCAGTTGCTCCCACTCGTCGAGCAAACTCGAATCGACTTGCCGCACAAGCTCTCCGAGCCATTCAACGATGTCGGTCAGCTCCTCGGTCCGCGCCGCGGCGGGCACGCCGGAGCGCAACGCCTTGAACGCGTCCGACAGGTACCGCAGCACGGCGCCCTCGGAGCGGGTCAGCCCGTAGACGCTGACGTACTCCTGGAACGTCATGGCCCGCTCCCACATCTCCCGCGCCACCGACTTGGGGGACAGCGTGGCGTCGGCGGCCCACGGGTTGCTCTGCAGATAGACGTCGAACGCGTGGCCCAGCAGTTCGACCAGCGGCTTGGGATAGGTGACCTCGTCGAGCAGTTCGATCCGCTCGTCGTACTCGATGCCGTCGGCTTTCATCTGCGCGACGGCCTCGCCCCTGGCCTTGTTCAGCTGGGCGGCCAGGATCTGCCGCGGATCCTCAAGCGTCGCCTCGATGACCGAAAGGATGTCCAGGGCATACGTTGCGGGGTCTTCAGTGGTTTTGTCGAGGAGGTCGACCGCGGCGAGCGCGAATGTCGACAGCGGCTGGTTCAGCGCGAAGTCGCGCGGCAGGTCGACGGTCAGCCGGTAGCGCCTACCGTCGGGCTCGGGCTCGGCAAGCCGTTCCACGACGCCGGCCTGCAACAGCGACCGGGCGATGCCGACCGCCTCGCGGATCAACCGGAGCTGACGCTTGCGGGGTTCGTGGTTGTCGGTGAGGAGCCGCCGCATCGCGGCGAACGGGTCTCCGGGGCGGTCCACGACGTCGAGGATCATCGCGGTGGTCACCTTCATGTTGCTGCTCAACGCCTCGGGCACAGCATCGACCAGGCGGGTCATCGTCGACTCGCTCCACGGGACCATGCCCTCGGGAACCTTGCGGCGCACCAGCTTCCGGCGCTTTTTCGGATCGTCGGCGACCTTGGCGAACTGCTTGATGTTCTCGACCTCGTGGTCGGGCGCCTGGACCACGACGGTGCCCGCGGTGTCGAACCCGGCCCGGCCCGCCCGGCCCGCGATCTGATGGAACTCGCGGGCGTTGAGGAGCCGGGTGCGGGTGCCGTCGTACTTCGACAGCGCCGAGAACACCACGGTGCGGATCGGCACGTTGATGCCCACGCCGAGGGTGTCGGTGCCGCAGATGATCTTCAGCAGACCGGCCTGCGCCAGCTGCTCAACCAGCCTCCGGTACTTGGGCAGCATTCCGGCGTGGTGCACGCCGATGCCGTGCCGCACCAGACGCGACAGCGTGGAACCGAACGCCGAGGAGAAGCGGAACGCGCCGATGTGATCGGCGATCGCCGCCTTCTCCTCTTTGGAGCTGACGTTCACGCTCATCAGTGCCTGCGCCCGCTCCAGCGCCGACGCCTGCGTGAAGTGCACGACGTAGATCGGTGACTGCTTGGTGTCGACGAGTTCCTGGATTGTCTCGTGCATCGGCGTCGTCGCGTACGAGAAGTAGAGCGGCACCGGCCGTTCGGCGTTGGCGACCAATGCCGTCGGCTTGCCCGTGCGCCGGGTCAGGTCCTCGCGCAGGAACGTGACGTCCCCGAGCGTCGCCGACATCAGCAGGAACTGCGCCTGCGGGAGTTCCAGCAGCGGCACCTGCCACGCCCACCCGCGGTCGGGGTCGCCATAGAAATGGAACTCGTCCATCACGCACAGGCCGATGTCGGCCTGCGCACCTTCCCGTAGCGCGATGTTGGCCAGGATCTCGGCGGTGCACGCGATGATCGGGGCGTCCGCGTTGACGGCGGCGTCCCCGGTGAGCATGCCGACGTTGGCCGCGCCGAACACGTCGCACAGCGCGAAGAATTTCTCGCTGACAAGCGCTTTGATCGGTGCGGTGTAGAAGCTGACCTCACCCGCCGCCAACCGGGCATAGATCGCGCCCGTCGCGACGAGCGACTTACCCGACCCGGTCGGCGTGGCCAGGATGACGTTCGAGCCGCTGACGAGTTCGATCAGCGCCTCCTCCTGCGCCGGGTAGAGCGTGGTGCCCTTGGTCTCTGCCCACGCGGCAAAGGTGGCGAACAACTCGTCGGCGTCGGCGCCCGCGGGCGGGTCGAGGAGAGCAGGAGCGGTCATCGACCAACAGCCTGCCAGGTTTGCCGAACGCGTCCGCAGTCAATAGCCCTTCCATGGCGGGGTTGGGCGATGCCCTCGACTGGGTCAAACATCAGGTGAGTTCGCGCGTGCCGAAGGCCGATCTCGATCAACGCGATGCCGACTACATCCGCGAGCAACTCCCAGGACTGTGGCTGCTCGCGTCGCTGTACTTCCGGGCCGACGTCCGAGGGCTGGACCGGATCCCCGCCAACGGGCCCGTGCTTCTGGTCGGCAACCACAGCGGCGGCAACCTTCCGCCGGACACCTTCGTCTTCACGCTGGCGTTCTGCTCGTATTTCGGGGTGGAGCGGCCGTTCTACCAACTGGCCCACAACCTGGTGGTGTCGATGCCGGGTCTGGGCTCGCTGCGCAAGTTCGGCACCGTCGCGGCCAACCACGACAACGCGGTGCTGGCGCTGAAATCGGGTGCTGCGCTGCTGGTCTATCCGGGTGGGGACTACGAGGTGTTCCGGCCTTCCTGGGAGCGCCACGACGTCGACTTCGACGGTCGCAAGGGCTACGTGAAGCTGGCGCGCGAGGCCGGTGTCCCGATCGTGCCGATCGCCAGCGTCGGAGGCCAGGAGGCCGCGCTGTTCCTCGACCGCGGGCAATGGCTGGCCAGGCTGCTGCGAGTCGACAAGATTGCGCGGCTCAAGAGCGTGCCTATCCTGCTGGCGCCGCCGTGGGGGCTGGCGGTCAGCGACATGGTGCCGCGCCTGCCCCTGCCCACCAAGATCGTGATCGAGGTGCAGGATCCGATCGACGCCGGCGAGATCGCGAGTGCCGACGACGACACCGTCAACGACATGGTGCTGACCAGACTGCAGACGGCCGTTGATCGGCTTGCCACGGAGCGTCGCTTCCCGGTGATCGGGTAGGAGGACAGATGCGGCTTGCGCGCAGCGTCATCGTCGACGTCGATCCGCACATCGTGTGGAAGCACGTCAGCGACCCCGGCTGTTATCCGGAGTTCATGGCCAGCCTCGAACGCTGGGAGGTCGTCACAGACGGGCCGGTCGGGGTGGGTTCCCGTTACACCGTGCACTGGAAGGTCGGGTCGGTTCCGATCGGTGGGGTCATCGAGGTCTCGGAGTTCGACGACGCCCGCGACCTTGCCTGGATCGGCATCACCGGTGTGACGCTGCGCGGCCGGTTCCGGCTACGGGAGACCGACGACGGCCGCACCAAGGTGACGTTCCGGTTGTCGTACGAGGCGCCGGGCGGGGTGCTGGGTCTGCTCGCCGACTGGGTCGCCGCGCGGCAGGTCGGGCGCATCATGGATCAGACCGTCAAACAGCTGAAAGACCTTGCTGAAGGCTGATATTCGCGGTGACCGCCCCTTAAGGACGAGGGGGTGGGAAGTACATCTCCTGGCGCACCGTGCACACGAGCTCCCCTGTGCGATTGAACATGGTGCCGCTGGCGAGTGCGAGCGTGTCGGCGCTACTCGGTGAGGATTGTTCGTAGAGAAGCCAGTCGGACAGATCGGCCGGCGCGTGGAACCAGACCGAGTGGTCACGCTGCGCCGAGTTGGCGATGCCGCCTCGGGCTGCGTACGCGGGTTCGGTCAGCGTGACGGCCGACAGGTAGGCGACCAGAGACGCCGTCAACACCGGGTCGGCGGGCACGTCGCCGGCGGGCCGCCACCAGATCCGCGACCGGGCCGGCGGTTCGTTGTCGGTGTCGACGATGCGGCGTTCGAACCAGCGCAGGCTCGCCCACATGCCCTTGGTGGATTCGACCGTATCCGCGAAGTGCGGGGCGACCCAGGGCAGCGATTCCGGTTGCGTCACGTCCGGGCACGGTGGTTGGTAGGTGACGCCCTGGTCACCCTGGGCCGCCGTCTTGAAAGACGAGAGAGCCTCCAACAGGATCTCGTCGCCCTGCCGTGCCGTCACCCGACGCGCAGAGAACGTCCGTCCCTCTTGGAGTTTCGCGACGTCGAAGATCACCGGCTCGCGAGAGTCGCCGGGCCGCAAGAAGTACGTGTGCACGCTGTGCGGCGTGCGGCCGGGTGCGGTGAGGCTGGCGGCCAGCAGCGCCTGGGCGGAGATGTGACCGCCCAGGATGTGGTTGGCCGGCGCGGGCAGCTGCGCACCCGAAAACGACGTCTCGCCGACAGGCTCGAGCTGCATGGTGGCGAGCACATCGCCCAGCGAAGAGGACACGCGGTCATCTTGGCCGATCACGCGCTCCGCAGCGTCAGCAGGGTGATCTCACTGGGCGCGAACACCCGGAACGGCGGACCCCAGAAGCCGGTGCCGCGGCTGGTGTACAGCTGGGTCCGCTCGCTGTGTCTGCTGAGTCCCTGCACCACAGGCTGGTCGAGCCGGACCAGGAAGTTGAACGGCCAGATCTGTCCGCCGTGCGTGTGCCCCGAGATCTGCAGGTCAACACCGGCACGCACCGCCTTCGGGATCTGCTTGGGCTGATGTGCCAGCAGCAACACCGGCAGCGCCGGGTCGGTGCCGGCGAGTGCGGCGTCGAGGTCCTCACCGTGGCCGCGAACACCGGAACCCTTGGCGGTAGCGTCGTCCACGCCGGCGATGACGAGCCGGTCACCACCGCGTTCTACGACAGTGTGGCGGTTGTGCAGGACGTCCCAGCCGATGCGCTCCATGTAGTCCAGCCAGCCTTCGGCTTCGCTGAAGTACTCGTGGTTGCCGGTCACGTACACACGGACTTCCCGGGCACGCACCAAGGCCAGTGGCGCCGCCTGTTCCTCGCGCACGTCGACCGTGCCGTCGGCGATGTCGCCGACGTGGCAGACGATGTCGGCATCCAGCTTGTTGACCTCATCGATCACTCCGGCGGACCAGCGCGCCCGGTTGATCGGCCCGTAATGCGTGTCGGTGATCATCGCGATCCGCAGCCCGTCGAGCCCGCGGCCGAGGCGGTCGATCGTCACGTCGACATTCCTCACCCGGGGCACCCGCATCGCCTCGAAGTGCCCCCACGCCAGCAAGACGACGGCGACGGTCGCGACCGCAGCTGCGACGATCCGCGAACGCGCCGGATCGTCCACCCCGGAAGCCAGAAGCACCAGCCCGAGTAACTGGCCGGCCACGGACCAGACGAACAGCACCCACGCCGCCCCGAGCAGTACGTCCCCGGCGACGGCAGCCCCGTCACGACGTCGGCCGTGGCCCGCCAGCATGGTGGTCGGCAGCGCGACGAGCCCGGCAGCGAAGAGCGCCGAACCGATCACCGTGACCACCACCGGCCAGGACGGCGCCGCCACGAGGGTCCACCACGGCACACCGAACAACAGCGCGATGATGGTCAGCACGATCACCAGGCGTCGCCAGGGCCGCCTGCGCCGGGGAGCTGCGGCCTCTTCAACGACCTCGGCCGGATTTTCTGTCATTCATCGAAAGTACCGACGGGCGGTACCGCCCCGGCCCGGCCGCAGTGTTGAATGACCGAGGGAGGTTTACAGATGACTGCAGTTTCGTTAATCACCGGCGGCGCAGGCGGCATGGGGTTCGCCACGGCCAAGGTCGTCGGGCAGGACCACGCCGTCGTCCTGTTCGACAACCGGCAGGACCGCCTCGACGCCGCGGCCGCCGCACTCGACGAACTCGGGATCGCGGCCACCGCCGTCCACGGCGACGTCACCGACCGGCAGGCGGTCAAGCAGCTTTTCGAGACCGCCGCGGGCGTCGGGACGCTCGCCTCGGTCATCCATACCGCCGGGGTCAGCCCCAGCATGGGTGACGCCGAGTACGTCATGCGGACGAACGCGCTGGGCACCGTGAACGTCGACGAGGAGTTCTTCGCCGTCGCCGGTGAAGGCGCCGCGATCGTCAACGTGGCGTCGATGGCGGCGCACATGCTGCCGGCCGAGCTGATCCCGACGGCCAAATTCCCCCTCGCGCTCGACGACAGCGACCAATTCATGACCGACCTGCTCGCGGCGTGCGACATCGCAGGCGAGGACGGCCGCTCCGGCATCGCCTACGCGCTGAGCAAGAGCTTCGTCCGGTGGTACAGCGTGGCGCAGGCCGAACGGTTCAACGGGCGCGGACTGCGGATCCTGTCGGTGTCGCCGGGTTCGTTCGACACCGAGATGGGCCGGCTGGAGGCAGAGGCGGGCGCCGGCGCAATGGTGGCCGATTTCGCGGTGCCGCGTTGGGGCAATCCCGACGAGATGGCGGCGCTGATGGCGTTCTGCGCCAGTGACAAGGCCGGCTATCTCACAGGCACCGACATCCTCAACGACGGCGGAGTCATCGCCTCGATGACCGAGCGCGCTCGGGTGGCCGCCGCGCAGGGCTGAGCAGAATAGGCACGGTGCCGCTGTTCTTCATCGCCGGAGCGATCTCGCAGTACCTCGGCGCGGCCATCGGCGTCTTCCTGTTCGAAACGACGGAACCGGCCACCGTCGCATGGCTGCGAGCCGTCGGAGCCGCGGTGGTGCTGCTCGCGTGGCGCAGACCGTGGCGCACCCGGTGGACGGTCCGCAGCATCGCTGCCGCGGCCGCATTCGGGGTCGTCACGCTGGCGATGAACGTGGCGTTCTACGAGGCGATCGCACGCATCCCGTTGGGTACCGCGGTGGCGATCGAGTTCGCCGGACCCGTCGTCGTCGCGACCGTCGGTTCGCGACGCGCCCGCGACTACCTCGGAGTTCTCCTGGTGGCCGCGGGGGTACTGCTGCTCGCGGGCGTCAGCGCCGACGTCGATTGGGTCGGAGTGGCTTTCGCGTTGACCGCAGCGGCGATGTGGGCCGGATACATTCTGCTGGGCAAGCGCGTCGCCGACGCCGGAGCCGGTATCGACGCCCTCGCGGTGGGCATGGCGCTCGCGACGGTGATCTTGGCGCCGCCTCTCGTTGGTCTCCAATTTGCCACGGATGCAGGGGTTTTCGCGGATTGGCGCACGTGGCTGCTCGGCGTGGGGGTCGGCGTGCTGTCCAGCGCGATCCCGTACGCCCTGGACCAGCGGGTGCTCACCCGGATCGGCAGGGAACGGTTCGCGCTTCTGCTGGCGCTGTTGCCGGCCACCGCGGCCGTCGTCGGCGCCGTGGTCCTGGCGCAGCGGCCTACGGTCGGCGAGATCGCGGGCATCGCCCTGGTGATGCTTGCGCTGGTGATCACGGCGCGACCTGCACCGACACGCGGCCGATAGGATGACCCCGTGCGCAGCCACGGGTGGGGTGGCAACACCCCCGACTCCGACGAGGAAGCGATCGACCGCATCTTGAATGCGGCCGACAAGATCATCGCCGACCGCGGTTCGGCGATGCGCATCGCCGACGTCGCGCGCGAACTGGCCGTGACACGCCAGACCGTGTACCGCTACTTCCCCAGCACCGAGGCGCTACTGCTCGCGTGCGCGATGCGCTCTGCCGACGGTTTCCTCGACCAACTCGCCGCACACCTGCAGGGTTACCGCGAACCGGCGACGGCCATGGTCGAAGGTGTGGCCTTCACCATCGAGTCGTTGGCCGCCGACGACACCATCGAGTTCCTGTTCCGGCAGCGTGAACGCGGCCGGGACGCGCCGTCGATCACCTCGGACACGGCACGCGCGTTCGGCCGCTCCCTGCTGCACCGCCTCAACGTCGACTGGGAGGCCTACGGTTACGACGAAGCAGCGCTGGACCAGCTCTCCGAGTTCGGGCTCCGCTGCATCCACTCGCTGCTGCTGGACCCGGGGAGCCCGCCGCGCAGGGGCGGCGACCTGCGTGACTTCCTCGCCGGCTGGCTCGGACCCGCGGCGGCGTCGACCCGCCGCCGCCTCGCCTGATGACGTGCTGTCACCCCGGCGATGCCGAGAGCGCCTTCACCGTCGACGCGTCGCGCATCACGTTCGGACGCGGCTGCCTCGCCGAAGTCGGCGATCGGGCGAAGGCGCTCGGAATCTCCAGGGCCGCATTGTTTTCCGACGTTGTCGTCGCCGCACTGCCCGTGTTCGACACGGTGCGGCGCGCGCTGATGGACGCCGGGATCGACGTCGTCGCCTACACCGACGTCCGAGTCGAACCGACGGATGAATCCTTCAAACAGGCAGCGGCTTTCGCGACCGAGACGCAACCGGACGGCTACATCTCGATCGGCGGCGGCTCGGTCATCGACACCGCGAAGGCCGCCAATCTCTACGCCAGCCAACCCGCCGACTTCTTGGAGTACGTCAATGCCCCGGTGGGCGCGGGCACAGCGGTGCCCGGCCCGCTGAAGCCGCACATCGCCTGCCCGACGACGTCGGGAACGGGCAGCGAGGTCACGGGGATTGCGATCTTCGACCTGTTGTCGATGTCGGCGAAGACCGGCATCGCGTCGCCTGCGCTGCGCCCGACCGAGGCGCTGGTCGACCCCGACTGCACCGACACCTTGCCGGCCGGCGTGGTGGCGTGCAGTGGACTCGACGTGCTCTCGCATGCGCTGGAGTCCTACACCGCGCGACCGTATCTGCGTCGCGCCGCCCCAGCTCGGCCGTCGCTGCGGCCGATGAGCCAGGGCGCGAACCCGTGGAGCGATCTGGGATGTGGTGAGGCGCTGCGGCTACTCGGCAAGTTTCTGGTCCGCGCTGTCGGGGATGCGTCCGACCGGGAAGCCCGCGAGCAGGTGATGTGGGCAGCGACGCTGGCGGGAATCGCGTTCGGCAACGCCGGGGTCCACCTTCCGCACGCGATGGCATATGCGGTGGCCGGTCTGGTGCGCGATTTCCGCCCCGAGGGCTATCCGGACGCCGAACCGATTGTGCCGCATGGAATGTCGGTGATCCTCAACGCGCCCGCCGTATTTCGGCTCACCGCGGCCACCGATCCCGACCGCCACCTGGAGGCGGCAGGACAACTCGGCGCCGACACCCGCGGTGCCGCACCGGAGGATGCGGGAACCGTGCTCGCCGATCACCTGGTGAGGGTCATGCGCGCAGTCGGGATGCCGAACGGCCTCGGTGGTGTCGGATACACCGGCGCCGACAGTGGTGCCTTGGCCGACGGTGCGTGGCCGCAGCAGCGGCTGCTCGGCAACGCACCGATCGATGTGGACAAGGCCTTGCTGGACAACATCTTCACGCAGTCCATGAGGTACTGGTGACGGCGGATTACAAGTACTTCCTGCCGATCACCACGAGGTGGATGGACAACGACGTGTACGGCCACGTCAACAATGTCACGTACTACAGCTACTTCGACACCGTGGCCAATCACTTCCTGATCCGCGAAGGCGGACTCGACATCCACACCTCGCCGGTCATCGCCCTGGTCGTGGAGTCGAAGTGCTCGTATCGGGCGCCGGTCGCCTACCCCGACGACCTGCGGGCGGGCCTTCGGGTGGACAAGCTCACCAATCGCTCGGTGACCTACGGTGTGGCGATCTTCGCCGGCACCGCAGAAGAACCCGTCGCCCAGGGATATTTCGTGCACGTGTTCGTCGACCGCGAAACGCGCGCCGCCGTTCCGATCCCGGACCCGGTACGGCGCGCGCTGCGGACTCTGGCCGAGCCCGAAGGCGCCGCGTGAGCGCACGCAGGCTCAATCCTGTGCAGCGCCGCGCCTGGCTCAGCTACATGCGGGTCTATCACCGCCTCGAATACGAGATGAACAGCCATCTCCAACGCGACTGCGACATGTCCCTGGCCGACTTCACCGTGATGAATGCCTTGACGCTGGCCCCGGATTCGCGAGCCCATCTCAACGTCCTGGCCACCACCATCGGCTGGGAACGCAGCCGCCTGTCCCATCATGTGCAGCGGATGAGCCGCCGGGGTCTCGTCTCCCGGGAGTCCTAGCCGTCCGACGCGCGCGCCACCGACGTCGCGCTGACGGCGGCGGGCCGGCAGGCGTTCGAGTCGGCAGCACCTACACACGCCGAATGGGTCAGGTCGTTGTTCTTCGCCGACCTCGACAGAGAACGTCAGACTCAACTCGCCGACATCCTCGACACCGTGTACGAGTCGATCCTGCGTGCCGGCACGCTCCCGCGGCCGGACCTCGACGAGGATCGCTGACTCAGACCTGTTCCACGCCACCGTCGACGAACAGCTCGGTCCCCGTCACGTAAGAGCTCAGGTCGGACGCGAGATACACGACAGCAGAGGCGATTTCG
The DNA here is from genome assembly GCF_029623955.1 of Mycobacterium sp. 236(2023). Lineage (GTDB taxonomy): Bacteria > Actinomycetota > Actinomycetes > Mycobacteriales > Mycobacteriaceae > Mycobacterium. Next base: position 35,102 of record NZ_JARSBP010000005.1, on the reverse strand, counting down.
TCCGGATGGCCGAGGCGTCCCAACGGAACCCCCGACTGTAGCTGGTCCAGGAGCTCCTGCTGGCCGCCCTCGGGGGCCAGTTCCTTGAGACCGGGGGTCTCGATGGCGCCGGGAGCGACGGTGTTGACCCGGATGCCGCGGTCGGCCAACTCGGCCGCCCAGGTCCTGCCGAGGGACCGGATGGCGGCCTTGGAGGCCGCGTACGCGCCGAACGACGGAGTTCCCTGGTGCGCGGCGACCGAGCCCGCCAGCACGACCGATGCGCCGCGGTTCAGGACGGGCAGCACCTTCTGCACGGTGTAGACGGTTCCGAAGACGTTGGTGCCGAACGTCGCCGCGAGGTGATCGGCGGTGATGTCGGGTAGTGCGGCGAACTCTCCGCCGCCGGCGTTGGCGAACAGGGTGTCGAGGCCGGCGCCGTGGTCCCGGATGGCGTCGACGACGGCGTCGAGGTCCTCGGGCTGGGATACGTCGCCGCGCACACCGGTGGCCCGATCGCCGATGGAGGCGACGGCGGCATCGAGGGAGCTCTGGTTGCGGCCGGTGATGAAGACGTGGGCACCTTCGGAGGCCAGGCGTTGTGCCGTGGCCAGGCCGATACCGGATGTTCCGCCGGTGACGAGAGCCGTCTTGTCGTTGAGTAGACCCATGATCGTTGCTCCTGGAGACTGTCGTTGGTGGTCGTGATTTCCTATCCGCCACAACTTGCGTGATATGTCACCTATTCCAGGGAGCGTGGAAATTGTGCCTGACCAGATTGAAACCCTGATGCTCGCCAACCTGCTCGACGTGTTCAACGAGCGGGATGCGGCGAAGCGGAACGCGGCGGTCGCACGGACCTATGCCGCCGAGGTCAACTGGATCGACGCGGAGGGTGTCGCCACGGGTACCGACGCGCTGGAAGCCAAATGCATGCAGCTGCAGGCGAACTTGGGAGAAGTTCAGTTCCGTGCCGCAGGCCCGGTCCATGCGCTGCCAGGGTTCGGCTACCTCGCCTGGGAACTGGTCGATCCGGGTTCGGGGGCGACGGTGATGACCGGATTCGACACCGCACTCATCGCCGATGGCACGATCACCGATCTGTGGACGGTGCTGATCCCCCCGGCGTAGCCGCTCCACCGGGTCAGAGCGGGAAGACCTGACCGTCCCGCGCGATCGTCGTCCGCCCGGTGAAGTTCTTCCCGATGGCCTCGAACCACTGGGAGTCGGGCAGGTCCGGCGGATCGTAATGACTGACGATGAGGTGGCCGGGTGCCACGGCGGCGGCGACCTCGCCGACCTGGACGGCAGAGGTGTGCGAGTTCGGGAGATAGTTGGGTGGAAACCGGTTGCCGTAGAACGCGGTGTCGAGGCTGAACATCGCCTCGTGCACCAGGACATCGGTGCCCCTGGCGAGGGTGACGATATTGTCGGACTTCACGGTGTCGCCCGAAAAGGTCACTGACACACCGGATTTTTTCAGGTCGAAGCGGAACGCGAACGAGGGGTACACGTCGTAGTGGGGTACCAGGATCGCCGCGACGTCGACGTTGTCGTCCGAGACGACGTGGAACGGCTCCATTTTCGGTGACCGGTTCCGGAAGTCCGACCCAGGCGGGACAGCGATCTCGTTGACCCGGATCAGGTCCTCGACGTTGTTGGTGCCGTTGTCACGGATGAAGATGTTGCTGGTGTAGGCAAACGCCTGGATCAGGGCGTCGGTGGTGGCGGCCAGACCGGGCGCGGGGTTGCCCGGATCGACGACCGCTGGATTCGGGTTGCCGACCTCGCTGGGCGGCAGACCCCCGGCCGGGCCCGGCCCGAACACCTCAACCGCCGTCGCACCGGGGCGCATCGAGGCTCCGCCGGAGAGGAAGAAGCTGTAGTAGTCGACGATGTGGTCGGCGTGCAGGTGCGTGATGAACATCTTCTTCACGTCGCCGAAGCGCAGACCGGCGTTGGCGAACGCGTTCAGGGATCCGAGTCCGCAGTCGATCACGTAGACGTCGGACCCGATCTTGAGCGCCGAGGAGATCCCCACGCGGTGCGGGACCGGCGGGGGACCGGCTTGGACCCCGAGGGTGATCAGAGCCGTGTCGGGCAGCGCCTCAGGTGGGGTCTGCGTCGGCTGCGCCGAGCTCGTCCCCGTCGCCGCGCCCAGCAGTCCGGCGCCGAGAATCACGGACCCGGTCAGGGCCGCCCTCCGGGAGATCGCGCTCAGATCATGACCGTCCCCGCACCCGCAGCCGCCCCGCATGTAGCGAACAATAACGCTGCGTGGGCGCGCAGCTCTGGAGAATCACACCGTAAGGTGGCGCTGGTGAACACCCGGCAGTTCTGGCAGGACGCCGATCGGCATCTGGTGCGCTACGGCGCGGCGTTCGTTCCACGAATCATCGAGCGGGCCAACGGAAGCTACGTCTACGACAGCGACGGCACCGCGATCCTGGACTTCACGTCCGGTCAGATGAGCGCGGTCCTCGGCCACGGGCATCCCGACATCGTGGCGACCGTGTCGGCGGCGGTGGCTTCGCTGGACCACCTCTACAGCGGGATGCTCAGCAGGCCCGTCGTCGATCTCGCCACGGCGCTGGCCGCGACGCTCCCCGCGTCGCTGAGCCGAACGCTGCTGCTGACCACCGGGGCCGAATCCAACGAGGCCGCCATCAAGATGGCCAAGCTCTACACCGGCAGGTACGAGATCGTCTCTTTCGACCGGTCGTGGCACGGGATGACCACCGGCGCGGCGTCGGTGACCTTCAGCGCCGGCCGGCGCGGATACGGTCCGGCGATGCCAGGCAGCCTGACGTTGCCCACCCCGAACGCCTACCGCTCACCGTTCCGGCACGCCGACGGAACCCACGACTGGGAGTCCGAGCTCGCGTACGGCTTCGCGATGATCGACGCCCAATCCTCGGGCAGCCTCGCCGCATGTCTGGTCGAGCCGATCCTGTCGTCGGGCGGGATCATCGAACTGCCCGAGGGTTATCTGCGCCGGCTCAAGGAGCTGTGCGCCGAACGCGGGATGCTGCTCATCGTCGACGAGGCGCAGACCGGCATCGGCCGCACAGGCATGATGTACGCCTTCGAGCGCGACGGCGTCGCCCCCGACCTGCTGACGCTGTCCAAGACCCTCGGCGCGGGACTTCCGGTCGCGGCCGTCGTCACCAGCGACGAGATCGAGGCGGCCTGCCACGACAGAGGGTTCCTCTTCTTCACGACCCACGTGTCGGATCCGTTGGCCGCCGCGGTCGCGTGCACCGTGCTCGACGTCGTCGCGAGGGACGGGTTGGTCGCGCGAGCCGCGACGCTCGGTGCTCAGCTACGCGAGCGCCTCGGTGACATGCAACACCGCTACGACCAGGTCGGCGATGTCCGGGGCCGTGGCCTGCTCCAGGGGCTCGAGCTCGACTCCGACAAGTCGACCAAGGCGGCGGCCGATGCTCTGGGCGGCGAGGTGACCGCCGCCTGCCTGGACAGGGGTCTGCACATGAACATCGTGCAGTTGCCGGGCATGGGCGGGATCTTCCGGATCGCGCCGCCGCTCACGGTGTCCGAGACCGAGCTGCACGCCGGGCTCGACATTCTCGACGAGTCGCTGAAGTCGGTGCTGGGCCGCTGAGCACGATGAAGGACCGACGCCTTCTGGTCCCCGGCGACACCTGCTGGCGGGTCGAGCGGACCGACAACTTCGCCGTCATCGTCAACGGTGCGGCACAACCCTGGCCGACCCTAATCAGCTGCGAGCCTTCCTGTGGTACCTGCTGCGGCTGCGGCCCGACCTCGAGATCCCGTTGCGTTGCTGAACTGGCTCAGCAGCGACCGGTTGTGGTTGGCCATGGACGGAGTCCACCCGACCGGCGCGGTCCATCATCAGAAGCCGCCCGGTTTGGAACCCGTCCTGCGGCAGATCGACGTGGGCATTGCGCAAGGTGCGCGAGGTCGAGGCGCTGAACCTCGCGGCGATCGCCGCTGCGAGGCACACCATCTATCTGGAGAACCAGTATCTGGCGTCGCGGAAGCTGGCCACGGCGCTCGCCGAACGGCTGCAGGAACCCGACGGGCCGGAGATCGTGATCGTGCTGCCGCGGCGCTCCGAGAGCCGGCTGGAGCGCGAGTCGATGGATACTGCCCGCCGCAACCTGTTCCAAATGCTTTGGGACACAGACGATCACGGGCGTCTGGGAGTGTTCTGGCCGGTGGCGGCCAGCGGCACCCCGGTCTACGTGCACTCGAAGGTCATGGTGATCGACGATCGGCTCCTGCGCATCGGTTCGTCGAACCTCAACAACCGGTCGATGGGTTTCGACAGCGAGTGTGACATGACGATCGAAGATGAGCCCGGTGTCACCATTGCCGTCCGCGACGAATTGGTCAGCGAGCATCTCGGTGTCACGCCGGACGACTTCGCCGAGGCCTCGGAGGCACACGGCACCTTTCTGGCGGCGGTGAATGCGTTGCGCGGCGAGGGGCGCAGCCTGGTGGCATTCACCGCAGCGGATGTCGAGGTCGAGGCAGGTCCGCTGGCAGAGAACGAGCTGATGGATCCCGACCACGTGCCGACCTCGATCAGCCGGACAGTTCAGCGATTCCTCGGGAAACTCACCGAGTGATTTCGTCGGCGGGCTTGACACGACTCGCCGCTGTACATTTAGCGAAATCCGCTCTGGGCGTTGGATTATGGGCTAGTTTGGTCGTGCGCAGCGACTGTAACGGGGGGCCTTGCAGCGTCGATACACGGGCGACCGTGAACTTGTCTGGGTCTCTTTGCGGAGCTCTGTTCCGCGCAGCGTCGTGGCTGATGGGATGACCGATCTTTAGACCGAAGGATTGAACTTTGTCACCCAACCCCCTCGTCGATCGCCGCACGGTGCTCAAGCTGCCGGCGGTTCTCGCGGCAGGTGCAGCCCTGACCACCGTTCCGCGGGCGTCGGCCGAGCTGAGCCGGTGGTCGCCGGATCGTGCCCACCGCTGGCAGCGCGCACAGGGCTGGTTGGTCGGCGCGAATTTCATCCCGGCCAACGCCATCAACCAGCTCGAGATGTTTCAGCCGGGCACCTTCGATCCGAGACGTATCGATACCGAACTCCGGGTGGCAAAACACCTCGGGCTCAACACCGTTCGGGTTTTCCTCCACGATCTGCTGTGGGTCCAGGACAGGGCCGGATTCCAGCGGCGGCTGGCACGGTTCGTCGATATCGCGGCGCACCACGGCATCAAACCGCTGTTCGTCCTGTTCGACTCCTGCTGGGATCCGCACCCCCGGTTGGGCAAGCAGCGCGATCCGGTCCCCGGCGTGCACAACTCCGGCTGGGTGCAGAGTCCGGGCGCCGACCACCTCGGCGACCCCGGATATCGCCGCGTCATGAGGGACTACGTCTTCGGCGTCATCAGCCAGTTCCGCAATGACAGGCGGGTCCTGGGCTGGGATCTGTGGAACGAGCCCGACAACCCGGCCGACGCCTACAAGGCGGTCGAACGTCGTGACAAGATCGAACGCGTGGGTGAGCTGCTGCCCCAGGTGTTCCAATGGGCCAGGGCCGTCGATCCCATCCAGCCTCTGACCAGCGGGGTGTGGGACGGCGTGTGGGGAGATCCGGCGCGCCGCAACGACATCAACCGCATGCAGCTCGACCTCTCCGACGTGATCAGCTTCCACAGCTACGCCGACCCCAAGGGTTTCAACGATCGGTTGGGTGAGCTCTTCCAGTTCGGCAGGCCGATGATGTGCACCGAATACATGGCCCGGACCCTGGGCAGCACCGTCGAGACGATCCTGCCGATCATGAAGCACCACAACATCGGAGCCTTCACGTGGGGCTTCGTCGCGGGCAAGTCGCAGACCTATCTGCCCTGGGATTCGTGGCAGAAGCCGGTCACCGAACCGCAACTGTGGTTCCACGACCTGCTGAACACTGATCTGAGTCCGTACCGGCCCAGCGAGGTCAACACCATCCGGGACCTGACGGGCAGGTTTCGCCCGAGCTAGACGAGCTTCGATGGTCGGCACACCACGGTGACGACCAGACTCAGCACCGCGGCGACCCCGAACGCGGCGTAGACGCTGACAAGATCGGCGGTGCCACCCAGCACGCCGGCCGCGATCGGCCGGGAGCCGAGAAATCCGACCAACCAGAGCGCCATGATGCGGCCACGCAGTTCCGCGGGGGCACGTTCCTGTACGACGGTCGACAGCCCGGTCATTGCGCAGCCGAAACCCAGGCCCGCCAACGCGAAACCGGTGAACGCCACCCATTGCTGCGAGCCGACGGCCAGGACCACGCTGCCGACGGTCAAGGCCGCCATGCCGATCGACGACACGTACGCCGAGGCGATGCGTCCGCGCAGCAGGGCCAGCGCGCCCATGCCGACCGCTGCTCCCATACCGAAAACCGCGGACAGGGTCCCGACGAGGCCGGCGCCCCCGCCGAGTGCGTCGGCCACCGACGGCGCCAGCGTGATGGAGGGGTCCGACACGATGCCGACGGTGGTGACGGCCAGCAGTGCCAGCAGCAGGGGCCGGTTCTGCATGACGTATCTGACGGCGACCCGAACGCGGAAGTCGGTGCCGGGGGGACTCGGCGCCGGTGTCGGGAAACGGACGGCGACGAGGAACAGGGCGAACACGAAATGCAGGACCGCGCTGATGGCGAACGCCGTCGCCGCGCCGACGTGGACGGACAGATAGGCGCCGGTGGCCGGTCCGATGATGCGGCCGACGGTCATCGGAATGCTGTTGAGCGCCATGGCCGTCGCGAGCTCGCCGTCGCGGATGATGGTCGGCACGATCGACTGCATCGCGGGACCGCCGACGACGAAGCCGAATCCGACGAGCGTGGTGCCCAACAGGATGGGGATCGCGACGCTCATGCCGTCGAGACCGGGCTGCACGAACATCCACGCCGCGATCGAACCCGAGCCGATGACGCAGAAGACCCTGCCGAGAAGGATCTGTCGCGCCGGGTTGCCTGTGTCGGCCCATTTGCCGCTGGTCGGCGCGAGGATCAGCTGCGGTGCGAACTGGACGACACCCACCAGACCCACCATGAGCGCCGAGCGGGTCGCGTCGTACATGACGATCGCCGCGACGATGCCGTGCGTCCACACCGCAACGACGGCGAACATCTTGCCCCAGAACAGCGCACCGAAAACCCGGTCGAACATCAATCCGAACGCACTGCGGGCGGGCAGTTGGGCAGCCGTCGCCGTCCTGGCCTCGGTTGTCATCGGGTCGCCGCGCTCTCGAAACGTTCGGTGAGGCGGTCGAGCAGTGCGACGAGGGTGTCGACATCGGACTCAGGCCAGTCGGCGACGGTTCCCGCCACGAGATCGCGGCGCCGATCGGTGACGGCGGCAAGCTCCTTGCGCCCGACGTCGGTCAGCACGAGCGCGCACCGCCGCTGATCGTCATGCGCCGACGTCTTGGTGAGCAGCCCCGTGGCGACCACGGCGGCGACGATGCGGCTGGCTGTCGAATGCTCGACAGCCATGAACTCGGCGACGTCGCGAACCGAGGCGCCGCCGGAGTGCCGACAGTGCTCGACGGCCCGCAACACGCGGAATGTCGAGTTGTTCCATTGCGGCCGCTGCCGTGCGACGTGAATACGGGTCAGCAGGTCATCGAGCTGGTCGTAGCGGGTCGGCGGCACCAAATATGCATAGCACATACATGTATGCCGCCCGAAAATCGTTTCGGGTCAGGTGTGGGCGGGTGTATTGGCGAATTGATCGGTGATGGCCTGGCAGAAGGCATCGAGGTCCTCGGGTGAACGACTCGTGATCAGGTTGCCGTCGATGCACACCTGCTGGTCCACGACCGTGGCGCCGGCATTACGCAGATCGGTGCGCAGGCTCGGATACGACGTCAGAGTCCGGCCTTCGACGACATCGGCCTCGACCAGCGCCCACGGTCCGTGACAGATCGCCGCGACCGGCTTACCGGAATGCACGAAGTCGCGGACGAAGGCCACGGCGGCTTCGTCGAGACGCACCTTGTCCGCGTTGACCGTGCCGCCCGGCAACACCAGCGCGTCGTACTCGTCCACCCGGGCGTCGCCGACGACGCGGTCTACGGAAAAGGAACCTGCCGGCTCCAAATCATGGTTGCGCGCGTCGATTTCGCCATCCTTCACCGATAGCAGATCGACCTGGCCGCCGGCATCGTGGACCGCGGCGCGGGGCCGCTCGAGTTCGATCTTCTCGACGCCGTCGGCGGCGAGGAATGCGATCTTGCGGCCGTTGAGTTCGTTGGGCATGAAGGGGCTCCTCTCGCTTCTCTACAGCAGCGTTACCCGCTGAGTCGGCCCCGAATCAGACGAGTCCTCTACCGTCTAACCCATGACTGCTCAGTCCGAGAACGACCGCCTCGTCAACGTCGCACCCGGCGACCTCATCTCGCTGAATGTGCCCGACGCCGGTGACGAGCCGCGCCAATACAAGGTTGTGCACACCGATTCGCGCCGCGACGATGCGGGCACGACGATGATCGTCACGCTGGAGGGCGACGACGGCGAGACCTGCGACGTCGAGTTACCCGGCGACACTGTCGTGGTCCGCACGCTGGAGTCCAAGTGGGAGTCGCCGCAGAGCCCGACGCCGCACGATGGCGGCGTATGAGGTCAACGAGCCGGCTAACCGATGACCGAGCCGTCATATTTGCCGTCGTTTGACCAGCGAACTGCGGGGTACTGCAGGCCGATGGGAATCAGTCGAATCGTTGGTGCGGCCGGTGCCGCTGTTCTCGGAGCGTGCGCTGCAGTCGTCGGTGTCGGTGTGCCGACCGCCTGGGCGCAGGAGCCCTGTCCCGACGTGGAGGTGATCTTCGCGCGCGGCACCAGCGAGGCGCCCGGAGTGGGCGGAGTGGGACAGTCGTTCGTCGACGCGGTCCGAGCCCAGGCCGGCCCACGCTCGGTCGGGGTTTACGCCGTGAACTATCCCGCGGCGAACAACTTCGCCGATCGTGAGCTCTTCGCCGCGACGGTGATCGACGGCGTTCGCGACGCGGGCAATCGCGTGAAGACCATGTCCGACATCTGCCCCGACACGCGCCTGATTCTCGGGGGCTACTCCCAGGGCGCGGTCGTGTCGGGGTTCGCGACCTCGGACACCGTGCCAAGCTCGGTGCCTGCTGCGGTCGCACCAACCCCGCTGCCACCTGAGGTGGCCGAACACGTTGCGGCGGTCGTCCTCTTCGGCACACCCTCCGGAGCCTTCCTGTCGCGGTATGGTGCGCCGGCGATCACCATCGGCCCCCTGTACGCGGACAAGACGACCGAGCTGTGCGCCCCGGGCGACGGCATCTGTGACGGTGCCCCCGACGGCCAGCCTGGAGTGGCTCACGCCCTCTATCCGATCAACGGGATGACCAACGAGGGTGCAGCTTTTGCCGTCGGGCGCCTGTAGCTCCTAGGCTCCCGACGGGACGGGGTAGCGGTCGTTGACGTCGGCGTTGGTGTCTTTGCGTGCACAGTGTGCACAGCAGAAGATGCCCTCGTCGGTCTCGATGCCGTGCCCGAGGATCCGGCAGCCGCAATGTCCGCATTGCGGCGCCAATTGCATGGCTGCGCACTCCACGCTGTCGAAGGTCGCACTCCGGCCGTCGTGCCATGTGACGGTGAAAGCTTTGTCGTAGTGATTGCCACAGGTGTCGCAGATGCTCATGTGCGGCCGGATTCCCGTCCGCCCCATGGGCAAACGTTTGGAGGGCAAACGTTTGGAGGGCACGGTAGCGGGCATCAAGGAGGCGTGACGAGCGCATACACCGACTTTGACGCCCCCGAAATCCCCGTTGAGGTCTATCCTCCGCAGGAGGATTCGCAACTGCTGATCGACGCCCTCAAACAAGCCGATGTGGCCCCCGGGGCGAGAATTGCCGACCTCTGTACCGGTAGCGGCGTCGTGGCCATCGCGGCAGCCACCGCCGGGGCCAAAGAGGTCACGGCGTTCGACATCTGTCCCAAGGCGGTGCAGCGGACGCGCCAGGATGCGCTCGCGGTGGGCGCGGAGGTACAGGTGCATCGCGGGTCATGGGCTCGCGCAATCGAATTCGGACCCTTCGACGTCGTGCTCGCCAACCCGCCCTATGTGCCGGTGGGACCCGAGGACGACAGCGCTGCGATCTCGGCTGCGGCTGGTCCGTCGCGCGCGTGGAACGCCGGACCTGACGGCCGGTTGGTGCTCGATCCGATGTGTGCGGCCGCGCCGCTTCTGCTGGACGAGGGCGGCACGATGCTCGTCGTCCAGTCGGAATGCTCAAATGTTCAACGCACCCTGCGAGCGCTGAAGGCTCACGGAATGTCTGCGGAAGTGGTTGCGCAGCAGCTGATTCCATTCGGTCCCGTGATGTCGGCTCGCGCCTCCTGGCTGATGCGCGCCGGGCTGCTGTCGCGGGGAAGCCGCTTCGAGCGCATCGTCGTGATCCGGGCCGACGCTCCGTGACGAATCAACCGCCACGACTGGTCCGCGTGGTTCCAGGCGGGCCAGTCATGGTGGAAGGTCCTGTTCGGGTGGAACTCCCGGACGGAAGCACGGTGGAGTCCGATCGATTCATGGTCGCGATCTGCGCGTGCCGCCGATCCAAGATGTATCCGCTGTGCGACACGAGTCACCGCCGCAAAGAGCGGGCCGCCGACTCAGCCCAGGGGGCGTCGCAATGATGTTCGCCCGCCGTGCCAGCACGCCATGAGGTGATCGGCCAGCCGGTTCTCGACAAGGTCGAATGCCCGGATCCCGAACACCACATCGGCGTCGAGGTCGGGTTCCTGCGCCACCAGATCGCCGACCACATCGGTGCGTACCACCTGCTCGTGCACGGCATCGGCTTCCACATGCTCGGCGTAGAACGTGTGGCATTCCTGCGGTGCGCCAAGACGTTCCAGCGCCTGCACCATGCGGCGTGATCCGGGTGGAGAGGTGACCTCGGTGGCGGCGAAATGCCCGACAGCCGAACCGCGTAAACGCCGGTGCAGGCCGAACAACGACATCAGATTGACCACCGCGAGGGACTCCGCAGGGACATCGTTGAGATAGCCGAGATACGTGGTGTCCAGCCCCGCCGCCTCCATCAGATCGGCGAACAACTGCTGATGCAGCCGGGCACCCTTGCCGGCGCCGAACTCGTCGTATTCGACCGCGACGAACGACGCCTTCGCCTGTCCGGTGAGCCGCGGGATCGCCCACGCGTGCGGATCGCCCTCCTTGAGGTGATACAGCGAGCGGTGCGCGAAGTACTCACGCATCTGCTCCCAGCTGCCCTCATCGCGCAGATAGTAGGAGGGCCCGTTTCCGTTGACCGGTTCCACGCACAGTTTGTCGAGCTCTTCGAGCGCACTGACACCCGGCTCTACGGGGCCGACCGCGGCGCGAATGTCGTTGAGGAAAAGGTCTTCCAGTCGTCCGCGCAGATCGATGAGCCCCGCGTTCCACTCCCAGCCCGAATCCACGCCGGCGAAGCCGCGGTAATGCAGCTCGTAGCAGACGTAGAGCGCCAGCTGCAGGTCGATGCCCGCAGGATCGGCGTCGGCCAGCGACGTCTCCACCCGCGCCAGATAGCGAAGGGGGGCGCGCTCGGCGAGCATCTCGATGACCGACATGGAGATGGGACCGCGGGGGTCCGGCAGGGTTGGTTGAACCAGCATGGGCATCACAGCGCCCTACGTACCCGCCGCCGAGCGCTCCAAACCGGGGTGCGCAGCGTAAACGAAAGTTGGTCCGGTGTACCCATTCCGGCCCGCGACCTACACACAATTGACGCCTTTTTCACAACGCGTGTCGAGCGCGATCGACCGGCGCATCGCCGGGTAGACGAACCGTGAGCGCAGAAATGCGCTGACCGAAGAACGCCAAGTCTCCAACAAGGGGTGAAACGAGAACCATGGCTTCAACCAAGACAGTCGAGACCGCCGAGGTTACCGCCACGAAGGCGACCCTCATCGCTCAGCTACGCACCGTGCTTGACCTGACCCACACCGAGATCCAGGTCGCCGAGACGCGCGTCGCGCAGGCCCGCACCGATGCGGTGCAGCGTGAGCTCACGCAGAACGCGGAGAACGCCAAGATCCGTGCCGAAGCGATCGAGAAGGCAATCCGCGACCTAGGGGGCTTCCCCGACATCCTCGGACCCTTCCTCGGCCGGGCAGCGGCGGCGGTCAAGGCGCTGACCGAGCAGGCAGAGCCGTTCGACGAGGCGCTTCTCGGCGACCTCGCACTCGAAGGCCAGCTGCTCGACCGTTCGCGCTACGTCAAGGCACTTGCGGTGTCGGCCAAGGAGTCCGACGTCGAGGAACTCGCGACCCGGCTCATCACCGCACACACCGCGACGGTGGAGTGGCTGACGACGGTGTTGGCCGAGGATGCCCTCGGGGGCCCGGCCGCGCTGAGGCGCACACCGCTGCAGGCCGCCGCCGGCCTTGCCGTGAAGCTGGCGAACCTGCCGTTCACGTGGTCGACCCGTGGTGCGGAGCGCATCGCCGAGGCGCTGCGCTCGGTTCGCCCGAACGTCGACGAGTTGATCGAGCGTGGCTCGCGGACCGGCGAGGTCGCAACGAAGGTGCTGACGGGTGCGCGTGATTCGGCCCTGCAGACCGCCGAGCGCATCTCGCGTGACCAGGGTGCAGAGAACGCTGCCGAGGTCATCCATGCGGCGCGTGGCGCGACGGGCATCCTGACCGCCGAAGAGCTTCCGATCGCCGACTATGACGATTTGAACGTCAACGACGCTGCGAGCGCGGTGAAGGAGCTGGAGGAGCCCTCCGACATCCGGGCGATCATCGCGTATGAAGAGGCGCACAAGGACCGCCAGCGCGTGGTCTCGGCGGCGCAGACGCGGATCGCCGCAATTGCTCAGGAAGTGGTCGGTATCAACAACTGACCCGCACGTTCTGAGGCCGGCACGGGACACCGTGCCGGCCTCGGCGCGTTGGCGCAGATGCTCTCGTTAGCCTCGAACGGTGACGATCAGCTACGACGACGCCCTCCGTGACCAGATCCGCGAACGGTTGGCCGGTCATCGACGCCGCACCGTGGACGATCCGTCCAAGCGGCGCGCCGCCGTGGCCGTGGTGCTCGTCGACTCTCTCGTCGGAGAGGATCGGGTGGATCCGGCTCCGGTGGACGACTGGATCGCCGGACGACCGATGCCGGAGGATCTGGACGGCCGGATGGTCAACGTTTCAGGCGGAGCCGCGTTCTTCCTGTGTCGCAGGGCTTCTCGGCTTTCGTCTCACTCGGCCCAGTGGGCACTGCCGGGCGGGCGGCTCGATCCTGGGGAGAACGCGGTCGATGCCGCGCTGCGCGAGCTCGACGAAGAAGTCGGCGTCCGACTTCCCGAAACGTCCGTGCTCGGGCTGCTCGACGACTACCCGACGCGTTCGGGGTACGTCATCACACCGGTGGTGATCTGGGGTGCCGGACGTCTCAACCCCCGGCCCTCGCCTGACGAGGTGGTCGCCGTGTACCGCGTCGGGTTGCATCAGTTGCTGCGCGAAGATTCACCCCGGTTCATCGACATCCCCGAGAGTTCGCGCCCCGTCGTGCAGATTCCGCTCGGCAACGACCTGATCCACGCGCCGACCGGCGCGGTGCTGTTGCAACTGAGGTGGTTGGGCCTGGAGGGTCGCGGCGACCCGGTCGACGGGCTGGAACAGCCGGTATTCGCGTGGAAATGAGTTAGCTACTCGCATCATTCCGTTTTCGCCGGGAGCTGTTGGGGTAGACGGCAGTCGTGACTGCGATCCATCACAGCGGAAAGCACCGGCGCTCCAGCCGGCGCGGCCATCTCGGGTGTCGTCTCGCCACTGCGTCGATGTTCGGTGCGGCGGCCGCTGCGGGATGGTTGCTGACAGCCCAGATCGCCGAGCCTCAACCGGCACTCCAGCCGACACCGCCGCAGAGCGCCGCAGGTCCAGCGGTCCCCGAACACATCCAGCGTGCCGGGCAAGTGATCGCCAGCTCGTCGAACTCGTTCACGACCAGCACCCCCGACGGCCAGACCACCACGTTCCGCATCACCCCCGACACGGCGCAGATCGCGTTGCCCGCGGTGCAGAAGCATGTCGTCGTTGTGGGCATCGTTCATGAAGGCATCCCGGTGGCCACAGCGATCGCCGATCAGGGCGCCGTCGGCCCGAACGGCCCGCCGATGGATTACGAGTTGCCCACCTAAGATCTCAACCGAACGCGGGCGATGCGCGCCAGTCGTCCAACGCTGACGCCAACCCGTCCGCGAGCAGCGGTAGCTGAGGTACCAACGTGAGGCACCCGACGAACTGAAGCCGCCGTGCGCAATCCATGACCCGTAGGACCTCCGGATCCGTGGCGCGCAGCCCCAGATTATTCGCGGCCCGCTCATACTCCCGGACAGCGTCGGGTCCCAGCATCGCGACGTCCCATTCGACGGGTCCCACACAGATGTCCTCGAAATCGGAGAACCGGATTCCCGATCTGGTGCGGATCACGTTGTGCGACGGCCCATCTCCTTGAACCGGCTGCACCGATGCGGCCGGAAAGGCCACCGCGAACACCTCGGGACCCGACAACACCGACTGCAGACGCTCGAATTCCCGACGCGCGCGGTCTATTTCGTCAGACGACAGCACGTCCACGCTGCCGAGCTCGGCCATCATGTCGGGCAGACCATCGTTGAACGGCGCGAGGAACGGAAGCTCGCCGGGATATTCGGTGAGCGCGGCGTGCAATTGTGCGCTGTAGGACATGTCGACGCCCCGATACGGCTGGTGGTCCTCGGCGACATCGGCCAACTCCCAGAACGTCATCGGGAAGTCGTCCCTGCGAACGGGAGACCGGGGCACCAGCGGTGACGGCGGAACCACCGGCACACCCTGCTCGTCGAGCCAGGCGACGACGTCGAGTTCGCGTTGCTGCCGCGCCGCTTGCCGCTCCGGCGCCACGCTGGCGGTCAGCACCACCGGGATCCGCGCTACCACCGGCGCGGGCTCGAGGTGGACGACGACGGAGAAGACGTCGTGCAGCACAGTGCCGCGGTCGACGTGGAGGCCGAGTTCGCGGGCCGCGTCGACAGCGGCTCGAACCGCCCCGCGCGTCCGGTCTTCCAACTCGTCGGGAGTCACACGGCCATGTTAGATGGCTTCGAACGGCTCGCCCTCCAGCGCGATCGAAGGACGTCCGTCCGGTCCGGCCGGGATGTCGCCGACCAAGGTGACGCGGTAGAGCCTGCGGTCGTCATCCGTCGTCAGATCGGAGGGGGCCAGGTGCACAGTGGAACGGTTGTCCCAGAACGCGATGCTGCCGGGCTCCCATTTGAAGCGCACCGTGTGTTCGGGCCGGGCCAGTTCGTCGTAGAAGAGGCCGAGCAGGCGCCTGCTCTCGTGTGGCGACACCCCGACGATGTGCGTCGTGAAGCCCGGGTTCACATACAGCGCTTTCTCACCCGTCTCGGGGTGTACCCGAACCACCGGGTGCTCGGTTACCAGCGGCCTGCCCTTGACGCGGCGCTGGTAATCCGATGTCGCACTGGTACCTTCCGGCGGCGAGAAGCGGTGCACCGCACGGAGTTTGTCCGCCAGCCGCTGCAGCGGAGCCGACAATCCCTGATATGCCGCCACGGTGTTCGACCACTGGGTGTCACCGCCGAAGGCCGGGATCACCTCGGCGCGAAGAATCGATGCGAACGGCGGGTTGACGGCGGCGGTGACGTCGGCATGCCAGTTCACCTTGTCGAAGCCGCGGCTGCTGCCGTACCTGGACTTGAATCGGTCACGGAAGATCGGGTAGATCGTCGGATAGTTCGGGTCGGCGATTGCGTCGAACAGCGGGTGGGCCGGCGTGGGCGCGCCGAAGGCCGATGCGAAACGCAGGTGGTCGTCGTGACCGATGAACTGGCCGCGGAAGAACACCACCTTCCATGTGAGCAACGCCGCGCGGATCTCCGCGATCTGCTCATCGGACAGCGGGGCCGTGAGATCCACGCCGCGGATCTCGGCGCCCGTCCACCCCGACTGCGGGTGAACCGTAATGGCTTGTGCTACCTGGGTCATTGGGTCGTCCTCTCCGGGCTATGCATCGATGGGTTTGGGTGTCACACCGTCGAGTTCGTTCTGTGCGACGACGATGGCGTTGTAGCGCCCTTCGACATACGGCGCGATGTCGACATGGGTCTTGGTGGTGCCGGTGTCGTACAGACCATCGGCGACGGTCTGGAACAGTTCGGTGGATTCGGCATCGATCGGGTAGTAGGACGCGATGCCGTCCTCCTCGTAGAGCTTGCGGCCCTGCTCCGCGGTGATGCCCTGCTGTTTGACGTAGTACTCCTGGATCCACTCGTCGGCATGGGTGTCTTTCCAGTTGTTCGCCGCGGTAGCCCGGCCGACGTAGTCGCCGATCGCTGCGTTCTTGGCGGGGTCGTCGAGGATGTCTTTGCGGACGATCAGCGTCTGGATGCCGGTGTTGATACCTGTGCCGTCACCGAGGATCGGTGGCTCGCCCAGTTGGTAGTACTGGTTGCCGAGCACGATCGCGGCATCGACGGCGCCGGCGGCGAACGTCGGAACCACCTCGGCGCCTGCGAGTTCGACCGGCTGGACATCGGTCTTGAGGTCGAGGCCTTGTTGTTTGAGGAGCGCGGCCGTGACCATGTGCCGTCCCGATCCCGGCGGATAGGCGACGCGCCGGCCCCGGAGGTCCTCGATGCGTTCGACACCGCTGCCCGGACGCGCCACCAGGTAGTAGCCGCCGCTGGTCCCCGGATTGGCTTGCAGACCGATCGTCACCAGGTCGGTGACCCCGCTGTCGACCGCGATCGGGACCGGCGCCTCGCCGATGGAACCGACGTCGGCGGCACCGGAGCGCAGCGCCTCGATGACCGCCGCACCGCCGCTGAAGTCCGCGAACTCGACGGCGTACGGTGCATCCTTGCCTGCGTCGGCCAGACCCCAGGGCAGCGACTGCGTGGCGTTCTGCTCGGCGATGACAAGTTTTGTGCCCGCGGGCACCTCGACGGTGCCGGCGACCTCCACCGAGTCGATGGCGGTGTCGGTACTGTCCTCGGAGAGCCCACAGCCGGCCGCCAGCAGGGGGATGAGCAGCAGTGCGGCGATTCTCGGGTGTCTCATGGGTCCACTCCCAGTTCGGTCAACAGTCGTCTACGCAAGGCGGTGAATTCGGGGGAGTCGCGGGCTCGTGGTTTGGGCACGCTGACCTCGGCATCCAGCGAGATCGCGCCGTCGGTGAGCACGATCACCCTGTCTGCCAACAGAATTGCCTCGTCCACGTCGTGGGTCACGAGCAGCACCGCCGGGGTGTGTTTGCGGCACAGATCGAGGAGCAGGCCGTGCATCTTGATCCGGGTGAGCGCGTCGAGAGCGCCGAACGGCTCGTCCAGAAGCAGTAATTGGGGCTCGCGAACCAGGGCCCGTGCCAGCGCAACCCGCTGCGCCTCACCGCCGGACAGCGTGCGCGGCCACGCCTCCTCCTTGCCGGACAAGCGCACCTCGGCGAGCGCTGCCCGCGCCAGGTCTCTGACCACGCGTGTCCGGGGCAGGCCGACGGTCACGTTGGTCAGGACGCGCTGCCACGGCAGCAGGCGGGGATCCTGGAACACGATCGACCGACGTTGCGGTACCCGGACGTCGCCGTCGAAGTCCGCGTCCAGCGCGCCGAGTGCGCGCAGAAAGGTGCTCTTGCCGGACCCGCTTCGCCCGAGCATCGCGACGAACTCGCCCGCTCGGATCTCGAGGTCCAGGCTTTCGAGAACCACGTTGGCTCCGAACGCTTTACGGACGTCGCGCGCGTGGACGACAGGGCTGTCGAAGGTCACAGAGGGCACATCAGTCGCCGTCATAGGCTCGTCTCCAGGTCAGCAGGCGGGCCTCGAGGAAGCGGACGATGAGCACGGACAGCAGCCCGAGGATCGCGTAGATCGCGATGAGCACGAACACGACGTCGATCTGGAAGTACTCGCGGGCGTCGGTCATCATCCGCCCCAGACCGCGTTTGGCGTTGATGGTCTCGGCGAAGATCAGCGACAGCCACGACGCGGTGAGTGCGAGACGAAGTCCGACCAGGAAGCCGGGCAGCGATCCGGGCAGGATGACGCGATAGATGAGTTCGGTCCGGCCGGCCCCGAACGAACGTGCGGCCTCGACCAATCCGGCGTCCACGCTGCGGATGGCGCTGAAGGTGTTGATGTAGATCGCCACGGCCACGGCCAGCGTGATGAGGAGGATCTTGGGCACCTCGCTGATGCCGAACCAGACGATGAGCAGCGGTACCAGAGCGAAGTTCGGAACTGCGCGCAGCACTTCCATATTCGCGTCGACGAAGTTCTCACCGATCCGCGACAGCCCCGACAGCAGAGCAAGACTCAGCCCGAGCGCGATTCCGAAGACCACGCCGTAACCGACCCGAAGCAGGCTGGCCACCAGATGATCTTGCAGGACCCCGTCGGCGGCCAGTCGGATTGCAGCCTGCAGCACCGCGAGCGGCTGCGGCACCGTGCGCGCATCGAAAAACCCTGTGCTGGAGAGGAGCTGCCACAGCACCACCAACAGGACCGGGCCTGTCAGGCGTTGCAGCCAGCGGGGGATCCGGTTCTTACGTTGCCTGCGCGCGATCGCGGCGCGCGGATCGACCAGGGTAGTCACGGCCGCAGGGGGAGCCTTCGACCGGTTGAGCAGTGGGACGGTCGCCACTATGCCGCTCCGAAGAAGTCACCAGAGATCGATTCGGAGGCGCGGCCGTCGGTGCCGACCGGGATGTCGCCGACAAGCGTGATGCGGTGCAGCACGCGGTCTCCCTCGACATGCTCAAAATCCCTTGGTGCCAGATGCAATGCGGCGCGGTTGTCCCAGAAGGCGACGCTGCCGGGCTCCCAGGCGAAGCGGACGGTGTACTCGGGCCGGGCGAGCTCGGTGAACAACAGATCCAGCACGTGGCGGCTCTCGCGCGGTGAAAGGTCGACGATCTCCCGCGTGAATGACGGGTTGACGTACAGCACGCGCTCGCGCGTCTCCGGATGGACCCTGACCACCGGGTGGATGGAGGCCAGCGGGTTGGTGCGAACCAGATCGCCGATCTTCTCGGAGCTTCGCTCGGCGGAAACCGTTGTCCCGAATCGGTGTTCGGCCCGCAGCTCGTCGATGAACTCGCGCAGCAGCGGCGAGAGACCCGCATATGCGGCGGCGACATTGGTGAACTGGGTGTCACCGCCGTACGGCGGGACGCTCTCGGCGCGCAGGATCGAGTGGGAAGGCGGATTGATCAACGGCGTGACATCGGCGTGCCAGCCGGGGCCGTTCGGACTCTGCTTCTTGCGGTACCGGGTGCCGTATCGGTGGTCGTAGGCGGCCGGGGAGACGGTGTGGATCTGCGGGAATCCCGCGGGCGCGGAATCGCCCTCGTAGGGGTGTCCGGGTGTGACCTCGCCGAACTGGGCGCCGAAGGCGATCTGGCCTGCGTGGTCGAGCACCTGGTCGCGGAAGAACACGACCTTCCACTTGTGCAGTGCAGTCCGGATTGCGGCCTTGTCGCCGTCGCTGAGCGGGGCCGAGAGATCGATGCCTGTGACGAGCGCGCCCGTCCAGCCGGACAGCGGAGTCACTTCCAAAGCGGTTTCGGTTACGGCGGTCATGCTGCGACACTAACCGGGTTGCTTTGGGGTACAGCCAGTTTGAATCCGTATGAAGGGAATGCGCTCAGCGGTCGGTCGGATGGGTGAGCCCGAGATGATCACGCAGGGTGGTCCCGCTGTACTCGGTGCGGAACACACCGCGCTCCTGAAGCAGCGGCACGACCTTGTCGACGAACGGATCGAGACCGCCGGGTGTCACGTGCGGGACTAGGATGAAACCGTCACTCGCGTCGGCCTGCACCAGCTCGTTGATGGACTCGGCGACAGTGGCCGGCGAGCCGATGAAGTTCTGCCTGCCGGTCACCTCGACGATGAGCTCGCGGGAGTTCAGATTCTCCGCTGCGGCTTTCGCGCGCCACTCGTGGGCGGTCGCGACCGGATCCCGGTACATGCGCACACTGGCCCGGCCCCTGGCGATGGTGTTCTCACCGACGATCGGATCGACGGTCGGCAGCGGCCCGTCGGGATCGTGGTCCGAAAGGTCCCGATTCCACAGTTGCTCAAGGAACTTGATCGCTGTCGCCGGCGATACCTGCGCCAGACGCACCTGTTGGGCAAGCTCGGCGGCTTCGGCATCGGTGTCCCCGAGGACGAAGGTGGCGGCCGGCAGGATCAACAGGTCGTCGCGGTGCCGGCCGAACCCGGGCAGACGGCCCTTCACGTCGGCGTAGAACTCCTGGCCGGCTTCGAGTGTGCCGTGCCGGGAGAAGATCGCATCGGCGGCCGCCGCCGCGAAGTCGCGGCCGCGGTCGGAGTCGCCGGCCTGGAAGATGACGGGTCTGCCCTGCGGGCTACGGGGCACGTTGAAGCGCCCGCTGATGTCGAAATGCTGGTCTTTGTAGGCGAACTCACCGGCGTGCTCGGGCCATGAATCGAAGAGCGTGTTCGCCGCGGAGAGGAAACTCTCCGCTCGGGTGTAGCGGTCGCTTTCAAGCAGGAACCCGCCGCGGCGGAAGTTCTCCCCGGTGAACGCATCCCATGACGTCACCACGTTCCACGCGGCGCGGCCGGACGAGAGGTGATCGAGTGACGCGAATTGCCTTGCCACCTCGTAGGGTTCGTTAAATGTCGAGTTGATCGTGCCGGTCAAACCCAGGTGCTCGGTGACGGCGGCCAGCGCCGCGAGGACGGTGAAGGTGTCCGGCCGTCCGACAACGTCGAGATCGTAGATCTGTCCGTTCTGTTCCCGCAGCCGCAACCCCTCGGCGAGGAACATGAAGTCGAACTTGCCGCGCTCGGCAGTCTGGGCGAAGTGCACGAAGGATGCGAAATCGATATGACTTCCCGACTCCGGGTCGCTCCAGACCGTCGTGTTGTTGACGCCGGGGAAGTGCGCGGCGAGGTGAATCTGCTTGACGGGCTTGCTCATCGGCGATCCTCAGGCTTCAGCATAACGGTTGGCCGGACGAGCGAGACCGAGCAGCTCACGCAGCGCCGTGGCGGCGCTAGTACTCGACAGCCGGCGGCGCCGTAGTTCCGGCGTCAGGCCGGACGTGATCTGGACGAGGTCGTGCGGCAGGGTCGCGGGCAGCAGGCGGACGCCCGCGACCCCGGACTCCGACCACTCCTGCAGCAGTTCGGCCAACTGGACTGGAGTTCCGTCGAAAATCCTTGCTTCACCGGTGTACTCGGCGCCGTGGAGGTCGTCGAGCCGGCGGCGACGGGAGGCCGCATGTCCTGCAGCGTCGTCGAGGAACACGACGAGGTCGACGAACGTCGTCGCCGACCCGATCTGACCGGTGCCGTGCGTGGGCACGAACGCGATGTCGGCGCTGCCGCCGATGAACGCGCGGCTGTCCTGGCCGTCGTCGCTCGCCGCGACGAGAGGCTGGCCCTGGGGCGGTCTCGGTGTGATCGAGGGCCCCTTGACCGAGAACCACTTGCCCTCGAAATCGATGTAGTGCAACTTGTTCCGGTCGATGAACCGGCCGGTGGCGGCGTCGCGGATCTCGGCGTCGTCCTCCCAGCTGTCCCACAACCGGCGCAGCACCTCGACGTAGTCGGTGGCTTCCTCGTACAGCTCCGCCAGTGACGTCGGTGTGGCCCTCCTGCCGAAGTGGCGCGCTGCGGCCTCGTCGGCGCTCACCTGCACGTGCACCCCGGCGCGCCCGGAACTGACATAGTCGAGCGTGGCGATCGCCTTCGACAGGTGGAACGGTTCGGTGTGGGTGGCGATCACCGTGGGCAGCAGGCCGACCCGGGAGGTGTGCGGGGCGACGCGTGCGGCAGTGAGCACCGCGTCGAGCCGCCCCTGCGGCCCGTCGGGTTGCAAGGTCAGGCCGTCGTCGAAGGTCACGAGGTCCACGTGGCCGCGGTCGGCGGCGCCGACAAGGTCCACCCAGTACGACGGCGTCAGCAGATCCGCGGGCCTGGCTTCGGTGTCCCGCCAGGACGCGGGATGCCAGCCCGTCGGGTTGAGTGCGACGGCAAGATGCAGCGGCGTTCGGCCTGTCATTGCTCTCACTTCCAGCGTCAACGACGTCTTCAGCCACGAGCATTCCCCGCCGGCGATACTCGACCAAGAGTTGCGCTCAGCATCAATCGAACATGAGGTGGGCCGGTCAGCCGTCGTAGTTGACGCGCACCAGCTCGCCGTTGCGGTGATCCTCGTCGGCGCTGTCGAACGCCCTACCGCGGCGGTCGGCTTCGACACTGCCGCTGAACAGGCCGGAATCTGCCTGCGGGCGGCCGATGTGGGCGATGTCGTTTTGCGGGCTGGGGCCCGAATCGGTCTGGTGCTCGATCCGCTGGCGAGGCAGCGCACCGGGATTCTTCTGTTGCAGCCAGGCGACCATCCCCTCGCGGACATCGCAGCGCAGGTCGAACAACTGTCCGGCGTTGGAGGCACTCACCAGCATTCGCACCCGCACCCGTCCCTCGACAGCGTCGGTCACCTGCAGGACACCGACTCGCCCGTCCCACAACGGGTTTGCGTGCAACAGCCGGTCCAGCTCCGCGCGCATGCCGTCGAACGGAACGGTGAAATCGACGTCGACCTCGGCGGTGCCGAGCAGTTCGGTCGCGTTGCGGGTCCAGTTCTGGAACGGCGTGGATGTGAAGTACGTACACGGCAGTACCAGCCGGCGCTCATCCCACAAATGCACCACCACATAGGTCAGCGTGATCTCTTCGATGCGGCCCCACTCCTCTTCGAGGACGACCACGTCGCCGACGCGGATGGCGTCGGAGAAGGCGATCTGGATGCCGGCGAACACGGAGCCCAGCGACGTCTGCGCGGCCAGGCCCGCGACGACGGTCAGCACACCGGCCGACGCGAACATCGTCTTGCCGATGTCGCTGAACGACGGGAACGTCATCATCGCGGCCGCACCGCCCAGCACTACAACGATCGCGACGACGATGCGCCGCAGCGTGAGGACCTGGGTCTTGATCTTGCGGCGATGCCGGTCGGCGTCCGTGAGGCCCTCGTCGCCGCCGGCGAATTTGGAGATCACCTGTCGCTCGGCGACCCGCACGAGGCTGGCCACCATCCACGTCAGTGTGCCGATGAGCGCGATGACGAGGGCATGGTCGACCCAACTGCGCCAGCTCGCGCCGACATCGACGGTGCGGCGGACGGCAGCCGACGCGGCGATCACGACCAGAGTGGCGCGCAGCGGCCGTCGGGTCAGCTGGGCGATGTGATGCAGCAGCGTGCTGCGACGACCCAACCGTTGCAACACCCACGACACGGCCAGGCCGATGGCGTAGGCGAGGGCGATCACACCGGCGATCCATGCGGCGTCACCGGCGAAATGTGTTGCGGACTGCAGCTCGATGGTGTCTTCCATGACAGATGAAGACTCTCCTGGGAGTAGATGTCAGGGGCTTGTGCGCGACAACGCGCCGACGCGACAACTCTGTGCACGCGTGATGAAGCGTTCCCGGCCCGTCGCGGCTCCCAAACCGCCTCACGCGCCGATCCGCGAAATGGGATTCAGCTCACACGCGGCGTTTGGCCACCTGCTCTTTGATCTTCTCCGGAAGTGCGTCGGCAACCGCAAGAGCGGGCATCAGGTCCGATTCGCCCATCAGGGCCCGAAACACCGTCCCGATCGTCACATCGTGCTCGGGGCGGGCGATCACCTCGATGCTGTCGCCCGCGCGCGTCGTCCCCGGTTCGATCACGCGGAAGTAGGCGCCCGGGTCGCCTGCGGCGGTGAACGTCTTGATCCAGCCCGGAATACCGAGCCAGGACACGAACGTCTGGCACGGTGTCCGCGGGCTGGTCACCTCCAGGACGAGGCCGTCGGTGCCGACCTTCCAGCGCTCGCCGATCAGCAGACCGGTCACGTCCACGCCCGACGTCGTCAGATTCTCGCCGAACGCGCCGTTGGTCAGTTCCCGTCCCAGCTCTGCTTCCCAGCGGTCCAGGTCCTCTCGGGCATAGGCGTAGACCGCCTGGTCGTCACCGCCGTGATGCTTGCTGTCGCAGATCGCGTCGCCGACGACACCGCTGCCCAACCCGCCCTTACGCGGACCCGGCGCGCGCACCGAGAGCGGCTCGGCGCTGGGCCGTTTGTCGATACCGGACCGGCGCCGCCCCAGATCGATGGGGGCTGCCGCCATGTTCACCGTCAACACCGAAGCCATACCGAAAGCTACCTTCCCGCTAACCGGTAGTCGCGATTGGATGACAGCAATAGCGACATCACGCGACCCGAAGAGCAAAGATCACATCATGAAGACCGATGGGGCGCACCTGGTGGTCGAGGCGCTGAAACTCAACGGCGTCTCGACGATCTACGGGCTGGTCGGCATCCCGATCACCGATCTGGTGCGGTTGGTACAGGCCGAGGGCATCCGGTTCCTCGGGTTCCGGCACGAGAGTGCTGCCGGGCACGCCGCGTCGGCCGCCGGATTCCTCACCGGGAAGCCGGGGATCTGCATGACCGTGTCGGGGCCGGGCTTCCTGAACGGGTTGGTGGCGCTGGCCAACTCGACGGCCAACTGTTTCCCGATGATCCAGATCGCGGGCTCCAGCGACCGGGCCATCGTGGACCTCAGCCGCGGCGACTACGAGGAACTGGATCAGTTCGCCATCGCCAAGACGCTCGCGAAAGCGGCCTATCGCGTGGATCGCGCTGCCGACATCGGGCTTGCCGTCGCCCGCGCGATCCGCACTGCGACCTCGGGGCGGCCCGGAGGGGTCTATCTGGACATCCCCGCCGCTGTGCTCAGCGAGGTCGTCGACACCGAAACCGGTACTGCGGCGCTGCGACAGGTCATCGACCCCGCGCCGCGGCAGTATCCGTCGGACGCGGCGGTCGAACGAGCCGTCAACTTGCTCGCCGGTGCACAGCGCCCGCTGATCGTGCTCGGCAAGGGCGCCGCCTACGCCAGGGCCGACGACGAGATCCGGCGGTTCATCGAATCCACAGGGCTGCCGTTCCTGCCGATGTCGATGGCGAAAGGGCTGCTGCCGGACGACCATCCGCAGTCCGTCGCGGCAGCCCGCTCCCTGGCGATGCGGCAGGCCGACGTCGTCATGCTGGTCGGTGCCCGGCTGAACTGGCTTCTCGGCCACGGCGAGGCGCCGCAGTGGAACGCCGACGCGCGTTTCATCCAGGTGGAGATCGACCCGACGGAACTCGACAGCAACCAGACGATTGCTGCCCCACTGCTCGGCGACATCGCGTCGGTGGTGGAGGTTCTCAACCGCGCCGCGGCGCGCGTGTGCACGCCCCACCCCTGGCGCGAGGCGCTGACCACGAAAGTCGTTGAGAACAAGCAGAAGATGGCAAAGCGACTGGCGTCCGAAACCCACGCGGATACCGATCCGATGGGCTATTACCCCGCACTGCGCGCAGTCCGCGACGTGCTCGCAGAACATCCGGACGTGTACCTGGTCAACGAAGGCGCCAACACGCTCGATTACACACGCAACGTCGTGGACATGCACCGGCCGCGGCACCGCCTCGACTGCGGCACATGGGGGGTGATGGGAATCGGGCTGGGCTATGCCGTCGCGGCCGCCGTCGAGAGCGGCGCGCCGGTCGTGGCGATCGAAGGCGACAGCGCGTTCGGGTTCTCCGGCATGGAGATGGAGACCATCTGCCGGTATCAGCTGCCCGTCACGGTGGTGGTCTTCAACAACGGCGGCATCTACCGCGGCGACGACACGAACCCGGTGTCCTCCGACCCCGCTCCGACGCGGCTGCTGCACTGCACCCGGTATGACCGGCTCGCTGAATCCTTCGGGGCCACCGGTCATCTCGTCACCACACCGGCCGAGCTGGAATCGGCGCTGAGGACGGCGATCGCGTCAGGCAGGCCTGCTCTGATCGATTGTGTCATCGATCCGGCCGACGGAACCGAGAGCGGCCACCTGACCAATCTGAACCCGGCGGTGGGAAGGAACTGACATGACGAATTGGCTGTTGGGAGGCGCCCCGGATGCGGTGGCGCTGATTGCCGGTACCGATCGGCGCGCCATCACCTACTCCGAACTCGGCGAGGCGGCCGACACTGTCGCGAAATCTCTGGCGGCACAAGGACTCCGCGCGGGCGACGTCGTCGCGGTTCTCGCCGGTAACGGTGTTGATTTCGTCGTCGCCCTGCTGGGTGCGGTGGGCGCCGGCCTGACTGTGGCGCCACTGGATCCGTCGCTACCGCAGGCCGGCATCGATCAGCGGCTCGACATGCTGGGCGCCCGCCTCGTGCTGACCGGGCAGGCTGTCACGGCGACCGACCTGCGTCCGGGGCGGTCGCCCGTCGGTCTCATCGCCGACGACGTCCTGATCATGTTCACCTCGGGAACCACGGGCACCCCCAAGATGGTGCCGTGGACGCGCCAGGCGCTGCGCACATCCGTCGCGACAATCGCTCGCACGTACCAGCTTTCGTCCGCCGACGCGACGGTGGCGGTGATGCCGCTGTTCCACGGGCACGGCCTGGTCGCCACCTTGCTGACGAGCCTGGCGGTGGGTGCGACGGTGCTGCTGCCCGCCGCGGGGCGGTTCAGTGCCACGACGTTCTGGGATGACATGGCCGCAGCCGGCGCCACCTGGTACACGGCAGTGCCCACCATTCACCAGATCGTGCTCGCCAGAACAGAATCCGAGATCGTGCCCGCAGGGCTCAGGTTCGTTCGCAGCTGCAGCGCGCCGCTGTCACGCGACGTCGCCGCCAGGATGGAGGACGTGCTCGGGGTGCCGGTCCTTACCGCGTACGGCATGACGGAGGCGACCCATCACATCACCGGCTGCACACCGGCCGACGACGTGACGATCCGCCGCGGCACCGTCGGGACCCCCGTGGGGACGACCGCGAAGACCGTCGACGGGGAGGTGTGGCTCTCGGGTCCCGAGATCGCCCGGGGATACCTCGGCGATCCCGCCCTCAGCGCCGGGGCATTCACCGAAGGGTGGCTGCGCACCGGCGATCTCGGCGTCATCGACGATCAGGGAAACCTGTCGATCACCGGGCGCATCAAGAACATCATCAACCGGGGCGGCGAGAAGATCTCCCCCGAACGTGTCGAACAAGTGCTCGCCGGCTGCCCCGGCGTCGCACAGGCGGCGGTCTTTCCCGTACCCGACGACGTGTACGGGGAGACCGTCGGGGCCGCGGTCGTCGCGACGCCGGGCAGCTCGCTGACAGCAGAGCGTCTCGTCGCCGACTGCCGAGACCGGCTCGCGAAGTTCGAAGTGCCCGAACAGATCAGGATCGTCGACGAGTTGCCACTGACCGCCAAAGGCGACGTCAACCGGGCAGCGTTGATCAGTCGAGAAGCGACCAGTTGTCGTCCTGGTCACCGGGTGCGGCAGTGACCTGGACGGTGCGCTCCTCACCCTGCGGATCGGCGGCGGTGCAGTCCAGCGTCTGACCGACCTCGACGGCTTTCAAACCCTCGCCGCAGTCGACGGTGACGTCGAATCCCGCCAGGGCGGTACCGCAGGAGATCAGAGGTGGGGGGCGCGCGTCTAGAGACCTGCCGGGTCGTCCGGGACGTCGACCGCGTACTGCTTGAGCACGTCGAGCGGCACCGAGTCCAACGTTCGCTCGTGCGTGGACGCGAGCACCACCGGGCATGCCTGCCCATCCTCGTGCGCGCGCAACCAGTTCAGCGCCGTGACACACCACCGGTCGCCGGGCACCAACCCGGGAAATCGGTACGCGGGCATCGGTGTTGACAGATCGTTGCCGATCGAGCGCTGATGAGCCAGGAAGTCCATCGTCACGACGGCGCAGATGGTGTGCCTGCCCAGGTCCTCGTCACCGGTGCTGCAGCAGCCGTCGCGGTAGAAGCCGGTCAAAGGTTCGGTGCCGCAAGGGTCCAACGGCCCGCCTAGAACATTTCGATCCGCCATCGGCTCAGTATCGCGTAGCGTCGCCCGGCATGGGAGCGACGGTGCGATACGCGGCTCTGCTGCGTGGGATCAATGTCGGCGGCCGCAACAAGATCTCGATGGCCGACCTGCGGGCCGTACTCGAGGATGCCGGGTATGCGAAGGTCAGCACCTATATCCAGTCGGGCAACGTCGCGTTCGAGTTCGGCGGCGCGGCCACGACGCTGGAGACCGACATCGAGGCGCTGCTGACCCAGCATCTGCAGAGCCCCCCGGTGGTCGTCGTGCGCTCGCACCGTCAGATGCGAGCCGTCGTAGACAAGGCGCCTGCGGAGTTCGTCGCGCGCACCGAGGACCATCACCGCGACGTGGTGTTCCTGAAATCCCCCTTGACCGCGCAGAAGGCGATGGGTGTCGTGCAGATTCGCGACGGCGTCGACGACGCATGGCCCGGCCCCGGGGTCGTGTACTTCACGAGGCTCTCCGCGGAACGCACCAAGAGCAGGATGGGCCGGATCGTCGGCACGCCCGAGTACAAACTGATGACGATCCGGAACTGGGCGACGACGTCGAAGATGCTGACGATCCTCGACGAGATGCGTTGATTCAAATACTGAGCCTGCGGTAGCGCTGCAGTCGCCGGACTCCCTGCGCGGGCGCGGCTCCGGGCATCGAGGCGATGGCGGTGCGCATCCGGTCTCGGACATCGTCGGCGTCGAGATTCATCCCGATCGCGACCAGACTGTTGGCCGTCGCGTGCGGCGGGGCTACGGCGATGTGCACCGACGGACCGACGACATTGACCGTGTAGGTCCGCGTGCTCGCCCGGTAGCGCACCGCGACGGTCCCCTTCATGCGGTACACCCCGGCCGGAGGTTTCTCCAGAAGGTCGACGACCGCCGACGGATCCACGCAGCCGTCACCGAACACGGTCACCGAATCCGCGTGCGCGTGGTCGTGATCGTGGGCGTGGGCGTCCGGTGCCGGCTCGTCGACCATCAACTCCCGAAACGTCATCTGGCCGGCCTCCTCGGCGGTGGCCGCGATGTCGTAGAGCAGCGTCGGGTCGATCCGTCCCGCCGTGGCGCCCACGACGTACGCGTCGGGATTCAGGGAACGGACCCTGCTTTCGATGCGCTGCAACGCCTCGTCGCGGTCGGCGATCTGATCCATTTTGTTGACCACCACCAGCGTGGCCGCGCCGTAGCGGGCCGGCGGGGTGGCATCCCGGTCGACGGTGTCGAAATGGGTGGCGGCGTCGATGACGTCCACCACGCCGCCGGGCCGGACCCCGTCGACACCGCTGAACCGGATGATGCGCGAGACGGCGACCGGATCGGCGAGCCCGCTGGCCTCGACGATGATGGCGTCGAGCCTCAGCTTCGGGTCGGCGAGCCGGGCCAGCGCGATGTCGAGGCCGCCCTCGTCGGGCAGGCAACAAATGCATCCGCCCGCGATCGACGCCGGTTCGTCGATCTGACCCGTAACCAGTCCTGCGTCGACGTTGAGTTCGCCAAAGTCGTTGATCACGACGCCGATCCGCGCATTCGGGCTGCGCAGCACATGGTTGAGGAGTGTCGTCTTTCCCGCGCCGAGGTAGCCGGTGAGGGCGATCACGGGAATGGGCTGCACAGCAGGGCACGCTACAGGTACGCCCCGAGCGAGCGTGTGGGTAGCATGACCGTTTGCGCCGCACTCGCGGGCGCGAGGGGGATGCTTGGGTGCACGGTGGGGTTGAGCTGACAGTCGAGGCGGATCCTGAGGCTGCCGCCGAACTCCCCGTGCTCAAGGCACTGCTGCGCATCTCCGAAGCCGTCTTGAAAGCCGATTACTTCGACGAGGTGTTGGAGGTCATCGCCGAGCAGGCGCGGACGGCCCTTGGGGCGGCATCGCTGTCGATCACGCGGTGGGAGGCGGACCGCATGGCGCTCCGCACGCTGATCGTCGTCGGAGACCTGGCGCCGCACGAAGAGCGGTGGCCCGTGGACAACTACTACGACGCGGCCCCTGACTCCAACATCTATTCGCTGCTCAGCCAAGGGATCGCGTATGCGAACGCGCTCGACGATCCGGACTGCCCGCCGGAGACGGCCGAGGCGCTCAAGTACGTGGGCAAGGAATCCGAACTCGCCGTCCCGGTGATGGTCGGCGATTCGATGTGGGGCCTGATCTGGGCCACCGGATCGAACGGCCGCCGCTTCGACCACGGCGACAAACAGCTGATCCAGGCCATCGCCGCGCACGCCGCCGTGGCGATAGGCCGGTCCGAATTGTTCACGACAGTGTGGCGTTTCGCGTTCGAGGACCCGTTGACGGGTATCGCCAACCGGCGCGCCGTCGACCAGCATCTCGCCGAAATCGACTGGGAGAAAGCGTATCCGGTTGCGCTGCTGTGTGACCTCGACGGGTTCAAGAGGATCAACGACCGCGACGGGCACCCCGCGGGTGATCAGCTTCTCCGCGAGGTCGCGCGCGAACTCGCCTGTCTGGCCGACGGCATCACCGGTGCGGTCGCCGCGCGCCTCGGTGGTGACGAGTTCTGCGTGCTCTTACCGGATGCAACCCTCGCCTCGGCTCAGGTTTTCGCCATGGATGCGACCAAGGCAATCCGCGATCGCGTGACCACCGAGGTCAGCGTGTCCTAGGGCGCCGCGGCGGCTGGGCCCGAAATACGCAACGGGAGCAGGCTTCTGGCCGCCGCCGATTCGGCGCTGCTGGAGGCGAAACGACAAGGTCCTGCCCGGTACAGCACCGCGACATCGACGTCGGTGGTCGTCGGCGGGATCGGCAGTCGTGACCGCAATGCGGCCGACGCCAGGAACGCCGGACGGATGGCAGGCGTCATCGTCCGGTTGCTCGACGAGCGCAGCGACCTGCCGGTGATCGGCGCTCTGGAGATTCTCGCCCTGCAGATGCAGCAGCTGTTCGGCACCACGGCATGGTCGATATCGCAGTGCACCCAGGATCACGACGCGCTACGCAAGGTCGCAGGCGTGGACACCGTGCTCCGTAAGGGTTCGGGTCTGTCGGTCATGACCGATCTCGGGCCCGACTCCTACGATCTCGCCGACTATCCAGCCACTGCAACGGCTCTCGCGGACGGCTCATCGTTCGTCGCCGCCGTCGGGCTGGACGGATCAGATCCGGCGGAGACCGCGTTGCTGGCCAAGCTCGGATACCGGGCTGTTCTCGGCGTCGGCGTTCATGCCGGTGAAGATTGCTTCCTGATGGAGTTCTACTCCCACGACGGCTATCAGCATCTCATCGAAATAGCCTCGCTGACACGGGTTCTCGCGAACTACTGTGTCTCGCGAATCATCGGAACCCAGCCGCCCCACCGTCCAGCATGATCGTCTGGGCGGTGACGAATGCCGCCTCGTCGCTGAGCAGGAACGCCACCGCGGGGCCGATGTCCGTGGTGACGTCGCCCAACCGTCCCATCGGCACGCCACGGACGGTGCGTTCGTAGGTTTTGGGATCCCATTCACGCCAGGTCCTGATGCTCTCGGTCTCGGCGTACGGACAGACGACGTTCACCCGGATGCCGATCCGGCCCCATTCCAGCGCAGCGACTTTCGACATACCGCGGATTGCCTCCTTGGCCGCGGCGTAGGCCCCGAACTTCGGCAGGCCGACCGTCCCCGACCCCGAGCCGAGATTGACGATGCTGCCGCCGCCGTTGTCGACGAACACCGGGTAGATCGCCTGCATCAGCTCGAACGTCGCTCGTGGACCGACGTCGAAGACGAGGTCGTAATCGTCGCGGGTGATGTCCTGGAACGGTTTCGGTTCGTTTGTGGCGATCGCGTTGTTGACCAGACCGTGCACGCTGCCGTACGTGGCGATGGCCGTGTCGACGATCCTGCGCGCGCAATCGCGTTCGCGGAGATCAATCACAAGTGCGGTGACGGCGCGGCCCGATGCACGCAACGTCTCGGTGGTCTCGGTCAGAGTGGCTTCGTCGCGGTCCACCAGCAGGACCGACGCCCCGCGCTCGGTCAACGCCGAGGCGATCCCCTTGCCTACTCCGCGCGCCGCGCCCGTGACGATGACGACGCGTCCGTCCAGCAGCGTCGCCGGAACCTGTGAGCTCATGGCGATGACGGTAGCCGCAGAGCACCAAGAGGTCGGACCCGACCGGGTCCGACCTCTTCAGGCGCTTGTAGTTGTCAGCCGACAGGGATGGTGGCGCAACCGACGTTCGGGATACAGCCCGAGACGCCGTCGGGTCCGGCCGTACCGCCGACACCACCGGGGTTTGTGCTGCCGCTGGCGCCACCGGGTCCGGCCGTGCCGGCCGGGCCGCCGGGGATGGAGCCCGTAGCACCCTCGGGTCCGGCTGCGCCGGCCACACCGCCCGGGTTGGTGCTGCCGCTGGCGCCGCCGGGACCGGCCGTGCCGGCCGGGCCGCCCGGCACACCGCCGGTCGCGCCGCCGGGTCCGGCGTTGCCGATGGTGGCGCAGGGGGTGCCGTCAGCGTTGAAGCACGGAGGCGGCGCAGGCTGCGCGAGGGTCAGGGGCGCGGCTGCGATTGCAGTCGCCGCGGCGCCCGCGAAGACCATGGGTCCGAAGATTCCGAGAAGAGATGTCTTGTGTCGCATAACAGAACAGTTGCCTGCGGATGCGAAGTTAAAACCATGTGGAATATGAAGGTTTTCTAAATGTCCGGTGCGGCATGCTGATGATGTGGGACTGGTCATACGGCTCGCGGAACTGTTGCTCATCCTGGCGCCGCTCATCGGTGTGGGCTACGCGACGTTTCGGGCGATCGTCGGCGCACGCGGCAACCGGTCGGACCACGGCACACCCCATCGTGGCGTGATCGACCGTGCGGTCAAGGAGCACGACCGCACGGATACCCGGTGGCTCGAGTACGAAATCGACGTGGCCAAGATTCTCGAGTGTCCACTGATGACGGACATGCGGGAACCGCTCACCCAGCGCTTCCACGCGGCGAAGGTGCGTGCCGATCTTCTGCGGCCGACCGATGCCGTCGACCTCGTCGACGACCGCGACGCGATCAGCGGGTACCTCGATGCCGTGCAGGAGTACGTCACCACCTTCGACGTCGCCGAGGCGGAAGCGATCCGCCGCGGCCGCTCCGGATTCACCGCACGGGAGCAGGAACGACTCGGCCGGGCGCAACGGCTGCTGCGCGTGGCAGCCGACACCGCAGCGACGCAGCAGGAACGCGCCGGCGCCTACCAGCTCGCGCGGCGTGAACTCGAAGGGCTGCTGGTGCTGCCCGAACGCGCCCTCGCTGCGCTGCAGCGAGGGGTCAGTGGCGAGCTCGGCTAGCTCTGGGGCAGCGCTGCGTCGGCGACGTCGAGCGCACGGTCCAGGATCGCCAGGCCCGCGCGCGCCTGCTCCGCGGTGACAGTGCACGGCGGCACGACATGGATGCGGTTGTAGTTGGCGAAGGGCAGCAGGCCCAGCTTCTTGCATTCGCCGATGACCGAATTCATTGCCGCGCTGGAGCTTCCGTACGGAGCGAGCGGCTCGCGAGTGGCCTGGTCGGCCACGAGCTCGACTGCCCAGAAGACGCCTGCGCCACGCACCTCACCGACGCAGCGGTGCTTGCCGGCGATCTCGCGCAGCCCAGGACCGATCACGTCTTCGCCAATGCGTGCCGCGTTCTCGACGATGCCCTCGTCGCTCATCGCGTTGATCGTGGCCACTGCCGCGGCGGTCGCGAGCGGGTGGCCCGAGTACGTCAGACCGCCCGGATACGCACGGTGGGCGAAGGTTTCGGCGATCGCCGGGTTGATGGCCACTCCGCCGAGCGGGACGTAGCCGGAGTTGACGCCCTTGGCGAAGGTCAGCAGATCGGGGACGACGTCGAAGTGGTTGATGGAGAACCACTTTCCGCTACGGCCGAAGCCCGCCATCACCTCGTCGGCGATGTAGATGATGCCGTATTCGTCGCACAGGGCGCGCACGCCGGCGATGTATCCCGGCGGCGGCACCATGATGCCTGCGGTGCCGGGGATCGACTCGAGAATGATGGCCGCGATCGTGCCGGGGCCCTCCATGCGGATGATGTCGTGCAGATGCTGCAGCGCACGCTCGGACTCTTCGGCCTCGGTGGTGGCATGGAACTGCGACCGGTACAGGAACGGGCCGAAGAAGTGGACGATGCCCGAGGTGCCGAGGTCGTTGGGCCAGCGGCGCGGGTCGCCGGTGAGGTTGATCGCGGTCTCGGTCCCGCCGTGGTACGAGCGGTAGCGGGACAGCACCTTGTGGCGCCCGGTGTGCAGTCGCGCCATCCGGACCGCGTGCTCGACGGCGTCGGCGCCACC
Organism: Mycobacterium sp. 236(2023); assembly: GCF_029623955.1. Lineage (GTDB taxonomy): Bacteria > Actinomycetota > Actinomycetes > Mycobacteriales > Mycobacteriaceae > Mycobacterium. The sequence continues at coordinate 930 of NZ_JARSBP010000005.1, read as the reverse complement.
GTTGGTGAAGAAGACCTTGTTCAGTTCGCCCGGGGTGCGTTCGGCGATCAAGCGCGCCGCCTCCGAGCGGGCGTCGTTGGCGTGCTGAGGCGCGACGGTGCACAGCTTGGCGGCCTGGTCGGCAATGGCGGCAACGACTTTGGGGTGCTGATGGCCGATGTTGGTGTTGACCAACATCGACGAAAAGTCGAGCAGCTTGTTGCCGTCGCCGTCCCAGACGTAGCAGCCCTCGGAAGCGACAATCGTCATCGGGGAGATCTCGGCCTGAGCGGACCACGAATGGAAGACGTGGGCACGGTCGAGTTCGTAGGTCCTGGCAGCTTCAGCGCGCGCCGCGTCCACAGTCAGGCCGTTGGGGAGCAGCGTTTCTTCGAGCGTCTCGTTCAGCACACGTAAACGGTAGTTCCCCGACGTCAGAAGCGAAAACTGCCGGTCTCCGCCACTTGTCGGCCGCGTATGGCAGAGTCGAACACATGTTCGATGGACTGGATGATCGGTCGGTGATCGCGCTGGTGGGGGATGCCCACCGTCAGGTCGCGGTCGCGATGGCTCACTCCCTGGCCGGGATCTTCGAGCTGCTGGAGCGCCGTACCGCAGAGGAGTTGGACATCGACGCCGACGTGCGCTCGATGATCAACGGGTTCAACCGCACGGCGGTGGAGGTCGGCGCGGAGTTGAACATGACCTCGGCCAGGGCGCGGGTCTTGGTGCGTCAGGCCGACACGTTGCACACCCGTCTGCCCGCGGTGGGGGCGCTGCTGGCCGCCGGGGAGGTGGACTGGGACACCGTGGAGTTGGTGTGCACCCGCACGAGCTTGTCAAGATTTCTGTGTATGTGGCGGGTTTACAGGTAGGGGTTGATGCGGTCGGGGTAGTTGAGGGCGAGGGCTCCGAGTGCTTGTTTCCAGCCGTTGGTGCGGGCTCCTTCGA
>NZ_JARSBP010000004.1 GCF_029623955.1 Mycobacterium sp. 236(2023) | reverse complement strand
AGACCTAGAAACGCAGCAATGCGCGCAGGGAACTGGCACTAACCGGCCGAAAACTTACAACAACAACAAAACCTCGCAACCACAACCACAAACCACAACACCACCCCCACCACCAAAAAACAGGGGCTATAAACCTCCCCACCACGGGGAATCACTGAACAAGTGAATAAAGTTACGGCGGTAATAGCGGCAGGGAAACGCCCGGACCCATCCCGAACCCGGAAGCTAAGCCTACCAGCGCCGATGATACTACCCACACGGGTGGAAAAGTAGGACACCGCCGAACACAAATTGGAATCGCCCCCCGCTTTATGCGGGGGGCGATTTTCCTATTTTTGAATTCTTTTTGCGCGCCATTCAATAATTGTCAGAGATCAAACACGACAGGTTCTGATGGCGTCGCAATGCACAGCAACGCATTGCCCTCCGCCGCCGGTTCCAGCGGCTCGTACGGATATGAAACGGCGCCCGCCAGAATGGGCGTTTCGCACGTGTGGCACACGCCGGTCCTGCAGGACCAGCGCGTCGGCACGTCGCATGCCTCCGCGAATTCGAGCAGGCTCGAGTATTCGGCACTCCACGGCGCGGACACGCCGGCCCGGGAGAATTGAACCTCCGGGCCGGAACCTGGCGGCCCCGGAGGTTGGTGCGGTGGCGTCACCACCGAACCGAGCACCCCCGGATTGATCCCTGGCTGCGTACCGAACGTCTCGGTGTGAATCCTGTTGGACGCCAGGCCATATGCCGCCAGTGCCGAACCGATATCCGCCATGAAGGACGTTGGCCCGCACAAGTAGGCGTCTGCGTCGAGAGGTGGCGCCAAAGTCCGGAGCTTCTCTTCGTTGAGCCGCCCGTCGCGGGCGTAGAAGATCTCCGACCGGTTTCCCGGCAGCCGGCTCAGTAATTTAGTCACCTCGTCGGCGAACGGCCGCTCCTGCTCGCTGCGAGCGCTGTGCAGCCACCAGACTTCACGCGTCGACCCGGTCTGTACCAGCCTGTGCAGCATTGCCAGAACCGGTGTGATGCCGACACCCGCCGAGACCAGGATGATCGGTCCCGTGTTCCCGTCGAGCGTGAACGTGCCGCGGGGCGCCGCGATCTCGAGAACATCGCCGACGGAAACGTTGTCGTGGAGGAACGCGCTCGCGACGCCGAACCGCTCCCGCTTGACGGAGATCCGGTACGAGTTTCCGCCGGGGGCGTTCGACAAGGAGTAGTTGCGCACCACGGGGATGGCTCCCGGTATTGCCAGCCGCACTGCGATCGCCTGCCCCGCGTCTGCCGCCGGCAACGCATCCGCGTCGTCTCCGGCCAACGAGAACGAGGTCACGGTCGGGGATTCGCGATGCACCTCGACGACGCGTAGCGACCGAAAGCCCTGCCATGCAGGCGGATTGGCGGCCGCGATCAACCCACTGTTGCCCGTCGACGCCGTATCGCCGTCCTGGTCGCGAAGACTTTGAAGCGAAGTTCGCCACCCCGGGCTCAGCGCCGGGATGCGCAATGCATTCTTGAGTCGCTCCTGCGGATGCCCCGGCAGATACAGCAGGGCGTCGATCTCGGCGACGGTGATCCGTTCCGGGCCGTCGGCGACCTTGACGATCTCCAACCCGGCTTCGACTGCACCCTCTTCGATGACGCGGCAGTAGAAGCCGGGCCGGTGGTGACCGACCAGCAGAGCAGCCATGCGGGGCTCGTCAAGACGGAGCCCGACGCGGTAACACGTGACGCGGGGCTGCGTCACCTCCAGTACGGCGCCCCCTATGCGGTAGCGATCGCCGATGCAGACTTCGTCGTCGGGCAGGCCGTCGACGGTGAGGTTTTCACCGAACGCACCGGGGGCGAGGTCGTCGCGACCGAGTTCCCTGGCCCAGTGCCGATACGAGTCGAGCTGGTACACCAGCACCGCCCGGATCTCCCCGCCGTGGCCGCCCAGATCACCTTGGCCGTCCCCGTCGAGGTTGGTGCGCCGCACCATCGTCGCCCCGGCGACCGGCGCCTTCCAGGCCCCCGTGTGGACGACGCGTCCGTTCCAGTCGACGTCGCGGGGCATGCCGACGTTGACCGACACCAGCGTGGCTATGTCGGGCTCCCGCCCGGTATCACCTCGGCGCAGTCGGCGAGCTTCGCGCGCAGCATCGCGTTCTCGGCTTCCAAGGCGCGCAGGTCGTCATTGTGCTTCCTCAGCGCCGGCTCCAATTCGGCGACGGTGTAGCGGTGCGGAATGTGTTGAGGGCAGTTCCAGTCGTACGCCTCGACCGTGACGAGCACGGCCCGCTCCACGACGGCGTCATACCCCGGGTCGGTCAGCGTGTGCACCAGGTCGGGATCGTCATCGGCCGTGACGATCCGCACATGGCCGAACAACTTGAGCCTGGCGCTGCGGACGTAGTCGACCGCGATGATGGCGACGCGGTCGTCACCGGCGACGTTGCCCGTACTTACGTACTGCAGATTGCCGCGGAAGTCCGCCCATGCGATGGTGTGGTCGTCGAGTGTGTGCACGAATCCTTTTGGCCCACCTCGAAATTGCACGTACGGCCAACCCGTCTCGCTGACCGAGCTGAGGTAGAAACCATCGCGGTCGGCGAGGAATTCCTTTTCGGCGGCGGTGAGTGCGTCGGTCCCTGGCGTGGCCTCACCCGACCGGCGTTTGTTGCCGTAGAACGTGTCGCTGCCGTGCTGGCGCTGGATCCGCTGCACACCGTCGGTGAATGCGATCGCGGCATAGTGCTTGCTCACCGCTTCATTGTCGTGGAGCCGCCACCCGGTGTCCCGATGATTGGCCGTATCCTCGTGGCCGTGCCCCAGGACAATCAGGGCGGTCGCAGCGAACGTCGCCCCAACCGCGCCTCCAACGGCGGCGGGCAACGACCCCGCCGCGACCAACGGTCTGCGCCTCGATCGTCGGGACCTCATCGGGCACGGCCTACGCAGCCCAAACCCGACGGCGACGATGCGTCACGGCCCAGCGGTCCGCCCATCCCTCGCGAGATCGAGGCCAAGCAACTCGCTCCGGAGATCCGGGGGGAGCTGACCACGCTCGACAAGTCCACCGCCGACACGGTGGCACGCCACCTGGTCGCGGCGGGTGAACTCCTCGATGAAGATCCGGAGGCTGCGCTGGCCCACGCCCGGGCGGCCCGCGCCCGGTCCGGCCGGATCGCCGCGGTCCGCGAAGCAGTCGGCATCGCCGCCTACCAGTGCGGTGACTGGGCGCAGGCATTGGCTGAGCTGCGGGCGGCACGCCGAATGGGCAGCCGCTCATCGCTATTGGCACTCATCGCGGACTGCGAGCGCGGCGTGGGACGTCCCGAACGTGCGATCGAACTGTCCCGCAGCCCCGAAGCGGCCGAGCTGACCGGCGACGACGCCGACGAACTTCGTATCGTCGTAGCCGGCGCCCGGTCGGATCTCGGCCAGCACGAGCAGGCGCTGGCCGTGCTGTCCACGCCCGCGCTCGACCCGACACAGGCCGGACAGACGTCGGCGCGCTTGTTCTACGCATACGCCGAAACGCTGCTTGCCCTTGGCCGTAACGACGAGGCGCTGCAGTGGTTCCTGCACGCCGCCGAAGCGGATGTCGAAGGCGTCACCGACGCCGAAGAGCGGATCACGGAGCTGTCCTGAGTTGAACACTCTTGCGCGGCAGCATGATTGTCTGCTGCTCGACCTCGACGGCACCGTGTTCCGCGGGCATGAGCCCACCACAGGCGCCGTCGAAACGCTGGCGTCGATCGATTCCCGAGTCCTGTTCGTGACGAACAACGCGTCACGGTCGGCCGGGCAGGTAGCCGAGCACCTGTGCGAGCTCGGGTTCTCCGCCGGGCCGGCGGACGTCGTCACCAGCGCGCAGAGCGCGGCCCGCCTCCTCGCTGAGCAACTGCCCAGTGGCGCAAAGGTTCTCATCGTCGGAACCGATTCGCTGGCGAACGAAGTCAGCGGTGTCGGCCTCGAACCTGTGCGGGAGTTCGGCGACGATCCGGTCGCCGTCGTGCAGGGGCACAACCCCGAGACCGGCTGGCAGAACCTCGCCGAGGCTGCATTGGCCATCCGGTCCGGCGCGTTGTGGATCGCCGCCAACGTCGACAAGACCCTGCCGTCGGAACGTGGCCTGCTGCCCGGTAACGGGTCGATGGTCGCCGCGTTGCGAACTGCCACCGAGACCGAGCCGCAGGTGGCGGGCAAGCCGGCGCCGGCCCTGATGAAAGACGCTCTGTCGCGGGGGGATTTCAGAACCCCGCTCGTGGTCGGAGACCGCCTCGACACCGACATCGAAGGCGCGGTCGCCGCGCAGCTACCCAGCCTGATGGTGCTCTGCGGCGTGAACACCGCCGACGACGCGATCTGGGCCATCACCGAGCAGCGACCGGACTTTCTCGCCGAGGACCTTCGCGATCTCACCGGCCAGGACGCCGACCTTCTGCGCGTCGCCCCTCACCCCGGCTGGCAGGTCGATGTCGACGGGCCGACGGTCACGCTGACCTCGACCGGCGCGGAGCCGGGCGATTCGCTGTCGCCGGTCCGTGCGGTCGCAGCGGCGGTATGGGTGGCCGGCATCGCGCGGCGGCCCATCGTCGGCGGCGACGACGCCGCGCGACAGGCCGTCGAGCGCTGGACCCTGGCGTCGGCTTCCATCGACTAGCGTGAGCTCCGACATGAGTAACGATCCCGAGCAGATCCGCGCCCAGGTCGTCGAGATTCTCGGAGAGCCGACCGACCTGTCGGCGACTGACCTGGACTCCGCGGCGGCGCGCCTCGAAGAGGCCCACGACCTGCTGGTGCGCGCGCTGGAATCGGTCGAGAAGGGCTGATTCGCGTGACGCGTCGCGCACGTGTGGACGCCGAGCTGGTACGACGTGGTCTCGCCCGCTCGCGTCAGCAGGCCGCCGAGTTGATCGGTGCCGGGCGGGTCCGCGTCGACGGGATGCCCGCCGCCAAACCGGCCACCGCCGTCTCGGTGAGCGCCAACCTGACCGTCGACGGCGGCACCGAGGACACCTGGGTGTCGCGCGGCGCGCACAAGCTGATCGGGGCGCTCGACGCATTCGGGCTCGACGTCGAGGGGCGGCGCTGCCTGGACGCCGGCGCGTCGACGGGGGGATTCACCGAGGTCCTGCTCGGCCGCAACGTCCGAGAGGTGGTGGCTGTGGACGTCGGCTACGGGCAATTGGCGTGGCCGCTGCGCACCGACGAGAGGGTGACCGTCATGGAGCGCACCAACGTCCGCGATCTCACCGCCGACGCGATCGGCGGACCCGTCGACCTCGTCGTCGCCGACCTGTCGTTCATCTCGCTGGCGACGGTGCTGCCCGCACTGACCGCGTGCGCGTCACCGGACGCCGATATCGTTCCCATGGTGAAGCCGCAGTTCGAGGTCGGCAAGGACCGCGTGGGTGCCGGCGGCGTCGTGTCCGACCCGCTGCTGCGCGCCGACGCCGTGCTGTCCGTGGCTCGCCGCGCCGAGTCGCTGCACTGGCACGCTGTCGCGGTAACGGCGAGCCCGCTGCCAGGACCGGCAGGCAATGTCGAGTACTTCCTGCACCTGCGCGCCCAGGCCGACCCGATGCCGGGCGAGGCGCTCGATGCCGCGGTCCGGCGAGCAGTCGAAGAGGGACCCCAATGACGGAGATGCCAGAGCGCACCATCCTGCTCGTCGTCCACACCGGCCGCGCGGAGGCCACGGAGGTCGCGCGCCGCGTGGAGAAGGTGCTCGCCGACCACGGCATCGGGCTTCGGGCGCTGTCCGCCGAAGCCGTCGATCGGGGGCCGGTGCCGCTGTCGCCGGACGACATGCGTGACCTCGGCGCCGAGATCGCGGTGGTCGATGCCGACGAACGCGCCGCCGAAGGGTGCGAACTGGTGCTGGTGCTCGGCGGTGACGGGACCTTCCTTCGCGCCGCGGAACTCGCCCGCAACGTCGAGATCCCGGTTCTCGGGGTGAACCTCGGCAAGATCGGCTTCCTCGCCGAAGCGGAGGCCGAGGCGATCGACATCGTCCTCGACCACATCGTGCGTCGCGACTACCGCGTCGAGGAGCGGATGACGCTCGACGTCACGGTGCGCGCCGGAGGCGAAGTCCTGGACCACGGGTGGGCGCTCAACGAGGCGAGCCTGGAGAAGGGCCCACGTCTCGGGGTGCTCGGTGTCGTCGTCGAGGTCGACGGCCGGCCGGTGTCGTCGTTCGGCTGCGACGGCGTGCTCGTCTCGACGCCGACGGGCTCTACGGCATATGCGTTCTCCGCGGGCGGGCCGGTGCTGTGGCCCGACCTGGAGGCGATCATCGTGGTGCCCAACAACGCTCACGCGCTGTTCGCGCGACCGATGGTGACGAGCCCGGAAGCCTCCATCGCGATCGAGATCGAGGGCACCGGTCACGATGCGCTCGTGTTCTGCGACGGTCGGCGCGAGATGGTCGTGCCTGCGGGCGGGCGGCTCGAGGTGGTCCGGTGCGGCACACCTCTGAAATGGGTGAGGCTCGACAGCGCCCCGTTCACCGATCGTCTGGTGCGCAAGTTCCGGTTGCCGGTCACGGGGTGGCGCGGACAGTAGTGCTAGCCGAAATCCGCATCGAGGCGCTGGGCGCCATCAATACCGCGACCGCCGAGTTCGACGGCGGGCTGACCGTCCTCACCGGTGAGACCGGTGCGGGCAAGACGATGGTCGTCACCGGGTTACACCTTCTCGGCGGCGCGCGTGCCGACGCGACGAAAGTGCGTTCCGGTGCGGACCGTGCGGTCGTCGAAGGTCGTTTCACCACAACCGAAGTCGGTGAGTCGGTGACGGCGCAGGTCGACGAGATCCTCGATTCGTCGGGGGCCGAACGCGACGACGACGGCAGTGTCATCGCCGCCCGATCGGTCAACCGTGACGGACCGTCGCGGGCGTTTCTCGGCGGTCGCAGCGTGCCGGCGAAGTCACTGAGCGGTTTCACCAACGAGCTGCTGACGCTGCACGGCCAAAACGATCAGCTGCGATTGATGAGGCCCGACGAGCAGCGCGGGGCACTGGATCGCTATGCCGATGTCACGGCGCGGCTCGAGAAGTACCGAACGGCGCGGGAGTCGTGGCTGGAAGCCAGACGCGATCTGGAGGACCGTCGCCGCCGCACCCGGGAACTGGCCCAGGAGGCCGACCGGCTGCAGTTCGCCCTCAACGAGATCGACGTGGTGGCACCGCAACCCGGCGAGGACGACACGCTGGTGGCCGACATCCGGCGGCTCTCCGAACTCGATGCGCTCCGCGAAGCCGTGCAGACGGCGCGCGCGGCGTTGGTCGGAGACGGCGACGACATCGGAGCCGACGCGTTCTCTGCGGCAACCGCCGTCGGCCAGGCTCGTACTGCACTGGAGAACACCGACGACGCCCCGCTCAAGGCGTTCGGCGAGCAACTGGGTGCGGCGCTGACCGTGCTCGTCGACGTATCCGGCGAGCTCGGCCACTACCTTTCCGAGCTCCCCAGCGACGCAAGCACATTGGAGACCAAGCTGGCCCGCCAAGCCGAGTTGCGGACACTGACCCGTAAGTACGCGGCGGACATCGACGGAGTGCTCGGCTGGGCCAAGGAGGCCCGCGACCGTCTGTCGCAGCTCGACGTGTCCGAAGGGACCCTCGCCGAAATGGAGCGCCGGGTCGCCGAGTTGCAGACCAAGGTGGTCGCGGCCGCCGAGGACGTCACCAAGGTGCGCGTCAAGGCGGCCAAGGGCCTGTCGAAGGCCGTCACCGCCGAGCTGGCGGGGCTGGCGATGTCCGGCGCGGAGTTCGCGATATCGGTCGCCCCGCTGCTCGCCCGTGCCGACGACACCGCTCCGCTGGACCTGTCATCGGGCGTCACGGTGCACGCCGGCCGCGACGGGGTGGACGCCGTCGAGTTCGGCTTCGCCGCTCATGGCGGATCGGACCTGCTGCCGTTGAACAAGAGCGCCTCGGGCGGCGAGTTGTCCCGCGTGATGTTGGCGCTGGAGGTGGTGCTGTCGGCGTCGACCGAGGGGACGACGATGGTGTTCGACGAAGTCGACGCCGGCGTCGGCGGCAGGGCAGCCGTACAGATCGGCCGCAGGCTGGCACGCCTGGCCCGTACGCATCAGGTCATCGTCGTCACGCACCTGCCGCAGGTCGCCGCGTACGCCGATGTGCACCTGGTGGTCGAAGGCGTCGTGGGCCGCGACGACGGCAAGAAGGCCAGAGCGAAGTCGAGCGGTGTGCGCCGGCTCGATGACGACGATCGAGTCGCTGAGCTGGCACGAATGCTGGCGGGGCTGGGGGAGTCGGACAGTGGCCGGGCGCATGCGCGGGATCTGCTCGATGCGGCGAGGAAGGACAGAGAAGGCCCCGACTAACCGTGTGACAAATGTGACTTGTGTGGTTTGAGTGACTGATGTTACGGCGCGCCTCCGACGTATTTCCGTCGGCGCTGGACAGAATCGGCCCATGAAGATGTCAGCGCTGCTGTCCCGTAATGCCAGCTCAAAGCCAGGTATCACCGGCACTGCCCGGGTGGACCGTGACATCGACCGCCTCTTGAGGCGTGTGTCGCCCGGCGACATCGTCGTCATGGACGCACTCGACCTCGATCGCGTCACCGCCGACGCCCTCGTCGAAGCCGGGGTGGCCGCCGTCGTCAACGCATCGTCGTCGATCTCCGGCCGCTACCCGAACCTCGGACCCGAGGTGCTGGTCGTCAACGGCATCACCCTCATCGACGAGACCGGCCCCGAGATCTTCAAGAAGGTCAAGGACGGTGCCCGGATCCGCCTCAACGAGGGCGGTATCTACTCCGGTGACCGTCGCCTGGCACTGGGTACCGAACGCTCCGACGCGGACATCCACGAGCTGATGCAGGAAGCCAAGGGCGGACTGGTCGCACATCTGGAGGCCTTCGCGGGCAACACCATCGAGTTCATCCGCAGCGAGAGCCCGCTGCTGATCGACGGCATCGGCATCCCGGACGTCGACGTCGACATGAACCGTCGCCACGTGGTGATCGTCGCGGAAGAGGACAACGCCGCCTCCGACCTGAAGGCACTCAAACCGTTCATCAAGGAGTACCAGCCGGTCCTCGTCGGTGTCGGTGCCGGCGCCGACATCCTGCGCAAGGCCGGCTACCGGCCCGCACTGATCGTCGGTGATCCCGACAAGCTCAGCACCGAGGTGCTGCGGTGCGGTGCGCAGGTCGTGCTACCCGCCGACGCCGACGGCCACGCCGCCGGGCTGGAGCGCATCCAGGACCTCGGCGTCGGAGCGATGACGTTCCCCGCCGCGGGTTCGGCCGCCGATCTCGCGCTGCTGCTCTGCGACCATCACGGCGCATCGCTGATCGTCACGGTCGGTCACACCGCAAGCATCGAGGAGTTCTTCGACCGCACGCGCCAGCAGAGCAACCCGTCGACGTTCCTGACCCGGATGAAGGTCGGGGAGAAGCTCGTCGACGCGAAAGCCGTTGCCACGCTGTACCGCAGCCGTGTCTCCGGTGGCGCCATCGCGCTGCTCGTCCTCGCCATGCTCATCGCGGTGATCGCAGCGCTGTGGGTGTCGCGCGCCGACGCCGCCGTGATCGAGTGGGTCACCCATTACTGGAATCAGTTCCTGCTCTGGGCCCAGGGCCTGGTCTCCTAAAGGACAGATTGTGATCTCGCTGCGCTCGCACGCCATTTCGCTCGCTGCGGTATTTCTGGCGTTGGCCATCGGTGTGGCCCTCGGCTCGGGAATGCTGTCCAACACCGTGCTGTCCGGCCTGCGTGACGACAAGCAGGACATGCAGCAGCAGATCGACACGCTGACCGACGACCGTAACGCGCTGAACGAGAAGCTCAGCGCTGCAGGTGATTTCGATGCCCAGATGGCGCCACGCATCCTGCGTGACTCGCTGGCGAAGAACTCGGTGATCATCTTCCGCACTCCTGACGCCGCCGACGGTGACATCGAGGCGCTGACGCGTCTGGTCGCCGACGCCGGCGCGACGGTGACCGGCACCATCGGGCTCACCCAGGAGTTCGTGGACGCCAACTCGGCCGAGAAGCTGCTCTCGGTGGTCAACTCGCCGATCGTCCCTGCCGGGGCGCAGTTGAGCACCGCCACCGTGGACCAGGGCTCGCAGGCCGGTGATCTGCTCGGCATCTCGCTGCTGATCGACAAGGACCCGAAGGCGGTGCCGGTCGACGACGCCCAGCGCGACACCGTGCTGGCGACTCTGCGCGACACCGGTTTCATCACCTACGGCACGGAGCGCATCGGCGCCGCGAACGCGGCGCTCGTCGTCACCGGCGGCCCGCTCGGCGACGACGCGGGCAACCAGGGCGCGACGGTCGCCCGCTTCGCCGCAGGCCTGGCGCCGCACGGCTCGGGCACCGTCCTCGTCGGACGGGACGGTTCGGCCACCGGCACCGCGGCCGTCGCGGTGACGCGATCGGATGCCGCGCTCAAGAACGCGGTCAGCACCGTCGACGACGTCGACAGCGAGTCGGGCCGGATCACCTCGATCCTCGCGCTGTCCAGCCTCGCCAACGGCGGCAGGCCCGACCAGTTCGGCATCGGGCAGGGCGCGTCGGCGGTGACCGTCTCCCGCTAGGCACGGCGCGTCAGCGACACCTTGTCGGTGTCGGTGTTAGGGTGAGATTCCGTGGGTCGGCAGGCCCCCAACCGGGTGCGAACCCGACGAAACAAGCCCTGCCCGGTCATCACGGAGGTAGCCCTTGCCTGACCCTATGAGGCAGTTACGCAAGCACCCGCAAACGGCCACCAAGCACATCTTCGTCACTGGTGGCGTGGTGTCTTCTCTCGGCAAGGGTCTGACGGCGTCCAGCCTCGGCCAGTTGCTGACAGCGCGGGGCCTGCAGGTGACGATGCAGAAGCTCGACCCGTATCTCAACGTCGATCCGGGAACGATGAACCCGTTCCAGCACGGCGAGGTGTTCGTCACCGAAGACGGCGCCGAGACCGACCTCGACGTCGGCCACTACGAGCGGTTCCTGGACCGCAACCTGTCCGGGCATGCCAATGTCACCACCGGCCAGGTGTATTCGACGGTCATCGCGAAAGAGCGTCGCGGGGAATACCTCGGTGACACCGTCCAGGTCATTCCGCACATCACCGATGAGATCAAGAACCGCGTGCTGGAGATGGCGGCCCCCGACGTCGACGGCAACCGACCCGACGTCGTCATCACCGAGGTCGGAGGCACCGTCGGCGACATCGAATCGCTGCCGTTCCTCGAGGCCGCCCGCCAGGTGCGCCACGAAGTCGGCCGGGAGAACTGCTTCTTCCTGCACTGCTCGCTGGTCCCGTTCATGGCGCCGTCCGGCGAGCTCAAGACCAAGCCGACGCAGCACTCCGTTGCAGCGCTGCGCAGCATCGGTATCCAGCCTGACGCGCTGATCCTGCGCTGCGACCGCGATGTCCCCGAGCCGCTGAAGGTCAAGATCGCGCTGATGTGCGACGTCGACATCGACGGTGTCATCTCGACCCCCGATGCCCCGTCGATCTACGACATCCCCAAGGTGCTGCACCGCGAAGAGCTCGACGCGTATGTGGTGCGGCGGCTGAACCTGCCGTTCCGCGACGTCGACTGGACGCAGTGGAACGACCTGCTGCACCGCGTGCACGAACCCCGCGAGACAGTGCGAATCGCGTTGGTGGGCAAGTACATCGACCTCTCCGACGCCTATCTGTCGGTGGCCGAGGCGCTGCGCGCGGGCGGTTTCGCGCATCACGCCAAGGTGGAGATCCGCTGGATTCCGTCCGACGACTGTGAGAGCGACGTCGGGGCGGCGGCGGCGCTCGCCGACGTCGACGGCGTGCTGATCCCCGGTGGCTTCGGCATCCGCGGCATCGAAGGCAAGGTCGGCGCGATCCGTTACGCCCGCAAGCGCGGTCTCCCCGTGCTCGGACTGTGCCTGGGTCTGCAGTGCATCGTGATCGAGGCGGCGCGCTCCGTGGGTCTGACCGAAGCCAGCTCCGCAGAGTTCGACCCCGACACCCCGGATCCGGTGATCTCGACGATGGCCGACCAACGCGACGCGGTCGCGGGGGAGGCGGACCTCGGCGGGACCATGCGGCTCGGCGCGTATCCCGCTGTGCTGCAGAAGAAGTCGCTCGTCGCCACGGCCTACGATGCCACCGAGGTGTCCGAACGGCACCGGCATCGCTACGAGGTGAACAACACCTACCGCGACAAGATCGCCGAGAGCGGACTGAGGTTCTCGGGCACCTCACCTGACGGACACCTCGTCGAGTTCGTCGAGTACCCCACCGAGGTACATCCGTTCCTTGTCGGCACCCAGGCCCACCCCGAGCTGAAGAGCAGGCCCACCCGGCCGCATCCGCTGTTCGTGGCGTTCGTCGGCGCCTCGCTGGTGTACAACAACGCCGAGCGGCTGCCTGTCGAGATTCCTGAACACGAGACCAAGGCCAACGGCGCCGAGCACGCCCTCGAGGACGCCCCGGCCCGTGGCTGAGGACACACCCGGCAAGCACGAGTTCTCCGTCGCCGCGTCCGACACGCTCTACGTCGGCAAGATCCTGGCGCTGCGCTCCGACGAGGTGCGGATGCCCGGCGGCAAGACCGCCCGCCGCGAGGTCGTCGAGCATTTCGGTGCGGTTGCCGTCGTCGCACTCGACGACGACGGCCGGATCGTGATGGTGCACCAGTACCGCCACGCCTTCGGCAGGCGGCTGTGGGAGCTGCCCGCCGGCCTACTGGATTTCAGCGGTGAGGAGCCGACTGCGTCCGCGGCCCGTGAGCTCGCCGAGGAGGTCGGTCTCGCGGCCGAGAACTGGTGGACGCTGGTCGACACGAACACAGCGCCGGGGTTCTGCGACGAGAGCGTGCGGGTGTTCCTGGCCACCGGGCTGCGCGAGGTCGACCGGCCCGAGGCGCACGACGAGGAAGCCGACCTGAAAGTGGAACGCATCGACCTCGCCGAGGCCGTCGCGAAGGTGTACTCCGGTGACATCGTCAACTCGATCGCGATCGCCGGCGTCCTGGCCGCTCACGCCATGCCGTCGGTCGAGGCGCTGCGCCCCGTCGATGCCCCCTGGACCGACCGGCCCACCGCCTTCGCCCGGCGAGTAGGCCATCTGTGACAACCGGATTCGACTCGACAGTGCTGGACGGCCAGCTTCAGGGTTACCTCGACCACCTGGCGATCGAACGCGGCGTCGCAGCGAACACGTTGAGCTCCTACCGCAGGGACCTGCGGCGCTACGCCGACCACCTCGCGTCGCGCGGCGTCGCCGACCTCGCAGGCGTCGCCGAAGCCGACGTCAGCGAGTTCCTGGTGTCGCTGCGCAAAGGCGATCCCGACAACGGTGTCGTCCCGCTGTCCGCGGTGTCGGCCGCCCGCGCGCTGATCGCCGTGCGCGGTCTGCACAAGTTCGCCGCCGCGGAAGGCATCGCCGCGATCGACGTGGCCCGTGAGGTGAAACCGCCGACGCCCAGCCGCCGGCTGCCTAAAAGCCTGAGCCTCGACGACGTGCTGGCCTTGCTCGAGGCCGCAGGCGGCGACAGCGACGCCGACTCCCCGCTGACTCTGCGCAATCGCGCGCTGCTGGAACTTCTGTACTCGACCGGCGCTCGGATCTCCGAAGCCGTCGGGCTCGACATCGACGACGTCGACACCCACGCCCGGTCTGTGCTCCTGCGCGGTAAGGGCGGCAAGCAGCGGCTGATCCCGATCGGACGTCCGGCCGTCACCGCGCTCGACACCTACTTCGTGCGCGGCCGCCCGGATCTGGCCCGGCGGGGCCGCGGCACCCCGGCCATCTTTCTCAACGCCCGTGGCGGCCGGCTCTCGCGACAGAGTGCATGGCAGGTGCTGCAGGATGCCGCGGACCGCGCCGGCATCACCGCGACGGTGTCTCCACACGTGCTGCGGCATTCGTTCGCCACCCATCTGCTCGACGGCGGCGCCGATGTGCGCGTCGTGCAGGAACTGTTGGGCCACGCGTCGGTGACGACGACGCAGATCTACACCATGGTCACCGTGAACGCCTTGCGCGAGGTCTGGGCCGGAGCCCATCCGCGCGCTCAGTAGCCGCCGACTGTGCGTCCAGGGCGCCGGCAAGACCAGATTCTCGCCCTGCACGCACGTTCGCTGCGGTTCTTGCCTGCGGGTCTGCCTCACCGCCGCGTTGCGCACCGTTAAACTTGCCCGGATGTCCGCCATGCCAGAGGGTTGCCTGACCAGCGACGGTCCGGCATGACCGACGACACGGGACTGGACCCCACCCCCACGCCGGGTCTGACCGGCCGGCTCCCACGCGACATTCCCGAGCCCGCTCCGCGCACATCGCACGGGCCGGCCAAGGTCATCGCGATGTGCAACCAGAAAGGCGGCGTCGGCAAGACCACGTCGACGATCAACCTGGGTGCCAGCCTCGCCGAGTACGGCAGGCGCGTGCTGCTCGTGGACCTGGACCCGCAGGGCGCGCTGTCCGCGGGGCTCGGCGTTCCGCATTACGAACTCGATCACACCGTGCACAACCTGCTCGTCGAGCCCCGGGTGTCGATGGACCAGGTGCTCATCAAGACGCGGGTGCCCGGCCTGGATCTGGTGCCGAGCAACATCGACCTGTCGGCAGCGGAGATCCAACTCGTCAACGAGGTCGGTCGCGAGCAGTCGCTGGCGCGCGCGCTGTACCCGGTGCTCGACCGCTACGACTACGTGCTGATCGACTGCCAGCCGTCACTGGGCCTGCTCACCGTGAACGGACTCGCGTGCAGCGACGGGGTCGTCATCCCGACCGAATGCGAGTTCTTCTCGCTGCGTGGCCTGGCCCTGCTGACCGACACCGTCGAGAAGGTGCACGACCGGCTGAACCCGAAGCTGTCGATCAGCGGAATCCTCATCACGCGATACGACCCGCGGACTGTGAACTCGCGCGAGGTGATGGCGCGCGTCGTCGAACGGTTCGGCGACCTCGTGTTCGACACCGTCATCACCCGCACCGTTCGCTTTCCCGAGACCAGCGTCGCCGGCGAACCGATCACCACCTGGGCGCCCAAATCGGCTGGCGCCGAGGCATATCGGGCGCTGGCGCGTGAGGTCATCTACCGGTTCGGCGCGTGAGCGAGACCACGGCCCCAGAGGAACCCAACGACCCGTCGGCTCCGGTTGGTTTTCAGGTCCGGCTGAGCAATTTCGAGGGTCCGTTCGACCTTCTGCTGCAGTTGATCTTCGGCCATCGACTCGACGTCACCGAAGTGGCGCTGCACAAGGTCACCGACGAGTTCATCGCCTACACCAAGGAGGTCGGACCTCAGCTCGAGCTGGACGAGACGACGTCGTTCCTGGTGGTCGCCGCGACGCTGCTCGACCTGAAGGCCGCCCGCCTGTTACCGGCCGGCGAGATCCACGACGAGGACGACCTTGCGCTGCTCGAGGTGCGTGATCTGTTGTTCGCGCGACTGCTGCAGTACCGGGCGTTCAAGCACGTCGCGGAGATGTTCGCCGAGCTCGAGTCCGCCGCGATGCGCAGCTATCCGCGCGCGGTGTCACTGGAGGACCGGTACTCGGAGCTGTTGCCCGAGGTGATGCTGGGCGTCGATGTATCCCGATTCGCCGAGATCGCCGCGGCGGCGTTCACGCCGCGGCCCGTTCCGGCGGTGGGGCTCGACCACCTCCACCAGGTCGCGGTGTCCGTACCTGAGCAGGCGGCGAACTTGATGTCACTGCTCGAAGACAGGGGGATCGGGCATTGGGCGTCGTTCTCCGACCTGGTCGCCGACTGCCGGGTGCCGATGGAGATCGTGGGCCGCTTCCTGGCGCTACTCGAGTTGTACCGCGCGCGGGCGGTAGCATTCGAGCAACCAGAACCGCTTGGAGTGCTCCAGATTTCGTGGACCGGAGAGCGGCCGAACAGCGAACAGCTGGCAACCGCGGATGCGGAATAGAAAGACGATGACAGAAGACATTTCGACCACGCCTGCAGAGCGGGATGCCGACGATCTCGAGGAGATCGCCCTGCCCGAGCTCGACGAGGCCGAGCTCGACGCCGTGCTGGAGGCGCTGCTGCTCGTCGTCGACACCCCCGTTTCGGTGGATGCGCTGGCCAGCGCCACCGAGCAGCCACCGACGCGAATCGCCGATCGGCTTCGGGCTCTCGCCGACGGCTTCGCGGCGCGGGAGAGCGGTGTCGATCTGCGCGAGGCGGGTGGCGGCTGGCGGATGTACACCCGCGCGAAGTACGCGCCGTACGTCGAGAAGCTCCTGCTCGACGGGGCCCGGTCGAAGCTGACCCGGGCGGCGCTGGAGACCCTGGCTGTCGTCGCCTACCGCCAGCCCGTCACGCGCGCCCGTGTGAGCGCGGTCCGCGGTGTCAACGTCGACGCGGTGATGCGCACCCTGCTGGCGCGCGGACTCATCACCGAGGCGGGCACCGACGCCGATTCGGGCGCGGTGACGTTCTCGACGACCGAATTGTTCCTTGAGCGGCTGGGGTTGACGTCGCTGACGGACCTGCCGGACATCGCTCCGCTGCTGCCGGATGTGGACGTGATCGATGACATCAGCGAAACCCTCAGTGAAGAGCCGCGTTTCATGAAACTCAACGGCGCTCCGGCCCCGGAAGCCCCGGCGTCGATCGACGTGGACCAGGACTGAGAATGACTGATAATGACGGAGTTCGTCTCCAAAAAGTGTTGTCCCAGGCGGGAATCGCCTCTCGCCGGGTGGCGGAGAAGATGATTCTCGACGGCCGCGTCGAGGTCGACGACCAGATCGTCACCGAGTTGGGCACCCGTGTGGACCCCGCCGTCTCGGTGATCCGCGTCGACGGCGCCAGGATCGCCGTCGACGACGACCGGATGTATCTGGCGATCAACAAGCCGCGCGGGATGCACTCCACGATGTCCGACGACCGCGGACGACCGTGCGTCGGCGACCTCGTCGAGCACCGGGTTCGCGGCAACAAGAACCTGTTCCACGTCGGACGTCTGGACGCCGACACCGAAGGCCTGCTGCTGCTCACCAACGACGGTGAGCTGGCACACCGGCTGATGCATCCTTCGTACGAGGTACCGAAGGCGTATGTGGCGACCGTGCTCGGCTCGGTGCCGAAGGGTCTCGGCCGCAAACTGCGCGGCGGAATCGAACTCGACGACGGGCCGGTGCACGTCGATGACTTCGCGGTGGTCGACACCCTGCCGGGCAGGACGCTGGTCCGGGTGACGCTGCACGAAGGTCGCAAACACATCGTGCGCAGGCTGCTCGCCCAGGTGGGTTTCCCCGTGCAGGAGCTGGTTCGCACCGATATCGGCGCGGTGACGCTGGGGGATCAGCGCCCAGGGAGCATCCGGGTGCTGACGCAGAAAGAGATCGGCGAACTGTACAAGGCGGTGGGTTTGTGAGCCATTCCCTGGTGATCGCGATCGACGGTCCCGCGGGTACTGGAAAGTCCTCGGTGGCAAGAGGTTTGGCTACGGCACTGAACGCGAATTATCTGGACACCGGCGCGATGTACCGCATCGTCACGCTGCGCGTGCTGCGCTCGGGTATCGACCTCGATGATGCGGCGGCGATCGCGGCGGCGGTCGATGACGTGGACCTGGCTGTCGGGCACGATCCCGGCGCGGACCGCTCCTATCTTGCCGGTGAGGATGTTTCGGCCGAGATTCGTGGTGACGCGGTCACCAAAGCCGTGTCCGCGGTGTCGGCCGTCCCTGAGGTGCGGGTCCGGCTCGTCGAACTGCAGCGTGAACTGGCTTCTGCGCCCGGCAATGTCGTCGTCGAGGGCCGCGACATCGGCACCGTCGTGCTGCCCGACGCCGACGTGAAGATCTTCCTCACCGCGTCGGCTCAGGAGAGGGCGCGACGCAGGCACGAACAGAACATCGCGGGCGGACTGCCCAGCGACTATGAGGCCGTGCTCGCCGACGTCGAGCGCCGCGACCACCTCGATTCGACACGGGCGGTGTCGCCGTTGCGAGCCGCCGACGACGCCGTCGTGGTGGACACCAGCGCCATGAATCAGGCCGAGGTCATCGCCCACCTCACCGAGCTCGTCGAGCAGAAAGTAGGTGTGGGGCAGTGAGTTCCGATGATGATGGCGAATCCGGCGCCGCGGACGGCGTCTGGTTCGACGAGGGTGACTGGGAACTGGGTTCCGAAGAGATCGCTGATGTCATCGAAGACATGTCGGCCCCGCCACCCGTCGTGGCGGTCGTGGGGCGACCGAACGTCGGTAAATCCACGCTCGTCAACCGGATCCTCGGCCGTCGCGAAGCGGTCGTCCAGGACATCCCGGGTGTCACCCGGGACCGCGTCTCCTACGACGCGAACTGGTCGGGTCAGCGGTTCGTCGTGCAGGACACCGGAGGGTGGGAACCGGACGCCAAGGGTCTGCAGCAACTCGTCGCCGAACAGGCGTCGGTGGCGATGCGCACTGCCGACGGGATCATCTTCGTCGTCGACGCCGTCGTCGGGGCGACCGCCGCGGATCAGGCCGCGGCAAAACTGTTGCAGCGCTCGGGAAAGCCGGTGTTCCTCGCGGCCAACAAGGTCGACAACGAACGGGGCGAAGCCGATGCCGCGGCACTCTGGTCGCTGGGGTTGGGGGAGCCGCACACCATCAGCGCCATGCACGGCCGGGGAGTGGCGGACCTGCTCGACACGGTGATCGAGAAGCTGCCCACCATCTCGGAGGTTGCAAGCGGGGGAGGTGGCGGCCCGCGCCGCGTGGCGTTGATCGGCAAGCCGAATGTCGGCAAATCCTCACTGCTGAACCGTCTTTCGGGTGACGAACGGTCCGTCGTGCACGACGTCGCCGGGACGACCGTCGACCCTGTCGACTCGTTGATCGAGATGGACGGCAAGCTCTGGCGTTTCGTCGACACCGCCGGTCTGCGCCGCAAGGTCAATCAGGCCAGCGGACACGAGTTCTACGCGTCCGTGCGTACGCACGGTGCCATCGATTCGGCAGAGGTCGCGATCGTCCTCGTCGATGCGTCGCAGCCTCTCACCGAGCAGGATCAGCGCGTGCTGTCGATGGTCATCGAGGCGGGCCGGGCACTCGTGCTGGCCTTCAACAAATGGGACCTCGTCGACGAGGACCGCCGTTACCTGCTCGACCGGGAAATCGATCTGCAGCTCGCGCAGCTGCAATGGGCTCCGCGGGTCAACATCTCGGCCAAGACCGGTCGCGCGGTACAGAAGCTGGTGCCCGCACTCGAGACATCGCTGGCGTCCTGGGACAGAAGGATCACGACCGGCCAGCTGAACAACTTCTTGAAGGAAGTCGTCGCGGCGACGCCGCCCCCGGTGCGTGGTGGCAAGCAGCCCCGAATTCTGTTCGCCACCCAGGCAACCGCGCGGCCCCCGACGTTCGTTCTGTTCACCACCGGGTTTCTGGAGGCCGGCTACCGCCGCTTCCTGGAGCGGCGGTTGCGTGAGGAGTTCGGGTTCGAGGGGACGCCCATCCGGATCAATGTCCGGGTTCGGGAGAAGCGGGGACCGAAGTCTCGTCGGTGATCCGGATGGATTTCAGCTGGGCAGCCGTTATACAAACGATTGCAGACCGTAGGTAGCTCTCCAGGTCCGACCGATAGGGTTGGCCAAGTGTCCGTCCTCGATATGGTCCTGATCGCGCTCGCGGGTGTCGGCGCCGGTGCCATCAACGCCCTCGTCGGCTCCGGGACCCTGATCACCTTCCCGACCCTCGTCGCGCTCGGCTTCCCGCCGGTCACCGCCACCATGTCGAACGCGGTCGGACTCGTCGCCGGCGGCGTCTCCGGGACGTGGGGCTACCGGCGCGAACTGCGCGGCCAGGGCAGCCGGCTGAAATGGCAGATCCCGGCATCGTTCATCGGTGCCGGCGGCGGCGCGTGGCTCCTGCTGCATCTTCCGGAGCGGGTGTTCATCCAGATCGTGCCGGGACTGCTGATCCTGGCGCTGGTCCTGGTGCTGGTCGGGCCGCGAATCCAAGCCTGGGCGAAGCGTCGCGCCGAGGCCGCAGGACAGTCGGCGGACCATGTGTCCGCGGCGAAGATGACGGCGCTCGTGGCCGGAACGTTTCTCGTCGGCATCTACGGCGGGTACTTCACCGCGGCGCAGGGCATCCTGTTGATCGCCGTCATGGGCGCGCTGCTGCCCGAGGACATGCAGCGGATGAACGCTGCGAAGAACCTGCTGTCGCTGATCGTCAACATCGTCGCGGCGGTGGCCTACACCGTCGTGGCCTTCGACCGCATCAGCTGGGCTGCCGCCGGCCTGATCGCCGTCGGTTCGCTGATCGGCGGTTTTGTCGGCGCGCACTACGGCAGGCGGCTCTCGCCGAACATGCTGCGCGGTGTCATCGTCGTGGTGGGATTGATTGGGCTGTGGCGATTGTTGACCGTGTAGGCTGGCCCGAGTTTGCTTGCCTGAGAGGACTGTCGAATGGCTGATCGCGTGCTCGTCACGCCGGCGCCGTCCGATGTGTCCGCTCTCGAGCCCTTCTGGCCGTCGCGCCGGTTGATGGCTTTTGACGAGTGGTGTTGTCCGCGTCCCTGACGCGCCCCCACCCCGTCCTTCGGTCACTCATCCTGACCACACCTCCCGAAAGCAGCCATGCGTTCGCTTCTGATCTTCACGCTCGTCGGTATCGGAGCCCAGCTCGTCGACGGAGCTCTCGGTATGGCGTTCGGCGTCACCGCCACCACGCTTCTGGTGCTGTCGAGTGTCGGCGCCGCGCAGGCGAGCGCCGCCGTGCACCTCGCCGAGGTCGGCACCACCTTCGCCTCGGGTCTGTCGCACTGGAAGTTCAAGAACATCGATTGGAAGCTGGTGGCCAAGCTCGGCGCTCCCGGCGCCATCGGCGCGTTCCTGGGCGCCACGGTGTTGTCGTCGCTGTCGACCGAGCACGCCGCCCCGCTGATGGCCGGCATCCTGATGGCCATCGGCACCTACGTCCTGCTCCGGTTCTCACTGGGCAAGCCGATGAACTTCGGCTCGCGAGGCACCAGCCACAGCGTGAAATTCCTTGCCCCGCTGGGCCTTTTCGGTGGTTTCATCGACGCTTCGGGCGGCGGCGGATGGGGCCCGGTCACGACCAGCACGCTGCTGTCACAGGGTAAGACAGCACCGCGGACGGTCATCGGATCGGTGAGTGCGTCAGAGTTCCTGGTGGCGGTGTCGGCGTCGCTGGGCTTCCTGATCGGACTCCGCGAAGAATTCCTCGACAACTGGCCCGTCGTCGTCGGCCTGATGGTCGGCGGAGTGATCGCCGCGCCGTTCGCGGCATGGCTGGTCAGCCGCGTCAGCCCCGCGCTGCTGGGAACCGCCGTCGGCGGCGTCATCGTGCTGACCAACAGCCAGAAGCTGGTGCACTTCTTCGACATCCAGTGGCCGTGGTCGACGGCCATCTACTCGGTGATCGTTGTGGCCTGGGCGTCGCTGGTCGTCTACGCGTGGCGCGTCTCGCGGGCGCCGAAGTTCGCCCCCGAATCAGCCGAGCCGGTCGCGACCGCGGACGCACCCGAATCAGAAACTGTCACGCGCTGATTCCTGCTCCAGCACCGCCTCGAGGTCGTTGAGCCGGTCCATCGACATCACCGCGCGCCGGGTGCGCATGTTCTTGGCCAGCCGATCCCGATGGCGATGAGTGAAGGCCCAATAGCCCGCCGTGAACGGGCACGCATCGTCGCCGACGCGCTTCTTGGGGTCGTACGCGCAGTCGCCGCAGTGGTCGCTCATCTTGTTGATGTACGCCCCGCCGGACGTGTACGGCTTGGTCGCCAACAGGCCGCCGTCAGCGTGCTGACTCATCCCGACGACGTTGGTCGGCATCACCCACCGGAAGCCGTCGACGTACGCCGTCGCGAACCACTCGGTGAGTTCCTCGGGACGGTAACCGCGTTGTAGCGCATGGTTTCCCAGCACCATGAGCCGTTGGATGTGGTGTGTCCACCCGCGATCGCGGACGCCCTGCAGCGCCGTGCGCAGGCAAGCTGCCGTGACGGCATCGGCGTCGAGGTCGGCCCACCAGTCCGGCAGGTGTGTGCGTGCCTTCAGCTCGTTGTTGTCGGTGTAGTCCGCGCCGAAGTGCCAGTAGAGATGCCACATGTATTCGCGCCAGCCGAGGATCTGCCGGATGAAGCCTTCGACGGCGGCCAACGGGGCGGCCTTGTCGTGGTAGGCGCGTTCGGCGGCCTCCACCGCATCGAGGGGATGCAACACGCCGAGGTTGAGTGGCACCGACAGCAGCGAATGCGACATCGCCCAGTCGTCGCCCATGATGGCGTCCTCGTAGCGGCCGAAGAACGGAAGGCGGTGATCGATGAAGCGCGTTAACGCCCGCTTGGCCTCAGCCGGCGTCACCGCGAACAGGCGCGGCCCGTCCTCACCGACGGTGTCGAGTTTCATCGAGTCAAGGTCGCGCCGGACCTGCGCGTCGATGTCGTCTTCCCGAGGCTTGTACGGTGCGGGCACCTCGAGCGTCGACTGTTTCTTCGGCGGTGCTTCGCGGTTGTCCTCGTCGTAGTTCCACCGGTTGCCGACGGGGTCGTTACCCGCCATCAGCACGTCGAAGCGGCGACGCTGGTCGCGGTAGAAGTCCTCCATGCGGAAGCGGGTACGCTCACCCGCCCAGTCGCCGAAATCCTTGCGGGACAACGCAAAAGTCGGCGTAGGAAGAATATCGGCGACAAGGCCCTGCTTGCGGAGCTTGTGGACGAACCTCTCGGCGGCATGCGACGTGGGTTCGTAGACGAGGACAGGACGCTTGAAGCGCTTCAGTGCGTCGGTATAGGTGTCGGCCTGCATCAAGGTGGCACGGTCACCGAGATCGTCGGCTGCATGTCTCAGAGCTGAGAGGACCAGATGCAGCTTCTGACGGTGATAACGGCGCTTGCTCAGTGCTGAGGTGGCCTCGACAAGCAGAACCTCGCGATGGGAATGCTCACCGGCGTAGCAAGCCGGGCCGAGCTGGTCGGCGAACAGCCACAGGGGAGTGTCATCGCGCGTCGTGGTCACTGCGGGGGAATACCCGTCTCTGGTACGGCCGATGCGGTTGGGATTCAGGGGTCAGCCTGTTGTAAGCTTTCGACCGCCTACCGGCGATCCCGGAGGCACCGCGGGCTGTGGCGCAGCTTGGTAGCGCACTTGACTGGGGGTCAAGTGGTCGCAGGTTCAAATCCTGTCAGCCCGACACAGGTCAGAGGCACTTTCTCACTTCGAGAGGGTGCCTTTTTCTGGTCCGTACCCAAACCGCGTACCCAAACTGACCTACAACCCGAGAGAAGTACCCAAGCCGTCGATCGCCGCGCGCGCGGTGTCGTCGGAGGTGTGACCATAGAGGTCGCCGGTGATCGAGATAGACGAGTGGCCCAGGAGATCGGCTGCCGCCTTGATATGAACTCCGGATTCCAGCCACGCTACCGCCGCCGAGTGCCGCATGGTGTGGGCGCCGACTTTCTCGATACCGGCTTTCTTCGCGGCCAACTCGACAGTGCGCAGCATGTTGCGCGGGTCGACCATCGATCCCAACGGCGTGCAGAACACCATTCCGGTCTCGGTCCATTGGTCGCCGGCCGCGAGGCGTTCATCCACCTGCTGCTTGTGCCAGTCCTTCAGGACAATCACCATGCCAGTGTGCACGGGTATGCGTCGGCGTGAGCGTTCCGTCTTGACTGTGTCGAGAACCAGACCGCCCGTCACCCGCGACAGTGTTTGACGCACTCGCAGTTCTCCAGCGGCGAGGTCAACGTCCTCCCATGACAAGCCACACACCTCGCCTCGGCGCAGTCCGGTGGTCGCCATCAACAACACCGCGACGTAGTACCGCAGCGGGCGAGCGGCTTCGAGGAGTCGTGCCACGTCGCTGGAGGGGAGGTACTTCGCCTCCCGGCGGGCGACACCGGGACGCTTCACTTTGGCCGCCGGATTCGAGGCGAGTAGGCCGTCGCGCACCGCCACGTCAAGCGCCTGCCGGAGCACCGTATAGACCTGTCGGACGGTCGAGTCGGCGAGCTTCTTCGCGCGCAAACCGACGATCATCGTCTCAATGTCGGACGGCTTCAGCCGATCCAGCCGCTTCGCTCCGATGTCCCCGCCCTCCAAATGCTTTCGGCACAGCGAGCTATAAAGGGACTTGGTGGTCGCCTTGCGGTCCGATGCTTCTAGCGACGACTCCCGCCACCGTTCCAGCCAGGACGCGACTGAGTCGGGGGAGTCCTTCGCGGGCTGACCCTCTTCGATGCGCTTGCGGACGGTCCTCAGTTCTTTGCGCGCTGCAGCCGCTGTGGCGCCGTACACCGAGACGGATTTCCGCTTGTCGGTGATGGGATCGACGTAGGACACCCGCCCCTCCCAGAGTCCGTTTGGCCGCTGCCTGACGTTGCCCTCGCCGTTGGCACGCTTACCCACGGAGGTACCCCTCGTCTTTTGCCTTCGCGATGTAGCGCAGGGCTGTCCGCTCGTGAACGTTGAAGGCTGCCCTTACCGCTGCGGTGCGCCGGCCCTCCGGCGCCTTCCTGTGTATGTCCGCGACTCGCTTGAGACGTTCATCCGTCATCGTGCGCCGAGACGCGGCACGGTGGACCGCCTTGCGGGTCTCGGCTGGTGTCAACTCGAACTCGTCGCCGTCTGAGTTGGTTACGCCGATACCGACAGCCTCGTAAACGATCTCGCGGACATCATCGAGGCGGATCGCATGAAGGTCCTTGGTGCGCAAACCGGAGTCGTCGGCACGTAAGACCACGGACGTACATATGGGCACCCGGTCGCGAACTTCCCACGCGATCTCCATGCCGTCCCGGCGATACACGGCGTTTCGGGCCGCTGTGCCCTCACCTAATTCGACGAGGTCCTTGATGTCCGCGATCACCACCACTCCACCGTCGCGAAGGCGAATCGTGAATTCCGACGACACGGTCTCCCACTCGGACTCCTCAGGTGACACTAGAAAACCTCTTCTGTCAGTTGCGAACTGTCATGTCTACATGACAGTGTAGGTGACAGCTCGCTAAATGCATAGCGGGACTCCTACAGGAAGCAGACACATGGGACAGAAGTTGATCCCCTACAACGCGGCCAGGTCGACACTCGGCAACATCGGGCGGACGACGCTCTACTCGCTCATCGACGCGGGGGAGTTGCAGCGCGTCAAGATCGGAAATCGGGCGTTCGTGACTGCGACATCGGTCGAGGCGTTTCTGACGCGCCTCTGCGGATCGGACGATGCGCACTTGCATGGCGTCGCCTAGCGCGCGGCCCCGCTCCCAGCACCAATACGCACAAAGAACCCACTCCATCAGCTATCAGAAGCGAATCAATGAACCAACATCTCACGGCCCTTAATTCCACGTTCACGAAATGGCTTGGCGTTGACTACGACCTTGACGCCATCTACCTCACACTCGCCGCTGCGGCGATCGCTCAACATGACGGCGACCCGCTCTGGGTCCTCGTTGTGGCTGGCTCGGGAGCTGGAAAGACGGAGTCCACAGTCACTCCACTGGCGGGATGCGAAGGCGTGCACGAGGTTTCAACCATTTCATCAGAGGGTGCGCTACTTTCTGGCACTGTCGCGAAAGACCGCGCCGAGGATGCCACAGGTGGGCTCCTGCGCCAGGTCGGCGAGAATGGCATCGTTCTCATCAAGGATTTCACGTCGATCCTCTCCTTGGCTTCCAGCGTCCGGCCGCAGATCCTCGGCGCGCTACGCGAGTGCTACGACGGCTCCTGGTCCCGGCAGGTCGGGGGCGACGGCGGACAGGAACTCAAGTGGGTTGGAAGGCTGACCGTGATCGGTGCGGTGACCACTTCATGGGATCAGCACCAAGCCGTCGTCTCGGCAATGGGTGATCGCTTCGTTCTGCTGCGTCTCCGGGTAGACGAGTTGCAGGTGGGGACACAGGCTATCGCGAATACCGGATTGGAAAAGATGATGCGTGCAGAACTCCATAAGGCAGCGGAGTCGGTGCTTGAGGCCGCAACTGACCCCGGTGTCGAGCTGAACCCTGCTGAGCGGGATTCCCTGCTGCAAGCCGCGAACATCACGACGTGGGCGCGGACTGGGGTCATCGTTGCCGGCGGCAAGGTAGTCGACGCACATGCACGGGAGGCACCCACGCGGTTCGCCAAGCAACTTTTTCAGGTTCTGCGTGGCAGCGTCGCGATCGGGGTGGAGCGGCATCAGGCGCTGCGTCTGGCGCTACGTGTCGCCGAAGATTCGATACCTCCGTTGCGACTCGAACTGCTGCGCTACTTCGCTGCGAACGGGTTCGATGCCGACCATCCGCGTGGCAGCGACGTGGCTAGCATTTCCCGCGTCCTCGACCGCGTACACAACACCGTCGATGTCGCTTTGAAAGCACTCCACATGCTGCGCATGATCGCACTCGTGCCGGAGTCATCGCCGTGGCGGTACCGGCTAGCGCCGGGTGTCGACGTGGATGCGCTCAACCCGGGGAGGGTCTTTCAGGAAATGTATGGAGAGGGTGGAGTCAGTTTCGGAGAAGGTATGGAGACCCCTACCTCTAGTGAGTGTGTGCAACTTACTTCTACTGAAACAGGCTCGGAGAGCCTGGAAGATCGGTGGCTTCTCGATGCGCCAGAAGGACTTTTCAGTCATTGCGTCTGAGCCTGGCCACAACGCCGATGCTGGTGGGTTCCCGCTGTTCCGCGATCAGTGCCCACGCATGCGTCTTTGCCGTGGGCTGACCCACTGACCCGAAGAAAGGACACAAGAAACTTCGCCTCGGCTGGCTGCAACGACCTTTGCTCCAGCCGAGGCAAGTCTCGTGACGCTTGTGCAGCAATCTGCCTCGCTTTATGATTTCGTTGCGGACCAATGTTGTTGCTGGACATGCGATTACAATCCCCGTCAGATGGGATAGGGCGGCCGAACTCCCTTAGGTGGATAGGACCGGCACCCTCCTCTCAGGTACTGAGAATCCTGGCCGTGCGTTCGTATGTTGGTTTGGATTTCTTGGAGAGCACGAGTTGGGCTTCTCCTTCGGCACTGGCTCCCCGGTGAACGTGGCAGGTCATGTCATCATCATCGGGTGGATTGGTTGGGAGATCTCTGGCACTACCCGTTGTACGCATCTGTTTGGGGAACCGCCGGGCAGTGGGTTGGGTCGCTGTTGACTGCCGGGTCACTGTTTCTTGCATTCCGAATAATGCGAACGAATCAGAAGGATAAGCGTCGTGAGCAAGCGTCGTTGATCACCTTCCCCAGCCACTACACCAGCCTTATGAATGAAGACTTCTTTCTCGTCTCGGTTCGGGGGAGGGTTCACAACCACTCATCGGCGCTGATAACGAATGCTGCAATCGTCATTGAGATGACCGACAGGACTGCTAGACAGCGACTGTCGCGATCTGACCGATGGTTTAGACCGCACAAGAAGACGGTTCTTTATCATCACCTGCGGGACGAAAAGGACATGGACATCACCGACACGATCCTCCCTGGTGAGGACCGGCGCTACTACGTAGAGATGCCCGACGACGCAGAACTGTGCGCTGAAGAGGTCGTGGTGAAGTTGACGTTCATGGATGCCAATAGTGTGGAGTGGGAACGCCCAATGCAGGGCGCACCTGTCGAGTCGAATTTGCCAGGCAGGATTCGGAGGAGGCTGATCAATCGCCTGTACTGGAAGGACTGGCTGAAGGAGCACCCCGACACTGACGAGGACTCCAATCCCCAAGAAGACGAAGGCCGGAGGGCGCTGACGGCTGAGTAATCACGCCATCACCTAAGCAATGGTGAGGTAGCCGGAAAATTCTACGACCGGCATCTTGCGATCGTCACGACAGTAGCCCGTGTATGTCCATTGGTTTTTCCAGCATCGATAAATGGATGCAGTTCGGTCGCATTCGGCGCGTCGAATCTGTCGATAACTACCGAGAACGTCGCACCACGTTGGAGTTCTTCGATAAGTTGTTTAGTCTCGCTGGTCCGTTGCACTCGTTTCGGATTGATCATTAGGTATGACTACTCGGTATTACATTCGTGTCTTGCGTTCTGTATCAGTATTAGCGAGCTTGCTGCCATTCTGCACATTGTGGAATAAACAACGCGACTAACCAATGCTGTGTCGCACACCTGAACTGTCACAGCGTGCCACTAGGGTGACGGTCATGTGGTTCGAGATCTTCACAACGCACCAGTTCTGGGCTGGCGTAGGCAGCACCGGCGTCGCTGGTGTGCTCGGAACCTTCCTAAACAATCGCTTCAGCGACAGGCGGAAGTTCAAGCACGAGGACAAGAAGCTCGGTCGCCAAGAGGATCGCGAGGATACGACTCAGACCCACAAGGAGACTCGAGAGGACAAGCTGCGCGAGGAGCAGACGTTGATCGCAGCGGCAGACGAATTCGCGCAGATCTGCTCGGGCATCCTGGTCGACACAATCGATACGGAGGGAGCGTTCAACATGATCCGCGACCTCATGAATAACGTCCAGGGCAAGGACGACACAGCGGCCGAGAAGAAGATTGCACATGGGCAGAAGGTGGCCGATGCGCAGAAGCGGATCGCCGCTCCGCACTACAGGTTGAAGATGACGGCAAACTCGCCTGCAGTGTTGGCAGCATCGGACAAGGTCGTAGTGGCAATACTTGCCGTAGCTCGGATGACGGTCGAGCCCTTCGCCGTGGTCGTGACGCAGAAGATCGCAGCTGACGAAATGAACAACTTTGCCATGGTGGTTCGCAAAGAACTCGGTAAAACCGAGTACACGTCTGACGACTCAAAGAAAGCGGTCCTGAGTTTCCTCGACACGTTGCAGCGGCAGACCGACGACTTTGTCGAACATGCCAGAGACGAGATGAAGGCCGCTGGCTTCAGAACGACGCCGTGGGACAACTACGTGCGGAAGACCCCGAAGGTGCCGCCCACCGTCATCTAGCGACCTTCACGAGACTCACTAGCTCGTCCAGTTAGTGCGACTCGATACGAATAGCTCTGTCCCACAACCTTTTCCGCCACAAATTTGACAGCGCGTCAAAGATGAGACGTGGTTTCGGAACTAGAGAGCAGCCACAGGACCCGTGCGAGGTTTTCAGTCGATATCCGCGCCATTGGCAAGTGCACGGTAGATAGTCGCTCGGCTGACACCTAACGTGTCGGCGATCGAGCTAGCCGGCTCACCGGCTGCGTGCATGCGCTGGGCAAGAGCGGCTTTGGAGTTGTTCAATGCTTTCGGCCGTCCAATGGACTGCCCACGGGCCCGACGCGCCTCACGAGCGGCGGAGCGACGCTCACGTCCCAGTTCCAACTCTAATTCCGCGAGGCTGGCGAGAACCCCCGCAACCATTCGGCCAGTGGCATTTGAGGTGTCGATGCCTTCGCGAAGGGACCTCAGCACAATCCCGCGCTCACCGAGGTCGCGGATGGTCACCATCACCTCGGCAGCGTTACGGCCCAAGCGGTCAATGCCGACCACGACGATGGCGTCGCCCCGTCGTGCGTAGTCCAGTAGTGCGGCAAGGCCGGGGCGCTGCTGCCGCGTTGAAGTCCCCGAGAACTTGTCCGTGTAGACGCGGTCGGCATCGACGCCTGCTGCAGTCAGCGCATCCGTCTGTTGATCGAGCGACTGATGGGTGGTGCTAACGCGGGCGTAGCCGAGTTGGGTTCCGGTGACGGCGGGCGTGGTTTGGGTGACCATGCGTCGAGTGTCTCATAAGTATCAAAAGTTGTACATATGAGACATCACTTTTGGAGCAACTTCTGAGACGCCGCCAACTGGCAATGTTTATCCGACAGTCGCTCTCAGTCCTTGTGTTGCAGAACTTTAGTTTTGAGATGAAGTACTTCCACACGGAGATGCAGCAGACTGGGCGGCAGCCAGCTACTCCCGCAAGGGGCGGTTGCTGTCGGAACGCACGGCACCAATATCGTGGAAGACCGTCAGTAGCGATGGAGTTCCCGTGGTCAAGAAGCCGACCTGCGTCAAGATTGCGCGATCCCGTCCGGCGGGGGTTGAGTGGACGGTAACCCTCTCAGCGGCCATCGCTGCCGCAATTGCCTTGGCGCGGGTCTGGCGGCGGTTCAGACCCACCGAGGTACCGGAGAGCAAATCGACTACAGAGAACGACACATCCCCAGAGCCGCCTGCCACTTCCAGTCCCGATGAGCCGGCCGTTACACCCACCGCAACCCAAGAGCCCGAGATCGACATGGCGAGAATTAGTGCCGACGTCGAGCGGGCTCGCCAACTTGTACCGACAATTGGCGCACGGTGGCGGTGGTACGACATCCCATACCGCCTCCTCGATTGGACTCTGAGGTCTTCGCGAGGTCGTCGAGCGCCGTGGCAATTTCGATACCGACTCAACAATGGGCGCAACTTTCTCTCAGCGTTCAATCACTACGAGCGGTTGAAGGTGGAGCGCCTCGATGATCCTCGGAAGAACCTGATCGTCCCCGCTGATGAGAAAGTCACCCAGGGTGGCATCTGGGTGGTCGAATTTTTTCCGCCCAGCATGTACTCCAACCTGAGGCAGGCACTCGAAAAGAACGGGTGGGATGCGCCAAGTCCGCTACTCGACATCTATGGATCGAATGCCGACCGGGTGACACAGGCTCGCAGGGTAAGCCAAATGATGTGGACACAGATCGGCACCGTGGTGGACCCCAAGTCTAGGTATTTCGCTGGCGATGCGAAGCGCGAAGCTTTGCCCATGGAGTTCGGGTCAGTTCAACTGACCGCCGTTCAGTTGGGGCATAGCCTAACTGCGATAACCGCATACGTTCGACTCAGCGAGGAAGGCCAAACCTCCCTTAATAAGGTTTGGAAGGCGCAGCATGATCCGACGCTAACCTGGCGGGGACTCAAACCACCTCACGTTGAATCGCGAAACTTCGCCGCGATACGTGCCACACAGCGGGAGCGTAAGCGACTGCATGACCTAGCTCGCTCGTGGCTCGCCAGTCGTTGCGGCGGCTATTTCGCCGCCACCGAAGCCAGGCAGCCGGTGATGGACTTCAACATTTTCGCGAATTTTGACCCCACGGCAGCGAGTCCCACGCGAGAAATGCGCGACCCTCTGCGTGCTCTAGGTATGGACGGCGACCATGTGTACAACTACATCTCGCCGCAACTTCCTGGAGGGGTTCTAACGCAAGGCAATTCACTTCGCCGCGATGACGGCGAGGACTTAAGGAACTGCTGGGGTCTAGTCGCTTCGTATCAGGTATTTGCCGACCACAACGACGAGCCAGGATACGGCCCGAAGCCGCTCTCTGTTTCCGCCCTAGCTGCTATGACCGACGAAGCTGTGAGGGGCTTCTTGTTGGCCTTCGCAGTAGTCCGGTACACGGAGCAGCACGGTGAAACTCTCTCTGCTGCAAGGGATGCTGCGCAAAGTAAGCATCGGGAGTTTACGCCGCGGCAGGTCGATCAGCTTAGAGAAGAGTTACTCACATCAAGTTTGGATCTGCCTGTTGTCGCACGCGACACGGCTTTTCTATGGGAAGCGGAGACGCGGCTCTTCTACAGCATTCAGGCAGAAGCAGTTCCTATACCGGGAGACCCCTATCCCGCAGAGGCTTTCGACTTGATGGACCGCTTTGCACAAAGATGCACCAGCGCGTTTGAACGACTTATATCGGACGACAGTGCCTACCGCGACGTACTGGCAACCGCGTCTGCCCTCGGCTCAAGCGCAGCAAGCAACCGTCTCAGTAAGCGTGCGCTCATGATCTCCGGTACATCACTGGTCGTGTCGATAACAGCCGTCTTGACGACTAACGACGCTGCCGCCTGGCATCAGATCGCCGAGTGGTCGGTCGACATGTGGCACTGGGCTTGGGGTTTCATCGGTGGACATGCGCCAGCCGGTTCTCCATAAGTATAGCTCTACAAGATCTATCTCTAGCTAGCGACGAGATCGTCCTCCAACACCCACTCCTGAGGGAGGTCGCAACGACGGTGCGCGAGCACTTCGCGCCGCCAAGAGGGGGAGGGGGGGTCGAAAGTTCGCGGTGATAGCGGAAACGACATCCTGTCGCCGGAAGTTTTCGCCAAGAGTGGCGAGATCAACACAATGTTTGGTTACCAACTACCAGACCGGCGGTCTACGGCACGCTGGTATTTGCTTCAGTAGACGAATCGTCGACGGGTGGCGTAGAAAGCTCCGCGCTGACGCCGCCACTCTCGTAGCGCCGGATGGTCTGGCGGATCTCCTCGGTTGCAACCTTGTAGATGTCAACCACCGATGTGATGTCGCGCCGGATGCCAGCATCCTTACCCTGCTCGAACGTGGTGACGAACTTGACGCTCTTGCCGTTGAGATTAAGCCGGATGATGGGCTTGCGGTTGTTGTCGTCCAAGAGAACGGCAAAGTACGACTTGCTATCTCGGTAATGGACACGCTCAGGTGCAACTTCGGAGACCGCGATTGCGCGAACAATGTTGAACCCCTCAATTTCCTCGTCGGTCGTCACGACGCCGGGATCAGTCTCGCCATCGGCATTGGCCGTTGCATCAGCGAGTACAGCTCGCCCAATCGGCGCCGGTGGAGCTGGTGTCTCCGACCGAGGGATTTCGGTGGAGCGATTGGGGTCAGGAGCGTCGTCACCCAGGGCGGTCTTCAGCCGACTGTTGACCTGATCGCCCACGTACTGATTGAGGGCTTTGGCTACCAGCGGCCGGAATTGATCAATGATCCGCTGGGTTGTACGACCCTCGTAGATGCGGTTGACGAACAGTCGCACCCATTCCTCTGATGGGTCCTTTACTTCGGCCGCGATAATCCGGCGGATGCCGCCGATGTACTTGAGCTCCTCCGCGGCACTAACCACCGATTCGATGTCGAAGGATTCCTTCGAGAACTTCTGTATCTCGGGGACTAACGTCCGGTCGATGTCTAGGAGGTCAAACATCAGAAAAGGCTTCTCGTCCATTCGATTTGGCAGATCGCCGTCCGTATAGACGTGGTAGTGCTGACCGTTGGTCAGGATCGCGATGCGGGCAGATGTGACAGCGAAGTACCGGAAGAGCTGCGATGCATACCGGAGGTCCAGGGGGTCACCGATTTTCTTGCACTCAATCAGTATCTGGACTTGGCCATCTTTGAAAATCGCATAGTCGACCTTCTCGCCCTTCTTGACACCCACGTCGGCGACGAACTCAGGTACCACTTCCGAGGGATTAAACACGTCGTAACCGAGCACGTTCGATATGAACGGCATGATGAATGCGTTCTTTGTTGCTTCCTCCGTCAGTACGGAGTCCCTCATGTCGCGGATCTTCTTCGCGATAGTTGCAAGTCCATCTGAAAACGCCATTGCTCCCCCTTGGTGTGTGCCCCTCCGCGGCACACCTTAGATGAGGGCTGCGACAGTATTCCCTCAATCGCCGCACACGCGTCTGGCACTGGTTCTTTGCCTACCGGCAAATTGCCCACGGGGTCAGCTAGTCAAGCCCCCATACATCGCGCTCAACATGTCCGATTCGATCCTCGATGAATCGGGCAACATCACCCCTTCGCGACTCAAGTGGATTTTCGTACATTCGGTCAAGCTCCTGGAGCTGGTCGCGGGTGAGGTGAGTCTTGAACGTGGCGAACCACGTCTGTTGACGCACGTCGGCATCGTCGGGGCTGTAGATACCGGCAACGCTCAAGACGCCAGTATCAGGCTTGAGTAAGTCCTTCTCAATCCATCGCACCTGCTGTATCCGATCGCGCCATTCCTTGACTTGCTCGGTGCGCCGTTGTCGTCGAAGACGACGCTTCTCGATGCCCCAATTCACCCATGGCGCGAAGATCGTTCCGACAATCCCCGTCGCGAGACCAGCGCCACCGCCGATCAATGCGGCGACGATCTCGGCTGGCATGTCGAACATTGTTCCAGCGGCAACGCCGTCTGTGTGGGAGGTTCGCGCTCTGGCGGGGCTCAAGCCAAGGGCTATCTTCGCTCGTATGTTCGATAGGTGGCACCCCTGCCTGTAGTTCGCCTCCGCGACGACCCCTTCAAGTCGACACTCACGCGATGCGGCCGGATCTCGACGCCTCATTCGCGCATCTGGAGATCCGACAGCACGGCCTACGCATCGAGGCGTTCCAGCCTGGCCCTCTCACCGCCCGGGTGCGCCAATCCTCTGAGGGATGGCTGACCGTCGTGGAGGCCACCGCCTATGTTGCAGATGGCGCCGCCTCCGTGCCGATGACGTTGTGGGTCCGGGTAGCGCGGTGCAGCGAGGATGGCGCCCAGGGTGGGTCCGTACCCAAACGTGTACCCAAACCGGAACCTAAATCCGCAGAAATACGCTCTCGTCCGTCGAAGACCGCGTAGGACGAATTACTTTGCAACACACGGCATTAAGGTACTTCTGCGGATCCGTACGAACACACTTGCGATGCCTGGGGGTCAAGTGGTCGCAGGTTCAAATCCTGTCAGCCCGACCAAGACAAGGTCTTCGACCTGCTCTTTTCTGAAGAGCAGGTGTCCAACGGTACTTTCACAGTCAGCGATCGCTCCTGAGCTCGCTGCAGTAGCGCCGACTCGCGGGCGTTGCCGGCCGTCGTCTGCGGAACTCACGGTCACGGCTACTCCTCGTCGATCGCGGCGTTACTTCGTCACGCTTGTACCCCAGATCGAGGTGCGCGCCGCAGCCGACGACGCGGTCGGTGAGCTGGCCTCTGCTCCTAACAGGCTATTGGCTACATTCGCAGTCACAGGGTGCATACTGGGACTTCTACAGCGTGGATGTCACCTTCGGTGTCTGTGCGGAAAGCGCGGACACCATGCCATCTGAGGACGCCACCGACGCGCTGCTTAGCGCTGCGATCGCCCGCATCGTCGGCGATTTCGAACGAACTATCGTCGACATCGAACACGTGCTTGGCAGCGTCACCAGCACTGCTGTGGAGCTCATCGGCGGCATTGATCATGCCGATGTGGTGCTCATCGAGGACGGCACGTTTCACTCGATGGCATCTACCGCCCGGGTGGCCAGTCAGCTCGACGACGTTCAACTGCAGTGCCAGGAAGGGCCCTGTCTGACGGCGGCCGTGGCTGATTGTACCGTCCGATGTCCTGACTTGCGTACGGAGTCGCGGTGGCCTCAGTTCGCTTCTGCAGCAATCGAACTCGGCGTCTACAGCGTGTTGTCCTTCCAGCTCTACACCCACGACGGCGGTGCCGGCGCGCTGAATCTGCTTGGTGACCGTCCGCAGGTGTTCACCCGTGAAACTGAAACCGCGGGCGCGATGCTGGCCACCCACGCGGCGATCGCTTTGGCTGCCAACGCCAAGCAGCATCAGTTCGAATCTGCGTTGGCCAGCCGCGACACCATCGGCCAAGCCAAGGGCATTCTCATGGAGCGTTTCGGCGTCGACGCCGTGGGCGCCTTCGACCTTCTCAAACGGCTCTCCCAGGAAACCAACGCACCATTGCGGGACCTCGCCGCCCAGCTCGTCAACTCACTGACCCAACGGACTGACCCCGCCGCAGGGCCGTCGCACACCCAATAGCCCGACGACAACGAACAACCCCAGATTTCCCGGGAGGACTGACGATGGGCCGCATCCGACCTCCCCGGAAATGGGACGCTGCGCACAGCGGCCCGGCGTTAAGTAGCCAGCGTCGGCGCAGCGTTTCGCGCGAAGCCTCGCGTTTTCGCTTCCACATCAACGGCTGCCGGCAGAGCAGGTCGGACTTTCGCCTATCTCGCAAAGACAACGTGTGCGAGTGCGGCTGCCCTCGCAGCGCCCACAATCCGTATTGCGCGCACTGCAGCTGTCGAAAGTTTCGGCTTTGGCTGCGTTGAACGTGGTACTCGCATGTCGACACCGGAGGATCACGTGAACTCCGACCAGCCCGCACCGGCAACACCCGAGTCTGCGCTCTGCTCAGTCGTTCGCTTCGACCGAGGCGACATCGCAGTGCTATCGGTGACCGGCGATCTCGACGCGTTCACCGCGCCTGCCCTGCAGCACGCAGTCGTACAGGCGGTGGCCAGCGCTCCTCGGGCGCTCATCGCGGATCTGACGGGAGTTGACTATCTCGGCTCGGCCGGAATGTCCGTGCTCATCGACGCCCACGAACAGATGATTCACTCGGGCGGATTCGCCATCGTCGCCGAAGGCCGCGCCACCAGTCGTCCACTCCACATCGTCGGTCTGACCAACGTCATCCCCACCTGTCCAACCCTCAACGATGCCATCACCTTGTTCGACGCTTAACCGGCGCGGGGAAGGCGAACTGCGCTAACGGCAGCAGTTGGGGTCGAGCACGGTGCATAGTGCGACCAGCGATTCTCTGCGCGGGCGGTGATAGACGTTCATGCCACGCCGTTCGGATTCCACGAGCCCGGCGCGGCGCAGCTGCGAAAGGTGATGGCTGACAGTCGATTCGCTGAGTCCGACGGCGGTAGCCAGGTCGCAACTGCAGACCTCGCCCTCGCCGGAACTGAACAGCAATGACACCAGCTTCACCCGAACCGGGTCAGCAAGCGCCTTGAGTCGCAACGCAATCTCCAGCGCGGCCTCGTCGCCGACGGGGCCCGCTGCAACCGGTGAGCAACATACGGGTTCGGAGATGTCCACGACGGGCAGTGCCTTTGGCATGAAGACAGTCTGCCACACCATATTGACATATATCGAAGAGGTTGCCATTCTGATGCATACCAGTTCGACATAAGTCACACAGGTTCTGGAGGTCGCCATGTCCCGCGCCCAGCTCGCCCTCAATGTCGACAACCTCGACGACGCTATCGCCTTCTATTCGAAGCTGTTCAACACTGCCCCCGCCAAGGTCAAGCCGGGGTATGCGAACTTCACGGTGACCGAGCCACCGTTGAAACTCGTCCTGATCGAAAACCCGGGCCACGGCGGCACTTTGAACCACCTCGGCATCGAGGTCGAGTCCAGCGACGCCGTCCACGCCGAGATCGCCCGCCTGACCACCGAGGGTATGTTCACCGAAGAAGAGATCGGCACCACGTGCTGCTTCGCCACCCAGGACAAGGTGTGGGTCACCGGACCCGCGGGGGAGAAGTGGGAGGTCTACACCGTGCTGAGCGACTCGGACACCTTCGGACAGGGTTCGATCGCCCTAGGCGATGACGGTGCCAACGGAACCTGCTGCACGTCGGCGGTCGACGCCGCACCCAGCACGACACCATGATCCAGCCCATGGACTCGGATACCGACACCGCCGTCGTCGGGAAGCTCGCGACGCTTGACCGGTTCCTGCCGCTATGGATCGGCCTGGCGATGGTCGCGGGCTTGCTGCTCGGCCGACTTATCCCCGGCCTCGACGTCGCACTGAACAGTGTGCAGATACAGGGAATCTCGATCCCGATCGCCCTCGGCCTGCTGATCATGATGTACCCGGTGCTGGCCAAAGTCCGCTATGACCGCCTCGAGACCGTCACCAGTGACCGCAGACTCCTCATCAGCTCGCTGGCTCTGAACTGGGTCCTCGGCCCTGCGCTGATGTTCGCCCTCGCCTGGCTGTTGGTCCCCGACCTTCCCGAGTATCGAACCGGCCTGATCATCGTTGGCGTCGCCCGTTGCATCGCGATGGTGATCATCTGGAACGACCTTGCCTGCGGTGACCGCGAAGCCGCCGCGGTGCTCGTCGCACTCAACTCGCTGTTCCAGGTCGTCATGTTCGCGGTGCTCGGCTGGTTCTACCTTGCAGTGCTACCGGGATGTCTCGGACTCGAAACCGCCTCGATCAGCGCCTCACCGTGGGAGATCGCGCAATCAGTGCTCATCTTCCTCGGCATCCCACTGCTGGCCGGATACCTGTCACGGCGGGCAGGCGAAAAGTTCAAGGGACGGTCCTGGTACGAGACACGCTTCCTGCCCGCGGTCGGGCCGTGGGCGCTTTACGGGCTACTGTTCACCATTGTCATCTTGTTCGCGCTGCAAGGCGAGCAGATCACCAGCCGCCCCCTCGATGTCGTGCGCATCGCGGTTCCGCTGCTCATCTACTTCGCCATCATGTGGGGCGGAGGATACCTCCTCGGCGCCGCCCTCGGGCTGGGGTACGCCCGCACAGCGACGCTGGCCTTCACCGCCGCGGGCAACAACTTCGAACTCGCCATCGCCGTCGCCATCGCGACCTACGGCGCCACCTCCGGCCAAGCCTTGGCCGGAGTCGTCGGGCCACTCATCGAGGTCCCCGTCCTCGTCGCGCTGGTCTACGTATCACTGCGCCTGCGCCGCAGATTCGCAAACGACGCCGACCACCGAACGGCGCCCACTCCATGACGGATCCCAAACCCGCAGTGCTGTTTCTGTGCACCCACAACGCGGGACGCTCCCAAATGGCGATGGGCTTTTTTCGCCACCTTGCCGGAGATCGCGCCGCGGTGTACTCGGCGGGTTCAGAGCCCGCCGACCGGGTTAACCCCGCCGCCGTTGCCGCCATGGCGGAGAAGGGCATCGACATCTCGGCCGCGCAGCCACAACGCTGGACCCACGACATCGTCGAAACCGTCGACGTCGTGGTCACCATGGGCTGCGGCGATGAATGCCCCTACATTCCCGGCAAGCGCTACGAAAACTGGGAACTCGCCGACCCCGCCGGCCGAGGTGTCGCAGACGTCCGTCCCATTCGCGACGAGATCGAAGCTCATGTGCGGACGCTTCTCGCCGCACTCGGCGTCAAACCATAGTCCCGATAACCGCACCATCCCAGACACCTCGCCCCTAGAGTCGGAACGC
This sequence comes from Mycobacterium sp. 236(2023), assembly GCF_029623955.1. GTDB lineage: Bacteria > Actinomycetota > Actinomycetes > Mycobacteriales > Mycobacteriaceae > Mycobacterium. The sequence continues at coordinate 795,605 of NZ_JARSBP010000004.1, read as the reverse complement.
CGACCGCGTCCGAGCCGGCGCACATGGCTGAGCACCAGGGGGATATGTGAGTCAGTGGCTGGTTTCGCACGTGCCTTCCTGGCTGCTGTTGCTCTTGATCGTCGCCTTCACAGCGGGGATAGCCATCGTCATCCAGTTTGTGGTCCGGCGGCGCTTCCCGAACCTGCGCGGTGAAGAGCACAACGACGTCACCAAGTTCGCCTTCGGCGTTGTCGGCTTCGTGTTCGCTTTCTTCATCGGCTTCGTCGTGTCGGCGATGTGGGGCCAGATCAGCCACGCCGATGACCTCGTGCGCACCGAGGGGACCGCCGGTGCTCAACTGGCTAGGGACTCCCATATCTTCGATCAGCCCGACAGAGATCGCATTCGGCAGAGCCTGCTCGAATACGAGCAAGCAGCGATCACTGAATGGGACGAGATCAACGAAGGCCGGTCCTACCCAGCCGCCGACCAAGCACTGAACCGGCTCTACGCCGCCTACGAGAACGTTGAACCCCGCACCGAAGCTCAGAAGACGCTTCTCTCAACATCATTCAGCAACTTGAACGACGTCAGCAAGAACCGCGCTGAACGCATCCTTCAGGCGCGCACCGACACGGGCCCGCCGTGGTCGCTGTGGGCGGTCATCTTCGTCACCAGCGGTCTGCTCTTGGGGTGCGCGATCATCTACGGCGTCGAGAAGGCGTCCAATCACTACGCCATGGTCGCCATCATCGGCACGCTCGTCGGAGCGCAATTGTTTCTTGTCGTCGAACTGTCCCACCCCTACGTCGGCGCGGTGTCCACCGTTCCTGAACCACTGCTCCAAGTCATCCGCACGCTGCAGAGCAGCCCCTAGCAGATCTAAGGGTTGCGGAAAGGCGTGGCCGCCGTATCCGCCTGCGCCTGATGGCATCCATGCAATGCTCGGGGGCCGTTACCGCCGAGTCTCGTACCTGTTGAGGATCACGCCGTCGGGAAACGTCAAGGTCTCCACCAACTTCAGGTTCACCCAATTGTCCAGGGCCGTGAAAAACGGTGTACCGCCGCCCACCAGAACCGGTGCGGTGGCCAACACGTACTCGTCGATCAGCCCGGCCCGCATGGCTGACGCAGCGAGTGTGGCGCCGCCGATGTCCATCGGTCCGCCCTCTTCGGCTTTGAGCCGGGTGATCTCGGCGACCGCGTCGCCGGTGACCAGCCGGGCGTTCCCGTCGACCGCGGCGGTCGTCGACGAGAACACCACCTTCGGCATGGCACACCAGCGGTGCGCGTACTCCGCCTCCGCCGGTGTGATGCCGGGCTGTTGGTCGGCGGTCGGCCAGTAGGAGCTCATCGTCTCCCAGAGTTTGCGCCCGTACAGAGCCAGGACCGTCGCCCCCACACGGTCGGACCACCACTGGAACAACTCATCGCTCGGCACGCTCCAACCGATATCGTCACCGGGCGCCGCGATGTAGCCGTCCAAACTCACGTTCATGCCAAAAGTCAGTTTCCGCATGGCTTACAGACCATCCTGGCGCAGAAGAATCATCGGTCAGCGTGTCTCGCTGCGAAGAAGGTCGAACACGGCGCCCCGCGTCAGCGGTGCGAGCTCGATGTCTCCGGGTTCACGTGGATCGATCCACGCGATCTCGTCGATCTCAGCCGAAGCGACCGGGTCGCCACGCAACGTCACCATGAACAGATCGGCATGCACCAGGTGTCCCGGCTCGTTGGCCGCGGCGGCGACGCGCTTGCCGAGCGACCGGACATCGGATGCCGTGACCCTGACGGCGAGCTCCTCCAGAAGCTCGCGGTGCAGCGCGTCCACTGCCGTCTCCCCAGCATCGACCTTGCCGCCTGGTTGCATGAAGGCCGTCGTGCCGCGCTTGCGTACGAGGAGTGCTCTACCGGTGTCGTCGACGATCACCGCGGCGACGATGTTGATCGCCGGCACCGTATCCGGCTGCGCCCCAAGTGATTCGACGACAGAGTCGGTGTCGATGAGATTGACCCCGATGGCGTACAGGTCCGCAAGGCGTTCTGCGGTGCCCTGCGAGGTCGCGTCAGGGACGAGGACTGTCCGGTAGTCGAGCTCCGATGCGTCGAAGAGCGTGGCGCGCGGACAGTTCGGCAAGTTGCATCCGGCGACGACGACCGTGGAGACCTCGAGCAAGCGCAGGTGGGTGTCCAGGGCCGTCCGGAAGAACGCAGACCACCGTGGCTTGGACAGGATGAACTCGTTGCGACCGATGGGTTGGACTTCGCTCCCCAGGAGAGCGTCAGCGTCCAATTCGACTGGGCGTGGCAGTACTTCGGCGAGGATCTGCGAGCCCGCGGTTCCTGGCGCGGCGATCATCGCCCCCGACTCGACCGCCGCACGGCGTACCGCGTCGACATCGGAGCCACCGGGGACGTAGAGGCGCACGACGTGGACGATGGGCCGCCCCGCGGCGCGAAACGCCGCGGCGAGCCGGGCCATCGCCGGGAGCTGCTCGGCGGTTCCGGCGATCGCGCTCGAGCCCGACACGAAATCGTTGTGGACGTCGATCAGCAGCAGCGCCGAGTGCGCCCATTCCGGCGACAGGTAGCTGGATTGGGGCACGTGATGATTCTGGCACCGACCCGGGGCATGTCGCCGTGCGGGTTCACGTCGTCTGCGGTGGTCTATCAACGCGAAGCTGGCTATTGTCAACCCAATCGAAAGCAGGCCGTTGAACGGGGGAAAGTGTCATGGCGTTGCGAGGGGAGCGATTTCTTTCGTCGGCGGCGGCGGTGGTGGGAGGGCGTCGGTTCAAGGACCGGATCGCCGGTCAAGCTTCCCGCTACTGGTCGGCACCCGCCGATTCCGCCTGGGAGGCCAACTCGCATTGGCGCCGCGGCATCGGCGACGAAGCCTGGCTCGAGGTGGGCAGCGACCACTGGGCGATCTACGAGACATTCGCCCGTGCCCTCCAGCTGCCCCGCCCCGGCACGGTGATGGAGTGGGGTGCCGGCGGCGGGGCGAATGCCGTGGCGTTCGCCCCGCACGCACAGCGGTTCATCGCCGCAGACATCTCGCAGGACACCCTGGACGAATGCGTCCGGCAGGTCCGGGAAACGTGTGCAACGCCGATCGAGACGAGAGTGATCGACCTCGCCGATCCCGGGCAGGCTGTCGCTGGGCTGACCGATACGTGCGACGTCTTTCTGTGCCTCTACGTCTTTGAACTGACGACCGGTGTGGATGCGGTCCGCGCCATCCTCGACATCGCCAAGAATGTCTTGGTTCCAGGGGGATTGGCCCTGGTTCAGGTCAAGTACCACACCGCCGAAGGCCGAACGCGTGGTCGCGCCGGCGTGACCTATGACCGGAACATGGCATCGACCACGACGTTCGGCATCGAGGAGTTCTGGCAGTTCGCCGCCGACAACGGACTCGATCCACGGCTCATCACACTCGTGCCGGAAAACCGGCTCGACTGTCGCTACGCCTATTTCGCGTTGACGACGCCGACGGTCAAGGTCTGACGAGCAGCAGTCGCTTGCCTGCGCGAGCGGTTGACGTGACGGAGGCCAGCTGAAACTCAGTTGTCGTGGGACTCGCCGCCACGCCGATCACCGCCGCACTCGTCGGCCCCTTCGGCGTCTCGATGGGTAGTGTCTCGCCGAATTCACCGTAGAGCCCTGTGCAATCGCCGCCTTCGCAAGTCCCTGTCGATGCGTCGATGCGTCCGGCGAAGATGTCGTTGACCCAGCCCGCGATGATCGTCTGCGCAGCCGATTTGTTCTGTTCCGTCGGGAATCCCTGGTACAGATACGACACCAACTCGATGAGCTTGGTTCCGCCCTGCATCGCGTCGAGATGCTCGCCCTTGTCCAGGATCAGCCCGTTGAAATGCCCCGGCCGATGAGCGTTGAGCGCCGCGTCCACATTGCGGACCGGTTTGGGCGCACCCAGTTCGAAAACCGGCGTGTACGAATCGAGGCCGTCGAGCTTGACCAGTGCGTCCGGCAGTGATGTCTGCGGGGGAGCGCCGTCGAGGAAAACCACGCCCGCCAAATGGTTTTCGGCACCGCTCGCGGTGACTGCGTCCGCGTAGTATCCCGCGGCGCCTGCTGCGACGCCGGCGCCGAGCGAGTGCCCGACGAGGACGAACGTGTCCGGCAACGCGACCCCGGCGCCGTACCTGCGCGCGAAGCCGGCTGACATCGCGCTGGCCGTCAACGCTTCTCGCGCTCCGAGGAAGAGGTCCGCGGTGGCGCGGTGAACTTGGTCATCGCCCAGCCAAAAACCGTCCTTGACATAGCGATTCGACGAGTGGGTCGGAACGACGACGATGCTGTTGGTGCGCTCCGCCAGGTACGACGCCGTTCGGCTGTACATCGCACTGACGCCGAGGTAGCCGTGCTGAAGGAAGATCAACCGCTGGGGTGGCTCGTCGCTGTCGGGGTAGTACCAATGAGCCGCGATCTTGCGCCCGTCGGTGATCTCCAGCGACGAGGTTCGTACGGTGACATCACTGCCACGGTGCACCACCGGGGGCCCGGCGACAAGTTTGACGGCGACGCCGATGATGTCGAGTAGCAGCGATTGGAATGCGTTCGACGGCGCCGGCGCGGCTTGCTGCTGGGTCTGCGACTGCGGTGCGACGTCGGTCGTCACGCTTTCCGGCTGCGCCGCGGACGCCTCGGAGGATTTGACCCACTTGGCTCGCGTCGGTTCGGACTCCAGCTCGACCGACAGCTGCTCGATGCGTGAGTCCTCTTCGGGGTCGACGTCCACATCGGCTTCATCGACCTCTACCTCGTCGTCGACCTCTACCTCGTCGTCGACCTCTACCTCGTCGTCGACCTCTACCTCGTCGTCGACCTCGACGTCGGCGGCGTCTTTGTCCTCGCCCTCTGCGTCGCGGTCTGCCTCGGCGTCGTCGGTATCCGGCGTTGCTTCGCCGCTGGCGTCCGACCCTGCGGAATTGTCTGCGCCCGAACGAGATTCACCGGCCCCGGGACGGTCTCGCTTGCTCGTCGCGCTCGCACTGGAATCCGATCCCGATGCCGCGCCGGTGTCGGCGCTCGCCACGTCGGCGCCTGCGACCACTGCGGCGGACACCCCTGCCGCGAGTACACCCGCCCCCATCCACGCTGATAGATGCGTCACGCAATCTCCCTAGAACGTCCTGAATTGACGACTGTCAAGTTAGGTGATTTTGACGCGCGTGAAGGTTGTTTTCACAAGAGTGGGTCAGGCGTGTCATGCATTCGTCAGAATCGAGCGCGCGCACTGCGCCACATTGCTGCGGCGTGCAGGTGCTACGTCCATTTCGCGATCGCCCACCGCTCGAAAAGGCTGAGCAACGAATCAGTGATCTTCCCGAGAAGCGCCAACGAGATGATGGCCAGGAAGATCCGATCGATACGCCCGTTCTGACCCGAATCGAGCAGCAGGAAGCCCAGCCCCATCGAGCTGGCGATCAGCTCGGCGGCCACCAGGAACAGCCAGGACTGTGCGAGCGCCAGCCGCAGTGCTGACACCGTCGACGGCACGACGGCAGGCAACTGCACGGTGGCGAACAACGCCAGACCATGTAGGCCGAACGCCCGGCCCGCCTCCAGGAGGTGCGCGTCGACGTGCCGGAGCGCCGCACCCACAACCGTGTACACGGGGAAGAACGCGCCGATCGCGATCAGGATGATCTTCGATCCCTCGCCGATTCCGAACCACAGGATCAGCAGTGGCACCCACGCCAGCGACGGCACTGCCCGGACACCGCCGAGGCTCGGCGCCAACAGGATGTTGGCGTACCGCGACAACCCGACGACCGCCCCGAACACCAGCCCCACCGCGGCACCGATCGCGAAGCCGATCAGCACACGCTGCGTGGAGATCGCGATGTACTGCCCGTAGAGGCCGCGCTCGGTGAGATCGACCGCTGCGTTCCACACCATCTCCGGCGACGGCAGCATCGACGGCGCCACCCACCCGAAGCCCGAGACTGCTTGCCACACGACGAGAACAGCGAGCGGCAGCAGCGCACCACCTACGAAGCGCAGCCAGCGCCGCTCGGTCACAGCGACGCGCCCTGGCGGCTGCCCGGTATCGGGTGCCTCGGACGGCGCCGTGACGGCGATCCTCTCGTCGACGGTCATCGCACCTATCCGAGACGCGCCGCGTCGGCCTGCGTGACGAAGGTGTCGTTGACGATGCTCGCGAGCGCATCGTCGACCTGCTTCTGGTCGGGCACATCGCCGAGTTCGACGAACACCGGCCCGATCTTCTCCAGCACGGCGAGTTGGGCCGCACCGGGTACGGGATCGACGTCGAGGTTGGAGCGCTCCCGGATCACCTTCTCGGCCACCGCCGGCTGCAGACCCGCGACGTCGGCAAGGATCTGCGCCGTCTCCTCCGGGTGCTCATCCGCCCACACCGCCGCGGTCGCGTACGCGTCGACGACCAGCTGCGCCAGCTCCGGCTTCTCGGCCAGGAAGTCCTCTCGCGCATTCAGGAAGCCGTAGCTGTTGAAATCGATGTTGCGGTAGAACAGCGTCGCTCCGGTCTCCTCGGCGCCGGCCATGATCGGGTCGAGCCCCGCCCACGCGTCCACGGACCCGTTCTGCAAGGCTGCCCAGCCGTCGGCATGCTGCAGGTTCTGCACCGTGATGTCCTGCGCGGTAAGGCCATTGGCCTCCAGCGACTGCAGCAGGAAGAAGTAAGGGTCGGTGCCCTTGGTCGCCGCGACCGTCTTGCCCTTGAGCTGCCCGACGCTTGTGATGTCGCTGCCCGCGGGTGCGACGAGGGCAGCCCACTCGGGTTGGGAGTACAGGGCGATGACCTGAATCGGTGAACCGTTCGACCGTGCGAGGAGCGCGGCCGAGCCGGCCGTCGAACCCACGTCGATCGCTCCCGCCCGCAGCGCTTCATTCGCCTTGTTGGACCCTGCCGACTGCACCCAATTCACGGTGACGCTCTGGGCTTCCAGCCAGCCCTGGTCCTTGATGATCAGACTCAGCGGGTTGTACGTGGCGAAGTCGATGTTCAGTGTCTGGCCGTCGACGCCGTCACCGCCGTCCGCCGACCGAGTCGGCGAGCTGCCCTCTCCGGACACGCAGCCGCTCAGCATCAGTGCCGACACGGCGACGATCGCGGTCAGCGCCGCTCTGAGTTCGCGTTTCATCTTGTCCTGCTTTCGTCAGTGCGGTCGTGGCGGGCGATGCCGAGGCCGGCGAGGAGTCGAGCGCGCAGTTCTGCGAGTTCTGCGGAACCGCGGTCGCGTGGTCGCCGCCCGGGGACGACGACGGTCTGCTGGATCGAGGCGCCCGGTCGTTCTTCGTCGCGGCCGAGCAGGATCACCCGGTCGGCAAGTTGCAACGCTTCGTCGACGTCATGGGTGACGAGCAGGACGGTCGCCGGCGCCGCCTCGTGCACGTCCAACAGCAGGTCCTGCATCTTGAGCCGCGTCAGCGCGTCGAGAGCGCCGAACGGCTCGTCGAGAAGCAGCACCCCGGGGTTTCGCGCCAGTGCCCGCGCCAATGAGGCCCGTTGCGCCATGCCGCCCGACACCTCGCGGGGCCGGTGGTCGGCGAAGTCGGCGAGCCCGACCAACTCGAGGAGTTCGGCGACGGAATCCTTGCCGGCCGCGGCCGGTCCGCGCCTCGGCAACCCGAGGGCGACGTTGTCGGCGATCGTGCGCCACGGCATCAGGCGTGGCTCCTGGAAACCCACCGCGCACCGCGGGTCGAAGGATTTCGCGGGCGTGCCGTCGATGCGCGCGACGCCTGTCGTGGGGGAGTCGAGTCCTCCGACGATGCGCAGCAGCGTCGATTTGCCGCAGCCGCTCGTCCCGAGGATCGCGACGATCTCGCCTGCATCGATGTCCAGATTGATGTCGTGCAATACCGGGCGGGCACCGCTCTTGCCGACGGGGAACGAGCGGCCCAGAGACTCGAGCGAGACCGGAAATGCCTGATCGGCGACACGATCGCGTATGGCCGGGGTACGCGCGGACATACGGGTGACTCCAGCCGGACGGGGTTGCCAACGAATTCGAACTCATCCGCATGCTCGCGCAGACGATCCGCCGAGTCGCTGGTTACGCGCACGCTGGTTTGAACACTTCCCGAGACTTCGGACACCACTCGAAGCGAAGTCGTCGAATCCTGTCCAGCGAACCATTGCCAGCGCGTAATTTACGGACAGCACAATCAGCCCACAGCCGACAACGACGTCGCGCGCGTCCGTCGTCGTGGCACCGACGTAAGGAATCTCATGGGTCACGCCAACAACATTGGTCGCGTCGGAGCACTCGCGGTGGCGCTGGGAGTCGGCTGGGCTGTCGCGTCCACATCGGGTGTCGCCTACGCCGACAACACCGATTCGTCGTCGTCGAGCGAATCGTCCTCGACGACGAAAGCCGACAGGTCCGGCGCGCCGTCGGACACGTCGGACGCCAAGGGTGGGGGCAGCGCCGACGACTCCACAGATGCTCACGCCACCGACGACGCCACCGACGACGAAGCCGATGACGACGCCGATGCTGATGCCGAAGTGGCGTCGACCGGGGGCGGCGGCAGCGACGCCGCTGACGACGACGACGTCGCGTCAGCCTCCGAGGCCGACGACGCGGCCACAGCCGATGTCGCGGATGTCGCCGACGACGAGGCAGACGAAGCGCAGCCGGTGGCCGCGACGACGAAGACCACCGCGCCGTCCAAGACGCCGCCCAAGGCGCCGTCGGCCCCGGCCACACCGGCGACCCCGCAGCCTGCCGCGGCCAAGCCGACGCTCGTCAGCGTCATCACCGACGTCGTCACTGCACTCCTCACACCCGCGAAGCCCTCTCCGGCGACGCCGCTGCAGGGCTCCACCTTCCTGGCGTCGCTGGCCGCAGCGCGCGACGAGTTGGAACGCAACGCCCTGCGCCGGGCCGCGATCACCACCCAGGACATCGAGGCGCAGGACGTCGGTACCCCCAACGTCCTGGTGATCGGCGTCGACGGCACCAACCTGAGCCGTGTCCTCGCCCATCCCGAGCTCACCACCAACTTCTTCAAGCTGATCCAGGGCAGCACCACGGCCGCCTCGACCATCGTTGGGCACACCACCATCTCGAACCCGTCCTGGACGTCGATCCTCACCGGGGCGTGGGGCGAGAAGACCGGCGTCATCAACAACGTCTTCACCCCGTGGACGTATGACAAGTGGCCCACGATGTTCACCCAGCTCGAGACGTTGAACCCCGGCGCGTCGACCACGTCGATCGCCAACTGGAACGTCATCTCGGCGATCGCGGCGTCAGGACTCGGCGCCGACACCATCATCAACGTGCCCGAACTGGAGAACGATCCGCGCTGGCTCGAAGCCGACGACCTGGTCGGCGAGTACACCGAAGCCGCGATCGCCGCCGCCAGCGCCGACGTCGCGAACCTGATCTTCAGCTACTTCGTCGGAGTGGACGAGAACGGCCACATGTTCGGCGGTGATTCTCCCGAATACCTCGAAGCCCTGGCCAATTTCGACGAGAACCTCGGCGAGATCATGCTGGCGGTCGACAACTGGGAAGCTCTCACCGGCGAGCAGTGGACGATCATGATGGTCACCGATCACGGCCACCAACCTCAGAAGGGCTTCGGCCACGGCTTCCAATCGCCGGATGAGACGTCGACATTCGTGATCGCGAACAACCCTCTTCTGTTCACCGAGGGCGGTGTGAACCTCAAGTACTCGATCGTCGACGTCACCCCCACGGTCATGCACCTGTTCGGTTTCGAGCCGGCCGAAGATGCCGACGGCGTCTCCCTGACCGACCTCGACGACAGCACAGTGCTGCCGGGTGACGACGATGCGTTGCTGCGCAAGGCACTTCAGGATGCGATCGCGATGTACGGCTACCCGGACATCGGCACCAACATCGCGCTGAGCGTGCGCACCATCGCCGCCACGATTCCCTACTACGTGGACAACATCGTCAACGGCATCACGTCGGGCCTGCAGTCATTGGCCGATCAGGACATCTTCCTGATCAGCCCGCTGGCCTCGCTGGCGATCATTCCGGTCAAGATCGTTGGTGACATCGCCTACATCGCAACGAATATCGTGGCCCAGATCGTCGCGCGGCTCACCGGAGTCGAAGGGGCCAGCATCTTCCCGCTGGAGCGTCCGGCGACGCCGACGTTCCCGTGGCCGCCGGAGGAGTCGTCGACGCCGGACCTTGTCGCGGTGGCATGCACCGATGGCCGGGTGTCGAGCGCACTGTTCTCGTGCGGGGCGGCGGCCGTCGCGGTCTGAGCTTGGGTGCTAGCAGGAATGTCGCCGGCGGCGGTCGCCGCCTAATCTCGGCAACATGCCGACCTACCGCGCCTACCAGGTAACTGGTCAACGTCACTTCGAGCTCGTCGAACGGGATCTCGTTCATCCCGCGCCGGGCCAGGTGCGGTTACGCGTGCTCAGCTGCGGAGTGTGCCACAGCGACGTCCTCGCCGTGGAAGGTCAACGGCCCCAACCCGATCAACCGGTGGTCCCCGGCCACGAGGTCGTCGGCGTCGTCGATGCGGTGGGCGACGGTGTGACCGCATGGGCGGTCGGGGACCGGGTCGGACTCGGATTCCTGGGCGGACCGTGCGGGCAGTGCGAATGGTGCCGGCGCGGTGACTACGTGAACTGCACCGACCAAGCGCTGCCCGGCACATCCGTCGACGGTGGTTACGCCGAGGTCGTCTATGCGCGAGCCAGCGGGCTGGTGCGGGTGCCCGCCGAGTTCGACGCGGCACTGGCCGCGCCGATGCTGTGTGCCGGCATCACCACTTTCAATGCACTGCGCACCGCCGACGCCCCGCCGGGAAGCCTGGTGGCCGTTCAGGGCCTGGGTGGTCTCGGCCACCTCGGCGTGCAATACGCCAAGAAACTCGGGCACCGCGTGGCCGTCATCGCCCGCGGCGCCGAAAAGTCGTCACTGGCAACCACTCTGGGGGCCGATCACTACATCGACAGCAGCGCCGACGATCCGGCGGCGGCATTGAACGCCCTCGGCGGCGCCGCCGCGGTCCTCGCCACCGCCGCCAGTGGCGCCTCGATGACACCGCTGGTAGCCGGACTGCGGCCTCGCGGAAAACTGGTGGTCGTGGGCGCCGCACCGGACCCGCTCGAGGTGGGCACCTCGGACCTCATCTTCGGCGGCCGCAGCATCGTCGGCAGTTTGACGGGAACGCCGATCGAGAATGAGGACAACCTGAATTTCAGTCTGGCAGCGGGCATCACGCCGATGATCGAGACGATGCCGTTCGTCGAGGCGCCTAAGGCCTACGACAGGATGATGTCGGGTCAGGCGAGGTTCCGGATCGTTCTGGAGATGGCCGGTACTACTTCATCGACCCGATGAAGTAGGTCTCGTCACCGGTCGGGTAGCCACCGCCGTCGGTCGCGATGTGCACGTGATCGAAGTGGTTGAGGGTCTCGGAGCCGTAATCGGCCGTCCAGCTCGGTGCTCCGATGCCGGGGTAGAAACCCTGTCGCCAGATCACGTGGATGACACCCATACGTTCGGCGTTGGCGAGGGCGTATCCGGCGATCTGGTTGCCGAGGGCGATGCCTTCCTCGCTGTTGTGGTCGGGGATCATCACGTCGATCGCCAAACCGTTGGGATGCCACTTCAATGCATCCTGGCGGTAGCCGCCGATGGTCTTGATCTCGGGGAACATCGCGCTGATCGCCCGTGCGACCCAGATGGTGTGCCTCTGAAGGCCGCCTTCGGGCGCGATGCCCTTGGGCAGCGCGAAATCGAACACCCGGGCGTCCACCGCAGGGGCCGTCGCGGCGAGCAGTTCCGCCTCGGTCGGCACCGGCGTCGACGGCGGGCTGGGGTTGAATGCCGGCATCTGCGCCGCGGGTGACGCCGGCTGTTGCGGCGGCGCAGGCTGGGTCTGCTGGGCGTAGACCATGCCGGCCGAGATGACGAGGGAGGCGCCGACCGCCATCCACCGCCCTCTGCCCTTGGCCCACAAGTTCGTGCCCACGGAGAGCACCTTAATGTCAGCGTTGCGCCTCAGATGGCAATTGGCGGCAACGCGTCCCAAGCGTCATCGGTTTCGTTGCGACGCGTTCCGGGAATGCGTGCGGTCTGTCTTGTGCAGCGCGGCACGCGTAAACGACCGAGGGGGCGTGTGCAATGGCCGGAAATGATAGGCCCGGAAACGTTGGCTTGGGGACCAGCCTGAAGCCCAGACACATCACGATGATCTCGATCGCCGGGATCATCGGGGCCGGCCTGTTCGTCGGATCGGCCAACGCGATCGAAGAAGCCGGACCCGCCGTCATCCTGTCCTATCTGATGGCGGGCACCCTGGTCGTCCTGGTGATGCGGATGCTGGGGGAGATGGCCGTCGCCAACCCCGACACCGGGTCCTTCTCGGTGTATGCCGATCGGGCGCTCGGCGGGTGGGCAGGATTCTCGATCGGTTGGTTGTACTGGTGGTTTTGGGTGCTCGTCATCCCTGTCGAAGCCACTGCCGCCGCGGACATCCTGACCAACCTCGTCGGGGGAGCGCAGTGGATCTGGGCTCTCGCCGTGACCCTGCTGCTGACCATCACCAACCTGATCAGTGTCGGCAACTACGGGGAATTCGAATTCTGGTTCGCGCTCATCAAAGTCGTCGCCATCGTCGCTTTCATCGGGATCTGCGCGGCCGCCATCTTCGGGCTCATCCCTGACTCCGAGGTCAGCGGCATTCATCACCTCTGGGAACCGGATGGCTTCATGCCCAACGGTTTCGGCGCAGTCGTCGCGGCGATGCTCATCACGATGTTCTCGTTCATGGGCACCGAGATCGTCACCATCGCGGCCGCCGAATCACCCAATCCGGAATCGGGCATCTCCCGCGCGGTCAACTCGGTGATCTGGCGGATCTCGCTGTTCTACATCGGCTCCATCTTCGTCATCGTCGCGCTGATGCCGTATGACCAGCTCGCCGACGGGTCCTATCAGACGACGTTGGAAGCCATCGGGATTCCCGGTTCCAAGCTCATCATGGACCTCGTCATCCTGACCGCGGTGGCGTCGTGTCTGAACTCCGCGCTCTACACCGCATCGCGGATGCTCTTCTCGCTCGCCGAGCGCCGGGATGCGCCCCAGGCGGTGAAAAAGCTGACGCGCAACGGTGTTCCGTGGGTTGCGGTGCTGGCGTCGATGATCGTCGGGTTCCTCGCCGTCATCGGCAACTACCTGCTACCGGAAAAGATCTTCGGCTATCTGCTGGCGACTAGCGGAGCCGTGGCGCTGTTCGTCTATCTGGCGATCGCCGCGAGTCAGTTCGTGCTCGGACGGTCCATGCGCGCGGCCGGGGAGAAACCCGCCGTGCGGATGTGGCTGTTCCCGTATCTGACGGTGGCCGTGATCGGGCTGATCGTCCTGGTGCTCGTGCTGATGGCGTTCGACCCCGATCAGCAGCAGGCCATCGCGCTGTCGGTGGTGTCGGCCGCGTTCATCGTCACCGCGGGTGTGGTCGTGCATCGCCGGCATGCCCGGAAGGGTGAACTCGTCTCACGCTGAGACCCGTCAGGACACCTTCGCGACGGTCAGCAGCAGCGCCGAATCCGCCAGCGCCACCAACGAGTGCCTGGTGTCGGGGATCAGCAGCATGTCACCGGTGCGAGCGTCCCACTCCTGATCGCCCGCGACCAGCCGGACCGAGCCCTTGAGCACATACAGCGTCGCCTCGCCGGGGTTCTCGTGTTCGCCGAGTTCGGCGCCCGACATCATGCCGATCACGGTCTGGCGCAGCACTTTTTCGTGACCGCCGACCACGGTGTCGGCCGCGTTGCGCCCACTGGCGGCGGCTTGCGACAACTGCTGACGGGCCAGCGCTTCGATCGACACCTTCTGCATGCTTGCCATTCCATGCCCGGATCGCCGTGTCGTCAACTAAGGGTCGCCTACGGTGGTGCAGCGTTCACGAATGGTGACGGCCGCGGGGCACCACCATCGGCGAGCCGCCGAGCGGGTCGCCGACGACGACGCAGTCCAGGCCGAACACGGCGCCGACCAGTTCGGCGTCGACCACGCCGGCAGGCGATCCCTGTCGCACGATCGCGCCGTCCTTCATCGCAATGACGTGGTCGGCGTATCGAAACGCCAGGTTCAGATCGTGCAGCACGATGACGACGGTGGTTCCCCTGGTGCGATTCAAGTCGGTCAGCAGGTCGAGCAACTCGATCTGATGGTTGATGTCGAGGTATGTGGTCGGCTCGTCGAGCAGCAGGATGTCGGTCTGCTGCGCCAGCGCCATCGCCACCCAGACACGTTGGCGCTGACCGCCCGACAGCGACGACAGCGGGCGTTCGGCGAGCACGCTGGTCGACGTGACCCGCAGTGCTTCCTCGACGGCTGCGTCGTCGGCCGCGGTCCATCTGCGGAACCAGCCCTGATGGGGGTAGCGGCCGCGGCCGACGAGGTCGGCGACGGTGATCCCGTCCGGCGCCACGGGGGACTGGGGGAGCAGCCCGATGATCTTGGCGACCGATGTCCCGGCCATCTGATGCACCGAGTCGCCGTCGAGTTCGACTGTGCCGCTTCGCGGTTTGAGTAACCGGGCCAGACCGCGCAACAGCGTCGACTTGCCGCACGCGTTCGCCCCGACGATGACGGTCACCTTGCCGGCAGGGATGTCCACGCTGAGATCGCGCACCACGTCGGTGTCGCCGTACCCGAGCGTCAACCCGGTGGCCTTGAGTTGGTGGTCGGTGGTCATCCTCCCCGTCCTTCCCGGTTCACGGTGGCGAGCAGCCAGATCAGATATGGAGCGCCGACCGCACCGGTGACGACACCCGTCGGGAGCGCAACGGGCAGCGCGTGCGCCGCGACCAGGTCACCCGCCAGGACCACGACGGCGCCGACAAGACCCGCCGAGAGAATGCCGACTCCCGCGCCGCGCAACAACCTGGCGGCGATGGGTCCGGCGGTCAGCGCGACGAACGCGAGCGGTCCCACGGCAGCGGTGGCCAGCGCCGTCAGCGTGACCGCCACGCCGATCATGGCCAGCCGTGCCCCCTCGACTCGCAACCCGAGTCCGTGAGCACTGTCGTCGCCCAGTTCGAGAAGCCGCAGGATACGTCCTGCCGCCATTGCCAGCGGAACCAGCACCGCGACGCCGCCGGCCAGCAGTTGCAGTTGCAGCGAACCGGCCTGCCCGACGGAACCGACGAGCCACGTCATCGCCTCCCGCGCGTCGTTGATCTCGGCCTTGGCGAGCACCCAGGCGATGAGCGCCGTCACGAACTCCGTGACACCGATCCCGACGAGGATGAACCGGTAGCCGGTGAGCCCGTCGCGGAAGGCCAGCACGTAGATCAGGGCCGCGGCGAGGAACGCGCCTGACAACGCCGCTCCGGCCACGACGATCGCTGAGGCGTGCAGGAAAACGATCGAGCCGACCGCGAAAAGACTGGCGCCGGAAGAGATTCCGATGAGATCCGGCGAAGCCAACGGGTTGGCGAGCAGTGTCTGAAAGATCATGCCCGCCACGCCGAGCGCCACGCCGGCCACCAGTGCGGTCGACGCGGTGGGCAGCCGCAACTCGAGCACGATGAAATCGACGGCAGCGTCGTCACCGAGGCGGGTGACGGCCGCGAACACCTCCCAGGGGCCGAGCGCGACGTCGCCGATCATCATTGTGCCGACCAGCAAAGCCGCGACGATGACCCCGAGCCCCGATGTCACCGCGACGACTCGGCGGCGTCGCGCGATGCGGGCGGTGGCTGCGACCGTCACAGTTCCGCCAGATCCCGTCGCCGCACGAGCGCGATGAACGCCGGCGCACCGAGCACCCCGAGCACGACTCCCACCTGAACCTCGCCGGGCGGAGCGATCAGCCGGCCAACGATGTCGGCCGTCAACAACACCATCGGGCTGAGCACCGCGGTGAATGCCAGCACCCAGCGGTAATCGGGCCCGCAGATCGCCCGCGCGATGTGCGGAATCACCAGGCCCACGAACACGATCGGGCCGCAGGCCGCTGTTGCCGCGCCGCACAGCACCGCCACCGCGACGAACAGGCCGATCCGCGTGCGCCGCACGTTCTGGCCGAGTGCGACCGCCATGTCATCGCCCAGCGACAGCCCGTTGAGCAGGCGTCCGCACAGCAGCGCGGCGAGCGCGCCGATGATCAGGAACGGGGCCGTCTGGATCAGCACCGGCCAGTATCGGCCTGCCAGCGAACCGACCTGCCAGAAGCGCAACTCGTTGAGGGCGTCGACGTTCATCATCACCACACCCGTGGTCACCGAGTACAACCCGGCGCTTGCCGCAGCACCGGCGAGCGCCAGCTTGACCGGCGTCGCACCCTCCCTTCCGAAGGACGCGACCAGATAGACGAGCGCCGTTGTCGCGCCTGCGCCGAGGAAGGCGAGCACGACCGAGACGCTGAGCGGAGTCGGGCCGAAGATCAGCACGGCGGTGACGATGACGGCGGCGGCCCCGGCGTTGATTCCCATGATTCCCGGGTCCGCCAATGGGTTTCGGGTGGCGCCCTGCAAAATGGCGCCGCCGAGCCCGAGCGCCACGCCAGCCAGCAGACCGACGAGGGTGCGCGGCACTCGCATGTCGCGGATCACCGTCTGCGAGGTCGACTGCGGATCGAAATCGACGATCGCATACCACACCGTCATCAGCGTGACGTCGCGCGATCCCACCGACACGCTGAAGAATGCCACGACCGCCAGACCTGCCAGCAGAGCGACCAGCAGTGTGCGCAAACGTGCGGTGCGGGTCACGTGAGGTCGGGGTCCGCCTTGTCGACGGCGTCGCTGAGGCGGTTGAGTTGGTCGGCGTAGGATGCCCACGTGCTGATCCAGAAGGCGGGCCACGGCGTGATCGCACCCGCCTGCACGGCCTCGATGCGTTTCCACGTCGGCTGCCGGTCCGCGGCGGCCATCGCCGAGTCGTAGGTCCGGTCGTCGAACAGGATCAGGTCGGGCTGGTACTTGTCGGCGTTCTCCCAGCTCAGGTTCTCCCAGTACGGGAACGCCGGATCGGGGTCGCGGGGGACCAGGACGTCCATTCCCCAATCGCTGAAGTCGGTCAGTTCGGCGGCATGCTCGGGCACCGCGACGTAGAGCAGTTCGTCGGTCGGGGAGGCCGCCATCGCGACCAGTCCCGGTTTGGCCGCCACCGCCTGGCTGAACCGGTCTCTGGCAGCGGCGAAATCGGCTTTGTCCTTCGCGATGTCGGGGCTGCCGACGTCGGCGCCCAGCGAGATCGCGAGTTGCTCGAAACCGTCGAGCATCGTCTGCACGGACTCGCCGGTGGTGGGTCCGACGACCTGCGCGAGTTCGCCGACCTTCTTGGCGCTCTCTTCGACGCCCTCTTCGAGTCCGCCGTAGGCCTCCTCGACCGGCCAGTACGCGCTGACGATCAGGTCGGGCCGCAGCGCGGCCGCGCGCTCGACGTCGATCTGACCCCAGGTCTCGCCGAGGATCTCGACGCCGTCGAGGTTCACTCCCGCCAGCGCCTTCGAGTCCTCCAATGGTTCGTTGAGGAACACCCCGACGGGTTTGATGCCGAAACTCATGAGCGCAGCCGCCGCCTCACCCTGAGCGATGATGCGCGTCGGAACCTGTTCGGCGGTATAGGTCTTGCCATCGCCGGAGAGGTAGGACCATCCGCCTTCACCGGCCTCGGTGCCGCCGCCTGACCCGCAAGCGGTGAGCAGCATGACGAGCAGAAGCGCGACCGTTGTCCGCGCTCTCATAGGGTTCCTCTCGGGCGGGTGAACCGCCCTCAGGAGTAAGGGCAGCCTCTACTTGGTCCCCGCCGAGAGGTTCGGCCAAACGTCTAGAAGGTCTCCACCTTCGCCGCGCTGACGGTGGCGCCGTGGCCCGTCTTGTCATTGGTGAACCGCATACCCGCTGGGCTCGACACGATCGTCCACCCCTGCGCCCGGTAGGGCTTGTCGGCCAACGTCGTCGGTGTCGGCGCACCGAGGTTCCCGTCCACCCACGAACCCGTGCCGTCCGGGTTGATCCGCACCCCGTGATAGGGCCCGCTGCCATCGACATGCTGCGCCCAGTTCATGCCGTCGGTCTCGCAGCCGACGTAGGTGGTGTCGACGATGCACTGGGTGTCGCCGGCCGAGGTCTGCACGACGACGTAGCCGTACTGGTTCGCTGGGAGTGTCACCGCGTCCGACGATGACACTGCCGGGACCGCGGCGGGGACCGTGCTGCCCGGCAGCGCTTCGACCAACGGCGACTGATAGGACGCCAGCGTGAAGCCGTACTGCTTGAGCGGTTCGAGGTCCTCGGCCTCGCCGGACGGCGTCCAGATCGCCAACGGCTTACCTTCGACAACCGCGTGCGCCACATACGTGGACGGCTGCCAGGACAGCACCGACGTCATCGACGGCTCCGATTCGAAGTGGTCGAAGTTCACGACGCCGTCGCCGTCTTGCGGTACGCACGTGGTGCCCTCGACGGTGTGGCGGGTGCCCGACGCCGTCTCGGTGTCGTCGCGGCAGACGGCCGCCTGCCAGTCGTCGATCGACCCGGTGATGGCCGGCTGGGAGGTTCCCGGGTTTGCCGAACCTTCGCTCGCAGGGGCAGAAGAGCATCCGGCCGCGGCGATGGCGACCCAGAGCGCGGCAGCGCCGCACCGTAGAGGGCCTGCCAACGCGGCCCGAGTCATGTCGGTCATGCGGCCGAATGTAAGGGCGTGATTTTCGCTGGCGTCAACGACGCGCCGATGCACGACCAACCGTGACCCCAGCGTGTCTGGAGGGAGGCCGCGAGGGTCGGTGTAGTGGCCTGACCCTGTCGGTTCGCTCTTCGGTACGCTGCGCCTGAAGGGTGCGAAGCTCCACAAGAGCCGACCGCCACACTCACCAACACGCCGGGAGAGCACACACATGAGCGCCGAGCAGCCGTCCATCATCTACACGCTGACCGACGAGGCGCCGCTGCTTGCGACCTATGCGTTCCTGCCCGTGGTGCGGACGTTCGCGTCGGCCGCCGGCATTGACGTCAAGTCCAGTGACATCTCCGTGGCCGCACGCATTCTGGCCGAGTTCAGCGACCGGCTCACCGACGAGCAGAAGGTGCCCGACAACCTCGCCGAACTCGGCGAGCTGACGCAGCTGCCCGAGACCAACATCATCAAGCTGCCCAACATCAGCGCCTCGGTACCCCAGTTACTCGCCGCCATCAAAGAACTCAAGGCCAAGGGCTACGACCTTCCGGACTTCCCGGGCGAACCGAAGAACGACGAAGAGAAGGCCATCAAGGAGAAGTACTCCAAGGTTCTCGGCAGCGCGGTGAACCCCGTTCTGCGCCAAGGCAACTCGGACCGCCGCGCGCCGAACGCCGTCAAAGAGTACGCCAAGAAGCACCCCCACAGCATGGGGAAGTGGTCGCAGGCCTCCCGCACCCACGTTGCGACGATGAAGGGCGGCGACTTCTACCACGGCGAGAAGTCGATGACGATCGACGCGGACCGGACCGTGAAGATGGTGCTCGAAACCGCGAGCGGGCAGACCATCGTCCTCAAGCCCGAGGTCAAGCTCGACGCCGGCGACGTCATCGACAGCATGTACATGAGCAAGAAGGCCCTCATCGAGTTCTACGAGGAGCAGATCGAGGACGCCTACAAGACCGGTGTGATGTTCTCGCTGCACGTCAAGGCCACCATGATGAAGGTGAGCCACCCGATCGTGTTCGGCCACGCGGTCAAGGTCTTCTACAAGGACGCGTTCGCCAAGCATCAGGCGCTGTTCGACGAGCTCGGCGTCAACGTCAACAACGGCCTGTCCGACCTCTACTCGAAGATCGAGACGCTGCCCGCGTCGCAGCGCGAAGAGATCATCAACGACCTGCACGCCTGCCACGAGCATCGCCCAGAGCTGGCGATGGTCGATTCGGCGAAGGGCATCTCCAACTTCCACTCGCCCAGCGACGTGATCGTCGACGCGTCGATGCCTGCGATGATCCGGCTCGGCGGCAAGATGTACGGCGCCGACGGCCGCACGAAGGACACCAAGGCCGTCAACCCCGAATCCACGTTCTCCCGGATGTACCAGGAAGTCATCAACTTCTGTAAGACCCACGGGCAGTTCGATCCGACGACCATGGGCACCGTGCCCAACGTCGGCCTGATGGCGCAGAAGGCCGAGGAGTACGGCAGCCACGACAAGACCTTCGAGATCAGCGAGGCCGGCGTCGCCAACATCGTCGACGTCGACACCGGTGAGGTCCTGCTCAGCCAGGACGTCGAAGAAGGCGACATCTGGCGCATGCCGATCGTCAAGGACGCCCCGATCCGCGACTGGGTCAAGCTCGCCGTCAACCGGGCCCGGCTGTCCGGGATGACCACCGTGTTCTGGCTCGACGACGAGCGCCCGCACGAGAACGAGCTGCGCAAGAAGGTCAAGGCCTACCTCGCCGAAGAGGACACCGACGGTCTGGACATCACGATCCTGCCGCAGGTGTGGGCCATGCGGTACACGCTGGAGCGTGTCATCCGCGGCCAGGACACCATCGCCGTCACCGGCAACATCCTGCGCGACTACCTGACCGACCTGTTCCCGATCCTCGAACTGGGCACCAGCGCCAAGATGCTGTCGATCGTGCCCCTGATGGCCGGTGGCGGCATGTACGAGACCGGCGCCGGCGGATCGGCGCCCAAGCACGTCAGCCAGCTGGTCGAGGAGAACCACCTCCGGTGGGATTCCCTGGGCGAGTTCCTGGCCCTGGGCGCCTCCTTCGAGGACATGGGCGCCAAATCTGGCAACGAGAAGGCCCTGCTGCTGGGCAAGACCATGGACTCGGCGATCGGCAAGCTGCTCGACAACGACAAGAGCCCGTCTCGGAAGTCGGGGGAGCTCGACAACCGTGGCAGCCAGTTCTACCTCGCCCTGTACTGGGCGCAGGCGCTGGCCGAGCAGACCGAGGACAAAGAGCTGGCTGAGCGGTTCGCGGCGCTGGCCAAGACGCTGGCCGACAACGAATCGACCATCGTCTCCGAGCTCAACGCGGTCCAGGGCAAGCCGGTCGACATCGGCGGCTACTACTACCCCGATCCGGAGAAAACGGCCGAGGTCATGCGGCCCAGCGCCACCTTCAACGAGGCGCTGGAAGCGGCTCGCGGCTAATAATCAGCCAGCTACCACGGAAAATTCGCCGCAACGGTTAATTGTCTTTTCGCCGTACAGCGAGAAATTGGTTCTGACACACGCGTAACATCTGTCGCAGGCGTGCCGATTACAAGCCAACACCGGCATCTGTCTAGGGGTAGTTATGCGCGTGGTAATGGGTCTGTCCTTGACCGCAAGTAGTGCCGTTTGGGTGCTCGTCGACACCTATGACGGCAGCATCATCGCCGACGAGGTGGTGCCACTGGAGTCGGTGAACGAGATTGCCAGGGCGGCGGCACGCAGTGTGCAAGCCTTCGCCCTGCAAAGCGAGCAGGACATCGACGGTGTCCGGCTGGTGTGGGACGACGAAGGACGCCAGCACGGCATCCGTCTGCGGACCAAGCTGCGCCTCTTCGGCTTCGACACCGTCGAGACCGTCTCCGAGGACGCCGCCCGCGAGGGACGTAACCGGACGGCCCGCCACATCGCGCCGCACATGGTGCTGGCCTACGGTGCCGCGCGTGCCGACCTCGACGACGCCGACGGCAAGGGCGTCCTGGGCAGGCTCGCCGCCCGGGTGCCCCACGATCGCAGCGGCGGGATGCCTACCGGTGGCGGTGGCCGCATCGCCGCCCTGAGGTCGGCCAGCAGCGAAGCTGCGCTGCGCATCTCGGACCGGGTCCGCCACGTCGGCTCGTCCGTGTCACGTCCGGTGGCAGCGTCGGCCGCGGGCGTCGCCCTCGTCGCCGCGGTATCCGGAGTCGTCGGATGGGCACTGCTCAGCGGTCCGTCGTCCGCGCCGGAAACGCCCGAAACGGCGTCTGTTGCGGCCGTCGTCCCCGTCCCGGCAGCACCCGCGCTCCCGGCTGTCCCTCAGGCTGTCGTCGCTCCCATACCCGCGCCGGAGGCCATCGTCGAACCGGAGGTGACGGTCGCCGAGGCGCTGCCCGAGGTGGAGGAGCTGCCCGAGTACACCGCCGCCGTCCCCCAGACCGCCGCCGAGACCGAGACGGAGGTCGCGACGACACCGTTGCTGCCCGCCGAAGTCGCTACGGGTGTGCCGACGGTCCAGGGTCTCGGGTCGACGGCGCAGAACCAGACCGGGGTGCCGCACCTGACGGGGGTCGGACCGCAGGCCGGGCCGCCGCTGCCGGTCACATCCGCCGCGTCGCCCGCCTCTTCCGCCTCTTCTTCAGTACCGTCGGCCACCGGCTACGTGCCGGTGTCCCCGATCTCCGGGCAGGCCACGCCCGGCAACGTGCCCGCCCAAGCCGCGCCTGCTCCGGCCGGTCCGATCGGTTCCGTCCTCAGCGCGCTGCCCTGACACACGGCGTAGTACTACTCATGCCGGGCCGGCGACGGCCCGGCATGCTTGTTTCATGACTCAGCCAACGCGAGATCGCGCCGTCGACGTCGCCCGCCTCGGCGCCCTCGTCGTCGTGATGTTCGGCCACTGCGTGCTGCTGCTCGCCACGATCGGCAGCGGCGGCGTGCGCATCGGCAACCTGATCGGTGAGGTGCCCGCCGTCGCCCCGCTCACCTGGTTCGCCCAGGTGATGCCGCTGTTCTTCCTGGCGGGCGGCGCCGCGGGCGCCTACAGCTTCCGAGCCGGAACTCCTTGGGGCTCATGGTTGTTCACCCGGGCGCAGCGGCTGTGTCGTCCCGTGTTCTGGTATCTGGCCGCATGGTCGGTGGCACTGCTCGCGGCCTGCCTCATCCTCGGCGCCGACTCGGCCGCCCGGCTCGGCGCAGAGAGTGTGGCGCTGCTGTGGTTCCTCGGCGTCTACCTGATCACGCTGGCCTTCGTCCCCGCACTGGTCCGGGTGTCGAGCGGCCGTGTCGTTGCCGCCGTCCTCACCGGACTGCTCGCCGCTGCCGCCGCCATGGACGCCATCCGGTTCGCGACCGGCGTCACCGAATCGTCGGCCGCCAATTTCGTCATCGTGTGGCTGATCCCGGTCGTCATCGGCGTGGCCTACGCGCGACAGCTGATCAGTCGGCGCATCGCCGCATGCATGGGGCTGGCCGCGTTCGCCGCAGCGCCGGCCCTCGTCACGTTCGGGCCCTACGAGGTCTCACTCGTCGTGACCGGCGCCGAGAAAGTGTCCAACGTCGGACCTCCGACGCTGCTCCTGGCACTGCACTGTGTGTGGATGTCGTGTGCGTTCATCGCCCTGGCCGGTGCGATCCAGCGCTGGGCGCAGCGGCCGCGGGTGTGGCGTGTGGTGGCGGCGGGCAACGCCGGCGCGATGACCATCTATCTGTGGCACATCATCGCCATCGCGATCGCGGCGTTCACCCTCAGCGCGTTCGGTCTCGACGCCTACGACGTGGCCGCGCCCGATTTCTGGTGGCTTCTGGCGCTGCGCGCCGTCGTCTTCGCGGTTGTCATGTTCGTCCTGTTCCGGTTGCTGTCCCCGCTGGAGCGTCGCCCGCTGCCGTGGTGGGACACACTCGTCTCCGCGACCGGTGCCCGGTCGACCGTGACCGGTGTGTTCGTCTGCGTGGGCGGCGTGGCCCTCGTGGCGATGGCCAAGTTCGGCCTCGGCCACCCCTCGGGGTGGGTGGCACTCGGTGTGTTCCTCGCGGCCGTCGTCGCTGCGCGACTGTGTGCGGTGGTACCCGCACGATCGATCTCGGCGCAACCGGTGCGCACTGTGTGACGAGCGCCTTTTCGCATTTCGGATAGCTCAGCTCTCCATCGGATTGCATTCTTGGCCAACGGATTCCCGAAAAATCTTGATTCCGTCCAGATAACGGTCCAGGATGGGATTCGATGGCCGGAGAACGAGAATATTCGGAGGCCCTCAAGGCGGCAGCGCTTCGGGTCACCCGACCGAGGATCGCAGTGCTGCGCGCCGTGGGCGAACATCCGCACGCCGATACCGAGGTGATCATCGGGGCGGCGCGGCGCCAGTTGCCGGACATCTCGCGCCAGGCCGTCTACGACGTCCTGAATGCCCTCACCGCAACAGGTTTGGTGCGGCGGATTCAACCGGCTGGCTCACTGGCCCGATACGAAACCCGGGTCGCCGACAACCACCACCACATCGTATGTCGCTCGTGCGGAACGATCGCCGATGTCGACTGCGCAGTCGGGGAGGCGCCGTGCCTCACCGCATCCGACGACCTCGGCTTCGACATCGACGAGGCAGAGGTCATCTACTGGGGCGTGTGCCCCGAATGTTCGAAGTCCCCCGCGTGTTCGAAGTCGAAGTAACCGGTCACAGCCGTGATCACAGCCCCATCACCACATGATGTTTACGGAAAAGGAAAGGGAACACTGTGTCCGATACGCCCGATAGCAAGCCGCCATTCCCCGAGAAGGCGACGGCCAGCCGGAGCGAGAGCGAGAACCCGGCAATCGCGTCCCCGACCCCCAAATCCCATGCGCCGCGGACAAATCAGGACTGGTGGCCCGATCAGGTCGACGTGTCCAAGCTGCACGCGCACGGGTCGGCGTCCAACCCGTTCGGCCCTGAGTTCGACTACGCGCAGGAATTCGCGAAGCTGGATGCAGAGGCACTGAAGGCCGACGTGCTGTCGGTGATCACCACCTCGCAGGACTGGTGGCCCGCCGACTACGGAAGCTATGCCGGACTGTTCATCCGGATGAGCTGGCATGCCGCGGGCACCTACCGGATTCACGACGGCCGCGGCGGCGGCGGGCAGGGCATGCAGCGGTTCGCGCCGCTCAACAGCTGGCCCGACAATGCCAACCTCGACAAGGCTCGCCGGCTGCTCTGGCCGGTCAAGCAGAAGTACGGAAACTCGATCTCGTGGGCCGACCTGCTGGTGTTCGCAGGCAACGTCTCGCTCGAATCGGCCGGCTTCGAGACCTTCGGCTTCGGCTTCGGCAGGCCCGACGTGTGGGAGCCCGAAGAGATCCTGTTCGGCGAAGAGGACGAGTGGCTTGGCACCGACAGGCGCTACTCGGGCGAGCGCGAACTTGCCGAGCCGTACGGCGCCACCACGATGGGCCTCATCTACGTCAACCCGGAAGGCCCTGAAGGCAAACCGGATCCGCTGGCGGCGGCCATCGACATCAAGGCGACATTCGGCCGGATGGCGATGAACGTCGAGGAGACCGCCGCACTGATCGTGGGCGGCCACACGCTCGGCAAGACCCACGGCGCCGGAGATGGCGAGTTGGTCGGCCCGGAACCCGAGGGTGCGCCGATCGAGCAGCAGGGCCTCGGCTGGAAGTGTGCCTTCGCATCCGGCAAGGCCGGGGACACGATCACCAGTGGCCTCGAAGTCGTGTGGACCCCGACGCCGACCCGCTGGAGCAACGCCTTCCTCGAAATCCTCTACGGCAACGAGTGGGAGCTGACCAAGAGCCCCGGCGGGGCATGGCAATTCGAGGCGAAGGACGCCGACGCGATCATCCCGGATCCGTTCGGCGGCCCGAATCGCAAGCCGACCATGCTCGTCACCGACGTCTCGATGCGGGTCGACCCCGAGTTCGGCGCCATCACCCGCCGCTGGCTCGACCATCCCGAGGAGCTCGACGCAGCCTTCGCCAAGGCCTGGTACAAGCTGCTGCACCGCGACATGGGACCGCTGAGCCGCTACCTCGGACCGTGGATCGCCGAACCCCAACTGTGGCAGGACCCGGTTCCCGCCGCTGACGGCGCGCAGATCGACGACGCCGATATCGCGGCGCTGAAATCATCTGTGCTGCAGTCGAACCTGACAGTTCAGCAGCTCGTCAAGACGGCGTGGTCTGCGGCGTCGAGCTTCCGCAGCACCGACAAGCGCGGTGGCGCCAACGGCGCGAGGCTGCGTCTGGAGCCGCAACGGAACTGGGAGGTCAACGAGCCGTCCGAACTCGACAAGGTGCTGCCCGTGCTCGAGAAGATCCAGCAGGACTTCAACGCTTCGGCTTCCGGCGGCAAGAAGGTTTCGTTGGCGGACGTGATCGTGCTGGCCGGTTCGGCGGCGATCGAAAAGGCCGCCAAGGAAGGCGGATTCGAGATCGACGTGCACTTCGCTCCGGGACGCACGGACGCGTCGCAGGAGGACACCGACGTGGAATCGTTCTCCGTGCTGGAGCCTCGTGCCGACGGCTTCCGCAGCTACATGCGTGCGGGGGAGAAGGCGCCGCTGGAGCAATTGTTGGTCGAACGGGCCTACATGCTCGACCTCACCGCGCCGGAGTTGACGGTACTTCTCGGCGGGTTGCGGGCGCTCGGCGCCAACCACGGCGGTAGCAAGCACGGCGTCTTCACCGACAGGCCGGGTGTGCTGTCAAACGACTTCTTCGTCAACCTGCTCGACATGAGCACCGAGTGGAAGGCTTCGGAGAACGCCGAGAACGTCTACGAGGGCAAGGACCGCGCGTCGGGTCAGACGAAGTGGACCGCGACCGCCAACGACCTTGTCTTCGGCTCGAATTCGCAGCTTCGGGCGCTGGCCGAGGTGTACGCGCAGAACGACAACAAGGGCAAGTTCGTCGAGGACTTCGTCGCCGCGTGGGTCAAGGTGATGAATGCCGACCGGTTCGACCTGCACTGAGTCGCAGTAGTGAGATCGGCGCCCGCACCCAACGGTGCGGGCGCCGACTCTCAGAGTGAGAAAAGCTCTGCCGCCTTCGTCTTGATCGTCTGGTAGACGAGGTGCCGTGCGTCGGGGTCGCCCTTGGCGACCGCGCGCGTCATGTTCAGCATCTGCTCGACGGTGATGTGCGGAGGTATCGGCGGAACCTCCGGATCGCAACGGACATCCAAGAGGGTCGGTCCGGTCGCCGAGAGCGCCCAGTCCCAGGCATCGCCGACGTCGTCCTCCGAATCGACGGTCATGGCATCCACTCCCATGGCGCGCGCGACCTCGGCATAGCTCACCGGCGGAAGGCTCTGCGACTCCTCGAATTTGGGCGCTCCGCCCATCGCGCGCAGCTCCCAGGTGACCTGGTTGAGGTCGCCGTTCCCGAAGACGCAGACGACGAATGGGAGCGCGTCCCACTCCGGGCGGTAACGGGCGATGGTGAGCAATTCGGCCAACCCGTTCATCTGCATCGCGCCGTCTCCGACCAGAGCAATGACGGGCCGGTCCGGGTGGGCGAACTTGGCCCCGAGCGCGTACGGCACGGCACACCCCATCGTGGCGAGCGTGCCGGACACCGAACCGCGCATGTCTTCGGTGAACGTCAGGCATCGGGCGTACCACGTGGTGGACGATCCCGAGTCCGCGGTCACGATCGCGTTGTGCGGCAACCGCTTCGAGAGTTCCCACCCCACTCGCATCGGATTGACCGGCTGTGCGGAGATCAGACTTTGCTTTTCGATCACCGACCACCAGTCAGCGACGTTGTCGACGACCGTCGCCCGCCACGTGTCGTCGACCTTGGCTTGCAGATGTGGCTGGAGTGCGGCCAAAGTCGTCTTCGCATCGGCGACGATGTTCAATTCGGTCGGATACCGCATACCGATCGACGTCCCGTCGCTGTCGATCTGGACCGCGCGGGCCTGGCCGAACTCGGGCAGGAATTGCGTGTAGGGAAAGTTCGAGCCGACGATCAGCAGCGTGTCGCAGTCGCGCATCAGCTCGTAGCTCGCGCGCGTGCCGAGAAGGCCGATGGCGCCGGTGACGAACGGAAGATCGTCCGGGAGGACGTCCTTGCCCAGCAGCGCCTTGGCTACCCCCGCTCCGAGCGTGTCGGCCACCGCCGTAACCTCCGCGGCGGCGCCGCGCGCCCCCTGCCCGATCAAGATGGCCACCCGTTCGCCGGCGTTGAGGATCTCGGCGGCACGGCGCACCTGGGTTTCATCGGGGGTGACGACGCCGTAGACGTCGCCGGGGTCACTCGAGGGAACCTGCTTGAACTCGTGCTCGGGCGCCTCGTACTTCTCCTCCTGCAGGTCCGACGGCACAATGACGACAGTCGGCGCGCGCCGTGTGCGGGCCGTTCGGATCGCCCTGTCCAGTGCCATAGGAAGCTGGGCGGAGGCATTGACTTCGACGATGTAGTCGCTGGCGACGTCGCGGAACAGCGCCTGCAGGTCGACTTCCTGCTGGTAACTGCTGCCCATCGCGGTACGCGCCGTCTGACCGATGATCGCCACCACCGGCACATGGTCGAGTTTTGCGTCGTAGAGGCCGTTGAGCAGGTGGATCGCCCCGGGACCCGACGTGGCCATGCACACGCCCACCTCGCCGGAGAACTTCGCGTACCCGACGGCGGCGAACGCGGCCATCTCCTCGTGCCGGGTCTGCACGAACCGGGGGTCGTCGTCGGCGCGCCCCAGCGCGGAAATCAGACCGTTGATCCCGTCACCGGGGTAGCCGAAGATGTGTGTGACATTCCATTGTCTGAGGCGGTCGAGAAGGAAATCGGCGACATCGGTGCTCATACCCACGGCGGCTACCCGGAGGTGCCCTGGCCAAACGTCGCGTGCCCGTGTCACAGACCGTGCTGTCCGAGAGATTGGGTAGGGTTCCGCGGGTGAATACGAGCACCGCCGTGAAGTCTGTAAACGCCCGTCTCGCTGAGGAACTGGCGGTGGGGGAGAACCAGGTCATCGCCGCCGTGCGGCTGCTCGACGAGGGTGCCACGGTGCCGTTCATCGCCCGCTACCGCAAAGAGGTCACCGGCAGCCTCGACGACGGTCAGCTGCGGCAGCTGGAGGAACGGCTGGGCTATCTGCGGGAGCTCGACGACCGGCGCACCGCGGTACTGGCATCCATCAAGGAGCAGGGCAAGCTCACCGCCGAGCTGACGTCGGCCCTGATGGCGGCCGACACCAAGGCCCGCGTCGAGGACATCTACCTGCCGTACAAGCCCAAGCGCCGCACCAAAGCGCAGATCGCCAGGGAAGCCGGGCTCGAACCGCTCGCCGAACGCCTGCTCGCCGATCCCACCCTCGTGCCCGACGCTGCCGCGGCGGAATTTCTCACCGATGATGTCGCCGACGTGGCGGCCGCCCTCGACGGGGCCAGGCACATCATCGTCGAGCGCGCCGCCGAGGACGCCGAGCTCGTCGGCGGGCTGCGGGAGCGTTTCTGGGAGAAGGGCTCGGTGCGCACCCGGCCTGCCACCGATGACGCGGCCACCTCCGAGAAGGCGCAGAAGTTCCGGGACTACTTCGACCACACCGAACCTCTGGCGGCGATGCCGTCGCACCGGGTGCTCGCCGTGCTGCGGGGGGAGAAGGAAGGGGTGTTGTCGCTGGGTCTCGACGGCGGCGACGAGGACTTCTATCAGGCGACGATCGCCGCCGCCCTCGGCGTGAATCTGACCGCGGGTGCCGCGGCGACGACGTGGCTGGCGGCCACCGTCGGGTTCGCGTGGCGCACCCGTCTGTCGGTGTCGGCCTCGGTGGACGCCAGGGTGCGGCTGCGGCTGCGCGCCGAGGAGGACGCCGTCACGGTCTTCGCGAAGAACCTCAAGGATCTGCTGCTGGCCGCCCCCGCGGGCAACCGCACCACGTTGGGCCTGGATCCCGGGTTCCGGACGGGCGTCAAGGTCGCCGTCGTCGACGGCACCGGCAAGGTCGTCGACACCTGCGCGATCTTCCCGCATCAGCCCCAGAAGCAGTGGGACGCAGCCAAAGCCACGCTCGCTGCACTGGTCGCGCGGCACGGCGTCGAGCTGGTCGCGATAGGCAACGGCACCGCTTCACGGGAAACCGACGCTCTGGCAACAGAACTCATCGCCGACATCCGCGGCGCAGGCGCACAGGCACCCGCGAAGGCGTTGGTCAGCGAGGCCGGCGCGTCGGTGTATTCGGCGTCGGCGTATGCGGCACACGAACTTCCCGATCTCGACGTCACCCTGCGCGGCGCGGTGTCGATCGCACGGCGGCTGCAGGATCCGCTCGCCGAGCTGGTCAAGATCGAGCCGAAGTCGATCGGTGTGGGCCAGTATCAGCACGACATCACCCCGGGCATCCTCGCCAAGAGCCTCGGCGCCGTCGTCGAGGACGCGGTGAACGCCGTGGGTGTCGATCTGAACACCGCCTCGGTGCCGCTGCTGTCGCGCGTCTCCGGCATCACCGAATCGCTGGCCGAGGCCATCGTGGCGCACCGGGACAGGACGGGACGGTTCCAGAACCGTCGCGCACTGCTCGACGTTCCGCGCTTGGGCCCCAAGGCTTTCGAACAGTGCGCCGGATTCCTGCGGATCCGCGACGGTGAAGACCCGCTCGACGCGTCGGGTGTGCACCCGGAGTCCTATCCGGTGGTCCACCGCATCCTCGACCGGGCGAGCCTGACGCTGGCCGAGATCATCGGCGACGAGCGCGCCTTGCGCGCGATGAGGCCGGCCGACTTCGCCGACGACCGATTCGGGATCCCCACCGTCACCGACATTCTCGGTGAGCTCGAGAAGCCCGGGCGCGATCCGCGGCCGGCGTTCACGACCGCGACGTTCGCCGCCGGTGTCGAGAAGGTCGCCGACCTCAAAGCCGGGATGATCCTCGAAGGTGTCGTCACCAACGTGGCGGCGTTCGGGGCCTTCGTCGACGTCGGCGTCCACCAGGACGGACTCGTGCACGTCTCCGCGATGGCCGATCGCTACGTCTCCGATCCCCACGAGGTGGTGCGATCCGGACAGGTGGTACGCGTCAAAGTCGTCGACGTGGATGTCGAGCGGCAGCGGATCGGCCTGTCCCTGCGACTGGGCGATGACGCGAAAGCGGGGCGAGCACCCCGCAAGGACGAGCGGCCCCGCGGTCCGCAACGGAAGCCGGACCGAAAGCCGGAGCGCGCCAACAACTCCGGAGGACGGTCTGACAGCCGGGCGGGCGGATCGATGGCACAGGCGTTGAAGGACGCAGGCTTCGGGCGATGATCACCGCAGCGCGGCGCACGGTGGCGGCATCTGTCGCCGTGGCCGCCGCGCTGCTCGGCGGATGCACCCGCCACGTGGACAACCCGCAGGCCCGGCCCGAGTCGCTGGCTGCGCCCATCGGCACGCTGCAGGTGGCAGACCTGCTCAGCCCCAAGGTGATCGGGGAGGACGGCAACCTGTTCGTCGTCGCAGAACCCGAACGGTGTGCCGGCCTCGGCCGCGAGGTCGACCCACCGTTCATCGACGCGGGGCGACCGCTGGCCACCGACGGCGGCCACTGGACGAGCGACGACGGACAGTTTTTCATCGAGGAGATGGTGGCGGTCTACCGGTCGGAATTCGATCCGGCCGCCGCGCTGGACACGGTGCGCACGGCCGTCGACGAGTGCACCGCCACCACGCTGTCGGTCACCACGATGCAGGACCGGGTCTACGAGTTCGAGGTGCAACCCGCGGCCACAGACGGCCCCGACGGCAGCGTGCTGTGGTCGCTGCGCGCCGTCGACTGGAACTGCGACAACCTTTTCGTCGCCGCCTACAACGCGGCGATCGAGATCACGACCTGCGGGCCGGCCCCAGGTTACGACGTCGCCGGGCTCGCCGAGGAAGCCCTGGAGCGGATCGACAGACTGGCGAACACCACCGCCTGATCATTTCAAAGCGGGAATCACTCCAGCTCGGCACGTGACGTGTCCTTGAGCGCGACGCCCGACCGTCCGAGCTTGCGAGCGCCGGCCACCAGGGCTGCGGCGATGCGCGCAGCCGTCGGATAGTCGAGACCGCCGGGGTGGATGTTGGAGATGCAGTTGCGGTCCGCGTCGGTGCGGCCAGGCTTCGGCAGATGGGTCAGGTAGATACCCAGGCTGTCGGCGACGGAGAGCCCCGGCCGTTCCCCGATGACCATCAGCAGGGTCGATACACCGAGCGCGGCGCCGATGTGGTCTCCGAGGGCGACCCGCGCCTGGGTCGCGATGACCGGAGGCGCCAGCCGATACGCCCCGTCGAACTGCTCGATGAGCGCCGCGAGCAGACCGGTGCCGTGGTCGGTCAGCGCGCGGGGCGACAGACCGTCTGCGAGCACGATGCCGATGTCGGCTCCCGTGTCCGGCAGCTCGCTCAGGTCGTCGGGTGCGCGGCCCAGATCGGGACGGCGCAGATATTCGGCGCGGCTCGCCGCCCGGCTGCGCACGATCAAGGGCGCACCCAGCCCGGCGGGCTCGACTGCGGCGGCGAACGCATCGACATCCAGCGGCACGTGCACGGCGTCGCGGGCCGCCGAATGCGCGGCCTTGAATTCCAGAACACGCTGCGAGGGAAGCGAATTGCCCGCGCGGCCCAACCCAATGCGCGCCTGTGTGGTGCGGCGCAGGGGAGCCCAGACGTCTTCGACAGGGGCGTTCTCGGTCATTGGCCGGCCGCCAGCGCGAGTAGGGGCGAGCGGGCGGGGTCGATCGGCAGGACGTGGCCGTGGGCGTCGGCCATGCCGAGCCGCGCCAGCCAGGCCTCGAATTCGGGCGCCGGCCGCAGCTTCAACGTCTTGCGGGCGTACAGCGCGTCGTGGAAGGCGAGACTCTGGTACCCGAGCATGACATCGTCGGCGCCGGGAACCGTGATGACGAACGCCGCGCCGGCGACGCCGAGCAGGGTCAGCAGTGTGTCCATGTCGTCCTGGTCGGCTTCGGCATGGTTGGTGTAGCAGACATCGACGCCCATCGGCAGGCCGAGCAGCTTGCCG
This sequence comes from Mycobacterium sp. 236(2023), assembly GCF_029623955.1. Taxonomy (GTDB): domain Bacteria; phylum Actinomycetota; class Actinomycetes; order Mycobacteriales; family Mycobacteriaceae; genus Mycobacterium. The sequence goes on along the minus strand of NZ_JARSBP010000004.1, from coordinate 763,032 downwards.
CAGAAGTGGTCTTCGAGACCAGCCCTGATGATCTGCTTGCCGTCGTAGAGGTACTCCGGCCCGATGAAACCGACGACGGTGTTCACCAGAAGCGGGTCCAGAGCGCGGGCGACGGCGTAGGCCCTGGTCTCGAGCGTCTGCTGGTCGACGGGCTTGCCCCCGGTACCGAGGTGGGCGCCGGCCGACAGTGCCGAACCCTGGCCCGTCTCCAGATACATGATGTTGTCGCCGACGGTGCCGCGCGCGAGGGATCGCCCCGCTTCGTTGGCCTCGGCCAGCATCGGCAGCGTGATCCCGAAACTCGTGTTCGCCCCTTGTGTTCCGGCGATGGATTGGAACACGAGGTCGACCGGGGCGCCGCGCTCGATGAGCTCCATCGTCGTGGTCACGTGAGACAGCACGCACGACTGCATCGGAATCTCGAACCGCTGCCGGATCTCGTCGAGCAGGTGGAGCAGATCCGATGTCGCGTGCGGGGAGTCGGTCGCCGGGTTGATGCCGATCACCGCGTCTCCGCAGCCCATCAGCAGGCCGTCCAGCGTTGCGGCGGCGATCCCGCGCGGATCATCGGTCGGGTGGTTCGGCTGCAGACGGGTGGCGAGCGTGCCCGGCACGCCGATCGACGTCCGGAAGGCGGCGCCGACGACCGTCGCCGCGGCCACGGCGATCAGATCCTGATTGCGCATGATCTTCGACACGGCCGCCACCATCTCCGGGGTCAGCCCGGGCGCGACCGCCCTGATCCGCTCGGCGCTCTGCGGGTGGGATGCGGTGTCCAGCAACCAGTCCCGCAACCCTCCGACGGTCAGGTGGGACACGGCCTGGAATGCCTGGCGGTCGTGGCTGTCGATGATCAGGCGCGTGACATCGTCGGTCTCGTAGGGGACCACCTGCTCCTGGAGAAACGTCGAGAGCGGTAGATCGGCGAGAACCCATGCCGCAGCAGCTCTTTCGGCATCTGACTCGGCGGCGCACCCGGCGAGCTGGTCACCGGAACGCAGCGGGGTGGCCTTGGCCATGACCTCGACGAGGCCGTCGAACTGATAGGTGTGGCCGGAAATCTGCTGACGGTAGGTCATCTGAGATCGTCTTCGGCGGCGGCAAGTGCGGCGAATTCTTCGTCGGGGGAGTTGGCGATCACGCGGTGCCGACTGTAGAGCCCGAAATACGCCATGAAGGCCGCGAACACGCCCAGGCAGCACAGGGCGGCGACATGGTCGACGAGGAAGGTTGCGATCACCGCGAGCACCGCCACCACGAGGGCGAAACCGGTGGTGACGACACCGCCCGGGGTGCGGTAAGGCCGCGGCATCTCAGGCTCGCGCCTGCGCAACACGATGTGGCTGACCATCATCAGCACGTAGCTCAGCGCGGCGCCGAACACCGCCATGTTGAGCAGGAGCGCGCCCTGGCCGGTGAGCGACAACGCAAATCCGATGAAGCCCGGCACGATCAGCGCCAACGTCGGTGCTTTGCGCGAGTTCGTCACCGACAGTGCGGTCGGCAGATAGCCGGCTCGCGAGAGCGCGAAGAGCTGGCGGGAGTAGGCGTAGATGATGGAGAAGAAGCTCGCGATCAGCCCGGCCAGCCCGATGTAGTTGACCACCTTGGCCCACCCGCTGTCCCCGAGCGCCTCGACCAACGGATTGCCGGACTCCGACATGGCCGCTGCACCACCTGCACCGGTCGTCAACACGAGGACAGCGACGCAGGTCACCAGGAGCACCGCCATCGCGGCGATGATGCCTCGCGGCACATTGCGCTCCGGGCGGTCGGTTTCCTCGGCCGCCAGCGGCACGCCCTCGATGGCGAGGAAGAACCAGATCGCGAATGGGATCGCCGCCCACACCCCGAGCAGCCCGAACGGCAGTAGCGCAGACGACCCGGCCGCGTCGGTCACGGCGATGTCGGTGAGGTTGGCGGGATCGAACTGGCCGACCGCGGCGACGGCGAAGACGACGAGTCCGACGAGCGCGATCGCGGTGATGACGAACATGACTTTGAGTGCCTCACCGACCCCGGACAAGTGGATGCCGATGAAGATGGCGTAGGCGCCGAGGTAGACCCACCAGCCATCGGTGATGCCGAACAGGCCGAGGGATTCGACGTAGGCGCCGATGAACGTCGCGATGGCCGCCGGTGCGATCGCGTACTCGATGAGGATGGCGGTGCCAGTGGCGAAACCGCCCCATGGTCCGAGCGCGCGCCGCGCGAACGTGTAGCCGCCGCCGGCCGCGGGCAGCGCGGAGGACAGCTCTGCCATGCCGAGCACAAGGGCCAGGTACATCCCGGCGATGATGACCGCGGCGATCGCCAGACCGCCGAAACCACCTTCGGCCAGGCCGAAGTTCCACCCGGAATAGTCACCGGAGACGACGTAGCTGACGCCGAGTCCGGCCAGCAGCACCCAGCCGGCGCTACCTCTTTTCAGCTGGCGCTTCTCCAGATAGTTGTCGGTTTCCCGGTGTGCTTCGACGCCGCTCACGAGATGGGTCTCCCTTCATCGATGTGACCCAGAACACTACTGGCCGCGGAGTTGCATCGACGTTGCACGAAAGCGCGAAACGCTTTGGCGCACAACGAAATACACGTGACAGAACGCAGGATTAATCAGCGCGACATCGACGTCGCCACCCGGATGACGCGCGGGAGCCGCATGGTGGCGTTACGCTCCTGCCGATCCGACGTGCACCCGGGGCGGATTTTAAAGGTCTTTCTTCCAACCTTTAGCGGAAGCCTAGGTGCTGCACGAGGCGGTGTCCAGTCGTGTGCACGGACAACCCCATCTGTAACAGCGTCCCGACAATGTCCGATAGATCACACACAACGGCGACAGAAGGAGACGGCGTGGGCATGGTGCTGGGGTTGTCGCTGACCTCCGACGATGTCGTCTGGGTATTGGTCGACGAAGCCGACGGCACCGTGACAGACCACGACGTCATCGAGTTCCATTCCGACACCGAGATCGCCGGTGCGGCCGCGCGTGGCGCTCACGCAATCGCTGCCAACGGCGGTTTCGACGTCGACCGCGTTCGGCTCACCTGGAGCGACGACGTCGCTCGCGACGGCCTGCGGCTCCGGACTCGCCTGAGCTGCCTGGGCTTCGCCAAGGTCGAGGCCGTTCCTTTCGGCAACGCCATGGCCGTCATGGTGCACCCGGAGACCGAGCCCGGCCTGGCACTCGCCTACGGTGCCGCCGTCGCCAAGGTCCACCCCAGCGAGGCCGTCACCGTGCCCATCGTTCGGCAGACCCCACCTCGTCGAAACCGCTCCCGGACGCGGATCGCGGTGGCCGTGCTCGGCGCCGCCGCCGTCGCGGCGCTCGCCGGGCTGCTTCTGACCTCGGGTTCTGTCCCGTCCGCCGAGCAGACCGCCACCGCAGCCGCATCACGACCCCAACCCGACCCGGGCTGGGTCGCCGTGCCCGCACCGTCCGACTCCGCCGCAAACGCAGTCCGCAAGATCGTCGCGGCGCCGGACCAGGAGTCCGACGAGGCCGACGAATCCGAGTGGGCCACCCCCGAGCCTGCTCGCGCCGCGGAGCCCGTCGCGCTCCCCGTCGTCCCGGTGCCGACCGGAGTGCCCCACATGCCCGAAGGCGTCCCGCACCTCGCGGCACCGGCGCCCGCCGCTCCGGTCGTCTTGCCGGCGCCGGTCCCCGAGGCCGTTCCGGCTGCGCCCGAGGCCGTTCCGGCTGCGCCCGAGGCCGTTCCGGCGGTGCCGGAAGTGGCTCCGCCCGCTCCCGAAGCTGTCCCGCCGACGGGCGAACCACACCTACCTGCCGGGCAACCCGAACCCGTCGCCCCCGAGATGACAGATCCGTCGAATCTGTTCACTGCGCTGCCCTGAGCCGCTAGCCTCGACGCCGTGACGGCGGTGACCCACGAACTCGAAACCGGAAACAGCATCGTCGACCGCGCCCGCGCGATGCGCGACCTCGTGCGCGACCAGGCCGCCGACTGCGAGCGCAACCGCACCCTGACCCCCGCCGTCGTCGACGCCATGTGGTCCGGCGGACTGATGACGTCGTTCAACCCGACGGCCGCCGGCGGCGTCGAGCCGACCTTCACCGAGATGATCGAGACCTGGATCGAGATGGCTTGGCAGGACGGCTCGTTCGGGTGGGTGGGGATCGCCAACCTGCCGTCGTCGTTCGCCGCGGCGGCCTACCTGCCCGATGCCGGTTTCGCCGAGGTGTTCACCGCCAACGACAACCGCGTCACGATGGGCGGCCAGTTCTTCCCCAACGGCCAGGGCGTCGCCGTCGACGGCGGCTACCGACTGACCGGATCATGGAGTTTCGGCTCGGGCACGGGCCACGCCGAATACGTCGCCGCCGGCTTCTTCCCGATGGTCGACGGTGAGATGCAGTGGATCAGTGAAGGCGTGCCCGACATGCGGGTCGCCGTGGTGCCGCGCGCCGACGTCGCGTTCAACGACGGCTGGCATGTGCAGGGACTCAAGGCCACTGGGTCCTACGACTACGCGATCGCCGACGTATTCGTCCCGCACGAGCGCACTTTCGCGCTGTTCACCCGGGAACCGCAGCGGGGGAGTTCGGCCGCGACGCGGATGGGCATGATGCCGGTGACCGCGGCGGGGCATGCCGCATGGGCGCTGGGCGTCGCGAAGAGCATGCTCGACGACGTCGCGGAGCTGGCCGAGACGAAGTTCCGGATGAGCGACATGGCATCGCTGGCCTCCCGGCCGACCTTCCAGAAAGGCCTGGCCCATCACGTCGCCGCGTGGCGAGCAGCCCGGCTGCTTGTGCTCGACGCGTTCACGACCGCCGAAGCAGTTGTCGGCGGGGGTGGCGAGCTGACCCCCACGCTGCGGGCCGATATGCGCGTCGCCGCGGTGTTCGCCACCGACACCGCGAGGTCCTGCGCCGAATGGGCCCACCTCGTCGCAGGCACCACGTCCATCCGCGAGGGCAGCCGCCTCGAGCGGGCGTTCCGCGACATCTACACCGGCACGCAGCACGCCTTCATCAGCGAGAAGGTGGCCATCGACGCCGCGCAGGTGTGGCTCGGAATCGTCGAGGACCAGTTCGGGCTCTAGATCTCGGTCACGATCTCGCGTAGGTAGCGCCTGCTCGCCAGCAGGTAACACGCGATCGCGACCAGATGCATGACGGGAACCACGCACAGTAGTGCCCGGCCCAGCGACACGGTGCCGAGGTCCGCCTTCAGCGCATCGCTGATCACGCCGGTCACGAACGGTCCCACCGAGCCGAGGATCGCGCTGAAGAACAGGAAGATCGCCGACGCGGTGGCCCGCTGTTCGGCAGGTACCAGGCGCTGGATCGCCGCGATCGACGGCGCCATGTAGGCCGTGCCAACGACATAGCTCAGCGCGATGAACACCACTGCCAGAACCGGACTTTCGACGATGAAGGCCAGCGTCGAGAACGGGATCAGGACAGCGGTCATCAACGCCACCAGCCACAGCAGCCACCGGGGATCTACGCTCGACAGCCGGTCGGCGACCTTGCCGACCACGAGCAGGCCCAGGATGCCGGCCACACCGCTGGCGATGCCGTACTGGATTCCGACGTCACCGAGCGACATCCCGCGGGCCCGCATCAAGAAAGCGGGAGCGAACGTCGTGACTGCATAGCCGGCCACTGAGATCGACGCGGCACCCGCGACGATCGTCAGGTAGCTCGGCTTGCGCAGGATATCCCACCAGTTCGTCGGAACCTGTTCGGCAGCAAAAGATTCGACCAATGGATTCTGTCGGCGGCCGACGACCGCCAGCACGACGGGAACGAACGCGACGCTGAGCGCGCCCATGACGACGAACGCCGTCCGCCACCCGAGCGCCTGGGCGAGCAGACCACCGCCGATGAGGCTCGCTGCGCTCGCGAGTGGGATGGCCAGTGTGATGACCGCCAGCGGCGCCGCTCGGCGTTCCGGTGCGAAGTTGCGGGCCACGTAAGCGTGGGCGGCCGGCGTCGAACCAGCTTCGCCGATGGCCACACCCACACGGGTCAGCGCGAGCTGAAACCCGGACTGCACGGCCCCGCCCAGCATGGTCATCGCTCCCCACAACGACAGGCATCCCGAGATCACCAGGCCGTAGGCGCCCCGATCGGAGATGCGCGCGATGGGGATCCCGATGAGCGCGTAGACGGCCAGGAATCCGAACCCGTTGATCAGGCCGATCGCGGTGTCGGACAACGCCAGATCTTCGCGGATCGGTTCGGCCAGGACGGCAGGCAGGAATCTGTCGGCGTAGTTCAGCGTGCCCACGACGGCCAGGACCGACACGGCCGCCCATGCACGCCGCGGCGTATGGCCCGACATCAATCTCCTCGTGGGGCTCGGCTTCTAGCGAGAGGCTTTACAGGAAGCTCCCAGAATGTCATGTGTGCACGGCGCGGAAGTGCCGAACTGACGACCCGGGGTTACCGCTGGGCCGTCTCGTTATATATGCTAAGTACCGCCCTGTTCCGACGCGGGAGTGATACATGACCTTGATGAAGCGTTCGCTCTGTGCCGCCGCCGTCGCTGCCGGCCTGACCGCGGGAGTGCTCGGCGGTGCGTCCGCGAGCGCGCAACCCGCGCCGGCATGGGCACCGCCGAAACCCGCCGAAGTCTGGAACGGTCAACCGGTCGTGTGGAATCCGGCCTGGGGCGGGCGTTGGGGTGTTTGGATCAACGGTGGCTGGATTTCGTTGACCTCGAACCCGGTCACGGGCGGCGGTTAGATCCATGATCGGCACCCTCCATCTGCATAGCCGCGCTATATACTCACGCGGGGATGCGCGCACCCCGATCGACATGACGAGGCAGGAGCAACGATGACCGGACTGAGAAATCGCATCACGCGTGCAGGTCTGGGGTTGCTCGGCGCCGCAGCGGTCGGCCTGAGCCTCGCCGGTCCCGCGTCGGCCGACTCGACCGAGGACTATCCGATCCCGCGCCGCATCATCCACACCACCTGCGACGTCGAGCAGTACCTCGCCGCCGTCCGCGACACCAACCCGGTGTACTTCGAGCGCTACATGATCGACCGCAGCAACAGGCCCGCCGACATTCAGCAGATGGCCTTCGACCGCATCCACTGGTTCTTCTCACTCGACGCCGTGGGCCGCCGCCAGTACTCCGAGAACACCGCGACCAACATCTACTACGAGCAGGTCGCCACCCGCTGGGGCAACTGGGCCAAGATCTTCTTCAACAACAAGGGCGTCGTCGCCCACGCCACCGACGTCTGCATGAACTACCCCCGCGGCGATATGTCCGTGTGGAACTGGGTCGTCCGTTAGCTCAGCCTCTGACCCCGACCGTGATCACGTCCGATATCGGCGTCCACATCGGACGCTGAACGCGGTGCTGATCGTCGACGGCGAACCCGGCGTCGGTGAACAGCGCCCGCATCTCCGCGGGATCCGGGGCGTGCGACGGGTTCAGCTGGTTGGCGGTGAGCCATTGCAACGGCAGCCGCTGCCGCGGGCTGAGTGTCGCCACCGCAGCGAAACCACCCGGCGCGAGCACGCGGTGGAACTCCCGCAGCGCGGCCGGCTGATTGAACCAGTGGAACGCCGACGTCGTCACGACCGCGTCGAGGGTCCCGTCGTCGAACGGCAACTGCTCCGCCGGCGCCGTCCGCCATTTCACGGCGCCCGAGCGACGCACCGCCTGCGCCAGCATCCCCTCTGAGAGGTCGACACCGAAGACCTCCCCGGGATGCAGTTCGCGCTGAATCCGGTCGGCGAGAATGCCAGTGCCGCAACCGACATCGGCGACTCGTCGAGAGGCATGAGCCCGCAGAAGCGCGATCATCTCGTCGTGCGCAGGCCGGTACACCCACCGCTGCACGAACTCGGTGTCATAGATCGGCGCGGCAAGGCCCCAGAACCCGGTGACGGCCTGGTTGAACCCCCTGCGCGTGACCATCATCGCGGAAACACCGAAGCTACTGCTGGGCCTGGCCCAGAATCGGGAGCTTGTCCGGGCAGTACGTGCGCAGCGCCGCAGCCAGGAACTGGTAGGCCTGATCCGTCGTCGCGTCCTTCTCCAGCTGGTTGTGGACGAAGTTCGCCGACGCGAACACGTCGGGGTCGGTGCCCATAGTGATCCGCTTACAGGCGATCTTGCCGATCCAGGCGTTGTAGTCCTTCTGCCCGTAGATCCCGTACGTGTTCAGCTCGTTGGCGAACGCGGTGTCGGGGTCGGCGGCGGCGGGCGCCGCGGTTCCGAGAGCTCCAAGCGTCACAGCCGCCGCGGCGACACCGATCATGAGGCGCTTCATGCCCTCACTCCTTCCGACGGATCCGATTGCAGCCCACCAGGTCTCGGCTAGGGCGCGGGGATAGGACGGGTACGTACCCGTTGCGGCCACCAGAACCATGGACCCAGTAGCGCGGCGATCGACGGTGTCATGAAGGCTCGAATCACCAACGTGTCGAACAACAGACCCAGACCGATCGTCGTGCCGACCTGCCCGATGACGGTCAGCTCACTGACCGACATCGACATCATCGTAAGCGCGAACACCAATCCCGCGGCCGTTACGACGGAACCACTGCCGCCCATGGCGCGGATGATGCCCGTGCCGATGCCCGCGTGTATCTCCTCTTTGAGGCGGGAGACCAACAACAGGTTGTAGTCGGCGCCCACGGCCAGCAGGATGATCACCGCCATGGCCAAGACCATCCAGTGCAGTTCCTGGCCCAGGATGTGCTGCCACAACAGCACCGACAACCCGAACGAGGCGGCCAGCGACAACACCACCGTGCCGACGATCACCGCAGCCGCGACGACGGCCCGCGTCAGGATCAACATGATGATGAAGATCAGGCCCAGCGCGGAGATACCGGCGATCAGCAGGTCGTAGTTGTTGCCGTCCTGCATGTCCTTGAACGTGGCCGCGGTGCCACCGAGGTAGACCTTGGACCCCTCCAGCGGGGTGCCCTTGATGGCTTCCTTGGCGGCGGTCTTGATGTTGTCGATCTTGGCCACGCCTTCGGGGCTGAGCGGATCACCCTCGTGAGAGATGATGAATCGCACCGCATGCCCGTCGGGGGACAGGAACTGCTCAAGACCACGCTGGAAGTCGGCGTTCTCGAAGATCTCCGGCGGCAGATAGAACGAGTCGTCGTTCATCGAGTCGTCGAACGCCTCGCCCATGGCGTCGGCATCCTCCGACATCGCCGCCATCTGGTCCTGCTGACCCTTCTGCGACTGATACATCGTCAGCATCATGGTCCGCATGGTCTTCATGGTCTCGATCATCTCGGGCATGAGCGCGACCATCTGCGGCATCAAGGTGTCCAGCCGTTTCATGTCCGGCAGGATCGCCTTGAAGTCATCGGTCATCACATTGATGCCGTCGAGCGTGTCGAACACCGACCGCAGCGCCCAGCACACCGGGATGTTGAAGCACTTCGGTTCCCAGTAGAAGTAGTTGCGGATCGGCCGGAAGAAGTCGTCGAAGTTCGCGATGCTGTCGCGGAGATCTTCGATGTCGACCAGCATGTTCTCCATCTTCGAGACCATGCTGTGCGTGATGTCGGCCATCTGAGTCGTCAGATTCGACATCTTCTCCATGGTCGCGATGGTGTTGGCCATCTCGTCCGCCTGGACCAGCATGTCGGCCATCCGGTCCTGCATGTACTTCTCGTTGAGCCGCTGCGTGGTGCCCTGCATGCTCATCTGGAACGGGATCGACGTGTGCTTGATCGGCTTGCCGTCGGGCCGGGTGATCGCCTGCACACGGGCGATGCCCTCTACCTTGAACAGCGCCTTGGCGATCTTGTCGATGACGAGGAAGTCCGCCGAGTTGCGCATGTCGTGATCGCTTTCGATCATCAACAGCTCGGGGTTCATCCGGGCCTGGTCGAAGTGCTCGTCGGCGACGGCGTAGCCCTCGTTGGCGGGCAGATCGGCCGGCAGGTAGTCACGGTCGTTGTAGTTGGTCTTGTAGCCCGGCAGAGCCAGCAGGCCGATCAGGGTGATCGCCATCGTCGCGATCAGGATCGGGCCGGGCCAGCGGACCACGGCGGCACCGACCTTGCGCCAGCCGCGGATTCGCATGGCGCGCTTGGGTTCCAGCAGCTTGCCGAAGCGGGTGGCGATGCTGATGATCGCGACCATCAGCACCACGCCGGCCATCACGACGACGAACATGCCGATCGCCAGCGGAACGCCCATGGTCTGGAAGTAGGGGAGCCGGGTGAAGCTCAGGCAGAAGGTGGCGCCCGCAATCGTCAGACCCGAGCCGAGCACGACGTGGGCCGTGCCGTGGAACATCGTGTAGTAGGCGGATTCCTTGTCCTCGCCGAGCGCACGCGCCTCCTGATATCGGCCTATCAGGAAGATCGCGTAATCGGTCGCCGCGGCTATCGCGAGCGTCACGAGGAGGTTGGTCGCGAAGGTCGAGAGCCCGATGATCTCGGTGTGCCCGAGGAATGCGACCACGCCGCGGGCGGTGGCCAGCGACAGCACCACCATGAACAGCGTGATGAGCACCGTCACGATCGACCGGTACACCAGCAGCAGCATGACGATGATGACGGTGAATGTGGCGGCCTCGATGAGGCGCATGCTGCGGTCGCCGGCGATGTGCTGATCGGCGGCAAGCGCGGCCGGACCGGTCACGTATGCCTTGACACCAGGTGGCGCCTCGAGGCTGTTGACGATGCCCTGGACGGACTTCACCGACTCGTTGGCGAGTGCCTCACCCTGGTTGCCCGCGAGCTTGACCTGGACGTAGGCGGCTTTGCCGTCGTTGCTCTGCGAGCCCGACGCGGTGAGGGGATCGCTCCAGAAGTCCTGGACGGACTGCACGTGCGCGGTGTCAGCCTCCAGCCGGTCGACGAGTTCGTCATACCAGGCGTGCGCCTCGTCGCCGAGGGGCTGCTCGCCCTCGAAGACGATCATCACCGAGCTGTCCGAATCGCCTTCTTCGAAGAGCTCGCCGACCTTCTTCATCGAGATCATCGACGGGGCGTCGTTCGGGCTCATCGACACGGCCTGCGCCTCGCCGACCGCCTCGAGCTGGGGCACAAAAACGTTCAGGCAGACGATCACCGCGATCCAGACCACGACGATCGGCAGCGCGAAGAGCCGGATCATCCGGGGGATGAACGGCCTGTGCGGCTCACGCGCAGCGGGGAATTCGTCGGTGCGGGCGTCGGAAACCGGTGCGCTCATGCGGACTTCACAAAGCAGAAGGTCTGGGCATTCAAGCCGTCGGTCGTCCTCTCGTCCTTCAATTCGTCATCGACGAAGATCCGGCACGTGATCGATCCGCCATCACCCTGGGCGACGATGTTGGGCGCCGCCGACGGCTCGGTCGTCTCCAGGACGAGCGTCCACGGCAGCGCCGCGCCGTCGACGCGCTGCGGTTTGGCGTCGAGGTCGAGGTAATTCACGTCGGCATACGTTCCATTACCGACGATCTCGTAGCGGACGACCTTCGGATCAAACGGTTCGGGCAGGTCGGCGAAGTTGCGCGGCGTCTCGATGATGCCCTCGGCGCCGAAGAAGGTACGGATGCGCGCAACGGTCAGGCCCGCAACCACAACGACGACGACGATGAGCAGTGGCAGCCAGATCTTCTTCCCTATGGCTAGCACGACTGCTGACCCCGCGAAGTGACGCGCATTTGACCCCTGAAATCCGTATCTAATGTTGTGCTGATCGTAACTTAGCCGGTTTAAGTTCTCACCCGGCCATAGATTAGCTCAAGCAAATGTGTCACTGCTAACTCGTATTTCGAGCAGGCGATCCAGGTCACAATTTAACGCTTCCGGTAGTGTGCTGAGCGGTCGCACAGTCGATGAGGAGCGTGCCCGTCATGACCGTCTACTACGACCCGTATGACATCGCCATCACGACCGATCCCTACCCGACCTACGCCCGTCTGCGCGACGAGGCACCGCTCTATTACAACGAGCGATACGACTTCTGGGCGCTGTCACGACACGCCGACGTCGAGAAGGCGTTGCTGGATTGGTCGACGTTCTCCAACAGCCGCAGCGACATCCTCGAGCTGGTCAAATCCGACTTCGACATGCCCAAGGGCGTGATGATGTTCGAAGACCCGCCCGAACACACGATGCTGCGCGGCCTGATGTCGCGAGTCTTCACACCGCGCCGGATGGCCGAGATCGAAGACCAGATCCGACGGTACTGCGTCAACTGCCTCGACCCGCTGGTGGGCAGCGACGGCTTCGACGTCATCGCCGAACTCGCCGCGATGATGCCGATGCGGGTGATCGGCATGCTCCTCGGCATCCCGGAATCCGAACAGGTGTCGGTGCGCGACGCCAACGACGCGAACCTGCGGACCAAACCCGGCGCGCCGATGAAGGTCGCAGACCCGGACCGGATCGCCGACGGTCGCATCTACGCAGACTACGTCGAATGGCGTGCAGCCAACCCGTCCGACGATCTGATGACCGCACTGCTCAACGTCGAGTTCACCGACGAACACGGCGTTGAACGCAAGCTCACCCGCAAAGAGGTCCTGCACTACACCCAGGTGGTGGCCGGGGCGGGCAACGAGACCACCGGGCGACTGATCGGCTGGCTGGCCAAGGTGCTCGCCGAGCACCCCGACCAGCGCCGCGAGATCGTCGAAGACCGCTCACTGCTGGGGCGCACCGTCGACGAGACGCTGCGCTTCGAACCCACCGGACCCCACGTTGCGCGATATCTGGCCAAGGATCTCGAATACGACGGCACCACCGTGCCCGCGGGCGCCGCGATCCTGCTGCTGTTCGGTGCCGCCAACCGCGACGAGCGCCGGTACCGCGATCCCGACACCTACGACATCCATCGCGACAACATCAGCCACCTGACGTTCGGCAAGGGACTGCACTACTGCCTGGGCGCCAACCTGGCCCGCCTCGAGGGGCGCGTCGCGCTCGACGAACTCCTCAACCGGTGGCCCGAATGGGACATCGACTACGCCACCGCGCGACTGGCCCCCACGTCGACCGTGCGGGGCTGGGAGCACCTACGGATTCTGGTCGCCTGAGCCGTCGCCTGAGCCTGAGTCGTCGGTGTCGGCAGCGTCGAGCACGCTGACCGCGATCCCGTACGGCAGGAAACGCACCCGCCGCTTCGGATCGGTGTTGTTCTTGTTGGCGCGCAACGCATCCAACTCCGTCGGATACACCTGCTCGATGTGCGCACCACCGCCGTCGTCGGTCGTGAAGATCGCCCACACGCCGTCACCGGCCTCGCCCGTGGTCTCCGGCTCCGCGCGCGTCCGGGTGCCCCGGGAGAACTCGTCGAACAGACTGGAAAAGCCCGCGCGCCCCAGCGCGTCCCGCAACCCTTCGCCCGCTTCGCGGACGACGCGGTCCAAATCCTCGGGGTCGAATCCGAAAGGTCCGTTGCTCCTGCTCATAACCACCAGTGTGCCCGCGGCGGCACGTCTAGTCGACTGTGGGCCCCCGAGGTGGTAGGCAACCATATGCCTTTCACACAAGCTGACGTGCTGGCCTCGGCGCAGAGGTCGCTCGTCGCCGCCGGCGCGCATGACCGTGACGGCTGGATCGGCCTGTTCACCGCGGACGGCCGGGTCGAAGACCCGGTCGGATCGGCGCCACACGTCGGGCACGCCGCGATCGGGAACTTCTACGACACCTTCATCGGTCCACGCATCATCACCTTCCGGCCCGAAGGCGACATCGTCGTCGACAACATCGTCATCCGCGACGTCGAGCTCGTCATCGAGATGACATCGACGCTGACGATGCGCGTCCCCACCTATATCCGCTACGACCTGCGCGAAGACGGCGGCGAACTCGGCGTCGCCGCGCTGTCGGCCTACTGGGAGCTCCCCGCGATGATCGGCCAGTTCGGCCGCGCCGGGTTCGGTGCCGTCCCCGCCGGTATCGCGCTCGGGCGGACGATGTTCGCCAATCAGGGCCTGAGCGGCAGCCTCGGCTTCCTGAGCGGCTTCCGCGGCGTCGGCAACGGCGGCAAGAGGCTGTTCGGCCGTTTCCTCGACGACGCATGCGGCGGAGACGAGGTCGGGATGCGACGGCTGCTGTCCGACACCCAGGTCACCGGCGGTGACGCTGGCGGGCTGACACCCTCCGACCTCGTCAAGCACTTGTCGGGCGGCAGCTGGAGCAAGCTCATCAGCGCCGGCCGGTCAGTGGCGGCGCGGGTGGACCGCGACGGCATCAGGACCGTGCTCGTCGGGGAGATCGGCCCCGGAGCCGGCAGCGACCGCGCCCGGATCACGCGGATCCGGGTGTTCGGCGAACTCGACTGACCGGCCACATCAACCGAGTACGGCGACCCGGCAACGTTTCGGTCGCGGTGTCGCGTGGCCCCCGCCGAACGTGAGAACGTAAAAGCACCATGGCCGAGCCTTCATCTTTCTCCCACGATGCGTCCGTTCCCGGGCAATCCCTGACTTACGAGCAGTTCGGTCGCCGATTCTTCGAGGTCGCGGTCACCGAGGAACGCGTCGGCAACGCCATCGGCGAGATCGCGGGAGACGCGTTCGAGATGGGCCCGATGGCACAGGGGCCCGGCGGCCTGGCCAAGGTCACCGCGAAGGTCCGCGTCCAGCAACCCAATGTGACCCGTGACGTCGGCGAGCTGATCACGTTCGCGATCCGGATCCCACTCGAGATCGACATGGTCGTCGACCTGCGCATCGACAAACCGAAGTTCATGGTCTTCGGGGAGATCTCACTGCGGGCCACCGCGAAAGCCGCCGAGCCGCTGCTCCTGATCCTCGACGTCGAAAAACCGCGCTCCACCGACATCTCCATCCACGTGACATCCAAGACGCTGCGCGCCGAGGTGGTGCGCATCATCGGCGGGATCGACGCCGAGATCAAACGGTTCATCGCGCTGCACGTGGCCGGCGAAATCGACAGCCCCGGTTCGCAGAAGGCCAAGATCATCAACGTCGCCGAAACCATCGACGAGGCCTGGACCGGCATCTGAGCTACGCGCTCAATGTCTCCAGGTGCGGGCGCCGCGGAGGCCGGCCGGTTCCCACCGACTTACCGCGCATGTGCATCCACAGGTACGGCATCAGCATGTTCTGCGTCCACAGCAGCTGCGAGTACATCCGGGAGCGGAACGACGGCAGTGCGGCCGCTGGATCCGCCACCGCCCAGTCGTGATCGGCGCTGGGCAGCGCCAGCGCCTCCGCGGCGGCTGCGGCAAAGAGCATGTGCCCCTTGGGGGATCCGTGTACCCGATCCGGACTCCAGATGTCGGGCTGAGTCATCGACGGTGCGACGAACAGATCCACCAGACGGAAGCCGTGGCGCACCGCAGCGTCCCTGATTTGGGCGTTGATGATGATGAGGCGCTTGGCCAGCACCCGCCCGATCGGCAGGATCCGTGCCAGATCCGGGAACGTCGTCGTCACCACCGTCGCGCCCGACGCCGCGAGCCGCACATGCATCTCGTCGAGCTGTTCCAGTGCCCGGTCGAATCCCGAACCGGGCCTGGTCATGTCGTTCATCCCGATGCAGACGGTGATCAGGTCGGCGTTCATCTCCAACGCCCGCGGCAGCTGATCGTCGAGCACATCGCGGATCTGCCGACCGCGGATCGCGAGATTCGCGTACTGCAGGCCCGGCCAGACGCTGTCGATCATCACCGCCAGCCGGTCGGCGAAACCGGCCAGGCCGGTCTCGTCGTCGCCATCCCAGAGCCCTTCCGTCTGACTGTCACCGAGTGCGACATACCGGGAGTACCCGAACACAAACGTGACTCTAGCGCGTCACCACAATCTGCCCAGCCTCGTCAGGTTGAGCACCATTCCGGTGACGCTGAGCTGAGTGATGATGTCCTCCAACAGCTTCGGTGGAAGGTCGGTGCGCCACTCCGGCAACCTGCCCGACATCTGCACGACACCTGGAGCGAAGGTCACGGCGGTCAGCTGCAGACCGTTCGCCAACTCGGGAAGCTGCACCGGGTAGCGCGGAGTCGCGGCGGGCAACCGCCAGCGCCGGCTGCCGACGCGTAGCTGCCGCGCGGTCAGCCACAGCGTCGTGCCGTCGAGCCTGGCCTCCACCTCGACGTCGCCGAGATCAGGCCGTCGCGCCAGCCCCAGCCGTGCGATGCCGTCGGGTCCGACCCTGCCCGACAGCCGCGGAGCCGCCGTGCGGAACAGATCGTCGAGCGTGGCGGCAGGTAGATCCAGCGTGATGTCGACCGGTGCGGCCACCGCAACCGGCGGCGCACCCGGCTTCATGTGCACGTTGTGCATCACCACCGTCGCCCGATCGAAACGAGCTGTCCGCCAATGAATGTCCTCGGCGGTCACCGTCACATCGTTGAGCTGGCCGACGGCGAGCCCGTGCGTATCTAGGCGGGAATCGAACTCTGTGACGGTCATCGTCAGGTCGCCGCCGTCGAGACGCACCGTGAGCCTGCGGCCCAGGACGAGCCTGCGCATCGTGACAAACAGCGTGCGATAGGCGGCCGCGGCGCCGCTGTTGACGGGCACCATCGCGGTCGCCGACCACAAGGATGTCAATAGCTCGACCGGCCGGAACGGATCGAACCGCCGTGGACGGGTCATGATGGTGCCCATACTATCGTCGGCACCGTGCCCAAGCTCAGCGCCGGACTACTACTGTTCCGGGAAACCGACGCAAACCTCGAGGTGCTGATCGGGCATCCCGGCGGCCCCTTCTGGGCGCGCAAAGACGAAGGCGCATGGTCGATTCCGAAAGGCGAGTACGTCGACGGGGAGGATCCGTGGACGGTGGCGCAGCGGGAATTCACCGAGGAAACCGGTAAGCAGCCGCCGACCGGCCCGCGTATCGAGTTCGCGCCGCTGCGCCAGCCCGGCGGCAAGGTGGTGACAGCGTTCGCCGTGCGGGGCGACCTCGACCTCGAGGGCACGTTCAGCAACACCTTCACGCTGGAGTGGCCGCGCGGATCCGGCACGATCAAAGAGTTCCCCGAGATCGACCGGGTGGACTGGGTCGACCTGGCGACCGCGCGGGAGAAACTGCTGAAGAGCCAGCGCCCGCTGCTCGATCAGCTCGAGGAGGCACTCGGACGCGACGCACCGGAAGGGTCTCGATCGCGTTGATCGTCAGCGCGCGGCCGTGGAACCGCCAACCTTTCGGGGTCCGCAGGTATTCGTCGTCGTAGCGCAGATGCCAGACCACGTCGGTGGCGTTGCCGTTGCCGTCGACGCTCCAATGGTGGGCCACGCACGCGATCCGTCCCAGCGCGTAGTCGCGGTCCTCACCGGGCGCGTACACCTCGCCCACGATTGCGTGCTCGGTCCGGGTGATCGCGGCCAGTGCCGACAGCGCGGTGCGCACGCCGTCCCGGCCATGGTGACGCAGCGTCGGCTCCAGCGAAGAGGGAGGGTCCGGCACCCGTAATTCCGCTGTCTCGGTGAACAATTCGAGTACATCGTCAAACCTGCGGTCGTCGACCGCGGACGCGTAGAGGTGGACCAGGTCGGACACCGCAAGCCGGTCGGGTACCTCGAGCGTCACGGCAGGCCGTTGCTTCGGCGGATGTCCTCGCGGCATTCCCTGCGCGTCTGGCCCGTCTGTTCCATACAGGTCAGCACCGGGAACGCCTCCTCGGCGGGCACCGGCGGCTCGGTCGGATCCGGCGGTGGGGTCGAGCTGGGGCTGGACACTTCGCCCCGGGTCAGCGACCAGATCGTGGCATCGGAAGCCGGAACGGAGGAGCAGTACGCCGTGGCGCCGGTGTCCGTCGTCGCCGTGCTGTCCAGCGGAGAGCAGTTCGCGCCGATGACCGCGACGGCAGGCGCGGTCGCCGAGGATGTCACGGTGTCGGTGACGGTCTCGGTCGCCTCGGTCGTTGTGGCGGGGGCACTCGATGTCGGTGGCGGAGGCGCCGCGGTGGTCGCGGTGGACGTGGTGGACGTCGAGGTCTGGCGCGCGGTGGGCGTCTCGTCGGCGCGGTCCGCGCGCAGGAACTCCAGCGCGGCCACCGCGACGGCCGCGACAAGCAGCACAGCAAGCACCGCCGGCACGAGGACGGCCGGGCGCCGCCACGTAGGTCGGGGCGGCGCGGCAGTCGCCCGCAACAGCCGGGTGGCGCCGTCGTCGGCCGGTGCCGCGAGCCGATGACTGAGCGCGTGCGCGAAGTCCGCACACCGCTCGAAGCGGTCGTTGGGGTCCTTCGCGAGCGCCTTGGCCAGGACGGCGTCGACGTGGGACAGGTCGGGTCGTTGATCGCCGATCGTCGGGGGTTCCGCCGAGAGATGCTGGCTGATCACCACAGCCGGATTCGAATGGGAGAACGGCGGTTTGCCCGTCAACAGATGGAATGCCGTCGCAGCCAGCGCGTACTGATCGGCGCGGCCGTCGAGGTCACGGGCCATCAGCTGTTCGGGTGCCGCGTACGACACCGTACCGACGGTCATGTTCGTCGCGGTCAGGCCGCTGATATCGTCATCCCATCGCGCAATGCCGAAGTCTGCCAACAGAATTCGCTGATCCGGAGCACCCGGCTTGGACAGCAGGATGTTGGCGGGCTTGACATCGCGGTGCAGCAGGTGGCGTTCATGGGCGTAGTCGAGTGCCTCGGCGACAGCGGTGATGACCTCGGCAACCTGCTGTGCGGGCAACCCGTCACCGCGCTGATCGGCAAGAAGGTGCGCGGCGTCGGTGCCCTCGACGTAATCCATCGAGATCCAGATCTGGCCGTCGTACTCACCGCGGTCGTGCACGCCGACGATGTGAGGATGCCACAGCGTCGCGGCGATGTCGGCTTCCCGGTTAAAGCGCTGGCGATATTCCGAATCGGCCGACACCGAGGCGGGCAGAACCTTCAACGCATCCTGGCGGGGGAGGCGGGGATGCTGCGCAAGGTAGACCTCGCCCATCCCACCGGAACCGAGCAGGCGCACGATCGTGTACCCGGCGAAGGTCTCACCTGCGGCCAACGGCATTGGCGCATCCTACCGACGGAGTCAGAAATCCAGCGTCAACCGCGAGCCGTCTTCGGCGCGGGACACGCAGGTCAGCATCATCCCGGCAGCCCTCTCCGGCGCGGTCAGCAGCGTGTCGCGGTGATCGACCGACCCCGTCAGCACCCGGGTGCGGCACGTTCCGCAGAAGCCCTGCTGGCACGAGTACCGCGCGGGGACGCCTGCACGGCGCAAAGCGGACAGCAGCGTCTCGTCGGCGCTCACGTCGACCGTCTCGCCCGTCGATGCGACCGTCACCCCGAACGGTCTGCCGTCGACAACCGGCGGCGCTGCGAACCGCTCGAAATGCAACTCCACATCGTCGCGCCCGACGAGTGACGACCTGATCGCGGTGAGCATCGGCGCCGGCCCGCACGCGTAAACCGCTGTGCCGTCCGGACAGTCGCCCAGCAGATCGGCCGCGTTCGGCAACCCGTCCCGGTCGTCGGTGCGGATCTCGACCGGCGCCCCGTAGGCGGCGACCTCGTCGACGAACGGAAGGCTGTCCACAGAACGTCCCGTGTAGACCATCGACCAGTCGATGCCGAGCTTTCGGGCCAGCGCGAGCATAGGCAGGATCGGCGTGATGCCGATACCTCCCGCGACGAACCGGAACCGGCGCGCGGGGGAGCCGTAGCCGGGCACGGTCAGCGGGAAGGCGTTGCGCGGTCCGTGGGTGTGCACCGTCGAACCGACCGGCAGCCCGTCGTGCACCTCGATCGACCCGCCGCCGCCGTCGGGGATGCGGCGCACCGCGATCCGGTACTCCTGCGCGACACCCGGATCCCCGCACAGCGAGTACTGCCGTACCGCGCCGCTGGGTAGATGGACGTCGACATGTGCGCCGGGATACCACTGGGGCAACGGATTTCGGCCGGGTGCCGTCAGCGTCAACTCGACGACATCCTGGTCGTGCGCCACGACGCGACGCGCGGCGACCGTCAGCGGAAAAGTTTCCAAGGCGGCGCCCGGTGGACGGATTCGCCGCACCGCCGCCGATGCCGCGAACAGACCGGAGATCGCCGCGTCGGCAAGTCGCAGCGTCGGGTCGTGGCGCATGCGTCCGGACGCGCTCGGCGGCACCCGCCGATAGCGCTCGAAGGGCCGCATCACAGGTGTGCGGCGCGCGCCGCCGGCGACGCGGCCAGATACGCCACGGCCTGCGCGGTCGATCCGAGTTGCTCCGGCGAGTAACCGGGACGGAAGTAGCCGAGCGTGCTCGACCCGAAAAGGTTGCGGTACAAGGGAAGCAGGCCAAGCTTCGAATCGCGCATACGCATTCTGTTGAACGCCCACCAGCCGGCGTCCACGGACGGATCGTTCTTGACCAGATACCACGCGGCACGCTGGAAGAACACGAACAGCATCGAGGCCGACACGGTCATCGCGCGGATCCTCGCGAAGTAGCTGTCGTGGAAGTAGACGGCGACATCGTGGGCGACGCTGCGGTGCTCGACCTCCTCGCTGCCGTGCCAGCGGAACATGTCGACCAACGTCGGGTCGGCACCATGGTCGTCCCACGAGCAGTTCAACGCGAAATCACCCATTACCGCCGTGTAGTGCTCGATGGCGGCGATCAGCCACAGACGGTCGCACAGGTGGTTCATCCGGCGGGCTTCGTCCACGGTGTCGTCGAGCGGCGCGAGGACCCCGGAGAACAGGTGCTCGATCTGATCGAGGATCGGGGTCGGGTCCACGCCGTGACCGACCATGAACTCGTGCAGCACCTGGTCGTGCACATCGGCGTGGGTGGCTTCCTGGCCGATGAATCCACGAATGTCGTCGGCCAGCTTCGGGTCGTTGACCAGTGGCAGCGCCTCGTTGAACGTTTCGACGAACCAGCGCTCGCCCGCGGGCAGCACGATGTTGAGGACGCTGACGACGTGCGACGCGACGGGGTGGCCGGGAATCCAGTGCAGCGGGATGTCGGCGACGTCGAAGTGGACCTTGCGGGCCTGGATCTGCACGGGACCGGGATCGATCTCGGCGTCGAAACGGCGCGGTCGCAACATTGCGGCTCCTGTTCGTCGTGAACTCGAGCTGAGTTTACGACGAAACGAACCCTTTAGTGGGAACGCGGGTACCGGATAAGGGGGCCGTGCGTCAGGGTTGCGGTGACGTGTTGGCGATGATGGGCGCGCCGCCACCCGGCGGAAGCCCCTGCACGACGCCCGGCGCCGGCGGCGGGACACCCGCACCGGGAGCTCCCGCGATCGGAACGATCGGGGTAGGGGTGACCGTTGTCACGCCATTCGCGCCGATTGTGGGTCCGCCGGTCGGACCCATCGCCTTGATCTGGTCCGCCGCGGCTTGCGTGCAATCGAGCATCAGCAGCATGCGACCGCCGCTGGTGACCTTCTGCGTACCGACCAGGCACGAAGACTGAGGAAGCACACTGCCGGTCGATCCACCGAAATAGGCCTTGATGCCCTGGCTCTTCAGAATGGCCAGCGCACGCCCATACTGCTCGCCGACCACATTGGAGGGATGAGCCGAGTTCCCGGCGGGCTGCGGCTGAGACATCGACACACCGGCGCCGACCAGCGCAGCTGTTCCGGCGGCGACGAGTCCGCCGCTGAGCGCAACGAGCTTGTTCACAAAAACTCCCTCGGGTTCGGTATGCGGTGCGAACATATCGCAGCAGTGACGAATGTGAAACCGCTGCAGCGGGCCTCGGCGTTACACCGGGCCTGACCGCAGACACAACGAAGCCACCTCCTTGGGAGGTGGCTTCGGTGCCTCAGGGGAGTCTGTCGCCGTTACGACTCGGCCCTATGCAGCCGGGGTACGCGGGTCCCATCTTTCGAACCGATCGACGATGCGATCCACATTCTTGTCCAGAAAATCCCGCACAGGTCCGATGATTCGGTCGGGAATGAAGGACGGTAGACTGTCGAGTACGACGTGAAATGAGTCTTTGAGCTCATCCCTGACGTCGGCCCAATCGCCGGCCAAGATACCTGTCACTACAGAAACAAAATTCTGCGTTTGACTCGCGAAGCTGTAGGCAGCGCCGACATAGCGGTCCCACACAAAACCTAAAACCTTTCCGATATCGGGCGGAAGCACATACTTCACCCATCCCGACGGCTCCCATGCGCGCAATGCATCGCCGACACCGCGGACTTGCTCACCCAGACGTTCCCACGTCTTTTCCCACAAGCCATTCGACGGATCTTCTGGATCCGTCCCGGGATCACCGGGATCTCCAGGATCACCGGGGTCGCCAGGATCACCGGGGTCGCCAGGACCTCCAGGATCGCTCGGGTCAGGATCGCTCGGGTCAGGATCGCTCGGGTCAGGATCGCTCGGGTCGCCGGGAATGTCCGAGTCGAAGTCGTCGGGGTCCTCCACCGAAGGGACGCCGTCGCCGTCTTTGTCGGGGTCTTCGTCGTCTGGGATACCGTCCCCGTCGAAATCGGGCCGCGGCCGGGGTTCGAAGAGCTCGCTGGGGAACTCATCCTTGGCGATCGCCACAATCGCGTGTCCGATGTAGACCGATGCTTCGCGGTCGTAGTTCAGGACCCATTCGTTGAGGGCATTCTTGGAGAAAATCGCCTTTTGATGCGCGTAGTTGACAATCTCGTGGTCGTCGGTGAGCAGCTCAATTCCCACGGTTTCATACGCAGTCGTGTACGAGGTGTAACCGGTTGAGTCCGTGCTCGCGACTTCGACGAGGCGGTACTGCACGACGTAAATATCGAAATCGCGGAGCGGGCCATCGAGGGGGGTCAGACGCTGTCTGAATACTTCGTAGGCATCGTCTCTGGAGACCGAGGAATAGACATCCCAATAACCAGCGTCCAGATAGGGCTGCTCGTCACCGGAGAAATCCCGCGGTGGGTATTCTGAAAAGCTGAGAATGCGCGGACCATTGATCGAGTAGTTCGACTCTGTCTGCGCCCACCGCTGACGGAGCAGCGCCAAGCCCCAATTGTTCCAATCGCGGCCGGTCGGGTCCACGATGACCACCCCGTCAGACCCCGACGGCATGTTTGGATCCTTGCCCGGTACCCCGAAGACGTACGGCATGTCATCCACCGGGACGTAGGCAAGTTCTGGCACCTCCAATTCGGGTGGGATGCCTGCCACCTCTTCGTCGTCCAGCCACGCCTGGCTGGTCGACGAGGTTGCCAGCCTCGCGTTCCCGGCGAGCGTCGCGTCGGGCACGACCGAGTTTTCAGCGCCCGCTGCCACGGACCCCTCGTGTGCCTGCAACGCGGGGGCCGATTTCAGGTCGATCTCGGAGAGGGTGTCGGCGTTGAGGTCGTCGTCTTCGAGTGCGTCCCCGACTGACTCGTGGCTCGAACCTCGGGCCACGCCGCGTCCTCCGTCATCGGCTTCGTCGCTGCTCGAATCGTCGTTCTTGCGCGACGGAGAGCGCTCCTGCGCAGTGTCGTCCGGGGCCGGGGGCTTCGTGGAGGCTGATCCACCCGACGAGTTTCGGGCGCTCGGGGCCTCTCGCGTCGACTTGGACGACGGCGACGCCACGCTTGTGGAACCGCTTTGGTCCGACGAAGGAGTGTCGGCGCTGGCTGCTCCCGCACCTGACACCAGCGCCGCGCCGACACCGAGCGTCACCGCCCCTGCGCCGAGCCATGCATACGGTTCGACCCGACCGCGCGTCGCGGCTCGGTGTCTTCCTCGGCCGTGCCGGCGGGTATTCGCCACCTCTTCCGGTACCCCTGTGGACATTCAGCAACCCCTCCCCATGAACTGTTTCATCGCCAAACTTGCGTCGCCGTTGGCTCGTTGAGGCCGAGGTGTCAAGCTGACTTGGGGGAAAGTAGCACATGATCAGGCCATACTCTGAAGATTGCGAAAACGACACGAAGGAGGGCGCTCGCCCCTCAGAATTTGCTGCGGTGGGAGGACGCGAGATGCAGCAAGTCCGTCGCGCGAGCGCGTTCCGACCCGCCAGAATCAGCTGCGCGGTTTAACGGCGGCCTGCATGGCCTCACACAGCGCCGCGGCGCGGGGATCCGTAAAGATGTCCTCGAGGAGCATCTGCCTACCGTCCGGGCCGCCCAGGGGGACCCGCCAGTTCGGGTATTCGTCCGTCGTTCCCGGCTGATTCTGGGTGCGCTTCTCACCGACCGCGTCGGCCAGCGACAGAGACAGCAGACGTGAGGGAGTGCGGCCCAGATAGCGGTGCAGTGCCAGCACCACCCGATCAACGTCCTCGTCCCCGTCATCGAGCAGCCCGACGCGGCGAAGCTCGGCCATCCAGGATTCCTGATGCGCGCGATCACTGGCCAATTCCTCGGCCGCCGAACGGGTCAGCAGACCGAGTTCGTCGCGCAGGCGCACATGCTCGCCCGCCAGATACCCCGCCGTCGGCGGAAGATCGTGCGTCGTCACCGCCGACAGGCAATACTCGCGCCACCGCTGCGCAGGCAACGGTCCGTCTCCAGCCATCTCAAACCACAAGATCGACGTGCCGAACAGGCCACGGTCACGCAGATAGTCCCGAACCCACGGCTCGACCGTCCCGAGGTCTTCACCGACCACGACAGCCCCGGCGCGGTGCGCTTCCAGCGCGACGATCCCGATCATCGCCTCGTGGTCGTAACGCACATAGGTGCCGACGGTCGGCAGCGCGCCCTTCGGAATCCACCACAACCGGAACAGCCCGATGATGTGGTCGATGCGGACGCCGCCCGCATGCCGCAACACCGCGCTGACCAGTGCCCGGAACGGTTCATACGCGGCGTCGGCCAGCCTGTCCGGGCGCCACGGCGGCTGCGACCAGTCTTGTCCGAGCTGGTTGAACTCGTCCGGCGGTGCACCCGCGGTGACCCCGAGCGCCAGCACGTCCTGCAACGCCCAGGCGTCTGCCCCATCGGGATCCACGCCCACCGCGAGGTCGTGCATGATGCCGAGCTCCATGCCTGCCTGCACCGCCGAGTCCTGAGCAGCCGACAGCTGCTCGTCGACCAGCCACTGCAGCCAGCGGTGGAAGTCGACCTCCGAGGCGTGCGCCTCGACGAATGCGGCCACCGCATCGCTGTGCGGGTGCTGCAGTTCCTCCGGCCACTGATGCCAGTCCGCACCGTAGTTCTCGGCCAGCGCGCACCAGGTCGCGAAGTCATCCAGGCTGCGGCCTTCGCGTTCCCGGAATGCCTGGTAGGCGAGCTCGCGGCCCGCCGACAACTCGACCAGGTACAGCGTCTCCAACGCCGCGCGCTTGGCCTTCCACGCCGCGTCACGGTCGATCTGCTTCGCACGACTGGCCCTCGACTGCACCTGGGCCTGAGCCTTACGGATACGGCTGCGGTGCCTGACGTACGCGAACTCCGGAACCGCCTCGACTCGCAGATACAGCGGGTTGACGAACCGCCGCGAGGTCGGCAGGTACGGCGAGGGCTCCATCGGTGCGACAGGCGCGGCGGCGTGCAGAGGATTGGCGAGCACGAAACCCGCGCCGTGCCGGGCGGCCGACCACACCGCGAGATCGGTGAGGTCCGTCAAATCGCCTGTGCCCCATGATTTTCGCGAGCGAACACTGTAGAGCTGGGTGGCCAGACCCCACGTTCGCCCCGTCCGCAAAGGGGTCGAACGCTGCAGCGTGCTCGGCGACACGATCACCGTGGTGCTGACATCGGATGACCCGACCTGAAGATGGAGCCGGTGGTAGCCGATCGGCAGATCCGCGGGCAGCTCGAAGGTGGCCTCGCCGATCAGCCTGCCGTCGACTTCGAAAGGGGGCCTGTTGTTTTCGAGCTGCCGGACTCCGGTGCGGACGCTGCCGTCCTCGAGCCGCAACCACAGCCGGGCCGGGTCGCCGTGCGTGACGTGCACCCAGAACGGCGTCGTCGCGCCGGACCGTCCGACGATCGTCGGCGGCAGCGGGCGCACCCAGTAGTCGCGGTCGTGAGCGGCCAGCGCATCGGCGCGATCCTGCTCAGTCCCCGCGGCCACACCCAGCGCGTCGAGTACGGCGATCAGGGTCGATGGAGTCACCGGCACCTGGCCACCGGTCCAGTCCGTGTACTGGGTCGCCACCCCGTACCGCTGGGCCAGCTCGATCAGCGACGCGGACAGCTCGGTGTCATCGGACATGGCGCCAATCTTGCCCTGTGAAGAGCGTTTGCAAACGTCGAAGGTAGGGTCGCAGCTCATGGCGCCAGAACCGCTCGCCGGCGGCGAAGCGCGTATCCGCCGGGCCCGGTTCGCAGCCGCCGCGTTGTTCCTCACCAACGGCGCGCTCTTCGCCAACCTGCTGCCGCGCTTCCCGGAGATCAAGACCGACCTGGCGATGTCCAACGCCGTCTACGGCGCGGCCGTCGCCTCGTTCTCGGCGGGCGCACTGCTGGCCGGCCTCACCGCGGGAGCCTTGGTCCGGCGCTTCCACTCCGCTCGGGTCGCCGTCGTGACGACCGTGGCGCTGGCGTCGCTGATCGTGGTCGCAGCACTGGCCCCGACACCACTGGTGTTCGCAGCAGCGCTCCTTATGGCGGGCGCCTGCGACTCCGTCACCGACGTCGCCCAGAACGTCAACGGGCTGCGGCTGCAACGCAATTACGGACGTTCGATCATCAATTCCCTGCACGCGATCTGGGCGGTCGGTGCGATCATCGGCGGCCTGATGGGCGCGGCCGCCATTGCGCTGGACATTCCGCGCCCCATCCACCTCGGGTTCGCGGCCGTGGTCTTCTGCGCGGTCGTCTTCGCCGCCTATCCCTACCTGCTCCACGGACCCGACCACGACGACCATCCGTCCACCCACAACCAGGGCGAGGCTCCGGCCGGGGCAATGGTCTACCTGACGCTGCTCGCCCTGGTGGGGATCGCGGTGGCCGGTGCGACGGTCGAGGACGCGGGCAGTTCCTGGGCCACCTTGTATCTACGGGACACCCTCGACGCGCCCGGCGCGGTCGCAGTACTCGGCTACGTGGCCCTGGTCGGTTTCATGTTCGTCGGGCGGATGGTCGGGGACCGGCTGGTCGACCGGTTCGGCGACCGCGCGGTGGCACGAGCGGGGGGCGCGCTCACCGCCGCGGGCATGGGTGTCGCGCTGGCCTTCCCGACGGTTCCCGGCACGATCGCCGGATTCGCGGCCGCCGGCCTCGGCGTGGCGACGGTGGTGCCGGCGGCGATGCGGGCCGCCGACGAGCTTCCCGGCCTGCGTCCGGGGACCGGTCTGACGATCCTGACGTGGTTGATGCGGGTCGGGTTCCTGGGGGCGCCGCTGATCGTCGGCGTGGTCGCCGACGCGAACGGCCTCCGGGTGGGCCTCCTGACCGTGCCCGCCGCGGGCATTGCGCTGATCCTGCTGGCCGGCGCGCTCGGATCTCGACGGCACTAGCCCCTGGTACACTGGCGTACCGATCAACCTGAGGAGGTCGGCATGACCACGGAGGCCACAACGCGCAGTTCGGCAGGTGGCAGGCCTGTCGTCGAGACGACGAGTGGGCCGGTGCGTGGTGTCGACGACGGAATCGTCAAAGCCTGGAAGGGCGTCCGTTACGCCGCCGCCCCGGTGGGGGAGCTGCGGTGGCGCGCCCCGGAACCGCCGGTGGCGTGGACCCAACCGCTGGAAGCCGGCCACGTCGGACCCGTGTGCCCCCAGCCCACCGACCCCAAGATCCCGCTCGATCTGGGCGCGCCGCAGGGCGAGGACTTCCTCACGGTGAACGTGTGGGCCCCCTCGGGAACCCAGCCCGGTGACCGCAAGCCCGTGATGGTGTGGGTGCACGGTGGCGCCTACGTCCTGGGCTCGGGCAGCCAGCCTCTCTATCACGGACGCACGCTGTCCTCGGCCGGCGACGTCGTCGTCGTCAACGTCAACTACCGGCTCGGCGCCCTCGGGTTCCTCGAGCTGTCCACGCTCGGCGACGACTCCGGACGCTTCGCGACGAACGTCGGCATCCGCGACGTCCTCGCCGCGTTGCGCTGGGTTCGCGACAACATCGCGGCCTTCGGCGGCGACCCGACCAAGGTGACGCTGTTCGGCGAATCGGCGGGCGGCGGCATCGTCACCGCACTGCTCGGCAGTCCCGACGCGGCCGGCCTGTTCGGCGCAGCGATCGCCCAGAGTTCGCCTGCGACATCGACCTACGACCTCGGCCGGGCACGGCGCGTGGCGACGCGGTTCCTCGAGGTCCTCGGCGTCGGGCACGACGAGCTGTCCCGAATGCACGACGCGCCGATCGGCACGTTGGTCGAAGCGTCGCGCACCCTGTTCAACGAAGTGCCGGTGAGCACCCCAGGCACGCTGGCGTTCGCGCCGACCGTCGACGGCGACCTGCTGCCCGACTACCCGGTCAACCTGGCCCGCAACGGCAAGACCCACCCGGTGCCGCTCATCATCGGCACCAACAAGAACGAGGCCGCGCTCTTCCGGTACATGAAGTCGCCGCTGATGCCGATCGCTCCGGAGTCCATCAAGGCGATGTTCGCCGAGATCGCCGCCGAACAGCCGAGCCTGCAGTTGCCCAGCGAAGACGAACTCAGAGGCACCTACCGCGGCCGGGGCAAGGGCAAAGGACTCGGGCTCACCAGCGATCTCGGCTTCCGCATGCCGTCGATCTGGTTCGCCGACGGCCACCGGCAGGTCGCGCCCGTGTACCTGTACCGATTCGACTTCGCGACCCCGCTGCTGCGCGCCGTGCGTCTGCACGCCGCCCACGCCACCGAACTGCCCTTCGTGTGGGGCAACCTCGGGTCCGGGCGCAAGGATCCGACGTTCGCGCTCGGCGGACGCAAAGCAGGCACCGCCGTCTCGAAACGGATGCAGACGCGGTGGGTGAACTTCGCCCGCCACGGCGAACCGTCCGGCCCAGCAGGGGAGCCGCAGTGGCGGCCCTACGGCGCCGACGACAGGCCGACGCTGGTCATCGACAAGCAGGACTCGGTGGTCGACGACCTCGACGCCGACGTGCGCCGTGCCTGGGGCGATGACGTCCTGAGCTTCCTGTAGCGCCGTACACTCACCTCGGAGGTGCTCGACGTGGAGTTCCTGGATTTTCTTCCGCCGCAGATGCGCGATCCCGTGCTCTTCGCGATCCCGTTCTTCCTGCTGCTGCTCGTCGTGGAATGGACCGCCGCGCGCAAACTCGAAGAACTCGAGGAGGACGGTAGCCCGCCCAGCGGTGCCTATCACGCGCGTGATTCACGCGCCAGCATCTCGATGGGCCTGGTCTCGGTCGCCACCATGGGTGCGTGGAAGTTCTTGGCGCTGTTGGGTTATGCCGCGATCTTCGCCTATGTCGCGCCGTGGCAGCTGTCGGCCTCCCAGTGGTACACGTGGGTCATCGCGATCCTCGGCGTCGACCTGCTGTTCTACGCCTATCACCGCACGGCACACCGGGTTCGGCTGATCTGGGCCACGCACCAGGCTCATCACTCCAGCCAGTATTTCAACTTCGCGACGGCGCTGCGCCAGAAGTGGAACAACAGCGGCGAGATCTTGATGTGGATTCCGTTGCCGCTGTTGGGCGTTCCGCCGTGGATGGTCTTCTTCAGCTTTTCGCTGAACCTGATCTACCAATTCTGGATTCACACCGAACGGATCGGAAAGCTTTGGCGGCCTTTTGAATTCGTGTTCAACACCCCGTCGCACCACCGCGTGCACCACGGAATGGATCGGTTGTATCTGGACAAGAACTACGGCGGAATCCTCATCATCTGGGATCGGATCTTCGGCAGCTTCCAGGACGAGGAGTTCCGGCCCCACTACGGGCTGACGAAGCCGGTGAACACCTTCAACATCTGGAAGCTGCAGACGCGCGAGTACGCGGCCCATCGGCCGGGACGTGCGCGCCGCGCGGGGACTGCGCGCCAAACTCGGCTACATCTTCGGCCCGCCCGGTTGGGAACCTGCAAGTGCGTAGTGTTCGGCATGTGGAGACCGTCTTCGATGCCCATGTCGACCCCGCTCTGATCGACCGTTCGCTCGCCGAGACCACGCTGGGCTCGATGTGGCTGGACATCCCTCGTCCAGAATTCCCGGCCACCTCCGGACCCGTCACCTGCGACCTGCTCGTGATCGGCGGCGGCTACACCGGATTGTGGAGCGCCCTGCACGCAGCGCGTCGTCACCCCGACCGCAAGATCGTGCTCATCGAGGCCGACCGCATCGGCTGGGCCGCGTCGGGACGCAACGGCGGATTCGTCGACGCGAGCCTCACCCACGGCTTCGAGAACGGAAAAACCCGCTGGCCCAACGAAATCGACACGCTTGAGGCTATGGGTGTCGAGAACCTCGACGGCATGCAGGCCGAGATCGCCGAGCTGGGCCTCGACGTCGAGTGGGAACGCACCGGCATGCTCGGTGTCGCCACCGAGCCCCACCAGGTCGAGTGGCTGGCGGAGGCGGCCGCCGACGGACACGGCGAGTTCCTCGGCCGCGAGCAGATCCGCGAGCAGGTGAAGTCGCCGACATATCTCGCCGGGCTCTTCAGCGCCGACTCCTGCGCGATCGTCAACCCTGCGAAGCTGGCGCTCGAGCTCGCGCGGGCCTGCGCCGAAGCGGGCGTCGAGATCCACGAACACACCACCGCGTCGCGCCTCGAATCCGGCGGCGCGGCACTGCGGGTGTACACCGACGGACGGCCGATCCTCGCCCGTCAGGTGGTGCTGGCGACCAATGTGTTCCCGAGCCTGCTGAAGCGCAACCGGCTCTACACGGTGCCCGTCTACGACTACGTGCTGGCCACCGAACCGCTGACCGACGAACAACTCGGCCGGATCGGCTGGCAGGGCAGGCAGGGAATCGGCGACTCCGCCAACCAGTTCCACTACTACCGCCTGAGCAAGGACAACAGGATCGTGTGGGGCGGTTACGACGCCGTCTACCACTTCGGCCGCCGCGTCAACTCTGCCTATGAAGACCGGCAGGAGACGTACCGGAGGTTGGCCGCGCACTTCTTCGTCACCTTCCCGCAGCTCGACGACGTCCGGTTCACCCACCGGTGGGCCGGCGCCATCGACACCAACACCCGGTTCTGTGCGCACTGGGGATTGGCCCGCGAAGGGCGGGTGGCCTACGTCAACGGCTTCACCGGGCTCGGGGTGGGCGCGGCCAGGTTCGCCGCCGACGTCTGTCTCGACCTTCTCGACGGAACGCCGACGCCGCGCACGCAGCTGGAGATGGTGCGAAACAAGCCGTTACCGTTCCCACCCGAACCGCTGGCCAGCGTCGGAATTCAGGCCACCCGATGGTCGCTGGACCGTGCCGACCACTCCGCTGGCCGGCGCAATCTGCTGCTGCGCGCCCTCGACGCGGCGGGTCTCGGTTTCGACTCCTGATGTAACGCGTCGTTATGCAACCGCGATGACTCGGTTACACCACCAGCATCAACGGGTATTGGTGGATCGGGTCATCACGGGGTCGGAGGCGCTGTGTCTGTTTTCGCGTTCATGCAGTCGCCGCGGCGGAAGCTGGTCGGGCTCGTCGCGCCGCTGCTCCTCGTCGCCCTGCAGTCGCCCGTTGCCCAGGCTCAGCCGGGCGCTCTCGTATACCCCGGCATGGAAATCCATCAGGACACCGTGTTGTGCACGCTCGGTTACGTCAATCCGCAGACCCGGATCGCCTACACCGCGGGACACTGCCGAGCGTCGGGCTCGGTCTCGGACAAGTTCGGCGCGCCGATCGGCGTCCAGGGCAGCTTCCGGGACAACACCCCCAATGGCATGACCGTCGACACCAACCACCAGATCACCGACTGGGAAGTCATCCACCTCAACTCGAACGTGGCCGTCAACAATGTGCTGCCCGGCGGCAAGGTGCTGGTGACCGATCCCGGCGTGGTTCCCATGCAGGGGATGCCGGTGTGCCACTTCGGCGTCGTGACCGGTGAGAGCTGCGGGACCATCGAATCGGTCAACAACGGCTGGTTCACGATGACCAACGGCGTGGTGAGCAAAAAGGGTGACTCGGGCGGACCGGTCTACACACCGCTTCCCGACGGCCGCACCGCGCTCATCGGTCTGTTCAACAGCACGTGGGGCACGTTGCCCGCCGCCGTCTCGTGGCAGGCCGTCAGCCAGCAGTCCGCGGCGGACACGATCTCCGCGGCGTCGGCTGTCGCCACCCCCGCGGTGCCCTAACCGACAAGCTCGAAGACCGGGATCGACGGCGCCACCCGGCGCATCTCGACCCGGCTCGAGTCCGGCGTCAACCCGCCGATGTGGCCCTTCAACTGCCAGAACCACCGCTCCAGATACGGCTTGAGAAGCTCGGGCTTCGCGTCGTCGGACACTTCGACGATCGCGTGACTGCGGGATCGCCGCCGCGGGCCCATCTCGACTTCTCCGGCGGCTCTGGCGTTGCGCACCCACTGCGTGTTGCCGCGGGGCGAGATCAGATAGCGTCGCCCGTCGACGGTCAACGGATTGACGACGACGCCGCGCAACTCGCCCGACGTCCGGCCGCGGACCCTGATCGCGGTGCTGCCCTGGATGCTGATGCCGATTTCGGCGAGCCGCCGGACGGCCTCGTTGAAGACGCGCACCCCGAATCCGGGCACGTCGTAGCGCTCAGACATGGTTTCCTCCTTCGAAAGACTTGAGAGAGCAGTGCTCTCTTTTTCCCAGGCTGCCACGCCACGCTCTCTAAATCAAGAGCAGTGATCTCTTTTCTGTCAGACTGACCCCGTGGGCAAGAGGCAGGAAACACGCGACCGCATCGAACGCGAGATCATCGAGGTCGGGCGGCGGCATCTGATCACCGAAGGCGCGGCGGGCCTGTCATTGCGCGCCGTCGCCCGCGATCTCGGCATGGTGTCCTCGGCCGTCTACCGCTACGTCGCCAGCCGGGATGAGCTGCTGACACTGCTGGTCGTCGATGCCTACACCGAACTGGCCGAATCAGCCGAAGCCGCCCGCGACGACGCAGCGGGGGACTGGAAGCAACAGCTGGCCGCGATGGCGCGCGCGGTCCGGTCCTGGGCGGTCCAGCGGCCTGCCAGCTGGGCGCTGCTCTACGGAAGCCCCGTTCCCGGGTACCACGCACCACGGGACACGACCGTCGGACCCGGGACCCGGGTCGTCGGTGCGCTGTTCACCATCATCGCCGAGGGAATCGCCGCGGGCGACATCCGCACGTCGGACGTCTCTGCGCCGCAAGAACTCTCGACAGACTACGACGGCCTGCGCGAGGAGTTCGGCTTCGACGCCGACGACGCCGTCGTCGGGAAGTGCCTTGCGCTGTGGGCGGCGCTGGTGGGCGCGATCGGCCTCGAGGTGTTCGGCCACTACGGACCCGGCACATTCACCGAGCCGGCGCAGGTGTTCGATGTTCAGCTAGCGCTGATGACGGGGCTGTTCAGCCAATGAATTAGAACACGTTCTAGCTTGTCGGGGCGGTGGGCGATATTCTCGACTCGATGCATGACCAGACACCTGTCCAGATTGCCTGGGTGACCGGAGACCTCACCGCCACCGAAACGGCGCTGACCACCCTGATGGGCGCCAAGAAGTGGGTCCGCATGCCGGGCGTGCACTTCAGCCCCGATACGTGCACCTACCGCGGCCAACCCGCCGACTTCGTCGCCGACATCTCGCTGAGCTACGCCGGCGACACTCAACTGGAGCTCATCGCGCCGGTCAGCGGCACGAGCATCTACACCGAGTTCCTCGACCGGTCCGGAGCGGGACTGCACCACGTCTGCATGGCCGCACCGGACCCGCAGAGCTACGACGCCACGCTCGCCGACGCCGAAGCCGCCGGAAACCCCGTCGTCATGGCCGGCACCATGCCCGGAGGCATGCGGTTCGCCTACGTGTCCGCCGAACGCGCGGGCGTGCCCTACCTCGAATTCGCTGACATACCACCAGAGATCCACGCCTTCTTCAGCCATATCAAAGAGGAGCAGAAGTGACCATCCAGCACATCCCGGAGACGGTGCGCGCCGACGACGTCACCGACTGGTCGG
Source organism: Mycobacterium sp. 236(2023) (assembly GCF_029623955.1). Taxonomy (GTDB): domain Bacteria; phylum Actinomycetota; class Actinomycetes; order Mycobacteriales; family Mycobacteriaceae; genus Mycobacterium. The sequence continues at coordinate 729,244 of NZ_JARSBP010000004.1, read as the reverse complement.
ACGAGGCCGACGTCGTCGTCCTCGGGTTCGGTATCGCGGGCGGCTGCGCGGCCGTCAGTGCTGCCGCTGCCGGTGCCCGCGTCCTGGTGCTCGAAAAGGCCGCCGCCGCAGGCGGAACGACGTCCATGGCGGGCGGCCACTTCTATCTCGGCGGCGGCACCGCGGTCCAGCAGGCCACCGGCCACGAGGACACCGCCGAGGAGATGTACAAGTACCTGGTCACGCAGTCGCGCAACCCCGAACACGACAAGATCCGCGCCTACTGCGACGACAGCGTCGAGCACTTCGATTGGCTTGAGGCGCTGGGCTTCCAGTTCGAGCGCAGCTATTACCCGGGCAAGGTCGTCGTGCCGCCGGGCACCGAAGGCCTGTCCTACACCGGCAACGAGAAAGTCTGGCCGTTCTTTGAGCAGGCCAAGCCCGCGCCGCGCGGCCACTCCGTCCCGGTTCCCGGCGAACTCGGCGGCGCCTCCATGGTGATCGAACTCCTGGTCAAGCGCGCCGCCGACCTCGGCGTGCAGATCCGCTATGAAACAGGAGCGACGGGCCTCATCCTGGACGACAGCGGCGCCGTCGTCGGCGTGCGGTGGAAGCACTTCACCGAAACCGGTGACGTCAAGGCCAAATCGGTGATCATCGCCGCCGGTGGATTCGCGATGAACCGCGAGATGGTCGCCGAATACACGCCCGCCCTCGGAGCAGAGCGCAAGACGAAGAGCCACGGCACGGTCGCGCCCTACATTCTGGGCAACCCGCACGACGACGGGCTCGGCATCCGTCTCGGCATCTCGGCAGGCGGAGGCGTCGACAACCTCGACCAGCTGTTCATCACCGCCGCGGCGTACCCACCCGAGATCCTGCTCACCGGAGTCATCGTCAACAAGGACGGGCAACGGTTCGTCGCCGAAGACTCCTACCACGCCCGCACATCCGCGTTCGTCCTCGAACAACCTGAGCAGACGGCCTATCTCATCGTCGACGAGGCGCACATGCAGATGCCCGAGATGCCGCTCATCAAGTTCATCGACGGCTGGGAAACCATCGCGGAAGTCGAAGCGGCGCTGGGCATCCCGGCGGGCAACCTCGCCGCGACGCTGGAGCGCTACAACGCCAACGCCGCGGACGGCTCAGACCCGGACTTCCACAAGCAACCGGAATACGTTGCGGCACAAGACACCGGGCCGTACGCGGCGTTCGACCTGTCACTGGGGCGGGCGATGTACTCCGGCTTCACGATGGGCGGGCTGACGGTGTCGATCGACGGGGAGGTGCTCCGCGAGGACGGCACCGCCGTTGCGGGCCTCTATGCGGCAGGCGCCTGCGCGTGCAACATCGCCCAGGACGGCAAGGGCTACGCCAGCGGCACCCAGCTCGGCGAGGGCTCCTACTTCGGCAGGCGGGCAGGGGAGCACGCCGCGCGGCGTTAGGGCGCGTCGGCTCCCCGCACGCCGAAGCGCCATTCACCGCCGCCGAGCAGTGCGAGCTCCAGGTCGCAATGGCTGATCACGGTGCCGCGATGGGCCACGCTGACCAAGATGGCTTCCGGTAGATCCTCGCGGACCATCCGGTAGAGCATCGTCTCCAGCCCGACGTCGAGCGCCGAGGTCGCCTCGTCGAGGAACGCCGCCTTCGGCTTCGTCAGCAGCACCCGGGCGAACGCCACGCGCTGCTGCTCGCCAGGCGAGAGCACCTTGGCCCAGTCCTGCTCTTCGTCCAGCCGCTCCGCAAGATGGGGTAGCGCGACCTTGTTCAGCATCGTGACCAGTTCGGCGTCGGGGATGTCGCCCGACTGCCGCGGATAGGACAACACGGCGCGCAGATCGCCGAGCGGCACGTACGGCATCTGGGACAGGAACATCGTCTCGTTCGGTCCGGCCGGGCAGCGCAGCGTGCCGGTCGTGAACGGCCACAACTGAGCAAGGCTGCGCAGCAACGTCGTCTTGCCGGTACCCGAAACGCCGGTGACGGCGAGGGTGTCGCCGGCCTGCAGCTGCAAATCGACGGGATTGATCAGCAGGGTGCCGTCGGGCTTGCGGACCTCGACGTCGTCGAGTTCGATGCCGCCCGTGCTCGGCGCCACGGTCAGCGTAGGAAGCTCGCGGCCCTCGTCGTTGGCGACGACCAGGCCGTGCAGACGGATGATCGCCGCGCGGTAGCCGGCGAAGTTGTCGTACGCATTTCGGAAGAACGAGAGGCCGGTCAGGATTTCGCGGAACGCCGCAGCCGTCTGCGACAGCTGCCCGAGGGTGATCTCGCCGCTGTAGAAGCGGTTGAACTGCACGATGTAGGGGATCAGCTCCTGGGCCTGGGTGATCGAGATGTTCCAGCCGAAGAAGCCCGTCATCCTGTTGACGTACTTCTTGTAGTTGGTGACCACCGGTGCGAACCGGCGCCGCAGCCCGGACCGCTCCGCCAGCTCTCCGCGATAGAACGCGACTGCCTCGGAGGCGTCACGCAAACGCACCAGCGCGTAACGGAACGCGGCGTTGTACCTCTCGTTGTTGAACGACAGCCGGATGATCGGACGGCCGATCCAGAACGCGATGATCGTCGCGAACACGACGTAGACGATGCCGATGATGAACATCGCCTTCGGCAGCGTGAAGCCGACGACCGGCAGAGTCACCGGACCCGAGAGGTCCCACAGGATCGTCGTGAAGGAAATCATCGCCGCGATCGACGACACCGCACCGAACAGCAGCGTCGACGTCGACGTGTTGCCCGGCGTGTTCGGCTGCGAACTCACACCTGTGGTGAAGATGTCGATGTCGGCCTGGATGCGCTGGTCCGGGTTGTCGATCGTGTCGTCGATGAATCGTGCTCGGTAGAACGCTTTCCCGTCGAGCCAGTTGCCGGTGAGCTCCTCCGTCAGCCAGGCGCGCCACCGCAGCATGAATCGCTGCGCCAGATACAGGTCGAGCATCACCTGGGCGATGTTCGCCACGGCGAGAACACCGAAGATCCACAACGACATCCAGAAGCCGTCGCCGCCCGACTGCCGGACCGCGTCGTCGCCGCTGAGCAGTCCGCCCGCGACCACCTGGAAGCTGGTCGACATGTCGCTGCCCTGATAGGTGAACAGCACCGAGAGCCGAACACCGATCATCACCGACAGCAGGAGCCCGGCCAGCCACGCCCACACGATCACGCTGTCGCGGCCGACGAAGTAGCCGCGGGTAACCCGCCAGAACTGCCTGCCCCAGACGGTGAACCTGGCGATCAGGACAAGGACCAAGAGGGTGGCGATCGCCGCGATCACCCAGGCCTTGCCGATCCAGATCAGCGACGTGACGAGCTCATTGCCCCAGTCCAGGGTCGGTGTGAACTTATCCACCCGGGCAACGTACCCCTCGAGCCCGTCGGCGGCGTGCCGTAGGGGCTAGCCCGGGGCGTCGAGTCGTTCCAGGCGCCACTGCCCGCCGCCGACCAGCTCCAGCCTGCTGGTGTGGAAGGGCTGCACCGACGGACGGTGGCTCACGCTGACGACGATGGTGTCGGGCAACTCGGTCCGAAGCAGCTCATAGAGCATCTGCTCCAGACCCTCGTCCATCGCCGAGGTCGACTCGTCGAGGAACACGGTCTTGGGTCTGCTCACCAGGATTCGCGCGAACGCGACGCGTTGCTGCTCGCCGACCGAGAGCACCTTCGACCAGTCCTGGTCATCGTTGATGCGGATCACCAGATGGGACAACGCCACATCGAGCAGGGCCTTCTGAATCGCCTTGTCGTCGAACGTGCCGGACGGCTGCGGGTAGGACACGACCGACCGCAGGTCCCCGACGGGGAAATACGGCAACTGTGGCACGAACATCGCCTCGTCGCGACCGTCGGGCAGCAGCACCCGACCGGTGGCGAACGGCCACATCCCCGCAAGGCTCTGCACCAGAACCGATTTCCCGATGCCCGACGGTCCGGTGATCACGAGGCCCTCACCGGTTTCCAGTGCCAGGTCCAGCGTGTGCACCAACGGGGAACCGTCCGGCTTGCGCACCTCGACACCTTCCACTGAGAACGCGCCGTTCGCCGACTGGGTCGTCCGCACCGCGCTGAAAACCCCGGCGCGCGTGTTCTGGTCGGCCAGGCCGTCGAGCCTGATGATGGCGGCGCGGTAACTCGCGAACTGGTCGTAGGCGTTGCGAAAGAACGACAGCGAGTCGTGAATCGCGCCGAATGCGTTGGAGGACTGCCACACATCGCCGAAGGTGATCCGCTGGGCGAACAGCCCCTGCGCCTGCACCAGCCACGGCAGCGGATTGATGGTCTGGCTCACCGAGACGTTCCAGCCGAAGTACAGCATCATCCGGTTGAGCCAGCCGCGGTAGTTGTCCATCACCGAGTCGAGCCGCTGGCGCAGCGCCGAGCGTTCAGCGGCCTCGCCGCGGTAGAGGCCGATCGCTGCTCCCGCGTCGCGGACACGGACCAGCGCGTAGCGAAAGCCTGCATTGCGCAACTCGTTCAGATAGCTCAGCCGGATCAGCGGACGCCCGATGGCGAACGCGACGATCGTCGCGATCAACACGTACACGACGACGATCCAGAACAGCGCGCGCGGCAGCGTCAGCCCGCTGATGGTCACCGGTTCCGACAGCCGCCACAGGATCGGCCCGAACGACAGCACCGACAACACCGCCTCGACGGCGCCGAACAGCAGCGTGTTGCTCGAGTTGTAGATCGGGTTGTTGCCGAGCCCGCCGACACCGGTGGTGAACACGTCGACGTCCTGCTGGATGCGCTGGTCCGGGTTGTCGATCGGCCTGCCGGAGAACTGGGCCCGGTAGTAGGCCAGGTCGCCGAGCCAGTCGTCGATGAAGCGCCGGCTCAGCCAGACCCGCCACCGCATCATGAACCGTTGCGTCAGGTACATGTCGACCAGCACCCGGGCCACGAAACACACTGCCAGCACGGCGAACACCCGCATGGACGCCCAGAACCCGGCCATCCCGCTGGACATGCCACCCTGGAACGCCACCTGCAGCGACGTGAACAAGTCGTTGACGTAGTAGGTCAACAACACGTTGATGCGGACCGAGATGATCACCGACAGCAGCAGCACCGCGATCAGCGCCCACGCGGGCGCGCTGTGGCGGCCCCGGAAATAGTCGCCGGTGATGCGCCAGAACTGCCGGCCCCATTCGGTGAATCTGGCCAGCGCAGCCAAGACCAGCAGCAGGCACAGCGCTGTCAGCACGAACGTCGTCGCGACCCACTGAAGAGAGTGGAAGAACTCGCGACCCCAGTCGAGAGTCGGCTGGAACGTCTGAGTATCTACCGTCTCCACAGCCGGGCGACCTCCCCTCCGCGCGTTCCGAAGCTACCGCAGGTTGTCGCCCGCAGGAGCGAACTCGTCACGCAAATGTCCTGCCCAGAGCGTCAATTACGGCTTCTGTGCGCACGGAGCCACGCTGCACATGAGCCAGGTAACCGTCGGGGCGGACCAGGAACACCGACGGTCCGGTGGCGCCATACTCGCGCGCGAAGTCGCCGTCCGCATCCCTGACGACGGGCAGTACGGTCGCACCCGCGTCGGCTCCGGCGGCCACGACGAGGTAGACGTCGAGGCGGCCGTGTGCCGCCTCGACCGCCGCCGGGGCCACAGCGTCGAAGCCGTCGACCTGGCCGCCGTCGGTATAGAGCAGCAGCGTGTGATCGCGGGCGCCGAACAACGAGAACAACCGGATCGGGTCCGCCACCGCCGCGCGGGTCAGACCCCGCGCATCCGGCGCCCGCGTACCGGCACCGTCGGACACGATCGGACTCGCGGCATAGTCGATCAGCAGCTGCGCTTCCCTGCGCATGACATACGACGGGTCATTCGAATCGGCACCGATGCCTTCCCGGGCATTGCGCACGGTGCGCCCGACGACCTCCTCGCCGACCGGGCGCCGCTCGGCGTCATAACTGTCGAGCAGGCCGGGGGCAGCGACACCGGATACGGTCAGCGCCAGCTTCCACGCCAGGTTGTGCGCATCCTGGATGCCGGTGTTCATGCCCTGCGCCCCGGTCGGCGGGTGGATGTGCGCGGCGTCGCCCGCGACGAACACCCGGCCGGCGCCGTAGCGGTCGACGATGCGGTGGCTGATCCGGAACACCGACGACCACCGCAGATTGCGTGCCACGGTGGGCTCGGGGGAGAGGCGGTCGATGACGGCCTGAATATGGTGCAGCTCAGGCTTTTCCGTGCCCAAACCGTCGGGGACGAGCATCGACATCCGATAGCGACCCCGCCCCGAGAGCGGGATGCACACCAGGAGGTCGTCGGTTACGCCGTCGGTCTGGTGCATCGAGCGCACCCCGTAGCCGCGCGGCATCGACCAGTCGACCTCGACGTCGCCGAGCATGTACTGTTCCTCGAAGGCCGCGCCCGCGAACGTCAGGCCGAGGATCTTGCGCACGACGCTGTGGGCGCCGTCCGCCCCGATCAGATACGCCGCGCGCACCGTTTCCCCGCCCGACAGCGCCACCGTCACACCGTCGTCGTCCTGCGAGAAGCCGGTCACCGCGACACCGCGCTCGACGTGCACGCCGCGGAGCGACAATTCCTCGTCCAAGATGCGCTCGGTCTCGTACTGCGGAATGCAGAAGAACCCGAACGGCACGTCGGCGGGCAGGCTCAGATCGAGGCGGCCGACCTCGGTGCCGTTGACGTAGACGATCTGGCCGTTCATCTGCACGCCCGCATCGAGGACGCGGCGCAACACCCCCATGCCCTCGAAGATCTCCAGCGTGCGGGGTTGCACGCCAACGGCTTTCGCATACTGCGGCCGCTCGAGCAGGGGGTCGACGATACGGACGGCGACGCCGCGGCGGGCCAACTCGATCGCGGCGGTGAGCCCGATCGGTCCGGCTCCGGCGATGAGGACGTCCACTACCGCGCTGTCGGGGGTCACCAGGGGATTATGGTGCAGCCGCCGCGTACCGTGACCTTGTGGCACGCACCTCCTCGAAGACGTCCCCCAAACCGGCCAAGACGGGTCGGTTGTCCGGCCGGTTCTGGAAGCTGCTCGGCGCCAGCACCGACAAGGACCAGTCGCGGTCGATGGATCAGGTCACCAAAGCCGCGGACTTCGACGCCAAGGCCGCCGAACTCGACGACGAGCAGCTCAGCAAGGCCGCCAAGCTTCTGGAGCTCGAGGATCTGGCCGACGCCGCCGACGTGCCGCAGTTCCTGGCGATCGCCCGCGAAGCGGCCAAACGCACCACAGGGCTCACGCCGTTTGACGTCCAGTTGCAGGGAGCGCTGCGGATGCTGGCCGGCGACGTCGTCGAAATGGCCACCGGTGAAGGTAAGACGCTGTCCGGCGCGATCGCCGCGGCCGGATATGCGCTGGCAGGCCGCAACGTGCACGTCATCACCATCAACGACTACCTGGCCCGCCGCGACGCCGAGTGGATGGGTCCGCTGATCGAGGCGATGGGACTGACCGTCGGCTGGATCACCGCCGACTCCACCGCCGCCGAGCGCCGCGCCGCCTACGAATGCGACGTCACCTATGCGTCGGTCAACGAGATCGGCTTCGACGTGCTGCGCGACCAGCTCGTCACCGACGTCGCCGACCTCGTCTCCCCGAACCCGGACGTCGCGTTGATCGACGAGGCGGATTCCGTGCTCGTCGACGAGGCGCTCGTGCCGCTGGTGCTCGCGGGCACCAGCCACCGCGAAACGCCGCGCCTGGAGCTCGTCAAGCTCGTCGGCGAACTCGACGAGAACAACGATTACGACACCGATACCGACAGCCGCAACGTCCACCTGACGGAGGAGGGCGCTCGCAAGGTCGAGGCGGCCCTCGGCGGCATCGACCTGTACTCCGAGGAGCACGTCGCCACCACGCTGACCGAGATCAACGTCGCGCTGCACGCCTACGTGCTGCTGCAGCGCGACGTGCACTACATCGTCCGCGACGACGCTGTGCACCTCATCAACTCCTCGCGCGGCCGCATCGCCACGCTGCAGCGCTGGCCCGACGGCCTGCAGGCCGCCGTCGAAGCCAAGGAGGGCATCGAGACCACCGAGACGGGCGAAGTTCTCGACACCATCACCGTGCAGGCGCTGATCAACCGGTACCCGAAGGTCTGCGGCATGACCGGCACAGCGCTGGCCGCCGGCGAGCAGCTGCGCCAGTTCTACAAGCTCGGCGTCTCGCCGATCCCGCCGAACAAGCCGAACATCCGCGAGGACGAGACCGACCGCGTCTACGTCACCGTCGCCGCGAAGAACGACGCCGTCCTCGAGCACATCGCGGAGATCCACGAGACCGGGCAGCCGGTCCTGGTGGGCACGCGTGACGTCGCCGAATCCGAGGAGATCCACGAGAAGCTGGTCAAGAGGGGCATTCCCGCGGTCGTCCTGAACGCCAAGAACGACGCCGAGGAAGCCGCCGTCATCGCCGAGGCGGGCAAGCTCGGCGTGGTGACGGTGTCGACGCAGATGGCGGGCCGCGGCACCGATATCCGGCTGGGTGGGTCGGAAGAGGAGACCCACGATGAGGTGGCCGAGTTGGGCGGTCTGCACGTCATCGGCACGGGACGGCACAACACCGAACGTCTCGACAACCAGCTGCGCGGCCGCGCCGGACGTCAGGGCGATCCGGGCACGTCGGTGTTCTTCTCCAGCTGGGAAGACGACGTCGTCGTCTCCCACCTCGAGGACAGCAAGCTGCCGCTGGAGTGCGACGAGAACGGCAGGGTCGTCAGCCCGAAAGCGGCGACACTGCTCGAACACGCCCAGCGCGTCGCCGAGGGCAGGCTCCTCGACGTGCACGCGAACACCTGGCGGTACAACCAGCTGATCGCGCAGCAGCGCGCGATTCTTGTCGAACGCCGCGACACACTGCTGCGCACGACAACCGCCCGCGACGAACTGCGCGACCTGTCGCCGGAGCGCTACGAGGAAGTCAGCGAGCAACTGGGCGATGAGGCAGACGAGAAGCTGGAGAAGATCTGTCGGCTGATCATGCTGTACCACCTGGACCGCGCCTGGGCCGATCACCTGGCGTTCCTGTCCGACATCCGCGAGAGCATCCACCTGCGGGCGCTCGGGCGGCAGAATCCGCTCGACGAGTTCCACCGGATGGCGGTCGACGCGTTCGGCTCGCTGGCCGCCGACGCCATCGAGGCCGCACAGCAGACGTTCGACACCGCACCGTCCATCGAGGACGAGCCCGGCGTCGACCTGTCCAAACTGGCGCGCCCGACTTCGACGTGGACGTACATGGTCCACGACAATCCGCTGGCCGACGACACCCTGTCTGCGCTGAGCCTGCCCGGGGTGTTCCGCTAGGTTCTACGTTCATGGCAGGCGACCGCGTGCTCACCGTGCCCAATGCGCTGTCGGTGATCCGGCTCGTCCTGGTCCCGGTGTTCCTGTACCTGCTGCTGGTGGTGGACGCGACCGGGTGGGCCGTCGGCATCCTGATGTTCAGCGGCGCCTCCGACTGGGCTGACGGCAAGATCGCCCGGCTGTACGCCAACCAGTCGTCGCGGCTCGGCGAGCTGCTGGACCCGGCCGTCGACCGGATCTACATGGTGACCGTGCCGGTCGCTCTCGCCCTGGCCCACGTGATCCCGTGGTGGGTCGTGATCCTGCTGCTGGGCCGCGACGCGGTGCTGGCCGGCACACTGCCCCTGCTGCGCAGCCGCGGGCTGTCCGCGCTGCCCGTCACCTACATCGGCAAGGCCGCGACGTTCGCCCTGATGTCCGGACTGCCGCTGGTGCTGCTCGGCCAGTTCGACGGGCAGTGGAGCCGCGTCGTCCTGGCGATCGGCTGGGGCTTCCTGATCTGGGGCATGGCCATGTACCTGTGGTCGGGCGTGCTGTATCTGATCCAGGTAGCAATGGTCATGAGAACGATGCCCCGGGCGCGGGCATGAGCGGAGCTTGCGAGCGAATCGACAGCCTATGAGCTCGTTGGGTGGCTACGACTCGGCGGCCCGACGCGGCCCGGACGCACCCGACGCGCCGATCCGCATCCCGGTGCCGTCGCTGCTGCGGTCCCTGCTGTCCGACCACCTCGATCCCAGCTATGCGGCTGCCGCGCAGGCGAACCGGCCTCGTAGCCGGACGTCCGACGCGCTCTGGCAGGTTCTGGCCGCCGTCGTGGTCACGGCGGTGTTCGCGCTGGCATGGGCCCAGGCGCAGGAAACCGCGCCCGGAGTGAAGGAGTCCCAGCAAGTGCTGGCGGGAAGCGTGCGCACGGCACAGACGGCGACCGACGCTGCCGCCGTCCGCCGCAACGGCCTGACGGCGGACGTGGACGCCGCACGCCGAAGCCGACTGGAAGGCGACGCGACCGGCCGTCAGCTGCTGACCGAACTCGACGACGCGAACTTCAACGCCGCCGCCACCCCGGTGATCGGCCCCGGGCTGACCGTCACGGTCACCGATCCCGGCATGTCGCGCGACCTCACCGATGTCTCCAAGGAGCGCGTCGAAGGCAGCCAGCAGGTGATCCTGGACCGCGACCTGCAGCTCGTCGTGAACTCGCTGTGGGCCAGCGGAGCGGAGGCGATCTCGGTCGGCGGGGTGCGCATCGGCCCCAATGTCACGGTCCGGCAGGCCGGCGGCGGCATCCTCGTCGACAACCAGCCGATATCGAGTCCGTATGCCATTGTCGCCGTGGGCCCGCCGAACGCGCTGGCCGACAACTTCAACCGCAGCGCCGGGCTACAGCGTCTGCGTCTGCTGGAGGCGTCCTACGGTGTCGGGGTGAACGTGTCCGCGGGCGACGGTCTGGCGCTGCCCGCCGGATCGATCCGAGAAGTCATCTTCGCCAAGCAGATCGGGCCCAATTGATGGGGATCACCACTTGATAGGAATTGTCGCGCTCGTCGTCGGGATCGTGCTCGGGGTGGTCTTCCACCCCAGCGTCCCCGAGTTCATCCAGCCGTATCTGCCGATCGCGGTGGTGGCGGCGCTCGACGCGGTGTTCGGCGGACTGCGGGCCTATCTGGAGAGGATCTTCGACTCCAAGGTGTTCGTCGTGTCGTTCGTGTTCAACGTGCTCGTCGCGGCGCTGATCGTGTACGTGGGCGACCAGCTCGGTGTCGGTACCCAGCTGTCCACGGCGATCATCGTCGTCCTGGGCATCCGCATCTTCGGCAACGCCGCCGCACTTCGGCGCAGGCTCTTCGGGGCCTGATCGTGAACGAAGAGCACCACGGCCGCCACGAACTGCCGCCCGACGACGCGGCCGCCGCACCTCGGCGCACGCGGTCGCAGGCCGTGTTCGGGGTGCTCGCCGTGCTGCTGTGTCTGCTGCTCGGCGTCGCGATCGCCACCCAGGTCCGGCAGACCGATTCCGGTGACTCGCTGGATTCGGCGCGCCCGGCCGACCTTCTCGTGCTGCTGGATTCGCTGCAACAACGCGAGGCCGCGCTCAACACCGAGGTCGCCGACCTGCAGCGCACACTCACGCAGCTGGAGGCGTCCGGGAGCAGCGATCAGGCCGCGATCGAGAACGTCAGGGCCCGGCTGGCGGCGTTGTCGATCCTGATCGGCACCGTTGCGGCGACCGGCCCGGGGGTGACGCTGACGATCGCCGACCCGGCGCAGGGTGTGGCGGCCGAGCCGATGCTCGACGTGATCAACGAGTTGCGGGCGGCGGGCGCGGAGGCGATGGAGATCCGCGGCGAACAGGGCGGGCAGCAGTTGTCCGTCCGGATCGGCGTCGACACCTGGGTCACCGGAAGTCCCGGCGCGCTGATCGTCGATTCGACGACACTCGGGCCCGTGTATTCGGTTCTCGCCATTGGGGATCCGCCCACGCTGGCGGCGGCCATGAACATCCCCGGCGGGGCGATGGACAGCATCGAACGCGTGGGCGGCACGATGGTGATACAACAGTCCGACCGGGTCGACGTCACCGCCTTGCGGCAACCGAAACCGCGCCAATACGCTCAGCCCGTCAAATAGTTGGCCCAGCTCGACATACAGATTGAGGAGCGCCGTGAGCGAGATCCCCGCCGAACTGTCCTTCACCGCCGAACACGAGTGGGTGCAGCGGACCGGCGACGACACGGTGCGCGTCGGCATCACCGACTATGCGCAGTCGGCGCTGGGCGACGTGGTGTTCGTCCAGCTGCCCGACGTCGACTCCGAGGTGTCGAGCGGCGAATCGTTCGGCGAGGTGGAGTCGACGAAGTCGGTGTCCGACCTCTATGCGCCGGTCACGGCGAAAGTCGTTGCGGTCAACGGTGAATTGGAGAGCAATCCCCAGCTGGTGAACTCCGACCCGTACGGCGAGGGATGGCTCGTCGAGTTGCAGGCCGACAGCGAGTCGCTGACCGCGGCGCTGGGCTCGTTGCTCGACGCGGAGGGCTACCGCGCCCACGTCGCGGACTGACGTGTTGTTAGGGTCGTCTCGACAGACCGGAACGCAACGAGCGGATCCGGCAGTGGTGGACACAGCGCGGTCGGATGCGCGGTACGGTCGACACCAGCGGCGTGACGGCTGGAGCCCGACCGCATATCGCCACAGCAGCCAGTGAGGAGCAGCGGGTGACGGACAAGGACTTCAACTCTGGGGCCGACTCGGACGAAGTCACCGTGGAGACCACATCGGTCTTCCGCGCCGACTTCCTCAACGAGCTCGACGCTCCGCCAGCCGCAAGCGGCGAAAGCGCGGTCTCGGGGGTGGAAGGTCTGCCGGTCGGATCGGCGCTGCTGGTCGTCAAGCGTGGCCCTAATGCCGGGTCTCGGTTCCTGCTCGACCAGCCGACGACGTCCGCCGGGCGCCACCCGGACAGCGACATCTTCCTCGACGACGTCACCGTCAGCCGCCGCCACGCGGAGTTCCGCCTGGAGAGCAGCGAGTTCCAGGTCGTCGACGTCGGCAGCCTCAACGGCACCTACGTCAACCGCGAACCGGTCGACTCGGCCGTGCTCGCCAACGGCGACGAGGTCCAGATCGGCAAGTTCCGTCTGGTCTTCCTGACCGGACCGAAAGGCGACGACGGCGCCACCGGTTAGACCGGCCCGTCCGCAACCGACATCACGAGCCCGCCGGACGCATCCATGACACAACCCGACACCCCCGCACTGACCGGGATGTCGATCGGGGTTGTGCTGGATCTGCTACGCGGCGACTTTCCCGACGTCACGATCTCCAAGATCCGTTTTCTGGAGGCCGAAGGGCTGGTCACCCCCGAACGCACCGCGTCGGGGTACCGGCGGTTCACGGCGTACGACTGCGCCCGGCTGCGGTTCATCCTGACCGCGCAGCGGGACCAGTACCTGCCGCTGAAGGTCATCAAGGCCCAGCTCGACGCGCAGCCCGATGGCGAGCTGCCACAGAGTGTTTCGTCATACGGGCCCCGGCTGGTCTCGGTGTCCCCGCAAGCTCCGGAGGAAGTGACCGCCTCCGCCGGGCCGACACAGGTGCGGCTGAGCAGGCACGACCTGCTGGAGCGTTCCGGTGTCGACGACGAGCTGTTGACCTCGCTCGTGAAAGCCGGCGTCATCACCCCGATCTTCAAGGGCGCCGGGACGGCGTTCTTCGACGAACACGCCGTGGTGATCGCGCAGTGCGCGCGAGCGCTGGCCGACTACGGCGTCGAACCGCGGCACCTGCGCGCCTTCCGCTCCGCCGCCGACCGCCAATCCGACCTGATCGCCCAGATCGCCGGGCCGGTGGTAAAGGGCGGCAAGGCCGGCGCCCGTGATCGCGCCGACGACCTGGCCCGTGAGGTGGCGGCGCTGGCGATCACGTTGCACACGTCATTGATCAAGTCGGCCGTACGCGACGTTCTGGATCGCTGAGGACTAGACTCGCTGGGACGGGTTCGTCGGCGTGCGGAGGGCAGGCACACATGGGTGAAGTTCGGGTGATCGGCATTCGAGTGGAGCCGCCCCAGAACCAGCCTGTCCTGCTGCTGCGGGAGTCCAACGGCGACCGCTATCTACCCATCTGGATCGGACAGTCCGAGGCTGCCGCCATCGCCCTCGAACAGCAGGGTGTCGAGCCGCTACGGCCGATGACGCACGACCTGTTCCGCGATGTCATTGCCGCCCTTGGCCATTCACTCAAAGAGGTGCGGATTGTCGACCTCCAGGAAGGCACTTTCTACGCCGACCTCGTCTTCGACCGCGACATCAAGGTGTCGGCCCGGCCTTCCGATTCTGTGGCGATCGCCCTGCGGGTGGGCGTCCCGATCTACGTCGAGGAGGCGGTGCTGGCGGAGGCCGGCCTGCTGATCCCCGACGAGGGTGACGAGGAATCGACCGGCGCCGTCCGCGAGGACGAGGTCGAAAAGTTTAAAGAGTTCCTCGACAGCGTGTCGCCGGACGATTTCAAGGCGACCTGACCTGCCACCTGGCGCTTGGTCACGGATGCGTCTCGTCGCGTTCGACACGCGGGGCGGGTTTTCATCAACACCGAATTGGGCAGCCATACTTGGTGCCGACGGGCAGTCACGGAACGCCCTCAAGCGTATGCTCGGACAAGGTTCGAGCAGGGCTTAAGCAGCCGATCGGCGAGAGGATTCGACCAGTGGGAGACACGCCACGCCAGGAGGAACTGGACTTGAGCACCCCGCAGGCGGACACCCTCCCGCGGGTCGCAGCCGAGCCGGTTCAGGCAGGCCTGTTCCCGGACGACTCGGTGCCCGACGAGCTCGTCGGCTACCGCGGACCGAGCGCCTGCCAGATCGCCGGCATCACCTACCGCCAGCTCGACTACTGGGCGCGTACCTCGCTCGTCGTGCCGTCGATCCGCGGCGCTGCCGGATCGGGCAGCCAGCGGCTGTACTCGTTCAAGGACATCCTTGTCCTCAAGATCGTCAAACGCCTGCTCGACACCGGGATCTCGCTGCACAACATCCGCGTCGCGGTGGACCATCTGCGGCAGCGCGGCGTCCAGGATCTGGCCAACATCACGCTGTTCTCTGACGGCACCACGGTGTACGAGTGCACCTCCGCCGAAGAGGTCGTCGACCTGCTGCAGGGCGGTCAGGGCGTGTTCGGTATCGCGGTCTCGGGTGCCATGCGTGAGCTCACCGGCGCCATCGCGGACTTCCCCGGCGAGCGTGCCGACGGCGGTGAGTCGATCTCGGCCCCCGAGGACGAGCTGGCCTCGCGACGCAAGCACCGCGACCGCAAGATCGGCTGAGCCCGGGGTCGGCGGGTAGACTCTCATCCGCATCGCCCTTGTGCGGGAGAGTTTCGTGACTGCCAGTCACGGACGCCGAAGGAGCAACACCTCTCCGTCAACCTCTCAGGCCCCAGGACCGCGCCAGGCCCCGATGCCTCTGGAAAGCGGTGCACGCACCCGCCCATGGGGAAAGGCTCACATCGCCGCGACGGCGTTCGGACCGAATCTCTCAGGCAGCCCGATCAGGGCCGACGACAGAGGGGGAGGAGCCGGTCTCGTCTGCGCCCCTGGAGATGTCCTCACGTGTCTGAGCAGTCACCCATTCCGTCCGTTCCCGCGTTCGTCGACAGGCACATCGGACCGGATGCGCAGGCCGTCGACACCCTGCTGAGCACCATCGGTGTCGCATCGCTCGACGAGCTTGCCGCCAAGGCGCTTCCCGCCGTTATCCTCGACCGGCTTTCCGAGAGTGGCGTCGCGCCCGGCCTGGAGCATCTGCCCCCCGCCGCCACCGAACACGAGGCGCTGGCGGAGCTCCGTGCACTGGCCGACTCCAACACCGTCGCGGTGTCGATGATCGGACAGGGCTATTTCGACACGCTCACGCCACCGGTGTTGCGTCGCAACATCCTCGAGAACCCCGCCTGGTACACCGCCTACACCCCGTATCAGCCCGAGATCAGCCAGGGCAGGCTCGAAGCGCTGCTCAACTTCCAGACCATGGTCACCGACCTGACGGGCCTCGAGGTCGCCAACGCGTCGATGCTCGACGAGGGCACCGCCGCTGCGGAGGCGATGACGTTGATGCACCGCGCGGTTCGCGGACCTGCCAACAAGCTCGCCGTGGATTCCGACGTGTATGCGCAGACGGCGGCGATCCTCGCGACGCGCGCCGAACCGCTGGGTATCGAGATCGTGACCGCAGACCTGACCCAAGGTCTGCCCGACGGTGACTTCTTCGGGGTGATCGTGCAGCTGCCCGGCGCCTCCGGTCGCGTCACCGACTGGTCGGCGCTGGTGACGCAGGCCCACGAGCGCGGCGCTCTGGTGGCTGTCGGCGCCGACCTGCTCGCGATGACGCTCGTCAGCCCGCCCGGCGAGATCGGAGCCGACGTCGCGTTCGGAACAACTCAACGATTCGGCGTGCCCATGGGATTCGGTGGCCCGCACGCGGGCTACCTAGCCGTCCACTCGAAGCAGGCGCGCCAGCTGCCCGGCCGACTGGTCGGGGTGTCCGTGGACGCCGACGGGTCACCCGCCTACCGCCTCGCTCTGCAGACCCGTGAGCAGCACATCCGCCGCGACAAGGCGACGAGCAACATCTGCACGGCCCAAGTTCTCCTCGCCGTGATGGCAGCGATGTACGCGAGCTACCACGGCCCCGACGGTCTGCGCGGCATCGCCCACCGCGTGCACGGGCATGCCCGGGCGCTGGCAGCGGGACTGTCCGGCGCGGGTGTGGAGGTCGTTCACGAAGCATTCTTCGACACCGTGCTCGCCCGGGTTCCCGGGTGCGCCGACGAGGTGCGCGCCGCCGCCAAGGAGCGCGGGATCAACATCTGGCTCGTCGACGCCGACCACGTGTCGGTGGCCTGCGACGAGGCCACCACCGAGGCGCATATCGCGGGCGTCCTCGAAGCCTTCTCGGCATCCCCGGCGGCGGTCGGCCCCGCCGATTCTCCTGTCACTACGCGCACCTCGGAGTTCCTGACCCATCCCGCGTTCGCGAAGTACCGCACGGAGACCGAGATGATGCGGTACCTGCGCTCGCTCGCCGACAAAGACATCGCGTTGGACCGCAGCATGATCCCGCTGGGCTCGTGCACGATGAAGCTCAACGCCGCCGCCGAGATGGAGCCGATCACGTGGCCGGAGCTCGGCCGCCAGCACCCGTTCGGACCCGCGTCGGACACGCCCGGCCTGCGACGGATGATCGCCGACCTGCAGTCCTGGCTCACCGGGATCACCGGCTACGACGAGATCTCGCTTCAGCCCAACGCCGGTTCGCAGGGGGAGTATGCAGGCCTGCTGGCGATCCAGGCGTATCACAAGGCGCGGGGCGACACCGATCGGACGGTCTGCCTGATTCCTTCGAGCGCGCACGGCACGAACGCCGCGTCGGCCGCGATGGTCGGGATGAAGGTGGTGGTCGTGGCGTGCCGCGCGAACGGCGACGTCGACCTCGACGACCTGCGGGCCAAGGTGGCCGAGAACGCCGACCGGTTGTCGGCGCTGATGATCACGTACCCGTCGACACACGGCGTGTACGAGCACGACGTGGCCGACATCTGCGCGGCGGTGCACGATGCCGGCGGGCAGGTCTACGTCGACGGCGCCAACCTCAACGCACTGGTCGGGTTGGCCCGTCCGGGCCAGTTCGGCGGGGATGTCAGCCACCTGAACCTGCACAAGACGTTCTGCATCCCGCACGGTGGCGGCGGGCCCGGGGTCGGCCCGGTGGCGGTGCGGTCGCACCTGGCGCCGTATCTGCCCGGGCACCCGCTGGCCGACGAACTGGCCGACGAGCACACCGTCTCGGCGGCGCCGTACGGGTCCGCGTCGATCCTGCCGATCACGTGGGCCTACATCCGGATGATGGGCGCGCACGGTCTGCGGTCGGCGTCGCTGGTGGCGATCGCGTCGGCGAACTACATCGCCCGCCGTCTCGACGAGTACTACCCGGTGCTTTACACGGGTGAGAACGGCATGGTCGCCCACGAGTGCATCCTCGATCTGCGCGCCATCACCAAGGCCACCGGCGTCACGGTCGATGACGTGGCAAAACGGTTGGCGGACTACGGCTTCCACGCCCCCACGATGAGCTTCCCCGTCGCGGGAACGCTGATGGTGGAGCCCACCGAGAGCGAGTCACTGGCCGAGGTGGATGCGTTCTGCGAGGCGATGATCGCGATCCGGGCCGAGATCGACAAGGTCGGATCCGGCGAGTGGCCTCTGGAGGACAATCCCCTGCGCGGAGCGCCGCACACCGCCGATTGCCTGTTAGTGGACAAGTGGGAGCACCCGTACACCCGGGAGCAGGCGGCCTACCCGCTGGGCAAGGGGTACCGGCCCAAGGTGTGGCCTCCGGTGCGCCGGATCGACGGCGCCTACGGCGATCGCAACCTGGTCTGCTCATGCCCGCCTGTCGAGGCTTTCGCTTGACGGGGGATAGGGTGCTCGCATGACCGGAACGAGTGAGGGGGCCCAGCCGAAACTCTTCATCTTCCCCCACGCCGGTGGAACTCCGCAGTACTACGTGCCGTTCGCCAAGACGTTCACCACGGATATCAAACGGACGGCGGTGCAGTACCCGCGCCAGGGCGGCAAGCAGGACTTCGGATCGTTCACGAGCCTGCCGGCCGTCGCCGACGAGATCTGCAGGATGGTTCCGCCGGACACAGGAGGCGGGGCTCACGGTGCCCCCGTTTTTTTCTTCGGGCACAGCATGGGCGGACTGCTCGCCTTCGAGGTCGCCCGCCGCTTCGAGGAGGCGGGTAACCCCGTCACGGCGCTGTTCGTGTCGGCGGTGGCGGCCCCCGGCCTGGTCGGGTACGACGACGTGCCCGACACCGACGAGGGGCTGCTCGCGGCGGTCAGCACCATCACCGGTGCCGACCCCGAGTTCATGAAGAATCCCGAGTTCGCGGCGGCGATCCTCCCGACGTTGCGGGGATTGAAGGCGATCGCAAACTACAGCTGCCCGCCGGACACCCGGCTGTCGAGCCCCATCCACGCGTACTACGGGGACGACGACGAAATCGCGACGGCGGACAAGGTGATGCCGTGGGCCGAGCGGACCACGGGCGGTTTTACTGCCCGTGATTTCAAGGGGCACCACTTCTATCTGAATGATCACCTGAGCGATGTGGTACCGGATATCGAGGAGAAAATCTGGTCACGCCTGCGTGGTTAGCGTCGCCGCCATGTGGTGTTCGCCACAGCGACATGTCGCTGCGCATCGTGCCGAGCACATCTGCGAACGACTCGACCACGCCGTTGCGCCACCCGCCAAGAAGCCTCCGGACCTGCTTCTTACCGGCAAGTCAGATTGTTTATTGACGTGAGCGTGCAATTTGGGCAAACCCTTTACCAACGCGTCAAGACGAAAGGAGCACTACGTTCAGCGGTCGCGGACGCGAACTCGCTCATCCTTCAGCCATAGGGTCGAGCAACGTAAAACCATCTAACTATGTGGGCTCTTTCAGCTTCTGGCAAAACTGTGAACCGGCTGTGAGTAACGGTTCGGGCACGCCCACCGATACACTTTTGGCGAAATTTGCCACAAGCTGCCAACTTCCCTCTGGCAAGCAACACGTGGTCTAATCCTTCGTCGGATTGCACGACATTATTAACAAGCCGGTGTTAGCCTTCGGGCGAGCGGGGGAATGCGCGGCCTAGAGCTGCGAACTGGTTTGCCATCCACGGCAGCGAGGCCGGGGCGCAGGAGAGTGAAAGGACGACGTCGCATGCCGTTGCTTGAGGGGACCATTCCTGGGTTGCTTGCCGAGCGCGCGAAGTCGCAGCCGGACGATGTGGCCTACACCTTTCTCGACTTCGATCTCGACCCCGCCGGCTTCGCGGAGTCGCTGACCTGGTCTCAGATGAACCACCGCGTCCAGGTGGTCGCCGAGGAACTGTTGCGCCACGGCACCAAGGGCGACCGCGCCGCGATCCTCGCCCCCCAGGGACTCGAGTACATCGTCGCGTTCTACGGCGCGATGGCCGCCGGCATGATCGCCGTGCCGCTGCCGGTCCCGGCCATGGGCCAGCTCGACGAGCGTGTCAGCGGCGCGCTGCGCGACTGCCAGCCGGTAGCCGTACTGACGACCTCCGCCGTCGTCGGCGAGATCCTCAACTACGTAGGCGGCCTGCCCGGTGGGAACCCGCCGGCCGTCATCGAGGTCGACGCGCTCGACTTCGACTCGCCACATACGCCCGAGATCAACGTCGGACCCCTGCCCAAGACGGCCTACCTGCAGTACACCTCCGGCTCCACCCGCGCGCCGGCCGGCGTGATCATGACGCACACCAACGTGATCGCGAACGTCAAGCAGGTCTTCGACGACTACATGGAGCACCGCAACGGCGTGCCCCCGCGCGACATCACGATGGTGTCGTGGCTGCCCTTCTACCACGACATGGGGCTCATCCAGGGAGTGTTCGCCTCGCTGCTGACCCCGAACGAGGACGACGGCGGCAAGCTGCACGGCCGCCCCGCGATCGTGATGAGCCCCGTGGCTTTCCTGCAGAAGCCTGCCCGCTGGATCCAGCAGCTGGCTCTGAACCCGTCCGCATGGTCGGCAGCACCGAACTTCGCCTTCGAGCTCGCGGTACGCCGGACCACCGACGCAGACCTCGAAGGCATGGACCTCAGCGGCCTGCTCGGCATTATCAGCGGTAGCGAGCGCATCCACGTGGCGACCATCCGCCGCTTCAACGAGCGGTTCGTCAAGTTCGGCATGCCCGAGACCACCGTGCTGCCGTCCTACGGCCTCGCGGAAGCGACCCTGTATGTGATCTCGGCACCGATGGGTCATACGCCGGCCACGGTGCGCTTCGACTACGAGAAACTCGCCGCCGGCCACGCCGAGCGCTGCGGGACCGATGCCGGCACCGAGCTGGTCAGCTACGGCGCACCGCGCTCCTCGACCGTGCGCATCGTCGACCCGGAGAGCTGCAACGAGAATCCCGACGGCAAGGTCGGCGAGATCTGGGTGCACGGCGAGCAGGTCGCGATGGGCTACTGGCGTGATCCGCAGAAGACCGAGCGCACATTCGGTGGGGAGATCAAGAACCCCTCCGACGGCACCCCGATCGGCCCGTGGCTGCGGACCGGCGACCTCGGCGTGATGAGCGAGGGCGAGATGTTCATCATCGGCCGCATCAAGGACATGCTGATCGTCGACGGGCGCAATCACTACCCGGACGACATCGAGGCCACCATCCAGGAGATCACCGGCGGCCGCGTCGCGGCCATCTCGGTGCTCGACGACACCAGCGAGCAACTCGTCGCGGTGGTCGAGATGAAGAAGAAGGGCACCTCCGAAGAAGAGGCGCTCGACAAGCTGCGCGCCGTCAAGCGCGAGGTCGCCTCGGCGATCAAGAGGTCTCACAGCGTGCGCGTCTCCGACCTGGTGCTCGTTGCGCCGGGCTCCATCCCGATCACCACCAGCGGCAAGATCCGGCGTTCGGCCTGTGTGGACCGTTACCGCCTGGACGAGTTCAGCCGCCTGGACGTCACCACATGACCTCTGAGTTCGACGAGGACTCAATCCGGCACTGGTTGGTCGACTACCTGGTCACCAACATCGGATGCAGTCCTGATGAGATCGACCTCGATGCACCACTGAACGATCTCGCCGTCGGATCCAGCGACGCCGTCGTGCTCACGGGAGAGCTGTCGGAGTTGCTGGGCCGCACGGTGTCTCCGGTCGAGTTCTGGCAGTATCCGACGATCAACGCGCTGGCCAAATTCCTGACCGGCGGCGAGGTCGACGTGGCGGCCGAGGTGACCCCGACACACCGGATCGCGGACGACGCGATCGCGGTGGTGGGGTTGGGCTGCCGGTTCCCCGGGGACAGCGAAGACATTCATGGCCCTGACGCGCTGTGGGACTTCCTCGCCGAAGGCCGCTCGGCGGTCAGCCAGGTCTCGCCGTCCCGGTGGTCCTGGTACGACGACGGATCCGCCGAAGGTGCTGCCGCGCTCGCGGGCACCACCCGGTGGGGTTCCTACCTCTCCGACATCGACGAGTTCGACGCCGACTTCTTCGAGATCTCGCCGAGCGAAGCCGACAAGATGGATCCACAGCAGCGGCTGCTGCTGGAGGTCACCCACGAGGCGCTGGAGCACGCCGGGATCCGACCCAGTTCTCTTCGCCACACGCAGACCGGTGTGTTCGTCGGCGCCTGCCTCGGCGAGTACGGCGTGATGGCCGCCAAGGACCTGGCCGAGGTCAACGCCTACTCGGGCACCGGCGGCGCACTCAGCATCATCGCCAACCGGGTCTCGTACTACTTCGACTGGCGCGGCCCGTCCGTGGCGCTCGACACCGCCTGCTCGTCGTCGTTGGTGGCGATCCACCTGGCCTGCCAGAGCCTGCGCACCGGCGATTCCGACGTCGCCGTGGCCGGCGGCGTGAACGTGATCCTGTCACCGGCGGTGACCCGCAGCTTCGATCAGGCCGAGGCGATGTCGCAGTCCGGCCGCTGCCACGCATTCGATGCGCGCGCCGACGGCTTCGTCCGCGGCGAGGGCTGTGGCGTGGCGGTGCTCAAGCGGCTCTCCGACGCAATCCGCGACGGTGACCGTGTGCTCGCCGTGGTGCGCGGCTCCGCCGTCAATCAGGACGGTCGCTCCAACGGTCTGATGGCACCCAATCCGGCCGCCCAGATGGCCGTGCTGCGCTCGGCCTACGCGTCGGCGGGTATCGAACCGCGCGACGTCGACTACGTCGAAGCGCATGGCACCGGAACGCTGCTCGGCGACCCGATCGAGGCCCGCGCGCTCGGCACCGTGCTCGGTCGGGGACGCGCCGCCGATGCGCCGCTGCTGATCGGCGCCATCAAGTCCAACCTCGGGCACACCGAGGCCGCGGCCGGAATCGCCGGTTTCGCCAAGGCGGTCCTCGCGCTGCAGCACGGGCAGATCCCCGGCAATCTCGACTATGAGTCGCCGAACCCGCACATCCCGTTCGACAACCTGCGGCTCAAGGTCGTCGACACGGTCACCGACTGGACGCAGAGGGGCAGGCCGCGCGTTGCGGGCGTGTCGTCGTTCGGCTTCGGTGGCACCAACGCCCACGTCGTCCTCGAACAGGCTCCTGCCACCGCAAGGGCCGGGGAGCGCGACGGTGTGGTCAACGCCCCTTCCGCGGTCACGACGCTGGTCGTGTCCGGCAAGTCGCCGCAGCGCATCGCGAGCACCGCGGGCGTGCTCGCCGAGTGGATGGCCGGGGCGGGGGAGCAGGTCCCGCTCGACGACGTCGCGCATTCCCTGAACCATCACCGCGCGCAGCATTCCAAGTTCGCCACGGTGAGCGCACGTGATCGCGCGGGGGCACTGGCAGGTCTGCAGGCGCTTGCCGCCGGCGGGACGGCTCCCGGTGTCGTGCCGGCGCACCAGGGTTCGTGCCGTCCCGGCACGGTGTTCGTCTACTCCGGACAGGGCTCGCAGTGGACCGGGATGGGTCGTCGGCTGCTGGCCGACGAACCCGCATTCGCGTCGGCGATCGCCGAATTGGAGCCCGTCTTTCTTGAGCAGGTCGGCTTCTCACTGCGCGACGTCGTCGCCAAGGGGGAGACCGTCACGGGCATCGACCGCATCCAGCCGGTGCTGGTCGGTATGCAGCTGGCCCTGACCGAGCTGTGGCGCTCCTACGGTGTGCATCCCGACGCCGTCATCGGTCACTCGATGGGCGAGGTCGCCGCATCGGTGGTGGCGGGCGCGCTGTCGGTCGCCGACGGTCTGAAGGTGATCGCCACCCGGTCGAAGCTGATGTCGCGGCTGTCCGGGCAGGGCGCGATGGCGTTGATCGAACTCGATCCGGACGCGGCCACCGAGCTCATCGCCGGCTATCCCGACGTCACCCTTGCCGTCTACGCGTCGCCGCGGCAGACGGTCATCGCGGGCCCCCCGGATCAGGTCGACGCGGTCATCGCCGCGGTCTCCGCGCAGGACCGGCTGGCGCGTCGCGTCGAGGTCGACGTCGCGTCGCACCACCCGACGATCGATCCGATCCTGCCGGAGCTGAAGGAGGCGCTGCGCGACCTGCGGCCGGCCTCGCCGAGCGTCCCGATCGTCATCACGACGCGCGAGCACGACGGCCCGAAGCCGGTGTTCGACGCCGACTACTGGGTCGACAACCTGCGCAACCCGGTGCGGTTCCAGCAGGCGGTGGCCGCCGCGGGCGCCGAGATCGGCACCTTCATCGAGGTGAGCCCGCACCCGCTGCTGACATTCGGCATCAGCGACACGCTGGGCACCACCCACCACCACGCGCTGCCGACGCTGCTGCGCGAGGGGGATCAGGCTCCCGACGAGACACTGACGTTCCACACTCATCTCAACAGCACCTATACGACGGCACCGCCGGTCACCGACCACGCACCGGAGCCGCACGCGTCGCTGCCCGCCACGCCGTGGCACCACACCAAGCACTGGGTGCCCGCCGCCAAGACCGACCGGCGCGGGCCGTCGGCGCCGCAGCGGGGCACCTTGCTCGGCGACCTGACCTCCGTCGCGACCAGCCCGCCCACCCACCTGTGGCAGGCCCACCTGGTGCGCGAAGCCAAGCCCTACCCCGGTTTCCACCGGATCCAGGGTGTCGAGGTGGTCCCCATGTCGGTGCTGCTGCGCACCCTGACTGCGGCGGCCGCCGAGTCCGGAGCGACAGCACTGTCCGACATCGCCTTCGAGCGGCCGGTCGTCATCGACCAGTCGCAGGTGATCCAGGTCGTGAGCACCGGCGACACGGTCACGATGGCCTCCGCGGCGTCCGCGGACGCACCGGCCAACCGCTGGGTGCGGCACGCCACCGCCCGGATCTCACCGGCGGAGCCGAGCGCCCCCGTCGTCGCCGACGTCACCGGTGCCACAGATTACGACAGATCGACCGTCGAAGATCTCCAGGCCCAGTGGGGCGTGGAGGGACAGCCGTTCCCGTGGTCGATCACGTCGTGCCGTGCGACGGCCGACGGTGTGGTCGCCGACGTGCAGTGGGAGGACGCCTCCGCGGTCGCGCTGCTGGACGCGGCGGTGCAGGTGGCCCGCCTGGCCGACATCAACGACAGCCGGCTTCTCGTCCCTGCCGGTCTCGAAAGCCTTTCCGTCACAGGCGAATTGGCCGATACTTCCGGGACCGTGACGGTGCGGCGCCGACGCGACGACAGTCAGGATCTCGTCCTCGACATTTCGGTCACCGTGCCCGACGGCAGCAGCCGCGCCGAGATCCGCGGCCTGCGCTACGTCGACGTGCAGGCCGGTCCGTCAGATTCGGCACCCGCCGACCCGCGCACGGTCGCCCACGAGATCGCGTGGCAGCCGTGGGAGGCGCCCGAAGCGGCCGAGCCCACCACACTGGCCGTGATCGGCAACGGCGCTACCGCAGCCGCACTGCGCGACGGCCTGGCAGCGGCGGGATACACGGCCGCCGACGAGTCGACGGCGCGCTGCGTGCTCTACGTGCCCGACACCGAGGAGACCGAAGCCGACGACCTGGCGACCGCCGTGCGGTTGTCCGGTGAGGTGGCCGGCCTCGTCGGACGCCTGGCCGGGCGTTCCGAAGAACCCCGACTGTGGATCGTCACCGAGGGCGTGCGCGACGCCGCCTCTGCCGCATCGCTGCGACAGAGCTGCCTGTGGGGCATCGCCGGTGTCATCGGCGCCGAACAACCACAGTTGTGGGGCGGCCTCGTCGACATCTCCTCGACCGAAGGGGCCGCGGCGGCACTGGCCGCCGTCCTGCCCAGCTCGGCCAAGTCGATCGTGTCGCTACGCGACGGTGAACTGTTCGCGCCCGGTCTCGCCCCGATCTCCGCGGAGCCGGTCCGGGAACCGATCCGCTGCCGTCCCGACGCCGCCTACCTGGTCACCGGCGGCCTCGGCGCCCTGGGCCTGGTGACCGCGGAATGGCTCGCCGACCGTGGTGCCCGCCGCGTCATCCTCGCCGGCCGCACCGCGCTGCCGCCGCGCAGCCGATGGGATGCCGACGATCTCGCCAAGGACGTGCGGCAGAAGATCGCCGCGGTCCGTGCACTGGAGCTCCGTGGCGTGGCTGTCGAGACTGCGGCGCTCGACATCGGGTCGCGTGACGCCGTGGCCGCTCTGCTGGCCCGACGTGACGAGCAGGGCGCGCCGCCCATCCGCGGTGTCGTTCACGGCGCCGGCCTCACCGACAGCCAATTGCTGACCGACATCGATGACAACCGGCTGCGCACCACGCTGTGGCCGAAGGTGGCGGGCGCGCAGGTGCTCGACGACGTCTTCCCGGTCGACAGCGTCGACTTCCTCTACCTGACCGCGTCGGCGGGCACCGTGTTCGGTGTGCCCGGCCAGGGTGCGTATGCCGCCGGTAACGCCTACCTCGACGGTCTGGCCCGCGCACGCAACCACCGGGGCGGCATCACCGCCAGCCTCGACTGGGTGGCGTGGCGGGGTCTCGGGTTCGGCTCCGACGCGCAGGTCGTCATCGACGAACTCGAACGCCAGGGGTCTCGGCCGGTCACCCCGGCCGAGGCGTTCGCCGCGTGGGAGTACGCCAGCACGTTCGACGTCGCGCATGTCGTCATGGCGCCGACGCTGTCCGGTGACGACGTCGATGCACCGGACGCTGCCGCCTCCCCGGAGCGCGACTGGTCGCAGATGTCGGCCGACCAGGTCGTCGCCGAGTTGGAGAGTGGGCTGCGGGCGATCCTGGCGACCGAGTTGCGCATCGCCGAGGACGAGGTCGACACGGACCGGCCGCTGGCCGAGATGGGACTCAACTCGGTGATGGCGATGTCGATCCGCCGGGAGGTCGAGCGTCTCGCCGGGATCGAGCTGTCCGCCACAATGTTGTGGAACTATCCGACCATTGCCGCCCTGGCGGTCCATCTGGCGGCGAAGGTGGCCCCTGCGGACAGCGCGGAGGCCGATGACGACGAGGCCGACGACGCGGGTGACAGCCTGCTCGACTCGCTGTTCGACAGCGTCGAGAACTGATTTCTCAAAGACACCCGACACGGGAGACCATGTCGGAAGCGCTCCGTTTGGTCCGGGTGTGGAATTTTGGATGTGTTGGGAAAGGATCACGTGAAAATGGCACTTTCTGAAGCCACCATCCCGGCGGCACTGGCCGACCGAGCACAGCAGCAGCCAGACGACGTCGCGTACACCTTCGTCGACTACGAGGCCGACCCCGCGGGCGTCGAGGAAAGCCTGACGTGGTCTGAGGTCTACGAACGCTCGCTGGTCGTCGCGGACAAGCTGAGCAAGATCGGCTCGCCCGGGGACCGCGCGGTCATCCTGGCGCCGCAGAGCCTGGAGTACATCGTCGGTTTCTACGGCGCGATCCAGGCCGGCTTCATCGCCGTGCCGTTGTCGATGCCGCAGACACGCCACCACGACGAGCGGGTGACCGGCGCGATGGCCGACTCCACCCCGGTGGTCGTCCTGACGACCTCGGAGGTCGTCGACGACGTCCGCCGCTACGGCGAGGCGGACCCGAAGCAGCGGCCGCCGAAATTCCTTGAGATCGACACGCTCGACTTCGACTCGCCGCCCAAGTCGGCCACTCTGCCGTCGCTGCCGAAGACGGCCTACCTGCAGTACACGTCGGGCTCCACCCGCAGCCCCGCCGGCGTCGTGGTCTCGCACAAGAACGTGCTGATCAACGTCGAGGAACTGCTCACTGACTACTACGAGACCTACCCCGACGGGCCGCCCGCCGACACCACGATCGTGTCCTGGCTGCCCTTCTATCACGACATGGGTCTGATCGTCGGCGTGTTCATCCCGATGATGCTGGGCAAGCCTGCCGTGCTGATGAGCCCGGTGGCGTTCATGATGAAGCCGTCGCGCTGGATGCAGCAGCTCGGCTCGCACCCGAGCGCGTTCACGGCCGCGCCGAACTTCGCGTTCGAACTGGCCGTCAAGCGCACGTCCGACGACGACATGGCGGGCAAGGACCTCAGCACCGTCGCCGTCATGATCAACGGCGCCGAGCGCGTGCACGGCGCGACGGTGCAGCGCTTCAACCAGCGGTTCGCCGCGTTCGGCCTGCCCGAGTCGGCGATGCGCCCGTCGTACGGTCTGGCCGAGGCGACGGTATACGTCGCGGCGTCGCACGGCGGGCGCCCGCCCACGTCGGCGAGGTTCGACATCGAGAAGCTGGCTGCGGGTCACGCCGAGCCCTGCACCGGTGAGCACGGCACCGAGCTGATCGGCTGCGGTGCGCCGCGGTCGACGACGGCACGCGTCGTCGATCCCGAGACGTCGGTCGAGAATCCCGCGGGCAAGATCGGCGAGGTGTGGCTGCACGGCGAACACGTCGCCGGCGGTTACTGGAAGAACCCGAAGCTCTCCGAGCTGTTCGCCGCGCAGCTCGGCGAGGGCAGCCCGAAGGGACCGTGGCTGCGTACCGGCGACCTCGGCGTGATGTTCGACGGCGAGCTCTACATCGTCGGGCGGATCAAGGACCTCCTCATCGTCGACGGCCGCAACCACTATCCCGACGACATCGAGGCGACGGTCGCCGAGTTCACCGGCGGCCGGGTGGCCGCGGTGTCGGTACCCGACGACGCCAGCGAGCGGCTGGTGGTGATCGCCGAGCTGAAGAAGCAGATCGATGCCGCCACCTTGGAGTCGGTCAAGCAGCAGGTCGTCTCGGCGGTGTCGATGACGCACAGCGTGCGGCTGTCCGACTTCGTGCTGGTCGGGGCCGGTTCGCTGCCGCTGACCACCAGCGGCAAGGTGCGCCGTGCATCCAGCGTCCAGCTGTATCGCGACGACAAGTTCACTCGACTGGACGCCACTACATGACCTCTGCTTTCGACGAGGCTGCTGTTCGTGCGTGGTTGATCGACTACCTGGTCACGAATAACGGTTGCAGTCCGGAGCACATCGAACGCGGCGCGTCGATGCACGACCTCGGAGTCGGGTCGCGCGACGCCGTCGTGCTCACCGGCGTGCTGTCGGAGTTCCTGGGGCGGACCGTGTCGCCCGTCGATTTCTGGCAGTACCCGACCGTGGACACGCTGTCGAAGTTCCTGACGGGCGGGGAGGTCGAGCCCGTCGACGACGGTGAGGTGACCCGTGCGGCCGGGCTGGACGAGCCGATCGCCGTCATCGGCCTCGGCTTGCGGCTCCCCGGCGGGCCCGACCTCGACGGCAACATCGAAGGTCCGGACGCCTACTGGGACTTTTTGACCGAAGGCCGCTCGTCGGTGCGCGAGGTCCCCGAGGATCGCTGGGCGTGGTTCGACGACGGCACCCCCGAGGGCGGTGCCGCTCTGGCGGCGACCACCAAATGGGGGTCGTTCCTGCGTGACATCGACTTGTTCGACTCCGAGTTCTTCGAGGTCATCCCGCGCGAGGCCATCCGCATGGACCCGCAGCAGCGACTGCTCCTGGAGGTCACCCACGAGGCGCTGGAGAACGCCGGCATTGCCGCGGATTCACTCGCCGAGACGCGCACCGGGGTGTTCGCCGGGGCGAGCGCCGGCGAGTACGGGCAGATGGGGTCGACCGATCTGAGCGGCGTCGATGCGTGGTTCGGCACCGGCGCGTCGATCAGCATCGTCGCCAACCGCGTCTCGTATGCCTTCGACCTGCGTGGCCCGTCGGTCACGATCGACACGGCGTGCTCGTCGTCCCTGGTCGCCATCCACCTGGCCGTGCAGAGCCTGCGCACCGGCGATTCCGACCTGGCGCTGGCCGCCGGCGTGAACTTGCTGTTGTCGCCTGCGGGCACCCGCAGCCTCGACCGGGCCAACGCGATGTCGCCGACGGGACGCTGCCACGCCTTCGACGCCTCCGCCGACGGTTTCGTGCGCGGTGAGGGTTGCGGTGTCACCGTGCTCAAGCGGCTGTCCGACGCGCAGCGCGACGGGGACCGCGTGCTCGCGGTGATCCGCGGGTCCGCGGTGAATCAGGACGGCCACTCCAACGGTCTGATGGCGCCGAACCCGTCGGCGCAGATGGCGGTGCTGCGTGCCGCCTATGCGGCGGCCGGGGTCAGCCCGCGCGAGGTCGACTACGTCGAGGCGCACGGAACCGGGACGCTGTTGGGCGACCCGATCGAGGCGCGCGCGCTGGGCACGGTGCTCGGTAAGGGGCGCGCCGCCGACGCCCCTCTGCTGATCGGCGCGGTCAAGTCGAACCTCGGCCACCTCGAGGCCGCCGCGGGCATCGCCGGCTTTGCGAAAGCCGTTCTTGCGCTGCAGCACAACAGGATTCCGGGGAATCTGGATTACCAGAATCCGAACCCGCACATCCCGTTCGAGAAGCTGCGGCTCAAGGTCGTCGACGAACACACCGAGTGGGCGCCCGCGGGCAGGCCGCGTCGCGCCGGCATCTCGTCGTTCGGGTTCGGTGGCACCAACGCCCACGTCGTCGTCGAGCAGGCGCCGGTGACGGTCCCTGCACCCG
Organism: Mycobacterium sp. 236(2023); assembly: GCF_029623955.1. Taxonomy (GTDB): domain Bacteria; phylum Actinomycetota; class Actinomycetes; order Mycobacteriales; family Mycobacteriaceae; genus Mycobacterium. Next base: position 699,034 of record NZ_JARSBP010000004.1, on the reverse strand, counting down.
CCGAGGAGGCGGATTCCGCCGTCACGACGCTCGTCGTGTCCGGCAAGACACCTGAGCGGATCGCGTCCCAAGCCGCGATGTTGGCGGAATGGCTTGCCGCCGAGGATGTTCCGCTCCCGGATGTCGCGCACTCGCTCAACCACCACCGGTCCCAGCACGCGCGTTTCGCGACCGTCGTCGCACGCGACACCGCGCAGGCCGTCGCCGGGCTGCAGGCACTCGCCGACGGCCAGTCCGCGCCAGGCGTCGTCGCACCCGCACACGTCACCCCGAAACCGGGCACGGTGTTCGTCTACTCCGGTCAGGGCTCGCAGTGGGCCGGGATGGCGCGGCAGCTCTTGGCCGACGAGCCGGTGTTCGCCGAGGCGCTGGCCGAGATCGAGCCCGTCTTCGTCGAGCAGGTCGGCTTCTCGCTGCACGGCATCATTGCCAACGGCGAGACGATCAGCGGCGACGCGCAGGTGCAGCCGGTCCTGATGGGGCTGCAGCTGGCGCTGACGCAGCTGTGGCGCTCCTACGGCGTGCACCCCGACGCCGTCATCGGCCACTCGATGGGTGAGGTGACGGCAGCCGTCGTCGCCGGCGCGCTGAATCTCGCCGACGGGCTGAAGGTCATTGCGGCGCGCTCGTCGATCATGTCGCGGCTGGCCGGGCAGGGCGCCGTCGCGCTGCTCTCCGTGGAGGCCGACGAGTGCGAGGCGCTGATCGAAGGCCATCCGAGCGTCGAGATCGCCGGCTATCTGTCGCCGCGGCAGACCGTCATCGCGGGGCTGCCCGACGAGGTCGACGCCGTCATCGCGACCGTCACGGCGCTGAACACGTTCGCGCGGCGCGTCAACATGGTCGTCGCGTCGCACACCGCGCTGATGGAGCCGGTGCTCGGCGATCTGCGCGCGGCGCTGGCCGAGGTGGATCCGAGCATTCCGACGCTGCCGTTCCTGTCGACGGTCACCGATCCGTCCGTGTCGCCGGTGCTGGACGCCGACTACTGGGTGGCGAATGTGCGCCAGCCGGTGCGGTTCAGTGAGGCGATCACCGCGGCTGCCGCCGAGAACGGAACGTTCATCGAGGTCAGTCCGCACTCCACGCTGGGTCAGGCGATCAGTGAATCGCTGGAGGATGCGGGGGAGCACCTCACGATCGGCACGCTCGCCCGCGACACCGATGACACCGTCGCGTTCCGCGCGAACGTGAACGCCACGCACACGTCCCGGCCGCCGCACACTCCGCACGGTGCCGAGCCGCATCTGGCGCTGCCGACGACCCCGTGGCACCGCACCAGGCACTGGGTCGACGTGCGACCACGGCGCGGCGGCGTCGTGCGCTCCGGCGCGTTGCCCGAGGGCAGCGAGGTTCCGCCCGAGTGGTTCTGCGATCTGACGTGGCCCGCCAAAGCCCTTGCCGGACAAACTGAGTCAGACGCTTCCTGGCACGTCGTCGGCGATGATGCGCTGGCCGCCGCGATGGGGGCGACCTCAGATCTCGCCACCGCTACGCATGTGTTGTACGCGCCGTCGGAGACCGACGAGCTCGGCTACGCCGTCTTCGAGAAGGGCCGCGAGGTCGCACTCGCGACCGCGGCGCGTGACGTGCCGCCCAAGCTGTATTTGCTGACCCGCAACGCGCAGCCGATCAGCGAGGGAGACCGCGCCAACCCCGCCCAGGCCGTGCTGTGGGGCCTCGGACGCACGCTCGCGCTCGAACATCCCGAGATCTGGGGCGGCGTGATCGACGTCGACGAATCGGTGCCCGCCGTCGTCGCGGCGCGCTGGGTGCGCGCCGAGGCGCTCGCCGGCGACGGCGAGGATCAGGTCGTCTACCGCGGCGGCACCCGCCGGGTCGCCCGGCTGGTGCACTCGCTGCCGCCCGCGCCCGTCACCGAAGCCCTCGACCCCGACGGCGCGCACCTCGTCATCGGCGCGACGGGCAACATCGGGCCCGGTCTCATCGAGCAGCTCGCGTCGATGGGCGCCAGGACCGTCGTTGCGGTGTCCCGCAATCCGGGTTCGCGCCTCGACGACCTCACCGCGCGCCTGGCCGCATCCGGCACGACCGTCGTGACAGCCGCCGCCGACGCCGCCGACGCGGCGTCGCTGCGCCCAGTATTCGACCGGTTCGGCGCGGACCTGCCACCGCTGAAGGGTGTCTACCTCGCAGCGATGAGCGGCGGCCCGGTGACGCTGGCCGAGATGACGCACGACGATGTCGTCGCCATGTTCCGGTCGAAGATGGATGCCGCTGCCGCGGTCCATGAGCTGTCGCTCGGGCACCCGGTCGAGCAGTTTGTGCTGTTCTCGTCGATCTCGGGCATCCTCGGCTCCCGCTGGCTGGCGCACTACGCCGCGACGACGACGTTCCTGGATACGTTCGCGTTCGCCCGCCGCGCCGCAGGCCTGCCCGCGTCCGCGATCAACTGGGGGCTGTGGAAGTCGCTGGCCGACGTGCAGACCGGCTTCGAGAAACAGGCCACCGCGGAGTCCGGGCTCGAACCGATGGACGATGCCGTCGCGATCACCGCACTGCGCTCGTTCATCGGGCCGCAGGCACCGGCGCGGACGACGGTCGTCGCGGCGGACTGGCCACGCCTTGCCGCGGCGTATCACACCCGCGCGCAGCTGCACATCCTCGACGAACTGCTCGCCGGCGACGCCGCGGCGGCCCCAGCGCTGACCGGCGACACGAAGTTTCGCCAGGAGCTGAAAGCCAGCGAGCCCGACCGGCGGGTCGACCTGCTGACCGATTTCGTGATTGCCCAGGTCGCGGCCGCGATGGGACTCACGTCGGCGACCACGCTGGACCCCACCGTGGGCTTCTTCCAGTTCGGGATGGATTCGCTGATGAGCGTAACGCTGCAGCGCTCGCTCAGCGAAAGCCTTGGTGAGGCGCTTCCCGCGTCTGTGGTTTTCGACTACCCGACCGTCGAAGCGCTCACCGATTATTTGGCTTCCGTTCTTCCTGAGATAATCGATGCCGCCCAAGAGACTGTCAGCGACGTGGCTGATGACGCGTACGACGACCTCGCCGAGGAAGAACTGTTGGCGAGGCTGTCGGAAAGATTGAGTTGACTGAGATGACGCAAGCATCGCCGGACCGCCGGGCGATCATCACCGAGGCCCTGCGCAAGATCGACGATCTGACCGCCCGGCTCGCGGTCGCCGAGAAGGCCGAGACCGAGCCGATCGCCGTGGTCGGTATCGGCTGCCGCCTGCCCGGCGGAGTCCATGACGCCGACCGGTTCTGGGAGTTCCTGTCCGACGGGGAGAACGGCGTGATTCGCGTGCCCGCCGACCGCTGGGACGCCGACGAGTTCTACTCGCCCGACCACACCGTGCCCGGCACCATCTGCAACCGCGAGGGCGGCTTCCTGACGTCGTGGCAGCCCGACGAGTTCGACGCCGAGTTCTTCTCGATCGCCCCGCGCGAGGCCGCCGCGATGGACCCCCAGCAGCGCCTGCTGATGGAGGTCACGTGGGAGGCGCTGGAGCATGCCGGCATCAACCCGCGCACGCTGCGTGGCACGTCGACCGGTGTTTTCATCGGGATGACCGCCAACGACTACTACCACTCGGTGGTCGGCGCGCTGGCTCCCGCCGACATCGACCCCTACATCCCGTTCGGCAATGCACCGAACTTCGCGGCGGGCCGGCTCTCGTACTTCCTCGGCGTGCGCGGTCCGGCCGTCGTCTCCGACACCGCGTGTTCGTCGTCGCTGGTCTCGATCCACCTGGCGTGCCAGAGCCTGCGCCGCGGCGAGAGCGACCACGCGCTGGCCGCCGGTGTGAACCTGATCCTGTCCCCGGAGAACAACATCGCGTGCTCCCGATGGGGCATGCTCGCGCCGGACGGGCTGTGCAAGACGTTCGACGCCGACGCCAACGGCTACGTCCGCAGCGAGGGCGCCGGGGTGGTCGTGCTGAAGCGGCTCACCGACGCGCTGCGCGACGGCGATCGGGTACTGGCCGTCGTGCGGGGTTCGGCGGTCAACCAGGACGGCGCGAGCAGCGGCCAGACCGTGCCCAACGGCCCGGCACAGCAGGAGCTGATGCGCACAGCGCTGGAGACTGCGCGGCTGGCCCCGTCGGACATCGACTACATCGAGGCCCACGGCACCGGAACCTCGCTGGGCGACCCGATCGAGCTGGACGCGCTGTCGGCGGTCTACGGCGACCGCAAGGACGCGGCGCCGCTGATCCTCGGTTCGGTCAAGACCAACCTCGGCCACCTCGAGTCGGCCGCGGGCGTCACGGGCTTCATCAAGACGGTGCTCAGCGTGCACCACGGCGCAATCCCGAAGCAGCTGCACTTCAAGAAGCTCACGCCGCAGGCGGGCGAGGGCGCACAGAAGTTCCGCATCGCGTCGGAGCCGTTGGACTGGCCCGCCACCGAGATCCGCCGCGCCGCAGTGTCGTCGTTCGGTGTCAGCGGCACCAACGCACACATCGTCATCGAGCAGGCACCAGGCCCGGAACCTTCGAAAACTCCAGCGGCGCAGCCGGAACCACCGGTCAGCACGCTCGTCGTCAGCGGTAAGACACCGGCGCGCATCGCGTCGCTCGCCGGCCGGCTCGCCGAGTGGCTGCAGGCACCCGAGTCCGCGGCGCTGAGCCTCGCCGACATCGCCGAGACGCTGAACAGCCGTCGCGCGCAGTACCCACGCTTTGCGACGGTCGCCGCCGCCGACCGCGACCAGGCGATCGCCGGGTTGCGCGCGCTGGCCGGCGAGTACCCGGCACCCGGTGTCGTCGCGCCCAACGACCCGGCGATCGGGTCCGGAACGGTCTTCCTGTACTCCGGCCAGGGTTCCCAGTGGGCCGGCATGGGTCGTCGGTTGCTTGCCGACGAGCCCGCGTTCGCCGCCGCCGTCGACGAGCTCGAGCCTGATTTCGTTGCGCAGGTGGGCTTCTCGCTGCGCGACGTGTTGACCTCCGGTGAGACCGTCGTCGGCATCGACCGCATCCAGCCGGTGCTCGTCGGCGTGCAGCTCGCGCTCACGGCGCTGTGGCGCTCGTACGGCGTGAATCCTGACGCCGTGATCGGCCACTCGATGGGCGAGGTCACCGCCGCCGTCGTCTCCGGTGCGCTCAGCCCCGCCGACGGCCTGAAGGTCATCGCCACCCGGTCGCGGCTGATGAAGCGGCTGTCGGGCCAGGGCGCGATGGCGCTGCTGGAGCTCGACGCCGAGGCGGCCGAGAAGCTGATCGCCGACTACGACGGACTGACCGTCGCGGTGTACGCGTCGGCACACCAGACGGTGATCGCCGGTCCGCCCGACCAGGTGGACGCCGCAATCGCCGTCGTCGACGCCCAGGACCGGCTGGCCCGCCGCGTCGACGTCGACGTCGCATCGCACCATCCGATCGTCGACCCGATCCTCGACGATCTGCGCTCCGAGCTGGCGGGCTTGCAGCCGCAGAAGCCGACCATTCCGATCATCGTCACCACCGACGGACGGCCGACGGACGGTTCGAACGTGTTCGACGCCGACCACTGGGTTGCCAACCTGCGCAACCCGGTTCGTTTCGCCCGCGCCGTCGCGACCGCGGCCACCGACAAGGCGATCTTCGTCGAGGTCAGCCCGCACCCGCTGCTGGCGTACGCCATCAAGGACACCGTCACCGGCCCGCACCGCAGCCTCCCGACGCTGCAGCGGGATGCCAACGACACCGTCACGTTCCACACCAACCTCAACGCCACCCATACGGTGCGGCCGCCGAAGACCCCGCAGCGCGGCGGTTCTCGGGTGCAACTCCCGTCGACGCCGTGGCAGCACGCCCACCACTGGTTTGCCCCCACGTCGCCGAAGCAGGCGCAGCAGCCGGCGTCGTCGCCGCCCTCCGAGGGTGAGCGCCACGCGTGGTTCCACCAGCTGAGCTGGCCGGTTCGCGAACTGCCGCAGGGTGATTCGGACGTGGCCTGGCTGGTCTTCAGCGACGGGGCAGGCCTCGCGGAACTGCTGGGACCCGGATCGGCCACGTTGCCGCTTTCGGTGCTCGACGACGCGGATGCGCTGAAGGCTGCACTGCCGGGCGTACAGCATGTCGTCTACGCGCCATCCATCGCGCCCGGGATCTTCGACGCCACACCGAGTTACGACGAATTCCACCGGCTGCGCCGCCTGGTCGTCGCACTGGCCGGAACACCCGAAGCACCAAAGCTTTTCATCGTCACGCGCAACGCACAGCCTGTCGCCGAAGGTGACCGTGCCAACCCGGCGCATGCAGTGCTGTGGGGGCAGGGCCGCACGCTGGCGCTGGAGCATCCCGAATTCTGGGGCGGCATCATCGACGTCGACGAGACGCTGCCACCGGAACTGCTGGCGCTGTATCTGCGTTCCGAGGCGGGCACCCTCGACGGCGCCGACCGCGACGACCAGGCGGTGTACCGCGGGGGAGAGCGGCGGGTGCCGCGCCTGGAACCGCGTCCGCTGCCCGCGGTGTCGCTGTCCCGCTTGGAAAGCGGCACCAGCCATCTCGTGATCGGCGCGACCGGCAACGTCGGCCCGTACGTGATCCGTCAGCTCGCCGATATGGGCGCCTCGACGATCGTCGCGGCATCGCGGCGCGGCGGCGGGCAGCTGACCGAGCTGGCCGCCGAGCTGGCCGAGACGGGGACGACGCTGGTCGAGGTGGCCGCCGATGCCGCCGACGAAGCGTCGATGGCCGAGGTGTTCGCGCGGTTCGGCGCCGACCTGCCTCCGCTGGAAGGCATTTACCTGGCATCCCTGGCCGGCGGCGAGGCGCTGCTGACCGAGATGACCGACGACGACCTGACGCCGATGTTCCGGGCGAAGGTCGACGCCGCCGCGGTGCTGCACAAGCTGTCGCTGCGGACGCCGGTGCGCCGCTTCGTGCTGTTCTCGTCGATCACCGGGCTGCTCGGCTCCCGCGCCGTCGCGCATTACACGGCGGCCAACGCCTTCGCCGACGCGTTCGCCTACGCGCGGCGCGCGCTCGGGCTGCCCGCGACCGTCATCGACTGGGGCCTGTGGAAATCGTGGGCGGATGCCCAGCCGCAGATGAAGGCGGCCGGGCTGGAGCCGATGCCCAACGACGTCGCGATCAAGATGTTGCCCGCCGTGCTCGGCCCCGACGCCGCGGTGCACGCCGTGGTCGCGGGTGCCGACTGGGCGCGGCTGGCCGACGCGTACCGGATGCGGGCCGCCGTGAAGGTGCTCGACCATCTGGTGAACGCGCCGGTCGACGCCGCGGACCTCAGTGCCGTGGCGCCGCCCGCCTTCGGCACCGTCCTGGGCGAGCCGGTCTCCGGCTCCTCGCACGAGCACCTCTGGCAGGCCCGCCTGCTGCCGGGGGAGCGGTCCTGGCCGGTCGCGCACCGCGTCCGTGGCGTCGAAGTGGTCCCGGTTTCGGTGGTCCTGCAGACACTTTCGGCCGCAGCGGCGCGCCTCGACGGTTCGACCGTGGGCAGCGTGCGGTTCGAGTATCCGATCGTCGCCGACCAGGCCAAGGTCATCCATGTCGCCGTTGACGGGTCGGCCCTGACGGTGTGGTCGAGTTCGTCGCCGGACACCCCGGAACAGCGCTGGACGCGGCATGCGAGCGCGACATTGTCCGAGGCGCCTGGCGCCGAGCCGACGGGCGATCAGACGGTGAGCAGCGGGGCGTTCGACGGTGCGGCCATCGCCGAGATGCAGCGCGCGTGGGGTGTCGAGGGTCAGCCGTTCGAGTGGTCGGTCACCGACTGCGTGGCCACCGTCGCCGGGGCGCGCGCCGATGTCGAGGTGCCCGCGGCGGCCGAATCCGCCGCTGCCGCACTGGTGGACGCGGCGGTGCACGTCGCGCGCCTGGCCGACGCGGACAACGCGGCGCTGCTGTTGCCTGCCGGCGCCGAGAGCTTGTCGGTGTCGGCGTCCGCGGGTACGCGTGGTGTCGTCGAGGTCTTCAAGCGTGACGGCACCGGCGACGCGCTCGTCGTCGATGTCCTGGTCAAGGGTTCCGACGGCACGACGTGGGTCGACATGCGCGGGCTGACCTACGCCCCGGTGGAATCCGCGCCCGCTCCATCTGTAGGCGAGACCGATTCGGCGGCAGCCGAATTCATCGACTGGACCACGATGAACCGCCAGCAGACGGTGGCAGAGCTGCGGACGCGCCTGCGGACGATCCTGGCCCGCGAACTCGGGATGCCCGACGACGCCGTCGATGTCGACATGCCGTTCCCGGAACTGGGCCTGGACTCGATGATGGCGATGAACCTGCTCCGCGACGCCAAGGCACTGGTCCGCGTCGACCTGTCCGCCACGATGCTGTGGAATCACCCGTCGATCTCGCAGATGTCGGATTTCGTGGCCGACCTGCTGGCACCTACGCAACAGCCTGCCGAGGAGCCCGAGCCCGAAGCGGCGGAAGCTGACGAGGACGACTCGTTCGGCCTGCTCGACGAGCTGTTCGACAGCATCGAATCTGATTCCGTCGAGTCGGCCAACGCCGGCAGTGAGGGTTCACACTGATGAAGACGACTTTCGACAGAATCGCGGCCATGTCGGCCGAGCAGCGCGACAAGCTGGTCGAGCAGTTCGACAAGGCCTCCAGGGTCGCAGGCGCGGAGCCCATCGCGGTCGTCGGTATCGGATGCCGGTTCCCCGGGGGAGCGACGAGCCCCGAAAGCTATTGGAAGCTGCTGGAGTCCGGCACCAACGCGGTCACCGAGGTTCCCGCGGACCGGTGGGACGGCGACGCCTTCTACGACCCGGACGTGACAGCCCCGGGCCGGATGCCGTCGAAATGGGGCGCCTACATCGACGACATGCAGGGGTTCGACGCCGAGTTCTTCGGCATCACCCCGCGGGAGGCCGCCGCGATGGATCCGCAGCAGCGCGTGGTTCTCGAAGTCGCTTGGGAGGCTTTGGAAAACGCCGGGATGGCGCCCGACACCGTCGGCGAGGTCCGCGGCGCGGTGATGCTCGGCGTTTACTACAACGAGTACCAGAACGCGTCGGCGGGCAACCCCGACACGATCGACGCCTATTCGGCGACGGGTAACGCGCACAGCGTCACCGTCGGCCGGATCGCCTATCTGCTCGGTCTTAAGGGCCCCGCGGTCGCCGTGGACACCGCGTGCTCGTCGTCGCTGGTGTCGATCCACCTGGCCTGCCAGAGCCTGCGGATGCGCGAGAGCGACCTGGCGCTGGCCGGTGGTGTCAGCCTCAGCCTGCGGCCGGAAACCCAGCTGGCGCTGGGCAAGTGGGGCATGTTGTCCCCGCACGGCAAGTGCTACGCCTTCGATTCCCGCGCGAACGGCTTCGTGCGCGGCGAGGGTGCCGGTGTCGTCGTCCTCAAGCGACTGACCGACGCGGTCCGCGACGGGGACCGCGTCCTCGGCGTCGTCCGCGGCTCGGCCGTCAACCAGGACGGCCGCTCCAACGGCCTCACCGCCCCCAATGCGCCGTCGCAGAAGGACGTCATCGCGCGGGCCCTGCGCTCGGCCGACGTCGCCGCCGGAACCGTGAACTACGTCGAAACCCACGGCACCGGAACGTCTCTGGGTGACCCCATCGAGTTCGACGCACTGTCGGCCGTCTACGGCAAGGGCGACACCCCGTGCGCGCTCGGCGCCGTCAAGACCAACATGGGCCACCTCGAGGCGGCCGCCGGGATCGCCGGGTTCATCAAGACGGTGCTGACGCTGCAGCACGGCGCGATCGCCCCGAACCTGCACTTCGAGAAGTGGAATCCGACGATCGACCCGGCCGGGACCCGGCTCTTCGTGCCCACGGAGAAGGCAGACTGGCCCAAGACCGAGCATCCGCGCCGCGCCGCGGTGTCGTCGTTCGGCATGGGTGGCACCAACGCCCACATCGTGCTCGAGCAGGGACCCGAACCCGCTGCCGCGGTGGTGGATCCGACGCCGAAGGTCGCCACGCTCGTCGTGTCCGGCAAGACCCCAGCACGGCTGGCCGCGGCTGCGAAGTCGCTGGCGGACTGGCTGGAGGGCGACGGTGCTTCGACCCCGCTGGCCGATGTGGCGTACACGGTGAATCACCACCGCAGCCGCTACAACAGCATCGCCACGGTGAGCGCCCGCACCCACGCCGAGGCGGTCACCGGCCTGCGTGCGCTGGCGCTCGGTCAAACCGCGCCGGGAGTGATCGGTGCGCACGACGCGAAAGTCGGTAAAGGAACCGTTTTCCTGTACTCCGGGCAGGGCGCCCAGTGGGCGGGCATGGGCAAGGCCCTGCTCGCCGAGGAGCCCGCGTTCGCGGCGGCGGTCGACGAGCTCGAGCCCGCGTTCGTCGACAAGGTCGGCTTCTCGCTGCGCCAGACGCTGGAAGCCGGCGAACCCGTCACCGGCATCGACCGCATCCAGCCGGTCCTAGTCGGCATGCAGCTGGCGCTGACGCAACTGTGGCGGTCCTACGGGGTGGAACCCACCGCCGTGATCGGCCACTCGATGGGGGAGGCGACCGCCGCGGTGGTGGCCGGAGTCCTCACGCCCGCAGAGGGTTTCGACATCATCGCGACCCGCACACGGTTGATGAAGCGGCTGTCCGGCCAGGGCGCGATGGCACTGCTGGAGCTCGACGCCCGGGCGGCGGAGAAGCTGATCGCCGACCGCCCCGACGTCACGATCGCCGTGTACGCGTCGCCGAAGCAGTCGGTCGTCGCCGGTCCGCCGGAACAGGTCGACGAGCTCATCGCAATCGTCGACGCGCAGGGCAAGCTGGCCCGCCGCGTCGAGGTGGACGTGGCGTCGCACCACCCGACCATCGACCCGGTGCTTCCGGAGCTGCGGGAGGCTCTGGCCTATCTGAAGCCGGCAGCGCCGAAGATCCCCCTGGTGTCCACGGTCGCCTACACGGGGTCGGCTCCGATGTATTCGGCCGACTACTGGGCGGCCAACCTGCGCAACCCGGTGCGGTTCAGCCAGGCCGTCCACGAGGCCAGCGCCGAGAACAGCAATTTCATCGAGATCAGCCCGCATCCGCTTCTGGGGCATGCGATCTCGGACACGCTGGCAGCGCAGGGCACCACCCGCAAGTTCCATGTGGGCAGCACCGTGAACCGCGATCATCCCGAGTCGCAGGCGTTTCACGCGCAGCTGGCCGCGGTCAGTCCGCCCGCCGTCGCAGCGCCCGCGGGCAGCACGGCGCGACTGGCGGATGTTCCCGCGACGGCGTGGCAGCACACGCAGTACTGGATGGCCGACCGCTCCGGCGGCCAGCAGTTCGCCGGCACGCACCCGCTGCTCGGCCTGCACGTCGAATTGCCTTCCGGCACAGGCCATGTCTGGCAGTCCGACGTCGGCCTGGAGGCCCATCCGTGGCTGGCCGACCACATCGTGCACGGCCTGCCCGTGATGCCGGGCGCCGGTTTCGCCGAGATCGCGCTGGCCGCAGCACAAGAAGCGCTCGGCCTGCCCGCCACCGAGGTCGAGGTCTCGGTCGAGGTCGAGCAGATGCTTCCGCTCGACGACCACACCAAGCTGACCACCCAGGTCACTACAGGCGACGACGGCGCGCTGCGCGTCGAGATCCACTCGCGCTCGGAAGCCGGCACATGGACCCGGCACGCCGCGGGCACCGTCAAGGCGGCCGAGCCCGCTACCCCGGCCCGGCAGGCGCCGTCCAGCGAAGGCACCCCGGTTTCACCGGCGGACTTCTACACAGCCTTGCGCCGCACCGGAGCCCACCATGCGACCGCGTTCGCGGCGCTGGCGCGGATCGTGCGCTCCAACGGCAGAGCCGACACCGAGATCGTGCTGCCCGACGAGGCGACGCCGGCCCGGGGGATCACGCTGCACCCCGTGATGCTCGACGCCGCGCTGCAGGGCCTGGCCGCGGCACTCGGCGACGAGTCGCTGTCCGACGCCAACGACGTCACCTATCTGCCGGTCGGGTTCGGGTCGATCCGGGTGTTCGGTGAACTCGGCCGCCGCGCGAAGTGCCGCGCGGAGCTGGTCAGCGTCGCCGAGCAGACCGGTGACGCGGTCGGCCGTGTCACGCTGACCGACGACACCGGCGCCGTGCTGGCCCAGGTCAACGACGTCGCACTCAAGCGAATCCAGCGTCGCACCGTGCCACTTCCGTTGTCGCAGAAGGTCTTCGATTCACGCTGGGTCGAGAAGCCGCTTCCCGCATCGGGATCGGCGACCGGCAGTTGGCTGGTTCTCGCCGACGGTGTGGCCGGACAGGCCACGGCACAGGCGTTCGCCGAGAGCTTCGGTGGAGATCAGCGCCGTGTGGTCACCGCCGACCTGGCTGACGAGACGGCTGCACGCGATGCGTTCGCGTCGGCGACCTCCGACGCCGCACTGCCCCCGGCGGGTGTCGTCGTGCTCGTCGACCTGCCGGAGTTCGACGGCACCGACGCGAAGCTGACCGCCGCGCAGGACGCGATGTGGGAGACCGCATCGACGGTGCGCACCATCGTCGGCAGCTGGCACGGTAAGCCCCCACGGCTGTGGGTCGTCACCCGCGGCGGTCTCGCGGTCGCCGACGAAGACGGTGGCGGCAACCCGGGTGTCGGCAGCCTGAAGGCGCTGATCCGCGTGCTGGCCTACGAACACCCCGATCTGCGGACCACGCTGGTCGACGTCGGCGACGGCGACACGGGCGCGATCCTGGCGGCCGAGATCGAGGTTGACGGAACAGACGACACGATCGCGTGGCGCGGGGACACCCGCCGCGTGGAACGGCTTTCGCGGGCCAAGTTGCCCAGCACACCCGGTCGGCTCGAGGTGCGCCGCGGCGGCTCCTACGTCGTCACCGGCGCGCTCGGCGGTGTCGGGCTCGCGGTCGTGCGTTGGCTGGTCGACCACGGCGCCGGAAGGCTGGTGCTCAACGGCCGCAGCGGACCGTCGCCGGAGGCGCAGGCCACGCTCGACGAACTGTCGGGCCGCGCCGAGATCACCGTCGTCACCGGCGACATCGCCGTCGCGGGCACTGCCGAGCGGCTCGTCGCCGGGGCCGAGGAGACGGGCAAGCCGCTGCGCGGTGTCATCCACTCTGCGGCCGTCCTCGACGACGAACTCGTCGTCGGTCTGACCCGCGAGAGCGTGGAGCGGATCTGGGCGCCGAAGGCCGCGGGAGCGTGGCACCTGCACGAGGCGACGGCGGGCAAGGACCTCGATTGGTGGGTCGGCTTCTCGTCGGTCGCGTCACTGCTCGGATCGCCCGGCCAGTCCGCGTACGCCGGCGCCAACGCGTGGCTCGATGCGCTCGTGGCCTGGCGGACGGCGAACGGTCTGCCCGCAACAACGGTGAACTGGGGTCAGTGGGCCGACGTCGGCCTGGCGAGCTCGCTGCGTTTCTCGGTGCTGGACCCGATCAGCCCCGACGAGGGTGTCGAGGCGCTCGGCGGCGTGCTGGCCGCGGGCCTGTCCCGGGTCGGCATCGCGCGCCTGCGGTTGGATCGTGCCGCCGCCGCGTTCCCGGAGATCCGGCAGATCGGCTTCTTCGCCGACCTGGTCGGGGAACTGGACACCGACGACGCCGACGACGACTGGGAGGGCGCCGAGGCGCTCAAGGGCCTGGACGCGGCGGAGGTCAACCGCATCGTGGTCGCGCGGCTGCGGCGCCGGATCGCCGGTGTCATGGGCTACTCCGACGACAACGCCGTCGACACGGCGCGGCCGCTGACCGAGATGGGTCTCGACTCGCTGATGGCGGTTCGGATGCGCAACACCATCCGAGGAGATTTCGGAGTCGAGCCGCCGGTGGCACTGTTGTTGCAGGGGGCCACACTGGCTGATGTGGCGCTGGACCTGATCCGCCAGCTCGGGCTGGCCGAGGAGGATGGTTCCGACCGTCCGAACGCGCTACGCGATCGTGCGCAACAGCGCGCCGCAGCGCGTCAACGAGCCGCATCGCGGCGGAAAGTAGGGCCACGATCGTGACCGACGAACTACCCGACAACGCCATCGCCGTCATCGGCATGGCCGGACGGTTCCCCGGGGCGGAGTCGGTCTCGCAGTTCTGGCGCAACCTGCGGGGCGGCGTCGAGTCGATCGTGGACCTGTCCGAAGGCGACCTGCTCGCCTCGGGGGTGACCGAGAAGGCGTTGGCCAATCGGTCCTACATCCGGCGCGCGGCGCTGATGAGCGGCATCGAGGAGTTCGACGCCGACTTCTTCGGCTTCACGCCGTACGCGGCGCGTTCGCTCGATCCGCAGCACCGGCTGTTCCTGCAGTCGATCTTCCACGCGCTCGAGGACGCCGGCTACGACCCGCAGGGCCTTGAGTCCACCGTCGGTGTCTTCGGCACCAGCTCGACCAGCGGCTACCTGCTGCACAACCTGATGTCGAACTACGACCCGATGATGGTGATCGGGCAGGGTGCGAGCTTCGACATGGTCGCGCTGTCGCTGTCCAACGACAAGGACCACCTGGCCACCCGCGCGGCTCATCAGTTCAACTTCCGCGGGCCTGCCCTGTCGGTGGCGACCGCCTGCTCGTCGTCGCTGGTCGCCGTGCATCTGGCGTGCCAGTCGATCCTCAACGGCGAGTGTGACATCGCGCTGGCCGGCGGCTCGTCGATCCGCATCCCGAACAAGGTCGGCTACTGGTACGAGCAGGGCTCGATGGTGTCGCCGACCGGTGAGTGCCGTCCGTTCGACGTCCGCTCCGACGGCACGATCTTCGGCAGCGGTGTCGGGGTCCTCGTCCTCAAGGCGCTGCAGGACGCCGTCGACGACGGCGACCGGATCCACGCCGTCATCCGCGGCTCGGCGCTCAACAACGACGGCGCCACGAAGATGACGTATGCCGCACCGACGGTTCTCGGCCAGGCCGAGGTCATCGCGGAGGCGCATGCGATCGCCGGCGTCGACGCGTCGTCGATCACCTACGTCGAGACCCACGGCACCGGCACCCCGCTGGGCGATCCGATCGAGATCGAGGGCCTGCGTCAGGCGTTCGAGCTCGCCGAGGAGGACCGCAGCGCGCCCTGCTATCTGGGGTCGGTGAAGTCGAACATCGGCCACCTTGAGACCGCCGCGGGTATCGCCGGATTGATCAAGGCCATCCTGTGTCTGAAGCACAAGGCGATCCCGGCCACGTTGCACTACACCAGCCCCAACCCGGAGCTGCATCTCGACCGCGGACCGTTCCGCATCCGCAGCCAGGACGGGCCATGGGAGTCCGACGGGATCCGCCGCGCGGGCGTCAGCTCGTTCGGCGTCGGCGGCACCAACGCCCACATCATCCTCGAGGAGGCTCCGAACCAGCCGGTGAAGCAGGCCAGCTCCCGGCCACAGGTGCTTGTGCTGTCCGCGAAAACCCAAGAGGCCCTTGACCAGTCGCGTGCCGCAATGGCCGTCGAGCTGAGCGAGGCCGACGAGATCGACCTCGCCGACGCGGCCTACACGCTGACCCGGCGCCGCAAGGAACCGGTCCGGCTGGCCGCGGTGGTGCGCGATCAGGACAACGGCGCGACGGTGCTGTCGGCTTCTCCAGAAGACGGGGTGACGGACAACGTCTTCGTGGGCACGGCTGTCCCGGACGGTGACCGGTCCGAGGATCGGGTCGCGTTCCTGTTCCCCGGCCAGGGCGCCCAGCACATCGGCATGGCGCGCGGCCTCTACGACAACGAGCCGGTGTTCGCCCGCCACTTCGACGAGTGCGCAACAGCATTCAGCGCCGAGATGGGTTACGACCTCAAGACCGAGATCTTCGACGGAGCGGGCCGCAACCTCGAGCACACCGACCGGGCCCAGCCCGCGCTGTTCACCGTCGAGTACGCGCTGGCCAAACTGATCCAGTCCTACGGTGTGCAGCCGGCGATCATGGCCGGCCACAGCATCGGCGAGTACCCGGCGGCGACGATCGCGGGCGTGTTCGATCTGGAGACCGCCGTCAAGGTGGTCTCGATGCGCGCCAAGCTGATGCACGCCGCGCCCCGCGGCGTCATGGTCGCCGTGCCGCTGAGCCCCGAGGCGGTCGCCGAGCACCTCACCGAGGACGTCGACATCGCCACGGTCAACGATCCCGGCAGCTGCGTCGTCGCAGGCAGCGACGAAGCTATCCGGGCGTTCCAGGCGAAACTTGCGGAGAAGGGTGTCGCGGCCCGGCGGGTGCGCACCTCGCACGCCTTCCACTCGCGGCTGATGGATTCCGTCGTCGCCGAGTTCAGCGCCTTCCTGTCGCGGGTGACGCTGAACGAACCGACGATCCCGTTGCTGTCCAACATCACCGGCGCCGTGATGACGGCCGCCGAGGCGACCAACCCGGCCACCTGGGCCCGCCAGATCCGGGCGACCGTGCGCTTCGCCGACGAACTCGACGCACTGCTGGCCACCCCCGACCGGGTGCTGATCGAGGTCGGTCCCGGCGGCACGCTCACCTCGTCTGCGGGACGCCACCCGCGATGGTCGGAGCGTCATCGGGCCGTGCGGCTGATGCGTCACCAGGCGCAGAACCGCAGCGACGACGACACGTTCCTGCTCGCGCTGGGCCAGCTGTGGGCTGCCGACGTCGACGTCGATTGGAACCAGGGCGCGGGGGACACCGGTGCGCTGATTTCGTTGCCCGGTTATCCCTTCGCCAAGCAGCGCCACTGGGTCGAGCACAACGCAGGCGCGGCAGGGTCGGGCGCCACGGGGATTCCGGCGGGCGGTGGCACGACGGCACCGGCCACCGCGAGCGGTGCGTCGACGGTTGAGGTGGCACTGCAACGCATCTGGGCGCAGTGCCTGGGTCTGAGCGGCATCGACCGCAACGCCAACTTCTTCGAGATCGGCGGCGACTCGCTGATCGCGATCAGCGTCGCGATGACCGCCGGCCACGAAGGGCTGGACCTGACGCCGCAGGATCTCTACGAGAACCAAACGGTGGCCTCGCTGGCCAAGGTGCTGACCGCCCGGTACGCCGAGGGCGGCCTGTCACGCCAGGTTCTCGATGACACGGTCAACCCACCGGTCCCGCCGAACGTGACGTACTTCCTCGAACACGGCCTGCGCGACGTCGGCCGCTGGCGGATCCCGGTCATCCTCGGGCTGCGCGCCGATGTCGGCGAGGCCGACGTGCGTGCCGTGCTGACCGCCGTCACCGCAGCCCACGACGTGCTGCGGGTGCATCTGACCGAGCGGGCCGGCACGTGGGATCAGACCATCGCCGAGCCGGCCGAGTTCACCGAGCTGGTGACCCGGCGGCTGCCCGACGGCCTGGCCTCCGGCAGCCCGCAGGAGCGCGACGCGGTGCTGGGCTTCCTCGACGAGCAGGTGCGTGAACATCAGGTCGTGGTGCCGTTGACGGCCACCCTCATCCAGAGTGGAACCGGCGGCTCGTCCTATCTGGCGCTGAGCCTGCACGGAGCCGCAGGCGGGTCAGGTGACGACGGAGCCTCCCGCGACATCCTGCTCACCGACATCTTCACGGCGTTCAGCCAACGGATGGCGGGTGAGGACATCGTCCTCGCGCCCGTCAACGCGTCCTGGCGCGAGTGGTCGCAGCGGTGCGCCGGGCTGGCCAGCCATCCGGCGGTCCTCGACAGCCGGGACTACTGGCTGAAGACGGCGGCCACCGCGACGCTGAGCGTGGCGGGCACGGAAACGTCGGAGCGTCCCGGCGCGGACGATCTGGTGCGCCTGTCGACGACCCTGCCGACCGCCGAGACCGGCGAGATGGACGACGCCAGGCGGCGTCTGGGACTGTCCGTCGAGGACATCCTGCTGGCGGCGCTGGCGCGTACGGTCGCGGCGACGGTCGGCGAAGGCGCTGTGACGGTCGATCTGGGTGGCCGCGGCCGCTCGGTGCTCAAGCCGGATGTCGACCTGGCGCGCACGGTCGGCTGGTTCACCGCCCTGCACCCTGTCGTGCTGAACGCCCGCAGGCACGAAAGCGCGGCGCAGACGCTCGACGAGGTGAAGGAAGTCCTCAATGCGGTGCCTCACTACGGCATCGGGTACGGGCTGCTGCGCTACCTGTTCGCGCCCACCGCGCGCACGTTGGCCGCGTCGCGTCCCGCCGACATCCTGTTCTCGCACGCCGGGACCATCCCCGACGTGCCCGCCGATCAGCCTGACGACGTCCCGGTGCGGTTCGACGCGGACACGGCGATGCCGATCCGCGACGCGCTGCCGGGTCTCGGGCACGCGATCGAACTGCGGGTATACCGCACCTCAGGCGAACTCCACATCGACTGGTGGTACGACAATCGCCGTCTCGGACCCAGCGATGTGGAATCCTTTGCCCGGCAGTACTCGGCTGCGATCCTGGAGATCACCAGGGAGGCGCTTGCCGCGGAGGACAGCGACGCGGCCGGCGATGAGCTGGCGCTGGTCGATCTGTCGTGAGGGGGTAGAGGTAGAGCGCATGACCGGCTCAAGCACGGCAATGGAAAAGGGTCGCGACAAAGCAGTGGTCGTCGCGGGCATCAAGAAGTCGTTCGGCTCGGTTGCCGCACTGCGCGACGTGAGCTTCGAGGTGGAGCGCGGCGAGGTCCTCGGACTGCTCGGACCCAACGGTGCGGGTAAGACGACGACGGTCAACATCCTGTCGACGTTGATCAAACCGGACAGCGGCCGCGCGCTGATCGCCGGCCACGACGTGGTCAGCGATCCGGCGGGGGTGCGGCGTGCGCTGATGCTGACCGGCCAGCACGCGGCGCTGGACGACCTGCTGACGGGCCGCGAGAACCTGCTGATGTTCGGCCGCCTGCAGGGGCTGAAGAAGAAGATCGCCAAACAGCGCGCCCAGGAGTTGCTCGAGCAGTTCGACCTCGTGGCCGCGGGCGACCGGGCCGTCGGCAACTACTCCGGCGGCATGAAGCGCCGTATCGACATCGCGTGCGGGCTCGTGGTGCGCCCCGAGGTGGTGTTCCTCGACGAGCCGACCACGGGCCTGGATCCGCGTAGCCGCCAGGCCATCTGGGAGTTGGTCACGGACTTCAAGGAAGCTGGGATCGCCACGCTGCTGACGACGCAGTATCTCGAGGAGGCGGATCTGCTCAGCGACCGCATCATCGTGATCGACAAGGGCACCGTCATCGCCGAGGGAACCGCCGATCAGCTCAAGGAGCGCACCGGCGGCACCTACTGCGAGATCGTGCCCCGCCAGCTCACCGACATCCCGGAGGTTGCCCGCGCCCTCGGTTCGCTGCTGCCCGACGCGCACCGCGCCGCGCTGACCGATACGTCGGACCGGATCTCGATGCCCGCACCGGACGGGCCGGGCACGTTGATGCGGGCACTGCAGCTGCTCAGCGAGGCCAACATCGATCTGACCGACATCGCGCTGCGGCGTCCGTCGCTCGACGAGGTGTTCCTGGCGCTGACCGGGGACCACCCGAAGAGCATCAAGGACGACACCGAGAAATTTGCCGCAGCGGACGCATACGCGTGACGAGACAGTCGACGGTAGCGGCTCCCGAACGCTCGGTGGCGATTCCGCACGCCGTCCGGCCGCCCGTGTCGGCGATCCAGCAGTGGTGGGTGCTGACGATCCGGATGATCACCCCGACGCTGCGCAACGGGGAACTCGCCACCCAGATCGTCGGCTCGATCGTGTTCACGGTCGGCTACTACCTGCCGCTGAAGCAGATGATGGGCGCCGTCCAGCCGCTGAGCAGCTATGCGCAGTACCTGACGCCGCTGATCATCCTGCAGGCCATCTGGTTCGCGGCGATCTCGGCGGCGTTCCGGTCGGCGACGGACTCGGTGCAGGGCATCAACCGGCGTTTCCGCGCCATGCCGATCCCGTCGCTGACACCGCTCGCATCGCGGATGACGGCGAGCATGTACCGCTGCTGCATCGCGCTGGTGGTGTCGGTGGGCTGCGGCTACGTGATCGGTTTCCGCTTCGACAACGGCGTGGTGCACGCCGTCGGCTTCATCGGCCTGGTGCTGCTGATCGGCGCCGCCCTGGCCATCATCGGCGACCTGATCGGTATCGCCACCCAGAACCCGGAGGCCACCGCCCCGATGATGCTGATTCCGCAGCTGACCCTCGGGTTGGCGTCGGTCGGTCTGCAGCCGGTCGAGCGTTTCCCCGACTGGATCCAAGGGTTCGTCCGCAATCAGCCGCTGTCGCAGTGGGTGTACGGCCTGCAGGCGCTGGCCGGCGACAGCACCGGCGCGGCCCCGGAGGCGACGCTGGCGGTGGTCGGTCCCGGCATCATGTGGGCGATCGGCTGCATCGTGGTGGCACTGGCGCTGCACACGTGGGTGAGCGGCAAGAGGCGGCGCTCATGACGCTTCAGCCATCGGCGACGGCACCGTACCGCCCGGGCGGCAGGCATCGCCGCGAGCGCATCTGGGAGAACTCACCCAAGCGTCTGCTGCCGCAGGTGCTGGTGCTGACCGCGCGGATTCTGCGGCGGTGGAGCCGCGACCCGGCGACGCTGGTGCAGTCGATGGTCATGCCCGCGGTGTTCCTGGTGGCTCTCGACATCGTGCTGGGCGAGGTCATCGAACAGGTCACCGGGCACAGCGGGCTGTACGGGCAGGTGCCGCTGGTGGCGCTGGTCGGCGGCATGACCGGTTCGATCATCGGTGCGGTCGGCATCATGAGGGAACGCGAAGTCGGTCTGCTGTCCCGGTTCTGGGTGGTGCCGGTGCACCGCGCGGCGGGGCTGCTGGCACGGCTGACCGCGGACTTCTGCCGCATCGTCGTCATCACGCTCGTGGTCATGTGCGTGGGCTTGGCTCTCGGTTTCCGATTCGAGCAGGGCATCCTGGCGGCCGTCGTGTGGGTGTTCATGCCCGCGCTGTTCGGCGTGGCGTTGTCGGCGGCTGTGCTCACGCTGGCGTTGTTCTCGTCGAGCACGATCGCCCCGCAGGCGACCGAGATCGTCATCGCCATCCTGATGTTCTTCTCGATCGGGTTCGTACCGCTGGACCAATACCCGGAGTGGCTGCAGCCGTTCGTCGAGCACCAGCCGATCAGCACTACGATCGAGGCGATGAAGGGCCTGTCGTTGGAAGGTCCGATCGCCCAGCCGGTGCTCTTCTCGGTGTTGTGGGCGGCAGGGATCGCGGCCGTGTGCGCTATGCCGCTGGCGATCGGGTACCGCAGGGCCAGCAAGCGCGGCTGACCCACCGACAATCACGCGCACATCGAACAACCGGGAGTTAGGGACTCATGTTTCCGTCATCGGGCATCCGGAAGCTGGCACGCAGCGAGGAGATGTTCGCCGAGACACAGAACTTCGTCGGCCTCGCCGCCCACGTCCGCGGCACCGTCGACGTCGACGCGCTGTCCGAGGCGTTCGATGCGCTGCTGCAGGCCCATCCCGTCCTCAACGGCCACCTCGAGCAGCTGCCCGACGGGAAGTGGGAGATCGTCCTGGACGACCTGATGCACGAGGGACTGGAGGTCGTGGATCTCGACGCGGACGCCGAGCCGCCGCTGCTGCTGTTCGACCAGACCGCCGCGCTGACCCACATCCGGTTGACCCGACGGCCCGATGAGACGCACCTGACGCTCTACATCCACCACAGCCTCGCCGACGGCCATCACCAGTTCAGCCTCGTCGAGGAACTGTTCTCGACGTACACCGATCTCGTCACGTCGGGCACTGCCCGCCAGACTCCGGTGGAGTCGGTACCGACGTCGCTGGAGTCGGTGCTGGCCGACCGCGGCGTGGAGAAGAAGCTCCGCTCGGGCCTGGAGCGGCTGCTCGCGGCGATGTTCGCCTACGACGTGCCGCCGTCGCGCCGCGCCCCGTCGGAATCCAATCCGGTGCTGCCGCAACGTGTTCCGATGGAATTCTGCAAGCTCTCCGAACAGGAGACCGACAACATCATCGCGTTCTGCCGCGCCAACAAGCTCGGCCTGAACAGCCTGTTGTCAGCGGCGATCCTGATGGCCGAGTGGCAGTTGCGCGAGACGCCGAACATTCCGGTGCCCTACGTCTACCCGGTCGACCTGCGCTACCTGCTGTCACCGCCGGTGAAGGCGACCGAATGCACCAATCCCGTCGGTATCGCCACCTATCTCGCCGAAATCACCCCCGCCACAGACGTTGTCGACCTCGCGCGGGACATCAACGACACCTTCAAGAAGGACATCGCCGAGGGCGTCATCCAGCAGAGCTTCCTGCATTTCAGCCCGCAGTATGTCGGCAATCCGCCCGGCTTGCCCGATGTGGTGATGTTCACCGACAACGGCATCGTCCCGCCGATGCGGATGCCACCGGAAATGGAACTGGCAGCCAGCCACGGCGAGCTGTACTTCGCCGTCGGCGCGGGCATCGAGATCTACACCAGCAAGATCTTCGCGGGCCGCCTGATGATCGAATACCACTCGCACGGACCGCAGCCGGAGAAGTCGGTGCAGGTGATCGAGACGCTGCTGCGCGGCATTGCAGCCCGCCAGGCCGCCAGTGTCAGCTGACTGGGCCGAACCCGTAGCGGTGATACTGCAGCGCGTTACGCACCGGCGGCACAACACGAATGGCGCGAGCCAGCGCCTTGAAAAGCTTCGACGCCCGGGTCGCGGTACTTGCGCTGAAAATCGTCACGCACGCCAGCAATCGGGTGCCGGGAACGTTGGACAGGATGTCGTCGGGGCTGTTGACGGCCCAGTACAGCTTCGATCCTGTCTTGCGCACCAGGGTTTGCGTCTTCTGCGACCGGATGCCGACCCAGTTGTAGAAGTCGATCTGCAGCTCGCCGGACGGGAAGCGTTCGACGACGCGGCGCAGCAGTGCGATGCCGTCATCTTCGGTGAGGTACATGCTGATGCCCTCGGCGAGGAACAGCACGGGTTTGTCGGCGGGAATCTGGTCCAGCCAGGACAGTTCGGTGGCCGGGGTGGGCAGCAGGTGGTAGTTGGGTCGCGACGGGTAGACCTGCTCGCGCAGCTCGATGACGCCGGGGAAGTCGACGTCGTACCACTGCACGTCGGGGCCGGGGTCGACCCGGAACACGCGGCTGTCGAGTCCGCAGCCGAGATGGACGACGGTGCACTCGCCGTGAGCGGCGATGAACTGCTTGGCCCAGATGTCGTACTGGGCGGTGCGCACGGTGACGATGGGCGCCCATTTGCCGTTGACCCCGAGGTCGGCCCAGTCGTAGTCGATGCGGTCGATAGCCTCTTTGGCGAAGCGGTCGCCGAGCACGGGACGCTCGAAGTCCGCGTCGAGAGCTTTCAGGTAGAGGGTCGTCAGCATCGTCTGGGCCGGCCCGGTCAGATCGATGGAAACCTTGTCGGTCATGCACAGAGGCTATGCGGAAACGCCTCCGGGCGACAAAAAGCGAGAGGGAGCCAACCATGAGTGCGCCAGGCAACACCAGGGTGCTGTTCGTCTATTACTCGTACACCGGTCAAACCCAGAAGGTTCTCGACGCCGCGGCTGACGTGCTGCGCAGCAAGGGCGCCGAGGTGACGCTGGCGCCGATCGAGTTCGTCGATCCGCAGTACTCGGAGCCGTTCACCCGGTTCCCGATGCGCAGTGTGTGGCCCGACATGTTCAGCGTGTTCAAGGCCCAGGGCAAGGGTGAGACCGGTGAGATCCGCACGCCCGACGCGGTGCGCACGGGACCCTACGATCTGATCGTGTTCGGGTCGCCCACCTGGTGGAAGACCGTGAGCATGCCGCTGCGTTCCTTTCTGGAGTCGGCAGAAGCAGCGCCTCTGCTGGAGGGCACCCCGTACGCGGTCTTCACGGTGTGCCGCCGTTATTGGCGCGAGAACCTGGAAGCGGTCCGCGAGTTGGCGGACAAGAAGGGTGGCCGGTTCGTCGACAGCATCCATTTCGAGTACCCGGGTGGGCAACTGCCGTCGATGCTGTCGCTGACGAGTTACCTCGGGTCGGGCGAGTACAAGGACCGCTATCTCGGCGTGAAGATCCCGCCGACGAATATCAGTGCCGGACAGGTGGATCAGGCACGCACCTTTGCGGGCAGGCTGGCGGACCGGTTATTCGGCGGGCAGTAGGGTGCCGAGTCCTTTTGAGGTGCAGACCGACTCGCCCGCCGGCGTGGATGCGATTCTGGCGGCGTTCGGTGACGCTGGGTACTGGAACGACCGTATTGCCGAATTCGGCGGCGGTGCAACCACTTTGGACAGGCTCGACGTCGACGCAGACGGTGCGGTCGACGTCGCGACGACGCAGGATCTCCGCAATGATCTGCTTCCGGGACCGCTGACGAAGGTCTTCCGCGGCAATCTGTCGATCGTGCGGGCCGAGACCTGGAAGCGTGGCGTCGCCGACGACGTGCGTGGCGTCGTCACGATCTCCGCGTCGGGTGTCCCGGGGTCAGGGGAGGGGCACCTCACGCTGACCCCACAGGGGGAAGGATCACGGCTGACGTTCACCGGCACCGTCGAAGTCAAGATTCCCCTTGTCGGCGGCAGGTTCGAGAAGGCCATCTGCGACCAGATCGTCGCCGAACTCCCACAACTGACCCGCTTCACCTCGGATTGGATCGCGCAGAATGGCTGAGCCCAACTTTTCGACGACCACCCCGTCGACGCCGGAAGCTCTTGCGCGGCTGGACATGTCGCTGATCGACGTGATGATGACCCAGCGTGCCGTGCGACGGGTGTACCCCGATCCGATCGACGACGAGATCCTGATGAAGTGTCTCGAGGTGGCCCTGCATGCGCCGACCGGCGCCAACGGGCAGAACTGGGAGTTCATCGTCATCAAGGACTACGAGACGAAGAAGAAGCTCGCCAAGCGTTACCGGCAGGCGTGGAATCTGTATTACCAGGCCGTGATTCGCCGGGTATCGAAGAAGGATCCGTCGATGGCGAAGACGGCCCGCGCGGTGCAGTGGCAGGTCGACCACTTCACCGAGGTTCCTGTCCTCGTCGTGGCATGTCTGAAGCTGGGCGCCAAGGACGGTCGTATCCCGTTCGTCCCGATGCCGCATGCGGCGCTGTCCGGATTCTTCGGCTCGATCTATCCGAGCGTGCAGAATCTGCTGCTGGCCGCGCGCGCGATGGGCCTGGGCGCCTCGCTGATCACACTGCCGCTGTGGAGCGTCACCTCTACCCGCAAGACACTCGGGCTCCCCGTGTCGGTGACGCCGTGTTGCGTAGTGCCGCTGGGTTGGCCGCGCGGGCGCTACGGCCCGACGACCCGACGGCCGGTCGCCGAGGTCATGCACCTCAACACGTACGGCAACCGCCCGTGGATGGGCACCGACTAGGTGTGATGTCCGGGCAGGCCTCCGCCTGGATACAGCAAATCCGACAACCACGCCTGTTCGTTATTCGGATATTTGCTGATGATACTCTGCGACTTCACGTTCCCTTCACTGGCCGCCACCCGGCTTTGGCGCCCTCCCGCGGAGCCTGCCGCCTGTGTCAGGGGCTTTGAACACAGTTGTTGCTACGTCAACGAAAAGGCATCGCGTGATGCGGTGCTCCTGGTTTAATGACGCTTGTGAAAATCAGTAGCTGGGCAGCGACGGCCCTTGCGACACCCGCAATCGCCACAGGCGTGTGCATGTGGACGGCCACCACGGCACAGGCAGCACCGGATGACAGCAGCGCCAGCAGCAGTGCCGACGCAGCGAGCAGCAGCGATGATTCCTCCTCCTCGTCCTCGTCGGCATCCTCCGGCGAGTCGCGATCGACCACCAAGTCGACGCGCGCCGCCAGGGAGTCTGACGACGACGGCGGAGAGAACGACGGCGGCGGAGAGAACGACGCCGGAGAGACCGACACAGAAGCCGCCGAGAAGGCGAACGAGGCCGATGCAGAGGACGGCGATGCCGCCGACAGCGCGGAGACCAGCCCGGCCTCGGTGCCTGCCAGCGCCCGCACCGGCAAAGCCGAAGCTCTTGTCACGCTCGACGTCGCGGACGACGCCGACGATGCGGACGCCGACGAGGTGGTCGCCGCCGCAGCCGACGACGACACGAACACCGTCGATCTGGCGGTCGAGCAGATCTCCGAGGCGCGGGACGGCCTGAAGGCAGCAACCTGGGACAGCGGCAATTTTCTCGCCGGCCTGGCCTCGATCCTCCCGCAGATGTGGTTGGGGGGTGCCCAGACGTCGCTGGAGCGCTGGCAGGAGAACCACGCCACACTGCAGGCGCAATACGCCGCCACCGCGGAGAACACCTTCGCCCATTGGATCGCCGGGCAGCGGATCGAAGCAAGCATCCAGCGCACGATCCGAGCGCAGGACCAGCTCGAAGCGGCCGAGAAGTTCCTTCCCGTGGTCGGGCTCTTCGGCCCACGGGAGCAGATGGCCGCCTTGGCAACGCTCGTCGATCAAGCGTCCGACAACGGCCTCGTCTACCAGATCCTGGACGTCTACATGGAGAACACGAACGGCATTCCCAGGATCAACCCGATCATCCAGATGTCCATCAACGGCGGTGAGGTCGTCAACGTCCTCCTCGACACCGGGTCGTACGGGCTGGTCATCAACCCGCAGGTGATCGGACTGGAGCAGCTCGGCCCGATCATCGGCCGCGATTGGGCCTGCTTCGCCGACTGCGCCGTTCCGTATTTCTACGACGTCTACAACATCCCGGTCACGGTCAATGACGACGTCACGAGCGCACCGTCACCTGTCAAGGTCGTCACCTTGAACACCTGGTATGCGCTGTCGCAGACCAACAGTGACTACCAGGGCATCCTCGGCATCGGCCCCAACTCCGGTAGACCGAGTGCCGCCGGCAGGTCCAATCCGCTCGCGTTCCTTCCCGGGCTTCTCGGCCAGGGCGTCCTGATGGATCCGAAGCGCAACCGCGCCATCCTGGGGCCGAATCCCTATGCCGCCCGCGTCACACTCGACGGCGCCCCGATCAACCAGCTGAGGGTGAAGATCGGTGACTACGACGAGCAGCTCCTCGACACATGGGTCGACACCGGAGGCATCGAGGGTTCCATCCCAGCCTCACTGGTCAACGGCGCGACAAGCCTGCCCAACGGCACCCTGATCACGGTGTCGACCCCGGACGGGGTGGAGCTCTTCTCGTACCGCACCTCGGGCAAGGACACCCCGAGCATCGATCCCGAGGCGACCGACGCGATCTTCGGCTTCACACCGTTCGCGGTGACACCGATCTACACCGAGTTCACCAACGGCGGAAGGCTCGTCTTCAACTACAAGTGAACCCGTCGCACCACAACGCGCCGCCACTTTCGTGGCGGCGCGTTCTGTTGGGCGTATTTCGCGGGGCGCCTCAGCTGTCGGAATCGCCTCCACCGGAGCCGCCCGAACCGGCGGAGCCACCGGATCCCCCGGAGTCGGAGTCGCTCGCACTAGAGGCATCCGAGCCCGATCCGGAATCGCTGTCGCCGGACTTGCGGTGCTTGACCCTGCTGCTGGACGCCTCGTCGTCGGTGGACGCATCGCTTTCGTCCGAATCATCTTCGGCTGCAGCGCCTTTCACATCCGCTGCTTCTTCGGCGTCTTCGGTGTCGCCTTCCGGCTCGGCCAGCGCGAACTTGCCTTTCAGGAAATTCGTCGCGGTGTCGACGATCGTCGGGGCGTCCGGCTTGTCACCCTGCTCGTCGGAAGTCGTCTCGGTGACCTTTTTCTCGGTGGTCTCGTCCGGCACGTCGTCGGCGGCCACGTCGACCACTTCGGCATCGGTCGCGGCGGGGGAGAGCAGCGCCGGCGACACGAACGACAATTCTGTTGCACCGGAGGGTGTTTCAGGATCCTCCTCGACGGGGGGCCGCAGGAAGTGTTTGAAGAACGTCTCGATCTCACGTACCGCGATCCAGTCCGGCATGTGGCCGGTGATCTGCAGTGCCGCACCGAGGTTGGCCGCCGCGGTGACGAACTCCCACAGCGTCGTGGTCTTGATGCCGGTGGGCTCGGCGGTCAGCGAATCCCACACGGAGCGAAGAGGTTCGGCCGGATCGAGTTTGACGGTCTGCTCCGACCACGGCGTCTCCTCGCCGTTGAAGGGAGTCTTGACGACGGGGAAGGTGTAGCCGTCCTCGTCGTAGAACTCGCTCATCGGGACCTTGAACATCCGGTCGAGCATCCCCGGCAGATCCGGGCAGTCGAAGTTGCATCCCTCGTACATCGGCAGGTTCGCCGTGGCCCACCAGTTCAGGTGTCTGCCCCACGGCTCGGAGAACGCCGGAAACGGGATGGCCATGTTGATCAGCTCTTTCAACATGGCCGGATTGGCCTCGTCCCAACCCCATTGGTTGTTGGCGTGGTTCTCGTTCCAGCTGCCGCTGATCACCAGGGCGGCGGCCAGCCGGTCCATCGCTGCGGCCATGTTGGCGGGTGAGCTGAGGACCTGCTGGACCATGTTGATCGGCACGTAGGCCACAGACGATGCGGACAGGCTGACGTCGGACTGGACGACGGGCACGGTCGGCGCAGGCGCCTCGATCGGAGTGATGGCGATGACACTGGCCCCCACCAGAGCCACGCTGGTCGTGATGACCGGTTTGACGGCTATTCGCATGACTTCCAACTTCTCCCCGACAGTTACATCAACTGATCGCAAGACCATACCCCGGGCCCCGGTGATCAGCCGCACTCTTCGGCAAACAATCGCGAATCGTGGCGCCGGCCATTCCGGGCGCCGCGGTCGGCCGTTCACCCACGACGCGGGGCACGGCGCCGGGTGCGGCGGCCACGCCGTTCCGCCGTTCGCCAGGCAATCCGGATATTGACGTCAACGCGAAAAAGCGGTGTTCACGGGCTTTCCCGGAGGAGATGCTCGGTGATGCGCCGCATCGTCTTCGGATCACGTCGGTACGGCACCTTTCCCGCGGCCGATACGTCCACATCGTGGCCCGACGGACCAATTCGCGTCGACGCGCCGGCCGAAAACTTCAACCGGCAAACATGTCCGACCGATATCAGAGTTTCTTCAGACCCCGCAGTACCGAGGTATAGGGCAGAGTCGCCGACATCCCCTTGCGCAGCTTGGGGTTGAGCTGGCTGCCGTTGATGACGAGCAGGTACCTCAATCCGTGGTCGCGCCACTCGGCCACCTGATCGAGGATCTCGTCGGCAGTCCCATGGAAGCAGATCTCCTTCATCAGCGAGGCGGGCACGCGGGCCGTGTACTCCAGCGCCGCCTCGCGGTCGATCGTCTGCGGAACCAGGTCCTGCACACCCGAGAAGTCAGACCCGAGTGGATGTTCGACCCCGTGCCTGGCCCAGGCCTGCGCCGGCGCGGCCAGGGCAACCGCCTTCACGATCACCGAATTCAGTGCCTCGTCGACGTCGTCGCGGGTGCGGCCGGCGACGACGGTGCGGTTTACGGCGGGTGTGATCGACATCGGATCGCGGCCGTTGTCGGAGGCGGCGGTGCGGACCGCCTCCAGCGCCGCGGAGTAGTCGGCGGGACGGGAGATGACGAACGGCACCCAGCCGTCGGCATAGCGGCCCGTCGCGCGCAGCATGCGCGGACCGTGTGCGGCGACCCAGATCTCGGGCCACCGCCCCTTGTAGGGCGGCAGATCGAAGACCGCGTGCCGCAGCGGGAAGTAATCGGACTCGCGGGTGATCGGCTCGCCGCCGGATTCCCACAGCGCGCGGATCGTGGCGAGCGCCTCGACGAAACGGGCGACCGGCTTGGTCCACTCCACGCCGTACGGCTCATTGCCTTCCCGTTCGCCGACACCGATCCCGAGGATCGCGCGTCCGCGGGTGAGCAGGTGCAGCGTCGCGGCGGCCTGGGCGGTGACAGCCGGATGCCGTCGGCTGGCGTCGGTCACGCCGACGCCGAATCGCAGCCGCCGCAGGCGGTTGCGGGCCGCCAGGTGGCCGAGCATCGTCCAGGGCTCCAGGATCGCGTCGACCTTGGGAACCAGCTTCGCCGCCAGGCCGAGATGCTCGGGGGTGGCCACCGAGCGGGGCACCAGCGAGTTGATGTGATCGCCCACCCAGAACGAATCCGCGCCGGTGGCCGAGGCCGTCAGCATGCTGGCCGAGGGCAACAGCGTGGGGGAGATCCGGGTGTTCACGATGCCGTCGAGCAGTCCGAAACGGAACGGGGCCACAGCGGACCGCGGTCGGGACGTCATGATTAGCGACCGTACTACCCGGGATCGCCACGGCGCCCGCGCCGACGGCCGGTGGTACGTTTTCGGTACTCGTCTCCCGTGGAGAACGTCCCCCGCCCTCGATCGCAAAGGTTGTCGCCCTGCCCAGCCCGTCAACGGCACCGCTCGAGGTGATCGACAAGGGTGCCGGCGGCTCCGAGCATCCGGTGCCACTGTTGTTCGTCCACGGCGCCTGGCATGCCGCCTGGTGCTGGGATGAACATTTTCTGAACTTCTTCGCGGAGAAGGGTTATCGCGCGCTCGCCCTGAGTTTCCGGGGCCACGGCGGCAGTCCCTCCGACAAACCGCTGCGGGCGCTGTCGATCCACGATTACGTCGACGACGTCGCGTCGGTGGCGGCGACGTTGCCCACCCCACCGGTCGTGATCGGCCATTCCATGGGTGGATTCGTGGTGCAGAAGTTCCTGGAATCCCGCGACATCCCCGCCGGCGTTCTGATGGCGTCGGCGCCACCGCGGGGCTATCTGGCCTCCGGCCTGCGCTGGATCCGGCGGCATCCGTGGGACTTCGTGAAGTTGTCCGCCACCGGAAAGTCGCTGCGCTACGTCAGCTCGCCGGAGCTGGCCAGGGAGCGGTTTTTCTCTCCGCACACCCCGCAGGCGGTCGTCGACGCGTGTGCGTCCCGCCTCCAGGAGGAGAGTGCGCGGTCGGGTCGCGACGGCTTGTTGGCACTCCCGCGGCCTCAGCGCGTGCGGGCGCCGATGCTGGTTCTCGGAGCTCGGGAGGACGGGCTGGCCGTCACACCGGCGGAGGTGCGTGCCACCGCGCGGGCGTACCGCACCGAACCGCAATTCTTCCCCGGTATGGGGCACAACATGATGATCGAGCCGGGCTGGCAGGCGGTCGCAGAACACATTGACTCCTGGCTGGGCGAGCGCGGCTTCTGATAACGAATCTGTGACCTGTGCGACGCCTGTGACCGCGGAAGGCTAAACCTCTTCTGGCTAATTAACGCGGCCAGCAAAACGTTCTGTAACACATTCCAGTTGCCGAGCGATGTTGCTGGAAGGCGGCAGAGCTATCCCGCCGACCGAGCCGTGCCCGGAGTGGCTACGGTTCCGTAACCGGCTATCAACTTTGCGTTGCTACAAATTAGCTGGGTTAGACAATTCGAGCATTTGACACTGCTGAGATACAGGGTATCGCGCATTCACGCTGTTGCTTACGCGCTCCAGGCCGGCGTTGGGCGATGACGTTGCCAGCGAGTGGGGGACGCGGCTGCGGGCGTGAAATCTTCCCGCGGTAGCATCCGATACGGTTTTCTCTCAGGGGTTGCGGGCAAGATTGTGATTTCGTCCAGCAATTCCTTGCGGCATGTGATTCTGTGATAATCTCCGCACACCTTTGCCGTGATCAGATCGTCATCACAATGCAACGACTTGGAAGGTTGGGACATGCACTCAGCGCTTCGCCCGTACGTAACGACGGGCCTTGCCATTGTCGGGACGAGCGTGATCGCGCTCTCGCCCATCGCTCCGCCGGCGCCCGCTTTCGGTGCTGCCACCACCACCAAGCAGGTCACGCAGGAGGTCACCCTCTCCGCGCGTGTGGTGACGCTCAACCCGACGCCAGACGCGCTGAACATGGCCGAGCAGTTGAACGGCACGGTCTGCGGCGGTAACGGCACCCCCTGCTACGAGGTCGAGTACCTCCCCATCTGGACCGACCCGCTCAACGCCGGATATTTCGGCAACGGCGTCGAGGAGCTCCGGAAGGCGCTGTCCGGCAACCTCGGTGAAGAGACCACCATCTTCGGCTTCAGCGAGGGTGCTGTCGTTGCATCGCAGTGGCTGGAGAAGCATCTTGAGGATCCCGAGGCGTACCCGGCGCCCAACAACCTGACGTTCGTCGTCATCGGCAACCCGACCCGTAAGTACGGGGGCTCGGGCACCGTGTGGGGTCAGGGTTGGCCCGAGAACAGTGGCATCAAGGTCATCGACGTCGCGCAGCAGTACGACCCGACCGTCGACATGCCCACCGACACGCTGAACTCGCTGGCCGTTCTCAACGCCACGATGGGCTTCTTCACCAACCACCTCGGCAAGGGCTACTCGGACGTCGACATCGACGACCCCGCCAACAGCAGCTGGGAAGAAGACGGCATCGAGTACGTCTTCGTCCCGTCCAAGACCCTTCCGATCGTCGAGCCCCTGCGCTGGATCGGTCTCGACCAGCTGGCCGACGGCCTTACCCCTGGCCTGCAGTACCTGATCGAGCAGGCGTACGACCGCGACGACCGCATCACCGGCACGACGATCGACGCGCCCGAGAAGAGCTGGTCGTACATCCCGATCAACTTGGCGGAGACGATCGCCAACATTCCTTACTACGCCATCGCCGGCACCAACCGTTTCGCCAACGCGATGCGTGCCAGCGGCAGCTGGTGGGTCTACACGCCCACCAACGTTCTCGGCTGGGACCCGGCCAACCCCGAGATGACGCGCGCGTTCGTCGACTTCCTCGTCGCGATCCCGTCGATCTCGACCCCGATGGGCATGACCGCCGACTGGTGGGCGCGCGCCAACCTGCCGATGAACGCAGGCTGCACCGGCTTCCCGCCGTGCAACAACCCGTCGGGCATCACCGATCAGATGTTCAAGGTCAACCTCTGGGACTTCTTCGCCCCGGGCGGCTTCACCTTCACCAGCCCCATCACGCCTCAGTACAACCCTGTCAGCTCCGTCGAGGGATTCTGGGGACAAGAGCTGGGCATCACCGGCGACGAGGTCGAATGGTACGGCGAAACGGTGAATCCGGAGCCGTTCGGCGAGACCAAGGGCTTCTTCGACCACCTGATGTCCACCCCGGAGGGCATCAAGACGGCGACGCTGCAGGCGCAGATCGAAGCGTTCAGGAACCTTGCCGACGGTCTGACGACCACCTTCAATCCATTCGTGCCGAAGAGCTACGTGTGGAATCCGGCGATGACGCCGTTCGCGTACCTGGCCCGCCCGCTCGCCAAGGTCCTGTGCCCGACGTGCAACAAGGTCGATCCGTTCATGCCGGAGGACTGGAAGGTCGGCCTGGACGTCTACCCGGGCGCCTACATCCCGCCGTCGGTCAAGGATCAGTACGACCCCGAGACCGGTAAGTACATCGGCGATCCCGTCGACGGTCTGACCGACGCCGAGATCGCGGCATGGAACAAGAAGGCCGGCCTGGAGGGTCTCAACGGCCAGACGGCAGAGGAAACCCAGCAGGCCATCGACGAGGAGTCCAAGGGCGGCCTGGTCGACAAGCCCGAGTCGGGGCTGAACGCTCTGCTCGCCAAGCTGGCTCCTGAGGAGACCACCGAGGCCGACACCACGGAAGACTCTGCAAAGGCCTCCACCGAGGAGACCACGGAAGAGGTCACCGAGGAGCCCGCCGGGGAAGAGAAGACGGACGTCATCTCGACCGCGGTGCAGGATCTGCTCGACAAGTTCCAGAAGGCGCCCGAGGAAGAGGAGACCCCCGCCGAGGAGGCTCCCGAGGCCCCGGCCGACGAGGCCCCCGAGACCGAGGCGCCTGCCAAGGACGAGGCACCCGCCGACGAGGACAAGGCAGACGCCAAGGAAGCAGCTGCGACCAAGGCCAGCAAGGCCGCCGAAGCCAAGGAAGCCAAGGAAGCCAAGAAGGCCGCCGAGGCCGAGAAGGCTGCCGAGTCTGAGAAGGCTGCCGAGAAGTCCGACACCGAGTCCGAGAAGGACTCGAAGAAGGACACCTCCGACAGCGACTCCGGAAGCAGCGGCAGTGGCGGCGGAAGCGCCAGCGGCAGCAGTGGCAGCGGCGGCAGTGGTGGCAGCGGCGGCGGCGACGACTGATGAAGGGCCGTAGTATCGCCCCGTGAGTACGGAGCAGTTTGAGGCCGTCATTGTCGGAGCGGGATTCGGTGGCATGGGTGCCGCGATCCAACTCAATCGGCTGGGCTATCAGAAGATCGCCATTGTCGACCGCGAGGACGATCTCGGAGGTACGTGGCACGTCAACCGCTATCCAGGGTTGACGGTCGACGTCCCCTCGACGACGTATTCGTACTGGTTCGAGCCGAATCCGTACTGGTCCAGGTTGTATGCGCCCGGTGCTGAGCTCAAGACCTACGCCGAGCATGTCG
Organism: Mycobacterium sp. 236(2023); assembly: GCF_029623955.1. Taxonomy (GTDB): domain Bacteria; phylum Actinomycetota; class Actinomycetes; order Mycobacteriales; family Mycobacteriaceae; genus Mycobacterium. The sequence goes on along the minus strand of NZ_JARSBP010000004.1, from coordinate 665,040 downwards.
CCGACAAGTACGACCTGCGTCGCTACATGCGGTTCGGGACGACCGTCGAAGGCGCCCGGTGGGACGAGGAGAGCCAGCGTTGGCTGGTCTCCCTCGTGGGTGGCCAGACTCTGCAGACGCAGTTTCTGATTCTCGCCACGGGCTACCTCTGCCAGCCCAAGAAGCCCGACATCGCCGGTATCGACGACTTCGCGGGCACGGTGCTGCACGCCCAGGAGTGGGATTACGACTACTCGCTGGCGGGCAAGCGGGCCGCGATCATCGGCACCGGTTCCACCGGGGTGCAATTGATTCCGAAGCTGGCCGAAGATGTCGCGGAGCTGACGGTGTACCAGCGCACGCCCATCTGGGTGATGCCGAAGCTGGACTTCCCGTTCGGCCCCAGGGCTCAGCGGCTGTTCGCGAGAATCCCTGCGACTCAACGGTTCCTGCGGTTGTCCAGCGACATGTTCATGGACATCATGGTGACGATCGCGATGTGGAAGTTCCGTCAGTTCCGGCCGGTGAACCGGGCGGCGGCCGCGATCGGCCGACTGCACCGCTTTCTCGCGATCCGCGACAAGGGGCTGCGCCGCAAGCTCACGCCGTCCTACGACTTCGGGTGTAAGCGGCCGACGCTGTCCAATGTCTACTACCGGACGTTCAACAAGCCGCACGTCCACCTGGAGACCACCGGAATCGAACGTATCGAACCCGACGGCATCGTCACCAAGGACGGCACCAAGCGCACCATCGACACCCTGGTCCTTGCAACGGGTTTCGACGTCTGGGAGTCCAATCTGCCTGCCATCCCGGTGATCGGCCGGGATGGCCGGGACCTGGGCAAGTGGTGGCGCGAGAACAAATTCCAGGCCTACGAAGGACTTTCGGTACCGTTGTTCCCGAACCTGCTGACGCAGGCCAGCCCGTACGCCTGGGTCGGAATGTCGTGGTTCGACACCGTCGAATACCAGATGCGGCACATGAAACGGTTGTTCGGCGAGCTGCAGCGCCGCGGCGCCAGCACCTTCGAGGTCACCGAAGAGGCCAACGCCGAATTCCTCGATAAGATGCTGACCCTGCTCGACGATTCGGTGTTCATGCTCGGCAACTGCGCGAACTCGCGGTCCTACTGGTTCAACAGTTCGGGCGAGGCGCCGTTGTTCCGCCCGACGTCGATCCGGCAGGCCGTCAAGGAACAGGACAGCTTCCCGCTCAGCCACTACGAGATGGTCTGACCGCTCACAGGAAGGGGTGACGACATGGCAACGGCCACAACCGATCCCGTGCGGCTGCCACCCGGCCCACGGATTCCGAAACTGATCCAGGGCGCCGCCGTGCTGGCGATGCGCTATGGCTCGGTCGCCGCGCTGGGCCGCCGCTACGGCTCGACGTTCACACTGCAGTTGCCCGTGTTCGGGGAGACCGTGGTGATCAGCGACCCGGTCCTGGTCAAGGACTTGTTCAGCACCAGCCGTGAGCTCGTCGGCCGGCCCCAGAACAATCTGGGCGGCGACGTCCTCGGTCCCGGATCGATCTTCAATCTCGAGGGCGACGAACTGCTGGCGCGGCGCAGGCTGCTACTGCCGCCGTTCAACGGCAAGAACATGCGCGCATACGAGGACATCACCGAACAAGAGGTGGTGCGCGAGATGGCGTCGTGGCCGGAGGGCGTCGAGTTCGAGACGCTCGAACCGATGATGCGGATCACGCTCAACACCATCCTGCGGGCCGTGTTCGGCGCCAAGGGTGAGGAACTGGACGAACTGCGGGTCGTGATTCCCGCGGCGGTCGAATTCGGTTCCAAGATCGCACTGTTGCCGTCCGTGGTGCGTCGCGACGTCGGCGCATGGAGCCCCGGCGGGAAGTTCGCGCGGTATCGCAAGCGGATGGACGAGATCTGCACCTCGCTGATCACCGACGCCCGCTCCGACCCGAATTTCGCCGAGCGCGGCGACGTGCTGTCACTGCTGCTGCAGGCGCGCTACGACAACGGCGAACCGATTCCGGACCCGTACATCATCGACGAACTGCTGACGATGCTGGTGGCCGGCCATGAGACGACGTCGACGCAGTTGGCGTGGACGATCGAGCGCATCCGCCGGCACCCGGACCTGTTGCAGCGCTTGTCCGACGAGGTCGATGCGGGCGGTTCGGAGTTGATGAACGCCACCATCGCCGAGTCCCAGCGCACCCGGCCGGTGCTGACCGCAGCACTGCGGCGCGCCAGGACACGTATCCGGCTGGGGGAGTGGGTGATTCCCGAGGGCGACACGATCATGGCCAGTACCCAGCTGGCGATGGCAGCCGAGCAGAGCTTCCCCGACGCCGAGGTGTTCAATCCGGACCGTTTCGTCGGCAACCCGCCGAACCCGTTCGCGTGGATTCCGTTCGGCGGCGGCATGATGCGGTGCATCGGCGCGTCGTTCGCCACCATGGAGATGGACGTCACGCTGCGCACCATGCTGCGCGAGTTCACGCTGGAACCGACAAGCGAGCCCGACGAGAAGCCGCACAGCCGCGGTGTCACGGTGACACCGGGCCGGGGCGGCCGCGCACTGGTCCGCAGACGTCGTAAAGATGCACCGCAGAGCACCGATTCGGTGTCGGTGGCCGAGACCGCCGGCTAGAACCGGTACTGCAGGATCCTCGCCTTCCTGGCAATCGACGGGACTCGGCGCGACAGCTTGCTCGCGAACCGCAGCCCGGCAGGGAAAAGTGCGGCCTCGGGGCGGTGCATCGCGCTGGATTCGTCGAGCAGGTGCAGATCGGGGTTCCAGGTTTCGGGTTTTCGGGCGTCTGTGAATCCCGGGAAATTCCATTGGCTGTGAGGCGAATTCGCCGTGCGCGAGGTCGCCAGCTTGCCGATGATCTGGTTGACCTTGCTGACCGGCCCGTAGTCGTTGAAGGCGAGGACACCCGAGGTGAAATGGCGGGTGATGCTCCGCATGACGCCGATCACCTCCTCCTCACCGAGGAATGCGAACAGGCCGTCGGCGAACACCATCGCTGGGCGATCGGCAGAAATCCCTGCGGCCCAGTCGGGTTCGAGGACGCTGGCCGCCACGGAACGGGCTCGCGGGTGTGCACGCACCACGGCCTCGCGAACCTCGACCACGGCGGGGAGGTCGACGTTGTACCAGTCCACCGCGGCCGGCGGGTCCACCCGTGACACGGCACCGCTGAGTCCGGCACCGAGGTCGACCACCACGGCAGCGGGGTGAGCGGTGGCGAACGCCCGAATCCGCTCATCGAGCATCTTGGCGCGCAACGCGACCAACGCCACCACACTGGGGGTGGCGCCCAGGCTCGCGAAATCGTGGTCTATCCGGCAGATCGTGGCATCGGCGCCTGTGTCACCGAGAATCGGCCGCGCCGAACGGGAGTCGAGGGCGCGGCAGTACTCGGTGAGAAGTGCGGTCTGTTCGATGGGGGCAAGGCCGCTGACATCCATGACGCCAGCCAAGCACACCGACTACTCGGAGTCGCCCGACGCCCCGTCGTCCTTCGACGAATCCCGCTCCGACGGCTTCTCGGTGTCACCCTTGCGAGTCGGCCGATCAGCGTCGTCCGCGGAGTCGTCATCCTTGGCGGCTGCGGCCTCGGTGTCGGTCTCGGCGGCCTCGTCTGCTGCGTCCTCATCGGCCTCGGCGTCGTCCGCGACCGCGGATCCGCCGTCGCCGTCCTCATCGGCAGGCGAGTCCTCGACGTCTGCGACGGTTTCTTCGCTGACCGGCTCGACGAGCACATCGTCGTCCTCGGCGGCATGCTTACCGCGTGAGAGCGCGGCAGGCTCCGACGCCGGCTCGGTGATCGTGGCTGACGAGATGTCTGCTTGCAGCGCTTGGGTTTCCGGCTGCGCCGCGGACGGGAGGCCGGGGGTGGCAGGCAGGTAGGACCGATCGTAGGCCCGGTCGATGATCTCCTTCAACGGCGCATTGAGGGCGTCGGCCACAAATCCCAGCCCGAACCAGCGCAGCGGCGTGAGCATCGGGAGCTTCTCGGTGGGGACGAACACGTACGTGGTGTTGCCCTCGACCCAGACGTAGTTGGCTTCGTCGTAGATGTCGACGGTTTCGTAGTCCTGGTGGGTGAAGAAGAATGCTGCGTTCGCATTGATCATCGCCAGCCAGTTGTTTCGATCGTCGGGGAAGTCGGACGCCAGGTCGTACTCCTGCGACACGTCGATCACCTTGTACGCGGTCTCCGGGAAGTTGGCTTCCCAATCCCGGTCCGAGCCACCGTATTTGCGACTGGGGTTACCCATCAGGACGAAGCTCATGTCTTCGACCGACGGGGCGCCCTCCGTCCCTTCGTTCTCGATGAGCCACCTGCCGGCCACCCTGGCGCCCTGGCTGTAGGCGAAGACGATCTGCTTGCCCGTCGTCCCGTCTCGCAGTGCCGCGTTCAGCGTGGCCACTGCCGCAGGCGAATTGGCGCGCGAGTAGATGACGTTCTGACACGTCCGCGGCGACTGGCACATCACGCCCATCAGGTCGTCGTCGTTGCCACCCGGCAACAAACTCAGCGTGAGCACCCGCGTGGGTTCCTGAGGGAAGTACTCGAATGCCGCCGAAGCGACCGGACTCGTCGTTCCCGCGACCGGGATCGCCATCAGCGGCACCATCGCCGCGGCGGCCACCGCCATCGCTTTCGACTTCCTCTTGCGCCTGTGCGCCACCTTCGACATATCTCCCCTTGCCACTGCACCCCGAGCAACCTGTACCAGCACCGTTTGCTGACCACGTCAGCCTACAGTGCGTTGGCGACGTCCCGAACACTATTTTCGGCCCGTTTCCGATCCGTCACAGACGATTTTTCGGAAATAGGCCAAATCCAGGGCAACGTAGTTTCGTAAATGTCGATCAGATGTATAGGTTTGCTAGCGAGTCAGTCACAAACGGTCACTGAAGTCGCCCGGCGACGAAGTTCGCCGCTTCGTCGACCATGCCGTTCTTGATGTAGGAGAAGTGGGCGGGGAAGTTCAGACCTGACGAGCAGAACGGATCGTCGAGACCGCACAGGTCGATCGTCCGGGGCCCGAACATTCCACTCACCTGCGAGAGTGCGCCGCCACCGGGAAGGTCGCGCAACGGATTACCGAACACGGCGACCGCCGCCACGCGGTCGGAGAGATGCGGGGGCAGGGGAGTCGGATGGAACCTGCCGAAGGGTCGAGCATCGGCGGTGATGAGGTCGATCACGCCTGCTCCCTGTGAATTCCCGCCGAGAACCAGCTTGGTGTCGGGACAGTTGTCGGCCATCCACTGCACCCGTCCCGCCGCGTCCGCGGCGCCCACGGGGGCGGATGCATCGAAGTCGAAGCTCGCCGGATAGTTGACACCGTAGGCGCCGACGGACCGTCCACCCATCTTCGCGCGCAGTGAATCCACGAACGCGTTACCCAGCCAACCGAGGCCGGGCGGCGCACCGGTTCCACGCGCGAAGATGACCTCGACGTCGGGGCAGGGCTGCGCCCCTGCCGAAGGAATTCCGACCGCGGTCGGTACTGTCGCAGCCACCGCGAGCGCCGCCGCGCCGAGCCCACTCAACATCCGCCTAACCAGCATGAATCCATGCTGTCACACAGCTGTGAGTACTTTCCGGAAAGTGCTTGTGAGCTGGCCTTCTCAGGCGATCGAGTAGTCGCTGAGCGGGAAGTTGTCGTTCTCGCGGTTGGTCTGATTCGTCGACGCCGGCCGAACCAGCGTCTCACCGCTGGGGCTGAAATAGTACGACCGCGACCGGGCGCAGTCCCCGAGCCCGAACACCGTCTTGCCCAGAAGCTTCGACATCCGCTCGCGGAACGCGGCATTGGCTTCCTCGGTGACCTCGAACGTCGTCGCGTTGCGCCGTTTCACCTCACCGAAGAGCCGATCCATGTGGCGCATCTGGTACTCCACGGTGTTGAAGAACGACAAGCCACTCGACGCGTATGGCCCTGCGAGACTCAGGAAGTTGGGGAACGCCGGGATCGTGACGCCCTGGTAAGCCTGGAACCCGTTGTCACGCCACCATTTACCCAGATTTCGGGCGTCGCGACCGATGATCTCGATCGCCGGTATGTTGGCCTCCCACAGATCGAAGCCGGTGCACAGAACCAGTGTGTCGATCTGCGTCTTGGTTCCGTCGCAGGCCACGATGCCGTCGGCTTCGATCTGCTCGATGCCCGCGGACTGCAGGTGGACGTTGGGTTTGGTGAACGTCCGGTAGTACGAATTCGAGTAAGTCGGCCGCTTGCAGCCGAATTCGTACTCAGGCGTCAGCTTCGCCCGCAGCGCCTTGTCCCGGATGGAGACGAAGCGCAGGGCACGCGAGGTGAGGTCGGCGACGGTGTTGAGCTGGCGGAAGTACTTGAAGTTCAAGACCGACAGAATCATCATCGCTTCGAGGCCGATGTCGCTGTTCCACCGGAATGCGCGCTGGATCAACGGAACCCGGGCGAGAAGCTGCCGAATGATGGGCGGGATCGGGAAGTCGACCTTCGGCACCACGTGGATGGGGGTGCGCTGATACACGGTCAGCTCGGCGGCGTGTTTGGTGAGCTGGGGAATCAGCTGCACAGCGGTGGCACCCGTTCCGATCAGACCGATGCGATCGCCGGCGGGGGAATAGCTGTCGTCCCAGTCCATGCTGTGCACGATCCGACCCGCGAAATCCTCGATTCCGGGGATGTCGGGCTTGCGCGGCTGCGACAGATACCCGGTGGCGGTGATCAGGAATCTGGCCGACAGCGTCTCACCGCCCGACAGCGCAACGTGCCAGAGCTTCGTGTCGTCGTCCCAGTGCGCACCGTCCACAGGGGTGTTGAACCGCATATGCCTGCGGACGTCGTACTTGTCGGCGACATGCTCGGCGTAGCGCTTGAGCTCGGATCCCGGCGCGTAATAACGCGACCAGTACGGGTTCGGCTCGAACCAGTACGAGTACGTCGGCGACGGAATGTCCACCGCCAGACCCGGATAGTGGTTCACGTGCCACGTCCCGCCCAGGTCATCCTCGCGGTCGAGGATGAGGATGTTGTCGTAGCCCATCTTCTTCAACTGGATGGCGGCCCCCATACCGCCGAAGCCAGCGCCGACGACAATCACGTCGTACTGCGGATCGTCCATGATCAAATACGGTACCCCACAGCAAATCGATCATCAGCCTATGGACACGTGGCCGCGCCCACTATGATTTTTCATTCTCGAACCCAGTCCGGACACCACGAAGCCCCGGCCGGATGCCGGGGCTTCGGGCGGGCGTCCTACGTCGGCAGCCTCGAGTTCGGGGAGGCTACTCCGAGGAGCCGGAGTCAGACGACCCAGATCCATCAGACGACGAGTCCCCTGACGACTTGGATCCCTTGGTGCTCGCGGAATCGTTGTCGCCCTCGTCGCCCTTGTCGGCCTTGTCGGAATCCGCCGTGTCGGCATCCCCGGAGGCCGCAGATTTGTCGTCGTCGGCCTCGGACACGTCGGTGTCCTCCTCGGCGACGGTTTCCCTCTTGCTCGCCTTCGTCGTCGGCGCGTCGGAATCGGCGGTATCCGATTCGGCGGCCTCAGATTCGGTCGTGTCGGCTTCGGTCGTGTCCTCCGCCTCCTCCTCGACGGTCGCCGAAGCCTCTTCGACCACCGCGGGCGCGGCGAACGAGCGGGCCGAGGCCGAGTTGGCGGCAGCAAGCCGGTCGTCGTTGCGGCTGTAACCCGCGTCGATCTTGGCCTTCAACGAGGCTTCCTGAGACTTCAGGAACGGAAGCAGCCGCACGATCGGAAGCGTCTTGGTGGGGACGAGGTAGGTGGTGGTGACACCGCCCTTGCTGTTCGTCACCCTGGTGATGTTCTCTTCGGGCGTGACCGCCGCGTAGTCCTCGAACATCATCGGCACGTGGACGTAGATCCCGCCGGCGATGGCGTTCACGACGGCCAGGAAGTTGAAGATCCGGTCCGGCATGTCGGCCGCGCCGTCGTATTCACCGGTGACGACGTCGATGTCGTAGATGGTCTCCGGTGCCGGCTGGTACGTGTAGTCGTACTGCGGGTTGTACTTGCTCGACCCCTGGATCAGCTTCTGACGGCTCGAATCAGCAACCAGGATGAACTTCACCTGCCCCTTGGTGGGGGCATTGGGGTCTTTCGCCAACTCCCGCATGAAATCGTTGACGACGAGCGAGCCGGCGGAAAAGCCGACGACGGTGAACTGCTCGCCCGCCTCCAAGCGACCGACGGCAGCGTCGAAATGGGTGTCGAGACTGGCGATCCCTTCTGTGATCGACTGTCCCAGGGTCCGCCCTGTCCCGGGCCGCTTGGCCTCAGCGGGCCATTCGACGCCGTCCAGGATGTCGTTCTCGCGGTCGAGCTTGCCGCCGAGCAGCGGCTTGATGACGATCTCGTGCATGTCGGGCGTCCCCAGCCCTCCGACTGCCACCGCCGTGGTGACGGCGGAGGCCCCCGTCGCCGTAGAGACGGCGATTGCCGTCGAGGCAAAGGCCGCCCCGCAGGCGACCCCTACCTTTCGAATGCTTCTGCGCATAGTGATCTCCCCGATCAGTAGCTGTGAGCGACTCGCCATGTCCGGCGCGACAGAAGCATATTGCGTCACTGTCAAACTTTGCGCAGCAAAATGGAGCTATTTCCAATGAATGCGATTGCAGCAAAAGGTGTTAATATTGCTGATATTGGACAGTTATACACTCTCTACACCGGTAGAGGATTTGTCCGACATTCGCCCGGGCGCTAACCGAAAAGCATGTCCGTCAGCAGTTCAACGATGTAAAACCACGTGAACCTCGTTCGCACTCGATCGCTGTAATGTTGCATCTCCTGAATTACCCAATTGTCATTTAGCGTCGAAACTCGGCGACTAGTTACCCGCCAACTTGTTGCCAGTGGCAGTGCCGCTAATAAATTTTGTTGGTCTGTACCACCTCTGTCAGCACACCATTTCGAGCAGACATCCATGCGGTGAACATTGGACGATCCCGGCCGTGTTGTCCGAACCGTGATCGGCACGCAGAACCGCTGGCGGTTCCGTCGTCGGCATGCCCCGCCCACCGCAGAGGCAAACCATGGGATCGTTGTCGCGCGCCGGTGCCGCGCCGGCCGATCGGGGCCGTGTCGTGTGGTCGGCATGACGCCCGACCCGACCCGGCCGATATCCTTCCCGGATGGCATCCAAGGACGCAGTCGAGCTGGCCGGGAAAGTCGCGTTCATCACCGGTGGGGCTTCCGGGATCGGCGCCGCGCTGACGGCGAAGCTGGCGGCGGCCGGCGCACAGGTCTGGATCGCCGACCGCCAGATCCAGGCCGCAGAACAACTCGCGCAGCACGTGCGGAGCACCGGAGCGACGGCGCATGCCGTGGAACTCGACGTGCGTGATCCAGACGCATTCCACGACGCCATCACCAAAACCGTTGATACATCGGGGAAAATCGACTATCTGTTCAACAACGCCGGGATCGGCATCGGTGGCGAGGTCGACACGCTCACCCTCGACGACTGGAACGACGTCATCGACGTCAACCTTCGCGGCGTCATCCACGGCGTCCAGGCGGCCTACCCGTTCATGATCCGCCAGGGCAGCGGCCACGTCGTCAACACCGCGTCGATGGCCGGCCTGATCACCACGACCGCGCAGGGCGGATACACGGCAACCAAGCACGCCGTCGTCGCCCTGTCCAAGGCGATGCGGGTGGAAGCCGCGACCCACGGCGTCCGCGTCTCGGTGCTGTGTCCCGGCGTCGTGCGCACGCCGATCCTCACCGGGGGTGAGTACGGCAGGAACAAGAGCGTCAGCCGCGAGGATCAGCTCAAGCTCGGCGAGGCGCTACGCCCCATGGATGCTGATGTATTCGCCGACAAGGCGTTACGGGCCGTCGTGCGCAACGAGGCGATCATCGTCGTACCGGGATGGTGGAAGGCGCTGTGGTACCTCGAGCGCCTGTCGCCGGGGCTGTCGATGCGCACGGCAGCAATCGCCCTCAAGCGCACCCGCGAAGTGCAGTCAGCCGTACCGCTTCACTAACTTGTGCTCTTTGCCCGGCGCCAGCGCAGCGAGACGCACGTCGCCGTTGTAGTGGGCGATCACGCGGGGATCCATGACGCGGCGCCACAGCGGCGGAAACAGCGCCAGGAGCACCATCGTGGCGTACCCCGACGGCAACTGCGGAGCCTCGTCGGCATGGCACAGCGCCTGATACCGCCGTTGCGGATTGGCATGGTGGTCGGAATGGCGCTGCAGGTGGAAGAGGAAGACGTTCGAGATCACCGAATTGCTGTTCCAGCTGTGCGCAGCGCGCACCTGTTCGTAACTGCCGTCCGCCCGGCGCTGACGCCGGAGTCCGTAATGCTCCAGGTAATTGATGGATTCCAGCAGGCAGACGCCGACGACGGCCTGGCCGATCAACCAGATCACCACGTCAGGTCCGAACACCGCGACCAGGACCGAGAACAGCACAACCGTCATCAGCCAGGAGTTCAGCACGTCGTTGCGCAGGGTCCACACCGACTTGTGCCTGCGGTTGAGGCGCCTCTTCTCGATGCGCCACGCCGACCGCAGACTGCCGAAAAACGACCGAAACTGGAATGTGTACAGGCTTTCGCCCAGGCGTGAGCTCGCAGGATCGTCAGGGGTCGCGACCCGCGCGTGGTGGCCGCGGTTGTGCTCGACGTAGAAATGCCCGTATCCGGTCTGCGCCAGCGCGATCTTGCTGAGCCAGCGCTCCGACTGTGCCCGCTGATGGCCCAGCTCATGTGCGGTGTTGATGCCGACGCCCGCGATGCCACCCACGGTAAGCATGAGGCCTACTTTGTCGAGCTCGCTCATCGGGATGCCGCTGCCGCCGGCCCACAGCCAGCAGGCCAGCACCAGCGAAAGGTACTGGGCCGGCAGGTAGATATAGGTCGCCCAGCGGTAGTAGCGGTCGTTTTCCAGCCACGTCAACGCACTGTCGGGTGGATTGTCCGAATCAGGGCCGACGAGATGATCCAGCGCGGGAATCACGATGAACATCAGCACCGGTCCCGACCACCAGAACACGCTCCAGCCGGACAGAGACGCACCCAACGCCGACATCGGGACGAGGGTGGGCACCACCAGCCCGAGAAGCCAGACGTAGCGCTTCCTGTCACGCCAGGGCGGAGCAACTACCGGCGCCTGGCTGCGTACCTTCAATGTCCGCTGCAGAGTCGACATCAGTCGATGCATCCCCCTCTTAGCCGGACGATTCCCCGATCATGTCAGCCGGAAGCGACTTTATGATAACGCCGTCATACCATTGAGGCACGGTACCGGCAATCGCCTCAGCGAACCGGCAGCGAAACACTTGCTGTGCGACGGTCAGACAGATCATTGCTGGGCGGCTGCTCAGTCCCGATAAGGGTGCCCTCAGAAGGGCGAACGGCGCCGTGCGACGCAGCAAAGCCGATTACGAGCCTGGGATGCGTGCCAGGCTGACGTGGGGCACCACCGACTCACCCTTGGTGTTGCGACGGACGATGTCCTGCAGCGACCTCGTCTCCTTGATGGCCTTCATTCCCTGGGGCGAGAAGGTGTCGCACGTGAAGATGCCCGGCGCCAGGAGCGGATTGGTCAGCGCCTGGGAGAAGGCGTCCACGGCGACCATCGTCGTCATCAGGGGCGGCAACGTCGCGCCCTTGCGCACGTCCTCGGCGAACAGGCCGGGAAAGAACTCGACGTTGTCGATGTGGCCGTAGCAGGCGTGCAACGCATCTCGCACCGACTGCTGCGACGTCAAATCCTCGATGCTGCCGAGGCGGGGGAGCCCGCACCTCTGGCGGTAGTCGTTGTACGACGCGAGCTGGGTCTTGCGCGCGACGAACATCGACTGCTGCTCGATCTGGAGCATCGACACGTCGGTATTGAGCAGGTCGATGGTGCTGCAGGGCTGCCGCGAAGCCTCATGGAACAGTGCCGCCAGGTCGTGATCGGTGACGGGGCTGGTGTCCCACGTCAGGCTGGAGAACTGCCGCGGCGTGCCGCCGACCTTCACCCGTGACGGCACCAGGCTGTGCCACCGGTACAGCAGGTTGAATTCGACCGACATCCAGTTCTGGCGGTACCACCGCTCGTTCATGCCGATGCCGGACTCCATGAACAACGGAAACTGTATCGGCGTGATGTGGTTGATGTAGTCCTCGATCACGACCTTGATCAGCAGCACGATCATCGTGTTGCGCGTCGTTTCGAAGATGCGGTCGCTGTCCCACTTGGTGTGCTTTCGGATCTCCCTGGCGATGCGGTTGTGTTCGCGGATGAACAACGTGCTCATCATCGCGAGGCCGTAGTGCATGTTGCCGCGTGGCAGGCCGAGAGCGAAGAGCTTGAGTTTGCGTTCCTCGGCCAGGGCCGTGGTGGATTGAGCTTTGGAGTCGTCGACGCTGTCCAGGACGATCGGCAAGTCCTTGAAGCATGCCTTGACGTTTCCGTCGCGGTCGTAATAGAGGGGTGGGAACTCGCGGCCCGATTCGTCGGTCGAGGTTTTGAGCAGGCCGAACTCGGCCCGCAGGGCGTCGGTCTCGATTTTCTTCTGGCCGTAGAGCTGACTCAGGTCGATGTCGTGGGTGGACGTGTTCTTCCTGGCGTCTGTGGGGTCGGTCCGCAGGAATCCGTCGACGAACCACTGGGCGAAGAACGGGAACAGCAGCGAGGACCCCTCCGATGTCGACTGCTTCCCGGCCGGCCTCTCGAACAGCGCCGAGACGCATTCCATGGTGGGCTTGGTGTCCGGCGCGAATCCATCGTCGCCTGCGAGGTGGCGGGCACTGAACTCGCGATCGTGGAGGGAGTCCCAGCTCGTATAGCTGGACTTGGTGCTCAGCGCGGGCGGGCGGGTCTCCATGGTGTAGATGGACGAGTTGATCAGGAACTGGTTGACCCGCGACTTCACCTTCGGTATTCGCCGCAGCGTGTGCCAGAAGCACGGAAAATTCGTGGTCAGCAGCACCCGCACACCGCGTTTGACGCCGTTCTTCCGCCAGAACCCCCCGGTCATGAGCGTCAATATTACGTCGTTGACGACCGATTGTCGCTGGTCAGGACAACATTTTTGCGATTGCGGACGCAAGTTCCGGAGACGCCGAGCTGCCGAGATTCTGATAGCTGCCACCGGTGATCTCCGCGACGGATTCCCAGGTGGCCCGGTCGGTGTCGTCACCGAAGTCGATCACGTTCACCGCGACCGGACGGTCGGCCTTGAACGCGCCCCTGATGTAGTCCTGCAGCCCAGAAGCGCCCAGGGACTGGTCGGTGTGCGGGCCGGCGGTGATGACGAGAACCGAGTTCTTCTGTCCTTCGCGGAATTTCGATGTCGCGTCGCCGTAGACGATCCGCATCGTGGTGAACGACACCGCGCCGCCGTTGGATGCGGTCTGGCCGTCCAGCTCCGAATTCAGCACGTCCTTGCGCGGAGTCCCGTTGACCGCGTCCGCCAGAGGCCCGAGCGCGACCTCCGAGCGGCTTCCCACACCGTCGAACGTCCACAGGCCCACGCCGGAGTCCGGGGGTAGCACCTGAATGCGCGTCTTGAGGGCGTCGGCGACATTGGCCAAGCGGGTCGCACCGCCCTCGTCGGTCGGCATCGACTGGTCGAGCATCACCGTCACGGTCGGGCTTTCGGCCGGAGCCGTCAACGTGTCGGCGATGGTGGTCCGGACGGCGTTGTCCCCGACGTTGAGTGGGGCCGACACCGGCGGGAAGTCGACGACGTCGCTGGCCGGCGGTTCGGTTCCCTCGACGCGGAAGCCCGCCTTCGCGAGCTCGGCAAGCTGTTCGGGTTTGCGCATAAATCGCGCGAACTCGCTTGCCGCCGTGACCTCTTCCTGTGACAACCAGTCACCGGACAGCAGCACCGTCGGGAAATCGGCGACGGCGGTCGGGCCGGGAGGCAGCCACGCGGCCAGTTTGCCGGTGGCGTCGGTCAGCGACGAGGCGCGCTGGTACACCCGCTGTTCCGTCGTGACCACGGCGTGAACGGGCGAGGTCTTCGGGTCCGACGCGTTGACCAGCGCATCGATGGCGGTATCGGCGTTGGTGTCGGGAAGTTCGGGTGCCCCGGCCATCAGAGTGCTGATGGCACCCAGGCCGGCATTGGCGGGTTCACCCTGGGGCGCGGCGGCCGACGCGACGGCTTCGGCCGCGAGATAGGAGGCGTCGCTGTCGCCGTCGAGGGGCAGCGCCAACCGCAATCCGCCCCAGCCTTGCAGGCCGAGGCCGTCGAGGGCGGCCGGGTCGGTCTGCAGGTCGGGCAGAGTGCCCCAATTCTGCTCGCCGAGAGCATCTTTGAGCGCAGGAGAGACGGCCAACACGACGGGGGAGCTGACCAGGGTGCGGCTGTCGCTGACCGATTCGGGGCCCTTGACCGCTTCGAGCCGGGCTTCCGAGACGGAACTGGCCGGGATCCACAGTGCAGGCTGATCACCGAGGTCGCCGGGCCAGGCATCACGCAGGCCGTCGACCACCTGGTCGGAGTCGGCGGGCTTGACGCCGACCTTGACGCACTTGTCGCCCACAGGGTCCGCGGTCTGGTTGTACTGCTCGGCGAGCGCCGCGATGGGCTCGGCGATCGCGGGATCGGCGACGACGGCGACGCCGACCTCGCCGTCGACGCAGCGGGCGGCCGCGGCGTCGGATCGACCGTCGAGCGCGTCACCGACGAACCGCCACAAGATCACGACGGCGACCACCACGACGACGGTCACGAGCGCCGCGATCACGCCGACGCTGAGCTTTCGCGGCCCCTGCGTGATCGCGCGATGACTACCCGTCCACTCGCCGCCTTCCCAGTCCCCACTGTGCTGGGCGCCGGCGCGTGGGCCGGGGCCGCCGACTGAGAACCGTGTCGTGGCGTCGTCGTCACCGTACGTGCCGTCACCGGAATCGCTTGCGCGCGAATCGATGCGCTCGGTCTGCGGCTCATCGGACTTCCGGCGACCCGACTCGTCGGGGTCCGGGAGGCTATGTCTGCCCATGCCGTCCTAAGCGTCCTAACGTGCGGGGTCGTCGTGCGTCAGCCAACGGTACTAGCTGCTTTGAACTCCCGGCGCTTGCGGTGCAGGATCGGCTCGGTGTAGCCGTTGGGCTGCGCACCGCCGTCGAGGATCAATTCCTGGGCCGCCTGGAACGCGATGCTGGCGTCCGGGTCCGGGGCCATAGGCAGGTACGAACCATCGGCGGAGTTCTGCTCGTCGACGATGGCGGCCATGCGGCGCAGGCTCGCCTTGACGTCCTCTTCGGTGATGACACCGTGGCGCAGCCAGTTGGCCAGCAGCTGGCTCGAGATGCGCAGCGTCGCACGGTCTTCCATAAGCGCGACATCGTGGATGTCGGGCACCTTGGAACAGCCGACACCCGCGTCGATCCAGCGCACCACATAGCCCAGGATCGACTGGCAGTTGTTGTCGACTTCCTCGCGGATCTCCTCCGGTGCCCACGCCAACTCCTTGGCCAGCGGGATCGTCAACAGTTCCTCGATCGTCGAACGGCGCTCGCCGCCCAGTTCCTTCTGCACCGCATAGACGTCGACCTGGTGGTAGTGCATCGCATGCAGCGTCGCCGCCGTAGGGGACGGCACCCACGCCGTCGTCGCACCGGACTTGGGTTGGCCGATCTTCTGCTCGACCATGTCGGCCATCAGTTCGGTCATGGCCCACATGCCCTTGCCGATCTGCGCCCGGCCCGACAGCCCGGTCTCCAGGCCGATGTCGACGTTCTGGTTCTCGTAGGCCTTGATCCAGTCGGTCGATTTCATCGCGCCCTTGCGGATCATCGGGCCCGCATCCATCGACGTGTGGATCTCGTCGCCGGTGCGGTCGAGGAAGCCGGTGTTGATGAACACCACTCGGTCGGCAGCGGCCTTGATGCACGCCTTGAGGTTGAGCGTGGTGCGCCGTTCCTCGTCCATGATGCCGACCTTGATCGTGTTCTGCGGCAAACCGAGGACGTCCTCGACGCGGCTGAACAACTCGCAGGTGAACGCGACCTCGTCGGGCCCGTGCATCTTCGGTTTCACGATGTAGATCGAGCCGGTGCGGCTGTTGACCAGCGGGCCGTTCTTGGTGTCGCCGTCGCCGTCCGACTTCAGGCCGTGGATGCCGATCAGGCTGGTGAACAGTGCGTCCTGGATGCCTTCAGGAATCTCTGCGCCGTCGGAATCGGTGATGGCGTCGTTGGTCATCAGGTGGCCGACATTGCGGACGAACAGCAGACTGCGCCCGGGCAGCGTGACGTCGCTTTCTCCGTCCGGTCCGGTGTATGTGCGGTCCTCGCTGAGCACGCGGGTGAACGTCTTGCCGCCCTTGCTGACGTCCTCGGAGAGGTCACCGCGGTTGAGCCCCAACCAGTTCCGGTAGCCGAGCACCTTGTCGTCGGCGTCGACGGCGGCCACGGAGTCTTCGAAGTCCATGATCGTGGTGATCGCGGATTCGAGGACGACGTCCTTGATGCCGGCCCTGTCGGTCGAACCCACCGGCGACTCCGGATCCACGAGGATCTCGATGTGCAGGCCGTTGTTGACGAGCACGACGGAAGTAGGCGCATCAGCTTCGCCGAGATAGCCGACGAACTGGGACGGGTCGGCGAGCGCAGGGACGACCGCGCCGTCCTCGACCTTCAGCTCCGAGATGTCCGCCCACGAGCCGTCGGCGAGCGGGACGGCGCCGTCGAGGAACGTGCGCGCATAGGCGATCACCTTGTCGCCGCGAACCTTGTTATACGAACTTCCCGCTTCGGCACCGTCCTCGTCGGAGATGACGTCGGTGCCGTACAACGCGTCATACAGCGAGCCCCAGCGGGCATTGGCGGCGTTGAGCGCGAACCGCGCGTTGAGGATCGGGACGACGAGCTGCGGCCCCGCGGTCGTCGTGATCTCGTCGTCGACGCCCGCGGTGGTGATCGTGAAGTCCGCCGGCTCCGGGTCGAGGTAGCCGATGTCGGTGAGGAACTGCTTGTAGTCGGCGGGCTCGAAGCCGCCGATCACGCGGGCCCGGTGCCACTTGTCGATCTGCGCCTGCAGGTCGTCGCGCCGGGCGAGCAGATCCTGGTTCTTCGGGGTCAGATCCGCGACCACCTTGTCGACGCCGGACCAGAACGTGTCGGGGTCGATGTCGGTACCGGGCAGCGCCTCGTTGTTGATGAAGTCGTACAACACGGGGGCGACGCGCAGGTTACCCACCGTCACGCGTTCAGTCATGGTTCCTCCCTCGCTTCACTTTCGCCGTACCAGCTTACCCACCGGTAACAGGCCTATTCGCCGGCGGCGGTGTCCCGCAGCGCCACGCAACGCTCCAGGAGCCGGGCGCGCAGCGGTGCGGCGCGCTCGCTGATCGCCTCCTGGGCCCGCGCGTACTCGCGGCGCCCACCTGGTGTTTCGATCGCGATGGGGTCGAATCCGAAGTCGCTGAGGTCGTACGGGCTGGCCCTCATGTCGAGCACCCGGGCGTCCGCGGCGAGCTCGAGGCAGTCCAGCACCAGCCCGGACTCGATGAGCGGCCCGAGTTTGAAGGCCCACTTGTACAAATCCATTCCGGCGTGGACGCAGCCGGGCTGTTCGAAGGCGACCTGGGTGTGCCGGGCCAGCGGCTGTGCATTGCGTTCCACGGCGGCATCGGTGAAGAAGCGGTAAGCGTCGAAATGGCTGCAGCGCAATGGAATTGACTCAACCACCGCATCGGTTCCCGCGGCGCCGAGGCGCAGGGGAACCTTGGCGTGGCGCACGTCGGGCGACTGGTAGACCATCGCCCACTCGTGCAGCCCGAAACAGTTGAACCGGGCGGCCCGTGAAGCGGTGGCTCCGAGCAGATCGGCGATGAAGATCACAGTGCCCAGCCGCGCCGCGAGGTACTCGCCGGAGACCGTGACCCCGCGGCCCGTCCGGACGTATCCGGCCCGGTCGAGGTAGCGGTCCGCGGCGGGTCCGTCGAGGACCGAGCCGTAGCCGGGGTGCCAGACCCGCAGCTGCCGCGGCCGCAGGCTGTAGTAGGTGAAAAGAAAGTCGAACACGGGGTGGGCTTCGCCGGCCTGCCTGCGCTGGACGTGCGGTGCGAGCAGGTCGTCGGCACGCTGCCGATGCCGAGCGGCGGCGAGCCGCCAATCGGGCACGGCGGCGAGCCGCCAATCAGACACGATGCGTGCTGTCGCGCACCGTTCCCACCAGGTCCTCGACCAGGTCTTCGAGCGCGATCATCGCCGTGGCGGTGCCGTCGGCGGCCGTGACGAGCGCCAGGTGGCTATTGGTGCGGCGCAGCCGCGTCAACCCGTCGGGCAACGGCAGCGACGCCGGGACCAGCGGCAGCGGGCGGACCATCGACGCTTCGACGACGGCGTCGCTGCCTGCGTCCGCGTTGAGCAGCGGCAGCACATCCTTGATGTGGACGTAGCCGGTGAAACCGCCCGTGGAGTCGGCGACGGGGAAGCGCGAGTATCCGGTCTCGCGCAGCGCTTCTTCGAGGGCGCCGACGGTCGGGCCCGCCCCTTCACGCGCGACGGGGACGGCGCGGATCTGGTGCAGCGGCATCGCGACATCGTTGACGAAGCGGTTGCGGATCTGCAGCGCGCGCGTCAGACGGGTGTGCTCCTCGGGGTCGAGCAGACCCTCCGACAGTGATTCGGCGATCATCTCGGACAGTTCGACCGTCGAGACGGTGATCTCGAGCTCGTCCTTCGGTTCGACGCCGAACGCGCGCAGCGTCGCGTTGGCGCACCAGTTGTAGAAGGCGATGAACGGGCGCGCGAACCGGATGTAGACGAGGTAGGGCGGGATGAGAAGCATGGCCGTGGATTCCGGGCCCGCGATGGCGATGTTCTTGGGCACCATCTCGCCGAGCAGCACGTGCAGGGTCACCACGATGGTGAGCGCCACCAGGAACGAGACCGTGTGCAGCAGCGCATCGGGGATGCCGACGAAGTCGAACGGCTTCTCCAGGAGGTGGGCTACGGCCGGTTCGGCGACGCGACCCAGCAGAATCGAGCAGATCGTGATGCCCAGCTGAGAGCCTGCGAGCATCAGCGACAGGTTCTCACCGGCCCTGATGACTGTGACGGCACTCGACTTGCCTTGCTCGGCAAGCGCTTCGAGGCGGTCTCGCCGAGCCGATATCAGCGCGAATTCGGCGGCCACGAAGAACGCATTGGCGGCGAGAAGAACAAAGGTGAGCAGCCCACCGAGGACGTCATCCATCTGATTCGTCTCCCTTGCGGCCCAGCTCGGTCAGGCGCAGCTGGTCGATTCGGCGCCCGTCCATCTTGACGACGGTCGCGAGCCATCGCACCGGGTCGTCGACGGGGCCGTCCGGGTCGAAGGCGGTCAGCTCCACGGCCTCACCCTCGGCGGGTATGTGGCCGAGCTTCTCCAGGATCAGACCGCCGATCGTCTCGTAATCGCCTTCGGGGGCCCGGAAGTCGGTGCCCTCGGCGACCTCGTCGATCCGCAGGAGTCCCGACACCTGCCAGCCCTTCCCGGCGGCGACCACGTCGGGTGGCTCGTCGTCGTGCTCGTCGCGCACGTCGCCGACGATCTCTTCGATCAGGTCTTCGACGGTCACCATGCCCGCGGTGCCGCCGTACTCGTCGACGACGAGCGCCGTCTGGAGTCCGTTGGCGCGCACCTCTGTCATGACGGCGTCGCCGTCGAGCGTCGAGGGCACCTTGGTGACCGGTTGGACGAGGTCGGCCAGCCTGGTCGTCGCGCGTGCGTCGGCAGGCACCTCGAAAACCTGTTTGACGTGCACCATTCCGATGGTCTCGTCGAGGTCTCCGCGGATGACGGGGAACCGGGAGTGACCGGTGCTGACGGCGGCTTCGCTCAGGTCGATCACGGTGTCGTCGGCCTCGAGGGTGTCGATCTTGGAGCGGGGTGTCATGAGTTCCTCGGCGGTGCGGTCACCGAACTGCAGGGACCGGTCCACCAGCAGCGCGGTGACGGGGTCCAGCGAGCCGCTCTCGGCCGACGACCGCACCAGGGAGACGAGTTCCTGCGGTGAGCGCGCCGAGCGCAATTCCTCGGCGGGCTCGATGCCGAGCCGGCGCAGAATCCAGTTGGCGGTGCCGTTGGTGAGCCTGATCAGCGGGGTGAACAGGAACGAGAACATCAGCTGCAGCGGCGCCGACCAGCGCGCCGTCGGCACAGGCTTGGCGACCGCGAGGTTCTTCGGCACGAGTTCGCCGAACACCATCGAGATCGACGTCGCGATCAGGATGGCGAGGATCAGAGCGATCGGGCTGGCGAACCGTTCGGGGATGTGCAGCGCCGTCAGGCCGGGGTGGATGAGCCGCGCGACGACGGGCTCGGCGAGAAAACCGGTGGCCAGCGTCGTGATCGAGATACCGACCTGGGCGCCGGACAGCTGTGTCGAGAGCGTGCGATGGGCTTTCTGCACCATCACGTCGCGGCGGTCGCCGGAGCGGACGTTGGATTCGACGGTGCTGCGTTCCAGTGCCGTGAGGGAGAATTCCGCGGCGACGAAGACAGCGGTGCCGGCGGTGAGGGCGACGATCGCCAGGATCGAGAGCAGGGACATCGCGACGCTCATCGGCACGCTCCGGCCGAAGTGTCATCGCGATTCCGCGGGGAGCCGGGTTTGCGACCCGGCAATGTACTGGACGGCTCGGCGTCGCAGGGTTGGTGGTCAGACCGTTCGCCGGCGATGGCCGGCTCGGATGGGTCTCCATCCAGTGCCTGCGGCACCTGGTCCCTTTCGTCGACAGCGGCTTCTGCGCGCATCCGTCGTGAAGCGCGAAATCAGCTGATTGTCAACACATGTTAGCGGAATCTCAACGGCTGACGGCACACTGCGTCGGTTAGCCGGGCCGACGCGTTCGGCCCTCACAGTGACTTCACAGGGTGATACGTTGGGCGCCACCGTGCTTGCTCGCCGGCAGCGTTGCCGCCCCACGAAAGGCTCAGGTCACCTCGCCCATGTTCACGTTCCCCAGCGGGCGGTTCGCCCGGATCACCACGGCGGTCTCGGCCGCCGCACTGGCTCTGTCTCTCACGGCATGCGGATCGGGATCCGACTCCGGAGATTCGGGCGCCAGCGGCGCAGACGCGGACAAGGTCGTCGTCTACTCGGGACGCAGCGAGGATCTGATCGCGCCGCTGCTGGAGAAGTTCACCGCCGACACCGGCGTCGAGGTCGAGGCCCGCTATGCCGGATCCGGAGAACTCGCTGCCCAGCTGATCACCGAGGGCGACGCGTCGCCCGCCGATGTGTTCCTGTCGCAGGACGCAGGCGCGCTCGGGGCCGTCTCCAAGGCCGGCCTGTTCGCACCGATCAACCCGGAGACCTTGGCCGCCGTCCCGGCCAGCTACTCGGCCGCCGACGGAACGTGGGTCGGCGTGTCCGGGCGTGCCCGCGTCATCGTCTACAACCCCGAACTCGCTCCGACTGTCCCGGACACGATCGACGGACTTCTTGCGCCGGAGTGGAAGGGCAAAATCGGATTCGCCCCGAGCAATGCGTCGTGGCAGGCGTTCGTCACGGGGCTTCGCGTCACCCGCGGGGATGACGCCGCACGTCAGTGGTTGCAGGCCTTCGCCGCGCAGGAGCCGCGGCCCTACGAGGGCAACGGTCCGCTGCGCGACGCCGTCAACTCGGGTGAGGTGCCACTGGGCCTGACCAACCACTACTACCTCTACGAATTGATCAACAGCACCTCGGCAGATCAGGTGAAGGCACGCAACCAATTCATGGCGCCGGGCGACCCGGGCGGGCTCGTCAACGTCGCCGGCGTCGGTGTGCTGAAGTCGGCGTCGCATCCCGAGCAGGCCCAGGAACTCGCCGCCTACCTGGTCAGCACCGCGGGGCAGGAGTACTTCGCCACCGAGACCACCGAGTACCCGCTCATCGCCGGCATCGCCCCCAACGGCGACATGCCGGCCCTCGCCGATCTGCAGCCGCCCGCTGTCGACCTCTCCCAACTCGACGATCTCGAAGCAACCCAGGAGATGCTCGTCGAGACCGGGCTGCTGACCAACTGAGCAGGTGATGCCGCATCACTCCGGGCGGTCGCGGGCACCGGTCCTGCTGGTGGCGGCGGCCGCCCTGGTGGCAGCTGCGACGCTGCTGCCGCTGATCTACCTGGCCCAGCGCGCCAATGAGCGCGGTATCGGCTTCGTCATCCGGGAACTCGTCCAGCCACGCACGTTCGAGCTCGTCGGACGGTCGGCGCTGCTCGTCGGCGTCGTCACCGCGGCGTGCGTGGTCCTCGGGGTCGGGTTCGCGATCCTGATCAATCGCACGGACCTCCCCGGCAGGCGGATGCTGACGGTGGCGCTGACGCTTCCCCTGGCCATGCCCAGTTACCTGCTCAGCTACCTGTGGGTGTCGACGGCGCCGGGCATCGCGGGGTTCTGGGGTGCGGCGCTGGTGCTGACGCTGGTGAGCTATCCGCTGGTCATGATGACGACGATGGCAGCGCTGTCGCGGGTCGATCCCGCCCAGGAGGAGGTGGCCCGCTCGTTGGGTTTGAGCGGGCCCGCGGTGCTGTTCCGCGTGACGCTGCGGCAGTCCCGGGCGGCGATCGCCGCAGGTGCACTGCTGGTCGCGCTGTATGTGCTCAGCGACTTCGGTGCCGTTGCGGCGATGCGGTACGAGGCGTTCACCTGGGTCATCTACGGCGCCTATCGGTCGGGCTTCAATCCGGCCCGCGCCGCAGTGCTGTCGTTGATCCTGCTCGTCATCGCGGTGGCTCTGGTCCTCGCCGAGCATCGCGCGCGTGGCCGGGCGGCGGCGGCGCGGGTCGGTTCTGGGACACCGCGTCCGGCCCCGGTGAACCCGCTGGGCCGGTGGCGGGCGGTCGCACTGGCCCCCGCCCTGATCGTGCTGGCGGCGGCGCTGGTGGTGCCGTTCGCCGAGCTCGCCGATTGGCTGACGGCCGGCGGGATCCGCTGGAACCGCGCCGAGTGGCTGTCCGCCCTGACCGCGACTATCTGGCTGTCGCTGGCCGCCGCGGTGGTGTGCACGCTGGCGGCGATGCCGCTCGGCGTGCTGGCCGCGCGCTACCGCAGCCGCGCGACGCGCATGCTCGAAGGCGCCAGCTACCTTTCCCACGGCCTGCCTTCGATCGTGGTGGCGATCGCGATGGTCTCCGTCGGCGTGCTGCTGCTCCGGCCTATCTACCAGGAGGAACCGTTGCTGATCCTGGGGTATGCGGTGCTGTTCATCCCCCTGGCCGTCGGCTCGATCCGGTCCGCGGTGGAGGCGGCCCCGATCCGTCTCGAGGAGGTGGCGCGATCGCTGGGCCGGGGGCCGCTGTTCGCCTTCCTGTCGGTGACGGCGCGCGGCGCGTTGCCCGGGATCGCGGCCGGCGCGGGCCTGGTCCTGCTCACCTGCATGAAGGAACTGCCGGTGACGCTTCTGCTGCACCCGACCGGAACCGACACGCTGGCCACCCGGCTCTGGGCGCACAGCTTCGTCAGCGATTACGCCGAGGCGGCCCCGTACGCTGCTGCGCTGGTGGTGTTCGCCGCGATACCCACCGCGGTGCTCGGACTGTGGAGCGCCAATCTGTCAGGGGAGGTCCGCGTTGACTGACGCACCCGCCGACGTCATCGTCGCTGGAGTCCACAAGTCGTTCGGCGACCTAACGGTCTTGCGGGGCATCGACCTGGAGGCACCGGCGGGCACCATCACGGCAGTGCTCGGACCGTCGGGCTGCGGTAAGACCACCCTGCTGCGGATCCTGGCCGGCTTTGAAGACCCCGACGCCGGCACCGTGCGCATCGGCGGCCGTGACGTGCTGACGGTTCCGGCCCACCGGCGCCGGGTCGGTCTGATGCCCCAGGAAGGCGCACTCTTCCCGCATCTGGACGTCGGCGCCAACATCACGTTCGGACTGGACCGCGGCCGCCGCGCCAATCCTGGTGCGGTGGTGGATCATTGGCTGGAAGTGGTCGGCCTGGAGGGTCTCGGCCGGGCCCGCCCGCACGAACTGTCGGGTGGTCAGCAGCAGCGGGTCGCGCTCGCACGGGCGCTGGCGGCGCAGCCGCGGGTGCTGCTGCTCGACGAACCCTTCGCCGCGCTGGACGCCGGATTACGGATGAGGGTCCGGGAGGACATCGCCGCGATTCTGCGCGAGACGCAGACCACGGCACTGTTGGTCACCCATGACCAGGCCGAAGCGCTCTCCCTGGCGGACTCGGTCGCGCTGTTGATGGACGGCACGCTCGCCCAGCACGGCACCCCTGCGCAGCTCTACCGTTTTCCGTCGACGCTGGCGGCAGCCCGATTCGTCGGCGCCACAGTCGAATTGGCGGGCCGGGTCGTCGGCGGGATGCTCGACTCTCCGCTCGGCGTCCTGCCTGCCGCGCAGCCACTCGTCGACGGCGAGGTCGTCGTCGTACTCCGGCCCGAGCAGGTGACGATCACCGCCGACGGATCGGGATCTGCGGCGACGGTGACCGCAAGCCGGTTCTACGGAGCCGAGACCACCGTTCACGTCAGGCTGCCCGACGGGTCCCCGCTGAGGTTGCGCGGCTCCGGCGGGGCCGCCCCGTCGGCGGGGGACCGCGTCGGCCTCGCCGTCATCGGCGACGTCCTGGCGTATCCGTCACCAACCGGTCGGGAGCGGGTGCCCCTCGGCGAAGCCGGCGGCTGATTGCACGCCGAGGACGACGTTGTCGTGCAGATCGGGCAGCGTCGAGGCTCCGACGTAGGTGCATGTGCTGCGGACGCCCGAGGTGATGTGATCGATGAGATCCTCCACGCCGCCGCGCACCGGGTCCAGTCCCATCCGCGAGCTGGAAATGCCCTCCTCGAAGAGGCCTTTGCGGGCGCGGTCGAACGCGCTGTCGGCCGCCGTGCGGGCCGCGACGGCGCGCTTGGACGCCATCCCGTAGCTCTCCTTGTACGGCCGAAGGTCGCGGTCGTGCATCAGGTCGCCGGGGGATTCATAGGTACCCGCGAACCAGGATCCGATCATCACGTTCGACGCACCGGCGGCAAGCGCGAGCGCCACGTCGCGCGGGTGCCGCACTCCGCCGTCGGCCCATACGTGCCCCCCGAGTTCCTTTGCAGCAGAGGAGCATTCGACGACCGCGGAGAACTGCGGACGGCCCACGCCGGTCATCATCCTGGTGGTGCACATGGCGCCGGGGCCGACGCCGACCTTGACGATCGACGCACCCGCGTTGATCAGGTCACGGGTGCCCGCCGCCGAGACGACGTTGCCCGCCGCCAGCGGAAGACCCAGGTCCAGGGCGGCGACCGCTTCGATGGCGTCGAGCATCTTTTGCTGATGGCCGTGCGCGGTGTCGATGACGAGGAGGTCCGAACCGGCCTCGGCCAACTCGCGCGCTTTGGCCGCGACGTCGCCGTTGATCCCGACGGCCGTCGCGATCCGCAGCCGGCCCTTGGCGTCGACCGCAGGTGCGTAGATGCCGGCCCGGATGGCGCCGGTGCGGGTCAGCACACCGGCCAGTGATCCGTCGGCCTCGGTCAGCACGGCGACGCCCACGTGGGCGTGCTCGAGGAGATCGAACACCTTGCGCGGCTCGGTGCCGACGGGTGCGGTCACGAAATCCGGGATCGCGATGTCGCTGACCCTGGTGAAGCGGTCCACGCCGCGGCAGCTGGACTCGGTGACCAGGCCGATGGGGCGGTTGTCACCGTCGACGACGACGGCCGCGCCGTGCGCCCGCTTGTGGATCAGCGCGCTGGCGTCGGACACCGAGTCGTCGGAGGACAGCGTCACCGGAGTGTCGACCACGGTGTCGCGGCTCTTGACGAAGTCCACCGTGTGCCGGACAGCGGACAGCGGGAGGTCTTGCGGCAGAACAACGATTCCGCCGCGGCGGGCGACCGTCTCGGCCATCCGGCGACCCGCCACCGCGGTCATGTTCGCAACGACGACAGGGATGGTGGTTCCTGACCCGTCGACCGTCGACAGGTCCACGTCGAATCGCGACGGGACGTCGGATCGCCCCGGCACGATGAAGACATCGTTGTAGGTCAGGTCGTACGCCGGCCGGTGGCCATCGAGGAACTTCACGACCCCGAGTTTAGTGGGGCCGCGTCAGGCCTCCACCTCGCTGCGATCGCCGCTCCACAATGTGTGGAACCGCTTCTCGGGATCGGTGTCGATGCGACCGTAGGTGTGGGCCCCGAAGAAATCGCGCAGGCCCTGGGTCAGCGCGGCGGGCAGCCGTTCGGTGCGCAGGCCGTCGTAGTAGGACAGCGCCGAGCTGAAGCCCGGGATCGGGATGCCCAGCTCGGTGGCCTTGACGACCACGCGGCGCCAGCTGTCGATCGCCGCTTCGATGGCATCACGGAAGTACGGGTCGACGATCAGCGTGGGCAGGGCGGCATTGTTGTCGAAGGCTTCGGTGATCCGATTGAGGAACTTCGCCCGGATGATGCAGCCGCCGCGCCAGATCCTGGCCATGTCGCCGGGCTTGATGCCCCAGTCGTACTCGTTGGAGCCGGCCTGGATCTGGTTGAAACCCTGCGCGTAGGCGATGATCTTCGACGCGTACAGCGCCTGGCGGATGTCCTCGGTGAACTGCGCTGCGTCCGTTGGCTTTTCGCCGAGATCTCCGGACGCCAGCCCGGTGGTGGCCTTGCGCTGCGCCACCGATCCCGACAGGGCGCGGGCGAACACGGCCTCAGCGATACCGGTGACCGGCACGCCCAGATCGAGCGCGGACTTCACGGTCCAGCGGCCGGTGCCCTTCTGCTCGGCCTCGTCGAGGATCAGGTCGACCAACGGCTTGCCGGTCTTTGCGTCGGTCTGCTTGAGCACCTGCGCGGTGATCTCGATCAGGAAGCTGTCCAGGTCGCCCTTGTTCCACTCGTCGAAGACGTCGGCGATCTCGGGTGCCGTCTTGCCGAGGCCGTCGCGCAGCAGCTGGTAGGCCTCGCCGATGAGCTGCATGTCGGAATACTCGATGCCGTTGTGCACCATCTTCACGAAGTGGCCGGCACCGTCGGGCCCGATGTGGGTGCAGCACGGCACGCCGTCGACGTGCGCGGAGATCTCCTCCAGCAGCGGGCCGAGCGACTTATAGGACTCGGCGGGGCCACCGGGCATGATCGACGGGCCCTTCAGCGCGCCTTCTTCGCCGCCGGAGATGCCCGCGCCGACGAAGTGCAGGCCACGCTCGCGGATCGCCTTCTCGCGGCGGATCGTGTCGGTGTAGAGCGCATTGCCGCCGTCGATGATGATGTCGCCCTCTTCCATGGCGTCGGCGAGCTCGTTGATCACCGCATCGGTCGGGTCACCGGCCTTGACCATGATGATGACGCGGCGCGGCTTCTCCAGCGCGTCGAGGAATTCGGCGATCGTCTCGCTGCGCACGAACTTGCCCTCGGACCCGTGCTCGGCGAGCAGCGCGTCCGTCTTGGCGATCGACCGGTTGTGCAGCGCCACGGTGTAGCCGTGCGATGCGAAGTTGCGGGCGAGGTTGGACCCCATGACGGCAAGGCCGGTGACGCCGATCTGGGCGGTACCCGTGGTCGAGCTCATAGACGAAATCCCTTCGATCCGTAGATTGCGGCACAGCTTCTGGCACTCAAAACACTCTGATACTCAAACGCGATGGACCCCGGGTTTTCGCCCCCGGTCTAGACGAGGAACAGTCGGTGCAGTTCGTTCAACCACGGCACCGCGAAGGCCACCGTGGGAACGACCAGGACTGCAGCGGCGGCGACATAGGCGCACGCTGCCAGGAATCTGCTGTTGGGCTTGCCGCCGAGGCGCCGGACGCGGACCACTGTCGTCGGCCCGCCCGCGGCGAGCGCACCACGCGGCGCGCGCGACGACGCGCAGGCCACCAGAGCGCGAGCCAGCGGGGTGGGCCCTTCGGCCCGCACCGCGGCGTCGTCGGCGAGAAGCTCGATGAGAAGGCGGACCGCGTACAGGGCGTGCGCGCTTCGGACGAACCGAGGGAACGCCGCGTGCACCGCGGTGAACATCTCGAGTACGAGGTCGTGGCGGGCGCGCAGGTGGGCGCGCTCATGTTCGAGGATGGCGCCGACCTCGCTGTCGGACAACGTCTTCAGCGCGCCCTCGCTGAGGACGACCCGGCTGCGGACACCGGGCAGGCAGTAGGCGAGTGGCTCGTCGACGTCGAGGACACGCAGCCCGCTGCGGGCTCTCGGCCGGGAGTCGTGCGTGCCGACGAGGTCGACGACCATGCGGTGGTGTGCGCGGCGGCGCCGGGTCGCGATCGCGACTTTGAGGACGGAGGTGATGAGCCTGGCGCCGATCACCAGAGTGAGGATCAGGACCACGACGTAGGCGACCCACAACGGCCAGCCGAGGTTGGCGATCTCACTGGTGATCGTGGCGGTGGGACGGCCGTCGGGGCCGGGTTCGAAAAGGCGTATCGCAATGGCGATTCCCGCCGAAAACGCCGACAGCACCGCGGCCAGCGCGATCGACTGCCACAACACGATCGCCGCGCGGGGTGCCCGCAGGGGCCAGGTGGCACGCGCCAGCAACGCAGGCACCGGCCCCGACAAAATCAGGGCGACGATGGAGAAGGCCAGCGCGGACACACAGTAAGTGTCCCTCAGGCGACACCCGAATCGCCAGCGGGTCTTTCGGTCCGGTGCTTGCCCTCCAACTCGGCCAGCGCACGGCGCAACGCGTCGGCTTCGTCGGCGCCCACGCGCTCGACGAAATGCACGAGAGCGGCTTCGCGGCTGCCCGAATCGGCGGCCTGATCGAGTGCGTCGACCATCAGTCCGGCAACGAGTTCGTCGCGGCCGTGGGTCGGGGCGTAGCGGTGGGCGCGATCGTCGCGGTGCTGCACGACGAGATTCTTCTTCGCCAGCCGCTGCAATACGGTCATGATCGTGGTGTAGGCCAGGTCACGGCGCGCGGCCAGGGCCTCATGCACCTGACGCACGGTCTGCGGCTCGCCAGCAGACCACAGGTGGTCCATGACGGAGCGCTCGAGTTCCCCGAGCCGAGTCAGCTTGGCCATCTTCCGTTCATCTCCTACCGGCGGTCGCCCAAAGCGTACTACGGGATTACTACCGCGCGTCGTATCGGATTCCCGCGCTGGTCGCACCCGATGAAGGCCTTTCTTCGAACCGTCAACGTCGAAGACTCCCGTCAGGCGTTCCCCGTTGCGTGTGAGTCCGGTCACAAGGACCTCCTCCATTCCCCATCGCGTTGTGTTCGAGACTGTAGTAAGGCTAACCTAAGTGTCAGTTAGGCTAACCTAACTGATCATCCAGAGTGGAGGTTCCATGACGGTCCTTGTCGAGGATCCGCTCATCGCGAGCATGACCATCAAGCGCGAGTTGCCGATTCACGAATCGAGCAGGCGGCTGCGTGGCTTGTATCGCGAATGTCCCCGGGTCTACGGCGTGGCAGTGATGGGTGACCTTTCGCGGCGGCGCTGGTGGCCGCTCGCCGAGATCCTGACGACGGACCGCCTCGAGACGATGTTCGACGCCGGTGTCGCCGAGACCGACAGCCGGTCCTCGGTGGCGCAGCAGCTGGCCGCGACCTTCGCCCATGTGGTGGTGGGTCGGGTGATCCCGCTGCTGGTCCTCGAAGGGCGCGCCTGGGACACCGGCCTGGAGAACCTGTGGGTCCACGTCGACTCCGAGGGAGCGATCGACTGGGTCGGCGTCGTCGACCCGACAGTGCGTGCCCTCGCGGAGGATCCGTTCTTCGCGAGCCGAAGGGGGCCGGCCGTCCGCACAGGCCAGACCGGGATCGTCGCGCTGCCCAGCGAGGCCGCACTCACGACGTGGATCGCCCACCGCAGCCACCGCGCGCTGGGTCCGCTGTTCAACAAGCTCGCCGCAGTGAGCGACGGCGCGATGTCGACGGCGGCGATGTGGCACATCGTCGGCGGCGCGGTCGTCAG
Organism: Mycobacterium sp. 236(2023); assembly: GCF_029623955.1. GTDB lineage: Bacteria > Actinomycetota > Actinomycetes > Mycobacteriales > Mycobacteriaceae > Mycobacterium. Next base: position 635,242 of record NZ_JARSBP010000004.1, on the reverse strand, counting down.
CGCGGCGACCCAGGTTCCGCTGCTCGCCGGTTCGAGCGAGGTCGTCAGCATGCGCCGCGGACAGGCCGTGCTCGACGCTCTGGTCGGCTTCGGCCTTCCCGTGCGCGGCACATCTCGAATGAATACGGGAAAGGTCTTGCTTAATTAGGGCAGCCTTGCCTATCCTCTAGGAGTCGGGTTAATCCCCGGCATTCGGAACCACCGGACCGCGCCGGAGTCCTGAGGGCTGCAGAGACCCCCGGTCCAACCGAAGGAAGGGCCCCACGCCTTGTGCGTGGGGCCCTTCTGCATTTCGAGAGGCACTGCATTTCGAGAGGCACTGCATTTCCGCTACGGACATCACGGCGTGTAGACACATTTCGTGACCAATCACGTTCCCGCCGGCCTCGGCGACGGTTTCGACAAAGAGCTCGGGCTGACCTATCTGGAGATGACGCCCGACGGCGGGCGCGCACAACTGGAGATCACCGAGAAGTTGTTGCAGCCCTGGGGAATCGTGCACGGCGGGGTGTACTGCGCCGTGATCGAGAGCATGGCCAGTGTCTCGGGCCACGTCTGGCTCGGCGAGAACGGCGGCGGAACGGTCGTCGGCGTGAACAACAACACCGACTTTCTGCGCGCCATTCGGTCGGGGACCGTCACCGCGACGTCGACGCCGATCCACCGGGGCAGGCGTCAGCAGCTGTGGCTGATCACCATCACGGACGAGGCCGGAAAGACGGTCGCGCGCGGTCAGGTGCGGCTCCAGAACGTAGCCGACGACTAGCAAACGCCGCGAGCGCTGCTGACTGCGGTGCAGTCTGGCAGGATCGCGCCCATGCGATTAACGCCGCATGAACAAGAACGGCTGCTGCTGTCCTATGCCGCCGAACTCGCCCGCCGCCGACAGGCGCGCGGTCTCAAGCTCAACCATCCCGAGGCCGTCGCGATCATCAGCGACCACATTCTGGAAGGTGCGCGCGACGGCCGCACCGTCGCCGAGTTGATGGTCAGCGGCCGTGAGGTTCTGGCGCGCGCCGATGTCATGGACGGCGTGCCCGAGATGCTCTACGACGTCCAGGTCGAGGCCACGTTCCCCGACGGCACCAAGCTCGTCACCGTCCACCACCCGATCCCGTGAGGCCATCGCTGTGATACCTGGAGAGATCGTTTACGGCGAAGGCGCCATCGAGATCAATTCCGGTGCGGTCCGGCTGGAGCTGGACATCGTCAACACCGGTGACCGGCCGGTTCAGGTGGGCAGCCACGTCCACGTGACGCAGGCCAACAGCGCGCTGGACTTCGACCGGGCCGCCGCGGACGGGCATCGGTTCGATATCCCGGCGGGCACCGCGATCCGATTCGAACCCGGTGTCGCACAACGCGTCACACTCGTTCCGCTGGCAGGCACCCGTGAGGTGTGGGGCCTGAGCCTCGATCCGCCCGGCAGATTGGACGCGCATGACTGAGATCTCCCGGTCCCACTACGCCGCACTGTTCGGCCCCACGACCGGCGACCGCATCCGACTCGCGGACACCGACCTGTTCATCGAGATCACCGAGGACCGCAGCGGCGGCCCGGGTCTGGCGGGTGACGAAGCCGTGTTCGGTGGCGGCAAGGTGCTGCGAGAGTCGATGGGCCAGTCGCGGGTCACCCGTGCCGACGGCGCACCCGACACCGTCATCACCGGCGCGGTGATCCTCGACTACTGGGGAATCATCAAGGCCGACATCGGCATCCGGGACGGCCGCATCGTCGCCATCGGCAAGGCCGGTAATCCCGACATCATGTCCGGTGTGCACCCCGATCTGGTGGTGGGCCCGTCGACCGAGATCATCGCCGGAAACGGGCGCATCGTGACCGCGGGCGCCATCGACTGTCACGTTCACCTGATCTGCCCGCAGATCATGGAGGAGGCACTCGGCGGCGGCATCACGACGATCGTCGCGGGCGGCACCGGCCCCGCCGAGGGCAGCAAGGCCACCACCGTGACGCCGGGTTCCTGGCACCTGGCCCGGATGCTCGAGGCGCTCGACACGTGGCCGCTGAACGTCGCGCTGCTCGGCAAGGGAAACACCGTCAGCCATGAGGCGATGTGGGAGCAATTGCGGGGTGGGGCAGCGGGTTTCAAGCTCCACGAGGACTGGGGGACCACGCCTGCGGCCATCGACGCGTGCTTGACGGTGTCCGATGCAGCCGGCGTGCAGGCCAACATCCACACCGACACGCTCAACGAGGCCGGTTTCGTCGAGGACACGCTCGCCGCGATCAAGGGCCGGTCGATCCACGCCTATCACACCGAGGGTGCAGGCGGTGGGCATGCGCCCGACATCGTCACCGTCGCAGGCAAACCCAACGTGCTGCCGAGTTCGACGAATCCGACGCGGCCGCACACGGTCAACACACTCGACGAGCACCTCGACATGCTGATGGTGTGTCATCACCTCAACCCCAGCATCCCCGAAGATCTCGCGTTCGCCGAGAGCCGGATCCGGCCGTCGACGATCGCCGCCGAGGATCTGCTGCACGACATCGGGGCGATCTCGATGATCGGCAGTGACGCTCAGGCGATGGGACGCATCGGCGAGGTCGTGATGCGGACGTGGCAGACCGCGCACGTGATGAAGCGACGCCGCGGCTTCCTCCCCGGCGACTCGGGCGCCGACAACATGCGGGCCCGGCGGTATGTCGCCAAGTACACGATCTGCCCGGCCGTGGCCCACGGCATGGACGCCGAAATCGGCTCGGTCGAGGTGGGTAAGTTGGCCGACCTGGTGCTGTGGGAGCCTGCGTTCTTCGGCGTACGTCCGCACGCCGTCGTCAAGGGCGGCATGATCGCCTGGGCCGCAATGGGTGACGCGAATGCGTCGATCCCGACACCTCAGCCGGTGCTGCCGCGGCCGATGTTCGGCGCGTCGCCCGCCGCGGCGGCGGAGACGTCGGTGCATTTCGTTGCGCCGCAGGCGATCGAGGCACATCTCGCGGACCGGATCGCCGTCAACCGCGCGCTCGTGCCGGTCGGCAACGTGCGGGCAATCGGCAAGGCGCAGATGCCGCTCAACGACGCGACCCCCGACATCCAGGTGGATCCGGACACCTTCACCGTGCGCATCGACGGAGACGTCTGGCAGGAGCAACCCGCAGCGGAACTTCCGATGGCACAACGATATTTCTTGTTCTGATGTCGAACCTCGCCACCCTGCTCGCCCTGTCGGATTCGCGTCTGCCGACGGGCGGTCACGTGCATTCGGGTGGCGTGGAGGAATCGGTGACCAGCGGCCTGGTCACCGATCTGGGGTCGCTGCGCGCCTTTCTGGTTCGTCGCATCCGGACCACCGGACTCGTCACGGCCTCGCTCGCTGCGGCGGTACACCGGGGCGCGTTGTCGGCGGCGGCAGGGAAGTCCGGTGACCTCGAAACCGATGCGCGCACACCGTCTCCCGCAGCCAGGCAAGCGTCACGCGCGCAGGGCCGCGGCCTGACGCGGCTGGCCCGCCGGGTCTGGGCCGAGGAGAACTGGACCGAGTTGGGTCCGACACCGCATCTCGCGGTCGCGGCTGGTTGCGTCGGCCGAGCGGGCGGGATGGCCCATGAGCACACCGCTCTTTCGGTCGTCTACACCACGATGACGGGCTCGGCCACGGCGGCTCAGCGACTGCTGGCGCTGGATCCCGGCGATGTGGCGGCCGTGACGTTCGAGCTGTCGCCGCTGTGTGAACAGACTGCGGCCGAAGCTGCCAAGGATGTCGCGGACCTGTCCGACCCGCTGCTCGACGTCCTCGCGCAACGCCACATCGAGCGCGACCGCCCGTTGTTCGCGTCCTAGAGAAAGGTCTCCCTATGCCACCGCATTTCATGGACGGCCAACCCCACGGCCACACCGACCGTCCCCGCCGTGTGCGGCAGCTGGGGGAGCCGTTGCGCATCGGCGTCGGCGGTCCCGTCGGCTCCGGCAAGACCGCACTGGTGGCTGCGCTGTGCCGGCAGCTGCGCGAAGAACTCTCACTGGCGGTTCTCACCAACGACATCTACACGACCGAGGACGCAGACTTCCTGCGGCGCAACGCCGTTCTGCCCGACGACCGCATCGCCGCGGTGCAGACCGGCGGGTGTCCGCACACCGCGATCCGCGACGACATCACCGCCAACCTCGATGCCATCGACGACCTCATCGCCGCCCATGACCATTTGGACCTGATCCTGGTGGAATCCGGCGGTGACAACCTGACGGCGACCTTCTCGTCAGGTCTGGTCGACGTCCAGATCTTCGTCATCGACGTGGCCGGCGGCGACAAGGTGCCGCGCAAGGGCGGCCCGGGCGTCACGTTCTCGGATCTGCTGGTGATCAACAAGACCGATCTCGCTCCACTGGTGGGAGCAGACCTCGACGTGATGCGACGCGATGCGGCCGCGGTGCGCGCGGACCGCCGGTTCGAGTTGATCTCCCTGACCGTTGATCCCGCCGCCACACCGGTGCTGGCGTGGGTGCGTGAGCAACTCCGGGTCGCGCAGGCCGTGTAGTGCGCTCTGACGTCGTCATCGTCGCGAGGCCGGACCGGCGGCCCTACATCGAATGCAGCGGCGGGATCGCGGCACGCCAGACCGGCCCCGACACCGTGCACCTGGTGTCGTCGGTGGCGACCCCCCTGGGCGGCGACGCGATCGCGATGCGTGTCGTGGTCGAACCGGGCGCACGACTGCGGGTTCGGACCGTCGCGGCGACCGTCGCGCTTCCGAGCGCCACCACCGCGGAATCCCATGCCACGTGGGCGCTGGACGTCGCGGGGGAGTTGGACCTCGATCCGGAGCCCACGATCGTCGCGGGTACATCACGACACTTTGCCTCGACCCGCGTCACGCTCAGTGACACCGCGGTGCTTCGCCTGCGGGAGCGCGTCCAGATCGGCAGAACCGATGAACGGCAAGGCTTCTGGTCGGGATCGCTGCACGCCGACGTCGAGGGCAGACCGCTGCTGCGGCACCGCGTGGAGGTGGGCAGCGGCTCACTCACCGACGACGTGATCGCGGCACCCCGCGCCTGCGTCAGCGAATTCCATTATCCGAGAAGCGATGTCGAGACCGCAGGCGTGACGCTGGCACTGGCGGCTGGGGGTTGCCTGTCCACCTGGCAAGGCGACCGCCTTTAACTCGCTGCTTTCTCCGTCTGCTCGACGGAGGCCGCGATCTCCTCAAGCTCCTCGATGCGTGTTCGGGCGTAGGCCTGCTGTTCGGTGATCGTCAGCTGACCGCGGTTACGTCCGAGGAACGTCACCGTCCACGACAGCAACGTCGCGATCTTGGTCTTGAAGCCGACCAGGTATACCAGGTGCAGGAGCAGCCAGGCGAGCCACGCGATGAAGCCGCCGAATTCCAGCTTGCCGACCTTGGCCACCGCGTTGAACCGCGACACCGTGGCCATCGAACCCTTGTCGAAGTACTTGAACGGTTCTCGCTCAGTGGGGTCGGCGCCCTTGAGCTCCGCCTCGATCGCCTTGGCGGCGTACTTGCCACCCTGGATCGCGCCCTGCGCCATGCCGGGCACGTTCTCGACGGCGGCCATGTCGCCGACGACGAAGACGTTGGGATGCCCCGGAATCGACAGGTCGGGAAGGACCTTCACCCGGCCGGCGCGGTCGAGTTCGACGCCCGACTGCTCGGCGAGGTCCCGGCCGAGGGGACTGGCCGACACACCGGCCGACCACACCTTGCACGCCGCTTCGATGCGGCGCATCTTGCCGTCGGGGTCCTTGACCGTGATGCCGTTGCGGTCGACGTCGGTGACCATGGCGTTGAGCTGGATCTCCACACCCATCTTCTCCAGCCGATCCTGGGCCTTCTTGCCGAGCTTCTCACCCATCGGCGGCAGCACCGCGGGGGCCGCGTCGAGCAGGATGACCCGGGCCTTCGTCGAATCGATGTGACGGAACGCACCTTTGAGGGTGTGATCGGCCAATTCGGCGATCTGCCCGGCCATTTCGACGCCCGTCGGCCCGGCGCCGACGACGACGAACGTCAGCAGCTTCTCCCGGCGAGCGGGGTCACTGGAACGCTCGGCCTGCTCGAAGGCACCGAGGATCCGACCGCGCAGCTCGAGCGCGTCGTCGATGGTCTTCATGCCGGGCGCCCACTCGGCGAAGTGGTCGTTGCCGAAGTACGACTGGCCCGCGCCCGCCGCGATGATCAGGCTGTCAAACGGGGTGATGTAGGTGTGACCGAGCAACTCGGAGCGAATCGTCTTGGTGGCCAGGTCGACGCGGGTGACGTCGCCGAGCAGAACCTGCGCGTTCTTCTGGTTGCGCAGGATTATGCGCGTGGCAGGGGCGATCTCGCCCTCGGAGATGATGCCGGTCGCGACTTGGTACAGCAGCGGCTGGAAGAGGTGGTGGGTGGTCCGGGCGATCATCTTGATGTCGACGTCGGCCCTCTTCAGCGTCTTGGCCGCGGTCAACCCACCGAACCCCGATCCGACGATGACCACCTTGTGGCGGTCTGACGGAGTGGCTCCCGGATTGCTCATTACTACTCCCTTGTCGAGGTCCTCGGCGAACCTGCCTCAGGTATCTTCTTTACCCATTCAGAACAACGAAAACTCTAGTCGTTGCCCATCCGGGCGGCGCGGTGAGATGCCCCACCGCGCCGCAAAGTTCAACCTGCGGTTGCCTCGACGCCGAAATCAGTCGGCGAGCAGCGGCTTGAGGGCCCGACCGAGCTCCGTGATCTGCCCGGGCTGATAGCCGACTGTCTTGGTGGGCAGAAACAGGATCACCCCGTCGACGCCCGCGTCGAGCACCTTGGTCTTGATCTGATCGGCGATCTGCTCGATGCTGCCGAAGACCATGCGCTGCTTGAAGTCGTCGGGGACCATATCGGCGCTGACGCCGTCACCGACGATCGCGCCGACGAGCATGCTGGTCTCCAGCGTCGCCGGGTCGCGATCGATCTCCTCACACTTCTGCTTGACCACGTCGATCTTGCGGGCCAGCTCGTCGAATCCTGCGATGACGTTGAGGTGATCGAAGTGGCGGGCCGCCAGCGGGATGGTCTTCTTCTCGCCGCTGCCGCCGATCATCAGCGGAATGTGTTCGCGGAAGCGGGGATTCGCCATGGCGTCCTGGACGCTGTAGTACTTCCCGCTGAACGTCGGGTGCTCGCCCTTGATCATGGGCAGGATGATCTCGAGGGCTTCACCGAGTTTGTTGAACCGGTCGGTGAAGGTACCGAACTCGTAGCCGAGCTGGTCGTGTTCGAGTTCGAACCAGCCGGTGCCGATGCCGAGGATCGCGCGGCCCTGGCTGATCACGTCAAGCGTCGTGATGTTCTTGGCCAGCAGCGTCGGATTGCGATACGTGTTGCCGGTGACCAGCGTGCCCAGCTGTGCGTTCTCGGTGGCGGTGGCCAGCGCGCCCAGCGCGGTGTACGCCTCCAGCATCGGCTCGTCGGGGGTTCCGATTCCGGGCAGTTGGTAGAAGTGATCCATCAGGAACACGGAGTCGAATCCCGAGGTGTCGGCCTCTTTCGCCTGCGCGACCACAGTGGGGAAGAGGTCGGGAACGCCGGTGCCGTAGGAGAAGTTGTTGATCTGGAGCCCGAGTCGAATCGTCACGAACCCGACCCTACGCACCGGACGTCAAACGGCGTCCCGGGTTTCACTCGGCGCGAAGCGCGGAATAAAACTGCACTAAGCGAAGTTCGCCAGAGCCCCGTGCGTGACATGCAGCGTCTGCCCCGTGATGTGCCGCGCCGCCGGCGTGGTGAGGAACAGAGACAGGCGCGACATCTCCGCACTGACCGACGGCGGCGTGGAACCGAGGCCGTCGTAGCCGGGATCGATTCCGCGGCCGACCGCGACGGCATTCACCGTGATGCCGCGGATGCCGAAGTGGTTGGCCTGACCCGCGGTCCAGTCGGAGACCGCGGCCTTGACGGCCGCTGCGGCGCTGCCTTCGCGCGGAGGTTCGGGGATCACGGTGATGATCGATCCGCCGGAACGCATGTGGTCGCCGAGCACCTGCACGGTGAGCATCGCCGACACGAGGTTCGCGTCGAACAGCCCGCGCCATTCCGCGGCGTGGTCGTCGAGCGTGTAAGTGCGGGGATCGCCGCCGTTCCAGCGGGGGGCGGGCACGTTGATGATCGTGTCGAGATGAGCCGGCACCTGACCGTGCAATTGCCCGACAGAGGCGGCATCGGTGTTGTCGAAGACCAGAACATCCTGGTCGAGTTCTTTGGCGAGGACCTCGAGGTCGTCGCGGTTACGGCCGCCGAGGATGATCTTGTGACCGGCTTCGCTGAAGCTCTCGGCCATCGTGCGCCCCAGATCGGTGTCGCATCCCGTGATCAGAACATCCATCGATGGCCCTCCTGTTGTGTTCGACGCTGAACCCCAGCGAGCGCCGCCAATGTTACTGGACGGTAGCTAGATGAGAAACCCGGCGCGCCGCTGTCGACTGCCGTGCAACGGACGGCGCATCGCCGAGTGTGCGCCGATGGCAGGAATCAGGGTCGATTCCCGCCCTGTGGGCACGCTCGACGAATGGAGGCGTCTGCGCGCTGTAACAACCGCCGCCCGACGGGCCGATGAACGGGTGAGACATCACACCCGTCAACTTCGGCAGATTCGGCACCCGCGCGTCGCGTGGGTGCTGACGCATGTCAGCAAACAAACCGATTCTGTCTATCTGCTGCGATGTTCCTTGTGGCAATGTAACAATTCAGCACATTTTGACCACCTCACACTTGCGTCACGGCTGCAACACGGTAGTTTCTTCCCCATGGATCAGCCGGAAGTGCATCCTGACCGCCTCAAGGGCGTACCGACGCCGTTTCGACGCTCGGTACTGACGACCGTCACGACCGCTGCGCTGGCGGCCGCGCTGGCGATGCCGGCGGTGGCCGGCGCCCAGCCGGCACCGACGCCGACGCCCGCGCCGCCGCCTCCGGTGGTAGCGCCGCAGGCGCCGCCGGCGGCGCCGCCGGTCGATCCCAACGCGCCGCCACCCCCACCGGCGGCACCCCCGGTGGTGGACCCGAACGCGCCGCCACCCCCACCGGCAGCACCCCCGCCGGCGGACCCGAACGCGCCGCCACCCGTCGATCCCAATGCTCCGGTGGCCCCTGCGCCGGAACCGGGCCGCGTCGACAACGCCGCAGGCGGTTTCAGCTACGTCGTTCCCGCAGGCTGGAAGGTTTCGGACGCCAGCCAGATCTCGTACGGCCAGGCGCTGCTCACCAAGCTGCCGCCGGAGGGTTCGCCGCCGGATGCGCAGCCGCCGAACGACACCAGCGTGCTGCTCGGCCGACTCGACCTGAAGCTGTTCGCGGGCGCCGAGAGCGACAACACCAAGGCGGCCCAGCGACTCGCCTCCGATATGGGCGAGTTCTTCATGCCGTTCCCGGGCACGCGGGTCAACCAGCAGGTGATCCCGCTCGATGCCGACGGCCTGACCGGCGTCGCCTCGTACTACGAGGTGAAGTTCACCGACACGAACAAGCCGAACGGCCAGATCTGGGCCGGTGTCGTCGGTGCTCCCGTCGCCCCCGGCACACCCCGCGGTCAGCGCACGCCGGAGCGATGGTTCGTCGTTTGGCTCGGCACTGCAACGAATCCGGTGCCGCAGCCCGAGGCCGCCACGCTGGCGAACTCGATCCGCCCGTGGGCGCCGCCTCCGCCTCCTCCGCCGGCGGACCCGAACGCGCCTCCGCCGCCGCCGGATCCCAACGCGCCGCCGCCCGACCCGAACGCGCCGCCGCCGCGGCCCGCCGTGGGCGTCCCGGTTCCGGTCGACCCGAACACCGCACCGGGGATGCTTCCCCCGGCGTGACGTGATGTGTGAGCGGGCGGTGATCGTGTCCGATCGCCGCCCGTTTGCATAGCCGTTTCGTTACCCGCGGCAGGTATACCTGGGCCATGGCCCGGTTGCGGCCGCACCGGGTCCGGCTGGCGACAGGCGGGAGACCCTCATGGACATGGTTGCAGCTAGCGAAATTCTGGCGCGATCGACGACGCTGACCAGCGTCGGTTGGATCGGGTACATCATCATCGGCGCCATCGCCGGGTGGATCGCGGGCAAGATCGTCAAGGGCGGCGGCTCCGGCATCGTGATGAACATCGTCGTCGGGATCGTCGGCGCGCTCATCGGCGGGTTCCTGCTGAGCTTCTTCCTCGACACCGCCGCGGGTGGGTGGTGGTTCACGCTGTTCACCGCCATCCTCGGATCGGTGATCTTGTTGTGGATCGTCAGCAAGGTTCAGACGAAGGCCTGACCGCACACCGTGGCATCGTAGGGACGTGGCGCCCCCGACGATGCGCGCGTGGCAGGTGCGCAGGCCCGGTCCGATAGCGACCGAGCCGCTGTGCCTGTCCACTGTCCCCGTCCCCGAACCCGGACCGGGCGAACTGCTGGTGGCAATCCGCGCGTGCGGCGTGTGCCGCACCGACCTGCACGTCACCGAAGGCGATCTCCCGGTGCACCGGGAGGACGTGACGCCGGGGCACGAGGTGGTCGGTGAGGTCGTCGAAATAGGCCCGGGCGCCGGCGACTTCTCGATCGGCGACCGTGTCGGCATCGCGTGGCTGCGCTACACCTGCGGCTCCTGCCGATTCTGCCTGCGCGGCCAAGAGAATCTGTGCCCGGACTCCCGCTACACGGGTTGGGACGCCGACGGCGGCTACGCCGAATTCGCCACTGTGCCTGCCGCTTTCGCGCTGCCATTGCCTGCGGGGTACACCGATGCGGAGTTGGCGCCGCTACTGTGCGCCGGCATCATCGGGTACCGCTCGCTGATGCGCGCGGATCTTCCGCCGAAGGGCCGCCTCGGCATCTACGGGTTCGGCGGCAGCGCCCACCTGACGGCTCAGGTGGCGATCGCCGACGGCGCCGAGGTGCACGTGATGACGCGTGGGGAACACGCCCGCGAACTCGCCCTGTCCCTGGGCGCGGCATCTGCACAGGGTGCAAACGAACGGCCGCCGGTGGCGCTCGACGCTGCGATCCTGTTCGCTCCGGTCGGCGACCTTGTTCTGCCTGCGCTCGCGGCGCTCGACCGCGGCGGCACGCTCGCGATCGCCGGGATCCACCTCAGCGACATTCCGACGCTGAACTATCAGGATCACCTGTTCCAGGAACGTCAGATGCGGTCCGTGACATCGAATACGCGGGCCGACGCGCACGCATTCCTCGACTTCGCCGGCCGGCACCACCTCGCGGTCACCGCCCCCGAGTACTCGCTCGACCGCGCCGACGCGGCGCTGGCCGATCTGAGCGGCGGACGCATCTCCGGCGCGGCCGTGCTGGTCGTGTGACTAGAGGGCGGCGAGCGCGGCGCCGAGGCGGCCCGCGAGATCACCTCGCCCGTGCCGGTAGAGCGGTCCGGCGCCGTCGGAGAGCAGGACGCGTATCCGCGCGACGCCGCGTTCACACACGGGGTCCGCGGATTCGAGGCGCTGCACGATCCGGTCGATCAGATCTGTGACCGCGAGAATGCCGGGGCCGTTGAGCGGTATGCGCAGGGACACGGGCGGCTCCATGGCGTCGCCCACGAAGTGATTCAGCACCTCGGCGATGGCCTGACGCTCCTTCGGAGACAGCAGCCTCGCGCGGTGTGCCAGTAGCGACCTCCCAGGGCTCGACGGCATACCGACCGACAGCTGACGGTCGAGAGAGCAGGCAGTGATGTGGGCCGCGACCTGCGCCAGGAGCGACGGCCGTGGATCGCGACGCTTCCGCGTCCGGGCCGACTGCGCGGCGTGCAGGACTTCAGCGGGAATCCGGGGGGCGGCCATGCTGCACACAACTCCAATCGGTGACTGCCAAGAACGCTATACCGGTCATGCATGACCAGTCAATCGATTTAAGCAGTCACGAATGGTAGGCTGCGTCGATGACCGAGCTCTGGCCCGGCGACGACGAAGACAAGCCCGCGCCGCCACCGCTGCGCCGCATCCAGGCGCTCGTCAACACCGTCGAGCGGCCCGACGGCTCCGACCGGCTCAACGATGTCGCCGATGCGCGACCTTGGCTGGTCGACAACGACCTGCTGGCAGCGTCAACGGAGCTGTCGTCGGCCGATCTGTCGCTGGTCGTCGAGGTGCGTGAAGCGCTGAGGGCACTGCTCGTCCGCAACGGCGGCGGCCCGGCACCGACCCAGGACGCACTGGCTCCACTGCGCCGCGTCACGGCGGCGGTGCGCCCCTCGGTCGACGTGGACGGCAGCGTGGCCCTGAGAGTGGACGGCGACGACGTGGCGAGCCGGCTGGCCGGGCTGCTGCTGGTCGTCCGCGACGCGCAGCGGGACGGCAGCTGGGCACGGCTCAAAGCATGCGGCAACGACGAATGCCGTTGGGCGTTCTACGACGCATCGCGCAACCACGGCGGCACATGGTGCGACATGGCGTCGTGCGGCAACAAGCTGAAGAACCGGCAGTTCCGGGCGCGCAAACGGGCGGCTCGCTGATCGGCTGTCTAGGACAGATGCCACACGAGCGCGGCCGCCAGAGCACCCAGCCCGTTCAGCGACCAATGCAGCGCGATCGGGGCGATCAAGCTGCCGCTGCGCCTGCGCAGCCATGTGAAGACGAATCCCGCCGCCCCCGTAGCGATCACCGCGCCGACGACGCCGGCGACCATGCCGAACACTCCGCCGCCGAGGATCTCGGTGAACCCGACATTGCTCGCCGTCAGGCCGAGCGACGTAGCAATGTGCCACAGCCCGAAGAGCAGTGACCCCGCCGCCGCGACGCCGCGCCAGCCCCACGCACGGTCCAGGGCGCCGTGCAGCACGCCGCGGAAAGCCAGCTCTTCGGGAATCACGGTCTGCAGCGGAATGATGATCATCGATGCGATCAGCGCGCCCGACAACGTCGCGTAGTTGTCGTTGAGGAACATCGGCCGCGTCCACGGCAGCAACGCGCCGACCGCGATGACAGTGCCCACCAGGGCGACCGCACCGATCGCATACCCGGCGCCCGACTTCCAGTGCTCGCGGCCCAGTCCGAGCTCCGACCAACCGAGACCGCGGGAGCGCACCAGCAGTACGAGCCCCACCGCGGCAGCAGGTACGACGGCGACGTTCGCCCACGGCGTCGTGAAGTGCGCCAGCAGGTTCGAGGCCACCAGCACGACGACGACGATGGCGATGTCGACGTAGATCCGGAAGTGGTGCAACGCCGCGAGTTGAGCGACCACGGGGTGGGGCTCGACGGGTGCGGCGATGACGTCAGACATAACCGCACCAGGGTACCGGCGTTTCTGCGCGGCGGATTATTCGTTGTCGCCGCCGGTGTCGGACACACCGCCACCCGACACCCCGAGGCGGCGCGCGGCCGGCCACACCCAGTCCTTCACCTCGGGGATGTCGTCGCCGTGCTCGCGGGTGTACTCGCGGGCGGCGATGCGGGCGTCGGCCATCCGCTGGCGCAACGTCGCGCACGTCGACCCGAGCGCCGGAACGCGGTCCAGCACATCCATCACCAGGTGGTAGCGGTCGAGGTCGTTGAGCATCACCATGTCGAACGGGGTCGTCGTCGTGCCTTCCTCCTTGTATCCGCGGACGTGGAGGTTCGAGTGGCCGGCTCGCCGGTAGGTCAACCGATGGATCAGCCACGGGTAGCCGTGATAGGCGAAGATGATCGGCTTGTCGGTGGTGAAGATCATGTCGAAATCCGGGTCCGACAGCCCGTGCGGATGTTCGGTGGAGTCCTGCAGGCGCATCAGGTCGACGACGTTGACGAACCGGATCTTGAGCTCGGGCAGATGCGTCCGCAGGATGTCGGTCGCGGCGAGCGCCTCAAGGGTCGGCACGTCTCCCGCCGCGGCGATCACGACGTCAGGATCGGAGCCGAGGACCTCCGAGCCCGCCCACTCCCAGATGCCCAGGCCGCGCGTGCAGTGCGCGATGGCCTGCTCCATGGTCAAGAAGTTGGGGGCGGGCTGCTTTCCGGAGACGACGACGTTGACGTATTGCCGTGACCGCAGGCAGTGGTCGTAGGTCGACAGCAGCGTGTTGGCGTCCGGTGGCAGGTACACCCGCACGACGTTCGCGCTCTTGTTGACCACGTGGTCGATGAAGCCGGGGTCCTGATGGGAGAACCCGTTGTGGTCCTGGCGCCAGACATGGCTCGACAGCAGGTAGTTGAGGCTCGCGATGGGGCGCCGCCAGGCGATGTGGTTGGTGACCTTCAGCCATTTGGCGTGCTGGTTGAACATCGAATCGATGATGTGGATGAAGGCTTCGTAGCAGTTGAACAGCCCGTGCCTGCCGGTCAACAGATAGCCCTCCAGCCAGCCCTGACATTGGTGTTCGGACAGCATCTCGACGACGCGGCCCACCCTGGCCATGTGCTCGTCGACCTCGGGACCGATGTAGTCGGCGTTCCATTGCTTGTCGGTCGCCTCGAACACCGATTGCAGACGATTGGACGCCGTCTCGTCGGGGCCGAAGATGCGGAAGTTGTCCGGATTGCGCCGGATGACCTCGGTGAGCCACTGGCCCAGGACCCGGGTGGCTTCGGCGACCGTCGCGCCCGGAGCGGGGACGTCGACGCCGAAGCTGCGGAAGTCGGGCAGCCGGAGATCCTTGAGCAGCAGACCGCCGTTGGCGTGCGGATTGTCGCTCATGCGCAGGTGCCCCTGCGGCGCCAGCGAGGCGATGTCGGCGTGCAGTTTCCCGCCCTCGTCGAATAGTTCGTCGGGTCGGTAGGAGGCCAGCCAGTCGGCAAGCACGCCAAGGTGCTCGCTGGTGTCGCGGGCACTGGACAGGGGCACCTGGTGCGCCCTCCAGGAGCCGGTCGTCTTCTTGCCGTCGATGGTGCCGGGACCGGTCCAGCCTTTCGGGGTGCGGAACACGATCATCGGCCAGGCCGGTCGGGACTCGTCACCCGAGGCTGCTGCGGCTTTGATGTCGGCGATCTCGTCGAGGACCTCGTCGAGCAGCGCGGCGAAACGCCGATGCGCATCAACACGCGAGTCGTGGTCGTCCGGCCCGTCGTCGGGGACCTCGAAGAAGTAGGGATGATGCCCGTAGCCGACCATCAGCGCCCGCAGTTCGTCTTCCGGGATGCGGGCCAGCACGGTCGGGTTGGCGATCTTGTAGCCGTTGAGGTGCAGGATCGGCAGCACGACGCCGTCTGTGGTCGGGTTGGTCAGCTTGTTGGAGTGCCAGCCGGTGGCCAGCGCGCCGGTCTCGGCCTCACCGTCGCCGATCACGGTCGCGACCAGCAGATCGGGGTTGTCGAAGGCCGCCCCGTAGGCGTGGGACAGGGCGTAGCCCAGTTCGCCGCCCTCGTGGATCGACCCGGGTGTTTCGGGCGCGACGTGCGACGGGATCCCGCCCGGGAACGAGAACTGACGGAACAGCCTGCGCAGCCCCTCGGCATCCGGGGTGATGTCGGGGTACACCTCGCTGTACGTGCCGTCGAGGTAGGCGCTGGCGACCAATCCTGGGCCGCCGTGTCCTGGTCCGGTCAGGTAGATCGTCGACTGTTCGCGCTCCTTGATCGCCCGGTTGAGGTGCGCATAGAGGAAGTTCAGGCCTGGCGTGGTGCCCCAGTGTCCGAGCAGTCGCGGCTTGACGTCCTCGCGGGCGAGCGGGGTGCGTAGCAGCGGATTGTCCAGCAGGTAGATCTGGCCGACCGACAAATAGTTGGCGGCACGCCACCACCGGTCGAGTTGGTCGATCTGGGTGTCTGTGAGCTGCTGCCGTTCCACTGTCGTCCAGGTCATCTCTCCATCCAACCCCGGTTCGGGGAGAGGTCAACTCGTCCGCGATGGCGTGCGCGTTAATCTTTCTCCCGTGATGGCCGAGGGCGCTTTGCTGAATTCCCTGCGCGTACTCGATCTATCACTCGGAGATTCCGACGGTGTCGGACGGATCCTGGCCGACCTCGGCGCCGACGTCCTCAAGATCGAACCGCCCGGTGGTGCGCCCTCGCGCACCGATCTGCCCGCCGTGGACGGGGTGAGCATCCCGTTCGCGCTGAACAACGCGAACAAGCGCTGCGCACAGCTGGATCCGACGGATGCCGACGATCGTCGCCGCCTGCTGGAGCTCGCGGGCGGCTGTGACATCGTCCTGGATTCTGGAAACCCTGGCGGCGCAGCCTTGTTCGGTACGTCGGGGCAGGAACTCGCGGCGAAGTTCGAACATCTCGTCGTACTGGCGGTGACCGATTTCGGCACCGCGGGCCCGCACGCCTCCTGGCGCGCCACCGATGCCGTTCTGTACGCGATGTCGTCGGCGCTGTCGCGGACGGGGCCGACGACCGGCACACCGGTGTTGCCGCCCAGCGGTGTCGCGTCGGCGACGGCGGCGGTCCAGGCCACCTGGGCGGTGCTGGTCGCCCATTACGACCGATTGCGCTGCGGCCAAGGAGAATTCATTGACTTCTCCCGGTTCGAGGCGGTCGTTCAAACGCTGGATCCGCCGTTCGGCTCCGAGGGCCAGGCCGCTGTGGGTCTGAAGTCACCGTCCGAATTGTGGCGTGGCAGGCCCCGCAACCAACAGATCTACCCGACCTTCGCGTGCAGGGATGGACATGTCCGGATCTGTCTGCTGTCGGCACGGCAGTGGCGAGGCATGTTCGAGTGGCTCGGTGAACCCGCGCAGTTCGCCGGCCCCGAGTTCGAGACGATCGCTGCCCGCTACGCTGCGTCGCGGGAGCTCAACGCGGCGATGGCGGAGCTGTTCGCACCGGAGCTCAAGGCCGATCTCGTCACGCAGGGCCAGGCGCGTGGCGTCCCCATCGCGGCCGTGCTGTCCCCAGCAGAAGCGCTGTCGTCCAGCCATTTTCGTTCGGTCGGCGCCCTGTCCGAGGAGATCCTGCCGTCTGGGACGGCGCTCACCGTCCCGGTCGGTCCGCTGGTGATCGACGGGTCCCACCACGGATACCGGGAAGCACCCCGGGTGTTGCCAAGTCCCGAATGGTCCACCACGCGAAGCTCCCCGCCGCCGGCGTCCGGTGCCGGCCTGCGTCCGCTGGAAGGCCTGCGAATCCTGGACCTGGGCGTCATCGTCGCCGGCGGTGAACTCGGCCGGCTGTTCGCAGACCTCGGGGCGGAGGTCATCAAGATCGAGAGCCCCGCCTATCCCGACGGTCTGCGTCAGACACCGCCCGGTAAACCGATGAGCCGATCGTGGGCCTTGACCCACCGCAATCAACTCAGCCTCGGGCTGGACCTGCGAAACCCCGCCGGTGCAGATGTTTTCGGCAACCTGGTACGGACCGCTGATGCCGTCTTCGCGAATTTCAAACCGGGAACGCTGAATTCGCTCGGCTTCTCCTACGAGCGGTTACGCGCATTGAGGCCGGGAATCGTCCTCGCGGAGAGCAGCGCGTTCGGTGATCGTGGCCCCTGGAGCGCCCAGATGGGTTACGGACCACTGGTCCGTGCGTCCACCGGCGTTGCGTCGCTGTGGACCTCGGTGGACGCCGAGCCGGGCCGGTTCTACGACGCGACGACGATCTTCCCCGATCACGTCGTCGGCCGGCTGACCGCGACCGCGGCGCTGGCGGTCCTCATCGGCAGGTTGCGCACCGGTGCCGGCGGCCACGTCCACATCTCTCAGGCCGAGGCGGCGATCAACCAGCTCGCCACGACCTACGTCACCGAATCGGCCAGAGACGCAGGCCATCACGTGACCGACGCCGCGACGCTGGATGCGGTGTATCCATGCGCGGGCGACGACGAATGGTGCGTGATCTCCGCCAGTTCGCCACTGCAACGGGCTGCTCTCGCCGACCTCATCGGTGTTGCGGAACTGCCCGCAGATCGGCACGAGGCGATCGCCGCGGTGTCGCGCTGGACGTCGGTCCGCGACAAGGGCGACGTCGCGGAGTTGTTGCAGCGGCTCGGCGTTCCCGCCGGTCCGATGAACCGGGCCGCCGATGTCGCCGCCGACCCCCAGGTGATCGCGCGGGGACTGCTCACCGTGATGGTCCATCCGCTCGTCGACCAGGTTCTGCCCACCGAGACGGCACCGAGCCTCTACCAACGGATTCCGCGCGCCGAGCTGAGGCCCGCCCCGATGCCCGGCGAGCACACCCGAGACATCTGTCAGCGCGTGCTCGGACTGACTGACGACCAGATCGACCGACTCGTCGCCGACGGCGCATTGTTCACCTACGACCCGAAGACATAGGAGGCACTCCCGCATGCCCATCGACCCCAGGACGCCGGTCCTCGTCGGCTACGGCCAGGTCAACCAGCGCACGGAAGATCCCTCCGTCGAGCCCGTCGACCTGATGGTCGCCGCCGCGCGAGCGGCCGCCGATCCGCGCGTGCTCGAGGCCGTCGACGCCGTGCGCGTGGTCAATCTGCTGTCGTGGCGCTACCGGGACCCGGGATTGCTTCTCGCACAGCGTATCCGCGCCGACAAGGCGGCGACACGCTACACCGGCATCGGCGGCAACGTGCCACAGACACTGGTCAACCATGCCTGTCTGGACATCCAGCAGGGCAAGCACGACGTCGTGCTGATCGCCGGTGCGGAGACGTGGCGGACCCGGACCCGGGTACGCGCCGCGGGGCACAAGTACGTCGGTACCAAGCAGGACGAATCGGTGCCGCTGGCACCGGGCTCCGACGAGAACATGCCGATGGCGGGCCCCGGCGACCTCAAGATCCACCTCGACCGTCCCGCGTACGTCTATCCGATGTTCGAGCAGGCGGTGCGCATCGCGGCGGGGGAGTCACCCGGCGAACACCGCAGGCGCATCGGCGAGCTGTGGGCGCAGTTCTCGGCTGTCGCCGCGACCAATCCGCACGCGTGGAGCCAGGATGCGCTGACCGCCGAGGAGATCGTCGAGCCGTCGCCGAAGAACCGGATGATCAGCTGGCCCTACACAAAGCTGATGAACTCCAACAACATGGTCGACCAGGGCGCGGTACTGATCCTGACGTCGGTGGAGAAGGCGCAGTACCTCCAGATCCCTTCGGAGCGTTGGGTTTTCCCGTATTCCGGGGCGGACTCGCACGACACGTACGCGATCGGTGAGCGGGCCGAGTTCCACACGTCGCCGGCGATCCGCATCGCGGGCAATCGGGCGCTCGAGCTGGCGGGCGCAGGTGTCGACGAGATGGATTTTGTCGACGTGTATTCGTGCTTTCCCTCCGCGGTGCAGGTGGCCGCCAACGAACTCGGCCTGCCGATCGGCGACCCCGACCGTCCGTTGACGGTCACGGGCGGCCTGACGTTTGCCGGTGGGCCGTGGAACAACTACGTCACCCACTCCATCGCGACGATGGCCGAACGTCTGACGGCCAACCCTGGCACCCGCGGGCTGATCACCGCCAACGGCGGCTACCTGACCAAGCACAGTTTCGGTGTGTACGGGACCGAGCCGCCGGCCCATGAGTTCCGCTGGGAGGACGTCCAATCAGACGTCGACCGCGAGCCCACACGCGCCGCGGTGGTCGATTGGAGCGGCGTCGCCACGGTGGAGACGTGGACCACGCCCGTCGGTCGCGACGGGGTCCCCGAGAAGGCGTTCCTCGCCGTACGCACTCCTGAGGACGCCCGCGTCCTCGCCGTGATCACCAGTACCGACCAGGCTGCGGCGTCGGTGGCCGAGGACATCGCCGGGGCGTCGGTTCGCGTCAACGACGACGGGACCGCCACCTTGGAGTGACCCGGTAACGCGGCTGTCACCCGGGCGGCACATCCGTGTAGCCGCCACGACATAGCTTCAGATCGCATGAAGAAGCTGTCGCATCCTGCCCTGCAGATCGGGATCGCCGCCATCGGCGGCATCGTCTTCGGACTGGCCGTCGGAGACTGGGCGGCCAATCTGAAGTTCATCGGAGACCTCTTCATCCGGTTGATCCAGATGTCGATCGTGCCGCTGGTGATGGCGTCGGTGATCGTCGCGACCGGGTCGATGACCGGCACGGGAACGGGCAAGATCGCTGCCCGCACGTTCTCGTGGATGCTCGGATTCTCCTGTGTAGCAGCCGTGCTCGCATGGGCACTGAGTTCGGCGATCAAGCCGGGCGCGGGCATGGTCTACACCGAGGAGCTCGACCCCAGCCTGGCCGACAAGGCGGGCGAGGCGCTGGGTTGGCAGGACACTCTGCTGAACTTCGTGTCCACCAACATCTTCGACGCGATGTCGACTGCGACGATGGTGCCGATCATCGTCTTCTCGTTGCTGTTCGGCATCGCGTTGCGCACGCAGATCAACAAGACCGGCGACACCAGAGTGCTGACGTTCATCGATCACATCCAGCAGATCGTGCTGACGATGATCCGGCTCGTCATGTACATCGCGCCGATCGGTGTGTTCTGCCTTCTGGCGGCGCTGGCGGGCGACGTCGGCTTCTCGGTGGTGACGACGGCGCTGAAGTATCTGGGCACGACGCTGATCGGCGTGCTGATCCTGTTCGCGCTGTTCGTCGTCGTGGTGACGGTTCGGACCCGACTGAACCCGATGCTGCTGCCGGGCAAGCTGGCCGAGCAGACCGCGATCGCGATCACGACAACCAGTTCGGCGGTGACGTTCCCGACGGTGCTGCGCAACACCGTCGAGAAGGTCGGGGTCAGCCAGAAGATCGCTAACTTCACGCTGTCGATCGGCCTGACGATGGGCTCCTACGGCGCGGTGCTCAATTACATGATCGTCGTGATGTTCCTCGCCCAGGCAGGTGGCGTGGAGCTGAGCCTCGGCCAGATCGTGCTGGGCATGGGTTTGGCGATCCTGTTGAACATGGGCACGATCACGGTTCCGGGCGGCTTCCCTGTGGTGGCGATGTTCCTGGCCACGTCGCTGGATCTGCCGTTCGAGGCGGTCGGTCTGCTGATCGCCGTCGACTGGTTCGCCGGCATCTTCCGCACCTTCCTCAACGTCAACGGCGACACCTTCGTGGCGATGCTGGTCGCCAACGCTGACGACGAGATCGAGCGCGACGTCTACAACGGCGACAAAGTGGTGGTCGCCGAGGAGATCGACATGGCCGAGTACAGCGGAGCCATGGCTCGCGCCGACCAAGCCGACTGACTACAGCAGACCTAATGCAGCCACCGCGTCGCGTTCCTCGCGCAATTCGGAGAGCGAGGCGTCAATGCGTGCCCGCGAGAACGGGTTGATGTCAAGGCCTTCCACGATCTCCCAGCGGCCGTCGACCGAACGGCACGGGAACGAGCAGACAAGCCCCTCCTCGACGCCGTAGACACCGGGGGACGGGAGCGCGACGGACGTCCAGTCCTCGGCGGGGGTGCCGTGCACCCAGTCGTCGATGTGGTCGATCGCGCCGTTGGCCGCCGACGCGGCGGAACTGGCACCGCGGGCCTCGATGATCGCGGTGCCGCGGCGGGCCACGGTCGGGATGAAATCGTCGGTGAGCCAACGGGTGTCGGCGGCGTAGTCGGCGCCCGCGCGGCCGCCGACGGTCGAGTGGAAGATGTCGGGGTACTGCGTCGGCGAGTGGTTGCCCCAGATGATCATCTTGCTGATCTCGGTGACGGGCACCTTGGCATGGCGGGACATCGCCGCGACGGCGCGGTTGTGGTCGAGGCGGGTCAGCGCGGTGAACCGCTCGCTGGGGATGTCGGGGGCGTGGGCGGAGGCCACCAGCGCGTTGGTGTTGGCCGGGTTGCCGACGACGAGGACCCGCACGTCGGCGCTCGCGCCGACGTTGAGCGCCTTGCCTGCCTCGGCGAAGATCTGGGCGTTCGCCCCGAGCAGGTCCGCGCGCTCCATCCCCTTGGTGCGCGGCTTCGCGCCGATGAGCAGCGCGACGTCGACGCCGTCGAAGGCGCGGACTGGGTCGTCGTAGATCTCGGTGGCCGCCAGCAGCGGGAACGCGCCGTCGTCGAGTTCCATGACGACACCCTCGGCGGCGCGCACGGCACCGGGGAGCTCGACGAGCCTGAGGATCACGGGGGTGTCGTGGCCGAGCATCGCTCCGGCGGCGATCCGGAACAGGGCGGCGTACCCGATGTGGCCTGCGGCTCCGGTGACGGCAACGGTGACGGGGGAGCGAGTCATGGTCTTCAACCTAGTCAGGGCGCGTCGGCGGGAACATCGGTGTAGGACGTGATGAATCCCTCAGCCGAGAACGTGAATCCTTTCCCGCTGAGCTCCGACAGGCACGAAATTCCGCTTGCCTCTTGGATATTGCAGCGGAAACCGCCCACGGCCAGGATCCGGTTGAACGGGAGTTCGGTGGCAGGGCCGGGCTCGAGCGCGAAACCCGGCTCGTCGCGGGTGACGAATGTCGCGTCGGCGGTGCGGTCGACGACGATGCCGGTCACCGAGTCGGGGGTGCCATCGATGTTGAGCGCCGTCCCGTTGGCGTTCTGGCAGCCCGCTGAGGCGCGCGGGATGATCGCGCATTTCCAGCGGCCGCTGGGGGAGACGAAGTAGTAACCGGTCCGTCCGGCGACGTCGGCGGCAAAGTCGAATGCGTTCGCGAGGTGGGCGTTGCTCGGCTTCGTCGTGGTCGGCGGCGGCGGCGCGGCAGCTGTCGGCGTGACCGAGTTGTCGGAGGTGATGACGGTCGGGCCTGCGCACGCGGTCGTCAGCAGCACCATCGCGGCGGACGTCAGAAGTCGCATGCCCCCATTGGACCATTCGGCTACTGGGTGACCTTCTCTCGTAGGCCTTCGTCGAGCGATGCACGCACCAGCGCGGCGGCCAGCGGTGCGCAGGCGCCTGTGGCGAGCTTCGCCAACTCCTCCGGGTCTGCGGGCAAGCCGAGATCCATCGCCGCTGCGGTGGCGCGCGAATCGAAGAAGGGGCGCACCCAGGTCCACACGTCCTGCACTTCGCGCAGAAAGATGTCGGCTCCGGTGTCGCTGATGCCGGTGAACCCTTTGAGTAGGTCCTTGGCCTTTGCGACGTCGTGGCCGCTGCGGTTGGCCAGCTCCCGCAGGTCGCCTCCGTATTCGTCGCGCACCATCGTCGCGATGTCGACGAGCCGGGTGGCCGAGCTCTCGTCATAGCGGGCATACGAAGCCCGCCCGAACGCGTCGATCACCGTCTGGCGGTTGACTTTCAGCGCGGTGTCTGGAGTGCGGAGCTTCTCGCCGAACAGTTCCCGCGCCGCCTGGGTGGCGATACTCGCGTCGATGGGCTTGCTGGCGAGCATGCACAGCACCAGGAGCTCGAACAGTGGCATCGGCTTGTCATCGAGGGTGATGCCGGCTTCCTCGGCGTAGGTCATGCCGGCCTCGTCCAGAAGCCGGCCGGCCAGTGTTGTCGTGGTCATACCGTCCGGCTACCCGGCACCGGCGCGCCGAATCGCCTCACTTGGCGGGAAGACTCTTCGCGTAGTCGACGCCGCGGGTGACCCATGGCGACAGCTGGCGTTTGGTCTTGAGGCCCTCGACACCGACCCGGATCCAGCCGCGGGTTTCGCGGCCGGACATGATCATCGGCTCGACGTGCGCGCGGGTGAGCAGATCAGCGGTGTCGTCGGGCGGGACACGGACCATGAGGCCGCCTTTCGAGCTGACGCAGACCGACATGTTGCCGTTGATCAGAAAGGCCAGCCCGCCGAACATCGGCTTCTCGTCGACGTTGCGCTGGGAGGCGATGAGCTCACGGACGCGGTCGGCTAAGTCGAGGTCGTAGGCCACCGACCCACGGTAGCGCGGGGTATGACGGCACGGAATCAATCGACTCCTGCGTGAGGGCTGTCCACCCTCTGACATCACGACCCTGATGCAGAAGTCGCCGGCTTCCACCCCAAAGCCGGGCCGAGTCTCTCGGCCATGTCGGTGACGATCTGGACGTAGTCGTCGGCGTCGAAGCTGAACGGCAGCGCGAAGGCGACCTCGTCCACGCGCTGAAAGCCCGGGTGCGCATGCAGCGCTTCTACCAGCTCGTCGGACGTACCCACCAGGTCGGGGGCGAACATCATGCCCCGCGGCCCGTGCGTCTGCGCGGTGCGCGGCAACCGCGCCTCGGCATACGCCCGATACTTGGCCACCTGTTCCGGTGTCGCCGAGTCCGTCGGGATGACCACCAACCCCTGTGACACTCGGGCACTTTCAGGGTGTTCGTGGTGCGCCCGGAAGGCGTCGATCTGCTCGGCCTGGATTGTCGCGAAGTCACGCGACTCTGACCCCTCGGCGCTGACGACGTTGCTCGTCAGGTAGTTCAGGCCGTTCTTGGCGGCCCAGATCGCCGACGTCAGCCCGCCGCCGTACCAGACACGCGACGCCAGCCCGGGGGAGTGCGGCTGCACACGCCGCGAGAACTGCTCGATACCGAGCGTGCCCTCGAAATCGCTGACCGGCTCGCCGCGTAGATAGTCGAGCAGCCGTTCGGCCCGCTTCTTGGTGAAATCCTCGACGTCATGCGTGTCCGGATACAGCGCGCTCTTGTAGTTGTCGTACATCATCGGAGTGCCCACGGAGACACCGGGATTGAGCCGGCCGCCGGACAGGATGTCGACGGTCGCGAGGTCTTCGGCCAGACGCAGCGGGTTCTCCAGTCCCAGTGGGATCACCGCGGTGCCGAGCTCGATCCGCGACGTGCGCTGGGTGGCGGCCGCGAGCATCGCCACCGGTGACGAGATTCCGGGTTGCAGGTGGCGCTGTCGCACCCACACCGTGTCGAAGCCCAGCGCTTCAGCCCGCTCGATCGTCTGCAGTGTCTCCTCATGTCCCGGGCGGGGATCGCCGTCGTCGAATCGTCCGATCGTCAGAAAGCCCAGCTTGCGCAGCGGCTGACCTCGTTCCGGCATGGGACTCCTTTCTGCCGAGCAGACACAAACTCGCACGAATTCTTCCGAAAGCGTGCGAGTTTGCGTCTGCTCGCGTTTAAGCCGCGGCGGTCGCAGCCTGCTCGGCGGGCTCCAGGGCCTGCGCGACGATCTCGGCCACGTCCGTCATCGGCTTGACCTCCAACGCGTCCAGCACCTCGGCCGGCACTTCGTCGAGATCAGGCTCGTTGCGTTGCGGGATGAAGACCGTCTTCAGCCCGGCCCTCTGCGCAGCGAGCAGCTTCTGCTTCACGCCGCCGATCGGTAGCACCCGGCCGTTCAGCGTGACCTCACCGGTCATGCCAACGTCACCGCGCACCTGCCGCCCGGTCGCCATCGAAACCAGCGCGGTCACCATGGTCACACCGGCCGACGGGCCGTCCTTGGGCACCGCACCGGCAGGCACGTGCACGTGGATCTTGCGGTCGAGCGCCTTCGGGTCGACGCCGAGTTCCGCTGCGTGCGAACGGACGTAGGAGAGCGCGATCTGCGCCGACTCCTTCATCACGTCGCCGAGCTGACCCGTCAGCTGCAACCCCGACTCACCCTCGGTGGAGCCGGCCTCGATATAGAGGACGTCGCCGCCGAGGCCCGTGACGGCCAGGCCGGTCGCCACACCGGGCACCGCGGTCCGTTCGTCCGAATCCGGTGTGAACCGCGGACGGCCCAGGTATTCAACGAGATCCGGTTCGTCGATCGTGATCGGCTCTTCCGAGACGGCCAACTTCGTGGTCGCCTTGCGCAGCGCCTTGGCCAGCAGCCGTTCGAACTGACGCACACCCGGCTCCCGGGTGTAGTCCGCGGCGATCTTGCGCAACGCCGCGTCGGTCACCGAGACCTCCTCGGACGTCAACGCCGCACGCTCGGACTGCCTGGGCAACAGGTAATCTCGCGCGATCGCGACTTTGTCGTCCTCGGTGTAACCGTCGATCGTGACGAGCTCCATGCGGTCCAGCAGGGCCGACGGAATGTTCTCGATGACGTTGGCCGTCGCCAGGAACACCACATCGCTCAGATCCAGGTCGAGGTCCAGGTAGTGGTCGCGGAACGTGTGGTTCTGCGCCGGGTCCAGGACTTCGAGCAGCGCCGCCGACGGGTCGCCCCGGTAGTCAGAGCCCACCTTGTCGATCTCGTCCAGCAGCACAACAGGATTCATCGATCCCGCTTCGGCGATGGCCCGCACCAGCCGGCCCGGCAGTGCACCGACGTACGTGCGTCGGTGTCCGCGGATCTCGGCCTCGTCGCGCACACCGCCCAGAGCGACGCGCACGAACTTGCGGCCCAACGCGCGAGCCACGGATTCACCGAGCGACGTCTTACCGACGCCGGGAGGGCCGGCCAGCACCATGACGGCACCGGAACCACGGCCGCCGACGACGGCCAGACCGCGCTGAGAACGGCGCGCCCGAACGGCCAGGTACTCGACGATGCGGTCCTTGACGTCGTCCAGCCCGTGGTGGTCGGCGTCAAGAATCTCGCGCGCCGACTTCAGGTCGGTCGAATCCTCGGTCGTGACGTTCCACGGCAGGTCGAGCACGGTGTCGAGCCAGGTGCGGATCCAGCCGCCCTCCGGGCTCTGCTCGCTGGAGCGTTCCAGCTTGCCGACCTCACGCAGTGCCGCCTCACGCACCTTCTCAGGCAGATCGGCGGACTCCACGCGAGCGCGGTAGTCGGCTTCCCCTTCCTGGCCATCAGAACCCAATTCGCCGAGCTCCTTGCGGATCGCATTCAGCTGCTGGCGTAACAGGAATTCCTTCTGCTGCTTGTCCATTCCAGCGCGGACGTCCTCGGCGATCTTGTCGTTCACCTCGGTCTCGGCCAGATGCTCGCCGGTCCACGAGATCAGCAGGCGCAGCCGCTCGGCCACGTCCTCGGTCTCCAGAAGTTCGCGTTTGTGGACATCGCTGAGGTACGACGCATAGCCGGCCGTGTCGGCCAGCGCCGATGGGTCGGTGATCTTGTTGACCACGTCGACGATCTGCCACGCCTCGCGGCGCTGCAGCATCGCCAGCAGCAGCTTCTTATATTCAGCTGCAAGGGTTTTGGCCTCGTCGGTGATCGGCGCGTCAACGATCTCGTCGACGAGCACCCACAACGCCGCGCCGGGTCCGGTGGTACCGGATCCGATGTGGGCGCGGGTCTCGCCCTTGACGACGGCGGCGGCGCCGCCCCCGGGGACGCGACCGACCTGCACGATCGAGGCGAGCACGCCGTAGGTGGGGTACCGGTCGTCGAGGCGCGGCGCGATGAGCAGCTTGCCGCTTTCGCTGGCTTGGGCGGCGTCGACCGCGGCGCGGGCTGCGTCGTCGAGCTCGATCGGCACCACCATTCCGGGCAGCACGATCGGTTCACTGACGAACAAGATCGGGACTTGCAGAGCTTCAGGCATCAAACCTCCAAAGTTGAACCTAAGCCGCTCAACCTTGGGATCGCCGGGTTTGTTCCCTACGGATTGCACTCCTGCCACAACCGGTAGACGGCCAACGCGTCGTCACTGGGCTCATAGCGCATCGGCAGCCGCCGGTCCTGCCACGGTTTGGCTATCTCGTCATAGAACGTCTCCAGCTCGAAATACCTCCGGTTGTCGACGTAGAACGCCGCGTAGTCGTCCCTGGTGGTCAGGAAGACGACCTCGTCGGGGGAGCAGTAGTACAGCGATCCCAGGCACATCGGGCACGGGTGGGCCAGCACGTAGATCGTCGCGCCGGTGAGGTGTTCGGTCTGCAGCGCCGTGCATGCCGCCCGGATCGCGAGAATCTCGGCGTGCGCGGTTGGATCTTTGGTCTGCGCGACGCGGTTCGGGCTCTCGGCGAGCACCTCGCCGTCGCGGGCGATGACCGTGGCGAACGGTCTGCCGCCTTCGGCGACGTTCTGCCTCGCCAGGTCGATGGTGCGCTGCACGAAGTCCATGGGAATACTGTGCCCGCAGCCCGGGTCGTAGCACCTATGAACAACGCAGACGACCCCATCGGCGGCCTTGTCGTCGCGATCACGGGCGCCAGCAGCGGCATCGGGGCGGCGACGGCTCGCCGGCTCGCCTCCCGCGGAGCGCGGCTGGTGCTGGGCGCCCGCCGCGCCGACAGGCTCGAAGCCCTGGCCGAGGAACTCGGCCCATCGAATGTGTCGACCCTCGAGACCGACGTGACCCGCGCCGAGGATGTTCAGCGCCTCGTCGACACCGCGGTCGCCGACCATGGACGCCTCGATGTGTTGGTCTCCAATGCAGGCATCAGCGCGATCGGCCCGCTCGCCGACGGTGACGTCGCCGGCTGGGGCGCCATGATCGACGTCAACGTGCGTGGGCTTCTGCATGGGATCGCCGCCGCCACGCCCGTATTCGAGCGCCAGGGGCACGGGCATTTCGTCACGACGGTGTCGACTGCCGGCCTCAAGATCACCCCCGACATGGGTGTCTACGCGGCGACGAAGAACGCGGTGCGCACGGTGATGGAGGCGCTGCGTCAGGAGTCGACCGACGGCGTCATCCGCACCACGTCGATCTCGCCGGGCTTCGTCAACACCGAGCTGGACAGCTCCATCACCGATGCGCGGTTGCGTGCCCAGATCCGCTCCAGCATGGATGCTTTCGGACTCGACCCCGACGCGGTGGCCCGGGCGATCGTGTTCGCCATCGAGCAACCCCACGATGTCGAGATCGGCGACCTGACCATCCGCCCGACGGTGCAGGGCTAGACACAGCAGAGAGCCTGCCGTTCGGGGGAAAACGGCAGGCTCTCTGTGGTGTGCGCGGGTGCTAGGCGGTTGCCTGAGCTCCCAGAACCCGCTGGATATCCGGCTTCATCTGCTGCAGCTGCTGTCCCCAGTAGCCCCAGGCGTGCGTCCCCGCGGTGGGGAAGTTGAAGACACCGTTGGTGCCGCCGGCCGCAATGTACTTGTCGCGGAAGGCGATGTTGGTCCTCAGCGTGAATCCTTCGAGGAATTGCGCCGCCATCAGGTTGGGGCCGCCGCCGGCGTCCAGATCCGACGGGGTGCCGGTGCCGCAGTAGATCCAGACGCGAGTGTTGTTGGCCACCAACTGGTTGATGTTGACCATCGGGTCGTTGCGCTTCCACGCCGGATCCGAGGACGGGCCCCACATGCTCTCGGCGTTGAAGCCGCCCGCGTCATTCATCGCCAGACCGATCAGCATCGGCCACCAGCCCTCGGAGGGGTTCAGGAAGCCGGAAAGCGAAGCGGCGTAGATGAACTGCTGCGGGTGGTGGATCGCGTAGGTCAGCGAGGCGCTACCGGCCATCGACAGCCCGACGACGGCGTTGCCGGTCTGCGAGACGCCGCGGTTGGCCTCGAGCCACGTCGGAAGCTCCTGGGTCAGGAACGTCTCCCACTTGTAGGTGTAGTCCTGGCCGTTGCCTCGCGACGGCTGGTACCAGTCGCTGTAGAAGCTCGACTGTCCACCCACCGGCATGATCGTCGACAGGCCGGAGCCGTAGAGCCATTCGAAGGCCGGGGTGTTGATGTCCCAGCCGCTGTAGTCGTCCTGCGCCCGCAGACCGTCCAGCAGGTACACGGCATGGGGTCCGCCGCCCTGGAACTGCACGCGGATGTTGCGGTTCATCGAGGGGGAGAACACGTCCAAGTACTCGACGGGGAGGCCCGGTCGGGAAAATGCCCCCGCCGTCGCCGAACCCCCGGCGAAGCCGATCAGCCCGGGCAGCGTCGCGGCGGCAAGAGCGGCAGCTGCCACCCGCCGACCCCATCGACCCGAAAACTTCTCTTTCCACTTCATAACGGCAATCCACACCTTTCTCATCGCATCGCCTGGTTTCGCAAACTTGCCGTCGCGTTTCACGGGTAATGCAACACGCTCCGACCACGGCAGCAGCGGCATGACACAGGGAACAGGGGTCGCGGTTGGCTAACGATTGCGACTCGGCGCGGACTCACGGACCGCAGATAGCCGGTGTGACCAGTGTGAACGTTGTTAATTCTGGGGGATGCGCGCCACGGAGGCTCGACTGCGTCTCGTTACAGTTGGGGCGGATTGGCTTGGAAGCGGGGTAGCTGAGATGAATCGCGAGCAAGCATTTGACCTTGACCGATTCGTCGCCGCGCAGAACAGCGTCTACGCGGCGGTGCTGGCCGAACTCCGAGCGGGGTCCAAGCGCAGCCACTGGATCTGGTTCGTCTTTCCGCAACTGCGGGGGCTCGGGCGCAGCGCCACGGCACAGCGGTACGGGATTTCGTCGCTGGAGGAGGCCAGGGACTATCTCGCGCACCCCGTCCTCGGGCCGCGACTGCGGGAGTGCGCGGCGTTACTCGCAACCCACGCGGGACGTTCGGCCACCGAGATCCTCGGGTATCCCGACGATCTGAAAGTGCACTCGTCGATGACGCTCTTCGCCCGCGCGGCCGACCCCGACGACGCGGCACTTTTCCGTTCCGTAATCGATGCGTTCTACGACGGCGACGAGGACACCGGCACGCTCGATCTGCTGCGCTGAGCGGTCAGCGTGGCGCCAGAATCAACCAGCCGTGCGCAGGCACGGAGGTCTCGGTGACGATCTCGGCGGGCGGAGCGCCGGAGCCGGCGACGACTTCGGCGCGTCCCGGTCCGAGTTCGGGCAGCGACAGCGGGACGGCTTCGTCGCCGACGTTGAGCGCCACCACGAGCGCGTCGTCGCCGTGGCGCGTGATGTAGACGTAGGACGTGTTGGTCACCGACAGCGGCGCCGTTCTGGCTGTGTGTAGCCACGGGTGCCTGCGGCGCAGGCCGATGAGGTGCTGGTGGGACCGGAACACCTGGTGGCCGTGTTCGCCGACTCCCTCGAAGGGAGAACGGAATTCGGGACGGACCGCGTCGTCGCCGCCGAACCGTTCCTCCTTGACGCCTCGATAGGCGACCTCGTCGCCGGCGTAGATGCTCGGGGTGCCGCCGGTGGTCAGCAGGATCACCAGCGCATGCTCGACGTGGGCAGTGTCGGTCAGCTGGCTGGCGATGCGCGTGACGTCGTGGTTGCCGATGAACGTCAATGGCACGAACGTGTCGAGGAATTCGTTGTGCCGGGTGAGCGCCCAGTCGAGCTCGTGGAAGTTCTCGTCGTTGATACTGCTCCAGATCGCCTTCCACAGCTCGTACTGGGTGACGGAGTCGAAACCCGAATCACGAACGCGCGCTTCGTAATCGCCGTGGATGACCTCACCGACAAACCACGCGTCCGGGTGCTTCTCGCGCACCCGGGGCAGCACCTGCGCCCAGAACCTGTCGGGCACGGCGTAGGCCGCGTCCAGCCGCCAACCGTCGGCACCGCGGCCGAGCCAGTGACTCATCACGTCGACGGTGTAATCGACGACGGCGGCGTTGCGGTGGTTCAGCGCAATGAGGCCCCCGTGGCCCTCGAACGTGGCGAACTCGTTGCCGCGGACCCGGAACCAGGACCTGTCGCCACCGTCGACGGCGTCGCGGTATCGGGGGAATTCGGTGCCCACGTGGTTGAACACACCGTCGAGCAGAACCCGCAGACCGCGATCGTGTGCCGCGGCGATGAGATGGTCGAAGTCGTCGTCGTCACCGAGCCTCGGGTCGATGCGGTAGTGGTCGACGGTGTCGTAGCCGTGGGTCTGCGATTCGAACACGGGGCCGAGCGCCACACCCGAGGCGCCCAGTTCGATCGCGTAGTCCAACCAGTCCGCGATCCGGCGCAACCGGTGTTCGCCGGTCTGGGGTGCCGGGTCGGCAGGGTAGGCGCCGACGAAGCCGAGCGGATAGACCTGCCACCAGATCACGTGCTCGACCCAGCCGGAGGTCATCGACCGAATGCCTTTGCGTACAACGCTTTCATCTCCTCGGTCAGTTCGCGGGCAGGACCATCGACGGCGATGCCGGGGGCGACGGTCGTGATGGGCAGCGCTGCCACCGGGGGAGGCGGGGCGCTCCACTCGACCAGCCATTGCGTCAGCTGCGCTGACGACGCGGCATAGACGACGCGCCCAAGACCTACCCATGCGTGCGCCGCGGCACACATCGGGCAGTGCTCACCGGAGGTGTAGACGGTGCTACGTGCGCGTTCGTCGGGGGTGAGATTGTCGACGGCCCACTTCGCGATCGCATATTCGGGGTGGCGGGTCGCGTCGCCGTCTTTGACCCGGTTGTGATCCTCGAAACGGACGTCGCCGGAGGGGTCGAGCAGCAGCGAGCCGAACGGCTCGTCACCCCCGTCCAGGGCCTGGCCTGCCAGTTCCACACACCGGCGTAGG
Organism: Mycobacterium sp. 236(2023); assembly: GCF_029623955.1. Lineage (GTDB taxonomy): Bacteria > Actinomycetota > Actinomycetes > Mycobacteriales > Mycobacteriaceae > Mycobacterium. The sequence goes on along the minus strand of NZ_JARSBP010000004.1, from coordinate 603,346 downwards.
TAACGTAGGTCGTCGACGGTGACTGCCACAGCCGGAGTCTACGCAGCATGGAGGAGGCGACGTGAACGACTTCCGGTGGCACTGCACCGAGATCGAGGCCCAGGCGGACCTGTTCGCCCACCATCTCGACGGAGCCGATCTGACGACGGCGGTGCCGTCGTGTCCGGGATGGTCGGTTGCCCAACTGTCGAGCCATGTCGAGGCCGGGCTGAGGTGGGCGCGGGAGATCGTCGCGACCCGCGCGGCGGCGCCGCCTCCGGATACGGCGCTGCGGGACCTGTCCGGAGTCGGCGACGAGGACGCCAGGCAGTTCGCTTTGTCACTGCGCGACGCTGCCAGAGGGTTGGCGGCTGCACTGCGGGAGGCGGGTCCCGGCGAGCAGATGTGGTGTCCGGTGCCCGGTGGTGGAAGCGCCTTCTTCGCGCGGCGGTTCGCACACGAGACGGCGATGCACAGGGCCGACACATCCTTGGCGCTCGGCTTGGATTACACGCTGCCGAACTTCCTCGCCGTGGACGGGGTCGCAGAATGGCTCGAACTCGGCTGCATGCCCTTCCATTTCGATGTTCACCCGTGGATGCGGGAGCTGCTGGGTCCCGGGCGCACGATCGGGTTGCACGCCACCGACACCCACGATGACTGGCTGCTGGACTTCACCGGCGACGCGCTGGCGTGGCGCCACGGCTCCGAGCCCACCGCTGCGGCTTTGTCCGGTCCGGTGACCGATCTCCTTCTGGTGCTGTACCGCCGCAGGCCGGTCTCCACCGTCGAGGTTCGAGGGGACGCAGGGCTCGTCGACTTCTGGATGGAGCGCGTCGCCTTCGCCTGACGTCAGTCGCAGCAGTGCGGCTGGAGGCGGCACGCACAGGACGCCTCGATCGGCACATCTGCTCGCGCCGAAGCCATTTCGAGCTGCTTGCCGATGATCACCGCTTCGGCATCGCGGCCCAGCCGCGTCAGGCATTCGTGGTATCCGTGCAGGCTCCACACATTGCCCGGGTGCTGGCACGGGCGGCTCAGCGTCGGGTCCAGCCCGAGGTCGGCTGCGTAGACCTCCGCTGCCTCGTCCACCTGGCCCTGCTCCAGCAGCAGCGCTCCGAGCGCGTGTCGCGTCGGCTGCATCCACCCCCACGGTTCGTCATAGGGCAGAGAATCGTCGAGTTCCACCGCGCGCCGCAGATGCGTGAACGCATCGTCGAATTCGCCGGCACGGTAGGCGATCTCCCCGTCGAGCATCGCCGCGGCGACGGCCAGGATGTCGCGGCTGGTGTTGTTGAACAGGTAGCGGCTCTCCGGGATGCGCTCGTAGGCCGCGGCGAACAGTTCGCGCTCGGCACGCGCCTGGTCGAGGTGCCCGCTCGCGGCGTGGGCCACCCCACGGCCATAGTGGATGGTCGCGACAGTGGTGCAGTAAAGCTCCGTGTCGTCGGGCAGGGGAGTGGCGATCAGCTCGGACCACCGGCCGAACCGTACGAGCACGTGAATCCCTAACGGCACGAACGCTTCCAGCCAGTCGGCCATCGGCGGCGACTCGATGGCCAGCAGTTCGGGTGTCAGCTGCCCGGACAGTTCGTCTGCGGCCTGTAACGCCGTCGCCGAATTGCCCTCGAACATCGCCGAATACACGACGAAATGCAGGTTGTGCGCACGGTAGAGCGAGTAGAAGTTCAACGGGCCCTGATGCTCGACGAACCGCCGATCCACTGTCACCGCAGACTGATTCGCCACGATCGAATCTCGGTAGTTGCCGCACAGCACGTCGATGTGGCTGGGCATGTGCTCGAGGTGGCCGGCGTCGGGCACCAGTCCACGCAGCAGGTCGGCGGCAGGCAGTGCTTCCTGCGGCGTCGTCGACATCTCCATTGTGTGCAGGTACAGGTGCAGGATCCCCGGGTGCTCGCGTCCTGCGGCTGTCGTCAGTGCGGCGTCGAGGATCCGCTTGGCCTCGACGACGCGGGATCCGGGGGCGGGTTCGCCGGTTCTGCTGTCCCACAACGCCCATGCCGTCACATTCACCAGCGCGTCGGCCGCCAGCGCGGCCACGTCGACGTCATCCGGGTAGGCCCGTTCCAGTGCGGCCATCGCATCTGCGTAGGCGACGTGGCCGGCGGCCAGTGCCTCGGCATCCTCGGGATCATCGGTGGGAAAGCGCACCGTCAGCGCGTCGATGAGGCCGCGTTCGACGGCCGAGGCCCGCCCTCTGGCCGCCAACCCGAGTTCCATCCGCGCCCGCGCCAGCGACGCCGCGAGATCCACCGGGTCGAACGCTTCCCAGCCCTTGTTGTAGTTGGGCCCGATCGCATACGCGACGCCCCAGCGAGCGAGCGCGAAGTCCGCGTCGAGTTCCAGCGCGCGGTCGAAGCAGCGGATGGCTTCCTCGTGATTGAACGCGTAGGACCACACCATGCCGCGGTCGAACCAGACCTGCGCGGCCTCCGACGGGCTGTCAGTCGGCCGACGGTAGGAGCCGAGATCGTAGTAGGGCTCGCTCATAGAGGGGACGATAATTCACCCGCGCGGCGGTGGCGAGGACCGCGAGGAAACATCCGGCGGCAGCCCAGATCGCCAGTGTGGCCAGCGGAGTCGCGGCACCGTGACCGTCAAAGTAGGAGATGCTGCGCAACAGCGACACTCCCGATCCCTGGGGCACCACGGTGCTGAAGGTCGAGTAGAAGCCCGACAGCAACGGCCGCCCGACCGGGCCAGCCGCCGCGGCGTTACCGACGACGACGAGGAACAGGCCGAGGACGACCGACGCTGCGCTGCCGAAGGCGGCGGCAACGCCGGTGACCGCGCCTCCCACGGCCATGGCGTAGAGCCACAGGACGCCGAACACCTGCCACGGATGACCGGTCAGCGCGTCGAGGACCGGGCCGACGTAGACGGTGACGGCGCCGGCCAGTACCGCCGAGAAGGCGGCGAGCGAGACCGTACGCAACCCCAGCGTCGTGGGCGCCCGGACGCTGCCCATCAGCCGGCCGAGCAGCGCCGCACCCAGCGAGGCGCCGATCGAGATGAAGATGACGGCGTAGAACTCGACGGTGCCCGACGGATCGCCGGCCGAGGTCGGCGCGACGTCCTCGACGACGGGTGCCAGACCGGCGCGTTCGGCTGTCGCGCGTCCGACGGTCTCGGCCGCGGCGGCGACGCTGTGGCCACCTCCGCCGGCGACGTAGATGGTCATGTGCCCGTCCGGGGTCACGGCGAAAGCGGTGTCCGCGGTGCGCTCCAGCACCTGCGTCCTGGCCGCGGCGGCGTCACCGACGGCGTTGACGGCCAACGCGTTCTGGTCGCGCAGCCCGTCGACGATCGGCGCCGGAGCCGAGACGGCGACCGTCATGTGATGCAGCGTCGGTTTGGCGAAGGCTCCGGAATAGCTTGCGACCATGGCGATCACGAAGACCGTCAAACCTGCCAACGCGAGGACGGTCGTGCGGACCGCCCTGGTTTCGGGTGTGTGATGTCTACCCACGGAGGGGTCCTTTCTGAGTTGGCGTGATGCCGAGTAGCGCGTCCACGGTGTCCAGCGCGGCACCGACCCTGGCGTGCAGATCGGTGGCCGCCGGGTCGTCCATCCAGGACCGCAGGACTTCGACGAAGCCTCCGACGAGGAAGCGGGTCACCGCGTCGGCGGGGATGGGGGAGATGGTGTCCAGCACCGCCATGCCGTGCGCGGCAATCTCTCGGCAGGGTGCCAGCAGCGCATCGCGGTAGGTGACGAGAACATGCTGATTCACGGTGCTGGGCACCACGTTCCGGAATAGTGCGGGACGCTGTGAGGCGAACGCGAACAGGTCGAGGATCTTCCTGCGGGCATCGACACCGTCGGATCCGGCGACCTCCCGCGCGAACGCGTGACTGAAGGCCGCGGCCACCGCGTCGTCGCGGTCCCGGTAGTGCCGATAGAACACCTGGCGACTGACTTCTGCCCTGGCGACGAGGTCGCTGACAGAGATTCCGTCGAGCGATCGTTCGTCGGCGAGGGCGAAGGCGGCGTCACGCAGACGGGTTCGGACCCGCTCCGCGCGTGGATCCGCGCTGCGACCGCGTTCTGGCATCAGACCAGGCATGCGTTCAGGTTACGAAACTTCGTAGACAATTGTCTACGACAGCTTAGGTAATCTAACGCACGTTGTCGGGCGAGATGTGATCGCGCCCGAGCCCGCGGATTACGGTGACGCACATGATCCGATGCGTGCGGCTGTCGACCGGAGCCGACGACGACTCTCACGTTCAGGTCGGCCGCATCGACCTGACACCCGGCCGCAACGCCGATCTCGTGTCAGCGAACATGGGCGCCGACCACGTCACCATCGAAGAAACGCAGGCCGGCGGGACACTCGCGTGGCACCCCGCACCCGTACGGCAGCTCGTGGTGACGCTCGCCGGCACTTTGGTGTTCACAACCCGTACCGGCGAGGAGTTCACGCTCCGGCCCGGCGACATCCTGCTGGCCGAGGACACCACCGGGTCAGGACATCAGTGGCGACTCGACGGCGCCGACCCGTGGCGCCGGATGTACGTCGTTCTCGCCGACGGCGTCGACGTGCCCTTCATCGCCGACTGAGTCGGTTTTGCAATGCTGCCCGCAAATGATCTACGCATGTGTCAATAATTGGGAATCCACCGGCTCAGGAAGCGGGCCGTTGAACGAGAGGGTTCTGAATGGATATCGCACGCGTTTCTGCCACCGGCCTGACCATCGCCGCCCTGGCCATCGGCGCCACGTTGACCGGTTGCAGCAAGAGCGAGGAGCCCGCGTCCGAGACGTCGAGCAGCGCCTCGAGCACATCGGCAGAGGCCAGCCCGTCGGAAACTTCTGCCGAGGAGACCACAGCCGAAGAGACGAGCGCCCCGGCCGAACCCAGCGAATACGGCTCCCTGCTCCTGCCGCCGACCGAGATGGGTTCCAACATCCAGACGCCCGGCGGTATCCAGCTCAACCCCGGCGGCAACCCCGGCGCGGCGCAGGTCTACCAGAGCGCCGACAGCGACCAGCGAATCATCGACACCATCCTGGTCTTCCCCGACGTCGCCGCCGCCGCCTCGAACCTCGAGAGCAACACCGCCACGATGAGCGAGGTCGTCACCGGCGCACCCGAACCGGTCGAGGTCGGCGACAAGGGCGTGATCGCCGCCGGTACTTCTCCTGACGGCACCCGCGAGGTGACCGTCATCCTGTTCAGTTCGGGCAAGGCACTCGTCAGCCTGAATTTCGAAAGCGCCCCCGGCGACCCGGTGCCGGTCGACATCGCCACCGAGATCGCCAACAAGCAGGCCGCGGCCATCGAAGCGGGGCTACCTGCCGAGTAGTCAGTGGCCGGCCACCACATCGCTCTCGTCGAGCTGCACGGGGTCTTTGGCCCCGGGCAGGAACGAGAACGCCACGCACACCAGCCCGAAGAACACGTAGCCCAGTGCGACAGACGGACTTGCGGCCCAGGTGACTTCGGGTGCGTGGATGAGGCCGATGAACGACAACACGGCAGCCACGGCCGCCGCGATCGCGGCGTAGAGGAACTTCTTCTCCAGGATGAACACGACCATCGTGCCGAGCAGCATGCCGCTGAGCACCGCTCCCTCGCCGAGTGTCTTGAGACCCTCGTAGACGACGCCGGACCCGTTGAGCGCCTCCATGCCCACCTCGCTCGCGGTGGTGCCTGCGGCGTTGAGCGCGTTGTCGATCTGCGTCTTGCCCCACTCGGCAAGGTTGGGCAGCAGAGCGGCAACCACCGCGATGGCGTGCAGTCTGGGCACCGCCTGGAACGCCTGCGCGCCGATCAGGAGACCGATGTAGAGCAGGATCGGGACGATCGCGGGCACCGGTAGCAGCGCGGCAAGAACTCCGAAAAGCCCGACGAAGCAGAAGATTCCGATCACCGCACCGCTGGCCAGCGAGTAGCCGGCCCGTCCACCCGCGTCCTTCCATCCGGGGTGTCCGATGTAGACGGCGGGCGGGAACGGCGAACCGAAGGCCGAGCCGATCACGGCGCCGGCACCGTCGGCGAGAAGGACACTGCGCAGGTTGTAGTTGTCGCCTGCGGCGGCAGCGCTTTCGACGTTGCTCATCGCCTCGGTGAAGTTGTAGACACCGAGCGGGATCGCGGTGCCGAGCAGTGGCGCCAGGTCGGTTAGACCGTTGAACAGCATGTCGATTCGCATATCGGGGATGCCGATGGCGATGTTGCTGAATGCCTCGCCGACGTCAGGAGCCGACATGTAGCCGCCCGCCCAGCCGATCGCGGTTCCGACGAGCAGCGCCACCAGTCCGATCGGAATGCCGCCCGGGAGCCTGACATTGGTGAAGAAGCCGATGAGGATGATCGCCAGCACGGGCAGACCGATCCAGGCCGCCTCCCACATCTGGGCGGCGGGGCGCATCGAGATGAAGGTGATCGAGATGCCGGCCAGCGTGCCGAGCATCGCGGCGCGGGGGGTCAGCATGCGGATGTAGGGGCCGACGAAGGCGCCGATCATGACGATGACACCGATCAGGAAGGCCCACGCCAGGCCCGCCTGCCATGCCTGGATCGGGTCATCGGTAGCGAGGTACACCGGCAGCATGACGACGAACACGACGATGAACATGTGGGGGACGCTCGGCCCGTAGGGCAGAGCGGTGACGTCGGTTCTGTTCTCGCGCTTGGCGAGTCGCCGTGCGAGGAACGTGTAGTACAGGTTGCCGAGGATCAGCGCGACGCCGAGAGCGGGAAGCACGGTACCGAGTACGTCGCCGGCGGGGACGGCGATGACGCCGATCATCAGGCCCGTCAGGGTGAGGACGTTGACCAGGATGTTGAAGCCGAGGCCGAAGAAGGCGTTGGTGTCACCCTTCGTCCACCACGGCAGCGCAACGGGTTTGGCCGCCGAGGGTTCGACGGGGTCGGCGGGCGGATGGTTTGTGACGTCGGTGCTCATCGGTTTTCCTCTCAGGCTGCGGAGACGGTGAGTTGGGCAAGCGCGGGGATGACGGCGGACGTGTCGGCGACCCATCCGAAGATGCCGCCCTGCGCCTTGATCATTTCCAGGCCGACACGCTGGAACTCGGGGAAATACGAACCGACGCAGTCGGATACGACGAGACACTCGTAGCCGCGATCGTTGGCTTCCCGAGTGGTGGTGTGCACACACACCTCGGTCGTGACGCCGGTGACCAGCAACTGCGTGATGCCCGCTTCGGTCAGCACGTCGGACAGCTCGGTGGCGTAGAACGCGCCTTTGCCGGGCTTGTCGATGACGACCTCGCCGTCGATGGGCGCCAGGTCGTCGACGATGTCGTGACCGTACTCGCCGCGGATCAGGATGCGGCCGTACTTGCCCGGGTCGCCGATGCGCTTGGACGGCGCCCCGCGGTTGAGCTTGGCCGGCGGGCAGTCGGACAGGTCCGGCTGGTGCCCTTCGCGTGTGTGGATGACCATCACACCCGCCTCGCGGGCTGCAGCGATCAGTGCCGCAAGGGGCGGAACAACTTTCCGCAGCTGGTCGACGTCATTACCGAGGCTCTCCCCGAAGCCCCCGGGAAGCAGGAAGTCTCGTTGCATGTCGATGACGATGAGTGCGGTCTTGTCTGCGACCAGAGCGAACGGGGACGGTTCGGCGGGTACGTCGACGGTGTGGTTCACAGGTGCTCCTGGGCAGGCAATGAGGCGGTGGACGGCGATGGAGAGAGGCGAGTCGGTCGGATCGCGCGTGGTTCGTCGAGAATCTGCGCGGCCAGTTGCAGCACGGTGTCGTCGCTGAGTGCGTTGCCGAGCAGCATTGCGCTGTAAGGCCGCCCGCCCGCGGTGACACCCAACGGGATCGCCGCCCCGAGCAGGTCGAGCAGGTTGCCGAAGTGCGTGTAGTGGCCGAGCATGGTGTTGCAGTCGATGGGTGCGGCGAGAACCTGCTCGACGGTGAACGTGGTTCCGATCGTCGGCACCACCAGTACGTCCATCTGCTGCCACAGGCGCCCGACGATCGCCTTGAGTTCCTGCAGCTTCTGCAACGCCGCGAAGGTGTCGACCGCGTTGTACTTGTAGCCACCTTCGAAGATCTGCCGCACGACGGGATGGATCGAGTCCGGTTGGGAAGCAAGGAAATCACCGAACTCGACCAGACGCTCGGCCACCCACGGACCCTGGTAGAGCAGCGCCCCGGCAGCCAGGAACGGCGCAAGAGACACCTCGAACGTCGTGTGTGTGCGGGCGAGGTGCTCACGGAAGGCCAGGTGCGCCAGGCGCATGTCCTCGTCGCCGAAGAACTCGAGCTCGGCCTCGGGCGGCAGCCCGATGCGGATCGTCTCGCCGGTGAACCGCGGTCCCCGGTCGCGCGACCACGGATCGTCGTCGTCGCGCCCGATCATGATGTCGAGCACCCGGTCGACGTCGTCGACGGACCCGGCCATGACGCTCAGGCAGTCCAGTGATTTGCACGCAGGCACCAGGCCGACGGTGCTGATGAGACCGCGCGACGGCTTGTAGCCGACGACGCCGTTGAGTGCGGCAGGCACACGTCCGGATCCGGCGGTGTCGGTGGCGACCGCGAAGGACACCTGGCCGAGGGCCACGGCGAGTGCCGAGCCGGAACTCGAGCCGCCGGAGATCATCTCGTTGCCGTAGACGCTGCGCGGAATCGTATGAGGTGTGCGGGTGCCGTTGAGCCCGGTCGCGAATTGGTCGAGGTTGGTCTTGCCGACATACAGCGCCCCGGCGTCGATGAGCTTCTGGACCGCGGGCGCAGTGGATGCGGCGACGTAGGAGTAGGCGGGACACGACAGGGTTGTGGGGTGGCCTTCGACGTCGATGCTGTCCTTCACGCCGAACGGCACGCCGTAGAGCGGAAGCGTGCGGGCGCCTGGCCTACGTTCGATTTCCTCTGCGGCGGAAATCAATTCGTCGCGGGGGATTACCGACAGCCAGGTGCCGTCGTCGCCGCGTGCCGCGATGGCGTCAGCGACCCGGGCGGCGGTCTTGGCGGGCGAGCCCGTCCCGCTGGCGTGCGAAGCGAGGATTTCGGCGACGGAGGGCCCGACGGATGGTCCGTGGAGATCGTTGGCCATATATGTCGATTGTCGACAGAATCATGGCGAACTCGGGTCGGCTATGTGTCGTTTGTGTAAGCGATCATCCGAGCCCGAGGTAGTCCAGGTGTCCGTGGTCCCGGATCGCGCTGACGACGACGGCGGCGTCGTTGGTTTCCAGCGCTGTCAGGATGGCTTTGTGGCGGCCGGCGCCGTCGTCGCGCGCATGCTGGCGGGCCTCCTCGCGCAGGTTTCTGGCCATCGGCAGCTGCAGCTTCAGCAGGATCGGCTCGAGCGCGATGTCGAGTTGGCGGTTGTTCGCCAAACCCACGACGGCGGCGTGAAAAGCCCGGTGCGCGTCGTCACGGTCGAGTGCGTCCGAGGATGCGTCCATGCGTTCGAGCGCTGCCCGCACCGGCTCGAGGTCGTGACCGGGATCGGGCAGCGGCAGTGCGGTCTCGATGGCGTGGCGCTCCAGCACGTTGCGCAGTTCGAACAGCTGCAGGATGTCGCTGGGTGACCACTCGGCGACCCGTGAGCCACGGCGAGGGAGATGCTCGACCAGACCCTGCTGCGCGAGCAGTCGAAGCGCTTCCCGCAGCGGCGCCCTGCTGATGCCGATGTCTGCGCACAGCTGCTCTTCGACAATTTTCTCGCCGGGGGAGAGCTCACCGGAGAGGATGGCTTCCCGGAGCCGATGCGCGGTCACCTCGACCAACGTCGCGGGCAGCACAAGCCGCGAGGGTCTTTCCGTCGGCGCTGCCATGGCACACCAGGGTAGGCACTAAACGCCGCTCGCGCATCAACGCGCCGCCGAGCACCCCCGGCCACCGGACGACATAATCTCCGTAAACCACTGCCCGACAGAGTTTTACGGGCCCTCGTCGTCTTCGGGGAGCAGGTATCTCTCGGGGTGGTGGTAGCCGTTGACGCGATGTTGGCCGGTGTCGAGGTCTGGTGGTGGGAGCCATTCGGTGTGGCCTGTGGCGTTCTTGCGGGTGCGCCAACCCGTTTTGTCGAGCATGCGGTGGTCGGGGCCGCAGGCGAAGGTGAGCTCGTCGATGTTGGTCTGTCCGTCGTCTTTCCAATCCGCGACCGCGTGATGCACTTGGGCCCAATACCCGGACACCGTGCAGCCGGGTCGGGTGCAGCCGCGCTCCTTGCCGTGCAGGACGATGCGCTGGGCGGGGTTGGCCAACCTTTTAGCCCTGCCGAGGTAGAGCGACTGTTCGGTGTGCTGGTCGTAGACGTACAGGTAGTGGAATGCGTTGGCGGCCATCTGGATCAGATCGCGCATCGGCACCAGGCTGCCGCCGCCGGTGACCGCGACGCCGGCGCCTTTCTCCAACTCCTGCAACGTGGTGGACACGATCACCGTGACGGGAAGGCCGTTGTGATCGCCGAGCCCGCCTTCGAGGGCCCGGCACGCAAGGGCTTCGAAGGCGTCGTGGTTGCGCTGCTCTTGAGTGCGGGGATCGGCGCCGAGCGGCTGCGGCGACGGATCGTGATCGTCGGTCACGGGGTCGCCGTCGGTCGCAGGATCCGTCGTCTCGGCGCCGCCGGCCTCGTCCTCGGCGGTGTCGGGGACTGGCGGCTGATCGTCGACGGCGTCCTCCGCCGTCGCATCGACACCTACCGCACCGTCGAGTTCTTCGACGGGGATGTTGTGTCCGGGTGCGGCTTCTTTGGCCCACACCGCTTCCACCATCGCCCGGCATTTGGCGGTCATCCAGCCACTGACCCGGCTGTAGCCGTCGGCTTGCTGGCGCCCGAACCGCAACCCACGACGACGGATCCGTTCCTTGTCCGACGGCTCGGGCCCGTCCTGATCGATCTTGACCAACAAATACCGGGCCGCTGCAGCAAGGTTCTCCGGGTCCAGCCCCGCGCCCTGGCGCGCCAACTCCACATCGGCCTGCGCCCTGGTGCCGGCATCCACCCACGTCGGCAGTGCCCGGTGGACCTTCGCGATCACCGCGACATGCTCCTCATCGAGGAGGCCTTGGGCCTGGGCGGCGGCGGTGGCTTCCCACAACGGCGGCATCGGTTCCCCGCTGATGGCCCGCCGCGGTCCCAGGGTTTTGGCCCGCACCAACCGGCGCCCCGCCTCTCTCCCCGAGATCCGCAGAGCGGTGGTCAGGACCTTTTTCCACGACGCCTCACCCAACCGGTGCGGTTCGGTCTCTGCCAGCAGCCGCGCCAGCACCCGATGCTCGACGGCCGGGATCGTGCGGGTCACCGTCGCCAGCTCCGACAACAGCCTGATCAGCTCGCGGTGGGACAACTCATCGCACGCCTTCGACAGGATGGTGATCTGCTCACCCATCCCCGCCAGAGCGTCCGACACCGCATCCATGAATCGAACACTAGTTCGAACTACTGACAAGTCGGGCCTGCGCGACGAACCACTGCTCCAGAAAGCGAGCCAGCTCGGCACCGTCCGTCCCCGAGGCCGCAAGGTAGCCGTCCGGGCGGACCAGCATCCAGCCTTCAGACCGGCCGCCGCGCACTGTCACTACCCCATTCCACCGACGGGCAGCATCGACGACAGCACCGTCATCGGTGAACAGTGTCAGCGCGCCCAGGTCGAGTTCGTCGTACAGCCCGTCGACATCGGGCACCCGGTCGCCCTCGCCGAATCCGCGACCCCGGTAGTCAGCCGACAATTGCCCGAACATCGACGCGGCCGCGTTCTGAATTCGGTCCCGCCCCAGCGCTTTCGGTGCCATGCGGATACGCATCGCGTGCACCACGGGATTCGTCGAATTGAAGACCCGCGTACCGATCTCGGTGAACCGGATCAGCTTGCGGATCACTGGCAGCCGCTCCGCCGAATAGGTGTCGAGCAGTTCAGGTTTCGCGCGCCCGTCGAGCACCATCGCGAGCTTCCACGACAGGTTGATCATGTCCTGGATGCCGAGGTTCATCCCCTGCCCTCCCGCGGGGCTGTGGACGTGCGCGGCGTCACCGCCGAAGAACACCCGGCCCGACCTCAGCGACTTCATGTGCCTGCTGTTGATGCGGAACCGCGAACTCCAGTTCATCGCGTGCAGGCGCGCAGGAACGTGCACCACCCGGTCGAACAACTGTTGAATCTCGTGGACGGCAGGATCGCCTGCCACGACACCGTCGGGATCGGTCGCCATCAACCGGAATCGCCCGTCGCCCATCGGGAACACCGCGACGAAGCCGTCGGTAGCCAGGAATATCGACACCTGGTCCTGCGCAAACTCACCGTCGATGTGCAGATCCGCCAGCACATAGTTCTGGGGGAGTGTGCGCCCCGGGAATCCAAGACCCAGAGACTTGCGCAACGTGCTGTGCGGACCGTCTGCGGCTATGACGTACGACGCCCGCACCGACTCCTCAGCGTCTGCACTCGAGAGCGTGACATCAACGCCCGCAGTCGAATCCCGCACTGCGGTCACCTCGACGCCACGCTCGACTTTGACGCCGTGGCGCTCCAGTTGCTCGGCCAGCAGTCGTTCCGTCTCCGACTGCGCAAGCATCAGGATGAAATTGAATTGGCTTGACATTCTGTGCAATTCGATCGGCGCCAGCTTTCGCCCCTCGGCGTAGAGCGCGGCGGCGTGTGCCCTGTTACCCAGCCGAAGCATGGCTTCGCCGACGCCGCGCACCCGCAGCAGCTCCAGCGTGCGCGCCTGAACGGCCAGCGCCCGCGACTCCGGCGATGCGGCCTTCGCGCGGTCGACGATGCGCACCGCGACGCCGAGGCGCGACAACTCCAGCGCCGCAGTCAGGCCGGTCGGGCCTGCGCCGACGATCAGGACGGAAATCTCGGAAGCATTCATGATCACTCCTTCAAGTCAACGGCTGTTGACTTGAACCATAGCCCGCCGTACATAGATGTCAACGGTCGGTGACATATGCTGGGCCGATGACCCGAGCACGCAACGCCGCAGCCACGCGAGCCGACATTCTGGACGCAGCGCGCGCGAGATTCGGCGCAGAAGGTTATGAACGGACGACCCTGCGGGCGATCGCAGCCGACGTCGGCGTCGACGCGGCGCTCGTCATCCGCTACTTCGGCAACAAGCAGCGACTGTTCGCCGCCGCAGCGGAATTCACGCTGCACCTGCCTGACCTCAGGGGGCTCGGGCCCGATGCGATGGCAGACGCTCTGCTCGAACGATTCTTCGCGGTGTGGGAACGCGACACGACGTTCGTGGCTCTGCTGCGTGCCGCGATGACCAGCGCCGAAGCCGCCGAAACCATGCGGGGCGTGTTCGCCACGCAGGTGGCGCCCACGCTGGCCGCCGTCGCGCCCGACAACCCGGTCCCGCGGGCCGTGCTGATCGGCTCGCTCGTGATCGGTCTGGCGACCACGCGCTACGCGATCGAAGCGCCGGCAGCGACATCACTCGGGCACTCCGAACTCATCCGCTGGGCCCGGCCGCTCATCCGTGATCTCCTCGTCGGACCACCCCCGCAGTGACACAGAGATTGACACGTGTTCTAGTCGAGGGGTGCTGGACTACACCCACGTCGACGGACTCGGCGCCGCGGACATCGCACGGCTGCGAGCCATGTATGAACCCCTCACCGAATCGGTGCGCGAACTGATCGACGCGACCATCCGCACCGAGGTCGGCCCCGACGCCGTTGCCGCGGCCAAGGCCGAGATCGAATCCGCGACGGCCCGACTGCGCGGCGCACAGTGCGAGGGGGCGTTCGGAATCCAGTTCGGTGCCGAAGGTCAGTCGATGCCGTGGGGGAATGCGGTGATCGGCGTGCGTAACCCAACAGCGCCACCGCTGGTGATCCACAAGGGCGAAGACGGATCGGCTTGGAGCGACTTCTATCTGGGCGCCGCATTCGAGGGTCCGCCCGGACATGTGCACGGCGGAGTCTCGGCCAAGATCCTCGACCACGTGCTCGGCGACGCGGCGAGCAAGCCGGGGGTCCATCGCCTCACCGGCACGATCACCGTGCGCTACCGGCGGTTGACGCCCCTTGGCAAGCTGCACTCCGAGGCCCGGATCACCCACACCGACGGGTTCAAGACCTACGCCACCGGCCACATCGCCGACGACACCGGGATCACCGTGGAGGCCGAGGCGGTGTTCATCGAGCCGCGGTGGGCGCGGGGCTGACCGAGATCGCCGACAAGCTGCGGGTGATCGCACCCACCTCGGCGACGAGGACGCGCGCGGGGGCATCTTCGGAGCCGTGCCTGGGCACCGCCTCCCGCAACCGCTGCTCGGCGGCGCCCAATTCGGACGCGTCGACGGTCCACGGCGATGCCGCGGTCGGTGGGTCTCCGCACAGGGCTTCGACGTATTCGTCCACGGTGAGGACGAACTCGCGGTCGGTGGTGACCGGGCGGTCCGGCAGATGCGATTCCAGCGTCGTGCACGAACTGGTGACGGCGTTGAGCGCCGTCCGATACGAACGCAGCCAGTGGCGCAGATCGCGCGACTCCATCCGCATGGCTCCCGTCGTCGCCTCGAACGCCGCCCTGGCCCGGTACGCGCGCTGCCATGCCGACGTCACCTCGTCGGCCGGATTGTCCGACTCGTGCACATACCCCTTGATCACCGTTGCGGCATAGTCGATCTCGGTCTTGAGAAGCTCGCCCGCCCGCTGGGCGAGCCGCGTCAGCTCATCGTCGGGCAAGACGACGTGAGCGATCACGGCCAGCGCCCCACCCACGAGTACGGCCACCAGCGGGTCACTCATCGACGGCGGCAGGCCGGCCCTGCCGATGTCGAGCAGGAACACCGCCGCGGCGGTGACCGCCGCCGATATCGCGACATACCCGAGACCCGACACGAGGTACGCGATGCCGATGACGACGACGGCCAGCGCCGCCGACGCCACGATCGACGGGTCGACGACGAACAGCACCGTCGAGGTGATGACGATGCCGGCGGCGGTGCCCGACACCCGGCCCACGCAACGGGTGTAGGTGTGTGCGGTCTCCGGGCGCAAAACCATCAACACTGTCAGCGGTATCCAATAGCCGTACGGGACTTCGGCGTAACGCTCGACACCGCAGGCGAGCGCGACGGCGACCGCAAGCCGCACGGCGTGGCGAAACACCGGCGAGTGCCAGGCAAGGTGGCTGCGCATGCCCTGGACGGCGGAACGAACCGAGCTCGGGAGCTCTGGCCGCCGCAGCCGGACGGCGTCCGGGGTGGATGGGACGAAGTCACCAAGTCGCATCGCCGCGGCCTCGTGCAACAGCGCCGAGAGTCGTTGCACGACCCCTGTTTCAGGGCCCACCGCCTCTCTGGCGACACTGTCGAAGCGACCGATGGCGACGTCTGTGCCGACGCGGCCGGAGCGGCTGGTGTCGGCGACCGCCGCCATGGTGTCCGCGGCTTCGGAGAGGACGCGCGACAGCGGGTCCGACCGGGGCATGCCTGCCGTATCGGTCAGCGTCGCAGCGATCCGCTCCGGGAGCGCGTACCAGCCGCGGTGCTCCGCCGATCGTCGCCGCTTGGTGCCGTCACCTGTCGTGAACGCCTCCCGAAGTGAGACCAGCGGTTCGGTGTCGACGGCCCAGCCCTCGGCCGTGCTGCCGTTGCCGAGTCGTCTCGCGTCGGTGGCCAGTGATCCGTAGGCCCGCACCAATGCGTCGCGTTGGGTGCGCCAGCGCTGCGGCGGCCACAGCGCGATCACCAGCGCCTGGGTGAGCCCGCCCGCGAAGGCCAGGGCCGCGGTGCCCAGCGTCGTCGCCAACGACGGGGCGACCGGCGGCGCGGTCACCAGTAGAGCTGCCGACGCGGCGCCGATCAGACCGGCATTCGGACCGTGCGACCACAGCATCGCCGTTCCGAAACACCACAGCGCCACCACGACGACGAGCAGGGCGGTGAGTGAGGATGTGAGCGCGCCGAGGAGGACGGCGAGAGCGGACAGCGTCGACACGAGATAGACGAAGGGCACCCGCGACCGCGGGCTGTCCTGGAACGCGGTAGCACCCGCGATGGCTGACGAGGCGACGACGGCCGTCACCGACCCTGCCGGCCCCCACTTGACGGCGACCACGGCGACGACCACCACGCCGATCAGGCAGCGCAGGAGCGCAGCAAGGTCCGGCAGCAGCGGCTTGAGCGCCAGACCCTTGAGCATCTGTCCATTCTGACCCGGCTATGTTCGCGGGGTGGAGAAAGTCATCATCGCCATGCGGGGCGAGCCGGGCGACGAGGCCTGGTGCACCCGGTTGCGCACCGATGTCGCCGCAACGCTGCTCGACAGCGGCGCACCCGGCGTGACGGTCAATGTCCGCGATGCAGCGGTCGCCGATTCGCTGATGACGCTGACCACGCTCGACCCCCCTGTGATCGCGTTGGTGAGCGTCTGGACCCCGCAGTACTATGGGGACCACATCCGCGGCGCGACAACGTTTTTGGGTGAGCTGTGCGACCAAGTGGCCGCCTATCTGGTGACTGAATCGGTGCCTCTTTCCGGGCCGCGTACCGATCCCGGTGAGCGCACGCCCGGCTTCGCGAACGTGGCGCTGCTCCGCAGGCCGGCAGAACTCGACGAGACGACGTGGCTGCACCGCTGGCATCGCGACCACACCCAGGTCGCGATCGACACCCAGTCGACGTTCGGCTATACGCAGAACACCGTGGTGCGGGCCCTCACCGACGATGCGCCGCGGATCGACGCGATCGTCGAGGAACTGTTTCCGATCGAGGCCACGTCCGATCTGCACGCGTTCTTCGGGGCCGCCGACGACGCCGACCTCAGTGACCGGATGACCAAGATGGTAGCCAGCACAACGGCATTCGGCGCCAATCAGAATGTCGACACGGTCCCGACGAGTCGCTACGTGCTGCGCAGCCCGTTCGACGCGCCGCGATAGGCTCACCGCCGTGACTCTGCAGATCAGCGACGAGAACCGCGTCCGCACCCTGGTCCTGAACCGGCCCGACGCACTCAACGCGTTCAACCAGGAGCTCTACCTTGCCACCGCGACGGCGTTGCGCGACGCCGCCGAGGACCCCGACGTCGCGGTCGTGATCATCACCGGTGCCGGGCGGGCGTTCAGCGCGGGCAACGACCTCAAGGAGATGCAGGCGGGTATCGCCGACGGTTCGCTGACCACGGAGGGCAGCCATTTCACGACCATGATCGACGCGCTCATCGATCTGCCGAAGCCGTTGATCTGCGCGGTCAACGGTGTCGGCCTCGGCATCGGCACGACGATCCTCGGCTATGCCGACCTCGTCTTCATGTCCACGGCGGCCCGGTTGAAGTGTCCGTTCACCAGCCTGGGCGTCGCACCTGAGGCGGCGTCGTCATATCTGTTGCCGCAGCTGATCGGTAGGCAGAACGCGGCTTGGCTGCTGCTGTCGTCGGAATGGGTCGGCGCCGACGAAGCCAAGGAGATGGGTATTGCCTGGAAAGTCTGCGAGCCCGACGATCTGCTGCCGGAGGCCCGTAGGCACGCCGAAATCCTTGCCTCGCGCTCGATTCCGAGCCTGGTCGCGGTGAAGAAGACGATCGTGGCGCCATATCGCGCCGAGATCGCAGCGGCGACCCAGCGCGAAAACGCGCACTTCCAGGAGCTGCTCGGCGGAGTTGCCAACGCGGCCGCGCTCGCCGAGTTCACCGGAAAGAGTTAGAGCACGCTCTCGCGCGCGCGATCGACGGCCTGGAAATGGGATTCGATGATCGCCCGCAGCGTGCGCCTGCACCGTCCGCAGTCGCCGCCGGCCCCGCAGGCCTCGGCGATCTCGCGGGAGGTGCGTGCACCGTTGGCCACGACTTCGTTGACCACGTGGCTGGTGGTTCCGGTGCACAGGCAGACGAACATCGCTACACCTGCTCGCCAACGCTCATCAGGTGGGCGAACCTGCCGACGAAGCGGGTGGGGTAGGCGCCCATGCCTGCGTTGGTCATCCATTCGGCCGCGGCGTCGGGGTGCTCGATCCACTGCCGGGCACTGCTCTCGTCGGCGATCTCTTGGAGGATCAGGACCTCGTGACCGTCGTCGAGCGCCCGGTAGACCCAGATCTTGCGGACGCCGCCCTGCTTGAACCGCTCCAGTCCGTCGTGCACTTTGTCCATCAGCGTCGCGACGTCTTCGACCGACGACATGACACCGACGACGACCCGGCCGACGTGCCCTTCGGAGTCGTCGCCGTCCAGGTTGATCTTCTCGACCACCTCACCACCGAAGATCGGCGGGATGTCATCAGCGCCGGAAATATCGAACCATTCGAAAATTGCGGGTGAACTCAGTACGTCCCGAATGGAATGGGCCTGCCTGATGCCGATGGTCACCAATACCCGGCGCGGCTCCCATATGGATTCGTACAGCACGACATGGTGGGCGCCGATCGAGTACAGGCCATCTCGATGCTTGTTCAGCCATTTCCACATCAAATCCACGTCGTCGACCCGGAAATCGCAGGCAAGGATGAATGAGTGGAGGCTGTACTCACCCATTGGTTACCCTTACCTATTAGTCCGGCGAAACGGTTAGCGCAGTCTAACCTTACTTAGCGTAGGCAGTCCAGACCATGGCCCTGATCTGGGACTCAACATCCCAAAAGATCCCGAAATCGGTCGCCGAACCGCCACTGCGGCGCGGTTTTACGGTCGGAAATGCACTAGATTGAAAGGGCTGGCACGCAGCCCGTGCAGATAGCGCACCGAATCAGCCCCCAGTGTTTAGGAGCACGTCATGCAAGGCGATCCCGAGGTTCTGAAATTGCTCAACGAGCAATTGACGAGCGAATTGACGGCGATTAATCAGTACTTTCTGCATTCCAAGATGCAGGACAACTGGGGCTTTACCGAATTGGCAGAGCACACGCGTAAAGAATCGTTCGAAGAAATGGTTCACGCGGAGAAGATCACCGACAGAATTCTCCTCCTCGACGGCCTGCCGAACTATCAGCGCCTGTTCTCGCTGCGGGTCGGGCAGACCGTGCGCGAGCAGTTCGAGGCCGACCTCGAGATCGAGAAGGAGGTCGTGGCCCGCCTGCGGCCCGGCGTCATCATGTGCCGCAGCAAGGGCGACGCGACGTCGGCCTCCCTGTTCGAGGAGATCCTCGCCGACGAGGAACTGCACATCGACTACCTCGAAACCCAACTGGAGCTGATGAACAAGCTGGGCGAGGAGCTGTATCTCGCCCAGTGCGTGTCCCGCCCACCCCAGTAGCGGTTCGGGCCGCGCGCCCGAGGGAACCTGCTTCCTGGGTACCGTAACTTTCATAGGTCATCTAACGATGTTCTAACGTGAAGGCGGTTTCCAGGGAGGCAGGTATGCAGGCTCCACCAGACACAGCGCCGAGCGATTCAGCACCCGTCAGCTCACAGCGCCGCAACATCATCTTCGTCGCCGTCGTCCTCGGCATGCTGCTGGCGGCGTTGGACCAGACGATCGTCGCGACGGCCCTGCCGACGGTGGTCGCCGATCTGGGCGGCGCTGGTCATCAGTCGTGGGTCGTCACGAGCTACCTGCTGGCGTCGACGATCGCGACCGCCATCGTCGGCAAGCTCGGCGACCTGTTCGGCCGCAAGGTCATCTTCGGTGCCGCGGTGATGTTCTTCCTCGTCGGCTCGATCCTCTGCGGGATCGCGTCGTCGATGGAGATGCTCGTCGCGTCGCGCGCGTTGCAGGGCATCGGCGGCGGCGCGCTGATGGTCACCGCCACGGCGCTCATCGGCGAGGTCATCCCGCTGCGCGATCGCGGCCGCTATCAGGGGGCGCTCGGTGCCGTCTTCGGCGTCACCACCGTCATCGGGCCGCTGCTGGGCGGCTACTTCACCGACCACCTGACGTGGCGCTGGGCGTTCTGGATCAACGTGCCCATCGGCATCGTCGTGCTCATCGTCGCGCTGGCGACCATCCCTGCGCTGAGCAGGCGCACCCGCCCGGTGATCGACTACGCCGGCATCGTGCTGATCGGCCTCGGCGCTTCCGGCCTGACGCTGGCCACCAGCTGGGGCGGCAGCACATACGCCTGGTCGTCACCGATGATCATCGGGCTGTTCGTCGGTTCGGCGGTCGCGCTGGCGCTGTTCGTCCGAGTCGAACTGCGCGCCGAGGAACCCGTGCTTCCGATCCGGCTGTTCGCGAGCCCGGTGTTCACCGTCTGCTGCGTGCTGTCGTTCATCGTCGGCTTTGCGATGCTCGGCGCACTGACGTTCATGCCAACCTTCATGCAATTCGTCGACGGCGTCTCGGCCACTGAGTCCGGTCTGCGCACCCTGCCCATGGTCGGCGGGCTGCTGCTCACGTCGATGGGCAGCGGTGTACTCGTCAGCCGCACCGGCAGGTACAAGATCTTCCCCGTCGCCGGCACCGCCATCATGACGCTGGGCTTCGTTCTGCTGTCCCAGATGGACGCGACCACGCCGGTCTGGCAGCAGAGCGTCTACCTGTTCGTGCTGGGCACCGGGATCGGGATGTGCATGCAGGTTCTGGTCCTGATCGTGCAGAGCACCGCGACGTTCTCCGACCTGGGCGTTGCGACGTCGGGGGTGACGTTCTTCCGCACCATCGGAAGTTCGTTCGGCGCAGCCATTTTCGGCTCGCTGTTCGCCAACTTTCTGGACGCGCGGATTGTCGGCGCACTGGCAGCGGGCGGAGCGCCGCCCGAGGCGGCACAGTCCCCGCAGGCCCTGCACCGGCTGCCCGACGCCGTCGCCGCGCCGATCGTGCAGGCCTACTCCGATTCGCTGGGCCTGGTGTTCCTGTGCGCGGCACCGGTTGCGGTCATCGGTTTCCTGGTGGCACTGACGCTCAAGCAGGTGCCGCTGCGCGACATCGAGACGACCGCGGCGCTGGACATGGGGGAGGGTTTCGGCATGCCGTCGTCCGAGGACCCGGAGAAGCTTCTCGAGACGGCCGTCGGGCGTCTGGTCCGGCACTCGCCGGAGATCAAGTTGCGCAGCATCGCAGGCACGCACGGCTGCGAGTCCGACATCGCGCTGCTGTGGGCGCTGATCCAGATCTACCGGCAGGGTCAGGTGTTCGGTTCGGCGCGACTGAGTCAGATGGCGGAGCGACTTCGGCTGCCGCCGGAGGTGCTGTCTCCGACGTTCGACCGGCTCGTCGAGTGCGGTCACGCGCTGCGCACCGGAGACCAGCTCTGGCTCACCCAGTCAGGTGCCCAGCAGGTCGCCTCGGCGACCTCGGCGCTGGTCGGCCGCATCGTGGAGAAGTTGGAGACCTCGCCGAACTTCGAGGGACGGCCCGACCGCGACGAAGTCGAAGCCGCCCTGGAGCGGATCGCGCAGCGGCTGCTGGTGCAGCGCGACTGGGACGACGACCGTGCGGAGCTCGCCACGGCAGGAAAGTGAAACACGTTCCAATTCCGGGGTCCCGGCGCGTACGCTGCCGATATGAGCCGCATTGGAGATTTCTCGGACGACGACGTGACGGCATTCGCCGTGAAGTCGCCGGAGTTGGGCACCGCGATGGCCCAGTTCACGAACGCCGTCTACACGAAGAGCCGGCTGCCGATGCGGACCCGCGAGGCTGCGCGGATCGTGATCGCGTACGCCAACGAGTGCGTGGTGTGCCAGAACACGCGCGACTCCGAGGGCGAGGCCAACGGCATCAGCGAAGAGTTCTACGACTACGCGACGCAGTGGCGGACGTGGCCGGGCTACAGCGACGCCGAGCGCATCGCGATGGAGTTCGCGCACCGCTTCGCCACCGATCACACCGAACTGCGCGACGACGAGGACTTCTGGGAGCGTGCCGCGGCCCATTTCGACGACGAATTACTGACCGACCTGGCGATCTCGTGTGCCATGTGGGTGGGTATGGGCCGGATGCTGCGCACCCTCGACATCGGGCAGACCTGCAAGATCACGCTGTAAGTCGAGCCGGTCGGCGGCAGAATGGCTGACATGGCCGCCAAACCGCTCGCCGCTGCAGCCATCGCCCAACTCGAGGCCGACGGTGTAGCCACGCTGATCGGCACCGTGGTGAATCCTGCGGGGCTGATCCACGCGAAAACCGTCCCGCTGCGCCGGATGGGAGCGTTCGCCGAACCCGGCCTGGGTGCCAGCCCCGTCTGGCATGTGTTCACCGTCGACCAGGCGGGCATCGTCTTCAGCGAGTCCACCGGCGTCGTGGGTGACCAGCGCATCCGGATCGATCTCGGCGCGCTGCGCATCCTCGGTGACGGATTGGCTTGGGCGCCTGGGTCTTTCTTCCATCAGGATGGCACTGCCGATCCGTACTGCACTCGCGGAACGCTGCAGCGTGTCCAGGACACGCTGACCGCGGCAGGCATCGACGCACTCGTCGGACACGAGATCGAGTTCGTTCTCGTCGGACCGGACGGCGCGCAACTGCCCGCGCACCTGTGGGCGCAGTACGGCCTGGCCGGTGTGCTCGAACACGAAGGCTTCGTCCGCGACGTGACCGCGGCGGCGACCGCGTCCGGCGTGGTGATCGAGCAGTTCCACCCCGAGTACGGCAAGAACCAGTTCGAGATCTCGCTGGCGCCGCAGCCGCCGATGGCCGCAGCAGATCAGCTGACGTTGATGCGGATCATCATCGGCCGCGTCGCGCGCAAGTACGACATGCGCGTGAGCCTGTCACCGGTGCCGTTCGCCGGAAGCGTGGGTTCAGGTGCGCACCAACACTTTTCGTTCACCCGCGACGGGGTGCCGCTGTTCTCGGGAGGTGACGGGCCGGGCGGGATGACGGCCGAGGGGGCGTCGGCCGTCGCAGGCGTGCTGGCCGGTCTCGGGGACGCCCAGGGCGTGTTCGGTGGGTCGATCCTGTCCGGGCTGCGGATGCAGCCGGGGAGTTGGGCAGGGGCCTACGCCTGCTGGGGCACCGAAAACCGGGAAGCCGCAGTGCGATACCTGACCGGCGGGGAGGCCAACCCGTACGGCGCCAACGTCGAGGTGAAGATCATCGATCCGTCCGCCAACACCTATCTTGCCTCGGCGGCGATCCTCGGCCTCGCACTCGACGGCATCGAACGTCAACTCACGTTGCCCGCTGAGGTTCCGGTGGACCCGTCAAGCCTCACCGAGGAAGCCCGCGCCGAGGCCGGGATCACGGTGTTGCCCACCGACCAGACAGCGATCCTGGACAGGCTCGACTCATCGGCGACAATGCGCGGCATCCTCGGCGACGCAGTGGTCGATGCAGTGGTGGCGGTGCGCCGGTACGAGCACGAGAACTTCGCCGACCTCACCCCCGAAGAGCTCGCGGCGAAGTTCCGTCTCGCTTGGAGCGTTTAAGTGATTCGGAGCGTGTGAGTGACGGCTCTGCGGGAGCACGTCGAGTCGGTTTCGCTGATCGACCATCATGTGCACGGCTGCTGGCTCGAGCCGGGCGACCGCGCGCGATTCGAGAATGCGCTCAACGAGGCCAACACCGAACCGCTGGCCGACTTCGACTCGGCGTTCGACACCCAGCTCGGGTTCGCCGTGCGCGCGCACTGCGCCCCGTTCGTCGGGCTGGAGCGGCACGCCGACGCCGACGCGTACTGGGCAGCGCGCAGCGCGATTCCGGAAGCAGATCTGGCGCGGCGTCTGCTGGTCGACGTGTCCGTGTCGGACTGGCTCGTGGACACCGGATTCGCTTCCGGCGTGGCCGATCTCGGGGAGATGGCCGGCCTGGGGGTGGGCCGGGTGCACGAGGTGGTGCGGCTGGAATCGGTGGCCGAGGAGGCGGCGGCAGCGCCGGGGGACTACGCCGACGCGTTCGACGAGATCCTGTGGCGGCGTGCCCGCACGGCCGTCGGCACCAAATCGGTGCTCGCGTACCGGGGCGGGTTCGTCGGAGATCTCTGCGAGCCCTCGCCGTCCGAGGTGGCCGACGCGGCGGCTCGCTGGCGCGACGACGGGGGCACCCGGCTGACCGACCGGGTGCTGCTGCGGTTCGGTCTGCACCGCGCGCTGCGGATCGGCAAGCCCCTGCAGTTCCATGTCGGGTTCGGCGATCGCGACTGTGATCTCGACGCCGCCAATCCCCTTCACCTGCTGGACTTTCTGCGGGTCAGCGGCGACACCCCGGTGATGCTGCTGCACTGCTATCCGTATGAGCGTGAGGCGGGCTATCTGGCGCAGGCGTTCAACAACGTCTACCTCGACGGCGGCCTGTCCATCAATTACCTCGGCGCCCGGTCGGCGGCCTTCATCGGTCGCCTGCTGGAGATGGCGCCGTTCCGCAAGATCCTGTACTCGTCAGATGGCTTCGGTCCCGCGGAACTGCACCATCTCGGAGCGCGCCTCTGGCGCAACGGCATCACCGCGACGCTGCAGGGTTTCGTCGATGCCGACGAGTGGAGCAAAGCCGACGCGAT
Organism: Mycobacterium sp. 236(2023); assembly: GCF_029623955.1. Lineage (GTDB taxonomy): Bacteria > Actinomycetota > Actinomycetes > Mycobacteriales > Mycobacteriaceae > Mycobacterium. Next base: position 579,079 of record NZ_JARSBP010000004.1, on the reverse strand, counting down.
CCGGGTCGTCGACCTGATCGCGCACGGCAACGCCCGCCGCGTCTACAAACTCTGACCCGCGCGCCGAAACGGAATTCCAGCAGGGGAAGTGCGGGTAGAGCCCTGCGTACTTTCCGTTTCGGCGAGATCGCTAGCGGACGCCGCGCAGCAGCCCGCCCGGCCGGGCGCCGGTGTCGAGGCCGTGACGGCGCGTCACCACACCACTGACGACGGTGGCGTCGTAGCCGGACGCCCCCTGGATCAGCCGGCGACCGCCCGCAGGCAGGTCGTAGACCATCCGCGGCACGTCGAGGCGCAGCGCCTCCATGTCGATGACGTTGATGTCGGCCTTCTTGCCCACCGCGATGACACCCCGATCCGACAACCCGAAAAGCGTTGCGGTATCCAGGGTCTGCTTGCGCACCACCGTCTCCAACGAGAACTTCGGGCCGCGATGACGATCGCGGGCCCAGTGCGTCAGCAGGAACGTGGGGTACGAGGCATCGCAGATCAGTCCGCAGTGCGCGCCGCCGTCCGACAGGCCTGACACCGTTCCGGGATGCGACATCATCTCGTGAATGGCGTCGTGATTGCCGTCGGCGTAGTTGAAGAACGGCAGCATCAGCATCGCGGTCGCATTGTCTTCGAGCATCAGGTCGTACAGCGTCGCCAACGGATCCTCGCCGCGGCGCGCAGCGATCGCAGCCACCGTCATGTCGGGCGTCGGTTCGTAGTCCGGCGGATTGCCCATCGGGTAGATGCGCTCCAGCGCGTTCTGCACGAGCGCGAACAACGCGTCGAACATCGGCACCGGCTGCGGCGGCAGGTCCGTCTCACTCAAGATCGCCGCACGCACCGACGGCTCGGCCAGTTTCGCCGCCAGCTCGTCGGAACCGTACTTCGCCTTCAGCGCCCGGTATGTCGGCCGGTGGGTGAACGCGTGATATCCCGGGAATCCGAACAACATGCCGAACGGGCGCGCCGCGAACTGGCCGTACACCGCGAGGCCGTTGTCGTGCGCCTTGCCGATCCGGTCGAGTTGTTCGCGATACAGCGTCGGTGCCCCACCGGTCTGCAGCAGCGTGAAGGACACCGGCCGGTCGATGTCCTCGGCGATGCGGGTGAGCAGGTCCAGCTCGGTCAGCGAGGCAGCGTCGTTCTCGCCCGCCGTCCCCGCCGGCGAGCACTCGAACACGGCCTGACCGCCGGCGGCCATCGCCCGGCCCAGGCCGAGCAACTCGGCTTCGACGGCATACGTTCCCGGCATCACGGTGCCGTCCAGCGCGCGGTGCGCCTCGGTACGCGACGTCGAAAAGCCTAGTGCCCCAGCCTCGATGCCCTCGCGCACGAGGCGTGCCATCGCATCGATGTCTGCCGGCGTGGCGTCCTCGTTGCGGGCACCACGGTCACCCATGACGTAGCCGCGCACCGCGCTGTGGGCGATCTGCGTGCCGTAGTCGATGGCCAGATTGCGTTTCCCGATCGCGTCCAGATACTCGGGGAAGCTCTCCCATTCCCATGTGATGCCCTCGGCCAGTGCGCTCCCCGGGATGTCCTCGACACCCTCCATCAACTCGATGAGCCACTGTTCCTTGCCGGGGCGCACCGGAGCGAAGCCGACGCCGCAGTTGCCACTGACCACCGTCGTCACACCGTGCATGCTCGACGGTTCCAGAGTGTCGTCCCAGCTGACCTGTCCGTCGTAATGGGTGTGCACGTCGACGAATCCGGGCGCGACAACCCGTCCCGTCGCGTCGATCTCGTGGGCGGCGTCGGTCTCCAAACCGGCGCCGTCGCCGTCACGGCGGCGCACCTCGACGATGCGCCCGTCCTTGATGCCGATGTCCGCGCGGAAGCGGTCGGCGCCGGTGCCGTCGACGACGGTGCCACCGGTGATCTTCAGGTCCAACATCGTTATCTCCTCTAAACCAGGCCGGTGGCGTCGAAGACCCACGACATGTCGGCGTTGGCGAAATCGGCCAGCCAGGTGGGCGGGGCGTGGTTGGCCAGGGCTCCCATGTCCCAGTAGTCCTTCCACAGCGTGATCTTGCCGCCCTCGATGCGGTGCACGCTGACGAATTGCAGGACCGCGGATTCGCCTGTGGTCCAGTGCCATTCCTCGTGATGCTCGTACATCACGTCGACGCCGTTGCTGACCATCAGGCCGGTGAAGTTCTCATAGGACGCCAACGGCTCGATGCCGATCTTCAACCGCTTGACGATGTCCTCGGGACCCCGCGCCGCCGCAGCGGGGCCGACGGGCATGTCCAGGTAGATGCAGTCGGGGGAGAGGAAGGCCTTGATGGCCTCCCAATCGCGCGCCGACAGCGCCGCCCACATCTCGAGCACGGTCGCCTCGACCTCACCTGCACGGGTCACCTGGTCAACCGACATGCGCCAGCACCGCCTTCTCGTTTTTCTGGGCCGCCAACGCGGGGGCCTTGTGCGCGGCGCGCAGGAAGCGCCCGGTGCGCTGCGCACCGACGACCGGTGTGGGCTGGCCGTCGAGGAACGCCGCCTCGCCGCCGACGAACACCGCGGTCACGGTGTCGTCGTTGCGGTTGACCATCCGGGACAGCCCGCCGTACTGGTCGACGCGCTCCTCGGCGTAGTCCTCCAGCGTTGCGTCGAGGCGCTCCGGGTCGAGGACGACGATGTCGGCGCGATCCCCGACACGCAGATGGCCGGCGTCGATGCGGTACCAGTCGGCGAGCTCACCGGTGAGCCGGTGCACGGCCTGCTCGACGGTCATGAACGGACGGCCGGACTTGCCTGCGTCGCGGACGTGGCGCAGCAGCCGCAGACCCATGTTGTAGAAGGCCATGTTGCGCAGGTGCGCGCCGGCGTCCGAGAAGCCCATCTGAACCCCGGGATCACCGGCAAGCTTCTTGAGGACGTCGGGACGGTGGTTGGAAATCGTGGTGCGCCAGCGTAATTGGGTGCCGTGTTCGAGCACCAGGTCGAGGAACGCGTCGACGGGATGCACTCCGCCTCGGCCGCGGCCCACCTCGCCGAACGACTTCCCGACCACCGAGCTGTCGGGGCAGGCGACGATCGTGGCGTCGAAGAAGTCGCGATGCCAGACCCGCATCCCGAACTTCGCGTCGTAGTCCTTGCGGAACGTGCGACGGTAGGACTCGTCCCGCAGCAGCTGGTTGCGTTCGACCTCGTCCTTGAGATGCAGTGCGGCCGCACCCGATCCGAACTCCTCGAAGATGACCAGGTCGATGCCGTCGGCGTACACCTCGAACGGGACCGGTAGATGCTGCCAGCGGAAGTCGCCGCCGAGACGGTTCACCAGGCGCGCAAGGGGACCCATGATCTTGACCGCGACCGGGTTCGATTTGACGTCGGCCGCCGACAGCAGGCTCGTCTTGAGCGGGTTGCGGATGAATCCCAGGGACTGGAATGCCTGCGACCCGACGTCGAGAGGATTCTCGATGTTGGGCCCGGACTGCAGGATTCGTCCCGAACGCCGCAGCAACGATTTCAGCCGGCGCAGCTCGCGCGGCTTGGCATAGGTGGACGGCAGTGTGCGCGAGCGGCAGATTTCGCCGTCGAGCTTGTCGAAAAGTAGCTGTTGCGAGGACATTCCGACGAACCCAGCACGCAGCGCCTCGGTGAGCATCCGCTCCATCTGCGCCTGCTCGCGCTTCGTCGGCCGCTCGTCCTTGCGGGTGGCCCGGTCCAGACCCATGGTGGCCGCCCGCATGTCGGAGTGGCCGAGGAACGCCGCGACGTTCGGGCCGAGCGGACGGGCCTCGAGAGCGTCGATGTACTCCTCGCCGTTGGTCCACGTCTTGTGCTGATCCACCGCGGCGATGACGTGCTCGCGGGGTATGGCCTCCACGCGGCCGAAGATGTCGCCCGCATCCTGGCCGTCGACGTACACCGTCGACAGCGAACACGACCCCAGCATGACCGTTGTCACGCCGTGGCGCAGCGACTCCGACAGCGACGGCCCGCCGAGCACCTCGACGTCGTAATGGGTGTGGATGTCGAGCATGCCGGGCAGCACCCACTTGTCCTGAGCGTCGATCACCTGCGGGCAATCGGTCTCGTCGAGGTCGCCGTCGACGATGGTGGCTACGTGGCCGTCGCGGATGCCGATGGTGCGCACCGCCGACGGGGCGCCGGTGCCGTCGAACCAACGGCCGTTGCGGATGATCGTGTCGTACGTCACTTTGTCATCGAACAGCGCCCGAACCCACAAGTCAACGAAATCAGTGAACAGAATTTCGTGTCTGTCTACTGGTTGCGCTGCGAGCGATAATGGCCCTGTGACGCCGCTGCAGCGCTACATCGCAGAAGAGATCGCCACCGACCACGCCGACGGGCTGATGTCCCGGCGGGAAGCGCTGCGCCGGCTCGCCCTGCTGGGCGTCGGCACCGCCGCCGCCACGGCGTTGATCGCCGCGTGTGGACAGGACAGCCAGCAGGCCGAGAGCCCGAGTACGACGTCGCCGCCGACGGATCCGCCGCCCGGGATGGACGCTGCGCTGCCCACCTCGCCCATCACATGGGCAGGACCGAAAGGCGAACTCCAGGGCGCCTGGGCTTCGGCGGCGGGCGAGCCCAGAGGCGCAACCCTGGTGATCCACGAGAACAAGGGCCTCAACGACTGGGTCCGGACGGTGGCCGGCCGGCTCGCCGGAGCCGGATATTCGAGCCTGGCCATCGATCTGCTCTCCGAACAGGGCGGCACCGCGACGTTCACCGATCCGGCCGAGGCGACCGCGGCGCTCGGCAACCGCGCCCCCGACGACATGGTGGCCGACCTGCGATCCGGCATCGCCGAGGTGGCCGCCCGAACACCCGGCGCAAAGGTGGCCGCGATCGGGTTCTGCATGGGTGGGGGCCTGGTGTGGCGCCTGCTGGCCGCAGGGACGCCAGAGTTGGCCGCCGCGTTCCCGTTCTACGGCCCGACCCCCGACAACCCGGATTTCGCCGGGTCCAACAACGTCGCGGTACTCGGTTTCTACGGTGAGCTCGACCAACGGGTCAACGCCACCGAACCGACGGCCGCGGCCGCCCTGGAAAAGGCCGGGCTCGTGCACGAGCTCGTCACCGAACCGGGCGCCAACCACGCCTTCTTCAACGACACCGGCGACCGCTACGACCCAGCCGCAGCCGCCGACGCGTGGTCACGAACACTGAACTGGCTCGCCACCCACGTCGGCTGATCGCACGGGCCTGAAACCTTCTGTTCGGCGACTTGCCCCCTTGCCGTTGCGCTTCGAACACACCGGCACGCTGTGATGCAGCCATGCGGGTCGTCCAGGTTGCGAACTTCTACGGCCCGCGCTCGGGCGGGCTGCGCACCGCGGTCGACCGGCTCGGAGCCGAGTATTGCGCCGCGGGCCATACGGTGTTTCTGGTCGTGCCGGGACCGCACCGCGAATGGACGACGCTGCCGACGGGCGTGATCCGGATCAGCCTGCCGGCACGCCTGATTCCGTTCACCGGGGGATACCGGGCCGTGCATCCACGGCCCGTGACCGGACTGCTCGAACAGCTGCGGCCCGACGCGCTCGAGGTGTCCGATCGGCTCACGCTGAGATCGCTGGGACCCTGGGGCCGCAAGCACGGCGTGTCCACGGTGATGATTTCCCACGAACGCCTGGATCGCCTTGCCGGACAGCTACTTCCGATGCCGATGGCGCGGGCGGTCGCCGACGTCGCCAACCGGCGCACGGCGAGCAACTACGACGCCGTCGTGTGCACCACGGCATTTGCGCGCGAGGAATTCGACAGGATCGGCGCGACGAATCTGATGACGGTGCCCCTGGGGGTCGACCTCGACCAATTCCACCCACGCTGGCGGTCCGCCGCGGTCCGGGAGCAGTGGGCCGGCGCGGACCAGCTGCTGCTGGTGCACTGCGGACGGCTGTCCGTCGAAAAGCACCCCCACCGCAGCATCGATGCAGTTGGGGCACTTCGTGATTCAGGTGTGGACGCGCGGCTCGTCGTCGTCGGGGAAGGTCCGCTGCGCGCACGACTTGAACGGCAGGCGGGGCGGCTTCCCGTCGACTTCACCGGTTACATCGGCTGCCGCGACACCGTCGCAGGCATCCTCGCCAGCGCCGACATCGCGCTGGCACCCGGGCCCCACGAGACCTTCGGCCTGGCCGCACTGGAAGCGCTGGCCTGCGGCACGCCTGCCGTGGTGTCACGCACCTCGGCGCTCGCAGAGATTCTCACCAGCGACAGCGGCGCCACCGCGGACAACGATCCGCGGGCCATCGCCCACGCCGTCACCACGGTGCTGAACCGGCCGGAGCCGGCGCGACGGCGTTCCGCGCGGCGCCGTGCCGAACAATTCACCTGGCCGCGATCCGCCGCGGGGATGCTCAGCGCCATGCAGGTCCAGTAGCCGCCGATTAATACTCATCGCCGGTGAGCAGCACCGACGGTGCTCTACGATCCAGGGATGCTCCGGACGTTCGCCGTGCTGGCCGCCACCGCATCACTGCTGGGATCCACCGCCGCGGTGGCCGCGGCGCAGCCGGCCGAGCCCACTGCGTGCACGTACCGACTGTCAGCCCCCTCCGTCGTGAACGTCTCGGGTGTCGACATGGTCACCGCCACCGTGTCCACCGGAGAGTGCGACGGTGCCGTCACCTTCCGGACGACCGCCTGTATCCAGATGCAGGGAGCCACGGGACCCGGCCAGTGCGTACAGGGCAGAGGAATTCTGCCCGCCCAGATCTTCTTCCAGCCCTACCGCCCCGGTGCCACCTACACCGCGACCGGTCGCGGTTGCGCCACCAAAGGAAACCCGCCGCAGACTTTCTGCAACGAGAACGGCCCGGTCACAGCCACGCTGTGACTCCTGCGGCGACTGCGCCGGTTTAGCTCGATCCAAGCACGGGCATCCGTCGAATCAACGGGGTCGTCAACCGTGGCCGGCCCCCGCGAGCGAAGGAATCGGCATGGATACCAACAACATCGTGTGGATCGTGGTGGCTGCGGTCGTCGCGATCATCGTCATCGCCGCGGTCGTCATCGCGGGTCGTCGCACCCGCAACCGCCGCCGCGCCGAGGAAGCCGACCGCATCCGGGAAGAGGTCCACCACGACAGCCAGCGCGTCGAGCGCCAGGCCGCACTCGTCGAGGAAACCGAGGCGAAAGCGCGTGCCGCACAAGCCGAAGCCGAGGCCAAGGCAGCAGAGGCCGCCCGCCTCGCCGACACCGCCGCCGGCCGCCGCGATGCACTCACCAGCTCGCAGGAACATCTCGCCGAGCGTCGCGAGCATGCCGACAAGCTCGACCCGCGGGTCGGCCGCGACGATGCCAACGGACAGAAGGACATCCGGCAGGACGGCCACAACGAGGACCTCACTCGCCGCGACGCCGACGCCGAACGGATGCAGCCCGACGTTCGCAGCCGCTAGCGCGGCGGCGTCCAGACCACGGGCAACCGCTTGATGCCGTGGATGAACGCCGAATGCAGCAGATCCGGCTCCGCGCTCGCCCGGATATCAGGCACCATCGCTTGGAGCTCCTCGAACGCCACGGTGATCTCGCGACGCGCGAGGTTGGCTCCGAGGCAGAAATGTGCGCCGCCGCCACCGAACCCCACGTGCGGGTTGGGGTGGCGGCCGACGTCGAAACGCCACGGGTCGTCGAACTTCGACTCGTCCCGATTGGCGGAGCCGTACCACAGTGAGACCTTGTCTCCCGCTGCGATTGTGACACCGTTGAGCTCGACGTCCTGGGTGGCTGTCCGCCGCATGTAGGCCACAGGAGAAGCCCACCGCACCACTTCTTCGACGGCGGTGGGCGCCATCTCCGAGTAGTTCGACCACCAACGCTGTCGCTCCTCCGGGAAACGGCTCAGCGCGAGCACACCGTGGCTGATCGCATTGCGGGTCGTCTCGTTGCCCGCGACCACCAGCAGGATGAAGAACGACGCCACCTCCGCCGACGTGAGCCTCTCGCCATCGAGTTCGGCCTGGACCAGGGCGGTGGTCAGATCCTCGCCCGCGTTGACCCGGCGATCGTCGGCGAGCTCCGTCGCGTACGCGCCGATTCCCATGGCGACAGAGACGAATTCGTCGAAGTCGGTGGCGATGTCGGGGTCGCCGAACCCGAGGATCACGTTCGTCCAGTGGAAGATCTTCTGGTGGTCCTGCTCGGGAATGCCCATCATGTCGCAGATGATCTGCAGGGGCAGGGGACCGGCCAGCTCCGCAACGATCTCACCGTGCCCGTCCGGGTGAGCGGCAACCATGTCCCGAACCAGGCTGCGGGCCCGCTGCCGTACCGAATCTTCGATCAGCGCAAGCACTCTCGGCGTGAAAGCGCTGCGGACGATGTTGCGCAGCCGGGTGTGACGCGGATCGTCCATTGCGATCATCGACCCGAAATACTCAGCGAGCTCCGGGGTTTGATCGCCCACCGTGATGCCCAGCGCCGAACTGAACAACTCAGGATGCCTACTCGCGTAGAACACGTCGTCGTAGCGCGTCAGCGCCCAATGGCCCGCCACCTCGGAGTCGGGGTCGGCGACATAGGACTGGTGGAACGAGATCGGGGCGTCTCGGCGAAGCGTCGCGAATGCTCCGTCACGGGCGTCGTCGTCGAGACCCCAGAAGTCCCACGAACCGAGGTCGACCTCGGACAGCGGCACGTCTGGCGGAGCGATGCCATTGGTTCGAACGATGCCGTTGGTTCTGACGGTGCCGCCCAGTTCCAGGCTCATGCCACCCCAGCGTAGGCCTCACGGATGGGCCTCATGCCCCTTTCTGCCGTGTGTCCGCCGCTGTTCTTTCATCCGCTCTTCGTGCAGGTGCCGGGCCCCGCCGACCAGCTCGTCGCGGACCTGCCGCTCGTGCTCGCGGAACACCGACCAGTAGGTGTCGTCGAACTCCTCGACAACCTGGAACGTCCACCGACCCTGCACCACATTGCGGCCCACCAGATCGGTCTCCAGCCGCTCGGCGACCGGATCCTGACCTGCCTCGCGCAGCGCCGCGCAGGCCTCACCGAGCAGAAGGTCGGCGTGTCCCATCAACTGGTGAAACGAGTACAGATGCCCCCGCGCCCGCTCCACGAACTCCAAGGCTTCGGTCACCTTGCCGACAGCGTCGACCGTCTCGTCGCTCGCGTCCGTCACGGATTACCACCTTCGACTACCGCTCTGATTCGTTCCAGCGTCTTCTTCATATCCCTCAGATTCCGCCGCCGCCGCAGCTGGCCCCCGAAGATCGAGTACACCGCCATCAGCGGGTTCATGTTCAACCGGAACGACTCGGTCACGTCGGTGCCCGCACCCGCCGGAGCCAGCCGGTAATGCCAGTTGTTGACCGCCCGGTGGCCCACCATCACTTCGAAACCGAACTCGCGGCCGGGTTCGCACGCCGTCACCCGGCACGTCGTCCAATAGACGGGACCGATCTCGTTGCGCCGCACGTGACCACGGAACCGCGCACCCAGGGCAGGGCCGGTCGCACCGTCGAGCCATTCGGCCTCGAACGTCTCCGGCGAGAACTTGCCGGTATTGCGGACATCGGCGATCAGATCCCAGATCTCTTCCGGGGAAGCCGCCATCGATACCGTGACCGAACCCTCCATACCCTGCATCCACTGCATCCTTGCAGCTCCTTCGCGCTCAGCCGAGCTGATAGACGTGCTCTGGTGTCAGCTCCTTCGTGACCGCCGCCGCCAGCAGGGTGCCCGGATCCGCACCGTCGAACGGGATGTCGGTGTTGACGAAGATGACCACCGCAGTCTGCCGGTCCGGCAGGTATACCGACACCGTCTGGTAGCCGGGGAGGCTGCCGTTGTGTCCGATCCAGCCGTTGGCGCTGAACACGCCGAGGCCGTAGCCGTTCGGTGCCGGCTCGCCGTCGCGATCCACGAACTGCAGACGCTCCTGCTGCATCTGCCCGGTCAACATCGGCCCGGTCGCCAGCGCGGGGGCCCAGATCCGCATGTCGTGCAACGTCGAGATCATCGCGCCCGAGGCCCACGCCCACGACGGATTCCAGTCCGTCGCCGTCGTCTCTCCGCCGTCGAGCGTCTGCTTCGTGTAACCGGTGGCGTGCGGTTTGGGGAACGCGTTGTCCGATGGGAAGCCGGTGTCATCCATGTGCAGCGGACCGGTGATGTGGTCGCGCACGTAGTCGCCCAGCGACTGACTGCTCACCTTCTCCACGACCAGGCCCAGCAACAGGGTGTTGGTGTTCGAGTACTCGAACCCGCCGCCAGGGCCGAACGACGCCGGCTGGGCGTAGGCGAACCCGAGCAACTGGGCGGGCGTGAACTCCCGCCGCGGATCATCAAGCAGCTGGCGCACGAACGCCGGGTTCTGCGTGTAGTTCGGCAGGCCGCTCTGCATGCGGGCGAGCTGGCGGAGCGTGATCTCGGCCCCGCGCGGCACTCCGTCGACGTAGCGGGCGATCGGGTTGTCGAGGCCCACCTTGCCCTGATCAGCCAGCAGCAGCGCCGCGGTGACGGTGAAGGTCTTCGTCTGACTCCCTATCCGGCTGTAGAGGTCCGGCTTCATCGGGGCCCGGGTCTTCGTGTCCGCGACGCCGAACGCCCGCACGTATTCGCCGTCGGGAGCCCAGATGCCGACGATGGCGCCGGGGATCGCAGAATCGGCGATCACCCGTTCGATGGCTCCGTCCAGCCGATTCGTCTGCTCCACGCTCATCGTCGCCGACGTGGTGGTCGTCCTCGCGTTCGTCGCACGTTCGGTACCTACCCGCTCGACCGCCGGAGCGCCGCATCCCGCACAGGCCATGACCACCACGAAGGCCATCATCATCACGAAGGCCTTCGCCGCGACGACCGCAACCGGCCCCAAGCGAGTACACATCAAGTTCACAGTATTCGCCGCCATCGCGAGACCGGGCCCTATCCATCGTCACGTAATAGCGACGTCCCTGTTTCGTCATCACCCGTCGTTGCTGGGCTCGCCGAGCGAGTGATTCACTGGTTCCCGTACCACTCGGGTACGCTGCGCGAACAGCGGAAGTGGCCCTTCAAGCCGGGTGGGGCACCGCCAACCGACCAGCATCGATGAATCTCAAAGGCCTGTACTTTGTCAGAAACCCCCAGCGGCTCCCCGGATCTGCAACCTCATTTCGAGGACGTTCAGTCGCATTACGACCTGTCAGACGACTTTTACCGGTTGTTTCTCGACCCGACGCAGACCTACAGCTGTGCCTACTTCGAGCGTGACGACATGTCCCTCGAAGAGGCCCAGCGCGCCAAGATCGACCTGTCGCTGGGCAAACTGGGACTCGAACCCGGGATGACGCTGCTCGACATCGGCTGCGGCTGGGGCGCGACTTTGCTGCGTGCCATCGAGAAGTACGACGTCAACGTCATCGGTCTCACGCTGAGCCGGAACCAGCAGGCCCACGTCCAGAAGGTGCTCGACGCCAACGACAGCCCACGCAGCAAGCAGGTGCTGCTGCAGGGGTGGGAGCAGTTCGACCAGCCAGTCGACCGCATCGTGTCGATCGGCGCGTTCGAGCACTTCGGCAGCGACCGTTACGACGAATTCTTCAAACGGGCCTACTCGGTATTGCCCGACAACGGAATCATGCTGCTGCACACCATCGTCAAGCCCAGCGACGAGGAGTTCGCGGAGCGCAATCTGCCGCTGACGATGACGAAGCTGAAGTTCTTCAAATTCATCATGGACGAGATCTTCCCCGGCGGGATGCTCCCCAAGGTCGATGACGTGCAGGACCACGCGACGAAAGCGTCGTTCAAGGTCGAGCGGGTGCAGCCGCTGCGCCTGCACTACGCCCGGACACTGCAGATCTGGGCGGCGGCGCTGGAGTCCCGCAGGGACGAGGCCATCGCCATCCAGTCGCAAGAGGTCTTCGACCGCTACATGCGCTACCTGACCGGCTGCGCGGACCTCTTCACCGAGGGCTACACCGACGTGTGCCAGTTCACGCTCGCTAAGTAGCTTTCTTGTCCCGATAGGACTTGGCCGGCTGCCCCGGTTCGGCGTTGGCGGCGTCGCGGCGCCGCGCGGCCATTCCGGCGAGCGCTTCGAACGCCACCCGGTGGGCGGCGTTGACCGTCAGCTCGGCGTGGTCGTACGCGGGCGACACCTCGACGATGTCGACGCCTGCGACGTCGTGTTCGTGGCAGAGCTGGCGGACCATCCGGAGCAGATCGGCGCTCGTGATGCCGCCCGGCTCCGGGGTGCCCGTGCCCGGCGCGTGTGCCGGGTCGAGCACGTCGATGTCGACGGAGACGTAGAGCTTGTCGGCCTTGGCCAGCGCCTCGCTGACCGCGTCGGCCATCACCGCCTTGAAGCCACGCTCCCAGATCTCCTGCATCGTGTGCCAGGTCATCTTCTGCTCGAGCATCCACTCGAACGTGTCCTGCGGAGGCCAATAGCCGCGCAGCCCGACCTGCACGAAGTGCGAACCGGGGACGGCCCCTGATTCGATCAGCCGACGCATCGGCGTGCCGTGGCTGGCCAGGTTGCCCTCGATCTCGTCGGCGGTGTCGGCGTGGGCGTCGAAGTGGACGATGCCGACATTGCCGTAACCGTGGTGATCCGCGACGGCGGTGGCCGCGGGCCATGTGATCGAATGGTCGCCGCCGAGAATCACCGGGACGATTCCGCGCGAGGCGATGGTGTGCACGCGCTGGCGAATGTTGTTGTGCGACACCTCCGTCTGGCCGTGCGGACAATAGGCGTCGCCGAAATCGACGACCTCGAGCCAATCGAAGATCTCCAGGCCGAGGTCCATGTGGTACGTGCCCGGCTCGTAGGCGGTGGCGCGGATCGCACGGGGTCCGAACCGTGCTCCGGGACGGTTGGTGGTCGCGATGTCGAAGGGTGCACCGACGATCGCGACGTCGGGTTTCCACGAGTCCAACTGCTCCGCCTCTGTCAGGAACGGGCGGTGGCCGAACGATGCGACGCCGGCGTAGGCGAGCTCCAGTTGTTCGAGCATTCCCGGCGGGAGATCCCGCTGGTGACCGTGATCGTGACCCATACGCACGACCCTATTCGCTCAGCCGTTCCCCGGTCCCGCCAATGCGGCGCGCAACATGTCGGGGACCGGACGCTTGCGCCAATCCTCGGTCGACACCACGACATACACGTTGTTTCCACGGACCGCGGCATGCTCGTCGACCCCCTCGCGCCGGGTCAGCACGGCGAACCCGAGGCTGAAGCTCGTCGACCCGACGCGCACGCATTCGGCGGTCACGCGCACGGTGTCGCGCCAGCGCACAGGCGACGCGAAATCGATCTCGCTGTGTACGACCTGAAAGTCGTAGCCGCCGGCCATCAGGTCCGGGTAAGCGACGCCGAGCGCGTCGAGCAAACCGGTGCACGCCTCGTCGAACCAGGTGAGGTAGTGGCCGTTGAACACCACGCCCTGCTGGTCCACCTCGGCGTACCGAGGGACGATCGGCAGTGAGAAACGTCCCGAGAACTGGCCCACCCGCAACACCCTAGACATCTGCCATCGCCAGTAGTCGCCGGCGGTGCACCACACTGGCAGTCATGGAACTCGTGACGATCGACGATGTCCAGTCGGCAGCGCAGCGCATCCGCCCCCATGTCGTGCGCACACCGCTGCTGCGCGCTCGGTGGGGCGACGACGACCGGCCGCTGTGGATCAAGCCGGAGAACCTGCAGCCCATCGGCGCGTTCAAGGTGCGTGGGGCCTTCAACGCCGTCGGTTCCGTCAAAGATGACACGACCGATGTAGTGGCCTATTCCAGCGGCAACCACGCACAGGCGGTCGCGTACGCAGCAGCGGAGTTCGGGCTCCGGGCCCACATCGTGATGCCGAAAGAGACACCGAACGTCAAGATCCAGGCCACCCGCGACCTCGGCGCCCGGGTCGTGCTGAGCGAGGCGGGGCAGCGGGAAGCCGTCGCCGAGCAGGTTCTCGACGAGACCGGTGGCATCCTGATTCCCCCGTTCGACCATCCCGACGTCATCGCCGGCCAGGGCACGATCGGCATCGAGATCGCCGAAGACCTTGCATCGGTCCGCAACGTCCTCATCCCAGTGAGCGGTGGAGGGCTGGCATCGGGGATCGGCACCGCGATTCGCGCTTTGTGCCCCGAGGCCGCGATCTTCGGTGTGGAACCCGAACTCGCAGCCGACGCCGCACAGAGTTTGAGCGAGGGCCACCGGGTCGACTGGCCCATCGAGGACCGCAACCGCACCATTGCCGACGGCCTCCGATCGCAGCCGTCGGAGCTGACGTTCGCCCATCTCCGCAACGTCCTGGACGGAATGATCACCGTCAGCGAAGCCGAGATCCGCTCGGCCGTCCGCGAACTCGTCTACCGCGCCCGCCTGGTCGCCGAGCCGAGCGGGGCCGTGACGCTGGCCGCCTACCGCAAAGGCGTGACGCCGCCGGGCGAGACGGTCGTGATCCTGTCCGGCGGCAACGTCGAACCGCGCATGCTCCGGCAGATCCTCGCCGAATCCGATTAGCTGAGGGCCAGGTTGGCTGCGCGGCCCGCATTTGACAGGTGTGCAATTCCCGCCGGACTGCGGGTAGGGTCACCCGAGATTCCCAAGGAGTGTTTTTGTGGACGCAGTTCTCGGCTTGTCGGTGACACCGTCCGCCGTCGGGGTCGTCCTCGTGGAAGGGCAGGATCCCGCCACGTCGAGAAATGACGGGCTGACCCTCGACGGCGAGACATTCGAAGTGCGCAGGCGCGGCCGGTCCAACGCGGTGGAGACCTCAGCGCAGGCTGCAGCCGCGGTGCTGCGGTCCGAGGCCGTCGCCGCCGATCTCGGCCGCCGCGTCCACTCCATCGGCGTGACCTGGAGCGACGACGCGCACACCGAGGCCTCGCTGCTCCTCAAATCGCTCAGCGACTCCGGTTTCGACAACATCGTGCCGGTTCGGCTGTCCGAGGCCACCGATGCGCTGGCCCGACGGATCGCCCAGGTGCTCGGCTACCAGACGACCGCAGTGTGCGTCATCGAACCCGAGCAGCTGATCGCGCTGGTCGTCTCCTCCGGCGACGACGCCGACGGTTCCACCGACGCGGTGCAGACCGCCGTCAACCACACCGTCGTCACCGAGGATGACCTCGTCGGCTGGCTCAGTACAGTCTTCGCGCGCGCCGACTGGGAACCGGAGGCGCTGGTGCTCGTCGGCTCCGCAGAGGACCTCGACGGACTCTTGCCCGTCCTCGAGGACGCCCTCGCCGTACCGGTGTTCTCACCCGACGAAGCCCAGCTGGCACTGGCGCGCGGTGCAGCCCTGGCGTGCGCGCAGCCCGCCGAGTTCGGCAGCTGGGACATCGGTGAGACCCGCCCCGCGAAACAGCCGGTGGCGAAACGGTTCGCGCGAACGGGCCCCGCCGCACTGCTCGCCGCGGGCGCGGTGGCCTTCGTGGTGTCCGTATCGGCGGCGGTAGCCCTGCAGCTGGCGCCCGAACCCGCAGCTCCCCAGCCGAGTCCCGCCGCCGAAACGGCACCTCGATCACCTGCGGCCGCGCCGCGCCCTGTTGCGCCCGCGCCGGCTGCCCCGGTGATCGATCCGGCATTCACCGCTCCGGAGGCGCCCGCCCCGGTTATCGACGAGGTGCCTGCCGAGGCCCCGCCGGTTGCCGAGGAAGCGCCGATCGTCGAGGCCGCCCTGCCCGATGCCGGGCTGCCGGCGGCTCTGCCTCCCGACGCGGCGCTCCCGCCTGCGGCCGCACCCCCGGTGGTACCGCCGGCCGTGGCCCCGCCGCCGGTTCCCGAACAGCGCCCCGGCATTCTGCAGCGGATCCGGGATCGGCTGTCGGGCATCGGCAACGACGACGCTGCCAACATGGCACCGCCGCCCCCGGTCGTCGCACCCCCGCCTCCGCCCCCGCTGCCCTGACCGGGGATCGCCTTCCCGGCACCACCGCTCGACTCCGCATATTCTCGATTCGGTGAGCCCGACTGCCGCCCCGTCTCCGTCGACATTTCTTCGGACCGGCCTGCGCGTCGCGATCATCGTGTCCGTCGCCGCGGCGCTGCTGCTCGTCGAGTTGACCTCGAGCCGCGGCGTGGGCTGGCGGCTGATCACCTTCACCTACCAGGCCAACCTGCTGGCCGCCGCGTACTACCTGTGGACCCTCGTCTCTCCGCGCGCCGACGCACGGATCGGGATTCGCGGGGCCGTCGTGCTCTACGTCGTGATGGCGGGCGTCGTATGGAATCTGTTCCTCACCGAGCACAGCATGGGATACACCCCGGCAAACTTCCTTCTGCACGTCGTCGTCCCGGTGCTCGCTCTGACCGACTGGCTGCTCGTGGGCCGCGGCGTCACGCCGGTCTCGTGGTGGCAGCCGGTGGCATGGCTGTCGTATCCGGCGGCGTATCTGGTGCTCGCGCTGCTCGTCCTCAACAACGCCGGCCGTCGCGCGCCCTACTACTTTCTCGACCCCGGCAGTGTCGGTGCCGCGACGGTGGCGCTCAATGTCAGCGCGATGGCGGCGTGCGTCCTGGCCCTCGGCTATGCGTTGCTGGCAGTCAACCGCGGCGCGACGGCCGTGCGCGCAGACCTCCCGTGAAACGTTCCGACGTGGCGCACCGATAGACGATCGAGGGAATCACAGGATTTGCCGCAGCGCGCGAATGCGCGTCGCCGGGGGATACGACGAATTAGGATGGCACCATGCTGAGACGACGTCTGCAGCACATCGCTAGCGTCATCGGCTGCGCCGCGCTGATGACGGGCCTGACGGTGGCCGGGCCGGTGCCCGTCACCTCCGCGGCGATCGGCTCGACCGTCGCCACCGTGTCCCCGGGTGCGGGGCAGACCGTCGGTGTAGCCGCACCCGTCACCGTCACGTTCGCCGAAGCGGTGCGCGACAGGACGGCAGCCGAAGGTGCCATCGCGGTCCTGCCCGCAGGTGCGCACGCGCCGACGCCCGGCACGTTCACCTGGCTCGACGACCGCAGCGTGCAGTGGCAGCCTGCCGAGTTCTACCCGGCCCACACCCCGATCAATGTGTCGGTGGGCGGATTCGCGACCAGCTTCGAGACCGGTTCGTCGGTCGTCGGCGTCGCAGACCTGAGTTCGTACTCGTTCACGGTGAGCATCGACGGGGAAGTCGCCCGGCAGATGCCCGCCTCGATGGGCAAGTCGAAGTTCCCGACCCCGATCGGGCAGTTCACCGCCCTCGAGAAGCAACGCAACGTCACCTTCGACTCCCGCACCATCGGGATTCCGCTCGACGACGACGAGGGCTATCTCATCAAAGGGGAGTACGGCGTCCGGGTGACGTGGGGCGGCGTTTACGTGCACTCCGCGCCGTGGTCGGTGGGATCGCAGGGGTACGCGAACGTCAGCCACGGCTGCATCAACCTGAGCCCCGAGAACGCGGCCTGGTACTTCGACACGGTGCGGGTGGGCGACCCGATCATCGTCCAGTCGTAGCCGTCACGGCGACACCGACCCGATGGTGGCGAAGGTCTCGGCCCGGACAAACTTCACGAGGCTTTCCTCGGCGTCGACGGGGGTGAACCCGGTGGACTCGATCTTGGTGAGATCCAGCGCGCTGCGCGTCGGGCGGGGCGCGATCGGGCCCGTCGCCTTCGCGAAATAGGCCGCGGTCGATACGCCACTGACCCGGCCGGGGTCGTACCCGGCCAACGCGAAGGTGCGACGTGCGACGTCCGCCCACGAACAGATTCGTCCGGCGCCGGTGACGTTGTAGGTCCCGTAGGGCGCGGCCGTCTCGGTGAGATGCCGGATCGCCCGCGCCAATTCCTCGGTGAACGTCAGACGACCCCACTGATCGTCGACGACGGAAGGGTCAACGCCGTTGGCGGCCAACGACATCATGGTCCGGACGAAGTTGCGTCCGTTGCCGATCACCCAGGACGTGCGCACGATGTAATGCCGCGGCACCGTGGACACGATCTGATCGCCTGCGGCTTTCGTCTGCCCGTACACACCGAGCGGCGCCATCGCGTGGTCCTCGCCGTATGGCTGGGTCGCGCTGCCGTCGAACACATAGTCGCTGGAGACATGCACGAGCGTGAGGCCGTGCGCGACAGCGACTTTCGCGAGGGCGGCAACACCGGTCACATTGGCGGCCCACGCGTCGACACGACCTTGGGCCGTCTCTGCGGCATCGACCGCGGTGTAGGCCGCGGCGTTGATGATCGTGTCGTACTCGTTCCAGCGACGTACCGACTCAAGGTCACCGGCTGTCAGGTCGAAGTCGGGGAGATCGACGAATTCGACGTGGGGCGCGCCCTCATATGATTCACGCAACGCGTGGCCCAGTTGCCCGCCGGCGCCGATCACCAACGTCTTTCGCGGTGCGACGGGGGCAACCTCGGCCAACGTGCCCTGCGCCAGGTCCTTGACCGACAGCTCGGCCTTGTCCAACGGAATCGGCCATTTGATGGCGAGGGTTTCGTCACCGGGATGCACCGACGGATAGTGGGCGTCGGGAGAGTAGTGGTCGTTGACCAGGTAGGTGTAGACGGTTCTCGGCTCCAGCGTCTGGAACGCGTTGCCCACCCCGCGCGGCACGAAGACTGCCCGCGACGGATCGAGTTCGGCGGTGAACACCGTCCCGAACGTTGCCCCGTAGCGCAAATCGACCCAGGCGCCGAAGATCCGTCCGAAACCGACCGAGATGTACTTGTCCCAGGGTTCGGCGTGAATTCCGCGCGTCGTGCCAGCGGTGTCGTTGAACGAGATGTTGTGTTGCACCGGACCGAAATCCGGCATTCCGGCGGCGACCATCTTGGCGCGTTGCCAGTTCTCCTTGAACCACCCTCGGTTGTCACCGTGGACGGGCATCTCCCAGAGGGTGAGCCCGGGGATCGGCGTGGGGATTGCGCGCAATGTCTTGCCGTGTTCGGTCATCTCTCCCGCTCGTCGGTCATTGCCCGAGTCGGGCGTAGAACGCTTCCGTGGCTTCTTTGGCGGGCGCCCACCAGCTCTCGTGCTCGCGGTACCACTCGATGGTTGCCGCGAGGCCGTGTTCGAAATCGCGATACCGTGGGCGCCAGCCGAGTTCGTCGCGCAGCTTCGTCGGGTCGATGGCGTAGCGCAGGTCGTGGCCGACGCGATCCGGAACATGCTCGTACGCATCGGCGTCCTGACCCATCAACGTCAGGATCAGTTCTACGACGGTTTTGTTGTCCCGTTCGCCGTTCGCGCCGATCAGATATGTCTCACCGATACGGCCTTCGTCCAGGATTTTCAGGACGGCCGACGAATGATCGTCGGCGTGGATCCAGTCGCGCACGTTGCGACCCTCGCCGTAGAGCTTGGGGCGGATGTCCCACAGGATGTTCGTGATCTGGCGCGGAATGAACTTCTCGACATGCTGGTAGGGCCCGTAGTTGTTCGAGCAGTTCGAGATCGTCGCAGCGACGCCGAACGACCGACTCCAGGCGCGCACCAGCATGTCGCTGCCCGCCTTGGTCGAGGAGTAGGGCGACGACGGGTTGTACGGGCTGGACTCGGTGAACCGCGCCGGATCCTCCAGAGCGAGATCACCGTAGACCTCGTCGGTAGAAACGTGGTGAAACCGCTTGCCGCGCCTGCGGATAGCTTCGAGCAGCGTAAAGGTGCCGACCACGTTGGAATGCAGGAACGGATCCGGATGGTCGAGCGAATTGTCGTTGTGCGACTCGGCGGCATAGTGGACCACCGCGTCGGATGCAGCCACCAGATCGTCGACCAGCTCGGCGTCGGCGACATCCCCGTGGACGAACTCCAGCCGATGCTCCGGCAGGTCCGTGAGGGATGCACGGTTGCCGGCATAGGTGAGCTTGTCGAGGACGGTGACGTGATGGTCGGTATGTGCGATGACGTGATGGACGAAGTTGGATCCGATGAAGCCGGCACCGCCGGTGACGAGCAGCCGTGTCACTCGCGGCCCCTGCCGAGCAGATCCAGCAGGTACCGGCCGTACCCCGACTTCACCAGTCGGGTTGCCCGGTCGCAGAGCTCGTCATCGGTGAGAAAGCCTTGGCGCCAGCCGATTTCCTCGGGAACACCGATCTTGAGCCCGGTGCGGCGCTCCATCGTGCGGACGAAGTCCGCCGCATCGGTCATCTGGTCGAACGTACCGGTGTCCAGCCAGGCGGTGCCGCGGGGGAGCACCTGCACCCGCAACCGGCCCTGCTCCAGGTAGGCCCGGTTGACGTCGGTGATCTCGTACTCGCCACGGTCACTCGGCGCGAGATCCCGAGCGATTGCCACGACGTCGTTGTCGTAGAAATACAGCCCGGGCACGGCGTAATTGCTCTTGGGCCGTTTCGGCTTCTCCTCCAACGACACCACCATGCCGGAGGTGTCGAACTCCACCACACCGTAGGCGGCGGGTTCGGCCACCCAGTAGGCGAAGATCGCACCGCCGTCGATGTCGGCGAACCGCTTGAGTTGCGTTCCGAGCCCGGGCCCGTACAGCAGATTGTCACCGAGCACGAGGGCGACTCTGTCGTTCCCGATGAAGTCCTCGCCGATCGTGAACGCCTGCGCCAGACCGTCCGGTGACGGCTGCTGGGCGAACGTGATCGACACTCCGAACCGTGATCCGTCACCGAGCAGTCGCTCGAAACTCGCGGCGTCGTGCGGTGTCGTGATGACCAGGATGTCCCGGATGCCGGCCAGCATCAGCGTCGACAGCGGGTAGTACACCATCGGCTTGTCGTACACGGGAATCAGCTGTTTCGAGACACCGAAGGTGATCGGATGCAGGCGCGACCCTGAGCCGCCCGCCAGAATGATTCCCTTCACAGCGCTGTGATGCTCCGGCTACTTGGTCGCGTGCCGAGGGCTGTCGGCGCGGTGCTTGCCGCGCCGCTCAGAAGACGAGCCGTCACCGGAGTCGTCACTGTCACCCGAGGCGCCGCTTCCGGAATCTGCCGCGCCGGATGAGGGCGGGTCAGGGGCGTCGCTCTCGTCAGCCTCGGCGGAATCCTCTGTGTCGAAATCGGTTTCAGTGCCGGACTCGTCTGATTCCTCGTCGATGTCCTCATCCACGTCGGTGTCGACGTCATCGACCACGTCGTCAACCGCGCCCGCGTCGTCGGTGCCGTCGGCGATGTCCCCGGATGCGGAGTCCGGCGCACTGCGGGATTCCTCCGGTGCCGTTGATGCGTCGTCGGCGTCGGGCACGGCCGACGTCACCGACGCCGAGGCGTCATCGCTGTCCGAATCCGGCTCTGCAGCATGGATGTTGGCGAGCGCCGTGGCGATGGCCGACGGAATGCCGACCAGGAACTGATAGAGCGGGCCACCGTTGTGACACTGGGTCGTGCAGTCGGGATCCCTGGAAGACAACAAACCCGGCACCGGGGCAGCGGGGCCGGCGCCGTCGACGTCATAGCCGAACAGGAACGCGTTCAGCATCGTCCGGGGGAGCGAGGACAGCGCGGAGACCGCACTCGTCATGTCGCCGCCCACAGCCGCGGTCCAGGCGTCGCTCAGCGTCTGCGACGCCACGTGTGTCGCGCCGTCGACCGGCGCCGAGATGTCCTCGATGGCCGCCTGCAACGCTTGGCCGACCATCATCCCGTTCTGGAAGATCGCCCCCTGGAACGAGAGCGGACCCGGACCGGCCGTCACGGTGACGTCATTGCTCAACAGACCGAAGGCGACGCTGAGCAACGCACCCGGAAGCACACTGACGGTGTTGCCGTTGCCGAGGATGTTCAGGGCGGTTGCGAAGATCCCTGCCATTTGCGCGCTGCTGGTGCCGAAGAGGTTGACCGCGCCGCCGAAGGCGCCCTGCGTCGTGGCGCTGCCGTTGCCGAGAATATTGAGCGCGACGGTGCCGAGCAGACCGGCGACCGTGGTCTGCGCGCCGCTGCCCCATGGCGACGCCCCGATCGCGAGGTTGAGGCCGCCGATCGCCTGCGTGCTGCCCGGACCCAGTTGCATGACGATGTTGCCCAAGCCGGTGACCCCGACGTTGTGCGGCTTGCTGGTGCCCGAGTAGCCGAGGACCAGGTTGGTGCCGCCGAGGGCGGCCGCGGTGCCCGGGCCGATGTGCGCGACGATGTTGAAGCCGCCGATGATGTTCGTCTGTTGCGTGCCTTGGCCGTTCGAGATTCCGAGGGCGAGGTTGGGGCCGCCGATCACCGCGGTGGAGCCCTGGCCGACCTGCCCGAGGAGCGAGAAGAGCGAGAACATCGCCGAGGACGTCGCGTTGTTGCCGAGCGCATTGGCCAGCGTGAACGCCGTCCAGGCGGTCTGGGCGCGGGAGTTGGCGCCGAACGCGAAGGCGCCGCCGAAGAAGCCCGTGGATGCATCGGCCACCGCGCCTTCGCCGATCGCGATCGCGAAGCTCGTCGGATTGCTGGTGCAGCCGTTGCCGTTGCCGATGCCGAACATGGAGAAGCACGTCGCGTCTGCGGGCGGAGCTGCGTTCAGAGTCGCGGTCGCGAGTGCGCTGGACACCAACGCGGCCGTTAGCCCGCCGCGTCTGACCCGAACCAAATCCATTGACTTCCCTGTCCGCCCCAGGCTGTTTTGCCGTGTCACCGATGGCGCATGTTACGCCGCAACCACACGTAAGTGATCGATTCTGGCAAAAATTAACGTCTGCGTCTATCCCGCCGGACGCGGGCCCGTTACTCTGCGAAAAGGGCGGCGCATGCGCCGCGTCGGACCGCGACGGCCCGATTGCCCGGATCCCTTCTGCACACGAATTACTGACAGGAAAGGGCGACTGCCCATGACATCTCCACGGTGGTTGCG
This sequence comes from Mycobacterium sp. 236(2023), assembly GCF_029623955.1. Classification (GTDB taxonomy): domain Bacteria; phylum Actinomycetota; class Actinomycetes; order Mycobacteriales; family Mycobacteriaceae; genus Mycobacterium. The sequence goes on along the minus strand of NZ_JARSBP010000004.1, from coordinate 556,427 downwards.
GGCCGGCGTCGTTATCGGCGCATTGGCGGCGGCGTGTTTGCCGGCATTTGCGGCACCGGCATCGGCGGACCCGATATCGGAAGCGCTGGCCACGACGACATGCAACTACGCGCAGGTGACGGCAGCCATGAACGCCCACACCCCGGAGTTGGCAGCCCAGCTTGCGATGCGGCCGGACATGCAGGCCAACCTCCAGTCGTTCCTGGCCATGCCGGTGGACCAGCGCAGGCAGCAGATCGCGCAGCAACAGATGGCCAACCCGCAGCTAGAGCAGATGCTCACGGCAATGATCGGCCCTCAGGTGTCACAGGTCGCCAGTTCCTGCAACAGCTTCTGACGACGTCGATCACGCTGGAGTCGATCGTGCGTGAGATGTGCAGTCCATCGTCAAACAACCGGGATCGCGGGCCATCCGAGGGTGCGATCCGGCATTCAGGCAACGCCGCGCGTAGCCGCCAAAACGGTCGATGGCGGCGGGCACACGCGAGCATCGCGATCATGATCAGCGCGTTCGCGGTGAACAAGTGGAGTGGGCAGTCGCTGTATTCCATTTGCTGCAAGCCTCTGCTCCAGACGTCGACCCTTGGCTCCGGGCGAGATCGCGCCCTTACATTTGTTGCTCGTTTTGTCGTACTCGGCCAAAATCAGCCCTACCGTCAATTAAACAGTTAGAGTCCCTGACCGTGCGAGGAGCGCTGACTGATATCGAGCATGCGAACATCGCCTCGACGGAATTGCTGAATAGTTCTGACGTCTCAGAGGCGCTCGCAGCAATCCGCAGGCCGGTGGCGGTCGTGGGGTCCGCTCATGGGCCCCGCGCGATACTGCTCGACGACGCCAGGCAACTCACGCCGGAGATCGTTGGTCAGGATCTGCTGGCCGTTCTGCCGGCGATCTATCCCGAGTGGCTGGGCGAACGCAGTTTCACCGCGGCCCACGGAGTGCGATTCCCCTACGTCGTCGGCGAGATGGCGCGCGGCATCGCCACCCCCCGCATGACCATCGAAGCGGTGCGGGCCGGGGCGATGGGCTTCTACGGCAGCGCGGGTCTCGATCTCGCGACGGTGGAAGCCGGTGTGCGCGAGATCCAGGAGTCACTAGGTCGGGATTCCGCCGGGTGGGGCGCCAACCTGATTCACAACGTCCAGGACGACCGCATCGAGATGGCGACCATCGACCTCTTCCACCGGCTCGGCGTCCGGTGTGTGTCGGCCTCGGCGTTCATGAAACTGACCCCGGCGATCGTGCTCTACGCCGCCAAGGGTTTACGCCGCGGTCCCGACGGACAGGTCATCAGGTACGGACGGATCTTTGCGAAGGTGTCCCGCGAAGAGGTCGCACGGCTTTTCCTGTCCCCGGCGCCGGAGCCGATGTTGCGTGCGCTGGTCGCCGACGGTCGGCTCACCGCAGAGGAGGCCGAACTCGCCGGCCGTATCCCGATCGCCGAAGACATCACCGCTGAAGCCGATTCGGGCGGCCACACCGACAACCGTGCACTCACCGTGCTGATTCCCCGCCTGATCGCCCTGCGGGACGAGCTCTCTGCCACCCACGGTTACGAGGTCTGGCCCCGAGTGGGGGCGGCAGGCGGACTCGGCACACCAGCCGCAGTCGCGGCCGCCTTCGCCATCGGTGCGGCATACGTCCTGACCGGCTCGGTCAATCAGTCCGCGATAGAGAGCGGACTTTCCGAGGATGCGCGTGGGCTCCTCGCGCTGGCGCAATCCACCGACGTGGCGATGGCACCCGCCGCCGACATGTTCGAAATGGGCGTGACGGTCCAGGTTCTCAAGCGCGGCACGATGTTCGCCCAGCGCGGCCAACGGCTCGCCGACTTCTACCGCCGCTACTCGTCGTTGGACGAAGCCCCCGCCGATGTCCTGGAGAACCTCGAGAAGGCCGTGTTGGGGCGCAGCGTCGACGACGTGTGGGCCGAGACGGAAGACTTTTTCGCGACGAGAGATCCACGCCAGGTGGAACGAGCCGCCGAGGATCCCAAACACCGGATGGCGCTGATCTTTCGCTGGTACCTGTTCAACGGCGCGCAGTGGGCCCGCGACGGGGATACGAAACGGCGTGGCGATTACCAGATCTGGTGCGGCCCGGCGATGGGCGCCTTCAACGAATGGGTTCGCGGCAGCTTCCTCGAACCCGTTCCGGCCCGCACCGTCCGGCAGATCGCCCTCAATCTGCTCGAAGGCGCCGCGACGGTGACACGCGCCGGGCAACTTCGTGCCGCCGGCGTCGCAATGCCCGCCTCCGCCTTCGATTTCCGTCCCCGCCCCCTCGGCTAGTTCGTCCCCGTCGTCCCGGATAGATAAAGGTGCAATGAGCCAAGAGATGCAGCGCCCCGGCAATACTCAGGTCACCCCTGTCGCGGTTGTCGGTATCACCGCCATTTACCCGGGGGAGCCTGGGCTCGAAGGGTATTGGCGGACCATCACCGGTGGACGAGACGCCATCAGCGAGGTGCCGCCGTCACACTGGCTGATCGAGGACTATTACGACCCCGATCCCAAGACTCCGGACCGGACCTACTGCAAACGCGGTGGTTTCATCGACCCGGTGCTCTTCGATCCCATGCGGTTCGGCCTGCCGCCGAACGCCCTGCCCGCCACCGACTCCGCGCAGATCCTGGCGCTCATCGCCGCCAGGAAGGTGCTCGACGAGGCGATGCGCGCGGGGGTGGAAGTCGACCTCGACCGCGTGGACGTGGTGCTCGGCGTCGCGTCGACGACCGAGCTCGTCGTGCAGATGGGGTCGCGGATGCAGCGCCCCATCTGGCGAAAGGCGATGCTGGAAAACGGATTGTCCGAGGACGAGGCCGACGAGATCTGCAGTGACATCGCCGACCACTACCCGGGCTGGCAGGAAAGCACCTTCCCCGGCCTGCTCGGCAACGTCGTCGCCGGGCGCGTCGCCAACCGCCTCGATCTCGGCGGCAGCAATTTCGTCGTCGACGCGGCGTGTGCGAGTTCGCTGTCGGCACTTCAGACCGCGCTGCACCGGTTGTATCTGCGGGAGTCCGACCTGGTGCTGACGGGCGGGGTCGACGCGCTCAACGACGTCATGATGTACATGTGCTTCTCCAAGACGCCGGCGTTCTCGCAGAGCGGTGATTGCAGGCCGTTCTCGGATGCGGCCGACGGCACCATCATCGGTGAGGGCGTCGGCATGCTCGCCCTCAAACGTCTCGACGACGCCGAGCGTGACGGAGACCCGATCCACGCGGTCATCCGGGGCCTCGGCTCGTCCTCGGACGGGCGCGCGTCGAGCGTCTACGCTCCGCGGTCCGAAGGGCAGGCGAAAGCTCTGCGCCGCGCCTACGAACACGCCGGATACGCACCTGGCACAGTCGAACTCGTCGAGGCGCACGGAACCGCCACCAAGGCGGGCGACGTCGCCGAGTTCGCCGGGCTCAAGTCGGTGTTCACCGACGACTCGGCACGCATCGCACTCGGCTCGGTGAAGTCCCAGATCGGCCACACCAAGGCCGCCGCGGGTGCCGCCGGACTCATCAAAGCTGTTCTTGCTCTTCAGCATTCGACACTTCCCGGCACGATGAAGGTGGACCGGCCGAACCCGGCCCTGGGTCTGGAGGAGACGCCGTTCTACGTCAACGCGCAGACCCGCCCATGGGTGCGCACAGGCGATCAGCCGCGGCGCGCCGGGGTCAGCTCGTTCGGATTCGGCGGCAGCAACTTCCATGTGACGCTCGAGGAGTACCGCGGCCGCCAGCGCGCCAAGCGGCTGCGGACGCTGCCCACCGAACTCGTGGTGCTCAGCGCGTCGTCAGAGGCCGCGTTGCAACAGCGGGCCGCCGACGTCATCGCCGCGGTGCGGGGCGGCGAGGGCCTCGCCCGCATCGCGTTCGAATCCGCGCGTGAATTCGACGCGTCGCAGCCGGCTCGCGCAGGCCTGGTGGCCACCGACGCCGCGTCGCTCGAAGCGCTGGCCGACACGCTTCGCACAGCGCTCGCCGACGGCACCGTATCGAAGATCAAGGACCCCAACATCGTCGTCGGGTTCGGGCCTGCCCGCGACGGAAAAACCGCATTCCTGTTTCCCGGCCAGGGCAGCCAGTACATCGGCATGGGCGCCGACCTCGCGCTGGCCTTCCCCGGCGCGCTCGCCGCGTGGGACGGACTCACCGGCGACCTCGCCGATCTGCACCGAATCGTGTTCCCGGAGCCCGCATTCGATGCGCCCTCCGTCGACGGTCAGAAGGCCGAACTGACCGCGATGCAGAACGCCCAGCCGGCGATCGCGGCGACCAGTCTCGCGCAACTCGCACTGCTCGACGTGTTGGGGGTGACGGCTGACGCCGCCGCGGGCCACAGCTTCGGAGAGGTCACCGCCCTCGCCGCGGCAGGTGTCCTGCCGACCGATCGGCTCGTCGAGACGGCGCGGACCCGCGGCGTGTTGATGGCGCAGGCGGGGCACGGCCAGGACGGTGCGATGCTCGCGATCACCGCAGGCGCCGACGACGTGCGGGCTCTTCTCGACACGCGACCCCCGTCGGAGGGAACGCTGGTCATCGCGAACGACAACGCTCCCAATCAGGTGGTGCTTGCCGGACATGTCTCCGAGATCACCTGGGCCCAGACTGCCGCGAAGGCTGCGGGTTTCACGTCGGTGCGGCTCCCCGTGGCCTCGGCATTCCATTCGGCGATCGTGGCCTCGAGCTCGGCCCCGCTGACCGACTATCTGAAGACTCTGAGCCTGGGGACCCCTGACTTCCCGGTCTACGCGAACGCCACGGCAGAGCCGTACGGCGACGGTGTGGCCGATCAACTCGGGGATCAGGTCCGCCAGTCCGTTCGGTTCCGCGAGATGATCGAGGCGATGGCGCGCGACGGGGTGACCCGCTTCATCGAGGTCGGGCCAGGTCGGGTGCTGACGAAACTCGTCCCGCAGATCCTGGACCAGACGCCGCATGTCGCTGTGGCGCTCGATGATCCCAAGTCGGGCGGGCTGCGCGGTTGGCATCGCGGTCTTGCGCACCTGGCCGCCGATGGCGTGGCACTGAATCTTGCTGCGCTCTATGACAACTACGACGAGCCGGAAGCCCACGTCCCTGCTCCGACGCACGCCGTCATGGTGGGAGGGGCGAACTTCGGCAAGCCCTACCCGCCCGTGGACGGGAACGTGACGATCGCCCCGAAGCGTGTCCGTGCGAAGGCGCCGGACACGCCGCCCCCTGCTTCGGAAGGTTTGCAATTGACCACGGTCATCCAGCCCACGGAAGCCCCGGTTCGTCAGCATGCTCCTGCGCCTGCGGTTCACCTGGCCGCAGCGCAAGCGCCTGCCCCAGCACCGGAGGTTCACGTGCCTGCTCCGGTGGTCCAGGCGCCGTTGGCAGACCTGTCCGTGGATGCATGGAGTGTCATCGACCGTATCCAGCGTGAGACCGCGGAACAGCATCAGCGCTACCTGGACGTGGTGACCCAGAGCCACCAGTCGTTCCTGGAGATGTCGACCCACATGATGGCCGAGATCGTCGGCGAACGTGCCGTCGCGCCGGTGCATCACCCGGCGCACAACGGTGTGGTGCCGGCACGCAACGGGGCAGTCCCCGTGCTGACGTCGGTGCCCGCTGCCGTTGTGCCGGTGGTGAGTATGCCTGCGCCGCCGCCGCAGTCGGCGCCAGAACCGGTTGCCGTCGCCACACCGATTCCGGTGCCTGCGCCCGTCACCGGTCCGGCGCCGTTGCCTGCGGGTGATGTCGTGTTGGCGATCGTGTCGGAGAAGACCGGCTATCCCGCCGACATGCTGGGCCTGGACATGGAAATGGAAGCCGAACTGGGCATCGACTCCATCAAACAGGTCGAGATCCTGGCCGCCCTGCAAGCCAAATTCCCTGGCGCACCGGAGATTCCCGCATCAGAGCTCTCCAGTCTGCGCACCCTCCAAGACGTCGTCGACACCGTCGCCGGCTTCACCACTGCGTCGGCGCCGGCACCGGCAGCCGCACAGTCGGCATCCGCGGTGCCCGCTGATCAGGTCGTGCTCGTCATCGTCTCGGAAAAGACCGGCTATCCCGCCGACATGCTGGGCCTGGACATGGAAATGGAAGCCGAACTCGGCATCGACTCCATCAAACAGGTCGAAATCCTGGCCGCCCTACAAGCCAAATTCCCCGGTGCACCGGAGATCCCCGCATCCGAACTGTCCAACCTGCGCACCCTCCAAGACGTCGTCAACACCGTCGCCGGATTCAGCACCCCGTCGACACCAGCGCCTGCAGCACCGTCGGCACCCGCGGTACCTGCCGATCAGGTCGTGTTGGCGATCGTGTCAGAGAAGACCGGCTACCCCGCCGACATGCTCGGACTCGACATGGAAATGGAAGCCGAACTCGGCATCGACTCCATCAAACAGGTCGAAATCCTCGCCGCGCTCCAAGCCAAATTCCCCGGTGCACCGGAGATTCCCGCATCAGAACTCTCTAACCTGCGCACGCTCCAAGACGTCGTCGACACCGTCGCCGGCTTCACCACTGCGTCGGCGCCGGCACCGGCAGCCGCACAGTCGGCATCCGCGGTGCCCGCTGATCAGGTCGTGCTCGCCATCGTCTCGGAAAAGACCGGCTATCCCGCCGACATGCTGGGCCTGGATATGGAAATGGAAGCCGAACTCGGCATCGACTCCATCAAACAAGTCGAAATCCTGGCAGCCCTACAAGCCAAATTCCCCGGCGCACCCGAAATCCCGGCATCAGAACTGTCCAACCTGCGCACGCTGCAAGACGTCGTCGACACCGTCGCCGGCTTCGCCACCCCACCGGCTCCGTCATCCGCTGGAGACGCCGGGGGAGCGCTCGCCGGATCGCCGTCGACCACACCGGCGGGTGGCCTGTCGTGCACGGAAGCCGATGTTCGTCCCGTACCGCCGAGCGGGTTCGCGATGGCGGGCCTGCGCGACGGCGAGGTGTTCATCACCCGTGAGGATCCCGCGTTCGCGGACGCGTTGGAACGCGCGCTGACCGTGCGGGGTGTCAAGGCCAGGTCCGTCGACGACGTCCCCGACGACGCGGGTGCGGTGATCTGCCTGGCTGCACTGGCACAGGCTGATTCGCCTCACGATTGTGTGGACGTCCACGTGCGGGCCTTCCACGCTGCGCGCAGCGTCGCGAAGAGCGAATCGCGGTCGCGGCTGTTCGTGACCGTCGAGTCGACCGACTCGCGCGTGCCGGTCGGCGTGGCGAGCCTGGTGAAGACCGCAACGTGGGAGTGGCCCAATGCCTCGGTCCGCTCGGTCGTCATGGAAACCCTTGACGCGGAACGGTTGACGGCCGAGCTGCTCGACGGCGGAAGTGGTGTCGAGGTCACGTTGCGTGCCGACGGCACCCGCCTGGTCGTGGTCGGCGATGTCGAATCGACACCCCCGGCCGACACGATCGCCGTCGTCCCCGGCGGTGTCGTCGTGGTCACCGGTGGTGCGCGCGGAGTGACCGCGTCCTCGGCGCTGGCCCTTGCCAAACGCCACGGTCTCGCCCTCGCGCTGCTCGGTCGCACCCCGCTGCGGGAGATGTCCACCGACGAACCGACCGGTACCACCGTCACCGAGATCGCGACGGCACTGGCGGCCGCAGCACGTGCCCGCGGCGAACAGTTGAGCCTGCCGCAGGCCCGCTTTCACGCCGAGAACCTGATGGCGGAGAGGGAAGTTCGCGCCACGCTGGCGACCGCCGAACGGCAGGGCACCCCGGCCCGGTACTTCGCGGCCAGCATCACCGACACACCTGCGCTGCACGGTGTCCTCGACGAGGTGCGCAGGCACCTGGGTCCGATCGTCGGGGTCGTCCACGGCGCCGGCGTTCTCGCTGACAAGCGGCTGGAGGATCTCGAGGACGACCAGTTCGTCAAGGTGTTCAGCACGAAACTGGTTGGTGCCGAGGCACTCCTCGCGGCGACGTCGGCCGACGATCTGCGGTTCATCTCATTGTTCTCGTCGATCGCGGCTCGCGCGGGCAATCCCGGCCAGTCCGCGTATGCCGCGGCCAACGCGGCGCTGGAAGCGATCGCGGCGCGTGAGTCGGCACGCCGCGGCGACGCGTGCGTGGTTCGGGCATTCGGCTGGGGGCCGTGGGACGGCGGCATGGTGGACGCGACACTGCGGAGCCGATTCCTCGACGCCGGGGTCGGCCTGATCCCGATCGACGAAGGGGCACAGTTCTTTGCCGAGCATGCTCTCGGTCGGTCCCCGGCGACGGCGGTCGTGGTCGCGGCACCCGCCGAGGCCCGGCATCGTGCGACACGACTCGACTGGGACGTGTCGGCCGAGAATCTCCCGGTGCTCGAAGACCACCAGGTTCGCGGCAGGGTGGTGATGCCCGTCGTGATCGTGCTCGACGCCATGTTGCGAGCGGCACGGGGACTCGTCGCCGAAGCGAACGTCGTGGTCCGCGACTTCCAGGTGCTCTCGGGAGTCACCTTCGCAGCCTGCGAACAGCAGGCTCTCACCGTCGAGTTCGAACCGACAGGGCAGTCGTACACGGTGACCGTCCACGACTGCGAAGGCCGAGCCCGGTACCGCGCCCTGCTGGACGCGGAAACCGATGCAGCACCGAGTGTCTCGGTCCCCGAGATCTCCGGGTCGGCCTGGCCGTTGAGCGTCGACGACGCGTACACCGGGCCGCTGTTCCACGGTCCGCGGTTCGCCGTGATCGATCATCTCGATGCGTTCGGGTCCGCCGGTGGCACAGCACGTCTCAAAGGTCAGGCCGCACTCGGCTGGCCGGGCGAGGACTGGGCGATCGACGCCGCCAGTATCGACGGCGGACTGCAGCTGGGCATCGTCTGGGCCAGTGCCCACGGCCATCCGCTGGTGCTCCCTGTGCGCATCGGTCGCGTGGCGCTGCACCGCCCGTTCGGCGATTCCGGCGCGGTGCGCTGCCGCGTGGCCGCGCACCCCGTCAATGACAAGCGCGTCGATTTCGACATCGCGCTGGAGACCCCGGACGGCAGCCTGGTCGCCGAACTCTCGGGCGTCGAGTTCTATGTCGCCGGCAGCGGGGGAGATACGTCGGCGTGAGTGGGTTCGACCCCGTCGCGATCGTCGGGCGCAGCTGCGTCCTGCCGGGCGCGACCAGCCCCGAGTCGCTCTTCGAAGCCACCCTGGACGGACGCTCACTGTTGTCTGCCACTCCGCGTGATCACTGGCGCGGCGTCGACCCGGCCTTGCTGAAAGCCAGCGACAAACCCGGGTTACGGGTGGCCTCGACCATGGGCGGCTACATCGACGCGTCGTTCGCCGACGCGCAGAACTCCTTGGGTATCGAGGATTTCGAGCGGCTCGATCCGATCGTCCACTGGCTTGCACGGTGTGCGCGGTTGGCGCTGGCCACGCCGGTCGCGCCGCCTCGGACCGGCATCATCGTGGGCAACCTGTCCTACCCGTCGACACTGGGCACAGCGTTCGTCGAAAGCGTCTGGACGAATGGTGCATCCGGCGAGGTCGACCCGCGCAACCGCTTCTCGTCGGGGTTGCCGGTACACCTGGTCGCCGACGCGATGCAGATCGCCGGACCCGCCTTTGCCCTCGACGCGGCCTGTGCGTCTTCCCTGTACGCGATCAAACTCGCCTGCGACGTGCTGGCGGACGGCGACGCGGACGTGATGCTCGCCGGCGGCGTCAACGGCGCCGACGACCTGTTCCTGCATCTCGGATTCACTGCGCTGCAAGCACTGAGCCCGTCGGGCCGGTCGCGACCGTTCCACGCCGACGCCGACGGTCTGGTGCCCTCGACGGGCGCCGCGATGGTTGCGCTGAAACGCCTTGAGGATGCCGAGCGGTCCGGCGATCGGATCCTCGGGGTGATCACCGGCGTCGGGCTCTCCAACGACGGTCGTCAGAGCGGGCTGCTGGCTCCCGCAGTGTCGGGTCAGGCGCGAGCGATGGCGGCGGCCCTGGAACAGGCCGGCGTGGGCCCCTCGGACATCGATTTCGTCGACTGCCACGCGACGGGCACCACACTCGGCGATGCGACAGAGCTGGAAAGCCTCGCTACCGCCTATGGCGACGTCCCGCTGAAGCTCGGTGCGCTCAAGGGCAATCTCGGCCACACGATCACCGTGTCCGGTGCGGCCAGCCTGATCAACGTGCTGTCCGCGATGCACGCATCGGTGATTCCGCCGACGCTGTGCGACAAGCCGACCGAGGCGCTCGGGCAGACACCGTTCACGCTGTCGACCTCAGTCACACCGTGGACCGGAGCCACGAAGCGCGCCGCGGTCAGCAACTTCGGTTTCGGCGGGAACAACGCACACCTGATCGTCGAGAACTACTGCGGACCAACCCGTTCGGTGTCGCCACGACCGCGACCCGCCGGCGACATCGTCATCTGCGGGATGGGCGCGGTGACCGGCGACGCTCCCGACATCGGCGCGTTCCGTCGGCGTGCGCTGGGTCCACCCGCGTCGCCCACACCGTTGAATACGGTCGAACTCGACTTCGCGGGTTTGGGCTTTCCGCCGAGCGAGCTCAAGTCCAGCCTCGGCCAGCAGACGGCGATGCTGGCGGCCGCGGCCCAGGCGCTGGGAGACGTGAGTACCGACCCGGACCGCACCGGGGTCGTCGTCGGCATGGGATGCGATGCCACGACCGCCCGCCACCGGTTGCGGGTGCAGCACACCGACGACGAAGCATGGCTGGCCGCCAACGAGGAGGCCGCGCCACGCCTGACCGCCGACGGAGCGGTCGGGGCGATGCCGAACATCCCTGCCAACCGCATCCACGCTCAACGCGACTTCCGTGGGTTCGGGTTCACCGTGTCCAGCGAGGAACTGTCCGGCATCGCTGCGCTGCAGATCGCCATCCGCGCGCTCCGGCGGGGAGAGCTCGACACCGTCGTCGCCGGTGCCGTCGACATGTGCTGCGAACCCGCCCACGCGCACGCAGCGGACGCCGTCGCCGCGGACAACACAGTGCCGCAGGGTGATTCGGCTGTGGCATTCGTTCTCAAACGCCGCGCGGACGCCGAAGCCGCCGGTGACGACATCATCGCGCAGATCGACACCGCCGATGGTTTCGGATCCGCCGTCGGACTCGCCGCTGCGGCACGGTTCGGCCGTACCCATGCGGCGAGCGCCGCGACCGAAGTCGCCGCACAGGCTGCGGCGCTGGGCGCTCGGGCCCGGGTCGATCAGAATGGGGCGCAGCCGGCACCGGGCGCGACCACCGCGGTGGTGGCGCTGGAGTCGATGTCGGGTCGCACCGACGGCGTGACGCTCTCGGTGGCCGGCGGGTCGGTCGCACCGCTGGCCCTCGGCGTCGTTCCCGTCACGGAACGCTATGCGGGGGACAGCAGAGCAGATCTGCTGAGCAGGATGACGCGCGGTGAGACGGGCGGAACCGGGTCCGTGCGTTGCGCTTTGGTGAGTGATTCCGAGGCCACGCTGGACGGTCTCCGTCGCGCGACCGTGGACCGCCTCACTCGCGGCGAGACGCCCGCGGGAATCGGTGTGTCGTTCAGCGACGCCCCGGTCACCGGCGAGCTCGCCTTCATGTTCACCGGTGCCGCAGCGGCATATCCGGGTGCCGGACGCGATCTGTTGCTGGCCTGGCCGGAACTCGGCGACGCCCTCGCCGCACGGTTTTCCGGGGTCGGCGATCTGGCGCGCGCCCTCTACGGTGCCGGTATCACCACGCTGGATCCGCGTACCCAGCTGACCGGCTGCGCGCTGGTCTGCCAGGCGCAGGCGGAGTTCTCACGCACCGTTCTGGGCCTCACACCCGCGGCCGCGATCGGTCTGTCGTCCGGAGAAACCAATGCGCTCATGGCTTTCGGCGTGTGGCGCGATCTCGAACCGATGCTCGACGAGATCGAGGCATCGGGCATGTACGGCGACGAACTGACCGGTGCCTGCCGGGTGGCCGCCGCCGACTGGGGCATGGCCGATCAGCGGGCACCATGGGAGTGCTGGCGTGTCACGGCACCCAGAGCAGCGGTCGAGGCGGCGCTGGCCGCCGAACCTCGCGCCTATATGACCATCGTGCAGGCGCCCGACGACTGCGTGATCGGTGGTGATCCCGCGGCATGCCGGCGCGTGATCGATGCCATCGACGGTGCCCGTGCGATGCCACTCGGTCTGGACATGGTGATCCACTGCAGCGCCATGGCGCCCTTCGCCGACGTGTGGCGCAGCATCCACACTCGCGAGACCTACGAAGTGCCGGACGTGCGGTTCTACAGCAACGCCGTCAACCGCGCCTACACGCCGACGAGGGAAGCGGCCGCCGAGGCGATCACCACGCAGGCTCTCGAGCCGATCGACTTTCCCGCGACGGTGTTGCAGGCGTGGGAGGACGGTGTCCGTGTCTTCGTCGAGCACGGCCCCCGCGCCATCCTGACCGGGGCGATCCCGAAGATCCTCGGTGAGCGACCGCATTTCGTGGTGGCGCTCGACTCCCAGGAACGGCGAGGGCTCCGCGCGCTCGCCGAGAGCGTGTCCAAGATGTGGGTGCACGGGTTACCGGTCCGCACCGACGCTTTCGATGCGCGCATGCAGCAGCTGCGCGCACACCACGTCCCGCCGTCGTCGACCGGTGCTCGGAAGCTGACGATGGCCGCACACCGGCCGGACATCGTGTCAGTGCCCGACATCGTGTCAGTAAATGGGAGCTCTCCGATGCCAGAAGCCGACCTCAGCGATCTTCAGCACATGCCGCCGGCGCCGTCGTATCCGGCACCGCTGGTCCTCACCGAAAGCGTGGCCACCCACACCGAGGTGAGCCGCGTCGCCGCCCAACCGATGCCGGTCGTCGTCAGAGAGGCGGCAACCGCGGCTGTCAGCGACAAGACCAGTGCCGCAGTGAGTCTCATCGCGGCCGTCGGCGAGACGCATACGACGTTCGTCGAGCGGCAGGCGCAGGCGCACGCGTCGTTCCTGCAGTCACGCGGCGAACTGTTCCGGTTGGCAGCCGGTGGACGGGCGTCCGCACCCGTCGCACCACCTGCGCCGGTTGCGAGCGCCACCATGGCGCCTCCGGTGATCGAGCGACCGCAACCGGTTGCCGTGCCGCCGGCACCCGTCGCGAAGCCTGCCCCACCGGCTGCCCCGCCGCCGCCTGTCGCGCCCGCGCCTGCGCCTGTCCTAAAGCCGAAGCCGAGCCAGCCGTTGTGGACCCGCGCTCAGCTCGAAACCCTTGCCGGCGGGAATATCTCCGAGGTTCTCGGCCCCGTGTTCGCGGAGTTGGATCAGTACGAGCGGCTGGTGCGGATGCCGGAACCGCCGCTGCTGCTGGCCGATCGCGTCATGAGCATCGAGGGCGAGCCCGCCACGATGGGCACAGGGACGATCGTCACCGAAACAGACGTCGACCCCGACGCGTGGTACATGCACAACGGGCGGATGTCGCCCGGCGTGGTGATCGAGTCCGGGCAGGCTGACCTGCTGCTCGCATCATGGTTGGGTGCCGACTTCACCAATCGCAGCGAGCGGGTCTACCGTCTACTCGGTTGCGATCTGACGTTCATGGGCGGACTGCCGCAGGCCGGCGACACCTTGCATTACGAGATCCATATCGACGGCCACGCGAAAACCGGTGCGACACGGCTGTTCTTCTTCCACTACGACTGCTACATCGGTGATCGCCTGGCCATTTCGGTGCGCAACGGTCAGGCCGGGTTCTTCTCCGACGAAGAACTCGCCAACTCCGACGGGGTGCTGTGGGACGCGGCCGACGACGTGCCACGCGCGGGGTCCCGACGCGATCAACCGCCTCGGGTATCGCAGAAGCGCTCCTTCGATCGCGGCGATGTCGAAGCGTTCACCGAAGGAAATGCGTTCTCATGCTTCGGTGTCGGCTTTGAGATGGCCGCGGCACATTCGCGGACTCCCACGCTGCCGTCCGGCAAGCTGCGGCTGTTCGACGAAGTCGCAGAATTCGATCCCGAGGGCGGACCGTGGGGCCGCGGTTATCTGCGTGCCACGGCGGCGGTGCCCACCGACGCGTGGTTCTATGACGGACATTTCAAGAACGATCCCTGCATGCCGGGGACGCTGATGGCCGACGCTGCCACCCAGGCGCTGTCGTTCGCGATGGCCGCCTATGGCTTCACCATCGACCGCGACGGCTGGCGGTTCGAACCGGTACCCGACGAGGTGGCACGCTTCGTGTGCCGGGGTCAGGTCACGCCGAACCGCGACCACATGCTCGATTACGAGGTCTTCATCGAGGAGATCATCGACGGGCCGACGCCGATGGTGATCGCCGCGCTGCTGTGCAGCAGCGACGGATTCAAGGTGTTCCACTGCCGCCGGTTCGGGATGCGGCTGGTGCCCGATTGGCCGATGCCGCCGGGCGCTCCGGGTCCGGTGCGGATCCTGGAAGGCACCAAGGACGTCCGCGGCGACCAGGGTGCGCTGTTGGCGTGCGGGCGCGGGATGCCCTCGGATGCGTTCGGAGCACTGTACGCACCGTTCGACGGCACCCGCCGGGCGCCGAGACTGCCCGACGAGCCGTACCACTTCATGTCGCGCATCATCAGTGTCGACAGCCCGCCCGGAGTTCCGACCAAGGACGGCGTCGTCGTCGCGGAGTACGACGTCCCGGCGGACGCATGGTATTTCGAGGATGCGCACTCGTCGGCCGTGCCGATGTCGGTGCTGATCGAGATCCTGCTGCAGCCATGCGGCTGGCTGTCGTCGTACAACGGGTTCGCCGCCAATCGCGCCGACGATGTGGTCTTCCGCAATCTCGACGGTGGCGAGGTCGTCCTGCACAAGCCCGCGCGAGTGGGCACCTTGCGAGTCACGTCGCGGCTGGAACGCTTCGCCGAAGGCGGTGGTTCGACGATCGTGTTCTTCGACGTCATCTGCACCCAGGGCGACGACATCGTCATGACGATGAAGACGGCGTTCGGGTTCTTCAGCCCGGAGGCACTCAAGAACCAGGTCGGTTTGAAGACCAAACCTGGAGCGCTGGAGGCACTTTCAGAACCGGCGCCGGTGTCGCTGGCCTACCGGTCCGATGAACTGACCGGGACACCGTGGCTCACGCAGGGCCGGCTTCAGGTGATCGACCGGGTGAACTTCTGGCCCGGCGGGGGAGAGAAGGGTCTCGGCCGATTGGTGGCCGAATTCGACGTCCGCCCCGAAGCCTGGTTCTTCAAGGCGCACTTCTTCCAGGATCCGGTGCAACCCGGTTCGCTGGGGTTGGAGGCCATGCAGCAGGCGGCGCGTGCAGCGACGCTGTTGTCGGGGCTGGCCGATGACGGATCCGAGTTCGAGTCCGTCGCCGTGGGTCAGGAGTTCAGCTGGAAGTTCCGGGGCCAGGTGATCCCGACCAACACCCGAACCCGCTCCGAAATCGAGATCACCTCCGTCACAAGAGAAGACGACGGGGTGCTGGTCGTGTTCGACGGCGCGTTCTGGGTCGACGACCTGTGCATCTACTCGACGAACGGGATGGGTGTGCGGGTGAAGCGGGGTTGAGCCGCTAGCTCCCGACGAACTGAGCCACGAGCAGCTTGACACGCTCGCGCTCATGGCTCTGCCGTAGCCGGCCGGTACGTCCGAGGGTGACCAGGCCATGGAGCGCGGACCAGAACACTTCGGTGAGACTGCCGGAATCCTGTTCACCGGCAACGAGGTCGACCGCCAGGCGCAGTTCGGTGAACGCGGATTCCAGCTGTGGCGGAGTATCGGTGTCCGCGAAGCGCAGCGAGGTGACACGGGTGAACATCGCGTCGTACACCGCGGGGTTCGCCGTGGCAAAGGTGAGATAGGCGCGGGCAACTCGACTCAGGGCGCCGGCGGCCCCACCGGAGCCAGCGCGCGCTCGACGGATTGCCTCGGCGAGCTCGCCGAACGCCTCGACAGCGATGGCGTCCGTGATTTGTTCCATCCCGCTGAAGTGCTTGTACAGAACCGGCTGGCTGTACTCGATCTCGGCGGACAGGCGCCTGGTGGTCACGGCGTCCCAGCCCTCGGCTTCGGCGACACGGCGCGCCGTCGCGATGATCAGCTTCCGACGCGCTGCCCGCTCACGTTCGCGACGATCGTCGAAGGCCATGCCCGAAAGTATCACAGCTAGAAATGCTAGCGCTGCTATTGCAGACGCACCTCCGAAGGGTTAGCGTTGCTAGCGGTTCGACCCGAACCGCGACTACCGGGAGTAATTCATATGTCCGCCACAACCATCGGCACCATCCTCGCCGGACTGATCGGCGCGGCCATCGTTGTCGTCGGTGCGCGATTCCTTCTCGCACCACGCGTCGCCGCTGCCGGCTACGGCGTCCAGCCGGACCTCAGTCAACCGTCCACCGGCGCCTATCTGAGCGTCAAAGGCATTCGCGACATCGCTTCGGGACTGTTCCTGTTCATCCTGATCGCCGCGGGTGCCCATCAACTGCTGGGCTGGCTCATCCTGGCCGCCACCATCATTCCGATTGCCGATGCCGTCATCGTGCTCAGCAACGGCGGCGCCAGATTAATCGCCCTGGGCATCCACGGGGGCACCGCCGTCGTCATGCTCATCACCGCTGCTCTGCTGCTGTTCACATAGCGGTCCCGCCGTCGTCAGACGTACGGCCTCGCGAAAGGAACGGTGACCGCGTCATCGCGGTCATCCAGCGGGACCTCGCGCACCTCCGCGCTCGGCAGAGTCGGCCGGACCGGCGGGCGGGGGGGACTGGCCTGGAACAGCCGCGGCGCCGGACGGGGTCGCACGATCAGCGGCCACCAGAACCAGCGTCCGAGAAGCGCGGCGATCGACGGCGTCAGGAAGGCGCGCACGACCAAGGTGTCGAAAAGGAGTCCGATGCCGATGGTGGTGCCGACCTGACCGATGACCTGAAGATCACTGAAAACCATTGCGGCCATGGTGAATGCGAACACCAAACCGGCATTCGTCACGACCTTGCCGGTACCGCCCATCGCCCGGATGATGCCGGTGTTGATGCCTGCGCCGAGCTCTTCCTTCATGCGGGACACCAGCAGGAGGTTGTAGTCGGAGCCCACGCCGAGCAACACGATCACCGCCATCGGCAGCACCATCCAGTGCAGGTCGATGCCGAAGATGTACTGCCAGATCAGCACCGACAACCCGAACGACGCGCCCAGCGACAGCGCCACCGTTCCCACGATCACCAGCGAGGCGATGAAACCGCGGGTGATGAGGAGCATGATCAGGAAGATCAGGCAGAGCGCACTCACCGCGGCGATCAACAAGTCGTACTTGGCGCCTTCCTGAAAGTCCTTGAACGTCGATGCCGTACCGGCCATGTAGATCTGCGCGCCGCGCAGTGGTGTGTTCTTGATCGACTCCTCGGCCGCCGCCCTGATCTGATCGATACTTGCGATGCCTTCGGCCGAACCGGGGTCGCTCTTGTGGGAGATGATGAATCGGGCGGCCTTGCCATCGGGGGACAGGAAGGAACTCATCGCACGCTGAAAGTCCGGATTGGCGAACACTTCCGGCGGCAGATAGAAGGTGTCGTCATTTCTGGCCGCGTCGAACGCCTGCCCCATCGCGGTCGCGTCCTGCCCCATCTCGTCCATGATGCTGAACGTGCCGTCCATGGTGGCGTGCATCGTCAGCATCATGTTGCGCATCGACTCCATGATCGCGATCGTCCGCGGCAACTGCGCAAGCAGCTCCGGGAGCACAGCCGCCAGATCGTCTAGATTTCCTTCGAGCTTATGGATTTTCTCGGCGAGTTGATCGATGCCGTCCAGTGCGTCGAAGATGTTCCGCACCGCGAAACAGACCGGGATGTTGTAGCAGTGCGGTTCCCAGTAGAGGTAATTGCGGATGGGCCTGAAGAAGTCATCGAAATTGGCGACGTTGTCGCGCATGTCGTCCATCACGACGGTCACTTCTTTGGTGATGGCGACCGAGTTGAGCGTCACATCGGTGATCTTGGCCTGGATGTCGTACATCCGTTTCGTCAACTCGATCTGCCGGGTCATTATGTCGGCCTGTGCACCCATATCGTCGATACGGCCTTGCATGTGCCTCATCATTTGTTGCTGACCGGCATTCTGCATGCTGATCAGGAACGGGATCGACGTCCGCTCGATCGGTGTTCCCTCTGGGCGGGTGATCCCTTGGACACGAGATACTCCGGGGACCGCGAAGATAGCTTTCGCGAGTTTGTGCAGGACGATGAAGTCACCAGGATTGCGCATGTCGCGATCGGATTCGATGATCAGGATGTCCGGCATCATCCGCGCCTGGGAAAAGTGTCGGTCGGCCGCCGCGTACCCCATGTTGGCGGGAACGTCGTCGGGGATGTAGCGCCGGTCGTCATAGCTCGTCTGGTAGCCAGGAAGCGCGATGAGGCCGACCAGCGTGATCGCCAGTGTCGCAATGAGAATGGGCCCGGGCCAGCGGACGATCGCCGTGCCGACCCGACGCCATCGCCGCATCCCGATGACGCGAGCGGGGTCGAACAGCCCGAATCGGCCCCCGGTGGCAATCATTGCCGGCACCAGCGTGAGCGCGACGACCACCGCAACGAGCATGCCGATGGCACAGGGTATTCCGACGGTTTGGAAGATTGACATGCGGGCGAAACTCAGGCACATCAATGCCCCGGCGATCGTCAGACCGGAACCCAGGACGACGGGCGCGACGCTGCGATAGGTGGTGTAGAACGCCATCTCTCGGTTCTCACCGGCCTGGCGCGCCTCCTGATATCGCCCGAAAAAGAAGATGCCGTAGTCGGTTCCGGCCGCCATCGCCAATGCCACCAGCATATTGATGGCGAAGGTCGACAGCAGGAAGAAGTCGTTGTGACCGAGGAACGCGACCACGCCGCGGGCGGCGAACAGCTCGATGCCGACGGTCACGAGCAGCAGGACCACGGTGATGACCGAGCGGTAGACGATCATCAACACCACGAAGATGATCACGGCGCCGATCAGCGTCATCTTCAGGATGGAACTCTCGCCGCTGTGCTGCATGTCGGCGAGCAGCGGCGCCGCGCCGGTGACGTACACGTCGAGGCCCGGCGGTGGGGGATTGTGGTCGACGATGCTGCGGACCGCCTCGACGGACTTGAGCCCCTCGGATGAGCCCTGGTCCCCGACCAGATTCAGTTGCACGTAGACGGCCATGCCGTCGGGGCTCTGCGCACCCGCCGCGGTGAGCCGATCGCCCCACAGGTCCTGCACGTGCTCGACGTGCTGCGGCTCGTTGCGCAGCTGCTGGACCAACCCCTCGTAATACTGCTGGGCGTCCTCGCCCAGAGGCTCCCGGCCTTCCAGCACGATCATCGCCGTGCTGTCCGAACTGGATTCGCCGAAGATCTGACCCATGTGGGACATCGCCTGCACCGACGGAGCGTCCTTGGGACTCATCGGCACGGACTGCTCTCGTCCGACCTGCTCCAGCGATGGCACCGCGAACGTGAGCATCAAAGTCAATGCCGCCCAGCCCAGGATGATCGCGGGGGCAAGCGCGCGGATCGACCGAGCGATCAGCGGCCGCTGGTTACGCAGCTGATGGTTGGCCACTACTGCGGCGGGCTCTGCAATAAGGCGCGAACCAGCGGACGTGGTCCCGTGGGCCGGAGCAGGGCGCTGGCAGGGCGAGGACGCACCTTCTGCGGCCACCAGAACCACCGTCCGAGGAGTGCGGCGATCGACGGTGTCATGAAGGCGCGCACGATCAGCGTGTCGAACAGCAGACCCATGCCGATCGTGGTGCCCATCTGACCGATACTGACAAGGTCACTTACCACCATCGACCCCATCGTGGCGGCGAACACCAGGCCGGCTGTTGTCACCACCTTGCCGGTGCCACCCATGGCACGGATGATCGCGGTGTTGATGCCGGCGTCCAGCTCATCCTTGATCCGCGCGACCAGCAGCAGGTTGTAGTCGGACCCCACGGCCAACAGCGTGATCACTGTCATGACCAACACGGCCCAGTGGATCTGGACGCCGACGACGTACTGCCAGACGAACACCGACACACCGAAGGCCGCACCCAGTGACACCAGGACGGTCCCGACGATGACGATCGCTGCCACAAGACTTCTCGTCATGATCAGCATGACGATGAAGATGAGACAGATGGTGGCCACCACGGCGATCATCAGGTCGTACTCGGAACCGATGACCATGTCCTGGGTGATCGCCGCGGTGCCCGTGAGGTAGATGTCGGAGCCCTCCAGTGGCGTCCCTTTGAGCGCCTCCTCCGCGGCACTCTTGATCGCTTCGACCCGCGAAATACCCTCGGAGGACGCAGGATCGCCCTTCTGGAGGATCAGGAGGCGGGTTGATCTGCCGTCCGGTGAGATGAAGATATCCATCACGCGTTTGAAATCTTCGTTGTTGAAGACGTCCGGCGGGATGAAGAACGAATCGTCGTTCTGGGCGGAGTCGAACGCCTTGCCCATGGCAGTTGGATTGTCGTTGGAGGTGTTCATCTGGCCGAAGACACCCTCCATGGTGCTGTGCATCGTCAGCATCATGGTCCGCATGCTCTGCATGATCGCGATCATCTCGGGGAACTGGGCGATGATCTGTGGCATCAGGATGTCGAGTTGATCGAGGTTCAGCACCAGTCGGTCGAGCTTCTCGCTGACCTGGTCCACCCCGTCGAGCACGTCGAAGACGCTTCGGACAGACCAGCACAGCGGGATGTTGTAGCAGTGCGGTTCCCAATAGAGGTAATTGCGGATCGGGCGGAAGAAGTCCTCGAAGTTCGCGATATTGTCGCGCAATTCCGCGGTGGTTTCCTGCATTTCGCGCGTGGTAGCCACCATCTCGTGCGTGGTGTTAACCATCTGCTGCATCAGGCCGTACATGCGCTGCATGATCGAGATCATCTCCGTGAGCATGTTCGCCTGCTGGAGAAGGTCTTCCATGCGCGTGTTCTGGAACTGCATGAACTGCTGCTGTCCGGCCTGCTGCATGCTGAGCATGTAAGGAATAGTCGCGCCGCGCAGCGGCGCCCCCTCGGGGCGGGTCACCGCTTGCACGTTGGAGATCCCGGGCACCGCCAGAATCGCCTTGGCCAACTTGTTGAGGATCAGAAAGTCGGACGGATTTCGTAGGTCGCGGTCGGTCTCGACCATCAGAATCTCGGGAGCCATCGTTGCGGACTCGGGAAAATGCCGCTCTGCCGCGGCTTTTCCCTCCATAGCGGGGATGGTCTGCGGCAGGTAATCCTGGTCGTTGTAGCTCGGCTTGAAGCCCGGCAGTGCCAGCAGCCCGAGCAGCGTAACCGCCAGCGTGGCAATCAGAATCGGCGCCGGCCAGCGCACGATCGCGGTGCCCATGCGCCGCCATCCACGGACCTGCAGGCTCCTCTTGGGGTCGAACAGACCGAAGCGGCCGCCGAGTGCGAGGACGGCCGGGTACAGCGTGAGCGCGACTGCGACAGCGGTCAGGATTCCGACGGCGGTCGGCAGCGCAAGAGCGTGGAAGAAGGGAAGTCTGGTGAAGCTCAGGCAGTAGAGCGCTCCGGCGATGGTCAGCCCGGACGCCAGGACCACTTTCGCGACGCCACGATAGGTCGTGAAAAAGGCCGCTTCCTTGTCTTCACCCGCCTGACGCGCCTCCTGGTAGCGGCCGATGAAAAAGATTCCGTAGTCGGTCCCTGCGGCGATACACAGTGCGACAAGCAGATTGACCCCGAAGGTGGTCAGCCCGAGCATCCCGTGATCGCCCAGCAGCGCGACGATTCCGCGGGCTGCCTGCAACTGGATACCAACAACCAGCAGAAGCAGGATCACGGTCACGATAGATCGATAGACGAACAGCAGCATCACCAGGATCACACCGACACTCACCAGCGTGACGAGGATGACCGTCTCGTTACCACTCTTACCGACGTCCGCGACGAGCGCCGAGGGGCCGGTGACGAACGCCTGAACGCCTGGGGGAGTGGGAGTCTCCGCGACGATCTGTCGCACCGCGGCGACCGAGTCGTTCGCGACGGACTGGTCGGGACTTTCGGTGCCAGGACTGTTACCGACGATACCCACCTGCACATAGGCAGCCTTGCCATCGGCGCTCTGCGCGGCGCCTCTGGTCAAAGGGTCGCCCCAGAAATCCTGAATGTGCTGGACATGCTCTTTGTCGTCACGCAGTTTGCGAAGCAGTTCGTCGTAGTACTGGTGCGCCACATCGGCGAGCGGTTCCTGGCCCTCCAGCACGATCATCACTGTGCCGCCGGTCTCCGGCGATTCGAACGCGTCGGCCATCCGGTCGGATGCCACCAACGACGGTGCACCGATAGGGTTCAGCGACACCGAACGCTCCCGTTCGACCTGCTCCAAAGACGGAACGGCAACGCTCAGAGCGACGATGATCACCAGCCACGCAAGGATGACGAGAGGTGCAAAGCGATAGATCGTCCTGGCGATCAACGGCCGAGAGTTGACCAGCTGGTGGTTGCTCATGCGGCCTTCAACATGCAGGACGTGAAGGTACTCGCCTCATGCTCAGCGATCTTCTCGTCTTTGACCACACCGTCGACGAGGATTCGGCAGCCGAGAGTGTCGCTGTCGCCCTGCGCCGCAATGCTTCCAATACCAGCCGCACCTGAGATGGGGAATTCCAGCGACCAGGGAAGCGGTACCGCCTCGAGGAATTGAGGGTCTCCGTTCTCGTTGAAGAAGCTGATCTGCGCGACGGTTCCGGGCGGGCCGAAGATCTCGTACCTCAGGTATTTCGGGTTGACGGGTGCGCCCTCGTCGTCCGCGGTATCGCCATACGGGACGGAATAGTCGGAGCCGAAGATCCCGTGAAGTCGCGACACCGTGAACCCGCCTGCACCCACCACAATCAGAATCACCAACGGAATCCACAGCTTTCGCAGGAGCCTGAACAGCGCAGCGGCGGGCCTGCGGCTCCGCCTGCGAGGCGCGCTCTGCGCTGTCGGAGCAGCCGGGTGGTAGTCGGCCCGCCGGCGATCCGACGTTTCGTTATCTGACGGCGCTGGCTCTAAACCGGGCAAGCTGCCGTCGACCACCGGACCCACCTTCCACCTTTCCAGCGGCTTCCACACCTGGCGCGTTACCAGGCGGTCGGACACACATGCCGCAGGCAGCGACCGCGGCCTCTCGAACTACAGCGAGAGTCTGAGCGTGCCGCGCACGGCAACAATCCCAGAGAGCGCGCACCCGTCATTGACGCCAGAGTAAATCATGGGAGTGGGCGCCGTAGGAAGGTTTTCGCAAACCCTCAGGCGTTTCGCATGCCGGGTGCGATTTCGCTGCGCGCCATGCCCGCGCACGAGAACCTGCTGAGTCTGTCGCACGATGGGGGAGATTCCTGTCACCTGCGAGTTTGCGCGCAAGTCGCTCGAATGCTCGAGCGTGTCGCACGTCCATCAGCCGGGCGTGTCGGCGTCAGGGCCGACGCGGCGTCTCGCCTTCGGGGACAGCCAGGCGAACTCTATGGCAATGAAGCCTATCTACTTGCTGTGAACAACAGAGCAAGCCAAAACGCGCCTGAACTGTAAATATGCATAAGCGTCATATTTCTGCCCGACTCGCCACCGTCGTACTGCTACAGTCGTCCGCTACAGCAGGACGTTTTCAACGCAGAGCGGGGCACTACCGATGGCGGCCAGACCGACCGCGTCGAATGCGACGAGGAAGAACTTCCCCTCATTGTTTCGATCTCGCGAGTTCCTGGGACCGATCGCGGCGATCGGCGGCGTGCAGCTGGTGGCAGCGATGGACGGGCCCGTGGCGGTTTTCGCACTTCCCAGAATCCAGAATGAGCTCGGCCTGTCGGACGCGATGCGCGCCTGGGTGATCACCGCCTACCTACTGACATTTGGCGGCCTGATCTTGCTCGGGGGCCGACTCGGTGACGCCTTCGGCCGTAAACGCGTCTTTATCGCCGGCGTGGCCCTGTTCACCTTCGCCTCCGCCCTGTGCGGTATCGCGTGGAACGGGGAATCGCTGGTGGTGGCCCGCCTGCTCCACGGTGTCGCCGCGGCGGTCGTCACTCCGACGTGTACGGCCTTGCTGGCTACGACTTTCCCGAAAGGACCGGCGCGTAACGCTGCAATGGCAGTGTTCGGCGCCTTGGCCAGTTTGGGAGCGGTGTTGGGATTGGTCATGGGCGGGGTGCTCACCGAAGTGTCTTGGCGGTTGGCGTTTCTGATCAATGTCCCCATCGGACTCTTGGTGATTTGCGTGGCCCGCAGCATTCTCAACGAGTCCCAAAAAGAGCGGCTCAAGCTCGACACTGCGGGAGCGGTGTTGGCCACGCTGGCGGTCACCGCGGCAGTGTTCAGTCTGTCGACGGGCCCGGAAAAGGGATGGCAATCGCCGACCACACTCATTCTCGGACTTTCCGCGTTGGTCACCGTAGTGGCCTTTGTCTTCGTGGAGCGCAGCGCTGAGAACCCCATCGTGCCGTTCAGTCTGTTTCGTGATCGCGACCGACTGGCCTGTTTCGTCGCGGTATTCCTCACCACTGGCGTGAGTTTCACATTGACGGTGCTCGTTGCCTTTTACGTGCAGAACCTCATGGGTTACAGCCCCGCGCAGGCGGGAGTCGGGTTCATACCGATAGCAATCGCCATGGCTTTGGGGACGGGCTTTTCCTCGCGGTTGGTGATTTCGCTTCCGCCGCGGATCATCGTGATGGCCGGATGCTCGCTCGTGCTTTTCGCGATGGTGTTCGTCGGTTTGACGTCCGACAGCGCGATGCCGTACTTCCCAGACCTGGTTGTACCCATAGTTATTGGCGCTCTTGGCATCGGCATCATCAACGTCCCGTTGGGTTTGTCGTTGATCGCCAGTGTCGGTCCCGACCGCGTAGGACCGATTGCAGCGATCATCGTGATGCTTCAGAGTGTCGGCGGCCCTGTTGTGCTGGTAGCCATCCAGGCCGTTATCACGCTTCGGACGATTCAGCTGGGTGGTATCACCGGCCCTGCAGTCGAGATGAATGCCGTGCAACTCGACGCGCTGGCGCACGGTTACACCTACGGGGTGCTGTGGTTGGGTGGGGCGGCCGTTCTACTCGGCGCAACAGCCCTGCTCATCCGTTACACAGCGCAGCAGGTAGCCCACGCGCGCCAGATCCAGCAAGTCCTCGATGAAGGCACAGAAAGGGAAGACGCCCAAATCGCCGAGTAGGGAGCGCTATTCGATTTCGCCGGATAGCCCGAACTCGACCAGCACTTGCGCAACGAGCTCGCGTAGTTCCGCTTTCGTTTCCACCCATCCGTGCCGGAAAGCACAGATGTACATGGTCACCAAGTTCATCTCTGTTGCTGTGCCGTAGTAGACGTGGGCCTGGCTGCCGATCCGTTCGAGCCAGCGCCGCGTAAAGTGTTGGCTTGCACCTCGTGCGAAGGCAGCATCGCAGAGTGTCCCGTCGAGCCGGATCGCCGCAGGACCGGTATCCCCAAGATTCGAACAGACCGCCGGCTGCTCAGGATCTGTGCGCGCATAGTCAGCGAGCTGGCGCCAGGCCCGCACCGGCGTGAACGGCGTCAGGGGAACAAGGTCCGCCGTGCCGTCCCGGCTGTCTTGCGCAGCCTTCATCGCGTCTTTTATCGCCGCGCGCGCGTCGCGGAGATCCGCGGATAGTGCCGTCGGATCGAGATAGGCGCGCACAAAGGAGACTGCGATCGCGCGCGCATCGTCGGCCGTGGTGCGCTCATTGACGGTGAGCAGCACTGGTACGCCGTCGACACCTCCATGTTCCCGTCCCATCTGCCGGTCAAGCAAGGCGGTGAATCCTGCGGCCAGCGTGCTGTGGGTGCCGCCGAGCGCCTCCGCCCGCGCGTTCCACTCGTCCTGTCGGATCCGAATCCAGATGCTCGGCGCGATAACAGGTTCGTCAGTGCCGGACTTCATCTCTGCGCCGTCGCGCAACGGCGACGATCGGCTCTCCTCATCCCGGCGCCGTCGGTTCTCCCTCACCGCCGCCACGAGAGCACGGGCAACCGCAGGCGTCTCTCGGGCCGTCTCACCGGCGTCTTGGATCAACGCCTGGAGTCGTGTGCGCGATCCCTGCGGGGGATAACCGAGTTGGCGCGACCTGCCCCAGATCGCTTCGGTTACCGCGACGGCGGCACCGATTCCGTCGATTACGTAGTGAGACAGCACCAGGCTGACGGCGGTGGACCCATCGGTAACGGGAACCACGTTGATTCGCCAGCCGGGTCCGGATTCGGGGTCGACAGGAAGTTGTGTGCACTCGTCGAACCAATCACCGAGTTCGGTGCGAGGACGAGTTCGATCATCGATGTCGATACCCGACGAGAATGCGGCGGCGACCCAGCGATGCCGACCGAACGGTAGCGGCGAACGTTCGATCAGCCTCCCCAGCAACCCTTTTGAAAGCTCGTCGTGAAACCGCTGAAGCTGGTCGACCTCGATGGCACGCTCATACACCCACCCGACCTGCATGACTTCTTGCTGTCCGACCGCTCGATGGCCTTCGTAGAAGGCTTGGTCCAGCAGCGCGAGCCGATTATCCGATCGCCCATCGCCCCCGGACTTTCCACCAAAGGGTGAACGTGCAGAAGGGATCCGGACTGCCACTACCAAGCCTCCGATAAGCATGAGGGTTAGATGCGCGGTTGTGCACCTAACCACCAGGGAACGACGCCCGCAGCTGGTGCGTGGCGAGCGACCTTTTACTCGTGAGCGTAACCGACCGCGCTCGGCCTCCGCGTAATAATTTGCGATACCGTCAAACTGCCGTGCGACAAGGGCATTGAGGCGAGTGCTGCGCACTTGTCCATTAGCTTGCCGAAGACGTTCGGGTGTCCCTATCCTGTCGCCGTGTACAGGAGCCAACCTATCGGCGCAGGACGCATCGATTTCGTCCCTTACAGTCTCGAAGCGGGTCGCTGACCGATGCCCGATCTGCGCCCCGACGCGCAACGCATCCCCGAGGGTCGCCCCGTCGTGCTGTTCATTCTCGGATTCGGACGGTCCGGAACGTCGGCATTGACCCGGGTGCTGTCGTTGTGCGGGGCGACACTGCCTTCGAAGCTCTTGGGCGCGACGATGGATAACCCGCGGGGCTGCTGGGAACCTCGGGCGGCGATCTATCTCAACGAAGCGATACTGCGCAGCCGGGGCAGCTCTGCCTACGACCTGCCATTGCGCGCGCCCGCCGATACTCACTCGGCCGACCGAGACGAGGTCTGGATCGCCAAGATTCGAGATTATTTCGCCACGCTGCCCACGGCGCCACTTGTCGTCGTGAAGGAGCCGAAGATCACGGCGTCGAGCAATCTGTGGTTCGAGGGGGCACGTCTCGCGGGCTTCGATGTCGCCGCCGTGATCGCACTGCGACACCCGACCGAGGCGATCGCGTCGATAGCGAATCGCGCCGGAAGGCAGTATTACGTGGGTTCCTCGGCCGAGCTCGGCAGCGCATGGTGGCTGAAATACACTCTGCTGGCCGAAAGAGACACCCGGGAGGTACCCCGTGTCGTCATCGACTACGCAAATCTTCTCGACGATTGGCGTCGCGAAGTGCAACGGATCAACACAGCCCTCGCAACCGACCTCCTCCGCAGCGAGCAACACTCCGCGATCGATGAGTTCCTCTCGCCCGGCTTGCGCCACCACCGGCAATGCGGCCCCATCGTGGAGCCCTTCGGTACAGACTGGGTGAGGTCGACCTATGAGGCGTTGAGCGCCGCCGCACGGGACAAACCCTGGGATCAAACCGCTATCGATTGTGTTATCGAGCAGTACCAGTCGGCAGAGCAGGGATTCCGCGTCGCCGCAGAGGGCGCCCGACGCTATCGCAACCTCAATCGCCTGGCCCCGGCCCTTGCGGTCAAGGTGGGCCTAGAAGTCCTTGCACTGGCACACCGGCGCCGGGGTACGTGGGCCTAGTTTCAGCAGATGCGGACAGGCGGATAACGATGAAATGCGTTTTGGCTTTTTATGGAACCCGCGGCGATGTCGAACCGGGCATCGCCCTCGGGCGCGAACTCCGACGCCGACAGCACGACGTATACATGGCTGTACCACCCGATCTCATCGGGTTCGCCGAAGCCGCGGGGCTGAACGCAGTCGCGTACGGCCCTGACAACCAAGCGTGGCTGGCGTCGACACGAAACCTCTGGGCTCGGGTCTTCCGGAACTTCTGGCGGGTCGGTGAGATTCGGCGATTGCTACGCGAAGCGCGTGAGCCGGGCCTACTCGCCTGGGCCGAGATGAGCAGGTCGCTGACGTCACTGACGGAGGGCGCGGATTTGGTGGTGACCGGCATGAGCTATCAAGAACTCGCCCTCAATGTCGCGGACTTCCACGGCATTCCGCTGGCTACCGTGCTGTGGTTTCCGAACCGGGTCAACGGCCACCTCCTTCCGAACCTGCCGGCGTCAGTCATCCGGTCTGTGATGAAGGTCTACGAACGGCTGGTCTGGCTCGGCGTGAAAAAGTGCGAAGACGCGCAGCGCCGCGAACTGGGTTTACCGAAGTCGTCACGTCCCGCACCGAGTCGCCTCGCGGCACGGCAAGCGCTTGAGATCCAGGCCTACGACGACGTTTGCTTTCCTGGCCTGCGCGCGGAATGGGCACGGTGGGGCGGGCAACGGCCGTTCGTCGGCACCCTGACCCTGGAATCGGCGACCGAAGCCGACGACGAGGTCATGGCCTGGATCGAGGCGGGTACGCCGCCAATATTTTTCGGCTTCGGCAGCATCCCGGTCGAGTCACCCACCGACACCGTCACGTTAATTGCCGCCGCCTGTGCACAGCTGGGGCACAGGGCTTTGGTGGGTGCGGGTTGGAGCGAGTTCACCGGCGTCCCTGCAATGGACAACGTCAAAGTGGTTGGTGCGGTGAACTTCGCATCGATCTTCCCGGCCTGCCGCGCCGTGGTCCACCACGGCGGCGCCGGCACGACGGCAGCGGGTCTGCGCGCCGGCGTCCCCACGTTGGTCCTGTGGATGGCCGACGTTCAGGCGATGTGGGGGGCGGCGGTCAAGCGGCTCGAGATTGGCACCTCCCGACGCTTTTCGGCCACTACGGAAGAGAGCCTCGTGGCCGACCTGCGCACCATCCTCGCTCCGGCTTACCGAGAGCGCGCCCGCGATATCGCCAGCCT
Organism: Mycobacterium sp. 236(2023); assembly: GCF_029623955.1. Lineage (GTDB taxonomy): Bacteria > Actinomycetota > Actinomycetes > Mycobacteriales > Mycobacteriaceae > Mycobacterium. Next base: position 527,415 of record NZ_JARSBP010000004.1, on the reverse strand, counting down.
CATGACGAGACCTGCAGCCAGCGTCGCGGCGGCCGCCGATCTTGTCGAGAGATTCGCGTGCGCCCCGTATGGATCAGAGCACCACGTGCGGCGGTAGTGGTCGACTATGGGCACCAGGCAGAGCAAACGCCCAACTTTAATGACTTCTTCGTTAATTTGCTCAGGAGATCCCTTCGCCGACGTGAACTGCAGATTATATGCTGTGAGTTCACATGTTCGTTTGCTATCAAGCACTGCATTCGACGAGTTTTTGAGAATCCTGCAACAAGCCGAGCAACGATGCCTACACTCTGCGCGGAAGCCAAGCATGCAAGATAGGGGCAGCTTTGACCGTCACCGGCTACGACGTCCGATCGCTGTACCTGGACCTACTTCGCCGTAACCTCACGCGACAAGGAATGCACGAGCGCATGCCGTCACAGTGGCCACTGCGACGGCGCCTGATGCTGAAGGTCGTCAACGCCGTCAGTCCGCTTCGCCTCGGTATGAGCCCATTCAGTGAAAACAAGCGTGATTTCGGTTTGGACTGGCCCGCGGAAGCCGAAACCATGATCGGCATGCAGAGGCTCACAAACCTGCAGCAGTGCGTCGAAACGGTGGTGGATGAGGACATCCCAGGGGACCTCATCGAGTGTGGCGTTTGGCGCGGAGGGGCGTGCATCCTGATGCGCGCGGTCCTGGCAGCCTACGGAGACGACACCCGAAAGGTGTGGCTTGCCGACTCATTCCAGGGTGTGCCGCGATCAGATCCCGATAATTACAGTGCGGACAAGGGAATTCGGGCGGACTTTGCCGCCGGCATCCTTGGGGTGTCAGAGGCCGAAGTCAAGGCGAACTTCGAGCGGTACGGACTACTCGATGACCGGGTGTGCTTCCTGCCGGGTTGGTTCAAGGACACCCTCCACGACGCGCCCATCGAAGAGATCTCCGTGTTGAGACTCGACGGCGATCTGTACGAATCGACGATTCAGGCTCTCGATGCCCTGTACCCGCGGCTGTCTCCCGGCGGCTTCTGCATCGTCGACGATTACCGCGCCGTGAAGGCTTGCGAATTGGCCGTTACCGACTACCGCGCCAAACACGGGATAACCGCGGAAATCATCGACATCGATGGCACGGGTGTGTATTGGCGCAATTAGGCATGCCCGCCAAGACCTCGCGTCTTCGCGTCCGTGGCTGAGCGCGCCGCACCCATACGGGTCGGCGTCATCGGCGCAGCTCGCATCGCACCACAGTCAGTGATCCGACCGGCGCGCGAAGGTACCGACGTCGTGGTTGCAGCCGTATCGGCGCGCGAAAAACCGCGCGCCGAAGCCTTCGCCGCCAAGTACGACATCCCCCGGGTGCACGACAATTACGAGGCGCTGATCGGCGACCCGACGCTCGATGCGATCTACAACCCGCTGCCGAATTCGCTGCACGGCAGGTGGACTCGTGCAGCGCTCGGCGCTGGAAAACACGTACTGTGTGAAAAGCCGTTTACTGCCAACGCCATTGAAGCCCGGGAGGTCGCCGAACTCGCAACTGGGTCAGGCCGGGTGGTGATGGAAGCATTCCACTACCGGTACCACCCGTTGACGACGCGCGTTGAGCAGATCATCGCCTCGGGAGAACTCGGCGAGCTGCAGCGGGTGGAGACGGCCTTTTGCTTCCCGCTGCCGCGGTTCTCAGACATCCGATACAAATACCAGCTTGCTGGCGGTGCCACGATGGATGCCGGGTGCTATGCCGTCCACATGTTACGCACGTTCGGTGGATCGACACCGAAAGTTGTTTCAGCACAGGCGAAGCTGCACGGCACGGACGTGGATCGCGCCATGACCGCCACAGTGCGGTTCGCGGCCGGGCACACCGGCACGCTCCATTGCTCCATGTGGTCATCGAGCTTCCTGCGAGTGAGTGCCCGAGTAGTCGGCAGTCGCGGCAGTGTGAGCGTGCTCAATCCGGTACTGCCTCACCTGTTCCATCGGCTTACGGTCCGATCAGCTGCAGGAAAGCGAGTGGAGCGCTTCCCGCGACGCACTTCCTACGCGTATCAGCTCGACGCTTTCGCCGCAGCGGTGCTGCGCGGTGTACCCGTCAAGACGACGCCCCAGGATGCGGTCGAGAACATGACCGTCATCGACGAGATTTACCGCGCTGCAGGACTGCCGACGCGCGAGCCGGACTAGACGGTGTTTCGCGGCGGACTGCTTCAAAGGTTGTTGCGATCCCATTGACGCCGTTGGATTGAGTTGTGGCCCTTCGGTAATCACATGCCGCTGTCAAGTAACCAAAGCTAGCCTCGGGCCCACGTCGACTGCTAGCGTCGTGTCCATGCCCCACAGTACGGCCCCGATCCGGATCGGCCTTCTTGGTGCGTCCAACTTCGCAGAGACGACGCTCATCAACCCGGCTCGCGACAACACCGACGTTGTCATAGCGGCGGTGGGAGCACGTAATGACGAGAGCGCACAGACTTTTGCCGCCGAGCACGGCATCGCCCGTGCACACGGCAGTTACGACTCACTCGTCGACGATCCAGAGCTGGACGCCATCTACATCCTGGCGCCAACGAGCATGCACGGCAGATGGACTCGTGCAGCCCTCGCCGCGGGTAAGCATGTCCTATGCGAGAAACCTTTCACCGCAAACGGGGCCGAGGCCCGCGAGATCGCAGATCTAGCGGTTGGGTCGAACCGCGTTGTCATGGAAGCGATTCAGTTTCGACACCATCCGCTGACCCTGCGGGTCCAGGAGATCGTCGCCTCGGGGGAGTTGGGCGTGTTGGAGGTCGTGGACATCTCCCTGTGCGTCATGCTCCGACCTTTCTCAGCCAACTGCTACAACTACGCCCTCGCCGGTGGCGCGATGATGGATGCCGGAAGCTACGTGGCCAACATGGCACGCACTTTTGGCGGATCGACGCCGAAAGTTGTTTCTGCGCAGGCGAAACTGCGCGACGCCCGGGTGGATCGCGCAATGACGGCCGAGTTGCGTTACGCGGGCGGACACACCGGGCGGATCCGCTGCGCGCTGTGGTCGTCCAACCTGTTCCGGGCGACCGTCAAATTGAGCGGCGACCGTGGCGAACTGCGCATACTCAGTCCCGCCGCACCACACCTCTTTCCGCTACTTTTCGTCAAGTCGGCCAATGGGCGACGAGTTGAACGATTCCCGCGGCGTGCGACCTATGCCTATCAGCTCGACAACTTTGCGGCTGCAGTGCTGCGCGGAGAGCCGGTAAGGACTACGCCGGAGGACGCGGTGAAAAACATGACTCTCATCGATGAGGTCTATCGCGCTGCCGGCCTCCCCATTCGAGAGCCGAGCTGAAACTCACCCACCCGCCTGAGACGGCCGCTTTGGGTCAATGAGTGAAATGTTCCTGATGGATGTGTTCGGCCACCCGCAGTGAGTTGGCCGCCACCGTCAAACTTGGATTCAACCCGGCGCTGGACGGAAAGAACGAAGTGTCGACCACGTAGAGGTTGTCGAGTTCGTGAGCGCGATTCTGCGCATTCAACACACTGTTTTTCGGATCAGAGCCGAACCGGCAGGTGCCACAGACGTGGCCTAAGTTGGAGTTCTGCCGGCCGCTGCCCAGAACCCGCGTGCGAAAGGGCGCAAGCATTTCTTTGAACAGCCGCAGGAACTCCGCATGCCGTTCGATCTCGTTGTCATGCAACCGATACCGAATGCGCATCCGCTGACGACCGTCACGACTGGGTCGAGCACTGGGTAGTACTCGGTTGTCCAGGTAGGGGAGATCTTCCATCATCGCGGCAAGGACCAGGCCGCCGGTGAAGAACCGCTCGTATATCTGACGCACGATCGGACTGATCAGGCGGAGTGCTCTACCCTGCGGCCCGGGGCGATTGATCATCCATTCCATAGGCGGTATCGCTCCGAACGATTGCACCGTGCCGAACTTCTGCCCCTGGAAAAAGTAAAAGTCGTTGAGTCCGATTTCCTTGTTGGCCCCGGTGATCGCCGAATCTGTCCCCGGCCAAATCTCAATAGGGTCGAGCAGGTGCCGCATGAGGTTGCGCCCCACCTGATCCGAGCCATTAGCAACACCATTGGGCCAATCGCCGGATCGGGAATCGAGCAGCAACACCGGAGTAGCCAGCGCCCCGGCTGCCAGCACGACGACTTTTCCTGACAAGACAACCGTGCCCGAGTGGTGTTCACAGATCACCCGCCGCACCAACCTGGTGTCGGCATCAAGGCCGACGACGCGACACTGGGTGAGAAGGTGGGCTCCGTATTCGGCGATGGCTGGCTCTATGCAGGCGCGGGCCGCGTCGTTTTTGCAGGAGCGATCACACAGGTAGGTCTGACATGTCACGCAGTCGTCGGTGTACTCACACGCCATGGGCAGGTGATACGGGTGCATTCCACGTCGCGTGAGATAGTCGACCAACGGTTGGTTGTCAGCCGAAAACGGCGGTGCGGCAGGAAGATTAAGTCGACCTGCCTCAGGTCTCAGAGGGTCGGGCTGTCCACGGACACCAAGCAACTTCTCCGCTTCGGAATACCACGGCGCCATGTCGCGATAACTCACGGGCCACGCCTCGGGCACAGTTGACTCACCGGGGTCGGTGAAATTCTCCCTCGGCGTGAAGTCGCGGGCGAAGAATCGCTCGCACACCATGCCATACAAAGCCGAGGAACCCCCAGTCCCGCTGCCGATGAACGGTACGAAGCGCTTCGGGAAATGTCTGCTGACGTCTTCGACTTCGTCTGTCGACCGACCTGCCCGAGACAGTGCGTCGTAGTACGTCGCGGCCGAACGCGCCGCCGACGGCTCGGCAAGTTCGGGAACCGCGGCACGTATTGTCCCTGGCACACCGGGAAGGGTCGAACGCCCTTTCTCGACGAACAACACCTTCCGGCCGCCTTGCGCCAGTCGGTGGCCAAGCACCCCGCCGCCCATGCCTGCGCCCACGACGATCACGTCCCACGCGACGCGTTCGGCTTCGCTCGGTTCAAGCTCGGCACCAGCCACACTCGCTCCTCAACGTGATGATCCGAAAGGTGGCCTCATTCGGGCGATTCGGGATCGTATCAACGATGAAACCACGACCACCGCCGAAGTCTTACCTCGGCGTCAAAACCTCGCAATAATGACCCTGCTGCAGATGTTCAGCGCGCGGAGACCGGAAGGCCACACATTCGATGAAGATAGTGCTGTCAAGCTACGGGGGGCGGGGGGACATCGAGCCCGCCGTTGTCGTGGCCTGTGAGCTGCAGCGCCGCGGCCATGACGTACTCATCGCGGTCCCACCGAATTTGGTGAGCTTCGCCGAGGCTGCGGGAATCGCAGCAGTCGCCTACGGGTTGGAATCGCAGCCGATTCTGGACGCGCAGCGTGAATACTTCACGATCTACTCGCGCACACCATGGAAGGTCAAGGAGCTCCGAAGAATGGCGCGCGAAACCGAGCAGTTCGCTGCGGAGTGTTGGGCGGCAATGACGACGACGCTGGCATCGACGGTGCACGGGGCCGACCTTATGTTGACGGGCCTGATCTTCGAACAGCCCGCGGTCAATGTCGCGGAGTCTGCTGGAATCCCTTTAATCACACTGCAGTATTTCCCCGTACGCCCCCACGGCCAGCTGATGCCGATCCTGCCGGCGCCGTTGAGTCGGCTGGCGATGATGGCTAATGACTGGGCGGCCTGGCGCGGTACGCGAGAGGCGGAGGATGCACAGCGACGGAAATTGGGACTTCCAAAGGCTCGAGGAACCGCGGCCAAGAGGGTCTCGGCCATGGCCTCGATCGAGATCCAGGCGTACGACCAGGTGTGCTTCCCGGGTTTAGCAGCGGAATGGGAAACATGGAATGGGCAGACGCCCGCGAAGAGGCCTTTCGTCGGCGCGTTGGCGATGGCGTCCCCCACAGATGCCGACGACGAGGTTGCGTCGTGGATCGCCGCGGGGACGCCGCCTATCTTCTTTGGATTCGGCAGCGTACCGATCGGGTCTCCGGCCGACACCATTGCGATGATCTCCGCGGCATGCGCGGAGTTGGGTCAACGGGCGATCGTGGGCGCAGGAGGAAGCGATTTCAGCGACGTACCCTGCTCCGCTCAGGTCAAAGTAGTGGGTCAGGTGAATTACGCAACGATCTTCCCGATGTGCCGCGCCGTGGTGCATCACGGTGGCGCCGGAACCCTGGCGGCATCGTTGCGAGCCGGGGTTCCACAATTGATCCTCTGGACGTTGCCCGACCAACCGTTCTTCGCAGCTCAGCTTCGGCGCCTCAAAGTCGGTTCGGGACGACGCTTTTCGACAACCACCGAGAAGACGTTGACACGGGACCTGCACCGAATACTGGCGCCGGAGTACGAGGCTCGGGCACGCGAAGTCGCTATGAAGATGACAAGAGCCACCGATAGCGCCGCGGCAGCGGCCGATCTCGTCGAAGACTTCGCCCGCTTCACGCGGGTCATCTGACTTCGTATCGCCCGTCAGGTTCCGATGCGTCGGCATGCCGAATCCTCTGTGCAGTTCAAGATGGTTGCCAGACAAGCACATCCATACCCACACCCGCTCCCACCCAATAATTGACGTTTACGAAACAAACGCCAACGGGGCCTGTTACCCTGCCCCGGTGCAGATGGAAAGCCAAGGAAACGGCATGCCCGCGCCGACGCGTCCACAAACGACGGCAAGCATCGAAAAGAACGACAGTGTGATGGTTGTAGACAAGGGCCGGGTCGACAGCAACTCGTTCCTACGGATTGCCGCTGGACTGATCGAGCAACGGCCCACCCCGTCCGGACTGGGGAGGCGACTCGCCAGCGGCGTCCTCGCCCCATTTCTTTATCAGGAAACCGGTTCGGAGACCGACGAATACCACAAGTGGTACTACAACACCAACGTGTGGAAGCGGACGACGTGGCTGGGCATCGAAACGTGGAAGTCCGTCTCCGACATGTGGAACTATCAAGAAATTCTGGTCGGCTTGAAACCATCCTTGGTGATCGAGTTCGGCACGAACCAGGGTGGCTCGGCCCTCTATTTCGCCAGCGTCATGCGGCAGATCGGTGAACCGTTCAAGGTATTGTCCGTCGACATCACCCATATCCCGCTCAATCCGGCGGCCCGTCAGGACCCTGACGTCATGTTCGTCGAATCACGGTCGACGGTTCCCGCCATTGCCGAACAGATCAAACGCCTCAAGGCCGAATACCCCGGCAAGATCTTTGCCATCCTGGACAGCGATCACTCCAAAGACCACGTCCTCGCCGAGATGAAATTGCTGCGACCCCTGCTGTCACCCGGCGACTACCTCATCGTGGAGGACTCGATGCTCAACGGGCACCCGAATCTTCCCGGCTGGGGACCGGGACCGTACGAGGCGATTGAGGCCTACGAAGCCGAGTTCCCAGGCGACTACCTCCATGACGTGGAGCGTGAGCAAAAATTCGGCTTCACGTTTGCCCCGAATGGTTTTCTGATCCGAAAATGACCTAGGTCAAAGCTCGTAACATACCGCTCCGGCAGCGGCCAGCGTCCAACTGGCCGCTGTCGCGCTGCCCACGTTGCAGATTACCGCCAGTGACAGCCACTGAAAGTGTTGTGAGACATCATTTCTCATAGCCGCGATGGCAATGCCTCCAGGAGACCCGATACGGCCATGGCCGGGCACCGAAAATCTCCCGCTGATGCTTCCTCGCTTGCTTAACCCAGGAAGGGTAGCGGCCTGGCCGAATCAAGGTCGGTTGCGGATGAGAAAACCGTTGGGCGCGAAGGTGAAACCGAACTTCTGCTCACGCTCCACGTCATGGGTGTAGTCGTTCGGGAATTCTGCTTCGTAGGCTTCGATAGCCTCGTAGGGCCCTGGCCCCCAGCCGGGAAGCACAGGGTGTCCATTGACACACGAGTCTTCCACCAATAGGTAGTCACCTTCGGAGAGGAGGGGTCTGAGCAGTTTCATTTCGGCGACGACGTGGTCTTTGGAGTGATCGCTGTCCAGGATGGCAAAGATCTTGCCGGGGTATTCGGCCTTGAGGCGTTTGATCTGTTCGGCAATGGCGGGTGCCGTGGACGACGATTCGATGAAGGCAATGTCGGGGTCGGCTTTGACTGTAGGGTCCAACGGCGCGTGATTGACATCCACCGAAAGAACCTTGAACGGGCCACCAACTCGCTGCATGACGTGGGCGAAGAACTGCGCTGAGCCGCCCTTGTTCGATCCGAACTCAATAATCAGCGATGGTTTCAGCTCGAAGAGAATCTCTTGGTAGTTCCACATGTCGGCGACGGACTTCCATGTTTCGACGCCGAGCCACGTCGTCTTGTTCCAGACAAACGTGTTGTAGTACCACTTGTGGTACTCCTCAGCCTCCGTCCCCGTGGGCTGGTAGAGGAATAGGGCGACACCAGAATTCACGAGTCGACGCACGGTCTTCAGAGTCGTCAGGGCAATCTGGCCGATCGCCTGCCGGTTCCTGTGACTGGGTCCGTACGCGGGTCCCTCACGCCTCAGCGCCAGGTTCGTTCGAACTGGACCCTGCTCTACATCTTTTTGACGTTGCCGTAACACGGCCCGGAGGTTAGCAGTAGATGTTGCCGTAGCGGGCGAGGTATGCCGAATGTTCCGTTTCACAGCGTGTTGACGCAGACGTTAGTTTAAGCTGCCGCAGTCGGCCGGGGACTTATCGCGTTCATCTCACAACGCCCGCACGGGATCGAGAGGCTTGTCATGACTCAAGGCGTATTCGGACGCAGCGACGCCGAAATCGACCTCCTCGTACGAGGCATGCGCTCCGGGATCGCGGTCGTGGGTTTCGGATACATCGGCACGGTGATCGGGGCGGTGCTGGCTGATCGCGGCTGGCCAGTCACCGGAATCGACGTCCGCCAGAGCGTCGTCGACGACATCAATTCGGGCAAGACCGGTGTGGCCGAACCCGGACTCGACGAACTCGTATCTGCCAACGTGCGCGTTGGCCGACTGCGCGCTACCACCGATTTCGCCGCCGTCGCCGACAACGATTTCGTCATCGTGAACGTCGGAACTCCTCTCGGTCAGGACTACGAACCCATCGTCGACGACATCAAGGCAGCCGCGCAGGCCGTCGGCGAGCACCTTCGGCCCGGGCACGTGGTGATTCTCAAGAGCACGGTGCCGCCAGACACCACCGAAACTCTGGTTCGGCCGATTCTCGAAGCGTCATCGGGGTTGCGCGCAGGAGTCGACTTCGGGCTCGCGTTCTGCCCCGAACGTCTGGCTGAAGGCCAAGCCATCCACGAGCTGACAACAATTCCCGTCGTCGTCGGCGCAGTCGACGAGCGCAGCGCCCGCGCCTGCGCCACGCTGTGGCGACATGCTCTTGGCGTGGACTCGGTGATCGTCGAGGATCCGCGGACCGCCGAAATGGTCAAACTTGCCGACAATCTTTGGGTGGACCTCAACGTCGCGCTGGCCAACGAACTCGCCAAGATCTGCGACCGCCTCCAGATGGACGCGCTTCAGGTCATCGCCGCGGCCAACACCATGCCGAAGGGAGGTCACCCGGTGAACATTCTGAGACCCAGCATGGGCGTCGGTGGCTACTGCCTGACCAAGGATCCATGGTTCGTCAACCATCTCGGACAGAACCTCGGATTGGAGTTGGCGATCCCGCGCACATCACGAACCGTCAACGACACTATGCCCACGTATACCTACGAGTTGCTTGAAAAGCTGCTCGCCGATCACGGCAAGAGCGTCGAGAACAGCAAGATCGCCGTGCTCGGCATCGCATTCAAGAACAACACCGGCGACTGTCGGCTTACACCCACGAAGTATGTGGTGGGCTTGCTCGAAGCATCCGGCTGTCAGCTTGCTATCCATGATCCGTGGGTGCCCGAAGAGGATGCCCTGTCAGTCACGACGATCCCTCTCGCCCCCGACATCGAATCGGCGGTCAAAGACGCCGACGCGGTGGTTGTCCTCGCCGGCCATCGCGAGTTCCACCAGATCCCCCTGACAAGGCTCGCCGAACTGACAGCACCCGGTTGCGCCTTCCTCGACGGACGGAACAGCTTCGACCCAGCCGCGGTGCGCGCCGCAGGCTTCACATACAAGGGGATAGGCCGATAGGCCGCGTGACCCAGCGGGAGATTGAGGAAACATGGCAAATGTCGTCGTCACGGGCGGATACGGCTTCGTTGGATCGCATCTGGTGACCGCATTGTTGGATCGCGGCGATTCGGTCACGGTTTTCGATTTCGCCGAGAACACCCGGGACACCAGCATCGACTTCGATCGGCATCCCGACTTCAGATTTGTGCAGGGCGATGTCACTGACCTCGACTCTCTGCAAGCGGCCATCACACCCGACGTCGACAAGGTCTTCCACCTGGCCTCCGTGGTCGGTGTCAACAAGTACGTCGAAGATCCGCTGCGCGTTGCCGATGTCAGCGTCACAGGTACGCGCAATGTCCTTGAGTTGTGCCACCGGCATGGGTCACGTCTCGTATTCACCAGCACCTCTGAGGTATTCGGTAAGAACCCCGCGACGCCCTGGTCCGAAGACGACGATCGCGTGCTGGGCTCGACCAAGACTGCGCGCTGGAGTTATAGCACCAGCAAGGCGATGGCTGAGCATCTGGTCTTCGCCATGCATGACACCTACGGGTTACCGGTCACCGTTGTGCGCTTTTTCAATGTGTATGGGCCCAGGCAGAATCCGATTTTCGTGATCTCGAAGAGCATCCATCGAATCCTCAATGGCCTCGATCCGTTGCTCTACGATTCGGGGAGCCAGACGCGGTGCTTCACCTACGTCGATGACGCTGTCGCGGGCACCTTGTTGGCCGCCGACAGCGACGCGGCAGTCGGTGAGGTTTTCAATATCGGGAGTATGACCGAGACGACCATGCGCGATGCTCTCGACCTGGCTATCAAGATCGCCGGTGTCGATTCGGTGTCCAGCATGACGGCTTTCGACACGGCCGAGCGTTACGGCGCAAGCTATGAGGATATTCCCCGCCGTGTTCCCGATTCCACGAAGGCGCAACGTGAGCTGGGTTGGCGTCTCCAGGTCGACCTGGAGGAGGGGCTTCGACGCACCATCGAATGGGCGCGTGCCAATCCGTGGTACCTCGGGGGCGCATAGCACTGAAGAATCGTGCAGTCGATCACGCGAGCTCCTATTGCCTACTGGAGATCACGAGATCGATTGTTGGACAGCGCTTTCGCCGATCCAATGCAACAACGCGGCCAGACCATCCTCGAGGGTCCATTTGGGCTGCCAATCAAGCTCTTTTCTCGCTACCTCGACATCACATCGCGCCGCACGAACGTCTCCGTCACGGAACTTGCCGACGACGACTGGCTCGGGAGCGCGGCAGATGGCCGCGGTCTTGCGGGCCAATTCGTGGATGGTCGTCGGCACCCCTGACCCGATGTCGATGCAGCGCGAAGGCGCTGGACGTCGGATTGCACCGTACAACGCTTCGACGACGTCCTCGATGTAGACGAAGTCGCGCAGGATTCGTCCGTCTTCGTACACCTCCAAGGCCTGCCGCTCGCGCGACAATCGCGCGAAAAGCGCGACGATTCCGGTGTACGAATTCGTCAGCGACTGGCCGGGGCCGTAGACGTTCTGCAGCCGCAGCACGCTGAGGTTGCAGTCACGGGCTGCGGCCCACGCGGCCAAGATGTGCTCCTGCGCGAGTTTCGTTGCGGCATAGATATTGGTGGGGCGGGGTTCGGTTCGTGGTGCCGAACTGGCAAGGGGAATGGCGGTATCGCCGTTCGGCCCCTGTGGATCCCAGATTTCGGCCCGCAGCTGAGCGTGGCTGCGCGGTGGCGGGTAGAAGGTCTGGCCACCGGACTGCCAAGCACCCTCACCGTAGACGGCTCGGGACGATGCGACGACAAGCTGATCGGGCACGTGGCCGGCGCGGCTCAGGGCATCCAACAGCTGCGTCGTACCGACGACGTTGACCGAACCGTGCCTGGTCGCTTCCGAAAGTGACTGTGCTGTGCCCGTTTCAGCGGCCAGGTGCACGATCTGGTCAGGGCGGCACAGGCGAAGCGCAGCGTCCCAGTCGGGCGCATGCGTCACGTCGCCAGTGAACAACCGGACCGCCGGAGGTAGGTCGATCAGGCTTTCTGTGCCGTGCACCTGCGGATGCAGGATGTCCATCACGGCCACGTCGTAGCCGGCATGGACGAGCCGGCGTGCGAGGGCGGATCCGATGAATCCCGCTCCGCCGGTGATAAGTACGGATGTGGTCGCCAACCGCTACTCCTGCTTTCTGTTAGATGTCGACTGTGGACTGGGCGCGGACCGGCGCCGCCACGACGGCCCCGCACTCTCGACCCCCGCGCGAAGCCCTAGAGTCGAGGAATTATCGCATCCGTCATTTTCTGATGGATCAAATTGACGATCAGGGCAGCACACGCGGTTTGAGGACCTAGTGTGGCTAGCCGAGGACCTGGAGGTAAGCGGTGGATCTAGTCGACAGGCGGTCAGCGGATCGGACCGGCGGGCAGGCCGTGGATCGGACGACACTGCATCGCGTCTGGAAGTCCGTGCTGGTCGTCATAGCAGTCGGTGTCGCCGCGGCGTGCTTCTTCGCACCGATCCTTCTCGTCGTGATCCCCGTGGCGCTCGCCTTACTCGTGGTCGGACGACTGATCTACCGGGGTCGCGATCGCTACATCCCCAATCTGTACTCACGCGACATCGGCGTCTACGAAGACGAGTACCAGGCCTTCATCCGCCAATCGCTGTCCGACCTTCGGCAGTGCAAGATCTCCGATCACACCCTGCTGTGGGAAGCCTCGCGACTGTCACCGCCGCGCAACGACAACACCGAAGAACTGCTCCTCGATCTCGGCGTCTGGATCGGCTGGTCGACCCGGCTGACGTCCGAGGCGAGCGGCCAAAAGGTCTATGGCTTCGACACTTTCGAGGGGCTCGTCGAGGACTGGCAGATCGACGACCAGATCATGGTCAAGCGCGGAACGTTCTCGCTGTCCGAGCCGCTGGCGCAGCGCTTCATCCACGACACCGGCGTCACGTTGCAGCATGGGATCCCCCCGGCGCTGGGGCGCGATGTCGAGTTCATCAAGGGGATGACCTACGAGACACTCGAACCGTTCCTGGCAGATCGGCCCGACGCCCCGATCTCGCTCTTCCACATGGACCTCGACACGTACGAGAGCTGCCTGCACGCACTGGAGACGTGCAAGGACCACTTCGTCGAAGGATCGATCCTCGTCTTCGACGAGTACATGGTCACCAACGGCGAACTCCGCGCGTTCTACGAATTCCAGAAGAAGTACGGCCTGGAATGGCACTACCGGGCGTGGGGCCTGGAAGTGTGGGAAATGAACGTCGAGATGGTCACATCGCGCTGGAAGCGACTGTCGTACTACCTGATCCTGATCGCCGGGTACTGGTCGCTGGGGGACGGGCGGTATGCGTGGACGTTTTTCGGCAAGCGGTTCTGGCGGTTCTGGTTGGGCGCACCGTGGGGTGACATCGCCTTCATGCTCGGCGCTGCGGGACAACGGAAGTCGGTAAGCCTCGAGATCACCGGGCTCGGTGCGTTAGGCCGCAATCACGAGAACGGTTGATCGTTTTGCGCGATCCACTCCGCCGTGAAGCGGAGAATCGACGGCAAGTTCTGCGCCAGGTCGTTGCCGATGGTCTTCTCCAGGCTCCCGCCGACCAGCGGGATCTTGACTTGCACGCGGCCGTCGAAGTGCAACTGCGATCCACCGGCGATCGGCTTCAGAGATGTTGTCGCGCTGCATGATCCGAGCCCTCCAGAGACGGTGACTCCGACCCGACCCCGCACCTGACCGTCGCCGGGCGTCCACGTCTCGGTGCACTCCATCTTCAGGTCACCGGGCACCATGCGGGCCACCATCCCGGGTAACAGCTGCCGGCCGATGTGCTGCGTCATGTGCACGACGACCGTGCCATCGGCATGGACATCGAGGGAGTCCAGCGTCGTCGGGGCTTCACCGGCCGCGAGGCGAGCCAGCCAGTAATCCTCACGCCCGAACGCGGCATGGATCTCTTCGACGCTGGCGCCCGATTCGGCCGAGCCGTTGAACGAATACATGCCACTCCCTAGGGTGAGTTGACGATTTTATGAACAGGAACGTCAATTTACGGGCAGGATCTTCGCGTGGGTATCAACAACGGGCTCGTGATGTTGGCGGACGCCTTGCCGGGCATGAACCGGATCAGGGCTGTCCAACGTGCGCTCGACGGACGCGTGGACCCTGTCTACCTCGAGATCGGCGTCTCCCGCGGGCAGGCGTTCCAGAAGATCAGCGCTGACGTGAAGATCGCCGTCGACCCGGCCTTCCGGATTCCGCAGCGCACCCGCGAGATCGCCGACGCGAAGGGCCGCACCACCCACTATTTCGAGACGACGAGTGACGCGTTCTTCGAGAACGAAGCGGCGTTTCTCGACGAGCACCCGGTCGACGTCGCCCTGATCGACGGCCTGCACACCTACGAGCAGGTCGTCCGCGACGTCGAGTACACCGTGCGACACCTGAAAGACGACGGCATCATCTTCCTGCACGACTGCAACCCGCCCTTCGAACTGGCCGGCCGCCGCGCCGAATCCTGGGACGAGTTCATCGCCGGCCAGAAGGGCCCGCTGGTCATCGGCCTGTGGAACGGTGACGTCTGGAAGGCGATCGTCCATTTGCGCAGCACCCGCCCCGACCTGCTCGTCGGAGTCCTCAAGTGCGACCAGGGTGTCGGGTTCGTCCGGAAAGGCACCCCGGAGTCGACGCTGCCGTATACGCCGGAGCAGGTCGCGTCGCTCACGTATGCAGACCTCAAGGCCGACCGCAAGCGCTTGCTGAACCTGAAGCCGCCCCGATACGTCGACGAGTTCCTGGCCGCGAGCTCCTCGACGTAAGCGATGAAATTCGTACTGGCGACGTGGGGGAGCCGCGGCGACATCGAGCCGTCTGCCGCCGTCGGCCGCGAGCTGATCCGGCGAGGCCACGACGTGCACATCGCCGTGCCACCCGACCTGGTCGGCTTCACCGAGGCAGCGGGCATTCCGTCCGTCGGCTTCGGTCCCGATTCGGCATCCATCCTGGATGCGCACCGCGATTTCTGGACCTGCTTCTTCCGCAGTCCCTGGAAGGTGCGACGGATGGCCAAGGCGAGGGTGGAGATCGCGGGTCCCCTGCTCAAAGGCTGGCAGGACATGAGCACCACGCTGATGTCGTTGGCCGACGGCGCAGACGCGATCTTCACGGGCATCAACTTCGAAGATGCCGCCGCCAATGTCGCTGAGCACTACGACATTCCGTTGGCGACGCTGCACTATTTCCCGCTGCGGCCCAACGGCGTCGTTCTGACATCGCTGCCGGCGTCGCTGAGCCGCGCCGCGGTGCGGGCGTTCTGGTGGGTGTCGTGGCGGGTGACGAAGAAGGTCGAGGACACGCAGCGTCGCGAGCTCGGGCTGCCGGAGTCGACGGGCTCGGCGCCGCGGCGGATCACCGAACGTGGATCGTTGGAGATCCAGGCATACGACGAGGCCTGCTTTCCCGGGCTGGCGGCGGAGTGGACGCATCTGAGCCCGCAACGGCCGTTCGTCGGAACGCTCACGCTGGGGCTGGCGACCGACACCGACGCGGAGGTCTCGGAGTGGATCGACGTGGGCACACCGCCGATCTACTTCGGGTTCGGCAGCATCCCGGTGGAATCGCCCGCGGACACCATCGCGATGATCAGCTCCGCCTGCGCCCAGCTAGGCGAACGCGCGCTCATCGGTGCAGCTGGGACGAATTTCAGCAAACTTCCGCTC
The DNA here is from genome assembly GCF_029623955.1 of Mycobacterium sp. 236(2023). Taxonomy (GTDB): domain Bacteria; phylum Actinomycetota; class Actinomycetes; order Mycobacteriales; family Mycobacteriaceae; genus Mycobacterium. Next base: position 511,635 of record NZ_JARSBP010000004.1, on the reverse strand, counting down.
GATGAGCATGTCAAGGTGGTCGGCACCCTGAATTACCCGGTGATATTCCCGAAATGCCGAGCACTGGTTCATCACGGCGGATCCAGTACGACCCCCATCGGAATGCGCGCCGGCGTGCCGCAGCTGATCCTCTACTGGGACATGGTCCACGCGATCTATGGAGCCGCAGTCAAGCGTCTGAGAGTCGGAACGGCGCGGCGCTTCTCGACCGCCGACGAGGCGTCGCTCGTGGCGGATCTGCGCACCATCCTCGCGCCGCCTTACGTCGCGAGGGCCCGAGATCTCGCCACCCGGATCACCGATCCCGAAATAAGCGCTGCGTACACCGCTGAACTCCTGGAAAATTTCGCGCTCGTCCAGCGTGTCGGCTGAGGCGCAACTCCGCCCTTGCCGACCATGGCAGCTTGTTAGCTCGACGCCACCCAAAATAATCAACTGCGTCATTTTTAGGAGATCCTCCGCTACCATCGGTTGCGTAAGTACATCCAGCACAGCCCGCCGGTGACTCGGTGTACCGCTACATCTGAAAACGGCGCGTCGACACAGTCAAAGATCCGATCAACGAATAGCTGCAGGACGAGCAGCGAACGAAAAGCCAGGTGACAAGGATCACAGCAAGTGACAGAGGTCACAGCAGCCAGTAATGTCTAGCAACTATTACAGGTACGTCAATTAACTTCCTGGAGAAATGTTGAGCATCAATCCGTTCGACGACGACAAGGGCAGCTTCTTCGTCCTGGTCAACGACGAGGAGCAACACAGCCTGTGGCCGACCTTCGCCGACATTCCTGCCGGCTGGCGAGTGGTCCACGGCGAAGCGGATCGTGCCGACTGTCTCGACTACATCGAACAGAACTGGACGGACATCCGGCCGAGGACCCTGCGCGAAAGGTTGTCGGCCGGCGGGAGTCGAGCGTAAAGGTCGGTTGCGTCGAATGGAACGTCAGAAAGAACGCCAGCGAGAACAGGGCGCCCACGGATATCCGCTGACGCGCGCGCAGTTGGACATCTGGCTTGAGCAGGAGATGGGCCACTTCGGTGCGGAGTGGCAATTCGGGCTTCTGGTGCGCATTGAAGGTGCCGTCGAACGCGACGCGCTCGAATGGGCCATCAGCCGAGTCATCGGCGAAGCCGAAACCGTCAGGGTTGCCATCACGGAAGTGGACGGCCAGGTCTATCAAACGGCGGTCGAATATCCGGACGTCGAGCTGGAATTCCACGATGTGAGCGACGCGCCGGACCCCGTGGCCGAAGCCCAGGCGATGGCGTTGCAGATGCAACAGACACCGTTGGATTTCACCGGACCGCTCTTCCGTTTCGCGCTTTTCGAAACCGGGTTCGACGAGTACTGCCTGTTCGGATGTTTCCACCACATCGTCACCGACGGCGCGGGGCTCGGGTTGATCGGCAACAGAATCGCGTCGGTCTATTCGGCGATCGTCGCCGGAGAACCCGTCCCCGCAGCGTTTTTCGGCTCGCTGAAGGACTTGGTCGACTGCGAATCGGACTACGAGACCTCGGGGGACTACCACGAGGACGAGAGCTACTGGACGAGAAACCTTCCCGCGCAGAGCGCACCGACGAGCCGGTTGCCGCAGTCCATCGACCAGCACGACCCGAATCGCCTGTCGACCCCCGTACAACTGGACCCGGCGGTCATGCGCCGCGTTCAGGAGTTGGCACACGTGTGGAACATGCCGCGCGCATCGGTCATCACGGCTGCATGCGCGGTCATGCTGCGCGGCCAGTCCGCACAGGGTGGCGAGGTGGTGCTCGACTTCCCCGTCAGCAGGCGCGTCCGGCCTGAGTCGAAGACCCTGCCCGCGATGGTGGCCGGCGTGGCGCCGTTGGTGCTGACCGCCTCGGCCGGATCGACGGTCACCGCGTTCTGTGAGCATGTCGACACGCGCATCCGGGAAGCGTTGCAACATCAGAGGTTCCCGGTGCACGCCCTTGAGCGCAAGAACGGCGGCGCAGAGCAGCGCGCCGACCGAGTCGTCATCGACTTCCTCCCACATGCCTTCTCACTGGACTTCGGCGGGGTCGCGGCCACGGCGTCGATGACCAATTCCGGTTTCGTCGGTGGCTTCGGGCTCGTCTTCTCCGGCGCCGGTGACGACCTCTACCTGAGCACATTGGGTGCGGGACAGCTGTTCTCGAACTCCGATGTGCCCGGCTTGGCCAGGCGACTGGAGCGGGTGCTCATGGCGATGGCCGCGAATCCGGCGCGCCGGATGTCGTCCATCGATGTGGTCGACGCCGACGAGCTGACGCGAGTCCAGGCGTGGGGCAATCGATCTGCGCTGACGCGCACCGCCGAGACGCCGTCGTCGGGCCCGGCCGCTATTCCGGCACTGTTCGCCGAACAGGTCGCGCGCACACCCGATGCGCTGGCGGTGAGCTTCGAGGATCAGTCGCTGACGTACCGGGATCTCGACGAGGCCGCGAACCGAGTGGCCCACACGCTCGTCGACAAGGGCGTAGGCCCCGGTCAGCGGGTGGCGCTGCTGCTGCCGCGGACAGCCGAGGCGATCGTGGCGATGGTGGCAGTCACCAAGACCGGCGCGACGTACGTACCTGTCGATCCGTCTGTGCCGGAGTCGCGCCGGGAATTCGTCCTGACCGATGCCGCCCCGACCGCTGTGATCACGACCGCTGAGCTCGCGGGAAACCTTGCCGGACGCGAACTCCTGGTTCTGGATATCGCAGCCGCCGCGGACGCAGGCAGCTCCGACACTGCCATGCCGTCGGTGGGTTCCGACGAAATCGCGTACATCATCTACACCTCGGGGACCACCGGCACCCCCAAGGGTGTGGCGATCCCGCATCGCAACGTCGCCCGGCTACTGAACACGCTCGACGCCGACATGGGCCTGGCGGGTCAGGTGTGGTCGCAATGCCATTCGCTGGCCTTCGATTTCTCGGTGTGGGAGATCTGGGGTGCACTGCTCTTCGGTGGACGCGTCGTCGTGGTGCCCGACCACGTGGTCCGCTCACCGGAGGAGTTCCACGCACTGCTGGCTGCCGAGCAGGTCTCCGTGCTGAGCCAGACACCGTCGGCCTTCTACGCACTACAGGCCGCCGACATGCTCGCGCCGGAGATGGGTGAGAAGCTCGCGCTCGAAGCCGTCGTGTTCGGCGGCGAAGCGCTCGAACCGCACCGGCTCGCACCGTGGTTCGCTGCGCACCCGCAGTCCCCACGGATGATCAACATGTACGGCATCACCGAGACGACGGTGCATGCGTCGTTCCGCGAGATCGTGGCGGCCGACCTCGAATTCACCGTCAGCCCCATCGGGGTACCGCTGGACCACCTCGCCTTCTTCGTGCTCGACGACTGGCTCCAGCCGGTGCCGGCCGGAGTCGTCGGGGAGCTGTACGTGGCCGGCGCGGGCGTCGCCGAGGGTTACGTCGGGCGCGCCGGGTTGAGTGCGACGCGATTCGTGGCATGCCCGTTCGGGGCCCCGGGCGAACGCATGTACCGCACCGGCGACGTGATGGCCTGGGGCGCCGACGGTCAACTCCGCTATGTGGGGCGTGCCGACGAACAGGTCAAGATCCGCGGCTATCGCATCGAACTGGGGGAGATCCAGGCCGCGCTGGCCGGGCTCCCCGGGGTCGAGCAGGCCGAGGTGATCGCGCGCGAGGACCGTCCCGGCGACAAGCGTCTCGTGGGCTACGTGACCGGATCTGCCGACCCCGCGACCCTGCGAGCCGAACTCGCCGAGCGGCTGCCGTCCTACATGGTGCCGACGGCCATCGTGGTGATCGACGCAATCCCGTTGACCGTCAACGGAAAACTCGACACCCGCGCGCTGCCCGCACCCGAATACCAGGACGCCGAGGGCTACCAGGCACCCGCCGACGCGGTGGAAGAGATCCTGGCGGGCATCTATGCCCAGGTACTCGGTCTGAACAAGGTCGGCGTCGACGAGTCGTTCTTCGAACTCGGCGGCGACAGCATCCTGTCGATGCAGGTGGTCGCGCGGGCGCGCGCGGCAGGCGTGTTGTGCCGTCCCCGAGACGTTTTCGCCGAGCAGACGGTGGCCCGGCTGGCCCGGGTGGCGCGCGTAGCCGACGCCGATTCCGGGGCCGTCGACGATGACGGCACCGGACCGGTGCCCGCCACGCCGATCGTCGGCTGGCTGCAGCAGATGCAGGGACCGGTCGAACAGTTCAATCAGACGGTCGTCCTGCAGGCGCCGGTCGGGGTGACCGAGGCCGACGTGGTGGCATTGTTGCAAGCCCTGCTCGATCGGCACCCGATGCTGCGACTGCAGGTCAGCGACGACCGGTCGCTGATGACGGTCCCCGAACCCGGATCGGTGGATGCCGGGCACCGCGTGCACACGGTCGACGTGCTGACCGACGACGAGATCGTCGCTGCGCGAACGCGGCTCGACCCCACCGCAGGTGTAATGCTCAGCGCCGTATGGGTCGCTCCGACCGGCCAGCTGGCCGTCGTCGCGCATCATCTCGTCGTCGACGGGGTGTCGTGGCGAATCCTGTTGGAAGATCTCAACCTTGCGTGGACCCAGCGCTGCACGGGTCACCAGGTGATGCTGCCTCAATCCGGCACGTCGTTCACCCGGTGGGCGTCGATCCTGACCGATCACGCGCACCGCCCCGATGTCGTCGACCAGGCCGATGTGTGGCGGCAGATCGCGTCGACGCCCGCAGTTCTGCCCTCCGCATGCCCTGAGGCGGACACCTACGCCACCGCGGGAAACTTGTCGATGGATCTGGATGTCGAGACGACGCAGCTGTTGCTCGGGGAGGTCCCGGCGGCGTTCCACGCCGGGATCCACGAAATGCTGCTGATCGCCTTCGGGCTGGCCTGCTCCGAATTCTTCGGTTCCCCAACACTGAGCGTCGACGTCGAGGGCCACGGGCGCGACGACGAACTGTGCGACGTCGGGGACGGAGATGTCATCGACCTGTCGCGCACGGTCGGCTGGTTCACCACGAAGTATCCGGTGGCGTTGACGGTCGGCGGGCTCACCTGGACCCAGGTGATCTCCGGCGACCCGCGGCTGGGTGCGGTCATCAAAGACGCCAAAGAGCAACTGCGGACGCAGCCCGACGGTCTGAACTACGGCGCGCTGCGCTACCTGAACCACGATGTGGATCTCGACGGCGACGACCCGTCGATCGCGTTCAACTACCTTGGGCGACAAGGTGTCACGGCGGCAGATGCTGCCGACGGTGTCTGGCAGATCCGCCAGGACGGCTGGTCTGTCACCGAGGTCGCCGCCGCGATACCTCTGCCGCTGCCACACACCCTCGAACTCAACGCGGGCACCGTCGACACCGGCACCGGACCGCGTCTGCGTGCCGGATGGACGTGGGCCACCTCGGTTCTCAACCAGGCGCAGGTGAACCGGTTGGGCCAGTTGTGGTTCGACGCACTGACCGGGATCTGCACCCACGTGCAGGACGGCGGAGGCGGATTGACTCCCTCGGACATCGCAGTGGGCCTGAGCCAGCAGCAGATCGACGAGCTTCAGCGGCAATATGCGGATAGCTGATGTCCTGCCCCTGACGTCCTTGCAGCAGGGGCTGCTGTTCCTGGCCACGACCGCGGATGACGACGACGACGTCTATGCCGTTCAGCTCTACATCACGCTGAGCGGTCCGCTGGATCCCGGTCGGCTCCAGAGCGCCGTTCAGACTGTGGTGCAACGGCATCCGAACCTCGCGGCCCGGTTCTCCCAGCAGTTCGCCGAACCGGTGCAGGTCATTCCGGCCGATCCCGTCGCCCCGTGGCGGTACGTCGACCTGCGCACCGATGACGCCCACCGCGATGAGCAGATCGCGCAGGTGTGCGCCGAAGAGCGCGTCGCGGTCTGCCACCTCGCCGATCAGCCCGCCTTCCGTGCGGCGCTGATCCGCACCGGTGCCGACCAACACCAGTTGGTGCTGACCGACCATCACATCGTGCTCGACGGCTGGTCGTTGCCGCTGCTGCTGGGGGAGTTGTTCGCCAGCTACTACGGGCAACGGCTGCCACCGCCCGTGCCGTACCGGCGATTCCTCAGCTGGCTGGCCGGCCGTGACCTCGACGCTGCCCGCGCCGCGTGGGCGCAGACGCTCGCCGGTTTCGACACCCCCACCTTGGTGGGGCCGCCCGGCCAGGTGAGGCCGGGACGTCGAGAAGTCGCGTCCTACCAGATATCCGAACAGACCACCACGGAACTCGGCGAACTCGCACGGTCCAGCCACACCACAGTCAGCACCGTGCTGCATGCCGCCTGGACACAGCTGTTGATGTCGATGACCGGACATGACGACGTCGCCTTCGGCACAACGGTTTCGGGACGGCCCGCCGAGGTGTTCGGCGCAGATGCGATCGTGGGTCTGTTGATCAACACCGTGCCCGTGCGGGCGAGTATCACCTCGGCGACCACCGCGGCGGGTCTGCTCGAACAGTTGCAGGACTCCTACACGCAGACCCTCGATCACCAACATCTGGCTCTCGGCGAGATGCACCGGATCACCGGTCAGGACCATCTTTTCGACACGTTCTTCGTCTACGAGAACTATCCGATCGACGCCGCGTCGCTGTCGGGCGACGACGGATTGACGGTTTCCGATTTCTCGCATCGCGAATACAACCATTACCCGGTGGCCGTTCAAGCGGTGCCCGGCGACGAACTGCGGCTGCGCGTCGAGTACGACACCGACGTCTTCGATTCGGCGGACATCGACGGACTGATCGAACGATTCACGACCGCGCTGACGGCGATGACCGCCGACCCGAACCGCCCGCTGTCGTCGGTCGACCTCCTCGACACGGGGGAGAGGGACCGCCTCGCGCGGTGGAGCAACCGGGCAGCGCTGACACAAGCCTCGCCGGTGCCCGCCTCGATTCCGGCGTTGTTCGCCGCGCAGGTGGCCCGCGACCCGGACGCGCCGGCGCTGACATGGGGTGAGCGGTCCTGGAGCTACCGAGAGCTCGACGACGTATCGACACAGTTCGCACATCTGTTGAGCGACAACGGCATCGGTGCGGGTTTGCGGGTCGCGCTGTTGCTGCCGCGCTGCGCCGAGGCGATCGTCGCGATCCTGGCGGTCCTGAAGACCGGGGCGGCCTACGTGCCGATCGATCCGGCCGCCCCGTCGGCGCGTATGCAGCTGGTACTCGACGACGCCGCACCGACCGTCGCGATCACCACGACCGAACTGGCGGAGCGCCTGGCCGGACAGAATCTGCGTATCATCGACGCGCACAGGATCGTCGAACCGACCGCCCCGAGCGCGCACCGCACGCCACTGTTCGGGCCCGCCCCCGACGACGTCGCCTACCTGATCTACACCTCGGGAACCACCGGTGTTCCCAAGGGCGTCGCCATCACCCACGACAACGTCACGCAGCTACTCGACGCGATGAACGCCCACATGGCGATGGCCGACCAGGTGTGGTCCCAGTGGCACTCGTTGGCGTTCGACGTCTCGGTCTGCGAGATGTGGGGTGCACTCCTGTACGGCGGGCGCCTGGTCGTCGTACCCGAGTCGGTGGCACGCGCACCGGAAGACTTCCACGCCCTGCTCGCCGCCGAAGCAGTCACCGTCCTGAGCCAGACACCGTCAGGGTTCTACGCACTGCAGACCGCGGATACGCTCGCTCCCGACGTCAGCCGCCGACTGGCGCTCAACGCGGTGATCTTCGCCGGCGAAGCGCTTGAACCACAACGCATCCGGACATGGTTGGACAACCACCCCGAGAAGCCGCGGCTGTACAACCTGTACGGCACCACCGAGACGACGGTCCACGCATCGTTCCGGGAGATCCTGGCAAGCGACGCCGGCGTCGATGTCAGCCCCGTCGGCGGACCACTCGCCGACCTTGCCTTCTTCGTACTCGACCGGTGGCTGCGGCCGGTTCCCGCCGGTGTGGTCGGCGAGTTGTATGTCGCAGGGCCGCAGACAGGCCTCGGGTATTGGCGACGTCCGGGCCTGTCCTCGTCGCGGTTCGTCGCGTGTCCGTTCGCCGGCGAATCGGGTCAGCGCATGTACCGCACAGGCGATCTCGTGTGGTGGGGCATTGACGGTGAATTGCGGTACGTGGGCCGCGCCGACGAACAGGTCAAGATCCGCGGATATCGCATCGAGTTGGGCGAAGTACGGGCGATACTCGCCGATCTCGACGGGGTGGAGCAGGCGGTGGTGATCGCCCGCGAGGACCGCCCCGGAGACAAGCGACTGGTGGGCTACATCACCGGGCACGCCGACCCGGCAGCACTGCGTTCCGCGCTGGCCGAAAGACTGCCCGAATACATGGTTCCGACCGCGATTCTCGTCGTCGACGCGCTGCCTTTGACGGTGAACGGCAAGTTGGACCGGCGCGCCCTGCCTGCACCCGAATACCAGGACACCGACAGCTACCGCGCTCCCTCGACCGCGGTCGAGGAAATTCTGGCTGGCATCTATGCCCGGGTGCTCGACGTCGAGCGGGTGGGCGTGGACGACTCGTTCTTCGAACTCGGCGGCGATTCCCTGTCCGCGATGCGGCTCATCGCCGCGGTCAACACCGGTCTGGGCGCCGGGCTTTCGGTGCGGACACTGTTCGAAGCCCCGACAGTCGCGCAGCTCGCGCCGCGCATCGGAGGCGACGAGAGCGCCCTGGAGCCGCTGACGGCGATGGAACGACCCTCCGTGATTCCGCTGTCGTTCTCGCAGAACCGGCTGTGGTTCCTCGACCAATTACAGGGTCCGTCACCGACCTACAACATGCCGGTGGCGCTGCGGCTGCACGGCCAGTTGAACGTCGAGGTGCTGGGCGCCGCGCTCGCCGACGTCGTCGGCAGGCACGAAAGCCTCCGCACGCAATTCTCGGCCCCCGGCGGAATCCCGCGCCAACTCGTGGTGCCTGCCGAGGAAGCCGATTTCGGCTGGGCGATCATCGATGCCACCGGCTGGTCGGAGACGCGGCTGAACGAGGCGGTCGGCGACGTGGCGCGCCACCCGTTCGATCTCTCCTCCGAGATACCCATGCAGGCAAGACTTTTCCGCGTCAGCGACGACGACCACGTCGTCGTCGCGGTCGCTCACCACATCGCCGCAGACGGCCTGTCGGTCGGGCCGCTCGTGAAGGACCTCGGCGTGGCCTACCTGTGCAGGCTCGCCGGGATCGCGCCCATGTGGGCCGAATTGCCGGTGCAGTACGTCGACTACACGCTGTGGCAGCGGGCACAGTTCGGTGACCTCAACGACGCGGACAGTCTGATCGCCGCGCAATTGGCCTATTGGCAGCGCGCCCTGGCAGGGATGCCGGAACGCCTGCAGCTGCCGACAGACCGGCCCTACCCACCTGTCGCCGATCAGCGCGGCGCGAACACCTCCTTCTTCTGGGACACAGACCTGCAGCAGCAGATCACGCGGGTGGCCCGTGAGAACAACGCGACCGTCTTCATGCTGTTGCAGGCGGCCCTGGCCGTGGTGCTGTCCAAACTCAGCGCGAGTACCGATGTCGCGGTGGGCTTCCCGATCGGCGGGCGTCGCGATCCCGCACTCGACGACCTGGTGGGCTTCTTCGTCAACACCCTGGTGCTGCGCGTCGATCTGGACGGCGACCCCACCGTCGCCGAACTGCTGGCCCAGGTGCGGCAGCGTTCGCTGGCCGCCTATGAAAACCAGGACGTCCCCTTCGAAGTGGTGGTCGACCGACTCAGCCCCACGCGGTCGCTGACCCACCACCCCCTCGTCCAGGTGATGCTCGACTGGCGCAGCATGCCTGCAGAGGCCAGTGACCAGGTCGCCATGGCTCTGGGCGACCTTCAGGTCAACCAGCTTCAGCTCGACACCCACACCGCTCGGGTCGATCTGGCGTTCTCGATGCTCGAACGTTGGACCCGCACCGGTGAACCCGCGGGTTTCGGCGGCGTCGTAGAGTTCCGCACCGACGTCTTCGACGCCGCCAGTATCGACATGCTCATCGAGCGGCTGCGGCGCGTGGTCGAAGCCATGACCGCCGACCCGACACAGCGGCTCTCGTCGGTCGCCCTACTCGACGTCGCCGAACAGGCGCGTCTCGACGACATCGGCAACCGGGCGGTACTCACCACGCCGCAGCCCGCACCGGTGTCTGTCCCCGAGTTGCTCGCCGCCAGGGTGGCCGCGTCCCCCGACGCGGTCGCGATCAGCTTCGAAGGCAGGTCCTTGACCTACCGGGACCTCGACGACGGCGCAAATCGCCTGGCGCACAAACTGATCGAAGACGGGGTGCGTACCGGTGCGTGCGTGGCGCTGCTGCTGGACCGTTCCGCCGAGGCCGTCGTGGCGATGCTCGCGGTCCTCAAAGCCGGCGCGGCCTACCTCGCGATCGACCCGGCGCTGCCGGACTCCCGCGTCGGGTTCATGCTGGCCGACGCCGCACCCGTAGCCGTCGTCACGGCGGCGCACCTGCGGTCACGCGTCGACGTGCACGGCCTGCCGGTGATCGATATCAGCGATCCCGCAGTCGTCGCCGCGCTCGGTGCCCAGCCGGTCACAACCCCGCCCGCGCCGTCGGCCGATGACATCGCGTACCTGATCTACACATCGGGCACCACCGGCACACCCAAGGGTGTCGCCCTCACCCATCGCAACCTCGCGCACCTGGCGGACTCACCACCGAAAGGCCTTTCTGCGCAGCAGGTGTGGACTCAGTGCCATTCCTATGCTTTCGACTTCTCGGTATGGGAAATCTGGGCGGCACTCCTGGGCGGCGGGCGGCTGGTGGTCGTCCCCGATGCGGTCGTCCGCGCCCCCGACGAGTTCCACGCACTGATGGTGGGGGAAGGGGTCAACGTCCTGACGCAGACGCCGTCGGCGGTGGCCGCCCTGCGTCCCGAAGGGCTCGAGTCGGTGGCACTGCTGCTCGGCGGCGAGGCCTGCCCGCCCGAGGTGGTGGAACAGTGGGCTCCCGGCCGGGTGGTGATCAACGCCTACGGCCCCACCGAGATCACGGTGTACGCGTCGATGAGCGCACCCCTGCAGGTAGGGGCCGACGTGCCGATCGGCGCCCCGCCGCCCACCGCGGCGTTGTTCGTCCTCGACGAACGGTTGAACCCGGTGCCCGAGGGCGTGGTCGGAGAGCTGTACGTGGCCGGCCGCGGAGTCGGCGTCGGCTACATCAACCGCACTGCCATGACGGCCTCGCGCTTCGTGGCGTGCCCGTTCGGTGGATCCGGCGCCAGAATGTATCGCACAGGGGATCTGGTGCGGTGGCGCGCCGACGGCCAGCTGCAGTACGTCGGCCGCGCCGACGAGCAGGTCAAGATCCGCGGGTACCGCATCGAGCCCGGCGAGGTTCAGGCCGTGCTGGCCGGCGTGGACGGGGTCGAACACGCGGTGGTGATCGCGCGCGAAGACAGCCCTGGCGACCCACGCCTCGTCGGCTACATCACCGGCATCGCCGATCCGGTCAAGGCTCGCGCCGCGCTGTCGGAACGGCTCCCCGCCTACATGGTCCCGGCGGCGGTCCTGTCCCTGCCCGCGCTACCGTTGACGGTCAGCGGCAAGCTCGACCGGCAGGCACTGCCCGCACCCGACTACCAGGACATCGAAAACTACCGCGCGCCATCCACTCTCACCGAAGAGGTGTTGGCAGGCATCTTCGCCCAGGTGCTGGGCGTCGAGCGGGTCGGCGTCGACGACTCGTTCTTCGACCTCGGCGGCGATTCGCTGTCGGCCATGCGCCTGATCGCCGCGGTGAACGCGGGCATGGGCGCCGCGCTTGCGGTACGCACCGTGTTCGAGGCCCCGACGGTGGCGGCGCTGGCGCCCCGCATCGGCGCCGCGGAAGGCCTGCTCGAACCTCTGGTCACCCAGCAGCGGCCGGCAGTCATCCCGCTGTCGTTCGCGCAGAGCAGGCTGTGGTTCATCGACCAACTGCAAGGTCCGTCACCGACATACAACCTGGCGGTGGCGTTGCGGCTACGTGGCGCCCTGGACGCCGACATGCTGGGTGCTGCACTGTCCGACGTGGTCGGCAGGCACGAAAGCCTGCGCACGTTGTTCGCCGCGCCCGAAGGCGTCCCCCAGCAGCTCGTCGTCACACCCGAGCAGGCCGATTTCGGCTGGCAGGTCGTCGACGCCACCGGATGGCCGGCCGCCGAGTTGCAGCGCGCCATCGAGGGGATCGCACTGCAGTGCTTCGATCTGGCCTCCGAGATCCCCTTGCGGTCACAGCTTTTCCGGGTCGGCGACGACGAACACGTGTGGGTGGCCGTGGTCCACCACATCGCCGCGGACGGCTGGTCGATCGGACCACTGGTCGCCGATCTCGGAGTCGCGTACTCCAGCCGGTCGGCGGGCAGGCCCCCCGACTGGGACGACCTCGCGGTGCAGTACGTCGACTACACACTCTGGCAGAGGGCACAGTTCGGCGAACTGACCGACACCGGAAGCCGGATCGCCGCACAACTCGGCTACTGGGAGAAGGCCCTCACGGGCATGCCGGAGCGGTTGGCCTTGCCGACCGACCGCCCCTACCCGCCGGTGGCCGATCAGCGGGGCGCGACGATCCCCGTGGACTGGCCGGTCGAGTTGCAGCGCGCGGTGGCGCGGATCGCGCGCGAGCACAGCGGGACGAGTTTCATGGTGGTGCAGGCCGCCCTGGCCGTGTTGCTGTCGAAGCTGAGCGCGAGTCCCGATGTCGCGGTGGGCTTCCCGATTGCGGGGCGCCGTGATCCCGCGCTCGACGGGTTGGTCGGCTTCTTCGTCAACACCCTGGTCCTGCGGCTGGACCTCACCGGCGACCCCAGCATCGCCGACGTACTGGATCAGGTGCGTACCCGCAGCCTGGCTGCCTACGAGCACCAGGACGTGCCGTTCGAAGTGGTTGTCGACCGGCTCAATCCGACCCGCTCGCTCACGCACCACCCCCTTGTCCAGGTGATGCTGGCCTGGCAGAACCTGCCGGTAGAATCCACCGGCGACGCGTCGGCCGCAGGGTTGGCACTCGGTGACCTCGAGGTGTCGTCGTTGCCCGTCGACACGGGAGCGGCCCGGGTGGATCTGTCGTTCTCGCTGGCTGAACGCACCGGGACCACCGGCGATGCCGTCGGTATCGGCGGGTTCGTCGAGTTCCGCACCGACGTGTTCGACCCTTCCACCATCGAGGCGCTCATCGACCGGCTCCGGCGCGTGCTCGAGGCGATGACGGCGGATCCGTCGGCGCGGCTCTCGTCAGTGGACGTTCTCGACGTCACCGAACACGCCCGGCTCGACGAGTGGGGCAATCGGGCGGCCGTCGCAGAGGTCGCGGCCGCCTCCGATGCAGCGCCGGCCATCCCGGCGGCATTCGCCGCGCAGGTCGCGCACACACCCGATGCGACCGCGATGAGTTGTGGACAGCGTTGCTGGACATATCGCGAACTGGATGAGGCGTCGAACCGGTTGGCACACTTGCTGATCGCACGTGGCGTGCGGACCGGCCAGCATGTGGCGCTGCTGCTGCCGCGGACCGCCGAAGCCGTCGTCGCGATCCTCGCGATCGTCAAGACGGGTGCGGCCTACGTGCCGATCGACCCGGCGGTTCCCCCGGCGCGGATGGATTTCGTGCTCACCGACGCCGCCCCGGTCGCGGTGATCACCACCGCCACGCTGGCCGAGCGCTTGGCCGGCCGCGACATTGCGATCATCGATCGCGATGACCCCGCGATCGACGACCAGCCCGTCACCGCGTTGCCCGCACCGGCAGCCGACGAGGTCGCGTACATCATCTACACTTCCGGCACCACCGGCACTCCCAAAGGCGTGGCGATTCCTCATCGCAACGTCACGCGGCTGCTCGAAACGCTGGACGCGGATATGGGGCTGGCCCAGCAGGTCTGGACGCAGTGCCATTCGCTGGCCTTCGACTACTCGGTATGGGAGATCTGGGGCCCGCTGCTCTACGGTGGGCGCCTCGTCGTCGTACCTGACCAGGTGGTCCGTGCGCCCGAGGACTTGCACGCGATGCTCGCCACCGAACGGGTCACTGTGTTGAGCCAGACCCCGTCGGCGTTCTATGCGTTGCAGGCCGCCGACGCACTGCAGCCGGAACGCAGCCGCGAACTCACCCTGGAGGCCGTCGTCTTCGGCGGCGAAGCGCTGGAACCGCAACGCCTTTCGCCATGGTTCGAGGCACACCCGAACGCGCCCCGGCTGATCAACATGTACGGCATCACCGAGACGACGGTGCACGCGTCGTTCCGCGAGATCACCACCGGCGACGTCGCCAACGCCGTGAGCCCCATCGGCGTGCCGCTGACGCACCTCGGCTTCTTCGTACTCGACGACGCCCTGCGGCCGGTGGCACCCGGCGTGGCCGGCGAATTGTACGTCGCCGGTGCAGGATTGGCATACGGCTACGTCGGCCGGTCCGAGCTGAGCGCATCGCGGTTCGTGGCGTGCCCGTTCGGTAGTGCGGGACAGCCAGGACAAAGGATGTACCGCACCGGCGATGTGATGGCCTGGGGCCCCGACGGCGAGTTGCGGTACATGGGACGCGCCGACGAGCAGGTCAAGATCCGCGGCTACCGTATCGAACTCGGAGAGGTCCAGGCCGCGCTGGCCGGACTCGACGGGGTCACCCAGGCGGAGGTGGTCGTCCGCGAGGACCGCCCCGGCGACAAACGCCTCGTCGGCTACGTCACCGGCACCGCTGACCCGGCCCGGGCGCGCGCAGTATTGGCAGATCGTCTGCCCGAGTACATGATTCCTGCTGCCGTCGTCGCGATCGAGGCGATGCCGCTGACCGTCAACGGCAAGCTCGACAAGCGGGCTCTGCCTGCGCCCGAGTACCAGGACGTGGACTCGTATCGAGCGCCCGCAAACGCCGTGGAAGAAATCCTGGCCGACATCTACGCCCAGGTGCTCGGGCTCGGACGCGTCGGGGTCGACGAGTCGTTCTTCGAACTCGGCGGCGACAGCATCCTGTCCATGCAGGTGGTCGCGCGTGCCCGGACCGCGGGAGTGCTGTGCCGCCCCCGGGACGTCTTCGTCGAGCAGACCGTGTCCCGGCTCGCCCGGGTCGCCAGGACAGCGACCGATGCGGACAACGACGGCGACGACGGCGTCGGCCCCCTGGCGGCGACCCCGATCATCCGCTGGCTGCACGACGTACAGGGACCGGTGGACAAGTTCAACCAGACGGTGGTGGTGCAGGCACCCGTCGGTGCGACGGAAGCCGACGTCATCGTGGTGTTGCAGGCCGTCCTCGATCGTCACGCCGCCTTGCGGATGCGGGTAGGCGACGGCGACGACGGCTGGGCGATCGACGTACCGGAATCCGGCACGGTGGATGCGCGCACCCGCCTGCATACTGTCGACGAGCTGACGGATGATGTTGTTGCGAAGACCCTTTCACGGCTGGATCCCGCGGCCGGGCAGATGGTCAGCGCGCTGTGGGTGCCGGTCGCGAGCCAGCTGGTGGTGATTGCACACCACCTGGTGGTCGACGGGGTGTCGTGGCGAATTCTGTTGGAGGATTTCAACCTCGCGTGGGCCCAGCACCGGGGTGGACAACCTGTCGAACTGCCTGCGCCGGGGACGTCGTTCGGCCGGTGGGCATCGGTACTGGCCGGGCACGCCTACGCCCCTGAGGTGGTGGCCGTTGCCGACGCCTGGCGCCAGATCGCGCAGGTACCCGCACCGCTTCCTCCCGTGCAGCCGGAGATCGACACCTACGCCGATGCCGGGGCCTTGTCGGTGGAACTCGACGTCGAGACGACCCGCCTGCTGCTCGGTGAAGTGCCCGCCGCCTTCCATGCCGGAATCAACGACATCCTGCTGATCGCATTCGGGTTGGCGTGTGCGGAGTTCTTCGGACGGCTCGGCGCAGACAACGTGGCCCCGATCGTCATCGACGCGGAAGGGCACGGCCGCCAGGAGGAGATCGGCGAGACGATCGACTTGTCGCGCACCGTCGGCTGGTTCACCACCAAGTACCCGGTGTCGCTGAGTATCGGCAACGGTCTGACGTGGGCCCAGGTGCTGGCCGGCGATGCGGACCTCGGCGCCGGCGTCAAGGACGCCAAGGAGCAGTTGCGCGCCATGCCGGACGGGCTGACTTTCGGCCTGCTGCGCTACCTCAACGCCGACGTCGATCTCGACTACGCCGATCCCGCAATCGGATTCAACTATCTGGGGCGGCTCGGCGCCGGGTCCAGCGAGGTGTCGGGCGACATCTGGGAGATCCGGCAGGACGGCTGGTCGATGACGGGCGCCGCCGCCGCGATTTCGATGCCACTGATGCACACCCTGGACCTCAACGCGGGCACCGTGGACACCGACGCGGGGCCGCGGTTGCGTGCCGGCTGGTCGTGGGCGTTGTCCGCGCTCGATCACGCACAGGTCAGTCGATTGAGCGAGTTGTGGTTCGATGCGCTGACCGGAATCTGCGTGCATGTTCGCGGCGGCGGTGGCGGCTTGACACCATCGGACATCGCGCCGGCACGGCTCACGCAGCACCAGATCGACGACCTGTGCCGGAGGGCTTCGGTCGCCGACATCCTGCCGTTGACCCCGCTCGCGCAGGGTCTGCTGTTCCATTCCGTTGTCGCCCACGACCGCGGGGACGACGTGTACGCGGTGCAACTCGACGTCACGCTGAGCGGCCGCCTCGACCGGCACCGGTTGCGCGAGGCCGTACTTCAGGCGGTTGCGCGCCACCCCAACCTGGTTGCGCGCTTCTGCGGGCGCTACGACGAACCGGTCCAGATCATCCCGGGCGATCCCGATGTGCCTTGGGAATACCTCGATCTCAGCGGACCGGACCACGATGTCGAGGCCGAGGCGGCGCAGCTGTGCGCCGCGGAACGTGCGGCGGTCTGCGACCTGGCGAACCAGCCGGGATTCCGGGCAGCCCTGATCCGTATTGCGCCCGATCAGCACCGGTTCGTCCTGACCAACCACCACATTGTGCTCGACGGTTGGTCGCTGCCGGTACTGCTCGGCGAGGTCTTCGCCGGCTATTACGGGCAATGGCTGCCCGCCGCCGTGCCCTACCGCAGGTTCATCGACTGGCTGGGCGAGCGTGACCTCGACGCTGCGCGCCACACGTGGCGGGAGATGCTGTCGGGCTTCGACACCCCGACGTTGGTCGGCACGGCAGATTCGCTGCAGCCCGTGGCACGCAAGGTCATTTCGCGCCGACTGTCTGAGCAGACGACGTGGGCGGTGGGGGAGTTGGCGCGTGCGCACCAGACCACCGTCAGCGTCGTCCTGCAGGCCGCCTGGGCGCAGCTGTTGTGCGGTATGACAGGTTCGCGCGATGTCGCCTTCGGCGCCGTCGTCTCGGGCCGTCCCGACGAGGTGGTCGGCGCCGATTCCATGGTCGGTCTGTTCATCAACACCGTTCCCGTCCGGGCGACGATGTCGGGGACGACGACCACCGCGGACCTGCTCGGCCAGCTGCACAACAGCCGTAACCGCACGCTCGACCATGAACACCTGGCGCTCAGCGAAATTCACCGTCTCACCGGTCAGCCGCGACTGTTCGACACCGTGTTCGTCTACGAGAACTATCCGACCGACGCGGCCAAGTTGTCGGGCGTCGACGGGCTGGCGATCACCGAACTCACCAACCGCGACTTCTACCACTACCCGTTGACGATCCAAGCTGTCCCCGGAAGCGAACTGGACCTTCGCGTCCAGTATCGCTCGGATGTGTTCGACGAGGACGGCGTCGACGCCCTCGTCGAGCAGTTCAAGCGGGCACTGGTGGCGATGATCACCGATCCCACCCAGCCTCTGCTGTCGGCAGAGCAACCGGTCCCGCGCCAGATCACCACGCAGGCAACCGAACACGATGGCCCGCACCGCCCGCCGGAGACGTCGGTCCAGAAGATCCTGGCGGCGATCTTCGCGCAGGAACTCGACGTGGACCGGGTCGGGGTCGACCGGTCCTTCTTCGACCTCGGCGGGGACTCGCTGTCGGCGATGCGCGCGATCGCGGCCATCAATACCGCGCTCGGTATCCACCTGTCGGTCACCGCGTTGGTCGACGCACCGACCGTCGAACTTCTCAGTGGTCGGGTGGCTGCGGGAACCTAAGTCACCACACGCACGGCACGAGGCGGTACCGGACCTTCAGCGTGTACTCGCGATACCCCGTCAGCTCGTCGGCAAGCAGCTTCTCCTCGTCCCGGATCCGCCACGCCAGGACGGCCAGACCCGGCACGACAAACGCAAGCGCCCAATAGGATCCGAGCGCCAGGGGGATACCGACAAGCATCACCACGTTTCCGGTGTACATGGGATGGCGGACCAATCCGTACAGACCGGTCGAGACGACGTTCTGGCCGGCCTCCACCTGAACGGTCGTGGAAGCGTAGTTGTTCTGGGTGACCACGAGCACGACGAGGCTCAACCCCACAGCGACGAGCGCACTCCCGATCAGGCAGAGCGCCGCAGGCACCGTGGACCACCCGAACCGGTGGTCGAGGCCCCCGACGACGCACATCGCCGCCAACGACGAGTACAGCCCCGCCATCACGATCTTCTGGACGGGGCGCGCTTCCGCCGCGACACCTCCGCGCATCCGGCGTTGCAGCGCTTCGGGATTCGTCAGTTGCAGGTAGACGCTGGGCAGCCACGCCGACAGCGCGAACACCACCAGGAAGACCCACGCCTGCCAGAAGTCGAACGTACCCGCGGGCACGAAGACAAGCAGTCCGACGGCGACCGTCTGGACAAGCCCCGAAACGAACACTCGAGCAACGGCGTTCACGATCCTCCTCGACCGTCTACGTGATCTGCGCTATGCCGACGCATCAGCGTCGCTGTCGGTGCTTGTCCGTGGCGCCAGCTTGCGGGACAACAGGTCCGCCAGGCCACGAACGGTGCCGACAGCGAGATCGCTCGACGCGATTCGGATTCCCGTCTCGGTCTCGATGCGGGTCCGCAGCTCGAGAGCACCCAGCGAGTCGACTCCGTACTCGGACAGCGGCCGGTCGGGGTCGATGTTGCGACGGAGCACCAGGCTGATCTGATCGGAGATCATCCGACGGAGCCGGCTCGGCCACTCATCGGGTGCCAGCTCGTTGAGCAGGGCACGCAGTCTGCTTGTGCCCGTGTCGCTTTCCACCACGGCGCGGAATGCCTCGGCGAAGGGACTGCGCTGGGCGAAAGCCGAGAGCCACGTCGTCCCGACGATCGGGGCATACCCGGTGTAGGGGCGATCGTGGCGCATCAGCGCCTCGAATGCGTAGGCACCTTCGTCGGGGGTGATGGCGGCGCCGATGCCCTCGGCGAATTCCGCGGCGCGGCCGATCTGCCCCCAGGCACCCCAGGCGACGGTCGTGCCTTGGCGTCCGTGGGCTCGACGCCACCGGGCGAATGCATCCAGCCAACTGTTCGCCGCGGCGTACGAGCCCCGTCCGGGAGTTCCCACCAGTGCGGCCGTTGAGGAGAAGCAGCAGAACCAGTCCAGCCTCCGGTCGGCGTCGGCGTCTTCGAGGGCCTTGTGCAGATTCCAGGCACCGCAAACCTTCGGCGCCCAGTCACTCTCGATCAGATCATCGGTGATGTCGGCCAGCGTGGCGTCGGCAGCGGTGGCGGCGGCGTGCAGCACGCCACGCAGAAGCAGCCCGGTGGCGGTCGCGGTGGCGACCAACCGGTGCGCGGTGCCGGGATCGGCGATGTCTCCACACAGAACGACCACGTCGGCACCCATGACCCTGATCAACTCGATCGTCTCGAGGGCTTTCAACGTCGGCTGCGAACGGGAGTTCAGCACAATCCGCCCGCACCCCGCATCCGCCATCTTCTCGGCCAGGAACAATCCCAGCGGGCTCAGGCCTCCGGTGATGAGGTAGGCGCCGTCGGAACGGAACACCGGCGCCTGCTGCGGCGGAACCACCACGTCGGTGCGACCCGTGCGCGGGATGTCGAGAAGGAGCTTCCCGGTGTGCTGGGCCGCGGCCATCTCCCGGATGGCGTCGGCCGCCTCTGCCAACGGGTAGTTGGTGTGCGTTGCGGGCGGCAACTCACCGTCTGCGACAAGCCGGTAGACGGTACGCAGCAGTTGCCCGACGCGCTGAGGATGACTCAACGACATCAATGCGAGGTCGACGTAGTAGAACGTCAGATTGCGCCGGAACGGGAGCATCCCCAATCGGGTGTTGCCGTACACGTCTCGCTTACCGATCTCGACGAATCGTCCGCCGATCGCGAGCAGTTCGAAACCGGCGCGCTGCGCGGGCCCGGTCAAGGAGTTCAGGACGATGTCGACGCCGTATCCGTCGGTGTCGCGGCGGATGTCGTCGGCGAACTCGCTGCTGCGCGAGTCATAGACATGGTCGATTCCCATGTTGCGCAGCATCTCTCGGCGCTGTTCGCTCCCGGCGGTGGCGAACACCTGGGCTCCCGCGGCACGTGCGATGGCGATCGCGGCCTGCCCGACACCACCGGTGGCAGAGTGGATCAGGACCCGGTCACCCACGCCGATCCCGGCCAGGTCGTGAAGGCCGTACCAGGCGGTGGCGGTCGCCGTCGCCGCCGCGGCCGCCTGGTGATCGGTCAACCGGTCGGGAAGTGTCACAGCAAGGCGGGCATCGCAGGTGACGAACGTGCCCCAGCAGCCGTTGGCGGAGAATCCGCCGACCCGGTCACCCACCTGGTGATCGGTGACGTTCGGGCCGACCGCCGTGACGACTCCGGCGAAATCCATCCCGAGTTCGGGCACACTGCCGTCGAGGCTCGGATACAGCCCCATCGCGACGAGGACATCGGCGAAGTTGATGCTCGACGTGGTGACGGCAACCTCGATCTGCCCCACTCCCGGCGCAACACGCTCACAGGACACCGGTTCGACGGTTTCGAGGTCACCCGGTGTGCGGATCTGCAGTCGCATCCCGTCGCATTCGTGGTCGACGACGGCCGTTCGGCGTTCGTCGGGACGCAACGGAGTCGGGCGCAACCGAGCCGTGTACCAGGAGCCGTCGCGCCAGGCGGTCTCGTCTTCCTCAGTGCCACTGAGCATTTGACGGGCCAGCTGCTCGGCGTCGGTGGAATCGTCGGTGTCGATCTGGACCGTGCGCAGATGCGGATGTTCGGCACCGATGACCCGGACGAGCCCGCGCAGCCCTCCCTGTTCCAGATTCGGCACGTCGCCGGGCAGCACCGTCTGAGCCGAGTGGGTCACGACAACGAGGTCGGGCAGCTGCCCGGCGAACGTCGGTACCTCCCGGGCTATGCGCACGAGGTGCTGCGCCTGCCGCCGACCCAGTTCCGGCTCAACGGGGGTAACGGTTTTCGGGCCTGCCAGGACGACGAGACCACTGAACTGGCGGTCGCGCAGATGTCGTCCGAGTTCGTCCGCACCGACTCCGTGATCACCGTCGAAGGGCCAGCTCATCGTGACGCATTGCGCGCCGAGACCGTCCATGGCCTCGGCCAGCGCACCCGACCGGCCGTCGGCGGTGGTGTCGACGAGCAGCCAGCTGCCCGAATCGCCACGGGACGGTTCAGGCAGTTCCTGTTTCCGCCAGTCGATGGTCAGCAGCCGCTCGTTCAGCACACGATCCCGGTATGCGAGGTCGGAAACACCAGTGCCGCAGAGGATCCCGCGGACACTCAGCAGGACGGCGCCGTCCGCGTCGAGCACATCGAGGTCGGCCTCCACGGCGGCAGCGTCGACTCTCGTGACGCGCGTGTAGCAGTATCGTGCACCCCGGACCGGTCCATGGATACGCAACCGGGCGACCTCGAACAGAGACCCCGATGCGTCGACACCCACCGACTGTACGAGCGGGCTGGCACCCACCGACTGGAAGCATGCGTCCAGCAGCGCCGGATGCACGCCGTATCCGCCTTGCTGCGAACGGAGTTGGCCCGGCAGCGCAATCTCGGCCAGTACAGAGCCGGGCTCATCCTGTCCGACATGGACCGCACCCAGGCCGGCGAACGCGGGACCGTACTGGATTCCTCGCGCATCGAGTCTGCTTCGCAACTCGGCGCCGTCCTCGCGATGCGGGTGCGCGGCAAGAAGTACGGGGACGTCATAGCCGGGCGGGGGCGGAGCGTCGACGGCGTGCAGGGTCGCGGTCGCGTGCCGCGCATGCTCGCCGTCGCGAATCGACTCCATGACGAATTCGACGACGCCCGGCGACGACAGCGACGTGGTCGCGCCGACGTCGACCTGCTCGTCGAGGGGTAGCTCCTGGTCGAACCGCAGATCGCGAACTTCCACGGCCTCTCCGAGCACGACACGCCCTGCGGCCAGAGCCATCTCGCAGTACGCCGCGGCGGGCAGCACCGACGCGTCGAGCATCCGGTGCTCGGCGAGCCACGGTTGGGCGGCGATACCGACCTCGGCTTGCCACACGTGGCGCTCCGGCTCCTGCTGCAGACGCACATGGGGTCCGAGCAGGGGATGAGCGGTGACCGTGTAACCGCCCGGCGTCGACGATTCCTTCTGAGCACCTGCCAGCCACAGCCGACGATGCGTCCACGTCGGCAGCGGCGCATCCACGAGGCTCCCGTCGGGATACGGCACCGCGAAATCGATTGCGGCGCCGGCAGCATGAAGCTGGACGACGACGTCGCGCAACCCGTTCGGGAGCTTCTGGTCAGGATGCATGGCGGCCAGCGTGGCCAGCGGCGTGTCCAGGCTCTCGGCCGTCAGTTCGATCGCTTCGGTCAGCAGCGGTTTCGGCGACAACTCGGCGAAGACGCGATACCCGTCTTCCAGAGCCGCACGCACCGCCGCGGCGAATCGCACTGTGCGCCGCAGGCTTTGCACCCAGTATCTGTTGTCACACACCGGTTGCTCGCGCGGGTCGAACCCGGTCGCCGAGAAGAAGGGAATCGTGGCATCTGCGGGGTTCACGTCCTTGAGCGCCGCGGCCAGCTCTTTGACGATCGGGTCGAGCTGCGGCGAATTCATCGCGACATCCACAGCGGTTTCGTGGACCTCGATGTCACGCTGGCGCCACGCGGTGACAAGTTCGTGCACCGAGTCCGGCGCGCCGGCGATCACGGTGGTTTGCGGCGACGCCACCACGGCGATCGCGGCGTCCTTGATCGAACGGGTCGTCAGTTCGGACAGCACCTGCTTGGCGGGCAGTTCGACCGTGGCGACGGCGCCCGCTCCGTCGAGGGTCGCCACCAGGCGGGAAGAGCGGCAGACGACGCGCACGCCGTCGGCAAGGGACAGTGCACCGGACACCACCGCGGCAGCGATCTCGCCTGTCGAATGCCCGATGACCGCACCCGGCCGCGCGCCGTGTGCCGTCATGGCGGCCGCCAGCGCGACCTGCATCGCGAACAACGTCGGCTGGATCCGTTCGGCGCCGGTGACCATGTCCGGCGCGGTCATCGCCGCAGTGACGGAGAATCCGGCTTCGGCGGCGACGAGCGGCTCGATATCTGCGACGGTGGCGGCGAAGACCGGTTCGGTCGCAAGGAGTTCGGCGCCCCTCCCGGCCCACTGCGATCCCGAACCGGAGAACACCCACACCGGACCATGGTCGTCGTGACCGACCGCGCTGGTGTAGGCGGTGTCGCCGTCGGAAACCCGGCGCAGCGCGCAGATCAACTCCGTTCTGGTGCCCGCGAGGACCGCGGTGCGGACCGGCCGATGCGCCCGCCGGCGTGCGAGGGTGTAGCCGAGGTCCGGGAGGGCCACCTCGTCATGCGCGTCCACCCAGTCGGCCAACCGGCCGGCCGTACGGCGCAACTCGACGGTAGACGTGGACGACAACGGAAACAGCAGCGGCGCCTGCGCCGCGCCGGCAGAGTCAGGCAGAGCCTGTTCCGGTGCCTGCTCGAGGATGGCGTGCACGTTGGTTCCTGACACGCCGTACGCCGACACGGCGGCACGGCGCGGATGCACTCCGTTCGCGGGCCACTCCGTGACATCCTGCGGCACAAAGAGATTGGTGTCCAGGCGCGCCATCGCATCGGGCAGCCGGGTGAAATGCAGGTTCTTCGGGATCGTGGCGTGCTGCAACGACAGGATCGCCTTCATCAGACCGAGCAGGCCGGACGCCGACTGGGTATGGCCGAAGTTGGTCTTCACCGAGCCGAGCGCGCACGCGCCGTCGACGCCGTAAACCTCGCTCAGGCTGGCGAATTCGATGGGGTCGCCGACCGGAGTGCCTGGCCCGTGCGCCTCGACCAGGCCGACCGTGCCCGCATCCACCCGCGCGGCGTCCAATGCCGCCCGGTACAGATCGGTCTGAGCCGTCGCCGACGGCGTCGAGAAGTTCACGGTGCGACCGTCCTGGTTGGCGGCCGAACCGCGGATGACCGCAAGGACACGGTCCCCGTCGCGCTGCGCGTCCGGAAGCCGCTTGAGCATCACCACCGCGACCGCCTCGCCGGTCACGTAACCGTCGGCGGCGACGTCGAACGCGTGACAACGGCCCGTGGGGGACAGGTGACTCTGCGCCGTGCCCGCGACGAATTTCCGGGGCTCCAACATGATGAATGCGCCGCCGGCCAGCGCCAGATCGCTTTCACCCTCGTTGAGGCTCCGGCAGCCCATGTGCACCGCGGTCAGGCCCGACGAGCACGACGTGTCCAGTGTCAGCGCGGGCCCGCGCAGTCCCAGGCTGTAGGCGATCCGCCCGGACGCCATTCCGAGGGCGTTGCCTTCGAAACCGTACGGACCGGCCATCGCATCGGACCCGGCGTTGACGAGTTGATAGTCGACGTGGGTCAGGCCGACGAAGACACCGGTGAGGGACTCGGCCAGCGCCGCCGGAGTGAGGCCGGCGTGTTCCATCGCCTCCCACGAGGTCTCCAGCAGCAGCCGGTGCTGCGGATCGAGAGCGGTGGCCGCGTGTTCGTCGATCCCGAAGAACTCCGCGTCGAAGCCGGCGATGTCGTCGAGGAAGGCGCCCCATTTCGATGCCGAACGCCCGGGCATGCCGGAGTCGGGGTCGTAGTACTCGTCGGAGTCCCAGCGGTCGAGGGGAACCTCGGTCACGAGATCGTCGCCACGCAGCAGCGCGTCCCACAATTTCTCGGGGGAGTCGATGCCACCGGGCAGCCGGCAGGCCATGCCGATGACGGCGACCGGGGTGCTGTCCCTGATGCTCATGGCTGATGCGAAACGATGGCCCGACGTCGCACCGCTGAGTTTGCTCGATCACCGATCAAGCGCAATGAACGCATTCCGTCTCCTCACAACAGCGAGTGAGCTGTTCGCTGTTTGTTCCACCCTGCGGCCCCCGACCCAGGACAAGCCTTTATTGACGCAGATGTAGGTATCCCGGGTCAAGTACCCGACAGGCGCCTGTCGCCGACAGCTCAACTTTTGTTTTCGCGGATGCGAGATTGACGCCTGCGGTAATTTGCTTCGCGTGACAGAGGTGGTCGAGACATCCATTCCCGCTCTGCTGCGCGAACGCGCCAGCCTGCAGCCCGACGACACAGCGTTCACGTTCGTCGATTACGACCGTGACCGAGTCGGCGTCGCCGAGAGCCTGACCTGGCCGCAGTTGTACCGGCGAGTGCTCAACGTCGCGCGGGAGCTCCGGCATTGCGCCGAACCCGGTGACCGCGCGGTCATCTCGGCGCCCCAGTCGCTCGACTACATCGTCGGATTCCTCGGCGCAATGGAGGCCGGCCTCATCGCGGTCCCGCTGTCGGTGCCGTTCGGCGGCGCCGCCGACGAACGCGTTGATTCGGTCCTGCGCGACGCCGCTCCCGCCGTCGTCCTCACGACATCCGCGGTCGCAGGCGACGTGGCCCTGCACGTCACCGCAGAGGCCGGCAGACGCACACCGTCCATCCTTGAGGTCGATGCGCTGGACCTCGACGTCGCGGTCCGCTCCGGTGGTTCGATCGACGACGGCCCTGCGGACGACACCGCGACGGCGTATCTGCAGTACACCTCGGGATCGACCCGGTCGCCTGCCGGGGTGATGATCTCGAACCGAAACCTGTTGACCAACATCCAGCAGATCACCACCGACTATTCCGTCGACCATGGGGGAGTCGCCCCGATCGACATGACGGTGGTCTCGTGGCTGCCCTTCTATCACGACTTGGGTCTGCTGCTGGGAATCTGCACCCCGGTATACGGCGGGTTCACCACCGTCCTCACCAGCCCGTTGTCGTTCCTCGAGCGGCCGGCCCGCTGGATGCACCTGATGGCGGACAACTCCGCGGCGTTCACGTCGGCACCGAACTTCGCTTTCGAACTCGCGGCCCGCAAAACCTCGGACGAAGACATGGCCGACCGCGACCTCGGTGACGTGTTCATCATCCAGAGCGGCGCCGAGCGGGTGAATCCCACGACCATCGAACGCTTCACCGACCGCTTCGCCCGATTCAATCTCGACGAACGGGTCATCCAGCCGTCCTACGGGCTCGCCGAGGCCACGCTCTACGTGGCGACGGTCCGACCGGGCAAGCCGCCGGCGATCATCAACTTCGACGCCGAGAACCTGGCCGACGGCATCGCCACGCGCTCGCTGAACGGCGGCGGCACACCTCTCGTCGGCTACGACACGCCACTGTCGGAGTTGTCGCCGCTGGTGCGCATCGTCGACCCGGAGACCAGGACCCGGTGCGCGGACGGGAAGACCGGCGAGGTGTGGGTGCACGGCGACAACGTGTCCGCCGGCTATTGGGGCAACCCGGCCGAGAGCGAACGCGTCTTCCACGCGACCCTCGCCGACCCGACGGAGGACACCCCTGCGGGACCGTGGCTCAAGACCGGGGATCTCGGATTCATCGCCGACGGGCAGCTGTTCGTCGTCGGCCGCATCAAAGACCTGCTGATCGTCTACGGCCGCAACCACGCCCCCGACGACATCGAGGCCACCATCTCGGAGATCACCGGGGGCCGAGTCGCGGCCATCGGGGTCCCGACCGACGGCATCGAGCAGCTGGTCGCCGTCATCGAATACCGCAAGCGCGCCGACCCCGCCGGCGCCGAAACCGCGGAGGACCCGCTCTCTGTGGTCAAGCGCGAGGTCACCTCGGCGATCTCCCAGTCGCACGGCCTCGCGGTGGCCGATCTGGTGCTTGTCGCCCCGGGGTCGATTCCGATCACGACCAGCGGCAAGGTGCGTAGGCAGTCCTGCGCCGAGGAGTACCGGCAGAACCGGTTCGCCCGCCTCGACGCCTGATCCCGGCCGCCGCGCTAGAGCGTGAAGAGCTGCTCGAGGATCCAGATCATGACATTGAGTGTGGTGGGCACGGTGCCGAGCTGGCCCATCGGTCCGTTGCCGCCGGGCAGGCCGAGGGTGCCACCAGTTCCGCCGGAGCCGCCGGCGCCCGCGGTCCGCGCCGCCAGGTCGAACGCAGACGCGTCGCCACCGCTGCCGCCGGACCCGCCCGGCTGCGCAAGCCCTGAGGAGTTGCCGCCCTTACCGCCTGCGCCGCCGGTGGCCGCGCCGACGACGTCGGACGCCTCGGCCAGCAGGCTGTAGGCGTCGCCGCCGTCACCGCCGTTCGCACACGTGGTGAGGCAGACGAGCGGGCGCGAGGTGCCGTTTCCGGCTGCCCCGCCCGCGCCGCCGATGGCGAGGTTGGGTGCGCCGGTAGTGCCGAACAGATACGCCGCGATGTTCATGACGGTGCTGGTCGGCGCGTACTCGATGTTGACGGCGAGGCCGCCGTCGCCACCGTTGCCGCCGACGCCGTTGAGGCCCGTTCCGCCGTTGCCACCGTTACCGCCCCAGACGGTTCCCGGCTGGTATTGGGGGATGAAGAACCCTGATCCGAGGCTCAGGACCTGACCGCCGTTGCCTCCGTTACCGCCGTCCGCGCCGGTGCCGCCATTGCCCCCGTTGCCGCCGCCGCCCATCAGGAACCCGCCGTTGCCGCCTGTGCCACCGTCGCCACCGTTGCCGCGCGACAGCGACCCGTTTCCGCCCGCGCCGCCCACACCGCCTACGCCGCCGTTGCCGATCAGGAACGCCGATCCGCCGGCACCGCCCTTGCCGCCCGCGACACCGGTGATGCCCAGATTGAGAAGCGTGCCGCCCGAAGCGCCGTTGCCGCCCGCTCCGCCGTTGCCGATCATGCCGGCCGCGCCGCCCCTGCCGCCGTCGAGGCCTGACCCCGCCGGTGGCGACCAGCCCTTGCCTCCGTTGCCGACCAGCCAGCCGCCGGGCTTGCCGTCCGGGCTGTCCGCGGTTCCGTCGGCTCCGTTGCCGATGACGGGGCGTCCCCGCCACTCGTTGGTCACCCACAGCGTGATGACTTCCTCGACGGTGAGCTTGACCGGAAAATCGAGAATGCCCAGCGGTTTGATGTACGCGTTGAGCTGGTTGACCATCTCCAGCACCACGGGCAGCAGGATGGTGAGGAACTCGACTTCGCCTGCAAGCGGCGTGATCTCGGCCTGCGCCGCGGCCGTCGCCTCCTGGGTCGAGGCCGTGTCATCGACGGTCGCGGCGGGCCCAACGTCGACCGTGACGACATCGGCCGCCGCCGCGGCGGGCGCCGCCGCATCGGGAGGCGTCACCGCGGGATCGGTGACGTCGTCAGAAGTGTCGTCTGCGGGAACGTCGTCGCCGGAGTCGCCTGCCGACCCTGGAGATGCCGTGTCTCCCTCGGCCGGGTCGTCGTCGGCAGGAGTCGCGGGGGAGGGATCGTCGTCCTCTGCGGTGTCGCCACCGGTTGTCGATTCGTCGCGCGCGGCGGCGCTGCGTTTGGTCCGGTGGGTGCGATCGCCGGACGCCTCGCTAGCTCCGTTGCTGCTTTCGCTCGCCGATGTCGAGTCGCCCGCAGGTGCGTCGGCGCTCGCAACTCCGGTTCCAGCTGCCGCGGCAGCGCAGACCCCCAGAGCTATGGCACCCGTCCCCAGCCAGAGTGTGACACCGCCTCGACTTTGCTGCGCATGGCGTCCGTCACTGCGTCGTTTGGCTTTTCCACGCTTCGTTGCACGGTGCTTAGCTGCCACTTGCCGGACTCTACCGTTAATTGACGTCCTGGAAAATAGATAGCGTGGCTTTAATTGACGCCGCTGACGTATTTGCCAGCAGGGTCGGATCGGCAGATCAGCAGCGAGCCTGAATGCGGAATTCCGCGGACACCGCACCGCTCGGGTTGTCGTCGAAGCTGCCGTCGGCCGTACCGGTGATCGTGTATTGGCCGTCGGCGCCGGAAACCTCCGCCTCGCCGATATTGCCGCCCCAGAAGGACCCGGTGAAGCCGCCGAAGCCGCGGAAGTCCACCGACTCCGCGGTGACCGGGCCACCGGTCGACAACACGGCAGTGAAGCCGTTCTCCTTCTCCGGGGTCTCGATGTACCACGACCAACCCGACTGCCGACACCGCACGGCATGCGCTCCGCCGGTGTCGTTTCCGTCGATCGACACGGTTGCGGTGGTGCCGCCGAGCGCCGGTTCCGGCGTCGAGCAACCGGCCGCGCCGAGGACGGCGATGCCGCCGACGACGGCCATCATGAGGTGTCGGGTGTCCATGGCGCCCGACTCTATGCCGTCGGGCGCGCCCGACCGGTGGTATTCAGCGCAATGCAGCCGCGGTCGCGTCGTCGGCGGGCAGGAATGCCTCGATACTCAACTCCGACGCCGTGAGGTCCAGCGCGGTGCCGAACGTCGTCACCATGCTCAGAAATCGCAGTCGCCGACCGTCCGTCGTGTCCAACTCCAACGGCACCGCAACACCACCCAGATCGGGCGATTCCTCGAAACCGCCTGGGTAGGAGTCGATTTCATTCAGGAGCTCACGCAGTTCGGCCGAGCCACCCGAAGCGACCTCACGGCGAAGCCGTTCGATCAGATGAGTCCGCCATTGCGCCAGGTTCGCGATGCGCGGCGCCAAACCGTCCGGATGCAACGAGAGGCGAAGTGCATTCGGGCGCTCAAGGAGATGGGTCGCGACACCGTCGAGCAGCAGGGCCGCGCCGGGGTTTGCCTGCAGAATCCACCAGCCACGGTCGACGACGACGCAGGGAAAGGGATCGTAGGCGTCGAGGACCTTCTGCACACCCGCTCTGATGGCTGCCATGTCGGGCGCTTCGAGCGAACGCTCCGCATAGACCGGGGCCAACCCCGCAGCGATCAGCATCCTGTTCTGTTCCCGCTGCGGGACTTCGAGGACCGACGCCAGCCGCAGCACCATCGCCCTGCTGGGCTTCGAGCGGCCGGTCTCGATGAAGCTGACGTGCCGCGCCGACACGTCAGCCTCGAGCGCGAGGTCGAGCTGGCTGAGCCGACGGCGCTGCCGCCAGCCGCGCATCATCGTCCCGAACGTTGCCGACTGCTCGTCCACCACCGTCATGGCTGCAAGTCTCGCCCCCGTACCCGCGTCGGACCACTACGTCGGAGGTAATTGCGGCGCCTACCCCCACGGCGCATGGTGAAGGCATGGCCCACGACAACGCACCCAGCCCGCCCATCCCGTCGTGGTTGAGGTTTGTCCTGAAATGCGATCGGGCGGGCTCGTCCTGGTACATCGGCACCGGCTTCTTCTTCGCCCCGGCGCTGGCGCTTGTCTCCCCGTGGCCGGCGTTGACCACGGCGCTGTGGGTCTTCATCGCCATGTCCGGGTTGTGGCTCGGACTGCTCGGCGTGGCCATGGCGACGGGGTTGTCGATAGTGATGCGGTCGAACGCCGAGATCCCCGAGGACTACTGGCGCTCGATTCTCGACTATCGCACGACGAGCAGCTGCTGACGCAACGTCGCGGCGAGCCAGCTTTCGAACCGCCTGGCCGACCACCGGCGGCGCCCAACCAACCGAACATGCAAGAGCGGTTCACTGAACAGCCATGCCAAATCGACGGCGTCGGCACGCGACAACCCCGCCTTCAACGCGTCCAGCGCGCTGATGGCGTCGACCACGGAAGCAGCGCCCTGCCGGCGTCGGCTCTGCAGCCTGTCGAACACCGCCAGCGCGGTGGCGTCTTCTGCGGACGCGGTCTCCAGGGCTGCGAACAGACCCCCTACGCGGGCGTCGATACCGGCAACCAGCGCCGCCCACGCGTCGACGATGCGGCCGGCGTCATCGAGCGCTAGCAGCTCGACGACTTCGGGCCGCTCCGCCAGAGGCAGCGGGAGATCATCCCCGGCGATGGCAGAATCGATTGCCACGGATAGTAATTCGGCCTTTCCACCCACGGCGGTGAAGACGGTCTTGCGGCTCACACCAGCCGCGATGGCCACCGCGTCGACGGTGGTCCCGGCGTAACCGTCGGCGACGAACAAGTCGGCCGCGGCGGCCACGATCCGGTCCCGGGTCTCCCGAGCCTGTGCCGAACGCAGATCCGAACGGTATTCGCGCTTGACAGGGTCGGGCATTTCAGGTGACTCTCTGTGTATTCATTACACGCTAGGTTACTCGAATTGAGGTTTTGATGCAGACGGTCGTGGTGGGCGCCGGTCCCACGGGCCTGTTCACCGCCATCGCACTCGCACGCAGGAAACAGGAGGTGCTGGTCGTCGACCGCGACCCCGGCCCGGCTCCCGACGGTGGCTGGCAGCGCCGCGGCGTCATGCAGTTCGAACACGCGCACTCCTTCCGCGGACCCGTCGTCGACGCGTTGCACGCCGAAATCCCTGACGCCGTTGGCCTATTGGAGACCTCGGGCGCCACGGTGGTATCGGATCCGCACGGTTCTCCGATTGTGCTGCACGCCCGTCGCGCTCTGTTCGAACGGGTGCTGCGCCGGATCGCAAGCCGCCAGAGGGGGCTGACGGTGGCGACGTCCAACGTACGAGCGGTTCGGCGCGACCGTGGGCGGGGCGTCGGCATCGACACCACCACGTCGCACATCAGTGCCGACCTCGTCATCGACGCGTCGGGCCGCGCGAGCCGATTCAGCCGGGAGTTCCGCGGCACCGGCGAAGGTGCTCCGTGCGGGGCCGCCTACGTCAGCCGCCAATATCGACTCACCGCGGATCCCGGCCCGCTCAACTCGCCGGTAGGCCTGTCTCTGAGTTTGGCGGGCTACTTCGCCGTGGTGTTCCTGCACGACAACCGCACGTTCTCGATCGTCGTCGCCCACGACGGCACCGACCCGCGCATGCGCCGGCTCCGGGACTCCGCCGTGTTCGAGGCCGCGGCGCGGGCGATCCCGTTGGTGGCCGAGTGGATCGAACCCGAGCGCGCCACACCCCTGACACCCGTGCTGCTCGGCGGTCAGCTGTACAACAGCTATCACCCCCAGACGAAGGGTCGCGGTGACCCGCTGCTTCCGGGCCTGGTTCGGGTCGGCGACTCTGTCTGCACCACAACACCTTTGGCGGGCCGCGGGGTGGCATTGGCGTTCCGTCAGGCGCAGGCACTGGTCGACGCCGTCACGCGCCACCCACGCGACCACGTCTCGGCAACCGCCGAGTTCGACCAGTGGTGCGACGTCCATCTTCGGCCCTGGTTCGTCGACCACATGCACTGCGACACCGAGAGACTGCGGCGCTGGTCAGGAGGCGACGTGGACCTGACACGACCACTGCCGTCGGATCTGGTCGTCGCCGCCGCGCAGGCCGACCCAGCGCTACGGGACGCCGCGGCACCCTACGAGCGGATGGCCGCGCTGCCCGACAGCCTGGACCGGCTGCAGGACCGCGCCGCCGCCGTGTACGCCGCCGGGTGGCGCCCACCCGTCGCGTCCGGTGCTACCCGCGACGAACTCGGCGAGTTGTGCTGCGACGCTCAGACCGCGAGGGGTCAGTGGGCGACCGGGCAGCCCTGCCCGGTGTAGTCGACCTGCCAGTGTTTGATGCCGTTGAGCCAGCCGGACCGCAACCGGTCCGGCGTGCCGATGGACGTCAGGTCGGGCATGTGGTCGGCGATCGCGTTGAACATCAGATCGATCGTCATCCGCGCCAGATTCGCACCGATGCAGTAGTGCGCACCGGTGCCGCCGAACCCGACGTGCGGATTCGGGTCGCGCAGGATGTTGAACGCAAACGGATCGTCGAAGACCTCTTCGTCGAAGTTCGCCGACCGATACGACATGACGACGCGCTGGCCCTTCTTGATCGGCACTCCCGACAACTCGTAATCCGAAAGCGCCGTGCGCTGGAACGACGTGACAGGGGTGGCCCACCGGACGATCTCGTCGACCGCGGTGATCGGCCTGTCACGCTTGTACAGCTCCCACTGGTCGGGGTGGTCGGTGAACGCGATCATGCCGTGCGTGATGGAGTTGCGCGTCGTCTCGTTGCCCGCCACGGCGAGCAACACCATGAAGAAGCCGAACTCGTCGTCGGACAGCTTGTGGCCGTCGACGTCGGCCTCGATGAGCTTGGTGACGATGTCCTCACCGGGGTTCTCCGCCCGGATCGCCGCCAGCTGCATGGCGTACATGATGAGTTCTGTTGCCGCGTTGCGGTTGTCATAGTGCGCGTACTCGGGGTCGTCGTCGCTGACCATCTGGTTGGACCAGTCGAACAGCTTCATCCGGTCCTCGGTGGGCACGCCGATCAGCCCGGCGATGGCCTGCAGCGGCAGCTCGCACGACACCTGCTCGACGAAGTCGCCCCCGCCCGCCGATGCCGCAACCTTGGCGATGTTCTGGGCGCGCTCGTTGAGATCGTCGCGCAGACGTTCCACCGCCCGCGGGGTGAATCCGCGGGAGATGATCTTGCGCAGATGCGTATGCCGCGGCGCGTCCATGTTGAGCAGCACGAGGCTTCCGGTCTCGATCTGCTCGCCGGTGGAGCCGGCGGGGTAGCGGGGGAGCGCCGTCTTCTCCTGACTGGAGAACACGTCGCTGCGCTTGGAGATCTCCTTGACGTCCTTGTGCTTGGTCACGACCCAGAAGCCGCCGTCGTCAAAACCGCCGTTGCCGATGGGCTGCTCGTTCCACCAGATCGGTTCGCTGCGACGCAGTTCCGAGAGCTCTTCGATCGGAAGGCGCGCGCAGTTCAGGTCGGGGTCGGTGAAGTCGAATCCGTGCGGAAGGGTGGGGGTCGCCATACGTTCGCTCCTCAGCGTCAAGTGGGCGTAACGCATTGCTACACCACCGGAGCGGGCCTGCGAGCCCAGTTCGTTGAAGACGAGAAAATTTGCATCTCCGTCAGTCTGCCGTTGTAACGAAATGCGCGGGGAAACTGATGCATCCTGTGACTACAGAGGTACCGGGAGGGTGCATCGTGAAGATCGGTTTCCGTACAGGGACGGCGTCCATCATCGGCGCGGCGGCATTCGCGACACTGGTCGCAACGGCACCATCGGCGCTGGCCGATCCGGTTGCCCCGGTGTTGCCCCAGCCCGTGCCCGCACCGGTGATCGCCCCGGCTCCCGCTCCCGGACCCGGCGCCCCTGCCGAACCCGTCGCGCCGCTCGCGGCACCCGTCGTCCCGGTCTCCGGTGACCCGGCCGCGGTTCCGCTGGCCGTCGGACCGCTGGCCCCCGTGGAAGTCCCGCACCTCGCCAGCCCGGACAACCTGCCGCCCGGCACCAGCACGACGCCGACCACGCAGACGAAGCTCGGCTACTTCCGCGATCTCTGGCACGCGATGCGGACCCAGGAGGTCAGCGGCAGCGACGCGCTGCTGCTCCTGACCCAGCGGCCGATGAATTCCGGTCCGGCCACCCAGTCCTACACGGGACCGGCACCGGTGGCTCCGCCCGCTCCTGCGGCGCCGGACGCATCGGCCCCGGTCGCACCGGTCGCACCGGTCGTCCCCTAACTAGTCGCGCCGACCAGACCGTCGACCTTCTCAATCCGCGCCGGCACATGCTTGTGCCACGGCGTTCCCGCGTAGGCATCGCGCCACGCGCTCGAGGTCAACGCGTTGGGCGCCACCCCGGGCACCTGGGCACCGCCGTCGCTGTCGACGAAATCGAGTCCGTACCCGTTGGGCAACGACGCGTGCCCGGGCAGCATCACGTCGCTGATCTCCACCGTCGCCTCGGCGCTGCCCGCCGCGGTGGTGATCCGCGCGCGGCCACCGTCGACGAGACCGAGCGCCTCGGCATCCTCCGGGCTGACCCGCAGCGCCCCGTCGGCGTCTCGTTTGCGCCATGACGGATCCCTGATGATGTCGTTTGCGGTGTAGGCGCGTCGCTCGCCGGCCGACAGCACGATGGGATAGTCCGGGGTGGTGAGGCCGGCAGCAGTGTCGGCCAGGCCCCGGATGTCGGCGAGCATTTCAGACATCTCGAGGGCGATCTTGCGATCCGGATGCGAGATCAGCGTGAAGTCGTCTTCGTACTCGTGCACCGTGAAGGTCATCCCCGACCGGCTCGCAAGGATCGCGCGGAACAGTGCGTTGCCGTCGGCGTGTCCAGCCCTGCGCACCGCATCCGGGTAGGTCATCGCGGCTTTCTGCGCCAGCCCCCAAAGCGCAGCGGCGCCCGAGAGTCCCTCGGGAAGCGTCGGACCGAGCGTCTCGTAGAGAACGAACGGCAGGACCTTGCCCAGGCGAGGGTTGGCGCCGACGGCGGCGAGAAACGCCGCGGCGAAGGCGTCGAGCCCGTCTTTGGCGGCCTTGCGCAGCGGCGCCAGTTCGGCGTCGTCGACGACCTCGAGCGCGCGCATCAATCGCGCCCAGATCTCGGGCTCGGGCAGTGTGCCGGCGAGCGGCTCCATCAGCCGATGCCGGAGGTGAAAGGTGTTGTGCGGGAACTCAAGATTGAAGAACGTCGCCTCGGCCTTCTCGAACTGGCTGGCTGCGGGCAACACGTAGTGGGCCAACCTCGCCGTTTCCGTCATCGCGACGTCGATGACGACCAGGAATTCGAGTTCGGACAATGCCCGGCGGACTGCGTCGGAATCGGCGACCGAGTGCGCCGGATTGCTGCTCTCGACGATCATGGCGCGGAAACGGTCCGGATGTTTGGTGAGGATCTCCTCGGGGACGACGTTGCTGGGCATCAATCCGCCGATGATCGGCGCTCCCGTCACCGGCGTGCGGCCCACGCCGCCCGGCCGGAACAGCGGTGCGAACGACGAATGTAGATGCTGGCCACCGCGTTTGGCGAAGTTGCCGGTCAGGATCCACAGCATCTTGTTCAGATACGAGCACAGCGTGCTGTTGGGGGACTGCTGGACGCCGAGATCCTCGAAGACCGCCACGCTTGCGGCCGAGGCGATCCGGCGGGCGGCCGCCCGGATCAGCTCCTCCTCGACGCCGCTGCGCTGCGCGTAGACACCGATGGGCACCTCGGCGAGGACCTCGCGGACGGGTTCGACGCCGGTGACGTGCTCGGCGAGAAAGGCTTCGTCGCAGAGGTCCTCCTGCACCAGCACTGCGGCCAGCGCCGCCAGACACCACGCGTCGGCTCCGGGTCGCACCCGCAGGTGGAAGTCGGCCATCTTCGCGGTGTCGGTGATGACGGGGTCGATGACGATCATCGACCGGGCCGGATCCTTGGCGATCTCGTTGAGCACCACCCGCGCCCGCGGGAAACTCTGCGACATCCACGGGTTCTTTCCGACGAACACCGAGACTTCGGCGTGCTCAAATTCGCCGCGGGTGTGGTTGCCGTAGAAGTGGGCGTCGACCCAGTGTTCGCCGGTCTTCTCCTGGGCCAGGGCATTGGACCGGTGGTAGGACCCGAGTGCTTTGAGGAAGGCGCCGCTGTAGGCGCCGCCGAGGTGATTGCCCTGCCCGCCCCCGCCGTAGTACATGATCGTGTTCCCGCCGTGGGCCGTCGCGACCGCCTGGAAGCCCGCGGCGACCTCGGCGATGGCCGTGTCCCAATCGATTTCCTCATAGCTGCCGTCGGGACGGCGACGCATCGGGGACGTGAGCCGGTTGCGGTTGTTCTGGTAGTGGTCGAGCCTCAGCGCTTTGTTGCAGGTGTATCCGTGTGAGGCCGGGTGGTCCTTGTCGCCGCGGATGCGGGCCAGCGTGCGATCCTCCACCTGGACGACGATGCCGCAGTTGCATTCGCAGAGGATGCACGCGGTGGGCTGCCAGTCCTGCGCCTTTTCGGTCATCGCGGCGCTCTCTTTCCTGCGGTGGTCTGCGCACTGATCAGTGAACGCAGTTGAGCTTGAACGACATTGAGCGGTTCGAGGTCGCGCGCGGCCCGCGCGACGACGATGGCACCTTCGAAGGACGTCAGCACCAGCATGGCCAGCGCAGCGGCTTCGGCTCCTGCGACGCCGTCGGCGGCGAGCCGTCGCGCGATCACGCCCCGCCAGCGCTCGAATGCGGCGGCGGCCCGGTCGATCACCGGCTCGGCCTGTCCGGGTTTGGCCGGGTCGCCCGATTCGACCGCGACCGCGACGACGGGGCAGCCGGCACGGAAGTCGCTGCGCTCCAGCTGCTTCCGGTAGGTATCGAAGAGTCCGTCGAGTGCGTCGAGGCTTGACGGCGCCTGGGACAACCGGTCGGCCATGAACTCGCCTGCATAGTCGACTGCTTCGCAGAGCAGTTGCGTGCGGCCTCCGGGGAAGTAGTGGTAGGCCGAGCCGCGCGGCGCACCGCTGTGCTCGAGTACGTCGGCGATGGCGGTCGGGTGTGCGCCGCGCTCCCTGATCAGCAAGGCCGCCGAGATGACCATCCGTTCGCGTGGACTTGTCACGGACCGAGCCCCTTTTCTCCAGAATATGTATATCACCCTACATAATGCCGTCGTCCGAGAGAAGTAGCACCCGTAAGATTTTTCGCGTGGCAAGCGACCCCGCGCTGGCACAGCGCCTGCGAGACCTGACGCTTCTGCGCAGCGTCAAGGACCGCATCGACCGGGAGTACGCGCAGCCCTTGAACGTCGACACGCTCGCCAGGTCCGTGAACATGTCGGCCGGGCACCTGTCACGCCAGTTCAAAACCGCATACGGCGAGTCGCCGTACAGCTATCTGATGACCCGCCGTATCGAGCGGGCGATGGCGCTGTTGCGGCGCGGCGAGATGTCGGTCACCGAGGTGTGCTTCGCCGTCGGATGTTCGTCATTGGGCACCTTCAGCACCCGGTTCACCGAATTGGTGGGTGTTCCGCCGAGCGTCTATCGCAAAGTCGCGTGCAATGACGCCGCCGGCATCCCGTCGTGCATGGCCAAACAGGTCACCAGACCGATCAGGAATCGAGAAGCATCGGTCGCGGGCCCGCCGATAGCGTGATCGGCATGGAGATCACGATCAACGCCAGCTTCCTGCCCCACACCGACCCGGAGGCGTCCCTGGCGTTCTACCGCGACGCCGTCGGTTTCGAGGTCCGCAAGGATGTCGGCTACGAGGACATGCGGTGGATCACCATCGGACCGGTCGGCAGACCCGACATGAACATCGTGCTCACACCGCCCGCGGCAGATCCCGGTGTGACCGACGAGGAGCGCCGCGTGATCGCGGAGATGATGGCCAAGGGCACCTACGCCAGCGTGATGCTCGCGACGACGGACCTCGACGCGCTGTTCGAGCGCGTGCAGGCCAGCGGCGCCGACGTGATGCAGGAACCCACCGACCAGCCGTGGGGTGCGCGGGACTGCGCCTTCCGCGACCCGGCCGGCAACACCGTCCGGATCCAGGAGCTGCCCGCCTGATGCCCCACGCTGCCGCCGCGGACGCGAGGAGCAATCCAGCCGACGCCCATGACCTGATCCGCGTCACCGGAGCCCGCGAGAACAACCTCAAGGACGTCAGCATCGAACTGCCCAAGCGCAGGCTGACGGTGTTCACCGGAGTCTCCGGATCCGGCAAGAGCTCGCTCGTGTTCGACACCATCGCCGCCGAATCCCAACGGCTCATCAATGAGACCTACAGCGCGTTCGTCCAGGGTTTCATGCCGTCGCTGGCACGCCCCGACGTCGACGTCCTCGAAGGACTCACCACCGCGATCATCGTCGACCAGCAGCGGATGGGCGCCGATCCTCGCTCCACGGTCGGCACCGCCACCGACACCGGAGCGATGCTGCGGATCCTGTTCAGCAGGCTGGGCCAGCCGTATATCGGTTCCCCACAGGCATTTTCGTTCAACGTCGCCTCGATCAGCGGGGCCGGCGCAGTGACATTCGACAAGGGCGGCAAGACCGTCAAGGAACGCCGTGACTTCTCCATCGTCGGCGGCATGTGCCCCCGCTGCGAAGGGCGGGGCGCCGTCAACGACATCGATCTGACGGCGCTCTACGACGACACCAAATCGCTCAACGAGGGTGCGCTGACCATCCCCGGCTTCTCGATGGAAGGCTGGTACGGCCGGATCTTCAACGGCTGCGGCTTCTTCGACTGCGACAAGCCGATCAACAAGTTCACCAAGAAGGAACTGGACGCGCTGCTGTACAAGGACGCGACCAAGCTCAAGGTCGACGGTGTCAACCTGACCTACCTCGGCCTGATCCCGCAGATCCAGAAGTCGTTCCTGTCCAAGGACGTCGAGGCGATGCAGCCCCACATCCGCGCGTTCGTCGAACGCGCGGTGACGTTCACGACGTGCCCGGAGTGCGACGGCACCCGGCTGTCGGAGACCGCACGGTCGTCGAAGATCAAGGGCGCCAACATCGCCGACGTGTGCGGGATGCAGATCACGGACCTGGCGAAGTGGATCGCATCGGTGAAAGACAAGTCGGTGGCGCCGCTGCTCACCGCACTGCAGCACACGCTGGACTCGTTCGTCGAGATCGGGTTGGGTTATCTGTCGCTGGACCGGCCGGCGGGCACCCTGTCCGGGGGAGAAGCCCAGCGCGTCAAGATGATCCGTCACCTCGGGTCGTCGCTGACCGACGTCACCTACGTGTTCGACGAGCCGACCATCGGCCTGCACCCGCATGACATCGCGCGGATGAACAACCTGCTGCTGCAGTTGCGGGACAAGGGCAACACGGTTCTCGTTGTCGAGCACAAGCCGGAAACCATTGCCATCGCCGATCATGTAGTCGACCTCGGCCCCGGCGCGGGCACGGCGGGCGGCGAGATCGTGTTCGAGGGCAGCGTAGAGAAGCTTGGCGCGAGCGACACGCTGACCGGGCGCCATCTCCACGACCGCGCCGCGTTGAAGGAGACAGTGCGAGAGGCTAACGGCGCGTTGGAGATCCGCGGCGCCAACACCCACAATCTGGCCGACGTCGACGTCGACATCCCGCTCGGCGTGCTCGTCGTCGTGACCGGTGTGGCCGGCTCCGGTAAGAGCTCTTTGATCGACGGCTCGGTCGCCACGAAGGACGGCGTGGTGTCGATCGACCAGGCACCGATCCGTGGTTCCCGGCGCAGCAACCCGGCGACCTACACGGGCCTGCTGGAGCCGATCCGGAAGGCCTTCGCCAAAGCCAATGGCGTCAAACCCGCTCTGTTCAGCTCGAATTCAGAAGGCGCCTGCCCGGCCTGCAACGGAGCGGGCGTCATCTACACCGAGCTCGGGGTGATGGCGACTGTCGAGTCCACGTGTGAGGAGTGCGAGGGCCGGCGGTTCCAGGCCGAGGTGCTGGAGTACACGCTCGGGGGTCAGAACATCGCCGAGGTACTGGCGATGCCCGTGACAGACGCCGCCGGGTACTTCGGCAGCGACGAGGCGAAAGTTCCTGCTGCGCAAAAGATCCTGGAGCGAATGGCCGATGTGGGCCTCGGGTATCTGACGCTGGGGCAGCCGCTGACCACGCTGTCCGGCGGCGAGCGGCAACGGCTGAAGCTCGCCGCCCGGCTGTCGGACAAGGGCGCCGACGAGAGTGCGATCTACATTCTCGACGAGCCGACCACCGGCCTGCACCTCGCCGATGTCGATCAGCTACTGGGCCTGCTGGACCGGCTGGTCGACGACGGCAAGTCGGTGGTGGTCATCGAGCATCACCAGGCCGTCATGGCCCACGCCGACTGGATCATCGATCTCGGACCGGGCGCCGGCCACGACGGCGGGCGCATCGTCTTCGAGGGCACACCGAGGCAGCTGGTCGACGAGGCGTCTACCCTCACCGGCCAACACCTCGCCGACTACGTCGCCAGGTGATTTCGGCGTGCGGGGTTGCGCTCAGCGCGACTGCGCACGCCGAATCACCAGTGACTAAACGCTGGCGGCCTCGTTGAGCTCGTTGAGCGTGCTCGTCGCCTCCAGGTACTCCTGCACCCAGCGCTCGATCACCACCGACGTCTTCTCCACCTTGGTGAACTGACCGACGACCTGGCCGACCGGGTTGAACGCGACGTCGACCGACTCGTTGGGGTACTTGTGGGTGGCGGCCACGGCCATGCCGGAAACCATGTACTGCAACGGCATTCCGAGCGGCTTCGGGTTGTCTTCCTTCTCCCACGCCTCGGTCCAGTCGTTCTTCAACATGCGCGCGGGCTTGCCGGTGAAGGAGCGGCTGCGCACGGTGTCTCGGCTGGACGCCTTGGCGTAGGCGGCGTGCTGCACTGGGGTGTGCTCGGACTCCTCGACCATGACCCACTGCGATCCGGTCCAGGCGCCCTGCGCGCCGAGCGCCAGCGCCGCGGCGATCTGCTGACCGCTGCCGATACCGCCGGCAGCAAGCACCGGAACAGGCGCGACCTCCTTGACGACCTGGGGCCACAACACGATCGAACCGACGTCGCCGCAGTGGCCGCCGGCCTCGCCGCCCTGGGCGATGATGATGTCGACGCCGGCGTCGGCGTGCTTGCGGGCCTGGTATGGCGAGCCGCACAGCGCCGCGACCACGCGGCCCTCATCGTGGATGTGCTTGATCATGTCGGCGGGCGGGGTGCCCAGCGCGTTGGCGATCATCGTGACCTTCGGGTGCCGCAACGCGACCTCGACCTGCGGGGTGGCCGTCGCCTCGGTCCAGCCGAGCAGTTGCAGCGCGTCGTCGTCGCTGTGGTCGACCGGCACACCGTGGTCGGACAGGATCTTCTTCGCGAATTCGATGTGCCCGTCGGGAACGAGGTCGTTGAGGGTCTTCTTGAGGACCTCGGGATCCACGTCGACCGAGTCCATGCCCTCGTACTTGTTCGGGATCACGATGTCGACGCCGTAGGGGTGGTCGCCGATGTTCTCGTCGATCCAATTGAGCTCGATCTCGAGCTGCTCGGGGGTGAAACCGACCGCACCGAGGACACCGAAGCCGCCGGCCTTGCTCACGGCGACGACGACGTCACGGCAGTGGGTGAACGCGAAGATGGGAAATTCGATGCCGAGTTGGTCGCACAGGGGAGTGTGCATAGTCCGCTCCTGGTGGGCTCATAGGCGGGATATGTTCGAGAACAGTTCAAAACTGAAACGTGTTCTATTTTATTACACCACGGAGCCCACCGTGGTTGCCCTTGCCCGGATTCACCACCTTCAGGACGGGCCAGCCCTGGGCGACGGCCATCGCGGCGAGGTCGCGTCGGGGATTCACCGGACGCGGATTTCCCACGAGCGACATCAGGGCGATGTCCTCGTTCCCGTCGGCGTAGAAGTAGCTGTTCTGCAGCTCGACGCCGTTGTCGGCGCAGAAGCCCTGCACCGCGGCGGCCTTGCGCTTACCCCAGATCACGGGCCGGGTGATGCGGCCCGTCAGCAGCCCGTCCTGGTCCACCTCGAAGTGGTTGCACAGCACGTGGCCGATGTCCAGGTACCGCGCAACCGGCTCGGCGTGGATGGTCAAGGCCGACGAGCACATGACGACGGTGTGCCCTTGCCGCT
This sequence comes from Mycobacterium sp. 236(2023), assembly GCF_029623955.1. Classification (GTDB taxonomy): domain Bacteria; phylum Actinomycetota; class Actinomycetes; order Mycobacteriales; family Mycobacteriaceae; genus Mycobacterium. Next base: position 469,255 of record NZ_JARSBP010000004.1, on the reverse strand, counting down.
GGTGAGCCGCTACGACCTCGCGCATGGCAGGGAACATTCGGTCCCGGACGCGTTCGGCGAAGAGGCGCTCGCCGACGAGGTCCAGTTCGGAGAGCGATTCACCACGGAGATAACCGGCGGCGCGTTCGAGCAGCTTCGCGAAGTTCACTCGGCCGAACCGATAGCGCATCGCGGCCTCGATGACGCCGGTGACCTCGCCGATGCGGGCCTGGCGGCGACGGATCCGGTCACCCGCGTGGGCGGTGGCGGTGAACCCGTCGACGAGGGTGCCGTCGAGGTCGAAGAAGGCACCGATCGCCGGCCCTGGCGGGCTCGCCTCGACCTGCACGACCGGGTCGACCGGGGTCAGGGGGGCCGTGGTCACATTCGCTCCTCATATCACGGGGCAGGGACGGGCCCTGATAAGCCATGCTACGGGCGTTGCCCGCCCTACTGGTTTAATCTGTGGCCTGGTCGAAGCAGACGGCCGGACTGGTTTGGGTAGTTTGGTCTTGCCGGGTTCAGGATGCAGCCTGTGCGAGCAGCACTGAATCGTGCTCTCGCAATATGCGATGAGTGGCCTGACATGGAAGGTGAACCTTGGACGAGCAAGCAGCCGAAGGCGCTGGGGGCGCTGCGTCCTCATCGACGTGTGTCGTCACCGAACGATGGGTCGAACGAACGGCCGTCGTCGCAGTGGCCGGCGTAGTCGACATGCTCACCTCACCCCAGCTGGAGACCGCGATCGACACCGCTCTCGAGCAGAAGCCCGGCGCGGTGGTCATCGACTTCACCGAGGTCGAGTTCCTGGCATCGGCCGGCATGGGTGTCCTGGTGGCCGCCCATGACAAGGCCGGTTCGACGGTGGAGATCAGTGTCGTCGCGGACGGTCCGGCAACGAGCCGACCACTCAAGCTCGTCGGCATCGCCGACATCGTCAAGCTGTACCCCAGCCTCGACGAAGCCCTTGCGGCGAACGACACATAGAAATCTCGCTTAGGAACGCGTTTCGAGGGGTAGCCACCGACTGCCATGATCGATTCCATGCCTCCGACTGAGGTAGCCAACGCCGAACGCTTCGAGCGATTCGGCCTTGACGCAGACGCCGGGGCGGTGGCCCGCGTGCGACAAGAGTTCACCGATTGGCTCGGGCAGTTCTTCGCCATCGACGATGTCCGCCGCAGCGACGTCGTCCTCGCGATCAACGAGGGCCTCGCCAACGCGGCCGAGTTCGCCTACCTGCTGGCCGACCGGCCGGGCACGATAGACATCCAGGCGATCTACGACTCGACCCGACAGGCGCTGACAGTGTGCATTCTCGACCGGGGCACGTGGCGCACACGCCAGACCGAACCAGCCCCCCGCACCCGCGGGCGGGGCATCCCGCTGATGGAGACGCTGTCGGACGACGCGACGATCGAACCGTCGGCGAGCGGGACGACGGTTCGACTCGAATGGCGCGGCATCACCCGCACCTGATCAGGCCCGGCGGTACGTGCCCTTTCCGGTGCCCAGCGGCAGATCCAGCGTCGTGCGGATCCCGGGAGCGGCGTCGACGACATCCGGAATCGCATTGACGATGCGGCCGGCCGCCGCCAGGATCGCCGCGTAGTTGTGGTCGCCGTTGCGGCTGGTCGGGCAGATGTCCATGACGTACGACGGCTCGCCGGTGATCTCGACGCGATACGAGCCGCCCTCCTGCGCGGGCTGGGTCCAATCGGGGCGCAGGTCACCACGCAGGCGGGTGATGTGCTCGACCACGATGACGGGCTCGCCGCCGACGAGACCTTCGATCAGGAATCGCACGGCAGCCACCGTGCCCTTCTTGATCGTGCCGACCGCGACGTCGAAGTCCTCGGGCGCGGGCTCCTGCTCCACCGAATCGCGGATCTCGTCGACCTCGACACCCAGACCGGCGGCGAGCTGTCGGATGCCGACGCCCCATGCCGCGCTGAGCATTCCGGGCTGGTACAGGAACGGCAGGTCGCCGATCTCGTTCCCGAAGCCCATCACGTCGAACATCACCGTCGCGCCGTCGTAGGTCGCGTAATCGGCGATCTCCATCGTGCGGATCTGACTGATGCTCTGGCAGGTGCTGGCCAGCGCCAGCGGCATCAGGTCGGTGACGAAGCCGGGGTCGACGCCGGTGATGAAGAGGCTTGTATTACCTTGCCGCGCAGCATTTTCCACCTTCTCGATGGTGTGATCGCCGATGACGCCCCACGGGTAGGACAGGAATCCGGGGGAGGATCCGACGACGTTGATGCCGGCTTCCAGCAGACCGCGGACGTCGGCGAGCGCTTCGCGGGGGCGGATGTCACCCATCGCGCAGTACACGGCGCAGTCGGGCTTGGCGGCGATGATCGCGTCCAGGTCGTTGGTGGCGGTGACGCCCGTCGTCACGTCGAGGCGGGCAAGCTCACCGGCGTCCTTGCCGACCTTGGCCTCCGTCGAAACCCACACGCCGGTGAGCTCGAATCGGCCGTCCTCGATGAGCTGACGCAGCGCCAGACTTCCGCAGTTGCCGGTTCCGATGAGCGCCACACGAATAGCCATGGCCAGCAGTATGCGTGCTGCGAACTGAAATTGGAACAGGTTCTAATTTGTGTCTACTCGGTGAGGTAACCTGACGCCCCATGGGACGCGTGGACGGAAAAGTGGCACTCATCAGTGGCGGTGCACAGGGCATGGGCGCCGAGGATGCCCGGGCGCTGATCGCCGAGGGCGCCAAGGTGGTCATCGGCGACATTCTCGATGAGAAGGGCCAGGCGCTGGCCGATGAGATCAACGCCGAGACACCGGACTCCATCCGCTACGTCCATCTCGACGTCACGCAGGCCGACCAATGGGAGGCCGCCGTCGCGACCGCTGTCAACGACTTCGGCAAGCTCAACGTCCTCGTCAACAATGCGGGCACCGTCGCGCTCGGTCAGATCGGCCAGTTCGATATGACGAAGTGGCAGAGGGTCATCGACGTCAACCTGACCGGAACCTTCCTCGGGATGCAGGCGTCCGTCGAAGCCATGAAGGCCGACGGCGGCGGCTCGATCATCAACATCTCGTCGATCGAGGGTCTGCGCGGCGCCATCATGGTGCACCCGTATGTGGCCTCGAAGTGGGCGGTGCGCGGCCTGACCAAGTCGGCGGCACTCGAGCTCGGCCAGTTCAACATCCGCGTCAACTCGGTGCACCCCGGCTTCATCCGGACCCCGATGACGAAGCACTTCCCGGACAACATGCTGCGCATCCCGCTGGGCCGCCCCGGCCAGCCGGAGGAGGTCGCGACGTTCGTGGTGTTCCTTGCCAGCGACGAATCGCGGTACTCCACGGGCGCCGAATTCGTCATGGACGGCGGCCTCGTCAACGACGTTCCGCACAAGTAGCCGCGCCGGAGCCGGTCCGGAACCGGTGCGTAAGGTCGTGGCGTGAGCGCGCGGGCCGGGATCGTGGTGACGGGGACAGAAGTTCTGACGGGACGGGTCGCAGACCGCAACGGCCCGTGGCTGGCCGACCGGCTTCTCGAGCTCGGTGTCGAGCTGGGTCACATCACGCTGTGCGGTGACCGGCCCGGCGACATCGCGGCGCAGCTGCGGTTCCTGGCCGATCAGGGCGTCGACCTGATCATCACCAGCGGGGGCCTCGGCCCGACCGCAGACGACATGACGGTGGCCGTCGTCGCGGAATTCTGCGAGCGCGACCTCGTCCTGGACCCGGGTCTGGAAGCCAAGATCGGCAACATCGTGACGCGGCTGATGGCGCGCTTCCCCGGCGTCGACGCCGAGGCTGTGCTGGCGTCCAACCGCAAGCAGGCGCTCGTTCCCGAGGGCGCGGTGATCCTCGATCCGGTCGGTACCGCGCCCGGGGTGGTGGTTCCCGGGTCGCCGACCGTCGTCGTGCTGCCGGGCCCGCCGCGGGAGTTGCAGCCGATGTGGGAGACAGCGGTGGCGACGCAAGCGCTGCAGGCGGCGATTGCCGGGCGTACCCGGTACCAGCAGGAGACGATCCGGATGTTCGGTCTGCCCGAATCGGGTCTGGCCGACACGCTGCGCGACGCCGAGAAGAGCGTCCCGGGTTTTGACCGCCTCGAGATCACCACGTGCCTGCGTCGCGGCGAGTTGGAGATCGTCACCCGCTACGAGCCGCAGGATGCGGCCACGTACGCCGCCCTGCTGGACGAGCTGCGTGATCGCCATGGCCACGAACTGTTCTCCGAGGACGGATCGTTCATCGACGACCAGGTCGCCGCGCTGCTGTCGGGGCGCACCATCGCCACCGCCGAGTCCTGCACCGCAGGAATGGTGGCCGCCCGCCTCACGGAACGGGCCGGCTCGTCGGCGTACGTCGCGGGCGGCGTCGTGTCGTACTCGAATGAAGCCAAGACCGATCTGCTGGGCGTCGACGCCGCGCTGATCGAACAGCACGGAGCTGTCTCGGAGCCGGTCGCCGAGGCGATGGCTGCCGGCGCTCTGCAGAGGTTCGGCGCCGACACCGCGGTGGCGATCACCGGAATCGCCGGCCCAGGAGGCGGAACCGAGGCCAAACCCGTGGGGACCGTGTGCTTTTCGGTGGCGCTGGCCGACGGCACATTTCTGACGCGGACGACCACGCTGCCGGGCAATAGATCCGATGTCCGCGAGCGCTCGACGACCGTCGCGATGCACATGCTCCGAAGGGCGCTGTCGGGCGAGGGCTAGGGTGTACCCATGGTTGACACCGACGAGCGGCAGGCCGTCTCGGCGCTCGCCGAAGAGACCGGATGGAATCACCGTGCGGCCGAGCGCAGCGACTATTTCGACAAGGGCGTGGTCCGCGTGCATGTCGTGTGGCAGGGCGACGCGGCCATCAGTGGCGGCACGCTCTACCACGACGACTTGATGCAGACCTTCACCAAAGACCTGTCGACCGTGACGGGCTGGCTGAAGCGCTAGTCACGCCTTGTCAGTGCTGGTTGCTGGTATCCCACAGCTCGTTCATCGCGGCCATGATCGCCTCGGCCTCACCCAGGCCACCGAGGTGGCTCTCGCCGGGTAGCGGGTAGAACTCGGCGTCGGGCAGCAGCGCGACGACATGCTTGCCGTGCTCGAACGGCACGATGTGGTCGCAGTCGCCGTGCCACCAGCGCACCGGCACCTTGACCTCGTCGAGCCGGAATCCCCAGTCGCGCGCGAAGACGACGACGTCGGCGAACGGGGCGGCGAGTTGCTTGCGGCTGCCGTTGAGCAGGTCATCGAGGAACATCGCCTTGAATTCGGGACGCACCAGCAACCGGCGATCGCCTTCGGGCGAGATGCTGGCATAGAGGTAGAGCGCGGGCTCGGCAACCGGTTTGATCAGCCGGATCAGACCGGTGGCGACAAAGCTCAGCGGTGAGCCGACATGCTCCAGCAACGGCGCGACGGGAATCCCGACCTTGCCCATCACGCCGCCGCCGATACCGTCGGCTCCGCGGGTCGGCGCGACGCCGCCGAGGATGCCGACGGCCACCACACGGTCGGGCATCGCGGCGGCGCAGCCCAGCGTGTAGGGGCCGCCGCCGGAGAGCCCGATGATCTCCATCTTGTCGATGCCGAGCGTGTCGGCGATGACGCGGAGGTCGTCGGCGAAATCGATGACCTTCCCGTACTCGAACGGGGTGGACGAACCGATGCCGGGACGGTCGACACCGATCAGCCGGATTGCGTTCTTCTCGGCGTAGATGCGGGCCTCGACGGGAATCTGGCGGCGGGCGCCGGGGGTGCCGTGCAACCAGAAGATCGCCCGGCCCTGGGGGTCACCGAATTCGGCAAACCCTAGTTGGCGGTCGGATCCGACGAGGACGTTGCCTTCGAGCTTGGGACGAGCGATGTCCAGTGCCATGCGCAGAAGTGTCCCACGCGTATCTCAAGCGCTTGATTCGCTCGCACGAAATAGATAGGACGCCACGGTGGTCAGCCGGTCGTCGGCTCCTTCGTCGTGCATCGTCACCCGGACCGCTATGTGGCCCGCGGCGCCGGGCATCGGTTCGGTTTCGAGTCGGAACGGGCCTGCCTTGCCGCGAGCGACGAACATGACGTGCGACGAGACGCCGTGCAGCCGGGTCGATCCCGTCATCTCGGCGGCGCGATGGCGGGCTGCGGTCTCCAACGCCACGAACTGCGGTCCGATGTGCAGCGCCGCGTCGGGCGAGGCGACGTCGACGGACAGTTCAGGCAGTGCCCAGCGGCCGTCGGTGCGCAGCCGGGCGCCGAACACCTCCCACAGCGGCGGCAGCTCCGGCGAGTCGACGATGTCGAGCGGGTTGGCCTCCATCTTCTCCAAGCCTTCGGGCGGCACGCCGATGCTGACGCCTTGGCCCTCGATCAGGGCGAGCACCCTGGCTGGGTTGTCGGCGTCGACGATCGTGGCCCGGCTGTACCCCATCTGCCTGCCGCGGCGCAGCTCCTCGGAGATGATCTCGATGCGCTCGACCCCGACGCCGGGGTCGAGGATCTGGCAGGAGTGGATGACGGGGTTGGGCACCGCTTCCAGATCGGACATGTGGCCGCTCTCGGGCGCCGAGATCCCGAACACCGCGAGGAGGACGCCGCCCGCGCCGTCGCGCATGTCGCGGCGGAGCGAGACGGTGTTGTCCTCTTCGCCGAGATCCATCGAGGCGTGGCTGCGGCCGATGTAGCGGTAGCTGAGCAGCCCACCCCAGCGGCGCCGGAGTTCGTCGGCGTACTCCTGCGGCGAATCGGTGAGTTCCCGAATGTCTCGCAGCATGCACGCCCTCCGTCGCATCAGCCGCTGACCCAGCCCGGTGGTCGGCGGTCGGCCCACGGTAACGCCGTTTCCAGTTGCGCGGCCAGCTTCAGCAGGATCGTCTCGTCCGGCGCCATGAGCTGGACACCGATCGGCAGGCCGTCGTCAGTGACACCGAGCGGCAGCGAGGTCGCGGCCCATCCGGTGACGTTGGCCAGGGACGTCCACCCCGTGGTGGCGAACTCGACGTCGAAGAAGGCGCGGGTGCTTCCGCGGGGCTGGTCGAGCAGGCCGTAGGGCGGGGGAGCGGTCAGCAGGGTGGGCACCAGCAGCACGTCGGACTCCGACATCTGGGTCGCGAAGCGGCGCGTCTGCGCGTGCACCGCGTCGATGGCGTTCGCGTACTCGGTGCCGGTGGTGGTGAACCCCTCACGCACCATCTCCCATGTGCTGGGCTCGAATTCGTCCTCCTCGGGTTCGCGCCCGAGGGTCTGGCAGGCCAGGTCGAACAGTTGCGCGTTGCTGACGGTGTGGAGGACGGCGATCGCGTCGGCGACGGCATCGGCGTCGATCGTGGGGGCGCCGGGGACCACCGAATGCCCCAGTCCCTGCAGGACTGTGCCGACTTTCTCGACAGCGGCCACGACCGCGGAATCGGTGGCCGGTCCGGGGAACGGCGATCCGGTGGCGATTGTGATGCGTTGCGGCAAAGGTTCTTTCGTGATGGCGTCGAGAAACCGCTCCGCCGGCAGCGGAGCCGAGTACGGGTCGCCGATGCCGACGCCGGTGACAGCGTCGAGCAGGGCTGCGCTGTCCCGCACGGTCCGGGTGAGGGCGTGCTCGTTCACCAAGCCCTCCAGGCCGTGTCCGGCGCCGGGTGCGAAGGAGGTGCGGCCGCGCCGCGGTTTGAGGCCGACGAGCCCGCAGCACGCGGCGGGCACCCGAATGGATCCGGTCCCGTCGCCACCGGAGGCCGCGGGGACGATGCCGGCGGCGACGGCCGCGGCGGATCCGCCGCTGGAACCGCCAGGCGTGATGTCGGGTGACCACGGATTGGCGGTCGCGCCGAACAGCGACGGTTCGGTGGTGCAGTGATTGCCCCATTCGGGAGTGTTGGTCTTGCCGAACACGACGAGGCCGGCCTCGAGGTAGCGCTCGACGATCCACGACGTTTCAGTTGCGACGTGCGCCCGCAGTGCGCGCGAACCCATGGCCTCGTGAGCACCGGCCAGTGAGGCGCCAAGGTCTTTGAGCAAGAAGGGAACTCCCGCGAGCACTCCTGCATCACCGGTCCGCAGAATCCCGGATTCGTCGAGAGCGCGGGCTTGGGTGCGGGCCCGATCGAACAGGTCGGTGACGACCGCGTTGAGGGCGCGCCCCGCTTCCAGTCGGATGATCGCGGCGTCGAGGAGGTCGGCGGCGGTGACCTCACCGGCGGCTGCCAGCGCAGCCTGGCCGACCGCATCGATGTCTGACAGCGCGAACGCCGAGGATGTGTCCATGACGCGGATCATGCAGCCAGCAGGGGTCACCGGCAACTCGTCGGCTCAGCCTACGGCAGCGGAGTACCCCACGATCCCGATGGACACCGAGAGCGCGCATAACAGGAGGGTGCCAACGGCGAAGGGGCCACACGGTTTTTCGCCGGATCAGCGCGACGACGGTGACGATCAGTCCGACCAGAGGGATACCCGCCGCGGCTGCCAAGGACGTGAACACCGCCTCGACGGCGCCGTCGACGCTGCAGGTTTCCGGCGGGCAGTGGTCGAGGAACGCGAGGGAGAACACTCCGAAGAAGGCCGCGGCGGCGCCGAACAGGACCGTCAGCAGCAGGACGACGATCGAGACCACGAGGTCGGCGGCCGACCGCTGAGGTGCTGCCGGGGGGGCGGCGCGTAGCCCGGGTGTCCCATGGGGTCAGCGTTCCAGGCCCCGGCGGTACCTGTCGGCTTTCTCGGCGGCTTCGCGATCCTTGCGCACCACCGACTCGGTCATCTGCAGGGCGATGAGTATGTCGCCGAAGGTGATGAAGAGCCCCCACCAGTACATCCACCGCAGAGTGGGATCGGGCTGGGCGAGGAAGTATCCGAAAAGGAAGATCGGCCCGACGATGCCGAAGACGAACATCATCAGCTGTATGCGGGCGTAGACCCAGAATGTCGACATCGGGGCGAAGTGTCCCGCGTCCGCACAGGTGCGTCAACGGGAGCAGCTGCAGGCTGCCGACGCGAGCGTATTCGCCCGCAGTCTGACAACCCCATCTAGCCTTGCCCTATGCATCGCACCGCTTTTGCCGCCGCTGTTGTCGCCGCCTTGCTGAGCGCTGGACTGGTTGGCGGGAACCCCGGAATCGCGGCGGCAGAACAGGGCGCGACCGCGGCGCCGGTGTCCCTGCCGTTCAGCCAGATACAGCGCCGGTGCGACTTCAGCCAATTCCAGTACCGCGGCGGCGGGTATTACGCGCGCGCCACCGCCGACGTGCGGATCGCGGGTGGTGAGATCGTCGCCGATGTCGTGCTGGTGACCGGCGCGCCCAACACGCACTACGACGTCAAGCTGATCCAGATGCCCCGCGACTCGTCGCGCAGCTGCAACGCCGGCGATCCCGGGGTGTCCGTCGCGGGCCTCATGACCGATGCCGGGGGCACGGGCAGGACCACGGTGCGTGGCCCTATCGAGTCGTGGGCTACCGGGGTCTGGGCATCCGTCACCCGGCCGAACGCGTTCTCGCAGAACCCGGAGGAGTTCTACACCTCGGACATGATCATCGAGTTCTGAGCGCAGGCCGAGTCAGGCCGGCACGACGACGGTCAGGTGGTTGTCGCGTCGTTCGACGCGCATGTCGGCGCGACGCGCCACCGCAGCGACCGCCGAGGCATCGGCCGGTTCCGATCGGGTGCTGACGAGTGCGCGGGCCAGTCGGCCCTTGTGCGCTTTGTTGAAGTGGCTGACGGTGGTGCGCCGGCCATCGGGGTGCTCGGCCACGACGTCGACGGTGACGGCGCCGGGCACCTTGCCCAGTGCTGCGTAGGAGCCGGACCGCAGATCGATGACGACCTCACCCTCGGCGACGCCGGACAGGACGGGCTCGAGGTCGGGCTTCCACCGTGCCGCCATCGTCGGACGGCCCGGCAGTTTCGATCCGGCCGAGAGCCGGTAGGCGGGGATGCGGTCGTCCGCCCGGATCAACCCGAACAGCGCGGACACCACCGCAAGCCGGGACTGCGCCCGCTGCGCGGCGGCACCCCGCAGCGACCCCACGTCCAGGGCGTCGTAGAGGACACCGGTGTAGCGGTGGATCGCGGGCAGTGTCGGCGCCGAGCGCAGCGCCGCGTTGCGATCGATCTCGGCGTCCTGGGACGCAGAGATGCCGAGCGCCTTGCGGGAGGCCGGCCGGTCGGCGGCCAAAGCGACCAGATCGGCGACGACCTCGTTTCGTGTCGCGTTCAGCGCGGGTGAGCTCATCGAGTCCAACGACAGGGCCGGGCCGTCTCCGCCGGGACGCTTGGTCTCCGACGGCGGTAGCAGGACGATCACGGCACAGACGCTATCGCCCGCCCGGTCTAGGCCGGCGGGGGAGGCGGAAGCGGCATGCCGGGCGGAGGTGGGGGGATCGGCGCACCGATCGGCGGCGGGGGCAGCGGAGCGCCGGGGGGCAGCGGCATCTCCTGGCCGGCGAGGACGACCGGCGCTCCGGGCGGCGGAGGGGGCGCCATCGGTGGCGGGAGCTGGTTGATGGGCGGTGCCATCATCGGATCGGGCACGGGAGGAACGTTCGCGGGCATCGGCAGGAACATGTGATTGGTGAACTGGTCCTGGTAGGCCCCGCCGCCGCCGACCTTCACGCCGCCACCTTCGCCCGAGGACACCGGGGTGCCGTCGGGCAGCGTCACGGCGGTGTGGCCGCCGTTCCACCCGACGACGAGGGCGCCCGGTTGCGTGCCGTACTGGAAGCCGCGCGCGAGAAGTGCGCTTTCGATGTTTCCGGTGTGGAATCGGTCGCCGTAGACCGGCCTGCCCGTCGCGGCGTTGGTCACCCACGACACCAGACCGGAACAGTCTGTGCCGGCAGCAGTGTCTCCGCCGACCACGTATGGAGTGCCTGACACCTGGTTGACAAGTGTCAAGAGCGTTGCGATAGCAAACATGCGGCCGAACGCTAGCAGAGGGTCTCTAATACGGCCAAAATCTGTGACGGCACACACAATCCGTGCCGCGGGTTCAGGTGTGTCACGAAATGTGTTGCGCGCGGCGCGCATTGGGCGTAGGGGAAAACTTGCTCGCGCGGCCTGTCAAACATGCTGCATTGCAAACATTTTCGACACCGTCAGATCACAATCACGTACAGCTGCGACGTGGGTGTGCGATGGCCGACGGCTTTGCCGGAGGCGGTCGGGGGCCGGCCGGTGACGGCGGTCAGCGGTGCGCAAGAAGCAGGGGAACCCGCTGCTCGGCCGAAGTCAGCGAGCCGTGCTGACCTACCAGCGAAGATTCGACCGGCTCCACGGTGCGGCGCAGCATCCCCGCAGACCCCGTCGCGGCGGCCACGACGTTGCCGATCCGCGGGCGCACGGTGTCTGCCACACGTTCGCCGAACCACCCCGCCTCAATCGCTTCCTCGCCGGTGACCACCCAGGCCATATCGCCCAGGGTTGCGCGCCACGCCGCCAGCACATCCTCACGTGCGCCGGCACGCGTATAGATGTGACGGGCACGCACCTCGCCGGCGATCGCCTCGGCGCCCGCGTGAAGCACATCACAACTGTCGAGGTCGATCACGTGCTCGTCCACATGGACCATGCCGTGGTCGGCGACGACGGCGAGCAGCCCTCCGGCGGGCAGCCCATCGACGATGGACTCGACGAGCTTGTCGACCTGCCGAAGCTGCAGCCGCCAGGCATCCGAACCGGGGCCGTGCAGATGACCGACCAGGTCGAGGTCGGCGTGGTAGCCGTAGCAGAAACCCCGGTCAGCGATCACCGAGCCGATGGTTGCGGCCAGATCACCCATGGTGTGCACGCCGGCGTACGTGCCGCCTCGCAGCGCCGCCCGTGTCAGCCCCGAACCGGCGAACTGGGCGCCGGAGATGACGCTGACCGCGACCCCCGTGGACGCCGCTTTCTCGAAGACCGTCGGCCGCGGCTGCACCTCCTCAGGTACCGCACGCTCGCGCAGGTCGTCACCCCAAGGATGCGGACGCCAGCGCAGCGCATTGATCACCCCGACGTCCGGCAGGCGAAACGTCATGCCGACCATTCCGTGTTCTCCGGAGCGGCACCCCGTGCCGATCGCTGCCAGGCCAGCGGCCGTCGTGGCGGGAAAGCCGACCTGCAAGGTCGGCCCGCGCATGCCGGCGAGCACGGGCGCGTCGTCGATGTACGCGTCGAGCAGCTCAGCACCCAGCCCGTCGATGAGAAGCACACAGGCCCCGCGGGCGTCGTAGGGCAGTGGGATCCTCGGCTCGAAGCCTGCGACACCCAATGCCGCGAGTACCGACGGGGTGACGTCGGCCAGATGCGGCAGGGTCCCATCGGGGCGGGGCACGTCCATGTCAGAACTGGGGAAGCCGGACCACCTGCACGAAGAACTCGTCGATCTGACGCACCGCATTCATGAACTGGTCGAGGTCGACAGGCTTGGTGACGTAGGCATTCGCGTGCAGCTTGTAACTGCGCAGAATGTCTTCCTCGGCCGACGATGTGGTCAGCACGACCACCGGGATGTGGCTGAGATCGGGATCGGATTTGACCTGCTCGAGCAGTTGCCGCCCGTCGTACTTCGGAAGGTTCAGATCCAGCAGGATCAGGTCGGGTCGCGGGGCGTCCTGGTAGGCGCCGCGGCGGTACAGGAAGTCCAGACCTTCCTCGCCGTCGTGCGCGACGTGCAAGGTGTTCTTGATCTTGTTGTGCTCGAATGCTTCCCGCGTGATCAGCTCGTCCCCGGGGTCATCTTCGATGAGCAGGACGTCGATGGCGCGTTCAGCCGGTGTCATGGTTCCGATCCTTCCAGGACGGTGGCCGCGCTGTCATCCGCCGACACCGGCAGAGTGAACCGGAAGCGCGTGCCCTCGGTGTAGGCGGTGTCGATCCAGATGGTTCCGCCGTGGTGCTCGACGATCTTCTTACACAGGGCCAGGCCGATTCCCGTACCGCTGTAGGCGTCGCGTCCATGCAGGCGCTGGAAGATCACGAAGACCTTCTCGGCGAACTCGGGTGCGATTCCGATTCCGTTGTCGGTCAACGTGAACGACCAGTTCTGGCCGTCGTCGCCGTTGCTTGCCGCGCACTCGATGACGATGCGCGGTTCGACACCCTCGCGCCGGAACTTCACCGCGTTGCCAATCAGGTTCTGCCACAACATCGCCAGCAACGTCGGGTCACCCTTGACCATAGGCAACCCGTCAGCCGGCCGCTCGACGGACGCACCCGACTCCTCCAGCGCCGTCGCGAGGTTGCCCAGTGCGCCGTCCAGCGCGCCGTCGAGGGCGACCTCGGTCTCGGTCGAATTGAGCCTGCCGACCCGCGAGAACGTCAACAGATCATTGATGAGGATCTGCATGCGTTTGGCGCCGTCGACGGCGAAACCGATGTACTCGGTACCTCTTTCGTCGAGTTTGTCGCCATACCGCTTCTCCAGCAGCTGGCAGAACGAGGCTACTTTGCGTAAGGGTTCCTGAAGGTCGTGCGACGCCACATAGGCGAACTGCTCGAGCTCGGCGTTGGACCGGCGCAGTTCCTCGGCCTGCAGGTCCAGCGACTCCGTGGCGGCGCGCGACAGCTCGAGTTCTTCGACGATGCGCTGCCGCATGAACTCGACGTCGAGGCTGATGAGCCGGATATCGCGCGGTCCATGCGGGACGATGCGTTCGCCGAAGTTCCCACCAGCAATTCGCCGGCAGGCCGCGGCCAGGCTGTCCAGCGGCCGGACCAGCGCCCGGCGCAGCACAACGGCAAGGAGCGCGATGGTCACGCCGAATGCGACGAGCATCGCGATCAGAACCACGTTGCGCTGGGAGCGAGCCTGTTCCAGGTCGTCACCCGCACGCTGGCGAGCCTCGACCAAGTTGGCATTCTGAACTTCGAAAAGCGCACGCAGCCGGTCGAATTCGGTCTTGCCGACCGCATTGAGCTCGGCTGGGAGCGGTCCTGGGCGACCGGGCGTTACCGCGGCGATCGCCGGTTCCGCGTAATTCGTGCGCCAGGATCCCGAGGCCTCTTCGATCGCATCGAGGTTCTCGAGCAGGTCGGGGCGGTTCTGTTCGAGCAATCTGAGATCGGCGGACACCTGCTGCTCGACCGCGCCACCGTCTTGATAGGGGACCAGGAACTGCTGGTCCGCGGCGATCACGTAACCACGCACCGCGGTCTCCTGATCGCGCAACGCAGCCTGCAATTGATAGGCGGCAATGCGCGAAGGCCCGATCTGTTCGAGCAGTTGCGCCGTCACCTGGTCGGTGCGATTGAGCAACATCGCGACAGCAATGCCTCCGATCAGCACCACCAAACCCATGACCGACAGCACCAGGTATTGCCAGCCCTGCACTGTCAGGGCGCGCGCCCCCCGCTGATCGGGGCTCACGAGGGCAGCGTCCGTTCTACCCGGACGACGGCGATGTCGTCGCTGATGCCGCCGTCGGACGCGGCGCGTTCCTCGACCGCGTTGATCAGCGCGTCGACGAAGGCGCGGCCCGGCAGGTGCGCGATCGAGCGCGCCAGCTCCAGCAGCCCCGCCTCGCCGAGGCGTTCGTTGCCGCGGCCAATGTGCCCTTCGAAAAGTCCGTCAGTGAGCAGCACGAGACCCTTGCCGTGCGGGAGCTCGACCTGCTGAGGCAGCCAGTCCCTGCCGTGCAGGCCCAGCGCGGGACCACCCGGCGGCTCGACCCAGTCCACCGTGCCTCCACCGTGCAGCAGCATTCCCGGGTGCCCGGCGCGCACCGCGCTGATCATCGATCCCGAGGGCGGTATACGCAGGCTGAGCACCGTCGCGAAGATGCCCCGGCCGGCACGCTCGGCACGCAGAATCCGCTCCAGCTGGTTCATCCGGTCCGAGCCGTACAGCCCGGCGAAGGTCAGCGTGCGCCACGCGATGCGCAACGCCACGCCGAGCGCCGCCTCGTCGGCCCCGTGCCCGGACACGTCGCCGATCATCACGTGCACCGTCCGGTCCGGCGTCTGGACGAAGTCGTAGAAGTCGCCGCCGAGCAGGGCGTTCTCCCGGCTGGGCCGGTACTGGCTGACGATCTCGACGCCGGGGTTGTCGAGCAGCAGCGGCGAAGGCAGCAGGCCGCGCTCGAGCCGGGCGTTCTCCTGGGCCCGCAGCTGGCTCGCGTGCAGGTCCACGGCGGTCAGCTCGGCGCGCTTGCGCTCGATCGCATACAGCACGGCCCGCCGCAGCATCTCGGGGTCGACGCGGTCCTTGACGAGGTAGTCCTGCGCGCCCGCCGACACCGCCGAGACGCCGAAGTGCTCATCGTTGAGTCCCGTCAGCACGACCACGGGGATGGTGCCGTCCTGTTTGGCGATCCGGTTCAGGCCATCGATTCCGTCTGTGTCGTGCAGATGGAGGTCGAGGAGGATGCAATCGGGGCGGGCGACGGCGATCTCCTGCTCGGCCCTGGCCATCGACTCGGCCCAGATGACGTCGATCTCCAGACCGGCGTCGGCGATCATCTCTTCGACGAGGATCGCGTCGGCGCGATCGTCCTCGACGAGCAGCAGCGACAACGTGTCGCCGTCAGTCGGGACAAACATGTTCCCCGGCACCGTTACGGACCCGCGCCCACCGCGGGGGCCCAAATGTTCGATTGACAATTTCTGGAGAATACCTGGGCGTCACGCCGGTTGGGCAACACCACGCGCGGCGTTGCGGGCCGCTGTGGGGGTACGGGCGCTGGTAACCTGCGACCGGTCGCCGGTTTCGCGGGGCCTCCAGGGACCGGCCTTTCACTTGTCGCCGAAACTGCCGCCTGAAACTGCCTGGAAGCCGATCGAAATCTTGACGAAATGAGTCGTGTGCGCACCGGAGAGATCAGAGCTTTGTCCGGCCTGCGCATCGTGGCCGCGCTCTGGGTGGTGCTCTTCCACTTCCGTCCGATCGTCGCCGAGGCGGCACCGGGGTTCAGCAGCGCACTGGCACCGATACTGAATGCCGGCGCCCAGGGTGTCGACCTGTTCTTCATCCTCAGCGGTTTCGTGCTGACGTGGAACTACCTGGACCGGATGGGCGAGTCGTGGAAGACCCGCGACACCCTGAAGTTCCTGTGGCTGCGGCTGGCGCGCGTCTGGCCGGTGTACCTGGTGACGATGCACCTCGCGGCGGCGTTCGCCATCTTCACGCTCTACGTCGGCGGGTTTCCGCTGCCGCCCCCGGTCATCGAGTCACTCAACGCTTTGAACTGGCTCAAACAATTCTTCCTGGTGCAGCTGTGGTTCCAGCCGTACTTCGACGGTTCGAGCTGGAACGGGCCGGCCTGGTCGATCAGTGCCGAATGGCTGGCCTACCTGCTCTTCGGCGGGCTCGTGCTGATCATCTTCCGGATCGCGTCGGCGACCCGGGCGCGCGGACTCATCTGGCTGGCGGTGGCTGCCGCTTTGGCGCCCACGCTGCTGCTGCTCGCTCACGGCGTGTTCTACACACCGTGGAGCTGGCTGCCACGCATCGTCATGCAGTTCACCGCCGGCGCGCTGGCCTGCGCGGCGGTGCGCAAACTGGTGCTGTCCGACCGGTCTCGCAAGGCGGCTGGGTGGACGTCGCTGCTGCTGGGCGGAGCCATCGTCGGCGGCCTCTACCTCCTCGACACGTGGCCGCCGGGAGAGATGATCGATGCGGGCGGCCTCGTCGACGTCCTCTTCGTGCCGCTGGTGATCACGCTGTCGGTCGGCGCAGGCACGCTGCCCGCGCTGCTGTCCACGCGCGTCATGGTGTACCTCGGTCACATCTCGTTCGGGTTGTACATGGTCCACGAGATCGTGCACACCATGTGGAACTGGGCTGTGCTGCAGTTCAGCATTCAATTGGTCCCGAGTTGGTGGGCCAAGCTCGTCGTTCTCGGGCTGATCGTGTTCGCCGGAATCGCGTCTGCGGTGATGTATCACGCCGTGGAGGAGCCCGCCCGGCGGTGGATGCGGCGCATGATCGAGCCCGACGGAAGACGCGCCGGCGTACCTTCGGACTCGGGTCCCGGTAGGCTTCAGTCCGTCGCGGCACGGGCCGGCTGACGGTCCGGCTCAGCGGCGAGTCGTCGGGGCAATTGAATCCACCAATTCTAGGCTGGTGAAGTGAGTCGCGTTCTGACAGTTGCGGTTTCCCTCGCTGTGCTCTTCGGTTCCGCGTATGGGCATGTCCCCGAGGTTCAGCAACATGACGTGAAGTTCACAGACTTCGCACGTAATCGCGTCGCGGTGATCGGGGACTCCTACACCACGGGAAGCGACCAGGGCGGCAACGGTCCTGAGGGCTGGACGCCGCAGGTCTGGGAGGAGCTGACCGAGCACGGCATCGCGGTGACCCCGACGGTTGCCGCCGAGGGCGGCGCGGGCTACTGCACGCGGGGCAATCGCGGGGGCGTGTTCGAGGACCTGACGGTCCGAGCAGTCAAACCCGATGACGCGCTGGTGGTGTTCTTCGGGTCGCGCAACGACATGCAGGTCGATCCGACGAGGCTGTCGATCGCGATGTACGGCACGCTGCGGCTGGCGCGCCAGATCGCCCGTTCGGCCGAATTGCTCGTCATCGGGCCGCCGTGGCCGACGACGACTCCGCCGCCGGAGGTGCTGCGCATTCGCGACGTGTTGAGCTACCAGGCCGATCTGGCCGGGGCGACGTTCGTCGACCCGATCGCCCAGCGCTGGTTCGCCGGGAAGCCCGAGTTGATCGGCAAGGACGGCGTCCACCCGACCGATGCAGGGCACGCATACATGGCGGAAAAGATCGCGCCGCTGATCAGCTCGCGCCTGCACCCGTTCTAAGCCAGCTGGGCCGACGAAACCCGACTTCTGCAGCAGAAGTGCGAGTAGCCGTCGGCAAAACTCGAATCTCGTCGTTCCCGAGCGACGACCGCACAAAAAAAAGAGGCGCCCGGCGTACCGGGCGCCTCTTCTCTTGTGGGCTGTCAGTCGAGTCTTAGCTCACGTCGTAGCGGTCGGCGTTGGCCACCTTGGTCCACGCGGCGACGAAGTCCTTGACGAACTTCTCCTTGGCGTCGTCCTCGGCGTAGACCTCGGCCAGTGCACGCAGCTGCGAGTTCGACCCGAAGAGCAGGTCGACGCGGCTGGCGGTGTACTTGTCCGCGCCGGTGGCACGGTCCTTGCCGGTGTAGGTGCCGTCGTCAGCCGATGAAGGTCCCCACTTGGTCGACATGTCGAGCAGGTTGACGAAGAAGTCGTTCGTCAACGCACCCGGGTTGTCGGTCAGCACACCGAGCTTGGTGCCGCCGTAGTTGGTGTCGAGCACCCGCAGGCCGCCGATCAGCACGGTCATCTCCGGGCCGGTCAGGTTCAGCAGGTTGGCGCGGTCGATCAGCTCGTACTCGGCCGGCAACGGCAGACCCTTGCCGACGTAGTTGCGGAAGCCGTCGGCCTTGGGCTCCAGGTAGGCGAACGAGTCGACGTCCGTCTGCTCCTGCGTGGCGTCGCCGCGACCCGAGGTGAACGGCACCGCGACGTCGAACCCGGCCGCCGCGATCGCCTTCTCCAGACCGACGACGCCACCGAGCACGACGAGGTCGGCGAACGACACCGCCACGCCGGCCGAGCCCTGGATCTCCTCCAGCTTGGCGATCACCTGGGACAGCTCGTCGGTCTCGTTGGATTCCCAGCTCAACTGCGGCTGCAGCCGGATCCGGCCACCGTTGGCACCGCCGCGCATGTCGCTGTGGCGGTAGGACGCCGCAGCCTTCCACGCGGTCGAAACCAGCTGCGAGACAGTCAAACCCGAGTCGGCGATGGCGGTCTTGAGCGTCGCCACGTCGGCGTCGGACAGTGGGGTGCCCGCCGGGACGACGTCCTGCCACAGCCAGGTCTCCTTGGGCACCAGCGGCCCGAGGTAACGGACAACCGGGCCCATGTCGCGGTGCAGCAGCTTGAACCAGGCCTTGGCGAACTCCTCGGCAAGCTCCTCCGGATGATCCAGCCAGCGGCGGGTGATCTTTTCGAAGCCCGGATCCAGCCGCATGGTCAGGTCGGTGGTCAGCATGCCCGGATGCGTCCGGCCGTTGCCCTGTGCCGTCGGCACGGAGTTGGCCCAGCCGCCGTCCTTCGGACGCCACTGGTTTGCACCCGCGGGGCTCTGGAACAGCTCCCATTCGTTGCCGTAGAGGATCTCCAGGAAGCTGTTGTCCCACTTGGTCGGGGTGTGGGTCCAGGTGACCTCGAGGCCGGAGCTGACCGTCTCGTTGCCGGTGCCGGCGTTGGCCCAACCGAGGCCCTGTTCTTCCAGAGTCGCGGCCTCGGGCTCCGGGCCGTTCTCGACCTCGGTCCCGCCGTGGGTCTTGCCGAAGGTGTGGCCGCCTATGATCAGCGCGGCCGTCTCGACGTCGTTCATCGCCATCCGGCCGAAGGTCTCGCGGATGTCGGTGGCCGCCGCCAGCGGATCCGGATTACCTTCTGGGCCTTCGGGGTTGACGTAGATCAGACCCATGTGGCTTGCACCGAGCGGGTTCTCCAGCTTGGTCCGGTCGCCGCCCGCGCCGGCGTAACGCTCCTGGCTGCCCAGCCACTCGTGCTCGGCACCCCAGTAGACGTCCTCTTCGGGCTCCCAGTAGTCGGGACGGCCGAACGCGAAACCGGCGGTCTTGAACCCCATCTTCTCCAGAGCGCGGTTGCCTGCGTAGACCAGCAGATCGGACCACGACAGCTGCTTGCCGTACTTCTTCTTCACGGGCCACAGCAGGCGGCGCGCCTTGTCGAGGCTGACGTTGTCAGGCCAGCTGTTGAGCGGGGCGAAACGCTGCATGCCCTTGCCGCCGCCGCCGCGGCCGTCTGCCACCCGGTAGGTGCCTGCAGCGTGCCACGTCATGCGGATGAAGAACGGGCCGTAATGGCCGAAGTCGGCGGGCCACCAGTCCTGCGAATCGGTCATCACCGCATCGACGTCGGCGGCCAGCGCGTCGACGTCGAGGGACTTGACGGCTTCGCGGTAGTCGAAGCCGGGGTCCAACGGGTTGATGGCTTCGGGATCCTTCTGCAGGATCTTGAGGTTGACCGCATTGGGCCACCAATCGCGGTTGCTACCGCCCTCGACCGGGGGCTTGATCAGCATCGGACATTGAGCCTCCGTCGGCTCGGTCTGCGCCTCACCGATGGGGGGACTGGTCTCGGGCAACTGGCTTTCCTTCCGTGGGTGGTGCGTTGGGCTGTGATCACGGGTGTGATCGGGAAATTTCCTTCGGCGACGTGTCCGAGGCCGAGCACTGAGGGCAGACGCCCCAGTAGACGACCTCGGCTTCGTCGACGACGAACCCGTCGAGACTGCCGACGGGGTCGAACGGGATGAGACACGGCGCCTCGCCGACCGCGCAGTCGACGTCGGCGATGACGCCACAGGAACGGCAGACGACATGGTGATGGTTGTCGCCGACCCGCGACTCGTAGCGGGCGACTGACCCCGAGGGCTGAATCTTGCGCACCAGCCCGACGGTCGTCAGGGCCGCGAGTACGTCGTAGACGGCTTGCCGCGACACATCGGGGAGCGCCTCGCGAACCGCAGCGAAGATCGTGTCGGTGTCGGCGTGTGGATGCCCGCCGACGACCTCCAGCACGGCTACCCTCGGACGCGTCACGCGAAGGTCCGCGCTGCGGAGCACTTCCGCGTAGTCCGAGGTCACGTAGACGTTCTACCCCCTTTTCTGGACTGAGTCAAGAATTTAATCGGGCGGATTATCACCCACTGTTAGGGTTCGTCCGTGATCCGAAATGTGGTGCTCGCCAAGCTCAAGGCGGGATATGACGTCGACGAGGTCGAAGCGATCCAGGACGGCCTGCGGAGTCTGAATCTTCCGGGCACCGTCCAGTACACCGTGGGGACGGACGCCGGCCTGCGGGACGGAAACTGGGATTTCGTCATCGTCGCCGACTTCTCGGACGTGACGGCCTACCGCGGCTACGACGCGGACGCCGCCCACAACGAGCTGCGCGCCCGGCTGGCGCCGTTCGTCGATCAGATCGCCCGTGCGCAGCTGGAGCTTCCGGACTCCTGAGCCGGCGCCGTTCTCACCGCCTGGGTGGCGCGCCGGTGAGGACAAGTTAACGCGTTCGGAAACCTTCGCGTGAGCAGGCGTTACCGGACGCGACCACCCTCACGAGATGAGCGTCTTCGATCTGATCGGCGGGCCTCCCGCCGTCACCGCAGCTGTCGATGATTTCTACCGCCGATTGATCGCCGATCCCGCGCTGACCCAGTACTTCGACGGCGTCGACATGAGACGCCTCAAAGGACACCAGCGTTCGTTGATCGCCGCGGCGATCGGCGGGCCCGAGCCGTATCTGGGGCGGGCGATGGGGGAGACTCATGCGCCGTTGAACGTTTCACCCGAACATTTCGACAAGGTCGTCGATCATCTGGTCGAGACCCTCACCGATCTCGGGGTGAGCGGGTCGATCATCGAACAGATCGGCTCCAAGCTCGCACCGCTGAAGGACGAGATCGTCTCTCCCGGCGCCTCTGCCCGCGCCAGCTGACCGACCTACTCAGAGCGCGCGTAGCGGGCCGCGAACCTGCGCAGGATCGCCATCGAGTGCGTCACATCCCACTGTCGCGCAGCATCTTTGAGCTCTTCGGCGGTCTCGGGTGCGAAGTAGCCGTGGTTCTTGTAGGCGTCGATGCGCGTGCAGATGCCGTTGAGGTCGAGTTCGGGGTGGAACTGCGTGGCGTACACATTCGCGCCGACCCGGAACGCCTGCACGGGACAGTCGACCGAGCTGGCCAGCCGGACAACACCGTCGGGTAGGGCGGCCGCCGATTCTTTGTGGCCTCCGAACGCGTCGAACGTTTCGGGCAGCCCTGCGAACAGCGGATCCGCCCGCCCGTCGTCGGTGAGGTCGACGGTCATGCCGCCGACCGGTTCACTGTGCGCCCGGTCGATCACGGCACCGACAGCGGAACCCAAAGTGCCGACTCCGTAACAACATCCGAGAAACGGGAAGTCCTCGGCGATGATGCGGTCGAGCAGGACCGCGAGTTCGGCCTCGACGCGCACCTGGGTCGATGACTTGCTCGCGGGTTCGTCGCTGACGTTGTAGGGCCCGCCGCCGAGGATCACACCCGACCAGCGCGACAGGTCGACGTCACCGAGTTCGCGGTGGGTGAGGCTGATCCGGTGCATGCCGGCCTCGTCGAGGCCCGTGAAACGCATCATCGCCCGGTACTCGTCGTGGGCGGCTTCGTCCTCACCGCGGATCGACAGCAGCAGAAAAGGCGCTGTCGGTGGATCGGAGCCGGCCACCGCGTAACTGTAGCTACCCGGCCGGTGGTTGCGGCTTGCGATAGGCCACCATTTCGCGGGACAGCAGCCGGCGGATGCGGGGTTCGCGGCTGCACGCCACCGCGAAGACGGTCAGCAGGATCCAGCTCAGCATCGCGCTGACGAGCACCAACATGAATGCCGCCCACGCCCCGCCTGCGAGTTCCGTGGAGGCTTTGTATCTGGCCCAGAGGCGCCAGTAGATCATCAGGTTGACGGTCAATCCGACGCCGTAGGACAGCGCGAACGACAGCAGGAACGGCTTCCAGGTGCCGTCGTGCAGCCGAGCGGAGACCGGCTCGTGGCGCAGCGGATAGAGCACGGACAGCACGTTTCCGACGCCGAGCCAGATGAACACCATCGTCACCAACTGGTCGATCATCGGGACCGGATTGACGTCCTCGGTCACCGTCAGGAACCAGATCACCGGCAGCCCTGCCAGCGTCACCATGGCGGCCATCGCGAGGTTCTTCGCGATGAGGATGCGCCACAGCGGCTCGCCCCGCCGCAACATCGCGCGGACCCGCTCGGCCTCGAAGCACAGCGCATTGGTGCAGATCACGCTGCCCACCACGGCGGAGAACAGGTACAGCGTGAGCCGCCCCGCGCCGTCGTACCGGGTCATCCCGGTGACGTGATAGAAGGTCACCAGCGCGAGCGCGATCGCAAGCGTGATGACCACCCGGACCAGCACCGCACGGGGCCGGTCGGCGAACAGGTGCCGCGTCTCCTCGACGACGGGCGCCGCGAGCGAGCGCAGGCGCCGACCCCACCCCGCGGCGATCGCGATGCGGGCCGGGGCGCCGGACGCCTCCGCGGTGGCCCGCCGGGCAGCCGCCACGGCGATGACGGCTTCCGCAACCGCGGCCCGCGCAAGCCCTACCGCGACAACGGCATTCGCGGCGAATTGTTCGGGTGTCCTTGGCTCCGAGTCGGCGGCCGCAGCGGCGATGTCGTCGCCCCCGGGCAGCGCCGCGAGTTCGTCGCGCGCCTCGGCTTCGGCGCGAAACAGTGCCGCATCGTCGTCCCAGTCCGCCGCCGCGGCCGCCGCGTCGATGCGGCGCAGGGAGTCTGCGAGGTGGCGCAACTCGTCGATCGGCATGGCGCTCACTCAACCACGTCGGCGACGGACTAACTTTGTCCGGCAATGAGAACGCTGATCGATTTCGACGACGCACCGGTATTCGCCATCCCGACCGCCGACGGCGTCCTGGAAGGCGTGCTTCTCGACGGGCCGCAGGGCTGGGGCGAGTTCAGCCCGCCGCCGGATGCCGACGACGCGCTCGCCGCTCTGTGGCTGACCGCGGCGATGGAACCGAGCACGGTCGGATGGCCGGATGCGATGAGGGGCCGGGTGCCGGTCGCCGACCGTGCTGCCCGTGCGGTGGTCGAGGTCGACGACGTCGACGCCGCCGTCGCTCAGATCACCGGCCTGGGTGCGGTGGAGTTGGTGGAGCTCGTCTGCCGAGATCCTGCGCAGGCGCGCGCGGTTCGCGATCGCGTGGATGTCCCGGTGGCCGTCGACGCTTGGCTGCTGGCGGTGGATCCGCAGTGCGCTGACGTCGCCGCCCTGCGGTGCGGCGAACTCGGGGGAGTGCGCCGGGCGTTGCGCCGCGCCGAGAAGCTGGGGTTGCCCGCGGTGGTCGCGTTCACGGGCACGACGAGTATCGGGCTGGCCGCCGACGTCGCGTTGGCCGCCGCGCTGCCGGATCTGCCGTTCGCCTGCGGGGCGGTTCCCGGCTGGGTGGCCGACGCCGACATCGTGTCGGCGTCGCGGTCGCTGGTGCCGGTGGACGGGTTCCTGCCCGCGGCACCGATGCCCGCGGCGCCCGAGCGGCTGGAACAGTTCCGGGTCACCGACCCCGAACGGCTGCGGCACTGGCGCGAGCTGCTGCACCGCGCCGCTGCGTTGCTCTAGTGTGCGTCCAGCTAGAACCGAAAGGCTCAGTCCTGCTTGCTGATCAGGCGGGTCAGGGCCTCCCGGTCGGGCGCCAGCAGTTCGTCGATCCGCGGCTGATTCACGTCGGCCACGATGATCTCGCCGACCTCCTGGTAGACGTCGCTGAAGATGCCGTGCGCCTTCATCTTCTCGGTCTGATAGATGTTGTCCTCGGTCGGCGTCACGTAGTAGACGATCTCGGCCTTGAACCGGTGGATCAGCCAGAGGTGGATGACGTCCATCAGTCGCTTCTTGCGTAGCTGCTCGGCGAACGTGTTCTGGTCGCGGATCGTCAGGATGCTACGGCCGTGCCGGTCCTTGATCGGGTCGACGACGACATTGGCAAGTGGTTCGGTTCCTTCGCCCAGAATCTGGAGATCCAGGATGTCGGAACCCGCCCGCCGCGGACGCAACTGCACGTGCAGCTTCTCGGGCAGCTCGTAGTGCTCGCTCCACAGACCGAGCCATTCTTCGAGCAGCTTCTTGGGCACCTCGGTCTGGACGAGATGCTGATGCTGGGTGGAGCCCTTACCCATGGACTTGGTCGTCGCGGTGCGGCCCGACGACGCGGCCAGCGCCGCGTCGCTGCGCGGGCCGCCGACCAGTGTTTGCGGTGTGCGGTAAGGCGATTCGACGAGCCTCATCTTGCGTTGCAGGCGCGCCAGAGCGAGCATGCCCTCCTGCCGCAGCGAGGTCGCGAACTCCTCGGAGGCCACGCCGTCGACCTGATGCCCGCCGTAGGTGATGAAGTTGAAGACGAAACCCAACTTGCCGATCTCCTCGGGGAAGGCGCGCATCTCCTCGTCGGACATGCCCGTGGTGTCCCAGTTGAACGACGGAGAGAGGTTGTAGGCCAGCATCTTGTCGGGATACACCGCGTGGATCGCGTCGGCGAACTCCTTGGCGTCGGCCAGATCTGCGGTCTTGGTCTCCATCCACAAGATGTCGGCGAACGGCGCCGCGGCCAGCGACTTGGCGATCGCGTACGGAATGCCGCCGCGGACCTGGTAGTAACCCTCCGGCGTCTTGACCCGTTCGCAATCCCACGCCGGGTCGGCGCCGAGTTCCTTGGCCTTCTCCCGTGCGTTGTACAGCGGTGCGCGTTCGGCGAATGCCCGCCATTCGGCGACGCTCATCGCCGCCGGCTCACCTTCACGCTCGCGGAACTCCAGCAGTTCGGCGACGGCTTCGCCGTAGGTGTTCAGACCCGCGTCGTCCTGCCAGGCGTCGACGAAGCGTGACTCGACCTTGTCGAAGGCGGCGTCGACGGAGGCTTCCGTGCCGTCCTGCCAGGCGGACGCGGTCTCGTCGATCACGGCCAGCACACCTTGCCGCTCCAGCCACGCCTCGGCCGTCGCGTACTCGCCGTCGGGCAGGGCGTAGAGCAGGTGCCCGTTCAGTTCGGTGACACCCTTGTCGTAGAAGCGGCGCACCATCGCCAGGAAGCACGACTTGTAGGACGGGATCTTCAGGTTGGTCGCGCCCAGCAGGAACGGCTGATCCCGCTCGTCGGCGCGGCTGTCGATCAGGTTGGCCGCCTCGGCGTCAGTGCGCGCGACGATGATGCCGGGCACGCGCATGATGTCGAGCTGGAAGCGGGCGGTGTTGAGCCGCTTGATCTGTTCGTCGGACGGCACCAGCACCTTGCCGCCCTGGTGGCCGCACTTCTTCGTGCCGGGGCGCTGGTCCTCGATGTGGTAGCCGGGCACGCCGTTCTCGACGAAGCGCCGAATCAGGTTGCGCACGTGGGGATCACCGCCGTGACCGGTGTCCGCGTCGGCGATGATGAACGGCCGGTAATCGTATTGTGGCGCTGCCGCACGTTGTTCGGGGTCCATCTGCAACCGCAGGTACTGCTGATTGCGGTCGGCGGTCAGTAGCGCGCGCACGATCCCCGCCGCCTCCTCTGGGACCTGGCTGAGCGGATAGCTCGCCAGGTCGGGCCCTGGATCCTCGCTGATGGATCCCTTGGCCGAGGTCGCCCAACCGCCCAGATAGATGCCCTCGATGCCCATCCGCTTCATGACGACGGCCTGGCCGGGGGAGTACGGACCGAACGTCGTGATGCTGCGGCCGTTACTGAACAGCTCACGCAGATGCGGATAGAACGCGGTCGCCGCCTCGCGCGCGACCGGATAGTCGGCGGGGATCGTGCCGCGCTGCTCGGCGACCTGGCGCGCCGTGTAGAGGCGGATGATCCCGTCGAAACGGGGACTGTCGAAATATTGCTGAGTCTGCGCGACATCACGCTCGAACGGTGTCTGCGCCTGGAGGTCAGCTTCGGTGATGGCCATAACCCACCCTACGGCGGCAGTCCACCGACGGGTGAGCTATTTCGTGCCGAAGATGCGATCTCCGACGTCTCCGAGGCCCGGCAGGATATAGCCGTGCGCGTCAAGCTCTCGGTCGATCGCCGCGGTGTAGATCGGCACCTCCGGGTGAGCCTCGCTCATTGCGGCGATGCCTTCGGGGCACGTCAGCAGACAGACGTACTTGATCGACTTGGGCTGGTATTCGCGCAGCCTCTCGACAGCGGCGATCGCCGAGTTGCCCGTCGCGAGCAGCGGATCCACGACGATGACGTCGCGTTCCCGCAGATCGCCGGGCATTTTGAAGTAATACTCCACGGCGATAAGGGTTTTCGGATCCCGATACAGGCCGATGTGTCCCACACGCGCCGATGGAACCACGTCGAGCATGCCGTCCAAGATGCCGGTGCCGGCTCGCAGAATGGACACGAAGACCAGCTTCTTGCCGTCCATCACGGTGCCGGTGGTGGTCTCCAGCGGAGTCTCCACCTCGACCTCGTGGACCGCGACGTCGCGCAGCACCTCGTAGGCCATCATCGCCGAAAGTTCGCGGACCAATCGCCGGAAGCTGTTGGTGGATGCCTCTTTTCGACGCATCAGCGTGAGCTTGTGCTGAACCAGCGGATGGTCGACCAGATGTACGTGGTGCATGTCAGAAAACCGTCCCGTCACTGGTGATCGACAGGGGTGGCAGGCCCCCGCGCAGGCGCTGCGCCAGAACGCGCCCGGCATTCCACGTGCCGCCCTCCAGCACGCACGCCAGTGGCATTTTCTGCTCGTCGACACCCAGCTTGTCGCGCACCAGCGGTGCGAGCTCGTCGAGCAACGCCACCGTCAGCGCCCGCCACTCGACGACCAACTCGTGGCCCGGGTCCCATGTCTGACCGGCCGCCGACGGGTCGCGAAGCCCCAGCACGCCGCTGTCGAGGAGAAGGCCCCCGTTGCGGTACTCGGGCAGGCCGGTCAGTGCGTCGATGTCCTGCACGTCGACGCCTGCCCACACGAAGGGTTCGATCAGTGAGTACGTCAGCCACTGCGACAGCTTGTGGAACGGCATCCAACCCGCGGTGAGACCGGGCCCAGGCACCGCGTCGTGGCGCCAGCAGTCGCCGACCGCGACGTCGCCGATCATGTTGCGCGACGGCCAGATCGGCGCGAACGATGCCAGCACGCGGGTGAGGATGTGGTCGGCGCGCACGGTGCCGGACGCCGCCAGCGCGTCGAACAGCGCGCCGGGCCTGG
This sequence comes from Mycobacterium sp. 236(2023), assembly GCF_029623955.1. GTDB lineage: Bacteria > Actinomycetota > Actinomycetes > Mycobacteriales > Mycobacteriaceae > Mycobacterium. The sequence continues at coordinate 441,609 of NZ_JARSBP010000004.1, read as the reverse complement.
GGTGGTCACTGAACACGTCGGGCTGCGCCGACAGCGCGTCACCCAGCCGGTGGAGCAGGCGCAGCCGGCCGCCCAGGCCGACCAAGGGGTTGTCGGCGGTGACCTGGAACATCGCCGCGAGGCGGTCGCCGGTCAGCGCCCGCAGGCCGTCCGCGTCGGCCTGCAACGGCCGGCCGGGGTCACTGGAGAACGCGCCGGAGACGAACCCGTGCCAGCTGGCGACGCCGAGCCCTTCCGAGCGGGCGAACGTCGCGCGGGAGTCGCCCCGCGTCTCGACGTATCCCCAGTCCGCGCCCGCGCCGGCGTCGAGCAGGACGCTGATGACCGTCAGGTCGATCATCGACCGCGCGCGCTCGGTGGCATCCGCGGAGCCGAGCAGCGTGTCCAGCTCGGCCTTGCGGTCGACTCCGCCGACCTCAAAGTGGCGCCACCTGCTGTGATACGGGATGTCCAGGTTCGGGAAGCGGTCCCGGGTGATGGTCGCGACCTCGGCGGCCGCACCGTCGAGTGCAGCGTCGTCGACCGTGAACCACGACGATTCGCCGCGGCGGGCGCGCTCGAGCAGCGCAACCGAACGCTCGCGGATGGCAGCCGTGGTGCGCAACTCCGCTGCCGCCTCGGCAGGCGATGTCATAACCGTCGGCCCTTGGCCTTCTTCAGCTCGTCGACATCGGGCACCTCGCCGGGCGTGTAGTAACCGGCCGCCATCTTCGCGTCGATCTCCACCTGGGCGTCGGCCGGGATCAGCTCGTCGGGGATCGAGACGCGCTCGCCGACCTCGATTCCCGATCCGGTGATCGCGTCGTACTTCATGTTGCTCATCGACACGAAGCGGTGGATCTTGCGGATTCCCAACCAGTGCAACACATCCGGCATGAGTTCTTGGAACCTCATGTCCTGGACACCGGCCACACATTCGGTGCGGGCGAAGTACTGATCTGCCGTGTCGCCGCCGACCTGACGCTTGCGGGCGTTGTAGACGAGGAATTTCGTCACCTCGCCGAGCGCCCGCCCTTCCTTGCGGGAGTAGGCGACCAGGCCGACGCCGCCACGCTGGGCGCCCTGGATGCATTCCTCGATCGCATGGGTCAGATACGGCCGGCACGTGCAGATGTCGGAGCCGAACACGTCGGAGCCGTTGCACTCGTCGTGCACGCGGGCGGTCAGCTCCACCGACGGGTCGGCGAGGTCGCGCGGATCGCCGAAGATGTAGATCGTCTGCCCGCCGATGGGGGGTAGGAACACATCGAGGTCCGAACGCGTCACCAGTTCGGGATACATCCCGCCGGTCTCTTCGAAAAGTACTCGGCGCAAGTCGGTTTCGCTGCAGCCGAACCGCGCAGCGACGCCGGGCAGATACCAGACGGGTTCGATGGCCGCCTTGGTCACCTGGGCAGCACCGGTGTCGAGAAGCACCGAACCGTCGGGTGTCAGCCGTGCTTTCGCGATCGCGTCGTGGACTTCGGGCAGGATCACCTGCGCTTTGGTGACCGCGATGGTCGGGCGGATGTCGACGCCTGCGGCGATCTCGCGGGCGAAGACGTCGGCGACCATCGCGCCCCACGGGTCGAGGCTGACGATCGCTTCGGGGTCAGACCATTGGGGGTGCGGGCCGAAGTCGTCGGTCGGTGAGGTGTTGGTCAGGTCGGCGCGATGCTCGCGGGACAGCTTGCCCGCGGCGACGGCGAGCGCCCGGTAGACGCCGTACGCGCCGCTGTGGGTGCCGACGACGTTGCGGTCGGCGCGCTTGGTGGTCGTCCCGACGACGGGGCCTCGCGCCTCGGGTGTGGGCGCGCCCCAGTGCAGTTCGGGTGCGTCGATGCCGCCGCTGTGGGACGTCAGTCTGATGTGCCCGCCGGCCATACCCCTCCTCGCTCGAAGGAATCCGCCAGCATAGCCCCGTGTCTGTCGCCGTGCCGGGCTGATCAGACCGGCCAGGCCTCGCGGCGGTGGGCGGCGTCGAAGAACATCCACTCGTAGCGGGATGTCGTCACGAAATGGGCACGGGCGGTGGCCTCGTCGGCGGCGGTGAGGGTGGGGCCGATCCGGTCTGCCAGCGTCAGCACCTCGGTGACGGTGGCTGCGAACTCGTCACCGCCGTAGCTGTCGATCCAGCGCTGATAGCGGGGGTCGGTCGAACCGCGCTGGAGAAGTTCGGCTCCCACCTCGGCGTAGATCCAGTAGCAGGGGAGTACCGCGGCGAGGCCATCGGCGAAGGTTCCGTCGTAGCCGGTGGCGAGGAGATAGCTGTTGTAGGCCTGCGTCGTCGGCGACACCGGCGCGGCGTCGACGGCTTCCGTCGACAGCCCCAGGGCGGGCAGCAGCTCGCTGTGCAGCGACAGTTCGACGTCGAACACCTCGGCGGCGTGCCTGGCGAACATCGCGGTGTCGGCCAGCGTCGGCGCCTTGGCCGCGACAACGGCCAGCGCACGCGCGTAGGTGCGCAGGTAGTGCACGTCCTGTGCGACGTAGCCGGCGAACACATCCGGTGCCAGGCTGCCGTCGGTCAGGCCCCCGATGAACGGATGCGCCAGGATCGCGTCGAAGATCGGGCCGATCTCGTCCCACAGCGAGGTCGTCCAGGTGCCCTGCTGTCGGGGACCGATGCGCGGTGCCACGGGCATTCGATGTTCCTTTCCGCGATGAGTATTGGGGGCCCGGCCGGTCAATAAGAAGACGAAGTCAATACAACGACCAAGCCGAACTACCTGCCGGAGGGTGACTCTAATGACCGATACGACTGTGACGCCGCCTGTCGTCGACGCGCAGACCTGGCGCGCGGCCCTCGACGAACTCCGCAAGCGTGAGAAGGCTGCAACACGGGAGCTCGACGCGATCGCCGCGCAGCGGCGGCGCCTGCCCATGGTGGAGATGCCGGACTACACCCTGACCGGCGCGGACGGCCCCGTCCGGCTGGTCGACATCTTCGACGGCCGCTCACAGTTGATCGTCTACAACCACATGTGGAACGACGGCGCGGAGTGGCAGTGCGGTGGCTGCACCGGTTACACGAGCCAGTTCGCGCGGCTGGATTTCCTGGCCAACTACGACGCGAAGTTCGTGATCGTGACGGCGGGTCCGATCGGGGAGGCGCTGGCCTACCGGGACAAGGTCGGCAACCTGATGGAGTGGTATTCGTCGTCGGAAAGCCCGTTCGCCGCAGACGTCGACGCTGCTCCGGGCACGGGTTTCGGGATGAACGTGTTCCTGCGTGACGGCGACACCGTCTACCGGACGTGGCACACCAACGGACGAGGGACCGAACAGCTGAGCTACACGTTCCCGTTGGTCGACGTGCTTCCGTTCGGCCGTCAGGAGGAGTGGCAGGACTCGCCGGAGGGCTGGCCGAAGAGCCCGACGTACTCGAAGTGGCTGGACTCGCCGGACGTCGCGCGCCTCTACGGCCCCTAGCCCCGCCGCGACGGGTGCGACCCCGCTTGGCAGGATGGTGCCCATGGCACAGATAACTTTGCGTGGAAACCCGATCAACACCATCGGCGAACTGCCCTCGGTCGGATCTGCAGCACCCGGCTTCGCTCTCACGGGAACCGATCTCGGCACGGTCGGCGACGACCAGTTCCGCGGTAAGCCCCTGCTGCTCAACATCTTCCCGTCGGTGGACACCCCGGTGTGCTCGGCCAGCGTGCGGAAGTTCAATGAGTCGGCGGCCTCCGGTGGCGTGACTGTGCTGTGTGTGTCGAAGGATCTGCCGTTCGCGCAGAAGCGTTTCTGCGGCGCAGAGGACATCGAGAACGTGACGACGGCGTCGGCGTTCCGCGACAGCTTCGGCGAGGACTACGGCATCACGATCGTCGACGGTCCGATGGCCGGCCTGCTCGGCCGGGCGGTCGTGGTGATCGGTGCGGACGGCAATGTCGCCTACACCGAACTGGTGCCCGAGATCGGCCAGGAGCCCGATTACGACGCCGCATTGGCCGCCCTCGGTTCGTGACGGGCGACACACCCTAGAGGGCGACGCGCCGGTGTAGGTCACCGTTCGATCCCGTTCCCGCATCTCCTTGATCCAGCGTCCTGCGACGACGGAATTTCACCACTTCAAGTGGTGTAGAAGTTGTCATAGTGACTGTTGTTAATCAATGAGACCAGCGTCGACACAAGGCGCTGGCTTGCGGAAAGCGGGAAGTGCAATGCGACGCGTCTTGGTCTTGGTCATCGGTATCGCCCTGTTGCTGGCGACGCCGGGCTTGGCGATGGCTCAGCCCGCGCGGTCGGCGACCAACCAGAAGGCGGTCGAGGCGGTCATCGCACGGGCGCTGTCGCAGCGCGGCGTGCCGTTCGCCTACGGCGGCGGCGGCGCTTCGGGGCCCAGCAAGGGCACTGTCGCGGCGCCCGAAGCCGACCCCGCCGTGCCGGATCAGGCCGCGATCGATGCCCAGTCACTGCAGGTGACGCCGGGGCTGAACCTGCCTGGTGTCGACGCCGATACCGCAGTGCCGTCGTTCCCGTCAGCACCGACGCCCGCCCCGCGCATCGAGGTCGTCGGATTCGACGCATCGGGTCTGATGGTCTACGCCTTCGCGGGCGTCGGCGTGAAGCTGCCGCGCTCGTCGGGCGAGATGTACAAGGTCGGCCAGAAGGTGGCCCCGGGCATGGCATTGCCCGGTGACCTGATCTTCTTCGGCCCCGAGGGCACGCAGAGCGTCGCGCTGTTCGTCGGCAACGGCCAGATGGTGGAGACCACCGACGCCGGTGTCGCGGTATCGCCGGTCCGCACCAAGGACATGACGCCGTACCTGGTGCGCATCATCGCTTGATGTTTCGCCTCCGGCTCAGGGCCTGATGTTTCGCCTCCGGCTCAGGGCCTGATGTTTCGCCTCCGGCTCAGGGCCTGATGTTTCGCCTCCGGCTCAGGGCCTGATGTTTCGCCTCCGGCTCAGGGCCTAAGGCTTGATCGCGCCCGGCACCTTGTAGGCATACGACTTCTTCTGCCGTTCCTTCATCTTCTCCAGGCACTGGTGGTGCTTGCGGGCGTGATAGGCCAGCGGGAAGTAGGTCAGCCGGTCGGGCAGGACGCGGTAGGCGGTGCGGATCACACGGTAGATCCGGTCGAGTTGCCGCTGCTCCTCGGCACTCCACGTGACGCCGAGCTTGGCGCGTAGCCGCGGATCGAGCAGTCCGACGATCGAGAGATAGTTGAGCCGGATCCCCGGCCGGGCCGCGGCTCGGGCCAGTGGGTGCAGCACCTTCGGCAGCGACGCCGGCAGGTCCGCCTTTCCTGCCTTCATCTCCTCGATCAATTGCAGCGCCTGCGGCGTCGCTTCCAGCTTGTCGATCCACGATTCGAAGTACTCGTCCATCTCGGCGACGGTCTCCGGGTAGCCCCGCATCGGCACGTGCAGCAGGCGGGCGAGCCTACGGTTGTCACGCAGGAGTTCGACCTTCTCGGACTCGGTGAACTCGCGGCCGATCAGCAGTGGTCCGCCTTGGGCCGTGACGATGTATCCGGTGGCGATCACCCATTGGTAGGACTGGGTGTTCAGCGCGCTGATCTGCTTACCGGTGACGGCGCTCTTCATCGTGATCGGCTTGTGCATCGCGCGGACCCGGTTGCCCTCGGCGACGGCCTCGGTCCCGCCGTAGGTCCACCGCAGCACGGAATCGATGGAGCGGATCGCCCGGCCGCCCGGATCCCCTTGGAAAGCCGCCGAATACCGACCGGTCACCTCGGCGATCACCGGCTCCATCGCCTGCATCATGAATGCGGCGCCGTCGACGATCAGGAAGGTCCATCGGCCGGTGTGTTCTGCGGTCAGCGAGTCCAGCGGGACGAGTTCGGCGGGGGCGTCGTCGATCAGCGCAACGGCGTCGTCGAGCACGGTGTCATCGGTGGCGGTCATGGCCGCGAAGCTAATATGACTCCAAGGTCGCATTCAAGTCGCGTCGAGGGAGCACAATGGTTGGCGAAAAGCGCAGTTCAGCTCGCCGCAAGTTGCCCCAGCAAGAAAGATCCCGTGAGATGGTCGCAAAAATTGTGTCCACGGCGGCCGGCCTGCTCCTGAAAACCGACCCTGAGCAGGTGACGACCAATCTCATCGCCGACACGGCAGGCATCAGCAAGGGATCCATCTACCAGTACTTCACCAACAAAGAAGAGATCGTCAACGCCGCGATCGAGCGGCTGGCAGCCCAGCAGGCCCCAGCGATCGAGGACATGCTGAGATCGGTGACGCTCGATGCACCCGAGATAGCGATGCAGTCCTCGATCGACATCCTCATCGACTTCACGATCGCCAACCGCCGACTGATCCGGTACCTCGCCGAACGCCCCGACCATGTACGCACATTCGAGAACATCTCCGGGCTCAACGCCACACTCCTGGCGATGGCCACCTTGCACATGGGCCACTACCGAGATCAGTACCGCGACGAGCTGAGCGCACGCGCCCTGGCGTGGTTGTTCTTCAACATGGCGGTCGCGACGACCCTCCGCTACATCGAGTCCGACGACCCGATCAGCCTCGACGAGCTGCGCAGCGGGCTCAAGTTCGCCTCGATGGGCCTGCTCGCCGGCACCCGCACCGAGAATGTCCCACTGCCCCAAAGTGGCTAGGAGACAACAGTTTTGACGATGACGACGATTACCGCGCTGAAATCGGCGAGCAAATGTACAGCAAACGCAAGCAATCGTCTTTGACCTGGCCGTCAATAGTTGCGCAAAGGTTCGCTGGACGTGTTGCATGGGCGGGGTCGTCCCATCGGTGGACCGAGACAGGACCTGCTGCCCGAATCCGGTCCCGGCTTATAGCCTGTACGCACGGTTTTCGTGGGGAGTCACGAGTTCTCGCTAAATATTGTGAGATTGACGGCCGTCCACTAATCTCATCTCGCCTGGACCACCCGACTTCCAGCGTTGCTGGACTCCCGACGTTAGGACCTGAACATGCGCGGAGCGCTCGCTGTGGTCGGCGCCGCTTCAGTTGCTGCGATGACGCTGTCGACGCCAACCCCGAATGCTCTGGCAGCAAATGTCCTGACGGTCACGGGCTATACATTCGGCGGCAAGATCGACTGGGAGATGGACGAGATCTTCCAGGGATCTTTCTGCTCCGATTCGTCGGGTAACTCGTGCACGTCCGTCGACTACAACTCCGGGGTGTCCGAAGGGGCCGAGGAAGACGGACTGCGGGCACTGAAAGCGGCGATGGGCACGACGGCACCGCCGACGGTGGTGGTGGGCTTCTCACAAGGGGCGACCATCGCGACCCACTGGCTCGAGGAGAACGCAGGCACGCCGGGCGCACCCGCCGCGGAGGACCTGTCGTTCGTGCTCGCGGCCAACCCGAAGCGCAAGTACGGCGGCATCCGGTCCACCTTCGTCGAGCCCACACCGGACACCGAGTACGAGGTGCTCGACATCGCCATCGAGTACGACGGCGCGGCCGACTTCCCGACCGACCCGCGCAACGTGCTCGCGCTAGCCAACGCGTTGGCCGGCTTCGCCTTCTTCCACATCCCCGGCTACAACAACATCGACCTCGGCGCCGAGAAGCTGGTGTGGAAAGAGGGCAACACCACCTACGTGCTGATCCGGCGCGAGAACCTGCCGCTGCTGGAACCGCTGCGTGCCCTCGGTCTGGACGCGCTCGCCGACCGTCTCAACGCCCCGCTCAAAGCGATCATCGACGAGGCCTACGACCGCGACTACCCCGGCCTCATCGACCCGGAGGATCACGACGACGCCATCGAGGCAGTGTTGTCGACCGAGGACGCCGACGGCGCTGAGGAGGCGGAGGACGATGCTCGCGAGCCGGCGCGTTTCACCGCGTTCGCGGGGACAACGGCGATGCCCGACGCGCAGGAGTCAGACGAGCTCGAAACAGATTCGCCGGCAACCGATCTCGAGGACGATGCCGACACCGATGCGGATGACGCCGGCGAGGACGCCAAGGCGGCGGACGAGTCCGACGCCGACCGCGGCACGACGAAGGCCGACGCCTCCAAGCCGAGCGCGTCCGACGATTCCGCGAGCGACGCCGACAGCGACTCTGGCTCGGACAGCTCGGACAGCTCGGACGATTAGGCGGGCATCGCGCCGGCGACGCTGAACATCAGCACCAGCCCGGGCAGCAGATTGGTCACCTGGTGGGCCACGATGCTCGCCGAGAGATTGTCGGCGTACAAGCGCGCCAACCCGATCGGGATCGCCACGACCAGCAGCAGCGGAGTCCTGGTCAGTTCGAGGTGTGCCACCGAGAACACGACTGTCGAGACCCCGAAGGCGACCCAGCGTCCCCACCGCTGGTCCAGGGCGCCCCACAACAGCCCGCGATAGACGATCTCCTCGCAGATGGGCGCGGCGATCGCGATCAGGACGAAAACCGCGACGGCCCAGCCCCAGGTGCTGCGCGCCCCGCCGAAAATCTCACCCGCCGCGGAGTTGGCGCCCTCGCCGACGATCTGCATCCACAGCATCGACGCCGGAATGGTGACGAAGAGGCCGACGATACCGAAACCGAGACCGATTCCCGCTGCGCGCCAAGACCATTGCAAACGCAGATCGATTCGCGGCCCGTTGCCGCGCACCTGGGTGATGACCACAGCGAGGACGGCGGCCAGCAGGCTCGGCACGCCGACACCCACAAGAATCATCGAGATATGTCCGGGCCCCTGGCCTCCGAAGAGAAGCGCCAGCAGCAGCGACGCCAACAGGTAGACGGCCTCCACGACGACGAAAGCTCCAAGGCCCCATCGGTGACGGCGCACCGGCTTCTGGTCGACGACCACGGCTCAACGCTAGGTGACGGGGACGAACGGGCTGAGCACGTCCTTCACGAACTGGGTCACGTTGGTCGACGGGTTGTTGTCAGGGAAGCTCACCGTCGCCAGAATGTTGCCTCCCGCGTCGGCGAAGTTTCCGTCCGCCCGGTCCTGATGCGACGACGACGTGACGAGGATGATTCCGGACGTGCCGGCGTTCTTGGCGAGCGGCACCGAGAACGCCGCGTTCTGCACGGTGCTGTTGGCGCGGTCTTCGACGATGATCCGTTCCTCGGGGATGCCGTAGAGCCGCAACATCTTGCGCATCTGCCCGGCCTCCGTGTTCCCGTTGCGCGGGTTTCCGCCGGTGACGATGATCGGGGACTGCGGGAACATGTGTCCGATGGCCATTCCGGCGAGCACGCGGGTGTGCAGGATCAGCCGCATCGTGCCGTCGGGTTTGAGGCCATAGCCCAGGATGACGATCGCGGGCTTCGTGAAGTCCTTGGACACCACCGGTGCCGCCTGCGCAGTGCCCGCGGACGCGCCGCCGACCGCCACCAGTCCGAAGGCGAGCATCACGGCGACAATCACCGATGCGAATCGTTGAGTCATCAATCGGTTCATCGCCGGGGGTGCACCAGACATTACGGTCGGGTCTCGAAGCGCAAACGATGCGTGATCATCGACGGCTGATATTCGCACGATCCGCGATCGCGTGGTCTGGTGGAAGGTGATGCCTTCCCTCCGAGAGTTCCGCACCCGTTCCGCTCTGGCCGGCCTCACCGCGGTCGCCGCGGTTCCGTTGTTCCTCGTCGCGGCGCCGCCCGCCTCCTCGGCCCCGGACTACGACAGTCGGGGCTACACCGATTCGACGGCCCGCTGCGCGGCGCCGGACGTGATGGTCGTCTTCGGGAGCACCGAAAGTTCCCGCGTGGCGATCTGCCGGGACACCGACGGCGACTACGAGTACCGCGGTGTCCGGGTTCGTGACGGCGCCCGCCTGATCGTGCCTGCGTCGCAGACCTCCGACGGCGCGTTCACCGCGACCAACGACGGCATCGACTACCTGGTGACCTCGAGTGCTCTGGTGGTCAGTGCGGGGGAGAAGGTACTGCGCGACGAACCGATGGTCGACTTCCACCGCGCGAGTTCGTCGGAGACACCGGCAGAGTCGTCGGCAGAGACCCCCACCGAGAGCGCGCCGCCATCGACGTCCACGCCGACATCGACGACGCCGCTGCCGCCACCGCTGCCCGCTGAAGTCGGCGGCGGCGAGGGCTGATCGTCACTGCTGGGGGAGTTCGACGTGAGCCCCGACCGTGATCGGCCCTGAAGTAAGTACCCGGCACACCGAACCGCCGCGCTGACTCATCGCCCTGGCCGCGCCGGGCGCTATCCAGTCGTCGAGCAGGCGGCACGGTGCAGCCATGCGGACGACTTCGAGTTCGACATCGCCGATCTGGAGGCGAGCGCCGGGGCGGGTCGGAATGTCTCCGCTGTCCACGGTCAGGTTGCGGCGCGTCGCGCCGAGGTCGATGGGGTGGCCGAGGTCGGCGGCGGCCCGCTCGAGCAGCTCGCGGGATTGGATGGTCACGTGCCGGTGCCTGGTGCCGTGGTAGCGATCGCCGACGAGGCCCTTACCCGCTTCGGCTTCGACCGATTCGACGGAACGCGTCGGGATCTTCCGGCCGGGCGCAACGTGGATGGCGACGATCTGCACGGCACGCCAGTGTAGGCGTCACCGTCGCTCACACCAGCGCGCTGACGGGGCCGAACGGCGCCCGGGCGTCGAAATGGCCACCGAAGTCCGGGGCAACCGTGCGAACGCGTGAGCGCGAAAGGCGTATCGGCGCGGATTCCGCAGTCGCCGAGGCACGAACTTTGCTGCACGTCCATAGAAAATTAACTGACGTGCTAGTTAGCAAAGCAACACATTATTAGAGAATGCCTCATATAGGTGGACAACCCATCTCGGGCCGGTTACGTTTCCACCGGTCGGGGCCACCTATAGCAACTTGGAGGGGGCGCCTCATGCCCACAGCAGCACGTACCTATATCACCGCCGGAGTCGCGCTCGTTGGGGCGGGTGTCATCTCGGCGAGTCCCGTGACGACCCCGCAACTGCTGCAGCAGCGAAGCCTTGACGTGGCCTTGGCCGCCGCCACACTCGCCTGCGGGCCCGGCGATGCCGGCGCGTTGTGCGACAGCCCGGAAGGCATGCCCGCCACAAGTACGTTCACGCCGACCGCCGACAGCACAAATGCTCTCAACATCCCCGCCAATCTGTTCATTGCTCTGGCAAATGTCCCGTACAACGTCCTTTTCGCGATGGGCGAGGGCAATGTGCAATTGGGGTCCGACCCCGAGGGCGACTTCAGTTTCCAGCCGACCTACGAAGGGGTCACACTGACCCAGCCCGAGGGCAACATCGTGGGCCTCGGCAGGAACCTGCGCTACACGGGCAACTGGTGGCTCTACAGCCAGACCAACATCCTCGGGACCGACCCGGCGGACCCGTCCCGCTACCAGGCGATCACGAATATCCTCGTCCCCTTCCCCGCGTTGTCCGTGCCACTGGGCAACATGTTCGCCGCCATCGCAGCCTCCCAGCTACCGATGGACGTCGGCTGCAGCGGAACCGGACCCGGCGCGTGCGACAACGTCGAGGGAATTCTCAGCAAAATGTTCGACCTTCGACACGTTGCCGCAATGTTTTCGCCCGAGGGCTACACGTTCCCGACCACGCGCGCGCCGATCACGTGCAGCGAGGACGGCCAGTGCTACGTCAAGGACGAGAACGGTCCGGAGGTCCCGTGGTCGGGTGAGACAGTGAAGCTGGACCCGGCGGCACCGCTCACGAGCTTCTACGACAGCCTGACCGAGACCCCCGACGTCAACGACATCAAGCCGGTGACACCCGAGTTCGCCGCCGAGAGCGTGACGAGCCTCGCCACCGGGGTGAACACGGCTTTCAACCCGTTCGTGCTCGGCACGCAGTGCGCCATCTGCGCCCCCTTCGTGCCGAATCCGGACAACAAGCCGATTCCGGGACCGGTCTTCGAGGATCCGGACACCGCGGCGACATCGGCCGCTGCGGACGAGGACCCCGTCGAGATCCTGCCGCTACCCGAGGACAAGAGCCCCAGCGGTCCCAAGCACCGCAAGCCCACAGCCACCAGCGAGGCGGTGAAGAACGTTCGGGAATCGATCAATTCGACGGTGTCGAAGGTGACCGACAGCTTCAAGAAGGCGACGTCGCCCGGTGCGGACAAGACCGCGGACGCCGGCAAGGACGACAAGAAGACCGACGCGGGCAGCCAGGACTGAGAGCTGTGGCGCCGGCCCCCGCCTGTATGCGTCACAGGTAGGGGTCGGCCCAGGCGCTGATGATGCGTGCTGCGCGGGCCGCCTGGTTCTTGCCGGTCAGCAGATGATCGGCGCCTTCGAGCGAAACGAAGTTTCTGGGGTGCCGCGCCGCCCGGAAGATGTCGCTGGCGTTGGCGATCCCGACGGTGTTGTCGGTGGGCGAGTGCATGACGAGCAGGGCTCGGCGCAGTGTCTTGATCCGCTCCCGCAGATCCGCCGAGCGGACGTCCTCGATGAAATGGCGCCGCAGCGTGAGGGCTTTGCCTCCGACCAGGAACTGCGCCTCACCGTCGGCTTCGATGCGGTGCACGAGGGCGTCGTAGTTGTGTTCGACATGAGCCGGCTGAAAGGGCGCCCCGATGCTCGCCAGCGCAGCCACCGAAGGACACCCGTGTGCTGCCGCGATGACGGCCGCTCCGCCGAACGAATGCCCGACGAGCAGGCGAACATCGTGACCGCTGCCGTTCATGAACTCCACGGCGCGGATGGTGTCTTCCACCTTGTGGGAGAACGAACCGTCGCCCCAATCTCCCTCGGAGTGGCCGAGGCCGAGGTTGTCGAACCGCAGCATCCCGATGCCCTCGCTGGCCAGCTGCTTGCAGACCCGGCTCGCGGCCGGGCAGTCCTTACCGAGGGTGAATCCGTGCGCGAACACACCCCACCCCCGGGTCTCGCCTTCGGGAAGGTCGATCAGCCCGGCGAGCTTCGGCCCGCTGCTGCTGGGAAAGGTCACGCGCTCTGCCACCCGCTCATCCTGTCATCGCCGCGGCCACGCCACGGCCGAGGTCAGAGGAATCCGTCCGACGGCACAGACGTTGCGTGTCAGGGTGGAACATCGACGCAGGAGGACTACCTGGTGAAGATCCGTTTCGGAGTGGGACTCGGTCCCGATGTCGCGCCCGAGCAGTTGGGTGCCGTCGTCGACGACCTGGAAACGTCGGGTGTGGACTCGCTGTGGCTCTCGGAGCTGGTGTATTCGCCTGCGGTGGAACCCTTCGTCGGCATGACTTACGCGCTGGCCCGGACCGAGCGGTTGAAGGTCGGCACCTCGGTGGCGGTCCTGCCGGGGCGCCACCCGGTGCTGGTCGCCAAACAGCTCGCGTCGCTGGCGGCGTTGGCGCCGAAAAGGGTCCTGCCGGTATTCGGTCTGCGCTCGGCGTTGCCCGCCGAGCGTGACGCGTTCGTGGTGCCCGACGGCCAGCGCGCAGCGGTTTTCGACGAGGCACTTCGCTTGCTGCGCAGCGCACTCGATGACGACAAGGCCACATTCCAGGGCGAGTTCTTCACCGCCCGGAACATCGAAGTGTTGCCGAAACCGGCGTCACGCCTGGATATTTGGCTCGGCGGCGCCTCCCAGCCCGGGTTCACGCGGATCGGCAAGTATGCCGACGGGTGGCTGGGAAGCTTCGTCACACCCGACGAAGCCCGTACCGCCGTCGCCGCGATTCGCGAGGCAGCGGCAGAGGCCGAACGTGTTGTGCCCGAAGATCATTACGGCATCAACCTGGCCGTCGGCGACGGGGAGCTGCCCGCGCCGGTCATCGCCGCGGTCCGCAAGCGGCGCCCCGACCTCGACCCCGACCAGTTGATCGCCAGAGACTGGACTCAACTGCACCGTCAGATCGACGGCTACCTCGACGCCGGGCTGACCAAGTTCGTCATCCGGCCCGCAGGAGGCAGCGGCATCGACACGTTCCTGGAGAAGTTCGTCAGCGAGCTCCTGCCCCGGGAGAACTGACCCACTCGCGCAACGCTTTTCGGTTGAGTTTGCCGCTGGGCAAGGTGGGGATCTGCTCGCTGGACGCGGTGACCCAGCGCGTCGGGACCTTGTACGACGACAACGCCTCGCGGGTCCGTCGCGCCACCGCATCGACGTCGACGCTGTCGGTCGCGGGCACCAGTACGGCGCACACCTCCTCACCGCGGTCAGGGTCGTCGACCCCCACGACGACGCACTGGGCGATGTCGTCGAAACCCTCGATCACCGCCTCGACCTCCAGCGGCGACACGTTGGCGCCGGACGTCTTGATCATCTCGCTGGTCCGGCCGACGTAGAACAGTCGAGGGTCGTCGGCCTTGCGGTAGACGCGGTCCCCGGTGTGATACCACCCGTCGGCGTCGAAGGTGTCGCCGCGCTCGCGCTTGTTGTACCCGGCCATCACCCCGACACCGCGCACGAGGAGTTCCCCGACAGCACCGTCGTCGACCGGTTCGCCGGCGCTGTCGACGATCGCCATGTCGGTGTAGGCGAATCCTCCTGCGGTCTCGGACATGGTGCGGTGCACCGGGAATCCGTCGGGGACGTTGGTCATCGCGATATCGAGCGGACCGTCGCGCAGCATCGGCGCTGCGGACAGATCACGGTCACCGAAGCTGGGGTGTTCACGCAGCCGCTGGGTGAACGCCGGCCAGCCGACAACCCCGGTCGCCCTCTCACGCTCGGCGAGGTCGAGCGCGATCTCTGCGTCGAGGCGGGGGAGCACCAGCAGGGTGATCGGCTGGTGGAGGGCTCCCATCGCCGCCAAAACGCCGCCGATCCAGAAGAACGGCATCGCGGACAGGATCACCGGGTCGGCGGGGGATCCGGTGACGGCGCGGATCGCGTCGGGCCAGGTCGACGTCTGGCGCACGAGGGTGCCGTGGGTGTGCAGCACACCTTTCGGGTCAGCGGTGGAGCCCGAGGTGTGCACCATGATCGCGAGGTCGGCCGGGGTGACCTCGGCTTCGGCGGCCGCCTGAATCTCCGCGCCGACGACCTCACCGCCGGTCGGTGTCGCCCACGACGGACCGTCTCCGCCGGTCAGCACGATGGTCCGCAGGTACGGCGCGCCCACGATCTGCAGCCGGGCGTCACGCTGCCCGCTCAACTCAGGGAAGGCCTGCTCGAACCGTTGCGCGACGTCGATGTCGAGAACCTTCGACGGGGCGACGAGCATAGCGAGGTCGGCCAGCCGAACGACTTTCGCGATCTCGGGCGGCCGGTACAGGGTGCTCATCGGCACCGCCACCGCCCCGATGCGCGACGCGGCCAACCACCACGTCACCCATTCCGTGCCGTTGGCGAAGAACAGCCCGACCCGCGTGCCTTTGCCCGCACCGTGGGCGAGCAGCCAGCACGCGAGTGCGGCGGAGCGGCGGTCGGCGTCGGCGTAGGTGAGCCGTTCGGTCTCGGTGACCAGGTAGGTGTGCTCACCGAACTCACGCGAGGCGCGGGCAAGGAGGGCCGGAACGGTCAGGGCGTCATGGTGCACCCGAAGATCTTCCCCAATGCCGCGCCTCCGGTGTCGGATTCCGGTGGCAGGATCGGCAGCCGTGACTGCAAGCCAACGCGCGACGCCTCCGATGAACAGCGACGAACACACCACGCTGGAGGCGTGGCTGGACTTCCAGCGGCACACGTTGTTGCTCAGGTGCGAAGGTCTCGACGACAAACCGTTGCGCCGGGCGTCGGTGCCTCCGTCGCCGCTGACCCTCCAAGGCCTCGTCCAGCACATGGCGGAGGTGGAACGGAACTGGTTCCGCCGTGTCCTCGCCGGTGAGACCGCGCCGCCCATCTTCGATCCGTCGGCTGACACCGAGGGCCACGACGGCGGTTTCGACGTCTCCGATTCCGTGCCGTTCGCCGAGGCGGTGGCGATCTGGCAGCGCGAGGTCGACGCGGCCCGCGCCAACTGCGCGAGGTACGAGCTCGCCCACGCGAGCCCGTTCATGGGCACCGAGGTGTCGTTGCGATGGATCTATCTGCACATGGTCGGCGAGTATGCCCGACACAACGGTCACGCCGACCTGATTCGCGAACGGATCGACGGCGCCGCGGGTATCTGACCGAATTCGCTACTGGCGGTGTCGATATCCGCGTAGGGTGCCCGTCATGGCCGTGGATCGCGCAGCCCTGATCGTCGGCGGCATTCGCCTCGCGTCGGGCGTCCAATTTCTCGTTGACCCGCTCCGGGCCAACAAGCTGTGGGGTGACCCCGACGAGCCGCCTCCCACGGCAATGCTGCTGCTGCGGTCGATGGGCTATCGCGACGCGCTGATCGGGGGCATGCTCATCGCCTCCGGTGCGCGAGGACGCAACACTCGCGGCTGGTTCCTGGCGTCCGGCGGCGCGGACGCGGCCGATCTGTTGGGTGGCATGAGTGTGCACGACAAATTGGGGCAGTCCCAGAAGCTCATCGGCCTCGGCGGTGCCATCGTCGGGATCGGGGTCGGTCTGTGGGGTTCGGCGCTGCGGCGGACGAAGAAATCACAGCCTGCGGCCGAGTAGCCACGCGTCCCCGTCCGCCTCGCCCGCTCCGATCACATCGAGCGCCGAGAAGGCCTGCAGGAGTTCGCCGCGTCGGGCCCGGAACGGCCCAGGGGAGGCGCCGACCTCGCTCAGCACGCTGATCGCGAGGATCCCCCCGACCGCCAGCCGCCCGATGATGTCGCCGTCGAGTCGAGGGTCGCGAAACTTGTTACACAGCAGCACATCCGCCGGGACGCCGGCAGGCAGCCCGTCGTCGAGATCGACCACCTGGAATTCACAGCACTCGGCCTGACCGGCATGCTCGGCGAGCCGCTTGCCCTGCGCGATCGCCACTGGCGATATGTCGCAGGCCCAGACGTCGAGGCCGCGCCGGGCCAGCCAGACCGCCGCAGCCCCAGGCCCGCAGGCCAGTTCGACAGCACGCCCGGCGGTGGGGAAGTGGTCGATGAACGGCCGGAATACAGCGGGCAGGGCGATATCGCCGCTCGGCACTGGTTCCCGTTCGGCGTAGCGCCGGTCCCAGCGCACCCTGTCCGCATCTGCCACCCGTGAAGCTTAGGCACGACGCTTACCTCGCCGTGCACCGAGAGTGCGCTCAGAGCGTGATCACGCGCTCGTAGGCGATCTGGTCGCACTCTCGCGGCCCGTGTAAGCCTCAGGCGCGCTTGCGGATTCGGATCGGCCCACGCCACTGCGCTTGCGGGTCAATGACTTTCCCGCGTTGCATGATGTCGACGACGCCCGACGCCGCCAACTCGCGAGCGAGTTCGCGGGCCTCGTCCATCAACTCGCGCCACTGCGCACCGCCGACTGCGCGGGCAGCGTCGGAAGGACACGTACTGCTGGCTACTCCGCGGTGTTCGGCCAGTGCACAGATCGATGCACGCAGCCGCTTGCGGACAGGTCCACCGCCCAGCGCTGTGCGCGCTGACGCAGCACCCGGGCCGTCGCCGTCGGCGATCCGCACCAGTTCGTTGTGCCGCGCGTCCGCCATAGACCCAGTGTGCGACAGCCCATGCACTGCTTCGGCGTTTACCGCGGTCGCTTTCGGGATAGTTCTCCTGCGAGCCCGCTGACTGCGGGTCGTCACCCGGATTGGAGTTCTCACGATGAAGTTGAGCCAGGTCCTCGCCAGCGCAGCCGTCTTCGGCGGTCTCGCCGCGGGCGCGATGGGAGTTGCTTCCACGGCTGCCGCGCAGCCCGGCTGGACACCGCCACCGGCTCCCCCTGCGGGCCCGAACGCTGGAACGGCGCCGGCAGGCGCACCGCCGAAGCCGATCGACCCGCTGTGGGCCAACGGCCAGCCGCAGGTGTGGGATGAAGGTTGGCAGCATTGGGGCGTCTGGCTGAATGGTGTGTTCGTCCCGACGTACTGACGTGTGATCGACACCCGGGCCACCGCAGATCTTGGGATCTGCGGTGGCCTTCGGGTTGTCAGGCGCCGAGCACCCGCTGGATGTCGGGCTTCATCGCCGAAAGCTGCGAACCCCAGTAGCCCCAGCCGTGTGTTCCGTTCGACGGGAAGTTGAAGACACCGTTGCCACCGCCGGCGGCCTGGTACTGACGCTGGAACTCCCGGTTGCTGTCCAGCGTGATCGCCTCGAGGAGCTGGCCTGGCACATCGCCGCCGCCCCCGAGTTCGCCGGGCTTGCCGGTGCCGCAGTAGACCCAGATCCGCGTGCCGTTGCCGACGAGGCGGCCGACGTTGACGGTCGGATCGTTGCGCAGCCATGCCGAGCTGCCGCCGAGTCCCCACATCGCGACGGAGTTGAAGCCGCCGGCGTCCCGCATCGCGATGCTGACCAGCAGCGGCCACACACCCTCGGACAGATTCAGATATCCCGATAGGGAGCCGGCATAGCTGAACTGGCCGGGGTGGTACGCCGCCAGGATCAGTGCCGCGCTGCCCGACATGGACAGGCCGACGACCGCGTTGCCGCTGGGAGAGATGCCTTTATTGGCCGCCAGGTACGCCGGTAGTTCCGAGGTCAGGAACGTCTCCCACTGATAGTTGTACGAGGCGCCGTTGCCGTTGGCCGGGCCCTGCCAGTTCGTGTAAAAACTCGACATGCCGCCGACCGGCATGACGACCGACAGTCCGGATTCGAAGAAGGTCTCGAAGGCCGCGGTCTCGATGTCCCAGCCGCTGTTGTCGTCCCTGGCGCGCAAGCCGTCGAGCAGATAGACCGCCCGCGGACCACCACCCTGGAATTTCACCGGGATGTCGCGGCCCATCGCCGGGGACGGCACCATCAGCGTCTCGACCGGCAGCCCGGGCCGGGAGAACGCCCCTGCGGTCGCCGATCCGCCCGCCACCGTGATGAGTCCCGGAATGAGCAGCGCCACCAGTGCGCCTACAGATATTCGTTGTGCCATACGTCGCAACAGATTCATGAAGTTGCCCGTCCTTCTTGGGCGCGCCCGCCGACGCGCATGCCTGGATGCGTCGCGGTCCGACACCCCCGAAATCGGTGTGCCGCATCGAGTACTTCGTCATGTGACGATTCGTCGTTACGGGAGGCTCCCATGAGGGAGCGACTAGCCTCGGCGTGGTGAGCCAAGGTCGACTCAAGGTGCTGATCGTCGGGGGTGGATTCGGTGGGCTGTTCTGCGCGCGCCGGTTGGCGGGAGCGGACGTCGACGTGACGCTGCTCGACCGGGCGGCGGGCCACCTCTTCCAGCCGTTGCTGTATCAGTGCGCGACGGGCACGCTCAGCATGGCGCATATCAGTCGCTCCCTGCGTGAGGAGTTCGCCGGGCACCGCAACGTCACGACGCTGCTGGGGGAGGCGATCGAGCTTGATCCGGCGGCACGCACCCTGACGGCGCGGCGACCCGACGAGACGACGTTCACCGTCGACTACGACGTGCTGGTCGTCGCGGCGGGAATGCAGCAGTCCTATTTCGGGAAGCCGCATTTCGCGGAGTGGGCACCGGGGATGAAGACACTCGACGACGCGATGTGCATCCGTCAGCGGTTGTTCACGGCGTTCGAGATCGCCGAGACGTTGCTGCCGGGGCCGGAACGCGATGCGTGGCTGACGTTCGCCGTGGCGGGCGGTGGGCCGACGGGCGTGGAGCTGGCCGGGCAGATCCGTGAAGTCGCGACGCGCACGCTCGCCAACGAGTTCCACAGCATCGAGCCCGAGGAAGCCAGGGTGCTTCTTTTCGACGGCGGCGATCGCCTGTTGAAGAGCTTCGCGCCGGACCTGAGCGATAAGGCCACCAAGGCACTCCGGAAGCTCGGCGTCGAGACCCACCTCGGCGTCCACGTGACCGATGTGAGCCGCGACGGTGTGTGCGTGACGCCGAAATCCGGTGGCCAGGAAGAGCGCTACGACGCGCGAACCGTCATGTGGACCGCGGGTGTGGAGGCGGTTCCGTTCGCACGGCATCTGGCCGAGGTGCTGGGCGCCGACACGGACAGGGCGGGTCGGGTCGCGGTGCAGCCCGACCTTTCGGTTCCGGGCCATCCGCGTGTGTTCGTGATCGGTGATCTCGCGGGCCGCGACGGGCTGCCGGGTGTCGCGGAGAATGCGATGCAGGGCGGGCTGCATGTGGCGTCGTGTATTCGCCGCGAGCTCGAGGGCAAGCAGCGCCGCGAGTACCGGTACCGCGATCTCGGCTCGGCGGCGTACATCAGCCGCGGTAAGGCGCTACTTCAGGTCGGCCCCGTCAAACTCGCGGGCTTCACCGGGTGGGTCGCGTGGGGGCTGCTGCACATCGCGTTCCTCACCGGCGTGAGCAACCGGATCAGCACGCTGACGACGTGGCTGGCGACCATCGCCCGGGCGAGCCGCTACCACCGCGCTTTCATGCTCGGCGGGTCCACGGCGTCCGAGCAGCGCTACACGTGGACGAGTTGCGACGAACCGAAATCCGACTGAGAGGCTTCAACGACGCGTCGGCTCCCAGTGCTCTTCGTTGCGCTCGCGCCGCGCACGTTCGTCGTCGCGGTCCTTGGCCCAGAAGTCTTCGAAGCGCTCACCCGGATGCACATTCGGGACCCGATTCATGACCCTGCTCAGCCACCGTGGCGGTCGCGCCGGCTCCCATTGCGGCAGAACGAAACTCAACGATGCCAGGCTCTTCAGGACGACGAAGACCCCGAACAGCGCGCTGGAGGCGCCGGTGATGGCGACGCCGAACATGCCGAAGATCAGTGTGAGATGGACGACGACGACCCGACTGAACCCGCGCTGGGCCGTCTGCTCGATCTGCCAGAACGACCACCTGCGCAGGCTCAGCAGGTCGACGGCGAAATCGACGCACATGAATGCGACGACGGCGGCGCAGCCGTAACCGACACTGCGCCAATTGATCTCGGCGAGCTCAGGTTGACCGTTGCGGCCCAGCAGGAACACGATCGCCGCGAGGAACAGCCCGTGCACGGCGGTGAAGATCAGGCTCGTCATGAGAAAGCCCGCGGCGAACGATGAGCTGGAAGGGCTTCGGCGGGTCGTGGCTGATGCCACGTATCGGTAATGCCCGCGCTTGGGCGCCCACCGGCGATGGACCATGATCCGGGCAGCGATGATCAGCGAGCCCGCCAGCGTTTCGAACCAGTACACGACGAGCGTCGTCGCGCCTGACCAGCCGTCGACGAACCACCCCAGCGCCGGGACGGCGATGATGGCCAGCGCGGCCAACAGATGGGCGAGGCGGATCACGGTGGGCGTTCAGTCCTGCCGCGCGCGCCACTTGTCGAGGGCGCGCCGGTCCCGTTTGGTCGGCCGGCCTGCGCCGCGGTCACGGACGGCGACGGGCACGAACACGGTGGGCGGCGGGGGTGGAGTCCTGTCGAGGTAGCACGTGACGGCGTCGGCGGCGCCAACCCGTTTCTGGATGATCCGGGAGACCTGGACGACCTTGGTGGTGTCCCCGACGCGGGCGCGGACTTCGTCCCCGGGGGACACCATGGTCGACGGTTTGGCCTGCCTGCCGTTGACCTTCACCTGTCCGCCTCGGCACGCTGACGCGGCGTCGGGGCGGGTCTTGGTCAGCCGAACCGCCCAGAGCCATCGATCGACACGGGTGGACTCCATGGCTCCATCATGACCTGTTGCGACTGTCAGGCGCGCAGATGCGTGTCGAGAAATGCCAGCAACGCGTCGAATGTGGGCGCGGGATCGGACCCCGTGACGGTGACTCCTCTTTCGGTGTGCTTGACAGCTCGCCCCGGCGAGTAGTTCGGGGCGAACAGATACGCATCGGTGTGGCCGACGTCGGGCAGCAGCGCGAGGGTGGCTGTCGCGCCGGCTTTCGCGTATGCGTCGAACAGGATCTCGGATTGATGGGAGGGCACCAGCGGATCGGCGGTTCCGTGCGCGATGAAGATCGGTGGGCTGTCCGCGGTCACATACGTTGCCGGATTTGCCTTTTCGACCGCAACGCGGTCGTCCTGGATGGGGAATCCCATGAGTTCGGACTCGGGGGAGTCCGGTGCGTCGTGTACCTCCCCGTCGGGCAGCCGATGGGCGTCCATCGCGAGGAAATCGGTCGGGCCGAACAGATCGATCACGGCGCGAACCGAACTGGGCTGTCCGGGGTTGCCGAGATCGCCCTCCAGTTCGGCGATCCCGGACGTCACGCCGGCCATGGTCGACACCCACGCGCCGCTGCTGTTGCCCATCGTCGCGAAGCGCTCGGGGTCGAGGCCGTAGTTCTTGGCGTTCGCGCGCAGGAATCGGATGGCGGCTTTGACGTCGTGAACCTGTCCCGGGAACTTGACCTGGCTGCTGCTGCGGACGTTGAGTCCGACGACGGCGTAGCCCCGCGGCACCCACAGGGTCGCCAGCTGTGGCGCATCGATCATGCCGCCCGCCGACGGGGGATCTTCGATGTCGACACCGTCCCCGTCGGCCAGCGCCTTGCCTTTGGTGTCATCGCTTTTGAACGCCGAACCCATCTGGAAGATGACGACTGGCACCGGTCCTGCCGCGGCCAGCGGCACATACAGGTCGAGGAGGTGGCCCCGCTCGGCGGGGGCCGCGTATTCGAGGTTGGTGTGGACCAGGAAATGCTCGGCGATGTGCGGTTCCCGCTGCCGCGGACGCTCGGTGAGGTCGGGACTCGTGCACGCGACGCCGCCCGCAAGGCCGGCGATCACGGCGAGGCCGCTCCTGAGGAATGCCCGTCGGTGTGGTGCACGTGTCATTGCAACCTCTTCCACACCGACGGGATACTAGGCGGCAAATCCTATTGCCACACCCCTACTACCGACGGTAGTTGCACCGCGAGCGCGCGTGTCTGCGCACCGGCGCGCCGCGAAAACCTGGCATTTCACGCACGCTCGCGGGCGCTGGCGCCGGTCCGCGAATGACCAGGTGCTCCTGCAGGTCATCGTCAGCGTGGGCACGTTCTACTCGCTGAAGGTGCCGGCTGAGCGGCGCGCCGAGGTCGACGCGCTCATCGCCGAACTGGAGATGGCGCACCAGCGCGCGACGTCGCAGTCCGGGCGACCCCCGAGCCGAAAGTTGGGATCGGTAGGGGCGTCCCGCGGGTGTGATGGAGGCCCAATGTCGCGTCGCGGAAAGGATTTACGATGAACCGGACTGTGCGGTTCGCCGCGGGTGTCGCTGCCGCCGCGGGTCTCGTGTTGTCGGGATCAGCGCTGCCGATCGCATCGGCGCAGGGCCCGAGCTATCAGGGCGGCAACTGCCCGCCGGGGTTGACGTGCACGCATTGGTGCCCGGGTGATCCGACGCCGCCTGGCGGACAAGTTCTTTCGTGGGACTGGAATGTCTGCCACGATTGGTACTGGGACTCCTTCGGCATCACCGACGTCACCACCAACACCATGTACCCGTGGTCGGGTGCACCTCGCCCTGCGGCGCCACCGCCGCCGTTGCCTCCGGCGGCACCTCCGCCGCCGCAGCCGCCGCCGATGCCGTTCTGCAGTCCGCGCGGATCGCTGATCATCATCCCGCCGATCTGCGACGAGATCGGTATCGATTGGCCGCCCGGTTCCCTGCGCTGACCGTCAGCCCACTTCCAGCGGTACCGCCATCTCACGACCTCCGGAGCGCGATGCCCCGATTCCGGCGGCCACCACTGCGGCAATCCCGAAAAGTCCTGTCACTCCGGGATTCTGGTCGAGCAGAAGAAATCCGACGAGGACCGCGAACGCCGGCTCCAGGCTCATCAGGATGCCGAACGTCGCGGTGGTCAGCCTACGCAGCGCCAGCAGCTCCAGGACGTACGGGATCACTGGCAGCAGTAGAGCCATGCCGAGGCCGATCAGGATCAATTGCGGTGTCAGCAGCGAGAATGCGAGCTTGTCGACGAAGCAGGTGGCGACCAGGCCTGCGATCGGCATCGACACGGCGAGCCCGTTGATGCCGGCGACCTCGTCACCAACGCGTTGGGTGAGAAGGATGTAGATGGCCCAGCAGACCCCCGCCATGACCGCCAGGAACGCACCTTTGGGGTCGATACCGTCACCGAAGGGTTCGCTCAGGAGCACCACACCGGCCGCGGCGAAAGCCGGCCACGCCAACCGATGACGTCCGCTTCCGTGGATCACGGCTAGCACCAGGGGACCGAGAAATTCCAGAGCCGTCGCGGTACCGAGCGACAGACGGTCCAGTGATGCCATGAAGAACAACGTTATGGCGGCGGTGACGCCGCCGAGCACCACGCTCATGCCGAAGGTGCGCCAGGTGAACGCCGACGGCTTCGGCCGGACGACGACCAACAGCAGGATCCCTGCCAATGACAGTCGTAGCCAGGCGGTTCCATCAGAGCCGATCTGGTCGATCAGTCCGACGGCGACGACCATGCCCAGTTGGATGCAGATCTGGGCGGCGATCGCCATCAGGACGCCGGCGCGGGCCTCATCCGTGGTCACACATGCATTCAAAGTGACAAGGGCCTGTTTCGTCTTGCCATTCGGCGAGCGATATCGTCCAGGGCGATCCCATAGCGCGATAGCGTCATGTCATGTCGAATTCCGGCTTCCCGATGCCCTGGTGGCAGATCGTTGCGATCACGGCGGCGTTCGCGGTCGCCGCCGGTGTCTGTCTTGGCATCCTCACGTCGGTGGCGAACCTGCCGACCGGCTGGGCCACCCTCGGTGTCGGCGCCACCGCAGGCGCCGTCGGCGCGTACCTGATCAACCGTCGCAGGATGGCAGAGCGCGATTCCCGTTAGACCCGGCAGAGCGAAAGTGTTTCAGCAGTACTGGTATTCGATGTCCCAGTAGTTGCCCGCCCATGTCGCCACAAAGGGACCACCGAGCGCCGGATCGGCGTCGTGGATCATCCCCGAACCTCCCGCCGGTGTGAAGCCCGGCGGGTTCCAGGTGATCGATTCGAACGTAGCCGGCATGTCGGGCGTGCAGTTGATCTGCTTGGCGATATAGCCGTCGGCGATCGCGAACTCCGCGTTGTCCTGTGTCTGCACCGGCGTGTAGGGATCCGCGGACGCGAGCGGCGCGGAAAAGACGCACGCAGCGATCACAGCGAGCGGCACCAGCCGGCCGGCCCGGCGGCGATGTGAAGCTGTCATTGGTGATTCCCCTCGTCTGCGGTTGGCTGGAGTATGCGCCGAAATTGTCGGCCGCGCCGGTGAATCAGTGGCGACCGCGATGAATTCTGTGAGTCCGCCGAGTCCAACCGATATGGGAGCAACACCGTCGCGCAGCGGCCGCTTTCCGATCAACGGCCTCAACGTCTACTACGAGGTCTACGGGAATCTCGACGCCGCTCAACCGGCTTTGTTGCTGATCCCGGGCGCGTTCATGTCGGCAGGCTCGATGCCGGAGTGGGTGACGCGATTCGCCGAACGACGCCCGGTGATCACCTTCGATCAGCAGGGCCACGATCGGACACCGGACACGTCGCGGGCCATGTCCTACGAGCAGTTCGCCGACGACGCCGCGGAACTGTTGCGCGCGTTGGGCGTCGAGCGTGTCGATGTGATGGGTTACTCGCAGGGTGGTGGCGTCGCTTTACAGCTGGCGATCCGGCATGACGACGTCGTGGGCAAGTTGGTGTTGATGTCGGCCACCTTCCACAGGGATGGCTGGCATCCGTCGCTACCCGAGTCGATGGCGCACCTCGATGCCGCGGCTTTCGCCGGGACCGAAGTCGAGCGTGCGTTCCGAGCCCACACCCCGGATGACGCAGCGTTCGGCGCTTATCTGGAGAAAATGAAGACACTCAACGCCGAGGATCAGGAGATTCCCGAAGCGCAGGTGCGCGGCATCCGAGCCAAGACGATGGTCATCGTCGGCGACGCGGATTCTGTGAACCTCGACCACGCGGTGACGTTGTTCCGGCTGCGCGGCGGAATCGACGACGAGGCGGCAACGACGGGACTGCTCCAGAAGACGCCCGCAGCGCGGTTGGTGGTGCTGCCCGCGATGTCACACATCGGGCTCGCGGGTGAGGCTGCGATTCTCGTACCGATGGTGACCGCATTTCTGGACGATGTCGCGCCGACGACGCCGGACCTCTTCTGAGGTTCAGCCTGTGGCGCCGAGGATCTTGATCGCGAAGATCAGCGAGTCGCCCGGCAGGATTCCGGCGCCGGGCTGGCCCTGCGGGTAGCCGTCGGCCGACGTCATCGCGACGGCGACGGTCGAGCCGACGTTCTGTCCGGCGATGGCCTTCTGGAACCCGGTCACGACACCGTCGAGCGGGAAGTCGACAGGGGCTCCCCGCTGGTAGCTGCTGTCGAATACGGATCCGTCACGTCCGTTGACTCCCATGTAGCAGACGGACACGGTCGCGGCGGGGGAGACGACGGGGCCGGTCCCGGCCTGCAGCGTGTGAACCTGCGTCTCGGCCACGCTGAACGGCGGGGTCACGGTGACGAGCGGTGCCGCGGTGTCGGTGGATCCGGTTACGGCGACGTCGCCGGTCGCGCCCGGAAGCGTCCACTCGGGTGCGGTATCGCTCGCTGGCGCCGCGGCCGGACAGCCCGCGGCCGGGGCTTGCGCCTGCGAAGACGGCACCGCCCCGGAGCCGCAAGCGGTCAGTGTCAAGGCGAAGGCGGCGAATGCGACGGGGGCAACCAGACGGGGCGATTTCACCGTCGCCACGGTACTAGAAGAGCTCCAGGGCCTCGGCGATCATGCGGTGGCCCTGCTGTTCGAACGGCTCATCACCGACCTGATAGGCCCATGCGGCCGTGCCGATCGCTTCGTGGACCGCGAACATCCGCCACTGATCCGGTGTTCTGGGGTCCCCGCCGTAGCCAGTGAAGAATGCATCTTCGAGCCGGGGGTCATCGCGCCACTGCTGAGCAGCAAGCCGGCAGAAGTCGCTGACCGCAGGGCGCCACGCGAAGCGACCGAAATCGATGACCTGGACGGTGCCGTCGTCGTCGATGAGCCAGTTCCGTGGCTGCCAGTCACCGTGAGTGGGGACGACGGTCATCGGGCGTGGCCGGTATCCGGCGAGAATCACCCGCAGGTCCGCGACGGTCCCGGGCGCGATTCGATGCGGTTTGTCAAGCCAGCCAACCGATTTCGCCACCGCGCCGGCATCCCAGCCGGAATCCTCGCGGTGTGATTGATCATGGAACGTCCGGGCTATCATGCCCGCTTGACGGTAGGTCTCGGGATCGAACTCAGCAGCGTCACCCGCCACCAAGTACCCGCGAAGGTGTTCGAGGACAAGGAGATTGGCGTCCCGATCGTGGTGAAGCAACCTCGCGGCGCGGCCGGTCTGCGCCAGACAGTCCGTGAATGCCAGGAACGCTGTGATCTCGCGGCCGATGTGATGGTTGGCCGGGCCGCCGGCTTTGACGACGACCCGGCCCCGTCCGGAATCCACGTCGAGAACCGCCGTGTCGCCGAGGTTCCAACTCATGTCGTCGCGAAGACGGGGATGGGGAAGCCACCCGGAGATCAGTGCGGCCTGCGCGTCACCGAGGCGTCCCCCATGCCACGACTGCACATGTGCCACACTATCGCCGGTCATCCGTGTGCAGCAGAGCATTGAGAAGTCCGTCGAATTGCGTTGGCGGACAATTGCTTTGCGGCGTGGCATTCAGAACGCGCAGCAGCAGAGTCCCGATCAGGGCGTTGGCGATCGCATCGAGGTCGGCGTCTGCGCTCAGGCACTCGTCGGCCACCGCGCCCCGCAACCGGAGCATCAGCCCACTGTGCTGCGGGGCGCTCAGTAGTTCGTAGAGCGCCTCGTTGTCGATCGGTCGCGCGGCGGCGGCGGAGATCAGCGCGCGAATGAGCGCCGCGTTGGTGGGTTCGGCAATGAATTCTGCGTGCTCGACGAGCCACGAGCGGAGGTCGGCAGCGAGATCGCCGGTGTTGCGTACCTCGAAGGATCCGTCACGCCCGTAGGCGTCGAGGACGGCGTCGGCGACGAGTGCCGCCTTGGACGACCAGCGACGGTAGAGCGACTTCTTGCCGACTTGCGCGTGCGCGGCGACGCGCTCCATCGACAGGTCGTTGTAGCTGCCGTCGGCGAGCAGCGCGCGGGTGGCCTCAAGGATCGCGTTGTCGATCTGTTTGTCGCGCGGTCTGCCGCCCGCCGTCCCGGCCATGGCGTGAGCTTAAGGCGTCATTCCGTGGCGCAGCGCCGACCTTCTGAGGTAGCTTGCCGATAGTAACGACACGGTCCGTGTCGTTACTGCCGGGTAGTCAACGAGAGGCGATGTCTGTGAGCGCGGTGTCGATGCCGACGAGCTGGGAAGAAATGACTCCGGAGTGGATGACGGCCGCACTGTCTGACCACCATCCGGATGCCGTGGTCGACGGCGTCACCGTGGCACTGCGCGACGACGGCACGAACCGGCGCGCCCGCCTGGCGTTGAGCTATGCGCAGGGGAGCGGCCCCGCAACGGTTTTCGTGAAAGCCGCCGACCCGGACCACAAAGATTTGATCCGCATGACCAGTGGCATGTTCCATGAACCGCGGCTGTTCATGTCGGGTGTCGACCTCGCGCTCGAGCATCCGACCGTCTATGCGGCACTGATCGACGAGGATGCCTACGACTTCCTCATGGTGATGGAGGACCTGGCGGCACGAGGCGCCGACCCGCGAGATTCGCTGCACCCGTTGACAGCTGAGCAGGCCGGGTCCGGAGTGCGCGCCCTGGGCCGGATGCACGGCCGCCACTGGGGGACACGGGTCCTGAATAACCCGGACCTCGATTGGCTCGAGCCGTTCCTGCCGTTCGACGGGCTCCAATATGCGCCGCTGCCGTCAGCACTGGAACGCCTCGACGACGACACGCCACCGGAGGTGTTGTCGCTGGGCATCGACGAACTCGTCGAATCGATCTGGAAGCCCTACATCCGCACGTTGACGACATCGCCGCAGACCCTGCTCCATGGCGATCCACACATCGGGAACACCTACGTCACCCCCGGGAACGAGGTCGGATTTCTGGACTGGCAGATGGCCCGACGCGGCAACTGGTCACTCGACCTCGGCTACTTCCTGCAAGGGGCGCTCACGACCGAGGACCGGCGCGCACACGAGGGGCAGTTGCTCGAGCAGTACCGCGATGCGCTCGCGCTGCCCGCCGACGAGATGCCGTCGCTCGATGAGGTGTGGACGCGTTACCGGGCCTCGGTGGCTCACGGACTCGCCCTGTGGTTGTGCACGGCAAGCGCCGATGGCGGGTTGTGGCAGCGCGTCGAGGTGGCCGTCACGCTGGCACAGCGGTACGCCAACGCGTACGGCGATCTCGACTCGGCGGCAGCCATCTCCGCCATAGGTGGAAATAGTTAACTTCTGACACAGCATGGCCAGATGCGGCATTGTGCACACGATCAGGCATGTATCTTCGCTTTCGGGCAATCCTCCCGGACCGCCGCCGCCACCTCCGCCGCCGTGCATTCCACTCATCAACTGCCTGCCGGGGCTGACGCACCCCTGATCGAGCACGGCACGTTCGCGTTCTGACGCCCGACGTTTCCGGCCCGACAAGTCTGGGCACGCCGGAGAGTATGAGCGACAACGACAAGGTCACTGTTGAACGTACGATCGCGGCACCGGTTGATGCGGTGTTCGACATCCTCTCCAACCCCGAACGGCATCAGGCGCTCGATGGCTCCGGGTTCATCCGCAGCGTGGATCACGCCGATCGCATCCAGAAGGTCGGCGAGGTGTTCACGATGAACATGCAGGGCGACCATATGGGCGGTGAATACAAGACCGATAACCATGTGTCCGGCTACGTGAAGGACAAGCTGCTGGCCTGGAAGACAGCGCCAGCCGGCGTCGAGCCTCCCGGGTGGGAGTGGCTGTGGGAGTTGGAGCCGCAGGGACCTGACAGCACGCTGGTGCGCCACACCTATGACTGGTCGAAGGTCACCGACAAGAAGCTTCTCGAGAAAGTGAAGTTTCCTTTGGTCACCGAGGATCAGTTGGCCGATACGCTCGCGCGTCTCGACGCCGAGACGTCGGGCTGAGCGAAGCGGGGCTGTTAGCGTCGTGGCGTGAGCCGGGCCCTCGACATTCCTCTGCCAGGCGGGCCGTACGCCTTGTGCCTGGGGCCCGACGGCGCGTGCTGGGTGACTCTCGTCCACAGTGGCGAGATCGCGCGCATCGCCCCGGACGGTGGGGTGGATGTCCATCCGGTGCATCCGGATAGCAAGCCCTCGATCATCGTCGCCGGCCCTGACGGCGCGCTGTGGTTCACGCGCAACGGTGACGACCGGATCGGCCGTATCACGGTGGACGGTGCGCGGCGTGACATCGAGTTGCCTGACGGCAGTGCACCTTTCGGTCTGTGCGTCGGACCCGCCGACGCGCTGTGGTTCACGGCCATGGGATCCGGGGCGGTGGGCCGAGTCGGGTTTGACGGTGAGGTAGACGTGGCGGCGGTCCCACGGGGACGGCCGTCGATGATCACCTCGGGTCCCGACGGCGCCCTCTGGTTCACTCTCAACGAGAGCAGCGCCATCGGACGGGTGGATTTGGCTGGAAATGTGAGCATCCGGCAGACCCCGACGCCGTCGGCGGGACCGGTCGGCATTGCTGCGACGCACGATGATGCGGTGTGGTTCACCGAAATTCGGGCCAACAAGCTCGGCCGTATACCGATGAACGAGGCAATCCAGGAACTGGATCTACCGGGAAAGCCCCACGCCGTCGTGGCCGATCAAGCCGACGGGGTCTGGGTCAGCCTCTGGGAGACCGATCAACTCGCCCATGTCAGCGCCGACGGCGAGGTCACGATGATCGACCTCCCGGCAGACAGCGAACCGCACGGACTCGCAATGGCCGCCGACGGTGCGCTGTGGGTGGCACTCGAGGCTGGCTACGTTCTGCGTCTGCCCACCAGCTAGCGGTCACCCGTTGTCGCGCCAGGCGAGCACGTCCTTGAGGGTCGCCAGATCGTAGTCGTCGTCGGCGGTGAGTTCGATCTGGAACAGCGTGACTCCTGCCTCACGGAAGGCGTCGGCGTTGTGCGCGTCCCCCCAGAGCGTCGAGCGTTCGATGTCGGCGCCGTTGCGCCCGAACGAATCTGCCAGTTCGTCCACGCGGTCACTGGCCCTGCGGAACGCGTCGAGGTCCGCGAAGGCGTGCCAGATGTCGGCGTGGCGGGCGATGGCGGGCAGGGAGCGCTTGGGCCCGGTGCCGCCGATGAGGATCGGTAGTTTGCGTACGGGCGGCGGGATCAGTGCAGCAAGGCGGTTCTCGATACGCAGGAGGCTCTCGTCGAACAGGTCGAAGCGTGAGCCGAAGGTCCCGAAGTCGTAACCGTAAGTGGTGTAGTCCTTTTCGTACCAGCCCGCACCGAGGCCGAGAATGAGTCGGCCGCCGCTGATGTGGTCGACGGTACGCGCCATGTCGGCGAGCAGGTCCGCGTTGCGGTAACCGACGCCGGTGACGAGGAGGCCGATCTCGGCGTGGGAGGTGATCTCGCCCCACGATGCGAGTGCTGTCCAGCCCTCGAAGTTGGAGACGTCGGGTTGCTCGTCGAAAAGGATGGGCTTGCCGTCGACGAGGGCTTTCATCGCCGGGCGGTGGAAGTGGTCGTAACCGAAGATCACGTCGGCACCGAGGTCGTCGGCGGCCACCACGGCCTGGCGCCAGGTTGCGTAGTCAGGGGTGCCGCCGGGCTGGATCTGCACGGCGACGCGAACGGGACGGGTCATGGGGGAATGCTCCTGAGTCGGGGGAGGGCGACTCTCGAGCCAAGTTCGCCGGCGCCGGGTTTATTCCAGGATCGCCCGGGCCGCGCGCTCGGCGATCAGCATGACCGGGGCGTTGGTGTTCCCCGACGTGATGGTGGGCATCGCCGACGCGTCGACCACACGGAGGCCAGCGACGCGGTATACGCGGCAGTCGGTGTCGAGCACGGTGTGGGGCGACTGCGGCACTCCGTGCGTGTCGAAGGCTCCCATCGCGCACGTTCCCACGGGATGAAAGATCGTCGTACCGAGTTCGCTCGCGGCCTGCTCGAGGTCTTCGTCGCTGACCAATTGCGCGCCTGGTAGCAGTTCTTCCGGGTGGTACCGGGCCAGGGGAGACGTGGCCATGATCTGCCGGGTCATCCGGAGACCGAGGACGGCGGCATGACGATCAGCGTCGGTAGACAGGTAATTGCAGTTGATCTTCGGGTAGGTCATCGGGTCTGCTCCGACGATGCGGACGTGCCCACGCGAGGTGGGTCGCAGATTGCACACCGACGGGGTGATCGCCCCGAACCGGTGCAGCGGTTCGCCGAACTTGGCCAACGACAAGGGCTGCACGTGCCACTCCAGGTCAGGACTGGCCAGCGCGGGGTCACTCTTGGCGAACGCGCCCAGTGTCGAAGGCGGCATGGTCATCGGCCCCGAGCGCAACAACAGGTACTGGATTCCCATGCCGGCGCGGGTGAAAAGGTTGCGGTACAGGGTGTTGACGGTCCTGGCGCCCCGGATCTTGTACACCGTTCGCAGCTGCAAGTGATCCTGGAGGTTTTCGCCTACTCCGGGTAGATCGACGGCCACCGGCACGTGATGCTGTGCGAGGAGCCCGGCCGGACCCAGACCCGACGCCTGCATGAGATGCGGCGACCCGATCGCCCCGGCGCTCAGGATCACCTCGCGGCGGGCCGCGACGTCGACGACGTGCCCGTCTTTGAGCAGTAACACGCCGGTGGCGCGGTGTGCGGCCGTGGTCCATGCACCGCGACGCTGACCGTCGTGAACCTGCTCATCCATCAGGAGCCGCAAGGCCTGGGTGTTGGTGTAGACGGTCAGATTCGGCCGGCGGGCGACCGGATGCAGGTAGGCATCGGCCATCGACCAACGGCGGCCCCGTTTTTGGTTGACATGGAAGTACGCACTGCCGGCGTTGTCGCCGCGGTTGAACTCGTCGATCGGGGCAATGCCCAACTGGGCCGCGGCGTCCTGCCAGGCGTCCAGGATCTGCCAGCGCACGCGCGGTCGTTCGACGCGGATCTCACCCTCGGCGCCGTGCCATTCGTCGGCGCCGCCGAAGTAGTCTTCCAACTCCTTGTAGATCGACAGCGTCTCGCCGGGACCATCTCGTCCGCCCCAGAGCCACCGATCGTCACCGGTGGCCTGGGCCCACAGCTCGTAATCGCTTGCCTGGCCGCGCATGTGGATCATGGCGTTGATCGACGAGCAGCCGCCGATCACGCGGCCCCGCGCGTAGTGAATGCTGCGGCCGGCCAGACCGGGGTCGGGTTCGGTTGTAAAGCACCAGTCGGTGCGGGGATTGGCGATCGTGTACAGGTAGCCCACCGGCACCTTGATCCAGAACCAGTTGTCTTTGCCGCCGGCCTCGATCAAGAGCACACGGTGCTCAGGGTTGGCGCTGAGCCTGTTCGCGAGCAGACATCCTGCGCTGCCTGCGCCCACGATGACAAAGTCGAATTCGGCGACTGAGCTCACGCTTCCTCCATGGCGATAGCGTGCCGTACTGGACTCAGCATGCTCACTCGGGGGAGCGATCGTCCTCCTCGTTACGGCGGCGCGCAGCCTCGATGATCTCGGGCGGGGCGGGCTTCTGCAGCCACGCTCGTATGCGCAACAAGCCGCCGGCAATGACGCCGACGGCGAATATCGCGACCAGGATCCAGAGCGTTGTGGACATTGCGCCATTGTCCGCCTGTGGCCCGTTGTTCGGGCTGACATCGCACGACAGCTGCGTGATCGACGCCTTCAGACGTTGTCACGGAGCGGCCAAACTCGTTGCGACGCCGCGCGAGACGTCCTTGGACAGGTCGGCGGCAGAGACCTCGCGCGCCGTGGTGAACATCAGCATCGCCGTGCCGCGCAGCAGCCCGATAAGCGCCACAGCTGTGGTGGCGGGATCTACGTCGGACCGGATCGAGCCGTCCGCCAGGCCAGTCCGGACGTGGTCTTCGAGAACATGCCGAAACGCCGCGTCGCGCTCGGCGAATATCGGCGCCAGCGAGGATTCGGCCCCTGCTGATTCGGCCCACAGCTTGAGGAAGGCCTCGGAGCGAGGGGAGCGCTGATGCATCCCGCCCAGGTAGGCGCGAACGAAGTCGGTCACCCGGTCGAGCCCCAGGACGGCGTCGCCGGGCACGTCGAACTGCTGCGTGTACTCGATGAGCGCCTTCAGTAGTTGTGCTCGGCTGCCGAAGTGGTGATTGACGATTCCGCGGCTGTAGCCGGCCGCCTCACCGACGGCGGCCAATGACACCGAGCGCGACCCGTGTACTGCGACCAGCGACGTAGCAGCATCCAGCACGCGCCGCTTTGCCTCCGCGCGCCGTTCGGCCTGGGTGCGCCTGAGCGGCCGCGCGTCGTCCATGACGGAGATCTTTCCTTGTGGGGGCGGCTTGTCGGTACCACTCGGTAAGTTGCGTGTTGTATAGCAAGTAACTTACCAACAGGAGCTCTCATGCCAGCCTTCAATACCGCCGACCTCGAGCAGTTCGTCGCCGAAGACCCGACCGGCCCGGTCGTGATGCTCAACCTGATCAAGTTCGCGCCCGGCGGCGCACAGAAGTATCTGCAGTACATCGAACGGTTCGACAGTTCCGGGGTGAAAGAGCGCTACGGCGTGACCGTCGTCTACGGGGGGACGGGGCACGCATCATTGGTGGGAGCCGAGGGTGGGGACTGGGACATGGTCGGATTGTTCCGGTACCCGAACCGTCAGCATTTCGTCGACATGATCAACGATCCGGACTACCAGCAGTTCGAGCACCTGCGGGCCGAAGCCGTGACGACCGTGGTTTTGCAGCCGACCACGCCGGCGCTGTAGGAAGCTCCGCATGCCACGCGGGGCCGTCGACGGCGGCCCCGTGTGGTCGATCCGGGCGAGCACAACCACACTCACCGCGACAATCTGGCCATGCCGTTCACCGGGCCGTGCCCACGGCCCAGGGGATAGGCGGAGCGGATGCACTCAGTGACCCAGAGCTTGCCGAATCGGACCGCTTCGGGAACGGGGTAACCGTGCGCCAGCGCGGCGGTGATCGCCGCGGCGAGAGTGTCTCCGGCGCCGTGGTCATGTCGGGTGTCGACTCGTTCGGTCGTGAAGCGATGGAACTCGTGACCGTCGAACAGAAGGTCAGAGCTCGTCGGCGAGCTCCGAAGGTGGCCGCCTTTCACTAGTGCCCATTTCGGTCCCAACGCATGGAGCGCGCGGGCTGCGGCGCGTTGGGTCTCGTCGTCGACGACGTCGATGCCGACGAGTAGTCGAACCTCGTCGAGGTTGGGCGTCACCAGCGTGGCCGCAGGGATGAGATCGTCCCGGATGGCGTCGACTGCGCTGGCGTGGAGGAACGGCTGACCGATGTTGGACGCGCATACCGGATCGACGACCAAAGGGACGGTGTCAACGAGACCCTCAGACCGCCACGTCGCCACGACGGTTCTGATGATCTCGCTGGACGGCAGCAGACCGGTCTTGGCTGCCTCGATGCCGATGTCGGAAGTCACCGCGCTGATCTGTCCGGCGACGACGTCCACCGGGATGTCGTGAACCGCGCTGACACCCAACGTGTTCTGCACCGTCACGGCTGTCACCGCCGCGCACCCGTGCACGCCCAGCATCGCGAAGGCGCGCATGTCTGCCTGCAGGCCCGCGCTGCCGCCGGAATCGGAGCCTGCGATCGTCATGACTCTTACGGGAGTGCGTCCCGGAGCGGTCGGCGGAAGGTCGTGGACGTCGGCCATGGGATTGATTGTCACAAGAAGTCAGACGGGATGGATGAGCGATCGGCTGCTGCCTCATTCATCAGGGGGATCGTGGCTCCGCTCGGCCGCTCGGAGCACGCGCCTGATCGCGGCCTTCAGGCCGCTTCTCGAAGGCCAGCCCCCTGCGGCAGCGGCCTCGGGCCACGTTCCACCATCGAAGGCGATCTTCGCCGCACGCTCGAGTCGCTCCCGGTTCGGACGATCCTTGGGTCGATTCGCGAGCGCGGTGAGCACCTGATGCGCGCGAACGCGACGGATGTACGCCTGCTCCCAATCCAAGATCGCCGCAGTCTTCGCCAGTTCACCCTGCGCGTACGACTCCCACACCGGGCCGCCTGTGACGTTGAGCGGATTCGTTGATTTCCTACCGCGATTGTCCGTGATCCATGCGGTGATCACATGCTCGTACGCCAGGACGATCCAGAGGTAGTTCTCCGATTCGAGCATGGTGCGCAGCGACATGTACGCGATGCGCCCAGTGGACACAGCCGTTTCGACGGTGATCAACTCCCATCGCTGCGGATCGAAGTCGGCCAGATACTCGAGGGGAACGTCGCGTTCGTCGAAACGTGATCGTGCATGGGGTATCTCGAGACCGAGCCCGGCCAACGCGTTCAACTGCTCGCGGGCCATGTCGAACAGCCGCGGCGGACCGTGCGTGGCATGAAATCTGAAGGTGCGGACTTTGGTCATAATCGGATCAGGGTGACAGTTGCCACCGACAAGTCGGGTACGCAGCAGTACACCATAATGGTGGCGCTTCCAACCGCGAACCGGTCCCGGTCAGCAAATGCGGCTATAACGCGGGCCGAAATTGTTGGGCATAAGCGTGATTCGTGAACTACGGCGGACGTGGGTAGAGGCTCCGAGGAAACTGCCCCGTTTCGCCGCCTGGAGGGCCAATCTCATTGCAACACAACTCCATTGACCTGACGATTGCGCGCATCCATTGGGCTTCTCGCGCGTCACCTGGCGCCGTCAAATCTGTGCAATCGTCGCCGTGGACCTCGGTGCGGTTGACAATGGGCAAATGACACCGGACCGAGTTGCCTTCGCGTCTATAGCCACACAGAACTGCGGCCTGGCGGCATGGGATGCCGACAGCCCGATCGTGACCACCGCGTTCGACTACCGCGAGATGGGCGTGACACTCGTTCGCGCTGCCGATCCGAGGCGCAAGACGATGCTGTGGCATCGACGGGTCCTTGGGCGCCCGTATCCGCCACGTCTGACCAAGGCCGGCACGCTGTGGCTCGCTAATTGCAGCCCCAAGGGCGTGGTGATGATGGAGCTGAACGCCGAGGGCACTCGCGTCGATTCGATCAAACTTGAAAGCGACCCGTTGGAGGAGTTGGGAGCCTACGTAGTACTACCCGATGGAATCGTGGCCCTGTGGATACCCACTACACCTGGCCGCGTCCTCCCTCAGACTCGACGGGATCGTCTGGCGAGGTTCTTACCAACAAGACGGGGCCGTTCCATGCCGCGACATCGTCACGCTCGGGTCGCTCGTCACGACAAGGACGGCACCACACGGTGGTCGACATCCCTTCCTCTGACGGATATTTCGTCTCCCGGTGCGGTGCATA
The DNA here is from genome assembly GCF_029623955.1 of Mycobacterium sp. 236(2023). Taxonomy (GTDB): domain Bacteria; phylum Actinomycetota; class Actinomycetes; order Mycobacteriales; family Mycobacteriaceae; genus Mycobacterium. Next base: position 404,576 of record NZ_JARSBP010000004.1, on the reverse strand, counting down.
CCGGACAAAGTACTGAAGGGGAGTATCGGCCGATGCCGCCGTGGACTTCCCGAACGTTGGAGGCCGGCAGAGATCCGCTTCTCGTATCACGTTCGCGGATCGCCGCGACGGTCGCGTGCGCAAGCAGCGGCGTCGCGGTTACGTTCTTCGTAGCGCTCGCGACCGGTCAACGGCTCGGCGAGACTGCCCCGGGCCCATCGCATCTGAAGGCGATCGCCGGGCCCGGCGAGTTCCTACTCGGCTGCCAAGGCTATGGGGAATTCCGCACTGCGCATCACGATGCGACCGGCGCGGTGATAGGCAAGTGGCCGACTCATGCACAGATGCTGATCGACGCGGACGGCGCAATTTCCGGTCCGGAATCGGAGAACATTGTGCCTTCGCGATCGCATTTCGTTCGGTTTGGTTCCGATGGAACGGTTCAGCGTGGTCCGGCGCTGAGCGCCTATCGCACCACCTACCCGGCCCTCGACCGCGGCGGCACCGCAGTTTTCTGGCGAGACGGTGCGCTGCGCGCCGTCGACGCGGACATGAACATGCGCGAACTCTTTGTCACCGGGCACGGGAATGCGACCCCAAGCAGGGTGCTGCTACTCGGGGACGGCTACGTCGTGTTCGCGTTGAACGATCAGCTGGTAGTCCATCACGAACCGGGGTTGGAACCGCTGAATGACGGCGTCTGGCCATGCGGCGAAGGTGGACTGCGTGGTAATCCCGTTGCCTTCCTGCAGGATTCGTAGGCCAACCCGGCGCTTGGATGTCTGCCGGCAGCCCAACCACCACCTCGGGGTCAGACGTTCACTTCAATGGCTCGGGCGCGAAGCTGACATCGACGTCACCCACGGTCATCGTCACCTGACCTTCCATCACCATCACCTGCGCCGGGACTCGCCGCTCGACAGTCTGGGCCAGTTGCTGCACCGGTGCGTGCGGTATCTGAACCACCGACAGGTTCGGCAGGCCCACCACTTTGGGGCCAACAGTGCGCCACCAAGTGGTCACACCCGCGGCAAACGGGAACAGCAGCACCTGTTCGGCCTGGCTGACCGCCTTGCCCAGGACGCGTTCATCGGGCTGGCCGACATTGATCCACTCCAGGATCCGGCCTGTGTAGTCCGCGAGCCGCAAGTCCGGCACGCCGGGAGTGGACAGGCCCGGCCCGAACGCCAACTCACCGTCGACGTCGCCGAGGCGGTGTGCGCGCAGCCCAAACGCCAACAGCCGCACCACCATCCGCTCATCGGTTTCACTGGGATGACGGGCCACGGTCAGCGTGTGATCGGAGTAGTAACCGTGATCGACATCGGAAACGCCGAGCTCGACTTTGAATACTGTTGCAGAAAGAGCCACGACCTAGTGTCCACTCTGGGGAGACCATCGCGATCGTGGGTTATTGGCGCGGCGCCTGAATTCAGGCTGCTGGTAACCCGCCGTATTCCTCGTTGACGGTGGTTCCAAAGCAAGCGCGTTTGCTGAGGCGTCCATGCAGTCGACAACCAGCGGTAGCGATTCGCATCCCATATCGGTACCATCGCTGTTGTGAGCAAGCAGATCGCCGTTCGACTTCCGGATGAAGTCGTCGACTTTATCGACAGGGAAGTGGACCAGCGTCACGTCGAAAGCCGGGCATCATTTGTCCTCAAAGCGCTCGAACGTGAGCGACGCCGCCTGATCGCCGCCCGCGATGCGGCCATTCTCGCCAAGCACACGACAACAGATTATGACTTCGATGCGCTTGCTGCTCATACGTCAACCTTCGAGCTGGATATCGATTGAGACCAATTCACGTAGCCCAACTCGACAAGGCTCGGCCGGTTCTCATCCTGACTCGGGAACTCGTGCGGCCACACCTGACCAGAGTCACTGTCGCACCGATCACCGGAACAGTCCGCGGCCTGTCGACCGAAGTTCCAGTAGGTGCGCGCAACGGGCTCAAGAAGGATTCCGTCGTCAGCGTTGACAACATCGTCACGATCCCGGTCGCGGCACTGGGGCGTCAGATCGGGTTCTTCCTTCCTGATCAGGAAGAATTACTGACAACGGCCATTCAGCACGCCTTCGATCTCGACTGACGAGCAAGGATGACTGCTTTGCAGAGATCCAATGCTGCCCGCAGGGGGCATCGATTCCCAGGAGAGCATGAGACTGGGATGAACGAAGGGGACAAGGGGTTCGCCTCGAAATCACTTGAGCGAGTTATGAACACGGCCTATCCATACTGGTAACCCGCCGTATTCGATTCGGCCGTATTCCCGAAGCGCGAAGCTAACCCCAGAATGGGTGGAGACCTAACTCCGGCTGAGCGACGAGAGTCCTTGGAAGGCCTGGCAGTTCGGCGAAGTCGGCCAAAGAACGGTCGGACCCGGATCGTCGCGCAGGCCCTCAAGCCCTGTCTTGTGGGCGCATCCGCCACAGCACCTCGACCACGTGATACGGCCTAGGCTCCACACTCGCGGCCTGGCTGGAAAACAAGCCACCCAGCTCGAGCGCCACTTCGATGTCATCGACGAGGCAATGTTCGTTGACCACTTGCTCGTTCGCGACGCTATTGCAGGACAGAGGCGAGCAGTCAAACCCCCCGCCGAAGTCGCTGTTGACGATGTCGTAGCCGATCGGCGCGTATGTCGACAGATCGGGGCAGACAGATAAGCCCGGCCAGTCGTCGGCGGGCGACCATGGCTCACTGTTCCCGTCGTCGAATCGGACGCAGACCACCCAGTACGCGAACAGCGTGTACGCGTACCGCTCGGCCTCTGGCACCACGCTCCACGCCGCATCCTCGGTGTCGTGGAGCTCGGCGACGTTGTGGCTGCGGCACTCAAGCCGACCGGGGTGCACTCGGCGAGATGTGCTCGCTGACACTGCAGACGTCGCCGATCGGCGCGTGCGCGAGGAACTCTGGGCGCGCAGCGACCTTCCGGGCCAGGAAGCCGACAAAGGCAGACTCGAACATGTTCGGGGCAGAGGCTATCGCGTGGGCGGAAAGCTATTGCAACGTTGCCGAAAACGACGGGGAGGAGTGGTGGTCCGGCAAGCCGGATAGGCATCATTTCGTCTTCTCGCGTGTGAAACGGCGCACTCTAATTAGGTACGTTACCTTAACGTCTCACCGGTGATACACTCCGAATGTGGATGCAGTCACGGTGCGCGAACTGCGCAACAGCGGAGGCGACGTCCTGCGCCGTGTCGAGCATGGCGAACGCATCGTCATTACTCGGGACGGAACACCTGTTGCTGAGCTACGGCCGCTGCCTCGTTCGAGTGCAGGACCTGCGGAACTGATTCGTCGCCGAAAGAATCTTCCGCCGGTGAACCCGGATGCCCTCCGACGCGACATCGACAATCTCATCGACCCGTCGCTGTGACGCAAACCCAGAACCGGGGAATGTTTGATACCTCCACGGTCATCCTCTTGGGTCAGCTATCTGATCCAGCCGAGCTTCCGGACGAATCGGTGATCAGCGCGATCACGCTGGCCGAGCTGTCCGTAGGTCCACACATCGCCAACGACGATGCAGAACGCAGTGCACGGCAGCAGCACCTACAGCAGGCCGAGGCGGACTTCGACGTCCTACCGTTCGACGGCGATTGCGCCCGGGCGTTTGGAGCCGTAGCGGCGGCGCTACGCGCGTCAGGCCGCAAGCCGGCCGCGCGCGCCTACGACGCACTCATCGCGGCCAGTGCAATCGCAGATGGAGTGCCGCTGTACACGTGTAACCCCGACGACTTCACAGGAATCCCGCGACTGGAGCTGCGATCAGTCACACACCCGCACCACCAGTAGGGGTAGCGCTCAAAAGCGTTGGGAGGCAGCGCAATACCCAGCGTGCATTACTTGACATAATGTGGCTTATCGGTAAAACGTTGAGCTCGACGAACCGCCGGCCGACCGACTGAGCGACCATCGACCAGACCGTCCGCCGACCCTCCTCGCGCGCCGCCGTCCTACGGCCCGCCATCGGCGGACAACCTCGCCCGCAGCGCGCCGGTATTGCTCACCGCGTCGCGAGTGACGCGGACTCCAGGAATCCAAGGATCGCGCCGAGGCTGCAACCCGCATGGAGTCGCGCGAACCCCGCCCGACCACTGCCCACCCCGACTGGCCGGCCAGGATTACGTCACTGTGACAAATTGGAGCTGCCGGGCTGGACGTCGAAACATCCTGCACAGCAGAGCTTTCCGGCGCCAACCAGGCTCCGGCAGTCTTGCCGACACGCGACTGCCCACCGCGAAACCCTCTCGGTGCGTCGGCGATCAAGGTCGCCCCCACCCGGCTTCAAGCCACCCGATTCGTCACAGTGACGAATTCTCTTGCTTGGCAGCAACTTTGAGAACCTTCGAGTTCACTACCCAACTTTGACGCGGTCTCCACCGGCGCGCTTCGCAAGGTACATCGCCTGGTCCGAGCTGGCGAGAAGCCGTTCGGTGAGTCCGATCGTGTCGACCACGACGCCGGGTGGCACGGTGATCGATGCGACTCCGAAGCTCGCGGTGAACTCTGTGTGCGCTGCCTTGATCGCGTTGCGGACGTTCTCGGCAACGCGCACCGCGCCGGCTGTCTCGCACAGCGCGACGATCGCGAACTCCTCACCGCCGATCCGCGCGATCACGGATCCGTCGGGACTCTTCGCACGCAGCATCGCCGCAAGGGCTACGAGGACCTCATCGCCGGCGGCATGGCCGTGGGTGTCGTTGATGTCTTTGAAATTGTCGATGTCGATCATGGTCACGCACACACCCAGCGGCCCCTCGTCGGGCGTCGAGCTGACTAGTTGACGGACCGCCCGGATCAGACCTCGTCTGTTGGCAAGCCCTGTCAGCGGGTCGATGTCCGAGACGACAGCCGTTTCGGCAAGCAGATCGACGAGGGTTCGAACAGTCATCGGCACCACCGTGACCAATGACAACCGAAGCAGACCGTCGGCGAGGCCCCCTGCCACATCGCCTGTCATTCCCGCGCTCACAATGCCGGCGACGATCACAGAAGACGCCAGAGTCAAGATCGCCACCAGCTGAGGGAGGGTGTGGACGCATGCCACGTAGCTCGCCGAAAGCGCGAAAGCCAAAGTACCGATGGTCGGCTTGCCTTGGATCAGGTAAGGCACGCAACTGATCGCGATGCTGCTGTTGAGGACGACCACGATGACCTTCGACTGTTGGTGCGTCGGCCAGCCGACAAGCCACCAACATCCCAGCAGCAGCGCCAGCACCCCGCAGCCGACGGACACAAGTCCGCCGAAGCCCGACGCCCTGTGTGGGCTCAACGCCATCAGGATCGGCCACATACCGATCGCCAGCGACCCCAGGGCAATGCCCAGCCGGGTCAGGAGGCCATAACCGTTTGTCTCCACCAGCGCGACGACCCAGTCGTAGCGACCCGGCGCGCGCCACCACCCCGCCATGGCATCGAACACACCCGCACGGCGCACGAGCCTCCCCTCTGCTGCCCTCACCCCGGCACGCCTGAAACCCATTCTCGATGAGGTGCGCGTGTGAGATGTCGGTATCGGTCCGATCGGTTGGCGCGGCGCGGTTTCGGTGACGCCATACCGGACGGTTGAACTCTCCGCAGAACGGGGTACGTGCCCCTTTCGTAGGCTCGCCCAAGGAGGTACCCAGTGAGCGACATTTCGAACGCGGCGCAGAACACGCCGAGACACGACGACGAGGCGACCCCAGCTGCCGCCGAACCACCGGTCACCAACCACGCCGTCGTCGGCAAGGGCCGGTTGGTCGCCGCGGCAGCCGCTGCCGTGGCCCTCGGAGTCGCCTGGATCGCCTTCCGATTCGCCAAGGCTTCGGCCAAACGTCATCCCGCCGTCCGGGTCACCCGCGCCGGCATCCACGCCGTACGCGATCGCTGACGAAGACAGCGCAACCGTCGTCGAGCGCCAGAACAGCTGATCTAGACTCACGCCGTGGACGTCAACGGAACAAGCGCAATTGTCACTGGCGGCGCATCGGGCATCGGTGCCGCGACCTCCCGGCTGCTGGCATCCAAAGGTGCCCGCGTCGTCATCGCCGACCTGCAGGCCGAGCGCGGTGAAGCCTTGGCACACGAGATCGGCGGTGCATTCGTCAGTGTCGACGTCACCGACACTGCCCAAATCGAGGACGCCGTCAACACTGCCGTCGATCTCGGGCCGCTGCGGGCTCTCGTCAACTCCGCCGGAATCGGTTGGGCGCAGCGGACTATCGGCAAGGACGGCGAGTTCGCCTCGGCCCACAACCTGGACGCGTACAAGAAGGTGCTCGCGATCAACCTCGTCGGGACGTTCGACTGCATCCGGCTGGCGGCAACGGCGATGAGCCGTCTCGACCTCACCGATTCCGGCGAGCGTGGGGCGATCGTGAACATGACCAGCGTGGCGGCGTTCGACGGCCAGATCGGTCAGGCTGCTTACTCGTCGTCGAAGGGCGGCGTCGTAGGGATGACTCTGCCGGTGGCGCGCGACCTGTCCGCGTCGGGGATCCGCGTGAACACTGTGGCCCCCGGTTTGATCGACACCCCGATCTACGGCGAGGGGCCCGATTCGGAGGCCTTCAAGGCGAAACTCGGTGAGTCCGTGCTGTATCCGCGGCGCCTCGGTAAGCCCGAAGAGCTGGCGTCGATGGTCGTCGAACTGATCACCAACTCGTACATGAACGCCGAAGTCGTGCGCGTCGACGGCGGAATCCGGATGCCTCCCAAGTAATCAGCGGACAGCCACTCCGCGCCGATAGGTGGACGGCCTCCCGAACAGATACCCCTGCCCTAGGTCGACTCCGAGATCCCGGAGAGCCTCGACTTGTTGTGGGTCCTCCACCGACTCTGACACCGTGACGGCGCCGAGCTCACCGCCGAGGCGCACGATCGACGAGGCAAGTGCGCGCCTTACCGGGTCTGATTCGATGCCGTACGTCAGATCCCCGTCGATCTTGATGATGTCGGGACGCAAACGAAGAAGTTGATTGAAGCTGGCGAATCCTGCTCCGGCGTCGTCGATCGCGAGCCGGATGCCGGCGGCCCGCAAGGGCGCCAGCGCTTCGGGTAAGTCGTCGGGGAACGGCTCGTGTTCGGTGATCTCGACGACGAGCGGCGGGTCTACGGAGAGCAGAAGCTCTTGTACCGACGGTTCCATCGCCGTCAACGGACTCAAGTTGACGGCCACGAACGCGCAAGGCGGAAGGTCATCGATGCCGTCAATCAACCGTCGCAATGCGGCAAGCTCCAGCGAGAGGCTGCGTCCGAGGCGGCGTGCCGTGTCGAACCATTGCAGCGGACTGAGGTTGGCGCCAGCGGGAAATCGGCTCAGGCCTTCGAAGCCCACCGATTCTCCCGACCGCAGATCGACGATCGGCTGAAAGACGATGTCGAGGTTGGCCTCGTTTTTCAGAAGAGCATCCATGCGTTTGTGCAGCTGATCATGCTGTGCGACATCAGGAAGCAACAGCGAGGCCAAGAACTGTGCGGTTGAGTCGTCATCGGCCGCGTACGGGTTGTCTAGGAAATTGTCGAGCGATGACGAGAGCTCGGTATGTGCACTGATGAGGCCCGAAATGAACTTGCTGGTTTCTGTCATCGCGGCGATGTCGCGTTCGTCGAATTTGTTCGGCGTTGTGGCCGAGATCGACAACGCTCCGATGGCGGTATCGCGGTGCAGCAATGGAATCACCACCAGCGTGCGGATCCCCAACCGAGAACCGATGGCACGCACGTCGTCCCTTAGCGTCTTATCCGAAGGCGCATCGGCACTGACCTGCGGGCGTCCGGTTCTCACCGCCCTTCCCTGGAACGTGTCCTCGACGGGGAGTGTCAGGCCGAGCACCGATTCCACCAGCCCGTAGGCGGAAACCACCACGAATTCATCGTTGGGCGTGAGGATGCTGACTGCCGCGCCATCGGCCTTCGGCGTGAACAGGCACATCTGCTCGGCGATCCTGCGCATCAGTGCGCCTTTGTCGATCGACGCGTTCACCGCCGCGATCAGATTGCGCACGGCTCAGTTCCGTTCGCTCGTGGTGCGGTCATTGTCCCCGTCCGCGGTACGACTGTCGCCCGCTCCCCTCCCCAGGAAGAGCTGAACCTCGATCTCTCGTGAGAGTACGACCTATTCATCGCGTACAACGCCGAATCACGCCCGCCACTGCTCGACGATCATGGCGGTCATGGACTCCACCCACACCTCGTCGAGCGCGGCGTCGCGGCGCACCAGGATGCGGAAGATCGCCGTACCTGCCACGACCTCGGCGAGCAGCGGCAGGTGGTCACCACCCCGACGCTCCTGACCGAACCGTGATTCGAATGCAGTCAAGTTGCCGGTGAGCCGGGCGATCATCTCGTTGTGCAGGTCTTCGTCGGCGACCGTGTCGGCGATCAAACCCGGTAGTGCTACGCGCACTTCGGGTCTGTCGAACATCACGCGAATGGTCTCGACCATCGCACGGACGTCCCGGCGGACGTCCCCGGAACCGCCCGGCGGGGAATCGCCCCCCTCTGACAGCACCGCTTCGTGCACGAGGTGGACCTTGCCCGACCACCGGCGGTAGATGGCGGCCGTCGTGGTCCCCGCCCGCGCGGCGATCGCGGACAGCGACAGCGCCGAATAGCCCGTCTCGACGATCAGCTCCCGCGTCGCGGCGATGATCGCGGCGTCGATCTTGCCGTCACGCGGCCGCCCGGGCGCGGCCCGAGCGGGTTCCTTGCCATCGCCGCGATCATCTGCTGTCATGTTGCTAGTCTAATTCCGATGCAATGCGTATCGTATTTAATGGAGATTCTGTGAGCCTCAGCCCGCTCGACGAGTACCCGATCCACCAGACCCCGGCACCGATAGCCTCGCCGGACACGTCGGATCGCAACTTCTACGACCGTTCGTATTTCAACGTGCTCGACCGCGACGGTCGTTTCATGGCACTGACCGGCATCGGTTACTACCCGCGTCTCGGCGTCAAGGACGCCTACTTCCTGGTCCGGCGTGGTGACACCCAGACCGCAGTACATTTCAGCGACGCGATCGACGACGACCGTCTCAACCAGAACGTCAACGGCTACCGACTCGATGTTGTCGAGCCGCTCCAGGAGCTACACCTGACGGTGGCTGCGACGGAAGGGATCTCGGCAGACCTGACCTGGCGCGGCCTGTTCCCCGCGGCCCTGGAACGTAACCACGAGATGCTGACAGAACGTCGAGTGACGTTGCAGGCGTGCCGTTTTGCCCAGGTCGGCACCTGGGAGGGCTGGATCGATGTCGACGGTGACCGGCTGACGGTCGACCAGACGTCCAGCGTCGGGAGCCGCGATCGATCCTGGGGCATCCGGCCCGTCGGCGAACCGGAGCCCGCCGCCCGACCTGACACGGCCTTTCAGGGCATGTGGTGGCTCTACCTGCCGCTGGCATTCGACGACTACCAGCTGTTCCTGATCCTGCAGGAGGATCCGGACGGCCACCGAAGTCTGTACGACTGCACGCGGCGGTGGCGCGACGGCAGAGTCGAACAACTCGACGGGGTGCGCGCCACGATCCACTACACCCCGGGCACGCGTATCCCCCACGGCGCCCACGTCGAATTCATGAACCGGGCCGGCGACCGAATCCAACTCGATGTCGAGTCGAAGTTGTTCGCACCCATCGCGTTCGGCTCCGGCTATGGCGGCGACTCGACGTGGGCGCACGGCACCTGGAAGGGCGGGCCGTTCACCGAACGCGTCAGCTTCGACCTCACCGACCCCGCCGTGATGGCGGGGGCACCGTTCAGCCTGATCGATCACGTCGGCCGAGCGATCTGCACCGAAGCCGACGGCAGCACCCGGGAAGGCGCCGGCCTGTTCGAGCATGGCGTCATCGGTCCGCACCATCCGTCGGGGTTCTCCGACTGGACCGACGTCTCGGAGGCGACGGCATGAAGGTCATGACAGCCCTGTACGGGCCGACCGACGCGGTCGAACGGGCTGCGCTGCTGCGCGAAGCCGGCGCCTCTGGCGTCTTCACGTTCGAGGGGCCCTTCGACGTGTTCACCCCGCTGGTGTTGGCGTCGTCGGTCAAGGGGCTCGACGTGATGTCGAATGTCGCGATTGCGTTTCCCCGCAACCCGATTCAGCTCGCTCACCAGGCCAACGATCTGCAGCTGCTCACCGAGGGCCGCTTCATCCTCGGGTTGGGCACGCAGGTGCGCGCACAGATCGAGAAGCGGTACGGCGTCGCGTTCGATCGTCCGGTCGAGCGGATGAAGGAGATGGTGGGCGCGCTGCGCGCGATCTTCGCCTCGTGGAATCACGGTGAACGACTCGACTTCCGCGGCGAGTACTACCGCCACACCCTGATGACGCCGACGTTCGTTCCCGGACCGAACCCCTACGGTCCGCCCCCGATCTACCTCGGCGCACTCGGTCCGCGTCTGACCCGGGCCACCGCCGAATTGGCCGACGGCTTGCTGGTCATGCCGTTCGGATCGAAGCGCTTCCTGCACGAGGTCACCATGCCGAACGTGCGCGACGGTCTCGCCGGCGCCGGACGCCGAGAAGAAGACTTCGCGGTGGTGCCCGAGATCATCGTGTCCGTGGGTGAAGACCACACGTCGACGCGAATGTTGTTGGCGTTCTACGGTTCCACACCCGCGTACAAGCCCGTGCTCGATGCGCATGGCTGGGGCGATCTTCAACCGGAATTGAACGCGATGTCCAAACAGGGGCGCTGGCAGGAGATGGCGACGCTGATCGACGACGAGGTGCTGCACACGATCGCCGCGTGCGGGTCGCCGGCCGAGATCGCCGACCATATCCGCGACAGGGTGGCCGGCGTGTCCGACCGGATCTGCCTGTACCAGCCGGGGCCTATCGAGGTCACCGCGATGGCCGAGATCGTCGACGCGCTGAGCTGACGACATGGCACCGACGACAATCGAATTCGACGACGTCACCGATGACCGTTTCGGCGGCAAGGCCGCCGGGCTCGCCGAGTTGCGCCGCCTGGGACTCGCCGTGCCCGCGGGCTTCGTCATCGCCGACGCGTCCGCACAGGGCCCGCTGGATGCAGCGACGGACCGGTTCAGCCACATCGGCGCACCCGTCGCCGTGCGCTCCTCCGCCGTCGGCGAGGACGGCGCCGACCAATCCTTCGCCGGTCAGTACGACACCACCCTGGGCGTCGCCTCCGCGGACGAATTCACCGCCGCTGTCCTCCGGTGCGCCGAGTCCGTGAAATCCCAACGGGCGACGTCCTACAGCGGTCAGTCCACAGCGACGATGCACGTGGTCGTCCAGCAGATGGTCGATGCCCGCGCCGCAGGTGTGGTGTTCACCGCGGACCCGGCGACGGGCCGGCGCGACCTCATGATCATCGATGCGGTCGCCGGCCTCGGCGAAGCTCTTGTGGACGGTTCGGCCTCCCCCGACCATGTCGTTCTCAACGCCGACGGCAGCGTCGCCGTCCACGACATCGGCATCGCCCCGGTTCTTTCGTCAGATGACATCGAGGCCATCCGATCCGGAGCTCTGCGCGCGGCCCACCATTGGGACAGGCCAATGGATCTCGAATGGGCAATCGATGCTGACGGCACCCTGTGGTGGCTGCAGGCACGGCCGATCACCACGCTGCCCGGCGATCTCAACGAGATGGACTCGCCGGTGACCGGCACCGCCGACGTCTACACCCGCTGCAACATCGGCGAGATGATGCCGGGAGCTTTCTGTCCGCTCACCGCATCGGTGTCGGGATTCGCCATCGACTACGCCATGCAGATGACGCAGGTGGTGGCTCGGGCTCAACCGAGCTATGCGATGCCGTGGCTCCAAGTTGGTTACTTCTACGGCCACATGTTCCTGAATCTTACCGAGGGCACGGCGCTGAGTTCCGGCATCCTCGGCAACTCGCAGGAGCAGTTCTCCATGTCCATCTGTGGCCGCGTCGTGGACGAACTGGAAGCCAGGCCGCCACAACCTTTCACCCGCAGACTCGTCAACACGATCCGACTCACCACACATGCACTGTCCGCGGGCCCGGCGATTCGCCGGCTCGGCGACCAGATCGCCTCGTCGCCGGTCCCGACCAGTGACGACCCCCGAATTGTGCTGCGGCAATTGGAGTCCGGCGTCGACCTGTATCGCGAAGTCACGCTGACCCATGTCCGGTCCTCGTCCCGGGCTGCCGTGGCCGCCAACATCCTGGAAAGCACGCTGGTCAAACAGGCGGTCAAGAGCGGCCGCAGCGAGGAGGATGGCCAGGCCGAGGCGATGCGCCTCATGGCCGGGGCGTCGAACGTCGAAAGCGCCGAGATGGTCGACCAGCTCAACGCGGTCGTACGGGTCCTGGCGGCCGATGCGGCGGCCGCCCAGAGGTTCCTGTCCGCCGCACCGGCAGATGCGGTCGCCGAGTTGCGGGATGCAACACACGCAAGCGGTATCGCATTGCGGCAGTTCCTGATCCAGCACGGTCACCGCGGCTACCGTGAACTGTGCATGCGGGATCCGTCCTGGGCCGACGACCCGAGTGGACTCGGTTCGATGATGCAGGTCATGGTGCGGTCGGCGCTGGAGTCAGGGAACCGCGGCCCTGTTCACCGCCGGCCGGGCGAACCCGCCTCGGCGGCCATCCGATTCCTCGCCCGCCTGGCGCAAGGTGGAGCCCGTGGACGCGAGGAGACCAAGTCCAAGATGGCGCTGATGGCGCACAGACTCAAGCGCGGCTACCGTCATCTGGGCGACGTGCTGGCCCGCTGCGGCCGACTTCCCGACGCCGATCTGGTCTTCTTCTTCGACCGCGCCGAGCTGCCCCGTGTGGTCGGTGACGACGACATCGCCGAACTGGTGCAGCGCGCGCAGGCACGTCGCGATGCACTGCCGTATCAGGATTCGCTGGAGTTCGAGGACGTCTCCGTCGGTCGCCCCGCTCCGCTCGTCGCTTCCCCGCCTGCAGTGTTCGCCGACGACCAGATCGTCGGCCGGCCGGCGAGCCGAGGAACCGTGGAAGGCGTTGTACGCGTGGCGAAGTCGATCCAGGACGCGCGAGACGTGCGACGCGGCGAGATCCTGGTGGCGCCCGTCACCGACGTCGGGTGGACGCCGTACTTCACCGTGATCGGCGCACTGGTGACCGATATCGGCAGCTCGGTGTCGCACGGCGCCGTCGTGGCTCGCGAATACGGTCTGCCCTGCGTCGTCAACACTCTGATCGCCACGCAGGTACTCAGGACCGGGGACCGCGTACGGGTGGACGGCGACCGCGGCGTGGTCACCCGACTCGACGAACCTTGAGTCGACTTAAGGCACGCTCGGCGGGCAGCTCACCGACACTGATGCGACCGGCTTCGCCGACGTGTTCACGCCCGTCACGGTGCACAACGCCAACGGCACGTTCGCGGGTTTTCCTTCGTCCCAGTTGATCTGGACGTCATAGCCCTGTTCGGCGAGCGTGTAGACCTCGCCGACAGGCGTGCCGGCCAACCCCTCGGGAGGCGCGGCCTGCGCCGACGGCGCCAACGCCATGACCGCGGCGCCCGCCGCAATGAAGAACGCGGTCATCATTCGTCGGGTGCGCGCCATGTCGATCCCTTTCGCCAAGCCGACAGTGCGTCAACAGTAACCATGACCGTCGCGAGGTTGCCCGCCCAAAGCACTGTGGGTTAGCTGTGGCGTTCCTGGCCGCTAGCTTGTCTGGGACTGGCTGCGATTCCATTCGATCCAGCCGACCCCGGTACGTCCGTCGGCGGTCCGCACGGTCCCCCAGGCTCTCGGGAAGCGGCTCAACCGGCCGTCGGCGGCGGTCAACAGGACCGGCGCGTGGCCTCGGATGTCGATGGTGGCGGTGATATCGCCTGGCGCGTAATGGAGTTCGGCGGTCACCGGCAACTCGTCGCGGCCGAAGGTGGTCCGTGCAGACACCGTGGCCAGTTCGATCAGCGGTTCACCGGCCCGCTGGATATAGCCGGCGGACAGCGGAGACATGCCGGGGATCAGTATCTCGACACCGTGGATGTGGGTGCCGTCATCGAGATGGAATGCGCTCCAGACCCAGTCCATGCTCCACCAGTCGCGTGACGCCCACGAGTGGTCGCGCTGCCCGGCCACACTGCTGAACCGGTAGCTGCGACCGTCGGCGGTCACGGTGCCCGTCACCGTGCACGGAATCTCATACCGCGGCGAGACCCGGTACTGATAGGGCTGGCCGACGCTGGTCCACGTCAGCTCCATGGTGATGTCGACGGGACGGCCGCCGGCCTCGCCCCTGAGCAACCCCGCGGGGTCGTCGTAGGCCTGCCCGCTGCCCCGCAACGACACCGCGAACGTCTGCAACGCCTCCGTGACGACATGGTCGAGCTCGAGGCCGTCGCCGCTGACCCGGGTGTGGTCGGCGGGCAGCGGGGCTTCGAAATCGAGGGCCGCGATGGTCGGCATTCCCGGGCCGCACAGCAGGCCGTTGATCCACGCGTGTCCCTGGTTGGGAATCAGGCCGAGGCGGATCCAGCCTCCGACCTCCTGAGCCGGGTCGACAAAGTCGAAGTACCAGCTCTCGCTCCACAGCGGTTCGTCGGTGGCCTCATGTCGTCCTTCGTCATCCGCGTTGGGCTGCAACGGTTCCGGTGGTGACGGGACGGGCAGTACATCCAACGCGCCGGTGTCGAGGACGTGCTGGCAGTGTCGGGAGATCATCGTCATGAACATCTCGTCGCCTCGTTCGGTGCGTTCCACGAGCATCGGCGACACGATCGCCATGAGCACGCCGAAGAAGCTCTGATGCCGCACGCCTTCCCGAACATCGTCGACGCTGACATCCGATGACGGGCCGAGGGCTTCGTGATAGGCGGCGAGCAACGCGTCGTAATGGTCGCGGCGCACGTCGATCGGCAGCGACCCGCCGATGAAGTAGGCGACGTCGGTGAAGGCCGGCCCCCACGTGACGGTCTGCCAGTCGACGACGGTGAGGGGCCGTTGCGCCCCCTCGAGCCCGAACAGCATGTTGTCGAGCCGGAAATCGCCGTGGATCATGCCACGAGGCGCTCCGCTCTCGTTCTCGGCGGCCATGTAGGCGTCGAACGACTCGACCAGGCGTTCGCACACATGTCGGTGGTCGTCGGAGATCTGGTCGCGGTACCGCTCGATGTATCCCGCATAGAGTGCGGCGACCAGCCCCTGGTTCACCGGGGACTCCCGGTTCAGTGAATCCGCCCCGTCCGGCGCCTGATCGCCCAGCAGCGGCCCGTGCACGAGGCCGAGCTGCGTCATTGCGAGCATCGCCTGTTCGACTGTGGCGCCGCGTATTTCGTCACCGACGGTGGCCGGCGCGGCGTCGGCGAGCAACAGATCGAAGATGCCGGTCGCCGGGTCGTAGGCGGCGTGGTGGCACGGAGAGACGGGACCGCCGAGCCCCGGGGCGATGTCGGTGTAGAAGCACACCTCGCGTTCGTAGAGCCCCATCGCCAAGCCCGTTTGCCTGCTGTTCGGGTCGGCCGCGGCGACCTTGAGAACCACGGACTCCGGCCCCTGGTCACGGTCGGCGTAGGTCAGCGCCACGCGGTAGCACTCGCTCATCTGTCCCGTGCCGATGCGGTCGACCGTGAACGCGGTGACGGTCCCCTCGCCGATCGCCGATGTCAGCCATTCGGCGGTCAGATCGGTCGGACGTTCGATCAACTGCGGACGCGTCGAGGGGCACACCCGGCCAACGTATAGCAGCAATCCTCCCCCTACGGTCACATCGACGGAATTACTTGACGGCCGTCAACTGCGGCTGCGGGGTGGGCGATGCACCCCACGGCGACTGCGGGTAGCGTCCGTCGCGTCGTCGATGGAGGGGCACATGAAGGTACTGATCACCGGAGGTACGGGGTTCGTCGGCGCGTGGACGGCCAAAGCGGCCCAGGACGCCGGCCATCAGGTGCGTTTCCTGGTTCGTAACCCGGATCGGCTGACGACCAGCGCCGCCAAGATCGGCGTGGACATCAGCGATTACGTGGTGGGCGACATCGCCGACGGTGACACGACCGGCGCCGCTCTCGACGGCTGTGACGCTGTCATCCACAGTGCCGCAATGGTTTCCACCGATCCCAATCGTGCCGACGAGATGCTCCACACCAACCTCGAAGGTGCCCGCCACATTCTGGGCGGTGCCGCACGGGCCGGCATCGATCCGATCGTGCATGTCTCGAGCTTCACCGCGCTGTTCCGGCCCGACCTCGACGTGCTGCATGCCGATCTGCCGGTTGTCGGCGGCAGTGACGGTTACGGCAGGTCCAAGGCCGCGGTGGAGGCGTACGCGCGAGGTCTGCAGGACGGCGGCGCCCCGGTCAACATCACCTATCCGGGCATGGTCCTCGGCCCGCCCGCCGGTGACCAATTCGGCGAAGCCGCCGAAGGGGTGGAGGCGTCGGTGAAGATGCGCGGGGTGCCGGGGCGAAGCGCCGCATGGATCGTCATCGACGTGCGCGACCTCGCGGACCTGCACGTGGCGCTGCTCGAATCCGGCCGGGGGCCGCGCCGCTACATGGCCGGCGGACGACGTGTTCCGGTCTCTGATCTGGCGACGATGATCGGCGACGCAGCCGGCCAGTCACTGGCCGTCTACCCGGTGCCCGACATCGCGTTACGCAGTGCGGGAAGGCTGCTCGACGTCGTCGGACCGTACATGCCGTTCGAGACGCCCATCAATTCGGCTGCCATGCAGTACTACACGCAGATGCCCACCTCTGACGACGGCCCCAGCCAGCGCGACTTCGGACTCACCCAACGCGATCCCGCCGTGACGATCGCCGACACCCTCAACGGTCTCCGCGACGTCGGTCGGCTCTAGGCGAGCACGCCCCGCAGCACCAGGTCGGCCAGCTGCTCGGCAGCGGCGTCGATGTCGGTCACCTTGCGGACCACGACGGCGTACCAGGCCGCGCCGGCCATGACGTCCATGACGGTGTCGGCGTCCACCGTCGCACGGACCTTCCCATCCACTACACCGTCGGCGAGTTGGTCGGCCAGCTGACGCCTGGCCGCCGCCTCCAGCCTGTCGTTGATCAGCTTGCGCATCGCCGGCTCGAGCCGGAGATCGTGGAGCAACCCCGGAACTGCCTCGCGCACAACGGGATCGGCATACATGGCCAGCGCGCCGCGGCACAGCCGGGTGATCTCGGCGACGATGTCGTCCTCACACGGAGCAGGTCCCAGGTCAGGGAATGCGGCTTCGTGGATCAGGTGCGCCTTCGACCGCCAGCGGCGGTAGATGGCGGGGCGGCTCACCTTCGCGGTGGCGGCGATCAGGTCGATGGAGGTGGCCGAATATCCGCGCGTGACGAGCAGCTTGCGGGTCGCTTCGAGTACGGCGTCGTTGATGGCCGGGTCGCGTCGCGATCCGTGGTGCCGGCGGGGAACGGCAGCCGTCGGTTTGTTCACCGATACGTCCCCTTCCGCCCTTTCCGTCGTTACAGTGTGGCATAGCGAGTTGTCGATACAGTCAGTCACTGCAAAGGCGGTCTCATGCCGGAAAACACCATGCAGTTGGCGGCGACCGGCGAGGACGGCCTGCACCTCTACACGTGTCCGCTGTGCGAGGCGATGTGCGGCCTGGAAATCCGCGTCGAGGACGGCCACGTCGCCGGCATCCGCCCCAACAAAGACGACACGTGGAGTCGGGGGCACATCTGCCCGAAGGGCGCATCGCTCGGCGAACTGCACGAGGACCCCGACCGCATCCGTCGGCCGATGATCAAGATCGACGGGCAGTGGCAGGAAGTCGACTGGGACACCGCGTTCCGTCGCTGCACCGAACTGCTCGCCCCGGTCATCGAGAAGTACGGCATCGGCGCGGTCACGGCGTACACCGGAAATCCACTCGCCCATTCGTTCTCGCTGGCCCGCTACGCCGGCATCCTGCTCGGCCTGTCCGGAATGCCGGTGACGTACTCCCCCGGCACCGTCGACCAGTGGCCGAAAAACCTGTCTTCCCACCTTATGTACGGCGGCTGGTGGAGCTTCCCCGTCCCTGACATCGAACGCACCGATCTGCTGGTCGTGATGGGCGCCAACCCGGCGGCTTCGCAGGGTTCGCTGCTGGCGGCGCCCGACGTGATGGGACTGATCGGTGCAATCCGCAAGCGAGGCAAGGTCATTGTCATCGACCCGGTGAAGACCGCCACGGCGGATCGCGCCGACGAATGGCTGCCGATCACGCCGGGTACCGATGCCGCTCTGCTGCTGGCGATCTCGCACACCCTGTTCGATGAGGGCCTGGTGAGCCTCGGCACGGTCGAGCCGCATCTCGACGGCCTCGACGTGTTGCGCGACGTCGTGGCCGACTGGTCCCCCGAACGCGTAGCAGACACCACGGGCATCGGCGCCGACCGAATCCGCAGCCTCGCACGCGAGCTCGCCGGTACACCGCGAGCGGTCGTGTACGGACGGATCGGCACCTGCAACCAGGAATTCGGGAGCCTCGCGAGCTGGCTCGTCGACGTCGTCAACATCCTCACCGGCCACTTCGACGTCGCCGGCGGGTCGATGTTCCCGACCCCGACAGCTTGGACCATCACGCTGCAACCAATCCCCGGACTCGAAGACGGGCTGCCCGAATTCGGCCGCTACCGCACCCGCGTCCGCGGCGCCAAGGAGGTGCTGGGCCAGGTCCCTGTCTCCTGCATGGCCGAGGAGATCGCGACGCCGGGCGAAGGCCAGATCAAGGCTTTGATCACCGTCGCAGGCAATCCCGTGCTGTCGACACCGGCCGGGCACAAGCTCGACGAGGTGCTGCCCGGTCTGGATGCGATGATCTCGATTGACCTGTGGCTCAACGAGACAACGCGGCACGCCGACGTCATCCTGCCCGGGTGCTCACCGCTGGAGCAGCCGCATCACGACGACCTGATTCTCAACTTCGCCATCAACAGCATCGCCAACTACTCGCCGCCGGTGTTCGACAAACCCGACCCGGATGCGCCCGACGAGTGGGAGATCCTGATCAGGCTGACGGGATTGTGCACGGGTACACCGGCCGAAGACGTCGACGTCGCCGCCATCGACGACGGCTTCTTCGACTACATGTGCTTCACGCAGGGCCTTGACGGCGCCGAGATCCGCTCTCACTACGAGCACGGCGGTCCCGAACGCACGCTGGACTTGACGCTTCGCAGCGGCCCGTTTGGCGACCGCTATGGGGAGAACCCCGACGGGTTGACCCTGGACAAGCTCAAGGCGACGCCGAACGGGATCAACTACGGGCAGATGGTGCCGCGGGTCCCCGAAGTCCTCGGCACGTCCGACGGCAAGATCCGGCTGGCGCCGCAGTACCTGCTCGACGACCTGCCACGGCTGGCGGGCAGACTCACCCGCAAACCCGACGATCTGGTGCTGGTGAGCCGAAGGCATCTGCGCTCCAACAACTCCTGGCTGCACAACGTCGGTCCCCTGATGAAGGGGCGGGACCGCTGCACACTGCTCATGCACCGCGACGACGCCGACCACAGGGGGCTTGCGAGCGGAGATCTGGTGGCGGTCCGCTCGACAGGCGGATGCATCGAGGTGCCCGTCGAAGTCACCGACGCCATCAAACGCGGTGTCGTGTCCATGCCACACGGGTGGGGTCACGGCCAACCGGGCACCCGCCTGGGCATCGCGAACGGATCCCCCGGCGTCAACACCAACATCCTGTCTCCGCCGGACTTCCTCGACGAGCCGTCGGGGAACGGTGCGCTCAACGGCATCCCCGTCGAGGTGACCGCCGTCAGATGATCAGCCGCAGGGCCGCGGCCGTGGCGGGACCGACGATGCCGTCGACCTTCAATCCCGGTGTCCGGCGCTGGAATTCCCGCACAGCCGCCTCCGTGTCGGGCCCGAAGATGCCGTCGATCTCGAGGTTTCCGGCATACGCGGCGTAGGCGTACTTGAGTCGGCGCTGCAGTTCGGTCACCTGCGGGCCGCGAACTCCCCGGTACAGCAGAACATCGGTGTACTCGCCCACCGGAACCGGAGGTCGCGGCGTCGGCCCTGGCCCGACGGTGCCGATCCGCGCCGCGATGTCGCCGCGCAGCTCGTCCATGTCGATCGCCCCTGGATCCCATTTGCCTTGTGCGCGACCGGCATACTCTTTGTGCCCGATGGTGCGCGAAGCGGGTTGCCCGAGCCGGCGATTGATGGCGGCGCAACTGTCGACCATCGCGAAGTACTGTGCGTCGGGCCAGTTCCTGCGGTGCGGCGCGGTCGGGTTCGTCCCGGAGTTGGCGCACTCGATGCCGATCGTGTGCCAATTGCCCATGTTCGCGGGCAGCCACGGATACATACCGACACCGGCGTGCCATGCCACTCCGGCCGCCACCACGGTCACGGTGCCGTTGCGGGCGATGTGCAGCTGGGACAGCGGACCCGCGAGATCGGGACGGCCGTGGGCGATCGACTCGGCGGACGCCAGATTCGAACCGGTGTGATGAACCATGACACCGCGGATGTCCTTGAACTCACCATGGCCGCGTTGCCGCCAGCCCGGGAATTCGACGACGTCGAGGCCTTCGGCGCGCAACACATCGGCCAACCAGACGGGGTCGCCGCGCCAGCCGCTGGGCTGTGGCATGCCCCTATGGAAACACGACGATGAGACCCGTGGTCACGATGGCTACACCGAGAGCCGCGAGCACGGCCGCCGCAATCGCGGTCTGGTGCCGCACGGCCTTCAGGCGCACGGCAGTCATGACGGCGTCGGCGCGTTCGGCGGCGATCATGAAACCCACCACAGGGACGATCACCGTCGATCCGGCCAGGGCTGTATAGCCGCCGACCGCGGCCGCCGTGCCTGCGGACCCGAGTGCCGCCGTGCCGATGACGAGCCCGGCCGCCGCCGTCGCGACCATCACCTTCGGGTTGAGGATTGTCAGCGAGACCGCCAAGGCCGCTGCGACTGTCGGAGTGATCCGCGTCAGCCCGGACAACCACGCGACCGATCTCCTGGTGCGCCCACGCTTTGTCCATACGTATCCGGCCAGCACGATCAGCAGGACGCCGAGCCCGATGCGAAACCACGCACCCGCACTGCCGGTGGACCATTCGAAGTCGCCGAGCAGGTGCGGGGTTCCGATGAACACCGCGGTTGCGGCCACCAACGACCCGACCGAGCCGACCAGGTAGGCCAGGCTGGTGGCACGCGGCCTCGCTGCACCGAAGGCGAGCGCAAGCGGCGGCAGGATCCTGACCGGTGACCAGGCGACCATCACCGCCAGCGGTATGAGCTGGGCGAGCAGCGTGGACAGTTCGTCGGACATGGCGACGACACCATGGCAGATCCGCAACGCGGTGTCACGAATAATTTGCGGCGCGCGTGGAAATCGGGCGTTTGTCTCGACCCGGGCCGGGTAGCCGCGTCAGGTGGCGGAAGAACCTCATGAGATGTCCGGCTCCCCGATCGTGCAGCGCGAAACGACAGCGTCGCGGCAGCGGGTATGGGACGTGTTGGCCGACGGGTGGACCTATTCGCAATGGGTCGTCGGGAACAGCAGGATGCGCGCTGTCGACCCGGACTGGCCGCAGCCAGGCAGCGTCATCCACCACTCGATCGGTGTGTGGCCGGCCGTCATCAACGACACCACCGTCGTCGAATCCTGCACTCCCGAGCATGAACTCATCCTCATCGCCAACACGAGGCCGTTGGGCAAGGCGCGCATCACGCTGCGCCTGCACGACATGCCCGAGGGGGGTTGTCGTATCGAGATGGCTGAGGTGCCGGTGACTGCGCCGCTGAAGTGGTTGCCGGACTCCGTCGCACTGGCAGGGGTCTTTCCGCGCAATCGCGAGACCACATGGCGCCTGGCAGCCATCGCCGAAAGACGGACCGACGACGATGCGGACGACAATTAGGGCGGCTCGATCCCTGGCGCGCGTCGCGGATCCCCAGGCGACGGCTGCGCTCCCGCCTGAAGTTCCCGCAACCTCGCTTCGAGGATTTCGAGAACAGGCACGCGGGCGGCGTGGCCCGCCTCGTGGGTGAGGATGGTGTTCAGCTCGTCCTCGTTCAGCGCGCGGACCCGGTGAAGGAGATCGCCGATTGCGACCTGATCGAAGTCGGGAATCGGCAAGTCCGGCGAGCCCGTCATCGGTCAGCCCGCGGATCCGCGACGTCGTCGCCGCCACCCAGGTCGTTGACTGTCTTTCCGTCGGTACTCACGGAGACAGCCATAGCCGCCCGCCGCGAGGACTAAACCCTCGGGCCGAGTCACTGTATTGACATACACCGCAGGGCATTTCCGCATGATCGACGTGATCGGTCACCTCCATCACCGCGGAAGGCTGCGGGACCGACTGTCCACCCCGTGGTACGAAGCTATACCGTCGTCATATCGAGCAGGCACCGACGTCTGCCCGACAGCAGAGACGAGGTCAGCGATGCATCCATTCCGGCAAGCCGTCGAAGCACGCGACGAGGCCGCAATCGAAGCGCTACTGGCAGACGACGTGGTCTTCACGAGCCCGGTCGCCTTCAAGCCGTACCCAGGCAAGCCGATCACCGCAGCCATCCTCCGCGGCGTCATGCGGGTGTTCGAAGACTTCCGCTACGTGCGCGAGATCGCCGACAGCAACGGGCGCGACCATGCGCTGGTGTTCGAAGCCACCGTGGACGGCAAGAAGATCACCGGATGCGACTTCCTGCACATCGACGACGACGGTCTGATCAACGACTTCGTCGTGATGGTGCGACCGCTGTCGGCAGCCACCGCACTGTCCGATGCGATGGCCGCGCAATTCCCCCGCATCCAGCAAGAGGCGATTGAACTCAGCTCCTGACCGCACAGACCGCGTGCGACGATCTATGGCGATGCTGCCTTCAGACAATCACGTCCATACGCGGTGGTCATGGGACACCGCCGAAGCGTCGACGACCGAACGCCAATGCCGCGCCGCGATCGAACGAGGGGTGCCGGCGGTCGCATTCACCGAGCATGTGGATTTCACGGCTTGGTCCGGAGGAGACAGAACAGCGTCGCTTGAGGTCGGCGACCGGCCGGGTGTTCTCCCGCTCGACATCGCGGGCTACACCGCCGAGATCGCGCGCTGCCGCGACATGTTCCCGGAGCTGCGGATCCTGTCAGGCATCGAGGCCGGAGAGCCGCACTACTTCGCGGCGAGTGTCGCAAATGTCCTCGGCGCGGGCAACTTTGACAGGGTGCTCGGCAGCCTGCACGCAATTCCTTTGCACGGCAGGCTCGAATGGGTCGATGCGGCGCTGTTCGCCCGGATCGACGCCCATGATCTGATGGATCGCTACTTCACCGACATGGTCACACTCGTCGAAGACTGCGACGTCTTCACGGTGCTCGCACACTGCGACTACCCACGCCGGTACTGGCCCGCCGACCGCGCAGGCCCGTACCGGGAGGCAGATTTCGAGGAGCATTACCGCACGGTCTTCCGCGGCCTTGCACCGTCCGGACGCGCACTCGAGATCAACACCCGTTCGCCCCTGGCGTCGGTGGAACTGATCCGGTGGTGGTGGGAGGAAGGCGGCGACGCCGTGTCCTACGGCAGCGACGCTCACGTGCCCGAACGCCTGGGCGACCAGTTCGAGCTGGCGGTCGACATCGTCGAAGCGGCCGGATTCCGACCCGGCCGCGACCGCTTCGACTTCTGGCGACGCTGAGTCAGGAGCGGATGAACTCCAACAGGTCGGCGTTGATCACGTCGGCGTGCGTAGTCGGCATGCCGTGCGGAAAACCCTTGTACGACTTCAGGATTCCGTTGGCCAGCAGTTCCGCCGACAGCGGTCCGGCATCGGCGTACGGCACGATCTGGTCGTCATCGCCGTGCATCACCAGAACAGGAATCTGAATCTTCTTGAGATCCTCGGTGAAGTCGGTCTGGGAGAACGCGACGACGCCGTCGTAGTGCGCCTTGGCCCCACCCTGCATGCCTTGGCGCCACCAGTTGGCGATGATTCCCTCAATCGGCTCGACGCCGTCCCGGTTGAAGCCGTAAAAGGGTCCCGACGGTAGATCCCGGTAGAACGCAGCGCGGTTGGTCGCCACCTGCGCCTGGATGTCGTCGAAGACCGACTTCGGCAGCCCGCCGGGGTTGGCATCGGTCTGGACCATCAGCGGCGGAACCGCAGCGATGATCGCCGCCTTGGCGGCGCGGCTCTCACCGTGGCGTGCAAGAAAACGCACGACTTCGCCACCACCGGTGGAGTGGCCGACGTGCACCGCATCGTGAAGGTCGAGATGCTCGACGACTGCGGCGAGATCGTCGGCGTAATGGTCCATGTCGTGTCCGTCGGCGACCTGAGTCGAGCGACCGTGGCCGCGACGGTCGTGGGCGATGACACGGAAACCCTGAGCGAGAAAGAACATCATCTGGGTGTCCCAGTCGTCACCGGACAACGGCCAACCGTGACTGAAGACGATCGGTTGTCCCGACCCCCAGTCCTTGTAGAAGATCTCGACTCCGTCGCTGGTGGTCACCGTAGGCATAGCGCCGACACTACGCCTGAACTGCGGCGGAAGGGTACGTTCGCAACCATGACCTCGGCGACACAACCACCCCTGACGGTGATGTTCTGGCCCGAATCGGCGTACGGGCCGACCAATCAGTGCATCGGTCTGGCGTCGATCCTGCGCGAGCGCGGGCACTCGATCGTCTTCGCCGCCGAGAGTTCCTGGGCGGGCAAGCTCTCCGCGCTCGGGTTCATCGAAGAACTCGTCGATCTCGCCGAGCCTGCCGAAGGCGCAGCCGACGACGACCCGGGCAAGTTCTGGACCGACTTCATCGCCGAGACCTCCCCGGAGTTCCGCAAGCCGACCGTCGAGCAACTGTCCACCTTCATCCAGCCCACTTATCAGGCGCTGATCGACGGAGCCAAGTACTGCGAACCGCGCCTTCGCGAGATCATCGCCACACATCGACCCGACGTCATCGTCGAGGACAACGTGGTGCTGTTCCCCGCGCTGGCCACCGCCGGCGTACCGTTCGTCCGCATCGTCTCCTGCAGTCCACTGGAAATCCCCGGACCCGATGTGCCCCCGGCATTTTCGGGCCTTCCCAGTGCCGACCGCACCCAGTGGGACGGCTACCGGGCCGAGTTCGACCGCACGCACCGTGCGATGTGGACCGACTTCGACGCCTGGGTTCAGGCCCAGGGAGCCGCGGCGCTGCCGGACCTCGAGTTCATGCCACGCACCACTGCCGCGAACCTGTACGTCTACCCCACCGAGGCCGATTATCTCGACGTCAGGCCGCTCGACGGCACCTGGATCAGGATGGACTCCAGCGTGCGGGAGAACGACGAAGACTACGTCGTGCCTGTCGAAGTCGCAGACCGGCCGGCGGACAGCGCGCTGATCTACCTGTCGTTGGGCTCGCTGGGCGGGGCCGACGTGGGACTCATGCAGCGCCTGGTCGACGTACTGGGCGCCACACGTCACCGCTTCATCGTCAGCAAGGGTCCTCAGGCAGATCGAATAACTTTGCCGAACAACATGGTCGGGGCGCAGATGCTGCCTCAGACCACGGTGATCCCCCAGGTCGATCTCGTGATCTCTCACGGCGGCAACAACACGGTGACCGAGACGCTGCACTTCGGCAAACCTCTCATCATCCTGCCGCTGTTCTGGGACCAGTACGAAAACGCCCAGCGGATCGACGAACTCGGATTCGGCACCAGGCTCGACACCTACGCGTTCACCGACTCCGAGCTGACGGCCGCGGTGGACCGGCTGCTCGCCGACGAGGCCCTTCGCAGCCGGCTCGCCGCCATCGGGGAGGCCGTACGCTCCCGCGACGGACTGCGTGTGGGGGCCGACGTCATCGAACGGGTCGGGCTGGCACACCGGACATCGGTTGCCTGACACCGTCGACGCGCTCGACCTCGCCGACGGCTGCAGGCTCGCCGTCGTGGCCGAGGGTGACGATCTCGCCGCCGTGCCGATGGTCCGCGACAGCGACGGCTGGCGCCGTGCCGTGCCTGGCGATGGCGCGGCCGCGGCTCTGCTCGAACTGATTGCAGGCCAACACGGTCCGCTGTCCCGCGGGAACTTCAGAATTCGGCCGTGGGCGAGTCGACGCGCGGTGGGCGAACGTCCGATGGGCGTCGACCAGACCAATGAATCGGTAGTCGTCGGTGATGTCGCCGTCGTCAAATGGGCGACGCACCTGCAGGAGGGACCGCATCCGGCGCCCTCGCGAATCACCGCGCTGAACCAAGCCGGTTTCACTGGCATGCCCGCCCCGTGGGGTTTGATCACCTGGAGCCGAGCCGACGCCGACGAAACCGTCGTCGCCTACGTCGACGAGTTTCTCCCCGATGCGGTGGACGGTTGGACGTGGGCCGTCGACCTCGTAACGGGAGCCGCCCGCGGCGAGGATCCGGCGACGCTGGCTGCGACGATCACCGACGTGGGGTCGCTGATCGCTGATATGCACGCCGCGCTGCCTGCCTCGGCATCACATGCCTCGCCGGACGACGCCGCACGATGGCATCGGCAAGCACTCGATACACTCGAAATCGCCTGCGACCTTACCGATTCTATGAGCGGCCAGGTGCTGCGCACTCATCGGGATGCGGTAGCTGCCGAACTCGCCTGCCTCGGAGATCTGGCCGGAATGCCGGTGCTCGACGGCCACGGCGACCTACACGTCGGACAGATACTTCGAAGCGGAAACCGCCTGGTGGTCACCGACTTCGATGGCAACCCCGTGCTACCGGCGGCACAGCGCATCCTGCCGATCCCGGCTGTCCTCGACGTCGCGGGGATGGCACAGTCACTGGCCCACGTGTCCGTCGTCGCGCGCAAGTACGCCACGCTCGACACCGGCGCACTCGCCGCCGTCGAGACGGCGGTGCGCACCACGTTTCTCGACGCCTATCAACACCGCCTCGCAGCGCTCGGTTACGCCCGACTGTTCGACGCACGTCCGCTGCCGGCGTTTCGCCTTCAGCAGGTCATGCGCGAGATGATCTACGCGGCAAGACATCTTCCGCGGTGGATGTATGTACCCGATTCCGCTCTGCCCGCACTACTCGACGAAGGGGCGTCATCGTGAAGCCGAACGGATTCCTGGACGACCTACGGCGCAAGCCCGAGAGCCTCGGCAGACTCGCGAGCACGCTGACTGCCGGCAACCCGTGGTCGGATGTCGTACCACCCGGCACGGACCGCGTCGTCCTGATCGGTATGGGCTCATCGGCCTATGCCGCCGATGTGGCAGCCGCCCGCATGCGGGCGCGCGGTGTCGTCGCGACATCCGAACTCGCGTCGTCCCGCTTGCTCCCCGATTGGGGCACCGGCACATTGGTGGTCGCGACGTCGGCCAGCGGCGGTTCGGTGGAGACCCTCGACGCGGTGCAACGCCTCCCGGACGGGGTCGCTACCGTCGCGTTGACCAACACCGCGGATTCAGCGATCACGACGCGCACCGGCACCGTCGTGACGCTCGACGCCGGGAAGGAGGTCGGTGGGGTCGCATGCCGCAGCTACCAAAACACGCTGGCATTGTTGCTGGCGCTCGAATGCCACCTGGCCGGGGTGGACACCGAGGAACTTGCCGCGACGGTGAGTGCCTGCGCGGACGCCTCGACTTTCCTGCTGGAGAACGAATCTGATTGGTGTTCAGAAGTTTCCGATCTCGTCCTCGGGCCGCACGGTACCCACCTAGCAGCACCCGCGCATCGCTTGTGCTCGGCGAAGCAGGGCGCGCTCATGCTCCGCGAAGGCCCGCGCCGGCCCGCTGTCGGGTGCGAGACCGGCGACTGGAGCCATGTCGACGTCTACTTGACGAAGACGACGGACTATCGGCTTCTGGTCTTCGCGGGATCACAGTGGGAACCGCAGATGGCCGAGTGGACCGCCTCCCGCGGCAGCACCGTGGTCGGAGTAGGTGGCGACGTGCCGGGCGCCGGTTACACCCTCCGCTACCCCCACGATTCGGACGACGACGTCGCGCTGCTGACCGAGGTGCTGGTGCCGGAGCTGATCGCCGCCCGCGCCTGGCTCACGGCCGAGTCGCAGACCTGAGCAGGTCGGCGGCTTCGGTCTGGTAGGCGTGTTCTGCCCAACCCTGCGGCGTGGCATCGAATCTGGTGTCGACGATCGTCGGGTCGGCCCCTGATGCGAGGAGTCTGCGGATCAGGTCGAGGTCGCCGTCCCACGCGGCGTGGTGCAGGGGCGTGGCGCCATCGTCGTCGAGTGTGTTGGGATCGTCCGGGATTCGCGGTTCGGTCATCCGCGCACCCGACGTGTCGATGCCGTGGCGGGCCAGCAGATCCAGTCGTCGCCGGAATCCGTGGTCAGCGGCCCAGGTGATCTGTCGCTGCCACATCTGTTCCCTGGTTTCCATGGCCTCGCCGAGTCGTCGCTCCCACGGGCCGGGTGCGGCGTCGGCCAGACCGTGCGCGAAGAGCAGCTCCAGGTGAGAGTCATCGTCCCGGAACATCCTGTTGTAGAGCGTCTGCTGGTCGACGGGATGGGCGCCTCGTGCAAGCAGCAGCGACGCAAGGTGGGCGGCGGCTCGGTGTCGGGGCTGACGTCTCGGCCCTTGCTCGCCTTCGCCGAACACGCCGGTGAGCGCCGTGAACGGTGTCGACATGCCCCGCCACAGGTAGCCGGCGTCGGGATCAGCTCCGGCATCCAACAGAAGTGTTGCGGCAGAGGTGATCTCGTCGTTCGATCCCGCCGGGCTGCGCGCGTAGCAGAGGTACAGCAGCGCAGGCCAGCCGAAGGGGCCGCCGTGTGAGTTCGCGTCGTCGCCACGGGCGAGATGTCGCGCCAGCGCCTCCGGGTCGGCGGCCGCCGCGGCGGCCCAGATGTGCGAGTCGACCAATCCTGGCTCCGCGGCGAGGATCTCCGACGCAGCCGCCCAGCGCGGCGGCGCGTCGCTGTCGCTGTAGCGCAACACCGACAGCGAGCAAAACCGGTCCGCCGCCGAAAGTGCGGCCTCGTCGACGCGATCAGGGTCCACGCTGAGCGCGGCGGCGACGTCGAGGTAGCGCACCAATGCCGGCCAACCGGTGAAGCCGTAGCGCCGCGCGACCGTCCGTTGCGCTTCATGCAGGGCCATGGGCGCCGATCCCGCGGACCGCTCACGCTGCAACGCACGCGCCTCGCGGCGAAGGTGCTCGAGTGACGGATTGTCGGGCAACGTGCTGGCCATGACGGCCTCCTCTCAAACGCCCGGCGTCCGCGAGGTCGGGCCGAGAAGAGGTCGGCAACGATCATCGTCAATGCAGGGAAGCTGAGCTTCTTCGAGCGGACATCGGGCGATCCTGCGCGCCTGCGGTGAGCCTACCTGGGG
Organism: Mycobacterium sp. 236(2023); assembly: GCF_029623955.1. Lineage (GTDB taxonomy): Bacteria > Actinomycetota > Actinomycetes > Mycobacteriales > Mycobacteriaceae > Mycobacterium. The sequence continues at coordinate 375,361 of NZ_JARSBP010000004.1, read as the reverse complement.
GCTCCGAATTTGTCGGTGGTCGAATGTATGTTCGAAGAATGTCGACCGGGGAGCTGCAGGCGAAGGTTGCCGCGCTGCGCTCCGCGTTCGACGACGTGGCGGCCGGCGATGTCGACCTGTTGACTCGGCACGAGTTGGTCTCTGCCCTCGATGAACTCGAGGTGCTCGGCTGCCGGCTGCCGTCGGTGAGTCATCGCCTGCTGGCGCGGCTGCAGGTGGAGTCGACCCCGCAGCAGATGGGCGCCAAAACGTGGAAAGAAGTGTTGTCGGTGCGGTGGCGCATCTCCACTTCCGAGGCACATCGCCGCCTCTCTGAAGCCGCGGTCCTTGCGCCGCGCCAACCGATCACCGGGCCCGCCCTGCCGCCGGTGCTGCACGCGACCGCGGTCGCTGCGGCCCAAGGGTTGATCAACGCTGAACACGTCACCGTCATCAGTAAAGCCGTCGCCAAGCTCCCCGGATTTGTGGATGCGGCCACCCGGGAGCAGTTCGAAGTGAAACTGGTGCGGACCGCGGTCGGCAACGGACCCAAAGAGGTCAAAGACGCCGCCGAGTTGATGCTGTTCCTGCTCGATCAGGACGGTCCCGAGCCCGACGACACCGAGCGTGGCCGTCGGCGAGGCGTCACGATGAGTAAGCAGAAGCCCGATGGCACGACGGATCTGACCGCGACGTTGACCCCGGAACTGCGAGCGATGGTGGAAGTGCTGTTCGCCAAGTACGCCGCCCCCGGTATGTGTAACCCCGACGATCCCGAACCGTGTACCTCGGGCACACCGACACAAGAACAGATCGACAACGATCACCGCACCCTGTTCCAGCGCCAACACGACGCCTTGACCGCGGTCCTGCGGATCGCCCTGATGAGCGGCGACCTCGGCCAACTCAACGGCCTGCCGGTCACCGTCATCATCCGCACCACACTGCAAGACCTGGAATCTCGCGCCGGGGTTGGAGTCACCGGGGGCGGCACGAAGCTGCCGATCGCCGACGTCGTCAAAATGGCCGGTCACTCGAATTGTCATCTGGCGGTGTTCGACAAAGCCACCGGCTCCGCCCTGGACTTGTTCCGCGCACGACGCGTCGCGTCGCCGGCGCAGCGGATCATGCTGATCGCCCGCGACGGCGGCTGCACCAAACCCGGCTGCACCATCGGCGCCTACGGCTCACAAGCCCATCATGTGGTCACCGACTGGATCAAAGGCGGCAACACCAACGTCGACGAACTCGGCCTCGCCTGCGGGTCAGATAATCGCAGCGTCACCGACGGCGGCTGGACCACCACCATGAACGACCAACATGAGGTCGAATGGATCCCACCCGAACCCTTGGACACCGGACAGAACCGGATCAACAACTACCACGTTCCCGAACGCCTCCTGCGCCCCGAAGACACTGAACCCGAACAGCATTCGGCGCCAGTAGCAGACACCGGCGCAGTGGCAAGATCCGACAACGACCCCGAAGCCGAAGGCCCACACCCCGTCGACGACCCTGGCGAACCCGGCGGCCCCGCACCACCGGACAACCAGGTGGCCTGACGGCCGGGCATGTGGCCGACCGCAACCTCCTGACCAGCGGAGCGCCAAAGGCGTACCATCCCCGATGTGTGGACTGCACGAGTGGTTGCGCCGACCGGGTTGGCCCTGGTGACGCTCGGTCTGGCGCTGTTTCCACAGACGCCCGAGGCTTCGGCTGACGTCTGCGGCTCGGTCGGCGGACGCCATGTCTCGGTCAACGCCTGCGGCAACGTCGCCGACGCGATCGCGCCCTGGGTTCCCCCGCCCGCGGCGTACGCACCGCTGCCCGAGGATTACAACGCGGCTCCCCCGCCGCCACCTCCGCCTCCCCCGCCACCGAATGTGAGCGTGTGCGCCAACGTCGGAAGGCGGATCTCCGTCAGCGGGTGTATTTAAGCTAGCCTCACCTAGGTGTCGTTCTCGTATGCCTCAGTCGTCGAGACCGCCCAGCTGAGCATTCGCCTGCAACGCATCGTGCTGCAGATCGACGACGCCGCGGCTCTCGACGTCAAATGCGCTGGTGATTCCGCGGTCGCTGTCTATTTCTCCGCTGACGACCACCCCGACGGCGAGGGCCGCAACTACTCGGTGCGTCACCACGACGGCGCACGCATCACCCTCGATGTCGTATTGCATTCTCGCGGACCAGGAACCGAGTGGGCCTCGTCGGCGACCACAGGCGAGCGCGTCGTGCTGGACCACGCACGATCCTGGTACCGGCCGCCTCCAGACACGGACTGGCAGCTGATTGTCAGCGACCTTTCAGGGTTACCCGCAGCGGCCCGCATCATCGAGGAGTTGCCGAACCACATCCCGGCGACGCTGATCATCGAAGTCGCGGGGTCCGACGATCTCGCCTACCTCCCACACCGGTCCGGCCTGACCGTGATTTCGAGTATCAGCACGGGAAATGGTTATGCACCAAGCAATCTCGCTCAAGCTATCCGCGAACTCGACATGCCGGAAGGCCGCGGATACTGCTGGTTCGCCGGTGAGGCTGCCGAATCCCGGACGGTGCGCAAGTACCTCCGCGGTCTCGGCTGGACCATCGACCAATACGACATCACCGGATACTGGCGCGTCGACTCCGAGACCTGGGATGCGCGGTTCGCCGAGGTCGAGGACAAGGTCCTGCCGATCTACGAGCGGGCGCTGACCGACGGCAAGGGTGACAAGGTGGCCTTCGAGGAATTCGACGATGCCTGTGAGCGGATCGGCCTCTGACGCTGTGACCACACACGCCCCGCTCTCCCCCACGCCCGAGGCTGCGTCGCGGTATCCGACGCAGCGCGGCAAGGTGGTCGGCCTTGTCGTCGCGACAGCGCTGCTGGGCGTCATGTGCGTGGCGAGCCTGGCGATCGGCACCGAGAACGTCTCGCTGTCCACCGTCTGGACCGCCGTCACCGACTACCGCGACATCGGCAATGAGTGGATCGTCCACGACCTGCGCATTCCCCGGACAATCCTCGGCCTGCTCGTCGGCCTCGCACTGGGACTGTCCGGCACTCTCATCCAGGCGGTCGGGCGCAATCCGCTCGCCGACTCGGAGATACTCGGAATCAACTCCGGCGCTTCGCTGTTCGTCGTCAGTGCGATCGCTTTCCTCGGGCTCAACGGCATCTGGGCCTACATCTGGTTTGCGTTCGCCGGCGCCCTGTTCGCCATGGTCATCGTGTACTTCGTCGGGATGTCGGGGCGCGCCACCGCAACCCCGGTGCGGGTCCTGCTGGCTGGTGTCGCGGTGGGCGCCGTGCTTGAGGGCATCGGCTTCGCCGTGCGCCTGCGTTATCCGCGAGCCTTCGACAACATGCGGTTCTGGGACTCCGGAGCCCTCGACGGCCGTCCCCTCGACGTGGCGCTGGCGATCAGCCCGTTCATCGCGGTCGGCGCGATCCTGTGCCTTGTGGTGTCGCGCTCACTCAACATCACCGCCTTCGGTGACGAGCTCGCGAAAAGCCTCGGCGGCAATGTCGTTCGCACGCAGGTCCTCAGCCTGGTCGGTGTCACCCTGCTCGCCGGAGCCGCGACGGCGGGCGCGGGGCCGATCGGGTTCGTCGGCCTGATGGTGCCGCACGCGGTGCGACGGTTCACCGGGCCGGACTGGCGCTGGATCCTCGCCTACGCCGTGGTCGCCGCACCGGCGCTGTTGCTGGCGGCTGACATCGTCGGACGCGTGGTGATCCGGCCCTCCGAACTACCCGCCGGAATCGTCACCGCGTTCATCGGCGCACCGGTACTGGTCTGGCTGATCCGCAAGCGGGGAGCCGATCGCACATGACCACGACTCCCGTGCAATTCGGTCAGCGGCAATGCGTCGTGCGCGTCGGCTCGGTCGCGGTGCGCGCATCGTGGCGGGCCGTCATCGCGGTGACGGCCATGGTGGTCGGCGCCCTCGTACTAGCCATTGTGGCAATAGGTTTCGGCAAGTACCACGTAGCGCCCGCGGATGTCCTCGGTGTGCTGGTCGGTACCAACAGTTCGTTCGACCGGGTGGTGGTCCTCGAATGGCGTATGCCCAGGATGCTGATGGCGTTGCTCGTCGGCGCGGCGTTCGGGGTGTCGGGGGCCATCTTCCAGGCACTTACCCGTAATCCGCTGGGCAGTCCCGACATCATCGGGATCAACGCCGGCGCCTATACCGGAGCTCTGGCGGTCATGGTGACCGTCGGCAGCGGCTACTACGCGGTCGCGGGCGGCGCTCTGGCCGGCGGGCTGGCGACCGCGATCCTGGTCTACGCACTGTCCTACCGCAACGGGCTCGCCGGGTACCGCCTCATCGTCGTGGGCATCGCCGTCAGCGCGGTCCTCAACTCCGTCAACCAGTGGATCGTCATCAAACTCGACCACAACACCGCAGTCACCGCCGCTGTGTGGCAACAGGGTTCGCTGTCCGGCATGACGTGGGCGCAGGTGGTTCCGATGACGGTCTGCCTCGCGGTGCTCCTGGCCGCCCTGCTCGTACTGGGCCCGCAATTGCCGGTCCTGCAGCTCGGCGACGACGCGGCCGGCGCCCTCGGCGTGCATCCCGACCGTGCTCGGCTCGGCTATCTGGTGGTCGGTGTCGGCCTAGTCGCGCTCGCCTGCGCCGCCGCCGGACCGATCGCGTTCATCGCGCTCGCGGCGCCTCAGCTGGCCCGCCGGCTGACCGCGAGCCCAGGCGTTGCACTGGTGCCTGCGGCCGCGATGGGCGCCGTGCTGCTTCTCGTCTGTGACGTCATCGCCCAGAGACTGTTCGGCGACAACGCAATTCCTGTCGGCCCGGTGACCGTGTCACTGGGCGGCAGCTATCTCGTGTACCTACTGATCACCCAGGCTCGGCGGAGATGAATACCAACACCAGACTGCAGGCGTCGGAGCTGTCCATCGGCTACGACGAGACGACGATCGTCAGGGATCTGTCCGTCGACATCGCCGAAGAGAAGATCACCGTGATCGTCGGCCCCAACGCGTGCGGCAAGTCGACGCTTCTTCGCGGGCTCGCCCGGTTACTGAAACCTGCTGCCGGGCAGGTCATCCTGGACGGCACCGATATCGCGACGATGCACACCAAAGAGGTGGCGCGGCGGCTCGGCCTGCTACCTCAGACGTCGATCGCTCCGGAGGGCATCAGCGTCGCGGACCTGATCTCGCGCGGCCGTTTCCCGCATCAGAAGCTGTTGCGCCAGTGGTCCACCGAGGACGAGGCCGCCGTCGCCGAGGCGATGCGCTGTACCGGCGTCACCGAGCTGGCGGGACGCCTCGTCGACGAACTCTCCGGCGGTCAGCGCCAACGGGTCTGGGTGGCGATGGTGCTCGCCCAGCAGACTCCGCTGTTGCTGCTCGACGAACCCACCACGTATCTCGACATCGCCCATCAGGTGGAGTTGCTCGACCTGTTCGCGATGCTCAACAGGGAGCGCCACCACACTGTCGTGGCTGTGCTCCACGATCTCAACCACGCCTGCCGCTATGCCGATGAGATCGTCGTCATGAAGGCAGGAAGCATTGTGGCCCAGGGTGATCCGGCCACGGTGATCACAGCCGACCTGGTGAACAGCGTTTACGGCCTGCAATGCCAGATCATCGACGACCCCGAGACCGGCACCCCGCTGATCGTTCCACGCGCCTCACCGCACCTCACGGCGCGGCGGTGAGATAGCCGCCTCCACGACCGAAGTAGTCCATGGCTGGGCGGTCGATGCCGTCCTCGGTGCGCACCACGTCGAGCACCAATCCGCGGGACTGGCCGCGGTAGGCGTCCGCGCCCGCGACGATCACCATGCCACCGCCTTCCTCGATGAAGACGCGCCCGGGTGTACCCCCATAACAGCATTCCGAAACATGGGCTTTGATCAGGCGTAGCTTCTCTCCGCGGAAGTAGGTGTAAGCGTTCGGATACGGATCCGACAGCGCCCTGACGAACCGGTCGATGTCGGCAGCCGGCCAGTCCCAGTTCACCAGGCTGTCACCGTCGGAACGCTTATGGAAGAACGTCCGCTCCGCGAGGTCCTGGGCCACCGGTTCAGCGGTGCCGAACTCGAGCCCGTCCAGCGCTTCTTCCAGCACGTCGGGAACCAGATCCAGCGTGTCGAAAACCAAGCTGGTACCGGTACTTTCCGGCGTGATCTCCACGGCACGCTGCACCAGCACCGCGCCGGTGTCGAGTTCGTCGTCCATCAGATGCGCGGTCAGCCCCGTGTGGCTCGCACCGCTGATCAACGACCAGATCACGGGTGAAAACCCGGTGAACTTCGGCAGAAGCGAATCATGCAGATTCACAGTGCCATAACGCGGAATGCCGAAAAGGTCCTTCGGCAGTTTGGTGCGCCAGTTGTTGGCGACCATCACGTCGGGCGCCAAAGCGGCCACCCGGTCGGCCAATTCGGGTGTGGGCCGCTTGGCGAGAAACACCTCGATGTTCTCCTCGCGCGCCAGGTCTTCCACCGAATCGGCCCAAATCGATTCGTATACATGCTCACTCGTGGGGTGTGTGACAACGAGGCATACCTCATGACGAGACTTCAGCAGAGCCTGAAGCGTTCGATGTCCCCACGTTTGGTAACCGAACATCACCACTCGCACAGCAACCTCCCAGGTTCGGGCTAGCCCCCTGTGGTTAGCCTTCCCTTTGATAGCATGCCTTCCGGTCGTGGCGGGCCCCAACATAACTCACGTCACGCGACCTTGACGGGGCCCCGACGTACGGGAGGAAAGTTTTGTCCAGCAATCCTTTTGACGATCAGGACGGCCGCTTCTTGGTGCTGGTAAACGGCGAGGAACAGTACTCTCTGTGGCCGACATTCGCCGAAGTGCCGACGGGATGGCAAACAGCATTCGGTGGTCCTGACGGAACAGATCGAGACAGCGCATTGCGTTTCGTCGAGGAGCAGTGGACCGACATGCGTCCGCGCTCACTGCGGGAACAGATGGATCGCACGAGCGCCGACGCACTTTCGCAGACTTGAGCGCCAATGGCACTGACGCTGATGTCAATTGGAGCGGCGTCGGTGTGCTGCGCCGCGCGATCACCCGTCACTGGCGGCAGCTGAGTTCCGGCTCGGCGCTGATAGCCGTCCACCAACTGTGCGAGGTATCGGTGCCGGTACTGATCGGCATCATCGTCGATCGCGCCGTTGCCACCGGCTCGGTTCCGGCGATCCTCACCTGGATCGCCGTCCTGGCGGCGTTGTTCGTCGTGCTCACGGTCGTCTACCGCTTCGGTGCACGCCTGCTGATGGCCGCGATTGCCCAGGAAGGGCACCTCCTGCGCGTCGAACTGTCCCGCAAGATCCTGAACCCGCTGGGTATCAGCACGGAATACAAGGTCGGCGAACTACTTTCGATCTCGTCAACCGACGCCGATGAAACCGCTTATCTCCTCGACTACATTCCGCGCCTCGTCGGTGCCGTGGTCGCGACAATCGCTTGCGGAGCGGTACTGCTGACCATTGATGTGCCGCTGGGTTTGATGGTCCTCGTCGGCGTGCCGATCGTGATGGCCGCACTCCAGCTCACAGCTCCGCTGATCGCCAGGAGGGTGGAGGATCAGCAGGCCGAAATCGGCCGCGCCACCGCACTGGCGACCGACCTGATCAGCGGCCACCGCCCGTTGCAGGGCATCGGCGCGCAGCACAACGCGGCCGCCCGGTACCGGCTGGCCAGCCGCCGCTCCCTGACCGCGACATTGCGTGCTACCCGGATCGAGAGCGCACATGCCGGGGCAGCCGCGGCCGCCGGTGCACTCACCGCGATGGTCGTCGCCGTCGCCGCCGCCTACTTCGCCATCACCGGAGACCTCACGCTCGGCCAGCTCATCACCGTCATCGGCCTGGCCCAGTTCCTTGCCGAACCCTTCGAGGTCCTCGCCATCCTCCCGAGTTCCGTCGCCGAGGCACGTGCGAGCGCCAACCGTGTCGCAGCCGTGCTGCGCGCACCGACCCGGCACAGGGCCGAATCGCCATCCGGATGCCCCGACCAGGACCGAGGCAGCCTGGCTGTGCACGATGCCCAGCACGCCGGCCTCGATGGCCTGTCTCTGCGTGTTCGCCCTGGCGAGTTCGTCGCCGTTCTCGCCGCGGAGTCACGCGACGCGACAGCGCTGATGGATCTGCTCAGCGGGACCGAGCGGACGCCCGAACTCGGCACGGTGCTGGTCAACGGCAAACGCATCGGTGAGATCGATGACGGACGGCGCCGCAGCACCCTTGTCGTCGAACACCATCAGGGCGACCTGTTCAGCGGCACGCTGGGCTCCAATCTGTCCATCTCGGGCGCATCCGCTGACGGTGATGCCGTCCGCGGCGCCCTGATCGCGTCGTGCGCGCTCGACGTCGTCGAGCTCTACGCCGACGGGCTCGACCACCCCGTCGTCGAACGCGGTGCGAGCCTGTCCGGCGGACAGCGGCAGCGGTGGACGCTGGCTCGCGCGCTCGCCGCAGACCCCGACGTGCTCGTCCTGCACGATCCGACCACCGCGGTCGACGCGGTCACCGAGCAGGCCATCGCCGACGGTCTGCGCGGCCTCCGATCCGCGCGCGGGCGCACGACGATCGTGCTCACCAGCAGCCCCGCGCTGTTGGCCGCGGCCGACCGCGTCGTGCTCATCAGCGAGGGCCGCGTGACGGGCGAAGGCACCCACGACGCCCTCGTCGACGCGCATTCGGCCTATCGAGGCTTGGTGACGCGATGACGATCAGCGAATCGAGCACTCCTCCGGTCCTGCCTGTCGCGACGATGTCGCGCACGTGGTCGTGGCTCGTCGGCGATCTGCGCACACGCCGAACCCAAACCATCGCGACCGTTCTGGTCGGACTCGTAGCGGCCGCCGTGGCGACCGTGCCGATCTACCTGTTGGGCTCACTCGTCGACCGGGTGGACGCCGGGAGCACCGTCGACAGCCTCGTCGGCCTGGCCACCATCATCGGAGCGGCCGCTCTGATCGGTGGGCTGGGCACCGGACTGTCCCGATACCTGATCACGCGTCTCGGTGAACACGCGGTGGCCGACCTGCGGGAGGACGTCCTGCGCAGGGCGCTGCACCTGCCCGCGACGACCGTCGAGGAGAGCGGCCGGGGCGACCTGCTTTCCCGCGTCGGGCCTGACGTCGCCGCCGTCGCCAAGGCCGTGTCGCAGGTACTCCCGGACATGCTCAACGCCTTCTTCCTCGGCGTCGTCACCCTCGTGGGCATGGCCAGCCTCGACTGGCGGCTGGGCCTCGCGGGTGCACTGTGCATCCCCGCCTACGTAGCGGGGCTCTGGTGGTACCTGCCGCGGTCGGGGCCCATGTACGCCGAACAGCGGATCGCGCTGGCCCGCCGCGCACAGGCCACCGTCGAGTCGATCCAGGGTGCCAGAACGATCGATGCCTACGAGGTGCACGGCACACACCTCGACGGCATCGAGCGCGCCTCGGCTCGCGCCCGCGACATTGAGGTCGGCGTGTTCACCTTGTTCACCCGACTCGTCGGCCGTGTCAACCGGGCCGAATTCATCGGTCTGACAGCCACATTGGTTGTCGGCTTCCTTCTGGTGCGGGGTGATGCGGTGACCGTCGGTCAGGTCACCGCGGCAGCGCTGATGTTCCATCGGCTGTTCAACCCGATCGGCATGATGATGTACAACTTCGACGAGATCCAAGCAGGCGCAGCATGTCTGGCCCGCCTCGTCGGTGTGATCGATCTTCGGCCGCCCGTCGAGGCGGCACCAGGTACGACCCGCACGCCCGCAGGCGCGGACGTCGAGGTGCGGAACGTGTCGTTCTCCTACGGCACCGGTCCCGAGGTGCTCCACGACGTCACGCTGTCGATCCCGGCCGGAACCCGCTGCGCGCTGGTCGGCACCACCGGAGCCGGGAAGACGACGCTGGCGGCCGTCGTCGCCGGGCTGTACCTGCCGGACCAAGGGCAGAGCTTCATCGGCGGAGTACCTGTCGCCGACATCGGCGACGACGAACTGCGCACGTGGGTGGCAACGGTCACCCAGGAGGTGCACGTCTTCTCGGGCGCGCTGATCGAGGATCTGCGACTCGCCGCGCCCGACGCCGACGAGAAGCAGATCTGGTCCGCACTGGACCAGGTCGGTGCCCGTGGCTGGGTGTCGGCACTCGACGACGGTCTCGACACCCTCGTCGGCGAGCAAGGCACGTCGCTGACCGCCGCACAGGCACAACACATCGCGCTGGCACGACTGGTGCTCGCCGATCCGAAGGTCGTCGTCCTCGACGAGGCGACCGCAGAAGCAGGCAGCGCCAACGCCGCCGAACTCGAGAGTGCGGCCATAGCAGCCACCGCGGGGCGAACCACTCTCGTGGTCGCTCACCGGCTGACGCAGGCCGCCACCGCCGACCAGATCGTCGTGATGGACGACGGTCGCATCGTGGAGCGGGGCACGCACGCCCAGCTGGTAACGCTCGGTGGACGCTACGCCCGGCTCTGGAACGCATGGAGCGCGCACAACTGACGCGCTACCCGACTCACAACTTAAACGAAGGAGGCGTGGGGTACGTGACCGCGGACTCGCTGGACATCGCCGAATTGCTCGAGGAGTGGAACAACCGGTCGACGCCGGATCAGACGTCGACGGTGCCCGAGCTGTTCGCCGCACAATGCGCGCGGACACCGGACCACGTCGCGGTCGTCGACGGCGGCCGCAGCTTGACGTACCGCGAGCTCGGTGAGCGCGTTTCCCAATTGGCACAGGCGATCACGCGGACCGGCGGCGAATCGGAATCCATGATCGCCATCGGGGTGCCGAGGTCGGCCGAGATGGTCGTCTGTGTACTCGCCTCGATGGTCGCAGGGGCCGCGTTCGTGCCGCTGGACCCGGGCTGGCCCGCTTATCGGCGGTCCCAGGTGCTCACGGACGCGGGGGCGCGGGCCGCGTTGGTTGCCGGATCCGACAGCAGTGACTGGGGCGTCGACACCCTGATGGTCGATCTTGCGGACTGGCGGTTCGGCGACGAACCCGCAACGCCGCCGGCAGTTCTCGTGCAGGAAGCACAACTCGCCTATGTGATCTTCACGTCGGGTTCGACGGGCAAGCCCAAGGGCGCGATGATCCGCCACGAGGCGATCGCGGAGCGGCTGCTGTGGCAGCGCGACCACATCCTCGGGTTCGGCGAGACCGATGCATCGCTGTTCAAAGCGCCACTGTCCTTCGACATCTCGGTCAACGAGATCCTGCTTCCCCTGGTCAGCGGTGGACGCGTCGTTGTCGCGGAACCCGACGGAGAAAAAGATCCCGACTATCTGCTCGGGCTGATCCGCGATCAGCACGTCACGTTCGTCTACCTGGTGTCGTCGATGCTCGACACACTGCTCGAGCTCGACCGTCTCTCCGGTGACAGCGCGCTCGCTTCCCTGCGCCACGTCTGGTGCGGTGGCGAGGTTCTCACGCCCAGCCTTTTCACCCGGTTCCGCAGTCAGCTGTCGACCACGCTGTACCACGGTTACGGTCCCGCGGAGGCGACCATCGGTGTCTCCCATGTCATCTACCGCGACACAGCCGAACGCATCGCGACATCGATCGGGCGCCCGAATCCGCACACGCAGCTCTATGTGCTCGACGAGGACCTGCGCCCCGTCCCCCCGGGTGTCGGCGGGGAACTCTACGCGGCGGGTTTCCTGCTGGGCCGCGGCTATGTCAACGCCTCGTCCCTGACCGCGTCGAGGTTCGTCGCGAATCCGTTCGACGACAGCGGTTCCCGAATGTACCGAACGGGTGACCTGGCACGCTGGAGCGACGACGGATCGCTGGAGTTCCTCGGCCGCGCCGACAACCAGGTCAAGATCCGCGGCCGCCGGATCGAGCTGGAGGAGATCGAGTCCCAGCTCGGCGATCATCCCGCGGTCCGCCAGGCCGTCGTGACCGTGCACCGGCAGGGCAATGCCGATCAGCTCGTCGGCTACATCGTGGCAGCAGACGGTTTCGACAACACCACGGACCTGCGTGCAGAAATCGGCGACTGGAGCCGGTCGCGTCTACCGGAGTACATGGTGCCCACCCAGTTGATCGGAATCGACCGGGTTCCGTTGACCGCCAACGGGAAAACCGACCGGCGCGCACTGCCCTCCCCCAACGCACCTGTCGCGTCCGGCGGCGGCCGCGAACCCCGCACGCCGCGTGAGATCGTGGTCGCCCGCGCGTTCGCCGAGGCACTCGATGTGGAGACCGTCGGTGTCGACGACGACTTCTTCAGCCTCGGCGGCGACAGTATCGTCGCGATCCGCGTCGTGAGCAGAGTGCGCGCTGCGGGCTACGCGCTGCGGCCCCGAGACATGTTCGCCCACCGGACCGTCGAGGCGCTCGCTCCTCTACTCGTCGAATCAACGCCCGTCGAACCCGAGGTCACCGACGCGACGGGACCTGCGCCCGCGACGCCGATCCTGCAGTGGCTCGACGAGGTCGGCGACGCCGCGAACGCCTCGACGCTCAACGGCTTCTATCAGGGCATGGCGCTGGTCACGCCGGCCGGCCTCACGCCCGCATCGCTGCGAGCCGTCGTCGACGCCGTCGTGGCACGCCATCACCTTCTCTCGGCTACGAGCACCGGCAACGCAGCCGAGCTGCATATCCCGGACATTCCCGCTCAGACCCCGCTGCTCACAGGTGATCTCGACGAGGGTGTGGCGTCGATGCGGGATCGGCTGCTGGCGCTGCTCGACCCCGCAGCCGGTGTGCTCGTCGCCTTCGGATGGCTCACCGGCGGCGCCGGATCCGGTCGACTGGTGGTGGTGGCCCATCACATCGTCGTCGACGGGGTTTCTCTGCGCATTCTGGCCGACGACCTCGCCGAGGCCCACCGGCGCTTCACCGAAACCGGCACCGCAGACCTGGCGCCCGTTCCGACGTCATGGCGCTCGTGGGCCCGCCAACTCACCGACGCGACCACACTGGGGACGTTCGACGGCGACCGGAAGTTCTGGGAAGTCGCCAGCGGTGTGGCCGAAACGCTTTGGGGCGAACGCACATTGGATCCCTCTGTCGACACTGTTGCCACCGAGGCGACGCTGACCGTCGAACTCGGCGCATCGGCCACCGATGCACTGCTGACGCAGGTACCCGGCCGCATCCACGGTCACGTCAACGATGCCATGGTGGCAGCCCTCTACCTCGCATTGCGGGGCTGGCTCGACAGCCGCGGAATCGCCGACGACGGACCGCTCCTGGTCGAGATGGAAGGCCACGGCCGCGAAGGACAGGTTGTCGGGGACGTGGACCTCGCCGAGACCGTCGGCTGGTTCACCACCCTGTACCCGGTCGTCCTCCACGCCGACGGCTTCGACTGGCGTGCAGCACTGACCGACAGCACGGTGCTCGGGGCCGCGGTGCGCTCGGTGAAAGATCAACTGCGGGCGGTGCCGTCGCACGGAATCAGCTACGGTGCACTGCGCTATCTCAACCCGACCGGCAGCGCGCTCGCCGTCACGCCGCAGGTGCTGTTCAACTATCTCGGCCGATTCGATACATCCGACCGGCCGTGGGCCTTCGCCGAGGCGGGAACCGCGGTGCTCGAAGGACGCGATCCTGCGATGCCGCTGCCGCGCCTGCTCGAAGTCAACGCCGAGGCGGCCGAGTCGGAATCAGGCACCGTGCTGCGCGCGACATTCAGCTGGCCCTCCGGCGCCGTGGCCGAATCCGACGTCACACAGCTGGCTCACCGCTGGGTCGAGCTGCTGGAGACCATCGCGGTCAGCGACGCCGTCTCCGGTCACAGCACATCCGATTTTCCGCTCGTGGACCTCGCCCCTGACGACGTGGCCGAGCTCGAGCTGCATTACCCGGGTCTCGCCGATGTGCTCCCACTGACCCCCGCACAGCAGGGCATCTACTTCCACTCGACGTTCACGACCCGCAGCGACCCGTATGTCGTGCAACAGCTCGTCGACATCCGCGGCCCGCTCGACGTCGAGCGCTTCCAGCGCGCCACCGAAACCGTCGCCGCACGACACCGGTCGCTGTCATCGGCCTTCACCACGCTCGCCGACGGCACGCCCATCGCGGTGCACGCTGCGCCGGGGCCACCGGATTTCGATGTCGTCGACGCCGGCGCGATGAGCGCCGATCGCGCCGACACCGTGGTGACCCAGCGCGCCGACTGGGAGCGGCGGCGCCGCTTCGACCTGGCCACACCGCCGCTGACCCGCTACACGCTGGTGCGCCGCAGTGACGAGCTGCACACGATGATCCAGACGGTGCACCACATCGTCGCCGACGGCTGGTCGGTCCCGCTCGTACTCGACGATCTGCTCGCCGCCTACACCGGCACCGACTTCGCCGGGCCAGCACCAAAATTCGCCGACTTCGTCCAGTGGCTCGGCGATCGTGACGTCGCGGCAGACCGCGCGGCCTGGGCCCCCGTGCTCGCCGGCATCGACGGGCCGACGCGCCTCGCGGCCTCCGACGGGATACAGATCAGCCGCCCCGAGCGACGCGGCTTCGGCCGCAGGACCGCCACTCTGACCGACCGCGCCACGGTCGCCACCGTGGCCGCGAGCGCGGGCGTGACCGTCAGCACCATGCTGCACACGGCGTGGGGGTTGACCGTCGGCTCACTGACGGGCCGCGACGATGTCCTGTTCGGCACCGTCGTCTCCGGCCGCGGCGGCGAACTGAACGGCATCGACACGATGGTCGGCCTGCTGGTCAACACCCTCGCGCTGCGGATGAGCTGGGCGCAAGGCGATGCCGCCACCACCGTGGCGGCCAAGCTCGCCGCGACGGAGTCAACACTGCTCGATCACCACCACCTGCCGCTGACTGAAGCCCACAGGATCGCGGGTGTCGACGAGCTGTTCGACTCGCTGGTGGTCATCGAAAACCTCGGTGCCACCGCGCATTCCGCAGGTGAGCTGCACCTGGGCGACATCAGCGTGGTCGAGGCCCCGCACTATCCGCTGACCGCGATGATCACCGTCAGAGACTCGATCTCCGTCACCGTGACCAACGACCGCGAGCGCGTGTCGGATGATTACGCCGACACAGTCGCTCAGGCGTTCGCCGACGTGCTCACCGCGATCACCGAAACACCCGAAATGCCGTGCGGAAGTATTCGCCTCGCCGAACCCGTTGCCGTCCAGCCGGTTTCCGGTGGCACGGTCACGGCACTGATCGGCGATGCGATCGCCGCCCATCGGGATACCACCGCGCTGGTGTCCGACACGGGATCCCTCACGTTCGCCGAGCTCGAGGCTCGCGCCGCCGCGCTGGCCCATCGTCTCGTCGATGCCGGCGTGCGGCGGGGTGACGTGGTTGCGCTCGGTATGTCGCGGTCAACAGACCTGGTGGCCGGCCTGTGGGCCGTCGTGCTGACCGGCGCCGCCTACCTGCCCGTGGACCTGTCGTATCCGCGGGCGCGGATCGACTTCATGCTCGGCCACGCCCGGCCGCGTGCCGTGCTGGTCGACGAGCGGGGGCGTGAACGGCTTTCCGAGATCGCCGAAGGCACCGTTATGGTCGACGCCGACAGTGCGGACATCTCCGGTCCAGCGTTCGTCCCCGTCACCGTCGACCCGCTCGACGCGGTGTCTGTGCTCTACACCTCGGGATCGACCGGTGAGCCCAAAGCTGTGGTGGGAACCCATGGCGCACTGGCGAACCGGCTCGCCTGGGCCGTCGCGGACTGGCCGGCCGAGGTTCGGTTGGCGAAAAGCTCACTGTCGTTCATCGACGGCACCACCGAGTTGCTGGCCGGCTTGGCGGCCGGCGCCGTCACCGTACTGGCCGGCGACGACGCCGTGCGCGACGGTCGCCGCCTCGCGGCGCTGATCACCGACCACGGAGTAGGCCAGCTCGTCGCCATTCCGTCGTTGGCCGCGGCGCTGGCCGAGGAGAACACCGCGCAAGTTGGTGCGCTCCAGCGCTGGATCGTCAGCGGCGAGGCCCTCACGTCGGAACACCTCTCCGCATTGCGCACCGCATGCCCGGGCGCCGACGTCGTGAACTCGTACGGCTCGTCCGAGGTGACCGGCGACGTCCTGACCGGGGTCCAGCACCCGGACGTGATCACGCTGGGCACCGCGGTACCAGGTACCGGTATCCGGATCCTGGGCCACGGCCTCACCGATCTTCCCGTCGGCGTCATCGGCGAGATCTACGTCAGCGGAGCCCAATTGGCCCGCGGATACCTGCGCCGGCCGGGCCAGACCGCCACCCGTTTCGTCGCCGCCCCCGATGGGCAGCGGATGTACCGCACCGGTGATCTCGGCGCCCGACTGCCCGACGGCCGCGTCGTCTTCGCGGGCCGCTCGGATGAACAGCTCAAGGTCAACGGCCACCGCGTCGAGCCCGCCGAGATCGAGGCCGCGTTGCGCCGAAGGCCGGGCGTCCTCGAGGCCTGCGTCGTCGCCGACGGATCCCGCCTGACCGCTGCCGTCGTCACCGACGGTGCCGCCCAGGGCGATCTGCTGTCGGAGATCGCGGCCGAACTGCCGCGGCACCTGGTCCCCTCTACTCTGACTGTCGTCGACTCGATCCCGTTGTTGCCCAACGGCAAACGCGACTTGGCGGTGCTGCGCCGAATGGTGGCCGGGCCGCCCGCCACCGGTGCCGCGGTCATCGCTGCGGCCGACGAACACCAGCAAGCCGTCCTCGATGTGATGGCCGACGTGCTCGGCGTCGATGTGCTCAGCGCCGGCGCCGACTTCTTCGCCAATGGCGGTGACAGCATCTCCGCGATCCGGGTCACGAGCCGGCTGGCACGGCTCGGTCTGCACGTGGCGACCGAGGATGTTTTCCGCGGGCGCAGCGCCATCGGTGTGGCGGCACTCGCCGACCGCGCGCAGGAACCCCATGACGAACACGAGACAGCGACGCGCTTCAGCACCGTCACACTGTCCGACGAGACACTGCGGCAGATCACCGATGCCGAGGCCGTCGAGGACATCTGGGCCATGTCGCCGCTGCAGCAGGGCGTCTACTACCAGAGCACCCTCGACGACTCCGCCAGCGCAACCTACGTCGCGCAGAACACCTTCGACTTCGACCGCCCCGTGGATGTGGACGGGATGCAGCGCGCGTTCACCGCCATGCTCCGTCGCCACCCGCAACTGCGGGCAGGTTTCCGCACGGTCGAACATGTCGAGGACGACCCGGCACCTGACGCCACCGGCCTCGTCCAGGTCGTCGTTGCCGACCCGCCGTCGGCGATCACCGTCGTCGACCTCAGCGCGCACACCGACGATCTCGGGAGCGCCGTGGCGCGTGTTGCCGATGCCGACCGTGTCACGCCGTTCGACATCGCGCATCCGCCACTGCTCCGACTGAGCGTGATCCGGCTGCCCGAGGGCCGCGATCGCATCCTGCTGACCTACCACTTCCTGTTGTTCGACGGCTGGTCCCGCGAGCTGGTGCTTCGAGAGTTGTTCTCGCTCTACGGTTCCGACGGCGAGACCGGCGCGATCGAGCCGCACGGTGAGGTCGTCACCCGGTACCTGCACTGGATCGACGCCATCGGGGAGGCAGAGGCCGG
Organism: Mycobacterium sp. 236(2023); assembly: GCF_029623955.1. Taxonomy (GTDB): domain Bacteria; phylum Actinomycetota; class Actinomycetes; order Mycobacteriales; family Mycobacteriaceae; genus Mycobacterium. The sequence goes on along the minus strand of NZ_JARSBP010000004.1, from coordinate 357,895 downwards.
CGACGCTTGGCGCGCGCTGCTCGCAGGCCTGGCCGGACCCACTCTGGCCAGCGGCGTCGCCCCGGGCCATCCCGACGCCTTCGCCGGCACCGAACCGGGGCGCATCGTCGTCCAGCTACCCGAGCAGACCACACGGCAACTTCACACCACGGCAACCGAACTCGGCGTCACCCTGAACTCGGTGATCACCGCCGCGGTTGCATTGGTCACCGGCTACCACGCCGGAACCTCCGACGCCGTGATCGGCACGACCGTCGCAGGCCGTCCCGGTGAAGTCGTCGGCATCGACGAGACGATCGGGTTGTTCCTCAACACCGTGCCCGTGCGTGTCGATCTGTCACCCGGGAGGTCCGCCGCCCACACCGTCAAAGCCATCAGCGACCAACGGGTGTCAATGATGCGCCACGACCACCTCGGTCTCGGTCAGATCCAGCGCGCACACGGGGAAACCGCTGCCGCACTGTTCGATTCACTGCTCGTACTCCAGAACTTCCTCGGCGACGACACCTTCACCGATCTGGAATCCGAGCACGGCATCGTCGGTGTCGAGTATCACGACACCACCCACTTCCCCCTCACCTGGGTGCTGACACCCGGCCGGGAACTGACGGTCAAACTCGAACACCGCGTGATCGGTGACCGCCGCGCACACGAGATGGTGTCGCAGCTGCTCGCCGTGCTGACGATGCTGGCGCAAGTACCCGACACCGAGCTCGGCGGTATCCCGCTGACGGACCGCGACCGTGCCGACGCGCTGGAGCGGCGCTGGTCGGCGACCGGGCGTCCCGTCGAGCCGGTCACGGTCGCCGAACTGCTGGCACGGCAGGCCGATGCGCACCCCGACGACGTCGCGCTCGTCTATGGCACAGAGCGGCTGACCTACCGAGAATTCGACGACCGGGTGTCACAGCTGGCGCGCCACCTGAGAAACAACGGCGCCAGGCCGGAAACGTTTGTGGCACTCGCCCTTCCGCGTTCCATCGACATGGTGGTCGCACTGTTCGCGGTGCTGCGCGCCGGGGCGGCGTACCTGCCGCTGGAGCTGGATCTACCGATCGAGCGGCTACGGACCATCATCGTCGACGCCGGTCCGGCGTTGCTTCTCACCACCGCAGCCAACACGGAACTGGCCGAATGCGGTCGGGAACACGACGCCACGGTCGTCTCGATCGACGATCCGGCGACCCGCGAGACGATTGCGACGACTGCGTCCACACCGCTGACCGAGGCCGAGCTCGGTGCGTTCGCGTCGGGGGCCGAGCGGCTGCAGCACCCCGCGTACCTGATCTACACGTCGGGATCGACCGGCACGCCCAAGGGTGTGCTCACCGGCTATGCGGGCCTGACCAACATGTACTTCAACCACCGCGAGGCGATCTTCGCCCCTACCGTCGCGCGGGCCGCGGGTCGCAACACGCACTCGGACACACTCAATATCGCCCACACCGTGTCGTTCTCCTTCGACATGTCCTGGGAAGAACTGTTCTGGCTCGTCGAAGGACACCAGGTGCATGTCTGCGACGAGGAGCTGCGCCGCGACGCGCCCGCCCTGGTCGAGTACTGCCACACCCACCACATCGACGTGATCAACGTGACGCCGACCTATGCGCACCACCTCCTCGACGCCGGCCTGCTCGACGGGCACACGCCGGCCTTGGTGCTACTCGGCGGTGAGGCCGTCAGCGAGCACGTCTGGACGGTACTGCGCGATCACCCCGACACCGTCGGCTACAACCTGTACGGCCCCACCGAATACACGATCAACACACTCGGTGGTGGCACCGACGACAGCACGACCGCCACTGTCGGAGCGCCGATCTGGAACACCCGCGGGTACATTCTGGACGCCGCGCTGCGCCCGGTACCTGATGGCGCCGTCGGCGAGCTGTACATCGCCGGCGCCGGTCTGGCGCGCGGCTATCACCGCCGGCCCGGCCTGACATCAGCCGCCATGGTGGCCGACCCGTTCGTCTCCGGCGGCCGTATGTACCGCACCGGCGACCTGGTGCGCCGCCGCGACTCGACCGGTGAACCTGGAATCCTCGACTACCTCGGCCGCGCCGACGACCAGGTGAAGATCCGTGGCTACCGGGTCGAACTCGGGGAGGTCGAATCGGTGCTTGCGGGCGCTGACGGCGTCGGCCGTTGCGCAGTCGTCGTCAGGTCGGGGTCGGGCACCCCACCCGTGAAGTCACTTGCCGCCTACGTCATTCCAGCACACGAGGTCACCGACAACGCTGAGTTCATCACCACCTTGCGTGACCATCTGGCGGCCAAACTTCCGTCGTACATGGTGCCGACACGCTACGGCGTCGTCTCCGAGCTGCCGCTGACCATCAACGGCAAGCTGGACGTGTCTGCTCTGCCGGAGCCCGTCGCCGCCACCGCGGGGCAGACGCGCGCACCGCGCGGTGAGCGCGAATCGCTTCTGCTGGGCATCATCTCGACTGTTCTGGACATCGCCGGCGTCGGCGTCGACGACGACTTCTTCAGCCTCGGCGGCGACAGCATCTCGTCGATCGCGGTCTGCGGCAGGGCCAGGAAGGCCGGGCTGCACATCACCCCTCGCGACATCTTCCGACGTCGGACCGTCGCGGCCCTGGCCGCGGTCGCCGAACTGACTGGGCAGGACGCGTCCACAGGACCGGACACCGGCGTCGGCACTGTCTCCCCCACCCCGATGCTGGCCGAGACAGTGCAGGCCGCCACCCCGCTGGCCAACTTCTATCAGTCGATGGTCGTCGGCACACCTGCAGGCATCACCGAGCAGCAGCTGGCCGATCTGCTCGGCGCGCTGCTGGTCGCCCATCCCATGCTGAGGGCGACGCTCGACGAGACACCCGGCGGCTGGACGCTCACCGTTCCCGAGTCCGCCTCGGCCACGGCGCCGGCACTGACGCGCGTCGAGGGCGCGCTGACCGAGCCCGACGTCGACGCGGTGACGGCAGCCGCGGCGGCCCGGCTCGTCCCCGCCGACGGCACCATGCTGCAGGCGGTCTGGTATGACACCCCCGGCGCCACAGGGCAATTGCTGCTCGTCATCCACCACCTGGTGATCGACGGAGTGTCCTGGAGGATCCTGACCGAAGATCTCGCGCGTGCGTGGCGCGAAGTCACCGCCGGGCGGTCGGCCCGGCTCGACGACGTCGCCACGTCGTTCCGGACGTGGGCCGACGCCATCACGACGACCGATCGGTTCACCTCCGAAGCGCCGTATTGGAACGACATCCTGTCGACCCCCGACCCCGATCTGGGCCGCCGCGCACTCGATCCGGCAGTCGACACCGCGGAAACCGTTCGCAACCTGACGATCTCATTTCCCGCCGAGGTCAGCGGACCGCTGCTGTCCGCAGTGCCTGCAGCGTTCCACGGTGGTATCAACGACGTCCTGCTGTCGAGTTTTGCTCTCGCGCTCGCAAAGTGGCGCGACTCGGGGTCCGGCGCCGTACTCCTCAACCTCGAAGGACACGGTCGCGAAGCAGAGCTGGTACCGGGCGCACTGGATCTGTCCCGCACCGTCGGCTGGTTCACGTCGATCTATCCGGTGCGCGTCGATCCCGGGATGCTGGAGTGGGACGACGTCATCGCCGCCGGGCCGGCCTTGGCGGCCGCGGTCAAGTCGACCAAGGACCAGCTGCGCGCGGTGCCGAACCGCGGCCTGGGCTATGGCGTGCTGCGCTATGTGGACGGCGCCGCGCCGGTACGCGGTCAGGCACCGCAGATCCTGTTCAACTATCTGGGTCGGTTCGCGGGCGGATCGGGCCGCGCATGGGAGCCCGTCGCCGGAATCGGCGCTCTCCGAGAGGGTGTCGACCCCACCAACCCTGCCGGCGCTCTCGAGATCAACGCGCTGGCCGAAGACGGACCGGGCGGGGCCGTGCTGACCGCGACGCTGGCATGGCCGGAAGGCCTGTTCGACGAAGCCGACGTCGAGGAACTCGCCGGGCTGTGGCGCGACGCGTTGGAAGCGCTGACCCGCTGCGACGCCTTGACGGGTCACACACCGTCTGATTACCCGCTCGTCCGCCTCACGCAGGCCGATGTGGACGCGCTGGTTCGGACGGGCCCGGTCGAGGACGTGCTGCCGCTGCTGCCGTTGCAGGAGGGGATGTATTTCCACAGCGTGTACGGCGAGGGCGTGGACACCTATCAGGTCCAGCAGATCGCCACGCTGTCCGGAGCGCTCGACGTCGACGTGCTGCGCGCAAGCATCGACGCCGTGGTGGCCCGGCACCAGGCGCTGCGGGCCAGCTTCCGCGAACTCGAGGACGGCACGGTGGCGCAGGTGATCTGGGCGCACACCCGTGTCGAATTCGAGATTTCGGATGGACCGCTGGACACCGTTGCACATCAACAACTCTCGCGGACGTTCGACCTCGCCGACGCCCCGCTGGTCCGCTACACGCTCGTGTCTCTCAACGACAACGAGCACCGGCTCATCCAGACGATGCACCACATCATCGCCGACGGCTGGTCGTATCCGGTGATCTTCAACGACATCGTCGCCGAATACAACGACACGGATGCCCCAGCCATCACCGCCACGTTGCGCGACCACATCGAATCGGTGTTCAGCGGAGACCGGGAGGCTGCTCGGCACGCGTGGTCGGCCGCACTGGAAGACGCTGAACCATCTCTGCTCTACGGAGAAATTGCCCACGAGGTCGGAGAGCACCGCAGCCATGTCCGGCGGTTGTCTGCCGACCTGACCTCATCGCTGACGCGACTGTCGCGTGAGCGCGGGATCACGGTGTCGACGGCGCTGCACGGGGCGTGGGGACTGCTGCTGGGCAGGCTGCTCGACAGGACGCGGGTGGTCTTCGGATCCACGGTGTCAGGCCGCGGCGGAGACCTCACCGGCGTCGAATCCGTTGTCGGGCTGCTCATCAACACCGTCCCAGTACCGATGACATGGGACGCTCGGACCACCATCGCCACCGCGTTCGCCGAACTGCAGGAGCAGCAGAGCGCACTGCTGGATGCCCAACAGGTGGGGCTGGCCGAGTTGGCGCGCCTGGCCGGCGTACGAGAATTCTTCGACACGATGGTGGTCGTCGAGAACTTCCCGGCGACCGGGGAACACCAGGATGGCCGCACCCTGACGTTCGAGGGGTTCACCGGCACCGATGCACCGCACTATCCGGTTGCCTTCGTCGCCTATCTCGACGAGCAGCTGACCGTCGAGATCAAGTACGACGCCACCGTCGTCAGCGAAGCCGAGGCGGGCCGGCACGCCGAACGGATCGAGCAGATTCTGGCTGCCTTCGTCGAACGGCCCGAGGCCGCGGTCGGCGCGCTCGACGTGCGCACCGAGGCTGAGCGCCGGTTCACCGCCGATTCACTGTCGCGGCCCGGCCCGGCCCGCACCCTCGCCCAGGCGTTCGCGACCGCGGCACAGCGGAACCCGGGTGCCGTCGCCGTCACCGCGGGCACCCAGACGCTGACGTACGCCGAACTCGACGAACGTGCCACAGCGCTCGCCCGCGCCCTGGCCGCGTCGGGGGTTGCGCCAGGGTCCCGGGTCGCCGTCGCGCTTCCGCGGTCGACGGATCTCGTCGTCGGCCTCCTCGCCGTCATCAAGGCCGGCGCCACCTACGTGCCGCTCGACATCGACTCTCCCGCCGCCCGGCTGAGCCACATCGTCAACGACTCCGCGCCGTTGTGCGTGCTGACCGACCGCGCCGATCGCTTACCGGGAGTGTCCGCTCCTGAGATGCTGATATCTGTTGCTGCACAGCAGCATTCAGTAATGTCTGCGCTTCCGGCTGCCCACCCCGACGATGCCGCCTACATCATCTACACCTCGGGGTCCACCGGCGCACCCAAGGGTGTCGCGGTGAGCCACCGCAACGTCGCGGCCCTGTTCGACAGTGCCGCCGAACGTTTCGACTTCCGCCCTGACGACGTGTGGACGATGTTCCATTCGGCGGCCTTCGACTTCTCGGTATGGGAGCTGTGGGGCGCCCTGGTGCACGGTGGCAGGCTCGTGATCGTCGACGGAGCCGACGCCCGCGACCCCGAACGGTTCGCGAGACTGCTCGAGACCGAGCGGGTGACGGTGCTCAACCAGACCCCGTCGGCGTTCTACCCGCTGATCGGGGCCGACCGACGCATCCAACCGGCGCTGTCACTGCGCTACGTCGTATTCGGCGGGGAGGCATTGGATCCCGGTCGGCTGACCGGCTGGTACGAGCGCCACGGCGACGGGCCCGACGCACCGCTGCTGGTCAACATGTACGGCATCACCGAGACGTGCGTACACGTCTCCCACCGCCCGTTGTCCGCGGCCGACGCGGCGGGTGACCGCCGCAGCGTGGTCGGTGGCCCGCTCCCCGGACTGCGTATCCATCTGCTCGACCGGCAGCTGCGTCCGGTCCCCGCCGGCGTGGTCGGCGAGATGTACATCGCGGGTGGCCAGGTGGCGCGCGGTTACGTGGGCAGGCCCGGACTGACCGCGGCGCGCTTCGTCGCGAATCCGTTCGACGCCAACGGCGAACGTCTCTACCGCAGTGGCGACACCGCGATGTGGACCCATGACGGCGAACTCGTCTACGTCGGCCGCTCCGATCAGCAGGTCAAGGTCCGCGGCTACCGCATCGAACTCGGCGAGGTCGAATCCGCGCTCGCGGCGCTCGACGGTGTGAGCAACGCGGCCGCGTCCGTGCAGACCGACGACAACGGCCGCACGACCTTGGTCGGATATCTGGTTGCAGCTGATGCGCTCGACATCGGCAAGATTCGCGCCGTCCTCGCCGAACGGCTGCCCGACTACATGGTGCCGTCGTCGTTCGTGCCGCTGGCGGAGTTGCCGTTGACCGTCAACGGCAAGCTCGACCGCACCAAGCTGCCCGACCCTACGGTCACCCTCGCGAACGAACCACACCCCGCACCTGCCGGCTCCGATACCGCCGCCCAGATCGCGGCGCTGTGCAGTGAGATCCTGCACGCCCCTGTCGGAGTCGATGACGACTTCTTCACGCTGGGCGGCGACAGCATCGTCGCCATTCAGTTGGTCAACCGTGCCCGGCGGGTGGGTCTGCAGTTCACCCCTCAGAACGTCTTCGTCGCGCGGACACCTTCCGCGCTGGCAGAAATCGCAGCGGCTCCGGCTACACCGGTTGCTCCCACCCAGGAACCGGCAGCCGAACCCGGCGAACTGCCTCCGACTCCGATCGTGTTGCGGCTCGCCGAACTCGGTGGCTCGATCCGCCGGTTCAACCAGGCCGAGCTGCTGTTGACGCCCGCCGGTCTGCAGGCCGGCCATCTCGATGCCGCGATCGCGGCCGTGGTCGGCCGCCACGACGCCCTCCGGCTGCGGCTGGTGCGACCGGTGCCCACACTGTGGACGCTGGAAACCGTAGCCGAACAACCGGTTTCCGTCACCCGGGTGGACGCAAGCCGATTCGGTGACGATGAGCTGGCCGAGGCGATCGCCCAGCATTCCGATGCCGCCGCCGACCGTCTCGATCCGGAGGCGGGCCACGTCCTGCGGGCTGTCTGGTTCGACCGCGGCACTGCCGACCAGGGCAGGCTGCTTCTTGTCGTGCACCACCTCGCCGTCGACGCAGTGTCGTGGCGGATCCTGATCGACGATCTCAGCGAGGCGTGCGTGCAGGCCCGGTCGGGTCGGGCTCCGACGATTCCCGCGGTGCCGACGTCGTACCGGTCGTACGCCCGCGCGGTCAACGAGAATGCGCAGCAGGCCGCCAGGCTCGCCGAATTCGAGCACTGGACAACCACACTCGCGCCCGGCGGTGAGCTCGACCCGTCGTCCGTCGCGATCGGCCTGACCGTCGGCGCCACCCGTGAGCACGAGATCGCACTCACGGTCGACGAGACCGCGCCGTTGCTGACATCCGTTCCGGCGATGGCCAATGCCGACATCACCGAGACATTGGTCACCGCACTGCATCTCGCCGTGGGACGGTGGCGGGCTGCACGCGGCGGATCGGCGGATGCTCCGCTCGTGCTCGACCTGGAACGCCACGGGCGGGACCGCTGGGGCGACGCGCTCGATCTGTCCCGGACGGTCGGCTGGTTCACCGCGATCGCACCGGTGCGTCTCGACGCGCTCGGTTCTGACGACACTCTCGGTTCAGACGGCACGGTCAGTTCGGACGACATGGTCACCGCGCTCGCGACAGTCAAGGAGACGCTGCGGGCGGTGCCCGACGGTGGTGTCGGCTTCGGCCAACTGCGCTACTGCAATTCACGGACCGCCGCGGCGCTCGCGCGGATGCCGGCCCCGCAGGTGTTGTTCAACTACCTCGGCAGGTGGAGCTCCGGCGGTGACGGGGACTGGCAGACGGCCCCCGAGGAGCCGATGCTGCGGACGGCACCCGATCCCGACCTGGGGACACCGTATCTGCTCGAGATCAACGCCCATTGCGACGACACCGCGGACGGACCACGGCTGCGCGCCGTGTTCACCTACGCAGACGGCGAATCGGCCGGTGAACTGACCCAGGACGCCGTCGAGCAGCTCGCCGGCCATTGGGCTGCTGTGCTGCGCGACTTCGCCGACGTCACGGGCAAGCCCGCGTCGTCGGTGCTGACTCCGTCGGATCTACCGCTGGTGTCGCTGACCCAGCAGCAGATCGAAGCCGTCCTCGCGGCGGTTACTGCGCCCGTGGAGACGATCTGGCCGCTGTCGCCACTGCAGGAGGGCGTCTACTTCCAGGCCCGGTACTCCCCCGCGGCCGTGTACATCGTCCAGAACGTGTTCGACTTCGCCGAATCTGTGGATGTCGATGCGTTGCGTAGCGCCTACTCGGCGGTGATGCGCCGCAACCCGGTGCTGCGGTCGGCGTTCTGGGCCGATGACGTCCCGGCGCCGGTGGCCGCGATCGTCGCGGATCCGGTGTGCGAACCCGAGGTCGTCGACCTGACCGGACTGCCCGAGAACGAGGTCGCCGCGCGGCTGCAGCAGCTCACCGACGACGACCGGCTGCGAACCTTCGACCTGTCCGATCCGCCGTTGGCGCGGTTCACGGTGGTGCGTACCGACACCGTCGACCGGTTGATCTTCAGCTATCACTTCCTGCTGCTGGACGGCTGGTCACGTGAGCAACTGCTCCGTGAACTGTTTGCGCACTACACCGCTGCGCGGCGCGGTGAACCCGTCGATCTGCCCGCGCCACACGCCCAGTTCACCGACTATCTGCGATGGCTGCGCGGGCGGGACACCGCCGCGTCGGCCGGTCGGTGGGCAGACGCACTCTCCGGCCTCACGGCACCGTCGCTGTTGGTGCCCGCCGCGGTCGGCACCGAGCCGGCGCTGGCGCTACGCCTGGAGTTCATGCTCACCGACGACGAGACGGTGGCACTGACCCAGCGTGCCCGCGTGTGCGGAGTGACCCTCAACGCCCTCATCTCGACCTCGCTGGCGCTGGTGATCGGCTATGAAACCGGCAGCGACGACGTGGTTTTCGGGTCTACCGTGGCTGGACGGCCGACGGACATCGACGGTATCGACGACGTCATCGGCTTGTTCCTCAACACGGTGCCGACCCGGGTTCGACTACATGCCCGGCGTTCGGCGGCCGACACGATGCGGGCGGTGCAGAACGACCGCCTCGAGCTGATGGATCACGAGTACCTGGGTCTGGGCGACATCCAGCGCGCAGTGATCGCCGGCGACCGCGACAACGGCCTGCTCGCCGGAGGCAGTCCGCTCTTCGACAGCCTGTACGTACTGCAGAACTTCCTCGACGACGACACGTTCACCGACATGGAAACCGAGCACGGGATCGTCGGCCACGATTCGATCGATGCCTCGCACTACCCGCTCACCTGGGTGGCCTCACCGGGAAAACGGTTGTGGGTCAAGCTCGAATACCGCCCCGACGTGGTCGAACGCGCCCGAGCCGAACGGCTGCTGGCGCGGCTACAGCAGGTACTGCTGCATCTGGCGGCCAGCGACGACAGCGATCCGCTCGGCAATACGCCGCTGATCCTGCCCGCCGAACAGTCCGGCCTGGAAGCACTCGGCACCGCGACACGTCACGCTCTCCCACCGCAGACGGTGACAGATCTACTGGCCGAACGCGCCGCGCTATCGCCGGACCTCACCGCGATGGTGTGCGGTCAGGCCACCATCGGCTACGGCGATCTCCAGACCCGGGTCAACCAGCTCGCGTGGACGCTGCGCGGCCGCGGCATCGGGCCGGGATGCACTGTTGCGCTGGCGATCCCGCGCTCCATCGATGCCGTGATCGCGCTGTTCGCCGTACTGCGCGCCGGTGCCGCCTACCTGCCGTTGGAACTCGACTACCCCGACGACCGGCTCGCCGTCATGCTCGAGGACGCGGGTCCCGTCGGTGTGCTCACCGCCCGCGCGGTGTCCGAACGCATCGCTGCGCTCGTCCCGCCCGACTGCCCGCTGACCGTCCTCGACGACCCCGCGACCACCGCGGAATGCGCTGCAGCGCGGTCAGACTGGGATGGTTACAGCCCGGGCAGCGCGGAGCCTGCCTATGTCATCTACACGTCCGGCTCGACGGGCAGGCCCAAAGGCGTCGTCACGCCGCACCGCGGACTGACCAACATGCACCTGAACCACCGCGAGGCCATCTTCGCGCCGGCCATCGCGAAAGCCGGTGGTCGTCGCCTGCGTATCGCCCACACCGTGTCCTTCTCCTTCGACATGTCGTGGGAGGAGCTGCTGTGGCTCATCGAAGGCCACGAGGTGCACATCTGCGACGAGGACCTTCGTCGCGACGCCGAAGCGCTCGTCGCGTACTGCCACGAACACCGCGTCGACGTCATCAACGTGACCCCCACCTATGCCGCGGTGCTCTTCGAGCAGGGACTGCTCGAAGAGGCCGGGCACCCGCCGGTGCTCGTGCTCCTGGGCGGCGAAGCCGTGTCCGCCGCGGTGTGGAACCGGTTGCGTGACAGTGACACCACCTACGGCTACAACCTGTACGGACCCACCGAGTACACCATCAACACACTCGGCGGCGGCACCGATGACAGCGCCACTCCGACCGTGGGACAACCGATCTGGAACACCACGGCACACATCCTCGACGGCTGGCTGCGCCCCGTTCCGGATGGAACCGCCGGTGAGCTCTACATCGCGGGTGCCGGACTTGCCCAGGGCTACCTCGGCCAGCCCGCCCTGACAGCGGGCCGGTTCGTCGCAGACCCGTTCGCGATACCGGATGCCGACGTCGATGCCCGCATGTACCGCACGGGCGACGTCGTCATCCGCAGGCCCGATGGCAATCTCGAGTTCCTGGGCCGGTCCGATGACCAGGTGAAGATCCGCGGTTACCGCGTGGAATTGGGCGACATCGAATCCGCGATCACCGCGCATCCGTCGGTCGCGCAGGCCGCGGTGATCGCCCGGCCCGACCCGAGCACCGCAGGCGGTCACCGCCTCGTCGGTTTCATCGTCCCGACCTCGACCGACCCCGGCGATCTCGTCGACGAACTGCGCGGCCACCTGAAAACCGTGCTGCCGGCGTATATGGTGCCGTCGGCCATCGGCGTCCTCGACCGATTGCCGTTGACGGACAACGGGAAGCTCAACGTGCGGGCGCTGCCCGACGTCGCCGCGTCCGACGTCCAGGACTCCGGGAGGGCCCCGGAATCAAGCAGGGAGCACGCCGTGTGTGCACTGTTCTCCGACATCCTCGGTCTCGAGGTGACCGGCGTCGACGCCGACTTCTTCGCCCTCGGTGGCCATTCCCTGTCGAGCATCAAACTCATCAACGGGATCCGGACGGCACTGGGCGCCGAGTTGTCGCTGCGCGACGTGTTCGACCACCCGACCGTGGTGGAGCTGGCGGCCCATATCGCAGGAGAGCCGGCGCAGACGACCTCGAATCGCCCGACGCTGACCAGTGGTCCCCGACCGGACATCGTGCCCGCCTCTGCGGCGCAGGAACGCATGCTGATCGTCGACCGGCTCGGTGAGACCGGAACGGCCTACAACTATCCGCTGGTGTTCACCGTCGGCGGCCAATTGGACGTCGACGCGCTGACCGACGCCCTCGGCGACGTTCTCGATCGTCACGAATCACTGCGAACGGTCTACCCCGAACGCGACGACGACTTCACCCAACTGGTGAAGCCCGCAGGGACCCACGTTCCCGTCGACGTCATCGACTGCACAGCAACAGAACTCGCCGCCCAGATCGAGCGCCAAGTACAGCATCGATTCGATCTCTCGACGGAGATCCCGTTGCGCGTCACGCTGCTACGGCACGACGACTCGTGGACGGTGGTGCTGCTTCTGCACCACATCGCGACCGACGAGTGGTCCGACGCACCGTTCCTGCGTGACCTCGACAGCGCCTACCTGGCGCGTGTCGAGGGCAGGACACCGGACTTCGAACCGCTGCCCGTCCACTACGCGGACTACACCCTGTGGCAGCGCGACGTGCTGTCCGCGGTGGCAGACCGACAACTCGAGTTCTGGCGCCGGCAACTCGCCGGTGCGCCCGACGAACTCGCGCTGCCCACCGACCGTCCGCGCCCGACCGTGCCGACGGGCGCCGGCGCGACCCTGCACCACAACCTCTCCGCGCCGACCGCAACCGCGTTGCGGCGCCTGGCCCGAGACCGCCAAGCGAGCATGCTGATGGTGCTGCACGCAGCCGTCGCCACGCTGTTGCACCGCCTGGGCGCGGGTACCGACATCGTCGCCGGCACGCCGGTCGCCGGACGCGACGAGGCAGTCCTGAGCGAGGTGGTCGGGCTGTTCGTCAACACCGTGGTGCTGCGGGTCGACGTCGCAGGCAATCCGACGTTCGCCGAACTCATCGCGACGGTCCGCGACTCGGATCTGGCTGCGTTCGCCCACGGCGACCTCCCGTTCGACCACATCGTGGAGGACGTGAACCCGCCCCGGATCGCGGGCCGCAACCCGCTGTTCAACGTCTTCGTCGGATACCACCGCCGCGACGGTGGCGACGCGTCCATGTTCGGCCGTCCCGCGCGGTGGAGCGAACCGCCAACGCATGCAGCGATGTTCGACCTCGGGTTCACCCTCATCGACGAGTCCGACGGCGGATCGATGAGCCTCATGGCGGAGTACAGCGGCGACGTGTTCGACGCCGAGACCGTGCAGACGATCACCGGGCGTCTGGCCGCGGTGCTCGATGCCGCAGCCGCCGACTCCTCCATCCGCCTGAGCGAGATCGCCATCCTCCGTGATGCGGAACGCATATCCGTTGTCGTCGACCGCAATTCCACCGACCACGAGGTCGAGGACCTCTGGTTGGGCGCCCTCGTGTCAGCGCAGGCGCGGCGCACCCCCGACGCAGCGGCCGTCATCTGCGAGGACGAGCGCCTCAGCTATGCCGAACTCGACGCGTGGTCGGACAGATTGGCCGGCAGTCTCATCGGTCGCGGCGCCGTCCCGGGCACCATCGTCGGAGTGAGCCTGCGCCGGTCGGTCGACCTGGTCGTGGCGCTGGTGGCGGTGGCCAAGACCGGATCCGCGTTCCTGCCGCTGGATCCCGAGTACCCCGCCGACCGGTTGCAGTACATGGTGTCCGATGCCCGCCCCTCGGTCGTCGTCGACGACGCCGGTACGGTCCGTTCGGCACGCACCGGCGTCCCACCCACGCCGCTGACGAGTGTCGAGACGGCCGCATGGGCGTACGTGCTCTACACATCAGGCTCGACCGGAACCCCGAAGGGCGTCGCGGTGCCGCATGCGGGCATCGTCAACCGCATCGCCTGGTTGCAGCACGCCTATCCGCTCGACGGGACCGACCGGATGCTGGTCAAGACGCCGATCAGCTTCGACACGTCCGTCTGGGAGATGTTCTGGCCGTTGAGCGCTGGGGCGGCCCTGGTGATCGCGCAGCCCGGCGGGCACCGCGACCCGGCCTATCTCGCCGACGTCATTCGCCGACACGGAGTCACGGCGGTCGACTTCGTCCCGTCGATGCTTGAGCTGTTCCTCGACGGCCCCGCCGCACGGGACTGCACGTCGCTCACCCGCGTCACGGTCGGCGGTGAAGCGCTCAGCGCGGACGTCGCACGGCATTTCGCGCGCACGTTCCCAGGCACGCCGCTGCACAACCTGTACGGGCCCACCGAGGCATCGGTCGACGTACTCGGTTGGACGGCCGACGACGGCCCGGTCTCGCTCGGCGTGCCCGGGTGGAACGTGCATGCCTACGTGCTCGACGAGTACCTCCAGCCGGTGCCCGACAACAGTCCGGGTGAGCTCTACCTCGCCGGTGTCCAGCTCGCCGACGGCTATCTCGGCCGGTTCGCGCTGAGCGCAGAACGGTTCGTCGCCAACCCCTTCCACAGCGGAACAGGCCACGGCGACCGGATGTACCGCACCGGAGATCTGGTCCGCTGGCGTGGGACGGATCCCGCGGCGCTCGAGTATCTGGGGCGCACCGACGATCAGATCAAGCTGCGCGGTGTCCGCATCGAACCGGGCGAGATCGAGACGGTACTCGCACGGCATCCGGCCGTCTCGTCCGCGCGCGTCATCGTGCATCAGGACCGGTTGGTGGCCTACGTCGTCTGTCCGGCAGGCTGTGACACCGAGGCGCTGCGGGACCACGCCGCGTCGTCGCTGCCGAGCCACATGGTTCCGTCCGCCTTTGTGACGGTCGAGTCGTTCCCCTTGACACCGAGCGGCAAGCTCGACCGCCGGGCGCTTCCCGCACCGGAGTACAGCACCGTCACGGGGCAGGCACCGGTCGACGACGAGCAACGGCGGGTGTGCGCGCTGTTCGGTGACATCTTGGGCCTCGGCACCGATACGGTCGACGATGTCAACGCGGATTTCTTTGCACTGGGCGGTCATTCGCTGCTGCTCATCCGCCTTGCGGCGGCCATCCGTCGCGAGTTCGGCGTCGAGATGCCGATCACCGAGCTGATGACCGCGCCGACGCCCGCCGCCGTCGCGGCCCGGCTGACGGGCAGCGGCGCAGCCGCGGACAGTCTCGCACCGGTCCTCGAGTTGCGCGGCGCAGGATCGGCGCCACCGCTGTTCTGCATCCACCCGGCCAGCGGTCTGGGCTGGCAGTTCGCCGGACTCAAACGCTATGTCCCCGAGCAGATCCCAATCTATGCACTGCAGTCGCCGACGTTGCGCGGAGCCGCGCAACCAGAATCGATCGCCGAGCTCGCGGCTGACTACGCCGACCGCATCGCCGACATCGCCCCCACGGGTCCGATCCGTCTGCTCGGGTGGTCGTTCGGCGGATCGGCGGCCATCCTGATCGCGCAGGAACTTCGCCACCGCGGCCGCGACGTCAGTTTCGTCGGGATGCTCGACACCCGCACCGACGCTGACCCACAGGAGAATTTCGACGCCGAAGCGGTCTTGGGCTCACTGTTGCGCGAGATGGGTTTCGCAGTCGCACCCGGGAAGCGGATGACGGTCCCCGATGCCGTCGCGCTGGTCCGGGACAGCGACGATGCGATCGCGGTACTGGACGACGAGCAGATCGCGGTGGTGATCGAGAATTACGTCGCGGCCGAACGACTCACCGCCTCGGCCGAGTACGGCAGCTACAGCGGCGACGTCTGGTTCGTGGATGCGGTGCAGCTCGAGATGGACCTGCAAGGGATCGCCTCGGAGGGCTGGAGAGCCCACGTGGCCGGCGAACTGCGGGTGGTGCGCGCCGACTGCAGGCATTCCGAACTCATGGACTCGGCGACCCTGGAGACGATCGGACCGCTTCTGGCGGAACAACTTCAGTGAGACAGGCCCCCCGACAAGACCGAGCCCCGCCAGCGGACCGGCGGGGCTCGGAAACGTATGTGGAGAGGTGTCAGGCGTTCGACAGGTCTGCGACCGGCCGACCGTTGACCGCGTTGGCGAGCTGCGGGGTCAACACATCCAGTGCGTACAGCAGTGCGTCCGGACCGCTGTAGGTCAGCGCACCACTGAGATTGGATTCGAAAGTGGTGTACAGGGTGCGGTCATCACGAACGACACCGAGCCTGGCGAATGCCGGCGATGCAAGCATCTGCTCCTTGGTGGCACCGTTGACGAAAAGCACGTCGCGGTCGAGCAGGTCCAGCTTCTCTTCGCTCACGTCGCCGTCCACGTCCTGAGTCTTGAAACCCAGCGCCGTGAACAGTGATCGGCGCGGATCGTTCTCCGGAAGCAGCCAGTGTCCACCGTTCTCCGGCCCGAAATCCACCACCAGGGTTCTACCGTCGAACTGCGGATTCGCCTTGCGCGCTTCGTCGATGCGGCCCTGCACCGTGGCAACCAGCTTCTCCGCCTCGTCCTGCTTGCCCAGCGCCTTACCGGTGGTGAGCAACTGGACGTCCCACGGGGTTTCCTCGTCGGCGTAGTCAGCCGACTGGATGACGGTCGGCGCGATCTGGGACAACCGGTCGTAGGTCTCCTGGTCGATGCTCTCGTAGATGGCAAAGATCAGGTCCGGCTTCGCCGCGGCGATCGCCTCGAAATCGATCTCATCGGCACCCCAGGTGGGCACACCTTTACCGTCCGTTGCCGCCTTGACCCAGGGGTAATTGTCGTACTCCTCGAAGAACTCTCGCGAACTGACGGGGACGACACCGAACGGCAGGACGAAGTCCTGATCGGTCCAACCCACCGTCACCACCCGGCTCGGATTGGCCGGCACCTCGGTCTCACCGAACTTGTGGGCGATCTTCACCGCATCGACCTGTGGACTGCTCACCTGCTCAGAACCGCAGGCGCTCAATACGCCGATGGCGAGAAGTAACGTCGCGACAATCGCGAATGCCCGATATCGCCCCCCATGTTGCTGCTTCACGCGCAAATCCCTTCATTAGGCGTCGTTCTTCAAGAACGTTGCGCCAAAACCTTAGCTTAGGCTGCCTTCACCCAGATTCACCCGCCTCGCTATTTTCTGGACAGTCAATACACAGCAATCTCCCAGTGGCATAAGTGGCACAACAACTTTGGCCCGTTGGCCCGCACCGGAGGCCTTGCGCGCCATCGAAAATAAGTTAGCCTTCGCTAAGCGACATCACTGATGCCGTCATGTCGGCGAGCGGACCTCACTACCCGCCGGGGCGGCAGCGAGCCAAGGAGGCCGGATGCAGCGAACATTGCTCGGAGGAAAGATCCATAGGGCCACGGTGACCCAGGCCGATCTGCACTACGTGGGATCGATCACCATCGACGCCGATCTGATGACATCGGCGGGAATCATCGAAGGCGAGCAGGTGCACGTCGTGGACATCACGACGGGCGCCCGCATCGTCACCTACGCCATCACCGGAGCTTCCGGTAGCGGCGTCATCGGAATCAATGGTGCTGCAGCACATCTGATCTCACCGGGGAATCTGGTGATCATCATGTCATTCCTGCAGATCGACGAATCCCGCGCTCACGACCACCAACCCAAGGTAGTCCACGTCGATTCCGACAACCGGATCGTGGCGCTCGGATCCGACCCGTCCCAGCCTGTACCCGGGGCTGTCAACCAGATGGCAGGAGCGTGATGACGACCAACGACGCGTTGTCCACCAACGGACATCATCAGATTCTCGACGTCGTGGGGGTCGGCTTCGGACCGTCCAACCTCGCGCTGGCGGTGGCGGTGCGGGAACACAATGAGACTGCCAGCAGGCCGATCACCGCCGAATTCGTGGAACTGAAAGATGAATTCGGTTGGCACACAGGTATGTTGCTCCCCGGCACCACGATGCAGATCTCGTTCCTCAAAGATTTGGTGACGCAGCGCAATCCAACCAGTGAATTCACGTTCCTGAACTATCTGACCGAACGGGGACGGCTCACCGAGTTCATCAACTACAAGACGTTCTTCCCCACCCGCCTCGAATTCCACGACTACCTGACGTGGGCGGCGGACAAGGTCGAGGCGTCGGTTCGATACGGTTCGCGCGTCACGTCGATCCGCGAGGTCGACGGCGTCTTCGAGGTCGAGATCTGCGGCGGACAGACCGGCAGCCTGCGTGCGCGCAACGTCGTGATCGCCGGTGGGATCGAGCCGCACCTGCCGCCGGGCGTCGTCCGTTCCCCACGCCAGATCCACAACCACGGTTTCCTGCACGACCTTGAGCGCCTCCCCACGCGCAAGCACAATCGCTTCGTCGTCGTGGGTGCCGGCCAGAGCGCGGCGGAGGTCTGCGCCTACCTGCACGATCTGACCTCCGACAACGAGGTGCACGGCGTGTTCGCCAAGTACGGCTACAGCCCCGCCGACGACAGCCCGTTCGCCAACCGGGTGTTCGATCCCGATGCCGTCGACGACTTCTATTCCGCCACACCAGGTGTCCGGCGCCAACTCATCGACTACCACCGCAGCACCAACTATTCGGCGGTCGACCTCCCCCTCATCGAAGACCTGTACGCCCGAGAGTACGCGGAGCGGGTCGCCGACGACCGGCGGCTGTTCCTGCGCGGAGCATCGAGCATCTGTGCCACCCAGGAGCACGACGACGGCGTCCGCGTCGACATCCTGCACCACCCCAGCGGCGAAATCGACCAGATCGATTGCGACGCAGTCATCTACGCCACCGGGTTCGCCCCGGCATCGCTGCACGGGATTCTCGGCGATCTCTATCCCGCCCTGGTGCAGGAGAACGGCCAGCCCGTCGTGACCCGCGACTATCGACTGACCACCGATCCTCCGACGGCCGGTTCCCTGTACATCCAGGGCAATACCGAACACACGCACGGCCTCACCTCGTCACTGCTGTCCAATATCGCGATCCGCAGCGGCGAGATCCTCGAGTCGATCGACGCCGCCAGGCTGGCACCGATGGCCCGCGCGGCAGGCTGATCCGTTACTCGTAGTTGATGTCCCCGACGCTGAAGCGGCGCGTCGAAAAGTCGATCTGAGCAGCGGGATTGGCGATTGCCGTCGTCAATCCCGCCCCGAAGGGACCGAGACTGTCGAACAGCGTCGCGGTGCCCACGGCGATGCCGTCGGCGGCGTGATGGGAGTCGGCCTGGATGCCGACCCAGTCGTCGACCGGCAACCGCGACAACGCCACCGTCAGGTCACCGTTGATGTAACCGACGCCGTCACTACCGAGGTTCGTCACGAGGCTGGTCGCCTCGGCGACCATCGCGGACCGCACGAACGGCGAATTCTGGTCATTGGCAACAACTCTGACCCCGTCGTTGAAGAACCGCTTGCGCGACGCATTCTGGTGCTCGGCCGGCGAGCGAGTCCACCCGACATCGTCGCTGCCCACGAACGGCAGGATGGTGTCGTCCGGCTGTGGCACCCCCCGGGAGCCCCCGAACGTCTGCTCTGAGCGCCACAGCGTCCCGGGAGGCGCGGCCGACGGCCGGTACTGGACGAGGGTGGCCCTGGCGACCGGGCGATCGTCCTGCATCACATCGCATTCCGCACTGCGAACACGGCGACCGTCGCGGACCACCCGAATGTCGAGGGTCGTCGGGACGTTACGAGCGGCGCGGAAGAGATCGACCGTCAGCCGGGCCGGGCGGAACTGCGGGGACCCGCACTCGCGCTCAAGAGCGCGCGCGGCCAACCCGACGATGGCGGGACCGTTCAGATGGTCCTCGCCCCAGTGGCTCTGCGCGTAGCGGCTCGGCGTGTACGTCCCGGCCGCCTCGGTGAAATACGCCGCGATCTCGGCGGCGTCGCTGCTGTGCTGCACCGTCTCAGTAGACCGCGCGACACGATCGATCTTTACGTCGGGGCGTCCGACTCGTCCTTGACAGCCTTCGTGCCCGCGTCTTCGTGGCCCGGACGGCGTCCCCTCAAGATGTACGCCGCCACAGCAAGGACCAGCACAACGGCGCCCAGCACGCCGATCTCGACCACGGCGCGCGCGAAGTTGGGCCCTTTCTCGAGCAGGGTCGCCGCCTCCACCGACAGCACGACGATCTCCTTGATCGCGGCGAGCATCCCGACGATGAGAAACGGTTCGACGACGATCTCGTGGGAGCGCAACGACGTCCGCACAGCGTAGAGCAACTCAACGAAGATGAAGATGAGCAGCAGTCCGTCGAGGATTTCCAGCATGATCGTGTTCGTCGGCGTATTGCGCAGGCGCAGCATCGTATTGAACTGGCTGACCAGCAGAGCGCCCGAACCGATCACGAGCATCACCGCGATCGCCCAATAGATGGCGTCTTCGAACACGCTCAGAATGCGATCGGCCAGCCGCTGCCGCTCCTCGGTCTCCTCCTGCTGCCCGGCCACGAGAGTCCCCTCAGCGGTTCAGCTGCCAGATCCGCGTCGACAACGCGGTGGCGAATCCACACCACGCGGGATAGAGCGCCAGCGCCGCCCCCGCCTTCGGGTCGACCGAGCCCGCCCTGCGTGCCAGGTCGGCACTGCTGACCGTCAGCGCACCGGACAGCAGTGCTGCAGCGCCCAGCTTCCGGCGGTTGAAGAACACCCAACTCCATCCAGCGTTCAGCACGAGGTTGACGGCGAGCGCGCCCGTGTATTTTCGGGCCGCGTCGGTGTCGCCGCGATCGTTCAACGTGTCCAGGGTGGATGCCGACACCGCGGCGATGTCGGAGTACAGGATGTTCCACGCGATCGGGAACGCCTGCCGCGGAGGCTGGAAGCCGGGCTTCTTCAGGCGGGAGTACCACGACGACTGCACGGCGGGCCGGGTCGCCAGAGCACCGGCCGCAGCCGCGGCGAACGAGCCGGCCGCCGTCTTGGCAAGGGTCGAGGGGCGCATGATCTTCCTTCCGACGCAGCCTTTGCGAGTGTGTCAATACCCCGATCCCGGGGCGGTGAATCAGAGAGCCGCAGCGCTTTTCCGGGTCAGCAACCGGTATCCACCGTAGAGCGTCGCAGCCACCAGACCGTTGACGAAGTACGCGATGTCGGCGCCATGCCACGCCAGCGCGACGGGACCCTGGATCAGGGTCGTGTTCATGAACGGGATCGCCGCGGCGTAAGCGACGGCGAAGGCGATCAGCGCGGCGACGCCGTCGTTCCTGGCGGCGGTCTCCACGGTGGGGTCGAGTGTGCGCCGGCCCGCCGCACGCAGCCGCCAGTCGATCACGACGACGGCGACGAACGCCGGAATCCAGTAGCTGACCAGCAGCAGCACATCCGTGAATCGCTGCGCGGTGTCCGCGGCGTGCAACCACAAGATGAGCACAAAGGCCAGCACGGTCACGATGACCGCGGACAGCGGGCGCCGCACCCGGACCCCGATGGTCTGCAGCGCCAGCGACCCGCTGTAGTCGTTCATCACGCCCGAGCCGATCGAGGCGACGGCGATCACCAGCAATGCCAGCCCGCCGATCAGTCCGCCACCCATCACCTCCCGCACGCCGTCGACGGTGTGCTCTCCGACCACACTCGCCGCAGCGATGCCGACGCCCTGCACGAAGACGTAGCCGGCGGCCAATCCGGCGGCGGTGAAAGCGAATACGCGCGTCGTCGACACCCCGGTGGGCAGATAACGGCTGAAGTCGGCGGCGTACGTGGCCCACGAGATGGACAGGCTGAACGCGATCGTCACCTCCAGGACGAACGCACCGACCAGATCCGGCCCGGTCACCGTCGCCGGGACGATGACCTCGTGGCCGCCGACCAGCTTGGCCGCGAATACCACGAACGTCACGAACAGCACCACGGTCAGCACCGCCTGCAGTCGGTGGATCAGCTCGTATCCGAAGAACCCGACCACCCCCTGCACCGCGAGCACGATCAGCACCGCCGACCAGAACGGGATGCCGAGCAGCGCCGCCAACGCCTCCCCGCCGAACAGCCCGACCAGGGCGTCCCAGGCGATCGACGAAAGCCATTGCAGCGCAGCGGGAACCACGACCGTTCCACCGAAAGCCATGCGCGCGTTGGGCAGCTGACCGGCCCCGGTGCGCGGCCCCCACGTGGACAGGTATCCCACCACCAAGGCACCGAGCACGGTGCCGATGATCATTGCCAGCATGCCCAGCCAGAAGCCGAGGCCGAAGACGATCGCGAGCGTGCCCGTGAAGATGCCCGTCATGTTGACCTGCGGTGCGAACCACACCGTGAACAGCCGGCCCGGGCTGCCGTAACGCTGCGACCCGGGGACCGGCGCGATGCCGTGCGTCTCGACCGACAGATCGCCCGCTCCGGACGGCCGGTGCCCACTGAACACGTCGTTCGAGGTTCCTTGCGACATGGCCATATTCGACCACGCGGCGCCGGGCTCGACCCCGGTGCCCTCCCGCAGCATGATTGCCGACGTGACCGAACCCGATTTCTCGACCCACACCCCCGACGGCCGGCCGCGCGCCCGCGGCGCCGGAATCGAGCTGCCGGGCACGCCCGGACGGCTCAACGCGCTGACCGACGTCCCCGGCGTCGAGGTCGGCGTCACGACTCTCGTCGACGGCAACGGACCGCTCGTTGTCGGACAGGGCCCGGTGCGCACCGGGGTCACCGCCATTCTGCCCCGCGGACGGGCCGGCGTCGGCGCGCCGTGTGCCGCCGGCTGGTACTCGCTCAACGGCAATGGCGAGATGACCGGGACGACGTGGATCGATGAGGTGGGATCGTTCAACCTGCCTGTCGTGCTGTCGAATACGCACGCGATCGGCGCCTGCCACACCGGCGTGGTGCAGTGGGCCAACCGGGTCGCACCGCGGCTGGCCCGGCAGTGGCTGCTGCCCGTGTGCGCCGAGACATGGGATGGCTACCTCAACGACATCAACGGTGGCCACGTACGGCCCGAGCACGTGCAGGCCGCACTCGACAGCGCGGACAGCGGACCGGTCGGCGAGGGCTCGGTGGGCGGCGGGACGGGGATGAACTGCTACGACTTCAAGGGCGGCAACGGGACTGCGTCGCGCCTGGTCCCGTACGGATCCCGCACCTATACCGTCGCCGCCTTCGTCCAGGCCAACTTCGGGTCGCGCGCCGAATTGACCATCGCGGGACATCACGTCGGACCGAGCCTGCTCGAGGACAATCCGCTCGACGGCGACTGGTTCGCCCGCGATCTCGACTGCGCTCCGCCGGGCGCGGGATCGGTCATCGCGATCGTCGCCACCGACGCACCCCTGCTGCCGGGCCAGTGCAAGGCGCTGGCGCGGCGGGTCCCGTTGGGACTGGCGAGAACCGGAACCGCCGGCAGCCACTTCTCCGGCGACATCTTCCTGGCCTTCTCCACCGCCGACGTACCGGACCTGGCCAGCGCCTTCCCCCTGGGCCCGGTCGACGACAACGAGATCGGCTCGATCGCCTTCCTGCCATGGGGACGGATGGACGATCTGTACACGGCGGTCGTGCACAGCGTCGAGGAAGCCGTGCTGAACGCCCTCGTCGTCAACGCCGACATGGTCGGCCGCGACGGGCACCGCTCCCCCCGGCTCCCCCTCGACCGGTTGCCGTCGCTGTTGGGCCAAGCGCCATAATCGAGGAGAACTGAAGGTGTACTAACGATCGGAGCGATGTGGGGCAGACGGTCCGGCGCCCCCGCCTCCTCGTCATCGGGCTGAGCATCGTCGTACTCACCGTCGCCGTCCTGCAGACCGCCGTGGTGCCGGTGCTGGGCGTGATCGCCGATCAACTCGGCGCCTCCACAGTGGCCGTCAGTTGGGCGGTGACGGCCAACCTGCTTGCCGCCGCCGCGGCGACACCGCTGATCGGGCGTCTCGCCGACCTGTACCGCAAGAAGCGGGTGCTGCTCGGGGTGCTGGCCGTCGTGCTCGCCGGCTCGATCCTGGCCGCGGTCACCTCGTCGCTGCCTCTGCTCATCGTCGCGCGGGTGCTCCAGGCCGCCTCGTTCGCGCTGTATCCGATCTGCATCGCTATCTTGCGCGAGGAGCTGCACCCCGACCGGATGGTGTCGGCGATGGCGGTGCTGTCGGGCACGCTGGGTTTCGGCGGCGGCACCGGGCTCGTAGTGGTGGGTCTGCTGATGAGCGGTGATGCCGGCTACCACAGGGTGTTCTGGCTGACCACCGGGTTCACCGTCGTCGTCATCGGCATCGTCGTCGGCCTGGCGCCGAACCGCCCGCGCAGTGGGACGGGATCGATCGACTGGCTGGGGGCCGTCGGCCTCGCAGTCGGCCTGTCCGCGATTCTGCTGGCCATCACCCAGGGCAATTCGTGGGGTTGGGGCTCCCCGCGGACGATCGCCGGCGCCGGCGGCGGGGTCGCGGTTCTCATCGCATGGTGGTTCTGGGAGCGGCGCGCGTCGCGTCCGCTGGTGTCCATCCGGATGCTGGCGCAGCGGTCGATGCTGCTGACCAACCTCGCGACGATCTTCGTCGGAATGGGGTTGTATTTCGCCTTTCTCGGTCTGACGCAGTTCGTCCAGATCGAGCGCAGCGAGGCGGGATACGGCTTCGGCGCAACGGTTTTGGAAGCCAGCATCGTCTTCCTGCTGCCCGGCGCACTAACCGGTTTCGTCGTCGCGCTCGTCAGTGGGCGCTTCATCGACCGTTTCGGTGCGCGGGCGGTGCTGATCGTCGCCGCGGTTGCGGGCATCGTCGGATTCCTGCTCATCGCGTTCGTCCACGACTCGGTGTGGCAGGTCATCGTCGCCAACATCCTGGCCAACGCCTACATCAGCCTCGGCTACGGCGCGCTACCCGCGCTGGTGGTCGGCAACAGCGCGGCCGGCGAGACAGGTGTCGCGACGAGCATGAACGCGATCGCCCGCACCATCGGAAGTTCGACGGCGGCAGCGCTGGTCGCGGTGCTGCTCGGGCGCACGACGGCATCCGGGGTGCCCTCGGAGAGCAGCTTCACGATCATTTTCGTCGGCGGAGCCGGTACGGCCGTGCTCGTCATCCTGCTCATCGCTGCGACTCGCCCGACCCGCAGGCACCCGGAAGCCGAGGAATCAGAGGAGGCGCGCTACGAATCGCGCGCGATGAACCACGAGTGGGGCTAAATGCCAGCCCTCAGCGCAGTTCGGCGAGATTGCGCACCGAGCGATCGACGTCGCCCTTGATGACGCGCGCAACGACATTTCCGACGGGGGTGTTGAGCAGTCCGCCCGACAAATCAGCGATCACGCGGAACTCGGAGCCGTCGCGTTCATCCGGTTCGACCTTCATCGTCAGTGTGATCTGCACGCCGCCGCGGCCCCTGCCGACGAGCTCGATTTCTTTCGGTTCGTCGTAGCGCGTCACGCGCCAGTGGATGACGTTGCGGAAACCTTTGACCTTGATCAGCGATGACACCTGTGTGTCGACGTCGATCTCGGAGGGCACTTCGCTCTTCCAACCGCCGAAGATGGTCAGCCATTCGTCGAATCGTTGAAGATCCGACGCCAGCTTCCACGCGCGTTCGGGACTCAGATCGGACGTCACCGCCACATCAACTGCCGCCATGCTCATCTCCCTACCCCAGGCATGCGTGGGCGTAAACAGCCCCGGTTCCACTGTGCCTGCTGCCACACTTGAGATCGCAACAACGTACGGTGCCGGCCGGGATGGTCAGGCGACAGTGCAGCGCGCCCTCCTCCGCGGATTCTCTCGATCACGGGTCCGTTAGACAGCGGATTCCATTGTGGAAATGTAAATTCGTTGCGGAATCGCTTGCGCGTGACCGCGCGATCCGCGAAGGTTTATCCACGGCCATGGAGGCTGCACCCGAGGAGGACCCGCCCTGACCGGCACACACACCACCGCTGCAGACACGACGGCGGCATCCGCGACCACCCGCGCCAAGGGCGGTCCGGTGATCGAGATCGACCATGTGACGAAGCGTTTCGGCGACTACGTCGCCGTCGCCGACGCCGATTTCTCGATCGCGTCCGGCGAATTCTTCTCGATGCTCGGCCCGTCGGGCTGCGGCAAGACCACGACTCTGCGGATGATCGCCGGATTCGAGACACCGACCGAAGGCGCGATCCGGCTCGAAGGCGCGGACGTGTCGAAGACCCCGCCCAACAAGCGCAACGTCAACACGGTCTTCCAGCACTACGCGCTGTTCCCGCACATGACCGTGTGGGACAACGTCGCCTACGGCCCGCGCAGCAAGAAGCTCGGAAAAGGAGAGGTTCGCAAGCGCGTCGACGAGCTCCTCGAGATCGTCCGGCTCACCGACTTCGCCGAGCGCAAGCCCGCCCAGCTCTCCGGGGGTCAGCAACAGCGTGTCGCGCTGGCCCGAGCCCTGGTCAACTACCCCAGCGCGCTGTTGCTCGACGAACCGCTGGGCGCCCTCGATCTCAAGCTGCGCCACGTCATGCAGTTCGAGCTCAAACGCATTCAGCGCGAGGTCGGGATCACGTTCATCTACGTGACCCACGACCAGGAGGAAGCGCTGACGATGAGCGATCGCATCGCCGTCATGAACGCGGGCAACGTCGAACAGATCGGGACCCCCACCGAGATCTACGACAGGCCGGCGACGGTGTTCGTCGCCAGCTTCATCGGCCAGGCCAATCTGTGGGCGGGCCGCCAAACCGGGCGCGCGAACCGGGATTTCGTCGAGATCGACGTGCTCGGCACGACGTTGAAGGCACGGGCGGGCGAAACGACGATCGAACCCGGCGGGCACGCGACGTTGATGGTGCGACCCGAACGCATCCGGGTCAGCATGGATGCCCCCACTGGTGACGTCGCGGGAGTGCGCGCGACGGTCTCGGACCTGACGTTCCAAGGTCCGGTGGTTCGCCTGTCGATGGCCGCACCCGACGAGTCGACGGTGATCGCCCACGTCGGGCCGGAACAGGATCTGCCGCTGTTGCGCCCCGGCGACGAAGTGTACGTCAGCTGGGCCACCGATGCGTCCCTGGTGCTGCCGGGCGACGACATTCCCACCACCGAGGACCTGGAAGAGATGCTCGACGACTCCTGATTTTCCATCACGCCCGCGCGACCCCATCCCCCTCCCTGGAGCCGACGAAAGGCCTGCATCGCCATGTCCCGTGAGATCAATCCCCAACTGTTGGCCCGGATGACGGCAAGCCGGACCTCGCGCCGCCGCTTCATCGGTGGCAGCGCGGCGGCGGCCGCCGGTTTGACGCTGGGCTCGTCGTTCCTGGCGGCGTGCGGCTCGTCGGACAGCGGCTCCTCAGGCAGCGGCAGCACGGATGACGGCGGCCCCGCCAGCGGCACGCTGCGGATCTCGAACTGGCCGCTGTACATGGCCGACGGTTTCATCGCCGCGTTCCAGACCGCTTCGGGCATCACGGTCGACTACAAAGAAGACCTCAACGACAACGAGCAGTGGTTCGCCAAGGTCAAGGAGCCGCTGTCGCGCAAGCAGGACATCGGCGCCGACCTCGCCGTACCGACGACGTTCCTGGCTGTCCGGTTGAACCAGCTCGGGTGGCTCAACAAGATCAACCACGACGCCGTGCCCAACATGAAGAACATCCGCCCCGACCTTCTCGAAGCGAGCGTGGACCCGGGCCGCGAGTTCAGCGCCCCCTACATGTCCGGCCTGGTCGGTCTGGCCTACAACCGGGCGGCGACGGGCCGCGACATCACGAGCATCAACGACCTGTGGGACCCGGCGTTCAAGGGCCGCGTGAGCCTGTTCTCCGACGCCCAGGACGGCCTCGGCATGATCATGCTGTCCCAGGGCAACTCGCCGGAGAACCCGTCCACCGAGTCCGTCCAGCAGGCCGTCGACCTGGTGCGCGAGCAGAACGACGCCGGCCAGATCCGCCGGTTCACCGGCAACGACTACGCCGACGACCTGGCGGCCGGCAACATCGCTGTCGCCCAGGCCTATTCGGGTGACATCGTGCAGCTGCAGGCCGACAACCCGGACCTGCAGTTCATCGTTCCGGAGTCGGGCGCGACGACGTTCGTCGACACGATGGTGATCCCGTACACCACCCAGAACCAGAAGGCCGCCGAGGCGTGGATCGACTACGTCTACGACCGGGTGAACTACGCCAAGCTGGTGTCCTACGTCCAGTACATCCCGGTGCTGTCGGACATGACCGAGGAACTCGAGAAGATCGATCCGGAATCGGCCAACAACCCGCTGATCAACCCGCCCGCCGACGTCCTGGCCAAGTCCAAGGGCTGGGCCGCGCTGACCGACGAGCAGACGCAGGAGTACAACACCGCGTACGCCGCCGTCACCGGCGGCTGACGCCATGGCAGGTGTCGCTTCCAGCAGCCGTCAACGGAGCAAGATCGCCCCGTATCTGATGGTGCTGCCGGCGCTGGCGTACCTCGCGATCTTCTTCGTGGTGCCGTTCTTCTCGCTGGCGCGCACGTCGCTGTCGGAGACCGCGGGGTCGGTGTTCATGCCGACGCTGTCGTTCGCGTGGGACTTCGGCAATTACGCCGAGGCGTTCACGCTCTACCGGGAACAGATCTTCCGGTCGTTCGGCTACGCGTTCGTCGCGACGATCCTGTGTCTGCTGCTCGCCTTCCCGCTGGCCTACGTCATCGCGTTCAAGGCCGGGCGGTTCAAGAACCTGATCCTCGGGTTGGTGATTCTGCCGTTCTTCGTGACGTTCCTGATCCGCACGATCGCGTGGAAAACGATCCTGGCCGACGAGGGCTGGGTGGTGCAGGCGCTGGGCACCATCGGGCTGCTTCCCGACGAGGGACGGCTGCTGTCCACCAGCTGGGCGGTGATCGGCGGGCTCACCTACAACTGGATCATCTTCATGATCCTGCCGCTCTACGTCAGCCTGGAGAAGATCGACCCGCGGCTGCTGGAAGCGTCCAAGGATCTGTACTCGTCCACGCCGCGCGCGTTCGGCAAGGTGGTCCTGCCGCTGGCGATGCCGGGTGTGCTGGCGGGCAGCATGCTGGTGTTCATCCCCGCCGTCGGTGACTTCATCAACGCCGACTATCTGGGGAGTACGCAGACGACGATGATCGGCAACGTCATCCAGAAGCAGTTCCTCGTCGTGAAGGACTATCCGGCGGCGGCCGCGCTCAGCCTCGGGCTGATGTTGCTCATCCTCGTCGGGGTGCTGTTCTACACGCGGGCGCTGGGCACGGAGGACCTCGTATGACGACGCAGGCCGGCGCCGCGATCGCCACCGCCGCGCAACAGGATCCGGCACCGAAAAAGGTTCGCACCGGGCCGAATTGGGGCGACCTGATGCTTCGGGTCGCCGCCGGGCTGGTGCTGCTGTATCTGTTCCTGCCGATCTTCGTCATCGTGTTGTTCTCGTTCAACAAGCCCGAGGGCAAGTTCAACTACACGTGGCAGGGCTTCACGCTCGACAACTGGCTCGACCCGTTCAAGTACCCACCGCTGACGGACGCTCTCGTCCTGAGTCTCAACGTGGCCGCGGTATCCACGGCGGTGGCGATCGTCCTCGGCAGCCTGGTGGCCATCGCGCTGGTGCGCCAGCGGTGGCGTGGCCAGCGTGCGGTCGACACGTTCCTGGTGCTGCCGCTGACGGCACCGGAGGTCGTGATGGGTGCAGCGCTGCTCACGCTGTTCCTGGACCTCAACACTGCTGCCGGCTACACGACGATCCTGTTGTCGCACATCGCCTTCGAGGTCAGCTTCATCGCCATGACGGTGCGCGCGCGGGTCCGCGGATTCGACTGGACGCTGGAGGATGCGTCACTCGATCTGGGTGCGAGCCCGGCCCGGACGTTCTTCAAGGTGACGTTGCCGCTCATCGTGCCCGGCATCGTCGCCGCGGCGATGCTGTCGTTCGCGCTGTCGCTCGACGACTTCATCATCACGTACTTCGTCAGCGGTTCGGAAGTGACGTATCCGCTGTACGTCAACGCCGCGGTGAAGGCCGCGGTGCCACCCCAGATCAACGTGCTGGCGACCGCCATCCTGGTGGTGAGCCTGGTGCTGCTCGCCTTCGGAACCCTGTGGCGGCGTAAGAAATTCGAGGGTTAGAGCGCCACCTTCACCGTGACCCGGCCCCGCTCGTTGCGGGTCGCGACGGCGTGGCCGGCGCGATCGGCGCCGTCGAAATTCATCAACGTCAGTGGCGCGCCGTCGCCGGAGAAGTTGCGCCACCAGGTCTTCGAGTCGGGCGCCATCACGGTGATGATCACGCCGTCGGAGGTCCGCCGGTAGTAGATCGGGGTCTGGAACGTCCGGCCCGATCGTCGGCCCTCGTACCGGATTTCGACCATGCCGCGGCGCACGAAGGGTCCGACGACCGGGGCATCGATCAGCCGGGCGACCACCGCATTGAAGAGGTCCACCGCGCGGGTTCCGTACAGTCCGCTCGCCATGACATCCACGGTAGCCGCGGCTACCCCACTTCCAGCGGTACGGGTGCCGCCCTGGACCCGCGGCGGGCGGCACCGACGCCCGCAGCCACCACGAAGACGATGCCGACGATGCCCGGCACACCGGGGGCCTGGTGCAGGATCACGTAGCCCAGCAGCATCGCGAGTGCGGGTTCGAGCGCCATCAGCGTGCCGAACGCCGCGGTGGTGAGCCTGCGGAGGGCCATCAGCTCCAGCGCGAACGGCACGACGGGTAGCAGGATGGCCAGCCCGAGGCCGATGAGCAGGATCTGCGGTGTCAGCACGTCGACGATTCCGGGGCCCACGATCAGTGAGGCGACCAACCCCGCGACGGGCATGGACACGGCCAGGCCGTTGATGCCGGCGACTTCGTCGCCCACGCGCTGGGTGAGCACGATGTAGAAGCCCCAGCACGCTGCGGCACACAGCGCATAGGCGACGCCGACGAGGTCGACGTTCCCGCTCCACGGTTGCGTGAGCAGCAGCACCCCGGCCGCCGCCAGTCCCGGCCAGACCCATCGGCCCTGTCCCCGCCCCCTGGCCACGGCGACGCCGAGCGGTCCGAGGAATTCCAAGGCGCTCGCGGTGCCCAACGGGATGCGGTCCAGCGCGGCCATGAACAGCACCGTGATCCCCGCGGTGACGACCCCGAGCAGTACACACATCAGAAAGCTGTTGCGGGAGAACGCAGCTCGACGGGGTCGGACGATGATCAGGAACAGGACGCCGGCCCACGCCAAGCGCAACCACGCCGCGCCCTCGACGCCGATGTCGTCGATCAGCCCGACCACGATCGCGAGCCCGAGTTGGACGCACACCATCGAGCCCACCGCCATGAGGGCTCCGGTGCGGGCCTGATCTGTTGCCATGACTGCAATTGAACGGGACACCGACCGTTGCGGTCCACGTGATTTTCTTAGACATACCGTTCATGAATCGTGAACGGTATGGGCAATCCTGTCGTGCCCGGCGAGTCGACGGACCAGCTCCCCGATGTCGAATCCGCCCCAGACGTTCAAGACGTTGACGAGCATCTGCAGCGGCGCGCGCACAGCCTCGTTGCCTTTGATGCGTGGGTCGGTTCGCGCGGTGTCACCGTCGAGATCGGGCACCCGGGAACGGATTCGGGCGGGTACGTCGAGCAACCACGTCACCCCCATCAACACCGCATACAGCGCCAACTGCGGGCGCAACAGATCGGGGTCGAGCTCCGGACCGCCCATGCCACGCACCTCGGCGCAGAACACTCGGAGCAGATCGTCGAGATGGGCGTTCCAGAGGCCGGTTTCGGCCGCCGACAGCGCACCCCACAGCGCCATCGCCACATTCATCTGACTCACGCAGCCCCAGTCCATCAGCCCGCACCGCAGCGTCTGGTCGGCGTCGCGCCAGAACCACGCGTTGTCGACGTTGGCGTTCCAGTGACACAACGCGATGTGGTCGGTCGCGCCGGCCAACAACCGCCAGATCGCCGGTTCGGCCGCCACCACGGCATGCGCCTCGCGCATCAGCCGGCCGGACAACTCCGGTGCGCCGACGCTGCCGGGAAACAGCCCCGGGTGCTCGGCGATGAAATCGACCAGGCGGGCCAGCTTGCGGTCGAGCTGATCGGCGGTCAGCACACGTCGCTGCCCCACCGTGGCGGCTTGCAGGTCGACCGGGAAGCGGTCGACGAGCGCGGCAGGCAGCACACCGGCACGATGAGCCCCCGCGAGCCGGGCGAGTGACACGACCACCGCCCGGTAATGCTCGAACTGCTCGGGCATCTCGTAGTCGAGGCATTTGAGGTACTGCGGCTCTATTCCCTTGGTGCCGAACGGTATCCGTTCACTGATCAACACCCCCGTCCCCGAATCGCGGTGATAGTCGGCGAACTGCGTGGCGGGCACCGCGATGGGGAAGCCGGATGCCCGAGTCAGCTCCGCGAACCGGACTTCGGATTCCATCTGCGTCCTGCCGGCATCGCGGGTCTCGTCGTCGAGATCGCGGGAGAACTTGACGAACAGTTCCGTGGCCAGGCCCGGATGCGGCTTCTCGTAGCGCACCGACATCAGCGCTTTGCGTCCGGTGCTGCCGCCACCGACTTCCTCGAACCGGTCGATGCGCGCGACGTCGTTGTCGGCGCCCAGCACACCCCACGCGCGAAACGCCTCGCCCAGGAATCGAATACCGCTGTCGCGCAGCGCGTCGGGATGGGCGGGAAACACCAGACCCGTCGCGTCCCCGCGGACCCATGATTCGTTCACGATCCCGCCAGTGTGTCAGCGCGCACCAGACCGCGGGGCATTTGGACGGGTCGCTTAGCGAAGGACCAATTCGTTGCACCTAGTCCTCGACGTCCGGCAGCGCCGCCCACTGCCGAGACACCGACGCCGTCCAGCGCGGGGCACGCCGCTCCTGGAACGCCGCCACCCCCTCACGCGCATCGGCGCTGCCCATCACCCGGTGGTGCAACGCCGTCTCTAGTTGCGCCACCTGACGCGGGCGGTAGCCGTTGATCATCGTGTCCCAGAGCAATCTCTTGCTCAGCGCCGCCGACATCGGGGCGACGTTGGCGGCGATGTCGCGCGCGATCGACATCGCCTCGCCGAGGACGTCGGCCGCGGGAACCACACGGGTCGCGATTCCCATCGCGGCGGCTTCGGCGCCGTCGAACGTGCGCCCTGTGATCAGGAGATCGGCAGCGACCGAGCCGCCCACCAGATGGGGCAGCGTCCAGTGCGACATGCAATCCCCGATGACGCCGCGACGTGATTGCGCGACAGCGTATTTGGCGCCGACCGCCATGACCCTCACGTCGGCCTGCAACGCGATCGTCAGCCCGATCCCGATCGCGTGGCCGTTGACCGCCGCGACGACCGGGGTGCGGAGCTCGAAAGCGGCGGGGTTCGTGGGCGATGCCGTGAACGCGTCATCGGCGGCCGCGAACGGACTCTCCTGCGCCGAGAAGTCCGCTCCGGCACAGAAGGAATCACCGGCCCCCGTCAGCACGATCGCGCGCACGTCATCGTCGTCGTCGCACTCCCGGTATGCGGCGTTGAGCAATGCGCCCATCTCGCCGGTGTAGGCGTTGCGGTGGGCGGGCCGATTCAGCGTGAGTACCGCGACGCCGTCGGTGACATCGACGGTCAGGTCGGTCATGTGGCGAACTTACCGACTCCGTTGCCTCCGACTGGGGACAATTCCCGCATGGACACACGGCGTCTGGAACTGCTCCTGGCCCTGTCGCGGCTCGGTTCGATGCGCGCGGTGGCCGATGAGCACCACCTCACGACGTCGACGGTGTCCCAGCAGATCGCTGCACTGGCTCGCGACACCGGCGCGCAGCTGATCGAACCCGAGGGCCGCCGTGTGCGTCTGACCCCTGCCGGCAGGCGCCTCGCCGATCATGCGGTGACGATCCTCGCGGCGGTCGACGGTGCGCGCCGCGACCTCGATCCCGACTCCGAACCCGCCGGCACCGTCCGCGTCGGCGGGTTCGCCACCGGCATCAGGGTGTCGCTGCTGCCGATCATCGCCGACCTCTCCGATCGCTATCCGGACGTCGACGTCGTCATCAGCGAGTACGAACCTATCGAGGCGTTCACCCTGCTCAACAGCGACGACCTCGACCTGGCGCTGACCTATGACTACAACCTCGCCCCGGCGTCACCCGCGGCGAGCCTCGAAGCCATGCCGCTGTGGTCGATCGGGTGGGGTCTGGGCGTGCCCTCGGACACCCCCGAGGCGGCCGGACTCACCGCGTTCGCCGACGCGACGTGGATCGTGAACTCCCGCAACACCGCTGACGAGACCGCGGTACGCACTCTGGCGTCGCTCGCCGGCTTCACGCCGACCATCGCGCACCAGATCGACAGCCTCGATCTGGTCGAGGACCTCATCGTCGCGGGCTACGGGGTGGGACTGCTCCCCCTCGGCAGGCCGACCGGCGCGGGTGTTTCCGTCCTGCCCCTGCACAACCCGGACGTGACCCTGACGGCATACGCGGTGACCCGGGCGGGCCGCTCGGCCTGGTCACCGCTGCGGGCAATCCTGGACCGGATGCGTCCTCCGCCCGGCGCGCTGAGCAGCCCTCAATGGCCCCGTCCGGAGGCTGATCACGGCAGCTGACGAGCCAGCCAGTCGGCCTGCCGTCGCACGAATGCCGGGTCGACGATCGCACCGTGGCCCGGAATGAAGACCGCGGACTCACCGCCGGCCGTCAGGATCCGCGCGAGTGTCGCCGGCCAGGCAGCCACGTCGGAGTGCTCGTCGATGCACGGGTCCGCCGACTCCTCGACCAGGTCGCCGCAGAAGACTGCCGTACGGTCCCCGTCGGAGACCACGGCGATGAGATCGTGGCCCGTGTGCCCTCGCCCCGGGTGGCTGACCGTCACCACCACGTCGTCCCCGAGCCCGACGACGGCCTCGGTCACCGCCAGCGGCGGCGCGCTCAGCACGGCCAGCGCCGCGTCCACCTCACTCGCATCGGCGCCGTGATCGACGGCATCGGCGCGCAGCAGAGTCTTGTCGTCCGTCATCGTCCGTACAACGTCGGCAGCACAGTAGGTACGGGCCCCCGCGAACACCGAATGCCCGAGCACATGGTCGAAATGGTTGTGGGTCAACACAACATGCCTGACCGTGCTGCCGGTGAGCGCCGCGACGTCGTTCGCCACCGCCCGCGCCTCGGCAAGCGTCGTACCCGTGTCGACAACGAGCGCTTCGCCGTCGTTGTGGACGACGCCGACGGTGACATCGCAGAACGGAAGCCGGCACCGCATCACGTGGGGAGTGACCCGTTCCCACACCAGCGACTTCATGCCAGGAAGGTACTCCGGAGCTGCGTTGATGCCGGGGTTTGCAGCCCCGTCACCTTGGGAACACAGGCCCCATGTTGATCCGACGTGTTGCGCGCCCGATGCTGTCCGCAGTGTTCATCTCACGTGGGGTAGAGGCCCTGCGTAGCCCGAAACCTGCGACTGACGCGACCCGCCAGACCCTTGAGGGGCTGAGCAAGTTGCCCGATCCCGTGGGCACGAACGTGCCGTCGAATGCCGAGACCGTGGCCCGGGTGACGGCCGCCGTCCAGATCGGCGGAGGTCTGCTGCTGGCCACCGGCCGTCTGCCCCGCTTTGCCTCGGCAGCCCTGGCATTGTCGGTCGTTCCCAGCTCCCTTGGCGGACATGCGTTCTGGAACGAAGTCGACCCCCAGCGCAAGACAGAGGAGCGGCGCGCCTTCGTCACCGACATCAGCTTGATCGGCGGCCTGATCATCGCCGCCGTCGACACCGAAGGCAAGCCGTCGCTGGGGTGGCGCGGCCGCCGCGCCGCCCGCAAGGTTTCCGAAGCAGTCTCCTCGGCGCTGCCGGCAGGCGCTTCAGCGAGCAGTTCGCTCGCCGACAGCGAGCTCGCCGAGAAGGTCGGCCACGGTCTGCACGTCGGCGCCGAGCGCGGGCGCGAGCTGGCGCACATCGCGGGCGAGAGAGGCTCCGAGTTCGCCGAGATCGCCCGGGACCGCGGCGGGAAGTGGGCAGAAATCGCCCGCGAGCGCGGCGGCGAACTTGCCGAGATCGCGCGGGAGCGCGGCAGCGAATGGGCCGAGGTCGCCCGCGACCGTGGCGGTGACTGGGCCGAGGTCGCCCGCGACCGCGGCGGCGACCTCGCCGAACGAGCCCGCGACCGCGCGCCGGAGCTCGCCGAGGTGGCCCGCGATCGCGGCGCCGACTGGGCCGACCTGGCCCGCGGGCGCGCCGAGCTGGCCCTCGACCGCGCCGCTGAACTCGCCGATACCGCGGGCAAAGAGGCCAAGAAGGTGAGCAAGGAAGCCAAGAAGCAGGCGAAGAAACAGAAGCGCCGGATCTAGCTGACGCTCAGGAGCGCGGTGCGTAACTGAAGTCGATCTTGGTGCCGTCGACGGTCGTGACTGTCACGGTGAACGCGGCGGCCTCCGGGCCGGCGATCACCGTGCAGTCCACGGTGTTTCCCGGTTTGCCCTGCAGATCGCCGGCACAGGTGGCCGAGTCCGGCCTCCTACCCAGATGGCGGGACAAATCGGTCAGCAGAGAGTCCTCCACCTCAGCCTTGGTGAGGATGGGCACCAGGTCGAAGTTCATCATGAGCCCATCGACGCGTGTCACCTCCGCGGTGCGGCGCAACGTGACGCCCGCTGTGGTGACATCGCACTGGGCGGCCTCCCCCATCGCGCCGATCAGCCCATCCAGACACGTCGCCTGTGAGTCGGGCCGAGTACCCGCGTCGTCGACCAGCCGAACCACGGCTCGCTCGAGCTGTTCTTTGGACAAGGCGGGCACCAGCTCGTAGTTGATCGTCGCGCCGTCCACGCTCGTGACGGTGACGATCGGTTCGAAGCTGTTGGTCGGGCTCATCACCACGTCGCAACGGGCTGTCTGGCCCACTTCGCCGACCAGAGGGTCCTTGCACGACACCGATTGCGGTCGTTCGCCGGCCTCGGCAAAACGTTCGGTGATGTCGGATTGCAGGTTCTCCGTCGTGACGGCGGGAAGGCCGTCGGAGATGTCCATGGTGCAACCGGCCGACGAAGCGGTCACCGCCGCGACGACGGCAATCGAGCGAGAGACCTTCCCCATGTGGGCAGTCCTGTCACAGGTAGGAAGTTTGCGCAGCACCCTAGCAGACGGTGCACCCGGTGGTGATTAACTGCGTGGATGCCCAGATCCCACACACTCGCCCGACGTCTGCACGACCGCCTCGAGCCGGTGCACGCCGTCACGTATTTCGCACCGGAAGCCAGAACCGCCCTCGACGGACTGGGCTACAAGGGTTTCTGGATGGGGTACTTCGCGGCGCGGTCAGCTCCGTTCGGGAGGGTTCCGGCCGAGGTCGTCACCGCCACGTTCTACAACTTCGCTCCGGCGCGGGTCGCGAAGTCGCTGCCTGCGGCGTGGGAGGTGGCCGGACCCGAGGCGGCGCTGACGGCGCGCCAGGAATCTGCCGTCGCAGCCCTTTCACGCTCCGGGGTCGGCGACGACGAGGCCTCGACGGTGGCCGATCTGGTCGAGAAAGCCGTCGCGGGCATCGAGGTGAGCGGGCGCCCGTTGTTCGCCGCCAACGCGGCGCTGCCGTGGCCCGAGGAACCGCTGGCCCGGTTGTGGCATGCGACCACTCTGCTGCGGGAACACCGCGGCGACGGCCATGTCGCGGTGCTCACCACAGCGGGGGTGTCCGGCCGCGAATGCAACGTGCTGCACGCCGCGGCCGGGCGGGTGCCCGCAGAGATGATCATGCGGGCCCGCGATTACGACGAGGCGGCATGGGCCCACCACCAGGAACAGCTGCGCCGACGGGGTCTGCTGGACGACGGCGGCGAGCTGACCGAGGCCGGGCGCGATCTCAAGCGCGACATCGAGGACCGCACGGATGCGGCGGCGCTGCCTGCCTTCGCCGCACTCGACGACGACGAGGTCCAGGCGTTGTTCACGGCGCTGACGCCGATCACGCGCAAGGTCGTCGACGCCGGCGACGTGCCCGCCGCGACACCTATGGGGCTCAACCGCGACGAGCTCGACGACGACAGGGCGCACCTGACCTGACGGTCATCGCGGGGCGTACATGATCAGGCCGACGCCGGCCAGGCACACGGCGGCCCCGGTGATGTCCCAGCGGTCGGGCCGGAACCCGTCGGCGATCATGGCCCAGATCAACGATCCGGCGACGAACACGCCGCCGTAGGCGGCAAGCACGCGGCCGAAGTTCGCATCCGGCTGGAACGCCGCGACGAAACCGTAGGCGCCCAGCGCGATCACGCCTGCGCCGACCCACAGCCAGCCGCGGTGTTCGCGGATGCCCTGCCACACCAGCCAGGCACCCCCGATCTCGAGGATTGCGGCGAGGATGAACAAGAGGACGGACTTGAGGACCACGCCGTCTAGGGTGCCATCAGTGGTGGGCGCTGGTGGTCGGCGTGTGGCAGGCGTCTGGTGGACTGCCGACGACGTCGAGGGCGGGGTTGCGGTCGAAGAACCCGAAAGGCTTGAGCCAGAACGACACCACGTCCACCGGCATGATGGGCCAGTCCTCGGGTCTGGTGATGTGGTGGATGCCGAACACATACCAGAGCACCACGTCGGTGTTCTCGATCGGGCGATCGGCGGCCGTCCAGCGTGACAGACCGGTGTCGCGGACCGATTGGTTGACGAATTCCCCTGCAGGCCAACGCTCGTCGGGCTGATGCGGAGTGACCCACAGCGTGTGGGCGATGACCCCGGCACGCTCGAGGACGGGTGACCCGGGCTCGAACATCGGCGGGATCGCCCCGGTGGGCACCAGCTTGTACGCCGGGTGCGCGCCCAGACCCGTCACGACGTTGGGGTTGACCACCTTCCACGCGCGCTGCGTCGCGAAGTTCACGTCCTGCTTGGCCTCCCCCTCGGTGCGCAGCGGGGTGTTGCGGACGACCAGCGACAGCCCGTGCGGGTTGTCCGGTCCGATCGGCTCGGCGAAGGACTCCGACATCACGACGGTGTTGCCGGAGCCGTCGACGTCCATATCGAGCCGGGCGACCAGGAAATGCTGGTGGAACGGTGCATAGGTGCGTTCATCGACCAACGTGCCGTTGGGATTTGGCGCTCCCGGGGGCAGCGGTGTGGTCACCATGATGCCGGTCGCGCGGACCTCGCATTCAATGTTGCCGTCCTGGTACAGCCGCCAGTACACCAGGTATTCGTAGTTCGCGACGGTGACGTGGAACGAGATCGTGAGCCGGCGCATCCGCCGGACCTCCGCGCCGATCTCGTGATCCACGTGCTTCCAGAGCACCGCGTTGTCTTCCTCGTGGATGCAGATCGCGTTGGTGATGGTGTACGGCTCGCCCTTGCTGTTGTGCAGGACCGCGTTCAGGTAGCGGATTTCACCGAGGCAGTCGCAGCCGAGCTCAAGTGAGGTCGTCATGAAACCCAGACCCCACTCGCCGATGTCGAATGCCGTGCGGCGGTAGTGATCCGGTGACGGGTCGCGGTAGGGCACGATCATCTCCGCGAAGGACATGCGGTGGGCGACCGAGCGTTCCCGGTCACCGTCGCGGTAGCGCACCGTGTGCAGGGTCATGCCCTCGCGGTGGTTGAATCCGACCCGCAGCGACCAGTTCTGCCAGCGCAGCAGGTTGCCGTCAAGGGTGAACGAGGGCCCCTCGGGCTGGGTGATGTGCAGTGGCTTGAGCGGTTCGCGGCCGGTCGACAGGAGGCGTTCGGGAATGTGGGACGGGACGTACTCGCCCATCACCTGCGGCGTCGCACCGCCTCCGACGAAGGGTCCCTCGTCCTCGACCCGCAGCAGCTGCATCGCGTTCAGGTCGATGACGCAGTGCAATCCGCTGACCAGCTGCGCGTACGGGTTGGCACCGGGTGCGGCCTTGACCCAGCTGTCCGACCAGCCGATGCGACGGTCCCGGTATTCCGGTGGGGCGACCGCATCGCCGTAGGTCCACGTGTCGAAGAAGACCAGGCTCATGTCCGTGATCCCGCGGCTGCCCAACGCGGCGATGACGTCGGGGTGGCTGCGCAGCAGCTGGTCGCACTCGACGAACTCATCGACCGTGAAGTTGGCCTGCACCCCGGGGACGTGCTCGAACACCTCGACGCGCCCGTCGGTCAGCGACACCACGCTCTTGTAGGTGGCGTTGGCCGATCGGTCGAAACAGATCACCTCCGCGCGGCGCGGCGGCGTCGGTCCGCCACCCTCGAAAGCTGCCAACTCAGCCTTCGACGGTTCGATCATCTCGATCGAGGCGAAGCGCCAGCCCAGATCCGATCCCGGTGTGCCGGAACCGGGCTCGACCCCGCGGTCACGTCGCAGAATCGCGACGACGGCGGCGAACTCGTCGGCGGTGAGCGGGTCCAGAGGAAACGCAGCCGCAGGCGGCAGATCACTGAGCGCAGACACCGGACAACGCAACCACATCGGCAGTGCGGGGGCACGCCGAATCGCCCAACTCGGCGACCTCAGCGCGCGGCGGGGACGAAACCCTCCCAGGCCAGCCGACGCTCCGAGTGCGGGTCCAGCTCGACACGCCTGCGCCGGTCCAGAACCAGTACCGCGCGCTCGTCGCCGGTGTAGAGCGGCCAGTCCTGTCCGGGCACGCCGTGGTCGGCGAATGCCAGCCACCGGCGCTGGACGTCGTCGGTCACCTTCCGTGCGCTGCGGGAGTCGATGCCGGCGGCCAGCAGCTTGCCGAACCGGGACCGGTACACGTCGAACACCGCGAGCAGTTCGGTGGCGTGGGTGGCGCCCATCCCGGACAGGCGCAGCGCCGCAGTGGCGTAGTCGTAGCGGTAGACGTAGGTCGGCGCCCACTGCGAATGCGCCTGCGCGATCTGCCACACCGCGGAGCCGAAGATGAAGTCTCCGCCGAACCGCACGCATGCGTCGGATGCGGGATAGCCGGGATATGCGGCCAGAATCTGTTGCCGCGCTTCGGGTTCCAGATGCCCGAGCAGTCGCTCGATGGCGGGTTCGGAGGTCGGGAGGAGCTTGAGGAAGCGGGTGAACAACCGCCCCTCGTCGGCGTTGGTGCCGACGATCAGAGGTACCCGGTGGGCCGTCCCCGAGCGCATCGCTTCGACGGGGTCCGCGGGCAGGTAGGGCGTACCGAACGTCGGACCGATCGCGAAGGCACCGAGCATGTCGCGCTGCCCCTCGAGGACCAGCCGGTCCATGGCGTCGACGAGATCGGCCGGGCGGGCCGACATCACCTTCCGGGCGCCGTCACCGTCGACTGCTCCCAGTTGCCGGGCGAATCGGGCCGCGTAGTCCTCGGCGACGTCGGCACTCCCTATCATCCCGCTGGCAGGGCTCTGCGAAATCGCGCGCGCGAAAAGGCCTTTGGCATCGGGAGTGGCCACCAGCGTGGCCACCGCATGCGCCCCCGCGCTCTCACCGAAGATGGTCACGTTGTCGGGGTCACCGCCGAACGCGGCGATGTTCTCTTGCACCCACCGCAGCGCCATCACCAGGTCACGCAGGAACAGATTGTCGTCGATGGTGACCTCGGGTGTCGACAGCGACGACAGTTCGAGGCAGCCCAGGGCGCCGAGGCGGTAGTTCACCGAGACGTACACGCACCCCTTGCGGGCCAGCGATGCGCCGTCGTACACGGGAGTGGCCGAGCTGCCCAGCAGATAGCCACCGCCGTGGATGAAGACCATGACGGGCAGCGGCTCCCCGGCCGACTCCCGCGAGTCCTCGGGCGCCACCACGTTGAGCGTCAGGCAGTCCTCACTGGTCGGCTGGTACTTCCCCGGCGCCAAGATGGTGTACATCCGCTGCTGCGGGGCGCAGTAGCCGAATCCGTGGCAGTGACGCACGCCGGGCCACGGATGCACCGGCTGGGGAGCGCGATACCGCAAAGGACCCACCGGCGGACGTGCGTACGGGATCGAACGCCAGCGGTTGACGCCGTCGCGGGTGAACCCCTCGACGGTGCCCGAGGCGGTCTTCACCCGGACGGTGTGTTCGTGCATTCTGCCGACGGTAGCGAACCTTTGCCCGGCCTGCCTGACCATCGAATCCGTGTCCGCTCGCTAACCTGGCCGAATGCGCCTGGCTGTTGTGATCGCGGTGAGCGCCCTGGTGACGGCCTGCTCCCAATCGGTGGGTGGCGAGGCCGAGTCATCGGAGTCTCCGGCGCCGACACCGACGACCGCCTCCTCACCTGCCCCGACTCCGTCGGCAACACCCGTCCCGGGCTCCGGCGCACCCGCCGCCGACGCCTCGATCGACGAGGTCATCGGGTGGGTCGAAGCGGCCACGCCGGTCGATGCGGGCGGCTTCCACGTCGCATTCCGCGATGGTGTGACGACCAGGCTCGGGGACGACATCGCCTTCGTCAGCCCCTCGGGGGCACCGCACAGCACAACGCAGTGCCTCACCGACGCACGGCTGGCCGACGGCGCGCTGACCTGCCTGCTCGAGCTCACCGATCCCGCGCCGCCCCCCACTCAGACCGAGGGCATGTGGAAGCCGGGATGGATCAGTTTCTCGGGGACGACCCTGACGGTCGGTTCTCTGCGCGGCGATCCGGGCCCGTTCGTCAACGGCACGGGCACCGAACTCGCCGCGGGACAGTCCATGGCCTTCGGCGACAACCGGTGCCGCAGCGATGCATCGGGCCTGTACTGCGTCAACTACGCGCATCGTGCGGCGGTGCGGGTCGCCGCCGACGGGATCGTGCCGTTCGGGTGTCTGGCCGAAGTCACGCCACCGGCGGACGTGACCGCCTCCATCGCGTACAGCTGCTGAGCGGCAGACGGCCGCTGACCCGCTACGTGGCGGCGTCCTGGCGCGCCTTCTCCCGCGCCTTGGCCGGATAGGTCAGCGTCATGCCCACGGCGCCGACGATCACGACCACCGGGATGACGGCCTTCGTGAGGTGAACCGTCGCGGGCGCCAGCGCGGCCAGGTAGCCGAGCACCGCGATCAGCGCGAAGACGAGCGCCCACATCAGCGTCAGAACCTGGTTGGTGCGCCGGAAGGCGGCCTGCTCCCAGTCCTGGCGCGGCGCGCTCGCCGGGGCGTACTGGGCGGTGAACGGCTCGAATGCCAACGACGCCAAGGCCATCACGGCGAGCACGCCACTGGACAGTGTCGTGGCGTAGGTGTCCATCCAGTCGCGGTCATGCGCTCCGAGGATCAGGCCGGCAATCGTGACGCCTGTGAAGAACACCACAGTGACGATGTCGAGGAGCCGGACCCCGGCGAAGCCGGCCGACATTCCCATGATCAACGTCGCGATCACGGCGCATATCGCCCCGAACATCCAGGTACTGGGTCCGTCGGCGACCACCCAGTAGATGATCCAGGGGACGAAACCGACGAACGGGCTGCGCTCGAACCATTCGTCCACGACGACAGCTTTACCAGAGAGGCGCGATCAGGCGACACCTTTGCGCTTCAGGATCGGCAGAACGCCCTCGGCGAACCAGTAGGCCTCTTCCAGGTGCGGATAGCCCGACAGGATGAATTCGTCGAACCCGAGCGAATGGTATTCGGAGATCAGATCCGCCACTTCCTGATGACTTCCGACGAGCGCGGTGCCGGCACCGCCACGGACCAGACCGACGCCCGCCCACAGGTTCGGGTAGATCTCCAGCTGGTCGATGCGACCACCGTGCAGGGCCGTCATGCGGCGCTGACCCTCGGACTCCGAACGGGCGTGCAGCTGGGTGGCATTGGCGATCTGCTCGGGTGACAGCCCGGCGAGCAGTTCGTCGGCGACCGCCCAGGCCGCCTCCGACGTGTCGCGGCTGATCGTGTGCAGCCGGATGCCGAACCGGAGCCGGCGGCCCCGCTCGGCGGCCAGGGCACGCACCCTGTCGATCTTCGCGGCCGCATCGCGTGGCGGTTCACCCCATGTCAGGTACACATCGGCGTGCTCACTCGCGACGGGCAACGCGGCCGCCGAGGAGCCGCCGAAGTAGATCTGCGGCAACGGATCCGGCGCCTCTGACACCCGCGCGTCGGCCACGTCGTAGAAGTGGCCCTTGAAGTCGAGTTTCTCCTGCGACCACACCGACTTGACGATGTGCAGGAATTCGGCTGTGCGGGCGTATCGCTCGTCGTGGCCCACCCAGTCGCCGAACCGGCGCTGCTCGAGGTCGTCGCCGCCGCTGACGATGTTGAGAAGCACACGTCCTTCGGAGAACCGCTGCAGCGTCGCCGCCTGCTGGGCGGCCAGCGTCGGCGGGACGAGGCCGGGCCGGAACGCGACGAGGAACTTCAGGCGCTCGGTCTCGGCGAGCAGTGCGGCCGACGTGAGCCAGGCGTCCTCGCACCATGTTCCGGTGGGCGTCAGCACACCTTCGTAGCCGAGGCGGTCCGCGGCGCGTGCGACCTCGGCCAGATACCGGCGTGTGGGCGGGCGGTATCCGGCCGGAACCGAGCGCTGAGACGAGGCGTGAGAGGCGCCGACGATGGAGCGGCTGTCGCCAGCGGTGGGCAGGAACCAGTGGAATCTCGCTTGAACAGGCACAGATCCTCCTACGTGCGGTTCAGGTACAGAGGCGCGAGCGTTTCGCTGTACCGCTGATCCACCCAGTTCTTGAACTCGGGGGCCTCGGCGATCTGACCGGACTCGGCGAACAGGTCCGCCAGTTCCTGCTCGGAGTCGACGAGTTCATCGGACAGGGCGAACGGCAGTCGAAGGCTGCGGCCCTGCGCTGCGGATGCCACCTCGGGGGTCAACCCGACTGACGCCGCGTATCTTTGGGCCCAAACGTCTGGATGGTCTCGCGCCCACTGCGCGGCCTTGGCGTAGCGCACCAGAAGGTCGCTGATGGCGGTGTTGCGTTTCGGGTCTGCCAGCGCCTGATCGGAGGCGATACCGAACCCCGCTCCGTTGGTGACGCCGGTCGCCTCGGCGATGCTGCGCACCGGGATGTCGGCCTCGGCCTGCGCGGTGTAGGGATCCCACACGGCCCACACGTCGACCTGGCGCTGGGTGAACGCGCCGAGCGCGTCGGCCGGTTGCAGGAAGACCAGTTCGACGTCGGCGGGGGTGAGCCCGTTCTTCTTCAG
This sequence comes from Mycobacterium sp. 236(2023), assembly GCF_029623955.1. GTDB lineage: Bacteria > Actinomycetota > Actinomycetes > Mycobacteriales > Mycobacteriaceae > Mycobacterium. Next base: position 313,314 of record NZ_JARSBP010000004.1, on the reverse strand, counting down.
TTGCGCCAGGACGTTGCCGTGAGCCGAGCTGCCTTTGGCGAGGGCGATGCGTTTGCCCCGCAGATCGGTGATCGTCTGGATGGACGAATTCTGGTGCACGAGAAGCTTGTCGCCGCGACCGCTGCCGTCATAGGCCGAGACCACCTTGACTTTGGCCCCCGATGCGGCGCCGAAGATCGGCGGGGTGTTGCCGGTGATCGCGAAGTCGATCTTGCCCGCCGTGGCCGCCTCGATCTGTGGTGGTCCAGATGTGAAGGTGGAGAACGCGATTTTGTAGGGCAGGTCGTCGAGCGCCCCTGCGGCGGTCAGCAGCGCTTCGGTGCCGCCTTTCTGGTCACCGACGGCCAAGGTGAGGCCCGTCAGGTCGCTGAGCGGGACGGCGTCGGGTGCCTGCTGCGCGCCCGAGGTGTCCTCGCGGGTGACGCAGCCGGTGAGCAGCAGGCTCACCAGCGCGAGTACAGCGAGAAACCGAGACATGAAAGTCCTCTCGTGGTCCGGTGTTTCAGAGCGCCACGCCGAGCTTGTCCAGCAGCTCTGCGCGGTATCGGTCGGTGTGTCCCTCGCCCGGCGCCTGCCGCGGGTCGGGAATGTCGAGCGTGTGAACGACTTCGCCGTCTTCGAGCACCAGCACCCGGTCCGCCAGGGCGACGGCCTCGTCGACGTCGTGGGTGACCAGCAGGACACCGAAGCCGTGCTCGCGCCACAGATCGAGGAGCAGGTGGCGCATCGACAACCGGGTGAGCGCGTCGAGAGCACCGAACGGCTCGTCGAGCAGCAACAGCTCGGGCTGAGCCACAAGAGCACGCGCGAGTGAAACACGTTGCGCCTGACCACCTGACAGCGTCAGCGGCCAGGCACCGCCGCGGTCGGCGAGGCCGACGTCGGCCAGCGCTTTCTCGGCGCGGGCCCGCGCCTGCGCCTTCGGCAACCTGATGCGGGTCAGGCCGTAGCCGACATTGGTGCGCACGTCGCGCCATGGGAACAACCGAGGTTCCTGGAAGGCGATGGCCGGTGCGCCGGCGACGGTGCGCTCGCCGGTGTGGTCGGTGGACAGTCCCGCCAAGACGCGCAGAACTGTCGATTTCCCTGACCCGCTTCGCCCGATCAGCGCGACGATCTCGCCGCGGGCGACGCGGATCGAGACGTCGGTCAGCACATGGTGCTCGCCATACCACTTGTCGACGTTGCGCAGCTCCCCCGCCCAGGTCGCGCTCCGGGCGGAAACACTGTTGGGCGCTTGTGAAGTCATGGTCATGCGCGATACCTCAGGGCTCGGCGCTCGAAGGCACGCACGATCGCGTCGGTGCCGATTCCGAGCAGGGCGTAGACGATCAGGCCGAAGATGATGATGTCGATGCGCAGGAAGTCGCGCGCATTCATGATGAGGAAGCCGATCCCCTTGTCGGCGTTGATCTGCTCGGCGACGATGAGCGTCAGCCACGCGATCGCCAGCGACTGCCGCAACCCGACGAGAACCTGGGGCGCCGCACTGGGAACGATGATCGACCGGAATCGTTGCCAGAACGAAAAGCCAAGAACCTGAGCGGTTTCGAACAGCTTGGGGTCTACCTGGCGGATCGCCGAGAATGTGTTGAGGTACAGCGGGAAGCTGACGCCGAGAGCGACGAGCAGAACCTTGGGGACTTCACCGATTCCGAACCAGATGATGAACAACGGGATGAGGCCGAGGTGTGGCAGCGCCCGCACCATCTGCATGGGCGGGTCGATGGTGGCTTCGAACCATTTCGACAGACCGACGACCGTACCGAGTGCGACGCCGATGACCCCGCCGAGCACCAAGCCCTCGATCACCCGGAGCCCCGAGATGGCGAGTGCGTCGACGAGTTGGCCGTTCTCGACGAGCTCGAGGCCGGCTTCGGCGATCAGCGACGGTGCGGGCAGCACATCCTGCGGGATCAGCCGCAGCGCACTGCCGAGCTGCCACAGCGCGAGAAGCACGAACGGGGATGCCAGCCGGATCAGACCCCATTTGCGGTCCGTCCAGCGGCCTGCGGCTGCGGGTTTGCCCTGGGCAAGCGGAGCTGCCAGGTCGGTGGGACGTGTCGCGGTGAGGCGACGTTACGTACCACCGGTCCGGGAGCGAAGGGTTTGATTCTGGATGAGGCGAACAGCGGTTCGCCTCAGGGGAGCCGGAACGTCCCGGTCACCAGGGTGGGCGTCACTCTGACACCGTTGATGGTGGCGCGGCGGTTGGTTCCTGGCGGGAACTCGATCGCGCCCGCCGGGCTGAGCTTGCGCTTGTTCCGGACGTCGTCGCGCACCTCGGAGTCGCTGAGCCCGTCCAGATCGGATACGTCGATCTTGCCGTCTTCGTCGGCGAAGCCGCTGAACTGCACACCGACGGCGGACCTGTCGGGACGCACCACCCACGATGCACGCACGCCGTCGGATTCGGCGGTGTACATCCCGGCGTTACCGGTGACCGACGCCGCGGTGAACGTGTACTCGGTGCCGTTCATGACCACGTCGCCGGTGACATCCGTGCCGTCGAACTCGGCGTCGAGGGTGTCGCGGAACCGCGACGTGAGACCGATCGCGCCGTCGGTCTGAGTGCCGAAAAACCATGCCTCGTCGTCGGTTCCGTTGCAGGAGTACGCAGCAACCTCGGCGCCGTCGACACTGATGCCGATCGTCATGGTCCTGCCGTCGGCCGCGGTCATATCGGCCATGTAGCGTGCCGACTGCGGAAACGGCGACGCAGCCGACGCTTCCGGCGTCTGACTGCCCGCGCATGCCGACAGTGTTCCGAACGCGACGAGGGCGCTGACCGCGACAACCACGCAACGGGTGTGCTTTCTCCTGTCATCAGCATGGTCGGCGCCGACGCGACGCACATGGAGATTGTGTGGAGATTACGTGGAGATCAGACCGCCAGGAATGCCTGCACCTCGTCGCAGAAGACCCGCCATGCCGGTTCGGCACCGATGAGCAGGTGGTTATTGCTCGACAGAGCGACCAGCCGGGAGTCCGGGATCAGGGTCGCCAGTTCCTCGCCGTACCGCATCGGCACCCGATGGTCGTCGCGGGAGTGCAGGATCAGCGTCGGGCACTGCACCTGGGCGCAGAGGTCGCGAACGTCGATCCGCGCGAACTCTTCGAGGAAGTGCACGGCGTTCTCCGGTGACGTCGTACGCCGCTGCAGCTGGTCGAACGCGGCCCAGTCCGCCCGCGTCCCGTCGGGCAGGAACTGGGCGGCGAAAACCTGCCGGAACGCCGGATCGTCACGGCCCCAACCCACCCGGGCGAGGTCGAGATCCAGTGCCGCAGCCCGCTTCTCGTCGCCCGTCATGGCTCGCACGGCACGGCCCCTCGCATAGGCGCCGCACAGCACCAGGCTGCTGACGTTGTCGGGGTGACGCGCGGCGTAGGCGACCGCCACAGCTCCGCCCTGCGAGACTCCCAGTAATGGAAAGCGTTCCAGGCCAAGGGCTTCCACGACGGACTCCAGATCGGTCACCCAATCGTCGAAGGTGAACCCGTCGACCTCCCAGTCCGACAGCCCGCATCCGCGCTCGTCGTAGCGGATGAACTTGTGCTGCAGCGACATCTCCCGCACCCAGTGCCGCCACACGGGGCTTTCGATGTCGTAACCCAGGTGCGTCATCCAGTTCGCCGCGCGCACCAGCGGCGGTCCGTCGCCCGACACCGCATAGGCCAGCCGGACTCCGTCCGCCCCGCGGGTGAACGCGATGTGCTGCCGCGGCGCCTCGGGTTCGGGTCCGGGTTCGGGTGCCTGCGAAGAGACCTCGGCCTGCAGCCGGCCGACGAATTGATAACCGCGTCCCCGCACCGTGCGGATGTAGCGCTGGGATTCACCGTCGTCGCCGAGCGCGCGCCGGGCCGCCTTGATCCGGCTCGTCAGGGCGGCTTCGCCGACGAATCGGCCGCCCCAGACGCTGTTGAAGAGCTCCTCTTTACTGACGAAGCGCTCGTTGTTGCTCACCAGTTGGGTCAACACGTCAAACACCTGCGGTTCGACCCGGATGACGGTATCTCCGCAGCGCAGCTCGAAGCGGCCGGTGTCGAGGACGAAGTCATCCCAGCGCCACACCCGCGGAGGCGGCGAAATGGCGGAATCGGCGCTGGTCACGCGCTAAGAGTACCGACTGACGGGTCCGTAAGCCGTGGTACTCAGCGCCACCCGTCCGCGGCTCTGGCCGCCTGCATCACCGCGTCGCACAGCTCACGCAGTTCGGCCGCGCCCGCGCCTTCTTCGAGGGCGATGGCCATGTCCTCGGCCGCGCACCGCACCTGATACACGCGGTCGGAGAGCACCGACGCCTCCTCGGCCGACAGCACCACCGAATCGGACGGCACCGATGTCCCCTTGACCAGGGCGCGCTGTTCGTAGGCACGCTGGCGGCACGACTGCCTGCAGTATTGGCGGCGGCGCCCCATACCGGCGTCGGCCACTTCGCGGCCGCACCAGCGACAGGTCTGGGGACGCCGACGGGTGGCGGTCGCGGGGCTCAGCGAGGTCACGAGGCCGACTGTAGACGGGGAGAACTCAATATCCCGGTATCATCGTCGGTCGAGTCGGGAACTCTACGACGTGTGACCGCGTTGACTATCCCGGATGAAAAACGTTTGTAGAGGAGATTGACGATGGCTGATCGTGTTTTGAGGGGCAGCCGCCTCGGAGCTGTGAGCTACGAGACGGACCGCAACCACGACCTGGCTCCGCGTCAGGTCGCCCGCTACCGCACCGACAACGGTGAAGAGTTCGACGTCCCGTTCGCCGACGATGCCGAGATCCCCGGCACGTGGCTGTGCCGCAACGGTCTGGAGGGCACCCTCGTCGAGGGTGACGTTCCCGAGCCCAAGAAGGTCAAGCCGCCGCGCACCCACTGGGACATGCTGCTGGAGCGTCGTTCCGTCGAGGAACTCGAGGAGCTGCTCAAGGAGCGCATGGAGATCGTCAAGACCCGCCGACGCGGGTAGCCGCGCCGGGTCAGGCGTTGCCGCGCGCGCGATCGATGCGTGCGCGCATCCCCCACTGGGCGATCTTGACGATCGCCTCCCGGATGGTCGACCCATCCATCTTCGACACGCCGTGCTCGCGCTCGGTGAACGTGATCGGCACCTCGACGACGGTGAAACCCGCGTTGATGGAGCGCCACGTGAGATCCACCTGGAAGCCGTACCCCTTCGAGTCGACGGCCGCGAGGTCGATCTTCTCCAGCACCTCTCGCCGGTAGGCGCGGTATCCGGCGGTGATGTCGTGGATGTCGACCCCGAGCAGGATGCGCGAGTAGGTGTTCGCGGTGCGCGACAGCACAAGTCGCCGGCGAGGCCAGTTGCGGACGTAACCGCCGTCCACGTACCGCGAACCGATCACCAGATCCGCGCCGGCGTCGATCTCGTCGAGGAGGCGATACAGCTCCTCGGGGGCATGGCTGCCATCGGCGTCCATCTCCACCAGGACGGCGTACTGGCGGCTCAGACCCCACGCGAACCCGGCGAGGTAAGCCGCGCCCAGGCCGTCCTTGGACGTGCGGTGCATGACGTGGACGCGGTCGGGGTCGGCGAGGGCGAGTTCGTCGGCCAACTCGCCGGTGCCGTCGGGGCTTCCGTCGTCGACGATCAGCACGTGCACGTCGGGCGCCGAGTCGTTGACGCGGGAGACGATCGTCAGAAGATTGTCGAGCTCGTTGTACGTCGGAATGATGACCAGGGTCCGCGCGCTGGGACGGTCAGCCTGTTTGGCGCCGTCGTCGATGCCACCGGGGACGCTCATGTGGCTCCTTTGCCGTCATCGGTGGTCGATCGCCGACCCCTCAATCTTGCGGGCACGAATGCACCATTGTGCAGCATGGACCAGAGAACAGCCGAAACGCCGATGGCGATCAGCAGGCCCTCGACGTAGGGGCCGAAACGTGTGGCGGGCGTCATGGTCGTCTTCAGGCGGATCTGTTGATCGAGGTAGGCGGCCTCGAACCATCCCGTTCGGGCGATCTCGTGGCCGTCCGGGGCGATGACGGCACTGATGCCTGTGGTTCCCGCCACTACGACGTACCGGTCGTGCTCGACGGCCCGCAACTTGCCGAACGCGAGCTGTTGCTCGCTCATCGCCTGGTCGAAGGTGGCGTTGTTGCTGGGCACGGCCAGCAGTTGCGCACCATTGCGCACGGATTCTCGGGCCGCCCGGTCGAAGATGACCTCCCAGCAGGTGGTGATGCCGACCGGCACGCCCGCCGCCTGCACGACGCCGTCGCCGTCACCGGGAACGAAATAGCCTGCCCTGTCGGCGTACGAGGAGAGCTTGCTGAAGAACGACCTCCAGGGCAGGTACTCACCGAACGGCTGAACGATGCGCTTGTCGTGGCGGTCCGACGGACCGGTTTCGGGGTTCCAGACGATGACGGTGTTGCTGGATACCGGGTTGCTCCGGCTGTAACCGGGCGCGGCGACGACACCGCCGACCAGGATCGGTGCGTCGATCGCCGTGGCAGCTGCGGAGATCTCCTGTGCCGCATCGGCATTGGCGATCGGGTCGATATCCGAGGAATTCTCCGGCCACACCACCAGCATCGGCTGCTGTGCGCGGCCCGCCCGGACGTCCTCGGCCAGCCGCATCGTCTCGCGGACGTGGTTGTCGAGCACGGCGCGGCGCTGCGCGTTGAACTCCAGGCCGAGCCGCGGGACGTTGCCCTGCACGGCGGCCACGGTGACGGGCGGCTCGTCGCCCGCGCCGAGGCCGGCCTTGCGCACGTTGGGCCACGCGAGCGCCCCACCCAACAACACCAGCGTGATGCACAGGCCGGGTAGGACCACCGCCGGTGCAGCGTCCGCGCGCGCCGCCGCGTCCCGGCGCCACCAGGCGACGATCTCGAGGACGAGTGCGGCCAGGCTGAACGACATCAGCACCAGCGCGAAGGAGACCAGCGGCGCGCCGCCGAAGTACGCCAGCGGCAGCAGCGGGCTTCCGGTCTGGGAGAACCCGACCACGCCCCACGGAAACCCGCCGAACGGGACCGTCGACTTCAGCCATTCCTGCGCCGACCACAGGCCGGCGAACCACAGCGGCCATCCTGGCAGCCTGCGCACGGCGACCGCCACCAGCCCGAACAGCGCAGGGAACAGCGCCTCCATGAGGCTCAGCGCAAGCCACGGCACCGGCCCGACAAGGCCGCTGATCCAGGGCAGCAGCGGCACGTAGAACGCGAGCCCGAACAGCAACCCGTATCCGGCGCCGCCCGCGACCGTCCTCGCGCCGCGTGTCAGCACCCAGCCGAACAGGGCGAACGCGAGGATGCCGGCGAACCACCACCCGAACGGCGGGAAGCTCACGCACAGGGCCAGGCCGGCGACGATCGTGACGCTCAAGGCGGCCAGACGGTCGACGATCGCCTGACCGAGCCGACGCAGCCGAGGCGGTTTCTCCGGTTCGTCGGTCGCGGTTTCGGTGTCTTCGGTGTCGGCGACTCCGTCAGCCATGAAGGACGCGACCTCGGTGCACGGTCTGGAGACACTGCGGAAGCCGACCGGTCAGCGCTGGCAGCACCGGCACCCGCGACCGGGGATCGGTGGACCACCGCGCCACCGCATCGGTGGGTGCGCTGACATCGAACCCATCGGCATCCCAGACGGCGTAGCTGGCGGGCGCACCGGGAACGAGCGTGCCCATGAGTCCGTCGCGCACTCCCCCCGCGCGCCAGGCGCCCCGGGTCGACGCCGCGAACGCCGCGCGCGCCGAGATCGCGCTGCCGGGGGTGCGGTGAGTGGTCGCGGAACGAACCGTGGCCCAGGGATTCAGGTCGGTGACCGGGCTGTCCGAACCGAAGGCGAGAGGCACGCCTTGGGATGCTAACAGCGCGAAACGATTCAGCCCCGCGGCGCGGGAAACACCGAGGCGCTGGGCATACATGCCGGTTTCGCCGCCCCACAGCGCGTCGAAGTTGGGCTGCATGCTCGCGATGACACCACAGCTGCCGAGCTTGGCGGCCTGCTCCTCGGTCACCATCTCCAGGTGTTCGAGTCGGTGGCCACACCGCGCGACAGCGGCGACGCCGAAGCGGTCGACGACGGTTCCGAGCGCCGCGGTGACGGTGGCGACGGCGGCGTCCCCGATGACGTGGAATCCCGCGGTGACACCGGCTTCGGTGCAGGCGCTCAGATGCGCGGTCACCGCGTCGGCGTCGAGGTAGGCGTTCCCCCTAGAAGCCGCAGATGCCGCGCACCCGTCGGCGATGTCGGCGTAGGGCTCGTGCAGCCATGCGGTGCGTGATCCGATGGCGCCGTCGACGAACAGGTCGCCCGCCAATCCCCGGGCCTGCGTCACTGCCATCAGCTCGCCGGCCTCCTCGGCGGTGCCCACTTGCTCGCCCCAGTAACCGACGACCTCGACACCGTGGTCGAGAGTTCGCAGTTCCTGCCAGTCGTCGAGACCGCCGATGTCGGGTCCGGCACATTCGTGGACGGCGACGATGCCGAGCGCGGCAGCGGTGTCCAGAGCCGCGATCCTGGCGCGGGTGCGCTGCGTCGCGGTGAGGCGCTCGCGTGCAGCGCGGCGGACCCGGTGGTGTGCGTCGGCGGTCAGAGCCTCGCCGTCGGCGACGCGAGCGACCCTGCGCATCGGTGTCGATGCGGCAGCCGAATGCACGTCGACGCGCGCCAGATACGCCAGCCGATCCCCGACGGTGGCATCGACGTCCGCGGTGCTGGGCGCGGACTGCTCGGGCCAACCGGATTCGTCCCAGCCGTGGCCCCAGATGACGCCGTCGGGATGCGAGCGCGCGTAGTTGGCGAGCAACTCCAGGCAGTGCCGCAACGAGTTGGCGCCGCGCAGATCGAGGCCGGTGAGCGCGAGACCGGTTGACGTGGTGTGGACGTGGCTGTCGACGAAGGCAGGCGCGACGAATGCGCCGTCGAGGTCGGTGACGGTCGCATCGGGGAACTGGGCGCGTCCGATGTCGTCGCTGCCCAACCAGGCGACGGTCCCGTTGCGTACCGCCATCGCTGTCGCGTCGGGCATGGCCGGGCTGTGCACGCGACCGTTGAGCAGCAGCGCGGTGGTGGTCACTCCGGCTGGTGGCGCTGTTCGATGGCCGGCCGTGCCTGCACGCCGCCGTTGTCGACGTCATCGTGCACGTCGATCACCTCGCCGTCGACGTATTCACCGCGCACACGGCGTCCCGCGGCGGCCGAGCCGACCGTGCCGACCCCGACGATCAATGGGGCGCGCCGCGCCGCCATCGCGGTGATGACGGGGCGGGCGGCCGCCCGAGTGGGCGGAAGGAGAAGAAGAGCGCCGAGGACGGAACTGGCCACACCGGGAATCACGACGAGCACCGTACCGAGCGCGACGAGCACGCTGTCGGTGACCGCCCCCTGTGCATCGGCCAGGGTCAGCCCCTTCTGCAGACGCTGGATGTGGCGGCGAAGTTGTGACCCCGCCAGAGCGAGTCCGAGCAGGAACGCACCAGCCACCAGCAGGACGGTCCAGCCGAAGCCGATGGTGGAGATCAACCCCACCAAGACAGCCAGCTCAACCAACACGTAGACCAGGAACAGCCGCATCGCCATAGCGTGTCAACGAGCGGGCGGTGGCCGTGGTTCCTCGGGGCGAGCGGTTCCTAGGAAGGCAGTGGCTCGACCTCGATGGCGGCGTGCACCTTGTCGATGCCGCCGCGGACGATGGCCTGCGGGATCCACCACCAGGCATGCCACCAGTAGCGCCGCGTCACCATGTCGAACACGCGCCGCGTGTCCGATTTCGGCAAGTTGCGGGCGACGGCCTCGACGGGCTCGCCCTTGACCTTGCCCAGCACACCGCACTTTTGGATCGTCACGCGCGGGGTGTTGTTGATCCGCTTCGTCTTCCAGGAGCCGTCATCGGTGCTGATGAGCAGCTTCCCCTCGTGCGGAACTCCCCACACCGGGGTGGGTTTGGGCCGGCCGTCCTTGGTGAACGTGGTCAGCAACAGGTACTTCTCGCGGTAGACGTCCTGGAACGTCGGCTTCTGCACAGACTGGTCGGTCACAGCAAGGCTAATTAACCGGTTTGATCTCGATCGAAACGTTCTTCTCCATGCCGCCGCGCAGCTTGGAGAAGAAGTTGAACGTCTTTCCCAGCAGCCCGTAGCGCTTGCCGAGGGCGTCGTAGGTGGCTTGGTTGGCGGATTTGTCGAGCACCCGTGCCGTCGCCTCCACGGCGTCGCCCTTCGGATTGCCGCGACGGTCGCATTCGGCGATCGTGACGCGCGCGGTGTTGCGGATGCGTTTGACCTTCCAGGACTGTTCCTGGGTGATCGCGACGAGCCCGTCGCCGGACGGGACCGCCCAGATCGCGGTGGGCTTGGGCCGGCCGTCCTTGGTGAATGTGGTGAGCAGGATGTACTCGGACTTGGCGACGTCGGCGAAGGTCAGGGGCATGCGGCCAGGCTAATGCCGTTCAGCCCTCGAGGTCGCCTTCGGTTTCGAGCAGCACCTGCTTGAGCCCGTCGAGCGTGGCCTGCTCAGGTGCCGACCACATGCCGCGGCCCGCGGCCTCCAGCAGCCGCTCCGCCATTCCGTGCAGCGCCCATGGATTCGACTCCGACATGAACTTGCGGTTCTCGTCGTCGAGCACGTAGCTCTGCGAGAGCTGTTCGTACATCCAGTCGGCCATCACCCCGGCGGTCGCGTCGTAGCCGAAGAGGTAGTCGACGGTCGCGGCCATCTCGAACGCACCCTTGTATCCGTGTCGGCGCATCGCGGTCATCCAGCGCGGGTTGACGACGCGGGCCCGGAAAACCCGGGTGGTCTCCTCGCTGAGCGTGCGGGTGCGCACCGCCTCGGGCCGGGTGTTGTCGCCGATGTAGGCCGCCGGATCCTTCCCGGTGAGTGCGCGCACGGTGGCCACCATGCCGCCGTGGTACTGGAAGTAATCGTCGGAATCAGCGATGTCGTGCTCACGGGTGTCGGTGTTCTTGGCCGCCACCTTGATCCGGCGGTAGGCCCTGTTCATGTCGTCGGTGGCCGGGGCGCCGTCCAGGCCGCGGCCGTAGGCGAAACCGCCCCACGCGGTGTACACCTCGGCGAGGTCGGCGTCGTCACGCCAGTTGCGGCTGTCGATCAGCTGCAGCAGACCTGCCCCGTACGTCCCCGGTTTGGAGCCGAAAATTCTTGTGGTGGAACGTCTTTGATCACCATGCTCGGACAGGTCGGCCTGGCTGTGGGCGCGCACGTAGTTGTCCTCGGCGGACTCGTCGAGGCCTGCGACGAGCTGGACCGCGTCGTCGATCATCGTCACCACGTGCGGGAACGCGTCGCGGAAGAACCCTGAGATGCGGACGGTCACGTCGATGCGCGGCCTGCCCAGTTCGGCGAGCGACATCGCTTCGAGGTCGACAACACGGCGGGATGCGTCGTCCCAGATCGGCCGGACGCCGAGTAGCGCGAGGACTTCGGCGATGTCGTCGCCTGCGGTGCGCATCGCCGAGGTCCCCCACACCGATAGACCCACCGACTCCGGCCAGCGGCCGTAGTCGGCGCGGTAGCGCTCCAACAGCGAATCTGCCAGTCCGACACCGGTTTCCCACGCCAGACGGGACGGAACGGCCTTGGGGTCCACGGAATAGAAGTTGCGACCGGTGGGCAGCACGTTGACGAGACCGCGCAGGGGCGATCCCGACGGGCCGGATGCGATGAATCGTCCGTCGAGCGCGCGCAGGATCTGGTTGATCTCCTGCGCGGTACCCGCCAGCCGCGGCACCACCTCGGTGGCCGCGAACCGCAGGATCGCCGCCACGCCGTCATCGTCGGTCAGCGAGTCGACTGCGTCGGCGTCCCACCCGCTCTTCTGCAGTCCCGCAACGAGTTCGCGCGCCCGGGCCTCGGCGGCATCGACAGCCGTGCGGTCATCTTTACCGTCCTCGGCGAGGCCGAGCGCCTCCCGCAGGCCCGGCACCGTCTGCTCACCGCCGAACAGCTGGCGTGCCCGCAGCATCGCCAGCACGAGGTCCAGTTGCGCTTCACCGCTGGGTGTTTCGCCGAGAATGTGCAGTCCGTCGCGGATCTGGACGTCTTTGATCTCGCAGAGCCAGCCGTCGACGTGCAGCAGCATGTCGTCGAACACGTCCTCGTCGGGCCGGTCCTCCAGACCCAGGTCGTGGTCCATCTTGGCGGCCCGCATCAGAGTCCAGATCTGCTGCCGGATGGCAGGAAGCTTGCCGGGATCGAGGGCCGAGATCGTGGAGTGTTCGTCGAGAAGTTGCTCCAGTCGCGCGATGTCGCCGTAGGTTTCGGCGCGGGCCATCGGCGGGATCAGATGGTCGACGAGCGTGGCATGGGCGCGGCGTTTGGCCTGGGTGCCCTCGCCAGGGTCGTTGACGAGGAACGGATAGATCAGCGGAAGATCACCGAGCGCGGCGTCGGTGCCGCAGGCCGCCGACATGCCGAGCGTCTTACCCGGAAGCCACTCCAGGTTGCCGTGCTTGCCGAGATGCACGACGGCATCGGCGGCGAATGCGTTGGAGAATCCGCGGTCGAGCCAGTGGTAGGCGGCCAGATAGTGATGGCTCGGCGGCAGATCGGGGTCGTGGTAGATCGCGACCGGGTTCTCGCCGAAACCGCGGGGGGGCTGCACGATCAGCACGACATTGCCCGATTGCATTGCAGCGATCACGATCTCACCGTCGGGATCTCGGCTGCGGTCGACGAACAGCTCGCCGGGCGCGGGCCCCCAGTGCTCGGTCACCGCGTCCGCGAGCTCAGCGGGCAGCGTGGCGAACCATTCGCGGTAGTCCTTCGCGGACACCCGGATCGGGTTGCCCGCCAGTTGCTCCTCGGTGAGCCAGTCGGGATCCTGGCCGCCGCGCTCGATCATCGCGTGGATCAGCGCGTCGCCATCCTCGGCCTCCAGACCGGGAACGTCGCCGACGTCATAACCGGCTTCCCGCATCGCCTTCAGCAGCCCGATGGCGCTGGCCGGGGTGTCGAGCCCGACCGCGTTGCCGATGCGCGCGTGCTTGGTCGGGTAGGCCGAGAAGACGAGGGCGACACGCTTGTCGGCGGGAGCGATGGACCGCAGGCGGGCATGTCGCACCGCAAGACCGGCGACTCGGGCGCAGCGTTCCGCATCCGGCACGTAGGCGATCAGGCCCTCGTCGTCGATCTCCTTGAACGAGAACGGAACCGTGATGATTCGCCCATCGAATTCGGGCACGGCGACCTGAGTCGCGACGTCAAGGGGCGACATCCCGTCGTCGTTCTCATCCCACTGCGCTCTCGACGATGTCAGACACAATCCCTGCAGGATCGGAATGTCCAGCGCCGCAAGGTGAGCGACGTTCCACGTGTCGTCGGCGCCGCCGGCCCCCACGGCCGCGGGCGTCGCGCCACCGGCGGCGAGCACCGTGGTCACCAGCGCGTCAGCCGTGCTCAGCAGTTCGATCAGCGAGGCCTCGGCGGTTCGCAGCGAGGCGCAGAACACCGGAAGCGCTACTCCCCCGGCACTTTCGATCGCGTCACAGAGCGCTTCGATGTAGGCGGTGTTGCCCGCCAGGTGTTGAGCGCGGTAGTACAGGACCGCAACCGTGGGACCCTCCGCCGGGCGCTTGTCGGCGGGGACCGGACGGTCCAGGACACCCCAGCCCGGCGTGGCGACCGGTTCACCGAACCCGAAGCCCGTCATCAGCAGCGTGTCCGACAAGAACGCGTGCAGGTTCGCGAGGTTCTCCGTACCGCCCTGAGCCAGGTAGATGTGCGCCTGCAGCGCCACCCCGGCCGGGGTGGTCGAGTAGTTCATCAGGTCGGCGTCGGGCGCCTGCTCACCGCTGACGACCACGGCGGGCACACCGCTGGACCGCACCGTGTTGATGCCGTCCTCCCATGCGCGGTACCCGCCGAGGATGCGAACGATCGCGACGTCGGCGCCACCGAGCAGTTCTTCCAGTTCGCCGTCGACCAGGCGCGACGGATTGGCCCACCGGAAGCGGGCACCGCTCGCCCGCGCCGTGATGAGATCGGTGTCCGACGTGGACAGCAGCAGTACGGTCGGAGCCTGGCCGGCGGGTTCGGTCACCACCTATTCGTACCGGACTACGGTGGGTGCCATGAGCGCGGGAGGCGCCGTCGGCACCCCGGATCCGTCGCTGCGCGACGTGGTGTTGCGCTACGAGGGGTTCACTACGCGCTGCGGCGTTCCAGCCCTCTTCCGCGAGCTGGCGTGTTCTTTCGTCCCGATCATCATCGACCTCGACGAGGGCTGGACGGTGGCGCACCGCGAGCACATCGGCGCCGAACCGCTGCGGCTGCGGTCTTTCGTCGCAGGTCTGACCGACGGACCGGTACTAGTAGGCCATGACGGCTCGGCCCGATGCCTGCAGGTGGACCTGACGCCGCTGGGCGCCCGCCGCATCCTCGGTATGCCGCTGTCCGAGGTGGCCAACACGACGGTGCCGATCGAAGCCGTCCTCGGCGGGGAGGGCACGGCCCTGGTGCAACGCATCGGGGATGCGCCGAGCTGGTCCGAACGCTTCACGCTCGTCGACCGAATACTGATCGAACGGCTAGGCCGGGCTGCCGACATCGACGCGGGTGTGGTGTGGTCTCTGGGGCGCATCACCGCGAGCGGCGGCAGGGTCCCGATCGGCACGCTCGCCGAGGACCTGGGTTGGAGTCACCGCCGGCTCATCGCGCGCTACCGCGACGCCGTCGGGTTGCCGCCGAAGACCGTCGCGCGGATCGTCCGCTTCGAGCGCGCATCGGCGCGCCTACTCAGCGGCGATGAGCTGGCGGCGACGGCGACCGAATGCGGCTACTTCGACCAGGCACACATGGCGCGCGAGGTGCGCGAATTCGCGGGCATCACACCGACGGAGCTGCGCGGCACCGTCAATTCCGTACAAGACGCAACCGTCTGACGTCCATAACGTCGAGGCCATGACGACAACCCAGACCTTCGCCGGCGCGGTGCCGATCGTGCCGTTCACCGAACCACGCACGGCCATCGAATGGCTGTCACTGGCATTCGGTGCGGAACCGATCCTGATCGTCCCGCCCGAGCCGGATCAGCCTCTGCAGCACGCCGAGGTGAGCATCGGGACGGGCGTCGTGATGGTCGACGACGCCGATCGCGACAGCGACTTCGCGCTGCCGGGACCGGTGATGGTCTACGTCGTGGTGGAATCCGCCGATGCGGTGGACGCGCTACACGACCGGGCTGCCGCGGCGGGCGCCGACATCGTCATGGGCATCACCGACCAGGAGTACGGGTCGCACGAGTTCGCCGCCCGCGACCCGTACGGCAACATCTGGAGCTTCGGCACCTACCGCCCGCCTTTGGGCCCGGCGTGACGTCAGCCGTTCCAGCGGCTGTACCAGGTGTGCCCGTACGGCGACCCGAGGGCAGCGATCAGCAGGAAGACGACCGCCGCGAAAACCATGAGTGCGAGCATGGCCCGCTCCTTTCAACACCCCGTTGTTTGACACGAGTTCAGTAAGCGAGACGGTACCGCCGGTACTGCAAGAAATGCGTGTTCTGTGCGGGACGGAATAGGCCGCGCAGCGAAGTGACAACCGTCACATCGCATGCTGACAACGACCTATTCGGCGGTGACGAACCCTTTCTCGACCATCCAGTCCCTGGCTACGACGCTGGGGTCGCGGCCGTCGACGTCGACCTGCTTGTTGAGGTCGATGATGGCGTCGTTGGTCAGCGCGGCGGTCACCGGCGCGGTGACCTCGGCGATCTCGGGGTGCGCGTCGAAGAAGTCGCGCTTCATCGTCACCGACGGGTTGTAGTGGGCGAAGAACTGCTTGTCGTCGGTGAGCACGGTGAGGTTCAGCGCGGCGATGCGGCCGTCGGTGGTGAACACCTCTCCGAAGTCACATGCGGTGCCATCGGAGGTGGCCTGGTAGATGATGCCGACCTGCAGGATGGGGGTCTGCGCACGCGCCGGATCGAACCCGTACGCGGCCGCCATGCCGGGGAACCCGTCCTGGCGGGCCCGGAATTCCGTGTCGACGCACGTGCGCGCCGCAGCGGGGTCACGCAGGACAAGAGCCGCGTAGTCGGACAGCGTCCGCACCCCGGTCCGCTCGATCGTCGCCGGGCTGGCCGCCAGAGCGTAGGTGTCATCCATCGGTCCGGGCTCGAGCCACACCATGTCGTTGCGCTCGAGGTCCTCGTCACGCACCGCTTCGTACTGTTCGCGGGTGTCCGGGATCGGCTTCTCGTGCCCGAGATAGTTGATCCATGCGTTGCCGGTGAACTCGTAGGCGACGTCGACCTGGCCGGAAAGCTGTGCCTCCCTTGTACTTCGGGAACCGACGATGCCGGTGAGGTCACGCACATCGGCGCCGGCGGCGGCGAGGGTGAACTCCAGGATGTATCCCATGATCACCTGCTCGGTGTACTCCTTGGAACCGACGGTGATCGGGACGCCTTCCAGACCGGGGGTCGGCTGGATGGTTCCCGGACCGACGCGCAGCGGGACGGTACTCCCCGAACCGAGCCCGCAGCCTGCCAGCGCGAGCACCACCAGCAACGCCACTGCCGCAAGTCGTTTCGTCACCGCAATCCCTTCGGGCCGACGAAGAACTCCGCGAGCCCGCCCAGCCAGTCGACCAGCAGCGCCAGGCAGACCGCGAGCACACTGCCGAGGATCAAGGTGACGTTGTCCTGCAACTTGTATCCGGTGTCGATCAGGATTCCGAGTCCACCTGCGTTCACGAGGAACGACAACGTCGCGGTGCCGACGGCGAGCACGAGCGACGTGCGGAGGCCGGCGAGGATGTAGGGCACCGCGAGCGGCAGTTCGACACGCAGCAACAGCGCCTGCCGCGACATCCCCTGCCCGAGACCCGCATCGATCAGCGCGCGGTCGACCTGGTCGATGCCCAGGATCGTGCTCGACAGGACCGGCAGCAGCGAGTACAGCGCGATCGGCAGCACCCCGATCCAGAATCCGGTCTTGGCGGTGAAGAGGAACAGCAGGACCAGAAGACCGATCGCGGGCGCGGCCTGGCCGATGTTGGCGATGCCGACGACTATGGGGCGCAACACTTTTGCCCGCGGCCGGGTGACGAGCACCCCGAGCGGGATGCCGATGGCCAGCACGATCGCGGTGACGGTCGCGGTGAGCAGGAGATGCTGCCAGATCAGCGTTGTGACGTTGCCCGGATTGATGTTCTCCTGCTGGGTGGCGGTCAGTTCACGGTTGAACGCCCAGAAGATCACCGCGGCAGCGACGACGAGGACGAGCACGGGCTGGATGAACAACCGGGCCCGCTCGGCCGGGGTGGTGGCCGGCGCGCTCGTCGCCTCGCCCGTTTCGGTGGCGGTGCTCACGAGGGGGCGTCCCCGGCTCCGGTGGTGGCTTCGGCTTCCGCGCGAAGCCGCGTGATCGTGCCGATGAGCGTATCCAGCGTGACGACGCCTTCATACCTGTTGCCAGGCCCGGCGACGACGGCCGACGCGTGCTGTTCGGCGAGGATCGCCTCGAGGGCGTCTTCGAGGGTCGAATGCGTGCTGACGAGATCGAGATGTTCGACGGCGTCAGCCAGTGAGCTCGCATGCCGCAGCTTGCTCTCCCGCACCCAGCTGACAGGGCGCTGCCGGTCGTCGAGCACGACGGCCCAGTCGTGGTCGCTGCCCGCGATCACCGACCGCACGTGCTCGACGCTGTCGTCACGGTGTACCGACGGACGTTCTTCGAGCGCGACGTCCTTGACCCGCAGCAGGCCGAGCTGCTGCAGGGACGCACCGGACCCGACGAATCCGGCGACGGTGTCGTCAGCCGGACTGGCCAGGATGTTCTGCGGGGTGTCGTACTGCAGCACCGCGGACTGCTGCCCGAGGACGGCGATGCGATCTCCGAGCTTGACGGCCTCCCCGAAGTCGTGGGTGACGAAGACGATGGTCTTGCGCAGCTCGGACTGCAGCCGCAGCAGTTCGTCCTGCAGAGTGCTCCGGGTGATCGGGTCGACGGCCCCGAAGGGTTCGTCCATCAGCAGAACAGGCGGATCTGCGGCGAGGGCTCTGGCAACGCCGACGCGCTGCTGCTGGCCGCCGGAGAGCTGGCGCGGATAACGGTCGGCGTACTGCGAGGGTTCGAGGCCGACGAGGTCGAGGAGTTCGTCGACCCTGTCGCCGATCCGGGCGCGGTCCCAGCCGAGCAGCCCGGGCACGAGGCCCACGTTCTGCCGGATCGTCATGTGCGGGAACAGACCGGCCTGCTGGATCGCATAGCCGATGGAGCGCCGCAACTCGGTCGGCTTGATCGACAGCGCATCTTTGTCGCCGATCAGGATGCGGCCCGACGTCGGCTCGCTGAGCCGGTTGATCATCCGCATCGTCGTCGTCTTCCCGCAGCCCGACGGGCCGACGAAGATGACGATCTCCCCCGCCGGGATCTCCAGTGAGACGTCGTCGACCGCGGGCTGTTTCGCGCCCGGGTAGACCTTCGACACGTGGTCGAGTTCGATGCGCACGCCGGTAGGAGCGGATTGTCCTGTCATCGAATGCCTTTCGACGTTGTGAGCCGCCCGACGAGAACGAGGACGGCGTCGAGCGCGAGCGCGAGGATCACGATGAGCAGGGTTCCGCTCAGCGCCATCGGCAGGGCGGTGGGACTGCCCACTCGCGCCAGACCCGCGAAGATCAGATTTCCCAGACCGGGCCCTTTCACATACGCCGCGATCGCCAGCACCCCCATCGACATCTGGGTGCTCAGCCGCATGCCGGACAGGATCGCCGGCCACACCAGGCGCAGTTCGACCCGCCGCAGGGTGTCGAGGCGACTCATCCCGATGCCTCGCGCGGCGTCGGTCAGGGCCGGGTCGACGGCGTTGAGGCCCACGATGGTGTTGCGGACGATCGGCAGCAGCGAGTACAGCACGAGTGCGGCGACGCTGGGGATCACCCCCAACCCGAACAGCGGGATGAGCAGGCCCAGCAGGGCGAACGACGGCACAGTGAGGATGACGCTCGAGGTGGCGGTCGCCAGGTTGGCTGCCAGCGCGTTGCGGTAGGTCAGCACTCCGATCGCGACGCCGATGAGTGTTGCGATCAGCACGCTCTGCACCACGGCGCTGACGTGCTGGTAGGAGTCGAAGATGAGCTGCGGGTAGTGCGCAGAGACGTAATCCCACAGGGAGTTCACTGCTCTCGACTTTCCGTCGGCGTCGGTTCCAGCGCGCGTCGCACTCACACGCTGACGGCAGTCCTTACCCGATCTTGACCCGCCCGAAACGGCACCGATTCGATTCCCGCTGAATCTAAGGGTGTGCGGCGGGGCCGCCGAGGGGCACGGTGGCAGGTCTGATCGCGTGAAGGAGGACCCGTGTCATCACTCAATGTCGTCAAACTCGGCGCCCATATCGGCGCCCGCATCGACGGTGTCGACCTCGCCCGCGGCGTCGACGCCGCGACAGCGGACCAGATCAACGCCGCGCTGATCGAACACAAGGTGATCTTCTTCCGCGGGCAGCATGATCTCGACGACGATGGCCAACTGCAGTTCGCCCGCGCCCTGGGCACGCCGACGACGGCGCATCCCACCGTCACATCCCGCGGCGCCAAGGTGCTGCCCATCGACTCCCGGTACGACAAGGCCAACAGCTGGCACACCGATGTCACGTTCGTCGACCGCATCCCGAAAGCGTCACTGCTGCGGGCGATCACGCTGCCGCCGTATGGCGGAACCACGACATGGGCGTCGACCGAGGCGGCGTACGACAGGCTTCCCGCACCGCTGCGGGCGCTCGCCGAGAACCTGTGGGCGGTGCACACGAACACCTACGACTACGCCGGTGATGCCGACGCACGTCTGGAGGACCTCGCCGACACCGAGCGTCAGTACCGAGAGGAGTTCGTCTCCGATTACTACGAGACCGAGCATCCGGTGGTGCGGGTGCATCCGGAGACGGGGCGGAAGGTCCTGCTGCTCGGCCATTTCGTCAAGCACTTCGTCGGACTCGGCCAAGCCGAGTCAGCTGCCCTGTTCCAGTTGCTGCAGAATCGGATCACCAAGCTGGAGAACACGATTCGCTGGAACTGGGAGCTGGGCGACCTTGCCGTCTGGGACAACAGGGCCACCCAGCACTACGCCGTGGCCGATTATGACGACCAGTTCCGCCGCCTGTCTCGGATCACCCTCGCCGGAGACATCCCCGTTGATGTCCACGGCGACCACAGTCGGGTGATCAAGGGCGACGCGTCGACGTACTCCCAGGTTGTGGCGCCGGTTCGGCTCGCGAGCTGAGTGCCCTAGAGCCGATCCATCATCCGGGACATCAGCGCGTCCTCGATGAACGCGTGGTGCCTCGGGTAGTGCTTCGGCGTGACGAGATCGCCGGAGCGGGCGCCGGAGGTGAACGCCGCGCGCACCATCGCGAGATAGTTGCGCCGCACTTTCGGGCCGGCCAACGCTGCGGCCGAACCGATGAGGACCTCCTGCTCAGTGATGAGAGTCAGCTCCGCCGTGTTCGTCACCTCGACGGCACCGCCGGCGATGGCGGGCCGCGGGTCCGGTTTCGCTTCCAAATCGGATGCCAGATCAGTCATTTCAATCACTCCCCCTGATGGGATATTTCGGAGCCCGACCCCCCGCCGGGCTCCTGATGTCCACAAAACTACGAGGGGATCGCGGGGATGACACGGGTAACCGGGTACTCGAAAAGTCAGCTACCGCGCAGGCAGTTACGTGCCCACCCGGCGCATCTACCTGCACGTTCCGCTGAAGTGACGCTGACCAGTGGTTTTCCGATCTTGATTTTTGCGAAGCGCCGCAGTACGCACCGGACGGCCTCGCGCCGAGTGCGCTCAGCAACCAGATGGCACGGACCGGACCAGCTGCTGTGAGCGAGTACCGTGGACGGGTGGCCCGTTTACGCGACGACGATGCGTGTCCCGGTGCACTGCAGACGCATAGCGCCGCGGATGGCGAGTTGGCCAGGCTGCGCCTGCCCGGTGGTGTGATGACGGCGCACCAGATGGAGTCGATCGCCCTCGCCGCCATCGACTTCGCCGCGTCGACGCTGGAGCTGACCTCCCGCGGCAACGTGCAGATCCGCGGGGTCCGCGACCCCGCGGCCGTCGCTGACATTCTCTCGGCGGAGGGATTGTTGCCCTCCCCGAGCCATGAACGGGTGCGCAACATCGTCGCTTCTCCACTGTCGGGACGCAGCGGCGGGCTCTGTGACACACGTGAACTCGTCGCAGACCTCGATGCGCGCCTTCGGCAGGATCCGCTCCTGGCCAGGCTGCCCGGACGGTTCCTGTTCGGGATCGACGACGGGCGTGGCGATATTTCGGGCCTCGGCCCCGACGTCGGGATCCACGCCGTCGACAACGCCACCGCGGCACTGCTTCTCGCGGGCCGCGACTCGGGAGTGCGGGTGGCGATTCCGGACGCAGTCGGTCAAATGCTGGAAATAGCACGACGATTCGCCGAGATCCGCGGAAAGTCTTGGCGTGTTCGCGAACTCGAAGACACGGCGGCCCTTCTGGACGGGCTCAGGCCGACGGCGCCGGCCGGGAAGACGTGGCCGGCTCAGAGCCGCCCGCCGGTCGGCTGGATCGAGCAGAACGACGGACGCATTGCGCTCGGCGCGGCGATACCGCTCGGGGTTCTCGACGCCGAGGTGGCGCGCTACCTCGCCGCCGTGGAGGCGCCGATCACCGTCACGCCGTGGCGGTCGGTCGTGCTCTTCGACCTGGACGAGGGCGTCGCCGATGTGGCGCTTCGGGTCCTCGCTCCGCTGGGGCTCGTCTTCGACGAGGACTCGGCCTGGCTCTCACTCTCGGCGTGCACCGGCAGCCCGGGTTGTTCACACTCGGTGGCCGATGTGCGGGCCGACGCGGCGGCGGCGCTCGACACCGACGTGTCCGTGCACCGGCACTTCGTGGGCTGCGATCGCGCCTGCGGCAGCCCACCAATCGGTCAGGTTCTGGTGGCTACCGCCGACGGATACCAGGTCCGGGGGAACTCCCCCGTAGGGTGATCGGGTGCTCGACTACATCCGCGACGCCGCCGAGATCTACCGGCAGTCGTTTGCCACCATTCGCGCCGAGGCAGACCTCGCACGGTTCCCCGAGGACGTAGCCCGTGTGGTTGTGCGCCTGATCCATACCTGCGGTCAGGTCGACGTCGCCGATCACGTGGCGTTCACCGACGATGTCACGTCACGCACGCATGCCGCGCTGGCCGGCGGCGCCCCGATCCTGTGCGATTCCTCGATGGTTGCCGCGGGGATCACGCGGCTGCGACTGCCCGCCGACAACGAGGTCGTCTCGCTGGTGGCCGATCCCCGCGCGTTCGACCTTGCCGCCAAGCTCGGCACCACCCGCTCTGCGGCGGGCGTGGACCTCTGGGCGGAGCGGATCCCCGGTGCCGTGCTGGCCATCGGCAACGCGCCTACAGCGCTCTTCCGGCTGCTCGAGCTCGTCGACGAGGGCATTGCGCCGCCGGCGTCGGTGCTGGGCGGTCCCGTCGGCTTCGTCGGCTCGGCGCAGTGCAAACAAGAACTCATCGACAACACCCGCGGTATCTCCTACCTGATGGTCACGGGGCGCCGCGGTGGCAGCGCCATGGCCGCAGCAGCGGTGAATGCGATTGCGGCAGAAGACGAATGACCGGCAATAAGGCACGGCAAGGCACCTTGTGGGGTGTCGGACTCGGTCCCGGTGACCCCGAACTGGTGACCGTCAAGGCGGCCAGGGTCATCGGCGCGGCCGACGTGGTCGCCTATCACAGCGCCCGGCACGGCCGGAGCATCGCGCGCAGCATCGCCGAGCCCTATCTGCGCGGCGGACAGATCGAAGAACACCTCGTCTACCCGGTGACCACCGAGACCTCGGATCACCCCGGCGGCTACGCCGGTGCGATGGAGGACTTCTACCGGGAGTCCGCCGAACGGATCGCCGAACACCTGACGGCGGGGCGCGACGTGGCACTGCTGGCCGAAGGCGACCCGCTCTTCTACAGCTCCTACATGCACATGCACACCCGGCTGACGGAACGCTTCGACGCCGTCATCGTTCCGGGCGTCACGTCGGTCAGTGCGGCGTCGGCGGCGATCTCGACTCCACTGGTCCAAGGCGATCAGGTGCTGACGATCCTGCCCGGCACACTTCCCCAGCAGGAACTCCAGCGCCGGCTCGCCGACACCGACGCCGCCGTGATCCTCAAGCTCGGACGCTCCTATCCAGCAGTGCGGCAAGCACTTTCGGCGGCCGGCCGTCTCGGGGACGCCTTCTATGTCGAACGGGCGAGCACCGAACGGCAGCGGGTCCTTCCCGCCGCCGACGTCGACGACGGATCGGTGCCCTATTTCGCGTTGGCCATGCTCACCGGGGACCGCAAAGGGCCGACTGGCACCGGCACTGTGGCGGTCGTCGGCCTGGGTCCCGGCGACACGAACTGGATGACACCGCAGAGCCGCCACGAGCTCGGCGCCGCCACCGATCTGATCGGCTACGGCCCCTATCTCGACCGCGTTCCGCCTCGCGACGGGCAGCGCAGGCACCCCAGCGACAACACCGACGAGCCCGCCCGGGCCCGGCTGGCCTGCGAGCTCGCCGAGCAGGGCCGCACCGTGGCCGTCGTCTCGTCGGGAGACCCCGGGGTCTTCGCGATGGCGACAGCCGTCCTCGAGGAGGCCGAACAGTGGCCGAACGTCGACGTCCGGGTCATCCCGGCGATGACGGCGGCCCAGGCGGTGGCAAGCCGGGTCGGCGCCCCGCTCGGACATGACTATTCGGTGATCTCGCTGTCCGACCGACTCAAGCCGTGGGACGTCATCGCGCGACGGCTGTCCGCCGCCGCCGCAGCCGACATGGTGCTGGCGATCTACAACCCCGCCTCGAAGACCCGGACGTGGCAGGTCGCCGCGATGCGCGACCTGCTGCTCGAACACCGCGATCCCGAGACCCCTGTCGTCATCGGCCGGGACGTCTCCGGGCCGCGGGAATCGGTCACGGTGGTGCGCCTCGGCGAGTTGAACCCCGCCGATGTCGACATGCGCTGCCTGCTGATCATCGGTTCCTCACAGACCCGATGGCACCGGGCCTGCGGCACCGACCGAGTGTTCACACTGCGCCGATACCCCGAGGGCGGCTAAGTTGACACCTGTCTCGCTTTATTGACAGTTGTCAGAAGTGCGGGTTAATCTCGCGCGTGCAGCGAGGACTACCGGTGCGCTCGCCCACCGATCGGCGCCAACCGCAGAAGAGTGATCTGCGTCGTGTGGCGATCCTGGAATCGCTGGACCACCATCTGCGCGAATCAGGGTTCGACGCCCTCAACATTGCCGACGTCACGCGCCGCGCCGGCGTCACCCGGTCGGCGTTCTACTTCTATTTCGAGAACAAAGCCGCAGCGGTGGCGGCCCTGCTCGAGCCGATGTACGACGACGGCTTCCTGGCGGGAGACCTGCTGACCAGCACGGCACAACCGCCGCGTGAACGCATCCGCGGCATGCTTGAGAAGCTGCTCGACACGGTGGACCAACACCGCTACCTGTTGCAGGCCATGCTGGAGGCCCGCGCCACGAATGCGACGATCCGCGAAGTCTGGGACGAAGCCCGCGACTCGTTCGTGCCGATCGTGGCCGGCATGATCGGTTCCGAACGCGCAGGCAGCGCAGCTCCCGACGGCCCTCCGGCGGAGGTCCTCGCCAGCATCCTGCTGGAATTCAACGACCGGTTGATGGAGCGCTACACGACCGGTGGGCGCCTATCCCGTGACGAGCTCCTCGCAGGAGCCGAAACCATCTGGTTACGAACCATTTTCGCCAACGACGGCGTGAACTGAAAGGTGACTCTGTGACGATCCCCCGCAGCCCTGAAGACCTCACCACGCAGTGGCTGGGGTCGGTGCTCGGCACCGATGTCACCGACGTTGCGGTGACGAGCATCGGCACCGGACAGACCGGCGCCACCTACCGGGTTGCGGCGACCTACCCCGCCGACGCGCAGACACCCACTCCACCGGCGACTTTCGCGGTGAAGCTGCCCGCGCAGGACGACGCGGTGCGGGAACGGGTGGCGCTCGGCTACCTGTCCGAGGTGGAGTTCTACTCCGCCGTCACCAACCAACTCGCCATTCCGGTGCCCGGCTGCTTCCACAGCGACATCTCCTCGGATGGAACAGATTTCGTTCTCGTGCTGGCCGATATGGCACCCGCCGAACAAGGCGACCAGATCGCGGGATGCACACCCGCTGAGGCGGCACTGGCCGTCGAGGCGCTGGCGGGGCTGCACGGGCCGAGCTGGGGAGACCGGCGCTTCTTCGACCTGCCGTCGATCGTGATGCCCAAACCCGGCGACGAAGCGGCCGCAAAGGGAATGGGTGACGTCGCGGTGATGGCCGCCAACATCACGCTCGAGAAGCTCGGCGGCTCGGTGACCGACGAAGACCGCGACACGCTCGTCACGTCGATGAGCCTGGTGGCGCCATGGCTGATGGCCGAGCCGGACCGGTTTTCACTCATGCACGGCGACTATCGCCTCGACAACCTGCTCTACGACCCCGACCGCACCCGCGTCACCGTCGTCGACTGGCAGACGATGGGGATCGGGTTGCCCGCTCGCGACCTCAGCTATTTCACGGCGACCAGCCTCGCACCGGAGGACCGCGCGGCGGTGGAGCGCGATCTCGTGGAGCGCTACCACGCCGC
This sequence comes from Mycobacterium sp. 236(2023), assembly GCF_029623955.1. Classification (GTDB taxonomy): domain Bacteria; phylum Actinomycetota; class Actinomycetes; order Mycobacteriales; family Mycobacteriaceae; genus Mycobacterium. The sequence continues at coordinate 287,688 of NZ_JARSBP010000004.1, read as the reverse complement.
CCTACGCACGCACGGTGTGACCGGCTATGACGTCGAGACGTGTTGGCAGGACTACCGACTCGGCGTCTTCCAGGCGCCGCTCATCAGCGTGCTGGGCTACGCCTTCGCCGCGTCGACCGAACGTGGTGACGAGATGGTGCTCACGATGCTGCGTCGGGGCTGCCGCGCCGTCCGCGAGCTGGAAGCGATCGAGCTCGTCAGGTCGTATGAGGCTTCGTCGCAGACCACTGCGTGACGGGCATCGCCGCGCGCCAGCCCGTGAAGGAACCGACCGCGTCGCCGGTGTAGTGCTGGAAACGCCGGAGCTCACCTCCGACGCGTGAATACCATTGCGCAAGAGTCGCTTCGGACTCCACCGTGACGGCGTTGGCGACCAGCCGGCCGCCCTCGGGCAGCTTGTCCCAACAGGCTTCCAGCAGACCTGGTTGGCTCACGCCGCCGCCGACGAAGATGACGCTCGGCGGCGGGCAGAAGTCGAACGACTCGGGCGCGTCGAACGTGGCTTCGATGCGAACACCGAACGCAGCGGCGTTCTCGATGATCCGGGGGCGCCTGGTCTCGTCGCGTTCGAAGGCGATCGCCCTGCACCCGGGGCCGCTCAGGCACCATTCGATCGAGACGCTGCCCGACCCCGCGCCGACATCCCACAATAATTCGCCGGGCCGCGGGCCCAGTGCCGCCAACGTCGCCGCACGGATCATCTGCTTGGTGATCTGACCGTCGTGGGCGAACGCATCATCGGGCAGCGCCCCGAACCGGCGTTCGTCCGGCAGATAGCGGACAGCCATCACGTTGAGGCTGTCGACGTCACCGGGAGGGCGGGCCGCCCACTCCCGAGCGGTCGAGGAGCGCCGCAACTCCCTGGACCCCCCGAGCTGTTCGAGGATCGTCAGTTCGGAGTCGCCGCGACCGGTCGCCGTGAGCAGCTTGGCGAGTTCCGCCGGTGACGATCCGTCGCGCGACAGCACCACGGCCTGGCCACCGCGGCGCACCGCGGCGGCGGCGTCCTTCGTCACCAAGCTGATGATCTCGGTGTCGTGCACCGGCCAGCCGACCCGCGAACAGGCGAGCGTCACCGACGACACGTGCGGAAGGACAGCCACACGATCCGCGCCCAGAAGGCGGATCAGCGTGCTGCCGATGCCATGCAGCAGCGGATCGCCACTGGCCACCACATGCACATCCCCGTCGCTGTCGTCCATGAGCGCCCGCAGCGCCGGAAGCATCGGGCTCGGCCACGCCCGCCGCGATGCGGTGACGGAGTCGTCGAGCAGATCGAGCTGCCGCTGTGAACCGTAAATGACGGTGGCTCTTGCCAATTCGTCCTTCGACGCAGCTGCAAGGCCCGCCATGCCGTCCGCTCCGATACCCACCACGACGATCACCTCGGCAACCTCCGCCACAGTGCACGCGGCATCATCCGGAACGCGCACGCCAACACGGCCAACGAGCCCGGGACCCACACACTGCTGCGCCCCTTGCGCAGCGCCCGCACCGTCGCATCGGCGACCTGCGCCGGCGTGCTCGACAATGGGGCCGGGGACATGCCCTCGGTCATCCGGCCGATCACGAACCCGGGCCGCACCAGCAGCAGTCGCACAGCAGAGCCGTGCAGCGCGTCGGTCAGCCCGCTGCAGAACGCGTCCAGCCCCGCCTTGGCGGACCCGTACACATAGTTGGCGCGGCGCGCCCGCACCCCCGCCACCGACGAGAACGCGACGACGGTCCCCGAACCCGCGCTACGCATCGTGTCGGTGAGCACCGTGAGCAGGCTGACCTGTGCCACGTAATCGGTGTGCGCGACGGCCGCCGCATGCGCGGCGTCAGTCTCCGCACGCGTCTGGTCGCCGAGGATCCCGAAGGCGAGCACTGCCGTACCGATCGGACCGTGGGCGGCGACTATCGACTCGACCAAGGCAGGGTGTGCGGCGATGTCGTCCGCGTCGAACGCGATGGTGTGCACCGCCGCGGCGCCGGCCTGCTGGAGTGCGGCCACCTCGCTGTGGAGGTCGTCGGGTCGGCGGGCGGCCAGCACCACCGTGGCACCCGGGGCCAGTCGCTGCGCCACTTCCAATCCGATCTCGCTGCGGCCGCCGAACACGACGAGCAGTTTGGTGTCTTCCACGGCGACGATTATCTCCTGCGCTAGCGTGGACGCCGATGGCCAAGTCAACTACGCGACTCACCAATGACGCGCTGGCGTTCCTCACCGAACGTCACCTCGCCATGCTGACCACGCTGCGGTCGGATCAGTCTCCACACGTCGTCGCCGTGGGTTTCACCTTCGATCCGACCACCCACATCGCGCGTGTCATCACCTCGGGCGGCACCCAGAAGGCCGTCAACGCCGATCAGCGCGGCGTCGCGGTGCTCAGCCAGGTCGACGGGGCGCGGTGGCTGTCGCTGGAAGGCAAATCGACGGTGCGCACCAGCATCGAAGATGTCCGCGATGCCGAACTGCGCTACGCGCAGCGTTATCGGACGCCTCGGCCCAACCCCAAGCGGGTCGTGATCGAAGTGCGTGTCGAGCGGGTGCTGGGCTCGTCGAGCCTGCTCACGCACGACGAGGACTGATCAGGCCTGCGGCACCACGATCAGGTCGTGGGGCCGGTTGTTGACCGACAGTGCGCCGTCGGCGGTGACGATCACGATGTCCTCGATGCGGGCGCCCCACTGGCCCGGGAAGTAGACGCCCGGCTCCACCGAGAAGGCCATGCCCTCCTGTAGCGGCAATGCGTTGCCCGCCACGATGTAGGGCTCCTCGTGGACCGAAAGCCCGATCCCGTGTCCCGTGCGGTGGACGAACGCGTCGGCCAGCCCTGCGGCGGCGAGCACGTCACGCGCGGCGGCGTCGATCTGCTCGGCGGTGACGCCGGGCCGAACCGCATCGACGGCGACCTGCTGGGCCCGCTGCAGCACCGCGTACCGGCGCGCCACCTCGGGATCGGGTTCGCCGATGCTGTACGTGCGCGTCGAGTCGGAGTTGTAGCCGGGGTCGTACGGGCCGCCGATGTCGACGACGACGATGTCGCCGGCGCGCAGTTCCCGGTCCGAACACTCATGGTGCGGGTCGGCCCCGTTGGGTCCTGACCCCACGATGATGAATGCGACTTCTGAATGTCCTTCGGCGACAATGGCTTCGGCGATATCAGCGGCGACGTCTGCTTCGGTGCGGCCCGGCACCAGGAATTCGGGCACCCGCGCATGCACCCGGTCGATCGCCGCGCCGGCTTTGCGCAGCGCGTCGACCTCTGCGGGGTCCTTGATCATCCGCAGCGTCCGCAGCACGTCGGTGGCGAGGATGGGCACCGCACCGAGGACGTCGGCCAGCGGCAGCAGGTGCAACGCCGGCATCGAGTCGGTGACGGCGACATGGTGCGGCCCCTCGCCCGGCAGGACGTCGGCCACCAGCCGGTACGGATCGTCGCCGTCGACCCAATCACGAACGGCGACACCGAGATCGGTGACCGCGGACTCCTTCAGCGAGGCCAGTTCGAGCCTCGGCACGATGATCGTCGGATCACCTGCGGCCGGCAGCACGAGAGCGGTCAGGCGCTCGAAGGTCTGCGCACGCGAGCCGGTCAGGTAGCGCAGGTCGTAGCCGGGGGTGATGACCAGCCCCGCGAGCCCCGCGGTGGAGGCCGCGGCCGCTGCGGCCTGAAGTCGCTGTGCGTACACGTCGGTGTCGAATCGGGCGCCCGTCATGCCGTCCAGGCTAATCGGGCACCCTGCGCCCCGGCGAGCAGACACAAACTCACACCAATCGCCGCAAATGCGTGTGAGTTTGTGTCTGCTCGCGGGAAAAGGGCACCTGGCAGGATGGCCCGCATGGCCCGCACGTCCAATGAAGCTCCGCTGGTCCTCCTCGACGGTGCGAGCATGTGGTTCCGCTCGTACTTCGGTGTCCCGTCGTCGATCACGGCACCCGACGGCCGGCCCGTCAACGCGTTGCGCGGCTTTCTCGACGCCGTCTCCACGGTCATCACCCGGGAACGCCCGCGTCGATTGGTGGTGTGCCGCGACGACGACTGGCGCCCGCAGTGGCGCGTCGACCTGATCCCGTCCTACAAGGCGCACCGTGTCGAGGAGGAGACCCCCGGCGCGAAGCCCGACGTGGAGGAAGTGCCCGACGACCTGAGCCCGCAGGTCGACATGATCATGGAGATCCTCGACGCGTTCGGCATCGCCACCGCCGGTGCTCCACAGTGCGAGGCCGACGACGTGCTCGGCACCCTCGCCAGCCGTGAGACCAGCGACCCGGTGGTCGTCGTCAGTGGTGACCGCGACCTGCTGCAGCTGGTTCGCGATGAGCCGGTGCCCGTTCGGGTCCTCTATCTCGGCAAGGGGCTGGCCAAAGCGATCAAGTGGGGCCCCGACGAAGTGTCCGAGACCTACGGTGTTCCGCTCGACCGCGCCGGGCCCGCCTACGTCGAGCTGGCTCTGCTGCGCGGCGATCCGTCCGACGGGCTACCCGGCGTCCCCGGCATCGGCGAAAAGACCGCGGCCACGCTGCTGGCACAGCACGGCTCGCTGGAGAACATCGTCGCCGCCGCGCAGGACCCGTCGTCGAAGCTGTCCAAGGCGCACCGCAACAAGCTGCTCGCCGCGTCGGACTACATCGAGAAGGCGGGGCCCGTGGTGCGGGTGGCCACCGACGCAGACATCAGCTGGTCGACCGACGGCGACGAGCTTCCGCTGGCCGCGCGCCACCCCCGCAAAGTCGCCGAACTGGCCGAGCGCTACGGCGTGTCGTCGTCGATCGGACGACTCCAGACCGCTTTAGACAAGCTGTAGCCAAGCTCTAGACAAGCCCCGGTTACTTCGGGCGGCCGACCTCGTAGGTACCGCTGTCGTCCTGGAATGTCACGGTGACCTGACGCTTCGTGCCGTCGATGCTGACCTCGCAGTTGAAGGTGTCACCCTTCTTCACCGTCGGGCTCACGCCGCCGTTGCACTTGACGTCGTTGACGTTCTGCGCGCCGTAGCCGTTGGACTCGTCGGTCAGAATCTGCTCGACACCCGTCTGCGCGGCGTTGACGTCGAGTTTGGTGGTCACGAAGAAGCCCGGCTTCCAGAAGCCCAGCACCGCCACGACCACGACGATGACGAGGACGAGAGCCCCCACCACGCCGCCGATGACCGCCATCGAACGCTTCGAGCCCCCCTCGGGTCCCGGCGTGAAGCCGGGCGCCCCCGGGAACTGGCCGTACTGGCCTGGCTGCTGGCCGTACTGGCCCGGCTGCTGACCGTAGGCGCCCGGCTGACCGTACTGCTGCTGGCCGTAGCCGCCAGGCTGGCTGTACTGGCCAGGCGGCGGATACTGGGGCGGGTTGGCCGCCGGATTGTATTCCGTCGGCTGCTGCTGCCCGTACTGATCCTGCGGATACTGCTGCGGCGAGTAGGTGGGCGGCTGCGTCGGCTGCTGGTACTGCGGGTACTGCTGCGGCGTGTAGGCCGGCGGCTGCTGCCATGCCGGCTGCTCGGAGCCGGGAGCCTGCTGGCCCGCGCCCGGTGTCGGGGGCTGCCAGCCCTGGGTCGCCGCCGCATCGCCCGCCGGCTGGTCCGCCCCCTGGTCAGGCTGCTGGCCTGGCCACGGCTGCGTCGGATCAGATCCCTGCGGTCCGCTCATTTCTCTCCTTGGTCATCTGCGGCTTCGAAGCTGCTGGCACCACACACTACCCGGCATCAACAGCTACGACGCCGCGCCGAACGTCGGCGATTGCGCGTTTCGCGGTCGCCCGCAAAGCCGCCGACGGCGCGGCATTGCGTACCTGGTCAGCCAGATCGAGCACCTGGCGGCACCACCGCACGAAATCGCCCGCGGACATCGTCGAACCCGTTCCTGCGGTGTCGCTGGCGGCCAGTGCCGCGGCCAGGTCGCCGGTGCTGGCCCACCGGTGGACGGCTGCGACGAAACCGTCGTCGGGTTCGCGACTCTGCGTGATGCGGTGGCGTTGCTCATCGCTGCGCAGTTCCGTCCACAACCTGCGCGTCTGGTTGAGTGCGCGGCGCAGTCTGCCGGTGGGGATCTCGGATCCGTCGCCGGGGCCGCGGCCGTCGCGGCGCGATTCGTAGAGCACCGATGAGAGCGCGGCCGCCAGCTCGGCCGGGTCGAGCTCATCCCACACGCCCGCCCGGAGGCATTCGGCGACGAGCAGATCACTTTCGCTGTAGATGCGGGCCAGCAGCCTGCCGTCGTCGGTCACGATCGGCGCACTCCCTTCGCCATCGGTCGCGATGAACCCGCGTTCCGTCAGCAGCACCACGATCCTGTCGAAGGTGTTGGCCAGGGAGTTCGTCGCGGCGGCGATCTTGGTGCGCAGCTGCTCGTTGTCCCGCTCCAGGCGCAGGTAGCGCTCGGCGACCCGGGCCTGCGCTTCGCGGTCGGGCAGGCCGTGGGCCCGATGTGCCCGGACGCGGTCCCGGAGCACGGCCAACTCGGGATCGATGTCCCGGTCGGGTTCGGCACCGCTTCTGCGTCGCTGCGCCGACGGCACATCGAGGCCGGCGGCTGCGGATCTCAGAGCCGACGCGAGATCGCGGCGGGCCCGCGGATTGCGGTGCTCGATGCGTTTGGGCAGCGTCATCTTGCCGACGGGTCCTGCGGCGCCCGAGAAGTCGGCCGACGAGATCCGCCCGGCCCATCGATGTTCGGAGAGCACGAGCGGGCGCGGGTCCTCGTCGTCGCGGGCAGGTTCGAGCACGACGGCCAGCCCGCCCCGCTTGCCGCTGTTGATCGTGATGATGTCGCCGCGGCGCAGCGATGCGAGCGCATCGTTGGTGGCCTGGCGCCGCTGCAGCCGCGATGCCCGCGATTGGGCGCGTTCCTTCTCCGTGACCTGGGCGCGCAACCGCACATAGTCGAGGATGGCGGCGTCCCGACCGCCCAACTCGGCTGCGATGTCGGCGAGCATCCGCTCACCCCGTTCGACGCCGCGGACCAGCCCGGTGACCGACCGGTCGGCCTGATACTGCGCGAACGACCGCTCCAACAGCTGATGCGCCTGCGTCGGCCCCATCTGGTGGACGAGGTTGATGGTCATGTTGTAGGTCGGGGCGAACGAGCTGCGCAGAGGGAACGTCCGCGTCGATGCCAACCCGGCGACTTCGGCGGGGTCGACGTCGGGGTTCCAGAGCGCCACCGCGTGGCCCTCGACGTCGATCCCGCGGCGGCCTGCCCGGCCGGTGAGCTGGGTGTACTCCCCCGGCGTCAGCGGCAGGTGCTGTTCACCGTTGTACTTCACCAGACGCTCAAGGACCACGGTCCTGGCCGGCATGTTGATGCCCAAAGCCAGTGTCTCCGTGGCGAATACAGCTTTGACCAATCCCGCGGTGAACAGTTCCTCGACGGTGTGGCGGAACGTCGGGAGCATCCCCGCGTGGTGGGCGGCCAGGCCGCGCAGCAACCCCTCGCGCCACTCGTGGTAGTCGAGCACGATCAGGTCGGTGTCGTTGAGATCGGCGGTTCGGCGGTCGATCACCTCCGAGATGCGGGCCCGCTCCTCGTGGGTGGTCAACCGCAGCGACGACCTCAGGCATTGTTTGACGGCGGCATCACAGCCGGCGCGGGAGAAGATGAACGTGATGGCGGGCAGGAGTTCGGCCTGCTCGAGGACGCTGATCACCTCGGGCCTGCCGGGAGTGCGGTACAGGTTGGGCGGTCGGCCGGAGCGGCCGCGGCCGCGGGGTTGCCAGTCGACGAGCCGCTCGGCTTCACGCCGATGTGCGATGTGGCGCAACAGCTCCGGGTCGACGAGTAGGTTGCGCGTGGCCGGGCCGGAGGCGCGGTAGTCGAACAGGTCGAGGAGCCTTCTGCCGACCATGACGTGCTGCCACAGCGGGACCGGCCGATGTTCGTCGACGACGACCGTCGTATCGCCGCGCACCGCCTTGATCCATCCACCGAACTCCTCGGCGTTGCTCACCGTTGCGGACAGGCTGACCAGGCGGACGTCATCGGGCAGGTGCAGGATGACTTCTTCCCAGACCGCGCCGCGCATCCGGTCTGCCAGGAAGTGCACTTCGTCCATGACGACGTAGGAAAGGCCCTGCAGCGCTGGGGAATCCGCATACAGCATGTTGCGGAGCACCTCGGTGGTCATGACGACGACGTCGGCGTCACCGTTGATGTTCTGATCGCCGGTGAGCAGGCCGATGCGCTCGGACCCGTAGCGGCGCACCAGGTCGTTGTGTTTCTGGTTGCTCAGCGCCTTGATCGGAGTGGTGTAGAAGCATTTTCGCCCCGCGGCGAGCGCCAGGTGGACGGCGAACTCCCCGACCACCGTCTTGCCCGCCCCGGTGGGCGCACAGACCAGCACGCCGTGCCCCTGAGCGAGCGCCTCACACGCGCGGCGCTGAAATTCGTCCAGTGCGAAGGGCAGCAGAGCGGTGAACGCCGCGATGCTGTCCGAAGACTCAGGGGACTCAGGTTGCGTCGTCATCGACCTTGAGCCGCGACGGAGTCGGCACGGCCGTGGGTGCCTCGATCGGTTCCGCGGCTCCGATGGGCCCGGCGACGTCGTCAGGTATCTCCTCAAGGGCTGCGCGGCGCGCCTTGCGCTTGTCGCTGATCCGGGCGATCTGGATCGCGACCTCCATCAGCAGCGTCATCGCCAGTGCCAGCGCCAGCATGGAGAAGGGATCCGAACCGGGCGTGACGAATGCGCAGAAGATGAACAGGCCCATGATCAGTCCGCGCCGCCACGCCTTGAGCCGCTCGTAGGTGAGGATTCCGACGAGGTTGAGCATGATGATCAGCAGCGGGAACTCGAAGCTGATGCCGAAGACCAGAAGCAGGTTGATCAGGAATCCGAAGTACTGGTCACCGGACAGCGCGGTGACCTGGACGTCGCTACCGACGGTCAGCAGGAACGCCAGCGCTTTGGACAGCACCACGTAGGCGAGGATCGCGCCGCCGATGAACAGCACCGCGCCGACCACGACGAACGCGACGGCGAAGCGACGCTCCTTGGCGTAGAGCCCGGGGGTGATGAACGCCCACAGCTGATACAGCCACACCGGGCAGGCCATCACGACGCCCGCGGTCATGCCGACCTTGAGTCGCAGCATGAACTGGTCGAACGGCGCCGTCGCCAGCAGCCGGCATTCGCCGTCGGGTGTGATCGACGCCCGCGCGGAATCCGGCAGGGCACAGTAGGGCCCCCTGAGCCAGTCGCCGAGGCTGGGCAGCCCGAGGAAACCGTGGCTGTACCAGAGAAATCCGAGGATCGTCGTCGCCAGCACAGCGATGACCGCGATCAGCAGGCGGGTGCGCAGTTCGGTCAGGTGGTCGACCAACGACATCGTGCCGTCGGGGTTGACCCGTGAACGACGCTGCCGGGGATCGAGTTTCTTGAAGAATCCGGGTGTCTGCACAGGGCTGCCTAGATGTTCACAGGCGCGAAATCACGAACGCGGCCGGTGGCCGCGTTCACCAGTCGAGCGATCAGGCCGGGCGTTTGTCGGCCGACGATTCGGCCGCAGTAGTGGACCCGGTCGACGGATCAACGACGCGCTCGGATGCGATCTGCGTCGGCTGCTCCGGCTGATCGGCCTTGGCCCCGTTCGAATCGGACTGCATCTCCTTGATCTCGGACTTGAAGATGCGCATCGACTTACCCAGCGAACGCGCTGCGTCCGGGAGCTTCTTGGCGCCGAAGAGCAGCACGAACACGGCAATGACGATCAGCCAGTGCCAAGGTTGTAGACCACCCAATTTGGTTACCTCCAGACGTCGCGAACCAGCTTACTCGCCCGGTGACTCGATGCCGACCCGATAGGCCTCCAGCGCTGCACCGGCCGATTGCCGGACCCTGTCGGCCAATTCGGCCGGTTCGAGGACCTTGACCGCCGAACCGAACCCGAGGACGAAGCGCGCCATCCACTGGTCGGAGGCATACGTCATCGCCGCCTCACAGGAGCCGTCGGGGAATTCGCGCAGCACCCGCAGCGGGTAGTAGTCGAACATCCACGCCGCCGACCGGTCGATCAGCAGCGTCGCCGTCGGCAGGGACGGATCTGCGGTGTCGGGGTCGAACAGGGACGTGTCCGGGCCGGCTTGCACGGCGGGCGGGGGCGGCAGCGACGGTTCGTCGAGGACCCGCGCGTCGACGATCCGGTCGAACCGGAACAGCCGCACCCCTTCCGCGGTACGGCACCATGCCTCCAGATAGCTGTGGTCGGCGACCAGCACCACGCGAATGGGGTCGACGATGCGGCTGGACAGCATGTCGTGGGAGGCCGAGTAGTACTCGATGGCCAGCGCGCGGCCGTTGCGCACCGCGGTCCGTACGGCTGCCGCGGCGTCACTTTCCACCGGTGCGGGTTCCTCGACCGCGGCTCCTTCGACGTTGTGGCCGACTGCGCCTGCCGCGGATTCGATCTTCGCGATGGCGCTGCGTGCGGCTTCGGGGTCGACCATGCCCGGCACGTCGACCAGCGATCTCAGCGCCACCAGCACACCGGTGGCCTCCGGCGATGTCAGCCGGAGCGGGTGGTCGATGCCCGCGGAGAACGTGACTTCGATGGTGTCTCCGGAGAATTCGAAGTCGATGAGGTCGCCGGGACCGTAGCCGGGAAGGCCGCACATCCACAGCTGGTTGAGGTCGTCGCGCAGCTGCTTCACGCTGACTCCGAGGTCGGACGCGGCCTCGGTGTAGGTGATCTTCGGGTTGGCCTGGAAGTACGGCACCATGTTGAGCAGCCGCACCAGCCGGGCACTGATGGCCGTCACAGGTGCGCCTCCAGCCTCGCGATGACGTCGTGGCGCAGCGATTCCGGTTCCAGCGCCAGAGCATCGGCGCCGTACCCGGCGACCTCCCTGGCGAGCCGGTCGAACATGCCGATGTCCACGGTGATCTCGTCCCCCGATCGCCCACCTATCACTTTCGGACCGACGACCGTGCCGCGGCGACGCAACGCGGTGGCGCGGCCGTCGGCAACCCACACTCTGGCCTCGCCCGTCGCGGGCCAGTCCCCCACGACCTTGGCGACGATGGCGCGCAGGTCGACACCGTCGGGCTTGGCCACCGTGCCGGCCGCGCCGATCGGAGTCACGTCGGCCCCGATGCGCGAGAGCCGGAACGTCCTGGTGTCATCGCGATCGCGGTCATGGCCGACGACATACCAGCGTCCCCGGTCGGTGACCACGCCCCATGGTTCCAGGGTGCGTGTCACGTACGGTTCGCTGCGCGCGGGACGGTACCGGAACTGCACGGCGCGACCGGAATCGATGGCGGACAACAGGATTCCGAGAACTTCCTCCGAGCCCCGCAATCCGGGCAAGACCGCGGTGGACGTGATGGCGATGTCGTCGGCGGCGGCGTCGATGTCGGCGCCTGCCGCCCGCAGCTTGAGCAGGGCCCCCTGCGTCGCGGTGATCAGCTCGGGCGATTGCCACAGTTGGGTGGCGACGGCGACGGCGGCCGCCTCGTCGGGGTTCAGTTCCACAGCGGGCAGCGCGTACGCCTCGCGGTTGATGCGGTACCCCTCCGCGGGGTCTGTCGACGACACCCGTCCCGTCTCCAACGGGATACCGAGGTCGCGCAGTTCGTTCTTGTCGCGCTCGAACATGCGCGAGAACGCCTCGTCGCTTGCTTCGTCCGAGTAGCCGTAGACCGTCTCGCGGATCCTGTCAGCAGTGATGAAGGATCGCGTCGACAACAGTGCGATGACAAGGTTCATCAACCGTTCGACTTTCGAGATCGCCACGGCTTAGAGCTTAGGGCGCTGCGGTGGTCCCGCAGCGCGGCCATCTCGGCGCGTGTCGGCACAATGGACCGGTGATGAGCGCTGGCGCGAAGAACAGACTGATATGAGCTCTCGATGGCAGCGGTCCGACCGGCCCCGGGGTGACGACTACGACGCGCGTTGGCAACGTCTGGTGGAGTCAGGCGCGAGTGTGCACGGCGAGGCCGACCTGATCGAGCAGCTGTTGCGGGGATCCGGCGGTACCACTGTGCTCGACGCGGGATGCGGAACCGGAAGGGTCGCAATCGAACTCGCAGCCCGCGGTTTCTCGGTCGTCGGAATCGACGCAGATCCCTCGATGCTGGGCACGGCACGGGCCAAGGCGCCGGAGCTGCGTTGGGTCGAGGCTGACCTGGTGACGACCGACGAACACGTCGCGGAAACCTTCGACGTCGTCGCGATGCCCGGCAACGTGATGATTTTCCTGGACCGCGGGACGGAGGCGACGGTCGTCGCCCAGCTTGCGGCGCGGCTGGCTCCCGGCGGGCTGCTGGTCGCGGGTTTTCAGCTCGTCTCGGGACGGCTGACGCTGGATCGCTACGACGAGATCGCGAGCGCTGCGGGCCTGGACCTCGTCGACCGGTGGTCGACGTGGGACCGGAAGCCCTTCGACGGCGGCGACTACGCGGTGTCAGTTCACCGGTTCACATAGAAGCGATGAGCCGCTTGACCCTTTCGTCCACCGAGCGGAACGGATCCTTGCAGAGCACGGTGCGCTGCGCCTGATCGTTGAGCTTGAGGTGCACCCAGTCGACGGTGAAGTCCCGGCCGGCTTCCTGGGCGGCGCTGATGAACTCGCCGCGCAGCTTGGCCCGCGTGGTCTGCGGCGGGGTGTTGACCGCCGCCTCGATCTCTTCGTCGGTGGTGATCCGGGCCGCCAGACCCTTGCGCTGCAGCAGGTCGAACACGCCGCGACCGCGCTTGATGTCGTGGTAGGCGAGGTCGAGCTGGCTGATCTTCGGATCGGACAGCTCCATGTTGTAACGGTCCTGGTAGCGCTGGAACAGCTTGCGCTTGATCACCCAGTCGATCTCGGTGTCGACCTTGGCGAAGTCCTGGCTCTCGACGGCGTCGAGCTGGCGACCCCACAGGTCGACGACCTGTTCGATGTTGGTGTTCGGTTCGCGGGTCTGCAGGTACTCGACCGCGCGGGCGTAGTACTCGCGCTGGATGTCCAGCGCGCTGGCCTGCCTGCCACCGGCCAGCCGCACGGGCCGCCGTCCGGTCAGGTCGTGGCTGACCTCGCGGATCGCGCGGATCGGATTGTCCAGGGAGAAGTCGCGGAACGCGACGCCTGCCTCGATCATCTCCAGCACCAGCGACGCCGAACCGACCTTGAGCATCGTGGTCGACTCGCTCATGTTGGAGTCGCCGACGATGACGTGCAGACGCCGGTACTTCTCGGCGTCGGCGTGCGGTTCGTCGCGGGTGTTGATGATCGGACGGGACCGCGTCGTCGCGGACGAGACGCCCTCCCAGATGTGTTCGGCGCGCTGGGACAGGCAGTACGTCGCCGCCTTGGGCGTCTGCAGGACCTTGCCCGCGCCGCAGATCAACTGGCGCGTCACCAGGAACGGCAGCAGCACGTCGGAGATCCGGGAGAACTCGCCCGCCCGCACGATCAGGTAGTTCTCGTGGCAGCCGTACGAGTTGCCCGCGGAGTCCGTGTTGTTCTTGAACAGATAGATGTCGCCGCCGATACCTTCGTCGGCGAGGCGCTGCTCGGCGTCGATCAGCAGATCCTCGAGGACCCGCTCGCCCGCCCGGTCGTGGGTCACCAGCTGGGTCAGGCTGTCGCATTCCGCGGTCGCATATTCGGGGTGGCTGCCCACGTCCAGATACAGGCGCGCACCGTTACGGAGGAAGACGTTGCTGCTACGTCCCCAGGACACCACCCGGCGGAAGAGATAGCGGGCGACCTCGTCGGGGCTCAGCCGGCGGTGGCCGTGGAACGTGCAGGTGACACCGAATTCCGTCTCGATGCCCATGATTCGTCGCTGCACCTCACCGAGACTACAAGTTGTCTGGCTCACAGGTCGGCCGGACACCCGGGTCAGGGCCTGTGGATAACTCGGTCGACCTCTCCTCGCGCCTGCAAGCATGAGCCATGGGGGAAATCGCACACGTCGATCTGGACCGGTTGCGGGCGTTGGCGGACAGCTTTTGGGGCGTCGCGGCCGACGTCGAGGGGATGTCGTGGCCCGAGCCTGGCGGCTACGACCTGCACGGCTCGGCCGTCGGCGCGGTACCGGCGGCGGACCTGATCGCCGAGCAGGTCGCCACGGTGATCGCGGGCCTGAACAGCTGGGCGATGGCCGCGCGTGCGTCGGCCGAGGCCTTTGCACACGCGGACGCCGTCAACGGGGATCGGTTCGCGGTGCGGTGAGCCGTCCCACCGTCTCTCTGGCGCAGCAGTGGAGGCCCGAGGCACTGCTGACGCTGGCCCGGGACTGGGACGCGGCGGCCAGACGCCTGCGCGGACGGGTTGACGACGCCGTCGCCGACGCGGACCGAAGTCACGACTATTGGACGGGTACCGCCGCCGACGCCGCGCGGGAGAGCACACGACTGATTAGTTCGGACGCGGCGCTGGTGGCGCGTCGTCTCGTCGTCGCGTCGGTGGCGGCGCGCGACGGTTCCGTGCAGATGGTTGCGGCCCGCGACGAGGTTCTCGCCGGGGTGGACGCGGCGCTGCGGGACGGGTTCGCGGTGGCCGATGACGGATCGGTGACGGTTGCGGCAGCGGCGTCCCCGTTGTTGGTGGTGCTCGCCGGCGGCGACGACGCGGTGGCTGACGAAATGCGCGGGGTACGGGCCGCCGAACTGGGCGTCCGCATCGTCGACGCCCTGGACCGGCTCGAAGCCGCCGACCTCGACGCGGCCCACGACATCACCGCGGCGTTGACCGAAGGCGACAGCCCCGCACCGCGAGCGGCGACGGTTCCCGCCGGCGCGTGGCCCGTGGAGGCGGTCGATGTCGTCGACGCATGGCCCGCGATGAGCCAGGACAGGATCGCCACCCAGATCTCCGCGATGACCCCGGACCAGCGCAGCCGGCTGATCGCGGACTTCCCCCGCCAGGTCGGCAACACCGACGGAATCCCCTGGGACATGCGGATGGCCGCGAACCGCATCAACATCGCGGCCGCGATTCTCGCCGAGACCGGCACCGACCCTGTGTCCCGCCGTCGCATCGCCTTCTACCGCAGCCTGCTCGGCGAAGTCGACGACCCCGCGGGCCGAGGACGGATTCCCCGGCAGATCGTTGCGTTCGACCCCGCAAGGGCCTCACTCGTCGAGGTCAACGGGAACCTCGCTGCGGCACGCAGTGTCGCCGTGCTGGTGCCCGGAGTGAACACGACGATCGAAGGTTCGGCCACGACGACGGCCACGGCACGCCGTTTCGTGTCGGGGTCGCGCGGCGAGGTCGCCGTCATCACCTATCTCGGCGGGCCGTTCCCGCAGGTTCGCGCACCGGCCGCCGTCCTGCACGCCGCGGACGCGCAGTACGCAGTGGACATGGCTCCGCGCCTCGTCGCGTTCAGCGAAGACGTCGATCGCCGCGTCGCCGACGGGGTGCCGGTGACGGTGATCGGGCATTCGTACGGCGGGTCGATCGTCGGGACCGCGGAGACGATGGGGCTCACATCGGACCGCACCCTGTTCGTGGCGGCGGCAGGGGCCGGTGTCGGTGTCGACGACCCCGGCGACTGGCACAACAGGAACCCTGATGTCCTACGGTTCTCGATGACCGCGCCGGGTGACTTCATCGAGCTTGTGCAGGGCATTCCCGGCGGGCCCCACGGTGCCGACCCCGACGAGATCCCCACCGTAATCCCTTTGCGGACAGGCTTTTACGACGATGGCGCACCGGTCGAGGGTTGGGAGGCCCACTCCGGGATGTTGAACAGGCCGTCCGATTCGTGGCGGACGATCCTTGCCGTCATCACCGGCGATTCGCAGACCGTGCGTCGTGCCGTGTTGTGACATCGCCGAGCGTGCGCTCGACGACTCAGTCGCGTGCGGTCCAGCCCAACTTGCGGCTGATCTCGTCGGCGGCCGCGATCGTCTGCTTGGCGACCTCTTCGAACCGGTCGGGAGCCAGCCGGTAGGAGGGACCCGAAACACTGAGCGCGGCAACGACTTGCGAGTGCACGTCGTAGACGGGTGCGGCCACAGCGTTCAACCCCACCTCGAGTTCCTCGCTCACGCTGGCCCAGCCGCGTTCACGGACAGCGGCGAGTTCGTCGGCCAGACCGGCGAGGTCACCGACCGTGTACTCGGTGAACGCGAAGATCGGCGCCGCGACGCGGGAGCGGACATCGTTGGGGTCCAGGCCTGCCAGCAGCACCTTGCCGCTCGACGTGGCGTAGGCCGGGCAACTCTGTCCGACCCAGGTTCGCAGGGTGATCTCGGCGGGGCCGATCGTCTCGACGATGTTGACGATCCGGTCCTGGTCGAGGACGGCAAGATTGGCGGTCTCCCCCACGTCGACACTGAGAACGTCGCAGGCGTCCTGGCCCAGCTTGACCAGATCGCTCTGACTTCCCGCCACGTGAGCCAGCCGCGGGATCGCGAAACCCAAACGGTACTTGCCTCGCTCGGACACCTGCTCGACGTATCCGCGCGCCTCCAGCACGGCGATCAGTCGCGACACCGTCGACTTGTGGACCCCGAGTTCGGCCGCGATCTCGGTGACCCCGGCCTGGCCGAGCTGGGCGACGATCTCCAGCACCGTCAACGCGCGATCCACTGATTGCACGGCGGCCGGCGGATCGCCCGGTGACGTGGTGTCGTGCTTTGCCATTACGTGACCAGCCTATACGCCGGTGAGTCCGACATTGCCGACACGTCGGCGCACCGCCGCGATCTCGCGCAGCCCGTCGCCGAGGAGGCTGCGGTTCAGGGGTGACAACTCCGACATCGTGATGATGTCGTTGGGCGTATGACCGGCGGCCAATTGCTCGACCTGGTGAGCCAGTCGGAGCCGCTGCGCCATCGCGAACACGTCGCACAGCGTGCGGGCGTCCGACTCGCTGAGTGCGCCGGATTCGGCTGCGGCCTCCAGCCTGGTCGGGGTGGACGCGGTTGTGACGCCCGCACTCAGGCCACCCCACCGAGCCAGATTGACGATCGGTGTCACGGCGTGGTTCTTCAGGTCGAAGGTGCCGCCGCGCCGCGACAGCACGTCGCGCAGCGAACGAGTCCGCACCTTGCCCGACAGCACGTCGAGCAGTTGCAGCCGCAACGCATTCGGATACTGCTCACGGATCCGATGGAATGCCCCGGGCACCGTGTGCAGGGCGGGGTCACCCCAGACCACGCGCGCGTCGATCAGCAGCGATGACATGATCAGCCCCTGATCGCGCAGCGGGTCGTCCAGCCACCCATGCGCTGCGCTACGCCAATCCGATTGCGTGCGAGAGAATCTCGGGGAGGAAGCGATCGCCCCGTTGCGATCCTGCGGCAGACCGCAGGCATCCAGCAGATCGTGCACCTCAGAGGCGATCGCGCGTAGGTGCGCGGTCTGACCGGCCGCGTCGTCGCGTAGCGACAGGGCACTGTCGACATCGGAGGACGGCATGGCCTCGCGACGGGCCACACTGCCGGAAATCAGCCAGGCGAAACCGTCGATGCCCGCGTTATCCGGCTGCGCGAGAACCAGTTCCAGGGCTCGACGGACCAGGCTGTCGATGACGACGGACAGGATGGCGCTGGTGGCGGTAGCTTTGGTGCCGTTGCGGAACAGTTCGACGGCCGTGGTGGTCACCCGCTGCCCGACCTGCTGCA
This sequence comes from Mycobacterium sp. 236(2023), assembly GCF_029623955.1. Taxonomy (GTDB): domain Bacteria; phylum Actinomycetota; class Actinomycetes; order Mycobacteriales; family Mycobacteriaceae; genus Mycobacterium. Next base: position 270,150 of record NZ_JARSBP010000004.1, on the reverse strand, counting down.
GCTGCGTCGCATCCGCGGCCTGGGCGATCGAGCGGCGCAGCATGAAGCTCTGCCGCGCCGAGGCGGCCAGCAGATCGGCGTCTTCGAGCACTCCGACGACGGCGCCGCGGGGCGTCAGTACCGGCATGTGCCGCAGCCCGCATTCCAGCATCTCCATCAGCACGCTGTCGGCGGTGAGGTCTGTGGTGACCGTGCGGGCAGGAGCACTCATCACGCGCTCGATGGCCACGTCGACCGGGAGCCCCGCCGCCACCACACGCGTGCGCAGGTCCCGATCGGTGAAGATCCCGAAGTGCCCGTCCGGCAGGCGGATCAACGCATACGACACGTGGTTCTCGGTCATCTTGACGACGACGTCGCGCACCCGGTCCGACGGTGCGACCACCAGCACCTCGCCGTGGACGAGTTCGGCGACGGGCCTGCTGTCGGTGGCGGGCGCGATGGTCGGCCGGTCCGCCGCGCGGGTCCAGCCCGACGACGCCAGGAACGCCAGGCCCGCCGGCTTGGCGAACTGCGCACGCACCAGCGCACCGGGCAGTCTGATCAGCGTGCTCGGCGTCGTCGTGCGCGCTTCGAAATCCATGCCCGCGCCTGTCAGCAGTGGCATGTAGCCGAAGATGCCGCCCGCGGTGACGACGTCGATCAGGGCGCCGTCTCCGCTGGAGCGCAACGTGACAGCTCCGCGGCACACCATCCAGATCTCGTCGGGCACCCGCGCCGAGTAGTCGGCCACCACGACGCCGGCGGCGAGTTCTTCTATCGACGCTCCGGCCGCCAGCTCGGCCAGCTCGTCGTCCGTCGAGCCCTGGAACGGGGTGTGCTCGGCCAGGAACGCCGGAAGGTCTTGCCGCTCAGGTGGCTTTGATGAGGTCGGCACACTTCTCCGCCATGGTCATCACGGTGATGTTGGGGTTGACCGCAGGAAGTTTCGGCATGGCCGAGGCGTCCACGACGCGCAGGCCGGACACACCCTTGACCCGCAACTGGGGGTCGAGCACCGCCATCGGGTCGGCCACCGATCCCATCCGCGCCGTGGCCGCCGGATGGTAGACGGTGTTGTGACAGCGGTGGATGTAGTCGAGAAGCTCGTCGTCGGTGACCGCTTCGGGGCCCGGCGCGAGTTCGCGGGCCACCCACGGCGCCAGCGGCGTCTGCGCGCCAATGGTGCGTGCGAGCTTGACGCCGGCCAGCATGATGCGGTCGTCGTAGCCGTCGGGGTCGGTGAAGTAGCGGGGGTCGACTCTGGCGCGGTCGCGGAAGTCCCGTGACCGCAACCGCACCGTGCCGCGCGACCGACCCTGAGTGACGTTGGGAGTCAGGCAGAATCCGTTGTCGGTGGTCGGGTAGCCGTGGCGCAGCGTGTTCATGTCGAAGGGCACGCTGCCGTAATGCATCATCAGATCGGGCTGCGTCACGCCCTCGTCGATGGTGGTGAACAGACCGATCTCCCACCACTGTGTCGACGTCGTCACCATCGGCTGTGACGCTTCCCAGAACACCAGTCCTTCGACGTGGTCGTCGAGGTTGGCGCCGACGCCGGGCGAGTCGACACGCACGTCGATGCCGATCTCACGCAGGTGGGCGGTGGGCCCGATTCCCGAGAGCATCAACAGCTTCGGGGTGTCGATGGCTCCCGCGGTGACGATCACCTCACGGCGCGCGGACACCGTGTCGTAGCCGGTGAGGTCCGGCCGCTGGTAGCGAACACCGGTGGCCCGCAGCGCATCGTCGAACAGGATCTCCGAAACCCAGGAATCGGTGCGAACTTCGAGGTTCTTACGGGTGTCGAGGATCGGATGGAGGAACGCTTTCGACGTCGAGTTGCGGATGCCGTCCTGGCCGCCGTTGATCTGGAACCAGCCCGCCCCGTTGCGGACCGTCTCGCCCCGGTTGAATGCCACCGTCGGCAAGCCTGCGAGTGCGGCGGCTTCCAAAACTGCTGTGCCACAGGGATCATCAGGCGGTACATCACGCAGTAGAACGGTCTCGGTCAGTCTCGAGACCAGCGGGAGCACGTCGGCCGCACCCCACCCCGCCGCGCCCATCTCGACCCAGTCGTCGAGCGCCTCGGCGGGCGGGTGGAACGCGATGCAGGAATTGTGCGACGAGCACCCGCCCAGCACCTTGGCCCTGGCGTGGCGCATGAACGAGTTGCCGCGCTCCTGCGGTTCGACCGGATAGTCCCAGTCGTAACCGGAGTCCAGCAGATGCATCCACTCCGACAACACCAGGATCGCGTCGTCACCGACGTCGGACGGCCCCGCCTCGAGCAGACAGACCGTGACGTCCGGATCTTCGGAGAGCCGCGCCGCGAGCACACAGCCCGCGGTGCCGCCGCCGGCGACGACGTAATCGAAAGTTCCCGCGTCACCCACCGGAGACCGTTTCGGCAGCGTGCGACTTCAGCGTGCCGATGTGGTTGCGGCCCTTGAGGAAATACCACAGCAGGCCGGCTCCCAGGATGACGCCGATGTACAGGAACGCGCCCCACGTGAAATACCAACCCTCGCCGTAGACCGCGACGCGCGGCCAGGCGAGGTTCAGCGCCATCCCGACGCCCCACACCACGGCAACGATGTTGACGGGCAGCCCCCACTTGCCCATCGTGAAGTAGCCGCCCTCCTTGAGGTCCTTGGGCGGCCACTCACCTCGGAGCCGCTTCTTGAGCAGCGGGCCGGTCACCATCAGGTAAGCCAGGTAGATCATGATGATGGCGATCGAGGTCAGGACCGTGAAGATCTGAATGTTCGCGATGTTGATGACCAAGATGAGCAGCGCGAGGATGCCGATGGTGACGGCCGGGACGATCGGCGTCTGCGTCTTCGGATTGACCGTGGCCAGCTTCTCCCCGAACGGCAACGCGTTGTCGCGCGCCATCGCGAAGGTCAACCGGATCGCCGCGGTATGCACGGCCAGGCAGCACACCGTGACCGCGATGACGATGCAGACAAGGAAGATCTTGCCCAGCGGCCCCCACATCACCTGCTCGACGATGTACTGCAGGCCACCGCTGCTCGCCCCGAGCTCCGGGTCCTCCAGGTCCGGTGCGGCCATGACCGCGAAAACCAGGATGCCGCCGCCGATCACGAAGGACGCCAGGATGGCCCGGGCGATCGCTTTGGGTGCGGTGCGGCGGGGTTCGACCGTCTCTTCCCCCAGCGAGCTCGCGGTGTCGAACCCGTACATCACGTAGCCCGATGCCAGCGACGCGATGAGGAAAGCCCCCAGGTAGCCCATGCTCTCTCCGGCGCCGTATCCGTTGGTGGAGAAGAACACCTGGGGTCCACGTTCGACGTTGACGGCGAGCAGGATGACGATCAGGACCGCCGCGATGAGCTCGATGAACACGCCGCTGGAATTGATCATCGCCATCAGCCGCACACCGAGCGCATTCACGATGGTGGTGAACGCGATCAGAATCGAACCGAGCAGCACGGCGTTGGCGGCGTAGTCGTATGTGCCACTGCCGTCACCGATGATCTGGAAGCCACTCCACAATCGCGGGAGGTTGAGCTGGTAGGCCAGTGCCACGGCGGAGATCGTGACGATCGACGCGGTGAGCATCAGCCATCCCGATGTCCAGCCGACGATCCTGCTGGCGAGCTTCTTGCTCCAGTTGTAGACCGACCCTGCCACAGGGTATTTCGCGGCGAGCTCCATGAAACACAGTGCGACCGCCATCTGGCCGACGAAGACGATGGGCCATGACCACAGGTAGGCGGGCCCGGCGGTGCCGAAACCGAAGTAGAAGAGCTGGAACGTGCCGGTCAGGATCGAGATGTAGCTGACGCCTGCCGCGAAGCTCGCGAACTTGCCGATGCTGCGGTCCAGCGACTCCTTGTATCCGAAATCCTCCATGCCGCTGTCTGCGTGCGGCTGTTTGATCACCATCGAATTGTCCTTCCCCATCGTGCTAGTTCTTGAACCAGCCCGCGGCGGTGGGAGCGGTGTTCTGCCAGATATGTTTGAGCTCTTGGTATTCCGCGAGTCCTGACGGACCGAGTTCGCGACCGTTGCCCGACTTTCCGAAACCGCCCCATTCCGCCGACGCGGTGTAGTAGCCGAAATCGTTGAGCCACACCGTGCCGTGCCGCAGTGCCCGCACCACACGTTCGCCTCGCGCCGAGTCCGATGTCCGGACACCGGCGGCCAGACCGTATTCCGTGTCGTTGCCGAGGGTGATCGCCTCGGCTTCGGTGGTGAATCGTTCGACCGTCAGGATCGGACCGAAGGTCTCTTCCTGAACGATCCTCATCGACCGGTCGCACCGGTCGAAGATCGTGGGGAGGTAGAAGTAGCCGTTGGCCAGGGCCGGATCGTCGGGCCGCGCTCCCCCGCAGACGAGGCTGGCTCCTTCCGAAATTGCCAGCTGGACATAGTTTTCCACCTTGTCACGGTGTTGCTCCGAGACCAGCGGCCCGGTTTCACTGGCCGGATCCACACCGTCGCCCACGACGATCTTGGCGGCGCGGGCGGCGATCGCGGCGACGAAATCGTCGGCGATGGACTCTTCGACGATCAATCGTGTTCCCGCCGAGCAGACCTGCCCCGAATGCAGGAACACCCCCGTCAGCACGTGGTCGACGGCGGAATCGAAATCACCGGCATCCCTGATGTCGGCGAACACGATGTGAGGGTTCTTGCCGCCCAGCTCGAGCGCGACCTTCGTGACGTGCTCGGCGGCGGTTTTGGCGATGGCGCGGCCGGTGTCCAGCCCGCCGGTGAAGGAGATGAAGTCCACGTCGGGGTTGTCGGTCAGCGCCGAGCCCAGCGTGGCACCGCTTCCCTGAACGAGATTCACCACGCCCGGGGGCACTCCCGCCTCGTCGAGAAGGTGGACGAACGCGATCGTGGTCAGCGGGGTCACCTCGCTGGGCTTGGCGACCATCGTGCAACCGGCCGCCAGCGCCGGAGCGATCTTCCACGACATCTGCAGCAGCGGGTAGTTCCACGGCGCGATCAGGACGCAGACCCCGATCGGTTCGCGCACCACCCTGCTGATCACCGCGGAATCGCCGACATCGACGACACGATCGGATTCGGCGCCGACGAGTTTGGCGTAATACCGGAAAACCGATGTGACGTCGTCGATGTCGATGCGGCTCTCGGCGAGTGTCTTACCGGTGTCTGAGGTTTCGAGGCGGGCCAGCGCTTCCTTGTCCCGTTGCAGCAGATCGGCGACGCGGTCCAGCAGCGCGGCACGTTCCGTGACCGGCGTGGCACGCCACGTTCCTTCGTCGAAGGCCGCCCGTGCCGCGGCGACGGCGGCCAACGCATCGTCGGGGGTGGCTTCGTCGACGACTGCGGCAACCCCGCCGTGAGCCGGGTTGACGATGTAACGGGTCCCCCCGTCGGAGGCGTGACGCCACGCCCCGCCGATACAGAGGTCGGGTTCACCATCCATCGCCTGTCGAACCCTCCTCGCCGTCTAGACCGCGGTGGCGGCCAGACGGGACATTACCCAGTCATGGAACTCCGCGATGTGGTGTTCCGCCGGAACGAGGACGCCGCCCTGGCGATACGCCCGCGACGACATGGCCGGCTGGGTGCGTTCGCATGCCTCGAAATCCTGGACGTTGACCCGGTGGAAGAGCTCGACGGAGCGGGATACGTCCTGCTCGGAGTTGACGACCTCACCGGTGTAGAGCCAATCACACTCCACCACCGTGCGATCCGGGGCCATCGGGAACATTCGGTGGAAGATCACGTGATCGGGCACCAGGTTGATGAACACCGTCGGCTTCACGGTGATCGCGTAGTAGCGGCGATCCTGGTCCTCGGTGATCCCGGGCAGCCGTTCGAAACCCGCTGCGCCGTCGACGGTGAATCCGTCGACCTCGGAGCCGAATTCCGCACCGAGACCGACGTTGGCCTGGGCGGCCAGCCCGCGGGCGAATTCCGGGAGAACCCCGACCAGTTCGGGGTGGATCGAACTGCAGTGGTAGCACTCCATGAAGTTTTCGACGATCAGCTTCCAGTTCGCCGCGACGTCGTAGACGATCCGGTGCCCGACATCGAGGCCGCCGATGCCGTAGCGATTGATCGCATCCGAGTCGCCGAGTGTCTTCGTCGCCTCGGCCATCACGTCCTCGAACGGCGGAGGGGTGTCCGAAAGGCAGACCCACGCGTAGCCGAGCCATTCGGTCAGGGCCACCGGCACGAGCCCGTACCGGTACCTGTCGATCGGCGCCCCGGCGTCGTCGGTCAACGTCCCGATGTTCGGTGCAGCCATCAGCTTGCCGTCGAGCGCATACGTCCAGGAGTGGTAGGGGCAGCGCAGGCTCCGCTTCACCTGGCCTTCGGGTTCCGTGCACAGCTGCGCGCCGCGGTGCCTGCACACGTTGAGGAAGGCGCGCAGCAGTCCGTCGCGTCCCCGCACGAACAGCACGCTCTCGCGTCCGATCTGGACCTTCTTGAACTTGCCGGGCAGCGCGAGGTCCGAGGAGCGCACAGCGCAGAACCACATGTTCTCGAAGATGTGCTCCTGCTCGGCGGCGAACACGTCGGGGCTGTTGTACAGCTTCCCGGCGAGCGTGGGAAGGAGGGTATTCATGTCGTCACCAATCTGCGAGGGTCGAACAGCGAGATCGGGTGCGTCGTTGCACCTGTGATGGCGAGATCGGCGAGGATCTCACCCACCACGGGAACGAATTTGAAGCCGTGCCCGGAGAAGCCGCACGCAACAGTCACATTCGCACTGTCGGGGTGGCGGGCGATCACGAAGTGCTGGTCCGGGGTGTTCGAGTACATGCATGTCGCCGAGTGCAGACAAGGGCCGTCGAGTGCCGGAAGCAGTTCTGCTGTGCGCTCGCGCATTTCGCGGATCTCGGAGTCGTGCACCGATCTGTCGATGGTTTCGGGGGTGCATTCCACGCCCTTGCGGAAGAAGGCCACCTTGACGCCGCCTTTCGGTCCGTCGATGGCGGGAAAACCGTAGATCTGCATGCCGGAGGCGTTCTCGTCGATGAAGATCGGATGGTCGACGAACGGTTCGGTGCCGCCGACGGGATCGAGCCAGTAGAGCACCTGGCGTTCGACGGTGATCGGGATCCCGAAGTCCGCGAGCAGTTGCGGGGCCCACGCGCCGGGGCAGATCACGACCTGCCCCGCCGTGTAGGTGCCTGCTTCGGTACGCACCGTGACCCCACCGGATGTCTCGGACCACTCCAGTACTTCTTCACCGAACCGCAGGGTGGCGCCGGCCTTTTCGGCGAGGTCGAGGTGTGCCTGCACGGTGAGCTCGGGGCGGGCGAACCCGGCTTTTGCCTCATACAGCGCGACGTCACCTGGTTTCGGGGTGAAGTTCGGGAATCTCGACCGGATCTCGTTGCCGTCGAGCAGGTCGTGCGGCAGATTCCACTCCTGGCTGGCACGCAGGCTGCCCGCGACGGTCAGGCAGTCCGGCGGTCCGATGAACAGGCCGCCGGTCATGCGATAGACATCGCGTCCGCTGTCCTTGGCGAGCTCGTCCCACAGTTCGTATGCGCGCAAGAGCAGCGGCACATACGCCGGGTCCTCGAAGTAGGACTGCCGGATGATGCGCGAACCGCCGTGGCTGGAACCCTTGTCGTGGGCGGGGGTGAACTTTTCCAGGCCGAGCACGCGCTGCCCGCGGGCGGCGAGGTGGTAGGCGGCGGCGCTGCCCATGCCACCGAGACCGATGACGATGACATCGAAGGTCTGCGAAGTCATCTGCTGTTCTGCTCCTCGCGTCCGCACCCGCTACCTCTTGATCCGGGACATCTCGGGGTCCACCACAGGTTCGGCATGCACGACGGCGCGATGGGTTTCTCCCCGGTAGGCGACGCTGACGGCATCCCCGACTGCTACCGAGGACGGCAGCCACGCATAGGCGATGGTGCGGCCGATGGTCGTGGAGAAGCCGGCGCTGGTGATGTATCCGACGCAGCGGCCGCCGACAGATACCGGTTCCTTGCCGAGGACCACCGCGGCGGGGTCGTCGAACACGATGCTGCGCAGCACATTCTGTGGCTCAGTCGCTTGCTCCAACGATGTTTTGCCGACGAAGTCGTCTTTGGTCATGCGGACCGCGAAACCGAGACCCGCTGCGGCAGGTCGATGTTCGGCGGTCATGTCGGTCCCCCAGCTGCGATAGCCCTTTTCGATGCGCAGGCTGTTGAACGCGATGCGTCCGGCCGGGATGATGCCATGGGGAGCACCCGCGTCGGCGATGAGATCCCACAGTGCCGAACCGTATTCGGCGCCGGCATAGATCTCCCAGCCGAGTTCGCCGACGTAGGACACCCGCATCATCGTCACCGGGATCGCGTCGATATAGGTGTGCAGCGCGCGGAAATACTTGAACCCCTCATGGGACAGGTCGTCGGGGCACAGCGGAGCGATCACGTCGCGCGCTTTGGGACCCCACACCCCGAGACAGCATGTGCCGCCGGTGATGTCACGCAGGACCACATCGGCAGGTTTGCGACGCGCGAGCCAGTCGAAATCCATCGGCGAGTTGGCGCCGACCTGGAAGATCTCAGGGCCGAGCCGGGCCACGGTGAGATCGCTGCGGATTCCTCCGGTTTCGTCGAGCAGCAGCGTGTAGGTGACCGATCCGACGCTCTTGTCGACGTTGTTGGTGGTCATGGTCTGCAGGAAGGCCGCGGCGCCCGGACCCGAGACTTCGTAGCGGGTCAGCGGGGTCATGTCGTACATCGCGACACGTTCGCGGGTCCAGTGCGATTCGGCGATCGAGATCGGTGACCAGAACTTCGACGCCCACTCGTCGCGCGGCGGCACCGCGAGGCCGTCGTCGAAGAGTTGTTGCGCCAGAGCGGCATTGGATTCGAACCAGGCCGGACGTTCCCAGCCGCCACCCTCGTAGAAGAAGGCGCCGAGTTCGGTCTGGCGGGCATGGAACGGGCTGGTGCGCAGACCTCGCAGGGCGGTGCGGTACTGGTGGGGATGGATGACGTCGTAAACCTCGACGAATGCTTGCGAGCTGGTCTGCAGGACGAACTTGGGGCTGCGCGCGAGGTCTTCGAACCGGTACAGGTCGCACTCGTGGGTGTCGATCGAGGGCGTGCCGTCGATGATCCACTCGGCAGTGGCTTTGGCGACGCCCGCCGAATGCGTGACCCACACCGCCTCGGCGACCCAGAACCCGGCCAGCTCGCGGTGTTCGCCCATGATCGAGAATCCGTCGGGGGTGAACGAGAAGATGCCGTTGAAGGCCTCCTCGACCTTCGAATCGTCCAGTGCAGGAATCAGATCGGCAGCCGCACGCCAGGCGGGAGCGAAATCCTCTTCGGTGAACGGCATCATCGACGGCATCGGTTCACCCGCGGTGTCGGCCAGCAGGGTGGTCATGTCGACGGGCATCGGCTTGTGGCTGTAGGAGCCGATGCCGAGGCGGTCGACGTGCTCACGGAAGTAGAGGTCCTGGTCTTGATGCCGCAGGATCGGCAGGCTCGCTTCGGAGAGTTCGGTGTTGCGGCCGACGAGGTCGGGGATCTGGCCGGTCCGCGCATACTGGTGGGCCATCGGCACCAGCGGCAGAACGAGCCCGACCTGGCGCGCGAACTTTGCACCCCAGAAACCGGCGGCGCAGACCACGATGTCGGCGTCGATGACACCGTGGGCGGTCTGGACTCCCGTGACGCGACGGCCGTTGTCGAGGATGCCGAGCACCTCGGTGTAGGGCCGCAGGGTGGCGCCTCTGGCTTCGGCGCGCCGCGCCTGGGCCTCGGCCGCACGCAGTGCCTTGGCGAGGCCGTCGGCGGGGGTGTGGAATCCGCCAAGGATGCAGTCCCGGTCCACCAACGGATGCAGCCGGGCGCATTCCGCCGGTGTCAGCAGGTGGCCTTCGATGCCCCACGACTGGGCCCAGCCGGCCTTGCGGTGCAGGTCTGCCAACCGCTCAGGTGTGGTGGCGACCTCCAGGCCGCCGACGGGGTTGAACGCCCAGCCGCCGGGGTGATCGAGTGCGTTGAACTTCTCGACGGTGTACTTGGCGAACGCGGTCATGGTCTTGGACGGGTTCGTCTGGAACACCAGCCCGGGGGCATGCGAGGTGGACCCGCCGGTGACGAACAGCGGCCCGCGGTCGACGACGGTGACGTCGGTCCATCCGCGTGCGGTCAGTTCGTCGGCAAGCGACGTGCCGACGATTCCAGCACCGATCACGACGACTTTGGGCATGCTGCGACCGCTTTCGAGAAATGGTGGAGGTTTTAAACCTACTTTGTTGCGTATTGCGCAACGCGATGCGTTATGCGCAACAAAATCATCCACCTTCGCGATGTCCGACGCAAGGTGGACACGCAAAGCGGTTCCTGTGAGAGTCCTGCGCATGACGCGCACGAAAGCCGCGTCACTGAGCGTGCACTCAGGGCGGAGTTATCGCCGATCTATCACCATCCGCGCACACTCGGCGCGGAAGGAGTTACTCGGTGGAAGTACCGTCTCCGGACTCGCCGGTCTCCGTGGCCGGGAGCAGCGCCTCCAGCGCCGGCCCCGTGATCCGGCGGAACGCGCGCCGCGGACGGTTCGCGTCGAGGATCGCCACCTCCAGCGTCGACGGCCCCAACGTCCGAGGCTCGGCGCCGTTGCCGCCGGCGCCGAGCGCACCCACGGCGATCGACACAGCGTCGTTCAGGCTCGCGTTCTCGGTGTACGACTCGTTGAGCGCTGCAGCGATCGGCTCAGTGGTACCGCCCATGACGACAAAATGCGGCTCGTCGGCGATCGACCCGTCATAGGTGATCCGGTACAGCTCAGGCGCTTTGGTCTCGCCGTAATGGGCAACCTCGGCCACGCACAGCTCCACCTCGTACGGCTTGGCCTGCTCGGTGAAGATCGTGCCCAGCGTTTGTGCGTAGACGTTGGCCAGCTGCCGACCCGTCACGTCGCGGCGCGAGTACGCGTAGCCCTGCGTATCGGCGAACCGGATGCCGCCGCTGCGAAGGTTGTTGAATTCGTTGAACCGACCGACGGCAGCGAAGCCGACGCGGTCGTAGAGCTCGCTGACCTTCTGCAGTGACCGCGACGGGTTCTCCGCGACGAACAGCACACCATCGGCATACGCCAGCGCGATCACGCTGCGTCCGCGCGAAATACCTTTGCGCGCAAGCTCGGAACGCTCACGCATCGCCTGCTCGGGCGAGATGAAATACGGGAAGCTCACAGCGCGTCACCTCGAACGGGCTCGGCATCGGGCCCGAACGTGTCTGCCCGCGAACGACTTTGAATGATCTCGCGGCATACCGCGGCAATCTGCTGTTCGGAGATCTCGACGGCACCATCGGCGCCGATAACCACGGCCGTCGGGAAGATTCCGCGCACCAGGTCCGGCCCGCCGGTGGCGGAATCGTCGTCGGCCGCGTCGTAGAGAGCCTCGATCGCCACGCGCAAGGCGGAATCCGCATCGGTCACTTGGGAATACAGCTTCTTCATCGACGACTTCGCGAAGATCGAGCCGGACCCGACCGACTGATATCCCTCTTCTTCGAGGTTGTGACCACCCGCCGCGTCGAAGGACACGATCCGTCCGGCGCCGTCGGGATTGGGGTCGTCGAGGTCATAGCCGGCGAGCAGCGGCAACGCGATGAAACCCTGCAGCGCCGCACCGAGATTGCCGCGCACCATCGTCGCGAGCCGATTCACCTTGCCGGGGAACGTCAGCGCGACGCCTTCGAGCTTCTCGTAATGCTCCAGCTCCACGGCATACAACCGCGCGAACTCCACCGCGATCGCCGCGGTGCCCGCGATACCGGTGACGGTGTAGTCGTCGGTGATGTACACCTTCTGCACGTCGCGGCTCGCGATCATGTGCCCCTGGGTGGCGCGCCGGTCACCGGCCATCACCACACCGCCGGGGTACTTCAGAGCCACGATCGTCGTGCCGTGCGGCACGGCGTCCGTCGGCTGCCCCAGCGACCCCGCACCGAACGTGCCAGGCAACAGATGTGGCGCCTGATGCCGCAGGAAGTCGGAGAACGACGACGGATTCACCCCGCCATGTGACATGGCCGAGGCGGCACTGAAAGCGCCGGGAAGTGCGGACGGAAAGGCGGACTTATCTCGATCCGACCAGGTCACTGTCCGCCCTTCTGCACATACGCACGCACGAAATCCTCGGCGTTCTCTTCCAAGACGTCGTCGATCTCGTCGAGCAGATCGTCGGTCTCTTCGGCCAGCTTCTCCCGGCGCTCTTGGCCGGCGCCCGTGCTGCCGGAGAGGTCGTCGTCTTCGCCGCCTCCGCCGCCACGCTTGGTCTGCTCCTGGGCCATCGCTGCCTCCTGCTCAAGTCTCGTCACCCGTTGCGGGCATTCGACCGTGTCCCCCGGTCTCACCACACTACCGGGCATCGATGCGATTGCTGGGGATAGCTCGCCTCAGGTTGTCAGCTGTTCAACGAGTTCCACGGCGCTGTCGACGGAATCCAGCAGCGCACCGACGTGTGCCTTGCTGCCACGCAGAGGCTCCAGGGTGGGAATGCGCACCAGCGAGTCGCCTCCGAGATCGAAGATCACCGAGTCCCAACTGGCGGCCGCGATGTCGGCGCCGAAACGCCGCAGACATTCGCCACGGAAGTAGGCGCGAGTGTCCGTCGGGGGGTTGTCGACAGCATCGATGACCTGTTGCTCGGTAACCAGACGCTTCATCGAGCCGCGCGCCACCAGCCGGTTGTAGAGGCCCTTGTCGAGCCGCACGTCGGAGTACTGCAGGTCGACCAGATGCAGCCGAGGGGCATTCCAGCCGAGGTTCTCCCGGCTGCGGAAACCCTCCATCAGCCGGAGCTTGGCCGGCCAATCGAGCAGGTCGGCACACTCCATGGGGTCACGTTCGAGCAGGTCGAGAACATGGGCCCAGGTTTCCAGCACGTCGCTGGCGCGGGGATCGGGGTCGCGGCTGTCGACCAGTTTGGCCACCCGGTCGAGGTAGATCCGCTGCAGTGCGAGCGCGGTCATCTCCCGACCGTCGGCCAGCGCGACCGTGGCACGCAACGACGGATCGCGCGACACCACATGCACCGCGTGCACCGGCCGGGCCAACGCCAGATCGGACAGATCGATCCCGATCTGCGGCCCCTCCTCGATCACGTCGAGGACCAGTGCAGTCGTACCGACCTTGAGATACGTGGACGTCTCGGCAAGGTTGGCATCGCCGATGATGACGTGCAGCCGGCGATATTTATCGGCATCGGCGTGCGGTTCGTCGCGGGTGTTGATGATGCCGCGCTTGAGCGTCGTCTCGAGGCCGACCTCGACCTCGATGTAGTCAGAGCGCTGAGAGAGCTGGAAGCCGGGTTCGTCACCGGACGGCCCGATCCCGACGCGCCCGGAGCCGGTGATCACCTGGCGCGACACCAGGAACGGCGTCAGGCCCGCGATGACCGCCGAGAACGGCGTCTGACGGCTCATCAGGTAGTTCTCGTGGGTGCCGTACGACGCGCCCTTGCCGTCGACGTTGTTCTTGTACAGCTGCAGCTTCGCGGCCCCCGGCACCGACGCGACGTGACGTGCGGCGGCCTCCATGACACGCTCGCCCGCCTTGTCCCAGATCACGGCATCCATCGGGTCGGTGACCTCGGGCGCCGAGTACTCGGGATGCGCGTGGTCCACGTAGAGCCGGGCACCGTTGGTCAGGATCATGTTGGCGGCGCCGACCTCGTCGGCATCGACCACCGGCGGTGGGCCCGACGAGCGGCTCAGGTCGAATCCGCGAGCGTCGCGCAGCGGCGACTCGACCTCGTAATCCCACCGGGTGCGCTTGGCGCGCTGGATGCCCGCGGCCGCCGCGTAGGCGAGCACCGCCTGGGTCGAGGTGAGGATCGGATTCGCGGTCGGGTCGGTCGGCGAGGAAATGCCGTACTCGACCTCTGTTCCGATGATCCGTTGCATGACGACCAGCCTAAAGGTCCGCGCAGTTGGCACTCCCGCGTGGTGAGATTTACCCGCCATGAACTCCAAGAAAGCGGGGACTCCCAAGACCGCGGACCGTCTTGCAGCCGAACGCTGGTTTCTGCGGCACGGCCTGCCCGCCGTGCTGCGTCCCGGCGTCCTGGTGCAGCGGGTGTGGACACGGTCAGCGCCCGCGCTGGCGGGCCTCGCCGTGATGATGACGTTCTCGATGATCGTCGTCGGCGTGACCGGCAAGTACACCGTCGACATCAACGGGGCGCCCACACGCACCGAGTGGTTCGTCATCGCCGTCATCCTGCTCGTCCTGCCATCCGCCGGTGTCGCGGGTTGGCTGGTGTCGCGCACCGACGATGTGCGCGTGCGGGCCGCGGTGTCCGCGGCATCGGTGGGCATAGCGACCCTGGGCAGCGTCTACGCGGGCCCCAGTGCCCGCGTCTTCGCCAACTTGGTCACCGAGTTCGTGGTCGTGGCGCTGATCTTCGTCTGCACCGCAACGGGAATCGGAGCAATCCTGGGGTGGGCGGTCCGCATGACGCTGGGCAACCTGGCGTCCATCGGCAGCCTGCTCATCGGGGCGCTGCCGGTGATGCTGCTGACCGTACTGGTGTTCTTCAACGGACCAGTCTGGACGATGGCCGGGACCATCAGCCGCGGCCGACTGTGGCTCGGACTGGACTTCCTGATGCTGATCGCCGTCGCGTTCCTGATCTCGGGCACGCTGAGCCGCGTCCGACCGATCCTGCGGCCGGACGCGAAACAGCCCGACGACGCCGAACGGTTGACGGGGACACCGTTCGCGACGATGCCCGACCGGCCGCGCCGGGTGCCGTTGTCCAAGCCGGAGCGACTCAATGTGGTCTTCGTACTGGCGATGTCGCAGATCGTCCAGGTGCTGACGGTCTCGGTGGTGACGGGTCTGCTCTTCTTCGCCCTCGGCCTGATCCTGATCAGCCCGGAGTTGTTGGCCGCGTTGACATCCAGTGGATCGCCCGACGGCCAGTTCCTCGGGATGACCCTTCCGGTGCCCGATGCCCTGATCCAGATCACGCTGTTTTTGGTCGCCCTGACGTTCATGTACCTGGCCGCGCGCGCTGTCGGCGACAAGGAGTACCGGGCGCAGTTTCTCGACCCGCTGATCGACGACCTCCGGCTGACGCTCGTGGCCCGGGACCGCTACCGCACCGTGACGGCCGCGACGTGAGCTCTCGCAGGACACCGGAGCTTCGGGCGATCCACGACTGGTTCCTGCACCGGGGACTACCGCTGGTGCTGACCCGGCGCGTCCGCGCGCGCAACCTGATCCAGCGCTCGGCGCCGATGGTCAGCGCGGTCGGCGCGACCACCGCGGTGACGATGCTGCTGGCCGACGTGACCGGCGAGGCACCCGACTACGGGTATGCGGCGCGGCTGGGCGCGATCGCCGTCGTGCTCGTCGCGGCGCCGTTCGTGCTGGAGATCCTGCATCGACTGGGCACCCGCGCCGGTGAGTTGCTGCGCCGGTGGGCCGCCGTTCTGGTGATGACGATCTTCGTGGTGGTCATGCCGTTGACGGTGAGCGGATGGTCGGGTGCCGCAGCGGCCGAAGCGCCGATCTTCGTGGTCATCTCGGCGGTGGCGATCTGGCTGACCTACCTCGGCTTCGGCTCGATCGCGCTGTGGGCCTTCCGATTCGCCTGGGCGCAGCTGGGTGCGCTGGGCACGTTGATGAGCCGCGCGTTGCCACTGTTGATGTTGACGGTGGTCGTGTACTTCACCGGAGAGCTGTGGCAGCTGTCGGCCCGGATGACGCGGGAAAGACTGTGGCAGACAATCGGATTCCTCAGTGCAGTGGCGTTGCTGTTCATGATCGCCACCATCCGCGACGAGGTCAGGGCGTTGCGCCAGGACCGTTCCGAACAGCAGGACCCGGCGGCTCTCCTCGCCGGCACACCGCTGGAGTCGGTGCGCGCCGCCGGACACACTCCCCTGTCGCGGGCCGAGCAGGTGAACGTGGTCGCGGTCATGGTGGTGTCGCAGGCGATCCAGGTGGTGTTGTTCACGGCCGGGCTTTTCGCGTTCTTCCTGGCCCTGGGCATCATCGCCATCCCGGACGACGTGACGGTTCTGTGGTCGGCCGAAGAGATGTGCGCGGTCGGCGAACCACCTTGTGCGGGAACCTGGTTCGGAGTTCACATCCCGATACCGCAGACGGTCGTGCACACGTCGCTGTTCGTCGCGGTGCTCTCCGGGCTCTACTTCACGGTGAGCACCAGTGTCGACCCCCTCTACCGGCAGCGATTCTTCGAACCGCTGATCTTCGACGTCGCGGTGAGCCTGGCAGGCCGCGACGCATACCTGGAATTGGAGCGCAGCTCATGACCAACGTCTTCGACAAGCGGTACGGCGAGGTCCTTCTCGTGCACATTGACGAAAACGGACCGCAGGCAACCGTTTACAACACCTATCCGCTCAACGATTGTCCCGCCGAACTGTGGAGAGAGCTCGACGCCCAGGCCATCGCCGCCGAACACCACGCCGTCGCGGCCCTCCTCAACGGCCCCCGCTACTGGCTGATGAGCCACATCGAGAAAACCGGCGGCACCGAAACGGAGCGACAGACGTTCGGCGGCATCGAGATGCTGCGCCAGGCGACGGTGGCGTTGTCGTCGATGAACCCGGCGCCGTACTCCGTCAACCGGGTCGACCGGAAGGCGGCATTCGTGTTCGACGCCGGAACCCCCGTCTTCGAGCTCGTGGACTCAGACGGCCGCCACTGGATCATGCAAACCTACAGTCAGACAGTCGATCCCACGCTCACCCTCGACGACCTGGCCGGCCTCGCGGGCCGGCTGACACTGCCGGAAGGCTGGAGCTACCGGACCCGCACACTCGATCAGCCGGTGCGGGTGGACACCACGACGGAGAAGGCCAGCGTCCTGCAGGACGATCTCGCCAACAGCTACTCGCTGCGGCTGTGATGGACCGCGCCGTTCAGAGCGAGATCCGCTGTCTGCTGGCGCTCCTGGCTTCGCCGGTCTGAACGTCGAAGTAGCGGTGGTGCGCCGGCGGCAACGTGAGGCCCACGGGCGTGCCCGAATCGAGTTGCAGCCCTGCCGGTGCAGTCGCGATCACGCGCGTGTCGCCGACTAGTGCTGTGACGAGGCAGTGGCTGCCCAGCGGCTCGACGAGATCCACCCGAGCGGGCACCGCGCCGGGGTCGGTGGCTGAACAGATCTGCACGTGCTCCGGCCGCACACCCACGGTCACCGGGCCGTCGGGTTCTGCCACCGGCGCCACCTCGGAACCGGCGACGTGAAGCAGGCCCTCCCGGATGTCGGCGGCGAGCAGATTCATCGGTGGGCTGCCCATGAACGCGGCGACGAAGGTGTTGGCGGGCCGGTGATAGATGTCGTCGGTGGTGCCGATCTGTTGCACCTTGCCTTCCGACATCACGCACAGGCGGTCCCCCAACGTCATCGCCTCGACCTGGTCGTGCGTGACGTAGATCGACGTGACGGGGAGCTCGCGGTGCAGGCGCTTGAGGTCACCGCGGACCTGGTTGCGGAGTTTGGCGTCGAGATTGGACAGCGGTTCGTCCAGCAGGAACGCCTTGGGCCGGCGGACGAGGGCGCGCCCCATGGCGACACGCTGGCGCTGGCCGCCGGACAGTTCGCCGGGCTTGCGGTCCAGCAGGTTCCCGATCTGCAGCAACTCGGCGGTGTCGCGGACCCGGCGGTCGATCTCGGCGCGAGGGGTCTTGCGCTGCCGAAGTCCGTACGCCAGGTTCCGGTACACCGACATGTGGGGATAGAGCGCGTAGTTCTGGAACACCATCGCGATGTCTCGTTCGCCTGGCGACAGCGAGTTGACCACCGAACCACCGATGCGAATCTCACCTGAGGTGGGGGTGTCCAGTCCGGCGAGCAGACGCAAGGCGGTGCTCTTGCCGCAGCCGGAGGGGCCGACGAGGATCAGGAACTCGCCGTCGGCGACCGCGAGGTCGAGACTGTCCAGCGCGACCACACCGCCGGCGTAACTTCGTGTGACGCCCCGGAATTCGACATCTGCCAATGCTCTGCCCCTCAACCCTTGATGCCGGTACTGGCCACCGACTGGACGAAATATCTCTGCGCACCGATGAACACGAGCAGCATGGGCACCAGGCTCATCACGTTGGCCGCCATCAGCAGTGGCCATTTGACGCGGTGCGCGCCCTGGAAGTAACTCAGCCCCAACGGAACCGCCATCTGGTCCTGTGAGGTGATCACGATCAGCGGCCACAGGAAGTCGTTCCACGATGTCAGCACGGTCAATGCCGCCAATGTCGACAGCGCGGGCAGCGACAGCGGCAGGATCATCTTGAAAAGCACTCCGAGGCGCGATGTTCCGTCGACCCGCGCCGCTTCCTCCAGTTCCACGGGAACGGTCATGAAGAACTGTCTGAGGAAGAAGATTCCGAACGCGGTCGCCAGGTTGGGCAGCATCAGCGCACCGATGTGGTCGATGCCCAGCCCTTCCCAGAGGTTGTCGCCGAACCATTTCACGATCAGGAACACCGGGATCATCGTGACCTGGAACGGCACCATCAACGTCGCCATCAGCGTCACGAACAACACACCGCGACCGAGGAACCTGATCCGCGCGAACGCGTAACCCGCCAGGCTGCACACCACCAGGTTGCTCACCAGCACCACGGCGGTGACGAGCAGGCTGTTGACGAAGAAGTGACCGAAAGGCGCTGCGGCCCAGGCTTCCGAGTAGTTCTCGAAGCGCGGATCGGCGGGGAGGATGACCGGCGGGAACCGGTTGGCTTCGCCTTCGGTCTGCAGGGACGTCGACAGCATCCACAGCAGCGGCACGACCAGCAGGAACGACACCGGGATCAGCACCAGATGCCACGGGCTGAACCCCAGTCTCGGGCGCGGCAGCCCTCGCCGGCGCCGAGGGGGCGGCGCCGGCGAGGCGGCGTTCTCCGCCGCCGAGGTGAGCGGCGGAAGTTCGGAGAGCTCCTGATCTGTCATGAGTAGTGCACATAACGACGGGCCAGCCGGAATTGGACGGCAGTGATGACCAGGATCACGACGAACAACGCGTAGGCCATGGCCGCGGCGTAGCCGGCGTCGAACTGCACGAAGGCGCGGTCCCACAGGTAGTAGACGATGACCGTCGTCGCCCGCAGAGGCCCACCCCGGGTCGTGGCGTAGACCTCGTCGAAGAGCTGCAGCGCGTTGATGGTCAGCCACACCAGCAGGAAGAGGTTTGCGGGGCCCAGGAGCGGCACCGTGATGGTGCGGAACCGGGTGGCCGCAGAGGCACCGTCGATCGCTGCGGCCTCATGCAGTTCGGCCGGAACACCCTGCAGCGCTGCGAGATACACGATGACGGTGAACCCGGTCCACCCCCAGATCGTCATGGCGACGATCACGAACAACGCCTGCGACGGCGATGCGAGAAACGGTTGGGCAGGCAAGCCGACCGCCGTAAGGCCGGCGTTGACCAGGCCGTAGTCGCGGTCGGTGAGCCACAGGAAGATGATGCCCTGCGAGATCGTCGACACCGCCATGGTGACGTAGGCGGCGGTCCGGTACACCGAGATGAACCGCACCGAACGGTTCATCGCCGCAGCGACCAGCAGCCCGACCACCATGGTTCCCGGCACGAACAGAGCGGTGTAGACGATCGTGTGCTTGACCGACTCGAGGAACATCGGGTCACTCGCGAGCTTGCGATAATTGTCGAATCCCACCCAGGGGGTCTTCTCCGACAACAGATCCGAGTCCTGGAACGACAGTTGCATCGACATCAGCACCGGCAGCAGGCCGAAGATACCGATCAACACCGCGGCGGGGCTCACGAGAGACCACCCGCTGACCGTGTCCGAGCGGGTCACCCGCCCTAACAGATTCGGCACCTGCCCTCCCTCCCCTCGCTTCCGCCGGTCTACTTCTCCGCCAGCGCAGTGTCAGCGGCCTGCGCCGCGGAGTCCAGCGCCGCCTTCGGTTGCTGCTCACCGAGGAGCACCGCGACGATCGCCTGTCCGAGTGCCTCGGACACCGCTGGGTACTGCTCCACGGTCGGGCGCGCCTTCTGGACGTTCGCCAGGTTCTCGACGAAGACGCTCACCCCGGGCAACCCCTCGTCGAGTTGGGCCACGAACGCCTTGTCCTCTCCGACCGAGCTGCGGGTGGGCAGATCACCTGTGCCCAGCGAGAAGGCCTTGACCTGTTCTGGTGCGGTCAGCCATTGGACGAAATCCACCGCGGCCTTCTTGCGGTCGTCGCCGTTGTCGAAGACGACCCAGTTGTCCGGCCCCGCGATCGTCTGGTGCCCACCGGATGAGCCCGCGAAGGTCGGCATCACCTGGACGCCATAGTCGATGTCGGAGAGCGAGGACAGATCCCACGGCCCGGTGATGAGCATTCCGATCTTGCCGCTGTTCATCAGCTTCGGGCCGTTTTCGTTGGTGGTGTCCAGATACAGCGACTTGTCGTCGACGGCCATCTGCTGCAACACGGTCAGTGCCTTGACACCGGCCTCGGAGTTGAATGTCGCGCGCTCGTTGTCCTCTGACAACAGATCTCCGCCGGCCTCCCACAACATCGGCACGTAATGCCAGACGGTGTCCTCACTGCCGTCCGCGGGAATCAGCCAGCCGTACTGGCCCTTCGCCGGATCTGTGAGTCTGGCTGCAGCGGAACGGAAATCGTCCCACGTCCAGTTGGCGTTGGGCGGCTCGATGCCCGCCTCGGCGAACAACTGCTTGTTGTAGACGATGGCAAGGTTGTCCACCAGGGCGGGAACTCCGACCACTTTGTCGCCGACGGTCGCAGCGGCGCGCTCGCCCGGGTAGAAGTCGTCCCACTTCCACGCCGGATCGGACACCTGGTCGGACATGTCCACCAGTTGCGGGATCTGGGCGATGTTCGGCGACCACGAGCCGAACATGTAGGCCACGTCGGGCGCGCTGTCGCCGCGCACGGCGGTCAGCACCTTCTGCAGCACGAGGTCATTGCTCGAGTACAGCTCGCTGACCTCGACGTCGGGATGCTCTTGGTTGTACTGATCGATCAAGGACTTGAACACGGTGCCCTCGGTGTCCTGGAAACCATGCCACACGGCGATCCTGGTGGGTCCGGACGAGGAGCTGTCACTGCCACCGCAGGCGGCGAGGACGAGAGCCAGAATCGCACCGAGTGCGACGAGTAGGCGTTGACGGGTCACAGCAGATTCTCCTTCATGGGCGGGCACGCAGTTCTCGGGGCAGAAGGTCACCGTGGGCGGCGGTGAGGTCGTCGCAAAGCGCCCAGATCTGGTCCACGGTCAGCGTGGCCGCGGTGTTGGGATCGACCATGGCGGCAGCCCGCACCAGGCGGGGGTCACCGTCGAGGGCGGCCTGCACCGTCAGATCCACCGGACCGAGGAAGTTCCGGTTGAGTGCCGCGCATTGCGGTGGCAGGTCACCCACCCGCACGGGGTGCGCCCCCAATGCATCCAGCACAGTGGGCACTTCGACCGCGAGGCCGCGGGGCAGGTTGGTGATGAGGTCATCGTTGGCGACGTTGGCAGAGATCATCCGCATGGTTCCCGTTTCGAGCGAGTGGATGACCTGGGGCGCGTACTCGGTCGAGCCCCGGTCGATCTCGATCGTCTCGGTGTGGGCTAATTCGTCACGCAGCCGCCGGTATTCGGCCAGATTCGCCTCGCTGATCGACACGTATTCGCCGACGGCGAGACGCAGCCGTCGTATCTCGTCGGGGTGGCGCAGATACCACGGCACGTATTCGCTGCTGTGTTCACTGGTTTCGGTCGGGTAATAGCCGAGCCTGCGATACATGTCCACCCGGACGCGGCGGCGCAGCTCAGGGTCCGCCTCGATGCGTTCGTCCAACAGCGGATACAGACTCTGGCCGTCACGTTCCCACGAGAGCACCCAGGCCTGATGGTTGACTCCCGCCGACCAGTAGGACACCTCGTCGTAGGGCACACCCACGAGGTCGCACAGCCCGACCATCGTCCAGTACACCGAATGGCACAGGCCGAGGACCTTCAGATCCGGGGCGATGCGGTGCAGGAACGTGACATTCATCGCCATCGGGTTGGTGTAGTTCAGCAGCCAGGCGTCCGGGCAGACGTCCTGCATGTCCCGCGCGATTCCGGCCAGCACGGGGAAAGTCCTGAGCCCGCGGAAGATCCCACCGACCCCGATGGTGTCACCGATGGTCTGGTTGAGCCCGTATTTCGCCGGGATCTCGAAGTCGCGCACGGTTGCGCCGTGCATACCGACCTGGATGACGTTGATGACGTAGTCGGCGCCCTCGAGCGCCATGCGGCGGTCCGGGGCCACGACCACTTCGGGGGTGGCTCTGGTGGCCCGCGCAGTCGCGTGGGTGATCGCTTCGGCCGTCGCGAGACGTTCGGCGTCGATGTCGTGCAATACGACTCGTACCGATCCGAGTTCGGGGAACGAGAAGATGTCCCCGAGAAGTTCGCGGGTGAATTCGACGCTGCCCGCGCCGATGATGACGATCGTGGGTTTCACTTGTGCCACGCCCCGCTCACCGCCGAAGACTCCGGCACCGCGGGTGTGGGGGCTTCACCGCGCTTCTCGTCGCTGTAAACCATGAGGGTGGAGCCCACCAGCGCGAGCACGATACCCACCGCGCCGTAGGGCGACGGCAGAGTCTGGTAGGCGATCAGCGAGACGACTATCGTCAGTGCGGGCGCGAGCGCGTTCGTGGTGGGTGCCACGATGGTCGCCTTGCCCCGGCTCAGCGCCATCACCAGGAACAACGCGCCGACGGCATTCAGGATCTGGGTGCCGGCCGCCAAAGCCGGCGCCTGCCAGGGGAAGTCCAGTGGGATCTCGCCGAGAGAGAACAGCGCCACAGGGATGAGGACGACCGCACTGACGGCCATCCAGCCGAACGTCGTGGCGTCGTTCACGCCGATCGTCGCCGTCTTGCGCATGAAATACGCCTGCACGCCCCACGCGATGCAGATCAGGATCGCCAGCGGCAACCACGGCCCTGTCGACGCATCGTCCTGCGCCCCGGTGACGCTGAACAGCACGATGGCGGCCAGCGCCGCCACGAGCCCGACGGCGGCCAGCTTCGAAATCCGTTCGCGGAGCAGAACCATCGCCATGAGTACCGTGATCGCCGGGGAGATCGACACGATCGGGAAGATCAGGTAGGCGGGCCCCATGGTGAGGGCCTGGAAGAGCAGCAGCTGACCGCCTGCGCCGGTGAGACCGATCAGCAGGCCGTAGATCGCGGCCTGAGGTCGCCGGTCGAACTGTTGCCCGCGCAGGGCGAAAGCAGCTGGGATGATCATCGTCAACGCCCAGATGCTGTAGATCATCTCGTCGGGATAGCCGTACTTGGTCGCCGGGAGTGCCGAGAACGCACCCCAGACGCCCCAGAACAGGATCAGGAGTGCGGCATAGAAGATCCAGCTGCGGGCTCTGGTGTCGCGGGGAGCGTAGGTCACGGGAGGCTCACCTCATCTGTCTGGTGGGATCGAATCACGGTCGGCTGGCGGCGAGTTGGTGCACGGCGGGGGCGGACAACGGGTGACCGCTGCGTTTTGCCGCGTAGAGCGCCGCACCCGCTGCGGGGTCGAGCAGAGGGACTTGCAGGTCGTACTTGGCGGGCAGGTGCGCCAGTGAACGCCGGAACGACTCCAGGAAGCCGGAGTCACCGAACATGCCACCGGAGTAGGACACTGGGATCCGGTCGTGTTCGCCGAAACCGACTTGAACACGGGTTGTCTCGACGAGCACTGCGAGTTCGGTGGTCGCGGCAGCGAGGATGGTGCGTGCGGTGTCGTCGCCGCCACCGGCGGCCTCACACACGGTGGTGGCCAATGCGGCGATCGAACTCCGGTCGCCGCCCCACTGTTCGATGACGAGGCTCACCGCGTCCAGGTCGCCGGCGATCTGCAGTCGGCGTCTCATAAACTCGTAGAGCGGACCTCGCGGCGCCCGTCCGTCGCTCATCCGACTGAATGCGTTGAGTCCCTGTGTGGCAACCCAATACGCAGAGCCCTCGTCGCCGAACAGCTCGCCCCAGCCCCCGACGCGCCGCCCGGTGCCGTGGCGCTCGCCGTAAGCCATCGAGCCGGTCCCGCAGATGACGTTGATGCCGTCCTCGCCGGCCAGGGAACCTGCCCAGCCGCACACCATGTCGTTGTCACACGCATAGCGGTCGTGGCCGAGCACGCGCCCCGGCACGGCGTCGAGGTTCGCGATGTCGGCGCTGGCCTCGCCGTACCCCGGCAGGCCGAAGAAGGCGAAATCGATTTCCGACGCCGCTACTCCGGCTGCGGCGCAGACCTCGAAAACGCCCTGGCGCAGCACACTTTCGACGATGTCGAAGCTCTGGTTGAAGTAGTAGGAACTCGCCGCGGTGGCACGGGCCAGCAGGTGGCCGTCGCCGTCGACGACCGCGAGCGCGGTCTTGGACCCGCCACCGTCGACTCCGAGGTACAGGGACACGCCGCTCACCCCTCCATCGGATAGATCGTCACTCCCCGCACGACGCGACTCACTTCGCCTGCGGGGAAAGGATTATCGGGAGTCTTGCCGTACTCCAGCGAGGTGAACAGCGCAAGGTATTGGGCGAACACCAAATACGCAACCGCCACCGCCGAATCACCGAGTCCGGCGAGGCCGGGCACCACGACCACCGGGCCGGACGCGTCGGGCACCGGCTCGGTGCTGAGCACGACGACGCTGTCGCTGCCGAGTTGCTCACGGATCTCGGCGACGATGTCGAGGTCGTAGCGACGGGTATAGGGGTCGGTGGACAGGTACACCACGGCGAGGGTGTCCGAGTCGAGCACCGACTTGGGTCCGTGCCGGAAGCCGAGGGGCGAGTCGTAGTAGGTGACGACTTCGCCGGCGGTCAATTCCAGGATTTTGAGCGCCGATTCGCGGGCCAGACCGCCCAGCGGTCCACTGCCGAGGTAGACGAACCGCTGCCGCTTCACCTGCGCCAGCGCCCGGATGTCGGCCTGCCGGTCGATGACGTATTGGCCCGCGGCGGCCACCGCCTCGACATCGCCGGCAGTGGCGCCGCCGAGCAGCAGCAGGCAGGACAGCATCATCGAGGTCAGGCTCGACGTCATCGCGAAGCCGGTGTCATTGGTCTGCTCCGGCATGTAGACGACCAGCGACCTCGGGCGGCCGGTGTGCTCCCGCGCCAGCTGACCATCCCTGCCGCAGGTGAGCACGAGATGCCAGACGTCGTCGACGAGCGCGTCCGCCAATTCTGTGGTCGCGGTGCTCTCGGGGCTGTTGCCCGAGCGCCCGAACGAGATCACCAGTGTGGGAGTGCGCCTTTCGAGGTGATCGTGCGGATTGGCGACGATGCCCGTGGTGGGAATCGCCTCGACGCGACGTCGGAGGTTTCTGCGCAATGCGGGCGCGACGATGTCGCCCGCGAAAGCCGAGCTGCCCGCTCCCGTCAGGACGATCCGCAGATCGGGCACCCCGAGAACGTCCCGCAGGAACTCCTCGGTTCGGGCATCGGTGGCAGCCGCGACTTCACGCCACGCCGCCGGCTGCTGCCCGATCTCCAGAATCGTTGCGCCGCCGTCTTTCTGAGCAGGCGTGATGGTGGTCATTGGACTTCTTCCGTGTTCATACAAGCGCTGGCATAGGGACGGAGCGCGTCGCGGACGTGGTCGACGACGAGGGCGTGCGGGTCGCTGTCGAGTGTTCCGGCACGGATCCGCTGGTACTGGCCGGGCAGGTACTGACTGATCAGCGGCAGCGGAACGCTGATTCTGCGAAGGTTGTCCAGCAACGTCATTCGCGCCGCGTTGATTTCGGGGTCGGGCCAGTAGTAGCGCAGGCGGTCGCTGTAGCTGTACCGGCGGGCAATCTGCTCGGCGGCCGCGTCGTCGGTGCCGCCGTAGTAGGACGCCCAATAGCGAGGCTCGGCCAGCATGCGTTGTTCGACGACGTCGATCAGGTTCGACCGGGAAGCGGCATCGACGAGCTCGTCTTCGATGTGGGCGAGCGCGAAGAGCGCCTCCCGCATCGCAAATGTGAGGCCCGGGCCGACTTTCAGGATTGCCCAGTGGTCTTCCACGAGTTCGCGCAGCTGACCGCCGCGCTGGTAGTCGGTGGAGTGGGCTTCGAACACCAGGTTTTCCTCGTTGTCGAGAACACGCCGCAACTCGGCGGTCGCGGAGTGCACGTAGTCGATGACGGCGAGGTGGTCGAACTCCACTCCGGGTTGCACGACCAGAGCGATGATCCGGGGCCAAACCTGCTCCAAAGACCGTGCCGCGAAGGCCGATTTGTGCGCATCGAGCGTGCGACGGGCGTGGTCTGCGGGGGTCGGGGTGAGCGCGGTCAGAGTCTCGTGGGCACCGCCCGGAACGGGCACCTCCGTGCCGATCACATAGACCGGTCCGGGCAGACCGGCAGCGGCGGCGGCCTTCTCGGCGACCTGCAGTAGCCGCGCCGCGCGGTCCGCGACGACCTCGTCGGTCAGTGTCGACGGATCGTCGGCGCAGGACATGCTGCAGTCCAGGTGAATCTTCGTGTATCCGGCTTCCACGTAGGCCCGGACCAACACCTCGGCGTTGGCCATCGCATCGCGCGCGCACAGGTCTTGCCAGCGATTCGGGCCGAGATGATCACCGCCGAGAACGACTCTGCTGCTGGGGAATCCGCAGCGGTCGGCGATCTGATGGACGTGGTCGCGGAAGTCCGTGGGCCGCATACCGGTGTATCCGCCGAACTGGTCCACCTGATTGGAGGTGGCCTCGATCAGAACGTAACCGTCGTCGGCGGCGGCCTGCTCGATCGCAGCCTGGATCACGGTCGGATGAGCCGAGCACACCGAGTAGATTCCGACGGGTTCGCCAGATTTGTGCCGCGCGATCGTGTCCAGGAGCGGGTTGATCAGCTGTGTTCGACTCACCGCGGTGCTGCCTTCCCCGCGGGCGCCGCGGCCACGACGCGGCACAGGTCAGCCACGGTGTCGCTGACGGCAGCACGCCCGGCAGCCAGGTACGGGCGCGGGTCAGAAGATTCTTCGTTGTCGGCCAACACCTTTCGAACCCCGCCCGTGAACGCGATGTTGAGCGCGGTACCGACGTTCAGCTTCCGGATGCCCGCCTCGGCGGCGCGGCGCAGCTGATCATCGGACACCCCCGACGATCCGTGGAGAACGAGCGGGACCTCCACGCTTTCGGCCAGGCGGTGGATCAGGTCATGATCCAACTGGGCCTCGCGGGTCGTCATGGCGTGAGAGCTGCCCACCGCGACGGCCAGTGCATCCACTCCTGTCGCCGCGACGAACGCCGCAGCCTCGTCCGGGTCGGTGCGTGTCCCGGCCGCGTGGGCGCCCGCCTTACCGCCGATCTCCCCCAACTCGGCCTCCACCCACAGCCCGGCAGCGTGGGCCTGCGCGGTGACCGCGCGGGTGCGTTCGACATTGGCGTCGTAGTCGAGGTGCGCGGCGTCGATCATGAGCGACGTGGCGCCGAGCGCGGCAGCTGACGCGACCGCCTGATCGACGAGGGCCATGTCCTGCAAGTGATCCAGATGGATGCCCAGCGGGGCGTTCGACTGGGCGGCGATCTGCGCACAGGCGGCCAGCAGCGGCGCGATCCGGCGCCCGTGGAACGCGATCGTGTTCTCGCTGATCTGGAGAATTGCCGCGCCCCCGGCGGTTTCGACTCCCTCGGCGATGCCCTCGGCATGTTCGATGGTGATCACATTGAACGCGAGGACCGCACCGCCCGCACCTGCTGCGGCGGCGACGAGATCGGATGTCACGGCAAGGGTCACGGCGTCGGCGACCAATCGGTGTGATCTGGATGACCCATGGGTTGATCATGGGAAGATCGCTCATAGCGCGCAACAGAACGCGGCGAAACGATCAGGAAAACTGATCGTTGGCATCATTCACCGAGGAGCGACGAGCGTTGTCGATCAAACGCACCGACAGGATGCGGGAAGTGCTGTCACTGTTGCGTGACCGGGGCGATGTGGCGTCGCAGGAACTGTGGGAGAAGCTGAACGTCTCGCCCGCGACGCTGCGCCGGGATCTGAGTGAGCTCGAGGAGCAGGGACTGCTGGTTCGCACCCACGGCGGAGCCCGCGCCGTGGATCCCAGCGGCAACGAGATCCCCGTGCGGCTGCGCGATCACCGCATGGTGACCATCAAACGCCGCATCGCGCAGCACGCCGCGGCGCTTGTGCCCGCGGGCCCGCAGGCAGTTGCCCTGACCGGAGGTGTCACCACAGGCGAGGTGGCGAAGTCGCTCAAAGGCAGACCGAACATCACCATCGTGACGAATTCCCTGACGATCGCGGCGAATTGCGCAGTGGATGCGCACATGAAGGTGATCATGACCGGCGGCCTGGTGCGAGCCAATTCCCTGGAGGCCGTCGGGCCGATGTCCGAGCACGCATTCCAGGTGATCACGGTGGGCACCGCGATCCTCGGGGCCGATGGGATGTCGGCCGAAGTGGGTGCGACGACGTTCGACGAGGCGGAAGCGCGCACCGCAATTGCCATGGCCGCCAACGCTCAACGCGTTGTCGTCGCCGTTGACGGTTCCAAGATCGGGAAGGTCACGCTGGCCAAGATGGCGTCTCTGGAACGGCTCGACCACTTGGTGACCGACTCGACTGCGGACCGGGAACAGCTACGGCGGATCGCGCATGTGGGCGTGCGCGTCCACGTCGTCGACGTCGTCGATTTCTAATTTGCCTCGGATCAGCACTGATTGGGGCGGGCCACCTCAAGCTCGGGCGGGGTGTCGTCGGAGATCTCCTCGCCGGCCTCCGGCGACTGCGCGCACACCACCCAGTTGGTGAGGTTGAGCTGCTCGAAGGGCGGTCCTGACGACACGGACGTCTCCGGGCTGACGGCGCCGTTGCTGGCCTCGAGCACGGCGTCCGTCGCGCTCTGCAGCAGTTCGCCCTCGACGCTGGGCATCGTCCACTCGTCGGCCAGAGCCGGACTGGCGGCACCGACAGCGGTGGCGAACAACAGAGACGTCGCACCGATGAGGCGCGCGGCGTAGATCTTCATGGAACTCCCCGATCTTGATGGCTTTGGCGCGAAAAATACGCGTGGCCGATGTCGATCGGGGGTCGGTGGCGTGAACACTGTGCGCGATTCGGGCCCGGGACGAAATCGTCGCCCCGGGCCCGGATCACGCTCTGCTACAGGTACTGCCCGAGGTTGGACTCGGTGTCGATAGCCCGGCTCGCCGACGAACTCTTGCCCGTGACGAGCGTGCGGATGTACACGATCCGCTCGCCCTTCTTGCCCGAGATCCTGGCCCAGTCATCAGGATTGGTGGTGTTGGGCAGATCCTCGTTCTCGGCGAACTCGTCGACAATCGAGTCCAGCAGGTGCTGGATGCGCAGACCCGGCTGGCCTGTCTCCAGCACCGCCTTGATGGCGTTCTTCTTCGCCCGGTCGACGACGTTCTGGATCATCGCTCCGGAGTTGAAGTCCTTGAAGTACATGACTTCCTTGTCACCGTTGGCGTAGGTGACCTCCAGGAACCGGTTGTCGTCGATCTCGGCGTACATCCGGTCGACGACCTTCTCGATCATCGCCTTGATCGTCTGGCCCCGGTCACCCGAGAACTCCGACAGATCGTCGGTATGGATCGGCAGTTGCTCGGTGAGGTACTTGCTGAAGATGTCCTGCGCCGACTCGGCATCGGGCCGCTCGATCTTGATCTTGACGTCGAGGCGGCCTGGCCGCAGGATCGCCGGGTCGATCATGTCCTCACGGTTGGAAGCGCCGATCACAATGACGTTCTCCAAGCCCTCGACGCCGTCGATCTCACTGAGAAGCTGTGGGACGACGGTGGTTTCGACGTCGGAGCTGACACCCGTGCCGCGCGTGCGGAAGATCGAGTCCATCTCGTCGAAGAACACGATCACCGGGGTGCCCTCGGAGGCCTTCTCCCGCGCGCGCTGGAAGATCAGCCGGATGTGACGCTCGGTCTCACCGACGAACTTGTTCAGCAGCTCGGGGCCCTTGATGTTGAGGAAGTACGACTTGGCGTCGCGCGACTCTTCACCGCGCAACTCCGCCATCTTCTTGGCCAGCGAGTTGGCGACGGCCTTGGCGATCAGCGTCTTACCGCAGCCGGGCGGGCCGTACAGAAGCACACCCTTGGGCGGCCGCAGCGAGTACTCGCGGTAGAGCTCCTTGTGCAGGAACGGCAACTCGACGGCGTCGCGGATCTGCTCGATCTGGCGACCCAGGCCGCCGATGTCGTTGTAGCTGACGTCGGGAACCTCTTCCAGCACCAGATCCTCGACCTCGGCCTTGGGCACACGCTCGAAGGCGTAGCCGGCTTTGGTGTCGACGAGCAGCGAGTCGCCGGGACGCAGCTTGCGCGGCCGGTCGTCGGTCAGGTCGTCATCGGTGGCGTAGGAGCCCTCAGGGAGGTGCTCCGCGGCGACCAGAGGTTCGGCGAGCCAGACGATCCGCTCCTCATCGGCATGCCCGACGACGAGCGCGCGGTGGCCGTCGGTCAGGATCTCGCGCAGCGTGCTGATCTCGCCCACGGACTCGAAGGTGCCGGCCTCGACGACGGTCAGCGCCTCGTTGAGACGGACCGTCTGGCCCTTCTTGAGCTCCTTGGTGTCGATGTTCGGCGAGCAGGTGAGGCGCATCTTGCGGCCGGAGGTGAACACGTCGACCGTGTCGTCCTCCTGCACCGACAGGAGCACGCCGTAACCGCTGGGCGGCTGCCCGAGCCGGTCGACCTCCTCGCGGAGCGCCAGCAACTGCTGCCGCGCTTCCTTGAGGGTGTCCATCAGCTTGGCGTTGCGCGCGGCGAGCGAGTCGATGCGGGCCTCGAGCTGGTGAACATCTCGTGCACTGCGCAAACCGCTCTGGGGACCTACAGCATTTTCCAGTTGTTCCCGCAGGGCTGCTGCTTCCCGCCGGAGTTGTTCGAGCTCTGCCGCGTCTTCGCTGGACAGGTGATTTTCAGGCGATGCCCCAAAGGCTTCAGGGCCATCGCTGGCGTCTGGACGCTCGGACTCACTCATGCTGAGCTCCTTTCCCACACCCGATGTTGGTGCGGTAACAACTTCAACGCTACCGGCGATTCAGTCATTGTGTGTGCTCTAGGAATTCGACACACCAGCAACACTGTTAGCCTCTGTAGATCAGTTCGGCCGAACGGAAGGACAGCCGTGACCCTGAAATCCCTCGTTACCAGCCTGACCGCTGGGGCAGCAGCCGCCGCATTGGTCGGTGGTGCGGCCGCGGGTGTGACCTCGATTGCAATCGGCGCCGGGATCGCAGGTGCCTCACCTGCCGCGTTCACCGCGCCCCTGCCCGCCGCTCCGGCGCCTGACCTGCAGGGTCCGCTGGTGTCGACGCTGGCAGCGCTGTCAGGGCCGGGATCCTTCGCCGGGGGCAAGTCCTCCTACATCCAGGGGGGCCTCGGCCGCATCGAGGCGAGGGTCGCTGACAACAGCTATGCCAACGCCGCAGCGCAGGGGTACTTCCCGCTGAACTTCGTGGTCGCCGACATCGACCAGAACGGCCCCGTGGCCACGGCCAACGTCACCGCGACCGCGCAGACGGGTGCCGCCGCGACCCAGAACGTCATGTTCGTCGCCGGCCCGAGCCCCACCGGATGGCAGATCTCGAAGCAGTCTGCTCTGGGTCTTCTCAGCGCGGTCGGCTGATCGCTTTCCCCATTCGTGTCCTGAGCGCCGCCACAGTCATTGTGGCGGCGTTCGGGCTGAGTGGGTGTTCCTCGGACGAGCACCCGGCCGCCACACCGTCTGCGCCGGCCGCCGCCTCGTCCTCGACCGCTCATCCGGATCCGATCCCAGATTCCCCGGGTGGGCCACCGCTGCCACCGGCCAACGCGCTGACCGACGTGATGGTCCGGCTGTCCGACCCAGCCGTGCCGGGTGACCAAAAAATCACGTTGATCGAACGAGGCACGCCGGACGAGGCGCCGGGCCTCGATCGCTTCGCCATCGCGCTTCGCGACAACGCGGCGCTGCCCCTGACGTTCGAGGCCCGAGATCTCGCATGGTCTCAGTCGGCCCCGGGCAATGTCGTGGCGACCATGGTCATCAAGATGGCCAATCCCGACGGCGGGGAGTTCCGTTATCCGATGGAGTTCGCCCCCGCGGACGGTTCGTGGCGCCTGACCCGGCAGACCGCGGATCTGCTGCTCCAACTGGATGCCGAAACCCCACCGCCGCCGCCTCCACCGCCGCCCGCCCCGACTCCGCCGCGCTGACGTCGCGAGATCTGCACACGGGCTGTTGCGTGCCGGCACTGACGACCACCGAGCAGAACTCGGCGACACAGCGAGCGCGTCAGGGCAGCCGTTTCTTGCGTAGCGGAACCGGCGCCACCGCACCGGGAGCCAGCTTGCGGGCGCTGATCAGGAACGCCGTGTGTCCGCGCATCGTGTGCTCCGGGCGCACAGCCAGGCCGACCACATGCCAGCCGCGCTGCATGCTCTCCCACGACCTCGGCTCCGTCCAGCACTGCTGTTCCCGCAGCGCCTCCACGGTCTTGGACAGCTGGGTGACGGTGGCGACGTAGACCATCAGCACACCTCCCGCGACGAGAGATTGTGCGACCGTCCCGAGAATCTCCCACGGCGCCAGCATGTCGAGCACCACCCGATCCACCTCGGGACCGTCGTAGTCGGCCAGGTCGGCGATCACCAGGTTCCAGTTGGGCGGCGCTTCACCGAAGAACGTCTCCACGTTGCGTTGGGCGTGTTCGGCGTGATCCTCGCGGACCTCGTAGGAGGTGACGAGGCCGTCGGGGCCCACCGCGCGCAGCAGCGAGCACGTCAGCGCGCCGGAGCCCGCACCCGCCTCCAGCACCCGCGCGCCGGGAAAGATGTCGCCCTCGTGCACGATCTGCGCCGCGTCCTTCGGGTAGACGACCTGGGCGCCGCGCGGCATCGACATCACGTAGTCGACGAGCAGCGGTCGCAAGACGAGGAACTGGTCGCCGTTGGTCGACTTGATGACGCTGCCTTCGGGCAGCCCGACGACGCTGTCGAGCGAAATGATGCCGCGGTGGGTGTGAAACTCACCGCCGGGCTTGAGCAGCATCGTGTAGCGCCTGCCCTTGGCGTCGGTGAGCTGTACTCGATCACCCTCGGCAAACGGACCGGTTCTGCGCACGGTTGTTCAGCCTGCCAGTAGACGCGCCCGCGTTCGCGCCCGGGTTGCCGGGGAATGTCGGGCCGCAGTCCTACTGTGACAAACATGGACAAGCCGGTGAGACGCCCCGCGTTGTCGCCGTCGCGTGCCGCCGACTTCAAGCAGTGCCCGCTGCTGTACCGGTTCCGCGCCATCGACCGGCTGCCGGAGCCGTCGTCGACGGCGCAGGTGCGCGGCTCGGTCGTACACGCCGCCCTTGAGCAGCTGTACGCACTGCCCGCGGCTGAGCGTGTCCCCGAGAACGCGACGGCGCTTATCACTCCCGCGTGGGAGCAGATCGTCGCCGAGCAGCCCTCGCTGGCCGACGAATTCGAGCCGGAGATCCGGGCCGAGATGCTGGAGCAGGCCCGCACGCTGCTGTCGGGGTACTACCGGCTCGAGGACCCCACACGCTTCGACCCGCAGAGTTGCGAACAGCGCGTCGAGGTCGAGCTCGCCGACGGCACGCTGCTGCGTGGCTTCGTCGATCGCATCGACGTCGCTCCGACCGGGGAGATGCGCGTCGTCGACTACAAGACCGGCAAGGCTCCACCCGCCGCGCGGGCCCTGGCCGAGTTCAAGGCGATGTTCCAGATGAAGTTCTATGCCGTGGCACTGCTGCGCTCGCGTGGGGTGCTGCCGGCCCGGCTGCGGTTGCTGTATCTCGCCGACCAGCAGGTGCTGGATTACACCCCCGACCTCGACGAGCTCGAGCGCTTCGAGAAGACGTTGACGGCGATCTGGCGGGCAATCCAATCCGCCGGAGCCACAGGCGATTTCCGCCCCAGCCCGTCCCGGCTGTGCAACTGGTGTGCCCATCAGGCGCACTGCCCCGTATTCGGCGGCACTCCCCCGCCGTACCCGGGCTGGCCGCAGGTCATCGACGACGGTGACCCCGACACGGTTCTTCGGGCAGAGCCGGCCGCGTGATCGACTGCATGTTCCGCCGGGTGGGCACCGACGGTGAGTTCTCGGTCTTCGAGTCGACCGACGGAACCCGGAGCAACTGGGATCCCCAGATACAGCACGGATCCCCGCCGTTGGCCCTGCTGACCAAGGCGATCGAGGACCTCGCCGCCGGCACCGGACTCCGCGTCGGCCGGCTGACGCTCGACATCCTCGGCGCGATCCCGGTGACGACGGTGCGCGTGCGGGCCCGGGTCGACCGGCCGGGCAGCCGGATCGCGATGATGTCGGCCGAGATGCTGGCCGACCGGCCGGACGGACAGCGCCGCGCGGTCGCACGCGTCACCGCATGGTTGTTGGCGCCCAGCGACACTCGCGACGCGGTCACCGACCGGTACCCACCGCTCGTCGAGGGAGGGTCCTCGGCGGTCACACACGCGTGGCAGGGCGCGCCCGGCTATCTGGAAGCCATCAGCTGGCGCGGGCAGCCCGATCAGGACGGTGCGTCCGTCGCGTGGTTGAGTCCGATTGTGCCGCTGGTTGATTCAGAGCCGACGACGTCGCTGCAGCGCCTCGCGATGGTGGTGGACTCCGCCAACGGCATCGGTGCGGCACTGGATCCGGAGCTGTTCCTGTTCATGAACACCGACACCGTGGTTCATCTCCATCGCCTGCCCGCGGGCCAGGACTTCGGGGTGCGCGCCCGCGGGTCGATCGGTCCCGGCGGGATCGGGGTGACGACCGCCGAGCTCTTCGACCGCGACGGTTTCATCGGGACGTCGGCACAGACCCTGCTGGTGCAGCGCCGGGGATGATCGACGAGATAACTCGCCAGTTCGACATCGCGTGGGCGCTGACCGAATTGCACCTGGCCGCGCTCGGCGACGACGACTTCCTCTGGGAGCCTGCAGAACACTGCTGGACCGTGCGCCGCG
The DNA here is from genome assembly GCF_029623955.1 of Mycobacterium sp. 236(2023). Lineage (GTDB taxonomy): Bacteria > Actinomycetota > Actinomycetes > Mycobacteriales > Mycobacteriaceae > Mycobacterium. Next base: position 235,249 of record NZ_JARSBP010000004.1, on the reverse strand, counting down.
ACTCCGCCGGGCTGTGGCACGCGGACTTCGCCGACGTGGAACCCGATCCGATACCGGTGCCGACGATCGCGTGGTTGACGTGGCACATCGACTTCTGGTGGAGCGCGGCGATCGACTCGTTGAACGGTCAGGCGCCTGCATCCGCCGCTCACGTGACCTGGCCCGGGACTGGCGAAGCAGCCGTCGCGCGTATCCGCGAGCGTGCCGTTGTATGGCGAAATACGCTGCCTCGGTTGAAGTTAGCGGACCCCGCGACATTCCCGTGGGGCGCTGAGGCCGGACGCACCGTCGCCGACACCGCACTGTGGGTGACGGTCGAGTTGACCAAGAACGCCTCGGAGATCGGCCAGTTGCGGCTGCTGCGCGCGGCTACGTCAGCGGCTTGAGTTCCTGCAGCATCGTCGGAACGAGTTCGCTGACCGTCGGGTGGATGTGCATCGTGCGCGAGATCGCCGTGTAGGGCAGCTTCGCGGTCATGACGTCGAGAATCAGGTGCACGACCTCGTCGCCGCCGACGCCGAGAATCGACGCCCCGAGGATCTCCTCGGTCTCGGCGTCGACCACGATCTTCATGAAGCCCTGCGTCTCGCCCTTCTCCACCGCGCGGCCGACCCGAGTCATGGGACGCTTGCCCACCAACGCTTTTCGGCCCGACCTGCGCACCTCGTCGGCCGTCATCCCGGCACGCCCCAGCGGCGGGTCGATGTAGAGCGCGTAGGTGGTGACGCGGTCGCTGACCCGGCGCGGATCGTCGTCGAGCAGATTCGCGGCGACGATCTCATAGTCGTTCCACGACGTGTGGGTGAAGGCGCCCTTGCCGTTGCAGTCGCCCATCGCCCAGATGTGGTCGACGCTGGTCCGTAACTGATCGTCGACGACGACATAGCCGCGGCTGTCGGTCTCGACGCCCGCGAGCTCGAGCCCGAGGTCGTCGGTATTGGGTTGCCTACCGACCGCGACGAGCACGTGGCTGCCGACAATCGGCTCCGCGCCGGCGCGCGGTGTGACGGCAATCCCGTTGCCGTGCTTGGCGAAACTGATCGCGTCGGCTCCGACGACGACGGTGATGCCTTCGGCCTCGAGAATGTCTCTGATCGCCGCGGACACGTCTTCGTCTTCGCGGCTGGTCAGCCGGGGACCCTTCTCGACGACGGTGACCTCGGCCCCGAACCGCCGGTACATCTGGGCGAACTCGAGCGCGATGTAGCTACCGCCGATGACCACCAGATGCTCGGGCAGGACGTCGAGGTCGAGGATGCCGACGTTGGTCAGGTAGTCGACGTCGGCGAGCCCGGGCATGTCAGGGGCGACGGCGCGGCCACCGACGTTGAGGAAGATGCGGTCGGCTTCGAGTAGTTGGTCGCCGACGCGGACGGTGTGGGGACTCTCGAAGCGGGCGTGCCCGCGAATCAGCGTCGCGCCGTCCATCCCGTCGATCCAGGATTCGACTCCCTCGCGGTCGCCGCCGCTGATCTTGTCCTTGCGGGCTTTGACCGCGGCCATGTCGACGGTGATCTCGCCGGTGCCGATGCCGAATTCGGCGCCGCGGCGCGCGACATGGGCGGTATGAGCACTGGCGACGAGCGTCTTGGTGGGGATGCAACCGTAGTTGACGCACGTGCCGCCGACGAGCTTGCGCTCGATGATCGCGACAGTCTGCCCGGCGGCGGTCAGCCGCGCCGCGAGCGGAGGGCCGGCTTGCCCCGCGCCGATGATGATCGCGTCGAAGTGCTGGGTCATCGGTCAGACGAAGCTGACGAGGAATGCGACGAGGAAGCCGCCGGCGACGGCGACGGCGTCCTCGAGGAACGCGCCGGGCCGGTCGTTGCCGTTATTGGCCTCGAACAGCTTGGTGCGAAGCGCTGCGCCGGCCATCGTGCCGAGCACCGCACCCACGACGCCGGCTCCGGTGGCCGAGAACGTGTGAAAGAACGCGCTGCCGATGACGGCGCCGGCGAAGCCACCGGTGATCAGGCGCGTGCCGAACTGCACGGGAACTTTGCGACTCGGCGTCTTCGGCAGCTGGTCGGTGATCAGTTCCCCGACCATCAGGATGGTCAGCACCGTGACGGTGATCGGATGCGCCATCCACTCCGACCACTTGTCGGTGACGTCGATCCAGCCGAGCATCGCACCCCACGCCACCACAGCGGGGGCCGTCATGGCCCGCGAGCCCGCGATCACACCGATCAACAAGGCCAGTATCAGAGCCAGAACCTGCGTCATCGAACCTCCATGCGGTGGATGGACTTCGGCGACGCTAACACGGCGAACGACGCCGCGAGCGATCTAGATCAGAAGCGGCAAAACCGGATGTCGGAGGCCAGAATCGCCTTCGCGCCGATCGCGGCGAGCTCATCCATGATCGAGTTGACGTCCCTGCGGGGCACGAGGGCGCGCACGGCCACCCAGGCCGGGTCTGCCAGCGGCGCGATGGTCGGCGATTCGAGGCCGGGCGTGACCTCGGTGGCCTTCTCGAGCACCGTTCGGGGACAGTCGTAGTCGAGCATCAGGTACTGCTGGCCGAACACCACGCCCTGCACCCTGGCCGCGAGCTGATCACGGGCGGGATCGGGATCGGAGTCGGCCCGCTCGATCAGAATCGCCTCGGAATCACACAGCGACTCACCGAATGCCACCAGATGGTGCAGCCCGAGGGTGCGTCCCGATCCGACGATGTCGGCAATGACATCGGCCACCCCGAGCTGGATGGAGATCTCCACAGCACCGTCGAGGCGGATGACTGTGGCATCGATTCCTTTGTCGGCCAGGTCTTTACGCACCAGGTTCGGATAAGCCGTCGCAATCCGCTTGCCCGCCAGATCGCCGATCTGCCAGTCCCGGCCTGCGGGAGCGGCGTAGCGGAACGTCGACGAACCGAAACCGAGCGCCAACCGCTCCTGCACCGGCGCGTCGGCATCGGCAGCCAGGTCGCGACCGGTGATGCCGAGATCGAGTTCGCCAGAGCCCACGTAGATGGCGATGTCCTTGGGCCGCAGGAAGAAGAACTCGACGTTGTTCGCGGGGTCGACGACGGTCAGGTCCTTGGGATCGGTGCGGCGGCGGTAGCCGGCCTCCGACAGGATCTCCGACGCCGACTCGCTGAGTGCCCCCTTATTGGGGACGGCGACTCTGAGCACGATCAGAGCTTCCCGTACACATCGTCGAGGGACAGGCCACGCGAGAGCATCAGGACCTGGGTCCAATAGAGGAGCTGGCTGATCTCCTCGGCGAGGGCGTCGTCGCTCTCGTGTTCGGCGGCCAGCCACACCTCACCGGCCTCTTCGAGGATCTTCTTGCCGATGCCGTGCACGCCGCCGTCGAGTGCGGCGACGGTTCCGCTACCGGCAGGACGTGTGCGTGCCCGTTCGCTCAGCTCGGCGAACAGCGCATCGAAGGTCTTCACGTTGGGCAATTCTGTCACGCGAGGGCAAACGGATTGCCATCGCCCAGCGTGGGATCAGTGCGCCGCGGATTTGTCTCCGTGCAGGATCTCGCCGTGCATGTCCTCCAGCGACACTCCCTTGGTCTCCATGACCCACTTCCAGACGAACAGACCCGACAGAACGGCGCACAGCCCATAGAAGCCGTAGGCGAGGCCGAGGTGGTCCCGCAGGCCCGGGAATGTGACCGTGATCAGCCAGTTCGCGGCCCACTGCCCGGCGGCGGCCAGGCCGAGGGCAGCGGCGCGGATCCGGTTGGGGAACATCTCGCCGAGCAGCACCCACACCACCGGGCCCCACGACATGCCGAACGCGACGACGAACAGGTTCGCCGCGATCAAGGCGATCACACCCGATGCCCCGGGCAGGCTCGGCGTGCCGTCCGGGTTGACCGTCGCGTTGGCGAAGATCACCGCCATCGTGATCAGCGTGACCGCCATCCCCGAGGAGCCGATCAGCAGCAGCGGCTTGCGGCCGATCTTGTCGATCAGCGCGATCGCGATCAGCGTCGTCAACACGTTGATGACCGACGTGATGACGGTGTAGATCGCCGATTGGTCGGCACTGAATCCGACGGCCTGCCACAGCACGTTGCTGTAGTAGAAGATCACGTTGATGCCGACGAACTGCTGGAAGATCGACAGGCCCAGGCCGACCCAGACGATGCCGTAGATCCCGCCCGTGGGCTTGCGCATGTCCTTCCAGGACGGCTTGTCCTCGCGGTCGAGCGTCTCCTTGATGCGGGTGATGGTGATCTCGAGGTTCTTCTGACCGAGCAGCATGCTGAGCACGCGCCGGGCTTCCGGGATCTTGTGGCTGGCAACGAGATAGCGCGGCGACTCGGGGATCGTGAACGCCAGCACCCCGTAGAGGACGGCGGGCAGGGCCATGGCGAGGAACATCCAGCGCCACGCGTCGAGCCCGAGCCACAGTGGCTCGTTGGCTCCGCCCGCGAGCCACTGCAGCAGATAGTTGATCGCGAACGACAAGAAGATGCCCGACACGATCGCGAGCTGCTGCAGCGAGCCGAGTCTGCCTCGGATGCCCGGCGGCGACGTCTCGGCGATGTAGGCGGGCGCGATCACCGAGGCGACGCCGACACCGATACCGCCGACGATGCGGAACAGCACGACCGTCCACACCTCGTGCGCGAAACCGGTGCCGAAGGCACTGATGAGGAACAGCACCGCGGCGATCTTCATGACGGCGATGCGGCCGATCTTGTCGGCGATCCGGCCTGCGGTCATCGCGCCGGCCGCGGCACCGAGCAGGGCAGAGGCGACCGCGAAGCCGAGCTCGGCGTTGCCGATCCCGAAGTCCTCCTGGATGGAGTCCACCGCTCCGTTGATCACCGCGCTGTCGTAACCGAAGAGCAGGCCGCCGAGCGCAGCCACCGAGGCGATCCGCACCGCGGTCTTGCCGGACGAGAAGTCCTGGCCTTCCTCGAAGATTTCCGGGCTTTCCCCGACTGGACCACCCTGACCGGCCATGAGACGACCTTTCCCGCCACGTTGCGTGATACGAATCACATTCAAGCACTCGAGTCTGACAGCCGGGGGTGTTCCCGAAAGTGAGTGGGACTACTCGTCCGTCAGGCGCTTCGTTCGCGCAATTCGCGGTCGATCTCGGCGTAGATGCGGCGCAGATCGGCGACCCCGAGACCGGCCAGCGATTCGATGTGCCGCCGGCGCAGACCCCCGGGCACGGGGACGTCGTTGGGCACCACGAGCACGGCGCAACCGGCCTTCTCGGCCGCGGCGGTTCCCGTCACCGAGTCCTCGACGGCGAGACAGTCGGCAGGTGGCACCCCGAGAAGTTCGGCCGCCCGGAGATAGGGGTCGGGTGCGGGTTTCCCGCTGGGCACCTCGTCGCCGCACACGGTGATCGAGAAGTAGTGCCGCCCAATGCTGTTGAGCGCACGCTCAGCCAGCGGGCGGGCCGTGTTGGTCACCAGTGCCATCGGAGTACGTTCCGCCACAAGGGCTTCCAGCATCTCTCGGGCTCCGGCACACCACGGCAGGCCTTCGTCGAACAACCCCGCGGTGTGGTCGTGGAGCCAGCGGATCGATTCCGCCATCGCGGCCGGATCCAGTTCCAAACCGATTTCCGAGTAGACGGTCACCATGGTCTCTTCGGCCGAAGCCCCGACCAACGCCGTCCTCGTCTCCCGGCTCATCGCCGAGTCGTAGGACGCATACAGCGCGGAAAGTGACACATCCCACAGCTTTTCGGAGTCGACGAGCGTTCCATCCATGTCCCACAGCACCGCTCGCACGGAAGCCATTCTGTCATGCGGTTGTTACACCGCGCTAACCGTCCGCCGTGCGAAGCACTGTGACCTGCCTGATCCTTGACCGATGACGGCACCACCGAAGGCTTCGTCCGGTAAGGCCACCCGTGTCCACCCGGTCGACGAGGTCCTGCCGATCCCGAAGCTGGCCACCTACGGTTTCCAGCACGTCGTCGCGTTCTACGCCGGTGCGGTGCTGGTGCCGATCATCATCGCCGGCGCCGTCGGACTGTCCCAGGAAGAACTGGTCAAGCTCATCACAGCCGACCTGTTCACCTGTGGCATCGCCTCGATCCTTCAGGCCGTCGGTGTGTGGAAGATCGGCGTGCGACTGCCGTTGTTGCAGGGCGTCACGTTCGCCGGCGTATCGCCGATCATCGCGATCGGGCTCGCCAACGGTGGCGGCTCGGCCAGCATGCTGTACGTGTACGGCGCGGTGATCGTCGCCGGCGTGTTCACGTTCCTGATCGCGCCGATCTTCATCAAACTTCTGCGCTTCTTCCCCCCGGTGGTGACCGGGACGCTGATCACGATCATCGGGCTGTGCCTCGTGCCCGTCGGAGCCCTGGACGCGGTCACCAACCCACACACCCACGACGTCGATCCCACCAACATCCGCTGGTTCCTCTATGCGCTCGGCACGATCGCCGTCATCGTCGCGATCCAGCGCCTGTTCCGCGGCTTCCTGGCCACCATCGCCGTTCTGCTGGGCCTGGTGATCGGTTGCGCGGTCGCCTTTGCGCTGGGGGACATGAACTTCGACCGCGTCGGGGAAGCCTCGGCGATCGGGTTCACCCAGCCGTTCCTGTTCGGCATGCCCAAGTTCGATGTCGTCGCGTGCCTGACGATGATCATCGTGCTGCTGATCACGGCCGTGGAGTCCACGGGGTCGACCATCGCCACCGGGGAGATCGTCGGTAAGCGGGTCAAGGCCTCCGATATCGGCAACGTGCTGCGCGCCGACGGTGTGGCCACCACCATCGGCGGCATTTTCAACTCGTTCCCGTACACCGCGTTCTCCGAGAATGTCGGTCTCGTGCGCCTGACCGGCGTCAAGAGCCGCTGGGTGGTCGCCGCGGCGGGCGTCATCATGATCCTGCTCGGCTTCCTGCCCAAGGTCGCCGCCATCGTCGCGTCGATCCCGAACCCCGTCCTCGGCGGAGCCGCGCTGACGTTGTTCGCGACCGTCGCCGTCGTCGGCATCCAGACGCTCGGAAAGGTCGACTTCACCGACCACCGCAACCTGATCATCGTGACCACCAGTCTCGCGCTGGCGTTGTGGGTGACGTCCTATCCCGACATCGCCAAGGCCATGCCGACCGGTCTCGACCTGATCTTCGGCAGCGGCATCAGCATCGGCGCGGTCAGCGCGATCCTGCTGAACATCGTGTTCTTCCACACCGGCGGTCACGGACCGCGGGTCGCCGGTGGCGGTTCGATCACCCTCGACGAGGTCAACGCCATGACGAAGGAACGCTTCACCGAGGTGTTCGGCCATGTCGTGCAGGGTGTCCCGTGGGCTGTCGAGCGGGCGTTCGAGCAGCGCCCGTTCGCCGACACGAAGGCACTGCGCGAGGCGTTCCAGGACGCGGTGCTGACCGGGACCTCCGACCAGCAACTGGAGCTGCTCAACGCGTTCCACGACCTCGGAGCCGAGGACGAGACGGGCCAGATCCTGGCGGTCGACCATGTCGCGCTGTCCAACCTCGACGAGGACGACCACAATGATGTCGTGCAACTGGCCGCCGCGTACCGCGAACACTTCGGCTTCCCGCTGATCATCTGCGCCCGCGAGACCGAGCATTTCGACCGGGTGATCAAGAACGGGTGGTCACGTATCGACAACTCCCCTGCGGCCGAACGGGCGTTCGCCCTGATCGAGGTCGAGAAGATCGCCAACTACCGGTTCAGCGATCTGGTGGCCGACGCCAATCCGATTGCGGCGGCACGGTTCAGCCGACTCAACGAACTCCAGTAGATGGCCATTCTCGGAATCGAAGGATTCAATCGCCTCACCGAACGGCAGCGCATGCACCTGCTCTACGAGGTGTGTTCGTCACCGATCTGGGCGCGCCGCGTGCTGGCCGGCGGACCGTTCCGCGATGCCGACGCCCTGTTCGACCGCGCCGAACGCGTGCTGGCCGAACTCCCCGACTCCGCTCTGGATGCCGCGCTCGACGGGCACCCGCGCATCGGCGCCAGAGCCGACAACGCGAGCTCGGCACAGGAGCAGGCGCGGGTCGCTTCGGCCGACGATTCGGTGAAAGCCGAGCTGGCCGAGAAGAATCGAGCCTACGAGGAGCGGTTCGGCTACGTGTACCTGGTGTGCGCCAGCGGCCGCACCGCCGAGGAACTGCTGGCGATCCTGACCGACCGACTCGGCAACGACCCGGACACCGAGCGGCGCGTGATGCGCTCCGAACTCGGCAAGATCAACCGCCTCCGGCTGGACCGCCTGCTGTCAAAGGAGACCGCATGACCACGCTCAGCACCCATGTCCTCGACGCCGTGACCGGAACTCCCGCCGTCGGGGTCACGGTGACGCTCTCGGATACCGCGTCCGCTGTCCTGGCCACGGCGATCACCGATGACGACGGTCGCGTCAAGGCCGTGTCCGGTGCTCTGACGCCGGGCGTCTACCGGTTGTTCTTCGACACAGCAAGCTATTTCGCATCGATCGACGTTGCCGCCTTCTACCCCGAGGTGGTGATCGCCTTCGAAGTGACCGACGCCGATGCGCACTGTCACGTCCCGTTGCTGCTGTCTCCGTACGCCTATTCCACCTACCGCGGCAGTTGACGAGGAGCGCATGTGAAGGCAGTCATCATCGGGGCGGGCATGGGCGGTCTGACCGCGGCGATCGCGTTGCGCCAGATAGGGATCGAGACGGAGGTCTATGACCGGATCACCGAGAACAAGCCTGTCGGTGCGGCGATCTCGGTGTGGTCGAACGGCGTGAAATGCCTGAACTATCTCGGTCTGGAGGCGCAGACCGCCCGGTTGGGCGGCATCGTCGACTCGATGAGCTACGTCGACGCTCACACCGGTGAGACGATGTGCCGCTTCTCGCTGGAACCGTTGATCGAGGAAGTCGGGCAGCGCCCCTACCCCATCGCCCGCGGTGAATTGCAGCTGATGCTGATGGAGGCCTACGGTGCCGACGACATCAAGTTCGGCATGAAGATGGTCAGCGTCACGGACGGCCCCGAGGCGGCCACGGCCACCTTCGCGGACGGGACGACGGTGAGTGCCGACGTCATCATCGGCGCCGATGGCGCCAGCTCGATCACTCGCGAGTACGTCCTCGGCGGACCCGTCACCCGCCGCTACGCCGGGTACGTCAACTTCAACGGACTCGTCGACGTCGACGAGCGCATCGGGCCCGCCACCGAGTGGACGACCTATGTCGGTGACGGAAAACGGGTTTCGGTGATGCCCGTGTCGGACGGGAGGTTCTACTACTTCTTCGACGTCGTCGAGCCACAGGGCACCCCCTACGACAAAGGCAGCGCTCGTGAGGTTCTGCGCGAGCACTTCCGGGGCTGGGCCCCCGGGGTTCAGGTGTTGATCGACACGCTCGACCCGACGGCGACCAACCGCGTCGAGATCCTCGACCTCGACCCGTTTTACACCTGGGTGCGCGGCCGCGTCGCGGTGCTCGGCGACGCGGCGCACAACACCACCCCCGACATCGGCCAGGGCGGGTGTTCGGCGATGGAGGACGCGGTGTCGTTGCAGTGGGCGTTCAAGGATCGGCCGGGAGACCCCCAAGGAGCTCTGCTCGCCTACCAGGCGGCACGAGCCGACCGCGCAGGAGACCTGGTGTTGCGCGCGCGGAAACGCTGCGACGTGACGCATGCCAAGGACCCCGGTACCACGGCGCAGTGGTACGACGAGCTGCGAAACGAGGACGGCAGCAACATCATCCGCGGTATCGTCGGCAACATCATGGGCGGACCCGTCACCCCGATCAGCTGAATCCATGGACCTCAACACCGTCGAGTCGACACGCTCCCCAACCCGCCGCGATGACCTGTGGCCGCTGCAGCCGGGTGACTCGATTCTCGCCGGCGGAACCTGGCTGTTCTCCGAGCCTCAGCCGAATGTCCGGGCGCTGGTGGACATCACCCGGTTGGGGTGGACGTCGGTCACCGTCACCGACGACGGAATCGAGCTGGCCGCGACCTGCACTGTCGCCGACGTCTCGCGGCTGTCGCAGGAACTGGCGCGGGACCGGCCCGACTGGAACGCGGCCCCGCTGTTCCACCAGTGCTGTACCGCCCTGCTCGCGTCGTTCAAGATCTGGGCGACGGCCACCGTGGGCGGCAACATCTTCCTGTGCCTGCCTGCGGGGGCGATGATCTCGCTCACCTCGGCTCTGGACGCCGAACTCACCGTGTGGCGACCCGACGGCAGTGACTACCGGGTGCCGGTCACCGAGTTCGTCACAGGTGCCGGCACCAACGTGATGGGTGCGGGAGACGTTCTTCGTTCGGTGTGGTTGCCTGCCAGTGCATTACGGTCCACCACGGCCTACCGCAAAGTTGCGCCGTCACCGCTGGGCAGGTCCGGCATCGTCGTGATCGGTCGACGGGATGTCGGCGGCGGCTTCGTGCTTTCCATCACGGCGGCCACCGTGCGACCGTTCGTTTTCCGCTTCCCGGCGGCGCCCACCGAGTCCGAACTGGCGGCAGCGCACGCCGTTATCCCCGGCGATGCGTGGACTCGCGACGCCCACGGCGACCCCGACTGGCGGCGCGGGGTGTCGCTGGTCCTGGCCGAACAGATCCGTCGGGAGCTGACGTGAGCATCCGCGTCAACGGTGAAGAGACAGAGGGCGTTCCGGGTCCCGGCCAGTGCCTGCGCACCTATCTGCGCGAGCACGGCCGCTTCGAGGTGAAGAAGGGGTGCGATTCCGGCGACTGCGGCGCGTGCTCCGTCCTGGTCGACGGTCAAGCCGTGCACTCCTGCGTGTTCCCGGCGTTTCGCGCCGACGGCCGCGACGTCACGACCGTCGCGGGCCTCGGGACACCGGACGACCTGCATCCCATGCAACGCCGGTTCATGGACGCCGGTGGTTTCCAATGCGGCTTCTGCACAGCGGGAATGATCACCACGGCGGCATCGCTGCCCGACGAGCAACTGGCCGACCTGCCGCAGTCCTTGAAGGGGAACCTCTGCCGCTGCACCGGCTATCGCGCGATCACCGACGCACTGAGCGGCACGATCAACGTCGAGAAGTCCGGCGGGGTAGGCCGGTCGGTCGGTGCGCCGGCCGCGATGCGGGTGGTGACCGGGACCGAGCAGTACACGATGGACTTCACGCCGGTGGGCCTTCTGCATTTGGCGGTGTTGAAGAGCCCGGTGGCACATGCCCGGATCGCCGCCATCGACACCGCAGCGGCCGAGGCGATTCCCGGCGTCCGCCTTGTCCTCACCCACCGAGACAGCCCCGCCGTGCCCTTCTCGACCGCGCGTCACCAGAATCGGCACGACGATCCCGACGACACCTTCGTCCTCGACGACACGGTGCGCTTCGTCGGACAGCGGGTCGCCGCCGTGGTCGCCGATTCGGTGGCGATCGCCGAGAAGGCCTGTCGCGCCATCGAGGTCGTCTACGACGAGCTTCCTGCGGTGTTCGAGCCGGAGGCGGCCGCCGCTCCCGGAGCCCCATTGCTGCACTGCGACAAGGGAACCGACTCGCGCATCGCCGACCCGACCCGCAACCTCGTCGCCGAGGTGCACGGGGGCGTCGGTGACATCGCCGCGGGGATCGCCGCGGCGACCGCCACCGGAGGTGCGGTGGTGCAGCAGCGCTACACCACGCAGCGCGTGCAGCACACGCACCTGGAAACCCACGGTTGTACGGGGTGGCGGGACGACGAGGGCCGGCTGGTGCTGCGGTCCAGCACGCAGGTGCCGTTCCTCGTCCGCGACGAGTTGTGCCACCTGTTCGGACTCGAACGCGACGACGTCCAGGTTTTCACGCGCAGGGTGGGTGGCGGTTTCGGCGGCAAGCAGGAGATGCTGGTCGAGGACATCGTCGCGCTCGCGGTGCTCCGGCTCGGTCAGCCGGTGCGCTACGAGTTCACCCGATCCGACCAGTTCACGGCGGCTCCGTGCCGGCACCCCTACCGCATCGACGTGACCGCGGCGGCGGGGGCCGACGGTGTGCTGACCGCCTTGGCGGTCGATGTGCTGATGGACGCCGGTGCCTACGGCAACCACAGCATCGGCGTGATGTTCCACGGCTGCGAGTCGGTGGCGCTCTACCGCTGCCCGAACAAACGGGTGGACGCCCGCGCCGTCTACACGAACAACCTCCCGTCAGGGGCGTTCCGCGGGTACGGGCTCAGCCAGATGACCTTCGCGCTCGAATCGGCACTCGACGAGCTGGCGTTGCGACTTGACCTGGATCCGTTCGACTTCCGCCGCACGAATGTGGTTGTGCCGGGTGATGATTTCGTCGACGCGCACAACAAGTCCGAGGCCGGCGAGGATCTCACATATGGCAGTTACGGCCTCGATCAGTGTCTCGACCTGGCGCAGCAGGCACTGCGCGACGGCACCGGAGTGGCGGCGCCGGACGGTTGGCTGGTCGGCGAGGGGATGGCGGCGGCGATGATCGCGACGATTCCGCCCAGCGGCCACTTCTGCGACGCGTCCGTGACGACGACACGGGACGGCGGCTATCTGTTGGCCATCGGCACCGCCGAGTTCGGCAACGGCACCACCACGGTGCATGTCCAGCTGGCCGCCACAGAACTCAGCACCACCCCCGACCGCATCGATATCGCCCAATCAGACACGCGGGCAACAGGTTACGACACAGGAGCGTTCGGCTCGACGGGCACGGTCGTCGCGGGCAACGCGGTGATGCTGGCCTGTCGCGACCTGCGGAGCCAGATAGTTCACGCCGCAGCCGAGCTCACCGGTGTCGGCGCCCAGAACTGCACCCTGACGCCCCACGGAGTCCAGTGCGCAAGCCGGCTGGTGGAGCTCTCGGAACTGCCGCCACTGACCGGGCATGGCCGCCACAACGGCTCGCCTCGCTCGGTCGTGTTCAATGTCCACGGTTTCCGGGTTGCGGTGAATCCCCCGACCGGCGAGGTGCGCATTCTGCAGTCGGTGCAGGCCGCGGACGCAGGCACGGTGATGAACCCGGAGCAGTGCCGCGGACAGGTGGAAGGCGGTGTGGCGCAGGCGATCGGGTCCGCGCTGTACGAGCAGATGCTGATCGGGCCGGACGGCGTGGTGAGCACGCAAACGCTGCGCAACTATCACATCCCCCAGCTCGCCGATGTGCCCGTCACCGAGGTGCTGTTCACCGACACCTACGACCAACTCGGACCGCTGGGAGCCAAATCGATGAGCGAGTCGCCGTTCAACCCGGTCGCGCCGGCGCTCGCCAACGCGATCGCGCGGGCGTGCGGCGCCCGGGTCCGCGACCTGCCGATGACGCCGGCGCGGGTGTGGCGCAATCTTCCGTGATTCAGGCGTAGTTGGTCACGCTGACGTTGACCAACTACGCCCAAATCGCTCAAGAGTGACGCGGCGGGGGCAGCGGGTGATCGGGGTCGAGCGCCGGCAGGCCGTCGATGCTGTGGCCGTTGTCGCCGGTGATCCGCCGGGCGAACTTCTCGCCGTCCACCTTCGCGTGGAAGTCGTCGAGAACGGGCCGCTCGTCGACCAGGTCGTAATAGGGCACCGCATATCCGCAGGCGTCGGCGATCCGGTCGACGTCGACGACGATCGCCGACCGGGTCCCCGGATGCAGCTCGCCGAAATGCGGGAGCAGCCGGGAGAATTCGGCGTCGTCGGGGCGGACCACGCGCCCCGTTCCGTACAGCCGCAGGATCCGCGAATTGCGGTCGAAGGAGCAGAACATCAGCGTGATCCGGCCGTTGTCCCGCAGGTGCGCAATGGTTTCCGCACCGCTGCCGAACAGGTCGAGATAGGCGACGGTGTGCTCATCGAGTATCGCGAAGGTGTCGCGATATCCCTTGGGCGACAGGTTGACCCGGCCGCCGTCTGACGGGGCGGTGGCGACGAAGAACATCGCCTGCGCCCCGATGAACGCACGCAGCGACTCGTCGATACCCGCGAACACCTTCGCCACAGCGGACTCAGTCCTCCGGGTTGTAGCCCAGGTTGGGCGCCAGCCAGCGTTCGGCTTCCTGCAGCGTCCAGCCCTTGCGCTTCGCGTAGTCCGCGACCTGGTCCTGCGCCAGCCGTCCCACCACGAAGTACTGCGACTGCGGATGCGAGAAGTACCAGCCGCTCACAGCGGCTCCCGGCCACATCGCCATCGACTCGGTCAGCTCGATACCAGTCCGCTTCGTCACGTCCAAGAGGTCGAACAGCGTGGCCTTCTCGGTGTGCTCGGGGCAGGACGGGTAGCCGGGTGCCGGCCGGATTCCGACGTACTTCTCGGCGATCAGCGCCTCGTTGTCCAGTTGCTCGTCGGGCTGATATCCCCAGAACTCCGTGCGGACCCGCTGGTGCATCCGCTCGGCGAACGCCTCGGCCAGGCGGTCGGCGAGTGACTCCAGCAGGATCGCGCTGTAGTCATCGAGATCCGCCTTGAACTCCGCAATCTTGTCGGCGCTGCCCAGGCCCGCGGTGACGGCGAAGGCGCCGACGTGATCCGCCAGACCCGTGTCCTTGGGGGCGATGAAATCACCCTGGGACTTGTTCGGGACACCGTCGCGGTGCTCGCCCTGCTGACGCAGGTTGTACAGCGTGGTCAGCACCTCGGTGCGCGAATCGTCGGTGTAGACCTCGATGTCGTCACCGACGGCGTTCGCCGGGAAGAAACCGATCACCCCGTTGGCGGTCAGCCACTTCTCTTTGATCAGCGTGTCGAGCATCGCCTGCGCGTCGTCGTACAGCTTGCGGGCCGCCTCCCCCGACGCCGGGTTGTTGAGGATGTCGGGGAAGCGCCCCTTCATCTCCCAGGCGTTGAAGAACGGCTGCCAGTCGATGTACTCCCGCAGCTCGGCGAGGTCGTAATCGAGGAACTCCCGAACGCCGACCCCTTGCGCGGGCACCGGCGGCGCGTAGCCGTCCCACTCGATCGGCGTCCGGTTGGCGCGCGCCTTCTCCAGCGTCAGCATCGGCCGCTCGTTCTTCTGAGCGTGCCGTTCCCGCAGCGCCGCGTAATCGGCCGCGGTGGCCTCCAGCAGTCCCGGACGCTGCTTGTCGTCGAGCAGCGCGGCGGCAACCGGCACCGAGCGCGACGCGTCCTTGACCCAGACCACCGGACCGCTGCGACGCGGCGAGATCTTCACCGCCGTGTGCGCGCGTGAGGTGGTCGCACCGCCGATCAGCAGCGGGATCTCCAGCCCCTCGCGCTCCATTTCGACGGCGAAGTTGGACATCTCGTCCAGCGATGGGGTGATCAGGCCGGACAGCCCGATGATGTCGGCGTCGTGCTCCTTGGCCGCATCGAGGATCTTCTGAGCGGGCACCATCACTCCGAGATCGATCACCTCGAAGTTGTTGCACTGCAGCACAACTCCGACGATGTTCTTGCCGATGTCGTGGACGTCGCCCTTGACGGTCGCCATCACGATGGTGCCGTTGGTGTCCTTGGCTGCAGCCGTACCGTTCTGCTCCTTCTCCTTCTCGATGAACGGAAGCAGGTACGCCACGGCCTTTTTCATCACGCGCGCCGACTTCACGACCTGGGGCAGGAACATCTTGCCGGAGCCGAACAGATCACCGACGACGTTCATGCCGTCCATCAGCGGGCCCTCGATCACCTCGATCGGGCGCCCTCCCGCCTCGGCGATCTCCGCGCGCAACTCCTCGGTGTCGTCGTCGACGTGCGCGTCGATGCCCTTGACGAGTGCGTGTGTGATCCGTTCGCGGACAGGGAGGTTGCGCCATTCGGCCGCGACAGGGTCTTCACCCTTTTCCTTGGAGTTGAACCGCTCGGCGATTTCCAGCAGCCGCTCGGCGGCGTCCTCGCGACGGTTCAAGACGACGTCCTCGATGCGGTCCCGCAGCTCGGGGTCGATCGAGTCGTAGGGCACCAACGCACCCGCGTTAACGATGCCCATGTCCAGACCGGCCTTGATGGCGTGGAACAGGAACACCGCGTGGATCGCCTCGCGGACCGGGTTGTTGCCGCGGAACGAGAACGACACGTTCGAGATACCGCCGGAGATGTGCACTCCGGGCAGGTTCTCCTTGATCCAGGCGCAGGCCTCGATGAAGTCGATGCCGTAGGTCGCATGCTCCTCGATGCCGGTGGCCAGCGCGAAGCAGTTCGGGTCGAAGATGATGTCCTCGGGCGGGAAGCCGACCTCCTCGGTGAGGATCCGGTAGGCGCGCCCGCAGATCTCCTTGCGGCGTTCCAGGTTGTCGGCCTGACCCTGCTCGTCGAACGCCATCACGACGACCGCGGCGCCGTACTTGCGGCACAGCCGCGCCTCACGGATGAACTTCTCCTCGCCCTCCTTCATGGAGATCGAGTTGACGATCGGCTTGCCCTGGACGTTCTTCAGACCCGCCTCGATGACCTCCCACTTGGAGGAGTCGATCATCACCGGAACGCGGCTGATGTCGGGCTCGGCCGCGATCAGCTTCGTGAACCGGTCCATCGCGGCGATGCCGTCGATCATGCCTTCGTCCATGTTGATGTCGATGACCTGTGCACCGACCTCGACCTGCTGCAGCGCCACCGACAGCGCGGTGTCGTAATCCTCGGCCTTGATCAGGTTGCGGAACCGGGCCGAACCGGTGATGTTGGTGCGCTCACCGATGTTGACGAACAGCGAGTCGTCGGTGATGTTGAGCGGCTCGAGGCCCGACAGCCGGGTGGCCACGTCGATGCTCGGCAGTTCACGGGGAGTCTTACCCTCGACGACCTTGGCGATCTCGGCGATGTGGGGCGGTGCCGTCCCGCAGCAGCCTCCCACCAGGTTCACCAGACCGGCCTCGGCGAATTCGGCGATGTAGCCGGCCTGACGCTCCGGCGATTCGTCGTATTCACCGAATGCGTTGGGCAGGCCCGCATTCGGGTAGCAGGACACGAACGTGTCCGCGATCCGTCCCATCTCGGTGATGTAGGGTCGCATCTCCGGCGCACCCAGGGCGCAGTTGAGTCCGACGGCGAGCGGCTTGGCATGCCGGATGGCGTTCCAGAACGCTTCGGTGACCTGGCCGGACAATGTTCGTCCCGACGCGTCGGTGATGGTGCCCGAGATGATCACCGGCCAGCGGCGGCCGCGCTCCTCGAACAGCGTCTCGACTGCGAACACCGCCGCCTTCGCGTTCAGCGAATCGAAGATGGTTTCGATGATGAGGATGTCGGAACCACCGTCGACCAGCCCGTTGGCCGCTTCGAGGTAGGCGGCGACCAGCTGGTCGTAGGAGACGTTGCGGGCCCCTGGGTCGTTGACGTCCGGCGAGATCGACGCCGTCCGCGTGGTCGGCCCCAGAGCGCCGGCGACATAGCGGGGCTTGTCCGGGGTGCTGAACTCGTCAGCGGCCTTTCGGGCCAGGGCGGCGCCGGCGTAGTTCAGCTCGTAGCTGAGCTCGGCCATGCCGTAGTCGGACAGCGAGACCGCGTTCGCGTTGAATGTGTTGGTCTCCAGGATGTCGGCGCCCGCGTCGAGATACTCGCGGTGGATACCTTCGATGATCTGGGGCTGCGTCAGCGTGAGCAGGTCGTTGTTGCCGACGAGATCGCTCGGCCAGTCCTTGAACCGCTCCCCGCGGTAGCCCGCCTCATCGGGGCGGTCCCGCTGGATTGCCGTGCCCATTGCGCCGTCGATCACCACGATCCGCTGCCGCAGTGCTGCCGTCAGCTCGTCGGTGCAGTCGGGCCGGATGTTCGGCTCAAATGTTGCGGAACCGTGGTCCGCTTTCAGATCAGGGGAGGTCACAAGCATTCCTTCCATAACGGAAGGCGTCCTTGACTCTGCCGAGCGTGGCGGTCCCACGGGAGAACCAAGCCCCCGGTTAACCGTTGCAACGCCTCTCGACCTCAGAAAGTCTACGTCGTCACCCGGTCGGCGTCTGGACGCCCACATCGTCGCTGCGCTCCCCAGGTTAACCAGATAGCTGCCGGAGGTATTTCGTCGTCTGCCGGGCGCCGCGAAGTTGAGCGCGGGTCGATGCCCGTCATCGAGCCGATGCAGGGCTTACGCTGACCTTGTGACACCTTCGGATTTCGGCGGTCCGAAACCATCCGACCTGCCCGACCTGCGCGACACGATCATCGTCGCTGCGTTCGAGGGCTGGAACGACGCGGGTGACGCGGCCAGCGACGCGCTGGAGCATCTGGACGACATCTGGGAAGCCGAGACGATCGTCGAGATCAACGACGAGTCCTATTACGACTACCAGGTCAATCGCCCGGTGATCCGCCAGGTCGACGGCGTGACGCGTGAGCTGGTGTGGCCGTCGATGCGAATCTCGCACTGCCGTCCGCCGGGTAGCGACCGCGACATCGTGCTGATGCACGGTGTGGAGCCCAACATGCGGTGGCGGACGTTCTGCGCGGAGCTGCTGGCCATCGCCGACAAGCTGAACGTGCAGACCGTCGTCATCCTGGGAGCTCTGCTGGCCGACACGCCGCACACGCGGCCGGTTCCGGTTTCGGGGGCGGCCTACTCCCCCGATTCGGCGAAGACGTTCGGCCTGGAAGAGACCCGCTACGAGGGCCCGACCGGCATCGCCGGGGTGTTCCAGGACGCCTGCGTCCAGGCCGGGATCCCGGCCGTCACGTTCTGGGCGGCCGTCCCGCACTACGTCTCGCAGCCCCCGAACCCGAAAGCCACCGTGGCGCTGCTGCGCCGCGTCGAAGACGTCCTGGATATCGAGGTGCCGCTGGCCGACCTGCCCGCCCAAGCCGAGGAGTGGGAACAGGCGGTCACCGAGATGACCTCGGAAGACGACGAGATCGCCGAATACGTGCAGTCCCTCGAGGAACGTGGCGACGCCGAGGTCGACATGAACGAGGCGCTGGGCAAGATCGACGGCGACGCGCTCGCTGCGGAGTTCGAGCGCTATCTACGCAGGCGCGGACGCTAGACCTTCGCGGGGACCGGCGCCTTCCAGGTGCCGTTGAGCGCATCCGGCTTCGGCCAGTACAGCCGCAGCACCAGAGCGAACGGCCCCTCCGGCGCGGGCAGCCAGTTGGCTTCCTTCTCGATGCCCGGCGATTCGTGCTGGACGTAGAGGGTGTAGCCGCCGTCGGGATCGGGCACGAGGCTGGGCAGCATCTCCGAGTTGATCAGGTAGCGCTTCATCGGGTTTTCGACGAGCTGGCTGGCGGGCAGCTGGTACATCGTCAGCGACCAGAACGCGTTGACGGGCGGCAGCTGGCCCGACGGGAAGCGGTAGACGTATGTGTTCGTGCCGGTGAGCGGGGCACCGTCAGCGTCGTTGAAGGCGCCCGGGTAGACGGCTTCGGCCGCGGTGTTGCCGTAGATGCCGAGCACCGCCCCCGCCATTCGGTACAGGTAGTTGCCCTTCAGATCCTCGGCGGTGCCGAAGAATTGGGCCGAACCCAGTTCGCCGGTGTCGACCTTGTCCTTCTTGAACCCGTTGAATTCGGCCCACGCATCGGCCATCCCACCCTCGATCGCGGATCGCATCTCGGGGCTCAGCGCGTCGGCGTCGAAACCGATTTTTCCCCCGTCGCTTCGCTCGCCCCGGGTCCCGATGCCGATCGTGCCGAAACGCTCCCGCAGCTCCTCCTCGCCGGGCAACACCGGCGCGAACCGCATCGCGAAGTCGAGAATCTCGAAGAACTGCGGCGAGGTCTTCTGCTGATCCGCCGTCAGCGGCGGCACGAAGTCGATGGTGGGCGCCGGTGCAGGCGACGGCTGGTTGAGATACACCGACAGCGGGGCCGCCTGGTAGCCCGCCTGGATCTTCTCGACCTCTTCGAGATCCGACGGCCCCATCAGCTGGGTGCGGTACAGCACGAACGCCAGTTCGGTGTCCGACCGGATCACCTCGTTGATCCCTTCGGGCTTCTCCCCCTGCCAATTGGGTCCTGCGAGTAGGTATTTCCCACCACCGTTACCAGTGGTGCGACTACCGACGTAGGCCATGTTGAAGGTGTAGCCGTCGACGAACTGCAGTGAGTAGTAGCGGTCCTGCTGGATCGGCGGCACCGTCAGGACCAGCGGCTCGGCCCGCAGATCGGCGCCGAGGAACGAGTACGGCGTATCCGAGTTCGGGGTCTGGATCGCGGTGTCGGCCGGGGTGTAGACGCGGGCGGTGTTGTGGATCTCGTTCCAGCCGCCCTTGTACTCCGGGTCTTCCTTGTCGACGAAGTAGCTGTACTGCACGCGGTAGTTGTCGACCATCGGGAAGCCGTAGATGTAGGCCTCTTTCGCGATGGCGCGGGCTTCATCCGGGGAGACGGAATCTTCGGCCGCAGGCGGCACCGGCGACGAGCTGGTGTCGGCGTCGTTGGTCGTGGCGCCCGAGCAACCGGCCGTCAGGGCGACGGCTGCGACTAAAGCGGTCAGAACGCGCAAGTTGCGCATCAACGGTCCTCCAGATCCTTGGTGCGGGTACCCATCGAACGGCCGAGCGCGGCCACCTCGGCATCCATCCGCGGCAGCAGGTCCGCCACGAACCTCCGCACCGGCATTTCCCCCAGCGGCGTCGCGAGAACAGGTTTGAGCCACCTGATCGCCCCGACCCAGCCGGGGCAGTTGACCTGCCGCTTGCGTTTCTCGATCCCGGCCACGAACGCGTCCCCGCAAGCTTCGACGGATGTGGTCTGGTTCAGCGGGAACGGCAGCTTGCTGATCATCTCTCCGAACGTGGACAGGTCTTTGCGCGTGTCGCGGACCAGCGGGGTGTCGATCCACGACATGTGGGCGGATCCGACGTCGACTCCCCGGTAACCCACCTCCAGGCGCAGCGCGTTCGCGAACTGCTCGTTGGCGGCCTTCGCCGCGTTGTAAGCGGCCAGCCCCGGTGCCGCGGCGTAGGAAGCCAGCGATGCGACGATCAGCACGTAGCCGCGCCGTTCGAGCACCGCCGGCAGCGTCGCGCGCACGGTGTGGAAGACCCCCATGACGTTGACGTCCATCAACGTCCTGAAGGCGTTCGGGTCCACCTGCAGCACCGACCCGTAGGACGCGATCCCGGCGTTGGCCATCACCACGTCGATGCCGCCGAACCGGTCGACGGCGCTCGCCGCGGCGTCCTCCATGGCAGACAGGTCCCGCACATCGGCGATGAGCGTGTGCACGCGGTTTCCGCCCAGGTGCTCGCGGAGCTCGGCCAGCGGTGGCTCGTCGAGGTCGGTGAGCACGAGGTTGGCACCCTTGGAGTGCAGCTGCCGGGCGACCTCGGCTCCGACACCGCGGGCGCCGCCGGTGATGAAGACGGTTTTTCCGGCGACGGACCCGGCAGAAGGCATGGCCGAAACCTACCCCGTCACGGTGCGCTAGAGCTGAATTCCCAACAGCGCGTCGACGGCCGTTGCGACCGTTGCGCCGGCCTCAGCGTCGTGCCCGCCGTAAGACAGTGCGTCGGTGGCCCAACCATCAAGGGCGGCAAGCGCTTTCGGCGTGTCCAGGTCATCGGCAAGGTAGCGCCGCACCCGCGAGACGACATCGGCCGGATCGGGAGCACCGTCGAGCGCGGTGGCGCTGCGCCACCGGTGCAGGCGCTGCTGCGCCTCCTCCAGCACCGCCGGGCTCCAGTAACGGTCCTCGCGGTAGTGCCCGGCGAACAACCCGAGTCGGATGGCGGCCGGGTCGACGCCGTCACGGCGCAGCTGCGAGACCAGGACCAAGTTGCCGCGGCTCTTCGACATTTTGTGCCCGTCCCAGCCGATCATCCCGGCGTGGACGTAGTGGCGCGCGAATCGCCGCTCGCCGGAGACACATTCGGCGTGTGCGGCCGAGAACTCGTGGTGCGGGAAGATCAGGTCGCTGCCACCGCCCTGGATGTCGACGACAGTGCCGATGCGGGTCATCGCAATCGCCGCACACTCCACATGCCAGCCGGGCCGTCCGGGTCCGAACGGCGACGGCCAGCTCGGCTCGTCGGGCCGCTCGGCCCGCCACAGCAGCGCATCCAGCGGGTCGCTCTTACCGGGCCGGTCAGGGTCGCCGCCGCGCTCGCTGAACAGCGCCATCATGGTGTCGCGGTCGTAGCCCGACTCGTAACCGAACTGTGTGGTCGCCCCGGCGTGAAAGTAGACGTCCGGGTACTGCGGGTCGTCGACGACGTAGGCCGCCCCGGAGGCCAGCATCTTCTCGACGACCTCGATGACCTCGGCGATCGCCTCGGTGGCGGCCACGTAGTCGCGCGGCGGCAACACCCGGAGGGCGGCCATGTCCTCACGGAACAGATCGGTTTCGCGGTCGCCGAGTTCGCGCCAGCCGATACCGTCGCGTGCCGCCCGTTCGAACAGCGGATCGTCGACGTCGGTGATGTTCTGGACGTAGTGCACGTCGTGCTCGCCGTCGCGCCACACGCGGTTGACCAGATCGAAAGTCAGATATGTGGCGGCATGGCCGAGGTGGGTGGCGTCGTACGGGGTGATCCCGCAGACGTACATGGTCGCGGCGGGGCCCGCACTGACCGGCCGCACGTGACGGTCGGCGCTGTCATAGAGCCGCAGCTGCGGTCCCCGCCCAGGCAGCACCGGAACACTCGGCGCCGACCACGATTGCATAGCCTCGACTTTAGACATCGACGTGTGCGACAACGTCGACGGCTGATTCATTCCCGTCATCCCCGTTCAGTCGCGTTTCGGTCCCTGGCCGGGCCGCCCGTAGGTCGCCCAGATCACCTCGAGCAGCGGCGCGGCCACCTCCGGCCTGCACATCAACAGATCCGGCAGATAAGGATCGCGGCGGTTGTAGATCAGCGGGGATCCGTCGAGCCGGGTGGCGTGCAGTCCGGCCGCCCACAGCACACCGGCGGGTGCCGCGGAGTCCCACTCCCACTGCCCGCCTGCGTGCAGGTAGGCGTCGACGTCGCCGCGCACCACCGCCATCGCCTTGGCACCGGCCGACCCGATCCGGACGAGCTGGATGTCGAGCTGGTCGCGGATGCGCCACAACACTGCCGGCGGACGGTTGGAGCTCGCGGTGATGCGGATGGGCCCATCGGCGCGCGGTGGTGGCGGCGCGACGGTGTCGGTGCGGTAGACCTCCCCGCGCGCGGGCAGGGCGACGGCAGCGTCGGTCAGCGCGCCCCTGCCGTCGGCTCCTGTGCGCTGCCACAGCGCGATGTGGACGGCCCAGTCCGCGCGCCCGGGCATCGAGTACTCGTAGGTGCCGTCGACCGGGTCGACGATCCAGACGCGGTCGGCGTCCACGCGGGACACGTCGTCGACGGCCTCCTCGGACAGGATCGCGTCGTGCGGGCGCGCGCGGTGCAGCCGGTCCAGGATCAGGGTGTTCGCGCGCATGTCACCGGCGTCACCGAGGTCGTAGGGGTCGTAGAACCCGAGCTGTTCGCGCATCTCGAGCAGCAGCTCACCGGCCTCCTCGGCCACCGCGGCGGCCAGTGCTGCGTCGGTGAGTGTCACCGGGTCAGTAGAACACGTCAAAACGCGGGCCATGGGATCGGCCGTCGCCGGTCTGGTGTCGGCATCACCGGATTACGCAGCAGGGCAACGACTCTGGAACGCAGTGCGGCGATCTCGCGGGGCGTGATGTGGTTGCACAGTTCGGCACCCAGATCTGCGTTGAGCTTCGTGCCGAGTTCGGCTACGTCGCGCAGGGTTTCGTCGTCTACGGGTTTGCCCGCCCAGCCCCACAGCACGGTGCGCAGCTTGTCCTCCTCGTGCAGCGTCACGCCGTGGTCGACGCCGTACACGCCGCCGTCCACGCCGTGCAGCACGTGACCCCCCTTGCGGTCGGCGTTGTTGATGATCACGTCGAACACCGCGATCCGGCGCAGCCGGTCGTCGTCGGCGTGCACGAGGGTGACCTCGTCGCCTGCGTAGTCGTAGGCCTGCAGCACGGGCAGGAAGCCCGGCGGGACCTTGCCCGCCGGAACCAGATCGATCAGGTCGAGTCCGTCGCCCTCGGCGTCGGGGTCGTCGTCACCGGGCTGGTCCACCCAGAGCTGCAGCATGCCGGGTCCCGCGGGGCCGTCACGAATAATGGTGTACGGCACCACATTCCAACCCAGCGCAGCCGACACCAGGTAGGAGGCGAGCTCACGGCCCGCGAGAGTGCCGTCGGGAAAATCCCACAGCGGCGCCTCACCGCGCTCGGGCTTGTAGACGCAGTGGGTCGGCTGCTCGGACACACCGGGAATCGAGGCCTCACACAGGAACGTGGCGTTGCTCGCGGAGCGGATCCGCCCGATCACGGTCAGTTCGCCGCGCTGCAGGACCTCAGAGCTCGTCATCGTCGGACCCGGACAGCGCACCGCGCCGGTACCCGTTGGTTCGCACGCAGATGTGCCCTTCCGGGTCCAGCGGCTCTTCGCACAGCGGGCAGGGCGGGCGCCCCGCCGAAATGACGCGGTTGGACCGGGCGGCGAACTGGCGGGCCGACTCGGGGGTCAGGAACACCCGCACCGCATCGGGCCCGTCCTCGGCATCATCGAGGACGACCGACGCATCGAACTCGGTTTCGGAGACCGCCAGAAGCTCGACGACCACGGTCTGCGCCTCGGAGTCCCAGCCCAGACCCATCGTCCCGACCCGGAACTCGGCGTCGACAGGGGTCACGAGCGGGCTCAGGTCGTCGATCTCGCCGGTTTCCGGCGGGATCGGCGTGCCGAACCGGCGGTTGATCTCGAGAAGCAGCGCCGCGATGCGCTCGGCGAGCACGGCCACCTGCTGCTTCTCCAAGATCACCGAGATGACCCGCTTGTCGTGAACGGCCTGCAGATAGAACGTCCGGTTTCCCGGTTGGCCGACGGTCCCGGCCACGAAGCGGTCGGGTGTGCGGAAGACGTGGATTTCGCGGGACATGGCAGTTTCCAAAATACCGGGAAGGGTCAGGATCGCTTCATTCGGTGGAACCACCGACCACGGCGTCACCGCTTGGAACGTCTTCGGTCTTGGCCGGCGGCTGGCTCAGCATCGAGTTCAGCGCGGCCCCGGTGTGGTTGACGTGGATCACGAACGGCCGCACCGGCGTGTAGCGCACCACACTCACCGATGCCGGGTCGGCGTTGATGCGCTGGAAGCTGTCCAGGTGGCTGCCCAGCGCGTCGGCCAGCACCGATTTGATGACGTCACCGTGGGTGCAGGCGACCCAGAGCACGTCCGCTCCGTGTTCCTCGGCGAGCCTGCGGTCGTGTTCGCGCACGGCCGTCACGGCACGGGCCTGAACCGCTGCCAGACCTTCCCCGTCGGGGAACACCGCGGCGCTGGGCTGCTGCTGGACCACCGCCCAAAGCGGCTCCTTGACCAGCTCGCCGATCTTGCGTCCGGTCCACGACCCGTAATCGACCTCGACGATGCGGTCCTCGACGACGGGCGTCAGTTTCAGCGCGGCGGCCAGCGGCTCGACGGTGCGCTCACAGCGCAGCAGGGGCGACCGCACGATGGCTTTGATCGGTAGTGCGCCGAGCCGGTCCACCAGCTCGGCAGCCTGCTCGCGGCCGCGGTCGTCGAGGTCGACACCTTCCGAGCGGCCTGCCAGGGTGTGGGCGGTGTTCGACGTGGACCGGCCGTGGCGCAGCAGCAGAACCGTCATATCGCGGCGACCGTTCCGGTCGCGAGCAGGATCAGCACCACGGTGCCCAGGATGATCCGGTAACCGACGAACCAGTACATGCTGTGGCGCACCAGGAATCGCAGGAACCAGGCGACCGCCGCGTACCCGACGACGAACGCGATCACCGTCGACACGAGCAGCTGCGCACCAGTGGCACTCATGCCCTCACCGACCGGGTTGAACGCATCGGGCAGGGAGAACAGCCCTGAGGCGAACACGGCGGGAATCGCGAGCAGGAAACCGAACCGCGCGGCGAGCTCGCGCTCCATACCCAGGAACAGGCCGGCGCTGATCGTCGCCCCTGACCGTGACACGCCGGGCACCAGCGCGAGGCACTGCGCGAAACCGACGATCACGCTGTCCTTCCACGTGAGTTGTTCCACGGGGCGGGTCTGCCTCCCGACGTACTCGGCGGCGGCGATGACGAACGAGAACAGGATCATCGCGGTCGCGACGATCCAGAGATTGCGTGCGCCCGTACGGATTTCGTCCTTGAACAGCAGACCGACCACGCTGATCGGGATCGTGCCGATGATGACCCACCAGCCGAGCCAGTAGTCGGCGTTGCGCGCCCCCGCCTTGAACAGGCCCGCGAACCACGCTTTGACGATCCGCACGATGTCGCGGGCGAAGAACACGAGGACGGCGGCTTCGGTGCCGAGCTGACTCACCGCGGTGAACGAGGCGCCGGCATCGTCTTCGAAGAACACTCTCGATGCGATGGCCAGATGCCCTGACGACGACACCGGCAGGAACTCGGTGAGACCCTGCAGGATCGACAGGACGACGACCTGCAGCCACGACATCTCCAGCACCCCCGTCACGACGACGACCGTACCGTGACGGGCTGCAGGCGGCTGTTAACGGCTGTTTCGCGCCACCGGCTGGGCATCGGCGACGGCGTCGCGCACGGTGGCGACCACGCTGCGCTCATCCGTCATGTCGACGTCGGTGAGCTTGCGGCTCGCCACGGCCACGATGTCCTCTGCCTGCGGGACCAGGCCACGCAACCGGGGCCGGTAGACCTCGACGACAAGCTCTTGCTTCTCCATGTGGAACGAGAAGCTGCGCCCGTCGCCGAGCTGGCCGAAGCCGCTCGCGTGCAATCCGGTGGTGACGTCCTCAACGGTGAATCCCTGACCGGTGACTTCGCTGTCCGTCGCAAGGGTCATGGTATGGACCATACCGCCGTTGGTGCTGCGGGGCCTCCCGGACAGCGGTTATTTGTGGTTACGGCGTTGCATAGACTGACTCGCGATCGGATTTCGACCCCTTCGAATCGAGAGAAACGCGTTGCTGCCACACCCCTCCACCCCAGGTCAGACGAGCCGTCTGGGGGTTGCCGTATTGACGCTTGTGCTTATTGCGGGGTGTTCGTCGAATCCGGCCGACACGCCGCCGCCCACCATCGCGCCGGCCCAGGCCGCTGACTCGCCGGTGGTGGCCGGGACCCCGCCGGGTGTGATCCGGCCGCTCGGCGCGCCCGCGCAGTCCGCCGTCTTCGATGCGGCGACGTCGTCGCTGGTGGTGTTGACCGGCGAATCGGCCGTCACCGTGATGTCGTCGACGGGCGACCAGGCACAGGTCGAACTGGAGAGCGCCGCGACGTCACTTGCCGGCGACGGCCAGGGACACGCCTACCTGTCCACCCGGGGCGGCTATTTCCGCCTCGACATCGCCGCCGGTGACACCGAACGGGTGGGCGTCGACGGCGAGGACGGTACCGATTTCACGGCGATCGCCCGCCGGGCCGACGGCAAGCTGGTGTTGGGCAGCGCCGACGGCGCCGTTTACACCCTGTCCTCGGATAAGGCGGTCGGCGCGCGGCTGAAGATCTTCGCGCGGGTGGATGACCTTGTCACACAGGGCAATACCGCGGTCGTTCTCGATCGCGGGCAGACCTCGGTGACGAGCCTCAACGACGAAGGCACCAACTCCGAGCACGCCCTGCGGGCCGGCGAGGGCGCCACCACGATGGCCGCCGACTCCGCCGGGCGGGTGCTGGTCGCCGACACCCGCGGCGGAGAGTTGCTCGTATACGGTGTGAACCCGTTGATCCTTCGGCAGCGCTACCCGGTGCCGGACGCGCCGTACGGGCTGACCGGTTCGGGAGACGCCTCCGGGCTGGCGTGGGTCGCACAGACGGCGACGAACACTGTTGTTGGTTACGATCTGGCGACCGGCATCCCCGTTGAGAAGGCCCGATATCGAACCGTGCAGCAACCGAACTCGCTGGCATTCGACGATGCGTCTGGCACCCTGTATGTGGTGTCGGGGTCGGGAGCTGGGGTTCAGGTGATCGAGGGAGCTGGTTCATCGTGAGCTCTCGAGGCAGGATGCCCGCCGCGTGGAGCAAAGCGGTGGCGGAGGACTCTGCCGACTACGAGTGGATTCCGCTGCGGCTGCCGCCCGATGTCACGCGCGTGACCGCGTCCATCCGGCTCTCCATCGAAGCCGAGTACCGCGGCTGGGAGCTCAATCGGGTGCGGCTGTACACCGACGGCTCCCGGCGGGTGTTGCTGCGGCGCAAGAAGCGTGCAGGCGGACCATCCGGACCGGATCAGCCGGCGCTGTGATGTACGCGGCGCTGCGCAAGGCCTTCTTCCTGGTGCCGCCCGAGCGCATCCACACGTGGGTGTTCGCCGGGCTGCGTGCAGCCACGACACCCGACCCGCTCCGCCGTCGCCTGGCCCGGCGGCTGGCACCGCGGGATCCGGTGCTCGCCAGCACCGTTTTCGGGGTGCGGTTCCCCGGGCCGATGGGGCTGGCCGCGGGTTTCGACAAAGATGGTCTCGGCATAAACACCTGGGGCGCACTGGGTTTCGGCTACGCCGAAATGGGAACGGTGACGGCGCAGGCTCAGCCGGGCAACCCCGCCCCGCGAATGTTCCGGCTGCCCGCCGACCGGGCGCTGTTGAACCGCATGGGTTTCAACAATCACGGCTCGGCCGCGCTGGCCGACCAACTCACCCGCAGCTCCTCCGACGTGCCCATCGGCGTGAACATTGGCAAGACCAAGGTGACGCCGCCGGAGCGCGCGGCGCAAGACTATGCCGAGAGTGCCCGCCTGCTCGGCTCGCTGGCCGCCTACCTCGTCGTCAACGTCAGCTCCCCCAACACGCCCGGCCTGCGTGACCTGCAATCCGTCGAGTCGCTGCGCCCGATCCTGTCCGCGGTGCTCGCCGAGACGTCGACGCCGGTGCTCGTCAAGATCGCGCCCGATCTCGCCGACGGTGATATCGACGACATCGCCGATCTCGCAGTTGAACTCGGCCTCGCCGGGATCGTCGCCACCAACACGACGATCTCCCGCGAGGGCCTCCTGACGCCGGGCGTCGACGCGCTCGGCGCCGGCGGCATCTCCGGCGCCCCGGTGGCCCGGCGCGCGGCGGAGGTGCTGCGCCGACTGTACGCACGCGTCGGCGACCGGCTGGTCCTCATCAGCGCGGGCGGCATCGAGACCGCCGACGACGCGTGGGAACGCATCACCGCGGGCGCGTCTCTGCTGCAGGGCTACACCGGGTTCGTCTACGGCGGGGGCCTGTGGGCCAAGAACATCAACGACGGCATCGCAGAGCGCTTGCGCGCCAACGGCTTTGCGTCGCTGACGGATGCGGTGGGCTCGGCAGCGCGTTAGCTCTCCGCTCGCCGTCTAGTTCTGTTCGTACGTCCCCGTGATCAGCGCGCGTGCGATCGCGTGGCCGAACAGATTGAAGCCCAGATACGCCGGGGTGCCCTCGGCAGGGATCTCGAGCTTCTCCACGTCGACGGCGTGCACGGCGACGATGTAGCGGTGCACACCGTGGCCTGCCGGCGGGGCCGCGCCGATGAAGCGCTTCAGGCCCGCGTCGTTGGCCAACGTGACTGCGTCGCCGGGGAATCCGCTCGCGCTGCCGTCGCCAACACCGGCGGGCAGGTCGGTGACCGTCGCCGGCAGGTTGAACACGGCCCAGTGCCAGAAGCCCGACGCGGTCGGCGCGTCGGGGTCGTAGACGGTGACGGCGAAGCTGCGCGTCTCCTCGGGGAATCCCGACCAGCTCAGCTGCGGCGAGACGTCCGAACCGCCTGCGCCCATGATGCCGCTGACCTGGTCGTTGCCCCACGCCCCGCCGTCGGTGAACGACTCTGACGTCACGGTGAACGTGGGCAGCTCGGGCAGGAAGGAGTAGGGGTCGTAATCAAAGGCCATGAGAGGAGATCCTTTCGATCGATTTACGAGTTCAGCAGGAAGTGCTCGAGGACCTGCGCGCCGAACGTCAACGCATCGACAGGTACCCGTTCGTCGACGCCATGGAACAAGGCGGCGAAATCCAGATCGGGCGGCAGCCGCAACGGCGCGAAACCGAAGCAGCGAATTCCCAAGCGGGCGAAGTGCTTTGCGTCAGTGCCACCGGACAGCATGTATGGCACGGTGCGCGCGTCGGGATCGGTCGCCAGGATCGCGTTGTTCATTGCGTCCAACAGCTCGCCGTCGAACGGTGTCTCATACGACGGCAGGTTCGTGATCCACTCCCGCTTCACGTCGGGCCCGATGATCTCGTCGATCTCACGCTCGAACTCGGCGAGCCGGCCCGGCAGCACCCGGCAGTCGATGACGGCCTCGGCCGTCGCAGGGATCACGTTGGCTTTGTAGCCGGCCTTGAGCATGGTCGGGTTGGCGGTGTCGCGCAGCGTGGCGCCGACGATCCTGGCGATACCGCCCAGCTTGGCGACGGTGCCCTCGATGTCGGGCGAGGCGGGATCGAACGCGTGCCCGGTCTCCTCCCCGACCGCAGTGAGGAACTGCTCGACCGATTCCGTCATGACGATCGGGAACTGGTGCTTACCGAGCTTGGCCACCGCTTCGGCGACGGCGGTGACGGCGTTGTCGTCGTGCACCATCGATCCGTGCCCGGCGCGGCCCCGGGCGGTCAGCCGCATCCACAGCATGGCCTTCTCGGCCGTCTCGATCAGATACAGCCGGCGCTCGCCGCCGTCGGCGCGCGGCACCGTCAGGGAGAATCCACCGACCTCCCCGACCGCCTCGGTGACGCCCTCGAACAGGTCGGGCCGATTCTCGACGAGCCACTTGCACCCGTAGTTACCGCCCGCCTCCTCGTCAGAGACGAAGGCGAACACCAGCTCGCGCGGCGGCACCGTGCCGGAACGTTTGAAGTGCCGGGCGACGGCGATCATCATCCCGACCATGTCCTTCATGTCGACCGCGCCGCGGCCCCACACGTACCCGTCCTCGACGGCACCGGAGAACGGGTGCACGCTCCAATCGGACGCCTCGGCGGGCACCACGTCGAGGTGACCGTGCAGCATCAACGCGCCGCGCGTGCGGTCGGCGCCCTCCAGACGGGCGAACACGTTGGCCCGGCCCGGCGCGCCGGCCTCGATGTACTCGCACGCATATCCGACTTCGGAGAGCTGATCGACCACCCAGCGCGCGCATTCCGCCTCACCCATGGTGGTCGCGGGGTCGCCCGTGTTGGAGGTGTCGAACCGGATCAGGGCGCTCACGAGGTCGACGACCTCGTCGGCAGGCGATAGTGGACCACTCACATGTCCCTTTCTAACACTGCACCGTTCGCCTGGTTTGGGCCCGGGGCGGCTCATCCGTTAGCCTTAGGCGCTCACATCGGGTCCGAGTGGCGGAATGGCAGACGCGCTAGCTTGAGGTGCTAGTGCCCTATTAACGGGCGTGGGGGTTCAAGTCCCCCCTCGGACACTCTTCTCATGCCGACGATGTAGAAGTGGCTTAGTCTCCTCCCATCGCCGCACCCACGCACCCACTGCTAGGCCGCTCGGCCGAGACCCGCCGACTCAACGCGCTCCTCGCCGGAGCACGCAACGGCTCCGGGGGCGCGGTCGCCGTCCTCGGTGAGCCCGGCATCGGCAAAACCGAGATGCTCAACGCCCTCGCAGCCGACGCAGTCGGTCTCGAGGTCCTGCGCGTCGACGGATACGAGGCAGAATCGAACATCCCCTACGCGGCTCTACAGCGGATGGGCTTACTACTCACCGGCCACCTGGACGTACTGTCCCCACGGCACCGACAGGCTCTGCGGGTCGCGTGGGGTGTCGACGACGGCCCACCACCGGACCGCTTTCAGGTCGGGATGGCGACGCTGTCGCTGTTCGCAGCCGCCGGAGTCGCCAAGCCCACGCTGTGCATGGTCGACGACGCGCACTGGCTCGATCCCGAGTCGTTCGCGGTCCTGACCTTCGTTGCGCGCCGTTTGACAGCGGAATCCACCGGACTAGTTCTGGCAAGCCGTGAATCATCCGACGATGACGCGCATTTCGCCGGTATCGACCGTCTGGTCCTCAAGGGATTGGACAAGATGTCGGCCGTCGAGTTGCTGCGTTGCTGCGCACCCGAAATCGTCGACCCACTCGTTGCGACACACATCGTCGAGGCAACCGGCGGCAATCCGCTGGCACTGGTCGACCTCGCACACGAACTCGACATCCGACGCCATGCGGATCCATCGGCGCAAGACCTCATTCCAGTGGGGCGCCGGCTGGAAACCCACTACCTACGCGAAATCCGCTGCGTCGACGAGGAAGTGCAACGCTGGTTGGCCATCGCCGCTGCCGCGGCAAGTCCCGACATCCGGCTGATCACCGTGGCGGCAGACGCCGAGGGCCTGCCGGCCGGATGCCCTGCCGAGGCATCGCGTGCCGGCTTCGTCAGCTTCGGGGAGACCGTGCACTTTCGTCATCCATTGGTGCGCTCCGTCGTCTACTCCGCCACGCCCGGTGAGCAACGCCGCAAGATCCACGCGGGGCTGGCCGCGGCAGCAGCAGCGCTCGGTTTGCACGACTTGCAGGCATGGCACAGCGCCGAAGCCACCGCGGGACTCGACGACAATGTCGCCGATGCCCTCGAACGGTCGGCCGCGCGCGCCAGTCGCCGGGGTGGTCGGCTGTCGGCGGCGAGGCTGCTGTCGCGCGCGGCGGAGCTGACCGCGTCCGGCAGTATGCGTAACGGGCGACTGCTGTCGGCAGCCGAGGCAGCCTCCGAAGCCGGTGCGGCCCATCTGGCATCGCAGTACCTCGACCGCGTCCATGCGGCGCACCTCGATGACGTGCAGCGGGGCAGGTTGACACGAGTCCGGTCCTCCCTGGCGTTGTTTCTCGCAGACCCCGACATGCTGGTGCGGGCAGCCAGCGAAACTCTGAACGCAGCAGCGTGTTTCCACGGCGCCGACGCGGACAGCGAGCAGCGAGCTCTACTTCAGGCGTTCGAGATCATGCTGGTCTCGGAAAATCTGACAGAGGGTACCGATCTTCCCGAGATGGGCAGACGCCTCAAAGCCGGTGCCGGCGAGGGCTTTCGGGGGGACCTGTTGCGCGGCATCTCCGCGCTGATCTTGCAGCCGTTCGATGACGCCGTGCCCGTGATGCGTACCGCGCTGGACACTCTTTTCGGCCTTGGTGAGGGCGACCTGATCGAGTGCGGCTTCATCGGATTCGTTTTCACCACAGCCTTGTTCGATGTGACCGCGTCGGAGCGTTTTCTCGACCGCCTGGCCACCGCGGCTCGTGACCGCGGCGCGCTACGGGTGCTCGATTCGGTGCTGTGGGTCCGGTCGCTGTTTGAGATCGATCGAGGGAATCCCTCCGCTGCAGGAACATTCGTCAGCCAGGTGCGAGAACTGCGACGCGCGAGCGGGTACGACGCAGAGAACGTCGTCAACGTGTCCTTTTTGGTGTGGACCGGGCTGCCCACCGACCAGGTCGAGGCAATCAGCGACATCATCGGAAGCACCGGATTCGGAGGTGTCCAGTCGGCCGCGCAGTTGGCGCTAGCGATCCGCGAGATCGCCGAAGGCCGCTACAACGATGCCTATGAACGCCTCAAACACTTGGTCGCTCAGCCCTTCCTGCAGGTGACCGACCATATGCTGGCCGATTATGTCGAGGCCGCCCTGCGCAGCGACCACCTCGACGATGCGCACGCTGCCGGCACACGCCTCTCGCTGCTCGCCGAGGCGACCGGTGAGCCCTGGATCGTCGGCCTGGATGCCAGATGCCGCGCGTTGCTGGCCGACGACGCCCACGCCGAGGATCACTTCGTGCGCGCCATCGAACATCTCGGGAAGGTCGACGTCCCCGGCGACCTCGGCCGTGGTCACCTGCTCTACGGCGAATGGCTGCGCCGGCGGAAGCGTCGACGTGACGCCAGAGCGCAACTCCGTCGCGCGGCCGAGATCTTCGACCGAGTCGACGCCCCCGCGTTCCGCGGCCGCGCACGCGGCGAGTTGGCCGCGACGGGCGAGAGACCTCACGAGCGTGCCGTGGTCGGTGGCGTCGAACTGTCTCCTCAAGAGGTTGCGGTGGCCAGACTTGCCGCCGACGGCGCGACCAATGCCGAAATCGCTGCGACGCTCTTCATCAGCACCAACACCGTCGACTACCACCTGAGAAAAGTCTTCGGCAAGCTTGGAGTGTCGTCCAGGCGTCAGCTTGCCGAACGGTTCGCCCCACCTCACTGACCCTCACGACTACGTGCCGCACGTGGTTCGGCGCAACCTTGAGGCCGACACACTCGACTCATGCCCTTCATCACGACCGAAGACGGCGCCCAGATCTTCTATAAAGACTGGGGACACGGCGTACCGGTGATCTTGAGCCACGGCTGGCCGCTGAATGCCGACGCCTGGGACGCGACGTCGTTGTTCCTCGCTCGCAACGGATTCCGGGCGATCGCCCACGACCGCCGAGGCCATGGTCGATCCACCCAAACCTGGCATGGCAACGACATGGACACCTACGCCGACGACCTGGCCACCCTCATCAATGCGCTCGATCTGAAGAATGCGGTGCTGATCGGCCATTCCACCGGCGGTGGAGAGGCGGTCCGCTACATCGCCCGCCACGGAAGCGACCGGGTAGCGAAGTTGGTGTTGATCTCTGCTGTACCGCCGCTGATGCTTCAGGCTGAAGATAACCCGACCGGCTTACCCGCCGCGGCTTTCGACGCACTCCGCGAAGGTCTACTCAGAGACAGTGCACGGACCTATCGCGACCTCGCCGACGGGCCGTTCTTCGGCCACAACCGAAATGGCACCGTGTCCAAAGGAATTCGGGACGGCTTCTGGCTTCACAGCATGGCGTGCGGATACCGCGCCGCCTACGAGTGTATCGCCGCGTTCTCGGCCACCGACTTCCGGCCAGACCTCAACCAGGTCGACGTGCCGACATTGGTGATCCACGGTGATGACGACCAGATCGTCCCTTTCCTGGTCGGCGGTCAGCGCTCCGCCGGGCTGATCGCCGATGCGCACTTGATCGTCTATTCCGGTCGGGGACACGGACTTCCCGACACCGACCGGGACAGGCTGCACGCCGACATTCTCGCATTTCTCGCCCAACCAACTGAAAGTGATACCTTGCGATGACCGAACAGCGTTGCGACACCATCGTTTTGATCCATGGCCTGTGGATGACCCCGCGTAGCTGGGAGGATTGGAAAACCCGGTACGAGGCACTCGGCTACCGCGTGCTGACGCCGGGGTATCCGGGTTTCGAGATCGAGGTCGAGGGCCTACGCGAGAACCCCGAGATCATCGCCGAACTCACCGTCCCCCAGACCGTCGATCATCTGGCCGGCGTCATCGAGTCACTCGAGACGCCACCGATCATCATCGGGCACTCCTTCGGTGGCACGCTGACCCAACTCCTGCTGGCCCGCGGCCTGGGTGCAGCCGCCGTGGTGGTGGATTCGGCCCCGACCGAGGGCGTTCGGGTGACCCCACTCTCGCAGGCGAGATCGCTGTTCCCGGCATTGAAGAACCCGGCGAACATCCACAAGGCTGTCGGCTTCACCGAGGCCGAATTCCACTACGCGTTCACCAACACGCTGACCCGCGAGGAGTCCGACCGGGTGTGGAAGCGCTACGCGATCGCCGCGCCGGGAAGCTGGGTCTGGCATTACGGCCTGCTCGCCAATTGGCAACCGGGTCATCAGGACACCTGGGTGGACTATTCGGCCGACCGCGCTCCGCTGCTGTTCATCGCCGGCGAGAAGGACCACATCATGCCGCCATCGGTGAACAAGTCCAACGCCAAGCACTATCACCGTTCCCCCGCCGTCACCGAGTACTTCGAGTTCCCCGGACGCGATCACTGGACGTGCGGAGCTCCGGGGTGGGAGGAGGTGGCCGACCACGCGCTGAACTGGGCTGTGGGTTACGCCGACCTCGCCCCGCGCGGTCTGCACCAGAGTTGATCAGACACTCGCCGAGAGAAGAGAGATGGTTTCGATAGCAGATTCGGTCGCCGTGGTGACCGGCGGACGTCAAGGATTGGGAGCTGCGCTCGTCGACGCGCTGCTGGAGCGTGGAGCGACGAAGGTTTACTCGACCGGCCGGCACCACTTCACCGATCCGCGGCCGCGGGTCTCTCCACAGGTCCTTGATGTGCGCGACGACCGGTCGGTCGCCGAGTTCGCCGCTGTTGCCTCCGATGCGACGATCGTCGTCAACAATGCCGGCATCTCCCTGCCGGGTCCGCTGTTGTCGGCTGACCTGGCCGACGCCCGAGAAATGGTCGAGACAAACGTATTCGGGCCGCTCCGGGTGACTCGGGCATTCGCCACCACCTTGGCGACCAACGGAGGTGGAGCGCTGGTCAACATCGCGTCCGTGCTGTCGTGGCTGGCAGGCGCCGGCGCCTACGGCGCATCGAAAGCGGCGCTGTGGTCCCTCACCAACTCGCTCCGTCTGGAGCTGACGGGGCAGGGGACCCAGGTTCTCGGCGTGCATGTGTCGTTCATCGACACCGAGATGGTCGCCGGTATCGCGGTCGCCAAGACGGCGCCCGCCGAGGTCGCCAGGCGCATCGCCGACGCGCTCGAAGCCGACGCCTCCGAGGTCCTGGTGGACGAGGCGTCCAAGCAAACCAAGACCGCACTCGGCGGACCCGTGGAAAACCTCGTCATCGATCGTTTCTCGTAGCGACGGACACGCGGCGGACAGCGCCGCGCGTCGGCACCGTCCTCGGTTACCGTTCCACCAGAAGTGGACGCGCCGGGAAGGGGCAGCGCATGGATGGCACCGGAGCCCCTTCGCGCGCAATCGCACTCGATCTGTATCGATCGGCCGCCGTCATGCTCGTCGTCATCGGCCACTGGCTGCTGTCGGTCATGACCTACCGCGACGGCGAGTTCGGCCGGGACAACCCGTTGGTGCTGCTGCCGTGGACGCAGTGGCTCACGTGGGGCTTCCAGGTGGTGCCGGTGTTCTTCGCGGTCGCAGGCTATGCCAGCGCGGTGTCGTGGACCCGCCATGACCCGTCCACGTCGCGCCAGGAGTGGATCCGGCGCCGCGTGGCCCGCACACTCGGGCCCACCGCGGTCTACGCAGGCTTCATCCTCGTCGTGATGGGAGTGCTGCGGCTGGTCGGTATCGACGGATCGGTGCTTGAGCTCGGCGGCTGGGCGGTCGCCATGCACCTGTGGTTCCTCGCCGTCTATCTGATGGTCGTCACGCTGACGCCCATCGCCGTTGCCGCACACCGCCGCTGGGGCCTCGCCGTGCCGGCCGCGCTGGCGGCCTGCCTGGTGCTCGTCGATGTGGTCGGGATCAGCACCGGCCATCAGGAGATCCGGATGGCGAACTACTTCTTCTGCTGGGCGGCGATCTACCAGCTCGGAATCGCCTGGCACGGTGGCCTTCTCGGCCGTCGGAACCTCCTGGGTATGGCTGCGGTGGCGGCGGTGACACTACCGATGTTGGTGACGTGGGGTCCGTATCCGATCCCGATGATCGGGGTGCCCGGCGACCGGGTGGAGAACTCCGCTCCCCCGTCGCTGGCGCTGCTGGCGCTGGCGACGGCACAGATCGGAGTCTTGTTCGCCCTCGTGCCGCTGCTGAATCGTGCGCTGGCACGGGGTGTCTGGCCCCGGGTGATCGCGGTCGCGAACAACAACGTGATGGCGCTGTACCTGTGGCACATGCTGCCGGTCATCGTCGTGACCGTCATCGCGTACCCGGCGGGCCTGCTACCCCAGCCGCCGCTCGGCTCCGGCATGTGGTGGCTGGCACGGCTCGAATGGGAGCTGGTGCTCGCGGTGGTGACCGCCGCGTTGCTGTGCCTGTTGTTCTGGCAGCGGCGGGTCTTCGCCGCACCGGTGCCGACGTTCGCCGTGCCACTTCCCGCACCGGCGGCGGAAGCGATGCTCTATGCCGGTACCGGGGCGTGCGCACTGGCGCTGAGTCTCCTGTCCGCCAACGGATTTGCCCCGGGCGGGCGGTTCCCCGTCGTGGCGGTCGCGCTGTTCGTGGGCGGTGCGGTGCTCGTGGCGGCCCGGCCGAAAGTCACGTCGGTGAAGACATAGCGTGCTCATAGCGAGGGGAAAGTCGGCGCCTAGCCACGGCCCGTAAACCGGTACGGAACACATTTCCGACCCGAGGAGACCACCATGGCGCGTCGCCTGCCCATTGCCATTCTCAGCGGTGCTGCCGCGGCTGCGGCTTTCGCACTGACCGCCTGCAGCACCGCCACCGCCGGACCCCCGGCTCCACCTGCAGATATCACCCAATGCCTCATCGACAATGGTGTGCCCGCCGCCGCGGCAACTCCGCCGGAAGGCCGACCCGGTGGGCCGGGCGGACCCGGCGGACCCGGTGGACCGCCGCCGGGCGGATCCGATGCGGGCGAACGACCCATGCCGCCCACGCCACCCGCGCCTGCCGGCGTCGACCAGGACACGTGGACCGCGGCATTTGGAGCGTGTGCGCCGCACGGTCCGGCGCACTAGACCGAACCGAGCATTGGCGGGAACGCGGTAGCGGTGACGCAGCGAGCGTGCGTGAAATGCCAGTGCTGGCCGGCGTGCCGGTGCGCAGACACGCGCGCTCGCGGTGCAACGGAGGGTCAGTACACGTCGCGGACGTAGCGCTTCTCGGCGACCATCTCGCGCTTGTAGTCACGGGCCGCGTCCGCGCTCACCCCGCCATGCTTACGGATGATCTCAGTGAGTGCGTCGTCGACGTCCCTGGCCATCCTGGTGGCGTCCCCACAGACGTAGAAATGGGCGCCGTCGTCGAGCCAGCGCCACACGTCGGCGCCGTAGTCAAGCATCTTGTGCTGCACGTAGACGCGCTTGGGCTGATCCCGCGAGAACGCGAGGTCGAGCCGGTTGAGGAAGCCGTCGTCGACCATGTCCTGCAGGTCGTCGCGGTAGTAGAAGTTCTGCTCGCGGTGCTGGTCGCCGAAGAACAACCAGTTGGGCCCGCGGTGACCGAGAGCGCGGCGTTCCTGCAGGAAACCCCGGAACGGTGCGATGCCCGTGCCCGGCCCGACCATGATCATCGGCCTGTCGGATTCCTCCGGCGGCCGGAAATGCGGGGATCGCTGCAGGAACACCGAGACCGGGGTGCAGTCGGGCAGGTCGGCGAGATAGGTCGATGCCACGCCGCCGCGCGGGCCACCATCGGCGCCGCGGTAGCGCACGATCGACACGGTCAGCTGCACTTCGTTGGGGCTCACCAGCGGGCTCGACGAGATCGAGTACTGCCGCGGCGTGAGCCGCACCAGCACCTCCTGCCACAGTTCGGGGTCGGTGCGAATGCCGAACTCGCGCACCAGGTCCACCCCGTTGCGGTTGACCAGCCACTTGTCGAGTTCGCCGGGATTGTTGCGCAGCCGTTTGGCGGCGCCGGCGTCCGGGCAGTGTTCCGCGACGAACGTGACCAGGTTCGACGTCACCTTGCAGATGTCGTAGTGCCACGTCAGTGCCTCGCGCAACGACAGTTGTGCGCCGTCGACGATCACGGCCTCGGCACCGTGGAAACCAGTTGCGGACAGCCAGCTTTCGACGGCGAAGCCCGAGTTGACGACCGACACGCCCAGCGAGTCCCCGACCGAGTACGTCACGTCGTGCCCGCTGATGTCGAACCCGAACTGCCGCACCTCCTTCGCGGCGTCGGGCGGGGTCAGCCGGACGTTGCGGCACAACGGAGCATCGACGGGCCGGGCGCGGGTGAACAGCACAGGCGCTGCCGGCGCAGTGGTCGGCGTCGCGGCCGGCGCTGAACTCACCAGCCCGACAACCGAATCCGCCCACTGCGTCATCGGCTGGTCGTCATACGCCTCACAGTCGGCGCGGTCGAGCATCCGCGTCGCACCGAGATCGGCCAGGCGCGCGTCGAGCGATTTGGCATGGCCGCAGAAGTTGTCATAGGAGCGGTCGCCGATGCCGAGCACCGAGTACCGCACACCGTCGAGCGTCGGCGCATCCGGTGATTCCAGGCGCTCCCAGAAGTCGGCGCCGTTGTCCGGCGGTCCGCCGTCGCCGAACGTACTGGTGACGATCACGATCTCGCCGGCGCCGGTGAGA
This sequence comes from Mycobacterium sp. 236(2023), assembly GCF_029623955.1. Lineage (GTDB taxonomy): Bacteria > Actinomycetota > Actinomycetes > Mycobacteriales > Mycobacteriaceae > Mycobacterium. The sequence continues at coordinate 195,502 of NZ_JARSBP010000004.1, read as the reverse complement.
TCGGCGAGGTCGACGTCGTCCATGGCGCGCAGCCGTGCACCGCTGAGTCGCTCACCCAGCCGCCCGGCAAACTCCTCGGCGTTGCCGGTCTGCGACGCCCACAGCACCAGCGGCCCCCCGCCGGCTTCGGTAGGCGTCTCAGGGTTCTCCAGTCTCGAATACCGTCCGGCCAGCAACCCGTCGACCCACAGCCGTGCACGGGCGCTGACAGGCGCGTGCGAAGGCAACACCGGGACGCCGGGCAGGCCGTCCTCGATGCCGGCGAGAAAACCGGCCACATAGATCTTTTCGTCGTCCGTCAGTTCAGGTTCGCCCGACACAACGGGAATCGGCGTCAGCCGCACCGCGCACACCTTGAACTCCGGTTGCAGTGAATCCGGGTCGACGGCGTCGTTGGTCAGCGCGTTGATCGTCAGATTCTCGCCGTGCTCGTCGTTCCAGTGGAACGGCACCCACGTGTTGCCGGGACGGACCCGGTCGGTGACGACGGCAGGCAGGACCGCCCGGCCGCGCCGCGTCACCAGCTCCACGTCAGTGCCGTCCGAGATTTGCAGCGCGGCAGCGTCGTCGGGATGAACCTCGACGAACGGTCCCGGGTTGAGCTTGTTGAGCTTGGCGACCTTCCCGGTCTTCGTCATCGTGTGCCACTGATGTTGCAGACGACCGGTGTTGAGGACCATCGGGTAGTCGCCATCGGGCAGTTCGGCGGCGTCGACGTGCGGGCGGGCGTGGAACACCGCACGCCGCGAGGGCGTCGCGAACGCCAGTCGTGGCGTATGACCGTCGGTATCGGTGTACAGGTCCTGGGACACACCGTCGTTGAGGTACCGGATCGGGTTGCGGTCCGGGGTTTCCTCCGCAGCGCAGGGCCACTGGACGGGCGCACCGCGCAGCCGCTCGTACGTGATACCGCGCAGGTCGTATCCCGTTCGCGGATTGTGGAATCGGCGGATCTCGTCGAAGATCTGCTCGCTCGACTTGTAGTCGAAGTCGTCGCCGAACCCGAGATGCTGCGCCACCCCGCAGATCAGCTCCCAATCCGGCCGGGCGTCTCCGGCGGGCGGGATCGACTGCTGCAGCAGCGTCAGTGTGCGATCGGAGTTGACCATCACCGAGTCCGCTTCGGCCCACAGCGTGGCGGGCAGCATGATGTCGGCATAGCGGTTGGTGGCGGTGTCGACGTAGGTGTCCTGGGTGATGACGAGCTCCGCGGCCTCCAGGCCGGTGATCACGGTGTCGCGATTGGCCACGCTGGCAACGGGATTGGTGCAGATGATCCAGGCGGCCTTGATGTCACCGTCGCCGATCTGACGGAACATCTCGACGGTACCGGGGCCGACCTCGGTACGGATGGTGCCGGGCTCGAGATTCCACTGCGTTTCGACGAACGCCCGGTCGTCGGCCGACAGCACCGCCCGTTGGCCGGGCAGACCAGGTCCCATGTAACCCATTTCACGCCCGCCCATGGCGTTGGGCTGGCCGGTCAGCGACATCGGTCCCGCCCCGGGCCGGCAGATCGCACCGGTCGCCAGATGCAGATTGCAGATCGCGTTGGTGTTCCACGTGCCGTGGGTACTCTGGTTGAGCCCCATCGTCCAGCACGAGACCCAGTCCCCCGCCTCGGCGATCATGTCGGCAGCGGTGCGGATGTCGGCTTCAGGGAGCCCGGTGATGGCGGCGACGCGGTCGGGCGAATAGTCGGCGAGAAAGTCCGGCATACCCTCCCAGCCTTGGGTGTGCTCGGCGATGAATTCCTGGTCGATGGCCCCGATCTCGACGAGCACGTGCAGGATGCCATTCAGCAGGGCCAGGTCGGTGCCCGGCCGGATCGGCAGAAAGAGGTCGGCTTTGTCGGCGGTGGCGGTTCTGCGGGGGTCGACGACGATCAGCTTGGCTCCGGCCTTGAGCCGGTCGGCCATCCGTAGGTACAGGATCGGGTGGCAGTCGGCCATATTGGAGCCGATGACGAAGAACAGGTTGGTGCAGTCGAAGTCGGTGTAGGAACCGGGCGGTCCGTCGGCACCCAGTGACTGCTTGAAACCGGTGCCCGCACTCGCCATGCAGAGCCGGGAGTTCGACTCGATGTGCACGGTACGCAGAAATCCCTTGGCCAGCTTGGTCGCCAGGTACTGCGCCTCGATCGACATCTGCCCCGACACGTAGAGACCGACCGCATCGGGGCCGTGCTCGTCGACGATGGCACGCAGTCGCGCGCCGGCCTCCGCCAGCGCGTCGTCGACGTCGACGGCCACCGGATCCGCGTCCCGTGACGGCCGCAGCAGCGCCGTCGTCAACCGCCCGTCGGTCGCGGCCATCATTTCGGCGTGGGTGGCGCCCTTGGTGCACAGCCGCCCGAAGTTGGTGGGGTGCAGCTTGTCTCCGGACACCCGGGCGATCACCGGAACGCCCGATGCGGGGTCGGTGCGGGTCTCGACGGAGATCCCGCACCCGACCCCGCAATAGGAACAGGCGGTTCGCGTCATCTGCTAACCGACGGCAACCGGTTCCGCGGTCGACCGGCCGATGTTCTCGCCGGCGTGCGCCCGATGTTCCTGAAGGCGCAGGAACACGAACCAGGTGACGAACGCGCAAACGACGTAGAAGGCCAGGAACACCCAGAACGCCATCGTGGCCGACTTCGCGTCGCTGACGTAGGAGGCCCGGAGCACGACGTTGATGAACACGCCGCCGAGTGCGCCGACGGCACCGGCGAATCCGATCAGCGCGCCGGACATCGCCCGCGACCACGCCGCCTTCTCGTCCTTGCTGAGGTCGTCGCGGCCCTGCGCCTTGGCCTCGAAGATCGACGGGATCATCTTGTAGGTGGATCCGTTACCGAGCCCGGACAGGATGAACAGCAGGATGAATCCGGCGACGTAGCCGAACATCTGGCCGCCGCTGGGGGCCCCTGACTGGCTGTCGTCGAGAACCCCGGAGGCGACCAGGATGCCTGCAGCGAACATCATCGCGACGAACACCCAGAGGGTGATCTTCCCGCCGCCGACGCGGTCGGCGAGCTTGCCGCCGAAGGGCCGCGAGATCGACCCGAGAAGTGGTCCGAGGAAGGCGATCTGGGCGGCGTGCAGGGATGCCTGCGCGGCGGTGTCCCCGCCGGCGAGGAAGTTGATCTGCAGCACCTGTCCGAACGCGAACGAGAAGCCGATGAACGAGCCGAACGTGCCGATGTAGAGGAAGCTCATCACCCAGGAGTGCTTGAACTTCATCGCCTCGACGAGCGCCCCGAGATTGGACTTCTGGTTGCGCAGGTTGTCCATGTAGGTGGCGGCGCCGAGAGCGGCGATGCTAATCGCGACGAGGTAGATGGCACAGACGATCTCGGGACGGGCATTGCCGAGCGTCGCGATGACCAGCAGACCGATCAGCTGGATGACGGGGACGCCGATGTTGCCGCCGCCGGCATTGAGGCCCAGCGCCCACCCCTTGAGCCGCTGCGGGTAGAACGCGTTGATGTTGGTCATCGACGACGCGAAGTTGCCGCCGCCGAGACCGGCGAACGCGGCGATCACCATGTACGTCGTGTACGACGCTGGGTTCTTCATGTAATACAGCGTCAGCACCGTGGGGATGAGCAGCAGCAGTGCACTGACGATCGTCCAGTTGCGGCCGCCGAACTTGGCGGGGGCGATCGTGTACGGGATCCGCATGAACGCGCCGACGAGAGTGGGCACCGCGACGAGGTAGAACTTGCCCGCCGCGTCGATGCCGTAGACGTCCTGCGGCATGAACAGGACCATCACCGACCAGATCGACCACACCGAGAAGCCGACATGCTCGGCGACGATCGACCAGATCAGGTTGCGCTTCGCGACGGCCTTGCCACCGGACTCCCAGGCCTCGACGTCCTCGGGGTCCCAATGTTCGATGTCGCGGTTGCGGACTGCGGTTGTTGCCATGCACATAGTGAAAGCCCAGGTCATTCCCTGTCCGTTGCACGTCGATGACCCTCGTGAAAACTCACCCTCACATCGCAGGTCAGCTCACCGTGAGGCTGCGCGACTGTGATGGCCGGGATCCATAGGCGACTTGCAGGGGAAACGAACCGGAAACACGCTGCTCCTAGCGTCGACCTATGTCAGACGCAAGCAGCCCCCGTTTCCTGCAAGGCGCCTACGACTTCGACGGATCCGGATACGACAAGCCGGTGCCGCTGGACCCGTCGTTGCGTTATGTGGTGCCCACGGGTGCCACCACCCAGCCGGTGTATTTCCGCGGCGGGAACTCGACGAAACAGATGGTCAGCGTCGTGCTGTACCGCGACGGCGTGGCGATGCGGTACTTCCCGATCGCCGCCAAGGGCGCCACGCACGTCGCGCTGCGGGTGGTCGAAGACCTGCTCGCCGACACGGTGCTCGAGCTCTACATCGCGGCGCCGGACGGTGCGAAGGGGACGGTGATCGTCGACCTCGGTCTGGTGGAGTTCTGATGAGCGCTCGCGCGAAGAAGCGAGGGAACTGATGGCTCAGCGCTTAGTCGTGGTGGGCAACGGGATGGCCGGAATCCGCGCCATCGAAGAGGTACTCGCGCGCGGGGGTGGGGATCACTTTGAGATCACCGTGTTCGGCGACGAGCCATACGGAAACTACAACAGGATCCTTCTGTCCAATGTGCTTGCCGGAGTGGACGACCCGACCGAGATCTATCTCAACGCCCTGGACTGGTACACCGACAACGGCATCGACCTGCGGGCCGGCGTACGCGTCGTGCGCTTGGACACGTTCGCCCACGTCGTGCATGCCGATGACGGCACCACGCTGCACTACGACAAGCTGATCCTCGCGACGGGCAGCCGGTCGTTCTTCCCGCCGATGGCCGGGTTGTGGTCGGACAACAAGACTTTGGCCGACGGCGTCTTCGGGTTCCGGACGCTAGACGACACGGCGACGATGATCTCCGAGGCCGCGAACCGAACCAAAGCCGTCGTGATCGGCGGCGGTCTGCTCGGCTTGGAAGCCGCACGCGGGCTGCAGAGCCGGGGCATGGCCGTCGACGTCGTGCACGCGGGGCCGACGCTGATGAACGCTCAACTCGACGATCCGGCCGGCGCGATCCTGCGGAAGTCCGTGGAGGACCTCGGGATCGGTGTGCACACCGAGAAGCGGACCACCGAGGTGGTCGTCGGCGACAGTGGCCGCCTTGAGGGCATCCTGTTCTCCGACGGCGCTCGCATCGACTGCGACATGTTGGTGATCGCGGCGGCATCCGGCCCAATGTCGGCTTGGCCCAACGCGCCGGCCTGACCGTCGAACGCGCCATCGTCACCGACGACCACATGCGCTCGATCGACGACGACGACGTCTACGTCGTCGGCGAGTGCGCACAGCACCGCGGCCAGGTCTACGGTCTGGTCGCACCGCTCTGGGAGCAGGCCAAGGTGCTGGCCGATCATCTGACCGGGTCCGATCTGACGTCGGCCTACCGCGGATCCCGCGTCGCGACGAAGCTCAAGGTCGCCGGCGTCGACGTCGCGTCGATGGGCGTCAAGGGGCCCGAGCATCCCGACGACGAGTTCGTCCAGTACTCCGAACCCAAACACGGCGTCTACAAGACCGTCGTGATCCGGGACGGAAAGCTGGTGGGCGCCACGCTCGTCGGCGATGTGTCGAAGGTGTCGTTCCTGACCCAGGCGTTCGACAGCGGGCTGCCGCTGCCCGACGAGCGGGTGGCGCTGATGTTCGACATCGGCACCCCGGACGTCGGCGTCGGTGTCGCCGAACTCGCCGACGATGCACAGGTCTGCAACTGCAACGGCGTGTCCAAAGGCGCACTGGTCTCGTGTGTGCAGGGCGGTGATACGTCGGTTGCGGGCGTGATGGCGAAGACGAAGGCGGGCAAGGGCTGCGGATCGTGCAAGGAACTCGTCTGCCAGGTCGTCGAGTGGGCGGCCGGCGGTGCCGTCACCGAGGATCCGTCGGCGTCATGGTATGTGCCCGGAGTTCCGTACGACAAAGCCACGCTGATGCACCATATCCGCGAGCTTGAATTGCATTCGGTGTCTTCGGTTTTCGCCGCACTCGCACCGGATGGCAAGGAGGATGCGGGATCGAAGATGGCGCTGGCGTCGTTGCTGGAGATGATGTGGGCCGACGAGTTCGTCGACGAGCGTGACGCCCGCTTCATCAACGACCGCGTGCACGCCAACATTCAGCGCGACGGCACGTTCTCGGTGGTGCCACAGATGAAGGGTGGCGTCACCGACTTTGCGCAGCTGCGCAAGATCGCCGACGTTGCCGAGAAGTACGAGATCCCGATGATCAAGCTGACCGGCGGGCAGCGCATCGACCTCCTCGGCGTGCGCAAGGAGGATCTGCCGAAGGTGTGGTCGGACCTGGACATGCCGTCCGGCTACGCGTACGGCAAGAGCTTCCGGACCGTGAAAACGTGTGTGGGAAGCGACTTCTGCCGCTTCGGAGTCGGCGACTCGACCGCGCTGGGCATTGCGATCGAGGAACGCTTTCAAGGTTTGGCGAGCCCGGCCAAGATGAAGCTGGCCGTGACGGGGTGTCCGCGCAACTGCGCCGAGGCGCTGTGCAAGGACCTCGGCGTGCAGGCCATCGACGGCGGCCAGTGGGAGATCTATGTCGGCGGTGCCGCCGGGGCACACATCCGCAAGGGAGACCTGCTCGCACGTGTCGACAGCCCCGAGGAAGTCATGACCTTGACCGGCCGGTTCCTGCAGTACTACCGCGAGGGCGCCAATTGGCTTGAGCGCACCTACAAGTGGGTGCCGAGGGTGGGCATCGAGCACATCCGGTCAGTGGTCGTCGATGATGCCGACGGGCTGGCGGCGGGCCTGGACGCGCGCATGCAGAAGTCGGTGGACGCGTACCGGGATCCGTGGCTCGACGGCCGCGAGCCGGCATCGGTGGGACAGTTCAAACCGTCGCTGCCGTTACTGCCGCTCCCCCAGGTGCCTGTGCGATGAGCGCTTGCGCGAAGAGCCGAGGGCAGCGATGAGTGTAGGAGTCGCGATCGACATCGGCCCGATCGACGAGATACCGGTCGGTGAAGGGCGCACGTTCGCCATCGACGGCACGCAGGTGGCGGTGTTCCACCTGCGGGACGGCTCGGTGCGTGCGGTCGACGCGGTGTGCCCGCACAAGGGCGGCCCGCTGGCCGACGGACTCGCCGACGGCTGCGTGGTGGTGTGTCCGCTGCACAATCACACCTTCGACCTGAGCTCGGGCAGCGAGGTCACCGGCGCGGACATGTCGGTGCGCAGCTATCCGGTCGAGGTTGTCGACGGCGCGATCCGGCTGACTCTCTCGTGAAAGAGACCCTGTCCCGGTCAGACGGGAATAGTCGCGGGATCCCCGCAGTTTGGTGACATGTCATGCAATGCACCAGACCGAGGGGATCGTCATGCGCTACGCCATCATCGGAGCGGGAAACATCGGTACGGCGGTCGCCCGTCAGTTCGTCCGCACGGGTATCGAGGTGGGGCTTGCCGCCTCGCGAGGCATCGACGCGGTCCGTCCAGTCGCCGAGAGGATCGGACCGCAGGTGACCCCTGTCGATGTGGCCGACGCCCTCGACGCTGACGTGGTAATCCTCGCCGTCCCGTTCGAGGCCGTCCGCGAGCTGGTCGGCCGGGTGCCCGATTGGCAGGGCAGGATCGTCGTCGACGCCACCAACGCGATCGACTACTCGGACTTCTCCCCCGCGGATCTCGGCGGGCGTGCGTCGTCGGACCTGGTGGGCGAGTGGGCGACCGGGGCGCGGGTGGTCAAAGCGTTCGGCCATACCTGGGCCAAGGTGCTCGCCCGCGAACCGGGTGACGGTCACGGCGGCAAGCGGGTGCTCTTCGTCTCCGGCAACGATCCGAGCGCGAACGACGAGATCGCGCAGTTGATCTCGCGGTTCGGCTTCGATCCGGTCGACCTCGGACGCAACTCAGAGGGCGGTTTGCTTGCGCAGTTCGGCGGACCGCTGACCACCAAGAGCCTTGTGTCACAGGCTATCAGCGGCGCGGGCCCCGCCGAGATGGATTTGGTTGCGCCGTGATCGCGCTACCGAGCCAGCGCCGCACGAAGTAACGCAGCTCGTCGGGTGAACGGGCCGGGTCGTTGGGTGCGACGAAGAACGACAACATAATTCGCAACGTGAACTCGACCAGATCTCGCAGTGCGGCGTCGTCGTATCCGTAACCGTCCCAGTCCACGTCGAAGCGCGTGATCATCCGCATGCCGAAGTCCTGCGCCAGCGCGGACGCGACCTCGCTCGGCCCCGCAGCCGAACTCGGCGCGGACAGCACGATGCCCAGATGCGGTGTCGTCGCGACGGCATCGAGGGTGAACAGGACGCCTTCGGTCATCGCATCGGAGGGGTCGTGGATCCCGCGGACATGGGCCGCCAGCCGATCGAGGAAGCCGTCGACCGAGGCGATCGCGGCCTCACGCATCAACTGATCGGCCGTCGGGAAGTACCGGTACACCGTCTGCCTGATCACGCCGAGCGACTCGGCGACATCGGCGATGGTGATGGCTGTGCCGGTTTCGGCGATCAGATCGACGGCGGCCGCGACGATGCGCCGGGCGGCCTCCTCGTCGGTGGACGGCGGATCACCACCCCAACCACGGCGTTTACGTGCCATCGTGCCCCGAACCGTAGCACGGCCGTTGACGTTCACCGGACCATCCGGTAATCATACATTAATCGATTTATTTGTATGATTTGAGAAGTGGGGCCGATGACCGACCTGATAGTGCGCAAGCTCCGATTCGCCTTCGCCAGCAGCCCGGTGCCGTTCGTCTGGAACGAGGCCAACCCGGCGTTCTCGTCGATGGCGAACGCCGTGTCCTTCCTGGCCATCGGCTTCGAGAAGATGATCGGCAGCATGATTCCCGAGGCGATGCCGCACATCAAAGACCCCGCGATCGCCGAGGAGGCCGACGCGTTCGTGCGCCAGGAGGGCCAGCACTCGATGGCGCACCGACAGCACGCCAAGGGGCTGATCAAGGCCTACCCGGAGCTGAAGAGCACCCTCGACAAGGTCATCGACGCCTTCGACGACATGACGGCGAACACCCCACTGAAATATCGCCTGGCCTACACCGCCGATCTCGAGGCGACGTTCACGCCGGTGTTCAAGCTGATGCTCGACCACGACGACACACTGTTCGCCCCCGGTGACGACCGGGTGGCGTCACTGTTCCTGTGGCACTTCGTCGAAGAGGTCGAACATCGCAGCTCGGCGCTGATCATCTACGACGCCGTCGTCGACGATCCGTGGTACCGGATGCGAGTGGCACCGTCGATCTTCAAGCACGTGATGGCCATCATCAAGATGGCCTCCGAAGACTTCAACAAGTACGTCCCGGTGACCGACCGCAAGGTGGACGCGATGTCGACGTTCCGTATTCATCGTCGTAAGAAGGCTCTGCTGCAACGTCTTCCGTTTGTCGACGCGCCGGATGACGGGCCGTTCGCGAACGCGTTCAGCCATCTGCCCCTGCGCGAACAGCTCGTCGCACTCAACGGCGTCGTGCGCAGCCAGATCCCCGGACACGATCCGGCGCAGGAAAAGCTCCCGGCGCTCGCGCAGGAGTGGTTCGATCGCTACGACGCCGGCTACGACGTGACCCAGTGGTACACCGGCTCCACCCAGAACGAGGACGCCCATGTCTGATCTCTGCACGCCCACCTTCGCCGATCTCGCAGCCCGCCTTGGCTTTTCCTGCGAGACCGCGGGCGGCCTCGTCGAGGTCCGCAACCCGTTCGCCCTGGAGAACTGGACCCTGCCTGTTCTGGAGCTCACCGTGATCGTCGGCGCCGCGCTGGCGCTGTGGTACGCGATCGTGCGACTGCGCAGAGACAACGACCCGACCAACATCGTGCTGTGGTTCGGGGCCATCGCCTACCTGCTCATCATCGAGCCGCCGCTGTACTTCCCCGGCGCGTTCGGCATCTCGGAGTACGTCGACACGATGTTCGCCCACAACGTGTTCACCGTCGAATTCCTGTGGGGCCGGTTGCCGCTCTACATCGTGGCGATCTACCCGATGATGGCCACGGTCGCGTTCGAGATCGTGCGCAGCCTCGGTCTTTTCCGCCGCTACGGAACGCTCGTGGGCGCGGTGTGCGTCGGGTTCGTCCACCACGCGTTCTACGAGATCTTCGACCACCTCGGCCCCCAGCTGCGCTGGTGGGAGTGGACGCTGGACCACCCGATGAACCAGCCGTTCTTCGATTCGGTGCCGCTGCCGAGCGTGGTGGTGTTCGCCGCGCTGTGGCCGATGTCGCTGGCGCTGTGCGTGCAGTTCTTCGTCGGTCGGCACGTCGATGAGGGCCGGACGTTCACCGGCGGACAGATCGTGGTGCGCACCATCGTGATCGGCATACTGGCGTCCATCGGGACCGCGATTCTGCCGCTCCCGGCCACGGTGGCCGCGGGCGTGTCGGGCAGTACGACGGTCGGCGGCGTGGTCTACGCCCTCGAGCTGGTGGTCATCGCGGTGGTCGCGATTCCGGCTGTCTTCACGCAGTGGCGCCGCATGCGCAGTGAAAAGTCCGATTTACCAAGATTTCCCAACCGTCCGATCTTCGTGTACGCCGCGGTGTACCTCGGGGTGATGGCGGTGCTGTGGGTGACATCGCTGCCCGCCTACCTCGACGCCGCCGACGGCGTCACCACGGCAGGCGATCCCGTGGGCAGCCTCTGGTACACCGTCGTGTGCTTCGCGATCTCAGGTCTGTGCCTGGCTGCCGCGGCGAGCGCTCAGATCGGCATCCGGTACCCGAAGAACTCGTTGTCCTCGTTGTAACCGCCGTATCCTTTGCCGACATCGGTGAAGGTCTCGACGAAGTCGACGGCTGCGATCCACTTGATCTGTTTGAAGCCGAGCTCCACTTCGTTGCGTAGCCGCAGTGGAGCCCCGTGGGTCTCGGTGAGCGGTTCCCCGTTCATCTCGTAGGCGAGCAGCGTCGTGGGTTCCCGCATATGGCTGATCTTGTGGCAGTCGTAGTACGGCCCCGCACCGGGTTCCGGACCGTCGGCCAGGGAGTAGAACACCGCCCAGCGTGCCGACGGGAGCGGCTTGACGAGCTCCACGATGTCGGACATCCGGACGCCACCCCATTTGGCGATACCAGACCAGCCCCGGATGCAGTAATGCTGGGTGAAGGTGCTGCGCCACAGCGATTCCGAGGACCAGCGTGAGCACGGCGAGCGGGATCAGCCACAGCATGCTGAACCAGCGCCTGCCGATCCGGACGGACGGCACCGAGGCTCGTTCGTCCGATAGCCCGCCAGCCCATTCGTCGAGGTTGACGGCCATGGCCGGACGCTTACACGTCAGGCGCTGGTCACGCCTTGAATCCGCCGAACCAGGCGATGAGGGTCTCGGAGAACAACTTCGGGTCCTGACCGTGCATCGAATGACCCATCATCGGGAACGATTTGTAGGTCAGCTGCGCGCCGCCGCCCTTGACCAGTTGTGTCACGCGGCCGGCTTGGACGTCGGTGCACGCGCCGATCAAGCCACCTGACGCCTCGTCGGTCATCCGGAAGTGGTGGGTGAACAGCACAGGCACCTTGACCTTGCTCAGCATCACGTGGTGGGGGCAGCTGGCGGCGAAAGTGCCTGTGATGAAAGCCTTTCCCCACTCGGGGTCATATTCGCGCAGATTCTGTGCCGGTTCGGCGGTGCCGACTACGAGCGCGACGTGCGCCTGCCAGTCGGCGAGTTCGTCGGGCACCGCGGCAACGAAGCCGTCCCAGTCACCGACCGTCCACTGGTCGCCGAGGTAGCGGGCCCACATCCCGAACAGCGGCCCGATGCTCTCGGTGATCGGCGGCCCGACGACGGGCGAGGTCTCCGAGCTGAAGAACGGCGGATCCTCCCAGCAGGCGGCGATCACCTGCCCCGGCCTGGCGAAGGCGGACAGCCACGCGCTGGCGAGCCCGCCCGACGACAGTCCGCTGATGAACGCGGGCCGCCCGATCACGCCGTCGAGAAATCGCACGAGGTCGTCGCCGACGTTGTCGAGCGTGTACCGATGCGGCGTACGGGTGGAGCGCCCCTGCCCCCGCAGGTCCACCGCGTGCACGTGGAAGCGCTCGGCCAGCAGCGGCATCGCGACTTCGTAACCCCACCACGATTCCGACTGTCCCGGGATCAGCAGCAGCGGCGGGTTGGCCGCGTCACCGGCGACGGCGTAGTTCAGCCGGACTTCCCCGGTGTCGAACAGCTGCTCGGGGTAGCTGTGATCGACGTAAGTGGCCTCTGGTGCGTGCGGTCCGAAAGCGCCTGCGTAACTTCCCATCACTTCAGGCTGTCACACCCGGGTCAGTCCTCGGCGGGCTTGACCGCCAGCACCGGCTTCGGGCATTCCAGGATCACCTTCTGCGCGACGCTGCCGAGCATGAGCTTGCCTACCGGGTTGCGGTGACGGATACCGACCACCAGCAGTTGCGCGTCGGGGTCGCTCATCGCACTCAGCAGCTCGGCTGCCGGATCCACCCCGACCGGCTGCCTCAGCTCGAACGCCACCCCGCACTCGGCCAGTCGGTTCTCGACGTCTCCGACCTCAGCCTGGCCGGCGAATCGCGCGTCGACGTAGGACTCCCCCGACGTCGCGTTGATGACCAGCAGCCTCAGGCCGCGAAGCTTGGCCTCGGAGATGCCGTGCTCGAGTGCCGCGTGCCCGTAGGGATCTGCGGTGTATCCGACGACGATCGTGGTCATGAGTGGCTGGCCTTCTCTTTCTGGTCCTTGTCGTCCTCAACCACCAGCAGCGTCTCTTCGCTGCGGTTCATCAGTCGCAGGATCAGCGGCGCCAGAAGCAGCAGCGCCATCAGCACGTAGGTGACGATCGCGACGGGCTCGGTGAACAGGCTCCCCCAGTCACCGCCGCCGAGCTGCAGGCTCTGGCGCAGCTGCCGCTCGATGCGCGGCCCCAGGATGACACCGATGATCAACGGCAGCACCGGAAGTCCGAAGCGGCGCATCATCAGCCCCATCAGACCGAAGATCAGCAGCAACGCCAGATCCAGCGCTTGCAGGTTCACCGCGAACGCGCCGAGCGTGGCGAAGAACAGGATGCCTGCGTACAGGTAGGGACGCGGCGTGCGCAGCAGCTTGGCCCACAGGGGCGCCAACGGCAGGTTCAGCACCAGCAGCAGGAAGTTGCCGATGAACAGGCTGGCGATCAGCGTCCAGATCAGCAGCGGTTCCTTGTCGAACAGCGTGGGTCCGGGCTGGATGCCGTAGGACACGAACGCCGTCAGCATGACCGCCGCGGTCGCGTTGGTGGGCAGACCCAGGGACAGCATCGGCACCAAAGTGCCTGCGGCCGAAGCGTTGTTGGCGGCCTCCGGCCCGGCGACACCCTCGATGGCGCCCTTGCCGAACTCTTCGGGGTGCTTGGAGAGCTTCTTCTCGGTGATGTAGCTCAGGAACGTCGGCAGCTCGGCGCCGCCGGCGGGCAGCGCGCCGAAGGGGAAGCCGAACGCGGTGCCTCGCAGCCACGGCTTCCACGACCGGCCCCAGTCCTGCTTGCTCATCCACGGGCGTCCGACGGGGATGACGTCGGCGGGGCGGCGGCGCAGATGCGCTGCGACCCAGAGTGCCTCGCCCACCGCGAAGACGGCCACCGCGATGACGACGATGTCGATGCCGTCGGACAGCAGCGGGATCCCGAACGTGGCGCGTGGCTGGCCGGTCAGCGAGTCGATGCCGACGAGGCCGATGGCGAGACCCAGCAGCAGCGAGATCAGGCCGCGGACCTTCGACGAACCGAGGACCGCGGTGACGGCGACGAGCGCGAACAGCATGATCGCCAGGTACGACGGGGCGCCGAGGGTGACGGCGAAGCGCGAGATCGCCGGGGCGAACGTCGCGAGCAGCGCGGTGCCGATGGAACCGGCGACGAACGAACCGATCGCCGCGGTGGCCAGCGCTTGAGCAGCTCGGCCGGCTTTGGCCATCTTGTTGCCCTCGATCGCGGTGATCACCGACGACGATTCACCGGGCGTGTTGAGCAGGATCGAGGTCGTCGAGCCGCCGTACATGCCGCCGTAGAAGATTCCGGCGAACATGATGAACGCCGCGCTGGGGCTGACGTTGTAGGTGATCGGCAGCAGCAACGCCACGGTCATGGCGGGCCCGATGCCGGGAAGCACGCCGACCGCGGTTCCCAGCAGCACGCCGATGGCGGCGTACAGCAGGTTCATCGGGGTGGCGGCCTCGGCGAAGCCCTGCAGGAGCCAGTCGAAGTTCTCCATTTACAGAATCCCATCCAGAATGCCTGCGGGCAGCGGGATTCCGAGCCCGGAGTAGAACGCATAGAAGCTGGCGACCGCCAGGACGGCCCCGATCACGATGTTGCGCACGTAGTGCCTGCTGCCCAGGATCGTCGCGCAGCCGGCGAAGAACAGGGCGCCCGCGATGGCCCAGCCGAGCGGATTGACGAGCACGATCAACAGCACGAACATGCCGACGAGCAGTCCGACGGTGCGCCAGTCGCTGGGCATGTCGGGATCGATGTCCTCACCGGCATCAGCCTCTCCGCGCGACCCGCGCGGGATCGCGACCGCCAGCACGACCGCCATGATGAGTAGCCCCACCCCGATGACAATCGGAAACAGCCGGGGGCCAACAGGATCCACCTTGGCCCAGTCGCCGGGCAGCGACACCGCGTCGAAGATCAGGAATGCGCCCACGATGACCATCACGGCGCACACGATGTACTGCGCGTAATCGGGCTTGCCCGACGTCTTGTCATCCAATTCGGTACTCATACTCACACCAGCCCGAGATCGGTCAGCGTCGTCTCGACGCGCTGGTCTTGTTCTTCGAGGAATCTCTCGAACGGTTCCCCGGTCATGAACGCGTCGCTCCAGCCGTTCGTCACCAGCGCCTCCTTCCACGCATCTGTGGCGTGCAACTCTTCGAGGACCTTGACCATCGTGTCGCGGTCCTCGTCCGAAATACCCGGCGGGGCAAGGATTCCGCGCCAGTTCGTGAAGGTCAGGTCGATGCCGGCCTCGGTGAGCGTCGGTGCGTCAACACCCTCGACGCGCTCCTCGCCCGACACCGCGAGCACGCGCACCTGACCCGACTCGATCTGGTCGACGTACTCTCCGAGACCCGACGTGCCCGCCGCGATCTTGTTGCCCAGCAGGGCGGTGAGCAGGTCACCGCCGCCGTCGTAGGACACGTAGTTGACCGTGGTGGGGTCCACGCCCACGGCCTTCGCCGTCTCCATCGGGAACAGATGGTCGGGGCCGCCGGGGCTCGAACCCCCGCCGACGGCGATCTTCGACGGATCCGCCTTCCACGCTTCGACGAAATCGCCGACCGTACGGAACGGCGAGTCGCCGGGGACGAGGATGCCTTCCTGTTCCTCGACGACCTTGGCCAGCGCGGTCGCATCCGAGGCACGGGCCTTCGATCCATTGGTGAACGTGGCGCCCACGACGCCGAGGCCCATCATCATCATCAGGTCGCCGTTACCCTGCTCGTTCATCAGGCGGGCCATGGCGACGGTGCCGCCGGCGCCGATGACGTTGAACACCTCGATGCGGCCGGTGATGTCGTCGTCTTCCATGATCTTGACGGCGGTGCGTGCGGTGAGGTCGTAACCTCCGCCGGGACTGTTGGGCACCATCATCCGCAGGCGGTGCAGACCGGTCTGCTCGCCGCGGGTCACCCCGCACGCGGTGAGCAGTAATGCGGCGATCACGGCGATGGTCAAGCCGGTGATCACCCTGGCAGTAGCTGGGCGCCTGCCGGATGCGAACATGTCGTCCCCAATCACTTGGTTGTGATGCTCAGCAATACTGGACCCAGGCAGTGACCTACGTCACTGATGTGGACGCAAAGGAAATATTGGTCATTAAGTACATGCGCAGCCTGGCCGGCCAGTTCCTGGTGTTCCAGCTCGTCGTCGTCGCGGTCGTGCTGGTCGCGGTGGCCGCTGTGTCGGTGACCCAGTCCGAAGGTGAGTTCCGTGAGGTCCGCGGTCAGCGCATGATCGCCGTCGCCGAGAACATGGCGTCGACCCCGATCGTGCGCGAACGCACCGAGCAGACGCCGGCCGACCCGTTCCTGGCGCAGACGCTGGCCCCCGAGGTCGACAGGGCGGTCGCACTGTCCGGTGCGAGCCTCGCCGAGATCCTCGGCCCTGACGGCACCGTCCGGGCGTCCTCTGATCCGTCCCGGGTCGGCGCCCGGATGGACCTCGGACCCAGCCGGGCCGACGAGGGACGCGCGTGGTTCGGTGACACCGACATCGACGGGACGCACAGCCTGGTCGGTCAGGTGCCGCTGCTGTCCACGGACGGCGACGTGCTGGCCGTCGCGTCGGTCAGCGAGCGATACCCGTCGGTGTGGACCTTGCTCAGCGGCGCGGGTGAAGGTCTGCTCGTCTACCTCGGGTTGGGTGCCGCGCTGGGACTGGTGGCGTCATGGCTGTTGTCGCGGCGGATCAAACGGCGCACCCGTGGTCTGGAGGTCGCCGAGATCGCGAGCCTGGCCGATCACCGGGAAGCGTTGCTGCACAGCATTCGCGAAGGCGTCATCGCGGTCAACAACGACGGGGAGATCACCTTGCTCAACGACAGTGCCCAGGATCTCCTCGGTGTTGCCGGCGGCGCCGTCGGGCGCCGGGTTGACGACGTCGGCATCGACCCGGCGGTGGTGTCGCTGCTGATGTCGGGCATGGAAGGCCGAGACGACGAAGCCGCCGAAGACACCGTCATCGCGACGCGGACGCGTGTGCTGGCGCTGAGCCGCCGCACGGCCACCAGTGGAGGCACCCGCATCGGGACGGTGACGACGATGCGCGACAGCACCGAGTTGGCCGCCCTGCAGAGTCAGCTGTCGTCGCACAAGAGCGTGACCGACACACTGCGTGCCCAGACCCACGAATTCGCCAACCAGCTGCACACGATCTCGGGCCTGGTACAGCTCGGTGAGTACGATTCGGTCCGTGACCTGGTGGGCACGTTGACGCGTCGGCGCGCCGAGATCAGTGACGCGGTGACACAGCGGATCTCCGATCCGGCCGTGGCGGCGCTGCTGATCGCCAAGACCTCCTTGGCCGCCGAGAGCGGCGTCGATCTGCGACTGGACCCGCAGTCGCATCTGGCGGCACTCGATCCGGCGATGGCGACCGACGTCATCACCCTGCTGGGCAACCTCATCGACAATGCGGTCGACGTGTCCGTCGGCGCTGCGGACGCCTGCGTGACCGTCCGCGTCGATGACGGGGCCGGGTTGACGATCTCGGTGTCCGATACGGGACCCGGTGTGCCCGAACACCTTCGCGAAGCGATCTTCGCGCGCGGTGTCACCTCCAAGACCGAGGTGCCGGGCGGGCGTGGCATCGGACTGGCCCTGGTGCGACTGGTCGCAGCCCAACACGGCGGCACGATCGATGTCAGTGACACCCCCGTCGGCGGAGCGGAGTTCCTGGTGCGGCTGGGGGCGGTGACCGGCCATGCGTGACGGCTCGCGTCGTGTTCTCGTGGTCGACGACGATTTCATGGTCGCCGAGATCCACCGCCGGTTCGTGGACCGGGTGGACGGCTTCGAGGCCGTCGGTGTGGCCCGCAACGGCGAAGAGGCGCTGACCGCGGCACGGGATCTTCGGCCCCACCTGATCTTGTTGGACGTCTACCTTCCGGACATGACGGGCCTGGATGTGTTGCACCGCTTACGTTCCGACGCCGACCGCGTCGACGTCATCATGATCACCGCGGCCCGCGAACTCGACACGGTGCGCGGGGCGCTCGACGGGGGCGCCGCCGACTACCTGATCAAACCCTTCGAGTTTCCTCAGCTGGAGGCGAAATTGCAGGCTTTCGCCGCCCGGGCGGATGCCCTGCAGTCGGCGGGCGGTGCCGACCAGAACCTGATCGACACGCTGTTCGGCGGCCCGTCCGTCGCGCCCGCGAAGGTCATGCCCAAGGGTCTGGGCGCCGAGACCGGCGAGCTGGTGCTGGCCGCCGTCCGCCAGGCCGGGGAGGTCTCCTCAGCCGAATGCGCTGACCTGGTTGGGATTTCCCGGGTCAGCGCACGGCGCTATCTCGAACACTATCTCGGTACCGGCGCTCTCGAGCTCCGACTGCAGTACGGCGTTGGCCGCCCGGAGCGCCGGTACCGGATAGCGGGTTAGGGCTCAAACGGTCGTCGGCCGGTTCACGATGGTCCCCGCCCCCGTCCCATCGGCGATGGTGGCACCGGTCGGGCTCGACAGCGTCACGATGAAGCTCTCGTTGCCTTCCATCTGGGTGTCTCCGAAGACGACCACGTTGATGGTCTTGCGGGTCTCGCCCGGCGCGAACGTCAGCGTGCCTGTCGTGGCGGCGTAGTCGCTGCCGCCGGTGGCGGTGCCGTTCGACGTCGCGTAGGCCACGGTCACCGCCTGGGTCGACGGGGCGGCCAGCGAGACCACGAACTGGGCGAGCACACCCGGGCTGCTGTCGTCGAAGTCGAACTGGATCTGCTCGAGGTAGGCCATCTTGTTGGCGTTGACGGTCTTCCAGTCATCGGCCAGGATCCCGCCGGTATCGGTCGAATTCGGGTTCCACGACCAGAACGTCCACGACATGTCCTGCGTGCCCGCCGGGATGTCGATGGTGCCGTTGTTGTCGAAGTCGCCGGACAGGTACGACGTGATGGCCTCGTACCAGATGACGTCCTTGGGATCGTTCATCCGGGTGCCGAACTCGCCGAGATAGATCGGGGCGATGTTCTGCTCGTAGATGTACCCCCAAGCCTGCTCGAACTTGTCCGGCAGCGCCGCACCGAAGTTCGCCTGCTGGAACCACGGCTGGTTGTACACCGAGTTCGGGTAATCGTGCGGCGAGTAGACCACCCGGTTGGGCACGTTCAGCACTATCGGACGGTCCTTGACGCCCATCAGATTGCCACCCCACCAATAGTTCTGGCCCTGGTAGGTTTCCACGCCTTCGACGATGATCAACCAGTTGGAGTTCACCGACAGGACGGCGTTGCCCGCGCGTTCGGCGGCGGCCGCCCAGTCGGTCGCTCCCCCGCCGCCCCACGTCCCGTTGTGGGGTTCGTTGTGCAGGTCGGCGCCGATCACCGTGGGATTGTTGACATATCGCTGCGCGAGCATCTTCCAGTCGGCGATCCACGCCGCCTCGGTGTAGGAACCCTCGTACCAGAGACCGTTGTTGTTCGGGCCGGCGCCCAAGCTGCTGCGGTGGTGGTCGAGGATGACGCGCATCCCGATCTCGCCGGCGTAGGCGACGATCTTGTCCATGATCTGCAACGAGGTCAGGCCGACCAGGTCCGGGTTCTTGGAGAAGTCGATCCCGTTGGGAGCCGCTGTGGTGTGCAGCATCTCGCTGGAATACGCGAGCCGGATGGTGTTGAAGTCCAACGCCGCCATCTGGTTCATCATGTCCTTGTAGCCGCGTGTCCACAGGCCGTGCGGCGCGAAGGTCTCGCTCTCCATGCCGAACCAGTTGACACCAGCGATCTGCACCGGATTGCCCGCCGAATCGAGGATCTGGTTTCCGGACGTCCTGAACCAGCCGGGCGCGACACCGGTTCCGGGGGCACCCTCGGTCACCGACGCATCGGAGATGCTCAGGGACACGTTGGCCGGGATGTCGTCGTTGGTGATCGTGCCGACAGCGGAGCCGTCGGAGATCGTCGCACCGGTGGGGCTCGACAGGGTCAGCGTGATCGTTTCGTTCGGCTCGGCCACGGTGTCACCGGTGATGGCGACCTGGATCTGCTGCGTCAGCACCCCCGGCGCGAACGTCACCGTTCCCGACTTGGCGGTGTAGTCGACGCCCGCGGTGGCGGTACCGTTCGAGGTCGCGTACGTGACCGTGACCGGCGTGGTCGATGACTTGGACAGCGTGACGACGAACGTCATCTGCGTTGTGCCGCTGTTGGATTCGTTGACCGTGGTGTCGGCGACCGAGACGGTCGGCGGCTGGGTGGGAGCGCTCTGCCCGTTGACCGTGAAATTGGTCGCCGTCGCCGCGCCGGATGCCTGAAATCCGAACGTGACTGTTTTGCCCGCCGCCACAGCCGGATTCCAGGCGGCGTTACGCACCACGTAGTGGTTGCCGACGCGGCTGACGATCTCGGCGTTCCAGATGTTGCTGATCTGGGCGGGGGTGTCGAATTCGACGGTCCAGCCGTTCAGCGCCGACGTGCCTGCCGTGACGGTCACCGTCGCCGTGAAGCCCGAACCCCAGTTGTCGTTGACCACCATGGCGGCAGACGGGTTGCCCGGTGTCGGGGCCACGTCGTCGTTGGTGATCGTGCCGGTGGCGGTGCCGTCGGCGATCGTCAATCCGCTCGGGTTCGAGAGCGTCAGCGTGAACGTCTCGTTCTGCTCGACGGCGGCGTCACCGAGGATCGTCACCGAGATCTGTTGGCTGGTCACGCCGGCGGCGAACGTCAGCGTCCCTGCCGTCGCGGTGTAGTCGGTGCCCGCGATCGCGGTCCCGTTGGCGGTCGCGTAGGCGATGCTCACCGGCGCCGTGGCCGCCTTGTCCAGCGTCACCGTGAACACCAGGTTCTTGGTGCCGGCGTTGCCTTCGGTGACCGAGGCGTCGGCGATCGTGACCTTCGGCGGAACCACCGGCGCCACATCGTCGTTGGTGATCGTGCCGATCGCCGAGCCGTCGGCGATGGTCATGCCGTTCGGGTTCGACAGCGTGATCGTGAACGTCTCGTTCGACTCCACCGCCGTGTCACCGAGGACGGCCACCGAGATCTGCTGGCTGGTCACCCCCGCCGCGAACGTCAACGTCCCCGACTTCGCCGTGTAATCACTGCCCGCCGTAGCCGTCCCGTTCGACGTGGCATAGGCGATGGTCACCGGCGCAGTCGGCGCCTTGTCCAACGTCACCGTGAACACCAGATTCTTCGACCCGCTGTTCGACTCGGTCGTCGTAGCATCCGCGATCGACACCTTCGGCGGAACCACCGGCGCCACATCGTCGTTGGTGATCGTGCCGATCGCCGAGCCGTCGGCGATGGTCATGCCGTTCGGGTTCGACAGCGTGATCATGAACGTCTCGTTCGACTCCACCGCCGTGTCACCGAGAACGGCCACCGAGATCTGCTGGCTGGTCACCCCCGCCGCGAACGTCAACGTCCCCGACTTCGCCGTGTAATCACTGCCCGCCGTAGCCGTCCCGTTCGACGTGGCGTAGGCGATGGTCACCGGCGCAGTCGGCGCCTTGTCCAACGTCACCGTGAACACCAGATTCTTCGACCCGCTGTTCGACTCGGTCGTCGTAGCATCCGCGATCGACACCTTCGGCGGAACCGTGGTCGGGTTCTGACCGACCGGGACGCCGTTGACGACGAAGTTGGTGGCCGTCGCCGAACCTCCACCCGGGGAAGCCTGGAAACCGAAGCTCAGGGTCTGCCCCGCCGCGACCTGCGGGTTGTAGGCGACGTTGCGCACCACATAGTGATTGCCCACCCGGCTGACGATCTCGGCGTTCCAGATGTTGCCGATCTGCGCCGGAGTGTCGAATTCGACTGTCCAACCGTTGAATCCGGTGGTCCCGGCCGTCACCTCGACGGACGCGGTGTAACCCGAACCCCAGTTGTCGTTGACGGTGTACTTGACCGCGGCACTGCCCGGCGTCGGGGTGGAGCCGTCGTCGTCGGTGATCGTGCCGACGGCGCTACCGTCGGCGATCGTCGCGCCCGTCGGCGAGGACAGCGTCACGGTGAACGTCTCGTTCGACTCTACGACGGTGTCGCCGATGATGTCGACGTGCACCGTGCGTGAGGTCACGCCCGGCGCGAATTCGATGACGCCCGACGACGCGGTGTAGTCGACGCCCGCGATCGCGGTGCCGTTCGACGTGGCGTAGCGCACCGTCACCGCCTGCGTGGACGGCTTGTCCAGCGTCACGGTGAACATGAAATGCGCGTGGCCGCCATTACCCTCGGCCACCGCGAGGTCGGCGATGGAGATCGCCGGCGGTGGGCCCGAAATGGGGTTGACCGTGCCGTAGTCGTTGAAGACCGAGCTGTAGCCACCGGCCGGAGTGGTCGTGCCTGAGGTGTTCGTCGTCGCCTGGCCCACATTGCCCGGGTAGTCACGGTTGATCGACCACATCGACAGCATTCCCAGGCCTTTGGCGCGGGCGAAGTTCTCCAGCGCCTGAGCATCGGAGACGGTGAAGACCTCGGTCAGGACGTCGTTGACGCCGAGCATCGGCGTGACGCCCAACTGGCTGTAACCGAACGTCTTACCGAATCCGGCGTACAGCGTGGCCAACTGGGCGTGGGTGGACTCGGCTGCAGCAATCGCGTAGGCGCCCATCGTCTTTGCGTTGGGACCGCTGGTCGGCGCAGCCGACTCGCCGTAGTCCATCGCCATGATGTTGACACCGTCGAGCTTGACACCCGCTTCGAGAGCCTTGCGCACGACGTTGATGCCGTCGGCCGTGAGTCCGGAGGGCAGCACGGGAAGCGTGTACCAGATCTCCAGCTCGGGCATCTGCTGCTGAAGCAGCTTGAGTGCCTGCGCATTCAGGGCGATCGACGCGGGCTCTGCTGCCGCCGCGCCTTCGATGTCGAAGTCGATGCGGTTGAGGTTGTAGGTGGTGACAACACCGGCGTATGCGGTGGCCAGCGCCTGCGCGCTGAGCCCCCGTGCCACGTACCACTGCGCCAGACTGGTTCCGGATGCACCGCCCAGCGAGATCATCACGTCGCCGCCGGCGGCCTGCAGCGCGGCGATCGACTGGTTGATCGCCTTGGCTTGATCGAACGTGGAATCCGGGGTCAGCGCGGACAATCCGGCCCACGCCAGCTTGCCCTCGGGGGTCGCCTGCAGGAATCCGAGCGTCATCAACGAGGTTCCACGCTGCTGCGCCAGCGCCAGCAGGTTCGGCACCGGCCACGCGCCCATGTCCACGTACGGCGCGAAAAATGCCTCACCCCAGAGCTCGTCACCGGGGTTACCGGAATTGAGGCCGCCGACGCCCGGAGTGACGACGGTGTCGTCGTTGGTGATGGTTCCGGTGGCCGACCCGTCGCCGATCGTCGCTCCCGACGGGTTGGACAGTGTCACGAAGAACGTCTCGTTCGGCTCGACGATGCTGTCACCGATGACGTCCACGTGCACCAGCTGGGATGTGACGCCCGGTGCGAACGTGATCGTTCCGGTGGTCGCGCTGTAGTCGACCCCGGCGATCGCGGTGCCGTTGGAGGTCGTGTACGTGACGGTCACGGTCTGCGTCGAGGCCTTGCTCAGCGAGGCGACGAACATGAAATGGCTGTGCTCACCGTTGCCTTCGGTCACCGACAGGTCGGCGATCGACACACTCGGTGGCGTGCTCGGCGTCTGATCGACATCGTCGTTGCGGATGGTGCCGACGCCGGTGCCGTCGGCGATCGTCGCGTTGACGGGTGCCGACAGAGTGAGGGTGAACTGCTCGTCGAGTTCGACGAGGGTGTCACCGTTGACCGTGACGTTTACCGTCTTGGACGTCTGGCCTGGCGTGAACGTCAGCGTGCCGACGGTCGGCGAGTAATCACCACCCGCGACGGTGGCGGTGCCGTTGCTCGTGCTGTAGCTGACAGTCACCTGCGCGGTGGACGTTTTCGACAACGTCACCGTGAAGGTCACCGTCGACGTACCGTTGTTGCCTTCCGACACGCTGCCGTCGCTGACGGAGATCCTGGGCTGCGTATTTGACTGTCCCGCACTGTAAATGAGGTCCGCCCACTTGGTGCGCGCACCGTCGTCGAGGGCGACGATATTGCTCGTCGTGAGCTCGCCGATCGCGACACCGGTCAGCGTGTAGGACTGGTTGTTGGCGGTGATGGCGATCTTGGTGGACCCGCCGACCTCCGTGACGTCGAACTCGTGGGCTTTGAACCAGCCGAAGTCGAGCTTGTCCTTGCTTGGGTCGAAGTTCAGTGTGGTGTGGCTGCCGTGGAGCCAGTCGATCTTGGTGGTGGTGCCGGACTGACCGGTGGGAGGCTGACCGTTGCCCGCGGCGGTAGGCCAGTTGTTGGTGCCCGCGTATGCGACTCCCTGGGGCAGCACCTGGGAATCGGGGACCGTGCCGATGCCGAGTTGCAGATGGAGCCGGTCCTCGCGGACCTGGGCGCTGTGGAACACGAAGTTCTTCGCGGTCAGCTGACTCTTGGTGACGCCCTGCAGGATCAGCGCCTGCCCGGTGCCGGCGTTGGAGATGACGACACCGTCGGGCGTGTCGTTCATGAACAGTTGCTCGCGGGTGCCGAAGTAGCGGAAGTCGACGACGTCGGTCGCGGCGTTGAAAGCCACCCGGTCGATCTGCCCGACCTCGTGGGACCGCGCGTAGACGGTGTTCGCCTTCGGCGTGATGCCCTGCTCCCAGGCGAGCGCACCGGAAAGGTCCTGGCGCAGATGGTCGTTGATGACCGGGGTGAAGCTGTCGATGGTGAGCTGGCTCAGTGAGACACCCTGCAGGACCGCGGTCTCGCCCGACCACGGATTGCGGAAGCCCACGCCTTCGGGCGTGTCGACGACGATGAAGTTGTGCACGGACACATCACCGAGGTCGAGCTTGTCCTTGGCGGGGTTGAACCCGACGATGTCGGCTCCGGACGTTGTGAGGTGGTAGATCGTGCCCGTCGTCGCGGCGGCGACCGAAGCGGTGGACACCTTGGCGCTCCTGAGCACACTGGGCTGCGAAGACGCCTGGGTGACAACCCCGTTGGAGTCGACAGTGACGGTCACCGGAACCTCGGACTTGATCGGGGTCACCGAGATGAGGTGGAAGCCGGCGTCGCGCACACCGATGACGAACGTGTCGGTGCCTGCACCGAGCGCCGGATCGACGACGTAGGTGAACTTCCCGGTGCTGTCGACCGTGACGGTGCCCAGCGTGGGTTTCTGTACAACCGAATAGACGAGCCTGTCCCCCTCGGGGTCGGTGGCAGTCAACACGCCGGACAGGACGCCGGGCGTGGTTTGGCTGGTCGATGTGAGCGCCGCCGACGGTCCGTTGTTGGCGAACAGCCGGTCCATTTCACGGCGGATCGCGCCCAAGACCACCGTCACGAATTCGAACGCGGGCAGCGGTGCGGTGCCGTCGCCCGCCGACGACCCGATGCCCAGCAGTCCCAGGAATTTCGAGACGATGTCGGCGAGACCCGTGGTGGCCGGGGTGGCGGTGGTCGCCGTCGGCTCGGACGCTGCGGACCTCAGCGACACCGCGACGACCTCATCGCCGGAATCGGCGGAGCCGGTGGCGGAATCGTCGGGATGGGTGGCCGCCACGGCCGACGACTCCGACAGATCGGCAGCGTCGGTGTCAGGCTCCGCCGTCTCGGACTCGGGATCGTCGACGGCGCCGGTCGGCTCGTCCTCGGCACGCGAACCCGTCGACGCGTGAGCCGGGTCGTCGACGACGACCTCATCGGAGTCGTCGGCGGGCTCGCCGGACTCCTCGCCGGCCTCCTCCACGTCACCATCCGCCTCGGGATCGACCGAATCCTCCTCGACCTCAGCAGGATCCGTCGCGTCGGCATCCTCGGCTTCACCCGCCTCGTCGTCGGATTCGGCGTCGCCGGCGTCGGCTTCGGCCCGCGCGGCGGCTTTCGCGCTGGTGGCACCCGATTCCGTGCTCGAGGTCTCGGTACGGGACTCGCCCGCGGCGCTGTCGTCGCCGGTCTCGGCAGCCGCAACCGCCGGGCCGGCCAGGCCGATGCCCAGCGCCACAGCTAATACTCCGACTCGGCCGACAAATCTTCCGTAGCCCATCAGCGACTCACTCCCTGTCCATTCTTCACCCCCACCGGCGGGGCCTGTGGCTAATCGCACCCAAAATCACGAATGTGAAATTGACGACTCCGAAATGCATGAAACACCACCCGTCGCGGATCGTCAAGCAAACCGGTGCGGCGCCCCGCGAATGGCACAAGCCGACGACAGGCAAACAGGCCAGAAATGCATTGTTAGTCGATTTACCTGTGTAAAGTTGCTTTACACAGGGCCTGCTCCCCCTACAGCGAACTATTGAAATCACCGGGCGACCAACCCTCCAGCGAGCACCACAGGCTTCGCGAATAGTCGATTGTCAAATCTCTTAACAATGGACCGAGTTGCGCCAACACTGACGACAGCGAACCTCGGGAACGTCCTCGATCGCGCAAACACGGGTTGTTGACCGTCGACAAACTAAGGGTTGGCTGGCAAACCTACCGACCTCCACGGGCGTCGAACGCACGTACGACCTTGCGCGCCGGCTCAGGAAATCCCACCGGCGTGGTACTGCCAAGCGACCGCGAGATCCTGCCACCGGAATTTCTGGGGTGAGCAGCGGGTTCAACCAGACAGATCACGAGATCTCACAACAGAACAGAGTCGAAACCGCGAGACACGCTCCACGGCTCCGACCCGACAAGGGAAGAGCACCACCATGAAGAAGTTCAGCATCACCACAGCCGCAGTAGCAGGATTGTCGGCAGCCGTTCTCGGCCTCGCCGCTCCTGCGCTCGCCGCACCGACCGGATCCGGTGACGCGCAAGCCACCATCAGTCAGCTTGAGGCCGAAGGCAACCGGGTC
Source organism: Mycobacterium sp. 236(2023) (assembly GCF_029623955.1). Taxonomy (GTDB): domain Bacteria; phylum Actinomycetota; class Actinomycetes; order Mycobacteriales; family Mycobacteriaceae; genus Mycobacterium. The sequence goes on along the minus strand of NZ_JARSBP010000004.1, from coordinate 168,960 downwards.
ATCGTCAAGAAGCTGTCCGATACTCCGCTGGCACAGGCCAGCGTCGTCGGAATCAACCGGGGCGCCCCGCTTCGCGGCACCGTCCGGGATCACTTCGGAGACAACACGTACCAGAACACAGTCACTGGTTACGTCTACTACGTCAACGTCCAGTAGCTTCCCTGAGCAACAAGGCCACCTCGACGGAGGTGGCCTTGTTGTATCGGCCCGCACGTAGTCGGCTCGCCCGAACCGAAAAGTCGAGTAGTCGATCACCCTAGGCCCACGTCGCTGCGCGGCCGAAACTCGCAGCATCGGCCGACGCCGCACAGGGGGAACCAGCATGACCATCGATCAACTCACCACCGCGACAGTGTTCGGCTCCGGAGTCGACCCCCTGCCGTCCGTCGCCTACGAACACGCCACCAGCCCGGCCGAGGCGCACCGCCTCATCGGTTCGGCGCGTAGCCGATCACCCATCGCCATCGGCCCGCACGGCCCGGAAGCACTGAGCTACGACGCCGTGCGCACCGTCCTGCGCGACGATCGCTTCGAAATCCCCGAAGGGGTTGCCCTGACCGCGCAGGGCGTCACCTCCGGCGAGCTGTGGGACATCGTCGTCACCGGGCTCCTGAGCCTCAACGGCGAAGTGCACCATCGTCAACGGCGGCTCGTCGCCAAGGCTTTCACGCCTCGGGCCGCCGGACGCCTGCGCACGTCCTGCGCCGACATCATCGCCGAACTGATCGATTCCGTCGCCGCCGCGGGTCGATGCGACGTGGTTGCCGACATCGCCAGGCGCTACCCCGTCCCGATCATCTGCCAGCTGCTCGGTACCCGCCGCGAAGACTGGAACCTGTTGTCCGCGTGGGCTGATGACATCTTCAAGGTGTTCGACTGGAACGTCGTCAACGATGCGCCCGTGATCGTGGGAGCCTGGCGAGCACTGGAAGGCTACCTCGACGACATGGTCGCCAACCGCCGGGAATCGCTCACCGACGACCTGTTGTCCGACATGATGCGCGCCGAGATCGAGGGCGACCGGCTCAGCCACCAGGAGTTGCTGACCTTGGCCGCGACGCTGCTGATGGCCGGAACCGACACCACCCGAAACCAGCTCGCGGCCGCGGTCGACGTGTTCTGCGACCATCCGGATCAATGGTCGCTGCTGGCCAGTCACCCCGAGCTGGCGCCGACAGCCGTCGAAGAGGTCATGCGGTACTCACCGGTCATCTTCACCACACTGCGCGTCGCCGTCGAGGATGTGGACCTCGCCGGCCACACCGTGCCCGCGGGCACCTTGGTGATCGCGAACACCGCGTCCGCCAACCGGGATCCGGCCGTGTACCCCGAGCCCGACCGGTTCGACATAACGTGCGACGGCGCGACCGCGATGCTGACGTTCGGCGGTGGCGTGCACTATTGCCTCGGCGCACACCTCGCCCGGATCGAACTGGCGGAGGCGCTGACGACGATGGCGCGCCGGATGCCCAAGATCCGGCGCGACGGCCCGACGGTCTGGAAGCCCATCACAGGCATCAGCGGCCCGGCGACTCTGCCGGTCGCTTTCGGGGCCTGACCGGAGTGACGATGCGCCACCCACACCTCCGGCGGGATAATGGCCGACGTGGCATCCAAGGTTCTGTTTCTACTCAACGAGCATCTCGCGACCCCGGCCCTGCTCGGTGACGCCTTCGCCGAACGCGGATTCGACGTCGAGGAGTTCGAGGTCGTCCCCGCCGAGAAGGCGGACAACCCCGCGGGTGAGGTGACATTCCCGGATCCCACCGACTACGACGTCATCGTCCCGCTCGGCGCGACGTGGCCGGTGTACGACGAAGCGCTGCTCGACACCTGGGTCGCCACCGAGATGCAACTGGTGCGCGAGGCCGCCGACGCCGGAATCGCCTTGCTCGGCGTGTGTTTCGGCGGTCAGCTGCTGGCCCAGGCGTTCGGCGGCACCGTCGCGCGCGGTCCGCAACCCGAGATCGGTTGGTACGACATCCCCACCGACCGGCCCGACGTGGTGCCCGCGGGCCCGTGGTTCCAGTGGCATTTCGACCGCTGGACGCTGCCGCCCGGGGCAACCGAGATCGCCAGAACCGCCAATGCATCGCAGGCGTTCGTCCTCGGCCGCGCACTGGCGCTGCAGTTCCACCCGGAGGTCGACACCGACCTGCTCAAGATCTGGCTCGCCGCCGACAGCACCGGCGACGTCGGCTCCGTCGGGCTGGATCCCGACGAACTACTCACCCGCACAACGGAACTCGCCGGCGACACCGGAACGAGGATCCGGCGGTTGGTCGACGGGTTCCTGACCCATGTCGCAGGTCAGCCGCGCCCGAGCTGATGCGCCAGCGCGTCGGCGACATCGGGGTGCCGGAACGTATGGTCGACGCCGAACAGCTTCGCAGGAATCACCCGCTGGTTCGCAGCAGCCAGCTCGCGCGCACCCTGCTCCCCCAGCAGCAGCCGCGGTCCGAATGAGGGCACCGGAAGCACGGCGGGACGGTGCAGCACGCGGGCCAGCTCCTCGGTGTACTCGGAGTTTCGCACCGGATCGGGCCCGACCGCGTTCACCGGACCGCTGAGCCGAGCGTCATACAGCGCACGGTGATAGATGTCGACCAGATCGTCGAGCCCGATCCACGACAGCCACTGCCTGCCACTGCCCAGCCGTCCCCCCAGCCCCGCAGCGAACAGCGGGCGCATCAGACGCAGCGTTCCTCCGTTGGCCGACTGCACGATTCCGGTCCGCACCGTCACCACGCGCAGCCCCGCATCAACTGCAGGCGTCGTCGCCGCCTCCCAGTCGGCGACGACGTCGGCGAGGAACCCGTCTCCGCGGGTGCTGTCCTCGGTCAACTGCACGTCGCCGCGGTCGAAGCCGTAGAAACCGATCGCCGACGCACTGACGAACACGCGCGGACCGTCATCAGATGCCGCCGCAGCTGCGGCCAGCAGCCGGGTCGGCTCGATGCGGCTGTCCCGGATCGCGGCCCGGTGCCCGTCGGTGAACCGGCCCGCGATCGATGCCCCCGCCAGGTGCACCACCGCGTCCACACCGCTGAGCAGGTCGGCCGCCGGGTCCGGCGGGTTCCATTGCCGCTCGTCGTCCCCCGTCGCGGCGCCGCGGACAAGCCGGATCACCCGGTGGCCGCCGCTGGTCAGGAATGCCCGCAGCGCGGAGCCGACGAGACCGGACGATCCGGTCAGCGCGACGACCATCGGCTCCATCCCGGCCTCGGCTGCGCGGCGGTGCGCGGCGAGGTCGTCGGCGATCTGCCGGTGCCGGTACACGAACGTCGACCGCAGACCAGCGGCAGGGACGACGGCGTCCACCTCATCGTGCACCCGGGTCTGCGCGCCGACATCGGCGAAGGTGTGGGTGTGCCGCCACCCGCCGATCACCCGCGGCGGCCACGACGTCAGGCCGTGCGACGACAACTCGTCGGCGAAGCGACTGCCCGGAACGTAGGCGGCCGGATCGTGGCGCGCCACCCAGCGCAACCCACCCGGCAACCCGAGCACCGCGACACCGTCGGACAACGACTGCGCCTCCGCCACCACGGTCATCGGCTGCCACGGCGGCACCAGCCGGGGCATCGCGCCCGGACGGCTGAACCAGTCCCACACCACGTCACGCGGATGGTCGACGACGGTCTCGTATTCGATGCCCATGGCCCTCCCTGGTTCCGGGGTGTGTATTGCCCCATAATCGAACAGGTACTCACGCCGAGTACACCGCACGAGACGCGCCATGAAACACGTCACCAAAACGTTCCGAGATCGCCGCGAGGCCGGTCGGGTGCTGGCATGCGACCTCGCGCGGTATCAGGGCCGGGACCACCTTCTCGTACTCGGACTCGCGCGCGGCGGTGTGCCCATCGCGTCAGAGGTCGCGCAGGCTCTGCATGCCCCGCTCGGCGTCTGCATCGTCCGCAAGCTCGGGGTGCCGCAGTGGCCGGAACTCGCCATGGGCGCGATCGCCACCGGCGGCGGCGTGGTGCTGAACTCCGAGCTGTTGCGCAGCCTCGGCATCGGCGACGGCGATGTGCGCGACGCCATCACGCGCGAGACGGCCGAGCTGCGGCGCCGGGAACGCGTCTACCTCGGTGACCGCGAGCCGCTCTCCGTCTCGGGTCACACCGTGATCCTCGTCGACGACGGGGTCGCCACCGGCGCCAGCATGGTCGCGGCCGTGCGGTCCGTGCGGCAGGCCGGCGCCGCGCACGTCATCGTCGGCGTCCCGGTCGGTCCGCCGTCGGTGTGCCGGTCACTGGGCGACGAGGCCGACAGCGTGGTGTGTTCGACCATGCCGACCCACTTCCAGGCGGTCGGACAGGTCTTCGCCGACTTCCACCAGGTCAGCGACGACGAGGTGCGCGAGTTGCTCGCGGCCAGTGGCTGACAGTCAGTTCTTCGGGGGCTCGTCCGTGGTGGCCGGCGCGACGTCGACCGCAACCGTCTCGTCGTCGCCCGGCGCCTCGTCGTACTCGTCGGCGATCGGCGCCTCGTCCGGATAGTCCTCGTAATCGGGCTCGTCGTCTGCCGAATCCGCTGTGTCAGAAGCAGTTTCGGCAGTGTCACCCTTTGAGCGGTCCCGGATGGCGTCGACGATCAACAACACCACGCCGATGACGCTGGCGACGATGCACACCCAGGCGATGAGCTCGTTGCTGGTGACGACAGCCATCACCAGGGCAGCGAGACCGATGACGGCGAGAACGAGCGCGACGATCAGCATGGGCCCACCCTAGGCAGTGTCATTAGCGGAGGCGCAGGCGCCTCAGTTGTTGCCCCGGTTGAACTGGTTGAAGCCGCCGTCGTTGTTGGCACCCGAATCCACCGGCGCCGCGGAACCGCGCTGGCCGAGCTCTTCGAGCTGCGATTCCAGGTAGGTCTTCAAGCGGGTGCGGTATTCACGCTCGAACGTGCGCAGCTGCTCGAGGCGGCCTTCGAGCACGGTGCGCTGCTGGTTGATCGTGCCCATGATTTCGGAATGCTTGCGCTCGGCGTCGGCCTGCAGCGCGTCCGCCTTCTCCTGCGCCTGGCGCAGCTGGGTCTCGGACCGGTTCTGCGCATCGGCCAGCATCGCGTCCGCGCGCTGACGGGCCTCGGTCACCGTGGTCTCGGCGGTCTGGCGGGCCTCGGTGACCAACTGGTCGGCCTGGGCGCGCGCATCGGCGAGCATCTTCTCGGACTCGGCCTTGGCGCTGCCGGTCAGGCGATCCGCAGTGTCCTGGGCGAGGCCGAGAATCTTCGCGGCACGCATGTGCTGGTCCTCGGTCACCGACGCGGCCGGCGCCTGCTGTACGGGCGGGGCCTCGTAGACGGGCTGCGGCTCGGGCTCCGGTTCCGGTGCGGGTTCGGGCTCCGGCTCGTAGACTGGGATGGTCTGAGTCGGCTGGGCGGCACCGCCGCCGGCACGGGCTCCGGACAGCTCCTGGTCCAGCTCAGCGACCCGCTGACGCAGGTCGGTGTTCTCCTCGATGAGGCGAGACAGCTCGTTCTCGACGAGATCGAGGAAGGCGTCGACCTCGTCCTCGTTGTAGCCGCGCTTCCCAATGGGTGGCTTGCTGAATGCCACGTTGTGCACGTCGGCAGGAGTGAGCGGCATTGTCTGCCCCCTTGAGGTCTGGACCGTCAACTGATCACGAAGTGTAAAGCCTTGCTGGAACGTAACTGGCGTCCATCCTGTCACACGCGACCCGGCGGTTGCAGGAGAGGCCGATAATTAATACCGAAACTCAACTTTCCAGGTCGTGGCCACAAACGCCGGAATGGCCGATCTCAGGCCTTTTGCCCGCACCGACGTCGCGTCCGCGAGGACGTCAGACGGCGGCGCCGAAAGCCAGCTGCATACCGATGAACGCCACCAGCAGCAACACCATGATCGACAGGTCGAACCGAACCGCACCTATCGTGAGCTGCGGAATTATCCGACGAAGAAGTTTCACCGGCGGATCCGTCAGCGTCATGATGATTTCCAGCACAACAACTGTCGCGCCGCGAGGGTGCCAGTCACGACTGAACGAGCGGATGAACTCCACCACGACCCGGGCGATGAGAAGCAGCCAGAAAACGAACAGCGCGAAACCCAGGATTTCGAAGAAGAGCGCCAACGAAGCCGACCTCACTCAGGCAGATGTGTGACTTTGACAACAGGCCGCGCACGGCCGTGGCCGCAACAGAGTGCGACGAAGTCAGCCTACCCGGGGTGGCGCCCCTAGCTACTGGTAGGCGTAGAAGCCCGCCTCGGCGATCCGGCGACGCTGCTCGGCAGTGACGTCCACATCCGCGGGTGACAGCAGGAACACCTTGGTGGCGACCTTGTCGAACGAACCCCGCAGCGCGAAGGCCAGTCCGGCCGCGAAGTCGACCAGCCGCTTGGCGTCGGCGTTGTCCATCGACACCAGGTCCATGATCACCGGGGTGCCGTCGCGGAACCGCTCACCGATGGTGCGGGCCTCGCTGTAGTCCTTCGGGCGCAGCGTGGTGATCTTGGCCATCGGGCTGCCCGCCTCGAACAGTTCCGCCATGCCACGCGGATCCATCGCCAGCGCGCCGCGGGTCGAGCCCCTCATCGCGCCGAAACGCGGTGGGGTGCGGTCGAATTCGCGCGGCGTGCGCATCCGGGACTCGAACCGGGCGTCATCGAAGCCGCCGGCCATCCCGCCGCGGTAACCCGCGGGCTCGTCGTACTCGCGGCGGTCGTCGTAGCCGCGGGTGTAACCCTCATCGTCGAGACGATCCTCCCGGGGCCGGCGGTAGCCGCGGGCGGGGCCGCGGTCGTCGTCCTCGTAATAATCGTCTTCGTAGTCGTCCATCGGCGCCATACCGAAGTAGGCCTTGACTTTGTGCAGTGTGCTCATTGTTCGGACCCTTCGTACGGTGGCGCTGCCTGAGGTTTTTCCAGCGAATCTGTTGTCTGTGATGAAGGTGTGACTGGTGTGACTACTTCCGGTGACGTTAGCGGTCGGGGTCCCATTAACGCGGTACCGACACGCACACACGTCGAACCATGTTCCACCGCGGCTTCGAGATCTCCCGACATCCCCGCCGACAGCCCGAGACGTTGCTGATAGCTCCCCTGCAGCCGCGCACGCTCGCGTTCCAGGCGAGCGAACGCTTCGCCGGCATCCGAGTTCAGCGGCGGAATCGCCATCAGTCCCACGAACTGCAACCCCGGCGCGGCGTCGACCGTGGCACACAAATCGTCGATACGACCGGTCGCGTCGACGTCGATACCGCCCCGAGCCTCGTCACCGTCGAGGCTGAGCTGCAGATACACCCTCAGTGGCTCGGTGCGGCGCCCGTCACCCAGCGCCTCGGTGGCCGCCCGGTCCAGTGCCGCAACCACTTTCGGGCTGTCGACCGAATGCGCCGCGTAGGCCCAACCGGCCACCGAGCGCGCCTTGTTGCGCTGGATGCGGCCGACCATGTGCCAGCGGATCTGCCCGGGTCCACCCAACCGGCGGACCTCCTCCACCTTGGCCGCGGCTTCCTGGTCTCGCGACTCGGCGAACGCCGTGCAGCCGAGCCGGGTCAGCGCGGCGACGTCATCGGCCGGGAAGAACTTGGTGACGGGCAGCAGCTCGATTTCGTCGACATCGCGACCCGAGGCCGCCGCGGCTCGCTCCAGACGAGCACGGACTTCGGCGAGTGCCCGCGCCAGTTCCTCCTCCCGCTCCGTCATCGCCTCGGCTCCAGCCAGATCAGCGACGCGAGCCGCCCGGTGGGGGCATCTCGACGATGGCTGAACAGATTCCGATCCTCGACCGTGCACCGCGGATCGATGTCGATCGCGCGGACACCGAGCGACCGCAACTGCGCGGCGATGCCTGCTCGAAGATCCAGGCCACGAGTGCCCCGGGCCGTCGTCGTCAGGCTCCCGGGCAGTGCGAGCTCGACATCGGCGGCCATCTCTTCGGGCACCTCGTAATTGCGGCCGCTGACGGCGGGGCCCAACAGCACCGAGACGTCACCGGCTTTTGCGCCCGCGCCGACCATCGCCTTCAGCGCGTTCGCGACGATGCCGTTGGCGGCACCGACCCGGCCGGCGTGGACGGCGGCCACCACCCCCGCCCGCGCATCGGCCATCAACACCGGAACACAGTCCGCGGTCACCACGGCCAGCGCCAGCCGCGGCACCGTCGTCACCAGACCGTCCGTGGCGGCGACAGTGTCACCGTTGGCAGCACCGTGGTCGACGACGGCGACGGTGGCGCTGTGCACCTGGTTCATCCAGACGATGCCGTCGGTCTTGATCGCCTCGGCGAGCCGACGACGGTTGGCGGCAACGGCATTCGGGTCGTCGCCCACGTGATCGCCGAGATTGAACGTCGCGAACGGCGGCTTGGACACCCCGCCCGCACGAGTGGTGGTGACGCGCCGAACCCGGAATGTCACGACCGCACGCGGGTCAGTGGCGCATGAACGGCGGCACGTCGACGTCGTCATCGGAGATGCCGTCGTCGCCTCCGCCACCGATCCGGACCGTCGCGCCGTTCGTATGCCCGGCGGGCACACTCGCGGCGTCCGACGGCTCGAAGATCGACGAGTTCACCCGGCCGGCCTTGCCCGGCGCGATCGGCTGGGCCGCCGCGGCGGCTGCGGCCTGCGTCTCACCGGTCACCGGCTTGCGACCGGGTCCGGCAGCGTCGAAGCCCGCAGCGATGACCGTGACACGGACCTCGTCGCCGAGGGAATCGTCGATGACGGTGCCGAAGATGATGTTCGCGTCCGGATGCGCGGAGTCCTGAACCAGCGAGGCGGCCTCGTTGATCTCGAACAGACCCAGATCGCTGCCGCCCGCGACAGAGAGAAGCACGCCCTGCGCACCCTCCATCGACGCTTCCAGCAGCGGGGAGTTGATCGCGATCTCGGCGGCCTTGAGCGCACGGCCGTCACCTCGCGCCGAACCGATACCCATGAGCGCGGTGCCCGCAGAACTCATGACGCCCTTGACGTCGGCGAAGTCGACGTTGATCAGACCGGGGGTGGTGATCAGGTCGGTGATGCCCTGCACACCATTGAGGAGCACCTCGTCGGCGCTGCGGAACGCGTCCATCAGCGAGACCGCGGCGTCGCCCATCTGCAGCAGCCGGTCGTTCGGGATGACGATGAGGGTGTCGCAGCTCTCGCGCAGCGCCTGGATGCCGTTCTCGGCCTGGTTGCTGCGGCGCTTGCCCTCGAAGGAGAACGGCCGGGTCACGACGCCGACGGTCAGCGCGCCGAGCTTGCGCGCGATCGACGCCACCACCGGTGCGCCACCGGTTCCGGTACCGCCGCCTTCGCCGGCGGTCACGAACACCATGTCGGCGCCGCGCAGCAGTTCCTCGATGTCGTCCTTGGCGTCCTCGGCGGCCTTGCGGCCCACCTCCGGATCCGCGCCGGCGCCGAGGCCGCGCGTCGAGTCACGACCGACGTCGAGTTTGACGTCGGCATCACTCATCAACAGCGCCTGCGCGTCGGTGTTGATCGCGATGAACTCGACGCCTTTGAGGCCCTGTTCGATCATCCGGTTGACGGCGTTGACGCCACCGCCGCCGATGCCGACCACCTTGATCACTGCGAGGTAGTTATGCGGGGGGGTCATTGGGTGCCCTTCCTGCCTTCGATTGCCTGTCTGGTTACGGATAACCGCTGGAGCAAACCCTCAACCTCAACAAGAGGCTTAGAGTTATGTCAAGTTGTTCCGCGCAACCAGAACGGTAGGGCCGGGTCGCACACACGCCGAGCAGGCGCGCCGAAACGACACGACAAAATCATTTGGGAATCTGCGCGGCGCTACTTGACGGTCGGCAGATCGGGGCTGGACACGTCGTAGACCTGGCCCGGCTGGGTGAGCAGCGCGGCCAGCTTGAGCGCCTTCTCCTCGGTGCGGTCGGTCGTCCCCCACACCACGGTGCGGCCATCGATCAACGTCAGCGTGATGGCCGCCATCGACGGCGCCGACACCCGACCCACCTGGCTCGCGACATCCGGGCGCAGCGACGTCATCACCTGCAGCGCCGCCTCGGTCGCCGGATCGTTCGGACCGGGGTTCTCGGTGTCGAGATACGGGATGCCCGGCGGCGGCGGAGCCGTCGCGAAATCGACGCCGTCCTTGTCGAACAGGTGCACACCGTCCGGATAGTCCCTGACCACCACCGGCACCCGCTCGACGATCGTGATCCGCAACGTCGACGGATACTGGCGCTGCACCCGCGCCGACGCGACACGACGGATCTCGGCGATACGTTCGGCCACGGCATCGGTGTTCACCTGCAGCAGGGGCGTCCCCGGCGCCACGGCCGCGGCGGCCACCACCTCGTCCTGCGTCACTGCCCCGATGCCCGTGACGACGATGGTGCGGGCCGACATGATCGGCGTGAAGTAGAGCAGCAGGCCCAGGCCCACCACGATGACGGCGAGCACGGCGGTCCACATCAGGACTTTGAGCCCGCGCACCGTGCCGCGGCCGATGGTCCTGGTCTGCGGCTCGGCCTGGCCGAGCACCTTGCGCTTGGCTTCCCGGCGGGCATCCTCGATGGCGGTGGCCCTGGCCTGAGCAGCCCGGCGTTCCTCACGCTCGCGCCGCGCGCGCCGGCGCGGGCCCTCGGTGTCGGCCGGGCCTTCGGACGCTTCGCCGGCCTCGGGTGCCTCAGCGGCGGGTTCAGCGTCCTCGGTGGACTCCGCGTTGTCGGTCGGCCCCGCGTTCTCCGTGGGCTCGGTCATGCCCTGGCCTGTACCTCGGCGAGGATCTCCCGGCCCAGCAAGGTGACGTCGCCGGCGCCCATCGTCACGACCACATCACCAGGCCGCACAGCCGCGGCCACCCGCGCCGCCACCGCCGAAAAATCCGGGACATACGTCACCGGCGCGGACACCGCGTCCGCGACGGTGGCGCCGCTGATCCCGGCCAGCGGTTGTTCCCGCGCGGCGTACACGTCGAGCACGAAGACCTCGTCGGCGACGCTCAACGCCTCCCCGAATTCCGTCGCGAAAGTCGCTGTGCGCGAATACAAGTGGGGCTGGAACACCGCGATCGCGCGGCCGTCCCCTTCGACCGCGGCACGCAACGCGGCGAGCGTGACGCGAACCTCGGTCGGGTGGTGCCCGTAGTCGTCGAACACCCGGACGCCGTCGGCGGTACCGACCAACTCGAAACGCCTTCGCACACCGTCGAACCCGGCGAGGCCGTCGAGCACGGACTCCACACCCGCGCCCGCCTCACGGGCCGCAAGCAGCGCCCCCAACGCGTTGAGCGCCATGTGCCTGCCCGGCACGGACAACCGCACCACCCGCGGTCGAGCCTCGCCGCGCAGCGCGATCTCGGCGACCGCCCCCGTCCCCTGCTGGTTCCACTCCACGAGCGTCGCGTCGAGATCGCCTGTGCCGCCGTAGCGCAGCACCCGCACACCGAGCGCTTGCGCGCGTTCCCCCAGTGCTGCCGCCCCTGGATCGTCGACGCACACCACCAGCGCGCCGTCAGGCGAGATGCGCCCGACGAACCGGTCGAAGACCGCCGTATATGCCTCGACACTCCCGTAGAAATCTAGATGATCGGCCTCGATGTTCGTCACGACCACGATGTCGGGGCTGTACTCGAGCAGCGAGCCGTCGCTCTCATCGGCTTCGGCGACGAAGGTCGAACCGCTGCCGTGATGGGCATTGGTACCCGCCTGCCCGAAGTCGCCACCGACGGCAAACGACGGATCGAATCCACTGTGCTGCAACGCGACAATGATCATCGACGTCGTCGTCGTCTTGCCATGGGTGCCGGTGACCATCACCGTCGTGTCACCGGCCATCAGCTTCGCCAACACGGCAGGCCGCAAGATGACCGGAATGCCGCGCTCGCGCGCCTCGACGAGCTCAGGATTGGTCTTCGGGATGGCGGCGTGCGTCGTCACCACGACGGTGGGACCGCCGGCCAGCATGTCCAGTGCGGACGGATCGTGCCCGATCCGGACGTGCGCGCCGCGGGCGCGCAACGCGATCAGGCCGCGGGAATCCTTGGCGTCGGATCCCGACACCTGGCCTCCGCGGTCGAGCAGAATCCTTGCGATGCCCGACATTCCGGCCCCTCCGATGCCGACCATGTGGACCCGCTGCAATTCGTCGGGCAGGTCCGCCGTCATCGGCGTGCCTCACGTGCCACGTCGAGCGCGACCTCGGCCACCCGACGCGCCGCGTCCGGGTGTCCGGCCAGGGTCGCCGCTGCGGTCATCGCCGTCAGGCGGGCGTCGTCGTTGAGCAGACCCGGCACCGTATGCGCCACGAATTCCGGTGTGAGGGAACGGTCGTCGACGACGATGCCACCGCCCGCCTCGACCACGGGCAGTGCGTTGAGCCGTTGCTCGCCGTTGCCGATAGGCAGTGGCACGTACACCGCGGGTAATCCGACGGCACTCACCTCGGCCACGGTCATCGCACCGGATCGGCACACCGCCAGGTCTGCGGCGGCGTACGCCAGATCCATCCGGTCCAGGTAGGGCACCGCCACATAGGGCGGATCGCCGGGCCTCGGCGTGCGCAGATCAAGGGTGTTCTTCGGACCGTGGGCGTGCAGCACCGAAATACCGGCAGCAGCAAGACTTTCCGCGGCACCGGACACGGCGCGGTTGAGCGACTGCGCGCCCTGCGACCCGCCGAACACCAGCAGCACCCTGGCGTCGTCGGCGAACCCGAAGTGGGCACGCGCCTCGGCTCTGAGCGCGAGACGGTCCAGCGACGTGATCGCTTCGCGCACCGGCACTCCGACCACCTCGACACGACCCAGACCCGGATCGGGCACCGCGGAGAGCACCCGTTGCGCCGAGCGGGCGCCGACCTTGTTGGCCAACCCGGCGCTCGCGTTGGCCTCATGCACCACGATGGGCACGCGGCGCCGCGCGGCGAGGTAGGCGGGAAGGGCGACGTAGCCGCCGAACCCGATGACGACGTCAGCGCGGACGTCGTCGAGGATGCCGCGCGTCTGCCTGACCGCTTCGCGCACCCGCAACGGCAACCGGAGCAGATCGGCGGAGAGCTTGCGCGGCATCGGCACGGGAGTGATCAGCTCGAGGTGGTAGCCACGCTGCGGGACGAGCCTGGTCTCCAGGCCGCGCTGCGTGCCCAGCGCCGTGATACGGACACTCGGGTCGAGTGCGGTCAACGCGTCCGCGACCGCCATCGCGGGCTCGACGTGGCCTGCCGTGCCGCCGCCGGCAAGAACGATGGAGATCCCCCGGTCGCTGCGCTCCTGCCCCGCCGGGACCGATATCCCCGTCACCCGTAACGCTGACCTTCCAGTGTGCGGGCCCTCCGGCCCTGATTGCGCTGGGTATCACCGTAACCGCCGGAGGCTCTGCCCGAGCGCACCGGGTGCCGGGCAGGCTGGGGCTTACGGGTGCGCGGTTTCTTCTCGGCAGGTTTCGCGGCCGCCTTTTTCCCCGGGCGCTTGCGCAGCCGGTCCCGCGCCGCCTCGATCCGGGTGGGCACATACGGTGCCGGCAACGGCAACCGCAGGATGCGGTTCACCCGGTCGTCACGGCCGGCGCGCAGCGCGGCGACCGCCTCGGGTTCGTGGCGCGCGGCGTTGGCCATGATGCCGATCATCAGCAGCGTGGTGGCCGTCGACGTGCCACCTGCCGAGATCAGCGGCAACTGCAGGCCGGTGACGGGCAGAAGCCCGACGACGTAGCCGACGTTGATGAACACCTGGGACAGGATCCACAGCGTGGCCGTGGCAGTCAGCAGACGCAGGAACGGGTCCGCCGAGCGTCGCGCGATCCGCATGCCGGTGTAGGCGAACAACCCGAACAGCACGAGCAGGCCGGCGGCGCCGATGAAGCCGAGTTCCTCGCCGATGATCGCGAAGATGAAATCGTTGTGCGCGTTGGGGAGATAGTTCCACTTGGCAGTGCCCTGGCCGAGGCCGTCACCGAACACGCCCCCGTTGGCCAGCGCGAAGCGGGCCTGGCGGGCCTGGTATCCCGAGCCCTGGGCATCGGCGGACGGATCCAGCCACGACTGCACCCGCGCCGAGCGGTAGCCCGCGGACATCGCCAGGATCGCGCCGGTGACCAAGATCAACCCCATGGAGCTGAGGAACACCCGCAGTGGCAGGCCCGCATACCAGAGCAGGCCGAGCAGGATCACACCCATCGACAACGTCTGCCCGAGGTCGGGCTGGACCACGACGAGGGTCAGCGCGATCACCGCGGCGGGCACCAGTGGCACGAGCATCTCGCGCAGCGAGGCGTGTTCCATGCGACGCGCCGCCAGCAGATGCGCGCCCCAGATGGCGAGCGCGATCTTGGCCAACTCCGACGGCTGCATGGAGAAGCCGGCGACCACGAACCAGCCGCGAGAACCGTTGGCCACCTTGCCGATTCCCGGGATGAGCACGAGGACCAGCAGGAACACGCTGAAGACGAAGCCTGCGAAGGCGAACCGGCGCATGACTGCCACCGGTATCCGCAGCGCAACGTAGAAGGCGAGCAGTCCGATTGCGGTCCACAGCAACTGCTTGCCGAACACCGCCCAGGGCGAACCCTCGAAGTCGTAGGAGTACACGCCCGATGCCGACAACACCATGGTCAGGCCCATCGTGATCAGCAGGGCGGTGATGGCGACGATCAGGTGGAACGACGTCATCGGCCGGCTCAGCCACGCGCCGACCCGGGTGCGGGGAAGCGGGATCGAGGCGGCTGCGGCGGCCACCGGGACGCCCGACTGGCCGTCGTCGGTACCCGGGTTCGCGCGTCGGTTGCGCAGCCGACCGAGGATGTTGCTCACGGAGCTACGCGGTCGCTGCGCGCACGGCGGCGGCGAACGCGTCCCCGCGGTGGCCGTAACCTGTGAACTGGTCGAACGACGCTCCCGCTGGAGCGAGCAGAACGGTGTCGCCCGGTCTGGCCAGGCCCCTGGCGGCGTCGACGACGGCATCCATGACGGCGTCGGCCAGCGGCTGTGTCCCCACCTGAACAGCGCGAGTCACACGAGTAACACCTGACTCATTGTTCTCATACACCACAGAATCCTCCCCCGTCACCACCTCGACGACGGGGACATCCGGCGCGTGTCGCAATAAGGCATTCCTGACAACCGCGCGGTCCTGTCCGATCAGCACCGCACCGGCCAGTCGATCCGCGGTCGCGGCGACCAGCTCGTCGACCGATGCGCCCTTCAGCAGACCCCCGGCCACCCAGATCACGCGGGGATAGGCGTTGATCGACGCCTCGGCGGCGTGCGGATTCGTCGCCTTGGAGTCATCGACATACGTGATGCCGTCCGACACCGCGACCACGGCCGCCCGGTGGGCGCCGACCTGGAAGGTCGCCAACGCCTCGGCGATCGCCTCGGCGGGCACGCCGACCGCGCGGGCCAGCGCCGCCGCGGCGAGGGCGTCGAGCACCCCGACCGGGCCGGCCACCGGAATGCTGTCGGCCGCGGCAAGCACCAGACCGTCGCCGAACGCGTTGTCGACCAGCATCCCGCCGCGCACCCCGAGTTCGCCCGACGCAGGCTCGCCGAGACGGAACCCGACCTTGACCGGGGCGGGGGCGTCGCGCAACAGACGGGCGGCCACAGCGTCGTCGAGTCCGCCGACCGCCACCCGGCCCGTCAGCACCCTGGCCTTGTCTGCTGCGTAGGCGTCCATCGAGCCGTGCCAGTCCAGGTGGTCCTCGGCGACGTTGAGCACCACGCCCGCCTCCGGCCGCAACGACGGTGCCCAGTGCAACTGAAAGCTGGAAAGCTCGACCGCCAGGACATCGGAGGGCCGGTCCAACATCGACAGCACAGGGTCGCCGATGTTGCCGCACAGGACGGCCCGCATCCCGGCGGCCTCCAGCATCGCGAACAGCATCGACGTCGTCGTGGTCTTGCCGTTCGTGCCCGTCACCACGAGCCATCTCCGCGGCGGCCCGAACCGGCCGGACTGGTCGATGCGCCACGCCAGCTCGACATCGCCCCACACCGGGATGCCTGCGACGGCGGCCGCGGCCAGCACCGGCGCGGTGGGCGGGAAGCCCGGACTGGTGACGACGAGGTCGAAATCGCCGATGTGCGCGACGGCACCCGCCGGATCGATGACCTCGACGCCCTGCTGGGCGAACGCCGTCAGCGCCGTCGGGCTGTCGTCGGTCAGCGTCGCACGCGCGCCCAGCGGAGTAAGTGCGGCCAGAATTGCCTGACCGGTGACGCGGGCGCCGGTGACCAGGACCCTGGCGTTCGACAAGTCCATGTCAGGCCCCGACTGTGGTCAACCACTCGCTGTAGAAGAGCGCGACACCCAACCCGCACGCGATGGCCGTCAGCAGCCAGAACCGGATGATCACCGTCGTCTCCGCCCAGCCGACCAGCTCGAAATGATGGTGGAACGGCGCCATCCGGAACACCCGGCGACCCGTCGTCCGGAAGGCCATGATCTGGACGACCACCGAGGTGACCTCGGCGACGAACAGGGCGCCCAGGACGACGGCCAGCATCTCGGTGCGGCTGGTGACCGACAGGCCGGCGATGATGCCGCCGAGTGCCAGCGAGCCGGTGTCACCCATGAAGATCTTGGCGGGAGCGGCATTCCACCACAGGAAGCCGATGCAGGCACCCGCGGTGGCCGCGGCAATGATCGCCAGATCCAGAGGGTCGCGCACGTTGTAGCAGCCGACGCCTGGGCTGGTCGCGCACGCGTTGCGGAACTGCCAGAACGTGATCAGCACGTAGGCGGCGCACACCATCGCCATCGCACCCGCGGCCAGGCCGTCGAGGCCGTCGGTGATGTTCACCGCGTTCGACCAGGCACTGACGATGACGACGCAGAACAGCACGAACATGGCCGGCGCCAGCGTCACCGTCGCGATCTCGCGCACGTAGGACAGCTCGGCACTGCCGGGGGTGAGACCGTCGGCGTTGCGGAACTGCAACGCCAGCACACCGAACAGCACGGCCGCGACGAGGATGCCGACGGTCTTACCCGTCTTGTTGAGGCCGAGGTTGCGGGAGCGCCGCAACTTGATCAGGTCATCGAGGAAGCCGACGACGCCCAGTGCCGTAGCGAGCCCGAGGACCAGCAGGCCCGACGCCGACGGGCCCTTGCCACCCATGATGACGCCGACGAGGTGCGTGCCGAAGTAGCTGGCCCATATTCCGGCAATGATCGCGACGCCGCCCATTGACGGCGTGCCGCGCTTCTTGTGATGGCTGGGCGGGCCGTCCTCGCGGATCTCCTGCCCGAAGCCCTGCCGGGTGAACAGCCGGATCAGCACCGGGGTCAGCAGGATCGACACCGCCACCGCGATCGCGACGGCGATCAGGATCTGCCTCATCGGCCGCCCTCTCGGGTGCCGTCGGCGGCCAGCGCCTCGGCCAGAGCGCCGAGGCCCGCGGAGTTGGACGCCTTCACCAGGACCACGTCACCGGATTGCAGCTCGGCGCGAAGCAGCGCCAGCGCGGCGTCGGCATCGGCGACCGCAGTGGCCTCGGATCCCCACGACCCTTCCATGACCGCACCGTGCAGCATGGCGCTCATAGGCCTCCCGGTTCCGACGACGATGAGTCGAGAGACATCTAAGCGCACCGCCAGGCGTCCGATGCGGTCATGCTCGCTTATCGCGTCGTCGCCGAGCTCGGCCATCTCGCCCAGCACGGCGAAACTGCGGCGTCGTGTCGAGCCGTCCCGGCTCATCCATGCCAGCGCCTTCAGCCCGGCGTTCATCGAATCCGGGTTCGCGTTGTAGGCGTCGTTGATGACCGTCACCCCGTCGTCGCGGGTGCTGACCTGCATGCGGTGTTTCGACACGGGACCCGCTCCGGCGAGCGCCGTCGCCACCTGTTCCGGCGTGGCGCCGCACTCGAGCGCGATGGCCGCGGCGGTCAGCGCGTTGGACACCTGGTGATCGCCGTGCACGGCGAGGCGCACAGGAACCTGTGCAGTGCCGCTGCGGGTGTCGGCGTGCAGCGTGAAGCTGGGCCGGGCCAGTGCGTCGAGGACGACATCCTCGGCTCTGACGTCGGCGTCCATCCCACGACCGACCCGGACGACCCTGGCTTCCGTCACGTCGGCCATCGCGGCCACGACCGGGTCGTCGGCGTTGAGGATCACCACGCCGGATGCCGGAACTGCCTGCGGCAGTTCAGATTTCGTTGCCGCAATGGCTTCGCGTGAACCGAACTCACCCAGGTGGGCGGTGCCCACGTTGAGAACGGCGCCGATCGACGGCGGCGCGATCCGGGCCAGCGCGGCGATATTGCCGGGGTGACGCGCCGACATCTCCAGCACCAGATAGTCGGTGGATGCGGTGGCCCGCAGCACCGTCCACGGATGACCGAGCTCGTTGTTGAACGACCCCGGAGGAGCGATCACCTCCCCCAGCGGCGCCAGCACCGCAGCGATGAGGTCCTTCGTCGAGGTCTTGCCCGACGAGCCGGTGATGCCGACGATCGTCAGCCCGCCCGACACCAGCTCTGCGGCGACCGCCGCCGCCAGCCGTGCCAGCGCAGCCAGCACCGCCGCACCGGAGCCGTCGGCGTCGTGTTCGAGCACCCCGGCGGTGCCGCGCGACTCGGGATCGCCGGCCACCGGATCGACGACGATCGCGGGCACCCCGACCGGACGGGCGGCCAGCACCGCGACCGCACCCGAGGCGACTGCGGTGGCCGCGAAGTCGTGACCGTCCGTCCGTGCGCCGGGAAGGGCCAGGAACAGACCGCCCGGCGCCACATTCCTGGAGTCGAACTCGACCGTGCCCGTCACGCGGGTCCGGTCCGCCTCCTCAGGCGTGATGTCGGCGAGTCGGCCTCCGACGATCTCGGCGATCTGGGTCAGCGTCAACGCGATCACGATCGGCCCTCCAGGGCTGCCGCCAGCTCGACACGGTCGTCGAAGGGCCTCGTCTCACCCTTGCTGGTCTGGCCTGCCTCGTGCCCCTTGCCCGCGATCAGCACGATGTCACCATCGCGAGCCCAGGCCACAGCATGGTCGATCGCGGCGCGCCGGTCGCCGATCTCCACGACATCGGCCGCAGCGCCCGCGGTGCCGCCGATGATCGCGGCACGGATCAGCGCGGGGTCTTCGTCACGCGGATTGTCATCGGTCACGACCACCATGTCGGCAAGCTCGGCGGCCACCCGACCCATCGGCTCGCGCTTTCCGGCGTCGCGGTTGCCGCCCGCGCCGAAAACGACCGCCAGCCGTCCGGAGGCCTGCTCTCGCAGGGTCTGCAACACCGCCCGCAACGCCCCCGGCTTGTGGGCGTAGTCGACGAGCGCAAGGAAAGGCTGGCCCCGGTCCACCGTCTCCAGTCGGCCGGGCACCGTGGCATCCCGCAGCCCGGGCGCGGCCTGCTCCGGCGACACCCCGACCGCATCCAGCAGCGCCACCGCGAGCAGACAGTTGGCGACGTTGTAACCGCCCGGCAGCCCGATCTCGAGATCGTGGTGGACCCCCGCCGGATCGACGGCGAGAAATTCCTGCTTGCCGCCGGGTGCGGCACGGACCTGCTCCACCTGCCAGTCGGCGGGGCCCGTCGTGCTGACGGTCACGGGGTTCGCCGCGCGACCGGCCATCGCCTGACCCCACTCGTCGTCGACGCAGATGACCGCCGTCGCCGCGTGGGTCGGCGATCCCGGCTCGAAGAGGCGGGCCTTGGCGTCGAAGTAGTCCTCCATCGTCGGATGGAAGTCCAGATGATCCCGCGACAGGTTGGTGAACCCACCGGCCGCGAACGACACGCCGTCGGCCCGGCCCAGAGTCAGTGCGTGGCTGGACACCTCCATCACGACGGTGTCCACCCCCTGTTCGAGCATGACGGCCAGCAGAGCCTGAAGTTCGGGCGCTTCCGGCGTGGTCAGGCCGCCTGGCTGCTGGCGCCCATCGATCCTGACGCCGACGGTACCGATCAGTCCTGCGACGCGATCCGCGGCACGCAGCCCCGCCTCGACGAGATAGGTGGTGGTGGTTTTCCCGGAAGTGCCGGTGACGCCGATGACCCGCAGCCGCTGCGACGGCCGTCCGTACACGGCGGCAGCGACTTCGCCGAGCACCGCGCGCGGTTGCGGGTGGACCACGATCGGCACGCTCAGACCGCCGCACGCGGCGATCTCGGCGACGCCGTCGCTGTCGGTCAGCACCGCGACAGCACCCCGTCCGACCGCGTCGGCGGCGAAGCGGGCCCCATGGGCCTTCGCGCCGGGAAGCGCCGCGAACAAGTCACCGGACTGGGCGTTCTGCCCGCGCAGCGTGACACCTGTGACCCGGATGCCGGGCACCGGGCCCGCGTCGGCGGACGCCGCGGAGACCAAGGCGGCCAGCGCATCGAGGGACATGCCGACGGGATGGCTGGGGCGCAGATTCATGGCCATGACACAGTACCGACCGCCCTGAGGTCACCCCGCCTGAAGCGTCAGCCGTGCACCGGGATCGGCGGACAGCGGGACGTTCTCCCGCTGCAACAGCCACGAGGCGATGTTGTGGAACAGCGGCGCGGCGGACGATCCCGGCGACCCGTCCGCAGCGCGGTGCGGGGCGTCGAGCATCACGCCGATGACGTAGCGGGGCTCGTCGGCCGGCGCCATCCCGGCGAACGTGATCCAGTAGACGTCGCTGTAGTAGCAGCCGCAGGCCGGGTTGATCTGCTGCGCCGTCCCGGTCTTGCCCGCGATCTGGTAGCCCTCGACGGCAGCCTGCGGGCCGGTGCCCTGCTGGACGCCCATCGGGTCGCGTTGCACGACCGCGCGGAACATGTCGCGCACGGTGCGCGCCGTCTGGGCGGACACCACCCGGATACCTTCGGGGCGCGGCTCCGAGGTCGCAGTGCCGTCGGGCGCCACAGTTTCCTTGACTATGCGCGGCGGGATCCGGACACCGTCGTTGGCGATGGTCTGGTAGATACCCGTCATTTGCAGCAGGGTCATCGAAAGACCCTGTCCGATGGGCAGGTTGGAGAACGTGCTGCCCGACCACTGGTCGATCGGCGGGACCAGTCCGGAGCTCTCACCGGGGAGTCCGACACCGGTGCGCTGGCCGAGCCCGAACATCCGGAGCATCTCGGCGTACTTCTCCGGGCCGAGGCGCTGGGCCAGCATCAGCGTGCCGACGTTCGACGACTTCCCGAAGACGCCAGTTGTCGTGTACGGCATCGTGCCGTGCTCCCACGCGTCCCCGACGGTGACGCCGCCCATGTTGATCGAACCGGGAACCTGCAGCACCTCGTCGGGTGTCGACAGCTTGTTCTCGATGACGGCGGCGGCGGTGATCATCTTGTTCACCGAGCCGGGCTCGAACGGTGAGGACACCGGCAGATTGCCCAGCTGCCGGTCCTGCTGGCGGCTGACATCCTGCGCGGGATTGAAGGTGTTGTCGTTCGACATCGCCAGCACCTCACCGGTTTTGGCGTCGAGCACCACCGCGGAGGCGTTCTTGGCGCCGGAGGCGTCCTTGGCCATCTGCACCTGCTGCTGAACGTAGAACTGGATGTCGTCGTCGATGGTCAGCGTGACCGTCGACCCGTTGACCGCGTCATGGCGGTTGCGGTAACTGCCGGGGATGACCACGCCGTCGGAACCCCGGTCGTAGGTCACCGATCCGTCGGTGCCCGCGAGAACCGAGTCCATCGAATCCTCAAGGCCCAGCAGGCCGTGTCCGTCCCAGTCGATACCTCCGACGATGTTGGCGGCGAGCACACCGCCCGGATACTGGCGCAGATCCTGGCGCTCGGCGCCGACCTCGGGGAACTTCGTGGTGATCGCATCGGTGATCGTCGGGTCGACCGCGCGCGCCAGATACACGAACGTCTCGTTGCTGCGCAGCTTCTTGAGCAGCGTCGCGGTGTCGGGCTTGTTGCCGAGCCGCTTCGAGATGTCGACGGCGATCTCCCGAAGGCGCGCATCGGGTTCGGGCGCCTCGTCGGATTTGGCGCGCGCCTCTTCGAGCTGCTGGCGTACCCTGACCGGCTGGAAGGTCAGCGCCCGCGCCTCGATCGTGAACGCCAGCTTGTCGCCGTTGCGATCGACGATCGATCCGCGTACCGCCGGGTCGATGTCGGTGACCTTGAGCTGCCCGGCGGCTTGAGCGCGCAGCCCCTCGGCGCGCGGCACCTGGAGCGTGAACAGCTGCGCGGCCGCCACGACCAGAAGCAGGAAGATCACGGCGTTGCCGGCGCGATGGCGGAACACGAACGACGCACTGCGCAAACCGTTTTGGGGAAGCGGCTTCGGCTGCCGGATGCGCCGAGCCCGCGCCGAACGTTCCTGACTGGGGGACTTCGCCGCGTTCTTCGCGACAGCCTTTCCCGGCGTGGCCTTCTTGGGCTCGCGGCTCACCCGGGCGCTCCGGGAACCGGTGCCATCGGGGCGAGGGGTGCGGGCGCGACAGGGGCGACGAGGGCCGGCACCGGCACCGGCGCCACCGGAGCGGGCGCGACAGCGGCGGGCGCAGGGCCCGGAATCGGCAGCTGACCCGAGATCGCGTGCGGCACTTCGGTTCCCGGCACACCCGGAATGGCAAGCGGGCTCGCTGCTGGCGCACCGGGGACCACCGCGAGGGGCATAGTTGCCGACGGTATACGTACCGGCACCTCGCGCGGCTCTACGACACGCTGCGCGGGAGGAGCAGGCGGTGCCGGATCCGGAAGCGGTGCGTTGAGCGGTGGCGGCGGAACGCCTTCGGCGGGTTTCGGCGTACCGACCACGACCCAGTTGCCGGTGGCGTCCTGGACCAGATGCGCGGTGTCCCTGGACGGGATCATTCCGAGGCCGCGCGCGGCCTCGGCGAGTGCGGGTGCGGCCTGCGCCTGCAGCACGTCGCGCTCGAGCGCTTCCTTCTGCTGCATCAGCGCCTGGTTGAGCTCGCGTGCGCTTCCGAGCTGATACGACCGCTCGGCGGCGTCGGTGGACAGCCACAGCGTCACGCCGAGCCCGACGCCCAGCGCCGAGATGATCAGCACCACGAACGGCACACGCGCGACGAGCCGACGCGGATTCAGTTCGATGGACGCGAGCCGGACCAGGATTCGTTCGCGAAGTGGTGGACGAACGACCTTGGGAGCCTTGGCTTTCCGCGCTTTGGCGCGCGCCTTGGCCTGGCTGGCGCTCTTGGGGCGGGCCGGCGTGTCGACGGGTCGCGCGATCGGCGTCGTGCGCGGCGCCGAGCGCTGCGGACGCGTGTCGCGGGTCGCCTTGCGAGCACCACGCGGCTGCGCATCGACAGGGACGCGCTTGGCCTCGCGCGCTCCCCTACCCACGCGGCGGGTGGGCTTCTTGGCCGTGTCGCGCGAGCGCGACGCTGCGGTCGCCTTGGCGCGCGCTGGCTTCTTTGCCTTCATCGCTACTGTCCCCCAACTTTCTCGACTGCGCGCAACCGAACCGGGGCGCTTCGCGGATTACGTTCGATCTCTTCGGCGTCGGCACGTTCGGCTCCACGGGTCACTGCCACGAATTCCGGTCCGTACCCGGGCAATTCGACAGGCAGACCGGGAGGGGTCCGCGACGCGGTGGCGGCGGCGAACGCGGTCTTGACGATCCGGTCCTCCAGCGACTGGTACGCCATCACCGCGATCCGGCCCAGCGGACTCAACGCGTCGAGTGCCGCGGGGATGGCGAGTCGCAGCGACTCCAGCTCTGCGTTGACCTCGATGCGCAGCGCCTGGAACGTCCGTTTGGCGGGATGCCCGCCGGTGCGCCGCGCCGGCGCCGGGATGGCGTCGTACAGCAGCTCGACAAGTTCACCGGTGGTGGTGAACGGTGTCGTCGCTCGGCGCCGGACCACAAAGCTGGCAATCCGTCCGGCGAATTTCTCCTCGCCGTACTCGCGCAGCACGCGGGCCAGCGCCCGCTCGTCGTAGGAGTTGAGGACCTGAGCCGCGGTCAGGTCGGATCCGGAGTCCATCCGCATGTCCAGCGGCGCGTCGTTCGCGTAGGAAAAGCCGCGGTCGACCCGGTCGAGTTGCATCGACGAGACGCCGAGGTCGAACAGGATCGCGTCGACCTGGGTGTCCAACGCGCCGGCGATCCCGTCGTAGCGGGTCCGCACGAGAGTGACTCGTTCCCCGAACGGGGCGAGCCGATCGCCGGCGATCTGCAGCGCGTCCGGGTCACGGTCCAGACCGATCAGACGTAGACCGGGGAACTGGGTGAGGAAGCGTTCGGAATGGCCGCCCGCACCCAGGGTGGCGTCGACGAGAGTCGCGCCCGCACCGTCGGCGTTCGCGCGAGTCAGCGCCGGCGCGAGAAGTTCGACGCATCGGTCGAGAAGGACCGGGATATGAGGCTCGTCCACCATCACTGAACCCTGAGGGATTGGGGCGGCCCCTGCAGTGAGGTCCCTGCCCGAGAGAGTGGACCTGACGTCGGGGAAGTACGTCAGGGCCGGTTCGGGCAGAGGCCGCACGGCACGGGCCTGCGGGCCGGTGGCCAGATCAGAGGATGTCGCCGAGTGCTTCATCGCTGGCCGCGGAGAAGTTCTCTTCGTGAAGCTCCTGGTAGTCCTGCCATGCCTGGGCATCCCAGATTTCCAGGAACCCGATCGAACCCGTCACCACGCACTCCTTCGTCAGGTTCGCGTAGCGGCGGTGCTCGGTGGACAACGTGATGCGGCCTTGTGCATCGGGGTATTGCTCGTCGGTACTTGCGGCCAGGTTGCGCAGGTAGGCGCGAGCCTGGGGGTTACCGCGCTTGGCCTTCGCGGAGACCTCGGCGATCATCTCCTCGAACTCGGCCCTCGGATGGACAGCAAGGCTGTGATCTTGGCTCTTGGTGACCATCAACCCTCCTGCCAGCGCGTCTCGGAACTTGGCGGGCAACGTCAGTCGCCCCTTGTCGTCGAGCTTGGGCGTGTAGGTGCCGAAGAACATCTCGCCACCTCGCAGACCTTGCTCAAGCCTTGCTTGAACGGAGCCCCGGTCGCTCCGTTGTCCGCCACTTTACCCCACAATCCCCCACTTTGCTCCAAATAGCGGCGCGCGTTTCGCCCCTACACCCCACCATCAGGGCAATCATCATCACTCGTCCCGCGCGGCCGGTGGCGCAACGAATCGCCCCGCTTCTCAAAATCCCAGTTCACAGGCACAGGAAGGACCGATGGGAGCCCAGTGGGGCGATGTGGGGCAAAAAAAGGGACAGCCCTATGGGCTGCCCCGCCTGGAGAACGTCCGGTTACTCGTCGAACCGACGGCGGAACCGGTCCTCCATCCTGCTGGTGAACGAGCCACCGTTGCCTTTGGCACGCTTCTGCCGCTGAGCAGCGATGTCGTTGGGCATCTTGTCGCCCTTGCCCACCCGAGGCCCGGTGATGGCGAACACGACGCCGCCGAACATCACGATGAATCCGATCACCGACAGAATCGGGAAACTCCCGATCATCGTCGCCTTGAACGCCACACCCGAGACCAGCATCGCCAGGCCGAGCACGAACAGCGCAGCACCTTGGAGGCGGCGCCGCGTGGACGGTGCCCGCAAAGTCCCGCCTCGTACGCTCGACGCGAACTTGGGGTCCTCGGCATAGAGCGCGCTCTCGATCTGGTCGAGCATGCGCTGCTCATGATCGGAGAGTGGCATTCGTCCCTCCCTCTTGCCGTGGGGGCGTCGCAGTCGTTCAAAATCAGGGGTGCCCGCGTGTACGGGCACTTAACAGTAATGATACGAGCTGAATCTGAGCCGTACCACCTTGTTCGCCGCCCGATTCTATGACGTGCACCGCCGATGGGAGTCAGCGCCTCGCCTTCTTGATAATGGAGGCGGGCCGCACGATCCACTCGAGGGAGGGGCAGACACTTGGCGACACGTCTGATCGATCTGTCGCCAGGCGATATGCAGCAGCGACTCGGCGACGCGCTCGCCGTGTACGTCGACGCCATGCGCTACCCGCGCGGCACCGAGGACCAGCGAGCCTCGATGTGGCTCGAACACATCCGCAGGCGCGGATGGAAGGCGGTCGCCGCGATCGAGGTCCCCGACGGCCCCGAAGCCGGCGCACCGCCGGCCCCCGCTCCGATGCTCGGCATCGCCTACGGCTACTGCGGTGCGCCCGATCAGTGGTGGCAGCAGCAGGTGATCTCCGGTCTGAGGCGCAGCGGTGCAGACCGGGAGCGCATCACCGAGCTGATGAGCAGCTATTTCGAGCTCACCGAACTGCACATCCACCCCCGCGCGCAGGGCCGCGGTCTCGGGGAGGCGTTGATCCGCAAGCTTCTCGGCGACCGCACCGAAGCGCAGGTGCTGCTGTCCACTCCGGAAATCAACGGCGAAGCAAACCGGGCATGGCGCCTCTACCGCCGCCTCGGATTCTCCGATGTCATCCGCGGCTATCACTTTGCGGGCGACCCGCGCGCCTTCGCCATCCTCGGGCGCGCGCTCCCCCTCTAGATCTCCACGCGGGGCAGGATCTGGCACGATATCCAGGTGCTGAAACGTCATCGCACCCGCCGACGTCTGGTCGCGATGGTGTTGTTGCTGTTGGTGGTGGCGCCTTCGCTGATCGGCTGCGTCCGCCTGCGGGCCTCGATCACGGTGTCCCCCGATGACCGGGTGTCCGGCCAGATCGTCGCGGCGGCCATTCCGCGCGACGACAACGACAAGGGTCCGCAACTGCTCAACAATCTGCCGTTCGCGCAGAAGGTCGCCGTCTCCGAATACAGCCGCGACGACTACGTCGGATCGCAGGCGGTCTTCTCCGACCTGACGTTCGCCGAGCTCCCGCAGCTGGCCAGCATGAATCGCGACGCGGCCGGAGTGGACATCTCGCTGCGCCGCGCCGGCGACCTCGTGATCCTGGAAGGCCGCGTCGACCTCACGTCGCTGAGCGACTCCGAAGCCGACGTCTCGCTGTCCGTCGCCTTCCCCGGCGAAGTGACGTCCACCAACGGTGACCAGATCTCCTCGACGGTCGTGGAGTGGAAGCTCCGGCCGGGCGTGGTGAGCACCATGAACGCCCAGGCCCGCTATACCGATCCCAGCGCCCGATCGTTCACCGGTGCGGCGATCTGGCTGGGCGTCGCATCCTTCCTGGTCGCAGGCATCACCGGCTGGCTGGCTTACGCAAGCCGCGACCGGTCCCCACGGCCCGGCGAACCGCTGGAGCAGACGCGCTAGTCCTTACTTGCTCGTTCCGGGGTCACAGGCTCTACGCTGAACACCCGGGGGCCGTAGGAAACGAGACCACAGAAAGGGGTGCCCGCTGAGCGTGGATGCAGCGGCACCGTCGGCACTTGAGCTGGCAGCGGCCGTCACCGAACAGCTGCGTGATTATCTGCGCGAGCGCCGCCGAGACGCCGCGTACATCGGCGCGGATTACGCCGTCCTCACCGAGGCCGTCGAGGAATTCGTGCTGCGCGGCGGCAAACGGCTCCGCCCGGCATTCGCCTACTGGGGCTGGCGCGCCGTCGCCGGAACCGAGCCCAGCCCCGACGTCCTTCGCCTGTTCTCGGCGCTCGAACTCCTGCATGCCTGCGCCCTCGTCCACGACGACGTCATCGACGCATCGGCCACCCGCCGCGGGCTGCCCACCGTGCACAAGATCTTCACCGAGCGGCACCGCGCCAACAACTGGCACGGCTCGTCCGAGCAGTTCGGTCTCTCGGCGGCGATCCTGCTGGGTGACATCGCGCTGGTGTGGGCCGACGACATCGTCGCCTCCGCCGACATAGGCGTCGACGCGCACCGCCGCGTCCAACGGGTCTGGGCCGCCATCCGGACCGAGGTCCTCGGCGGGCAGTATCTCGACATCGTGAACGAGTCCAGCGGCTCCGAGACGGTCGCGTCGGCGCTGACCGTCAACATCTACAAGACCGCGTCCTACACGATCTCGCGCCCCTTGCAGCTCGGCGCGGCCGCAGCCGCCGACTGCCCGGAGATCCTCGAGGCGTTCCACGAGCTCGGCACCAGCCTCGGGGTGGCCTTCCAGCTGCGCGACGACGTCCTCGGCGTCTACGGCGATCCCGCGGTCACCGGTAAACCGTCCGGCGACGACCTCCGCTCCGGCAAGCGCACGGTGTTGCTCGCCGAAGCCATCGAGCTCGCCGAGAAGCACGATCAGATCGCGGCCAAGCTGCTACGCACCTCCGTCGGCACCGACCTGACGGATGCACAGGTCAAGGAGCTGTGCCAGGTGATCGAATCGGTCGGCGCGCTGGCCGCCGTCGAGAGCCGGATCGACACGCTGACCCGGCGGGCACTCCAGATCCTCAACAGCGCACCGATCGACGTCCAGGCCAAGGCGGGGCTCGCCGAGCTCGCGAGATTGGCCGCGAACCGGTCCGCCTAGGAGCATGACAACCCCCGCCGCTGCCCAGGCCCCGAAACCCGGCCTGTCGGACCGCTTCGTGACGCACCTGCGTCGCCTGCAGGCCTTCACCCTGTCCCCGGAGGCGCGGCCCGCACTCGTCGGCGCGCTGGGCGCGATCCTGCTCACCGCGGGCGGCCTCGGCGCGGGAAGCACCCGGCTCCACGACCCGCTGCTGGAGTCGTTGCACCTGTCCTGGTTGCGGTTCGGGCACGGGCTGGTGGTGTCGTCGCTCCTGCTGTGGGGCGGCGTCTCGCTGATGCTGATCGCGTGGCTGTGGCTGGGCCGGCGGGTGATCGATCGGTCAGCAACCGAATACACGATGCTGGCCACGACGGCGTTCTGGCTCACCCCGCTGCTGCTCAGCGTCCCGCTGTTCAGCCGCGACACCTACTCGTATCTGGCGCAGGGCGCCCTGCTCCGCGACGGGTTCGACCCCTACCTCGTCGGACCCGTCGACAACCCGAATTCCCTGCTGGACAACGTCAGCCCGATCTGGACGACGACGACGGCTCCGTACGGCCCGGCCTTCATCCTGGTGGCGAAGTTCGTCACAGTGATCGTCGGCAACGACGTCGTGGCCGGGACGATGCTTCTGCGGTTGTGCATGCTCCCGGGCCTGCTGCTGCTGATCTGGGCGGCACCCAGGGTGGCCCGCCATGTCGGCGCGAGCGGGGCCGCCGCGCTGTGGATCTGCGTGCTCAACCCGCTGGTGATCATCCATCTGATGGGTGGCGTCCACAACGAGATGCTGATGGTCGGCCTGATGATGGCAGGCATCGCGTTGTGTTTCTCCGGACGCAACGTCTCAGGCGTCACGTTGATCGCGGTGGCAGTGGCGGTGAAAGCCACAGCGGGACTGGCGCTTCCGTTCATGGTGTGGGTGTGGGCGCGCAGGCTGCGCGACCGGCGCGGATTCACCCCGTTGAAAGCGTTCGCCGCGGCCACCGCGGGATCCCTGCTCGTGTTCGTGGCGGTCTTCGCGGTGTTGTCGCTGGCCGCCGGCGTCGGGCTCGGATGGCTGACCGCACTCGCCGGTTCGGTGAAGATCATCAACTGGCTGACCGTGCCCACCGCCGTGGCGAATCTGGCCAACTCACTCATCGGTCTCATCACCCCGGTGAACTTCTACGCGGTGCTGGAGACCACCCGCATCGTCGGCATCGCGATCATCGCGATCTCCGCACCGCTGCTGTGGTGGCGGTACCGCCGCACCGACCGCGACGCCCTAATGGGCATCGCCCTGGTGATGGGCGTGGTGGTGCTGTTCGTGCCCGCCGCCCTGCCGTGGTACTACACGTGGCCACTTGCCGTCATCGCCGCCCTCGCCCAGTCACGGCAGTCCATCGCGGTGATCGCCGGCTTCTCGACGTGGATCACCGTCATATGGCGCCCGGACGGCGCGCACGGCATGTACTCGTGGGCGCACGTTGGACTGTCGCTGCTGTGCGCCGGTGGCGCGTGGTACTACCTCTACAAGAGCACGGCGCCCGACGGGCCGGACGTGGAGGTCAGTACGCCATCGCCTGAGCGCGGCGAACCACCTCACGAGCCTGATGCGAGTGCAACGCATCGACCGGGCGGGCGTTAGCCTGCCCCTCGGTGGCGCCGTCGCGACGGATCGTCAACGACGAATCCGGGGTGAAAAGCCACCGCACGATCTCGGTTTCGGTGTAACCGCCGTCATGCAGGACGACCAGTAGGCCGGACAGTGCCTTCGCCACGTGGCCGGTCGCGTCGAAGAACACCTGCGGCACCACCACGGTTCCGTTGCGTTTCACGGCGACCAGGTGCCCTTCGCGGAGATGCTGGTGCACCTTCGTCACGGCGACACCCATGAGTTGGGCCACCGCGGGCAGGTCGTACACCGCTTCGTCGGGATCGAGAACATCGTCGGCAGTCGGAATGCTGCTCATCGCACAGAGTCTAGGACCATACCGTGATGTTCGGCCCCGACTCTTCTCATGATGGAGCCTCGTACCATGAGTCCGATGGAGACCTACCAGCAGCCGAGCCCCCTCACGGGCGCAGTGCTGGACGGTCGCTACCGGGTGGACACGCTGATCGCGACCGGCGGAATGTCCGGCGTGTACCGCGGTCTGGATTTGCGACTGGATCGACCCGTGGCGCTCAAGATCATGGACTCGCGCTATGCCGGCGACGAGCACTTCATGACGCGTTTCCAGCGGGAGGCGCGCGCCGTTGCGCGCCTCAAGGATCCCGGCCTGGTTGCGGTCTACGACCAGGGTCTGGATGGGCAACATCCGTTTCTGGTGATGGAACTCGTCGAGGGCGGCACGCTGCGCGAACTGCTCCGCGAGCGTGGCCCGATGCCGCCCCACGCCGTCGCGGCGGTACTGCGCCCGATGCTCGGAGGGCTCGCCGCAGCGCACCGCGCCGGCCTCGTGCACCGCGACATCAAGCCCGAGAATGTCCTGATCAGCGACGACGGCGAAGTCAAGCTCGCCGACTTCGGACTGGTCCGCGCTGTCGCCGAGGCCAAGATCACATCGACGAGCGTCATCCTCGGCACCGCGGCCTACCTGGCCCCCGAACAGGTCGCCAACGGCGAGACCGACGCCCGCGGTGACGTGTACGCCGTCGGCATCCTGGTCTACGAACTGCTGACCGGGCGAACCCCGTTCGTCGGCGACACCGCGCTGGCAGTGGCCTATCAGCGGATGGATCGCGACGTCGCACCGCCCAGCACCGCGATCCAAGGCGTACCAAGGCAATTCGACGAGTTGGTGCTGTGTGCCACGTCGCGCGATCCGGACCGCCGGTTCGCCGATGCTGCCGAGATGGCCGACCAGGTCGACACGATCGCGCAAGAATTGGCGCTTCCATTTTTTCGGGTGCCCGCCCCGAAGAACTCGGCGTCGCACAATTCGGCGAGCACGGCCGGCGCCCACCTGGGGATGCAGGACACCACCGCCAACCTCGACAAGCCGCCCACCGCGCCGCACCGCAACACCAAAGTCTTCACCCGCGACGAACTGCCCGCCATCACCGACGATATCGATGACGACGACGAATACCCTTCGGAGGCAGGGCGATTCGCGGGAATCGACCTCGAGCAGTTCTACTGGGCGCGACAGCGTTCTCGACGGGCGCTGTTCTTCTGGGTGGTCGCCGTGATCACGCTGGCAGGTCTGGCCGCGGCCGGCGCGTGGACGCTCGGGGCGAACCTACCCAACCTGCTCTGAATCCCCGGTCGCTTCGCTCAGGCCTAATCGCGGAGCATCTCCGCGACCAAGAACGCGAGCTCCAGCGACTGCTGGGTATTCAGCCGCGGATCGCAGGCAGTCTCATAGCGGCCTGCCAGGTCGGTGTCCGAAATGTCTTGTGCGCCACCGAGACACTCGGTGACGTTCTCCCCTGTGATCTCGACGTGGATGCCACCCGGGTGTGTTCCGAGAGCGTGGTGCACTTCGAAGAAACCCTGCACCTCGTCGACAATCCGATCGAAATGCCGTGTCTTGTAACCGGTCGACGATTCGTGGGTGTTGCCGTGCATCGGATCGCACTGCCAGATGACACGGTGCCCCGAGGCCTGCACCTTCTCGATG
Source organism: Mycobacterium sp. 236(2023) (assembly GCF_029623955.1). Taxonomy (GTDB): domain Bacteria; phylum Actinomycetota; class Actinomycetes; order Mycobacteriales; family Mycobacteriaceae; genus Mycobacterium. The sequence goes on along the minus strand of NZ_JARSBP010000004.1, from coordinate 137,166 downwards.
ATCGGCGGCAGGACATCGCGAACCTTGTGGTTGCCCATGCGGCTGACAAGAGTGAGCCGGCCGGGTTCGTTGTTCGGGTCGAGGCGTTCGACGTACTCGACGGCGAGCTCGGGCGACGTCGTCGGTCCGATCTTGATGCCGATCGGATTCGAGATCACCTCGGCGAACGCGACGTGCGCGCCGTCGAGCTGACGTGTGCGCTCACCGATCCAGACGTAATGCGCCGACAGGTCGTAGAGCTTGGCACTAGGGCCTTCGGCGTCCGCATCAGGAACGTCCATCCGCAGCATCGCGCGCTCGTAGTCGAGCACCAGGGCCTCATGGCTGGCGTAGATCTCGGCGGTCTGCAGATTGCGGTCGTCGACGCCGCAGGCACCCATGAAACGCAGTCCGCGGTCGATCTCCCCCGCCAGCGCCTCGTACCTGGCGCCGGCCGGCGAGGTCCGCACGAACTCCCGGTTCCAATCGTGCACCTTCTGCAGCGACGCCATCCCCGAGGACGTCAGCGCCCGCACCAGGTTCATCGCGGCGCTGGCGTTGGCGTAAGCGCGCACCAGACGCGACGGATCATGCTCGCGCACTCCGGCATCCGGTGCGAACCCGTTGATCATGTCGCCGCGATAGGACCGCAGGCCGAGTGCATCGATGTCGGCCGAACGCGGCTTGGCGTACTGGCCGGCGATCCGCGCCACCTTGACCACCGGCATGCTCGCGCCGTAGGTCAGCACGACGGCCATCTGGAGCAGTGTGCGGATGTTGGCGCGGATGTGGGGCTCGGTGTTGTCGACGAACGTCTCGGCGCAGTCGCCGCCCTGAAGCAGGAACGCCTTGCCCAGCGCGACATCGGCCAGGTGGGCCTTCAGCCGTTCGATCTCCGACGGCACCGTGACGGGAGGCACGCTCTCGAGCACCTTGCGCATCGCCGCGGCCTGACCCGGATCCCAGGACGGCTGCTGCAGCGCCGGCTTGGCGAGCGCGGCGTCGAGGCGCTGCCGCAGGTCGTCGGGAAGCGGCGGGAGCGCAGGCAGCTGATCGATGGGCACATCGACGGTCCAGTTCACCCGTTTATCGTAACTGCGCGGCAAAACCGCACGTCACGCGCTCACAGGCCGGTCATCAACCGGAAGCGCACCAGGTTGTGCTTCGCGTCGACGAGCGCGTCGTGGGCGTCGCGGGGACGCGGCGGCATCCGGGGTGAGCCGCGCTCCTCCCAGAATTGGCGCAGTTCGCGAGTGAACCGCGGAATCGCGGGCGGCAGGTCGGTCATCGGCCCCCACAGCTGGCACAGCACCACGTGGTCATACGCGCCGACCCACGCCCACAGTTCGATCGGCTCGTCACCGTCGACGCCGAAAAAATCCTCCAGCTCGGAGCGGATCTGCCTGCGCGAGCGCCACAGCGGCGACGCCGGCGACGGCAGCTTGGGCAGCACGTTCTTGCGCACCCAGCGGCCCGCCCGCTCGGGATCGAATTCCGTTGATATCGCGTAGTACTCGCGGCCGTCCTCGGCGGCGACCCCGATGGAGATCAACTCGATGGTGCGCCCGTTGTCGATGAACTCCGTGTCGTAGAAATACCGCAACTCATGAAGCTTTCTGCTCGGCCGGCTCGCGACCAGTCGGCGCGGGCGCTGCGTGGATCTCGCGGTCGAGTTCTTGGTCGACCAGCGCGTCGTCGGGAAACTTCGGCATTCCGGAGATCGCGTCCTGCAGCCACAGCTTGGCCTGCACGACCGGGCGGCGCAGCCAGCGCTCCCGTTCCAGTGCCTTGTGCATCTTGCGGGGCCGTTTCGTGTATCGCCAGCGCGCCCAGGGCGCGTGCGGCCGCGACAGCCTGATCGCTCCGATGAACAGCAGCGGCGTGATGAACATGCCGATCAGACCCGTCCACACCTTGCCCTTGAGCAGGACGATCACCGCCAGCGCCAGGATCAGCAAGGCGGCAACGACGACGACGGTGCGCATCCCCACGGTCGGGTCGTCCTCCCACGTCCCGGCGTCGAAGAACGACAGCGGATTCAGGCCGAGGATCAGCAGCCCGCACACCGCCACCGCGACGAAAACCGCGTCGACCGACGCGCGACCGTCCTCCGCCCAATAGACATCTTCCAGGTGCAGGATCAGGGCGAACTCGTCGAGGACCAGTGCGGCACCGACCCCGAACAGGATTGACGCGGCCGTGAACTCGGGTACACCCCCGTCGACCGCCATCGTGACCATCGACACCCCGGAGACCATGACCAGGACCACACCGATCACGACGTGGTGGATGTGCAGCCCGCCGCCGCCCGAGATGTTGCGCGGTTGCCACCACTTGCGGGGCGCGTCGCTGCCCGCTGTGCGGCGGATGTACCGCACGATCGTGCGGGTGATGGCGAACGTGACGATGAACGCGATGAGGCACCACATCAACGGTTGCCGGGACTCCGGGACATGCAGGGACAGGTCCCAGTCGAGGTCGAGGTCCGAGAGCACGCAGAAAACTTACGCCGACCTGCGTGTGTCGAGGACGGGATACCCGACGACTCGCCGGTCCGCCCCGATAGTCTGGTGCCCGACATGAGTAATCGGCGGTCGCCCGGCGGGGCTGGTTGGGGCCCAACGCTGGCCTGGCGGCTGTTTCAGATACTGACGCTCGCGGCGTTGGTTGCCGCCGCGTGGAGCCTGCTCGGCCACATCCCGTACCGCATCGACATCGACGTCTACCGCATGGGCGGACAGGCCTGGCTCGACGGCCGGCCCCTGTACGCCGACGGACAGATGTTCCAGACGCAGGGCGGCCTCGAGCTGCCGTTCACGTATCCGCCGCTTGCTGCCGTGGCTTTCGCGCCGTTTGCGCTGTTGTCGCTGAACGCCGCCAGCGTGGCGATCACGGCCACCACGCTGATCCTGCTGGTGGTGTCGACGGTCATCGTGCTGACGCGCCTCGATGTGTGGTCGACGACGTCGATCACCAGCGAGCCGGCCTGGATGCGCCGCTGCTGGCTGGCGGCGGCGATCGTCGCGCCCGCGGTGATCTACCTGGAACCGATCCGTGCGAACTTCGATTTCGGCCAGATCAACGTGGTGTTGATGACGCTGGTCATCGCCGACTGCGTGCCGCGCCGCACGCCGTGGCCGCGCGGCATGCTGCTGGGCATCGCGATCGCGGTCAAGCTGACGCCCGCGGTGTTCCTGCTGTACTTCCTGCTGCGCCGAGACATTCGCGCCCTGCTCGTGACGGCGGCCTCGGCGGTCGTGGCGACGCTGGCGGGGTTCGCGTTCGCGTGGCGGGATTCGTGGGAGTACTGGTTCGAGACCCTGCGCGACACCGACCGCATCGGCACCGCAACGCTGAACACCAACCAGAACATCGCGGGCGCGCTGGCCCGGCTGGGTGTCGGTGAGGGCCCGCGGTTCGTGCTCTGGGCGGCGCTGTGCTTCGCCGTCCTGGGGCTGACCGTGTGGGCGGCACGCAGAGCGTTGCGTGCCGAGCAGCCGGTGCTCGCGTTGCTCAGCGTCGCGATGTTCGGCCTCGTGGTGTCGCCGGTGTCGTGGTCGCACCATTGGGTGTGGATGCTTCCGACCGTGGTGGCGACCGCCGTCCTTGCGGTGCGACTGCGCCACGTCGCGCTCGGCGCCGTGTCCGCGATCGGGCTGGCCCTGATGGTGTGGTCGCCGCTCACGCTGCTGCCCGAACATCGCGAGACCACCGCCCCGCTGTGGAAGCAGTTGGTGGGTGGCTCTTATCTGTGGTGGGCGCTGGCGGTGATCGTCGTCATCGGCACGATGAGGGCCCGCACGCTCGGCAACGACGCCGCGGAGGCCGACGCGGCGGAACCCGCCGCGAAGGTGCTCAAGGCCTAACCGGCCGCAGACTCCGGCAGGCGGGCCGGCGGCGCGGCCACCGCGTCAGCTTTTCCCAGTTTGACGTCCGCGGCATAGAGGTCGACGTATTCCTGGCCGGACAGGCGCATCAGTTCGTACATGACCTCGTCGACAACCGCCCGCTCGATGAACCGATTTCCAGCGAGGCCCTCGAAGCGAGCGAAGTCCATCGGCGCACCGATGCGGATCGTCACCCGGCCGAAGCGCAGCCCTTTGCCCGGCGGGTTCACGTCATCGGTTCCGATCATCGCGACCGGAATCACGGGTACCTGCGTCTGCAGCGCCAGCCGGGCCAGGCCGGTCTTGCCCTTGTACAGCCGGCCGTCCGGCGAGCGCGTCCCCTCCGGATACATGCCGAGCAGCTTGCCCTGACCGAGAATCCGCTCGGCGGTGACCAGCGCCGCCTGCGCACTGTCAGCGTCGGTGCGGTCGATCGGCACCTGGCCGACGGCGGTGTAGAACCACGCCAGGAATCGCCCCTTCAGACCCGTGCCGGTGAAGTATTCCGCTTTCGCGAGGAACGTGATCCGGCGACGCACCATCAGTGGCAGATAGAAGCTGTCCATCACCGCCAGGTGGTTGCTGGCCAGGATGGCCGACCCGCCGGGCGGGATATGTTCCAGCCCTTCGATTTTGGGTCGGGCGATCAACGCCAGCAGCGGCCCCAGAAGGACGTACTTGAACAGCCAGTACCACATGGACCCTCCGGATGACCCGACCGCGGCGCGGTCAATATGCTCTGCGACAACTTTACCCACGGTGTGTGCATGCGACCACATAGCGGGCTGAGTAGTTCTACTCGACTGCTATTCGTCGAAACTCACCGGGATGTGCTCGTACCGTCCCGGTGGCGGCGGTGACGGCGGGCCGGGATCGTCGTCGGGCGCACCGCCGGGACCGGACGGATCCGGAGGGGGCGGACCGGGGGCGGCGGTGTCTGCCCCGGAGTCCATGGTGTCGACCATCGCCTTCACCAACGTCAGCAGCGCCACGCTGTGCTCGGCGACCACGTCGAGCAGCGGGTGCTGCTCACCCGAGATCAGCGCGGCCAGCGCGCAGACGGGGCACCACACCTGCTGGCACCGCCCGGGGCTGTTTCCCGCCGATTGCGCACGGGCGGCGGCGAGCCGGATCGCGGGATCGAGTTTGTCCAGGATCGACTGGGCGAGAGCTCGCAGTTCAGGCCCCAGATCGGAGTGCGCCCCACTCACCGCGGCCACACCTCCGGATTCGGTCGGAATCGCACCGTCAGCTCGCTACCGCGCAGTTGGGCGCCGGTGACGATGCACCGCCGCAACACCGACGCCAGGCGAACCCGGCGCCGCATCCCGCCGACGCCGACGATCAAGTCGTCATCGACCCTACCCAACGACAGTTCCGACGACTCGACCTGAGGCAGCTCCAGGCGCAGCCGGTACACCGCATCCAGACCGGTCCCCGACTCCCGGTCCACGATCGGCCGCAACGGCCCGGGCGGCGGCGAGCCGTCACGCCTGCGCGCGCACTCGAGCAGTTCGCCCAGCGCCTTGGGCCCGATCGGCTCGCCCGGCAGGTGGGGCACCATGACCAGCGCGACATCGCCGATGGCGCGGTCGAGGTCGTCGAGGACGGACTTCTGCTCGGAGATGCGCTCCGAGTACCAGTCGAACGCCGGGTGGGCGGGAAGATTACTGTATTCGAACGAATCGTCCTGCACCAGAATCTGATTCACGATGAGCTCGGCCACCTGCACGCCCATCAGGCTCAGCGTCCCCAGCGTGCGGACCGCCTCGGCGGCGACGACCCGTTCCGCGGTCATCACCAGGTGTGCACTGACCCGCGACCCGTCGGTGAGCAGAGTGCTCAGCTCTTCGGTGCCTGCGCCGATTCGCTCCAGCAGGCCGACGACCAGTGCCGTGCGGGGGTCGTCAGCACTGGACAGGCGACGATGACGTGGCCAGGCGCGTTCCAGGTAGAGCGCGAACGTCGCAGGCAACGTCAGCATGCGCATGGCGTCGGCGGTGGAGGCGCAATCGACGACGACGAGGTCCCAGCTCCCCGAGGTCGCGAGCTCCCCCACCTCGTGCAGGCCGAGCACCTCCTGGACGCCCGGCAACGCCGAAAGCTCTTCTGAGGCAATGTCTCCGACATCGGAATCGGGGAAGCGCTCGGCCAGCGGGCTCGCGATTTCGCGCCACCGGCCGGCGAGCAGCGCCAGCGTGTCGAGGGCCAGCGCGTCCAGATGGCCGCCACCGGATTCGGCGGTGTCGAGGTCGGCCAGCACCCGGGTGGGTTCGCGCCGCCCGGTCGGGACGAGGCTTACCCCGAGCACGTCTCCGATGGAGTGCGCCTGATCGGTGGACACCAGAAGGACCCGCATCCCGGCACGCGTTGCACGCACTGCCGTCGCGGTCGCCAGCGTCGACTTACCTACGCCACCCTTGCCGACGAACAGACTGATTCGGGCAGCATCCCTGCCCTCAATCAGCCTCGACTCGTTTCTTCAGGTCCTTCAGCGCGGTATCGGTCAGCCGCCGCTCGGCCTTGCGTTTGAGCAGGCCGATCATCGGGATGATCAGGTCGACCGACAGCTCGTAGGTGACGTCGGTGCCAGAACCCTTGGGCGCCAACCGATATGCTCCGTCGAGCGACTTGAGCAGCGTGCTCGACACCAGCGACCAGGTCACCGAATTGCGATCCGCAGGCCACTCGTAGGCCAGCACCATGTTGTCCTTGAGGACGGCGGCGTCGAGAAGCAGCCTGGCGACTTTCGGGAAACCTTCGTCGTCGGCTTCGAGAACCTCGGTCTCCTTGTACTCCGCGACCCAATCCGGGTAGGAGCCGATGTCGGCGATCACGTCCATCACCGTGGACGGATCGGCATCGATGTAGATGGTCTGCGCCGTCTTGTCTGCCACTGGAACCTTCCCCGCTATGGTCTGGTCGCTGGCCAGAAATCTACTCTTCTGAAATGGGGATGGCCCCGCACTTCAGGCCTGCCAGGACACCCCGACCGGACGACCGGCCTCCAGCCTGCGCTTGACCTCGAACGCCATGTCCTTGCCCGCCACGCGCCTGCGGTGGTTCAACTTGGGCAGGTTCATCTTGGCGAGTTCATGCGCCGCCGCCCCGGACGGCTCGGCATGCAAGAAATAGTGCAGCACGACCCCGTCGAGAACCTTCTCCAGCCAGATCTCCATGGTGCCGGTCACCGCGCCGGTGACCGTCCAGCGCTGCCCCGCCTCACCGCGGTCCTCGACCACGACCAATCGCAGGTCAGGCCACCACCGTGACCAGCTCGCCCGGTCCGCCACCGCCTCACCGACGGCCACGGGATCGGCGGCGATGAACGTCTCGTCGGCGATCTGGAAGCTGTTCATGACAGACAAGCTTCACACATGCCCGGCCGCAGCCCGGCAACGGACGACTACGCTGTACATCACATTACGGCCTGTAAAGCGAGAGGGTCTCCAACTCCGATGACTGCGCGTGAGTTCAGCATTGCCGCACCGTTCACCGTCGCCGAGCACGACAACATCGTCAGTGGTGTCTACTCCCACGAGCGAGACGACCCGGATCACGTGATCCTCCAGCGTCTGGTCGACGGCAACTGGGTCGACGTGACGAGCCGGCAGGCGGCCGAGCAGATCCGTTCGGCGGCACGGGGTTTGATCGCTGCGGGGGTTCAGCCCGGCGACCGGGTCGCGCTGTTGTCGGCGACGCGCTACGAGTGGCCGATCCTGGACTTCGCGATCCTGTCGGTCGGCGCGGTGACCGTGCCCATCTACGAGACGAGCTCGGCCGAACAGGTGCAGTTCGTGCTCAACGACTCCGCGGCCGTCGCCGCGGTCGCCGAGACGGATGCGCACGCGGCGCGCATCGAGGAGCAGCGCGACACGCTGCCGCAGCTGCGCAAGGTGTACGTCATCGACGGCTCAGGGACCCCGGCGCTGGAGGAGCTCGCCGAGGCCGGTGCGAGCGTGGACGCCGCCGCGGTCGACGAGCGTGTGGCCGCTATCAAGTCCTCCGATGCCGCGACGCTGATCTACACGTCAGGCACCACAGGCCGGCCGAAAGGCTGCCAGCTGACCCATTCGAACCTGCTCTACGAGATCCGCGGCGCCAAGGCCTGCTTCCCCGATCACCTCGCCAAAGGCGAGAAACTGCTGGTGTTCCTGCCGCTGGCGCATGTGCTGGCGCGTGCGCTGACCATCGGCGCCTTCACCAACGGGGTGACGCTGGGATTCACCAGCGACATCAAGAACCTGGTGCCGATGCTCGCGGTGTTCAAGCCGACGCTCGTGGTGTCGGTGCCGCGGGTGTTCGAAAAGGTGTTCAACACCGCCGAACAGAATGCCGAAAGCGGCGGCAAGGGAAAGATCTTCGCCGCGGCCGCCGAGACGGCGATCGAGTGGAGCAAGGCTCAGGACACCGGCGGTGCCGGTCTGCTGCTCAAGCTCAAGCACGCGGTCTTCGACAAGTTGGTCTACGGCAAGCTGCGCGCCGCGCTCGGCGGAAACTGTCACGCCGCGATTTCGGGCGGCGCGCCACTGGGCGCGCGGCTCGGCCACTTCTACCGCGGCGTCGGTCTGTCGATCTACGAGGGCTACGGCCTGACCGAGACGAGTGCCGCGATCACCGTGAACCGCGTCGGTGACCTTCGGGTGGGTTCGGTCGGCAAGCTGGTGCCCGGCAACAGCATGAAGCTGGGCGATGACGGTGAGTTGCTGGTCAAAGGCGGCGTGGTGTTCAACGGCTACTGGGGCAACGAGGAGGAGACCAAAGCCGTCTTCACCGGCGACTGGTTCCACACCGGCGATCTCGGCGCGATCGACAATGACGGCTTCCTGTCGATCGTCGGCCGCAAGAAGGAGATCATCGTGACCGCGGGCGGCAAGAACGTCGCCCCCGCCTTGCTGGAGGACCGGCTGCGTGCCCACCCGCTGATCAGCCAGGCGATGGCCGTCGGCGATCAGCAACCCTTCATCGCCGCACTGATCACGATCGATCCCGAGGCGTTCCCCGGCTGGAAAGACCGCAACAGCAAGGGTTCCGGCGCTTCGGTGGCCGACCTCGCCGACGATCCGGACCTGCGGGCCGAGGTCGAACTGGCCGTCAAGGATGCCAACCAGGCCGTGTCGAAGGCCGAGCAGATCCGCAAGTTCCGCATCCTGCCGGTCGACTTCACCGAGGACACCGGGGAGCTGACGCCGACGTTGAAGGTGAAGCGCAAGGTCGTCGCCGAGAAGTTCGCCGCCGACATCGACGCCCTCTACAGCAAGGCAGGCGACTAGCTAGAGCAGCCGGGCCAGCTTCTCGGCCTGACTGCTCCACTGCCAGTTGCCGACGGCCCACTGCCTGCCCGCGGCGCCCATCGCAGCGGCGTGGGCGGGGTCGGCGAGCAGATCGCCGACGGCGGCCGCGATCGCCCCGACGTCCTCGCCGTCGACGACGTGCCCCGTCTCGCCGTCGACAACGGTCTCCGGCGCCCCGCCGGACCGGCCCGCCACCACCGGCACCCCGGTCGACGACGCCTCCAGATAGACGATGCCCAGCCCTTCGACGTCGAGGCCTGATCCCCTGGTTCGGCAGGGCATCGCGAACACGTCGGCCATGGCGTGGTGGGCGGGCAGTTCGTCGCCGGGCACCCCGTCGGTGAACACGACGTGCTCGGCGACTCCGAAGTTGTGGGCGAGCCGATGCAGCGATGTCCGGTACGGGCCGCCACCGACGATGACGAGCGCCGCGCCGGGGACTCGCTGGCGGATGGCGGGCAACGCGCGGATCAACATGTCCTGGCCTTTGCGCGGCACCAGCCGCGACAGACACACCACGACCGGCCGGGTGCCGAGTCGGTAGCGGGCCCGCATCTCGGCGCGCGCAACCTCGTCGGGCACGAAGCGGTCGGTGTCCACACCGGGCGGCACATTCTCGAGCGCAGCCTTCGGCCCGAAGGCCGACGCGAACCGGCCGCGGGTGTAGTCGCTGATGTAGGTGACGACGTCGGTGTCATTGCCGATGCGCCGCAACGCCGTTCGAGCCAGCGGCAGCATCGACCAGCCCACCTCGTGGCCGTGGGTGCTGGCGACGACGCGCTGCGCTCCGGCCGCCCGCGCGAGCGGCGACATCAGTGCCAGCGGCGCCGCCGCGCCGAACCACACCGTGTCGATGTCATGCTCGGAGATCAGCCGGCGCATCCGCATCGCGACGGTGGGCTCGGGCACCATCAGGGTGCCGGGATGACGGACCACCGTGTAGCCGGTCGATGCAGCGACGCAGTCGTAGTCTTCGGCGCCCTTCCACTTCGGCGCGTAGACCGTCAGCGCATACTCGTCGGAGGCGACCAGGTGACCCACCAACGCCTCGAGGTACGACTGGATGCCACCGCGGCGGGGCGGAAAATCGTTGGTGACGAGCAGGATTCGTTTCACCGGCCGAGCACTTCGGACAGATCCACACCGAGAGCGGCCCTGGTCGCGGTCGCCATGTCGGCATGACCGTGCCCGCACGCCGCGATGTATAGCGCGCGCAGCTTCTCGGCACCGTAGGTGTCGGCGACATAGGTGGCGAACTCCCACGCGCGGTCGTAGGCGGCCGACCGCCCCGGTCCGGGGGTGGCCAGCTCGGCGTCGGTCGGCAGCGCGACGGGCGCCGCGGGCGGCGTGGGAGCGGGCGGGCGCCCGACGTAATCGGCAACGCCTTCGGTGAGCCACACCGGGGCGTCGGAGGCGGTGTCCGTCCTGGCCGCGTAGTGAAAGAGCTCATGGCGCAGCACTATTCGCAGATCGTCGTCGTTCATCGACGTCGCCCCCGGCGAGAACATGATCCGTTCAGCCGTGGTGGTGGCCGCGATGTCCGGTCCGCCGCCGGCCAGTGTGGCGAACTGTTCGGCGGAGCCTGCGACGACGATCGAGATGTCACGACGCCAGTCCGGTCCCCAGAACGCTGTGACCGCTTGGGTGGCGCCGGGCAGTTCGACGGCGATGCGGTCCAGCAATGCGGCTGCACCTGCGGCGCCTAGGTCGACAAGTTCCGCGGAGCGGCCGTCAGGGGTGGACACCGAACGGGTGCCGGGCAGCTGGGCGGGGCGGGCCTCCGAGGCCGGGGCTGCGACGGCAGGGCCCGGCGTGGCCAGCTGCGGACCGCTGACGAGGAATACCGCGCAGATCAGCTCGGCAGCGAGGACGGCTCCGATTCTGCGACGCGCGGTCTCAGTACCGGCGGACGCCTCAGTACCTACGAACGTTGTAGATCGGCGCATTGTCCACCGGAGCGACGCGCACCGGGGTGCCGTAGGTGGAGGCGTGCACCATCATGCCGTCGCCGATGTAGATGCCGACGTGTGAGGCGTCGGAGTAATAGGTGACGAGGTCGCCCGGCTGCATCTGGTCCATCGAGACGGACTGCCCGCCACGGGCCAGTGCCTGGCTCGAGTGCGGCAGCGAGATGCCTGCCTGCTGGAACGACCACATCACCAGCCCGGAGCAGTCGAACGCGCTCGGGCCGGACCCGCCCCACGAGTAGGGGGAACCGATGCGGCTCAGCGCCGCCTGGATGACGGTGTTGGCTGCCGGAGATCCGGGCGGAGCGATGTCGCCGGGTGGGATCGCGCCGGGCAGTCCCGGTGCCGGCGGTGCGCCCGGGGGCGGTAGGCCGGGAAGCGGGGGTGCGGCCAGGATCGCCGGATCCTGTCCGGGTGGCGGAGGCAACGGCGGCAGAGGTGCGGCGGCCGGAATCGGAGGCGGCGGAGGTGCGGCCGCCAACGCCTCGCGCTGGGTGGGCGTCAGGGCCTCATATTGGGCCTTCACGATCGCGATCTGGGTCTGCAGCTGACTCTGCTTGGACTGCAGATCGGCACGCACCGCGGCGGCCTGCTCGGCCGCGGTCTTGGCTTCAGCGGCCGATGCCGCCGAAGCCTGCTCGGCGATCTCGGCGCGCTGTCCGGCGTCACGGAAGGCCGTCATCTGCGCCTGCATCTCGGTGGCCATGACGCGCTGCACCGATAGCTGGTCGATGAGTCCCTGCGGCGAGGATGCGGTCAGCATCGCGTCGAAACCGGACGGGCGGCCACCCATGTACTGGGCTGCCGCGAGCCTGTCGACCTTGCTCTGGAAGTCGGACAGTTGCGCTTTAGCGGATTCCATCGAGGCGAGGTCACTCGCATGCTTGGACTCGGCGGCCTGCTGAACGACCAGCTTGCTGTCCAGATCCAGCTCCGCCGAGTGCATCGCCTCGGTGGTCTGCTCGGCCTGTCGAGAAAGATCGTTCAACTTTGCCAGCGCGTCCTCGGCGGGATCGGCGACGGCGTGTCCTGTGAGGACCGCGCCGATTACGGCCAGGCCCGTCATGGCCACGATGAGGGGTTGCCGGATACGGCGGGTGCTCCAATGCGCGCGGTCGAGCGTCAAGATTTCTGCGTCCTTCAACTGCCGTAACGAGCCGCCTCGAACTCACTTAGGTCTCGGATAGGTTACGAAACGGCAACGGCCTTGTCCAACGGAAGACGCAAATCTAGCAGCCCTCCCTGAGGAACGGAGGCCGTCGCTCGACGTGTGTCGTCACGCGACGCCGGTGTCACTCTGCCGGTGAATCGGCACCAGCCGCAGCCGGGGAGCCAAACCCACCTCGGCGAGGACTTCCAGGGCGCGACGCTCGTCGACGTGGAGCGTCTCCGGCACCCCGAGAAGCACGCTGACCACGCAATCCTGGCATCCGGGCCCCCGTACGGCGCAGTCGTCGCAGTCGATCTTCACTGTGCCGCCGTCGTCCGGCGGCCGCTGATTCTGTGCCATCGCACCTGTGTCCTCTCGATTGCAGTCGTCCGCACGGTATCGACGGCCACCGACAAGCCGGGGCGGGCTCGGCGCCGCTTCACCGGAGTTGTCACCGCGGGCGCCTACCTTCAGCACATGGGTCAGCTGAGCTTCTCGGACGTCGACCCATCCGCGGACCCGACGCTGCGCGAGACCACGTTCGTCGTGGTCGATCTGGAGACCACCGGCGGCCGGCCCTCCGGAGACCGTCACGACGCGATCACCGAGATCGGCGCGGTCAAGATCCGCGGCGGCGAGATCATCGGCGAGTTCGCCACGTTGGTCGATCCCGGTCGCGCGATCCCCCCGCAGATCGTCGCGCTGACGGGCATTACGTCGGCGATGGTGTACGACGCACCGAAAATCGAGGCGGTCTTGCCCGCCTTCCTGGAGTTCTCCCGCGGCGCGGTGCTCGTGGCCCACAACGCCAGGTTCGACATCGGATTCCTGCGCGCCGCCGCCGAACGCAACGACCTCCCGTGGCCCAAACCTCCGGTGCTGTGCACGGTCACGCTCGCGCGCCGGGTGCTGACCCGCGACGAGGCGCCGAGCGTGCGGCTGTCCGCGCTGGCGCAGCTGTTCAGCGCGTCGACCACCCCGACGCACCGCGCCCTCGACGACGCCCGCGCCACCGTCGACGTCCTGCACGGGCTCATCGAGCGCGTCGGCAACCAGGGCGTGCACACCTATGCCGAACTGCGGGCCTATCTGCCCGACGTGACGCCTGCGCAGCGCGGCAAGCGACACCTCGCCCGCGGCATGCCGCGAAGCCCCGGCGTCTACCTGTTCCGGGGACCGTCGGCCGAGGTGCTCTATGTCGGCACCGCGAAAGACCTGCGCCGCCGCGTCGGGCAGTACTTCAACGGCGCCGACCCGCGCACCCGGATCAAGGAGATGGCGTCGCTGGCGACGGCCGTCGACCACGTCGTGTGCGCCCACGAGCTGGAGGCTGGGGTGCGCGAACTGCGGCTGCTGGCCGCGCATGCGCCGCCGTACAACCGCAGATCCAAGTTCCCGCACCGGTGGTGGTGGGTGAGGTTGACCGACGAGGCCTTTCCCCGGTTCTCCGCGGTCCGCACCCCGCGCACCGAGAGCGTGGTCGGCCCGTTCCGGTCGCGCGCCGACGCCGTCGAGACGGCGTTCCTGATGGCCCGCTTCACCGGCGTGCGGACGTGCACGAATCGGCTGGGCCGGTCGGCCGTCCACGGCCCGTCGTGCCCGGAGCGCGAGGTGTCGCCGTGCCCGGCCGGGCGCGGCGTCGACGCCGCCGCCTACGGGGTCGCCGCAGAAGCCGCGCTCGCACTGATCGACGGTCGGTGCGGTCGCGCACTGGAAGCGGCGCTGGCCCAGATCGCCGACCTGGCGGAGCGGCATCGCTACGAGACCGCGGCGCGGCTGCGCGATCACACCGCCGTCACAGTCGATGTGCTGTGGCGCGGACAGCGCCTGCGCGCATTGACGGCGATCGGCGAACTCGTTGCCGCCCGCCCCGACGGTGACCGCGGCTGGCAGCTCGCCGTCGTCCGCCACGGTCAGCTCGCGGCGGCCGGGGTCGCGCCGCGCGGCGTGCCGCCGATGCCGGTCGTCGACGCCCTGACCGCGGCCGCGCAGTCCGTACTGCCCGATTCCGGCCCTCTCGGAGGCGCTTTGGTCGAGGAGACCGCCCTGATCGCGCGATGGCTGGCCGCGCCCGGGGTGCGGATCGTGCGCACCGACACGGGGTACTGCTCACCGATCGCCGCGGCGGGACGGTGGGCCGCCTGGTCGGCCACCGCGCGCTCGGCGCGGCTCGCCGCAGAACAGCTCGACGGGTCAGAGCTGTTGGGTGAACCGCACCCAACGCGCGAGCAGCTGTTCGGCCGCGCCGGAGTCGATGGCGTCCTTCGCCCGCGCGAGCCCGGACTCCCAGGCCGGGACCCACTGAGCGTCGCTGGATAGCCCGGCATGCGACACGAGCGCTCCAGCGGCATTGAGTACGACGGCGTCGCGTACCGGTCCCGCGGCTCCGGCCAGCACGTCTCGCGCCGACGCCGCATTCGACGCGGCGTCGCCCCCTCGCAGCGCCGAGATGTCGGCGCGCTGGAATCCGAACGCGGCCGGGTCGAATCGCAGTCGCTCCACCGTGCCCGCCTGCACCCGCCAGATCGTGCTCGTCGTCGTGGTCGTCAGCTCGTCGAGGCCGTCGTCGCCGTGAACCACCAGCACGCTCGAGCCCCGGGTCGCGAAAACCTCTGCCATCACCTCGGCGAGGTCGCCCCAGGCGCAACCGATCAGGCCCGCCCGCGGGGTCGCCGGATTCGTCAGCGGGCCGAGCAGGTTGAACACCGTCGGGACGCCGATCTCGCGACGGGCCACCCCGGCGTGCCGGTAGGACGGATGGAATTGCGGAGCGAACGCGAAGCCGATGCCGACCTCGGAGACGCAGCGCGCGACTTCGTCGGGACCCAGATCGATCCGCAGGCCCAGAGCTTCGAGTGTGTCGGCGCCACCGGACAGCGACGACGCGGCACGGTTTCCGTGCTTGACCACCGGGACACCTGCCGCGGCGACCACGATCGAAGCCATCGTCGACAGATTCACGGTGTTGGCGCCGTCCCCGCCGGTGCCGACGACGTCGACGGTGGCGGTCCCGATCGTGTCGGTCGGCACCCGGCGCGCGTGCTTGAGCATGATCTCGGCGAGCTCGGCGACCTCCGCCGACGTCGGCCGCTTCATCTTCATCGCCACGCCGAACGCGGCGATCTGGGCGGGCGTCGCGGCGCCGGTCATGATCTGGTCCATCGCCCAGGCCGCCTGCCCCGGCAGGAGGCCCTGCACCGTCGTCAATCTGCCGAGAATCATCGACCATGTCGGAGTTGGGGACGTAGGCGTAGGCGTAGTCACGAACGCGATTATGACGAATTGCTCCACCCGGGTGGAGTTCAACAACTACAAAGCGTCATACTTGCTCCTGTGACGAGCGCTGTAGGGACGTCGGGAACCGCAATCACGTCGCGCGTGCATTCGCTGAACCGGCCCAATATGGTCAGTGTTGGCACCATCGTCTGGCTTTCCAGTGAACTGATGTTCTTTGCTGGACTGTTCGCGATGTATTTCACCGCGCGTGCCCAGGCCCACGGTGACTGGCCGCCGGAGCCGACCGAATTGAACCTTGCGCTGGCAGTGCCGGTGACGCTGGTCCTCATCGCGTCGTCGTTCACGTGCCAGATGGGTGTTTTCGCCGCCGAGCGCGGCGACGTCTTCGGGCTGCGCCGGTGGTACACGCTGACCTTCGCGATGGGCCTCTTCTTCGTCCTCGGGCAGGCCTACGAATACGTTCACCTGGTCGAGCACGGCACCACCATCCCCGGCAGCGCCTACGGCACCGTCTTCTACCTGGCGACCGGCTTCCACGGCCTGCACGTCATCGGTGGTCTGATCGCCTTCATCCTGCTGCTGGCCCGGACGAAGATGAGCAAGTTCACGCCCGCACAGGCCACTGCCGCCATCGTCGTGTCGTACTACTGGCACTTCGTCGACATCGTGTGGATCGCCCTGTTCGCCGTCATCTACTTCGTCCGATGACCGACTCGCCGGCGCGTCCGATGCCGAACTCACAGCCCGAGAACAGAAGGGGTTCGATGACCAGCAAGTCGCGTAGGCGGCTTCGCCGCCGCGTCACGGCAGCGCTGCTGTTGCTGAGCGGATTGGTGATGGCCGGCGGTCTGGCAGCCACCCTCACTCCGACCCCGCAGGTGGCTGTCGCCGATGAGTCGGCATCGGCGATGCTGCGCACTGGTCAGCAGCTCTACGACACGTCCTGTGTGTCCTGCCACGGCGTCAACCTGCAGGGTGTCGCCGACCGCGGTCCCAGCCTGATCGGCGTCGGCGAAGCGGCCGTGTACTTCCAGGTCTCGACCGGACGTATGCCCGCGATGCGCAACGAGGCGCAGATCATGCGCAAGGATCCGGCGTTCGACCCGGAGCAGATCGATGCGCTCGGTGCCTACGTGCAGGCCAACGGCGGCGGCCCCGTCGTCCCCCGCGACGAAAACGGCCACGTCGCCGAACAGTCCCTGATCGGCAACGACGTCGCCCGCGGCGGCGACCTCTTCCGCCTCAATTGTGCGTCCTGCCATAACTTCACGGGTAAGGGTGGCGCGCTGTCGTCGGGCAAGTACGCGCCCGACCTGGGCCCGGCGACGCCGGCCCAGATCTACACCGCCATGGCGACGGGCCCGCAGAACATGCCCAAGTTCTCCGACCGTCAGCTCTCCCCGGAAGAGAAGCGCGACATCGTGGCCTACGTCCGCGAATCGGCGGAGACACCGACGCCCGGCGGCCTCGGCCTCGGCGGCTTCGGTCCCACGTCGGAAGGCATGGTCGCCTGGATCGTCGGAATGGTGGCAATCATCGCCGCCGCCCTCTGGATCGGAGCACGGGCATGAGTGCAAAGCCTGACGTCCCCAACCCGAGCGACGCCGAACTGGCGAAGATGTCGCAGGAGGAGCTGCTCGAGCTCGGCGGCAGAATCGACGGCGTCGAGACGATCTACAAGGAGCCGCGCTTCCCCATTCCCGGCACGAAAGCCGAGAAGCGTGCGGAACGCACCGTCGCGTACTGGTTCCTGCTGGCCGGATTCGCCGGTCTCGCACTGCTGCTGGTCTTCCTGTTCTGGCCGTGGGAGTACGTGCCCTACGGCGAAGAGGGCGAGTGGCTCTACTCGCTGGCAACACCGCTCTACGGCCTGACGTTCGGTCTGTCGGTCCTGGCGATCGGTGTCGGCGCGGTCCTGTTCCAGAAGAAGTTCATCCCCGAAGAGATCTCAATCCAGGATCGCCACGACGGTCGCTCCCCCGAAATCGACCGCAGGACCGTCGCGGCCAACCTCGGTGACGCGCTGGACGGCTCAACCATCAAGCGACGCAAGATGATCGGGCTCTCACTCGGTATCGGGTTCGGCGCCTTCGGCCTGGGCACCGCCATTGCGTTCATCGGTGGCCTCATCAAGAACCCGTGGAAGCCGGTCGTACCGACCGCCGAGGGCATGAAGGCCGTGCTGTGGACGTCGGGGTGGACGCCCCGCTTCCACGGCGAGACGATCTTCCTGGCCCGGGCCACCGGCAAGCCGGGCGAGTCGCCGTTCGTCAAAATGCGTCCCGAAGACCTCGACGCGGGTGGCATGGAGACGGTGTACCCGTGGCGTGAATCAGACGGCGACGGAACGACTGTCGAATCCGAGCACCACCTGACCGAGATCGCCATGGGCGTGCGCAATCCTGTGATGCTGATCCGCATCAAGCCGCTGGACATGACGCGCGTCGTCAAGCGCCGCGGTCAGGAGAGCTTCAACTTCGGCGAGCTGTTCGCCTACACGAAGGTCTGCTCGCACCTGGGCTGCCCGTCGTCGCTTTACGAGCAGCAGACCTACCGCATCCTGTGCCCGTGCCATCAGTCGCAGTTCGACGCGCTGCACTTCGCCAAGCCGATCTTCGGCCCGGCGGCGCGCGCGCTCGCACAGCTACCGATCACGATCGACCAGGACGGCTACTTGGTCGCCAACGGCGACTTCATCGAACCCGTCGGACCGGCATTCTGGGAGCGGAAGTCATGAGCCCACGTCCAAGCGCAGGCGAGATCGCCGGCAAGCAGGGTGATGCCATCGACTCGAGGTACCACCCCTCGGCCGCGGTGCGCCGCCAGCTCAACAAGGTCTTCCCGACGCACTGGTCGTTCCTGCTCGGTGAGATCGCGATGTACAGCTTCCTGGTGCTGCTGCTCACCGGTGTCTGGTTGACGCTGTTCTTCGACCCGTCGATGATGCACGTCACCTACGACGGTGTGTACCAGCCGCTGCGCGGTGTGCAGATGTCGCGGGCCTACGAGACCGCACTCGACATCAGCTTCGAAGTCCGCGGTGGCTTGTTCGTCCGGCAGGTCCACCACTGGGCGGCGCTGCTGTTCGCGGCGTCGATCATGGTTCACCTTGCCCGCATCTTCTTCACCGGCGCGTTCCGCCGCCCGCGTGAGGCGAACTGGGTGATCGGTTCGCTGCTGCTGATCCTGGCCATGTTCGAGGGCTTCTTCGGTTACTCGCTTCCCGACGACCTGCTGTCGGGCACCGGTATCCGCGCCGCCCTGTCGGGCATCACGATGGGCATCCCGGTCGTCGGCACCTGGATGCACTGGGCGCTGTTCGGCGGCGACTTCCCCGGCGAGATCCTGATCCCCCGCCTCTACGCGCTCCACATCCTGCTGATCCCGGGAATCATCCTGGCGCTCATCGGTGTTCACCTCGCGCTGGTGTGGTTCCAGAAGCACACCCAGTTCCCCGGCCCCGGCCGCACCGAGACCAATGTGGTCGGCGTGCGCGTCATGCCGGTGTTCGCGGTGAAGTCGGGCGCGTTCTTCGCGGTGACGGTCGGCATCCTCGGCCTGATGGGCGGTCTGCTGCAGATCAACCCGATCTGGGTCCTCGGCCCGTACAAACCGTCCCAGGTGTCTGCCGGTAGCCAGCCCGACTTCTACATGATGTGGACAGACGGCTTGATCCGGTTGTGGCCGGCGTGGGAGTTCTACCCGTTCGGACACACCATCCCGCAGGGCGTGTGGGTTGCCGTCGGCATGGGCCTGATCTTCGGACTGCTCGCGATGTATCCGTTCATCGAGAAGAAGCTCACGGGCGACAACGCGCACCACAACCTGCTGCAGCGTCCGCGTGACGCACCGACGCGCACTGCGGTCGGATCCGCCGCCATCGCGTTCTACATCGTGCTGACCTTCGCGTGCATGAACGACATCATCGCGCTGAAGTTCCACATCTCGCTGAACGCGACGACGTGGATCGGCCGCATCGGCATGGTCGTGCTGCCTGCGATCGTCTACTTCGTCGCCTACCGCTGGGCGGTGGCCCTGCAGCGTAGCGATCGCGCGGTGCTGGAGCACGGGATCGAGACGGGCATCATCAAACGTCTCCCCCACGGCGCCTACGTCGAGCTGCACCAGCCGTTGGGACCGGTCGACGACCACGGCCATGCCATTCCGCTGGAGTACCAGGGCGCGGCTCTGCCCAAGCGGATGAACAAGCTGGGATCTGCCGGTGCGCCCGGCAGCGGCAGCTTCCTCTTCGGCGATCCGATGTCGGAGCACGAGGCGATCACCGAGGCCGCACACGAGGCCGAGCACAAGGCGCTCACCGCGCTGCGCGATCACCAGGAGCGCAGCAGTGCCTCCAACGGCTCGTCGAATGGCTCGTCCAACGGGCATCACTGAGCCGGACAGTCTCGCGTAAACAATTCCGCCCCAGCCGATACGGCTGGGGCGGAATTGTTTTTACGTCAGCACTGCACGCCGCAAAGGCGCTCGACGGCTGAGACTCAGCGGTCCAGTTCGCCGCGCAGTTCGCGCAGGAAGTACCAGGGAATGGCGGCCATCCCCACCGTCACGACGCCGGCGACACCGTAGAGCACCCAGGAGACGGTGTCGCTGTCGACGGCCATCAGGTAGGTCGCGGCCGAGACCAGCAGTGTGGCGGCTCCCATCGCGCAGAACAGGGATGCGCCGGTGCGGAGCCAGATCCGGTCGACGGCCGGTGAATCAGCCGCGGCGAGCACGCCCGGCGACTGCAGGATCCGCGGCAGACACCCGCTGTTCGTGTCGACGACGGCGGGCGGGACACGCAGCTTCTCGGTCGGCGCGTCCCCTGTGCGGGCGGGGGTTTGTGCCCGCTCAGCGGCCTGTTGCGCCAGCCGTCTCTCCACCGCAGTCGGTTCGCTGTCGCCGGTGCGCCGAGCCCGCAGCAGCAGCGGTACGGCTGCGACGATCACCGCGGCCGACACCCCGATGATGGTGTAGAGGATCCACGGAGTGCCCGAGTCAGAAACTTGCGCTGCGCGGGTGTTGGCCAGGTCTACGAGCGCGACCGTCGCCGCGACGCCGGCGCCCAGGGCGGCCAGCCAGACGGCGACACAGCCTCCGAGGAGCAGCCGGTCGGTGCGGTCGAGTGCGCCGGCGTCGAAGCCGGGGCTCGGCCGGTTCGCGGTGTCGGTGAGTGGTGTCATCGGCGGTGAGGTGGCCTAACAGTTTGTCTGGGCGGCGTTACCGGTGTTGGAGGACAACACGGTTCCGTCGCTCGTGGTGATCGAACAGTTCAGCCGGCTTACCAGGAACAGGCTCGACGCCTGCACGGAGCCGACCTCGGACTGGGAGATCGGGGTGACGGTCAGAGACCACGGGATGTACACGTTGCGCTGGGTGCGGCTGCGCCCGGAGGCATCGATGTAGGTGACGGTGATGATGTCGCCCGGCGCTTTGGTCCCGGTCACCGAGTAGGTGACCTGGCGTGGTCCGGGTCGCGGCGTGGTGGTCGTCGGAGGCGGGGGCGCCTCTGTCGTCTGGGGCGGCGGGGGCGGCGCCTCGGTGGGCGGCGGTGGCGGCGGTGGCGGTTCGGTCACCGTGACGGTCTCAGGCGGCGGAGGCGGTGGCGGCTCCGTGGTGGGCGGCGGAGGCGGTGGCGGGGGTGGCGGCGTCGTCGGCAGGATCTCGTCCTGGATGGGCGGCGCCGGACGGGTGGTCGTCTCCGGGGTGGCGAGACTGTCGGTGTCGGTACGGGTCACCAGCACGGACACCGACACGACGAGAGCGATGGCGGCGACGATCGCGACGACGCCGACGACCCACGGCCAGCGTGGCGGGGCTGCGTCGGTGTCGGGTGTCGACTCGTAGTTGTCGTAGTCGTAGGGAACGATGTCCGAGCCGCCGGCGTAGGCGCTGCTGAGGAACTGTTCCGACTCCGGTGCGGAATACGCGCGCGAATAGAAGTCGGTATGGCCGGTGTCGGGGTTGTCGCCGCTTCCTGCGGAGACGTCTCTGGTGACGTCCGACGTGGCGTCGCCTGGCTCGTCATCTGGAAAACCAGAGCTGCCAGAGTCCCGCCCGGGAGGATTCGGCCCGCTCATCTACGTCTGTCCTTATCGACTGCTTCTCCGGCGCCGGAGGTTGCCGTGACGGCTCATGGCGCCTCGGCAACACTACCCAACGGCGACACCCGAACGGATCTCCCGAGGCGGGTTGCGGGCGAACCTCTGCCTGATTGTGACCTTGCCCCAAGCACAGGCGCCCCAAGCACGGCCGACAGCAGGTCAGTGCTTTTCGGGCCCCGTGTGGTACTCGAAGACCAGGCCGGACACCGTCGTCAGGATGAAGCACACGCCCGCCACGATCAGCCAGGGCAGCCACATCGCCATGCCGACCGCGGTGATGGAGCCCGACAGCGCGATCATGATCGGCCACCAGCTGTGCGGGCTGTAGAAGCCGAGCTCGCCGGCGCCGTCAGCGATTTCGGCGTCTTCGTAGTCTTCAGGCCGGGTGTCCAACCGCCGTGCCACGAACCGGAAGAACGTGCCGGTGATCAGCGTCAGGCCGGTCGTCAGGGCCAGCGCGGTGGTGCCCGCCCATTCGACGCCACCGGGGTCTTGGAACATGTGCGTCAGCACGGCGTACACGACGGTCGACAGCGCGAAGAACGCGGTCAGGAACTCGAACAGTCTGGCTTCGATATGCATGTGCTGTCTTGCCTTTCCTTACCTGTTCGCCTCGGGCACCTGCGGTGCCAGTTCGCCGCGGCGGCTGTCGAACGGTTTGGTGGTGACGGCCAGCGGATCCTGGTTGATCGCCTGCAGCGCTTCGGCATTCGTCTTTCCCGCCTCGCGCTGTTCGAGGTAGGCCTTGAAGTCGTTGGGCTCGACGACACGCAGTTCGAAATTCATCATCGAGTGGTACGTGCCGCACATCTCCGTGCATCGGCCGACGAAGGCACCCGTTTGCAGGATCTCGCTGATCTGGAAGATGTGGTCGGAGTTGTTCTCGACCGGGTTGGGCAGCACGTCGCGCTTGAACAGGAACTCCGGAACCCAGAATCCGTGGATGACGTCGGCGGAGGCGATCTGGAATTCGATGCGCTTGCCCGACGGCACGACCAGGACCGGGATCTCCGACGACGAGCCGAGGGTCTCGACCTTGTCGAAGTTCAGGTAGGTGCGGTCCTCGGGGTTGAGTCCGTGCAGCGCGCCGACCTCTTCGACGCCGTGGCTGTCCTTGCCCTCGGGGCGCGACGTCATGGCTTCTTTGCGCTCGTTGTCGACGCCGTCGTAGCTCAGGGTGCCGTCGGCGAATTCGACCTTCTGGTAACCGAACTTCCAGTTCCACTGGAACGCCGTGACGTCGATGACGACCTCGGGGTTGGGCTCCTTGTTCAGGATCTGCTCCTGCACCACCACGGTGAAGTAGAACAGCACCGAGATGATGATGAACGGGATGACCGTCAAGGTCAGCTCCAGCGGCATGTTGTAGCCGAACTGGCGCGGCATCTCGGTGTCGGTGGCCTTCTTGCGATGGAAGGCCATCGTCCAGAACAGCATCAGATACGTGATGCCGCCGACGACGAACGCGGCGATGACCGATCCGATCCACAGCTCGCGGTTCAGATGTGCCTCGGGGGTGATGCCGTTGGGCCATCCCAGGCCCAGGACCTCAGACCAACTGCACCCGCTGAGTAGCACTGTCATCCCGCCCAGGAGCAGGGACAATGCCACCAACTTCAGGCCGCGAGCGGACACGTTGGCGCCTCCTACTAAGTCGATTGACCGGCGGGCGGTCAGACGGCTGCACTGAATACTACGCAGCGTAGACCACGCCACGGCGCAGGCGCGAAGCGACCGCGCGATTGGGCATACTGGCGCGGTGTGCGGACTGCTTGCGCTGGTAACCGACCCGTCGGCTGAGGTCTCCCCCGGCGTCGTCGACGCAGTGTCGGGTGCGACCGCCCAGATGCGCCATCGCGGCCCTGATGAGCCCGGTACCTGGAACGACGCCCGCGTGGTGTTGGGCTTCAACCGGCTGTCGATCATCGACATAGCGCACAGCCACCAGCCGCTGCGGTGGGGACCAGCCGATCAGCCCGACCGCTACTCCCTGGTGTTCAACGGGGAGATCTACAACTATCTGGAGTTGCGTGACGAGCTCGCCGCCGAGCACGGCGCGGTCTTTCACACCGACGGCGACGGCGAGGCCATCCTGGCCGCCTACCACCACTGGGGCGCCGATGCGCTGCCGCGGCTGCGGGGCATGTTCGCGTTCGCCCTGTGGGACACCGTGGCCGAGGAGATGTTGTGCGCCAGGGATCCGTTCGGCATCAAGCCGCTCTACATGGCGACGGGGTCGGGCGGGACGGTGGTCGGCAGTGAGAAGAAGTGTCTGCTCGACGTCGCCGGCACGCTGGGCATCGACCTGACCATCGACGAGCGCGCCGTGCAGCACTACACCGTGCTGCAGTACGTCCCCGAACCCGAGACGTTGCATCGCGGCATCCGAAGGCTGGAGTCGGGCAGCTATGCCCGCGTGCGGCCCGGCGCCGAGCCTGTGGTGACGCGGTACTTCAAGCCCCGGTTCTCGGCGGTGCCGTTCTCGGTGGGCGCAGAGCAGGCCCGCTACGACGAGATCACCGCTGCGCTGGAAGATTCGGTGGCCAAGCACATGCGCGCCGACGTCACGGTCGGCGCGTTCCTGTCGGGCGGCATCGACTCGACCGCGATCGCCGCGCTGGCGATGCGCCACAACCCGCGGCTGATCACGTTCACCACGGGCTTCGAGCGCGAGGGCTTTTCGGAGGTCGACGTGGCGGTGGCGTCCGCGGAGGCGATCGGCGCCCGGCACGTGACGAAGGTCGTCGGCCAGGAGGAGTTCGTCGCGGCGCTGCCTGAGATCGTCTGGTATCTGGACGAACCCGTCGCCGACCCGGCTCTGGTGCCGCTGTATTTCATCGCCAAGGAGGCCCGCAAGCACGTCAAGGTGGTGCTGTCGGGCGAGGGCGCCGACGAACTCTTCGGCGGATATACGATCTATCGGGAGCCGTTGTCGCTCAAGCCTTTCGACTTTCTGCCGCGAGGCCTTCGCAAGTCGGTGGGCAAGATGGCGGGTCCGCTGCCGGAGGGGATGCGGGGCAAGAGCCTGCTGCACCGCGGTTCCTTGACGCTCGAGGAGCGCTACTACGGCAACGCTCGCAGCTTCTCGGACGCCCATCTGCGGGCCGTGCTGCCCAAGTTCCGCCAGGACTGGGTGCACACCGACGTCACGGCGCCGGTGTACGCGCAGTCGCAGGGCTGGGATCCGGTGGCACGGATGCAGCACATCGACCTGTTCACGTGGTTGCGGGGCGACATCTTGGTCAAGGCCGACAAGATGACGATGGCCAACTCGCTGGAGCTTCGGGTGCCGTTTCTGGACTCCGAGGTGTTCGCGGTCGCGTCGCGGCTGCCGTACGACCAGAAGATCACCCGGTCGACAACGAAGTACGCGCTACGCCGCGCGCTGGAACCCATCGTCCCGGCACATGTGTTGAATCGGCCGAAGCTGGGTTTCCCGGTGCCGATCCGGCACTGGCTGCGGGCGGGTGAACTCCTCGACTGGGCGTACGGGATGGTCAGCTCTTCGGGGGCCGGCGAATATGTAGACCTCGTCGCTGTCAGGACAATGCTTGACGAACATCGAAGCGGCACAAGCGATCACAGTCGACGACTGTGGACGGTGTTGATCTTCATGTTGTGGTACGCGATCTTCGTCGACAAGACCGTCACCCCTCGGATCAGCGAGCCGACCTACCCCGTCCAGCTCTAGTCCGGGGCCCGGCTGCCGAGAACAAGGGAATTCCCTGATTCCGTTCCAGCAAAGTGCGGCGTAGCGTTCAGTATCAGGATCAGCGGTAGCGCCGAAGGCACCTGGGGAGGGAGCCTTCGACGCCCGCGCTCTGCGATGTTGCAGGCCTGATCGTCTGTTCACTTTCAGAGGGGGATTCGACAATGGACCGTCACGCACAGCAGCCTCGTCAGCCGTGGGCGGCCCTCGCCGCGAGCGCGGCTGCGCTGTCACTGTTTGCTGCGCCGACCGCGGGCGCCGCCACGGTGCCCGCGGTGCCGGGCCCGGCCACCGTGTTGACCGTCTTCCCGTGGGAAGGGTCGATGAAGGACGAACTGCGCGGAACGCTGTGCCAGGCGCCGAACAACTGCGTTCGCGTTGATCAGTTCCTCTGGGATCCCAACGGAATCGCGACAATTGAAGCGACCATCGACGCCACGCCAGGAACCAAGATCGTGTTCTCTTACAGCGAGGGGGCCCGGACGGTCACCGACTGGCTGGTGGCGCACGCTGGCGACGCGGATGCCCCGTCGCCGGACGAGTTGTCGTTCGTCGTGATCGGCAACCCCACGCGCGCGTACGGCGGCTCGGACAGCGACGTGATGCCGCAAACCCAATACCAAGTGATCGACATCTCGCGCCAGTACGACTTCGCCTCCGACTTCCCCGACAATCCGCTGAACTTGTTGACGCTGCTCAACTCGTTGATGGCGTTCACGATCATCCACACCGATTACGAGAACGTGGACATGTACGACCCGGCCAACATCGTGTGGAAAGAGGGCAACACCACCTACGTCTTCGTGCCGACCGAAAACCTTCCACTTCTCCAGCCGCTGCGGAATCTGGGGCTGACCGACTTGGCGGACGCACTGAACGCACCGTTGAAGGAATTGGTGGAACGCGGCTACGACCGGTCCTATCTGCCGGCGGCCGAGGAGGAGCCGACGACACCAGAGCCGACGGACGTCCGCCGAGACTCCGGCGACATCGACAGCCTCGCTGCCGAATCAGAGTCGGACGTCGCCGACGACGACGACGTCGAAAAGCCCTCCACCTCTCCGTCCCGCGACGCCGACGAGGGCGACATCGAGACCGACGAAACAACGGTGTCGGAGGGCTACGCGAAGCACGCGAGCGGCACGCGCCATCAGAAGGCGAGCGCCCCCGCCACCGACGACGCGCCGGATGCGACCGCCGCGGACGCTGACGCCGAGACGGACGGCACCGCGACACGCAAGCAACACCGGGATGGCGACTCGTCGGGCGAGTCCAGCGACGGCGCCGTGTAGCCTTCAGGCGCTAAAGCGCCTCTCAGGTGCTCTGTCGGCGCTACAGCGCCTCGGCGATCTCCCGGCCTGCGTCGGCGCCATAGGCGTCGGTCAGCCGCTGCACCGCAGCGTCTTTGTCCCAGGTCCATTCCTGCGGACCCGGCGCTTCGAGGACCAGTGTCGCGACCAACGACGCGAGCTGTGCAGCGCGCTCCAGGGACAGGCCGGCGTCGCGGCCCGTCAGGAAGCCCGCGCGGAACGCGTCGCCGATTCCGGTCGGGTCTTCTTTATGGGTCTCGGGCACGACGTCGACGTGGACGAACGTGCCGTCGCGGCCGACGAGGTCGACGCCCTTCTCCCCGAGCGTGGTGACGCGCAGCTGAATCTGGCTCATCACCTCCGCCTCGGACCAGCCCGACTTCTGCAGCAGCAGATCCCACTCGTAGTCGTTGGTGAACAGGTAGGTGGCGCCGTCGATCAGCTTGCGGATCTCCTCGCCCGAGAGCCTGGCCAGCTGCTGGCTGGGATCGGCCGCGAAGGACAGTCCTAGGGCCCGGCATTCCTCGGTGTAGAGGAACATCGCATCGGGGTCGTTGGCGCCGATGATGACCAGATCCGGTGTGCCCGTTGCCTTGACGACGTCGGCGAGCTTGATGTTGCGGGATTCCGACATCGCACCCGGGTAGAAGGACGCGATCTGCGCCATGTCGACGTCGGTGGTGCACACGAAGCGGGCGGTGTAGGCGGTCTCGGAGACGAGCACGCTGTCGCAGTTGACGCCGTGCGAGGTGAGCCACTGCCGGTAGTCGTCGAAGTCGGCACCCACGGCACCGACCAGTGTCGGGTTGCCACCGAGCACACCCATCGCGAACGCCATGTTGCCGGCGACTCCCCCGCGGTGCATCACGAGGTCGTCGACGAGGAAGCTGAGCGACACCTTCTGGAGGTGGTCGGCCAGCAGCTGCTCCGAGAACTTGCCCGGGAAGCGCATGAGATGGTCAGTGGCAATCGATCCGGTCACCGCGATGGTCACGCAGTCTCACCCTTCGTCGTTTTCGGCATTTCGGCTTGCTCGTTCAAGCACGTCGTTTCAAGCATCGTCGCACGCAGCAGCGTTGGCAGGGGCACCGCCGGTGGTTGCGCTAACCTGCCTATGAACACCTGCCTATGAACACCTGCCTGGTCACTGTAGATGCCGCAGGATCCGACCGAACTTCCCGGGAGCACATCGATGACTGGTCCTTACCCGCCCCCGTATGGCGCTGGACCGGCCGGCCCCCACATGTATCCGGAGACGTACCCGCAGCAGGGATACCCGACTCCCGCGCAGCCTTATCCCGCCGGCGGCATCGGTGCCTCGTATCCCGGAACGCTGCCTCCGCCGGTGCCGTACCCGAAACGCAGCCGCAAGCCGTGGATCGCGATCTCGGTCGCGGCGGTGGCGATCCTGGCGGTCGTCGGGGTGATCACCGCGGTGGCGCTCAGCGGAGGACGTGAGGAGCAGGCCGCCACCGGCGCGCTGACGGATGCATCGGCGCAGGTCGCGATCCAGGATTACCTGGACGCGCTGTCCTCCGGTGACGACGAACGCGTCGCCCGCCACACGCTGTGCGGCCTGTTCGACGCGGTCAAGGAACGCCGGTCGGACCTGGCGCTGGCCGGACTGTCCAGCGATGCGTTCCGCAAGCAGTACGAGGAAGCCGAGGTGACCTCGATCGACAAGATGGTGCTGTCGTCGCCGACGCAGGCCCAGGTGTTGTTCACGATGCGGGTCATCCCGGCGAGCGGGTCATCGCGCAATCAGCCGCAGGAGGCCGACGAGCAGGCCGTCGCCCAGCTGATCTCGATCGACAACGAGATCCTGGTGTGTTCGTACCTGCCGCGGACGGCCGGGCAGTACTAGCTCAGTTGAACGAGTCGCCGCAGGCGCAGGAGCCGGTGGCGTTCGGGTTGTCGATCGTGAAGCCCTGCTTCTCGATCGTGTCGACGAAGTCGATGGTCGCGCCCTGGATGTACGGGGCGCTCATGCGGTCCACCGTGAGGCCGACGCCGTTGAAGTCCACGACCAGGTCGCCGTCGAGCGAGCGGTCGTCGAAGAACAGGTTGTAGCGCAGGCCGGCGCATCCGCCCGGCTGCACGGCGATGCGCAGAGCCAGGTCGTCACGACCCTCCTGGTCGAGCAGGGCCTTCGCCTTGGCAGCCGCGGCATCCGTCAGGGTCGCGCCGTGCGCCGCCTCGGTGGTC
Source organism: Mycobacterium sp. 236(2023) (assembly GCF_029623955.1). Taxonomy (GTDB): domain Bacteria; phylum Actinomycetota; class Actinomycetes; order Mycobacteriales; family Mycobacteriaceae; genus Mycobacterium. The sequence continues at coordinate 108,324 of NZ_JARSBP010000004.1, read as the reverse complement.
TGGCCAGCCTGCACAGCCGACTCGTCCTGAACAGTCATGGAATCTCCTGTGTGGATGTACGTGGGTGGGCCGGTCTCCCCCGCAGTCTCGGGTGGCCCTACAACATCAACGGTACCTGGTTCCGCCGCTATTCCTCATCTTCTCAAGCGCCGGGTCATCGCCAGGCCGCTGCCACCTCGGTGGCGAGTCCGGTGAGCTGGTTGGCCGCATCCTCGATCGCCTTCTCCACTGAACCGGCGTGGTCGGTGATCGAATAGGCCGATTGGATGCCGGCGGCCTGCAGAGCGGACTGTCCGAGCGTGACCTGGCCTGCGAGGACGAGGACCGGTATCTGGTTGGAGCGAGCACCCGCGGCGAGTGCGCTGACGACCTTGCCGTGCAGCGACTGGTCGTCGAAGCGGCCTTCCCCGGTGATGACGAGGTCGGCGGTGGCGACGTCGGAGCCCAGCCCGGTGTGTTCGGCGATGATCGCGGCACCGGATTCGCGGCGGCCACCGAGTGCCAGCAGCGCCGCGCCGATTCCGCCTGCCGCGCCGGCGCCGGGTTCGTCGGTGATCGACCGACCTGCGGCGGCGTTGAGTTCTTCGGCCCATGCGGTGAGCCGCGCTTCGAGCACTGCGACGGTTTCGGCGTCGGCGCCTTTCTGAGGTCCGAAGACGGCGGCGGCGCCCATCGGGCCGAGCAGCGGGTGTTCGACATCGCTGGCGACGATGAGGTCGACGCCGTCGAGTCGTTCGCGGGCGACTGTGAGCCCGCCGAGCGCTTCGATCATGGCGCGCCCTCCGTCGGAGCTGCCGCTGCCGCCGAGTCCGACGACGATGCGGCCGGCGCCGGCTTCCAGGGCTGCGGCGATGAGCTGCCCGACTCCCCTGCTGTGCGCGTCGAGCGCGGTGCGCACCGTCGGGGGGCCACCGAGCAGCGCAAGGCCGCACGCCTGGGCGCATTCGATGTAGGCGGTCACGGGCGGGTCGGCGTCGAGCACCCAGTGCGCCTCGACCTCGAGGTCCAGCGGACCGCTGACGGTCATCGTCCGGATCTCGCCGAGCCGGCTCGCCAGCACCTCGACGAATCCCGGGCCACCGTCGGACTGCGGGGCCAGCATCAGCGCATCGCCGGGACGCGACGTCCGCCATCCCTGCGCGATCGATTGGGCGGCCTGAACGGCGGTGAGGCTGTCCCCGAAACAGTCGGGGGCGATCAGCACGGTTCTCGGGGAGTTTTCGGCGCCTGCCACCACGGAAGACTATCCCGCGCGAATTGGGCCCGCCGTACGCGGAGAAGTAACCTGGGAGCCGTGAAGCTGCTGGGCCGCAAGAACGATGATGCCGGTGATTCCGGCGAGGAGTCCGTTCCCGTCACCGACACCGCCGAGGCGGCGGCGGCCGAACGCACCGCGACGGCGCCCAAGGGCAAGCCGACCCCGAAGCGCAGCGAGGCCAGCCGCAAGCGTGGCCCCGTCGCGCCGGCCCCGATGACGAGCGCGGAGGCAAGGAAGCGCCGCAAGGAGTTGCGCGGCCCGAAGCTGTCTCGCGAGGAACGCAAGGTCGAGCGCGCCGAACGTCGCTCCGACATGAACCAGCGCCGCGAGAAGATGATGTCCGGCGAGGACGCCTACCTGTTGCCCCGCGACAAGGGGCCGGTGCGCCGCTATGTGCGCGACATCGTGGATGCGCGGCGAAATCTGCTGGGCCTGTTCATGCCCGCCGCGCTGGGCATGATCTTCATCATGCTGGCGGTGCCGTCGGTTCAGGTGCAGGCGCTGATCTCGCCGGCGATGCTCGTGCTGGTGCTGATCATGGTGGTCGATGGCTTCGTCCTCGGCCGCAAGGTGAACAAGATGGCCGACGCCAAGTTCCCCGACAACACCGACACCGGTTGGAAGCTCGGTTTCTACGCGGCCAGCCGCGGGTCGCAGTTGCGCCGGATGCGCGCCCCCCGGCCTCAGGTCGAGCGCGGCACGCGCGTTGCGTGACGCCGCAGGTGGCCTACTTTCCTGACATTCCCGTGCCCGATCCCGACGCCGCCGCGGCGGCGCGGGACCGGCAGGCGGTGCTGACCAAACCCACGGGCGCTCTCGGTCGACTGGAGGAGCTTTCGGTGTGGGTGTCGGCATGCCAGGGCGTCTGCCCGCCGAAGCAGTTCGAGCGGGCCAGGGTCGTGGTGTTCGCCGGTGACCACGGTGTCACCACGTCGGGGGTTTCGGCCTATCCGGCGGAGGTGACGGCCGCGATGGTGGCCAACTTCGCGGCGGGTGGCGCCGCGGTGAACGTGCTGGCCGAGGTGGCCGGCGCCGGCGTTCGCGTCGTGGATGTCGCCGTCGACAGTGACGAATCGCTGTCTGACGCCTACAAGATCCGCCGCTCCAGCGGCAACATCGCGGTCGAGGATGCGTTGACGCCTGAGGAGGTGGTGGCGGCGATCGATGCCGGTCGCGCGATCGCCGACGAGGAGGTCGACGCGGGCGCAGATCTGCTCATCGCGGGCGACATGGGTATCGGCAATACGACGCCGGCGACGACGCTGATCGCCGCCCTGACCGATTCCGAACCCGTGGTCGTGGTCGGCCGGGGCACCGGTATCGACGACGCGGGGTGGTCGCGCAAGACGGCGGCGATCCGCGACGCACTTTTCCGGACCCGCAGGATCACCGCGGATCCTATTGCGCTGCTTCGCATTTGCGGTGGTGCGGATCTGGCTGCGATGACGGGATTTCTGGCGCAGGCCGCGGTGCGGCGCACGCCGGTGCTGCTCGACGGGGTCGTGGTGACGGCGGCGGCGCTGACCGCAGAGAAGCTCGCCCCAGGCGTCCGGCAGTGGTGGCGGGCCGGACACCGTTCCACGGAACCCGCCCATACGCTGGCTCTGCGCCAGCTCGACCTGACGCCCATCGTCGAACTCGACATGCGCCTCGGCGAAGGCTCCGGCGCGCTGGTCGCGCTGCCCGTGCTGCGCGCGGCGGTGGCCACGCTGGCGTCGATGGCGACGTTCGAGGAAGCCGGGATCACCGGAGAGTAGGGCCCGTGATCCGTTCCCTTACAGGCGCTTTCGCGTTCTCGACCGTTCTGCCGATGCCGTCCAGGCTCACCCCGAACGTCGGCCGCGGCGTGTTGACCGCGCTGCCCGTGGTGGGCGTGATGCTGGGTGCGGTGGCCGCGGGCGTGTGGTGGGTGGGCTCGCTGGCGTTCGGCGCGGGCAGCGTGCTGGCCGGTGCGGTCACGGTGGCTGTGCTGCTGCTGGCCACGCGCGGGCTTCACATCGACGGGCTTTCCGACACGACCGATGCGCTGGGCTGTTACGGGCCGCCCGAGCGGGCGCTGGCCGTGATGCGCGACGGCAGGGCGGGGCCGTTCGGGGTGGCCGCCGTCGCCGTGACGGTGCTGGTGCAGTCGCTGGCGTTCACCCAATCGGGGTGGCAGGCCGTGTTGGTTGCGGTGGTGGCGGGCCGGGTGGCTGTGGTCGTCGCGTGCCGGCGCGGGGTCCCCGCGGCGGCGGGCAGCACCCTCGGCGGATTCGTCGCGGGCACGCAGCCGCTGTGGGTGGTCGCGGCGTGGACCGTGGCGGTGGCAGGCGCGGCGACGCTGGTGACCGACCGCCCCTGGCAGGGGCCGCTGGTCATGCTGGTCGCCCTGGGGTGCAGCGCGCTGCTGGTCGCGCATTGCGTGCGCAGGTTCGGCGGGATCACCGGCGACGTGCTGGGTGCCGCGGTCGAGGTGACGACGACGGTCGTGGCGCTGGGCCTGGCCGTCTAGGACAGCCGGGTCATCCATCCGTGGGTGTCGGCGAAGGTACCGCGCTGGATCCCGGTCAGGGTGTCCCGCAGCGCCATCGTGATCTCGCCCGGTTCGCCGTCGGCGATGGTGAACTCGCCCTCACCGAACTTGACGTGCGACACCGGGGTGATGACGGCGGCGGTCCCGCACGCGAACACCTCGGTGATCTCGCCGGCGGCGGCCTTCTTCTGCCATTCGTCGACGTCGATCTTGCGCTCCTCGACCGCGAACCCCGCGTCAGTTGCCAACTGCAGCAACGAATCCCGCGTGATCCCCGGCAGCAACGAGCCGGACAGCTCCGGCGTCACCAGGCGGGCGGTGCCGCCGCTGCCGAACACGAAGAACAGATTCATGCCGCCCATCTCTTCGACGTAGCGGCGTTCGATCGCGTCCAGCCACACCACCTGATCGCAGCCGTGCGACGCGGCTTCGGCCTGCGCCAGCAGCGACGCGGCGTAGTTGCCGCCGAACTTGGCGGCACCCGTCCCGCCAGGAGATGCGCGCACGTATTCGTGGGACAGCCACACGCTGACCGGCTTGATGCCCCGCGGGAAGTAGGCGCCCGCGGGCGACCCGATCACCAGGTAGCGGTACTCGTCGGCGGGTCGGACACCGAGGCCGGGTTCGGTGGCGATGATGAACGGCCGCAGGTACAGCGACTCTTCACCACCCGCGGGCGGCACCCACTGTTCGTCGACGGCGATCAGTTGACGCAGCGACTCGATGAACACGTCGTCGGGCAGCTCGGGGATGGCCAGCCGGCGCGAGGAGTTGCGCAGCCGAGCGGCGTTGGATTCCGGGCGGAACGACACGATGGATCCGTCGGCCCACCGGTAGGCCTTGAGCCCCTCGAAGACCTCTTGCGCGTAGTGCAGGACGATGGCCGACGGGTCGAGCTCGATGGGCCCGTACGGGAGCACTCGCGCGTCGTGCCAGCCCTCACCGCTGGTGTAGTCGATCGACACCATGTGGTCGGTGTGAAACTTGCCGAACCCCGGATTCGCCAGGATCTCAGCGCGTACCTCGTCGCCCGCCGAATTCGCATTGCGATCAACGGTGAACTCGAGGCCAGTAGTCATGCAGGAGATTGTATAACCGGCCGGCCAGCGAATTACCGCGTGCGGGTGTCGACGAACGGGGGCTTGACCACGACGCATTCGACCTTGCGGCCCCGGACGTCGACGGCGACGGTGGCCCCGTCGGGGATGTCGGCTGCGGTGTCGATCAGCGCCAGCGCGATACCGACTTTCACAGTGGGAGAGAAGGTTCCCGACGTGGTGACGCCGACAGGAGTGTCCCCGGAGAGCACGGTCAGCTCCGGGCGCAGCACGCCCCGACCGGTCGCCTTGAGTCCGCGCAGGGTCCGGCGTGGCCCGGCCTCCTTCTCGGCGAGCAGGGCGTCGCGTCCCCAGAAGGCCTCTTTCTTCCATCCGATGGCCCAACCGGTGCGCGCCTGCAGCGGCGAGATGTCGAGCGACAGTTCGTGACCGTGCAGCGGGTAACCCATCTCGGTACGCAGCGTGTCGCGGGCGCCCAGGCCCGCCAGTTCGCCGCCCACGAACTTCACGGCCTCGACCAGCTCGTCGAACACGACGGCGGCGAGGTCCCACGAGGGCAGCAGTTCATAACCTTGTTCGCCGGTGTAGCCGGTGCGGCACACGCGGACGTCGACACCGGCGAACTGGGCGTCGGCGTAGCCCATGTAATCCATGTCGGTCGGCAGTCCCAGAGCTCCGAGGACCAATGCCGACTTGGGTCCCTGAACGGCGAGGACGGCACGCGATCGGTGTTCGTCGGTGATCGTCAATCCGGCGGGGGCGTGCTCCTGCAGGGCGGCGACGACGGCGGCGGTGTTGGCCGCGTTGGGGACGAGGAAGATCTCGTCGTCGGAGATGTAGTAGGCGATCAGGTCGTCGATGACTCCGCCGGATTCGGTGCAGCACAACGTGTACTGCGCTTTGCCCGGGCCGATGCGGCGCAGGTCGTTGGTGAACGCGGAGTTGACGTACTCAGCGGCACCCGGGCCTTTCACCAGCGCCTTGCCGAGGTGGCTGACGTCGAACAGCCCGACTGTCGTCCGGGTCGCGGTGTGTTCGGTGACAGTGCCCGCGTAGGACACCGGCATCAGCCATCCGCCGAACTCCGCGAAGCTCGCACCGAGCTCGCGGTGACGGTTCTCCAGGGGTCCGGCCAGCAAGTTGTCGGTCACGACCAACCACCCTAGTAGCGCGCGACGGTTTCGACCCTGATGGCTAGGGTGAATCCCCGTGAGCACCTCTGCCGGTTACCTGTCCCCTGCCGTCGCGGTCGCCAGTGCGCTGCCCAAGCGCCGGGTCGACTCGTCGGTCCTGATCGTCGCCGTGGTTTCCGGGGCCGACGACGGTGACCGGGCCACGGTGGTGGCCAACCCGTATCTGGACGCCGAAGCGGTGGGCGAGATCGAGGTCGCGCTGGAGGCGCTGGGCGCCAAGGGCGGCAACGAGTCGCTGACCCGCGTCGTCGTACCCGCACTGCCGGTCAGCAGTGTCCTGGCGGTCGGCCTGGGCAAGTCCCGCGACGAGTGGTCGGCCGAGACGGTGCGCCGCGCCGCCGGGGTGGCCGCCCGTTCGCTGTCCGGCATCGAGAACGTGTTCACGACACTGTCGGACCTCGACCTCGGGGCCGCCATCGAAGGTCTGGTGCTGGGCTCCTACCGGTTCTCGGCGTTCCGCAGCGAGAAGACCGCACCGAAGGACGCGGGCGTCCGCAAGATCACCGCGCTCACGCCCGACACCAAGGCGGCGACGAAGGAGGCCGCGACCCGCGCCGAGGCGATCGCGAACGCGGTCGCGACGGCCCGCGACTTCGTCAACACCCCGCCCAGCCATCTCTTCCCCGCCGAATTCGCCAAGCGCGCAAAGGCTTTGGGCGAGGACGCCGGTCTCGACGTCGAGGTGCTCGACGAGAAGGCGCTGGCCAAGGACGGCTACGGCGGCATCATCGGCGTCGGCAAGGGCTCGTCGCGCCCGCCCCGGCTTGTGCGCCTGGCCCACCGCGGCGGCGGGCGCAAGGGCAAGAAGGTCGCGCTCGTCGGCAAGGGCATCACGTTCGACACCGGCGGCATCTCGATCAAACCGGCCGCCAACATGCACCACATGACCTCCGATATGGGCGGTGCCGCGGCGGTCATCGCGACGGTGGTGCTCGCGGCGCGCCAGAAGCTGCCGATCGATGTCATCGCCTACGTGCCGATGGCCGAGAACATGCCCTCGTCGACGGCGCAACGGCCCGGCGATGTGCTGACGCAGTACGGCGGCATCACCGTCGAGGTGCTCAACACCGACGCCGAGGGCCGCCTGATCCTGGCCGACGCGATGGTGCGGGCATGCGAGGACGGGCCCGACTATCTGATCGAGACGTCGACGTTGACGGGGGCGCAGACGGTCGCGCTGGGTGCGCGCACACCGGGCGTGATGGGCAGTGACGAGTTCCGCGACCGGGTCGCCGAGATCTCCCAGGGCGTCGGCGAAAACGGCTGGGCGATGCCCCTTCCGGAAGAGTTGAAGGACGACCTCAAGTCCGCGGTGGCCGACCTGGCCAACGTCAGCGGATCGCGGTACGCGGGCATGCTGGTGGCCGGAACCTATCTGCGGGAGTTCGTCGCCGAGGGCGTCGAGTGGGCGCACATCGACATCGCGGCTCCGGCCTACAACTCGGGCGGGCCGTGGGGCTACACCCCCAAGGGCGGCACGGGGGTGCCGACGCGGACGATGTTCGCGGTCCTGGAAGATATTGCCGTGAACGGTTAGACACCGGAATTAGACGAAGTTGCCGCCGCGGGCGGTGCTGCGCAGCGCCTGCGGAAGCACATGCGCGACGCCGTAGACGAAGTGGGCTTCGGGGGCGACGGGGCGGATCGCCGTGTTGCTCTTCACCGCGGCGACGATCGCGTCGGCCACCTTCTCGGGTCCGTAGTGCCGCGCCGTGAATCCTTTGCGGGCCCGGGCGCGCAACTCCTCGCCGTCGCGTCCCTCGCCCAGTGAGAACCTGGTGGTGTCGACGATGTTGATGCTGATGAATCCCGGGCAGATGGTGGTCAGCCCGACGCCGAACGAATCCAGCTCTGCGCGAAGGCAATCGGAGAACATGAAGACGGCGGCCTTGGACGTGCAGTAGGCGTTCATGACGTTGACGGGCGTGTAGCCGTGGGGCTACACCCCCAAGGGCGGCACGGGGGTGCCGACGCGGACGATGTTCGCGGTCCTGGAAGATATTGCCGTGAACGGTTAGACACCGGAATTAGACGAAGTTGCCGCCGCGGGCGGTGCTGCGCAGCGCCTGCGGAAGCACATGCGCGACGCCGTAGACGAAGTGGGCTTCGGGGGCGACGGGGCGGATCGCCGTGTTGCTCTTCACCGCGGCGACGATCGCGTCGGCCACCTTCTCGGGTCCGTAGTGCCGCGCCGTGAATCCTTTGCGGGCCCGGGCGCGCAACTCCTCGCCGTCGCGTCCCTCGCCCAGTGAGAACCTGGTGGTGTCGACGATGTTGGTGCTGATGAATCCCGGGCAGATGGTGGTCAGCCCGACGCCGAACGAATCCAGCTCTGCGCGAAGGCAATCGGAGAACATGAAGACGGCGGCCTTGGACGTGCAGTAGGCGTTCATGACGTTGACGGGCGTGTAGGACGCCATCGATGCGACGTTGACGATGTGGCCGCCGGTGCCGCGGTCGCGGAGCAGCCTGCCGAACGATCGGCACCCGTTGACGACGCCGCCCAGATTGATGTCGAGCACCCTGTCGAATTCCTCGGCAGGGGTGTCGAGGAAGAATCCCGCGTGGCCGACGCCGGCGTTGTTGACCACGATGTCGGGGACCCCCTGTTCGGCGGTCACCTGCTCGGCGAACGCCTCGACGGCGGCTGCGTCGGCCACGTCGACGATGAAGGGGTACGCCTGGGCGCCTTCGGCCGCGACGAGGCGGGCGGTCTCCTCGAGTCCGGTGGCGTCGACGTCGCTGACCACCACGTCGGCCCCGTCGCGCGCAAAGGCCAGCGCCGTCGCGCGGCCGATTCCGCTGGCCGCGCCGGTGACGGCGACGAGCATGTCGCCGAACGCCTTTCGCGGCCGGCCGACCTGCGCGCGCAACAGTTCCCTGGCGGCCGGGGCGCCGTCGAGGTGGTCGACGAGCTGGGTGACCGCCCGCGCGAGCAGCTGCGGATGGGTCGCGGGCGTCACGTGTCCGTCGACGACGTCGCGGCGCCACAGGCGCGACGCCCACGCCGTCGTGTCGTCGTAGAGCCGGGAGCTGACGTACGGGTCACCGGTGGCGACGATCACCTGCACGGGGGTGTCGACGGGAACCGAGCCGGCGTCGGCGCGGGCGATGTTGGCGCGAATTGCTTTGCTGGTCAGTGCTTTCGGCGCCGCGACCGCGAGTCGCGCGAGCTGGCCGAGGCCGCCGGCGAAAGCGCGGGGGCGGTGCGGCCGGCTCAGCGTGTCGCGCAGATAGCGCGCGACGTGCTCGGGCGCGGGTCCCGATACGGCCGTGAACGAGGCGACGCGGTCTCTCGAGCCGGCGCGCGCCAGGTACTGCCAGACGGCCGCGGAGCCCCAGCCGTGCGCGAGGACGTGGACAGCGTCGCCTTCGATCCCGTCGAGCGCTGCCGCGACCTCACCCGCGTCGTAGCGCACGATCCGGAATCGTCCGGACAGCAGCTCGACCACAGGATCCCACACGCGTGGGTTGTCGGGATGCCCGTGCACCAGGACGAGGATGGGTTGCATGCTCACGGGCGCACAGGTTACTGCTGCGAGGTCGGCGCTAGCGGTCGAGTTCGTCCCGCGCGGCGCGCTTGCGTTCGATACGGCGACGGGCGTCGTAGTCGCGCATCCGCTGCGGATAGCCGACTTTCTGGACGTCGTAGACGGGGATCTTCAGGCGGTCGGACAGTCGCCGGGCGCCGGCGTCCCCGCCCGCCCGGCGCCGGGTCCATTCGCCGTCGGCGGCGACCAGGACGACCGTGACGTCGGTGACGGTCGTCTGAGGCTCGATGAACGCCTCCACGCCGGTGTGCGTGGCCACCCACTGCTGGAGGTAACGCAGGTCGGCCGCGGGATCACTGGTTGCTGTACCACCGCCACGGCGTCGACCGCGAAGCTTGTCGAACAGTCCCACCTGGGCTTGCTCCTTCCGGCCATCCCCTCGCCATCTTCCTTTCGATAGTGCCAGAGCTGCCAGTACACCCGTCCGCGACGAAACGTCACCGCGGACGTGACAGGATGGAACCCGACAGCTCAGATACCTCGACAGACCGTGCAAGGGAGCCACGAAACTATGGCCATCTCCGTCCAGATGCCCGCACTCGGAGAGAGCGTTACCGAGGGGACAGTCACCCGCTGGCTGAAGCAAGAGGGAGACACGGTCGAGGAGGACGAGCCACTGCTTGAGGTGTCGACCGACAAGGTCGACACCGAGATTCCCTCGCCCGCCGCGGGTGTGCTGAAGAAGATCGTCGCCCAGGAGGACGACACCGTGGAGGTGGGCGGCGAACTCGCCGTCATCGGTGACGCCGATGAGAGCGACGACAGCGGCAGCGACGACGGCGAGGACGAGCCGGAATCCGAGGACGCCGAGCCCGAGCCGGAATCCGAGCCCGAGCCCGAGCCCGAAGCAGAGGCTGACGAGGAGCCCGAGCCTGAGAAGAAGCCCGAGCCCAAGAAGTCGTCCGGCGGATCGAGCTCGTCGGGGTCGTCGACACCGGTGCTGATGCCGGAGCTGGGCGAGTCCGTCACCGAGGGCACGGTCACCCGCTGGTTGAAGAAGGTCGGCGACAGCGTCGAGGTCGACGAGCCGCTCGTCGAGGTGTCCACGGACAAGGTGGACACGGAGATCCCGTCGCCGGTGGCCGGCACGCTGGTGTCGATCACTGCCGAAGAGGACGACACCGTCGAGGTGGGCGGCGAGTTGGCCAAGATCGGCGACGAAGGCGCCGAGGCCGAGTCCGAGCCGGAACCCGAACCGGAACCCGAGCCCGAGCCGGAACCTGAGCCCGAGCAGAAGAAGCCCGAGGCGAAGCCGGCGGAAGAGGCCAAACCCAAGCCGGAGCCGAAGCCGGAGCCCAAATCGGAGCCCAAATCGGAGCCGAAGCCGGCCGCTGCCGAATCGTCTGCCGACGGCCCGTACGTCACGCCGCTGGTGCGCAAACTCGCCGGCGAGAACAACGTCGACCTCGCGTCCGTCAAGGGCACGGGAGTCGGGGGACGCATCCGCAAACAGGACGTCCTCGCCGCCGCCGAAGCCGCGAAGGCGCCCAAGGCCGAACCGGCAGCCGAGGCTGCGGCGCCTGCTGCCAAGAAGTCCGCGCCGGCACCGGCTCCCGAAGGGGCGCTGGCCCACCTGCGCGGCACCACGCAGAAGGCCAACCGGATCCGTCAGATCACCGCGAAGAAGACCCGCGAATCCCTGCAGACGACAGCGCAGCTGACCCAGGTACACGAGGTCGACATGACCAAGATCGTGTCGCTGCGGGCCAAGGCGAAGGCGAGCTTCGCCGAGCGCGAAGGTGTCAACCTGACGTATCTGCCGTTCATCGCGCGGGCCGTCATCGACGCGTTGAAGATCCACCCGAACGTCAACGCCAGCTACAACGAGGAATCCAAGGAGATCACCTACTACGACTCCGAGAACCTCGGTTTCGCCGTCGACACCGAGCAGGGGCTGCTCTCGCCGGTTGTCAAGAATGCCGGTGATCTGTCGCTCGGCGGGCTGGCGCGCGCCATCTCCGACATCGCGGCGCGGGCGCGGTCGGGCAACCTCAAGCCCGACGAGTTGTCCGGCGGCACGTTCACGATCACCAACATCGGCAGCCAGGGCGCGCTGTTCGACACGCCGATCCTGGTGCCGCCGCAGGCGGCGATGCTGGGCACCGGCGCCATCGTGAAGCGGCCGCGGGTGATCGTCGACGAGTTCGGCAACGAGTCGATCGGTGTCCGGTCGGTGTCGTACCTGCCGTTGACGTACGACCACCGTCTCATCGACGGCGCCGACGCCGGACGGTTCGTCACGACGATCAAGCGTCGCCTCGAAGAGGGTGCGTTCGAGGCCGACCTGGGGCTGTAGACAGCAGTGTCGTTGCCATCGGATTCTGTCGTCGCGATAGCGGGGTCATCCGGTCTGATCGGTACCGGGCTCGTGTATGCGTTGCGCGCCACCGATCACCGGGTCATCCGCCTTGTGCGGCGGCCGCCGTCGAACGCCGACGAGGTCTTCTGGAATCCGGCTACCGGCGAGTTCGACGCGACCGCTCTGCACGGGGTGGATGCCGTCGTCAACCTGTGCGGCGTCAATGTCGGGAAGAAGCGGTGGTCGGGGGCGTTCAAGCAGAGCCTGCGCGACAGCCGGATCGGCCCGACGGAGGTGTTGGCCAACGCCGTCGTCGAGGCTGGCGTGCCGGTGCTGGTCAACGCGAGTGCGGTCGGCTACTACGGCGATTCAGGCGCCACCCCGGTCGACGAGTCGGCCGGGCCGGGCCACAACTTTTTGGCCAGGCTCGCCATCGATTGGGAAGCCGCGGCGGGCGTAGCAGCCCATGCGGGCGTTCGGGTCGTGCTGACGCGGACCGGTCTGGTGATGGCGCCGTCGGGCGGGATGCTGAGCCGAATCAAGCCGCTCTTCTCGCTGGGGTTGGGTGCCCGGCTCGGCAACGGCAGGCAGTACCTGTCGTGGATCAGCCTCGAGGATCAGGTGCGGGCGCTGCTGTTCGCGATCTCGCACGACGAGCTGTCGGGACCGGTCAACGTGACGGGTCCGGCGCCGGTCACCAACGCGGAGTTCACGACGGCGCTCGGGCGTTCGGTGAACCGGCCGACGGCGTTCGTCGTCCCCGGGTTCGCGTTGCGGGCGGCACTCGGCGAGTTCGCCGACGAGGGCGTCCTGGGTGGTCAGCGGGCCATCCCGGCGGCACTGGAGCGGGCGGGTTTCGAGTTCCACCACAATACGATCGGTGAGGCGCTGGCGTTCGCCACGAACTCCAACCGTGAGTAGCGTCGAGAAGATGGCGGTATCGATCAGATCGCGCACCGACCCGGTGGCTGTGCGGGCGCTCGGGGTGCTGGAGTACCAGGCGGCATGGGATCTGCAGCGGCAGCTGGTCGACGAGCGCGTCGCGGGCGGGCCTGACCACCTGTTGCTGTTGCAACATCCTCCCGTGTACACGGCGGGCAAGCGCACCCTCCCCGAAGAACGCCCGATGGACGGCACGCCCGTCGTCGACACCGACCGCGGCGGCAAGATCACCTGGCACGGTCCCGGACAACTCGTGGGCTACCCCATCATCGGATTGGCCGAGCCACTCGACGTCGTGAATTTCGTTCGCCGCCTTGAAGAGTCGTTGATCACAGTGTGCGCGTCGTTCGGCCTCGAGACGGGCCGGGTGGAGGGCCGCTCCGGCGTCTGGGTGGCGGCCGACGGCCTGCGGCCGGCGCGCAAGGTCGGCGCGATCGGCATCCGGGTGGCGCGGGCGACGACACTGCACGGGTTCGCGCTGAACTGTGACAACGACCTGGGCGCGTTCGGCTCGATCATCCCGTGCGGGATCGCCGATGCCGGCGTGACATCGCTGACCGCTGAACTGGGCCGGACCGTCGCGGTGGAGGACGTGATCGATCGGGTCGCCGATGCCGTTCTGGACGCGCTCGACGGCCGCATCGCGGTCGGTGTCGCGCCGGCCGCGCGCGTAGAATCGGCCCAGTGAGTATCGCTCCTGACGGCCGCAAGCTACTGCGCCTCGAAGTGCGCAACGCCGAGACGCCGATCGAGCGCAAGCCGCCGTGGATCAAGACGCGAGCGAGAATGGGTCCGGAGTACAAAGAGCTCAAGGGACTGGTCCGCCGCGAGGGTCTGCACACGGTGTGCGAAGAAGCCGGCTGCCCCAACATCTACGAGTGCTGGGAAGACCGCGAGGCGACGTTCCTGATCGGCGGCGAGCAGTGCACCCGCCGCTGCGACTTCTGCCAGATCGACACGGGCAAGCCCGCCGACCTGGACCGTGACGAGCCGCGCCGGGTCGCCGAGAGCGTGCAGGCAATGGGCCTGCGCTACTCGACCGTGACGGGTGTTGCCCGCGACGATCTCCCCGACGGCGGGGCGTGGCTGTACGCCGAGACGGTCCGCCAGATCAAGGCGCTCAACCCGAACACCGGTGTGGAGCTGCTGATCCCGGACTTCAACGCGATCCCCGAACAGCTCAACGAGGTCTTCGAATCGCGTCCGGAAGTGCTGGCGCACAACGTCGAAACGGTTCCGCGCATCTTCAAGCGGATCCGGCCCGCCTTCCGCTACGAGCGCAGCCTGTCGGTCATCACGATGGCGCGCGACTTCGGTCTGGTGACCAAGAGCAACCTGATCCTCGGCATGGGTGAGACACCCGAAGAGGTCCGCACCGCACTGGACGACCTGCACAACGCGGGCTGCGACATCGTCACCATCACGCAGTACCTGCGCCCGTCGCCGCGCCACCACCCGGTGGAGAGGTGGGTTCATCCTGAGGAGTTCGTCGACCATCAGCGCTACGCGGAGGGCATTGGCTTCGCCGGTGTACTCGCTGGTCCGCTGGTCCGTTCGTCGTACCGCGCCGGAAAGCTGTACGCGCAGACGGTGGCCAGTCGGTCGGCCGTATCCTTGACCAATGGCGAAATCGCGTAACCCGGCCGAGGCCAAGGCGGCCAAGGCCGAGGCGAAGGCCGCCCGCAAGGCGGCATCCAAGCAACGGCGCAGTCAGCTGTGGCAGGCGTTCCAGATCCAGCGCAAAGAGGACAAACGCCTCCTGCCGTACATGATCGGCGCGTTCGTGCTGATCGTGGCGCTGTCCGTGGTGGGTGGCGTCTTCGCCGGCGGCTTCACGACGTACATGCTGATCCCGCTCGGGGTCGTGCTCGGCGCGCTTGTGGCGTTCATCATCTTCGGGCGGCGCGCGCAGAAGTCGGTCTACAAGAAGGCCGAGGGGCAGACAGGCGCGGCCGCGTGGGCGCTCGACAATCTGCGGGGTAAGTGGCGCGTCACCCCCGGTGTCGCCGCAACCGGACACTTCGACGCCGTGCACCGCGTGATCGGACGCCCGGGCGTGATCTTCGTCGGCGAAGGCTCGCCCGCCCGCGTCAAGCCGCTGCTCGCGCAGGAGAAGAAGCGCACCGCGCGACTCGTCGGCGACGCCCCGATCTACGACATCATCATCGGCAACGGCGAGGGTGAGGTTCCGCTGGCCAAGCTGGAACGGCACCTGTCCAAGCTGCCCGCCAACATCACCGCCAAGCAGATGGACTCGCTGGAGTCGCGCCTGGCCGCGCTCGGCACCAAGGTCGGCCCGGCGGCGATGCCGAAGGGCCCGTTGCCGCAGCAGGCCAAGATGCGTGGCGTGCAGCGCACCGTTCGGCGGCGCTGACACACCCGATGTGTCTCGCGTGCGAATGGGCTCCGCGCTTTGCCGCGTTCGGGCGCCGCGAGTCGGTGTCCCGCCGCACCGTCCTGCGGACTGCAGCCATCTCGGCGGTCGTCGTGACCGCCGCGGCCTGCGCGACGGAGCCGGCCTCCAGCTCTCCGTCCTCCTCGACTGAGACAGCTCCCGCCGATTTCGTCTTCCACAACGGCCGCGTCTACACGGTGGCCGGCTCCGTGCCGTGGGCCGAGGCCGTCGCCGTCACCGGCACGACGATCACCTGGGTCGGAGACAGCGCGGGCGCGTTGACGTTCGCCGGCCCCGACACCCAGGTGATCGATCTGGACGGCAAGCTGTTGATGCCGGGCTTCGTCGAGGGTCACATCCATCCGTTCCTCGGGTCGTTCCTGTCCACCGGCGTCGACCTCCAGGTACCGACCGGTCAGGACGCGCTGGACGCGATCGCCGCCTATTCCAAGGCCAATCCGACCGGCCCGGTGCGCGGATTCGGTTGGCGCGTGGACATGTTCGGGCCGCAAGGCCCCACCAGGACGGACCTGGACAAGGTGTTGCCCGACCGCCCCGGCTTCTTCTTCGCGATCGACGGCCACAGCATGTGGGCCAACAGCAAGGCCTTGGAGATCGCCGGTGTCAACAAGGACACCCAGGACCCGATCCCCGGGTTCAGCTATTACGTGCGCGACGAGAACGGTGAGCCGACCGGCTACGTGCTGGAAGTCGATGCGGTGCTCGGCTTGGTCGATGCGATCGAGCCGATATCGGCGGACTCGATGGAGCAGCTGCTGAGGGCATGGCTGCCGAAGGCGTCGACGGCGGGCATCACGTCGGTGTTCGACGCGGGCGTGCCTCCGGTCGGCGGTGACCAAGCCGCGCTCATCGCCTTGTACACGGACGTCGAGAAGCGCGGCGAACTTCCGTTCCGGGTCGTCGCGTCATACAGCGTGAAGTCACCGCCGGTCGACGACGCCGTCGCGCAGCTGACCGACATCCGCAACCGGATCTCCACCGAGCTGGTGAGCGTCGGCGCCGTCAAGATCATCGGCGACGGCACTCAGGAGGGTTACACCGCCTGGCTCATCGAGCCGTACGCCGACAAACCGGATTCGATCGGCGGTTCCCCCTTTACCGAGGACCAGTGGCGCCAACTGGTCTCCGAGGTCGACGCCGCAGGATTCGACGTGCATGTCCACGCCTGCGGTGAGCGCACCGCCCGGGTTGCCCTGGATTCCATCGAGGCGGCCATGGCGGCGAATCCGCCACGCGACCGCAGGCATACCGTGGCCCACCTCGTCTACGTCGAGGACCCCGACAGTCGCCGGTTCGGTGAGCTCGGCGTCATCGCGCAGTTCTCCGCGAATTGGATCTCCGCCGATCCCGACACGGTGCAGAATCTCGCCGCCCGGTACGGCAAGCCGCGTCAGGACCTCTTCTACCGCACCCAGGACGTGCTGAAGTCCGGCGGGCGGATCTCGCTGGGCACCGACTGGCCCGCCGCGGGCTACTTCTCGACCTACAAGCCGCTCGATTCGATCCAGATCGGCGTCACCCGGCAGTTGGTGAGCGTGCCGGACGCGGCTGTGCTCGCGCCCGCCGATCAGGCCCTCACCGTCGAGGAGGCCGTGCACGCCAACACGCTCGGCGCGGCCTACCAGATCCGGCTCGACGACAAAGTCGGGTCAGTCGAAGAAGGCAAGCTGGCCGATCTGATCGTGTTGGACCGCAACATCTTCGAGATCGACCCGCACGACATCCACACCACGACCGTCACGTTGACGATGATGAACGGCCAGATCCGCCACCAGGTTTAGCGCTTCACCACGGCGGTCTTGGTCGCCAGATCGTGCAGTCCACGAAGATCCGAGTCCGTGAACAGCGCCGGGATCACCAGGGTGATCAGCAATCCGCGGGCGAGCGCCCGCCCCGATCCGACGTGCTCGCGGTTGTCGACGGCAATCACTTTGAGTCCGAGGACGAGCTGGCCGGGGCTGAAGCCGAATAGGCGCACCGACAGGATGCCGAGGACGAGCCACACGACGAGCTGCGTGGTCTGCACGTTGGCGGAGCTGATCCACCCGAACGCCAAGGCAAGGCCGGCCAGACCCAGAGCCACCACCCAGTCGACGAGCAGTGCGGCGATGCGACGGCCGAAGCGGGCGATCGACCCGGGGCCGGTTTCGGGAAGGCCGAGACGCTCGCCTGGAAAGGTGGCCCGGTGGTCGGGATCGTTGGATTGCGTGGGTCCCGATAACCAGGAGCCGATCGTGCGGGCCATACGCCAAGGATATGCGTCGGCCGATAGTGTCAGGCACCGGTACAGACGGCATGCGTAACGTCCACGCAACATGCGGTTGACTGCCGTGCAACATCAGGTCCATACCGTCGCCAAGGGCTACCACGTCAAAGGAGAATAATCAGTGGCTGAAACGACCTCAGACGACATCTTCAAGCTGATCAAGGATGAGCAGGTCGAGTACGTCGACATCCGGTTCTGCGATCTGCCCGGTGTTGTCCAGCACTTCTCGATCCCCGCTTCGGCATTCGACGAGAGCGTGTTCGAGGACGGCCTCGCCTTCGACGGCTCTTCGGTGCGCGGCTTCCAGTCCATCCATGAATCCGACATGATGCTGCTGCCCGACCCCGAGACGGCGCAGATCGATCCGTTCCGCGCTGCCAAGACGCTGAACCTGAACTTCTTCGTCCACGATCCGTTCACGCGGGAGGCCTACTCGCGCGACCCGCGCAACGTCGCCCGCAAGGCCGAGAACTACCTGGCCAGCACCGGCATCGCGGACACCTGCTTCTTCGGCGCCGAGGCGGAGTTCTACATCTTCGATTCGGTCAGCTTCGACTCGCGTATCAACGGCACCTTCTACGAGGTCGACTCCGAGTCGGGCTGGTGGAACACCGGTGAGCCGCTCGAGGCCGACGGCAGCCCGAACCGTGGCTACAAGGTGCGCCCCAAGGGTGGCTACTTCCCCGTCGCTCCCTACGACCACTACGTCGACCTGCGCGACGAGATGGCCACCAACCTGCAGAACGCGGGCTTCACGCTGGAGCGCGGCCACCACGAGGTTGGCACCGCCGGCCAGGCCGAGATCAACTACAAGTTCAACACGCTGCTGCACGCGGCCGATGATGTGTTGCTCTTCAAATACATCATCAAGAACACCGCATGGGCCAACGGCAAGACCGTCACGTTCATGCCGAAGCCGCTGTTCGGTGACAACGGTTCGGGCATGCACGCCCACCAGTCGCTGTGGAAGGACGGCAAGCCGCTGTTCCACGACGAGTCGGGCTACGCCGGGCTGTCGGACATGGCACGCCACTACATCGGCGGCATCCTGCACCACGCGCCGTCGCTGCTGGCGTTCACCAACCCGACGGTGAACTCCTACAAGCGTCTGGTGCCGGGCTACGAGGCTCCGATCAACCTGGTGTACAGCCAGCGCAACCGCTCCGCCTGCGTGCGCATCCCGATCACGGGCAACAACCCGAAGGCCAAGCGCCTCGAGTTCCGCTGCCCCGACAGCTCGGGTAACCCGTACCTGGCGTTCGCGGCGATGCTCATGGCCGGCATCGACGGCATCAAGAAGAAGATCGAGCCGCTGGCTCCCGTCGACAAGGACCTCTACGAACTGCCTCCCGAGGAGGCCGCGAACATCCCGCAGGCGCCGACGTCTCTGTCGGCGGTGATCGACAAGCTCGAAGAGGATCACGAGTACCTCACCGAGGGCGGCGTGTTCACCGAGGACCTCATCGAGACCTGGATCTCCTACAAGCGGGAGAACGAGATCATGCCGGTGCAGATCCGTCCTCACCCGTACGAGTTCTCGCTCTACTACGACGTCTAAGTCGAAGCTGTACGAAACAGCCGGGCGCCTTCGGGCGTCCGGCTTTTTCGTGCCTCACCTGCGTCGTCGACGACGCGAATGGGTACTCCCGCGCCATGACGACCTTCGACGCGCGTCTCGCCAGCTTTTCCTCACCGGCATTGAGCATCTTCCGCATCGTGTTCGGCTTGGTCTTCACGCTGCACGGAACGATGAAGCTGTTCGGCTGGCCCCTCGGGCAGGCCGTCCCGGTCGGCACCTGGCCGTTCTGGTTCGCCGGTGTCATCGAGCTCGTTCTGGGCATCTTGATCACGATCGGCTTCTTCACCCGGATCGCCGCGTTCATCGCCTCGGGAGAGATGGCGGTGGCGTATCTGTGGCAGCACTGGGGCATCCTCGGCGGCGAGCAAGTCAAGTTCTGGCCGTTCGATCCGGCTGCCGGCGGCAACGGCGGCGAGGTGGCGCTGTTGTTCTGCTTCGCGTTCCTGCTGCTGGCGACCATCGGTGGCGGCGCCTGGTCGGTCGACGGCAGTCGGCAGGTCGCGGGCGGGTCGGGCGTGCGGCGCAATCGGGTCGTCACGGGGACCGCTGCTCCCCCGGTCACCGCAGCGCCGGCGGCCCAACCCGTGCGCCGCGGCGGGCTGCTGAGCCGGTTCCGCCGACCGCGGTACTAGTCGTCGTCTATCCGCAGATCCTTGCGGAACCGGCGCATCCCGTCGATCTTGTCGGCCAGGGATGCGTCGGGTCCGCTGTAGAACATCCACGGCATCGTGATGTTGCCGGTGATCCCGCCGGCTTCGGCGCGCGCGAAGTGCTCTGGCGTGAACGCATCGGTGAGCGGTGTGATGACCTCGAAATCATCCATGCTCAAGCCGTTTTCGGCACGCAGCGCGCGCACGAACGACACCCGCTCCAACGCGTGGTCGAGGGTGATCAGATCCCCGATCCACCCATCGTGGCGCGCGGCACGGCGTAGCGCGATGTCTGACAGCCCGCCGACGTAGATCGGGATCGGCGGCGGCGTCGGTTCCATCTCTAGGCGTGGCGCGGTGTAGAACTCGCCGGAGAACTCCGTCCAGCCCGGCGACCACAGGGCCTTCATCAACTCCAGCATCTCGTCGGTGCGCTTACCGCGTCGTTCGAACTGCTGTCCCAGCAGCTCGAATTCCTCGCGGCACCAACCCACTCCGATGCCGAGCTCCAGCCGGCCGCCTGCCAGCACCGCCGCGGTGCCGATCGCTTTGGCCGCCGAATACGGGTCACGCATGGCAGGCAGGTACACCGTCGTCACGAACTTCAGCCGCGATGTCACCAACGCAACGGCGCCGATCATTACCCACGGGTCCGGCCAGTCGGTGAACGCCTCCCAGCGCCGCTTACCGTCTTTGGTGTACGGGTACGGCGTCTTTAGCGTTTCCAAGTTGATGACGTGATCGGGGATCGCCATCCCGTCATAGCCGAGATCGTCTGCCGCCCTGGCGATCTCGACCGCCTCCCGGGTATCCAGGAACGCGGTCGACACATAGAACTTCATCCGGCGTCCCGCGCCCACGCGGGCGTGATGAACACACCTTCGGCTTCCACGGTCACCCCGTCGGCATCCCGCAGATATCCTCGCGCGAACGTCTTGACCCCTTCGGAGCGCTCGACGAAGGCCTCGGCCCGAACCGGACCCAGATGAGTGCCGCGGTGGTAACGCAACGTGATCGTGCCGGTGAACCGAGGCTGGGTCAGGCCGCCGCTGGCGACCTCTCCGAGGATATGGTCGAGGACCAGCGCCCCGATCCCGCCGTGTACCCACCCGGGCGGGCCCTCGTAGGCGGGCCCGAGCGTGAACTCGCTCCAGCAGCTGCCGTCGGCTTCGTGGTGGATGATCATCGGCGGCGCGATCGCATTGCGCAGTCCCACAGCCGGATTCGCCCACGCGACCGGACGCCCGGTGTCGGCGTGCCGCAGCGTCGAGCGGCCGGTGCGTTGTTCACGGCTCAGCAGTTCCTCGGCCGCCGCCAGATGCCCCATCGCTTCCTGCACCGTCGCGTCGTCGGCCTCGGTGTGGATCCCGACGTCGATGAGTCGGCGCAACGCATCGGTCAGCGGCTCGTAGCTGCTGCGCTGCCGCTCGAACTCGTCGGCACTGATCGCCTCGAAACTGAAGTCCACCTACTTAGCCTCCGAACACTCTGAGCACCACGGCTTTTGCCCGACGCGTCACCCGCAGGTAGTTGTCGAGGAACTCGCCGCCGTCTCCGCCCTGCCATCCGGCGGCCACCGCCACCGCGTTGAGCAACTTGCCGGGCCCGGGCAGCTGATCGGTGGGCTTGCCGCGGACCAGCACCAGCGCATTACGGGCGCGGGTCGCGGTCAGCCAGGCATCACGCAGCAGTTCGATGTCGCCCTCGGCGATGAGTTCGGCCGCGCCGATCGCGTTGAGGCTCTCCAATGTCGAGGTGGTGTGGAGTGCCGGAAGCTTGTGCGCGAAGCGCAGTTGCAGCAGTTGCACGGTCCACTCGATGTCGGCGAGTCCACCGCGGCCCAGCTTGGTGTGGGTCTTCGGGTCGGCGCCACGGGGAAGCCTCTCGGCGTCCACGCGCGCCTTGATCCGCCGGATCTCCTGCACGGTCTCGGCGGAAACCCCGCCGGCCGGGTACCGCGTCTTGTCGACCATCAACAGGAACCGCTCGCCCAGTTCCATGTCCCCGGCTACCCGATGCGCCCGCAGCAGTGCCTGGATCTCCCACGGCTGCGCCCACTGCGTGTAGTACGCCTCATAGGAGGCCAGCGTGCGAACCAGCGGACCGTTGCGGCCCTCGGGTCGAAGGTTGGTGTCGACCTCGAGCGGCGGGTCGGCACTCGGAGTGCCGAGCCGCGCGCGGACCTGCTCGGCCACGGTCACCGACCACTTCACCGCGACCGATTCCTCCACGCCCGCATGGGGTTCGCAGACGAACATCACGTCGGCGTCGGAGCCGTAGCCGAGTTCGCCACCGCCGAGGCGGCCCATCCCGATGACGGCAACCCTTGCGGGCGGATTGCCTTCGGGCGCGTTCGCACGGATCACCGCATCGAGTGCTGCCTGCAGCACGGCGACCCACACCAGGGTGAGTTGCTTGCACACTGCCGTCACATCGAGCATGCCGAGGAGGTCGGCCGACGCGATGCGCGCCAGTTCGCGGCGCCGCAGCGACCGCGCCGCTGCGATCGCCCGCATCGGGTCGTTGTGACGGGCCGCCGAGGCGACCAAAGACTTTGTCACGGTTTCGGTATCGACGTCACAGAGCTTCGGGCCGTTGGGACCGTCGGCATACAGCTGAATCACCTCGGGAACTCGCATCAACAATTCGGGCACATACGCCGATGTGCCCAGGACATGCATCAGTCGCTTCGCGACCGCGCCCTCGTCCCGCAGAGACGCGAGATACCACCGCGCGTCGGCAAGCTCGTCGCTGATCCTGCGGTAGTTCAACAGCCCGGCATCGGGGTCGGGGGTGTCGGAAAGCCAGTCCAGCAGGGTCGGCAGCAGCACCTGCTGCACGCGGCCTCGCCTGCCGGAGCTGCTGGTGAGCGCAGCCAGGTGTGTCAGTGCGCTCTGGGGCCCCTCGTAACCGAGCGCGGCGAGCTGCCGTTCGGCGGCGTCGGTACTCATGCCGTCCGAAATGCCCAGGGACGCTTCGCCGACCGATTCCAGCAGCGGTTGGTAGAACAGCTTGGCGTGCAGTCGCGATACCCGGTGGCTCTGCCGCTTGAGCTCTTCGCGGAGCACACCGAGCGCGTCGTGGCGGCCGTCGGGTCGCATGTGTGCGGCGCGGGCCAGCCAGCGCATCGACTCCTCGTCGTCGGCCTCGGGCAGCATGTGGGTGCGCTTGAGCCGCTGCAGTTGCAGTCGGTGTTCGAGCAACCGCAGAAACTCATACGACGCCGTCAGGTTCGCGGAGTCGTCGCGTCCGATGTAGCCGCCGTCCCCCAGTGCGGCCAGCGCGTCGACGGTGGACGCGACATGCAGCGAGTCGTCGTTGCGGCCGTGCACCAGCTGCAGCAGCTGGACGGCGAATTCCACGTCACGCAAACCACCTGTGCCGAGCTTGATTTCGCGCGTTCGCACGCCGGCGGGCACCAGCTCCTCGACGCGCCTGCGCATAGCCTGGACCTCGGGTACGAAGTCCTCACGATCCGAGGCCGTCCACACCATCGGCATCAGCGCCTCGATGTAGCGGCGTCCGAGGTCCATGTCGCCCGCGGCGGGCCTCGCCTTCAGCAGCGCCTGGAACTCCCAGGTCTTGGCCCACCGCTCGTAATAGGCGACGTGGGAATCGAGCGTCCGGACGAGCTGCCCCTGTTTACCTTCCGGCCGTAGCGCGGCGTCGACCTCGAAGAACGCATCAGAGGCCAACCGCATCATCTCGCCGGCGATCCTGGTCGCCAGCGCGAGACTGCTGTGTGCGCCGTCGTCGGTGACGAAGATGACGTCGACGTCGCTGACGTAGTTCAGTTCCCGCGCACCGCACTTGCCCATCGCGACGACCGTCAGCGCGGGCGCGGGCTTGTCCCCGCACACCGACGCCGTCACGACGCGAAGTGCCGCTGCCAGTGCCGCGTCGGCGAGATCGGAGAGGTGTTGGCCGACGACCGGGAACGGCAGGACGGGTTCGTTCTCCACGGTCGGGGCGACGTCGAGTGCGGCCAGGACGAGCAGGCGGTCGCGGTAGAGAGAACGCAGCGGCGGCACGGCGGCAGGCGTGGAACCGCTTGCCTTGTCGGCTTCTTCGGCGAACAGGTCCCTCAGTTCCTGCGCCGCCGGCAGCCTGACGTTGCCGGCGAGGAGATGCCACGATTCCGGGTTGGCGATCAGGTGGTCGCCGAGCGCCAGTGAGGTTCCGAGCACACCGAACAGTCGCCCGCGCAGTCCGCGGTCCTTGCGCAGGGCGCCGTCTAGTTCACCCCATCGGGGGCCGAGTGCCTCCGCCAGCCGCACGATCGCCTTGAGGGCGATGTCGGCGTCCGGCGCGCGGGACAGCGACCACAGCAGTTCGACGTGGGCATCGGTGTTCCATCCGAGCCCGGCAAGGTCGGCCTGCGCCTTGGGTTCCACGAGCCCGAGTCGACCGACGCCTGGCAGCTTGGGTCGCTGCGTCGCGGGTTTGGGCACGCTCATCAAGGTAGCGCGGAGCGCCCTTGCTCAGAGCGACAGGTAGGTCTTCAACTCGTACGGGGTCACGTGGCTGCGGTAGTTCTCCCACTCGCGGCGCTTGTTGCGCAGGAAGAAGTCGAACACGTGCTCGCCGAGCGCTTCGGCGACCAACTCGGAGTTCTCCATCTCGCCCAGCGCCACGCCGAGGCTGCCGGGCAGCTCCTTGTAGCCCATGGCCCGGCGCTCTTCCGACGTCAGGCTCCAGACGTTGTCCTCGGCCTGCGGCGCGAGGACGTAGTTCTTCTCGATACCGCGCAGACCGGCGGCGAGCAGCACCGCGAATGTCAGGTACGGGTTGCAGGCCGAATCGGGGCTCCGGACCTCGACCCGGCGCGAGGACACCTTGTGCGGCGTGTACATCGGGACGCGCACGAGCGCGGACCGGTTGGCCGCGCCCCACGACGCCGCTGTGGGCGCCTCGCCGCCGTGGACGAGACGCTTGTAGGAGTTCACCCACTGGTTGGTGACGGCGCTGATCTCGTTGGCGTGTTCGAGAATGCCTGCGATGAACGACTTTCCGACCTCGGAGAGCTGCAGTGGGTCGTCCGGGCTGTGGAAGGCGTTGGTCTCGCCTTCGAACAGGCTCATGTGGGTGTGCATCGCCGAACCGGGATGCTCGGCGAACGGCTTCGGCATGAACGACGCGCGCACGCCGTCACCCAGGGCGACCTCCTTGACGAGGTAGCGGAAGGTCATGACGTTGTCGGCCATCGACAGCGCGTCGGCGTAGCGCAGGTCGATCTCCTGCTGCCCGGGAGCGCCTTCGTGGTGGCTGAACTCGACGGAGATGCCCATCTGTTCGAGCGCATCGATGGCGTGGCGGCGGAAGTTCGGCGCCGAATCGTGGACGGCCTGGTCGAAGTAGCCACCGTTGTCCGCGGGGACCGGCGGGGTGCCGTCGTCGGGTCCGGGCTTGAGGAGGAAGAACTCGATCTCCGGGTGGACGTAGCAGGAGAAGCCGAGGTCGCTGGCCTTGGACAGCTGACGGCGCAGCACGTGCCGCGAGTCCGCCCACGAGGGGGATCCGTCGGGCATCGTGATGTCACAGAACATCCGCGCGGAGTGGTGCTTGCCGGAGCTGTCGGCCCACGGAAGTACCTGGAATGTCGACGGGTCGGGCCGCGCCACCATGTCGGCCTCGGAGACGCGGGCGAAGCCTTCGATCGAGGATCCGTCGAACCCGATGCCCTCTTCGAAGGCGCCCTCGAGTTCGGCAGGGGCGATCGCGACCGACTTCAGGTATCCGAGGACGTCGGTGAACCACAACCGGACGAAACGGATGTCGCGTTCCTCCAGCGTGCGCAGCACGAATTCCTTCTGCCGATCCATGGTCGAAGCCTAAGTTCCGCCTGTTAATTCTGTGTTACGGCGCTGCTAGCAGCGCAATCCGGTAGGCGGCTGCGTCATGTCCGTGAGGAACCGGACGATGGCGCTGTCGACACACGCGTCGCCGTTGAACACCACGGTGTGCTGGGCGCCGTCGAACGTGATCAGGCCGGCGTCCATCTGCCGGGCCAGATCGACGCCCGCCTTGTACGGCGTTGCCGGATCTCCGGTGGTGGACACGACGACGACCTTGCCCGGTCCCGGAGACGCTACGACGCCGACCACCGACGTCGGCGGGACCGGCCACATCGCGCAGGTGTCGCGCGGCGCGTACCCGGTGAAGGTCCCGTAGGAGACGAATGGGGCGACCTCGCGCGCGCGGCGGTCGGCCTCGGCCCACGTCGCGGGGTCAGTCGGGAAGTCGGCGTCGACACAGCGAATCGCCGTGAACGCATCCTGGCGGCTCTGGTAGTGCCCGTTGCGGTCGCGCTGCTGGTAGTCGTCGGCGAGCAGCAGCAGGTCACTGGGATCGGCGCCGCGCTGCAGTCCGAGCAGGCCGCTCGTCAGGTACGGCCAGAAGCGCGGCGAGTACAGGGCGCTCACGGTGCCGGTGATGGCGTCCTGGTAGCTGAGGCCACGGGGGTCCGCCGTGGCGGCAGGACGGGCGACCAGCGGGTCGACGAGCTGCTGGAAGCGCGCGACGAACTGGGCCGGATCGGTGCCCAACGGGCACCCGGCGGACTGGGCGCAGTCGGCCGCGTACTTGTCGAAAGCCTGTTGGAACCCGGCCATCTGGTTGAGGCTCTCGGTGACCGGGTCGAGGCTCGGGTCGACGGCGCCGTCGAGCACCATGGCGCGGACGCGGTCGGGGTAGCGGGCTGCATAGACCGCACCGATCTGCGTGCCGTACGAGAACCCGAGGTAGTTGATCTGCGCCTCGCCGAGCGCGTCCCGCACGACATCCATGTCCCGTGCGGCGGTCGCGGTGCCGACGCTGGCGAGGAAGTCGGCGCCCATCCGGTCCACGCACTGCGTGGCGAACCCGCGCATCACATCCTCGATGTGGGCCACGCCTGCGGGGCTGTAGTCGGCCAGGGGTTCGGCGCGGTAGGCGTCGAACTCGGCATCGGTGCGGCACCGCAACTGCGGGGTGGAATGCCCGACGCCCCGCGGGTCGATGCCGACGAGGTCGAATTGCTCGGCGATCGGTGAGCCCGCCAGCGCGGCGCCCATCGCGGCGACGGTGTCGACGGCGGATGCGCCGGGCCCGCCGGGGTTGACGATCAGCACACCGATACGCCGTCCGGTCGCGGGCACCCTGATGACGGCCAGGTGCGCTTGGGCCCCTTCGGGATTCGCGTAGTCGACGGGGACGTCGACCGTTCCGCACTGCGCAGAGGGAACCCGAACCGGGCCGACGGGGAAGAACTGGCTGCATGAACTCCATACCGGCACAGCGGAATACGGCTCATCGATGGCGACGGGCGCCGCCGACGCGGACGGTGACAGCGCCGTGAAGGCCAGAACGGGGAGGCAGACGAGCGCCATCACGGTCCGAACGGCGCGCAGCATGGCAGCCATCGTTGCATGGAACCGCGCCGCGGGTCGTCCCCCGGCACCCAACAGAGACCAGGCTGTTATCCGGCGTCGAGCTCGTAGGTGAACCAGGTCGACTTCTCGGCTCCGATCCCGTCGTAAAGCCGTTGCGCCGTCGTGTTGTCCGGCGCGGTCTCCCATACGAGCTTCTCGGCGCCACGGTCGCGGCACAGCTGCAGGCCGTGGGCGATCAGCGCCCTGCCGGTGCCTGTCCCCCGCGATTCGGGGGTCACGTAGAGGTCGTTGAGCACGCCTACGCGGGCGGCGTACAACGTCTGCCAGGTCCAGAAGATCGTCGCGAAGCCCAGGGCAGTTCCGTCCTCCCGCCGCGCGATCAGCTGCAAACCTTCATCGGGGTCGGCGATCAGTGCCCGCGACATCGCGGCGAGCTTGTCGTCGGCCGGGTCGACCTCGTAGAAGTCGCAGTACGCGCGCAGCATCGGGGCCAGCTCGGCAAGGTCGGCTTCGCCGACGACCGAGATCGTCAGCATCGGGTGTCCGGGGGCGGGACCGTCACGTCGACAAGGTAGCGCGTCGCGATGTCGTCGATGCAGGAATCGCCTTGCAGCGCAACGGTGTGCTGGGTGCCCTCGAACGTCACGAGGGTGCCGCCGAGCTGGCGGGCAAGGTCCACACCGGCTTGATACGGGGTGGCGGGATCGTTGGTCGTGGAGACGACGAGGATCGGGGGCAGCCCGGTCACACTGATCTCGTGCGGCGTGGTGGTGGGCGGGACAGGCCAGAACCCGCATGTCGACATCGGCGCCAGGCCGGTGAACTCGCCGTAGGACATGAACGGCGCGGATTCGCGGACGCGGCGGTCCTGTTCGACGAGGGTCGCCCGGTCGGTGATCGCCGGCTTGTCGACGCAGTTGACGGCGACGCGGACGTCGGTGCCGTTGTTGTAGTGCCCCTGCGCGTCGCGGCCCATGTAGAGGTCGGCGAGCGCGAGCATCGTGTCGCCGCGGCCCTCCTTGATCTCGGTGAGCGCCTGGGTCAGATGACGCCACAGTCCGGGGGAGTACAGCGGCAGGATGGTTCCGACGATGGCGTCGTTGTAGCTCAGGCTGCGGGGGTCGCTCGTCTCGGCCGGCGCATCGACGAGTGGCCACACCATCGACTGGTACACCTCGACGGCTTTGGCGGGGTCGGTGCCGAGCGGGCAGTCGGGATCGATGGCGCAGTCGGTGGCGTAGTCGTCGAACGCCTGCTGGAATGCGGCTGCCTGCCGCACGTCGGCCTCGACCGGGTCGGCGTTCGGGTCGATGGCGCCGTCAAGGATCATCGCGCGCACGTTCTGCGGGAATTCCTCGGCATAGCTTGCGCCGATCCTGGTGCCGTACGAGTAGCCCAGGTAGGTCAGCTTCTCGTCGCCGAGCGCCTGGCGCAGAGCGTCGAGATCCTTGACCACACTTGCAGTTCCGACGTTGGCGAGGAAATCCTCGCCGACCTTGTCGACGCAGCGCTGGACGAACTCCTTGGTGAGGTTCTCCAGATGTGCCACCCCTTCCGGGGTGTATTCGACGACGTTGTCGGCGCGAAGCCGGTCGTTGTCGGCGTCGCTGTTGCACCACACCGCGGGCGTCGAACTGGCGACCCCGCGAGGGTCGAATCCGACGATGTCGAACTTTTCGAGCACCTCGGCGGGCAGCGTCCCCGCCATCGATGCGGCCGATTCTTTGCCCGACTTGCCGGGCCCGCCGGGGTTGACGAGCAACGACCCGATCTTCTCGCCGGTCGCTTTGACCCGCAGCAGCCCGATCTGGGCGACGTCGCCGTTGGGATCGTCGGCGTTGTCCCAGTCCACCGGGACCGACAGCATGCCGCACTCGGCGCCGGCAGGAACACTCAGGTTGTCGGATGCGCCCGACTCACAGGGTCCCCATTCGATGGGTGTTCCGGGCCGCGGTACCGAGATCAGTGCGCTGCCGTCCACCACCTGGCTGCAGCCGGCGACCAGCAGCACCGGCAACGACAGGAGGAGGCCGGGCCGCACGACCGCGGTCTTGAACTTCATGGGATCACATGCTGCCATGGACGGCCATCTGCGCTGGCGAGGCGCGTGGCTAGCGGCCGGACGCTCAGCGCGTCGCGGCGAGCAACTCCTGCAGCGCGATGTCGAAGCCGTCGGCCATGTCCCACAGGTCGGGTACGAGTTCAGGGCAGGACACGATGCCGACGTCGAGGTTGCCCGACAGCGACATCACGGTCATGTTCAGACCGGACCCGTGGAAGATCGGCCCGAGGGGGTACATGGCCTTGACCTCGCAGCCCAACATGTACAGCTGTCCCTGCGGTCCGGGAACGTTGGAGATGACGAGGTTGTGGACGGGCCGGGCTCCGCTGAGCCTGCTGTTCGCGTAGACGCGCATCGCCACGCCGAACACCGCGGGCGCGGCGAACTGCGTCCAATCCTGCAGCAGGGTCGCCGAGATCGCCGAACTGTGCTGCTTGGCAACGACATTGGCGTCTGCAATGGCTCGGAGTCGCTTGGCTGGATCTTCGATGCTCGTCTCCAGCGTCGAGAACATGCCTGAAACCTGGTTGCGCCCAGGGCGATCAGATTTCTCGTGCACCGAGACCGGAACCATCGCCACCAGCGAGTTCTCCGGTAGCTGACCCCGTTCGAGGAGGAAGGAGCGCAATACCCCGGACACCAGTGCCATCACCACGTCGTTGACCTTGACGCCGAAGTAGTTCTTCACGGACTTGACGTCGTCGAGGTCGAGGTGGGCGAACGCGACGTTGCGGTGGGTGGTGACGTTGGCGTTGAACGGTGTCTTGGGAGCCATGAACGGCGGCTTCATCGCCTGGCCGCTACGGGCGCGTTTGACGGTGTCGATCACCGTCGTGAGCGTGCTGGGCACGACGTTGACCAGCTTGAGCGGCCTGGTGGCGAACCGGACGGCACCGCTGACCGCGATCTCCAGATCGCTTCCCCCGCCCGGCCCGTCAACCGGGTCGGGCGGCGGCGCGTCCGGCTCCGTGGTGCAGAGCTTCGACATCAGGTTCGCGCCGGTGACGCCGTCGACGGCGGCGTGGTGCACCTTGGTCATCACCGCGATGCGTCCGCCGTCGCCGTCTGCGTCTTCGCCGGGGGCGCCCCCGACGTTCTCGATCACCCACATCTCCCACAACGGGCGGCTCCGGTCCAGTGGCAGCGCCGCGATGTGCCCGCAGATCTCGGCGAGCTCGTTGCGGCCGCCAGGCGACGGCAGACCGATGCGGTGCAGGTGGCGATCGACGTCAAAGTCGTTGTCCTCCACCCACACCGGGTGATCCAGGTTGAACGGTGTGTCGGCGATCCGCTCTCTGAATTCGGGCATCGCCCTGATGCGCAGCGACAGTTGTTCGCGCAGCGCGTCGAACGTGTAGCCGCCGGGCATGGTGGACGTGTCCAGCTCGAGGATCGAGCAGACGTGTAGCGGCTGAGCAGCGGTTTCGAGGTAGAGGAAGCTGGCATCGAGACCGCTGAGCCGTTGCATGCGCCGATCGTATGCCCGGAAGAATCGGGTGTGAGGAAATCCACTTAACGCGCTGTTCAACTTCTGGTGACGTGGTGGCACACTTGTTGTGTCAGCGAACCCGGGGACCGATTTCGGCCTCGAGGATTCACAACGACCAAACCCGATGAGGGGACAATGATGTCTGAGCAGTCCGTTTATGGTGCTGTCGTCGAGACCTCCAAGCCGCGCCAGAAAGTGCGCACCCACCACCTTCACAAGTGGAAGTCCGAAGGCCACAAGTGGGCCATGTTGACCGCCTACGACTATTCGACCGCCGCGGTGTTCGACGAGGCGCAGATCCCGGTGCTGCTGGTCGGCGATTCGGCCGCCAATGTCGTCTACGGCTACGACACGACGGTTCCCGTGACCATCGACGAGCTGATCCCACTGGTTCGCGGCGTCGTCCGCGGCGCGCCGCACGCACTCGTCGTCGCCGACCTCCCGTTCGGCAGCTACGAGGCCGGTCCGCAGCAGGCGTTGGCCACGGCCACGCGCATGCTCAAGGAGACGGGCGCGCACGCGGTGAAACTCGAAGGCGGTGAGCGCGTCGCCGATCAGATCGCGGCGGTCAGTGCGGCCGGCATCCCGGTCATGGCCCACATCGGCTTCACCCCGCAGAGCGTCAACGGCCTCGGCGGTTTCCGCGTGCAGGGCCGCGGCGACGCCGCCGAGCAGACCATCCACGACGCGATCGCCGTCCAGGAAGCGGGGGCCTTCGCCGTCGTGATGGAGATGGTTCCGGCCGAGCTCGCCACGCAGATCACCGGCAAGCTGACGATCCCGACCGTCGGTATCGGCGCGGGACCGAACTGCGATGCGCAGGTTCTGGTTTGGCAGGATATGGCAGGCATGACCAACGGCAGGACCGCGAAGTTCGTCAAGCGGTTCGGTGCCGTCGGGGATGAACTGCGCCGTGCCGCGACCGACTACGCGCAGGAAGTCGCGACGGGCACCTTCCCCGCCGAGGAGCACTCCTTCTAGAGGAATTCCGGCTTGCGTTTGGCGAGGAACGCGTCGACTCCCTCACGGCCGTCGGCAGATTCGGCTCGCTGGGCGATGAGCCGGCCTTCGAGTTCCATCTGTTGTTCGAGGCCGTTGGAGAACGTGTCGAGCAGCAGCGCCTTGATGCCACCGTTCGATCCGGCGGACGTCTTGGCCATCGTCGCGGCGAGCTGATCGGTGCGCGCGGCGAGTTCGTCGTCGGCGACGACCTCGGTGACCAGTCCCCACTGCGACGCTTCGTCGGCCGACAGGGCGCGGTTGGTCAGCATCAACTCCTTCGTCTTGGCGATGCCGACGAGCCGCGGCAGGTAGTAGGACGCACTGCCGTCCGGGCTGAGCCCCACGCGGGTGTAGGCCATCGTGAAAGACGCGGACGCGGCGGCGAGCACCAGGTCGCCGGTGACGGCGAGCGAGAAGCCGGCGCCTGCCGCGGTGCCGTTCACGGCGGTGATGGTAACGGCGTCCATCCGCGCGAACGTCGAGATGGCGCGGTGCAGATCGTCGGCGACGCCTTTGATGTGCCGGCTACGGCTGGGTGCGGCGGCGAAATCCTTGAGGTCGCCGCCCGCGCAGAAGAACCGTCCGGACCCGGTGATGACGACGACCTTGGTGGTCGGGGTATCGCAGCGGGCGGCCGCGTCGGCCAGTTCCCGAGTCATCGTGCCGTTCATGCCGTTTGCGGCGTCGGGCCGGTTCAGGGTGATCCGGGCGACGGCACCGGTCTGATCGAGCGTGATGGTCTGGTAGTCAGTCACACCCCGGACTGTAACGCCCGCCGGTTCAGAGAGTTGCTTCGAGATAGCCCGTCCGGCACGCGCGGCGCGCCAGCTTGCCGCTACTTGTACGCGGAATCTTGCCCGCCGCAACGAGTTTGACCTCTTTGACGGGAATCGCGTGGCGCCGCGACACTTCGGCGCGGATGGCTTCCTGGATGGGCGTGGCGTCGGCGCGGCCGGAACCGGGCGCGCGCTCGGCGACGATGACCACCTCTTCGCGCCCGTTTCCGGGTACCGAGAATGCGGCGACGAATCCGGCCCGCACCGAGGGCGACGCCTCGGCCGCGGTCGCCTCGACGTCCTGCGGATAGTGGTTGCGGCCGTCCACGATGATGAGGTCTTTGATCCGGCCGGTGATGTAGAGCTGCCCGTCGAGGTACACACCGAGGTCGCCGGTGCGCAACCAGAATGCGCCCTCGTCGGAACCCTCGGCGTGGCTGCCGTGCAGCAGACGGGACTGCAGCTTGTTGTGGAACGTCAACTCGGTCTCGTCGGGCCGGCCCCAGTAGCCACGGCCGATGTTGTCGCCGTGCAGCCAGATCTCTCCCACCCGGCCGTCCGGCTGTTCCGACTCGCTTGCCGAATCGACGATGATGGCCCATTGGCTGCGCGCCACGGTGCCGCAGGACACCTGCACGGTCGCGTCGGG
Source organism: Mycobacterium sp. 236(2023) (assembly GCF_029623955.1). Taxonomy (GTDB): domain Bacteria; phylum Actinomycetota; class Actinomycetes; order Mycobacteriales; family Mycobacteriaceae; genus Mycobacterium. Next base: position 75,252 of record NZ_JARSBP010000004.1, on the reverse strand, counting down.
ATGGTCTGCGTCGACGGGGACGGCGTGCCCGGCAGTCAGCTGCTTGCGGTCGAGGTAGACCGCCGCGGCCTCGGCCTCGCGGTCGGTGGTCGAGACGAAGAGCGTGGCTTCGGCCATGCCGTAGGACGGCTTGATGACGTTGGGTGCCAGTCCGTACGGGGCGAACGCGGCGTTGAAGGCTTCCACCGAGGCGATGTTCACCGGCTCCGAGCCGTTGATGAGCCCGGCGACGTTGCTGAGGTCGAGCGTTTCGTCGGCGGGCGGCAAGCCGCGCTGGGCGGCCAGCGCGAAGGCGAAGTTCGGCGCCGCCGCGAACGTCGGGCTGTCCGAGGCGCCGAGTTCACGAATCCACCGGTAGGGACGGCGCACGAAGGCCACGGGTGACATCAGGGTGATGTGCCGACCGGCGATCGCCGGGAACATGATCATCAGCAGGCCCATGTCGTGGAACAACGGCAGCCAGCTGACGCTGCGGATCTCCGGATCCAGTCCGACGGACAGGATCATCTGCAGGATGTTGGTACACGCCGAGCGGTGGGTGATCTCGACGCCGGCGGGGGCGCGTGTCGATCCCGAGGTGTACTGCAGGTAGGCGACGTCGTCGGTGTCCAACGGCGCGGGTTCGAAGTCCGCGCCCACCGAGTCGGGGACGGCGTCCACGGCGAGCACGCGCGGGCGCCGCTCGCGCGGCAGTTCTTTGAGGAAGGTTCGGACAGATTCGGCGGCCGATGTGGTCGTCAGCACCACCGTCGGCTGCGCGTCGGACAGCACCGCCTCGAGCCGCTCGGCGTGGCCCGGCAGTTCGGGGGCGAACAGCGGGACCGCGATCGCGCCGGCCTGGATGGCGGCGAAGAATCCCACGACATATTCGACGCCCTGCGGCGCGAGCACTGCGACGCGATCACCTGGTTGGGTGACCTGCTGCAACCGGGCGCCGACGGCCTTCAACCTCGTCCACAGCTGGGTCCACGTGAGCTCGACCGTGCGATCACGGTCGAAATCCAGATACCGGTATGCCGGTGCGTCGCCCTGCTCGGCGGCATTGCGATCCAGGAATGAGGTCAGCGTGATGCCGGCCGGAATCGCTATGGCGCCTTCGCGGTCGAGATAGTCGTCGAGCCCCATCCCTAGACTCATAAGAGAATTGTAAGAGAACATCGCAGAAATTCATGCAACCACGCGGTCGCGAGTCGTTTTTCGCCGGCGAGGCGCTGAATGCCGGCGCAGCCGACGGGCAGGCCGATTCATCTCTGTGTGGCAGGCTATGGTCCCCGAACCACGCCGAAAACAAAGGTGACCATGGCCCCTAAATCGCCCGAAACCTCCAGCTACACGGAGACCGAGCGCAAGTTTGAGGTGGTCGAGTCGACTGTCTCTCCGTCCTTCGACGGACTCTCCACTGTCGCCCGGGTCGAGCGGTCACCATCACAATCTCTGTCAGCTGTGTACTTCGACACGCCCGACCGAGACCTCGCGCGCAACAAGATCACGCTGCGCAGGCGCACCGGCGGCACCGATGCGGGATGGCATCTGAAGTTGCCGGCGGGCGCCGATACCCGCACCGAGGTGCACGCGCCGCTCTCCGATGACGAATCCCGGGAACAGCCCGAGGTGCCGGAGAGCCTGCGCGACGTCGTGCTGGCCATCGTCCGTGACCGCCCCGTCGCCCCGGTGGCACGGATCGACACGACGAGGATCGTCGAACTGCTGTACGCGCCGGACGGTTCGGCGCTGGCCGAGTTCTGCGACGACCATGTGACGGCGAGCGCCATCGGAGGTAACGAGCTGTATTGGCGGGAGTGGGAACTCGAGCTGCGGCCCGGCGCCGACGCCGCGACCTTCGACCGGCTGACCAATCGTTTGCTGGACGCCGGTGCGGCGCCTGCCGGGCACGGGTCGAAGCTGGCGAGAGTTCTCGCGTCGAGCAAACCGGAGTCCGAGGACGATTCCGAAGAGGGCGCCGTCGAGCCCGTTCCGGCTTCAACCGATCCGGCCCGCCGCGCCGTCGCGAAGAACATCGCCGAACTCATCGAGTGGGACCGCGCGGTGCGGTCCGATGTCTGGGATTCGGTGCACCAGATGCGGGTGACGACACGCAAGATCCGCAGCCTGCTGCAATCGTCGGAAGGCTCGTTCGACATCGGCGACCACGAGTGGATCCTGGACGAGTTGCGCGAGCTCGCCGGGGTTCTGGGCGTGGCTCGTGACGCCGAGGTGCTGGCAGAGCGCTACGAGCGCGCGCTCGACGGGCTGCCCGAATCGAACGTGCGTGGACCTGTGCGGGAACGCCTTGTCGAAGGCGCCAAGAGGCGCTACCAGACAGGATGGCGGCGATCGCTGACGGCGATGCGCACGCCGCGCTACTTCCGTCTGCTCGATGCACTCGAAGCGCTGGTCGCCACCGCCCCCCCCGCGGCGGCCGCCGGCGAGGAGCCTGCCGAGCTGACGATCGACTCCGCGTACAAGCGTGTCCGCAAGGCCGCCAAAGCCGCGCGGGCCGCCGCGAAGGATCCGGAGCTCGATTCCGACGAATCGAACGAAGCCCTGCATCGGATCCGCAAGCGCGCCAAGGCTCTTCGCTACACGGCGGCCGCCACCGGTGATTCGAAAGTGGCCGACCGCGCGAAAGTCATCCAGACACTGCTCGGCGATCACCAGGACAGTGTGGTCAGCCGCACGCACCTGAGCCGTCAGGCCGAGGTCGCGCACACTGCGGGTGAGGACACGTTCACCTACGGGCTGCTGTACCAGCTGGAGGACGACCTCGCCGCGCGCTGCGAGGAGCAGATCGAGGACGCGCTCAAAGCGCTGGACAAGTCCGTCAAGTCCTGACGCCGGGGGCGGATGAGCTGGCCTGTAAGCCGGATTCTGTTCCTTGCCGCCGTATCCGGCGGCAAGGCGGCGACCATCCATCTGGACACACCGTCGCCGGGTGCCTCAAGCGGCCTACCCGCAAGCTCGGGCGAGCAGCCCTCGAACGCTCGCGCAGCCGCGACCAGGTCGCGACCTTCTTGGCCTTGCTTCGGGTGGGGTTTGCCTAGCCACTCCGGTCACCCGGAATGCTGGTGCGCTCTTACCGCACCTTTTCACCCTTACCACCTCTTCGCCCGAAGACTCCGTGGTGGCGGTCTGTTTTCTGTGGCACTTTCCCGCGAGTCGCCTCGGATTGCCGTTAGCAATCACCCTGCTCTGTGAAGTCCGGACTTTCCTCGACACTGGGTGCCGCGGCCGCCCGGCCAGCTCATCCGCCCTAACACGGTAATGGTTCGGATGCCGATTGAGGTAATGAACGCCGCGCGTCTGCGCAGGCCATACTGAGCCCATGGCGCAAGCCCCTCCCGCGCGCTACCTGATGCGTGCCAAGGACTTCGTCGATGCGCGGTATTCCGAGGCGATCACGGTCGACGATCTCGCGGCGGCTGCGGGGTTGTCGCGGGCCCACTTCAGCCGGATGTTCACCCGAACCTTCGGTGAGTCGCCGCGCGCATATCTGCAGACCCGCAGGCTTGAGCGCGCCGCATCGCTGTTGCGCCACACCGACAGATCGGTCGCCGACATCTGTGTGATGGTCGGTCTGCAGAGCGTTGGCTCGTTCACCACCACATTCGCCCGCACGTACGGCATGCCGCCGGCCGCCTACCGCGCATCGATGCCGCCCGCGGCGGTGTATGCCCGTATCCCCAGCTGCATCCTGGCCCGCGACACCCGCAAGACAGCACACGCGGAGAAGACGGGCTGACCGTCACGGCCGTAGCGTCGTCGGCATGATCAAGATCGCAAGCGCCCATCTGTGGGTTCACGACCAGGACGTCGCCTGCAAGTACTGGACCGAGAAGGTCGGTATGGAAGTGCGCCAAGATGTTTCGCTTCCCGACGTCGACGGCATCTTCCGCTGGCTGACCGTCGGGCCTCCCGGCCAGGACGACGTCTCCATCGTCCTGATGGCGGTGCCGGGCGAGCCCGTTATGGACGAGGCCACCAAGAAGCAGGTCCTCGATCTCACCGCGAAGGGTTTCGCCGGCACCGTCTTCCTCACCACCGAGGACTGCCAAGCCAGCTACGAGCAGCTCAAGGCGCGAGGCGTCGAGTTCACCGAGGAACCCCATGAGATGCCCTACGGCATCGACTGCGGATTCCGCGACCCATCGGGCAACAGCGTGCGACTCACCCAGCTCGCCGAGATCCCTGCGGGCGCATAATTCCTCGACTCAGGCGGCTTCGAAGGTGACGAGGTCGATGCTGAGTTGGCCTTCGACGAGGCTGATCTTTTGGCGTACCGGCACCCCGGGCAGTGGCGGGGCCAGGGAGTGGTATCTGGCCCCGGTCGGGGTGAGGAACTCGGCGTGGTGGGCGCCGTCGCGCATACTCGTGCTCACCCGCCAGCCGGGTGCTTCTTTGGCGTAATTGCACGCCTCGCAGACGCCGAGTCCGTTGACCGCGCTGGTCTTTCCGCCGCCGCGGTCGGGGGTGGCGTGGTCGAGGTGGCGGATCGGGGCGTTGCAGTAGGGGGTGCGGCAGGTGCGGTCCCGCACCCTGATCAACGTGGCCAGTCCTGTCGGGAAGGTCCGCGACCGCGACTCCATCGCCACCAACTGCCCGCTGCGGGGATGACGGTAGAGCCGGCGCAGCGTCGCTTTGGCGTCCTTGTCGGCGACCGCATCACCGGTGAGCTGGCAGGCGAACCCGGCCGGGATCGGGCCGTAGCCGTCCAACCAGGCCGGCTCGGTGTCATCACCGGCCAGCGTCGTATCGGCCATCACCAGGTTCAGGCTCACATCCACCGGTACGGTCGCGCTGCGGCCCGTCACCCGCTCATAGGCGGTGTCGCACATGAACTGGCCTTGCGAGCGGCCATCGCCGTTCATGTCGGCTCCGCGTTTGAGTGCGGCGTACATGCCGATGCCCTGAGCCAGCGGCATCAGGAACGTCACGTACACCATGCCGTTGGGGGCAGGCCGAGTGGTGACATGACGGTCTTTGACCGCCTTGGTGTTGCGTTCCACCACCGCCGCGGCATCCAAACGTGCGGTGATCTTGGCGGCCTCGGCGGCGACCCGTCGGTCACCCCACCCCACCAACCTGGCCGGGTCCGCACAGAGTTCGGTGTCCAACTGCTGGCGGTCCTGCCGCGACAAACAAGCCGACTCGCGCACGATCAGCGTGGCCCGGCACTCCGAGAGCACCCCGGCCTCCAACGCCGCCAGCGTGTACGGCATCTCGTAGACCAGCGCGTTGGCGAACCCGAGATGCTGGTTGCCCTTGACCGGCGCGTCATGGCGAGCCAACGCAATCTCCGACGCCAGCCCTTTCCCCCGTCTCTTCGCGGCCAGCCCGGCAGCCTGCTCGGCCGCGGCACGCTTGGCCGCCCACAACGCGGTCGCTCGAGCCTGCGCGGCCGCAGCTTTCGACTTCAGCTCCTCGAGGTGCTCGACGAGGACCCGGAGTTCCTTCTCGGACGCCTCCGGATCTACTTCGAACAAATGTTCGACCACACACCTGACGCTACACCCAGCCCCCGACAAGTCGCTGCCCTGACGGTCTGCTCCAGCAGAACCGCGATCGTCGTTGGGCCGACTCCCCCGGGCACCGGCGTGATCAGCCCGGCTCGTTCGGCCGCGGCGGCGTACTCCACGTCCCCGATGTTGCCTGCGTTGTAGCCGGCGTCGATGACCACGGCCCCCGGTTTGATCCACTCGCCTCGTATCCGCTCGGGGCTCCCCACGGCGGCCACCACGAGATCCGCAGACGCGACGACCCGCGCCACATCGACCGTCTTCGAATGGCAATAGGTGACGGTCGCGTCGCGAGCAAGCAGCAGCATCCCCACCGGCTTGCCCAGGATCGGGCTGCGCCCCACCACCACGGCGTGCAATCCGGCGGGGTCGACAGCGTAGGCCCCGAGGAGATGCATGATCCCGGCCGGCGTGCACGGGTGAAAGCCGATTCCTCCCAGGGCCATCGATGCGAACGACGCCATCGTCACCCCGTCGACATCCTTCGCAGGGTCGATGGCCTCGAAAACGGCACGCTCGTCGACCTGCACCGGCATCGGATGCTGAACCAGGATGCCGTCCACCCCGGCGTCGGTGGACAGGCTACGCACCAACGAAACAACCTCGTCGGTGGTCACCGACGAGGGAAGGTCGCACCGTCGCGAGTCGAGGCCATGGGTACGGCACCGGTTCACCTTCATTCGCACGTACGTGTGCGAGGCCGGATCGTCACCAACCAGAACTGTTGCCAGACATGGCTTTTGTCCGGATTCGACTTCGAACGCCGCCGCTCGCGCGCGAGTGGCGGCGAGTATGGCGCCGGCGACATGCGTGCCGTCGATGATCGTTGCGGCCATGGCAGTGCTCCTCACAAGGTGAGGAGCACCCAGGCGGTCGATGCGTCCCGTGCGTCGCTTCCCGGTGGTGTCCCACCTGCGCCAGTCGCCATCCCGAATGCTACCGGTCATGTCAGGGTGGAGCCATGCTCGAGGTGTCCGTCGTCGAACCCGGCGAGCTCAGCGAATCCGACCTGACGATCGGCGAAGCCTTGGTGCGCAGGGCATTCGGTTCCGGCTTTCGATCACACGACTGGCTTCACGGCGTCGACGGCGTCCACGTGGTGATCAGCGACGGAAACGAGATGCTCGCTCACGCTTCGGTGGTGACGCGGATGCTGCGGCACAACGACAACGTGTTCCGAACGGGGTACGTCGAAGCCGTCGCCGTACGCGCCGACCAGCAGGGGCGGGGCCTCGGCCGACTCGTGATGGATCATGCCGAATCCGTGATCCGGGTCCGCCATGACCTCGGCGCCCTCAACGCGGTGAAGGCCGCCGAGGGTTTCTACGTCGCGCGTGGGTGGGTCCTCTGGGACGGTCCGACCCGTGCCGACGCCTCGTCCGGCACGGTCGACACCTACGACCCGGTCGACCTCATCTATCTCCTGCCCGCGAACGCGGCCGTACCGCTCGACACCGAGACTCCGCTGATCTGCGATTGGCGGCCAGGCGACCTCTGGTAGCTCTACAACCGCCGCAGCACGATCAGGTTGTCCAGCAGCACGCCGGTCTCCCCGTCCGGGCCCATGGCCTCGCGCTCGACGGCAGCGACGCGAACCTGCTCCCACTCCCCATCTCCGAGGTCTATCGTCGCCAGCACCTCGTCGACTCCGGGGAACACGTGATCGTGGATGTGTTTGGCCCACGGCGGTGCCGCACCGTGATCGACAACCACGAGGAGCCCGCCCGGTGCCACCGCCGACGCCGCCGCCGCGAAGATGCGCTCCCGATCGAGGTGCACCAGCGATTGCAGGAACTGCGCCGACACGAGGTCGAACGTGCCGTCGGGGAACGCTTCCGACAGATCGATCTGCAGCAGCGTCACCCGATCCGCGAGCCCGCGCTTGCCCGCCTCGTCGCGAGCGCGCCCCAATGCGGTGTCCGAAATGTCGACGCCGGTGACCTGCCACCCCTGCTCGGCAAGCCACAGCGAGTCACCTCCCTCACCGCAGCCCAGATCCAGTGCGCGGCCGGGTGCCAACGGCTCGGCGACCTCGGCCAGCCACCGGTTCACCCGTCCACTCCAGATCCGGTCCCGCTCGCCATACCGGTCTTCCCAGTGCTGTTTGACCTCGGATGTCATCTCTTCTCCTCCAGAAAACTTGCCACCACCGATGCCGCCGCGGCCGAACCGGCCGCGATCGACGCCGCAACCTGCGGCATCTGCGCACACACATCACCCGCCGCGAACACCCCGGGAACCGAAGTCCGGTACATCGCGTCGACCTCGATCATTTCGGCCGAAATCGGCCCTGCCGCAGCGAGGTTCACGCCCAGCTTGGCGGCCAGCGCGGACCGCTGATGCAGCGTGGTCGCGACCAGCAGGCCACCGCGGGCCAAACTCGTCCCGTCGGCGAACTCCACCGCCGCCAACGCCCCATCGTCCGACGACAGCCCAACGACCGCCCGCTCGTCGACCGTCACTCCGGCGTCCTTGAGATGAGCGCGCTGCTCTTCGGACAGCGACGCGGTCAGCAGCGCGACGTCGTCGCTCCAGCCGCGCAGCATTGTCGCCATGTGCACGCCGCGGTCACCGTCGGCCAGCACCGCCAACGGCTTGTCGCGGACCTCCCAGCCGTGACAGAACGGGCAGTGGAAGACCGAATTGCCCCACAGCTCAGCCAATCCGGGCACTTCGGGCGATTCGTACCGCATCCCTATGGCCAGCAGGATCCGGCGTGTCTGTACCGCCTTCCCGTCGGACAGTTCCACCGAGAAGCCGCCGTCACCGGCCGCCGCGGTCACCACTTCACCGTCACGCACCTCGACGCTCGGATAGGCGGTCAACTCCTGGCGGCCCCGTGCATAGAGCCGGGCGGGCGGCACGCCATCGAATCCGAGGAGTCCGCCGATGCCGTGCGCGGCAAGGTTGCTCGGTGCGCCTGCATCGACCACCAGGACGCGGCGCCGAGCCCGTCCCAGCACCAACGCGGCACTCAACCCGGCGGCCCCACCGCCGACAATCACGCAATCCCACATCTTGTCCATGACACGACCTTGCCCGGCTCAGCGCATTCTGCCAAGCTGATTTGCCATGAAGGCAAATGACGACGAGGAGGGTGTCGACGCGCGGGTGCGGCGCCGCCTGCGGGATCTTCGTGTACAACGCGGAATGACCCTTGAGGACGTCGCCACCCGCTCCAGCATCGACATCTCGACGTTGAGCCGTCTTGAGTCCGGCAAGCGGCGACTCGCGCTCGACCATCTCCCCCGGCTCGCCGCTGCGCTGTCGGTCAGCACCGATGAGTTGCTCCGCACGCCCGAGGTCGAGGACCCACGTATTCGCGGCCAGTCGCACACGCACAACCAGATCACATTCTGGCCCCTGACGGGTCAGGGCCCGGCGGGAGGATTGCACGCCCACAAGATCCGGATCAGCGCCCGAAGGCGCACCCCGCCGAAGGAACTCCCGGTGCACGAGGGCCACGACTGGATGTACGTGCTGTCAGGGCAGCTGCGTCTGATCCTCGGGGACCGCGATTTCACGATCAAACCCGGTGAGGCCGTGGAGTTCTCGACGTGGACGCCGCACTGGTTCGGGGCGGTGGACGGTCCTGTGGAGGCCATCGCGCTGTTCGGGTTGCATGGCGAGCGTGTCCACCTGCACACCGATCAGAGGTAGGCGGTCTGGTTCACCAGTCGGACCGAGGCCGCACCGTCGGGGTAGAACTCCGCGATCGACAGCGATGCGAGATCAAGATGCAGGCGGTACAGGATCGCCGGGCCGGCATCGAGTGCCATCCGCAGCAGCGTCTTGATCGGCGTCACATGCGAGACCACGAGTACCGTCTGCCCCGGATGGTCGGCGATGATCCGTTGCTGGGCCCGCAGCACCCGCGCTGCGACCGCGTCGAAGCTCTCGCCGTTCGGCGGCGGCACCGACGTGTCCCGCAGCCAGCGCCCGTGAAGTTCGGGGTCATGCTCGGAGGCTTCGCGGAATGTGAGCCCTTCCCACGCACCGAAATCCGTCTCGATCAGATCCTCGTCGACGGTCGCGTCCAGACCGAGCGCCTTGGCTGCTGCGCCCGCCGTGTCGTGGGCGCGCTGCAACGGTGACGTGAGGACGACGTCGACGCCACCCCGCTCCCCCAGATACCGTGCGGCCGCATCGGCCTGTCGCCTGCCGAGTTCGGTCAGCTCCGGATTCCCGCGGCCCGAGTAGCGGCGCTCCACCGACAGCGCAGTCTGCCCGTGACGCAACAGCAGCAGCCTGGTCGGCGCACCCTTGGCGCCCGTCCACCCCGCCGGGTTGGTGACGACTTCGGTTTTGGCAGAGGGCTTCTCGATACCGGCCGCCTCGTCCATCGCCTCGTTGGCGAGCCGGTCGGCGTGACTGTTCTGAGCGCGGGGAATCCACGTGTAGTCGATGGAGGAGAACTGTCGCGCGAGATTGGCCGCCTGCCGCTGCAGCGGGATGAGATCGGAATGCTTGACGCGCCACCGGCCCGACATCTGCTCGACGACGAGCTTGGAGTCCATGCACACCGCGACGTCGGTGGCACCGGCCCCGGCCGCGGCCTCCAGGCCCGCGATCAACCCGCGATACTCGGCCACGTTATTGGTCGCGGTGCCGATCGCCGACTTGGCTTCGGCAAGAACGGAACCGCGGTCCGCGGACCACACCACCGCCCCGTAGCCGGCAGGCCCCGGGTTGCCGCGGGATCCACCGTCGGCCTCGACGATCACCTTCACTTGCGGAAACCACTGACACGCAACAGGATCGCCGCGCACTCGGGGCACCGCACGACGTCGTCGTCGGCGGCCGCCGCGATCCGCGCCGACCCACCCTGGTCGATCTCGATCCGGCATGCGCCGCACCGACGACCCTGCAGAGGCGCCGCTCCGACGCCGGTGCGCGACCGCTGCCGCTCATAGAGCGTCACCAGTGCCTCGTCGATTTCCGATACCAACTCGGCGCGCCTGACCCCGGACTTTTCCATCAGGGCAGTCAGCTCGGCGCGGGCGTCGTCGCAGGCACGTTGGGCATCGGCGAGCGCACTCTGCAGTTCCTCGATAGCCGCCAGTTCGCGGTCCTGATCCGCAGCCAGCTCCTCACGCCTCTCCATGACCTCCAGCTGCGAATCCTCCAGGCTGGCCTGCCTGCGCTGCAGCGTCTCGAGCTCGTGCTGAAGGTCGTTGAGCTGCTTGGGGTCCACCGAGCCGCCGGCCAGGAGCGCGCGGTCACGGTCTTCTCGCTGCCGCACACCGTCGATCTCGGTCTCGAGCTTCGCCACCTGCTCGTCGATGTCGGCCAGCGCGATCTGCAACGCGGCGAGACGGTCGGCGGCCTCGCGGTGGAGCGCGTGGGCTTCCTCCACCGCCTTCTGCTCGGGAAGGTTCTTCGTACGATGCTCGGCCCGGCTGACCTCGGCATCCAACTCGGCCAGCTTCAGCAGCGAGTGTTGTTGGAAAACATCAGCTTTCATGTGGACATCCTTCGACATTCCATGGATCTGTACGCACGTCGGACACCGTGACCGGTAGCGACGCACCGAAATGCTTGCGCAGCAGCGCCGCGGCCTGATGGCACCACGGGTACTCGCTGGCCCAGTGCGCGACGTCGACCAGGGCGACGTCGGAGACTCGGCGGTGTTCGTCAGCGGGGTGGTGTCGCAGGTCTGCCGTCACGTAGGCCTGCACACCGGCCGCTGCCACCTCGGCCAGCAGTGAATCTCCCGCGCCTCCGCACACCGCGACACGTGACACCATCGCCGTGGGGTCGCCCGCCGCGCGGATCCCCCACGACGTCGCCGGCAGCCCGTCGCGTACGCGGGCGACGAACGCCGACAACGGTTCCGGCTGGGCCAGCGTCGCGATGCGTCCCAGTCCAACATCGCCCGGCGGCGTCTGCAACGCGATGAGGTCGAAGGCCGGCTCCTCGTAGGGATGTGCGGCGCGCAAGCCGGCGAGCACCGCGGCCCGCCGCGCCGCGGGCGCAACCATCTCGACGCGGTCCTCGGCCACGTGCTCGACGGCACCTACCGTGCCGATCGCCGGCGAGGCGCCGTCGCCGGGAAGGAATTGCCCCGTGCCTGGCACGCTCCAGCTGCACTGCGAGTAGTCGCCGATTTGGCCCGCACCCGCCGCGAACATCGCCTCCCGCACTGCGGCGGCACTCTCGGCCGGGACGAACACCGCCCACTTGTCAAGAGGCGGGCCTGCCGGAACCGGCGACAGCACCTCGGCGACGTCGAGACCGAGCGCGTCGGCCAGTGCGTCGGACACCCCCGGCGACGCGCTGTCGGCGTTGGTGTGCGCCGTGTACAGCGCCCGGCCCGTGCGGATCAGGGAGTGGATCAGCCCGCCTTTGGCTGTTCCGACCGCGACGGTGTCGACACCGCGCAGAAGCAGCGGATGATGCGCGAGCAGCAGCCCACGGTCGGGCACCTGGGCGGCGACGTCGGTGGTTGCGTCGACGGCGATCGTCACCGATTCGACGGGGTCTGCCGGGTCTCCGCAGACCAGCCCGACGGAGTCCCAACTCTGCGCCAAACGCGGAGGGTAGGCGGCCTCGAGCACGTCGATGATGTCGACCAGCCGGACAGGTGCCACCCCACGACAGTAGTGCTGCGGGGCCGCCGACCCGGGCAGCCACCCATCTCAGGGACAATGGACTCGTGACAGACACGCTGGACAGCACTCGCGGCACCGTTCCGGTGCGCCGCGGCGATCTGGTGCTCTTCGATCTCGACGGCACCCTGACCGACTCGGCCGAGGGCATCGTCGCCAGTTTCCGTCACGCTTTGCAGGCTGTCGGCGCACCGATTCCCGACGGGGACCTCGTCAGCCGTATCGTCGGCCCGCCGATGCACCTCACCCTTCAGAAGATGGGGCTCGGCGCGCAGGCCGACGCCGCGATCGCCGCCTACCGCGCCGACTACACGACGCGCGGCTGGTCGATGAACAGGCCGTTCGCCGGTATCCCCGCTCTGCTGTCCGACCTGCAGGCAGCCGGTGTCCGGCTCGCGGTGGCGACGTCGAAGGCGGAGCCGACCGCGCAGCGCATCCTTGCCCACTTCGACCTCGACTCCCGCTTCGAGGTCATCGCCGGAGCCAGCCCGGACGGGACCCGCTCGTCGAAGGCCGACGTCGTCGCTCACGCGTTGAGCCAGTTGGCGCCGCTGCCCGAGCGGGTCGTCATGATCGGGGACCGATCGCACGACGTCGAAGGTGCCGCCGTGCACGGCATCGGCACGATCGTCGTCGGCTGGGGATACGGGCACAACGATTTCACCGGTGGCGACGGCGGTGGTGCGCTCGTCCACGTCTCCGACGTTGCGGACCTGCGGGAGGTGCTGGGTGTCTGAACTGCTGCACGTCACGTTCATCTGCTCCGGCAACATCTGCCGCAGTCCGATGGCCGAGAAGATGTTCGCCCACCAGATCAGCGAGCGCGGGTTGGCCGACGTGGTCAGGGTGAGCAGCGCCGGGACGGGCCACTGGCATGAGGGTGAGCCGGCCGACCGGCGCGCCGGCCACACCCTGCGCGAGCACGGCTACCCAAGCGCGCACCGCGCCGCACAGATGAACGACGATCACCTGTCCGCCGACCTCGTCATCGCGCTGGGGCGCAACCATCTGCGCATGCTGCAACATGCGGGCGTGCCCGCCGACCGGCTGCGCCTCCTCCGTTCCTTCGATCCGCGGTCGGGCGCGCACGCCGACGACGTCGAGGATCCGTACTACGGCTCCCAGGACGATTTCGAGGTGACGTTCACCGTCATCGACGCGTCCCTGCCCGGGCTGCACGACTGGGTCGATCAGCAGCTGGCCGACACCGAGCAGGCCGGCTGACGATGCGCCGTCTGGCCTTTCTGCTCCGGCCGCAATGGCTGGCGCTCTACGTCGTCGTCCTCGCGTTCGCCTATTTGTGTTTCACGGTGCTCGCGCCGTGGCAGCTGGGCAAGAACACCAAGACCTCGCGCGAGAACTCCCAGATCTCCCGCTCCCTAAACGCAGAGCCGGTGCCGGTGACGACGGTTCTGCCGCAACAGGATTCGTCGGCCCCGGACGAGCAGTGGCAGCGCGTGACGGCAACCGGTCGCTATCTGCCCGACGGCCAGGTGCTGGCCCGGCTGCGGCTCATCGACGGTGATCCCGCGTTCGAGGTGCTGGCGCCGTTCGCGGTGGACGGCGGGCCTACCGTTCTGGTGGACCGCGGCTACGTGAAACCCGTCGAGGGTTCCGGGGTTCCGGAGTTCGACGCGCCGCCCGCCGGCACCGTGACGATCACCGCCCGGCTGCGCGACTCCGAAGTTCTTGCTCGGGACAAAGCGCCGTTCGAAGCCGATGGGGTGCAACAGGTCTACTCGATCAACATCGAGCAGATCGCCACGCTGACCGGCGTGCCGCTGGCCGGGTCCTACCTGCAGCTGACGGACGGTCAGCCCGGCGGGCTCGGGGTGATCCCACTACCCCACCTCGATGCCGGACCGTTCCTGTCGTACGGCATCCAGTGGATCGCGTTCGGCATCATCGCGCCGATCGGCGTCGGCTACTTCGTCTATTCCGAGCTCAAGGTGCGGCGCCGGGAGAAGGCTGTCGCCGATGCGGCGGCAGCTGCCGTCACCGACAGCGAGACCGTCGCACCGGTCACGACCGAGCAGAAGCTCGCCGACCGGTACGGCAAGCGACGCTGACCGCGAGCGCAGCCGCGAGCAATTGAACGGCCCGCGACAGCCGAACGGCGCGCGCCAGGTCGTCGACGTCGGGCACCCGTCCATCGCCGAGACTCGGCCGGATCTCCAGCTCGTGGGCGTACTGCGTGGGACCACCGAGACGCACACCGAGCGCTCCGGCGAACGACGCCTCGGCGACGCCTGCGTTCGGGCTCGGGTGCTTGCGGGCGTCACGGCGCCAGGCCCGCCACGCATCGGCAGGCGACCCGCCGACCACCGGCGCGCACGCCACCACGAGCAGGCCGGTGAGCCGCGCGGGCGCGAGATTGACGAGGTCGTCGAATCTCGCTGCCGCCCAACCGAACCGGGCATAGCGCGGCGACTTGCTTCCGATCATCGCATCGAGGGTGTTGGCGGCGCGGTAGACAAGCACGTCCGACGTACCCCCGATGGCGCCCCACACCAGCGGCCCGATCTGGGCGTCGGAGGTGTTCTCGGCGATCGACTCGAGCGCCGCGCGGGTCAGGCCCTCGGTGTCGAGCACCGACGGATCCCGCCCGCAGAGCGACGGAAGCAACCTCCGCGCGCCGTCGACGTCCCCAGCCCTGAGCAGGCCGACCATCTCGTCTCCGGTCCGGCACAGCGTCGTCCCGCCCGCCGCGACGAACGTCGCCGCCGCGACGCAGGCCGCCTCACCGAATGCGCCCCGATGACGCCCCGCCCGCTCGGCGGCCAGGCCCGCGGCACCGACGGCGACGAGCAGCGCCGCGGTGTGCCGCACACCCGCCCACCGCTCGTCGGCGTAGGTCCGGCGCTCCAAAGCCGCTGCACCGCTGCCGAAAACGGCCACCGGATGACCACGTCGCGGATCTCCGAGAACGAAGTCCGCGCCGACGCCTGCGGCGATGCCTAATGCACGAGCAAACACCCCGGCAGCGTCTCACAGCCCGAATTGCCCGAGCCCACGAGGTTGGAGATGACACACTGTGCGCATGGGCGACGTGATCCTGACCGCAACGACGATCATCACGATGAACGAGGACGCGCCCCGTGCGCGGGCGGTGGGGGTGTCCGGCGACAGGATCGTCGCGGTCGGCAGCGTCGACGAGTGCCGTGCCGCCCTCCCCGACGCCGAGGTCGTCGATACCGGCGCAGCCGTGCTGGCACCGGGTTTCATTGAGCCGCACAGCCATCCGTTGATCAGCGGGGTCGCCACCCAGGCACCGGCCAGGTCGATCGCCCCGTGGGACTGCCCCACCTGGGCCGACGTGCTGAAGGTCTTCGACGAGACGGTGGCCACCACCGATCCCAGCGAGCCGCTGTTGTTCGCCGGCTTCGACGCGCTCCTGCACCGTCATCCGAAGCCCGACGCCGCCGAGCTCGACGAGATCTTCGGCGACCGTGTCGCGCTGGTCGCCGACAACTCCGGGCACGGCATCTACTTCAACTCCGCGCTGATCCGCAGCTACGGCTGGGACACCAACCCGCCCGCCGACCCAGTCGCCTCGCACTACGGCCGCAACGCCGACGGGTCGCTCAACGGGCAGGGCTTCGAACTTCCCGTCCTGACCGCGGTGACCGGACCCATCATGGCCAAGCTCGGCAACCCGCTGGTGGCAGCGGCCCTCTACTTCGCGACGATGTCGCGCGGGGGCTACACGTCGACGTCCGACATGACCTACGAGCCGAAGTTCGCCGCCGGCTACGAGGCGCTCGCGGCGGCGCCGTCGTGCCCGTTGCGCGTCAGCATGTGGGAGGTGTCGACCTCCGATTCTTATTGGGAGCCACGCACTTTCACGGCCGGTGACGACTGGCTGACCAAAGCGGGTGTCAAGCTGTGGACCGACGGTTCCCCGTGGGTCGGCAACATCGCGATCTCGTTCCCGTATCTGGACAGCGAGGCGAACCGCACCGCCGGCATCGACCCGGCGACGGCGGGCGGCGTCGACTCGATGAACTACAGCCGTGAGCAACTCGACGCGATCCTCGACCGCGCCGTTCCCGCGGGTTGGCAGATGGCCTTCCACGCCAACGGCGACCTGGCGCTCGACCTCGCGCTCGACGCCTACGAGGATGCGCTGACCCGCCACAACCTGCTGGGCACCGACCACCGCTGGCGACTGGAGCACTGCGGGGCAGGCACCCGGGAGCATTTCGACCGCGCCGCGCGCCTCGGAGTGCATGTGTCGATGTCGCCGTTCCAGTACTACTACTGGGGCGATCTGCTCGACGGCGCGATCTTCGATCACGAGCACGGGTCCCGGTGGGCGGCGTTCAACGACGCGGTCAGCTCGGGTGCGTGCGTCTCGCTGCACAACGACGGTTCGGTGTCGCCGCCGACGCCGGTGGTCAACATCGCCACCACCGTCACCCGGCGCACCCGCGACGGCGGCGTGCACCATCCCGAGCAGGCGATCACGCTGGATCAGGCATGGCGCGCCCAAACCATCGACGCCGCGCGCACGCTGAGCCGCGACCATCTGGTGGGTTCGATCGAGGTGGGCAAGCTGGCCGACTTCGTCGAGCTGACCGCCGACCCGTGGACTGTCGACCCCGAACGGCTCATCGACGACGTGACCGTCGCCGGCACGTGGCTGGGTGGGCGCAGGATCAATCTCGACGAGTTCCTCGTCGCGCTCGGGGACGTCGACCACGCCGAGCACGCGCATCTCGCCGAACGTCCTGCCAAGGGCTGCTGCTGAGGCTCACGTGCTGTAGAGGGTGTTCGCCGCCTCGTGCAGCAGCTTCGGCAGCGGCGGGGATTCGTAAGTACCGGTGACGATCTCGATGTAGCACGCCCGGCCGCCGGACCCGGCGACCGTGAGAGCCTCGTCGAGTTCGCCGAGGGTGGTCACGCGCGGGGTGTACCAGTCCTCGCAGCCGAGCGCGTGAGGCAGCTCGGTGTAGTTCCATTGCGCGAGGTCGTTGTACTCGATGTCGGGGTCTTTGCAGAGCAGCCGCTCGATCAGGTAGCCGTTGTTGTTGAGCACGAAGACGATCGGTCTCAGGCCGTGCCGAGCGAACTGGCCGATCTCCTGCGCGGTCAGCTGGTGCGAGCCCTCGCCGGTGATCAGCACCAGCCGCTTGTCCGGGGCCGCGACGGCCGCGCCGAATGCCGCCGGGGTCGCCCAACCGATTGCGCCCCAAAGCGTTTGGTTGTGGTAGCGCGCGCCGCGCGGCAGCGTGGTGAACGCCAGCCCCATCGATCCCGTACCGGTTTCCCCAATGAGGATGTCGTCCTCCCTCAGGAAGGCCGCCCAGCGCGGGTACAGGGTGGCCGCGGTGATCGGCTCCGACCCTGATCCTGTCACGGGCCCGAGCGTCGGCAGCGGGATCTGGGGCAGCGCACGCTGCCGGTACGTGCGCCCGGCGAGTTCGGTGAGCAGGTCGCCCATCTCGACGTTCGGGTACACGGTCGTCCCGACTCTCGTGCGGTGCAGCTCGATGTCGATCGCGCGCGCCGGATCCAGCGTCGCGGTGAACGCGCCGGTGTTGAAATCGCTCGGAAGGGTGCCGAGGGAGATGACGACGTCGGCACTCTCGACGTATTCGCGGGCGGGTTCGTCCATCAGCTTGCCGTCGTACATGCCGACGAAGTTCGGGTGCGCCTCGTCGAGGACGGACTTGTCGGCGAACATCGTCGCGAACGGCAGGTTGGCGGCCTCGATGAACGTCCCCGCCACGTCCCGCAGACCGTGCCGGTCCACGACCAGGCCCGGCAGGACGACGCCCGTCCCCGCGTTGTCGATCGCGGCGGTGACCGCGTCGGCCGCCGCTGCCAGTGACGCCGGATTGCTGCCCGGCAGCGTGATCGGCTGGACCGGCGCGAAGACGGGTTCGTCGACGATGTCGGCCGGAAACGCCATGTAGACGGGACGCCTGTTGTAGAGCGCTTCGGCGATGAGCCGCTCCGTCTCGACGACGGCGTTGGCCGGAGTCATGATCGCGCTGGCGCCGACCACGGTGTCGGCCATCCTGCGGAACAGCTCGAATTCGCCGTTGCCGAGCGTGTGGTGCACGATCGCGCGGTGGGCCTGCGTGGCCAGGTTCGGCATACCGGTCAGGTGGAAGACCGGGACGTTCTCGGCGTAGGAGCCGGCGATCGCGCTGATGGCGCCCAGTTCACCGACGCCGTAGGTGGTGTTGACAGCGCCCACACCCCGCACCCGCGCGTATCCGTCGGCAGCGTAGGCCGCGTTGAGTTCGTTGCAGCAGCCGACCCAGTTGATTGTGGGGTGGGCGACGATGGCGTCGTTGAGCGGAAACGCGAAATCGCCTGGGACACCGAAAATATCGGTGACGCCGATTTCGCTCAGTCGGTCGAGAACGTACTGGATGACGGTCCGCGTCTCGGTCATGCCTTCAACCTAGCGATAGATCGCGCCGCGGACGGGTACCTCTAGCGCATGTTCAGCATCGCGAAACAGATCGTCGAAGGCGTCGGCGGATTGGTCGGTATCCGTAGCGGCACGGAGGAGCCCTTCTACGTCCTCGTGGAGTTGGTCGGCGATGTTGCGGTCCGCCGGTACGGACCGCGGATCGCGGCGCAGACGTCGGTGTCCGGGGACGAGGAGTCCGCGCGCAGCGACGGGTTCCGGCGCCTGGCCGGCTACATCTTCGGCGGCAACACCCGTCAGACCACGATCGCGATGACGGCTCCGGTGGCACAGCAGAGCGACAAGATCGCGATGACGGCTCCGGTCGCACAGTCGCGCGGAGCCGACGGCGAGTCGTTGATCCGGTTCTTCATGCCGTCGAAGTGGTCGATGGATCTGCTTCCCGAACCCGACGACGACCGGGTGGAGTTGGTCGAGGTGCCCGGTGAGACGTATGCGGTGCTCCGGTTCAGCGGGGACCGCAGCCCCGAGGCAGTCGCCGCGAAAACCGACGAGCTGCTGGAGGCACTGCGTGGCAGCAACTTTGCGCCCACCGGCGAGGCCGTCGCCTGGTTCTACGATCCTCCGTGGACGCTGCCGTTCCGGCGGCGCAACGAAGTCGCGGTGCCGGTGGCCTGATCAAGAACGGGGAAGCCGATAATGTCGCAACGATGCGGGGAGTCGGACACCACTGAGGCGTGTGCTCGCCCTGGCGGGCGTTGTGCTGATCGCCGCCGCCGGGTGTGGCAGCGCACCGGAACAGCAAGATTCGACACCGACTGCGGAGGCATCACAAAGCCCGAACTGGCCGTCCTCGATGGACGGCACCCGGTTCCGGTGGAGCGCCGCGCCCGGCATCGACCTGCTCAGCGGTCCCGCGGTGCCGCTGCGCGCCTACGTCGAATCCCGCGAGCTCGCCTCGAAGATGATGTCGATCACGGCGGCCTATCCGGGATTCGCACGCGCTGTGCCCTTCCCGCCGTGGCAGCCGCGGATGAATTCGCCGGCGGCCTACATGCCCGACGAACCCACTCCCTACGATCTGCGGTTCAAGGACACACGTCTGTTCGGCAACGACAACTACCGCATCATGGCGATCACCCCGCAAGGCGATGGGCTGCGCGCCGTCGTCTGCCTGTACCGGCCCTACCGGTACGCGTTGACCGATGACGGCAGGTACGAACTGTTCGGCTACGAGGACGGCAAACCCCACTCAGCGCCCTACATGCTGTCGGCCGTGGATTTCACCCAGGAGGATCCGCGTCACGGACCGAATCCCCCGCCGAATCCGACGGTGCCGCAGGAAGGCTCGCTGCCCGCTCCGGTTGACGATGTGTTCGGCGACTGGGTGTTCACCGCGCTCAGTGGGTCGTCGTTGAGCTGGTGGATCAACAACGGCGAGACCACCACCGAGACTCCGCCGGAGTACCACGAGCTCCTACAACGCTGCACCGCCGAGATGCCCGTGCCCGAGGATCAACGGGCCGATGTCGTCGCTCCGTATCGCGACACGCCGCCGCCGACACTGCCGGCCTACCCGGGTTGGCCCGCGCGAGTGCAGTGACACCGGCCGTGGTGGGCGCGGACGGTTTCGAACCGCCGACCGCTGGTGTGTAAATCCCGCCGGCTGGCGTCTCAGGCACTCGCGGTAGTCGCATAACTGTCCTTAAGTCCAGCTCAAGCGTCTCAGGCATGTCGTGCCGTCCGATTCTTCTGCACCCCTACTTGCGCGTCTTGGCACACCGGTGGCACACCCGGGGGTTCTTCCGTCGACGTTTCTTGCTGTGCGCGCCGAAGCGCGAACGCAGGACTCGCACTCGGTCCGGGCGACGAAGCGCTATGCACAGCGACCAGCGATTCCACGCCCACGAATGGCAAGATTGCGGATGGACCACCGCAGTCGAGTACGTCGATCTACGTCAATAAGGACTAGCTGTTGCTCTTGGAGGCGACGCCGCCGGACCCAAATGCTCAGTCGGAGACCAGTTCAAGCGCCTCAGCGATCATCTGGTGACCTTGCCTCTCAAAAGGCTCATCGCCGACCTGGTGCGCCCACGCCGCCGTGCCAATGGCCGCATGGATGGCTGCCATTCGCCATATCTCCGGCGTTCGAGGGTCCGGCCCGTAACCGGCAAAGAACACCTCTTCAAGGCGGGGGTCATGCTGCCATTGCTGGGCTGCGAGTCTGTTGAAATCACTCACGGCGGGCCGCCACGCAAATCTGCCGAAGTCGATGACCCTGACAACGCCGCTACCGTTGAGCCAATTCCTGGGCTGCCAATCGCCGTGAGTGGGGACGACGATCATCGGTTGTGGTCGGTAGTCCAGCAGCATCGTCCGCAACCGCACCTCGGCATCTGGCGCAGATCCTGTGCGGCTTATCAAGCCATGCAATCGATTTCGTGACTGTAGCGGCGTCGACATCGGTATCGATCCGCTGGGCTTGACCATGGAATGATCGGCACAGCTTGCCCGCCTGGAGGTAGGTGTCCGGAACAAACTCGACCTCATGGCCCTCGACCAACGACCCGTCCAATAGCCAGAACCTTGGCATCGCGGTCGTGGTGCAGCAGCTGCGCTGCTCGCCCGGCCCGCTCCAAGACACCGGTGACGCCCTGATGGGCCGTGATCTCCCGCCCGATGTGACGGTTGTCGGGGCCAGCAGCCTTCACGACCACCCGCCGCTACCGGTGTCAACGTCGAGTACGACCGTATCCACTAGGTCCCGACTCATGTCTTTCAGCAGACGCCCGGCCGGGAAACCAACAGGCGACCAACTCAGCCTGCCGATCACTGAGTCGACCACGATGCCACGCCCCCACCCCGCCACGGCATCGCCAGCGCTCCGCGATTCACACCCGCAAAACAGCATGCCATCGAAAAGCGCCAAGCTGCATCAGGTGGGTCGACTCCCGAGACCCCGAGAGGGTCAATTTTCAGAGACCGTTGACACCGTCATCGTAGTTAGAAGATTTGCATTCCTCGGAGTTTAGCCGCATCGACGAAGGGCTTGGTGTGACGGCCGATGTTGGAGGTGTCGATCAGCTCTAGCGGATCGGAGCCGGTCCCATCGTCTGTGCGCCGCAACCACATAGCGCAGTTGTCACCTAGCGTGGTTCCCCACTTTGAGGGGTAGATAACTCCGTGCGGACGCGCCCCGTCGTCCAGGACGATGGATTCTCGAATCCAGGTCGCGATGCCGGTAGTCAACTTTTTGAGGACTGCTGCGGAGCTGGTGAGTTCACTGAGCGTGAGCTCCTCGACACCGCATTCGGCCAGCAGCGTCGGGCCCAGCCATTCAGAAACGACGGATATCGAATTTGCACCGGTGACGTCGACCAACCAACCGTCCTGCGGCAGGCGGAGTTCGTACAAGGAACGCCCTTGTCTCCAGCCCTGCGAGATGGACCGGTAGGGCATCCCGCCGTGCGCGGGCAGCTCTCGTGCGACTTGCTCGGCGAATGTGCCCGCATCGTTTACGTCAACGTCGTCGAACAGTTCAGTCAGCCGCGTCTGTGGCGGATCGGGCCTGATGTACTCCAAGACTTCGACAAATGCGCCAGTCGCGGAGGTGCATCCGTAGATCGTCCGTCCCGGGGTGTCCCACCGCGACCAGTCCTCCACCGGGTGCTCTCCCGGAATTCGGGGTGGCGGGTTGATCGCACCATACTGCGTGCGGGCTACTCGGAAGATGGTTTGACCAGTGGAGGCGACGATATTGAGTCCCGTTGACGTGCAGATGGCCGCATCCATGAACGACACCTGCTCCTACCTCCCCCTACACAGCGATCGGGCTGAGTATAAGGAGACGCCAGGTCAAGAGTTGTATGTGTCGGTGATGAATGCGTCCGCGGCACGATAGACGGCCGGGATCATGTCTTCGCGCAGGAGCTCAGAAGGGGTAACCCCGTCCAGGCGCGGGTTGGCCGAGACAAGCCAGCTGCGGGCGACTTGGTCATTCTCGGCTTCCTCGATCAGCACGAACACCGTGTGCGCCGCCTTTAGGCGACGTGCCTTTTCAACGGAGGGTTCAGCGTGTGTGCTGTCCCCAGGAGGAGCAGCCCACCGAGCAGGCATCGCACGGCTCTTGGAACCCGCGATGTAGGCGGTCAGCGTCCGCCCGAGGCGGGCCAACAAATAGGCGACGACCTCGTGAGTGTCCATCCGCGCAGTGTCGTCACCAGCCTTGACCAACAGGTCAGACATATCGCGGAGCACCTCCTTAGTTCGCGAGTCTTTGACTATAACCACTAAAGAGGCTCCGAACATCCTCGAAGTGACCCCTTAGTGCTCCCTAATGTACCTCCGTTGACCGTCGAACTCGATCTCGACTTCGTCACATGTCGACGTGCCTAGTCAGCCAGCGTGGATGGACCGGTATCGGCGGCGACTACAAGTCGACTCGGAGACCGCCTTGCGGGAATAGCAACCGCCCTGCTCAGCGGCGTGCGAAGTACCGCCCTGCGAGCCCACCGTGGACTACCAGGTACTAGGCGCGGACGCGGAACGCGCCCAACCGACGAAAGTTCTGCGACGTTGCCGGACACCCTGTCGGGCCTCCCCGTTACCCTCCAATTGCCGTCGTCTTCTGGAGGATCCGTGCTACTGACTCGAGTGTTGGTTCGGTTTTATAGGTCATTCAATTATGACCAGGAAGCGAAGGTGGTTCGAGCTAAGGAGTACGACTGGGAGGTGATTCAGGGCCGCGGGTGGTTCCCGTTCGTGGAGATCGATATCGACCCCGAAGTTACCGCGGTGGTTGGCGCGAATGAATCAGGCAAGAGCCATCTCATCGGCGCAACGATACGCGCCCTGAATGGAACAAGTATTTCATCAGCGGATTTCTGTCGTTACTCGCGGCTGTACTCCGTTGAAGTCGGAGAGATTCGTAGCCCAGATTTCGGCGCGGAGTTCATGGTGACGACGCAGGACGACGTGGATGCCCTGCGAGCGGCGGGCGTAACGCTAGCTCTCGACGACCGCTTCATGCTATTGCGTATGGGGGGTGGGCAAAACATACTGATCCGGAAAGGTAGTGCACCCGTATCGCTCGATGACACCAAACTCGCCAGTGTGCAAGCTGTCTTGCCAAGGCCATTTCAGTTGGAGACCCGGGCGAAGATCCCGGATGTCATCTCGTTCGATTCTCTCCTGGGCCGGCAGCCTGGCCTTTTAAGCAGGAGGCGCGACCGATTCAACTTTGACGAAAATTTGCGCGCAGGTGGGATTTTGTCTTGGCCTCAATTAATCAGTGGCATTGCCGGTGTAGCAGCGCCGAGTGAGAATTCGGACGAAAATGAAGACGCGTCGGTGGCGAAGTCGGACCAGCTCGGACGTGACCTATTGCTCAATGTAGCGCGGATTTCCCAGAGCAAGTTCGTGGAGCTGGAAGGCGCGATTCGAGATGGCAAGGAGGGGCAGGTTGGTGCACTGATCGAGCAGATGAACCGTTCAATAGCACGCCATCTTAACTTTCGTCGTTGGTGGCGTCAGGATCGAGACTTCGAGTTGCGCCTCGCCCCGCGCGAACGAGAGGTCGCATTCACTATTCGCGATAAGACGGGCACGGACTATTCTTTCAGTGAGCGCAGCAGGGGGCTTACCTACTTTCTTGGCTACTTCGTACAGTTGCGAGCTCATGAGCGTTCACCGAAGCAGACCGAAATTCTGCTTATGGACGAACCTGATGCATATTTGTCGAGCGCCGCTCAGGCTGACCTTTTGAGGGTTCTGGATGAGTTCGCGCGACCAGAAGCGGGAGGACGTACGGACCAAGTGATCTATGTGACTCACTCGCCTTTTCTGATCAATAAGAACGCAGGTCACCGGATCCGAGTTCTCGATAAGGGGACGGACCAAGAGGGCACCCGACTCGTTAAGGACATCGTAAATAATCATTACGAGCCTCTCCGGACTTCGATCGGCGCTCACGTTGCGGAAACCGCCTTTATTGGTGGCAATAACCTGCTGGTCGAAGGCCCCACAGACCAGATCCTGCTTACTGGCGCCTTGGCGCTGCTGCGCCGGCGGGGCCTGCCGCCGAGCACACTAATCGATCTCAACGAGGTGACGATCGTCCCGTGCGCGTCCGCTAGCCATGTGCCCTACATGGCCTACCTGGCGCGCGGACGTGACACTCTCAAGCCTCCATGTGTTGCCTTGCTTGATGACGATGACGCAGGCCGCGAAGCAATTGTAAAACTGGCGCAAGGTGAGGCAGACCAACGGCGAATACTCCAGGATCGTCACATTGTTAATCTGGGCGATTGGGCGAAGGGAGCTGACATCACAGTGGCGCCTGAAGTGAACGTGACTGAGCCCGAGGACCTGATTCCAGTGGCCATTGCTGTCGAAGCCGCTCGATTCTACGCTCGTCGATTTTTGGGGATCCCTGCGCAAGATGTGACGTCGCTTCGAGCAGAACACGTGAATGCGGTCCTGGTAAGCAGCGGAGGCAGCATTTTCCCGGCTCTTCAAACCGCCTTCTCAAGCCAATTTGATTCAAAGAAGTTGCAGAAGGTTGGGTTCAGTAAGGAATTAGTGCATTACCTTGAGAATGCGGTTGCGGCCAGCCCAAGGCCTACGGGGTTGCTCACGTTCGAAAACAACTTCGCGGCGCTAATTGCTTACCTTCGGGATAAGCTTGACGATGCAGCGTCTTCCGAATCCAATGATCGCGACCTCGACCGCGCCGAACGAGTTATAAGGTCCTTCGTGCGTGATCACGCCGACGGAATGTCTCGCGACGCAGCAAGTAGAGTCCTACGCGATATTGAAGCGGTCCTCGAAGACAGCGACGAGCACGATCCAATCCGCCAGCGAATTAACGAACTCCGTAGACGCCACAAGTTGTCTACAGATCCGCTCCAGGCCGTCGACGACGGCGCAGGCTTCCTGGAGTCGCTGCCAGAGCTGTTGAAGCTGCCTCGGCTGTTCTTCCGCGACCAGCTCGGAGTCGAAAACGCCGCAGGCACGGCAAAGCGAGCAGCACCACAGCGAGAGCCTTCGAAGCGCGGGCCGACTACTGACGCCCCATCTCCGCCTTAAACGTCCTGCGGGCTCGGACTCGGCGCGGCTTTCGGCACCGCCTGAGACGTCCGCGTCGGTGAAGTGCGGAAATTCGTGGGCCCTTATTAGGTGCGACGACACAATCTGAAGATCGCGCTGCCCTCTAAATGATACAGAGGCCAAGACCGGCAATCGAGAGGACCGAATGTCCGACGTCTAGGTCGCGGACACAAGAATGGTACCCACGACAACGGGCACGGCCGACCCCGACCGCCGCACTGTCACCACCGGGGGTACCAGCGCAGAACGCACAATCCAGTGACACTGACGGCCCCCGGCAGCCTCAAGCGCAGCCGCGGCCAACTGGATCGATGTACATGTCGCCCAGGTGTCATCGACGAGCAAGACCTTCTTCCCCAGGACTCCGGACCGCCACTTGTCCGGCACCGCGAAGGGAGCGGCGTTGGCGACGCGCGAAACATTCACCGGACCAAATCCCCATGATGCAACACTTGGGGTATGACACCGGCGGCAATCGGCTCAAAATTGTGAGTGGACGTTATGGGGCCGGGAAGCCCGCGACTGAGCAGCCAGGTAACAGTTTTCGGTACCTGTACTGGCGTTTAAGTAACGGGGAGTTTCAGCAACTCTGCGGCGCTCTGCTGCGTCGTAAGTACCCGGGAGTCAACTGCTATCCGGTTGGGATGGCGGATAGGGGTGTAGATGCCCGCCGCGGGGACATCGTTTACCAGGTGAAATGGAGTTCAAAACTCCTGCAAGATCCCGCGAGCTGGCTAAGAGCCACAATCGAGGACGAAAGGGACAACCTGGTGCGCTTCGGCAAGCAGGGAGTTTCGGAGTACATCCTCATGACTTCGGTCGCCGGCACTACAACCGCGAATAACACCGGCACTATTCAGCGGCTTCAAATTGAACTGGACAAGTACACCGCAGAGTTCGGGATCAAGGTCGAATGCTGGTGGCAGTCCGACATTGATGCCGAGGTTGACGTGGCCCCCGACTCCATCAAGTTCTCGTACCAGGAGATGCTTGCCGGCTCCGATGCCATCCGGTACCTCATGGAAGGGTCCGGTGTCGACGCGCAGGCGGCTGAGATGAGAACAACCCTCGTCGCCATGATGGGTAGACAATGGACCGAAGACTCTAAAATCAAGTTCGCCCAACTCGATCTCAATCTCGTCGACTTGACTGAGCTATTTGTGGACGTCGAGGCGTCGCTTGTCGCCCAGCCGCTGAATGCCGCGGAACGCTTCTCGCGCCATCAAAACTATGAAGTCCACGGCTCACAGGGCGCTGCCCAGTACCTCCTTAGTACCACTGCACCGTTGACCTACTTGTTGGGCGTTCCAGGCCAGGGAAAGTCGACGCTCGCCCAATACGTCTGCCAATCTCACCGCGCAGCACTTATGCCAGGGGACATGTACGGCAAGGTCGAAAATCACCCCATACCGGCTACTAATCCACGCCTGCCGATTCGAGTTGACCTTAAGGATTTCGCCACCTGGCTCGGCGGGCGCGACCCCTTCTACACCGAAGACGACGACGTCGACCCAAAAGAGTCAAGAATAAAGCGAGACCAGCGCTCACTCATAGAGTTCCTCGCCGCGCTCTGCCGCAAGAAGAGCGGCGGACGAACTGTCACCGTCAAGCACGTCCACAGTGTTCTGGATCGGTACCCCTGCCTGCTCGTATTCGACGGCCTCGACGAGATTGCTGACGCCGGCCTTCGACTAAAGGCTGTACACGAAATCAACTCTCTAGCAATGGAAATGGGCGGTCAACATAAGGTTCGCACCTTCCAGTTCATCGTTACGTCCCGGCCAAATGCGTCGGGATTGGCCGAACCTAATCCTGAGATATTCCAAACGCTGCAACTGCAGGCTCTGTCGCCAGAACTGCAGAGTGTGTTTGTCGAGAGGTGGGCAGATCTCCACCAGATCTCAGGATCGGATAGAACAAAGCTACGTAAAGCGTTCCGGAGCAGGGCTGAAGCCGATCATGTCGCGCAGCTCGCCGACAACCCAATGCAACTCACAATCCTTCTGTACCTCATGCACAAGCATGGGGAATCGGCCCCGGTCGGAAGGACCGAGTTATACACGCACTACGTCGAGACGCTTCTCAGTCGCGAGATCAACAAGGACCAGATAGCGAAGGCACAGGCCAACCTCGTCCAGCAGGCGACTGCCTTTCTCGGTTGGCATATTCAGTCGGGCGTTGAAATCGAGCCAAGCATGGAGAGATTAACGAAGAAGGCGATCGAGAATGCAGTCATTCTCTACTTGCGGGAAATTGATGGCCCCTGGCAGGACGTCCCTGCGCTAGTATCCGCTGCGACAGACCGACTTTGGGCGTTATCCAGCAAGGTCGACGGCACCTTTGAGTTCGCGGTGCAACCGCTAAAGGAGTTCTGCGCTGCGCTCTTCTTGTCCGACTACGCCGGCCTCACATTGCCAGATGGGATACCGCGAGGGGAGATGCTCGCCGAGCTGATCGATCGGCCGTACTGGTTGAATACCGCCCGCTACTACGCCGGATTCGCGAAGGTGAATGAGCGAGCGGGCTTGAAGTACGGACTCGAGGAAGCGCTCGATCGTGGAGCTCACCCATTGCAACAACGTACAGCGACCTGGGCTCTCCTCAGTGATGGAATTTTCGCCCAAGCTACGCCTGTCCAACGCGACGTTACGAAGCTACTTACCGACCCGCTCAGTGTCCGGCTAATAGCTGACGGCTACGGCAGCTACACAAATTTTCCTCCCCTTGCTAACGGCAACGGCGGATCGCATCTCGCGGAGCATCTCAAGACCAGTCTAATTGCTTCCCCCGACAGTGCATTGAGTCGCCCACGGGCGATTGTGCTGCGGCACCACCTCCAGAGCGATTTCAGATCAGTGCATGAGTGGTGGCAACAGCATTTGCAGACAGCCATCGACAGCGGCGCTCAGGACGACTGGCTCCGAATAGGCTCCTCGCTAGACCTACCGCGGCTGATGGCGCCGCTGGCCGACGCACTGACCGCGGACTCACCCGTGTCGTCGAGACTGGCTCTCGGATGTGGCGCAACACCGAGCCCCGAAGGTGAGGTGGCGCGCGCTCTTCTACGAAACGTTCTGGACGGGCACTGCTCCGATGTCCGTACCTCAAGCACGTCAGAGGCCGGTGCTTTGCTCAAAGCGGCTCGGCCGCAATGGATGTTGCAGCTGCCCGACGACAACCGCCACGGTCCAACGATCGCGAACGAGCATCTCTGGATGAAGGAAAAGGACCGGAACACGCGTTCTTCGAGTTTCGGTCTGCTTGAACGATTTGATGGCGAGTACGCGCGCATCAAGCGGGCCGCGAACGCGCGGGCGCAGGGTCAGCAAGGGACAACGGAGCCGTGGCAGAACCTCGCTCGCGAGATCGCGAAGATGCACGGGCCGTGCTGGTTGGCCGCTGAGATTGCAGTCACGGGTGCTGCGAACAGAAAGGCTTCGCCACAAGGTTCCTTCGATCCCACCGGCACACCATTCGGGGCACAGGTCGATTACGGCACTTTGACGATGACAGTTCGTCGTCGCCCTGAACCGGCCTGGTGGCCGGAAACTTTCGACCGGTACTCCGACGAACTCTCACGACGCACGTGGAGCCTAGCGTTGATGGCCGCAGGTCCCGAGGACGTCGTAATAGCCCACCTTGGCAAGATCAACGACGTCCTCACCGACTTAGACGCCGACACGTACGCCGCCACCATGGCGTCGTCCAGCAGAATCGGTATTTCGAGTCTCGCACGCAGACTTTCGTCCGACTGCTTCGCAGCCGCTGCCAACCTGGCGCCACGAACACTCCTCATGCTTAGCCATTTCGCCTACGGGCTCGACAGTCACGATTCCATGTATGCGTTGTCTGATGAATTACTTCTCGACATGGCAGAGCTCTCGGGAGGCACCGCAGCGAACTGGCCGGTCGCGAGGGAACTAACGGGGCGAATGATCCTCCACCCCGACGAACATCTCATGCGTGGACTCAGAGACATCGGTCCGGAAAGCTGGGTTGAGGTGACACCGGACTTGGCTAACTTACCGCCGAACCTTGCTTCCAACATTCTCGGCGACCCCACGCTCTACCCGTCCGGGTGGTTGGGGGTTGCGGAGTACCTTCACTCACAAGGCAATGAGCCGGCACCCCTCCGGGAAGCGCTGGCGGACCGCAACTGGGTTCCGGCCTGGTCGCTGTAGATAGCAACTGCGACGTCGCGCGAACTTCGCCTCATACACACAACGCAACGGTGGATATCGTCGGAACCGAGTCGACACTTGAACGAGACACGGCGAGAGGACCGGCGCTAGCCGCAGTCCGCAAGTCCGGTGATTGGCCAGCACCGCATCTGCTGGACCCGCACAGCCGGCGTGCGCGCGCTGCCCGTGTGGTTCGACGCCAACACGGTGCAACCGCCCCGCAACGCGACGATCCTGCTGGGCGGCTAAAGACTTCTGCGCCACTCACCCTCAGTACGACACCAAACTCACCACAAAGCGGGCTGGTCGCCAAGCAGCGCCGCCGGCACCGCAGCGGCATCCCAGCCTCCTATAGCGCCACCGATCGCTCACGCCGTACACCGCGACTGTCGCAGCGACGCAACGCATGGCGACCACCACCGCGACGCATCCGCGCCATCCGCTCCATGTTGTAGCCCTGAGAGCCCGACACGACGTGCTGCTGCGCGTCGGTGTCAGCCACAATCTTCACGCACACCGGGTTGTCGCATTCTCGCAGCCCGAGCACGCCCCGCGGCGACGTATCCGGCGGCAATGGGGAGCGCGTGACGATGCGGACGCACACAGAACCCCACGCCGTCGCGGGTGAGGTAGAACCGTCCGTAGCCATCGGCGCCGATGGCCTCGGTTGACATGTTGCATCCGAAGGTGTTGGCCCGCAGACAACGTGGCTGTGGAAGCGCGCGATTTCGGCGGCGTGCACCTGCCAATTCACGACCAGCTGACCCGCGCTTCTCATGACTGCTGACCCCAGAACCGAACACCGACATATGGCCGCGCCGCCACTGCTCACGAAGCCGCCCCGGAGTGCCCTCCGCGGACCAGAAGCTGACCGCCGTGGACGGTGCTGCCTCACCGCGTGTTGGACCGCTCGACGCCGCCCGCTCGCGTCGCACCGCGAGCCACGCTGCGCGGCCGGGTGGTTACCGCACCTGCGCCCTAGGCCGGAGGCGCAGCGCCGCAAGCCATCTCCACCATCACGCCGAAGCTGTCCGCGGCCTGTCGGCCTCACCGTCGCCACGGCCCGGAGGCGAATCAGTCTGAGCACCACCGACGCCTAGTGCGTGCGAACCGTCGCTGCGAGCAGTCTTTTCGTTCTTCGAAGCATGCCCCAGCATCGTCCGAACAATGCCGATCCCGACGTCGGAGTTCTCAGCAATCGTCGTCAGCGTCTCACCACGGTCCTGCATGCGTGCGACCGCCGCGCCGGCCTTGGCCCGGTGGGTAGCCACCTTCTTGGCCGCTTCGGCCTCGACCTGCTCGCGCAGCAGGACGAGCCGCTCCTTCTTCCATAATTCAATTTCGACGATCTTGCCGACCTCGTACATGAACGTGGTCGCGTCTTTGACGTTCGCTTTGTCTCGCGCAGCGCGCGCTTCGTTAGCGCGCCGGTTCGCTTCCACGGCCCGTCGCCGGGCTTCCAACTTGGACGTTCCTGCTGCTGTCATGACCGGGACACTAGAACCGGACGTGGCCGATGCGCCACCACCACAGCCACATTGGCCACCCACCAAAATTCTTGGTCGCCGCCCTACCGCACCCCCGCACCCCGCTCACCATCCGTGCAGCCCGTGCCCTCACCGCTGCCGCACCGCCCACTCAGCTCACCCCCTCAAGGCCCCTTTCAGGACCCAAAGAAACGCCACACACCTTTTGCATTTAGGTCACGGTTTGGTAACGGCGGTCGGGAATGTTGGCTCTGGTGGTGGCTTCGGCAGGGCTGATCTTGAGACGGTCATGCGCATGCGGGCCGAGGGGTGCATGCGGCGGTGATGTCGATGCACAAGCTGACCGCCGGGGACGGTTACCTGTACCTGGTGCGCCAAGTTGCGGCCGCCGACAGCACCGAACGGGGCCGCTCCGGCCTGGCTGACTATTACTCGGCCAAGGGTGAATCACCGGGCCGCTGGATGGGCCGCGGCCTGGCCGCGTTGTCCGACACCGGAGCCCGTGAGGTCAGCGACGAAGTGCGCCAACAGGTGTGGGCCGTCGAAGGCGGATCGGTGGTCACCGAGGAGCAAATGAAGGCCTTGTTTGGGCTGGGTTGGCACCCCAACGCCGACAAGATTTTTGCCCATCTGTCCCCGCGATTGCGCGTTCAACCCGCGACCGCGGCCGCCCAGTTGGGCCGTAAGTACCCTGTGCGGGAGGAGCCCTCGTCGGAGTTCACCCGTCGTGTCGGGAAAGCGTTCCGCGCGCACAACATCGAGGCCGGTCTGGCGGGTAACGCCACCATCGACGATGACGTGCGGGCAGGCATCCGTACCCAGGTGGCCACCGAGATGTTCGCCGAGGAATTTGGCCGCGCCCCGGTCGATGAACGGGAGCTGTCAGGGTTCGTTGCGCGGGCTACGCGGGCGCGCACTACGGCGGTGGCCGGCTATGACTTGACGTTCTCTCCGGTGAAGTCGATTTCGGCGATGTGGGCGATCGCCCCGCCGGAGATAGCAGAGCAGATCGAGGCCGCTCACGAGGCCGCGGTGGCCGACGTGTTGGAGTGGCTGCAAGACAACGCCGCCTTCACCCGTGTGGGCACAAACGGTGTCGCTCAAGTCGACACCGAAGGGCTCATTGCCGCGGTGTTCACCCATCGCGATTCTCGTGCCGGGGACCCCGATCTGCACACCCATGTCGCGATCTCCAACAAGGTGTCTTACCTCGACCACAATGGGGTGCGCCGCTGGCTCGCCCTGGATGGTGACCCGTTGCACCGGCTCATCGTGGCGGCCTCGGAGATGTACAACACCCGCATGGAAGTTCACACCATCGACCGCCTCGATGTGGACTTCGCCGAGCAGTCCCGCGGACGCGGGAAACGAGCCGTCCGCGAGATCGTCGGGATGTCAGCGAAATTGATGACGCGCTGGTCCAGTCGCGGTATCGCGATCAAGGCCCGCACCGCCGAGTTGGCCAAGCAGTTTCAGCACGATCACGGCCGCGAACCCACCACCAAAGAGTCCCTCGCGCTGGCCCAACAAGCGACTCTAGAAACGCGCGAAGCCAAGCACGAACCGCGCTCACTGGACGAGCAGCGCCACACCTGGCGCCACCAAGCCGTCGAGGTCCTGGGCCACGATGGAGTAGAGCGCATGCTGGCCGGCGTCCTGACCGCCGAGCGCGGCCACACGACGACACCGGACATCACCGACGACTGGGTGGCGTCGCAGGCTGGCGCACTGATCGCCACCGTGTCCGAATCGCGCGCGACCTGGCAGCGTCATCACGTGCGCGCCGAAGCGCTGCGGGTCGTGCGGAATGCGGGTGTCGCACACGTGTCGCAGCTTGTCGAACGGCTCACCGCCGGCGCACTGTCCGAGGCGTTTTCGGTGCCCCATGCCCGCGTCGACGACGCCGAGTTGGGCGAGCCTGTCGCGTTGCGTCGCCGCGACGGTTCCAGCGTCTACAGCCGCCACGGAACCGCGACCTATACGAGCCGGGAGGTGCTCGCTGCCGAGGCTCGAATCCGCGCCGCGGCGCGCCAACTCGACGGCCGTGTCGCGGCCACTGCGGACGTGAGGTTGGCACTCGCGGATGCCGCCGCGCGCGGCAAACCCCTCAACGAGGGCCAAGCCGCTCTGGTGGCCCAGATGTCCCTTGGCGGCCGCCGCGTCGCGCTTGCGTTGGCTCCGGCGGGGGCGGGTAAAACCACCGCCATGGCGGCCCTGGCGCACGCCTGGCGCAGCTCCGGCGGACAGGTCCTCGGACTGGCCCCCACCGCGGCCGCGGCGATCACGCTCGGCGAAGACCTGGACGCGGCCACCGACACCCTCGACAAGTACGTGCATTGCACCAATGAGAACCACGCCGCGATCTACGGCACACCGGACTGGTTCGACCAAGTAGGACCTCAGACGTTGATCGTGGTCGACGAGGCCGGGATGGCGTCGACCGCCGGTCTGGACGCGATGATCAGCCACGCCCTCAGCAGAGGCGCGAGTGTGCGACTGGTCGGTGACGACGGCCAGCTCGCCTCCATCTCGGCCGGCGGGGTGCTACGCGACATCGCTACCTCCACCGGAGCCCTCACGCTCTCAGATGTGGTGCGGTTTCACTCCCGCGCCGAAGCTGCCGCGTCGCTCGCGCTGCGTGGCGGGGACCCCGCCGGGATCGGCTTCTACATCGACTCCGGCCGCATCCACATCGGCACCGAACAGACCGCCGCCGACGCCGCCTTCACCGCCTGGCAGACCGACCAGGACGCCGGCCGCGACAGTCTGCTGCTGGCTCCCACCAACACCGCCGTCAACGAACTCAACGCCCGCGCCCGCACCACCCGGCTGGCCGCGGCGCTCGAGGGAGACCCGCACGCGACGCCGGGCCGCGAGACCGTCCTGTCCGATGGCCTGACCGCCAGCGTCGGGGATGTCATCCGCACCCGGCGCAACGCCCGCCAGTTGCCCCTGTCGGCCACCGATTACGTCCGCAACGGCTACACGTTCACCATCGTCGACATCGCCACAGATGGGGCACTGAGGGCTCGCCACCGCCGCACCGGCCGCGAGATCACCCTGCCGGCGGACTACGTCACCGACCACGTGACCCTGGGCTACGCGGCCACCATCGACGCCGCCCAAGGCTCCACCGCCGGGCACGCCTGCCACGTCGTCGGTGCCGAACATCTGACCCGCCAGCACCTGTACGTCGCGCTGACCCGCGGCCGCTCCGAAAACCACCTCTACCTGTCGACTGCCGAAACCGACCCGCACCGCATCCTGGCCCCCAAGGCCACCCACCCCGACACCGCCGTCGATGTCCTGTCCCGGATCTTGGCCCGCGACGGAGCCCAGGTCTCGGCCACCACCACCGCCCGTCAGGCCGCCGACCCCAGCCGCCGTTTGGCCGCGGCCGCGGACATGTTCACCGACGCCCTCGGCGCCGCCGCAGAACACCAGCTCGGCGCCGGGGCACGCGAGCACCTCAACGCGCGCGCTGACTCACTGCACCCCGGTCTCACGACCTGCGCCGCGTGGCCGGTGCTGCGCCGCCACCTGGCCATCCGGGCACTTTCCGGTGATGATCCCAGCGACCTGTTGGCGGCCGCGCACGCCCGCGGCGGCCTCGCTGATGCCGCCGACCCGGCCGCCGTCTTGGACTACCGCATCGACCTCACCAGCGGCGGTGGCCGCGCTTCCGGGCCGCTGCGGTGGCTACCCGCCATCCCCACCCCCCTGGCCGAAAACCCGCACTGGGGTGACTACCTGCGCCGCCGCGAACACCTCGTCACCGACCTCGCCGACCAGATCCGCGACCACGCCCGCTCTTGGACCGCGCAGGCCGCACCCGCTTGGGCGCGGCCGCTGATCACCGCCAAAGCCAACCCCACCCTGACCGCCGAGATTGCCGTGTTCCGGGCCGCCACCGCCGTCGATGACGCCGACACCCGCCTCACCGGTGCCCCGCAGTACCCGGTGGCCACCCGCGCCATGCAAGACCTGCTGCAGCGCCACGGCATCGACGCCATCGCACACCACCGGCCCGACACCACACAGTGGCACGACCTGCTCGACGCGATCGACCCCCGTATCCGCGCCGACGAATACTGGCCCACCCTGGCCGGACAACTCGCAGAAGCCGCCCACACCAACGACATTCACCAACTGCTCACGCAGGCTGCACACAACGGGCCGCTCCCCGACGAGATGCCCGCCGCTGCCCTCTGGTGGCGCATCACCGACACCCTGACCCCCACCGCCACCGTGCCTGAACCGCAGCAGTCCGTCGAGCATGCATCCGATCGCGCACTCGTCGAGGTCCTGGCCGCAGCCCACCGCAACGGCGACCCACTGCGCCTGCCGACATCCCTGCCGACACCACCGCAACCCGATCCCGTCGCCGTCGCGCTCTCAGCGCCCTACGTCATGACCACCGTGGCGGCCGAGCGCTATACCCCCGACCTCGCCGAAGCGATCCACACAGCGGCCACCGAGGCCCACCGCCACCACGTCTGCGTCACCGCGACACCACAGCCCAACCGACTGAGCCTCAACCACCTCGCCGAGCAGATCGCCATCCACCCGCCAGATCAGCGCGGACCCGTCGTGGTCGTCGAGGACGCCGCGGCCGCCAACCCTGACGCGCTCGCGGCCGTGGTCACCGCCCTGGTCCCCGCGCACGGTCGGCTCGTCCTCGTCGACACCGGAGAGCCCGGCAGCGCCCGACGACTCCTGGATGGAGTCACCCTGCCCTGGGCTGGCAACACCCACCCTGCACCAGATATCGCAGACTCCGCGCTAGCGGCCACCGCCGACCACTACCGCACCATCGCCGCGACCAGCTGGCGACGGCTCACCACCCGACCCGGCCGCGACCGAGGACGCGACCGAACCCGAGACCAGGGCTACGGCCTCGACATCGACTGACCCCGACGTCGCCATCACCGCCACCTAACCCTTTGCGGCATCGTGTCTTTCGGGTGGTCAGGAACGCCTCGGCGTCGGCTGCCACTTGTGCGGCATGGCTGAGCACTCTGCGACGGCCTCGGGAAAGGTCTCACCTATTCGGCGCAAGAGCGGCTCGCAGTTATCTTCATCAAATCCAATGCAGGTCAACATCTTTAGGCGCGAGGCGATGATGTGCGGGAGTGTTGATGCGGGTACTTTGCGGTAGACGTCGGCCACCACCGCGTCGGCGTAGGCGTCGCGCATAGCGGTGTAGGCGGTTTCGAGGAGTTCCTGGACAACCGTGGTGTACCAGCCCAGTTTGAGTTGAAGTTCCGGGGTATCGATGTCATCACGTGAGGCCAGATAGTCCTCGGCATGGGTGAGTGAGTTACGCCAGCGGTCCTGATGGGTGACGCGGTAACGACTCCGCGGCTCTAGCCCCACTAGATACTGGACCGCTTCGACCTCTGATGGGAAGTGTGCCTGCGTTGTGGGCTGTTGCATATGTTGAGGTGAGCCACTATTCGGGCTAGGAGGTGAGGCCGTCACTCCCGCTACCGCCGCGGCAAGCCCTGTATGAACAGTCTCCAACGCGGCGGCATATGACGTCAGCGGCTGCACGATGTCCAGATCGGTGAGCTGGTCATTTGAGACGGCTGTTTGATAGGCGCGGGTCCACTGAGCTGCCAGGGCGACGTAATGCGCTAAGTCGGCATGGCGCAGGCCAAGCTCTAGGCCCTGGTACTCGGCGTCCACATAGGAGTGCTCTTCGATCGTCATCGCAGGCCCAGGTCATCTTCGACGCTGACCAGAGCCCTGACGATCACGTCGCGCAGATGAGGAGCGTCGCCGGTAGCGGCCGCGGCGAAACACATATCGGGCAGCGGCAACGGCCGCCTGGACCATCCGCCGATGTGCTCGGCGGTACGCGCAACCAGCCAATACGCCCGATAGACGGCCCGCTCCTGCAGAGTGTCGCCGGGATCAGCGGTGCAACCGTTGACGAACGCCGGCCGGAAGATCGCCGTGGTCGCGTTGAAACTCTTGGCGGCGGCGTCGTAGTCCGCCCACTGCTGCACGGTTGGTTCGCGGTCACCGCCCCCGGCCATCCAGACCTCGCGAATCGAGTCGGGGATGCCGCCGTCGACCGCCTGAGCCTGGGTGGTCGCCGAGCGCATCAGCGATGCGCTCACCCCCGCGACGATGCGGTCCTGAAAAATCGGGTCGGCGTCCATGACGCGCAGCAGCCGTGGATACACGTCGGGCCACAGCACCGCCAGGCGATGCTCATGCATGCCGTCCAGGACCGGAGCGGGGACCTCGACGCCCTGTTGCCGCCACGGGTTGGTCAGACGCGTGCAGGACGGCGGATGTTCAACCCCGGCATCCCGCAACACGTTGACCACGCCTGTCGTCGCGGCCGCGACCAGACGCCATCCCATCTCAGCACGCAACTTCGCGTACTCAATGAGGACACGCGCCGGATCCCCCCACCCGAACCAAAGTTGCCGAAAATGGTCGTCCACCAACGAATCTGTGGACAGCACCCGCACAGAGCGAGGAACGAACACCCCGGCCGGGATGTAGCTGGCTCCGTCATTAGAGGTGATGACGGTTTCCGTGCCGCTCGGTGAACGGAAGACTCCTACCGCCCATTCAATCGGATACTCGACCTCATGAGCCGCGTGCTGCAGCTTCCACGCCAGCTCCTTGGCCGCCGCCGCGTCAGCGGACTCGCGGCGCTCACGTGCCGCCGCCGTCTGGCCTGCGGCGACCACACTGGCCGGGATCAGCGTCGGGCCCGCAGCAGCACCCGTGGTCGACGGTGGAGCCGCCGCGGTGGGGGCGTTCGTTGAGCCGGGAGCGGCCGCCGGGATGGTCGGCGCTAGCGGTGGAACCGCCCCCGCTGGCGGTCCCATCGAACCGGGGGGAAGCATCATCGGTGCCCCTCCCCCGGTACCCATTCCCGCCCCGGCGGGAGCTGCGGCCGGAGCGGCCGGTGAAACCATGCCTGGCTGTGCCCCGGCCGGGGCCACACCGCCGCCCGAGGTCGCCGAGACCGGGGCCGCGTGCCCGCCGCCGGCCGATAAGGCCGGCGAGGGACTCGCCGGAGCCGGTGGGGGCGCCGCCGGCATTCCGCCGCCAAGACCGGAAGTGGTCGACAGTCCTTGATTGAACGCCGACAACCGCGCTCCGCTACCCGTGCCTGATCCCGCTGCCCCGCCAGCACTCGACAAACCGCTTCCCGCACCAGGCATTTGGCCTACATCACTACCCAGAGGATCAGAGCCCGCCCCCGGCATACCGCCGCTTCCCAGGCCGCCGGGCATCTTCGGAAGTCCACCACCGGAACCCATCCCCCCGCCACCACTGCCCAATCCACCCATCGACGGTGCACCACCGCCCAATGGGGAGGCTGCTGGCCGCGGCGAGGCAGCCCCCGGCGTCGCCTGAGTGATCGGACCCGCCGCCGTGAGGCCCTCGTCGCCTGCGGCCGTCTTGATTTCACCGGGACTAGCCCAAGGCTGGGTGCTCGGTGTGCCTGAGGCCGGATCCGTTGGCGCGTCGGCTGTAGCTTCGGGCGCGTCGGCCCCGGCTTCCCGTTTCTCGGTGTAGCGGTAGGGGTTTTTGTCCTGTTCAATGCCGGGCGACGTGTGGTCGACGGGCTGGACTGGTGGAGCAGCGGGAACATCGCCCCACTTCGTTAAAAGTTCTAGCGCCCTTGTATTTTCGGTACTCTTCTTGAACGAAGTATGCGATGCCATTGCTGCTGTCACGCCCGCCGAGGTCTGATATCGGGCTATGCCGTGGTACTGGGTCACCAGTGCTTCGGCTTCGCCGGGGAGCTTCGCGCTCGCGATCTTGGCATCCGCCTCGCGGACGAGCTGCTCTTGCCCTGAGCGCGTCTCGCGCAGCACCGTGGCGATATCCGCGCACTTATCTGCCGCCTTGGCGTGCCACTCGGCAATCGTCTTGGCTTCCTCGGCTAACACCGCGTTCACCCGGTGAACCTCGTCGAAGCCTTGCGAATCGGCGGCATCACGAAATCTCGCGCTATCAGTCACGATCTGCTGGTGGATTCCATCCCACGACGTCGCACCCGCTCGATAAGTCTGCTCCTGGGCATCCCAATGCGCGGCATCCGGTGGCTCCATGTCCGGCGTAACAATCAGCCGCCCATACGATCCCGCAGACCGCCCGACAGTAGGCATCAGCGCAACCCGCACTCGGCCGTGATGACATCGATCACATCGTTACCGCGGTCTAGTTCGCGAGCGGCCTCGTCCCAGTGCCGCATGTTCAACGCGTGCAACATGTCGATGTTGGCCGCCATCCAATCGTGCAGCGGTATCGCCGTCGACGCTGGTGTGGCGTCAGTCATCTGCGTACGCAGATACGAAACCGCAGCCGCACCGGTACGTTTCTCCGTCGCCAATGCGGCGAGGCTCTCCGGGCTTGTCCAGCTCTGCTCCAACGACGCGGCGCTAGCTCTGCTCGCCAACGCCGTCGAGCGCGCCACTTGGTCCCACGCGGTGCAGGCGGCCGCCTTCGCGGCTTCGGTTTCACTGCTGCTGTAGGTGGCCGGCGGGGGTGCGACGACGTTGACGGTGTGACGAGCGGGCTCCATCGGATGGGCCAGAGCCAGGCCGCTGGTCACTGCCGCGGCCGCGGCGATCACCAACGCTGCTGACACCACGGCCAGCCCAGTGCGCGGAGACCGCCGGTACCCCATGGTCATGACGCGACGGTATCGCGAGCAAGTGACACCGGGCCACCGCCGCGGGCGCATTCGAGATAGCGACTTTCCGCAGGTCTGTTGCCTATAGATAACACCCGGCAAATCACTGCAGGTGACAGGGGTGGGTCTAAAATGACGGGTTTAGACACACTGCGGGGTAGCTCGGCCGCCGTCAAACGTTGACGACGTGAAGGGCCATGGCGGTGACGGATGTTGGAAACGGTTGTGATGTCGTGGGGTGCCGTTAGCGTGGTGGCGGTGGACGGTGTGCAGGTACAAAAGAAGCTTGAGCTCTCGGCGGACGAGGACTTCATTCTGACGGCATGGCAATACCGGATGATGCAGCGCGATATCGCGGCGTCGGCTGGAGATTACCTCGCGGCAAAGCGGGACATTCGAAATAACTTCCGCATAGCCGCAGTCCAGGGCATTGAGAGCCGATCTGAAGACGTCTGGTCGCATCCAGTTGCTGAGGTTGTCCGTCGAATTGCGGCGTCTGGTGATGGTCCAGATCTTGAGGCGCTCGAAGATGCAGGCCCGGAAATCTCAGGTGTGGTCGCGAAACGGTCGCGGGCACTGCTGGTTCTGATCGATTTGTATGGTTTCGAGCCTTGGGTGGAGGGCAAGTGGGACAGCGGCGTGCGAGCCAGAACCCTGTCTGAGGCTCATCAGGCCCTGGACCAGCTGCACCCCGAAGATCTCGCGGCTGTGGAAACCGCTTATAGGGACGCAATCAAGAAGTTGTCGTCGGTGGGTTCATGGACGAAGTACGCGCTCTTGGCCGGTGCAGGACTAGGCCTGGGGCTACTGACCGGGGGGCTCGCCGCGCCCGCAATCGCAGGAATCTACGGTTCCCTCGTCCTTGGCTATTCAGGCGCGGTCGCGACCACTGCCGGCATGGCGGCCCTTGGCGGCGGGTCGATCGCCGCGGGAGGTTTCGGTATGGCTGGCGGCGCGGCACTGATTACGGGACTCACCGGTGTCGCTGGTGCAGGTGCCGCAACGCTCAGTGGTCGCATGTCGGGTATCACTCTCGCCTGCGTCGCGGCTGATGCCGTACGTTTGCACGTCGTCACCCAGCTTGTTTTGCGTGATGTCGATGGCAACGAGGAAGCCGCAAAGGCCGTCATTGTCAGCTTCCGTGAGCGTGTCGACAATCTGGGAAAAATTGTGGTGACGCTCAGTGAGCGGATCGAACAACTTCGTCTCCAGCTCGAATCGAAACAGGCGCAGGTTGATGCAGAGCGGGAGAAGCGGCTAGAGGCCGAAGACCGCCTGGCGCGTTTCCGCGCTGTCACTGACAAGCTCATTGAGCGGGTTACCGGCCCCGAGGACGCCGATCTTCAAGTGATCCTTGCCGAGATGGAAGAACTCAAAGACGAACGGGGTGCTGCGGAAAAGCTTGCTGAGGGGGTTGCCGCTCTCGCTGATGACCTCGAGGAAGCTGCATGAGCGCCGACCGCAGTGAGAGTGGCGACCCAAAGTTGGTGGTCGACGCTGATTTCGTGGAGAACCTTGACGCCCTGGGGCGAGATCTCGACGACGTTGAGGCGCTGGCGAGGGCGGCCCTGGCCGGACAACCGCTGGATCATGAACTAGCAAAGCGTGTGTCGCAGGCGCCAACTGCCCTCAGTTACACCGCGATCACTGAGCACAACCGCGAGCGCCGCCCGGCCGAGGCATGGGGTGAGGCCGATCTAAACGACATGATTGATCCCGTCGCCGCCGAGCAACTCACAACATGGCGGTCAGCGCAGCGAATTGACTGGGAGCCCAGCGATTTCGCCGTCGTCGGTATCGCAGGGTTTCTCGGCGCCCTCGCGAACCTCTACGACCATCAGATCGATTCGGCCGTTCTGGGTGGCCTGTCTTGGCTGAAAAGGACCGACTTTCTCCGTAGATGGGAGAAAGAGGCAGCGCGCCTGCCCATCGACTACACCGGACCAAAGTTCGGGGGACCCGCCCACCGAGTGCGATCAGCCGGCCACGATATCGGCCGCTTCCTCGAAGGACTCAACCAGATCCGCTCCGGCACATTCAGGGGCACCGTGTGGGAAGACGGCGAGCGCATCGCCGCAGTCGTGACCACAACCCGTTCTGGTCTGCCGTTCGTTCAGGCAACGGAGCTCCATCTTGCAGCCGCGTTGCTACTCAAGCACTGGGCAGCAGACTTCGTCACGCCTATGAGCCTTCCCCTCCCTGGCTGGTCGCTCCTCTACGACATGCCAGACCGAGACCTACGGAAATTCGCCCACGAGGCCTATGCAGGAACAAACTCTGGTGACGGTTTGAACCTGCGCTCGGGAGTGCTTACCCCTGGTCTCGGCATGTTTGCCACCGAACTGATCATTCGCACCCACACACATTTGATGGCCTATTGCGACGGAGGCAGTCCCCGGCTTTCCACGGCGGCTGCAGCCAAGCGCACCGAGATGCTGCTTGCCTCCCATGCCGTGGCTGGTGCGGCCACGCTGTCGAAGACAGTGGCCG
The DNA here is from genome assembly GCF_029623955.1 of Mycobacterium sp. 236(2023). Classification (GTDB taxonomy): domain Bacteria; phylum Actinomycetota; class Actinomycetes; order Mycobacteriales; family Mycobacteriaceae; genus Mycobacterium. The sequence continues at coordinate 32,810 of NZ_JARSBP010000004.1, read as the reverse complement.
CGGGTATTGCTGGCGAAACAATCCTGGCAGTGAGACATCTCAACGTTCCCGTGCTGGTTCGGGTCGGGATCTTGGCGCTCAAGGTACGAGCAGATGCCGCTGACCGCGCAACCGCTGAAGCGCCGTCGTGGATGCAGATTCTTGCTGACGAGGCATCGACGTGGACTATGCCCGAAGCGATCGCTATTGCCGATCTGCTCGCAGACTCTCCAAATGACCTGAGAGATGGCGCGGGCTGAGTCGACCTATCCCCCGCCGGCCTTCACAGCATGGCTGTCTACGGGCGCGGAGAGATACCGATACGCCGTCGCTCGGCTGATTCCGAACGCTTGGGCGAGTTCGTGAATGGGTTCTCCAGTCTCGGCGAGACGACGGAGCTGTTGCTGTCGCTCATGGGTGAGTTTGGCGGGCTTGGTGGCCGGTAGGCGACGGGCTCGCCTGGATTCACGGGAAGCTGCGCGGCGCTCGCGGCCGAGTTCGAGTTCCAGTTCGGCAAGGGTGGCCATGATGGCAGCCACCGCCCGGCCGGTCGGCGTGCCGGTATCTACGCCCTCGCGTAAGGCGCGCAACAGGATTCGACGCTCACCCAACTCTGCGATGGTGCGAGTGACTTCGGCGACGGAGCGTCCGAGTCGGTCGATGGCGGTGACGACAACAGCGTCACCCTCACGGGCGTAGTGCAACAGCGCCGCCAGGCCCGGCCGTTCAGTGTTCACCGCGCCCGAGAGCTTGTCGGTGAAGATGTGATCTGATTCGACGCCCTAGGCCGCAAGTGCGGCCAGTTGCGGATCAAGGTCTTGGCCCGCGGTGCTCACACGGGCATATCCGAGAAGTGCTGCCACTCCCCTACCGTCTCATTGGACTCTGACATCAAGGATTAGAGACACGCGGTGTGAGACAGGAAATGAGACAGCGCGACCTGGGGCTATGTGGTGGCGTGTTGCGGACGCTAAAGGTGTCTCTTTTCTCTAGAGACGAGACAGCTCTTAGCTCGATTGTGTCGGTTCAGCTGCAGCGTCTGAGTCCGCCGGGCTCGCATTGCAGGGGGTAGGGCTGGACTGGCACGGGAAGTGGTGCGGTGTAAGTGAGGGTGAAGGGTTGTTCGGTGAGGCTGGGTTGGGACCCGCACGCGCCGCTCTGGGATATTGACGCGGTTCCGTGCAGGGTTTCGCCGTCGAATCGGTAGGTGGTGAGCAGTGAGGCGGTTGTGCCGTCGGGGCAGGTGAGGCCCATGTAGTTGTCGTCGATGAACTGCCACCGTCCTCCGCTCAAGCGGGCCCGCCCGCTGCGGCTGGTGGAGGTGCTGATGTTCAGGCCGCATCCAATCGGCAGGTTCAATGGCTCGCGGAGGTCGCCGACGACCGGCACGCAGCTGGGCCATATGTCCCATGTCGCCGTGTCACCGTTTGACGCGCTGTAGGTGTAGACGCCTTGTGGCACGGTGTCCGCTGATGCGGGGGGTGCTGGTGCGATTGAGAGGCCGGTGACGACCGCGCAAGAGACCGCTACCGCTGCGGATTGGCGTAGCGCACTTCGGCTAGTGCGGTGCTTTGTGGGCGCTGCTCGGCTGTGGTCGTGCGAAAGTTCGCGACGGGCGCTCAGTCGTTGGTTGACCACCATCGTGGGCTCCTGATGAGGGTGTGGGCCAGGGGCGGCCGGATCGTCAGGCGGGCATACCGGCGGTGCACGGTCAACGGGGAGTGCAACCTCGGATCGAGGCGTGCCGGTCCTCGGCCCGAAGTTGCGACGGGGCTTCGCTACCGCGTTGTGGTTACAGCCGTCGCCGCGGGCCGCCCATCTGCAGGAGGTGTTGCAGATGAGGCGTTTTCGAGGGCTTGGCGGCGATAGAGGTAGCCGATCTGCGCGGCGACCAACGGCAGCAAGACGATGGGCGCAATCAGCCAGGCCACGTTGTCGTAGATGAAGATGATGGCAATGTCCCAGAATCCCTTGCGGACGTTGGCGAATCCGTTGCGCACTTCGCCCATGTAGTAGACGACGAAGATCGTGAGCATCGCCGACATCGAGGCGAAGCTCAACCACTGCAAGCGGATACGTTGGGCGATGTCGCCGTTGCCCGCCTTCCGGATTCTCCAGCCGGCGAACAGAAGGACAAGGGACAGCCCGACGACGGTGAGTTCCATGCCGTAAAGCGCGGGGTCGCTCTTGAGGTAGCGGGTGTCCACCTGGTTGTAGAAGTAGAAGAAGTACCCCCAACGGTCATCCGCGGTGAGGTCCATCTTCCCGAAGGCGTCGAGGATGAGCCACGGTAGTTCCCAGGTGATTTCGCTGCCGAATGCGGCGATGAAGCACCAGATCATCTGGAACTCGTTGGCCTTCTCCAGCTTGGTCCGGTTCTCGCCGGGGGCATCCCCCCACCACGCCGTGGCCAACGCGACGTAGAACGGGGTGACGAAGAACATCGACCCGATGTAGGCGGCGGCCGGCGAGTTCGGCACGAAGCCGGTTCCGACACCCACCACGAAGAAGATGATGGCTACCGTCATAACCGTGGTGCATGCGAGATAGATGCGTGCGCGCCGTTGCGCCACCGGCCGAGTGAAGTCATGTTGTTCGAGCACTGAGGACTGTCCTTCCCTTAAGGCCGGGCGCGCCTCGCGCCGGGCAGATGCCGATAGTCGTGTCACAACCCGATGACCGTGGTCTCACGTTGCGCGACGACGAATGAGCGATAATCGACCATCCCCCTAAACAGAACGACGGTTCTGCAAAATCTAGCACTCACAGTCTGTCGAGGCAACGGTCAACTGTCAGCGGGGTGCCGAGCGCACAATCCCGGTTACCTCGCCGTGGGATGTTGAAACCGAGCTCGAATACAGGTATTAAGCGCATGGATCGGCCTGGACAACCGGTGGTGCTGGGCGGCGAACGTCGCCCGCATTTCGAGAAATCCTAGATGCGTTGATTAGAACGGCTATTCTCGTTTATCGAACGCCTGGTACCGTCGGCGAGTCGATGCGACCGGGCAGTATCCGCTGAAATCGCCGATGATGAGGAGGTGGCCACCAGTGGCCCCACAGATACCCCCGGGTGCGGCGATGGACCGGACTCAGGAGCTGCTGAACCCGTCGTGGTCGGCTGCGCTGGAGGTCACCGACCACGGTTATGGCGATCTGCTCGGTGACGAGGAACCGCCGACGCGGCGGTTCATTCAGCGGCTGATGCGTACGAACTTGTATTCAGGGGTCTACCAGTTGGGGCGCACGGTGATTCGGCGGTTCGTCGATTCGACCTCACCTGCGCGGGTTGACGATCGCGCACGCATCGTCTCGGCGCTGAGACTGACACCTGGCTCCACGGTGGTCGACATCGGGTGCGGCCCGGGTTTGTTCACGAGCCTGTTCGGCGCCGCGGTGGGCGAGTCGGGCTTGGCCATCGGCGTGGACGCCTCCCATCAGATGCTTCGCGTGGCCAGCACCGATCACGCCAGAGACAACGTCGCCTATCTGCGCGGGGACGCCGAGAACCTTCCGTTCACCGATCACAGCGTCGAGGCGGCGGCCTGCCTGGCGGCGCTGTATCTGTTCAACGATCCGTTCCGGGCACTCGACGAGATGGCCCGGGTTTTGCGCCCCAGGGGCCGGCTTGTCATCTTGACCAGCTTGGCGCCGGGGGGTCACCGTGACGACCTGGGCAGCAAGGCGGTGGAGGCGTTCAGCGGATGCCGGATGTTCGGCCGCGACGAGATCGTCGACCATTTGCGCAGCCGCGGTTTCCTCGACGTCGACCAGCACACCGGCGGTTTGGCGCAGACCGTCACCGCCACCAAATCCGCGGTTCAGTAGATCGTCCACGCCGGGTCAAGGGCGACGTGGGTGTGCGCTACCTGGAGGCAAACAGTTCGGTGAGGAAGCTCTGCTGATCGATCATCACCTCGTCGAAATGCGTTCCGCCGGGCCACACGTCGAAATGGTCACTGTCGTATTTACGTACCTCCGCTGCGGCTTTCGCGGCCGCCCGCGCGGACGCCTGCGGTGGTGCGCTGCGGTCACGGTCACCGATCTGCACCAGCACCGGGCACCGGATGCGCGACGCCAGATGGGTGGGGCGGTAGCGCAGCAACTCGAAACCGATGGCCGCGTCGATCTGGTTGCACCAGGACGGGCCGGCGAGCGAGACATAGCGCTCATAGGCGTCGCCCAGATTGATCGCTGCATCGTGACCAGGTGGCGCGACGATCGGGAAGGTCACCGGCTGCCCACCTTGGGCGGTCGAAATGCGGCTCTTCACCCCGGCCAGGGTGCAGCGCGCCACCGATGACACCGTGCGATGACGCAACGCGAGCACCGCTGCGGCCCACCCATCCACCAACGGGGTCAGCGCGATTACCGCGGAGATGTCGGGGCGTTGCGCGGCCACCGACAGCACGTGCCCTCCGGCTAGTGAGACGCCCCAGAGTGCGACACGGAACTCGTCGACGCCGGGGAGTTGGCGGGCCGCCGTCACCGCCGCGTGATAGTCCTCGATCTGGTCGCGCATCGACACCGACTGCCGCGGGTGCCCGCCCGATCGGCCGAACCCGCGATAGTCGAAGGCCAGCACGTCAACACCGCTGGCGCACAGCATTTCCGCGAACTGGTGGAGTCCAGTGTCGGCGGTCGCGCCCACGCCGTGGGCCATCACCAGCACCGGCCGTCCCAGGGTTTGGGCGAGCTGATCGTGGGACGCCCTCATGTGCCATCCTCGGCACGCCCCGGTGCCGGACCGGAATTCGACGTCGATCACCGTCACAGCTGGCTGGTCACGATCCGGCGCCCGCCGGCGCTTCCTGGTGCATCTTCTTGCCCCACAGTCCGGTGTAGAGCGGCATGTCCAGATAGCTGCGCAGCCCGGGCGGCGCGGCGCACAATGCCGGGATCGCGTTGACCGCGTTCATCGCCGTCCCGATGATCCCGTCGCGCATGTGCTGGGTCGGGTCGCCGTCAGCGGGGGCGCGCAGACGCATCTCCAGCTCAAGGCTGGGTTCTCCGGTGATCTCGATGCGGTGCACGCCGTTGGCCTCGGCATGCTCGGCGGCGAAGTTGGGCTCCAGATCCGGTGCAGCCCACCACGTGACGTTCATCGCCATCACCGTCTCAGCGCCGGCCTTGTACTCCCAGCGCGCCTTCTGCCCCGCGATGGTGCCCGCCTCGAACGTCATCGCCGCGCACTCCACCCGACGCGGGGTGACCGCGTAGTCGACGGTGACGACGCGGTCGGTGATCTCGAAGCCCATCGCGTCGGCGATGACGTCGAGTGCGTCGTAGAGGAACCCGTCGAACATCTCGGCGAACACCGGTCGCTCGATGGTGCCATCGGCATCGGGAATCTGACCCCAGCCCAGCATCCCGAAGAACGCCGCAGACGGGTAATGCGACAGGTCAGCGGCCTCGAACATCTCCACGAAGTCGACGTGACTGTTGATCGAGGCCATCAGCAGCGGGAAGGCGGTCACGAACCCCGGGTTGTACCCACCACCGAACAACGACGCGCCCCCCGAGCGAGCGGCCTCCTCGATGCGCCCCCTGGCCTCGGGCATCCCCAACGAACCCAGATAGTCACCGCGGAAGAAGTTCGACGTCGTGACCACGTTGATGCCGGCTTCCAGGAATCGAACAATCAGGTCCAGGTCCGGCAGAATCGGCGTGTAGCAGATGCAGTCCGGTGCCAACCCGATCAGGGCGTCCAGGTCATCAGTGGCCAACACCCCGGTGGTCTCCCCGCTGCCGCACAACACACCGGCATCCACCCCAACCTTGTCCGGGCTGACGGCATACACCCCCACCAACTCCAGGTCCGGCCGGCGCCACATCACCTGCGCCGCGACCGCCCCCACGTTGCCGGTCGTCCATTGCACCACTCGCAGCATTGCGTTCCACCCATCCCAGAAAAATCGACCCACCCGAGCTTACGCAGAATTAGAATTCTGCATAGTAATACGTCGCAACACCCGGAAACTGGCGGTTACCATCCGCCGCAGCCACCGATAACAGGCTTGTGTACACGGATCTTGCCTCGACACACACGACTGTTGCCCTGAGCAGACGAAAGAGCGCACGGCAGCCGATGGCATGATCGGCTACTGTCGTGATCGATGGATTCTGCTGAAGATATGGAGTGTTCTGCACATGGGAGCAGCGAAATCAGGCGGGGTTCCGAGCATGCGCGATGCCCGACGCCAGATGTACCGCCAGCAGATCCTGATCGCCGCCGAATACGAATTCGCCCGCACGGGGTTCACCGAGTCCAAGGTCACCGCGATCGCCTCGGCCGCCGGCGTCTCGCTGGCTACGGTCTACAAGAACTTCGAGGGCAAAGACGAAATCTGGGACGTCCTGCACGCACAGCGGATGAACGAACTCGTCGACTCAGTCCGGGTGGTCGCCACGACCGTCACCTCGCCCCTGGAACGACTCACCCTGGGGGCACGTGCCCAGGTGGAGTTCTTCGCCGCCCACCCGAACTACCTGGCCCTGCACGTCAAAGAAGGTTTGAGTTGGGCCACCGCCATGGGCGGCGGAGACGCCGGCCGCGGCGGTCAACGCTCGACCTGGCGGGCCGGCCTCGAGATGCTGACCCACGGCGTGCAAGCCGCCATCGACGCCGGAGAACTGCCGCCACGCAAACCCACGATCGTCGCCGCACTGATGATCTCGGCACTGCAGGTCTGGCTGACCGACTGGTTCGTCAACGACCGAGACCGCCCCGCTACCGACGTGGCCGACGACTTCCTCGACTACCTCAACGCTGCACTACTTCACCCCGCAAAGAATTTCGTCGAGCGCACCTAACGACGCAGCCCCCAAGACGAAAACCCGCAAGCCGTGCGTTGCGCACCTCCACCGACAGGGACACCATGACCGACACCGCCCGCACTTCCAAGAGCATCACCCTGCCACCCACCGACACCAACGGCGCCGACTTCCCGTCCTACCAACCCGCCACCGCCAGTGCGGACTTCGCCAGCTTCATCGACGCCGCCCGCCGATTCCAGGACCTCGCCAGCTCCAGCGCCCCCGACGACGACACCTGGCGCGCAGCAACCGAACACCTCGACGCCGCCAACGCACTACTGCAACCTCACCAAGCCGCCGAAGGACACCCACCCGCAGGGCGAGCGCTCGAATTACCCGGCATGGGCAACCCCCTCCTACCGGCATGGAGCATCACCTCCGCCAGCCCCGAAGGCGTCACCCTGCACGGGCAATTCAGCAGGTTCTACCTCGGCGCGAACAACATCGTGTTCGGCGGGGCACTACCCCTGCTCTTCGACTGGACCTTCGCCATCGCCAACGCCGCCGCCGGCCGGCCGCTGAGCCGCACCGGCTACCTCCACCTCGACTACCGGAAACCCGTGCCCATCACCACCGATCTCACCGCGACCGGCCAGACAACCCACATCGACGGACGCAAAACCACCCTCCACGCCACCCTGACCGACCTCACCGGTTCCGTGCTTGCCGAAGCCGAAACCCTGACGATCGGCATACACGCCCACAACCGCTAGGAAGTCACACACGGCAACCGAACACTCGGCTGGTCTTCACAATTGGTTCGGTGTCTCGATTCTTTAGGAACGAGACAGTGGAGCGACAACCTAGGATTGTCTCCAGCCCTGGGGGACTCTCCGTGGAACGATCTCACGATGTTTTTCACACCGGGCTGGGCAGCCATACTGACAGTCGCCGGCACGCTCGGCGGCGTGGCCATTACTCAGGCAGCCAACTCCGCCGTCAGCTGGCAAACCACGCGCAGGCAATGAAATGACGCAATGATCGCCGCCGTCAGCGACGTGATTGCCGCCAGTCACGGCTGGGTGTACGCGGTGAGCGCGCAAGAACAAGACCTGTTACATGCGGTAGCGACCCGCGTCGCTAGTGAACAATTGCAGAGGCAGCTGGAATCTTTGCGCGCATCCGTCTATGCGGCCCAGCTTGAATACGGAAGAGCGATCGCGCGAGTCCGCCTTACGAGCCCAAAGCGGGTCGCGAGCGCAGCGGAGGACCTAACCGCCGCCTCCAGGATTTCGAAGCGACATGCCGGGCGAAGGTAGGTGCAGCACTGGACGGGCAGGGGGTGGCGGACTCGACGAAGCCCATCGACGTAAATCCTCACTTAAACAAGTTGGTCAAAGAGGCCAGGAAGGCAGCTGGGCACGGCCCGGCAGCTTGATGTCGGCAAAGCCCCCTCCTGACATCGGGATCAGTCGCGCCAGAAAGCTGCGCAGCAGAGTAGCCCGCACCGAACTAGCGTTCGCAGCATGAGAAATCAGATCAGCACCCAGTGGGTGCTCATCGAAGCAATTCGGGCTAATGACATTCTTTTCGATCAGGACTCCGAGTCCAGCTGGCGAGTCCAAAGCTGCCAACCACATCCGGTACAGCACTGGCGGCGTCTGGTGTCGGGTGAGCCTGGTTCGGGTCGATGCCTCGATGCCGAAATCGGTACATGGGTCCGTCGTGTGATCCGGTAGGCCGCCCGCGACTGGCCGCCGGTCCGCCACGTGTCGGCTTATGCGGGCTCCCCGATGAGGGGCCTGGGCGTGTTTTGGCATGAAAAAGCCTCGCGCGTCGAGATCGAGACTCGACGACTGCGAGGCGAAAGCCAGCGTGGTGTGCGCGTGGAGCCGCTGACGGGGCCGTCCGGCGCGCAGGCGGTTACGGCGGCATCGGCAGGTTTCTCCCGGCGTAGAGGGCGCTCATTTGAGGAGGGCTACCGGAGCCACTCGCGGAGCGCGGCCGCGGCGGCGGCGACGATCCCGGCGAACCCGCCGAGGATGGCCACGATGCGTTCTGACGGCTCATCGCGCCGGCAGAACACCGCTTGGTAGACCATCACCAGCACAGGCAGAATCCAGACCAGATTCCACGCGCCTGAGACGACCATATTGACCTCCTTGTGAGGTGTGCCAACAGAAAGTGCCCGGCCGGGGGCCGGGCACCAAAAAAGCCGGGAAGACCCGGCTTCGACGCGCAAACTAGCGCGCCCTCTCATGGGTTAAACCATGAAAAGATCAGTCCAGCAGTATATTTAGCGGCTGGATAACTTCCGGTACTGACTGTGTGCGCAGTTGCTTGATGAACCCGCAGCAGGGCGCGGGAGAGCAGGTTTCGCGGTAGCGACCGGATGTGGGCACAGTCGTGCTTACGCATCTGTGCGGCCAAGCGTGCCCGTATCGGGCTACGCGGGATGAAGAAGTCTGGGGAACGTGCTGGCGCTAAATGGATTTTGGGCGCACTAACGGCACTCCATTCACCGTACCCGCAGGTAGATGGGCCCGATTGGAGGCCAGCAGCCTGGGCGTGTCGCACTACTGCGTGAGCGAGCCGCTTCTGGCGCGCTGGATGTCCCGACTTCCCCGCGTCGTTTCGGTCAACTGCCCGACCTTGCGGTCCGAGATGACTTCGACAACCCACTCTCCGAGACGGAGTTGGACATGTGGGAGGGCCGCGCCGAGGAGGCCTGAGCGGGCCCGCGAGGTCGCGCCCGCATTTAGATCAGGCCGGGGGTCGCCGTCTTCGTCGAGCGCGATGTGCCGATCGCCGCGCTGAAGCGCGTCGAGCGCAAGGTCAATCGAGCGCGGACCATCACCCAGTGTTTGCAGGGCAAGGCGTGGCGGATGTCATTCAGCAGGGGTGGCTACAGGGTCGAACGCCTCGCCCGCGTTGAATTCGTCTTCGAGGCGGTCGCACAGGTCAGCGATCGCCTTTCGAATGAACCGCTGCTGGTGACCTATCCCGGTGTAGGGCCGCGTCCACGCAATAGTGTTGACCATTCGATCTTTCAATTCGATAGGCAACGACAGCAAGATGTCGGCGGACTCACCGCTAGGGCTGATCTGAGGCATCTACAAATCTTGCCTGCCCTTTACTCAGGCTCGCGCGCTGTTGCCAAATTCATCGACGCTCCCGTCAGGAACCACGCGGCTTATCCTTCAACTATGGCGGAAGACAACAGCGGCGTCGAAAGTCGGTCCACTCCGCCGCGCCAGTTCAGTCAGCGGATCGACATAGTTGTCCCGGCTGACTTCGATGAACCCTTGCCTCTCGAAGAGATCGAAGCTTGGGAAGCGCCTCGCGGGAAACCCCAGACCCAAGTGGCTAACGAAAGTCTTGGCGACGGCTAGCCGCTGACACCACGCAAAGCCTCCGTCACATACGGAGTCGAGGGCCCACGCCGCAGCCAGCATCTGGCGTAAGCGCAACACTCTGAACGATCACCTGTAAAAATCGTCGCAGAATTGAAGACGAGTGAAGACAGACGACGAATATGAGCCGAATGTGGCTCAGGTGTTGGACTGAGGCTCAAGCGTCGACATACGTTACGCCCCATGCAAGGTCACCTGCGAGAGACGCGGCTCGATCGTCGGAAACAGTCGATTCGATCAACGCCTCGTGCTCGTCGCAGCCCTGCCGTACAAGCCACTTTTGCGCGCGCCTCAGCTCCGACCCCTAACGGCCTATGAGCTGGAAAGCCCTTGACTGGGCAACTGATAGTGACATCGGCACACCGACGATGAAGCTCATCCTTATCCTCCTTGCCAACAAAGCCGACGAGCGATTCTCCTGCTTCCCCTCAGTCAAGACGCTCGCGGCGGAATCGGGAGCTGGAAGGAGCACTGTCCTCAACGCGCTCAATATGCTCGAGAAGGCAGGGCTCATCACGCGAGTCGCCCAGTATCACGAGTCCGGGGCGCAGCGTCCCAGCCGATATTTCCTGAATCATCCGCAGGCGCCACACGTGTTGGCCGGTCAAGATCCTGATCACCCGGGTCCAGATCCCGGACGGGGGCCGTCTCGGCGCAAGACCGGGGGGGTCCACCATTCGGACCCCCCGAGGGTCCAGCAACAGGACGCCTTTAATCCCCCAATAGAACCCCCATCCGAACCGACAAAACTGTTGCGACACCTGCCGAATCCGTGGCGGCTCAGTCATCAAGATGTAGTGCGACTTTCACCTGCAGTCGAGCGTGCCCTGGCATCGGGATGGACAATGCCGAGTCTGCAGGCTCATTTATCGCAGAACCCAGGCGGTGTCCGGAATGCCGCCGCGGTTCTGACCCGCCGACTTGCCGAACTCCCCCACCCACCCACGGCGTCGAATCGGAGTCGCGCGCCGTGGTGCGGGGAATGTGGAGACGATCGTTCACGAACCATCAGCATCACACTCCCTGACGGCACGGACGCAGTGCAATTCTGTCCTCGCTGCAGTCCCCAATCGCAGTCTCAGTCGACCAAGCCGCATATCTCAAGATTTCAAACAACTGAGGAGTAATACAAATGGAGAACAGCGTTTTCGACCAATTGCCGCTACTGCTCGCGGTCCCGCGTGCTGCCGCCATCCTGGGAATAAGTCGCGCCTCGGCCTACCGGCTTGTGGCCACAGGCGAGCTCCCGTCTCGGCGACTTGGCGGCCGCGTGTACGTCGTAACCGCGGAACTGCGTGACTTCGTGGCTGCCTGACCCCTCAGCGCGCATCCGAGGGCGGACGCACCTAGCGGGCCGCCCAGCAATGCTTACGGTGCAAGATCGACCTAGGCCACCGCCATTCCAAAGGACTAAGCGATGAGCAGTGACGCCAACAATGAATGAAGAGCCGCAACGACGCACACGCCGCGCCGAACCCATCTCCCGCAAGGTTGCCCGTAATGGCAGGGTCGCCTACACATTTCAGACTGACGTCGGTACCCGCCCCGACGGTAGCCGCGACCGGCAACGCTTCACCTACTCCACCCTGGCCGAAGCCAGACGCGAGTACCGACGCATCAGCACGGAGGCTGCCGCGGGCACATTCGTCAAACGTCATCAGGTCACAGCGGCCGAATTCTTGACCGAATGGCTCGACGGCCGCCGCGACGTTCGGCCTAACACCCTCGCAGGGTACCGATATTCGCTCAAACCGGTGATCGACCACCTGGGCGCAATCCCCCTGCAACACTTGAGGACGGCTGACATCGACGGCCTGGTGACGGTACGGCTCAGTGGTGCACCGGTGGCCCAGCGGGACAAGCGCGGGCGCCGCGCCGCGGAGGTCTTGACGCTCCTCCGGCAGCACGCTGACGGCCTGCAGTACAGCGACATTCAGGCCGCGCTGGGCAATCCCGGCATCAAAGCACTGGACCGGCTGGTCGCCGCCGGAGAGGTGTTGCGGCCCGGCCGTGGGCGCTACCAAGCCGCCAGCTCAGCCGATCCGGAACGCCCCAGCGTGTCGGGCGGAGTCAGTGCCCGCACCGTGGTCACCATGTTGGTGGTGCTGTCGTCGGCTCTGGACGATGCAATGAAGCAAGGCCTCGTGGCCCGCAATGTCGCGCGGATGGTCAAGCGCCCGGCAGTAGAGCACCACGAGATGGCTACCTGGACGCCCGAACAAGCGGCGAAGTTCCGCGACCATGTGCGCGACGATCGACTATTAGCCTGCTGGCTGCTGACACTGGCAGGGCTACGCCGGTCGGAGGTACTGGGGCTGCGTTGGTCCGATTGCGATTTCGCTGCGGGCACCGTGTCGGTGGCCCAGGGCCGCGTGGTCGTCGCTGGTGCAGGCACGGTAACCGGCGACCCGAAGTCGAAGCGGTCCCGACGCGCGCTGCCCATGCCCAGCGACGTAATGGTCGCGCTGAAAGCGCTGAAGATTCAGCAGGCCGAGGAACGGCTTGCGCACGGCGCGGGGCACCCCGATACCGGCCTGGTCGCACTCAACGCCGACGGCTCCCCCATTCGGCCGGAAACCTACTCCTTCGAGTTCACTCGGCAGGCGAACGCCGCTGGAGTGCCGGCGATCCGCCTGCACGACGTCCGGCACACCGCGGCCACCATGCTGCTGGACAGCGGGACCACACCATCTGCAACGGCCAAGTGGCTGGGTCATGACCCGGCCATCACGCTGCGGGTCTACGGACACGTTTACGACGACGCGCTGGCGGCAGCGGGCGATGCCCTGCTCGGCCGGTCGCGATCCACGTAGGACCGGGGTTATTCAGTCTCGTTGTCGGTCTGCTGACGCAATTCGTGAATGAAGTCGTACGCCGGACGGAAGTGTGGCGGCACCGGTCCTCCATCAGCCGCATCGCCGATATACGCCCCCACCTCGGCCTCGTAGAGCGCGCCTTCTACCACAAACTCCGTCACACGAACTGCCACAGGATCGCTGAAAGTGCCTACTGGCAGCGCGATCTCGTCGAGCTCGACAAGCGCGTTGATGTAATGCAACGTCTCGATAGCGACGACCGCTATGTGCGAGAACACGCCCACTGCGGCCCGATAACGCTCAGTGACGTCGAAGTAGCCCGTGCTGACTTCGTCGCCATGCGCAACGTCCTGATAGAGCCACGCATAAGCAAGGTCGACGTCTGTAAACCGGCCCCGCCCGGCCTCACCGTCCTCGCCAGCGACATAGCTACTCCAAAACGCACGCGTGTGCGAAGTGCGGTCGGTCGCCTCAGTCCACTCTTCCCGAATGTCTCGTGACGAGGCGCTTAGCGTCGGGTCATCCATATTCGTCAAGCGATCAAGGGCATCGAGGGCCTTCACCCAGAAGAGACGGTCTGACGCCAGGGTGAACGCGCGCACGCGGGTGGCCAGCGACTCGAACTGGACCTCGTCCGGCAACCGGGTTCGCAGTGTGGCGGTGCCGTCGCTGCGCACCTCGGCCTCGACTGGCACTCGCATCAGTTTCCGAAGGAGGTCGCCCGGCATCGGCTGTTCCTCACCTACCGCTTCGTCTAGAGCGAGCGGGTGCAGTGCGACGCGCCGAAGGCGGCGAACGAAGTCGGCCACCACAGCGGTGTCGTTGTCTCGCTGCCGTAGGGCGGCCATACCTACGACGGTAGGTCTCAGCGCCCACATGCAGAGTAGGAACGCCCCCCGGGCAGTTGGCACGCTCTTGGCACAGTGGGGGGCTTTGCGGGAGTGAGAAGTATCAGGAGTACGGAATTGGACCTGCAAAGACATCGGTGGGCGCGGACGGTTTCGAACCGCCGACCGCTGGTGTGTAAAACCAGAGCTCTACCCCTGAGCTACGCGCCCGATCCCGGGCAGGTTACCTGCATTGGCTGCCCATTCGGAAATTCGTTCAGCCCCTCAGCGCGGCCAGTGCCGCCGTCCAGCCGGCCTGATCGCGGGGCTCGCCCGGCTCCTTGCATTCGGCGAACCGCACCACACCGGACCGGTCGATGACGAAGGTGCCGCGGTTCGCGAAACCGGAAGCCTCGTTGAACACGCCGTAGGCCTGGCTGACCGCGCCGTGCGGCCAGAAGTCCGACAGCACGGGGAACGTGTATCCCCGATCGGTGGCCCAGACCTTGTGGGTGGGCGACGGCCCCACCGAGATCGTCAGCGTCGCCGTCTCGTCGTTGACGAAATCACCGAGATGATCCCTGATCTCGTCGAGCTCGCGCTGGCAGATCCCGGTGAAGGCGAGGGGGAAGAAGACCAGCACGACATCCTTGGCACCGCGAAAACCAGACAGCGTCACCAGCTGGTTGTTCTGGTCCTTGAGGGTGAAGTCCGGCGCGATGTCACCGACCCCGAGCACTGCTACCGCTGCTTCGTGATGGCCTTGGCCTTCGGTTGCACCAGGCGGCTCGCGATCCAGTCCCCCAGGTTGGCCGACGAGGTCTGCATCAGCCCGGCCGTCGGCGCCGACTCGGCGATCTCGGCGGGCTGCACATGGCCGGGTTTGCCGGTCTTGGGAGTGACGACCCAGATGACGCCGTCCTCGGCCAACGGCGTGATGGCGTCCATCAGCGTGTCCACGAGGTCACCGTCGGTGTCGCGCCACCACAGCAGCACCACGTCGACGACCTCATCGGCGTCTTCGTCGAGCAGGTCGGCGCCGCTCTCGTCCTCGATGGCGAACCGGATGTCGTCGTCGGTGTCGTCGTCCCAGCCCAACTCCTGCACAACCTGGTTTTTTTGGATGCCCAGCTTTTGGGCGTAGTTCGGGGAGTCACCCGCCGACACCACGGTCAGTCCTCCTTCAATTCAACCGGGCGCACTCTGCGCCCGGTCATTGATCTATCGTCGCATGCCCACGCCATACAGCAAGCCATCTAGCGGCAGGTTTATCGGTATGCCGCGTCGCAGCGGTCCAAAGCGGTGGTCTTGGCGTCGTTCAGCCGGGCGATCGCGTCGTTGAAGTCGTCTGTTCCGTAGTTCCCGGCGATCGCCGTCGCAACCCCGCGAGCGGCATCCACCCACGCGTTGAGCGAGTCCCGCAACTCCGGGGTCAGTGGGTCGGAGATGCTGCCTGCGACCAGGTCCGCGCTGTGGTTGAGGGCATCCACGGCCGGGCCGGCGGCCCGCAAGGCGTCGGCGGGGTTGGTGTTGAAGGCATCGACGTAGCTGTTGACGGCGCCGATGGCCTCCGCACTGCTGGAGCTCATCGCCTCGCACGACGTCCGCACCGCCTCTACGGTGAGCGTGGCCTGCCGTTCAGACTCGCGGGCACTTGAGCTGGCCGCCGACTCTTCGATGGACGCGGTCACGGACGCGCGATACAGCGGCGCATCCCCCGGAGCCACCGAGGCGTCACCGTCGGTGACATTCGTGCACCCGACGACAACCATCGCCAGCGCAGCGAACGTGCCTGCAACAGCCGCGGCGAGCCGCACACGGGCGCTCGGCCACCCCATCAGCACAGTCTGCAGACGTTACCGGGTCCGGGCCCACCCGCTAGTGCGTATCCGGCAGGATTAGACAAGGATGGAAGTCGCACGCCGAATGTGAAGTAACCCGCTGAGCCCAAGCGTGCGCGTATTTTCCACCGCCTAACAAGGAGCGGAAGTTGACCACCGAGTTCGTGCGCCAGGACCTGGCCCAAAACTCCAGCAGCACAAGCGATCACGATCGCGTCCGGGTGATCCGGGAAGGCGTCGCGTCGTACCTGCCCGACATCGATTCCGAGGAGACCGCCGAATGGCTGGAGTCGTTCGACCAGTTGGTTGAGCGGTCCGGACCGGCGCGGGCGCGCTACCTCATGCTGCGCCTCCTCGAACGCGCCAGTGAGCAGCGCGTCGCGATCCCCGCACTCACGTCCACCGACTACGTGAACACGATTCCGACGGAGTTGGAGCCGTGGTTCCCCGGCGACGAGGACGTCGAGCGCCGCTACCGCGCCTGGATCCGCTGGAATGCCGCGATCATGGTGCACCGCGCGCAGCGCCCGGGAGTCGGTGTGGGCGGCCACATTTCGACGTATGCGTCGTCGGCAGCGCTGTACGAGGTCGGCTTCAACCACTTCTTCCGCGGCAAGTCCCATCCCGGCGGTGGTGATCAGATCTTCATTCAGGGCCACGCCTCCCCCGGCGTGTATGCCCGCGCGTTCCTCGAGGGCCGCCTGACGGCCGACCAGTTGGACGGATTCCGCCAGGAGCATTCCCATCCCGGCGGCGGATTGCCGTCCTACCCGCACCCGCGCCTGATGCCCGACTTCTGGGAGTTCCCCACGGTGTCGATGGGGCTGGGCCCGATGAACGCGATCTACCAGGCGCGGTTCAACCACTACCTGCACGACCGCGGCATCAAGGACACCTCCAAGCAGCATGTGTGGGCGTTCCTCGGCGACGGCGAGATGGACGAGCCCGAGAGCCGGGGCCTGATCCAGGTGGGCGCCAATGAGGGCCTGGACAACCTGACGTTCGTCGTGAACTGCAACCTGCAGCGCCTCGACGGCCCGGTGCGCGGCAACGGCAAGATCATCCAGGAGTTGGAGTCGTTCTTCCGCGGCGCGGGCTGGAACGTCATCAAGGTGGTGTGGGGACGTGAGTGGGACACCCTGCTGCACGCCGACCGTGACGGTGCGCTGGTGAACCTGATGAACACCACCCCCGACGGTGACTACCAGACCTACAAGGCCAACGACGGCAGTTACGTGCGCGATCACTTCTTCGGGCGCGACCCGCGCACTAAGGCGCTCGTCGAGCCGATGACGGATTTGGAGATCTGGAACCTCAAGCGCGGCGGCCACGACTACCGCAAGGTGTACGCCGCCTACCACGCGGCGATGGAGCACAAGGGTCAGCCGACGGTGATCCTGGCCAAGACCATCAAGGGCTACACGCTGGGTAAGCATTTCGAGGGCCGCAACGCCACGCACCAGATGAAAAAGCTTGCGCTGCAAGACCTCAAGGATTTCCGTGACGCCCAGCGCATCCCGCTCTCCGATGAGCAGCTGGAAAACGATCCGTATCTGCCGCCGTACTACCACCCCGGCCCGGAGGCTCCCGAGATCCGCTACATGCTCGATCGTCGCCGCGCCCTCGGCGGGTTCCTGCCCGAGCGGCGCACCAAGACCAAGGCGCTGACGCTGCCGGGCCGCGACACTTACAAGGCGTTGAAGAAGGGGTCGGGCAAGCAGGAGGTCGCCACGACCATGGCGACGGTCCGTACCTTCAAGGAACTGTTGCGGGACAAGAACATCGGCTCGCGCATCGTGCCGATCATCCCCGATGAGGCGCGCACGTTCGGGATGGACTCGTGGTTCCCCAGCCTGAAGATCTACAACCGCAACGGCCAGCTGTACACGGCCGTGGATGCGGAGCTGATGCTGGCGTACAAGGAATCCGAGGTCGGCCAGATCCTGCACGAGGGCATCAACGAAGCTGGATCGACATCGTCGTTCACCGCGGTGGGCACGTCCTACGCCACGCACAACGAGCCGATGATCCCGATCTACATCTTCTATTCGATGTTCGGGTTCCAGCGCACCGGCGACGGGCTGTGGGCCGCGGCCGATCAGATGGCCCGCGGTTTCGTGCTGGGCGCAACAGCCGGGCGCACCACGCTGGTCGGTGAGGGTCTGCAGCACGCCGACGGCCATTCGCTGCTGCTGGCGGCGACCAACCCGGCCGTCGTGGCGTACGACCCGGCGTTCGCCTACGAGATCGCCTACATCATCGAGAGCGGCCTGGCCCGGATGTACGGGGAGAACCCCGAGAACGTCTACTTCTACATGACGATCTACAACGAGCCGTACGTGCAGCCCGCCGAGCCGGAAGGCATCGACGTCGAGGGGCTGTTGCGGGGTATCTACCGCTACCAGGCGGCTCCGGAGACGAAGTCGAACACGGCCCAGATCCTGGTGTCCGGCGTCGCCATGCCCTCAGCGCTGAAGGCCGCCGAGATGCTCTCCCAGGAGTGGGATGTGGCCGCCGACGTGTGGTCGGTGACCAGCTGGGGCGAACTCAACCGCGACGGGGTGGCCATCGAGAAGGAGAAGCTGCGCTACCCGGACCGGCCCACCGCCACCCCGTACATCACCCAGGTACTGGCGGACGCGACCGGACCCGTGGTGGCGGTGTCTGACTGGATGCGGGGTGTGCCCGAACAGATCCGGCCCTGGGTGCCCGGCACCTACGTCACGCTCGGCACGGACGGGTTCGGCTTCTCCGACACCCGTCCGGCGGCGCGGCGCTATTACAACACCGACGCCGAGTCGATCGTCGTCGCCGTCCTCGAAGGGCTTGCCCGCGACGGCAACATCGACATCTCGGTGGCCGTCGAGGCTGCGCGCAAGTACGAGATCGACGACGTGATGGCGGCACCGGAACAGACGTCTGATCCGGGCGTCGCCTGACCTGGAGGGTTCGCACAAAACCAGGCGTAGATTTTAGGGATGTCCGACAACAATCGGTTCATCCCGCCGAAGTCGACCGTCGAGGTGCTGGAGGTGGTCCCCGACTCCGTGCTGCGCAGGATCAAGCAGTACTCGGGCCGGCTGGCCACCGAAGCGGTCCAGGTCATGGGTGAACGGCTGCCGTTCTTCGCCGACCTGGAGGCATCGCAGCGGGCCAGCGTGCAGCTCGTCGTGCAGACGGCGGTGGTGAACTTCGTCGAGTGGATGCGCAATCCGCAGAGCGACGTCAGCTACACCGCCCAGGCGTTCGAGGTGGTGCCGCAGGATCTGCGCCGGCGCATCGCGCTGCGGCAATCGGTCGAGATGGTGCGCGTGACGATGGAGTTCTGTGAGGAAGTGGTGCCGCTGCTGGCCCGTTCCGAAGAGCAGCTGACCGCGCTCACGGCCGGGATTCTGCGCTACAGCCGGGATCTGGCGTTCGCGGCTGCCACCGCCTACGCCGATCAGGCCGAAGCGCGCGGCGCGTGGGACACCAGGATGGAGGCGAATCTGGTCGACTCGGTCGTGCGCGGCGACACAGGGCCCGAGCTGCAGTCCCAGGCGGCGGCGCTGAACTGGGATGCGACGGCGCCGGCGACCGTCATCGTCGGGCTGCCGCGTCCTGATCGGGTCGATTTCGTCGGTGAGGACGTCCACGAACTGGCCAGCCGCAACGGGCGTGCCGCGCTGTCCGACGTGCACGGCACCTGGCTGGTCACCGTCGTGTCGGGAGGACTGTCGCCGACGGACCGCTTCCTGGCCGAGCTGATGAGGGTGTTCGCCGACGGGCCGGTCGTTATCGGGCCCACCGCGCCGACGCTCACCGCTGCGCATCGCAGCGCCAGCGAGGCCATCGCAGGCATGAATGCGGTCGCAGGCTGGGCGGGTGCGCCGCGCCCCGTCGCGGCACGCGAGTTGCTCCCGGAACGCGCGCTCCTCGGCGACGTCACCGCAGCCGAGGCCCTCGACGCGGACGTGATGCGGCCTCTGGCGGACGCCGGTCCGGCCCTGATGGAGACCCTCGACGCCTACCTCGACTCAGGTGGCGCGATCGAGGCTTGCGCACGCAAATTGTTCGTTCATCCAAATACTGTCCGGTACCGCCTGAAGCGGATCGCCGACTTCACCGGCCGAGATCCCACCGTTCCGCGCGATGCCTATGTGCTGCGGGTGGCGTCCTCGGTGGGCAGATTGAACCGGCACGTCAGCTTATCGACGCCTGCGACATCAAGATCGGGGCAGCTCACCGGTGTTGCTTCGGTCACATCGACGGACGAACTCCGGGGTTGAGATGTTGCGGCGAGGTCTCGGTGACGTCGCATCACATGCAAATTTGTGGGCTCCCCACAAAAACCTAAGACGAGGTTCATAATCTCTTACACCGCGAAAATCCTCCTTCATAAGGTTCTCTTAAGAAGTGCCCGACAAGACTGTGCTCGCATTCCTTGCGCCCGGACAGGGCTCGCAGACCCCCGGCATGCTCGCCGAGTGGCTGGAGCTGCCGGGTGCGGCCGACCGCATCGCAGGATGGTCGGAGATCAGCGGACTGGATCTCGGGCTGCTCGGCACCACGGCTACCGCTGAGGAGATCACCGACACCGCGGTGACCCAGCCTCTCGTCGTGGCGGCCACGCTGCTCGCATTCGAAGAACTCAAGAAGCGCGAGGTTCTCACGGGGGAAGAGCAGATCGTCGCCGCCGGGCATTCGGTCGGCGAGATCGCCGCCTACGCCGTCGCGGGGGTCATCTCCGCCGACGAGGCCGTCGCGCTCGCCGCGACCCGCGGTAAGGAAATGGCCAAGGCCTGCGCGCTGGAGCCCACCGGGATGTCGGCGCTTCTCGGCGGCGACGAGGCCGAGGTGCTGGCGCGACTGGAAGCACTCGATCTGGTCCCCGCCAACCGCAACGCCGTGGGCCAGATCGTCGCCGCCGGTGCCGTCGCGGCCCTGGAGAAGTTGGCAGAGGATCCGCCGGCACGTGCCAGGATCCGTCCGCTGGCCACCGCAGGTGCGTTCCACACCCAGTACATGGCCCCGGCGCTCGACGAGTACACCCGCGTCGCCGACCGCGTCGATCCGGCCGACCCGTCCGTCACGCTGCTGTCGAACTCCGACGGCCGTCCCGTGTCGTCGGGAGCTGACGCCATGGCCAAACTGGTGGCCCAGATGATCCGGCCGGTGCGCTGGGATCTGTGCACCGAGTCCATGAAGGAGCTTGGTGTCACGGCGATCGTCGAGTTCCCGCCCGCGGGGACGCTGACCGGAATCGCCAAACGAGAACTTCGGGGAACGCCGACGCACGCCGTCAAGTCCCCCGCTGACCTGGACGGGCTCGCCGAGACACTGCGCGCCTAGTCCAGAAATATCCACAGCTCGATCACATCCAGTTGAAGTAACCAAGAAATAGAAGGAGCCATTGTGGGCGCCAGCCAGGAAGAAATCATCTCGGGTCTCGCGGAGATCATCGAAGAGGTCACCGGTATCGAGCCCTCCGAGGTGACCCCTGAGAAGAGCTTCGTCGACGACCTGGACATCGACTCGCTGTCGATGGTCGAGATCGCGGTGCAGACCGAGGACAAGTACGGCGTGAAGATCCCCGACGAGGACCTCGCGGGCCTGCGCACCGTCGGTGACGTCGTCGCCTACATCCAGAAGCTCGAAGAAGAGAACCCCGAAGCCGCCGCGGCCATCCGGGCACAGATTACGGGCGACAAGTGACCAAACCTTCCACTGCTAACGGCGGTTTTCCTAACGTCGTCGTGACCGCCGTCACGGCGACCACCTCGATCGCACCGGATATCGAGAGCACGTGGAAGGGCCTGCTGGCGGGCGAGAGCGGCATCCGCATTCTCGAAGACGAGTTCGTCGAGAAGTGGGATCTTGCGGTCAAGATCGGTGGGCACCTCAAGGAGCCCCTCGATCCCCTCATGAGCCGGCTGGAACTGCGACGCATGTCGTACGTCCAGCGGATGTCGAAGTACCTCGGTAACCAGCTGTGGGACAGCATCGGGCGTCCGGAGGTCGATCCCGACCGGTTCTCGGTCGTGATCGGCACCGGCCTCGGTGGTGGCGAGAAGATCGTCGAGACCTATGACGCGATGAACGAGGGCGGCCCCCGCAAGGTGTCGCCGCTCGCCGTTCAGATGATCATGCCGAACGGTGCGGCTGCCGTCGTCGGTCTGGAACTGGGCGCCCGCGCCGGGGTCATCACCCCGGTGTCGGCGTGCTCGTCGGGTTCGGAGGGCATCGCCCACGCCTGGCGCCAGATCGTCATGGGTGATGCCGACATCGCCGTCTGCGGCGGCGTCGAAGGCGGTATCGAAGCGCTGCCCATCGCGGCGTTCTCGATGATGCGCGCGATGTCCACCCGCAACGAGGATCCAGAAGGCGCATCGCGGCCGTTCGACAAGAACCGTGACGGCTTCGTCTTCGGCGAAGCGGGTGCGCTGATGGTCATCGAGACCGAGGAGCACGCGTTGGCTCGCGGCGCCAAGCCGCTGGCTCGGCTCATGGGTGCGGGCATCTCGTCGGACGCCTTCCACATGGTGGCGCCGGCGGCCGACGGCAAGCGCGCCGGTTATGCGATGCAGCGGGCGATGGAGACGGCAGGGTTGTCCCCCAAGGACATCCATCACGTCAACGCGCACGCCACGTCGACCTCGATCGGCGACGTCGCCGAGGCGAACGCCATCCGGGTCGCCGGAGTGGAGCACGCCGCGGTGTACGCGCCGAAGTCCGCTCTGGGCCACTCCATCGGTGCCGTAGGAGCACTGGAGTCGATCCTGACGGTGCTCTCACTGCGCGACGGGGTCATCCCGCCGACACTGAACTACGAGACGCCCGACCCCGAGATCGATCTCGATGTCGTCGCGGGCGAGCCTCGATACGGCGACTATCAGTACGCCATCAACAACTCGTTCGGTTTCGGTGGACACAATGTCGCTCTGGCCTTCGGGCGTTACTAAGAGAGCATTCAGCACCTAGAAGCACCCAGAAAGGACGCGCTGCGCAGTATGGCTTCGCCGACAACAGGTAATGGTTTGCCGGACGTCGTGGTCACGGGCATTGCCATGACCACGAGTCTGGCCACCGACGCCGAAGCCACCTGGCAGTCGCTCCTGGACGGTCAGAGCGGCATCCGTCTGCTCGGCGACGACTTCGTCGAGCATTTCCAGCTGCCGGTCAAGATCGGCGGACATCTGCACGAGGACTTTGAATCCGAGCTCAACAAGGTTGAACGTCGGCGCATGTCCTACGTGCAGAAAATGGCCACGGTGCTGGGCCGGCGGGTTTGGGAGAATGCCGGTTCACCCGAGGTCGACACCGAGCGGCTCCTCGTCTCGATCGGCACCGGCCTCGGTGGCGCCGAGGCTCTGGTGTTCGCCTATGACGGACTGCGGGAGCGGGGCCTTCGCTCCGTGTCCCCGCTGTCCGTGCAGATGTACATGCCCAACGGCCCGTCCGCGGTCGTCGGGTTGGAGCGGCACGCCAAAGCCGGTGTGGTGACCCCGGTTTCGGCGTGCGCCTCCGGTTCGGAGGGCATCGCCCAGGCGTGGCGCAACATCGTGCTCGGCGAAGCCGACATCGCGATCTGCGGTGGAGTGGAGCAACGCATCGAGGCGGTGCCGATCGCGGCGTTCGCCCAGATGCGCATCGTGTTGTCGAACAACAACGACGACCCCGCCGGCGCGTGCCGTCCCTTCGACAAGGACCGTAACGGCTTCGTCTTCGGTGAGGCGGGCGCTCTGCTGGTCATCGAGACCGCGGAGCACGCCAAGGCCCGCGGCGCCAAGCCGCTGGCGCGGCTCATGGGAGCCAGCATCACCTCCGACGGCTTCCACATGGTGGCGCCCGACCCCGACGGAGAACGTGCCGGCTACGCGATGACGCGTGCCATCCAGCTCGCCGGTCTCACGCCCACCGACATCGACCATGTCAACGCACACGCGACCGGCACCAGCGTCGGCGACGTGGCGGAGAGCAAGGCCATCAACAACGCGATGGGCGGCCACCGCCCCGCGGTATACGCACCCAAGTCGGCACTGGGTCACTCGGTCGGCGCCGTCGGCGCCGTCGAGTCGATACTGACAGTGCAGGCGCTGCGCGACGGGGTCGTCCCGCCGACGCGGAACTTGAAGAACCTGGATCCAGAGATCGACCTCGACGTCGTCGCAGGCGTTCCCCGGCCCGGCAACTACGAGTACGCCATCAACAATTCGTTCGGATTCGGCGGGCACAATGTCGCACTCGCCTTCGGCAAGTACTAGGACGCAGGAGAACCATGACGACGATTGAGAACCGCCCCGCCCCCGATGTGAACGAATCCGTCGACCCCCGCGACCCCCTGCTGCGGCTGTCCAACTTCTTCGACGACGACAGCGTCGAGTTGCTGCACGAGCGCGACAAGTCCGGCGTCCTCGCGGCCGCGGGCACCGTCAACGGCGTGCGCACCGTTGCCTTCTGCACCGACGGCACCGTCATGGGCGGCGCGATGGGCATCGAGGGTTGCAAGCACATCGTCGACGCCTACGACGTCGCGATCGAGGAGCAGAGCCCCATCGTCGGCATCTGGCATTCCGGTGGTGCGCGCCTCGCCGAGGGCGTGAAGGCGCTGCACGCGGTCGGTCTGGTGTTCGAGGCGATGATCCGGGCTTCGGGGTACATCCCGCAGATTTCCGTCGTCGTCGGCTTCGCCGCGGGCGGCGCCGCCTACGGCCCGGCACTCACCGACGTCATCGTCATGGCCCCGGACAGCAAGGTGTTCGTCACCGGCCCCGACGTCGTGCGCAGCGTGACCGGTGAGGACGTCGACATGGTCTCGCTGGGAGGCCCCGAAGCTCACCACAAGAAGTCCGGCGTGTGCCACATCGTCGCCGACGACGAGGCCGACGCCTACGAACGCGGTCGCCGCCTGGTCGGACTGTTCTGCCAGCAGGGTCATTTCGACCGTGCGAAAGCCGAAGCGCAGGACTCCGACCTGAAGGCGCTGCTGCCCGAGTCGGCTCGCCGCGCCTATGACGTGCACCCGCTGGTCGAGGCACTGCTCGACGAGGGCGTGCCGTTCGAGGAGTTCCAGTCGCGTTGGGCACCTTCGATTGTCGTCGGCCTGGGCCGGCTGGCCGGTCGAACGGTCGGCGTGATCGCGAACAACCCGCTGCGCCTGGGCGGCTGCCTGAACTCCGAAAGCGCCGAGAAATCAGCACGTTTCGTGCGCCTCTGCGACGCGTTCGGCATCCCGCTGGTCGTCATCGTCGACGTGCCCGGCTACCTGCCGGGCGTGGATCAGGAGTGGGGCGGCGTGGTCCGCCGCGGCGCCAAGCTGCTGCACGCGTTCGGCGAGTCGTCGGTCCCCCGCGTCACGCTGGTCACCCGCAAGATCTACGGCGGCGCCTACATCGCGATGAACTCGCGGTCGCTGAACGCCACCAAGGTGTTCGCGTGGCCCGAGGCCGAGGTCGCCGTCATGGGCGCCAAGGCCGCAGTCGGCATCCTCCACAAGAAGAAGCTGGCGGCCGCTGCACCCGAAGAGCGTGAGGCGCTGCACGAGGCTCTGGCTGTCGAGCACGAGAGGATCGCGGGCGGTGTGGATTCCGCGATCGAGATCGGTGTGGTCGACGAGAAGATCGATCCTGCACACACGCGGTCGCGGGTGACCCAGGCGCTGGCGGAGGCCCCGATGCGCCGCGGCCGCCACAAGAACATCCCACTGTGATCTAGCGGGCGGTGGCCAGCAACTCTTCGGCCGTCGCCTCTGCTTTCGCGCGGTCGTCTGCGACGAGCCCGATCCGGGTGCGGCGGTCGAGGATGTCCTCGACCGTGAGCGCACCCTCGTGGGTGACTGCGTACTCGAATTCCGCTCTCGTGACGTCGATCCCGTCGGCGACCGGTTCGGTGGGGCGCTCGCAGGAGGCGCGGGCGATGACGTTCGGCGCTTCCGCGCCGAACCGCGCCACCAGCGATCCCGGCAGCGGGGCCGGCGAGCGCAGTGTCGCAACGGGATTCGACGGTGCCCCGACCAGCGGCAGGTTCCGGGTGCGGCAGACGCCCGCGGTGAGCCCGCGCAGCTCAACCGTGCGGTTCACGACATCCTCGGCCATGTAGCGGTATTCGGTCAGCTTTCCACCGATGATGCTGATGACGCCCGACGGCGACTCGGTGACGGCGTGCTCGCGCGAGACGTCGGCTGTTCTGCCCGCACCGGCGTCGATCAGCGGCCGCAGTCCGGCATACGAGCCCTTCACATCAGCCGTGGTCAAGGCGGTGTTCAGGGCGGTGTTGACGGTGTCGAGCAGGAACGTGACCTCAGCCGGCGTCGGCTCGGGGACATCGGGAATCGGGCCGGGCGCGTCCTCGTCGGTCAGCCCGAGATAGACCCGGCCGAGCTGTTCGGGCATCGCGAACACGAACCGGTTGATCTCACCGGGGATCGGAACCGTCAGCGCCGCAGTCGGATTGCCGAATGCCGCGGCGTCGAACACCAGGTGCGTGCCGCGGCTGGGCCGCAACTTCAACGAGTCGTCGACCTCTCCCGCCCACACGCCGCAGGCGTTGACGACCGCGCGCGCGGACACTCGCAGGGATTCGCCGGTGAGGGTGTCCGTCAGTGTCACGGAGTCGCGAGACGCGTCCGACGCCGCGACGCGCGTCAGGATCCGCGCACCGTTCTGCGCCGCGGTGCGCGCGACGGCCGTGACCAGTCGCGCGTCGTCGATGAGCTGACCGTCGTAGGCCAGCAGGGCACCGTCGAGACCGTCGCGGCGCACCGTCGGTGCGAGTGCGACGGCGTGGGCCGCGTCGACGCGCCGCGAGCGGGGCAGTGTGGATGCCGGAGTTCCGGCGAGCCTGCGCAGGCCGTCGCCCGCGGCGAAGCCCACCCGCACCAGCGCCCTCGACGCGGCATTCATCTCGGGAAGCAGCGGAACCAGCTGCGGCATCGCGTGAACCAGATGCGGCGCGTTACGGGTCATCAGGATGCCGCGCTCGACCGCGCTCCTGCGGGCGATCCCGACGTTGCCGGTCGCCAGATAGCGCAGCCCTCCGTGCACGAGCTTGGAACTCCAGCGGCTGGTGCCGAACGCCAGATCGTGTTTCTCGGCCAGGACCACCGACAGCCCGCGTGTCGCGGCGTCGAGCGCGATGCCCGCACCGGTGATGCCGCCGCCGATCACGACGAGGTCGACGGACGCCCCGTCGGCCAGCGCGGCCAGCTCGGACGCACGCCGAGAGGCATTCAAAGCCGTTGCGCCACTCACGGTTTCAGGTATCCGTTCAGCGAGTGCGCGAGCTCGACATTGAGCGCGTCGCGGTCGAGGATCTTCTCCACCATCTGGGCGGACTGGATCGTCGACTGCGTGATGAGCAGGCACATGGCGCCCATCTGGAGGGGGTCACCCTCGCGCACACTGCCGTCGTCCTGGCCCAGCTTGATCGCGATGGCGAGCGAGTCGACGAGCAGCTGCTGGCTGGTGCCGAGACGCTCGGTGATGTAGACCATCGCCAGCGTGGGCGCATTGAAGATCACCGACATGACGATCTCGTCGCCGCGGAGATGTTCGGCGATCGCGACGACCCGGTCGACGAGGTCCTCTCGGCTGACCCCCACGTGCGGAACGGCTTCGAGGACACCGGAGATCCGGACGGTGAGCAGCTCGGCGATGACCCAGCGGATGTCAGGCCACCGACGGTAGATGGTGGGCCTGCTGACGCGGGCCCGGCGCGCGATCTCGGTCATGGTGGTGCGCTCCACGCCGAAGGCGAGGATGCACGCCGCAGCGGCGTCGAGAATGCGCTGCTCGACGCTCGCCTCTGAGTTACGGATTGACACCATCTGTAATACTGTAACGCATGATGCAATGGAACGCCTGGGGCGACCCCGAAGCAGCGAAGCCGCTCTCCCCCGGGATTCGGTCGTTGCTCGACCAGGCGCTCGGCATCGACGGCACCGGCGTCGATGAGCCCACCCGTGAACAGGTCCGGCTGCGGCCGTCCGCGCTGTCCAAGGCGGACCGCGATGGGCTGAGCGCGATCGTCGGCCCTGAACACCTGGCCATCGACGACGGAGCCCGGCTCCTGCGAGCCGGTGGTAAATCCACGCTGGACCTGTTGCGCCGCAGAGACTTCGGTGTCCAGGACGCGCCCGATGCCGTGCTGGTGCCCGGCAGCGAAGCAGAAATAGTCGAAATCCTGCGTTTCTGTGCCGACCGCAGCATCGCGGTTGTCCCCTTCGGTGGCGGCACCAGCGTCGTCGGCGGGTTGGACCCGACGCGCGGCGACTTCAAGGCCGTCATCTCACTGGACCTGCGCAGGCTCGACGAGGTGCACTCCGTCGACGACGTCTCCTGGGAGGCGGAACTCGGCGCGGGGCTGACGGGCCCCGAGGCAGAGCGCCTGCTCGGCGAGCGCGGATTCTCGCTGGGCCATTTCCCGCAGAGCTTCCTGTTCGCCACGATCGGCGGCTTCGCCGCGACCCGGTCCTCGGGTCAGAATTCGGCCGGCTACGGGCGGTTCAACGACATGGTGCGCGGGCTGCGCGCCGTCACCCCGGCGGGCATCCTCGATCTGGGCCGAGCGCCGGAATCGGCCGCCGGGCCGGATCTCCGTCAGCTGCTGATCGGCTCCGAGGGAACACTCGGGATCATCACCAGGGTCCGCGTCCGCATCCATCCCGTGCCGGAGGCCACCCGGTACGAAGCGTGGACGTTCCCCGATTTCGCGACGGGTGCCGACGCACTGCGCACGGTGGTGCAGACCGGCACCGGACCGACCGTGATCCGGCTCTCCGACGAAGCCGAGACCGGGGTCAACCTCGCGACCACCGAGAGCATCGGCGAGCAGACAAACCCCGGCGGTTGCCTGGCCATCACGGCCTTCGAAGGCACCGAAGCCCACGTTGCGAGCCGCCACGAGGAGACGCGGAACCTGTTGCTGGCCAAGGGCGGAACTTCGCTGGGCGAAGGCCCCGCAGAAGCCTGGGAGCACGGCCGGTTCAACGCGCCGTACCTGCGGGACGCACTGCTGTCGGCCGGGGCGTTGTGCGAGACCTTGGAGACCGCGACCAACTGGTCGAACGTTCCTGCGCTGAAAGCCGCCGTCACCGAGGCACTGACGAAGTCGCTGGAGGATTCCGGCACGCCAGCGCTCGTCCTGTGCCACATTTCGCACGTGTACCCGACCGGAGCTTCGCTGTACTTCACCGTCGTCGCGGCACAGCGCGGCAACCCGATTGAGCAGTGGCGCAAGGCCAAAGCCGCCGCGTCCGATGCCATGGTCCGCACCGGGGCGACGATCACCCACCACCACGCCGTGGGCGCCGACCACCGGCCGTGGATGCGTGACGAGGTCGGCGACCTCGGTGTCACGGTGCTTCGGGCCGTCAAGGCCGCGCTCGATCCGGCGGGAATCCTGAACCCGGGCAAGCTGATTCCATGACACGCGTGACGGTGCTGACCAACCCGGCCTCGGGTCACGGCAGCGCACCGCACGCCGCCGAGCGCGCGATCACGCAGTTGCACAGGCGCGGTGTCGATGTCGTCGCCATCGCGGGTCGCGACTCCGCCCATGCCCGGCAGCTCGTCGAGGGCGCGCTGGAACGGGGCATGGACGCACTCGTCGTCGTCGGCGGGGACGGCATCATCTCGCTGGCGCTGCAGGTGCTCGCGCAGACCGACATCCCGCTGGGCCTCATCCCGGCCGGTACCGGCAACGACCACGCGCGTGAATTCGGCATCCCCACCAAGGATCCCGAGGCGGCGGCCGACGTCATCGTCGACGGGACCGCTGACGCAGTGGATCTCGGCCGCATCTCGGGCGCCGATGGCACGGACCGGTGGTTCGGCACGGTGATGGCCGCGGGCTTTGATTCCCTGGTGACCGACCGAACCAACCGGATGACCTGGCCGCATGGCCGGATGCGCTACAACCTGGCGATGGTGGCCGAGATCTCGAAGCTTCGGCTGCTTCCGTTCCGGCTGTCGTTCGACGGGGGTGCCGAGGTCACGACCGAGCTGACTCTCGCGGCGTTCGGCAACACGAAGAGCTACGGGGGCGGGATGAAGATCTGTCCTGGCGCCGACCCGCGGGATGGCCTGCTGGACGCCACGATGGTCGCGTCCGCGTCGCGGACGCGATTGATCCGGCTGTTCCCGACGGTGTTCAAGGGCACGCACGTCGACCTGGACGAGGTGACGACGAAGCGGGCGCGGACGATCTCGGTCGACTCCCCCGGGATCAACGCGTACGCCGACGGCGAATACGTATGCCCGCTGCCGGTCGAAGTTTCGGCCGTCCCGAAGGCGCTGAAGATCCTGCGGCCGTAATCTACGTCAGCCGACTCCCCTGCTCAGCCAGCTGACCTCGGCGCCCTCGCCGCCGTCACGGTAGGCCTCCAGCGCCTCGTCCCACGCCGTCCCGAGCACCGTGTCCAGTTCGGCGGCCAGCATGTCCGCACCCGAGGCCATCAGGGTCCGCAGTCTCATCTCGCCGACCATCACGTCACCGTTGGCGCTCATCGCACCACTCCAGAGTCCGAGCTGCGGGGTGTGGCACCACCGGCTGCCGTCGACGCCGCTGCTGGGGTCCTCGGTCACCTCGAAGCGGAGCACCGACCACGAGCGCAGCGCGTTTGCCAGCTGTCCCCCGGTGCCGACGGGGCCGACCCAGTTGGTGACGGCGCGCAACTGTCCCGGCATGGCCGGCTGCGGGGTCCACTTCAGATTCGCCCTCGAGTTGAGGGTCGACGACAACGCCCACTCCACATGCGGGCACACCGCCGCGGGCGAGGCATGGATGTACACCACGCCTGTCGTCGCGTCGGCGAATTGGTTCGCTGCACGCATCCTCTACTCCTTCGGTTCCACGAGGGACGTCTTCCCCAACGACCTGGTGGTTTCCGAACGGATTCGAGCGCTGCATAGCAATGAAGTTGTGGCTTGCGGGTCTATTGTGCCTTGTGAGGCGCATGTTGCGCTAGTCCGCCCTAAACACTCTTAGGACTTCATCAGACAGGGCGGGCATCACCGAATGCGCCCACTCCCCGAATTTGCGGTCGGTCAACACGACGAGGGCCAGCATGGCCTCCGGATCGACCCACAGGAACGTCCCGGACTGGCCGAAATGGCCGAACGCGCGCGCCGAATTGGACGCGCCGGTCCAGTGCGGAGACTTGCTGCCACGGATCTCGAAACCCAGACCCCAGTCGTTCGGGCGCTGCACCCCGAAACCCGGCAGCACGCCGTCCAGCCCCGGGAACTGCACGCTGGTCGCCTCGGCGTGCATCTGCTCGGACACTGTCTCGGGCGCCAGCAGGTCGCTCGCGAACGCCACCAGGTCGTCGACGGTCGACGTCGCGCCATAACCGGCGGCCGCGGTGCCACCCTCGAATTCCGTATCGGTCATGCCGAGCGGTTCGAACACCGACTCGGCGAGATAGGCGGTGAACGGGATCGACGACTCGGCTTCGAGGACGTCGGCCAGCGCGGTGAAGCCGTAGTTGGAGTAGATCCGTCGGGTGCCCGGCTGGGCGAGCACCTTCGGCGAGGTCATCTCGTAGCCCCCGGCATGGGCGAGGAGATGACGAACGGTGGCGCCCGGCGGGCCCGCTTCGGTGTCGAGCTCGAGCGCGCCCTCCTCCACCGCGATCTGCGCCGCCCGCGCGACGAGCGGCTTGGTCACCGAGGCCAGCGGGAAACGTGCCCGGGTGTCACCGTGGCGTTCCAAAACGCCGGAAGGCCCGACCACCGCGGCTGCGGCAGTGGGGACCGGCCAGTCGTCAAGTGCATCGAGAGCGCTCATCGCGCTTGAGCCTACTTACGGGCGACGTAATAGAAGTTGATCGGATCGGAGTCGATCTCCCTCACCTCGACGTCATCGAATCCCGCCTCGGCGAGCATCGACACCGCGAGCTCGCGGCCCCAGCAGGTGCCCAGCCCGTCTCCGTCGAGGCCGAGCGACACGCTCATGCAGTGCATCGTCGACACCGTGTGCAGGTAGGTGGCCAGCGGCACACCGACGTTGTTCTCCACGCGGCTCGACGATTTGATGTCGACCATCAGGAACGTCCCTCCGGGACGCAGGGCGCGATGGATGTTGGCCAGCACGCGGGCCGGGTGGGCCTGGTCGTGGATGGCATCGAACGCCGTGATCACGTCGAAGGTGTCGGCCTCGCCGTACTTGGCGACGTCGGCAGCCTGGAAACGCACGTTGTCGAGTCCCAACCGCCGCGCCTCGCTGACACCGACGCCCAATCCCTCGTCGGAGAAGTCGATGCCGACGAAGCGGCTGGCCGGGAACGCCTGAGCCATCACATTGACGGCGTGCCCACTGCCGCAGCCGAAGTCGGCCACGTCAGCACCGGCGCGAAGGCGTTCGGGGAGGCCGTCTGCCATCGGGAGGATGCCGTCGACGAGCGCGGCGTCGAACACTTCCCCGCTCTGTTCGGCCATCAGCGTGTGAAAGCGCGGGTACTCGGCATACGAGAGTCCGCCACCGCGGCGGAAGCATTCGATCACCTTCTGCTCGACCTCGCTGAGCAGCGGGATGAACTGCGCCAGGCGGGCCAGGTTGTCCGGGCCCGCTGCCCGGGTCAGTACGGCGGCGCGTTGCGGTGTAAGCGAATACGTCTGGGCAGACGGGTCGTAGTCCACGATCTGGCTCGCGACCATGCCGCCGAGCCATTCGCGCACATACCGCTCGTTGAGTCCGGCGGCGTCGGCGATCTGCGTGCTGGTGGCGGGCGGCAATGTCGCCATCGTGTCGAAGAGTGCGGTCTGGTGGCCGATCGACAGCAGCAGCGCGACGCCGGCGTCGTCGATGGCGCCGGCGATGCGTTGCGCGAAGTCCTCGGTGGCCTCAAGCGTCGTCATGTGATCACGGTAGGCGGACCACGTTGTCCAGAAAATAGTCTGCCGAGACAGCTTGATGGACATCCGTATGGACACTGTTCCAACAAAGCATCGACCCATTAGGGTTGGGGCATGTCTCAGACTGTGCGTGGTGTGATCTCCCGGAGTAAGGCTGCCCCGGTGGAGGTGGTCGATATCGTGATCCCCGATCCCGGCCCCGGCGAGGTGATCGTCGACATCCAGGCATGCGGGGTCTGCCATACCGACCTGACCTACCGCGAAGGCGGCATCAACGACGAATTCCCCTTCCTGCTCGGCCACGAAGCCGCCGGCATCGTCGACACCATCGGCGAAGGCGTCACCAA
>NZ_JARSBP010000003.1 GCF_029623955.1 Mycobacterium sp. 236(2023) | reverse complement strand
GAACCGCCGACGCGAAAGCTCTCCGACCACGACGAGACTCTGGAAGACGACGCCGACGCCGGGGATCGGGGCGGAGGGGGCGGCAGTGGAGCAACGACGCAGGTGTTCGACGGCGCGTCATAGACAGTGCCGACGCCACATTCGGCCGCCTGAGCGCTACCGGCGGACAGCACCAACCACGACACCGGCGCTGCGACCGCCGTGGTGATCAGCAACGCCGCATGAGCAGATTTACTTCGCATCCCGGGCCTCCCGCGGTGAACCCCGACCCATCGCGTACTCACATCGTAGTCCTCCGGTGCACCACGTTCATCCCGCTTCCGCGGACTTCCCATCGGCGCCCGGTTCGTCCGATGTGCCTTCTCCGTCGGCAGTGTCGGCGGACTCGGCAACAGATTCGGCGTCCTCTTCGACCTCGGTGTCGGACTCCTCCTGCGGCGCCGGCGCGCCGTCGCCCTGATCCCCGGCGTCGGCGTCGTCTTCCAGAGTCTCGTCGTGGTCGGAGAGCTTTCGCGTCGGCGGTTCGTCTCCGGATTCGTCTCCTGCACTGGAGCTTTCGCTTCCAGAGGGCTCGCTGTTCTTCTCCACATCGTCCTCGCCAGCGCCCTCGACGTTGCCACCGGCCGACTCGTCTGTCTCCGTAGTACCGACCGTTGCGGCGGAGACCTCCATTTCCTGCGAGTCTTCCTGCGAAACCTCCTGCGCGGCCGGGTTGAAGAAGAAGTCGACCTGCGCCTCGATCCAATCGGTGAACGTCTGCCATGCTTCGCCACTGCGCGCGACGATGGATGCGACGGTGTTGTCGAAAGCGTTCACGATCGCCGCGATCAACCCGTCCCCCTGGAAGGTGTCGACGACGAATTGATCTCCTGCGTCGATCATGTCGTGCGCGAAACCGGTGAGAGCGTCGATCTCCCCGGCGATGAGATCCCATCCCGCGGTCAGCTCGAAGTCGATCAACGGCACGAACGGTATCCACGAGACGGCGCTCAGGAGATCACTGGCGGCGTCGACACCCCAGCCGACGCCGCTCTTGATCGGTTCCCAGATGTTCCAGATCGCGTGGGACACATCGGCCAGCACATGTGACGCACCGACCACGGCATCACCCAGGAAGCCTTCGGGCAGATCCGCCGCCGGAGGTCGTGGTGGATACCCGTCGATAGGCGGCAACGGGATCCAGGCACCGATCTCGTCGATCCCGAGCCAGACGAGCGCGAGACCGAGGTCGACCACCCAGTCGGCGACGTTCTTGAGCGCCGTGCCCTGGCCGCGCAGCCAGTCCGTGGTGTTGAACACGCCGCTGTTGATCAGGGATTCCACGAAGTTGTAGACGACCATGATCTGGTTGGCGAATATGCCGACCCACGGAATCCAGGCCACGACGTCGGCCGCGACTTCGAATCCGTACCGCACCCACTCCTCGACTGCGACGTAGATGCCGTCGATCGCATCGGCCAGGGCGATGAGTGACGGGATCGGCGCGATCGTCGGCGCTGCGGAGTTGTCGGTCAGAGCTGACACCGCAGCGGCAAGTTCGACATCGAGCTTCACCAACGGCAGCGGAAGCGGCGGGGACGGCGACGCGCATTGGACAACCGCGTACGAAGTTCGTTGCGCTGCCGACGCGTCTGGTATCGGGGTCACGGTTGCGGCCACAGCCGTGCAGGTGACACCCAGGGCGGCAACCGCCACTTTCACTGAGGAACGAATCGGTACCAGCATGCGTGCCTCCCGCCAGAGAGACACATTCTTGCGCCGCATCCAGGGCCAAAGGAGCGAAATCGCCAAGCCGATGCGTGCCTAGCGACGACTTCATTGAGAAGTCAAGAGTCGCTACCGATCCGGCTCAGGTCCACTCCGCGAGGACACGCATCTTGCCGGCTTTCACCGCAGCGTCCTTCCGCAGCTTCTTCAGGGTCGGCGCGAACGCGTTGCGGTCGTTGTTCTGGAAGTTCAGCGGCAGGTCCAGCGCATTGATCAGCTTGGGCTCGAGGTACCACGGTTCGGGGTGCAGCACCCACGACACCGACGCGTTCTCGGCCATCCACTGAGTCAGGGTCGCTTCACCGCCTGCGAAGGTCTGGCGCTTACCCGATCCGATTCGGCGCAGCGCGAAGCCGAGTTCCTCCCCCAGCAGGACGCCGAGCGACTTTCGCAGCGTGGACCCGTCTGCGCTCGCGTTGCCGGCACCGAAGTGATACCGGATGCGCTTGCGAAGATCCTGCGGCGTTTGCGGCTTGCCGTCGGCCCGCGGTGGGCCCGGGCTGATTCCGACGTACAGCAGTGTCCAACCGTCGCGCTGTTCACAGCCGGAAGTGTCTATCTCGCCAGGGATTTGGCGGAACCACCATCCGTGCGCGCCTGGTTGGGGCGGAACCGGTCCCGGGTCGGCGAAGACCTCATCGCGCGTATACCTCTGGGCGGCGAGGAATTTCGCGACAGCGTCTGCGGCGCGCTTCGCAGATATCGACTCAGCCATGCATGCCAGCGTAGTCGCCGTGGTCCGACCCGCTGTTCACTGCGGGTTGGTCAACAGATACTCCTCGACCGGAATCGGCGCGTCAGCCTCGTAGCCCACCGGCAGCACCACATCCCCGGCGACCGAGTTGTAGTAGACGTCCCACCGGTGGTAGCCCGCGAAGTCCGCGGGGTGGGCGGCGATCACCGCTGCATACTGGTTGATGGCGCGCACATATTGGCGGGAGTTGTTGTACCGGTACAGGGCGTGATCGCGGTCCCGCGTGAAGCCGTGGGCGGCGAGGAACCGGCCTGCCGCCATGATGCTGTCGTGAGGTGAGTGGATGTCGGTGCCCGCGCCGTAGGTGGCGAACGTCGACGGCATGAACTGCATCGGCCCTTGTGCCCCCGCAGTACTGACACCCGAGATCCGGCCGAAGGCGGTCTCGACGAAGTTGATGGCCGCCAGGTAGTTCCAGGCGACCCCCGAGGCGGCCTCGGCCTTGCGGTAGTAGCCCAGTAGTTCGGCGGCGGGCAACGGCGGGGCGATGCGCCACGCGGGCAGGGTCGGCTTGCCGCGGCCCATGGCGGCCAGTTGTCTGCGGGCATCGATGTTGCGGTCGTACACGTCGAGAAGTTGCCGGGGGACGCGAGGACGCGCGACGACGTCCCATTCGGGATGGCGGGCCAGGACCCGGTAGGACTTCTGCTGCCGGCGTGCCGCGGCGGCCGCCTCGGCCTCCGACGTCGTGTGGTCCCGCAGTGCCAGTTCGTCACTGACGAGGTCATCCACGATCTGAACGGGGTCTGCCGCCAACGCCGGTTGGGCACGGTCCGGTTGTGCTGGCGGCGGGGGTGGCGTCATGATCGCCGGGGAATGGTTCTGACCATTGTGCGGCTGGTCCGAAGTCGCGCATCCGACGAGGGCGGAAACGGCGATCGCCGTGGCTGCCACGGCGCCGATGCGGTTGAAATTCACGCTGTCCACTTCCCACGAGGATGCCGCATCACCGAACCTACGACGTACAGTGGCCGAGATGCGCGGTGTATCGAGGAATCAATACATGTCCGCCCGCTGGACAACAGCGCTCAGGTGCGCCCTCGCCGCGGCGCTCGTCGCCGCCTTCGGCAGCGTCACGCCGTTTTCCGCATCAGCCGCCCCCGTCGTGATGTCGGCCGCCAGCGAGCAGATTCTCGCGACGATGTTGGCCGCGGACGACACCAGCGCAGAATCGATCTCCGGCCAGTTCCTCGGAACTCCTTACGCCGCAAACACTCTCATCGGTTCGGCCGACGAACCCGAGGAGCTCGTCGTCGAGCTGGCAGGCGTCGACTGCTTCACCTACGCCGATTATGTCGAAGCGCTGAAGCGGTCGGGTGATCGCGACGAATTCATCGCCAACCTGGTCGATGTCCGGTACAAGAACGGCGACGTCTCCTTCGCCAACCGTAAGCACTTCTTCACCGACTGGTCCGCCACAACCCCTGCGGTGGCGACCGACGTCACCGCGAGCCTGAGCGACGACGCAATTCCGGTTTCCAAGAACCTCAACAGCAAGGACGACGGCGGCGTCTACCTGCCCGGGTTGCCGGCCGTGCCGCGAACGGTCACCTATATCCCTGCCGAGCTGGTGGACTCCGCCGTCGTCGGCGGCCTTCGCACGGGCGACTATGTCGGCGCGTACGCCGAAGACGGTGGTCTCGACGTCACGCATGTCGGCATCTTCATCGACACACCCGAGGGACCCGTTTTCCGCCATGCGTCCTCACTGAGCGCGGAGAGACGCGTCGTCGACATTCCGCTGTCGGTCTATCTTCAGACGGTCCCCGGAATCGTGGTTCTGCGCCCCGTGGTCGGAGACGTCTAGATCCGCAACGCCCGAGATCAGCGGTGCCGAAAATCAGCGCAACCGTTGACATGACAGATCGTGCCTGGTTGTCTACCGGCGATGAGCGACGCCGCCCGTGAGATCGAGAACTTGGTGTACACCTACGCCGAGCGCATCGACGCAGGCGATCTGGACGGTGTCGCCGCGCTGTTCACTCACGGCCGGATCTGTGGCATGGAGGACGGTCCTCCCGAGACAGTCTTCGAGGGCACGACCAGGGTGCGGCAGATGTACGACATGGCAACGCGCCTCTACGACGACGGCACACCGAAGACCAAGCACTTCACCACCAATGTGATCGTCCGGGTCGACGAGGAGGCCGGAACCGCCAGCGGCAGCGCGTACTACTGCGTCACGCAGGCGACCCCCGAGCTGCCGCTGCAGGTCATCGTGACCGGGCGTTACCGCGACACGTTCCACCGCATCGATGGCGCCTGGTGGTTCGACACGCGCATCATGTTCGTCGACCAGGTCGGCGACACCAACCATCACCTGAAGTTCTGACGCCGGTGAGGCACACCTTCGACGTGGCGTCGCTGACGGGCGACGCTCAGCAGAAGGAGGGCCTTTCCGACTGGGGGCCGCTACCGTTCCGAGAGCCCCTCGAGGTTCTCGCAGACGACTACTCACGTGCCGACCTGAACGACGTCGGCGTCCACATCCTGCGGTCTGGCCTGGTGCACAGCCTCCGGATGAGATTGCGCGCCCAGGAATGGATCCGGCGGCATCCGGAGATCCTCCGGGAAGTCATCTCAGCTCCGATCGTCGTGGTCGGGATGATGCGCAGCGGCACGACGCTGCTGCAGCGACTCCTGGCTGCCGACAACCGCTTTCACTGCGCGTACGGCTGGGAGGTCGTCGAGGCCGCGCCCAAGCTGGACTACGACTGGTCCGCCGCTGAGGATCCGCGAATCGCGGTCAGTGAGAAGCGTGAGGCGATGTCGCGCGAGCTCGCTCCAGAACTGTTCACCATCCATCCGATGTACGCGCGCGAACCCGAAGAGGAGATCGTGTTCTTCTCGGACGCGTTCCTGTCCCACGTGCCGGAGTCCGGGGCGCATGTTCCGAACTACCGGTTGTGGATCGACGAGCAGGACTTCACCCCCGCGTACGCCTACCTGCACCGGATGCTGCAGTTCCTGCAGTGGCAGAAGCGTCAGGCCGGGCACACCGCTCGACGGTGGGTGCTCAAATCGCCTGCGCACCTTGGTTATCTGGATGCGCTCCGGGTCCAGTTCCCCGACCTACACCTCGTGCACATGCACCGGGACCCGAAAGACACGATCCCGTCCGGCGCCGGTCTCAACGCGACTCTGCACGCGATGCACAGCGATGACGTCGATGCCCACCGAGTCGGTGCCGAATGGCTGGAGCGGATGGGGTGGACGAATGATCGGGCGATGGAGGTCCGAGACGGCTGGGCAGACGAGGCTTCCCGCTGCACCGACCTCGAATTCGCCGAGGCAGTGGCAGATCCGATCGGCGAAGCGGCCAGGGTGTACGACGCGATCGGTGTGCCGTTCACCTCCTCTGCCGAGACCGCGATGCGCCGGTGGCTGGTGCAGCGTCCACGCGAACCGGCACGTCCGCCGTACAGCGCCGCGGATTTCGGGCTCAGCGACGGACAGATCGCCGAGCGCTTCTCGGCCTATAACTCTCGTTTCCGATCCGGCGCGACCATCTAGGAGGATGTGATGTCTGACTTCTCGGGCGATCCCGTAGCGACGCCATCGCAGCACGAGCAGGAACTGGCCGCTCTGGAACTGACGAACCATCCGACCGTGAAGGCCGCCTATCGCAGCGTCGCCGAGAACTGGCTGGGTCGCGCGAAACCTTCGGAGGCAATGCGCGCAGTGTTCGATGCCGCGTTCGCCGAGGTGATGTTCTCGGCCGCCGTCTGGTCATCGAATCAGGACAAGCTGCGCCCCAAAGTCAGCTGCATCACCAGGTTGGGACATCCCGTCGAGGGTCATTCCATACCCGGATCGCGTTGGGGCATCGACAATCCCGACAGCGTCTACCGCGTCATCCCGATCTCGGGTGACGAACGCTACGAAATCCGCGGCCGCGTCGGCGCGAACCGGATGACGGAGAACTACTTCACCCTGTGGGACGCCAACATGGGTACCGTCGCGGTTCTCAACGGCCGCACCATGGACGTCGAGTCCGACGGATCCTTCACGATCACCGTCGACTCCGATCCCGCCAACGGACGCCCCAACCATGTGCAGTCCACACCGGAGGCGCACGAGTTCTACATTCGCGACGTGCTGCTCAATTGGGACCGCGACGACCCCAATCACCTTGCGATACAACGCCTCGGCGGTGAGGCAACGACGCCCGCGCGGACACTCGACGAGCAGGCCGACGCCACGGCGGACATGATGGCCTACTTCGCGAACTTCACCGGCAAGCTCAGCCACGGCATCTACAAGATGCCGCCGAATCACTTCAACCTCGCCTGGTCGGCCGACAAAGTCGGCGCGATGCGCAACCAGGTGTACGTGATGGGCCGCTTCGACCTGAACCCCGGCGAGGCCTTCGTCGTCGAGGTCGGTGACGGCGGTGCCGAGTACTTCACCGTCCCGCTGAGCAATATCTGGGGCACCACACTGGATCTCGTCGACCGGACCGGCAGCCTCAACAAGGCGCAGTCACGGCGCAACGAGGACGGCACCTACACCTACGTCATCTCCCCCACCGATCCCGGCGTCGCGAACTGGATCGACTCCGGCGGGCTGCCCGAAGGCATCCTGACCCTCCGGATGGCGGAGTTCGGGCCCGAAGGGCCGAAGGAGGACCTCGGTGCCCGCGGGCGGGTCATCAAACTCGACGACCTCGACAAAGAGGTGCCGTCACTGCCGCGGGTGTCGGCGCAGGAGCGGGCCACCGAGCTGGCCGAGCGCCGGGCCGCCTATCTGCGGCGGCTGCCCGAAGGGACGATCTGACGTGGCACGCTGGTTGATCACAGGATGTTCCACCGGCATCGGGCGTGAGATCGCCCGCGCCGCACTGCAAGACGGGCACTCCGTGGTCGTCACGGCGCGGCGCGTGGAGTCGGTCGCCGATTTCGCCGACGATTTCGGAGACCGCGTGGTCCTGACCGCACTCGATGTCACCGACAAGGGCCAGATCGCTGCGGCGGTGTCGACCGCAACCGACAGGTTCGGTGGCATCGACGTGCTGGTCAACAATGCGGGCAACGGCTACCTGTCCGCCATCGAAGAGGGTGAGGACGAACAGGTCCGGAAACTGTTCGACACCAACTACTTCGGTGTGGTCGACACGATCAAGGCAGTGTTGCCGCAGATGCGTACCCGCGGCTCCGGTCACATCGTCAACATCTCGTCGATGACCGGGCTGGTCGCCAACCCGCCCAATGCGTACTACTCGTCGACCAAGTTCGCGCTTGAGGCGCTGACCGAAGCGCTGGCGCAGGAGGTCAAACCGTTCGGAATCAAGGTCACAGCCATCGAACCCGGGGCGTTCCGTACCGACTGGGCCGCTCGCTCCATGTGGGAATCGGCCTCTCCGATCGGCGATTACGACGAGAACGTCGGTGCGCGCAAGACGATGATCAAGGAGTTCGCCAACCACCTGCCCGGTGACCCCCGCAAGGTCGCCGAGGCGGTGCTGATGGTGACCGAGCTCGACGAACCGCCGCTGCGGCTGCTGCTGGGGCGTGACGTGCTCAAAGCGGTGCGGGACAAACTTGCCACGTTCTCGGCGTCGATAGACGAATGGGAAGCGGTCACCAAAGACGTCAACTTCCCCACCGCGGACGCGAGGAGCAAAAGTACCACTGCGGACGCGAAAAGCGAGAAGACCGGGGATTGACGGTGGGCACGCTCGACGGCAGGGTCGCCTTCGTCACGGGGGCCGCCCGCGGCATGGGCCGGGCGCACGCCGTCACACTCGCAGGCGAAGGCGCCGACATCGTCGCGTTGGACATCTGCCACGGCTTCGATTTCACCGGCTATCCGGGCGCAACCGCCGGCGATCTCGCGGAGACGGTACGACTGGTCGAGGCCCAGGGACGCCGAATCGTGGCCAGGGAGGCCGACGTCCGTGACGCCGGGGCCGTCGACGCAGTCGTCGCCGAGGGACTTCGCGAATTCGGGCGACTCGACATCGTCATCGCGAACGCGGGGGTGATCCGCGTGACCGACAGCGACGACCGGTCGCGGGACTTCCGATCGATCGTCGAGGTGAACCTGATCGGTGCGTGGAACACCGTCGAGGCCGCCATCCCGGCGCTGGTCTCGGGCGGCCGGGGCGGCTCCATCGTGCTGACCAGCTCGACCCAGGGACTCAAGGCGTCCGACTCCGACCGGGCCGGCGTCCAGGCCTACGCCGCGTCCAAGCGCGCCCTGGTCGCGCTCATGCAGGGTTGGGCACAGCACCTGGCACCCCACTCGATCCGGGTGAACACCATCCATCCGAGCGGCGTCGCGACCGACATGATTCTCAACGAGGCGACGATGGCGTTGGCGGCCGCCAATGACCCGTGGCTCCTGGCTCAGCAGAACGCGCTGCCCATCCCGCTGGTGTCGCCCGACGACATCGCGCGTGCGGTGGCATGGCTGGTGTCCGACGCAGGCAACTTCGTCACCGGCACGTCGTGGCCGCTGGATGCGGGCTTCATGCTGCGGAACTAGAGGTAGGCCCCAACTTTCTGACCGTGCGCTGGCCCGCCTGTTTCTCTCCCAACCAAACGGTTAGTCTGGCGGTTGGTACGCCGACGAACCAGGAGTCCGCACATGCAGCTGGCGCTCACGCCCGAGGAAGCCGAGTTCCGCGACGAGCTTCGCGATTTCTACCGGACCAAGATCCCTGCCGACATCCGGGAGCGCACCCGCACCGGGTCAGAAGCCAACCGCGACGACATCGTCACCGCGAACAAGATCCTCAACGACCACGGCTTGATGGTCCCCAACTGGCCCGTCGAGTGGGGCGGTAAGGACTGGACCCCGGTCCAACAACAGATCTGGCTCGACGAGATGCAGCTGGCGAGCGTCCCGGAGCCGTTGACGTTCAACGCCAACATGGTCGGGCCGGTGATCGCCGAGTTCGGCTCCCAGGAGATCAAGGAACGCTTCCTGCCGCCCACCGCCGCGGTCGACATCTGGTGGTGCCAGGGCTTCTCCGAACCTGAGGCCGGCTCCGACCTTGCGTCGCTGCGCACGACGGCGCTGCGCGACGGCGACAGCTACGTCGTCAACGGCCAGAAGACTTGGACGACACTCGGCCAGTACGCCGATTGGATCTTCTGCCTCGTCCGCACCGATCCGAACGCACCGAA
The DNA here is from genome assembly GCF_029623955.1 of Mycobacterium sp. 236(2023). GTDB lineage: Bacteria > Actinomycetota > Actinomycetes > Mycobacteriales > Mycobacteriaceae > Mycobacterium. Next base: position 1,189,788 of record NZ_JARSBP010000003.1, on the reverse strand, counting down.
GAAGCAGGCCGGCATCTCGTTCCTGCTCATCGACATGAATACCCCCGGCATCACGCTGCGGCCGATCAAGCTGATCGACGGCAGCTACGAGGTCAACGAAGTGTTCTTCGAGGACGTCCGGGTGCCCGCCGACCAGCTCGTCGGCGAGGAAAACCAGGGCTGGGGATACGCCAAATTCCTTCTCGGCAACGAACGCAACGGCATCGCCCAGGTCGGTCGGACGAAGCTGCGGATCTCCGAGGTCAAGGAGCGCGCGCAGGCCAGCGGCCTGATCGACGACCCGCTGTTCGCCGCGCGGCTGGCCGAGCTCGAAAACGACATCCTCGCACTGGAACTGACGCAGATGCGGGTCGCCTCGGGCTCCAAGGGCGGCATGCCCAACCCCGCGTCCTCGGTGTTGAAGCTGCGCGGCAGCCAGCTGCAGCAGGTCGCAACGGAACTCCTGGTGGAGGTCGCCGGCGTCGATGCGCTGCCGTTCGACGGCGAAGGCATCTCCTCGGCGGAGTGGGCGCAGCACAGCGCGGCGCGTTACCTCAACTACCGCAAGACGTCGATCTACGGCGGCAGCAACGAGGTGCAGCGCACCATCATCGCGTCGACCATCCTCGGACTGTGAGATAGGGCCAAACACATGGACTTTCAACTGAGCGAAGAGCAGGTCCTGCTCCGCGACACCACCCGCGACATGCTGTCCCGCAAGTACGACGCGGAGACCCGGCTCAAGACGATCGACACCGATCTGGGCTGGAGCCGCGACGTCTGGCAGCAGCTCGCCGAGGTCGGCGTGCTCGGCCTCGGGTTCGACGAGGACGCCGGCGGCCAGATCGAGGTCCAGGTGGTGCTGACCGAGGTCGGGCGGCGGCTCGCCCCGGAACCGGTGCTGCACGCCGCGCTCGGGCCCGGCGCCCTGATCGCCGAGGTCGGCAACGAACAGCAGCGCGCCCTGCTGGACGACGTGGCCGCCGGTGAACGCCTGCTCGCCTTCGCACACCTCGAGCCGGGCATGCGTGGACCGACGGTTACGGTGACGACAAGCGCTGTCCGCGATGGAGATTCGTGGTCGATCAGCGGATCGAAGAACCCCGTGCTGGCCGGCGACTGCGCCGACACGCTCGTCGTCAGCGCGACGCTGCCCGACGGCGGGACGGGCCTGTTCGTCGTCGATGCGGCCGCGGCGCGACGCACGACGTACCGCACGTTCGACGGTCAGCGCGGCGCCCAGATCGAATTCGACAACGTCGCAGCCGAACCGCTGGGTGAAGGCGGCGACGCATCCGAGGCAATTTCCCGCGCCCTGGTGCGGATTTCGTCGGGCCTGAGCGCAGAAGCACTCGGCGCGATGGAGGAATCGTTGCGCCTGACATCGGAATACCTCACGCAGCGCAAGCAATTCGGAGTCACGCTGAGCAAGTTCCAGACGCTCACCCAGCGCGCCGCCGACATGTATGTGTCCCTTGAGCTCGCCCGCAGCATGGTGCTGTACGCGGCGATGTCGGTGGCCGACGGAAATCTGGATGAGACCATCGCGGCCAGGGCGAAGCTTCAGATCGGCCGTTCCGGCCGCCACATCGCGCAGGAGTCCATCCAGCTGCACGGTGGTATCGGCGTGACGGCCGAACACCCGATCAGCCACTACGCGGCGCGGCTCACGGCCATCGACCACACTCTCGGGTCGGCGACGGACCAGTTGCACGTGCTGGTCGGCGCCATGGGCGACTACGAGGTCGTATCCGTTTAAAGGGCGTTGCCTAAGGCGACTCGGCCGACCCCGTCGAAGCAGCGTCTCCGTCTGACGCGGCGACGTCCGCGGTGTTCGTCGCTGTCGTGTCGGTCGAGGTTTCGGAATCACCAGTCGTCGTCGGCTCGGGCGCAGTCGTTGCCGGAGTGTCAGTAGTCGGCGGCTCGGCGACGACAGAGCTCTCGGCCGACGTCGTCGGGGCACTGGATTCCGTCCCCGCACTGGTGGTGGGTGCGCTCGACGTCGCGGACGTCGTAGGTACCACGCTGGTCGTGGCCGTCGGCGCGGTCGTGGTCGGCGCGCCGCTGGTCGTGGTCGTCGGTGCGGTCGAGGATTCCGTATGCGCCGCAACGACGTCGGGCTGCTCGGCAGCGACGATGGCGAGGATTTGTTCGGTGTACTCCCCCAGCCGCGCTTCGATGTCCTCGGGACGGTACTTGCCGTACTCGATTTCACGCTCGAACGTCGCCATCTGCGCCCACACCCCGTCGAGCTGCTTCATGGCGTCCTCTGACAGCGGCTCGTCGAGCGTGATGAACACCTGGCGTGCCAGGGCGTAGGTCAGACAGTTCACGCATTCGTAGTTCAGCGCGCCGGCCAGGTTCTGCGGCGCCGCCACATTGTCGTCGCTGTCATCACCGTCGACGACGAAGACCACCTGGTAGGCGACGGCCACTGCGGCACATGAGTTGCAGGATGCGTAGGCCTGCGCCTCGTTTACGTTCATCGCGTCGGACTCGTCGGTCACCCACACCATGGCGAAGGCGGCTTCGTATTCGGTGCTGCCATTGATGGTGTTGATCGCGAGCGCCTGGACATCACCGGGCTCGGGGGCCAGCGGCTTGTCCACGGGGAAGACCCAGCCCTTGCGCGGCACCGAGGTCGCCGATCCTCCGCCGCTTCCTCCTCGCATTTCGGGTCCGGATCGGGGGGTGAGAACCAGCGCGAGCTGAGGAGACTGTTTCGTCGGCATCGCGGAACTGGTGTCCCACACCGCCTGCATCACGCCCTGCTGACCGTTGACGAGGGTGCGAGACGACGACAGCGGACGCGGATCTCCCTTTCCGCCAGCGGGATTGGACAGGCGACCGACGTCCAATGCGTAGACGATATCGCCGATCGTGCCGCGCTCCCACGGCTGGATCGGCCGGTAGTTGGCCTCCCCTGGCCACCACGCATAGGCCACGCCACACCCGATGGCCATGCCCGCGGCGACGGCGACCATCCGCATCAGCGGTTTTTCCGCCGTCGACTTCCACACCCCCGCCGTGGTGCGGCGCACGAGCCGGCCCAGCATGTAGAGGACGCCTGCGACCGGGATGACGATGGCGATCATCGCCAGCACGCGGGCGACGATCTGGATGATGTCGCCGTCGCCCCACGCCGCCGAGAGGACGTCCTGCTGCTTCTGCAGGCCGGCCCACGCGCTGCCAAGGACTCTGGGCAGCGCCCACACGGCGATCGCCACCGTGGAGAGAAGCATCGGCACCACCAGAATCACCCACAGTGTCACGACAATTCGTGCCCACGGTTTCAGCAACCGGGCGTTCGGATCACCCCACCGCCACGGCAGGGCACCCAGTAGTGTCGGCTTGATGCGGGAGTACAGGTCGGGCACTCCGGTGAGATCGGCGAGCACGTGATAGCCGTCGAACCGCACCAACGGCGCGAGCTGTCGCAGCATCTGGAGGATCTGCGTGGCCACGACCAGAAGCAGCGCGTCGTATCCGATCCACAACCACAACCCGGTGATCGCGATGGCGACGAGCGAGTTGAAATACAGGCCGCCCAAGTCAGTTCGAATCCGGCCCCATCGGCCCAGGCGATAGGAGTCGGTGACATCGGTGTAGAAAGCCGGCCAGACGAGATAGACGCCGAAGCCCATGACACCGGGAGTGGCGCCGCCGTAGCGGGCGGCTGCCGCGTGCCCGAATTCGTGGAAGCCTGCGGACAGGATCGTGACCACGAAGACCATGATCAGCAGTCCGGGACGTTCGAACGCGTCGTGCGTCGCTGATGCCAGACCTTTCTCGAAGAACACCCACCAGCAGACCGCGGCGAACGCGGCGAGTGCGGGAAGGGTGACCCACGGCCGGAACAGGAAGCGGAACGGATCCGTCAGCGCGTTGGTGCGGCCGGGGTCGGTGACGGCATATCGAAATCTCAGGCCCAGCAGCGGATCCCGTTTGCGCACCGTCGGCTGGCTACCGTCGGTGAGCGTCAGCAGGCCGAGTGGCCGGAGCTTTTCGTCGACGAGGTGAGAAACGTTGTCCTCGTTGATCGTTCGACCGGTCGACTCCGACACCGCAACGGCCACCTCCGCCACATTCTTTTCGCCGTCGATCTCGCGCAGCACCGCATACAGCAGCGGAGTCAACTGCACGGTCTGCCCGTCGCTGCGACGGGCCAGCGATGGTGGGGTCCGATAACCGGACCCCACCATCTCGCCGATCAGTTCCACCCCGTCGGCGCGCCGGAGCACCGCCTGTGCGGGCTCGGCGCCCATGGTGGTCACGCGTGTTCCCCAGGCCGGTCGGGCAACTCAGCCAGCAGAGCTGTCGCTGCCGGAATCGGAAGAGCCGGAATCCGCAGCTGTGTCCGTGCCGCCATCAGAGCCTCCGTCACCCTGTGAGATCGAGGAGTCCTGATCGGCTTCGGCCACAGCTTCGCCGATCACGGTCTGCTTGATGATCGCGTCCTGTTCGGCCACCGAGATGGCATCAGAGTCGATCGAGCCGATATTCGCGGACACGCCGGCGTTGATCGGAGCGGCGACGTTGGCGTTGGCCGCAACAGCACCGCTGATGGGTGCCGCGAGGTCGGCGTCGAGGTCCACGTTGACGTTGACGTTGAGCAGGTTGCCGTCCAAGAGACCGCCGGCACTGGTGTCGACCGACGTGTCGGTCACGTCGGTTCCGTCCGACGTTCCGTCACCGTCGGTGACAGTGTCGTCGGCAGGTGCCGCGTCGTCATCGGTATCCATGCCGCCCTGGTCGATGCCACTGGCCTGCGTGGAGGTCGCATACGCATCGGCGTCCAACATCTGCTCGATCGACGTTCCCTGATCGACAGTGGCCTGGCTACCCGAGCCATACGTCAGGACATTGGCGCCGGCGGCGGCGTCGATCGGAGCAGCCACGTTGAGATTCGCCGCAGCGGCCAGGTCGATGGGTGACGCGGCATCGAGGGCCACGTCCACATCCGCGTTGAGATCAAGGATCGACACCACTTCTTTGTCCGGCAGTGCGATCGCACTTTCTGCCATCAACTCTTCGGGGCTCAGACCTTGTGCGCTCATCTGCATCTCGCTTTCTGCACGAACTGGACGTTGCTGTGGACCGTCATGTTTTGGTCTGCGTCGTGTGCCGTGCTGACTACCCCGAACATTCCAAGATCAAATCTCCAAAATTTATTGGCGCGATCAGCAAGAACAATGCTGAGCTAAACAACGTCGGATCTGAGGGAGTTTGCGGAGTGGCTTCCTGACTCATTTGCTGACGCGTTGTCGATTTTTGTCGCCCGCGTCAGACTCTGGTACCAAACCGCTTACGCGGACGTCAGCCGCTAACGGGTCCGAAACCGGCCGCGATATAACGGAAGAAGACCCTGAAACGAGCATCCAAACAGGCAAGGAGTGCACGATGCAGGCGAAGAAGTATGTATGGGCCGCGGTAGCCGCCGGCGGTTTGGGCGTCGGCATGCTGGCCGGTGCCGGTCAGGCCGCGGCCGACCCGCACTGGTGGCCGGCGCCGCCACCCCCGGGGCACGTCGGCCAGATCGTCAACGTACCGCCGGGCCATATCGGCCAGTGGGTCGGTGTTCCGCCCGGGCATTGGGACAAGCCCTGGAAGTGGGTCAGATAGGGACCAGTCCCCTCAATACGCGTCCTTCAACCGGAACCACTCGTACGGAGGCCGCTGCGGCCAGCCGGCCGGGGAATCTTCCCAATCTTCCTGCCGCCCGTACGGGGTGAGATCCAGCAGGTCGAAGACGAGCATGAACGGCTCCTCTCCGCGGTCGAACGTCTGCCACGTGTGGAACACGCGGTCGCCGTCGCGCAGGAACACGCTGATCGCATGTCGCTCTTCGCCGTTCACGGTCACACCGAAGTCTTCGTTGAACGTCGAGCGTCCCGACGACACCCACGGCAGATCCCAGCCCATGCGGTCCTTGAAGGCGACGAGCTTGCCGACCGGCGCGCGAGACACCAGCACCAGTGACGTGTCTTTGGCATGGAGATGCGACAGGGGACCGATGTGGTCGGCCATCATCGAACAGCCCGAACATCCTTCGTCCCAATCAGATCCGAACATGAAGTGCTGCAGGATCAGCTGCTTGCGGCCGTCGAAAAGCTCCGGCAATGTCAGCGGACCCGCCTCGGTGTCGAACTCGTAGGCCGCGTGGATCTCGACCATCGGGAGCCTGCGGCGCTGCGCGCTGACTTTGTCTTTCAGCCGGAAGAGCTGCTTCTCCTGGACGAGCAGGTCGGCGCGGGCCCGTTCCCATTCAGCACGGGAGACGATCGGCGGCAAGGCGCTGCTGTCCATGGCACGAGCTTGCCCGGCCTCAGGCGAGATCGGCAACCACCTCGGCCGCCTGACGCACCTGATCGATGTCCGAGCTCGTCGGGATCAGGTGGACCTCGTCGGTGCCGATATCGGCGAATCGGTGCAACACGTCACGCAGGTCATCGACAGTGCCGGCGAATCCCGTGGTCGGCGCCATCGCGTCCACGAACTCCGACGGAATCCAGTTCATGTACCGACGCAGGTGACGGTGCACCTGGGCGCGCGGTGCGTCGCCGTCGCCGAGCGCGAACCAGAACGACGTGGCCAGATGCGGCGCAGGCTTGCCCGCCTGCCGCCAGGCGTCGCGGGCCACGTCGAATAGCTCGTTCTGCTTGTCCACGGCGAGGTCGAGCGTCGTCCCCGCGACCCCGCTCGCCCAACCGGCTGCGCTGCGAATCGTCTTCGGCCCCAACGTACCGACCTGCAGTTCGGGTCCGCCCTCCTGCACGGGAGGCGGCCCCACGGGAAGCGTCGAGTCGGTGACCTTCTCCCCCGCCCACACCCGCTTCATGACGGCCACCCGGTCAGCCATCTGACGCATCGTCTGCGTGGCAGGGTCGGCACCGACGGCCAGGTAGTCCTCGTGGCGCCCGCCCACGCCGATGCCGACAGTCAACCGTCCGCCGCAGAGCATGTCGCCGGTCGCCAGTTGCTTGGCCAGCATCACGGGATCGTGCAACTGCGGGATGACGACCGTCGTCACGAGCCGCACCCGTTCCGTCCACGCCCCGAGCGCGCCCAGCAACGTCAGGCTCTCGGGGTTGTCGAATGCGATCCGCTCGCCCCAGCACAGCGACGAGAACGGGCCTTCGTCGACGAGCTGTGCCCACGACTTCAGCATGGCCCTGTCGAGATCGGGCTCCATCACCGGCATCGTCATCCCGATACGCATTTGTGTCATTGTGCTCCTCGCGTCCGCGGCGGATTCTGACACGTCACGTCACGGGCCCGACGCCGGCGGGTCCTTGTGCGCCCGGATGGGGTCGGTGCCAGGTGGCGTGAAGAGACCGCGCCGCATGCCGACCCGGAAGGTGCGCACAGCCACCAGAAGCCAGGTCGAGAGCAGCCCGACATAGGCGATGGCGGCCGCGTAGCGGAACGCCGGCAGCGAGGTGTGCACCGCCAGCTGGGTGGTGCCGGTGACGAAGGTGCCGACGGGGAACGTCAAACTCCACCAGGTCAACGCAAAAGGCATGCCGCGCCGCACTGTGCGCACGGTCAGCGCGGTCGCCAGCGCGATCCACAACACGGCGAACCCCCACACCGGCACGCCGTAGAGCACCGCGAACACGCTCATCCCGTCGGCGAGCTTGTCGTCGACAGCCAGCGCCGCGTCGGTGCCGAGAAGCCCTGCGACGGTGATGGATTGGCCGAGTGGACCGAGGACGATCCACAGCGTGGGGACACGTGCGGTGCCCGATGTGCCGAAGTGCGCGAGGCGACTCCAGACCATCGTGATGATGATCAGCGATGCCACCAGGGACAGGCCGAACATCGCATAGCAGCCGTAGAGCATCGTGGCGCGACCCGGTCCGTCGGGCATGTGCGGGATGAGCAGGCTGCCGGTCGCGGCCGACACCATCGGCGGCACGACGGGCATGAGCCACCCGCCGAACGCGGCGTCGGGTTCGACGCGGTACTGGGTGAACATCAGATACGGGATGCTCATCGCCGTGAACAGACCGCCGAGGGTGCCCGCGGTCCACAGCACCCACGCCAGGTCGATCGCCCACCGCGCGCCGATCAGGTCCTTGCCGACGATCAGCGCGCCCGAGGCCACCGTCAGCAGCGCCATCGGCGCCGCGCCGTAGAAGTGGCCCATCGTCGGGTTGCGGTGGTGGCTGCGGGCGATGGTCGGGTTGCGCAGCCAGTGGGCGAACATCGCCAGGCCCAGCACCACGAGCCACAACGCCGAGATCACCCAGACCACGAGTGCGAACGTCCGCAGCCCGGGGACGTGCACCGGAAGTGTCGCGCCGGCATTCGCGACGATGCCCGTGCCCATGACCGACGAGAACCAGTTCGGTCCGAGATACCCGAGAACGGTGGGTCGTTCACCGGTCATGTCGGCGGTCATGGTGCTCAGTATGGCCAGCGCGGGTAAGGGGGGTGGTTATCCCCCGCGGGATTCTCGGGAAAACGTTGTGTCGCTGCAGCGTGTGGGTCCATAGGTTGGAGTCATGTCCTCAGTAACCGACACAGACGCCGTCACCGAACCTGACGCCGTCGCCGACACCGCCCCGGTGGACGTGCCCGATCAGGCCGGCCCGACCGAACCGCCGCGCACCCGGACGCTCAGCCTCGCGGCAAGTGCATCCCTGCTCGTCGGCGGGGCACTGGCGACGGTGTGGTTCTGGATTCCGTTGGCCATCTTGGTGATCGGCATTTCGTCGATTCCCAGCGTCATCGGATTCGCGGTGGCCGCGGTCGTCTTCATCTACCTGATGCGGGGTGTCGATTACGTCGAGCGGGTGCGCAGCGAGGCTGTTTTCGCTCTCGGGATCGGCATACCGCCGCGCCGTCTCTCGCACTACACGGGGTTCCAGCGGTGGGCGCACCAGCTGTGGCTGGACGTGAGCAGTGCCCGGTTCTGGAAAGCGGTCGCCCATCACTACCTGCGGATGCTCTACGACGCGTCGGTGACCGCCATCGCGCTGGCGCTGCTGGTCTTTGCGTTCTTGGCGCCCGCCGCGGCGATCGCGATCGGCCACAGCGATCCCGAGGCCGGTCTGTCGTTCCTGCCGACCCCGCTGGCGTTCGTGCTGGCGGTCGTGGCGGTCGCCGCCGCCGTCGCCCTCGTGATCTTCGCCCCCGTACTGGACGCGACGATCGACCGGTGGCTGCTGCCCGCGTCCCCGACCGCAGCACTGCAACACGAGGTCAGTGTGCTCGCCGACGCACGCGAAGGAGCAGTGACGTCAGCGCAGACCGAGCGGCACCGCATCGAACGCGATCTTCACGACAGCGTGCAACCGCGGCTCGTGTCACTGGCGATGACGATCGGGCTGGCGCAGACCAAGCTCGACACCGATCTGCCTGCGGCCAAGGCCCTGATCTCCGAGGCCCACGACGACGCCAAGAGCGCGCTGGTCGAACTCCGCAACGTCGTGCGCGGGATCGCCCCCACCATCCTGTCCGACCGCGGACTCGACGCCGCGCTGTCATCGGTGGTGCAGCGTGCCGCCAACTCGGGGGTTCCGACGACGCTGAGCGTGCATCTGCCGCGCCGACTGCCCGACGAAGTCGAGGCGTGCGCCTACTTCGTCGTCGCCGAGGCGTTGACGAATGTCAGCCGCCATGCCGGCGCATCCCAGGCGGCGGTCACCGTGCGCCTCGACGAGGCCGAAAACCAGTTGCATGTCACGGTGTTCGACGACGGGCACGGCGGTGCGCGGGTCGTGGAAGAGGACGGAATCACCGACGCGACCGGTCTGCGCGGGCTCGACGAGCGAGTGCGAGCCGCTCGTGGAACCTTCACGGTGTCGAGCCCGGTCACCGGCCCGACAGTGATCACCGCGGTGCTGCCATGCGCATAGTGATCGCCGAGGACTCGGCACTGCTGCGGGCCGGCATCGAGCGGATCCTGACTGACGCCGGCCACGAGATGATCGCCGGAGTGCCCGACGCGACGAACCTGCTGCGCTTGGTCAACGACACGAAGCCCGACCTGGCGATCCTCGATGTCCGGATGCCGCCGACGTTCACCGACGAGGGCATCAGGGCGGCGGCGCTACTGCGCAGCCAGAACCCGGAATCCCCGGTACTGGTGCTCTCCCACTATGTCGAAGAGCGCTACGCGGCTGATCTGATCGCTTCGGACACACGAGGATTCGGCTACCTCCTCAAGGACCGGGTCGCCGACGTGCCCGCCTTCCTCGACGCCGTCGAGGTGGTCGGCACCGGTGGCACCGTCCTCGATCCGGAGGTGGTGTCGCAGATCCTGGTGCGCTCCCACCGGCGCAATGTGCTCGATGCGTTGACGCCCCGCGAGACCGAGGTGCTGCAGTTGATGGCCGAGGGCAAGACGAACTCCGCCATCGCCGCGGGCCTGCACATGTCGGTCGGTTCGGCCGAGAAGCACATCGCGTCCATCTTCACCAAGCTCAACCTCGCGCCCGACGACTCCGAGAACCGCCGTGTGCTCGCGGTGCTGCGCTACCTCGAATCCTGAAGTGCTGAAAGGACTCCCGTGACCACCACGCTTCCACCCGCCCCCGCACCGTCGTCACCGCCCCCGCCGCTGACCCCCGGCGGCCGCACCGCCGTGCGTGTCCTGCTGATCCTCGCTGCCGCCGTACTGACCATCGGTGTCGTCGTCTCGTTGAGCAGTGCTGCGTGGGGAATCAGCGGTTTCCGCGTAGTCAAAGATTCGATGGCCCTGCCGAACACGCTGACGACGCTGACGGTCGACACCGGTTCGGTGCCCGCGGCCGTGCGGATCACCACCGACCGCGAGGCCCGCGAGCCCCGCGTGGACATGCGGATGGTGAACTCCCGTCGCGCAGGGTCGAATCCGTTGGCCGTCACCGCAGACGGTACTTCGGCGCGGGTCACCATCGACGCCGAGCGCACCGAAATCCTGCGCTGGGGCAGGGCCGGTGAGATCACCGTCGTACTGCCGCCGGAGGTGGCACGACGGGTGTCGGTGACCACCCAGCAGGAGATGGGCGTCGTGTTCGCGCAGGCCGACATCGACCAGTTGACGGCGCGGACGGTGGAAGGCGCTGTGGTCCTCAGCGGGTCGGCGCGGCGTATCGACATCACCAACGAGCACGGCGACGTCACGACCCGCGAACCTATCGCGGTGACCGAGTCGTTCCGCGCCGCCACCACCACCGGCGAAGTCAGCGTCGACTTCGTCGAGCCGCCCCAAACAGTGCACGCCACAACCGAACACGGCGACATCGCGATTTCACTGCCGCCGCCCGGGCCCTACTTCGTCGACGCGATGACCGAGATGCCCCACGACGCCGTGGAGGTGGCCGTTCCGCAGACCCGCGACCGCGAGAACGCGGCAGCAGTGATCACCGCGCGGACCCAGACGGGAAGCATCGCAATCAGCGAACTGGACTAGGCCCCCAGGATTCGGTCGGCTTCCCGCAACCCGCTCAAGTGCGCCCCGTGCACAGTGGCCGAGTACTCGCTGTTGGTCGCCTCGCCCGCGAACAGGAGGCGATCACCGACGGGCGCCGCCAGCGCCTCCTGATCGTCGGGGCTCGATCCGACGGCAAGGAAGCTGTAGGAGCCGCGTGCGTACGGATCCTCGGCCCACCGTGTGACGAGAACGCCGGTGGGCTCGGGGCCACGCAGCGCGGCCACCACCTGGCTCGCCGTCAGCTCGTCTGAATCTTTCTCGCGCACAAGGGCGTTCGAGCCCCCGCGAAGACCGACCAGCAGCGGCACGTCGGTGAAGCGCAGCCCGTTGACGAGATCGGAGACCGGCTGGTCCTTGCCCGCGATCCCGATCATGTCCGAGTTCATGTCGAACTGCTCGGTCCAGAACGGCTCGTCGAATTTCAGCACCACCTTGTCGAGCAACCCGAAGCCGAGCCGCTGGATCGCCTGGCGCTTGTCGTCGGGCAACGGCGGATCGAACACGATCGTGTCGGCCTTGAGCACACCGAGCGGGACCGTGACGATGACCCGGTCGGCATCGAACACCTCCTGGGCGGTCTCGACGGTGACACCTGAATCGTCGTAGGCGATGCGGGTGACCTCGGCGCCCAATGTCATCGTCAGATCGCGCGCGAGATGATCGATGAGCTGTTTGTAGCCCCCCGGAAGGATCAGGTCTCCCCCGCCGAACTCACCCTCGCTGCCGAACCAGCGCAGCGACAGCTCATCGGGATCGGCCGCGTACTCGGAGCCGATGGCGCCGGCGATGATCCATTGCATCAGCGGATCGGTGAAATCCGTACCGGCGTCGGCCAGTCCGTCGGCCAGCGTCGCGTCGGGGGCGGCGTCGGCGGTCATCCCGTAGACGGCATCCATGATCCGTTCCCAATTTCGGCCCGCCGCGTCCAACGCGGCGGGGCCGACGACCGACCCGTCCTGCAGGACGATGGTGTCCTCGAAGTCTGTTGGAACGGTCCGCGCGCCGGCCTGCTCGGCCAGGTCGGTGAGTGGATTGCCCTCCGGGCCGTGAATCCACGCGCCGCCCAGGTCGATCGGCAGCCCGAGCGAGTCGTCCGTCCAGGTCCGCCCGCCGATGCGCTGACGCGCCTCCACAACCGTCACCGAGACTCCGGCGTCAGCCAGGCGGCGCGCCGCGCTGAGCCCCGCCATCCCGGCGCCGACCACGATCACGCGTTCGCGCCGCACCTCACGCCCGCCTCCGCCGCACGAAGCGAGCAGCGGCACCGCCGCCAACGCCCCCAACCCGAAGGTGAACTGTCGTCGATTCAGCGCGGCCATCCGTAGCCTCCGATCCGCGTGCAGACCGTGCTCTTCGTATCATGATCAACGTCAATTTCTTGCTGGAACGGCAGTCGCGGCCGAAACCTTTCGGCCACTTCCTCGTCGTCAGCATCGGCGATGTGAGCCTCGACTACCGCCGCAGCACTGGGCCGACCCGCGACCGCACATCGGCCCCCTTGCCGCACAAGACTTTTCAGTAGAGCACTATCGCGCGGTTAGCCGATCGAGTGTCCGCGGGCCTCCTCCTGACCGCGGTAATCGTCGGCCATCCCCTGCACGTGGTCTGGAAGCTCCCCGGACGCGACGTCGGCCAGGCTCGTCTGTTCGAGCACCGACCTCATGCTCGCGCGCAGAGCCCGCCAGACATCGGTCAGCGATGCCGTCGGCCCGGAATACGGGAGATCACCCAGACCGATGTCCCGCACGCTGGCCAGCGGTCCGTCGATGCAGCGCAGGACGTCCGCGACGCTGATGTCGGCGGCGGGACGGGCGAGTTCGTAGCCACCCTCGCGACCACGGTGACTCTTGACGAGCCGATCGGTACGCAGGTCGGAGAGGATGTCGACGAGGAACTGCGGCGGGATGCCCTGGGCTTTGGCCAGGTCCTCGGTCTTGACGAGCGTTCCGTCGTTCACGGTCGCCAGCTGGACCATCGCCCGCACGGCGTATTCCGCCTTGGCCGACATCCGCATGGGGCAACCCTAGTCGGACGTGTGTTTGAGTCACTGACCCACGCCGGCGGTGCTCAGTCGGGAATGTCGGTGGCGTTCGGGACCACGACGGCGAATAGGTCGGCCACCGCGGCCAGGCTGGCGGCCTGCAGTACCTGCGCGGACACCGGATCACCGCCCACTCCCGGCAGCGTGCGCGTCGCCGTCGCACTGGCGACCACCGTCGGCGCGTAGCCGAGGTTGAACGCGCCGCGCGCCGTCGAATTCACGCACATGTGCGTCATGAAGCCCGCCAGGACGAGGTTGGAGGCCTCGAAAGACTTCAGGATGTCGTCGAGATCGGTCTGCACGAACGAGTTCGGGTAGTTCTTGACGACGACCGACTCGCCGTTGCGCGGGGCGACCCGGTCGACGATCGCGCCGCTCTCGCCCTCGATGTCGTACAGAGATCCCGGCCCGTCGTCGTGCTGGATGTGCACGACCGGCGCTCCGACCGTCCGGGCCCTGTCGAGGAGCGTGGCAGCTTCGTCGAGCGCGGGGTCGACACCGTCGAGTTCCATCACCCCACGCGTGTAGGTGTTCTGACAGTCGATCAGCACCAGGACGGAGTCCGCGAGGCTTACCGGGGCGAGGGGCAGTCCTGCGAGCGCGCGCAGGGTTTGAGGATCAGACACCCGCCGCAGCCTACTGGCGGCCCACACCCGCGTCAGGACCCGCTATTGGTCGAGCAGTCCAGCCATACCCCGTCTTCGCGCGCAAATGGGGTGGACTGCGTCGAGGTTTTGGGCGGATCATCGCCCATCACCTGCGTGACGGTGACGTCGGCGGTCGCCGTGTCGCCGGTGACGACAATGTTCTCGACCTTGTCGACGGTCATCGTGGAGGCTTCGACCATCGCGTCGAGCATGGCCTGCTGGTAGGCGGGCTCGTCGTAGGCGATGATCGCCTGGGCCACCCGGTCCGAGGTCTCCGTCGACACGTTGCTGCCGAGGTTCTTCCTGAGGTTCGCGGCCAGATCTACCGGATCCAATGCTGCCACTTGCTCTTTGGTGCCGAACTCGGAAATCGGAGGCACCATCGTCGCTGCCGGATCGCGCATCTCGTCGCGGTACTGCGCACACGTCATCTCGGCCAAACCATCCCAGTCGCCCGCCATGAACGCGTCGGTCTGGGCTTGCACGAGGTCCCTGATCTGATCCTCGTCGCTCGCGGCCGCCGCCGTGGTCGACGCCGGTGCTGACGACGCGGACGAGGACGCCGAACTCTCGGCGGTCTCCGACTTGTCCGAACCGCCGCAGCCGGCGAGTGTGAGCGCCACCGCCGAGGCAGCGACGACAATATGAAGAACGCGAACCATGTGATCCCCCGATCGGTACGGACTCTGCGGGTCAGACTACCCGGGGGCCTGTCGCCGGAATTGCGTTCCGGCAGACACAGTGCGTGTCAGCGGGTCGTGACCGACAGGATGACGTCAGCCAGTTCTGGGCGGCACACGATCAGGTCGGGCAGCTTCGAGTCGCGCTGGTTGTAGACCAGCGGGGAGCCGTCGAGCCGTGAGGTGAACAGGCCGGCCGCCCGCGCCACCGCGACCGGCGCGGCGGAGTCCCACTCGTACTGCCCGCCCGCATGGACGTAGGCGTCGGAGATCCCCTGCACGACGGACGCGACTTTAGCTCCGGCGGAACCCATTTCGACCAGGGTGCCGCCGAGAGCGTCCTTGACCTCCAGCGCGACCGCCGGTGGCCGGGTCCGCGACACGACGACCCGCGGTGCGGCGGGCGGTGCCGGGGGCGCCGCCACTGTCGGGGTGGCGAGCGTGATGCCTTGCGCGGGAAGCGCAACGGCGCCCGCGACGAGCTCGCCGGACTCCCACAGTGCCACGTGTACCGCCCAGTCCGCCCGGCCCAGCTCCGAGAACTCACGCGTCCCGTCGAGCGGGTCCACGATCCAGACTCGGCGTGCCGACAACCGCACCGGATCGGCCTCTTCTTTCGGCCCCTCTTCCGACAGGACCGCATCGTCGGGCCGCTCGACCGCCAGCGCCGCCATCAGGAAGTCATGAGAACGCTTGTCCCCTGCGGCTTTTCTCTCTTCCGCGGTCGCATCGGCGAGTTCGGTCCGAATGTCGAGCAGCAGCGCCCCCGCCTCGGTGGCCAGCCGTGCGGCCAGTTCGTGGTCGGTCACTTGCTCCGGCTTTCCAGAAGCTCGATCACGGAGTCGGCGTGTTCTTCCGGCGTGCGATCGGGGGTCAGCTGCAGATCGGGGTTCTTCGGCCGCTGGTACGGGCTGTCGATCCCGGTGAAATGCGTGATCTCACCGGCACGGGCCTTGGCGTACAACCCCTTCGGGTCCCGTCGCTCGCAATCCTCCAGCGGCGTATCACAGAAGACCTCGAAGAAGTCGAGCCCCTGCTCGTTGGCGACCTTGCGTGCCAATGCCCGGTGCTCGGTGAGCGGGCTGATCGCAGGGACCAGCACCACCTGACCGGAGTCGGCCAGAATGGCTGCCACGTGCGCCAGCCGCCGCTGGTTCTCCGCCCGGTCGTCCATCGAGAACCCGAGGTCGGCGTTGAGGCCGTGCCGCAGGTTGTCTCCGTCGAGAACGTAGGCGGGGATGCCCTTTTCGAGCAGCTTCTGCTCGACCAGCACCGCAACCGAGGACTTGCCCGAGCCGGACAGTCCGGTGAACCACACGGTCCGGCCCTTCGAGAGTCGATCCTCGGGCTTGCACAGCGACTCGTGGCGCACCGTGTTCGGGGTGGACGTCCGGCCCGCCACGTGCGGCAGGATCATGCCCGCAGCGACGGTGCCGTTGGTGTTCGGATCGATCAGGATGAACGAGCCCGTCGCCGCGTTGCGGCTGTACTCGTCGAGCAACAGCGGGACCTGGCTGCGCAGCGAGATACGGCCCAGCTCATTGAGTTTGAGGGCGGTGGCCGTCTTGTCGCGGTGCAGCGTGTTGACGTCGAGACGGTAGTCGAGGCCGGCCACCTTGACGCGGGTGGTCCTGGTGGTGTGCTTGATGACGTAGTCGCGACCGGGTTCGAGAGAGTCTCCGTCTGCCATCCAGCACACAGTGGCGTCGAATTCCTGCGCCACCCTGGGCTGATTGTTCGGCCGGGCGATCATGTCGCCGCGGGAGATGTCGATGTCGTCGGCGAGGCTGACCGACACCGCCATGGGCGGGAAGGCTTCCTGCACAGGCCCACTCGGGCCCTCGATCTCGGTGATGCGCGTCGTCTTGCCGGCAGGCAGGACGACGACCTCGTCGCCGGGACGCATGACGCCGCTGGCGACGGTGCCCGCATAGCTGCGGTGGTCGGCATGCTCACGCGTCTGCGGCCGGATCACGTACTGGACCGGGAAGCGGACGTCGGTGAGATTGCGGTCGCCGGCAATGTACACCTCTTCGAGGTGCGCCAGCAGCGACGGCCCCTCGTACCAGGGTGTGACGTCGGACTTGCTGACCACGTTGTCACCGTTGAGCGCCGACAGCGGGATCGTCGTGACGTCGTGAACGTCGAGCCGCGCCGCGAAATCATGGAAGTCGTCACGGATCTTCTCGAATTGGTCTCTGTCCCAATCGATCAGGTCCATCTTGTTGACAGCGAGCACGATGTGCTGGATACCGAGCAGCGATGCGAGGAACGCGTGGCGGCGGGATTGCTCGAGCAGGCCGTGGCGCGCGTCGACGAGCACGATCGCGAGCTGTGCGGTCGACACACCGGTCACCATGTTGCGGGTGTACTGGATGTGACCTGGAGTGTCGGCGATGATGAATTTCCGCTTGGCCGTGGCGAAGTAGCGGTAGGCGACATCGATCGTGATGCCCTGCTCACGCTCGGCCCGCAGACCGTCGGTGACCAGTGCGAGGTCGGTGTAGTCGTTGCCGCGTTCCTTGGAAGTACGCTCGACGGCGGCGAGCTGATCCTCCATGACGGCCTTGGAGTCATAGAGCAGCCGGCCGATCAGCGTGGACTTGCCGTCGTCGACCGAACCGGCGGTCGCGATGCGCAGCAGCGTGGTAGACGATCCCATATCAGAAATACCCCTCGCGCTTACGGTCTTCCATACCTGCTTCGGAGATGCGGTCGTCGGCGCGGGTCGCGCCGCGCTCGGTGAGCCGGGAGATCGCCGTCTCGGCGATGACCTCGGAAACCGTTGCCGCCGTGGACTCCACGCAGCCGGTGCAGGTCACGTCGCCGACGGTGCGGAACCGCACGGTCTTCTCGATGATCTTCTCGTCCTTGCGCGGCTGCAGGTACTTGTGCACGGCCAGCAGCATGCCGTCGCGTTCGAACACCTTGCGCTCGTGCGCGTAATAGATGGACGGCAGTTTGATCTTCTCGGCGCCGATGTAGGACCAGATGTCGAACTCGGTCCAGTTCGACAGCGGGAAGGCACGGATGTGCTCCCCTTTCTTGTGCCTGCCGTTGTACAGGTTCCACAGCTCAGGGCGCTGGTTCTTCGGATCCCACTGACCGAACTCGTCGCGGAAGCTGAACACGCGCTCCTTGGCGCGGGCCTTCTCCTCGTCGCGGCGGGCGCCGCCGAACGCGGCGTCGAACTTGTTCTCGCGGATGGCGCGCAGCAGCGTGAACGTCTGCATCGGGTTGCGCGACGGGATCGTCTCGACCACGCGGCCGGCGTCGATGTCGTCCTGCACCTTGGCGACCACGAGCCGCACCCCGGATTCGGCGACGAGTTCGTCGCGCGCCTGCAGCACTTCTTCGAAGTTGTGGCCGGTGTCGACGTGCATGACCGGGAACGGCAACCGTCCCGGCCGGAACGCTTTGATGGCCAGGTGCAGCATGACGATGGAGTCCTTGCCTCCGGAGAACAACAACACCGGCTTCTCGAACTCGGCGGCCACCTCCCTGATGATGTGGATCGCCTCGGCTTCGAGCGCACGGAGGTGGCTCAGCTCGTAGCGCCCCGCGTTCTGCGTGAGCTCATCGGTCGCGGTCATCATTCCCCGTAAAGTTGGTAGATTTGACCATATTTATGGTCATAACCGGGAATTCTGCCCGACGACCTCGCCGACTGTCAACGAACTGTCGCCGGAAAAGGGCCATGACCACACCCGACCAGCCGCGGTGTTAAATTGCCTTCGTTCGATGCAGGGGAACACCGGTGGAAATCCGGGGCTGTCCCGCAACTGTGACCCGATCGCGTTTCGCGACGGGGAGCCAGATCGCCTGCGCGAATTCTCGACACCACGAGGATGGACAGACCACATGAATATTTCTGACGGCGTACGTCGTCGCACCTTCGATCGGCGACGGTTCCTCGCAGGCGCGGGTGGTGCCGGATTGCTGGCGGTGGGCTCTCCCCTCCTGCTTGCCGGGTGCAGCAGTCCCGACGGTGCCGGTGGGCCGAGCACGGGCGACCCGATCCGCGGCGGCACCCTGAGAACGGTGTTCGCGGGCACCTCCGCCACCGCCGACGTCCTCGACCCCCACGTGGTGGGCCACTCCGCGGGTGGCGCGGTGTCCAAGAACGTGTGGGATCACCTCGTCGAGTACAACAACGATCTGACGCTGCGATACCGCCTCGCCGAAACACTCGAACCCAACGCGGACGGCACGCAGTGGCGGCTCAATGTGCGGCCGGGCGTGCAGTTCAGCGATGGCAGCCCACTGACGTCGCGCGACGTCATGTGGAGCATCGAACGGATGCTCGACCCGGACAAGCCGTCGTCAGGCGATCTCGCCATGGTCGATCTCGCCACCAGCAGGACCGACGGCGAGCATACGGTCGTCATCGCGATGAACGAACCGCTCGCCGACTTCGGCTCGGTGCTTGCTGGCTGGTACGTCTACGTCATCAAAGAGGGGACCACCGGATTCGACTCGGCCACACTGCCCGTCGGAACCGGGCCGTTCATCCTCGAGTCCTGGTCCCCGGGCGACCGGGCCCGCCTGGTGCGCAACGATCGCCACTGGGACGGCCCGCCGCTGCTCGACGCGGTCGAGATCCTGCAGGTCGCTGCAACCGAACCGCGCCTCAACACGTTCCTGTCATCAGAGGCCGACGTCGTGTACGAACTGGCTCCGACGCAGGCCAACGCACTACGCGACCAACCCGACGTCTACCTGGTCACCCCGCCGTACGGCGTGATGTCCGCCTTCCAGATGCGTTTGGACACAGCCCCGTTCGATGATCCGCGGGTGCGCGAGGCCCTGCGACTGTCGGTGGACCGGCAGGCGATGGTCGACTCGGTCTTCTACGGCTTCGCCGAAAAGGGCAACGACCTCTACGGCAAAGGCGCACCGTTCTACAACTCGCGCCTGCCGCAACGCGATTACAACCCGCAGCGCGCGCGGGAACTCCTGCGCGAGGCGGGACAGGAGAATCTCACCGTCACCCTGCACACTGCCGACGTCAGCCCGGGACAGCTGGAATCGGCGACATTGTTCGCCGAGCAGGCCAAAAAAGCCGGTATCACCGTCGAGCTGCAGACCGAGCCCGGCGACATCTACTTCTCGCAGATCTCGGGGCAACGTCCGTTCACCCAGGGCGGCTGGTGGAACTACAGCCTCGACTATTTCTACGGCCAGGCACTAACGTCCAACGCCCCGGACAACGCCACCGCGTGGAAGAACCCCGAGTGGGACCGCACGTTCTACGAAGCCCGTGCCACCATGGACGAAGGCCGCCGCGAAGTGCTGTATGACGAACTGCAGGAACAACTCTGGAATGAGGGCGGATACATCCTGCACAGCTTCGCCCTGCAACCGACCGCCGCGCGAAGCCACGTGCAGGGAATCCGTGACGGTGTACCGGGAACCGGCGACTGGGCGAACTTCACGACCACCTGGATCAACCGATGACCGCCCGCGCCGCCCGCTGACACGCCGCCGATGACGCACTACATCGCCGGGCGGCTGGCCGGCGCGGCGATCGTTCTGGTGGTGGTCGCCGCCGCGGTCTTCTGGCTGTTCGAACTGCTTCCCGGCGACGCGGCAACAGTCCTGTTGTCGCGACAGGGTGCCGGTCAGGCCGACCCGCACCAGCTTGCGGCACTCCGGGCCGAGCTCGGCCTCGACCGGCCCGCGATCGAGCGGTTCGTGGAGTGGGCCGCCGGACTGGCGCGCGGCGATCTGGGGGTTTCACTGCTCTCACAGCGACCGGTCGCGGACGTGATGCAGTTCCGGCTGCGGAACTCGATCGCACTGGCCGCGGTCACCCTTGTGGTCCTGATCCCGCTGTCACTGCTGATCGGGCTGACGGCGGGCGCGTTCGCCGGGTCACGCTTCGACAGATTCGTCAGTTCGGTTGCCCTGGCATCGGAGTCGGTGCCCCCGTTCGTCGTCGGCGTCCTGTGTATCTCATGGCTAGCGTTGGGCCTTGGGTGGTTTCCCGCGGTGTCTCTCGTGCCGTCCGGGACCAGTCCTTTCGAACGGCCGGAAGTGCTTGTGCTGCCTGTCGTCTGCCTGCTGTGCGGCCTCGCACCGCACCCCATCCGGATCGCTCGCGCACAGATGACGGACGTCATGCGCAGCGACTACATCCGCGCGGCACGCATCAACGGAATCCCGCGGCACAGGCTCATCCTGCGCCATGCCGCACCCAATGCGCTGTCGGCGGCGGTGCATCCGGTGGCCGGCGCGGTGGTCGGGTTGATCGGCGGGATAGCGATCGTGGAAACGCTGTTCGCCTATCCGGGGCTCGCACACGAATTGCTGCGGGCGATCTCCGCGCGCGACCTGCCTTTCGTCCAGTCCACGGCGGTACTGCTCGCCGCGTTCGGGCTGCTGGCGTATCTGGCGGCCGACATCGTGGCCATGGCACTGACACCGTCCGGCCGAAATGTGCTCGCGCCGTGATCCGCAAAGCATGCCTTCCCGCGCTCGTGCTCGTGATCATGTTGGCGCTCATCGTGTTCGGGCCGTTCGTAGCTCCGTACTCACCGACCGAGGCGCACGGCGTTCCCTTTCAGGGCCCGTCGGCTCACCATCTGCTCGGCACCGACTTCGTCGGTCGCGACGTCCTCTCGCGGGTGCTGCGCGGTGGATACCGACTGGTCATGTTGACCGCGACGGCTCTGACGCTCTCCTACCTCCTGGGCATGACGATCGGGTTGGTCGCGGGAATGCGCAGACGGGCCGACGGCTGGCTGATGCGCCCGGTGGACGCCATGATCGTGCTCCCCTGGTTCCTCGTCGTCGCCGTGATCGCCACCGCCGCCGGCAAAGGGCCCGCGGCGATCGTGCTCGCCACCGCGCTGGTGACGGCGCCCTGGGTGGCGCGGGTCGTGCGAACCACCACCATCGGCCTGCTGTCTACGGGTTACGTCGAATCGGCACGCGCCCGCGGCGAGAGCGACCGGCGGATCGCCGTCGACCAGATCCTGCCCAACCTCCGCCCCGTACTACTGGCCGACGCGGGCATCCGCATGTCTGCCACCGTCGGAATCATCACGGCCAGCAGCTTTCTCGGTCTCGGCACCCACCAACCCGCGCCGGACTGGGCGCTGATGGTCACCGAGAACCGCGCGGGCATCGGCACCGCCCCGCTGTCGGTGGTTGTGCCCGCAGGCCTGATCACCGCACTCGTCGTCGCCCTGAATCTGCTCGCCGACAGGCTCGCCGGGGAGCCCGCACCACCGCCTCCCCGCCGCACGGCTGACATCGCCGCGACGGGGCTGACGGTGACCGGCCCGGACGGGCGGACGATCCTCGACAGCATCGAACTCGACCTGCCCAGCGGTCGCAGCATCGCGATCATCGGACCTTCCGGCGCGGGCAAGACCACACTCGCACTGGCGATCCTGGACGCGTTGCCGACTGATCTGACGCTGCGGGGAAACATCACCCGGCCCGATGCCTTGCGAAAGATCGGCTACGTCCCGCAGGATCCGGCCACCGGATTGAATCCGGCGCTGCGCGTCGGCACGCACATTCGTGAGATCCAGCGAGCGGGCGGCATGTCGGGCGTCGGCGCCATTGCGAGCGCGTTGCGCAGCGTCGACCTGCCATCCGACAGACAGTTCCTGCGCAGATATCCCCACCAGCTCTCGGGTGGGCAGCAGCAGCGGGTCCTCATCGCGCTCGCCGTGCTGCGCCGCCCGGATGTCGTCGTCCTCGACGAGCCGACCACCGGACTCGACGCACACACCGCAGAAATTCTCGTCGACACCCTCCGGCGGTTACGCGCCGAGACGGGCGCCGTGTTCATCGTCATCACCCACGATCTCGCGGCTGTGCGCGGCCTCGTCGACGACGTCGTGACCATCCGGGCAGGCCGGATCGCGGGCACCGAGCCGGCCACCGTCACTCAGACGGTCACGCCGGCACCGGCGGCCACCGGCGTCGATCCGGTGCTTAACGTCACGGCTCTCGCGGCGGGATTCCCCCACGGGAGCGTCGTCCAGATACCCGAATTATCCGTGGGCGCAGGTGAATGCGTCGCTATTGTCGGCCAGTCTGGCGCGGGCAAGACGACTGTCGCCCGATGCCTGGTGGGGCTGCACGAACCCGCTGCCGGGCAGCTCCTGCTCGACGGGCAGCGGCTGGCCGCCAGGGCTGCACATCGCTCCGCCGACCAGCGGCGCGCACTGCAGCTCGTCTTCCAGAATCCGAGGCGGTCGCTGAACCCGCGATGGACCGTCGAACAGGAGGTGACCCGCCCGCTTCGGTTGTTGGACAACATGTCCCGTGGCGACGCCGCGGTGGAGGCGGCGCGACTGCTGCGGCTCGTCGGGCTCGACACGCAGTTGCTCGACCGCCGATCTCCGCAATTGTCCGGCGGGCAGGCGCAGCGCGTTGCGCTGGCACGCGCCCTTGCCGCGCGTCCGCGCATCCTGGTTTGTGACGAGGTCACGTCGTCGCTGGATCCCGAGACTCGCGACGGCATCCTGGACCTGCTCGCCGGATTCGCCGCCGACGGGTTGGGCCTGCTGTTCATCAGCCACGACGAGGCCGCTGTCGCCAGGCTGGCCGACCGGGTGCTCCGGCTACCTGCCGGAGATCACCTCGTCGAGTCGTCCGGTCGCAACGTCGAAGACGAACCCGCGAAGTGATACATGCTTTGTGACGAACGGGCTCGCCTCGATCCGGCGCAAAGACTGACGCACGTCCTCCTCCAGATCCGGGAACGCCTCGGCCGCCCACTCAGGTTTCAGCCCCGTCTCATCCTGGATGCTGCGCTTGAAGTCGTCGTCGGTGAACGTCAGCATGCCGCAGTCGGTGTGGTGGATCAGGATGATCTCCTTTGTGCCCAGCAGACGCTGGCTGATGGCGAGAGACCGGATCTCGTCATCGGTGACCACCCCGCCCGCGTTGCGGATGACGTGCGCCTCGCCGTCGCCGAGCCCGAGGATGCGGTACACGTCGAGCCGCGCGTCCATGCAGGCGACGACCGCGACGTGCTTGCTGGGCGGTAACGGAAGCGGACCCGAGAAGGTCTCGGCGTACTTCTCGTTGTTCTTCAGGTACTCGTCGGTCACGGTCATGGCGCGAGGCTAGGCGTGACAAGCGCCGAAGTCACCACTTCAAATCGGCGGAATTGCATTCCCGCAGCGGAAGTGCGAGTGAGTGCCTGCTGGAATGCAATTCCGGCGGATCACGCTTGTAGGTCGTAGACGGTGGTGCCGCCGACGTCCATCGGCGCGAAGGTCTGCTCCACCCACGCGGTGATCTCGCTCGCCGATCCAGAATCCCGTCCCGGCCCGCCGTGGCCGCCGCCGACGAAGTAGCGGACCTGACCATCAGCCACATAGGCCTGGAACTGCTGCAGCGTCGGCGAGTTGTCCGACCCCGCGAAGCCGCCGATCGCCATCACCGACGCCCCGGTCTCCAGCTCCAGCTCGCCGGCGGTCATCGACCCGATACTGGCTGCTGCCCAACGGTTGTCGGCATCCTTGACGATGTCCTGCAGCTCGGTGTTCTCCGATATCGGCACGCGGGAACTGCCAGGCTCGCCGGGTCCGCCGGGTCCGCCGGGAGGGCCGAATCCGCCGAAGCCACCGTCGCCGGATCCGGCCGGGCCCGACATCGCCATCGGACCGCTGCTGTGCGAGCTCAGCGCCGTCTCCAGGGCGTACGCCGCGGGTGCGGCGACACCGAACAGAACCGCCGCTGCGGCAACCACCGCGGCGGCGCGACCCAGCCTGTGCACACCGACCGCGATGACCGCAGCCACGACGATCGAGCCGACGAGAACCGCCCAGCGCAGCCACGGCTGCCAGTCCGGCGTCCTGCCGAGCAGGATGAACGCCCACACTCCCGTTCCGGCGGACATCACCGCCAGGATCACCCGCGACGCCAGATGGTTTCTACCGCGCCATAATTCGACAACCGAGATGCCTACGAGTGCTGCGATGCCCGGCGCCAGCGCCACGGTGTAGTACGGGTGGATGATGCCGTCCATGAAGCTGAACACGGCACCGGAGACCAGCACCCATCCGCCCCACAGCAGCAAGCTGGCGCGCACGGCACCGGTACGTGCCGTACGCCGGGTGAACCACAGACCCGCCACGAGCCCGATCAGCGCCGCGGGCAGCAGCCACGACGCCTCGGTGCCCATCGATGCTCCGAACAGCCTGCCGATGCCGGGGTCGCCGCCGAAGAACAGGTTGGCTCCCCCACCGGGGCCACCGGGGCCACCTCCCGGAGGGGGACCGCCCCGGCCTCCGCCCGGCATGCCCTCGCCGCCCATCACACGCTGGATTCCGTTGTACCCCAGCGCGAGCTGAATCAGGCTGTTGTCGGTGGAGCCGCCAATGTACGGCCGCGAGCCGGCGGGCCACAGGCTGACCATCGCCAGGAACGATCCCGCGGTCACCACCATGGCGAGAGCCCCGATGAGCAGCTTGCCGATGCGCTGCCACAGGCCGATGGGGGCAGCGACGAGGAACGCCACCGCCAGGCCGGGCATCACCAGGAACGCCTGCAGGAGCTTGGTCAGGAAGGCGAATCCGAGGACCACGCCCACCAACACCATCCAGCGCGTGCCGCCCGTCTGGATGGCCCGCACCATGAAGTAGGCGGCGATCACGAGCAGCAACACCAGCAACGCGTCGGGGTTGTTGTAGCGGAACATCAGCGCCGCCACCGGCGTCACGGCCAGCGCCACTCCCGCGAATAGGCCCGCACCGGGTCCGCTCACCCGTCGCACCGCGGCGAAGAGTACCGCGACCGACGCGACCCCCATCAGGGCCTGCGGCAGCAGCATCGTGAATGGGCTGAAGCCGAAAAGCCTGCCCGACAGCACCATCACCCACAGTGCGGCGGGCGGCTTGTCGACGGTGATCGCGTTGCCGGCATCGAGCGAGCCGAACAGCCACGCCTTCCAATCCTGGGTGCCCGCTTGCGCCGCGGCCGCGTAGTACTGGTTGGCCCACCCCGAGGAGCCGAGCCCCCACAGATAGAGCAGGGCGGTGGCCGCGAGCAGCGCCGCCAGCGCAGGCCACACCCAGCGTGGCTGGGGCGTTGGCGGGACGTCGTGCTCCACGGCGGTGGTCGTGGCCTTGTCAGTGATGACGGTCATCGAATGGCTCCTTCGGTACGACGGGGATGGAACACCCAGCCGCGGAGTAGTACGAAGCGCACCACCGTGGCGAGCAGGTTGGCCGCCACCAGAACGGCCAGCTCGACGAGGTGATGCGGAGAGTCGTTGGTGGCGTGGAGGATTCCCAGCGCACCGCTGGTGATGGTCAGGGCGATGCCGAAGACGATCAGGCCTTCGACGTGGTGGCGGGCCAGCCTTGAGCGTCCACCGACGCCGAACGTGAAGCGGCGGTTGGCCGCCGTGTTACCGATCGCGGTGAGCAGCAGGGCGATCAGGTTGGCCAGCTGCGCGCCTGCCCATCCCTGCATCAGCACGAACAGCGCGACATACGCGGCGGTCGAGCCGATTCCGACGGCACCGAACCGGACCAGCTGCCGCAGCAGCGATCCCGGAGCGGCCGAGTCTCGGGACCGTCCCAGCTGTGCGGCGATGACGTTGACCGGGATCGCTCCGGTGGCGAAGCCGCGCAACAGGCGGCCGATTCCCTTGAGGTCCGCGGCAGCGGTCGTGATGATGTCGACGCGGCTGTCCGGGTCGTCGACCCAGTCCACCGGCACCTCGTGGATGCGCAACCCGATGCGCTCGGCCAACACGAGCAGCTCCGTGTCGAAGAACCAACCGGTGTCCTCGACGTACGGGAGCAGCTGGGCCGCGACGTCGGCGCGGATCGCCTTGAAGCCGCATTGCGCATCGGAAAAGCCGGCGGAGAGCGTGGATTTCAGGATGAAGTTGTAGCAGCGGGAGATGATCTCCCGCTTCGGCCCGCGTTGGACGCGGGCGCCGCGGGCGAGCCTGGTGCCGATCGCGAGGTCCGAGTGACCGGAGATGAGCGGAGCGACGAGCGGGGCGAGCGCGGCGAGATCGGTCGACAGGTCCACATCCATGTAGACGAGCACGGCCGCATCGGAATCCGACCAGACCTGGTGCAGCGCGCGTCCCCGGCCCTTCTCCTCGAGGCGCACGACGCGCACCTCCGTCAGCTCTGCGGCGAGCCGCTGCGCGATCTGCGGGGTGTCGTCGACGCTGGCGTTGTCGGCGATCGTGATCCGCGCGGGCACCGGCACCGACTCACTCAGGTAGCGGTGCAGCCGATGCACCGAATCCGCGAGCGCGGCCTGCTCGTTGTATACGGGCACCACGATGTCGAGCACCGGCGCACCCGTGCCACGCGCGGCGAGGTCGGGGTTGGGACGCGCTCCGAAGGGGCGTTGCACGAGCGGAAGCCCCGGCTCAAGGACGGTGTCTGTCATGACATCCATGCTGGGTCGTGGACGTGTGCTCACCGTGGGCCGGAGCTATGCGCCGGCTGTGAGTCGACGGCCTTCTGAGTCAGGTCGTACACCACGGTGCCGTCGACCGTGATTTCCGGATAACGCGCCTCAACCCAGTCCCGGATCGCGGCGGAGTCGTGGGCGTCGGCACCGTTCTGGTGACCCATCATCGTCGTCGGGCCCACGACGAAATAATGGATGCTGCCCTCGTCGACGTAGCGGACGAATTGAGCCAGCGTCGGCGAGGGGTCGGTACCATTGAACCCGCCGACGGCCATGACCGGCGCACCGGTGGCCAACTGATATCCCGCGGCGTTGTTCGACCCCACAACCGCTGCGGCCCAGGTGAAATCGTCGGCATCCTTGGCCAGCAGGCTGATCAGACCCGGGTGCGGTTGCGGCGCACTCAGCAGCCCGCCACCACTGAAACTGGGACCACCGCGTGACGGACCGACCGACGGCAGGGCACCGGTGTGCGGAGACAACGCAGTCGCGACGGAGAACGCGGCAGGCCCGGCCAGGCATGACACCACCGCCAGACCGGCGACGGTCACTGCCGCCCGTCGCGGGAGCCGGCCGACGACGACAAGCAGTGCCGCCGCGCCCACTCCCCCGACCGCGATGGCAGCCCGCAGCCACGGCATCCAGTCGCCGTGCCTGCCCAGCAGCACCGCTGCCAGAACCGCGGATACCGCGACGACGCTCGCGAGGGTGGTGGCGGCGCGGATGTCGGCGCGCCGCCGCCACAGAAGTGTTGCGCCGATGCCTATTCCGGCCCCGATCGCGGGGGCGAGCGCCACGGTGTAATACGGGTGGACGATGCCGTTCATGTAGCTGAACACCACGGCGGTGACGACGAGCCAACCGCCCCACAGGATCAGCGCGGCCCGGGTCGGATCCGTCCGCGGCCGTCGCCACGTGACGACGAAGCCGCCGGCGATACAGATCAGCGCGGCAGGCAAGAGCCAGGCGATGTCGGCGCCCATGCCGAATCCGAACAGCCGCCCCCAGCCCACGTCGTGGTTGAGGTTGCCGAGTCCACCCGGCTCATTCCCGGTCAGCCTGCCGAACCCGTTGTAGCCCAGCGTGAGTTCGAGGATGCTGTTGGTCTGCGACCCGCCGATGTAGGGCCGCAGTTCTTTGGGCCACAGATCGACGACGAGGACGTACCACCCGGCGGACACCACGACCGCCGCAAGAGCAGCCACACAATCGAGGATGCGGCGTTTCCCTGGGCGTTGTGCCGCAACGAGATACGTCGCGGCGAACGCAGGCAGCACCAGCAGCGCCTGCAGCATCTTTGCGAGGAATCCGAACCCGACCGCGACTCCGGCGGCGATCAGCCACCACCGGCTCGCGTCCTTCTCGCAGGCCCGCTGGGTGCAGTACGCGGCGACCACGAGCAGCAGCACCAGCAGGGCGTCGGGGTTGTTGAACCGGAACATCAACGCGGCAACGGGCGTCAACGCCAGGACCGCACCGGCGAGCAGGCCCGCACCCGGGCCGGCCACCCGTCGCACCGAGGCGAACAGCACCGCGACCGCCGCAACGCCCATCAATGCCTGCGGAACGAGCACGCTCCACGCGTTGACCCCGAACAGGCGCGCCGACACGTCCATCACCCACAGCGCCGCGGGCGGTTTGTCGACCGTGATCGCGTTCGCGCCATCGCTGGACCCGAAGAACATCGCCGTCCAGTTCTGCGACCCCGCTTGCACGGCGGCGGAATAGTACGCGTTGGCCCATCCGCTGGTGCCGAGGTTCCACAGGTAGAGGCCGGCGGTCGCCACGAGCAGCAGGGCCGGCCAGACATACCGCGAATACACAGAGAATCGCGTGGCCGAGGGCTCTGGCGTGCGAGTTTGCTTTCCCCCGCAAGCGGGTGGTGCCCCCAGCTCGGGGGAGATCAGCAGGGTCACCAATCGATCATCGGCGACCCCGCTAGGTGTCCGATTGGCCTCCGCTGTGCCTCGGCTGTGAATCGCCGGGCAGCTTGACGGTGAATTCGGTTCTGCCCGTGACGCTGCGTACATCGATGGTGCCGCCGTGCGCCCGCACCACCGCTGCGACGATGGCCAGCCCCAGCCCGGTGCTGCCGCCTCGTCGCGACCGCGACGTGTCACCGCGGGCGAAGCGCTCGAACACATCGGGCTGCAACCAGGCCGGGATGCCCGGCCCGTCGTCGAGCACGGTCAGGACGGCGTCGCCGGAGTCGGTGGCCGCCAGCGACGCCGTGACCGTCGTGCCGGCCGGGGTGTGCGTGCGCGCGTTGGCGAGCAGATTGGCCAGCACCTGATGCAGACGGGCCTCGTCGCCGATGACCAGCACGGGTTCGTCGGGCAGGTCGAGCTCCCAGATGTGCTCGGGTCCGGCGACGTGGGCATCGCTGACCGTGTCGACGACGAGGCGGGTGAGGTCGACGCTGTCACTCTGCAGAGGCCGGCCGGTGTCGAGGCGGGCGAGCAGCAGCATGTCCTCGACGAGGTGCGTCATCCGCTCGGTTTCGGACTCGACCCGGTCCATCGCGTGTGTCACGTCGTCCGGCAGTTCCGCCTTCTTGCGCTGTGCCAGTTCGGTGTAGCCGCGGATGGCGGCAAGCGGCGTGCGCAATTCGTGGCTGGCGTCGGCGACGAACTGCCGCACCCGTGTCTCACTGGCGTGCCGCGCTGACAGCGCACCGGCGATCCGGTCGAGCATCCGGTTCAGCGCCGACCCGAGTTGGCCGACCTCGGTGTGCGCGGCGGCCGGATCGACCGTGACGATCGGAGTGGGCAATCGCACCTCACCGCGGTCGAGCTCGAGGTCGGCGACCTGCTGGGCTGCTGCGGAAACCCTTGCCAGCGGCGCTAATTGGCGCCGTACGATGACGACGCCCGCCGTTCCCGCACCGACGAGGGCGACGGCGGCGACCACGCAGAAGATCACCACCACCCAGAACAACGTGTCGTCCACATCGGAGGTCGGCAACCCGGCGACCACAACTTCACCGGGCAGGTGGGACGGGAAGGCAACGACGCGGTAGCGACCGAGCCCGTCGAGATCGACCGTCTGCGGTCGTTCGTCGACCGGCACCTCGGCGAGTTGTTGTGCTGCAGCGCTCGATATTTCAGCGCGTGAACCGTCCGAG
This sequence comes from Mycobacterium sp. 236(2023), assembly GCF_029623955.1. Lineage (GTDB taxonomy): Bacteria > Actinomycetota > Actinomycetes > Mycobacteriales > Mycobacteriaceae > Mycobacterium. Next base: position 1,159,484 of record NZ_JARSBP010000003.1, on the reverse strand, counting down.
GTGATCATGCCGGCCTCCTGGGCGTGCCCGCGGTCCACCACCGCACCGACCGTCAGGATGGCTTGACCCGGCGCGTTGAGGAAGGCCGGCCCCGGGCCCTGGCCGTCGCGGATCACCATGCGGGGGCCGTGATCCGGCGGACCGGGCAGGTGCGGGGTACGCATCCCCGGCGGCGCCGGCAGCATTCCCGGCGGTGGCGGCGGCCCGAACTCGAAGATCACCGAGGACCGCCGGCCCGCCTCGACCACCTGCTCGTCGAGCTGGTTCATCAGAAAACGTTGCAGCGCAAACTCTGTCGCGATTCCGATACCGGCGCACACGACGGCCAGCATCACGACCTGGGTGACGATCAGCCGCGTACGCAGCGACCAGCTGCGCGGGGAGAATCGCACGCGCTCAGCGCGTGGGCTTGAGGACATACCCCGCACCGCGCAACGTGTGGATCATGGGTTCGCGTCCGCTGTCGATCTTCTTCCGGAGGTAGGACACGTACAGCTCGACGATGTTCGACCGGCCGCCGAAGTCGTAACTCCAGACCCGGTCGAGGATCTGCGCCTTGCTCAGAACGCGTTTGGCGTTGCGCATCATGAACCGCAGCAGCTCGAATTCCGTTGCGGTGAGCGTGATCAGCTCTCCTGCGCGGGTGACCTCGTGACTGTCCTCGTCGAGCACGAGGTCACCGACGACGATCTTGGCCCCACCCTCTTCGGTCGCCACGCCGGTGCGGCGCAGCAGCGCCCGCAGGCGCAGCACCACCTCCTCGATGCTGAACGGCTTGGTCACGTAGTCGTCGCCGCCCGCAGTCAGGCCTGCGATGCGATCCTCCACCGAGTCTTTCGCCGTCAGCAGCAGCAGTGGAAGCCCGGGGATCTGCTCACGCAGCCTGCGCAGCACCTCCAGCCCGCTCATGTCGGGCAGCATCACGTCGAGCACGACCACATCGGGCGGATTCTCGCGGGCGCTCGCCACCGCCGACGCGCCGTCGCCCGCTGTGGTGATGTCCCAGCCCTCGTAGCGCAGTGCCATCGACACCAGCTCCGCGAGCACCGCCTCGTCGTCGACGACCAGCACGTGGATCGGGCTACCGTCGGCGCGACGCATGACGACCCGGGCGTCGTCCGGGGTGCTCTGCGGGTAGGCCACCGACCCATTATCGACCCGCGCGATGGGTGCCGACTGTGCCGTTCCTATGCGCCAGCTGTGAAGCCCTGATCATATCCAGCGCTGAACCGGCACACAGCGGACACACATGGACACCGGCCATCGTGGCGGCATGAGCACAGACAATCCGTCCGCCGACGACCCCGTCTGGGGCAGCCCCGACCGTCGCCCCTGGGGCCTGCGCGAGACGCTGGTGGCCGTCGGCATTGCCGCCGTCATCGCGGGCCTTGGCGGTGCGGCGATCTACGCGGCGACGGGACATCAGTCGTCGTCACCCTTCGGCGGACCGCCCGGACAGCACCCGATGGGCCCGCCGCCTGCCGGCCTCGCGGCGGGACCGGGCGGTCACAGCAATCATCACGGCCCACCACTGCACGGCCAGGTCGTCGTCAACGATGGCACCGGCGGGTTCGTCACCGTCCTGAGCCAGTCCGGCGCCGTCACGGCGACCACGCCCGATTCCATCACCGTGCGCAGCGCCGACGGCTTCACCCAGACCTGGGCGACGTCGCCCGACCAGGGCTCCAAGTTCGGTATCGACGACAGCGTGTCGGTCCAGGGTGAGCAGGCCGGCAACGCCGCTGTCCCCACCGTCACCGAGGTCCTCGACCCCGGTCAGGCCCGGTGAGAGCGCGCCGCCGCGCTGTAGCAACACACATCTCCTAACCTGGGGCGCATGCAGCCCCGAGGTCGAAGCGCCGGATGACCCGCTTCCTCGCGCGCCGGTTGCTCAACTATGTCGTCTTGCTGGGCCTGGCATCGTTTCTGACGTTCACGCTGACGTCGCTGACTTTCTCCCCGCTCGACAGCCTGCTGGAGCGCAATCCGCGACCACCGCAGGCCGTCATCGACGCCAAAGCCGCCGAACTGAACCTCGACAAGCCGATCCCGATCCGGTACGCCGATTGGGTCGGCGGCGTGGTCCGGGGCGACTTCGGCACCACCGTGGCCGGACAGCCCGTCTCCGACGAATTGTGGCGCCGCATCGGGGTGAGCCTGCGGCTGGTGATCATCGGGTCGATCGTCGGCACGTTTGTCGGTGTCGTCGCCGGAGCGTGGGGTGCGATCCGGCAATACCGGCTCTCCGATCGCGTCATCACCACCCTCGCGCTGCTGACGCTGAGCACGCCGACGTTCGTCATCGCGAACCTGCTGATCCTGGCGGCCCTGCGGGGCAATTCGATCCTCGGCATGCAGGTGTTCGAGTACACCGGCGAGACCTCGACGGACGCGGTCGGAGGCACGCTGAACCAGTTCGTCGACCGTCTGCAGCATCTGGTGCTGCCCACCCTCACGCTGGCGCTCGGCACGATCGCCGGCTTCAGCCGCTATCAGCGCAACGCGATGCTCGACGTGCTCGGCCAGGACTTCATCCGCACTGCCCGGGCCAAGGGCCTGACCCGGCGGCAGGCGCTGTTCAAACACGGCCTGCGCACCGCGCTGATCCCGATGGCGACGCTGTTCGCCTACGGCGTCGGCGGCCTGTTCACCGGCGCGGTGTTCGTCGAGAAGATCTTCGGGTGGCATGGCATCGGTGAATGGTTCGTCCAGGGCATCACCACCCAGGACACCAACATCGTCGTCGCGATCACGGTGTTCACCGGTGCGACCGTTCTGCTGGCCGGGCTGTTGTCCGACGTGCTGTACGCGGCGCTCGATCCTCGGGTGCGCGTGTCGTGACCGTCACCGAGCACGAGTTCGTCTCCCGCCGGACGCTGGTGTGGCGCCGGTTCGTCCGCAACCGGCCCGCGGTGGTGTCGCTGTTCATCCTCGCCGCGCTGTTCATCGCCTGTTACGCGCTGCCGCCGCTACTGCCCTACAGCCACACGGATCTGGACTATTACGCGCTGCAGCAGCCGCCGACGACCACTCACTGGTTCGGCACCAACGCCCTCGGACAAGACATCTTGGCGCAAACGCTGCGCGGGATGCAGAAGTCACTGCTGATCGGTGTGTGCGTGGCCTTCCTGTCGACATTGATCGCCGCCACCGTCGGCGCCGTCGCCGGATATTTCGGGGCGTGGCGCAACACGGCGCTGATGTGGCTCGTGGACCTGCTGCTCGTGATTCCCGGATTCCTCCTCATCGCGATCGTCACACCGCGCATCCGCGATTCCAGTACCGAGCTGTGGCTGATCCTGCTGCTGTCGGCGTTCAGCTGGATGATCAGCGCCCGCATCGTGCGCGGCCTGACCATGAGCCTTCGCGAACGCGAATTCGTCACGGCCGCACGATATATGGGTGTGAGCAACTGGCGGATCATCGTCCGGCACGTCATCCCCAACGCCGCATCGATCCTGATCATCGACACCGCGCTGAACGTCGGGCTGGCGATCCTGGCCGAAACCAGCCTGAGCTTCCTCGGATTCGGCGTGCAACCGCCCGACGTGTCGCTGGGAACGCTGATCGCCGACGGAACCCGGTCGGTGACGACGTTCCCGTGGGTGTTCCTGTTCCCCGCCGGCGTGCTGGTACTGATCGTGTTCTGCGCCAACCTCGTCGGCGACGGTTTGCGCGACGCGCTCGATCCCGGGGTGCGTCCCGCAGGGCGCAGGTTCCGAAAGGGACGCACGTGAGCCTGCTCGAGGTGCGCGGCCTGCACGTCGCCTTCCCCACCGACACTGAACGTATTCCCGCCGTGCGCGGCCTCGACTACCACGTCGACGCCGGTGAGGTCGTCGCTCTGGTCGGGGAATCCGGGGCGGGCAAATCCGCGGGCGCCATGGCCGTCATCGGACTGCTGCCCGAATACGCCGAGGTGTCGGGCTCGGTGCGACTGCATGGTGACGAGCTCATCGGCCTGACCGACCAGCAGATGTCGCGGATCCGGGGCGCCAAGATCGGCACGGTCTTCCAGGATCCGATGTCGGCGCTGACGCCGGTCTACACCGTCGGCGCCCAGATCGCCGAGGCGATCAGGATCCACCAGAAGGGGATCGACGCGCGCGCCGCGCACACCCGCGCCGTCGAATTACTTGAGCTCGTCGGCATCGCCCAACCGGCGCAGCGCGCACGGGCGTTCCCGCACGAGATGTCCGGCGGCGAACGGCAACGCGTCGTCATCGCAATCGCGATCGCCAACGATCCGGACCTGCTGATCTGCGACGAGCCGACGACAGCGCTGGACGTCACGGTGCAGGCGCAGATCCTCGACGTGCTGCGCACCGCGCGCGACGCCACCGGCGCGGGCGTGCTGATCATCACCCACGACCTCGGGGTTGTCGCCGAGTTCGCCGACCGCGCACTGGTGATGTACGCGGGGCGGGCCGTCGAGACAGCCCCCGTCACCGACCTGTACCGCAACCGCAGGATGCCCTACACCGCAGGGCTGCTCGGATCGGTACCGCGCCTCGACGCTGCGCAGGGTTCGCGGTTGGTGCCGATCCCGGGAGCGCCGCCGTCGGTGGCCGCACTGCCGCCGGGCTGCCCCTTCACCCCGCGATGCCCGCTCGCCATCGACGAATGCCACACCGCGGAACCGGAATTGGAACCCGTCGGTCCTGATCACCTCGTGGCGTGCATCCGCAGCGATGAGGTCCGGGGTCGCAGCGCTGCCGACATCTATGGCGTATCGACCGCTCCCCCGGCCGAATCCGCCGCGACCGACGACTCCGTCGTTCTGAAAGTCACCGACCTGAGCAAGACGTACCAACTGACCAAAGGCGTCGTGTTCCGGCGGCGCATCGGCGAGGTCCGCGCCGTCGACGGCATCAGCTTCGAACTCCAGGCGGGCCGCACGCTGGCAATCGTCGGCGAATCAGGTTCGGGCAAGTCGACCACGCTGCACGAGGTGCTGGAGCTGACGGCTCCGCAGGCCGGCAGCATCGAGGTGCTCGGCCGCGATGTCGCCGGATTGGACCGCAGGGGACGGCGTGAGCTGCGCGGTGACCTGCAGGTGGTGTTCCAGGATCCGGTGGCCTCGTTGGATCCCCGATTGCCGGTTTTCGATGTGCTGGCAGAACCCCTGCAGGCCAACGGTTCTTCTGCCGCAGATATCCGCGACCGGGTGGCCGAGCTGCTGACGGTGGTGGGTCTGCGCCGCGAGGACGCCAGCCGTTACCCGGCGGAATTCTCGGGCGGGCAGAAACAGCGCATCGGCATCGCACGGGCACTGGCGCTACGGCCGAAGATCCTCGCCCTCGACGAGCCCGTCTCCGCGTTGGACGTGTCGATCCAGGCGGGTGTCATCAACCTCCTTCTCGACCTGCAGGAGCGGTTCGGGCTGGCCTACCTGTTCGTCTCCCACGATCTGTCCGTGGTGCGCCATCTCGCACATCGGGTCGCGGTCATGCACAAAGGCGTCATCGTCGAGCAGGGCGACGCCGATCAGGTCTTCGACAATCCGCAGCACGACTACACGCGGCGGCTGCTCGCCGCGGTCCCCCTCCCGCAACCCGACCACAGTTAGAGTCAGTCCGCATGAGATACCGAGCGCCCGTGTCACGCCTGTTCGCTGCCGGACTGGCAGCGGTGATGGTCCTCTCCGGATGCTCCAGCGGGGACACCAACGTTCCTTCAGCGGGTGGCAATGCCGAGATCGGCGCGTCCGCCGACATCAACCCGCAGGACCCGGCCACCTTGCAGCAGGGCGGTAACTTTCGGCTCGCGCTGCCGCTCTTCCCCACCAACTTCAACTATCTGCACATCGATGGGAACAACGAATTCGGCAGACCGATGCGGGCAACTATGCCGCGCGCGTTCTTCATCAAGCCTGACGGCGAGATGACGGTCAACACCGACTACTTCACCGACGTCGAGCTCACCAGCACCGACCCGCAGGTCGTCACGTACACGATCAACCCGAAGGCGACATGGTCGGACGGCACTCCGATCACGTGGGAGGACATGGCGTCCCAGATCAACGCGACCAGCGGCAAGGACAAGCGGTTCCTGTTCGCGTCCCCCAACGGCAGCGAGCGCGTCGCCTCCGTCACCAAGGGCGTCGACGACCGGCAGGCTGTCATCACGTTCGCCAGTCATTTCGCCGACTGGCGCGGCATGTTCGCCGGCAACGCCATGCTGTTTCCGAAGTCGATGACGTCGGATCCCGAGGTGTTCAACAAGGGCTTCCTCAACGGTCCGGGGCCGTCGGCGGGCCCGTTCATCATCACGACCGTGGATCGCGGCGCACAGCGAATCGTGTTGACCCGCAACCCCAAATGGTGGGGTACGCCGGCGGTGCTGGATTCCATCACCTACAGCGTGCTCGACGACGCCGCCGTGATTCCCGCACTGGAGAACAACGCGCTCGACGTGGCCAATCTGTTGACGCTGGACGATCTCGAGCGAGCCCGCCGCGCGCAAGGCGTCTCGATCCGGCGCGCACCGGCGCCCAGCTGGAGCCACATGACGTTCAACGGCGCCGAGGGCGCGCTGCTGTCGGATCCCGGCCTGCGCCAGGCGATTGCGAAAGGCATTGACCGGCAGGCGATCGCCGCGGTCACGCAGCGCGGGCTCACAGACAACCCGGCGGCGTTGAACAACCACATCTACCTGGCCGGCCAGGAAGGGTACCAGGACAACAGCATCGGCTTCGACCCCGAGGCCGCCAAGAGCGAACTCGATGCGCTGGGCTGGACGATGAACGGTCAGTTCCGCGAGAAGGATGGGAAACAGCTGACCCTCCGCGACATCTTCTACGACGGGCAGAGCACCCGCGCAACCGGCCAGATCACACAGAATCAGCTGGCGCAGATCGGCGTCAACGTCGAGCTGACCCCCGTCGCGGGCGGTTCCCTGTTCACCGAGTACGTCATTCCCGGCAACTTCGATATCGCCCAATTCGCCTGGGGCGGAGATGCTTTCCCGTTGTCCAGCCTGACCCAGATCTACGCGGCGAACGGAGAGAGCAACTTCGGCAAGATCGGCAGTCCCGAGATCGACGCCAAGATCGAGGAGACGCTCTCAGAGCTCGACCCCTCCAAGGCCCGCGAACTGGCCAACGAACTGGACAAGCTGATCTGGGCCGAGGGTCACAGCCTGCCGCTGGTGCAGTCATCCGGTAATGCCGCTGTGCGAAGCAATCTCGCGAATTACGGACCGACCGGAATCGGCGACCTCAACTATTCGGCGATCGGCTTCATGAAGTAGCGATCTCGCGCACGGCCTTCGGCACAACGCCAGGCACCGCCGATTCCGCGCGGGCGGCCACGGCGATGGCCCGCACCAGCAGCCTGACCGTGAGATTCGCCGGCATCGCGTCGAGTTCCGCGCTGCGCGAAGGGAGTTCGTGGATCTTCCCGTTGCTGACCGCTTTGCAGATCTCCAGCGCCGCCTGCTCGCGGGTGTCGAGAATGCTGTGCCCGGCGGTCGGCAGGTCGACGAGCACCGAATCCGGGATCAATCCGGCGACGCGGCGTGCGATCTCTGGCGGCGTCGTCAGGTCGCGACCCCCGGACAGCACCGCGGTCGGCCACGTGAAGCCCGGCATCGCCGCCGGCAGGTCGTAGGGCTCGGCGACGAATTCCACGTCACCCATGGCCATTTCACGGAAGGCCACCGCAGGGTCGAGTGGACCGCCGTCCGGCACGGCGCCGTAGTTCAGCTCGCGGTAGGCGATGCGCTCCACCAGGTCCGGCTCGTGGTGATACGGGGTTTTGCGCTCAAGGAGTTTGCGGGTGCCGAGGCCGACGGCCGCCCACAGCAGATCGCGGCCGGCCAGGAGCAGGTCCAGCTGACGGCGCAGGACCTCCGGGCCCGCCGCGCCGTACATGTCGCCGATCAGCTGGACGTCCTTCGACGACAGCACGCCGTCGGCGGCGAGCTTGCGCACCCGCGACGCGAGGTCCGCACTTCCCGGCGCACCTTCCCAGAGCACGCGGCGGGTCTCGGCCCGCACGTCGTCGATGTCGTCGGCCGACAGCAGCGGCGAATCGAGGACCATCGCGTGCACTCGCCCCGGGTGGCGCACACCCATGCCCGCGGCCAGGTAGGAGCCGTACGACGTGCCGTAGACGATGGCACGGTCGACCTGGGCGTCATCGAGGACCGCGGCGACGTCGTCCACCGCGGCATCGACGGTCAACGCCTCCGGGGGCAGGTCGGCGCCCCTGTCGTCATGACGAGACAGCCCGACGCCGCGGTGTTCGATCATGATGAGGTCGAGGCCGGAGACCGCGGCGCGCCGCCGGAACGCCCGGTAGAGCGCGATCGAGGCCGCCCCGGGGCCACCGGGGATGACGACCAGCGGGCGGGCTGATTTCCGGCCCGTGCGCACGTAGAAGACGTCGAATCGCTCGTTCCCGCCCGGGCGGATCGGCCTGCGGACCGGTCGCACACCCGGCAGCGCCGCGAGCTTGTCGTGAGCCCGCCGGCGTCTGGCATTCATCGTCATCACGCTCATTGTGCCCCGCGGCGGCGGTGCCGGGCACCCCGTGCGTCGTCGGTTCGGTTCGGGGTGATCCAAAGCAGTGCGTCCGGCCACCGCCGGTCAGTACAACCGAGCCATGACCTCAGTGGACCACGTCACGCCGCTCCTGCCGGGCTCCCCCGAATTCGCCGACCTGCTCAGCCAGATCAGCGCCGGCGCCAAGGACCGAGACCTCAACGACCAGAATCCTTTTGACCAGGTGATCGCCCTCAAACGTGCCGGCTTCGGCACGCTGCGGCTGCCTGCCGGCTTCGGCGGGCCCGGGCTCACCGTCGCGCAGCTGTTCTCGGCCGTCATCGATGTCGCGCGGGCGGATCCCATTGTGGCGCACATCTTCCGGACCCATTTCTGGTTCGCCGAGGAGCGCCTGCGCACCGCGGACACCCGGAATTCACAGGAATGGCTACGGAAAATCGCCGCAGGAAGCCTGTTCGGCAACGCGTTCAGCGAGAAGGGTTCCCATGCGGTCGGCAGCCTGGTGTTCAACACGCGCCTGCTGCCGACAGGCCCCGGCGAGTACCGGCTCGACGGCGAGAAGTACTACAGCACCGGCACCCTGTTCTCCGACTACCTGACGGTCACCGCGACGACCGACCACGACTCCGTGGCGAATGTCGTCGTTCCTGTGAACCGGGAGGGTGTGCGCATCGTCGACGACTGGGACGGCTTCGGCCAGCGCAGGACGGGCACGGGGACCACGACGTTCACCGATGTGGCGGTCTCACAGGACGAGGTGCTCAGCGACACCTCCTACGACGCCGAGCCGGTGCCGACGGTGCAGTACGCCGCGCTGCAGCTCTACATCCACGCGGTGGTCGCCGGGATCCTGGAGTCGGTGGTCGACGACGGGGTCGCGCTCCTGCGATCCCGGGATCGCAGCTTCAGCCATGCGCTGGCCGAACGCCCGACCGACGACCCGCTGCTGCAGCGACAGCTCGGCGAGCTGGCGAGCACCGCGTACGTCGCCAGGGCGGTGGTCCTCGACGCTGCCGGCGCGATCGGCGAGGCGACGGCGTCGGAACACCGTGGTGTGCCGGACGCCGACCTGGCCGCCGAGGCGCAGCTGAAGGTCGCCAAGGCAAAGGTTCATCTCGACGACGTCGCACCGCAGGCCGCGACGAGGCTGCTGGAGTTGGGCGGGGCGAGCGCGGCGAGCCGCAAGCTGAACCTCGACCGGCACTGGCGCAACATCCGCACCATCACGTTGCACAACCCGGTGGCCTACAAGGCCCGGGTGATCGGCCAGAACCTGTTGCACGGCACCGAAATCCCCGCGAACGCGTACTTCTGAGCCCAACCACCCTGAACGGAGACACCCGACCATGGCTCGACAGCTTCACCTCGGCGGATTCCAGATCGCGTCGCAGGTCACCCACTCGCACGCCGCGTGGCGCCACCCGGCCAGCGACACCCGCTTCACGACGCCGGACTACTACCACCGCATCGGACGCATTCTGGAGCGGGGCAAGTTCGACTTCGTCTTCTTCGCCGACCTGCTCGCCGCACCGGGCCGGTTCGGTGACGACATCACCGAGCCGCTGCGCCGCGGGACGCAGGCCACCGCGACGCTCGATCCGTCGATCGTCGCGGCCAGCATCGGGGCGGTCACATCCAAGCTGGGCGTCGCGATCACCAAGTCCGCCACGTACTTCCACCCCTACGAGCTGGCCCGCATCTTCGCCAGCCTGGACCACATCACCCAGGGCCGGGTCGCGTGGAACATCGTGACGTCGCTGTCGCAGGGCGAGGCGCAGAACTTCGGTCACACCGAGCACCTCGACCACGAGTTCCGCTACCAGCGGGCCGACGAGTTCGTGCGCACGACGCTGGAGCTGTGGTCGAGCTGGGATCCCGATGCTCTGGTTCTGGACAAGACCGAGGGTATCTTCGCCGATCCCAACCGAATTCACCGCGTCGAGCATGACGGCGAGTACTTCCGCACCCGAGGGCCGCTGAACGTGCCGCATTCTCCGCAGGGTCGGCCGGTGCTGATCCAAGCGGGGGCGTCGGCGACGGGCAAGGATTTCGCGGCGCGGTGGGCGGAGGCGATCTTCGAGATCGATCCGACGCCAGAGGGCCGCCGCGCCTACTACGACGACGTGAAGTCGCGGGCGTCCGACCTCGGGCGAGATCCCGATCAGGTGTTGATCTTCCCTGCGTTCATTCCGTTCATCGGCGAGACAGAGTCGATCGCACGGGAGAAGCAGGCATTCCACAACGAGCTTGCCGACCCCATCTCCGGGCTGATCACGCTGTCGGTCCACACGGATCACGACTTCTCGCAGTACGACCTGGACGCCCCGGTCGAGGATGTGACGGTATCCGGTACGCAGGGGCTATTCGACACCGCGCGCCGGGTCGCCAACCGCGACAACCTCACGCTGCGCGACATCGGCAAGTGGTACGCCCAAGGTGTGCTGCTGCCGCAGTTCGTCGGAACCGCGGAGCAGGTCGCCGATCAGATCGAGGAGTCGTTCGTCGCGGGCGAGGCCGACGGCTTCATCGTGTCTGCGGCCCAGACACCCGGCACCTTCAACGATTTCGTCGACGCGGTGGTGCCGGAACTGCAGCGGCGCGGCCTGTTCCGCACCGAGTACACCGGATCCACGTTGCGGGACCATCTCGGTCTGAAACAACCCGCTTTCGACGCTCCGGCACGGCTGCAGTCGGTGAGCTGAGCGCACTCGGCGGCCGCGAGCGCGACGTTTCGCACGGGCCGCGGCGGCGTGTTGCTGTACAGACACGCGCGCTCGCGGTGCAGGCGGGCCCGCAGCCGTCAGCCGGCGATCAGCTCGATGTGTGCAGCGCTGCGCACGTCCGCGTAGCGCTGCGGGCTGCACGTCAGGATGATCACCTGACCGTCGCCTGCGACGGCGTCGAACACCTCGGCCATCTTCGTCAACCGCTCCGCATCGGTGAAGCCCAGCGCGTCGTCGATGACCACCGGAACACTGTCCTCCTTGGCGACCAGCACCGCCCCGGCCAGCCGCGCGACGATGCCCAGCTGCTCCTTGGCTCCACCGGACAGCGAGTCGTACGGCACGGTGCGGCCGGACAGGGTGCGGGTGCCGATGCACAGCGCGCTGTCGACATCGACCTCGAAACTCTCGCCGAACACGATGCGCCCCAGGCGTTCCACCTCACTGCGGAACGGGTCGACGTAGCGCTGCCGCATCGCGTCGCGATGCCTGCCCATGACCGACCGGAGCAATTCCGCGGCGCGGGCCCGCCGCTGGACCCGCACGTAGTCGGCCTCGGCACGCTCGCGCTCGGTCTCGGCGGCGTCGAGGTTGCCTTTGCGGCCCTGGGTGCCGAACACCGTGAGCTGCGCCGCCACGTCGCGCAGCGAGTCGGCGACGGCGTCGTGCCGTGCCGCGACAGCTGCCGCATCACGGGACGCCTGGGCGAGCGCTGTCTCGACCTCGTCGGGCAGGTGCTCCGCGAGTTGGGCGTCGAGCCGGGCGACGACGTTCTGTGCCGCCACCGCCGCCTCGTCATCGGCTTCGGCCTTGACTGCGAGGGCGTCGTCGGTGACCGTGGCGCGCTGGTCGTCCAGACGCTGCGCGGCGGCCGCGAGTTCGAGCTGCGCGGCAGCCAACTTCTCCATCACGCGGGCGGCATGCAGTTCGCGCTGGGCCAGTAGCTTGCCGGCTTCGTCGGCGACCTTGGTGTGAATGTCGCAGTCCCGCTTGGCTTCCTGATGCGCGGCGGTGGCTTCGACAAGTTCGAGCCGCTGCGCAGCGGGGTCCAGCGCCCCGTCGGCATCTGTTTCGAAGAGGCCTTGTGCGGCCGGCAGCCGCGCTTCGATAGCGGCCAGCTGTGCACGCACATCGTCGAAGGAATCGTCGGCGGTCAGCTCATCGAGAACGGCACGCACACGTTGGCGGGATGCGCGCAGCTCATGCCGACGTCGATCCAGCGCCCTCGCGGCCTCCACGTCGCCGACACCGGCCTGCTTCAGCGCCTCGGCCAGGACAGCCGTTGCGGTGTCGAGCTTGGCCTGAGTCGCGGTGGTCGACGCTCCGGGGGTGACCCGCATCGACAACACCCCGGGTACGTCGACACCGGTGGCCGCGGTGACTCCGCCAGACCAGGTGTCCCCTGCTCGCAGCGTCACCGTCTCGCCACCGACCATGACCTCGACGTCGGCTGCGGCCAGCAACTCGATATGAGCCGAGGCCTGCTCGACGGCGACGGCTGCGCGGTCGACGACGACAGTGGCCTCCTCGATGGCCGTCATCAGTGCCGGCGTCAACGTGATTCCGTTGAGCTCGTGCTGCACGATGGCCAGCTCGCGCTCGTTGCGTTCGACCCTGGCGAGCCAACCGGTCAGCCGGTCGGCATCCTCACGATCGCGCAGCCGCTGAACCTCGGCGCGCGCCGCGTCGACCCGCTCCCGCCCGGCGGCCAGTGTTGCCCTGGCCTGTGCGGCCGTTGCGTCGGCCGCCGTCTTCATCTCGACCGCGGTGTCGAAAGCTTCGACGGCGTCGTCCGATTCACGCTGCAGCCGGGCGATGGTCGCAGTGCGCTCCTCGATCTCCGCGCGGGCGCGGCGCCGGTCGGTGAGCGCCGTGCGCGACGCAACCTGGGTGGCGGTGGCGGCATTCCCGCGCACGATGGCCTGATCGAGTTCCACCCGCAGCGCGGCGACGGCTTTGGCCGCTTTGTCCGTCTCGGCGAGTCGTGTTGCAGCACAATCGCTCTCTTCGGCAAGGCCGGCAAGTTCGACCGTCAGCGCGGCGTGCCGCCGCACCGCCTCGTCGACCTCAGCGACCGCCGCCGCGCAGCGCGCCACCTCTTCGTCGGCGGCGCGCAGACGTGCCGTGGCGGCGGCCCACTCCCCGGTGGCCCGCCCGGTCGCCGTGAAGTAGCGCCGATACTCCGCGTCGATCTTGTCGATGAGCAAGGCATCCACCGCGCCACCCGGCGCCGGGTCGTCGTCGACGGCGCCCGCCGCCACGTCGAGCGCACGCGACAACGCGTCACAACCCGACAGATCCGCTGCCGTCGTCGGCGCCGACTGCATCACCCGCTGCGCCTGCCACAGATCCAGGTCGACGGTCTCGGCGAGCATCGCCCGCACCCGTTCGTGCGCCTCGTCTCCGGTGAGCTGCATGCGCTTGGGAGCCAGCACCGTCAACTCGGTCTCGGGCCTCTTGTGGAACCGCTTACGATAGACGAAATGGTAAGGGCCGGCGGAGATCTCGGCTGTCACCTCGGCACCCACGTCGGCGTGGGTGGGCTTGACCTGTTTGACCTCTTTCTTCGACGACCGGTCCTTGGACTCGAGGAGCAGGTCGAGCGCTTCGAGCATCGACGACTTGCCGACCTCGTTGGCGCCGCTGACGACAACCACCCCGCGGTCGGGAAACTCGATGTCGCGGTGGGAGATTCCGCGGTAGTTCGTCAGCACCAACCGATGCAGCTTCATGCCGCGCCTCCTTCCGCGAGTCGCAGCAGCAACGCCAGCGCGGCGCGTGCGTCGTCGCCCTCGTCACCGGCGACACGCGCCGTGGCGACGAGCTCGTCGACGGCGGCCGCGGCGAACCCGCCGATGCCCAGGTCGTCGAACTCACCGTCGGCGGGCATCACCGCGATGTCGGTTTCTTTGTCCCAGGGCACCAGCGCCGCGAACAACCGCGCATAGCGATCCAGGCAGGCATCCAGCGCCGCGCGGTCGGTGACCGTCAACGAACCCGTGAGGCCGAGCCGGATGACGGTACGTTCCTTGTCCGTCATCTGGTCGAGGTTGATGTCGAGGTCGGCGACATCGCGCGTGTTGTCCACCGTGTGCCTCAGCGACATGAACCGCCACGCACCGACGCGGTGCGCATCGACACGGACAGGCCGGGCGTCGTCGGATTCGTCGATGTCGACGGCGAGCACATGCCCCGGATCGGGTTCGATGTCGTCGTAGTTGGTGACCTCGGGCGAGCCCGAGTACCAGATGCGGCCGGTCGATCCGACGCTCATCCGAGAGTGCTTGTCCCCCAATGCGACATAGTGCACGGCGCCACGCCTGATGGCCCCCTCGACTGCTCCGAGCCCGATCAGCGACGGGCGGTCCTTGTCCGGGACGAGGATGTCGACGGCGCCGTGCCCGACGAGGATCCGGGTGGTCCCGTCGGCCGGCAGCGCATCGACGACGTCGGCGACGAGGTCGGTGGTCGGGGCTTTCGAGTACCACGGCGCGGCGACCAGTTGCAGGCCCGGCCGGACGTCGTGCACACCGGGACGATCGAGCACGATCACGTTGTCGGGCCGCTCGGAGGTGAACAGCGCGCTCGTGTAGACCGACGACGCATCGAGCGGGTCGTGGTTGCCCGGCAGCAGGTACACCGGCACCGTGATGGCGCGCATGGCCTCCAGCGCGGTGCTGACCTCACGCGGGGCGAGTTGATTGTGTTCGAACACGTCCCCGGCGACGACGACGAACTCGGCGCCGGTATCGGCGGCCAGCGTGCCGAGTGCAACCACCGCACCCCGGCGCGCGGCCGAATACCTCGGCTGCGCATCCCCGTTGAGGTAATGACGGGTCATTCCGAGCTGCCAGTCAGCCGTGTGCAGGAATCGCATGTCAACCCGTCCTTCCCAGTCGGTTTCCTTGAGGGCACAGCTACTGTAGGTCCGCCCTCCGACAAGTCCGTGGACGTGCACCGGCATGCCCTACGGTTAATGGGATGAGCGACCGATACCGCACACTGCTGCTGCTGCGTCACGCCAAATCCGACTATCCGGACGGCGTGTCCGATCACGACCGCCCGCTGGCGTCGCGAGGTGTCAGGGAGGGCACACTGGCCGGCGACTGGATCAGGGAGAACATCGCAACCGTGGATGCGGTGTTGTGCTCCACGGCCACCCGCACGCGACAGACATTGGAACGCACCGGAATCACCGCGCCGGTACAGTTCGTCGACCGGATCTACGACGCGACGCCCGGCATCGTCATCGAAGAGATCAACGGCGTGCAGTCGCGGTTCGACGGCGAGGTGTCCACCCTGCTCGTCGTCGGCCACGAACCGGTGATGTCGTCGCTGGCGCTGGGTCTCGCCGACGAAGAATCCAGCAACGGCGCTGCCGCCCAGCAGATTTCGGGGAAGTACCCGACGTCGTCGATCGCGGTGCTGCGCTCGACCGCGCCGTGGGATCAGTGGGCGTTACGGGGCACCGAACTCGTGGACTTCCATACCGCGCGCTGAAAGCTAGGCGCGGGTAGCGAGCGTCAGCTCCATCAGCTTGATCGCCATTCCGCAGGCGTCCATCCCTGGCGTCTGCGGGTTGACCCACCAGCCGACCACGCCTGCCGCGTCGCTGGCCACCCCGCACGCTCCGTTGGGATCGTTGGGCTTCATGACGATCGACTCGATACCCGCCACCGATCGATTCTCGACCTGATACTGCAGCTCATCGGCGACCTTGCGCTCGTTGTCGAGGCTGCCCGTCTCGAACCAGAACCGGGTGATGTCCACCAGGCCCGCCGGGTTGGCGGCCTGCCAGCGGCAGATCGCGCCGACGAAGGTGCTCTGGATGTCGAGCGGATCCGCACCGACCGTCTCGGCGAGGATGTCCTCGGTGAGAACTTCGCACTCCTTCAGCAGGTTCGGGTACTTGCGCTCGGAGTTGTCGTTGCGGGGTACGTCCCCGGAGCCCGACTTGGCCGCGGTGCCTTCGACGGTTTGCGTGCAGCCGGTCAGCACGACCAGGCCCGCCATCGCGGCGATCGCGCCCTTGAGTACGCGAGAGGTCATTTGGAGTTCACAATCGACTGGCGGGTGAGTTCCTTGGCCACTTCACACGCGTCCGGGTACGGCGGCTGCGAGAAGCTGATGGACCATTCGATGAAGTCGTCACCGAACCCGATACCGACCTCGCACAGGTTGACGCCGATCTTGGGATCCGGGTCCTCGTTGATGCCGATGAACCCGTCGTGGCCCTCGATGTTGACGTCCTCGACGCTGGTGCGCGACAACTCCATGGTCTTGCGTTCGCGCCCGATCGGGCTTCCTCGGAACCACGAGAACGAGAAATGCGGGCCGAGGATGGATCCGCCGGACAGCCACTGGCACCCGACGGACGTCTTCGCGGTGTTGACCAACCCGGGCTGCTCGGTCAGCTGCGAGATCGTCTCGTCGCTGATACCGCCGCACTCGGGGAAGAACGGGCCGTGCGAAATGTTCTGCTCCGGCGCCTCGGATGACGGCACAGCCGGGCCTTGCGGTTCGGAGTCGGAACACGCCGCCAGCACCGGAAGCAGGGCCGCCGCAGCAACGGCCAGCGCCTTCACCGGCCGACGATGTCTGCGGTAGCTCTGGGTCACGCCATGCACTGTAGCGGCAGCCCACACCGTCAACCACCGACATGCCGATTGACCAGCCCATTTATGCAATTCTCAGGTGCGCCAGCCAATCAGCCGCGCCGTCTGCCGGGTATGCGACAGTAGCGGGATGCTCTGGGGCCTGCTCCGGCGGTACACGCGGCCGTACCGCTCACTGCTGGCGATCGTCGCGGCACTTCAGGTGGTGAGCACGCTGGCGACGCTGTACCTGCCGACGGTCAACGCCGCGATCATCGACGACGGTGTCGCACAGGGCGATCTGCGGCGCATCGTCGAACTCGGCGGGGTGATGCTCGGCGTGACCGCGCTGCAGGTGGTGTGCGCCATCGGCGCCGTGTATTTCGGATCGCGGGCCAGCATGAGCGTCGGCCGCGACATGCGCTCGGCGCTCTTTCACCATGTCACCGGCTTTTCCGCAGAGGAGACAGCAAAGTTCGGCGCGCCGTCGCTGCTGACCCGCACCACCAACGATGTGCAGCAGATCCAGCTTCTGGTCCAGCTCACTGCCACGATGCTCATCACCGCCCCGATCATGTGTGTGGGCGGCATCTTCATGGCCATTCACGAGGACGCGGGACTGTCCTGGTTGCTGGTGGTCAGCGTGCCGGTGCTGGCGCTGACCAACTATTGGATCGTCACGCGTCTGCTACCGATCTTCCGGCGCGTGCAGGGCCAGATCGACGGCATCAACCGCGTCATGCGGGAGCAGCTCACCGGGCTGCGGGTGGTGCGGGCGTTCGCACGGGAACCGTTCGAGCGCAACCGTTTCGCCGAGGCGAACACGGCTTTGGCGGGCAGCGCACTGGAAGCAGGCCGGTGGCAGGCGCTGATGCTTCCTGTGACGACACTGGTGATCAACGTGTCGAGCGTGGCGTTGATCTGGTTCGGCGGGATGCGGATCGACGCCGGGCAGATGCAGGTCGGGTCGCTGATCGCGTTCCTGTCCTACTTCATGCAGATCCTGGTCGCGGTGCTGATGGCGACGTTCATCCTGGTGATCATCCCCCGCGCGACGGTGTGCGCCGAACGGATCACCGAGGTCCTCACCACCGAACCGGCGATCACGACGTCACCGACGGCGACGTCACCGGACACCGTCGCCGGTGAAATCCGCTTCGACAGTGCAACGTTTCGCTATGCCGGCGCGGACCGGCCGGTGCTGCAGGATGTTTCGTTCACCGCGCAACCCGGGTCGACGACGGCGATCGTGGGCTCGACCGGATCGGGTAAGTCGACCCTGGTGTCGCTGATCTGCCGCCTCTACGACGTGACGGGCGGCTCGGTGAGCGTGGATGGCGTCGACGTGCGCGATCTCGACATCGAGAGGCTGTGGGGGGCCGTCGGACTCGTTCCGCAGCGCGGGTATCTGTTCGCCGGCACCGTCGAGGAGAACCTGCGGTACGGGAAAGCCGACGCGACCGAGGATGAGATGTGGGAGGCGCTGCGGGTCGCGTGCGCCGACGACTTCGTCTCGGGCCACCCCGAAGGCCTCGCGATGCGGGTGGCCCAAGGTGGCATGAACCTCTCCGGCGGCCAGCGTCAGCGCCTGGCGATCGCCCGCGCCGCAATCCGGCGGCCGGTGATCTACCTGTTCGACGACGCGTTCTCCGCGCTCGACGTCCACACCGACGCCCGGGTGCGCGAGCGCCTACGCGAAGCCTCCGGTGAGGCGACCGTGGTGATTGTCTCGCAACGGATCTCGACGGTGTCCGCCGCCGACCTGATCGTCGTCGTCGACGACGGCCGCGTCGTCGGCTCGGGGACCCACGACGAGCTTTTGCGAGCGTGCGACACGTACCGCGAGTTCGCGGACTCGCAATCGGTGACGGCCGGCGAACGATGACCGGACCACTGGGACGCGGAATGCGGATGGCCGAACCGCCGCAGGTTCGGTCCCGCGACTTCAAAGGCTCGGCGATCCGGCTACTCAAACGCCTGACACCGCAACGGGGAATGACGATCGCGGTGATGCTACTCGGAGTGGGCGGCATCGCGATCGGTGTCGTGGGTCCGCGGATCCTCGGCCACGCGACCGATCTGCTGTTCAACGGCGTGATCGGTCGGCAGCTGCCCGCCGGGCTGACGAAGGAACAGGCTGTCGAGGCGGCCCGGTCCCGAGGGGACACCACGTTCGCCGACCTGCTGTCGGGCATGAACGTCGTGCCGGGACAGGGTGTCGACTTCGGCGCCGTCGCTCGCACGCTGGCGCTGGCACTCGGGCTTTATCTGGTTGCGGCGCTGATGGTCTGGCTTCAGGCGCGGCTGCTCAACGTCGTTGTCCAGCGCACGATGGTGTCGCTGCGCGCCGACGTCGAGGACAAGGTCCACCGGCTGCCGCTGCGGTACTTCGATTCCCGGCAACGCGGCGAGGTGCTCAGCCGCGTCACCAACGACGTCGACAACCTGCAGCAGTCGCTGTCGATGGCGGTCACGCAGCTGCTCACGTCGATCCTGACCGTGGTGGCGGTGCTGGTGATGATGCTGACGATCTCGCCGCTGCTGACGTTGCTCACGGTCGTGACCGTTCCGCTGTCGCTGTGGGTGACGCGCTCGATCGCGAAGCGGTCCCGCAACCTGTTCGTCGCGCAGTGGACGAACACCGGCAGGCTCAACGCGCACATCGAAGAGACCTACAGCGGATTCACCGTCGTCAAGACGTTCGGTCACCGCGCCCGCGCCGAAGACGAGTTCAGAGAGCTCAACAACGACGTCTTCCACGCCAGCTTCGGGGCGCAGTTCCTGTCGGGACTCGTCTCCCCCGCAACGATTTTCATCGGCAATCTCAGCTATGTGGCGGTCGCCGTCCTGGGCGGCGTCCAGGTCGCGACCGGGCAGATCACCCTCGGCGGCATCCAGGCGTTCATCCAGTACGTCCGCCAGTTCAACCAGCCCCTCACCCAGATCGCGGGCATGTACAACACGATGCAATCCGGGATCGCCAGCGCCGAGCGCGTCTTCGACCTGCTCGACGCCGAGGAGGAACCGCCCGACGCCGCCGCCGACCTCCAGGCGGCACCGCCCGTGGGTGGCGACCGGCGACGGGGCCGGGTGGAGTTCGACCGGGTCTGGTTCAGCTACACCCCGGGCACACCGGTGATCGAGGAGCTCTCCCTGATCGCCGAACCCGGCACCACGGTTGCCATCGTCGGCCCCACCGGGGCCGGCAAGACGACGCTGGTGAACCTGCTGATGCGGTTCTACGACGTCGATTCGGGGCGGATCCTGGTCGACGGGGTCGACATCTCGTCGGTGAGCCGCAGCTCGCTGCGATCGCGGGTCGGCATGGTGCTCCAGGACACCTGGCTGTTCGCGGGAACGGTCTACGAGAACATCGCCTACGGGCGGCCCGACGCCACCCACGACGAGGTCATCGAGGCGGCCACCGCCGCCTACGTGGACCGCTTCGTGCAGACGCTGCCCGATGGCTACGACACCCGAATCAACGACGGTGGCAGCAACATCAGTGCCGGCGAGAAGCAGCTCATCACGATCGCGCGCGCCGTGCTGGCCCGTCCTCAACTGCTCATCCTGGACGAGGCCACCAGCTCGGTGGACACCAGGACCGAGGTGCTCATCCAGCACGCGATGCGCACTCTGCGCCGTGATCGGACGAGTTTTATCATCGCGCACCGGCTTTCGACGATCCGCGATGCCGACACGATCCTCGTGATGGAGGGCGGCAAGATCGTCGAGCGGGGCACCCACGGCGAGCTGATGGCCCGGCACGGTGAGTACTGGACGATGGTCAACCGGTAACCACCCTGCTCAATTGCATTCGGGAGACGAGCGCGCGGACGGCAGGGCACCATGACGGGCATGACCAGCACGGTGCACACGTTCTGCCGGTACTGCCTGGCGTCGTGCGGTGTCGAGGTGACCGTCGAGGACAATCGCGTCGTCAAGATCTCGGCCGACAAGCAGAACCCGCACAGCTGGCACGACTTCTGTGCCAAAGGGCGCACCGCGGGCAGGCTCGTCGAGCACCCGCGCCGCATCGTCGCACCGATGCGGCGGGTCGGTGACACCTATGTCGAGGCGACGTGGGACGAGGCGATCGCCGACATCGCGGCTCGAATGAACGCGATCATCGACGCCGACTGCCCCGATGCGGTCGGCCTGTACTACGGGAATCCGGCGGGCTTCTCGTCGTCGAACATCATCTTCATGAACGGCTGGCTGGACGCCATCGGTACGCACAGCCGGTACGCGGTCGGGTCGATCGACCAGAACGCGATGCATGTTGTCGCCCAGGCCATGTACGGCTCGATACTGATGGCGCCGGTATCCGATATCGACAACTGCGACTACTTTCTGCTCGTCGGCACGAATCCCGCTGTGAGCGCCTGGAACTGGCTGGAGACCGTGCCGGGCGGCTGGCGACGCGCGCTGGCGCGGCAGGCGCAGGGCGCGACGATCGTCGTGGTCGACCCGTTGCGTACCGAGTCGGCAGCGAAGGCCGACGTGCATCTGGCGGTGCGGCCGGCGCAGGACTGGGCGCTGCTGCTGGCGATGGTGAAGGTGATTCTCGACGAAGGCCTTGAGCACAAGCAGGACTGCAGCGACCTGGCCAACGGCGTCGAGGACCTGCGCCGGCTGGTCGCCGATGCCGACCTCGACGACCTTGCTGGCCGCTGCGATCTCGATCGGTCCCGGATCGAAGAGGTGGCAAGGGATTTCGCCTCCGCCCCGGCCGCCATGGTGGTCACCCGCACCGGCGTCTCGATGCATCTGACGGGAACCGTCGCCGAGTGGCTCGGCCACGTGCTGAACGTCATCACAGGACGGATGGACCGGCCCGGCGGTCGCCGCTACGAGCCGGGTTACGTCGACGCGATCCGGATGTCGGGCATGGTCAAGGCCACCCCGCACCACAATCGGCTCTCAGGCCGCCGCATGGTCGCCGGCGCGCACGCGTTGTCGGAACTGCCCGACGAGATCATGACACCGGGCGTGGGCCAGATCCGGGCGATGGTGATCAATTGCGGAAACCCCGTGGTCTCGGGCCCTGACGGCGCCCGCCTCGATGCTGCACTGGCGCAGCTGGATCTGCTGGTGGCCATCGACTTCGTCCAACGTGAAAGTCACCGGCACGCGCACTGGCTGCTGCCCGCGGTGCACTGGCTGGAGCGCGACGATCTGCTGGCGTTCACCAGCAACATGCACGACGAGCCCTATCTGCACTACGGCACCAAGGCCGTGGAGCCGCCGCCGGAGGCACGCCAGGAGTGGCGGATCTTCACCGATCTCTGCCTTGCCATGCGCAAGCCGATGTTCCGCGCCAAGGGGCTCAACGCTTTCATCACGACGACGCGGCGGTTGGCGCGGCTGACCGGCAGGCCGGGTCTGGAGTTCACCCCGCACTGGATCAACCGGCTCGTCGTCGCGACGGGCCGAAAGTTCAACGGCCGCAGGATCTCCTGGCGCGACGTGATGGCGCACCCACATGGCTGGGTGCTGGGCCCGCGCGAGTTCGGGCATTTCCGGCAGGCATTGCGCACCCCCGACAAGAAGGTGCACGTCGCCCCGCCCGAATTCGTCGCCCGCGCCCGCGAATTGCTCGCCGCCCCGAAATCTGCGCCGCCGGTTGACTATCCATTCCAGCTGGCGAACCGTC
Source organism: Mycobacterium sp. 236(2023) (assembly GCF_029623955.1). Lineage (GTDB taxonomy): Bacteria > Actinomycetota > Actinomycetes > Mycobacteriales > Mycobacteriaceae > Mycobacterium. The sequence continues at coordinate 1,137,005 of NZ_JARSBP010000003.1, read as the reverse complement.
GGCACCGGCATTCGATGAACTCGTGGCTCAACGACCTGCCCGGCCTGCATCCTTCCGGCAAGGGCAGCGAGGTCGTCATCCATCCCGACGACGCGGGACGGCTGGGAATCGGTGACGGCGACCGCGTCAGGATCCACTCGCCCATTGGCGCGATCGAACTGACCGCGTCCATTTCCGAGCAGCCCCGTCCGGGTGTCATCGTCGTCGACCACGGATGGGGCTCAAGGGTTTTCGATCCGCGCAGCGGTGCGGCGCCGGAGTCGTTCGGTGTGAACCGCAACCTGCTGGTCGACGGCGGACCGGTCGATCCGTTGTCGCAGACGGCGGCGCTGAACTCGACGTACGTCGGGGTGACGCGGGTTTAGAGCTGCGGACCTTCCGCGCGCAGATCGTCGACCTCGCGCATCGCGTCACGCAGCTTGCCGAGCCACTCGTCGGCATGCTCACCGACCAGACGCACCGACCAGACCAGCGCATCGGAACGTGACCGCGCCACGCCGGCGTCGACGAGGGTGTCGAGCACCTGGCGCTCAGGCTGCCGCAACCGCGTCATGACCGGAACCGCCAGGTGGGTGAACAGGATTCGCTCGGTCGCGTCTCCGTCTCCGCCGACCTGGACTCCCCAGGCCACTTTGCGGCCGTACTTGGCCTCCGCTTCGTCGGCGATCTGCATGCGCTCGTTGCGGGTCTGCTCGCGGAAACGGGCGGCCCGGCCCGAAGCCCGCGCCTCGCTTTCCGGGTTCTCGGGATCCGGCAGGCGGCCGATCACGGTGATCTCTTCGCGGTCGACGATGACCTCGGGGTCACCGGCGAACCAGGTGTCGGGAAGGCGCCCGCCGAACCAGTCGGGGGCGTCGGTGGCATCGGGCTGGTCGGCTTGCTGCCAGCCGCCGGAGCGGCTCGACCGTCGGCTGTGGGGATGGTGTCGCATGCTTACATGATTACATCGTTACAGAACCGAGAGGGCGACGTTCGCCGCCGGCAGAATCGTCGGATCAGCCGCGCTTGAGAACCACCGCCGCGCCGCCCCCGATCACTGCCGCGACCAGCAGCACCATGGCCCAACCCGGGCCCACCAACCACCAGACGAGCCCGATCCCCAGGATCACGGGCGACAGCGCGAACAGCACCATCCCGGGGTGCGCCTTGATGACCGCAAGCGCACCCTGAGCGCGCTGCCGGTCGATTTCCTTGGCCATATCCCCAGAATGCCAGCTGACCGACGGCCCAGCGGCGCATAGGGTGAAGCCGACCATTTCGCTAAAGGAGGCGGCGATGACAGGACCTGGACAAGGCAGTTGGCAGCCCGACCCCGAGGGGCGCTTCGACTACCGGTGGCACGACGGAGCGCAGTGGACCGATCAGGTGTCCCACCAGGGACAGGTGCAGCGCTCGCCGCTCGGCGCCGCGCCGTCCCCGCAGGCGCAGCCCTACTCGGGACCGCCGCAGGCGCAGGCACAGGCCCAGGCGCAGGCCGCTCCCCTGGGCGGCGCGGACGGCTTCTCCGGCATCAGTGGCGATCTCGTCGACGGGCGCTTCAGCGAGAAGGAAGCCAAGGCGATCGCCAACCAGAACGCCAAGCTGCTGCGGGTCCGCCTCGGCGAGCCGTTCATGGCGCGGCAGGGTGCGATGGTCGCCTACCAGGGCAACGTCGACTTCGCCTATGAGGGCAGTGGCGCATCGAAGTTCATCAAGAAGGCGCTCACGGGCGAAGGCTTGCCGCTGATGCGCTGCTCCGGTCAGGGCGATGTGTTTCTCGCCGAGCGGGCCTTCGACGTCCACCTGCTCAACCTCAACAACTCCGGACTGTCGATCAGCGGCAAGAACGTGCTGGCGTTCTCGTCGAGCCTGGACTGGAACGTCGAGCGGGTGAAGGGCGGCAGCATGGTCGCCGGGGGCCTGTTCAACACGACGCTGCGCGGCACCGGATGGGTGGCGCTGACGACCGACGGCGCCCCCGTCGTGCTCAATGCCGGGGAAGCCCCGACCTTTGCCGACACGAACGCGGTGGTGGCGTGGTCGGCCAATCTGCAGACACAGCTGAAGACGAGCTTCAAGGCCGGCGCACTGATCGGCCGCGGTTCAGGCGAGGCGCTTCAGGTGTCGTTCTACGGCAACGGGTTTGTGATCGTGCAGCCCTCGGAGGGGATCCCCGTCACGCCGACGGCATAGCCCTCACAGTCGGCGCATCTCCCGCATCATCGCGGCTTCTTCGATGAAGTCCTCACGACGGTGCGGGCGCTGGGTCTTTCTGTCCCGTCGGCGCTCCTGACGGGCCGTGGTGGCCTCCGACCACCTTCGATCGGGAGCACCGATCAGCCAGTAGAGGATCCGATACCGAAAGAGTCTGCGAGCCCGGACAATTCCCGGGTTGATTGCTGCCATGCATCGACGCTACGAAGATGCGGCGCCGGGCACATCGTGCTCAAAGCCGATCTTGTTCTCCACCCGTGGTAGGACGAGCCTCTCCTACCGTGGGGGTTCACTGTTCGAGCAGGACCGTGACCGGACCGTCGTTGACGAGTTCGACTTTCATGTCGGCACCGAAGACGCCGGTGGACACCTCGGCGCCGAGCGTGGTCAGCGCAGCGGCGAACCTGTCGACGAGCGGTTCGGCGATCGTCCCGGGGGCGGCGGCATTCCACGTCGGCCGTCGCCCCTTCGTGGTGTTTCCGTACAGCGTGAACTGGCTGACGACCAGCACCGGCGCACCGATGTCACTGGCAGACTTCTCGTCGTCGAGAATCCTTAGCGTCCAGAGCTTTTCCGCCAGCCGTTGCGCCTTGCTGGCATCGTCGTCGTGGGTGACGCCGACGAGTGCGAGCAGCCCCTGGGTGTCCGGATTGATCTCGCCGACGATCGCTCCCGCGACTGTCACGCGGGCAGAGGTGACGCGCTGCACGAGGATTCGCATGACGCGAACCTACAGTGAGCCGAGGACGCCCTTCATCGTGTCGATCTCACGCTGCTGCGTCTCGATGATCTCGTGCGCAAGGTGCACTGCGGCCTGATCCTGGCCGGTGTCGACCTCGGTCTGCGCCATCCTCACCGCGCCTTCGTGGTGGGCGATCATGCCGGTGAGGAACTGGCGGGCGGCATCGACGCCCTGCGCCTGGCGCAGCTGGTCGAGTTGCTCGTCGGTCATCATCCCCATCTCGGCATGGTCACCGCCCATATCGCCCATGTCGTGCCCCTCATGACCAGACGGGGCCTGGGCACCCCAGGCGGTCAGCCACTGCTGCATGGTGGCGATCTCGGGACCCTGCGCCGTCTTGATCTGGTCGGCCAGCTCGGTCACGCGCGGATCGATGCCCTGCTTGGCCAGGATGATGTCGCTCATCACGATGGCCTGCTCGTGGTGGGGAATCATGTCGCGGGCGAAGGTCATGTCCGCCTCGTTGTGTGCACCGTCGGCTGCCTGCGAGGTCGGCTCGTGCTCGTGCGTCTGGTGATCGTGCTCGGCCGCTTCCGTGCCGACGTCGCTGCACCCGGACAGCAGCGCGACGGAGGCCCCCACGGTGGCCATTCCGACCAGCAGACTGCGTTTCGACAACACCTTCGAACTCCCTTCTCGGACGTACGGGAATAATTCATACCCTAGGGGGGTATGGTACATATCAGTCAAGCGACGCCGAGAGGAGAACCGTGACCACCACCATCACCGTCGAGGGTATGAGCTGCGGCGGATGCGCCAACTCGGTGCGTGCCGAACTCACGCACATTCCGGGCGTCAGCAGCGTCGATGTGGACGTGTCCAGCGGCACGGTCACGATCGCCAGCGAAACCCCCGTCGACGACGATGCGATCCGGGCGGCCGTCGAAGAGGCCGGCTACACGCTGGCGGGCTGAGGCGTCACGCCATGACCGCTCCTGCCAAGATCGCCGCGTTCGTCGCGCTGCTCGTCGTCGTGTTCGCCGCGTCGCTGTGGGTCGGCAACGCGGTCGGCCCCGGCCCCGATGTCGCCGTGCCCCATCCGACGGGAGTTCATCCCCACGAGGGTGACGGGCAATGAACACCGTCGAACTGACCATCGGCGGTATGACGTGTGCGTCGTGCGCCGCCCGGGTCGAGAAGAAGCTCAACAAGCTCGACGGTGTCGCCGCGACGGTCAACTTCGCGACCGAGAAGGCGCGCGTGGAATTCGGTGACAGCATCTCCCCCGACGAATTGGTCTCGGCCGTCGAATCGGCGGGCTATCAGGCGGCACTCCCCGCGGTCGTCGACGAGCCTGACGACGCGCCCGATCCCACCGCGGCGCTGCGGCAGCGGCTGCTGATCTGCGTGGCGCTGTCCGTCCCGGTGATCGCGATGGCGATGGTGCCCGCGTGGCAGTTCCCATACTGGCAGTGGCTGTCGCTGACTTTGGCTGCACCGGTGGTGGTTTGGGGTGCGCTGCCGTTCCACCAGGCCGCATGGGCCAACCTGCGGCACGGCGCTGCGACGATGGACACGCTGATCTCGGTCGGCACGCTGGCGGCGTTCGGCTGGTCGATCTACGCCTTGTTCTGGGGCACCGCGGGCGTGCCGGGGATGGTGCACGCCTTCGAGCTGACGATCGCCCGGACCGACGGCAGCGGCAACATCTATCTCGAAGCGGCGGCCGGGGTGACGACGTTCATCCTGGCGGGCCGGTACTTCGAAGCACGAGCCAAACGCCGCGCCGGTGCGGCGCTGCGGGCATTGCTCGATATGGGCGCCAAAGACGTCACTGTTCGCAGAGATGGTGTAGAGCAACGCATTCCGATCGACCAGCTGGCGATCGGGGACGAGTTCGTGGTGCGTCCCGGCGAGAAGATCGCCGCCGACGGCGTGGTCGTCGAGGGCGCATCGGCGGTCGATGCGTCGATGCTGACGGGTGAGTCGGTGCCGGTCGAGGTGGCCGCGGGCTCCCAGGTCGTCGGCGCGACGGTCAACGTCGATGGCAGGCTCGTGGTGCGTGCCGAGCGCGTCGGCGCCGATTCTCAGCTCGCACAGATGGCGCGGCTGGTCGAGGACGCCCAGAACGGAAAAGCTCAGGCGCAGCGGCTTGCCGACCGGATTTCCGGGATCTTTGTGCCGATCGTCCTTGCGCTCTCGGTGGCCACGCTGGGGTTCTGGATCGGCAGTGGAGTTTCTGTCGCGGCGGCGTTCACCGCGGCGGTGGCGGTGCTGATCATCGCGTGCCCGTGCGCGCTGGGCCTCGCGACGCCGATGGCGCTGATGGTCGGCACCGGACGCGGAGCTCAGCTCGGCATCCTGATCAAGGGGCCTGAGGTGCTGGAGTCGACACGGCGGGTGGACACCGTCATCGTCGACAAGACGGGCACGGTCACCACGGGAAGCATGACGCTGGTCGACGTGTTCGCCGCCGACGGCGAGCAGCCCGACGAGGTGTTGCGGTCGGCGGGCGCGGTGGAGAGTCCGTCGGAGCACCCGATCGCGGCGGCGATCACAGCTGGTGCGCGCGAGAAGCTCGGCGATGTGCCCGCCGTCGGTGGATTCACGAATCTGCGGGGACTTGGCGTCGAGGGTGACGTCGAGGGGCGCCGCGTGGTGCTGGGCCGGCTGCGATTGATGGTGGACCGGTCGTTCGAAGTTTCCGACGAGCTTGCCGATGCCGTCGCGCGGGCCGAATCCGACGGTCGGACTGCAGTCGTGGTGGGCTGGGACGGCCGCGCCCGCGGAGTCCTGATGGTCGCCGATGCGGTCAAACCGACTTCTGCGGAAGCGGTTTCGCTGCTCAAGCGTATCGGGCTGACGCCGATCATGGTGACCGGCGACAACGAGGCAGTGGCACGCACCGTTGCGGCGGAGGTCGGGATCGACGAGGTGGTCGCGGGGGTGCTGCCGCAGGACAAGGTCGACACCGTCACGCGGCTGCAGGCCGAGGGCAAGGTCGTGGCGATGGTCGGCGACGGGGTCAACGATGCGGCCGCGCTGGCGCAGGCGGATCTCGGGTTGGCGATGGGCGGCGGCACCGATGTCGCCATCGAGGCCAGCGACCTGACGCTGGTGAGCAACGACCTGCGGGCGGTACCCGATGCGATTCGCTTGTCCCGCAAGACGTTGAGCACCATCAAGAGCAACTTGTTCTGGGCGTTCGCGTACAACATCGCCGCGCTGCCGCTCGCCGCGGCGGGACTGCTCAACCCGATGATCGCCGGCGCCGCAATGGCTTTCAGTTCGGTCTTCGTGGTGAGCAACAGTCTGCGCCTGCGCGCGTTCACCCCGTCGCGCTGACACCAGTCGAGCCAGCCATCAACAAGCACATCGTTGAACTCGACGGTGAACCGCCGGTCGGGGAAATCGTGAGCAAGCTTCACCTCGTGGATCTCCTTGAGCACTCGGCCGAGATACTGAAGTTGGAGACCGTTCGACTGAGCGCACATGTGGAGGTCACCGAGATGGATGTGGTTGAGCAATGCCTCGACGGACCATCTGGGGTCGGTCTCTTCACGTCACGCAGCAGGTCGAGCGCAAAGTCTTCTCGGACAACATAATCCTCGAACTCGACGAACCGCGGCCAGAAGATGAGGCTGTACCCGAGGGCGAGCTCGTAGCTTCCCACCCCACCGATCACACGTCTGGATCGACGCCGTGATAGCGCGACTCCACCGGAATCAGGCGTGAGAGTTCACCGATGGCCGTCTCGTCCGTGGCTGAAAACGGTAGCGCGACGGTCAGTCTCGCATCAACGGGTTTTTGGCCCGTCACGGGACGTCATCCCTCGGGTGGGTCGCCTTCGGGGAGCAGATATCTCTCGGGGTGGTGATAATTGTTGACGCGATGTTGTCCGGTGTCGAGACCGGGAGGCGGCAGCCATTCGGTCTGGCCTTTCGCATTCTTGCGCGTGCGCCATCCGGTCTTGTCGAGCATGCGGTGATCGGGTCCGCAGGCGAAGGTCAGCTCGTCAATGTTGGTCTGTCCGTCGTCTTTCCAGTCCGCGACCGCATGGTGGACCTGGGCCCAATACCCGGGCACGCTGCAACCAGGCCGTGTGCAGCCACGTTCCTTGCCATGCAGGACGATTCGCTGGGCTGCGTTGGCGAGGCGTTTGGTGCGGCCGAGATACAGCGATTCTTCGGTGTACTTGTCGTAGATGTACAGGTAGTGGAATGCGTTCGCGGCCATTCGGATCAGATCCCGCATCGGCAACAGGCTCCCGCCGCCGGTGACGCCTACCCCGGCGCCCTTCTCGAGCTCCTGCAAGGTCGTCGACACGATCACAGTGACCGGAAGCCCGTTGTGAGTGCCTAGTCCGGTTTCCAGCTGACGACGAGTCAGGGCTTTGAGGGCATCGTGGTTGCGCTGACCTTGAGTCCGCGTGTCCCGGCAAGCCCGCTCGGCGTCCGCGTCAGCGGTCGGCTCAGAGTCAGCAGTTGGCTCGGCATCCGCCGGTTCGGCAGGCGGCTCAAAATCATCCGTCGGCTCAGAATCCGTGGTCGGTTCGTCGGCGGGGTTGTTCATTCCGGGTGCAGCCTCTTTCGCCAGCACCGCCTCCAGGTACGCACCGGTCTCGGCATCGACGCGGCCTCGAAATGACCGCGTCCCATCGCGCTGCTGTGGTCCTAGCGTCAGATAACACTTGCGCGCGACCTCAGCATCGGTCGGCTCGGGTCCGTCCTGATCGATCGTGTTCACCAGCCGGGTAGCGGCCTGACGCAACGCTTCAGGCCCCAACCCCGCACCGGCAGCAGCCAGTTCGCGATCGGCATCGTCGCGGGTACCGGGATCGACCCATGACGGCAGCGCCTTGTGAAAGTCTGCGATGACCTTCACATGCTCCTCACCCAGTACACCGCGGGCTTGCGCGGCGGCGGTCCAGGCATACTGCGGCGGCAACGGTTCCCCGGTCATCGCCCTTCGTGGGCCCAGTTCCTCGGCCCTTCGCAACCGGCGGGAGGCGTCTGTCTCACTACACCGCAGCGCCGTGGTCAGCACCTTCTTCCACGACGCCTCCCCCAACCGATGCGGCTCAGTCTCGTCAGTCAACCGTGCCAGAATCTGATGCTCCAGCGTCGGCACCGTGCGCAGCACCGTCGTCAGGTCAGAAAGCAAACGGACCAACTCGCGGTGGGACAACTCGTCGCACGCCTTGGCCAAGATGGTGATCTGCTCACCCATCCCCGCCAGCGCGTCTGCGACCACATCCATTTTTCGAACACTAGTTCGACACACCGACAAGTCGGACCCGGGATGTGACCACAGAAACCCAAGTGACAGAAGAAATTTCTGAGCAACGGCCGCTACTGTGAATTGATGGCCGATCGTGGTGAATACATCAGCCGTTGGCCACAATTTGGCCTCTTCATCGCCCTCGATGGAGCGCATCGCGCAGCCCCTGGGCACTTCAAGACAACGCGAGCAGCCATGCCGTCTCAGCCAGGCTGGGCTACCGTCAGATCGACCGTCACACCCTCGTCGAAGATGGACGCGAGTTCGTCGAGACGGTCTGGGAGATCGCCAGTCAGCGCTGGCTCAATTCAGTAGCGCGACAACACTTTGGGCCGATAATCACCGGTGCGGAGAAGATCAAGACTCCGCGCGACGCGCCCTGAAGGTCTTCACGTCCGGCTTGATCCCCTTGAGGTGCTTCGCGCCGGCGAACGACCACGAGAAGCGGTCATCGTCGCCGATCGCCTCCCGCGCGGATTCAGCGACCAGCACCGTCCCGGGCCGGGCTGCGCTCGTGACCCGCGCCGCGAGATTGACCGGGCTGCCGAACCAATCCCCTTCGCGGCTCACCGCCATGCCGGTCGCGATCCCGGCCCGCAACCGAGGGAAGTCGTCATCGCCTTCTGTCGCGTCGACCAGGTGCAGGAGCGCCTCCAGCAGCGGTGCCGGCTCGGTGCTGACAAGCATCACCTCGTCGCCGATCGTCTTGATGAATCGCACTGGTGCGACGGCGATTTCGCGGGTCAGGTCCGCGAGATGCTGGGCAAGGCGTTCGAGCTCCTCTGGCGGCAACGCCTCGCCGAGACTGGTGAAGCCGACCAGATCGGCGAACCCTATCGTCACCATGCGCGCTCCAGGCAGGTGCTGCCCCTCGGCGCGCTCTATCGCATTCACGGCTTCCGTCTCGATCGCGTGGCGCAGTTGCAGCAGCAGCACCTCGTGGATCATCGGCCCCAGGATCGGAGCGACACTGCCCACCAACTTCTCCGATGCCTGGGCGACCTCCAATTCCGTTGCGCCCGGGCGTAGCACGGCGGCGAGCGCGGTGTATCGCATCGCCTCCGCCGCCCGTGACAACCCGTCGCTGAGAAGTCGGGTGGTCTGCACGAGCTCGTCGGGATCGATGCCCACGTCCAGGAAGTCACGGGTGAACTTGGCCGCTTCGGCGTCGGCACGCAGGAGAACGTCCGCGTCCGGATCGTCGACCCGCGGCAGCCCCATGGCCCGCTGTATCCGTTCGAACAGCTCGAGTTCGACGCCGGCCTTCTCCGCCGCCTGACGCGCCGACACGTACTGACCGTCGTCGCCGATCACCCGCCGCGCACCCAACAGAATCGGCGCGGGATTGCTGCGGATCTGGTTCACGGAGACACCGCGCTCCATCAGCCAGCGGATCAACTCGGCACGTTCGGCGCGCGCATCTCCCTCGAGCCCGTCGAGCAGCCCTGCTGAATCCAGATCGAAGTCTTCGGCCACGTTCCCAACGTATACGGTCGGAACCATGACGCTGCAGGGCTTCCCGCCGCTGAGGGCACCCGGAGTGCGGGTGCTCATCCTCGGGAACATGCCCGGTGTTGCGTCACTGCAGGCCCACCAGTACTACGCGCATCCGCGCAACGCGTTCTGGCCCATCACCGGCACGCTCTTCGGGTTCGACCCCGCCGCACCGTACGAGGACCGGGTGACCGCGTTGACGGCGGCCGGCGTCGCCGTCTGGGATGTCCTCAAGCACTGCCGCAGAGTCGGCAGCCTCGACTCGGCCGTCGAACCAGACAGTATGGTGGCCAACGATTTCGGCACATTCTTCACCGAGCACCCGACGATCACGCAGGTGTACTTCAACGGCGCAGCGGCAGAGAAGAACTACCTGCGTCTCGTCGGGAAGCCGACATCCGCAACCAGGCTTCCATCGACCAGCCCCGCCCACACGTTGTCCTTCGCCGCGAAACTGGCGGCCTGGGGCCAGATCACGGCCGCGGCCCGTACCTAGCCGCATACCCCCCCGGCGTCGCGCCGAGCATCGCGCGGAAGTCGTTGATGAAATGCGCCTGGTCATACCATCCGAGCCGGACCGCCAGGTCCGCGAAGTCGACACCGGGGTCGGTCTCGATCGCCAGTGCGGCGTTCTGCAGCCGGTACCGGCACAGCACCCACTTCACCGGGACGCCGACGTAGCGGCGGAACACCCTCTGGGTGGTGCGCTCGCTCCAGGGCGAGTGGCTCATCGCCTGCTCCACGCGGTGAATTTTGGTGTCGTCCCTGATCCGGTCGACGAGCGCCGTCAACACCGGGTACGTGGAATCCGGTTCGACAGGCTGGGCGATAAGACGGTCCAGATGCACTCCGGCGGCGTCGACGTCGTCCTCCAGACGGGCCGACGCCCCGAACAGATCGTCGGGCACCGGTTGCACACGCCCCGTCATCGTCGACGCGTCACCACCGAAGCGGGCCGTGAACCCCCCGGGTCGAAAACGTGCGCCGACGACCCACCCCTGCTGGCTGATCGTCGTGTGGAAGACACGCTCGACGACGCCGTGCACCAGCGTATTCGGCAGCGAGAAGCCGTGTCGCGCACCATCGGTTCCCCACTCGTGGGTGATATGCATCGACGGAAAAGTGATGACGGAGCTGTCGAACGGGTCCGCCCCGCGCAGATCCCATGTCACGGACCACAAATGCTCGACATAGCGTTCCGTCGCTGCGCTGGGCGCCCACCGCTGCAGGTCGAACACCGACGAACTGGCCGGGCGCCCGACCACGCCGCGCAGCGGCTGCCCGGATGTCGGATTTTTCCAAGCACCCACGGCTACGACACTACGAAACTCGGGACATGTCTGTTGAACCGATTCCTGCGGGATACACCAGCCTTACCCCATTCCTGTGCGTTGCCGGCGCGTCTGCGGCCATCGACTTCTACACCGAGGTCTTCGGCGCGACGCTCGTCGAGAAGATGGACGGCCCCGACGGCACCATCGCGCACGCCGAGCTCGACTTCGGTAACGGCCGTCTGCAGCTCGGCGACCCCGCGGACGCCTACGGAATAGCCGCACCGGCACCGAACGCCGACGTCGTCACCTATTCGCTCGCGCACTACTGCCCGGACGTCGACGGCGTCGTCACCCGGGCCGAGAAGGCCGGCGCGACGATCCGGGAGGCGCCCCAGGACTTCGCGACCGGCGACCGGTTCGCGTCGATCAGAGACCCGTTCGGTGTCCGCTGGACCGTGATGACGCGAGTCGAGGACGTCTCCGCGGAGGAGCGGGACCGCCGACTGGGCGAATGGGCGGCCACGAACGTGAACTAGCGTGGCGTGATGTCCTGCGTGTTCTGTGCCATCGTCGACGGTGAGGCTCCTGCCATCACGATCTACGAGGACGACGACTACCTCGCCATCCTCGACATCCGGCCGTTCACCCGGGGCCACACGCTGGTGATCCCCAAGATCCACACCGTCGACCTGACCGACACCCCGGCCGAGACGCTGGGCCGCATGACGGCCATCGGTCAGCGCATCGCCAAAGCCGCACGAACCTCCGGGCTCCACGCCGACGGCAACAACATCGCCATCAACGACGGCAAGGCGGCCTTCCAGACCGTCTTCCACATTCACCTGCACGTTGTGCCGCGCCGCGACGGCGACAAGCTGTCCTTCGCCAAGGGCATGCTCGTCCGCAAGGACTCCGACCGCGAGGAAACGGGACGCCTGCTGCGCGAAGCACTGGCGCAACTCGACGCCGCCGAGAAGGATTGACCCCATGGGCATCGCACTCTGGCTCGAGCAGAACGTCGGATACCGGATCCTGATGCTGCACGACAAGTTGTACAAGAGCACCGACGGCCGTATCGGGCACAAGATCCCGCTGCCCGGTGTCGCACCGTCGCTGCTCCTGCACACCGTCGGCGCGAAAACCGGCAAGCAGCGCACCAACACGCTGTCCTACTTTCCGGACGGCGGCAGCTATTACGTCGTCGCCTCCAAGGGCGGCGACCCGAAGGCGCCCGGCTGGTACCACAACCTCAAAGCCAACCCCGACGTCGAGATCAACGTCGGCCCACAGCGATTCGCCGTCACGGCGACACCGCTGCTACCCGAGGACGCGGACTATGCCCGCATGTGGAAGGTCGTCAACGACGGCAATTCCAACCGCTACAACGGCTATCAGAAGCGCACGACGCGACCGATTCCTATTGTTCGACTCACACCGTGCGGCTGACGCCGAAGGTCTAGAAGAGCTCCTTGGCCAGCAGTTCCAGCGTGGCCTCGCGGGCCGGCGCCGTCGCGGGGTTCACGCCGCGGTAGGCCGACGCGACCGGGTGCACCATCACTTCGTCGACGCCGAACTTGTCGGCCAGCGCACGGACCTGATCCGCGGCTTCGGACGGTGACCCGACCACGGCCTGTCGAAGTCCTCCCTCGATCACCTGCTGCGCCCGCGGGCCGAGGTCTGTCGCTTCGGCATCCTCGACGAGGTCGATCGGGATGAGCGGTTGGCCGGTCCGCAGCCGGCCCATCATCTGCAGGTTGGGCAGAAGCAAACGCAGTGCCTCGTCCCGGGTTTCGGCGACAACGGCGTTGACCGTCAGGAACGTCACCGGTTCGGGCGTCAGCTCGCTGGGCCGGAAGTTGGCGCGGTAGAGCTGCAGCGCCTCGATGGTGCCCTGGCCCGCGAAATGGTGGGCGAACACATACGGCAGACCTTTCGCCGCCGCCAGACGCGCCGAGTACATCGAGGAGCCCAACAACCACAACCGCGGCTCGGTGACCGCGGCCGGGGTGGCCTTGAGGATGTAGTTGTCCCGCATCAGGTCACGCGGCAGCGGCACCCGCACACCCTTGCTGCTCATCAGCTTGACGACGTCGTCGAGGTATTCGGGGAACGCCTCGATGTCGGTGTCGTCGCGGCCCGCGGCACCGCGCAGCGCCATCGACGTCACCGGATCGGAGCCCGGTGCGCGCCCGATGCCCAGGTCGATACGGCCCGGGTGGGCGGCCTCCAGCAAGGCGAACTGCTCGGCGACGGCCAGCGGCGCATGGTTGGGCAGCATCACGCCGCCCGAACCCAGCCGCAGCGACGTCGTGTGTGCGGCCAGGTGCGCGATCAGCACCGGCGGGCTGGTCGCCGCGACGGCGGGCATGTTGTGGTGCTCAGCGACCCAGTAGCGCGTGTATCCGAGCCGGTCAGCGGCCTGCGCCAGCAGCGTCGACGCAGCAATCGCATCGGAGGTGCTCTGGTCGGAGCGCACGGGGACGAGGTCGAGGACAGAGAGACGCATTGAACGTGCAACGCCGCCAGGCGGCATTACGTTCCCGCGCGGGCGCGGGCCGTGGAGAACACCTCGTCCATCATCGCGGGAGTGAGCCGACCGGTGAAGGTGTTCTGCTGGCTGGGATGGAAGCAGCCGAGAAGCTGAACGGAGCCTCGAGGCGTGCCCAGCGTCGCCGTCACGCCGTGACCGAACTTCGGCGCCGGCGTGGGAACCGCCCCGCCGGTGCGGCGGATCAGCGCCAGCACGGACTGCCACGCGAACCCGCCCAGCGCGACGATCACGCGCACGCCGGCACCCGTGAGCCGCCACTCGGCGTCCAGCCACGGCGCGCAGGTCGTCCGTTCATCGGGTAGTGGCGCATTGTCGGGCGGGGCGCAGCGCACCGCCGCGACAACGCGAATATCGTTGAGCTGCAATCCATCTGCACTGTCGGTGCAGGACTCCTGATTCGCCAGCCCGTTGCGGTACAGCGACCCGAACAGGAAGTCTCCCGAGCGGTCACCGGTGAACACGCGTCCGGTGCGGTTCGCGCCGTGCGCCGCCGGCGCCAGGCCGACGACGAGGATCCGGGGCCGCGCAGCACCGAAGCCCGGCGCCGGACGGCCCCAATACGGTTGATCGGCATAGGACTTGCGTTTCACCGCCGCCGCCTCTTCGCGCCACGTCACGAGCCGAGGGCACGCCCGGCACACCGAGACCCCGGCGTCGACCTGCTTGAGATTCCTGGCCGCCGTCGCCATCGCCGTCACGTCCGCGGGCGTGTGCGCCACCGGGGTGCGCAAGGTCGCCGGATCACCCGGCCAACCACGGCCCGGTCGCACCGGGGTCTCGAAAAGATCACCGGTTCGTGGATGCGGCAGAGGTATCACCATTCGTTACCAAGAAGCACAGTTCATCGTTACCACGAAACACCCTCTCCCTGGCCAAAAGACCGGTGCCGCGGGCTCACCATTGAACGCTGAGCGCTTCGATTGGGGAGGACATATGCGACGACGAGCAGCAGCGATCGCGGGGATAGCCATCTTGGTCACCGGATGCGCGAGCACCAGTAGCGCCGAGTCCGCCACCCCGACGCGGACCATGATCCCCCGGCCCCTGGTGGAACGGGAACTGGGCGACGTCCTACTGAGTCCGGAAGAGACCGCTGCCGCGATGGGCGTGCCGGCGATGACCGTCATCGAGGCGCAGACGGCCATGTCCGATCACAGCGACATCATGGAACCCATCGAATGCCTAGCCGTCGACGGAGCCGGCGAACTGCAGGTTTACGCCAACAGCGGCTTCCGCGCGGAACGCGATCAGAGCCTCAACGACGGCGATGGCTGGAAAACCTACGTCAAGCAGGCCGTCGTGCTGTTCCCGTACCTGGAGAAGGCCGGCGAGTTCTTCGAGGCGTCGGTCGGCCAGTGGCCCGCCTGCCACCAGTACAGCCACACCCAGAGCGGATCACGGTGGACGCGCGGCGAAATCGTCGCCGAGGACAACCGGTTGAGCACCGTCGCCATGCAGCAGGATGCGGCGGCGCCGGGCTGGGGCTGCGGCCGTGCGCTGGTACACCGCAACAACGTCATCGTCGACGTCAACACCTGCAGCGCGGCGCCGGGCGACTCCGCATTGCGCATCGCCGAGCAGATCGCCGCCAAGGTCGACGCACAGTGGTGAAAATCCGGTAGTCGGGCGGGGATCGGCACTGCTACATTCCCCGGCGATATCCCATGACGACCGAAACCACCTCAGGTAAGCGCGTCCCACTGCTGCTGATCCTGTTCGCCGCACTGATGGCGGGCGCGGGCAACGGCATCTCCATCGTCGCCTTCCCCTGGCTGGTGCTGCAGCGCAACGGATCTGCGCTCGACGCGTCGATCGTCGCGATGGCGGGGACGCTGCCGCTACTCGTCGCGACCCTGATCGCCGGGGCCGCCGTCGACAAGCTGGGCCGCCGGCTCGTGTCGATGATCGCCGACGCACTCTCAGGGCTGTCGGTGGCGGCGGTCCCCGTGCTGGCGTTGGCGTTCGGGGTCGACGTCATCAACGTCGCCGTCCTCGCCGGGCTGGCCGCGCTGGGCGCGTTCTTCGACCCGGCCGGGATGACGGCGCGCGAGACGATGCTGCCCGAGGCCGCGACGAAGGCGGGGTGGACGCTCGACCACGCCAACTCCGTGTACGAAGCGGTGTTCAACCTGGCCTACATCGTCGGCCCCGGCATCGGCGGCCTGCTGATCGCGACGCTGGGCGGCATCAACACGATGTGGGTCACCGCGACCGCGTTCGTGCTGTCGATCCTCGCGATCGGCGTGCTGCGGCTCGAAGGGGCGGGACGGCCGGACCCGTCGGCGATGGCAGACGGCGTGTGGGCCGGGATCGTCGAAGGCCTGCGGTTCGTGTGGAACAACAAGGTGCTGCGCACGCTGGCGTTCGTCGACCTCGCCGCCACCGGGCTGTACATGCCGATGGAGAGCGTGCTGTTCCCGAAGTACTTCACCGACCGCAACGAGCCGGCGCAGCTGGGTTGGGTGCTGATGGCGCTGAGCATCGGCGGGCTCATCGGCGCCCTCGGCTATGCCGTGATGTCGAAATACATGAAGCGGCGCACCGTCATGCTGACCGCCGTGCTGACGCTGGGCGTCGCGATGACCGTCATCGCGTTCTTGCCGCCACTGCCCGTCGTCCTCGTGCTGTGCGCGGTCGTCGGCTTTGTCTACGGGCCGATAGCGCCGATCTATAACTACGTGATGCAGACACGCGCACCGCAGCATCTGCGCGGCCGCGTGGTCGGCGTCATGGGATCGCTGGCCTACGCCGCGGGCCCGCTGGGGCTGATCCTGGCCGGGCCGCTGGCGGATGCCACCGGCCTGCACGCCACGTTCCTGGCGTTGTCGCTACCGATGCTGGCGCTGGGTGTCGCCGCGGTGTTCCTGCCCGGGCTCCGGGGTCTTGATGAACCGGCACCTACACCGGACTCAGGTATTCCCTGAGAAACCGGCCGAACGCCCGCATCCAGCGGAGCCGCACCGGCTGGCCGAGATGCTCGATGAGATCGAGGTCGGCGACGACATAGCCGTCCGAAGCCCGGTACCACATGCCGGCCATGCACAACTCGATCGCCGCCATCGTGGTGACCCGACCCGACGCGATCGCATCGAGGCGTTCGTCGGGAACGAACGCCGGGTACGAAGACCCGATCCGGTCCGCCACGGCCCGCACGTGGATCTCCAACGCGCTCGCCGAAACCTGCGCCGTCCGGCGCATGCCCTGCAACGTCTTCACCTGGGCGAAGACCACACTGTCCCGCATGCGTCGAAGAATAGCCGTAACACGGTCGTAACATCACATCGCCCGCCCCTAGACTGGCGGCTGTGGATGCTCTGACCAGCCTGATCGCCGATCTTCCCGAGGGCTCGGTCGTCACCGATCCCGACATCGTGGCGTCCTACCGTCACGATCGCGCCGCGGATCCCTCCGCGGGAACGGCGGTGGCAGTGGTCCGGCCGCAGCGCACCGAAGAGGTGCAGACCGTCCTGCGGTGGGCCACCACCCACCGCGTCGCGGTCGTCCCGCGCGGCATGGGCACCGGATTGTCAGGCGGCGCAACAGCTCTCGACGGTGGCATCGTGCTGAGCACCGAGAAGATGCGCGACATCGCGATCGACCCGGTGACCCGCACCGCCGTCGTGCAACCCGGACTGCTCAACGCCGAAGTCAAGAAGGCGGTCGCCGAGTACGGCCTCTGGTATCCGCCCGACCCGTCGTCGTACGAGATCTGCAGCATCGGCGGCAATGTCGCGACCAACGCCGGTGGGTTGTGCTGCGTGAAGTACGGCGTGACCACCGACTACGTGCTCGGCCTGCAGGTGGTGCTGGCCGACGGCACGGCGGTGCGACTCGGTGGCCCGCGCCTCAAGGACGTCGCAGGGTTGTCGCTGACGAAACTGTTCGTCGGCAGCGAGGGCACGCTCGGCATCGTCACCGAGGTGACGTTGAAGCTGCTGCCCGCCCAGAACGCGGCCTGCACCGTCGTCGCGACGTTCGATTCCGTGGAAAGCGCCGCGAACGCGGTCGTGGAGATCACCGGCAGGATCCGGCCGTCGATGCTGGAGTTCATGGACTCGGCGGCGATCAACGCCGTCGAGGACAAGCTGAAGATGGGGCTCGACCGCGAAGCCGGCGCAATGATGGTCGCCGCCAGCGACGACCGCGGGCCGTCCGGCGCGCAGGACGCCGAGTACATGGCCGAGGTGTTCACCAAACACGGTGCCAGAGAAGTGTTTTCGACGTCGGACCCCGACGAGGGCGAAGCGTTCGTCGCCGCCCGCCGGTTTGCGATCCCCGCGGTGGAGGCCAAAGGCTCCCTGTTACTCGAGGACGTCGGCGTCCCCCTTCCCGCCCTGGCCGACCTCGTCAGCGGCGTCGAGAAGATCGCCGCCGACCGCGACCTGATGATCTCGGTGATCGCGCACGCAGGCGACGGGAACACCCATCCGCTGATCGTGTTCGATCCGGCCGACGCCGCGATGGAACGGCGGGCGCAGCAGGCGTTCGGCGAAATCATGGACCTGGCAGTCGGGCTCGGCGGCACCATCACCGGCGAGCACGGAGTCGGCCGCCTCAAGCGGCCGTGGCTTGCGGGCCAACTCGGACCCGAGGCGATGGAACTGAACCGCAGGATCAAGCAGGCACTCGATCCCGACGGCATCCTCAACCCCGGCGCGGCGATCTGACGTAGTTCACTCAATGTACTAGTTGGGTAGGATCGCCGCATGGCGTTGCGGCGGGAGTACGACAATGAGCTGTGCCCGGTGGCCCGTTCCCTCGAGGTGATCGGCGAGCGGTGGACTCTGTTGATCATCCGTGATGCATTCTTCGGCGTCACCCGGTTCACCGACTTCCGAGAACACCTGGGCCTTCCGCCTGCGGTACTGACCGAACGTCTCAAACTGCTGGTCGAGCACGGGATCATGACCACATCGGTCGCTGTGAGCGGCCGCAGCGAATACACACTGACCCCCAAGGGCGAGCTGCTCTGGCCAGTCCTATGGTCAATGACCAACTGGGGCAACGAGTTCTACGTCGATACCGACCTTCGCCGGCCCATCGTCCACTTCGGTTGCGGTGGCCGGCTCACACCCCTGGGAAACTGCAGCAGGTGCGGAGTCATCCCCCCGCCCCGCGATCTCGAAGTTCACCCGCGCCGCTCGAAATCGCGCGACGCCGACCGCACAGATCGAATCAGCCGCCTGCTGACGAAACCCCACCGCCTGCTCGAACCGTTCGAGGACGTGGCCTAGCGCCTCACACCGTCGGCCCCGGCATGGCATGACGATCACGCTGTGAGTGGTCTGTAGATCATTGAACTTCATTCATTGAACTTCTACTGTCGAGGCATGACCACAGCACTCGACATCACGGCGACCGAGCACACGATCCGACGGTTGACCGTCCCACTGGGCATGCCCTACGGCGCGGCCGTCACGGAATTCGAAAGGGTCGTACCGCCGATCGACTCGCAACGCTTCCAGGCACTCGAGACCTGGGAGGAGAACCTGGCTCTGGCCGAAGAGGTCGCGCCATTGGGCCTCATGCGCTTCGTCGGCCTCGACGTCCAAGCGCTGATGCGCACCTCGAACACCCATCGGTACGGAACCGAGTACCTCGCGGGCAATCACACGATCGCCGAGCAGATGTACCGCCACGAACCGGCTGCCATGCTGTACGCGCCTCTTCGCCTGTTCCTCTACGCCGACGACGACGGCCAGGGCACGCTCGTGTTCGACCAGCCCAGCACGCTGTTCGGGAGTTTGGGCACCAACCCCGAGGTCGCCGCCGTCGGCCGGAGCCTCGACCGGAAACTGGCCGATGTGCTCGGCGCGATGGGGGTCCAGGCCCCCAGCGCGCTGCTCTGACCAACGCTCTACACAACCCCAAGGATTGACATCTGAGAGTCATTGTTTTACGAATAAGACATGACTGCGACTTTGTCTCACAGTTCTCCGCGGTTCGAACTGGCCGATGCAACGACCTGGCGCGAACCGTGGGCGATGTACCGGGCTCTGCGCGACCACGATCCCGTGCACCATGTCATTCCCGACGACCACCCAGAGCGTGACTACTACGTGCTGTCCCGGCACGCTGACATCTGGGCCAGTGCCCGCGATCATGAGACGTTCTCGTCGGCGCAGGGGCTGACCGTCAACTACGGCGAGCTCGACCTCATCGGTCTGGCGGACAACCCGCCCATGGTCATGCAGGACCCGCCGGTGCACACCGAGTTCCGCAAGCTCGTCGCGCGCGGCTTCACCCCGCGACAGGTCGAAGCCGTGGAGCCCAAGGTCCGCGAGTACGTCGTCAGCCGCATCGAGCGCATCAAAGCCGACGGCGGCGGCGACATCGTCGCCGAGCTCTTCAAGCCGCTGCCGTCGATGGTGGTGGCGCACTACTTGGGGGTGCCCGACGAGGATCAGGGCAAGTTCGACGCCTGGACCGACGCGATCGTCGCCGCCAACACGAGCGAGGCCGGAATCGGCGGTGCGCTGGAGACGCTCGGGGACGCCCTCGGCGAGATGATGGGCTACTTCACGTCACTGATCGAACGCCGCCGAATCGAACCTGAAGACGATACGGTCTCCCACCTCGTCGCGGCCGGTGTCGGTGCGGACGGCGACATCTCCGGCGTGCTGTCAATCCTGGCGTTCACCTTCACGATGGTGACGGGCGGTAACGACACCACCACCGGAATGCTCGGCGGCTCAGTGCAACTGCTGCATCAACGGCCCGACCAGCGCCGGCTGCTGGCCGACGACCCGGAGCTGATTCCAGACGCGGTCGACGAATTCCTTCGGCTGACCTCGCCCGTGCAGATGCTGGGCCGCACCGTGACGCGCGACGTCACGATCGGTGACGTGACCATCCCCGAGGGCCGCCGCGCAATGTTCCTCTACGGCTCCGGAAACCGTGACGAGCGCCAGTTCGGCGACGACGCAGGCGAACTCGACGTCACACGCAGGCCGCGCAACATCCTGACCTTCAGCCACGGTGCGCACCACTGCCTCGGCGCGGCCGCCGCGCGCATGCAATCGCGGGTCGCGCTGACCGAACTGCTGACGCGCATCCCGGATTTCGAGGTCGACGAGTCCGGAATCGTCTGGGCCGGTGGTAGTTACGTCCGGCGGCCGGTGTCATTGCCGTTCACGGTGGTGCGCTGATGGCCGGCGACTGGCTGGCGGGACGGCGCACCGAAGTGGCGGCCGACCGGATCCTCGACGCCGCCGGTGAACTGTTCGCCGGCCAGGCGGCGGCCACCGTGGGAATGAACGAGATCGCTTCGGCCGCAGGGTGTTCACGGGCGACCCTGTACCGGTACTTCGAGAACCGCGAAGCCCTCTACACCGCATACGTGCACCGGGAGAGCTATCGGCTCTACCGCGAGATGACCGACCAGATCATGTCCATCAGCGACCCGCGGGAACGCCTGATCGAGGGGTTGCTCGCGTCACTGCGCAACGTGCGCGAAAGCCCTGCCCTGTCATCGTGGTTCGCCACCACCCAGCGCCCGATCGGCGCCGAGATGGCCGAAGAGTCCGAAGTGATCAAGGCGTTGACCGAGGCGTTCGTCATCTCTCTGGGACCCGAGGACGCCGACGTCGGGGCGAGCGGAGCGACCGGAAATGGATCTGTCGCCCACCGCGCCCGCTGGCTGGTGCGGGTGATGACATCGCTGATGCTGTTCCCCGGCCACGACGAAGCCGACGAGCGCACCATGCTCGAGGAGTTCGTCGTCCCGACCGTCCTCCCGAAAAGCCAGGTGGATCAAGCCACCCAGTAGGCCTGCGCCTTGATGGACTTGCGCGGGATCTTGAAGTCCTCGCGCAGGAGTTTGGCCACGGCGCGCGTGGTTCGGTTGTCGCACGCGACCCAGCCGAAGTAATCCGACGCGTCGAACGCCGCCGACGTCACGGCCGCGACCAACGGGTCCCCGGATCCGTCGCGATCCACCCACGTCACGCCTGCGACCCGACGCACCGGCAGCTGCCTGTCGTCGTCGTGGGCGGCCTCAAGGAAAATCTGCGCCGGCGCATCGCCGATGGCGTCGAGCAGCGAGTTGATCGCAGGCAGAGACGCCGTGTCGCCGACGATCACGTAGCCGGCAGGCGCCGGTTCCGGCAGGGCGAAGTTGCTGCCCAGCACCGTCGCCTCGATCGTGTCGCCAGGCTGGGCCGCTTCGGCCCAGTGGGACGCGACGCCGTCGTGCAGCGCGAACTCGATGTCAACGGTGTCGTTGGCCGGGTCGGGATTGACCAGCGTGTAGCCCCGCTGATGGAGTTTGTCTCCGTCGGAGAACCACATCCTGATCCACTGGGTGGGATGCAGAGACCGGTCCGCCAGCAGGCCGCCGGCCTGGAAGCTCAGCCGCAGGTAATGGGGGCTGACCTCGGTGCGTCCGGTGACCGTGAGCTCGTAATCACCCGCACGCAGCAGTTTGAGCACCGCGCCGGCGAACCCGCGCGACAACTTGGTGTCCGTCATGGACTCATCACCCCTTGTTGCGAATTAGTTAGGTCAGCTTAACCTAACTATCTCGCGGGTCGGAGTGGCCGCTCAGCTGCGCACCCGCGTGAGCCGGTGCAGTAGCCAGGCCAGCGGAATCGTGATCACGAGCGTGCCGGAAAACAGCATCCACACCGACCCCGTATAGATCGGATACCGCACGATCTCGACCATCACCAGTTCCATCGTGACGAGATGGATCAGGAAGATCTCATACGAGATCTCCCCCAGGAACACCATCGGCCGGCTGGCCATCAACCGCGAATACACGCCTCTGTCGCCCAATGCCAGCGGCGCCACCACCAGCGTCGCGATCGCGGCGTAGAAGGCCGTCTTCACCAAGGCCTCACGCAATTCGGCAGGCGAAGTCGTCGGCTCCCCCGCGATCGGCGTCGACACGATGACATAGCTCACCAGGGCCAGTGGGACGCACACCAACGCATACGCGCGCACTCCCATCGGTTGCAGCGCCGCGAGCAACATCCCGCCGACGAACCACGCCAGGTACCCGGGCAGCCACAGCTTCCCGCCATCGGGGAGGAAATCGGTGGTGTGCACCAACCACATCCACGCCGGAGACACCGCCGCCAGCACGACCAGCCCGGCCAGCAGAAGACCCGGCCGCCACTGCCGCCGGCACAACACGACGAGCAACAGATAGGCGAGCAGCGGGAGCGCGACGTAGAACGCGACCTCGACCGCGAGGCTCCACATCTGGGTAAGTCCCTGGTGCAGAAACGAATACAGGTAGTTGTCGGTGTAGATCTGAGTCAGCGTGAGGTTGCGGAACAACCCCTCCCACGTGTGCCCGGGATTGGGCCCCGCAGTGCGGAAGTGGTAGACGAGATACGCCGCGACGACGGTGACCGCATACGCCGGCATGATCCGCCGAACCCGATGCCAGGCATAGCGGGTCACCGACGGCGCCGGAGTGCCGGCATGTGCGGCCTTCACCCACGGCAGGAACAGCAGGAAACCCGAGAGCACGAAGAAGATCGGCACACCGATCTCCATCCGCGAATACACCAGTCCCACATAGCCTTGCGGGTACTTGCCGGTCGTGTACGCGGCGTGGGTGAGCACGACGAGCAGTGCCGCGACCGCACGGATGCCGGTGAGCGACGCGACGCGTCCGGTGGTCACCGACTCCAGTCCGCCGGCGGTGTCGACGTCCGGGCCTGGCGAGCGCCGGAACACCGTCACTTGGACTTGGGCTTCCCCCGATGCGGTTTCGGCCCGCGATCGGGTTGGAGCTGGATCAACTGACCCTGAATTCTGGTGTTCTCCAACGCCTTCAGGGTCTTGCCCGGCAGCTTGGCCGGCAGCTCCACCAGCGAGTGGTCGATCTTGATGGTGATGTGGCCGAAGTCGCTGCGATGCAGCCCGCCCTCGTTGGCAATGGCGCCCACGATCGCTCCGGGAGCAACCTTGTGCCGCTTGCCGACCGCGATGCGGTACGTCGCGAGATCGCTGCGACGCTCACGGGGCTTGCGCGGCGGCCCGTCGCCCCGGTCGGCACGGTCCGGCCGTTCGCGGCGCTTCTCCGGAGGCGGCTCCGTCATCAGGAATTCCGCCCCGTCGCGGCTCTGTAACGCCAACGCCGCAGCGATGTCGGCCATCGGGACGTCGTGGTCGCGTTCGTAGCTCTCGATCAGCGTGCGGAACAGATCGATCCCCGGCTTGGCGAGGGCGTCGGTGATCGAATCGCTGAACTTCGCGACGCGTTTCTCGTTGACGTCGTCGACCGACGGGAGCTCGGACTCGACCAGCTTCTGCCGCGTCACCCGCTCGATCGCATTCAGCAGATGGCGTTCGCGCGGCGTCACGAACAGCAGCGCCGTCCCCGACCGGCCGGCCCGCCCGGTACGCCCGATGCGGTGCACATAGGACTCCGGGTCGTGGGGAATGTCGAAGTTCACCACGTGGGAGATGCGCTCGACGTCCAGACCGCGGGCCGCGACGTCCGTCGCGACCAGGATGTCGATCGAACCGTCCTTGAGTGCGGAGATGGTGCGCTCACGCACTGCCTGCGCGATGTCGCCGTTGATCGCCGCCGCGGCGAACCCGCGCGCCTTCAGCTTCTCGGCGACCTCCTCGGTGGCCTGCTTGGTGCGGACGAACACGATCATCGCGTCACCCTGCTCGACCTCAAGCAGTCGCGTGAGCGCGTCCATCTTGCGCGGATAGGACACCAGGAAATAGCGCTGCGTGATGTTCTCGGCGGTCTGCGTCTTGGACTTGACCGTCACCTCGACAGGATCGTGAAGGTACTTGGCGGTGATCTTCTTGATCGCCGGCGGCATCGTCGCCGAGAACAAGGCCACCTGCTTGTACTCCGGGGTGTCGGCGAGAATGCGCTCGACATCCTCGGCGAAACCCATCTGCAGCATCTCGTCGGCCTCGTCGAGCACCAGATAGTCCAGGTGCGAGAGGTCGAGGCTGCCCTTTTCCAGATGGTCGATCACGCGGCCGGGGGTGCCCACGACGACCTGCGCCCCGCGCTTGAGCCCCGCCAGCTGCGGCACGTAGGACGAGCCGCCGTAAACGGGCAGCACGTTGACGCGCAGGTGGGCGCCGTAACGGCCGAAAGCCTCGGCGACCTGCAACGCAAGCTCACGAGTCGGCGCCAGCACCAGAGCCTGCGTGTTACGGCTTTCGATGTCGATCTTCGACAGGATCGGGATCGCGAAGGCCGCGGTCTTGCCGGTTCCGGTCTGAGCGAGCCCGACGACATCGGAGCCCTCGAGTATCGCCGGGATGGTCGCCGCCTGGATCGGTGACGGCGACTCGTACCCGACGTCGGAAACTGCCTGCAGCACCGCTGGGTGTATCTGCAGGTCAGCAAAGGTCAGATCTGCGGGCTCTGGCTCCGCATTTGAGGACGTCATCGTCGTTGAAGTCTAGTGCCAATCGACGCGTCGTCCCGCCGCGCTTCCTCAGGTGCCCGTTGCGCGCCTAGCTGCGATGCCCGCGCGCGGCCGGTACGGTGCCCAACTGTGAAATGGGCGGCGGTGATCGGCTCCTTCCTGGGAGCTGTCGTGTTGACCACCACGGCGTGCAGCTCGGGCGATTCGACGGCGTCCAAGACCCCGGACCAGACGACCCCCGCGGCGGCCGCGCCCGCTGACCCGCAGGCCCCGACGCTGGGACCTCCGCCAGGCCCAGCCCCCGCCGAAGACCCGTGCGCCACCGACCTGGCGGCCCCGGAGATCTCGAAGGCGGTGTCGTCGCTGCCCCGCGATCCGCGCAGCAGCCAGGGCTGGAATCCCGAACCGCTGGCCGGCAACTACAACGTGTGTGCGCAGCTGTCTGCCGTCATCATCAAGGCCAACAGCAATGCCGAGAACGCGAACACCCGCGCGGTGCTGTTCCACCAGGGCAAGTTCATCCCTACCGGAGTGCCCGACACCTACGGCTTCAACGGCCTCGACACCACGCAGACCACCGGCGACACCGTCGCACTGAAGTATTCCGGCGACGTGCCGGGCCTGGACAGCATCGTGAAATTCCGCTGGAACGGCAGCGGCGTGGAGTTGATCGGCAACACGCCCGGCTAGCTTCTCGCGGAATAGGATTCCAGGTCGTCGTCGCGCCCGGAGTCGCAGCCGGGAATCCTATTCCGCGGTGCGGGGGTGTCGGTGAGTTCGCTTACAGTGGCAGCGTGTTCGTCGCCTCCCAAGATGGCGAAACCAGGGTCATCTACAGCGCCTCCGACCTCGCCGCCGCCGCGCGATGCGAGTACGCACTGCTGCGCTCGTTCGATGCCCGGCTCGGCTGGGGCCCCGACGTCTCCGGCGACGACGAACTGCTTGCCCGCACGGCGACGCTCGGCGACGAGCACGAGCAGCGCCACCTCGACGAGCTGAAGCTGACCTCCGACGTCGCGATCATCGGCCGGCCCCCGTACACCGTCGCCGGGCTGACGGCGGCCGCCGAACAGACGCGGCGCGCCGTCGAGAACCGCGCCCCGATCGTCTACCAGGCGGCGATGTTCGACGGACGGTTCGCCGGCTTTGCCGATTTCCTTGTTCTTGAAGGCGGCCCCGACGACCAGCGCTACCGGTTGCGCGACACCAAGCTCGCCCGCTCAGTCAAGGTCGAGGCGTTGCTGCAGATGGCCGCCTACATCGAAACCCTCACCGCCGCAGGTGTTCCGGTCGCTCCCGAGGTTGATCTGGTCCTCGGCGACAGCACCGTCGTGAGCTATCCCGTCGCCGAGTTGTTGCCCGTCTACCGCCCACGGCGCGACGCGCTGCAGCATCTGCTCGACAGCCACCTCGCCGGAGGCCGCGCGGTCGCGTGGGAGGACGAGCACATCCGGGCCTGCTTCCGGTGTGCCGAATGCGAGACCCAGGTCCGCGCGCACGACGATCTGCTGCTCGTCGCGGGCATGCGGGTCAGCCAGCGGGCACGGCTGATCGACGCCGGCATCACCACGGTGCAGGAGCTCGCCGCCCATCGAGGCCCGGTGCCGGAGCTGTCCACACGTAGCGTCACCGCGCTGACCTCGCAGGCCCGGCTGCAGATCGCGGATCGGGTCGACGGGAAGCCGCCCTACGAACTCGTCGATACGCAGCCGTTGATGGTGTTGCCCGATGCCGACAAGGGCGACCTGTTCTTCGACTTCGAGGGTGACCCGCTGTGGACCACCGACGGCCGGGACTGGGGCCTCGAATACCTGTGGGGCGTGCTGACCGTCGCGGACGAGTTCCTGCCGTTCTGGGCACATGACCGCGCCGACGAGCGGAAAGCGTTGAAGGACTTCCTGTCCTATGTGCGCAAGCGCCGCAAGCGTTATCCCGGCCTGCACATCTACCACTACGCCGCATACGAGAAGAGCACGCTGCTGCGGTTGGCGGGACGCTACGGCGAGGGTGAACACGAGATCGACGAGCTGCTGCGCGACGGCGTGCTCGTCGACCTGTATCCGTTGGTGCGCAAGAGCATCCGGGTCGGGACCGAGAACTACAGCATCAAATCGCTCGAACCGCTGTACATGGGCAACGAGCTGCGCGACGGGGACGTCACGACAGCCACGGCGTCGATCACCGAGTATGCGCACTTCTGCGAGCTGCGTGACGCCGGTCGCCCGGACGACGCCGCGACCGTGCTTAAAGGGATCGAGGAGTACAACCACTACGACTGCCGCTCGACTCGGCGGCTGCGGGACTGGTTGATGGCCCGCGCGATCGAATCCGGCGTCCCGCCGCGCGGACCCGTCCCGGTGACCACTGCGAGGGAAGCAGCGCAGATCGACGACGTGAAACGCGCGCTGCTCAAGTTCGCCGGCGACAGCATCGACGACCGCACCCCCGAGCAGGTCGCCGTCGCAATGATGGCCGCCGCCAAAGGCTTTCACAAGCGGGAAGACAAACCCTTCTGGTGGGGCCACTTCGACCGGATCAACAACCCCGTCGACGAATGGGCCGACGACACCAATGTGTTCATCGCCGAGGACCACGAGATCGTCGCCGACTGGCACACCCCGCCGCGGGCGCGGAAACCGCAACGCCATCTCAAGCTGTTCGGCGAAATCGCCGCGGGTGACCTCGCGCGGGACATGTATGCGCTCTACGACCCGCCGTCACCGACCGGGCTAGCCGACGATCCGGACCGGCGAGGCTTCGCGTCGGTGATGGTCACCGAGTGCGACGACCCTGACGCGCCAACCGAAGTCGTCATCGTGGAGCGGCAACCCAAAGGCGGAGAAGTCTTCAGCCAGGTGCCGTTCGCTCTGACCCCGGGCCCGCCGATCAGCACCGCGATGCTGCAGGATGCCGTCGCCGACACCGCCGGCCTGGTCGCGGCGGGGCTGCCGAACCTGCCCGCCGACGGGCTCACCGACATCCTGCTGCGGCGCCCGCCGCGCACCCGAAGCGCCACCCCGTTACCGCGTACCGGTGACGCCGTCGCCGACATCACCGGTGCGCTACTGGATCTCGACTCGTCCTACCTCGCCGTGCACGGCCCGCCCGGCACCGGGAAGACCTACACCTCAGCACAGGTGATCGCCGCACTCGTCACCGAACACCGGTGGAAGATCGGGGTCGTCGCGCAGTCGCACGCCGTGGTCGAGAACCTGTTCGGCGACATCATGAAGGCCGGGGTCGACGGCGCACGGGTCGGCAAGAAGCTGCACACCGTGAGCACCGGATGGACCGAGCTCGACCGTGACGACTACGCCGAATTCATCTGCCAGGACGGCTGCGTGGTGGGCGGCACCGCGTGGGACTTCGCCAATGCCAACAAGTTCGGACGAGACAGCCTGGATCTCCTGGTCATCGAGGAGGCTGGCCAGTTCAGCCTCGCCAACACCGTCTCGGTATCGCGCGCCGCACGGAATCTGCTGCTGCTCGGCGATCCGCAGCAGCTCCCCCAGGTCAGCCAGGGCACCCATCCCGAACCCGTCGACGGCTCCGCACTCGGCTGGCTCGTCGCCGGACACAACACCTTGCCACCGGAGCGTGGATACTTCCTGGACCGCTCCTACCGCATGCATCCCGACGTGTGCAGCGCCGTGTCGAGGCTGTCCTATGACGGCCGGCTGCGCTCCCACGAGGCCGTCACCGCGGCGCGCACACTCGACGGTGTCAGCCCGGGCGTCCGGACGCTCGCCGTCCACCATCTCGGCAACGCCAACGAAAGCCCCGAGGAGGCCGACGCGATCGTCACCGAGATCGAGGCGCTCCTTTCCACGTCGTGGACCGACGAGAAGGGCAGCCGACCGCTTGGCCAGGGCGATTTTCTCGTCGTGACGCCGTACAACGCGCAGGTGGTGCTGATGCGTCGTCGACTCGACGCGGCCGGGCTGACCGACGTGCGCGCCGGCACCGTCGACAAATTCCAGGGCCAGCAGGCACCAGTCGTGTTCGTGTCGATGACGGCATCCTCGATCGACGACGTACCCCGCGGAATCGCGTTCCTGCTCAACAGGAATCGTCTCAACGTCGCGGTCAGTCGGGCGAAGTACCTCGCGGTGATCGTGCGCTCCGACCAGCTGACCGAGTACCTGCCGGGCACCCCCGACCGGCTGGTCGAGTTGGGGTCGTTCCTGTGTCTGTCCGCGGGTTGACGGGTACCGTGGCGCGAGATGACCCGCATCGAAGCTGACTACCTCGTCGTCGGGGCAGGTGCGATGGGCATGGCGTTCGTCGACACCCTGCTCGCCGAAACGGACGCCACGATCGTCCTCGTCGACGAGAACCACCAGCCCGGCGGGCACTGGAACTCCGTATACCCGTTCGTCCGGCTGCATCAGCCGTCGGCGTATTACGGGGTGAACTCGCACGCCCTGGGCAACGAAGACATGATCGACCAGAGTGGCTACAACGAAGGGTTTTTCGAGCTAGCCACGGGACACGAGGTCTGCGCCTACTACGACCAGGTGATGCGCAACCACATGCTGCCCACCGGCCGTGTCGCCTACTACCCGATGACGCGATACCTGGGCGACAACAGGATTCGCACCCTCGACGGCCAGGTGCACACGGTCTCCGTCCGGCGCCGCACCGTCGACGCGACCTATCTGCTGACGATCGTGCAGTCGATGCGACCGGCACCGTTCTCCGTGGCCGACGGCATCGACGTCGTCGCACCCAACGACCTTCCGCGCCGCGCGGCGGGCCATGAACATTTCACGATCGTCGGTGGTGGCAAGACGGGCATGGACTGCTGTCTGTGGCTGCTGCGCAACGGGGTTGCGGCGACCGCCGTGCGGTGGGTGATGCCGCGCGACTCGTGGCTTCTCAATCGCGCCAACATCCAACCCGGACAAGAGTCTGTCGCACCGCTGCGTGCGTCGATCGACGCACGCATGAAAGCGATTTCGGCAGCGACGTCACGCGAGGACCTCTTCGCTCGGTTGGAGGCCGCGCAGATCCTGTTCCGCCTCGACCCGTCGGTGCAGCCCACCATGTACCACTGCGCGATCGTGTCGCAACGCGAACTTGAGCATCTGCGGCTCATCGAGGACGTGGTGCGACTCGGCCACGTCGAGCACGTCGACCACGATCGCGTCGCGCTGCGCAGCGGACACGTGGCGGCGCGGCCGTCGCTGTACATCGACTGCACCACCCAAGGCCTGCCGCGTCCGCCGTCGGTGCCTGTGTTCGACGGCGACCGGATCACGCTGCAGAGCGTGCGCAGCTGTCAGCAGGTGTTCAGCTCGGCGTTCATCGCGCACGTCGAGGCTGCCTACGACGACGACGCCACCCGTAACGGGCTGTGCGCGCCGATCACGCACCCCGACGCACCGATCGACTGGCTGCGGCACACGTTGGAGGACAACGTCGCAACGCTCGCGTGGGTCCGCGACCCGGATCTGATGGCGTGGCTGAAGTCGTCTCGCCTGAACGCGGCGCGCGACCTGTTCCCCGTCTTCCCGCCGGGCAAGGAGCGCGTGCGGGACAAGGCGCACGGCGCGCTCGCCGTGGCGCTGAAGAAATCCAACGAGCAGCTGGCGGCGCTGATGGAGAACGGCTGACGCGAGCGTGGGGCTTATGCACGCGATTCGGCTCGAATGCGTACTTAGGGCCCACGCTCGGTGTTGTGCGCGCGGCCGTTCGGCTCGTCGAGCAACTGGTCGAGGATGCTGCGCCACTCGCGCTGGGACTCCGGTTCGGTGACGGGATCGAGGACGTCAGTGTCGGCCAGCGCGTTGGCAGGCGGCGGTTGATGGGGCCCGACGCCATCGTCGTCCCACGGCACCTCGTACTCGATGTACTCGTCCTCGCCGTCGTGCCAGTACAACTCGTGGTCGGGGTCGAAGGGCTCAAGCGGCTCGTGCGCTGACGGTGCAGGCCCGTCGAGAAACGACAGCAGAAACAGCGCGGCGATGACACCGAAGAGCGCGACGAACGCCGGGAGCAGCATCGCCTGCGACATCGCCGACGCGAACGGCGCCTGCAGGAATTCGGGCAGCTGCGCGACCTGCCCCTCGGCTTGCGACGCCCCGTCCGCCGAACCCGGAATCTTCGCCGACAACTCCGACGCCATCAATGCCGCCATGCCCGCACTGCCGAGCACCGAACCGACCTGACGAGTCGTGTTGTAGACCCCGGAACCGGCACCCGCCAGTTGCGGTGGAAGATTTCGCGTCGCGGTCGCGGCCAGCGGCGACCAGATGAACGCCATCGCCGCACCCATCGCGGTCAACGGGATGACGAGCCGCCAGATCGGGGTGTCCGGCGTCATCTCGATCGACAGCCACGTGACGCCGATCGCCATCAACGAGAAACCGAAACCGACCACCGACCGGGGATGCGACCGGTCGACCAGACGACCGACGAACGGAGCGAGCACCCCGGTCGCGACGGCCATCGGCGCCGTCAACAGCGCCGCCTGCGTCGGAGTCAGCCCGCACACCGCCTGGGCGTAGAACATCAGCGGCAGGATCATGCCGGTGACGACGAAGCCGATCGTCGCCACCCCGAGGTTCGACATCGAGAAGTTGCGGTCGCGGAAGATCACCAGCGGGATCAACGGCTCACCGGTGTTCACCGACTGCCAGTACAGGAACGCCGCCATCACCGCGACACCGGCGGCGATCGTCGCCCAGATCCACCATCCCCAGTCGTGCGTCTGGCCCTCCTGCAGCCCGAACACGACGAGGAACAATCCGACCCCCGACAACACCACACCGGGCAGGTCGAAGCGCTGCCGGTTCTGTGTCGGCAGCGACGGCACCAGCCACACCGCCATCGCCAGGCCGATGACGCCGACAGGCACGTTGACGATGAAGATCCACTGCCAGCCGAGGTGGTCGACGAGGATGCCGCCGGCCAGCGGACCGACGAGGGTCGCGACGCCGGCGGTGGCACCCCACACGCTCATCGCCACACCGCGGCGCTCCGGGGGGAACGTCCTGGTGATCACCGTCATCGTCTGCGGGGTCAGCAGGGCCGCGCCGATGCCCTGCACGACGCGGGCGGCGATCAACGTGCCGATGGAGTCGGCCAGACCGCACCACAGCGACGCCGCCGTGAACACCGCGAGGCCCAGCAGATACATGTTCTTGGGCCCGTATCGGTCCCCGAGCCTGCCCGCGACCAGCAACGGGACCGCGTACGCCAGCAGGTAGGCACTCGTCACCCAGATCACCGCGTCGTAGCCGGCACTCAGGTTGGCCATGATTGCCGGGTTGGCGACGGCGACGATGGTGGCGTCGACCAGGATCATGAAGAACCCGATCAACAGCGCCCAGAGCGCATGCCAGGGGTTCGCACCTTGGGCGCGCGGCGTCACGGATTCGAACATGTGGAAGTCAGCTGAATTTGTATCGGGAGACGGACATTTCGGCCCGACGCTACGGTCCGGCGGTTATCCCGACAAGTCAGCGACGGCGCCTCACAGCGTTTGCGCAGGCTCGGCGACGGCTTCACCAGGCGCGCCGTCGGCAGCGGGCGCGCGGTGCACGCCCGTCAGCAACAGCGCCGCCAACGCGATGATCACGCCGGCGGCCATGACCACCGCCATCGCGAGTTCGTCGTTGCCCAGCACGCCGACAACGGGTGCGATGGCCGCTCCCCCGCCGAACTGCACGGCGCCGAGCAGAGCGGCCGCGGTACCGGCAGCGTCAGGGTGACGCGTCAGCGCCACCGCCGGTGCGTTCGGGATCACCAGACCCATGGCGGCGAGAATCGCCCACACCGGGATCACGAAGCCGTAGATGCCGCCGACGTGCGCGGCGGCCAAGGCCACGAAGACCACTCCGAACACGGCCGACGCGACGAGCGCCCACACCATGATCTGCTGCGGCGTGAACCGCTTCAGCAGCACGACGTTGAACTGCGTCGTGCCGATCAGCGCGATCGCGCCGGCGCCGAACACCAGCGCGAAGGCGGTCTGGTCGAGACCGAAGCGCCCCTGCAATACGAAGGACGCACCCGCGATGTAGGCGAACAGGCCCGACATACCGAGCGCGGCGACGAGCACAAGGATGACGAACCGGACGTCGCGCAGCAGCTCGAGGTAAGTCGACACGATGCCCTTGGCGTTGAGCGGGCGACGGTGATCGGGAGGCAGGGTCTCGGGCAGCGCCAACACCGCCATGATCAGCAGCGCGCCGGCGGCCACGACGAGCGCCGCGAACACCCAGTGCCACGACCCGTGCAACAGCACGGCCGCGCCCAGCGACGGCGCCAGGACCGGCGCGACACCGAGCACCAGCATCAGCCGCGACATCACCGTCGCTGCCGCGTTGTCCTTGTAGAGATCACCGACGACCGCGATCGCGACGACCATTCCGGCTGCCGCACCCATGCCCTGCAGACCGCGGGCAATGCCCAGCGTCGCGATGTTCGGCGCGAAGAGGCACAGCAGCGACGCGAGCATGTGGAGCACGATCCCGGCGAACAGCGGCTTGCGGCGACCCAGAGAGTCCGACAGCGGGCCGATGACCAACTGACCGATCGCCAGGCCCGCCAGCGTGCCGGTCAGCGTCAGCTGCGCGATGGAGGAGGAGACGTTCAATTCCTCGGCGATCTTGGGCAGCGCGGGCAGATACATGTCGATCGTCAGCGGCCCGAGCGCCACCAGCAGCCCGAGGACGATGATCATCCGGATTCGCGACGGCGCCTTGACCGGCGACTCGGATTCCTGCTGCCTCACTTCCACACCCCGGGATACTGCCACGAGTTTGATTAGCGACGCTTCCCAATATTTTCTTCCCCATTTCGCAAAGAGTGACTGCGATCACGTCCGGGCACCCTTTATCGGCTGCCGTTCGTTTGACAGGCGTTAGCCTGAAAACAGGTTCACAGGGAGGTCGCGCTCATGAATGCCAGGTCACGAGCCAAGAGTCAGTTACCTGCGGTGCCCGACGAAGATCCGGGCGTCGCCGCCAAAGCGCTTTCCCAAATCCTCGAACGTGGTGCCCGCGTCCAGGGTCCCGCCGTCAAGGCATACGTCGAACGGCTTCGCGCCCACAATCCCGACGCCTCGCCCTCGGAGATTCTGATCAAGCTCGACAAGCAGTACATGGCCACCGTCATGGCCAGCGGTGCCGCCGTCGGATCGGCCGCCGCCTACCCCGGCATCGGCACGCTCGTCGCGATGTCGGCCGTCGCCGGGGAGACCGTCATGTTCCTCGAAGCGACCGCCTTGTACGTTCTCGCCATGGCCGAGGTGCATGGCATTCCCGCCGAGCACCGCGAACGGCGCCGGGCCCTCGTGCTGTCCGTTCTCGTCGGCGAGGACAGCAAGCGCGCCGTCGCCGATCTGCTCGGCCCCGGACGCACCAGCGGCGCCTGGGTGTCCGACGGCGCGGCAACGCTGCCGCTGCCCGCGCTGTCACAGCTGAACTCCCGCCTGCTGCGCTTCTTCGTCA
Source organism: Mycobacterium sp. 236(2023) (assembly GCF_029623955.1). Classification (GTDB taxonomy): domain Bacteria; phylum Actinomycetota; class Actinomycetes; order Mycobacteriales; family Mycobacteriaceae; genus Mycobacterium. The sequence continues at coordinate 1,102,716 of NZ_JARSBP010000003.1, read as the reverse complement.
AGAAGTACGCGCTCAAGCGCGGCGCACTCGCCTTCGGAAAACTGCTGCCTGTGGGCGTCGGGGCCGTCGTCGGTGGCGTCGGCAACCGACTCATGGGCCGCAAGATCGTGGCCAACGCACACAAGGCGTTCGGCAACCCTCCGCCGCGGTGGCCGTCGACGTTGCACGTGCTGCCCGCGCCCCGCTCCTGATCGGTGTTCAGCGACCGTTAAACGGCCGTTCACGACCGCTCGGCGACAGCAGCGCTGTGACCGATATGACCATAAGTACGTTGCGTGGTCTGCGCCCTAACAGAAGCGCTAGCCTTGATGCGGCGGAAACAGCGGGGTAACCGCATACCGGGTTGAAAAAAGGGGGCCGGCTGCCGCGGGGCGCTGGCCCGAAGCGAAGAATTGAGGCGAATAGCAGCCGTGAGCTCACCTTCACCATTCGGTCAGAACGAGTGGTTGGTCGAAGAGATGTACCGCAAGTTCCGTGAGGATCCCTCCTCGGTCGATCCGAGTTGGCACGAGTTCCTCGTCGACTACTCCCCGGAACCCACGAACTCCCCCGAACCGCCGAGTGAGGCCTCCGCCGCAAGTTCGTCCCCGAGTTCGAACGGCAAACCGAAGTCCCCGCCAGAGCCCGCGCCGGCGCCCAAGCCCGCGAGCAACGGCGCATCGAAGGCGGCCAAGCCGTCCGAGAAAGTTTCCGAGAAAGCTCCAGCGAAAGAGCCGGAGAAGGCGGCGGACAAACCCGAGAAGAGCGCGGCGCCCGCACCGGCCAAGAGCAAGCCCGCCTCGACGGTCACCGTCGCCGAGGGCGACGAGACGCAGGTGCTGCGTGGCGCCGCGGCGGCCGTCGTCAAGAACATGTCCGCCTCGCTGGACGTGCCGACCGCGACGAGCGTGCGCGCCATCCCGGCCAAGGCGATGATCGACAACCGCATCGTCATCAACAACCACCTCAAGCGCACGCGCGGCGGCAAGATCTCGTTCACCCACCTGCTGGGCTACGCGATCGTGCAGGCCGTCAAGAAGTTCCCGAACATGAATCGGCACTTCGCGGAGGTCGACGGCAAGCCGGTCGCTGTCACGCCGGCCCACACGAATCTCGGCCTGGCGATCGACCTGCCCGGCAAGGACGGCAAGCGCTCCCTGGTCGTCGCCGCGATCAAGGGCACCGAAGCCATGCACTTCGGGGCCTTCATCGCCGCCTACGAAGACATCGTCCGCCGTGCCCGCGACGGCAAGCTGACCGCGGAAGATTTTGCGGGCGTGACGATTTCGCTCACCAACCCCGGCACGATCGGCACCGTGCACTCGGTGCCGCGCCTGATGCAAGGCCAAGGCGCGATCATCGGCGCCGGCGCGATGGAGTACCCCGCGGAGTTCCAGGGCGCGAGCGAGGAACGCATCAACGAGGTCGGTGTCGGCAAGCTGATGACGCTGACATCGACCTACGACCACCGCCTCATCCAGGGCGCGGAGTCGGGCGACTTCCTGCGAACCATCCACACCCTGCTGCTCGACGACGACTTCTACGACGAGATCTTCCGCGAGCTCGGCATCCCGTACGAGCCGGTGCGCTGGCGCATCGACAACCCGGACTCCATCGAGGACAAGAACGCCCGCGTCATCGAGCTGATCGCGGCCTACCGCAACCGCGGTCACCTGATGGCCGACATCGACCCGCTGCGCCTGGACAAGACGCGGTTCCGCAGCCACCCCGACCTCGACATCAACACCCACGGGCTGACGCTGTGGGACCTCGACCGCGAGTTCAAGGTCAACGGTTTCGCCGGGCAGTCACACAAGAAGCTGCGCGACATCCTCGGCCTGCTGCGTGATGCGTACTGCCGCCACATCGGGGTGGAGTACACGCACATCCTCGAGCCCGAGCAGCAGCAGTGGCTGCAGGAGCGCATCGAGGTCAAGCACGAGAAGCCGACCGTCGCCGAGCAGAAGTACGTGCTGTCCAAGCTCAACGCCGCCGAGGCATTCGAGACCTTCCTGCAGACCAAATACGTTGGGCAGAAACGCTTCTCACTGGAGGGTGCCGAGACCGTCATCCCGATGATGGACGCCGCGATCGACCAGGCCGCCGAGCACAGCCTCGACGAGGTCGTCATCGGCATGCCGCACCGCGGGCGTCTCAACGTGCTCGCCAACATCGTCGGTAAGCCCTACAGCCAGATCTTCACCGAGTTCGAGGGCAACCTGAACCCCTCACAGGCGCACGGGTCCGGCGACGTGAAGTACCACCTCGGCGCCAATGGCACCTATCTGCAGATGTTCGGCGACAACGACATCGCGGTGTCTCTGGTGGCCAACCCCAGCCACCTCGAAGCCGTCGACCCGGTGCTCGAAGGTCTGGTGCGCGCCAAGCAGGACATGCTCGACAAGGGCAACGGCCCCGACGGCTTCACCGTCGTGCCGATGATGCTGCACGGCGATGCGGCGTTCGCCGGTCAGGGTGTGGTCGCCGAAACGCTGAACCTGGCCCTGCTGCGCGGCTACCGTACCGGCGGCACCATCCACATCATCGTCAACAACCAGATCGGCTTCACCACTTCACCTTTCGACTCCCGAAGCTCGGAGTACTGCACGGACGTCGCCAAGATGATCGGCGCGCCGATCTTCCACGTCAACGGCGACGACCCGGAGGCCGCGGTGTGGGTGGCCAAGCTGGCCGTCGACTTCCGGCAGCAGTTCAAGAAGGACGTCGTCATCGACATGCTGTGCTACCGCCGCCGCGGACACAACGAGGGCGACGACCCGTCGATGACACAGCCCTACATGTACGACGTCATCGACACCAAGCGCGGCGTCCGCAAGACCTACACCGAGGCGCTGATCGGCCGCGGTGACATCTCGATGAAGGAAGCCGAGGACGCCCTGCGCGACTATCAGGGCCAGCTCGAGCGGGTGTTCAACGAGGTGCGCGAGTTGGAGAAACACGCCATCGAACCGAGCTCGTCGGTCGAATCCGACCAGATGGTCCCCGCGGGCATGAGCACCGCGGTCGACAAGTCGCTGCTGGCACGCATCGGCGATGCGCACCTGGCGTTCGGCGATGACTTCAACGTCCACCCGCGCGTCAAGCCGGTGCTGGAGAAGCGTCGCGAGATGGCCTACGAGGGCAAGGTCGACTGGGCCTTCGCGGAGCTGTTGGCGCTGGGCACGTTCCTCGCCGAGGGCAAGACCATCCGGTTCTCCGGCCAGGACACCCGGCGCGGCACGTTCACGCAGCGCCACGCGGTGGTCATCGACCGGCAGACCGGCCGCGAGTTCACCCCGCTGGACCTGCTGACCGTCGACTCCGACGGCAACCCGACCGGCGGCAAGCTGATGATCTACGACTCGGCGCTGTCGGAGTACGCGGCCGTCGGCTTCGAGTACGGCTACTCCGTCGGCAACCCGGACGCACTCGTGTTGTGGGAGGCGCAGTTCGGCGACTTCGTCAACGGCGCCCAGTCGATCATCGACGAGTTCATCAGCTCCGGTGAGGCCAAGTGGGGCCAGCTCTCCGACGTCGTGCTGCTGCTGCCGCACGGCCACGAGGGCCAGGGCCCCGACCACACGTCGGCCCGCATCGAACGGTTCCTGTTGCTGTGGGCCGAGGGTTCGATGACCATCGCGATGCCGTCGACGCCGGCGAACTATTTCCACCTGCTGCGCCGGCACGGTCTCGACGGCATCCACCGACCGCTGATCGTGGCCACACCGAAGTCGATGTTGCGCAACAAGGCTGCGGTGAGCGATCTGAAGGACTTCACCGAGATGAAGTTCCGGTCGGTGCTTGAGGAGCCCACCTATGACGAGGGCGACGGCGACCGATCGAAAGTCACGCGAATCCTGCTGACCAGCGGCAAGCTCTACTACGAGTTGGTGGCGCGCAAGAACAAGGACAAGCGCGAGGACGTGGCGATCGTGCGCCTCGAGCAGCTCGCCCCGCTGCCCAAGCGCCGGCTGGCCGAGACGCTGGACCGCTACCCCAACGCCGAAGAATTCTTCTGGGTTCAGGAGGAGCCTGCGAACCAGGGGGCGTGGCCGACGATGGGGCTGACCATGCCCGAGGTGCTGCCGAAGCTCGTCGGGATCAAGCGGATCTCGCGGCGTGCGATGTCGGCGCCGTCATCGGGTTCGTCGAAGGTGCACGCGGTCGAACAGCAGGAGATCATCGACACCGCGTTCGGCTGACGTTCGCACCGCGAGCGCGCATGTCTGCACGCCGACGCGCCGTGAACCGCGGGCATTTTGCGCGCGGTCACGGGCGTCGAGCGATACCCGACGCCCGTTGCGCGCTGTGATGTGCGTGCGCCAGCCGGCGAAGGCTGAGCACGAGCTCGCCGAAGACGACCTGGCCGACAACCATCCGCCTCAGCAGAACGTCGCGGTCCGCGGCGGGATCTTCAGGATGCAGCCGGTTCACCTCGAAGGCCCCCAGAGAGTCGACGAGGTCGAGGTACCTGCGCCAGTCCTGGGGATCGAGGTGGGCGCCCAGATCGGAGATTGCCCCAAGCAGATAGGCGAGCCGTTCGCGCTCGGGCGAATCGGAGCGCACCGCCGCCCATCCGGCCTCGTCGACGAGTTGGTCCGCGCGTTGCCGCGACGACGAATCTGCAACGCGCTCAGGCATTTTCGTCAGCACGTCGAAGGCGGCTCCGAACATTTGGTGAACCGAGCGCGATCGATCGTCGACCGCAGCCACAATTCCTTTGAGGTCGGCGACCGGTATGTCGCCGACCTCTCGCAGGACACGCAGCAACCGCAGCCTTGCAACATGGGGCTCCCCATAGTCGGCGCGGCGCTCACCTCTTTTCTCGCCTGGCGGCAAGAGACCCTCGCGCAGGTAGTACTTGATCCAGACCTCGGGCTGTTGGCGGCCCATCCCTATTACTCGGGCCGCGACGTCATCGTGGTGCAGTACTGGAAAAGCGTGGAGCATCTCGGCCGGTTTGCGAAGGATCCCACCCTTGCCCATGCACCTGCGTGGGCGGAGTTCAACGCGGCCGCAGCCGGCAGTGGCGACGTCGGAATCTGGCACGAGACCTACCGAGTCGGCGCCGACGACATCGAGACCCGCTACGCCAACATGGCGCCGTTCGGCTTGGCCAAGGCACTGGGCGTGCGCGAACGCCTCGGATCACCTCGCACGAGCACTCACGAACGAATGAACGAGACCGACACCGAGTACGTCGGCTGACTGCCGCGACTCAGCGGAAGAACGAGAACGGGACCCCGTCCGTCATCGCGTTGACGGCGCGCGGGCAGAAGATCGAGATCGCCAGTCCGGTGAACATCGTCGCCGGTCCGAGCGGACGGCCGAGGTCGTCGGAGATGTCGGCGGCGACGTTCGCGACGTTCTGACCGGGTTCTGACAGCATCGGGCACACCGCCTGCCCGACACGCACGGCGGTCGCCGGGTCGATGTCGCCGAGCCGGTAGTGCTGCAGCGTGGACACGAAGGCATCGGTCGTGGGGTCGGCCTGAGCCGGGGCTGCGGACATCGTCGCGGCGATGGCCGCGGATGCCACGAGCGTCGCGACGGCGGGGTACTTCAACGTCATGTCTTGATTGTCGCCAGTCGGGTTACCAGCATTACGCAGCCGTCGGAAGCCGTACCTGTGAGCCGTCCTGTCGCTCGATCGAAATTGGGGTAGTGCACTACGCAATCTATTCATTGCGAACGCACCTAGCTTTGGCGTTGACACTCGTCTTCGACCATTTCTGGGGGTTGCCATGTCCATTCCTACACGCGATTCGCACTGTGCAGAGCACCGAAAAGGTACGACGAAGGCGTCGCTGACGGCGGCGGTGGCCGTCGGAGCACTCGCCTTCGGTGGTGCGATCACCTCACTTGCCGAGGTGCCGCCGACGCCGGCGCAGGCGCAGGCGCAGGCCCCGGTGGTTCGCGATGCGTCCCGCGCGCCTGCCGCACCGTTCCTGCTCACGGCTCTGGGCGTCCCGGTAGGCCCGTCGACCGTCCACGGCCTGTCGGCAACGAACTCGCAAGCTCCGGAGTCGGCCCCTGCGCTCGTGTCGGCCCCCACGACTCCCGTCGCGTCGGGCACGTCGCTGTCCATCGAGGACGCGGGCGCGCTTCTGCGCCTCAGCGACCCCACGACCTTCACCACGCGGGCTACGCAAGCGACGGTGCTCAACCTCAGCGGGAGCGAGGCCCCGGAATCCTCTGCGGCGGCACCATCGGCCACCCCGATGCGCCCCATGTTCGGTGACGGCGGCTGGCTCATCGGTAACGGCCTCGACGGTGCACCCGGGGAGGACGGCGGCGACGGCGGCATCCTCTGGGGCAACGGTGGCCGTGGAGGCGACGGTCTTGCCGGGCAGGCCGGCGGGGACGGCGGACGCGGCGGCCTGTGGGGCGGCAACGGCGGCGACGGCGGAAACGGCGGTTTTGGCGGCGGCGCGGGCGGAAACGGTGGCAGCGCGCAACTGTTCGGCAACGGTGGAGCGGGAGGCGCAGGTGGAGCCGGAACGACCGGCGCTGCGGGCGTCAACCCCATTCCCATTACCCTGCTGCCCGCCGCCGGCAAGGGCGCGGACGGGCAAGGTAGCTCGCAGGGCACCCCGAATCTCAGCGCGTACGGCGGCGACGGCTCGCCCGGGCAGAACGGCGTCGCTGGTCAGCCTGGAGGTGCCGGGGGTGACGGTGGCACCGCCGTCGGTGCGGGAGGTGCAGACGGTGGCGACGGAGGCCAAGGGGGCGTCGGCGGGGCCGGAGCGCCGGGCGGCGACGGCGGCAACGGGGGCCAGGCCTGGAGCGACAGCTTTCAAGGTGCCGGCGCCGGTGGAAATGGCGGTCTCGGCGGAACCGGTGCACGCGGCGGTGACGGCGGAAATGGCGGCGCCGTTTTTGGCCAAGGTAGCGAATCGCCAGCAGACGGCGGCTCGGGTGGCAATGGGGGCGAAGGCGCTGCCGGCGGCGCGGGCGACACTGGCGGATTTGGCGGCTCGGGCGGTAGAGGTGGCGCAATCAGCGGCAACGGGGGCGATGGCGGCGTCGGCGGCAGCGGCGGCAAGGGCGGCACGGGAGCTCGCGGCGGCGACGGCGGAGATGGTGGCGACAGCGCTAGGTCCGGCGGCGATTACAACGGCGCCGGCGGTGCCGCAGGCAAAGGCGGCGCCGGCGGTGCCGGAGGCGCAGGGGGCGCCGGTAACCAGGGCGGCGCCGGCGGTAAAGGTGGCGTCTTCGGAAGCAACGGATCACGCGGTTCCGCTGGGGACGCGGGCGAAAAGGGTTCACAGGGCGAAACGGGTACCGACGGCAAAGCCGGCACGGGCGGCTCGCCGGTCTGATCGCTAAACCGAGTGGGCCGGTGGGCGCTGGGGGGTGCTCACCGGCCCTTCTCGTCGCGGACCCCTGACTTATCCAGGGACCGCGGGTACCGGGTACGCTCGCACTCACTCAACACGCGTAGAACAACCGAGGAGTGCGGATGCAGGGCTTCGCCGGGAAAGTAGCCGTCGTGACCGGAGCAGGTTCGGGTATCGGGCAGGCGCTCGCCGTCGAACTGGGCCGCTCCGGTGCCAGCGTCGCCATCAGCGATGTCGACACCGAAGGCCTGGCCATCACCGAGGAGCGCCTCAAGGCCATCGGTGCGAAGGTGAAATCCGACCGCATCAACGTGGTCGAGCGCGAGGCGTTCCTGCTGTACGCCGACGCCGTCGCCGACCACTTCGGCAAGGTCAACCAGATCTACAACAACGCGGGTATCGCGTTCACCGGCGACATCGAGGTCAGCCAGTTCAAGGACATCGAGCGCGTCATGGACGTCGACTTCTGGGGAGTCGTCAACGGCACCAAAGCTTTCCTCCCCCACCTCATCGCCTCCGGCGACGGGCACGTCGTCAACGTCTCCAGCGTCTTCGGTCTGTTCTCCGTCCCCGGCCAGGCCGCCTACAACTCCGCGAAGTTCGCGGTGCGCGGCTTCACCGAGGCGCTTCGCCAGGAGATGGGGCTGGCCGGGCACCCGGTCAAGGTGTCCTGCGTGCATCCCGGCGGCATCAAGACCGCCATCGCACGCAACGCCACCGCCGCCGAGGGGCTCGACGCCGACGAACTCGCCAAGACCTTCGACAAGAAACTCGCCAGCACGACACCGGAGAAGGCCGCGCAGGTCATCCTCGACGGCGTGCGAAAGAACAAGGCGCGCATCCTCATCGGCAACGACGCGAAGATGTTCGAAATCGCCATCCGCGCTCTCGGCGCCAATTACCAGAGCGTCTTCCCGAAGGTGGTCGCACGGCTGACGCCGAAGGCGAAATAGCGTCTGTCGCGGCCGTCGAGCGCGCGCCGACTGCCAAGAATTGCGGCGCGTCGGCGTGCAGACGCGCGCGCTCGCGGTGCAAACGGAACCTAGTTGCCGACGCCGAGGGGATGCTCTTCGAGCCACTGGCCGGCCACCAACCCGGGGTCGGTGCCCTCGGCGACCTGGCGGCGCATGTCGGCCAACGACCCGGTGTCCAGCACACCCGCAATCTCGTTGAGGGCCAGCACCTGAGACTCGGTCAACTCGTTGCGCCGATACAGCGGCACCAGGTTCTCGGCACGGATCAGCGCCGTCTTGTCCGACAGCACCACCGCTTCCGACGGCACATCCGGTGCCGCGGTCGTCGTCCACGCGATGTCGATCTCGCCCGCCCGCAGCGCATCGAACATCGCGTCGTCATCACCGAACTCCCGGGCCTTCGCCAACGTGCAGGTGCCGATCGACGACGGGTGACGCCCGTCCGCGATCGCGCCGACCGCGACGTCTTCACACCGGCGAGCCAGCACCGACACATCGCGTCCGCCCCACGCGTCGGCGGTCCGCTCGGTCACTGCAACAGCGGGCTTGTCCTCCGCCGACGTGGTGTAGTCGCCGGCCGCGATGCCCTCGGGCAGGGCCGACAGCAGCGTGCGGTACACCTGCACATCCGACCGCGCCGCCGAATCGGGCGCGAATCGCGTCAGCAACTCACCGGTGAAGCCCGGCACGACTTGGACCTCGCCACCGTCCAGCCCACCGAGAGGATCCTCGGACTCCCGCACGTGCGCGGGATTGCCGTAGAAGCGCAGCGCCGACGCATACAGATGAGCGATCAGTTGCGACTCGGGATCGGCAGCTGCACCGATCGGGATCGACGGCGGCGCCGATTGACCACCGCAACCCGCCGCGACCAGAGCCGCGACGATCAGACTGATGACGCTGCGGACGCGACTCAGCCGACTCAGTCCTCGGATGCCGCGGCGACCGCTGCCGCGACCGCAGGTCCGACCCGCGGATCGAGCGCGCTGGGGACAATGTGGTCGACTGCCAGATCATCGCCAACCACCGAGAAGATCGCTTCTGCCGCAGCGACTTTCATCTTCTCGGTGATGCGGCGGGCACCTGCGTCGAGGGCTCCCCGGAACACGCCGGGGAACGCCAGCACATTGTTGATCTGGTTCGGGAAGTCGCTGCGGCCCGTCGCGACGACGGACGCATACTTGCGCGCCGCATCGGGATGGATCTCGGGATCCGGATTGGACAGCGCGAACACAATGCCGTTGGGTGCCATCGTCGCGATGATCTCCTCCGGCACCACGCCCGCCGACAACCCGAGGAACATGTCGGCGCCGTCGAGCGCTTCGGCGATACCACCGGTGCGGCCCGCAGGGTTGGTGCGTCCGGCCAGCTCGGCCTTGAACGGATTCAGGTCGTCGCGACCCGATTCGACGATGCCCTTGGAATCGAGCACCGTGACGTCGTTGATGCCCTTCGCGAGCAGGATGTTCGCGCAGGCTACGCCCGCCGCACCGGCACCGGAGATCACGACACGCAGCGTGTGCATGTCGCGGTCGAGCACCTTCGCCGCACCGTGCAGCGCGGCGAGCACCACGATCGCGGTGCCGTGTTGATCGTCGTGCATGACCGGGCAGTCCAGCGCCTCGATCGCGCGGCGCTCGATCTCGAAGCATCGCGGTGCCGAGATGTCTTCGAGGTTGACCGCGCCGAAACTCGGACGCAGCCGGATCAAGGTCTCGATGATCTCGTCAGGGTCCTTGGTGTCGAGGACGATCGGGATCGAGTCGAGGCCGCCGAACGTCTTGAACAGCGCGCTCTTGCCCTCCATCACCGGAAGCGACGCCGAGGCGCCGATGTCACCGAGGCCGAGCACCGCGCTGCCGTCACTGACGACGGCGACGAGCCGGTTGGCCCACGTGTACTTCTTGGCCAGCGTCTTGTCTGCCGCGATCGCCCGGCTGACCTGTGCAACACCGGGGGTGTACGCAATGGACAGCGCCCGCTGGGTGTCCAGGGGTGATTTCAGCTCGACGGAGAGCTTTCCGCCCTCGTGCGCATCAAAGATCTCGTTGTCTTCGATGACAACCTGCGGAGTGCGTGTCAGTTCGGCCACGTTCTGCAGCGTAGCCCCGGCCACAATCTCACAGGAATGGGTTCCCCCTCGGTGAGAAGATCCAGCCACCTTCGGCGCGTACGATTTTTCGGGGTCCCCGGGCCGGCACGACGGGGCCCGCACCTGCAGATGACCGGAGGTGGGCGATGCCCTCGTTTCGCGCGTTACCGCCCTCATTGGCGAAACAAGCCTCGAAGGCCCGCACGCTGGGCCAAGGCCATATCGACGACCCCGACGCGCGCCGCATCCACGTCCCGGTGTCTCAGGCGATGGTCGATTGCGGCGTGTACTGCGACGGCAACCGGCTCCCCGGCAAGTACACCCACGCCGCGGCGTTGAACAAAGTGCACGAGATCGAGGCCGAAGGCAGGAGCGCGTTCGTCTGGATCGGCCTGCACGAACCCGACGAACATCAGATGCAGGCCGTCGCGGACGTGTTCGGCCTGCACGAGCTGGCTGTCGAAGATGCGGTGCACGCCCATCAGCGACCGAAGCTCGAGCGCTACGACAAGACGCTGTTCCTCGTTCTCAAGACCGTCACCTACGTCGAGCACGAGTCGATGGCCAAAGCCAGAGAGATCGTCGAGACCGGCGAGATCATGATCTTCGTCGGCAGCGACTTCGTCGTCACAGTCCGCCACGGCGAACACGGCGGCCTCGCAGGCGTTCGCAAGCACCTCGAAGCCTCGCCCGACAACCTCCAACTCGGGCCGTACTCCGTCATGCACGCCATCGCCGACCACGTCGTCGACACCTACCTCGACGTCACCGACCTGATCGAGCACGACATCGACGCGATGGAAGAAGACATCTTCTCCCCGCTGCAACAAACCAACATCGAATGCATCTACCTGCTCAAGCGCGAGGTGGTCGAACTCCGCAGGGCCATCAGCCCCCTGACCACAGACCTGCAACGCATCGGCACCGACCACGACGACCTCATCAACGTCGAGATCCGTCGGTACATGCGCGACGTCCTCGACCACACCATCAAGGCCTCAGAACGCATCGCCAGCTACGACGAACTGCTCAGCTCACTCGTGCAGGCCGCGCTCGGCAAGGTCGCGATGCAGCAGAACGTCGACATGCGCAAGATCTCGGCGTGGGTCGCCATCGCCGCGGTACCCACCGCGCTGGCAGGCATCTACGGGATGAACTTCGACCACATGCCCGAATTGCATTGGACTTTCGGCTATCCCATGGCTCTTCTGGTGATGGCCACGGTGTGCTTCGTGCTGTACCGCAACTTCCGCCGCAACAACTGGCTCTAGGTGGGGTTGGCGGCTCTGCGAGCGGGATTCGTGGTGTCGACCCCATCCTGCTCCCACGCCTGCCTCATCGCCTCGGCGCCTTTGAGCCGCACCCACGCCGCCTCCGTCGCGGTGATCGGCACCGCGGAGAGAACCGCCACGGGCGACATCGGCTCTGGGAGTTCCACATCGTCGATAGCGCTGTGCCCCAACAGGAACGCCGTGAACGGGGCCGCTTCCCACAGTGGCATCTCCAGGTCGATCAGCGCGTCGGGCGCCAGGATCAAACCTTCGACGGCGGGAGCAGCAGCCACCACCGCCAACGACCGCGTCAGACCAGCCGGCGACGCGCCACGCAGCGCCACCACGATCTCGGCGCGCGGCCCCGCAACGGGATCGGCCACCATCTCCGCAGGATCGACCATCGGGTGCGTCGAGCAGCCGAGCGAAACATAATGCACCGCACCATCACCCGGACCGGCGAAGCGCAGGACGTCGATGCGGCCGGTGCCGAGGAACGTCACGCTGGCTTCCGCAGGATCCGCCGTGATGCCGTTGCGCGCGAAGTGATCCCGCAGATGGGCCCGCACCAGGCCGGAGATGTCGCTCATCTGTCGACCGGCAGCGAAAGATTGGCACCCGTACGTGGGTCGAAGATCGCCACGTCGCCGGGATTCAGCGCCAACTGCAGCGTCTGCCCCACCGCCGCAGCTGACTGCACAGGAACGCGGGCGACGAACTCGTTCTCGCCGATCGCCGATTCCGCCGCGACCTCGGCGAGTTGCACCGCCTGCGCAGTGGGTCCGTCGACGCCGAAATACACGTACTTGTCGGCGCCGAGAGACTCCACCATCTCGACCGTGACGTCGAAGACCAGCGCGCTGATCCTGGCGTAGGCGTCGATCACCGCGGCATCCGCGAGGTGCTCCGGCCGGATTCCCGCGATCAGATCGCCGGGCGTCCGGTGATCCCTGAGGCGGTCGTAAACCTCACCCGTGAGCGGTATCTCACCGAACGGAAGGCGGACCCCGATCTCGGTCAGCGCGGCGGGAAAGAAGTTCATGGCCGGCGACCCGATGAACCCGGCGACGAAAAGGTTGACGGGGCTGCGGTAGAGCTCGTCGGGCGTACCGATCTGCTGAACGGAACCCGCCAGCATCACCACCACCCGGTCGCCGAGCGTCATCGCCTCCGTCTGGTCGTGCGTGACATAGATGGTGGTGGTCCCGAGACGCTTGTGCAGCCGCGCGATCTCCGTGCGCATCTGGACACGCAGCTTGGCGTCGAGGTTCGACAGCGGCTCGTCCATGAGGAACGCCTTCGGGTTTCGCACGATGGCACGTCCCATCGCGACCCGCTGCCGCTGCCCACCGGACAGCTGGCTGGGAGTACGGTCCAGAAGATCGGTCAGGTCAAGGGTTTTCGCGGCCTGTTCGACCTTGTGCGCGATCTCGTCCTTGCCCGCCTTGGCGAGAGTCAAAGGAAAGGCGATGTTCTGCCGGACCGTCATGTGCGGATACAGCGCATAGGACTGGAACACCATCGCGATGTCGCGGTGCTTGGGCGACCGCTCGTTGACGCGCTCACCGGCGATACGCACCTCGCCGGACGAAATCTCCTCCAGCCCGGCGATCATGTTCAGCGTCGTCGATTTCCCACAGCCCGACGGGCCCACCAAGATCACGAACTCACCGTCGGCGATGTCGATCGACGCGTCCTTCACCGCCGCCGTGCCGTCAGGAAAACTCTTCGTCACCTTGTCCAGAACGATCTCAGCCATCGAGCTCCCTTTCACCGCACAGGCATTGGTCGTGCCCGCGGGGCAAAACTAGGGCCAAAGGTGCACGACGCGCAACATTGCCCCAGCTAGATGGCCAAGCGCCCCAGCAGATCCCGACCCTTCTCGGCGCTCTGCGGGTCGCACAGTACGTCGTAGCGTCCCGCGACCAGTTGCATGGTCGAGCTGAAATCTCTTGTGCCACGCGCCATCGCATACGGGATGGCGGAGGTGATCAACCCGAAGAACACACCGGCGACGAGGCCGGTGACGAGTGCACTCCACGGATTGGGGCTGAAGAAGCCCAAGATGAGGCCGATGAACAGGCCGAGCCAGGCACCGGTGAGCACGCCGCCACCGAGGACTTTCGGCCACGACAGCCGTCCCGTCACGCGCTCCACCTGCATCAGGTCGACGCCGACGATCGTCACGTGTTCCACCGGAAACTGCTGATCGGACAGGTAATCCACGGCGCGCTGCGCCTCGGCATACGTGGGATAGGAACCGATCGGCCACCCCTTGGGTGGGGTCGGCAACCCGACTGCGCGGCCACGTCCGGAGGCAGCGCCGCCCGCGGCAGGCGCACCGGGATTCTGTCCTGGCTGAAACGGGCTGGTCATGGTCTCTCACTCCTTCGATAGCGCACATTTCACGCTAGTCCCTCGACAACGACTGGCACACCCCAAAAGGTGCCCCGATGCACGCTCACCTCGGTTTACCTGGCCTTAGGCTAGGTTGATCATCATGACAAGTCCGGACAACGATCCCGAACGGGCCGCATCGTCCGACCCTGTCGCCGGCGGGACCGAACCGTCCGCAGCGGGCTACGAGGCACCCCCGATCGAGGACACCTCCGGCGCGCCGGACCCGACGCTGGACGACACACCGCCGCAGGGCTACACGCCGCCCCCGGCCTACAACCCGCCGCCGTCCGCCAGCGCCCCGAACTACGTTCCGCCCGCCGGATATGACCCGCCGCCCGCCTACACGCCGGTGACCGGGTACCCCCCGTCCGGCGATTTTTCCAATCCGCCCTATCCTCCGCCGCCGCCCGGATTCGCACCGCCCTATCCCGACGCGGGATCGCCGCCGCCCTATCCGACACCGGGGTACGGAGCACCCGGTTACGGGTCACCGGGGTACGGCACACCCGGATATGGGGCGCCCGGTTATGGAGCCCCGGGTTACCTGCCACCGTCGCCGTACGGCGGCGGCTATCCCGGCGCCGAGTACGGCTACGGCGCCCCGCCGCAATCGGGTTCGAACAGCCTTGCCATCGGATCGTTGGTCGCGTCGCTGCTCGCGATCCCGCTGAACCTTCTGTGCTTCACGGGCACCATCGCCTCGATCGTCGCTGTGGTGCTCGGCATCGTCGCCCTCAACCAGATCAAGAAGAGCGGCCAGGGCGGCAAGGAGATGGCGATCGCCGGCACCGTGATCGGCGCCCTCGGGTTGATCGGCGCATTCATCCTCGTGGTGCTCGTCGCGGCCGCTTAGCGCTCAGCTATGCGGGTGGCTCGAACCGCTCACCGGTGCGCTGCATGCCCGCGGCGCGGCCCTTGCCCGCGACGACGAGTGCCATCTTGCGACTGGCCTCGTCGATCATCTCGTCGCCCAGCATCACCGCGCCCCGTGCCCCACCCGCGCGGGAGGTGTGCCACTCGTAGGCCTCCAGGATCAGCTCGGCGTGGTCGTAGGCCTCCTGCCTGGGGCTGAAGATCTCGTTGCCGGCGGTGATCTGGTCGGGATGCAGCACCCACTTGCCGTCGTAGCCCAGCGCGGCGGACCGCCCGGCCACGCGGCGGAACGACTCGACGTCGCGGACCTTCAGGTAGGGCCCGTCGATCGCCGCGATGCCGTTGGCGCGCGCCGCGACCAGAATCCGCATCAGCACGTGGTGGTAGGCGTCGCCGACGTCATAGCCCTCCGGCTGCTCACCGACCTCGAGCGTGCGCATGTTCAGGCTGGCCATCATGTCCGCCGGCCCGAGCACCAGCGCGTGCACCCGCGGCGCCGAGGCGATCGCGTCGATGTTGGTCAGTCCCTTGGCGTCCTCGATCTGTGCCTCGATGCCGATGTGTCCCGGAGGTAGATCGTGGATGGCCTCGAGTTGGCTGAGCAACAGATCCAGCGCGATGACATGAGAGACATCGGTCACCTTCGGGAGCACCACGAGATCGAGCGACGCGCCCGCGCGGGAGACGACTTCGATGATGTCGGCGTGCGTCCACGGAGTGGTCCAGTCGTTGACCCTCACCCCGCGCAACTGTCCCGACCAGCCCGGTTCCGCCAGAGCTGCCGCAACCTGTGCGCGCGCTTGGGCTTTCGCATCGGCGGCGACCGCGTCCTCGAGGTCCAGGAACACCTCGTCGGCGGCGAGTGTCTTGGCCTTCTGGATCATTTTCTCGCTGCTGCCCGGCACGGACAGACAGGTTCGGCGGGGCCGATACCGGTTTTCCATTTCATGCACCTCCGGACACTCTTCTACCCTTTACAACCATGGCGTCGGTCAACAGGGTCTTTGCGGCTCGTCTCGCGGGGATGGTGGTACTAGGACCCGACGGAGAATCCATCGGCCGTGTCCGTGATGTCGTCATCGGGCTCAGCCTGGTGCGCCAGCAGCCGCGCGTCCTCGGGCTTGTCATCGAGTTGCTCAGCCGCAGAAGAATTTTCGTGCCGATCCTGCGGGTCACCGCGATCGAGCCCGGAGCTGTGACGCTGTCGACCGGGAGCGTGTCGCTGCGCCGCTTCTCGCAACGCCCCGGTGAGGTGCTGGTTCTGGGACAGGTCATCGAGACGCGGGTGCGCGTCGACGACCCCGACCTGCAGAACCTGGCGGGCCTCGACGTCGTCGTGGTCGATCTCGCCATCGAGCAGCAGACCCGCACGCGCGACTGGCTGGTGACGCGCGTCGCGGTGCGTCCGCAGCGCCGCCTCGGCCGTCGAAGCAACGTCTACGCGACCGACTGGTCACACGTCCACGGCCTGACGCCGTCCGGGCTTGCGATGCCGGACCAGGGCGTGGCGCAGCTGCTCGAACAGTTCCAGGGCCAACGCGCCGTCGAGGTCGCCGACGCCATCCGGGACCTGCCCGACAAACGCCGCCACGAAGTGGTCAACGCCCTCGACGACGAACGACTCGCCGACGTGCTGCAGGAGATGGCCGAAGAGGAACAGGTCGCGCTACTGCGCGCGCTGGAGACCGACCGCGCCGCCGACGTGCTCGAGGCGATGGATCCCGATGACGCGGCCGACCTGCTCGGCACGATGACACCCGCCGACGCCGAACAGTTCCTGCGTCGCATGGACCCCGAGGACTCCGAGGACGTGCGCCGTCTGCTCAGTCACTCCCCGAACACGGCGGGCGGTCTGATGACGTCCGAACCGGTGGTGCTCGCACCTGACACCACCGTCGCCGAAGCCCTTGCCCGCGTTCGCGATCCGGACCTCACGCCGGCGCTGGCGTCGCTGGTGTTCGTCGTGCGCCCGCCGACCGCCACCCCGACGGGCCGATACCTGGGCTGCGTGCACCTGCAGCGGCTCCTGCGGGAACCGCCGGCCTCTCTGGTCAGCGGCATCGTCGACAGCGACCTGCCCAAGCTGGCGCCGGAGGATTCGCTCGGCTCGCTGACGCGGTACTTCGCCGCCTACAACCTGGTGTGCGGACCGGTCGTCGACGAACAGAACCACCTGCTCGGCGCCGTGTCCGTCGACGACGTCCTGGACCATCTGCTGCCCGACGACTGGCGTGAACACGAGGTCGAACCCGTCATCGTCACCGCCGAGAGGACGACATGAGCGAATCGACGGCCCGTCAGCGTCTCGACACGCCGAGGACGTCGCGCTCTTTCGGCCCCCGTCTGAACATCGAGGCAGTCGGCCAGTTCAGCGAACGGATCGCGCGGTTCCTCGGGACCGGCCGCTACCTGGCGATCCAGACGATCGTCGTCATCGTCTGGATCCTGCTCAATATGGGCGCCTTCGCCTGGCAATGGGACCCGTACCCGTTCATCCTGCTCAACCTCGCGTTCTCGACGCAGGCGGCCTACGCGGCGCCACTGATCCTGCTTGCGCAGAACCGGCAGGAGAACCGCGACCGGGTCTCGCTGGAAGAGGACCGCAGGCGTGCACAGCAGACGAAGGCGGACACGGAGTTCCTGGCCCGCGAACTGGCCGCGCTGCGGCTCGCGGTCGGCGAAGTCGCCACCCGCGACTATCTGCGCCGCGAGCTGGACGAGATCCGCGAACTGATCGAGGAACTGCACACGCACCCGGCAAAACCGAGCAAACACGACTCCGGAGAGCGCAAGTCCAAGAAATCCAGCTGAGACAGCTGAGCCATTGCTGTCACGCCGACGTAGTCAACTAGGTATGGTGACGGGGTTCACAGGCGATCACACAGCTAGGACGGTTGAGTGCACATAGGGGGAGGATCTGCCCTCGGAGCAGCGCGACGGCGGGCAGGTCAATTTGTCCGCACGCCGGCCGTCGGGGTGGCCGCCGTCCTGACGCCGCTGGTCCTGGCCGGCGCCGTCGGTGCGTCCGCACCGACCACCAATGTCCCTACGCGTGATTCGGCGGTCATGCCGCTGGCCGCCGTCGCACCCGCCCCCGATGCGAACGCAGGCGTGTCCGTCGTGGCCGTCGCGAAAGCCCCCGCCCCGTTCCGCACCGTCGCGAGCACCGCCTCCGCGCCTCCGCCGCCGGTTGTGGTCAATGCCCCTGGCACACTTCGCATTCCGTCGGTGAACCTGGCGGCCTACCGCAACGCCGAGACCATGATGGCGGCCGCCTATCCCGGATGCGGTGTCAGCTGGAACCTGCTGGCGGGCATCGGGCGCATCGAGTCGATGCACTCCTACGGCGGAGCGACGGACACCCGCGGCAACGCGGTCCGCCCGATCTACGGCCCCGCGCTCGACGGCACGCTGCCCGGCAACGAGGTCATCGTGGAGGGCCGGGCGGACAACCGGGTCGTGTACGCGCGGGCGATGGGCCCGATGCAGTTCCTGCCCGGTACGTGGTCGCGCTACGCCTCCGACGGCGACGGCGACGGCAAGGCCGATGTCCAGAACGTCTACGACGCCTCGCTGGCAGCGGCGCGCTACCTGTGCAGCGGAAACATGAACCTGCGCAATCAGGCCGATGTCATGGCGGCGATCCTGCGCTACAACAACTCGATGGCCTACGCCCAGAACGTGCTCAGCTGGGCCGCGGCGTACGCCACCGGGGTGGTGCCCCTCGACCTGCCGCCGATCACCGGTTCGGTGCCCGAACTGTCCTCGGCGACAACCGATGACCTGATCACCCACCTCGACCGCCGGGCCGGGCTCGGCCCGGGGCTACCGATCAACGCTGCCGGCCTGCCCGCCACCGACCCGTTGTCGCTGATCCCGATCATGGAACGCACCGACGTGGCCAGCCAGATCAACCCGGCGGTGCCCGGTTTCGCGGCCGGACAATCGCTGGGCCCGCTGCCGGGGCCCATGCCCGCGGCGATGCCTCAGCCCGTCGCTCCCCCGCCTCCGGCGTGGGTGCCGCCGTGGATGCAGCAGCCGCCGCCGAAGCCGGCGCAGTGCGCGGTGTTCTGCATCCAGGACCTACCTGCAGCACCAGCTCCGGTGCCGCCGCCGGCCGGGCCCCTCGGCATCCTGCCGCCGGCACCCGCCGCGCCGCCGCCGCCTGGACCGTTCCCCGCACCGATGGCGCCTGCACTGCCCGGCCTGCCCCCGGCACCCGGGCCGGCCCCCGGCCCAGCTCCGGGCCCCGCGCCCGGCCCTGTCGCCTGACATCCGACCGAATTCGGGTCCTGGGGACCACGCCGCCTAGACTCGCAGGTGATGTCTTCAACACCGACCGACCTGGAAGCAGCCGTCCGCGCTGCCCTGACCAAGGTGGTCGACCCCGAACTGCGGCGGCCGATCACCGAAGTCGGCATGGTCAAGAACGTCACCGTCGAAACCGACTCCTCAGTGCATGTCGAGGTGTATCTGACCACCTCGGCATGTCCGAAGAAAACCGAGATCTCCGATCGCGTGACGCGGGCCGTCCAGGACGTGCCGGGTACCGGGTCGGTCAAGGTCACCCTCGACGTCATGAACGACGAGCAACGCACTGAACTTCGCAAGCTGTTGCGCGGCGATTCCCGCGAACCTGTCATCCCGTTCGCCCAGCCCGGGTCGCTGACCCGGGTGTACGCCGTTGCGTCGGGCAAGGGCGGTGTCGGCAAGTCCAGCGTCACCGTGAACCTGGCCGCCGCGATGGCGGCGCGCGGACTGTCCGTCGGGCTCCTCGATGCCGACATCTATGGCCACTCCGTGCCCAGGATGATGGGCACGACCGACCGGCCGACGCAGGTCGATTCGATGATCCTGCCGCCGGTCTCACACGACGTGCGGGTCATCTCGATCGCGATGTTCACGCAGGGCAACACGCCCGTCGTGTGGCGCGGTCCGATGCTGCACCGCGCGTTGCAGCAGTTCCTGGCCGATGTGTACTGGGGCGACCTCGACGTGCTGCTGCTCGACCTTCCCCCGGGCACGGGTGACATCGCGATCTCGGTGGCACAGCTGATCCCCGGCGCCGAGATCCTCGTCGTGACCACCCCGCAGCTGGCCGCCGCCGAGGTGGCCGAGCGGGCGGGCGCGATCGCGTTGCAGACCCGCCAGCGCATCGCGGGTGTCGTCGAGAACATGGTCGACGGACCCGTCATCAAGATGTTCGGCGAGGGCGGCGGACGCCATGTCGCAGAAAGCCTTTCGCGCTCTGTCGGCGCCGACGTGCCGCTGCTGGGCCAGGTCCCGCTGGACCCCGAACTGGTCGCAGCCGGCGACTCCGGTGTGCCGCTGGTGCTCAGCGCTCCCGATTCGGCGGCAGGCAAGGAACTCCGCAAGATCGCCGACGCACTGTCGAGCCGCAAGCGCGGCCTCGCCGGGATGTCGCTCGGGCTGGACCCCGCCGGACGTTAAGTCGCGTCGGTATCGAACGGCGTCGAGCCGGTCGCTTCCGACTGTTTGACCGGAGGAGGAGTCGCCGCCGGGCCCGGCCCGGACTGCGGCTTCTCGGGCGCGCTCTGACCGTTGGTCTTCGCATCGAACTTCCCGGTGAAGATCGAGTCGTCACCGTCGAGCAGATGCTTGGTCAGCGCCGCACGCGGCGTCATCCCCCGCAGCTTCTGCAGCTCCGACAGCGGCTCCCGCAGATCGTCGAAGTCAGGGCCGAGGTCCTCGCGCAACTGACTGGTCGCACCGGTCACGTAATCCCGCGCTTGACGCACCGCGCCCGCGGTCCAGCGGATGGCACCGGGCAGCCGCTCCGGTCCGAGGATCACCAACCCGGCGATCACCAGGACCAGCATCTCGCCCCAGCCGACGTTGGCGAACATCGTTACGTGCTGTCGTCGCCGTTGGGCGTCACCGTCAGCGTCACGTTGCGACCGTCGCGCACGACCTCGATGGGCGCCGGCTGTCCGATCTTGAGCTGACGGACCGCGACGATGAACTCGTCGGCGTCGGCGACCTCGCGGTCACCGACCTTGACGACGACATCGTTCTCCAGCAGACCGGCCTGCTCGGCGGGGCTGCCCGGCTTCACGTCGGCGATCTGCGCGCCCTTGGACACATCGTTGCTCACCGAACGCGCCGTCAGGCCCAACGTCGGATGCGCGATCTTGCCGTTCTGGATCAGCGTCTCGATAACCTGCTTGACCTCGTTGACCGGAATCGCGAACCCGAGGCCGCTGGCGCTGTCGGACAACGACTTTCCGGCGGTGTTGATGCCGATGACTTCGGCGTTCATGTTGATCAGCGGGCCACCGGAGTTGCCGTGGTTGATCGACGCGTCGGTCTGGACACCGTCGATGACGGTGTCGGTGTCCGAGCCGTCGCCCGACAGCGGCACGGGCCGGTGCAGCGCGCTGATGATGCCGTGCGTGACGGTGCTGCGCAGACCGAGCGGAGCTCCAGCGGCGATGACTTCTTCACCCACCTGCAACTTCTCGGAGTCCCCCATCCGGGCGACCGACAGGTTGTCGACGTTGTCGACCTTGAGGACGGCGAGGTCCGTTTTCGGATCGCGACCGACCAGGTTGGCCGGGACCTCGGAGCCGTCGTTGAACACGACCGACATCTTGAAATCGCTGGGATTGGTGGCGGCCTCGGAGATCACGTGGTTGTTCGTCACGATGTAGCCGCGGCCGTCGACGACGACGCCGGACCCCTGGGAGCCCTCGGTCTCGCTGGTCGCCTCGATCGTGACCACCGAATCGGCAACGGCGGCAGCAACTTTGGCGAACTGCCCTTCGGGTTCACCCTCGCCGCTCGCTCCGGTCTCCAACGTGACCTTCGACGTCGTGAACGCACTGACCACCTCGGCGGTCTTGCGGCCGACGACGCCTCCGACGACGCCGATGACGAGCGCGAAGATGCCGAGGATCACCAGCGCGACGATGGAAACCCTGCCGCCGAACAGCACGTCACGGACACCGAGTTTCCCCACGGGACCCGCGACGGCCACAGGCGCGCTCTGCGCGACGGCGGGGGTGCCGAGCGCCGCCGCAGCCCCCGGATCACGCCATGGATCGGCAGGCTCGTCGGCATCGCCCTGGCGCTCGGCGTCGAGAGCGCCGGCGTCGGTCGGGTGCCGTTGCAGCGAGTCGCCGCCGGCGTACGGCCTGCCGAACGCCTCGGCCAGCACGGGGTCGGGGGGCGCATCCTTCGGTGTGTACTCACCCTGGTCGCGATACTTGTCGGTGCCCTGGAAAGAGCCGTCGACGCCGGAGGGCCTACCGAACGCGCGCTGCGACGCCGGATCGACAGGCGGCCGCGACACCGGTCGCGGCGCAAGACGTTCCCGGCCGGTCTCGTCCAGATTGGTCACCCGTTCATCGCCCTTCCGTTACTTCTGCCACCCTCAGTCGAGGTGCCAGCAATTGCCGACGCACACCGCAGGTCAGCGCTGCATCCACCCTACCGGCGCTTGCGGCGAGCACGCTGCGCGCCATCAGCTAACTGCGGCGATTCGGCTGGTTCCTGGGTCTCGGCCGGGGTGTGGTTCGGAATCTGGGACAGCAAGCCCAGCAAAGAACTTGGCATGGCTACGGGGCACGAATCCCGCAAGGCCTCACGCGCTTGGCGCTGAGCGTCGACCTCCATCGCACACTCGGGACACAACGACAGGTGGTGGGCGGCGCGCAGGTGCGCGGTCATGCGGAGCTCGCCGTCGGCGAACGCGGCGATAGCCTCGATCGACAGGTGCTCGGTGGAGCCGAACTGGCGCGGACCTACCGGCGCATCACTTTGCGAAGCAAACTGCGACGGGAGCCAGGAGAACGCTCGGCGGAATGCATGTCCGGGATCGAACACCACCCAGCTCCTCTCTCACTCGGGGTCGCGCAGCCTGCCCTGTCGAAAGTCGTCCCCTCGAATGTAGCGCGGCATGCTGGAAGACAGCGCGCGAACGTCAGGCGGATTTCGCGACGTCGCGAGCGCTGCCGACGTCGGAGTGCCTGGCGAGGTACTCGCGCAGAGCCTGGCGACCGCGGTGGATGCGGCTGCGGACGGTGCCGAGCTTGACGCCCAACGTCGCCCCGATCTCCTCGTAGGACAGCCCTTCGATGTCGCACAGGACCACGGCGGCACGGAACTCGGGGGCCAGCGAGTCGAGGGCGGCCTGCAGATCCGGACCCAGGCGTGAGTCGTGGTAGATCTGCTCGGGGTTCGGCTCGTCGGCGGGCACCCGGTCGTAATCCTCGGGCAGCGCCTCCATGCGGATGCGGCCACGACGACGAACCATGTCGAGGAACAAGTTGGTCGTGATGCGGTGCAGCCAGCCCTCGAAGGTGCCCGGCTGGTAGTTCTGCACCGACCGGAAGACGCGGATGAACGTCTCTTGGGTCAGGTCTTCGGCATCGTGCTGGTTGCCCGACAGTCGGTACGCCAGACGGTAAACCCGGTCGGCGTGCTGACGGACGAGTTCGTCCCAGCTCGGCATGGCCGCGACATCACCGGTCGCGTCGAACACCGCGGTGCCGGTCAGCTCGTCGGCCGGTTCGACCCATTCGGCGTCGGTGAACTGTTCGAGGTGCGCCATGGAGACAGGAGACGCACCAGGCGAAGAAACAGGAGAAGCAACGGACGCGGAGCCGTTAGGGGTGATCGTCGGATCCTCCAGATCGTGATGGCCACGGTCACAAATAGACCGTTCACAGGCGACAACGCGGCTTGCTTCGGTGTTGTTCCCAGGGTCCGGGATGCCGAAGCGTCCGTCGGGTGCGCCGTCTGTCATGCGATCACCGTCTCCTGTGCTCGTGAGGCAGGCATATGAGCAAACTGAACATTTACTGAGAAACAGCGCTACCCCTTTTTTCACCAGCGGAAACGATAGTGGTTGCGGCTGAGACGACCGGGCGTGTCGCTACCGCGACCGGCGGGGCTTGGCTCTACGCTGCGGGCATGGCCAGCACCGACGAGCCGGGCCCAGGTACCGGCGATTCCACCGCGCGGGCCAGCCAGGCCGAAGCGATCGTCAACCACGCCGAACACTCGATCTCCGAGGATGCGATCGTCGCCGCCGCCCGCGAGCGCGCCGTCGACATCGGCGCGGGCGCGGTGACCCCCGCCGTGGGCGCACTGCTGTGCGTTCTGGCGAAGCTGACCGGAGCGAAGGCCGTCGTCGAGGTGGGCACAGGGGCCGGAGTCAGCGGGCTGTGGCTGCTGTCGGGCATGCGCGACGACGGCGTGCTGACGACGATCGACGTCGAGCCCGAACACCAGCGCATCGCCAAGCAGGCGTTCAGCGAGGCGGGCGTCGGCCCGGGCCGGACCCGGTTGATCAGCGGGCGCGCTCAGGAAGTGCTGACCAGACTGGCCGACGAGTCCTACGACCTCGTCTTCATCGATGCCGATCCCGCCGACCAGCCGCAGTTCGTGGTCGAGGGTGTGCGTCTGCTCCGCCAGGGCGGGGCGATCGTCGTGCACCGTGCGGCGCTGGGCGGCCGGGCGGGCGATGCGACCGCCAAGGACAACGAGGTGGCCGCCGTCCGCGAGGCGGCCCGGCTGATCGCCGAGGACGAGCGCCTCACGCCCGTGCTGATTCCCCTCGGCGACGGATTGCTCGCCGCCGCGCGCGACTAGCTCGTTCGCGCCGCGAGCGCGCGGGTCTATACGCAGACACGCCGGCCCCGCTGACATTTTCCGCGCGCTTGTCGGACGCGACGGTCCCTGAAATCCCGCAGATTGCGGCGCGTCGCTGTGCAGACACGCTCGCTCGCGGTGCAACGTGCCCTTGACGTCGCGCTGAACGTGCGTTTAGCCTACTAAACATGCGTTCAGCGGACGATCTCACAGCGCCGGCCCGGATCCGGGATGCGGCCATCGAGTTGTTCGGCCGTGACGGCTTCACAGTCGGCGTCCGCGCAATCGCGACCGCCGCCGGCGTGAGCCCCGGCCTGGTGATCCACCACTTCGGGTCCAAGGACGGGCTGCGCAAAGCGTGCGACGACTTCGTCACCGAGACGGTCTACGAGAGCAAGAGCGAGTCGATCCAGACGTCGGATCCCGCGGTGTGGCTCGCGCAGATGGCGGAGATCGAGGAGTACGCGCCACTGATGGCGTATCTGGTGCGCAGCCTCCAGACAGGCGGAGACTTCGCAAAGAAGCTGTGGCACAACATGATCGAAAACGTCGAGAAGTATCTCCAGGAGGGCGTCGAGGCCGGCACCGTCAAAGCCAGTGTCGATCCGAAGGCCAGAGCCCGCTTCCTCGCCATGGGCAACGGCGGCGGGTTTCTGCTCTATCTCCAGCTGCACGAGAGCCCCGACCTCCGCGTGGTTCTCCGTGATTACAGCGAGGACATGGTGCTTCCCGCGCTCGAGCTCTACACCAACGGCCTCATGGCGGACTCGACGATGTACGACGCATTCCTCGCCCAACGCGCACACGGTATTCCGTTCGCATCGACAGAAGGAGCACACGATGACTGACACCTCGTGGTCGGTGGAGATCAGCGGGTTGCAGAAATCGTTCGGCCGCACCCGGGCCCTCGACGGTCTCGACCTCACCGTCGCACCCGGCGAGGTGGCCGGATTCCTCGGACCCAACGGCGCCGGAAAGTCCACCACCATCCGCGTTCTCCTCGGCCTGCTGCGCGCCGACGGCGGTACCGCCCGTCTGCTCGGTGGCGACCCGTGGCGCGACGCCGTCCCGCTGCACCGCCGGATCGCCTACGTACCCGGCGATGTCACGCTGTGGCCCAATTTGACCGGCATGCAGGCCATCGACTTCCTCACCGCCCTGCGCGGGGACGGTGTCGACGCGAAACGCCGAGACCAGCTCATCGAGCGCTTCGAACTTGACCCACACAAGAAGGCACGCACGTACTCGAAGGGCAACCGACAAAAGGTCGCGATCGTTGCCGCGTTCAGCACCCGCAGCGAACTGTTCGTCCTCGACGAACCCACCTCCGGCCTGGATCCGTTGATGGAGCAGGCATTCCAGCAGTGCGTGCGCGAAGTCGCCGAGCAGGGCGCGGCGGTGCTGCTGTCGAGCCACATCCTCGCCGAAGTCGAAAAGCTTTGCGACACAGTCACCATCGTGCGTGCTGGACGCACGGTGCGGTCGGGGACTCTCACCGAGATGCGGCACCTGATGCGCACGACCGTCACAGCGCGCACCCGCGGCCACAGCCACGATCTCGAGCGCGCGCCCTACGTCCACGACCTGCGAGCCGACGACGGAGCGGTGCGGTTCTCGGTTGACCGTGATGATCTCGACCGCACGATGGCCGATCTGGCCGCGCTCGGCATCGACGAACTCACCGTCGCACCCGCATCGCTGGAAGACCTGTTCCTACGCGAATATCAGGTGACGAGCCGATGAGGACCACCACCGCCGCCGGTCCCGCCCGACATGCTGCATCAGCGTCCGCATCATCGTGGACGGGAACCGGCCGCCTCGTCCGTCTGGCTGTCAGACGCGACCGCGTCCGTCTCTCCGTCTGGATCGCGGCCCTGACGCTGACGATGGTGTACGCGCCCAATGCGGTCAAACTCGCCTACCCCGAAGAAGCGCAGCGCCAGGCCCGCGTCGAACTGCTCAAGACACCCGCCGGAATGATGCTGGGTGGCCCCATGTTCGGCGGTAACGAGACAGACCTCGGCGCCATGATGGCCAACGAGTTGATGCTGACGCTCATCGTGGCCGCGTCGATTCTGGCGATCCTGACCGTGATTCGGCACACCCGCGCCGAAGAGGAGAGCGGCGCAGCCGAGCTCGTGCTCGCGTCGGTCGTCGGTCGGTATGCGCGCACCACCGCGGCGCTGATAGTCATGGCCGGCGTCAATGCCGTTCTGGCCGTCACGATGACGGCTGCGATGGCGGCCACCGGGTTCGCGGTCGCCGACACCGCGGCAATGTGTTTCGGTGTGACCGCGGTGGCGACGGTGTTCGGCGCTGCCGCCGCGGTGACAGCGCAGTTGTGGCGCGTCGCCCGCGCGGCCACGGGTGCGGCGATGGGCAGCCTTGCGCTGGCAGCCCTCATCCGGGGCGTCGGCGACGTGATCGACAACTCGGGCAGCGTCTTGAGCTGGTTCTCCCCCATCGCCTGGGCCCAGCAGGTGCGGCCGTTCGTCGACCTGCGCTGGTGGCCGCTGCTACTTCTGGTCGCACTGACAGCGGGGCTGGTCGCGCTGGCCGCAATCCTGGAGAGTCGTCGCCAATACGATGACGGCACCATCGCCTCCAGTGGAGAGAAACCCGATGCCCGCCCGATCCGCGGGGTCCTCGGCCTCCACATGAGCCTCCAGCGTGGACAGACCGTCGGCTGGGCGGTCGGCCTCTTTGTGGCGGGCCTGGCGTTCGGGTCGATGACGCAGTCCCTGCTCGACGCCGCGCAAGGCAACGAGTTGATCGCCCAGATCATCTCGGCACCGGGCACCGACGGTGTGTACACCACCATGTCGCAGTTCCTCGCGGCCGCGGCCAGCGCCTATGTGGTGTCCGCCGTGCTGCGGGTGCACACCGATGAGCAGTCGGGCCTGGGTGAGGCGGTACTCGCGGGTGCGGTGTCGAGGTGGCGGTGGCTGCTGTCAGCCGTCATGTCGGCGACGCTGGGCGCCGCGGCGCTGATGTTCTGCGCCGGACTCGGTAACGGCCTGGGCGCCGCGGTGACGCTCGGTGAACCTGCGACAGTGCTGCGGCTGACCCTTGCGGCCCTGGCCTTCGTCCCGGCTCTGGCCGTGATCGCCGGTGTCGCGGCGCTCGCCGTCGCCCTGCGTCAAACCTGGATCGGTTGGCTGGCAGTCGCTTTCGTCGCGCTGACCTTGTACCTGGGCGCGCTGTTGCGGCTGCCAACCTGGCTGATCGACCTGTCCCCGATCGGACGCACGACGGCTCCTAGCGAGGTGTCGGTGACCACCCTGATCGTGATGGCCTTGGCGGCAACGGTTTTGACCGCCGCGGCCGGAATTCTCTACCGGCGACGCGACGCGGCATAGGAGGCACCATGAGAACGGCTCTGCAGACAGCGGCATCGTCGGTCATCGGCATCGCTTTGCTCGTCGCCTCGCTGTTCCTGCCGGCCGGCACGTTCGATTACTGGCAGGCGTGGGTGTTCCTCGTGGTGTTCACGCTGACGACGATCGTGCCGACCGCGGTCCTCGCGGTCCGTTACCCGGATGCTCTCGCCCGCCGGGCAAAGGCCGGCCCGATGGCGGAAAGCCGCCCGGCGCAACGGATCATCATCTCCCTGACCGTGGTGCTGGTGTTCGCGACGTTCGTGCTGTCGGCGCTGGACCACCGGTTCGGGTGGTCGCACGTGCCGGTGTGGCTCGTCGTCGTCGGCAACATCTTGGTCGGCGTCGGACTCGCCATTGCGCAACTGGTGATCGTGCAGAACAACTACGCCGGCGCCACGATAACCGTCGAGTCCGGTCAGCCGCTGGTATCGACGGGCCTGTACGGGTTCGTACGCCACCCGATGTACTTCGGCACTGTGGTCATGATGGTCGGCACGCCTCTGGCGCTGGATTCCCTGTGGGGCCTGCTCGGAGTGCTGGCGTCGGTCCCGGTGCTCGCGGCGCGCATCCTCGACGAGGAGAAGATGCTCAACGACCAACTCGCCGGCTATCGCGAATACGTCCAGCAGGTGCGTCACCGGCTGATTCCCGGGTTGTGGTGATCGCAGGCAGGGCCGAGCCCGCCGCATACTGATGTCATGGAGCTGCTCACCGGGTTCGGCCTGGCGACGGCTGCGGGCCTCAACGCCTACATCCCGCTGCTGGCGCTCGGACTGCTGGCCCGATTCACCGACCTCGTGACGTTGCCTGCAGGCTGGGCGTGGTTGGAGAACGGCTGGGTGATGGCGATCGTCGCCGTCCTGCTCGTCATCGAAATCGTCGCCGACAAGGTGCCCGCACTCGACAGCATCAACGACGTCGTCCAGACCTTCGTGCGCCCGACCGCTGGCGGCATCGTCTTCGGTTCCGGGACGGCGGCCCAGACGGCGACGGTCACCGACCCCGGTGCCTTCGCGCAGTCGGGCCAATGGATCCCGGTGGCCATCGGCGTCGCGATCGCGTTGGTGGTGTCGTTGACGAAGTCGACCGTGCGGCCGGCGGCGAACGTCGCGACCGCCGGGATGGCCGCCCCCGTCTTGAGCACGGTCGAGGACATCGTCAGCGTCGCGTTGGTGTTCCTCGCGATCCTGGTGCCCGTGCTCGTCCTGATCGCCGTGATCGCGCTCGCGTGGGCGGCGGTCCGGCTGATCCGCAGGCGCCGCTCCAGACAACGCAACAACCAGTCCTCCTCCCGGCCCCCGCTCGAGCGCTGATCCTTGGCCGCCGGCCGAACGGGTACTCATGCGTGATGCAGACGTTTCTGCCGTGCCCGGACTTCACCGATTCTGCGGGTGTGCTGGACACCCGGCGGTTGGGTAAGCAGCGGGTCGAGACCATCCAGGTCCTGCGGGCGCTCACCGTCCCGGGTTACGGCTGGCGTCGCCACCCCGCCGCCGCCATGTGGGCCGGCTACGAGGAGGCGCTCGTGCGCTACGGACTCGACGTCTGCGCGGTCTGGTGCGGCCTGGGTCGCAGCGACACATGCGCCGCGACGCTGCACACCGACCTTCTCGCCACCACCGGGCAGTCGGAGATTCGAGCCCAAGCCGACTTGCAGGCAGCTGGTGAACTTCCACCGTGGCTCGGCGACAGCACTTTTCACGTCAGTCACCAATCGGCGCTGATCCGCAAAGACCCCGGACACTACGGGGCGCTGTTTCCCGGCGTACCCGACGATCTGCCCTACGTGTGGCCCGCCTCAGACCGGCCCCGGCGCGTGCCGGTCAGCTGACCGTGTCGGCGACGCGATATCCGTTGCGGCCGGCGGCCTTCGCCTCGTACATCGCACGGTCGGCGGCACGCAGTAGGTCGTCACCGTCGACGACCGGGCCCGAGTGGAGCGCGATACCGACGCTCAACCCGACGCTTCCCGACCATTCACCGATCGTCAGCGGCGTGGCAGCCGCCGCGATGAGGCGCTGCGCGAGTGCCTCCGCCGACCCGAGCAACGCCGCGTCGGCGACGTGGATGATGACGAACTCATCGCCGCCGCGGCGCGCGACGATGTCACCGTCCGGCACGCAGGCGACCAACCGCTCGCCCACCGCTGCGAGCACCGAATCGCCTGCACTGTGGCCCAGTTCGTCGTTGACCTGCTTGAACCCGTCCAGATCCACGCACAACACTGCGAAACCGGTTCCGTCACTGGCCGACCGTTCGATTTCACGCTGAAGCCGCTCATACAACAGCGCCCGGTTCGGCAACCCGGTCAGGAGATCGTGAGATGCGTTGTGTGCCAGGACCGTCTCGAGCTCTTTGCGACGCGAGGTGTCGCGCACCGAGACAACGTAGCCGTCACGCTCACCCGTCGCCGCATCGTGGGTGACCTTGACGAAGGCTTCGATCCACACCCAGGTGCCATCCTTGTGCCTCATGCGGTGTTCAGTCGTGAAGCCATCGATCTCACCTTCGGACATGGCGTGCATATGCCGTCCGAAATCAGCGAGATCGTCAGGATGGGTGATGTCACGGGCCCGCTGACCGACCAGTTCCTCGGCCTCGTAACCGAGCAACGTCCTGATCGACGGCGAGACGTAGCGCCGGATACCGTCGAGGCTGCCCCGGATCAGCGTGTCCGCGGAGTTCTCCGCGACCAGCTTGAACAGCGCCGCATCGTCCGCTTGTTGGATGTGCAGAGACGCTAGACGACCGAAATTCTCCAGCTGGCCGACGAAATCGGCAGCGACGTCGCGGGGCGCATCGTCTGCCACCCAGAGCACGCCTGCACCTCCGGCGATCGACACCGCGGCGATGAACGCCGAATCCGGGAAGTAGTCGGACACCGGATGAGGTGTCAGCCGCGCGTCCGTGACGATCAACGGCCGGCGCGGCGCGGGCCACAGATGGCGCGGCACCCCGGTGTCATCGAGACTGATCAGCGCCTCGCGGCAGCCGAACGCGCCACGGGCCACGCGGCACAGGGCGTCGAAGAACGGTGACGCGCTCGCCGTCAGATCCAGACGCCCTTGCCGACGGCGACCACGCCGCCGGCGCTGACCGTGAACCGTTCCCGGTCCTTGTCCAGGTCGACCCCGACCATCTCGCCCGGACCGACGACGACGTTCTTGTCGAGGATCGCGTGGCGCACCACCGCCCCGCGGCCGATCCGGACGCCGGGCATGATCACACTGCCCTCGACGATCGCCCCGTCGTCGATCGCGACGTTGGACGACAGAACCGAATTGCGCACCGAGGCAGCCGAAATGATGCTGCCGGCACCGACGACCGATTCCTGGGCGGATCCGCCGTTGACGAACTTGGCGGGCGCCAGGTTCTCCGCGCCGCCGCGGATCGGCCAGCGCTTGTTGTACAGGTTGAAGATCGGGTGCACCGACACCAAATCCATGTGCGCGTCGTAGAACGCGTCGAGCGTTCCGACGTCGCGCCAGTAGCCGTGGTCACGCTCGGTCGCGCCTGGCACCTCATTGTTGTTGAAGTCGTAGACGGCGGCCATGCCATCGGCCACCAACCTCGGGATGATGTCGCCGCCCATGTCATGGTCGGAGTCGTCGTCCTCGGCGTCCGCGCGGATGGCATCGATCAACACCTTGGTGGTGAAGATGTAGTTGCCCATCGACGCGAATGTCATCTCGGGATCGTCGGGGGTGCCCGGGGGATCCGCGGGCTTCTCCACCCAGCCCCGGATGCGGCCGGTGTCGTCGGCGTCGATGCAACCGAACGCGCTGGCCTCGGAGCGCGGCACCCGGATGCCCGCGACCGTCGCGCCGGCACCGCTCTCGATGTGCTGCTGGACCATCTGCTCGGGGTCCATCCGGTAGACGTGGTCCGCGCCGAAGATCACGATGTAGTCGGGATCCTCGTCGTAGATCAGGTTCATCGACTGGTAGATCGCGTCAGCCGAACCCGTGTACCAGCGCGGGCCCAGACGTTGCTGCGCCGGCACCGGCGTGATGTATTCGCCTGCAAGGCCGGAAAGCCGCCAGTTCTGCGAAATGTGGCGGTCCAGCGAATGCGACTTGTATTGCGTCAGCACACAAATTCGCAAGAAGCGCGCGTTGACGAGGTTCGAGAGCACGAAGTCGATGAGCCGGTAGCCACCGCCGAAGGGCACCGCGGGTTTGGCGCGGTCGGCCGTCAGCGGATACAGCCGTTTGCCTTCTCCGCCGGCGAGGACGATGCCCAACACATGTGGCGCTTCCCTCATGATGCCAACCTATCCGCAGGTACGGACAGGGGCCAGCCATTCGTGCTTTTGTGGCGAGTTCTCGGGCTGTCCGTCAAGACAATTGGTGATGCCACGCAACCCATCGCGAAGTTGGATACGGTCACATCATGCGGGTGGCGATGATGACTCGGGAGTATCCACCCGAGGTGTACGGCGGGGCAGGCGTTCACGTCACAGAACTCGTCGCGCAGCTGCGGCGGTTGTGCGAGGTCGACGTGCATTGCATGGGGGAACCGCGACCGGGCGCGACGGTCGCGCAGCCCGACCCGGCGCTTGCCGGCGCCAACGCGGCACTGGCGACGCTGTCCGCAGACCTCACCATGGTCAATTCCGCCTCACAAGCTTCGGTCGCGCACTCCCACACCTGGTACGCCGGGATGGCAGGCCACCTGTCGGCGATGCTGTACGGCATACCCCACGTACTCACCGCCCATTCACTGGAGCCGATGCGGCCGTGGAAGGCCGAACAGCTCGGCGGCGGCTACCGCATCTCGTCGTGGGTGGAGAAGACGGCGGTCGAGGCCGCCGACGCGGTGATCGCGGTGAGCTCGGGGATGCGCGAAGACGTGCTGCGCACCTATCCGGCGCTGGATCCCGAACGGGTGCATGTGGTGCTCAACGGCATCGACACCGACAAATGGCGTCCCGTCGTTCCCGGTGGCGAAGGGTCGGTGCTGACAGAACTCGGGGTGGATCTGGGGCGTCCGATCGTCGCGTTCGTCGGGCGGATCACCCGGCAGAAGGGCGTGGCCCATCTCATCGCCGCTGCCCACCATTTCGCCCCCGACGTGCAGCTGGTCCTGTGCGCCGGGGCCCCTGACACCCCGGAGATCGCCGAGGAGGTGGCCTCGGCGGTACAGGCGCTGTCACAGGCCCGCAGTGGGGTGTTCTGGGTCCGCGAGATGCTGCCGCAGCCGAAGATCGATGAAATCCTCTCCGCAGCAACCGTTTTCGTGTGCCCGTCGGTCTACGAGCCGCTGGGCATCGTCAATCTCGAGGCGATGGCATGCGGGACGGCAGTGGTCGCCTCCGACGTCGGCGGCATCCCGGAGGTGGTCGCCGACGAGAGGACAGGACTGCTCGTGCACTACAGCTCGGCCGACACCGAGTCGTTCGAGCGTGAATTGGCAGCCGCGGTCAATGCTTTGGTCGCGGACCCGGACAGGGCCCGCCAATTCGGCCTCGCCGGACGCCAACGCTGCATCGACGAATTCTCGTGGGCGCAGATCGCCGAGCAGACCCTGGAGATCTACCGGAAAGTGTCGGCGTAGCCGAGCGACAGCGCTAGCTGGTCACGCCCTTCAACTCATCGCCGAGTGCCGCTGCCTCGTCCGGCGTGAGTTCGACGACAAGGCGGCCACCACCTTCCAGTGGAACCCGCATCACGATGCCTCGCCCCTCCTTGGTTGCTTCCAGTGGACCGTCTCCGGTCCGGGGCTTCATCGCCGCCATCGAGTGCTCCCTCCACCATCGGCCGCCCGTCAGGGCCTTGGTCTTTCCACGAACGGGTCTTACAACGATCCGGTCTGTTCACGACTCGGGCTCGGCATCGCGACATGCGCTGACAGCACCCGACTCTGAACTGCTACAGACCTCCATTGTTCCCTATCCAGGCCAGGTCGTGTGCGAAGACCCGGCTATAGCTGCCCGGATGGCGCTTTCTTGATCTCCGAAACAGTGGTCTTGATCGCCTCGACGAAGTAGCCACGAGGCGCATCCGGCACGTCCTCGGGGGCGACGGGAGCCTGCCACCGCCCCCACCTGTGGCCAATCGCTCGGCGCACGGGTCGGTGAACAGACCACCTTCACGCGCCGTCTCGCGAGCACGGATAGCGGCCACGAGGATTCCGGTGTCCGCGACTGCCTTCAGGTTGTCGTCCATTCCCCGATCCTCTCGGCGGCGCAGCCTTCTGTCGGTCGAAACATGGTCGCTGTCAACAACTTCACAGCTCAGCTGCCGGGGCGCGGGACCCAGCAGTCGGCCGTGTGGTCGTCGACCATCCCGGTTGCCTGCATCAGCGCGTACGCCGTCGTCGGCCCGACGAAGCGGAAGCCACGCTTCTTGAGATCTTTGGCCATCGCCGTGGATTCGGGCGTGACCGCCGCGACGTCCGACAAGCTGGCGGGACGCGCCCGCGTCGCCCTGTCAGAAGGAGCGAACGACCACAACAACTCCCCCAGGTCGGCGCCGTTGTCGGCCATATCGGCGACGACGCGCGCGTTGGCGATCGTCGCGTCGATCTTGGCGCGGTTGCGCACGATGCCGGCATCGCCCATCAGACGTTCCACGTCGCGGTCCCCGAAACGGGCGACGCGTTCGACGTCGAACCCGTCGAACGCGGCGCGGAAGTTGTTTCGCTTGCGCAAGATGATGAGCCACGACAACCCACTCTGGAACGCCTCCAGGCTCACCCGTTCGAACAACGCTCCCGAGTCACGAAGGGGGCGCCCCCATTCGTTGTCGTGGTAGTCGCGGTACATCTCGAAGTCGGGTGCCGACAGCCGCGACTGGTCGATCCACCCACACCGGATCCGGACGTCGGCGTCGCTCACGTGTCATCACCGAACTCGGGCGGCAGGGCGTGCGCGGGTTCGTGGACCTCGTCGGCCGGATCGGGGATGCCGTGCGCCGCGCGCACCGCCGCGAGTTCGCCGCGCAGCGCGTCGACTTCCTGCCCCAACCGGTCGAGCACCCAGTCGACCTCGCTGGTCTTATAGCCCCGCAAGGTCTGGGTGAACTTGACCGCGTCGACGTCGGCACCGGTGACACCGGACGCGGGCAGCACCGTGGCGGTGGTTCCGCGCGGCAGCGGCGGCAACACCTCGCCGCGGCCGAAGAGCGCGCTGCCGACAGCGAACAGGACGATGCCGACAAGAACGAGCACGACGAGGTAGAGCAGGACGAGTGTCACGCCTCGATAGTGCCCGAAGGCGGTGACACGTGGGTCAGCGAGGGCGCAGCGTGATCATCGGCGGGCGGTCGTCGAGCGACACCGTCGACGTCCTCGGCGTGTAGTCCTGGCCGTCGGCGAAGAACTGCGTCAGGCCGACACCCGAGTCCGGGACACCGCACCGCGACAGCAGCGTCGCGATGACCTGCCTGCTCATCGACGCAAGCTCGGTCAGCGGCCGGTTGCGGTGCGTGCGGACACCGAGGTTGACCTGGGCGATGCCGTCGAGCCCCAGCCGGTCGTAGGTGTCGACGAGAAGGCCGATCTCCACGCCGTAGCCCGGGGCGAACGGCACCGCCGTCAACAGCTCGCGGGTGCCCGCGTACTCACCGCCCAGCGGCTGGTACAGGCACATCAGCTCCGGGCGCAGCGCGGCGAGCAGTGGACGTGCCACCAACTCGGTGACCCGGCCGCCGCCGTTGGCGTCCTCCTTGCCGCTGACCTTGAGCGGGCGGCGGTAGAAGCCCTTGACCAGGTGCACGCCGTCGGCGGTCAGAAGGGGGCCGAGCAGCTTGGGCACGAACATCGGATCGGGGTCGATCAGGTCGGAGTCGACGAATGCGATGACATCGCCGGTGGTCGCGGCCAGAGAACGCCACAGCACTTCGCCCTTGCCCGGCTGCGGCGCCACCTCGGGCAGCGCGACCTCACGGCTCACCACCCTGGCCCCGGCGGCCACCGCGCGGATCTCGGTGTCATCGGTGGACCCGGAGTCGAGGACGATCAGTTCATCGACGAGCCCGCCCAGCAGCGGCGTGATCGTCTCGACGACGCTGGCGACGGTCTCCTCTTCGTTGAGCGCGGGAAGCACCACCGACACCGTGCGGCCTCGTTTGGCGGCTTCCAGCTCGGCAATGGTCCAGTTCGGACGCCTCCAGCTGTGGTCCTTGAGCCAGCGGTGTTCGGCCACCCCGTGCGTGGTCAACTCGTCCACGCGATCAGACAGAACAGTCATGCCAGTCCCCTCACCGTGCGTTTCGGCGGACGGGCGCCTTGGATTGACGCAACCATCTCCAGTACCCGACGTGTGGGCCCCACCTCGTGTACCCGGAACATCGCGGCTCCGTCGGCGGCCGCCAGGGCGGTCGCTGCCAGGGTGCCCTCCAGGCGTTCAGTGAGGCTCACACCCAGAGTTTCCCCGACGAAATCTTTGTTGCTGAGCGCCATCAGGACCGGCCATCCAGTGTTTACAAGGTCTTTTACATGGCGCAACAAACTAAGACCGTGGTAAGTGTTTTTCCCGAAATCGTGGGTCGGATCGATGAGAATCCCGTCCCGTCGCACGCCGATAGCCACCGCACGTTCGGCCGCAGCCGTCACCTCGGCGATGACGTCGTCGACGACGCCGCGCTCGGACAGCCCGTAGTTCACCCGGAACGGGCGCGTTCGGGGCACCGCGCCGCCGGTGTGTGAGCACACCAGGCCGGCGTTGAATTCGGCCGCGACCTGCGCCAGGTTCGGATCGGCACCGCCCCAGGTGTCGTTGATCAGGTCCGCCCCGGCCGCGCACGCCTGCTTGGCGACCTCGGCCCGCCAGGTGTCGACGCTGATCAACGTGTCAGGGAACGCGTCGCGCAACCATTCGATGAACGGCACGACACGCGCGATCTCCTCGCCCTCGTCGACCGTCACTCCCGGCCCCGCCTTCACCCCTCCGACGTCGACGATGTTGGCACCGTCCTCGACGACGCGGTGCGCAGCGTCCTTGGCGGCGTCGTCGCTGAAGGTGGCGCCGCGGTCGTAGAACGAATCCGGTGTGCGGTTCACGATCGCCATGATCAGCGCGCGATCGCCCGCCACCGGGCGCCCCAGAAACGTCGACTGCACGCCTACCAGGCTACGGGCCGGTGAGAGGCCCGCGTTTCGGCCGCTACTTGGGCTTCTTGCCGTCCTTGACCTCGGCGAGGTACTCCTCGTAGAACTCGACGTAGCCTTCGTCGCGTCCGGACAGCACGTAGATCGGGTCCTCGACCTTCACATCGTCGTCGTCGCCCTCGCCGCTGGAGCCGCCGTAACCCTCCTTGCGGAGGTCGCCCTTCTGGCTCTTGAACGTCGATGTGTGCGCGAGCTCCTTGACGACGCGGACGAACAGCGGCACCGCGTAGCCGGGCAGCTTGTCGTAGGCGGCCTTGGCCAGCGCCTTGCCGTCGAACTCCTGGCCGTCCTTGAGCTGGATTGCGACCATGCCGGCCCGGCCGCCGGTGTCGGGCACCTCGACGCCGAACACCGTGGCCTCCTCGATCTGCGGATCGGTGGACACCGCGGCCTCGACCTCGGTGGTGGCGACGTTCTCCCCCTTCCAGCGGAAGGTGTCGCCGAGCCGGTCGGTGAAAGCGGCGTGGCCCATGCCCTGCGCGCGCATCAGGTCACCGGTGTTGAACCAGACGTCGCCATCCTTGAACGCGTCGCGGACGAGCTTCTTCTCCGACTCCTTCTTGTCGGTGTAGCCGTCGAACGGCTGGAAGTTGCTGACCTTCGACAGCAGTAGCCCCGGCTCACCCGTCTTGACCTTGCGGACCCGGCCGTCGTCACCGCGCTTCGGGTCGCCGGAGGCCTCGTCGTATTCGACGAACACGATCGGGCTCGGGCAGATGCCGGTGGTCTTGTCGATGTTGAGGACGTTGACGAAAGCGGTGTTGCCCTCGCTGGCGGCGTAGAACTCGCACACCCTCTTGATGCCGAACCGCTTCGTGAAGTCGTCCCAGATCGCCGGGCGCAGACCGTTGCCGCAGATCACCCTGACCTTGTGCTTGCGGTCGGTCGGCTTCTCAGGCTGGTTGAGCAGATAGGTGCAGATCTCGCCGATGTAGACGAACGCGGTGGCGTCGTAGCGGATCACGTCGTCCCAGAACTTCGATGCCGAGAACGACTTGCCCAGCGCCAGCGTCGAACCCGAGTTCAGCACCGACGACAGCGCCACCGTCAGCGCGTTGTTGTGATAGAGCGGCAGGCAGCAGTACAGCGTGTCGCTGGAGTTCAGGCGCATCCCGAGACCGCCGAACCCGGCGAGTGCGCGCAGCCAGCGGTAGTGCGTCATGACGCTGGCCTTCGGCATGCCGGTGGTGCCCGAGGTGAAGATGTAGAACGCTTTGTCCTTCGCCAGTACCGCCGCGGTGGTCGCCGGGTTGGTGGACGGCGCGGTCTCGGCGAGCTGCTTGAGTTCGTCGAGGGTCACCAGGCCGTCGGTGTTGGCGCCGGACTCGGTGATGGGTTCGACGAACTCGGTGGCGGCGACGACGACCGAGGCGTCGAGCAACCCG
Source organism: Mycobacterium sp. 236(2023) (assembly GCF_029623955.1). Taxonomy (GTDB): domain Bacteria; phylum Actinomycetota; class Actinomycetes; order Mycobacteriales; family Mycobacteriaceae; genus Mycobacterium. The sequence goes on along the minus strand of NZ_JARSBP010000003.1, from coordinate 1,064,296 downwards.
AGGCTGTGCTTGAGCACCTCGTCACGCTGGTGGTAGTTGAGCATGCCCGACACCGCGCCGCACTTGACCACGGCCAGCATCAGCAGCACCGGGTCCGGGGAGTTGCGCAGCATGATGCCGACGACATCGCCGTGGCCGACACCTTTGGCGGCCAGGACGGCCGCGTAGCGGTTGACGGTCTCGTTGGCCTCGCCGTAGGTGATCTCTTGGTCCTCGAACTTGAGGAACACCTTGTCGGCGTAGCGCGCGGCACGGTCCTGGAAGACCTTGCCGATGGACGTCTTGGCGGTGGGGCGGGCGCCGAACCCGGTCACCACGCCGCGCACGATCGTCGGGGTGTCCTTCAGCAGTCCCGGTATCTGGCTGGCGATATCGAGCAGTCCGACGCTGCTGCGGGTCCCCGACTTGGTGCTCACTGTGCCTCCGCTATCTCCGCTGATGATGTGTGCGTCAACCTAGCTGTGGCGCGCAGGCGGTCAGAGCGGCGTCGACGTCGCCGACGACGGTGAGGCACCGCATCGCTTCCTCGGCGACGAATCCCGTTCGGACCAACCCCCGCAGCCAGGCCAGGAGACCGTCGTAGTGCCCCACGTTGTCGAGCATCACGATCGGTTTGGTGTGCATACCCAAATAGCCCGCTGTCCAGGCTTCGAAGAACTCCTCGAGGGTGCCGATGCCGCCGGGCAGCGCGATGAACGCGTCGGCGCGGTCCTCCATCACCTGTTTGCGTTCGCGCATCGTGTCGGTGACCACCAGCTCGTCTGCTTCGGTGTCGGCCACCTCTTTGTGCACGAGCGCTTTGGGGATCACCCCGACGGTGTATCCGCCGTGCGAGCGCGCGGCGGCGGCGACCGCTCCCATCGCCGAGACGTTGCCGCCCCCAGACACGAGCGTCCAACCCCGGTCGGCGATTCCCTTGCCGACTTTGCGGGCGAGCTCCAACAATTCGGGGTGCACCGGGCCCGAGGCGCAGTAGACGCACACCGCCCATTCGCGGTCCGGATCTCGGGACACACCACCAACCTAGCGACATAGACTCCGGCTTGTGCCTTCGCCTCTACCGCTCGGATGGGTGATTGTGCCCGCCGAACCCGCTCTCGACCAGCTCGAATTCGGGGTCCGTACACGCGCGGGCGCAGTGCTGATCGGCCCGGCCGGAGTGGGCAAGACGTCGTTGGTGCGGATGGCGGCCGAACGGATCGGCGCCGGGTTCTCGCGGGTGGACTGGGTTCGCGCGACGGCGTCGCGGCAAGCGGTTCCGTTCGCCGCCTTCGAAGGTCTTCTCGACGTCCCCGAGACGGGGACGACGACGACGGTATTGCGTACGGCCCGGGAGTCGCTCGGTGACGAACGACTGCTGATCGTCGACGATGCGCATCTGCTGGACCCGCTGTCGGCGGCTCTGGTCTACCAATTGGCGCTCGCAGGCACGGTGCGGCTGCTCGTCACCGCGACGATGGGCGACGGGCCGGTGCCGGCCGAGGTGACCGCGCTGTGGCGCGACGGTCTGGTGACGCGCATCGACCTCCAGCCCCCGGGCCACGACGACGCTCGCCTGATGGCTCAGGTCGGCGAGTTCGTCGAGACCCTGCCCGCCGAGGTCGGCCGGGTGCTGGAATTCCTCTCCGTCACGGATCCGCTGCGCACAGGCGACGCCGAGGCGCTGGCGGGTGCCGACGCGGTGGACGCGGCCGTCGCGTGCGGGGCGGTCGTCGTCGAAGACGGTGAGCTGCGCCCGGCGCATCCGCTCCTGCTCGATGCGGTCCGCAGCGCGATGGGAGGCCCGGACCTGAGGCGCCTGCGCACGGCGATGGCCGAGCGGCTGTCGGTGGGCAGCGTGGGCGTTGTGGGTCGACTCCGGATGGCGCACCTGGCGATCGGCAGTGACCGCCCCCAGTCCACGTCCGAGGTCTGCGCCGCGGCCCGCGAGGCGTTACGGCTGGGCGATCTGGAACTCAGCGAACGGCTCGGGCGCGCCGCCCTCGGACAGTCCGCCGACCTCGATGCGCGCCTGACGGTCGGCTATGCGCTCGCCTGGCAGGGCCGCGGCCGGGAAGCGGATTCCGTGCTCGCGGAGATCGATCCGGGGGCCCTGAGCGAGGCCGAGTTGATGGCGTGGGCGCTGCCGACGGCGGCCAATCAGTTCTGGATGTTGTCCGAGCCGGAGCGTGCGACGGCGTTCCTGCGTGCCACCCGAGGCAAGGTGTCGTCGCCCTCGGCGCGCGTGACGTTGGACGCGCTGTCGGCCACCTTCACGATGAATGCCGGAAATGTCGGCCGTGCCATGGAGATCGCCGACGAAGTGCTGGCTTCACCGGACGCCGACGAGACAGCCGTGGGCTGGGCGGCGTCGGCGGCGGCGCTCAGCTCGGCGCGGACGGGCAGGTTCACCGACGTCGACGCCCTGGCCGAGCGTGCGTTGTCGGCGGGCCAGCCGGGGCTGTTGCGGTTCACGAGCGGGCTCGGCCAGACGACGGCGCTGGTCATGTCCGGGGATCCGGGAGCCGCGCAGGCGTTGGCTCAGCGGCTGACCGACTTCGCGCAGCGGCGTCAGCCCGGGCGCGCGATCGGCGAGGTGTTGATCGCCGATGCGCTGATCGCTTCCGGAGATCTGGCACAGGCGGTGTCGCTGTTGCGGGACTCGGCGGCGACGCTGGCACCGACCGGCTATTCGTGGGGTCCGTTGGCCTGGATGCTGCTGGCGCAGGCGCTGGGGCAGCTCGGCCAGACCGTTGAGGCCGGAAAAGCGTTGTCCCGGGCGGAGTCTCGGCACGGCCTGAAGTCGATGCTGTTCGCTCCCGAACTGGCGCTGGCGCGGGCCTGGACGATGGCGGCCAGGCGCGACGATCACGGTGCCGTGGCGGCGTCACGCGAGGCCGTGAAGGCGGCCGAGCGAGGTGGGCAGATGGCTGTCGCCCTTCGCGCATCGCTCGACGGGGTCCGCCTCGGGGACCCGCGGGCCGTCGAGACATTGAGGCGGTTGGCGGGTGTTGTCGACTGTGCGTTCGGGCGTGCCGCCCTGGCTCAGGCGCGTTAGCGGGACTCGCCGTCACGCTCCTCGGCCCACGGCGGCTTGGGGGTCGGCGGCATTGCGCCGTAACTGATCTGGTCGAAGTGGCTCGACGATTCCCGGGTGGGAAAGCCCTTCGACAGGATGCCGCGCACGAACACCACGATGACGGTCAGAACGGCCAGGGCCAGGAAGACGACCAGGGCGATCTTGAGGGCATCCATCCGTCCACGGTAATTGGTGCGCCGGGGCCCCGGAGCGCGGCAATAAAATCGGATCCGACGATTCTGGAGGATGTGATGACCGACTCGCTCTCAGTGGACGTCGCCGGTGTGCACGGTCTCGGCGATATCCATTCAGGCGTCTCCGCGGGCCTCGGGTCGCTGGCGGCCGCTCCCCCGGGATCTCTCGGTGCTTCTCACGGTGCCATCGCCGCCGGGGTCGACACCGCCCTGGCAGGCACGCTGGGTAGCAGGTCCGGCGCGATGACCGATACGCAGGCTGCGGGCTCGCTCATCTCGGAGCTGTTGCACCAGTCGGCGATTGCCTACGAGCGCGGAGACCAGGCCGGTGGCGATGCGATTCGCGCCGCGGCCGACCAGATCTCTCAAGGCGGGGCAGCCACTGAATCCGTGGCATCGTCCGGCGGTGGGGCGGACGCGCTCGGTCAGGCGATGGGCCAGGTCGGCCAGCTCGCACAAATGGGTCAGCTGCTCGGCGCACCGCTGGCTGCACTGGCCCAGCCGCTCACGCAATTGCCGCAGGCGCTGATGCAAGGTCTGCAACAGATGTCCCAAAGCGCTTCGGCTGCAGAGCCTTCGGTGACCTCCGAGGCGCCGGATGCGGAGGTTGAGATCCCGTTACCCGACGAGAAGCCCGAGGAGGACTCCGACGAGGAATCCGAGGAGTCCGCCCGCGATGAGCAGGCGGATCCCGGGGTGGACGCCGAACCTGAGCCCGCTCCGCTTCCCCCGCCCGCCCCGGAGCGTCCTGCGCCCACCCGTCCTTCTTTCGGCTAGATCTCGGCGAGCCGGGAATCTGCCAGGTGCAGAACGCGATTCACGCCGATCCGATCGAGGAACGACGCATCGTGGCTGACCACGACGAACGCACCCTGGTAAGCAACCAACGCGTTCTCCAGCTGTTCGACGCTGGTGAGGTCGAGGTTGTTGGTCGGCTCGTCGAGGAGCAGTAGTTGCGGCGCGGGCTCGGCGTAAAGCACGCAGGCCAGCGTCGCGCGCAGCCGCTCACCACCGGAGAGCCAGCGCACCGGCCGGTCTACCGCGTCGCCGCGAAACAGGAACTGTGACAACAGGTGTCTGCGGCGGGTGACCGACAGGCCCGGGGCGGACGCGGCGAGGTTCTCGGCGACCGTCCGGTCGTCGTCGAGCACGTCCAGACGCTGCGACAGGTAGGCGGCTCGCCCGTCGACCACCTGGATGGTCCCGGAATCAGGTTTGATCTCGCCGGTCAACGATCTGAGCAAGGTGGTTTTCCCGGCCCCGTTGGGCCCCGTGAGTGCGATGCGTTCGGGTCCGCAGACCAGAAGGTCGACACTGTCGAGGATCGTCCTGCGGTCTCGGGTGACCCGTAAGCCGTTGACTGCCAGCACCATCCGGCCTGACGGGACAGCGGTGTCGGGCAAGTCGAGGACGAGCGCGTCGTCGTCACGCAGCGCACGCTCGGCATCGTCGAGACGCGACCTGGCGTCGTCGATGCGCTTGGCGTGGACGTCGTCGGAGCGGCCGGCCGTCTCCTGGGCCCGGCGTTTCATGGCGCCGGCGATGATCTTCGGAAGCCCGGCGTCCTTGATGGTGCGTTGGGCGGTCCCCGATTTCCGGTCGGACCGTTCGCGGGCCTGCTGACGTTGCCGCTTCTCGCGCTTGAGTAGTTGCTCAGCGTTGCGTACCGACTCTTCGGCCGCCTTCCGCGAGTCGTCGAGGACCTGCCGGTAGTCGGTGAAATTCCCGCCATAGGAGATCATGTCGCCGCGATAGAGCTCGGCGATGCGGTCCATCCGGTCGAGGAGCACACGGTCGTGACTGACAAGGAGGAGACATCCGGTGAACTCGTCGAGCGCGTCGTACAGGCGGTGCTTGCCGGCGGCGTCGAGGTTGTTGGTGGGTTCGTCGAGGAGCAGTATGTCGGGGCGCCGCAACAGTTCCCGCGCCAGTCCGAGGGTGACCACTTCGCCGCCGGACAGCGACCGCAGCGACCGGTCGAGACCGATGTCCCCGAGACCCAGCCGCGCCAGTTGGGCGTGGGCGCGCTCTTCGACATCCCAGTCGTCGCCGATCGTGGCGAACACGTCGTCGCTGGAATCGCCTGCGGCCAACGCGTTGAGTGCGTGGATCACCGGCGCAACGCCGAGCACCTCGGCGACGGTGCGGTCGTCGAGCAGCGGCAGTGTCTGCGGCAGATAGCCGACGATCCCGTCGGCGGCGAGCGTGCCTGTGGTGGGCCGTAACTCACCGGCGATCAGGCGCAGCAGCGTGCTTTTTCCCGCGCCGTTGGCGGCAACGAGTCCGGTGCGTCCCGGGCCGACGGTAAAGGACAGATCGTCGAACAGCGGGGTTTCGGCGAGCCCGTCGGGCCAGGAGAACGAAAGGTGGGTGCAGATTACTGAAGGCATGCAGAAGCTCTCATGATGGTGCGAACAGAGACCGGGGGCCGTCAGCGCGAGAGCATGAATTCAGGGTATCGGCACGGTCAACCGATTAAGTAACTCCGCAGCGTGTCGGTGACCGCGGTGATCTGCTGGACGTCGACGTGCTCGTCGACCCGGTGCGCCAGATTCGGGTCTCCCGGGCCGTAGTTGACGGCGGGAATGCCCAGCGCAGCGAAGCGCGCCACATCCGTCCAGCCGTATTTGGCCCGCACCTGCCCGCCGGCAGCTGCGACGAGCGCTGCCGCGGCGGGCCGGGTCAGGCCGGGGAGAGCTCCCGAGGCGGAGTCGGTGAGCTCCATCGACACGTCGAGACCGTCGAACACCTCTTGAACGTGCACGAAGGCCTGCTCCACGCTGCGGTCCGGCGCGAAGCGGAAGTTGACGGTCGCAGTGGCTGAGTCCGGGATGACATTGCCGGCGATGCCGCCGTCGATGCGCACCGCGGACAGGCCCTCGCGGTAGACGCAGCCGTCGATGTCGACGTTGCGCGCCTCGTAGGTGTCGAGCCGCTCGAGCACCTTGCCGAGTTTGTGAATCGCGTTGTCGCCCAGCCACGACCGTGCTGAATGCGCTCGTGTCCCCGTCGCGCGCAGCACCACCCGCAGGGTGCCCTGGCAGCCCGCTTCGATGTAGCCGCCGGACGGTTCCCCGAGGATCGCGACGTCGGCGGCCAGCCATTCGGGCAACTCGCGCTCGATGCGGCCGAGGCCGTTGGCGGATGCCTCGATCTCCTCGCAGTCGTACATGACGAGGGTGATGTCGTGTGCGGGTTCGGCGACGGTGGCCGCCAGGTGCAGGAACACCGCGTCGCCGGACTTCATGTCCGACGTCCCGCAGCCGTGCAGGATGCCACCGTCGCGCCTGCTGGGCACGTTGTCCGCGGCGGGGACGGTGTCGGTGTGCCCGGCCAGCAGCACGCGTGACGGTTTGCCGAAATTCGTGCGGGCCAGCACGGCATCGCCGTTGCGGATGACCTCGAAGCCCGCGGCCTGCTCGCGCAGCGCGGCCTCGATCTCGTCGGCGATACGCGTCTCATGCCGCGACTCGCTGGGAATGTCCACGAGCGCAGCGGTCAGCGCGATCGGATCACCGTGTAGATCAAGCACACGACCACGTTAGCCGGGCGGCAGCCGTCTCAAGCTTTCCGATGCCCGTTTCCGGACGCTGTACACCGATTCGACGCCACGGCTGCCAAGGGAGGCGGCGTTTAGCCAATCGCAACCGTGGTGTCGGCGTCGGCCCAACTCGACACCACGGCCGTCATCCCGGCAATCCATCGGTGAAGCACGACCGTAGCGTCGATCTCGGCTCGAGTGTGCAGCGAAGCCCCTCAGTACTGGATGGCTTCGATCAGCGGTGACGGCTCGTCCATCAACGCCCAAAAACGATCACGGATGGCGACGGTCATCGGGCCGGGTTCACCGTTGCCGATGGCTTCCCCGTCGAGCGTGTTGATGGGCGTCACGCCGCCTGCGGTGGTGACGGCCATGATCTCGTCGGCGTCGTAGAGCTCGTGGCTCGTGACATCGCGCAGCGTCGCCTCGATGCCCATCTGGTCGGCGAGCTCGAACACGGTCTTACGGGTGATGCCAGGCAACGCATTTCGCGACGGCGAGGACAGCTTGCCGTCCTTGACGATGCAGACGTTGAAACCGGGCCCTTCGGCGACGCAGTTGTCGGCGTCCATCAGGATCGCGGTGCGGGCGCCGCGGTCCTTGGCCTCGAAGCTGGCCGCGGTCAGGTCTCCCCACTGGTAGTTCTTGATGGTCGGGTCGACGGTGTTGCGGCCGGCACGCCGCACGTGGCGCGGCACGACGGCGGTGGTGCCGAAGATCTGCTCGGCGGGCGGGAACGCCCACAGGTACGGGATCGCGTAGATGTACACCTGATGGGTCAGCTTGGTGAGGTCCTTCTCGCCCTTGCGCTTTCCGTAGCCGCGCGTCACGGTCAGGTTCACGAACGACTCCCGCAGCTGCGACATGCTGACGCACTGCTTGGTGATGTCGGCCAGTTCGTCCTTCGTGTAGCCGGCGTCCAGACGCAGCTTTCGCGCGCCGTCGAGCAGCCGGTCCAGGTGATCACCGAGCCGGAAGATGTTGCCGTGCCACACATGTGCCACGGTGTACGTCAGGTCGGAGTGGCCGAACCCGGTGTCGAAGATCGAGATCTTGGCGTCCTCGGCGGGGAGGAACTCCCCCTCGATCCAGGCGACGCCGCCGGCGTACGGGCTGGAGTAGTCGAGTTCGTAGTCGCTGTACTGGATCACCGATCCGGGCGGGGTATCCTCGCGGATGGCTCCGGGTTCGACGGCGACGAGGTTAGAGGTTCCAACACTCATTTCGAGATTCCTTTCAGAGGTTATGTGTCTTGGCGTAATCGGCGCCGGCGTCGCCCTTGGCGAGCCGCGATTTGAGGCCGGTGGCCCACCAGATCGCGGCGAGCACGACGATGCCGAGGAAGACCCACTTGTTGCTGGTGAACTGCGGGAGGAAGAGCAGGGCGACGGCGACCCCGAGGAACACGACCAGCGCGGTCACATACAGCGGCAGCCGGAACTTCCCGAGGTCGAACGTGCCCGGCTCAGGAGCGGGGATCGTGCCGCGTTTGTAGCCGACGAGCAGGCCGATGGTCTGCAGGATGTAGACGAAGAAGAACAGCAGCGACGCGATGCCGATGATGTAATTGAAGGCCTTCTCGTTGACCAGGGCCGACAACAACAGAACCGTTGACAGGCAACCCAATCCGAGGACGGCGAACGTCGGGGCCTTGCTCTTCGGGGACACATGCCGCCACACGTGGGAGAAGGGCAGCATGTTGTCGCGGGCCATCGAGTACGTCAGCCGGGTGGCGACCAGGATGTTGGCGAGCAGGCACGCGAGGATGTTCGTCAGCGCGATCGCGACCACGATCTTCGTGACGGTGGGGCCGGCCTGCTGGGTGATGATCTCCTCGATGGGCGCGGCCGAGTTGGCCTCCACCGCAACGGGATCCTTGATGGCCAGCACGTAGACCACGTACATCAGGAACTCGATGACGATCGACGTGATCAGCGCATAGAACATCGTCTTCGGCACGACGCGGCGGGCGTCCTTGGTCTCCTCGGCCACATCGGCACCGGATTCCACGCCGATCAGGCCGAAGAACGGGCCCAGGGCCGCTGCCAGCCAGGCCAGCATGTAGGAGTCCTTGTCGCCGGATTCGCCGCCGGTGAACAGCGTCGAGATCGGTTGGTGGTTCTCGGGTGCGGAGAACGCGATGATCGCGATCAAAGCGGTGGCACCGACGGTGATCACCAGCTCCAGGCTGACACCGATGTTGTTGACCATCGTCGCGAAGCGCACGCCGTAGATGTTGATCAGCACGCAGACGAACACCACGGCGATGGCGAGCAGGATCTGGGTGGTCTGCGTCATGCTCCAGCCCAGAAGTCCGCCGAGGTAGCCGGACAGGATGAAGCCGACGCCGGTCATCCCACAGACCCAGCCCATCAGCGCGATGAAGCCGGTGAACCACGCGAGGTTGGGGCCGTTGATCCGGCTGATCCACTGGTACGAGTAGCCGGCCAGGGGCAGCTTGGCGGTCAGGTCGGCGGCGATGAACGTCCACAACGCGAACACGGCGCCGGCGAGCAGCAGCGTCCACACGAACGGGGCGCCCGCGGTGAAGTAGCCGGCGCCGAAGCCGGTGAAGACGGCGGTGGTCGCGCTGATCGTCGCGAAACCGATCGCGAACGATGCGAGCTTGCCGACCGAGCGGTCCAGCTTCTGCGTGTAGCCGAGTTCGGCGAGCTTCGCGTCCTCGGCGCTGAGGCCGTGCTGCGGTGAATGAGTGGGTGGTGCGATGGATTCGGTCATGGTCACTCCAGGTCAAACGAGTGGGAAGAACACCTGGAGACAGGAAACCGTCATCCGAGGGACACCGGAAGTTTCATGTTTTGATCTGCTCATAACCTGCGCTTATCAGTGGTGGTCCGGGTTATCGGAGTCGCCGAAACTCCACTGCGACTGCACGTGCCTGACCAGCGCATCCGCCTGCGGGGTGAGGTCGGCCGGGTTCCACGCCAGCGCCGTATGACTGAGCGGTCGATCGCTGATCGGCACATAGACGATGCCCGGCCGGTCGTAGAACCGAGCCACCGACGACGTCGTGAAACTGATCCCCAGCCCGCGGGCGATCGCCGTCGTCTCGGCCTCGTACGTCGCCGCCACCGCGGCGATCGTCGGCGGCCGGTTGCCGCGGACGTCCATCGCGAGCCAGTAGTCGCGCCAGGTGCCCGCCGTCAGCGGGGCACACACGATGGGGTCGTCGAGAAGTTCGGCGATCTGCACTTCGCTGCGCTCCGCGAGCCGGTGATCGCGGGGCAGACACGCCACCCACGATTCCGAGTCGAGGATCAGCATGCGGTGGTCGGGCAGGTCGACCGGCGGCCGGATGATGGCGACCTCGGTGGCGCCGTCGGCCAGACCCGCCGTCGGGTCGGAGAAGTCGAACTCGATCGGCTCGACCGTGACGTCGGGATACGCCGCGCCGAAATGGCGGACGAGCCGGAACAACAGGTCCGCACCGGTGCCGATGAGGTAGCCCACACGAAGGACGCCCCGGCGGGTGCCCGACAGCATGATCAGGTTGTCCACGACGGCGTCGACGCCAGAGATCGCCTGGTGCACCTGCGGCAGCCACGCGGCTCCGAGGTCGGTCAGCGCGACCTCGCGGGTGTTGCGATGGAACAGCACGACACCGAACTGGTGCTCGAGTTGCTTGATCGCGGTGGACAGCGCCGGCTGCGTGATGAACAGCTTCTCGGCCGCGCGGCGGTAGTTGAGCTCCTCGCCGAGAACGGCGAAGTACCGCAGCTGTCGCAGGGTGACGGCGTGAGTTCCGGCGGTCGTGCGCTTGCCTCCTCGCTGGTGGGGACGCGTCCAACGATGCTAGGCGCACCGGTAGCCTTGAGCACCGTGACTGGAGCTTCTGGAATTGGTGTGGCGACGATCGCGGCGGACGGTTCGGTACTCGACACCTGGTTCCCCGCGCCCGAACTCGCAGGTGACGGCGAGACCGGAACGGTGCGGCTGTCGGTCGCCGAGGTTCCCGAAGAGCTCGCGGCACTCGAAGGCCGGGACGACGATCGTGACGTCGATGTCGTCATCGTCCGCACGGTCATCGCGTCGCTGGAAGACAAGGCCGTCGACGCCTACGACGCGTATCTGCGGCTGCACCTGCTCTCACACCGTCTGGTGGCACCGCACGGGCTCAACGCCGACGGCCTGTTCGGTGTGCTGACCAATGTCGTCTGGACCAACCACGGCCCGTGCGCGGTCGACGGCTTCGAGACCGTGCGCGCGCGGCTGCGCCGACGCGGGTCGGTCACCGTGTACGGCGTCGACAAGTTCCCGCGGATGGTCGACTACGTGCTGCCGTCGGGGGTGCGGATCGCCGACGCAGACCGCGTCCGGCTGGGCGCGCATCTGGCGGCCGGCACCACGGTGATGCACGAGGGCTTCGTCAACTTCAATGCGGGCACGTTGGGCACGTCGATGGTCGAGGGCCGCATCTCGGCGGGTGTCGTCGTCGGCGACGGCTCCGACATCGGTGGCGGCGCGTCGATCATGGGCACGCTGTCGGGTGGCGGCAAGCAGGTGATCTCGGTCGGCAAGGGCTGCCTGCTGGGCGCCAACGCCGGGTTGGGCATCTCGCTCGGTGACGACTGCGTCGTCGAGGCCGGGCTGTACGTCACCGCGGGGACCAAGGTGAGCACCTCCGACGGGCAGGTCGTGAAGGCGGGCGAGCTCTCGGGCGCGAACAACCTTCTGTTCCGGCGCAATTCGGTGACCGGCGCGGTCGAGGTGGTCAAGCGCGACGGCACGGGCGTCACGCTGAACGAGGCCCTGCACGCCAACTGACGTTCCCGCGAGCGTGCGTGTCTGCACGCCGACGCGCCGCTATTTCTGGCAGTTCGCGCGCGCTCGGCGCCGACGAGCGCTACCCCGCAGCGTTGGGTTTCAGCGGCGGACAGTTACCCTGCGCGTCGACGGCCAACTCGAAATGCCAGATCTCGTTGGCGTAGATCTGGCAGAGCCCGAACTGGCGGCCGTTGGCGATCAGCCAGTAGTCCGCTTCGGGCGGGCCGATGTCGATCGCCTGACCCATGACGTGTTTGGACACCTCAGGCGTGGCGACGAACTCCGCAGCCTTGCCGACGCTGCCGTAGGTGATGACGCCGTTGTCGAAAAGCCTCTGCTGAAAGCCTTTTGAGCGCCAGCCCGAGGTGACCATGAACGGGACACCGGCCGCTTCGGCAGCCCGGGCGGCGTCCTGCACGGCTGCGAGCAAAGCCGGATCGAGCTGCGACAGAATGGGATTGGCCGATTCGAAGGGCGAGAGCATGGCGCCGTCTGGCAATGAGCCGCCGGTGGTGTCGACGGCGGCCGACCCGATCGACAGCGTGTCGGACGGCGGTGCCGGCGGGATCGGCGCGGGCGGGACGGTGATGCTGGTCTGGACGAGCATCACCTCGGGTGCGTGGCCGCAAGCTGACAGCAAGGCGACACCGAGCGCGCACGAAATGCCAGAAACTGCGGCGCGCCGACGTGCAGACACGCGCGCTCGCGGTGCGGGCCGCCGTGTCACCCCTCGGCCGCCAGAATGCAGAATTCGTTGCCTTCGGGGTCGGCGAGCACCACCCAACTCTGCTCGCCCTGGCCGATGTCCACCCTGCGAGCGCCGAGGCCGAGCACGCGGTCGACTTCAGCCTGTTGATCGTCAGGGGTGAAGTCGAAGTGAAGACGGTTCTTGACCGCCTTGCCCTCCGGCACCGCCAGGAAAAGCCAGTCCGGCCCTGCGCCATCGGGCGCACGCAACGCGACATCCCCGTCGTCGGTGTCCTCGGCGGGCCAGCCCAGCACTGTCGACCACCACGATGCGAGCGCATGGGTGTCGGCGGCGTCGACGCAGACCTCGCTGAACCTCAGACCCATTGCGCCAGTTCCTTCTTCAGCACCTTGCCCATCGCGTTACGGGGCAGGCTGTCGACGATGCGGACCTCCCGTGGCCGCTTGTGGACCGAGAGTTGCTGCGCGACATAGTCGATCAACTCGTCAGGCTTGGCGTCGCCGACCACGAACGCGACGATGCGCTGACCCAGATCCTCGTCCGGCGCGCCGATCACGGCAACCTCGCGCACGCCGGGATGGTCCAGCAGCACCGTCTCGATCTCACCGGCCCCGATGCGGAATCCGCCGCTCTTGATCAGGTCGACCGACTCACGACCGACGATGCGGTGCATCCCGTCACCCTCGATGACGGCGACGTCGCCGGTGCGGTACCAACCGTCCTCGCCGAGTACCTCCGCGGTCGCGTCGGCACGGTTGAGGTAGCCGTCGAAAAGCGTCGGGCTCTGCACATGCAGCTGGCCGATCGACTCGCCGTCGTGCGGCACCGGCGTGCCGTCCTCAGTGACCAGTCGCGTCTGAACTCCGTTGAGCGGCAACCCGACCCAGCCCGGCCTGCGCTCCCCCGAAGCCAACGTGCTCAACGTGATCAGCGTCTCGGTGCTGCCGTACCGCTCGATCGGCTGATGCCCGGTGAGCGCGGACAGCCCGTCGAACACCGGCACCGGAAGCGCCGCGCTCCCGGACACCAGCAGGCGCGCCGGAGCGAGCGCGCGCGCCGCGTCACCGTCCTCGACAATCCTCGACCACACCGTCGGCACCGCGAACAACAGCGTCCCGCCGTACTCGCTGACCGCCTGCGCGTAGAGCTCCGGCTTCGGTTTCCCGGTGTGCACGAAGCGATTTCCGATGCGCAGCGATCCGAGCAACCCGAGGACGAGACCGTGGATGTGATACATCGGGAGTCCGTGCACCAGGGTGTCGGCGGCCGTCCACTGCCAGGCCTGCGCCAGCATGTCGATGTCGGCGGCGATCGCGCGTCGGCTCACCACCACACCCTTGGGCAGGCCCGTCGTGCCGGAGGTGTAGATGATCATCGCGGTCGCGTCCGGCGGCGGCTCCATGTAGCGGTGCCACGACCGCGCATGCAGCCGGACCGGGATGTGAGCCAGCCCGCCGGTGTCGTCGGGCAACTCGCCGAGCCACGCCTGCGCACCCGAGTCGGTGAGGATGTGGCGCCGTTCGGCGATTCCGACGTCGGCGGGCACCGGAACGACCGGCACGCCGGCGATCAGGCAGCCGGCGACGGCGAGCACCGTCGTGGCGGTGGGTTTGGCCAGGACAGCGACGCGGGCGGCGCCTCCGACCCGTTCGGCGACCGAGGTCGCCGCCCCGACGAGATCACTTCGACTCAACGACACCCCGTCGATGCGCACCGCATCGTCGAGGTCTGCCCCCGCCGCCACGGCCGCGGGGTTCAACGACGCCAGCAACACAGAATGTGAGGCTACCCCCTACGCACGGCCATACTGTGGGAGTGGATTACATCAAGGCGGTCGGTTCGCGGGAGGTATACCGAAATCCCTGGATGACGGTCCGCGAGGACGACATCCGCAGGGGCGATGGCAGCACCGGGATCTACGGTGTGGTCGACAGGCCCACGTTCGCGTTGGTCATCCCCCGCGACGGCGACCGTTTCCACCTGGTCGAACAATTTCGCTACCCCCTCGGGCTGCGGCGCTGGGAGTTCCCGCAGGGCACCGCCCCGGATCTGGCCGAGGTCGACGTCGCCGAACTGGCCGCCCGAGAGTTGCGCGAGGAGACGGGGCTGATCGCCGCGGCCATGACCGAGATCGGTCTGATCGACGTCGCGCCGGGGATCAGCAGCCAGCGGGGGCGTGTTTTTCTGGCCACGGAGCTCACCGAGGGGCCGCACGACCGCGAGCACGAGGAGCAGGACATGCGTAGCGCCTGGTTCACCCGAGCGGAGGTCGAGAAGATGATGCGCGAGGGCGTCATCACCGACGCGCAGTCGATGGCCGCGTGGACGTTGATGGTGCTCCGGAGCGACTAGCTCGCGGCGTCGCTGACCATCCCCCGATGCAGGACGCGGTCACCGAGCACACCGGAATGATCGGCGCGATGCATCACACATCGGTTGTCCCACACGACGACGTCTCCGGGAGCCCACCGATGGCGTAGGACGTTGTCGGCGCGTGTCGAGAATGCGAACAGGTAGCCCAGAGTCTGCTCGGAGTCTCGCGGGTGCATGCCACTGATGGATACGCAGCGTTCGAGCGCCGAAAGATAGAGCGAGGGCCGACCGTTGACGGGATGCGTGCTCAGCACCGGATGTTCGGCGGAGTGTTCGTCCCCGTCGGCGAGGGTGACGCCGGTCGCGGCGTGGGTGATGACGCGTCCGGCGAGACCTTCTCGAAGACTGTCGGGCAGCGTGTCGTGGGCGCGGTACTGGTCGCTGAACAGGGTGTGTCCGCCCTCCTCCGGAATGGCGACGGAGCGCAACGCCGTGTACGCGGGTGGCGTGCGTACGTAGCTGGTATCGACGTGGAAGGTCGACCGCGGCGGACGGGTGCGCCCGACATTGCTCACCACGTTCAGATCGGGGTGTGTGGGTACCGGCGTCTCGCCGGAGGTGAACTGGATTTCGCCGAAGCTTCGCAGGAACCGCAGCAGCGCATCGTCGTCGATGTGCTGGTCCCGCAGAATCGCGACCCCGTGGTCGGCCAGCACCCGTCTCATCCAGTCCACCTGTGCCGCGTCCAGAGCGTCGACGCGCATCCCGGTGACGTCAGCACCCAACGGCGTCAACGGTGTGGCGCGCATGCGACCGCCTTTCCCAACCGTTCAGCCAGCGAGTCGTCGAACAACTGCGGCAAGGTGATTCCCGCCGCCTCGGCCATCGTGGCGATGACGCTGCTCGGCGCGAACGAGCAGTACAGGCTGGCTTCCAGAAACCAGGGCCGGCCCGACGCATCGATCCGGAAGTCGAACAGGCTGTAGTCGGCACATCCGAGTGCCAGGTGACATGCGCGCGCCGCCGCCCACACCGGTTGCGTCACAGGGTCGTTGACCGGCACAGTCCACGACCGGCCCGCAGACTTCGCGACGAGGTAGAGCTCACCGCCCTCGGTGCGGTCGAGTTTGTCCTCCCGCGTCCGGATCGGCTTGGTGGCCGCATCGACGTCGTACTCCTCCAGCGGCAGGCAGACCAGGTCTCCGCGGCGAACGACGATGCCGCACCGCACTTCTCGGCCCAGCGGAATGAAATTTTCGACCAACGCCGCGCCGCCGTGGCTCAGCGCGTCGTCGACGGCGCGATCGTACTGGTCGTCGCGCGTCACCAGCGTGACCCCGACCGAGTTGTCCGATGACACCGGCTTGACGACCACGGGATACGTCAGGCCGGTGCGTGTGCGGTCGTGCACCACCCGGCCCGTCGGCACTCTGACGCCTGCGGCCTCCACCACTGCCCTGGCCCTGGCCTTGTTCGCGCCGACGGCCATCACGTCACCGGCACTGCCCAGATACGGGATGCCGAGAACGTCGAACAACGACCGGTAGGCGGTCATCCCCGGGACGCAGAACATCTGCGGCACCATGACGTCCGGTGACCACCGTTCGATCTCAGAGATCGCCTGCGACAACGACATTGGAGCTGCCTTCGCCAGCGACGACGGCGACAGGTCCACGGGGAACGACCACGCTCCGCCGGGGGCGACATAGGCCACGAGTATGCGCAGGTGCAGCAAATCGCTCAGCGCTGTGATGCTGGCCTGCGCATACAGCCTGGACAGCTCCGCGAAGAACTCGTCGACCGGAGAGCCCACGAGGTAGAGAACCGTGCGGATCGGCGCGGCGTCAGTCACCACCGGTCTCCACGAGCTTGCCGATGTTGAAGTCGATACGGCTCCAGCCTCGCCTGCGACGGAGGTTGTGCATCAGCAGTGACGGGATCTGCAGGTGGTGCACCAGCAGGTAGGGCAGCGGGTCATTGCGGTCGAAGATGGCGTCCTTGCCGGAGAGTATGGTACGCAATCGCTTTCGGCGGTCCTTCTGGGTGAGAAGGCGCCAGACTTCATGGTAGATCCAGTACGTCGCGCGCGCGTCCGCATCAGGCACGATACGTGGATGCCCCGCCTCAAGGTAGGCAGGCGCCACCCGACCGTCGTCGTAGAACATCGTGATCGCCGAGTGCGTGCGCGGATTGCACTCGATCGCGTAGGCGTCTCCGTCCGCGTCCTCGATGAAATCGAAGGACACCTGGCCGGTGAGGCCCAGTCCGGCCACGAAAGTGTTCACCCAGGACTGGATCTCGGGCTTGTCCACGTGTGCGTAGTTGACCTGGAACGCCGAGGACTCGCAGCATCCATACACCTGAACCGCACCGTCGCGAACCGTGCTGTGCGTGCAGAACTCCTGCCCTGCCACGAACTCCTGCAATATCCAGGGATCGTCGTCGGAGATCGCCAGCGAGCGGGCGAATTCGATGTTCCTGTCGGGATGCTCGGCGGACAACCGGGTGAGGTCCATGCGGCCGACGGGGTTGTAGGCGATGCGCTTGAGGATGTATTCACGGCCGGGTGGGAACTCGAAGTCCTCGATCTGTCGAGCGTCGGTGATCCGATGCGCGTCCGGCACCCTCAGCCCCAACGATAGTGCCAGGGAACTGAATTCGACCTTGTCGTCCAGGAGTCGCACCGTGTCGGCGTCCGCATGGAGCACGTCGCAGAAGTCGCGGAGCACATCGCCCACCTCGGCTTCGCGAACACTGGATGCCGGGCTCGAGACCGGCACGAAGACATCGACACCTTCACGGCGCACGATGTCGCAGAGCGCGCGAATGTACCCGGAGTCGGTGTGTTCGGGGACGGTGTAGAACGTGTCGACGGCCCGGGAGAAGCGGTGGCCGGTGAAGCGGTACTTGGCCGATTCCACCAGCACGACACGGTGCCCGGCAGTATGGAACGATCTGGCCAGCTGCAGAGCCTTGGTCATCTTGCCGCCGGTGATCAGCACCGTTCTCGCGGCACCGTCGGGGAGTTGCCGCCGCGACCCCGCTCCGCCACGCGCCAGCGCCACACCCACCACCACGGCGTCGAGGGGCAGTGTGAGGCACAGGCCGGCCAGGGTGAGCACCGTGCGCGCGACGTTGGCCGACCCAACGGTCGCTTCCGCGACGTCGCCACGGAATTCGGCGGCGACGCTGGTCATTTCGAGATCCGACGGATCAGCGTCACCCCGTCACGCAGTGGGATGAGCACCTGTTCCACGCGCGGGTCATCCGCGATGGCCTGGTTGAAAGCGGTGATGGCCTCACCGTTGGTCGAGCGCGGATGCCCTGTGTACGGCTGCCCCTGCATCAGCGTGTTGTCGACGACGATCACCGCCGTCGGGGTCAGCAACGGGCCGTCGAGGAGGAAGTTGACGTAGTCGAGGTATCCGGCTTTGTCGGCGTCGATGAAGACGAAGTCGAACGGGGAACCGTCGAACGACTGCGACAGCGTTCGCAACGTCTCCATCGCCGGCCCGACGGCCACCGTGATGCGCGCGCCCGCCGCGGAGGACGCGAAGGCATCCTGGGCGAATCGGGCGGCCTGCGCGTCGACCTCGCAGGCCAGCAGAGATCCGTGCTCGGGCAGCGCCTCTGCCATCGCCAATGCCGAGTACCCGGTGAACATCCCGATCTCCAGGACGCGTTGCGCCCTACTGAGCCGGATCAGGAACTTCAGCGCCTGCCCCTCGACGTGGCCCGAGAGCATCTCCTGCTCAAGAAACACCGCTCCGTCGGGGGCGGCGCGGTTGGCCCAATCGGTCTCCGAGGTCCGCCGCGCGAGGCGGGCCAGGTCTGCGGATTCGGCGGTGGTGCACTGTCCGACGTACGGATCAAGCCCGCCGGCCAGGTCGCGCGCGCGACGCAACCGGTCGGCGAAATCGGCGGGGACGCCACCGGCGATGCTGCCGAGTTCGTCGACCAGAGCACCGAGTTCGGCGGCCAGGATCGTCGTCGGTGTGACAGGCCGTGCGCCAGAGACCGGGACTGCCATCGGAGCGGACACCGGGACGCTCACCGGTCGTCCTCCGAGTCGACCGGGGCGAACATGTCCACTCCCGCGCCGGAGCGGTCGAATTCCAGGCACAGCTTTTTGTGCAGGGTCAGCGTCTCGGCCAATTCGTCTGCCGTGACGTCGTTGAGGAATCGGCACGTTCCGATCGGGTCCGGCACCGCGGCTCGCAACAGTCCGTCGCGCGTCTTGAGGATCGACTCGGTCGCAGCAGTCAGCAGATCGGGTGTCATGTAGTCACTGTCGAGTGCGAGCCCCAGCGCACTCATGACTCCGAGCACCCGGTCACGGTCCGCGGTCGAAATGTGGCCTCGCAGTTCGGCCAGCGTCGTCGACAGTGCCATGTCGATGTTGATCGCATGGCCGTGGAAGAACGGCCGGTCCGGAGTCAGTTCGAGGGTCGGACTCCAGGTGTGCCCGAAGGCGATCACCCGGTCGAGGTCGATCTCGTGCAGGTTGGGCGCCTCGAGGTCGAGCATGGTGGCGATGGCCTGGAAGGTCAGACGGTCACCGGCGCGGCGCAACTGTTCAGTGCCGTCGAGGTAGCCGAATCGCGTACGGAGCAGGTCCGGCCCGTACGCCTCCAGGAGATCGAAGATCTCGCGGTTGCCCACCACTGCGATCTTGATCAGCTCGGCCATGCCGTTGCGGACCTGGTCCTCGGGAAGCGTTCGCAGGAAGGAGAAGTCGAGAAAGACCTTCTGCGACGCGTGGTAGGCGCCGAGGCGATTCTTGTGCTTGCCGTGGTTGACGGCCACCTTGATGGAAACGCTGGCGTCGATGAGGCCGATGAGCGTGGTGGGGATCCGGATGTAGGGCGTGTTACGCCGATAGCTGGCGCACGCGAAACCGGCCACGTCGGTGGTCAGCCCGCCGCCGACGACCAGGACGGGCTCGGTGCGCACCAGCCCGTAGGCATCGAACTCGCCGACGATCTGCTCGAAGGTCTCCAGCGATTTCGCGGTCTCTCTGATCTGGATCGGGATCACCGTGAGTGCGATCCCGTGATGCCGGAAGTAGGCGTCGATCTTCTCCTGATAGATCGCGTAGACCGACTCGTCGATGACCATCAACACGCGGCCGTAGGGCAGGTAGCACTCGGCAAGTGCGGGTTGATCGGCGTCGAAGATGCCGTTCACGTAGTGCAGGTCGTACTCGATCTTCTCGTAGCCCACGACATGAAACGCGCTGTCCGACACGTTCACTCGGGCGCTCATGGTGCTCATCTCGTTCTCCTGGAGAGTGTTTCGGCGGTGGTCAGGGCCGGATCAGGGCGACGGCTTCATCGGCGTCGAGGGCATCCACGGTCGTCTCCGCCGCGCTGAAGTCGGCATCGGCGGTGTTCTGGTTCGGGAAGGCGATGCAGGCGACCCCGGCGTCCTTGGCGGCGCGAACACCGCCGACGTTGTCCTCGACGGCGACGGCGTCAGAGGCGTCCACTCCGAGCTGCGCGAGCGCGTGGCGATAGACCTCGGGATCGGGTTTGCCTGCGCTGACGGCGGAGCCGTCGATGACGATGTCGAATGACTCTTCGCTGATCTGCGGGGCGAGCGCCGTCAGCAGCGCGCGAATGTTGTCCGCTGATGTCGTCGTCACGAAGCCCACCTGCAGTCCGTCCTGCTTGGCGCGCTGGATCGTCTCCACGACGCCCGGGCGTGCGGACACCGCGGACGAGGACAGAAGTTCTTGGAAGATCGACGATTTGGTCGCGTGGACGGACTCGGCGTCGACCTCTTGGCCGCGGTCGCGGGCGAACGCGGCGACGCGGTCCTTGCCTCCGTTGCTGCCGAGCATGGCCACGTAGTCGTCTCGTGACCAGTTCCAGTCGAGTCCGTGTGCCTCGAACGCCTCGTTGAAGGCGCGGCGCTGCAATTCGGAGGTGTCGGCGAGGGTGCTGATGGAGCCGAACAGAAGTGCGGGCATGGGAAACCTTCCGGTAGGTGCGCGACCCCGGGTCTGGAATCCACGCTGCGAGCTCGATGGCGAGGAATGCCTCTTGCGATCAATGAACCAGCGGTACAGTACTGATCCAAACGTTCATTCCTGACTTTGTCTACCACTAATGAACAAAATGTCCATTAGGTAACTTTTGCGGACTGGTAGCGCGACGCGGCAGGGAGGTGACGGTGACACCGGCCGACGGCGCGTCGTCAGAAAGCCAGACCCAAGATGCCCGCGTCGCGCGCACTCGGGCCGATATCAGCCGCGCCGCTCTCTCAGTGCTCATCGACGAAGGCTGCGAAGCCTTGTCGCATGCGCACGTCGCCGAGATCGCCGGCTACTCGAAGACGACCCTGTACACACACTGGCCGGCGCGCCTCGACCTGATCATGTTGGCGCTCGACGCACTCGGCGAGATGCCCCACCTGGACCGCACCGGGGACCTCCGCGCCGATCTGGCCGGTGAACTGCGCGTGTTCCGGCAGGCGGTCCTCGACCTGCGACTCGATCACATCCTGTCGGTCATGGCCCAGTGGGCGTCCGTCGACGAGATGGCGCGAGTCCGCGACCGGATCAACGCCGACGGCCAACGTCCGTTGCGGCAGATGCTCTCCGAGGTGCTCGACGGCGCCGAGCTCGAGGCGGCGGTGTCCATGCTCACCGGTGTGGTCGCCTGCCCGACCCTGATGTTCGGCACACTGCCCGACGACGCGGTGATCGAGGCTGCCGTCGGCCTGGTCCTGACGGCTGCGAAGACTTAGTGCCTTCGAGGTCCGTTCCGCACGAACATTTTTCGGCGTCAACCCCTGAAACACGGTCCGATACCAAGCCGTGATCCAACTGTTCCCGAACGCTGCCCAAAAATGATGTGTCGGTCAGGCACCTTGACGGATAGGGCAATTACGTTGCTCTTGCCACCCTTGAAACCGAGCGAGGAACCATGTCTGCCCGACGGGCCCGCAACGCACTTGCCTCCGCGACTCTCGTTGCGGCCGCGTGTGTTTGCGGTCAGGCGACAGCCACGGCGGCGCCGGCGGACTGGAGCGGCCGTTATACGGTGGTGACGTTCGCGTCCCAGAAGCTCGGCACCAGCGTCGCCACCCAGCAACGGGAACCGGACTTCAGCGCCCAGTACACCTTCAGTACGTCGTGCGCCGGGCAGTGCGTGGCCACCGCATCCGACGGGCCTGTGCCCACCAACCCGACGATCCCCCAGCCGACGCGCTACACGTGGGACGGCAGGCAGTGGATCTTCAACTACAACTGGCAGTGGGAGTGCTACCGGGGCGATGACGTACCCCGCGAATACGCCGCCGCCCGGTCGCTGGTCTTCTACGCGCCCACCCTCGACGGCTCCATGTACGGGACTTGGCGCACCGAGATCCTGGAGGGTGTCTGCAAAGGCAGCGTGGTGATGCCCGTCGCCGCCTATCCGGTGTAACGCAGGGGACACAGCGCCGGAAAGCGCCCGAAACTGGCGCCTTCGAGGATTGGTCGACCAGCCCGGGCGCAACCCGCCCGGGCCGCACAGAGGCGGGAGCTGATGGCCACAATCACCAAGATCCTCACCGAGGGTAGAACGACCGCGCGACCCGTCGACGAGATCCCGCCGCTGAAACGGCTGCTTCCCCTTGGCATCCAGCACGTGCTCGCGATGTATGCGGGCGCCGTCGCGGTGCCGTTGATCGTCGGCGGCGCGATGGTCGGCGCGGGTCAGCTCGAGCAGACCGACATCGTCCACCTCATCATGGCCGACCTGTTCGTCGCCGGCATCGCGACGATCATCCAGGCCGTCGGGTTCTGGCGTTTCGGGGTTCGGCTGCCGTTGATGCAGGGCGTGACGTTCGCCGCGGTCGGCCCGATGATCACGATCGGCGTCAACCACGGCATCACGACGATCTACGGCTCGGTGATCGCCTGCGGTCTGTTCATGATGCTGTTGGCGCCGGTGTTCGGGAAGCTGATCCGTTTCTTCCCGCCGCTGGTGACCGGCACGATCATCTTGGTCATCGGGGTGTCGCTGATGCGGGTGGCGGCCGGATGGTTCGGCGGCGGCACCGCCGCGGGGGCCGACTTCGGCTCCCCGGCGGCGATCGGCATGGGCTTCTTCACGCTCGCCGTCATCGTCGCCATCGAACGCTTCGCGCCCGAGGCGCTGCGGCGAGTGTCGATCCTGTTGGGGCTCATCATCGGAACGGCGGTCGCCGTTCCGCTGGGCATGGCCGACTGGAGTCACATGGGCGACTACGGCTGGATCGGCTTCGTCACACCGTTCCAGTTCGGGCTGCCCGCGTTCGAGATCAGCTCCATCATCGCGCTGATCATCGTGGCGATCGTCATCATGACGGAGACGACAGGCGACATCGTGGCCGTCGGCGAGATCGTCGAGGAGAAGATCACCCCGCAGAAGCTGGCCGACGGTCTGCGCGCCGACGGGCTCGGCACTGTCATCGGCGGCGTGTTCAACACGTTCCCGTACACGGCGTTCGCGCAGAACGTCGGCCTCGTCGCGATCACGGGGGTGCGCTCCCGCCACGTCGCGACCGTCGCGGGCATCATCCTGGTACTGCTCGGATTGCTGCCGAAAATGGCCGCCATCGTCGAGGGCATCCCATTGCCGGTGCTCGGCGGTGCGGGCGTCGCACTGTTCGGCATGGTCGCGGCCAGCGGTGTGCGCACGCTGACGAAGGTGAAGTTCACCAACACCAACATCCTGGTGGTGGCGATCTCGGTCGGCGTCGCGATGCTCTCCGAGGCCAAGCTGTACCACACCGACCGCACGCTGGGCGACACCCCGGTGAACGTCGTGCTCGATCTGTACACGCAGTTCCCCGACTGGTTCCAGACCATCTTCCATTCCGGCATCTCGGCGGGCGCCATCACCGCCATCCTGCTGAACCTGTTGCTCAACACGGGTTCTCGCGCCGACGACGACAGTGACCTGGCCGCGCACGACGCGCCGCGCGGCGCCTTGCCAGACCCGCTGGACGCCCTGCGGGCCGCGGATCCGTCGACATCACCCGACGAGTTGGAGAGGCTGGCACAGGAACGGCCGGAGCTGCACACGATCATCGTCACCAACCCGTCGACGTACGTGTCCACCTGCGAGTGGATCAGGGGGCGGGGCAATCCACAGGTCGATCAGGTCTACGAGAAATGGGACGAGGTCACCGACGGCCGGTTCTCGAAACGCAGCCGCGAGTAGCGCTAGAACAGCCCATCGACGAGTTTGGTGGGTGAGCCGAATCGGTGCGCCGTCACAGAGATTGCCTGCTCGCGCACAAAGGTGAGCAGTTCGATCCGCCCGGCCTCGACGACGGGCTGTGCGTAGAGCGCGATATCTGCCCTGCCCTCGCTGTCGGAGGCGAAGGCCTCACGAGAGCCGCCGAGTAGCCGGACGCGACCGGGTGCTTTGCGCCGCAACACGTTCCGCCACGCGTCCGCATCCTGCACCCGGCAGGTGACGCCGACCGAGCGCAGTTGGTCGACGATTGCGGATTCCAACGGTACGAGCGTCGACACCATGACATCGGAGCCGGCGAGGAGTCCGGCACCGACCACCCGGAGCAGCGATGCGGCATCGCTGACTTCAGCCCGCACAGTCACGGGCACCGGCCGGTAGCGCAGGACGTTCTTCTCCGCTTCCAGCCCCGTGACATCGCGCGCGACACCGAACTCCTGCTCCCAGGCCAACGCGTCGGATGCCAGCGCCCGGTCGAGGAACTCCAGATCCGTCGATGCAAGTCCGAGAACTGCTGCGGCATCGCGGAATCTGCGTAGCGCAGGGGTCAGGGTTCCCGCTTTGGCCGCGGGTGCGGCGCGCCAGTCGCTGAGTCCGATCAGGTAGTTGGGGCCGCCGGCCTTGGTGCCCGCACCGACCGAAGACTTCTTCCATCCGCCGAACGGCTGGCGCCGCACGATCGCGCCGACAGTCGACCGGTTCACGTACGCGTTGCCGGCCTCGACCCGCTCGATCCAGCGGTCGATCTCTTCGCGGTCGAGGGTGTGCAGTCCCGCCGTGAGCCCGTAGTCGACCTGGTTCTGGATGGCGATCGCCT
Source organism: Mycobacterium sp. 236(2023) (assembly GCF_029623955.1). Classification (GTDB taxonomy): domain Bacteria; phylum Actinomycetota; class Actinomycetes; order Mycobacteriales; family Mycobacteriaceae; genus Mycobacterium. The sequence continues at coordinate 1,039,649 of NZ_JARSBP010000003.1, read as the reverse complement.
CGTCGAGGTCCCCGGCTTCGATGAGCCCGAGGACGGGTCCGAAGTACTCGGTGAGGTGGAATTCAGAACCGCGACCGAGACCGGTCTTGACGCCGGGAGACCAGAGCCGGCCGGTGTCGTCGAGCTGGCGGGGTTCGACCAGCCACCGCTCCCCCGGTTCCAGTGTGGTCAAGGCCCGCAACAGTTTCCCATCAGCGGGTCCGATGATCGGCCCCATCTGGACGGTCGGATCGGACGGGTAGCCGACGATGAGTGACGTGACGGCGTCGACCAGCTGGTCGTGAAAACGCTTGGATCGCGCCACCGAACCGACCAGGATTCCCAGCGACGCCGCGGAGCATTTCTGCCCGGCGTGGCCGAAGGCCGAATACACGAGGTCTTTGACCGCGAGGTCGATGTCGGCGTGCGGGGTGATGACGATGGCGTTCTTGCCGCTGGTCTCGGCGAGCAGCGGCAGGTCGGGCCGGAAGCTGCGGAACAACGCCGCGGTGTCGAAGGCGCCGGTGAGGATGAGCCGGTCGACACGCGGATCGGAGACCAGCCGGGTGCCGAGATCGCTCTCGTCGACGTGCACGAGTTGCAGTGCGTCACGCGGGATTCCGGCGTCCCACAGCGCCTGCACCATCACCGAGCCGGACCGTCTGGCCTGGGTGGCGGGTTTGATGATGACGGCGCTGCCGGCAGCCAGCGCGGCGAGTGTGGAGCCGGCGGGGATGGCGACCGGGAAATTCCACGGCAGGGTGACGACGGTCAGATCGACCGGCACCGCCGTCGCACCGTCGACGTCATCGAGCTTCTCGGCAAGGCTCGCATAGTAATTCGCGAAGTCGATCGCCTCGGACACCTCGGGGTCACCCTGATCCAAGGTCTTGCCGGTCTCGGCGGCCATCACTTCGAGCAGCGTCGCGCGGGCGGCCTCCAGCGTTCCCGCCGCGCGGCGCAGGACAGCGGCGCGCTCGGCGGCCGGCAATTCCGACCACGCCGCGGACACGCCGCGGGCGATGATCGAGTCGAGCTCGCCGGCGTCGGTGATGGTGTGGTCGTCGACCAGGGCGAGACCGGCCGTCGACCCCGGGATGCGCTCGGTGATCGCCCGGCCCCATTCCCGGTTGCCCGGCAGGGACGGATCGGTGTCGGGGACGTTCGAAAACACCTGCCGCACCGATTCGTTCGGATCATCGGTGCGCCGGTCCTGGCGACGGTTGGGCAGCGGTGTGGCCGTATCCACCGCGTCGAGGGATGCGACGAACCGTTCCTTCTCCCGGTGATACAGCGCGTGATCGCTGTGCAGTTCGAAGACGGCAGACATGAAGTTCTCCTGGCTGGCGCCCTCCTCGAGCCGGCGCACCAGGTAGGCGATCGCGACGTCGAAGTCCTTGGGGTGCACCACGGGTACGTAGAGAAGCAGTCCGCCCACCGTGCGGCGTACGGCCTCGGCCTGCGCCTCGGCCATGCCCAGCAGCATCTCGAAATCGACGCGGTCGCGGACGCCACGGCGACCCGCCAGCGTCCAGGCGTAAGCGATGTCGAACAAGTTGTGGCCGGCAACGCCGATCCGCACGTGCTCGGTGCGCTCAGGTTCGAACGCGTAGTTCAGCACCCGCTTGTAGTTGGTGTCGGTGTCCTGCTTGGTCGGCCACGTGGCCACCGGCCAGCCGTGCAGTGTGGCCTCCACGTGTTCCATCGGCAGGTTGGCGCCTTTGACCAGACGGACTTTGATGCCGGCGCCGCCGCGCTCCGTGCGGGCGCGGGCCCAGTCCTGCAGCCGCATCATCGCGCTCAGCGCGTCGGGAAGGTAGGCCTGCAGCACGATTCCGGCTTCCAGGCCAAGCAGTTCTGGGCGATCGAGGAGGCGGGTGAAGACCGCGGTCGTCATCTCCAGATCCCGGTACTCCTCCATGTCGAGGTTGATGAACTTCGACGTCGGTGCCTCGGCCGCGAGCGTGAACAGCGGCAGCAGACTCTGCACGACGTGGTCGACTGCTTCGTCGAACGCCCACGGCGAATGCGGCGGTACGGTCGCCGACACCTTGATCGACACGTAGTCGACATCGGGACGCGCGAGCAGTCGTTCGGTGCCTTCGAGCCGCCGGGCCGCTTCGCGCCGGCCGAGCACGGCCTCGCCGAGGAGGTTGATGTTGAGGCCCACGCCGCGTTCGCGGATGCGGGCGATCGACCGTCCGAGTCGGGCGTCGGTGGCGTCGACCAGGAGGTGGCCGACCATCTCGCGCAGCGCCCACCGGGCGATCGGGATGACGATGCCGGGCGCGACGACCGACATGACCGCGCCGAGCCGGATCAGCACGCGCAGATGCCAGGGCAGAAATCCCGGGGCGCGGCGGGCGAGGTCACGAAGGTTGGCGGCTGCGACACCGTGGTCCTGCGGACGAATCACGCGGTCGACGAAGCCGACGGTGAAGTCGAGTCCCGCCGGGTCGCGCAGGACGTCAGCCAGTCGGCGCGCGGCGGGCGCGACCGGCTGTCCCGCCGCGTCGTCGAGCCACTGCCGGACCAGCGATTCGACGTCCGTCAGCAGGTCGCGGTCGGTGCCCATAAGCGTCATTTACTCATGATGAGCCGAGCTGAACCCTAGAATAAAGCGATGAATTATGACGGTAAAGCATAAGAAGAACCGATGAATAAGCGGCCGGATCTCCTCGATACCCGGCGGTTGCGCTTGCTGCACGAACTGAGCCTGCGCGGCACGTTGGCCGAGGTCGCCGACGCACTGCATCAAAGCCCGTCCTCGGTGTCTCAGGCGCTGACCCAGCTGGAGCGCGACGTGGGCGTGCCGCTACTGCAGAAGGCGGGCCGCCGCGTCCGCCTCACCCCCGCCGCCGAGGTTCTGGTCGAACACACCGCGGCGATCCTGGAGCGGCTTGAGCTGGCCGCCTCCGAGGTGGCCGCGCAGAGCGAAGCGGCATCAGGCACCGTCCGGCTCGCCGTCTTCCAGTCGGCCGCCTCGGCCTTCATGCCGCAGATGCTGACAGAGTTGGCGGCTCGGCATCCCCGGCTGCGGGTGACGATGTCGCAGCGCGAACCGGAGCAGGCGCTCTACGAGACCTGGATGCGCGAGTTCGATCTGGTGATCGCCGAGGAGTATCCGGGGCATGCGGCCCGCGTGTTCCCGGGCCTGGACCGTCAACCGCTGACCACCGATCTGTTGCGGCTGGCGGTCCCGCCGAGCGGCGATCCGTGGGATCGCATCGCCTCGGTCGAGGACGCTGTCGATCTGCCCTGGACGATGGAGCCTGTCGGCACCGCATCGCGCCACTGGGCCGAACAGCTGTGCCGGCGCGCCGGTTTCGAGCCTGATGTCCGGTTCGAGACCGATGATCTGGAGGCGCAGATCGCGCTCATCGAAAGCGGCAATGCCGTCGCGATCCTCCCGGACCTGATGCGGGTGCGGCGACGTCCCGCCGTGCGCGTCGTCGACGTCGATCCGCGACGCCGCTCCGTGTTCACGGCCACCCGGGCCGCGCTCAGTCAGACCCCCGCGATCCGGGCGTGCCGCGACGCGCTCGCCCTCGTCGCACCGAAAGACCTTGCGGTGCCCTGAATCCACCCGCGAGCAGACACAAACTCACATGAATTGGCCTCGAAACACGCGAGTTTGTGTCTGCTCGCGCCAGATAATCGAGCCATGGTGTTCCGATCGGCAATCGTGTCGGCCTGCGTCGCAGCGATCGTCGCGACGACGCCCCTCCCCCTGGCGACGGCGGCGCCCGTCGCGCTCCCACCCACGACCGGTGGGTTCGACTATCAACTGGGCGGCGCGGCCGATACGCCGGGACTGGCGGTCGTAGCTCGCGATTCCACTGCCGCGCCGATGCCAGGCGCCTACAACGTCTGCTACGTCAACGGCTATCAGACGCAGCCGGGCAGCGGTCAGGAGTGGCTCGCCCGGCATCCGGACGCGGTCCTGCGCGGCGACTCCGGCGAACCCCTCGTCGACCCCGACTGGCCCGACGAGTACCTGCTCGACCCGTCGACGCCCGAACAACGGACGGCGATTCTGCAGATGCTCGGGCCCAGCATCAACCTCTGTGCGAGTTCAGGTTTCGACGCCGTCGAGATCGACAACCTGGACACGTTCACGCGGACGCCCGCAATCGACCGGGCGGGCGCGCTCGAGCTGGCGCGCGCCTTCGTCGAGCTCGCCCACGGCAACGGCTTGGCGATCGGCCAGAAGAACGCCGCCGAGATCACCGACATCGGCCGCGGCGACATCGGTTTCGACTTCGCGGTCGCCGAGGAGTGCGCGGCCTACGACGAGTGCGATGCCTACACCAGGGCGTATGGCAGCCACGTGCTGCAGATCGAATACGCCGACAACCTGCCCCGACCATTCGCGTCGGTCTGCGCGTCCGAACGAGCGCCGCTGACGATCCTGCGCGACCGCGGACTCACAGCCCCGGGCACCCCAGGCCACGTCTACGAGCAGTGCCGATGACGCCTACGCAGCGAGCCGCTGCACCGCAGCGGTAATGCGCTCGTCCGTCGCCGTCAGCGCGACGCGGACGTGTGACGCTCCGCGCGGCCCGTAGAACTCGCCCGGTGCAACGAGTATGCCGCGCTGAGCCAGCCACGCGGCCGTGTCGCGACATGGTTCGCCGCGCGTCGCCCACAGGTACAGGCCGGCTTCGGAGTTGTCGACGGTGAAGCCCGCTGCCACCAGCGCGGGCAGGAGGGCGTAGCGGCGGCGCTCATACCGGGCTCGCTGCTCGGCTTCGTGGGCGTCGTCGGTCAGTGCCGCCACCATCGCACCCTGGATTGGGGTCGGCATCATCATGCCTGCGTGTTTACGCACGGCGAGAAGCTCGGCCACCAGCGTGGGATCGCCGGCAACGAAGCCCGCCCGATAGCCGGCGAGCGAGGACGTCTTCGACAGCGAGTGCAGGGCGAGCAATCCGGTGTGGTCGCCGTCGCAGACGTCGGGGTGCAGTACCGACACCGGTGCGGCGTCCCAGCCGAGGCCGAGGTAGCACTCGTCGGAGGCCACGATGACACCGCGTTCCCGGGCCCAGCCGACCACCTTGCGCAGATGCTCGACGCCGAGGACCTTGCCCGTCGGGTTACTCGGCGAGTTGAGATACACCAGCGCCGGATGCTGCGGGCCGAGCTGGGTCAGTGAATCGGCGCGCACCACGGCGGCCCCGGCGAGCAGCGCCCCGACCTCGTAGGTGGGGTAGGCCAGCTCGGGCACAACGACGGTGTCGCCGGCGCCCAGCCCCAGCAGTGTGGGCAGCCAGGCAATCAGTTCCTTGGTTCCGATCGACGGCAACACCGCTGCGGGGTCGACACCGGTGATCCCGTAGCGGCGATGCAACGCGGCGGCAGCGGCCTCCCGCAATGCGGGGGTGCCGTGGGTCGTCGGATAGCCGGGTGCCGAACTGGCCGCGGCGAGCGCGTCGCGGATCACCGGGGCGACGTCGTCGACCGGTGTTCCCACCGACAGGTCGACGATGCCGTCCTCGTGAGCACGGGCGGCGGCGGTCACGTCGGCAAGGGTGTCCCACGGGAACACCGGCAGCGACGCCGACTTGAGCGGCCGACGACTCAGTTCAGACGTACTCAGTCCTCACCCTGGGGCGGCATGTCCTTGACGGCCTGCGGGTCGTTGTCGGTCTGGCCGACCTTCGATGCACCGCCCGGCGAACCCAGCTCGGAGAAGAAATCCGCGTTGTTCTGGGTGTAGCCACTCCACTGGTCGGGGACGTCGTCCTCGTAGTAGATGGCTTCGACGGGGCACACCGGTTCGCAGGCGCCGCAGTCGACGCACTCGTCCGGGTGGATGTACAGCATGCGAGCGCCCTCGTAGATGCAGTCGACAGGGCACTCCTCGATGCACGCCTTGTCCTTGACGTCGACGCAGGGCTCGGCAATGACGTACGTCACGTACTTCTCCTCAAGTCCTCTCGAACTACCTGTCCAGTGGGCTGCTGTCTAGGCAGGGCACGATGATCGCGCAACCAATTTCAGCAAGTATCCCTGCCGTTAGTTGGACGCGTGTCTCAGTGTGCCCTAACTTCCGCGCAAACCCGCGTTTAGGGTTGCGCGTGGTTACAGATACTAAACGTCTCATTTACTGCTCGCCTAGTACCCACGCCGCTGTGCCCTACGCAGGCGCCGTGTAGGCGACCCGGGTGACGCGCATGTGCGGTACATGATCGGCGGGCCCGTCGCGGTCGGGAAAGTCGAAGACGCCGAGGAAGAGGAACATCGGATAGCCGGGCGCTTGATCCGCGGTGCGGGTGACCACCCCGTCGATGGAGAACTCGATCGATCCGGGCCGCCAGTCCACCGCGAACGTGTGCTGCTGTTCCAGGTCGATGTCGCGCGGTTCGGCCGAGAAGTCTTCGCGCAGTGCGGGGTCACGGAACTTGTGCACACCCTGGCCCACCGCGGCACGCCCGTCGGCCACGGTGTCGCCGAACACCTCCATGACGCAGATCTCGCCGCACCGATCAGGCTCGTCCTCCAACCCGACCATCCACGCCGAGAACATCGACCGCGGGCTCAGATGCGCCGAGCAGGTGACCGCGACGGTGCCGAAGTGCGGTACGAAGCCGAGTACCGTCGGCTGCTCCTCACGCACCACGAGACCCTCGCGAAAAGGCTGGGGTGCATCCGGCGACCCGAGCGGTCCGGACCGGTTCGCGCTCTGGATCGCCGACACGCGCAGCGGTCCGTCATGCAGGTCCGGACACCAGTGGGCCTGCGATACCGGAATCGACAGGTCGAGTCCGTCGGCTCCGACGGTGAACGTCGCGGCCGATTCGCGGCGTGAGCTCCACGCGGGCAGGTAGGACGTGGTCCAGATATCCGGGTCGATCTCGGTGAAGCGCTCGTCGAAGTCTTCTGTCGCCATCCCCGGAATCTAGCCGGGAATGAATGCGGACTACAGTCCGTTTAGTTGACAGAACTGCCCCCTTCCACCCCGAGAAATGAGACGCCATGACCACCGCAACCACCGCCCTGCCCGTCGGCACTTGGGCCATCGACCCCGTGCACTCCTCCGTCGGGTTCTCGGTACGCCACCTCGTCGTGAGCAAGGTCCGCGGCGGGTTCGACACCTTCAGCGGTGCGATCACCGTCGCCGAGGACGGCACGCCGTCGGTGAGCGCCGAGATCGCGATCGACTCGATCAACACGCGCAACGAGCAGCGCGACGCCCACCTCAAGGCCGCCGACTTCTTCGACGCCGAGGCTCACCCGGTCGCGACGTTCGTGTCCACCGGTGTGCGGGCCGACGGCGACAACTACGTCGTCGACGGCGATTTCACCCTGAAGGGTGTGACGCGCCCGATCGCACTGGCGCTGGAGTTCAACGGCGTCAACCCCGGCATGGGACACGGCGAGGTGGCCGGTTTCGAAGCGTCAGTCGTGCTGAACCGCAAGGACTTCGGCATCGACTTCGACGCACCGCTGGAAACCGGCGGCGCCGTGGTCGGCGACAAGGTGACGATCACCCTCGAGATCGAGGCCCTCAAGCAGGCGTAACCGCGACGTCGTGGAGCCGCTGGGGCGCATGCCGCAGCGGCTTCACTGCGTGATCGTGTGGGTGATCTCGCCGATACGGTCGACGGTCAGCGTGAGCTCGTCTCCTGGGCGGAGCCAGTTACCGGTCTCCATCCCGCTTCCGCCAGGCAGCGTACCTGTGGCGAAAAGCTCACCCGGATAGAGCTTTTCACTGCGCGACGCATGGGCGAGCATGTCGCCGATCCCCCACTGGGGTCCGCTGCTCGACACCGTGCTGACGGTGCGTCCGTTGATCGCGACCGTCCCCGCCAGATCGTCGATGTGCGGCAGTATCTCGTCGGCCGTGACGGCCACCGCCGACATCGAGGACGCGAAGTGTTTGGCCTTCTGCGGTCCGAGTCCCGTGACCATCTCGGCCCGTTGAACGTCGCGGGCGCTCAGATCGTTGACGACGACGAAGGCGCCGATTGCCTCAAGCGCTTCCTGGGGTGTCGCGTCGAACAGCGGCGTGCGCAGCACGAAACCGATCTCCAGCTCGTAGTCCAAGGCCTCCGAGTACGACGGGAACGCGACGGGAGTGCCGCTCGGTACGAAGCTCAGGTGGTTGGACATGTAGTAGATCGGCTGCCGGTAAAACAGCGGCTTCGGCTTGAACGGCGGGAACGTCGTCTTCGACAGCTTCTCGAAGGCGGACGCGACGGGAGCGGCGGCGGGCATGAAACGGCTCACCAGACCGCGTGCGGCGGCGACGGCGTGCTTCTCGAAGACCATGAAATCGCGGAACGACGCAGGTTGAAACGGCAGGACGTTGCCCGACAAGTCTTGGTGGCGTTGCGCGTTGGCCAGCTCCCAGTCGGGCGCGAACACGGCCCCGCCCAATGCCGAGGCGTCAGTCTGGGGTGCCCAGGATCCGTCAGGTCCCTCGGATTGCAGTTCCAGGCGACCGGCGGCGATCACCCTGCGCAGCTTCATGTTTCCGTCCTACCAGTCGTGCGGCACGTAGGGCGCGCTCGGTCGCCGCGAGGGTGCGCAGATTGCCAGTATTCGCGGCGCGTCGACGTGCAGACACGCGCGCTCGCGGTGCAAGGGAACCGCGGCGCAACGAGACCGACCTAGGCCGCCAGCGGCGTGTAGTCCGTCGACCGCTGGCGTGCCGGACGGCCGATGCCCTCGGCGATGGCGACCAGCTCGGCGACGGTCTTGGCGGAGCCGTTCTCGGAGCCGGCCATCCGGGAGATGGTCTCCTCCATCAGCGTGCCGCCGAGGTCGTTGGCCCCGCCCTGGAGCATGACCTGGGTGCGTTCGATGCCGAGCTTGACCCAGCTGGTCTGAATCGACGGGATGCGACCGTGCAGCATGATCCGCGCCAGCGCGTGCACGGCCCGGTTGTCCCGATGCGTGGGCCCCGGCCGCGCCCCGCCTGCCAGGTACAGCGGTGAGGACTGGTGCACGAACGGCAGCGGTACGAATTCGGTGAAACCGCCTGTCTGGTCCTGGATTCCGCGTAGCACGTTCAGGTGGCCCACCCAGTGCTTGGGGGTGTCGACGTGCCCGTACATCATCGTCGACGACGACCTCAGCCCCACCTCGTGCGCGGTGCTGACGACCTCGATCCACAGCGACGTGGGCAGCTTGCCCTTCGTGAGCACCCAGCGGACCTCGTCGTCGAGGATCTCGGCCGCCGTGCCGGGAATGGACCCCAACCCGGCCTCCCGCAGCGACGTCAGCCATTCGCGAATACTCAAGCCGCTCTTGGTGACACCGTTGGCGATCTCCATCGGCGAGAACGCGTGCACATGCATCGACGGCACGCGCGCCTTCACCGCACGCACGAGGTCGGCGTAGCCGGTGACGGGCAGTTCGGGATCGATACCGCCCTGCATGCACACCTCGGTGGCTCCGGCGACGTGGGCCTCCCACGCCCGGTCGGCGACCTCGGCGGTGGACAGCGAGTAGGCGTCGGCGTCGCCCTTGCGCTGCGCGAACGCGCAGAACCGGCAGCCGGTGTAGCAGATGTTGGTGAAGTTGATGTTGCGGTTCACCACGAAGGTCACGTCGTCACCCACGACGTCGCGGCGCAGCGAATCCGCCAGCGCGGCAACAGCATCGAGAGCGGGGCCGTCCGCGGTCGCCAGGGCCAGATACTCGTCGTCGGAACATCCCGCCGGGTCGCGTTCCGCCGAGCGCAATGCGGCCAACACGTCGGTGTCGATGCGCTCGGGGGCCCGCGCCGCGAGTTCTTCCACCTTGGCCCGGATCGACTCCCAGTCACCGAACGCCGACCCCAGATCCGACCGGGTCTCGGTCAGGCGACCCTCGGAGTCGATCGCTGAATGCAGATCGACGCGGCCCAGCGACTCGGTGGCCTCGTCGGGCTCCTGCCACGGCCGTCCCGACGGGTTCACCTCCAGCGCGTAACCGGTGTCCGGGTCGGCCAGCGCGGTGACGTGCCCCATCACACGGGGGTCGATCCACGCCGCACCCGCGGTCACGTACTGCGGTTGCGCGGTCAGCCGCTGCACCAGGTCGTAGCCGGCTTCACCGGTCACATCGGCAAGCTCGTCCAGCCCCGGCCACGGCCGTTCGGGATTCACATGGTCGGGGGTCAGCGGTGACACGCCACCCCAGTCGTCGACGCCGGCGCCGATCAGTGCCAGGCATTCCTCGCGGGACACCAGATTCGGCGGGGCCTGAATGCGGACTTTGGGCCCCATCACCAAGCGTGTGACGGCGATCGTGGCCAGGAAATCGTCCAACCCGGCATCCGGGGTCGCCGCCATCGCGGTGTGGTCCTTGGCGCGGAAGTTCTGGACGATCACTTCCTGCACATGCCCGAACGCCTTGTGCGAGGCCCGAATCGCGTGCACTGTCTCCGCGCGCTCGGTCAGCGTCTCCCCGATGCCGACCAGCAGGCCGGTGGTGAACGGAATCGACAGCCGGCCCGCGTCGTCGAGGGTGCGCAGCCGCACGGCCGGATCTTTGTCCGGAGACCCGTAGTGCGCCTCACCCTTGACCTCGAACAGGCGGCGCGAGGTGGTCTCCAGCATCATGCCCATCGACGGGGCGACCGGCTTCAGCCGCGACAGCTCCGACCACGACATCACCCCGGGGTTCAGGTGCGGCAGCAACCCGGTCTCCTCCAGGACCCGGATCGCCATCGCCCGCACGTAATCCAGCGTCGAGTCATAGCCACGCTCGTCGAGCCACTGCTTGGCCTCGTCCCAGCGGGCCTCGGGCCGATCGCCCAGTGTGAACAACGCTTCTTTGCAGCCCAGCTCGGCGCCGCGGCGGGCCACCTCGAGGATTTCGTCGGGCTCCATGAACATGCCCTTGCCCTCGGCGCGCAGCTTCCCGGGCACCGTCACGAACGTGCAGTAGTGGCATTTGTCGCGGCACAGGTGCGTCACCGGGATGAAGACCTTGCGCGAATAGGAGACGGGCAAGCGGCCCGACGCGCCACGACGCCCGGCGGCCTCCAGGCCGGCGTCACGCACCCGCGCCGCCGATGCGCACAAATCCGCCAAGTCAGAGCCGCGCGCGGTCATCGCGATCGCGGCCTCGTCAACATTCAGCGCCACCCCGTCGCGCGCGCGCCGCAACACTCGCCGCAGGGCGGCGGGACTGGGCGCGTCGGACTTCGGGGGAACCACCGGGCTGGGCAGGTCGGCGCCACGCTGGGAGTTCAGAGCCACTCCTCTGTAACCCCGGCGTTGTCGTGGATCATCCTCGCGTCTCACTATCTGAAACAGGATGCGCCTGCCATCCGCATGACATAGGGGTCACAGTAGTCATCGGGCGCGGCCGCTGGCGTCCGCCCCGGCATTGGGACCCGGCGCGCGCATGATGATCCACGCCGCCGGCAGTGCCCCCAGCGCGACGAGCAGCACCGGACCGAACTCCATCACGCCGCTGCCGCCGAACACGATGTCGTCTCCGGGGTTGACGAGGGTGAACATCACGACTGTCGCCAGCCACGTCCACAGCGGCAGCGCGGCCAGCCGCGGCACCGAGGTCCATTGGAAGGCGATCCACACCAGCGCGGCGTTCAGGACACCGCTGAGCAGGGCGCTGATCGGGAACGGGACCGAGCCGATCCGGATCGGCAGAAAGAAGACGGCCATCAGGGCCGAGAGGACGCCGTCGACGGCGAGCAGTGTCAGAACAGCGAAACGCAGCCGGGGTAGTCGGCGTTTTTGGTCGATGGCCGTCGTGACCGGCGCCGTCAGGTCGGGATGCTGTCGAGCAGCGAGACGAGCGAGCCGACGACCCATTGGAAGTTGTCGAGACGGTCCTGCCAGTGCTGCAGGTTGGGATCCAGGTCCGGGTCCATGTCTTGCCCTTCCGTGCGCGGTCGGTTCCGGGCAGCTTATACCCGGCCGGGGTGCCGCGGACGCAAGGAGCACATTCAGGACCGTCAACCCAGGGTCAGCCCGGACAGCAGATCACTTTCCCAGCCGCGGTCATCCCGGTCCCCCGCTGTCCCCGCTGCCAGCACGTAGTACTCCGTCGAGTCGATGGGCAGCGCCAGGTTGTTCGACAGCGCGAAGCTCCGCGCGTCGGGGGCGACGGTCATCTGCGTGGCGTGGGCGCGCAGCGCCGCGACGCGCGCGTCCGAATGGGCGGCCAGATCGAGTGCCGCATCGATCTTGTCGTCGGCGAATCCGAACTGCGGCAGGTCGGTGGCCGACACCGTGATCCACCCGTCGGGCACGTCCCCCATGTCGCTCAGGCCCGAGACCAGCGCCGTCTGCGACGTCACCGTCCAATAGAACTTGGGCACGCGCCAGGTCGCCGCCTCCACGGCCGCCGTCGTCACCCGGTGCGTGTGGATGTGGTCGGGGTGCCCGTAGCCGCCGTTGGGGTCGTACGTGACGACGACGTGAGGACGCAGCTCGTCGATCGCGGCCGCCAAAACCGTTGTCTGCTCGGCGAAGTCGCCGTCGACGAACCGTTCCCGATGCCGGGCGGGGGTGCCGTCCATGCCGGAGTCACGCCAGCGTCCGGCACCGCCCAGGTAGCGCGGGCCGTCGACGCCGAGCGCGGACAGTGCCGCGGTCAGCTCGCCGATGCGGTAACCGCCGAGCTGGTCGGCGTGATCCACGGCCAGTTGCGCCCACTGCTCGCCGACAACCTCACCCTCTTCGCCGAGCGTGCAGGTGATGACCTGCACCTGGGCACCGCGCGCGACGTAGTGCGCGATCGTGGCGCCGGTCGTGATGGTCTCGTCGTCGGGGTGGGCGTGGACGAACAGCAGCCGCGGGGTCTCCATTCCGACCAGCTTGCCTGCTCGTTGCCCGTCGCCGCAGCCCGCCCTGGCATAGATTCCCCTCGTGAACCGCCGCGCCGTGCACTTCGGGTGCGCGGTCGTCGTCATCGGTCTGCTCGCGGGAGTCGGCGGCGCCGCCACCACGCTGCTGCTGCACGGGATCGAACACCTCACCTATCAGTACGATTTCGGCTCGCTGCTCGACGGCGTCGAGAGCAGCAATCCCGTCCGTCGCGCCGTCGGCCCGATGGTGGGCGGGGCGCTGGCCGGATGCGGCTGGTGGGCGCTGCGGCGGCGCTATGCCCAGCCGTCGCTGTCCGCGACGCTGGCCGGTGAGCGGCCCGTCCCCCGGATGTTGATGACGGTCGACGCCGGACTCCAGGTCTTGGTGGTCGGGTCGGGCGCCTCACTGGGGCGGGAGGGCGCGCCGCGTCAACTCGCCGCGGCGTGGGGCGATTTCGGTGTCTCGCGGCTCGCGCTGACCGAAGCGGACCGCGCGATCCTGCTGGCGTGCGCGGCTGGCGCAGGCCTGGGCGCGGTGTACAGCGTGCCGCTGGGTGGCGCGGTGTTCGCCGCCCGGATCCTGCTCGGCACGTGGCAGCCGCGGGCGCTCGGCACGGCGTTGATCACGTCGAGCATCGCGGTGGCCGTCGCCGCACCGGTCACCCATCTCGAGCATCCGCTGTCATGGCCGGACGCCCGGCTGTCGTATCTGCTCGCCTTCCTGGCGCTGGCGCTGGCGCCGTTGGCCGTCGCGGTGGGGCTCGCGTTCGAGCGCGTGATGGATTCTCTGCCGAACCTGAAACTCGACTCATGGCTGGCGATTCCGGGCATCGCGATCGCCGGGCTGCTGACGGGCGTCTGCTCGATTTGGCTGCCGGAACTGCCGGGCAACGGGCGCAGCATTCTCGAGGTCAGCATGAACAGCGGCCTGACCCTGACGTCGGCGGCGCTGATCCTGCTCCTCAAGCCGCTGCTGACGACGCTGTTCCTGCGGGCGGGCGCGGTCGGCGGGCTGCTCACGCCGGCGCTGGCCACCGGAGCGGCCGCCGGCGCGCTGGTCACACTCGCGCTGAACCAGTGGGCGGGAACGGATCTGCACGTCGCGGCGGTGTCGCTGAGTTGCGCGGCAGGCGTGCTGGCCATCACCCAGCGGTCGCCGTTGTTCGCGGCGCTGTTCGTGTGGGAGCTGGCCCGTCCGCCGGTGTGGCTGCTGATCGTGTTCGCCGTCGGCGCGTATGCGTCGTACGGGATCGCCGTCCTGAGGCGCAGGAGAACTACTGCGGAAGCTTGACCCAGGTTCCGGCGTCGCCGACGATGCCGACCGGTACCGCCCCGGTCAGGCTGACGTGCTGAACGCTGGGGCCCGCGGCGACAATCGTCGTGTCCTGCAGGATCGGCAGCACCGTCGACATCTCCCACAACCGGGGCTCGATGTCATCGATGACGTCGGCGATGTCGGCGGTGCCGTGCAGCGCCGCGTCGATGCGGGGCTGGATGCTGCGGTCACAGATGCCGGTGATGTTGCTCGGCGCCTGCACGAGTTCGCCGGCTTCCGGGGCCGGGGCGGGTGGCGTCTGCGTCGCCGTGGTCCGCGGCGGTTCGGGGCTGGGCTCCCCCGGCTTCCCAGGGTCGTCGGGCTCCGACGTCGGCGACGGCGCGCCGGGGGTGGTCGGGACGGCGGTGGCCTGCAGGGCGGGACAGCCGTAGCGCGACGCGAGCGACGTCGCGAGGTCACCACCGGCGGGGTGCCAGCCGATCACCGCGTCGACGGTGTTGTTGACGAGCGCATCGCTGTACAGCGTCACCGGGTCCAGCGCCGACACCGACGCCGCGACGCCCACGCTGCGTAACTGGTCCGCCGCGGTGTTCGCGACGGCCACCGACGTCGGATCGTTGGCGGCGACGCCGAGGACGAGCGTGAGCGGCTGGCCGTCTTTGACGAGCCGGCCGCGGTCGTTGTCCGGCGGCGCCGACGGATCGGGCGACTCGACGGATTCGATCTGGTAGCCGGCGGTGCCGAGCAGCGACATCGCCTCGTCGCGGGTCATCGCCGGCGGGGCGGTGGGCACGTAGCCGGGGTCCGACGGCGAGCGCACCTGCGCCTGGGCCAGCGTGACGGTGTTGTCGTCGCCCGCGCCGACGGCGGCGAGCAGGTCGACATCGAGCAGGCCGAGGACCGCCTTGCGGACCTGCGTGTCGGTCAGCGCGGGCTGCTGCGCGCGCAGCGTCAGCTGCATGACGCGGGGCGTCACGATCCGCGCGGTCCGCACGTCGGGGATGGCCGACAGCTGCGCGAACACCGCGGACCCGCCGTGTACCTGCGCGACCTGCGTGTCGCCGTTGCGGATTGAATCCGCCAGTGCCGCAGGGGTGCCCGCGCGGCGGAACAGGATCAGGTCGGGCGTCGCGGGTTCGCCCCAGTACCGGTCGTTGCGGGCCAGGAGAATCTCGTCGCGCTGCGGGTCGATGGTGTCGACGCGGAACTGGCCGCCGGTCACGGGCAGCGCCTGCGCGAGTCCGGCCGGAAAGCCGCCGGGGATGTCCTTGACGATGTGGGCGGGAAGGATGTCATTGAACAGTTCGCGCCACGCCGGGTAGGGCTTGGCGAACGTCACGACGGCCGTCTTGCCGCCTTCGACGGACTGCACACCGGTGATCAGGTCGTAGCCGGCGGGGTCGACGGCGCCCGGCTGGCCGACCATCTGCCGCCACAGGTACCAGAAGTCGTCGGCGGCGATCGGGGCGTTGTCGGTCCATTGCGCTTCGGGACGGATCTTGTACGTCACCGTGAATGGGTCCTGGCTGGTGACCTCAGCTGATTCCAGCAGCGACGTGTCCATCTCCCACGTCGAGCCCGTCGGCGTCCGCGAATCGGGGACGGGCCGGAACGAGCTGGGCAGCACCAGAGAGCTGATGGCCGCGTTGACCGGGGACTGATCGGACAGCAGATGCGAGTTGAAGCCGGGCCCGATCGAGTCGATCGCCATGATGATCTGCGTCGCCTTCATCGGCGGCGGCGGCGTGGACTCGGTGGTGTCGGTGCTCTGCGGAGCGGGCGGCGGGCTGACGGTGCAACCGGCGGTGAACAGCACGCTCGACACGACCGCACAGGTCAGGAGGCGTCGGGCGGTCGGCACGCACCAAGCGTATCGACGGAGGTTTCCCTCACGGGCCGGGGCGCCCGCCGAGTGTGCGGCCAGGGCGGCCGCTGACCGAGTTCTCCGCCATGTGCGCACGCTCGCGGCTACGACTGGGATTGCTGCTTCGCCCTGGCCTTGGCACGCATCCGCAGCGACGCGACGAGCTCGACCTTTCGCACGCGCACGATCTCGGGGGTGACCTCGACGCACTCGTCCTCGGCGCAGAACTCCATCGCCTTCTCCAGGTCGAGTTCCAGCGGGCGGGCCAGCGTCTCCATCACGTCCGCGGTGGACGACCGCATGTTGGTCAGCTTCTTCTCACGGGTGATGTTGATGTCGAGATCCTCGGCGCGCGGGTTGATGCCGACGACCTGACCTTCGTAGGTCTCCTGGCCCGGCTCCACGAAGAACTGGCCGCGATCGGCCAGCTGGATCATCGCGAACGGGGTGATCTGACCGCTGCGGTCACTGACCAGCGAGCCGGTGTGGCGGGCACGGATCTCGCCGGCCCACGGCCGGTAGCCGTCGAACACGGCGTTGGCGATGCCGGTGCCGCGGGTCAGAGTCAGGAAGTCGGTGCGGAACCCGATGAGGCCGCGGCTGGGCACGATGAAGTCCATCCGCACCCATCCGGCGGCGTGGTTGGTCATCTGCTCCATGCGGCCCTTGCGGGCGGCCATCAGCTGGGTGATGGCGCCCAGGTGCTCTTCGGGGCTGTCGATGGTCAGCTCTTCGAACGGCTCGTGCAGCTTGCCGTCGATCATCTGGGTGACCACCTGCGGCTTGCCGACGGTCAGCTCGAAACCTTCGCGGCGCATCTGCTCGACGAGGATGGCCAGCGCGAGCTCGCCGCGGCCCTGGACCTCCCACGCGTCGGGGCGGCCGATGTCGACGACCTTGATGGACACGTTGCCGACGAGCTCGGAATCCAAGCGGGATTTCACCATTCGGGCCGTCAGTTTGTGACCCGACACCTTGCCGGCCAGCGGCGACGTATTCGTGCCGACTGTCACCGAGATGGCGGGTTCGTCGACGGTGATGCGTGGCAGCGCGTGTGCGTGGTCGGGGTCGGCGAGGGTGTCGCCGATCATGATCTCGGGGATGCCGGCGACCGCCACGATGTCACCGGCGACGGCCTCGTCGGTCGGGGTGCGTTCCACACCGACGGTGACGAGGAGTTCGGTGATCTTCGCCGTCGTGATGACGGGGTGGCCGTCCACATCGCGCATCCAGGCGACCTGTTGGCCCTTCTTGATGCGGCCCTTGTAGATGCGGATCAGCGCGAGGCGGCCGAGGAATGCGGACGCGTCGAGGTTGGTGACGAGCGCCTGCAGCGGAGCTTCGGGATCACCCTGCGGCGGCGGGATGTGCTCAAGCAGCACGTCGAACAGCGGGTCGAGGTTCTCACCGTCGGGGTTCTCGCCGTTGGACGGGGCCGTGGTGCTGGCGATGCCCGCACGCCCGGAGGCGTACAGCGTGGGCAGGTCGAGCGCCTTCTCCGCGGCGGCCTGAGCCTCCTCGTCGAGGTCGGAGGCGACATCGAGCAGCAGGTCGTGGCTTTCTTCGACGACCTCGGAGATGCGGGCGTCGGGCCGGTCGGTCTTGTTGACGACCAGGATGACGGGCAGGTGCGCGGCCAGCGCCTTGCGCAGCACGAACCGGGTCTGCGGCAGTGGCCCCTCGGACGCGTCGACGAGCAACACGACGCCGTCGACCATGGACAGGCCGCGTTCCACCTCGCCGCCGAAGTCGGCGTGCCCCGGGGTGTCGATGACGTTGATGACCGTCATACCGCCGTCGGCGTGATGCCGGTGCACGGCGGTGTTCTTGGCCAGGATGGTGATCCCTTTTTCCTTTTCCAGGTCACCGGAATCCATCAGGCGTTCGATCGCGTCGTCACCGCGGTGGCTCAAGGCACCCGACTGGCGCAGCATTGCGTCGACCAGGGTGGTTTTGCCGTGGTCGACGTGGGCAACAATGGCGACGTTGCGGAAATCGGGGCGTGCAGTCACGCCGGTGATTGTCGCAGTGCAGTGCACCGATCGCGAAAACGAGAGATTCCCGTCACTTGAAAATCGAGAAGCTTGCGGCCGCCAAGCCGAAGAAAAAGTGCTGCCGCAGCAAGCCCCGCTGCAAGAAATGTCCTCTGGTCATTCACAAGGTGCACAAGGCCGAGCTCCTCGGCATCCGAGGCAAAGAGTTGGAAAAGGTGTACAAGCGAGCTCGAAAGGCCTGATCCCCGGCGTACCGTGGACTCCATCCGTGTGGCATTTTTCGGAGGTCGGCCACCATGACGGTTTATCCGGTTCTCACCATTGTTCTGATCACAGTCCTTGCCACGCTGACGACGCTGGCGATTTTCCTGGGTCTGGCCAACTGGATCGGCGCGTTCTACGTCGTGCGCTGCGGCGAGTGTCGGCATCTGACGTTCAGCTCGGCCAATCGCGCCCAGGCGTCGTGTCCACAGTGCAGGCATCCGGTCCTGACCCATCCGATCCATGCGATCTCCCATCCGGGCAGCCGTGCGGACGTGCGGGTGGCCGGCGACCGCCTGCGCTACTAGTCAGCCCTGGAAGTTCACGATCGCGCCGAAGGCGAGCGCGATCGACAGTGGCGCGGCGATGCACGAGATGAGCATCCCGCGGCCGATCTGTGCCACCGAGCCAATTTTGGTCAGGCCGTAGGCAATTGCCGCGTTGACGGCGACAATCGGGCCCACGATGAACGGGACGAATACCCACATCGGCATCAGGAACCAGGTGATCAGCTCGAGCACCATCATGTTGACCGCGCACGCGATGAAGCTCGCGGGGCCGAACCGGATCCGGTCAGAAAAATGCGATGGCAATTCCGGCACCTCCGATCAGCACCGTTGCAGCAGATACGAAAACCCCGAGAGCGATGCCCCGCTGCTGCGGATCCGGTCGGGTCAGCAGCAGACCGCCGGTGACCACCGAGACGGCCACGGCGACCGCTGTCGCCGAGAGCAGGACGACCTGCCGGTCACTGTCGTCCTCCGTTCCGAGAACAGAGCCCAAAAGCCATGCGGCTAGGCCGGTTACGGCGATCACCGCCTGGACAGCGAACGGCGTGGACCACGTCGCGGCCTTCCACATTCGTTCGTCTGTCGTCATCTCATCTCCTCAGGGATAGGACAGCAGCACCATCACGCGGCCGTCGGCCGACGCTACCGGGAAGTCGTCGACATCGAAGCCGTAGTACTCGATCTGATCCTCGGTGACCTCGTCGATGACCTTGCCCTGGGTGGCGATCTGCTGCCCGCGGACGTCTTCGATGACACCTCTGAAATCAGCGACTGAGAGGGATTCCGCCAGCAGCAGCGCCTCACCGCCGGACGGAAGATCCACCAGCACACCGGCTCCCGCGTAGTTGTTGCCTCCGCGACCGGTGCCGTTGGGTGCCCAGTAGACGGGCTCACCCACCAATCGTCCTTCGACACGGCGGTATTCGCCCGCATGGGCATCATCGCCGATGGCGACGACCGGCAGCGCGTCGATGGTGCGTGCCTGCTGCCAGAACATCCAACCCAGCGGAATGGCGACAATGCCGTAGATCAGCACCATCAGCATCAGCACCGGTTTCCACGCAACCTCCCACCCGAGCTTGCGCTGTGACACTCCGGCATCGGCGGTCTGCGCGTCGAGGATGCTGCGGCCGAATCGGAAGACGTACCAAGCCAATAGCCGCGCCACGGCCATGAGTCCCAACACGGCGAGGCCGACGAAACCCGCGGCCCGGAAGTAGAAGGTGCTGTCTCCGTTGTTCTCGGTCGCAAGCACCATCGACGCCGGGATCGGCGCGGTCAGCAGAAGCAGCAGCGCATACGAAGGGTGGCTTGTCAGGTAGACGTAATGCGCGGTCCACGAGCGGTTGCCCGCATAGACCGTGAAGTCGCCGACATCGGCTCTGACCATCGGCGTCCACGATCCCTGCACGACGCGGGGACGGACCAGTCCGCGAAAGAAGAAGAATCCCGCCACCAGCGCCACGACCAACGCACCCCAGAAGACGCCGGGCATCGACTCTCCCGTGCCGGGCACGCCGAAGGCACCTCGGATGTCGATGGCCTTCGCGATGAAGAACGTCAGCGGCAGCGCGAAGAACAGTTCCAGCAGCCACATCTGGATCAGTTGCGGGATGCGCGAACCCACGCGGTCGAAGGCGAGCACACCGCGCCAGATGAACTGCAGCACGCGCATAGTCGGGGAGACTAATGTGTGCCGATGGCCGGTGGGGCAAACACGAACGAAGACCTCGACTGGCTGCGCGACGAGTGGTTGGGCGACGGCCTGCCGGCTTGCCCTCGGCGATCAGCCCCCACCCAGGACCGCCGCCAGGTCGGGCAGCCACGCCCGGTCCGCGGGCACCCAGGCGAGCGCGTCGAGTTCGTCGGCGCGCACCCACCGCAGCGCGCGGTGGTCGTGGGGCGTCACCTCGCCCGCGACGCGGGTGACGACGTAGGCGCGTAACGTCGTCGTCGGACTGAGCGCGACGTCGGCGCCCAGGCGCGCGCCGACGGTCACGTGTACGCCGAGTTCCTCGTGGAGTTCCCGCGTCAGGGCCGTTTCGTCGCTCTCCCCCGGCGCGACCTTGCCGCCGGGCAGTTCCCACAACCCGGCGAGCTCCGGCGGGCGGTTGCGCTGCGCGACGAGCAGCGCACCGCTCTCGATCAGCGCACCCGCGACCACGATCAGGTTTGACATCCGGCCAGACGGTATACCTTCAAGACCATGGCTGTGTTAACGGATGAACAAGTGGACGCCGCACTGCCGGATCTCGATGGCTGGGAGCGCAAAGACGGGGCGATACGCCGATCGGTCGAATTCCCGGCGTTCCTCGACGGCATCGACGCGGTGCGCCGCGTCGGCGAGCACGCCGAGAGCAAAGACCATCACCCGGATATCGATATCCGTTGGCGGACAGTGACTTTCGCTCTGGTGACGCACTCCGAGGACGGGATCACGGAGAAGGACGTGGAGATGGCTCGCGATATCGACGGGATCCTCGGATAGCGATCCACGCGAGCGTCGCCAACGTGGCGACGATGTAGATCAGACCTGCCCACGCGAGATACCAGGGCCGCGGGATCACCCATATCGTCGGCTGGGCGAAGCTGAGCAGCCACGGCACCCCGACGAGCACGAGCAGCAACCAGCCCCATCCCAGCACCCGCGCCCCCACCTCGGCCCGCAGCGGACCGTGCAGCAGCCAGATCATCAGCGGGATCAGCCACACCCAGTGATGCGTCCAGGAGATCGGGGACAGCAACAGCCCGAACAGTTGCACCACGACGATCCCGCCGAGGCGGTCCTCGGCGCCATCGATGGCGCGCCAGGCCAGCACGGCGAGCACGGCCGTCGCCGCGATCCCGATCAGCACGGCCGGGCCCAGCCCCGCGTCGTGGCCCAGGATTCGCGAGATGCCGCCGCGCCACGATTGATTGAACGACGTGCCCACCGGGCCGACGCGGTCGGCGTCGCCCAGTAGCTCGGTGAAGTAGTACCGCGTCTGTCCGCTGACAAAAATGGCCGACACGCCGATCGTCAGGATTAAAACGGCGGCGGAGAACAACACCGCGGCCCAGCGGCGTGCCCCGACGAAATAGAGGCCCGCGACGGCGGGTGTGAGCTTGACGCCGGCGGCGAGCCCGACGAGCAGACCCGACAACCACCACTTCGACGTGTAGACCGCGTACAGGATCGCGAGCACCAGGAGGACGTTGATCTGGCCGTAGTCGAAGGTGCTGCGCAGCGGTTCGGTCCAGATGCCGACGGCCGTCCACAGCATCGCGACACGCCGGTCGTCCTGACCGAGTAGCCGCTGACTCATCCGCACCACGCCGTACAGCGCGGCGATGATGCCGACCTGCCAGGCGAACGCCACCACGCCGAACGGCAGGAGATGCAGCGGGAAGAACACCACAGCGGCGAACGGTGGATAGGTGAACGGCAGGGGGAAGTCGGGGGTCTGCTCGCCGTAGACGTA
The DNA here is from genome assembly GCF_029623955.1 of Mycobacterium sp. 236(2023). Lineage (GTDB taxonomy): Bacteria > Actinomycetota > Actinomycetes > Mycobacteriales > Mycobacteriaceae > Mycobacterium. The sequence goes on along the minus strand of NZ_JARSBP010000003.1, from coordinate 1,017,752 downwards.
TTCGTAGAGCGTGCCGGGACCGTCGAGTTCGGCGGCGCCGCCGACGTAGACGTGCAGGTCGACGAAGTTCGCACCGTTGGGCACCAGGTACGTCCATGCCAGACGGGCGGCAATGCTGAGGATCAGGAGCGCGGGCGCGATGCGCGCCAGACGGGCTCCCCTTGTCGGCGGCACAGATTCGGTGGTGTCTATTCGCCTGACTCTAGCGAGCGGTCACCATCTGCCTTCACCTCAGTAACGGTTCCATAAATGCCACAAGTGTCACTTGAGTAACTCTAGTAACAGGCTAGCTTCGGGTTCAGGCATGACATCGATGTCATTTCAGGCCGACCGACGATTGGGAGTTCTCTGATGCACCGCACCCGGAAACTGTTCGCAACAACCATGATCGCCGCGGCTGGGGCGGTGTCTGCGGCGGTGGCGTTCAGCGCCACGGCGTCCGCACAGCCTGCTCCGGCTCCCGCCCCCACGCCGGAAATTCCGGGGCTGCCCTTCCTTCAGCAGCTGGCCAACCCGGCTGCCGCCACGCAGTTGATGCAGGGCTTCGCCAACATGATGGGCAACGCCACCACGACTCCGCCGGCCACGGCGAGCACCACGCCGGCAACCCCGGTCTCGGGCCCGGGCGCCACCGCGTCGATCAACTTGCCCGCAGACATGCTTCCCGCGGGCGTCGTGCCCGCGTCGACCGTGCCCGGCTCGACACTTCCCGGGGCGACTCCGATCGGCGGCGGAAACGTCACCACGGTGCCCGTCGCCAACACCACGTCGACCGCGGCCACGTCACCGCTGGCCAGCCTGACCGATCAGCTCGGACTCGCGGGCTTGATGCCTGCCGGCAACCCGCTGGCGGGTCTGCTGCCCACCGCAGCGACGGCACCGGTCGCCGCAGCGCCGGCCGCCGCTCCCGCCGCGCCGCTGGCGGTCCCGCCGGTGTTCACCCCGCTTGCGGCTCTTCCGTGACGCGTTAACCGACCCCGACCAACTGAATTCCACTGAACCACCGACGTATTGGGGGATCATGTCAACGACCCGGCTCAAGACTGCACTGGCGGTGTGCACATCCGCTGCGTTGCTCACGGTCGGCGTGACCGGAGTTGCTCACGCCGAACCGGCAGCGCCGCTGCCCGCACCGCTGCCGCTCGACGGCGCAATGGCTCCCGGCCTGCCCGCGATGCAGAGCCTGGGTCCGGTGATCCAGCAGGCGGCATCCGATCCCACCAATGCGGCATCGATGTTGATGGCCGCCGCCGCGGCATTCGCGGGAAACATGGCTGCACCGCAGCCCTCCCGTGATGTCGCGTCGGCGGTCAACACGTTCGTCGCGCAGCCCGTCGCGCATGTCCCAGCCGCCGGTGCGGTACCTGGGACGGAGGCCCACTTGCCTGCCGGCATCAACCCCGCAAACGCCGTCGGCCCCGTGCCGGAGGCGCTGCCGTTGGAGCATGCCCCCGCGGCTGTCGTCCCGGCTCCCGGCACCGGTCCGGCGCCCGGTCCGGAAGCGTCGCCCGAGGTCGCCACGCCGGTGACCCCTGTTGCGGCGCCGGTCGCTCCGGTTGATCCCGCCGCGGCTCCCGCTCCGGCTCCCGCGGCCGCCCCGGGCGGTCTCGGCCCCGATGCTCCCGTTACGCAGGACTTCCTGTATCCGTCGATCAGCAACGGCTGCCTGCCCGACGGCGGCAACGTTCTTGCGGCCGCGATCTCGGTGGCGGGTCCGGCGACGATCCCGCTGCCGGGCCCCGGCCCCGGCCAGACCGCCTATGTGTTCACGGCGATGGGCACGCCCGGCCCCGCGGCGGAGCAGAAGCTCCCGCTCAACGCCACGTGGGTGAACCTGACGACGGGTAAGTCGGGCAGCGTCACGCTCAAGCCGCGCCCCGACCTGAACCCGAACGGTCCGACGACACTGACCGCGATCGCCGACACGGGATCGGGCAGCATCATGTCGACGATCTTCGGGCAGGTCACCACGACCGAGAAGCAATGCCAGTTCATGCCGACGATCGGCTCGACCGTCGTCCCCTGACCCTGCTTGACGCCGAACTGGGATTCCCGGTTGTGAATCAGTGGCGATTCACGACCGGGAATCCCAGTTCGGCGAATGGGGTCAGTAGGCCATGAACAGGATGGCGTCGCGGTCGTAGTCGCGGCCGGGGTGCACCTCGGACAGGTGCGCCTGAGCCTTCTCGACGAGGTCTTCCTCGTCCTTGCCGGTGATCGCTTCGCCGCAGGGGCAGTTGAGATGAGTCTTCATAAGTTCACTCTGGCACAGCGCCCGCCGTGCCATGGGACAAGATCGTCAACATGGACATCTACGACGTGATGCGGACGACCGGCGCGGTCCGGCGGTTCACCGCCGACCCGCTGCCCGACGACGTCCTCGAGCGCATCCTCGACAACGCCCGGTTCGCGCCCAGCGGCGGCAATCGCCAGGGTGTGCACGTCATCGCGGTGCGTGACCACGGGACGCGAGAAGCCCTCGGCGCGCTGTGCACGACGGGTGCACGCCGCTACATCGCCCAGAAGCGCAACGGCGAGGGGCCGTGGAATCCGGTGCAGCCCATGCGGGTAACGCCCGACGAGCTGGCCGCCACCGAGGTGCCCGCGGAGTTGTCGACCCCGCTGCTGACGTCGGCCGTCGTCCTCGTGGTGTGCGTGGACCTCAATGTGGTGGCCGCATTCGATCAGGATCTCGACCGCATCGGCGTCATTGCCGGCGCGTCGGTGTATCCGTTCGTGTGGAACGTGCTGCTCGCCGCGCGCAACGAAGGGTTCGGCGGGGTGCTGACCACGATGGCGGTTGCCGAGGAGCCACGGGTGAAGGCTCTGCTCGGCATCCCCGACGACTTCGCCGTCGCGGCGGTGCTGCCGCTGGGCAAACCCCAGCATCAGGTCGGCACGTTGACCCGCAAACCGGTCTCGGAGTTCGTCACCCGGGAGAAGTTCGACGGCGAGTCTCTCGGCGACTGAGTTCGGCCATCCGCTCCAGCTTGGCAACCGGAGCCGCATCCCCGAGCATGCCGACGACCGTTCTCATCGGCATGGACCCGACCATTCGGAGCATGTCGGGCGCCTGCTCTGAGGCGTCGGCCCCGGGGGCGAACTCGGCGAGCAACGCGGGGCCGACGACGGGGTGGCTGAACCACTGTTCGACCGTCGATTCCATGGTGAGCGCGTCGACCAGGTGATCACCGTGGAGCGTGACCGTTTCTTCAACGGTCACGGTCGCGGCGTTCTCACACACCTGCACGGTGTACTCACCGGGCGCGACGACCCACCCGTTGCGTTGGACGTCCCAGTAGGCGAACGCCTGTCGATCCAATTCTATTGTCGCAGTTTGCTTTTCACCGTATTCAAAGTGCAGCTTCGCGAAGGCGCGCAACTCGCGCCGCGGCCGGCGAACGGGGCCGGCCGACGTCGACACATAGACCTGGACGACGTGGCGTCCCGCACGGCCGCCTGTGTTGGCGACGGTCACCGACGCGCGCACGGTGTCCGCACCGGTGACCTCCACGCGGAGCGCATCGACGTCGAACGTGCTGTAGGACAACCCGTGTCCGAAGGGGTAACGCGCCGGCAGACCGACGGTCTCGTGCCACCGGTAGCCCACCATCACACCCTCGCCGTAGCGGACATGCCCCTGCTCGCCGGGGAAGTTCACATAGCTGGCGGTGTCGGCCAGCCGCACCGGAATGGCCTCGGCGAGCCGCCCGGACGGATTGGCCACGCCGAACAGCAGATCGGCCAGCGCACTGCCGCCCGCCTGGCCGAGCAGGAACCCTTCGAGTATCGAGTCGACGTCGTCATGCCAGGGTTCCAGCGAGACCACGCCACCGTTGGACAGCACCACCACAGTTCGCGGCGCGACGGCGGCGACGGCGCGGATCAGCGCGATCTGGTTGTCCGGCAACGAGATCCCGTCGCGGTCGAAGCCCTCGGACTCATCGGTCTCTGCCAGCCCGGCGAACACGACAGCGACGTCGGCGCGGCGAGCGACCGCCACTGCGTCGTCGACCATCGCGTCCGCGTCGCCGGACCCGTCCAAGGTGAAGCCGGGCGCGAATTCGACGCTCCCCGACGACAATTCACGGATCGCATCGAGAGCCGCGTCGATCTGTGTGGCGTTGATGTGTGAACTGCCGCCGCCCTGGAATCGCGGCGTCCGGGCGAACTCCCCGACCACCGCGATACGCACGTCGACGGCGAGCGGCAACGTGTCGTCGTCGTTCTTGAGCAGGACCGCACACTCGGCAGCAAGTTCGCGGGCCAACGCGTGGTCGGCGTCGAAATCGACCTCGACACCAGCGGCGCCCGCCAAGGCCGTCAGCGTCAAGAGCCGCTCGACAGCTGTATCGACGACCGACTCGTCGAGGTCACCTGCCTGCACGGCGGCGACGATGCGCCGCGCGCTCGCTCCGCCCGTCGCAGGCATCTGCAGATCCAGTCCGGCGCGCAGCGCGGCGACCGGGTCACGCACAGCTCCCCAGTCCGAGACCACCGCTCCGGCGAACCCCCACTGATCGCGCAGCACGTCGGTGAGCAGCCAACGATTCTCGGACGCGAGGACGCCGTTGACCTTGTTGTAGGAACACATCACCGTCGCAGGTCGCGCGTCGGCGACAACGCGCTCGAAGGCAGGAAAGTAGATTTCCCGCAACGTGCGCTCGTCGACGTCGGCGCTGACGCGCATGCGGTCGGTCTCCTGGTTGTTGGCGGCGAAATGTTTCACCGATGCGCCGACACCGTGTTGCTGCTGTCCCCGGACATGTGCGGCGGCGAGCACTCCGGTCAGCAGCGGATCCTCCGAGTAATACTCGAAATTGCGTCCACACAGGGGCGAGCGTTTGATGTTCACCCCCGGTCCCAGCGCCACGTGTACGCCCAGCGCCCGGGCCTGCCTGCCGACCGCCGACCCGACACGTTCTGCGACGTCGGGATTCCAGCTGCTGCCCACCGCGACGGCTGGTGGGAAGCACGTTGCGGGGCGGCTGTCGTGCAGGCCGAGATGGTCCGGCGAACCGTCTTGCAGACGGACCCCGTGCGGCCCGTCGGTCAGAACGATCGATGGCACACCGACGCGTTCGACGAGGGCGGTGCTCCAGAAATCGCGGCCGCACAACAGTGCTGCTTTTTCCTCGAGCGTCAGCTGGTCCGTCGTCGGCACGGCGCCTCCCTTGGTTACCTACTACCTATAACTTTCGACGGCGAGTCTCTGTGACGGCACCCCGGTCGCGTGAGACCTTGAAGAGGTGACGGTGACGTTGGGTTACGCGACGGCCGTCGGCGGCTGCGGAGACCTCGACGAGCAACTCACCGAACTGGCCGCCGCGGGCGTCGATCCGCGACGGATCTTCACCGACAAGACAGCGGGCTCGGCGGATAAGATGCGTGCCGGCCTCGTGGCCCTGCTCAGCTATGCCCGCTCGGGCGACGTCGTCGTGGTGGTGGCGCTGGAGCGGTTGGGCCGGTCCGTGTCCGAGGTGACACAGACCGTGGCCGACCTCACGACCCGCGGAATCACGCTGCGCTGCCTGCAGAACGGCCTCGACACCGCGACGTCGACGGGCCGCGTCGTCGCAAAGGTGCTGACCGACCTGGCGTCGCTCGACAAGGGCCACACCGAGAGTGCGCACAGAGCGTGACGCGGACGCTTTCGGCGATCTGACCGCACTCTCGTCGCATCGGCTCAGGCCTTGGCGGCTTTGGCGGCTTTGGCGGCCGCCTTTGCTTCCTTCTTGTACGTCCGCACCTTTTGCAGCGAGCCCGGATCCTTCACGTCGGCCACCGACATGTGCGTGCCGGCCTTGCCGTAGTCGCCGGCCGCGGCACGCCAGCCCTTCGGGGTGACGCCGTACTGCTTGCCGAGCAGCGCGAGGAAGATCTTGGCCTTCTGCTCACCGAAACCGGGCAGCGCCTTGAGGCGGCGCAACACCTCGGCACCGTCGGCGCCGTCGGTCCACAACGCGGTCACGTCTCCGTCGTACTCGTCGACGATCACCTGAGCCAGGGCCTGCACCCGCTTGGCCATCGAGCCCGGAAAGCGGTGCACCGCAGGCGTTTGCGCGAACAACTCGGCGAACGCGTCGGCGTCGTAGTCGGCGATCACCGCGGCGTCGCAGCTGCCGATGCGGTCGGCGATCTTCTTCGGCCCGCCGAAGGCGACTTCCATGGGGATCTGCTGATCGAGAAGCATGCCCGTCAGCAGTGCGAACGGGTTTGCCTCCAGCAGCGCGTCTGCCGCAGGTTCCTGAACTAACTGAAGTTTCGCCACGAGGTCAGTTTAGGACGGCCGACCACCGTCGACGTCGACGGTTTTGACAGTGGCTGCCCCCTCGATGTGCGACCGTGAAGACCTTGACGATGGAGATGTCCTGGGGGGATGGATCTATGAGACGTGTGATTGCGCCGCTCGTTGCGGTTGTGGCTACAACCTGCCCGATCCAGTAGCAGAAAGCTCCTCATTCACGCCGTAGGGTAGGGCCACCCGCACGCGAGGAGCAGAAACAGATGTCCGGCGAGCTCGCGATCGCTCTGACCGCCGCCCTGATCCTCCTTGCCGTCGCCGCCGTCGTCCTCGCCGTGCGCACCCGGCGCGTCGTCGCGACCCCCACCGAACGCGCCGTGCACACCGCGCTGCACACCGCGTCGCTCGCGGCCCGCGAACTGCGCCAGGGCCTCAACACCGATTCGGCGCACACGTCCGCGCCGTTCCTGCGCGGACTGACCGGCAGCGACGGCCTGGCGGTGTTCGACGGCGACGGTCAACTGCTGGCGCGGGATCCGGGCGGCGACGACGTGTGGACCGACGACCTGCTCGACGCCTGCGGTCATGCCGCGCGTCAGTCGATCTCCGGGGAGCGGCGGGTGATGACGCACGCCAGGACGTCCGTGGTCGTCGGTCAGCCCATGCTCAACGAGGCCGGCGACATGCTCGGTGTCCTCGTCATCGTCACCACCCGCTCCCCCGGCCCCGGAATGCTCGGCGCCGTCGGCGAAGTCGCGCGGTACGCCGCCAGCCAGATCGAACTCGCCGAACTCGACGCGTCCCGGGCGCGCCTCGACCGCGCCGAAGTCCTCGCGTTGCGCGCTCAGATCAGCCCGCACTTCATCTACAACGCGCTCAACACCATCGCGTCGTTCGTGCGCACCGATCCCGACCGGGCCCGCGAGCTCATCCTCGAATTCGCCGACTTCACCCGCTACTCGTTCCGCGCCGCAGGGCAATTCACCACGCTGGCCGACGAACTGCGCAACATCGACCGCTATCTGACGCTGGAGCGCGCCCGATTCGGGACGGCGCTGAAGGTGACGCTGCGGGTCGCGCCTGAGGTGCTCAACGTCGTCGTCCCGTTCCTCGCGCTGCAGCCCCTCGTCGAGAACGCGGTGCGCCACGGGTTCGCCGGCCGCGGCAGCGGTTCGATCGAACTGATCGCCCGCGACGAAGGGTCCGACTGCGTCATCACCGTCGAGGACGACGGTGTGGGAATGGATCCCGACGCGCTGCGGTCCGGACCCAGCGACGCACTGTCCGACGGCGCACCCGTGCCCGACGGCGCCGGTGCGCACGTCGGGCTGACGAATGTCGACCATCGGCTGCGCGCGGCATTCGGCAACAATTACGGTCTGGTGGTCGAGACCGCGATCGGAGCCGGCACCAAGGTCGTCATGCGGGTGCCGAAATTCCGGTCGGGTGTGCGGGCAAGCGGAGGTGGGTTCGGGTGAGCGAGCAGTGACGAAGCTGCTGACGGTGCTCGCCGTGGACGACGAGGCGCCTGCTCTCGACGAGCTCGCTTATCTTCTCGGCAGGCATCCGTGCATCGGCGACGTGTTTCGCGCCGGCGACGCGACTTCGGCACTGCGAGAACTCAATCTGCGCACTATCGACGCGGTGTTCCTCGACATCAACATGCCTGGCCTGTCCGGGATCGAGCTGGCCGGCGTACTCGCGAACTACGCCCACCGACCCGCGATCGTGTTCGTCACCGCCCACGACGACAAGGCCGTCGCCGCGTTCGACGTCGGCGCGGTCGACTATCTGCTCAAGCCGATCCGCGAGCATCGTCTCGACGAGGCGATCCGCCGCGTCGTCACGACCCAGGTGGCACCGGCGCCCACCGAAGAGCAGGAACCGGAGTCCGACGTCGTCCCGGCCGAACTCGGCGGCGTCACCCACCTCGTGCCACGCGACAGCATCGGTTGGATCGAAGCCGAAGGAGACTACGCCCGGCTTCATTCCGCATCTGGCTCGCACCTGGTGCGCATCCCGCTCAGCACGCTCGAAACCCGCTGGCGCGACCACGGTTTCCAGCGCGTGCACCGCTCGTATCTGGTGGCGCTGCGACTCGTCACCGGGTTGCGCACCGCCGAAGGTGCGGTGCTGGTGCGGCTGCGGGCCAACGGCTCGTCCCCGGCGGTCGAACTTCCCGTGAGCCGGCGGCAGGCGCGGGAGCTGCGAGACCGCTTGGTGCGCAACCCGATGCGCAGTCTGCGGCCGGCGGGGAGCGCCGATGACGAGCGGTGAACGTCCGCAACGTCAGCGGGTGGTCCTGGCCCACCGGCGCGGTGCTCGGATCGTCCGCACCCGCGTCGAGGTGCAGGAGCAGACTCAGGTGGGCGATGCGCTGGTGCGTGGCCTGGTGCGCGCGCAGCTCGGTCTGGCGTTGCGGCTCGCGGCTGTGGTCGTCGTGTTGATCGGCGCCATCCCGCTGTTGAACGCGGTGTTCCCGGACCTCGCCGCGATCACCCTGTTCGGCATCCGGCTGAACTGGCTTGTCCTCGCCGGGCTGGTGTATCCGTTGCTGTACGGCATCGGTTGGTTCTACGTTCGGCTGGCCGAGCAGGGTGAGCGCGATTTCGTCGGCGTCGTCGACGCCGAACCATGACAGGCTCCCCGTTGACGGCCGCCGCGTTGATCGCGGCTGCTGTCGCCACTGTCGCGATCGGCGCCTACGGTGTCCGGTTCTCCCGCACCACATCTGACTTCCTGGTCGCGTCACGCACCGTTGGCTCACAGTGGAACGCGGCCGCGATCTCCGGCGAATACCTCTCGGCAGCATCGTTTCTCGGGGTGGCCGGGCTGATCGCCAAGTACGGAGCGGACGCACTGTGGTATCCGGTGGGCTTCACCGCGGGCTATCTCGGGCTGCTGTTGTTCGTGGCCGCGCCGCTGCGGCGTTCGGGCGCCTACACCGTCCCCGATTTCGCCGAGTTCCGCCTCGGCTCCGCACGGTTACGCAAGGTCGCGATGATCGTCGTCGTGGTGGTGTGCATCTTCTACCTGGTGCCGCAATACCAGGGGGCGGGGCTGGCGCTGAAAACCCTTCTGGGCACGCCGGTCTGGCTGGGTCCGCTCGCTGTCGGCGCGATCGTTATCACCAACGTCGTGGCGGGAGGCATGCGCTCCATCACGTTCGTGCAGGCGTTCCAGTACTGGTTGAAGCTGACCGCGGTCGCGATCCCCGCGCTCGCGCTGGCCGGCCTCTTCCTGACCGACCGCGGCGGTGAACTCGGCGGGCCGCTGCCGCCCACCGTGCAGCAGGACACGACGGTGGCGATCGAGACCGACGTCGTCGTCCAGGTCGCCGAACCGGCCGGGATCACGGTGACGGGGACGCTCGACGACCGGCCCGTCGACAATGCAGCGATCGGTCCCGCGGGCGAGCACACGCTCGGCGCGGGCAGCACCCTGTCCCTCGCCTCCGGGGCAGCCACTCCCGTGGTCGCGGGAACGCCGAGCGCAGGCGGTGATTGGATCGCGTCGGGCGGTGGGCTCGGCGGCGGTCATCCCTTGTTCCAAGTGTTGTCCATCATGGTGGCGACGTTCCTGGGGACGATGGGGCTGCCGCATGTCCTCGTCCGCTTCTACACCAATCCGGACGGCCGGGCGGCCCGGCGAACCGCCCTGGCGGTCATCGCACTGCTGTCGCTGTTCTACCTGTTTCCGACGCTGCTGGGGGTCTTCTCGAGGCTCTACGTGCCGCAGTTGCTGATCACCGGAACCGCCGACGCCGCTGTGCTGTTGGCGCCGGGATCGGCGATCGCCGGACCGGTCGGGCAGTTGCTCGCCGCACTGGTGGCGGCCGGCGCGATCGCCGCCTTCCTGGCCACCTCGTCGGGGCTTCTGGTGAGTTTCGCCGGGGCGCTGGCCACTGACGTCCTTCCGGGCCGGGTGCGGGACTTCCGGGTGGCGGCGGTGGTCGGCGGATTGATTCCAATTCCGTTGGCGCTGGCAGCCTCTGGCGGCCTGGAGTTGTCCCGCAGCGTCGGCCTCGCGTTCGCCGTCGCCGCATCGACGCTGTGCCCGTTGCTGGTGCTGGGCATCTGGTGGCGCGGCCTGACCGCCAAGGGTGCCATGTGGGGGCTCGCCGTCGGAGGGCTGCTGTCCGGTGTGGCGGTCACCGTAGCGGTCGCGGGGGGCGTCTCGGAGGACGTGCTCGGCGGCTGGCCGGCGGTGTTGATCGGCTATCCCGCGGCGGTCAGTGTGCCGCTGGCCTTCGCGACGATGATCGTCGTCAGCCGGTTGACGCGCGCGACGGTGCCTGCCGATGTAGCGCAGACGTTCGCGCGCATGCATGTACCGGAGAATCTCGGCATGGTCATCGAGCGCATGCCGCGCGCGTAAGCCCGCCGCTCGTCGTCGCCCACCGACCGTTCACCGCACGCTCCCCCGGGTTCACCGTGTGACCTGCGCTGACGCGGGGTATGTGACCTGTATCTCAACTACGTTTCCCCGAGAGCCGGTTCACATGAGTCAGGAGCGTGAGATCAAGGTGTCCGAGACAGAACTTCCGGTCAACCCGGAAGCCATCAGCGGCGAACGCTATCTAGAAGTCCAAGCCAGTCCCGAGTTCCAGGAGCTGCGAAGCAGGCTGCGCCGCTTCGTTTTCCCCATGACCGCCATCTTCCTCGTCTGGTACGGCATCTACGTGGCCCTGGGCGCCTTCGCCCACGACTTCATGGCCACCAAAGTCTGGGGCGACGTCAACGTCGGCCTGATCATCGGCCTGGGGCAGTTCCTGTCGACGTTCGTCATCACGGGTCTCTACGTCCGGTTCGCCAACCGCGAGCTCGACCCGCGCGCCGAGGCGCTGCGCACCCAACTGGAGAGTGAAATCAAATGACCACCACCATTTTTGCCGCCGAGACAGTCGGCAATCCGGCGGCCAACATCGGCATCTTCAGCCTCTTCGTCGTCGTGACGATGATCGTCGTCATCCGGGCGAGCAAGAAGAACGCCACGGCTGACGAGTTCTTCACCGGTGGCCGCGGCTTCTCCGGCCCGCAGAACGGTATCGCGATCGCCGGCGACTATCTGTCCGCCGCAAGCTTCCTCGGAATCGCGGGCGCCATCGCCGTCTACGGATACGACGGCTTCCTGTACTCGATCGGCTTCCTGGTCGCCTGGCTCGTCGCCTTGCTGCTCGTCGCCGAATTGCTGCGCAACACAGGCAAATTCACGATGGCCGACGTGCTGAGCTTCCGGCTCAAGCAGCGTCCGGTCCGCCTCGCCGCGGCCACGAGCACGCTGACGGTGTCGCTGTTCTACCTGCTGGCGCAGATGGCCGGCGCCGGCGGCCTCGTCGCGCTGCTGCTCGACGTCACCAGCAAGAGCGGCCAGGCGATCGTCATCGCCGTGGTCGGCATCCTGATGATCGTCTACGTCCTCGTCGGCGGCATGAAGGGCACCACCTGGGTGCAGATCATCAAGGCCGTCCTGCTGATCGCGGGCGCGGGCCTCATGACGATCATGGTGCTCGCCAAGTTCGGCCTGAACTTCTCCGAGATCCTCGGCTCGGCGCAGTCGGCGATCAGCGGTGCCACCACCGAAGGCGTCGCCGCGCGCGACGTCCTGGCCCCCGGCGCGCAGTACGGCGGATCGCTGACGTCGCAGATCAACTTCATCTCGCTGGCGCTGGCGCTGGTGCTTGGCACCGCGGGCCTGCCGCACGTGCTGATGCGCTTCTACACGGTGCCCACTGCCAAGGAAGCCCGCCGCTCGGTGGTGTGGGCGATCGCGCTGATCGGCGCCTTCTACCTGTTCACGCTGGTGCTCGGCTACGGCGCGGCTGCCCTGGTCGGCCCGGACCGCATCCTCGGCGCGGCAGGTGGGGTGAACTCGGCGGCCCCGCTGCTGGCGTTCGAACTGGGCGGCGTGATCCTGCTCGGCATCATCTCGGCGGTCGCGTTCGCGACGATCCTCGCCGTCGTCGCCGGTCTGACGATCACGGCGTCGGCGTCGTTCGCGCACGACATCTACGCGTCGGTCCTGAAGTCCCACAAGGTCACCGAGGCTGAGCAGGTGCGGGTTTCGCGCATCACCGCCGTCGTGCTCGGCGTCCTGGCGATCGGCCTCGGCATCCTGGCCAACGGCCAGAACGTCGCCTTCCTGGTGGCGCTCGCGTTCGCGGTCGCCGCGTCGGCCAACCTGCCGACGATCATCTACTCGCTGTACTGGAAGCGGTTCAACACCCGCGGCGCGCTGTGGAGCATGTACGGCGGGCTGATCTCGTGCATCGTGCTGATCGTCTTCTCCCCCGCGGTGTCGGGCAGCAAGACCGCGATGATCCCGGGTGCGGACTTCGCGTGGTTCCCGCTGGCCAATCCCGGCATCGTGTCGATCCCGCTGGCATTCATCCTCGGCATCGTCGGAACGCTCACCTCGCCGGACCGCGGCGACCCGAAGATCAACGCGGAGATGGAGGTCCGTTCGCTGACCGGCATCGGCGCCGAGAAGGCGGTCGCGCACTAGTCAGTTCCCGCCGAAACGGAATTCCAGCAGGCAAAAGTCGAGAAGACACCTGCTGGAATTCCGTTTCGGGCAGTAGGTGGTTTTACTCAGCCGCGACGCAGCGGACCGCGTCGAGAATTGAGGCATGAGCGCAGCCACGCTGTTCCCACGCCCGGCCGAGGTCGAGGCCAACACCCCGGCCGACCGTGACCGGGCCATCGACGTCATCCGGATCACCGCGCTGGTCGCGGTCGTCGCCGGCCACACCGTGATGGCGACCAGCATCATCCGCGACGACGTGTTCATCTGGAGCAATCTGCTGACCGCAGTGCCGGTGTTCCAGGCGCTGACGTGGGTGTTCCAGATCATGCCGCTCTTCTTCTTCGCCGGCGTCGCGGCCTCGGTGCAGTCCTGGCAGGCCGGCAGCAGCTGGGGCAACTGGCTGATGCGCCGGTGTACCCGGCTGTATCGGCCGGTGTTCTACTACCTCGCGTTCTGGGCCGCGGCCCTGTCGGTACTGCGCTTCTTCCTGCCCGTCCACGTCTACGAACCGATCGCGGGGATCGCCACCCAGCTGTTGTGGTTTCTGGGGGCGTACGTTCTTGTTCTCGCCGCGGTGCCGGCGTTGGCCCGCATCACGACGACGAGCCGCTTTGTCACGGCAGTCGTGGCCGCCTATGGCGCCGTCGCGTTCGTCGACGTCATCCGGATCAACACCGAGACGCCGACGATCTTCGGCTATCTGAACCTGTCGATGTGGTTGATCCCCGGCATGTTCGGCGTCGCGTACCGGCGCGGACTGCTTCAGCCGAAGGCCGCCCTGGCCGTCGGTGCCGCCATGTTCGCCGTCAACGTGGCGCTCGTCGCGTACGGACCCTACGAGCTGAGTCTCGTCGGCATCGAGAGCCAGCAGCTGAAAAACATGTCGCCGCCGTCCCTTCTCCTGGCCGGGCACGCAATCATGATGTGCGCGTTGGCAATCGCTGCAGCGCCGGCGATCACCCGGTGGGCGCAGAGGCCGCGGGTGTGGTGGTTGACGGTGATCGGCAACTCGGGCGCGATGACGCTGTATCTCTGGCACATCCCGCTGCTGCTGGGCATGCACCTGGTGTTCGACTACCTCGGCTTCCCGCGCTTCGACCCGTCCGCAGCCGATTTCGTGACGTTGTCGCTGGTGCAGATGATGGTGATGCTGGTGGCGGTCGGCACCGCGTTCGTGGTGCTCCGTCCCCTGGAGAACGACCCGCTCCCGTTCTGGGAAGGCGGTTTCGTCGGTGGGCCCGGTCCGCGCAGCGCCGCCGTCGGAACGCTGCTGTGCGTCGCTGGGGCGGCGACGCTGGCGTCGGTCGGCTGGGGGTTGAAGGACCTCGGCGTGTACCTGACCGCGGCGATGGTCATCGCGCTGGTCGCGGCGAGGGCGCTGGCGACAGATGCGATGTCGGGTCGCGCGATATCGGCCGGGTGACTTTCACGCCGAACGGCAGTGTGCATCCCTACTAGGCGAAATAGTGTCGATGTCAACGGCAGAGGCGGCGAGAGGACAGCATGGCACGCGCGATGCGCAGCGACGGACCGGTTATCGACATTCACTGCCACCGCGAATGCGGCCCCGCCAACGACCTGATGGCCGAGGCTGCCCGCGCCGCGGGGAAAGTGGCGCTGGGGCACGGCAACCCCGTCACGAAGGCGGTGAACCGCCGCCAGCTCGAAACGATCCGGCCGAAGATGGACCTGCTCGATGTTCGGATCGAGGACATGGACCGGATGGGCGTCGACATCCAGGCCGTCGCGGTCGCTGTCTACCAGTACTACTACTGGGCGGACCCGGAGCTGGGCGCCAAGGTCTCCCGCATCGTCAACGAGGAGTTCGTCGAATCGACCTCCGCGTACGAAGGCAGGTTCCTCCCGTTCGGTACCGTGCCGCTGCAGGACACCGAGGCGGCGATTCAGGAATTGCGCTATCTCGCAGGCGAACTCGGGATGCGCGGCATCGAAATCGGCACACACGTCGAAGGCGAGGAGATTTCCAGCGAACGGCTCGCGCCGTTCTGGGCCGAGGTCGAGAAGCTGGGCCTCGTCGTCGTCATCCACACCCAGGGCGCCACCCACGCGCAGCGTCTCTCAGACCACAACTTCGTCAACATCATCGGCCACGCCTTCGAGGCGACACTGGCCACCGCGCATCTGATCTTCGATGGTGTCGTCGAGAAGCACCCGAATCTCAAGATCGTCGTCGTGCACGGCGGCGGGTACCTGCCCGCCTACGCGGGCCGGATCGACCACGGCTGGCGGGCGCGTGAAGACGTCGCCGAGAACGTTCCGCAGCTGCCGACGAGCTATCTGAAGAAGTTCTTTTTCGACACCATGGTTTTCGAACCCGGCCAGGTCGAATACCTCTCGGCGCTGTACGGCGCCGACCACGTCGTCCTCGGGACCGATTACCCGTACGACATGGGCGACGACGACCCGCTCGCGTTGTTGGGTGCGTGCACCGGGCTCAAGCAGGAAGAGATCGATCTCATCGCCGGCGGCAACGCGGCCCGACTGCTAGGACTCGCATGACCCTCAAGGCACATGGCACCGTCGGCCTCGCGATCATCGGCTGCGGCACCGTCGGCCGCATCCGTGCGGTGCTGGCCCGCGAGTATCCCGGCATCGGCTGGCTCGGGCTCTGTGATGTCAACGAGCAGACGCTGAAGAACCTCGCGGCCGACACCAACGCCGACTTCGCCACCACCAACCTCGCCGAACTGCTGGCGCGGCCCGAGGTGGGCGCGGTCATCGTCGCCACCGACGAGCAGGAGCATGTCGACCCGATCCTGCGGTCGGTCGAACTCGGCGTCCCGATGTTCATCGAGAAGCCGCTGGCGACCGACCCCGCCGACTCCGCGCGGGTGCTGGCGGCGATCGCGGACGCCGGGGTGGACGCCGTCGTCGGCTATACCCAGCGGTTCCGCCGACGGTTCCAGACAGTCAAGCAGCGCTTGCGCGACGGCCAGATCGGCGACGTGACGACGGTGGTGACACGGGCATTCATGAATCGGATGGTGCCCGAGGCGACGATCCGCAAGGTCAGCGATCCGACCGGCCTGACACCGATGGTGGTGTCGGGAACACACAGCCTCGACATGAGCATGTGGCTGATGGAGGGCACCAAACCCGTCGAGGTGTATGCCCGTTCGACCGATCGCACGCTCGGCCCGATCGGCACGAAAGACGGCACGTCGGGCATCTTCACGATGGACAACGGGATCGTGTTCAGCATGAACATCAACTGGGCGCTGCCGACGCAGTGGCCCGGTGCGGTGTACGGGCTGGAGGTCGGTATCGTCGGCACCCGCGGCGTCATCGACATCGAGGACACCCACCGCGACGTCATCCTCGCCTCCGAGATCGGCCAGCCCGCCGGCTACAACAGCCGGGGCTTCGAGCCGCCCGCGCCGCGTCACGTCGACTTCGTCGGCAGCTACCCACCCGGTGACGTCTCCGACGGCATGCTGTGGGGACCGATGCGCGAGGAGACCACCACGTGGTACGCCCGCGTGTGCCGTGGCGTCGAAACCCCGCATGCCACCGCCGCCGACGGGCACTCAAATCTGTTGAACACCATGGCGATGGACCTCTCCGCGAAGACCGGCAAACCTGTGTCGCTGCCTGTCACACCGGACGAGCTCATCGCCGGACTCTCCTGAAAGGACCCCCACATGCGTCAGATCAACCTCGGGATCATCGGCACCGGCTGGTGCGGCGGCATCCGGGCGGCCGCCGCGTCGCGCCATGCCCTCGTCGGCGAACTGCACGTCGCCGAGATCAATTCCGAACGTCTGAACGAGATCTCGGCACTGACCAACCCAGCGGTCGCGACCCGCCGCTGGGAAGACATCATCGAGAACCCCGGGATCGACGCGGTCGTCGTGTCGGCCACACCTGAGCATCTGCACCATCCGATGACGAAGGCAGCGCTGGAGGCGGGAAAGCATGTGCTGCTGGAGAAGCCGATCGCAGTGACGCTCGACGAGGCCGACGAACTCATCGACCTCGCCGACTCCCGCGGCCTCAAGCTCACCATCGGCTATTCGCAGCGGTTCAACTCCAAGCAGGCGATGATCAAACGGTCCATCAACCAGGGCTCGCTCGGCGATGTCACCAGCATCCTGTTGTCCCGGCACATCACTCGTTCACTCGGTGCGAAGATCTCGTCGCGCACCAAGCTCTCCCCCGCCGCGATGGAGGCCACCCACGACCTCGACTTCGCGTTCTGGTGCTTGGAGCCGCGCCGGCCGGTGCGGGTGTACTCACAGAACGCGTGGGGCGTGCGCAAGGACACCCTCGGCTGCCCCGACACGCAGTACATCGTCGTCACGATGGACGACGGCGTCGTCGTCACCGTCGGGGCCGGAATGTCCTTGCCACCAGGCTATCCCAACGCGTCGACGACGTGGATGGAGGTGATCGGCACCGAGGGCGCGATCCTCGCCGACGCGAGCCACCGCGACATCGTCCTCAATACGGTGTCCGACGGCGTGCAGTTCCCGCTGTCGACGATGCCCGGCGAGTTCGTCGACCACGTCTACGCCGGGCCGATGGAACGGGAGACCACCCATTTCATCGAGGCCGTCGCGCTGGACCGGCCGGTGATGGTCGACGCGCACCTGGCCCGCGTCACGATGGAGGTCTATCTGGCGGCCGACCTGTCGGCGGAGCGCAACCAGGTCGTGGAACTGCCCCTGTCCCGAGAGGACGTGAACGAGGCACTGGGCGCGGCACTCTCGGGCGCATGAGCCAGGAGTGGTGGCCCGAGCTCGCGCCCCGGGTCGAGGCATCGCGTGCCCCGAAGCCGTCGACCCTGTGCGTCGACGCGCACACCCACCTGTCCGTCAAACCCGCTGCTGCCCTGGCGAAGCCGTTCTTCAAGCCGGAGTTCGAGCCGCGCTCGCTGTTCTCGTCGGACGAGACGATGCGCTACAACACCGAATACCGGGCCAGCGAGCTGAACACCGCTCAGTTCGAGGACGCCGAGCAACGGCTTTCCGACATGGACGCCCAAGGCGTCGACGTCCAGGTGCTGTCCGTCCCGCCGACGGAGTACTTTTACTGGCTGCCGCCTGACGACGCGCGCCGGGCCAATAGGATTCAGCATGAGCGCTTCGCGGAGGTCGTTGCGAAGTGGCCGGACCGCTTCGCCGCCGTCGCGAACGTACCGATGGAGCACCCGGAGCTCGCCGTCGAGGTGTTGCGGGAGGCTCACCGCGACTTCGGTTTCCGCGGTGTGGAGATCAGCGCAGACGTGCTCGGCAAGGACCTCGACGATCGGCGGTACGACCCGGTGTGGGAGGCCGTCGTCGAACTCGGGATGACCGTCATTCTGCATCCGCAGGGCTTCACGCACGGCCAGCGGTTCTCCGACTACTACCTTGTCAACGTCATGTGCATGCCGCTGGCGTCCACCGTCGCCGTCACGAAGATGATTCTCGGCGGCGTGTGGAACCGGCATCCGGACCTACGACTGCTGGTCGTGCATGGCGGCGGGTACCTTCCGTTCTACGTCGCCCGCACCGACCATGCGTGGCGGGTGCGGCCCGAATTGCGCCATCACCTCGCGGTGCCGCCGAGCGAAGTGCTACGGCGAATCTACGTCGACACCAATGTCTTCGACACCGGCATGGTCGAACACCTGGTTGCCACCTTGGGCGCCGGGCATGTGCTGATGGGCACCGACTACCCGTTCGACATGGGTACCGTCGACCCCGTCGGGTTCCTCGCCGACGTCGCGCTGTCCGAGGACGACAGGGCGTTGATACTCGGCGGAAATGCCTCGCGGCTGTTCGGAATCGACACGGTCAGAACATGACTCGTCTCGGCGTGGACACACTGACGGAGTTCGCCGCCGCAGTGCTGTGCGCCGTCGACGTTCTGCCCGAGCACGCTGCCGTCACCGCGACCCGCCTCGTCGAGGCCGATGTCCGCGGGCGCACCGGTCATGGCCTGATCCGGCTTCCGTCCTACGTCGCGCGGGTCAGAGCCGGCGGAGTGAACATCCGACCCGACATCGTCATCCGCCACCAGACATCGGTGTCGGCACTCGTCGACGGGGACAACGGACTCGGGCAGGTCGTGATGACGCGGGCCACCGAACTCGCGATCAGCAAGGCCGGCGAATCCGGGCTTGCGTGGGTGGGCACCGTGCATTCCAACCACGCAGGCGCGGCAGGGCTCTACGCGCAGATGGCCGCCGACGCGGGCATGATCGGCATGTACTTCGCCGTCGCCAACGCCAACGGCATGCCGCCGTGGGGCGGCACCAACCCCCTTCTCGGCACCAACCCGATTGCGATAGCGATTCCCGCGCAACCGAATCCGTTCGTCCTCGACATCGCCACCACTGCGGCGTCGCACGGCACCATCAAGGTCGCGGCGCAGAGCGGCTCCCCTATGCCCGTCGGCTGGGTCAACGACGCGCAGGGCAACCCGATCACCGACCCGGCACGCGCCCACGAGGGATTCCTGCTGCCGATGGGCGGCTACAAGGGTGCGGGCCTCACCATCGCGATCGGCCTGCTGGCCGGCGTGCTGAACGGAGCGGCGTTCGGCGAAGCCGTCGTCGACCACCGCCAGGACAGCGTCACGCCGACCAACACCGGCCAGGCGATCCTCGTGTTGCGCGCCGACCTGTTCCGCCCTCAGGGCGAGGTGCTGGCCGACCTGAGCCACCACCTCGACGCGCTGAGGACGTCCGGAACGATCGACGGTGGCCTGGTTCGTCTGCCCGGCGACGCATCGGCGACCACCCGCGCCACCAACGAAGAACGTGGGATCGAGCTACCCCCGACTCTTGCCGACGATCTCGACCGACTCGGCCTCGACCTCGGCGTCGGACCGCTCATGAAGGAGAACGCATGAAACTGGTCACCTTTCGCAGGGACGGCCTCACCGCGATCGGCGTCGTCGACGGCGACGAAGTCGTTCCGTTGGCCGTCGATCCTGAGCTGCCTACGACGATGGTCGACTTCGTCGCGCTCGGCGCGGAAGGCCTGCGACGGGCCGGCGATCTCGTAGCGACTGCGCCTCGCCTGCTGCTGTCCGACGTGCACATCGCCGCGCCGATCCGCCCGCGCAACAACGTGATGTGCGTCGGCAAGAACTACTACGAGCATGCGGCCGAGTTCGCGGGCAGCGGCTTCGACGCGTCGCAGAAGCAGGTCGTCCCCGACGAACCGGTGATCTTCACCAAGGCGCTGTCGTCGCTGGCCGACCCCGGCGACCCCGTCACCGTCAGCAAGGACCCGACCGGAACCAGTGACTACGAAGGCGAGCTCGGCGTCGTCATCGGCCCCGGTGGCCGCCACATCAGCGAGGCCGACGCATTCGACCACGTGTATGGCTACACCATCGTCAACGACGTCACGATCCGCGAACTGCAGAAGAAGCATGTGCAGTTCTTCATCGGCAAGAGCGCGCACACCTATTGCCCGATGGGGCCCTACATCGTCACCGCCGACGAGGTCGACGACGTCGGCGCGCTGCGGCTGCAGACGCGCGTCAACGGCGAATTGCGCCAGGACACGACGATCAAGCACCTGATCTTCGATATCCCGCGGCTCATCTCGGCGATCTCGGTGGCTGTCGCGTTGGAGCCCGGCGACGTCATCGCGACAGGAACACCCGTCGGCGTGGGGCTCGGCTTCACACCACCGAAGTTCCTGGTGCCCGGTGACCTGATGGAGGTCACGATCGACGGCGTGGGCACCCTGCGCAACCCCACGGCCTAGCCGCGAATCTGAAGATATTCACGCGTTCTGCCCCGGAATGCGTGTATATCTTCAGTTTCGGCGCCGGCATATCAGAGATGGAAAGTGCGCGGGACCCTCTCCGGTCCCGCGCACTTTCCACATCAGCGGGTTAGGAGACCGCCAAAGCTCCGATGTTCTCGAAAGTCTTGAACACGTCTGCCTTCGTGACGGCCACGTCGGCGTCGGACACGTCGCGCGGGAACGGCAGCGACACCTTGATGTCGTCGGCGAGTCGGCCGCCCTTGGCGAACACCAGGATCCGGTCGGAGAGCTCCACGGCCTCGCCGACGTCGTGCGTCACGAACACGACGGTCTTTCCGGTCGACGCCCAGATGGTGTGCAGCTCGGCGCGCAGGGTCCGGGACGTGATCGCATCGAGGTGCGAGAATGGCTCGTCCATGAACAGCACGTCGGGTTCGGTGGCGAATGCCCTGGCGATGCCGACACGCTGCTGCATACCGCCCGATAGCTCACCGGGATACTTGTCGCCCTTGTCGCCCAGTTGCACCATCTCCAGATACCGCTGGCAGCGCTTGCGGGTCTCCTCGGAGCGGTCCTTCTGCACGAACAGCATGTTGTCCATCACCGACCGCCACGGCAGCAGCCGCGCGGCCTGGAACACGTACCCGGCGCGTGCCGGTTTGCCGTTTTGCGTGATGCTGACCCGACCGCTGGTCGGGGTGTCGATGCCGGACAGGATGTTCAGCAGCGTCGACTTGCCGCAGCCCGAGGCGCCGACGATGGAGACAAACGCGTGCCCGCTGATCTCCAGGTTGACGTTCTCCAGCGCGATCACCTTGTCGGCACCAAGGCCGAATTCCTTATGCAGGTCGGAGACGACGATGTCAGCCATTGGGGTTCCTCCGCGGATCGTTGTGGTCGGGTTTGGTTGCCTTATCGGTTGTTTCGTCCGGCAGCCCCTTCGGGCCCTCGGTGGCCAGCGTGATACTGCCGAGCGCGGCCCCAGTGGCGGTGCCTGCCGATTCAGCGGCCTTGACGGCGACCTTGGCCGGCCCGTCGAAGCGTTCCTCGACGACCTCGGCGGAATCGACTGCGGGCCGCCACTTGAAGAGGCGCTTGGAGAGCTGGTCGAACATGAACTTCTCGAAGACCAGCGCGAAAACGACGAACAGCAGCGCGTAGCCGATCACGCCGTAGGCGCGGTGGGCGTCGTACCAGAACTTGATCGTCCACCCGGCACCGTCCTGGCCGCCGAACACCTCGGCGACAACGAGGCCCTTCCACCCCAGCGCGAAGCAGTAGCGGGCCGCGGCGAACAGGAACGGCATCAGCGACGGGATCAGCACCTGGCGGATCACCCGGTCACGGGGCACGCCGAACGCCCGCGCCATGTCGAACAGATCGGTCGGTGTGTTCCGCACGCCCTCACGGACGTTGATGATGACGAACGGCACGCCGGTCAGCACCACGGTGATGATCGGTCCCATGTCGCCGAAGCCGAAAGCCAGGCTGCAGAACAGCGCCCATGCCAGGTTCGGCATCGCCAGGATGGCGACCACCCAGTCGTTGAAGAACGCGTCGACGGCCTTCGACAGACCCATCGCGATGCCGATGACCGTTCCGATGATCAGCGCGATCACCATACCGATTGCCAAACGTTGCAATGAGATACCGAACGTGACGTACATGTTGTGCGGAGCGAGCGTGTCGCCCCGGATCTCGTCGGCCATGAAGCTGAACACCTGGCCCGGGGTGGGCAGCACGTCGACGGCGAATGGCCAGATCGTCGTGACGATCTTGATGGCCACGAGCCAGAACACGAGACAGACGATCGGGAACAGGATGCGGCCGGTGAGCGAGCTGCGCTTGAGCTTGCGCCAGGCCTTCGCCAGCGGTGACGGCGGCGGCGGGCCGACGTACTTGGAGGCGGGTGCACTGTCGATGACACTCATGACTTGAGCTCACCTCTCCACGAGAAGAACCGGCGTTCAATGGATTCGAGGACGACTTTGTCCAAGAACAGCGCCACGAAGTAGAAGGCGAGAATCCAGGTCAGGAACTCGTCAAGCCGGAACAGCTGTGTAGCCGTGCGCATCTCGAACCCGATACCCTGGGATGCTGAGAACACCTCGGTCAGCACCGTGACCTTCCACGCGATCGAGAAGCCGAACCGAACCGCGGTGAACGTGAACGGGGCCAGGTGGGGAAGGACGATGTGCCGGTTGCGTTTCACCACACCGACGTCGAACGCCTTACCCATGTCGTTGAGGTCCTTGGGCAGTGACTTGATGCCCTCGGAGATGTTGACGGTGATGATGGCGAACGTCGTCAGCACGATCGCGATGATCGGGCCGGCCGTGCGGTTGCCGAAGATGATCGCCGTGATCAGTGCCCAAATGAGGCCGGGTGTCGTCACGCCGATGGTGACCGCGTCCCGGAAGAATCCGTTGAGGAAGCGGTTCTGCATCAGGACACCGATGCCGATGCCGACGAAGAATGCGATCGTGAAGCCGATTCCGATGCGGGTCAGCGTCGTCGCGAAGGCGCCGGGCACTTCGCCGGAAGCCCATAGCCTGCCGAAGGTTTCGAACACGGTCGAGGGGCCGGGCAGCAGGCGCTCGTCCATCAGGTTTCCGGACGCGAGCTCCCAGATCCCCAGGAAGAACACGTAACCGGCAAGCCGCCAGCCCCATGTCGTGATTCTCGCTTTGCGTTTGGCCGCACGAACGATGTCCTCTTCGCTCGTCCGCGTCGGCGGCTTAGGTGGTGACTCCAACGTCGTGGACACTGTCGCCTCTCGTATCGGGGGGTGGTGCCGGAGCCGGCCGAAGAGCCGGCCCCGGCGGAGGGGTCACTGCGTCTTGACGGCCTCGAAGCGTGGCGTCGGCGCATCGGCGGGCAGGTAGTTGGCGTTCTCGGGATTGAGTTCCTTCATCAGGTTCCAGATCTCGGTCTCGACGGGAATCCAGTCCTTCTCCATCGCGACGGTTTCGACGAACCAATCGTTGTCACCGGAGATGAAGTTGGTGATCCAGTCGATGTCCTCTTGCGACTCGACGGAGAAGTGCTGCGGGTACTTCTTCACCACGTCGGCCTTCTGTTCCTGGAACATGTCGATGCCGCGTTGCCAGAGGTCGAGGAATTTCACCGCAAGGTCCTTGTTGGCGTCGTACCACTCCGCGGTCGCGGTGAAGTTGTTGCCGAGCACGTGCTTCTGGTCGTCGCTGTTAGGTGCGAACTCCTTGTAGAGCTGGAACGGCAACTGGCCGCCGTACATGATCTCGAGCTCACCCTTGCGCAGCTGCGGAACCGCTGCCTCGGGGATCACGGCAGCTGCCTCGCAGTCGCCACGCAGAAGGTTGGTCGGGTTGACGAAGTGGTCGTTGACGATCAGCTGGAAGTCGCCGCCACCGACGCGGTAGTCCAGGTTGTGCATCTGCTTGGCCAGCACGGTCCAGAACGCGGTGTTCGACGTGGGACCCGACACGCAGATCTTGGAGCCCTTCGGGATGTCCTCGAGCGTCTCGTACGGATCGCCTGCCCGCTTGAGCAACGGCACGCGCTGGTAGTTGTACTTGCCGAACGTGACGGTCTTGATGCCGGTCTCCTGCTCCAGCACCGGGGTCTCCTGGGTGGACATCGACACGATGTCGCCGTGGCCGCCTGCGAAGTAGGTGAACTCGTCCCACGTCGTGCTGGTCTCGATCTTGACGTTGTTCTCCTCCTCCCACTTGGCGAGCTCTCCGGAGTCGGTGAGCAGATCCCACACGGGGTCGGGGGCGAACGCGAAGCGGATCACCTGCCCATCACCGCTTTGCGCCGAATCGCCGCCGCCACCGCAGCCGACGACTAGCGACAGCGCCAAGCCGGCGGCCGCCGCTGCGCGAAATTTCTTCTTGACGGTCACTGGCGCTCCTCCTGCTGTCGTGCACATCCGCCGTCTTTGGCAGATGCCAACTGTGACATGTGCCACTCAGTACAGTGCCACCCCGCGGCAGGGCCTATGTCGTCGCACGTGAATTTCTCGTCAACTCGTTGTCGCGGCCTGTGACGTCGTCATCCAGTGCCCATGCGGGCTGACGTATCGCGTGATCCCGGCAGCCGGGATATCGCGTCGCACGCCACTGATCTGGGGTGGGTGCCGGCCGTCTACTGGACTCACCTATCCGTCGCGATCTGGAGGAATTCATGCGACTCGGCTACTTCTCGATGCCGCTCCATCCCGCGGGCCGCAGCTGGTCTGAAACCCTGCGCGAAGATCGGGAGGCGGTGATCCTCGCCGACAGACTGGGCTTCCACGATGCATTCATCGGCGAGCACCTCACCGACCGGCACGAGAACATCACCAACAGCCTCGTTTTCCTGGCCACGCTGATCACCGACACCGAACAGATCCGCCTCGGCACCGGCACCACCAACCTGTCCCAGCAGCATCCTGTTCTGGTGGCGGCGAACTCCGCGATGTTCGACCACCTCTCGGACGGCCGCTTCATCCTCGGGGTAAGCCCGGGCGCGCTGCCCTCGGATGCCGAGGTGCTGGGCATCCTCGACCAGGACCGCAACGAGATGTTCGCCGAGTCGATCGACATCATCACCGCGATCTGGGAGAGCGAGCCGCCGTACGCGCTCGTCAAACCCGGTGGCCGGTGGCCGGTGACGACCGAGAAGACCTACGACGACGAGATGGGGGTCGGCATGCTGCCCAAACCCCTGCAGCAGCCGCGCCCGGAGATCGTGGGGACGGTCGTCGCCCCGTTCTCGAAGGGTGTCATCGCGATGGGGGCCAGGAACTTTCACCCACTGTCGGCGAATTTTCTTCTGCCGCAATGGGTTGCCACGCACTGGCCGAACTACCTGCAGGGCAAGGAATCGGTCGGCGAGACTGCTGACGTCTCGGACTGGCGGGTCGCCAGGACGGTGTTCGTGGCCGACGATGAGGCGACGGCCACGGCCTATGGCGGTGACGACGCGAACAGCCCCTACCGCTACTACTACTCGAAGATGTTGTTCAAGATGCGCAAGATCGGGCGCCTCGAGCTGTTCAAGTCACGCCGCGATCAGCCGGACGACGAGGTGACGCTCGACAGTGTCCTCGACCAGCTGGTGATCACCGGAACCCCGGAATCGGTGGCGGAGCAAATCCTTGAGTTCCGCTCGCAGACAGGCGACTTCGGTGAGCTCGTCTATGCCGGCCTGGACTGGGTGGACCCGGATCTCGCGCGACGGTCGATGGAGCTGATGGCCGAGAAGGTCATGCCCATGGTCTCAGCGGGATGACCTCGGAGGCCGAACGCCTTCCGCTGCCCGCCACGCTGACGCCGGCCCAACAGGAGGCCGTCGATCAGATCACGGCGGGGCCGCGGGGAGCGCTGATCGGGCCGTTCGTACCGCTGCTGCGGGCACCGGAGTTGATGACTCGGCTGCAGCTCGTCGGCGAGTACCTGCGCTACCGGTCCGTGACGCCGCCCGCGTTGCGCGAGATGGTGATCTTGCTGGTGGCCCGGGACTGGGACCAGGAATACGAATGGGGTCACCATGTCGGGATCGCCCGCGCCGCGGGCCTGGACGACGATGTCATCGACGCGATCGCCCACCGCTCCGGACCCTGCGGCCCTGCCGCCGAGGTGGCCGTGTGGCGCTTTGTCGACGAGCTCGTGCGCTATCACCGTGTCGACAACGCCACGTACCAGAGCGTACTCGCCGTTCTCGGCGAGGAGGCACTCGTGGAAGTCCTTGTCACCGTGGGCTACTACACCACCCTCGCGATCACGATGAACACCGCCCAGACCGCGGTACCCGCCGAGTACGAAAGGCTGCCATGAGCACCAGCACTCCCTATGTGTTTCTTCACCCCCTCGGCGCAGACAGACACTTCTGGGATCCGGTGCGCGCCGAACTCGACGGACCGTCGGTGGCGCTGGACCTGCCGGGACACGGGCAGGCATCGCCTCCGCCGCTCGGTGCCGACATCACCGCCTACACGGAATGTGTTGTGCAGCAGATCAAACAGGTCGGAGAGCCGGTCCATCTGGCCGGCATGTCGCTGGGTGGGCTGGTGGCGATCGAGATCGTGTCGAAACACCGGGAGCTCGTCGCGTCGCTGGCATTCGTCGATGCCGTTGCCGTCTACCCGGAAGCCATGCAGTCGATGTGGCGGGATCGGGCTCGCACGGCCCGCGAGGGCGCACTCGAGACTCTCGTCGATCCGATGGTCGCGATGTGGTTCACCCCGGAGTTGGCGGCGTCAGGCGACGCCAGGGTCGAGCAGGCCCGCGCGACGTTCGCGGCCACCGACCCCGAGGGTTACGCACGATCATGCGACCTGTTGGCGACAACAGATCTCAGCGATCAGATCCCCACTCTGGACGTCCCGGCGATCGCGGTGTGCGGAACCGACGATGCGCCGCCGTTCCTCGCCGCGGCCACGTGGTTCGGCGAGGTGACCGGCGCACCGGTGCATCTGATCCCGGGCAAGCACGCCTGCGTGGTCGAAGCACCCGAACAATTCGCCGCGGTGCTGAGGTCGACCGCGCTCAATCCTCGGTGACGACGGGCAACAGCCTCATGAGCCGCGCCGCGACCTGAAGTTCAGTGCGGCGTTCGCTCATCGAATGCCCAAGCAGCTCTTCAGCTTTGTGCAGCCGGTTTCGCACTGTGTGCTCGTGCAGTTGCAGGTGTTCGGCGGCCGCGACGTGCGATCCGAACCGGAACGATGCCTCCAACGTCTCCCGCAGCCGGGCCGCCTCGACGCTGTCGAGCGCCAGCGGGCCCAGCTCGCGCTCCACGAACAGGCGGGCCTGCCGGGGATCTCGCATCAGCAGGATCTCCAGGCCGACGTCGTGGTGGTGCACAACCGACGGCGACCCAGGCCGATCCCAGGCAGCGCGGATCCGTTCGGCGTCCAGCGCCTCCGTCAGCGTCGCACGGAAACCCTCGACGCCGACGTGGGCTTCGGAGATCGAGGCGGGGACACTCGCTTCGACCAGCACGCCATCGAGCGCCTCAAGTGCAGAACGCTTCCACTCCCCGATCCGTCCCAGCCACACGACTGTCGAGCTGAGCGTCATCGGGTAGACGAGCGAGGACTGACAGCTCACGGCCGCACGCATGCCGACCGCCAGCTGCGCGGCCGCCCCTTCCGCGACTGTCGGCAACAGCACGGCGATGTGCCGGCCGGTCAGGTCGTAGGTCAGGATCGCGGCGTCGGATCCCGACAGCGCGTCCCCTTCGCCTCGCAGGATGTCCCTGACCAGGCTGCGGCGCATGTGTGCACGAGACCTGTTGAGCGCCTCGTAATCTCGCGTGTAGGTCTCGGCGACCTGGGAGGCCACGAAATCCTGATATCCGAGCACCGTCTGGGTGAGCAGCTGGTGGGCCAGCGTCGCGTCGTCGCGGCCGATGTCCCGCGCGACGATGAGGTCGCGCAGATAGGCATCCCACGCCTCCCACATCGTGAAGAAGCTGATGCGGTAGGACCGTTGCATCGACTTCTGCGGAATACGCAGCTGCGCCTGCACTTTCGCAAACGACAGCACCTGTTCGAGGTAGACGTCCTCGAGCGCGATCTCGCCGGCGATCACCGACCGCAGGCACCGCGCGTTGGCGCGGGTGCTGGCCGTCAGATGCTCACGGAATTCCTCGTCCTGAGCGTGGTTCGGGAAGGCGATCGCCACGCACCTGCCGATGATGCCCTCGACAAGGCGGTCGACGTCGAATTCGTTCGCCACCGCACGCAACCAGTCCGGTAGCGGGCGGTCGTCGCGCCACAGACGCAACGGCTCTGGCATCGGCACCTCGGGCGCCGACCCCTCCTGACTTTGCTCTACAGCCATGGACATCGTTGTTCACCTTGAGCTGGTCGAGTGGACTGCCGTCGATCCTAGTCCGCGCACGGCCCCTGATGGCCGGTCGACTTCAGACGTCCTCGACACGGCCGCTCATCGCCGACCGCGTGATCGCCTCGAATGTGCGGGCATTCCCGA
Organism: Mycobacterium sp. 236(2023); assembly: GCF_029623955.1. Lineage (GTDB taxonomy): Bacteria > Actinomycetota > Actinomycetes > Mycobacteriales > Mycobacteriaceae > Mycobacterium. The sequence goes on along the minus strand of NZ_JARSBP010000003.1, from coordinate 989,292 downwards.
CCATCTCCTCGTAGGGCACTGGGTATTCGATCTCACGCCGGGCAGCTCTGGCGAAGGTCTCGATGTTCTCTCGGACCGACGAGTGCGGAGGGTAGAACTCCGATTTCGGGCTCTGGCCGCGGCGTTGCTGCACCACATCCCACCCCTGCGGATCCTCGGGGTGGTTGCGGTCGCGGATCTCCATCCAACCCTCCGAGCCGAGCAGCGTCACCCGGCCGACAAACGGAGTCGTCAAGATCGCGGTGATGAGCGCGGTCTGCCCCTTCTCGAAGGCGAGGGTGATGGCGAGGGTGTCGCCGTTGGCGAACGCCGTCGCCTGCGTGGACAGCCGGGCCCACACCTGCGTGGGCGTGCCGAAAATTCCGATTGCCAAGTCCACCAGATGGATTCCGGTCGCCGATAACGGGCCGACCGGCGCGTCGACGGCCGAGAGACGCCAGTTGTCGGGCGCCAGGTCGAGGAACTTGTCCTGGCTGAAGTTGCCTTCGAAGACCAGCGGTGCGCCGAGGTCGCCCTCGGCGACACTGCGCCGCAGCGCGACGACGGCGGGTTCGAAACGGCGCTCGTGCCCGATGCCGAGCTGCACACCCGCCGCGGTCACTGCATCGACGGCCCGCACGGCGTCGGCTCCCGACACACTCAGCGGCTTCTCGCAGAACACGTGCTTACCGTGGGCTGCGGCCGCGATGATCTGGTCGGTGTGGAACTTGTGCGGACTGCACAAGATCACCGCCTCGACCGACTCGTCCGCCAGGACGTCACCGAAGTCCGACCTCACCTCGGTGAGCCAGGGCCGCACTGCTTTTCGCGCATCCGCATCGACATCGACACCGACGACGACGTCGACGACCTCGCTGTCGGCGAGGTCGGCAACCATCTTGCGTCCCCACCATCCGAGCCCGACGACCGCTGCTCTGACCGCATTCTCGACCACGTCATCAGTCAAGGGGAGCCGGCAACACCGCGCATTGTCTGCCGACGTGAACTTCGCAGGCATACCTGCCGCATTCCGTGAGTGATTGTGGCGGGCCATCGACGTTGAATTGGCAGACAACCCAGATGGGAGCAAGGCATGACGCAGGATTTCGTGACGGCGGCCGAAGCGGTCGACGTGGAGGAGTTCCGTCACGTCGTCGGGCATCTGGCCAGCGGCGTGACGATCGTGACGACGCGGGTCGACGAGCGCGACCACGGGATGACCGCGAGTTCGGTGACCTCGCTGTCGATGGACCCGCCGATGATGCTGGCCTGCGTCAACAATGCCGTGCCCACCGCGACCGCGATCGAGCGCAGCGGGCGCTACACCGTCAACGTGCTCGGTCAGGCCCACGGCGACCTCGCCTACCAGTTCGCGTCACCACGCCAGGACAAATTCGCCGGAGTCCGGGTCGAAAGAGGCACCGCAGGGGTCCCGATGCTGTCCGATGCGATCGCGTCGCTGGAGTGCGAAGTCACCGAACAAGTCGTCGGCGGAACGCATTCCGTGTTTCTTGGCCACGTGATCTCCGCTATCGCGCGCGATGGGGCACCACTGACGTACTTCCGCGGCGGGTTCGGCCGCTTCGAGTTCGAACGCAACGACCGGGCCTATGAGAAAGCCCGCGACATGGTGCTCAGCCGGGTCTTCGCCGCAGGCCAGGTCATCTCGGTCGACGAGATGGCCGACAACCTCGACGGCGACCGGTCCAGGGCGTTCTATGCGCTTACCAGGCTGGCCGCCGACGGGCTGGTGCGCAGAGACCCGGAGCGCGGCTACGTCATCGCCCCGTTCGACGTGCGGACATCGGACGCCACCTTTGAAGCCCGTCTGATGATCGAGTTGGGAGTCATAGACTGCGTGATCGGTCGTGCCGATCCCGCGCTGCTGGCGGTGTCCCGCAGGCACCTCGACACCATGTCCCAGCATCTCGTCGACGACCATTTCGAGGATTTCCACGCGTATCTGGACGCCAACTACGCCTTCCACGAGTCAATCGTGGCGCTGTCGGCCAACCCATTGCTCATAGCGTCGTTCAGCTCGCTGAGCATCAAGAACGTGATGGCGCGCAGCTTCGGCAACACCGCGCAATCGTCGGCGGCGTTCCTGCGGGTGCAACGGGACCTGCTAGAAGCACTCGAGCGCAACGACGCGCCGGGCGCCCGCGCGGCGGCGCGCGAATACTGCGACATGGCCAAGGCCCGCACCCGACAACTGCTGACGCTGACCGGCGGGCAGGTCTGACCTAGCCGCTCTTGCGGCGGAACTCCCGGCGGTTCTCGACGGGGCCGTGGGCGCCCTTCGACTGCTTGGATCCGCCATCCTTGTGCGCGGACCCTTTCGCCGCATTGGCATTCTTACGCTCAAGAGCCTCGCGGAACTTGCGCTTGTTGTCGTCCTCGGCGGGCTCTGCGGACTCATTCGATGCCATGCCCGCAGCGTAGTCCCGCGGGGCCGAATTCGAGCGCTTCGCGCTCAGCGCTTCCCCGGGGGCATGCCATACACATGGGCGATCGGCAGTGTCATGAGCACCCGGCGATCGTCGACCATCGCCCTGCGGTAGTCGTCCCAGTCCGGGTGCTCGCCGGAGAGCTTGCGGTACAGCTCGACAAGACCTGCGACGGTGTCGTCGTCGGGGTTGGCCGCCGGCGGCGTGAGGACGGCGTCGCCCTCGGCGACGACGTAGGCCCAACCGTCGTCGGAGCTGACGTGGATCGCCGCGCGCGGGTCCCGGCGCAGATTGCGCGTCTTGGCTCTCGGTTCGGTGACCGACACCGAGATCGTCAGGCTGCGCGCGTCGAAGTGATAGGCGACGTTCGACAGCTGGGGTCTGCCGTCGCGTTTGACCGTGGCCAGCACCCCCAGCGTGTTACCCGCGAGCAGCGCCAGCAGCTTGTCGTCGAAGACATCGCGCGTCATGCAACGAGCCTACGACTTTCGCAGGTCTGGAAGGATCGATGGAGTGGGCCGATTCACCTCGATCGACGGCAACGTCCTGGACGGCGTCTCTGCCACCACGCTGTGGACTCTGCGCAATCGCGCCGAGGAGGCGAAACGCTCCGACGGGGTGATCCGCGACCCGTGGGCGATCACCCTCTTGGACGCCATCGACTACGACTACGACAGGTTCGGTCGGGCGGGCCAACCGCATGGTCTGCGCGCTCTGGCGTTCGATGCCGCCACCCGCGATTACCTGGCGCAACATCCGAAGGCATCTGTGGTGGCACTCGCCGAGGGGCTGCAGACCAGTTTCTGGCGCCTCGACCGCGACGGCGTTGTCACCGACTCTCACTGGTACTCCATCGACTTGCCTCCCGTCATGAAGCTGCGTGCCGAACTCCTTCCCGGCGACGAGCGCATCGCCTCGTTGGCCCAGTCGGCGCTCGACCTCAGCTGGATGGACCAGGTGGACTCGACCGACGGTGTGTTCATCACCGCCGAGGGGCTGCTGATGTACCTGCCGCCCGACGAGGCGCTCGGGTTGATCCGCGCGTGCGCCCAGCGCTTCCCCGGCGGCGCGATGATGTTCGATTCGATCCCGCCCTGGTTCAGCCGGCGCACATTGCGCGGTATGAAGCTGTCCGGCCGCTACACCGCGCCGCCGATGCCGTTTGGGCTGACGGCCGACGAGGCGCTGGCACTCGCCGGGCGTATCCCCGGGGTGACGTCCGCCCGGGACGTCATGATGCCGCCTGGCCGTGGGCTGTTCAAGCTGGCAGCATTGCCGCAGCTGGATCGGGGACTCGTGCACCGGACCCGCCCGAGCATCACTGTGCTGCAGTTCGGGTCATGACGAGCATCAGGAGGCGATACCGATGACGGAGATCGACAAACACACTGCCGACCTCACCGGGGTGCCGGAGACCGCGTTGATGACACTTCAGGTCCGGGCCACCGAGGCCCGCAGGCCCGATTCGATCATCGACGACCCGCTGTCGATCCACCTGATGGACTCCATCGATTTCGACTTCGGCAAGTTCGGCATGCCGCGTCGCCAAGATATGGCGTTGCGCGCGTTGATGTTCGACAAGTGGACACGGCGCTATCTGCGTGACCACCCGAAGGCGACCGTCGTCGCGCTGGCCGAGGGACTGCAGACCAGCTTCTACCGCCTCGACGCCGACAGCCCGCAGAATTCCGGCATCGGCCACGACTTCGCCTGGGTCACCGTCGACCTGCCGCCGATGATCGACCTGCGCCGCAAACTGCTGCCGGCCTCGGACCGCGTCAAGCTGATCGCACAGTCGGCGCTGGACTTCAGCTGGATGGACCACATTGACACCGGCGACGGTGTTTTCATCACCGCCGAGGGCTTATTGATGTATCTGCAGCCCAAGGAAGCGATGGCGCTGATCACCGAATGCGCCGCGCGATTCCCCGGCGGGCAGATGATGTTCGACCTGACGCCGCCTGCGTTCTTCCCGCTGGCCCGCCGCGGCATGCGCACCTCGCGGCGCTACCGTGTTCCGCCGATGCCGTTCACGTTGTCGGTCGCCCAGGCCGCGGACCTCGTCAACACGGTGCCCGGGGTGCGCGCGGTCCACGACCTTCCGGCCGAGCGCGCCCGCGGCTGGCTGATCAACAGCCTGCTGTGGACGACCCAACGCATCCCGTTGCTCGACCCGCTCCGGCCGTCGACCACGCTGCTCGAGTTCGGCTGAGCCGAACATCAGGCTTGCGCGGCTGAGCCGAACATCAGGCCTGCGCGGCTAGCCGAAGGCCGACTCCACGTACCTCAGCGCATCCCCCTTGGCCACACCGAGTGCCCGCGCCGCGGACACATAGGTGTTGGCGGCGGTCGCCATCGCGGCGTCCGCCGGATCGGCTCGTGCCACGTATGTTCCGAAACGTCCCCTCGTCTCCAGAATCCCGGCGGCTTCCAACTCTCGGTACGCACGCGCCACGGTGTTCACTGCCAGGTTGATCTGACCAGCCAGTTCGCGGACCGTCGGAAGTCGGGTTCCCGGGGCGAGCTGCCCGTCCCGAACCCCCGCGATGATCTGCATCCTGAGCTGGTCGAAAAGCGGCCTGGCAGCGTGCGGATCTACGCGTACCCAATCCCCCAACTCGGCCACGTGCCCAGTATCACCCAAAGCCGCTAATTTAGTGGAGTGCAGGTGACGGTATTCAGTGGCGCGGGCATTTCCGCCGAAAGCGGCGTGCCGACGTTCCGCGACGTGGAGACCGGGTTGTGGGCCAAAGTCGATCCGTACGAAATCTCCAGCTCGCACGGCTGGCAGGCTCACCCCGACCGGGTGTGGGCGTGGTATCTGTGGCGCCACCACATGATGAGCGCCGTCGCCCCCAATAACGGTCATCGCGCCGTCGCCGCGTGGGAGGACTACGCCGACGTGCACGTCGTCACCCAGAATGTCGACAACCTGCACGAGCGTGCCGGCAGCAACCGGGTCTACCACGTTCACGGCAGCCTGTTCGAATTCCATTGTGACCAGTGCCGATCCGCGTTCCGCGGGCCCGTCCCGGACATGCCGGAGCCTGTCGAGTCGATCGATCCGCCGAGCTGCGACGTGTGCGGCGGGCTGATCCGGCCCAACGTGGTTTGGTTCGGTGAGCCGCTGCCCGACGACGCATGGCAACAGTCGGTCGATGCCGTCGTGGGCGCCGACCTCGTCGTGGTGGTGGGAACATCGTCGGTGGTCTATCCTGCGGCGGGCCTGCCGGAGTTGGCCGTCGCCAACGGGACGCCGGTCATCGAGGTCAATCCGGAGCCGACGCCGCTCACCCCGAGTGCCACCGTCAGCCTGCGAGAGACCGCAGCCACTGCTCTGCCGGGGTTGTTACAGCGCCTCCCCGCGCTGCTCGGCTAGCTGTCCACTGCCGAGCCCCTGCCGCGATGCTCCACACCAAATCGCCGAGAGGGCGGCGATATCCGCCACATTCCCGAGACACGCAGCCGCAGCGTCCAACTCGGCGAGTTGGACACGACGGCTGGCGTGTCGACCGCTTGAGCAGTACTCGACGACCGTGACGACACACTGGGCTCGAGCGTGCGCGGACCGCTTTCACCGGACGCCGCCTTAGACTCGCTTCACAGCGTTGCGAGAGGGCGGATTTCACGTGAACACGATTGGCCGGCGATGGAACGCCCTGACGCCGGGGTATCGAGTCGTCCTGACTGTCGTTGCCGGACTGGTTGCGCTCGCCGTCGTCATCTCGGCGAGCCTCGCCATGTATGCCATCGCTCGGACCAACGCCGACTATGCCGAGGTGTTCGGCGACGACTCCAATCCTGACCGGATCGACATCACCGCGGCCATCAATCGCGCGGACACATCCGCGCAGATTCTCGTCGTGACGTTGAGCAACATTCAGGCCCTCGGTGCGCTCGCTGACGAAGGAGGGAACTACGTCAGCGACATGCGGATCCTGACGACGTCGACCACCAACGACGCGATCGAACTGAAGAAGAGTCAGTGGCCCGCGGACGTCGAACAGCGATTCGCCTTGTACGGCACGGTAACCGACTATCCGTTCGATCGATACTCCGCGTTGATGGAGCTCCGGGTCGTCACGCCCGACGGGGACATCGTTCCCACCAGCGTGACGGTCTACAACAACGACGCCTTCGTCCACGTGGACGCCATCGAGGACCCGACGCTGGGTCCGATCGAGGGCACCGGCATCGACGTGGCCCTGCAGGTCAAGCGCAGCACGCCGATGGTCGTCTTCGCCGTGTTCATCATGGTCTTGATGCTGGGTCTCGCTCTGGCTGCCGTTACCGCCGCGTATTTCGTCCTTCGCTGGCGCAAAGGCCTGGTCTTCGGAGCCTGCTCGATGATGGCCGGCATCCTGTTCGCCCTCATCCCGTTGCGCAACGCCGTGCCAGGAAGCCCGCCGATCGGGTCGGTGATCGACTTCGCGGCCTTCTTCATCGCCGAGATCATCATCTCGATCTCGCTGATCTCCAGCGTGGTCTTCGGTTATCGAATCCACATGGCGAAGGCTCGCGTCGTCCACGACGGGCGCGCGCAGCAGCCCTGAATTACCCTGTGGCGCTGGGCCGTACGGCTACACCGATGGCGAACTCGGAGACCGGAACGGGCACCCATCGCGGCATCGCCCATTCGCGGCGGGCGTTCGTCACGTCGAATCCCGCACCGGCGATGGTTTCCTCGGTGTGCCGGTGCGTGTGGCAATTGCCGAGCAGCCGCGGCCACACGGTCGCGTCGGCGAGACGCTGAAGCCGCGCTCGGGCGCCGGAGCCGGCCACATGCTCGAGATACCGCAGCTGCCCGCCGGGCTTCAACCGGTCAAGCAATTGCCCGACAACAGCTTCGGGGTCATCGATCGAGCACAGCACCAGCGAGCAGACCACGGCGTCGAAAGGTTCGGCGTCGGCGAACTGTTCGACGGTGTCGGTGCTGACGGTCACCGGGATGCTTGCTCGTTGCGCGGCGTCTGCTGCGAGCATCGCGAGGCGACGTTCCGGTTCGACGGCCACCACCTCGGTCACCGTCGCCGGGTAGAACTCGAAGTTCGTGCCGGTCCCCGCGCCGACCTCGAGGACGCGGCCCGTCAACCCGGCCAAGTTCTCCCGACGCAGCCGCCGCAGCGATTCCGGCTCCCTGGACGACATCGCCGTCCACAGCCGCGCGAAGAACGGATTATCGACGCTGTCGCTCATCGACGGCCTCCTTCAGCCACATCACGGTGTCCTGTGGATTCTCTGTCTCGCCGATAGCGGCCGACACGATGTGCCCGATGCAGACCGCCCGCAGCACGCGGCCCGCGAACTCCTCGGCGTCCCCCCAAGGGAGGTAGGGCCGCGAGATCAGCTGTGCGGCAACGCCATGGGCGGCTGTCCACAGCTCGAGCGCCAGCTCGGTCGGGTCTCCCGCCGGATAGATGCCTTCGGCGATCAGCGCTTCCACCGTCGCCCTCATGTGCACGAATGCCGAACTGTTCAGCGTCACGTCGACACCGCTGCCGGGTTCGCCATGACCCATCGTCGCAATCCGGTACATCTCAGGGGTTTTCACCGCGAACCGGACATAGGCCAGGCCCTGCGCCCGCAGCACTTCGATCGACGAGGTCAACGTGGCCGCGACGGCCTGCATCTCCTCGTCGAGTTTCTCGAAGTAGCGGCAGCACACGGCGTCGAGCAAAGCGTTCTTGTCCGCGAAATGCAGGTAGAGCGACGGCGGCGTGACCCCGACCTTCTGCGCGACGGACCGGATCGACACGGCCTTCTCGTCACCCGTGTCGATCAGGAGATCGGTTGCTGCATCGATGATCTCGTCCCGGAGCAGCTCGCCGGCCCCGCGGGGGGCGCGGCGACGGCGAATGGTCACGACGTGACCCGCTCGGGAGGTCGCACCGGTAGGTCCTTGTCGGCGAGGGTCTCGCTGAACCCGATCCGTTCGTGCAGCTTGGCCAACGGTTTCGGGGCCCACCAGTTCCACCGGCCGAGCACATGCATGAACGCGGGAACGAGCAGCATCCGCACCAGGGTAGCGTCGGCGAGCACGGCGAGGGTCAGACCCACGCCGAACATGCGCATGAATGCGACTTGTGCAGCGATCAGCGCCGCGAACGAGATCGACATCAGCAGGGCGGCGGCGGTGACGACACGTCCGGTGCGGGCCAGACCCAAGGCGACGCTCTCGTCATTCGCGGCGGTGCTCTTATCGGAGGCCAGCCAGTACTCGCGGATGCGTGAGACGAGGAACACCTCGTAGTCCATCGACAGGCCGAAGGCGATGCAGAAGAGCAAGACCGGCATGTTCGCGACCAGCGTGCCCGTCGGCGTGGTGCCGAGCGCGCCGAGATGCCCGTCCTGGAAGATCCACACCAGCGCGCCGAACGCCGCGGTCAGCGATAAAACGTTGAGCACCAATGCTTTCAGCGGCAGCACGACACTGCCGGTCAGCAGGAAGAGAAGGATGAACGTGATCGCCGCGATGATCCCGAGGACCATCGGCAGCCGTGAGGTGATGGCGTCGGCGCTGTCGCGGTTGATCTGCGCCAGGCCCGTCAGCGCGACGTCGCGCCCGTCGGGCGGTGCGACGGCATGCAACGCGTCGAGTTGCGCCTCCGAGGCGTCGGTGAAGAGCGCGGCGCTGCTACCGATGGTGAGGAACGCGCTGCCGTCGGCGATTCCCGTTGCGGCAGAGGGCGGTCCGACCTTGGCGCCGTCGACGAAGGTGCCGTCGGGCGCGGAGACCGACGAGACGTCCCCGACCCGGGACAGCTCGGCGGCGTAGTTGTCGAGCGCGGCGGGGGTGACCCCGCCGGCGTTGGGGAGCACGACGACGACGTTGGTGGACGAATCGACCGCGAAGTCGTCGCGCAGTTCGTCACCGACCTGGCGCGCCGAACTGGAGTCCGGGAGAACGCGGTCGTCGGGGAACCCCCACTTCGCGCCCAGGAACGGCGCACCGAGCGCGAGGAGCAAGGTGACGACGACGATGCCGATCGGAATCGAGCGTCGCATCACGAATTTCGTGGACCGGTACCAGAACATCTGCTCGACCGGCTTCACCACCGGCTCGGGCCTGCCGGTGATCCGGCGGACCAGTCGGCGCACGTCCAGCGAGTCGAGCCGGTCACCGAGCAGGGCGATCGCCGCGGGTGCGACCACAACGGCCGCCAGCGCGGCGAAGCCGACGACGGCGATGCCGGCGTAGGCGAACGACTTCAGGAAGTACATCGGGAACAGCACCATCGCGATCATCGACAGCGCCACCGTCATCGCGGAGAACAGCACGGTCCGGCCGGCGGTGGCCATGGTGCGGATCAGTGCGGTGTCGCGATCGTGGCCGCCGGCCAACTCGTCGCGGTAGCGGCTGATGATGAGCAGGGTGTAGTCGATCGCGAGCGCCAGCCCCATGGCGATCGACAGGTTCAGCGCGAAGATGGACACATCGGTGACGAGCGTGACGGCGCGCAGCACCGCCATCGACCCGAGGATCGCGAAGGCGCCGACGGCCAGGGGCAGCGAGGCGGCGAGAAGCCCACCGAAGATCCACACCAGCACGACGAAACTCAGTGGAATCGCAATGGATTCCATCAACAGCAGGTCTCTTTCACTCTGCGCATTGATCTGCACGTACGTCATCGCCACACCGCCTGCGCGCACCGTGACGCCGTCGCGGTCGTGCACGAGCTCGTCGGTGATCGCCTTGGCGTGCTTCTGCGCCCCGCTTTCCCCGCCCGTGATGCCCGCGACGATCAGCCCTGTCTTCCCGTCCTCGCTGACGAGGGCTGATGGAGCCTGCCGCGGCGCGGTCCACGCCGACGTCACGGCGCCGACATGCGGCGACTCGGCAAGCCGGGCGGTCAGGTCCGTCCCGGCCTCGCGCGCGGCCGGGCTGTCGAACCCGTCATCCGAGGTGACACTGATGACAAGGTCCATGTCGCCTTGGTCGAACTTGTCGACGAGCAGCGCAGTGGCGCGCGCGGATTCCGACGTCGGGTCCTGGAAACCACCTGCGGACAGATGGGTGGCGACCGGGATACCGAAGATGCCGCAGCCGACCATGATCAGCAGCGCGACGGCAAGGACGCGGCGCGGAGCGGCAAGGGCGAGCAGGGCGATGCGGTGCAACATATCGGCGCTAAGTTATCAGCGATAACTTAGGAGCGCCAGGGGTTCGCGATGAGTTTCGTGGACCGCCGAGGTCGATCCGGTCATGACCGACTCCCCCACACGAGCGTCCGCAGACTCCACCGTGAGCGCGGGCCTGCTGATCCTGCGCCTCGGGATCGGCGCGGCCCTGCTGCAAGCCGGCCTGATCAAGGCGTCCGACTTCTCGATGACCGTGCAATTCATGACCGATGCGGGGTGGCGCCTCCCGGCGTTCGCGGCGTTCATGGTGACCGCCACTGAGACCGTGGCCGGAATCGCCTTGATCTTGGGCATCCTGACGCCTCTGGCGGGGTCCGCAACCCTGGGAGCGATGCTGTGCGCGTGGGCGGTCAACGTCTCCGCGGCCGTCTTCTGGTCCGACCCGTTCAACGTGCCGTTCCTGATCGGACTCGGTGGGGCGGCTCTTCTCTTCACCGGAGCGGGCGCATACTCCGCCGATGCCCGCTTCCTGGCACGTATTACCTGGTCAAAGGGCCTAAAAGTGGGCCTGCTGGGGCTTGCGTGCGTGGCCGCGGTGGTGACATGGATAGCGCTGTACGGGATCAACCCCATCCACTTCAGTGCACCACCGGCCCCACCTGCCCCGACAGCATCATGATTGCTACTCGCCGGTAGAACCGCGACCCTACCCAGCGGTAAGAATTGCCACAGTTTTCCGAAACGAGGCTCAAAGAATCCTTAATGCCCGTGGTTACTGTTCAGTACATGTGGATCGACGACACCAACGCTGATGTCATCAAGGTTGACTTCGAAGCTCTCTACCACGGCGATTTTCTCGTCGAGGGGCTGACCTCGGAGCAACTCGACGACGAACAGGCCCTCCCCACCGCAGTATGAAAGAACGCGCGCCCATCGGGCGCGCGTTCTGCCATGTTTCGGTTTGCCTGACGCCTTGAGCGTCCCGTCTAGACCCTTTGCGCCACCGGCGTGACCATCCCCGCCAACCGGCCATTGATGATCTCTTCTGCCTCGCCGACAATCCGCGCGACCAAGTCTGCGACCGTAGGGATGTCGTTGATCAAACCCATAGCCGTCCCGACCGTCCAGATGCCGGCATCGATGTCGCCGTCATCGAAGACCTTGCGGCCCCGCACACCGGCCACCAGATCCTTGACGTCCTCGAACTGACCGCCGCCCTTGAGGATGTCGACGACCTCACGCGACACCACGTTGGACGCCACCCGCGCCGTGTTGTGCAGGCTGCGGAAGATCAGTTCCGTGCCGCGCTCGTCACCGGCGACGATGGCTTCCTTGACGTTCTGATGAATGCAGGACTCCACGGTGCACATGAAACGCGACCCCATGTTGATGCCGTCGGCGCCCAGCGCCAGCGCCGCGACCAAACCGCGGCTGTCGGCGAACCCGCCCGAGGCGATCATCGGGATCTCTATCTTGTCGGCCGCCGCCGGGATCAGCACCAGGCCGGGAACGTCGTCCTCACCCGGATGACCCGCACACTCGAAGCCGTCGATGCTGATGCCGTCCACACCCAGGCTCTGCGCCTTGACCGCGTGACGCACCGAGGTGCACTTGTGCAGCACCTTGATTCCGTTGTCGTGGAACATCGGAAGGTGCGGCGCCGGGTTGGAGCCCGCTGTCTCGACGATCTTGATGCCGGCATCGACGATCACCTGGCGGTACTCGTCATAGGGCGGCGGGTTGATCGCGGGCAGGATCGTCAGGTTCACGCCGAACGGCTTGTCCGTCAGGTCCCGCGTCTTGGCAATCTCGTTGGCCAGATCCGCAGGCGTCGGCTGGGTCAGCGCGGTAATAAAACCCAATGCACCCGTATTCGCCACGGCCGCAACGAGTTCCGCGCGACCCACCCACTGCATGCCGCCCTGGGCGATCGGGTGCTCGACACCGAACGTCTCCGTGAACTTCGTGTTGATCGTCATCGCGGTGCCATCCGGATTGCACCATCGAGGCGGATCGTCTCACCGTTGAGCATCGGGTTCTCGACGATGTGCACGGCCAGCGCGCCATACTCGTCGGGGTCACCGAGACGCGCCGGGTGCGGCACCTGCTTGCCGAGCGAGGCCTGCGCCTCCTCGGGCAGCGAGCCCAGCAGCGGGGTCTTGAACAGACCCGGCGCGATGGTGCAGACGCGGATGAACTCGCGCGACAGATCACGGGCGACCGGCAAGGTCATGCCGACGACGCCGCCCTTGGACGCCGAGTACGCAGCCTGCCCGATCTGACCTTCGAACGCGGCGACCGAGGCGGTGTTGATGATGACGCCGCGCTCCCCGTTGATCGGTTCGGTTTTGGCGATCCGCTCGGCGCTCAGGCGCAGCACGTTGAACGTACCGATCAGGTTGACCTGAATCACCTTGGTGAAGCCGTCGAGCGGGAACGGGCCGTCCTTGCTCAGCGTCTTGATCGCGTTACCGATGCCCGCGCAGTTGACGTTGATGCGCAGCGGGCCGAACTCCTCGGCGGCGTCCAACGCAGCCGAAACCTGTTCAGGGTCAGTGACATTGGCCTCGACGAACTTGGCACGCGGGCCCAGTTCTTCGACCACGTCAGCACCCTTGAGGTCGATGACGACGACCGAGGCACCCCGGTCGAGCAGGCGCTTGGTCGTCGCGAGACCGAGGCCGGAAGCACCTCCGGTCACGACGGCGGCGGCGTCTTTGATCTCCACAGATTGTTCCTTTCTGTTGAACTAAACCCATTCCTGCAGAACAGCTTCGGTGTCCGCGCCCGGCACTCCGGGCGCCTTCGGAGCATCCGGTGCACTGCGCGAGAAGCGCGGCGCCGGAGCCGGATACAGCGAGCCGTTCTCGCTGTAGAAGGTGTCGCGTTCGGTGTTGTGCGGCTCCGACTCGACCTCGGCGAATGACAGCACCGGCGTCACGCACGCGTCCGTGCCGGCGAAAACCGTGGCCCAGTGGTCACGGTCGTGGGCCGCGAACGCCTGGGTGAACGCCGCCCTCAACTCGGGCCAGCGACCCATGTCGTTCTGGTCGGGCAGATCGGCACCGTCGAGCCCGATTCCCTTGAGAAGCTCGGCGTAGAACTGCGGTTCGATCGCGCCGACGGCGACATGGCGGCCGTCGGCGCAGGTGTAGGTGTCGTAGTAGGGGGCACCGGTGTCGAGCATGTTGACACCACGCTCGTCGCTCCACATGCCCATGCCGCGGAACGCCCACATCATCATCGACAGCACGCTCGACCCGTCGACCATCGCGGCGTCGACCACCTGGCCCTTACCGGAGCGCTCGCGCTCCCACAGCGCCGACAGCACGCCGACGAGAAGGAACATCGAGCCGCCGCCGAAGTCACCGACCAGGTTCAGCGGCGGAACCGGCCGCTCACCGGCCCGGCCGATCGCGTGCAGCGCACCGTTGAGGGAGATGTAGTTGATGTCGTGACCGGCCTGCTGGGACCGGGGACCCTCCTGGCCCCACCCGGTCATCCGCGCGTAGATCAGTTTCTCGTTGACCTTGGCGCAGTCCTCGGGGCCGAGGCCCAGCCGTTCGGTAACGCCGGGCCGGAAGCCCTCGATCAGCACGTCGGCCTTCGAGATGAGGCGCAGGACCATGTCGCGGTCCTCGTCGCTCTTCAGGTTCGCCGCCACCGATCGGCGATTGCGCAGCAGATAGTCGCCGCCAGGTTTGGTGGCGGGGCCCGGCCCCTTGCCCGGGCGCTCGATCCGCACGACGTCAGCTCCGAGATCGCCGAGGATCATCGCAGCGTGCGGACCTGGGCCGATACCGGCCAGTTCCACAACCCGAAGTCCTTGCAGAGGTCCAGCCATGCCTAACCGCCCTTCGTCAGAATCGCTCGGTTGACCGCCGACATAGCTTACTTGTATAACCAAGTCGGACCGGCCACGGGTCATCGGGGTCCCGGGAGGTCCGCCAAACCGAAGGGTGCGTGCATGACCATCGACTCCGGCACCGACGTCTATGAAGGCATCGCGGACCTCACCGTCAGCCTCGACGACGGCGTCCTGTCCGTGACGCTGAACCGCCCGGACAGCCTGAATTCACTGACGGCGCCGATGCTCAAGACGTATGCCGACACCCTCGAACGCGCCGCTACCGACCCGCGCGTGCGCATCGTCCGCATCGGCGGCGCCGGACGCGGCTTCTCCTCCGGCGCGGGAATCAGCGAGGAAGACCACGCGAACCCGGGCGCTGCAGGGACGCCCGCCGACGTTCTCGACGCAGCCAACCGCTGCATCCGCGCGACGGTCGCCCTTCCGCAGCCGGCCGTGGCCGTCGTACACGGTGCGGCCGCGGGTGTCGGCGCCTCCCTCGCGCTGGCCTGCGACGTCGTATTGGCCTCGGAGAAGGCCTTTTTCATGTTGGCTTTCACCAAGATCGGGCTGATGCCCGATGGCGGCGCGTCCGCCCTGATCGCCGCCGCGGCCGGCCGCATCCGGGCGATGCGGATGGCGCTGCTGGCCGAGCGCATCTCGGCGAACGAGGCGTACGGCTGGGGTCTGGTGAGTGCGGTCTACCCGGCCGACGAGTTCGACGCCGAGGTGGACAAGGTGATCGGCACGCTGGTCTCCGGCCCGGCGATCGCCCTGCGCAAGACGAAGGACGCGATCAACGCCGCGACGCTGACAGAGCTCGAAGGCGCCCTCGAACGTGAGAAGACCGGCCAGCTGCAGCTACTGGACTCCCACGACTTCCGCGAGGGCACCAAAGCTTTCCAGCAGCGCAGGCCCGCGAAGTTCACCGACTCCTGACGGTGATTTCGGCGTAGTCGGTCAACGCCTGGTTGTCCAGGTACGCCCGAATCACAGAAAATGAGTTGCGCCCGTCGGCGAAAATCGAAGGGTGAGCACTCAACTCGACATCCAACAGCCGGTGGCCCCCGGCCGCTGGCGCGTGCTCGCACCGTTCCGGTTCCGTGAGTACCGTCTCCTCATCGCGGCGGTCGCGCTGTCGATCTTCGCCGAAGGTATGTGGGCCGTCGTGATGGCGTTGCAGGTCATCGAGCTGTCCAACGATCCTGCAGCGCTTTCTCTGGTCGCGACATGCCTCGGCGCCGGCCTGGTCGCGTTCGTATTGGTGGGCGGCCTGGCCGCCGACCGGCTCAATCAGCGCGGCATCATCATCGTCGTCGAGGCTGTCAACACGGCCGTCGTCACCGTCGTCGCCATCCTCGGAATGACTGGCGCACTGCGTATCTGGCATATGGCTGTCGCCGCGGCTCTGCTGGGCATAGCGGCGGCGTTCTTCTTCCCCGCCTACAGCGCGATCCTGCCGCGCATCCTGCCCGCCGAGCAGTTGCTGGCGGCCAACGGCGTCGAAGGCATGGTGCGGCCGGTGTTCCAGCGCGCCGTCGGTCCGGCCGTCGCGGGACTGCTCATCGGTGCAACGTTCCCGTCGGCCGGTGCCGTCGTGGTGGCGGTGCTGTTCGGCATCGGACTGGTCCTACTGGTGGCGACCCGGACGCCAACCGTCAAAGAGGCTGCCGCACACCAGGAACCGAAACCCCACCTGGTGCAGGACCTCAAAGACGGCTTCAGCTTCGTCCGCAGAACACCGTGGCTGCTGTGGACGCTGCTGTTCGCCAGCATCTTCGTGCTCGTCGTCCTCGGCCCGATCGAGGTACTTCTGCCGTTCATCGCGCAGGACCGCTTCACCCATGGCGCACAGATGTACGGTTTCGTCCTGGCATTTTTCGGATTGGGCAGTGCGCTCGGCGCTTTGGCGGTGTCGTCGCGGCGGATGCCCCGCCGCTACCTGACGATGATGATGGCGATGTGGAGCGTCGGCTCGATACCGCTGGTCATCGTCGGCGTCACGTCGTCATTCCCGCTGATGGCGTTGGCCACCTTCGTCATCGGGGTCACCGACGGTGCGGCAATGGTCATCTGGGGCACGCTGCTGCAACGGCGGGTTCCGCCGGAGATGCTGGGCCGGGTGTCGAGCCTGGACTTCTTCGTGTCGCTGGCCTTCATGCCGGTGTCGTTCGCGATCGTCGGGCCGCTGTCGAAGGTCGTGTCGATGGAGGCGATCTTCCTCGCCGCGGGCCTCGTGCCGGTGCTCCTTGCCGGCGTTGCGATCTGGGCGGCCAAGATGCACCGCGACGAGATCGCGCACCCTCTCAGTTAGACGCCGAACATCGGAGGCAGTGCGAGCACCAGGACCAGACCCCAGAAGAAATGGGTCAGCATCGGTGCGAGCACTCCCCCGGTGGCGCGGCGCAACTGGGCACAGATGACGCCGAGAATGATTGCGGCGAAGCCAAGCATCGGGTTGCCCGTGGTCGCGGCCGTCGCGATCACGTAGAGGACGGTCGACACGATCACCGGGTGGAATTTCAGAAGTGCGGTGTAGACGGCTCCGCGGAAGAACATCTCCTCGGCCAAACCGTTGATCACGGTGATGAACACGATGAGGTACAGGGGTCCGGCGTTCGAGTACTGCAGGACCTCACGGATGTAGTCGTTGACCCCCGGGATCTCCCGCGCCACCAATCCGCCGACGACGAAGACGGCGCCCAGCCCCAACCCGACTGCCGTCCCGGTGATGACGGGACGCTGGTTGCGGCCGCGGAAACAGATGTAACCCATGTGCAGGGGTCCCGAAGCGAAGGCCCCCGCGGCCCAGACGCCGGCCAGTGCGAGCGTGAGCCAGACGAACGTCTCGTCCCCGGGAGGTCGGCTCAGCGAATAACCGAGCAACGCGGCGCCGATGAGGAGGACGACGGAGACGATGATTTTGCGTCTGCTGATCACCGACGGCGGCTCGTTGTAGGGCGGGGCTTTGGCGCGCGCGATGTTGCGCAGCTCGCCGGCCCAACCGGTGGGCGCGCTCACGCGGGAATCACCCTGGGCACCAATCCAAGTACATGGTCGAGCCCGGTTCTCACAGCGGCGGCGACAGGTCGCGGGACGAACCCGAGCAGTCCGAGCACGGGACGCACGACCGGTGGGGTCACCGCGCTCGCCAACTGCTTCAGCCGCAGCGTGTCACCGCCCGCCCACACGGGGTCGGTGTCGGCGAGGTGGTGGGGGTCCCCGAGTTCGTCGACCGGTCGGCGCGGCGGGCTGGTGACGGCACGGCGGATCGCATCCTCGATGCCGACAGACCCGCCGGGCGGTTCGCCGACGAGATCACGCAGGCCGTCGGCCGACGCCATCATCGGATAGTCAAGCGACTCAACGAGATCCGCCGCCAAGCCGCCCGGGACCGGCAACACGAGGCCCGTCACCTTGGACACCAGCCCGGTGTCGACGCCGTACACCGGCAGCGGCGCCCGCCAGATCCCCGCGATCCGGGCGTAGGTGCGCAACAGGTCGCCGTAGGTGGTGGTCTCGGGGCCGCGGATGTCGTACGCCCCGGCGGGGACCTTCGGATCGGCCGCCGCCACGAGGTAGTGCAGGACATCGGTGACCGCGATCGGGTCGATCGGGTTGCTCGACCATTCCGGCATCGGCAGCACCAGGAACCGGTCGCTGACGTAGCGCAGCATCTCGAACGACGTGGAGCCGGCACCGATCACGATCGCGGCACCGAGCCACACCACGTCCGGCCCGCCGTCGATGGTGAGCGCGGCGGCGACCTCGGCGCGGCTGGTCAGATGCTCGGACAGCGAATCGTCGTCCGGAACGAAGCCACCGAGATAGACGATCCGCCGCACGCCTGCCGCCTTGGCCGCGGTCGCGACGTTGGCGGCGGCCCTGTTGTCGGCTTCGCGGAAGCCCGGCTGACCGATTCCGTGGACGAGGTAGTAGAGGACGTCGATCGGGCCGGCATCGGTGAGCGCCTGCTGCGCAGAGATCTCGTCGTGCGCGTCGAGCGTCACCTTCTCGACGTCGTCATACCAGCCGAACGCCGCGAGACGGTCGGGGTCTCGGCTGGCCGCGACGACCTGGTGGCCATCCTTGAGCAATGTGGCGACCAGGCGAGAACCGATGTAGCCGGTGGCGCCGGTCACGAAGGTGCGCACGGAATTCACCTTTCCGCTGTACCCCGCGGTTCTGATTCGGAACCCAGATCAGGCGTTGCCTGCGTCACGATGGACTTTGACCAGCTCCTGGTACAGCGTCGCGTTGGTGCGGATCCCGGCGATCTCGTCGTCGCTGAGCTGCCTGCGCACCTTGCCGGGCACCCCGGCGACCATCGAGCCGGGCGGGATGACCGCCCCCTGCGGCACCACCGCACCCGCAGCGATCAACGAACCGGACCCGACGACGGCACCGTTGAGGACCACCGCGCCCATACCGACGAGCGAGTCGTCCTCGATGGTGCATCCGTGCAGCACCGCGTTGTGGCCGACACTGACGCCGGCACCGATCCGCGCGGGGAACCCCGGATCGACGTGGATCGTCACGCCGTCCTGAATGTTGGTGCCCGCGCCGATCTCGATGGGCTCGACCTCCGCGCGCAGGATCGCGCCGTACCAGAGGCTCGCGCCGGCGGCGAGGACGACCTGTCCGATCACCGTGGCATTGGGCGCGACCCAGCTCTGCGGATGCAGTTCGGGCGCGCGTCCGGCAATGGACAGAATCAGTGGCTCGGCCATGCGGGTCATCGTAGGACGGACCGGGCCGCGGGAGCCCCGGGTGTGCGATGCGTCCGCGATCCGTGCAATCCTCACGACGTGACATCGACGTCAAACCCGACCGCCCTCGACATCGTCGACGGGGTCGACCTCAGCGGCAAAACCTGCGTCATCACCGGCGCCTCGTCTGGCCTCGGCCGGGAGTCGGCCAAAGCGCTCGCCAGCACCGGCGCGCACGTCATCCTCGCGGCCCGCAACGCCGAAGCACTCGCCGAGACCGAGGCGTGGATCCGGGCCGACGTGCGTGACGCGCAGCTGTCGCGCGTACATCTGGACCTGACATCGCTGGCGTCCGTCGCCACCGCTGCCGCGGAGATCAGCGAGATCACCCCGGCCGTCCACGTGTTGATGAACAACGCAGGCGTCATGTTCACGCCGTTCGGGCGAACCACCGAGGGCTTCGAAACCCAGTTCGGCACAAACCATCTGGGCCATTTCGAGCTGACGAGGCTGCTGTTCCCGGCACTGGTCGCGGCCGACGGGGCGCGCGTGGTCGTCCTGTCGTCGGAGGGCCACCGGATGAGTGACGTCGACTTCGAGGACCCCAACTGGGAGCGCCGCGACTACGACAAGTTCGCCGCGTACGGCGCTTCCAAGACGGCCAACGTGCTGCATGCTGTCGAACTCGACCGCAGGCTGCGCGACAGCAGCGTGCGTGCGTTCGCGGTGCACCCCGGGATCGTCGCGACGTCGCTGGCGCGCCACATGACCGGTGACGATTTCGAGAGCCTCAACAAGTCGAGCTCGTCCCGCAATCCGGACAAGGCGCCGACGGACTTCCGGCAGCAGTTCACGACCCCCGACCACGGCGCGGCCACCCAGGTGTGGGCGGCGGTCAGCGAAGAACTCGACGGCGAGGGCGGTGTGTACCTGTCGGACTGCACGATCCGGACCGCCGCCCCCTACGCGATGGATGAATCGCGGGCGCTGGAGCTGTGGGGCCTCTCGGAACACCTCTGCACACCGAGCGCGACGAGCCTAGGCTCGAGTGCGTGACTTCCACGGCGAAGGTCATCTTCCTTCGCTCCTACGGTGACCGCGACCGCGACGACCACGACGTGGTGCGTGTCGTTCTCGACGCCACCGTCGAGTTGTTGCGCGACGTCGCCTACGACGATCTGACCACGCGGCGCATCGCCGAGAAGGCAGGCGTTTCCCACAGCGATCTGTGCGTCTATTTCCGTTCGAAGGATGCGATCGTCGCCGAGGTGTATCTGGGCCTGCTGCGCGACGCCCCGCTCGGAGTCGACGTCGACGAGTCCGCGCAGACGCGGGTCGGCGCGCTGTTCCATCAGTTGGTGATGCTGGTCGCCGATCAGCCAGGGCTTGCTGCGGCGTGTGCGAGCGCGATGATCTCGCAGGAGACGTCGGTGCACGCGATCCGCAAACGCATCCACGCCGAACTGCAACGCCGAGTCCGCACCGTCTTGCGGTCGGCGGCGTGGCCGGAGGTCGCCGAGACGCTCGAATTCGGGCTGATGGGCGCGATGGTGCAAGCCAGTTCGGGGTCGGCGACGTTCGAGGATGCCGCAGACGATCTGGCCCGGATGGTGGCCACGCTGCTGCCCGAAGAATCCCGGTGACGTCCCAGCCAATCCTCCACCTGCTGTAGGCCGTCATATGCCCAGCTCAGACCGTTATTGACGCTCTGATACGCGGCGTTGATGCGGGTTCTCGACTTTGCCGTTACCAATGTGTGCACATACCATCCTTGCGACTTGACATATGTAAGGAGCACACCGTGAAGACCCGCACCAGCAAGGCCTTCGGCGTCGCGCTGAGCACCGCCGCGATCGCCCTGTCTGTTCCGCTGGCCGTCAACGCCTACGCACAGCCGACCCCCACCAACACGGTGGAGACCCCGATCCCCGATCCACAGGGTCCCGACTGCGGCGCCTTCAAGGAAGCCCTGCCCAACTGGAAGGGCCTGGCGAGCATGCCCGTCAGCACAGTGCTGGCGAGCATCCCGTCCATCTCCACGTTCAACTCGGCGGTGTCCGGAGGGCTGAACCCGGCCGTCAACATCACGAGCGTGCTCGACAACGGCCCGTACGTCGTCTTCGCGCCGACCGACGAGGCGTTCGCGGCGCTTCCGCCGGAGCAGCTCGAGGTCCTCAAGACCGACCCGGCGGCGTTGACCAGCCTGGTGTACTACCATGCGTTCCTCGGCCTGCTTGGCCCCGATGACGTCAAGGGCCAGCGCCCGACGCAGGAGGGCACCGAGCTCGAGGTGACCGGTTCGGGTGGCGACATCCAGGTCAACGAGACGGTCAAGGTCGTCTGCGGCGGGATCCAGGCGCAGAACGCGCGGATCTACATCGTCGACGCTGTGCTCAACCCGGCCGACGCTCCCGCGCCGATCACGCCGACGAGCACCAGCACCAGCGAGACGACCACCACCACGACCACGACGACGACGACGCCGTCCACTCCGATGCCCGCCGAGGCACCGGCACCGGCCGCCGAAGCACCGATCGGCTAACTCTCTCAACGACTTCGGCGTGTTCAGTCGCGGCTATCGCAACTGAACACGCCGAATTCGTTTGTCTACAAGCCCAGATCGCGGCCGATGATCTCCTTCATGATCTCGGTGGTGCCACCGAAGATCGTCTGGATACGCCCGTCCACGTAGTCGCGAGCGACGCGGTACTCCAGCATGTAGCCGTAGCCGCCGTGCAGCTGCACGCACTGGTCGACGACCTTCTTGGCCGTCTCGGTGGCCCACCACTTCGCCTTCGCCGCCTCGACCGCCGTCAGCTCACCGTCGACGACACCCTGCAGGCACCGGTCGATGTATTGCTCGGTGACTTCGAGCTCGGTGTCCATCTCGGCCAGCAGGAACCGGTTGTGCTGGAAGCTGCCGATCGGCTGCCCGAACGCCTTGCGGTCCTTGGCGTACTGCAGTGTCTGGCGCCAGGTTTCGCGTGCGCCGGCGATCGCGGAGATGGCGATCGACAGACGCTCCGACGGCAGGTTGGTCATCAGGTGGTAGAAGCCGCGACCCTCCTTGCCCAGCAGGTTGGCGCCGGGGACGCGGACGTTCTCGAAGTGCAGCTCCGAGGTGTCCTGCGCGTGCAGACCCATCTTCTCGAGCTTGCGGCCGCGGGTGAAACCCTCCATGCCGCGCTCGACGACGAGGAGGCTGAAGCCCTTGTGGCCGGCTTCGGGATCGGTGCGGGCGACGACGACACACAGGTCGCAGTTGATACCGGATGAGATGAATGTCTTGGAGCCGTTGACAATCCAGTCGTCACCGTCACGGACCGCGGACGTCTTGATGCCGGCCAGGTCGCTGCCCGCGCCGGGCTCGGTCATCGCGATGGCGATGACGAGTTCGCCGCTGGTGATGCCCGGCAGCCAGCGCTGCTTCTGCTCGTCGTTGGCCAGGTCCTTGAAATACGGGCCGACGACATCGTTGTGCAGGCTCAGCGCGGGAGCGGGAACGCCTGCTTTGCTGATCTCTTCGTCGATGATCGCGTTGAAGCGGAAGTCGTCGGTGCCGCCGCCGCCGAACTCCTCGGGCATGTTGAACCCGATCAGTCCGTGCTTGCCCGCCGCCACGTAGGCGGACCGGTCGACGATGCGCTCGGCTTCCCACTTCTCGGCGTTGGGGACGAGCTCACTCTCGATGTAGCCGCGCACGGTGTCGCGGAAGGCCTCGTGCTCTTCGTCGTAAATCGTTCGCTTCATCATTGATTCCTCACGTGTTGCTCTACTTGGCTTTCCAGACAGGCTCGCGCTTCTGCGCGAACGCCAGCGGACCTTCTTTGGCGTCCTCGGAGCTGAAGACGACCGCCACTTCGCGCCTCGTGCGCTTCCACCCGGGTTCGTCATCGGTGACGACACCGTCGTCGGAACCGACGGCGACGCGCTTGCTCGCCTGCACGGCCAGCGGCGCGTTGACGGTGATCCGCTCGGCCAGCTTCAACGCCGCCTCCAGCTCGGTGCCGTCGGGAACCACCTCGTTGATGAGGCCCCACTTCAACGCCTCGGCCGAGGTGATCGGTTCGCCGGTGAACATCATCTCCAGCGCCACCTTGCGCGGGATCTGGTCGACGAGCCGGAAGACACCGCCGGCTGCGGCGATCAGCCCCCGCTTCACTTCGGGCAGACCGAATTTCGCGCCCTCTCCGGCTACGACGAGGTCGCTGGCGAGGGCGAGCTCGGTGCCGCCACCCAGGGCGGTGCCGTTGACCGCCGCGATGGTCGGCTTGTCGATGAAGTGGCGCACGTAGCCGGCGAAGCCCCACTTGGGCTGATCCGGGTGGCCGATGTTCTCACCTTTGGACAGTGCTTTGAGATCCGCTCCGGCGCAGAAGGATTTGTCTCCCGAACCGGTGACGACGACCACCCAGACATCCGGGTCCTGCTGCGCCTCTTCCAGCGCGTCGCCGAGCGCGATCGACACGGCCGAGTTGATGGCGTTGCGCGCCTCGGGCCGGTTGATCGTGATGACCATGACGTTGCCCCGGCGCTCGACGAGAGCGCCGGGCCCGGCTGCTTCCGTCACAGCAGCTCGAGAATGGTGGCGTTGGCCTGGCCGCCGCCCTCGCACATGGTCTGCAGGCCGTACTGAATTCCGTTGTCGCGCATGTGGTACAGCAGCGTGGTCATGATGCGGGCACCGGATCCGCCGAGCGGGTGGCCGAGCGCGATGGCGCCGCCGTTCGGGTTCAGCTTCTTCTCGTCAGCGCCGATGTCCTTCAGCCAGGCCATCGGCACAGGCGCGAACGCCTCGTTGACCTCGAACGCACCGATCTGGTCGATCGACAGGCCGGACCGCTGGAGCGCCTTCTGCGTGGCCGGGATCGGCGCGGTCAGCATGATGACCGGGTCGGCGCCGGCGAGCACGGCGGTGTGCACCTTCGCCAGCGGCTTGAGGCCGAGTTCCTTGGCCTTCTCCGCAGACATGAACAGCAGCGCGGCGGAGCCGTCGGAGATCTGAGAGCTGTTGCCGGCGTGGATGACACCGTCCTCACGGAAGGCGGGCTTGAGCTGACCCATCTTCTCCAGCGTGGTGCCGCGACGGATGCCCTCGTCCTTGAGTACGGGGTTGCCATCCTGGTCCTTGATGGCCACGATCTGGTCGTCGAACGCACCGGAATCCTGTGCCGCAGCGGCCTTCTCGTGCGAGTCGAGCGAGAACTGGTCGAGCTGGGTGCGCGACAGTCCCCACTGATCGGCGATCATCTCCGCGCCGATGCCCTGGTTCGGGGTCTGGTTGTAGCGGTCCTTGAACCCGCCGGGGTACGGGTTGCCGCCGCTGGCCAGCGACGAACCCATGGGGGTGCGCGACATGGACTCGACACCGCCTGCGACGACGACGTCGTAATGGCCGGCGACGACACCGGCGGCGGCGAAGTGCACCGACTGCTGGCTCGAGCCGCACTGGCGGTCGACGGTCACGCCGGGCACCGACTCAGGCCATCCGGCGGTCAACAGAGCGGTGCGGCCGATGTCGAGAGCCTGCTCGCCGGCCTGCATCACGCAGCCCCAGATGACGTCGTCGACGAGGGCGGGATCGACCCCGGCACGCTGGACGAGGCCGTTGAGGACCTGGGCGGAGAGTTCGGCCGGGTGCACGCCGGAGAGCCCTCCGTTGCGCTTACCGACGGGTGACCGTACGGCCTCGACGATGACGGCTTCAGCCATGGCGATACTCCTTCATTGGATCGGCTTTACATCGAACGTAAACGAACAAGGTTTACTAGGTCAACCTACTGGTTGGTAGGTGGTTTATGCCAGCTCAAACGACCGGCGATCTCCCGCCCGCTGTCCGCTCCGCGGCGGCCACCAGCTCATCACGGAACTGCGGGTGCGCGATCGCGGCGAGCGCCCGACCCCGCTCGGCGACGGTCCTGCCCTCCAACTCGGCGGCGCCGAACTCCGTGACGATGACGTCGACGTGGTGGCGCGGCGTCGTGATGACCGCGCCAGGCCCGAACCACGGCACGATGCGCGACTGCAGTTCCCCGTCCTTCTCGTAGGTCGACGGCAGACAGATCAGGGACCGGTCCGACAGTTCGAGCCCGGCACCGGCCACGAAGTCCTCGGCGCCGCCGATCCCGCTGAACTGGTTGCCGTTGATGGTGTCGGCGACGACCTGCCCCTGGATGTCGACCGCGAGCGCACCGTTGATCGACACCATGTTCCGGTTCGCCGCGATCACCTCCGGCGAGTTGACGATGTCGACGGGCAGGAACGCCACGTCGGCGTTCCCGTCGAGCCAGGTGTAGAGGTCCGTCGTCCCGAACGCGAACGTCGTCACACTCACACCGTCGTACAAGCCTTTCGCCGCGTTGGTGACCTTGCCCGCGCGGTGCAGTTGCATGCAGCCGTCGGTGAACATCTCGCTGTGCAGCCCGTAATCGCCGCCGTCGCCCTCGGCCAGCAGCGTGGCGATCTGGCTTGGAATGGAACCGATCCCGGTCTGCAGTGTCGCCCCCGGCTGGATGAACGAGACGGCGTGCTCTGCAATCGCCTTGTCGGCATCGGTCGGCGGCGGGCTGGGCAATGCCAGTGGCTCATCCTCCGAACGGATCAGGATGTCGATCTCGTCGACGTGCAGGGCGTGGCGGTACTGCTCGCCCAGACCGAAGGTTCGCGGATACGCCTCGGACACCTCGACGACGAGCAGTCGTTGCGGATCGGCCGCCGCGCGGCGCAGTTCGTCGACGGTGCCACCGGCGTGCAGCGACAGCGAGCACCAGCCGTCGGCGTCGGGAGGGGTGGCGACCGTCGTCATGACGCGCGGGGCCTGCCGTTCGAGGAGCGGACCGAACCGGCGGAAGTCGGCGGGCGTGAACTGGATGTCGGCGCCCGAGCCGGCCAGCGCGCGCTCCAGCGGCCCGAAGAAGCCCGACAGGTAGTGCACACCGGATCGCGAGAACAGCTCGGTCATCGCGGCGAGCAGCGCACCGTAGACCCGTAGATCCGTCCAGTCCGTGCGCTCGCCGAGGGCGCGCATGAAAGCCGGCGGCTGCCCCGGGCCGAGCGGGATCCCGAGGGTGTCGGAGGGGTCGAGGCGGGCGGCGGCCTCGTCGGCGGTGAGCTCGGTGGGCATGGGCGCTACCCTGCCACGCCCATCCGGTTCGTCCCCGCGAATTCACCGAGCGGCCAACTCGCGCTGTCAGGATGCCCCGATGGGTTCACCCGACTTCGCGCTCCTCGACGTTCCGCGGGAGACGCCGCCGGATCCCGAGGAGTATCTGCGTGCGGCGATCGCCTGGCATTTCGGCGCGGACACCGGCTCGCCGTTCTGGCTGCGCGCCGCCCGACGTCTCGACTTCAACCCGGTGTGCGAGGTACGCACCCACGACGATCTTCGACTGTTCCCCAACCTCGTCGACGAGCTTCGCGACGTCGCTGTCGAAGATCTGATCCCGCGCGGTTACGGCACCCCACTGCCCATCCCCCGGGTATTCGAATCCGGCGGCACCACGGGCGCGCCGAAGCGCACGGCCCAACTGCCGGATTGGATCGAGCAGGTAACCCGTTGGCAGGTCGATGATTTCAGCGCGGGCGGGTTCATCCGAGATGCGGGATTGGTGTGCATGATGCCCAGCGGACCGCACGGGGTGGGCCATTTCGACCGCGTGGTGGCCGAACGACTCGGCGGGGTGTTTCATTCGATCGATCTCGACCCGCGGTGGGTGAAAAAGACAGCAGCCCGGGGGGATTCGCGGGCTTCAGCCGAGGTCGCGCGCTACCTCGACCATGTCCTCGAACAGACCCGCCACATTCTGGCGACACAGCACGTGGCGAATCTGCATGCGACACCGCCCCTTTTGGAGGCCATCGCCAATGATGGCCGACTGACCGACCTCGTCAACGACAAGATCCGCTACATCCTGCTCAGTGGGGCGCACGTCGACGTCGACACCATGGCGTTGTTCCGCGGCATCTTCCCCGAGGCCGCGATCTCGATTGCGTTCGGCAGCACCATGATCCTGTCGCAGGCTGCGACCCGCACCGACGGTGACACGTCCGTCTTCGACCCGCGCTGCCCCTACGTCGTCTTCTGGGTAGTAGACCCCGATACCGGCGCGCAGGTCCCCTACGGCGAACGCGGGCAGGTCGTCATGAACCACATCAGCAAGGGCATGTTCATCCCCAACAATCTGGAGCGCGACACCGCAATCCGGTGGCCCGGCCCCCGCGGACAGGTCGGCGACTCCGTCAGCGACATCGCACCGGTGGCCGTGTTCGGCGGCGTGCCGGTCATCGAAGGCGTGTACTGATCGTGGGCGGCAATCTGACGACACTCGAAGCACTGGGACCCGACGGCGAATATCACACGCACAAGCGCGAAATCATCACCGACACCCGCGGCTGCGCAGTGCTCGACCTGGCGGTGGTACCCCGCCTCTACGTCACGAGAACGATTACACAACAACGTTACTCACCACCGTTGAAGGTCACTGAGCGACCCGCGGCACTCGACCGGGCGGCTGAGATCTTCATGTCGGCGACGATCGCGGGCCTGAACTTCGCCGACTACGTCGACCTCACCTGCCGGATCTCCGGGCTGCCGGTGACGGTCGCCAGGGCAGGGGCCGACGTGGTGGCGGGGTCCTTGACGACGGCGTTCGACGCGGTGCGCGCGGCGCAGCCCGCCGGCGCGACGATGGACTGGCGCGACCAACCTGCCGGCGCCGTGTGGGCGCGTCGCGGCGAGGTGCTCGCCGTACACGCGCCGGGCAATGCCCCCGGGGTGCACGGCCTCTGGCCGCAGGCGCTCGCGCTGGGCTACCGCGTCGCGGTGCGGCCGTCGCGTCGCGAGCCACTGACCGCACACCGCGTCGTCTCAGCACTGCGTCGCGCCGGCTTCGCCGACACCGACGCGTCGTACCTGCCGACCGATCACGCCGTGGCCGACGACATCGTCCGCGCCGCGGACCTCGCGCTGGTG
The DNA here is from genome assembly GCF_029623955.1 of Mycobacterium sp. 236(2023). Lineage (GTDB taxonomy): Bacteria > Actinomycetota > Actinomycetes > Mycobacteriales > Mycobacteriaceae > Mycobacterium. Next base: position 961,260 of record NZ_JARSBP010000003.1, on the reverse strand, counting down.
TACGGCGGACAGGACGTCGCCGATCGCTACGACGGTGACCCGACGGTCTTCGTCAACGGACCGGGCCGCACGAAAATCCTCATCACCGCCGAGCAGGATTGGCGAGACTGCATCGACGTCGTGGTGGATTCGATTGCCGCCCTGGGCGGGATGGCATGTGTGAACACGACCGCCGTCCTCTATGAGGGCGATCCGGCGCCGCTGGCGCACGCGATCGCCGAGCGGTTGGCATTGATGCGTCCGCTCCCGAACACCGACCCGCAGGCGGCGCTCCCCACGCCGCCGATCGACGACGCCCGCGCCCTGGCGCGACATCTGGCCGGCAAGGCCGCCGCCGCCGCCGCCGATGCGATCCTGGGCGCCGACCAGGTGGTCGCCGATCTCGGCGACGGGTTTGCCGCGCTTCGGCCCGCCGTCCACCTGCTGTCCGCGCCGAACCCCGACACTCTCGGCGTGGAGTTGCCCTTCCCCTGCGTCTGGTTTGCACCGTGGTCGCGCGCCGATGGCACTGTGCCACTGCGCCACTCGCTGATGGTCACTGCGATCACGTCGGACGACGCCCTGCTCGACGACGTCGTGAACGAGCCGACGATCGTCAACGTGTACCGGGGTCGCGTCCCAACTCACCACGGCTCACCCCGGATCCCGCACGACGGATTCCTGGCCGATTTCCTGATGCGTAACAAGGGATTCGTCGCACGTTAGCCAAAATCGGGCTGACTTCGTGCCGTCCGGAAATAAATTTTCACAGGCTTTCACCAGGTTCCCTGTGCGAGCCGCCGAACCCGTGACCTGCAGTTTTTTACGGCGCCGTCAGCGTAAGCGCCCCGATTTCGCTGAGAAACTTCCCTGGAGGCGCCGGACGTAGGTCTTGACCGGCGGGAGGGGCCACCCCATTCTGACGCTGCATTTGCTTAGGCAAAGCGAAGCATCCACGCCTGCCATAGTGGCCAGGCCCTTCAACCATGGGGGTTGTATGTACGTTATGTCCTCGCGCCACAACGTGATTCCGGGTTCCGTGCCCAAGCACGTGGCCACCGGCATCGCAGGCGCGGCGATGGTCGGACTCGGCGCTCTGGTGGTCGCTGCAGCGGCCGCCACCGACGAGCCGACGATGGTCTCGGCCCAGACCGCAGACATCAAGCTGGTTGCCAGTGAAGAGTGCGTTCCCGGCGGGCTGATCGGCTGCGCCGGCGCCGCAAGCAGCGCCTCGGCCAGCCCGACGGCACTGCTGGCCGCCACCGCCACTCCGTCCGCCTTCCGCCCTATGATCGGCGACGGCGGCTGGCTGATCGGCAACGGCCTCGACGCCGCAGCTGACTGCACCGGCGACGCCTGCAACGGCGGCAACGGCGGTCTGCTGTGGGGCAGCGGTGGAGCCGGCGCGGCCGGTAAGGACGCGGTCTACGCCGCCGACGGCACCCTGGTCTCGGCCGCGACCGCGGGCGGCCGTGGCGGCAACGCCGGCCTGTTCGGTGGCGACGGCGGCGCCGGCGGTGCCGGCGGTAACGACACCAACACCAGCGCTGCGGGCGTGAATGCCGACGCGTTCGGCGGTGCCGGCGGTGCCGGCGGCAGCGGCGCGACGTTGTGGTCGGGCCGCGGCGGCGCGGGCGGTGCCGGCGGCAGCGCGTCCTCGCTGAACGGCAACGCGACCGGCGGCGCCGGAGGCGTCGGCGGCAGCACCAACATCGGCAACCCGCCTCCGGGCCAGGGTGAGCCCGACCCGGATGCTGAGCCTGTGGCCAACTACGGCCCCGGTGCCGGCGGCGCGGGCGGCTCGGCAACGGTCGGCGCCCCGGGCGCCTCGGGCGGCACCGGCACCGGCACCTCCGGCCAGACCGCCACCGGCGGCAGCGGCGGCGCGGGCGGCTACGGCCTCATCTCCGGTGGTGCCACGCCTGACCTGACCGGTAACGGCGGCAAGGGTGGCAGCGGCACCGCTTACGGCGCGGGCAAGGCCGTCGGCGGCGACGGCGGCGACGGCGGCGGCCGCCTGGCCTCGCGTAGCTCGAATGCGGGAAGCGGCGGCAACGCCAACTCCCAGACGGGCACTGCCACAGGCGGTTCCGGCGGCACCGGCGGTACCTCGGAGCTGACCGGCCTCGGTGGTCGCGGTGGCAACGGTGGTAGTGCTACGTCCTCCGCGGGTGGCAACACCACGGGTGGCCGCGGCGGCAACGGCGGCGACGGCGGCAAGCTCGGCGGCAACGGTGGCGTTGGTCGCAACGGCGGCAACGCTTCCGGCGGCACCGCTCGCGGCGGCAACGGCGGTACCGGTGGCGACGGTGGCTCGACCACGGCCGAAGGCACCGGCATCGGCGGCAACGGCGGCAACGGCGGCAACGCCACGCCGGGTGCAGGCAAGGCCGGCACGGGTGGCAACGGTGGCGCCGGCGGTTCCGGCAGCTCCGCCAATGGCAACCAGGGCAATGACGGCAACGACGGTGGCGCCAACGCCGCGTAGTCTGCTCGTCCCCAGCAGTTAGGGCGGGTACGGGAGTCGACAGGCTCCCGTACCCGCTCTTTGCTGTCTGGCACAATCACCGATTACCTGCACAGACACCATCTGATCAGTCACCGGTTACCTCACATGGTTTACTGAGTTGCACAGCTGAGTCGACCGTCGAGGAGGTGCAGTGGCTCGCAGTACCCCCTTGGCACCGATGATCGGGCCGGACGCCGTCGCGTCCCGCGCCGCCGTCCGCTCCCCCAAGACCGCTGAGCTCGTGGCCGGAACGTTGCGGCGGATGGTCGTCGAAGGACAGCTCAAAGACGGCGACTTCCTGCCCAACGAGGCCGAGCTGATGGCGCATTTCGGCGTCAGCCGGCCGACCCTGCGCGAAGCCGTGCGGGTACTTGAATCCGAACGTCTGGTCGAGGTGCGCCGCGGTTCACGTACCGGCGCGCGCGTCCGGGTTCCCGGCCCCGAGGTCGTCGCCCGCCCCGCCGGTCTCCTGCTGGAACTCTCCGGCGCGACGATCGCCGACCTGCTCACCGCGAAGTCGGGTATCGAACCGATGGCCGCGCGCCTGCTCGCCGAATCCGGCTCGGAGGAAGCCTTCGACGAGCTGGAGCAGATGCTCGAAGGACTGGTTGCCGAGGGCTTTCAATCCGGCCGGCTGGCCGAGATCACCGGAGCGTTCCACCTGCGGGTGGTGCAGTTGTCGGGCAACGCCACGCTGGGCATCGTCGCCGGCATGCTGCACGAGATCACGGTCAGGCACACGGCTTTCGTGTTCAACGAGCGCCGCCCGGTGTCGAAGGCCGACTACGACAAGCTGGTGCGGTCCTACCGCAAGCTCATGCAGTTCCTGCGTGCCGGGGACGCCGCCGGGGCGGAAGCGCACTGGCGCAAACACCTCGACGTATCCCGCGAGCTGTTGCTGACCGGCTTGGAGAGTGTGCCGATCCGCGACGTCATGGGCTGATAAGTCGAGACCTGACTTTTGCAGAAGAAGTGCGAGTAGACGTCTGCAAAAGTCGCGTCTCGACACCTACCCGGCGCCGGCCGCGTTTTTCTGCCACGTCACGTGGGCCGGCACGGTGTCGTCCCACGGCTGGCGGGTGACCATGTCGGCGACCATGACATAGCCGCGCTCGAACTCGCCGGTTGCGGCGTCGACGAGGCGGTACTCCTGGCGCTGCTTGTGAATGGGCTGCGCGTCGAGCAGCAGCACCCGGACCTCGCCCGGCTCGAAGTGGCACCGTTTCTGCAGTGCGGCGATCAACTGCTCGTTGTGCATGTGCCCGTCGCCGAAGTTCCACCCGATCGCGGTGCTGCAGATCCGTTCCCCGTCGGTCAACACGTAATCGGCTTCGTTGCCGTCGGCCATCAGCCGGTGCGCCAGCGTGAACATCGCGCGGCCGTGGGTGTTGAACGACCGGAACGCGTATCCCATGTACTGGTACATCTCCGCGGTTTCCGGGCTGCCGTAGAACTTCTCCATCTGCGCGGCGGGCATGCTCGCGATCGCGACGATGCCGTTGGTGATCTTCTCCGACGCCGAGGGCTTCACACACCACAGCGACGTGTCCCAGTTGCCCGCGTAGTACCGCATGCCCGGCAGGAAGGACACCTTGCGGGGGAAGAGGTTTCCGATCGCCACGGTGCCTGCGACGGCCACGAACAGCAGGATCGGCAGCGGGCTGTTCAGGTCCGCCAGACCGATACCCGCGTTGCCGACGAACAGCGCCAGCACGCTGAACATCATGAAGACGTTCCACTCCAGCGGCACCCCCATCGGAATGGCCGACAGGATGCCGAAGTGGAAGACGAGCATGACGAACGCGGCGACCGCGGTGACCCAGCCGCCGTGGGAGAAGAACAGCACCAGCGGCACCAGGCCCTCGATCACGGTCGAGAAGTGGGCCAGTACCCGTGACGCCCGGCCGGGGCGCAGGTCGTCGGGGAAGTGCTCGAAGAACTTTCGCTTGATCCAGCGCGGGCGCATCACCGGGTTGTTGCTCATCATCGTGGAGATGACGAACGGGAAATGCTTGTTGAGTTTCGACGTGGCGGCCCCGATCCAGATGACCAGGCACACCAGTTTGGCCGCGATGATGATGTCGGCGCCGCTGAACAGGAAGCACACCGCCAGCGAGCCGTACACCTCACCGCGCGCGGCCAGGAAGATGACCTTGTCCCGCAGGCCGGCGACGACGAGCAGACCGACGATCGCCGCCGTCTGCCACACCGGGAGCACGCCCACCTCGGAACCGATCTCGGGGATGGGCCCGGTGCCGTCCGAGAACAGTGCGACGACGAGCATCACGAGGAGTGCGGCGTAGAGCGCGACGTCGAGGGGGGTCCGCGAGTCGCCTGCGGTCAGCGGTACCCGGTTGGGCCATGGTGGCAGGCGAATCGTCCTGGGGCGCAGCCAGTACAGGATCGAGCCCATCGGCGGGAAGAACCGGTTGTTGAGCGGCCCGAAGCCGCAGCCGAGGCCGACGACCTCGAACAGCATCGTGTAGAAGACGACCTTCTGATAGACGATCGGTTCGTGGTACCAGGCGGTGACGTTGGTGAAGCCCCCCGGTCCGTCACCGACGCCGGTGGTGGTGGCGACGACGATCACCCACGCGACGAGCACGTACAGCAGGATCTTCACGACGTAGAAGAGGTGCATGACGACGGGCGTGCCGAATCCGACCTCGGCCCAGTGTTTGGCCATCGGCACGATCCGCTCCGCGCGGGTGCCCTTGCTCCATTCGGCGTAATCGACGACGGGCGCGTCCTGCTTGAGAAAACCCATTCGCTCAGACTAGAACGTGTTCCAGTTCGCCTGAGCGGTTCGGGTGTAGTTGGCTTCTACGACGCGGTCTTGGCGGGCGGGCGGTAGAAGATGACCAGCTGACCGATACCACCGGCGAGGCCGAGGACGAGCGCGATGAGCAGCCCCCACCAGCCGTGCAGGTACTCGTACACGCCGGATGTGCCGAAGAGGGCGTAGTCGAGGCTGAGCTTGCCGGCGCCGATGGTGGCGATGCCGACGGCCGAGGCGGCCAGCACCAGGTTGTACTCCCAGCCTTCCTTGACGATGAAGAAGCCGTTCTCCTTGTGCACCGTCCAGGCCGCGACGAACATCAGCGCCACGAATCCGGCGGCCGGGATCGGGGTGAGCAGACCGACCGCAAGGCCCAGGCCGGCCGCCATCTCGGTGGTGGCGGCGACGCGGGCGTGGAACATGCCCGGCTTCATCCCCATGCTGTCGAACCAGCCGGCGGTGCCCTTGAGCCCACCCTTGCCGAAGAACTTGTTGTAGCCGTGGGCGGCCATGGTCAGGCCGAGGACGACACGCAAGATCAGGAGTCCGACGTCCATGGAACTGTCGTAGGCAGTCATGTAACAAAACTTAGAACATCTGTCACGCCGCCGCCCACCCCACCCCTGGGCCTACCCCGTGTTCGAGGGCACCCAGTTTCCGTGGAATCCGGCGGGCACGCGGTGCGGGAGCTTGACGCTCGCAACGTCCTCGAGGGTGGCCGCGTCGAGAATCGCGAGCTCACTGCGGTCGGTTGCGTGGTCGTAGACATAACCCATGAGCACGCCGTCGTCCTCGGCGGCACCCGGGCTCGACGGATGGAACACGAACTCGCCCACGCTCTTACCCGCTCCAAAGGATCGCGTCGCGCTTCCGCCACCCACGAAGTCGTGCTTGAGCAGGACACCGTCCGCGACGGCCCCTTCGGTGACGTGCGGCGCGTAACCGTAGCGATGCTTCTTGCCGACGCGCCGCTCGTCGACACGGGGGAACTCCTGTCCGCGGTCGTCGAGGCGGGATTCGCGCACCTTGCCGTCGGCGAGGTCGACGGTCCAGCGGTCGAGCGTAGGCGAGCCCTCGTTGGGGCCGAGGTGGTCGGTGGCGAACATCTTCGGGTGTCGCACGACGTCGAGGACGATCGTGTTGTCCTCGGGCGAGTCATAGGCGTTCATCGGGTGGAAGACGTAGCAGGGTTCGACGTCGAACCACCGGACGTCGGCATTGGTGCCTTCGCGTGGCATGACGCCGACCCGCGCGGGATAGCGCGGGTTCCACGAGTACGGAAAGCCCTTGTCCGACGTTTGGCTCCGGGGTATGCGTGCCGTCACCGGATCGGGAATGCGCACGCGACCGATCAACGCGGACAACACCAGTCGTGCGGGCAGCCGCAGGTTCCGCGGCACGGTGATCGCGGCGGCCTTGCGGGCGTCGAAGGTCACCGGCAGGTCGTAGATGACGACGTGGCGCTCCGTCAGCGAGAAGTCGTGCATCATAGGGCTGCCGGCGACCTCGATGTCGACGGTCCGCCTGGCGCGGCCGTCGGTCCCGATGAGCGAGTACTGCACTGCGTTTCCGTTCAGGAAGTTGTACGACATCGCGTGCAGCTCACCGGTGTCGGGATCACGTTTGGGATGGGCGGTGTAGCCGCCACTCAGGGTGCCGTCGAAATCGCAGACGCCGACGGTGTCGAGTTCTTCCGTGAGCTCGTAGTTCGCTGCGCCGGACTCGATGAGCGCCAATGTCTTTCCCGCGTGCCCGATGACGTTGGTGTTCGCTCCGACCGAGGCGAGGCCGACATGCCCCTCACGCTTGGGCTCACCGAGCAGACGCGTCGCCTGCGGGCCGCGCACCCACCGGTTCCGGTACCACTCGGCCTTTCCGGCACGCATCCGGATGCCGTGGACCATGCCGTCTCCGACGAACCAGTGGTAGAGGTCGGGATCGATCTCGCCGATCGGGTTGGGCCCGTTGCGCAGGTAACGGCCGTCCAGATACTCGGGAATAGCGCCCGTGACCTCGAGATCGGTCAGCGTCAACTCCTCGGAGATCGGCGCCAACGCGCCTTCCAGATATGCGTTCCCCATCGCGACACCTCTCCTATAACAGCGTTATAAGTCCCTTGTGTATAACACCGTTATGGCAGCATGGCAACCATGAGTTCGCCGCGCGAAGCCTTGCCCGACAAGCTCGTCGCAGCCGGGATCGAACTGATGGAACGCGATGGCCTCTCCGCGTTGAGTGCGCGCAGTGTCACCACCCGGGCGGGCACGTCGACGATGGCGCTCTACACCCACTTCGGCGGCATGTCCGGGCTGCTGGACGCGATCGCCGTGCAGGTTTTCCTCCGATTCACCGAAGTCCTCACCGACATACCCGAAACCGACGACCCGGTCGCCGACTTCCTGTCGATGGGGCTGGCCTACCACCAGTTCGCGCTCGCCAATCCCCAGCGCTACCAACTGATCTTCGGCGCAACGTCCCCGGCGTCGATCTCCAAGTTCCGCAGCGACATCACGGTCTCCGAGAGCGCGACCAACCGTGCCGAGTGGACGGCGTCGTTCGGGGCCTTGCACAACGCAGTCCACCGGATGATCGATGCCGGCCGGATCCGCGACGACGACGAGCTCGCCGTGGCCGGCCGATTGTGGAGTATCAACCACGGTGCCGTCATGCTCGAGCTGGCCGGCTTCTTCGGCCACGAAGGGCACGGCCTGGTCCAGATCCTCGGCCCGCTGATCATCGACACGCTGGTCGGAATGGGCGACGACCGCGACGCCGCAACACAATCCATGGAGAAGGTCGTCGCGACGCTGGCCTAGGACCCGCGAAGCTCCGACTCCAGCCGGTCCACGTACGCGTCGACATCTCCGATTGACGACTCAGCCGCGTGCACGCTGATGGTGATCGTCTCGCCGATTCCGTTGACACCGTGCGTCAATCCCATCATCGGGGACAGAGCCGGAAAGCTCGCGGCCAGCAGAACAGGAGCATCGCCGAACCGGAGGTCCTTCGCCCCGCGATCGACGCTGGACACCACCGTGTTGCCGTTCACCGTGGGCGAGCGAACATCCGGGTCGAACATGCTTACCCCCCAACGTAATACGGGAGCCGGCACCGCTGCGAGCGCTTCCGCCTCAGCGCGCATCGCCGGATGGCTCCGGCGGCGGCGACGCTGATACAGGTCCGCGGCGATTCGCCGGGCTCGCTGCCCCGCTTCGACGTCCGGATACAGCCCGATCCCGACGTTGCCGTAGTGGTTGTTCGCCAGGCGTGGCCCCACCTTCGCCATCGGGACCTCAGCTCCGAGCAGCGAAGGGTCGTCGCCGAGCTCACGCAGGTGTCCGGCCAGCGCCGCCGACACCGCCGTCAGCACCCCGACGGTCACCGTCGGCCCCGGCAGTTCCGCCCGGTCGCGGATCACGGTCCGGATGTCTCTGGCGCCGGCGGGTCGCGTGTTGGTGCGCATCGCCGGCCGTGAATCTGCTTGCGCAGGAACCAGACCCGCGGCCGTGTCGCGGACCAGTCTGCGATGGGTCAACGCCGCCGCGATCGAGCGTCGCGGAAATGCGAGGACGCTACGCGATGGCACCGTGACAGCAGGTACCTCCCCCTCTCGGCCGAACAGGTACCCCGCCAGCGCCGCGGACCGCTTGCCGTCGGCGAACGCATGCGAGGCCTGCAGGACCGCGACCGTGCCGCGTCCCGTGCCCGGCACCCCGTCGATCGCCGGGTACACATGCAACCGCCAGGACATCACCCGCTGATCGAGCTGATCGTCGGTCAGGCTGCGCACCGCCGCCAAACATGCCGCCCAAATACGGTCGGCCAACTCATGGACGACGAACTGACCCTCTCCGACCTCACACGGGTCCCACACCGGGTAGGTCCAGAAGCCGGTGTCGGCGATGCGGATTCGCAGCGCGGAACACGCGCGTGCTCTGTCCCGGATCTCCTGCAATGCGGGTTCCAGTCCGCTCTGCGGCTCTCCGAACGCATACAGCGCGTAGTGGTCGTTGGGAATCGCACCCGATGTCCACAAGCTCTGGGCGTCCACCGCGGCAAGTCGGCTCACGGTCATGTGCCCCAGGCTAGGCTGTGCCGCATGCCGCCGCTGCCGAGCCCGTCCCGTACCGGCGCGGCTCTGGTCACCGGCGCATCGTCGGGAATCGGCGAGGAGATCGCCCGCGAACTGATGGGGCGCGGATATCAGGTGATCCTGGTTGCGCGGCGTGCCGATCGTCTTCGGTCGCTGGCCGACTCACTCGGCCCTGGCGCGTACGTCGTCCCGGTCGATCTCGCGAATCCGGACGATCGTGCGTCGCTGCCGGGCCAGGTCGCCGCCCTCGGGCTGACCGTCGACATCCTCGTCAACAACGCCGGGATGTCCAACCTGGGTGCGGTCACCGCCGTCGACGTCGCCGCGGAACTGCGGCTCGTCGAGGTCGACGTCGCCGCCGTCGTCGACTTGTGCACCCGGTTCGTCCCCGGCATGGTGGCCCGCGGCGGTGGCGCGGTGCTCAACGTCGCGTCCGTCGGCGCGTTCGGGCCGGTGCCCTGGCAGGCGTCCTACGGCGCGGCCAAAGCGTTCGTGCTGTCCTACACGGAGGCGATGAGCGAGGAGCTCAAGGGCACCGGGGTGACGGCCGCTGTCGTGTGCCCGGGCCCGGTGCGCACCGGATTCGGCGAGGCCGCAGGCATTCCCGACGAGGAGGCCGAGAAGCTGCTGCCGAAGTTCCTCTGGGAAGAGGCCGATGCCGTGGCCAAGACCGCGATCGACGGTCTCGCGCGTGGCCGGCGGGTCATCGTGCCCGGCGCTCCCAATCGTGCCGCGGCGATGCTGAACCGGCTCGCCCCGCGATGGATGCTATTGCCGATGCTGGCGCGCAGCCACCCCGGCGGCCGGAAGAAGTGATTTCGGCGTAGTTGGTCAATCTGACGTTGACCAACTGCGCCCGTATCGCGCGTCTACACCGGGTCGAACTGCGAGATCAGCCAGCGGTCGTCGTGTTTCTCCAGCGTCACCCGCACGCTGGACGCGGTGTCGGTCGGCGGATCGGAGCCGACCGTCACCGTCTGGTTCACGAACAACAGCACGACCGCTTTGTCACGATCCACCGACACCGATGCCGCCGCCGGCACCGACGCGAGCGCCGAGATCTGCTTCTCTTTCGCACCCGGGATCACGACATCGCTGGTCAGCGAGGTGTAGGAGTCCCGGAACTCACCGGTCAGCAGCTCGCGCGCCGCGCCGAGCTGCTCCTCGACCTTGTCGGGCGTGTACGACAACAACGCGATCGTGCTGTCGCGGGCCGCCTGCACGGCGACCTCGGCCGGTGACCGCGATCCGGAGACGTCGACCTGAATGACGCCGTCGCTGTTGGTGTCGTCCTGCCACTTGAGGTAACCGGCACCGGCCGCGAGGACGAGCGCCAGCGCGGGCAGCACGACGAACGCGACGACGCGCTTCCAGTCGAGGCCTTTCTTCGCGGTACCCGACTCCGCCGGTTCCTCGGTGCCCACGGACTCCTCGACCGCCGTCGACTCCTCGATCTCTTCGGCTGTGGTCTCGTCGTCTGCCACGGTCTTGGTCGCCTCGTCGTCCTTCACGTCTTCGGTCACGGCACGAACTCCACGTTCGACACCTTGGCCTGTCCGTCGATGTCCTGCACCGAGATCCGCATCCGCCACGCCCGCGGTTGGGGTTCGGGGGCGCCGGCGTTCGTCGTCTGGACGTTGACCGCGACGAGAACTTGGGCCTCGTCGTCGCCGGCGGACTCCAGGCCTGCCTCGGAGATGGTGCCGACGGACTTCGACTGGGCCTGCTTGACCACCTGGACGAACGGTTCCGCGCGCTGCTGGAAATCATCGTAGAAGGTGCCCGTCGCCGAATCGAGGATGCGCTGGACGTCGGCTTCGGCACTCTCGTAGTTGATCGTCGTCAGGTTCAGCGCACCCTGCCGGCCGACCTGGAGGAAGAGGCTGCGCTGCTCCTCGGCGCGGTGCGACTCGTAGGTCTGATAGCCCAGCCACCCCGTGAGACCCGCGAGCGCCAGCACACCGACAAGGCCTGCGATGAGGGCGAGGGAGACGTGCGACATCGGCGCCTTCGCCGGAGCCTCTTCTTCGGTCTCGTCGGTGTCGTCGAGCTCGGCATCCTCAGGTTCGGCGGCTGCCGTCTGCTCCTCGGCGTCGGTCAGTTCCCCGTCGGGGGCAGCAGCATCGTCTGCCATGTTCGCTCCTCTGTGGCACCCTGGGCCAGGTTGGACTGTGTGTGCACACGTCCGTCCGGTCCAACGTACGTGCCGTTCGCGGGATCATATTCGGCGGCCGCGATCGGTGGCGGCGCCGGGCCCGGCGGAGGAGGCACTTCTGCTGGTTGTTCACCAGGAGGCAGCTGCGGGACGGCCTGACCGGACAACGTCGCGTTCGGGTCGCCCTTCCAGTTGTATCCGTCGTTCAGCGGCACGTAGTTCTCGCTGCTCTCACACATCTTGGCGGTCGGTGCGCGTTTGCCCGGCACCGTGACGCAGGGGATGTTGCGAGCTCCTCGGACGTTGAAGGCGCCGTCCTGCGGCACGCGGCAGTACACGTCACCTGCCGGCCGGTCGGGATAGTCCTCGAACGTCGGCGGCCGCTGCTGCTGGGGCGGCAAGAAGCCGGTGTTGCAGGGCGGCGGGATGTTGAGGTTGAGATTGAGGGTGAGGTAGTCACCCATGTAGTCCTGCTTGGTGCCGTTCTTGGCGACGCCGACCGCCTGGGTCACGGCGGTGCCCTGCGGCAGCAGCACGAGCAGCTGCTCGAGGTTGGGCTGATAGGTGACGGCGACTTCACCGACGTTCACCAGGTTGGCCAACACGATCGGCAGCGTCGGTTGCAGCTGATCGAACAGCGCACGCACCTCTTCGGCCGCGCCGGGCCCGTTCCTGAGCACGCCCGACACCGAGGCGTCCTCGCGCTGCAGCTGACCGGTGATGTCCGCCAGGTTCGCCGCCCATGCCTGAATGGCGCCCGACGTGTCGGTCTGGGAATCGAGCACCGGTTGCACGTCGTCGATCACCGTCGTCAGCGAATCCAGGTTCGCCCTGGCGTCGATCGCCAGCTGCGTCGACCCGCTGACGAGACGCCGCAGTTCGGGGCCGAGCCCTCCGACTGCCAGGTAGGACTCGTCGATGACCGTCCTGAGGTTCTCCTGCGGGATCGCTTGGAGCCCTTCGTTGGTCAGCTCAAGAACCGTGTTCACGTCCGGTGGCACCGTGGCACGGTCCCGCGGAATGACGTCACCGTCGCTGAGAACCGGCCCGTCGGCGCTCTGCGGGACGAGCTCGACGAACTGTTCGCCGACCGCCGACTGGCTGCGCACCGATGCGATCAGGTCGGCGGGGATGTCGACACCCGAATCGAGCGACAACTGCGCCGCCACTCCGCTGTCGGTAAGACCGACGCTGTCCACGATGCCGACCTGCGAGCCGCGGTAGGTGACGTTGCTCCGCTCATAGAGACCACCCGTCTCCGGCAGCTCGAGGGTCACCTTGTACTGGCCGATGCCCATCATCGCCGGCAGCCGCATGTATCCGAAAACCATGATGCCCAAAGCGGTTACGGCCAGCAGCAGGAAGATCGCGAGCTGGATGAGCATCTGTCGGGTCAGTCTCATGTCAGCGCCCCTGATCCCAGCGGTACGGCGCAACCAGCGGGTTGCCACCGGGGTACGGGACGTTGTGGTTGCAGGGGCTCGGCATCTGCCCGATGGTGCGACCCCACTGCAACTCCAGCCAAGTCAGGTTGCACTCGAACCGGGTTCCGGTGAAGAAGCCCTGGTCGATCCGGCTCAGCGTCAGGTCGACGATCAGCGTCAGGTTGGCGTAATCGCCACGCAGCCAGTTGGTCAGCGTTTCTTTCGGGAACGGGAACGTCGGCAGGAAGCTCAGCGACCGCGTCAGCGCGGGCCCGGCGTCGGCCAGCGACTGCAGTACGGGGCCGATGTCCTTGAGTTCCTGAACGAGCGCTTCCTGAGTCTGGTTGACCGAATCCGCTGCCAGCGCACTGAATCTGCCGAGCTGCACCAGGGCTTCGGACAACTGGTCTCGTTGATCGCGCAACACCGCCAGCGCATCCGGGATGGTCTTCAACGCCCTGTCGACGACGGGCTTCTGTTCGGCGATCTGCCCGACCAAGTTGTCGAGGCTCTCCGAGGTGGCGATGATGTCGTTCTTCTGATCGTCGAGATGGCCGACAGCGATGTCGAGTTGTTCGATCAGGCTGCGCAGGTCGTTTTCCCGGCCGGTGAACGCGACGCTGAGCGCCTCGGTGATGTCCTGAATCTGGCCCAGCCCACCGCCGTTGAGCAGAAGCGCGACCGCGGCCAGCGCCTGCTCGGTGGTCGGGAAGGCGCCCGCGTTCTCCAGCGGGATCAGCGTGCCTTCTTTGAGTCGGCCTTCCGGCGGCGTGTTCGGCGGCGGCGACAACTCGATGTGCTGCGAGCCCAGCAGGCTGGTCTGGCCGATCTTGGCGGTCGCGTTGGCGGGCAGGTTCACGTCGCCGTCGATCGTCATGGTGACCAACGCGTTCCAGCCTTGGCGCTCGATCTTGCTGACAGTGCCGACGTTGACGTCACCGACGCGGACGCGGGAGTTCTGCTCGACGTTGTCGACATCGGGCATCTGCGCCTGGATCGTGAACGAGTCCGGCCCGTGGCCCTGGGTACCCGGCAGCGGGACGGAGTTCAGTCCCCGCCAACCACATCCGGATGCGGCTACGGCGACAGCGAGGACGGCCGTCGCCGTCTTTACCGCCGGTCTCATGACCCGCCTCCCGGCACCATCATGCCCTGCAGGCCCGCGTTCGGATCCGTGGGAACCGGCACCTCGGCCGCCCCCGGCGGGGCGTTGAGCATCAGCGGTCCCTGGCCGGGCGGAAGTGTCGCCGGGTCGGCGGCCGGCGGCGCGGCAATACCCGGCGGCGGCGGACCGACAGGCGCAGGACCACCCGGCGGGATGTAGTCGGGGCGCAGCCAATCTTCGCTGTAGGTCAGCTCGTTGGGCCGTGTGGTGGCACCGATGAGCTGGTTGAGACCCAGCGGCGGGTAGTTGTACTGGCGGTTCTTCATGATCGGTGCGAGGTATTGCACGCACAGCTTGGCCGATTCTTCGGCGCCCAGGCGGGATGCGGCTTGCACTGCGCCGCACAGGAACTGGATCGGGTTGGCGAAGTTGTTGACCGCCAGGATGGCGCTCGCGCCACCCTGGGCCGGCTGCCAGATGTTGACGTAGTTCTGGAAGGTGTTCGGCGAGCTGTGCAGGAACTGCTCGACATCGTCGAGGCTCTCGTTGAGCGCCGTGGTGACACCCGCCAGCTTCTCCGAGGTGGTCCCCAGGGCGTCGCGATTCTCCGCGACGAAAGCCTGCACCTCGGGGACGACCGCGTTGAGATCCCTGATCGCGCTGGCCACTTCGTCGGGACCGTCGGCCAGCAGCCCGGTGACCGAGGCCAGGTTCTGGTTCAGCTGCCGCATCAGGTCCGTGCTGTCCTGCAGTGCCGACACCAGGATCGCGAGGTTCTTGATCGTCGAGAAGATGTCGGTGCTGTGATCGCCCAGCGCCGAAAACGCCTGCGACAGCTTGACGACGGTCTCGCGGATGCTGGCGCCCTGGCCCCGCAGGTTGTCGGCGGTCGTGTTGATCACCGATCCGAGCGGGCTCACCCCGCCGGGTTCGGTCGGCTGCAACGTCTCGCTGAGACGTTCCAGCTGTCCCCGCACCTGATCCCATTCGACGGGCACGACGGTCCGCTCCTCGGGGATGACCGTGTTGTCGCCCATTACCGGCCCACCGGTGTAGACGGGCGTGAGCTGGATCGCGCGGGAGGTGACCAGCGCCGGTGACAGGATCGCGGCGCTCGCCTCGGCGGGCACGTCGTAACGGCTGTCGTACCAGAACGAGATCTTGACCCGTTCGGGTTCGGGTTCGATCGAGGTGATGCTGCCGACCGGCACGCCGAGGATGCGGACGTCGTCACCGACGTAGATGCCGTTGCTGTTGTCGAAGTAGCCGACGACGTTAATGCGGTTCACTTTGTCCGTCGTTCTCACCAGGATTGCGACGCCGACGACCAGCAGCGCGACCAGGACGAGACCGACCCAGGTTCTGGGGTTCTTCATGGCGTGCCCTCCCCGGGAACGGGAACGAGCGGGGGCGCTTCACCGGGAGCGGGAACGAAGAGCCCGGTGTTCGGGGTCGGAATGGATCCCGTTCCGTGCGGTGCCAACGCGGGCGGTCCCGGCGGCGGTCCGCCCGGCGGCGGCGCGGGCAGCGGTTCGCGATACGGGTAGCACCCCGTCGGGCCCGGCGCGGGCAGGCCACCAGGACCGCCAGGGCCGCACCCCGCATCCCCGGGGTTGCCGGTGATGGCATCGGGAATCGTCATGCGTGGTTCGCCGCCCTGGCCGGTCCGCGGGAACGGCACCGGCATCGCGGGCGTGCCGGGCTGGCCGACCTGCGGGTCGAAACGCTGCGACGGCAGAAGCACATTCGGGTCCAGGCCGAGATCGGAGAAGGCCACGTCGATGAACGGCTGCAGGAACTGGCCGGGCAGCAGATTGGAGATGTAGTTCTTGAAGAACGGGCCCGATGACACCGACTCGCCCAGCGACAGCGAGTACTGGTTCAGCAGTTTCAGCGACTCCTGAAGGCGTTCCTTGCGGTTGTCGAGGATCGTCAGCACCCCGTTGAGTTTGTCCAGCGCGGGCTTCATCGTGGCGCGGTTCTCGCCGATGAAACCCTGCAGCTGCTGGCTCAGTGCGGAGATGCTGCCGGAGATCTGATCCAATGCCGCACTCTGACTCTGCAATTCGGCCAGCAGCGCGTTGGTGTTCGACACCAGGCTGACGACCTGATCGCTGCGCTCAGCCAGGACGGTGGTGGCCTTGTTCGCGTTGGCGAGCAGACCGCGCAGTTCGGCGTCGCGCTCGTTGAGGGTGTCGGAGAACCGTGCCACCCCTTCCACCGCGATCTTGAGCTGAGGCGGGGTGTCGGCGAACGTGGCCGAGAGCACCCGGAGCGACTCGGACAGCTGATCGGTGTTCAGTCCGCTGATCGTGGTCGCCAACTCTCCGAGCGCATCGGGGAGCTGATACGGCGACGTCGTGCGGTCGAGCGGGATCGTGCCGTCCTGCTGGCCTTCACCGCGAGCGACGACCTCGAGGATCTTGGTGCCCAGCAGCCCCTTGGTCTTGATCGCGGCCTCGGTGCGATCGCCGAGCCGGATGTCCTTGTCGACGGTGAACGTCACGAGCACCTGCGGGCCGTCAAGCTCGATGTGCTTGACCTGGCCGACCTTGAAACCCGAAACCTGCACGGCCGCATCGGTGGTCAGCCCGCCTGCCTCGGCGAAATGTGCGGTGTACTCGCGGCCCGGATCGAAGAACGGCAACTTGTCGTAGTTCACCGCGCCGAGCACGATGGCCGCCGTGATCCCGACGCCGACCGCGCCGATGATGAACTGGTTGCGCTCGCTGAACGGCTTCATCGAGGTGCGCACCTCCCGCTGGACTGGCCCGCGACCTTGATGTAAACCGGTTGTCCGCCTTTGCCGTTGGTCTTCAGGACGAGGTCGCACAGGTAGAAGCTGAAGAAGTCGCCGTAGATACCCTGCCGGGCCAGCGCCTTGTAGGCGTCCGGCAGTGTGTTGATGACGTTGTCGAAGTACTCGTGATCGGCGACGACGATCCCGGCGCTGCGGTCGGTCTCGGTGATCACCTTCTGCAGCGGGGGCCGGGCCTCCGACAGCAGGTCGGTGATGCTTCCCGCGGCGGCGTTCGTGTACGCCAGCCCGTCGCTGATGTCCTGCCCGCGGGACTCAAGCCCCTCCACGAGTTCGGACAATGAGGTGACCGCCTTGTCGAACTGGTCGCTCTGATCACCCAGCGACCCCAGCACCGTGTTCAGGTTGACGATGACGTCGCCGATCAGCTGATCGCGGTCAGCCAGCGTGCTCGTCAGCGCAGCCGTCTGCGCCAGGAACGAGTTCACGGTGCCACCCTGGCCCTGCAGCGCGGTGATGAGCTGGCCCGACAAAGCGTTGATCTGTTCGGGATTGAGCGCCTGGAACAGCGGCCGGAACCCACCGATCAGTGCATCGAGGTCCAACGCCGGTGAGGTCCGGGCCAACGGGATGGTCTCGCCGGCGTTGAGCTTCTGCGTACCGCCCGCGCCTTCCTCCAACGCGAGATACCGGCCGCCGATCAGATCGTCGTACCGGATGACGGCGCGGCTTCCCTCGGTGAGCACCACCGAGTCGTCGGCGGAGAACTCCACCAGAGCCGTGGTGTCGGGCTGGATCTCGACGTTCGTGACCTTGCCGACCTCGACTCCGGCGATGCGAACGAAATCGTTGGTCTCCAAGCCCGTCACGTTGATGAACTCGGCGCGGTAATCGTGCGACTTCTCCCCGAAGCGCATCTGGCCGAACACCGCGAACAGACCGAACACACCGAGCAGGCACACAGCCAGGAACACGCCGAGGCGCGTGGCGTCTCGGCGGACACTGACTGCCATCGCTTGCCTTTCTGTGCGTTCTGGTCGGTGTGAGTTCTAGCGGGGCGGTCCGGGAAGCGCCGGAACCGGGGGCGGGACGAACGGATACGGAACAGCGGTCGGCTGCAGCTGGGCCGGATTCGGAACGACGAACGGCTCAGATCCGGGGCGCGGGCCGGGATCCCGCGGAGCTCCCGGCGGCGGCGCGGGCGGCAGCCCGGGCCACAGCGGCGTGCCGTCGGGCGCGTACAGCTGCGCTCCGTAGGCGGGAGCACCGGGGTATGGAACCGGTCCGATGGCGGGCCCGCCGAAGTTGTTGCGGATGCTCGGGGGCTCCGGCACGGCGCGCGTCACCGGGAAGTAGTTGGCATAGATCGGGAAGGCGATGCCCGGGTTGGGCCGCCAGTCCAGACCTGAGCCGAAACCGGTGTTGGTGACCAGGTTTCGCACCGGCCAGTTCTTCGACACGTCCGGCAGGGAGCCGCAGCCGGGCTTGCCGCCCGGACCACCCTTGGCACCGATGATCGGCAGGTGCTGCGGGTACTTGTAGGGGTCGTCACCGAAGGCCAACCCGGCGTCAAGCACCAGCGAACGGCCGTTGCCGCCGGGGCTTTCATACCCACCGTTGTCGAGCAGGTGCTTGACGCCCAACAGCAGACAGGTGTACTCGGGGTTGTACTTGAGGAGCAGGTTGGTCGTCGGCGCCAGCACGTTGACGGCCTTGATCAGGTTCGCCTGGCTGGGCGCGAGCAGGTTGATGCCGCTGTTCGACAGCCCGACGGTGGACAGCAGCAACGCATCCAGCTCCTTGGACTGGTTGACCACGGTGGTGCTGGTCGTGCTCGCAGCGTCCAACGTCGTCAGGATGTCCTGTGCCGCAGCGCTGTAGGTCTGGTTGAACGCGTCCAGCGACCGCAGGTCGGCGGTGATGGTCTCGTTGCGCGGATTGAGCGCCAGCAGAACCTGATTGGCGTCCGTGGTGGCCTGGCCGATCCGTTCGCCCTGTCCGCGAACACCATCCGCGAGGGCCGACAGCGTGCTGTTCAGCTTCGCCGCGTCGACCTGATCCAGCACCTCCACCAGATTCTGGAAGACCGTGTTCACCTCGGTGGTGACGTTGCGCGACACCAGCACCTGGCCGGATTCGAGGCGCTGGTTGCTCGGGTCGTCAGGGAAGACGAGGTCCACGAACTTCGCGCCGAAGATCGTGGTGGCCCGGATCTGGGCCTCGACGTTCGACGGAATGTACTGCACCTGATCGGGATCGATCTCCAGCTGCAGGGCCACGGCAGGCTCGGTCTGACCCGTCACCGCGATGTTCGACACCCGGCCCACCTGCACGCCGCGCAGCTTGACCTTGGCGTTGGTCTCCATGACCAGGCCCGCCCGATCGGACGTCAACGTCACCGGCACCGTGCTTTTCAGCGACCCGGTGAATAGCGCGTACGTCACGTAGATGGCCACGACGAACAGCACAACCAGGATGAGCGTCCACCATCCCGGCTTGAGTCCTTCGTCGTCCATCGCTCAGCCCGCCAAGTTGAAATTGCCGGATTGCCCGTACACCGCAAGGGAGATCATCACGAGTACGAACGCGGACAGGATCAGCGACGTGCGCACGGCACGTCCCACGGCCTCACCGACGCCGGCGGGTCCGCCGCTGGCGCTGAAGCCGTAATAGGTGTGCACCAGCATGATCACAACGGCCAGCACGATGCACTGGGCGAAGGACCAGACGAGGTCCGTCGGGTTCAGGAACGTCCGGAAGTAGTGGTCGTAGACACCGGTCGACTGGCCGTAGATCACTGTGGTGCCGAAGCGGGCCGCCCAGAAGGAGGCGAGCACCCCGACGCAGTACAGCGGAATGACCACCAGCAGACCGGCGATGACCCGGGTCGACGCCAGATAGGCGACGCTGCGGATGCCCATCACCTCGAGCGCGTCGATCTCCTCGTTGATGCGCATCGCACCCAGTTGAGCGGTGGCGCCCGCGCCGATCGTCGCCGCCAGCGCGACGGCCGTCGTCGCCGGTGCGATCAGCCGCACGTTGAAGAACGCCGACGCAAATCCGGTCAGCGCCTCGACGCCGATCTCCGCGAAGTCCGTGTAGCCCTGCACCGCGACTAGCGCTCCGGTGGTGACCGTCAGGAATCCGACGATCGCGACGGTGCCGCCGATGACGATCAACGCCCCTGCACCCAAACCCATCTGGGCGATCTGCCGGATCAGCTCGATGCGGTACCGGGTGACGGCAATGACGACCGAACGCAGCGTGCGGCCGTAGAACTTCGTCTGAACCCCAACCTGATTCCACGGTCCCGCGATGGAGCGGTACCGGGCTTTGAGCCACGGGAACTGGGAGTGGGGCCGCGAGACGGTCACATCGTCACCTTCACCGCGACGGCTGTGGCGACGATGTTGATGGCGAACAGCGCCATGAACGTGAACACGACGGTCTCGTTGACGGCATTGCCGACCCCGGCGGGTCCGCCGCCGACCGAAATGCCCTTGTAGCAAGCGATCATTCCGGCCGACAGACCGAACAGCGCCGCCTTGACGAGGGCGATGATGACGTCGGGGGCGCCGATGATCAGCGTCAGCCCGGAGGCGAAGGCGCCCGGCGACACGTTCTGGATGTAGACGCAGAAGAAGTACGCACCGGCCAGGCCGACCAGGATCACCGTCGCCGACAGGGCCAGCGACACCAGCGTCGCGGCCAGCACCCGTGGAACGACAAGCGCCTGAATGGGATTGACCCCCATCACGCGCAACGCGTCGAGTTCCTCGCGGATCGTTCTGGCGCCGAGGTCGGCACACATCGCCGTCGCACCCGCGCCCGCGACCACCAGAACCGTGACGATGGGCCCGATTTGGCGGACGGTGCCGAGCGCGGCACCGGTGCCGGAGAAGTCGGCAGCGCCGAACTCGGTGAGCAGGATGTTGAACGTGAAGGTCAGCAGCACCGTGTACGGAATGGTGAGCATCAGCGTCGGGATGATCGACACGCGCGCGACAAACCAGGACTGACTGATGAACTCGCGCCAGGCGAACGGCGGCTTGAACATCACGGCGAAGGTGTCCAGCGCCATCGAGAAGAACCCGCCGAAGGCGCGCATGGGTTTGGAGATCACGCCAGAAGCGACCATTTAACCGGTCCCTCCTCGTGTAACCCTCACCGCCATAGGTCCCCCCAACAACCGGCCTGGACCCAGTTTGGGTGCCGCTGAGGTTACACAGGTGAGGACGCTGGAGAACCGTATATCAACAAATTCTGGCCGGGCAACACGAGCTCCGGATCGCGGCTTAAAGCCCTGCTACAGCGTCTTCCAGCTCGGCGATGACGATGCGGTGCATGCCGAGCATGGCCCTGGTGGCTGCCGCCGCCTTTGCCGGGTCAGCATCGGTGGTGAGTTCGGTCAGCCGGTCGGGCACGATCTGCCAACTCAGCCCGTAGCGGTCCTTGAGCCATCCGCACTGCGATTCCTCGCCCCCGTCGACCAGTCGATCCCAGTAGTGGTCGACCTCGGCCTGGTCTCGGCAGGCCACCGTGAACGAGACCGCCTCGGTGAACGGGAACATCGGCCCGCCATTGATCCCGATGAACCGCTGCCCGTCCAGCGTGAACGTCGCTGACACCACCTCGCCCGGAGTCCCCGGACCGGCTTCGGTGTAGCGCTCGATCGATTCGACCGACGAGTTCGGGAAGATCGAGCTGTAGAACGCGATGGCGTCCTCCAGGTCGTTGTCGAACCAGAGCGAGGGTGTGATGGCGGGCATGGCGGTCTCCTGTCGGTCGAATTCTCGATACCGTTGGGACCTCGCGAATGCCGACAACTCATCGCCGGTCGGCGGGAACCCCCACGACTCGTAGCGCGAAATCGACGACAGCCACCTGTGCCTGCTTGTAGACCTCCGGGTCGTCGGAGGTCTGAGCTCCGAGGACGCGGCTGACGGTGGCATTGATCGCTACGGCGTCGGTGTCGGGGTCGGTCACCGGAAAAGACCCGTCGGCCTGACCCCGGCGCAGGATCTCGGCGAGAGAACGCTCACGCTCGGTGTGCAGCCACTCCCGCACTTCGCGGTAGCCCTTGGCCACCCGGACCTCCTCGGAGTCGATGACGATCAGCCGCATCCGCTGGCCCGGGTCGACCACGATGTCGAACATCGCCCCGATCCACGCCGCGAGCTGTTCGACCGGAGAACCGGAGGCCTCGTCGGCGATGCGCTCAACTTGGTCGACGACGGCCCGACACTCCTGTTCGAGCAGGGCCAGATACAGGTCGTGCTTGGAGACGAAATGCCGGTAGAACGCTCGGCTGGACACTCCTGCGCTGCGCAGCAGCGCCGCCATCGGCACCGGCCCGGACTGGGAGTCCGCGAGGAACCGACAGGCGGCAGCCATGATCTTTCGGCGGTCGTCGTCGCGAGCATCGGGTTGCACGACCGTAAATATTAGGGAAAGTGGAGCCTCACCGGACCCAAGATGGCCGCAACACGCGCGCTGAGTAACGTGATCGTCCGGGGTTAGCCGAGAGGACGCCTGTGAGCGATTCGAAGACCGCGACGTTCCGGGGCGCAGACGATCTCGCTCTCGTCGCCGACGAGTGGAACAACCCAGAGCAGACGGTCAGCTTTGACGAGTCCCGCCCGTCGGTTCTGATGTTGCACGGCGGCGGCCAGAACCGCTTCTCGTGGAAGAAGACCGGGGACATTCTCGCGTCGCAGGGTTTGCACGTCGTGGCCCTGGACAGCCGCGGGCACGGCGACAGCGACCGCTCCCCCGACGCCAGGTACACCGTCGAGGCACTGTGCGAGGACACGCTGCGTGTGCTCGACGCGATCGGACGGCCCACCGTGCTGATCGGCGCGAGCATGGGCGGGCTGACGGGCATCCTGGCGGCTCGGCAGGCCGGCCCGGACATGGTGTCCCGCCTCGTCCTCGTCGATGTGGTGCCGCGGTACGAAAAGGACGGCAGCGCGCGTATCCGCGATTTCATGTTCAGCCACGTGCACGGTTTCGACTCGCTCGAGCAGGCCGCCGACGCCGTCGCCGCGTATCTGCCGCACCGCTCGAAACCCCGTAGCCCCGAAGGCCTCAAGAAGAACCTGCGCCAGCGCAACGGCCGCTGGTACTGGCACTGGGATCCCGCGTTCCTGACCAAGCCGAACGAGGATCCGTTCGTCCGTGTCGAATTGCTCGAGCAGGCCGCGATCGAGCTGACCGTTCCGATTTTGCTGATCCGAGGAAAACTCTCCGATGTGGTGAGCGAAGAAGCGGTCCAGGATTTCCTGGCCAAGGTGCCGGGCACCGAATTCGCCGAACTGTCCGGGGCGGGCCACACCGCCGCGGGCGATGACAACGACGCCTTCTCCGAAGTCGTCAGCGAGTTCGTGTTGCGGCCGTGAGCACGCCGTCGTGCGCCGGCTTCAATTTCCTGGAGCAGCGCGAGTTGCCTGCGCCTCAGGTGAGTGAGGCTGCGGCACAAGAGATCCTGGCCTCCCATTACGGACTCACTGCCCGTGTCACGTCGCTGGGTAGTCAGCAGGACAAGAACTTCATCGTCCACGGCGACGACGGCGGCGCGCTCGGCGTCCTGAAGATCGCGAACCCGGCATTCACCGCCGACGAGATCGCCGCCCAGGATGTCGCGGCCGAGCTGATCGCCGACACCGAACCGGGCCTTCGGGTGGCGGTCCCGCTGCCCAACTCCGCGGGCGAGAACTGCACCGCAGTCACGGGTCTGGTCGAGGGAACCGCGTATGTCCGGCTGCTGAAGTACCTGCCCGGCGGAACGCTGATCGAGTCGGGTTACCTCACGCCGGCGAGGGTCGCCGGACTCGGTGATGTTGCCGGCCGGGTGAGCCGGGCGCTGCGGGACTTCAACCATCCGGGCCTCGACCGGATCCTGCAGTGGGACTTGAGGTTCGGGATGGCGGTCGTGGACGAGCTCAGCTCGCATGTCGCTGACCTGGATCTGCGGGGCCGCTTGCAGACGGCGGCACGAGACGCATGGTCGCGGATCACGGTGCTCGATGAGGCGTTACCCCGGCAGGCCGCGCATATCGACCTGACCGATGCCAACGTCGTGGTTTCCGCTGCCGGAACCCCGGACGGCGTCATCGATTTCGGCGACCTCTCGCACACGTGGGCGGTGTCCGAGCTGGCGATCGCCGCGTCGTCGGTGCTGGGGCATGCCGGCGCGGAGCCGACTTCGGTGCTTCCGGCGATCAAGGCTTTTCACGCCGTGCGCCCGTTGGCGGCCGCCGAGATCGATGCGCTGTGGCCGATGCTGGTGTTGCGCACCGCGGTTCTCATCGTCAGCGGAGCCCAACAGGCCGTACTCGACCCCGACAACGACTACGTCACCGGCCAGACCGACGGTGAGATGAGGATGTTCGAGCTCGCCACGTCGATCCCGATGGATGTGATGACGGCGACGATCCGAGCACATCTCGGGTTGGCCGAGGCGCCCCATCCGGTCCGGGTGCAGGCACAGATCATCGCTGTCGAGCGAGCGGCTGCGGTGACGTTGGACCTGTCGACCGCATCAGACATCTACGACGACGCGTTCGACGATGCCGGCGCGCTGTCCGATGACTTCGTGAGCGAATCCGCTTGGGCTGCATTGCAGAAGGGCGCCCCGCTCGTCGTCACCCGTTACGGCGAGGCCCGGCTGTGCAATGCAGCGCGCCTGAGTCAGGAGGCTCCTGACGTCGTCGCCACCAGTATCGACCTGTGGGCGGCCGCCGACACGGATCTCGCGGCACCGTGGGACGGCGACGTGACGGCGGACGCGTCGGGGCGGGTCACGTTGCGCGGCGAGCATTTCGAGCTGACGGTCGACGGTGTGGCCGATGCCGCGGAGGGCCCGACGATCGCGGGTGAGGTGTTGGGCCGATTCTCGGCGAGGCAACGCGTCGGGCTCTCGGTGCGCCCGGTGGGCGCAACCCCGGCGCCGCCGTTCGCACGTGCCGACGTGGCCGCCGGTTGGCTGGCGCACACCTGCGATCCGCGGCCGCTGCTCGGGCTTGCGCCGCTGACGCGGGGCGACGGTGGTGATCTGCTGGCGCGGCGAGACGCGAGTTTCGCTCCCGTGCAGGAGTTCTACTACCGCACACCGCCGCAGATCGAGCGGGGCAGAAGGCATTTCCTGATGTCCACCGAGGGGCGCAGCTACCTCGACATGGTCAACAACGTCACGGTCCTCGGCCACGCTCACCCGCGGATCGCGGGCACGGCGTCTCGGCAGCTGCGCAAGCTGAACACCAACTCGCGATTCAACTATTCGGCGGTCGTCGAGTTCAGCGAGCGATTGGCGGCGCTCCTTCCCGACCCCCTGGACACCGTGTTCCTGGTGAATTCCGGTTCGGAGGCCAGCGATCTGGCGATCCGGTTGGCGACTGCCGCAACTGGCCGTCGCGACGTGGTCGCCGTGCGGGAGGCCTACCACGGCTGGACGTACGGTACCGACGCGGTCTCGACGTCGACGGCCGACAACCCCAATGCTCTTGCCACCCGCCCGGATTGGGTCCACACCGTCGAGTCCCCGAACAGTTTTCGCGGCAAGTACCGGGGGGCCGACGCGTCCCGGTACGCAGGCGACGCGGTCGCGCAGATCGAGGAGTTGATCGCCTCGGGGCGGGCTCCCGCGGCGTTCATCTGCGAGAGCGTTTACGGCAACGCCGGCGGCATGGCGCTGCCCGATGGCTACCTTCAGCAGGTGTACGCCGCGATCCGGGGCGGGGGCGGCCTGGCGGTCTCGGATGAGGTTCAGGTCGGCTACGGCCGCTTGGGTCAATGGTTCTGGGGGTTCGAGCAGCAGCACGCCGTGCCCGACATCGTGTCGGTGGCGAAGTCGGTGGGCAACGGGTATCCGGTGGGCGCGGTCATCACGACACGCGCGGTAGCTGACGCGTTCTCCAGCCAGGGTTACTTCTTCTCGTCCACGGGCGGCAGCCCATTGTCGTGTGCAGTCGGACTGACGGTGCTCGACGTGTTGCGCGATGAAGGTTTGCAGGACAACGCTCTTCACGTCGGCGGTTACCTCAAGGCCAGGCTGGAAGGATTGCGCGACAGGCACCCATTGGTCGGAACCGTTCACGGCTTCGGCCTGTACCTGGGCGTCGAGATGATCCGCGACCCGCAGACGCTCGAGCCTGCGGTCGAGGAGACGTCGGCCATCTGCGATCGGATGCTCGAACTCGGCGTCGTCATCCAACCGACCGGCGACCACCAGAACATCCTCAAGACCAAGCCGCCGCTGTGCCTGGACATCGAGGCCGCCGACTTCTACGTCGACACCCTCGACCGGGTTCTCATGGAGGGCTGGTAGGGCGCCGAACGTGAAGCTATGCGCGAGATTTCGTCTCGATCTCGGGCGTTTCTTCACGTTGGGCCACCAACTCCGATGCGACGTACGCCCGGGCGATGTGTTGGGCGTCCGCGGCGGGCACGGAGCGCACGACCTTCTGTGACCCCAACCCGTCGATCAGCGTCAACAGCCGGCGCGCGGCCGCATCGACGTCGCTGACCGTGAACTCGCCAGTGCGCTCCCCCAGCGCGACAATTTCGGCGATCGTGTCCTGCCACTGGCCGGTCAGGTCGTCGGCGGCGTCAGCCAGCACGGCATTGCGGCGGCTCAGCGTCCAGGTCTCCAGCCACAGCGCGCTGCCCTCGTCGCCGTCGTCGGCCAGCACATAGTCGATCAACGCGGTCATCATGTCCGCGGCACCGTCGGCCGCGGCGATTCGCGATCGGGCGCTGTCCAGGTCTGCTTGCGCAGCGGACCGGAACGCTGCGGCGATCAGCTGCTCGGCCGCCGAGAAGTAATGACTGACCAGGCCTGCCGTGACGCCCATGTCGGATGCGACGCGGCGCAGGGTCACCGCCGACAACCCTTCGGCGTGGGCGATGTCGACGGCCTTGGCCAGCAGTTCGCCGTGCCGTTCAGCGGGCAGCTTGCGCTTGGCGTCGCGGATTGCGTCGGGCACGGACGGTCCTTCCTGTTGACGAAACCGAAACCTTGTTGAACACTACATCAACACTATTGATGAGCCCATCAACAAAGCGAGTACGTCATGGCCCTCACGACAGAAGAACTGCGCATCACCAATGACCGCGTCGGGGCCGTCGAAGCCGCTGGCGTGGAGTACCTGCCCGAAGATGCGCGCGACTCCCACCCCCGCAACCTGGGCGCGGTGTTCCTCGGGGCGAACCTGACCTGGACGAACGTCGTGTTCGGTGCGTTCGCGATCCTGTTCGGGCTGTCCTTCTGGGAGACGGTCACCTCGATGGTCGTCGGCACCGCGCTAGGCACGCTGGCGGTACTGCCGACGGCGACGATCGGGCCGCGCACCGGTACGAACATGACGGTCTCCAGCGGCGCCTTCTTCGGCATCCGGGGCAGGTTCATCGGGTCGGGGATCGCGTTGCTGATCGCCCTGGGATTCGCGGCGGTGACGGTGTGGACGAGCGGTGACGCGATCGTCGCCGCGGCGCACCGCCTCCTCGGCACGCCGGAAACCGATATGGCCCGCGGCCTCGCGTACGGCGCCGTTGCGGCGCTGATGGTGACGGTCGCGCTGTACGGCCACGCCACGATCGTCGCGATGCAGAAGATCGTCGTCCCCGTCGTCGGCGTATTGATGGCACTCGGCGTCGTCGCCTTCGCCGGCAGCTTCGACCCGTCCACCGCCGGTGGCGACTACGCGCTCGGCGGCTTCTGGCAGACGTGGACGCTGTCGGCAGTGCTGTTCGCCGCGGCGCCGATCTCCTACGGTCCGACGATCGGCGACTACACCCGGCGGATCTCGTCGCAGCGATTCGGCAACGGCACCATCTGCGCGGCGCTGGGGATCGGCATGTTCGTCGGCGTCCTGCTGCCCAGCCTGTTCGGCGCGTTCACCGCGCTGTCCTTCACCGACGTGACCGACTCCTACCTGCACGACCTGGTCGCCGCGGCACCGGGCTGGTACGTGGTCCCGATCGTCGTCATCTCCCTTCTCGGCGGACTGAGCCAGGGCGTGCTGTGCGTGTACGCGAGCGGGCTGGACCTGGAAGGGCTTGCGCCACAGCTGAAGCGGACCCAGACGACGATCATTACCGCCGGCGTCGCGATCGCGTTGCTCTACGTCGGCGTCTTCGTGTTCGACGCGGTCGAGTCGGTCACCGCGATGACGGTGGCGCTCAACGCCGTCATCACCCCATGGGTCGTGATCCTGGCGATCGGCGCGCTGCGCACCAAGACCTACGACACGACCGATCTGCAAGCCTTCGCCGACGGGCGTCAGGGTGGTCGCTATTGGTTCTGCGGCGGCTGGAACATTCCCGCGGTGATCGCGTGGTCGGCCGGTGCGCTCTTCGGAGTGCTGGCCGTCAACACGACCCTCTACATCGGACCGCTGGCCGACATCGCCGGCGGTGTGGACCTGAGCACCGCCGGGTCGGCGGTGCTCGCAGGGTTGATTTACGCGGCGACAGTCGGTTTCATCGAGGAATGACACGTTCCCCCGACGATGTGGTGACCGAGTTCTGCGCCGAGTGGACGGATCCCGATCCGGCGGCTCTCGCCAAACATTTCACCGAAGACGGCGTCTATCACAACATTCCGATGGACCCAATGGTCGGCCGGGAAGCGATCAAGGATTTCATCGCGGAGTTCACGAGCATGGTCGACGGCATCGACTTCCAGGTGCATCGCCAGGTCAGCTCGGGCAACCTCGTGTTCAACGAGCGCACCGATGTCATGCGGTTCAAGGACGGTCGCGAACTCGCGCTGCCCGTCGCGGGCGTCTTCGAGATCGTCGACGGCCAGATCGCTTCGTGGCGCGACTATTTCGACATGGCAACCGTCACCTCTGCCTGGCAGTAGAGCTACACCAGCAACGGCACCGCCTCCAGGCGCTCGTCGGTCAGGATCTCGAACATCGCGCGCCGGCTGACCAGTTCGGTGCGGTTGAAGGCTTTGCCCGCCACCTGGATTCGGCAGTTGGCGATCGCTGAGTTGTAGCAGTACTTCACGCCGCCGTGGGTGTCGGCGTACGTCAGCCCGATGACATCGCCGGGCACCGTGGTGATCTCGCCCTCGATCATCTGCTCCCCCACGCGCGCTCCGAAGGTCCACGTGAACGGCGAGTACCGGCCGTGGGTCTTGAGGCTGCCGCGGATAGCACGCACCGCGAATTCCTGCCCGCCGTGCCGGAACACGAACAACGTGACACCGGGCAGCAGCACGGACCCGAGTGCGGCACGCGCGGTGACGATCTCGAGCGTCGACTCCGGCGCGTTGTCGAATCCGCACACCTGCCCGTACGCATACGCCGGGGTGTGCCGGGTGCCCCAGTTGTGATTGATGCTGCCGACCCAACCGTCGACGTCGACGCCACGACCCGCGATCTCCAGGCGTCCGTCGAACTGCGCCAGCGGGTGACGCACCGTCGTCTTCGCGGCCGGGAACTTCCGCTCGTAGGCGCGGTCGGTGAGCACCCGGACCGGCTCCGCCGCGCCCGGTGTGATGGCGAGGTCCCAGCGGGCCTCGGGCAGAGTCCCCGTCGCCGCGGCGTCGGTCAGAATCGTCGTGGCGATGCGGGCCGTCCACTCGCCGTCTTCGAAGTCGGCGTCGTCGATCGCATACTGGCGTTTGACCGCCCGGTGGCCCGATCGGTCGAACAACATCACCCACACGTCGGCAACCGGTTCACCCACGGTGGGCAGCAGCAATGTCTCGCGAAGCCACAGCGCGCGGTCGCCATCGGGGTCGTTGGCGCGGATGAAACGACTCTCGTAATAGGGGGCCTTCGCGATCCTCACTTCACCAGCATCCAATACTGGACGGGTGACGGGAACGCTGATCGCAGTGTGCGTGCTCGCGCTGCTGGCTGCAGGCCTCGGCGTTGCGTTGGCGATCCAGACCAGAAATCTCAGGACCGCCCGAGAGGAGACCGAGGAGCTGCGGAGACGCCTCGATACCCGCCAGCTTCTGGTGTCGGGTGGGACGAAGGCCGTGAAGACGGTCTGGCAGACCGCCAACATCCTGCGCCGGGACGGGTTCGGCGCAGCGGTGCGGTCCTCGATCGAGGAGCTCGCCGACTGGGCCGAGGTCGAGCGGCCCGATCTTGCGCGGCTGGCCCCCAGCGGCCGGGTCGCGATCATGTTCTCCGACATCGAGGAGTCGACGGCACTCAACGAGCGCATCGGCGACCGGGCCTACGTCCGGATGATCGGCAAGCACGACAAGTCCGTCCGCAGGTACGTGGACAAGCACGACGGGTACGTCGTCAAGAGTCAGGGCGACGGGTTCATGGTGGCGTTCGCCCAGCCTGAACAGGCGGTCCGCTGCAGCATCGAGATCCAGCAATCACTCCACAAGCGCCCCAACGATATTCGCGTCAGGATTGGCATTCACGCCGGGAAATCGGTGCTGCGCGGCGACGACCTGTTCGGCCGTAACGTCGCGATGGCGGCGCGGGTGGCCGGTCAGGCCGACGGCGGCGAGATTCTCGTCAGCTCCACTGTGTTCGACGCGATCACCGACTGCGAGGACATCGTCGTCGACGGAGAACGCGATGCGCAGCTCAAGGGCTTCACCGGGTCACACACGCTCTATGCGGTGCGGTCGGCTTCGGCGAGTCGTTGATGCAGGCGAGCCCGGATGTCGTCCGGCGTATAGGCCTTGCGACGCCGCTGATCACGCGCGACCAATGCCCCACCTGCGACGACGCCGGCGACACCGGCAAGCCCGACCCACTTCCAGATCCCACGCATACCCACCAGTCTGCATAAGCTGCGGGGGTGAATCCAAGCACCGTGTCTTTGGAGCGCACGCTGGATGAAACCCGAACGGGCGATATCTGGCTGTTCCGCGGACATTCTGGGCCTGATCGGGCCATCCAGTCGATGACCAACAGTCCGGTCAATCATGTCGGCGTCACCCTCGCGATCGACGACATGCCGCCGCTGATCTGGCATGCCGAGCTCGGCGACAAACTGCTGGATCTGTGGACCGGCACCAACCACCGCGGCGTTCAGCTCAACGACCTGCGGCAGGCCGTCGAACGCTGGATCAACACCTACGACCAGCGCTGTTGGCTGCGGCAGCTCACGCCGTACGCGACCCGCGAGCAGGAAGACCGCATGCTGCGGGTGATCGCCCGGATGGACGGTACCGCGTTCCCGACGACGGCCCGGCTGACCGGTCGCTGGATGCGCGGACGGCTTCCGAACGTCAGCGACTTCACGCGCGGAATT
The DNA here is from genome assembly GCF_029623955.1 of Mycobacterium sp. 236(2023). Taxonomy (GTDB): domain Bacteria; phylum Actinomycetota; class Actinomycetes; order Mycobacteriales; family Mycobacteriaceae; genus Mycobacterium. The sequence goes on along the minus strand of NZ_JARSBP010000003.1, from coordinate 930,220 downwards.
CCGTTCGTGCATCGCAAGGTTCGCGAGTCCGCCGAACGTCGCAAGGCCGAGAAGACCAAAGTCGGACTGGAGACCGCGTACTGCGCCGAAACCGTCGCCATCACCTACGAGGAGATGGGCCTGTTGACGACCGAGAAGCACTACAACTGGTTCGACCCCGGCTCCTTCTGGAGTGGGGATGCGTTGCCGTTGGCCGAGGGATACCGCCTCGGCGACGAGATCTCCGTCGTTCTCTAGGCCAGACGCTCGGCGAAACGCCGACTGAGATCACGCGTTTCCTGACGGTCAGATGTTTTGCTGTTGCCCAGCAGAACCATTCGGCACCAAGGGAGCGCAGGTATGCCGACCACGACGGATCACCCCGCCCCCGCACTCGACGTGCCCGGCCGCCGCGGTCGCCTCAGCTCGCGCGCATCCGCTCTTGCCGTCGTCGTCGCGTCGATCGCGACGTTCGGCGTCCTCTATCTGGTGCTGTCCTCGCAAGATCCCGTCCAGCAGGTGCAATCGATTCCCGCGCAACCGAATACGGTGTCACAGCGGGTTGCCGAGCCACTCCCACCTGCGCCACTCCCGCCTGCGCCGCTTCCGCCGGCCCAGAGCACCGCAACGCCGCGGCCTGCGCAGCCGCAGCCCCAAGCGCAACCGCAACCCCAGACACCGGCTTTCGAGATCGACGCTCAGGGCTACGTCGACTCGGCACGCTGCGATCCGAGCCAGCGGGCGGTGGCGATCGCCCGTACCGAGCGCGCGACGATGGTCATCTGCGAGAGCTCCGACGGGACCTACCAGTATCAGGGCGTGCGTCTTCGTGACGGGGCGGAACTGGAGCTCGATGACGTGCGCCCGATGGCGGCCGGCTTCGAGGCCCGTAACGAGGGAACCACCTACCGGCTCTCCCCGACCGAGCTCGTCGTCCTCTCCGGCGAGTCGCTGCAGAGCCGAGACGCCGTCCTCGATTACCGGGTGGGCAGCGCTTAAACGTCACGGCCTCTGCTGCGCCAGAAATCGCGCGAGGTTGTCCAGCGAGGAGTTCATCCCGGCCGCGTGGTCTGTAGCCGAAATGCCTTCTGGCACATCGTCGGCACGGATCTCGACGCGCGTCCCGTCACCGGCGTCGGTAACGGTCCACGTCATCGTCATTGTGCCGGCGAACGCGGGATCGTCGGAGGTGAAATCGGCCTCCTGAACCACGCGCTCGCCGGACACGATATCGGTGAAGCGGCCCTCGACGATGTCGGTGTCCGACGACGACTTCCCGCCGTCAGACGGCGGGTCGTCGTACGTCAGCGTCATCCGGTAGGAACCGCCCGGACGGACGTCGACGTGCTCGAAGCGACCTGTCATGCCTTCCGGTGGCAGCCATGCGGCGAGCGCGGTCGGATCGACGAGCGCTTCGAAGACGCGCTCACGCGACGCGTCGATGACCCTCGAAACAGTGTCCGTTCGTGCCACACCTAGCCAAGGTACTCAAACGCCTCCCCTCCGGGCCGCCAGATCATCGAGCCGGAATCACCGAAGTCGGACAACATCGCGATCACCGGTCCGTGCAGGTCGACTGCGGTGGGCCGCAGGGTCAGCACCGTCTCGGCGAATTCGATCCGAAGGCCCTCGTGTGGTGCCTCGGCAGTGCCGACGACGTGGTGCCCGATCAGCGCTCGGAGGACGTCGGCGTAACCCGCTTGCCCGCTGACCAGAGTTCCGGCAGGTGTGTCCACCACAGGCATCACCTCGCAGGTGAGCACAGGTTCGTCGGTTGAGTTCAACGATGCGAATTCAAGTTGGAGATATCCGCCGCTGAAGTGGACCGATTGCAGGTGGTAGCCGTTGATGCGGGAAAGCAACGCGTTGTATTCGTATGTCATGGCGAATCAGGCGCTGGCTCGGTCACCTGATTTCGATGGTTGCGTTCCCGAACTGTCTGCCGTCGCGTGTCTCACTGACAACCTCTCTGTGGTGAATGGATGCAGTAATCGCGTCGCGGCTCGCGAATCCAGCTGTGGTACCCGTGCAGGTTAACTTTTTCTGCTGACGTTTGCCATCTGCTGCAGCGAAATTTTCCGGACGGCATCGTCTGCGAGGAATCCTCGTACTACGGAGGTCTGAAAAGGGCGCCTGAGGCCCGCTTTTCGGAGGAATGTCGACGACGGGTGGCAGTTGGACGTGATCGGGTGGCCGAATCGGCGAAAGTTTCGGACTGCCATTGGTTTGCCCCACCCGTTCGGGTGGGTGATGTGACCACCCCGACGAACTCGGTGTCGATGAGGTGTGCCCGCTTTGTGACCTCGTCGCGACCGCCATCGTGAAGGCTCGACCCCGTGACTGCGCTCGGGATACTCGTGGCATTGACGGCGGCGCTGTGCATCGGTTACGCCGTCGGCTACCGACGCGGGTCACGGACGCCGACGTGGCGGCAGCGCACCAGCCGTGCAGCGCTGGGTCGACAGGCCGTGGGGCTGATCGCCATGGTGGCAGCGAGCCAACTCCAGCGCGCCGCGAGGCGCAAACTTCCCGTCACCCGCCGACTGCCGTCGCTCTTCGGTCGTTGACGTCTCGGGCGTCGGGGTAGGTTGCGTCAATGCCGTTGCGCTACGTCGACCCTCATCGCCGACGCGGATCCGGGTACGACCAAGGAGTTCACTTCGGTCGCTCCAAGATCGGCCAGTTCCTCGCCCGTCATGTCGCTCGCCGCACCGACCCCTATCTGTTCCGTCTCACCAAGGGGCGCGTCAACATGGGCCCGATCGTCAACGCCCCGCTGCGTTCGACCGGCGCCAAGTCGGGGAAGCCGCGCGAGGTGCAGCTCACCTACTTCCACGATGGCGCGGACGTCATTCTGGTCGCCTCGAACTTCGGTGGAGACAAGCACCCACAGTGGTACTACAACCTGAAGGCCAACCCCGACTGCACGTTCGGCCAGGAACCGTTCACCGCCACGCAGGTCAGCGATCCCGACGAGTACGAGCGGCTGTACGGGTTGGCCAAGCGCGTGTACGCCGGCTACGGCGACTACCGCGAGAAGACAGCCGAATCCGGCCGGGAGATACCGATTTTCCGGCTCACCCCGAGATAGTCACTTGACGTAGGGGTCCAGCAGCGAGGACCACCCGTACTGCATCTTCTCGTACTCGTCCTCGCACAGCTCGGCGCGCTCGGGCGGCAGATCACCGTCGTCGACGATGGCGGCGTTGCCTTCGGGATCGGCGCCGTACGCCCAGCAGAGCAGGTTGTACGCGCGGGTCTGGTTCAGTGAATGTCCGGCCGAGAACTGGGCTTCGCCGACCTCGCCCTCCTCGTCGGCGAAGGCACGGAACTCGCCGGCGAAATCGCGAACGACCTTGACGGAGTGCGGATCGAAGGTGCCGTCGTCGTCCTCGGCGAGCATGACGTAGGCCGCGAGCTGATCGGCGACGTCCTCTTCACGGCCTGTGATCGGGAGGTCGTAGATGTCGACCATCATGTGCCCGACCTCGTGGTAGAAACTGCCGATCTCGGCGTTGAGCGCCGAATCGACGGGGTCGGGGTCGCCGTTCTGGGCGAACACCGTCTCGGCGAAATCGGCGTCCTCGTAGCAGAGGACGACGGCCTGCTCGCTGGGATCCCAGAACGCATTCGGGTCGCCGCACTGCTGCCCGAGGAGGCGGATGTCGTTGGGGAGGTTGAACGTCTCGTTGACCGACGTGGCCAAGTTCTCCAGGAGCTGCGCGGACTCCATGAGCTGACGCCCGTTCTGCGCCTCCGGGGTGGTGGCGTCTTCGTAGACGGCCGTCATCTCGCCGTCGTCGGGCGCATCGTCGGCGGCCGCGGTTTCCGCTTGGGCGGCTGTCTCGGATTGCGTTGGCGCAGAGGCATTTTCCTGAGCTCCGCCGCAGCCGGCGACCAGTAGGAAGGCGGCAGCAACCACCGATGTCATGCGCCACGCGATCACGAATGTTCCTCCCCCAGACTTGCCCGCCGCCCCTACGGTATTCCATCAACGTCACTCTGGATGGTTGCTGCGATCACCGTGTCATCCCCGCGGATAAGGAGCTGCATCAGCGCGCCGCGGACAATCTCGCGCGGGCCGATGGCCTGGTCTTCGGCCGGTTCACTCACGAGATGATGGAATCCGCGTTCCGAATGTCCTACCCGACAACGGTCGACGGATCCGTTCGCTCAGATGATCGATGCGGCGAGGAAGTACGTGGTGTCAAGCACTCTGGACGGGGTCGATTGAAACGCCGAACTCGTGCGCGGAAATGTGGTTGCGGTAGTTCAGCGGCTCAAGGAGGAGTCCGGCGATGGATTGTTCGTGGGCGGCGTGCAGCTTCCGATGGCGCTGGCCGAGGCGGGGCTGACCGACGAGTACGAATTCGTCGTGCACCCCCGGATTGCGGGCCACGGGCCTGCGTTGTTCGCGGCTGTCGAAGCATGTGGAGCTGACGCCTATCGACCGGCTGAGTTCAGTTCAGGCGCGGTCGCGCTGCGGTACGCGCCCGCACGCTGAGCCGACCGTCGGCCCTATGCACGGAAAACGCGTCTATTGCGTGCATATCCCCCACGGTCGATTCGTCAGACGTTGAATCTGAACTCCACGACGCGTCAGTAGGACCTGTAGTTTTCCCGGACTTTGCCTGCCCAATGCTTCACTACAATTCCTATCTGAATTGCGGTGTCCGGGTCAGGCGCACTGTCGGGAAGAGCCTGGATGAACACATCGCTCACCCCATTGTCGAATACGCCTCCATGGATGCCCTTCTGCCGGAAGACCAACAGCGGAAGCCGCAATCCGAAGAGAATTCCTGCCTCAAGATTGTTCCAGGGAGTAGGGAATGAGACGTTCCTCAGCGTCTTTGACGACGCCGTGCCGGGCTTCGACTCCACCCGAGCGGCACGCATCTGCTCGAACCCGAGTATCACTCCGCCTGAACAATGCCGAGCGATTGAGAAGACCTCTTTCAGCGGGAAATCAACGCCATAGTCGGTCCGCCCAAGAGCTCGATGCTCGAAGTGCTCGCTCGCTAGGAGACCAACTATGAAGTCGTAGGAAGCCTGTTGATCGGCCGACAACGCCGAAGGAGCCGATACAAATACCGGGATTCGGGCCGCCACGAACGGCAGCCTATACGGCGACGCGCTAGTTGTATTTGTTGTACAGATGTTGCTTGGAAGCTGAACACCACCACGTCACCGCCGATGAACAGCTCAGCGAACCGGCGGCGGGCCATCGTTAGGGAATGCGTCGGAGCCGGGCTTCGGCGTCGGGAGTCCGCGTCGCCGACTTGCTAGTTTCCGAATTTCCTCGTGCAGTTCGTCGCCCAACTGGACCAGCCGAATTGCATAAGTGTTCGGATCCCTCTCTGAAGCCTCTAGATAAAAATTGCAAGCTTGGGTCATTCGCTTCAACGGGAGCTGAAGTGAGGGCTCCTCCCGCACCAGTCCACGCGCCCGCCGGATTTCTTCCCGCGCGGCAATCACGCTGTCATTGCATCTACGGTAGTCCCCAGTCTCCTGCGCATCGGGAATCGTCACAGCTTGCCCTGTGAACACCCGGCGGTGCGACAGATCAAGAATCAGGGCCTTCAAAGCTCGGCCTTCGTTGCGCAGCCGGTTCAAAACATAAGTTACAACCGCGATGGCGACTGTCAACGCTGCGCCTATCGCTGCAACGATCACGTCAGGCCAGAACGTTGTCCACACCGGCAAAACCATGTCAGATTAACCCGCTGACCTCTAGGCCTGCCATCGTTGAGCTGTTGTCCGACTCCGTAGCGGCTACGCCTGCGGCCTGATCGCCGCGCCCAGATACGCAGCCAGCACCCTGGCACTCATCGCAGACGTGAGCGAGCGACTGGCCTCAGAGCAATGTCACGCACGCCGCGCCGTAGAGCTGGCAATCAGCGTCGGCGCGACTGAAAGAGCGGTCGAGAGCTTCGCCCCGCCACAACGTATCCGCCGTGGTTGCGCGACACCCTCAAGCGCATGCGACCGGGTTACCCGACCCGCGTAACCTCCTGGCCTCCCCCAGGATCGAGGCGCGGACGCGGCGACGGCGAAGGTCGCTCCGCTTCGCTGCGCCAAGCCCTCGAAGTCGCCGCATCGCCGGGCATCTAGCCCGACTTCGAAGCGCAAGCCGTCGCCTGGCAACCCGGCCAGCACCAACCGGACAGCCTCGCCGCCGCCGTCGCTCACGACGTGCTGACGGCAGCTGCGGGCACCATGCACGTCGTCGTCCCGATGGGACGTTTCGGCGAGCACGGACGTCAGCAGGCACCAGGAGCGAACAGTGGCGGGGTGAACCGTTTCAACCCCTGGGCGCGCCGCCTGGGTGGCTGAGCATAGCTGCCCTATAAGCCGTAGCTACTCGACCGCAAGCTTTTCGGACTTCCGGTATTGGCGTGCGTCTCGCCGCACTGCGCTTGCGTACTGAGGATCGCTAAGCATCGCCCTTCTGATCTTGCCGTTCTCTTTCTTGTCTAGCCACGCCGAACACTCATGCTCCGCGGCTGTTGATGTTGATCCGCTTTCAACCCTGTCCTGCGTCCACTCCTCAAGGAGATCAGCCTCATCGAATGGGCCGAGTGCGACGTCGGAATACAAATGGGTGGGCACCACCAGCCGAGTGCTGTGATGCGACCACCTTTGCATCAGCAGGTTCACTCCTGACTGACTCATTACCGCGATTCGCTCAGACGCAACGAGAGTGGGCGAGTCTGGCAATTCGGGCGTTACGAAGTCTGCCGAGTGATCTTTGCCGTCAATTAGTCTTGGCAACGGCATCTTCGTGTAAGCGGCTTTTGCCCAGTCGGAGCGGAGGGTATCCGGTTGTACAGGGGCAACGAGAGTTTTCGGATAAAGGTCAACCCCGCGGCGCAGCGCACAGGGATGCTGGAGCACCATGACAAGGTGACCATCGCTCATGCGATATACGTCACCCGTGAACAAAGGCCGATGCTCACTCACCTCATCGAAACGAGCGAGATAAATCGACTCAAGTTCGTCGGGCGTCTCCAGCTCTGCCATTTTTACCCTTTATGTCGTATCGAAATCGCGCCATCCTCGGCTACGAAAGACTCAAAGTTGCTTTCGACGAGGCTGTCGCGCCAGTTGGTATCGACTTCTTTCATTACCGTCTCTACGGTGCCGTCTCCTGTGTGCTCACTAGCCAGCGCCAGGACCAGGTCGAAGCGCCCCTGCTGCAACAGGTCCAGCCGATTCAGTCCAACTCCCTCTGCAATGGGCATTTCTAACCACGACGCCGGCTCATCAATGAAACGGTCCGCCAGCATGTCGATCAGCGCCAACAGGCGAGCAATTTTGAGACGATTTTCACCTGTGATTCCCGTGCCCTTACGCCACTTGTTCAGAGCCGGGACACTTACACCGATGACACGAGCAACATCTCGCCATGCGAATCCGTAATCAGACAACTGCTCAAGCGCTTGAATCGGTGCACTCTTGGCCCGCTCGACAGTCTTATCATCCAACTCGACTAAGTGAAGATGTCGGCGCGTTTCGCAAACTTCACCGTGCAAGTCCGTGGAGTCACGATCGATAACGTCGACACGATCATATACCGAGGTCGACGGCGTAGTTTCGGGCAACTTACCTAAACGATAATCTCCGTTTCCAGAAGTGGTTTCATCGCGAAGGTTGGAACCCGAATACGAAATTGTCACATTTCCCCTAACTTTCTTTCTCCAGCACGGTGGTGCGGAGGTCGTCTGTGATAAGTGATTCGAAAAGCGGGTTGATCGGCTCGTGAAGTCTTTCGGCCACCTCTTCAATCAGGTTGATTTCGAATGCAGGAATGCCATTCTTTGGGTCGCTCCACGCACTATCGATATCCAAGAGAAAGAAATGCCCATTCTCAGGCGGCTCTTTCAATCGCTGGAGGATTGGTGTCGACTGGATTACGGAACCGCGCGCTGCGCCGTAACGCAGCGTGAGCGAAGCCCCAGGTCCGGGACCATCGCATTGAACGACGTGCTGCTGTGCCGTAATGGCCAGCTTGAGGTCAGACAGTTCGGATCCCGGACCAAGGAGACTATTCGAGACCCACTTCGACCAGGTGGACGAGTTATCCAATGGTGCGCGGATCTCATTGATGTAGCGCAGCCCGATCCGGAGGCAGCCATCGACAGGAGAGACATCTTGGCGTGCAGCTACCGTTGCGCGAACGATCGGCCAAAATTTGGCCCAACCCGGATAGTCAGTAACTTCGACCGTCATGGCATCGTGGCGAAACGTGATCGCGGTATGTCGATCTCGCGCGACCAGCTTCTTGTTGGTGAACACGGTCTGAGCGCCCGTGTTCATGTCTATCTGCCGCATCTCTTCTTGCTCAATGATCGGAGTCCACTCCGAAAGCTGATCTCTCAAGAAAGTAAGAGCGGCGCGCACAGGAGGGTCGGTGACAGGGTGGCGAAGTTCGACTAGAACTAGGGCTAACGCGTCAGTCGGGTAGGTCGGATGGGCGGTCACCACCCCAGTGTAACCAAAACTGTAACTAAAACTAATACCCAATTGCCTGGGTGTGTTCTGGCGATGGTCTCGAACTGGCCGCCCACTGTCGATGCTGGCCAGCCCCGCCAGCAGGCCCAAGGGCGTCACCGTGGGCTCGCTCGAATAGCCACCACGTCGACGGTCATTCGCTATGCTTCCTAACGCGTGCGGGTGCGCCCCGGCTGGGCGTAGACCTCCAGGAATAGAGCGGCTTGTCCGTCGGAAGCTTGGTCGGTTTGTGGCAGTCAGCTGCCATCTCGGGTTCGACTCCCGAGCACGAGAGGTTACGGACACTTCGCCGCCGCCTCTCGTGCTCGTGAGTACGGAATTGGCGACACGTCGCATACCGCGAACGCTGGATCGCGGCTAAAACTACGATTTGACCATGGTTCGGGTGACGCAGCGCTTTCCCAGCACTCCAGAGTTCGAGAAGCACGCCGACAACCTTGCCGAGATCCGGAAGTTTCGAATCCAAATCGAACGCCTGCACAAGAGCGCAATTCGTCGCAACGCCGCACCGGAGATTTCCGCCCTATCCCGTACTCAGTACTTGACTATCGGCATTGAGGCTGAGGCGATCCTTCGGAAGATCGTGGCCGACCCCACCGGATTCAACGATGTTGAGCGTGAGGTGATTTGGAGCGTCAGATCAAAGGTGGACCAATGGCTACAGGTTCTAGACCTTGCATTCAGACGGCATTACCAGATACTGCTCCACCGCCCGCTAGACAGCGCGTTGGCGGCAATTCCATTGACCCGATACGAGGAGCTTCATGCGGTCGTCGATGATGACCTCCGACCAATAGTCGAGCAGCGCAATAAGATCGCACACGGACAGTGGGTGTGGCAGCTCAAGAGCCGTAAGGAAAACGAGTTCATAAGCGGTGGCCCCCAAAGCTCAACCCCCGATTATCTGACCCTCAGCCTCTACTCGAAGATGCTGGATGAGATAGCAAGCCTGGTACTTGATCTGGTTGTCTCGCGGCCAACATTCGAGCGCGAGTTCAATAGTGGATATGCCAGGTTCGATGCTCACCGGCTCGCAATTGCTGGAAACGCTAACGGGCAACAGTACCGGGCCTTCGTCGCTCGGCTAATGGCGACTAAGCGGTAGATCGACCGACCCGCACTAGCTCGGAGTTCAGAGACACTCCCCCTGGTGCACCAAAAAGCAGTCTGGACAGGGATTCTCCTGCTGCGGAGGCCGGGAAGTGCTGTTGGAACCGAGCCGGACGTCTCCCAGAGGCGTCAGCCTGACATTCGGGCCGACAGCGCGCAGTTGCGCCAATCGTGTAGCGACTAGTTGGCGCAGCCCTGGCGACAGTCGGTAATTCAACAATTCGCGGTATATGTTCGACTGTTCCTCTGCCTCCGACGGTGCCGTGACAAGTCGGTCACCGAGAGTCAGGCTCACGATCCTGCGCACTGCAGCGATGCTGTCGGCCCGAACGGGTTCGCCCGCCGAATCGGCCTCCTGCGCCATTTCGACATCTGTAAGTCCTCGTTTCATTCCGAGCAGGACCTTGGCGAAGCGTGTTCGCGGGTGGTTCATCAGGGTCTGTTCGATTTCGGCCCGGAATCCGCCGCAGTCAGTCACTTGCCCAACCACTTTCGGATAGTCATTCGATTCACGCCGAGGTGCTGCGCCAGGTCAACTTCAGTCATACCTTCCGCATGAGCTGCGATGGCGGCGTCAGCTGCGGAACTCATCGCCTCCGCGAGTCGCGCGCGTGCATTAGTCAGATCTCTGGCGGCTCGTTTCAACTCATTAATGTATACGACTATACACTCGAAATGTATAGCAGTAAACAGCAAAAGATGTATAGGCGTCGACATCCCCGCCGCATTCATCCACCCGGCTCGGGTGCAGCCGGCAGCACACCGCAACCTACAGGGGCCCTTGGGCCTCAGTCGTTTCGCTGCCGCGCTCGAAAGTCAGGATCTCCCCCAGTGCAATGTAGGTCTGAAGAAAAACGAATGGAGCTTCATTTACGGTGACTTCCTCGTGGGTCCCCGCCGAGCACCGCTCGTAGAGATCTTTGAGGGTGTGTCGGAGTCGGTCTCGGCGACTCGTGGTGATACCGCATTGGTACGTGTACGCCTACAAACGGTTAAGGACTTGCTGCTGTCCGACTTTCAGCGGGACTCCGACACCGATCAGGTACTGGTCGGCCTGCGCGGGAAAAAGATGATCAGCGCACGAGTCGATCAGCCGCCGACACGTCGTGAGGGCCTGGCTGACGGACTCCGGGTCACCATCGCGAAGCCGATCTGAAACACGCTCGATCTCGTCGAGGGCGGATCCGCTCGCAGCCGAAAGCGACCCGTCCACTCTTATCTGGGTGTCGGCAAACAGAGTCGCCTGGAGTTCGCTAAACAGCAGTGCGTGGTAAATCTCCATCACCATGTCGTAGATCGTCGCAACGACCTGTCCGCAGATTCCAGACCACGTCGCGACCGTCAGACCCTCGTGACCCACGAGTCGAGCCACCCGGCTCGCCTTCAGTGCAATCTCCGAGGCCTTGAGGCGCTTGAGCTCGACGTCCGCCAAAAGTTCCTCGGCTACGCGCAGCGCCTCCTCCTTGCCTCCCCACAGTTGTACCTACGCCTTCTTCGGCGACCTACACGTTGAAGCGGAACTCCACGACATCGCCGTCGGCCATCACGTAGTCCTTGCCTTCGATGCGAACCTTGCCCGCGGCCTTCGCCGCCGCCATCGAACCGGCTTCGACGAGGTCGTCGAACGACACGATCTCGGCCTTGATGAAGCCCTTCTCGAAGTCGGTGTGGATGACGCCGGCCGCCTTGGGCGCCGTGTCGCCCTGGTGGATCGTCCACGCCCGCGCCTCCTTGGGCCCGGCCGTCAAGTAGGTCTGCAGCTTCAGCGTGTGAAAACCGGCCCGCGCCAACGCATCCAGGCCACGCTCCGTCTGGCCGATCGACTCGAGCAGCTCGGCGGCCGACTCGTCGTCGAGTTCCTGGAGTTCCGCCTCGATCTTGGCGTCCAGGAACACCGCGTCGGCCGGCGCCACCAACTCGCGCAGCGACGCCACCTTCGCCTCGTCGGTGAGCACCGACTCGTCGGCGTTGAACACATACAGAAAAGGCTTGATGGTCAACAGGTTCAGCTCGCGCAGCAGTGAAACGTCCGCGCCCGCAGAGAAGAGAGTCTTGCCCGTGTCGAGCACCTCGCTGGCCGCCTTCGCCGCATCGAAGACGGGCCGGCGATCCTTGTTCGTCCGGGCTTCCTTCTCCAACCGCGGCAGCGCCCGCTCGAGTGTCTGCATGTCGGCCAGGATCAACTCGGTCTCGATCACCTCGATGTCGGACTTCGGGTCGACGCGGCCGTCGACGTGCACGACGTCGTCGTCGGCGAACACCCGCACCACCTGGCAGATGGCGTCGCTCTCGCGGATATTGGCGAGGAACTTGTTGCCCAGCCCGGCGCCTTCGGACGCGCCCTTCACGATTCCGGCGATGTCGACGAACGTGACCGGCGCGGGCACGATCTTCTCCGAGCCGAACATCTTGGCCAGTTCGGTCAGCCGCTCGTCCGGGAGCGCGACGACGCCCTCGTTCGGTTCGATCGTCGCGAACGGGTAGTTGGCGGCGAGCACGTCGTTACGTGTCAGCGCGTTGAAAAGAGTCGACTTACCGACGTTCGGCAGTCCGACGATTCCGAGATTGAGGCCCACGGAGACCACAGTGTAGGCAATGTGGCCGCCACGCCACCGAGCGCTGGCGACGCGCAGTTGCTTGAGCCGGTAAGTTCGACGTGTGTCAGGACAGCGCGCCCGGTCGGCAGTGGCCGCCGATCACCGCTCCGCGCACCCCAATATCGCAGGGATTCCGTGGTGGGGTGCGGTTCTGACCGCTGTTGTCGCATCCGCGATCGGCTTCGCTTTCGACGCCGGCTCCGGTGGCGGTCAGCTCACCGCCGCGTTCGCGTCCCTGTATGTCATCGGCTGTCTCATCGCGGTCCTCGCTGTCCAGCAGTCGGGTTTGTTCACCGCGGTGATCCAGCCGCCGCTGGTGCTGTTCGTCACAGTGCCCGGCGCGTACTTCCTGATGCACAGCAGCCAGATCGAAGGCGTCAAGGACATCCTGATCAACTGCGGCTACCCGCTGATCGAGCGTTTCCCGCTGATGTTCTTCACCTCGGCCGTCGTGCTGCTGATCGGCCTCGCGCGCTGGTACTTCGGCAAGTCGGCCCGCCCGGGCCCCGCCGAGGAGGCGTCCGACGCGCCATCGGGTGGGCTGTCGTCGAAGCTGTCGGCCCTGTTCGCGGGACGGCGGTCCGGCGCCGTCGAGGACGAGCCACGCCCGCGTCGCGCATCGGATCGGCAACGCTCCCGCGAGCGGAAGCCGGCAGGTGACCGGGCAGCCCGCGGTGAGCGGCCGACCAAGCGCTCCGCACCCCGGTCGAGGCCTTCCCGCGCCGCCGAGACCGAGATCATCGAGCCTGTCCGTGACGGCCGTGACGATGAACGGCCGCGCCGGCGCAGAGAACGTCCGAGCGACCAGCCGGAGCCGCGTCGTCGTCCCCGCTCGTCGTCGCGGCAGCCGCGCGACTCCGCCGCCCGCGACCGCGATGCGATGCCGCCGCGCGAGCGCCGGGCCCGTTATGACCGCGACGACCGGTACGAGAGGCCGCAACGTGAGCGGCCGCAGCGACGCAGCCGCTACGACGACCAGGAACCGTCAGACCTGTACGGTTCCAACGGCTCGAGCTCGCACCACCCGGTCTCGCGGGTGCGCTACCGCGGCGAGGATTCCGACGACCGCTCCGAGTACCGGCCCCGCCGGCGCGCATCGCGTGAGGCCGAAGCCGACCGCTGGGAATACGACATCTGAGCGGTCCCGAGACTGAAACCTCGCAGGCCTCATCTCGAACTTTCGCTGCTGGAATTCCGTTTCGCCGCAGGGGTGTCAGGGGACTGCCCGCAGGAAGCGGCCCGCGGCGTCGACGGCGGGAGCGGAACTGCCCGCATCACTGACGAAGACGGCCAGCGCCAGGTCTCCGCGGATGCCGACGAACCAGCCGTGGGCGTGGGTGTCGTCGATATATTCGGCTGTGCCCGTCTTGCCGAGCATCCCCGGAATGTCCTGCAGCTGGGTGGCGGTGCCGTCGGTGATGGTCTCGCGCATCATCGCCTGCACCTGCTGATCCACCCCCGCGGGTAGCGGGTCGGGAGCGCGGTCGGGCACACCGGGCTCGCCTTCGACGATGGCGGGTGCAGGCACCGAACCGTGCGCCAGCGTCGCGGCGACGAGCGCCATGCCGAACGGCGACGCGGTCACCTTGCCCTGGCCGATGCCTTCCTCGACGCGCAGCGCGGACGTGTCGGCCACAGGCACCGAACCGGTCACCGTCGTCATACCGGGGGCGACGTAGTCGATGCCGAGGCCGAGCTGCGCAGCGGCTTTCGTGAGACCGTCGGGCGGCAGATTCACCGCAAGCCGGCCCATCGTGGTGTTGCACGATTTCGCGAACGCCGTGTGCAGCGGCACGTCGCCCAGCTCGAAGTTGTCGTCGTTGGGGATCTGCCTGCCCTCGATGTTCTCGGTGCCCGGGCAGCCGACGATGCTGTCGGGCGTGACCTGCCCGGCCTGCAGCGCGGCCGACACGGTCACCGTCTTGAAGGTCGACCCCGGCGGATACAGGCCGGTCAGTGCGATCGGGCCCTGCGCGTCGGCGGGTGCGTTCTGCGCGACGGCGAGCACACTGCCGGTCGACGGCTGAATGGCCACGATCGCGGCGGGCGTCGTCAGCGGCGCCAGCGCGGCCTCTCCCGCGAGCTGCATGCCGATGTCGAGCGTGCTGGCGATGTCGCCGACGGGTTTGGCGTCCTCGCCGCCGACCCGCTGGGGACCGGTGGCGGTCTCCGCCGTGACGGCCCAGCCGGCGGCGGCGTCGGTGCGTTGTTGCCACAGATCGGACAGGCCGCTCAGGGTCGGTGACGTCAACGTCCTGTCGGTTGCCAGCAGCCGGGTCTGCGGCCGCAGCGTGACGTTCGGCAGCGCCGACAACGGTTCCTGGATGGGCGCGAGGTCTTCCTCGCGCAGCGTGATCGCGGTGACGGGTTTACCTGCCGCCAGATCACTGCTCAGCGATTGCGGTGTGATGGTCGGCGCAATCGGATTGAGCAGTGCGGCAACGGCATTCACGTCAGCACCGGGGGAGACATCGACGAGCGTGACGATGTGTTGGGTGAGCAGTTCGGCGCCGGTGCGGTCCAGCACCCGGGCGGCGGGGATCGGGACGAGCGTGCTGTATGACAGCGGGCCCTCGTCGAGACCGGGCGCGACGGTGGCGGCGTTCCACTGGATCTTCCAGTCGTCGCCGTCGGCATTCGCGGCGCCCTGGGTGGTGTAGGTCCACTCGGTCTGCTTCTCGGGTCCGAATTTCCACGTGGCCGCCAAGGCGAAGGTCGCCGCATTCTCCTCGTGCGCCACCGAGGACACGTCGACGTGGACTTCGGTGCCCAGGCTGGCGAAAAGCTTGCCGAGGGTGTCGGACGCGGCGGCCTGGTCGCTGGTCATTGCCGCGGCGGCTGCGACGTCACCGCGACTGAGCGCATCGGCGAAGCCGCTGACGGTGCTGTTGAGCCTGTCCTCGGCGTCACTGCAGCCGGAGACCAGCAGCAGATGTAGGACGACGAAAAGGACCGAGAAACCGCGTCGTAGGGACCTCACGGTCCCCGAAGGTACCCGCTAGTTGCGCGCAGGCCTGATCTCTCGCGGCAGCGCGAAGACGAGTGTCTCGTTGGCGGTGGTGACGGGCTGCACGGTGCCGTAGCCGTATTCGGCGAGGCGATCCAGCACTCCGCGCACCAGAATCTCGGGAACCGACGCGCCGGAGGTGACACCGACCGTCGTGACACCGGACAACCACGCAGGGTCGATGTCGTCGGCGTAGTCGACCAGGTGCGAAGCATTCGAGCCCGCGCCCAGCGCCACCTCGACGAGGCGAACGGAGTTCGACGAGTTCTTCGATCCGACGACGATCACCAGTTCACACTCGGGCGCCATCGCCTTGACCGCCACCTGACGGTTCTGGGTGGCGTAGCAGATGTCGTCACTGGGCGGATCCTGCAGCGTCGGGAACTTCTCCCGTAAGCGGCGCACGGTCTCCATCGTCTCGTCGACGCTCAGCGTCGTCTGCGACAGCCAGATCACCTTGTTCGGGTCCCGCACCGTGACCTTGTCGACCGCATCGGGGTTGTCGACGACCTGCACGTGGTCGGGTGCTTCGCCGGCGGTGCCGACGACCTCTTCATGGCCTTCGTGGCCGACGAGCAGGATGTCGAAGTCGTCGCGGGCGAACCGCTTGGCCTCGTTGTGCACCTTCGTCACGAGGGGGCACGTCGCGTCGATGGTCTTCAGATTGCGGGCCGCGGCCTCGACGTGGACGGTCGGCGCGACGCCGTGCGCGGAGAACACGACGATGGCGCCCTCGGGCACCTCATCGGTCTGCTCGACGAAGATCGCCCCGGCCTTGGCCAGCGTGTCGACGACGTAGCGGTTGTGCACGATTTCGTGGCGAACGTAGATCGGGGCGCCGTGCTTTTCCAGGGCGCGCTCCACGGTCTCGACGGCGCGATCGACGCCGGCGCAGTAACCGCGCGGCTCGGCCAGCAGAACGCGTTTGCCGGTCGGCCGGTCGGCGACCGAGCTCGCGGCGCCCGGAATCCCCATGTTGACAGTCGGCGGCATGACTCCAGGGTACTTACCTGCCCCTCGAACCGCCCAGCCGTAGGCTGTGACCATGTCAACTGCACCGTATGGGGTCCGCCTGCTCGTGGGCGCGGCGGTGACCGCCATCGAGGAGACCCGCAAGCTCCCCCAGACGATCCTGATGTACCCGATGACCATCGCGAGCCAGATCGCGCAGATGGTGATGAAGATGCAGCAGGACGTCGCCGTCCTCGTCATCAAGGGCGACGAGACGCTCGAGTCGATCTTCCCGCCGAAGGACGAACAACCCGAGTGGGCAACCTTCGACGAGGACGTGACCGTCGTCGAGGGCGACGACTCCCTCGGTGACGTCGTCGAACTGCCGGTGCGTGACGGTGAGCGGCTGACCGAAGGGCGTTTTGCGCTCTTCAGCGGAGACGCCGAGGCTGCGAAATCCGCCGATACGCCGGCGGAAAGCGACGGCTCCGCCGACGCCCCCGGGATCGTCGCCGAGATCGACTACGAGTCGCTGACGCTGGCCCAGTTGCGTGCCCGGCTGACGTCGCTGCGCCTGCCCGACCTGGAGGCGCTCCTCGAATTCGAGGAGTCGAACAAGGCGCGCGCCCCTTACCAGACGCTGCTGGCCAACAGGATCACCCGCGCATCGGCGAAGTGACGCCGGCGGACGGGACGCAGAGCCCGCCAGGCCAGTCGCCGGACAACCCGTTCCCCGTCCGTGGCGTGGCGATTCGCGTCGCGGGCTGGATCGACAAGCTGGGCGCCGTCTGGGTCGAGGGGCAGATCGCGCAGCTGACGCTGCGCCCGAACTCCAACACCGCGTTCATCACACTGCGCGACCCGGCGGCCGACATGTCGCTGTCGCTGACGTGTCCGCGGGACCTGGTCGTCAACGCACCGGTCAAGATGTCGGACGGCACGCAGGTGATCGTCTACGGCAAGCCCAGTTTCTACACCGGCCGCGGCACATTCTCGCTGCGCGTGACGGAGATCCGCGCCGTCGGCATCGGTGAGCTGCTGGCCCGCATCGACCGGCTGAGACGGCTGCTCGACGCCGAAGGGCTGTTCGATCCGCGCCTGAAGCGGCCACTCCCGTTTCTGCCCGGCACCATCGGGCTGATCACCGGCCGGGCTTCGGCCGCCGAGCACGACATCACCGCCGTCGCGTCCAGCCGGTGGCCCGCGGTCCGGTTCGCCGTCCGCAACACGGTGGTGCAGGGTCCCAACGCAGTGCCCCAGATCGTGGAGGCCCTGCGCGCACTCGATGCCGACCCCGAGGTCGATGTCATCGTGCTGGCCCGCGGCGGCGGCAGCGTCGAGGACCTGCTGCCGTTCTCCGACGAGACGCTGTGCCGCGAGATCTCGCGCTGCACGACGCCGGTGGTCAGCGCCATCGGCCACGAACCGGACAACCCGCTGTGCGACCTCGTCGCCGACCTGCGCGCCGCCACCCCGACCGACGCCGCCAAGCGGATCGTGCCCGACGCCGCCGCGGAGCAGGCGCTCGTCACGGACCTCCGCCGGCGCAGCGCCCGCGCGTTGCGCAACTGGGTGAACCGGGAGGCGCACACCGTCGCGCAGCTGCGCAGCAGGCCGGTGCTTGCGCGGCCGCTGGCTGCGATCGACGCACGTGCCGACGAGATCACCCGGGCCCGCAGCGCGGCCCGCCGCG
The DNA here is from genome assembly GCF_029623955.1 of Mycobacterium sp. 236(2023). Taxonomy (GTDB): domain Bacteria; phylum Actinomycetota; class Actinomycetes; order Mycobacteriales; family Mycobacteriaceae; genus Mycobacterium. The sequence goes on along the minus strand of NZ_JARSBP010000003.1, from coordinate 912,372 downwards.
ACATCACCCGGCTGATCGCCGGCGAATCCGAGCGGATAGGCCACCTGTCGGCGCGCCTGACGACACTGGGACCGGCGGCGACGTTGGCGCGGGGTTATGCGGTGGTTCAGGCCGTCCCGTCGGATGGCGAGCCGCACGTGTTGCACTCCGTGACGGAAGCGCCCGAAGGGACGCGACTGCGGGTGCGCGTGGCCGACGGCGCGATCTTGGCGACAAGCGAAGGTGAAAATGAAGCCTATTAGTGAACTGGGATATGAAGAGGCCCGCGACGAGCTGATCGATGTCGTGGAGCATCTCGAGCACGGCGGACTCGACCTGGATGCATCGCTGAAACTGTGGGAAAGAGGCGAGCAACTCGCAAAACGTTGCGAAGAACACTTAGCTGGCGCACGAGAAAGAGTGGAGAAGGCGCTGTCCGCCGACAGCGACGGAGACGATTGAGTCCGAAAACATCTCTGGCACGAGATCTCGAAATTGGAACACGTTTCAGTTATTCTTCCCGGCATGGGTGATGCAACGCTGCAGACAGAACTCGGCCGGGTCCTGGTTACCGGAGGTTCAGGCTTCGTCGGGGCCAACCTCGTCACCGAGCTTCTCGACCGCGGCCTGGAGGTGCGGTCGTTCGACCGCGTGCCGTCCCCGCTGCCCGCTCACCCTCGCCTCGTGGTGTTCGAGGGCGACATCACCAACGTCGACGACGTGAGTGCCGCGGTCGACGGTATCGACACCGTCTTCCACACCGCGGCCATCATCGACCTGATGGGCGGCGCGTCCGTCACCGCGGAGTACCGCCAGCGCAGCTTCGCCGTGAACGTCGAGGGCACCAAGAACCTCGTACACGCCGCACAGAAGGCCGGCACGAAGCGGTTTGTCTACACCGCCTCCAACAGTGTGGTGATGGGCGGGCAGCGCATCGCCGGCGGTGATGAAACCCTGCCCTACACCAAACGTTTCAACGACCTCTACACCGAGACCAAGGTCGTCGCCGAGAAGTTCGTCCTCGGCCAGAACGGCGTCTCGGGCATGCTGACGTGTTCGATCCGCCCCAGCGGCATCTGGGGCCGGGGCGATCAGACGATGTTCCGCAAGGTGTTCGAAAGCGTGCTCGCCGGACATGTCAAGGTGCTCGTCGGCAGCAAGGACGTCAAGCTCGACAACTCCTACGTGCACAACCTCGTGCACGGTTTCATCCTCGCCGCCGAACATCTCGTCGACGGCGGCACGGCGCCGGGCCAGGCGTACTTCATCAACGACGGCGAGCCGATCAACATGTTCGAGTTCTCCCGGCCCGTGGTGCAGGCGTGCGGCGAACCGTGGCCGACGTTCCGGGTGCCCGGCCGGCTGGTGTGGTTCGCCATGACGATCTGGCAGTTCCTCCACTTCAAGTTCGGGCTTCCCAAGCCACTGCTCGAACCGCTTGCGGTGGAACGGATTTACCTCGACAACTACTTCTCGATCGCCAAGGCCCGCCGCGACCTGGGATACGTTCCGCTCTTCACCACCGAGCAGGCGCTCGAGCAGTGCACGCCTTACTACGTCGAACTGTTCGGCCGCATGAAATCCGAGAACGGCCAGCCCGTGGTCCAGGCCGCGGCGCCCGTCCCGCCGAAGGGCTGAACCACCCGGGTCGTCATCATGTGATGACGACCTTTTGGGAGGAACATGCCGCAGTACCACGTCGCCGACAGCGGTGACGCGCAGATCCGTTATCTCGACTCCGGGGGCGACGACCGCGGTGCACCCATCGTGTTCGTGCCCGGGTTCACCTGTGTCGCCGACGACTACGTCGAGATCCTGCCGCTGCTCGGACGCCGGACCATCGTCGTGGAGTTGCGCGGTCACGGTGAAAGCAGCGCTCCCCCAGCCGGTTACGATTCCGAGGCACTGAGCCGTGACGTCGGAGCGGCGGTCGATGCGGTCACCGACGGCCCCGTGCATCTGATGACGTTCTCGCGCGGGACTCCGTACGCGTTGCTGTGGGCACTGGCCCACCGCGATCGGGTTCGGTCCGTGTCCATCGGCGACTACGTGCCCGAGGAGATCGAACTCCCCGACGACGTCATCTTCGGTCTGCTCGACGGACGCTGGCGCGGAACACCCGTCAGTGAGCGCGTCGACCGCGAGGCGGGAATCGCCACCCTGCGTTCAGCGCGGTCCCAGCTGTTGTGGGAGCCACTGGCGCAATGGCAACCACCGCTGCTCGTCGTGCGCAGCCCCAAGACACCGGTGATCGACGCCGACGCGTGGGCGCGGTACCGGACTCTGTTCCCGACGGCACGGTTGCACGAATTCGTGGACTCACCGCACGACATCTTCCGGCCGGAACGCGGACGATACCCGAGGTTGGTGCGCGAACTCGTCGACACCCTCTGAGAACAAGCACCAATCCTCCGGATTCCCTTCAACGCCACTGCCGGCCGTCCTAGGGTCGTCCTGAGTCCATTCGGTGAAGGAGTTGCCATGCCCAACGGAAAGCCCAACATTCTGGTTATCTGGGGCGACGACATCGGCATCAGCAACCTGAGCTGTTATAGCGACGGCCTGATGGGTTATCGCACGCCGAACATCGATCGAATTGCCAAGGAAGGCATGCGATTCACCGACTCCTACGGTGAGCAAAGTTGCACCGCGGGACGCGCAGCTTTCATCAGTGGCCAAAGTGTCTACCGCACCGGTATGAGCAAAGTGGGAGTGCCCGGCGTCGATATCGGTTGGGCCGCCGAAGATCCCACGATCGCCGAACTTCTCAAACCCCTCGGCTATGCCACAGGGCAGTTCGGCAAAAATCACTTCGGTGATCTCAACAAGTACCTGCCGACCGTGCACGGTTTCGACGAGTTCTACGGCAACCTGTACCACCTCAACGCCGAGGAAGAACCCGAGCAATACGACTATCCGCACAAGGATCAGTTCCCACGGTTATACGAACAGGCACTGCCGCGTGGAGTGATGAACTGTAAGGCCACCGCTGAGGTGTCCACCGAACCCGACGACCCGAAGTTCGGTCCCGTCGGCAAGCAGACCATCGAGGACACCGGTCCGCTCACAGCCAAGCGCATGGAGACCATCGACGACGACATCGCCGACCGCACCGTCGACTACATCAAGCGCCAACACGGCGAGGGCAACCCGTTCTTCGTGTGGTGCAACTTCACTCACATGCACCTGTACACACACGTGAAGCCGGAGAGCCGCGGCCAGGCCGGACTGTGGCAGTCCGAGTATCACGACGCGATGATCGACCACGACAAGAACGTGGGCACCGTACTCGACGTCCTCGACGAACTGGGCATCGCCGACGACACCATCGTCATCTACTCGACCGACAACGGGCCGCACCGTAACACCTGGCCGGACGCGGGCACGACGCCGTTCCGCAGCGAGAAGAACACCAACTGGGAGGGCGCCTTCCGCGTGCCGGAACTGATCCGCTGGCCCGGCAGGATCGAAGCGGGCAGTGTCTCCAACGAGATCATCCAGCACCACGACTGGCTACCGACGCTGCTGGCCGCCGCGGGTGACCCCGAGATCAGCGACAAGTTGAAGAAGGGACACAAGGCGGGCGCGGACGGCGAGACCGAGTACAAGGTGCACATCGACGGGTTCAATCTGCTGCCCTACCTGACGGGCGAGGTCGACAGAAGCCCGCGACGTCTCTTCTTCTACTTCAACGACGACGCACAGCTGGTGGCAATGCGCTTCGAGAACTGGAAGATCGTGTTCGCCGAACAACGATGCCAGGGCACCCTGCGCATCTGGGCCGAACCATTCACCGAACTGCGCGTACCGAAGCTTTTCAACCTGCGCACCGACCCGTTCGAGTACGCCGACATCACGTCGAACACCTACTACGAATGGTTCCTGCGCCGCGACTACTTCGCCTTCTACGCCACCGCCGGGGCGGCGGCGTTCCTGGACACGTTCAAGGAATTTCCGCCGCGGCACCCACCGGCCAGCTTCAGCATCGACCAAATCGTCAAGAAACTCGAAGCGTTCCTGGCGTCCGACTAGATGCTGGACACCTGGAACGACGGGCCCGCCAAAACGGCGATCGTCGACTTCGTCAGCCACGCCGTCGCCGAGGTGGCACCCGAAGAACGCGTCGCCGTCTTCGACAACGACGGGACTCTGTGGGTGGAGAAACCCGCATACATCCAACTCGACTTCCTCGTCCGCCGGCTCGCTGAGCAGGCCGCGGCGGATCCGTCGCTGCGCGAGAACCCGCCTTATGACGCAGCGTCCTCAGGCAATCTCGACTGGTTCGGCGACGCCGTCACCAAGCATTACAACGGCGACGACTCTGCGCTGAAACTCCTTGCCGGGGCGATACTGTCGGCCTACGCGGGCCTCAACGTCGAAGACCACGCCGAGAAGGTGAGCACGTTCTTCGCCGACGCGAGCCATCCGACGCTGAACCGCCCGTACACCGCGTGCGGCTACGCGCCGATGGTCGAACTGCTGCGGTACTTGGAAGACAACGGGTTCACGAACTACATCGCCTCCGGCGGTGGACGCGATTTCATGCGGCCCGTCACCGGGTCGATCTACGGAATCCCGCCGGAACGGGTGATCGGCAGTTCTGTCGGACTCGACTTCGTCGACGGGCATCTGGTGACGACGAACCGACCCGAGTTCCTCGACGACGGCCCCGTCAAGCCGGTACGCATCTGGGGCAGGACAGGCAGACGCCCGATCTTCGCCGTAGGAAACTCCAACGGGGACATCGAAATGCTGCAGTTCACCACCGCGGGATCGGGGCCATCGCTCGCCGTGCTCGTGGCACACGACGACGACGAGCGGGAGTTCGACTACGCCGCGGGAGCGGAGAAGGCACTGGACCTCGCTGATACGCACGGGTGGACGGTGGCCAGCATGCGGAACGACTGGACGCGAATCTTTGAGTGACGACCTCGTCTGGATCCCGCCGCAGACCGCAATGCTCGGCTCCGACGTTCACTACGCAGAAGAGGCTCCGGCACGCGCCGTCGACGTCGACGGCTTCTGGATCCAACCCACGCAGGTCACCAACCACGAGTTCGCCGAATTCGTCTCTGCCACTGGCTATGTCACGGTTGCCGAGCGCCCGGTGAATCCCGACGACTATCCCGGCGCCCCGAAGGAGAACCTGCAACCGGGCTCGATGGTCTTCACCAGGACGTCGGGACCCGTCGACCTGCGCCACCTGAACCTGTGGTGGACGTGGACACCGGGAGCTAATTGGCGCCACCCCGTGGGCCCGTCATCGTCGATCGAAAAGCGGGCAGACCACCCCGTGGTACACGTCGCCTTCGAAGATGCCGAGGCCTACGCCGATTGGGCGGCACTGCAATTGCCCACGGAGGCGGAGTGGGAGACCGCCGCGCGGGGCGGCCTCAAAGGCGCAACGTACACCTGGGGCGACGAGCCTGAACAACCCGGGCGGCCACTCGCCAACTACTGGCACGGCGACTTCCCGTGGCGCCCCGAGCGCGGATACGGCCGCACCCGCCCGGTGGGCAACTTCCCGCCGAACGGGTACGGACTCTCCGACATGGCGGGCAACGTCTGGGAGTGGACCACTGACTGGTACTCCGACACGCGCGACGCCGAAACCTGTTGTGAAGCAGACAGCTACGACCCAAAGCAGCCCCAGTTCAGGGTCCCGCGCCGGGTGGTCAAGGGTGGTTCATTCCTCTGCGCCGACAACTACTGCCTGCGCTATCGCCCAGCCGCCCGGCGGCCGCAGCCGGTAGACACGGGCATGAGCCACATCGGTTTCCGCTGCATCAAGCGCTGAGGCGGTCAGTCCATCTTGGTGGCGAGTTCCAACCGCTGCATGCCCGAGGGCTCCACCGCGTCACCGAAATCGAACGTCACCGATTCCAACGTGCCGGTGAACGGGAACGGAGCCCTGTCGCCGTACTCATCGCACACCGGCGACACGCAGTCCATCCCCACATCGAACGTCTCCGTGCCACATCGTTGCGGGACCTGCCGTCCGATCCGCGCCGATGCCACCTCTTCGCCGTTGACCTTCAGCGTGACCGTGGCCGGGCACCCGGGCGTCGCCGTGTCTGGCGTGAAATCAGCGACGATGACGTGCTTTCCCGACGCCAAAGGCTTTTCGGCGGTGGCGTCGTAGCGCTCGAGCCCGAAGAAGTTGTAGTGGTAGCGGACCTTGCCCTCCCAGAGGAACAAGGCAAACCCTGCCGCGTCACCGCCGAGCGCGCACAACACGCCCTCTGCCCCGCCGTCGGGGATGTCGACAGGCACGGTGATGGTGTGCGGTACGCCGATCATCTTCGGCGCGGATCCCTCGGGCAATCGCACCATTCCCGGATAGAACGTGACGCTCTTGCGTCCACTGAAGAAGCTGGGACGCAACGTCACATCGAGACGTTCGGCGAACCTGTCGTCGAGCGGAAGCACGTTGTACTTGGCTGCCTCAGCAAGGAACATGTCCTGCAGCTCGGCCAGTTTCGCGGGTTCACGCTGCGCGAGGTCGACCGATTCGCTGAAATCGTCGGCGATGTTGTAGAGCTCCCAGCGGTCCTCGTCGTAGGACGCTGTCCCTGATGTCTCCCACGGCAGCCGGCCGTGCCGACAGCACGCGATCCACCCGTCGTGATACATCGCGCGGTTGCCCATCATCTCGAAGTACTGCTTGTCGCGTGCGCTCTTCCTGGTGCCGTCGGCGAACGAGTACGCGAGGCTGACGCCCTCGATGGGCCGCTGGATATATCCGTTGACCTCAACGGGTTCCCGGATGCCGACGACCTCGAGCAAGGTGGGCAGCACGTCGATGACGTGATGGAACTGCGAACGCACCGCCCCGTGCTCGGTGATGCGCTGCGGCCACGACACGATCATGCTGTTGCGGGTGCCGCCGAAGTGGGACGCCACCTGCTTGGTCCACTGGAACGGTGTGTCGCCAGCATGTGCCCACCCCACCGCATAGTGCGGTGATGTTCCCGGTAAGCCCCACGTGTCCTTGAACCGCAAGGACTCCTTGATGGTCGGCTGCTGCCCGTTCAAGCTCATGATCTCGTTCGGCGTTCCGATCAACGATCCTTCGCCGGATGATCCGTTGTCGCCGATGATGTAGAGGACGATCGTGTTGTCGAGCTGGCCGATCTCGTCGATCGCATCGACGACACGCCCGACTTCGTAGTCGGTGTGCTCGAGGAAGTCGGCGAAATTCTCGGCCTGACGGGCGAACAACTGCTGGTGTTCGGCGGCCTGACTGTTCCAGGACGGAATCTGTTCGGGCCGCTCGGTCAACCGGGTGCCCGGCGGCACTATCCCCATGTCGAGCTGGTTCTGATGCACCGTCACTCGGTACTGGTCCCAGCCCATGTCGAAGCGGCCTGCGTTGCGACCACGCCAGTCCAGCGGCGGCTGGTGCGGTGCATGCGCGGCACCGGTGGAGAAGTAGCCGAAGAAGGGCCGGTCGGGAGCGATCGCCTTCTGCATACGGATCCACCCGATGGCGTCATCCGCGAGGTCGCGCGTCAGGTGGTAGCCATCTTCCGGGCGAAACGGAGGTTCCACCGGAGTGGTGTTGCGAATCAGCGACGGGAAGAACTGGTCGGTCTCGCCGGAGATGAAGCCGTAGAAGTAATCGAAGCCCTGGTTGGTCGGCCAGTTGTCGAAAGGCCCCGCCGGACTGGTCTGGTTGTCGGGAACATTGTGGTTCTTTCCCCACCACGCGCATGTGTAGCCGGCCTGCTTGAGCAATTCACCCATCGTGGCGCAGCTTTTCGGGATGATCCCGCAATAGCCCGGGTAGCCGGTCGCCATCTCCTGGATCACCCCGGTCGCCACCGAATGATGATTGCGGCCGGTGAGAAGAGCGGCGCGGGTGGGCGAGCACAGCGCTGTGGTGTGGAACTGGTTGTAGAACAGCCCCCGCTTGTGGAGACGTTCCGCGGTGGGCATGCGCACCAACCCGCCGTTGACGCTGGGCCAACCGAATCCGACGTCGTCCAGAAGCACCAGGAGGATATTCGGTGAACCTGCGGGCGTCTCCCGCACCGGTGGAAAATCAGGCCGGGAATCCTGTGCATACAGGTTGATCTCGGCACCCGGGAATGTCCATTCGGGCTGAGGTAGGTGATAGCGGTCCAGGTGCAATGGGAACTCGGGGCTCGCGTCTGTGGCCATCACCGAAGTCTTCTCCGCCGAAACGCAATTGACCAGAGGCGAGGCGATTCAGGAGCGGCCCATCGGCTCGGTCAGTGTGGTGGACTTCTGCACCAAGGCTGGCACGCCGGACGCTTCCATGGGCCTGCCGAAGAAGTATCCCTGGCCGATATCGCATCCCTTGTCGCGCAACCAGGTTGCCGTCGCTTCTTCCTCGACACCCTCGGCGACGACGGTGATCTGCAGTTCGTGCGCCAGGTCGATGACGGCCCGCACCACTGCTGCGGCGCGATGGTCACGGTGCACGGGTGCGATGAAGAAGCGGTCCAACTTGATCTCGTCGATCGGCAGGTCCCGCAGGTACGACAGCGCCGAGAAGCCGGTGCCGAAATCGTCGATTGCCACCCGCATTCCGCGCTCCCGCAACTCGCGAAGCACCTCCGTCACCGCACCGAGGTCGTTGAGAACAAGATCCTCGGTGATCTCCACGGTCAGGATGTCGGCCGGAAGGCCGCGCCGAGCCAGCGCCCGATCCAGGTTGTCGGGCAGTTGCGTCTCTCGGAAGAACGGCGCGAAAAGGTTGACCGCGACGGGGACTCGCACTCCGGAGCCGATCCACGTCACAGCATCTGCGAGCACCTTGTCGAGCACCACGTTGGTGACGGGACGCATCAGCCCGTGCTGGCGCACCAGCGACATGAACGAGTCCGGCGACAGCAGTCCGAGCCGCGGATGCGGCCATCGCAGAAGGGCTTCGACGCCGACGATGCGCCCCGTCGCCAGAGACACCTTCGGCTGGTAGGCCATCGTCAGGTCGGCTTTGTCGATGGCGTGGCGCAATTCGCCGAGCAGTTGCACCTTGGCCGCGCCCACGGCCCGATTCGATTGGTCCGCGTCGCCGGTGAGCTCGGCGGTGCCGTGCGCACCCGTCGCCATATCGGCGTCGTAGGTGTGTACGCGCGACGAGCGCGACCTCTTCGCGGTCAGCATCGCGAGGTCGGCACGATTGATCAACGTCTGCGGCCCGATGTCGGGCTCATCGGAAGGAGCCACTGCTACACCGATACTCGGCCGCATCAGGATCTCGTGGCCGTCGACGACGAACGGTTCGTTGAATGCGTCGACCACGCGTTGGGCGATGAGATTCGAATCGTCGACCTCGAGGTCGAGCAGCAGTGCGAACTCGTCACCGCCGAAACGGGCTACCGTGTCGCCGGCCCGGACACAGTCGAGGATCCGGCGTCCCGCCTCCACCAGGAGGCTGTCAGCGGCCGGATGCCCCAGGCTGTCGTTGACCAGTTTGAAATCGTCGAGGTCGAGCGACACCACGGCGACGCAACGATCGTCGCGCGATCGCAGCATCAAGGCGCGAGCCAACCGGTCCCGGAAGAGCGTCTGATTTGCCAAGCCGGTCAACGGATCCCGTAGCGCCTGATTGGCCGCACGCGACAGCAGGCGACGGTTCTCCCAAGCAGCCACCGACTGCCGAAGACACACGGCGATCACGATGAACGGCACCACGACGCGCTCGAACCCGGTCATTACCACCAGCGGTCCCACCGTGCCCGCCAACAGCAGCGGTAGGTAGGGCATCCACAGCGACGCGTTGGTCGGCATCATGACAGACCAATGGCGCGACAGTGGATCCGAGCGGCTCAACTGGGCCGCGACCCCGAAAGCGACGAGTGAGACCGCATAACCGATATCGATGAAGTTGCCGCTGGTGGCGGCTCCGGTCGCCGCCGCATGCGCGAAGGCGGTGTCGGCGATCAGCGCCAGGCCGAACGCGAGAACCAACACGGAGAGGACCGGACGCTGCCTGATCCCCGACCGCGCGAGGACCGCCACCGACACCGCGAGTGCCACGATGTCGGCAATCGGATACACCATCGTCGGCACCATGGCGGATGGGTCGCTGCGGTGCGCCTCGTAGACGTCGCGCAACGCGAACATCCACGCTAATAGGAACGAGCACAGCGCGATCGTCACGCCGTCGAGTGCGGTGCGCAGTCGCGAATGTCGCGAAGTCCCGACGCCATGATGAGCCATCGTCATCACGGCCGAAACGGCGAGCACGGTGAACAGCAGGTAGAACACGTCGGCCGGCGACGGGAACCGCGGTGCGCGCAGCACGAACTCACGCACCAGTCCGACGATGTCGCCGAGGACCCATGCGGCTAAGGCCGCCGCCATGACGGCCCACGCGGTGCGGACCCGGCCCCCGTTCGCACGGGCAGCCGATACCGCGCCGCCGGTCGCAAAGGCACCGACGAGAACGATGATCACGGTCGACACGAGCCGTACCACCGGACCACCGCTGCGGTCGACGGCGAGGATCACCGCCAGCGCGACCGTCAGCCCCGTCGGCACCGCGATCGACGGCCTCGCCAGAATTCGAATACCGCCATTACCCACGGTGCTCCCATGCCCCGCCTCTGCGTGTGCACCATGACGCTACGGCAATAGCCCAGCCGTGACCTCGTGTTTGCTCATCCCGCAGGATCGCGGCGATGAGTTTTCGTTGCGGGCATGGTCGATACGGCGAATGCACCCACGGTAAGGAGCCCGGATGAAGAAGATCACCGCCAGTCTGTTCACATCGCTGGACGGCGTTGTCGGGGACCCGGAATGGCACCTGCCGTACTTCAGCGAGGAGATGGGTGACGCTGTGGGCGCGCTTCTGGCCTTCGCGGACACGTTGCTGCTCGGCCGCTTCACCTATGACAGTTTCGCCGGGGCCTGGCCCGGCCGCGAAGCCGAGGGTGGTGAGGACGCCGAGTTCGCCAAGACCATCGGCGATGCCCGCAAGATCGTGGTCTCCAACCAGGATCTGCAGTTCTCGTGGCGCAATTCCGAGCAGCTCGCGGGCGACCTCGTCGACGCCGTCACTGCGCTCAAGAGTGAGCCCGGCGACCGGGACATCGCGATCAACGGCTCCGTGTCGATCATCCGGCAGTTGCTCGCCGCCGGGCTGATCGACGAACTGCATCTCGAGCACGGCGCTCGGGAGCGCTGATCGAGCTGTGGCGGTCAGGCGGCTTCGGCCGCTTTCTTGATCGCGGCCAGCGTGGCCGGGATGCCGGTGCGCGCCAGCTCACTGCGCTTGGCGATCTCGTCTTCCGCGGCGTCTCCGAAGCGCTCGTGGAATCCCTCGATGCCCTTGGGGAGGTGCTCCCACGACTCCGTGAGCAGGGTGCCGTCCCCGTCGGGCTGCAACGAGTACCCCCAGCGGACCCAGCCGTTGTTGACCTCCCAGGCGAACTCACGTCCGGACTCGGCAGCGACGACCTGGCTGCGTGTCTCCCAGGTGCGCTCCGGGAGCTCGTTGCGGCCGGTGAACCATGCGCCCACCTCGGGCCCGGCGCCCTCGTCCCACCAGCACGCTTTGCAGACCGGACTCCATTCGCCCGTCCGCGTCACGTCCGACACCATGGCGTACAGCTGGTCCGGAGGCACCGCCACGAAAATGGACTCGGATCTCTTGCGTTCGGTCACCGGGCCGAGTCTGCCACCAGCTATTGCACTTTCGGCCGTCGGGTGTGACTTTAGAACGCGTTCTACTTCACCGTCGAAGGGCCAACTGGATGAGCAACAGTAGCGAGCGCGTCGCCGTCATCATCGGCGGTGCGTCCGGCATCGGTTGGGCGACCGCCCAGGCGCTGTCGGCCGAAGGCTGCCGCGTCACGATCGCCGACATGAACGGCGACGGTGCGCGCGACCGCGCGTCGGAGCTGGGTGCCGCACACGCGGTCGTCGACGTCACCGACGAAGACTCGGTCGAGCGGCTGTTCGACGGCGTGGGCCCGCTCGACATCGCGGTCAACTGCGCGGGATTCAGCAATGTCGGCCTCATCACCGACATGCCCGCCGCGGACTTCCGCGCCGTCATCGACGTCTGCCTCAACGGTGCGTTCATCGTCGCCAAGCATGCCGGCAGGCATCTGCGCGAAGGGGGTTCACTGATCCAGATCAGCTCGCTCAACGGCAGGCAGCCCGCCGCGGGCATGAGCGCGTACTGCGCCGCCAAGGCGGGACTGTCGATGCTGACACAGGTCGCCGCACTCGAGCTGGGCCCGCGCGGTATCCGGGTCAACGCCGTCGCGCCCGGCTTCGTCCACACGCCGCTGACGGCCGCCGCCGCATCGGTGCCCGGCGTTGTCGAGGACTACGTCGACAACACCGCGCTCGGCCGCGCCGGCACCCCGGAGGACATCGCCAATGCCGTTGTCTACCTGAGCTCTCCGGGGTCCTCGTGGCTGACGGGAGAGGTACTCGACATCAACGGCGGCGCGCATCTCAAGCGCTACCCCGACGTGATGGGTCACGTCATGCGCCTGGCGGAGCAGTACTCGTGAGCTTCGCGGGTAGACAAGCACTCATAACGGGCGGCGGCTCCGGGATCGGCGCCGCGCTGTGCCGGGCCCTCGACCTCGCCGGCGCCGACGTCGTCTGCACCGACGTCGATGCGGCCGCAGCGGAAGCCGTCGTGTCGACGCTGAGTTCTCGCGCCAGGGCAGCCCGCCTCGACGTCACCGACGCGGCGGCGGTGCAGGCCGTGGTCGACGACGTCGTCGACCGCGCCGGACATCTCGACCTGATGTTCAACAACGCCGGGATCGTCTGGGGTGGTGAAACCGAGCTTCTGACGCTCGATCAGTGGAACGCGATCATCGACATCAACCTCCGCGGCGTCGTCCACGGCGTTGCGGCGGCCTACCCGCAGATGCTGCGTCAGGGCCGCGGCCACATCATCAACACCGCGTCGATGGCGGGGCTCGCCGCGGCAGGCCACCTCACCAGCTATGTGGCGACCAAGCATGCGGTCGTCGGGTTGTCGATGGCACTGCGGTCCGAAGCGGTACCTCGCGGTGTCGGCGTCCTCGTGGTGTGTCCCGCAGCGGTCGAGACCCCGATCCTGGACAAGGGTGCCGTCGGATCCTTCGGTGGTCGCGACTTCTTCCTGAAAGCCCAGGGCGGCAAGGCCTACGACGCGGACCGGCTCGCCAGGGACGTCTTGGCGGCGATCGAAGACAACAAGGCCATCCTCGTCAAACCCCGTGTGGCGCAAGTGCAGTGGCTGCTCACCCGAATCGCCCCCGTCATGTTGAACCGGCTGTCGATGAAGTTCTTGGCCGCACAGCAGCCTAGGACCCTCAGCTCGGGATAGTGTTGCGGCGGCCGTGACAGGAGGGCGCCATGAAGGACGACTTCAGTCCCACACAGAAGCGTGCCCTTGCCGTACTGACGGTGATCGCCCTCGGATTCGGCGCCTATTTCCTGCGCGGCTACATCCTGCTGATCGCCGTCGCCGCGGTGCTGGCCTATCTGTTCAGGCCGCTCTACCAACGGCTGCGGACGAAGATGGGTGTCGGCCTCTCCGCGACGCTGACGTTGCTGGCCGCGACCGCGACGGTGGCGCTGCCCTTGGCCGGCGTGATCTTCCTGGCCTTCCTGCAGGTGACCGAGGCGGTCTCCAGCGTCAGCCACTGGGTCGAGCAGACCGACTTCACCGCACTGGCGCAACAGTTGCTCGACTCGGCGAATCAACTGCTCTCCCGCATTCCGTTCATGAACATCACACTGACGCAGGATTCGGTGCGCGAGGCCGCCACCAAGCTCGGGCAGAACGCCGGCGAGATCGCCCTCGATGTCGCTCGCGATTCCGTCGGCGGCCTCGCCGCGACCGTCACGGCTCTGGTGATCTTCCTCTACGTCTTCATCGCGCTGATCACCAACGGCGACAAGGTCGTCGAGCTCTTTCGCGACCTGAATCCGTTGGGAGAAAAGGTTTCCGACATCTACCTCGCCAAGGTGGGGGCGATGGTGTCGGCAACCGTCAAGGGCCAATTCATCATCGCCGTCTGCCAGGGCACCCTCGGTGCGATCTCGATCTACATCGCCGGCTTCCACGACGGCTTCTTCATGTTCCTGATCTTCCTGACCGCGCTGTCGTTCATCCCGCTGGGCAGCGGCATCATCACCATCCCCGTCGGCATCGCGATGGCGATCTTCGGCAACGTCGCGGGCGGCATCTTCGTCGTGGCGTTCCACGTCATCGTCGTCACGAGCGTCGACAATCTCCTTCGCCCGTTCCTGGTGCCCAAGAGCGCGCACCTGCACCCCGCACTGATGCTGCTGGCGGTGTTTGCGGGCCTTCAGATGTTCGGGTTCTGGGGCATCGTGCTCGGCCCCGTCCTGATGATCGTCATCGTGACGACCATCAGCGTGTATCTCGTGGTCTACAAGGACGCATCGACGGATTCACTGACCGGGACCAGCGCCGACCCGGCCGACGACGAAGCGGACCGTCAGACGCCGTGGTGGCGCCGAATTCTGCCGGGAAAGCCGAAAACCCAATCCAAGCCGGAACCTGAGGCCGACGACAAGGAAGGCAGCGCGGAGCCCGCGCCGGCGTGATCAGACCAGACGCTTCTTGAGGAATTCGACGACGCGCTTGCGGGCCTCGTAGGCGGGGTGCCCGTCGACCTCGCGGACCTCCAGGGTCAGCACCGAGTGCGCCATCTTGCCGAACCCGTGCTCGTTGCCTTTCTTCGAGTTGATCTCGATCACCTCGAAGGCATCGCCGAGCCGGTTCTTCAGCGTCTTGAACCTCGCGCCCGGTGACAGCGGGTCTTCACTGAAGCGCAGACCGAGTGCGCACAATCCCTCCTCGGCGGCGCGGCGCTCGACGATCTTCAACTCCGCCTCCGACAGGCCCGGGTCGGCGCGCTGCTTGGCGGTCAGGCCGATCGGCAGCGACGGCTGGCTCAGCACAGGGGCGAGCACACTGTCGTCCACCGCTGCCGCCAACGCGAAGCCGCCGCTCCAGCATTCACCGATCACCCCGACACCCTTGCCGGGTGTGCGCTCGTTCAGGTCACGCGCCAGCGCGCGCAGATAGTGCGCGATCGGCCGGTCGGCGTTGGTGGCGAACGCTGCGAATTCCTTTGCGACACAGCCACGTACCATCACCGGAACCGCGCCGGGACGCACTCCCGGCGCGCCCGGAGTGCCGTACAGCGACGGCGAGGCCACCGTGAAACCGTTGTCCACCAGATGGTTTCCGAGCGCAAGCACGCCGGGATGCAGGCCTGGCATCTCCGGAATGAGGACGACGCCGGGGCCCTCACCCTTGCGGTAGACGTCGTAGGTGAATCCGGCCGCGGTGAACGGTTCGGCGGTCCACCCCGTGAGGTCGGCTTTCGGAGCCGCTCCGGCGGCGACATCAGATGGGCCAGAGGTCATCGCGCGCTCCTAGCTGATGGTCAGCGGCGGCTGCGATTGCGTCGCCGCCGCCAGCGTACGGTACTCGTCCGTACCCCCGGCGCCTGTCACGGCAAGTTGCGCCGATCCCGTCGGGCCGCGGACCTCCGCCGTCCACACCGGCTCATTGGGTTTGTCGTCGGTCTCGCCGCCCTCGTAGACCACCCAGCTGACACCGTCGACGTCCTGCGTGCCCGTCGGGACCAGGTCCGGACTGAACGACGCGATCAGCTTGTCCTCGTCGGCATTGCTCTGCGTGATGCTCAGGTACATCCCGCTCGGCGTCAGGTAGCCGACGACCGCCCCGACCGCCCGCGCCGGCTGACCGGTCACCGGGTCGCGTCGGCCGCCCTCGATTCCCTTGCGGCTCCCCGAATTGGCCGCCCAGCCCTGCGGCAGCTGCGGCACCCGGATCGGGATCTTCAGAGCATTGGCATCGGCCTGCAGCGCGGCGGGCGCGTCGTAATCCGGCGCAGGCCCGGGGCCCGGTCCCGTCGGCGCGAACGAACACATCCCGAGCACCCCGGCCAGCACCACGCACGCCACAATCAGCGGCGCCATCGACCAGAACATGTCGCGCCCGTCCTGCAGCAGCCGCGATTTCGCCTGCCTGGCAGCGGGCACCGCATACCCCCCGACAGGGGCCTCCGAACCGGGGTGATCTGCGGTGTCAGCGTCACGGCCCGGGTCACCGGCGGCCTTGGGGCCCGGCTCGGGCGGCGTCGTCATGCCAGCCAGTATCCCAGCTCCCGATTGCGGAACCGCTAATGGGAGAATCTGGCGCATGAGCGCCTCGCGACGTGAAGCCCCGGACCGAAATCTCGCCCTCGAGCTTGTGCGGGTGACCGAGGCGGGAGCCATGGCGGCGGGGCGTTGGGTCGGCCGCGGCGACAAAGAGGGCGGCGACGGCGCGGCTGTCGACGCGATGCGCGAGCTCGTGAACTCCGTGTCGATGCGCGGCGTCGTCGTCATCGGCGAGGGTGAGAAGGACAACGCGCCGATGCTCTACAACGGCGAAGAGGTCGGCAACGGAGACGGGCCGGACTGCGACTTCGCCGTCGACCCCGTCGATGGAACCACGCTGATGAGCAAGGGCATGCCGAACGCCATCTCGGTGCTCGCAGTGGCCGAGCGCGGAGCGATGTTCGACCCGTCAGCGGTGTTCTACATGCACAAGATCGCCGTCGGCCCGGACGCCGCCGACGTCATCGACATCGAGGCGCCGATCGCGGAGAACATCAAGGCCGTCGCCGCCGTGAAGAAGTCCAGCGTCCGCGACCTCACCGTCTGCATCCTTGACCGCCCGCGCCACACGCAGCTGATGGCCGAGGTCCGCGAGGCCGGCGCCCGCATCCGGCTGATCTCCGACGGCGACGTCGCGGGCGCCATCGCCGCGTGCCGTCCCGGTTCCGGAACCGACATGCTCGTCGGAATCGGCGGCACCCCCGAGGGCATCATCGCCGCCGCGGCGATCCGCTGTATGGGCGGCGCCATCCAGGCCAAGCTCGCCCCCACCGACGACGACGAACGCCAGAAGGCCATCGACCGCGGCTACGACCTGGACCGGGTGCTCACCACCGAAGACCTGGTCTCCGGCGAGAACGTCTTCTTCTCGGCCACCGGCGTCACCGACGGCGACCTGCTCAAGGGCGTCCAGTACTCGGGCGGCGGGGCCACCACCCAGTCGATCGTCATGCGGTCGAAGTCGGGCACGGTCCGCATGATCGAGGCCTACCACCGGCTCGCCAAGCTCAACGAGTACTCCGCCGTCGATTTCACCGGCGACTCCAGCGCTGCGTACCCCTTGCCGTAAAAAACACCCGCCATCTAAGACAGGGAGCCAAGTGGCCGACAAAGAGGTCGAATACCGCATCGAGCACGACACCATGGGCGAGGTCCGGGTGCCGAAGGACGCACTCTGGCGCGCCCAGACACAACGTGCGGTGGAGAACTTCCCCATCTCGTTCCGCCCGCTGGAGCGCACCCAGATCCGCGCGATGGGTCTACTCAAGGGTGCCTGCGCTCAGGTGAACAAGGATCTCGGCCTGCTGGCGCCGGAGAAGGCGGACGCCATCATCGCCGCCGCCGCCGAGATCGCCGACGGCCTGCACGACGACCAGTTCCCGATCGACGTCTTCCAGACCGGGTCGGGCACCAGCTCCAACATGAACGCCAACGAGGTCATCGCGTCGATCGCCGCGGCCAACGGCGTCACGATCCACCCCAACGACGACGTGAACATGTCGCAGAGCTCCAACGACACGTTCCCGACGGCCACCCACATCGCCGCCACCGAAGCAGCTGTGCGCCACCTGATCCCGGCGCTCGAGGTGCTCCACGAATCTCTCGCGGGCAAGGCCCGCCAGTGGCGGACCACGGTGAAGTCCGGCCGCACACACCTGATGGACGCCGTGCCGGTCACCCTCGGCCAGGAGTTCGGCGGCTACGCCCGCCAGGTCCAGGCCGGCATCGAACGCGTGAAGGCGACGCTCCCCCGCCTCGGTGAGCTCGCGATCGGCGGTACCGCCGTCGGCACCGGGCTCAATGCGCCGGACGGGTTCGGTGCGAAGGTCGTCGACGTCCTCGTCGACCAGACCGGCATCGCCGAATTGCGCACCGCCACGGATTCTTTCGAAGCTCAGGCCGCTCGCGACGGATTGGTCGAGGCATCGGGCGCGCTGAAGACGATCGCGGTATCGCTGACGAAGATCGCCAACGATATCCGTTGGATGGGTTCGGGCCCGCTGACCGGTCTGGGCGAGCTTCAGCTGCCCGACCTGCAGCCAGGCAGCTCGATCATGCCGGGCAAGGTCAACCCCGTCCTTCCCGAGGCGGTCACGCAGGTCGCCGCGCAGGTCATCGGCAACGACGCGGCCGTCACCGTCGGTGGCCTGTCGGGCGCGTTCGAGCTCAACGTCTACATCCCGATGATGGCGCGCAACGTGCTGGAGTCGTTCACGCTGCTGTCCAACGTGTCGAAGCTGTTCGCCGCCAAGTGCATCGACGGCCTGGTCGCCAACGAAGAGCATCTGCGTGAGCTGGCCGAGTCGTCCCCGTCGATCGTGACGCCGCTGAACTCGGCGATCGGCTACGAGGAAGCGGCCAAGGTCGCCAAGCAGGCCCTCAAGGAGAAGAAGACGATCCGGCAGACGGTCATCGACCGTGGTCTGATCGGCGACAAGCTCTCCGAGGAGGAACTCGACAAGCGCCTCGACGTGCTGGCGATGGCGAAGGTGAAGCCGGGCGACCAATAGCCGCGCACTGAGTCCGATTTCGTATCGGGAGATCTGCCAATCGCCTGACGAATCGTCAAGACAGGCAGAAGATTAGGGCAACCTTCTAATTCTCAGGTACAAAAACAGGAGTTGCGGTGACCGCTACCCTTGAGCCTTCGTCGGCTGCTGCCCTCGTCACGACAGCCACCAGTGCGCCGGCCCTGAAAACCGGTTTTGTCATGCTGGGACTGGCGTCCTTGGTGGACCTTTCGAAAGCGAGACATGGCTGGGGCGCCGACCGGGTGCTCGCGGCTTCGGGCGCGGCGGCCGCGGGGTGGTTCTTCGTCGAGGGCTGCCGCCGCCACTAGCCCGTCACGCCCGTTCGCGGCTGCCGTAGAGGCTGCCGGGAGCGCGCGGGCCGAGGAGTTGCGAGACGGTCACCAGGTGGTAGCCGTCCGCCTCGAGTTCGGGGACGACGCGGCTCATCAGGTCGACGGTCGACGCGAAGATGTCGTGCAGCAGCACCACGGTGTGCGGCCGGATCTGCGTCATCAGGGCGTCCCGGGTGGCGGCGGTGTTCGTCTCGTTCCGGTAGTCGAACGGGTTGATGTCCCAACTGATCCCCGCGAGACCCTGTCGGTCGGCCTCGGCCAGGATCGCGTCGTCGATCGCCCCGAACGGGGCACGCATCAGCGTCGGCCGCCGACCCGTCGCCGCCTGGATCGCGTCGGTCGCCCGACTCCATTGCGTCGCGACCTCGGACGGAGGCAGCGTCGTCAGGTCGGGGTGCGACCACGTGTGGTTGCCGATCTCCATGCCCGCCTGGGCAATCCGCCGCGCGGCCGCCGGATCGGCCGCCACCTTGTCGCCGCGCAGGAAGAACGTGGCGGCTGCGCCGTTGGCCTGCAGTATCTGCAGCAGCCGGTCGGTGTCGGGTGCGGGCCCGTCGTCGAACGTCAACGCCACGCACTTGACCCGCGAGCAGTCGACGAGGTCAGCGCCGGCAACCGGCACCGGCACACCCAACACCAACGCAAGGACCACGAGCGATTTCGGCGTGCGCAGTCGCGCTGACCGCGACCGAGCACGCCGAAATCGCTTCGTCATGGCAGGGCGTTCGGGCTGATCTCCTCGAGCATCTCGGTGACCAGAGCCGCGATCGGCGACCGCTCACTGCGCAGCAGCGTGATGTGCGCGAACAGCGGATGGCCCTTCAGCTTCTCGATCACCGCGGCAACACCGTCATGGCGACCGACACGGAGGTTGTCCCGTTGCGCCACATCGTGGGTCAGCACGACACGCGAGCCGGCGCCGAGCCGCGACAACACCGTCAGCAGCACGTTGCGCTCCAGCGACTGGGCCTCGTCGACGATCACGAACGAGTCGTGCAGGGACCGGCCGCGGATGTGGGTCAGCGGCAGCACTTCGAGCATGCCGCGCGAGAGCACCTCTTCCAGGACGGCCGGGCTGGCCAGACCTTCCAGGGTGTCGAACACGGCCTGAGCCCACGGGCCCATCTTCTCGCTCTCGCTGCCGGGCAGGTAGCCGAGATCCTGGCCGCCGACGGCGTAGAGCGGACGGAAGACGACGACCTTGCGCTGCGTGCGACGCTCCAGAACGGCTTCCAGACCGGCGCACAGGGCGAGCGCCGATTTGCCGGTGCCCGCCTTGCCGCCGAGCGACACGATGCCGACCGATTCGTCGAGCAGCAGATCGAGGGCGACGCGTTGTTCGGCTGACCTTCCCCGGAGGCCGAACACTTCGCGGTCACCGCGGACCAGCTGCACCTTCTTGTCGGGGTTGACGCGGCCCAGAGCGTGAGAGTTGCTGCCCAGCAAGCGAACTCCGGTGTGGCACGGGAGATCGCGGGCGGACTCGAGGTCGATCTCGCCTTCGGCGAACAGCGTGTCGATGTCCTCGCTGGGCACCTCGACCTCGGCCATGCCGGTCCAGCCGGACGTCACGACATCCTGGGCGTGGTACTCGTCGGCATGCAAGCCGACGGCACCGGCCTTGACGCGCAGCGGGATGTCCTTGGAAACCAGCGTGACGTGTTTGCCCTCTGCGGCGAGGTTGGCAGCGACGGTGAGGATGCGGGCGTCGTTGCTGTCGTTGCGGAACCCGGCGGGCAGCACCGTGGGGTCGCTGTGGTTGAGCTCGACGGTAAGCGTGCCGCCTTGTGTCCCAACAGGAATCGGCTGATCCAGTCGTCCGTGTTCCAGGCGTAGATCATCGAACATCCGCAGAGACTGGCGGGCGAACCAACCCAACTCATGGTGGTGGCGTTTAGCCTCCAGTTCGCTGATGACCACCAGTGGAACCACGACTTCGTGTTCGGCGAACCGCGTGATCGCCCAGGGATCGGACAACAACACGGAGGTATCGAGCACGTAGGTCCGAAGCGAATCAGTCACGTAGCGCTCCTTGAGGCTGCGCGTGTTCGTGCGGCCCCACACGAGCTACTCGGTGGACACACAAGCGGTCTCAGGACCGGGGCCGGTCCTTTCGAAACTGGACCGCCCGGACAGCAGAGCATGTCGCTAGCCATCGGGAATGACGCTACTCCCGGTGCAGCAATCGCGCCTTCTCGGCGCGCCGTGTCCGAAAGACGCGTGCGTTACGAGCCGGTGAACTGTGCCAGACGGGGCTCGTCCGCGAGACCCCACGCGGCGATCCGGTCGGCGATGACTTTGCTCAGCTGATCGCGGTCGAAGATGCCCGCGGCGGCGACGTTGGCCACCCTGTCCTGGTAGGCGTCGATGTCCCCGCCGACGACGTCGAGACCGGCGGCACGGCTCGCGATGGCGTCGATGGTCTCGTCGCGCGCATAGGTCAGGCAGTGGCCGACGAGGTTGGCGAAGAACTCCTCGTGACGCTCCTCGTCGTTGGCGATCCGTCCGATCAGGCCCTTGAGCACCGGCTCGGAGATCTGCGCTTCGAGGTTGCGGCAGAAGACCGCGTGCGCCCGCTCCCACATCGCCATGAAGGCCAGCGTCTCGATCTGGCTGTAACTGTCGGCGCGGTAGCCCTTCATCACGTGTTCGACGCGGACGTCCTCGTTCGCGGACGGGTCGACCTCACGAGTGACCACGAGGTAGTTGCGCAACGCGACCGCGTGCAGATGCTCTTCGGCGGTCCAGCGTCCCATCCAACGGCCCCACTTGGCTTCGAGGAGGAAGTGCTCGACGAACTCGCGGTGGAATCCGGCGAGGTTGTCCTTCGTGATCAGCAAGATCTCGAGCGCGTCGGTGACGTGCCTGGGCAGGGTCACCTGCGATGCGTCCCAGTCGCGGCCCCCGAGGAACGCGAAGTTCTCACCCTGGTCGAACGGCACGTAGTCGTGGGCGAACCAGATCTCCTCGGTGTCGAGGTGGCGCCGGAGTTCCTCCTGCACGACGGGCTCGAGTTCGAGGGTCAACGCATTAGCGACAGGTTTCTGTGCCATGCGGTTACAGTAACCCAATTCTGTGGGAATCGTAAAATTCCGATTCCGACACGCCGCGGCCTCGGCTAGAGCGTCAGCCCTGGATACAGCGGGTTCGCGTCGAGCAACTCCGAAGCCGCCGCATGCACCCGAGCAGCCACCCCGTCGGCGATCGCGTACTTGGCCTTCGACGGCCCGTTCGGCCCCGCCGTCGGCTGCGTGTTCGACAGCACCTCGACGACCAGCTCGGCGACGCGGTCGAAATCGTCGGCGCCGAAGCCGCGGGTGGTCAGCGCGGGCGAGCCGAAACGGATGCCGCTGGTGTACCAGGCGCCGTTGGGGTCGGCGGGGATCGCGTTGCGGTTGGTGACGATGCCGGCGTCCAGCAGCGCCGATTCGGCCTGACGGCCGGTCAGCCCGAACGACGTCACATCCAGAAGCACGAGATGGTTGTCGGTGCCACCGGTGACCAGCCCGGCATCACGCTTGACGAAGCCGTCCGCCAACGATTGCGCATTGTCGGCGACCGCCTGGGCGTACTGCTGGAACGCGGGCTGGCGGGCCTCGGCCAGCGCGACGGCCTTGGCGGCCATCACGTGCGACAGCGGACCGCCGAGCACCATCGGGCACCCCTTGTCGACCGCGGGTGCGTACTCCTCGGTGGCCAGGATCAGGCCACCGCGCGGGCCTCGCAGCGACTTGTGGGTCGTCGTCGTCGTGACGTGCGCGTGCGGCACCGGATCCTCGTCGCCGGTGAACACCTTGCCGGCCACCAGACCGGCGAAGTGCGCCATGTCGACCATCAGCGTCGCGCCGACCTCATCGGCGATCTCGCGCATCTTCGCGAAGTTCACCCGCCGCGGATACGCCGAGTAGCCCGCGACGAGCACCAGCGGCTTGAACTCGCGCGCCGCGGCGGCGACGGCGTCGTAGTCGATGAAGCCCGTGGTCGGGTCCGTTCCGTACTGGCGCTGGTGGAACATCTTGCCCGAGATGTTGGGCCGGAAGCCGTGCGTCAGGTGCCCGCCGGTGTCCAGCGACATGCCCAGCAGGCGCTGGTTGCCGAGCTTGGCGCGCAGGCTCTCCCAGTCGGCTTCGGAGAGGTCGTTGACGTGCTTAGCGCCCAGTTCGGCCAGGCCCGGAGCCTCCACCTTGGTGGCCAGGATCGCCCAGTACGCGACCAGGTTCGCGTCGATTCCCGAGTGCGGCTGTGCGTAGGCGTAGGGCGCCCCGAACAGTTCCCGGGCATGCTCGGCGGCGAGCGCTTCGACGGTGTCGACGTTCTGGCAGGCCGCGTAGAACCGGTGCCCGACGGTGCCTTCGGCGTACTTGTCGGAGAACCAGGTGCCCATCGTCAGCAGGACGGCAGGTGACGCGTAATTCTCGCTGGCGATCAGCTTCAGCGAATCCCGTTGATCGGCAAGCTCTTTGCGCGTGGCGTCGGCGATGCGTGGCTCGACGGACTCGATCACCCGCAGCGCGGCCTGGTAGGCCTCGCTCGCGGTGGCGGCGTACTCGGCACCGTGGCCGGAGGCAGACGTTGCAGTCATGCCTGCGAGCCTAAACGTTCAGGCGGCACGCAGTGACGACGGGATCAGCGGCTCGTCGAGGAGCGTCCCGAACCGTTGCGTCAATGTCACACCGTCGGGCCGGGCGTCCAGCCAGCCGCGCAGCAGGCGGTACCCCTCCACATAGGTGCTCGTGTAGGCCCGCCACAACGGCGACGACAAGAACCGCAGCGATTGGCGCGCCCGCTCGTCGCTGGTGAGCAGCCACGTCTTCAGGAAGTCGGCGACGTCGTCGGCGCTGCGGTGCTCATCGTGCAGCATCAGCGCCGCATCCTGGCGGACGTCGGCCAACGCTGCCGTCGCCTCCGAGATCGCCTCGGCGCGTTCGCCGTCGAAGCGCAGCCCGAGGTCGGCGTAGATGTCGGAGGCCCAACTCCCCCACCCCGGACCCACCGCCGCATACAGCGCCAGATCGGCCAGCCCCTCGGCCATCAGGCACTGCGGGGTGTTGACGAGGAAGATCGTCTGCTCGCCGTGGCCCTTGCCCTCGACGAGACCGGCCTCTTTCCGGCAGTGCTCGGTGTGGTGGCCGGGATAGGACTCGTGGGCGACCAGCCGGGGCAGGTTCGACATCTGCTGCTTGAGATCGGCGTTGACGGCGACCGTCGACTGGTAGTCGCCCTTGTAGTAGTTGAAGCCCGACCACGGCTTGTCGGTGACGACCTCGTAGGTGATGGTCTCGCGCTCGGGCAGCGGAAACGTGGCACGTACCTTGTCGCGCAGCGCGCTGGAGAACGCGTGGATGGCCTCTTCCAGCCGGGCGGGCGGGATTTCCTCGGCGGTGCGGTGGGCTTGGATCCGCTCGGCCAGCGGACCCGTCCCGCCGAGCGCAGCGTCGAGCTTGGCGTGCGCCTCCCGGTAACGCTCCGGGTCGCCCTTGCTGATCCGGACGTCGAAGTAGGCCTCGACCTCGTCGACGAAACCCACCTCCTCGCCGGCGAACTTGCGGCCCGCGCAGGCGAGCGCGCGCAGGTGGGAGCCGACGAACGCCGCGCGCGGCTCCTCCAGCCCGGCGGGCAGCTCGGAGAGCAGACGCTCGGCCTGACGCACCAGATCGGCGGGGTCGGGCTGAGGTTCGGCGGCCACCTCGCGCTTGAGTGCAGGGTCACCGGTGAACGAATCGACGTAGCCTTCCTCGACCCTGTCGAAGCGCAAGCCGAGCAACAGGTATTCACGGATCAGGGTGCCGGGCTCCATATGTAACAAGCTAACTGCAAGACTGTGCCCATGGCGCGGCTGAGCGAACCCAGCCCCTACGTGGAGTTCGACCGGGCTCAGTGGCGGGCTCTGCGGATGTCGACGCCGCTGAAACTCACCGAGGACGAGCTCGTCCGGCTGCGGGGCCTCGGCGAGAAGATCGATCTTCTCGAGGTCGAAGAGGTCTACCTGCCGCTGGCGCGGCTGATCCACCTCCAGGTGGCGGCGCGTCAGGCGCTGTTCGCGACGACCGCGCACTTCCTGGGCGACTCCAGCGGCGAACCGAGCCAGAACCCTGATCGCCCTGTGCCGTTCGTCATCGGCGTGGCGGGCAGCGTGGCCGTGGGCAAGTCGACGACGGCCCGCGTGCTGCAGGCGCTGCTGGCCCGCTGGGAACACCACCCGCGCGTCGACCTCGTCACCACCGACGGCTTCCTGTATTCGAACTCGGAGCTGAGCCGTCGGAACTTGATGCACCGCAAGGGTTTTCCCGAGAGTTATGACCGCAGGGGGTTGATGCGGTTCGTCACGGCGGTGAAGTCGGGTGCCGACGTGGCGTGCGCGCCGGTGTACTCACATCTGCTCTACGACATCGTTCCGGGCGAGAAGCAGATCATCGAGCACCCCGACATCCTGATCCTCGAAGGCCTCAACGTGCTGCAGACGGGTCCGGCGCTGATGGTGTCGGACCTGTTCGACTTCTCCGTCTACGTCGACGCGCGCATCGAGGACATCGAGAACTGGTACATCTCCCGCTTCCTGTCGATGCGCGCGGGCGCGTTCGCCGATCCGGCGTCGCACTTCCACCACTACTCGACGCTGACCGACGAGCAGGCGGTCTTCGCCGCACGCGACATCTGGCATTCGATCAACCGGCCCAACCTGATCGACAACATCCTGCCGACCCGGCCGCGCGCAACGCTGGTGCTGCGCAAGGACTCCGACCACTCCATCAACCGGCTGCGCCTGCGCAAGCTCTGACGACGACCGTCGACTTGTTGCGCGGATTTCGGTGAAATCGCGACAACAAGTCGACGGTGTCGGGCGCTAGATGCGGCGCAGCCCGATGTACTGCACGGTGCCGATCACCGCGGTGTAGAGCGCCCCTCCGAGGAACAGGGCGATGCCCCACGTCGTCAGCGGCCAGATGCCCGACGCTTCGGCAGCCACGAAGCCGACGGTGAACAGCGCGTTCATGGCAATGGTGGCGATACCGCCGGGCTTGACGTGGTCGCGGCCGGCGAGCCAGTAGACGACGACGCCGTAGACGAGGAAGAACACGCCGAGCCCGTATTCGACAGCCACCGGAGCACCGGTCACCGACGACAGCCAGTCGGCGGCGGCGACGAACGGGATGCCGGTGATGCCGACGAGCACGGCGTCGAGGCGCATCGCGTAACGAAGCAATCCACTCCTGGCATCGGTGGCGGGTGCGGTAATTGCGGTCATCGTGCGTTCCTTTCGGGGGGTGATGGGTTTCGACCGGTGCCGGAGTCGGCGCCCCGGCCTCTCAGGACGACGACTCCGGACCAGTCATGCGGGGGTGCGGCGCACCCCGAGGTACTGCAGGTAGGCGAAGCCCACCGTGACGGCGGTGAACGCGACGGTCGCCGCGACACCGAAGGGGGTCAGAGGAAGCCAACCTGCCGCGAGGACACCAGCGACGGCCGCGGTGAAGGCCACATTCCCGGCGAGCACGGCCAACCCGACGCGACGGATGTCACGAAGCCGGGCGGCGCAGTAGAGCAGCGCACCGTAGGCGACGAGCGCGGCACCGGCGATCCACTCGGCCGTCGCGGTCAGGCCGGACAACCGTGCCAGAGGGTCGGCAGCCATTGCGACGAACAACCCGAGACCTGCGCACAGCGTGGCGTCGGCGCGCATCGCGAAGCGCAGCAGCTGCGTGTCGCTGTGTGTTGCCGGTCGGTGCCGGGTGGTGATGGCGGTCATGTCACCTACGGTCCGCAGCGGGCACTGCCAGATCCACACCGGACACTGCCAGTTACTGCCAGGCGCAGGTCAGAGCACTGTGACGAGGTTGCTTCGAAGGTCGATGGCGATGACGCGTGCAGCGGCGTTCTGCCAGTTGTGCAAGGACCGCTGCGGCACCTCGGTGACGAACCACTGCCACGCCTGCCGGGCCAGCGGGTCGAGTCCGGCGGCCGTCGCGTTCTGCGCGTAGGCGCGCACGCCGACGACGTACGGGAAGTACAGCGAGTTGTAGTGACGCCACTGCTCGGTGGTCCCGAAGTCGGCACCGTCGCGGGGCTTGAGACCGGCGATGCGTTCGGCCAGCAGCGCACGCAGCTCGTTGGCGCGTTCTGTCGGCTGGTCCGGAGCGCCACGCAGCGCCAGACGGTCGTCGATGACAGGCAGCGCGGTCAGCGGGCTCGCGACGAGCTTGGACAGATCGCCGTAGTGGCCGAGTGCCCGGCGGGTGACCCGCACGAACGTGTCTTCGTCCATCCCGTCGAGCGGGCTCGCCGAACGCAGAGGCAGTGCTGCCTCCGTGCTGCGCAGCGCGGCGCGGTCGGCGCGCAGATCAGGCGACCGCGAGAACGCGAGGCGGTCGAGCAGCCCGGCCAGCGGATCGGCGAGCACGTTGATCGCGATCGCGATGCCCAGGCTGGTGAACAGCAGGACGGCCAGGGTGGTGGTCTGCCCGGCCACGGCGAGCGCGATGAGCAGCTGCCCGCCGAACAGGACGGCGACGACCGACGTGCCGATGAACGAGCGCAGCATGTCGTTGCGCAGCGCCTGGCCTTCGTCGAACGCGTCACCGATCGCGACTGCGATACCGAGCAGCGCGACGTCGAAGCCGGTCGACGCCAGCGCCAGCCAGCTGGGCACCAGGCCGAGCGGGATGATGAGGATGGCGTTGCCGAGTGCGAAGAACAGCGTGGCGATCACGATGAAACGCACCACCGGACGCGGCTGGGATCGCCGGACCGCCGCGTGGATCATCGCCCCGAGCGACGGCACCGACACCGCCGCGAGCATCACCCAGTGCCCGAGCCGCAACGGACCCTCGACATCACCGGCCATCGCCGCGCCGAGGAACGCGACGACCGCCACGCACGCCACCAGGCCGGCTTCGCCGGCGCGGCTGCGCCACGTGTCGCGGGGCCGGGACAACTCCAACAGCACCGCGAACCACGCGATACCCGGCACGGCGACCAGGTAGATCTCGAACTGGCTCAGCATTTCCGACCCACTGATCAGCCGCACCGCGTCCAGTGCGACGACCATCGCGAAGCTCGTCAGCCCGGTCGCCGCGAAGACGAGGACGAGCTTGCGGGGATCGCGGGCGAGCAGATACAGCCCCAGCCACCAGCTCAGTGCGAACACCAGCGCGGACAGGGCGACCATGTCAGCGACCGTAGCGTCGGTGCCTGGCGCTGTAGTCGCGAAGCGCTCGCAGGAAGTCCACACGCCGGAACTCCGGCCAGTAGGCCTCGGTGAACCACATCTCCGAATACGCGCTCTGCCACAGCAGGAAGCCCGAGAGCCGCTGCTCCCCCGACGTGCGGATCACCAGATCCGGGTCGGGCTGGCCGGAGGTGTACAGGTTCTCCGAGATCGCCTCGGCGGTGACGGCTTCGATCAGCTTGTCGCCGCTGACACCGTTGGCGAGCTCCTTGCCGAGCAGGGCGCGGACCGCGTCGACGATCTCCTGGCGTCCGCCGTATCCGACGGCGACGTTGACATGAAACGCACCTGCAGGAGCCACGGAACCCGTCGAGCTCACCGCGTTGCGCAGTCGGCGGGCGGGTTCCTCGCCGATCAGCTCCAGGTCGCCGACGGTGCGCACACTCCACTGGTTGGCCGGTGCGCAGATCTCCTCGACGACGTCGGTGATGATGTCGATCAGTGAGCTGAGTTCGTCCGGATCGCGCTGGAGGTTCTCGGTGGACAGCAGGTACACCGTCGCCATCTCGATGCCGGCTTCCTGGCACCAGCGCAGCATCTCGGCGATCTTGCTGGCACCGACGCGGTACCCGTAGGCGACGTCGTCGTGGCCTGTCTCCCGAGCCCAGCGCCGGTTGCCGTCACACAGCACGGCGATGTGTCGCGGGAGGTCGGAGCGTGCAGGAATGAGCCCCTGGCGCAGCCGCATCTCGTAGAGCCGGTACATCGGCTCCTTGAGTCGCCGCGGAATGAGGTCCACGATATTCAAGACTACTGTGGCGCGAGGAAGCCCAAAGGCCAGTCAGCGGAGGTGAAATGCCGACATCGCTCGAACCTTGGTACACAGCCGATTCGCCGGGGAAGCCTCGGCCGGCGGAAGACCTTCCCGAGGCGGTCGCCGAAGGTGTTGCCCAGTTCCTGGGTAAGCCGCGATTGCGCGGCTGGATCCACGTGTATTCGGCGGTCATCGCCGTCATCGCGGGGGCTGCGCTGGTTGCCGTGTCGTGGTCGGTGGAGTCGCTGCGGGCCGGCATCGCCACGTTGATCTACACGTTCACGATTGTGGCGATGTTCACCGTGAGCGGGGTCTATCACCGGGTGAACTGGACATCGGTGAACGCGCGCAAATGGATGAAACGCGCCGACCACTCGATGATCTTCGTGTTCATCGCGGGCAGCTATACGCCGTTCGCGCTGCTGGCGGTGCCCGGCGATGACGGCATGATGCTGTTCTGGATCGTCTGGGGCGGAGCGCTCGCAGGTGTGGCGCTCAAGATGCTGTGGCCGTCATCGCCCCGCTGGCTCGGCGTCCCGCTCTACATCCTGCTGGGCTGGGTGGCGGTGTGGTTCATCGGCCCGATCATGCAGGGCGCCGGCGTGGCGGCCGTGGTTCTGCTGGTCGTCGGCGGTGCCCTGTATTCGATCGGCGGCGTGCTGTACGCGCTGAAGTGGCCGAACCCGTGGCCGACGACGTTCGGGCATCACGAGTTCTTCCACGCGTGCACCGCGGTCGCGGCGATCTGCCACTACATCGCGATGTGGTTCGCCGTCTTCTAGGGATTTCGGCGTGGCTGGTCGCGCTGAGCGCAACTGCGCACGCCGAAACCGCTACAGCTGGGTGATGTTCTGCGGGCCCCAGTAGGCCTTCATCGACGTGATCTGGCTGTCGGCGTTGAACGTCATGACCTCGATCGGCTCGATGCGCATCGCGCCACCGACGGTGATGGCAAAGACGAACGCCGCCTCGGTGCCGCCCGCCCGGAAGTTCAGCAGCTCGGTCTTGATCTCGCCGCCCTCCATCACCTTGTAGAAGCCGGCAATGGCTTGGCGGCCGATGTGCACCTCGCCACCACCGACCGGATCCTCGAGGGTGGCGTCCTCGGCGTAGAGCGCGGCGACGGCTTCGGCGCTGCCGCCGGCAACCGTGTCGAGATAGCGCTGGACGAAACCTTGCAGGACGTCGGGCTCGAAGCTCATGCGCCGCACGCTACACGGATGGCCCCAGGGCGTCAGCGAGTTCCTCGGCCGTCGTGACGGGCAGGTCGCACACCCGCCCGCGGCAGACGTAGGCGGCGTCGAGACCCCGCACCCGAGGCCGGTCGCGAAGGAGTTCCGACGAGTCCATCGCCCCGCCCACGACGACGGCTCCTCCCGGAGCCATCGCGCGGGCGGCGGCCAGCAGTGGGGAATCCGGGCCCTCGCACGCGACGGCGATCTGGATGGGTCCGCGCACAGCCGCCTCGGCGACCGCCAGCCAATGCCCCGCCGAGCGGGGCGCCCGCGCGAGAAGCATTGTGACGCTTGAGAGCGTCGCGTCGGCGCCGGTCGCGTACCGGTTCGCTTCGGGGGCGAGATGAGCCGCCAGCTGCAACGCCTCGGCGATCAGCGATGCGCCGGACGGCGTCGCGCCGTCGGTCGGGTCGGCCGGTCGCAGCACCAGCTGCTCGGCGTCGTCGGCGACGTCAAACCATCGGCCGGGCTCGGCGGGATCGGTGAAATGGTCGAGCGCCAGATCCAGCAATGGGATGGCCGCGTCGAGCCAGCCCGGCGCACCCGTGGCCTGATGCAGAGTCAGCAGCGCCGTCGCCACCGCGGCATGGTCTTCGAGGATCGCCACGCTGTCGCCCACCACGCCGCCGAGGCTGGACCGCCGCAGCCTCCCGTCGACCATGTGCAGGTCGAGCAGAGAATGTGCGCATTCTGTTGCCGCACTGAGATATTCGGGGCGATTCAGAGTGAAGGCCGCTTCGGTCAGCGCGGTGATCGCAAGCCCGTTCCACGCCGCGATCACCTTGTCGTCGCGCGGGGGCTGCGGCCGGTCCCGGCGGGCGGCCCGCAACCCCGACCGCACCCGCTCGTACCGATCCGCGTCGCCCGGGTCGGCCCGCAGCTGGAGCACCGACATCCCGTGCTCGAACGTCCCGCCTGCGGTGACACCCAAAACTGTTGCTGCCCAACGCCCGTCGTCCTTACCGAGCACGTCGACAAGCTGCGCCGGCGTCCAGACGTAGGTCAGCCCTTCGACACCTGTGGTGTCGGCGTCCAGCGATGAGACGAACATCCCGTCGCGGCGAAGATCGTCGAGGAGGAACCGCGCCGTTTCATCGGCGATCCGCAGCGCCAACGGATCTCCGGTGCGACGCGCCCAATGCGCGTAGACCCGCAGCAGCTGCGCGTTGTCGTACAGCATCTTCTCGAAATGCGGTACCACCCACGAGGAGTCGACACTGTAGCGGGCGAAGCCGCCGGCCAGCTGATCGTAGATGCCGCCGCGGGCCATCGCGTCGAGGGCGCGGGCCGCGGTCGCCAGGGACGCCGGCGACCCGGTCCGTTCGTGATGGCGCAGCAACGCCTCGAGAAGAGCGGACGGCGGAAACTTGGGCGCACCGCCAAAGCCGCCGTTGGCGGTGTCCTCATCGCGTAACACGGCTGCCACGGCGTCGTCGCACAGCTCGGGCTGCACCGGGGGGCCGCCGCCGGGCAGACCCGATGCCATCGAGCGCAACTCGCCGGCGATGTTGTCCGACGTCTCCTCCACTTCGGCACGGCGCGTTCGCCACGTCTCGGTGACCGCGGCCAGAAGCTGGAGGAAGCGCGGTTTGGGGTAGTACGTACCGCAGAAGAACGGGCGGCCGTCCGGAGTCAGGAAGCACGTCATCGGCCAGCCACCCTGGCCGGTCATCGCCACGGTGGCGTTCATGTAGACCGCGTCGAGGTCGGGACGCTCCTCGCGGTCGACCTTGATGCACACGAAGTTCTCGTTCGCGACGGCGGCGACTTCGGCATCCTCGAACGACTCGTGGGCCATCACGTGACACCAGTGGCAGGCCGCATACCCGATCGACAACAGGATCGGCACGTCGCGTTGCGCGGCGTGCGCCAGCGCGTCGGAAGACCACTGCTGCCAGTGCACCGGGTTGTCGGCGTGCTGCCTCAGATACGGGCTGGTGGCATCGGCCAGCGCATTGCCGTCAGGGCGACTCACGTTTCGTCCCGTCGGCCGGGTTCTCGGTGGTCACCTCGGGATCGACGTCCGGAGCGCCGTCGGCGGTCGCCTCATCCTTCGCGAACGACTTGGGCAACCGCTTGAGGTGCTTGTTCATCGACCACACCAGCAGGAAGACGGCGATCAGCAGCAGCACGATGATGATGAGCCCGACCGGGCTGGCCTTGCCGAAGTCGGGACCGGTCTGGCGTGGCTCGTCCTGCGCCAGCAGACCCGTCATGAACTCCAGGCCCAGCATCATCGTTTCGTTCACTCGCGTCCTTCTATCCCGGCGAAAAGGTCGGTCTCGGGCAGCTCCACCGGCACGCGCGACCGGGCCAGTTCGAACTCTTCGGTCGGCCAGAGCCGTTGCTGCCATTCCATCGGTGTCGTGAAGAAGAAGCTCTTCGGATCGATCTGTGTGGCGTGTGCCAGCAGAGCCTCGTCACGCTGAGCGAAGTACTTGGAGCACTCGATCCGCGTCGTCACCCGCTTGTCGAGGACGTCGTCCTCGGGGTCCCACTTCTCCAGCCACTTCGCGAACGGTCCCTCTTCGCCGTGCTTGGCGAACTCGTCCTGCAGCACCTGCATCCGCTGCCGCAGGAAGCCGTGGTTGTAGTACAGCTTGTGCACACTCCACGGCTGCCCCGCATCGGGATAGAGAAAATGATCGGCCGCGGCCTCGTAGGCGGCGACCGACACCTGATGACACTTGATGTGGTCGGGGTGCGGATAACCGCCGTTTTCGTCGTAGGTCGTCATGACGTGCGGTTTGAAGTCGCGAATCACCTTGACGAGCGCCTCGGTCGGCTTCTCCAGCGGTTCCAGCGCAAAACAGCCCTCGGGCAGCGGCGGCAGCGGATCACCTTCGGGCAGTCCGGAATCGACGAACCCGAGCCAGTGGTGCTCGACGCCGAGGATCTCGGCGGCGCGGGCCATCTCGTCGATCCGGATCTCGTGGATCCGGCCGTGCACCTCGGGCAGATCCATGGCGGGGTTGAGGATGTCCCCGCGCTCCCCGCCCGTCAGCGTCACGACCATCACCCGAACGCCCTCGTCGACGTAGCGCGCCATCGCCGCGGCACCCTTGCTGGACTCGTCGTCCGGGTGCGCGTGTACGGCCATCAACCGCAGTTCGCTCAAGCTGGTCCTTCTTAGCTGGTCATCTGCTTCGGCACTCACGCATCAGTTCAACCACGTGGGTGGCTTTATAGTTCCAGGTCTAGTAGACCCATCCGACCGACGGGCATGCAAAACGAGATGATCGAGCGTCCCACCGCCCGCTACGGGCGCCAGCGAATGAGCCGGCGCACCGGCCGCCGGATTGCGATCGGGCTGACCGCACTGGTGGTCGTGCTCGGCGTCGTCATCGCCGCCGTCGCATTCAGCCGTCTGGGCTCCAACCCCGTCGAGGGCGAGATGGCCGGCTACAAGCTCATCGACACGAACACCGTCGACGTCACCATCAGCGTGACGCGCGACGATCCGTCGCTGCCGGTGGTGTGCATCGTGCGGGCGAAGTCTCTCGACGGCGACGAATCCGGGCGGCGCGAGGTTCTGGTGCCCCCGTCGGACGCCGTGACGGTGCAGGTCACGACCACCGTGAAGTCGAGTAAACCCGCGGTGATGGGCGACGTCTACGGATGCGGAACCGACGTGCCCGGCTATCTCGTGGAGTCCTAGCGGGCGTCAGCGCAACAAACGCTTGCCTGCGAAATCGTGAAGTTCCGGTGGCCCGCCGGTGGTATGGTGGACCGATACACGGTTCCTGCTGGGGCCGTGTATTGCTGCATTTTGGAGCTCAGAAACGAAGCTCGAGTGCGGCAATACACGCTTGGCAGCGCCCGGCGCCGTGTTTACCGAAACTTCCACACCGTAATGCGCGGAAGCAACGACGACAGGAGCGCGACATGACCGACACCCAGGTCACCTGGCTTACCGAAGATTCCTACGACAGGCTGAATGCCGAACTCGGCCAGCTGATCGCCAACCGCCCCGTCATCGCCGCCGAGATCAACGATCGACGCGAAGAGGGCGACCTGCGCGAGAACGGCGGCTACCACGCCGCCCGCGAGCAGCAGGGCCAGGAAGAAGCCCGCATCCGCCAGCTGCAGGAGCTGCTGAACAACGCCAAGGTCGGCGAGGCCCCCAAGCAGTCGGGTATCGCACTGCCCGGATCGGTCGTCAAGGTCTACTACGACGACGACGAGAAGGACAGCGAGACGTTCCTGATCGGCACCCGTGAGCAGGGCGTCAGCGACGGCAAGCTCGAGGTCTACTCCCCCAATTCACCGCTCGGTGGCGCCCTGATCGACGCCAAGGTCGGCGAGTCGCGGTCCTACACCGTGCCCAGCGGCAGCACCGTCAAGGTGACGCTGGTCAGCGCCGAGCCCTACCACAACTGATTCGGCAGGCCCGGTGACGCCGGGCTAGTCTCTGCCGCATGGCCCAGATCGCAGAGGACCTGTTTCTGCTGCTCCTGGACAACGCTTCTGCCGAGCCTGCTCTCGACAGCGCGCGCCGCGACCACGTGCTGGCCGCAGCATCGCTGCTCGATCTGGCGCTGGCATGCCGCGTCCGTCCCGCCGTCGACGGTGAGCCGGTCCAGCCCGGCCGCCTGGTCGCGCTCGACGCGGCAGGACCCGTCGATCCGGTGGTGGCTCCGGCGTTCGAGCTGCTGCAGACCAAGCCGCTGCGTCCGGACGCCGCGATCAAGAGACTGGCCAGGGACACCCAGGACCGGCTCGTCGCACACCTGGAACAGTCCGGTGAGATCCGCTCGACCACCAAGCGGGCCAAGCTGTTGCGCCGGACCCGCGCGTTTCCGCTGACCGATCGTGAGCGCGTCGCCTCGGCCCGTGCCGCGTTGATGGCGGCGCTGTTCGACCGCAAGCCGCCCGCACCGGCGACGGCCGCGATCATCACCGTGCTGCACGCCGTCGACGGTCTCGGTGCGCTACTGAGCCTCAACGACCGCGGCTGGCGCTGGGTCCATGCTCGTGCCGGCGAAATCGCCAGTGGCAGTTGGGTTGACGAATCACCGACAGCACTGCCAGAGGTGAATCTAGCGGTCACCGCGTCCGCGGTCCGGCAGGCGCTGACGCAGCTGTCCTAGCGGGCGCCGAGCGCCTGTTCGACGTCGCCGAGAAGGTCCGCGACGTCCTCGATGCCGACAGACAGCCGCACCAGGTCGTCGGGCACCTCCAGCTGCGAACCCGCCGTCGACGCGTGCGTCATCGCACCGGGGTACTCGATCAGCGACTCGACCCCGCCGAGTGACTCCGCGAGGATGAAAATGTCTGTGCGGGCACAGAAGTCACGGGCCGCCTGAGGCCCACCCTTGAGCCGCACCGACACCATCCCGCCGAAACCACTCATCTGTTTGGCGGCGACCTCGTGCCCCGGATGCGACGGCAGCCCGGGGTACAGCACGGAGGCGACGGCGGGATGGCCATCGAGGAATTGCGCTATCGCGGCGGCATTTTCACTGTGTCGCTGCATCCGCAGCGGCAACGTCTTGAGGCCGCGGATCGTCAGGTAGGCATCGAAGGGCCCCGGCACCGCGCCCGCGCCGTTCTGCAGGAACGCGAAGGCCTCGTCGAGGGCCTCGTCGTTGGTGAGCAGAGCTCCCCCGACGACGTCGGAGTGCCCGCCGATGTACTTCGTCGTCGAATGCAGCACGATGTCGGCACCCAGCGACAGCGGCTGCTGCAGTGCCGGCGAGGCAAACGTGTTGTCCACCAACACCTTCGCGTTCTTTTCGACACCGATGGCGGAGATCTCCGCGATGTCGGCGATGGACAGCAGCGGGTTGGTCGGCGTCTCGATCCAGATGAGTTTGGTGAGATGGGTGACGGCCGCGCGCACATGATCGAGGTTCGACAGCGCGACGGCCGTGTAGCTGATTCCCCACTGGCTGAAGACCTTGTCGATGAGCCGGAATGTGCCGCCGTAGGCGTCGTCGGGGATCACGACATGGTCGCCGGGACGCAGCACCGCCCGCAGTACGCAGTCGGTGGCCGCCATGCCGGAGCTGAACGCACGGCCGTAAGACGCTCCCTCGACCGCGGCGAGCGACGATTCCAGGACTGCCCGCGTGGGGTTTCCGGTGCGTGCGTACTCGAATCCTCCGCGCAGCCCGCCGACACCGTCCTGGGCGAACGTCGAGCTCGCATAGATGGGGGCGTTGACGGCGCCGGTGGCAGGGTCAGGCCGGAAGCCTGCATGAATGGCCTTGGTGGCGTGACCGTAGGCGCGGTAGTGGTCGGCTGCGCTGCGCTTCTCACTCATACAACCAAGGCTAGCGGTGTAGAACTTGGTCATGTCTACCGCTGCGACCACATCGATCGAAACCCTTCTCGACCTCGACTCCCTGCTGAGTGAGGAGGACCGCGACCTGCGCACGATGGTCCGCGAGTTCGGCGAGCAGCGGCTGCGTCCGCACATCGCCGAGTGGTTCGAGTCCGGGGAGGTCCCTGTCCGCGAGCTCGCCGTCGAGATCGGCAAGCTCGGGTTGCTCGGCATGCACCTGACGGGCTACGGCTGCGGCGGGTCGACAGCGACGGCCTACGGCCTGGTGTGCCAGGAGCTGGAGGCCGTCGACAGCGGGCTGCGCAGCCTGGTGTCGGTGCAGGGCTCGCTGGCCATGTTCGCCATCCACCACTGGGGCAGCGAGGAGCAGCGGGAGCAGTGGCTACCCGGCATGGCGGCGGGTGAACTGATCGGCTGCTTCGGCCTGACCGAACCCGACTTCGGATCGAATCCGGGCGGGATGCGGACCACGGCGCGCCGCGACGGCTCGGACTGGATCCTCAACGGCTCCAAGATGTGGATCACGAACGCGTCGGTCGCCGATGTCGCGATCGTGTGGGCGCGCGCCGACGAGGGTGTCGTTGGGTTCGCGGTACCGACGTCGACGCCGGGATTCTCGGCCAGGGCGATGACCCACAAGATGTCGTTGCGGGCATCGGTGACATCGGAGTTCAGCCTTGACGACGTGCGGTTGCCCGACGACGCGAAACTTCCCGGCGCGCGCGGTCTTTCCGGCCCGCTGGCCTGTCTGTCGGAGGCGCGGTTCGGGATCGTGTTCGGGGCCGTCGGCGCGGCGCGAGACTGCCTGGAGGCGACGCTGGACTACGTCGGCACCCGCGAAGTGTTCGACAAGCCGCTGGCGGGATACCAACTCACACAGGCGAAGATCGCCGACATGGCGGTCGAACTGGGCAAAGCGCAGCTGCTCGCACTACATCTGGGCCGGCTCAAGGACGGCGGACGTATCCGCCCCGAGCAGGTCAGCGTCGGCAAGCTCAACAATGTCCGCGAGGCCATCAAGATCGCCCGCCAGTGCCGAACCCTGTTGGGCGCCAACGGGATCACCCTCGAGTATCCGGTGCTGCGGCACGCCAACAATCTGGAGTCGGTGCTCACGTACGAGGGCACGTCCGAGGTACATCAGTTGGTGATCGGCGAGGCCTTGACCGGGGTGAGCGCGTTCCGCTAGCGCACCGGCACGCACACCGTGCCCATCAACTTGTCCGCCAGCGTCTGTCGTTTCGCGTCCCACAGCGGGAAGAGGAAGCCGATGCCGCAGCACACCGCGTCGACGAGGTGAACGACCTGACGCAGCACCGACGCCCCGAATCCGACGGGTTGCCAGGTCCTTTCGCTGACCACCCGGAAACCCATCACCGACTTGCCGAAGCTTGAGCCGGTGCGCCCCTGGCGGTAGCCGAAGTTCCACGCGACATAGGACACGGTGAACAGGACCACCAGGACCGCTGCGACCGCACCCGCCGAGGAATGGGTCGCCGTGCAGGACACTCCGCCGTTGTCGTAGGTCACACACTCGGTGGGTGCACTACCGATGGCGACCACATCCCAGACGATCCAGGCGACGAACACCGGGGTCGCATCGATCACCGATGCCCCGAGTCGCGTCAACCATCGCGTGTACCTCAACGCTGCGCAGGCGTCGGAAATGGCGGCCGCACAACACAATGTCGGCGTGCCCGAAGGATCGAGCACGCCGACATCAGTGTCAAAACGCTACGGGGTCGCAGGTGCGACAAATCCGCCGTTGAGTTTCCGGTAGGCGAACACCAGCATCAGCGCCGCGACCGGTCCCGCGACCAGAATGCCGATGCCGCACAGCAGCAAGCCGACGATGACGATCGCCGCCACCGCCAGCGCTGTCAGCAAGGCGGGGCCGATGTTGTTCTTCGTCGTCTCGAAGCTCGACTTGATGGCGTCGATCGGCGACAGGTTGCGGTCGAGAACCGCGATCGTCGTGAACAGGAACAGGAAGCTGGCGATGATTCCGGGCACGAAGCACAAGAAGTAGCCGATGGTCGTGACGACACCGGTGATCAAGCTGGCGATGACGACGTTGCCGACGTTGCGGGGCTTGAAGAACGACCCGATGCTCACCTGTTGCCCGTTGGCGATGTCGAAGATGCCGCCGTAGTAGGCCGATTGGATCGCGCCCATCACGAGCAGTGTGAGGAACCAGCCGACGATCGACACGAGGATCCCGGCGAAGCCGGTGGCCGCGTACGAGAACGACAGACCGCTGTCGTCGGCGACATAGCTGGTGTCGCCGGGCGAGACCAGCATCTGGACGACGTTGACGATGCCCTGCAGCGCGGCCACGACCACGGCGAAGACCAACGTCGCGACGATGAGCGGAACTGCGTTCTTGCTGAACTTGTTCCAGGCCCAGCCGAACGCCTCACCGACGTTGTAGGCGGGCGGGCCCATCGGAGGGTAGCCACCGCCGGGAGGCGGGAAGCCGCCCTGTGGGCCGCCGAAACCCTGCGGAGGCGGCGGTGGGGCGTAGCCTCCACCTGGAGGCGGGAAACCACCGGGATCCTGAGGCGGGAAGCCACCACCGGGCGGTGGCGGCGGAGGCTGGTAACCACCACCGGGCGGCGGCTGGAAACCACCGCCGGGAGGCGGCGGAGGCGGGTAGCCCCCAGGCGGGGGAGGCGGATAGCCGCCGGGCGGTGGATTCTCTGTCATCGATATCTCCTGATCTCGATCGCGGTCACAGCGGTACGCAGACCGTCCCCATTATCTTGTCTGCAAAGGTCTGACGCTTGGTGTCCCACAGCGGGAACAGGTATCCGACGTAGCAGATCGCACTGTCGACGGCGTGGACCACCTGGCGGACTGTCGAAAGCCCGAAACCAATTGGCCCCCAAGTCTTCCCGCTCACTACTTGAAATTTCATGACCGACTTGCCGATGCTGGACCCCGTAGTGCCCTGCCGGTAGCCGTAGTTCCAGATCTGGAAGGTAATCGACAGTGCCACACAGATCAACAGCACCACCCAGCCGGCAACGGTCGCGCCTTGATTCCCGGTGACGCAAACGTCGCCGAAATCGAACTCGGAGGTGTCCGCCATACACACCGTTGCTTCCTTGGACGCTTCGGCGAAGAAGAACACGGCTCCGATGGCCGCGACGAGTCCCGGTGCGAGACTGTCGATCAGCCACGCGATCGCCCGGGTGGGCCACGGCGTGTACGAATCCGCAGAGGGGGCGCCCGTTTGCGGGGGCACGCCCAGTGTCGGTGTCGGCCACGACGAATACCCGATCGGCGGGGTCGGCTGATCTGTCATTGACGCCCCTCCGATCGCACAGAGCTGGGAACAAGCGAGCTAACCCTACCTGAGAGAGGGCTGCGCACAGGGTTTTCGGTGCGCGTTTGCCAGATCTGCGTGGGAGTGTGTCAGCGGCGCGGATTGCCGTCCGACAGATAGCCGAGAAGGTCGTGGCGGGTCAGCACACCGACGGGTTTGCCCTCCTCGACCACCATCACCGCATCGCCTTCGCGCAGTGTTTTGGCGGCAGCGCTGACGAGCTCGCCCGCACCGATCAGCGGCAGCGGCGGACTCATGTGCTGGGACACCGCGTCGGCGAGTTTGGCCCGTCCCTCGAACACCGCGGACACCAACTCGCGCTCGGACACACTGCCTGCCACCTCGCCCGCCATCACCGGCGGCTCAGCTCCGACGACGGGCATCTGGGACACGCCGTATTCACGCAGGATGCCGATCGCGTCGCGCACCGTCTCCGACGGGTGGGTGTGCACGAGGTCGGGCAGCGCGCCCGACTTGCCGCGCAGGATGTCCCCGACGGTGGATTCCTCGACGGAGCCGTCGAGCCTGCTGCGCAGGAACCCGTAGGACGACATCCATCCGTCGTTGAAAATCTTCGACAGGTAACCGCGTCCACCATCCGGCAAGAGCACGACGACGAGCGCATCGGGTCCTTCACGTTCGGCGACCTTGATCGCCCCGACGGCCGCCATCCCACAGGAACCGCCGACCAGCAGCGCCTCCTCGCGCGCGAGCCGACGCGTCATGTCGAACGAGTCCGCGTCGGAGACGGCGATGATCTCGTCCGGAACCGTGGGGTCGTACGCCGACGGCCAGAAGTCTTCGCCGACGCCTTCCACGAGGTAGGGGCGGCCGGTTCCGCCCGAGTACACGGATCCTTCAGGGTCGACGCCGATGATCTTCACCCGGCCACCGGACACCTCCTTGAGGTACCGGCCGGTGCCGGTGATCGTGCCTCCGGTGCCCACACCGGCCACGAAATGGGTGACCTTGCCCTCGGTGTCGGCCCAGATCTCGGGTCCGGTGGTCTCGTAGTGGCTTTCCGGGCCCATCGGGTTCGAGTACTGATCCGGCTTCCACGCGCCGTCGATCTCCTGGACCAGCCGGTTGGACACGCTGTAATAGCTGTCCGGGTCGTCCGGGGCGACGGCAGTCGGGCAGACGACGACGTCCGCGCCGTAGGCACGCAGCACGTTCCGCTTGTCTTCGCTCACCTTGTCGGGGCACACGAAGATGCATTTGTAGCCGCGCTGCTGGGCGACGAGAGCGAGGCCGACGCCGGTGTTTCCCGATGTGGGCTCGACGATGGTGCCGCCCGGCTTGAGCGCCCCGCTGGCCTCGGCGGCGTCGATCATCTTGATCGCGATGCGGTCTTTGGCGCTGCCGCCGGGGTTGAGGTACTCGATTTTGGCAGCCACCGTGCCCGAGCCCGGAGGGACAACCGAGTTCAGTTGCACCAGAGGGGTGTTGCCGATGAGCTCACTGATGTGCCGGGCGATGCGCATGGGTCCATCGTGTCAGGCCCGGCGGACGGCTACCAGGTGGCCTCACGGATGTACTCGCCGATCTGCTTGATGGACCGGCTGGCTTCTGAGACCGCAGGCGCGCCGAGCTGGAAAACATGCATCTGACCAGGCCAGATGCGCACCTCGACGGGGATCCCCGACGCGGCGAGCAACCGGGCGGCCTTCCGCGCATCGCTGAGCAGAACCTCGGACCCCGAGACGTGGATGAGCGTGCGCGGCAGGCCGGGCTCGATGTGGTCGAGCGGCTCGTACACCTCTTCCGGGGCGCCGTCGACGATGCGCCGGGAGGCGGCGTCCTCGATGAGCTCGACGAGGGCGTGGAATGCCTTGGGCGGGAACATCGCATCGGTGCGGGTGTTGGGGTGGTCCGCGCGGGCCTCGTTGTCGATCTCGAACAGCGGGGACATCGTGACCATGGCCGCCGGGGTCTCCGGGATGAGCCCGTTGATGCCACCGGCCTGGAGCCGCTCGGCGAGCGCCAGCGCGAGGTAGCCACCTGCCGAGTCGCCGGCGAGCACGATTTGCTCGGGTTGGTAGCCCGTCTCCCGCAGCCACTTGTAGGCGTCGAAGCAGTCGTCGAGGGCTGTGCCGACGGAGTGCTTCGGGATCATCCGGTAGTTGACGACGAGCGCGGGCGCGTCGGCACACTTGGACAGGGCGGTCACGAGACGGCCGTGCGTGTTCACACCGCACGTCAGGAACGCCCCGCCGTGCAGGTAGAGGATCACGGTGCGCTTACCGTCGGCGGGCAGCACACCGGCGGCACGGACCAGCTGCGCAGTGCAGTGCGGCAGTGCGATGGTGGCGCGAACCGTGCCTGGCGCCGGCTTGAGAACGCGGGCGGCAAAGTCAACCAAACCCCACGGCCAGGGAAGTTTCGGTGCGTAGCTGCCGACGCTCAGAAACGGCTTGATGGTCGCCATGGCGGCCAGCCCCATCAGGCGGCCCGCGACGCTCGGCCCGTCCTCGACCACCTCTACCGGCGCGCCGTCGGAGACCGGGAACTTCCGGGATTTACGGCCTCTAGCTGCAGTCATAGCAGCGTGAGCTGTTGCTGGGACCTTGCTGGGTGCCGTCATCGCCACCACTTCCTACGCCGATGTAGAGCCGGGATAAGCCGAGTTACTCAGACAACCTCGTAACTTAGCTTCGCACTAGTAACCATTATCACAATTGGTTAAACGCTTTTGGTACCGCAGTTGATACCGCACTGTGATCGCAGATCTGCGTTCCGACACCGACCGGAGCCCGAATCGGCTCTAAACTCGCAGGCGTGCGCATACCGCGTCGTCGGTCAACGGTCGCTCTCGCGGCCGCAGCCACCCTTGCCTCGACGGGTACTGCCTACGTCGGGGCCCGTAACCTGCTGAGCGGGCAGGCCGACCAGGCCCGCCGCGTCATCCCGAAATCCTGGGACGTGCCGCCGCGCGCCGACGGCGTCTACACGCGAGGCTGCGCGGCGCCCGAGCGGTGGCACCGCGGCGTCCCCTTCGACCTGCACCTGATGATCTTCGGCGACTCCACGGCCACCGGCTACGGCTGCGTCGTCCCCGACGAGGTTCCCGGGGTGCTGCTGGCCCGCGGTCTCGCCGAAGAGTCGGGCAAACGGATCAGATTGAGCACCAAAGCAATCGTCGGCGCCACATCGAAGGGTCTGGCGGGCCAGATCGACGCGATGTTCGTCGCGGGCACTCCCCCGGGCGCCGCGGTCATCATGATCGGCGCCAACGACATCACGAAACCCAACGGCACCGGCCCTTCGGCGCGACGCGTCGGCCGGGCCGTCCGTCGGCTGCGGGCCGCCGGCGCCGTCGTCGTCGTCGGCACGTGTCCTGACTTCGGCGTCATCAAGGCGATCCCGCAGCCACTGCGATGGGTCGCGCGCAGCCAGGGGCTTCGGCTGGCGCGGGCGCAGGCGGCGTCGGTGCGAGCGGCGGGTGGCATCCCGGTGCCGTTTTCGGATCTGCTGTCCCCGCACTTCTACAAGACGCCCGAGTTGTTGTTCTCGCCGGACATGTTCCATCCGTCGGCGGCGGGCTATGAACTGGCCGCCAAACAGCTGTTGCCCGCGCTCTGCGATGCCCTCGGCGAGTTCATCACTGGCGAGCCACCCGAAGAGGCGCTGGAATCGCGGACCGGAGAGGGGACGACGCTGCTGTCCCGGGTCAGCGGAATCAGCCGGCTGTGGCGCCGCTCGACCGGGGTGCCCGCGCCCATCGTGGTGGCCGCGGGCTAGGTTCGCTAGTAACCGTCGTTTTTAGAACACGTTGTACATCGAGGAGCCGTCATGCCTGAAGCCGTCATCGTTGCTGCCACACGCTCTCCCATCGGCCGGGCCGCCAAAGGCTCGCTGGTCTCCATGCGCCCCGACGACCTCGCCGCCCAGATGGTCCGTGCCGCGCTGGACAAGGTGCCGTCGTTGGATCCCCGCGACATCGACGATCTGATGATGGGCTGCGCGCAGCCCGCCGGTGAGGCCGGCTACAACATCGCCCGCGCCGTCGCGGTCGAACTCGGATACGACTTCCTGCCCGGCACCACGGTCAACCGGTACTGCTCGTCGTCACTGCAGACCACGCGAATGGCATTCCACGCGATCAAGGCCGGCGAGGGTTCGGCGTTCATTTCCGCGGGCGTCGAGACGGTGTCGCGCTTCGGTGTCGGTGCGGCCGACGGAGCCCCGAACAGCAAGAACCCGATCTTCGAAGAGGCTCAGGCGCGCACCGCGAAGCAGGCCGAGGGTGCCACCGAATGGCACGACCCGCGCGACAACGGCAACATCCCCGATGTCTACATCGCGATGGGGCAGACCGCCGAGAACGTCGCCGCGTTCACCGGCATCAGCCGCGAGGACCAGGACCACTGGGGTGTGCGCTCACAGAACCGCGCCGAGGAAGCCATCAAGAGCGGCTTCTTCGCCCGCGAGATCTCCCCGGTCACGCTGCCCGACGGCACCGTCGTCTCCACCGACGACGGGCCGCGCGCCGGCACCACCTACGAGAAGATCAGCCAGCTCAAGCCCGTCTTCCGGCCCAACGGCACGATCACCGCCGGCAACGCGTGCCCGCTGAACGACGGTGCCGCCGCCGTCGTCATCATGAGCGACACCAAGGCCAAGGAGCTGGGCCTGACCCCGCTGGCGCGCATCGTGTCCACCGGCGTCTCGGGCCTCTCGCCGGAGATCATGGGCCTCGGCCCGATCGA
The DNA here is from genome assembly GCF_029623955.1 of Mycobacterium sp. 236(2023). Lineage (GTDB taxonomy): Bacteria > Actinomycetota > Actinomycetes > Mycobacteriales > Mycobacteriaceae > Mycobacterium. The sequence continues at coordinate 867,843 of NZ_JARSBP010000003.1, read as the reverse complement.
GGCGATCAAGAAGGCGCTGGCCAACGCCGGCAAGACGATCTCCGACATCGACCTGGTCGAGATCAACGAGGCGTTCGCAGTGCAGGTGCTCGGTTCGGCGCGTGAGCTCGGCATCGACGAGGACAAGCTGAACGTCTCCGGCGGTGCGATCGCGCTCGGCCACCCGTTCGGCATGACCGGCGCGCGCATCACCGCCACGCTGCTGAACAACCTTGCGACCCACGACAAGACGTTCGGCATCGAGTCGATGTGCGTCGGCGGCGGGCAGGGCATGGCAATGGTCGTGGAGCGTCTGAGCTAGCTCTAGACTCCCGTTCCGATGACGACCATCGGAACGCCGCTGTCACCGCGCGCCACCAAAGTCATGCTGCTGGGCTCGGGTGAGCTGGGCCGCGAAGTGCTCATCGCGCTGCAGCGCCTCGGCGTCGAGACCATCGCCGTCGACCGCTACGAGAACGCACCCGGTCAGCAGGTCGCCCACCACGCGCGGACGATCACGATGACAGACCCCGGTCAGCTGCGCGCATTGATCGAGGCCGAACGCCCGGATCTGGTGGTGCCCGAGATCGAGGCCATCGCCACGCCTGCTCTGGAAGCGATGGAAGCCGAGGGCGTGGCGACCGTGATCCCGACGGCCCGTGCAGCGCGGCTGACGATGGACCGCGAAGGGATTCGCCGGCTCGCCGCCGAGACGCTCGGTCTTCCGACGAGCCCGTACCGGTTCTGCGATTCGCTCTCCGAGTTGGAGGACGCTGTCGATGAGATCGGCTTCCCGTGCGTCGTCAAACCGGTGATGAGCAGCTCCGGCAAGGGCCAGTCGAAGATCGACGGGCCCGACGGTGTGACGGCGGCGTGGGAGTACGCGATGTCGGGCAGCCGGGTGAGCAACACCCGGATCATCGTCGAGGGTTTCGTCGATTTCGACTACGAGATCACGCTGCTGACCGTGCGGGCCCGCGGCGCCTCCGGCGACGTCGAGACGCAGTTCTGCGAACCCATCGGGCACCGTCAGGTCAGCGGTGACTACGTCGAGAGCTGGCAGCCGCACCCGATGCCGTCGACCGCGCTCGCGCGGGCGCGGGAGATCGCGGCGGCGGTGACCGGCGATCTCGGCGGGCAGGGCATCTTCGGTGTGGAGCTGTTCGTCAAGGGCGATGAGGTGTGGTTCAGCGAGGTCAGTCCCCGCCCCCACGACACCGGCATGGTGACGATGGTGACGCAGTGGCAGAACGAGTTCGAGCTGCACGCACGGGCGATCCTCGGTCTGCCCGTCGACACCACGCTGAAGTCCCCGGGCGCCAGCGCGGTGATCTACGGCGGCGTCGACGCCGAGGGCATCGTGTTCGACGGGGTGGATGCGGCATTGCAGGTGCCGCACACCGACATCCGGTTGTTCGGCAAGCCCGAGAGCTTCGTCAAGCGCCGCATGGGTGTGGCGCTGGCATTCGACGACGACGTCGAGACCGCGCGGCGCAATGCCGTCGAGGCGGCCGGCCGGGTCACCCCGCGCGTCCCCTGACTGCCGACAGTGCGCTCAGATCGCCTCTTCGCGGAAATTGCGGCGCTGAGCGCACTCTCGCGTCGTAGGCACGGCGAACGCGCCGCAAGACTTCATCGGCGCTGTTGGATTTGACCACGCGAATCCGGGTCCATTCCATCTCGTCGAGGTCCTCTGAGCGCAGGATGTCGTGGGCGAACTGCAGCGGGTCTACGCGATGCTGGTCGCCGTCGTACTCAACGGCCAGCTTCAGTTCCTCCCACCCCATATCGAGGTAGTAGCGCCGCAACCCGTCGGCGCTGGCCACCGGAATCTGAGTCTGCGGACGTGGGAAACCGGCGCGCATCAGCAGCAGACGCAGCCAGGTCTCTCGCGGAGACTGCGCACCCGGATCGTGAAGGTCCAGCGCTGTCGCCAGCTGCTTCATCCCCCGTTTGCCGGAATGACGTTCGGCTGCCCACAGCTGGACTGCACCGGCGTCGAAACCCGTTGCGTTCCCGACAGCGTCGAGCCGGGCGACTGCCGCACCTAGTGGTCCTCTGCGGCCCAGATCGAAAGCAGTCCGGTGCACGGTCGTCACAGGCAATCCGCGACGTCGGGTGATCTCGTCGGGGTGCAGATCTTGCTTGTGGGCTTTGATGCCGCGGGGCGCTCGGCCATTCGACCAGACCAATTCGATGGGTTCCGAGTCGTCGACATATCGCGCGCCGTGCAGGGCCGCTGCCGTGAGACCGGCGAGGACACCACCGCGACGCGACCAGAGCCAGGCCGCCTCCGCCCGGTGCAGCACAGTCAACTCGATGCCCGGCAGGGTGTACACATCGGGGTACAGCGCCACGAACCTGGTGCGCAGCAGATGCTTTCCGACCAGGCCAGCCGACACCGCTTCGCTTCCTATGAACGGAACCCGCACGCGTCGAGATTCGCGTGCCGATGCCGCGATGGGTATCCCCGGCGACGCGGTCTGTGGATAACCCGCCACGAGAGTGCACTCAGAGCGCCTGTTTGCGTGTTCAGACGACCTGGGCGCCCTCTCGCGACCTGAAGTGCGCACGAAAAAGGGCGCCCACGCAAGTGGACGCCCTTTCTCTGGCGGTACTACTAGTCGTTGTTGAAGTAGCTCAGCAGGCGCAGGATCTCGAGGTACAGCCAGACCAGCGTGACGGTCAGGCCGAGCGCGATGCCCCAGGCCGCCTTCTCCGGCGCGCCGGCGCGGATCATCTGGTCGGCGGCGTCGAAGTCGATCAGGAAGCTGAACGCCGCGAGCGCGATGCACAGAATCGAGAAGCCGATCGCCAGCGGGCCGCCGTTGGTCAGTGGCGCATTGCCGGTGAAGATCGCGAACAGAATGTTCACCAGGGCCAGCGCCATCACACCGAACAGGCCGGCGACGATCATGCGGGTCAGTTTGGGCGTCACGCGGATCGCACCCGTGCGGTAGACGACGAGCATGCCGAAGAACACGCCGAGCGTGCCGACGACAGCCTGGAAGATCATCGCCGGGCCACCGGTGGAGACCAGGTTCGCGAACAGGTACGACGCCGCGCCGAGGAACAGGCCCTCGAGCGCCGCGTAGGTCATGACGATCGCCGGGTTGTCCTGCTTGCGCCCGAACATCGCGACGAGCAGGACGCCGAGGCCGCCGAGGCTGCCGATCAGGAACAGCGGGAACATCAGCGCCTGGTTGGCGTCGACGAAGAAGTAGGAGACAGCCGCGACCGCGGTGACCACGGCCAGCGTGATGCCGGTCCGGGTGACGACGTCGTCGATGGTCAGCGGGCGCGATACACCTGCCTGCTGCTGATCCGGGTACTGCTGCGTCGCGTACGGATCGGCGTGGACCGCCTGTGCACCGTAGCCGGCGGCTCCGGTACCGAACTGCGCGTAGCCGCCCTGCTGCTCTTTAGGCAGTGAGCGGAATACCGGGTTGCTGCTTTCGCGCACCGTCGGATCCTTTCTGTCTATGTCGTAAGTGCTTCGACCTGTGACGATCACATGGTCAACGTTCGAGATTCCTGGGCAGTTCCCGTCGAAGCCGACGTTCCCTTTCCCAGGCCCTTCACAGGAAACCTTACCCGGGCAGGCCCCAACCCGGGAGACGATCTAGATTGCATTCCGTGGACGAAAACGAGGATGTCCTAGTAACAGTCGGCAACGGAATCGGCCGCATCACCCTGAACCGCCCCAAGGCGATCAATTCCCTGACCCACCACATGGTCGGTGAGATCTCGACGGCGTTGAAGTCCTGGGAGGACGACGATGCCGTGAAGGCCGTCGTGGTGACCGGGGCGGGTGATCGCGGGCTGTGCGCGGGCGGCGACGTCGTCGCGATCTATCACGACGCCAAGAAGGGCGGCGCCGCGACGCGTCAGTTCTGGCACGACGAATATCTGCTCAACTCCTACATCGGCCGGTACCCGAAGCCCTATGTGGCCGTCATGAACGGCATCACGATGGGCGGCGGCGTCGGGATCAGCGCGCACGGCAGCGTCCGCGTCGTCACCGAGACCACCAAGATGGCGATGCCCGAGGTCGGCATCGGCTTCATCCCCGATGTCGGCGGGACCCACATCCTGTCCAGGTCGCCGGGACTGCTCGGGGTGCACGCCGCCATCACCGGCGCTCCCTTCTCCGGGGCCGATGCGATTGCCATGGGCTTCGCGGATCACTTCGTGCCGCAGGCCGATCTGCCGGCATTCTCCGAAACCCTCGATGCCGAGGGCGTCGACGCCGCGATCGCCAAGCACGCGCAGGAGCCGCCGTCGAGTCCGCTTCTGGCCCAACGGGAGTGGATCGACGACTGCTATTCCGGCCAGACAGCGGCCGACATCGTCGCCGCACTCAAAGCCCACGGTTCTGCCGACGCCGCGGCGGCCGCGCAGCTGATCGAGTCCCGCTCCCCCGTCGCCGTGTCGGTCACGCTGGAAGCGGTCCGCCGAGCCAAAGATCTCGCCACACTGGAAGACGTGCTGCGCCAGGAGTTTCGGACATCCTGCGCAGCGCTGCGTTCGCACGATCTCGTCGAGGGCATCCGTGCGCTGCTCATCGACAAGGACAAGAACCCCCAATGGCAACCGGGGTCGCTGAATGAGGTGACCACCGACGACGTCGAGGCGTATTTCGTCTCGGCCGACCCCGACATCACTTTCGAGGAGCAGTCATGACGTACGAGACGATTCTGGTCGACCGCGACGAGCGCGTTGCGACGATCACGCTGAACCGGCCGAAGGCACTCAATGCCCTCAACAGCCAGGTGATGGCCGAAGTGACCACGGCGGCAGCCGAACTGGACGCCAACCCTGGAGTCGGTGCAATCATCATCACCGGCAGCGCGAAAGCATTCGCGGCAGGAGCCGACATCAAGGAGATGGCCGAACTGTCGTTCGCCGACGTCTTCTCCTCCGACTTCTTCGCCGCCTGGGGCAAATTCGCCGCCACTCGCACACCGACCATCGCCGCAGTCGCCGGCTACGCCCTCGGCGGCGGCTGCGAGCTCGCCATGATGTGCGACATCCTGATCGCCGCCGACACCGCGAAGTTCGGGCAGCCCGAGATCAAGCTGGGTGTGCTGCCCGGCATGGGCGGGTCGCAACGGTTGACCCGCGCGATCGGCAAGGCCAAAGCCATGGACCTGATCCTGACCGGCCGCAACATGGGCGCCGAGGAAGCCGAACGCGCGGGCCTGGTGTCACGGGTCGTACCGGCCGACGACCTGCTCCAAGAAGCCAAGTCGGTCGCCGACACCATTGCGGGCATGTCGCTGTCGGCGTCGCGGATGGCCAAGGAAGCGGTCAACCGCGCGTTCGAGACGACGCTGTCGGAGGGTCTGCTCTACGAGCGGCGGCTGTTCCATTCGGCGTTCGCCACCGACGATCAGACCGAGGGCATGAACGCGTTCACCGAGAAGCGTTCGCCGAACTTCACGCATCGCTAAAGTTCATGCGTGACCGAGACCGCGTCTTCAGACAAGAGGGCGTCCGCCGATGAAGTACCGCCTTCCCGGGTAAGGGACGCGCCGGCTTTCCGGCGGTGGTGGATCCGCCGGTACACGTTCACCGGTACCGCCGTCGGCCTGCTGTTCCTGTTCCTGTCGCTGACGCCGTCGCTGCTGCCGCGCGGCCCGCTGTTCCAGGGTCTGGTCAGCGGTGCGGCCGGCGCGATCGGCTACGGGTTCGGCGTCTTCGCCGTGTGGTTGGTGCGTTTCATGCGGTCCAAGGAGACCAGCCCGCCCGCACCGCGCTGGGCATGGCCGACGCTGGCTGTGCTCGGCCTGATCGGGCTCGTGTACATGGTGTTCCGGTTCCACACCTGGCAGGACGATGTCCGCGACCTGATGGGTGTGCCCCGGCTGACGTTCTGGGATTACCCACTCGCCGCGGTCATCTCGGTGGTGACGCTGTTCCTGTTCGTCGAGATCGGGCAATTGGTCGGCAAACTCGTGCGTTTCCTGGTGCGGCAGGTGGACCGCGTCCTGCCGCCCCGGATCGGGGCCGTCGTTGTCGTGGCGCTGCTGCTCGCACTGACCGTCGCGCTGCTCAACGGCGTCGTCGTGCGGTTCGCGATGAGCACCATCAACAAGACCTTCGCCGCGGTCAACGACGAGACCGATCCCGACAACCCTGCACCGGAGTCGGATGTGCGCTCCGGTGGGCCAGAATCGCTGGTCAGTTGGGAGTCCCTCGGGCATCAGGGCCGCATGTTCGTCTCCAGTGGCCCGTCGGTCGAGGAGCTCACCGAGTTCAACGGCGCACCCGCCGTCGAGCCGATCCGCGCGTATGCCGGACTGCATTCCGCGGACGGGATCAAGGCGACGGCAGCCCTTGCGGCACGGGAGTTGCAGCGCGCGGGCGGCCTGGATCGTGCCGTCGTGGCGGTGGCGACGACGACCGGCACCGGATGGATCAACGCGGCGGAAGCGACTGCGCTGGAGTACATGTACAACGGCGACACCGCGATCGTGTCGATGCAGTATTCGTTCCTGCCCAGCTGGCTGTCGTTCCTCGTCGACAAGGAGAACGCCCGTCAGGCCGGTCAGTACCTGTTCGAGGCGGTCGACGAGCTGATCCGCGAGATGCCGGAGGCGCAGCGGCCGAAGCTGGTGGTCTTTGGTGAGAGCCTCGGCTCTTTCGGCGGTGAGGCGCCGTTCCTGGCGCTGAACAACCTCATCGCCCGCACAGATGGTGCACTGTTCAGCGGCCCGACGTTCCAGAACACTATCTGGACAGACCTGACCCGCAACCGCGACGAGGGATCACCCGAATGGCTGCCGATCTACGACAAGGGCGCCAACGTCCGCTTCGTCGCCGAAACGCGTGACCTGCAGCGCCCGCCCGACCAGTGGTCGCAGCCGCGCGTGGTCTATCTGCAGCACGCCTCGGACCCGATCGCGTGGTTCAACACCGATCTGTTGTTCTCCAGACCGGACTGGCTGCACGAGCCGCGCGGCTACGACGTCTCCCCGGAGATGGAGTGGATTCCGGTCGTCACGTTCCTTCAGGTGTCGGCCGACATGGCGGTGGCGGTGAACGTTCCCGACGGGCACGGTCACGTCTACGTGCGCAACGTCGCCGACGCGTGGGCCGCGATCATGGAACCGCCGGGATGGACGCAGGAGAAGACGGAGAAGCTGCGACCCCTGCTGCGCAGCGACGAAAGTTCTTAGACCAGAACCTCTTTGAGGGCGTGGTAACCGCCGATGACGTCGGTGGAGCGGTGCAGCCCAAGGTCTTTCAGCGACGCCGCAGCCAGGCTGGAGGTGTATCCCTCCGAGCACAGGACCACCCATTCGACGTCGTCACCGACGGCTTCCGGGATTCGCGCATCGCTGGTCGGGTCGCAGCGCCATTCCAGCACGTTGCGTTCGATGATCAGCGCGGCGGCGATCTCGCCTTCGGCGGCGCGCTGCGCGGCGGGACGGATGTCAACCAGGACAGCGCCTCTGGCCAGCGCGGCGGGTACCTCGTCGGCGGGAAGTCGGCTCAGTTTCGCCCGGGCATCGTCGAGAATGCGGTCGATACGGCTGGCCATCAATCGCCTTCCGGTTTGTCGGTCAGCTCGGTGCGTTTGCGGCGCAACGTGTTGCGGTCGGTGACATCGTAATAGGACATCGCGGTCAGCGGCGGCGAGTAGGCGTGCACACTCAGCGTCGGCGTCGCAGGCACAGCCATGCCGCCGGTCGTGACGGATTCGCGTGCCCAGACCACGTCGTGCACCCACCCGAGCGGGAATGCCGCCTGATCGCCGGCCACGAGCCGGCGGTCACGCAGTGCTCCTCCGTCCCAACGGGTTTCGCGCAGCGCTCCGGATACGACGGTCAGCGCGCCGAGCGAACCGCCGTGGTCGTGGAGTTCGGTGGAGCGGTTCGGCACCCAGCTGATCAACCAGACGTCGAGTTCCTCGGTGCCGTGCAGTCGGGTGAACCAGCGTTCGGTCGCCGATGGCCCACCGGCCGGGAGGAGGTGGTCGTAGTCGCCACCGAGGACGTCGTCGGCGAAGCGGTCGGTGACGTGCAGCAGGTCGGCTGGGCGCAGGCGGGTCGGAGCCAAAGACATTGGGAGGTACTCCAGAGGACGGACAGACGAACAGGTCAGGGGTCGGCGATTAGGCCTGACAACACTCCTGAGCGCGGGTCACGTCGGTCACGCGGCAAGTGTGCCACGCTGTGCGCCTGCGTCGCTACCAGCGGGCTTTAACCTCACCGTGAATCTAGAGATCCCCTGGTCACGCCCCGAGTGCCGGTCAGTCTTCCCGTAGGTCTCGGTCCAGCCGCCGTCCATCGTGACGACTTTCCAGGCGGCGGGGCGTTTTCACGCGCCCGTCGCAGACCCGCGCCGCGGCGGTGCATACATTGGCAGGATGCGCAGGACAACACTCCGCGCCGTCGGCGTCGCCTCGCTGGCAGCGATCGCGACCGCATGTTCATCGGGAACGGACGCACCGCCGGCGACACCACCCCTGACTGCGACGACGTCCTCGGCATCCGAGGCGGCGCCTGCGCCGGCTCCGGGCGAGGTCGGGGTCTCCCCCGGCGGAGTGACGACCGCGGTGGGCGCACCGGCCGATTCCACCGAGGACGACTACTTCCAGGCGTGCCGGGCCGCCAAGACGTGGATGGACCAGCAGGGCGGCGATCCGCGGTCGCAGATCGAGCCTTATTTGAAGACCGTGCAGGACGCCGAGTCGGTGGGCCCGGGGACGTTCGACAGACGGTGGTCTGATCTGACGCCAAACCAGCAGTCAGCGGTCATCGTCGCCGTCGAGGCGGCCGCCGACGCGCTCTGCGGCTAGAGGGCGTCACTCGGACACGTCGAAGACCAGGCAGAACGTGTGCCCGGCGGGATCTCGGAACACCCGGAAATCGCCGCCCTCCGGCGTATCGGCGACCTTGGTGCCGCCGAGGGCGAGCACAGCCTCCTCGGCCGCGTCGACGTCGTCGACATCGATGTCGAGGTGGATCTGCTGGGAACCTTGCGGGTCCGGAAATTGCGGCGGGTGATGTTCGGGCGAAAGTTGGAACGCCAGCCGACTGCCTGACGGTTCGGCGACCACGACCCAGTCGTCGTCGTCCTTGACGATCGAGCCGCCGAGGAGTGCTGCCCAAAAGCGGGCGAGGCCGCGCGGATCACGAGCGTCGAAGACGACGGAGCGAAGGTTTCCGATCATGCAATCCAGGGTTGCCGATGACGGGCGGCTTTAACAAGCGAGAATGTAGCCATGAGGGTCGCATTGGCTCTGGGCAGCGGCGGTGCACGTGGTTATGCCCACATCGGTGTCATCAACGAGCTCCGTGAGCGCGGCCACGAGGTGGTCGGTATCGCAGGCTCGTCGATGGGCGCCTTGGTCGGAGGCCTGGAGGCCGCGGACAAGCTCGACGAATTCGCGGTGTGGGCAAGCTCTTTGACGCAGCGGGCGGTGCTGCGTCTGCTCGATCCGTCGATCACGTCGGCGGGCGTGCTGCGGGCGGAGAAGATCCTCGACGCGGTGCGCGAAATTCTCGGCGAGATCACCATCGAGGAACTCCCGATTCCCTACACCTCGGTGGCGACCGACCTGATCACCGGGAAGTCGGTGTGGATGCAGCGCGGGCCGGTGGACGATGCCATCCGCGCGTCGATTGCGATCCCGGGCGTCATCACACCGCACGTCCTCGACGGCCGCCTGCTCGCCGACGGCGGCATCCTGGATCCGCTCCCGATGGCGCCGATCGCGGCGGTCAACGCCGACGTCACCATCGCGGTCAGCATCTCGGGCGAGGACCCCGAAGCCCAACGGCGCGAGCGTGAATCACGCCCTCCGACCGCGGATTGGCTGAATCGGATGTGGCGCAGTTCGTCGTCCCTGCTCGATACGAAGGCGGCGCGCTCGCTGCTCGAGACTCCGACGGGACGCGCGGTGCTCGGCAGGTTCGTCGCGGGTGACGACGAACCGCTCGCGGTGCCCGAGGATGAGCCGAATCTCCCCGACATCCCCAAGCTCGGTGGCTTCGAGGTCATGTACCGCGTCATCGACATCGCGCAGGCCGCGCTGGCCCGCCACACCCTGGCGGCTTATCCCCCGGACCTGCTGATCGAGGTGCCTCGAACGGTGTGTCGCAGCCTGGACTTCCACCGCGCCAACGAGATCATCGAGATCGGCCAGGAGCTCGCCAGCGTCGCACTCGACGCGCTCGACGAGCCGTTGACCGCGTCAGAGGTCTGACAGGAACCGGGCCACCCGTTTGGCCTCGCGCCGGCCCTGCGCCCGGCCCGCCCGCGCCGCGGGCGCCCTGCATGCCGGGTCGAGCGGGTTAGGGCCGAACGCTGCCAGTGCGTCGTCATCGGCGAAGACGGAGAGCGTCGGACCGGAGAACGCGTCGATCTCGGCGGCCGTGCCCGCGCCCCACGGTGAGGGACTGTTCGCCGCCGACGGCACCAGGACGATCGCGGCGTCGCAATCCCGGGCCGCCGACATGTTGACGGTGCTGCCGACACCACCGTCCATGTAGCGGCGGCCTCCGATGGCGACCGGCGGCCATACTCCGGGGACGGCGCAACTCGCCGCGACGGCGTCGACCAGCGCGACGCCCGATGCGGCGTCGAGGACGACGAGTTCGCCTGTCTCGACATCGATCGCCGTGACCCTCAGCGTCCGCGCGGGCCAGTAGTGCGACGGCAGCCGGTGCTCGATCACCTTGCGGCGAACGGTTTCCGACACGGTGTCGGTGTCGATGGCGACGGCGCCGATCTTCTGCAGTTTCTGTTCCTTCGTTGCGCCGGGCGTCATCATGGCGTTGAGGAACAGGTCGGTGATCGCGTCGATCGAGACGCCGGGGTGAAGCTCCTTGGCGCCATGCGCTTCCGACAACTGGTGGGCGAACAGGTCCTCGAGCGGCAGCCCGCTGCTGATCTGCGCGGCGACGGTTGAGCCCGCCGACGTCCCGAGCAGAACGTCGGGGTCGAGAAGCTGCTTACCGGCATCGGGCTCCTCGTCACAGATTCCGAGGAGAACGCCAGTTTCCCAGGCGATTCCGGCCAGTCCGCCTCCGGCGAGCACCAACGCGCGACTCATCGTCTTTCCTTTCGTCTACTGAACACTCTGGCTGGCCGCCGCCGTCGAGCTCAAATCGGCGAGCGTGAGCCGGCGCCGCGGCGGTGCGATGGCGTCGACGGTGCTGGTGATGTCGAGGTCCGGCCCGACGTGGACGAGTTCGCCGTCACCGAGGTGGTGCCATGCCGGGTCGGCGTCCATGCGTTCGGTTGCGAACACCACCGACGGCGCATTGGCGAGATGTTGTGATCGTGCGTGAATCCTGTTGCTGTGCAGGGCGAAAACGTCATGTTGGGCCGGTTGCCGCCGATCGAGCATGAACAGGCCGTGGGTGCCGGGATAGCGCAGTGCCCACATGTCGGTCGCCGTGCACAGCAGGATGTTCAGCGCGTAGATCGGCACGGTGTCGGCGAGCCAGTTCACGGCGTCGAGCACGCCGGCCGTCACATCGCCGTCTCGCGCGCGGATGGAGGCGGTGATGAGGGCGAAGACGCGTTCGGAATCCGTCTGTCCCGACACCAGATCAGAGGCCGACAACTCGATCAGCCGAGCATCCAGCAGGTCGAGGCCTTCGACGACACCGTTGTGCGCGAACAGCCGAGCGTCCTGCAGGAACGGATGGGTGTTGGACACATCGGGCGCCCCGGTCGAGGCATAGCGGACGTGCGCGAGGAACGTCGTCGCCGTGAGTTCGACAGCGCTGCGGGCAAATTCGGCGTCCTCCCACGCGGCTATCGGCTGCTTGGAGACGACCGGGCCGTCGGGGCCGAACACGCCGAGGCCGGTGCCGTCGGGATTGCGATGGCTCTGCGCGGTCAGGCTGTCGGGCGCGTCGAGCAGCCAGAAGGTCGCCGAGACCGGTGTTCCGGCGTGGACGCCCAGCAAGCGGCACATACCGCGATGCTAGCTATCGCAACCCTGGCGCCGCCTTGGCACTGATGAACGGGAGGTCGAGGTAGGTGCTGATTCCGGGGGGTGCGGCGCAGACGGCGGGCACCGAGTTCACGCAGTGGGCGGCGGTCGCGACGACGCCGTACTCGGGGCCTTCGCCACCGATCTCGGACTGGAAGCCCTTCACGACGACGGTGAAATCGGGGTTGCCCTTGATCTCCATCTCGTAGCGCTGCCCCGCGGGACCGAAATCCCATGCGGGGTCCAGGTTTTCCTCACCCATCAGCCAGTTCACGGTCACCTCGACGACGACGTCGTCACCCACGAGGGCTTCCCAGTGGAATTTGCGGGCAGCGACCTGCCCCGGCTCGATGATCCCGATCGGGGAGTCGATGGGCGCGGTGGCGACCGCGATCTCCTGAGTCGACCGCACCCGCGGCTCGGCGGCGAAACCCATCGCGTCGACGATCATCCGCACGGATTGGATGAAGCCGCCGTCGAGCAGTTTCTGCATCGGCCCGGACAGCGCCTTGTCCGGGGTGTCGCCGAAGCCCATCACATACCGGACGACGTCGGGTGCCTCGTAGCTGCGCAGGTCGGAGAACTCTTCGGCGCGAACGAATGTCACTCCGGTCGACATCGTCGACATCAGCAGCGGGAACTTCTCGCTGATGCCACCGGGCGCGATGCCGGTGCCGTGCAGCGTGACCCCGCCCCCCTCGGCGGCGGCCCGCAGGGGGCCGGCTTCCTTGTCGGACGGATAGAACCAGCCGACGGGGCTGACGACGTTCTTCCCCGAGCGCAGCAGGGCGGTTACCTCGTCGGGGTTGGGCAGCAACGGGGTGTAGATGACGGCATCGGCGTCGAGCGCGAGGATCTCGTCGATGCTGTTGGTGGCGGTGATTCCCAGGGGTCCGGTGCCGATGATGTCGCCGACGTCGCAACCGTTCTTGGCCTCGGAATGCACCCAGCAGCCGGCGAGTTCGAGGTCGGGATGTTCCAGGACCCCTTTGATCGCGGCGACGCCCACTCCGCCGGTTGCCCACTGCACGACGCGCAGCGCCATCTCGTCTCCTCCCAGGAGCCCCCGAACTAGAACACGTTCTATTTAGGTGTACACCACATGTCCTTGCCGACGGTGCGAAACCCGAAACCCGCCGGTTGAGCCTGTGCGGGCCCACCTGCCGCATTAGGGTGTGTTCGCCGGACGAACCACATCCCGAGGAGCCACGATGACCGATCCCCAGCAGGGTTCCCGCGTCGGCTCCCAAGTCGGCCCGTACCGGTTGCAACGCCTCCTCGGCAAGGGCGGCATGGGTGAGGTGTACGAGGCCCACGACACCGTCAAGGACCGGGTCGTCGCGCTGAAACTCTTGCCGGAGGGGGTTTCCCACGATCCGGTGTTCCGCAAGCGGTTGCAGCGCGAGGCGCACGCGGCGGGCCGGCTCCAGGAGCCCCACGTTGTCCCGATCCACGATTACGGTGAGGTCGACGGAATGCTCTTCGTCGACATGCGGATGATCGACGGCACCGACCTGCGCAAGGTGCTCAAGGAGCAGGGCGCGATGGTCCCGGCGCGAGCGGCGGCGATCGTCCGCCAGATCGCATCGGCGCTGGACGCCGCGCACGCCGCAGGAATCAAGCACCGGGACGTCAAACCCGAGAACATCCTGATCACGCGTGACGACTTCGCCTATCTGGTGGATTTCGGCATCGCCAACGCGGCCACCGACGAGACGCTCACCGAACTGGGCACCGCGGTCGGCACCTACGCCTATATGGCCCCGGAACGCTTCACCAACGGTGAGGTCACCCACCAGGCCGACGTCTACGCGCTGGCCTGCGTGCTTCACGAATGCCTCACGGGAGCGCAGCCGTTCCAGGGTGACAGCGTCAGCGTGGTCATCACCGCGCATCTCAACCAGCCGGTGCCTCGGCCCAGCCAGGTGCGGCAGGGAATTCCGACAGCCTTCGACGAGGTCATCGCCAGGGGCATGGCCAAACAGGCCACCGATCGGTACAACTCCGCAGGCGAGCTGGCCACTGCGGCCACCGAAGCGCTGACCCGTGCCGAACAGGATCAGGCCGCCGCGATCCTTCAGCGCAGCCAGGCCGCGACCATGACGGCCCCGCTGCCACCACCACCTCCGCCACCGCCCTCCGGTCCTCCGACGCCGGGCTCGTTCCCGGCGTATCCGGCGACGCCGAGTTCGTTCGCGGCGACGCCACCTCCGCCCCCGCCCCCGCCTCCGTCGGGCGCGATGCCGAGCTACGGCGGGCCAACTCCCCCGCTGGGCGCCCCGGCATACGCGGGCGGATATCAGGCCCCGCCACCGCCGGTGGGACCCCCGCCCGGCTGGACCACGCCGTCACCGTCGGGCGGCGGCTCGGGAGGTTCGAAGGGGCCGATCTTCGCGCTGCTGGCGATCGGGGCGGTCGTCGTGCTCGGACTCGCTGCTGTCGGGATCTGGCTCGTCACCAAAGACGACGACTCGACGTCGACCTCCGCCTCGTCGAGCTCTTCATCGGCCGCTCCGACCTCGTCGTCGCGCGAACCCACGCGCCGAACCAGGACCACCACGTCGGAGCCCGCGCCCACGCAGTCCTACGACGAACAACTGATGGGACTGCTCGCTCCCGGGCACGACAGCTCGAACTGCCAGCCGGTCACCCCGCCCGCCGCGACCGCGCTCGCGACAGTCGACTGCGAACAGAACACCAACCCGTCCGGTCCGGCGTTCACCCGCTATTCGCTGTTCACCGATCAGGGCGCCCTCGACGCCGCATTCGGTGAGGCGATCCGGGTGAACTCCGAACTGCTGCAGTGCCCCGGCAGCGGCATCGATTCCCCGACGACGTGGCACTACACCGACACCCCCGACGATGTTGCGGGCCAGATCGCCTGCGGCACATACAACACCAATCCCGACGTCGTCTGGACCAAGGACGACAGCCTGTTGCTGGCCGATGCGCAGGGGCCCAGCCTCGACGATCTGCACAACTGGTGGTTGGAGTTCGGATAGCCCGGGCTACCGTGATGAGCGCTTGCGCGAAGAACCGGTAGTCGCGTGAGTACCGCAACGTAGCGAAGGGACTCAAATGAAGCGTGTGTTTGTCATCGGCGTCGGCATGACGAAGTTCGAGAAGCCGGGCCGTCGGGAGGGCTGGGACTACCCGGACATGGCGCGCGAGTCCGGCACCAACGCACTCGCCGACGCCGGCGTCGATTACACCGAGATCCAGCAGGGCTACGTCGGCTACTGCTCGGGCGACTCGACGTCGGGTCAGCGCGCGCTCTACGAACTCGGGATGACCGGCATCCCGATCGTCAACGTCAACAACAACTGCTCCACCGGATCGACCGCGCTTTACCTTGCCGCACAGTCGATTCGCGGCGGTCTGGCCGACTGCGTGCTGGCGCTCGGATTCGAGAAGATGCAGCCCGGCTCATTGCAGGCCGGTGCGCAGGACCGGGAATCGCCGATGATGCGCCACATCACCGCGCTGACCAAGATCGAGGACTTCGCGATGCCCGCGGCGCCGTGGATGTTCGGCGCGGCAGGGCGCGAGCACATGAAGAAATACGGCACCACCGCCGAGCATTTCGCAAAGATCGGCTACAAGAACCACAAGCACTCGGTGAACAACCCGTACGCCCAGTTCCAGGACGAGTACACCCTCGACGACATCCTGGGCGCGAAGATGATCTCCGATCCGCTGACCAAGCTGCAGTGCTCGCCGACCTCGGACGGGTCGGCGGCGGTGGTGCTGGCCAGCGAGGACTATGTGGCCAAGCGCGGACTGGCGGAGCAGGCCGTCGAGATCGTCGGGCAGTCGATGACCACCGACTTTGCGTCGACCTTTGACGGCAGTGCCGCCAACATCATCGGCTACGACATGAATGTTCAAGCCGCCCAACAGGTTTACGCACAGTCCGGGCTGGGCCCCGAGGACTTCCAGGTGATCGAGCTGCACGACTGCTTCTCGGCCAACGAGCTGCTGCTCTACGAAGCGCTGGGCCTGTGCGCCGAGGGCGAGGCGCCCGCGCTGATCGACAAGAACGACACCACCTACGGCGGCCGGTGGGTCGTCAACCCGTCGGGCGGCCTGATCTCGAAGGGCCACCCGCTGGGCGCGACCGGTCTCGCACAGTGCAGCGAGCTGACGTGGCAGTTGCGGGGCACCGCGGACAAGCGTCAGGTCGACGGCGTGACTGCCGCCCTGCAGCACAACATCGGTCTGGGCGGGGCCGCCGTCGTCACCGCCTACCAGCGCGCCGAGCGGTAGCCTGACAACCATGCGGGCTGGTCTGGCGGTGGTGGTGTCGGCGCTCGGTGTCCTGTGCACACCGGTGGGTCAGGCGGCCGCGCAGGACTCGAATGCGCTGGAGGTCATCGCGGGGCTGGAGTCGCAGGGCTACACCGTGCACATCGACCGGATTGGCAGCGCTCCCGTCAAGGACTGCATCGTCACCGACGTTCGCAATCCGCAACAGGTCGTCCAAAACAATGTCGTGATCGGCGGAACCCGCAGTGGCGGTGTCATCATCGGCAGCGAGGCCGTCGTGATACGCCAGCCGATCTCGGTGTCCCTGGACTGCCGCGGCTGAACCTTTCCCGCTGCCGAAACGTGTCACTGGATGTAGGCGATACATCAGTGGGTCGGGCAGTACCCAGGAGGTTCGACGTGCCTGTGATGTGGATGCGTTGGCTGTGGATGGTAGGAGCGGTGACGCTGGGCGCGGCACTGGGCCCGGCGGGCCAGGCGGCCGCCGAGGACCAGAACCCGTGGCTCGTCATCGAACAACTCGAGTTGTCGGGTTACACCGTCAACATCGACCGGATCGGCAGCGCGCCGATCGAGGACTGCGTCGTCACCGAGGTGCGTAACCCGCAGCAGGTGACCCAACCGGTGACCGTCGTTGACAAGGACAGGCACGGCCTCGACGTGGACACCATTGATGTGGTTGTCCGCCAATCCATTTCGGTGACACTGGACTGCACGGGCTGAGTTCTCGCCGCGAGCGCGCGGAAAGGCCCGGCCGGTAAGGGGACCGACCGGGCCTTTCCTACCCGTGCCCTACACCGCCGCAGGGGTCCTCTCCTGCGCCGGCTCTTCGGCACGCGAGCCGTGATCCGAGTCCAGCATGGTCAGCTCGTCGAACGGATCCTTGCCTGCCAGAACGTTGTTCACCTTGTCCTTGTCGATCGTGTGGGTCCACGATCCGACCAGCAGCGTGGCGACGGCGTTGCCCGAGAAGTTGGTCAGCGCCCGCGCTTCGGACATGAACCGGTCGATGCCGACGATCAGGCCGACGCCGTCGAGCAGGTCGGGGCGGTGGGCCTGCAGCCCGCCCGCCAGTGTGGCCAGGCCTGCGCCGGTGACTCCGGCCGCGCCCTTGGAGGCGACGATCATGAACACCAGCAGGCCGATCTGCTCGGGAATCGACAGCGGGTCGCCCAGCGCCCCGGCGATGAACAGCGACGCCATCGTCAGGTAGATCGCGGTGCCGTCCAGGTTGAAGGAGTAACCGGTCGGGACGACGACGCCGACAGTCGAGCGGTCGACGCCGAGGTGCTCCATCTTGGCGATCAGGCGGGGCAGTGCCGACTCGGACGATGAGGTCGACACGATCAGCAGGTACTCGCGGGCCAGGTAGCGGACCAGCTTGAAGATCGAGACCCCCGACACCACACGCAGCAGCGAACCAAGCACGCCGAAGACGAAGATCGCGCAGGTGATGTAGAAGCCGAGCATCAGCGCCATCAGCTGGCCGACGGCCGCCCAGCCGGTCTGCCCGACGACGTTGGCGATCGCGCCGAAGGCGCCGATCGGGGCGAGCCACAGGATCATCACGAGCACCTTGAACACGAGCTTCTGCAGGTGCTCGATGCCGCGCAGGATGGGCTGCCCGGCCGAGCCGAGGCCCTGCAGCGCGAAGCCGACGAGCAGGGCGATGAACAGCGCCTGCAACACGCTGCCCTCGGTGAGCGCGGAGAACAGCGACGTCGGGATGATGCCCTGGACGAAGTCCATCAGGCCACCGGCCTCGTGGGCTTTGTCGGCGAGCTCGGCGCCCTTGCCCGCGGTGTCGGTGACGTTCAGACCGGTGCCGGGATGCAGGATGTTGCCGACGAGGAGGCCGATCGCGAGCGCGAACGTGGACATCACGAGGAAATACAGGAACGCCAGGCCGCCGACCTTGCCGACGGTCGCGGCTTTGCGGACTGATCCGATGCCCAACACGATCGTGCAGAAGATCACCGGCGCGATCATCATCTTGATCAGCGCGACGAACATCGTCCCGAGCACGCCGACGCTCTTGCCCACGTCGGGCGCGAGGATGCCGACGGCGACGCCGCCGATCACCGCAATGATCACGGCGATGTAGAGCCAGTGGGTGCGGTCGCGTTTCTTCTTCGGCTCTTGCGGAGCCGGCTCGTTGGCCGGCCTGTCCATCGTGGTGGTCATCTGGCGCTCCTTCGGACACAGGGTCGAAATCGGGTCTGAAAGGATGCTCGTGGAGCACGTGAGCCAGGTCACGTTTTAGTGCATTACGTTCAGAACGAAAGGTGTTGCACGAATGCGAACGCAGCGACGGGCCTGGTCACTGGCGACCCAGGCGATCGCGCTGCAGGTCCTGGTCATCGCGCTGATCGTCATCGGCGGCAGCGCGCTGGCCCTGCTCGACGCCAGGCAGGACGCAGACGCCGCGGCCGAGGAGCAGGTGCTCGGTATCGCGACGTCGCTGGCCGATTCGCCGTCGACGGCCCAGGCGATCGAGACCGGGCAGGCGACCGAGATCCTGCAGCCGGTGACCGAACTGGTGCGCAGGAACACCGACATCGCGTTCATCACGATCATGGCGCCCGACCGCACACGGTTCACCCACACCGATCCGACCCAGATCGGCGGCGACTATCTGGGCACCATCGAGCCGGCGTTGCGCGGCGAGTCGTTCACCGAGGTGTACACCGGGACCCTGGGACCGTCGATCCGTGCGGTGGCACCGGTGCGCGACTCCGACGGCCGTGTGATCGGCTTGGTCGCGGCGGGCATCCTGCAGCAGAGTCTGGCCGATCGGTGGCGCGCACAGTGGCCGGTCATAGCCGCGGTCGGCGTTGGCGCCCTTGCAGTTTCGCTCGTCGGTGTGTGGGGAATCCGGCGGCGGCTGCTGCGCCAGACGCACGGCCTCCGCCCCGACGAACTCCGCGTCATGTACGACCACCACGACGCGATCCTGCATTCGGTGTCCGAGGGGCTGATCGTGCTCGATAACAGTGGGGTGGCGCTGGCCAACGACGAGGCACGCCGGCTGCTGTCGTTGTCTGCCGGCCGTATCGACCGCTCGCACCTGCCGGAGTTCCTGCGTGCGTTCAACCCCGGCGCCCGCGACGAAATCCATGTGACCGACGACCGCGTGCTGGTGGTCAATCGCTCCCGGGTTCAGAACGGCACCGATGGTTCCGAGGTGGTGACCGTCCGCGACCGCACCGAATTGCAGGGCGCGCTAGGTGAACTCAACTCACTGAAAGTCCTCACCGACTCACTGCGTTCGCAGGCGCACGAGGCCGCCAACAAGCTGCACACGATCGTGACGATGGTCGAGATGGGTCGCGCCGACGAAGCGGTCAGGTTCGCGACGGCGGAACTCGAACTGTCCCAACAACTCGTCGACCGGTTGTCGTCCGCGTTGCGCGAACCGGCTCTCGTGGCACTCTTGCTCGGCAAGTCCGCACAAGCCGACGAACGCGGCATCGAGTTGACGGTGACCGAGGACACCGAGTTGCCTGCCGAGGCCGACGCTGTGTTGACTGGGCAGGAATTGGTCACTGTGACAGGCAATCTCATCGACAACGCGATGGACGCCTGCGATCCGGACAATCCGTGGGTCGAGGTGACCATCAGTCAGGACGAGCATCGTTTGATGATTCGTGTCGCGGACAGCGGAGAGGGCATGGACAGCACCACCTTCGAGAAGGCGATGCGACTGGGGTACTCGACGAAATCGGGCGAGGACACCGAACATCACGGGTTGGGCCTGGCGTTGGTGGCTCAGGTGGTCAAGCGCCACGACGGTCTGCTCACCGCCGATGTGACCTATGGTTCGGTCGTGACCGTCACGGTGGCCAAGCCGTGATCACCGTGTTGATCGTCGAGGACGAGCTGCTGATCGCCGAGGCCCATCAGGCGTATCTCGGTCGGTTGCAAGGATTCTCGGTGGCCGCGGTGGTGCATACCGCGCGTGACGCGATGCGGGTGGCGTCCGAGGCGGCGGCCGGCGAAGCACCCATCGATCTTGTCCTTCTCGACATCGGCCTGCCGGACGCCAGCGGCATCACCCTCGCGTCCGCACTGTCGGGGTTACGGCCCGCTCCGGACATCATCACGATCACGTCGGAGCGCGACCTCGAGATGGTTCGCGCCGCTGTCGGGCACGGGGCGCTCGCATATCTGTTGAAGCCCTTCACCTTTGCCGCATTCCGCGAGCGTCTGGAGCGCTATCAGCGCTACCGTGAGGCCCTGCCCGCCGGCACCGATGCCGCCAGCCAGGCCGAAGTCGACCGCGCGCTGGCGGAACTGCGGATCGGGTCGGACCGGTCAGCGGCCCCGAAAGGCGCAGCGGCAGGCACCAACGACGAAATCGCTCGTGCGGTCCGCGATTCCGACGACGGGGTGACGGCTGACGAGGTGGCCAAGCAGGTCGGAGTGTCCCGGGTGACGGCGTGGCGTTATCTCGAGCGGCTCGCCGATGAGGGCACCGTCAGCCGCCACACCGATTACGGCAAGGCCGGGCGTCCGAAGACCCGATATCAGTGGCGTTGACCTCGCAGCTCGTGGCGCAAGGCCGAGGGTCAGACGGTGACGGGCTGGCGCTGGATGCGGGGGGCGCTCAGCGCGATCGGGTCGGTCGCCATGAACTGCGAGTACAGCGACTCGATCGGCGACTCGACCGAGAACGCGCTCACACCGCCGGCGTAGTCGGCGATGTAGAGCCGCGATGCGTCCTCGCCCTGGGTGACGCACGCAGGACGCGCGTCGACTTTGAGCGAATCGATGACGTCGAGGGTCAGCGTGCACAGCACGGCGACGCGGTCGTAGTCGACGATGTAGGCGCTTGCCTGGTCTGCGCTCAACACCAGTTGTGTGGGCGCGCCGCCGAGGTTCACCTTGTCGGTGACCCGCATGGTGGCCAGGTCGATCACCTGCACTGCACCTCCGACCGCGCGGTCGGACGTCAGCGCATAGATCGCACCGCCGGCGTTGGCGATATCGCGAATCGGCGAGCCGACCGGCACCACGCGGCTGATCAGTGACGTCTCGGCGTCGACGACGATCAGCCTGCTGCCGCTGGTATCGGTGACGGCCAGGTACAGCCGCTTGCCGTTGGGGTCCACACGCAGCGCGTCGATGTTGGCGGCGGGGCCATGGCCGATCTCGATGGTGCCGACCCGCTCCGCGGTCACGTCGATGACGGCGACGTCGACCCGGTCCTGCGTGGTCCGCCCGGCGTAGACGCGCTTGCCGTCCGGGCTGACCGCAAGTGCGGTGATCCCGTACGCCACGGGATAGGTCTTGATGACGGTCCTGGTGCCGAGGTCGATCACGGCAACCGCGTCGAAGCTCGGGCCTGCGACGCCGACATAGGCGCGGTCGTCGGATACAGCGACGGCAACGGCCTCGCCGTCGACAGCGATGGTCTCGCGCACTGCCAGCGTCGCGGGATCAAGGATCGACACGCTGTCGTCGCCGCCGTTCGCGACGACGACGTCGCTGCCACCTGCCGCGATGTCGCCTATCGGGCTCGCAGAAACGAGGGCGCGACGCTCCAGCACGACGTCACCCTTGGCAGTGGTCGCCAGGGTCCCATCGACCACAGAAGCATCATCTTTACGGTTGCGCATCACATGCCCCTTGGGCATCAAAAAGTTAGCCATATCGTCTGGTACCTCCGCCGGTAAGAGCACAATGAGCTCTAGGTTCGGTCTCTCTCCGCCCATCGAGGGCGTGGTCTGAACCGAGTGTAGCGACGCGAAATCACGGTCAGAACCGATAAATAGGCGTGCCGGCCAATAGGGGCCGCATACTCTCAGGCCGCGCTTAGACAATTCCTAGTTATCAATTTGTTATCCTCGGCTAGCAATAGATGAAGATCTCTTGAACAGCATCTATACGGACTGCGGCAAGTTTTTCGGGTATTTGTGACAAACACCGCTTCCGCGAAATTCTTAGCTTTTACCGCTCAGATTGAGGCGCACATCACACAGCGACACGACAGCAATAGACACTGAGACCTCGAACTCCGGACCGCGCGACCGCCGCTGGCCGCCGACGATGAGGGCCACGACTGCCAGTGATTCGCTGAAACCGACGAAATCGGAGACGGTCAGGCCCGCTTGACACCGAAAACAGCCGGGGTCTCTTCGAGCGGGATCAGCCCCTCGGGATCACACAGCTTGACGACGCGAGATACGGCCGGACTCGGAACCACACACCAGGCGACATCCTCGCGCGCCAGGTGGGCACTGATCGCATAGAGCGCTGACGCGCCGTCGAACGCCATGAACTCGACGGCTGTGAGATCGAGGATGACGGTCGCCGCGCCCACCGCCGCCTCACGAACGGTGTGCGCGAAATGCTTCGCGTTGGCCGAGTCCACCTCGCCGGAAGCCGAGACCGTGACGCGCTTGCTGGCGCCCCGACCGTCGACGCGGCGCACAACCGCCAGCGACCTCGACGCGATCGAGAAGCGCCGCGAGTCCGCTGACCTGCTGCGAATAGACGTTACGGTCATTTGCAGGTCAATTTACCCGCTCAACCGCCAGATATGCCTGGCTTTCCGCCTGCCGCGGCCGTTCGCCGCAAAGAGGCGGACCAGCTCACTCCCCGAAGCTCTGCAGGGCGACGTCGAGCGTGGAGAACAACTCGATGTGGTCCGTGAGGCCGGTGATCTTCAGCGGACGACTGGTCGCCGGTCCGTCGGCGACCACCGCGAACCTCGTCACGCCGTCGAGGCGCCGTTGTGTCATGACGAGAACACGCATCCCGGCCGAGCCGAGGAAGTCGACCTCGGTCATGTCGAGGATGAGCCCGGCGGGCTTGCGCTCGGCCGCCGCGTCGATGACCTCTTGCAACTGCGGCGCCGTCAGCATGTCCACCGCACCCACGGCCGACACGACGACGACGCCATCGATCTGGCGTTCGGAGAATTGCTGCACGTCCTGGCCTCGTCTCACTTGGCGCGTCCGGCAGACCGGTCGCGGAGATGTAGCGCAGGCTGCAGTTTGAACCCGATTTCCATCAAGTGGTAACAGGTTATCGAAGTTCGCGGCAGAGCGGGACACCGACCACCGGACGCGGCAAGCCGCAGGCCCCCCGCGAATCCGTAGAGACCGCCACCGAATGTCGAAACCCCACTTCGCAGCCCTCCCGGACACCGAGGCGCACATGCCGCGCAAATCCCGGGTTCGACGCCGCACCGCCGCTACCATCCGCACAGACAGTCCACAGGAGGCTCCATGCGCGTCCACATCGCCCGTTCGACGATCCTGGCGGCCGGCGCCGCCGCCGCTCTGGTACTGGCCCCTGCCGCCCAGGCCACCGACGCCGACGCGCAGTTCCTGGCCGTCGTGACGGAGCTCGGTCTGCAGTTCGACACCCCCGAGGACGCTGTCGAGGCCGGCAACAACGTGTGCGACATCGTGGCCGAAGGCGCCGCCAACAACGCCGACCCCGCCCGGATCCGCGGCGACATCATGAACTCGTTGCTCGGCGAGGGCGTCAACCACGATCAGGCGACACGGCTGATGGTCGGGGCGGTCGGCGCCTACTGCCCCGTCTACAACGGCATCGTCACGGGCTGACTGCCGCCGAGAGCTTTCTCCCCGCACGACTTCTGGTAACCCACGCTTCATCTCCTGGCACCTCCGTGGGCCGCCGAAGTTCTCCATGGAATCTCCACGCAAGCTCCAAGCGTTGTCATTTCATAGTCGCGACGCTGGTGTCACTCATAAAGTTGGGATCACTGCGGTGAAGCGCCAGATCTAGGAGACACACCATGAAGAAGTTTCTCGCCGCGAGCCTCCTGCCGCTCGGCGCCGCCATCGCCCTCTCCGCCCCTGCCCAAGCAGAACCCGCGTCGACGACGATCAACCAGTTGCGGTCGCAGGGCTACGACGTGAGGGTCAGCCGTGTCGGTAATGCCCCGTTGAGCGAGTGCACCGTCATCGGCGTGCAGAACCTGCCCGGCGCACAGGTGCCCTTCACTCTCAACGACGATGACGACTACAACGTCTTCACCAAGGTGCCGAAGCCCAAGGTCGCCGTCTCCCTGAACTGCTCGCAGTAACAGCCGGACGGCCGACACAGTCGGAGGCCGTCTAGGTTTGGATCCCATGCCGGCAGCGCCCCAGTCCTCTTTCCCGCGAGGCATGGCTCTGCTGGTGGCGGGGGCGTTGTTCATGGAGATCCTCGACGCCACCATCATCGCGCCGGCCATTCCCGCCATCGCACGCGATTTCGGCGTCTCCGCCGTCGACGTCAACGTCGCCATCTCCGCCTACCTGCTCACCGTGGCCGTCCTGATCCCGGCGAGCGGTTGGGTCGCCGACAGGTTCGGCATCCGGCCGGTGTTCCTCACCGCGATCGCCGTGTTCACCGTGGCGTCGGTGGGATGCGCACTGAGCGCGTCACTTTCGATGCTGGTGGCCATGCGGGTCCTCCAGGGGATCGGGGGCGCGATGATGGTGCCGGTCGGCAGGCTCGCCGTGTTGCGCTACAGCGCGAAGACGGACCTGGTCCGCGCGATCGCGTTGCTCACCTGGCCTGCACTCACCGCACCGGTCGTGGCACCGGTCCTCGGAGGCGCCATCGCGACCCTCGGCTCGTGGCGATGGATCTTCTTCGTCAACATTCCGATCGGGATCATCGGACTGTTGTTCGCGTTCAAGCTCATTCGCGGTGGCCCCGCCGCCACCCCCCGACCGTTCGACTGGCGCGGTCTGCTGCTGCTCGGCGCCGGAATCGCCTCGGCCCTGATCGCACTCGAGCACATCCGGGTCAGTGGCACCAACTGGACGATGGTCGGGATCGGCGCTGGCGCCGCGGTCGTCCTGCTGGGCGGTGCGGTGTGGCATCTGCGGCGCACGCCCACGCCGTTGGTGAGGCTGTCGGTGCTGCGGGTGCGGACCCTGCGGATCACGGTGTCCGGTGGCTCGATGTACCGACTGGTGATCACCACGGTGCCGTTCCTCTTGCCACTGCTCTTCCAGCTCGAGTTCGGGTGGTCGGCGTTCACCGCGGGATTGATGGTCGCAGCGCTCTTTGTCGGCAACCTGACGATCAAGCCGTTCACGACACCCTTGATGCGCCGCTTCGGCATCAAGCGTGTCCTGCTGGTGAACGGGGTGGTGTCGATCGCGTGGTTCGGGGTGCTGGCGGCGATTCAGCCGGGCACCCCCATCGCGGTGATCGCTATTGCGCTCTATGTCAGCGGCGCGCTGAGGTCCATTGGTTTCACCGCGTACAACAGCCTCGCGTTCGCCGATGTCGACGGTGACGAGTTGACCCACGCCAACACGCTGAACGCGACGGTGCAGGAGTTGGCTGCTGGGCTCGGCATCGCCGTCGCTGCGCTGCTGCTGACGGTGCTGGCGTCGTACTCGTGGACGTTCCTTGTACTCGGCGCCCTGCTTGCGGTCACCTTGGTCGAGACCTTGCGCCTTCCGGGTGATGCGGCAGCCCACGTCAGCGGTGCCCGGTAATGCGGACCGTTGATAGTGCTGTGAGCCAATCGAATTCGATTCGTGACCGCCTGCACAGCTGGCGCCTAAATTCTGCACAGTAGCCGCCAACACCCCGCTCCTAACGTCATCGTCTGTGCGGCACAGAGCTGCACGACGCATTCACGATGACGATCGGAGAAATTCATGGCACTCACCCGCGCACTCGGCCTCTCGGCTGTCGCCGGCGGAATTGCCCTGGCGGGCCTGGTTTCTGCGGGCGCAGGCTCCGCGGCCGCGGCACCCGGCCAGCCCTGCGGTCAGCCGGGCGCCCCCGCGTGCCAGCCCGCCCCCTCGCCGCAGAACGGCGATTGGCAGCGCCGCGACATCAACAATGCCCGCCAGGACCATCAGCCGTTCATGTACGAAGGCCAGCACGTGCAGCCGCTGCGAGCCGGCAACGGCGACGGTTGGGGCTTCTGGTTCCTGGGCCGCTGGATTCGGTTGTAGTCCGGCCGGCCCTTAACTTCTGTGCGGACTCGCGAAGACCCCTTCGTGAGTCCGCACAGTTCGTTCGCGCGCGCCTCACGCAAAAGTCTCGACCCTGACTTTAGCCTTGGGGGCCGTGACCACCATGTACGAGCCGTCGCTGGCGGAGCTGGACTTCGAGCCCGAAATCCAGTGCACCTGCCGCAAATTCTGCGGCCCGCTGGCGCATCCTGCGCAGTGGTGGGTCACGTTGTCGTGCGGGTGCCCGTACCCGATGTGCCAGCGCGCGTTGCGAATCGCCAACGTCCGACTCAAGGTCCGTCCGCTGACCTGTCGTCACTGCGAGACGGATCAGATATCGATCCGTTCCGTCGTCGCCATCTGACGGGCCCTACCGCGACGGGCGGGAACCCGTCTCGATCCCGGTATCCGGTGACGAGTCAGCGGCTACCGGAGCATTGGCGGATTCATCGGCCACCGGCTGCGCGCGCAGGACAGCGGGCCGCAGCCGTTCGGGCAGCGATCGCAGGATCGCACCGAACACCAGCACGATGCCGACCGAGATCGCCCCGATAACCAGGAGCGGCAGCGACGGGAAGATGTTCTCCAGCAGCATGTAGGCGCCGAAGAGCAGGAAGAGTGCACCCGCGGCGATCTGGATGAACCGCTCGGGTAGACGTTTGCCCAGGACGGCGCCGACGAGGATGGCGAGACCGTCGGCGACCACCATGCCCAGTGTCGAGCCGATCCACACACCCAGCCAGTTGTTGTCCGACGCCAGTGTGACGGTGGCGAGCATCGTCTTGTCGCCGAGCTCGGCGAGGATGAACGCGGAGGTGACGACGAAGAACGCCGGAGCGGTGGCCTTCTCGGCGCGTGATGCCTCGTCGTCGGAAAGGCTGTCGCCGCGCAAGGTCCACAACCCGAAGAAGATGAACATCGCGCCTGCGATGAGGCCGAGAAGATGTGTGGGCAGTGCCGCGCCGAGATAGTGGCCGATGGCGACGGACAGCACATGGACGGCGGTCGTTGCGACGGTGATCGCCGACAGCACCACCCACCAGCGGTACCGCAGCGCGAACATCATGGCGACGAGCTGGGTCTTGTCTCCCAGCTCCGCCACGAAGATGACGGCGAAGCTCAACAACAGGGCGGCGAACACCAGATACTCCTCGGTGTCGGTGACTGCCGTTCGGAGAGTGGGGACACACCTCCGGCCGGCAATCCAAACGGACTGTACGGCCGAAGGTCTCGCCCACCGGTCCATTGACCGGTTCGGACAACCGGGCCCCGTAGAGCCAGTATGTCGATTGCCGATTGGGGGCTACTCCCCTTCGCTGAAGCCACCCTACACGCGCCCGCGCCGCACTTGCAACTCGTGGCGATCCAAATCCCGTCTGTCGCAATAAGTTTGGGGAATCAACCAGGAAAGTTCGGGCGTCCCAAACTCTACAATGGAAGGTCCGCAACACCCCGACGAGTCCCCGACGGCCAACGAATGTTCCGGGTCGGACAGACTGGGCTCGCAACGTTGCGCACCGACCGAAGGAGCCCCACGTGACCACCGCCGCAGACCGCTTTGTCGCCACCCGCACCGTGGCCGCTTCCGCCGCCGACATCTTCGCCGTGCTGTCCAACCCGGGCCGGCACAAGGACACCGAACCGACAGATTGGGTGCGCGATGCCGTGACCACCGAGGTCATCACCGGCACAGGTCAGATCTTCGTGGTCAACATGTACCTCGACCACATCGGCGGCCACTACGTCATGCACAACCTGGTCACGGTGTTCGAACCGGACCGCAGCATCGCGTGGCTGCCGGGCAATGTCGACGGCGCGGGTGAACACGAGGCGCCGGGATGGTGGTGGCGGTACGACCTCTCGTCGGCCGAGGGGGGGCACCGACGTAACCCTGACCTACGACTGGAGCGCGACCCCGCAGTCCGTGCGCGACCAACTCGGCGGCCTGCCACCTTTCGGCAGGAAATTCATCGACGAGTCACTGGCGACGTTGGCTCGTACGGTCGAGGACAGCGGCCCGGCCTGACGATCACGACACGGCGATGGTGAAGTACCCCAACGCCCCCAGTGCCAGCACCAGGTACGCCCCCGGAAAGGCGATGTTGTGCAGGACCCGGGTGTGGACGTGTACGGCCACGGCGCCGATGAAGAACGCCACGAGGCCGGCCGCCGCGGCGAGCCCGAGCCAGGGTGCGACGGCGTAGCCCAGCAGCAATCCCACAGCTCCGGACATCTTCAGTGACGCCAGATAGGGAATCCACCGCTGAGCCACCCCGACCTCGGCAGAGTTCGCCAACACGAACGGCGCCCTGACCAGATCGGCGACCGCGACGCCGGCGTTGGCGACCGCGCACACCACGGTCACGGCGGCCAATGCCGTTGTCACATGGCCGGTCACGGCTGTCGTCCGATCGGTATGCTCGCCACGTTGCCTCCTATGTCAGCGGTTGTCGGCTGTCTCACCCATCTGACGTTCCGCAGATTCGAAAGGTGACCACCGGTGTCCGAAGTGACCGAGCGCTTCTTGGCAGACCGTCCGCGACTGCTGTCGCTGGCGCACCGCATTCTCGGATCGATCCACGACGCCGAGGACGCCGTCCAGACGGCGTGGTTGCGTGCGCATCCCTGCCCCGCCGCCGACATCGAGAATGTTTCGGCGTGGCTGACGACGGTGGTCACCCGCGTGTGTCTCGACCAACTGCGCGCCAGGAGTCGGCGGGACGCCCTCACCGCGCGCGTCGATCCGATCTCTGACGTCGAGCTGGCCGCCGACGAAGCGTTCCTGCAGCGCGACGACGTGTCACGCGCGTTGATGGTGCTGCTCGCCACACTCACGCCTCCGCAGCGGGTGGCCTTCGTCCTTCACGACTTGTTCGCGGTCCCGTTCGACCGGATTGCCGACATCCTGGACACGACACCGACCAATGCGAAAAAGCATGCCAGCAGGGCACGTTCACGCATTCGGCCGCCCGCCGCCCCGTCAGGCCCGGCACCTGACGAGGAGGACCACGCCGCCGTCGTCACGGCGTTCCTGCAGGCGGCCGGGGGTGGAGACATGCACCGCATGCTGTCCTTGATGGCGCCTGAGTGCGTGCGGATCGCCGACGCGGCGTTGATGCCGGTGGGGGCGGCACTCTCGATCTCAAGCGCCGCCGCGATCGCCGAGGAGACCCGTCATTTCGTCGGCCGTATCCGCTCCAGCATCCCGATGCGTGTCAACGGACGCGCACTGCACGTCATCGCGCCGGGCGGTCACGCCATCGCGACGATCGACATCGCCGTTCGGGCAGGACTTGTCACGGCCATCACGATCGCTCCTCTTGCCGCGACCGATGTCGTCGAGGCGGTGGCCTATCAGGCCTCCGGAAAGTGCGACTTGTAGACCTGGCCGTGCACACCCACCGTCTTGTCGACCACCTGGGACACCGAAAAGTCGGCGGCGGCAGACAGATACGCATAGGCGGTGGCCCGGTCCATGCCCTGATCGGTTTCGAGAAAGTCCAGCGCGTTGACCACGGCCCGCCGCATCGCGATGTTCAGGTCGCTGCTCTGACCACCAACGGAACCGTCCGGATCGGACAGGCCGATGGGCACCCACGCGTCGGCCGTTTCGGCGAACGGATACCGGTATGCCACCGATGGCGCATCACCGGATCCGGGTTTGCACACCGAGAGCCGGTACGTTCCGCGCAGCGATCCTTCCATCGCGGTCAGCGCGACCTCACCGTCGCCCATGGCCATGTGGGGGTCGCCGACATAGAACAGGGCGCCCTCGGCGAACACGGGCAGATAGAACGTGGCCCCCTCGCCGAGCAGCCTGATGTCGATATTGCCGCCACCCACCGTCGGCGGAACCGAGTTGGCGGTGGCCGAGGTCGGATCGGTGTCCTGGGAGTAGGCCACGCCCATCATGCCCATGAAGGGCCGCAGCGGAAACCGCACTTGAGCAGTGCCATAACGCATCACGCCGTGACCGTCCTCGACGCTGGTGAATGTCGAGATGTTGCCGTACTTGGCAGGGTCGGGGTTCGGGCGCGCATCGGTATCGGCGGGCGGCATCACCTCGGCGAGGGTGATACCGGCGGGCGGTGCGCCATCGGCCGTGCGGGCGAGCGCCCCCTTGCCGTGCCTGCTCGACACGACTCCGTACGGAACGCGCGGAATCGCCTCCAATATCTCGATTTTCAGAACATCGCCCGGCGCGGCGCCTTCCACGAACACCGGCCCGGTCACGACATGGGGGCCGTCCTTGTCGAAGTTCCGTGGTGTCCTGCGGTACTCGGCGGCGATGGCTATCGCGTCCTGAAGCACTTCGGATTCGGACACCCCCTGGGACCCGAAGTACTCGACCGGGTTTCGGCCCTGGTCTTCGAGTATGCCTTCGTGGCTGACGGCATCGATGGTCACCGTCTGCCCCGAGCTGATCTGCAGGGACGGAGCTGCGTGGACGGTGGGAACGTAGCCCCACAGCACGTCATCGGGGCTGGACTGCAGATAGTGGTCCCCGCTCGGGTTGCCCTGGCCGGGCTGCAGGATGGTGAAGTTCGCCGCTGTCGACGACGGCGTCTCAGGCGACGTACTCGTCGAACCCGACGAGCAGGCGGACGCCACGCCGACCACACCGACGCCCGCCCCCATAGCTGCGACTGCACGCACGAAATCCCTTCTGCCGAGCCCCGACCAGAGGGTTTCTGCGGCGTGCCGGGCAAGGTCAGTCATGAGGTCACCTTTCGATAGGACGATTACCGAAGGGTGTTCCCACGAGGCATTTCCTGGCCAAAACGAGTGTGCTACGTCTTCGTTGCGGAGTTCTCACCAGCCAGGCGGCACCTGGAGCACCCACTCTCGGAGATGCTGTCCAGAGCTGCTGCAGAACAACGGTTTTCGCCGATCCCACCTATCAGGCGATCGGCGGTGCCATAGTCACACCGTGTGACGTGTCGCCCACGAGAGGACTGCCATGCCGTCGCCCGATCAGAAGTCGACCCGGTCGTTCCTGCTCACCGCCCGGCTTTTCGCTCTCGCCACAGTCGTCGTGATCGTCGCGCTGTTCGGCACGGCAGGGGCACTCGTGCAGGCCGGTGAGCTCAAGGACGTGCACGGCGGTGCGGCGATCGTGCTCCATGTCGTCACCGGTGGACTCATGGTCGCGCTGGCGGGCCTCGCCTATGACCGCAAGCGCGCGTGGTGGACGGTGGCGCTCGCGTTCGTGATCTTTGCGTACTCGTTCGTACAAGCGGCGCTCGGCGAGGGTGCGACGCTCGGAATCCATGTTCCCGGCTCACTGCTGATCGTGGTGGGGACCATCTGGCTCACCGTCTGGCTGTTCTCCTCGGCCTCCGCCGGGAACCGCGCCGCACCGACGAAGACCTAGCCGAATTCCAAAGACCTAGCCGAATTCCTTGACCAACACCGCTCGCGTGTAGAGCAGGTGAAAACCTCGGCGCTGCACGTTCTTCTGTGAGGTCGAGCCCGGCGCGGTGGTGACGACGGCCATGTCGCATCCTGCTGCCGCCGCATCGCGGAGACGAGCCGCCAGCAGCGCGCCCTGCACTCCGCGCCGTCGCGCGTCCGGCACCGTGGCCGCGCCGGTGAGTTGCGCGATTCCGTCGGTGATCCGCATCCCGCCGCCTCCGGCCACAGCACCGTCGCAGACGGCCAGGTAGGCCACCGCCCCGGCGTTCTCGAAATCCCGTTCCGCCTGGGCGACGATCTCGCGCGGAAATTCTTCATGGCTGGGCACTCCCACGTCGTCGGGATGGGCGAAGCCTTCGACCACGGCGTCGACCCACACGTCGACCTCGTCGGGATCACATCTGCGGACCTGGACGCCGTCGACCGTCGCCGGCGAAACCGGCCCGGACAGAGCCTGCCCGAGAACATTCTCGAATCCGCGCAACCGGTACCCGCGCCGGGTCAGTTCGTCGCCCAGGCCGGGTTCGGCGAGGCTGCCCAGTTCCACCTGGACCGGCACGCCGAGTTCGGCGAATGTCCGTTCGACCGCGTCGAGATCCGCAGGGGCGACTGCCGTCCCGAACCCGGCGCCGACGACCTTGTTCATGGGCGACCCCGCCTCCGCGGCGCAGGCGAACCCGCCGCCGATCGGCAGCGCCAATCCCCACGCACCACGGGCCTTGGCCGCCTCGGTGGCGGCGACGATCAGCGTGGCTTCGGCGGCTTCGATCCGGCGTGCGAGCGCGGTACTGCAGAACAACGTCGATCCGGTCACGACGATCATTGTGTTTCACGGGGACCGGATCGGAGAACTCATTTTGCGTCCACCCATCGACGACGCTTGGAGGCTCAGCAGTGGATCAGGAAGACGTGACGTCGGACACACCGAAGGACGCGACCAAGGCGACCCCGGAGCAGCGCGAAGTTCAGGAGAAGCTCGACCACAAGGATGACGATCCGGATGCGCCGGCACGCACTCAGACCCACCATCAGATCCCGGACGAGAACTGACCGGCTTCAACTTTCAGCAAACCAAAAACATCGACAGCCGACGCTTCAGCGCCACACCGGCCAGATATTTCCCCTCAATAACGGTTTGCTCCGACATTCAAGTACTTAATGAATTCGCTGGACGGATAACTCTGATGCTACGAATTCCGTTGGCGCAGATCGTCGACACACACGAGGTCACCCCCGCGCCCGGGCACCGTAGGCGCCGCCACAGGCCCTTCCGATGCGGAACCCGTTGCCCTATCTATTGACATTGCTGTTAATAGGTGGTCGTGAAGCTTGAACCTACGGGAAAGTCGTGCAGCCACCAGCACCGGATGTAAACCATCGGCCGCGTGTCCGAGACCCCTCCGGATCTTTCGGCGTGAAGCCTTCGCGCCGCTGCAGGCACTGGCGGCATGCATTCAACAATGAATTACATCAATGATATTTGTCGGTCTCGATTTTCACTCTGCACACATTTGTCACGCAGATTTCAGCAAAATAACACTACCGTTCGTCTGCACGGCGTACGGTATCGCCGACAGCAGACCAATCAGGAGGGACGCGCATGCGCGGCAAATTCATTTTCACAGCGGCCGTCGCCGCTGCCGGTCTCGCCACGGCGCTGGCGGCACCGGCTCTGGCACAGGACGCCAACGAGATCTTCATCTCTGCACTGGACAGCGAGGGCATCCCGTACTCCAGCGCCGACAACGCCATCCAGCTCGCGGGCGCGGTGTGCGAATACGCCGCGGCAGGGCAGGACAAGACGCAGATCGCTCTCGAGATCATGGGACCCGCCGGGTGGTCTCCGGAGCAGAGCGGCTTCTTCGTGGGCGCCGCGACGCAGTCGTACTGCCCCTAGGCGCTCTCGACGCACGATTCGGTCACGACCCCGAGGACACCCGCACAAGTGTGTCGTCGGGGTCGTGTCATGTTCAAGCTCGATGACGATCGCGCAAGCGGGAGAGGCGATTTCGGCGCAGCTCACACACGCAGCGCGGTGAAAGGTTCAAAAGGCAGAATTCGCAACACAAACCAGACCACGACAACGCCGAGGGTCACCTGCGCAGCCCAGCGATGGTGTTGCCAGGAATCGATCTTCCGATCGACGATACGGCTGTACGTCCAGATGGCGAATGCGACGATCAGCAGTCCCAGCGCGACCAGCGCCAGGGCGTTGAAACGCAGTGCGGACGCGAAGTCGCCATGGAGCACCGAGTAGATCATCCGCAACGTGCCGCACCCTGGACAGTCAATTCCCAGAAAGGCTTTCGTCGGGCATTCCGGCAGAATCCCACCCGGGGTGGTCGGATCGCCGATCAA
Source organism: Mycobacterium sp. 236(2023) (assembly GCF_029623955.1). Taxonomy (GTDB): domain Bacteria; phylum Actinomycetota; class Actinomycetes; order Mycobacteriales; family Mycobacteriaceae; genus Mycobacterium. The sequence goes on along the minus strand of NZ_JARSBP010000003.1, from coordinate 833,925 downwards.
TACGGCCACGCACGCGCAAGCCGCCACGGCGCCCACCAACAGTGGGCCGCCGAGGCGGACAGGCGCGAATTGCGGTACTGCCAAAAGAGATCAGTACGACGACGAAGTATCGAAGTCCATGCTGACGGCGCCCAGTGCGATCAGGATGCCGTAGATGACGACGAAGATGACCCAGGCGACGACGCTCCAGATCGCCCACTTCTTGGCGGCGGCCGAGGAAGCCTGCGCCTCGGCGTAACGGCCTTGTGCCCACAGGCCGTTGACCTGTGCTGCCTTGACGATCGACACGACGCCGAACGGCAGACAGCAGAAGATCGTCGTCAGGATTCCGAGCACCAGGTTCGAACTCGGTGCTGCGCCCGCCGGCTGCTGCGGGGGGAAGCCGCCACCGCCGGCGGGCGGCGGAGGCGGATAGTTACCGGGCGGCGGTTGTGTCATGTCGACTCCCTCAAAGGCCATGTGATAGCTCAGAAAAGCGAGCTAAGGGTACCCGACAAGATCAACGCAGAAGTGGCAAATTCACGCTGTTCAGAGATTTTTACCGCGCGGTTCCGCGGTCGTTGGGCCGACCTGGGAGATCCGTGGCCTCCGACACCCGCTCACGTGGCCGGAAATGCGCGAACCAGCAACGCGTTCAACGCTCCTCGCGTCCCTCGATGGGCATTCGCTTGCGCAGACTGTCGTAGATGGGCTCCGAGCGCAGAACCCGGGCGGCCAGCACCGCGGACGCCGTGGCCGCCAGCGTCGGCAGCACCAGAGACACCGTCGCCGTCATCTCCATGACGATCACGATCCCCGTCAGCGGGGCGCGGACGGTCGCGCCGAAAAAGGCTGTCATCCCGACGATCGCCAGCGGAATCGCCAGGAACGTCGTGTCTTCCGGCCACACCGAGGAGAAGCATCCCGCGACCACGAAGCCCCACAGTGCGCCGACTGCCAGTAGCGGTGCGAACAATCCGCCGGGTACCGCCGCCGAGTAACTCAGCGGTCCGGTAAAGAACCGCGCGGCAAGCAATCCCGCGGCGGTGAGCAGAACGAACTGGTGCCCGCCGAGCACCATCTGCGTCAGGCTGTCGCCGTCGCCCACCGTCAGCGGCGCAAAGCACAGTGCGGCTCCGACGAGAGCTCCGATCACCGTTGCCTTGACCGGATTTGAGATCTTCGGGACCGCGGCAACGCGGTCGGTCAGCCAGAGGATCACGACGTTGTAGCCGGCGCCGAGAACTCCGGTGAGCAGTCCGAACACCACGAACAGCGGTAGCCAGGCCAATGGTGGTCCGGGGACGGGGCCCACCTCGAAATCGGGATGGTTGCCGAGGACGAGTCGCGAGGCCAGCACCGCGGCGACGGCGGCGAAAATCGTCGCCAGCACGGTTCGCACCCGCAGGGACTTCGTGACTTCTTCGAGCGTGAACAGCACGCCGGCGATGGGCGCGTTGAAGGCGACGGCCAGCCCGGCCCCTCCGAGAGCTGCCTGCATCGCACGGGCGTCCCGATCCGGCAAACGGGTCCGCTTCGCGGCTTCGGCGCCGACAGTGGCGCCCATGTGGACGGTCGGTCCTTCGCGGCCGAGGACCATGCCAGAACCGATCGCGAGCACGCCACCGAAGAACCTCGCCGGAATCACGTTGAGCCGCGGCGCGCGGGCCTCACCGAGGAAGACCGCCTCGAGGTGCGGTATGCCGCTGCCGACGGCGAGGGGTTCCCACCGAACCAGCAGACCGGCGACAGTGGCGCAGACGGCGACGACGACGATCGGGATCAACCATCCCGGCCCCGGCAACCCATGCGACCAGCCGACAAGGTCGGCGCGGAGGTCTTCGGCGGCACCGAGACACCACCGAAAGACCGCGCCGATGAGGCCGATCAGGACGCCCGCTGCGGCGGCGGTCGCGCAGACCAGCACGGTGGCGCGGACCGACTCTCCGCGATTCCCGCCACGAACAGGCACGAGTGTCGTTCTCCTTCACCACTGGATGGCCGGGCCTACAGTTTCGCGCATACACCACCGCCGCGTTCGCATCACAGGAGGCCGATCAGTGAACACCGCCGCCCCGGGCCCGGCGCCGGACTATCCGCAGATGGCCGCCGCCCGCGGACGCGTCGAGCCGGCCCCGCGCCGGGTGCGCGGCTTCCTGGGGCACCAGCTGGTTTTCGACACCACGTCGGCACGCTACGTGTGGGAGGTGCCGTATTACCCGCAGTACTACATTCCGCGCTCCGACGTGGTCGACGGGGTGCTGCGTGACGACGAGCACCCGCTGCGTGTGCAGTTCGGCGCGGCGCGCAGGTTCTCGCTGGCCGGTGACGGCGGGGTGGTGGTCCCGTCGGCGGCTCGTGTGTTCGATGACGACGCCGGCGCGGTGGCGGGCTTGGTGCGCTTCGAGTGGAACTCGCTCAGCTGGTTCGAGGAGGACGAGCCGATATTCGGGCATCCGCGGAATCCGTACGCCCGGGTCGACGCGCTGCGGTCGCACCGCCACGTCACGGTCACCCTGGACGGTGTCACGCTGGCCGACACCCGAAGCCCTGTATTGCTGTTCGAAACAGGTTTGCCGACAAGGTATTACATCGACCGCACCGACGTCGCGTTCGAACACCTGGTGCCGACGGATACGGAAACGCTCTGCCCGTACAAGGGAGTGACGTCGGGCTACTGGTCGGTGCGCGTCGGCGACACCGAGTATGCCGACCTCGCCTGGACGTACGAGACTCCGCTACCTGCCGTCGGGCCGATCACAAACCTGGTCGCGTTCTACAACGAGAAAGTCGACATCAGGGTCGACGGCGTGGAGGTGCCCAGGCCCCGGACCCACTTCAGCTAACGACGATCGGTGATGTCGGCGTACTCCGGATGCTTGTCGATGTATTCGGCGACCATCCAGCAGGTCGGCACGATGCGGAGCCCGTCGGCGCGGGTGGCCTGCAGTGCGGCGGCGACGAGAATCGTTGCGAGCCCACGGCCCTGGAACTCGGGCAGCACCTCCGTGTGCGGGAAGGTCCGCTTGCCGTCACCGTCGTGGAAGTCGGCCAGCCCGACAGCGCGGCCTTCGACCTCGATGACGAATCGTCCGGGTTCTCGAGTGACCGTGGTCGGGGCGCCAGAGCGGTCGGGAGGTGTCTCGATGGTCATGGCTCCACGATAATTGCGGATTCGACCGTCTTCTCGAAGTAGACCCGGTGGAAGCCCTCGTCGATGCGCCGGTCCACTTCGCGGTAGCCCAGATGCGGATACAAGGACAGATTCTCGGTCATCGCGGCGTTCGTGTAGAGGCGGACGTGCCGCAGCCCGGCATCGCGTGCCTGCTGCTCGGCGTAGCCCAGCAGCAGCTTGCCCAATCCGCGCCCCTTCTGCCCTTCGGCCACCGCGACGCTGTCGACGAAGACGTGGTCGGCAGTGATGGCGATGACCAGCACGCCGACGGTCTCACCGGAGTCGATGAGGACGTGGACGTGATCGGTCTGGTTCACCGCGTTGCGGTAGTCGACGGTCATCGGGGCGGGCTCACGGCCGATGCGGGCGACGTACGGCGCGTAGGCCGCCGCGACGATGCGCTCGATGTCGTCCACATCGTCGATGGTTGCCGCGCGGACACCGTCCACGAACGCCAACCTACGTCACGCCGGCAACAGCCCGCACCTGAGGTTGGAGCGCTTACGCAAAGTTGTTGTGGTCGGGAGATTTTGGGCGGCACCGACGCGTGCACTACTGCTTGTGAAAGCGATACCAGGCCACGATGTAGATGCCCATCGCCGAAACGAGCGCGATGAGGACCCACAGCACGATCGCCTGGTCGATCCACGCACCGGGCGGCGGGGCGCCCGGCAGGATGTTGCGCAGCGGTACGACCGCGAACAGCATCGCGGCAAACCAGGTGCACAGCGGCGGCAGGAATTGCCTTTTGCCCCTGATCGTTTCGATGGCCACGATCATGGCCATCGCGGGCAGCGCGATGAGCACGAGACAGACACCCAGATCGAACGCCAGCGTTCCGCGGTGCCGGCTCAGTGTGATGACGGAAGCCTGCGGATCGGAATCGGTCTGCTGTACATCGATATTCCAGCCCTCGACCTGTCCGCTGAACCGGATCTCGGCGGGTTGTACGGTGCGATCGTCCCCCGAGCCGATCAGGACATCGGCGGTCAACGGTTTGGTGGTGTAGGTGTCGAACGGCCAGCGGTCGGCGTCACCGTCAGCCTCGATCGTCGCGTCGATGCTGGCCGGAGTCTGGCCTTTGGGGAACTTCAGCTCACCCTGATCGACCCACGGGTACAGCCGCACGGCGATGTCGGTGTTGAGCACTTTGAGCGTCGGGTCGAGGAACTTCTCGGGCGCGATGAGCAACACCGAGATCTCGAGTTCGTTGTTCATCGTGTGAATCGCATCCATGTCGATCGAGACGACAGGCTCAGCCGCAGGGGTCGGATCGAACTCCGGCAGTGCCGGATACGAGTTGCTCACGAAGTAGTACCCGACGAGCGAGGCGATGTAGATCAGCCCGACAATGGCAAGGCTTGAGGTTATTCGGAGACGTGAACGAAGGCGACGGCGATCATCAGGCACCGTGGGGATGTTAGCTGCACACATCAGTTCGAGCGATCGTTCCGCGCGATCCCCTCACGTGTCAGGCCGGAAGGAAGCGGCGCGCCGCACCCGCGAGGGGCGACGGAGTGATTCGCCAGAACTCGTCATCGGCGACATGCCACGCGTATCGAGGCGTGTCGCCGACGACGAGATTGCACAGCGCGGGAAGGCCCAGTTGGTCGGCTGACCACCGGTAGAGCGATCGCAGCCTCGGCTGGATGACGCCGATGTCGAGGGCGTGCCCGAATCCGTGCTCGATCGCGATGTAGTTGCCGACGTCGTCGCCGAGCGGATACCGATCCGGAAGAATCCGGGCCAGCGACAGGAAGATCCCGGTGAATCCGACACGCGGGTCGCCGACCGGGCGACCCAGCGGCGCAAGCCATCCCAGGGCCAGTGCGGGTGCTGACACCATCGCGTGCGCAAACAGCACCCGCATGAGCACGACGTTCAAAAAGAACCGTTCGACGCGTCGTTCGGCCACCGCAAGGGATTCGTTCGCAAGATAACCCGCGACGACGCTGGTGTTGTGCGCGAGGTACCAACTCCGGGCGTTCGGCCGCTGGATGAACTCGAGGTGCGCGGCCGCGCCGGCGTTGGTCGGCGACCCCGAGTACCCGAACGCGAGTGCACGCGCTTCCGCGGTGTCACGCAGGAGGCTTTCGTTCACGGCGCGCCACCACTGGCTTCCGGGGTGCGGATCGTCCGGCGGGTTCAGCAGGCCCCGCTGCAATTGCCAGCCCATGAACGCCGACGCCGCCCTCCGGTAAGGCAGGTAACCGCGATCTACATTTCGGGGTACCTGGTACATCTGTCGCAGCAGCGCAAGCCGACCCTCGGGATCGTCGCGGACCCGGGCTACCGCATCCGCCGCGCGCTCGGCGGCACTAGCGGAGGGCACTGGCCGATTTCCGGTGCATGCCCGAATTCTGCCAGTGGCTGGCCGAGACGCAACGTCTGTCACCGTGTTGTCGTCGTCGCGAAGGCGTCCGTCGCTGAGAAGTGCCGGGCACTAACCGATTTCGCGATCCATCCGACGAGCGTTCGGCCGTACGCTGACGAGATGCACCGCGTCGCCCACATCGATGGTGACGACTTCTGCGTGCGGCCGCGAGTCGAACGGAACCGCGAGCAGACCGTGGAAATCGGCGGTATCGACGAATGTGTGCGCCCGGGCGAACAACGATTGCACGTCGAAAACGCGCACCCGCAGCTTCTCACGGCTGAGCCTGCCGAGCTCCCTCCCGGATTCGGGATCAGTGATCAGCCGGCCTGCGCCTGAATACACGGCGAACACCATCCCGGGTACCACTCCGGCTTCTGCGCCCCTGTTGATGACGAGCGTGTAGTCGTCCTCGATCAGTGCGACCTGTCCGGAGATCGTCGGCTCACTCACGAAGCCGCCAGGGAATTGCTCTCTGGCGGCGGCGAAGTCGACGCCGGACCCGCCTGGATGCGCGGGCGCAGACCGTAGTCGTCGACCGATACCGGCTCATCGATGTGGGTCGCATAGTCCTGTTCGGTGCCCAGGGTGAGCTCCACGGCAGTCTTCGCCTGGAACAGCGCGATCACAGCCTGCTGGTGACGCTCCGAGCCGAAGGTGTTCAGCGCCAGGGTCAGCTTCCTGTCGACGTACCCCATCGACCGTGCGAGCTCGGAAGAGTCGATGTGCGGGGTCGCATCGCCGCTCTGCCTGCTGTACCAACGATGTCCGAGTGCGCCGATGGTGATGGACGAGACGGGCACAACCACGATGGCGCAGATCAGACCGGCGGTGCCCGACAGCGCGATCGAACCGACAACTCCCGAAAGCATCACGACGGCGACCACGAACAGCAGCCGAACATGGGCAGGCACGCGCTCGATGGCGCGCCACCCGTGTGCGGCGGCGCGGCCGCAGAAACGGGCCAGTGCCGCGACAGATCTGGCGAACGACTTGGTGGCAGCGGCGGCTGCCGTGGCGGCGACTCGCCCGAGGTCGTCAACCTGCTGGCGGCTGACCGGGGACTTCGGCATCGACCACGCGCGTTTGGACGTCGGAGCAGCGGTTTGCTCCCCCGGCGGCGGCTCAGGTAGCGAGTTCCCGTCGATCACATCAGTATCAGCAACCACATCCGTATCATCCCCCGCGCGGCTCTCGATCCCGCCGAGGGCGCGCCGAGCCTCTACGACCGGAGCACGGATATCGAGTTGTCCGCGACGTTCACCGCCCACACGGTGCCGATAGACGGATCCGCGGCGACGGTTTCCGGGCTGCCGCCGACGGGCACGGTCGGCACTGGCGTCGACTGGCGGCTACATGACCGGGCCGGCACGTCGGCACACCCATCGCTGCACCGCCTCCGACGGGATGAACGCCAGGTAGAGCAGCACCATCGCGGGCGAGAAGAACCCCACCGCGACGGTGACCATGATCGCAACGTGGAGCGTCACGCCGAGCACGATCACCGTCGGCCGGCATCGTCTTACCCAGATGAGGATCCCCAGCAGGAGTTCACCGAACAACACCGCCCAGGTGCTGACGTTCATCAACAGCGGACTGTCCACGATCACAGTCGGCACACGCAGGATGAGCATGTCGTCGAGACGCAACGCGTACGACACCGCCGTGCCGTCCGGCCACTTCTCCCCCGTCATGCGTGCGGCGAAGGTCGCCACGTAGACCACGGTGAGCTGAATCTGCAACAGTCGCAACGGCCATGGCGCACGGGTCTGGGCTGACCAGAACGACCCGGTGCGGCGCCGTTCGTCGAAGGAGAGCGCAGCGCCGGACGGCGCGAGGGCGAGGATCAGGGCCTCCACCCGCAACAGCACGTCTCCTGCGTTGAAGATCAACGGGTTTCGGTACTGGAACGACAGGATGAGGACGAAGACGATCACCGCCGCTGCCCGGCTGTGCCAGCCGGCCGCGAGTGCGATCGCGGACACCACCAGCACCATCCAGCCGGTCAGGACCGCACGGTCGTCGGCTCCGTGACTGAACACGCCCCACTCGAACGGATCGGCTCTCGGGCGGACGAGCACTCCGGCCGGGGGGAAGAAGTCGTCGAGATCGGGGTGAAGCGTCAGCGCCCAGACGACGATCGTGGCGCCGAAGGCGACGCGAACCGCACCGAGGACGTACAGCGGCTCGGGCTGAAACCAGAAGGCGCGCCATGCTTTTGCAGCCATGCCGCCCGCGAGGTTCATCGCCGCGCCATCACGAGGTGCGCAGATCGCTGCGGTACAGCGTTCGAACCGAAACGTCTGTGGGGCGATCGTCACCGGGTGCGCGTAAAGGTCGGCTGCGCACCACGACCTCGACGTGCACGGGGCGATCGCCCGGAGCGGTCACTTCGCCTACCGCCCAGCGCGCGAAATCCGGCACGGCATCCTCGTCGCGGATGAGCTGTTCTTTCAGCTTCTGCCAGCGGTACCACTGGAACGACGCGATCGCCGGATCGTCGCGGTCGGAGGTCCAGGTGCGCTCGGTGTCGTCAGCCAGCGTGACCCGGACTTCCAGCGTTTCGAGCACGGAGATCGGATCGGGACCGTACATCGTCCATTTCTGTTGCAGTCCAGTCGATTCGGCGATCGGACGCAATACTTCGACGAGACCCCGCCTGACGGGAGAATCCGGCAGATTCCAGGCGACGCCGATCAACACCACCACACTGGCCACGACGCTGATCAGGCATTCGCCAGACGCCGAGCGCTCGAAACGAACTCCGAGCGCGGTCAGCGCGGCCCGCACCGTCATCCGAGCCGGTTACGTCGCCAGCCCAGGAAACACACGAACCCCATCAGCAGCGCGCCGACGAACGTGGTCGTGAGCATCAGTTGGTCGTTTCGTCCCGAGCCGTTCGGGGATGCATTTGATCGAATCTCCGGAGCGACGAATGGATTGACTTTTGGCACGGTGTTCCGGTCGCCGTGGATCCGCGCGACGGGAACGCCGCCGGCCAACGTTTCCAGCGCCGTCGGTGGCACCAGGCGCGGGACGGGAGGCGCTGCCGTCCATGGTCCCGCCGACGGCGTCAACGCCGCCCAGACCGTCGTCGGTGCCACAGTGGCGAGCGCAGGCGGCCACGTCGTTACGGGAGCCACGGTGACTTCGGGCGGTGCAGGCGTCGCGATCATCACGCTCGGATCCACCGAGGTCGCGGCCGAACCCGGTCCACCCGACGACCCTCCGGAGCCGTCGCCGCCGGTCGCACCCGTGCCACCGGTCGTGCTCGTATCACCGGTGGTACTCGTATCGCCCGTCGTGCTCGTGTCACCGGTCGTACTCGCATTTCCGGTCGTACTCGTGTCACCCGTGGTACTCGTGTCACCGGTCGTACTCGTATCACCGGTCGTGCTCGTATCGCCCGTCGTGCTCGTGTCACCCGTGGTACTCGTATCGCCGGTCGTGCTCGTATCACCGGTGGTACTCGTATCGCCCGTCGTACTCGTGTCACCGGTCGTGCTCGTGTCGCCGGTCGTGCTCGAATCCCCCGAGGTCGTGTCCCCGGAGGTACTCGAGTCCCCCGACGTACTCGAATCCCCCGACGAACTGGAATCGCCCGATCCGTCGTCACCCGGCTGGTTCGTCAGCACGATCCGCGGCCGGACCTCCTCGGTCACGTCGAGCAGGTTGGCGCACACGGCGAGCCCGGCCACCATCAGTACCGCACTGCCCACCCGACCGGACAGTTCCCATGATCGACGCATTGCTCCGCCCCCGGCTTATTGCGTATTCCCCACGACAAGCGACTTCGAGCAGCTCTTGGGAGAGTTGCCGCATTCGCTCGTTCTTACCCGACAGCCTACTGCCAGAGCGCCCGCAGGGACCAGACCGCAGAGCGCCGCGATCACCGCCTACCGCCCAGCTCGCGGCTCCGCTCGCGTGACAACGCATGATGTCGACGGCCGTCAACACTTGCTACGTTGCTTCCAAGCGACCGGCGAGGAGGCCTTCAGATGAACGCGGTGCGACAGAAGCTGCAGCAGGTGTCCGAATCGGCGCGGGCGGTCAAGCGCCTCATCGACACCGGCATCGTCGACCTGACCGATCTCAGGTCATCGGTCAACACGGCGAAGCTCTCCCGGATCTACGGCCCGCAGGCCACGATGACGATCCAGGGTGGACGTAAGTACGCCAGCCTGCCCGCCGTCGTCGACGAACGCGGGACCTTGACCTACAAGCAGGTCGACGACCAGTCGTGGGCGTTGGCCAACGGTCTGCATCAACTCGGCGTCGTGGCAGGGTCGGTGGTCGGCGTGCTGTGCCGCGATCACCGCGGTCTGGTGATCACGATGGCCGCGTGCGGCAAGCTCGGCGCGCGGATGGTGCTGATGAACACCGGCTTCGCCAAGCCTCAGTTCGCGGAGGTGTGCCAGCGCGAGAACGTCGCCGTCGTGCTGCACGACAGTGAGTTCCTCGGACTTCTGGACGCGCTGCCTGCCGACATGCCGCGTGTGCTGACGTGGGTGGACGAGGGCGCCGACGTGCCGGCCGGAGTCCCGGCGCTCGACGACATCGTCGCCGCGAACTCGACGCAACCCCTGCCGCCGCCCGAGAAGCCGGGCGGCTCGGTGATCCTGACCAGCGGCACGACCGGGCTGCCCAAGGGTGCGCCGCGCGACAGCGTCTCGCCGCTCGCGACAGCGCAGATCATTGACCGAATTCCGTTCCCGCACAAGGGAACAATGGTCATCGTGTCCCCGATCTTCCACAGCACCGGGTGGGCCACCTACACCGTGGGCGCCGCGTTCGGCAACAAGGTGGTGACCTCGCGGCGGTTCAACGCCGAGAAGACACTGGACCTCATCGCCACGCACAAGGCCGACATGCTGGTTGCCGTCCCGACGATGTTGCACAGGATGGTCGAGCTCGGTCCCGACGTGCTCGCCAAGTACGACACGTCCTCGCTGAAGGTCATCCTGATCGCCGGTTCGGCTCTGAGCCCTGAGCTGTCGAACCGGGTGCAGGACGCTTTCGGCGATGTCCTCTACAACATGTACGGCTCCACCGAATGCGCAATCGCCAGCGTCGCAACGCCTTCCGAGTTGCGCGCCGCTCCAGGCACGGCGGGGCGCGCACCCATCACCTGCGAGGTGGTCCTCTACGACGAGAACGACCAGCGCGTCGAGGGCCGCAACAAGCGGGGGCGCATCTTCGTCCGTAACGGCGCGCCGTTCAAGGGTTACACCGACGGCCGCCACAAGCAGATCATCGACGGTTACATGTCCAGCGGTGACATGGGCCACTTCACCGACGACGGGCTGCTGTTCGTCGACGGACGCGACGACGACATGATCGTCTCCGGCGGAGAGAACGTTTTCCCGCAGGAAGTCGAGAACCTGATCGAAGCCCGGCCCGATGTCGCCGAGGTCGCGGTGGTCGGCGTCGACGACGTGGAATACGGAAAGCGGTTGCGCGCCTTCATCGTTTCCGAACCTGGCGCCACCAAGGACGCCGCGGAGATCAAACTTCATGTGAAGGAGAACCTGGCGCGCCACAAGGTTCCCCGCGACGTCGTGTTCGTCGACGAATTGCCGCGCAACGCGACTGGGAAACTGCTGCGGCGGGTACTGGTCGAGATGGACGTCGACAGCTGAGCCCTCACAGGCAGTCCGGACATGTGTGAGCGGGAAGCAACACGAATGTCCACGTGATGTTTCGAATCGGCAATACAAACTGGGAAACCTGCCGGGGACAACCCTTCCCCGAAAGGTTCCCCATGTCTTATGTGAGTCCGACCGAGTTCGTCGGCAAGATGATCGATGCCGGCGAGTCGAAAGCTCTCATGTCCACCCGCGACATTCTGATCCGCGCCTTCATGGCCGGCGCCATCCTCGCGCTGGCGGCGGCGTTCGCGGTGACCATCACCGTGCAGACGGGCAACGCCCTGCTCGGGGCGGTGCTGTTCCCGGTCGGCTTCTGCTTGCTGTACCTGCTCGGATTCGACCTGCTGACGGGCGTTTTCACGTTGGTTCCGCTGGCGATGCTGGACAAGCGACGAGGTGTCACGTTCGGCTCGATGATGCGCAACTGGGGCCTGGTGTTCGTCGGCAACTTCGCGGGCGCGATCGTCGTGGCGTTGATGATGGCGATCGTGTTCACGTTCGGCTTCAGCGTGGACCCCAACGAGGTGGGCCAGCGACTGGGCGAGATCGGCCACAGCCGCACCGTCGGATACGCCGAGCACGGCGCGGCCGGCATGTTGACGTTGTTCATCCGCGGCGTGCTGTGCAACTGGATGGTGTCGACCGGCGTGGTGGCGGCGATGATGTCGACCAGCGTCTCGGGCAAGGTCATCGCGATGTGGATGCCCATCATGCTGTTCTTCTACATGGGTTTCGAGCACTCGATCGTCAACATGTTCCTGTTCCCGTCGGGCCTGATGATGGGCGGCGACTTCTCCATCGGTGACTACCTGGTCTGGAACGAGATCCCCACTGTCGTCGGCAACCTCGTCGGCGGTCTGACGTTTGTCGGCCTGACGCTGTTCGCCACGCACGCCCGGACCGGCGACAAGCGCCTCGTCGAGTTGCCCACCGAAGACCGCTCGCTGGTCAGCGCCACCAACGGGAGCGCCCGATGACCCCGATCATGCCGAAAAACGAAGCCGCAGCTCTGGTTACGGCAGCACGCATCCGAAAGAAGCTGAGCTGGAAGGATATTGCCGACGAGATCGACGCACCGCCGGTGTGGTGCGTGGCCGCGCTGCTCGGCCAGCATCCGATGGAAGCGGCTCAGGCCGATCGCGTCTGCGCCCTCCTCGATCTCGACGCCTCAGTGGCCGAAAGCCTGCAGCAGCAGCCGAGTCGCGGGCTCGATCCGGCGCTGGCATCCGATCCGACGATCTACCGGTTTCAGGAGGCGCTCGCCGTGTACGGCCCTGCGCTCAAGGAGCTGATTCACGAAGAGTTCGGCGACGGCATCATGAGTGCCATCAATTTCAAGGTCGACATCGCCCGCCGCGAACACCCCGACGGGGACCGGGTGGTCGTCACGTTCGACGGAAAGTTCCTCGACTACCGGTGGTGACGGAACGTGCGGTCACCCTTTGTTCCGCAGAACTGTCGCCTCCATCAAGCGCTGCAAGCCGCGGGTGGCCGATTTGCCGAGGGCGGCAGCTGTCCGTTCGACGGCACCGGGGGGTGCCGGCGGACGCGCGCTGACGTCATCACCGACGGTGACCGTTCCGGGCGTCGCGACGTCGGCGTAGACGCCGAGGAATCGGTTCGTCCGCTCGGCCAGTCGGCGTGTGAGTGCCTTGTCGAGGTCGATCTCGGGCTGCGGGCGGGTCGGGACCACGCACCGGATCGTCGGGTTGGTCACGGACAAAACGGCAGTCCCGAAACGAATCTCGCCGCCGACCCAGGCAGACTCGGGAAATGCGTCGCCGTCGTTGTCGATGTCGATGTCGATCAGCACATTCGGCCGGAACCGGCGAACGTCGTAGGGCGCCCCGTCGGCGGACAGGTTGCGCAGGCTCGCCGTGCTCAGAACGTGCACGGGGCTGAGGTCGACGAACGTCCCGGGCGGCGTGGAATACCTTGCCAGCGTGACCATTTGGCGCGTCGTGAACACCGACGTGTCGGGCAGGTCCTCGCTGTCACCCAGGCCGAAATCGCTGCGAACCTGCGGGGCGGCGAAGTTGGCCAGCGATGCCTGCAGAGACATGCGGTGCTCAGTGGTGTCTTTCACCGGCGGCAGCGACACCAACCGCATCTCCCGGCCCACCAGTTCGCTGAGCGCCGCATTGACGCCGGGATCGCCGCCGTCGAATTCCCGGCCGTCGGGCATGGTGATGACGACCGCGGCCGCGTTGCCGGGCCCGGCGTCTTCGCCCGGTTCGACGGCGTACCGAGCCGAGCACTGCAGCAGCGCTGGGACTCTGCGCGCCGAGGCCGTCACGCCCTTCTCCACGTCGCGCACCGCCCACAGCCGGTCTGCGTGCACCCCGCGACGATCAATGCGCAGGCGTTCGACACGGGTGCCGCCCATCGACTTGACCGGATAGCGCCACAGTTCGACGACCTTCATGCGGCCATTGCACCACCAGTCGGCGGCCGAGCGCTATGGTCCGCTACTCGACCTGGCTACTCGACGATGAAGACCGGGATCAGGCGATCGGTCTTGGTCTGATACTCCGCGTACGGCGGATAGGCCTCGACCGCGAGCTTCCACCAGTGCTCACGCTCGTCACCCTCGATCTCGCGGGCCGTCATGGTCGCGACCTTGTCGCCGTCCTGCACCGTGACCACAGGGTTGGCCTTGACGTTGTGGTACCAGAGCGGATGCTTGGGGTCTCCGCCCTTGGAGGCGACCATGGCGTAGCGCCCGTTCTCTTCGACGCGCATCAGCGGAACGTAGCGCTTCGCGCCGGACTTGGCGCCGGTGGTGGTGAACAGGACGACAGGGCGGTCCAGGACCTCGACGCCGTCGGTGGTGCCCTGTTCGAGGATGCGTTCGGTCTGGTCACGGACCCAGTCAGTCGGGCTCAGGTGCGGTTGCTCAGTCACGGTCTGATCAATGGCGCGGGGTGGCGATGTATTCCCGCCGACGATTAGCTATCTTATCGTTACCTTATTTTTCCCTTACCTTTCTTAGGAACGCGTGTACCGTCTGGGAAAGCAGTCGAGCAAAGGAGCCACGATGCGATCCACGAACGCCACCCCCGTCGTCCTCGTCAACGGCGCTTCCGGAGCCATCGGAGCCGAGATCGCGCGACAGTTCGCCCGGTCGGGAGCGCACGTCGTGGTGAACTGCGCCGACTCCGACCGCGCAGCCGAGGTCGCCGATGCGATCCGTGCCGCCGGCGGCCTGGCGACACCGCTCGCCGCGGACACGTACGAGGAATTGGACACGGCAGCCTTGATCGCCTCGATCGGCGCACGCTTCGGCCGGCTGGACGCTGCGATCCTCACCGCATCGGAGGCCCCCGGCCGCAGCGCCAGGGCTCTGCGGCGGTTCGCCGAGCTGGCGTTGCCGCTGATGCCGGCGGGTGGCTACTTCGCCTTCGTGACCAACCATCAGGCGCACTTCTATCCGAACAAAGCGGTGCCGATGGGCTACACGACGGTGGCGGCAACCATGCGTGCCGGCGAGACCGCTCTGTATGCGATGCGGCCCCAATTCGCCGGTGCCGGTGTGCGATTCAGTGTTGTCACGGGCGATATGTACGGTGACACGACGGCAGTCGCGACCGCCGTCGTCATGGCGGCCACGACGGTCAACCCGGCGGGTGTCGTGTGCGTCGGCAGCGCCGACTATCTGATGACGGCGTAGTCGCGTCTGCGCGCAGGTCGGATTTATCCAGTGGACACCCACTGGACAATCAAATCCATGACCGGGCACCGCATCGAAGGCTTCAAGCTGTTGAACTTCGCGTCGCAGATCGCCGACAACGCGATCGAACAGGCGAAGCAGACAGCAGCGATGCCGTTTGTGCACCCTCACGTCGCGTTGATGCCAGATGCTCACAGCGGCAAGGGCTCAGCGGTCGGGACCGTGATTCCCACAATCGACGCGGTGATCCCTGCTGCCGTTGGTGTCGACATCGGCTGCGGGATGATCGCTGCCCGAACGGTATTCACCGCCTCCGACATCGCGGGACGCGACCGAGCGGCTCTGCGCAAGGCGATCGAGGACGTCATCCCGCTCTCGCCCGGCAACTACAACAGCGATGTTCGCGGGGGCGCCTGGGGGAAGCACACCGACGAGCGCATCGCCGCGCTGGAAGCTCTGGCCTCGCCGGGTGATGACGGTGGGGATGGGACGCACCGCAACGTCGACCTGTCACATTCCCCGAAGTGGCGCGAGCAGCTCGGATCCCTCGGCGGCGGAAACCATTTCATCGAACTGTGTCTCGATGAAGCCGATCGGGTGTGGATGTTTCTGCATTCCGGTTCGCGGGGCGTGGGCAACAAGATCGCGCAGAATCACATCAGGTCGGCCCAGCAGTTGTGCCGGCGTTGGTGGATCGACCTGCCGAACGCCGACCTCGCCTATCTGCCGCAGGGCACGCGCGAGTTTTCGACGTACCTGCGGGAGCTGAACTGGGCGCAGCGATTCGCCCTTGAGAACCGCGCCGAGATGACGGACCGGTTCCGGTGGGTGCTGGCCGAGTGGATGGGCGTCGGCGGCGATGCCGCCATCGAGGTAGAGCGGATCAACACGCACCACAACTACACGCGCAAGGAGACTCACGCGGGTAAGTCCGTGTGGTTGACGCGCAAGGGTGCGATCGACGCTCACGAAGGCGTGCGAGGAATCATTCCCGGCTCGATGGGGACCCGCTCCTACATTGTTCGAGGGAAGGGCAACGCCGCCGGCCTGTGCTCGGCTCCGCACGGGGCGGGACGCCGCTTCTCGCGCACCCAGGCCCGAAAGCGGTTCACCGCCGACGATCTGGCTGCGCGCATGGCCGGTATCGAGTACCGCCACGGCGACGAATGGGTCGACGAGATCCCGGACGCGTACAAGGACATCGACCAGGTGATGGCCGATGCCTCCGAGTTGGTCGAGATCGAGCACACGCTACGGCAGGTGCTCAACGTCAAGGGCACGTAGCGCCGACCGCGCCCGGCTCCGGCGAACCTGTTCGCCGGAGCCGGGCCGCGGTCTAGCCTTGATTGATGGCCCGCATCCGCCGATCCGCCGCGGTGCTGGGACTGTGCCTGGCCGCGTTGACAATCGGACCTGCTGTGGCCACGGCCGATCCAGCTACGGTGGATCCATCGAAGGCCGATCCGGCTCCGTTCTTCCCTGCCCCGTCATTCCCGGCGCTGCCGTTACCGAACCTGCCGATCCCGGCAGGCCTGCCTCCATTCCCCTACCCCGCAGACGTCCCGATGGTTCAACTGCCGGCCGACATCCCGGCCGTCGCGTTCCCTTCTGCGGTGCCCCCGGTCACGATGCCCGCGGACATTCCGACGGTGCCGTTGCCCGCCGACATTCCACCGATCCAGCTGCCGGCACCGATTCCGCCGGGCCTGATGTAGCAGCAAGAGGCCTGAGCTTCCGAGCGGACTCACACGCTTCTGGATTTGCTCAATGCGCCCGGCATTAATGGCACAAACTTGCAAATGGCACATTGCTGCCAAATATGTAACAACCCTCGAACGCGGCGCTCAGGCTCGTGATGCTTATGCCGTCGTCACCCACATTTCGTGCCGCGCTCACCGTGTCTACCGCAAATTCGCTTCCCATTCTTTTTCGCAATATGGACATTTGCTGTAACGCCAGGGAAACATCTGGGTTCCCACACTGAGCGACGATCGGCACCGCGTGCGCCTGGTGGATGTATCATCGTTTGTACTGTCTGAGCCGATTTATTTGCGAAAGTTGCTTGCGCAACTAAATCTTTGTGCTGTACTTACGCCCGTGAAAATAAGTAGCTGGGCAGCAACAGCCCTTGCAACCCCCGCAATCGCGACGGGTGTCTGCATGTGGACGGCCACCACCGCACAGGCAGCACCGGACGACACGAACGCCAGCACCAGTGCCGGCCCGTCCACCAGCAGCGACGACTCCGAGTCCAAGGCCTCGGCGTCATCGGACAGCGAATCCCGGTCGACGACGAAGTCAACCCGCGCCGCCAAGAACTCGAAAGAGTCCGACGACAGCGATGATTCCGACGCCGCCGATCGCGACAAAGACTCCGAGTCGGTCGCCGATTCCGAGGTGGACGACACCGACGTCGACGACACCGAGGTGGACGACGATGGCGACGAGGCCGGGCCCGGCACCGTTCCGGCCAGCACCCGCGCCAACTCCGCGGAGACTCTCGTGACCCTCGATGTCGACGACGACGAAGAGGACGACGTCGACGCGCCCGCCGACACCGACACCGTCGACCTCGCGCTCGAGCAGATCACCGACGCGCGCGAGGATCTGAAGGAAGCGACCTGGGACAGCGGCAACTTCCTGGCCGGACTGGCCTCGCTGCTTCCGCAGATGTGGCTGGGCGGTGCCCACGCTTCGCTGGAGCGCTGGCAGCTCAATCACTCTCTGCTGCAACAGCAGTACGCCGACACCGCGGAGAACACGTTCGCGCACTGGATCGCGGGGCAGCGCATCGAGGCCAGCATCCAGCGGACGATCCGCGTCCAGGATCAGCTCGAAGCGGCCGAGAAGTTCCTGCCTGTGGTCGGACTCTTCGGCCCGCGCGCAGAAATGGCTGCGATCGCCGAGCTCATCAACCAGGCATCCGACAACGGTCTCGTCTACCAGATCCTCGATGTCTACATGGAGGACTCGAACGGGATCCCCAGGGTCAACCCGATCATCAAGCTGTCGATCAACGGCGGAGACTACGTCAACGTCCTTCTCGACACCGGTTCGTACGGCCTCATCATCAACCCGCAGGTGATCGGGCTCGAGAATCTCGGCCCGATCGTCGGCCACGGGGAAGGCTGCTACGCGGACTGCTCAACCCCGTACGAGTACGACGTCTACAAGATCCCGGTCTCCGTGGATGAAGACGTGGACAGCACGCCGACTCGCATCCAGGTGGTGACCCTCAACACCTGGTACGCGCTGTCCGAGACCAACTCCGACTACGAGGGCATCCTCGGCATCGGGCCGAACTCCGGAGGTCCCGGAACGAGCAACCCGCTGGCGGGGCTGCCCGGACTCCTCGGCAACGGCATCCTGATGGACCCGCGCCGCAACCGCGCGATCCTCGGCCCGAACCCGTACGCCGCCCGCGTCACGCTCGACGGCGCACCGATCAACACACTGCGGGTGAAGATCGGGGACTACGACGAGCAGGTCATCGAAACCTGGATCGATTCGGGCGGCCTCAACGGAACTATCGCGGGCTCGCTCGTCGATGGCGCCACGAGCCTTCCCAACGGCACGTTGATCACGGTGTACACCGAGGACGGCGACAAGCTGTTCTCCTACCGCACGTCAGGCAAGGACACGCCGGCCATCGACCAGGACGCCGAGAACGCGATCCTGGGGTCCACACCCTTCGCCGTGACGCCGATCTACACCGATTTCACCAACGGCGGACGGCTCGTTTTCAACTACGCGTAAACCGCAACGCGGCGCCGGACTTCATGTCCGGCGCCGCGTCTGTTTTAAATACTCTGGGCTGCAACGGAATTGCGTCCCATCTCTTGTGTCCAACCACCTCAGGGTTCCTGCGACAACGATCTGGCCCATATTCGGCAGCGTATTGCTTTGCCGTAGACCATCATTCAGGAAGGAGCGTTCATCATGACTCGCCTCATCGCCGCGGTCGGGGTGAAGGTGAGCAGACTCCGATCAAAGCGCTGGACCGCCCCGACATAGGACACAAGACGCCAAGCGTTTGCCGAAACGGCCTTCCGCCGGGGAAATTTACTATTCGGCCAATTCCTCAAGCGCTCACAGCGTTCTCGAAGGTGTCGGCGCGTACCCCCAAATCTTCACGTCGACGCCGCCGACCGGGCTAGCGTTGGTCTGCCCACCCGGGCCGAGAGGGGAGACACACTCATGGGTATCGGTTGGCCGCGGCGCGACGCCGCGGTAGTACGGCGACATCCCGCCCGCGGTCTCGCTGTGGCCATCACGGCGATCCTGTTGGGTCTGGTCGGTGTGGCATCGATGGCAGCACCGCACGCCCACGCGCAAGGCGAAAACTATGTCATCGCCACGGACACCACGTTCGCACCGTTCGAGTTCCAGGACGAGAAGGGTGACTTCGTCGGTATCGACATGGACCTGATCCGGGCCATCGCCGAAGACCAGAGCTTCACCGTCGACATCAAACCGCTGGGGTTCGACGCGGCCCTGCAAGCTGTGCAGGCCGACCAGGTGGACGGTGTCATCGCCGGGATGTCGATCACCGACGAACGCAAGAAGGTCTTCGACTTCTCCGAGCCCTACTTCGAATCCGGCATCCAGATGGCGGTTCTGAAGGACAACGAGGACATCAAGTCCTACGAAGATCTGCGCGGCCAACGCGTTTCGGTCAAGAACGGTACCCAGGGCGCCGATTTCGCCAACTCGATCAAGGACCAGTACGGCTTCGAGGTCGTCTCCTTTGCCGACTCGTCGACGATGTTCGACGAGGTGAAGACCGGCAACTCGGTTGCGGTCTTCGAGGATTACCCGGTGCTGCTCTACGGCATCGCCCAGGGCAACGGCTTCAAGACGGTTACGCCGAAGGAAGATCCGACCGGCTACGGCTTCGCGGTCAACAAGGGACAGAACCCGGAACTGTTGCAGAAGTTCAACACCGGACTGAACAACCTCAAAGAGTCCGGCCGCTACGACGAGATCATCAACACCTACCTCGGCGAGAACGCAACGGCAGACAACGACTCGTTCTTCGGGTTGATCAAGAGCACGTTCCCACTGCTGCTCGAAGGCCTGAAGATGACGGTGATCCTCACCGTCGTCTCCATCGCGATCGCCCTGGTTCTCGGCATCGTCTTCGGTTTGATGCGGGTGTCCAGGGCCATCTGGCTGCGCGCCATCGGGACCACGTTCGTCGACATATTCCGTGGCACACCGCTTCTGGTGCAGGCCTTCTTCATCTACTTCGGCATCCCGTCAGCCCTCGGGTTCCAGATGTCGGCCTTGACCGCCGGCATCATCACGCTGTCCCTCAACGCCGGCGCGTACATGACCGAGATCGTTCGCGGCGGCATCCTGTCGGTTGACAAGGGACAGATGGAGGCCGCGCGCAGCCTCGGTATCGGCTACCTGCCCACCATGCGCAAAGTGATTCTCCCGCAGGCGATCCGAACGATGATCCCGTCCTACATCAACCAGTTCGTCATCACTCTGAAGGACACGTCGATCCTGTCGGTCATCGGCATCGCCGAGCTCACGCAGACGGGCCGGATCATCATCGCCGGCAACTACAAGTCGTTCGAGATGTGGCTGATCATCGGCATCGTCTACTTCATCGTCATCATGGCACTGACGAAACTGTCCGACCAGGTGGAAAAGAGGATCGTCAAATGAGCCAATTGATCCCGGAAGCCGCAGCCGCCGAACCGCAGGGCACGGTCAAGATCCGCATCGAGGGTCTGAAGAAGTCGTTCGGTGATCTCGTCGTC
Organism: Mycobacterium sp. 236(2023); assembly: GCF_029623955.1. Classification (GTDB taxonomy): domain Bacteria; phylum Actinomycetota; class Actinomycetes; order Mycobacteriales; family Mycobacteriaceae; genus Mycobacterium. Next base: position 813,308 of record NZ_JARSBP010000003.1, on the reverse strand, counting down.
CTCGACGGCATCGACACCACGATCAAGCACGGTGAGGTCGTCTGCGTCATCGGACCGTCGGGGTCGGGCAAGTCGACCTTCCTGCGATGCCTGAACAAGCTCGAGGACATCACCGGCGGCACGGTGGTCGTCGACGAATTCGACCTGTCCGACCCCAAGGTGAATCTCGACCAGGTGCGTCAGCACATCGGGATGGTGTTCCAGCACTTCAACCTCTTCCCGCACATGACGGTGATCGAGAACGTCACGCTCGCACCACTTCTGACCAAGAAGATGGACAAGGCCGCGGCAGAGAAGCGGGCTCGTGAACTGCTGGACCAGGTGGGTCTCGGCGAGAAGGCGGACGTGAAACCGGCCACGCTGTCGGGCGGTCAGAAGCAGCGTGTAGCCATCGCCCGTGCGCTGGCGATGAATCCGTCGATCATGCTGTTCGACGAGGCGACCAGCGCGCTGGATCCGGAGATGGTGGGCGACGTGCTCGAGGTGCTGCGTGAACTCGCCTCCGGCGGAATGACGATGGTGGTGGTCACCCACGAGATGGGGTTCGCACGCGAAGTCGCGTCCCGGGTGCTGTTCATGGCGGACGGCAAGATCGTGGAGGACGACACCCCGGCCGAGGTGTTCGACAACCCCAAACACCCGCGGCTGCAAGAGTTCCTGTCGAAGGTCCTGTAGCCGGTGACAGCCAGACGCGTCGCCGTCGTCGGGGCCGGCGTATCCGGCGCCGCCTGCGCTCAAGCTCTGCGTGAGCGCGGGATCGCCGTCGAGATCCTCGAACGTGGCCGCACGGGTGGTGGCCGGATGGCCTCGCCGACGGTGCACGACCGACGCGTCGATCTGGGTGCGGCATATCTGACGGCCAAGGACGAGTCTTTCTCCGCCGTGGTCGACGACTGGGTCCGACGCGGGCTCGCCCGCCCGTGGACGGACACGTTCGATGTCGTGTCGCCCGACGGGCGCGACGTCGCCTCCGGGCCCGTGCGCTACGCGGCGGCACACGGATTGCGTTCTCTCGTCCTTGATCTCCTGCCCGGCGACGTCCGGCTCGAACGTCGGATCGACTCGGTCGACGACCTCGACCACGACGCCGTGATGCTCGCGATGCCCGATCCGCAAGCCGCCCGGCTGATTCCGGATGCGTTCGAGTGGGTGGACTACGAACCCGTGATCGCCGTCGCCGTCGGGTGGCCCGAGAGGTGCTGGGATGTACGCGATGCGGCGTTCGTCAACGACGACCCCGACATCTCGTTCATCGCGGACGACGGAGCACGGCGCGGCGACGGTGCGCCTGTGCTCGTCGTCCACACCACGGCGGGACGGGCGGGCCGCCATCTCGAGGATCCGGACGGTGCCACCGAGCCGGTGCTGAGCGCGGTGCGCCGACTGCTCGGCGTGGCGGCGGAGCCGTCGTGGACGCACGTGCACCGGTGGACGTTCGCCAAACCGGCCGGCACCCACGGAGACGAGGCCTACGGACTGCTCCCCGGTGGCCGCCCGCTGGGCGTGTGCGGCGATGCGTGGTGCCCGTCCGGTGCCCCGCGTGTGGAATCGGCGTGGCTGTCAGGCCAGCGGCTGGCCGGTGCGATCGCCGACGCGTTGTCGTGAACTAGCGGGCTGTCATCGCCCACCGGATCCCGCCGACGAGCGCCCGTCCGGACCACCGCACGGCGGTGGCTTCCAGCGGAGGCAGGTAGGGCAGCCGAAGCGGCAGTCGGGCCCACGCCGGCAGCATCGCCACCGACGTCGCGGCGACCGCGCCGTAGGGGGCGCGGGCGGCCAATGGCAGCGGCGGGGTGAGCAGCAGGAAGCGCGCGGCGTCGCGGGCGGCTGGCGTCCCCTGCAGCTCGGGCCGGTAGGCCTCGATCCGGTCCCGTAACTCGGCTTCGGTGCGCGGCGGATCGGGGACACCGAGCGCGGTGGCGACGCGGGCGGTGTCGGCGACGTAGGCGTCGCGGCCCGGCTGGTCGAGGGGGTTCGCTCCGTAGAGCTGGTGGGCAAGCAGGAAGCTGTCGATCTCAGCGATGTGCACCCACTCGAGCAGATGCGGGTCGGAGGCTTCGTAGGCTCTGCCGTCGGGCGCGACACCGTGGACGCGGCGATGAATACCGCGCACCTTGTCCACGGCGCGCTGCGCGTCGGCGGCCGGGCCGAAGGTCGTCTCGGCGAGAAACGTGCTGGTGCGCTGTAGACGCCCCCAGGGATCGCCGCGATAGTCGGAATGCTCGGCGACGCCGGCCATCGCGAGCGGATGCAGCGACTGGAGCAGCAGCGCGCGCAGACCGCCGACGAACATCGACGCGTCGCCGTGCACGCGGCGGATCGGGCGGTCTTCGGCGAACCAACGCGGACCGGGCGTGTCGTGAATTCGGGCGCGGTTATTCGGCCCGTCAGGCCCGGCCACCAAGCCGAACAGCGCGCGGCCCACACCGCTTCTGATCGCCTGCATTTCGCGCTCCAACAGCATGATTACGACGATACGTGCGCGACGCGATGGCGCCCGCAGCAAGCTCGAACCCGCTGATCAAGAGCTATCCATTCTGGTCCTTCGTTGATCAGTTCCCACGCGGAGTGGTTCGAGATCAAACACGCAGTCGGGCAACACGACCCGATCCGGGATTTCCGCGCTGTTCGCGACCTTTCCTGCGGCGTAAGGCATAGCCTGGCGGAGGGCGGTGAGTACGCCGTCTGCGATCGACAGGTGGGCGTGATGACCCGACATCGTCTGGCGGACAAGCGAGTCGTGATCACGGGCGCGGCGAGCGGCATCGGACTCAAAGCGGCGCAGCTGATGGTGGGCGAGGGCGCGCGGGTGCTCATCGCCGATCTGCACGCCGACGCGGCCGCCTCGGCCGCCGCCGACATCGGACCGGGCGCAATAGGGATCATGGCCGATGTGCTCGACGAGTTGTCGATCGAGGCGATGATCGCACGCGCCGTCGCCGAATTCGGCGGCATCGACGTGCTGTGCAACCACGTCGGGGGGAGCAACCCCCGCAAGGATCTGGATCTCCTCCGCCTGGACATGGCCGAATGGGACCGGGCCATGGCGCTCAACGCACGCAGCACCGTGGTGACCACTCGACTGGCACTGCCCCACATGATTGCCGAGGGCGGTGGTTCAATCATCAACACCGTCTCGGTCGCCGGTCTTGCCGGGGACACCCTCCAGTGCGCCTACGGTGCAGCCAAGGCCGCGGTCATCCGCCTCACCCAGTACATCGCCACGCAGTACGGCCGAAAAGGAGTGCGCTGCAACGCAGTCGCGCCGGGCGCGGTCCTGACCCCGGCGCTGGCCGACAACCTGTCCGAGTCCCTGATCGACGGTCTCCGTCAGCAGAACGCACTCGACCGCATCGGCACTCCGGAGGACATCGCATGGGCGATGGTCTATCTCGCGTCCGACGAATCGGCCTACATGACCGGGCAGACGCTGGTGCTCGACGGTGGGCTGACCGCTCAGAGTCCGCTTGCGGCCACCCGCCGGTCGATGCTCGATGACTGAGATCGTCCGGCGCTGGGCGCTGGCGGCGGTGGTGCTGGGAACGCTGATGTCCTGTACACCGGCGACGGAAACGGGTTTGCGTGCCGGCGAGGTGCTCACCGCACAACCACTGACGACGGCGGCGGCGCTGCCCAGCGCGGACACCCGGCTGATCACCTACGTCTCCGACGACTCGGCCGGGCAGCCGATCGTCGTGTCGGGCACCGTGTCGGTGCCGAAATCGGCGCCGCCCGAGGGGGGCTGGCCGGTGATCAGCTGGGCCCACGGCACCACCGGGTACGCCGACACGTGTGCCCCGTCGGCGAACACCGGCGACGGACTGGTCCACGATTACGTCGACATCGTCCGCCCGATGCTCGACAGCTGGGTCGCGCGGGGCTTCGCGGTCGTCCAGACCGACTACCAGGGCCTCGGCACCCCCGGGTGGTCACCCGTATGTGGACGGCGTGAGCGAGGCCAACACCGTCACCGACATCGTCCGGGCTGCACGGGATCTCGACGAAGGTATCGGCGACAGATGGGTGACCGTCGGCCACAGTCAGGGCGGACAGGCCGCGCTGTTCACCGCGCAGGATGCCGCCGCCCGCGACCCGGATCTCGACCTCCGCGGCGCGGTGGCGATCGCACCCGGAGGAGTCGACATGGGCGCGGCGATCGATCTTCTGCGGTCCGGCGATCCGGTGGTCGACGTGAGCCAGCGATATCTGCCGCTGCTGGTGCTCGGTGCAGCCGTGGTCGACCCGTCGATCCGGCCTGACCAGATCTTCAGCATCCAGGCACGTCCGCTGTTGACCACCGCCCGCACCGAATGCCTCGCACAGCTCAACGTCGCCCCCACCGTGCCCGCCGCACAGGTGCTGGCGCCCGATGCACAGGTCGACGGTCTGCACGCATATCTGGACCGCCAGGATCCGGTGCGGCTGACCCCGAAGGTTCCCGTGATGATCGCCCAGGGCACCGCCGACACGTCGGTCAACCCAGCCGGCGTCGACAGATTGGCGGCGGCGCTGTGCGACAACGGCGTGGCCACCGATTACCGCGTGTACCCCGGTCAGGACCACCGCGGCGTCATCGCCGCGTCGCTGCGCGACATCCAGGGTTTCGTGGACGGTGTCCTGGGCGGACAGTCACCCAGCACGTGCCCGGGATGACGCGCCCCGACCACGCGCGCCAGCAGTAGTCGATTCTCAGTGCCCCCAGTGAGACTCGAACTCACACTTGGCGGATTTTAAGTCCGCTGCCTCTGCCGATTGGGCTATGGGGGCCATGCCGTCGCTGATCCTACGACGGCCCCCATCGGTCACAGCGGACGACGCCCTAACTCGTCGGCGGCTCGTAATGCGCATCCGGATTGTCACGATGCCAATCCTGTTGTTTGCGTTGCACTTTGCGGTGCGTACGTGCCAGCCAGGCCAGCCCGCCGCCCATCAACAACAGCGCGACGACCACTCCGACAACTCCGGTAGCGGTGCTCCCGTTGGCGAACGAGAACAATCCGACCACCATGGCCACGATGCCGATCCCGATCGCGATCAGACCAGGCGCGTTCACCCCGGCCTTCATCGTTTCGCCGGCATGCTGGCGCGTCGTCCGCGCGTGGTCGACGGGATCTTTCGATGTGTCAGGCATGAGGTCTCCTTTCGCCGTTCAAGTCGTCAGTTGTAGGGCGGGTAGTGCGATTTCTTCAGCACGTCTGCGAGATGCGCGGCGTTGCGCGCGGCAGCGGCCGTCGCCGACGCCACCGCCTCTGGCACCTCGTCGAGGTCGTTGTAGTCGGTGGATTCCATTGCGGCACCGTTCCAGTAGGTGCACCCCTGGGCCGGGATGCTGAAGCCGACGTCGTTGACGGCCTGGAAGACGTCGGCCACCGTCTTGTGTGCGCCGTCCTCGTTGCCGACCACGCTGACGATCGCCACCTTGCCCGCCATCGCGGGCCGGCCCTCGTCATCATTAGATGACAACTCCGCGTCGAGGCGTTCCAGCACTCGCTGCGTCACCGACGACGGATGTCCGAGCCACACCGGTGTGCTGATCAGCAGGATGTCCGCCGCCTGAATCTTTTCCCGGATCTGCGGCCACTGATCCCCGTCGCCCATGTCGGTCTCGACACCAGGGGCGATGTCGAAGTCGACGCAGCGCAGCGCTTCACACTCGACCCCGCTGTCACGCAGCGTCTCGAAAACGTGCTCGGCGATGAGCGCGCTGCTCGATGGCGCGGGGCTTGGCTTCAGGCTGCAGACCAGTGCAAGAGCACGCAACGACATGTGTTCGACATACCCGAGGCAAATATGACCAAACGGTATGCACCGTCACGTAATACGTTTGAAAGGCTTGCCCAGGGGCATGCCGTGCCCATGACGAATCCGCAGGAAGAAAAGGCCGAGGCCGACGTCGAGGCTGACCCGAAGGTGGCCGGATCCCGCGCATCGAAGGGCGACGACGACCAAGCTGACGGGCCCTACGTCGGACGGTCCAGTTCCGATGACGATTTCGACGCCGGTGAGTCCGGCGCCGAGGCGCGCAGCGACGACACCTGACTAGTCGTCACGATCCCACGGCGCCGTGTCGCCCATCTTCTTGTAGTACTTCGCCAGGTGGCTTTTCACGCGGTCGATGTCTTTCTCCGGGAGGTCGACTCCGCCGCGCCCGCCCTGCATGATCGCCCCCGCCGCCATCACGCCACGCGGCACAGCCCGAAGCTTGCCGTCGATGACGTCGGCGACGAGCAGTTTGTACCCCGTGAAATTGTCCTTGTTTTCCTGGTCGTACCAGACGTGCGCGTCGCGATACTTCTGGTTCGGCTCATCGGTGGCATCCGCCCACTTTCGGACGCGTTTCTCAGCGGCCGAACCATCCCACTCACGATCGCGGTCGGCCAGCGGGAAATCCTGAAAGGCTGTGACCGACATGGGTTTCAGTGATTTCGAAGCTTGTAGATCAGCTTGTCCTTGGTGAGGTGCGAATAACCCGTCAGGCCAAGCTGCTTGGCCTTCTGTTTCAGATCGTCCACGGTCCAGTCGTCATAGGAACCGGACTGCCCGCCCTTGCGGCCGACCGACGACTTGCCGCGGGCGGCAGCCGCATTGGAAATACGCGCAGACTTCTCTTTGGAGTTGCCCTCGCGGCGAAGATCTTCGTACATCTTCTCGTTTTTGATCGATGCGTTTGGCATGGAATCAAACCTCCTACCCCGTTGGATCCCTATCGAATTGCCCGGCGGGCCAGCTACCAAACGTCAGCCTCGTGCCACGCGGCGGATCAATGTCCGGGTGGCCTTCTCCAGAATCGCCTGGGAAGCGTCGGGGTCTTTTGCCTTCTCCGCCCGTCGCACTGCTGCCTTTATCGTCATGCCCTGCGCATATCCGTCGACCAGCCGCGGGTCGACGTACGAACTCCTCGCGACGGCCGGTGTGTTGCCCAGTTCTTCGGAGACCTCTTTCATCACCGCCGAGGTCTCCTTCTTGACCCGGGTTTTCGACGTCGGTTCCTTTGCATCCGCAAACGCGGCAGCCGCGAGTACCGTGCCGTGCCAGGTCCGGAGATCCTTCACGGTGTACTCGTCACCCACGAGCTCCTTGAAGCGCGCGTTGAGGTCGTTGGCGTGCACGTCGACCCAAGCGCCGTTGGTGGCGCCGCGGCACACCAGTAGCCGGTCGGAGCGGCCCTCGCGTCGCATCAGGGATCGGACGGCGCGGACAACCTCGGGATCCTCGATCTCGAGGCTGCGCTGCACCCCGCTCTTGGCCGGATACTCGAACATCACCGCACCTTTGCGGACCGTCACGTGCTCGCAGAGCAGCGTCGCCAAGCCGTAGTGCTCGAACTCTTCTGCGGACTGTTCGCCGCCCGCCCGGAAGTAGCCACGGTCGAGCAGTTGCAGAGCCAGCGCGAGGACGCGCTCACGTTCCAGCCCCCGCTTGGACAGATCCTTCGCGATCTGCGCGCGCCACTCCGGTAGCCGCACAGACATTTCCAGGACGCGGTCGAACTTCTCCTCGGCCCGCTCCTGCTGCCACTTCTCGTGATAGAGGTACTGTCGGCGACCCGCGACATCAGTGCCGACGGCCTGGATGTGGCCGCTGGGCTTCGTGCTGATCCACACGTTCTTCCACGCCGGCGGGATGACGAGATCCTTGATGCGCTGCGCGGTCTCGTCGTCGGCCAGCAACTCTCCATCGGGGCCGTAATAGGAGAAACCCTTTCCGCGCCGCTTGCGAACAATGCCGGGTCCGCTGACCTTGCTCCGCGAAAGTCTCACGGGCGGCTATTACCCGCGCGCGCCGTTCTCCACACCTGTTCGTGCAGTTCAGGGCTGCAAAATCACCTTCACGGCACCGTCCTGCTTCTTCTGGAAGATCTCGTACGCGTGCGGCGCCTCGGCGAGCGGCAGCACGTGCGTGGCGAAGGTATCGACCCCCAGCGGGTCGGAATCGGTCAGCAACGGCATGATGTCGTCGACCCACCTTTTCACGTTGGCCTGACCCATTCTGAGTTGTATCTGCTTGTCGAACAGCGTCAGCATCGGCATCGGGTCGGCCATGCCGCCGTACACACCGATCAACGACAGCGTTCCGCCGCGCCGCACACAGTCGATCGCGGTGTACAGAGCGTCGAGGCGGTCGACGCCCGCCTTCTGCATCATCGGTTTCGCGATGGCGTCCGGCAGCAGCGCTGTGGCCCGCTGGGCGGCCTTGGCCACCGGGGATCCGTGTGCCTCCATTCCGACCGCGTCGATCACCGAGTCACTGCCGCGCCCCTGCGTCAGCCGGCGCACCTCGTCGCCGACCGAGCCGTCGATGTTGGCGGCATCGATGGTCTGGATGCCGCGTGCAGTGGCCCGGTCCAGCCGCTCCGGGACGAGATCGACTGCGAACACCTGATAGCCGAGGTGCTGGGCGATTCGCGCGGCCATGTCACCGATGGGACCCAGTCCGATGACGGTGACGGTGCCGCCGTCGGGGACGTCGGCGTACGCCACCGCCTGCCATGCGGTGGGCAACACGTCCGACAGGTAGACGAAACGCGAATCTGGCGGCCCCTCAGGCACTTTGATATGGGTGAACTGCGCCTGCGGCACGCGGAGATACTCTGCCTGCCCGCCGGGGACCGAGCCGTAGAGCTCGGAATAGCCGAACAACGCGGCGCCCATCCCCTGATCGCGCACCTGTGTCGTCTCACACTGGGTGTAGAGGTGCCGGTCGCACATGAAGCAGTGGCCGCACGAAATCTGGAACGGAATGACCACACGGTCGCCGACCGCGAGATTGCTCACCGCGGAGCCGACTTCGCGGACGATGCCCATCGGCTCATGCCCGAGGACATCGCCCTCGTTCATGAATGCGCCGAGAACCTCGTAGAGGTGCAGATCGGACCCGCAGATATTGGTCGACGTGACCTCGATGATCGCGTCGGTCGGTTCTGTGATTTCGGGATCGGCGACGGAGTCGACGCGCACGTCTCGTCGGCCATGCCAGGTGACTGCCTTCATGCGGCCGAACTACCCTGTGTTAACCCGACCAAACGTCAAAGGATCCACCGAGATCCGCTACGGCGCGGGCGGTTGCTGCTCCCCGGCCCGCATCGAATACGGCAGCACCCACCAGAACGTCGCGAAAACCACGAGCGCGATCCCACCGGCGATGAGCGCCGGATACAACCCTACGACCGCATCGAAGATGATGACGGTCATGCCGGACACCGCGATCGCGAGCAGCAGCAGACCTGCATATGCACATCGGTGCGCCGCGTTGACGAGCGCTGCCAGGCGATGCCGACGGAACAGGAACCTGTGCATGGCGACGGGCGCGATCAGCAGCGCCGTGGACGCCACCGCCGCGCACACCGTCGCAAGATACACGCCCTGCATGTGGTCATCGAGGATGTCGAAGCGCTGCTGGAACGGCAAGGTCAACAAGAACCCGGTGAGCAGCTGCACCCCGGTCTGCACCACCCGGAGCTCCTGCAACAGGCTGGCCCAATTACGGTCTAGCCGTTCGGTTTCGGTCTCATTGCGCTGCGCCCGGTCCCAGTTCTCGTCGTCGTACTGCCGACCGGCGCCCATCCACTGATCCTCCCACCCGCGCGCGGGGTTTGACCAGCAGACACCGGGGTAGACGGTCCCCAACGCAACCTGCGCCGCACACGGATTGGAGCGACGATGAGCAAGATCGCACGATCGCTGTACACACCTCTGTCGGTTGCCACCGGAGTCGGAGGCGGCTTGCTCGCCGGAGCGATCTTCGGCCAGGTGTGGAAGCGCGTCGGTGCCAACGACCCGGAGCCCCCTGACGCCAAAGACCTGACCCAGTCGGCCAAGACGGTATTCGTCGCGGCTGCCATCCAGGGCCTCATCGTCGGGATTGTCCGCGCCGCGCTACAACGTGCAGGCGCCCGCGGCTATCACGCCATGACGCACGAGCTACCTCCGGCTTAGCAACCTCACGCTCACTTCAAAGCATTTCCACAGCTATCGATGAGGCGGCTCTTACGCCAGGGCCCCACTCTGAACGTCATGGCTGCAACAGCGGAGTTTCCCAGAGCACGCAACACGCTCGCTCGCGAGACGCAGCGAACGTGGCTGACCGCCCTCCTCGCCGTCCTCGCGAGCTTCGGCATGATGCTGATGGCAACGCCCGCGACGGTGTCGCCCGTCGCCTACTGGATCGTGTCGTCGATCGCCCTCGTAACCGTGTTGACCGTGTTCGTCGCCGGCCAGCACGCCTGGGGCGAGATGGTGACGAAGGCCCAGGCCGCCGGAGTGGTCGAGAGCTGACCCAGCGTCGTCGAGTCTGAACTTGTTGGTGCGATCCCCCGACGAAAGCACCAACAAGTTCAGATTCGGCGATTCACTCGGCCAGGGGCGCTAGCACCACTGCGGGCCGCGGCAACCGCCAGCGCGCGCACCCGGCATCGAGCGCGTCGTCGACGGCCGTCGAGATCGCCTTCAGCTCCCGGGTGTCGCCCGCCAGCCACGTCGCCGCCGAACCTCCCGACAGGCTGATCCGCGTCAGCGTCATACCCCACGTCTGTATCAGCGCCATCCGGCTCAGCAGCCGTTCCGCCGCGACGCCCCATTCCGGGTATCCCCGCGAAGCGTCGACATCGCAATGCATTCCGACCACATCCAGCCGACGCTCGCCGAGCACCGCAGGACCCCGGTCGTCGAGATAGACGTGCTTCGTGGGCTGTGCGCAGCCGGCGAGGACATCGACGTGCCTGTCGGACGACACCACGAATCGCACCACGCCGAGTGCGGCCGCGCGCCGCACCGTCCCCGTCGCGAGACCGCACCGCATCACCACGTGGATGGGGCGAATTCCGCTGGCCTGCACCAGATCCAGCTCCTCCTCGCCACACACGGTCACCGCGAGGCCGTGGTTGCGCACCCACGCCGCCACCCCCGGATCGCGCAGCATCCCGGCAGGCAGCGCACACCCGGCCATCGGCAGGATCCGCCGCACCGAATGCACCGAGGCCGACAACCGATGCGGCGCCAGGGGGACGTCCAAAATAGTCATCAACTCGGTCTACGCGACAGATCTGAGACGGTGCTGAATCTTCGCAGTTTCTTGACGGTGCATCGGCTGACTTTTGACGCCGCACCGACCCCCCGCATGGAGTCCGTAAAAACTGCTGCCGCAGGCATCAAGAAACCGTCAACGCCCAGCTCACGGGCCGCAGATCAGGCATACGTTGGCGACCGCAACCCGTCACCACCGGCGGGTGTGTAAACAAGCGCAGGAGTCTGATAGCCGTGATGTCCGTCATCATCTACACGCTGCTGACCGTGGCGGTCTTCGCCCTGTTCGGCCTGGTTCAGAAGTGGGTCGAAAACCTGTGACCCAGAACCTGATCGGCTTGGGCCTCGCCGCCGTGATCGCCGTGTTTCTGTTCGCCTCCCTGCTGTTCCCCGAGAGGTTTTAGTGAGCACCTCTACGGCAGGGATTCTGTTTCTGCTCTCCCTCATCGTTGCCTTGGCGGCTGTTCACGTGCTGCTCGGCGACTACATGTACCGCGTGTACTCCTCGACCAAGGATTTGCGCGCCGAGAGTGTCGTCTACCGCCTGATCGGCGCCGACCCCGAGGCCGAGCAGACCTGGGGCGCCTACGCGCGCAGCGTCCTGGCTTTCTCGGCGGTGAGCGTCCTGTTCCTGTTCATCTTCCAATTGGTCCAGGGCAAGCTTCCGCTGGCGCTGACCGATCCCGGTACCGAGATGACGCCGGAGCTGGCGTGGAACACCGCCATCAGCTTCGTGACCAACACCAACTGGCAGGCGTACTCCGGTGAATCCACGCAGGGGCACCTGGTTCAGATGGCGGGCCTTTCTGTGCAGAACTTCGTGTCCGCTGCTGTCGGTATGGCCGTCGCCGCCGCATTCGTGCGGGGCCTGGCCCGCCGCAGCACCGGTGAACTGGGCAACTTCTGGGTCGACCTCGTACGCGGATCGTTCCGAATTCTGTTGCCGATCTCCATCATTGGGGCTGTCATCCTGGTCGCCGGCGGCGTCATCCAGAACTTCGCCCTGCACGACCAGGTCGTCAACACCATCGCGGGTGGGACGCAGACCATCCCCGGCGGTCCCGTGGCCAGCCAGGAAGTCATCAAGGAACTCGGCACCAACGGCGGCGGATTCTTCAACGCCAACTCGGCACACCCGTTCGAGAATCCGACGGCGTGGACGAACTGGATCGAGAACTTCCTGCTGCTGGTGATCGCCTTCTCGATGCCGCGGATGTTCGGCCGAACGGTCGGCAGCCCTAAGCAGGGGTACGCGATCGTCGCCGTGATGTCGGTCATCGCCGTGATCAGCGTCAGCCTCACCATGCTGTTCCAGTTGCAGGCCCACGGAACTGTCCCGACGGCCGTCGGCGGATCGATGGAAGGCGTGGAACAGCGCTTCGGCGTTGCCGATTCGGCGATCTTTGCCGCCTCGACGACCCTGACGTCCACCGGTGCGGTGAACTCGTTCCACGACTCGTACACCAGCCTCGGCGGAATGATGACGATGTTCAACATGATGCTCGGCGAGGTCGCCCCCGGCGGTGTCGGTTCGGGCCTCTACGGCATGCTCATCCTCGCGGTCATCACCGTGTTCGTCGCGGGTCTCATGGTGGGCAGGACACCGGAATACCTCGGCAAGAAGATCACACCGCGCGAAATCAAGCTGGCCGCAACGTACTTCCTGATCACACCGCTGATCGTGCTGACCGGAACCGCCACGGCAATGGCGATGCCCGAGCAACGTGCCAGCATGCTCAACACCGGCCCCCACGGATTGTCCGAAGTGCTCTACGCCTTCACCTCGGCCGGTAACAACAACGGCTCGGCGTTCGCCGGCATCAGCGTCAACACCCCCTGGTACAACACGGCGCTCGGGATCGCCATGCTTCTCGGACGGTTCCTGCCGATCATCGTCGCCCTGGCGCTCGCCGGTGCGTTGGCCAGACAAGGCAGGACACCGGAATCCGTCGGCACGCTTCCCACCCACCGACCACAGTTCGTCGGCATGGTCGCGGGCGTCACTCTGATCCTGGTCGCCCTCACCTTCCTTCCCATGCTCGCGCTGGGACCCCTCGCTGAAGGAATCCATTCATGACCGTCACCACCATCGAAACCGCGCGTCGATTGCACTCGGCGGCTGAACAATCCGGAAAATTCTCCGGCGGTCTGCTCGACCCGAAGATGCTGTGGAAGGCAACCCCGGAGGCCGTCCGCAAGCTCGACCCGCGCACGCTGTGGCGAAACCCCGTCATGTTCATCGTCGAGCTCGGCGCCGTATGGAGCACCATCCTGGCGTTCGTCGACCCGTCGTTGTTCGCGTGGTTGATCGTCGTGTGGCTCTGGCTCACCGTTGTTTTCGCCAACCTCGCCGAGGCCGTCGCCGAAGGACGCGGCAAGGCGCAGGCAGCGAGCCTGCGCAAGGCCAAGACCGACACCATGGCCCGCCGCCTCACCGCAAGCGGCGCCGAAGAGGATGTTGCGGCCCCGCTGCTGCAACAGGGCGACATCGTCGTCGTCGAAGCCGGCCAGACCATCCCCGGCGACGGTGACGTGGTCGAAGGCATTGCGTCGGTGGACGAATCGGCGATCACGGGTGAATCCGCGCCTGTCATCCGCGAGTCGGGTGGCGACCGCTCGGCCGTGACCGGCGGCACCACGGTGCTGTCCGACCGCATCGTCGTCAAGATCACGCAGAAGCCCGGCGACAGCTTCATCGACCGGATGATCGCGCTCGTCGAAGGGGCCAATCGTCAGAAGACGCCCAACGAGATCGCCCTCAACATCCTGCTGGCGTCGCTGACGATCATCTTCGTGTTCGCCGTCGCGACCCTGCAACCGCTGGCGATCTACTCGAAGATGAACAATCCCGGCGTCGCCGACAGCCTCGCGCTGGACAGCAATGGTGTCACCGGCATCGTCATGGTCGCGCTGCTGGTCTGCCTCATCCCGACGACCATCGGCGCGCTGCTCAGCGCGATCGGTATTGCGGGCATGGACCGGCTCGTGCAGCGCAACGTGCTGGCCATGTCGGGTCGGGCCGTCGAAGCGGCAGGAGACGTGAACACGCTGCTGCTCGACAAGACCGGCACCATCACGCTCGGCAACCGGCAGGCTTCGGAGTTCGTGCCTCTCTCCGGTGTGACGCCTGAGGCGCTCGCCGACGCAGCCCAGCTGTCCAGCCTGGCCGACGAGACGCCTGAGGGCCGGTCGATCGTCGTGTTCGCCAAACAGCAGTTCGGGCTTCGGGAGCGCACCCCCGGCGAGCTGACCAACGCCACCTGGATCGAATTCACCGCCACCACAAGGATGTCCGGTGTCGACATCGACAGCCACCTTCTCCGCAAGGGGGCGACAAGCGCGGTCGCCGAATGGGTGCGCTCGCAGGGCGGCACGGTACCCACTGAGCTCGGCCAGATCGTGGACGGCATCTCCGCGGCGGGCGGTACGCCGCTCGCCGTCGGCGAGGTGCGCGACGGGCGCGCCACGGTGCTGGGTGTCATCCACCTCAAGGACGTCGTCAAGCAGGGCATGCGGGAGCGTTTCGACGAGATGCGCCGCATGGGTATCCGCACCGTGATGATCACCGGCGACAATCCGTTGACCGCCAAGGCGATTGCCGACGAAGCCGGTGTCGACGACTTCCTCGCCGAAGCGACGCCGGAAGACAAGATGGCGTTGATCAAGAAGGAGCAGGCCGGTGGCCGGCTGGTCGCGATGACCGGCGACGGCACCAACGACGCGCCCGCGCTGGCCCAGGCCGACGTCGGCGTCGCGATGAACACCGGCACGTCGGCAGCCAAAGAGGCTGGCAACATGGTCGACCTCGACTCCGACCCGACCAAGCTCATCGAGATCGTGGAGATCGGCAAGCAACTGCTGATCACCCGCGGTGCGCTGACGACCTTCTCCATCGCCAACGACATCGCGAAATACTTCGCGATCATTCCGGCCCTGTTCGTCGGCCTCTTCCCCGGGCTGGATCTGCTGAACATCATGCGGCTGCACAGCCCGCAGTCGGCGATCCTGTCCGCGGTGATCTTCAACGCGATCGTCATCATCGCGCTGATCCCGTTGGCTCTCAAAGGTGTTCGCTACACCCCGAGCAGCGCATCGAAGCTATTGAGCCGCAACCTCTACATCTTCGGACTCGGCGGGATCATCGCTCCGTTCCTCGGCATCAAAGCCATCGACCTCGTCATCCAACTCTTCCCAGGAATGTGACATGTTGATCTCCAGCATCATTCGCCAGCATTGGGCGGCGCTGCGCGCGCTGCTCGTCTTCACCGTCGTGCTTGGACTCGGCTATCCGCTGCTCGTCTGGCTGATCGCCCAGGCACCCTTGCTGTCCGACAAGGCCGACGGCTCGATCGTCGAGGTCAACGGAGCGCCCGTGGGCAGCAGCCTCATCGGCCAGCTCTACACCGACGCCGACGGCAACCCGCTGCCGCAGTACTTCCAGGGCAGGCCATCCGCTGCCGGGGACGGCTACGACCCGATGGCCACCAGCGCGTCCAACCTGGGGCCGGAGAGCATCGTCGATACTCCCGACAAGGCCAGCCTGCTGACGCTGGTGTGTTCACGAAGCCTCGCCGTCGGCGAGCTCGACGGCGTCAACGGAACCCGGCCTTACTGCACCGGCGGCGGCGTCGGCGCGGTGCTGTCGGTGATCGGTCCTCGTCACGCGACCGGCACCGTCGTCCACCCGACCAGGGTCGTCAGCGTCAATGAACCGTGCGCTACCACCGCGGCCCCGTTCCTGGACACCTATGAGGGAGTCCGGGTGCAGTGCAACGACGGCAGCGACTTCTCGCACGGCCAGATCGTCCCGATCCATGGTGCGGCATCCGATCCGGCAGTGCCCGCCGACGCCGTCACGGCCAGCGGCAGCGGGCTGGATCCCGACATCTCCCCCGCCTACGCCGACCTGCAGGTCGACCGCGTCGCCGCTGCCCGCGGTGAGAGCCCCGAGCAAGTCCGCGCCCTGGTGGCCGAGCACACCGACGGACGCGCACTGGGCTTCCTCGGTGAACCGACCGTGAACGTGCTCGAGCTCAACCTGGCACTGGACAGTTCACATCGCTGAGAGGCAGTGCCGTGGATGATGGATCTGTGGCATCACCACCGCACCGCGCCAAACGCGGGGAGCTGCGCATCTACCTGGGCGCAGCTCCCGGCGTCGGCAAGACCTACGCGATGCTCGGTGAGGCCCACCGCCGGCTCGAACGTGGCACCGACCTGGTGGCCGCGGTCGTCGAAACCCACGGCCGCAAGAAGACCGCCGAACTGTTCGACGGCATCGAGACCGTAGCCCCGAAGATGATCGAGTACCGCGGCCGCAGCTTCGGAGAACTCGACGTCGACGGCGTCCTGGCCCGCAACCCGCAGGTGGTGCTCGTCGATGAACTCGCGCACACCAACACACCGGGAAGCAGAAACCCGAAGCGCTGGCAGGACATCGAGGAACTGCGCGACGCCGGCATCACCGTGGTCACCACCGTCAACGTCCAACACCTGGAGAGCCTCAACGACGTCGTCACCCAGATCACCGGCATCGAGCAGCAGGAGAAGGTTCCCGACGAAGTGGTCCGGTCCGCCGACCAGATCGAGCTGGTCGACATCACCCCGGAAGCACTGCGGCGCAGGCTCGCCCACGGAAACGTGTACGCGCCCGAACGCATCGATGCCGCGCTGTCGAACTACTTCCGGCGCGGCAACCTCACCGCGCTGCGAGAACTGGCACTGCTGTGGCTCGCTGATCAGGTCGACGCCGCTCTGGAGAAGTACCGGGCCGACAACAAGATCACCGCGACGTGGGAGGCGCGTGAACGCGTCGTCGTCGCCGTCACCGGCGGCCGGGAATCAGAGACGTTGGTACGCAGGGCATCGCGTATCGCGTCGAAGTCGAGCGCCGAACTGATGGTGGTCCATGTCGTCCGCGGCGACGGACTGTCCGGGGTATCCGCTCCGGAGATGGGCCGGGTGCGCGCGCTGGCGACTGACCTCGGGGGCACCCTGCACACCGTCATCGGCGATGACGTCCCCGCTGCGCTCTTGGATTTCGCGCGTGAGATGAACGCCACCCAGCTGGTGGTCGGGACTTCCCGGCGATCGCGGTGGGCGCGCATCTTCGACGAAGGCATCGGCGCGTCGGTGGTGCAGAACTCCGGCAAGATCGACGTGCACATGGTCACCCATGACGAGGCACGCGGAACCTCGCTGTGGGCCAGGATCACCCCGCGCGAACGGCACGCGACGTCCTGGCTCGCGGCGATCGTGGTGCCGTCGGCCATCTGTGCCGCCGCGGCGACGGTGCTGGACCGTTTCCTCGGTATCGGTGGGGAGAGTGCGATCTTCTTCATCGGCGTACTCGTCGTCGCGCTCCTCGGAGGTGTTGCACCGGCGGCCCTTTCGGCCGTCCTGTCCGGATTCCTGCTCAACTACTTCCTGGCCGAGCCGCGCTACACGTTCACGATCTCCGAACCCGACAGCGCGGTCACCATCGTCGTGCTGCTGGCCGTCGCGGTCGCAGTCGCCGTGCTTGTCGACGGTGCCGCCAACCGCGCCCGCGAATCACGCCTCGCTGCACGGGAAGCCGAGCTGTTGGCGCTGTTCGCCGGATCGGTGCTGCGCGGTGCCGACCTCGACACCCTGTTGGAGCGTGTCCGCGAGGCATACTCGCAACGGTCCGTCAGCCTGGTCCGGCGCGACGGCAGCGTTGCAGGCTGTGCAGGAACAGATCCCTGCGTGACGGTCGACGGAGCCGACACCGCCATCGAGGTCGGGACAGACGAAGCGCCGGAAGAGTTCTGGATGCTGATGTCGGGACGTCAGCTCGCCGCCCGCGACCGGCGGGTGCTCGGCGCGGTGGCCAACCAGGCCGCCGGACTGGTCCGCCAGCGCGAACTCACCGAGGAGGCCGGCCAGGCCGAAGCCATCGCGCAGGCCGACGAACTGCGCCGATCACTGCTGTCGGCCGTCAGCCACGACCTCCGTACGCCGCTGGCCGGCGCCAAGGCCGCGGTGTCGAGCCTGCGCAGCGACGACATCGGCTTCTCTCCCGAGGACACCGCGGAACTGCTTGCGACCGTGGAGGAATCCGTCGACCAGCTCGCCGCGCTCGTCGGCAATCTGCTCGACTCGTCGCGGTTGGCGGCCGGCGTGGTTCGCCCCGAACTACGCCCGGTCTACCTCGAGGAGGCGGTACCCCGCGCACTGCTCGGAATCAGCCGCGCGGGCCTCGACCGCGTCAAGGTCGAGGTGGGCGCCACCGTCGTGCTGGCCGACAGCGGCCTGTTGGAAAGGGTGCTGGCCAACGTGATCGACAACGCGTTGCGGTACGCCGACGACGGTCCGATCCGGGTGACGGCGGGCACCATCGCCGACCGGGTGCTGATCGCCGTCGCCGACGAAGGCCCCGGCATCGCGCGCGGCGCCGAAACCGAACTGTTCGCACCGTTCCAGCGCCTCGGCGACCACGACAACACCACCGGTGTCGGCCTCGGTTTATCGGTCGCACGCGGCTTCGTCGAAGCAATGGGCGGCACCATCTCCGCCGGCGACACCCCCGGCGGCGGGCTCACCGTCGAAATAGACTTGGCGCCAGCATGACCACACCTCCCAAGAC
Organism: Mycobacterium sp. 236(2023); assembly: GCF_029623955.1. Taxonomy (GTDB): domain Bacteria; phylum Actinomycetota; class Actinomycetes; order Mycobacteriales; family Mycobacteriaceae; genus Mycobacterium. The sequence goes on along the minus strand of NZ_JARSBP010000003.1, from coordinate 794,681 downwards.
CCGCGTGCTCGTCATCGACGACGAGCCACAGATCCTGCGCGCCTTGCGGATCAACCTGTCGGTGCGCGGCTACGAGGTGCACACCGCGGCCACCGGCACCGACGCGCTGCGGATCGCCGCTGACCACAAACCGGATGTCGTGGTCCTCGACCTCGGCCTGCCCGACATGTCGGGCATCGACGTGCTCGGCGGCCTGCGTGGATGGCTGACCGCCCCCGTCATCGTGCTGTCGGCACGCAGCGATTCCTCGGACAAAGTCGAGGCACTCGACGCCGGCGCCGACGACTACGTCACCAAACCCTTTGGCATGGACGAATTCCTGGCTCGCCTCCGCGCCGCCGTGCGTCGTGGTGCGGCGGCCGCCGAGACCGACGAACCGGTGATCGAGACGTCGTCGTTCACCGTCGACCTGTCCGCCAAGAAGGTCACCAAGAGCGGCGCCGAAGTTCATCTGACCCCGACCGAGTGGGGCATGCTCGAGATGCTGGTGCGCAACCGCGGCAAATTGGTGGGTCGCGAAGAACTGCTCAAAGAGGTGTGGGGACCCGCCTACGCCAAGGAAACGCACTATCTGCGAGTCTATTTGGCGCAGCTGCGCCGCAAGCTCGAAGACGACCCGGCCCACCCGGTGCATCTGCTCACCGAGGCGGGCATGGGCTACCGCTTCCAGCAGTGAGCGCAAGCTAGCGGGCCGGGAACTCCTCGGCCAGCGCAATCAACTTGGCGCGCACCAGATGTGGCTGCTCGTCAGCGATGAAGTGCCCGCCCTCGACGACCTCGATCTGGTAGTCGTCGGCGCGCGCGGTCTCGGCCGCGGCCAGATCCGGGTGGATGGCCGTGTCGGCACCGCCGAACAGCACCCGCGTCGGCACCGTCGACCACCGTCGCTCGCCGTTGCGCACCGACGCCGGAACCTCTTTCAGCAGGAAGGTCCGATAGGTGTCGCGCGCCGTGCGGGCCACGACGGGATCACGGAATCGGTCGGCGTAGATCCGCGCCGTCACCGGGTCCAGGTTCGGGGCCGCCGCCCGGAACACCACCTTCTCCAAATACTTGGTGCGCTGCTGCAGCGGAACACCGAAGGCCGCCACCACCGGTTGATACAGCAGGAACCGCCACAGGTGCGGCGCCAACGCCTTCGGCGTCACCCACGGGTGGGCGATGTTGAGCGACAGATACGCGTCGATGCGCTCGGGGATCCGCAGCGTCAGCAGGTGTCCGATGTAACCGCCCCAGTCGTGGCCGACGAGCAGAAACTTCCCGAGTCCGAGCGCATCCACCAAGGCCACCAGATCACTGGCGACATCCTCCTTCGCCCAGCGGTGCGGCGGCGGCCCGGACCATCCATAGCCGGGCAGGTCGGGAGCGATCATGCGCAGGCCAGCGGGAGGGTCGGCCAGCAGGTCCCGGTACACCCAATGGTGCTGGGGCCAGCCGTGCAGCGCCAGGACGGGCCTGCCGTCCTCCGGACCCGCCTCTGTCACGTGGAAATTGACCCCGTTGGCAGTGACGTGGCGCCTGCGCACCCCTCCGATTGGCGGGGGTTGGTTCGTCATGGCCCAGAGACTAGCCCGAAGGGTCTACGGTGCTGCTATGCCCGGGTACCGCGACCTCTTCGATGCCAGCATCACCGACCCTGAAAGCTTCTGGGCCGACGCGGCCACCGCCGTGACCTGGACCCGAGCCCCGCAGCGCATCCTCGACGACAGCCAGGCGCCGTTCTACCGCTGGTTCCCGGACGCCGAGCTGAACACGTGTGCCAACGCCCTGGACCGCCACGTCGAAAACGGCCGCGCCGAGCAGCCAGCACTCATCTACGACTCGGCCGTCACCGACACCAAGCGCACCTACACCTATGCCGAACTGCTCGACCAGACCGCGCGCTTCGCCGGAGCGTTGCGCGCCCTCGGCGTCGGCAAGGGCGACCGCGTCGTCATCTACATGCCGATGATCCCCGAGGCCGTCATCGCGATGCTGGCCTGCGCCCGTCTCGGCGCCGTGCACTCCGTGGTGTTCGGCGGCTTCGCCCCCCACGAACTCGCGGTCCGCATCGACGACGTTCGGCCGACGGTGATCGTGTCCGCGTCCTGCGGCATCGAGCCCACCCGCACCGTCGAATACAAGCCGATGCTCGACGCCGCGATCGGCATGACCAAGCATCCACCGAAGCATTGCGTTGTGGTGCAACGCGATCGGCTGCAGTGCGACCTCGTCGACGGCCGGGATCTGTCGTGGGACGACGCCATGGCGGGCGCGGAGCCCGTCGACCCGGTGCCCGTCGCCGCCACCGATCCGCTCTACGTGCTCTACACGTCGGGCACCACCGGCAAGCCGAAGGGCATCGTCCGCGACAACGGCGGCCACGCCGTCGCGCTGCTGTGGAGCATGCGGCACATCTACGACACCGCACCCGGCGACGTGTTCTGGGCGGCCTCCGACGTGGGCTGGGTGGTCGGTCACTCCTACATCGTCTATGCCCCACTGCTTTTGGGTGCCACCACGGTGCTCTACGAAGGCAAGCCCGTCGGGACGCCGGACCCGGGCGCGTTCTGGCGGGTCGCGTCCGAACACGGCGTCAAAGCGTTGTTCACAGCGCCGACGGCGATCCGCGCGATCCGCAAGGAAGACCCGGAGGGCAAGTACGTCGAGGGCTATGACCTGTCCAGCCTGAAGTATCTGTTCCTGGCCGGCGAACGCCTCGACCCCGACACCTACCACTGGGCGTCGGAGAAGCTCGGCATCCCCGTCATCGACCACTGGTGGCAGACCGAGACCGGATGGCCGATTGCCGCCAATCCGATGGGCGCCGAACAACTTCCGGTCAAAGCGGGCTCCCCCACCGTCCCGATGCCCGGCTTCGACGTCCGCATCCTCGACGAGCAGGGCCACGACTGCGCCCCCGGCAAGGAAGGGGCGATCTGCATCCGGCTGCCGCTGCCGCCCGGCACCCTGCCGACGCTGTGGAACGCCCAAGACCGCTATCAGGCGTCCTACCTGACCGAATACCCCGGCTATTACCTGACCGGTGACGGCGGCCACTTCGACGACGACAGCTACCTGTTCGTCATGGGCCGCATCGACGACGTCATCAACGTCGCGGGCCACCGCCTCTCCACCGGCGCCATCGAGGAGGTGCTGGCGACCCACCCGGCCGTCGCCGAATGCGCCGTGATCGGTGTCGCCGACGACATCAAGGGGCAAGCGCCACGCGGGCTCGTCGTCGTCAAGTCCGGTGCGTCCACCGAGGGTCTCACCGACGAACTCGTCAAGCTGGTCCGCGACGAGATCGGCGCGGTGGCGGCGTTCAAGCTCGTCGACGTCGTCCCGGCGCTGCCGAAGACCCGCTCCGGCAAGATCCTGCGCAAGACGATGCGGGGGCTCGCGGCAGGACGTGACGAACCGGTGCCGTCGACGATCGAAGATCCCGCCGTTCTCGACGCCCTGGGGCCGATCCTGCGGTCCTGATCCAGGGTGTTATGCCCGCCCCAAGTTGGGTATGTCCTCCATCACGCACGTCAATAACAGGGCGACGTGAAGGGAGGTGCCGATGTCCACACCACCGAAATACATGGCGGTGCAAGGCGCGGCGATGATCATCGGCGGGGTACTCGTGCTGATCGGCGTGCTCGGATTCATCCCGGGCATCACCGCTGACCTGGACCGGCTCTCGTGGATCGGAGCGCATTCCGGCGCCAGCCTTTTCGGCACATTCGCGGTATCCGCGGTGCTGAACATCGTGCATATCGTCGTCGGCGCGGCGGGCTTCTACTTCGCGCGGACGTATGCGGGTGCGCGGGCCTACCTTCTCGGCGGCGCGCTGGTCTATCTGGGGCTCTGGCTCTACGGCATCCTCGTGGAGTTCGGCAGCAACGCCCACGTCATCCCGCTCAACACCGCCACCAACTGGCTGCACCTGGGACTGGGCGCCGTGATGGCGCTGTTGGCGGTCACCCTCGGCGGCCAACATGATCCGACGAAGCGGCGGCCCCGGCTACGCAGGGTGGCGTCGCACTAGCGCCGAGAACTAGGCAATCGACAGCGCGATGCCGTCGAGGATGTCGTGCTCGCTGACCACCAATTCAGTGATGCCGGCCTTCTCGCCCAGCACCGCGGCCAGTTCCTGCACGATCAGCGCACCGCCGCCGATGACGTCGACGCGGCCCTCGTGCATCGGACCGAGCGCCGCGCGCTGTTCACGCGGCATCGCCAACAGGTCGGCACACACGCGGAGCAGGTCGTCGAAACCCACACGGGACAGGTGGATGGCGTCCGCATCGTAGGTGTCCATCTTGTGGGCGAGCGCGGCCAGCGTGGTCATCGTGCCCGCAACACCCACCCAGGTGCGGGCCTTCTCGACAGGCACCTCACGCAGCACATTCGCCAGCGCCTCGCGAACCACCGACCGGGCCGCCTCGATTTCGTCCCCGGTGGGCGGATCCGAGCGCAGACACCGCTCGGTCAGACGCACGCACCCGATGTTGGCCGAATACCCGGCGTCCGCATCCTCGCGGCCGAGCACCACCTCCGTCGACCCACCACCGAGGTCGACGACCACGAAAGGTGCAGCGGCAGAGTCGAGATCGCCAACCGCCCCGTAGAACGACAGACCGGCTTCCTCGGTGCCGGTGATGACCTCCGCGACCGCGCCCGGCAGGACGGAACCGAGCACCTCCGAGGTCATCGCGAAGAACTCGGCACGGTTCGAGACGTCGCGCGCCGCCGACGTCGCCACCATCCGAACCGCGCCGACATCGTGTCGGCGCATCAACTCCGCGTACGCCTCCAGCGCAGTTCGGGTGCGCGCCAACGCCTCCGGCGCGAACTCGCCCGTCGCATCCACACCTTGACCCAGCCGCACGATGCGCATCTCCCGGTGCACATCACGCAGCCGGCCATCGTCGACGTCGGCGATCAGCAACCTGATCGAGTTCGTCCCGCAATCGACCGCCGCGACCCTCACGCCCACACCTTCCTGTCCAAGATTCCAGCCATCTCGGGCTCTGACGCCAGCACCGCCAGCGCCTCGTCACCGAACGGGTTGACCCCCGGCCCTTTAGCGAGCGAATGGGCGATCACCACGTGCAGGCACTTCACCCGATCGGGCATGCCGCCACCGGAGAAAGTCGTCCCCAACGATTCGATCGCATCACGCTCGGCAAGAAACGATTCGTGAGCTCGACGGTACGCAGCAGCCAACTCCGGATCCTCGGCCAGCCGATCAGTCATATCGCGCATCATCCCCGACGACTCCAGCCGGCTCGCCGCCGCGGTCAGCGTCGGATGCGTCAGGTAGTACAGCGTCGGAAAGGGCGTTCCGTCAGGGAGTTTCGGCGCCGTCTTCACCACGGCGGGCTCCCCGTTGGGACAGCGGTAGGCGATCTCGAGCACTCCGCGGGGCTCCCGGCCGAGTTGCCGCGCCACCGCGTCGAGATCTGACTGCTCAACCACCGGGCGGGGGTGCGCCGGGCGCAACGGGTGGGGGTGCGACGGGGGCACCGGGCGGGGGCGGTGGGGGCTGCGTCGGCGAAATGCCATGTGGTTCATCGGCGATGGTGTGCCACAGCGACGTGTACCACGGGTCGTTGCTCTTCGTCACGGCCAGATCACCCGTCTCCACGCTCGGCTGCGTGGCGCCAGGAGGCAGCTGCACCTGATAGGGGGTCTCACCGGGCATCACGAAACCGAGGCGCTCGCGGGCCTGCGCGGCGATGAACACCGGGTCGGCGAGCTTGGCCCTCTGCTCCTCCAACTCGGAGATCTGTTCTCGCAGTTGAGCTTCGCTGGCCTGCAACTGTTTCATCTCGGTGCGCTGCCCGAAATACGTCCGCACCGGACCGGCGATCGTCAACGTCAGCACGCAGATCACCGCGGCCAGGATCGCCGCCCGCCGCGCCGCCGAGCCGAACCGCTGCTCGGCCGCCGCCTCGGCCGACGCGATGATCGATTCCCGGATCGACGGCGACCCGTCGTCGGTATCGAGGTCGACGAACTCGGCGTCCTCGGGCGCGTTCTGCGGCGGCTCGGTAGCGCGGCTCTCCCGACGCGGCGCGATCGCGCGGGGTTTGGCCCGCCCGGCGTCACTGGACTTCCCGGGCCTCGATGCGGGGGCCTTCTTCGCCGAAGAAGACCTCCGCCGAGGATCAGGCCGTTTCGCTTCGGGCACGGGCTATTTGGTCTCCAGCGACAGTCGAGGGAAGGCCAGGTCGCCTGCATAGCGGGCGGCGTCGCCGAGTTCCTCTTCGATACGCAGCAACTGGTTGTACTTCGCGACGCGCTCGCTGCGGGCCGGTGCGCCCGTCTTGATCTGGCCGCTGCCGACGGCGACCGCGAGGTCCGCAATCGTCGTGTCCTCTGTCTCGCCGCTGCGGTGGCTCATCATCGTCTTGTACCCGGCGTTGTGGGCCAGCGACACCGCGTCGAGAGTCTCTGTCAGCGTGCCGATCTGGTTCACCTTCACCAGAAGCGCGTTCGCAGCACCCCTCTCGATGCCATCCTCGAGCCGCTCGGGGTTGGTGACGAACAGGTCGTCACCGACGAGCTGCACCCTGTCGCCGATCGCGGTGGTCAGCGCGACCCAGCCCTCCCAGTCGTCTTCCGACAGCGGATCTTCGATCGACACCAGCGGGTAGGCACCCAGCAGGTCGGCGTAGAACGCCGCCATCTGCTCGGCGGTGCGGTTCTCCTTCTCGAAGGCGTAGCCGGTGCCGTCGGTGTAGAACTCCGTCGCGGCGACGTCGAGCGCCAGAGCCACATCGGTGCCGACCTTGTAGCCGGCCGCCTCGATCGCGGTCCCGATCAGGTCCAGCGCCGCCTTCGTGCCGGGCAGGTCGGGGGCGAAGCCGCCCTCGTCACCGAGCCCGGTGGCCAGACCCTGCTTCTTGAGCACCGACTTCAGTGAGTGGTACACCTCGGCGCCCCACCGCAGCGCCTCCTTGAAGCTGGGCGCGCCGATCGGGGCGATCATGAACTCCTGGACATCGACGCCGGTGTCGGCGTGGGCGCCACCGTTGATGATGTTCATCATCGGCACGGGAAGGATGTGGGCGTTCGGGCCGCCGATGTAGCGGAACAGCGGCAGCTCCGCCGACTGTGCGGCGGCCTTGGCCACCGCGAGCGACACCCCGAGGATCGCGTTGGCGCCCAGGCGCGACTTGTCCGGCGTGCCGTCGAGATCGACCAGCGCCTGATCGACGAGGCGCTGCTCGTCGGCCCCGAGACCGATCACCGCGGGCGCGATCTCGTCGAGCACAGCCTCGACGGCCTTCTCGACACCCTTGCCGAGGTAGCGCGACCCACCGTCACGCAGTTCGACCGCCTCGTGCTCGCCCGTCGAGGCGCCCGACGGCACAGCGGCGCGGGCCACCGTCCCGTCCAGCAGTCCCACCTCGACCTCGACGGTCGGGTTGCCCCGTGAATCGAGAATCTCGCGGGCTCCGACCTGCTCGATGATGGGCACTTTCGCCTCCTGGGTCTTTCGATCAGACGTTTTCGGTGTTGAGCCTAGAGCGTGCGTGATCGGCGGGTGTGGTCAGAGCGGATGTCCCTGGGCGTACGACGTCGCCCAGTCCCGCACGCTGCGGGCGTACGCATCGGAATGGTTGTAGGCCCGCAGCGCCTCCATCCACCCGCGCGGCTTCGACAGATCCTTCCCGCGCCAGCACAGATATCCCGCCGCCGACAGCGCCGCGTCGTCGATGTTGTCGGCGCTGATGTCACCGTCGTTGTTGGCGTCGACGCCGTACAGCCGCCACGTCTCCGGGATGAACTGCATCGGCCCCATCGCGCGGGCGTACGGCTCCTCGCCCGGGCTCTCGACGGCCGGATCGTGGCTGACCGAGTCGTTGTCGAGGATCTCGAGGTTGCCGTTGGACCCGTCGAGCAGGACACCGCGGATCGGCGGCGTCACCTCGCCGTCCGCAGCGATCGTCGCGCCGCGGTAGGTGCCGTGGTGGCTCTCCACCTGGCCGATGCCGGCCAGCGTCGTCCACGACAGGTGACAGTCCGGGTTCTCCACCTCCGCGACACGCGCGGCGTAGGCATACGCCTCCAACGCCGTCACCGGGATGCCGAGCCCGGGCGCGCGTTCGGCCGCCCAGTCGTGCAACTGGTCGGCCGGCCGACCCTTGGCATAGGTATCGATTTGCGGGACCGGGTCACCAGGTGGCGGCGGAACACCGTCGGGAACAGGGATCCCGAGCTGCCACGAGCAGCTCGAAGCCATGAGCAGCGCTGTCGCACCGATCACGGCTATCGCCTGTAGCCAACGCACCCGCGTCACCGGACTCCCTCAACCGACTCTGGTTGTCACCCATGCTGCCACGCACCGAGGGACTAAAGACTGACCCCGGGCCGTGGGGCACGGGTGTACATTCACTGTGCGCTTCGGGGATGAGGTGAGCCACACCTTGCTTTGGTAAGCCAAAGCAAGGCAGCGCGCGGCATAGCGAGGACAATTTGATGGTTGCTGGCACGGACCTGGCGGTCACCTCCTACTACGCGGCCCCGAACATCTCTTCACAGCTTTTCGGCAGCGGACTCATAGGTTTGCGTGAAGGCCTCGAAGCCGCGATCGTCGTGTCGATCCTGGTCGCGTTCCTGGTGAAATCCGACCGCCGCGACGCCCTGAAATGGGTCTGGCTCGGCGTCGGAGCCGCGATCGCGATGACGCTGACCGTGTTCCTCGTCATCCAGTTCGGCTCCCACACGATCACCGGGCTGGGCGCCGAGGCCATCGCAGGCGTGGCGTCGCTGATCGCCGTCGTCATCGTCACGACGATGGTGCTGTGGATGAAGAAGGCGTCCGCGTCGATGTCGGGTCAGCTCCGCACCGAGATGGCCCGCGCGCTGGAGACCGGCCCGCTGGCCATCACCGCGCTGGCCTTCCTGGCCGTCGGCCGCGAAGGCGTCGAGACTGCGCTGTTCATGGTCGGTTACGCCGAAGCCCAGTCGAACTGGCCGCTGGTCGGGCTGATCGTCGGCGTCGCGATCGCCGGCCTGATCGCCTACGGGATGTACCGCGGCGCTCTGAGCATCAACCTCGCCAAATTCTTCAAGTACACGGGCATCTTCCTGATCGTCGTCGCCGCAGGGATCCTGTCCTACGGAATCGGTGCCCTGCAGACCGTCGGCTGGCTTCCGGGCCTGGCCAGCAAGGCATTCGACATCAGCGAGTCCTTCAACTGGTCGGCCTGGTACGGCGAAGTCGTCCAGGGCATTTTCAACGTCACGCCGACGCCGACCGTGCTCCAACTGGTGCTCTACCTGACCTACCTCGTCGTCGTGCTGGCCCTGTTCCTGCGTCCGGCGACATCGACAAAAGCTGATTCGACAAACGGCAAGACCCCTACTCCTAACCCATCACCCGAAAGGTCCACCACGTGAAGGTTCAATCCTCTGCCGCAGTGATCGCTGCAGCGTTGGCGGCGTTCGCGCTGACCAGCTGCCAGGCCAAGGAAGAGGCGCCCGCCGCCTCCGAGGACGGCGGCTCCGCGCCCGCCGAGGTCACCGTCGAGGCGTCGGACTCGGAGTGCACGTTGTCGGGCACCGAAGGCAAGACCGGCGCCAACACGTTCGTCATCACCAACAACGGCACCAAGGTCACCGAGTTCTACGTCTACGACGAGGGCGAGCGGGTGATGGGCGAGGTGGAGAACATCTCCCCCGGACTGCAGCGCAAGCTCATCGTGCAGCTCACGCAGCCCGGCACCTACCAGACCGCCTGCAAGCCCGGCATGATCGGCGACGGCATCCGCGGCGACTACACCGTCACCGGTGAAGAGGTCACCGTCGACACCGAAGGCAAGTTCAAGGAAGCCGCCGACAACTACAAGCGCTACGTCAACAGCCAGGTCGAAGCCCTCGTCCCGGCCGTCGAATCGTTCGCCGCGGCCGTCAAGGCCGGCGACGTCGAAGGCGCCAAGGCCCAGTTCCCGACCTCGCGCACCTACTACGAGCGCATCGAGCCCGTCGCCGAGTCGTTCCCCGACGACCTCGACCCCCGCATCGACCTGCGCGAGGCCGACCTCGAGCCCGGCATGAAGTGGACCGGCTTCCACGCCCTGGAGAAGCAGCTGTGGGTCACCGGGCTGCAGCCCGACGCCAACGCACTCGCAGACCAGCTCGTCGCCGACGTGAAGGAACTGCAGGCCGGCGTCAGCGCCCCCGACTTCACGGTCGACTCCACTCAGATCGCGGGCGGCGCCCAGGGTCTGCTCGACGAGATCGCCACCAGCAAGATCAGCGGCGAAGAGGACATCTTCAGCCACACCGACCTGTGGGACTTCAACGCCAACCTGCAGGGATCGCAGACCGCTGTCGCGTCGGTTCGCCCGATCCTCGACGAGCGCAACCCCGATCTCGGCAAGCGCGTGGATCAGCGCTTCGAAGAGGTTGAGGCACTGTTGGAGAAGTACCGTGAAGGCGACGGCTTCGTCCTGTACGACAAGGTGACCGAGCCGGAACGCCAAGAGCTCTCGCGCGCGATCGACGCGCTGAGCAAGGAGGTCAGCCAGGTGCAAGGTGTCATCGCACCCCAGTAACGCCGAGTCGGCGGCTGAGCCCGAACCGCAACGGTCCGGGCTCAGCCGTCGCAAGCTGTTCGGCGCCGCCGGAGTGACGGTGGCCGTGGCGGGAGCCGCGGGTGCCGGAGCGCTGGCCGGGCGAGCCTCGGCAGCCAAGGCGCCCGACCATCTGCACACCGCGGTGCCGTTCCGCGGCGAGCACCAGGCGGGCATCATCACCGAAGCCCAGGACCGTATGCATTTCGCGACGTTCGACGTGACGACGAAGAGTCGCGACGACGTCATCAAGATGCTGGCCGACTGGACCGAGATGGCTGAGCGGATGACGCAGGGCAAGGAGGCGTTCCCCGCCGGCGCCACCGGTCAGAACCCTTACGCTCCCCCGTCGGACACCGGCGAGGCCCTCGGGCTGCCCGCGTCGCAGTTGACGCTGACCATCGGATTCGGGCCGTCGTTCTTCCTCAAGGACGGTGTCGACCGGTTCGGCATCGCCGACAAGAAACCCGACGAGCTCGTCGATCTGCCCAAGTTCATGAACGAGCAGATCGATCCCGCCAAGAGCGGAGGCGACATCGTCGTGCAGGCCTGCTCCAACGACCCGCAGGTGGCCGTCCACGCGATCCGCAACCTCGCGCGGATCGGGTTCGGCACCGTCGCGGTGCGATACTCGCAGCTGGGCTTCGGCCGCACCTCGTCCACCACGCGCGACCAGTCGACCCCGCGAAACCTGTTCGGGTTCAAGGACGGAACGGCGAATCTGCGCTCCGACGAGACCCAGAAACTGAACAACTTCGTCTGGGTCGCCGACGGTGACGGCCCGGCCTGGCTGACCGGCGGCTCCTACCTCGTCGCGCGCCGCATCCGGATGCGCATCGAGCAGTGGGACCGCACGACGCTGCTCGAGCAGGAGCGGGTGGTCGGCAGGCAGAAGGGCAGCGGCGCCCCGATGGGCCTCAAAGACGAGTTCGAGGAACTCAACTTCGACCTGACCAACGACAAGGACGAGCCGCTGATCGACACGCTCGCCCACGTCCGGCTCGCGTCGCCCGAACACCTCGGTGGCATCGAGATCCTGCGCCGCGGTTACAACTTCACCGACGGATCGGACGGCTTCGGCCACCTCGACGCAGGACTGTTCTTCATCGCGTTCGTCCGGAATCCGATCACGCAGTTCGTGCCCATGCAGAACGCGATCTCGCGCGATGACGCGATGAACGAGTACGTCACGCCGACCAGCTCAGCCGTGTTCGCCTGTCCCCCAGGAATTCCGGAAGGTGACACGTCGACGTTCTGGGGTTCGACGATCTTCGAATGACGTTGCGCTACGTGGCTGTTGAGACTGCACTGACGGCGGGGCTTAGTCGACTTCTTCCGCCGTGACCGCAGTCTCAGCATCGGTTGGCCAGGCCGCCCGCCACTCGTCGGCGGAGATCGCACCGCGCGGGGCATCGTCGAGCTCCTCGGCGACATCTTGGCTGCGGCGGGCCGCGGCTGCGGCCTTCTCGGCCACCCGGACGTCGTCCATGAACTCCAGAACCGCTGAGCGCAAAGCATTCTCGGCATCGATGTCTGCGGACACCGACACCGTCGTGATCGACGACGGGATCAGATCCTCGGGAAGCCCCGCGGTGTCGGCGCGAGCGAGAACCTTCTGCGCCAGCGCCAACGCGGGCTGTGCGGTGGGGATGTCGTCCACGCAGGATTCACGGGTCGACCGCTCCAGAGCCTTGCGCTGCTCCCACTGCGCCAACTGATCCTCGAGCGAAATCGCTTCTCCGGCAAGCACTGCGGGCACCCGGTTGCCGAGCTTGCGGACCAGGGCGTCGGCGACGTCGTCGATCGTGAAGGGCGACTCGGGATGCTCCTGGGCGATGCGGGCATGGAACAGCACCTGCAGCAGTACGTCGCCGAGCTCGTCGCGCAGCTCCGTCAGATCACCGCCGTGCACGGCGTCGAACAGCTCGTAGGTCTCCTCAAGCAGATAGCGGCGCAGCGAGTCGTGGGTCTGCTGGCTCTCCCACGGACCCGCGCTGCGCAGCTTGTCCATCATCGTCACCGCGTCGACCAGACGCTCGCCGGGCTGCGCGGCCGGGGCCGAGATCACCCGCTCCCCCGCCGCGACACGCTCTGACACCGACGGGTGCTCGGGATCCGACGAAAGCAGGACTTCGGCCGGCTCACCGGTGTAGGAGGGGCGTGCCGACGGCGACGACCACGGCACCTTGATCGGCATTTCCTCGGTGTACTGGACGTCGCCGGTCAGCAGTTCGATCGCCTCCACGGGCACCAGCGACGGGCGGCGTGGATCGACGAGGACGACGGTCATCGCACCGGTTATATCAGCTTTGCCGGGACGCCATCCAATGTTGGCCGAGGCACCCTAATCACACAGCACCTTGATCAGCCCGGCCACGAACTCGACGAGTTCCTGGTCACGGATGCGCGGCGCACCGACACCGCTTCCGGCCCGCGGAATCGGCACCTGAACCGTCGACGTCGTCGCGCGGTAGTTCGCGCCCGCGTAGAGCCGCTTGAGGCGCAACTGCGCCGAGTCGGGCAGCGTCAGCGGAGAGATCCGCAGCGTCGATGCCGCCGACGACACCGCGCCGATCTCGGTGACGCCGTTCGTCCGCGCCAGCAGCCGCAGGCGGGCGACGGACACGAGCAGCTCGGCCGGTTCGGGCAGCGGGCCGTACCGGTCGACGAGCTCCTCGATGACCGAGTCGACAGCCTTGTCGTCGGCCGCCGCGGCGAGCCTGCGATAGGCCTCCAGGCGCAGCCGGTCGCTGCCGATGTAGTCCGGCGGGAAGTGCGCGTCGACCGGCAGGTCGATCCGTACATCCTTCGGTTCCTCAGGTGTGGCAACGGTTTTCCCGTCTGCCGCCGCGCGATAGGCCTCGACGGCTTCGCCCACCAGCCGCACGTACAGGTCGAAGCCGACGCCGGCGACGTGCCCGGACTGCTCGGCGCCCAACACGTTTCCGGCGCCGCGGATCTCCAGGTCTTTCATCGCGACGGCCATGCCCGCACCCAACTCGTTGTTCTGCGCGATGGTCGCCAGCCGGTCATAGGCCGTCTCCGTCAGCGGCACCTCGGGCGGGTACAGGAAGTACGCATAGCCGCGCTCGCGGGACCGGCCCACGCGACCACGGAGCTGGTGCAGCTGAGACAGGCCGAAGGTGTCGGCGCGCTCCACGATCAACGTGTTCGCGTTCGAGATGTCCAGGCCCGTCTCGACGATCGTCGTACAGACGAGGATGTCGAACTCCCGGTTCCAGAAGCCCTCGACCGTCTTCTCCAGTTGGTCCTCGGGCATCTGGCCGTGGGCGACCACGACCCGCGCCTCCGGCACGAGTTGCCTGACGCGTGCGGCGGCCTGGTCGATCGAGCGGACCCGGTTGTGGATGTAGAACGCCTGCCCGTCGCGCAGCATCTCGCGCCGCAGCGCCGCCGCGACCTGCTTGTCGTCGTGCGGGCCGACATAGGTGAGCACCGGGTAGCGCTCCTCGGGCGGCGTCAGGATCGTCGACATCTCGCGGATCCCGGCCAGGCTCATCTCCAGCGTGCGCGGAATCGGCGTGGCGCTCATCGTCAGAACGTCGACATGGGTGCGCATCGACTTGATGTGCTCCTTGTGCTCCACACCGAAACGCTGCTCCTCATCGACGATGACGAGGCCGAGATCCTTCCACGTCACACCGGTCTGCAACAGCCGGTGCGTGCCGATCACGATGTCGACCGAACCGTCCTTCATCCCCTCCATCGTCGCGCGCGAATCGGCGGGATCGGTGAAGCGGGACAAGCCTTTCACCGTGACGGGGAATCCGGTCACGCGGTTGGTGAACGTCTGCAGATGCTGGTCGGCCAGCAGCGTCGTCGGCACCAGCACGGCGACCTGCTTGCCGTCCTGCACTGCCTTGAACGCCGCGCGCACCGCGATCTCCGTCTTGCCGTAGCCGACGTCACCGCAGATGACCCGGTCCATCGGAACCGGCTTCTCCATATCGGATTTCACCTCGGTGATGGCGGTCAGCTGGTCGACCGTCTCGGTGAACCCGAACGCGTCCTCCATCTCGATCTGCCACGGGGTGTCGGGCGCGAACGCGTGCCCCGGGGAGGCCTGACGCTTGGCATACAGCGTGACGAGCTCGGCCGCGATCTCCCGAACCGCCCGGCGGGCTTTGGTTTTCGTGTTCGCCCAGTCGGAACCGCCGAGCCTGCTCAGCGTCGGCGCTTCACCGCCGACGTAACGCGACAGCTGATCCAGGGAGTCCATCGGCACGTACAGCCGGTCGGAACCGCCGCCCCGCTTCGCGGAGGCGTACTCCAGCACCAGGTATTCGCGACGGGCACCGCCGACCACCCGCTCGGTCATCTCGACGAAGCGGCCGATGCCGTGCTGGTCGTGCACGACCATGTCGCCCGCAGTCAGCGCCAGCGGATCGACGACGTTGCGGCGCTTGGCCGCAAGCTTTTTGCCTTCGGTGGCAGCGGCGCGGTTGCCCGTCAGATCCGTCTCGGTGATCACCACCAGGTTGGCGCCCGGGATCACGACGCCGTCGTGCAGCGGACCCTTGATCACGCCGACGACGCCCGCCTTCGGCGCCGCGCCCGGTTCCAGAATCGTTGCGGGCGTGTCTGATTCGGAGAGCTGTTCGACGACACGCATCGCGGTACCGGTGCCTGGTGTGACGACGGCGCCGAAACCGCCGGTGGCGACATGCGCGCGCAGCATCGCGAAGATCTCGTCGAGGTTGTGCTGTTGGCCGCGCGCCGACGGTGCGGGACGGACGTCGAGGGCGCTCGATTCACCCGAGCCGCTGTCGAGCTGGCTCAGCGTCCACCACGCGTGCCCACCGGCCCGCGCCGCGTCGCGGGCGTCGTCGTAACCCACGTATCCCGACGCTCCGAGCGCCTCGATGTCGATCGGCACCTGGCCGCCCACCGCGGCCGTCGACCACGACGCCTCAAGAAACTCACGCCCGGTCTTGATCAGGTCCGCGGCGCGGGTCCGGATCTTCTCCGGATCGCACACCAGCAGCGGCGTGCCCTCGGGCAGATGGTCGGGCAGCGTCGCAAAGTCGGTGGGCCGCAACAGCGGAAGCAACGCTTCCATACCCTCGACAGGGATGCCCTCGGCCAGCCGGGCCAGCATGTCGGGGACGCTGCCCGGCACGCTGTTCTCCAGCACCGGATGCTCGGCCGACAGTGCCGCTGCACGTTCGCGGACATCAGCGGTCAGCAGGAGCTCCCGGCACGGCACCGCGATCATCGTGTCGATGTCGATCTCGGGGATGGAGCGCTGGTCGGCGACCGAGAACATCCGCATCTCGGAAACCTCGTCGCCCCAGAACTCGACACGAACCGGATGTTCGGCGGTCGGCGGGAAGACATCGAGAATGCCTCCGCGCACGGCGAATTCACCGCGCTTGCCCACCATGTCGACCCGGGTGTAGGCCCGCTCCACCAGCTTGACGACCGTGTCGTCGAAGTCGGCATCGGCACCGACTGTCAACGTCACCGGCTCCGTCTCTTCGGCCTGACCCGGCCGTTGCGCCATCGGCTGCAGCAGCGACCGCGCCGTCGTGACGACGACGCGCAACGGCATGCCGAGCCGGGCGTCGTCGGGATTGGCGAGGCGGCGCAGCACCATCATCCGCGCGCCCACGGTGTCGACGCCGGGAGACAGCCGCTCGTGCGGCAACGTCTCCCACGACGGGAACAGCGCGACCGCGTCGCCGAAGACACCGCGCAACTCCGCGGTCAGATCGTCGGCTTCCCGCCCGGTCGCGGTGACGACCAACAGCGGACCGGCCTCGGCGAGTGCGGACGCGACGAACAGGCGGGCGCTGGCAGGCCCGACGAGACTGAGATCGGCAGGCCGGTCGGCCGCGCGGCGGGCGATCTCCTGCAAGGAGGGGTCGCGCAGAGCGAGTTCGACGAGGCCCGCGATCGGGGTTTGGACATGGTGGGGCCCCGATACGGTCATGATGCCTCCATCGTAATCACTGGCCCCGACATCGCCGACAGCACGAGCGGGCAGAGGTGCGGCATCGGCGGGACGGCGTAATTCGATACCGCCGGATGCCCGGAATTTGGTGCGCCGACCCCCCAAGGCACGGTGTTAGCGTCGGAGCGGGTTTGCGGGGAACGGGAGATCTCGATGGTTGCGACGCTTTCGATTGTCGAAGGCACCCAGCCGTCTGGCCTGCTCGACGCCGCCACTGCGCTCGACGGGAAGGTGTCGGCGCTGGCCGCGCAGACCGCCACGCTGCAGCGTGACCTCGACGGTCTGCGAGCCACGTGGAAAGGCACCACCTCCGACACCGCGATCGCCAAAGCCGAAGGCGACCTCGCGGGCCAGCGGGCCCTGCACGCCAGGCTGGTCAGCCACGCCGCGGCCCTGCGCTACGGCGGAGCCAACCTCGACCCGCTGCGCAGCCAGATCCTGGCGATGGCGTCGCAGGCCCGCGCCCTCGGCGGCATGGTCGCCGACGACGGCACCGTGACCGGCCACGACACGATGGGCTTCATGTCGCCGACGTTGGCCGCGGCCTACACGTCGTCGCTGAAGAGCATGCTGACCTGGTTCACCCGCATCGACGAGACGGTCGCCGAGGCGTTGCGCACCGGAGGACCCGTCCCGCAGACACCGCCGCCGACCCTCAAATGGGGCGAAGACGACCTGTATGCCGGAGACCCGTTGGGCTCCGACGTCAACCAGGACGGCATCGGCGACTGCTACCTCGTCGCCACCATGAGCGCCATCGCGAACGCCAACCCGCAGTGGATCAGGGACCGCATCTCCTACGACCCGCAGACCGGGATGTTCGACGTGACGATGTGGGACGGAAACGAGTGGCGCCACATCTCCGTCACGCAGGCCGACATCGACGCCAACATCGCCCAGCACGGCGCCAGCGGTGTGGACAACAACGTGCCCGGCGCGCCGTTGTGGCCCGCAGTGTTGGAATCCGCCTACGCCAAGATGAAGACCTCCGGCACCGACCTGACGAAGATCCAGAACGGGGTCACACCACCGGCGCTGGAGGCACTAACAGGCAACAACGGCGACTGGATCTTCCCCGCCACCGAATGGATGACCCCGAGCCAGAACATCGACGGCCAGATCGCCGACGCGTTGGCGGGCAATCAGCCGGTGATGCTGTCGACCAGCTTCTTCACCAACGACGCGTTGGCGCCGATGCACGTCTATTCGATCGAGGGCATCACCGGCACCGGCAGCGACGCCACGGTGACGTTGCGCAATCCATGGGGCCCCGGCAGCGACCTGCCCCCGGTGTTCGACGTCCGGCTCGGCGATCTCATCGGCACCAACCCGCTCAGCGGCATCGGCTTGGGCCCGACCGCGATGATCAACATCGGCCGGATGGGGTCCTGAGTGCTCAAGCGCATCCTCATCGTCGCCGTGACGATCGCACTCGTCGCCACACTGGGCGTCACCGCCTATACGAGGCTGTACCTGCCGACGACCCGCCCGATCCTCAACGGGGCCCCGCTCGTGCTGCCCGGCAAACTCGAGAAGCTGTCCGCAGACCCGCTGAGCGGCCAGCCGCAGGCCGACCAGGAACGGTTCACGGTCGCCCTGCATGACGCCGTGACCGCCATCGCACCGGACTACCGGATCGACACCGAAGAGCTCTACATCCGTCGCACCGGATATGACTGGGTCGCGCTCCGAAAGATGGCAAGCCCGTATCTCGATCAATTCGGGCTCTCACTCGCGGACGAAGGTCAGGAAGACGTCGGCGGCGAGACCGTCGACTATCTGATGTGGCGCCCGGAATGGCTGCGCAGCATCGTCGACGACCGGATCGTCCTCGCGGTCGCCCTCCGCACGCTGCTCGAACCCGACTACGGGACAATGGTTTTCGGCTACTTCGTGCTGCGGCCGCGCTAGCGTCCTACTCCTCGTGCAGAACCGGATCGGACTCCAGGTGCGTCAGGCCGTTCCAGCACAGGTTGACCAGGTGCGCCGCGACGACCTCTTTCTTGGGCTCCCGCACGTCGAGCCACCACTGCGCCGCCATCGACACCGAGCCCACCAACCCCTGCGCATAGAGCGGGGCGAGGTCGGGGTCCAGTCCGCGGCGGGAGAAATCGCCCGCAAGGATCGACGCGACCTGGCTGACGGCGTCGTTGAGCAGAGTCGAGTAGGTGCCCTGCGTGATGCTCGCCGGGGAATCGCGGATGAGAATCCGGAACCCGTCGGTGCGCTCCTCGACGTAGGTCAGCAGCGCGAGCGCGACACGCTCGACCCGCACCCGCGACCGGTTGTCGGCCAGCGATGACGTGATGCCGTCGAGCAACGCCGACATCTCGCGGTCGACGACGACGGCGTAAAGCCCTTCCTTGCCGCCGAAATGCTCGTAGACGACCGGCTTGGACACGTTGGCGCGCAGCGCGATCTCCTCGATCGACGTGCCGTCGAAACCGCGCTCGGCGAACAGCGACTTGGCGATCTCGATCAGCTGCTGGCGACGTTCGCTACCCGTCATCCTGGCGCGGGGCGCACGCGGATGACTGTCGGGCTTATCGGGGCCTGCCACGCGTTTCAGCGTAGTTCCTTCGACTAGAGTCTCTGGGTGTTCGGTCCGTCGTGGTGTAATCGGCAGCACCTCTGATTTTGGTTCAGATAGTTCAGGTTCGAGTCCTGGCGACGGAGCTTCAGTATTGATGAGCGCGCGCGAAATGCCAGATTTCGCGGCGCGGCGGCGTGCAGACACGCGCGCTCGCGGAGTAACCGACGGGGAGGACGTCTATGCGTGAGACCGCGGTCGTGATCCTGGCGGCGGGCGCAGGCACCCGGATGAAATCCCGAACGCCGAAGATGCTCCACACGCTGGGCGGACGAAGCATGCTTGCGCACAGCCTGCATGCCGTGACCGGACTAGCCCCGCAACACCTCGTCGTCGTCGTCGGCAGCGACCGCGAACGCGTGGCGCCCGCCGCCCAGCAGATCGGCGAAAGCCTGGGCCAGTCGGTGCTGATCGCGGTGCAGGAACAGCAGCACGGCACCGGCCACGCCGTCGAATGCGGCCTGACCGCGCTGCCGGAGGATTTCGACGGGATCGTCGTCGTCGCCGCCGGCGACGTGCCGCTGCTCGACACCGACACCCTGGCCGGACTCGTTGCCAGCCACACCGCGGAGTCGGCGTCGGCGACGCTGCTCACCACCACGCTCGCCGACCCGACCGGCTACGGGCGGATCCTGCGCACCCAGGACGGCGAAGTCATCGGCATCGTCGAACAGGCCGACGCCAGCGACTCCCAACGATCCATCACCGAGGTCAACGCCGCGGTCTACGCGTTCAACATCGCCGCGTTGCGCTCGGCCCTGACCCGGTTGCACTCCGACAACGCCCAGAAGGAGCTGTACCTCACCGACGCGATCGCGCTGGTTCGCTCCGACGGCGGCACCGTGCGGGCCAAGCACATCGACGACGCCGCGCTGGTCGCCGGCATCAACGACAGGGTGCAGCTCGCCGAACTGGGCGCCGAGCTCAACCGGCGCATCGTCGTCGCACACCAGCGCAACGGCGTGACGATCATCGACCCCGCGACCACCTGGATCGACGTCGACGTCACGATCGGTCGTGACACCGTCGTGCGGCCCGGCACCCAGCTGCTCGGCGTCACCGCCGTCGGCAGCGGCTGCGAGATCGGCCCCGACACCACGCTGACCTCGATGGAGGTCGGCGACGGCGCCTCGGTGATCCGCACCCATGCCGAGCTCTCGGTGATCGGCGACAAGGCCGTCGTCGGCCCCTTCACCTACCTGCGCCCGGGCACCATCCTCGGCGCGTCCGGCAAGCTCGGCGCCTTCGTCGAGACCAAGAACGCCACCATCGGCACCGGCACCAAGGTGCCGCACCTGACCTACGTCGGCGACGCCGACATCGGCGACCACAGCAACATCGGCGCGTCCAGCGTCTTCGTCAACTACGACGGAGAAACCAAGAGCCGCACCACGATCGGGTCCCACGTCCGCACCGGGTCCGACACGATGTTCGTCGCGCCGGTGACCGTCGGCGACGGCGCCTACACCGGGGCAGGCACCGTCATCCGCGACGACGTCCCGCCCGGTGCGCTTGCCGTTTCCGCGGGTCCGCAGCGCAACATCGAGGGGTGGGTGGCGCGCAAACGCCCCGACAGCGCCGCGGCGAAAGCAGCCGCGGCCGCCGACGCGGACCACCCCGAAGCTACCGGCGAGTAGCATTCAGTCGCCATTTGTTGGCATTCTGGTAACCCGCCATCGTGCGCAGTCGTGCGCTACGTACGATGGCCCCGAGATTCGACCCCATCGATCTGAGTAGACGAGGGCAACCCGTGAGCCACGACTGGACCGACAACCGCAAGAACCTGATGCTCTTCTCGGGTCGGGCGCACCCCGAACTCGCCGAGCAGGTCGCCAAGGAACTCGACGTCGCGGTCACCGCGCAGACCGCCCGAGACTTCGCGAACGGCGAGATCTTCGTCCGATTCGACGAGTCCGTCCGCGGCAGCGACGCCTTCGTCCTGCAGAGCCACCCTGCGCCGCTGAACACCTGGCTGATGGAACAGTTGCTGATGATCGACGCGCTCAAGCGCGGCAGCGCCAAGCGGATCACCGCGATCCTCCCGTTCTATCCGTATGCCCGGCAGGACAAGAAGCACCGCGGCCGCGAACCGATCTCCGCACGCCTGGTCGCCGACCTCTACAAGACCGCAGGCGCGGACCGCATCGTCACCGTCGACCTGCACACCGATCAGATCCAGGGCTTCTTCGACGGCCCCGTCGACCACATGCGCGCCCAGAAACTGCTGTGCGGCTACATCGGTGAGAACTACGCCGACCACGACATGGTCGTCGTCTCCCCGGACTCCGGCCGTGTGCGCGTTGCCGAGAAATGGGCCGACTCGCTCGGGGGTGTGCCGCTGGCCTTCATCCACAAGACGCGCGACCCCCTGGTGCCCAACCAGGTGAAGTCCAACCGCGTGGTCGGCGACGTCAAGGGCAAGACCTGCATCCTCACCGACGACATGATCGACACCGGTGGCACCATCGCCGGTGCGGTCCGGCTGCTCAAGGAAGACGGCGCCGGAGACGTCATCATCGCCGCGACGCACGGCGTGCTGTCCGATCCGGCCCGTGAGCGTCTCGCCGAATCCGGCGCCCGCGAAGTCATCGTCACCAACACGCTGCCGATCGGCGAGGACAAGCAGTTCCCCCAGCTGACGGTGCTCTCGATCGCACCGCTGCTGGCCAACACCATTCGCGCGGTGTTCGAGAACGGCTCCGTGACAGGACTTTTCGACGGGTCCGCGTAACGTGGCCCGCATTTTCCACAACCCCAAATGCTCGACGTCACGCAAGACGCTGGAGTTGCTGCGCGACAACGGTATTGAGCCCGAGATCGTGCTGTACCTCAAGACGCCGCCGTCGCGCGCGGAACTGGCGACGATGATCAACGACGCCGGGATCGACGTGCGCACCGCCGTGCGCAAGCGCGAGTCGCTCTACGCCGAGCTGGGGCTGGCCTCGGCGTCGGACGACGAGTTGCTCGACGCCATGGCCGAGCACCCGATCCTGATCGAGCGGCCCTTCGTCGTCACCGGCAAGGGCACCCGGCTGGCCCGCCCCATCGACAACGTCCGCGAGATTCTGTGACGGTTCGCCTCCGGCTCGCCGTCGCCGCAGCCGCGGCACTGGCCGTGACGGGGTGCGCCACCGAAACCGTTGACTACCAATCGGTCTGGTCGTCGACCACCGCCCCACCTCCGACGTCGACCACCGATCCGTCGGCGGCGAAGTCGATCGCCGCGTTCCTGGAAGAGGCGGGGGTCGCCGGAGCGCCAGTCGCCCCCGACAAGCTGACCGATCTCACGGTGTCGATGCCCACGCCCGACGGCTGGCATCCGTACCAGAACAGCAATCTCGCGCCGGGCACCCGGGTGATCGCCGAGGGCGACACCTACCCGATGGCGATGCTGATGGTCTTCGAACTCAACGGCGAATTCGACGTCGCCGAAGCTCTCAGTCACGCCAACGTCGACGCCCAGATGTCGGAGAACTTCACCGAACTCAACACATCCACCGACGACTTCAACAAATTCCCGTCGTCGATGATCGAAGGCAGCTACGACCTCAACGGCACCCGGATGCACAGCTTCAACCGCATCGTCATCGCCACCGGCGCGCCGCCGAAATCCCAGCGCTACCTCGTTCAGTTCACCGTGACCGGATACGCCGACAAAGCCGCCGAGGAAGCACCCGACATCGAGACGATCATCAAAGGTTTCACCGTCAAGCTGCCGTGACCGCTGTTCACCAGAGCTTCGCACCGGACCGGTGGACGCAGTCCCACATCCCGTTACTGTGTTGCCCATGAGCGACTGGACCGCCGCGGACCTGCCCTCGTTCGCCGGGCGCACCGTCATCGTGACCGGCGCCAACAGCGGACTCGGACTGGTGACCGCCCGCGAACTCGCCCGGGCAGGAGCCACGACCATCCTGGCGGTGCGCAATCTCGACAAAGGCAACGCCGCAGCCGCCCAGATGACCGGCGACGTCCAGGTACGTCAGCTCGACCTGCAGAACCTCGAATCGGTCCACGCATTCGCCGAGGGGATCGACCACGTCGACGTGCTGGTCAACAATGCCGGCATCATGGCGGTGCCGTTCGCGCTGACCGCCGACGGCTTCGAAAGCCAGATCGGCACCAACCATCTCGGGCACTTCGCGCTGACCAACCTGCTGCTGCCCAAGATCACCGACCGGGTGGTCACCGTCTCGTCGATGATGCACCTGCTGGGCTACGTCAGCCTCAAAGACCTCAACTGGAAGTCGCGGCCCTACCTGGCCTGGCCGGCCTACGGTCAGTCGAAACTGGCCAACCTGCTGTTCACCAGCGAGCTGCACCGCCGCCTCAGCCTGGCCGGTTCCCCGGTTCGGGCACTCGCGGCGCATCCCGGCTACTCGGCGACCAACCTCCAAGGGCACACGGGCAGCCGGTTCGGCACCAGGATCTGGGACACCGGCAACCGACTGCTCGCCACCGACGCCGACTTCGGCGCCCGCCAGAGCCTTTACGCGATCTCGGCCGACGTGCCCGGCGACAGCTTCATCGGGCCCCGATATGCGATGCGCGGGCCCACCGGCACGAGCCCACGCACGCCGCTGGCGCGCAACCGCGCGAAAGCGACCGCACTGTGGACGCTGTCCGAGCAGCTCACAGGCACCGAGTTCCCGCTGCCGATTTCTCGCTGAGCAGGGCTCTGCGCTACCCTTGCGGACGCGTCACGGCGAGGGTGGCCCGCATTGCGGGGGCACCGTTATCGACGGGAACCGACACTTCATGGTCGACAAACCTGGTGTGCACCCCCTGGCCGTGCCCGAGAACTGATCACCGGCACAGGAGCACAAACCATGGCGAAGAACGCCCCCAACAATCTGAAGGCAGCCGTCCGCGGCACCACCGGCAAGGGTGCCTCGCGCCGTGCCCGCCGCGAAGGCCGCGTCCCCGTGGTTCTGTACGGCCACGGCACCGACCCGCAGCACCTCGAGCTCAGCGGACACGACTTCGCCGCCGTCCTGCGCCACGCGGGCACCAACGCGGTGCTGACCCTCGACATCGACGGCACGGAGCAGCTCGCCCTGACCAAGGCAATCGAGATCCACCCGATCCGCCGCAACATCCAGCACGCCGACCTGCTCGTCGTGCGCCGCGGCGAGAAGGTGACTGTCGAGGTCACCGTCTCCGTCGAAGGTGACGCCGCACCCGGCACCCTCGTCACGCAGGACACCAACGCCATCGAGATCGAGGCCGACGTCCAGTCCATCCCCGAAGGCTTCACCGTGTCGGTCGAGGGCGCCACGGAAGGCACCCAGATCCTGGCCGGCCAGATCGAGCTGCCCTCGGGCGTCACGCTGATCTCGGATCCCGAGCTGCTCGTCGTCAATGTCGTCACCGCGCCGACCGAAGCCGACCTCGAAGCCGAGGGCGCAGGCGAGGAAGGCGAAGCCGAGGCCGGCGAGGAAGCTGCCGACGGCGAGGGCGAAGGCGGCGAGGAAGCCGACGCCGGGTCCGACTCCGACTCCGAGTAGACCGGCCCGTTCATGGCCGAACCCATGCTTGTGGTCGGCCTGGGCAACCCCGGACCGCAGTACGCCACCACCCGACACAATCTCGGATTCCTGGTGGCCGACGTTCTCGCCGACCGTATGGGCGAAACGTTCAAGGTGCACAAGCGCTCCGGCGCTGAAGTGGCCACCGGACGGCTTGCGGGCCGTCCGGTGGTCCTCGCCAAACCGCGGGTGTACATGAACGAATCCGGCCGCCAGGTCGGCCCGCTGGCGAAGTTCTATTCGGTGGCAGCGCCCGATGTCGTGATCATCCACGACGAACTCGACATCGACTTCGGCCGGATCAGGTTGAAGTCCGGGGGCGGCGTCGCAGGCCACAACGGGCTGCGATCAGTCGCTTCAGCGTTGAGCGGCAACGACTTTCAGCGAGTGCGGGTCGGCATCGGCCGTCCGCCCGGGCAGAAGTCGGGAGCCAACTTCGTGCTGGAGAATTTCAACTCGAGGGAACGGCCGGAACTCGGCACCATCGTCGAGCTGGCCGCCGACGCCACCGAGTTGCTCGTCGAGCTGGGCATCGAACCCGCCCAGAACACCGTGCACGCCTGGAGCTGACGCCTTTCGTCGGGCCTTTCAACGGCCGCGGATGCCGCTGTCGACAGTTTTGACCGGCTTGTGCGGATAGCGCTTCTTCGCGTGCTCTTCGGCGTCTGAACCCGGTAGCACGTAAAGGGTTTCGCGTTTTGCCTGCAATGGCTTCAGCACCAGATCCATGAAGCCCTTGCGGTCGTCGAGATAGGGCTCGATGACCTCCTCCCCCGCCGGGCACACCGCCAGACAGTAGGCCGCCTTGTAGTTCGGCTTGAAGGACAGGCTCTGCCACATCGATGCGTTCTCCGAATCGGTGACGCGGGAACGGAAGTCCTCGGCGTCGGTGCTGTCGGCGACGGTCTGCGCCCAGTCGGTGAACCCGCCCATGAACTCGCGGTAGTTGTGCACCGAGCACGCGACGAAGTCGAAGTCGCCGTTCTTCTTGATCGCCCCGACCGGGCACGCCGCCACACACAGCTTGCATTCCAGACACGGCGAATAGTCCAGTGGCGCACCGTAACCACTGATCTCGGAGCCAACCACAATGGTGCCGAGCAGAATGAAGTTGCCGAACTTCGGGTGGATGACGTTGCGGTGGATGCCCATTGCCCCCAGGCCCGCGGCCACCGCGACGGGTTTGTGCGCGACGACCCAGATGCGGCCCGGATACCGGTCCATCTCCATCGGGAAGGTCGCCGACGGATTGACCACCCGGTGGCCGGCGTCCTGCAGCAGCCTGGTGATCCGGTACGCGGCCTCGTTCATCAGCTCGCCGCTCCGGTGGAACTCCTGGTTGGCGACGCTGCGGGCCGTCGACCGGACGTTGTCACGATTCATCTTGACGACCAGCGAGATGTAGCTGACAGCACCCGGCAGCGCCTCATCGACGTGGGGCACTTCGGAACTCAACTCGGGGTTGTCGACCCTGGCGAAGCCGACGTCGTCGGCACCCGCCTCCAGACAGACTTTTCGCAGCCAGTCGGCGTCGATGACTCCGGGAGTCGGCGCGGGCCGGGAGCGCACCGCCCGCACGGTCGGGTGCTCGGCCAATCGGTTCGGCAATCTCTCCATCTTGCTGAGTATAGTCATATATACCTAGCTGGCGATGAACAAGTTAGGAGCCGCGCAGGCCGCACCTACCCCGCGGTGCGGCGCCTGTAGGCATACAGCGCGAACGGTGCGAACACAGCCGTCAGCGCCAGCGACCACAGGATGGTCGAGAGCACCGGATAGTGCAGCGGCAGTTGCGCGCTCGCGGGTGCCGGACCGCCGTTGCCCCACAACTCGCGCATCGCCTGAGCCAGCGACGACACCGGGTTCCACTCGGCGATCACCCGCAGCCAGTGCGGCATCGGTTCCGTCGGCACAAACGTGTTGGCCAGGAACGTGATCGGGAACAGCACGGTGAACATCACACCGTTGACCGCCTCGACCGTGCGCATCAGCGACCCGATCAGAATGCCGAACCAGATCATCCCGAAGCCGAACACCAGCAGTAGGACGAACGCGAGAACCGCTTCGCCGACCCCGTTGCGGATCCGCCACCCGATGGCCAGGCCCGTCAGCGCCATCACGACCACCCCCAGCGACGAATGGATGACGCTGGCGATGCTGCGCCCGATGAGGACGGAGGACCGCGAGATCGGCAGCGACCGAAAGCGATCGATGATGCCCTTCTCGACGTCGGCGGTGATTCCCGCCGCGACCACGAACGCCGAGAACACGATCGTCTGCGCCTGGATGCCGGGCAGCAGGAACTCCCGGTACGACGCACCTCCGGTGTTCGTGATCGACGCCCCGAAGACGAACGCGAACAACAGCACGAACATGATCGGCTGGGCCGTCACGTCGCTGAGCATCTCCGGCATCCGCTTGGTGTGGATCATGTTGCGTTTCACCATGATCCACGATTGCTGCACCAGGTTGGTCGGATGCGTCGGCACCGGGTCCGGGCGCACAGCCGTCCTGGCGCGGTCTTCGAGAGCCGTCATGCGTCGACCTCCTCGCTGTCTTCGGTTCGGTGCCCGGTGAGCGTCAGGAACACATCGTCGAGGCTGGGCCTGGTCAGGCCGATGTCATCGACGGTGATGCCGCCGTCGCGCAGCCACCCCGCCACCTGGATCATGTCGTCGAGACCGTCGGCCGAGGCCGTCAACCTCCTGGCACCCACGTCGACGAACACCTCGGCGCCGGTCCGGGTCAGCAGGACCCGGGCCGCATCGAGGTCTCCAGTGTCGGCGACGGTCACGACCAGACTGGCCTGGCCTGCCTGCTCTTTTGAGCTCCAGCGGCGACCCCTCGGCGATGATACGGCCGCGGTCGATCACGACGATGTTGTCGGCGAGCTGATCAGCCTCCTCCAGATACTGCGTGGTCAGCAGCAGCGTGGTGCCGTGGGCCACCAGATCACGCAGCACGTCCCACAGCTCGCTGCGGCTGCGTGGATCCAGCCCGGTGGTCGGCTCGTCGAGGAACAGCACCGGCGGCGACGCGATCAGGCTCACCGCGAGATCCAACCGGCGCCGCATCCCTCCCGAATACGACCTGACCACCCGGTCAGCCGCATCGGCCAGCGAGAACTGCTGCAGCAGTTGATCGCTCAGCTTCCTGAGATCCTTGCGGCGGACGCCGAGGAGGCCGCCGATCATCCGGATGTTCTCTCGACCGGTCAGAAGCTCGTCGACGGTGGCGACCTGTCCGGTCAGCCCCATGTGGCGGCGCACCTCATCAGGCTGGGTGCGCACGTCGAACCCGGCCACCCGCGCGGTACCGCTGGTCGGCTCCGTAAGCGTCGTCATCATCCGCACCGTTGTGGTCTTGCCGGCTCCGTTCGGGCCGAGCAGACCGAGAACGGTCCCGGGCGGTACGGCGAAGCTGACACTGCCGACGGCGGTCTCGTCACCGAACCTCTTCACCAGCTCGATCGCCTCGATGGCGGGAGGGGTTGGCATGGTTCGACGCTATCGGCGACCTCCGACATGAGCCAGTCGATTTCCGGCTCGTCACCACTCGCGAGCGAGCGCACAATGCCAGTTTTCACGGCGTGTCGGCGTGCAGACCCGCGCGCTCGCGGTGCAGAAGTTACGTGACCAGCGAGACCGATGTGGAGCGGCGTAGCTTGCCCGACGACGTCTTCGGGATGCTCCCCGGGCCCAGCACCACGACATTGCGCGGCCGGACGTCGACCTCGGCCACGACCTCGTGGGCGACCTGGTGCTCGATGCGGCGCACCTCGGCCGGATCCTCATGGGAGTTGGACTCCACGGCGACGGCGAACGTCTCACGCGAGTGGCCGGCATCCAGGCGCACCGCCACGGCGCAGCCGGGACGCACACCCTCCACGCGGCCGGCGGCCCGCTCGATGTCGGTCGGGTAGATGTTGCGGCCCGCCATGATGATGACGTCCTTGACGCGACCACAGACGACGACGTTGCCCTCTTCGGTGATGTAGCCGAGGTCACCGGTGTCGTACCAGCCGTGCTCGTCCTGAGCGGGGATGAAGCCACCCATGGTCATGTATCCCGGCGTCACGCATTCGCCGCGCAGCTCGATGACACCTACTCCGCGGGGCGGCATCAGGTTGCCGTGGTCGTCGATGACGCGAGCCTCAAGATCCGTCAGTAGGGGCCCGAGCTCGGCGAGACGCTTCGTGTGGCCCTTCGTGGCGGGCACCGCGCGACGCAGCGCCGCGAGCAGGTCGGCGTCGACCTCGTCGACGGTCAGACCCGCACCGCACGGCGAGAACGACACCGCCAGCGTCGTCTCGGCCATGCCGTAGGCGGGCAGGATCGCGCCGGGATCCAGGCCGAACGGCTTGCCCGCATCGAGCAGGTCCTCGACGTCGGCGGGCTCGACCGGCTCCGCGCCGGACAGCGCGAAGCGCAGCGTGGACAGGTCGAACTCGCCGGGCTTGGCCTGACGGCGCAGACGCTTGGCGAACAGCGCGTACGCGAAGTTCGGCGCCGCCGTCATCGTGCCCTTGTACTTGTCGATGAGCTTGGCCCACAGCAGGGTGTCGCGGAGGAAGTCCATCGGCGTGACCTTGACCAGCTCGGCGCCGAAATACATCGGGATGGTCAGGAAGCCGACCATGCCCATGTCGTGGAAGCAGGGCAGCCAGCTGATCATGACGTCTTTGTCGACGTCGTATTGGGCGCCGATGAACATCGCCTCGGCGTTCGAGTGGATGTTGCGGTGCGTGATCTGGACGGCCTTGGGCGACCCTGTCGAACCGGACGTCAGCTGCATGAGCGCCAGATCGTCCTCGTCGACCTCGATCGGGTCGATCGGCTCGGAGGCCAGCAGGTCGGTGACGGTCAGGACTTTGATGCCCTTTTCCTCGAGCACCGGGATCGCGACGAGGAAGGGCTCGGACACGATGACGGCCTTGGCCTCGATCATGCCGATGACGTTCATGGTGTCCTCGGCCCAGACCACTAGGTCGGTGCGAGGCGTGGGCTGGTGCAGCATCGTCAGGCTGGCGCCGCGCATCCACAGCCCCTGGGCCGTCGGCGCGATCTCGACGGGGTATCCGGCCAGCACGCCGACGGCGTCGCCGTGGCCGACTCCGGCCGCTGCCAGTCCGCCCGCGATGCACCTCGCCCGCTCGTGCACCTCACCCCAGGTGTGACGGACGGGCTCATGCGGCTCGCCAGTCACCATGCCCCGGTTGGTGGTGCGGGCATTGAAGTACATCTTCTCGGTGAATCTGCTCACGACGACCTCCTCGCCGACATCTGCCCCGGTGCACATGCCCGTCTGCCATGCTCCGCCCGTGACGTGGCCTTTTCGTGGAGGCGCGCACACTTTTGGGGAGCGGTTGTGTCTCGAATCGGTGATGTTTCGTAAACGTGGCCTGATCCGGACCGCGCGTTCTCCGGCCTACCCACCGAGATGGCGGGAAAGCTCGTTGCGTCCTTTACTCGACCGCTAGCTGTCACCGTCGATCATCTTAAGCAACTCTTAAGTAGCTGCCAAACGCCCGCGATAATTGAGGCATGTGTCACATCTATTTGTGATCGCGAATTTATCTGTCAGCCGGCAGCTGACGGGCTGGGCACGACGCGCGCGCCCTGGACCGGACCGCTGGCGACGCGCACCGTCCGGCAGACGCCCGCCCCGGCCAATTCCGTTCCGACATCGATCGCAGCACCGGCCGACGTGCACAGAAAAGCGCAGGTGGGGCCAGATCCGGACACCACACCGGCCAGCGCGCCCGCATCGACACCGGCACGCAGCGTGCGTCGCAGCGTCGGGTCCAGACTCAGCGCCGCGGGCGCCAGATCGTTGCCGAGCAACGGGGCGAGCTGCGCCGGATCCCCTGATGCCAGCGCCGCCAGCACCGGCTCGGGTGACTCCAGACGCGGCGGCAGCGTGCGGTCCTCTTCGGCGCGCAGCCGGTCGATCTCTGCGAAGACCTTGGCGGTCGACAGGCCGCCGGGAGAAAACGCGAGCACCCAGTGGAACGTGTTGCGCGCCAACACGGTCGCCAACTCCTCGCCGCGCCCCGTCCCCAGAGCGGTGCCGCCGTGCAGCGCGAAGGGCACATCGCTGCCGAGCTCAGACGCCAGCGCGTGCAGATCGCGGCGCGGCACACCGAGCTCCCACAGATGGTTCATCGCCACCAGGACAGCCGCGGCGTCGGCGCTGCCGCCCGCCATGCCCCCGGCCACCGGGATGGTCTTCTCGATCGAGATCGCGACGTCCGGCGCCCGCCCCACGTGGTCGGCCAGCAACTCGGCCGCCTTCCACGCAAGGTTGCGGTCGTCGGTGGGCAGCGAGTCGGCCCCCTCGCCGACGTGCTCCAGGGACAGGACGTCGGCGTTGCGGACGGTGACCTCGTCGAGCAGCGACACCGCGTGGAAGACGGTGGTCAGTTCGTGATAGCCGTCGTCGCGGCGGTCGCCGACATCGAGGTAGAGGTTGACCTTGCCGGGCACCCTGACCGTCACCGAGCCCGTCGGGACCCAATCGGATGCGGTATTACCGTCGCGCGCGGACACCTGACCGAGGTTAACGGCGCGACGGGAGTCCGGGAACTTTAGGCTGAGTTCGTGCTGTCGCCGGGCGATCGCTTCGAGGGCTATGTCATCGACGAGACGGTCGGCCGCGGCGGCTCGGCGATCGTGTACCGCGCCCACGACGTCGCGGCTCCCGAGCGGCAGGTCGCGCTCAAGATCGCTCGCGGCGAGGCCGTCGAGCAGCAACGGTTGCGCCGCGAATTCGACTACGCCCGCCGATTCAGCCACCCGCACATCGTCGAGGTTTTCGACAGCGGCTCGGGCTGGTTGGCGATGACGCTGGCCGGCGGCGGCTCGGTCAAGAACCTCGCCACCCTCCCGAACCGGATGGTTGCGTTGAGCCAGATCGCGGACGCGCTCGACCACATCCACTCGCTCGGCGTCGTTCATTGCGATGTCAAACCCGCCAATATCCTTGTCACACAGAACTTCTACGAAACCGGAGCGTTACTGGTCGACTTCGGTAACGCCCGATCCATCGGAGAGACCTCACCATCGCGTGCGACGCGCGTCACAGCGTCCCTGCCCTACGCCCCACCGGAGTTGCTGACGGGACGGGCTGTTTCCGCCGCCACCGACAGCTATGCCCTGGCGTGCACCATCGTCGAAATGGTCACCGGCCGAACGCCATTCACAGCCAACACACAGGCCGCACTCACCGACGCCCAGTTGCACAGCGCACCGCCCCGTCCGTCGCGCCATATCGACTGGCTACCAACGGCTTTCGATTCGATGCTGGCGAAGGCCATGGCTAAGAACCCTGACGACAGATACCAGTCCTGCACGGAATTGACGGCGCTGATTACCCGCGTTGTCCGCGACTGAAACATCAATTATCAACCGGCGCTATGTAACCCAAGTTTTACCGATCTCGGTTTTCCAACCTGCAGGAACGCCGCTAGCGTCCCGCTCATGGGATCTGCTCTGCAGTACGACAACTCAGCGCTCGCTCACGAAGAGGAGGGCTACCACAAGGGCCTCAAACCCCGGCAACTTCAGATGATCGCGATCGGCGGTGCGATCGGTACGGGGCTCTTCATGGGAGCAGGAGGCCGGTTGAGCAGCGCCGGCCCCGGTCTGTTCATCGTCTACGCCGTCTGCGGTGTATTCGTGTTCTTCATCCTGCGCGCCCTCGGTGAGCTCGTCCTACACCGCCCGTCGTCAGGGTCTTTCGTGTCCTACGCCCGCGAATTCCTCGGCGAGAAGGCGGCTTACGTCGCAGGCTGGACCTACTTCTTCAACTGGGCGTGCACGGCGATCGTCGATGTGACGGCGATCGCGCTCTACATGCACTACTGGGGCGCGTTCGAAGCGATACCCCAGTGGACGATCGCCCTCATCGCCCTCGTGATCGTGCTCACCGTGAACATGATCTCGGTGAAGCTGTTCGGCGAGATGGAGTTCTGGGCCGCGCTGATCAAAGTCATTGCGCTGGTGAGCTTTCTCGTCATCGGCATCGTCTTCCTGGCCGGCCGCTTCGACGTCAACGGCCAGAACACCGGCGTCTCGGTCATCGCCGAGAACGGCGGCCTCCTGCCGACCGGCCTCCTCGAGCTCGTGATCGTCACCTCCGGCGTCATCTTCGCCTACGCCGCAGTCGAATTGGTCGGCACGGCGGCCGGCGAGACGGAGAATCCCGACAAGGTGATGCCGAAGGCGATCAACTCGGTGGTGTTCCGCATCGCGGTCTTCTATGTGGGCTCACTGGTGCTGCTCGCCCTGCTGCTCCCCTACACCGCCTACAAACAGGGCGAGAGCCCGTTCGTCACCTTCTTCTCCAGCATCGGCGTGCCCGTGGCGGGCGACATCATGAACTTCGTCGTCCTGACCGCCGCGATGTCGAGCCTCAACGCCGGCCTGTATTCGACGGGCCGGATCCTGCGGTCGATGGCGATGAACGGCAGCGCACCCGAATTCACGGGCAAGATGACCCGCAACGGCGTGCCGTTCGCCGGCATCGCGCTGACCGCCGCCTTCACCGTCGTCGGAGTGTTCCTCAACCTCGTCGTGCCGGAAGAGGCCTTCAACATCGCGCTCGACCTGTCCGCGTTGGGCATCATCGCGTCCTGGGCGACAATCGTCATCTGCCAGATCCAGCTGTACCGGTGGTCGAAGAAGGGAATCCTGAACCGGCCGTCGTTCCGGCTCTGGGGGACGCCGTACACGAGCTACGCGACGCTGATCTTCCTCGGCGCCGTCACCGCCCTGATGTGCTACGAGAACTACTGGAACCTGATCGCGATCGTGGTCATCATCCCCGCGCTGATCATCGGCTGGTACGCCGTCCGCGGCCGGGTGATGGCCATGGCCGCCGAACGAATTGGCATCACCGGGGACTATCCGATCAAGGCCGATACCCCGCTGATGGAGGAGTACCGCGAGAAGGACAACAAGCCGGAGTAGGACCCCGAAACGCGAAACTGCGTCCCATGCGGCCGGTCGTGACGATCGGACCGCGTGGAACGCAGCGTCGGGGCTGAGGTAAAGAGGCGCTCTAGAGCGTGGGGACCTGCTCGTCTTCCTGCGCGTCAATGGCCTCGGGCGCAACCTTGGGCACTTCGTGCCAGTCGGCGTTGCGCTGCAGCAGGCGGACGAAGTCTTCGATCTTCAACGTCTCACCACGCAGGGCCGGGTTGATACTGGCGGCGAGCAGTCGGCTGGCCGACTCGTTGCCCGACCCCGCCCACTCGGCGAAGGCGTTGCGCACGGTCTTGCGACGCTGGGCGAACGCGATGTCGATGAGCTGGAAAACGTTCTCGCGGAAATCTTCGTCGGTCGGCCACGGCGACGTCTCGAACCGGTCGATGCGCACCAGGCCGGAGTAGACCCGCGGGATCGGCCAGAACACCGTCGGCGACACCATGCCGTAGCGGCGCACATTGCCGAAGAATCGGATCTTGGCGCTCGGCACCCCGTAGTCCTTGCCACCCGGTTCGGCGGCGAGGCGCTCGGCGACCTCGGCCTGCACCATCACCATCACGGTGCGGATGGAGGGGAACTCCGCCAGCAGATGCAGCAGCGCCGGAACCGCGATGTTGTACGGCAGGTTGGCCACCAACGCCGTCGGCATCTCGGTCATGTCCGATTGCTTGAACGTCAGGATGTCCCTGTTCAGGACGGTCAGACGGTTGGCCTCGCTGTGCGAATGCGCAGCAATCGTCGTCGGCAACTGGTTGGCCAGCACCGGATCGATCTCCACCGCGGTGACCTTGGCGCCGCGGTCAAGCAGCGCGAGCGTCAACGAGCCCAGCCCCGGCCCGACCTCGAGCACATGGTCCGAACGGTTCACGCTGGACGCGGAGACGATGCGGCGCACCGTGTTGGCGTCATGCACGAAATTCTGACCGAAAGACTTCCTTGGCCTGAAGTCAATCGACTTGGCCAAATGACGAATTTCAGTTCGCCCCAGCAGTCGTATTGTCACGACGCACCGATCCTCCCACTACAGGTCGGCCACGCCCCCCAACCTTGGCGCGCCCGAGTTACCTCAGCAATCGCGATCTGCTCTTCCCTCGTTGCCAGATCCGCTCGCTGAGCATACCTCAGACCACCGTTGCGTTCCCAGGTGTTTTGATCAAATTGAACCCCGCCAAAATAGCCATTGCCGGTGTTGATGGCCCAATTACCTCCGGCTTCGCACCGCGACAGGGCATCCCAGGCGCCTCCATTGGTTACCGGAGGCACCTCCGTGCCCGGTTTTGCCCCTACTCTCAGCACACCATCGCGCGCCGGAGCGATGACGACATTGGCTACTGGCAGCCTTCCCGTTTCCACGCCGTTTACTGACGACACCGCAAAAATCACGTCCTGGACACCGGGATTTCCGGGATCTTCCACTATTTGACGGCTCATGTTGAGAGTCGCGTCCTCGATGCGCTGATTGTTCGGATTCAGCGGCAATCGCTCGGTGACTTTTGCGATGCGAACACGGGTCACCTTTATGTACATACCGTTCACAATTGGCGTCGACGGCGCCGGGATCACGCTGTCGCTTTGCTGTAACGGCACACCGGCGGCATCTAACAGCGCCGCGACATTCGGGGCCGCCAGCCGCACCGAGCGGACCACGCCGGCGTCCTCAATTTGCACGTTTTGCGCGCTGACCACCGGAAGTGCCATGCCGTCGAGCGGGAGCCGGCTGCCGCGCGAGGCCGCGACGGGAGCCTTGTCGGTCATCTGGAGCTGGGCGAGCGCCTCGTCCACGGTCGACGCAGTCGTCCACACCTGCTCGGTGCCACCACCGTCGGTCGAGATCTCCAGCGGCCTGCTGCGGCGCAACACGATCGTGTCGGACTGGTGCACGGGGGTATCCGCCGCGGGAAACAGGTCGTCGCGCTCCCCGACGTCGAAGCCGTTTTCGGTCACGACGTCGATGACACGCGACTTCATCGTCGACACCTCGATCGACGCACCGTCGATGGTGAGCGTCACCGTCTTGTGTGCAGCGACCGCGGTGATGCCCGCGAAGACCAGCGCCAGCAAAGTCGCCGCGACCAAAAGTCGCAGGAGGGGCGAGCGCGTCTGATGAAGTTTTGTCAATGCATTCAAGATGTCGTCTATCCCGACTATGCCTGGCGCGGGTGGCAGGAGGTGTGGGGGTCGCCACGCCGCGATTTATCACAAGACGGTAACGAAAAGGCCTACTACCAGCAACCCGCCAGACCGTAAGCCCGTACCGCCGTCGCAGAACTCTCCTCGGCGAGCGCTTCTGCGGGCCGGCCGAGGAGCTCGGCCAGCGCTCGAACAGTGTAGGGGAGGCAGTAGGGCTCGTTCGGCGCCCCGCGGAACGGGTGCGGTGTCAGAAACGGTGCGTCGGTCTCGACGAGCAGCTGATCCGGCGGGATCAGCGGGGCCGCTTCACGCAGGTCGCGGGCATTCTTGAAGCTCACTGTTCCCGACAGGCTCAACAACCAGCCCTCGTCGATACACGTGCGGGCCATCGCCGCATCGGACGAAAAGCAGTGGAAGATCACACTCTCGGGAGCGCCCTCGGCCCGCAGCACGTCCAGAACCGCGGCGTCGGCGTCCCGGTTGTGAATCATCAGCGGCTTATTGGTGCGCTTGGCCAGATCGATGTGCCACGCGAAGGCCTCCCGCTGCTCGTCCGGGTCGGCACAGCCCTCCAGCCGTCCCGGCCAGTACAGATCCATCCCGGTCTCGCCGATCGCCACCACCCGGGGATGTGCCGCGAGGTTCGCGATGACCGTCCGCGCCTCATCCGTCAGCGCGTTCGCCCGGGTGGGGTGCAGTGCGACCGCCGCATACACCCGGGAATCCCAGTCGGCCGCGTCGGCCGCCCAGCGAGCCGACCCCAGATCGTCGGCGATCGTCACCACGGCCTGAACTCCGGCCGTACCTGCGCGGTCGAGGATCGCGCGCACGTCGTCGGCGTCTTTCGCACCGCACGCGTCGAGGTGGGTGTGAGCGTCGATCAGCGGGGCGAGGGGCTCGGGAATCGGCGGCGGCTCACGGTGCTTGGAACTCACGCCCACACTCTAGGGTTGACGTCGAAATGAGTGAGAAATGAGCGAGCCTTACTACATCACGACGGCGATCGCGTACCCCAACGGCGATCCCCACGTCGGACACGCCTACGAATACATCGCGACCGATGCGATCGCGCGGTTCAAGCGGCTGGACGGATTCGACGTCCGCTTCCTCACCGGAACCGACGTGCATGGGCTGAAGATGGCCGAGACGGCGGCCAAGGTCGGCATGGCCACCGCGGACCTGGCGCGGCAGAACTCGGATGTGTTCCAGCGTCTGCAGGAGAAGCTGAACATCTCGTTCGACCGCTTCATCCGCACCAGCGACGCCGACCACTACGAGGCGTCGAAGGCGATCTGGGCGCGGATGGTCGACGCCGGCGACGTGTACCTCGACAAGTACTCGGGCTGGTACTCAGTGCGCGACGAACGATTCTTCACCGAAGGCGAGACGACGGTCGGTGCCGACGGGGTGCGCGTCGCCACCGAAACCGGCACCCCGGTGACCTGGACCGAGGAAGAGACGTACTTCTTCAAACTGTCGGAGTACACCGACCGACTGCTCGCGCTCTACGCCGAACGCCCGGACTTCATCGAACCCGAGGTTCGCCGCAACGAGATCGTCAGCTTCGTCTCGGGCGGACTGCGCGATCTTTCGATCTCGCGCACCACCTTCGACTGGGGCGTCCCCGTGCCCGACCACCCCGACCACGTCATGTACGTCTGGGTGGACGCGCTGACCAACTACCTCACCGGCGTAGGCTTCCCCGACACCGAATCCGAGGCATTCCAGCGGTACTGGCCGGCGAATCTGCACATGATCGGCAAGGACATCATCCGGTTCCACACCGTCTACTGGCCGGCGTTCCTGATGTCGGCGGGTATCGAGTTGCCGGACAAGGTGTTCGCGCACGGCTTCCTGTTCAACCGCGGCGAGAAGATGAGCAAGTCGATCGGCAACACCGTCGACCCCGTCAACCTCGTCGACACGTTCGGACTCGACCAGCTGCGCTACTTCCTGCTCCGCGAGGTCCCGTTCGGACAGGACGGCAGCTACAGCGAGGAAGGCATCATCGGCCGGATCAATGCCGACCTGGCCAACGAGTTCGGAAACCTGGCCCAGCGCTCACTGTCGATGGTCGCCAAGAACCTCGATGGGGTGACGCCGACGCCGGGCGAATTCACCGCCGAGGACTCGGAGATGCTCGCTGCTGCCGACGCATTGCTGGACAAGGTGCGCGGTCACTACGCCGCGACGGCGATGCACCTCGCGCTGGAATCGATCTGGTCCGTCCTGGGTGCGGCGAATCGGTACTTCTCGGCGCAGGAGCCGTGGGTGCTGCGCAAGAGCGACCCCGACCGGTTCGCGACGGTGCTCTACACGACACTCGAAGTGGTGCGCATCGCCGCGATGCTCAGCCAGCCGGTGATGCCCGAGTCGATGGCCAAACTTCTCGACCTGCTCGGCCAGCCCGCCGATCGACGCGATTTCACCGCGATCGGGACACGGCTCGCCCCCGGGTCGCCTCTCCCTGCGCCGTCCGGGGTCTTCCCGCGCTATCAGGCGGAGTGACACCGGCTCCTCTATATATGTGACGTGTGTCACGACCTGTCACAGATTGGCGGCCACCGGTGTCTTGAGGTCAGACCGGCTCGACGCGGAGCCGACAACCTCGAAGGAGACAAGGAATGACCACGACCCAGACCACTGTCCTGGTGATCGGCGGCGGATACGCCGGTGTCATGGCAGCCAACCGCCTCATGTCACGTGACGATGTGCGGGTGAAGGTGATCAACCCGCGACCGGAGTTCGTGGAACGGATCCGGCTGCATCAACTCGCGGCCGACAACGACGACGCCGTCGCAGATTTCGGCGCGGTGCTCAACGCGGGAGTGCAGCTCGTCGTCGACCGCGCCGAGCGCATCGACGCAGCCGCGCGCCAGGTCACCCTGGCCTCCGGCGAGACCCTGGGCTACGACTACCTCGTCTACGCGGCGGGAAGCACCGGCGCAGTGCCGGACTCGGTGCCTGGTGCAGCCGAATTCGCTTATCCTCTCAGCGAATTGGAGCAGGCGCATCGGCTTCGTGCGCGCCTGGCTGACGTGCCGACGCAGGCCCCGATCGTCGTCGTCGGCGGCGGACTGACCGGCATCGAGGCAGCGTCGGAGTTCGCCGAAGCCGGCCGTCACGTGACGCTGGTCAGCACCCTCATCGGTCCGTCGCTGGGCCGGTCGGGACGCCGCTCGGTGACCAAGCGCCTCACCAAGCTGGGGGTGACCTTGGTGTCGGCCACGGTGGCTTCCGTCGCCGCCGACCACATCGCCCTCTCCGACGGACGCGTCCTGCCGAGTGCGGTCACCGTGTGGACGGCCGGGTTCGGGGTGCCAGGGCTGGCCGCCCAGAGCGGGCTGACGACCGACGCGCTGGGCCGCCTCATCACCGACGAGAGCCTGACCAGCGTCGATGACGGCCGCATCGTCGCCGCGGGCGACTCGGCGGCGCCGTCAGGTCTTCCCTACCGGATGAGCTGCCAGGCCGGCCTGCCGCTCGGCGCGCAGGCGGGCAACACGGTGCTGGCCCGCATCGCCGGCACCGAAGCTGCCGACGCCACGGTCGTGATGACCGGGCAGTGCATCAGCGTGGGCCGTGGCGCAGGCACGATCCAGTTGGCGCGCAAGGACGACACCCCACGCAGCCTCTACATCGGCGGCCGTGCCGGCGCGTTCGTCAAGGAGCAGGTGTGCCGCTACACGGTGAAGTGGCTGGCCGGCGAGGCAGCGAAGCCGGGGTCCTACAAGTTCTTCCAGGGCCCTGACCGCACCGAGCAGATAACCGCGGCGAAGGCGATCCCGGTCCGATGACCACGACGCAGGGAGACGAGCACGCCGAGCGATTCACGCATCTGCGACCGCTGCTGTTCACGATTGCCTACGAGATCCTGGGCAGTGCAACAGAATCCGACGACGTGCTGCAGGAGAGCTACCTGCGCTGGGCCGAGGTGGACCTCGCCTCGGTGACCGACACCAAGGCCTACCTCGCCCAGCTCGTCACCCGCCAGGCACTCAATGCGCTCCGGGCACAGTCACGCCGCCGCGAAGACTACGTCGGCCCGTGGCTACCCGAACCACTTCTGACAGAAGCAGATCCGTCGGCAGACGTGGTGCTCGCCGAGTCGGTGTCGATGGCGATGCTGGTGGTGCTGGAAACGCTGAGCCCTGACGAGCGGGCGGTGTTCGTGCTGCGGGAGGTTTTCGGCTTCGGGCATGACGAGATCGCGTCGACACTCGGCAAATCCTCGGCGTCGGTGCGCCAGATGGCGCACCGCGCAAGGGAACACGTGCACTCGCGACGCAAGAGGTTCGAGCCCATCGACGCCAAGGTCTCCGCGGAGATCACCATGCAGTTCTTCGCCGCAGCGGCGACCGGGGATCTCGACGGCCTAATGTCGATGCTGGCTCCCGACGTCGTCTGGACCGCCGACAGCGACGGCAAGGTCAGCGCGGCCCGCAGGCCGGTCGCGGGCGCTGAGCGCGTGGCCAAACTGATCCTCGGGCTGATCCGGCTGGGCGGCCCGGACGGCCGGGCCGAACCGGGGGTCTACAACAGCGCGCCCGCGCTGGTGCTCTACACCGGGGACCGCCTCGAGGGGATCGTGTCCGTCGAGATCATCGACGGGAAGATCACCAACTTCTACGCGATGCGCAACCCCGAGAAGCTATCCACGGTGATGCTGCCCAGACGCATCGGCAGATAATGGCCCGGTGCGCATCGACCGGCTCGGCGATCTGGGGCCCGCCCCGTCGGTGCTGCGCGCACTGGCAGCCGGCGCAACGCGACAGGGGTTGGCGCCTCCGGCGGCGCTGATCGGGGACTGGTTCGGGTCGCGGGCGGTCATCGCGCCGTCGCTGACGGCTGCACCGGTGCCGCCGTCGGACGTCTTCGACCTGACACCCGGCGACCGGCGCGACGGCCCCGTCGGTGGCGGCTGGTTCGGGTATCTGTCGTATCCCGACGCCGGCGCCGACGGCCTGGGGCCACGAATCCCCGAGGCCGCGGGCGGCTGGTCGGACTCCGTGCTGCGCTGCGACAGCGAGGGCGTCTGGTGG
This sequence comes from Mycobacterium sp. 236(2023), assembly GCF_029623955.1. Classification (GTDB taxonomy): domain Bacteria; phylum Actinomycetota; class Actinomycetes; order Mycobacteriales; family Mycobacteriaceae; genus Mycobacterium. Next base: position 753,874 of record NZ_JARSBP010000003.1, on the reverse strand, counting down.
TACGAAAGCCTCAGCGACACAGCACTTTCGGACTGGATCCGCGATGCGCTGCAGTCGCAGACGGCGCCCAGCACCGCCGCCGTCGACTGGGGTGACGCGGACCGCGACGCACACCGGCACGGCGTCCTCGCGTGCCTGGAGGCCATCTCCGCCGGCGAGGTCTATCAAGCCTGCGTGTGCACCCAGTTCACCGGCCGCCTCGACGGCACGCCGCTCGACTTCTTCGCCGAGGCCGTCTCCAGAACCTCCCCTGCCCGCGCCGCCTACCTCGCGGGTGACTGGGGTGCGGTGGCGTCGCTGTCACCGGAACTCTTCCTGCGGCGCTGTGGCGAGGCCGTCACCTCAAGCCCCATCAAGGGAACGCTGCCGCGCGATGCCGACCCTGCCGCGCTCCGCGCATCGGTCAAGGACGTGGCCGAGAACATCATGATCGTCGATCTCGTCCGCAACGACCTCAGCCGGGTCGCCCGCACCGGCTCGGTGTCCGTCGCCGAACTGCTGGCGGTCCGGCCGGCGCCCGGCGTCTGGCATCTGGTCTCCACGGTCTCGGCGCAGGTGCCCGCCGACCTGCCGATGGGGGTGCTACTGGAGGCGACGTTTCCTCCCGCATCAGTCACCGGAACCCCCAAGGGCCGCGCCCGCGAGCTGCTCCGTGACTGGGAGCCGCACCGACGTGGAATTTATTGCGGCACAGCGGGTCTGGCTTCTCCGGTGGCCGGCTGTGAATTAAACGTCGCGATCCGCACCGTCGAGTTCTCCGCCGACGGCACGGCCGTGCTCGGGGTCGGCGGCGGCATCACCGCAGACTCCGACCCGGGCCGCGAATGGGACGAATGCCTACACAAGGCGGCACCGATCGTCGGCGACGACGCCGTCCGGCAGCCGCGCCACGCAGCGCTCAGCGAGTATTGAAGAAGCCGTCGACGATCGCCCGTCCCGCGCCCTTGGCGAGCTTGGCGCGCCAACTCCGCCGAGACGGTTCCGCATCAGGCGTCGCGAAGTCGTGCGTCACGGGCGATGGCTCCTGCACCGCTCGGCGAGAATCTCAGCCAGGCGCGTCGGCTCGCTGATCATCATATTGTGGCAGGTGTCCATCTCGATGACGGTCTGAACGCCGCCGAGTGCGGCGATACTCGCGCGCTGCGATCTGGGCGTCGTGGCGCGATCGCGCAGCGTCAGGATCCATGTGCGCGGGATCTCGGCGGGCATGTCGCGGCGGTCCACGTTCTCCAGCGGCACCGACGCCGTCTCCGGGTACCAGCGCGCCGCGGTGAATCTGCGCTGCTCGGGCGTCATGCCGTTGCAGAACGCGAACTTCGCGATCGCCGCGGGCAGTGCACCCGCGGGCCGCTTGTTCTTGTTGCGCCTGCCGTACCAGCCGATCACGCCGGGCACCAGATCGATCACGCACTGCCCGTCCGGCGGCACGAACGCCGCCGCGAAGACCAACTCCTTCACCCGCCTCGCCCCGAGCCTGCTCGCGACACGCGGCAACGTCACCCCGGCCATCGAGTGGCCGACAAGAACGATGTCGTCGAACCCGGCGCCGTTGACGTCGGCCACCACCGAGTCGGCGAAGTCGTCGATCCGCGCGCCCGCCAGCTCACCCGGCTTCCCGCGGCGCCCCGGTAGGTCGACCGCGAGCACCTTCACGTCGGGCGCCAGACGTGACAGCGCGTCGATCGTCGGCTCCCAGCAGTCCGCGCCGTGACAGGCGCCATGGACCAGCACCAGGCCTGGATGCAAGGTCGAGCCCCCTAGTCACGCGCGCGTAGAACCGCATCGTAGAGCTCGCGCCGCGACGGAGACCCGGGATTGGCCGCGATCACCTGCGCACACGCGTCCTTGACCCGCATGCCGTCGTCGACGAGGGTCAGCACCTCCGCCACGAGCGCCTCCGGGTCCACGACAGCCGGCGTCGCACCGGCGAGCACCACGGTGATCTCCCCGAGCACGCCGTCAGCGGCCCAGTCGGCGAGCTCTCCCAGCGATCCGCGCCGGATCTCCTCGTGCGTCTTCGTCAGCTCCCGGCACACCACGGCCCTGCGGCCGGGGCCGAGCACGTCGGCGGCGTCGCGCAAGGTTTCTCCGAGCCTGCGCGGCGACTCGAAGAACACGCACGTGCGGGGCTCGGCGGCCAGCGTCTGCAGCCACGACGTCCGCGCGGACTGTTTGCGCGGCGCGAACCCTTCGAAGCAGAACCGCTCCGACGGCAGCCCGGCGACGGCCAGCGCCGTCGTGACCGCGGAGGGGCCGGGCAGGCACTGCACTGGCAGCCCGGCGTCGACACAAGCGGCGACCAGGCGGTATCCGGGATCGCTGATCAGTGGCATTCCGGCATCGCTGACCAACAGGACTGTCGCTCCGCCGCGGATGTCGTCGAGCAACGACGGGATGCGCGACGCCTCGTTCTGGTCGTAGAGGCTGACGATCCTGCCTGTGGGTTTGACCTCAAGTGCGGTGGCCAGCGTGCGGATCCTGCGGGTGTCCTCGGCGGCGATCACGTCGGCGCTGCCCAGTGCCCGCACGAGGCGTGCCGACGCGTCCGACGGCTGACCCAGCGGCGTGGCGCCTACAAGCAGTCGTCCGGCCGTCATGCGAGACAGCCTACGATCGCAGGCGTGACTGCCCCGACCGACGAGCTTTCGAGGAGCGGGCGAGCGGTCCCTGTCATCAGCCCCGGCCCCGTGGTGCCCGTCGCCGACTTCGGTCCGCTCGACCGCCTGCAGGGGTGGGCGATGACGGCCGTGATCACCGCGTTGGCCGCGATCACCCGCTTTCTGAACCTCGGCTCCCCCACCGACGCGGGCACGCCGATCTTCGACGAGAAGCACTATGCGCCGCAGGCGTGGCAGATGGTGCACAACAACGGGCTCGAGGACAACCCCGGTTACGGCCTGGTGGTACACCCGCCCGTCGGCAAGCAGTTGATCGCGATCGGCGAGGCGATCTTCGGTTACAACGGCTTGGGCTGGCGGTTCTCCGGCGCGGTGTGCGGCGTGGTGCTCGTGCTGCTGGTGGTCCGGATCGCGCGCCGGATCAGCCGGTCCACGCTTGTCGGCGGCGTCGCAGGCCTGCTGCTGATCGCCGACGGGGTCAGTTTCGTGACGTCGCGCACCGCGCTGCTCGACGGGTTCCTGACCGTTTTCGTCGTCGCGGCGTTCGGATGCCTGATCGTCGACCGCGACCAGATCCGCGAGCGCATGCACATCGCGTTCCTCGACGGCAGGATCGCCGAGACCGCGTGGGGTCCGCGACTCGGCGTGCGCTGGTGGCGGTTCGGTGCCGGCGTGCTGCTCGGGCTGGCGTGCGCGACGAAGTGGTCGGGCCTGTACTTCGTGATGTTCTTCGGCGTCATGACGGTGGCGTTCGACATCGCCGCGCGCAAGCAGTACCGGGTGCCGAGGCCGTGGCTGGGGACGTTCCGCCGCGATGTCGGGCCGTCGCTGTATGCGTTGGTGCTCATACCTTTCGGGGTGTATCTGGCGTCGTACACGCCGTGGTTCGCGTCCGAGACGGGGGTGGACCGCCACGAGGTGGGCCGCTCGATCGGCCCGGACAGCGTGCTGCCGATTCCCGATGCGCTGCGGTCACTGTGGCATTACACGTATGCGGCGTACCGGTTCCACTCCGGGCTGACCAACGCCGACGGCAACCACCATCCTTGGGAATCGAAGCCGTGGACGTGGCCGATGTCGCTGCGGCCGGTGCTGTACGCGATCGACACCGAGAACGTGTCGGGCTGCGGGGCTCAGTCGTGTGTCAAGGCGGTGATGCTGGTCGGGACGCCTGCGATGTGGTTCATCGCGGTGCCGGTGCTGGCGTGGGCGGTGTGGCGGGCATTCGTCAAGCGGGACTGGCGATACGCGGTTCTGCTGGTCGGCTACAGCGCGGGCTTTCTGCCGTGGTTCGCCGACATCGACCGGCAGATGTACTTCTTCTATGCGTCGACGATGGCGCCGTTCTTGGTCATGATCATCGCAATGATCCTCGGCGACATCCTCTACAAGCCGGGGCAGAATGCCGAGCGCCGAACGTTGGGGCTGTTGGTCGTCTGCATCTACGTGGCGGTGGTCATCACGAACTTCGCGTGGTTGTACCCGATCCTGACGGGCTTGCCGATCTCGCAGACGACGTGGGACATGCAGATCTGGCTGCCCTCCTGGCGCTAGCAGTCTGTTGCGGGACCCTCTCCGCGATGCTCGACACCAAAACTGCTATACGGCTGCAATATCCGCGAAGTTCCCACGACACACTGCCGTGGCGTCCAACTCGGCGAGTCGGACGCCACGGTTGGCGCGTCGACGTATTGAGCAGCATTCAACGACCGTGACGACATACTCGGCTCGAGCTTCCCGGTCACCACATCAGGCCTCAAGAGCTCGGTCGCGACCTGTCCCCATAACCGATTTCATCCACAAGTGCGTCGTCGAACTCCACATGGCGGCATCAACGAGTCGGTGTGGGCGACGAAGCTGCCGGTGTGGACTGGCCGATAATCGGAAGTGAAGCTATCGCTGAGGGTTTGGTGACCCGGGGTGCACTCCGCTGGAATTACCGCCGCCTGTTGCCCGATGTGTATTTTCCCGTCGACGCGCGGTTGGATGTCGGCCAGCGCGCCTACGCGGCATGGTTGTGGACTGGACGCGCAGGTGTCATCACCGGGCAGGCTGCCGCTGCCTTGTACGGCGTCAGATGCGTGGACGACTCCGTCCCGATAGAAATGATCGCTAAGTCCAGAAGGCCACGGCCAGGCGTCGTGATCCGCAACGAGAGGCTCGCAGCAGACGAAGTTGAGATCTACGGCGAGCAGCTTCCGGTCACGACTCCCCCGCGCACCGCACTCGAACTCGCGCGGCCTCTCGCGCGACCAGGCCGTCAAGCATCTGGACATGCTCGCAGCAGCCACTGATATGACGAGAGCCGAAGTCGCACCGCTGGAGGCGCGATACCCATCGGCCCGCTGGTCGCGTAAAGCGTTTGACGCGCTGACGCTGATGGACGGCGGCTCCCGTTCACCCGAGGAGACAATGGTGCGCCTGTGGCTCATCGACGCCGGGTTGCCGCGTCCTCAGACGGGCATCTCCGTCGGCGACCGGATCTGGGAGGCAAAGGTCGGCATCGGATGGCCGGAGTTCCGGATCGGAGTCCAGTGGGCCGAGCATCGCTACAACCTGGTCAGCGACATACATTTCCGCGATCTACTGCGACGGCTTCGATGGCAGCTGATCGAGGTTGGTCGGCATCATTCGCGGGCCAACGTGATTAAACGACGCCGAGATGCGCTCCTGTGCAGGCCACTTTGCTAGAGCGGGTCGCGGCCTGCCGGACACGACATGCAGCGTGGGCCGCCGCGACCGGTACCCAGCTCCGAGGCCGAGATCGGCAGCACCTCGATACCCGAATCCATCAGGCGCGCATTGGTTTCGGTGTTGCGTTCGTAGGCCACCACCACGCCGGGCGCGAGCGCCAGCGTGTTGTTGCCGTCATCCCACTGCTCCCGCTCGGCGGTGACGGGATCGAGCCCGGTGTCGATGACTCGCAGCTTGCCGATGCCCATCGCATCGGCTGCCGCGTCGACGAACGGCGCCGCACGGTCGATCGTCACACCGTCGGACTTGCGCCGAATCGTGAACGCCGTCAACGAATCCTGAATGTTCGGGTACATGACCACCGCATCGGTGTCGACCATCGTGCACACCGTGTCCAGGTGCATCTGCGCCCGCTCCTGGGCGATCGGGACCGCCAGCACCGTATGCGCGAGGTCATCATCGAACAGGCTGCGCGCCAGAGCTTCCGCCCCCGCCGGCGTCGTCCGCTCCCCGACTCCGACGGCCACCACTCCAGGCGCCAGCAGCAGCACGTCGCCACCCTCGATCGGTGCCGACCGCGACTCGTAGGCCCGCCGCACCCCGAGGAACCGGGGATGGTGGGCATAGATCAGATCGGTCAATGACGTCTCGCGAACCCGGGCCCGCATCGACAGCGACGTGATCGCCACCCGCGGCCCGATCCAGAACGACGAATCCCGCGTGAACAGCAGATTCGGCAGCGGATCGATGACGAAATCCCCGCCGTGGTGCATGCGCCGCACCAGCGACAACTCATTCTCCCCGAACGGCAGCTCGTCGAACGTCATGCCCGCCATCAGGATCCTGGCCAGCGGGGCAGCGTCGAGCGTGCGCAGATACGCCGAAAGCTCCTGCGCCAGCGGAGCTCCGAGACGCCGCGAATCGACCGCGGCGGAGATTCCGTGCATGCGGGCCGCTCCGCTCTTCGCGAGCGCCTCGGTCAGGAGATCGCCGAGCACCAACACCTCCACGCCACGCGACCGCAACAACTCGGCGAACGCGTCGTGTTCCTCCTGCGCCCTGGCCACCCACGGCAACCCGTCGAACAGCAGGGTGTCGTTGTTGCGGGGGGTCAGCCGCTGCAGTTCCGGCCCGGGGCGGTGCAGGATGACCACCCGAAGCCTGCCGACCTCCGAATTGCATCCCAGCGCAGCTTCCGTCACATCTAGCACCGTAACGCCAACTTCCACCTCAACTATGGTTTAGGTCATGGAGTGGCCCCACGAGTTGGCACCGGGCGACATGGCAGCGCGCAGCGGGGTCGCCGTATCCGCACTGCATTTCTACGAACGCGAAGGTCTCATCGCCAGCAGACGCACCGGCGGCAACCAGCGCCGCTACTCGCGGGAGACATTGCGCCGGGTCGCATTCATCCGGATGTCGCAGCGCCTCGGGATTCCGCTGGCCCGGATCCGTGACGCGCTGGCGACGCTGCCGACCGATCGCGTGCCCACCAGCAAGGACTGGGCGCGGCTCTCGGCGGGCTGGCGGGAAGACCTCGACCAGCGGATCCTGCACCTGCAGCGCCTGCGCGACAACCTCACCGGCTGCATCGGCTGCGGCTGCCTGAGCTTGAAGGTGTGTGCGCTGGCCAACCCGGGTGACGTTCTCGCCGACGAAGGACCCGGCGCGGTTCGGCTCTGAGGTTTGTCTTTCCTCCTCGCGTGCGGGTAATTCGAACGGGTGTGCGATAGACTGCACGCCATGGAGCAGGCTCTGCAAAGCTCGCTTTTCGACCAGTCCGACCGGCGCGACCTCGGCAACGGCGCCTGGCTCGAGGTGCGTTCCGGGTGGTTGTCCCAAGACAATTCACCCGATGACACGCTGTTCGGGGAGCTCCGCGACCAGATCCCGTGGCGCTCCGAACGGCGTCAGATGTACGACCGGGTGCTCGACGTTCCTCGGCTGGTCAGCTTCCACAACCTCGTCGACGCGGCTGACGTACCGCACCCGCGGCTCAAGCAACTCCGCCGCCGCCTCAACGACACCTACGCCGGGGAACTCGGCGAACCGTTCGTCACCGCCGGCCTGTGTCTCTACCGCGACGGTGACGACAGCGTCGCCTGGCACGGCGACAACATCGGCCGCAGCAGCACCGAGGACACCATGGTGGCCATCGTCGGACTCGGCGCGACAAGGGTTTTCGCGCTGCGACCCCGCGGTGGCGGTCCGTCGCTGCGGCTGCGCCACTGCCACGGCGATCTCCTGGTGATGGGCGGCTCCTGCCAGCGCACCTGGGAACACTCGATCCCGAAGACCGCCAGGCCGACCGGGCCGCGGATCAGCATCCAGTTCCGGCCGCACGACGTCCGCTAGGAGCCCTTCACCGATTCGACCGCCTGCGTGACGAGGTCGCGGGCCCGTCCCGTGTCGATGTTGGCCAGCGGCCTGTCGGCGACGACGAGCGGGTTCGCGGTGACGATCACGATGAAGTTGCCGAAATGGGCGACGTAGTTGTACAGCTCGCCGGTGCGCGGACCTTCTGCGGTGACGGTCTGCAGAACCCGGTGTGTGCCGACGATGTCGACGCCCTTGATCTGCGGCGTCTCGACGACTTCGACGACGCCACCCATCCCCGGCCCGCGGAACGTCACCTTCTTGCACTGGTCGGTGGGAGTGTTGGCCGGAACGGCTTCGGATGTCTCCACGGCGATCACGATGTACCGCGTCCCGTCCCCTTCGGCGGTCACCGCGGCCATGTTGCCTTTGACACCGTCCGGAATCGTCTGCTCGCCGGCGGTTTTCCCACAGTCAGCCGGATCGAACGTCAGCCCCGGCGGCAGCTTCTGCGCCGTCAGGAATTTCGGGTCGATGGCTGCGGGGCCGACGGTCTTCACCGTGAACGGCGGGGCGAAACTGGCCTGCACATCCGCCACCCTGGCGATATCGGCCTTCGAGAAGTCCTCGGGCTGAGGCGCGCCGCATGCCGCCAGCAGCCCGACGATCGCCACCGCCGTGATCGTCAGATGTTTCGGGGGGTTCGACATCGCCGCCAATGTACCTGCGCGGCAGCGCTCAGCCTCGCAGCGTCGACACCGTTTCGGCGAGCAGATCCGACGCGAATCCCGCCCCGAGCGCGGGCTGCGGCGAGCCCGGATCGGTGACGACCGCGACAAAGCAGACGTATTGGCCGAGGTAGGCGACGAATGTCTCGGCATGCGAACGGGTCTCGGTGCCACCCTCGACGACGGTGGTTGCGGCCGTGCTCATTCCGAACGTCTCCGCGGCGACGATGTCGGGGCCAGGCAGTCCTGTGACGGTGCCCGAGGTGTGACCCGACGTCACCGCCCACTGCCCACAGGCCGCGATCAGCGCCGGCTCCGGTGATGGCGCGGCGGCGGTCGCGACGACGGCATAGACGATGCCGCCGGATCCTGACGCCGACCAGCCCAGCGTCGTCGCCTGGTCGACTTCGGGCGCGCCCAGCACCGCACATTGCGTCGGCTCGGACACCGCCGAATCCCGGAAACCCCATGCGGCGAACGGCGCGGGCGCGCCTGTGTAGCGGGTGACTTCGTAGCCGTCTGGCAGGAGGTCGCGCGCTCGGTCGATTCGAGCTGGGTTGACGGTGAGGTTGACCGGAGATTCAACGGTCGTGGCCGGCGGCGATTCGGAGTGCGGCGCGCAGGCAACACACGCGAGCGCGAGCATGCACGCGGCGGTGAGCCTCACGCGCTGTTGATATCACGCGTTGCGGCCGCGGCCAGTCAGGCGGCGTCGGCCGCGTCGTCGTCGGACGGACCGTCCTCGGCGGCGGGTTCGTCCGCCACCGGCGCCTGTTCGTCGTCGTCCCCGGCCTCGGCCGGTTCGGGCTCCGGCTCGGTCGCCGGGGTCTCGTCGACGGAGTCCGGCTCCACGTCGTCCCATTTCTGCCGCCGCCCCGTGACGTCGGGTTCGTCGTCGGATAGGTCGTCGGTGATTTCGGCGCGGTTCGAGGATTCCGGAATCGACTCTGACACAACGGCTTCGGTCGCGATGTCCTCGTCCGGTTCGGTCGACACGTCTTCGGTCGACACGTCGGGTCCGCCGACGCCGAACGCGCCGGGCGCAGAGGTGCCGAGGACGCGCCCGAAGCCGAATCCCTCGGTCAGGTTGTCCACCGCGACCGGCACGGACGCGATGAGGCGGGCGGCCATGCCTGCGAGATCTTTGATCGGCCGCCAACTCGCGAGGGTCGGCACGCCGGGTCCGATGTCCCGGTCGTAGGCGTCCTCGATGATGACGCGCAGCGGGGCGTCGATCGCCTTCAGAATTGGTTTCGGGACGAACAGTTGGAACGGCTGAAGCAGTGGCACGATGTCGGTTTCGATGAGGTAGTAGCTGGTGTCCCCCTCGCGCCCCTGGAACCGCGCCTGCGACAGCGGGACGTTGATCGTCTCGCCGTGGAGCATGCCGTAGCCCAGCAGCGCGTTGAGGGTGGCGATCAGATTCAGCGGCCGCACCGGGAAGTCGCCGCCCAATCCGTCGTACTGCCTGGCGATGTCGACGGTCCGGTAGAGGTTGTTGACGCTGTCGGTCGGCGACGCGCCGGGGAACGGGATGTTCAGGATCGGGATGGTCTGCCAGTCGTCGAAGCGCATGAGGACGCCGCCGTTGGGCCGCATCGAATTGGCCACCAGCAGGAACGACACCGGCGCAGCGCCCGGTTCCGCACGCTCGATGAGATCGCGCTTCAACAGCGAGGCGATCACGGCGCTCTGCGAATATCCCAGCACCATCAACGAGTCGTCGGCCTGCGGGGCGGTCGCGCCCACGGCGGGGTCCTCGTTGAAGACGCATCCCGATTGGGCGGACACGCATCGGTCCAGGTTCGCGAGCCCCTCGGTGATCGACTTTCCGAACGTGAGACGCCCGAGCGGGAAGAAGTCCTCGGGCGTGTAGACCGCGACCGCATTGTCGACGGGTCCGAACGCCGGGTCGAGCAGACCGGTGACGGCGTTCTCGAGATAGTCGGAGACGAAGTCTGCAGAGTCCTTCGGAGCCGTCAGCGGGTGCAGTGTGCCGCCCATGATGAGCGCGGTCGTCTGCGCTGACAGTGAGATGACCGTCGGCAGCGTCCATGGCATCGACAGCGCGATCGCGCTAGCGACCGCGGAAACGACCGCAATCAACGAGCGAACAATATTGTTCATGTCCCGACCCCCCTACTTTTGCGTCGGTACAGGCAACATGTACACCCGCTGAAGGGCCGGCGGAGGCTTTCGGCAAACGACGTCACAGAAAGGACAGCAACTTCGCTAGCCTCGAGCCTGATATTGCCCCCGGCCCTTGGCCGGCGAACAGGAGAAGAGATGACCATCGCCACGCGTGCCGGTGTCGCCGCGACCGCTATCGCCCTCGCAATCGGACTGTCTGCCTGCGGGTCCGACACCGAGGGCGAGGCGACGAAAGCCGGCGAATCGTCGGCGACGTCCGAGACGTCGGAAGCGGCGGCCCCCACCACCACGGAGGCGCCGCCGACGTCGCAGACGCCCGCTGCAAGTCCCGGCATGACGCTCGACCAGTACATCCTGGACAACAACATCGACTCGAAGGCTGTCGTCCAGGGCGATTCCGGCGCGCCGACGATCACGCTGCCGTTCGCACCCGGTTGGGGGCCCGCGGGGCCCGACACACCCCAGGGCGCCTTTGACGCCATGACCCTCACCGGTACGCCACCACCCCCGAACCCGCCGACGATCGTCACGTTCGTCTCCAAGCTCACCGGTGATGTGGACCCGGCCAAGATCCTCGCGTACGCCCCCAACGACACGCTCGCGCTACCGGATTTCCAGGGCGCGAATGCGGGTAAGCAGAGCACCCTTGCCGGCTTCGAGGCGACGCAGATCGGCGGCTTCTACAAGAAGGACGGCGTCAGCTATTTGATCGCCCAGAAGACGGTCGTCGTCCCGGCGGACGACGGTGTGTTCGTTGTCAAGATCACTGCCGAAGGCACCGAGGATCACGCCATGCAACTGATGGATGCCACGGCGGCGATCGACGAGCAGGCGACGATCGTCCCCTGACGTCAGGCCCGCGACAAACGGGAAGCCTCGGCGATCTGCTCGGCGCTGGGGCGCACGCCCGTGTAGCGCTCGAACTGTTCGGCGGCCTGCAGCGCGATCACCTCTGCTCCGGTGATCACCTGCGCACCAATTGCCCTGGCCGCCTTGATCAGTGGCGTCTCCGACGGAAGTGCCACCACGTCGAACACCGTGCTGGCGGCGGCGATCGTGTCGTCGCCGAAGGCGGCTTCCGCCTCTTCGGGACCGCCGGCCATGCCGATGGGCGTGACGTTGACGATGATCGGAGCCACAGCCGAACCGACCTCGGGCAGATAGTCGTAGCCCAACCGATCAGCCAGTGCCGCACCGCTTTCGGCGTTGCGGGCCACGACGAAACCGGAGCCGAATCCGGCGTCGGCGAACGCGACGGCGACAGCCTTGGCCATGCCGCCACTGCCGCGGATCAACACGGAATCCTCCGGGTTCAACCCGTGCTCGCGGATAAGGTGTTGCACGGCAAGATAATCGGTGTTCGACGCGGTGAGCTTGCCGCCGTCGTTGACGATCGTGTTGACCGAGCGGATCGCCTCCGCCGACGATTCGATCTCGTCGACGAGGCTCAGCACATCCTCCTTGAAGGGCATCGACACCGAACACCCTCTGATGTCGAGCGCTCGCACTCCGCCGATGGCCGCGGCGATGTCGGTCGTGGTGAAGGCCTTGTAGATGAAGTCGAGGCCGAGCACGTCGTACAGGTGGTTGTGGAATCGGGTGCCGATGTTGCTCGGCCGTCCCGACAGCGAGATGCACAGCCGGGTGTCTTTACTCAGTACGGGCTTCATCAGCCGACCGCCCGAATCGCTTGGCGCGCAACGCCGCGGATCTGCGCGACCATGTCCCGGCTCAGAGGAAGGTCGTCAACCGACGGGACGTCGATCTCCGTCACCACCACGCCGAGATCGTCTCGACGCCAGATCGCGCCGAAGTGGTCGAGGATGGCTCGCATCGGGAAATTGTCGCTGAGCACCCTGGCGGTGAACCGTCGCACTCCGTCGTACCCCGCCGCCACGGAGATCGCCGCCATCAGGAATGTACCGATACCCCTGTGCTGGTAGGCATCTCCGACGATGAACGCGATCTCGGCCTCGGTGGGGTCGTTCTCGTCGCGGACGAACCGCACATCGGCCACCACCGGACCGTCGGGTCCCTCGGTCAGGACGAACACGAAATGGTCGAGATAGTCGACCTCGAACAAGTAGGCCATCAACGTCTTCGACGGTGACCGCACCGACTGGAAGCGCCGGTAGAGCGTTTCGCCGGAGAACTCCACCGGCCCGTTGGTGGTCCGTTCGTTGTCCCCCGGCAGCACCGGCCGCAGGTAGAGAACGGTGCCGTCGCGCACCTCGACCGGGATCGGCGTGATGAACGCGGCCAGGCGCTGCCGCGCGGTCCGCACGAGGCGGTCCACCATCCCTGGTACCTCGAGCATCGTCGCGAACGCCTCCCGTCCGCCGACCCACCCGGTCAACGGTTCGGAGGCGACGATGGTCGCGGTCCGGGGGGCGTCGCGAAGAAGCGCGATCTCGCCGACGATCAGACCCGGCTCAAGCGGTACGACGGTGTCGTGCCCGTCCTCACCGGTGTGGGTGACCTCGGCGCGGCCGGAACCGATCAGCAGGAACGACACAGCCAGCTCGCCCTGCTGCATGAGGACCTGGCCGGGTGCGGCGCTCAACGGCCGCAGATGCGCAGCGAGCGGAACGAGGGCCTCGGTGCTGATGCCGTCGAACACGGCCAGCGCGGCGAGGTCATCGGCGCGAACAGCAGTCAGGCCGGACACAGTTCGAGGCTACGGGCGCACGGGAAGCTCGGGCAAGGATGCGACGCGTCCGTCAGCAAACGCTTCGTGTGAATTTCATCCCGCTAGGGTCGATGGCGATATCGGTCACCGACGACGAGATGATGCGGGATGCAGCGGGATCACGGACGCGCTGACCATTACGAGTGGTTCAGCAACTTCCTCGATGGACGTGGCGTGACGCTGTCGGTGCGCCTGTTCGTCGCGGCGATCACGCTGTCGATGGCGGCTGCTGTGCTCGTCCTTCTGATCGGCGCCGGCGGTCCCACCGACAATCCGCAGCGCGCGATGATGTGGACCGCTGTGGCCGGCGGCCTGGTCGGCTCTGCGCTGTGGCTGTGGAGATGGCCCACGAAGACGCAGTCGGCTGCGTTTCTGATCGTCACGACCATCTCGATCGCGATCGCGTGTCTGGCCTATCCTGATCCGCTGGCCGCACTGCTCGGGTGCATCGCGTTCACCACCAACGGCGCGATCAGCGCGTTCTTCCACACGATGCGACTGGTGGTGGCCAATATCGTCGTCGCGGCGGGCGTGGGCGCCTACCAGGCGCTCCAGTTGGCCGCCGAGGGGCGCACCGCGCTCGCCGCGGTCGACTTCTTCCTGATCCTGCAGGTCAATCTTGGAGTGCCACTGGCGATCCGCATGCTGCTGAAAGCGATGGAAGGCGATCTGCTCTACGCGGACCTCGACCCGCTGACCGGGCTGCTCAACCGGCGCGCGTTCCGCAGGCAGACGATGCGGCTGCTCGCCCGCCGCTACGACACCGACCGTTTTCTGTTGGTGGCGCTGCTCGATCTCGACGATTTCAAGAGCCTCAACGACGCCTACGGCCACCTCGCCGGCGACCGGGCGCTGGTGGCTGTCGCCGATGCGCTGCGGGCGACCGCGACACCGACGGCGGTGATCACCCGCAGCGGCGGGGAGGAGTTCCTGATCGCCGACGTCGCGTCGTCCCCCCGGGCGGTGGCGTTCTTCCAGGATGTGTGCGACGCGATCGCGGCACTGCCGGTGAAGGTCAGGGCGAGTGTCGGCACGGCGTTCGCCGAACTCGGCACCGACCCGGTTCCCGATACCACCGTCGACCACCTGATCGCCGCGGCCGACATGGCGATGTACCGTGCAAAACGTAACGGAGGCAACCAATGTCACCATCACGGCGTCTGGCCGGGGCCGGGCTCCACGTCTTGACTCCGTGATGCCAAGGGAGCGAGGGAAAGTGCGGACTTTGATCACCGGAGTCGACGCGGACGGCAAGTCCTGCGTCCTGAGCCAGGACGAGTTGACGCTCGACCAGTTGGCGCCCGGCTTCGCGATGGGCATCCCCTTCGCCACGTCGGACACCCCGCCCCCGGCCCGGCCGGCCGGCGCCGCGCCGCTGATCGACCAGGGCATCGCACCCGGGCTGGTGCGGTGGATGTTCGTCGAACTCGGACCTGACTCCGAGACGCCCATGCACCACACCGACACGCTCGACCTGCAGACGGTGCTCTCGGGCACCGTCGACCTCGTCCTCGACGACGGCTCACATCACCTCGAGCAGGGCGACCTGGTGGTGCTCACCGGGGTCGACCATGCGTGGCGCGGTGGACCGGACGGCTGCCGGCTCAGCGCCGTGCTCATCGGCACCCCGCCTCCGGCATGAACCGCGAGACGTACGAGAAGGGCAGGGAGATCCGGACGGCGGTGCTCGGAGCCGAGTATGTCGAACGGGCGGCGGCCAACGCCGACGAGTTCTCACAACCCCTGCAGGACCTGGTGACCGAATACTGTTGGGGTGCGGTGTGGGGGCGCGAGGGCCTGCCGCTGAAGACGCGCAGCATGCTCAACCTCGCGATGATCGCGACGCTCAACCGGCCCCACGAACTCGCCACGCACATTCGCGGGGCATTGACCAATGGGGTCACGCGGGACGAGATCCGGGAGATCTTCCTTCAGGTCGGTATCTACGCGGGCATTCCCGCGGCCGTCGACAGTTTCCGGATCGCCAGGGCCGCGTTCGCCGAGCTGGACGGCGAGTAGCCGATGAGCACGAAACTCGGCTTTGTCGGGCTGGGCAACATGGGGTTCCCGATGATGGGCCGCCTCGTCGCGGCCGGGTATCGGGTGACGGTGTTCGACACCTCCGCTGACGCCGT
Source organism: Mycobacterium sp. 236(2023) (assembly GCF_029623955.1). GTDB lineage: Bacteria > Actinomycetota > Actinomycetes > Mycobacteriales > Mycobacteriaceae > Mycobacterium. The sequence continues at coordinate 738,543 of NZ_JARSBP010000003.1, read as the reverse complement.
CGAGCGGGCGGCACAGCTGGGCGCCGAGGTAGCCTCGTCGGCCCGGGGTGTCGGCGGCAGCGCCGAGACCGTGTTGGCCAGCCTGCCGACCCCGCAGGTGTCGAACGCGGTTGCGGCCGAGGTCGCCGAGGGGTCTCAAGTCCGGCGGTTCGTCGATCTGTCGACCGTGGGTCAACTTGCGGCGCAACGTAATCAGGAAGTGTTCGCGGCGCGCGACATCGCGGCACTGGACGCGCCGGTCAGTGGTGGCGTACACGGGGCGCAGGCAGGTGCGCTCACGCTGATGGTGTCAGGCCCCCGACGTGAATTCGACAGCCTAGCGCCGGTGTTCGCGGAATTGGGACGCGCGCACTTCGTCTCCGAGCAGCCAGGCGCGGCGCAGACGATGAAGCTGATCAACAATCTGGTGGCCGCGACGACACTCGCGGTGACGGCCGAGGTGATGGTGATGGGCACCAAGGCCGGGCTCGACGCACCGGTGATGATCGACGTGCTCAACTCGGGGTCGGGCGGTACACACGCCAGCCGGGACAAGTTTCCGCGGGCGGTGCTACCCCGCACCTTCGACTACGGTTTCGCCACGGGCCTGATGACCAAGGACGTGCTACTGTATCTCGCCGAGGCCGAGGCGCTGGGATCGCCGGTGGCCCTCGCCGAGTCGGTGGCGCAACTGTGGCGCGAAACCCAGGCCGAGGAAGGGCCGGGCTCGGACTTCACGTCCGTGGTCAAACCGATGGAACGGGCAGCCGGGGTGACCATCGGCACGGAGTGACCGAGGCGATATTGCTAGCGCCCTAATTGTTAGGGCACTATCTAAGTATGGCCGTCACCGCCCTCCCCGATGTCGATCCTCTCGCCTTGGAGCGTCAGGTCTGCTTCGCGCTGGCCACCACGAACCGGGCGGTCCTCGCGGTCTACCGGCCGCTGCTGGAACCATTGGGACTGACACATCCGCAGTACCTGGTGATGCTGGCCCTGTGGGATCACCACAAGCGGCTCACCACCCCCTCCCCACTCTCGGTGAAAGCGATTGCCGCTGCACTGCAATTGGATTCGGCCACGCTGTCGCCGATGCTCAAACGCCTCGAAGCGATCGGCCTGATCTCGCGGGCCCGCAATGCCACCGACGAACGCTCCACCGACGTCCAACTCACCGCAGCAGGGGCCGCGCTGCGTGAGAAAGCGCTCGAGATTCCCCCGGCCGTCGTCGCGCGCCTGGGCGTCGAGATGGCCGAACTGGAGCATCTGCACGAAGTACTCACCCGCATCAACACCGCCGCCGTCGCGGCGGGCGCACTGCGGCCGGAACCAGCCCACGCAAAGGAGCGTCGATGACCATCCAAGAGCCCGAGCACGGCGACAAACCGAACTTCTGGCAGTACCTGCTGTACTGCTACGGCAAGCGCCTCCCCCAGTCGATGAACCGCTGGGTCGCAGAGGATCTCGCCGGCCAAGGCGCGATCCGGCGGCACATGATCCGGTACGCGATTCCGCCGCTGATCATTCTCGCGCCGCTGTGGTTGCTACCCGCGCCGATCTACATGCGCCTGGAGATGACGGCGCCGATATACGTCTGGGCGCTGCTGATGGCGTTGGCGCTCAACAAGGTTTGGCGCAGGCACCGGCTCGCGCGCCAAGGGCTGGACCCGAACCTCGTCGACGTCATCCAGCGCAAGAAGGACGCGAAGATGCACGACGACTATGTCCGTAAGTACGGACCGCGCCCCGAGGACGCGAAGACGCAGTCGAATAGCAGCCCGTTCTGACAAGACATCCTCGCGGACTACGTATGGTCTAGGTCATGTCGACCGTGGCCGATTTCGACCTGACCGACCTGAACCGCTTCACCAACGGTTTCCCGTTCGAGTTCTTCGACGGGTTACGCCGCGACGCCCCCGTCTGGTGGCATCCGCCGACGGAGCATACGCCCGGCGGCGAGGGGTTTTGGGTGCTCAGCCGACACGCCGACATCGTCGCGGTCGCCGCCGACAGCGAGACGTTCTCGTCGGAGACGGGCGGTGACCGCGCGGGCGGCGGCACCACACTCGAGGACATGCCGATGGAATTCGCCGTCGGCGCGCTGCTCAACATGATGGACGACCCGCGTCACGCGAAGATCCGCCGCCTGCTGACACCGAGTACGACGCCGCGCGCACTGCGCGCCATCGAGAGTGGCCTGCGCGACCGGGCGGTCGGGATCGTCGACGCCGCCCTGGCCAAAGGTGAGTGCGACTTCCTCGTCGACGTGGCAGCCGAACTGCCGTTGCAGGCAGTGGCCGAACTGGCAGGCGTGCCTCAGGAAGACCGCCACGAACTGATGAACTGGGCGAACGTCACCCTCGACTACGAGGAACGCGAGATCGGCGAGACCAGCGATCGCGTGGCACAGGCGCAAGCGCAGATGTTCACCTACGGCACAAAGCTGTTGGAGCGCAAGCGCAGTGAACCGCCGACGGCGGATCTGCTGTCGATCGTCACCCACGCCCTCATCGATGATGCGCCACTCACCGAAAACGAGCAGCGTCTGTTCTTGAGCCTGATCATCGCTGCGGGAAGCGAGACCACGCGCAATTCGATCGCCATCGGAATGTCTGCCCTGAGCGAGAGACCGCAAGTCTGGCAACGACTTCGAGACGACCGCAGCCTCTTGCCCACAGCGGTCGAGGAGATGCTCCGGTGGGCGTCGTCCACTCCATACAACAGGCGCACGGCGACCCGTGATGTCGAGATGCGCGGACAACACATCAGGGCGGGCGACAAGGTGAGCCTGTGGTGGGCGTCAGCCAACCGCGACGACGCCGTCTTCACCGACCCATACGTCTTCGATGTGGACCGTAATCCCAACCCGCACTTGGCATTCGGCCGGGGCGTGCATTTCTGCCTGGGCGCGTCACTGGCGCGGATGGAGATGCAGGTGATGTTCGATGCGCTACTCGATCGGGTCGGCAGCGTGACGATGACCGCACCGATCGAGTACGTCCGGAGCAACAAGCACAGCGGAGTCCGGCACATGCGGGTCGCCCTCGAACCTCACGGAGGCGATCAACCATGAGCGTGGCCGAGCAGTACATCGACGCGGTCAACCGTGCCGACATCCACGCATTGATGGGCTTGTTCGCGCCGACGGCGCGCCTGGCGCACCCGGCGGGGATCTTCGCCGACCCAGCCGCCCTGCGACAGTTCTACAAGACGGTGGTGTTCGCCGGCCAGGCGGTGACCGAGATCGAGGCGCAGTTCCGCGACGGCGACACCGAGATCGTCCAGATCAGGGCATCCAGCCCACTCGGGGAGCCGGGCCATTTCGTCTACGCCGCAGACATTTTCACGGTGCGCGACGGTTTGATCGAGCGGTTGGAGATCTACTACCGCTGACAAGGCCGAAACGAGTGGAACTACAGAGACGCTCTGAGCTAAACGATGGTGCGGGGGCGAACCGGGACGTCTACCTCTAGGTAGCGCACAGTACGGTCCTTGTCAGGCTGATCGAAGTACACGTCCCGCAGCGTCCACGTGGTGTTGCCGATCTTCACCGTGAAGTCTCCTGTGTACCGCTGCACCGGGGTTTCGACGTAGAGGATGAAGTGCGTGTACGGCTTCACAGTATTGCTGATGGTGCGGTTGACCTCGTAACCCTCGGTCCAGGTGTGTGAGTACTTGCTGGCGATCTCGGCGGAGACGATCGCTTTGATATTGACGCCGGCTTTGGCACTCACCTCGACGCTGTTGGAAGCGCTATTGGAGATCTTTATCGCTTCCGAGAGGTTGGCCGAGCCGCTTCCCGTCGTGTAGTCCCAGACCTGGCGGCGCGGCGCGTACGTTGCCACCTTGCTACGCACCTTGAATGAGCAGCTCGCGATTCCACCGCTGCACATCCGATTCAGCACATCCGCCTGCCGCTGGCCCTGACCCGCGGGGATCTCTATGTCCGGCGCGCCGGGCTGCTCCATCAACACGATCGTGTCACCGCCGGTGAAGCTGGTGGGATTGCACACGGCGTTGCTGGTCTTGCAGGTGATCCCTCGGCTGTTGAACAGGTCGGTGGACATGTAGGTTCTCCACGCCGAACCATCGGTCGAGGTATAGGTGACCTCGACTCCTGTGACATGGAACGCCCAGAAAGTCACCTGATATTCGTGGAACTCGCCCGGTTCCAAGGTGGCACCGAGGGCAGGAGCGTTCAACGTGTTGATTCCGGCGTCGTGGGTCTTGGTGAAAGCGGTCGTGGTCGTGATCTTGACCTGGTTGCGCGTGGCGTTGTAGACCCGGAAGGTCTGGGAAAGTGCGCCTGCGCCGACGTTGGTCTGCGGGACGTTCACGGACACCGACGTCGCCACGGAGGTCGGTGCGCCGATGAGGTAGCCAATGAGTTTGCGGAGGTTGAAGCCCTTGTCGGCGACGTCGACTTTGAACGAGTCGGTGTACGCGTCGAAGCAAGCGGTGGGGCCGCACTGACCACCCGCGGACAGCAACTCCTGCTTGGGAATATAGACGTAGGTGCCGTCCGGATTAACGACGACCGTGCCGTTCACGGGTTGCTCGGTCACCGTGTAGACCAATGGGTCGCCATCGCGGTCCGAAGCGTTCAGGGTGCCGTAAACCATTCCGGTGGCCCCGGATGCCACGACCTGGCGAGGATCGAATGATGGCCTGCTGTTGAAGAAGAACCGGTTGAAATCACGGATCACCCCCTGGACCACGGCGAGCAGCAGCGCTGGTCCTGAGGGTCCGCTGGGCAGGTCGTCACCTTCGACATTTGAGACGGTGAGTTCCGCCGAGCCGAGGGGCCGGGACACGACCGTGGGACCGCGGTCGTCGGCCAACGTCTCGGATCCCGCATCACCAGCACCGACCGTGGGGGTATCACTGCGCCCCGGAGCCGTGGTGGTCGGCTCTTCGACGACCGCACCCGTAGAGTTGTCGTCCGGCAAAACCGGGTCTCCGCCGTCTACAACCTCGGGCGATTCAATTGGCTGATCGTCTGCCGATGTCGCGGATGGCCCTGTGCGCGAATGCTTTTCCCTTATCTTGACACTCTCTGCGCCGGCCGCGCCGTCCTCGCCGCCCCCGGCACGCTCAGCGTCGGATTTCGAGTCCCCGAGGTCGTGGTCGGTATCGTCCGACGGGCCTTGAGCGGTGTCTGCGGTATCCGACGACCCGGCGGAGTTCTTGTTTAAAGGCTTCTTGTCTGCCGACTTCGTGGTTGACGGGTGCGACTCCGCGGACGATGAGGAACCGCCCGAGCCCTCCGAAGGGTCGTCCGGCGCAGCATAAGCGGTACCACTGGCCATCGCTGCGCCGAGACCGAGGGTGAACGCGACCGCACCAACGCGCGCTGCATGCTTTGCTGAACTCATTGCGGTTCCCCCCGACGATAGATTCACCGCAATCTATTACTTAGCTTACGCGCGAGTCAATAGTGTCTGGCCTGCCTCAACGTGCATGACCAAGTGCGATTTCAAGATCAACAGACACAGGGGGGCTATTGTTTGCCCCCAATTCGCGAAGCGGACCCGGAGGCGCACCGCCGCTCTTTGCCAGAGCGCCGCATCAAACTGACGCACCTACCGACTCGTCACGAACCAAAGCTGTACAAGTCGTCCCGCGGCGCGTCACGCATCGAGACCGTCAGGGCGACGCCGGTCGAACAGTGTGGCCCAGCAGACATGTCCAAGATCATCACGGATTTTCGCCGCTGCGGCCCGAGTGTTCGATCCTGAATTCAAGCTGGCCGAAGCGGGCGTCTTGAACTGCTGAAACGTTGTGGAGCTAAGGGGAATCGAACCCCTGACCTTCTCGATGCGAACGAGACGCGCTACCAACTGCGCTATAGCCCCTAGTGCCGGTACAGGTTATCAGCCGCCGGGCACCGCCAGAAATCGCGAGGTGACTACTGGCCAGAAGCGCGCGGCAGGTCGTAGTGACGAGCGAACGGCACGTAGTCGAGATGCTCGAATGCGGGGTCCTCGTCGTCGATTTCCAGCACCGCGGCACCGGGCCTGCGCAAGCGCGACGGGGTCACGTCGTACTCCCGATCGCTGGTGTTCTCGACCCCGAGCCGTGACCTGGCCATCCGCTGGGCGCGACGCCGGCGCACCTGCTCTTCGATACGGGTCTGGCGGCGCAGGTAGGCGAGGTAGAGCAGCGTCACCGACGCGGATACGGCCGTGGCGTACCACATCGTCGACGACCAGGTGAACGCCGCGACGGCGCTCGCCAGCATCAGCACCGCCATCACGGCGATGGTGCGGGCGCGGAAGCGGTACTTGCGCGCCGACACCGCAGCAGCCGTGGTCGACTCGCGGCGGCGGCGCCGCGCATCGCTGATCGAGTGCGCGACCGGGGTCTCCGGCCCCTCCGACTCCGCCGACTCCTCCTCCATCTCGGATGAGTCGTCGACGTACTCGTACTCGTCGTCGATCACCGAGTAGACGCCGGTGTCATCGGACGTATCGCGCTCGTCGTCCTCGACGGCCGCCTCGTGCCGCGCAGCAGCTCCGTCGAAATCCAACGTCAGCTCGTCGCTTTCGGCCGCGACGGGCTCCTCGGCGACGTCCGCGACCGGCAGCGCTCCGGAGTCCTCGACCACGTCGACGTCCAGGTAGTCGGGTTCGGCGCCCGCGCCGTCGGCTTCGGCGGCCACCATGACCACCGCGCGGCTGGGCGCCTCCTCGGCCTCGTCGACGTCGACGTCCTCGGCGGGCTGCCAGTCCGGATCGCTGCGGTGCCCGGACGCGGGACCGCGACGTCTGCGCAGCCGGGCGCCGGCGGTGCTGTTGAGCACGCGGGTGGCCAGCGCGACGTCACTGGTTCGGCGAACGGCGTCCCGCTTGCTGATCAGCATCGGGACAAGCACGAAGAGCCAAAGCACGACGAGCGAGATCCAGAGAAGAGATTGGGGGATGCTTGGCATGGCGCCTGCTCCTTTCCCCATCAGGCTAGGTCTGTGACCAGCGCATCCATGGGCGGCGCGCCGACACAATTACACACCTGTAATTCGCTGGATACAAGCACCAACCGTCACACGTGTCACATGAGTAACAGCCGGGGTGCGGCAAACCGCCCTCAGGCCCAGGAGGCGTGCCCGGAACGGACCAAAGCCGACGCCACCGACCCGTTCAGCTCCTCGACCGTGATCGCCACCAGCAAGTGGTCCCGCCACGCGCGATCGACATCCAGATAACGCTTCAGCAGGCCCTCTTCCCGGAATCCGGCCTTTGCCAGGACAGCCCGGCTTGCCGCGTTCTCCGGCCGCACCGTGGCTTCGACGCGGTGAAGCATGACGGGCCCGAAGCAATGGTCCAACCCCAGGGCCAACGCCGCGGTCGCGACACCACCACCTGTCGAACCGCTGGCCACCCAATAGCCGATCCACGCCGACCGCAGTGCACCGTGGGTGACGTTCCCTATCGTCAGCTGACCCGCAAACTGCCCGTCCAACTCGATCGCATACGGCAGCATCCGCCCCTTACGGGCCTCCGACCGGAGGCCCGAGCACACCGACGGCCATGCCGAAACAGAGTGCCGCAGTTCCCAATTCATGTCCGTGGACGGCTCCCACGGTTCCAGGTGCCCCCGGTCGGCCAGGCGGATCCGGCTCCACTGAGCCGCATCGCGCAACCTGATCGGGCGCAGCCGCACCGTCCCGGCCGACACCACCAGCGGGCCGACCGCCTGCGGCCAACCCGGATGCTGCGACCGGGAACTCAGCAGGTTCATATCGACAGCCGTCTCGTAGGTCAGCCGCGCTGCGCGAGGAACGCGACGTCGACGACCTCTCCGGTGCGGACCTGCTCGGCCTCACTCGGAACGATCACCAGACAGTTTGCTTCCGCCAACGTCGCGAGGAGATGCGACGACGCTCCCGGCGCACCCCCAAGTGCCTGCACCAGATACTCACCGGTGTCCTGATCGCGCATCAACTGCCCACGCAGGAAACCCTTACGGCCGGCGACCGAACTGATCGGCGACAGGGTGCGGGCCGGCACCACCCGCCGCATCGCTTGCCGCTTGCCGAGGGAAAGCCGGATCAGCGGCCGCACCATCACCTCGAACACCACCAGCGCACTGACCGGATTGGCCGGCAGCAGGAAGACGGGAACACCGTCGGGACCGAGTTGCCCGAACCCCTGGACCGAGCCCGGGTGCATGGCGATACGTGCGACCTCCATGTCGCCGAGCTGCGCCAGTACGGTCCTGACGCCCTCGGCCGCTGCCCCACCGACCGCACCCGCGATGACCACGATCTCGGCGCGGCTGAGCTGTCCTTCGACAACCTCACGTAACTGTTTCGGGTCTGTGGGCACGATGCCGACCCTGTTCACCTCGGCGCCGGCATCGCGTCCGGCTGCCGCCAGCGCGTAGGAGTTGACGTCATAGACCTGGCCGTTGCCCGGGGTCCGGGAGATGTCGACGAGCTCACCGCCCACACACAGCACCGACACCCGCGGCCGCGGGTGCACCAGCACCCGCTCGCGTCCGACGGCCGCCAGCAGGCCGACCTGCGCGGCGCCGATGATCGTGCCCGCGCGAACCGCGACGTCGCCCGGCTGGACGTCGTCACCTGTGCGGCGCACATAGGCGCCCGACCGCACGCCACGCAGCACGCGGACCCGCGAGTCACCACCATCGGTCCAGCGCAGCGGCAGCACCGCGTCGGCCAGGGTGGGCATCGGGGCACCGGTCTGCACACGCGCCGCCTGGCGGGGCTGCAGCCGACTGGGCGTGCGGCTGCCCGCTTCGATCAGACCCATCACCGGAAGGCTGATCTCCCGGGGCCGGCTCTCGTCGCGCTCGATGTCCGCGCCGCCGTCATCGTCGCCGTCGGATGCTCCGCCGATACCCAGGACATCGACACTGCGCACCGCATAACCGTCGATCGCGGCCTGATCGAATCCGGGCAGCGGGCGCTCGGTGACCACTTCCTCGGCGCACATCAAGCCTTGGGCTTCGGCGATCGCCACCCGCACCGGCCGCGGCGCGACCGCGGCAGCTGCCACCCGAGCCTGCTGCTCCTCCACCGAACGCACAGCGCGCCTTTCTTCCGTCCAACCGGCTGACGTCGAACGGCCCGCCCGGCTGTGCAGCCGCTGCTAGGTGTCGTTCGCCGCGGGAACGAGCCCAAGCCGTTCGGTCAACCACCGGCGCAGTTCGGGCCCGTAGTCGTCTCGCTCCAACGCAAAGTCAACCGCAGCCTTCAGGTAGCCCCCGGGATTTCCCAGATCGTGTCGAGATCCGCGGTGGACGACGACGTGGACCGGATGGCCTTCCTCGATCAGCAGCGCGATGGCGTCGGTGAGCTGAAGTTCGCCGCCCGCGCCGCGCGGGATGCGCTTCAGAGCGTCGAAGATCGCGCGGTCGAGCACATAACGGCCGGCGGCCGCGAACAGCGACGGCGCATCCTCGGGCTTGGGCTTTTCCACCATGCCCTTGACCTTGAGCACGTTCGGGTTGGCGGCGTCGGGGACGATCTCGACGTCGAAGACGCCGTACGCGCTGATCTCCTCGCGGTCGACCTCGATCGCGCACAACACGGACCCGCCGCGCTTGGCGCGCACCTTCGACATCGTCTCAAGCACACCGGTGGGCAGCACCAGATCGTCGGGCAGCAGCACCGCGATCGCGTCCTCGTCGGGCGTCAGGCTGTCTTCGACGCAGCCGACGGCGTGCCCGAGTCCGAGCGGTTCGGTCTGCACCACGGACTCGACCTTGATCAGCGCCGGCGCTCGGCGGACCTTCTCCAACATCGCGTTCTTACCGCGGGCTTCGAGTGTGCCCTCCAGCACGAGATCCTCGACGAAGTGCGCGACGACGCCGTCCTTGCCCTCGGAGGTGATGATGATCAGCCGCTCGGCGCCTGCCTCGGCAGCCTCGGCGGCGACCAACTCGATTCCCGGTGTGTCGACGACCGGCAGCAATTCCTTCGGCACCGTTTTGGTGGCAGGCAGGAAACGCGTTCCCAGTCCCGCAGCGGGAACCACTGCGGTATACGGAATAGGAACTTCAGGCCGGTTCATCGTTCACACCCTAACCTTTCCGCGTCGCATGTTCTCCTCTAACCCGAGCATCTAGGAACTACCCGATGACGTCGACCAAAACACAGGTCCGAGCAGCAATTCTGGCTGCCAGACGCTCGGTGAGTCAGCAAACACGAGAGGGTGAAGCAGCCGATCTGGCGCGCCACCTTGCCGCACTGATCGCGCCGCGGTCGACGGTCTGCGCGTACGTGCCTGTCGGTTCGGAGCCGGGCTCGGTGGCGCTGATCGACGACCTGGTGGCCCGCCACATCGAAGTGCTGCTGCCCGTGGCCCGCGAAAATGCCGACGGAACTCCCCTGCCCCTGCAATGGGGGCGGTACACCCCGGGCCACTTGGACGCAGCGCCGTTCGGGCTGCGCGAGCCTCCGCCACCGCGGCTCCCCGCCGAGACCGTGACTACCGCCGATGTGGTGTTGGTTCCCGCTCTGGCCGTCGACCGCGATGGAGCTCGACTGGGTCGCGGCGCCGGGTACTACGACCGGACGCTTGCGCTCGCCCGGCCAGGCGCTCTGCTGGTGGCCGTCGTCCGGGACGAGGAACTAGTCGACCACCTGCCGTCCGAAGCTCACGATGTCCGCATGACGCACGCGCTCACCCCCGAACAGGGGCTCGTCGCCCTCGGCGAACCGCCATCCACGCCATGACGGCGGCCAAGAGTCCGTAACACATTGCGAGAAGCCGCTTTTCGATGATACAGACGCGAGGTTCGGCGCGGCCGCAGCGGCTTTGTGCGCGTGTCGCACGCCATGAGAGGGGCGACAGCGGGCCGGGAATGCGACGAGCCCGCTGGCGGTTCTAGCACTTGAGCCGGTAGAGTGCTAAGTAGTTTGACCACCTCGGAGGTTTGTGTGCCAACCTATTCCTATGCGTGCACCGAATGCAGCAATAAGTTCGACGTGGTGCAGGCGTTTTCCGATGAATCGTTGACGGACTGCCCGCAGTGCGACGGACGGTTGCGCAAGGTGTTCGGCAAGGTCGGCGTGGTCTTCAAGGGCAGCGGCTTCTATCGCAATGACAGCCGGGAGTCCGGCAAGAAGTCGAGCTCCGGAAGCGCCGGCAGCAGCGAATCGTCCTCGTCGGATTCGTCCTCGTCGAGTTCATCCTCGGAGAAGGCCGGCTCGTCGGACAGCTCCAGTTCCTCGTCGAGCAGTTCGAGTTCATCGAGCAGTTCGTCGACGCCGGCTGCCGCCGCATCGAGCTGATCCGCACAGTTATCCACAGCTGCCGAACCGGCTGCTGACTTCGCCGTACCGCGCCTCATAGCGTGGGCGCATGGGCGAATCACTGGACCCGTCGCCGCTGGACCGTCTCGTCCGCGCATTGCGGCCCGACTGGTCGCGGTCGCCGGGGGCGCGCCGTGGGCTCGCAGCCGCTCTGGTGATTCTGGCAGCCGTCGCCGCGTGGCGCGGTGATCCGCGGACAGACCAGACCGACGTCGTCGTGACCGTCCGCGACCTGTCGCCGGGTGTCGAACTCACCGCAGCCGACATTCGGGTGGAGTCGCGGGCATCACCCGGGGTGCCCGAGGGCGCACTTCACGATGTCGCCTCGGTCGTCGGCGCGACGGTGGCGGGCCCCGCTCGCCGCGGCGAAGTCCTCACCGACGTCCGTCTACTGGGGCCCCGGCTGGCGGAATCGGCCGCCGGCCCCGACGCACGGATCGTTCCGATTCCGTTGGCCGATGCCGCACTGATGGATCTCGTGAGACCCGGCGACGTCGTCGACATCGTGGCCGCACCCGCTGACGACGCGGCGGAAGGCCGGCTGATTGCGACCGACGGGATCGTAGTTCTGGTGTCCGCCAAGGAGAATGGGGTCGGCGGGCGCAGTGGGGGGCGGGTGGTCTTGGTCGCACTCCCGGCAGCGGCGGCGAAGTCGGTGGCCGGTGCCGCGCTGGTACAGGCCGTCACGCTGACGTTGCACTAGGCCAGACACAACAAAGCGCCCCCGGGAGTACCCGGGGGCGCATCTGTTTGTGTCAGATCACCAGTCGCCGATGGCGGGACCGGTCGGGAACTCACCCTCGAAGGCCGACGCCGTGGTGCCGGAGACTGCCTTCACCGAGTCGCGAACCTCGGTCGAGCTGCTTCCACCGGCGTGAACCACGCCCGCATCCGCGAGGCGAGCCTCGGAGATGCCGCGGGCGACACCGAAGTCGTTGATGCGGATGACCGCGTTCTCCGAAGCCTGCCGGCTCGTGACCTGCGGCGCGGGAGCGATCTCCTCGACCTCGGCATTGGCGGTGCCAGCGCTCAGTCCGGAGAAAGCTGCGGCCATAAAGAACGAGCCCAAGCCCACGGCACCCAGTTTCTTCGCACTACGAGCGGGCGCCTTGGCGTGCTTAGCCATCAGCTTTCCCCTTTACTAGAGATGGACACACGTGTCCAGATTTACGTTTTCAGGCTCTCACAGCGTATCAGTCGGAACCTCCAAGCGCTTACCCAATTTCAGATTCATAAATTGTCCGTTTCGGGTGGTTTCCCGACCCCGCCGAGATCATCGAAAACGCTTTTGTCACTTCGATTTTGGCTCCCGATAACCCATCGGGGAATGGCGGCGTCCGACGCACGAATTGTTCACAGAAAAGCCCCGGCCACAGCGGCAGGGACTAAGTTCATGGACTTGGCAGCGCAACGCTGAAGGAAGGGGTCATCGTCATGCTGAAAGGCTTCAAGGAATTCATCTCGCGAGGCAACGTCATCGATCTGGCGGTCGCGGTGGTGGTGGGCGCCGCGTTCACCGGTTTGGTGACCGCATTCACCCAGAATGTGGTCCAACCGTTGGTCGACCGGATCGGGGCGGGCCCGGATACCGAGTACGGCATTCTCAAGATCCCGCTCGGGGCCGATCAATTCGTCGATCTCAACGCCGTGTTGTCGGCATTGATCAATTTCTTGATCGTCGCCGCGGTGATCTACTTCGTGATCGTCGTTCCGTTCAAGAAACTCAAAGAGCGTGACGCCAAGGTGGAATCGACCGAGACCGAGCTGACGCTGCTGACCGAGATTCGCGATCTGTTGCAAGCACAGTCGGCGAACAGCCCTGTCAGCAATGACCACACCGAGCAGGACCCGCCGACAACGGAGAAGTGATCGTCTCGCGAAACGAAATCAGCCCCCGGCCGAAAGCCGGGGGCTGATTCGTTCAAGCGGGTGTCAGTTCATGTTCCACGGTGCGCCGTAGGTGCTGACGCTGTCACCGGTCGAGGAGATCAACCGAGCGAACGGACGCAGCAGCACGCCACCGGCCGCACCGGTCACGGTGCCGTGAGCGTTGGACACGACGACCGAGCCACCGGGGCCGGCCACGTCGACCGAGAAGGTCGCGACTTCCTGGATGCCCGGGCCGTTACCGAGGTCGGCCGAGATCGACACACCGGGGAACAGCGGCGGGGTCACGATGGAGTTCAGGAGGCCCAGGTCGGGGTCGCTGCCGTCGTAGACCGCGCCGTAACCGTCGTAGGCGATGTTGGGGGTGGTGTAGCTGAAGTTGATGCCCACGCCCAGCGACCACGGGAAGCCGACCTGGTAGCCCAGCTCGAGGGTGCCCTCGAAGTCATCGGCGCCTTCGCCGGCCACGATGTAGGTGGCCTTGCCGGAGTGGAACCACTCACGGGTGAGGCGGTTGCGGTCGAGGGGGAACACACCGTTGAGGAACGTGTCCCACTGCTGAACGGTCAAGGTGCGGCCCTGGCCGTCGACAACGCTCAGCTCATTGTCCAGACCTGCGTGTGAGGTGCCAGTGCTCACGAACAAAGCCGCGATGGACGCCACCATCGCGATCAGCACCCGAGTGATTGCCTTCATGGTCTCCCTAGCTTTTCTGTCGAAACCCCGGGTGGAGCTCCGATATGTCCGTGCCTGGCCTCTGCCTTACACCACACACCTCGCGAGAACTTCATGTGAGCGGAATTAAAAACTCCACAGGTCGTTCTTACGATGCACTCATCGTTGACACGAGGAACATAACGGGGAGGCAACGACCCTGCAACGCGTAGCTCGGCGGCAGCCACCGGGACACGTCATCGCGAGTCATTTTGCTGAGCACTCCCGTCCGCTCCGACCCCCTTCGCGCGGCGGCGGGGAGCAGTCCGGAAACGCCGCAGTTGGTAACCCCGCATCGACGTATTCGTCCGTGCGAGTGGAACCGTTACCGTGGACCCGCTTGGCGGCGCCAGACGAAATCACAGGTCAGCCAGGGCGAACGTGAAATGGCTCCCGAGCACCGCGCGCGCTGAGCACCGGCATCCGGCGGGACGCGGACTGTCCCCACCTGGCCTGTCGCAGCCGCACATTGGTCGCTCCGTTAACTACGCTGCGGGCTCTGTGCGCAGATCAGGGACCGCGGCCGGGCCCCAGTGATCAAGATCACACAGTGCTCGCGAGGCGATCTCGGCGCCGTCGAACCGACGCAGCTCACGTCGCACCGAAAACAAACCAGCCCCCGGCCAGAGGCCGGGGGCTGGTTCGAGCAAATCAGGTGGAACTTGGAAGACCTTGTGTCAGTTCATGTTCCACGGTGCGCCGTAGGTGCTGACGCTGTCACCGGTCGAGGAGATCAACCGAGCGAACGGACGCAGCAGCACGCCACCGGCCGCACCGGTCACGGTGCCGTGAGCGTTGGACACGACGACCGAGCCACCGGGGCCGGCCACGTCGACCGAGAAGGTCGCGACTTCCTGGATGCCCGGGCCGTTACCGAGGTCGGCCGAGATCGACACACCGGGGAACAGCGGCGGGGTCACGATGGAGTCCAGGAGGCCCAGGTCGGGGTCGCTGCCGTCGTAGACCGCGCCGTAACCGTCGAAGGCGATGTTGGGGGTGGTGTAGCTGAAGTTGATGCCCACGCCCAGCGACCACGGGAAGCCGACCTGGTAGCCCAGCTCGAGGGTGCCCTCGAAGTCATCCGCGCCTTCGCCGGCCACGATGTAGGTGGCCTTGCCGGAGTGGAACCACTCACGGGTGAGGCGGTTGCGGTCGAGCGGGAACACACCGTTGAGGAACGTGTCCCACTGCTGAACGGTCAAGGTACGGCCCTGCCCGTCGACAACGCTCAGCTCATTGTCCAGACCTGCGTGTGAGGTGCCAGTGCTCACGAACAAAGCCGCGATGGACGCCACCATCGCGATCAGCACCCGAGTGATTGCCTTCATGATCTCCCTAGCTATTTCTGTCGAAACCCCGGGCGGGGCTTCGAGTGCTCGTGCCTGGCCGTACCGCTACACCACACACCGCGCAAGAACTTCATGTGAGCGGAATTAAAAACTCCACAGGCCGTTCTTACGATTCGCTCATCGTTGACTACGGGAGGAACATAACGGGGAGGCCACTGACCTGCAACGCGTAGCCCGGTGGTGTCGGCCGAGATACGCGGTTGCGTGCCCTTTGCTGAAGCTTCCCCCTGCAGCCCATGACCGCTTCCGCCCGAAGACGGAGTGGTCACGGCGAGCGCCGCAGTTCCTTGCCCTGCATCGACGTATTCGTCAATGGGAGTGAATGTGTTACCAGGAATCCGCTAGGGATGAGAAAGGGAAATCACAGGTCAGTCGTGGTGGGGTGGAACGTTGTCCCGCAGCCATTGGTCGTGGTCGTCTTCGGCGTCCGGCGCGATGGGTTCCCGCTCGGCACGCGATACCTCGGGGATCGCGTCGCCGAAGACTCTGTTAACTAGATCTCGCGACTTGTCAGAAGGTCCGGTCACCGGCATATCCTTGTGTGATTAACGTCACAGTTTGTCCACCCAGGCTGTTCACCTGTACTTAACATTGCAGGCTCCTCCCCTCCCGGGAAAAACGAAAATCCGCGCGGATGAGGCCTGCTGCGAGGCGCTCATTCCGGCGGATTTCGGAGTAATCCCTAACACGGGACGTCGCTTAGATCTCCAAACTGGATAGCTGTGCGATGACCTGCGCAGCCAGCGGACCCAAGGTGGCCATGCCATCGCGGACCGCCGCGCGCGAGCCCGCCAGGTTCACCACCAGCGTGCTCCCGGAGATGCCGGCGAGGCCACGCGAGACACCCGCGTCGATGATGCCGGCCGACAAGCCGGACGCCCGAAGCGCCTCGGAGATACCCAGCAGTTCCCGGTCGAGAAGGTCGAGAGTCGATTCGGGAGTGACGTCACGCGGTGTCACCCCGGTACCACCCACGGAGACCACGAGGTCGACGCCGCCGATGACGGCGGTGTTCAGTGCGTTGCGAATCTCCACCTCGTCGGACGAGACGACGACGACGCCGTCGACGACGAACCCGGCCTCACCGAGCAGCTCGGTGACCAACGGACCGCTGTGGTCCTCTTCGTCTCCATGGGCCGTCCTGTCGTCGATGACGACGACCAACGCCCGACCGACCAACGCGTGAGGCTGCTCCATGAGCTCAACCGTATATCTCGGTTCAGACATCGGTGCGGCCACTCTGAGTGCAACGCGACCGTCCCCGACGGACGACCTCATTGAGCAGCCTTGCCGAGCGTGACGTCCACCGTCTCCGGCTTGCCCGACTGACCCAGGTAGGTCAACGTCACCTTGTCTCCGGGTGCCTTGGAACGGACCGCGGCAACGAGCGCGTCGGCGCTGCTGATCACCCGGTCGTCGAGCTTCGTGACGATCACGCCGCTGGGCAGACCCGCGGCCGACGCTGCGCCGCCCGCGGTCACCTCGACGATCTTGGCGCCGTCGACACCGGCGTCGTTGCCGACCTGGACACCCAGAGAGGCCCTGGACGCGCTACCGGTCTGGATGATCTCGTCGGCGATGCGCTTGGCCTGATCGACCGGGATCGCGAACCCTAGACCGATCGATCCACCCTGCGCACCACCGGCGTCAGCGCCCAGAGTCGCAATGGCCGAGTTGATGCCGACCAGTTCGCCGTTCATGTTGACCAGCGCACCGCCCGAGTTACCCGGGTTGATGGCCGCATCGGTCTGGATTGCGTCGAGCACCGTGTTCTGGTTCTTGGCATCGCCGCCCGCGGCCACAGGCCGGTTCAGCGCGCTGATGATGCCCGTCGTCACGGTCCCTTCGAGGCCGAGGGGCGAACCGATCGCCACGACGTCCTGCCCGACCCGAAGGTCTGCCGACGAACCGACCTCGATGGGCGTCAGGCCCGACACGTTCTCGGCGCGAACGACCGCGATGTCGCTGCCGGGATCGGCACCGATCACCGTGAACGACGTCGACTTGCCGTTCGCGAACGTCACCTTCGTCTTCGCGGCAGCGCCGGGTACACCCGGGCCACCGGTTTCACCCGCGGCCGCGGCGACCACATGGTTGTTGGTCAGGATCAGCCCGTCCGTCGAAAGGATCACGCCGGAACCCTCTTCGGTGGCACGACCCTGATTGACTTCCAGCTTCACAACGCTCGGAACGACTTTGGTGGCGACGGCCTCGACGGAGCCGCCGGGCACACTGGCCGCGGGCACCGTCGGCGCGGCGCCCGACGCGCTGATCCCGCCGACGCTGTGATCGGGGTGAACCAACATCGCGACACCGCCGCCGACTCCGGCGGAGACGAGGGAGACAGCCACGGCCCCGACGATCAAAGCCGATGCGCGGGAACGCTTTCGGGGTTGCGGCTGCGGCAGGGGCGGGACACCCGGGCGCGGGTACTGGCCTTGCCCCGCCGGCATGGGGGCACCGGGATAGGAATCGTAGGGCGACCGAAAGCCTTGGCGCTGTTGTTCTGTCGCGTAGCGCCAGTCCCAGCTGCCCGATCCCGGCTGCTCATACGACCCTGACCGCTGCGGCCCGGTGGGAGGGGCCGGCGGGACCTGCCCGGGATAACCGGACTGACGACCCGGCTGCGGAGTCGGCGAGTACCTCGGGTGGTTGGTCATATCGCTGCGATGCTCTTCCTCGTGTCGGTCTTCACGCTTGGGATAACGATCAATGCCCTGTCAGCGTGCCCATACGTACTGAGAAACGCCTTAGAGATCCATTTCCTTTGAGACAACATTTGTGCGTTGCCCGGATACGTCCGTCTCAATCATTGTCTCCGGTGACCCAGGTCACCTTCGAGACCGATCGCCGCGTGTCGCGGACTACTCGTCGTCCTGATCCGCGCCGGTCGACAGGCGTCCGGGCAGCACCATGTGCATCGACGTCCCCGGAGGCTGGCCCCCTGGAACGGTGTCCTCGACGCGCAGGCTTCCACCGTGTTTGAGGACGACCTGCTTGACGATGGCGAGCCCCAGGCCTGATCCCGGCATCGCCCGCGCCGAGGTGGACCTGAAGAACCGTTCGAAGACGAGATCGCGTTCATGGGGCGGGATTCCGGGCCCGTGATCGGAGACCACCAATTCCGCGTGCAGTGAGTCGATCTGGGTGAGCCTGACACCGACGGAGCCGCCCGGGGGACTCCACTTGGACGCGTTGTCGAGAAGGTTGAGCACTGCACGGCCCAGTCCGGCCGCGTCGCCGTACACCTGCCACGGGGTGACCGACACCGTGAACTCGATGTCGTTGCGTCGCCGGCGAACCCGCTCGAGGGAACGTTCGATCACCTCGGTCATCTCGACCGAGTCGTGTACCGCACCACCTGCATCCTCGCGGGTGAGATCGACGAGATCGCCCACCAGCGTGGACAATTCCTCGATCTGACCGATGACGTCGGCGCGCAGCTCGACCATGTCCTCTTCGGGGAGGCGCGGCGCCCCCGGCTTCATAGACTCGATCAGGAGCTCGACGTTGGTACGCATCGACGTCAGCGGGGTGCGTAACTCGTGGCCGGCATCGGCGACCAGACGGGCCTGGCGCTCCCGGGATTCGGCGAGCGCGCGCAACATCATGTTGAAAGCCTCGGTGAGACGGGCGAGTTCGTCACTACCGACGACCGGGATCGGGTGGAGGTCGTCGGTCCGCGCCACCCGTTCTGCGGCCTGTGTGAGTCTGGCCACCGGTCTCAACCCCGCACTGGCCACCATGCCGCCGGCGATCGCCGCCACCGCGACGCCGAGCCCACCGACGATCAGCAGCACGGTGCCGAGCCGCTTGAGGACCTGCCCCGTGGGCGCCAGGCTCTTCGACAGAAGCAGCGAGTTGCCGCTCGCGAGGTGCACCGCCAGCACCCGCTGGCGATCGGCGGTCCGCAGCGACATCCACAGCGTGCCGTCCATGACGTCCTGCTCGGGTCCGCCCACCGGCAGTGTCTGCCCCTGGTGATTGGCGGTGTACTTGTTGCGCCTCGGAATGTAGAACATCGCGTTCATGTCGGAGTACGCGGTGCCCTCGATGGCCTTGCCGGGATCGGCGTCCAGTGAACCGCTCTCGATGAGCATCTGCGCCCTGGTGCGCAGTTGGTCGTCGATGTCGTCGTAGAGGGCGCGGGAGACCACCGCGTACACGGCGACGGCCATCAGCACCACGGAGATGACGACCATCGACATCGCGAGCAGCATCACCCGCCAACGCAACGACACCGAACTCGCGGGCTGCAGATTGAACGTCTGACCGGGCCACGGCCCCGTCCTGGGCTCCGACGCCATCAGGGCGGCGTCTCGCGGAGCACGTAACCCACACCGCGCACGGTGTGGATCAGCCGCGGTTCCCCTTCGGCTTCGGTTTTGCGCCGCAGATACCCGACATAGACCTCGAGCGCGTTACCCGAGGTCGGGAAGTCGAAGCCCCAGACTTCTTCGAGGATCCGGCTGCGCGTCAGCACCCGGCGCGGATTCGCGATCAGCATTTCGAGCAGCGAGAACTCGGTGCGGGTGAGACTGATCGCGCGGTGCCCCCTGGTGACCTCTCGCGTCACCGGGTCCAGCGACAGATCAGAGAACGTCATCGCCGCCGACTCGGCTTCCCCGTCGTCGGGGCCGGTGCGGCGCAGCAGTGCACGCATACGGGCGAGCAGCTCTTCAAGGGCGAACGGTTTCGGCAGGTAGTCATCGGCCCCGGCATCGAGGCCGGCGACCCGCTCGGAGACCGAATCGCGGGCCGTGAGCACGAGGATCGGCAGATCGTCGCCGGTACTGCGGAGCTGCCGGCAGACCTCGAGACCGTCGAGCCGCGGCATCATCACGTCGAGCACAACGGCGTCGGGGCGGCTGCTGGCGATCAGATCGAGTGCTTCACGGCCGTCCTGAGCCAACTCGACCGAATACCCGTTGAATGACAGCGACCGTCGGAGGGATTCGCGCACAGCGCGATCGTCATCTACGACAAGAATGCGCACTGCCACAGTCTCAACCCCGCGTCTGAGAGAGACCTGAGAGGCGCGCCGCCAATCTGACGATTTACCGCCAGAGTCAGCGGCGGTCGAGGTCGACGAGGCCGAGGCGAGCGGCCTTGAGGAGACGACGCGGCACCTTGCGGGGCTGACCTGCGACGGTCACGTTGACGAGACCGGTGGCCTCGGCTTTCCACTGCGCGCGCCGGCTACGGGTGTTCGCGCGCGACATCCTGCGCTTCGGCACAGCCATGATCGAGCTCCATCTCATCGGGGTGTTCTGCCTGCGAGCCTGGACAGACCGGGCGCTGGCAATTGGTGTTCAGGATAGCCGGTGGGCTGGGCGTGTTCCAAACTCCGGGCCCGGGGGCCACCTCGCCGAATCGGACCTTCAGCCGTCACCGCGTGGATATCGTGCCAGCAAGCCGGCGGTGACCGGCTGCTCGACGGGGCGCGGGCGCCGCGGGGACTTCGATTCCGGGCGGTTGGGGCTTGACTTGATACCGCCGGTACCGACTAACCTACCGGTTGGTTGGTCGAGCGTTCGACGCGAGGAGTGGGTGTGACGTCTGGGCAGGATCGCACCGCGGTGCGCATTGGTAACTGCTCAGGGTTCTACGGTGACCGGCTGTCCGCGATGCGCGAGATGCTCACCGGAGGCGACCTGGACTACCTCACCGGCGACTACCTGGCCGAGCTGACGATGCTCATCCTGGGCCGCGACCGGATGAAGAATCCCGACCGCGGCTACGCCAAGACCTTCCTGCGTCAACTCGAAGACTGCCTCGGGCTCGCGAAGGACCGCGGCGTTCGCATCGTCACCAATGCGGGCGGGCTGAACCCCGCCGGACTGGCCGACGCCATTCGCGCATTGGCCGACACGCTCGGCGTCGCGATCACCGTCGCCCACGTCGAGGGCGATGACCTGATCTCCCGCGCGGAGTCGCTCGGCCTCGGAAATCCGCTGACCGCCAACGCATATCTGGGCGCATGGGGCATCGTCGACTGTCTCGGCTCCGGCGCCGACGTCGTCGTCACCGGCCGGGTGACCGACGCGTCGGTCATCGTCGGACCCGCGGCCGCCCACTTCGATTGGCAGAGAACTGATTACGACCAGCTCGCGGGAGCCGTCGCCGCGGGGCACGTCATCGAGTGCGGCACGCAGGCCACCGGCGGCAACTTCTCGTTCTTCACACGCCTTTTCCCCGATCTGACGGCCTTAACACACCCCGGCTTCCCGATCGCCGAAATCCATGCCGACGGCTCCTCGGTGATCACGAAGCACGCAGGCACCGGCGGCGCCGTCACCATCGACACCGTCACCGCGCAGCTTCTCTACGAGATCGGTGGCGCCCGGTACGCGAACCCCGACGCCACCTTGCGGGTCGACGCGATCACGCTGACCGACGACGGACCCGACCGCGTACGGATCAGCGGGGTGACCGGTGAGCCGCCACCGCCGACCCTGAAGGTCTCCCTCAACAGTCTCGGCGGCTTCCGCAACGAGGTCACATTCGTGCTCACCGGGCTGGACATCGAGGCAAAATCCGAACTCGTCCGCCATCAACTGGAGACCAGCCTGACGACGAAGCCCGCCGAACTGGTCTGGACGCTGGCGCGTACCGACCACCCCGACGCCGACACCGAGCAGACGGCAAGTGCGCTGCTGAACTGTGTGGTCCGCGATCCCGACCCGAAGGTGGTCGGCAGGCAGTTCTCCTCGGCCGCAGTCGAACTCGCGCTGGCCAGCTATCCCGGGTTCACCAGCACCGCCCCTCCGGGTGACGGTCAGGTCTACGGCGTGTTCACCGCGGCCTACGTACCCGCGGACGTCGTGGCCCACGCCGCGGTGCATGCCGACGGATCACGCACCGACATCCCAGCCGCTGTCGACACGGCCGAACTCGCGGCGGTCCCCGAACCGCCGCTGCCGGCGCCGCAGGCGTGGGGAGCCACCCGGCGTGTTCCGTTGGGAACTATTGCCGGGGCACGCAGTGGCGACAAGGGCGGTAGCGCCAACGTGGGGGTCTGGGTGCCCACACCGGCCGCATGGCCGTGGCTCGTCCACACGCTGACCGTGGACAAACTGCGCGAACTTCTTCCCGAGGCGAAAGACCTCCCCGTCACCCGCCACGTCCTACCGAATCTGCGGGCCGTCAACTTCGTCATCGACGGAATCCTCGGCCAGGGCGTGGCCTATCAGGCACGGTTCGATCCACAGGCCAAAGGACTTGGCGAGTGGCTGCGAAGCCGGCATATCGACATCCCCGAGGAGCTGCTGCCATGAGCATCTGGACCACATCTGAACGCGAGGACCTGCGAAAGACCGTGCGCGCCTTCGCCGAACGCGAAGTACTCCCCCATGTCGACGAATGGGAACGCCTCGGAGAACTACCGCGCGATCTGCACCGCAGAGCCGCCGCAGCAGGCCTTCTCGGGGCGGGCTTCCCCGAATCGGTCGGCGGAGAGGGCGGCGACGGAGCCGACGCCGTCGTCATCTGTGAGGAGATGCATCAGTCCGGCGCTCCCGGCGGCGTGTTCGCGTCGCTGTTCACGTGCGGCATCGCGGTCCCGCACATGATCGCCACCGGCGACGAGCGGCTGATCGAGGAGTACGTGCGTCCGACGTTGCGAGGCGAGAAGATCGGCTCGCTCGCCATCACCGAGCCCGGCGGCGGCTCCGACGTCGGGCACCTGACCACCCGCGCGGTCCGCGATGGCGATTACTACATCCTCAACGGCGCCAAGACCTACATCACCTCCGGGGTGCGCGCCGACTATGTCATCACCGCCGCCCGCACCGGAGGTCCTGGCGCGGCAGGCGTTTCGCTGATCGTCGTGGACAAGGGCACGCCGGGTTTCGAGGTCAGCCGCAAGCTCGACAAGATGGGCTGGCGCTCGTCGGACACCGCAGAGTTGTCCTACACCGACGTGCGGGTGCCCGTCGCGAACCTCGTGGGTGTGGAGAACACCGGCTTCCTGCAGATCGCGGCCGCGTTCGTCTCCGAACGCGTCGGCCTTGCCGCACAGGCGTATTCGAGCGCCCAGCGATGCCTCGATCTGACCGTCGACTGGTGCCGCAACCGCGAGACGTTCGGCAAGCCACTCATCGCCCGCCAATCCGTCCAAAACACGCTGGCCGAGATGGCACGCCGCATCGACGTGGCCCGCGTCTACACCCGTGCCCTGGTGGAACGTCAGCTCGCGGGCGACCCGAACCTCATCACCGAGGTCTGCTTCGCCAAGAACACCGCGGTCGAAGCGGGCGAGTGGGTCGCCAACCAGGCCGTGCAACTGTTCGGCGGCATGGGCTATATGGTCGAGTCCGAAGTCGAGCGTCAGTACCGCGACATGCGCATCCTGGGCATCGGCGGCGGCACCACCGAGATCCTCACCTCGCTGGCCGCCAAGTCGCTCGGATTCCAGTCATGACGCTCAAGTCGGCGATCGATCCCCGGTCCCCCGGCTACCGCGAGGCCGCCGACGCAATGGCGGTCAAGCTGCTGGAGCTGGAGACCGAGCATGCCAAAGCCCTCGCCGGAGGCGGCGAGAAGTACGTCGCCCGCCACCATTCCCGAGGGAAGATGACAGCCCGCGAGCGGATCGAAGCACTGCTCGACCCCGACTCGCCGTTCCTGGAGCTGAGCCCGCTGGCGGCGTGGGGCACCGATTTCACGGTCGGGGCGAGTGTGGTCACCGGCATCGGCGCGGTCAGCGGCGTCGAATGCCTGATCGTCGCCAACGACCCCACCGTCAAGGGTGGCACCAGCAATCCGTGGACACTGCGAAAGATCCTGCGCGCCAACCAGATCGCGCTGCAGAACCGACTGCCGGTGGTTTCCCTGGTCGAGTCCGGCGGTGCCGATCTGCCGACGCAGAAGGAGATCTTCATCCCCGGCGGGCAGATGTTCCGGGACCTGACGCGGCTCTCGGCCGCCGGGATCCCGACCGTCGCGCTGGTCTTCGGCAACTCGACCGCGGGCGGCGCCTACATCCCCGGCATGTCCGACCACGTCGTCATGATCAAGGAACGCTCGAAGGTGTTCCTCGCCGGGCCACCGCTGGTCAAGATGGCCACCGGCGAGGAGTCCGACGACGAATCGCTCGGCGGCGCCGAGATGCACGCCCGCACATCCGGGCTCGGAGACTACTTCGCCGTCGACGAACTCGACGCGCTGCGCATCGGGCGGCGGATCGTCGCCAGGCTGAACTGGCGCAAGAAAGGTCCTGTCCCGCAACCGTTCAGCGCTCCGGTTTTCGACGAGAACGAATTGATCGGCGTCGTCCCGCCGGATCTGCGCATCCCGTTCGACCCCCGTGAGGTGATCGCGCGCATCGTCGACGGTTCGGAGTTCGACGAGTTCAAGCCGCTCTACGGGGGCTCGCTGGTGACCGGTTGGGCGACGCTGCACGGCTATCCGCTGGGCATCCTCGCCAACGCGCGCGGCGTGCTGTTCAGCGAGGAGTCCCAGAAGGCCACCCAGTTCATCCAGTTGGCCAACCGCTCCGACACCCCACTGTTGTTCCTGCACAACACCACCGGCTACATGGTGGGCAAGGACTACGAGGAGGGCGGGATGATCAAGCACGGCTCGATGATGATCAACGCCGTCTCGAACTCCACGGTGCCGCACATCTCGCTGTTGATCGGTGCGTCGTATGGCGCCGGCCACTACGGCATGTGCGGGCGCGCCTACGATCCCCGGTTCCTGTTCGCCTGGCCCAGCGCGAAGTCCGCGGTGATGGGCGGGACCCAACTCGCGGGCGTGCTTTCTATCGTCAACCGGGCCGCCACCGAGGCGCGCGGAGGACAGGTCGACGAGGCTGCCGACGCCGCCCTGCGCGCCGCCGTAGAGGCTCAGATCGAGGCCGAGTCACTGCCGATGTTCTTGTCCGGGCGCCTCTACGACGACGGTGTGATCGATCCGCGTGACACCCGCACCGTGCTCGGAATGTGCCTGTCCGCCATCGCCAACGGTCCGATCGAGGGGACGTCGAACTTCGGCGTCTTCAGGATGTGAGCGCCCAGATGCCTGTGATGATCACTCGAGTCCTGGTCGCCAACCGCGGTGAGATCGCCCGCCGGGTGTTCGCCACCTGCCGCCGGCTGGGCATCGGCACGGTCGCCGTCTACACCGACCCCGACGCGTACGCACCCCATGTCGCCGAGGCCGACGCTCGCGTTCGCCTGGAGGGCACCCGCGGCTACCTGGACTCCGCGCAACTCATCGCCGCGGCACAGGCCGCCGGCGCGGACGCCGTCCACCCCGGCTACGGGTTCCTCTCGGAGAACCCCGATTTCGCTGCCGCCGTGCAGGACGCGGGGCTGACGTGGATCGGCCCGCCGGTCGCCGCCGTCGCCGCGATGGGCTCGAAGATCGAGGCGAAGAAGATGATGGCCGCGGCGGGAGTGCCCGTTCTCGACGAGCTCGACCCCGACGCCGTCATTTCCGACATGTTGCCGGTGCTGATCAAGGCGTCCGCAGGTGGTGGCGGCCGCGGAATGCGCGTGGTCCGCGACGTCGCGGAGCTGGCAAGCCAGGTGGAAGCCGCACGCCGCGAAGCACAGTCGGCGTTCGGCGATCCGACGGTGTTCTGCGAGCGCTATCTCGACGCCGGCCATCACGTCGAGGTCCAGGTCATGGCCGACGCACACGGCACCGTCTGGGCCGTCGGTGAACGCGAGTGCTCCATTCAGCGCCGCCATCAGAAGATCATCGAGGAGGCACCGTCCCCGCTCGTCGAACGCACTCCGGGTATGCGGGACAAGTTGTTCGAGGCCGCCCAGCTGGCAGCGACCGCGATCGGCTACACCGGCGCAGGGACCGTCGAGTTCATGGCCGCCGAAGATGGTTCCTTCTTCTTCCTCGAGATGAACACCCGGCTGCAGGTCGAGCATCCGGTCACCGAGCTGACCTCCGGGCTCGATCTCGTCGAGCTGCAATTGGCGGTCGCCGAGGGTGACCACCTCGACCCCGTGCCACCGGCACCGCGGGGAGCCTCGATCGAGGCGCGGCTCTACGCCGAAGACCCGGCGAAGAACTGGCAGCCGCAGGCTGGCCGCGTGCATCGCTTCTCAGTTCCCAACGCGGACAACCAATTCGGGCCCATCGACCGGCTGGGTGTGCGACTCGACTCCGGAATCACCGACGGCTCGGTCATCTCGGTGTTCTACGACCCGATGATCGCCAAGGTGATCTCGTTCGCGCCGACCCGGGCCAAGGCCGCCGCCCTGCTGGCCGATACGCTCGCCCGCACCCGACTGCACGGTGTCCGCACGAATCGGGATTTGCTCGTCAACGTGTTGCGCCACCGGGCGTTCCTCGACGGCGCTACCGACACGGCCTTCTTCGAAACCCACGGGCTTGCCGACCTCGCGGCCCCCGCCGGAGACGGTGCGCTGTCGGCAGTGGCGGCCGCACTGGCCGACGCCTCCCACAACCGCAGCACCGCAGCGGTTTTCGCGGCAGCCCCGAGCGGTTGGCGCAACCTCGCGTCCGGCTATCAGACGAAGGGCTACGACGAGGCCGGCGGACAGAGCCACGACGTCCGGTACCGCTTCACGCGTGACGGCGTCATGTTCGACGGTCACGACGACGTGCACCTGGTCATGGCGACACCGGACCGGGTGGTGCTGAAGGTGGCGGGTGTAGACCACCCATTCGACGTCTTCCGCTACGGGGACGACGTCTACGTCGACTCACCCAATGGTTCAGTGCATCTCGTCGCAGCGTCGCGTTTCCCCGATCCCGATGCCGCACTCGCCCACGGTTCCCTGCTCGCGCCGATGCCCGGTTCGGTCCTGCGGGTCGGCGCGGCCACCGGTGACACGGTCCGGGCGGGGCAACCGCTGGTCTGGCTGGAAGCAATGAAGATGGAGCACACCATCACCGCACCCGCCGACGGTGTGCTCGTCGAACTCAATGTCACTGCAGGCCAACAGGTCGAGGTGGGCGCTGTACTGGCGCGCGTGGATTCAGGAGAGGGCAACTAGATGACCGGCTTCGTCGAGACCGAGGAGCAGCAGGCGCTGCGCAAGGCGGTGGCCGCGATGGTCGCCAACTATGGACAGGAGTACTACCTCGAGAAATCGCGGGCCGGCCAGCACACCGACGAACTGTGGTCAGAGGCAGGCAAACTCGGCTTCATCGGGGTGAACCTGCCCGAGGAGTACGGCGGCGGGGGCGCGGGCATGTACGAGCTCAGCCTGGTCATGGAAGAGATGGCGGCCGGCGGCGCTTCCCTGCTGATGATGGTCGTCTCACCGGCCATCAACGGCACGATCATCTCGAAGTTCGGCACCGAGGATCAGAAGAAGCGCTGGATCCCCGGCATCGCCGACGGATCGCTGACGATGGCCTTCGCGATCACCGAACCCGACGCAGGCTCGAACTCGCACAAGATCACAACCACGGCGCGTCGCGACGGCAGCGACTGGATCCTGACCGGCCAGAAGGTGTACATCTCCGGCGTGGATCAGGCGCAGGCGGTGCTCGTCGTCGGCCGCGCCTACAAAGAGGGAGCCCACAAGTCCGAATCTCTTCGCCCGGCTTTGTTCGTCGTTCCCACCGATACCCCGGGATTCACCTTCACGAAGATCCCGATGGAGATCGTCAGCCCCGACTTCCAGTTCCAGGTGTTCCTCGACGAGGTGCGACTGCCCGCGGACGCGCTCGTCGGCTCCGAGGACGCGGCGATCGCCCAGTTGTTCGCCGGCTTGAATCCCGAACGCATCATGGGCGCGGCCAACGCGATCGGCAACGGCCGGTTCGCGATCAGCCGGGCCGTCGAATACGTCAAGACCCGCCAAGTCTGGAAGACACCCATCGGGGCGCACCAGGGCCTGTCACATCCTTTGGCGCAGAACCACATCGAGATCGAACTGGCCAAGCTGATGATGCAGAAGGCAGCCGCCCTGTATGACTCCGGTGACGACTGGGGCGCCGCCGAGTCCGCCAACATGGCCAAGTACGCGGCGGGCGAAGCTGCCGTGCGCGCGGTCGACCAGGCCGTGCAATCACTGGGCGGTAACGGGTTGACCGTGGAATACGGTGTGGCGGCCATGCTGACGGCGTCGCGC
Organism: Mycobacterium sp. 236(2023); assembly: GCF_029623955.1. GTDB lineage: Bacteria > Actinomycetota > Actinomycetes > Mycobacteriales > Mycobacteriaceae > Mycobacterium. The sequence goes on along the minus strand of NZ_JARSBP010000003.1, from coordinate 710,266 downwards.
CTGGCTCGAATCGCGCCGGTGAGCCGCGAAATGATCCTCAACTTCATCGCGCAGACGTCGCTCGGCCTGCCCCGGTCGTACTGATGAGCACCCTGGTCACCTACGAGCGTGACGGGGCGGTGGCGCGGCTGACGCTGGATTCACCGCACAACCGCAACGCCCTCTCGACCGCACTGGTCGAACAGCTCCACGACGGCTTCACCCGCGCATCCGCCGACCAGGGTGTTCGGATGGTGGTGCTCGGCCACACCGGCGGAACGTTCTGTGCGGGGGCGGATCTGAGCGAGGCTCCAAAGTCCGGACGAGACGCGTCCCCTGCCGAACTGGCAGTCGACCGGGCCCACGAGATGACGCGGCTGCTGCGCCGCATCCTCGAGCTTCGGCTGCCGGTGATCGCCGCGATCGACGGGCACGTCCGGGCCGGCGGATTGGGCCTGGTGGGCGCCTGTGACATCGCCGTGGCCGGCAACGCCAGTACGTTCGCCCTCACCGAGGCGCGTATCGGTGTTGCGCCGTCGATCATCTCGCTGACCTTGCTTCCGAAGATGGCGCCGCGCGCCGCGGGCCGCTACTTCGTCACCGGGGAGAAGTTCGGTGCGGCCGAGGCCGCCGCCATCGGGCTGATCACCATGGCCACCAACGACGTCCCGTCGACGGTCGCCGATCTCGCCGCGTCGATCGCGCAGGGTTCACCGCAGGGCCTGGCGGCGTCGAAGGCACTCACCACAGCGGCCGTCATCGACGACTTCGATCGGCACGCAGAGAAATTGACGCGAGAGTCGGCCGCGCTGTTCGTCTCGGAAGAGGCACGGGAGGGCATGCTGGCTTTCCTGGAGAAGCGAAAGCCACATTGGGTGAACTGACCCCTTACAGTTTGGTCAAGCTACTTGCATGTCCAGACGTTCGTCGTAGGCTCTGTGGCGATGTGCGTACGCACCAGAGGTAGAGAGCCACGATGAGCAGCCCCGCTTTCCGAAGCGGGTCGACACGTGCTGCTGACACAGACCGCATTCAGGTAGCCCAGCTACTGACCGATGCCGCGGCATCGGGTCTGCTCGACCTCAACGAGTACGAGAGCCGCCTGAACAGGGCCTACGCCGCGCAGACCCACGACGAACTGGACCGGCTGTCGTCCGACCTTCCCGGCGCGATCACCCGCGGACGCGGCGGCCCGTGCAGGCCCGCACCGTCGAGCCTGCTGCTGGCAATCCTGAGCGGATACGAACGTCGCGGCCGGTGGAATGTGCCGCGGCGGCTGACCACGTTCGCGTTCTGGGGCGGCGGCGTCGTCGACCTGCGCTACGCCGACTTCACCTCCCCCGAGGTCCACATCCGGACGTACTCGATCATGGGCGGGCAGACCATCCTCCTGCCGCCGGAGGTCAACGTCGATCTGCGGGGCGTCGGCGTGATGGGCACGTTCGACACCAGCGTCGACGGCGACGGCGCCCCCGGCGCGCCGCTGGTGCATATCAGCGGCTTCTCCGTGTGGGGCAGCGTCGCGGTCAAGCGCAAGAAGCGCAAGCCCGCCTCGTAAAAGTCAGCTCCTCGTGAAGGTCAGCGCCGCCGCTTGGCGCTGAGGTAGTCGCCCACCACGGCAGCTCCCAGGCCGTCAAGGTCGGGCACCACGACGCGTCCGCCGACCCGCCGCGCGACCTGATCGATGAACCGCGCCAGCCCGGCGTCACTGCCGAGCCGGAAGATCGTCACCTGGGCACCGAGGCGGGCCACCTCGTCGAACCCCTTCACCGTGTGCGCGATGGTCCGGGGATGCGGCGGGTAATCGAAGAACACCGCAGAACTTCCGTTCCCGTCGAAGTCCTCGAGATGCGCCGTCGGCTCACCGTCGGTGACGACGAGGATCACCGGTTGCGCGTTCGGGTGGCGGCGCAGATGCCGGGTGGCCAGAGCGAGTGCATGGTGCAGGTTGGTGCCCTGCTCGTAGACGCCCTCCAGGCCGGTCAGCTCGGCGGCGGTGACCGTGCGGGCGTACCGGCCGAACGCGACGATCTGCAGCGCATCCGAGCGGAACCGTGTGCTGATGAGGTGGCTGAGCGCCAGCGCGGTGCGCTTCATCGGCAGCCACCGGTTCTCCATCACCATGGAGAAGGACGTGTCGACCAGCAGCGCCACCGCAGCCTGCGTGCGGGTCTCGGTCTCGGAGATCTCGACGTCCTCCACCGTGAGGTGAATCGGACCCGACCGGTCGCCGGTGCCGGCCTCCCGCAACACCGCGTTGGTGAGGGTGCGGGTGACGTTCCACGGCTCGGTGTCGCCGAACTGCCACGGCCTGGTGGCGCCTGTCAGCTCACCGGCCGCGCCCGCGCGACGGGTGTCCCGTTCCCCGTGCCGCCCCGAAAGCTGTTGGGCCACATCACGTAACGCCGTCTGGCCGAGTTGACGCATGGCCTTTGGCGACAACCGCCACTGCCCGTCGGAGCCGCGGTCCAGGAACCCTTGATTCATCAGGGCCCGCTCCAGCTCGGCCAGCGTGCGGGCGTCGACGGCGGCGTCCTCGCCGAGCTGGCGGGCCAACATGTCGAGGTCGACGTCGTCCATCGTCGCCCCCGAATAGCTCTGCGACAGTTGCTCGGCGAGCTGCTCCAGTTCGGAGATGTCGGCGAGCGCCTGCGCACCCTCCCCCATGCCCAGCGGGTCATCTCCCGAGAATCGTTGTGAGCCGTCCCAATCCTCACCCGGGCGGGCTGCCTGAAGGTGCTCGTCGAGCCGATTCAACGCGTTCATCAACGACGGTGAACCGAAAGCCTGCTGTGCCAGGGAATCCAGCTCGGCGCGCTGCTGCTCGCTGAGGCTGTTGCGGAACCGCTGAGCGGCCGCCGACCGCTTCGCCAGCGCGTCGAGCAACTCGTCGATGTTCTGGGGATTCTCGGGAAAATACTGGCCGTGCTCGGCCATGAAGTCCTGAAAATCCTGTTGTGTGTCATCACCTTTGGCGTGCTTGTCGAGCAGTTCGTTGAGGTCGTCGAGCATCTCGTTGACCCTCTGACGGTCCTCGTCAGTCGCGTTTTCCAGCGCCTGCTTCATGCCGGCGAACCGCTGATCGAGCATCTCCCGGCCAAGGAGGTCCTTGATCTGCTCGTACTTTTCGCGGGCTTCCCGCGAGCGCCACTCGTACTCGGAGAGTTCCTGAACGGCCTTGGCCGGCGACGGCGACAACGATTCCAGTTGCAGCTCCCCGAACCGCGCGTCGTCGTCGAGGGCACGGGCCAGTTCTTTGCGCTCCTCGAGCACCGCTTCGTCGAGCAGCTTCTTGATGTCAGCCAAGGTGCCGTCAAGGTTGTTGCGCTGCAACAATTCCCGACGTCGACGGTTCGCCTCGGCGGCGAGCTTGTCGGCGCCGGGCATGTTCTTGGTGCCGCGCCGCAGCATCTCCGACAGCGCACGTCGCGGCGACGTGCCCTCCATGACGTCCTGGCCGATCGCCTCCAGCGCATCCCTCAGGTCGACCGGGGGCGCCAGCGGGTCGGGTCCGCCGGTGTATCGCGAGTACCGCGAAAGCCGTTTAGCCATAAACGGTTTCACCCTGATCCGACACCTTGTCGATGCGCTTGGCCAAGTAGAGCGCTTCCAGTGCCAGCTCGATCGCCGCGGCGCGCTGCCCCTCGGACACCGCGCCGAGGCGCTGCTGAATCTCGGCCACGGCCGGCACCTCGGGCAGTGCGCCCAGCACGTCGCGCGCCGACACCCGCTCTCCGGTGGTCACCGGCGAACCGCCCTCCACCGCGGCCACGATCGGACCGACGTCGATACCCCCGAGCAGCCGTTGAGCGGTCTCGGCGGTGGCGCGCCGCAGCAGATGTTCGAGCACGGCCTGCTCGCGACCTTCCTCGCCGGATTCGAACTCCAGCTTGCCGCGCAGCACGTCGATGATCGACGCGAGATCGACGACGCGGGCGACCGGTTCCTGCTCGCCGAGCACGGCGGCGCGGTGGCGGGCGGAGGCGCCCACCGTCTCGGCGGCCGCGATCGCGAACCTCGCGGACACACCGGAGCGCTGGTCGATCGACGTGGACTCGCGCAGGCTCCTGGCGAACCGCGCGAGGACCTGCAGCAGGTACTCGGGCACCTCGGCGGCCAGGTGGGCTTCCTGGACGATGACACCGACCTCGGCGTCGAGCTCGAGCGGATAGTGGGTGCGGATCTCGGCACCGAACCGGTCCTTGAGCGGGGTGATGATGCGCCCGCGGTTGGTGTAGTCCTCCGGGTTGGCGCTGGCCACCACAAGCACGTCGAGAGGCAGTCTCAGCGTGTAACCGCGCACCTGGATGTCGCGCTCCTCCATCACGTTGAGCATCGAGACCTGGATGCGTTCGGCCAGATCGGGAAGCTCGTTGATCGCGACGATGCCGCGGTGTGCGCGAGGAATCAGGCCGAAGGCGATGGTCTCCGGGTCGCCGAGGCTGCGGCCCTCGGCCACCTTGATCGGGTCGATGTCGCCGACGAGGTCGGCCACGCTGGTGTCGGGGGTGGCGAGCTTCTCCGTGTAGCGCTCGCTGCGGTGCCGCCATTCGATGGGTAGGTCGTCGCCCGAGTCGGCGGCCCGGCGGATCGACTCCGGGGTGATGGGGCTGTAGGGGTGCTCACCGAGCTCGGCGCCTGCGATCACGGGCGTCCACTCGTCGAGCAAACCGGTCAGGGCGCGCAGAAGCCGGGTCTTTCCCTGGCCTCGCTCACCGAGCAGGACGATGTCGTGCCCGGCGATCAGGGCCCGCTCGAGCTGCGGGATGACGGTGTCCTCGAAGCCGAGGATGCCGGGCCACACCTCGTCGGCAGGGGCTCCCGACGCCAGTGCCGCCAGCAGGTTCTCCCGGAGCTCGGCCTTGACGCTGCGCTCGCGGTGCCCCGAGGCACGCAACTCACCGACGGTGCGGGGGAGGTCGTTAGGTGCAGTCACCACTCCACGCTACGACTGCCGCCGACATTAGGCATCGCGCCCCCGGCGAATCGCGGATCAGCGGGTGCCCGGAGACAGCATCTGAAAGCCGTCGAGGATCTCCGAAGAGTCCCGCTGATATGCGGGGTCGTCCTCGTCGGCGCTCTGCAACGTGAGGGCGACACCGTACGTTGTGCCCTCGGTGAACATGACCGCACTGAGCAGTTCGGCACGTCGTGGACCCGCCGTGCCGAGCAGCGGCGACATGTAGGAACCACGCACCGCGGGCAGACCGCACAGGGTCGAGTCGGTGAGTTCGAGCTCGGTCACGCCGAGCTGCGACACCTGGTCGCGTTGCTCGTCGAAGAACGCCCGGGGCGAGAGCTCACCGCGGTGCGATTCGAGCGTGACGACCGCTGTGGGCGCGACGCCGTCGCGGGCGAGGTCGTCGTTGCGCATGACGAACCGGATCATCTGCGAATCGAGCGCGGTGATCCGCTTCCACCCGTCGGGCTGCGGGATCCGCAGCACCGGATCGAGATACGCCGATCTGTTGTCCGGCGCGGGCACGTCCACCAATTCGGTGTCGACCGGCGTGCAGTCGACGGCGGACGCGGACGAACCGAACAGCTGCCCGGGTTCGGCGGCCACGCCCCGTGCGTCGTCGATCACCCGTGTGCACGACGTCAGCAGCAGCGCGCCGCTCAGTGCGACGGCAGCCACGGTGCGTGAGCGCCACATCATCTGATGAATCACTCCCTAGTGCGCGAAATGCCTTGCACCGGTGAGGTACAACGTGATCCCGGCAGCTTCGGCGGCGGCGGTCACCTCCGCGTCGCGCACCGAACCACCCGGGTGGACGACAGCCTTGACACCCGCCGCGGTGAGGGTCTCCAGCCCGTCGGGGAATGGGAAGAACGCGTCGGAGGCGCCGACCGCGTCGCGGGTGCGGTCCCCGGCACGCTCCACGGCCAGACGCGCCGCGTCGACGCGGTTGACCTGGCCCATGCCGACGCCGACGGTGGCGCCGTCCTTGGCGATGACGATCGCGTTCGACTTGACGGCCCGGCACGTCCGCCATGCGAAGACCAGGTCGGCGAGGGTCTCCGGATCGGCGGGTGTCCCGGTGGCCAGCGTCCAGTTGTTGGAATCGTCTCCGGGCGCGTCGAGCGCGTCGCGCTGCTGCAACAGAAGCCCGCCGCTGACCTGACGGAATTCGGTGCCACCCGGCTGGGGCTCGGCAGCGACGAGCACGCGAATGTTCTTCTTGCCCTGCAGGATCTCGACGGCCCCGGGCTCATAGGCCGGCGCGATGATCACCTCGGTGAAGATGTCCGCGACGGTCTTCGCCATCTCGATGGTCACCTCGGTGTTGGCGGCGATCACACCACCGAAGGCCGAGAGCGGATCGCACTCGTGGGCTTTGCGGTGGGCGTCGGCGACGGACACCGACGACACCGCGATGCCGCACGGGTTGGCGTGCTTGATGATCGCCACGCAGATGTCCTCGTGGTCGAAGGCGGCGCGCCAGGCGGCATCGGCGTCGGTGTAGTTGTTGTACGACATCTCCTTGCCGTGCAACTGTTCAGCCTGCGCGAGGCCCGGCCACCCGCCGTCGTCGCAGAAGAGGGCCGCCTTCTGGTGCGGGTTCTCGCCGTACCGCAGGACGGCGGTGCGCCGGAATGTCGAGCCGAGCCACGGCGGCAACTCGGCCGAGTCCGCGCCGGTTTCGGGCGCGAGCACCGACTCCATCCAGGACGCGACAGCGACGTCGTACTCCGCGGTGTGCCGGAATGCCAGTGACGCCAGCTTCTTTCGCTCGTCATAGGTGAACCCGCCGGCACGCACCGCGGCCAGGACACCGTCGTATCCGAGGGGCTCGACGACGACGGCGACGCTGGGGTGATTCTTGGCGGCCGCCCGCACCATCGAGGGTCCGCCGATATCGATCTGCTCGACACACTCGTCGACACCCGCACCCGAGTTGACGGTCTGGGTGAACGGATAGAGGTTCACGACGACGAGCTCGAAGGGCGCGACACCGAGTTGGGCCAGTGCCGAAACATGCTCGGGCTTGCGCTGATCGGCGAGCAGACCGGCGTGGACGTGGGGGTGCAAGGTCTTGACGCGGCCGTCGAGGACTTCGGGGAACCCGGTGACGTCTTCCACCGGGGTGACGGGGATACCGGCTCCGGCAATGGTTTTGGCGGTCGATCCGGTCGAGACGATGTCGACGCCGGCCTCGTGCAGTCCCTGCGCGAGTGGCACCAGACCCGTCTTGTCGTAGACACTGATCAGGGCACGGCGGATGGGCCGCCGAAAGTCGTTGTCGCTCATCCTAAATTCGCCTTTCGTCCTGTCCAGGTGACGCCGCGAGTGGCCACCGACGCCACCACGTCCACCAGAAGCTCCCGTTCGATCGTCTTGATCCGCGCGTGCAACGTCGACTCGTCGTCGCCGTCGAGCACCTCCACCGCCCGCTGGGCCACGATCGGTCCGGTGTCGGTGCCCGCGTCCACCAGGTGCACGGTGCACCCCGTCACCCGTACGCCGTAGGCCAGCGAGTCCCGGACCGCATGGGCGCCGGGAAACGCGGGCAGCAGCGCCGGATGGGTGTTGAGCACCCGCCCTGGAAACCTCGAAAGAAATTTCGGGCCAAGTATTTTCATGAATCCGGCGGATACGACGATGTCGGGATCGTGGGCGGCGGTCGCCTCGGTGATCGCGGCGTCCCAGGCGTCGCGATCCGGATGGTCGGCCAGCGCGACGGTGAACCTCGGGACGGACGCGTCGGCGGCGATATCGAGGGCGGGGCACGGCCGGTCGGCGCCCACCGCGACAACCCGGGCCGGGTAGTCGCCGGCGGCGGCCTTCAGCAGTGAAGCGAGAATCGAACCGGCGCCCGAAGCGAGGACCACCAGGCGCGACGGCGCGCTCGGGGGTACCTGGACAGCGGGCTGCACGCTGAAAGCCTAGTGGTCGCGCCGACCGGCGTTGTCGCCGCCACCTTGCCCATCTGCCCCGATGTCGTCACCGTCGACAACGCTCAAGCGATTTTCTTCGTCTACGACGAAGTGATCCTCCGGGTCGAGGTCCTCCGCGGGCGCGGCATCCGCGACGACACGCTCGGGGGCAGGCTCGTCGTCGAAGACCGGTTCGAACACCGGCTCGGGGTCGTCCTGCGGGACTTCGGCGGAGAACTCCTCCGTCGCAGGTTCTGGGTCCTCGGCGACGGGCTCGTCAGGCTCGTCGGCCGGCTCGGCGACAGCGTCGGGTTTGGGCCTACGTACGCGGGGCGCGACGCCTCCCGACATCACCGATGTCAGACCGCCGATGCCGGCGAACCACAGGAACACGGCCGGGGCGAACGTCGCCTGGTCTACCCCGACGTCACCGAAGTTGCCCAGCGGTCCGCTGCCGGCGAACGCCAGCAGCGCCATCGCGCCTGCCGAGGCCGCCGCGGCGACCACCACCTTGGCCAGCGCGGCGAGAATGGGCAGCGGCCGGCGCGCGCACTGCTGTCCGAGCGCCACGGCGGACACCGCGGCGACGATCATCAAGGCCACCCACACCGGGCCCAGCGGAGGCGTCGGCACGGCGGCAAGCACGGGCAACGCGGGAATGTCGCCGCCGAGCACCGTGAAGGAACTGAACGTGGCCAGCCCCACGTGAGCGCTAGACCCGACCGCGACCGCGGCCGTTCCGACCATGACGTTGGGCAGATAGAGCACCGACAGCACGGTCAGGCTGAACTGTCCGAACATCGAGTCGGTGATCGAGAACAGGTCGTGCATCGTCGACCAGTGCACGATCAGCGACCCCGCGACGACGGCGCCGCAGAGCCCCATCAAGGCGAGCACACCCGCGGCGGCCGCCCGGAACGCGTCGTAGAGCCAGTTGGGCAGCGGTGAACCGACGAGCAGTCGGCGGGCCAGCCGTGAACCGACGCCGAGCACGGCGCCGATCGCGTGGACGACGAACACCCCGCCGAACGCGCGGAGCGCGTCCGGGGTCTGCAATTCCGTGAGCACCGACGCCGCGTCGTGGATCACCGCGAGACAGATCGCGGCAATGAGCAGCGGCCCGCCGAGGGCCGAGGCCACCACCCAGCGGGTGACGAACCACGACGCGCTGGTCGTGGCCGCCGCTGTCGTGCGGGCGGTGCCGTAGACCATCAGCAGGACCGGCATCAGCGGCATGGCGCCGAGGGCGCTGCCTGCGATCGACACGGGTACCTGATGGACCCCGAGCCACATGCTGGCGATGGCGCCGAGGGCGCCGGTCATGTCGCTGTTGGCGATCAGCAACTGCAGCAGCACCACCGCGGCGATGACGACCAGGGCGACCACGGAGGGCCCGAACGCGACCCGCAGCAGTTCACGCGCCTGGCGTGTACCGACCGGCCGGGTACTCACGGTGTGCGCCGCTCCTCGCAGATGCTCGGGCGCGCGACGTTCGCGCACGCGCGGCTCAGACTACGACGACTGACCCGGCTCCGAGGTTGACGGCGACTGGTGTTGCGTCGGAACCTGCGTCGTCGGCGCGTTGCTCGCCGGCGGCTGCCCGAAGGAGGGGAAGCCGGTCGGAGGCGTCGGCGACCCGGACTGCGGCGCCGCGGGGAAGCCGCCGGTGGTGGGGCCGGTGCTGGGATAAGCGCCGTAGGGGGTGGGATATCCGGGACGCGGCAGCGGCGCCTGCTGGTGCGCGGGACCCGCGGGCGGCTGCCCGTAGTAGGCGCCCGGGTACTGGCCGTATTGCGGCTGTTCGTACTTGGGCTTCGCCACCGGCGGGGTGATGATTCCGGCATCGAACAGCAGCACGACCACAGCGACGGCGGCCTGCAGCAGCGAGAAGAGGATGACGAGGTACAGACCCCAGTCGAGAGACACGCCGCTGGGGGTCGACAGCACGATGTAGATCACCAGCAGGAAGCTCAGCACGGCCGCGACGGCGGCGAACGCGCTGTAATTCTGCTGTTTGGGCAGCAGTCCCACACCGGCGAAGAGCGCGGACAGCAGTGCGGACACCACGACGAGAAGCCCCCACAGCGAGATGCCACCGAGGGCGGCAGCCGCGGCGATGTCGGCGGAACCGACGGCGAACTGCGGGCCGAAGCTGGACAGGAACACCAGCAGACCGAGGGCTGCCGTGGCCCCGCTCAGATAGGCCGGCAGCTTGCTCGGCTCCTGCACGCCGGGTTCGACGTCGGGGACCTTGTTGAACTGCTGTGTGGGCGCGGCGAATTGGGTGGTCGGCTGCTGGCCGGGCGGGAATCCTTGGCCTCCGGGCGCGCCTTGTGGGTACGACATTGACCTCTCCTGTGCTGTGCGGACATCGGAACCGACGGTTGCGCCGCTTGGTTGACGCCGCTCGGTGACGACATCGGTGACGACATCGGACGACACTGTCGGCGGCGACCGCGATGGATCCGCCTGAGCGATTCGATGACCCACGCTAGCGCACCTTCCGGCAGGGCTGTCACGCCCTCGGACCGGAGTTCACAGGACTCCTCCAGGCTCGCCCCCCGATCTACGCCGAGACGAGCACCGGAGATTCGGCGGTGTCGCGTTCCGATTCCTCGATCTGCCGGACGAGCGGCAGGACATGGGCGCCGAAGTACTCGATCTCCTCTTGGAAGTGCAGGAACCCGCCCAGAATCAGGTCGACACCGCGTTTGCGATAGGCGGCGATACGCTCGGCGATCTGCTCGGGTGTACCGATCAGCTGGGTGCGGAATCCGTCGTTGTACTGCACGAGGTCCTCGAAGGACGAGTCGGCCCACATGCCGCGCTTGTCCGCGGTGGAGTTGCCGGCCTGCTGGACCGCCGAGCGGAATCCTTCGACGGCGGGGCGGTTGGCCTTCGCGATGATCTCGCGCAGTGTCTCCTTCGCCTCCTTTTCGGTGTCGCGGGCGATGATGAAGCCGTTCAGCCCGAACTTCACTTCCCTGCCGGCGTCTCGGGCGTGGTCGCGGACCTCGACGACCTGCTCGGTGAGGCCGTCGAAATCCTTGCCGTTGGAGAAGTACCAGTCGGAGTACAGACCGCCGTTGCGGCGGGCGGCCGTCGAGTTGCCGCCCTGGAAGATCTCGGGGTTGGGTCGGTCGGGCGTGTTGAGGGGTTTCGGCTTCAGCGTGAAGTCGTGGATGCGGTAGAAGTCGCCGCGGAAGTCCACGTCGTCCTCGGTCCAGATCTTGCGCAGCACCTGGAGGAACTCGGCGCTGCGCCGGTAGCGCTCGTCGTGTTCGAGCCACGGCTCCCCGAGATGGGTGAACTCGTCTTTGAACCATCCCGACACCACATTGACGGCGAAGCGGCCGCCGGAAAGCTGATCGGCCGTCGCCCCGAGCTTGGCGAGCACGCCGGGCTGCCACAGGCCGGGATGGACGGCGGCGATCACCTTCAGCCGCTGGGTGGCCAGCAGCAGCGCGAGGCTGAAGCTGGTGGATTCGTGCTGGTATTCGGCGCCGTAGCTGGCTTCGTAGCGCACCTGCGACAGCGCGTATTCGAATCCGTTGTTCTCGGCGGTCTGCGCCAGCTTGGCGTTGTAGTCGTAGTTCCAGTCGGTGCGCTGCTCGATGTCGCTGGTCACGAGCCCGCCGCTGACGTTGGGCACCCAGTACGCGAACTTGACGTGGTCGGCGATGCGTTCGGTCGTCATGGGCACCCATGCAACCGTCGCGGCCCCGCGCGGTCATCGGTATGGATCGCGGTGAGGGAAAGGGCTCCTTGTTTTGTCAGGCCATCACGATGGGTGTCGCCGCGATGCCGTTGAACGGCGATGCGGTGACGCTGGTGTAGGCGCCCATCGCGGGACTGATCAGGACGTCTCCGACATTCAGCGAGGGCATCGGATAACCGCGGGCGATCACGTCGGCGCTGTCGCACGTCGGGCCTGCAAGTGTCACGTCTTCGACGGTGGGCTCGGCCTCGGCGAGTTCGCGTAGCGCCAGGATCGGCGGGTGCACGTCCTCGGTCATCACGTTCGAGTAGCTGCCGTACAGCCCGTCGTCCAGGTAGTGCCAGGCCTGCCCGTCGCGCACGGCCGTCCCCACCACGCTCGTCAGCAGCGTCATGCAGTCGGCCGCCAGGAACCGGCCGGGTTCGGCGAGCAGCGTGAACTCCGGGGAGTCGCCCAGCACTTCGGCGACGATCGCCCCCACCTCGTCGATCGGCGGCGCGGCGTCCCGATAGCTCACCGGGAAGCCACCGCCGATGTCGATCACCCTGACCGACACCCCCAGCGCGCTCGTGAGGTGCGCGATGAGTTCGAGGGTGCGCTCCAGCGCGCTGCGATAGGGCGCCGTCGACGTTCCCTGGCTCCCGACGTGGAAACTGAAGCCCGCGAACTGCACGCCGGCCGCGAGCACATGTTTGACCAGCAGCTCGGCCTCGGCAGGATCGGCCCCGAACTTCGCCGACAGATCCGACTTCGCGCTCGGATTGCGGAACGCCAACCGCACAAGCAGTTCGACATCGGCCGGGCGACCGGCGAATTTTTCTGCCTCACAAGCATTCTCGACGACGAATGTGCGCACCCCCGCCGCGTAGGCATGATCGATGTCCGCGGGCTTCTTGATCGGGTTGGTGTGGATGCACCGGTGCACGGGCAATCCGAGGCGCTGGATCAGCTCGATCTCACCTCGTGATGCGACGTCGAATCCCCCACCACAGATCGCGATGGTGGACAACACAATTGGATGTGGCTGGGCTTTGACGGCGTAGTGCAGACCGAATCCGGGAAGCGCCCGCTGAAGCTCACGGAACCGGCGGGCAACCAGATGTGGTTCCAGCACGAGCAGCGGGGTGCCGTGCCTGTCCGCCAGTTCGGCCCACCGCGGGCCGCGGTCGCGGAGTTCCTCACGCAGCCGAGACCGCCACTGTGGGTTCATGGCCGTCCTCCTCACCGATCGAAGCGTCGGGTTGACGGCGCGCGAGCAGCGAGGTGAAGCGCTCGTAGCTGAAGATCGCGCAGGCGTAGAAGGCCACATCGGAGACGAGCTTGCCGAAGATCCAGCCGCCCAGGACGTTCCCGAACATCAGCGGGCCCACGTAGAACGCGAGCGGACGCACGGCGATGCTGTCGATCAGTTCGGCGGGACCGAACTCGACCGCCACGCTGCGCAGCGCGAGAAGGTTGGCGACCGCCCATCGTTGCGCCCCACGTCGGTGCGCCTGGTCTCGATACGTCCACCGCAACGCGCTCACGTATGCGGCGGCGTAGTACCCGATGGACGCGCCGATCGTCGCCGCGACGGCCGCGACAGCCAGCGAGTCGGTGGTGACGTAGGCCAGCGCCGCAGCACCGAATTCGGCAGAGGTACCGGCGATCTCGCAGGGCAGATACCGTCGCGCCCATTCTTTGAACTTTGACCATTGTGAAGTTGTCTGTGTAGTTGTCTCCCCCATGGCCTGAACTGTCGTCGCCAGCGGTACGCGCGTCCTGAGTAGCGGGCTACGCGTATTCACTCCGGACCACCGTGCGAGGCCGTGCAGGTACCCCCCTTGCGGCCACGGATTGGAACACGTTCTAATTCTGGGTATGAACTTTGGGCTGGTGCTGTTCACCTCCGACCGCGGGATCGCGCCCGCGGCTGCCGCCAAGCTGGCCGACGAGCACGGATTCGAGACGTTCTACGTTCCCGAACACACCCACATCCCGATCAAGCGGCAGGCCGCCCACCCCACCACCGGTGACGAATCCCTGCCCGACGACCGCTACATGCGCACCCTGGATCCGTGGGTCTCCCTCGGTGGCGCCGCGGCCGTCACCAGCCGGGTCCGGTTGTCGACGGCCGTAGCGCTGCCCGTCGAGCACGACCCGATCACGCTGGCCAAGTCGATCGCCACGCTCGATCACCTCTCCGGCGGGCGCGTCTCACTCGGGGTGGGCTTCGGCTGGAACACCGACGAGCTGACCGACCACAATGTGCCGCCCGGCCGCCGCCGCACGATGCTGCGCGAGTACCTGGAGGCGATGCGCGCACTGTGGACGCAGGAAGAGGCGGAGTACGACGGCGAATTCGTGAAGTTCGGGCCGTCGTGGGCGTGGCCCAAGCCCGTGCAGTCGCACATCCCCGTGCTCGTCGGCGCCGCGGGCACCGAGAAGAACTTCAAGTGGATCGCGAAGTCGGCCGACGGCTGGATCACCACACCGCGTGATTTCAACATCGACGAGCCGGTGAAGTTGCTGCAGGACACGTGGGCCGCAGCGGATCGCGACGGAGCCCCGCAGATCGTGGCGCTGGACTTCAAGCCCGACCCGGAGAAGCTGGCGCACTGGCGCGAACTGGGCGTCACCGAGGTGCTGTTCGGCCTGCCGGACAAGTCCGAGGCCGAAGTCGCCGCGTACGTCGAGCGCCTGGCCGGAAAGCTCAGCGCGCTGGCGTAATTGGTGCGCCAGGGGTCACCGCGGACGGCTTAGGCTGGTGAGCACCACCGGCTAGGAGCCTGTCCGTCGCATGTCCATCTCGATGATCCGCGCGCAGAACCCACAAGGGGTCGTCTACGCGGGCCATGACCTCGACACCAAAGCAGTGTCGCTCGACGAACAGATCGGCGAGCAGGTCCGTGCGCTGAACCAGCTTAAAGAGAACTGGTCCGGTAGCGCGGCGAACGCGGCGGTCGCCACGGCGTACCGCAACATCCAGCAGCAGTACTGGCAGCACGAGAAGCTGGCAGCGCTTGCCAAGGCGATGCAGTCCGGCGGCGCATCACTGGTCGCTGTCCGCGATGTACTGCTGACGTGGGTCGACATCGCGTCGACGTTGTTCGACGTCTCCGATGCGGGTGTCGTCACCGCGAAGCCGCCGAACGACACCGCGCCGTGGGTGGCGATCGCCGCGTCGTACACGAAAATCATCCAGCAGCTCATCGAGTCGTTTCTCACCACGGACCAGACGGTGTCCAAAGGCATCGGCGCGATCAATGCCGGCTGGCTGCCGGGCAACAATCCGCTGCCGGGCGGTATCGACCCGGACAGCCTCAACAGCGAGCAGGTGCAGTGGCTCCAGAGTCTCGCGGGATCGGGTGCCCCCAAGACCGGCGAGGGGGGTGTCGGAGTCCCGAACACGGACCTCTCCATCATGGGGATGACACCAGACGGGCGCATGTTCACCATTCAGGGTGACACGGCAACGAACATGGGCACCGGCGGTGGACCCGGACCCCGTTCCACCGAGGGCGGTCACAACAACATCATCTTCTGGAAGATGGACGAGCACGGCAAGTGGGTGGTCGACGAGGTCGTCAACGACCCGTTCCCGAATACGCCGGGTGACGTTTCAACGATCCCCACCTCGACCTTCAACGTCGATGACACCATGTACACGTCGGTCATGAACGTCGATAAGTGGAATCCCAAAGCTCAAGGTGCCGAACCCGGTTGGGTCACCCGAAGTTCGGAGTTGTGGAAATCGGTCGACGGCGGCAGGACGTGGACGAAGGCAGGCCCGGTATGGGAGAACGCCGCCGGCTCCGACCCGTTTCAAGTGCAAAGCTTTGCTCCAGCAGACGACGGTTACGTGTACATGTACGGATCCGAGAATGGCCGCGCCAACGACGGTATGCATGTCGCCCGGGTACCGGTGGCCGACATCGGCACCGAGAGCAAATACGAGTATTGGAACGGGACCACGTTCCAGACCGGTCAAAGCTCAGGCGGAAGCCCACCTGTCCTGCAACCGCCAGCGGGCTTCAGCGGTGTCGGCGAACCCAACGTCCACTTCTACGACAACAAAGCGCTGCTGACATTCAACGACAACAAAGGCAATCTCTTTACCAGTTCATCGACCGATGGCGTCAATTGGACTGCGCCACAACTGGTCACCTCGCAGCCCGGTGCTTACGGGGTCTTCCAGTCGCCGCTGTCAGGCAACGATTCAGTCGACGCATCGGTGTCGCTGTGGAATCCGTACGGCACCGAACTGATCCGCATCGAAAACGCCGATACCAGGGGATTGGGACAATACTGATGAATTTTCGAATAGCCTTCATAACAACGCTTTCCATCGCACTCGCGGGATGTGGACCGAGCCCCGAGGTGTCGGGAACCCCGACAACGTCGGCGCCGGTTGCAGGCTTCCCGGATCTATCGCTGTTCACTCCCGTCGACACCGATACCTACGTGATCAGTTATCCGTACTTCAACGGCTTTGCATTCACGACCGCCGACGGCCAGGAGTGCAGCCACAACGGAATGAACTCACTCGACAATCCGTCTCAGCTGTCCTTGAACTGCGAAGGGCCTCGTCCCGACAAAGGGCCCGGGACATGGGAGATCGACGTTGCGACGAATGCCGCCGCAAGCATCGAACAGTCCCCACCTCCGCTGACCCTGAATCCGACGTACACCCCTGACCCGTCCATGACGCCGAAGCCGCTTCCCGCCATGCACAAGGTCGTGTTCAAAGACATCGAGTGCGGCACCGACGGGCAGGGCACGCTTGCGTGCGTCCTCGGGGAGCACGGCTTTGTTCTTACTCCGGCTTCGACAGAGTTATTCTGATGGGGCACAACGCTATTACCGCGCCAGTTGCCGTCACGGTAGCGGTCCTGCTCGCCGGCTGCTCACCCACCGGGGATGCCGGTTCTGCCGAAAGTAGCGGTTTACTGCAATCCGCCACCGCGAGTACTGCCGAGGCGCCACTGGTGGACGGTTTCCCGGACATGTCGTCGTACAGCAGGGTGGATCCGGCAGCGTTCGCGGTGAGCGGACCGCCCGCTTCGGAGCAAGCATGCTGACCCCTGACGGGATGACCTGCTGGCTCAGTGCTTACCCGATGCCCGAGTACGCGTCGATATCCTGCACCGGACCGCGGCCCGATAAGGGCCCGGGCTTCTGGAACGTCACTGTGGAGCGCAACGGCGAAAGTTCGGTCACGCCAACTGACGAGGAACCGACGGAACCTCCCGCTCCGCCGTTGCGCGCACTTCACGTGCTCTACTACGAACCCGACGTGTTCTGCGGCGTTGACGACGCCGCGACGACGGCCTGCCGTGTCGGTGAGCACGGCTTTGTGATCACCCCGACGTCGACAGAGTTGTTCTAGCCGAGGACGGCCCGGTTACCTTGGTCGGTCGGCGTGACAGAGATCTTGGCGCCCAACGGATCTCCGTCGGACATCAATGCCACCAGCTCGGCATCCTCAGTCGTCGCCATGAAACGGGCGCCGTCGTCGAGCCTGCCGACGATGATGCCGGTGCGCACCGGCCAGTCGTAGCGCACGGAGTAGGTCTCGATCGTTCCGATACCATCCGGTGCCTTGTCCACGGCGACCTTAGGCAGTTCGGCGACCTGCGCTGTCAGCTCAGCACTGCGTGAGGTTCGCCAGTCGACCGGCTCCGTTGAATAGATGCCGACCGAATACTTGCTCATGATGCCGCCGTTGGCTCCGACGAAGCCGAATTTTCCTGGGCTGTCCCGCATCTGGGCAACAGTCTCGGCGATCCCGTGCAACGAGTAGCTGTTGCCCGGCCCGCCGAAGTAGGGCAGGCCGCCGGTCAGGGTCAGGCCGCGCGGATCGTCGGTCGCCAGACCGAGTGCCTCGCAGACCACGAAGACGGGGAACGGGAAGCAGCTGTACAAGTCGAACGTGGCGATGTCGTCCACACCGACACCGGCCACCCGCAGCGCCTCCTGCGCGGCATACACCGCAGCAGGGCTTGCACCGAGGTCCACACGCGTCAGCAAAGCCTGCTCGATCAGGTCGGAGTGCCCGTGCAGGTACACCCACTTCTCTTCGGGCACACCGAGCCTGCGCGCAGCCTCGATCGACATCATCACAGCTGCCGCACCCTGGTTGACGGTGTCGCGCGCCACCAGCAGGCGCGGGTACGGATCGCAGATCATCCGGTTCTCGTCGGTGACCGTCTCCACTTCTTCCACCGAGCGTTCGACCGGGGACGACGAGAACGGGTTCTTGGCAGCGACTTTCGACATCGGGGCGAACAGTTCCGCCATCTGGTGGCGATACTCGTCGACACCGAGTTCGAGGCGCGACCGTCGGGCGTTGTCGAGCAGCCCGTACTGGACCGGCGCGCCGGTGAGTCCATGGGTGACGGTGTATTCGTCGATGTAGCTGTAGATCTGGTGGCCGCGATCCTCGAGTTGGCCCTCGACGTGCTCGGTGAAATCTGGTTTGTCGTCTCGGGACGCGAAGTACTTGGCCGTCGAGCCGGGTTCGGAGCCCATGATCATGACGACGTCGGCGTCGCCGCCGGAGATGAGCGTGCCGGCCTCGGCGACGAGTTTCTGCGGGCTCTGACCGCCGACCGGCTCCAGCACGACGCGGGCGGGATTGCCGCCCAGCCTGTTCATCACCGAGCGCGGGTAATTGTCGGACTTGCCCAGCGTCGCAGGCATCGGTCCGGAGATCTCGAACTGCCGTAAGCCGAACACCGTGTCGACCGCGGTCGCGACGGCGCCGACATCCGCCCCGGTGTCGCTCAACGCGGCCTGCGCGGCGGCCGTGGCGAGATCGACCGCCGACATCCCGCGGTATGCGGGATCGTCGATCCGCTCGGTGAACTGCCCGACGCCGACGATCACCGGCGTCCGTGGATCAACTGCCATGTTCACGCCCTTCCAGTTACTTCGGGAATCTAATAGAACACGTTCCAGCAAGACCAATCGGCACCATTAGGCGTCACCCCGGACGTACAACTACTCAGATGTACGTCTATTTTGGCGTACACTCTGAGGCGTGAATTGGCAGCCCCGCCCCATGTCGCTGGTCGTCGGCGGTGTCGTGCCGACCGAGGACGTCGTCGGCCGTGTTCGCGAGTCGAACGAAGTCCTCGCATCGCTGCCGAACTCGGGCGCAGTCCTCGTCGGCGACCGCAGACACGGCAAGACATCGTTGTCGCGGCTCGTCCAGCGGATGGCCGCGGACGCAGGCGCCGTGGTCGTCTCCGTCAGTGCGGAACGCGAAACGTACGCCGAGTTCGTGTCTGCACTGCTGGCAGAGCTCGGTCGGCTGGATCCCGCCTGGGCTCAGGAGCTGGCCAAGATCCGCCTCACGCTGACCGCCGGGCCCGTCCAACTGCAACGGGACAGCCGTGCCGCGGCGACCCTCGACGAGTTGCTCGACCGCGCCATCCGGCGTGCCGACGGGCGCATCCTGGCATTGTTCATCGACGAGGTCAGCGTCCTGGCCCGCAATCTGGAACGTGCCAGCCCAGGCGCAGGCGACACCTTTCTCCATCTCCTGCGTCGCGTCCGCCAGGAGAATCCCGGCAGGGTCGCCACAGTCCTCTCGGGCTCGATCGGCTTTCACCACGTGTCCACCGACGCGCCCAGCACCGTCAACGACATCCCGAAGGTGGCCGTGGGGCCCATCCGCTCCGACCACGCCACCTACCTCGCCGAGTGCCTGCTCCTCGGCAGCGGAACCCCGACCACCGACCAGCACCAGGTCGCCGCCGCGATCGCCGCGGCCGCCGAGAACGTGCCGTACTACATCCAGCATCTCGTGGCCGCGGCCCGAAAATCCTGGCACGACACACAGATTGCCGTCTACCCCGAGCTGATCGACCTCCTGGTACTCGATGCTGTGGAAAGTCCTTACGACCCTTGGGATCTGCGCCACTATCGGGACCGCCTTCCGCATTATTACGGCGACAACGCACACGCGATCGCCGGGGTCCTCGACATCTACGCGCATGCCGGCGGCCCGGTGGACGTCGACACCGCGCTGATGAGACTGCGCAGCGAGGGCAGTCCGATCACCGACCGGGCGCAGCTGGTGTCGTTCCTTGAGCGGCTCACGCTCGACCACTACCTGGTCCGCTCCGGCAATGCCGACAGATTTTCCTCGCCCCTGTTGCAGCGCGCCTGGAAGTCGATGCGGCGGTGAGTCGCCAGCCGCATTTCACCCCGACCGCCGCCGACGCGGAGGACCTCGAGGCGATGACCTTGGGGCGCACCGATCTGATCGACACACTGACCAGTCGGATCGCGTCGTCGGCGCGAGACGGATCCCGCCCGCACACCCTGCTGGTAGCGCCCCGAGGCGCAGGCAAGACCCACTCTCTGAAGCTCGCGCTGCACCACGCGCTCTCCGATCCCGCCACGGCGGCACGCGTGCTGCCCGTGGTCATTGCCGAGGATTCCCTGGCCGTCGGGTCGTACGCGGATCTCCTCGTCGAAATGGCGCGCACCGTCGGCGCCGAGAAGGCCGACGAGGCCAGGGCGCTGCGCCGCGCCCGTGACCCGGTCGGCATCGAGGCGGCGATCCTCGCCGCGGCGGCAGGACGAATGGTGCTGCTGGCCATCGAGAACCTCGACCGCGTCTTCGACACGTTGGGCGAGAAGGGGCAGGGCAGCCTGCGCGCGTGGGTCGAAACCTCCACGGATGTCCTGGTTCTCGGTACCGCGCCGGCATTGTTCCCGGGCGTCTCGTCCCGCGAATACCCGTGGTACGGGTCGTTCATCATCGAGACGCTGCCCGAGCTGACGGTCGAGGACGCCATAGAGCTGTTGCGCCGCAGCGCCCGACGCCGCGACCATCCGGACCTCGAAGAGTTCCTGGAGTCGGCGAGCGGGCCTGCGCGGGTCGGCGCCCTGCACGCGATCATCGGCGGCCGCCCGCGTCTGTGGCATCTGCTGGCCGACGACGTCGACGTCACATCGCTGGACGCCGTCTCCCCGGTGATCGACGCCCTGCTCGACCGACTCACTCCGCACTACCAGCAGATCGTCTGGCAGCTCCCCCCGGGGGAGCAACGCCTCGTGGTCGAGCTGGCCCGTGGTTCCGGTGCCCGGTCGGTGTCGGATCTCGCTGAGGCCGTGGGCGTTTCCAACCAGTCGGCGTCGACGGCGCTCGGACGGCTCGCTGCCGACCAGTGGGTGACGTCGGCAAAAGCTGACGGTGACCGCCGCACGTCGTGGTACGACCTCACCGACCCGCTCCTGCGCCGCTATCTGCAGTTTCGAGGCGCTTGACCTGCGCCGCTTGACGGCATTGTCACTTAGTGACACCGTGGGCATGTCACTTAGTGACACCCCACCGAGAGAGGAACTCGTGACCGACACGACCCGCGCGCCGCTCATCTCCGTCGAAGACTTCTTCAGCCCGCCGCAGAAGGCGGGCGCCTCGATCTCGCCCGATGGCACCCGCATCGCATTTCTGGCGCCCTGGAAGAACCGCCTGAACGTGTGGGTGCAAGACGTCGACGGGAACGACGAACCCCGGTGCGTCACCGCCGACGAGACGCGCACCGTCTATCACTACAGCTGGACCCACGACTCGCGGTGGCTGCTCTACCTGCAGGACAGCGGCGGCGACGAACACTGGCACGTCTACCGGGTGGATCCCGACGCGCAGACCCCAACCGCCGTCGACCTCACCCCGTTCCCCGGCGTCCGCGCCTCCTACGATCTGCTGAAAGCTCGTCCGGGTAAGGCCCTCGTCCAGCACAATGCCCGCAACGCCGAACTGTTCGATGCCTTCGAGCTCGACATCGCCACCGGTGAGCTCACGCTGCTCGCCGAAAACCCCGGCACCGTCGTCGCCTGGATCAGCGGACCCGGCGGTGACCTGTTCACCAATACGTTGAATGCCGACGGCGATGTCGAGATCTCGCAATGGGATTCGGACACCTCGTCGCTGCGCAGCATCAGGGTGTACGAAGGCAAGGACTACCCGCTGGGCATCCATCCCATCGCGATCTCCCCTGACGGCACCGGCATCTGGTTCGGCAGTTATCAGGGCAGCGACCGACTGCGGCTGGTCCGCCTCGACGTGGCCTCCGGTGAGGAGACCGAGGTCGACAGTCACCCGACGCTGGACCTCGCGTCCCAGTTGGTGCTCCCGTCACCGCTGATCATCAGCGAGCGGACCGGCGAGCTGATCGGGGCGCGCTATTACGGTGCGCGACAAGAGATTCACGCGCTCGATGACGACTTCGCACGAGTGCTCGAGAACCTCACGGCACTGTCCGACGGCGATCTTGCCGGGATGTCCTGCGACGACAGCGGGCAACGCTGGGTGGTCAACTTCAGCCACGACCGCGATCCGAACGCCACCTATCTCTACGATCACACGACAGGTGAAAGTCGTTTGCTTTTCCGGCCTTATCCACACCTGGATCCCGCTGCGCTGGCACCGATGACGCCGGTCACGATCACCGCGCGCGACGGCCTGGAGCTGCATTCATATCTGACGTTGCCCGTCGGGGTGCCGCCGGAGAACCTCCCTCTCGTGCTGCTGGTGCATGGCGGACCCTGGTCGCGGGACTGCTGGATGTATCAGCCCGACGTGCAACTGCTGGCCAATCGCGGATACGCCGTGCTACAGGTCAACTTCCGCGGATCCACCGGCTACGGAAAGGCCTTCACGCAGGCCGCCATCGGCGAGTTCGCGGGCAAGATGCACGACGACCTGATCGACGCAGTGGACTGGGCGGTCAAGCAGAGCTATGCCGATCGCGACCGGGTCGCGATTTTCGGTGGCTCGTACGGCGGTTACGCGACGCTGGTCGGTGTCACATTCACCCCTGATGTCTTCGCCGCAGCCATCGACTACGTCGGGATCTCCAGCCTGCCCAACTTCATGCGCACGCTGCCGACGGTCGGGCGTCGATTCCTCGCCAACAACTGGGAGCTCTACGTCGGCGACCCGGCGGATCCGGGGCAGGAGGCCGACATGCTGGCGCGTTCGCCGATCACAAGGGTCGATCAGATCCGCACTCCGCTGCTGGTTGTGCAGGGCGCCAACGACTCTCGCGTTGTTCAGGCCGAATCCGACAACATGGTCGCGGCGCTGCGGGCCCGCGGCGTCGAGGTCGAGTACATGGTCAAGGAGGACGAGGGGCACGGATTCCTCAACCCGGACAACAACATCGACATGTACCACGCCGTCGAGAAGTTTCTCGCCACGCACCTGTAGGCGAGCCCGCATACAGAAAGCCCCCGGAATCAGGCGATCCGGGGGCTTTTTGGTGACGATCTACAGGTTGTTGTACAGCTCGCGTGCCTTGGCGGCGGTCTCCGACGGGGTCTTGCCAACGGCGACACCCGCAGCCTCCAGCGCTTCCTGCTTGCCCGCGGCGGTTCCGGCACCGTCGGACACGATGGCGCCGGCATGGCCCATCGTCTTGCCCTCGGGAGCGGTGAAGCCTGCGACGTAGCCGACGACCGGCTTGGTGACGTTGGCCTGGATGAAGGCGGCGGCCTTCTCCTCGGCGTCGCCACCGATCTCGCCGATCATCACGATCAGCTTGGTCTCGGGATCCTTCTCGAACGCCTCGAGGGCGTCGATGTGGGTGGTGCCGATGACCGGGTCGCCGCCGATGCCGATGGCGGTCGAGAAGCCGAGATCGCGCAGCTCGTACATCATCTGGTAGGTCAGGGTGCCGGACTTCGAGACCAGACCGATCGGGCCTTTGCCGGTGATGTTGTTCGGCGTGATGCCGACCAGCGACTCGCCGGGGGTGATGATGCCGGGGCAGTTCGGCCCGATGATGCGAGTCTTCTCGCCCTTCTCGACGTTGTAGGCCCACGCGTAGGCGCTGTCCTGCACCGGGATGCCCTCGGTGATGACGACCAGCAGCGGGATCTCGGCGTCGATGGCCTCGATGATGGCGTCCTTCGAGAACGCCGGCGGCACGAAGGCGATCGACACGTCGGCGCCGGTCTCCTTCATGGCCTCGGCCACGCTGCCGAACACCGGCAGCTCGATCTCGTTGCCCTCTTTGTCTTCGTGCTTGACGGTCGTGCCGGCCTTGCGCGCGTTCACGCCGCCCACGATCTGGGTGCCGGCCTTGAGCATCAGCTTGGTGTGCTTGGTGCCCTCGCCGCCGGTGATGCCCTGGACGATGACCTTGCTGTCCTTGTTCAGGAAGATAGACATTTGAGTTGGCTCCCTTACTTGTTGGCCAGCTCGGCGGCCTTGTCGGCCCCGGAGTCCATGGTTTCGGCCTGTACGACCAGCGGATGGTTGGCTTCGGCCAGGATGCGGCGGCCTTCGTCGACGTTGTTGCCGTCGAGACGGACGACCAGCGGCTTGTTGGCCTCGTCGCCGAGGATCTCCAGCGCCTTGACGATGCCGTTGGCCACCGCGTCGCAGGAGGTGATGCCACCGAACACGTTGACGAACACGCTCTTTACCTGGCTGTCGCCGAGGATCACGTCGAGACCGTTGGCCATCACCTCGGCCGACGCGCCGCCACCGATGTCGAGGAAGTTGGCGGGCTTGACTCCGCCGTGCTTCTCGCCGGCGTAGGCGACCACGTCGAGCGTGGACATGACCAGGCCCGCGCCGTTGCCGATGATGCCGACCTCACCGTCGAGCTTGACGTAGTTGAGGTCGTTCTCCTTGGCCTTGAGCTCGAGAGGATCAGTGGCGTCCTTGTCCTCGAACTCCTCGTGGCCGGGCTGCCGGAAGTCGGCGTTGGCATCCAGGGTGACCTTGCCGTCCAGCGCCAGGATCTGATCGTCGGGCGTGCGCACCAGCGGGTTCACCTCGACCAGGGTGGCGTCTTCCTTCGTGAAGACCTCCCACAGCTTCTGGATGGTGACGGCCGCGGCGTCGAGGACCTCGGCGGGCAGGTGGCCCTTCTCGGCGATCTCGCGCGCGAAGGCCAGATCGACACCCTTGACGGCGTCCACCGGGACCTTGGCCAGGCGGTCGGGCTTGGTGGCGGCGACCTCTTCGATCTCCATGCCGCCCTCGACCGAGCACATGGCGAGGTAGGTGCGGTTGGAGCGATCGAGCAGGAAGGAGATGTAGTACTCCTCCGCGATGTCGCTGGCCTCGGCGACGAGCAGCTTCTTGACGATGTGGCCCTTGATGTCCAGGCCGAGGATGTTGCCGGCGTGCTCGAGGGCATCGGCGGGGGTGGCGGCGTACTTCACGCCACCGGCCTTGCCGCGGCCGCCGACCTTGACCTGTGCCTTGACCATGACGGGACGGCCGATTTCCTCGGCGATCGCCTTGGCGTCTTCGGCAGAGTCGGTGACCCGGCCGGGAGTGGTGGGAACGTTGTGCTTGGCGAACAGTTCCTTCGCCTGGTACTCGAAGAGGTCCATGGACTCCACTGTCTGTCTGCGGCTAGAAATACGGCCCGACGGGGCCCGGGGGTGACTGTATCGACACGAGTGCCGACCGTTGTCATCGCATCCCGGTCATGTGGTCGATCTCACCGCAGGTCGCGTCGTGATTCAAGTCACATTCACGGGCGGAATAGGCGCACGGGTTGCCACTCTCATTGGAATTTGGTTAACGTCCTCTGGTCTAGATAACGGACCGGTCACGACGACTCCGGACATTAAGGACGTTTCAGGTTGCTTCAGCATCGTTCGCCTCGTACCCGCGAGGCCTTGGCGGCGCCTGGCCATTCCGAAGTCACCGACATCATCCCGTTTGATGAATTCGGCGACCTCAGCGATCTAGATCTCCTGCCGCAGGCGGCTTTTGACCGCGACACGCAGATCATCGACGCCCCCGAACTCGACGATCTCCACGACACCGACGACCTCACGCCGTTGCGACTCGTCGTGCCGACCGAGTTCCGCGCCGAGCCGCGCGCCCCTCGCCGCTCGTCGCAGCGCGCCTACCGCGACAGCCACACCGACGTCAGCGACGGCACAGCAAAGACGGACATCATCGACATGCGTGGCCGAAAAGGCATGCATCGCAAGCAAGAGGTGCCGGTCAAGGGCCGCCTCGTCGTCGCCGCGATGGCCGTCGGAGCTACTGCTGCCGGCGCCTACACGATGACGAACAACGCTCCGAAGGCCCCGGCCGAGACCGTTCTCGCGTCCGACCAGAATGTGCTGGGTGACGGGGCCGTCATCACCGGTTCCGTGGACGGTATGCAGGTGGTCTCCGTCGCGCCGGCCTCCAACTCGACGGTCCACGCCGAAGAGATCACGAAGGCCGCCGCGTTCGCGCAGGAGCGCGCCGAGCGCGAAGCCCGCCTCACCAAGCCACAGTTCGTCATGCCGACGACGGGCGTCTGGACTTCCGGCTTCGGCTACCGCTGGGGTGTGCTGCACGCCGGCATCGACATCGCGAACGCGATCGGCACCCCGATCCTCGCCGCCGCCGACGGCATCGTCATCGCGGCAGGCGCCGAAGGTGGCTACGGCAACCTGGTGAAGCTTCGCCACGCGGACGGCACGGTCACGCTCTACGGGCACAACAGCTCCGTGCTGGTCAATGTCGGTGAGCGCGTCATGGCGGGCGACCAGATCGCCAAAATGGGCAACACCGGTAACTCGACCGGCCCGCACTGCCACTTCGAGGTACACCTCAACGGCACCGACCGTGTCGACCCTGTCGGCTGGCTGGCCAAGCGGGGGCTCTCCCCCGGCGGCTACGTTGGCTGAGTGGCCAGCGACACCCCTTTCGAACCCGATCCACCTCCCGACCCGGACTCGGCCTCAGACGACGCCAGTACCCGGATTCTGCGTCGCGCCCCGCTGACCACCGGATCGCAGCCCACATCTGTCCCTGACGCCTTTTCTGAGCCGCCCACGAGCATCCTGCGCCGCCACCCCACCGGAGCTATGCCCGTCGTCGTCTCCGATCCAGTTACCCAGATGGTGCCGCGGGCCAAACCCACCGCGGTGGGGCCACCCCGAGCTCTGCGGGTCGATGCGCGCTCCGCCATCGCCACCGCCGTCTTCAGCATCCTGTCCGGCTGGGCCAGCGGTGTGATCGCCACCGACCTGATCACCGGATGGTGGGCCACCGACCCGCTGTTCTGCGTGGCGGTCGGATTCCTCGCCGCGGTGTCGGCCGCGGCCTCGATCAGCGGGGTGATCGCTCTGCTGCTGCGCCGCAGGACCGCACGGCTTCTGGTCGTTGTCGGCGCTGTGATCGCGCTGCTGATTTTCGCAAGCCTGTTCGTCGCCGGCGCCAGCCTGCCGGCGCTGGTCTATACGTTGCCGCTGCTGCCGCTTGTGTCGATCGTGCTCGCGGCGCTTCCCGCGACGGCGCGATGGAGCCGCACCGACTGACCTACAGCTTGCTGATGGGTGCGTGGTTGTGCATCAGTTTCACGCGCCCCGCGCTGCCGAAGTCGATCAGCGACATCGCGGACTCGCCGGCACCGGAGACCTCCTCGACACGGCCGAGGCCGTACTTGTCGTGGGTGACGCGGTCTCCGGCCTCGAGCACGATCAGCGACCGCTTGCCCGCTGCCGGCCGCGACGGTGACGGACGCGGGGTGCCGTAGCGGCCGGCGTTGCCCACCGGCGCTGAGTACGGCGACGCCGGCGCCTCGGTGCGACGCCAGTCGATGAGTTCCTGCGGGATCTCCCGTAGGAAGCGGGATTCCGGGTTGAGCATCGGTTGGCCCCACGACGAACGGACCTTGGCCCGGCTCAGGTACAGCCGCTGGCGGGCGCGGGTGATGCCGACGTAGGCCAGCCGCCGCTCCTCGGAGAGCTCCACCGGGTCGCCGAGCGCTCGCATGTGCGGGAACATGCCGTCCTCCCAACCGGTCACGAAAACCAGCGGGAACTCCAGGCCTTTGGCGGTGTGCAGCGTCATCATCGTCACGACACCCGCGCCGTGTTCGGGGATGTCGTCGGCGTCGGCGACCAGGGAGACCCGTTCCAGGAAGGATGCCAGGACGCCGGTGTCGGGCACGTCCTCGTCCTGCGGCTCCTCGCCGCCCTCTTCTGCCAGAGCCCGGGCGTTGGCCAGATCGGTGCTGAATTCGTGTGCGACGCTGACCAATTCGTTGAGGTTGTCGAGCCGGGCCAGGTCCTGCGGATCGTTGGACGATTCCAGTTCGGCGCGGTAGCCCGTGCGGTCCAGGACTGTCTCGACCAGGTCGCCGAGCTCGCCGTCGAGGCCGCCACGGAGCTCGTCGAGCAACTCGACGAACGCGGCGATCTGCTTCTCGGAGCGGCTGTTGAGCATCGGGACATTGCCCTCGGCGGCAGCGTGCAGCGCCTCGTTGAAGTTCGAGCCGGTATTCTCCGCATACACCGCCACGCAGGCCTCGGCGCGGTCGCCGATACCGCGGCGCGGCGTGTTGAGGATGCGCCGCATGCTCACCGCGTCGCCCGGGTTGTCCAGCACACGGAGGTAGGCGACGATGTCGCGAATCTCTTTGCGCTCGTAAAAGCGCACTCCCCCAACCACTTTGTACGGAATGCCGGCACGGATGAAGACTTCTTCTATGGCACGCGAAGAGTTGTTGGTGCGATAGAAGACCGCGACGTCGTTGTAGGAGAAGTCGCCGACCGCGTCGGACAGCGCATCGATCTCCTGCGCGATGAAGCGCGCCTCGTCGTGCTCGTTGTCGGCGACGTACCCGACGATCAACTCGCCCTCGCCCGCGTCGGTCCACAGCCGCTTCTCGCGACGGCCGACGTTGCGGGCGATCACCGAGTTCGCGGCGTTGAGGATCGTCTGTGTCGAGCGGTAATTCTGTTCCAGCAGAATGGTTGTGGCGTTCGGGAAGTCGCGCTCGAAGTCCTCGATGTTGCGTATGGTGGCGCCGCGGAACGCATAGATCGACTGGTCGGCGTCACCGACGACACACAACTCGGCAGGCGCGACACCGTCGACCGTTTCCGTACCCACCAACTCACGCACCAGCACGTACTGGGCGTGGTTGGTGTCCTGGTACTCGTCGACGAGGATGTGCCGGAACCGGCGCCGGTAGTACTGGGCGATCTGCGGAAACGCTTGCAGCACAGCGACTGTCTCGCCGATGAGGTCGTCGAAGTCGAGCGCGTTGGCCGTCCGCAACCGGCGCTGGTATTCGGCGTACACCTCGGCGATGATGCGCGCCAGGTCGTCCTCGGCCTCGGAGGCTTCGGCCGCAGCCTGCTCGGGCCCGATCAACTCGTTCTTGAGGTTGGAGATGCCGTTGGCCAGCAACCGCGGCGAATGCCGCTTGGTGTCGAGGCCCATGTCCTTGCCGATCATCATCAGCAGCCGCCGCGAGTCGTCGGCATCGTAGATCGAGAAGTTGGAGTTCAGGCCGGGCAACAACGAGGCCTGATTGCGCAGGATCCGCACACACGTCGAGTGGAACGTCGACACCCACATGTTCCTGGCCCGCGGACCCACCAGAGACACCACCCGCTCGCGCATCTCGGCGGCCGCCTTGTTGGTGAACGTGATGGCGAGCACCTGGCCCACGCCCACGTCGCGGGCGGCCAGCAGATAGGCGATGCGCCGGGTCAACACCGCGGTCTTGCCTGACCCGGCGCCGGCCACGATCAGCAGCGGGGATCCTTCGTGCAGCACCGCTTGACGCTGCTGCGGGTTGAGGCCTTCGAGGAGGTCTGCGGGATTGTCACTGCCGGACATTGGCCTGGCTTCATCGTTCAGGGTCACGTGCACACTCATGTCGGAACCGAACTTACCGCTGAAGGCGGACACTTCTGGACCCCGCGCGGAAATCGCGCGCAAGAAGAAGGCCCTCCGGGACGGGGCCTCACACCCTGTCGCCCCGGAGAGCCTTCGTTCATCCTCTAGTCGTCGGAAGCGTCAGACCGGCTCGTCGTGCCGTCCGATCCCTCGCTGCCGTCGTTGCCGCCAGCACCGCCGGCACCGCCGAGGCCACCGACGCCCGCGGTCGCCTCACCCTTTCCGCCCGGCAGATTCGGCAGGGTCGCATCGCCGCCGTCACCGCCGTCTCCGCCGTCACTCATCACCGCGCCGCCACGGCCACCGTTGCCACCGGTGCCGCCGGTTGCGTCGCCGTCGGAGTCGGACAGCCCACCGGTGTACACGGTGCCGTTGCCGGCATTGCCGCCGTCGCCGCCGCGACCCAAGGTGCGCACGTCACCACCGTCGCCGCCGTCACCGCCGACGCCGTCGCCCTCGACGGACTGGCCGTCGCCACCGTTGCCGCCCGAACCGCCGCTGCCGATCGATGCGTTCCCGCCGTCGCCGCCGCGACCGCCGGCCGCCGTACCGTCGAGGCTCGTCGCGTCGCCGGCCGCGCCGCCACTGCCGCCGGTACCGGACCTGCTCGCGCCGCCGTCGCCACCGGTACCACCGACGGCTTCGGTGCCTTCGAGCAGTCCCGCGGCATGACCGCCGTCACCACCGGCGCCGCCGTTGCCCGTCGACGATTTGCCGCCGTCGCCACCCCAGCCGCCGTAGGCGTTCCCGCCGAGCGAGATCGCTTCGCCGCCGTTGCCACCCGCTCCGCCGTGGCGGCCGGTGGCGTCGCCACCATAACCACCGTCTCCGCCGGTGGCGTCACCGTTGTCGGACGTCGCCTTGCCGCCGTCGCCACCGGTGCCACCGCTGCCGGCGCGCAGGCCGCCGCGGCCACCATCGCCGCCCCAGCCCGCCTCGGCGTTGTTGTTCAGTGGATCGCTGGAGTCCAGCTGGTTGTCGTCATCGCCGCCCCTGCCGCCGTCGCCGCCCCTGCCGAACAGGCTGCCGCGCCCGCCGTTGCCACCGTCGGTGGCCGCCAGCTTCTCGCCTGTCTGCGGCCGGTACTCGGCGTCGAGGCCGTCGCCGCCGTTGCCGCCATCGCCGAAGAACAGCCCCGCGTTGCCGCCGTCCCATCCGTACCGGCCATCGCCGCCGTTACCCCAGAGCACTCCGCCGTTGCCACCGCGGCATGCGCTGCCTTCGCAGTCCTCGGCGGCGTCGATGCCATCGCCGATCAGCCAGCCGCCCGGGCCGATCATCGGGCGCAGCACCGGATTGGCCGATGCCAACGCGATCGGCGTCGGTGCACCACTGGAACCCACCAAGGTGTCGCACCCGGATGCGGCACCGGCGCCGGCCAGGCACTCGGGTGGCAGTGCCGAATCGGTCGACACCAGCTTCACCGTCATCGCCGCGGTCGACGGCGACTCGACGTCAGGAGCGATCGCCAGCGCCAGGCCTGTCCCCACCATTGCCGTCCCGAACACCCCGGCCGTGAGGTAGCGGAGCACGGAACCCTGTGCTGTCGTCGACTTTTGCTTAGCGCGGTGCCTCGCCATGAATGACTCCCCCATCCGGAGTTCGCTCGCCCCGTGTCGGCGATGAATTGTGACCCACATTACGTGCGCACCAGGAATCTAAGGTCGCTCACAGCAACGTGTCAAGGCGACATTCAGATTTGCTCCGAGCTTTTCGCCATCCGGGGCACTTTGCGCGGGAGCCGATTGCGACGAGGTATGGCCTGTCGGTCTAAATATGCTCATTCAGAAGGTATTTCATGATCACCAACACCCACTCCGACGCCACTGATCAATCGGCAGGGGCCACCGAAGAATGCACGTGAAGAGTAACTGTTCCGAGCATTCAGCAAATTGCTAACGCGAACTCTCCCATCGGAGCGTTCGACTCGCCACCACCCGCCTCCGTCGACCCAGACCAACTGGCGGACGACGGTCCGCAGCATTACCCAGCAACCTGCTCGCGGCACGAACCCGCGTTCCCCCTGCGCATTTTCGCCTTGACCGGACCGCGTCCCTTTGATGCGGATTCGTCGCACGTCTCGCCGTCACTGTATCTCGGCCTCGACCTCCATACCCGCTAGTTGAGAACGGAATTTTGGGGTGTCTCCCGCACCGCCGGGTGCGCGTCGGCGAGGCGCCGAGCCAGGTTGCCGCGCCGTTCGCGTGAGCGCCGCCGCGGACCGGCCAAGGCGCCTACGGCACGTGAGGGGCAAACTCATCTGCCACCGGCGCCGTCGACTCTTTGCGCTGCACCGGCGGCTAGTGGCACACTCACTACGTGCTCAATGCGCAGTGGCGATTTTTCTACGGGTACCGGCCAGCGGTGCCCGTGGTGTAGCTGCTTCCCAGAGCCCCGCGGTCCGCTTCGGCGATCCGGGGCTCGTCTCTTGTGTGAGGCCCGATACGGAGCGGCCTTCCGAACACGAGAATCCGGAGACCACCATGACGACGCACACGACAACGGCGCACACAGAAACCACTGAATCATTGACAGTGCCTGATATCGACGACCTTCGCCTCGAGATCGACCGCCTCGACGCCGCGATCCTCGAAGCGATCCAGCGCCGCACCGAGGTGTCTCAGATGATCGGCAAGGCCCGCATGGCCTCCGGTGGCACGCGCCTCGTCCACAGCCGCGAGATGAAGGTCATCGAGCGCTACAGCGTGCTCGGCGAAGAGGGCAAGAACCTCGCCATGCTGCTGCTCCGCCTCGGCCGCGGCCGCCTCGGCCACTGATCTCTCCGCAGGTCCTCACTCGGGCTTGAGCGCCTCGACCAGCCACGGGGTCATCCACTCGACGGCCTCCGGGGTCGGGTGCACGCCGTCGCTGCGCACCCTCATGCCGTTGACCCGCACCTGGTAGTACCCGTTGGGACTGAGCTTCTTGTTCAAGTCGAGCACCGTCGCGTTCGGGCGCTTCTCGACGACGCTGCGCAACAACGTGTTCCACGCTTCCACCCGCTTGGGCTGATCCTCCGGATAGAGGCTGCCGTCCGGCTTCTCCGACCGGCGGTTGTAGGGCTCGGTCGTGACGACGATCCGGGCGCCGGTGGAGCCGAGGATGTCGAGTGCGCGATTGAGCTCATCACGTAGATAGGCGTCGTAGCCGGGCTCGCCGATATGCGTCCACTGCCCCTCGCTCATGCGGTCGACGACCTCCCACCGGCCGACCATCAACAGCACGACGTCCGGTTTCTCGTGACCGATCCGCTGCGCCCAGCGCGCGGGCCACGCATCGCATTCGGGTTTCTGCTCGAGTTCCTGGCCGACATACTCGTACGGCCCGCCGCGGGCGATCCCGCATCCGACCGTGGTGAAGTTCGCGAAGTCCACGCCGGGTGTCTCGGGCAGGTAGCGCATCATCGTCCACGCGATCGAGTCGCCGAACACCGCGACGCGCAGGTCACCGGGCGCGGGCGGTTGCGGAGGCCTCGTCATGACCTCGACCGGAACCTCCGGCCCGATCAGCGCCGCAGTGTCGACGAGCGGACCGGGCTGCGGTGGCTCGGGGATCACGCGGACCGGCAGCACGGTCATCGTCACGACCGCCGCCGTCGCTGCCGTCGCCCCGGCCAGCGGCAGCATCGGGACGAACGTCGGGCGCCACTCGCGGATCGGCTGCTCGATGAGCCACCAGGACACCGCGGCGACCGCGATGGTCGCCGCACACCGCAACGCGAACAACTGCCACCCGGAGATCCCGGTCCGTTCGCCGTTGAGCACCAGGAAGATCGGCCAGTGCCACAGGTAGACGCCGTAGGAGATCGCACCGAGCCCGACGAGTGGGCCGACCGACAGCAGCCGTGCGACGGGACCGTCCTGGGCGAGCGTCACCGGCGCGATGACGAGGATCGCGGCCAGCGCCACCACGATGAGCAGCCCGCTGCGGAACTCCTCGGCGCTGCCGGTCGCGATGCGGGCCGCCATGAACAGCACCACGAGCCCGACCACCGGAAGCGACCAGGCCAGCCACCGCGTCCACCGTGACCGGAACATCACCAGCCCGGCGGTCAGGCCCCGCCAGTCCCGGACGACGAGAGCGGCCGCCGCCGCTCCGACGAGCAGCGCCTGCACGCGGGTGTCGGTGCCGAAGTAGACGCGGTTGAGGTTCTCGGGGGAACTGAGCAGCGCCGTCGCCGTGGCGGACCCGACGATTCCGGCGAGAGCGAGGACGAACACCGCGGTGCGGACGGCTCGCTGCGACAGTGTCACGCCGCGGCGGTACGCGATCGCGCCAAGGCCGGCAAGGACGGCGGCGATCAGCACCGGCCAGATGACGTAGTACTGCTCCTCGACGGCAAGCGACCATGTGTGCTGCAGCGGCGACGGCGGTGCCCCCTGCGCGAAGTAGTCGGTCTTCTGGGCTACGAACATCCAGTTCGACATCCAGAAGAACGTCGCGACCGCATCGTCGCGCAGGCTCGCGGTGGACTCCTCGGAGAACAGTTCGCGCAGGGCCACGACGGTCAGGACCATGACGAGCAGTGCGGGCAGCAGCCTGCGCGCGCGACGGATCCAGAAGCCCTTCAACCCGATGCCACCGGTGCGGCCCATCTCGTCGAGCAGCAGCGAGGTGATCAGAAATCCGCTCAGGACGAAGAAGACGTCGACGCCGAGGAAGCCACCCGACAGGCCGGGGATGCCGCCGTGGTCGGCGAGCACCAGCGCGACGGCGATGGCCCGCATCCCGTCGAGCGCCGGGATCGACTGGCCCGGACCGACATACCGGCGCGGGCCCACGCGAGTTGGCGCCGCACTCACGGCAGTCACAGTTCCGGTGCCCTCCTTGCCTTCGAGCAAGGAAGTCTATGGACGTGCGGGTGCCCGATCGGGAAGGCGCGCTGGCTATGTGGTCAACGCGATGTACTTCGTGTCGAGGTACTCCTCGATACCCTCGCTGCCGCCTTCGCGGCCGAAGCCGGATTCCTTGATTCCGCCGAACGGTGCGGCGGCGTCGGAGATCACTCCGCGGTTGACACCGACCATGCCGGATTCGATGTTCTCTGCGACGCGCAGGGCGCGGTCCAGCGACTGCGTGTAGACGTAGGCGGCCAGCCCGTACTCGGTGTTGTTGGCTGCCGCGATGCCTTCCTCTTCGGTGTCGAAGCCGGCGATCGGCGCGACAGGTCCGAAGACTTCCTCCTTGAGGATCCGGGCGTCGGCGGGTACGTCGGTGAGCACGGTGGCGGGATAGAAGTTGCCCGGGCCGCCGGGTGCGACGCCGCCGACGGCGACGGTCGCGCCGCGCGACACGGCGTCGGACACCAGCTCCGTCACGGTGGCGACCTGTTTGGCGTTGATGAGCGGGCCGAGCGTCGACGTGTCGTCGAGGCCCTTGCCGAGCGTGAACTCACTCATGCGCTTGACGAACTTGTCGGTGAACTCCTCGCGCACGGCGTTGGCGACGTGGAATCGGTTGGCTGCGGTGCACGCCTCGCCACCGTTGCGCATCTTCGCGAGGATGGCACCGTCGACCGCGGCATCGACATCGGCGTCGTCGAACACGATGAACGGGGCATTGCCGCCGAGTTCCATCGACGTCCGGAGCAGCTTGTCCGCGGACTGTTTCACGAGGGCCTTGCCGACGCCGGTGGAGCCGGTGAACGTCAGTTTGCGCAGCCGGCCGTCGTTGATGAGCGCCTCGGTGACGGGACCCGGGCTGCTGGTCGGCAGCACCGACAGCACGCCCTTGGGAAGGCCCGCCTCGGCCATCAGCTTTGCCAGCAGCAGCATCGTCAACGGCGTCTCCTGCGCCGGCTTGACGATCATGGTGCAGCCGGCGGCGAATGCCGGGCCCATCTTGCGAGTGCCCATGGCGAGTGGAAAGTTCCACGGCGTGATCGCGTAGCAGGGGCCGACGGCCTGCTTGGTGACGATGATGCGACCGTTGCCGGCAGGGCTGGGCGTGAAGCGTCCGCCGATGCGCACGGCTTCCTCGGCGAACCACCGGAAGAACTCCGCGCCGTAGGTCACTTCGCCTTTGCTTTCGGCGACGACCTTGCCCATTTCGAGCGTCATCAGTGCGGCGATGTCGTCGGCGCGCGCGGTGATGGTCTCGAAGACCGATCGCAGGATCTCGCCGCGCTTGCGTGGTGCGGTGCCCGCCCACTCCGCCTGCACTGCGCAGGCCGCGTCGAGCGCCGCGCGGGCGTCGTCGGGGGTTGCGTCGGCGACGGCGACGAGGACCGTGTCGTCGCTCGGGTCCAGAACGTCGAACGTCGACCTGCCCTGACGCTCTTCACCGCCGATCCACAGGCCGGTGGGAACTGACGCCAGCAGGTCCGAGGCAGCGGAAGCATCCATGCCCCAAGTCTTTCACCCCTGTCCACCTGGCGGCACTAGTGTTCTGAACATGGGAACCGACATCACCGCTTCGCCTGCCTGGCAGGCACTGGCCCGGCACCACGACGAGCTCGCCGGTAGGGATCTGCGCGGCCTGTTCGCCGACGATCCGGCCCGCGGCACCGACTTGGCGCTCACCGTCGGAGACCTCTACATCGACTACAGCAAGCACCGCGTCACGGCCGAGACGCTGACACTGCTGCTCGACCTGGCGCGCGCCGCCGAGTTGCCGGCAAGGCGTGACGCAATGTTCTCGGGCGAGCACATCAACACCTCGGAGGACCGCGCGGTACTCCACACGGCGTTGCGCCTGCCCCGCGGTTCGGAGTTGATCGTCGACGGTCAGGACGTCGTGGCCGATGTACACGAGGTGCTCGACCGGATGGGTGACTTCACCGACCGGCTGCGCAGCGGCGAGTGGCGCGGCGCGACGGGCGAGCGCATCACAACCGTCGTCAACATCGGCATCGGCGGCTCGGACCTGGGCCCGGTGATGGTGGATCAGGCGTTGCGCCACTATGCCGACGCCGGCATCTCGGCGCGTTTCGTGTCGAATGTCGACCCTGCGGATCTGGTGGCCAAGCTGGCCGGACTCGACCCTGCGACAACGCTTTTCGTCATCGCGTCGAAGACGTTCTCGACGCTGGAGACGCTGACCAACGCGACGGCGGCGCGGCGCTGGCTGACCGAAGGCCTGGGCGATGCGGCGGTGGCGAAGCACTTCGTCGCGGTGTCGACGAACGCGAAGCTCGTCGACGACTTCGGGATCAACACCGACAACATGTTCGGTTTCTGGGATTGGGTCGGCGGGCGCTACTCGGTGGATTCGGCGATCGGGTTGTCGGTGATGGCGGTGATCGGCAAGGAGCGCTTCGCGGAGTTCCTGGCCGGCTTCCATCTCGTCGACGAGCATTTCCGGACGGCTCCGCTGGAGGAGAACGCGCCGGTGCTACTCGGGTTGATCGGGCTCTGGTACAACAATTTCTTCGGCGCGGAAACCCGTGCGGTGCTTCCTTATTCGAATGATCTGGCGCGGTTCGCGGCGTATCTGCAGCAGCTGACGATGGAGTCCAACGGCAAGTCGGTGCAGGCCGACGGCACCCCGGTGACCACCGCCACCGGCGAGATCTTCTGGGGCGAGCCGGGCACCAACGGCCAGCACGCCTTCTATCAGTTGCTGCATCAGGGCACCCGGTTGATTCCGGCCGACTTCATCGGTTTCAGCCAGCCGACCGACGACCTGCCGACCGCCGACGGCACCGGCAGCATGCACGACCTGTTGATGAGCAATTACTTCGCGCAGACGCAGGTGCTGGCGTTCGGCAAGACGGCCGAGGAGATTGCAGCTGAGGGCACCGCGCCGAATGTGGTGCCTCACAAGGTGATGCCGGGCAATCGGCCGAGCACGTCGATCTTGGCGACGAAGCTGACACCGTCGGTGGTGGGCCAGCTCGTCGCGCTCTACGAGCATCAGGTTTTCGTCGAGGGTGTCATCTGGGGTATCGACTCGTTCGACCAGTGGGGTGTGGAATTCGGCAAGACGCAGGCCAAGGCGCTGCTACCGGTGATCACGTCCGATGAGTCGCCCGCCGAACAGTCGGACTCGTCGACGGACGCCCTCGTGCGGCGCTACCGGGCGGAGCGAGGTCGAACAGCCTGAGCCGGGCGGCGCGAGCGTGCGCAAAGTTCGAGAAATCTGCCGCGTGTCGCCCGCAGACGCGCACGCTCGCGGCGAAGAAGGGGCCGCTATGCGAAGTACTTGGTGAAGCGCGGCGGCAGCAGCTTCATGACCTCGACCAGCGGCCACCATGGCCAGCCGGGGACCACGGCGCGGCCCTTCTCCTTCTCGATGGCGTCGACCATCGCCTTGACGCCGGTCTCGTTGTCGACCATCAGCATCGTGGAGTTGGACTTGGCCGTCATCTCCGACTCGATGTAGCCGGGTTCGAGCACGGTGATCTTGATCGGTCCGGACGGGTACTCGGCGCGCAGCGATTGGCCCAGCGATGTCACGCCGGCCTTGCTCGCCGAGTAGGCGGCCTTGAACCCGGGGACGCCGACGTTGCCCAGCACCGACGACACGAGGACGAGGTGCCCGGCGCCCGCCGACTTGAACATCTCGAGTGCCGTCTCGATCTGCACAAGTGCGGCAACGAGATTCGTCTCGATCGTGGCCTTGTTGGCCCACATCTTGCCACCGCCGAGCGGGTAGCCCTTGCCGATTCCGGCGTTGACGATGACGCAGTCGATGCCGCCGAGTTCGTCGCTCAGCTCGTTGAAGACCTTGGCCACCTGCTCGTGGTCGTTGACATCGAGAGACGCCACCGCGACCTTGATGTTCGGGTAGCGCGTGGCCAGTTCGGCCTTGAGCTCGTCGAGGTTGTCGAGCCGGCGCGCGCACAGGGCCAGGTCGCGTCCCTTGGCGGCGAACTGGCGGGCCATCCCCGCGCCGAGGCCGGAGCTCGCGCCGGTGATCAGGATCTTCTGCCGAGTCATGCGGGAAGGATAACCGAGTTAGACAAGTCAGGACCAATCGCCGGAGCTACTTGAGCAGCCGCGACATCCGGCGGTCGGCGAGGACTTTGCCGCCGGTCTGGCATGTCGGGCAGTACTGGAAGGACTTGTCGGCGAACGACACCTCGCGCACCGTGTCACCGCAGACCGGGCACGGCAGCCCGGTGCGCGCGTGCACCCGCAACCCCGACCGCTTCTCCCCCTTCAGCGTGGCGGCCTGCTGGCCGACCGACCGCGTCACGGCGTCGGTGAGCACGCTGATCATCGCGTCGTGCAGCGCCGCGAGCTGGGCCTCGGTGAGTTTGTTCGACGTCGCGAACGGAGAGAGTTTCGCGACGTGCAGAATCTCGTCGCTGTAGGCGTTGCCGATGCCGGCGATGACCTTCTGGTCGGTGATGACGGTCTTGATGCGGCCGCCCTGCGTCTTGAGTACGTCGGCCAGCCCGTCGGCGGTCAACGACAGCGCGTCCGGCCCCAGGGCCGCGATCTGGGGCACGGCCAACGGATCCGTTGTCACCCACACCGCCAGCCGCTTCTGGGTACCGGCCTCGGTCAGGTCGAAACCGGGGGCCTCCCCCGGCGTGCCGAGATGCATGCGCAGCGCGATCGGACCCTTGCCCGACGGCTTCAGCGGCACCGGCGACAACTTGTCCGACCAACGCAGCCATCCGGCCCGGGACAGATGGGTGATCAGATGCAGGTCACCCGCCTGCAGGCCGAGGTACTTGCCCCACCGGTTGGCCGCGGTCACCTCGTGGCCGGCCAGCGCCGTGACCGGCGGGTCGAACGTCTTGAGCACCGACAGGGCCGAGACGTCGACCCGGCCGATCGTCAGGCCGACAGCGTGGCGACGCAGATGATCGGCGAGCGCTTCCACCTCGGGGAGTTCGGGCATGTCATTCAGTCTGCCTGGACGACGAGCGAGAGGAGCCAGCTCACGATCGACAACACGATGGCGGCCCAGATCGCGGTCCACCAGAAGTCGTCGATGGACAGGCCCCAGTGGGTGGTGTTCTCGGTGATCCTCGAGGTGATCCACAACATGAACGCGTTGATCACGATGTGGAAGAGACCGAGCGTGAGGATGTAGAGCGGGATCGAGATGATCTGGACGATCGGCTTGATGATGGCGTTGACCAGCCCGAAGATCACCGCGACGACGAAGATGATGCCGACCCGCGCCAGCGTCGAATCCCCGCCGACGAATTCGATGCCGGGCACCAGGAGCGTGACCACCCAGAGCGCGAGCCCGGTCAGACCGGCGCGCAGCAAGAACAATCCCATCCGATCATGATCCACCCCGCACGTCACAAGATGGCATTACCGCAAGTATCCGGTACCAGAGGTATTGACTTCTTACGTCGCGGCTCCCTACCGTCGACGTCATGACGGCTCCTGCGAAGTCAAAAGCAACAACACGCGCGGAATTCGCCGAGCGTCTCCTGAAGGGTTCGGTAAAGAAGTCCTACGCTCCGGTCGTCGACATCGACTGGGACGCACCACTGGACCCCGACAAGTTCTTCCTGCCACCCAAGTCGGTGTCGTTGTACGGCACGCCGCTGTGGAACTCGATGACGCGCGAGGAACAGATCGAGCTGTCCCGCCAGGAGTTGGCGAACACGCTGTCGGCGGGGATCTGGTTCGAGAACATCCTCAACCAGGCCCTGCTGCGCAAGATGATGCACCAGGATCCGACCGCGCGGGCCACCCATTACGAGCTCACCGAGCTGGGCGACGAAACCCGGCACATGGTGATGTTCGGCAAGGCCATCGACCGGATCGGCGCGAAACCGGTGCGGCCCAGGCGTTATCAACGCATCATCATCAACGCGCTGCCGTTCGCGTTCCAGGGGTCGGCGTTGTGGATGGCCGCGTTGATCGGCGAGGAGATCTTCGACTCGCTGCAGCGCCAGATGATGGACGACCCGGAACTGCAGCCGATGGTGCAGCGGCTGATGCGCATTCACGTCACCGAAGAGGCGCGCCACATCCAGTTCGCCCGCGACGGGCTGCGTAAGCGCGCGCCCCACATGCGGCCGATCCCGAAGTTCGTCGTGTCCAACATCAACGGCGCCGGCGGGCTGTTCTTCCGGCACCTGTTCACCAACAAAGTCCAGTACGCCCGCGTCGGGCTCGACGCCCGCGAGGCCCGCCGTCAGGCCCGCACCAGCGCCCACCTGCATGCGGTGCATGTCAGTGGATTCGCACCTCTGGCGGCATTCCTGCAGGACGTCGGCCTGCTTGGACCGATCGCCAGGCGCATGTGGAAGCGCGGCGGTTTTCTGTGACGGTCGACGCGGTCGCCTACGTGACCGACGCGGGTGACGCCGAGTTCGACGAGACCTCGCACACGTGGACAGCCTGCGGCCGGCGCGCCCGCGTGCTCGTTGCCACCGACGGAGCGCTTCCCGCCGCGTCCGGCACCACTCCTGCGCCTTATCTCGGCGTCGCCGTCCACGGCGTCCCCAACTACTTTCTGGTCACCGGCCCCGACACCGCCGCCCAGAAGGGTTACATCGCCAAGTGCCTCGACCACCTCGACCGCACCGGCGGGACCCGCATCGAGGTGCGTCCGGGCACACAGCGCTTTTACAACGACCGTTCGCACGAAACCACGCACCGCAGCGGCCGCTTCTGGCGCAAAGTCGGCAGACGGATTCCGTCGGCTTTCGATGTGCGATCCCTGGCCTCCGATGACGGGCCCGACGACACCGTGTACGACGGTGAGGCGACGGTCGTCGTCGGCGACCGCATCCATGGGGTGCGGGTGCGGCTGACGGGGCAGCTTGATCCCATCGATGGTCATTACCATTGGCAGGGAACGGTTTTCGATGACAGCCTGGAAGTCAGGATGCCTCAGGAGGTGACGGTGACGATCGGGGATCGCACCGCGCGCGGCAGGTTGACTGAGCGCACCCCGTGGTCGACGTTCTCTGTGGTCGGGCTCGGGGCTCCACCGTTCGCACTCGACACCGTCGAGGTCGACGTCCCGCTTCTGTAAGAGGAATCGGGCACGGGCATATTAGAACGTGTTCTAGTATGCGGTCACCGACGATGAGGAGGCGACGTGCGATTCACCTACGCGGAAGCGATGACCGACCCGAAGTACTACATCCCGTTGGCGAAGGCCGCCGACGAGGCGGGGTATCACGGGATGACGATCGCCGACAGCGTCGCCTACCCGGAGGTGTCGGACTCGAAGTATCCGTACACCGAGGACGGCAACCGCGAGTTCCTCGACGGCAAGTCGTTCATCGAGACGTTCGCGCTGATCGGGGCGTTGTCGGCGGTCACGACGAGGCTGAAGTTCAACATCTTCGTGCTCAAGCTCCCGATCCGCCCGCCCGCCCTGGTGGCCAAGCAGGCGGGCTCGTTGGCCGCCATGTTCGACAACCGTCTCAACCTCGGTGTCGGCACCAGCCCGTGGCCCGAGGACTACGAGATCATGGGGGTGCCGTTCGCCAAGCGCGGTAAGCGCATGGACGAGTGCATCGACGTCGTCCGCGGGCTCACCTCCGGCGACTATTTCGAGTACCACGGCGATTTCTACGACTTCCCGCGCTTCAAGATGACGCCCGCACCGACTAAACCGATCCCGATCCTGATCGGCGGCCACGCCGACGCGGCGCTCAAGCGCGCCGCCCGCAACGACGGCTGGATGCACGGCGGCGGCGATCCCGAGGAACTCGACCCGCTGCTGAAGAAGCTTCAGCAGTATCGCGAGACCGAGGAGCGCATCGGGCTGGCCGACGAGTTCCAGATCCACGTCATCTCGATCGACGGGTTCACCCTCGACGGGGTCAAGCGCCTGGAGGACAAAGGCGTCACCGACGTCATCGTCGGGTTCCGGATCCCCTACATCATGGGTCAGGACACCGAGCCGCTCGACGACAAGATCCGCAACCTGGAGTGGTTCGCCGAGAACGTCATCGCGAAGGCGAACGGCTAGGCGTCACAGCACCGCTTGAGCGCATTGGCGATCGTGTCGATCGGCGTCGACGCCTCGATCGCAGAGCGGATCCGCGCCGCGGCCGATCGGTAGGTGCCGTCCTGGAGGACTTCGTCCACCGCGGCTCCGATCGCCTCTGGCGTCGGCGCGGACGTCGCGAGGTCGATGCCGACCCCGCAGTAGTCGACGCGGGCCGCCACCTCGGCCTTGTCCGACGTCTCCCCCGCCACGATCAGCGGCACCCCGTGACTCAGCGCGAACTGCACACCTCCGTAGCCGCCGTTGGTGATCATCACGTCCACGTGGGGCATCAGCGCGGAGTACGGAATCCAGTCGGCGATGCGCGCGTTGGCCGGGACCCGGCCATGCCAGCGCTGGCCGGGCCTGCCACCCGTGGTCGCCACGA
The DNA here is from genome assembly GCF_029623955.1 of Mycobacterium sp. 236(2023). Lineage (GTDB taxonomy): Bacteria > Actinomycetota > Actinomycetes > Mycobacteriales > Mycobacteriaceae > Mycobacterium. The sequence continues at coordinate 667,783 of NZ_JARSBP010000003.1, read as the reverse complement.
TCAGCACGTCGCGGCGGTCACCCAGCGCGGCGAGCGTCGGAGAGATCAGCTGATCGAGGTCGGCGTTGTCGAAGGTGCCCTGCGTCACGTGCACCACGGTGGCGCCGGAGGACACGACGTCGTCCCACCAGCCGGGCGGGTCGAAGTCCGCCACTGGCCGCGGCAATACCGGTCCGGCGAACTCCACCGTGGCGGGCAGGTCGGCGCGCGGATACTCGAACTCGTCGACGGTCAACTGGAGGATGCCGTCCGCCAGTCGCGGCCAGTCGCTGATGAAGACAGGTGAATTTCGGGAGTTCGCCTCTCGCAGCGACTGATTCAGCTTTCGCTGGGACGAGCGCATGATGACCCGGTGCGCGACCGCCGTCATGGGCCGGTAGTCGACACCGGACTCAGGTTGCCATGCCATGCCGAACGGCGGGGTCTGGGCGCTGGAGATGGTGAGCGGTCCGACGCCGCACACCAGGACCGGCGGCCGAGGGCCGTCGCCCAGCAGCAGCGGAAGCACCCCGGTGAACGTCACGTCCGAGACGATCGCATCCACAGCGGCGGCGTCGAGCACCGATGCGAGCGAACGCGCCTCGTCAGCAAGCGGTTTGGCGAACACGGACTCGAGTTCGGCCCGGCCCAGCCAGAACCGGCGCGCCTGGACGGGAAGCCGGCGGAGCAGCATCGGCGCAGCGTCCGGCGGATCGATGTGCACCGAGTCGGGTAGTGACACCACGCGCAGCCCTGCGTCCGAGGCGACCGCGGCGAACTCCGACCCCGTCACCATGGTGATGTCGTGGCCGAGCTCCTGCAGCCCGATCCCGACATTGATCATGGGGATCACATGGCCCTGAAGTGGACTCACGGCCAGCAGGTAATGCGACAAACGTCATCCTTTGTCCGTAGTGATCGAGACGCGACCGTCGCCCGGCCATATCCCGATCCCGAGCATGACTGGGGCGAGGATCGCCTGGGCCGTGAGGTGCGTGGCGGTGACACCTGACAAACACAACACGAGGTAGGCCACAGCGCCCACGACGAGAAAGCAGCGCGCTCCTGCGACGCTACCCGCCAGCAACACGCCGCACGCGCCCACGATCACATGCACCACACTATTCGTCACAGACAGGTAATAACCGCCGAAGAGGGCGCCTGACCGTAGGACAGCAACGACGCCTACAAGCATTATGGCTGCACCTATGCCTGCAGCAGCGGCCTGAATTCGTCTGTGCCTTCTCATTATTGACGCGCACTCACCGCGATCGGCATTGTGCGGGAAATGCGTCGGCAACCTGCGCGCCTCCTCTGCAGTGTCCGCGGTGGCCCCTTGGCGGTGCGGCTACCCGGCTGGAGACCCGACAAACGCTGTCGGCCGTGCATAGAGGCACTAGAAATGGGTAATGGCCGTTTCGATGACCACCGGCGCCATGCTCACGACGAACCGGGGGCGATATGCCCGCGGGTAGGTACGCCACAGTCGCGCAGTGTGCGGCGGTCGAGCCCGCGGGCCGCGGATCGGAGCAGTGGCAGTCGATGGTGCGCGAATCCGTGCTCGCCGCCGTCGCCGAGTTCCTCGACACCCGTTGTGCACAGTCGCTTCCCGCCAGCCGCGTCGACATCGCCCAAGACGTGTTACGGGCGCTGCTCGCCGAGGGCAAATGCCTGAGATCGACCTTCCTTTATCTGGGCTGGTTGTCCGGGGCCGAGGCCGATGTCTCCGCGATCCGGGCGGCGGCCAGCTTGGAGTTCCTGCACGCCTTCGCGTTGGTGCAGGACGACGTCATGGACGGTTCGCCGATGCGCCGGGGACGACCGAGCGCACATCGTGCCTTCGAGGGCTGGCACCATCGCCACGGGATGGCCGGTTCATCGGCGCGCTTCGGCGAGTCGGCGGCGATCCTGCTGGGCGATCTGTGCCTGGTCTGGGCAGAACAGATGCTCCGCGAGAGCGGACTCGCCCAAGAGGCCCTCACCCGCGCCTGGCCGCGATATGACGCGATGCGCACCGAACTCGCCGTAGGGCAGTTCGCCGATCTGGTCAACGACTCGTCGGCCTTCCCCACGCTGGACGACGTCCTCGACGTCGCGCGCCGCAAGTCCGGCAATTACACCGTGCGCAGACCGCTGGAGATCGGGGCTGCGCTGTCCGGGTGCGACGAACGCACACTCGACGCGCTCGGTGATTACGGCGTCGCGGTGGGTGAGGCTTTCCAACTCCGCGACGACCTTCTCGGGGTCTTCGGCCGTCCCGAGACGACGGGCAAGCCTGCGGGTTCTGACCTGGCTGCGCGCAAAGCGACGACGGTCGTCGTCGCCGCCCATCAGCTGAGTAGCAGGTCGCAGCGCCGCGACCTCGAACGACTGATGACCACCGCCGATCTCAGCGGCGACGACATCACCGCTTGGCAACGCCTGATCGCCGAGATCGGCACCATGGAATGGATGGAACAGTTGATCGACCGACGCCTCGCGTGGGCCCTGCACCGCCTCGACACCGTATCGCTGGACGACGGTGTCCGATCGGCACTGATCACGATGGCTTCCGCCTGCACCGAGCGGGTGGCCTGATGCGCACCGTGCCCGGGGCGACGGACCGGGTCGTCATCGTCGGCGCCGGTCTGGCGGGCTTGTCGGCCGCGCTTCACCTGGCCGGGCGTGGCCGCCAGGTGACGGTCGTCGAACGCGGCGCGCACCCGGGCGGCAGGGTCGGCAGGGCCGACATCTCCGGATATCGGCTCGACACCGGGCCGACGGTGCTGACGATGCCCGACATCATCGATGACACCTTCGCCGCAGTCGGCGAGTCGACGGCCGCCCGCCTCGACCTACAGCCCGTGCTGCCCGCCTACCGCGCCTCGTTCGCCGACGGGAGCAGCCTGGACGTCCACAGCGACGCCGAGGCGATGACTGCGGAGATCGCGCGCTTCGCCGGCCCCAAGGAGGCGCAGGGTTATGCGCAGCTGAGGCAATGGCTGACACGGCTCTACGAGCTGGAGTTCAACGGTTTCATCAACGCGAACTTCGACTCCCCGCTGTCGCTGCTGACGCCACAGCTCGCCAAGTTGGCCGCCATCGGAGGGTTCCGCAGCTGGGAGCCGATGGTCCGGCGGTTCCTGTCCGACGAGCGCCTGCTGCGGGTGTTCACCTTCCAGGCTCTCTATGTCGGGGTGCCGCCCAAGCGCGCCCTCGCGGCCTACGCCGTGATCGCCTATATGGACACGGTGTCGGGCGTGTATTTCCCGCGTGGCGGCATGCGGGCGCTACCCGACGCGATGGCGGCCGCGGCTACCGATGCAGGGGTCGAATTTCATTACAACGCACCGGTTTCCGATATCGAGCGATCAGGGTCGCGGGTCACGGCGGTGCGCACCGTCAACGGTGAGCGGTTCCCCGCCGACGCGGTGATCCTGACGACCGAACTGCCCGACACGTACCGGATGCTCGCCCGGACACCCCGCCGATTGGTGAAGTTGCGGCCGGCGCCGTCGTGCGTCGTCGCGCACGTCGGCTGCCGTGCGGACACAACGACCGCGGACCCGTCGCACCACACGATCCTGTTCGGCGATGCCTGGGACCGGACCTTCGACGAGATCATCGACGAGGGACGCACGATGGCCGACCCGTCGCTGCTGGTGACCCGGCCGACGCTCGGCGACCCGACGCTCGCCCCGGACGGACGGGAATTGCTGTACGTCCTGGCGCCGGCCCCCAACACCGATGTGGGACACAAAGACTGGGACGCCGAGAGCAGCGGCTACACCGACCATATGCTCGACACCGTGTCGGCACGCCTGCCGCACCTCGGCCAGGACGCCGAACTGCTGCACGTGGTGACGCCCCAGGATTGGGCCCGCCAGGGCATGGCGTCGGGCACACCGTTTGCCCTCGCCCACACATTCGGGCAGACCGGCCCGTTCCGGCCCGGCAACACCGTGCGCGGCATCGACAACGCGGTGCTCGCCGGTTCGTCGACCGTGCCAGGTGTCGGGATTCCCACCGCCATCGTGTCGGGACGCCTCGCCGCTGACCGCGTCACCGGAGCCGCTACCCGGACACAGTCACAGGTAATGTCGCGATGATCGGAGCAACGATGATCAGCTCGGAGCTGGACGCCGCGGGCGTCCACGATGTTGCACTCAGAGAGTCCTACCAGAAGTGCCGCGCCCTCAACGCAGAGCACGGCCGAACTTTCTTCCTGGCGACGCGGCTGTTGTCGCCGGCGCAGCGGCCCGCCGTGCACGCCCTGTACGGCTTCGCGCGGCGCGCCGACGATGTCCTCGACGGATTCGATTCCCGCACAACAGCACAGCGCGCAGATGAGCTGCAAGGGTTGTCGACCGCGTTGTTCACCAGGATGGTGGAGAACAAGACGGCCGGCGACGACCCGACGCTGGACGCCGTGGTGCACACGGCGCGAAAGTACGACCTCGACTGGCAGCTCTTCGACGATTTCCTCGCGTCGATGCGGATGGACCTCACCGTCACCGACTACAAGGACCGCGCCGAGCTGGATCGCTACATGTACGGCTCGGCCGAGGTGATCGGCCTGCAGATGCTCCCCGTCCTGGGCACCGTCGTTCCCCGCGACGAGGCTGCACCCCATGCCGCCGCTCTCGGAAAAGCGTTCCAGCTGACCAACTTTCTCCGAGACATCGACGAAGACCTGACTCGCGGCCGGGTGTATCTGCCGGCCGACGAGCTCGCCGTCCACGGCGTCGATCGCGACGTGCTGACGTGGTGTCAGCAGAATCGGCGCACGGACAGCCGACTGCGGGCCGCACTCGTCGAGCAGCACGCGCTCACGCGCAGCATCTACCGCCATGCCGAACGCGGTATCGCGCTGCTGGCCCCCCAGTCCCGCCCCTGCATCAGCGCAGCACTGACGCTGTACTCCGGAATCCTGGACCGCATCGAAGAAATCGACTACGCCGTGTTCGCCCAGCGCGCCACGGTGTCGACCGCCCGACGCATCAGGGTGGCGTCGGTGGGGCTGGCGAAGGCACTGCGCGCGCGGGTCCGTCGACGGGGGGCGTGATCATTCCCGTCGAGGACTTCCTGTTCGGATGGGCGATGGTGACCGCGGTGCTGCTGTTGTGGGTACGAAATGGCAAGAAACAAGATAAAGAGACGGTATGAGTCGCGAATCCTACGACGTTCCCGATGCGTTCGACGCCGGCGCGCAATCCTATGACGGCCTCGTCGGCGCCAACCCCGGCTACCACCGCCACCTTCGGCTGTCGGCGCGCCGGATGCAGTTGCCCGACTCGGGCCGTGGACTGCGACTCCTCGACATCGGTTGCGGTACCGGCGCTTCCACTGCGGCGTTGGTGCGCGCTGCGCCGCACGCACAGATCGTGGCGGTCGACGGGTCGGCGGGCATGTTGGCACGGGCCCGCGAGAAGACCTGGCCGGCGGCGGTGACCTTCGTCCACAGTCGCGCGGAGAATCTCGCGGAAGCCGGTGTGGACGGCCCGTTCGACGGCATCCTCGCCGCCTACCTCGTGCGCAACCTCGACGATCCGGACACCGTTCTCCGCAGCCTGCTCTCGCTGCTGCGACCGGGCGGGGTCTTCGCCGCCCACGAGTACTCGGTGCGCGACTCGCGGGTGGCCACCGCCGTATGGAACATGGTCGCGGCGACGGTCATCATCCCCGCCGGACGTCTACGTTCGGGTGACGACGGCCTCTACCGCTACCTGCGCCGCAGTGTCAACGAGTTCGACGGCGCAGCGCAGTTCCGGGATCGACTGCAGCGCAACGGCTTCATCGACGTGCAGAGCATGACGGTGGCCGGCTGGCAGCACAACATCGTGCACACCTTCCTCGGCCGGGCGCCGCGGTGACCGACCCGCGACGGGTCTGTCACCCCGGGGCTCCGGGCCTGCCGACCGCAACCTCTTTGTCGGCAGTGCCGCGGGTCGCCGTCATCGGGGGCGGCATTGCCGGCCTGGCGGCGGCGACCGCCCTCGTCGAGCGCGGTGTCGGCGTCGACCTGTTCGAGCGGGAAACGTATCTCGGTGGCCGGGTCGGCGGCTGGTCGGAAAGCCTGCCCGACGGGACGACGGTCGCGATGAACCGCGGCTTCCACGCGTTCTTCCGGCAGTACTACAATCTGCGTGATCTGTTGCGCCGCATCGATCCTGAGCTCTCGATGCTGGCTCCGCTCGACGACTACCCCCTCGTCGACGCCGAGGGCCGGCGTGACACCTTCCGCGGGCTTCCCAGCACACCGCCGCTGAACGCAATCGCGTTCGCATTGCGCAGCCCCACCTTCCGGTTGCGCGACCTCATCCGCCTCAATCCTCGCGCTGCGGCGCCGCTGGCCGAGGTGTCCGTCCCGCAGACCTACGACGAACTCGACGATCTCGACGCGGAGACATTCCTGCACGACATCAACTTCCCCGTCGCGGCCCGCCACCTGGCGTTCGAGGTGTTCTCCCGGAGTTTCTTCACCCGCCCCGCGGCGTTGTCCGCCGCAGAGCTCGCGACGATGTTCCACATCTACTTCCTCGGCTCGAGCGAAGGACTGGTCTTCGACGTCGCAAAGACGAACTTCGATGTGGCGCTGTGGAATCCGCTCGGTGACTACCTGCAGCAGAAGGGTGCGCGCCTCCACCTTGCGACGCCGATCACTCGGATCTCGGCGGACGGTAACGCCTTCTCCGTCTTCGACGAATCGGGCTCGACCACCCTGGTCGACGGGGTCGTCCTCGCCACCGAGGTGCCTGCCCTGCAGGCGATCCTCGGAAACTCGGGTGATCTCGCTGACCCCTTCTGGCGCAAACGCATCGAGGGCCTTGGCACCGCGGCCCCGTTCGTCGTGCAGCGCCTTTGGCTGGACCGGCCGGTACATCCTGACCGCGCGGCGTTCCTCGGCACCGGTGGACTGCCACCGCTGGACAACATCAGCGTCCTGAACCGTTACGAACGCGAAGCGTCCGACTGGGCCGACCGAACCGGCGGATCCGTCGTCGAACTGCACGCATACTCGGTCGCCGAGGACTCTCCGCAGCTGCGCTCCGACATGCTGGCCCGTCTGCACGCGCTGTACCCCGAAACCGCCTCGGCCTCCGTGGTTTTCGAGAAGACTTTGACCCGTAGCGACTGCCCTCGCCTGGCGCCCGGTGACTTCGGGCCGAGGCCGACCGTGAAAACCCCCTGTGCCGGCCTCGCGCTGGCCGGCGACGGAATCCGGATCGACCTGCCCGTGGCGTTGATGGAGCGTGCCGCGACGACGGGTGTCGCGGCAGCCAACACGCTGCTCGACCTCTTCGGCGTGAGGGGGCACGATATGTACACGGTGCCGGTGCGTGGACGCTCACCTGTGCTTCGGCACCTCGCGGGTCGCGTGGAAAGGCGGACATCCCGATGAGCCTTCTCAGCCGTCTGACGACGTCGGTCAGCAAGGCGTCGCCCTTCGAGCTCCTGCCGCGCACCGCGTGGGCGCGGCAAGCGCCGACGTACAAGCAGGCCTCCGCCGAGCTCATCGACGCCGCGCTCGCACGGTCCCAGGATCGGCCGAGCGGCAACTGGTACGTCGTCGCCGCCAGCACCGACGTCGCCTCAAAGCCGCACGGCGCCAACGTCGCCGGTGCGGAGCTGGTCTGCTGGCGCAATACGGACGGGACCGTGCGCATCGGGCCCGCACGGTGTCCGCACCTGGGTGCCGACCTGTGTACCGGCAGCGTCGACCTCGGTCACCTCGTCTGTCCGTGGCACGGCCTGCGCCTGACGGGCCGCTCACGGCCCGACTGGGCCGCGCTGCCCGCGTTCGACGACGGCGTGCTGATCTGGGCGCGCCTCGACCGCGTCGGCGGTGAGACGCCCACCGCAGCGCCGATCCTGCCGGTCCGGCCCGACGGTGCGCAGATCGCGGCCGTCACACAACTCAGCGGCGCCTGCGAGGCCCGTGACATCATCGCCAATCGGATGGATCCGTGGCACGGCGCATGGTTTCACCCGTACTCCTTCACACGTCTGGAAGTGCTCAGCGCGCCGACGGCTTCCGACGACGTTCCCGAGGAGCTCGATCGATTCCTCGTCGCGGTCACGTTCCGGCTCGGACGCCTCGGCATCCCGGTGATCGCCGAGTTCACCAGCCCGGAGCCGCGCACGCTCGTCATGCGCATCGTCGACGGCGAGGGCTCCGGCAGCGTCGTCGAAACCCACGCCACCCCACTCGGTTTCGGGCCTGACGGGCAGCCACGCAGCCTCGTCACCGAGGCGGTCATCGCGCACTCCGATCGACCGGGTTTCGCCCGAGCCCTACGAGTCGCACCGCTGATCACGCCGTTCATGAAGCAGGCGGCGAACCGCTTGTGGCGCGACGATCTGCTGTATGCGGAGCGGTTGCACACCGTGCGCACCCAGGACGCCGACGGGTCGGCGGATCTCCTCATCCCGGTGGCCGAACCCGAGGGCTGATCTCCGGGCCTATGCCGCCGCGATCAGTGCGTCGATGGCCCGTGGGCCGAGGACGTGGTCGAGCGCCATCATCGCGCTGCCGATGACGCCGCCCCTGTCGCCGAATTCGGCGGGCGCTATCTCCAGGGCGCGGGTCGCAAGCGTGGTGGCGTTGCCGTACAACGTTTCCCGCAGACCGGCGACGAAGATGTCGTAGGCGCCTGCCACGTCACCGGCAACCACGAGCGCCGCCGGGTTCATCAGATTGACGGCGGCCGCCAGCACCTCGCCGACGTGTCGGCCACTATCGCGAATCATCCTGCGCGTCAGCGCATCTCCGGAGTGAGCCAGACCCACGATGTCGCGGAGGTTCTGCGCCCGCCCGCCGGCGTCCCTGAGGGTGCGCACCAGCGCCCAGCCACCCGCGACGGCTTCCAGGCAGCCGACATCCCCGCAGCGGCAGGCTCGTCCGTCGGCCGCCGGTGTCTTGTTGTGGCCGAATTCGCCTGCCGCCCGGATCGCGCCTCGCTGCAGAGCTCCGCCGGCGATGATGCCGGCACCCAGCCCCGTCGAGACCTTGATGACGAGTGCGTCGTCGAAGCCGCGACAGGCGCCCGAACGCCATTCGGCGAGCGCGATGACGTTGGCGTCGTTCCCGAGCACGACGGGTGCTTCGGTGAGTTCGCGAAAGTATGGGGTCAAGGGTGCGCCGTCCCAGCCGCTGAGCACCGGCGTGTCGACGCTGCTGCCGCGTAGCTGGTCGACGGTTCCGGGAAGGCTCAGTCCGACGCCGAGCACCTGATCGCTGCGGTACCCGGATTCGGCGAGCAGCGCGCTCAGGCGGGTGACCACGTCCGGCATCAGGTCACCTGGTGCGAGGCCAGGCTCCTGATCGACGTCGGCGGCGACCAACACTTCGCCGGCCAGGTTGCACACGCCCAAACGGGTCCGGCTTCCGCCGATGGCCACCGACAAGACGACCCCGGCTGCGGCATTGAAGCTGAGCAGCGTGGCGGGGCGACCGCCCGTGGACCGGGCCTGTTCGTGCTCGACGATCAACTGGCGGGACGTGAGTTCCCTCACCCGCGCCGTCACAGCTGTCCGTGACAAGCCTGTGAGTTTGCCGATCTCGGCTCTGGTTGTATCGCGCTTCTGCCTGATCAGGGCGTAGAGGTCCCCCACCGAGGTTGCTGAAGATGACCTGAGCAGCGCCACGGCGCAAGACTAACCACGCCACTTATGTATTTCAAGTACCTAAGTCGGATTGAGAAGTACCTAAAGGGCGTTTACCGTTGACTACGTGAAAGAGCCCCGATCACTGCTGGACGTCGCTCCGGTGATGCCCATCATCGCCATGCGCAGCGCAGCCGATGTGTCTGCCGCCGCGTCCGTGGCACGGGCCATTAGTGACGCAGGTCTGCCATTGGTCCAGGTGGCACTCGACGGACCGCTCGCACTGGAAGCCATCGCGCGGATCGCGTCGGACGCCCCCGAGGTGATCGTCGGCGCGGGCGCGATCACGCACATCGAACAGCCCGAGTTGGCCCGCGCGGCCGGCGCGGAGTTCCTCGTCGCCACGGAAGGGCCCGCCGCCCTGCGACGGGCCATGTGCGCCACCGAGCTGCCCCACCTTCCCGGCGTGACCACCGCCGACGAAGCCGCCGACCTTCTCGACGACGGCTACACCGACATGGTTCTGCATCCGGCCACTGCCGCCGGCGGCGTCCGGCATCTCAAAGCGTTGGCGGTCTTCGTACCCGCCGCCCGCTTCTGCGTGTCGGGCGGGGTCAGCGCCGCCGACCTGAGCGGCTATCTCGCCGCACCGAACGTGGGCTGCGTCAGCGCCGGTTGGCTCGCGCCGGCAGACGCGGTGCGCCGCCGCGACTGGGAACGCATCCGCCGCCTGGCCGACGTCGCCCTCAAGCTCAGCAAGCCGCCCGTCGCCGCCGTTCGGGCGCTATGACCGTGACACTCGACCGCCCGTCCGGCCCGGTGTCGGTGGTGGCGCCGGATCCCGTTGTGCGCTGGCTCGCCGTGGTGGCATTGGCGCTCGGCGGATTCGGCATCGGCACTACCGAGTTCGTCGCCATGGGCCTGCTACCCGATATCGCCAGCAGCCTCGGCGTCTCCGAACCCACTGCTGGACATGTGATCTCGGCCTACGCACTGGGCGTGGTGGTCGGCGCCCCGCTGATCGCCGCGATCACGGCGCGGATGGCGCGACGCAGATTGCTGCTGGCCTTGATGACGGTGTTCACCGTCGGCAACCTCGCGAGCATGCTGGCCCCGTCCTACGAATCGCTGATCGCCGCGAGGTTCCTCGCCGGACTCCCGCACGGTGCGTATTTCGGGGTGGCGGCTCTCGTCGCCGCGCACCTCATGGGTCCGCAGAACCGCGCCAAAGCCGTGGCACACGTGCTGACCGGCCTCACGGTGGCCACCGTGCTCGGCGTGCCGATGGCATCATGGCTCGGCCAATCCCTGGGCTGGCGAGCAGCTTTCGGCCTGGTTGTGGCCGTCGGCATCGTCACGCTGGCGGCGCTGTGGTTCTGGTTGCCGTCGCAGTTGAAGTCGATGCGAGCCACCAGCCCACTCACCGAACTCGGCGCACTGCGCCGCCCGCAGGTGTGGCTGGCGCTGCTGGTCGGCATGATCGGCTTCGGCGGCATGTTCGCCGTCTACACCTACGTGACGACGACGATGACGGACGTCGCCGGTATGCCGCGCCCCCTGGTCCCGTTGGCGCTCATGGTGTTCGGGCTCGGCATGTTCTTCGGCAATCTCGTAGGCGGACGGCTCGCGGACCGATCGGTGATCCGGGCGCTGTATCTGGCGATGGGCTCGCTTGCCGCGATGCTCGCCGTGTTCGTGGTGGCCTCCCACAATCCGTGGACGGCTCTGCTGGTGCTGTTCGGGATCGGGCTGACCGGCTCCGCCGTCGGACCGGCTCTGCAGACCCGGTTGATGGACGTCGCCCACGACGCGCAGACTCTGGCTGCGGCACTGAACCATTCGGCGCTCAACATCGGCAACGCGACCGGAGCCTGGGTAGGCGGCCTCGTCATCGCGGCGGGCCTGGGTTACACAGCACCCGCCGCAGCCGGTGCGATCCTGGCGCTGGCGGGAATCGCGATCCTGACGCTGTCGGTACTGCTGCAGAAGCGCCGCTAGCGACGAGCACCGTTACGTAGGGTTAACGCGACGGGGTTGCGGGCACTCGACACCATGGCTTTCAAACTCACGTACTCCGATGGACAAGAGTCCCAGCACGACGACGACACCGTCTGGGAGATCGACGATGGCGTCCTGAAGCTCGGCCGCGAAAAAGACAAGTGGTCGGTTTACCTGTCACCGAGCCACTGGGCCGTCCTCGAACTCGGCGGCGCATCGTCGAAAGACGAAGGCGATGACAAGGGCGAGGACAGCAAGGAGGACTCTGAGAAGAAGGAGTCCGACAAGAAGGAGTCCAAAGACAAGGACGACGACTGACGTCGACGTCCGGCCATGGAGCGCTACAGTCGTCAGCGGATTCGGATGGGCTGACGAAGGGACCAAGGATGGGTGACGCCGACGCCGGTGCGATTCGCGCTGACCGCGGAGACTGGATCGACGAGCACCTAGCGGAATACCTGGAGTCCGGTGGCGCGAAAGGCCACATCGTTGACCTCCACGAAGTCGGCGGCCGCGCGTTCACCACGCATTGCCTGATCCGGTTCCAGGGCCGCAACTCCGGCAAGACCTACGTAAAACCGTTGATATACGGCAACTTCGGCGGTGAACTCGTGATCGTCGCATCCAAGGGTGGCGCGGACACCCATCCCGACTGGTACCTCAACATCCACGCCGGCACGACCGTCGACGTCCAAGTCGCGACGCAGGCGTATGAGGCTACGTGGCGCGAACCCAGCGATGAGGAACGGCACGAGGTGTGGTCCTACATGACGCATCTCTACCCGCCGTACATCACCTACCAACAGTCGACGAGCCGCCGGATTCCCCTGGTGATGCTCGCACTCGGCAAGCAGATCGACGTCTTCACGCCCTGAGTGTTCAGTGAGCATCACCCTCGACGAGCTCGTGGTCGCCGATCCCGCCGACTCCTGGCGCCAGGCCGGGTTCACCGTTGACAACGATGCCGCCTGCCGGGTCGGTGACGTCCGGATCCGTTTGGTCGGCCGTGACCGCGGAACCGGCATCGTCGGGTGGGCGCTGGGCGGGCTGCCGCAGGAATTGCGCGACCTCGATGGTGTGCCGACGTCACGAACCGAAGCCGCCCCGGCCGCGGCTGCCATTCACCCGAACGGTGTCACCGAGATCGACCACGTCGTGCTGATGTCCCCCGACCTCGCCCGCACGGTGAACGCACTCGCCGCCATCGGCATCGAACCGCGCAGGCAGCGCGACGCCGAACTCGGCGGACGACCGATCCGTCAGATCTTCTTCCGCTTCGGCGCGGCGATCGTGGAAGTCGTCGGGTCGCCCGACGCAGCGGGTGACGGGCCGTCGACGCTATGGGGTGTCACGTTCACCGCGGCCGACATCGACGTGTCGGCGGCGTTCTTCGGCGACCGCACCACCCCCGTCAAGGCTGCCGTGCAGCCCGGCCGCCGCATCACCACGCTCCGTCACCGCGACCTCGGCATGTCGGTCGCGACGGCGCTGATCTCGCCACCTATCCTCGGCGCATGACCAACTTCGGCCCGGTGAGCGACGTCGCCGATCCGGACGTCGTGGTGATCCATACCGACGGTGGCTGCCGCCCGAATCCCGGCCCGGGCGGCTGGGGTGCGGTGCTGCGCCAGCGCCAGCACGTCCGGGAGATGTGCGGCGGCGAACCCGGACAGACGAGCAACAACCGGATGGAGCTGACGGCCCCGATCATGGCGTTGGAGGCGCTCAAGCGGCCCGTTGTCGTGCATCTGTACACCGACAGCACCTACGTGCGGAACGGCATCACGAAGTGGGTGCTCGGCTGGGAGCGCAATGGCTGGATGACCGCCGCTAAGCAGCCGGTCAAGAACGTGGACCTGTGGCAGCGTCTGCAGACCGCATGTGCACGCCACGAGGTCAAGTGGTTCTGGGTGAAGGGGCACGCCGGTGTCGCCGACAACGAGTTGGCCGATGTCCTGGCGACGCGAGGCATGCAGGAAGCGATCGCCGCGTCGGCCTGATTTAAATAGCCCTTGACTTATATAAGCCAAATCTATTAACTTGGGGCGTGCACGCGTTCGACGTTCTCGGTGACCCGGTGCGGCGCCGCATCCTCGAACTGCTCGCCGGCGGTGAGCAGCCGGCCGGCGCGGTCACCGCGGTGATCCAGGACGAGTTCTCGATCACCCAACCCGCAGTCTCGCAACATCTGAAGGTGTTGCGGGACAATGGTTTTGCCTCCGTCCGCCCCGACGGGCAGCGGCGGATGTATGCCGTCGACGCGACCGCCCTGCGTGACGTCGACGAGTGGTTGAACAACTTTCGCAAGTTCTGGGCGCCACGCCTGGACGCGTTGGACACCGAGATCGCGCGCGGAAAACGGCAGCGCCGCGCCTCGACCAACACCGAAGGAGAGAAGCACTGATGGATGTCAGCCACCATGTCAACGCCGTAGCACGGACGGTCGGCGCTCGGACTCTCGACGCCGGGGAGGCTCGGGTCGTCACGTTGGGCCGCAGTTACCCCACCGACGCCGCAGATCTCTGGGATGCCTGCACCAGCGCAGAACGATTGCCGCGCTGGTTTGCGCCGGTGCACGGAGAATTGCGGCTCGACGGGAAATATCAGGTGGAGGGCAACGCCTCGGGCACGGTGCTCACCTGCGATCCGCCGCGGACCTTCACCGCCACATGGGAGTTCGGCGGCGGGGTCAGCTGGATCGAGCTGAGGATTTTCGACGAGGGTCCAGACCAGGCGCGCATGCAACTCGACCACATCGCACTGGTCGGCGACGAGATGTGGCCGCAATACGGGCCCGGCGCCGTCGGAATCGGTTGGGACTTGGCGGTATTGGGGTTGGCCATTCATCTCGAAACCGGTGAGTCCGTGCCGGACGAGTTCAGGGAAGAGGAATGGTCCACGACCGGCGCAGGCAGGGATTACATCGCTGCCGCCGGCGAGGGCTGGTACGCAGCCCAGGTCGCCTCCGGCGAGGACGCGGCCGTCGCCCGGCGCGCGGCCGACAACTCCATCGCCTTCTACCGGGGAGACCCACCGCCGTCCTAGATCCCAGCTCGGATCTTCTGCCATCGTTGACCCATGACGGATGACAGCAAGCACATCGGGATCCTGCTCTTTCCCGGTGTCGAAGAACTCGACGCGATCGGGCCGTGGGAGGTCTTGTCGTTCTGGACCAGGACATGGCCAGAGGATGGTTGGCGGGTCTTCACCTTCTCCCAGGAGGGAGGGGAAGTTTTGTGCGCCAAAGGTTTGACGGTTCGCGCCGATCACAGCGAGGCCGACCGCCCCCGTCTCGACGTCCTGATATATCCCGGCGGGCAGGGCACCCGACCGCAACTCAAGAACGAACCGACGCTCGAGTGGGTGCGCCGCGTCAAGGGCGAGGGCACGCTGATGACGAGCGTCTGCACGGGCGCCTTGGTGTACGCGGCAGCTGGAATCCTGCGTGACCGCGCTGCGACCACGCATTGGAAGTCTCTCGACTTACTGGCCGAGATTGATTCCACGATCGACGTTCGCGGCGAGGCACGGTTCGTTGACAGCGACGACATGATCACCGCTTCAGGCGTGTCCGCCGGCATCGACATGGCGCTGCACCTGGTGGCTCGCCTCGCGGGCGTCGAACGGGCGCGCGAGGTCCGCCGCGGCATCCAATACGATCCCGACCCGCCGGTCTGACCGCCGCCGCCCGTCAGGCCACCTGGTTGTCGGGTGGTGCGGGGCCGCCGGGTTCGCCAGGGTTATCGCTGGGGCGTGGGCCTTCGGTTTCGGGGTCGTTGTCGGGGCTTGCCGCTGCGCCGGTGTCGGCGACTGACGCCGAATGCTGTTCGGGTTCAGTGTCTTCGGGTCGCAGGAGGCGTTCGGGAACATGGTAGTTGTTGATCCGGGCTTGTCCGGTGTCCAACGGTTCGGGCGGGATCCATTCGACCTCATGGCGTTCGTTCATGGTGGTGGTCCAGCCGCCGTCGGTGACGCTGCGATTGTCCCGCCCGCAGGCCAAACCGAGTTCGTCGACGTTGGTGTTGCCGCCCTTGATCCAGTCCGTCACCACATGATGGGCCTGGGAGCCGTAGGCGCCGATGGTGCAGCCGGGTTTGGTGCAGCCGCCGTCGCGCGCGATCAGCATGATCCGCTGCGCCGGCGACGCGACCCGTCGGGCCCGGAATAGCTCCAGGGCGGAGCCGGTGGCTTTGTCGAACACGGCCAGATGACAGTTCGAGTGACCGGCCATTTTGACGACATCGGCGATCGGCAGCTTCGTGCCGCCCCCGGTGACCCCAACCCCGGCGCGAGATTCGAGGTCTTGCAGGGTCGTGCGGATGATGACGGTGACCGGCAGCCCGTTGAGTTGGCCGAGGTCGCCGCTCATCAAAGCGATCCGTCCCACCACCACGATGGCGTCGTGTTGGCGTTGGAACAGGGTGCGGTGATCGTTGTCGATCTGTTCCTGCGACGGGGTGCCCGACGTGCAGGGTTCTGGGTCGTCGGGGTTGCACATGCCGGGGGCGGCGTACTTGGCGAAGATCGGCTCCCACACCGCCCATGCCTCGGGCGTGAATGTTGCTGATACGTCGATCATGCCGTCGTCACGCTGTTTGTGTTTGGTGACGCCGCGTTTGCGGCCGCGTTTGATGTCGTCGGGTTCGGGGCCGTCCTGATCCATCAGGAACAGCATCAACTCGGCGGACTCTTTGACCTCTTTGGGTCCGTTGCCGACCGCAGTACGCACCAATTTGACTTCGAACTGCTCCCGGGTGACCGTGTCGACAAACCCGGGGAGTTTGGCGACGGCTTTGCGGATGACGGTGACGTGTTCGGCGTTGATCAACCCCTGGGCCGCGGCCACCGCCGTCGCGTGCAGCACCGGAGGCAACACCGGTCCGGTGATGGGTTGGCGCGGCGCCAACACCGACGCCTCGGTCAAGCGGCGGTGGGCCTCGCTGGTGGAGATGCGCCACCGCACCGACAACACTTCTTTCCACGTTTTGGCGCCCATCTGCTGCGGGGTGGCTTCGACCTGCAGACGGGCCAACATTCGGTGGCTCACCGACGGCAACTGGCAGCCGAGCACCTCGAGTTCATCGAGGGCAGAGACCAACTCGTGCCGGGTCAACAGGTCGACATCGCCGGCCGCGACGTCGTCGAACGCGGAGCGCAGCGCGGCAACCTTGGCCTGCAGCTCCCCGGTCGACATCATTCGAACATACATTCGACCACTGACAAATCCACTGACTCAAACTTTGTGGCAGGACTGCGTTATTCAGGACGCGGCTTCTGTTGACGAGGTTGAGTGGCATCCTGGCAATCACGATGGCAGCAGAATCAGACTGGACCATACGGCCACTAAAAGGTTTGGGCCGGCTCGAATTCGGCATGTCCCCAGCGCACGTCGATGCTCTGTCCGCGACCTACGGCACCATCGCCGGTCGCGGTCCCGATCGCATCCCCGACGACATGCTGCGCGAGACGCTGGAGATATTCGGCGACGCGCTGAGCGACGACGAGAAACAGGCCCTCATCGCCGCGTACGAAAGCGACGGCCCGACCGCTGACAGCGTGACCGAAATCCGTGGCGAACTCGTGCTGCGGTACGAGGCCGACCGCCTCTGCGAAATCATGCCCGCCGGCACGCGACACCCTCTGCTCCTCGATGGCAGGGACGTCTTCGCACTGCGCGGTCGCGAGCCACTGGAGTTACTGGAGCGGCTCAACGGAGGTCCCGGACGCTATGCCGGCACCGAGGCGGCGTTCGACAACATCGCCATCTCTTTGGACGGATTCTGCGTCAGCGATGCGCCTAGCGGCGTGCTGACGCTGGACGAGTCCGACGAGCGTTTCCGGGGGCGGACGGCGACCCTACGGGCAGTCCCTTATCGCCCCGAGCAGGAGATGCACCGCTATGTCCTGCACTCGGTAGCGGGCAGTCAGTGACTGGCTATTCCCACACGACCTCGTCCGGCGTCTTGTCGTCCCGCAAACCGCGCCAACTCGGTTGCCGCAGCCGGTCATCCGACGTGCGTTCGCTATAGCGCACCTCCCCCACCAGCTCTGGGCGCACATACGTCACGCCCTTCGCATCGGGCCCGGTAAGCCTTGTCGTGAAGGGTGATTCGTCTGTCTGCAGGGGCGCCAGCGTCTTCTTCAGCGACGCCAGCTCCTTCTCGCTGAACCCGGTGCCGACCCGTCCGACGAACTGCAGCCCGTCACCGTCGGGGATGCCGAGCATCAACGCCCCGATGCCGCTCGTGCGGCCGCCTTCACCCTGACGCCAACCTCCGATCACCACCTCCTGGGTGTTCCAGATCTTGTCCTTGATCCACGCCGACGACCGCCGCCCCGGCTGGTACGTGGAGTCGCGCTTCTTGGCGATCACGCCTTCCCACCGTCGAGACCTCGCGTATTCCAACGCTTCCGGTCCGTCGCCGTCGAGCACATCGGGCACGATCAGCCCGCCGCCGTCTGCCAGTGCCTCCAAGAGTCGACGCCGGTCGGAGTACTTGGCACGCATCAGCGACCGCCCGTCGAGGAACAGAATGTCGAACGCCCAGAACTCCAACCGTGTGGAGCGCTTGCGGTTCTGCATCTCCCCGAAACTCGGCACCCCGGACTCGTCGAGGGCCACCGCCTCGCCGTCGAGAATCACGTGATGGTCCGCGAGATCCGCAGCCAGTGCCTCCAGCTGCGGATACTCGCCGGTCACGTCGCGGCCCCGTCGCGATCGCAGTGTCAGCCGGCCGTGGTCAGCTTCGACCAAGAGCCGATAGCCATCCCACTTTCCTTCAAAGGCCCACTGCCCCTTGGTCAGCCGCTGCACCGAACCCTCGGTCGACAGCATCGGGGCCAGATCACCGGCAGTCGGCTTCTGCTGATCCTTCATCCGGTGGGCGAGCCAGTTCTTGCCGTCGGTCTGGATCAGCGCATACCGGCCTTCGATCTTCGAACCGTGCAGCGTGACGATCACCTCGCCGCCCTTCTCGGGGCCGTCGGGCGGATTGTCCCGGAACTTCTCCGCCTCGTAGGTGCCTGTGTCCCAGATGTACACCTCGCCGCCGCCGTACTCCCCCGCCGGGATCTTGCCCGCGAAGTCGATGTAGTCCATCGGGTGGTCTTCGGTATGAACCGCAAGATGATTCACCGACGGGGTGTCCGGCAGATTCTTCGGCACCGCCCAGCTGACCAACACGCCGTCGCGCTCCAACCGGAAGTCGTAGTGCAGTCGGCGGGCATGGTGCTCCTGGATGACGAACCTGTCGTTACTCCCGGTCTCCGGCGCTTCGGCGGGCACAGGTTCCGGCGTCTTCGACCGGTCCCGCATGCTGCGGTACTGCGTGAGTTTGTCGGTGGCGGGCAGCTTCTCGTCCAGATCTGCCAGTAGGTCGCCGTCGCGTTCGAGCCTTTCGAGCACCTCGTCGAACGTCAGATGCCGCAGCTTGGGATCCTCGATCTCATCCCACGTCCGCGGCGCGGCCACCGTCGGATGTTCGCGTCCGCGAAGCGAATACGGGGCGATCGTCGTCTTGTTGCCGTTGTTCTGGCTCCAGTCGAGGAACACCTTTCCGTCACGCACGCTCTTGGTCATCGTCGCCGTGACCTTCTTCGGCATGGTCTGCTCGAGCTGCTGGGCCACCCGCTTGGCCAACACCGACGCACCCCGCGAGCTGATCGGTTCCTGCAGCGGGACATAGAGATGCAGGCCCTTGCTGCCGCTGGTCAACGGGAACGTCGTCAACCCGATATCGGTGATCAGGTCCCGCACCTCGCCGGCCACCTCGCACAACTGGCGAAAGGTGACACCCTCGCCCGGGTCGAGGTCGAACACGATGCGCGTCGCAGGACCCACCTCACCCCCGTCGGTGAACCGCCACTGCGGCACGTGCACTTCCAGCGCCGCCTGCTGCGCGATCCACGCCAACCCCTCCACCGTGTCGATGACGGGGTAGGTCGTCGTCCCCGACTTGTGCGCGATGGTGCCGCGGTCGAGCCAGTCCGGCGCCGAGGACGCCAACTGCTTTTCGAAGAACGAGGACTCCTCGACACCGTTGGGCCACCGCTTGCGGGTCACGGGACGCCCCGCGATGTGCGGCAGCATCGCCTCGGCCACGTTCACGTAGTACTCGAAGACTTCCGCTTTGGTGGTCCCGGAAGCCGGGAACAGCACCTTATCCGGGTTGGTCAGCCTCACCCGGCCGTAACGGTCCACCACTCCACGGTATTACCCACAAACCACGCGGTAGCGTCGAAACGGTGAGGGCACTTGTCATCGGTGAGGCACTGATCGACATCGTGGAGCGCGACGGGCACGCCATCGGAGAGCACGTCGGCGGCAGCCCGCTCAACGTCGCCGTCGGGCTCGCCCGGCTCGGCCGCGACGTCGACTTCCTCACCCACATCGGTACCGACGCATACGGCCGCCGCATCAAGGACTATGTCGAAGCCTCTGGTGCGCAACTGGTTCCGGGCAGCACGGATGCCAAGAAAACCGCCACCGCCCGCGCGATGCTCGATGTTTCAGGTTCCGCGACATACTCGTTCGACATCGAGTGGGTGTTGACCGGCACCCCCGAAGCCGCACCACCGCTCGTCGTGCACACCGGGTCGATCGCAGCCGTCCTCGAACCGGGCTGCCTGGCCGCCAAGGCACTCGTCGACACCTACCATCTGTCGGCAACGTTCACCTTCGACCCGAATGTCCGTCCCGCCCTGCTCGCGGACCCCGACGCGGCTCGCAACCGCATCGACCGCATGCTGGAGAAGGCCGACGTCGTCAAGGCCAGCGACGAGGATCTGCGCTGGATCGATCCGACGCGCAGCCCCGAGCAGATCGCCACGTCATGGCTGGCACTCGGCCCGTCGATCGTCGTCGTCACCTTCGGCGGCGAGGGGGCGGTCGCAATGTGTGCGGCGGGAACCGTGCGGGTACCTGCGGGGAATGTCGATGTGGTGGACACGGTGGGCGCCGGAGACGCGTTCATGACGGGGCTGATCGACGCGTTGTGGTCGATGGATCTGCTCGGCGCGCAGCGCCGCTCGCGACTGGCGGCGATCGGCACCGACGCACTGACCTCGGCCGTGCGCGCCGCGACGCTCACCTCGGCACTGACGGTCGCCAAGCCCGGAGCCGACCTTCCTGACCGCGTTGCACGTGATGCGGCCACCACATCGGACATACTGGGCTGATGCGGTCCATTTGGAAGGGCTCTATCGCTTTCGGGCTGGTCAACGTCCCGGTCAAGGTCTACAGCGCCACCGAGGACCACGACATCAAGTTCCATCAGGTGCACGAGAAGGACAACGGACGCATCCGCTACAAGCGGGTCTGCGAGGTGTGCGGTGAGGTCGTCGAGTACCGCGACATCGCCAAGGCCTATGAATCGGACGACGGCCAGACCGTGATCATCACCGACGACGACATCTCGACGCTGCCCGAGGAGCGCAGCCGCGAGATCGACGTGCTCGAGTTCGTGCCTGCCGCCGACCTCGATCCGCTGATGTACGACAAGTCGTATTTCCTGGAGCCCGACGGCAAGTCGACGAAGTCGTACACGCTGCTCGCCAAGACGCTGATGGACACCGACCGGGTCGCGATCGTGAACTTCGCGCTGCGCAACAAGACCCGGCTGGCCGCGCTGCGGGTGAAGGATTTCAGCAAGCGCGATGTCATGGTGATCCACACGCTGCTGTGGCCCGACGAGATCCGCGACCCGGACTTCCCCGTGCTCGACAAAGAGGTGGAAGTCAAACCGGCCGAGCTGAAGATGGCCAGCCAGGTCGTCGACTCCATGACCGACGACTTCAACCCCGACCGCTATCACGACGACTACCAGGAGCAGATGCGCGAGCTGATCCAGGCGAAACTCGAAGGCGGCGAAGCGTTCACCACCGAAGAGCAGCCGCAGGAGCTCGACGAGACCGAGGACGTCTCCGATCTGCTGGCCAAGCTGGAAGCGAGCGTCAAGGCGCGCAAGGAGCAGTCCTCGGGCGACAAGGAGCCCGCCAAGAAAGCTCCGGCCAAGAAGGCTGCCGCCAAGAAAGCGCCTGCGAAGAAAGCCGCGAAGAAGGCTCCGGCCAAGAAAGCCGCCGCCAAAAAGTAGGCCATGCGCTGCGCTGCATCGAGTTCTGCGTGATGGTCGCTCCTGGCTCGCGCCAGCAGCTCTCACGCAGATTTCGGCAACGTCCAACCGCGTCGTATCAATGCCTCTCGCACCCGATGAAGGATGAATCCGCGCGCGTGTGTTCCGCGACCACCTTGATGTCAACCCACCCTTGGCTGTCGATGAACTCGGCCCTGCCGATGTCTCGCACGTACTGCCTGCGTTCGGAGCTGTGGTGAGCCCCTTCGTAGTCGAGACCCACCTTGGGCTCCTCGTATCCCATGTCGAGGAATGCCTCCTGCATCCCATCGCAGACACGGACCTGAGTGCGTGGTGCCGGCAGCCCGGCGTCGATCAATAACAATCGCAACCAGGTCTCGCGGGGTGACCGAGCTCCGGCATCCATCAATGCGAGCGGTACCTGAGCCCGTCGAATGCCCCGTGCGCCAGGGTATCTCGCTGCGAGATCGAGAATCCGAGTCGCGGTCACGCCGGTTGCGTTGGCGAGTGCGTCGAGATGGACCACTGCTGAGTCACGCGGCAGGTATCGAGCCAGATCCAGCGCGGTGCGTGCAGGCGTCGTGACAGCGACACCACCCACAGCGGTGATCTCGTCTGTACTGATGCGCTCCTCGCGCACAATGATCCCGCGTCGCGGCCGTGTGTGATCGGCGATTATCTCTATCGGGGTGCCAGTGTCGACCCACCGGGCGCCGTGCATTGCCGCGGCCGCCCTTCCGGCGATGACGCCCCGCCGCCCACTCCACAGCCACGCCGCCTTGGCACTGATCACGACGTCAGCCTCAGCAGCCTTTGGGATGTAGATCCCGGGCTGGATCGCACGGTAATTCCACCGCAAGGCCCCGCGGGTGAGCGCACCCGCGGTCAGCGCTTCCGCGCCGACAAAGGGGTAGTCCATAGGCTGATGTTCAGTGCGCTGTCCGACAGAACAGCGGCTCGATCGCGACTTCTGCGTACAGGCTGTGGATAACTGCTCGCAACAACCATCGTGCAGAAGTCGGCGAGAACTCCGACTCAAAGTAGAACGTGTTCCAGAAACCGGCCACGCGGACCCGCTGCCCTTGCTAGCGTTTCCCGCGTCAACAATGGGAGGCGCGCGTGATTCTGGACCGGTTCCGGCTCGACGATCAAGTGGCAGTGGTGACGGGTGCGGGACGCGGGCTCGGCGCCGCAATGGCCCTCGCCTTCGCCGAAGCAGGCGCTGACGTGCTGATTGCCGCGCGCACGCAGTCCCAGCTCGACGAGGTCGCCGAGCAGATCGCCGGCACCGGACGGCGCGCCCACATCGTCGTCGCCGACCTGGCCCACGCCGAGGACACCGCGGCGCTCGCGGCGCAGGCCAAGGAGGCCTTCGGCAAACTAGACATCGTCGTCAACAACGTCGGCGGCACGATGCCGAACGCTCTGCTCAACACCAGCACCAAAGACATGCGCGACGCGTTCGCGTTCAACGTCGCGACCGCGCACGCCCTCACCACCGCCGCGGTGCCGCTGATGTTGGAGGGCTCCGGCGGCGGCAGCATCATCAACATCACGTCGACGATGGGACGCGTCGCAGGCCGCGGCTTCGCCGCCTACGGCACCGCGAAAGCCGCGCTGGCGCACTACACCCGGCTGTCCGCTCTCGACCTCGCACCGCGCATCCGCGTCAACGCGATCGCGCCGGGCTCGATCCTGACATCGGCCCTCGAGATCGTCGCGAGCAACGACGATCTGCGCGACCCGATGGAGAAGGCGACGCCGATGAAGCGTCTGGGTGATCCGCTCGACATCGCCGCTGCCGCCGTCTATCTCGCCTCCCCGGCCGGTGCATACCTGACGGGTAAGACGCTTGAAGTCGACGGCGGAATCACCTTCCCCAATCTCGAACTCCCGATCCCCGACCTGTAAGGACCCCCGACATGGCCAACTCCTCCCCGATCAGGGTCGCTGCGATCGGCACCGGCAACGTCGGAAAGCACGCGCTGACCCAGCTGATCACCGACCCCCGCTTCGAATTGACCGCGGTGTGGGTCTCCTCGGACGCCAAGGCCGGCAAGGACGCGGGAGAGCTTGCCGGACTGCAGGTTTCGACCGGCATCCGCGCCACCACCGATCTCGACGAGGTGCTGGCCACGCAGCCGCAGTGCGCGGCGTACACGGCGCTCGCCGACAACCGCCTGCCCGACGCGCTGGAGGATTTCCGACGCATCCTCGCGGCGGGTGTCAACATCGTCGGCAGCAGCGCAGTCTTCCTGCAGCACCCATGGCAGGTGATACCCGCCGAGCTCATCACCCCGATCGAGGAAGCCGCCCAAACCGGCAACGCCTCGATTTTCATCAATGGCATCGATCCCGGCTTCGCCAACGATCTTCTGCCGATGGCACTGGCGGGCACCTGCCAGAACATCCAGCAGATCCGCTGCATGGAGATCATCAACTACGACACCTATGACAGCGCGACGGTGATGTTCGACGTCATGGGATTCGGCGGTTCTCTCGACGAGACCCCGATGCTGCTGCAGCCCGGCGTCTTAAGCCTGGCCTGGGGGTCGGTCGTGCGGCAGCTTGCGGCCGGGCTCGGCCTCGAGCTCGACGAGGTCACCGAGACGCACGAGCGAGTGCCCGCCCCAGAGGACTTCGACATCGCCGCGGGCCCGATCAGAAAGGGCACCACCGCGGCGATCCGGTTCGAAGTGCGCGGCATGAAAGACGGTGACGTCGCTGTCGTGCTCGAGCATGTGACACGACTGCGTGACGACCTGTGCCCGGACTGGCCCCAGCCGGCCCAGCACGGCGGCTCGTACCGCATCGAGGTCACAGGGGAACCGAGCTACGCCCTCGACCTCTGCCTCAGCAGCCCCAACGGGGACCACAACCATGCGGGCCTGGTGGCCACGGCAGCGCGCGTCGTCAACGCGATTCCGGCTGTAATCGATTCTGCGCCAGGAATTGTGACCACGCGCGATCTCCCCCTCATCACCGGCGAGGGTCTGTACGCTCGGCGGTGATCCCGCCCCGGAAGGTGTCACCATGAAGGCTCGCCTCGGCGTTCTCACTGTGTTCCTGGCGGCCGCAGCGACGATTGCTGCGGCGCCCGCCGCGTTTGCCCAGCCAGTCACGCCGTCGTGTACGTCGACCCCCGCCACAGACGGTGTCGGCGGTGGCGGAGGACAGGTGTGTGTGACGCCCGGCAATGCCGAGATCAGCGGCACTCCGCCCGAGAACCCGACTCCGTACTGGGGCGGCGTACTGCAGTCCGAGAACTACGGACCCGCCATCATGTGACGGTCCCGGCGTGTTCGGGGTGTAGTCGGTTCTGCTTGCGCCACAGTCAGTGCCAACGAGTTATCACCCATAACTGGCAAAGGTCTGTACGCTAAGCAAAGACACTCCCTGGAAGGATCCTGAAAATGAAGGCTCGACTGAGCGCGTTTGCTGCCCTCCTCGTTACGGGCGGTGCCGCCGCGGCGATCGCTGCGGCTCCGGCTGCACTCGCCCAGCCGAACTGCGCCACGACCTCTCAGGGCGCCGGCGGAGCGACCGAAGTTTGCGAGTCACCGGGCAACGCCCAGATCAGCGCCACCCCCGGGCAGTATGCGCAGCCGTGGTACGGCGGCGGCATGTTCCCGTGGGAGGGCTACGGCCCGTACATCTTCTGATCGTGGCCACCGCGGTGCGCTACCTCGGCGGGCTTGTCGCAGGCCTCGCTTTCGTCGCCGTGGTCGCGGCTCCCACCGCGGCAGCCGCGCCGGATTGCACTCAGGTCGGCCAAACCGTCACGTTCTGCGAGACGAACGGCAGCACACAGTTGACGGCCAAGCCGCCGCCCTGGAACTGGGGCGGCTGGCAGGGCATCGGTTTTTGGCCGCTCGTCGGCGGCTACGGCGTCGGCGACTGGTGACCTGCACGCACTCCCACCCCGGGGGTAGCTCGACCCATAGGTTTCGGCTAGCCTAACTTTTCTATTCGCACTACCGGATAGAAGAGGGGTGCCGTGTCGCAGGACGTCCAACCGCAGGCGAGATCGGGCTGGCTGCTGCTCGGCCCCGCGTTCGTCGCTGCGATCGCCTACGTCGACCCCGGCAACGTCGCGGCAAACGTCAGCGCGGGCGCACAGTTCGGCTTCCTGCTCGTCTGGGTCATCGTGGTCGCCAACCTGATGGCCTGCCTCGTTCAGTACCTGTCGGCCAAACTCGGACTTGTCACCGGCCATTCGCTGCCGGAAGCGGTCGGCGCGAGGATGGGCAGGCCCGCGCGGCTCGCCTATTGGGTGCAAGCCGAATTGGTCGCGATGGCAACCGATCTCGCCGAAGTGGTCGGCGGTGCGATCGCGCTCTATCTTCTGTTCGACCTGCCGCTGCTCGTCGGTGGCGTCATCACCGGCGTCGTGTCGTTGGTCCTGCTCCTCGTCAAGGACCGTCGCGGGCAGCGCACGTTCGAACGCGTGATCACCGGACTGCTCCTGATCATCGCCATCGGGTTTCTTGCGAGCCTCTTCGCGTCGCCGCCCCCGATCGGCGATGTGGCCGAAGGTCTGGTGCCGCGGTTCGACGGCGCCGAGAGCATCCTGCTGGCCGCCGCGATGCTCGGCGCCACCGTGATGCCGCATGCGGTGTATCTGCATTCCGGGCTCGCGCGCGACCGGCACGGCCATCCCGAGCCGGGTCCGGCGCGCCGGAAGCTGCTGCGCATCACCCGGTGGGATGTGGGCATCGCGATGCTCGTTGCGGGTGCAGTCAACCTGTCGATGCTGCTGGTCGCGGCCACCAATCTGCAGGGCATGGACAACACGGACTCGATCGAGGGTGCGCACGCCGCGGTGCAATCCACTCTCGGAGCCGGCGTCGCCCTGCTCTTCGCGGTGGGCCTGCTGGCGTCGGGCCTGGCGTCATCGTCGGTCGGCGCCTACGCGGGCGCGATGATCATGCAGGGTCTGCTGAGACGTTCCGTCCCGTTGGTGACCCGCCGGCTCGTCACACTGCTGCCCGCCCTGGTGATCCTGGCGATCGGCATCGATCCGAGCCGGGCGCTGGTGTTGTCCCAGGTGGTGCTGTCCTTCGGCATTCCGTTCGCGTTGATCCCACTCGTTCGGCTCACCGCCGACGCACGACTCATGGGCGCCGACGTCAACCGCCGTGTCACCACCGCTCTTGGCTGGATCGTCGCCGGCCTGATTACCCTTCTGAATGTGGTGCTCATCTATCTGACGCTGACCGGCTGAATGGGGCGCAGGCACAACTACTTCGCGTACGGGTCGAACCTGTGCGTGCGGCAGATGGCGCAACGCTGCCCCGACGCCACCGACCCCCGGCGCGCGACGCTCGCCGACCACGACTGGTTGATCAACGAGCGCGGCGTCGCCACGCTCGAACCGTTTGCGGGCGGCGAGGTTCATGGCGTGGTGTGGCAGCTGTCCGACCACGACCTGGCCACGCTCGACAGCGCCGAGGGCGTCCCGGTCCGCTACCGCCGCGACGAGATGACCGTCGTCACCGAATCCGGTGCTGCTACGGCGTGGGTCTACATCGACCATCGGGTGGAGCCCGGGCCGCCGCGCCCCGGCTACCTCGAGCGCATCCTCGACGGCGCCCACCACCACGGGTTGCCGAAACGGTGGATCCAGTTCCTCGAACGCTGGGACCCCACCCGCTGGCCCGAACGCCGCGAAGGCTCCGGAGACGATGCCCCGCAATCGCTTTCGGAACTTCTGGCCGACCCGGCAGTCATCGAGGAGTCGACGCTTCGATCACGCATCGGGTTCATGGCCATTCACGGCGGCGGCCTCGAGCAGATGACCGACGTCATCGCCGAACGCGCCGCCGATGCGGCCGACGCGTCGGTGTATGTGGTGCGCCACCCCGACCACTACCCACACCATCTCGCGTCCGCACGCTACGACCCGGCGCAGTCGCCGCGGCTGGCGGAATTCCTCGACCACGTGGACGTCGCGGTGTCCCTACACGGCTACGGCCGGATCGGCCGCAGCACCCAACTGCTCGCGGGTGGGGGCAACCGCGTCCTCGCCGAACATCTGGCTCGCCACATCGACATCCCCGGTTACCGCGTTGTCACCGATCTGGATTCGATCCCGCGTGAACTCCGTGGAATGCACCCCGCGAACCCGGTGAACAGGGTCCGCGGTGGTGGCACCCAGCTGGAACTGTCGTCGCGGGTGCGCGGCACCAGCCCGCGCAGCTCGGTGCCCGCCGACGACGGCCTCACGCGGGCGACCTCTGCACTCGTGCAGGGATTGGTCCTCGCTGCCCGGTCGTGGAAACTCCCGTCGCCCTAGTGCGCGTCGTGGCCGGTCTCGCCGGAATGCTCATCGCCGCCGTCGTGACTCCGCTGCCCGTGCAGGCCGAGCCGTCCCGTCTCAGCACCGTGCTGGCCGACACCGTCGCCGCCGACGACCTGGCCGGAGCCGTCGCTGCGGTCCGTGACGGCGCCGCGGTGACGACGGACTCGGCCGGCTACGCCGACGTCGCGACCGGATCCCCGTTCGGCCCGCAGACCTCCGTGCGGGTTGCGAGCATCACGAAAACCTTTGTCGCC
This sequence comes from Mycobacterium sp. 236(2023), assembly GCF_029623955.1. Lineage (GTDB taxonomy): Bacteria > Actinomycetota > Actinomycetes > Mycobacteriales > Mycobacteriaceae > Mycobacterium. The sequence continues at coordinate 639,575 of NZ_JARSBP010000003.1, read as the reverse complement.
GCGACGATTCTGCAGCTCGTCGGCGAAGGCCGGATCGCCCTGGACTCCCCCGTCGAGATGTACCTGCCCGGGGCGCTGCGCGGTGACGGGATCGACGGCACCACCATCACGGTGCGCCAACTGCTGCGCCACCAGAGTGGCCTGCCCGAATATTTCGACGACACCACCGAACCTCCGACCCAGCCCGTCTCGCCGAACGAACTGCTGGCGTCGGCGCTCGCCAAAGCGGGGTCGCCACCGGGGCATCAGGTGCCGATCTACACCAACACCAATTACGTCGTCGCAGGGCTGATCCTCGAAGCCGTCACCGGCAGGCCCGCCGCAGACGAGGTCACGCGACGCATCATCGTTCCGCTCGGACTGAACCACACCTATTTCCCCGCGCCCGGCGACACCGGGCTGAGGTCCCCGATGGCGCACGGCTACGAGGCTGTCGGCGGGCGTCGGGCCGACGTCACCGCAGGGGAACCCTCCGGCGAGTACATGGCCGGATCGCTGGTCTCGACGAGCGAGGACGTCACGGAGTTCATCACCGCGCTGCTCGACGGCAGGGTGGTCGCCGCCGCCGAGCTCGCGCAGATGATGGACACCGTGGCCTGGCCGCTGCACGGCCAGGGCTTCGGGTATGGGTTAGGGCTGACCAGCATCGACCTCGGATGCGGCGTCACGGTGTGGGGCCACGGCGGTGACCTGGCGGGCTACCACAGCGTCATGGCCAAGGCGCTGGGGCGGCCCGCAGTCGCGGTGACCTTCACCCAAGGCGCCCCCGGTGTCACGTCGATCGCGAACGACCCACGCTTTGCGGTCCTGACCTCGGTTTATTGCCCCGGATAGCAATCCACCCATCCAGAGGCCCCGTGGCTCCGAATACGGCTATGTGGAGCCAATAAGCGCTGGAAGCCGGTCGATCGCCGTCATCGGCAGTGGGGTGGCGGGGCTTGTCGCCTCGTATAACTTGTCGACTCGCGACCGCGTGACCCTTTTCGAGGCCGACGATCGCGTCGGGGGCCACGCCCACACCCATTACGTCGACCGCGGCGACGGGGTAACAGTCGCGCTGGACTCGGCATTCCTGGTACACAACGACCGCACCTACCCGACGCTGTGCCGGCTGTTCGACGATCTCGGTATCGCGACCCAGGACACCGACATGTCGATGTCGGTGCGGGACGACGCCAGCGCACTCGAGTACGCGGGCGCCCGCGGATTCCGCGGGCTGTTCCCCACCTGGCGGTCGGCGTCGCGCCCGCGGTATCTGCAGATGCTGGTCGAGGTCAAACGCTTCCACCGGGCGGCCACCGAACTCCTGCGCCTGCCCGACGACAACTCCGAGACCCTGGGCGATTTCCTCCAGCGGCACGACTTCTCGCGCTACTTCACCGAGCACTTCATGGCGCCGCTGGTCGCCGCGGTGTGGTCCTGCCCGCCGGGAGATGCGATGCGCTACCCCGCGCGCTACCTGTTCGTGTTCCTCGAACACCACGGCATGCTGTCGGTGTTCGGTTCACCGACGTGGCGGACGGTGACGGGCGGCTCCGCGACGTACGTCGACGCCATCGTCGGCCGGCTCGACGACGTCCGGGCCGGATCACCGGTGACGGCGGTGCGCCGGGTACCCGACGGTGTCGAGGTGACTCAACTGGGTTGTGCTGCTGAGGTTTTCGACGCTGCAGTGATAGCGACCCACCCTGACCAGGCGTTGCTGATGCTCGCGGAGCCGACCACCGCGGAACGGGCGGTGCTCGGTGCGATTCCCTACTCCGTCAACCACGCTCAGCTGCACACCGACGAATCGGTCCTGCCGCGGCATCCCCGGGCGCGCGCCTCGTGGAACTATCTGATGACCGGCGACGACAACCGAGTCGTCGTCAGCTACGACATCTCCCGGCTCATGCGGTTGTCCGGCCCACGCACGTTCGTCGTCACTCTCGGCGGGCGCGGCGTCGTCGATCCGGCCTGCGTTGTCGCGGAGATGACCTACAGCCACCCGATGTACACCCCGGAATCTGTTGCCGCTCAACAACTTCTCCCAACCCTCAACGACGACAGGATCGTCTACGCCGGGGCGTACCACGGGTGGGGTTTTCACGAAGACGGCGCGGCATCCGGCCTGCGCGCCGCGCAACACCTCGGCGCTGACTGGCCGGTCGGCCCGCACCGGCTCGAGGCGGTGCCGGCATGACGGCCGCCCTGTACCGCACGCGGATCACGCACCTGCGCCGCGCGCCGGTGCACCACTACTTCGAGCACCGCAGCTACAGCTGGTACGTCGACCTCGACGCCCTGCCCCGGCTGCCGCGGTGGCTGCGGCCATTCGCCCGCTTCGAGGCGCGAGATCACCTGTGGGAAGCCGACAATGACACCTTGCGCGGGCGCGTCGACGCGTTCCTCGCGGCCAAGGGCATCGAACTCCCCGGCGGCAGCGTCACCGCCCTGATGCACGCCAAGGTGCTCGGCTACGTGTTCAACCCGCTGAGTCTGTACTGGTGCCACGACGCGGACGGGGTGCTGCGCTACGTCATCGCCGAAGTGCACAACACCTACGGCGGACGGCACGCGTATCTGCTGCCACCCTCGGCCGAGCAGCCCGCGATGGTGGACAAGAAGCTGTACGTGTCCCCGTTCAACGACGTCGACGGTCACTACCTGGTGCGGGCGCCACAACCGGACGACAGTCTCGACGTCAGGATCTCGCTGCACCGCGACGAACAGCCCGCCTTCATCGCCACCATGCGCGGGACGCGCAGGCCCGCAGGCATCCGCCAGATCGTCGCACTGCAATTCCTCGCCCCGATGGCGCCGCTGATGAACGCGGTCGGCATCCGCGTGCAGGGCATGCTGCTGTGGCTGCGCCGTGTCCCGATCGTGCCCCGCGTGTCGCACCGCAGTGACGAGGATCGAGAGAAGGTGGAGCAGCTGTGACGACTGAACTCTCCGGAACACGCTCCGGCGCAGCCGATAAGGAACGCTGGCCGGACGTCGCGAGAGTGCCCGGCGGGGTCGCCAGCATCACCGCCGGCGCGGTCGCCGACCGGCTGTTCCGGCGCGCGGCGTCACGCCTGCCCATTCGTGTGCTCTATCCCGACGGCACCCGCATCGGCGCGGCCGACCCGACGCTGCCGACCATGGTGGTGCACCGCCCCGACCACATGGTGCGCCGGGTCGGGCGCTACGGCCTCATCGGTTTCGGTGAGTCGTACATGGCCGGCGACTGGAGCTCGAGCGATCCCGCAGGCCTGCTCACCGAATTCGGTAAACGTCTCGCCGAACTGATTCCACCAGTGCTACAACGGTTCCGGCCGCTCGCAGTGGTGCGCCATCCCCGGTCGCAACTGAACAGCATCGCCCAGGCACGCAGGAATGTCTCCGAGCACTACGACTTGTCGAACGAGCTGTTTGCCGAATTCCTCGACGAGACGCTGACCTACTCCAGCGCACAGTTCGAATCGTTTCCGGCGTCGGCGACCGATCTGCCTAATGCCCAGCGTCGCAAGATCGACCGACTGCTCGACGCGGCGAAGGTCGGACCGGGAAGCACCGTGCTGGAAATCGGAACCGGTTGGGGTGAACTGTGTCTGCGCGCAGCGGCTCGCGGCGCCCAGGTGCGGTCGATCACGCTGTCGGCAGAGCAACAGCGACTCGCCACCGCGCGGGTGGCGGCCGCTGGCCTGAGCGACCGGGTCGACATCGAGCTGTGCGACTACCGCGACGTCGAGGGCAGCTACGACGCCGTGGTGTCGATCGAGATGATCGAGGCCGTCGGCTACCGGTACTGGCCCACGTACTTCACGGCACTCGACCGGCTGGTCAACCCCGGTGGCCGCGTGAGCATCCAAACAATCACGATGCCCCACGACCGGTTGCTGGCCAGCCGCAACACCTACACCTGGATCCAGAAGTACATCTTCCCCGGCGGCCTCATCCCGTCGACCGAGTCGATCATCAGCATCACCGAGCGCAACACCAGGCTCCGCACCGTCGACATGTTCTCCCTGCGTCCGCACTACGCCGAAACGCTGCGGTTGTGGCGGGAACGCTTCATGGGCCGGCGGGAAGCGGTGGCGGCGTTGGGTTTCGACGAAGTCTTCCACCGCATGTGGGAGCTCTACCTTGCCTACTCCGAGGCCGGGTTCCGGTCGGGTTACCTCGACGTCTACCAGTGGACCTTCGCACCGACCGGGCGACTGAGCCGACCGTAGATGTCCTTCCTCCTCGTCTCCCTTGCCTCCCTGGCGATCCTGGTCGTCGTCCACGGAGTCACCTTCGCGATCGGTCGCAGGATCGGTCGCTACAACGTCGTCGATGTCACCTGGGGTGTCGGTTTCGTCGCCGTCGCCGCAGTGTGCGCGGCGGTGGGTTCCGGCGATCTCGTCCGACGGTTGCTGCTGTTCGCGTTGGTCGCGATCTGGGGATTGCGGCTGGCGTGGCACATGGTCGGCAAGTCACGAAACAAGGGGGAAGACCCCCGCTACGACTCCCTGCTGCGCGGCGATACCAGCGCGTCCAACGTCATCCGTCGCATCTTCGCCGTCCAGGCCGCCGCCGGGTGGTTCATCTCGCTGCCGCTGCAGGTGTCCGCGGTTCTCGGGCCGACACCGTCGGCGCTGTTGCCCGTGCTGATCCTGGGCGTCGCGGTCTGGCTCGCCGGGGTGATCTTCGAAGCGATCGGCGACCACCAGTTGCGGCAGTTCAAGGCCGATCCCGCCAACAAGGGCGCGATCATGGATCGCGGCCTGTGGGCGTGGACCCGCCATCCGAACTATTTCGGCGACGCCTGCGTCTGGTGGGGGCTGTGGCTGGTTTCGTTCGCCGGGGCGGTCTCGCTGTCGACCGTCCTGTCGCCGGTGCTGATGACGTACTTCCTGATGTGTGGCACCGGCGGAAAGCTCACCGAACAGCAGATGGCCGGCCGGCCCGGGTTCGACGAATACCGTTCGCGCACCCCGTTCTTCGTGCCGCGGCCGCCCAAGAGGCGATCGATATGACCGCATTGATCTTGGTGAGCGATAGGCTACGGCTCGTGACCGCCGAACTCGACGCACTCCTGCGCCAGGTGGCCCGCCGCGATGCCGACGCGTTCGCGACGCTGTACGACCAGACACGTTCCCGTGTTTTCGGCCTGGTCACGCGGGTTTTGCGCGATCCCGGCTACAGCGAAGAGACGACTCAGGACGTCTACCTGCAGGTGTGGCGCAGCGCTGGAAACTACGACCCGTCGGCAGGTTCGGCGCTGGCCTGGCTGCTCACGCTCGCGCATCGCCGCGCGGTCGACCGGGTCCGTTCCGAGGAGGCCGCCAGCTCACGGGAGTCCCGCTATGGTGCTGCAACCGTGGTGCGCCCCGCCGACCACGTCTCGGACGAGGTGATCAGTGGTGACGAACGGGCGCGGGTCACCGGTTGTCTGGACTCGCTCACCGATACGCAGCGGGAATGCATTCAGCTCGCTTACTACGACGGCCTGACGTATGCGCAGGTGTCGGAACGGTTGACCGCAAATCTGGCAACCATCAAGTCGCGGATGCGTGACGCGATCCGCGGCCTGCGTAGATGTCTGGGGGTCGCGTGACCAATCCTCAGGAAGACCTGCTGTCGCTGGCGACGCCGTATGCGTTGCACGCGGTCAGTGAGGCAGAAGCCGCCGAGATCGACCGTCAGCTGACGGTGGCACCGCCCGACGTCGCCGAGGCGTTCGTCGCGGAGGTGCGCGCGGTGCGCGAGACCATGGCCGTCATCGCGGCGGCCACCGCCGTCGAGCCGCCGCCGCACCTGCGTGCCGACATCCTGCGGCAGATCGCCGACGGCAACGTCCGCGCGATGCCGTCGCAACCGAAACAACCTCGCCGGTGGACACGGCCGTTGCTTGCCGGTGCCGCCGCCGTGGCCATCGGACTCGGCGCCCTCGGTATCGGCTACACCCTGCGGCCCGCCCCGACAGCATCGACGGCGCAGGAGATCTTCGCCGCGCCCGACGTGCGCACGGTGTCGGGCGACATCCCCGGCGGCGGAACCGCGACGGTGGTGTTCTCCCGGGCGGAGAACGCCGGCGTGCTGGTCATGAACGGCGTGACCCCACCCGAGGCGGGCACCGTCTATCAGATGTGGCTCATCGACGCCGAAGGGCCGCATCCGGCGGGCACGATGGATTCCGAGCAGGTCGCGCCGTCGACCACGGCGGTGCTCTCGGACATCGGCGCCTCGCAGACGCTGGCGTTCACGGTTGAGCCGCCGGGCGGTTCGACGCAACCCACGAGCCCGGTGTTCGCACAGCTGCCGTTGGCCTAGGGGAGTTCGAGGGTCGCCGCGGCCGCTTCGGCGAGGACGTCGTTCACGTCGTGGCGACGGGACCACGCTCGGCGCTGTCTGCTCGCGCCGTTGCCGCGTTCGGCGATCGCCGCCAAGCCGGCGGCGACGAGGTCATGGTCACCGGCGGCTTCCAGCGCCGGCCGCACGCGCTCGACGAGATTTCGCAGGATCATCAGTGCCGGTGCGGCGGCGTGGTTTTCCAGATCGACGCCGTCGCCGTCGAGCCCGTCGCGGGCGGCCTTCCAGTACGCGGCTTTCAGCGCGTGTGGCGCCAGCGGCAGCACGGGGGTGCCGCGACGATCGTCGTCGAGCACGGTCATGACGCAACCACGGACCAGCGCGGCGAACACGACCGTCTCGGCGATGGTCGCGGGAACGTCGGCGACCCGCACCTCGACCGTCGGGAAGTTCGCCGACGGCCGCACATCCCAATAGACCATGCCGTCGTCGCGGATCACCCCGCTGTGGCAGAGCATCTGCACCGCGGCGTCGAACTCGTCGGCCGAATCGAACACCGGAGGCGGACCGGCGCTGGGCCAGCGGGCCCACAGCACACTTCGCCAGCTGGCGTGCCCGGTGTCGGCGTTGCGATAGATCGCCGAGTTCGCGGTCAGCGCGAGCAGCGTCGGCAGCCAGGGGCGCAGCCTGTTGCTCACGGCGATCGCGGTATCGCGGTCGGGAACTGCGACGTGGACGTGGCAGCCGCAGATCCCCTGTTCGTGGGCGATCATGCCGAACCGCTCACCGATGTCCCGGTATCGCGGGGTGTCGGTCAACGGGAACTCGCGCGGCAGGGTGGGCGGCAACCCGACGGCGAGCAGCCGGGCGCCTGCCTGCTCCGCGGCGTCGGCAGCGGTGCGGCGCAGGTGGACCAACTGATCACGCAGTTCGTGGGTGTGCCGGGCGACGTCCGTCGCCGTCTCCACCTGGCAGCTTGTCAGCTCGAGCTGCAGATCGACGCCGCGCTGCGCGGCGCGGTCGGCGACCTCCCGATTACGCGCGACGGGGGCACCGGAGTCGGGATCGACGAGAAGAAATTCCTCTTCGACGCCGAGGGTCGGTATGTCCGTCATGTCCGTCCCGAGATATTGATCCGGCCCGTCGGATATTTCGACGACGGGCCGGATCTGGGGGAGAAAGTCGATCGGTATATGCCCCTGCCCATCGCGCTTCAAACCTGGACCTACGATCACGAAATGGCAAAGGAATTCCGGTTCGGCGTCGGGGTGATGCGCGCCCGATCGCGCACCAAGCTCGAGGACAGCGCCCGCCGCGCCGAAGCCCTCGGCTTCGACGTCCTCCACGTCCCCGACCACCTGGGCGGTCCGGCACCGTTCCCGGTGATGACGGCGATCGCGATGGCGACGTCGACGCTGCGCGTCGGCACGTTCGTCATCAACTCGGCGTTCTACCGGCCCGCGCTGCTCGCCCGCGACGTCGGGGCGCTGCACGACCTGAGCGACGGGCGGCTCGATCTGGGGCTGGGCACCGGCTACGTGAAGGAGGAGTTCGACGCCGCCGGGATCCCCTTCCCCAGCGCGGGGGAACGTGTCGACCATCTCAAGGCCACCACCGAGTACATGGCCGAGCATCTACCGGACGTGCCGATCATGATCGCCGGCAACGGTGACCGCGTGCTGCGTATCGCCGCGCGTTCGGCCGACATCATCGGTCTGACCGGTGGCGACCGGGCGGCGACCGCCGACGAGGATCCGCTGGCCGACCGGATCGCGTTCGTGCGGGAAGCGGCCGGTGAGCGGTTCGACCATCTCGAGTTGAACCTCGCGATCACGGCGATGCCGCTGGACGATTCGGGGATGCCGGATCTGACGATTCCGCGCCACTTCCTGCCCGGCTTGTCGGACGAGGAGTTGTTGCGGCATCCCGGCACCCTGTCGGGGTCGACCGAGGAGATGGCCGAACGCATCCGTGGCTACCGCGACGTGTACGGGGTCAGCTACGTCACCGTGCAGGACCGCCACGCCGAGGCGTTCGGCAAGGTGATCGCGCTACTGCGTTAAAGCCACAGATACAGCCCGGACAGCAGTGCCCAGATGCCGACGCAGTAGCCCTCGAACGCGATCCGCAGCGGTAGGGGTGCGTGGCGCAGCTCCATGAAGTCGAGTCCGACCAGACGCACCTTGATCGCGGCGATGCCGAGGACCAGGACGGCCACCATCGAGCCGGTGCCGTGTTCGGCGCCGACGGCCCACGAGACGACGGTCAGGGCCACCAGGAAGAGCCAGCTGGCGCCGGCGCGGTTCTTGAGCAGGTCCAGGACTGTCATCAGCTCACCAGGTAGAGCAGTGCGAACAGGAAGATCCACAGCAGGTCGACGAGATGCCAGAAGCAGGCGCCCCCTTCGACGAGCGCGGTGCGGGTGGCGCTCAGTTCGGGCAGCCGGGTCTGGCTGGCGACGAACGACAGCGCGCCGAGGCCCAGACACACGTGGAAAAGGTGCAGCCCGGTGAGGATGAAGTAGTAGAGGTAGAAGTCGTTGGCGCCGGGGCCGTGGCCTGCTGATGCCAGGGACACGTATTCGGAGACCTTCAGCGCGATGAAGGCGACGCCGCAGACCATCGCCCCCGCCACCGCACGGGTCGCGATCCGGCGTAGGCCGGCACGCATTGCGTTGAGCGCCAAGACAACACACAGTGAGCTCGTCAGCAGGACGAGGGTGTTGACGACACCGACGCCGATGTGCAGGGTGGTTCGGGCGGTGTCGAAGGTCCCGGGGGCCTCAGAAGATCCAGCGCGTTCGACGAGGAACGTTACGAAGAAGGCGCCGAAGACGAGCATGTCGCCGAACAAGAAGACCCAGGTGCCGCTCTCACCGGGGATCCGCCGCGCATCACGCGGCGGATGAACGGTTGCCGTCACGCGGGGACGGGTTCGACCGACAGGGCCTTCTGCTCGGCCTTGATCGATTTGAGCATCACGGCGGTGGTGGAGAACAGCCACACCACGAGCACGAGACCCGGTATGTAGAAGGCGAATACGCCGTCCCAGGCCAGTGGACCGTCGTTGAAGACGACCACCACGCAGCCCGGCAGCGACAGCGTGGCCACCCAGAGGTTGAGGTAGCCGTACCACCGCGGGAACGTCGGCGGGTCGGTCTTGTCCATGAACGACGCGGCGGCCAGCGTCAAGTTTTGGATGATGATCGTGCCGACGATGCCGATGAACCAGAGCCAGAACACGTCGTTGAGGGCCTGGGTGAGTTCGGCGGAGCGCTCCTCGGGACGGTAGGCCGCCACGCCGAGGAAGAACTGCGGGAACAGCAGTGCGGGCACGAACACCGTCGCCGCCATCAGCTGGGTCATCGACAGCATGCCGAAATGGCCTTCGACCCGCCGGATTCGCAGGACGATCGCCGCAAGGAACGGCAGCGCGAGGACGGCGCTCAGCAGTGCGCCCGAGACCCCGAAGCGAATCCAGAGCTTGTGGTCGACGAAGAACGCGGCGATCTCGTCGGCCGGCGCGGCCGGGGACAGCGGCGGGAAGAGTTGGGCGATACCGGAAAAGCTGGCGCCGTAGAGAAGGATCATGATGGTGCCCGACCAGGCGCCGATGCGTTGAAGTGTCAGCTCCACGGTCGGGACAGTACCGGGCCAACACCAAAGTTTTGACACTTTTGACATAACTGAGGTTTTCCGATTGAGGGCCTGCCGCGTCAGCCAGGTAAGCTTCCCCCGGTTGTCGCCCCCGTAGCTCAGGGGATAGAGCACGGCTCTCCTAAAGCCGGTGTCGCATGTTCGAATCATGCCGGGGGCACAAAGTTCGCTCTCGGAGCGCCGAGAGGGCGCTCAGGGCGGGAATTTCGCAATTCTTTCGCCCTCACCGCACTCTCGCGAAGACCGTCTTGGCCGGCATCGTCGTCTTCATCGGGCTGTCCCTCGTAATCCTCGAAGGACCCGGCAGCATATGGCTCGAGACTCTCGGAAAGCTCCGGCAGCAACAGCATTCATCGTCGGCGCGTGCGCCGAGCGTGGGGCCCGTGCACGCTTTCGGCCGGAAATCCGTGCGTAACGCCCACGCTCGACCCCAGTGGGAGCGCTGATTTCACCCATTCAGGGGGATGTCCCCGACCACCTCAAACGGCAGATTAGGCACCAGCGCAAGCCGGTGTTCGGCCCGCGAATCGTTGGCGACCGGGCCGGGAGGTTGTGATGCGGAAATCCTTCTACGCAATACCGTTTCTGGCGGCGGGAGCCGTGGCCACCGGGCTGGTATCCGCCTCGGTGGCATCTGCAGGCCCGCTGTCGATAGCACCCATTCCGACCGAGTATCCGTGGTGCGAACTGGACCTGTACTGCTACGACAGCGACCTCGACATCGCCCTCAATCCCCGTAGGGATCGAACGCAGGTCGAACACGGCGGCGGTGCCGCGTTCGGCGCCGACGACGACGAGTGATGGCAGTGCGGTCCCTGGCACGTTTGACCCGACCACGTAGAGGAGTAGGAATGTCTGTTCTCGTCCGATCCGCAGGCGCCATGGTGATCGCCGGGGCGGCACTGCTCGGCAGCAGCGCGCTCGCCGCGTCGCAACCCCCACCTGCCCCGAACTGCTCCGTCGCCGACCAGGCGGGCATCTTGTCCGGCGTCTCGGCATCGTTGTCGGCCTACATGTTCACCCACCCCGACGTGAACTGGTTCTTCACGAGCCTGCGCGGGCTCCCGCCGGACGAGCGGCGCGCCAAGGTGGACGCGTATCTCGACACGAGCCCCGGCGTGCAGGCCGAGCTGCAGGGGATCCGGCAGCCGATGACGGACTTCCGGGCCCGGTGCGGCCTTCCCCCGTCGAACATGCCGGACGCCTGAGCCACGGACTCGTAATCCCTGGCTCGACCCGGGTCGCCGGGTCGACAATGGCGTGATGAGTGGCGTGATGGACCGGGACGCGCTGGCAGAATTCCTGCGCCGTCGCCGCGAGGCGATGCGGCCGGCCGACGTCGGACTCCCCGTGGGGGTGCGTCGGCGCGCCATTGGGCTGCGCCGCGAAGAGGTGGCTCAGCTGACGGGGATGTCGGTCGATTACTACGGCCGCCTCGAACAGTCGCGCAGCACTCAACCGTCGCCGCAGATGCTGCGCGCGCTGGCTCGCTCGCTACGACTGACCGATGACGAGACCGATCACCTCTACCGGCTCGCGGGTCACGCCGTCCCGGACCGCTTCAGTGCCTCGCTGCACGTGCGGCCCGCGCTTTTGTACGTCCTCGACCAGATGCGCGACGCCGCGGCGTTCATCTGCTCGGACACCTACCTCGTGCTCGCTCAGAACGAGTTGTGCGAACGGGTCATGGGCCACCGCACCTCCATCACCGGCGGACTGCAGGAGAGCATCGCGTGGCAGTGGTTCACCGATCCCGCTTTTCGCGCCAACGTCCCGCCGGAGGACCATGCCGAACACAGCCAGGTGACGGTCGCCGACCTGCGCGCTACGTGGGCGCGCCGCCGCGGCGACGCCGACGTGCGTGAGCTGATCGAGTCACTGCTGACGTCGAGCACCGAGTTCGCCGAATTGTGGGCACGCCACGAAGTGGCCGTGCGGCGCATGCAGCGCAAGACCTTCGTGACGAGGGTCGGTCCGATCACGCTCGATTGCGAGGTGCTGGCCACCCACGACGGGCAGAAGCTGGTGGTGCTGACACCGCCACCCGGATCGTCGGCGCTCGATGACCTGCGCCTGCTTTCAGTCGTCGGCGACCAGGCCGTCGACTCCCGCTGAACGGCTCAGGTTCCTCTGGTCTCGATAACTCGTGCGGCCACGTCGATCAGCTTGGTGTTGCTGTCCTGCGACAGTTTGCGCAGCATCTCGAAGGCGGCGATGTCGTCGACGTTGTATCGCTCCATGATGATGCCCTTGGCCTGCCCGATCCGGTCCCGCGTGGACAGCGCCGACTCGAGCTGCTCGGCCTCACGGCTGGCCATGATCGCCGCGGCGGCGTGCGCGGCGAGCACGGCGCCGATGGTCTCGGCTTCCCCGTCGAACGCGTTGGGTTTCGTCGAGAACAGGTTGAGCGCGCCGGCGGTCTGGGTGCTGGTGTACAGCTTGAACGACAGTGCACTGAGCACGCCGATCTCGACGGTCGCCGCCGAGTACAGCGGCCACCGCTTCTCCGTGCGGAAGTCGTCGGTGCGCACGATCAGGTCGTCGAGCGCCGCCTGGTAGCAGGGGCCCTCGCGGTACTTCATCTGCAGGTCGTCGAGGCGATGCGGCAGGTCAGACGTCACACCCACGGATTCCCAGCGTCCCGCCTTGCCGATCAACAGCACCCCTGCGGCGTCGGTGCCCGGGATCAGGCGCTGGGCTTCGTGTGTGACGTCGGAGAGTACATCCTCGACCTTGCGTGGTGACGCCACCGACCGAGCCAATTCGGCCATGCGCTGCGCGAGCTCGTGGCCGGACGTTTCGTTCATCTCTCCAGAATCCCCCATCACGTGCGGAACTTACACGCGAGGGTGGTTTGCGTCTCGCGGTGGCGGGCATGCCCCCGAGAGACAGGTGTCAACGGTCGACCGTGGCTCCTGTTGAGGTCTCGTCGGTTCAGACGCGCAGCCGGCGAGGCCGCCCGAATTCCGTAGTCACTCTGTTAGTTGTAGTACCGTGCAGGTGTGGGCTCGGCGAATGTGTGGATCCTCGGCGGCTACCAGAGCGACTTCGCGCGCAACCTGGACCGTGAAGGCTTGGACTTCTCCCACCTGACCAGCGAGATCGTGGCCTCGACGCTGCACGCTGCCCACATCGACGCCACCGAGATCGGCGTCGTCCACGTCGCCAACGCGTTCGGGGAACTGTTCGCTCGCCAGGGCCACCTCGGCGCCATGCCTGCCACTGTCGACGACGACCTGTGGGGCACACCGGCTTCACGCCACGAGGCCGCGTGCGCCTCGGGCAGCGTCGCGACCCTCGCCGCGATCGCCGATCTGCGCTCCGGCGCCTACCGGAGCGCCCTCGTCATCGGTGTGGAACTGGAGAAGACGGTGCCCGGCGACACCGCCACCTCGATCCTCGGGACGGCGGCGTGGACGGGCCACGAAGGCCACGACGCGAAGTTCATGTGGCCGCACATGTTCGATGCCGTCGCCGCCGAGTACGACCGCCGCTACGGGTTGGACCCGGCCCATCTGCGCGCTATCGCCGACCTCAACTTCGCCAACGCGCGCGCCAACCCGCACGCCCAGACCCGCACCTGGACGGTCCCGTCGCCCGTGACCGACGACGACGTCGCGAACCCCGTTGTCGAGGGCAGCTTGCGCCGCTTCGACTGCAGCCAGATCACCGACGGCGGTGCGGGCATCGTGCTGGTCACCGACGACTGGCTGCGCGACCATCCCACCGCGCGGCCCCTCGCCCGCATCGAGGGCTGGGGCCATCGGACCGTCGGCCTGGGTCTACAGCAGAAGCTCGACCGTTCGCGCCGCGACCCCGCGGAAAAGTACGTTCTCCCCCACGTTCGCACCGCCGTCCTCGACGCATTCGACCGCGCCCACGTCACGCTCGACGACGTCGACGGGTTCGAGGTCCACGACTGCTTCACCCCCAGCGAGTACCTCGCGATCGACCACATCGGGCTGACCGGGCCCGGTGAGTCGTGGAAAGCGATCGAATCCGGCGAGATCGCCAAGGGTGGCCGGCTGCCGATCAACCCGAGCGGCGGCCTGATCGGCGGCGGACATCCCGTCGGCGCCACCGGCGTCCGGATGCTCGTCGACGCGGCACGCCAGGTCAGTGGCACCGCCGGCGATTACCAGGTGGACGGCGCAAAGACGTTCGGCACCGTGAACTTCGGGGGCAGCACCGCCACCACCGTCAGCTTCGTAATCGGGAGAACACCATGACCCACCCCGAGATTGTCGGCAAGTACCTGTCGACACTGCCGGAGAACGACGACCACCCCTATCGCACCGGCCCGTGGCGTCCACAGACCACCGAGTGGGACGACGACGACCTGCGGGTCGTCTCCGGCGAGATCCCCGACGATCTCGACGGGGTGTACCTGCGCAACACCGAGAACCCGCTGCATCCTGCCCTGAAGAACTACCATCCCTTCGACGGCGACGGCATGCTGCACATTGTCGGATTCCGCGACGGAAAGGCGTTCTACCGCAACAGGTTTGTCCGCACGGAGGGCTTCCTGGCGGAGAACGAGGAAGGTGGGCCGCTGTGGCCCGGCATCGCCGAGCCCATCGAGTTGGCGCGCCGTGACTACGGCTGGGGCGCGCGAACACTGATGAAGGACGCGTCGTCCACCGACGTCATCGTGCACCGCGGAGTCGCACTGACGAGCCACTACCAGTGCGGCGACCTGTACCGCATCGACCCCCGCACCGGTGCGGACCTCGGCAGGGAGACCTGGAACGGTGGCTTCCCCACCGACTGGGGCGTGTCCGCGCATCCCAAAGTCGACGACCGCACGGGCGAGTTGTTGTTCTTCTCCTACAGCAAGCAGGCACCGTATCTGCGCTACGGCGTGGTCAGCGACGTAGGCGAGGTGGTGCACAGCGTCGATGTGGAACTGCCGGGCCCGAGGCTTCCGCACGACATGGCGTTCACCGAAAACTACGTGCTACTCAACGACTTTCCGTTGTTCTGGGACACGGCGCTGCTCGACCACAACATCCATCTGCCTCGCTTCCACCGGGACACCCCGTCGCGGTTCGCCGTCATCCCGCGCCGCGGCGACGCGTCCCAGATCATGTGGTTCGAGGCCGATCCGACCTACGTGCTGCATTTCCCCAACGCCTACGAGGACGGCGATGAGATCGTGCTCGACGGGTTCTTCCAGGGCGATCCCGAACCTGCGGACAACGGGATGGGCAACAGGTGGCAGCGTGCGTTCCGCTTCCTGGCCCTCGACCGCATGCAGGCGCGACTGCACCGCTGGAGGTTCAACGTCAAGACCGGCGCGGTCCGCGAAGAGCAATTGACCGACAGCATCAGCGAATTCGGCATGATCAACCCCGGATACGCCGGGCGTGACTATCGCTATACCTACGCGGCGACCGGCAAGCCCTCCTGGTTCCTGTTCGACGGTCTGGTCAAGCACGACCTCCTCACGGGTGCCGAAACGCGGTATACGTTCGACGACGGCGTCTACGGGAGCGAGACCGCCATGGCTCCTCGGGTGGGCAGCATCGGCGAAGATGACGGCTACCTCGTCACGTTGACCACCGACATGAACGCCGACACATCGTACTGCCTGGTGTTCGACGCCGCCCGCGTCGAAGACGGTCCGGTGTGCAAAATGCAACTGCCCGAACGTATTTCCAGCGGAACCCACTCGACATGGGCGCCCGGCTCCGACCTGCCACGCTGGCGTCAGACCGACTCGGCAGCCGACTCGATCGGCCTGTGAGCGAACCCAACGCCGTCGCACGGATGCTCGGCCTGCTCGGCGACGAGTGGACGCTGCTGATCGTGCAGCGTGCTCTGCTCGGCGCTCGCCGGTACGGCGACTTCGCCGCAGCCCTCCCGGTGTCGAACGCGGTGCTGTCGAAGCGCCTGAAATCGCTGGTCTCCGTTGAACTGTTGTCCCGCAGCGAGTATCAGACCAAACCGCCGCGTTCCGAGTATCTGGTCACGCCGAAGAGTCGTTCCTTGTGGCCGATGCTGACGGCGATCTGGGAGTGGGAGCAGCGCTGGATCCCCGACCACGCCGAATCTCTTCCCCGCATGCGGCACACGGTCTGCGGTCGGGAGTTCGCCCCGCTGGTGGTGTGTGGGGCCTGCGGAAGTTCGGCGGGTGACAAGGACGTTGCGGCGCAATGGGGTCCGAGTGGATCGTGGGAGCGTTCCATCCCGGCCGGAACCAACCGCAGGCGGTCCGATGCTCGCCGCTCCGGTGCCGCGGTGCTGTTTCCGCAGACGATGAGCGTCATCGGTGACCGGTGGGCCTTCGCACTGCTCGTTGCCGCGTTCGTCGGCGTGAGCCGGTTCACCGACTTCCAGAGCCAGCTCGGCGCCCCGCCCGTCACCGTCTCCGACCGCCTTGCCGTGTTCACCGCCGAGGGAATCCTTGTCAACAGCGACGGCAGGTACCGCCTGACGGAGAAGGGCAGGGCCTTCTTTCCCGTCCTGGTGTGCTCGCTCGCATGGGCACAGCGGTGGTTTCAGGCCGACGAAGGTCCCGCGGTGATCCTGACGCACGCGCAGTGCGGCGCACGGTTCACCCCCGCGCTCGTCTGCGACCAATGCCAGGGACGGCTCCGCGGTTCCCAGATCCAGCCGGTGTCGGACACAATGAACCCATGACCACCCTCGAAAATCGGCCCAACAGTGCACTTCTCGTCGTCGACGTGCAGAACCTCGTGGTCGAGGGTGCTTATCGCCGCGACGAGGTCGTCGCCAACATCGCCGCGCTCGTCGACCGCGCCCGGGGCGAGTCGGTCCCGGTGGTGTGGGTGCGCCATCACGACGAGGGCCTCGTCAGGGGCAGCGACGGCTGGCAGATCGTCGCCGAGCTCACCCCCGCTGAGGGCGAGGCCATCGTGGACAAGGGTTACGGAGATTCCTTCGAAGCCACCGACCTCGAGGACGTGCTCGCCGAGCGGCACGTCGGGCGTCTCGTGGTCACCGGGTCGGAGACCGACGCATGCGTGCGTTCCACGCTGCACGGCGCCTTCACCCGCGGCTACGACGTCACCCTCGTCAGCGATGCGCACACCGCGGGTGACAAGACACAGTGGGGCGCTCCCCCGGTGGATGCCGTCATCGCCCACACGAATCTCTACTGGCGGTACCAGGGCGCTCCCGGCCGGACGGCGGCCGTCGCCGCGGCCGCGGACGTCGAACTCTAGCGCTGCAGCCGGTATTGCAGGTTGGTGCGCACCGCGGGCCATTCGATGTCGAGAATCGAGTAGACCACCGTGTCTCGCCGAATACCGTCGGCAGACAGCTGGTGGCTGCGCAGCACACCGTCGAGCTTGGCGCCGAGCCGTTCGATCGCGGCACGGCTGACCCGGTTGAAGAAATGGGTGCGGAATTCCACGGCGACACAACCCAATCCGTCGAAGGCGTGCCCCAGCATCAACAGCTTGGTCTCGCTGTTGACGCCGGTGCGGCGCACCCGGTCGACATACCAGGTGTAGCCGATCTCCAACCGCCGGTTGGGCCCGTCCACGTTGAGGTAGCTCGACGACCCGATCAGCGCGCCGCCGTGGTCTCGCACCACGAACGTCAGCCCGGTCTGCGGTGTCTGCGCCGCGAGGCGCCCGCCGATCCAGTCCTGCGCGGTCGTCGACTTCGGTGCGCCGGTGAACCACAGCGCGTCCAGCGCACCGCCCGCCACTTCGGCCTCGATCTCCGGAAGGTGTTCGCGGGTAAGGGGTTCCAGCGTCACCCATCGCTCGCCGACCAGCCTGATCGATTCGACGAACCCACTCACCTCGCCGCGCCCCAGACCGAGAGCATCGTCCACACCGACAACAACACCGCCACCAGAGCGACGGAACCGCCCACGAAGAGGCCGTAACCGGCCGACACCGGCGGGTAGACGTAGAGCCGGTAGAACCACACCGCCAACGCCACCAGCACGAGCGAGATGGCCAGCGCCGCCGACGATGCCCAGCGTCGCGAGATGCCGCGCGCCGCCATCGCGCCGGCAACCACCAACGTCGACGCCAGCAGCACCACCAACTGGCCGACACCGAATCCTGGAGGGGGCGCGGGCATCGCGCCGACGACGCCACCGATGGCGTTGGCACGTCCACCGCCGGCCGACGACGTCAGCCACGGCAGCCACGCGCTGACCGCCACGACGAGCGCGCACAACGCGACCAGCCACCCCGGAAGCGCGCGAGCCATGCGCAGAACACTACTAGGGTGAGCCGATGAGCGAACTTCCCGAATGGGCGCGTCGTCTCGACCTCGCGCCGCATCCGGAGGGCGGCTGGTTCCGGGAGACGTGGCGCAGTGAACTCACCCTCCCCCAGTCGGTTCTGCCGCCGGACTACAGCGGCGTCCGCAACGCCGGTACCGCCATCCTTTTCCTGCTCATGCCCGGTCAGCAGTCCGCGTGGCACACGGTGCGCAGCGCCGAACTGTGGCTGTACCACTCGGGCGGTCCCCTGTTGCTGGAGGTGGGCGCACATCAGGAAAGCGCGACCACGCACCTGCTGGGAGCCGACATCGCTGCCGGCGAGAACCCGCAATTCGTGGTGCCGCCAGGGCATTGGCAGCGGGCCACGCCGCGCGACGACAAGCCCTGTCTGGTGAGCTGCGTGGTCGTCCCCGGATTCGATTTCGCCGACTTCGAACTCGGGCCGCCTACCGACTGAGCAGGTCGACCGCCGCAGCGACGAGTGCGGCGTTGCCGTCGGCGACAGAACCGTCGGGCAGCGCCAGCGTGTCCTCCATCCCGATGCGGGTCTGGACGCCGCGCACACCCGCGTGTTCCAGCAGCGGCCAACAGCTTTCGTCGTATCCGTGCAACAGCGCCGGTGCGGGCGAGCCCGCGCCGGCGATGATGTCCAGAATCTCGTCGGCCGTCGCGACGTCGCCTTCCGCGCCCAGTTCGACCATCACCCGCATGCAGTGCTGCGCGATGTCGGACGCCGCCCAGGACTCGGCGGCCTCGGCGTGAAAGATTCCGACCTCCACCCCCAGGCCTCGGCTAAGCAGCAGGCCTGCCAACTCCGGTGAACCGGGCTCGTGCCAGTTCAACGAGGTGAAGTCCGGCAGCACCGTCCAGTCGGCCACAGCCTTGAGCCGCTCCTGCGCGTCGGGGAGAGCCCAGTAGCCAGTGGTGACGCCGAGCGGCAGCCCGGGCAGCGCCTCGCGGACAGCCGCGACGGCTGCATCCACGTCCGCGGCCAGCAGCGAATCGACACCGTCGGCGTTCTTCGGATGCATATGGACTGCCTTGGCGCCGGCGCGGTGCGCCGCGACGGCCTCGGCCGCCAACTGCTCAGGGGTGACGGGCAGATTCGGATGCTGGTCGGGGGTGCGCGCACCGTTGATGCACGCCTTGACATAGATCTTCGGGGTCAACGGGGTCGCGGGGGTTTCCAAGCTGCCGGCCATAGCGTCCATCCTTGCCTGCATGAGCCGACAGCGCGAGATCAGCGGCGCGCAGTGCGTGCCGCGTCCACCTGCTGATCAGCTGGCAGGTAATGTCGGATAGGCCACTGAGTTCGCAACTGCCGATATGCGTGCCCGATGAGCGATTCACGGCCGAGTTGAAAAGACAGCCCGTCCAGCACGTCGCAACAGCTCTCTGCAGACAAGGATGGAATTGATGTCGAACGCCCCACAGGGAGACCCGAATGCCACGGCGCAGTCTGCCTGGCTGTCGAAATCTGCTGGCGATACGCGTGGTTCGGACAAGAAGGAAGTCCAGTTCCACTACGACATCTCCAACGATTTCTTCAAGCTGTGGCAGGACCCGTCGCAGACGTACAGCTGCGCATACTTCGAGAAGGACGACTACACGCTCGAGCAGGCACAGCTCGCGAAGGTCGACCTGTCGCTCGGCAAGCTCGGCCTCGAGCCGGGAATGACATTGCTCGACATCGGCTGCGGCTGGGGTTCGACGATCCAGCGCGCCGTCGAGAAGTACGACGTCAACGTCATCGGCCTCACGCTCTCGGAGAACCAGAAGCAGCACATCGAGCAGAACCGGTTCCCGAACATCGACACCAACCGGAGCATGGAAGTGCGCCTGCAGCCGTGGGAGGAGTTCGACGGCAAGGTCGACCGGATCGTCTCGATCGGCGCCTTCGAGCACTTCGGGTTCAACAAGTACGACGACTACTTCAAGAAGACCTTCAGCTGGCTGCCCGACGACGGCGTGCAGATGCTGCACACGATCATCATCCCCAGCGATGAGGAGATCAAAGCCAAGAAGCTGCCGCTGACCATGTCGAAGGTGCGCTTCATCAAGTTCATCATGGACGAGATCTACCCCGGTGGCCGTCTGCCGCTGGCCGCACAGGTCACCGATGCCGCGCAGCGCAACGGCTGGACGCAGACCCGCGAGCAGCATCTGCAGCCGCACTACGTGAAGACGCTGGACACTTGGGCGCAGAACCTCCAGGACAAGAAGGACGAGGCGATCGCGATCACGTCCGAGGAGATCTACGAGCGGTTCTACAAGTACCTCGCCGGGTGCGCGGACCTGTTCCGCGACGGCTACACCGACGTCGTGCAGTTCACGTTGGAAAAGCAGTAACTGACGATCGTGTTGTAATTGGTCACACGCGTTACCTGAACGGAGGTTGGTCGGGGATGACCGGGAGCAGGGTGCAACCACCCAAAACTGGCGACGACATGAAGCCTCACTTCGAAGAGGTCCAGGCACACTACGACCTCTCGGACGAGTTCTTCGGCCTGTTCCAGGATCCGTCCCGGACATACAGCTGCGCCTACTACGAGCGCGAAGACATGACGCTGGCCGAGGCGCAGGTGGCCAAGATCGATCTGTCACTGGGCAAGCTGAACCTTGAGCCCGGCATGACGTTGCTCGACATCGGCTGCGGCTGGGGTTCGGTACTCCAACGCGCTGTCGAGAAGTACGACGTCAACGTCGTCGGGCTCACCTTGAGCCGCAATCAGTGCAAGTTCGCGCAGGAACTGCTCGACGGAATCGACACCGACCGGTCCCGCCGGATTCTGCTGCGCGGCTGGGAGCAGTTCGACGAGCCCGTCGACCGGATCGTCAGCATCGAGGCCATCGAGGCGTTTCCGCAGGAGCGCTACGCGCCCTTCTTCAAGATGTGCAGCAGCGTGCTGCCCAGCGGTGGACGGTTCCTGCTGCAGGCGATCCTCGGGCATCCGCTGAAGAAGTGGCCGGAGATGGGCATCCCGATCGTGATGTCCGATCTGAAATTCATGCGGTTCATCGCCAAGGAGATCTTCCCCGGCGGCTCCGTGCCCGGCGAGGAGAACATCGTCGAACTGTCCGCCGAGGCGGGGCTGTCCCTTGAGCAGACGCAGTTCCTCAACCAGGACTACGTGCGGACCCTGGACACGTGGGCGCAGGCGCTGGAAGCCCACCACGACGAGGCCGTCGCGGCCACCTCGGAAGAGGTTTATCAGCGCTACATGAAGTACCTGACCGGCTGCAGCGATTTCTTCAACCGCGGCATCAGCGAACTGGGGCAGTTCACCCTCGTCAAGGGCTGAGCGTCACGGGCGGCCGAAGACCAGCGAGACGTTGTGGCCGCCGAAGCCGAATGAGTTGTTGATCGCGTATTCGTATCTGCCCCGTCTGGGCTCCCCGGCGACGACGTCGAGGTCGATCTCGGGGTCGAGGGTGGTCAGGTTGCGCGTCGCGGGGATCACCCCGTCGCGCAACGCCAGCAGCGTCAGGATCGACTCGACAGCCCCGACGGCGCCGACCGAATGACCCAGCGCACCCTTGGGCGCATATACCGCCGGTTTGTGTTGGCCGAGCGCATTGTTGATGGCGATGCCCTCAGCGACGTCACCGACGGTGGTGCCGGTGGCGTGCGCGTTGACGTGGTCGATGTCCGTCGGCGAAAGGCCGGCGAGCTCGGTGGCGTGCGTCATCGCGAAGCCTGCGCGCTTCCCGTTGGGGTCGGGCGCGACCATGTGGAAGCCGTCGGAGGTGATGCTCGCGCCCATCAGCCGGCCGAGGATCTTGGCACCGCGGGCCTTGGCGTGCGCCTCGGTCTCGATGACCAGCAGGGCCCCGCCCTCACCGAAGACGAATCCGTCGCGATCCTTGTCGAACGGGCGGCAGGCACCCGGCGGATCGTCGTTGTTGGTCGACATGACGATGCGCATCTGGGCGAATCCGGCGATCGGCACGGCCTCGATGCGGGCTTCCACCCCGCCGCAGATCGCGATGTCCGCCTCGCCGAAGATGATCTGGCGCCATGCTTGGGCGATGCCCTCCGAGCCGGACGCGCACGCCGACACGGGCGAGAGCACTCCCGCGCGGGCGTTGCGTTCCAGCGCGACGGCGGCCGACGGACCGCTGGGTGCGTACTGCTGCACCACCGTCGGGTTCACCTGGTCCAGCCGGCCCTCCCGGATGTGGTCGTAGGCGAACGCGAGCTCCTCGATGCCGCCCATGCCCGTGCCGATCGACACCGCGAGCCGGTTCGGGTCGACGTCGGGGGCACCCGCCTGCTCCCAGACCCGGCGGCCCAGCACGATGGCCATGCGCTGCACGTAGGAGTTGTTGTAGTTCTCCTCGGGAGTCAGCTCGTCATCGAACGACTCCAGCAGGTGACCGCCGATGCGCACTGGCAGGTCGAACTCCTCGATGAAGGAGTCCTCCAGAGTGCGGATACCGCTACGGCCGTCCAGCAGTGCCTGCCAGGTCGTCTCGGCGTCAGTTCCGAGCGCGGTTGTCATCACCATGCCGGTGACGACCACGTCAGGCACATTGGGAAGTTTCCGAATGTGTGCGTTCGTCATCGTCTCCCTTCCCGAAACTGCGAGATTATTACCCCACTATGACGCTATTTTCACCCGGCAAGCATCGCTTTCCTGGCCGGGTATCCGAACGCTCATGAGTCAGCAAAGCTTCCGAAAAGGCGACAAGGTCACATGGCAGAGCCACGGCAGCACCGCCGAGGGCACCGTCGAGAAGAAGATCACCTCCGATACCGAAGCCGCGGGCCGCACCGTGCGAGCCTCCAAGGACGAGCCGCAGTACCAGGTCCGGAGCGACAAGAGCGGCGGCGACGCCGTGCACAAGCCCGAGGCGTTGAAGAAGAAGTCATGAGCGACGAGGACGATCAGAAGACCTACGACGACTTCAAAGAAGCGGTCAACATGACCGCCTCGGAGATCGATAAGTGGTTAGGCACCGATGAGGCGGAGGCCGTCGGGCAAAAATCCTCGGGCGGCGGCGAGTCGACAGGACATCGCAGCGGACGCCGGATAGTCGACATCCTGGGAACCAAGAAGGCCGACCTGTCCGACGACGATTACGCCCATATGCGCAAAGTCGTCGGCTATGTCCACCGGCATCGGGCTCAGGGACCGTCCAAGGATGTCGAGCACTCCGACTGGCGATACTCGTTGATGAACTGGGGTCACGACCCCACCAAGTCGTGACCGACACATTCGTCGTTCTGCTGCCGGGCGGAAAGGCCAACAGCACGCTCGCGGCACGGCCCTGGCAGCTGGCGAACCTGCGCATGGTGTGGCTGAAGATCTCGCTGCGCGTCCGACTCCCACGCTCCATAGGCATCCGCCGCGTGCGCTATCGAGTGCGGGGCTGGAACGGTGCTGCCGAGGATCCGGTGCGCGATGCCGGTAGGGCGCTCGATGTGCTGACCGGCGCCCGCCGGGTGGTGCTCGTCGGCCATTCGATGGGCGGCCGCGTTGCGGCGCATCTGGCGTCGCGGCCCGAGGTGGCCGGGGTCGTCGCCCTCGCCGCGTGGTGGCCGGCGGGCGAGGGTGATCGGATCGACGCGGGAACTCGGCTGGTTGCACTGCACGGGACCGCCGACACGTGGACGAGCCCCCAGGAGTCGCGTCGGCAGGTCGACCGTGCTGCCGCGCGGGGTGTGGATGCCCGGTGGATTCCGATGGCGGGTGGCCACTTCATGGTGCGGCAGGCAGGGGCGTGGCATCGCCGGACGGCTCAGGCCGTCGCGGCGATGCTCGAAGGATCAGCTCTGGACGGATGACAGGTTGAAGCCTGCGCCTGTCGGATCGGCGACGGCGGCGAGTCTGCCGTACGGGGTGTCCTCCGCGCCGCGCTCGACGGTGCCGCCGTTGGCGACGATGAGCTCCACGGTTTTATCGACGTCGTCGGACGCGAGGAACACGGTCCACGTCGAAGGCACGCCGTCGGGCAGGTACACGCTGCCGTCCATCACGCCGACCAACTCCTCGCCCCCGAATACAGCTGTGCTGTAGCGGAATTCGTCGGTGTCAGAGACCGTGTTGATGTGCCAGCCGAAGGCGTCGCGATAGAAGTCGAGTGCCTTGCCGTAGTCCTTGGTGGTCAGCTGGTGATAGAGCGGTGCGCCGTGTTCGTTGACGAGCTCGAAGCCGCGATGGCCGGTCGGCTGCCACAGGCCGAAGAAGGCGCCCGTGGGGTCCGACAGCATGCCCATCCACCCTTTGTTCTTGATCTCCATCGGCTCGGCCGACTCTTCGCACGTCTGGGCTCCCGCGGTGGCGGCCTGGGCGATCGTGGCCCTGATGTCGACCGTGTGCAGATAGGTGGTCCACGTGTCGGGGACTTCCCACTGCGGATCGTTGGCCATCAGACCGGCGACAGGCCTGCCATCGCGGAAGGCGTTGGTGTAACCGCCGTATTCGGGACCTGCCGACTCGAAGGTCCACCCGAACACCGCTCCGTAGAACGCTTGGGCGCCGTCGAGGTCGGAAGTGGTGAGGTCGATCCAGATCGGTGCGCCCAGCGGGGCGGATTCACGAACGGGCATGGCGGTCTCCTCGGGTCGGGGTCAGTACCGGTGCAGACCGCGGCCGCCATCGAAACTCATCGCGCCGGACTCGTCTCGATACCGAGGACCTTCAGCGCGTTCTGCTTGTAGATCAGCGGGATCGCCGCCGGGTCGATGTCGAGGGTGTCGAAGTCGCGTCGCCACCGGTCGATCTGGATGTACGGAAAGTCGGTGCCGAACAGCACTTTCGTGCGCAACTGCCGCGACATCGCGTGAATGAGCTGCGGCGGGAAGTACTTCGGGCTCCAACCCGACAGATCGATGTAGACGTTGGCCTTGTGCCCGGCGATCGCGATCTGCGAGTCCACCCACGGCACGGCGGGGTGGGCCATCACGATCGTCAGCTCCGGAAAGTCCGCTGCGACGTCGTCGAGCAGCATCGGGTCGCTGTAGCGCAGTTTGATGCGATGCCCGCCGGGCAGCCCGGCGCCCATGCCCGTCTGCCCGGTGTGGAACAGCGCGGGCACGCCGGCTTCGGCGATCGCGTGGTAGATCGGGTAGTACGCGCGGTCGTTGGGTTCGAATGCCTGCATGCTCGGATGGAACTTGAAGCCTTTGACGCCGTAATCGCGGACGAGTTCGTGCACGCGATGCACGGCGTGCCGGCCCTGCCATGGGTCGACGGAGCCGAACGGGATCAGCACGTCGTTGTTCCGTGCCGCCCCCAGAATCAGGTCCTCGATCGAGTTGGGGGCGTGTCGCATGCCGTGCCTGGCGTCGATCGTGAAGACGACGGCGGCGGTGTTGTGCCTGCGGTAGATGTCGGCCACCGCGTCGACGCTTGCGGTGATGCCCTCGGGCATCTTGAAGTACTTCGCGGTGGCCTCGACCAGCACGTCGTCGTAGGCCTTGTGGCCGTGACTGTCGACCTCGACGTGGGTGTGGATGTCGATGGCCTCGACGGCGTCGAAGTCGATCCCGTATTCGTACACTCCACTTCCCCCTGCGGTTTCGGCGTAGTTGGCCAACCGTAGCGTGACCAACTACGCCGAAATCGCTACTCGGGTGAGTAGCCGAGCGCGGCCTTCGTCTCCAGGTACTCGTCGAACGCGAACTGGCCCCACTCGCGACCGTTGCCGCTGCGCTTGTAGCCGCCGAACGGGGCGGCCATGTCGAAGCCGTGGTTGATCGCGACGGAACCGGCTCTGATGCGACGGGCCACGGCGCGGGCCTGGTCCAGGTCGGCGCCGGAAACGTAGCCGGCGAGCCCGTACTCGGTGTCGTTGCCGATCTCGACGGCCTGGTCGATGTCGTCGTAGCCGAGGATGCACAACACCGGCCCGAAGATCTCCTCGCGCGCGATCGTCATGTCGTTGGTGACGTTCGCGAACACCGTCGGCTTGACGAAGTAGCCGGCGTCGAGCCCGTCGGGACGACCGGTACCGCCGACGACGAGCGTGGCCCCTTCGTCGATGCCCTTCTGGATCAGCCCCTGGATCTTGTCGAACTGCGCCTTGGAGGCGACCGGGCCGATCGCGGTCTTGTCACCGGGGTCACCGACCTTGACCGCGCCGGCGACCTCGCGGGCGACGGCGATGGCTTCGTCCATCCGCGAGTTCGGTACGAGCATGCGCGACGGCGCGTTGCAGCTCTGCCCGCTGTTCATCATCATCACCGAGGTTCCCGCGGTGACGCTCTTGGCGAAGTCCTCGTCGTCGAGCACGATGTTGGGACTCTTGCCGCCGAGTTCCTGCGACACCCGCTTGACGGTCGGCGCCGCGCTCCTGGCGACCTCGATGCCCGCGCGGGTCGAGCCGGTGAACGACACCATCTCGATGTCGGGATGGCTCGACAGCGCCGCGCCGACACCTTGCCCGTCACCGTAGATCAGGTTGTACACCCCGGCGGGAACGCCTGCGGCGTCGATGATCTCGGTGAAGATCTGCGCCGAGTACGGCGCGACCTCCGACGGCTTGAGCACCATCGTGCAGCCGGTCGCCAGCGCCGGGTAGACCTTGACGGCGATCTGGTTGATGGGCCAGTTCCACGGCGTGATCAGGCCGCACACCCCGATCGGCTCCTTGACCACCAACGTCGACCCGTGCTGCTCCTCGAACTGGAAGTTCTTCAGCACGTCGATCGCGGTGGCGAGATGGCCCATGCCAAGACCGACCTGAGGTCCTGCGGCCAGCGATGCCGGCGCACCCATCTCCTCGGTGACGGCCTCGGCGAGGTCGCCTGCACGCTTCTGGTACTCGGCAAGGATGTTGCCGAGCACTTCGAGGCGCTCTTCGCGGGTGGTTTGTGACCAGGTGGTGAAGGCCTTGCGGGCCGCCTCGACCGCTTTGTCGACGTCGGCGGCGGTGCCGAGGGCGATCTTGCCGGAGACCTGCTCGGTGGTCGGGTTGTCGACGTCGAGGGCCCCGGATTCGACGGGGTCGACCCACTCGCCGTTGATGTAGAACTTCAGGTATTCGCGCATAACATGCACTCTTCCTTAGTCGACGCAGTTACTGGGTGCCTTCTGCATACCAGGTCCGGAATCGGTCGTACTTCGGCATCTCCTCGGAGTTGGCCTTCGGGTCGATGCACACGTGCACGACGCCGACCTTTCCGCTGGCGTACGCGCGTGCGATCGCCGGACCGATCTCGTCTTCCTTCTCCACGTATTCACCGTGGCAGCCGAAGCCTTCGCCGATCTTGTCCATCCGGACGTCCTTACTCCAGTGCACGCCCGGCTGCGGGGACGGCTGCTCGAAGGTGCGTTTGTAGACGCCGACCTCGAGGCCCCATTGATGGTCGACGCCGACGACGCAGACCAGGGGCAGGTTCAGCCGGGCCGCCGTCTCCAGCTCGGCGATGTGGAACAGGAACGCTGAATCACTTGTCAGCAACATGACGGGCCGCTTGCCGCCCTCGGCGACCGAAGCGCCGACGGCATACGGCAGCCCGGTGCCGAGGTGGCCGAAGTTCTGGTTCCAGATCACGTCGCGCGGCTTGGACTGCGAATAGGTCCACTGGAAGATGACCGTCGCGCCGCCGTCGCGCACGAGGATGCCGTCCTCGAGTTCGTTGAACGCCTTCGTGGATTCGACGACGTAGCGCGCGGGGTGGATCGGGGAGCGTCCCGACGGGGCGTTCTCGGCCAGCTGCGCGAGCTCGGCCGCGTCGGCCTTGACGAGCTTGTCGAGGTTGACCGACGGCGTGCGCGGCGTCTCCTTGAGCGCTTCGACGAGCTGCGGCACGACACCGCGGAGATCGCCGACGAGCGGCACGTCGAACGAGCGGTTGACGCCGATGGCGGTGGGGTCCTGCTCGACGTAGATCCACTTGCGGTTGGCGTCGTTGCCCGCCCAGTGCTGGGTTCTGCCGTAGTGCATGGGTTCACCGAGCTCGGTGCCGAGTGCGACGCAGAGGTCGGACTCCTCGACGGCTTCGTTGGCCGCCGGCGAGAACAGATACGGGAACGTCCGGTCCTGCAGTCCCGGGATGAACGACGTGCCACCGGAAGTCTGGATCACCGGGCAGTTCATCAGCTCGGCGAGCTCCTTGACCTCCTGCTGGGTGCGCGACGTGTGCACGCCGTGGCCGACGAGCAGGATCGGGCTCTGGGCCTCGCGGATCAACCGGACGGCCTCGGCGACCTCGGGGGCGCCCGCACCCTGGTTGACGAGGCGATACTTGTTGGGCGGCAATGCCTCCGGTACATCCAGCTCTTCGAGGATGATGTGCGACGGATACTCGACGTAGCACGGCCCGGGGGTGCCGGACATCGACCTGCGGATCGCCTCCCGGATGATCTCGTCGGTCTGATCGGCGTACTCGATCGAGCTGCTGTACTTCACTGAGTCCGCGAAAAGCGGTTCCTGCTGCACGAATTGGATCCGGCCGCGACGCACCCGTCGCTCGGTGACACGGGCGCGCTGCCCGCCGAGGAAGATCACCGGCGAGTTCTCGACCAGTGCGCACTGGATCGCTCCGGCGATGTTGGCCATGCCCGGCCCCAGCGTGCCGATGCACAGGCCCGGCTTGCCGGTCATCCGTGAGGCAGCCTCGGCCATGAAGCCGGCGCTGAGCTCGTGGTGCGGTGCGACGACGGACCATCCGCGCGCTTCGGCTTCGGTGAACATATGCACGAAGTTGGGATCGGGGATGCCGAAGAGCGTGTTGACGCCCTCGGCCTCGAACAGGTCGAGAATGCGCTTGTAAACCGGGACACCCATCAGTACTCCTTCTTCTTGTATCGCTGTACGACTCGTTGTCGGTGCGCGGCAGACGAACCGAAGAGCGATCGGTTCAATGCCGCGCGTTTCAGGTAGGTGTGGATTCCGCTCTCCCACGTGTAGCCGATGCCGCCGTGCAGCTGCATGGCCTTGCCCGCGATGTCGACGGCAGCAGAGCAGGTATAGGACTTGGCCATCGCCGCGGGAACCGAGGCATCGCCGCCCTCGGCGACCGCCTGCACGGCCTCGGATACGAGTTGTCGGGACACCTCGATGGCGACCAGCATGTCGGCACACGCGTGCTTGACGGCCTGGAAGGATCCGATCGGACGGCCGAACTGGTGCCGCACCTTGACGTAATCGACAGTCGCGGAGAGCATCTGCTCGGCGATGCCGAGGCTGTCGACGGCGATGCCGACGGCGGCACGGTCGCGGATCGCCGAGGGTCGCTCACACGTGAGCACCGTCTCGGGGATGGCAGCGTCGGCGGTGACCACAGCGAGTCGGCGGGTCTCGTCGATGACGGGCTGCGCGGTGATCGTCAGTGCGTCGGCCGGAACGACGGCGTAGCCGTCGTTGATGCGGATCAGCAACCGGTCTGCGCCGAGCGCGTCGGAGACGAATTGGGCGTTCCCGGTGACTTTGCCTGATTCGTAGGAGAATTCGTCGGTGACGACGGCGTACCGGCTGCTGCCGTCGGCGACGGCGGCGAGGTGTTCGCCAGGAGCATTTCTGAGGGCCTCGACAGCCAGAGCGGCGCTGCCCAGGTAATGGTTTGCACCCGCGGCCCGGCCGATCTGTTCGAGGATCAGAGCGGTTTCGGTGAACGTCGCTCCTGCACCGCCGAACTCCTCGGGCACCTCGAGGCCGGTCCATCCCGCGTCGACGAGGACCGCCCACTCGACCTCGCGGTCCTTGGCGAGGACATCGCCTGCGACAGAGCGCAACTCGGCGTGAAACTCTTCGAAACTGCTCATGCCACGCTCGGCTCTCGAGGCAGCTCCAGCCCACGCTCGGCGATGATGGTCCGCTGGATCTCGCTGGCACCGCCCGGGATGGTCCACTCCCACGACCCGAGGAAATCGAGGACCCAGGAACCGGATTCCCATCCGCTGGACATGGGTTTGGCCACCACGGTGTGCGCTTCGGGACCACCGATCTCGGTGCCGAAGTCGGTCATCCGCTGCAACAGCTCGCTGTAGTACAGCTTCACGACGGACGCATCAGCAGGCCCTGTGGGTCCGTCCTGCACGATGCGGCGGCACATGCCGCGCAGCCCGGTGAGCTCGGCCTCGAACTGTGCGAGACGATCGGCGACCAGAGGATCGTCGAGGTCCGCGGACTCGACGAGCCACCGAAAGCCGGCGTTGCCCAACCGTTCTGCCAGTTCGAGCATCGTCATTCCACGCTCGGCACCAAGGGTGGCCTGTGCTACCTGCCAGCCCTGGTTCTCGGTTCCAACCAGGTCGGTAGCGGGAATGCGCACGTTGTCGAGGAAGATCTCACAGAAGTGCGAGTCGCCGATGGCGTTGCGGATAGGCCGCACGTCGACGCCGGGGCTTTTCATGTCGAGCAGGAAGTAGGAAATTCCCTTCCGCTTCGGGGCGTCAGGGTCCGTGCGAGCGAGCAGCAGACACCAGTCGGCATGCATCCCACCGCTGGCCCACAACTTCTGCCCGTTGACCACATAGCTTTTTTCGTCGTCGTCACCACTCAGGCGGGCCGTCGTGCGCAGGGCGGCCAGGTCTGATCCTGCCTCCGGCTCGGAGAACCCCTGCACCCAGATCTCCCCGTCGAGGATCGCCGGAAGGTGCTGGCGCCGTTGCTCTTCGGTGCCTGCGATCAGCAGCGTGGAGGCGGCGTGGTGGATTCCGACGAACGCGAGGACGAGCCGGGGTGCGTCGTGGGCCGCGAGCTCCTGATAGAGCACGACTTGCTTCTCGACCGGCATACCACCGCCCCATTCGGCGGGCCAGTGTGGGACGGCATAGCCTGCGCCGCGCAGCTCGGCGAACCACGCCTTCTGGAACCGGACGAACTCCGCTTCGTCAACGCCGGTCTGGTCCGCACGCCAGTTCGGCGGCACATGGTCGCGGCACCAGGCGCGCACCTCGGCGCGGAATGCCTCCAGATCGCTCACGAGTACAGTCCCGCCAGCCCGCGGCGCCCCGCCACCGTGGTGAGGTGGTCACGCGTTCCGGACAGCCCGAAGGGCAAGCGGCGCAACGGCTGGCTGTAGCGCGATAGCCACGACAGGTGGGTCTCGTCGCAGAAGCCGACCGCACCGTGCAGCTGATGGCACACGCGGAACACCACATCGGCGGCCTCGATCGCCGCCATCCGCAACGCCAATGCGTCGTCGACCGCGTGCGGCTGATCCGTCGCCACGGACCACAGCGCGTGCTTGGCCAGGATGTCGACGCCGCTGCGTTCGACCTCGGCGTCGGTCAGCTGGAACTGGACACCCTGGAAGGACGACAGCGTCTGACCGAACTGCTTGCGCAGGCTGACGTGGGCGACCGTCAACGCGATCGCTCGGTCGAGCATCCCGAGCAATGTCCAGCAGGGCAGCACGAGCCCCAGCGCGACGTCGCTGGCACCGTCACCGTCGAGTGCCGTCAACTCGAGCTCGGTGACGAACGCAGGCCCTGTCGAGCCGTGCCCGGACACAGTGAACCGCTGACCTTCGAGATTTACTGCAGCCCAACGCAAGTCGAGGCCGGCGATGGTCGCCGACGGCCTGGCGCCCCCGACGACGAGGAGTCCGTCTACGTCGAGGTCCGCCGGTGCGGAGAGCCGCTCGGCTAACGGGTAGGGCAGCGCCCAGAATCCCGCGCTGCGACACAGCGCCGCGGCCGCCTCGAGCCCGTCGGTGTCGGTGCGCGGGTCGAGCTCCCACGCGCCGAGTTCGGCGAGTACCGGCCCCACAAGCGATTCCCGGGAATCGGGGGCGGCCTCCGCCTGCTCGACAAGCCGGTCCCCGCCTGCGGCTTCGAAAGCCTGCAAGGCTTGACGCCCGTACTCCAGAGCGTCGTCGGACAGATCGAGGATCATCGGGCACCCGTGCTCTCTTTGCTCCTCGCGTCCGCGGTCAGCATCGCGCGAGACAGCAGAATACGTTGCATTTCAATACTTCCCGACGAGACCGTGGACGCCTGCGAGTACTTCCAGTGGTCTTCCACTTCACCGAGGAACCACGCGGCTCGCTCGTCGTCGTGCCGCACCTCGGCGGCGATGTCCATCAACACCTCGGCGCTGTCCTGATCGAGCTTCGTCACCGCGATGCGGTAGGCCGACGCGTCACCCGGGGTGATCCTGCCGCTGCTCTGCAGGGCGACCACCCGGTAGGCGAGCAGCCGCGCGCGGCGGCAGTGCGTCTGCATCCGGATCCACCGACCGCGCAGCTCCCCGGGCAGCGATTCCCACCGCTCGCCCAGCACCGCGGGCGCGGCCGCGAGCAACCGCTCGCAGCGGGCATACCGGGCAATGCCGACCCGTTCGAACGACATCACGTCCTGCACGATCGACCAGCCTTGGTCGACGGTGCCGAGCACGTCGGCCTCGGTGACGCGCAGGTCGTCGAAGAACACCTCGTTGAGGTGGTGCGGGCCCAGCATGGTGCCGATCGGCCGGACGGTGATCGCCGGATCATCCATCGGGACAAGGAAGATCGTCAGACCCTGCTGCTTCTTCTGGGTTGCACCTTCTCCCACTCTCGAAGTTCGGGCCAACAGGAAGCACCACTGCGCCATCGTCGCGTACGACGTCCAGATCTTCTGGCCGCTCACCAGCCAACCTTCGTCGTCGCGTCGCGCGGTGGTTCGCAGCGACGCCAGATCAGACCCCGCTTCGGGCTCGGAGAATCCCTGGCACCAGATCACGTCCCCCGCCGCGATCGGCGGCAGGTGCGTGCGCCGCTGCTCCGCGGTGCCGTGACGCATGATGATCGGACCGACCCAGTTGACGCCCATGTACTGTGCGCCGCGCGGTTCGTGATGCGCCCACATCTCTTCGCGCACCACGGTCTGCTCCCACACCGAGGCGCCGCCGCCGCCGAACTCCTCCGGCCACGCCATGCACAGCAGATTGCGCGCGGCCAGCGTGCGGCAGAAACTCTGCGCGGTCTCCAGGTCGGCCGGGTCGTCGGTGAACGCACCGAGGAAGCCTTCGGGCACATGCTCATTGACGAGCGCGCGCAACTCGCCGCGCAGGTCACCGGCCCGCTTACCCATGTCGAAGTCCATCAGCGCACCCGTTCCGTCCCGAGACCCAGCTCTTCGAGCACGGCGTCGGTATCGGCACCGAGTTCGGGTGCCGGGCCGCGGACCTTGCCCGGCGTGCGCGAGAACCACGTCGGCACACCCGGGAACTTCACGGGGCCGTGCGGTGTGTCCACGGTTTCGAACAGCCCGACGGCATTGAGATGCGGATCGTCGAACAGCGCGTCCGGTGTGTTCAGCGGTGCTGCGGGAATCTCCAACTCGCGGAAGAGATCCAGCCACTCGTCGGTGGTGCGTTCCTGCAATGTCTGAGCCACGAGCCCGTAGACGGCGTCGATCTGGTGGGCTCGCGCCTCCAGCGTCGCGTACAGGTCGGAGGCCCAGGGCGGTTGGACCGCCGCGACGAACGCATTCCAGTGTTTGTCGTTGTAGATGAGCGCGGCGATGTAGCCGTCCTTGGTGCGGTACGGGCGCCGGTTCGGTGCCACGGTGCGCGGGTAGACGGCAGGACCGAGAGGGGGGTCGAACATGGCGCCGTTGGCATGCTCGACCAGCATGAAGGACGCCATGGTCTCGAACATGGCGACTTCGACCTCTTGGCCTTCCCCGGTCCGCTCCCGATGGAACAACGCCATCGTGGTCGCGTACAACGCAGTCAGCCCGGCCACCTTATCCGCCATGATCGTGCCGACGTAGTCCGCCTCGCCGGTGAGTTGTCTTTGCACAGCCGGAATTCCGCATTCGGCCTGAATGGTGTCGTCGTAGGCGGGGCGATCCCGTTCGGGGCCGCGCCTGCCGTATCCGTAGCAGTTCGTGTAGATGATCGTCGGGTTGATCGCGGCGACGTCGTCGTAGCCGAACCCCAGTTTCGCGATCGCCTTGGAGCGCATCGAATGGATGAACACGTCGGCGCGTTCGATGAGTGCCCGCATCGCCGCCTGGCCTTCTTCGGACCGCAGATCCAGCACGACGCTGCGCTTGCCGCGGTTGACGTTGACGAACACGCCGCTCATGCCGGACACCGGCCCGACGGAGATGAAGCGCGTGTTGTCGCCCTGCGGGGGTTCGACTTTGATCACGTCGGCACCCATATCGGCCATGATCTGCGTGCAGTAGGGGCCCATCACCATCGCCGTGAGGTCGACGACGCGAATCCCGGCGAGCGGTCCGTCAGACATGCGCAGCACCCCGTCGGCTCGCCATGCCGAAGCTGTACCGGATGTGGTCGTTGTGCCCGTCGGGGACCACCGGGAACGTGACAGGTTCGGTGCGGTCGCGGATCGCGGCGAGATGCTCACCGACCTCGGCCATCGTCCATGACGGCCGGTACACGCCGGGCGATTCGGTGATCACGGCGGTGGCGACCCGGCCCGCCAGCGCGACGAACATCTCCCCTGTTGCCGAACAGCTTTCGTGCGCGAGGTAGCCGACGACGGGCGCGACGAGTTCGGGCCCCATCGGCGGGTAGGCCGAGGTGTCGATGCCTTCGGCCATCCTCGTCACCGCAGCGGGCACGATCACGTTGCTCTTCACGTTGTGCGCTGCACCTTCCATCGCCGCGACATTCGACAGGCCGATCACACCGGCTTTCGCGACGGCGTAGTTGGCGACGTCGTGGTTGCCGTACAGGCCGCCGATCGACGACGTCAGCACGATCCGCCCGTATTCGGCGTCGCACATCACCGGGAATGCGGGACGCACGACGTGGAACGCGCCGCGCAGGTGCACATCGAGGACGGCGTCGAAGTCGTCGTAGGTCATCGTCGTCAACGAGGCCCGCCGCACGATTCCCGCGTTGTGGACGAGGATGTCGACGCCGCCGAACCGGTCGACGGCGGTGGCGATGATCGCCTGCCCACCTTCGGGACTGGCCACCGAGTCGGTGTTGGCGACGGCTTCGCCTCCGGCGTCGATGATCTCGCGCACCACGTCGTATGCCGGGCCCGTGTCTGCGCGGCCCCCACTGCCGCCGTCGAGGGCGCCGCCGGGGTCGTTCACCACGACTTTGGCGCCCTGGGCCGCGAGCAACAGCGCGTAGGCGCGGCCGAGCCCGCGGCCGCCGCCGGTGACGACGGCGACGCGACCGTCGAACCTCAGGTCGTCGCTCAAGCGAACGGCTCCTCGCCCTCGAGTTTGGTGCGGTTGAGCAGCCGGCCCGAGTCCGGGTTGTACGGCCGGGCGCGGTGCATCGTGCCGGTGTTGTCCCAGATCACCAGGTCGCCGACCGACCACTGGTGGCGATAGACGAACTGCGGTTGGGTGGACCATTCCCGCAGCCGGACAAGAAGTTCCGTGCTCTCGCGGCGGTCCAAACCGACGACATGGCCCGCCGTGCAGCCCAGCACCAGCGACTTGCGGCCTGAACTGTGCCGCCACACCAGCGGCAATTCGCGCTCGCCGATCGACATCATCGCCTGCAGCGTCTTCAGGTCGGGTTCGGGCTCGTAGTACATCAGCGTCGTCCACGTGGAGTGCACCACGCGCAGGCCGTCGATCTGCGCCTTGTCCTCGTCGGAGAGGTCGTCGTAGGCAGCGTAGGTGTTGCAGAACTCGGTGTCGCCGCCGCCGTCGCTGGGCAGCACCTTGCTCGACAGCAGCGAGGCAAGGATCGGGACCTCGTTCATCGTGCCGTCGAGATGCCAGTACAGCGAGCCTTTGAGGTAGTCGGCCTGCTTGTTGACCTTCGTGTCCAACGTGACGTTGTACACCTTCTCGCCCTTGCGCTCGGTGGCGAGTGTGCCGAGTGTCTCGGTGAAAGCGACCTGCTCGTCATCGGTGAACCCGATCTCGGGGAAGACCAGTACTCCTCGTTGTTCGAGCAGATCGCGAAGCTCGCCCGCGTGGTCGCCGGACAGCAGCGCGGCCTTGTCGGCGAGAATCCGCGTGCCGATGCGCGGGCTGATCTCCTGGCTGGAAAGTCGGAGCGATGTGGTCATTGGGACAGCTCCAATCCGTCCAGGTCGCCGTTGGCGCGCCATTCGGCGATCAGCTCGTCGAACGCATAAAAGCCCGGCGAGTAGAAGTCACCGAGGAATGCGCCGTTCTTCACGGCACCACCCTGGCCTTCGTTGTTGTAATAGCCGGGCGTGCAGGACAGTTCGAAGGCCGAGTTGTCGATCGCCAGCTCACGAACGGTGCTGACCCAGGCGTCCTGACCGTCCTGAGTCGGCTCCACCGTCGTGGCGCCCCGGTTCTGTGCCTCGGCGATGATGTAGGCGATGTGTTTGGCCTGCTGTTCGAGCATCGCGGTCGTGTTGGCCGACACGCCACCCTGGATGAAGCCCATGAAGAACTGGTTCGGGAAGCCCCTGCTGGTCATGCCGTGCAGGGTCTTGTAGTCATCGCCCCAATGGTCGAACAGTGAGAGCCCGTCGCGACCGACGATCGTGTCGATCGCGAATCGGCGGCTGATCTCGGTGGAGATTTCGAAGCCACTGGCGAAGATGACGCAGTCGACTTCGTACTCGACGCCGTCGGCCACGATCCCCTTCTCGGTCAGGCGTTCCACACCTTTGGACGCGGACACGTCGACCAGGGTGACGTTGGGCCGGTTGAAGGTCGCCAGGTAATGCTCGCTGGATGTCGGTCGCTTGCACATGAACCGGTAGTACGGCTTGAGCGCTTCAGCCGTGTCGGGGTCTTCGACGATCTCGGCGACGCGGCGTCGCAGCCGCTCCATGATCTTGTAATCTTCTTCTTCCCGGAAGGCCATGATCTGTTCGATCGTCACCTCAGCGGGATTCTCGCTGCCTGCGACGCGGGCGGTCAGGTTGCGGCCGAGCTCAGTCCAGAAGTCGCACACCAGATCCGGCTCGCCGAACACGACGCCGACGAACGGTGACCAGTTGTGGAAGTTCTTCTTGCGTTCTTCCTGCCAACCCGGCTGCAACGTGGCGGCCCACTCCGGATCGGTGGGTGGGTTCGTCCGCGCGTCGACCGACGACGGGGTGCGCTGGAACACGAACAGCTGCTGGGCATCGCGGCCGAGATGCGGAACGAGTTGGATTCCGGTGGCTCCGGTGCCGATGAGTGCGACGCGCTTGTCCGCCAGCTTGTCGAGGCCACCGTCGGCGGTTCCGCCGGTGTAGTCGTAATCCCAACGAGCGGAGTGGAACACGTGACCTGCAAAGTCTTTGATGCCGGGGATGCCGGGCAGCTTGGGACGGTTGTAGGAACCCTGGGCCATGACGACGAAGCGGGCCCGGATCTGGTCACCGCGGTCGGTGCTGATCTGCCAGCGCTGCGAGGCGTCCTCCCAACGCAATTCGCGCACCTGGGTGGAGAACAGCGCGCCGTCGTACAGTCCGAAGTGCTTGCCGATGTTGCGGCAGTGCTCGAAGATCTCGGCGCCGTCGGCGAACTTCTTGCTCGGCATGAAGTCGAGCTCTTCGAGTAGCGGGATGTAGCAGTACGCGTCGTTGTCGCACTGAATTCCTGGGAATCGGTTCCAGTACCAGACCCCACCGAAGTCGCCGGCCATCTCGATGACGCGGACACCGTCCACGCCCGCCTTCTTCAGGTACGCGCCCGCGAGCAACCCGGCGAAGCCGCCGCCGAGGACCACGACGTCGGCGTCCTCGATGATCGGGTCACGCTCGGTCACCGTCGTGTACGGGTCCGTCTCGTAGAAGTCGGCGAAATCGCCTTCCAGTTCCTGGTACTGGTCGGCGCCTTCGGGCCGCAGGCGCTTGGCGCGCTCGGCCGCGTACTTCTCCCGGATGGCCGGGATGTCGATGTCGGTGGGCGTGTCGGTGGGCCCGCACGGGGTCGTCATGTGTCTCCTAACTCGTGAATTCGGCGTAGTTGGTCACGCTGAGGTTGACGAACTACGCCGAAATCACAATTCCTGGGGGTCGCCGGTGCCCATGTACTTGGACAGCTGGTGGTGCAGGTTCACGGTGCTGCGCTCGCGGTACGGGTTGGGCAGGGTCCCCGGGAACCCTGCCGACTTCATGCCCTGCTGAACCGCGGCCATGTTGGAGAAGTCCTGCGGCAGCACCGACAGCCAGTTGGGCGAGTCTTTCGGTGTGTAGGCCCACTCCGTCTGCGGCTCTTCGCCTTTCGGGTACAGCTCGTAGACCGCGACCTCGAAGATGCACTTATCCGGGTTGTAGCTCGGATCCGGGCGGGCGGAGTAGCACAGCGCACTCGTCAGACCCTGGCCGATCTGGAAGTTCGGGAACAACTGCCAGGCCGTGCCGCTCTGCCCGAGGATGTCGGGCGGGATGACGGGCCATTCGACGCCGCGGGCGGCGTCATCGCGGCGGGCCGACGCCAGCCAGTGCTGCAGCACCTGATCGGCGGGGGTGCCTTCGGGCAGTTCGTCGACGAGCCGCTTGGCGGCGTTCACCAGCGTCTGGGTGGTGGTCGCGTTGGTCTCTTCCATCGTGTAGACCTGCATCTCGGCGGTCGAGATCCGCGGGTCACCGGTGCCGAGGCGGATCTTGGACTTGGTCTCGTCCATGCCTTTCGGCGCGTCGTAGCCGATGTTGCTGTGCCGGCCCTGCGCCTTGGCCCAGCCCTTGAACTCACCGAACCTGTTGAACTCCGGGTGAGTGGTGAAGACGTGATAGGTCTCGTTGAAAGCCTCCATCGCGACTTTCCAGTTGCAGTCGAAGTACAGCCATTTGCGCCACTTGTAGCGCATGTTCTCCAGGCCGAACGGGTCGAGGATCTTCGACGCCGGGAACAGGTAGTCGACCAACGGCTCGCAGTCGGGGTCCATGTTGATGAACAGCCAGCCGCCCCAGGTGTCGACCTGCACCGGCGCGAGGTGGGTGTTGCGCGGGGTCAGCTTGCCTTTCCAGTCGTCCTGCTCACGAATGTGGGTGCAGGTGCCGTCGAGACCGTATGTCCAGCCGTGGAATCCGCACACGAACGACTTCCGCGCGCGGCCTACCGCGTTCTTGGCGCCTTCGGGGTTGTCGACGAGCTTGCGGCCGCGGTGCATGCAGACGTTGTGATGCGCGGCAAAGGAATCGGGTCCGGTGCGCACGATGATGATCGAGTCGTCGAGGATGTCGTAGGTGAGATAGCTCCCGATCTCGGGAATCTCCTCGACGCGGCCGACCTGCTGCCACACCTTGCGCCACAGCTTGTCTCGCTCGGCGCGCGCGTAGTCCGGCGAGATGTAGGCGTCGACGGAGATCGTCGTCGGCTCGGACAGGTCCTCGGCGATCTGACCTGTCGAGTCGTCGGGGGTGCCTTCCACCTCGATCGCGGTGTCGAGGTCGGATTCGGTGTGGGTCACTTCATCTTTCCTTTCACGTCCGACTTATCGCTTCCCGGAAGTTCTCGTCTTTCAGGAACAGCGAGGTGTTGTCGGCGCCGAGGTGGGTCCATTTCAGGTTCAGACCGCCGTCGACGAGCAGGGTCTGCCCGGTCATGTAGCTCGACAGATCCGACAGCAGGAACAGGATCGCGCCGGCCTGCTCTTCGGGCGTTCCCCTGCGTCCCATGGCGATGGCGGTCCGGTCACGTTCGGGGTCCTCGTCGACGTACATCCGCGAAGCGGCGGTCTCCGTGACGCCCGGCGCGACGGCGTTGACGCGGATGTTGTCGAGGGCGAGCTCGGCGGCCATGGTGCGCGTCATCGCCACCACCGCGGCTTTGGCTGTCCCGTAGGCGATATGGAACGGCGCGGTGTTCATGCCGCTGATCGACGAGATGGACACGATGGAACCGGCGTTACCGCTTCCCCGGATTTCCGCCGCCACAGCCTGGCTCATGAAGAACGCCGTCTCCAGGTTCGCCGTGAACAGCGCACGCCAGTCCTCCCGCGTCACGCGCGTGGCCGGCATCCAGGTCGCGGGGGCGGCACCGCCGGCGATGTTGACCAGACCGTAGAGGCGGCCGTCGAGCCGACGGGTCTGGTCGATGACGGCGGCGATGCCCTCGTCGGAGGCGGCGTCGGCGGCGACGGGGACGACGGAGAGGCCCTGCTGTGCGAGCGGGGCGACGTGTTCGTCGAGGTTCTGGGTGGACCGGCTGACCGCGACGACGGTTGCGCCCGCCTGGGCAGCCAGCCGGGTGATCGTCGTGCCGATACCTCCACCACCTGCGCCGGAGACCACGACGACACGGCCGGTCAGGTCGATCGACAGACCGGTCATTTGTCCGTACAAATAATGTTGCTCTCCATCGTGAAGAACACTATTCCGCAGGGGTTATGCGACCGTCAAGGCCGGATCGAGGGACATACCGCTCCTATTGTCTGGACTAGTGACCGCTTGCTAACGTCCGAGTTCATGACCCCGCCCACCACGGCGCCGCCGCCTTCTGCCCGGTACACCGCAGCCGATCCGACCCTTGCCGAGGGCTGGACGATCGAGCGACTGACCCCGCCGAGCCGACTGTTCGGCGCCAACGGATTGCGCACCGGCCCCGACGGCCGGATGTACATCGCCCAGGTGACGGGCAGTCAGATCAGCGCACTCGACATTGCGACGGGCGCGCTCGAGACGATCAGCCCCAAGGGTGGCGACATCGTCACTCCCGACGACATCGCCTTCGACCCGGCCGGCAACCTGTACGCCACCGAGTACATGGAAGGCCGCGTGAGTGTCCGCGACACCGCCGGCCGGACCCGCGTGCTGCGTGACGACGTCCCCGCAGCGAATGGCATCACCGTGCATCAGGGCCGGCTCTTCATCAACGAGTGCCGCGACGGCGGACGCCTGATGGAGTTCGACCTCGCGGGCGGGCCGCCCAGGGTGCTCGCCGAGAACCTCCCGTCGCCGAACGCGATGGAGGTGGGCCCCGACGGGCTGTTGTACTTCCCGGTGATGACGGCCAACGAGATCTGGCGAGTGAGTCTGGACGGGGGCACACCGGAGACGGTCGCCACCGAGCTCGGCGCGCCGGATGCCGTCAAATTCGACGCCGACGGATTCATCGTGTCGACGCAGGTTGCCAGTGGCCAGGTGCTGCGCATCGACCCGCGCACCGGGGCGAAGACCGTTCTCGCGCAACTCAATCCGGGCCTGGACAACCTGACCATCGTCGACGGCAGGCTGTTCGCCTCCAATTTCACCGGCGAGATCACCGAAGTGCTCGGCGGAGGTGAGACCCGCACGCTGCTACAGGGCGGCTTCAACTGGCCGCACGATCTCGCGATCGGGGCCGACGGCAGGCTTCACATCGCCGACGGCACCTATTTCTACGCGCTCGATGCCGACGGCACGCGCGAGGCGGTCGCGATGCTGTTCACCCCCGGGTATCCCGGCTACATGCGCGGTCTCGCCGCGACTGGTGACGGGGACTTCTACTGCACGACTTCCCTGGGCCAGGTCGGTCGCTATCGCCCCGGCGGTGAAACTCAATATCTGGCAACCGGTTTCGACCAGTTGTATGGCGTGGCCGCCGGTCCCGACGGAACAATCGTCTTCGCAGAGCTCGGCGCGGGGCGGGTGCACTCGCTGCGGTCCGGCACCGGCGCGGTGATCGCGAACGGGTTGGCCGAACCGAGCGGTGTGACGTTCGACCTCGACGGGAATCCGCTGGTCGCAGAGTCGGGCGCCGGCCGGATTCTCCGCATCACCGGGACAGGCGCGGACACCCTCGTGGACGAGCTCCAGACTCCGCAGGGGTTGACGGTCGACGGCACGACGCTCTACATCGTCGACGCCGGCGCCAAGGAGGTTGTCGCGGTGGACCTGAACACGGGCACCCGCAGCCTCGTCGCCGGCGGACTGCCGATCGGCGCCCCTCCCGGCGTCACCCCGAAACCGCTCAAGGGGATTCAGCCGTTCTCCGGACCGCAGGGGCCGTTCGCCGGGATCACCGCCGGACCGGACGGCACCCTGTACGTCTCGGCCGACGGTGAGGGCAGCGTGCTGGCGCTGCGCCGGACATGACCACGACGGCGGGCGATCACCGCTACCTGCAGGTGGCGCGTGCCCTGCGCAAGGAGATCGTCGACGGGGTGTATCCGGTGGGTTCGCAGCTGCCCACCGAACACGAACTGTGCGAACGGTTCGCGGTGAGTCGCTACACCGTGCGTGAGGCGCTGCGCCGACTGCGTGAGGACAACCTCGTGTCGTCGCGTCCCCGCGCGGGAACACTGGTGGTACCCCGCCCTGCGACCAATTCCTATGCGCAGGACGTCATGTCGATCGACGACCTGCTCGCGTTCGCCCAGGGTGCGCGCTTCGCGATCGAGACGAACGCCATGATCACCGTCGACACCACACTCGCCGAACGTACCGGCCTCACCTGCGGAACCGAATGGCTTGCGGTGACCGGATTCCGGCGCGCCGACGACG
Organism: Mycobacterium sp. 236(2023); assembly: GCF_029623955.1. GTDB lineage: Bacteria > Actinomycetota > Actinomycetes > Mycobacteriales > Mycobacteriaceae > Mycobacterium. Next base: position 597,229 of record NZ_JARSBP010000003.1, on the reverse strand, counting down.
ACACCGCCGCGATCTGCCGCACCGAGTACTACATCAACCGCGCCTTCGCCGCCGTCGGCCGGCTGCTGCAGCATCACACCGGGCCCATCTTTCCCCTCATCGAGGATCTGTTCGGAGTGAGTGTCACCGAGGTGCACCAGGAGATCTCCGCCGTCGTGTTCTCTCGTGAACTGGCACAGCGATTGGAGACCGAACCGGGCAGCGCCGGGCTCCAACTGCAGCGCACGTACACCACGTCCGACGGTGAGATCGCCCAGGTGACGGTCAACACTCACCCGTCGTCGAGGTTCCGCCACGCGATGACGATGCGCAGGGTCAGGGACATTCAGTGACCACTCTGGCCGACGCCCTGCGTGAGGCCGCGCGCGACACCCCGGACCGTGTCCTCGTCCGCGACGATGTCGCCGAGCTCACGTGTGCCGGATTACTGGATCAGGCAACGGGTCTCGCGTATGCCCTGATGAGCAGGATGCCTGTCGGAAGCGTCGTGTCCTTCACCGTGCCGAACTGGCATGAGGCGGCGGTCATCTACCTCGGTGCGACCCTGGCGGGGATGGTGGTCAACCCGATCTTGCCCTCGCTGCGCGATCGCGAGCTGAATTTCATCCTCGCCGACGCCGACAGCAGGATGATCTTCATCCCCGAGTCGTTCGGCGGGCATGACTACGCCGCCATGCTCGACCGCGTGGTCGCGCAACTCCCGAATCCGCCCGAGGTGGTCGTGGTCCGCGGCCGCGGCGCCTTCGCCGATCTGGTCGGCGAGCCGGGCGGTGGCGATCTCCCGGCGCTGGACCCCGACGCGACGCGGATGATCCTCTACACCTCGGGTACCACCGGGCGCCCGAAAGGTGTTCTGCACAGCCATCGCTCGTTGCACGCGCTGATCGACCAGCTCGGGAAGTTCTGGCGGATCGAGCCGGGTGACACGTTCCTGGTGCCGTCGCCGATCGCCCATATCGGCGGCTCGATCTATGCCTTCGAATGCCCCCTGCTGCTGGGCACCGAGGCGGTGTTGATGCAGCGTTGGGATCCCGACGCCGCGGTGGGGCTGATGCAGCGGCACCGGTGCACGCACATGGCCGGGGCCACCCCGTTCCTGACGGGACTGCTCGCGGCGGCCGAGCGGGGGCAGACCCGGCTGCCGGATCTGAAGGTGTTCATCTGCGGCGGCGCGTCGGTACCGCCGTCGCTGATCCAGCGCGCCAACGACTACTTCGACAAGGCTGCCGTGACCCGCGTGTACGGCTCGACCGAAGTCCCGGTGACCACGGTGGGCGCTCTCGACGACGTCGGCAGGTCCGCCGACACCGACGGCAGGCCCGGCATCGCCGACGTGATCCTGGTCGACGACGAGATCCGGGCACGCGGTCCGCAGATGCTGACGGGTTACCTGCACGACGAGGACAACCGCGAATCCTTCGACGAGTCAGGCTATTTCCGGACCGGCGATCTCGGCCGTTTCACCGACGACGGTTGTCTGGTGGTAACTGGACGGGCGAAGGACATCATCATCCGCAACGGGGAGAACATCTCCCCGAAAGAGGTCGAGGACCTCCTGGTCACGCATCCGCAGATCGCGGAGATCGCCGTCGTCGGCATCCCCGATCCGCGGACAGGGGAACGCGCCGTCGCGGCGATCGTGCCTGCCGAAGCCACCACCCCTGGTGTCGCCGAGCTGAAGGAGTTCCTACTGGCGCACGGCGTCGCGAAATTCAAGGTGCCCGAACAGGTCGTCCTCGTGGAAGCACTGCCGAAGAACGACGCGGGCAAGGTACTCAAGCACGTGATCAAAGCCGAATTGAAGGAGTGAGCATGCAGGTAGCGATCGTCACCGGTGCCAGCAGCGGCATCGGATTCGGCTGCGCGACAATGCTTGCCGAGCAGGGCATGGCCGTTCTTGGCACCGGCCGCGATGCCGATCGGTTGGCCGAGCTGGACAAGACGTCGGACCGGATCGCGACGCTCGCCGTCGACCTGACCGCCGACGACGCCCCGCAGCGCATCGTGGCCGCTGCGCTGGAGCGGTGGGGGCGCATCGATTTCCTCGTCAACAACGCTGGTATCGGCAGCCCGAAGCCGCTGCACGAAACCGACGACGAAACGCTCGACCACTTTCTCGGCATCATGCTGCGGGCACCGTTCCGGCTCGCGCGCGACGTGATCGTCCACATGCAGCCCGGGTCGGCCATCATCAACGTGACGTCGACCTTCGCCGTGGTCGGCGGCCTGCGCGGCGGCGCATACTCGGCGGCCAAAGGCGGTATGACGGCGCTGACCAATCACATTGCGTGCCAGTACGGTGCGCAGGGAATCCGTTGTAACGCCGTCGCACCCGGCGTGACGCTCACGCCGATGGTCGCGACACGGCTCGAGGATGAGCGGTTCCGCAAGATCAACACGGAGATGACGCCGCACCAGCGGCTGGGCAGGGTCGAGGACATCGCGTCGACGGTGGCGTTCCTGTGCTCGGAGGGTGGCAGCTTCATCAACGGGCAGACGATCGTCGTCGACGGCGGCTGGAGCTCGACGAAGTACCTGTCTGACTTCGCGTTGAACTCCGACTGGGTGGCAAGGTAGTGAATCTCTTCTCGCTGCTCGATCAAACCGCGGCACGTCACGGCGACCGCGGTGCCGTGTATCACGGTGAACGCCAGGTCCATACGTGGTCGTCGCTGCGTGAGCGGGCGCTGCGACTGGCGGGATCGTTCCGTGAGTTCGGGCCCGGTGCCCGCATCGCGGTCGCGAGCGAGAACAGTCCGGAGATCGTCGAGTTGATGTTCGCGATCTGGGCGGCCGAATGCGTCTTCGTGCCACTGAACTTCAAGCTGCATCCGCGTGAGATGGAGCAGATCCTCGACGATTCCGGCGCGGGCCGCGTCTTCGCCTCGACGAAGGTCGGCGCACAACTGGTCTCGGTCACATCGGTCCCCATCGAGGTGATCGGCTCCCCCGAGTACGAGAGCCGATGCACCGCAGATGCTTTGGCGGTGCCCCGTAACACCGAACCGGCGCTGCTGGCCTGGCTGTTCTACACCAGCGGCACCACCGGCAGGTCGAAGGGTGCGATGCTGTCGCACCGCAACCTGATGGCGATGACGGTCGCGCACCTCGCCGACTTCGATTCCCCCGACGAGAACTCCAGCCTGATTCACGGGGCTCCGATGTCGCACGGATCGGGACTGTATGTGCCGCCGTATGTTTCGCGGGGTGCGCGGCAGGTGATCCCGGCGACCGGGTCATTCGACCCCGACGAGTTCCTCGACCTGTGCGACAGCCATCCGGGCTGCAGCGCGTTCCTCGCGCCGACCATGGTGGCGCGGCTCGTCCAGACGGGGCGGTCGTGTCCCTCCAACTTGCAGACCATCGTCTACGGCGGTGGGCCGATGTACGTCGACAGCCTGAAAAAGGCTATGGCGGCCTTCGGGCCGATCTTCGTGCAGCTCTACGGACAGGGCGAGGCACCGATGACGATCACGGGCCTGCGCCGCCACGATCACATCGACGCGACGGACACCGTGCTCGGTTCAGTGGGTTACGCCCGGTCCGGCGTCGACGTGGCGGTGCTGGGCGAAGACGGTTCCCCGGCGGGGATCGGCGAAATCGGCGAGATCGTCTGCCGGGGCGATGTCGTGATGTCGGGCTACTGGAAGAACGCGTCGGCCACCGAGGCGACGCTGCAGAACGGTTGGCTGCGCACCGGGGACATGGGTTCGTTCGACGCGAACGGATTTCTGACCCTGCGCGACCGATCCAAGGATGTCGTGATCAGCGGCGGTAGCAACATCTATCCGCGCGAAGTCGAAGAGGTGCTGCTCGAACACCCCGCCGTGGTGGAGGCCGGGGTCGTCGGTGCGCCGGACGAGGAGTGGGGCGAGGTGGTCGTCGCGTTCATCGTCGGGGAGGTCGCGCCCGCCGACCTGGATGCGCATCTGCTCGAGCGCATCGCGAGGTTCAAACGGCCGAAGCGTTACGAATTCGTCGACGAGCTGCCGAAGAACAGCTACGGCAAGGTACTCAAGAGAGAACTGCGCGCGCGCCTGGGGTGAGCCGACCGGCGCGTTCGCACAGAAAGAGCCGCCGAAAGACCCCTACTTCCAGCAGCAACGCCGAACGCCACGTTACGATGGCGGCGTGGCAGGGGTGCGGGCCGGCTGGGCCGCAGTCAAGCGCGCGCAAATGTGGCCGGGAATCGCCACCTCCTTGATGTGGGCCAGGACCGCCGGATCGTGCTTTCTGTTCGGCGGCGTCCTCATCGCTCTCATCACCACACTGGCTCCAGCACACTTCGACGACGCCGCCCTGCAGTACACCAACGCGGCCATCGCCACCTCCATCGGACTCACCGTCCTGTGGACCGGATCCCGTGTGACGCTGTGGCAATTCCACGTTCTGGTCGTCGCCGCGTCGTTGCAGATCACGGCATCGGTGCTCGGATCGACCGGCATCGCCTCGGTCTCGGTCGCCACGTTGTTCGTGTTCATCGCGTGCTCGGCGTTCTTCGTCGCCTGGCCGACCGCGGCTGCGCATGTGGCGGTCGGAGTCGTGTGCTGCGTGGCGGCGTTGAGCTTCAGACCGGATGTGCCCTGGTTTACGGGTGTGGTCACAGCGGCGGTTACCGCGGCGATCGGAACACTGATCATCATCCTCGGTCAGAGTGTGGCCAAGGCGGAGCTCGACGATGCCACCGGTGTGCTCAACCGACGTGGCTTCGACCGGGCGATCGCCGCGGAGATCGGGCAGGCCCATACCGAGGAGGCCGGACCGGCCGTCATCCTCATCTGCGTCGACAGCTACGCCGCGATCCACACCGAGTTCGGCGACCACGCAGGCGACGAGCTGATGCAGCAGCTCGCGACGCTGTGGCTCGGCGTCCTGACACCCGAGCAGGTTCTGGCCAGGCGTGCCAACGACGAGTTCATCGTGATGCTGCCCGAAGCGACCGAGCAGGAGGCACTCGCGCTCACCCAGCGACTTCGCGTCGGCAGCTCGCAGGAGTTCTCCGCGGGCGTGAGCGCATGGGATGTCGGCGAATCCGCGGCGCATGTGCTCAAACGCGCCGACATCGCGCTCCGGCGCGCCCGGTCGGTCGGACGCAATCACACGATGCTCGAATCCGCACACCTGCCGACGCTGGCGGTCCAACTGCGCGACGCCCTCACCGAGGAATCGGTCGGTGTCCACTACCAGCCGATCGTCCGGCTGGCCGAAGGTTACGACGTCGTGGGCGTCGAGGCGCTCATGCGGTGGACGCCGATATTCGGGCCCGATCTGCAAGCGGGCGAGGTGATCCGGGTCGCCGAGGACAACGATCTGATCGCGGCACTCGACCAGTACGTGTTACGGCGGGCGTGCCTCGACGCACTGTGGATGCAGCAGAAGACACCGCAGCTGCGGCTGTCGTTGAGCGTCAACGTCTCCGGACTTGAGCTGGTCGAGAAGGGCTATGTCGACCGGGTCCTGGCCACGCTCGCCGAGACGGGCTGGCCGGCAACCCAGCTGGTCCTTGAGGTCACCGAGACCGTGATCGACGTGGACCGGCCATCGTCGATCCTGGCGCTGCACGAGCTTCGGACACACGGAATCCGGATTGCCATCGACGATTTCGGCACCGGCTACTCGTCGTTGAGCAGGTTGCAGAAGCTCCCCACCGACCTTCTCAAATTGGATGCGACGTTCATCGCGTCGATCAGCTCCGCCTCGTCGTCCTCGCCGCCGCTCCTGCATGCCGTCGCCGGTCTCGCCGACGCGCTGAGCCTGCCGATCGTGGCGGAAGGTGTGGAGACGGCCCACGAGGCGAATGTGCTTCGCGGGATGGGATTCGCCTTGGCTCAGGGCTTTTACTTCGGCAGGCCCCAGACGCGTGAGGGCATCGTCGGGGTGATCTCCCGCGCTGCGGGGTGAGAGTGGTTCGCGGGCAGTCCTACACGGGGGTGGTGTCCTCGCCACAAGTCGGCCCCTGTGGGTTGTCCTCGCCGGGCCGCTTGCTGTAGAGGCGGTCGCGCGCGTCGAGTGCGGCACGCAGATCCGCCAGCAGCGGATCCAGGAAGCCGGACCGGTACTCGCCGTCGCCGACCGCGCGGGCACAGATGTACATGTAGGTCAACGCCATCAGGAAGACGACGACCCGGATGAGTGCGGGCGGCGCCGGAATGGTCACCCCCAGCCATTCACCCTGCGTCGGGCCGCCACCCGTCAGGTGATTGACGTTCGCCGCGTTCATCACGATGAGGCCGAGCACCAGGTACAGCAGGCCGATGACGACGGCGATGGACACGGCCTGAATGATCTGGGAAACAGCCGCCACCACAATGACATTCGCCCGTTCGAGCGTGGTCAGCGGCCGTCGGTCTCCGCCGGCCTCCGATTCGGGCTCGTGCCACATGAGCGGCCCCACGGAGTCGAGGAGGCCCGCGATGAGATAGGAGGTGGCCACCCCGCCCAGGAACAGGACCATCAACCCGACACGAAGTCCGTCGATATTGGACGAGATCGTCCACAGAGGCGAGTTGAAGAACACCAGGATGGTGAGCAGCACGACGGGCAACGCCCTGAACAGAAGGCGGGCGGCGGATTTGAAGTGCCTCAGCGTGATACGCAGCGCCCAGCCCGCGATGGCGCCCAGACCCAGACCGGTCGCCACCACGATGGCGATGACAATCGAGCCGTCGATCGCGAAGTCCCGCAATACATCCAGGGGATCGTCCTCGTAGAAGTCCGAGAACGTCCCGGCGACCACCGCAACCAGCGCGACCGTTCGCCGCGCCACCACGTTGGACATCCGCGCGACCGCCCATGTGACGGCGACGACGGCAGGGACGATCAAGATCAGGACGACGGCAGCGAGCACTTGGAGGGTGGTGACGTTGTCGTCGTCGGTGTCGACGTCGCTGTCGCCGGAGGCCCACATGACGAAGAAGCTCGTCACCATCAGTACGGCCCACCCGGCCAGCACCGGCGCCGAGCGGCTCAGGACGTTGCGCCAGCGGGCGCGCCTTCCGATCACCGACGGAAGGCCGCGCTCGAGAAACCAGCGTTCCGCATCCGGTCCGTCAACCAGGCCGGCTGAACTCACCTGCAACTCCCGACAATCTGTGGCCCAGCGAGGGCTGTCAGCGCACTCTAGCCGAATGGGCCAGCAGGGTCGTAGATTACAGGCCGATCAGTCCGCCAGCAGGGTGACCGAGACCGCGATGTTGCCTTGGCGCGGCAAACCTGTGACGGCGTCGTAGTCGACGTCTGTGGGCACGAGCCGTCCCACGTTGGTGCCGTGCGTGCGGAACGTGCTGTCGTCGGTCGGCATACCACCGAACGCGTGGTGCATCGCGACGACGTCGCGCCGCAACGTCTCGTCGGCTTCCAGCACCGCAGGCACGCTGTCATGGCGCGAGGTGACGAGCACCGGGTCGCCGGACTCGATTCCGAGCGCGCTGACGGCGTCCGGGTGCATGTACACCGGGTTGTACGGCTTCCCCTTGTTCAGCGCGGGCAGGCCCGTCCCCGACGAGTTCATGAAGTTCTGGTGGCGCCGCGGAATCAGCCGGAACGGGAACTCGGAATCGGCTTGAGCGGAGACGAAGTCTTCGGCGAGGACATCGGCGAGTTCGGCCAGCATGTGGCCGTTTCCGACGTCCAGCCGGTCCGGACACCCAGGGTCTCGGTCCGCAACGACGGCGTCGACGTCGAAGATTTTGCCGTGCGCGTGACTACGCACCTCGTCGAGCGGAATGCGCGACGTGGCGCACATCTGGGCGAACAACTCTTCGGTGGTCAATTCGGTGTCGCCGTTCATCTGCAGCACGATCGGCGGCGATTCCATGAATCTGCCCCCGCCGCCGCCGAAGAAGTTCACGAACCACAACTCGAGTTTCATCCGCTTGGCAAGTCCGAGGAAGAACTGCCATTCCTCGATCAGGTCCGACCCGGCAGGCGGATCGACGATGCGCGGTACGTATTGTGCGTACGCCGCCGGGATTCCGGTCCCGCTGGTGTAGTACTTGATGAGCTCGCTGCCCATCGTCATGGCCGGCGTCTCCATCTGCATCATCGGGGCGATGACGTAGTCGGCCAGCTGGGACGTCAGTGACATCTCGGTGTCGAGGGTGACCAGCAGCTCGAGACTTTCCAGGGCCCGGTGGGTCTTTCGCTGATCCGGCCAGGCGGCCATCGGGTTCCCGCCGATGCAGATCAAGGCTTTGACCTGGCCCTCGCCATCGAGCAGGATCTCGTCGGCCAGAGCCGCAGTCGGCATTCCGCTCACCGTGTCGGTCAACCCCCGGACCCGGAGCCGTTCGCCGAAACCCCAGCCCTCGTAGGGCGGATGAGCCTGCGCCTTGGCCGTGAACGCCGGCATAAGCGTGTTCGGACGCGTCACCCGCTCGCCCGCACGCTGCCACCGCCCGCAGATCGTCGTCAGGCACAGGCACAGATACTCGAGCAGGTTGCCGTGCATCGCGAAGTTGGCACCTGTGCCTGCGTTGACCATTCCGCGTTTGGCGCCGTAGGTCGCGAATGTCTGTGCTGCGTCGAGGAGTTGGGACTCGGGGACGTCGGCCCGCTGCGCGACGTAGGAGGGGGTGAAGCCCGAGACCGCGCGCGCCAGGTCGTCGAATCCCGCGACGTTCTCGTCGATGAACGACGGGTCGTGCCACCGCTCGCCGATGATGATGTTGATGATCCCTGCCAGGATCGTGACGTCCTCGCCCGGTCGGGGCTGGAGGTGGATCGCGGCACGCGCCGCAGTCTGGGACCGACGCGGGTCGATGACGATCAGCTTCATACCGCGCTCCACGGCCGCCCGCAGATTCTGTGACGGATTCTGGCCCGGAATGCCGATGGCCTTGGATACCAACGGATTCGTCCCGACCAGCATCCAGCTGTCGGCGTCGTGGAAGTCGACGTCACCGCCCAGCCAGTGACCGTGTGCCGCGAGGGCGATCTGTTTGCCCGGCTGATCGATGGTGTTGGCGGTGAAGAACATCGGCGACTCGATACCGCGCATGAACGCATTGCCCATCAACGCCGAGGCGGGGTAGGGCAGGCCGTTGGTACCGAGGTACATCGCCACCGACCGCGGTCCGTGTTCGGCAATGAGCTGTTGCAGCCTGGCGGCGATCTCGTCCATCGCCTGCTCGGAACCGATGGTCGAATAGCTGCCGTCGGGCTGGCGTTTGCGACTGTGCAGAAGCCGATCCGGGTTGTTGTGGATCTCGGGCAGCGCTCTGCCCTTGATGCAGGTGTAGCCCTTGAACATCGGGTTGTCCGGGTCGCCTGTCACCTTGGTCAGCCGCCCGTCGGTGACGGTGGCCAGCACGCCGCAGTGGGCGGAACAGATTCGGCAGATGCCCGGCTGAACGGTCGTCGCTGACATGGGTCGTCATGCTAAGCGACTGCACAGCATGCTGCGGCCCAATCGCCGGAAACGTCACCGATGTGCGGTGGCCGCCGTCGAAGTTGGGATCGGTAGCCTGCCGCCGGTTCTGTACTTGTCCCATCGACGCCGAACGAGCGGCGCACCGCCAGAAGGAACAGACATGAACATCACCAAGCGGGCGATCGCCGGAGCGGTGCTCTCAGCTGGCATCGCGATGGGCAGCCTGGGAATGTCCAGCGGAGTGGCTGCGGCGGGGACCCCTCCCACCGGCCCGCTGAGCTGGTGCCCCGGTGACCCGCCGGTCGAAACGGGCAACAAGCGGGTCAACCCCGTGATCTGGGACAACAACATCTGCCACAGCTACTACATCGTCTACCACGGCCAGGGAAACGTCGCCCAGAACATCTGGGACGGTCCCAACCCTCCCGGACCTCCGGGCGACGGCGGCCCCTTCTTCACGCCCCCGCTCCCCCCGGGCTGGTGCTGGAGCCTGTTCCTGCCGGGACCCTGCCCCCGCTAGGTTGGCCTGCGCTGAGGGACCATGGGAGCTATGCCATTGGGTTTGATCTGCGCGATTCCTGAAGAACTCACGCACCTGCAGGCAGAGTTGACGAACCCGCGACCGGTCCGCGTCGCCCATTCGGAATTCGTTACCGGGCAACTGGATAACCACGAGGTGGTGCTGGCGGGCTCAGGAATGGGCAAAGTCAACAGCGCGCTGGTCGCCACGGTGCTGGCGGACCGGTTCTCCTGTTCGGCGATGGTGTTCTCAGGAGTTGCGGGCGGCGTCGACCCCGCTCTGAGGATCGGCGACGTCGTCATCGCCGACCGAGTCCTCCAACACGACGCCGGCCTGATCGAGGACGGCCGGCTACAGCCCTATCAGGCAGGGCACGTGCCGTTCATCAACCCGACCGAGCGGTTCGGCTTCACGGTGCATCAGGATCTCCTGGCGCGGGTCCGGAACCGTCTCGACGCTGTGGCCCTTCCACCGCTGTCCGCGGACGCCGGCGGCGGCGATCGGGCTCCCCGGATCGCCTACGGCACCGTGCTTTCCGGTGATCAGTTCCTGCACTGTGACCAGACGAGGGAGCAGTGGCACCGCGAGTTCGGCGCGCTCGCCGTGGAGATGGAGGGCGGTGCCGTCGCCCAGGTAGCCGAGGCGTTCGACATCCCTTGGTTGGTGATCCGTGCCCTGTCCGATCTAGCCGGGCACGATTCGCGATTCAACTTCCTGGCTTTCGCCGAACAGGTCGCCGCGTCGTCAGCCCTGATCCTTCGGCGGGTACTGCCTGTGCTCTGAGATCACCACATCAGGCCGCGGATCATCTCCACCGGCGGGATGTCCTCGACAGCGATCAGTCCGGCGGGCGCCCGGCAGACCCAATCGATGGCGTTGACCGCACGAGCCGCGGTGGACACACAGCCGGCGTCGGTGACATCGAGAACCGGATGTGACAGATGGGTGGTCATCTCGATGCGGGGCTCACCCTCGACGATCACCATGTGCACGCCATCCTGACCGGATGGTGGGTACTCCCAGTCCGGGGCGGCCGCGGGAGTGAGCCGCGTGGTGTGTTCGACGGTGATGACGGGGACCCCATCACGGACCCCTTCGACAGCGAATCGCACCCCGGCCAGCTGCCCCGGCTCGACAGTCATCATCGTGCATTCGATGCGTTCGGTCGTGTACCACGGCTCGTAACGTTGACGGACCTCGTCGAGCTTGACATCCAGTTGGCTCGCGAGATTGCGCACCAAACCGCCGAACATCGACGTGATGACGCCCGGCTGGAACGCCATCGGCAGGTCGTCCTCGGGTGTGGTACCGAAACCCATGGCAGTACCGGTGTATTCGTAGTCGTCGTAGTTTCCGTAGTCGAAAACCTCCTTGACGCTGACTGATTCGGCGCGAGTCACCAGGCTCAGTGCCGAATGGACCGCGGTGTCACCCGAGTATCCGGGGTCGATCCCGTTGACGTACAGCGAGGAATTGCCTGCGGCGCAGGCCTGTTCCAGCGGTACACGCAACCAGTCGTCGGCCTGGCGCGGCGTCACGAGCCACACCATCGACGTACCGACCACGTTGATGCCGGCGGCCAGCAGCGCGGACATCTGCTCGATCGCTTCGATGGGACGCGTCTCGCCCAGGGCGGTGTAGACCACGCAGTCCGGCCGCAGCGCGATCAGCGCATCGATGTCGTCAGTGGCGATGACACCTGTGAGGTCGCCCAATCCGCACAGTTCGGCCGCGTCGCGCCCGATCTTCTCGGAACTGGCCGCATGGACACCGACGAGCTCGAGGTCGGGCCTGCCGATGATGGCCCGCAACGAATGCTTGCCGACATTGCCCGTCGAGAACTGAACCACTCTGCGCATCGTTGAACCTGTTCCCGCTCAGTAATCCGGAATCGGCAGCGGTGAGTTGTTCGAGTCGATCCCGCCGTCCACGTGGAAGATCGCATTGGTGGCGTAGCAGTCGCGCGTGGACAGATACACGCACAACCTCCCGAGGTCTTCCACATCGCCGAGGCGATGCAGGGGCGTCGCCTCCTTCATCTTGTCCAGGGATCCGGGTAACAAGTCAAGGCTTCCTTGTAAACCTTCCGTCGCGAAAGACCCCAGCGCGATGGCGTTCACCCGGATCTTCGGCGCCAGTTCCTGAGCCATCGCCCTCGTCAGCGCCTCCAAGCCACCCTTGGCCACGCAGTAGGCGGTCAGTGCCCGGATACCGAACCGCGCCGAACCCGAGGAGATGTTGACGATCGACCCGTGGCCGGCCTCGATCATGTGGGGTGCGACGAGTTGGCTCATGATGAACGCCGACGTGACGCACCAGTCGAAGGTGTGCCTGAAGTCTTCGTCGGTGATGTCCAGGAATCTCGCGTAGGTCGAGCCGCCGACGTTGTTGATCAGGATGTCGATGCGGCCGAAACGTTCCATCGCCGTGGCGACCACGCGCTCGCCGTCGGCGCGGCTCATTGCGTCGGCGACAAGGGCGACGCCCTTGCCGCCGGCGTCCTCGATCCCCGCGATCGTCGCGACGATGTCGGATTCCGTTCTGGCCGTGCCGATGACGGTGGCCCCCGCCTCCGCCAGCACCCGCGCGATTCCCTGGCCGACACCCTTGCCCGCGCCGGTCACGATGGCGACCTGCCCGTCGAGACCGAACTGTTCGAGAGCCATGCCGATCCTCCTCGTTGAGGTTCTCGGCTGCTGACAGTAGCCGATTGACTATGTGCGCTCAGTGACTATAGTCAGCCATTGTGAACTTGCCAACGTTCAATCTGAACCGTGGCGGCAGCCGAGGCGCCGCCGCCCCGGCCTCGGCAAGCGGACTGGACGAGCACCTCGAGGCCTCGCGGCGGGCACAGCGCCAGGCAGACAAGTGGCTCATCTCGGGGAGCCTGCTGATCGGCACCGCGGCGCTCGGAATCTTCGGTCTGCCCCTGTTCCTGCGTGGTGTCTGGTTACTCCGCAAAGCACAGCGCGACGGACTTTCGGTACGCCCCATGCTGGTCACGCTCATCGGCTATCTGGTCATCATCGACGCCGCGATCAACACCGTCGGCTGGGCGCTCGATCTCGTCGCCAACCACACCATCCTCGCCCGAATTCTGTTGAACGGCTGGGGTGCAATGTTCGATGCCGGATATTTCTGGCATTACAACGAGCTCTGGCTCGGCGGCGCCGCGGGCCCCGGCGAGAAGGCCATGGAAGTCGGCATGATCCTCACCGTCTTCACCATGCGGATCGCCGCAGCGATCGGCTTCCTCCAGATGAAGCGCTGGGGTCACCAGTGGATGATCATCACCTGCTGGATGGGCATCGTGATCTGGTGCCTCTACGTGTTCAACATGACGATGTACGCCGACGTCCGGTTCGCCGGCGTCGTACTCCCCGTCGTCGGATGGTGGCTCTACGACATCTTCTACATCACGCCGTTCCTGGCGATCCCGTACCTCCACTCCGTCAACCGCGAGATCTTTTCCGACTGACTTGACTCATTGACGAAACTCAGCAACTGGTGAGGAGGTGAAGCAGACCATGACCCCGCAGGTCAAGCAGTCCGCGCGTGAGATGCGACGGCTCCAGACGCGCGAACGCATACTCGGCGCGGCCATCGCCGAGTTCCAGGCCTCCGGCATGTCCGGCGCAGACGTCAACGCCATCGTGTCGGCCGCCGGAGTCGCCCACGGCACCTTCTTCTTCCACTTCCCCAGCAAGGAGCACGTCCTGCTGGAGCTCGAGCGGCGCGAAGAGTCCCGCATGGCAGCAGAATTCGCGCACTATCTCGATGCCGAACACGATCTGGCCGCCGCACTCACCAAAGTCGTCCAACTGGTGTCCGGACTGGAGCAGCGGCTCGGTCCGCTGCTGTTCAAAGAACTCCTTGCACTCCACTTCTCGCCGACCCGGCCGAGTAAGGACGACTGGTCGGACCACCCCGTCATCGTCTCGCTCGTCCGCGAGATCGAACGGGCACGTGGTGACGGCGAAGTCCACCCCGAAGTCGACGCGTTCTACAGCGCAGCGTTCTTCCTGCTCGGTATCTACGGCGTCCTGACCACAGTCGCCGACAGCGAGATGCGTGAGGCCATGCTCGCCAACCTGATCGTCACAGCCCGGAGAGGTTTGGAGGCCCGATGACAACACCGAACGACGAACTGCACGAGGGGAACTGATATGGGCGGCTGGATCTGGGAGATTCTGCGCTACGTGGCCGCCTGGGGCGGCACCGGGCTCATCATCTGGTTCTGGTACTGGATGTTCTCCAACATCGGCACCTTCTGAGCTGATGCACGAACTCTCCGAAGCGCACGCGATGGCGATCGAGCGCAGCTGTTCACTGACCGCGGTCGCGTTGAGCGAGCAGCGGCGTACCGGTGCCCACCTCGTCAGCGGGCAGCACCGGAGCTTCGGCCTGAGTTCGATGCTCGATGTTGTCCATGTTCCCCACCCGGTGACGGCGCGCGACTGGACCCGCAGAACCCTGACATGCGGTATCGCCCTTCAGTGTTCGCCATCCAAGGACAGGGTCACGCACTATCGCCTCAACGAGCTGTCCGCACGTGAGCTGAGCGCGCTCACTCTGGTCGAAGCCGGCGTCGCCCTCGGTTGGATCGCGACGCACTGGCCCGGTCTGCTCTCCGAGATGCGCCGCCTGCTTCCCGATCTCGCCGTGGCCGACGGCGACATAGACGCCACGGAGATGCTCAACCGCGCGGTCGCGTTGGCCCGCACCCGGCAGACGCTGGCTGTCGACCCTCTTCTCGGGCGCCTGCCGCAGGTGTACACGGCACCGCGAAGCATGTCCGACAAGCTGCGCCGTACCCTCGGGCGGCTGCCATGGACGATGAATCAGAAGCGGGTGCCCGCACCGCACTCGGTGCCCGCGGGCGGTGAGGGCGGTATCAAGAACTCCAACCTGCCGCCACCGAGCCGACCGCAGGACAACGATCTCGACATCACCCCCGACCACCGACCCGGCATCCCCTATCCGGAATGGAATGCGTGGAGCAAGCGCTTCATGCCGGATCACGTTGCGGTCCTGGAGAAATCGCACCACGGCAACGCGGGTCAGCCCGGCGCCATCGCCGTCGACGTCCGCAAGTGGTTCGAGAAGAACACTCATCGTGCGATGAAGAACCGGCTGGAGGACGGCTCCGACATCGACGTCGACCAGTACGTGGGCCACTACATCGACGTGACCACCGGAGAGGCCGTCGAGCCCCGGATCTTCCGCGAGCTGCTGCCGTCCAATCGCGACGTCACCACCGCGTTGCTGCTCGACGGCAGCTCGTCGCTCGGCGTGCACGGTGGTTCGATCTTCAAGCTCGAACTCGCCTGCGCCGACGCGCTGTCGCGGGCGATGACGACAGCCCACGAGCGCCACGGCATCTTCGTGTTCACCGGAAACACCCGCCATCGCGTCGAAGTCAACTGTCTCAAAGACTTTCCCGACCGCCGCTTCGTCCCACCCGGCAGCCTCGGCCTGTCGACCGGCGGGTACACCCGCCTCGGGGCGCCGCTACGCCATCTGACGAGCAGACTGCTCGCCCAGCCCTCTGAACGGCGCCTGCTGATCGTCATCGGCGACGGCCTGATCTCCGACGAAGGGTACGAGGGACGCTACGCCTGGGCCGACGCCGCGCACGCCGTCGAGGAGGCCAACGAGGCCGGGGTGTCGATGTACTACGTCGGCATCGGGCCCGTACGCGTCGACCCGCTGCCGGAAGTGTTCGGAGCCAAGCGCTCTCAGCGGATCCGGCGCGTCGAAGATCTTCCCCGAGTCCTCGCCCACGTCCACAGGGAGCTGGTCGCCGCATGAGTACCTCTGACATTTACCTCGCTAACGGCAGTGAGGTGCAGCTGTTCGAGCGGGCGTTCCGGCAGCGCCTGCCGGTGATGCTCACCGGGCCGACGGGCTGCGGCAAGACCCGCCTGGTCGAGCACATGGGGCTGCTGCTCAGCCGTCCCGTCGTCACCATCAGCTGCCACGACGATCTCACCAGTTCCGACCTCGTCGGGCGGTTCATGGTGACCGGCGGCGACGTGACCTGGACCGATGGTCCTCTCACCCGGGCGGTCAAAACGGGCGCGATCTGCTATCTCGACGAGGTCGTGGAGGCACGACACGACTCGCTGGCCGTCCTGCACTCGCTGACCGACCACCGGCGCACCCTGTATCTCGACCGTGCGGGCGAAGTAGTCCAGGCCCCAGAAGAATTCATGCTCGTCTGCTCCTACAACCCGGCCTACCGCAGTTCGCTCAAAGAGCTCAAGCCCTCGTTCCGGCAGCGGTTCGTCACCCTGCCCATGCAGTACCTTCCGCCCGACCGCGAGGCCGAGGTGATCGTCGCCGAGGCGGGCATCGGGCTCGGCACGGCCCAGCGATTGGTCCAGTGCGCCAACGCGATCCGCACCGCCGACCAGGCGTTCCACTTCGAGCCGCCGTCCACGCGGGTGCTCGTCACGGCGGCACAGCTGATCGCCGCGGGCGCCACCGAACTCGAAGCCGCCGAAGCGTGCGTGTTGGCACCGCTGTCCAGCGACGGCGCGATCTCCGAAGGCCTACGCGAGGTGGCTGCCGCCAGCCTCGCAGACGCCGACACCCCGAATCGTTAGGAAGGAACGCAGACATGGTTGATCAAAAAGAAAAAAACCGCAAGAAGGCGCTCATCATCTTGCAGATCGTCATCTACGGCTATCTGGCCACGATGTTCGGCATCCAGCTCTACATGTCGTTTGCGCGGGGTTGGTGGGAGTTGTGAATCTGCCCATGCTCAACCGGAAAACGGGCGCAAAGGTCACCGCGTCGGTACCGCTCGAAGGGTCGCTGACCCTCGAGGAGCACCACGAAGAGTCCCGCGCGGCGCAGCGACGGGCCGATAAGTGGATGATCGTCGGCGCCGGGCTGATGGGCATGTGGGCGCCCGGCATCATTGGTTTGCCGATCTTCCTGCGCGGGGTGTTCCTTCAGCGCCAGGCATTGCGCGCGGGATACTCCGTGCGCCCGATGATCGTCACGCTGATCGGCTACCTCACGCTGATCGACGGCATGCTCAACAGCCTGGGCTGGGCGCTGGACCTGGTTGCCAACCACACGCTGATCAACCGGGTGCTGATGGTCGGCTGGGGCGCCATGTTCGACGCCGGCTATTTCTGGCACTACAACGAAGCGTGGATCGGCGGCGCCGCAGGCCCGGGCGAGAAGTCGATGGTGTTCGGCATGATCCTGACCGTCTTCGCGATGCGATGCGCGGCGGCCATCGGATTTCTCCAGATGAAACGCTGGGGCCACCAATGGATGATCATCACCTGCTGGATGGGCGTGCTCATCTGGTGCCTGTACGTGTTCAACATGACGATGTACGCCGATGTGCGCTACGCGGGTGTCGTCTTCCCCGTCATCGGCTGGTGGCTCTACGACATCTTCTACATCACGCCGTTCCTCGCCATCCCCTACCTGCACACCGTCAACCGCGAAATCTTCACGGACTGAAGGAGCTACTGTGACTGCCCCAGAGAAGACAGAGGAAACCGCCGAGGATCTGCCTCCAGGTACTACGCCCTACTACGCGCGCATGCACAAATGGATCAAACGAGCCGTGCTCGTCTGCCTTGTCGCGCTCGTCATCGAAGGTGCGTTCACCCTGCCGTTCATGGCGGTCTACTACGGCTACCCGACACTGAGCCTGACCGAGATCTGCAGCGAACTGCTCAAGGTCCGCTACTCCGACGACACGCTCGAATGTCAGGTTCCCTACCCGGCCCTCGGGCCGCCGGAGGGAGCCGAGGGCAAGGACACCGCCCAGGACGAATGGGGAATCCAGCCCGTTCCCCAGTACAACCGGATCGGCTGGCGCGAACTGGTGAAGATTCATCAAGAAAGGGAGGCGCGCGAATCCGCTCAACAGCAGGGGAATTCACCGTGACGCAGACACCCGAACGGCACGCCGAGAACTGGGATCTGCGGCACGCAGACTTCAACGACAATGACTTCCTCTACGACGTGTACTCGGTGATGCGCGACAAGTCACCGTTCGCCCGCACCGACAACCCGTTTCTCAGCGCGACGCCAAGCGGTGCATGGGTCGCGGTGCGCTACGCCGAGTGC
The DNA here is from genome assembly GCF_029623955.1 of Mycobacterium sp. 236(2023). Taxonomy (GTDB): domain Bacteria; phylum Actinomycetota; class Actinomycetes; order Mycobacteriales; family Mycobacteriaceae; genus Mycobacterium. The sequence continues at coordinate 579,239 of NZ_JARSBP010000003.1, read as the reverse complement.
GTCAAGATCCTTCAGGACTGGGAGCACTTCTCCAGCAATCCGACCCCCGAAGGGGCCGAGCAGCTGGCGGGTGACCTCGTCATCACCCTCGACCCGCCGAGGCAGCAGAAGTTCCGCAAAGTTCTCAACCCGTACTTCTCCCCGGCCCGGATGAAGGCACTGCGGCCCGAGATCGGTGCCGAAACCGACCGTCTCATCGATGATTTCATCGAGAGCGGAGCCGGCGACCTCGCCCAGGTGGCGTGGCGCCAGCCCGGCATCGTGTTCTTCTCCTACCTGCTCGGCATGCCAGTCGAGGATGTACCGCTCTGCGTGGAGTTGACCGACACCGCGCTCAACGGCGTCACCGAACAGGACCGGATGGCTGCCTGGGGCGGGCTGTACCAGCACTTGCACGACGCGGTGACGGAGCGCCTCGAGCAACCACCGCGCGACGACATGATCGATGTGCTGTTGTCGGCGGAGATCGACGGGGAGAAGCTGTCCTTCGGCGATGTCGTCTCCAACGCCATGCTGCTGGTGCAGGCCGGGCTTGAAACGACGGCGAGTGCAATGTCTTTCGCCTACCATTACCTCGCCACCAATCCGGGCGAACGGGACCGGCTGATCGACGACCCCGACCTCCTGGCCCGCGCGGTGGAGGAGTTCATCCGCTTCGCAGGGTCCATCCACGGTATCCCGCGCACCGTCGCCAAGGAGGTCGAGCTGAGCGGCTGCACCTTCTCACCCGGCGAATCGGTGATCGTCAACTACGCCGCGGCCAACCGCGACGAACAGGAGTTCCCCGACGCCGACCGCTGCATCCTCGACCGCCGGGAGAACCGGCATCTGGGCTTCGGCGCCGGTGTGCACCGATGCCTGGGATCCAACCTCGCGCGACTGGAATTCCAGGTCGGCCTTGAGCGAGTCCTGACCCGTATGCCGGACTTCACGCTGGCCCCAAACGAAGTGGCGAAGTTTCACGGGAACTCTGTCACACGCGGGTTCCGCTCGGTACCGGTGATCTTCACACCCGGTACGCGGACCGGCGGATGACGTACCGGGTGGTGCAGTGGACGACGGGCAACGTCGGCCGTAAGTCCGTGCACGCCATCACCGCCCATGCCGACCTCGAGCTGGTCGGTTGTTACGCGTGGGCGCCCGACAAGGTGGGCACCGACGTCGGGAAGCTGTGCGGCATCGAGGCGCTCGGCGTCGCCGCCACCGACGACGTCGACGCCCTCCTGGCGCTCGCACCGGATTGCGTCGTCTACAACCCGATGTTCGCCGATGTCGACCACCTCGTGCACATCCTCGAAGCCGGCGTCAACGTCGTCACGACGTCGGAGTTCATCACCGGCCACAACCTCGGCGAGGACCGGCACCGTATCGCCGACGCCTGCGACCGCGGTGGCGCGACCATCTTCGGCAGCGGCATCAACCCGGGCTTCATCCAGCTCTTCGCCGTCGTCACCGCCGGCCTGTCCGACCGCGTCGACAAGATCTCCATCGTCGAGTCCTTCGACACCACCATCTACAACTCGCCGGAGACCGAGATCCCCATGGGCTTCGGCTATCCCATCGACCACCCCCACCTGCAGGAGGTCACCGAGAAGGGGTCGGGAATCTTCCGCGAGGCGGTGCAACTGGTCGCCGAGGCCCTCGGCACCGAGCTCGACGTGATCCGCTGCGCAGCCGATTATGCGCAGACCACCCAGGATCTCGAGCTACCGGGCGGCTGGACCATCGCGGCGGGTTGCGTGGCCGGGATCGACGTGCGGTGGACGGGTTCGGTCGACGGGCGTGAGGTCATCGAGATCCGCGGCGTGTGGACGAAGGGACAAGCGCTGCAACCGACGTGGTCGACCGCGTTCGGCTACACCGTCACCGTCGAAGGCAGGCCGACGATCACGAGCACACTGCGTTTCGAGCCTCCCCCGGACTTCGTCGCCGAAACCCTGGACGACTTCGTCATGCTCGGGCTTACCATCACCGCGATGCCGGCGATCACGGCCATCCCCGCGGTCGTCGCCGCACCCCCGGGCATCGCCACGTACAACGATCTACCGCTCCTGCAGCCCCGCGGAGTGCTTTCCCACACCTGAAAGGTGGACCATGAAGTCCTACCGTGTGATCCAGTGGATGACGGGCGACGTCGGACAGGTTGGGGTGCGGCATTTCGCCGACAACCCGATCTACGACCTCGTCGGGGTTCTGGTGCACAGCAAGGACAAAGTCGGCAGAGACGCCGGTGAGATCGCCGGCATCAAACCGGTCGGCATCACCGCCACCGACGACGTCGACGCGATCGTCGCGCTGGACGCCGACTGCGTGTTCTACACACCGATCATCATGGACGTCGACACCGTGTGCCGGCTGCTGCGCTCCGGTAAGAACGTCGTGACCACCGCAGGGTTCTTTCATCCGTCGCCGGACTTCCGCGACCCCGCCGAGCAGATCCGTGCCGCCTGCGCCGACGGCGGCACCTCGTTCCACGGCGGCGGCATCCACCCCGGGTACGCCGGCGACATCCTGCCGCTCACCCTGGCGCGTGTGATGAGCCGAGTGGACACGATCCACGTGTACGAGGTCGTCGACGTCATCAAGGATGCGCCGCTGGACCACATCGACTGGATGGGTTTCGGTAAGGACAAAGATAAATTCCTCACCGAGCCAACGATTCTCGGACTCGGTCAACCGTTCTTCGCACAATCGATGCACATGATCGCCGACGGACTCGGTGTCACCATCGACGAAGTCACCGCAGCAGAGGTCGGTGTCGCGACCGCCGTCGAGGACATCCCGCATGACGAGGGTGTCATCGCCAAGGGCACCGTCGCCGCGCAGCGGCACGAGTGGACCGCCTGGGTCGACGGCAAACCCCTCATCGTCTTTCACGCCGTCTACCTCACCACCGGCCCCGACAAGCTCGATCCGCCGTGGGACTGGGGTGAGACGCGGTACGAGATCGTCATCGAAGGCGACCCGCCGACCGAGCTGGTCCTCAAGGGCGGCCGCAAGGCCGACGGTACCGTCACCCACCCGGGGTACGACTGGACAGCGATGGGTGCGATCAACGCGATACCCGATGTCTGCGACGCTCCACCCGGTTGGCTCAACCACCTCGATCTCGGGTTGATCCGCCCCCGAGGTCTGGTGCGGCCGTGAACATTGAAACGAGGGTGAACACTGAAGCGAGGGTGACCGCGGCCCCGAACCTGCACCACGTGGTCTTCGCCGTCGCAGCGGAGCGTGCGGCCACCGTGACGCAGATGTTCGCCGATCTCGGGTTCTCCTTCAACGCAGGCGAACTCACCGACCTCGGTGTCCGTGTGCAGCTGGACTGGGACCGCGGCGTCGAGTTGATCTCCCCCATTCCCGGGTCGACGGCCTCGGTGGCGGCGTCGGTCAACGAATTTCTGGACGCCCACGGTGACGGCATCTACACGGTGGTCCTGCAGGTCCCCGAAGTCGCCGCAGCCGAACAGGTGGCGCAGCGCTACGGTTCGGCCGTCCGATTCCGGCAGGGGTTCTCCGGCGACGGTTCCTACCTCGACGAGATCGACCTGTCCGTCCTCGGACTCCCGCTGACGTTCCTGGCCACCAACATCTCATGACCGGCGTGATGAACGGCTTGCCACACGTCCTCTACGGCGACCTGCCCATGGCGTCAGACCGGGGCCTGGGCTGGGCCGCGCTGCGCGACCTCGGGCCGGTGCTCTACGGCGACGGCTGGTTTTACCTGACGCGCCGCGACGATGTCCTTGCCGCGCTTCGCAATCCGCAGGTGTTCTCGTCGCAGATCGCCTACGACGACATGATCAGCCCGGTCCCCCTGGTGCCGCTTGGGTTCGACCCGCCGGACCACACCCGGTACCGGCACATCCTGCACCCGTTCTTCAGCCCGCAGACGTTGGGCGGGCTGCTCCCATCGTTGCAGGCACAGGCCATCGACATCGTCGAGACGATCGCCACGCAGAGCCACTGCGAAGTGATGGCTGAACTGGCCACGCCCTATCCGTCGCAGGTGTTCCTGACGTTGTTCGGACTCCCGTTGGACGACAAGGAGCGGTTGATCGCGTGGAAGGACGCCATCATCGCGTTCAGCCTGACGACCGATCCGTCGAGTGTCGACCTCACCCCCGCGATCGAGCTGTACACCTATCTCACCGAAGCCGTTGCCCAGCAACGCGACAACCCTCGCGACGGCATTCTTTCGGCTCTGCTGCACGGTGAAGACCCGCTCACCGACAACGAGGCCGTCGGGCTGTCGCTGGTGTTCGTGCTCGCCGGGCTGGATACGGTCACGTCCACCATCGGCGCCACGCTGCTGGAATTGGCCCGCCGCCCGGAGTTGCGCGCGTCCCTCATCGACAATCCTGACGGTGTGGCGTGTTTCGTCGAGGAGATGATCCGGCTCGAACCGGCGGCACCGATCGTCGGCCGCGTCACCACCCGGCCTGTGACCGTCGCAGGCGTCGAACTGCCCGCGGGGGCAGAAGTCCGGCTCTGCCTCGGCGCGATCAACCGGGACGACACCGACGAGCACTCGGTCAACGACATCGTGTTGGACGGAAAGCTGCACAAGCACTGGGGTTTCGGCGGTGGACCACACCGCTGCCTCGGATCTCACCTCGCCCGGATGGAGCTCAAGCTCGTCGTCGCCGAATGGCTGGCCCGCATACCCGATTTCACGCTCGCACCCGGGTACGTCCCCGAGATCACCTGGCCGTCGGCGACATGCACACTGCCGACGCTGCCGCTGATTCTCGGAGCGACGGCGTTATGAGCGTGACCCTCGACTACGGGCTCACCGACACCCCGCAGCAGATCTACCCGCAGTTCCGGGCGGCCCAGAAGATCGCCCCTGTGGCGCTCGGCCCGATCGGCCCCGAGGTGCTCTCCTACGAGATGGCCCGCACCGTGCTGCGCGATCCGCGGTTCGTGATCCCTCCGGGCATCCATCTGTCCGCGCACGGCATCACCTCAGGGCCGTTGTGGGACAGGGTGACCCGAAGCATCCTGAACATGGAGGGCGACGAACACCGGAGGCTGCGCAGCCTGGTGTCGCGGGCCTTCACACCGCGCGCGACGGCGCGCATGCAGGACGCGATCCACAGCGTCATGAACGAGCTGGTCGACGCTGTCCAGGACAGGGGGCACTGCGAGTTCGTCGCCGACATCGCCCGCCCGTACCCGATCCCGATCATCTGCGCGCTTCTCGGAGCGCCCCGCGAGGACTGGCAGCAGTTCTCGCGGTGGGCAGAAGACATCTTCAAGATCGTCAGCTTCGACTGCAACCTCGTCGAGGAGGAGCCGGTCGTGCTGAAAGCGTGGGGTGAGTTCGACGACTACATCGACGGGATGGTTGCCGACCGCCGGCGCCACCTCACCGACGATCTGCTGTCCGATCTGATCCGGATCGAGGACGGCGGCGACCGGTTGAACGCTGCCGAACTGCGCATGCTGGCGTTCTCGATCCTCGTCGCGGGAACAGACACCACCCGCAGCCAGCTCGCCGCGTCGATGCAGGTGCTGTGCGAGCATCCCGAGCAGTGGAAGCTGCTCCGCGAGCGCCCCGAGCTGGCGATGCGCACCGTCGAGGAGACGATGCGGCACTCGCCGTCGATGTGCAGCACCGTGCGCAGCGCGGCGGCCGACGTCGAGATCGGGGAACACCATTTCTCCGCAGGCACATTCATCCTCGTCAACACCTACGCCGCCAACCGGGACCCCGCGGTGTACGACGACCCGACCCGTTTCGACATCACCCGCGACGAGCCACCCCCGATCCTGACCTTCGGCGGCGGCGTGCACTATTGCCTCGGCGCCCACCTTGCCCGGCTCGAGCTTGCCGAAGCCCTGACGATCTTGGCGCGACGGCTCCCGAACCCGCGCACCGCGGGCGCGGTGCCGTGGAAACCGCTACTGGGTCTCAGCGGCCCGACGAGCCTGCCCCTGGAGTTCGACTGATGAAGTACAAGATCGATCCTGACGTGCTGCACGGTGTGGCCGAGCAAGTGGTCGGCCTGCCGCTGGAGAACGGCGAGCTGATCACCCGCACGGTCGAGCTGCTCGCGGCCGAGTACCCCGACTTGGTCGACGATGCTCCGGGGCGCTGGGTCGGCAGCAAGGCCGGCGGCGTCCTCGGCAAGGTCCGGTTTCTGTACTTCACCCCGCGCGAGTACCTCGTGATCTTCGGATCCCCCACGGGCACACAGGGTTTCTCCGGTAGATACAAGCACGTCGACATCCACAAGTTCCTGCTGGCCGGACAGATCGACTCCTACGACCTGGAATCCGACGACACCACGGCGCTGCCGGCGCTGCTGCCCGGCGAGCGCACCTGCCTGGAGCGGGGCCACGCCCGCGGGCTGACCATCCACCCGGGCTCGTGGCACCTCGAATACGGACGCGGTGCGGTCGCCACCACGCTTCCGTTTGCAATGGTGGATACATTGTTCGTGTCGCTCGAGTTCGAATCGGTGCGCCGCTCGACAGTGGAGTTCGCGAAGCTGGTGCGGCGCCGAAGAAAGTAGGCCGCATGCGGGTCGTCATCGCCGGAGGACACGGCAAGATCGCGTTGATCACCGAACGGCTGCTGTCGGCCCGAGGCGACTCGGTCGCCGGGTTCATCCGCAACCCTGACCATGCCGACGAACTGCGCGTGGCAGGCGCCGAGCCGATTGTGGTCGATCTGGAGAACACCACCAACGGTGTGGTGTCCACACACCTGCGGGGCGCAGACGCGGTGATCTTCGCCGCGGGGGCGGGACCGGGCAGCGGCGCGGCCCGCAAGGAGACCGTAGACCGCGACGCAGCGATCCTGCTCGCCGACGCGGCAGAGGCCGCGGGTGTCGAGCGGTACGTGATGATCTCGGCGATGGGCGCCGACGCCGACCTCCCCGTCGAACCCGACGAGGACGTCTTCACCACCTACTTGCGCGCCAAAGGTGCCGCCGACGATGTGATCCGTTCGCGCGCAGCGCTTCTCGCAACCATCGTGCGTCCGGGGCAGCTCACCGACGACGACGCCACCGGGCAGGTGACGATCGCCGAGCACACCGGCCGCGGCGCCATCCCCCGCGCAGACGTCGCCGCCGTGCTGGTCGCGGTGCTGGATGCACCGCAGACCGCGGGCACGACGTTCGACGTCATCTCCGGAGACACCGAGATCGACGCCGCCCTGGCGTCTTTCGTCCTGTAGTTACTCCGTGGTCGGGCGGCACGCCAGGATCTGGTCCACACCCATGCGGCCTTCCTCGAAGGCGAGCCCGCCGCCGACGAGGTAGAGCCGCCAGACCCGCGCGGTCTCTTCGCCGAGCAGCGCGACGAACTCGCCGTAGCGGTCCTCGAACGTGTCGATCCACCGGTCGACGGTGCTCACGTAATGCTCGCGCATCGCCTGCACGTCGCGGATCTCGAACCCGGTGTCCTGAAGGAACCGCAGCGTCTGCCACAGCGGGCGCATGTGCATGTCCGGGGCGATGTAGGACTCGATGAACGCACCGCCGCCCGGTGCGGCGTCGGCCCTCCTCGACATCTGCTGCAGGAGAAGCGAACCGCCGGGTTTCAGCGCGTCGAACATGATGGCGGTGTACAGACCGTAGTTGCCCTCGCCGACGTGTTCGCCCATCTCGATCGAGCTGACGGCGTCGAACTCCCCCTCCTCCGGAAGCTCCCGGTAATCCTGCAGACGCACCTCGATGCGATCCGAAAGACCCTGCTGCGCAACGCGTTCGGTGATGAACTCGCGTTGCTGCGCCGACAGCGTGATACCTGTCGCGTGCACGCCGTACTCGCGGGCCGCGTGCAGGATCATCGAACCCCAGCCGCAGCCGACGTCGAGAAGGCGTTGCCCCGGCTGAAGTTTCAGTTTGCGACAGACCAGATCGAGCTTCGCGGTTTGCGCGTCATGGAGCGCCTGGTCCGGATGCTCGAAGTACGCCGACGAGTAGGCCATGTGCTCGTCGAGCAGCAGCTCGTAAAACTCGTTGGACAGATCGTAGTGGTGCGCGATGGCGTCGCGGTCGCGGCGACGGGTGTGCAACCGGCCCGACAGCCGCGCCTCCGAAGCGGGAGGCTTCGGCGGCGGGCCGATCACTCCCAGCCGCGCGGCCACGACTACAGCAGAAAGCTTGTCGCGCAACGACAATGACGGGGCGACCGAGTGGTCACGGGCCACCTTCCACGCGCGCCGGAACCCGTCGGCGAGGTCACCGTCGACATCGAGATCGCCCGTCACATAGGCCCGCGCCAGCCCCATCTCCCCCGGCGACCACATCAGTCGGCGCAGTGCACGCCTCGACCGGATGACAAGCACGGGCCCGTCGGCCGGGCCCGCCTCCGAACCGTCCCACGCCCGGATCCGCACCGGCAGCTCGATCCCGACGAGATCGCGGACCGCCGCGGCAAGCCGACCGGCGACAGTGCTCACGAGTTCCTCCGGCGAGCAGACACAAAGTCACACGATTCGGGGCCGAAACAGGTGAGTTTGCGTCTGCTCGCGGTCAAGAAAAGACCGCCTTGAAGCGGTTCAGCGACTCCTGGATGTCGCCCTTCAGCGCGGAGGCCACGACGATCCCGATCGGGCCGAACAGCGCCGGGCCGCCGAGGTGGACGTCGAAGGTGACGGTTGAACCGTCTCCCGACGGCTTGATCTTGCCCATCATCTTGACCTTGACGCCGCCCTTGCCGTCACCGTTGAGCGTCAGAGACTCCGGCGGCCGGTAGTGCACGACAGTCCAGTGCATCCGAACCATCATGCCTTTGACCTCGACGATCGAGTCGACTTCGGTGCCCTTGGCGATGACGTCGGGCAGCGTCGAACGCCACACGCGGTGAATGGACAGCCATTCCTTGAACCGGGACAGGTCCGACGCGGCATCCCACGCCTTCTCGGGCGGGAGCGGAACGTCGACCGAGACGGAAAGCTTCGCCATGCCCTACGAGGTCGGGGGCGCAGTCGGCGGTGCCTGCGGCGGCGGAGGTGGCGGCGGCGTCGCGGGAGGCGGAGGTGTCGTCGGAGGCGGCGAGGCCGGCGGAACCTGGCCCGACTGCTGGTCCGGTGACACCTGCGGGCCCTGATTCCTCTGGTCCGCGACGGCCTTCTTCGCCGCTTCCTGCACCTTGTCCACGGTCGAGGCGTACTTGCCCTGCGTCTTCTTGTCGACGAGGTCACCCGCCTTATTGATCACGGTGTCGACCTTGTCGGCGTTCTTGGAGAGTAGATCTTTGGCCTTGTCCAGAAATCCCATGACCTCAAACTACCCTTCGCGGGAGCGCCACAATCTGCGCTGTTCGCCCAGCACACGGCCCTGCACCCACCAGATCACCTCGATAGCGACGGCCCCGGCAAGCCCGATTCCCAGCGCCGCCGTCGTCGTCGCGGCATTCGACGGGTCCAGGATGAACAACTCGCGCGCCACCGGGATGCTGAAGATGACGACGTAAGCCAAGCCTGAGACCGCGACCAGCGCCACGCGCCACCACTCGTAGGGACGGGCCACGACGGCCAGCACCCACACCGCGGCCACCAGCAGCGTAATCAGCGCCGCGGTCGACGCCTGCGTCTGCTCGGTCTCGGTGGCTGCGCGGCCCTGGTAGGCCACCAGGTAGGAGGTGAACGTCGCGACGCCGACGACGAGACCGGACGGGAGCGCCGACGTCATCACCCGGCGCACGAACCCGGGATGGGCGCGTTCGTTGTTCGGAGCCAGCGACAGCACGAACGCCGGGATCCCGATCGTGAACCAGGCCGCGATCGTGACGTGGATGGGCTGGAACGGGAAGAGCAGTGGGTCGGTGCCGAAGATCTTCGCCGACAACCCCGCCAGCCCGACGAGGACAGCAAGCAGCACCGAGTAGACGGTCTTGGTGAGGAACAGATTCGAGACGCGCTCGATGTTGCCGATGACCCGGCGGCCCTCACCCACGACATAGGGCAGAGTGGCGAACTTGTTGTCCAGCAACACGATCTGCGCGACCGCGCGGGACGCGGAGCTTCCGGAACCCATCGCGACCCCGATGTCAGCGTCCTTGAGCGCGAGGACGTCGTTGACGCCGTCCCCGGTCATCGCGACGGTATGTCCGCGGGACTGCAACGCGTGCACCATCGCCCGCTTCTGGTCCGGCCGGACCCGGCCGAACGTCGTGTACTCCTCGAGCGTGTCGGCGAGTTCATCAGGCCGGTCGGGCAACCTGCGGGCGTCCATCGTCTCACCCTCGAGGCCGAGCGAACCCGCCACCGCCCCGACCGACACCGCGTTGTCGCCGGAGATGACCTTGATCGAGACCTTCTGCGAGGCAAAGTAATCCAAGGTGTCCCGGGCATCAGGGCGGACCCGCTGTTCGAGCACCACCAGAGCGGCCGGGTGCACGGTTCCCGGTGCGTTGGCGTCGTCGACGGAGCAGTCACACGAACCGAGCAGCAGCACCCGCAAACCCTGGGCACCGATCTGCTCCGCCTCCTCGGCGACCGGCGAGGCCGGGTCCAGCAGCACGTCCGGAGCGCCGATCAGCCAGTTTCCGTGCTCCCCATAGGACGTGCCACTCCATTTGGTGGCCGACTTGAACGGCGCGCTGGCCGTTGCGGTCCATCCCGGCGGCATCTTGTAGGCCTCGGCGATCGCCGCCATGCTGGCGTTGGGTCGAGCGTCGTCGGCGGCGAGTTGCGCCAGCACATCCGCAACCCCTGCCGCGTCCAGATTCTTGAGGTCGCTGACCCTCATGCCGTTCTCGGTCAGCGTTCCGGTCTTGTCGGCGCAGACCACGTCGACGCGGGCCAGCCCTTCGATGGCCGGCAGTTCGTTGACCAGACACTGCCTGCGGCCCAACCGGATGACCCCAACCGCGAAGGCGATCGACGTCATCAGCACCAGACCTTCGGGCACCATCGGCACGAGCGCCCCGACCATGCGCAGCACCGATTCGCGCCATCCCGCGTCGGTGGTGAACAGCTGCGTGTAGATGATCAGGGCGCCTGCGGGTACCAGCAGGTAGGTGATGAACTGCAGAATCTTGTTGATGCCGCTGCGCAGTTCGGATTTGACCAGCGTGAACTTGCTGGCCTCCTCGGCAAGCTTGGCCGCATACGCTTCGCGACCGACCTTGGTAGCACGGTAAGCACCGCTGCCGGCGACGACGAAGCTGCCCGACATCACCTGATCGCCGGCATCTTTCGCGATCGGGTCGGCTTCACCGGTCAGCAGTGATTCGTCGACTTCGAGGTTGGCCTCCTCGAGGATTTCGCCGTCGACGACGATCTGGTCGCCGGGCCCGAGCTCGATGACGTCGTCGAGGACGACCTCGTTAGGGCTCAGCGGAACTGTTCCGGACTGCCTGCGCACCAAGGGTTTCGCTTGCCCGACGATGGCCAGCTTGTCCAGCGTCTGCTTGGCTCGCAGTTCCTGAATGATGCCGATCGCGCTGTTGGCGATGATCAGGAGACCGAAAGCACCGTTGATCACCGAGCCGGTCGACAGCACGATGACGAACAGCACACCGAGGATGGCGTTGATGCGGGTGAAGACGTTGCCGCGGATGATCTCCGAGACACTGCGGGCCGCGCGGGTGGGGACGTCGTTGGTCTTACCGTCGGCGACACGCTGGGCGACCTCGGCATCGGAGAGTCCGGTGATCACTGGGGCGCTCATCGGCACGCACCGCCGGTCACGAGATCCGAGTTTTGCCGATAGCTACTCGCACTTTGTCTGCAAAAGTCGAGTTTCGTTGCCACGTACGCGCTCATCGCAAGAACACTCCTTTGCCCTCCGCGTCGAAGTACTCCAGCGTGAGCTTCGGCCCGTCGAAGGTCGCCGTCGAAACCGTTCCGGGCGGGGCGTTCTCGGACGCGATCGGGAATGTGAAGACGTTGCCGTTCCACGGCTGGAGCTTGAAAACACCGCGAGGGCCGAGAGCCAGCTCGAGCACCCCGTCTCGTTCGGTGACCGTCGCCGGACCCCAGTAGTCGTTGTTGTACACACCCGTGTACGACGGGAACGGGCCATGCGGTTCCGCGTCGACGGGGCGCTGCTGCCCGACCAGCGAACCCACGGGCTTGTCCATCTCCTCGAAGGCATTGCCGTACAACGCATACCAGTCCTCGCGGACCTGGCCGAACTGCACGAGATCGGCGAACTCTGCGGTCAGCGTCTCGGGGATGCCCGCCGGGGTGGAGTTGGTCAGCGCGACGATCGCGACGTCGGCCGACGGAAGGAACAGAACATTGGTGGCCGCGCCCAGTTCGAAGGCGCCCGAATGACTCAGCTGGGTGCGAGCACCGGATGTGACACCGACGTTGAAGCCGTACCCGTAGAACCCGGACCTCATCGCCGGCTCTGAGGCGCGGTCGGAGACCACCTGCTGGGTGATCGCGGGCAGCAACGCTTTCGGGTCGATGAGCGGACGGCCGTCATGCTGGCCGTCGGCGAGCACCATCGCCATCCACCGCGTCATGTCGTTGACCGATGAACTGACCCCGCCCGCCGGCGACTGCGCCTGCGCGTTGCGCACATAGCGGGGTTCGTAGCGGTCGTCGATGCGGATGTGGCCGACCGCGCGGTCGGGCCGCGACTCGTAATCGCTGAACTGATAGCTCGTCGACGTCATGCCGAGGGGGCCGAACAGTGTTTCGGCGGCCAGGTCCTCCCAGGGTTTCCCCGCCTCGGTGGCCACTGCCTCGGCACCGGCGGTCAGCCCGAAGTTGGTGTAGGCGTAGGAGGTCCGGAACTGGCTCAGCGGAAGCTGGCGGAGCCGTTCGAGCACCTGGCGCCGGTCATATCCGAGGTCCTCGAGCTGATCCCCGGCGTGGTCGGGCAGCCCGGAGCGGTGCGAGAACATGTCGCCGACGGTGAGCATCTGTGTCACGGCGGGGTCCGACAGCGCGAACCAGGGCAGCTGCGACACGATCGGGGTGTCCCAGCTCGTCCGGTTCTGTCCGACCAACGTGGCGACCACCGTCGCGCTGATCGGCTTCGACAGCGACGCCAGCTGGAACACCGTGTCAGGGTCGACCTTGTTGCTGGGGTCGTCCGACAAAGTGTTGTTCTTGACCCCGAAACCCTTCGCGTACACCGTCTTTCCCTCGTGGACGACAGCAATCGCCATCCCGGGAATCCCCGACTTCGACATCAGGTCCTCGGCGAGACCGTCGAGCTTCGACACGGCGTCGGCGACCGCGTTCTCCGGGAGCGGCAGCGCCGGAACCAGCGGCGGCGGCACGTCCGAGAAATCGCCCAGCGACGGCGTGCTCGGCGCAGCAGATTCGGTGCTGTTCGAGCCACAGCCGGCCAACAGAGCCAGTGTCACCGCGACCGCGACCGCCCGAACCGGTGGTTTCATGCCCAGAACGGTAACGCGTCGCCGTCGTCTAGAGCCGCCACCACGGGGTGAATGTCGAGTCGGGAAGCACGCGTTCGCCGGGCATCGGCACCGCGATACGTACCCGTTCGACGTCGGCGGACGCGACCAGCCGCTCGACCGGCTCCGCCCACGGGTGCGGGGCCAACCGGAAGGTCGCCCAGTGAATGGGCACCATCAGGCTGTTGTCGACATCGGCGAGGTCCAGATGCGCGCGCACCGCCTCTTCGGGGTTCATGTGGATATCGGCGAATGCCGGGTGGTACGCGCCGATCGGCAACAGCGTCAGGTCGAACGGCCCGTACTGCGCCCCGATGTCGGCGAAGCTCTTCGTGTATCCGGTGTCGCCGCCGAAGAATGCCTTGTGCGCCGGCCCGCTGATCACCCACGAGGCCCAGAGCGTGGTATCGCGGGAGAACAGGCGGCCCGAGAAGTGCCGGGCGGGCGTGCAGATCAGTGTCAGGTCGCCGATCTGGTGGGCTTCGTGCCAGTCGAGTTCGACGATCCGGCTTTCGGGGATGCCCCACTTGCGCAGGTGCACGCCGATGCCCAGCGGGACGACGAACGGTGCCCGCTGACTGCGTGCCAACGCCACGATGGTGTCGATGTCGAGGTGGTCGTAGTGGTCGTGGCTGATCACTATCGCGTCGAGAGCCGGGAGTGCTTCAAGGAGCAGCGGCACGTCGTGCATGCGCTGCGGACCGACATTGCGCGACGGCGAGCACCGCTCGCTCCATACCGGGTCGGCCAGCACCCGGTAGCCGTCGATCTCGATCAGCGCGCTGGAGTGGCCATACCAACTGGCTGCGGCATCGGCTGCCGTCGGATCGACCGTCGGCGGATCCTTCATCGGGATCGGCCCCGGCGGCTTCCCGACCGACGAGGCGTTGGCCAGGTCGCGGAGCAGTTTGCGCTGCAACTCGCGGTCCATCGGGAAACCCGACGACGAAGCCTCCAGGTTGATGAACTTGCCGTCCTTGTAGTGCGGCGAGCGGCGGGCGACCGGCGCGATCTCGGCCGGGGTGGCCCCCAGCGAGGCCGGGGTGCCCTGCAGCGCGCGCAGCACCCACCCGCCGGCCAGCAGCGACGCCGTCCCGAACCCGAATCGCAGCGCCGTGCGCCCGATCATCAGGCGCCCTGGAAGTTCGGTGGGCGCTTCTCGATGCGTGCCACCTGGGCTTCGATGATGTCCTGGCTCTTCCACGCGCGCTCGAAGAGTTCCTCGTGCGCGGGCCACGGATCTTCGTACGCGCCGTCGTCGTTGAGAACTCGCTTGGCGTGCTGCAGCGCCAGCGGCGCGAAACCGGCGATCTCCTGCGCCCAGGCCTGCGCGTCGGCGAGCGTGCCGATCCTGTTGGCCATGCCCGTCTGCAGCGCGACGTCGGCGGTGAGGCGTTCGGCCGCCATCAGCATGCCCCTGGCCCGCCCTGCACCGACGAGCGACGTCAACCTGCGGATACTCCAGTTGTCCAGCGCGATACCGTATTTCGCCACCGGAAACTGGAAGTACGCCTCCGGTGCGACGACGCGCAGGTCGCAGATCATCGACAGGATGACCCCTGCCCCGATCGCCGGACCGTTGATGGCGCCGATCACCGGGATCGGCGCCCGGTCGATCGCCAGGTTCAGCGCCTTCGCCTTGTCCGGCAGTTCGTCGGCGACACCCTGGCCGCCTGAGAGGTCGGCGCCCGAGCTGAAGACGTGCCCCGCCCCGGTCAGGACGATGGCGCGGACGTCATCGGCAGCAGCTTTCTCGATCGCATCGCGCAGACCGTCCACGAGTTCGGCGTTGAGGGCATTGCGCCGCTCGGGGCGCTGCAGCTCCAGAGTCATCACGTGGCCGTCGCGGGTCACTCCAATCATGAGCCCACACTATTAGCCTTTTTCCTGTGAGCCGGATCGGTGCCCTGCAGCTGCGCGATGCGCTCCTCGACGAAGGCTCCTTCACCAGCTGGGATGAACCGCCCGCGGCCGTCCCGATGTCCGCGGAATATCGCTCCGAACTCGACGCTGCCGCGGCCGCGACCGGGTTCGACGAGTCCGTGCTGACCGGCGAAGGCCTGGTGTTCGGCCGCCGTGTCGCGCTCGTGGCCTGCGAGTTCGACTTCCTTGCCGGCTCCATCGGCGTCGCGGCGGCCGAGCGCATCATCGCCGCGATTCACCGGGCCACCGCCGAGCAGCTGCCACTTCTCGCGTCACCGAGTTCCGGCGGCACCCGCATGCAGGAGGGCACCGTCGCGTTCCTGCAGATGGTCAAGATCGCCGCCGCGGTCGAGCTGCACAAGAAAGCACACCTGCCCTACCTGGTGTATCTGAGGCATCCGACCACCGGCGGGGTGTTCGCGTCCTGGGGGTCGCTGGGCCACGTCACGGCCGCCGAGCCGGGAGCGCTGATCGGATTCCTCGGTCCCCGCGTCTATGAGCATCTCTACGGTGAACCGTTCCCGAAGGGCATCCAGACTGCCGAGAACCTGCAGCGTCACGGAGTCGTCGACGCCGTGGTGCCCCTGGAGATCCTCCGGACCACCCTGGACCGGACGTTGAAAGTTGTCGCCGATGGCCCTGGCGAGCCACCCGCGATGCCCGAGCCCGAGCCGCTGCCCGACATCCCGGCGTGGGACTCCGTCGAGATTTCCCGACGCCCCGATCGGCCCGGTGTCAGCTTCCTGTTGCGCCACGGCTCGACCGAGCGCGTGCTGCTGTCCGGCACGGGGCAGGGAGAGGACGCCACGATGATGCTGGCGCTGGCCCGCTTCGGCGGGCAACCGGCCGTGGTCCTCGGGCAGCAGCGCGTCACCGGTGGGCTCGTCGGTCCTGCGGCGCTGCGTGAGGCCCGGCGCGGTATGGCCCTGGCGGCGAGCCTGAAGCTGCCGCTGGTCCTCGTCATCGACACCGCGGGCCCCGCCCTGTCGGCCGAAGCCGAGGAGGGCGGGCTCGCCGGGGAGATCGCCCACTGCCTCGCCGAATTGGTCACGCTGGACACGCCGACGGTCTCGGTGCTACTCGGCCAGGGCAGCGGCGGGCCTGCGCTGGCGATGGTGCCCGCCGACCGTGTGCTCGCCGCCCTGCACGGCTGGCTGGCGCCCCTGCCTCCAGAAGGCGCCAGCGCCATCGTGTTTCGCGATGTCGACCATGCCCCGGAACTGGCCGCCGCCCAGGGGATCCGGTCGGTCGACCTGCTGCGCAACAGGATCGTCGACACCGTGGTGCCCGAGTATCCGGACGCCGCGGACGAACCCCGGGCGTTCACCGAGCGGCTGTCGGCGACGATCGCCGCGGAACTTCACCAGCTGCGCTCGATACCGGACGAGCAGCGACTGGCCGCCCGGTTCGAGCGCTACCGCCGCATCGGCCTGCCCTAGTGGGAAATTAGACCTCGATCGGTGGGCGCAAACGGTCCATCGTGTACTGGCGGTTGCGTCTGGCCGCCCACGCACTGGCCGCCAGAGACGCCACAAGCAGACCACCGAGCACCGCGATCGCGATCCACAGCCTCGAGTCGATGCCACCGACGGTGAGCTGCCGCAGCCCGTTGACCGCGTACGTCATCGGATCGAACGGGTGGATGATCTGGAACGGTTTCGCCGTCGTCTCGACCGGATAGATCCCGCCCGCGGACACCAGCTGCAGCATCAGGAATGCGAGAGTGACCACCCGGCCGACGGGCACCCCGAACACCGCGTTGAACGCCTGGATCATCGCGAGGAACGTACCGGCGATGAGCACGAGGAAAGCCACCGTCGCCAGTGGATACTTGGCCTGCAGACCGACACCGAAGTGGACGACCCCGTACATGACGAGGACCTGGCACACCGCGATCAGCAAGGCGGGCCAGTACGAGGCCAGTACCACCCGCAGGGCGCCCAGGCCGTTGACGATGGGACGGGACTGCAACGGCTTCAACAACATCCAGATGATCAGCGTGCCGATGAACAGGGCCAGCGGCATGAAGAACGGCGCGAAACCCGTGCCGAAGGTGGGTGCGGGATTGTTGTTCACCAGGTCCGCCCCCACCGGCGCCGCCAGTGTCTGCGCCACCTCGGTGCGCTGTTGCGGAGTCCACGAGGGGATCTGGGTGGAACCCTGCCGCAGTTTGGTGGCCAACTCCTGACCGCCGTCCCGCAACTTCTGCGTACCGTCAGCGAGTTGACTTGCTCCACTGGATAATTCGTGGCCGCCGTCAGAAAGCTGCACCAAACCGGCGCTCAGGCGCTGCGCACCGGAGTTCAGCTCGTCGACGCCGTCTCTGAGCTTGGCGATGTCGGAGCGAAGCCCGCCGTTGAGCGCATTGGCCAGGAAGACGCGCAGCTTGCTGTTGGGGTCACCGAGCTCGTCCTCCAGACGGGATGCGCTGTCGCGCAGGCGGATCAGCCCGTCATCGGTGGTCGGATCGATACCTTGCGCGCGCAACAGTCGCTGCGCACCGGCCAGCGCGTGCCCCGCGTCGCGCACCGCGGGATCAGGATTTGCCTGGAGGAACCCCACGGCCTGGTCGACGATCGCCGCGGCCTGCGCGCTGTTGACGTTCAGGGCGGCGATGCGATCGGTGGTCGAGCGGACGGCGCTGGACAGGTGCTGCGCGGCAATCGCGACCTCATCGGGGTTGAGTCTCAGCCCGCCGACACGATCCAGCATCTCCAGCAGCGGATCGGTCGCGGTATCCACGGCACCCGCCAATTGCCTGGTGCCAGCGGCCAATTCGGCGGAGCCGGCCCGCGCGCTGTCGAGGCCCGACGACAACGTGTCGGCACCGGCGGCCAGTCGATGGGCCCCGTCATCGGCACTGTCGAGACCCGTCGCGAGCTGCTGGGCCCCGTCGGCGGCCTGATCGAGGCCCTTGCCCGCATCGGTCAGTCCCGACAGGACGGCGCCCACCGTCTGTTCGCCGATCTTGGCGTTGACCTGATTGACGACCTCGCGGGACGCGTTCTGCCCGATGATCGACGCCAGGTAGTTGTTGGCATCGTTGAACGTGAACGTGATCTGCGCCTGCTGCGGGTCCTCGCCCGACGGCGACGCGACACGTTCGCTGAAGTCCTGCGGCAGCGTGATCGAGAAGTAGTAATCGCCACTGGCGACGCCGTCCGCGGCTTCCTCGGCCGACATCTCGGTGAGTTTGAGCTGGCCGGAACCGATGAGCGCTTCGGCGACCTGGTCGCCGGCGCGCAACTCCTGTCCCTGGGTCTGTACGCCGCGGTCCTCGTTGACCAGCGCGACCGGGACCTTGCCGACCTCGGCGAACGGATTCCAGAACGCCCACAGGTACATGGCCCCGTAGAGCAAGGGCATCAGGATGATCGTGACCAGCGCGATCCGGGGCATCGATCCGCGGGAGTACCGCTTGAGATCGGTGCCCAACGACATTCCGGCGAGCGCCATCAGGCACCACCTTTCTGCTGACCGGCGTGGCTGACGCGGGAGGTGTTCTCGACGGGGATCTGATGCACGGGGTGATCGGTCACGCCGTTCGCACTCGCCGTGACCACCGTCTGCTCCGCGCCGAGTTCGACGAGACGCGCGACGAGATGCTCTCGGCTTTCGTCGTGGGTGACCTGCTCGATGTCGCCGACCACGAGCAGCGGCGGGCGTGCGGTGTTGGCCAGCGCGACTCGCAGCAGCATGCGGTCGAGTTCGCTGAGTTCCTCGACGTACTCGTGCAACGGCGGTAACGGGAGATCTCCGAACACCGGTCCGCAGATCTTCGCTAGGGCGGCCTCGTCGGCGCGCCCGATCAGCTTGTACCAGCGCGCGTCCCAGCGCATCTGTTCGGTGAGCGCGTCGCCGACGGTTACGGATTCCGAGACGCCGTCGAGGTCCTCGATCGCCGCGAGGGCGGCGCCGGTGAAGACGTCGCGGACCTTGCTCCGGCCGAAGACCGACAGGGTGCCCGACCCGGGACGCATGCGGCCCGCGAGCGTCATCAGCAGCGCCGTGCGCCCCGATCCGGGCGGGCAAACCAGCACCGTGACGCCGCCGGCTGTAATGTCGAGGTCGACGGGTCCGTACACGGGTCCCGAAGGGCCCCGCATCGTGATCGCTCGGGCGATGACCGCCGGATCAGGGTTTGCTGCGTCTGTCACGGACCAATCCCACCACAACGCCCGGTGGCATTCTGGAGATGTGGGCGCCGTGCTGCATTTCATCAGCAACTTCTGGTGGCTGATCTTCGTGTTCGGCGGAACGATCGGCGCCGCCGCGAAGGGGATCGCGGCAGCCAACGAGCGCCGGGCGCAGCGCAGACTCGAGCGCTACCGCATCAAGCAGGAGACGAAGGTCGCGCTGGCACACGCGCACGCCACCGGCCAGGCGCGCACGGACGGGAACCGCCGCGAGATGGCCAAGGTCGCCGACCTTCACGACGCGACGGATCAGCGGTGGCTGTCCTATGAGGTCGACGTCGCCAAACTGCTGGACTTCCCGGTGATGACCGACATGCGGGAGCCGCTGACGCTAGGATTCCACAGAGCCAAGAATCGTGCCGATCTGCTGCGGCCCGGCACGATCGACGACGTCCTCGACGATCGCGACGCCCAACTCGAGTACCGCGATGCCGTCAACGACTACGTCTCGGCGTTCGACATCGCCGAGTCCGAGGCCATCCGGCGGCGCCGCAGTGATTTCTCGGCCGCCGATCAGGAGAGGTTGGCACGGGCCCAGAGCCTGCTGCGGTTGGCTGCCGACAGCGGGGCGACGCCCCAGGAACGCGACAGCGCGTACGGGCGTGCGCAGAAGGAACTCGCAGGCCTGATCGTGCTTCCCGCCGCGACCCGCGCAGCCATCGAGAGCCGCGTGATCGGGGAACTCGAAGCCTGACATCGCCAAAGCCGTTGACAGCCAGTTCACTCCGCCGCAGATCTGATCAGGCAAGCGCGAGCGCGGCGAGCATCGCGCAGGACGTGACGAGCAGCATCGGCACTCGAATGATGTTGCGCCGAGTCCACTTCACCGCCGCCGCCTCGTCGACGTCGGCGGGATCCTTACGTTCGAACTCCGCACCTTTGGGAATCAAGTCGAACAACGCCCACAAGCGCATTGCGGCGTGGCTGACCAACGCCACCAGCAGAGCCGCGCCGACGTCGGAGTCGCCCCAGGTGACGATCAGCGTGACGACGAGCAGCACCTCGAAGATGACGGGGGCGGGCAACCAGAACCGGACCCGCGAAATGCCACCGTTGCGCGATTGGATGATGCCCGGCCGCTTGGGCCAGAACGGATCGACGACGAGCACCTCGTAGAGGGCGCCGCCGAGCGCGACACACGCGGCCAGTGTCGTCGCGGCGATCAGGATGAGCGTCGGGGTCCCCACACTGTCCGATTATCCAAATGCCAGGATGGGCCATGGTCGCCATTCAGCCGTTCACGATCGACGTCCCCGCTGACGTGCTGGATGATCTCGCCGACCGCCTCAGGCGGACCCGCTGGCCGGAACCGGAATGTGTCGACGACTGGAGCCAGGGCATCCCCCTGGCGTACACGCTTGAGCTCGCCGAGTACTGGGCCGACCAATACGACTGGCGCTCCCGCGAGGCCGCGCTGAACCGCTTCGACCACTTCACCACCGAGATCGACGGCCTCGACATCCACTTCGTGCACCAGCGCTGCGGGCGCGACGACGCGTTCCCGTTGATCATCACCCATGGCTGGCCCGGGTCCATCGTCGAGTTCGGCAAGGTCATCGAACCGCTCAGCGACGCGGGCTTCGACGTGGTGTGCCCGTCCCTTCCCGGGTACGGCTTCTCGGGCAAGCCGACGGCCACCGGGTGGGGTGTCGGCCGGATCGCGCAGGCGTGGGAGACATTGATGGGGCGATTGGGCTACCGGCGCTACGGCGCACAGGGCGGCGACTGGGGAGCCGCCGTCACCACACAGATCGGTCGCAATGTAGGGAACTGCGTAGCGATCCACACGAACATGCCGATGGGACGGCCCCCGAAGAACCTGTCCGACCCCAGCGCCGACGAACTCGCCGCACTGGAACGTCTCGGCTACTACCGCCAATGGGATTCGGGGTACTCCAAACAGCAGTCGACGCGCCCGCAGACGCTCGGCTACGGCCTGGTCGACTCCCCTGTCGGGCAGCTGTCCTGGATCGTCGAGAAGTTCTGGTCATGGATGGACTGCGACGGGCACCCCGAGAACGTCCTCACCAAGGACGAACTGCTCGACAACGTGATGCTGTACTGGGTCACCGGCAGCGGTGCGTCGTCGGCGCGTCTGTATTGGGAGAGCTTCGGCAGCTTCACCGGTGGCGGCCCCGTCACGCTACCCACCGGGGTGGCGTCGTTCCCGATGGAGATCCTTCGCTCGCCCAGGCATTGGTGCGAGGCCAACTACCCCAACATCACCCGGTGGACGACGATGCCGCGCGGTGGACACTTCGCGGCATTCGAGCAGCCCGAACTCTACGTCGACGAGGTGGCGGCATTCTTCGCGGACTTCCGTTGACCTGCAATCAGATCCGACCGTCGAGCACCTTGATGTTCGTGGCGACGTCCTGACTCTCGGTCTCGCCGATCCAGCGCACCAGGCGGTGCACCGTGTCGCTCGGGTGCAGATAGTACGACCCGAGGACTCCCGCCCACGCGTCGTGGACGGCGATGTTGTCGCGCCGCCTTTTCGGCTGCTGGGCAATCTGATTGGAGAATGCCCATGCCAGATCCCGGAAGATCTTCAGCACTTCGCCCAGAATCTCGTCCTCGCACAACAGCAGCCGACGAATCAGCCTCACGCGCGGCGACAGCGTCGACAGCGTCACCAGGAAGATCCCGACCTCCCCGGCCAGCAGGTCGTTGATGCGGTTGAAGTCCTTCTTCAGGCGCGCGATGGGTTCGTCGCCGGCCGCCATCGCCGCCGCGATCCCGAGGTCGAGGTTCACATGTGAGTTCACTGCGGTCAGCATGTGCTGCAACATGATCGGGTCATCGGGCTCGGGATACTCGTGCCCGTCGAAACACCACTGCCAGGTGTGCGTGGGGGCGTCATACGCCTGCGGGTGGAAGTAGGCGTTGAGTGCGTCGAAGTAGCGTTGCGCGAAGATGATGTCGAACCGGGTCATCCGGTCGTTGTCGTCGAAGTAATCGCCTTGCTCGATTTTGTCCCGGATTGCGAGCGTTGCGCGCTTGTAGACGGTCGGAAAATACCCGAGACCGTTCTTCGCCGTGATCGCCCAGTCGATGATCACGTCGAAGTTCGCGACGACGTCGTCGACCGACGTGCACTGCTTCAGCTTTGGCAGTGGAGTCACGGGGAGTGCGGGTGGAGGTCCCGGCATGTCGCTGATCCCTTCCCGCTCAGTCGAACACGTCACCGAGCACACGCCGCAGCGTCTGCTCGCCGCGGCGGAACAACGCCCCCGGGTCCGGTATCGAGTCGTCGGCCCCGTCGTCGGTCATCGTCTCGACGATCACCCGCGTCCGTGCGTTGGCCAGATCTGCGGCGCCGACGACGGCGACCCTCAGAGCGCTGATGGCATCGAGGATCGACGCGCCGGGCGCGGACGCCGGTGCGATGAAGAAGCGGGCACCGTCTTCCTGAATGTCGTTGGAAGGGTCCACTTCTGGGCTTCTCCGCTGGACCGCGGCACACAACCGCTGCAGCGCGGCATCGGAATCGGCCATCAGGTCGTCCATGTCGTCCGGCGGACCCGGATTCGTCTCTCTCATCGCTACCCCCTGCGACTACTCGCGGATCCCGTCCATTTTCCGGCCCAGCTCCGCCCTGGTCTTGATTCCGAGCTTGCGATACACCCGCCCGAGGTTGTGCTCGACGGTCTTCTGGCTGATGAACAGCGTCGATGCGATGTCCCGGTTGGTCATACCCGCGGCGGCCAACTCGGCAGTGCGTTGTTCTGAAGGTGTGAGTTCACGATCGGAGGTACGGCCCACATTGGTTCGGGCGAGCTCCGCGTGCGCGCGCCGGGCCCAGATCGCGGCGCCCATCGACTCGAAAACCTCCAGCGCCTCCCGCAGCGTCGCGGCGGCGGCGTCCTTGACCCGCCGACGACGCTGTAATTGCCCCAGCAGCAACTGGGTTCGCGCCCGCTCGAAGGGCATCGGCACGCGGTCGTGTTCGGCCATCGCGCGCCGCGCAACCTCCTCTGCTGCCTCGACATCGCCCCGCGCGGCCAGCGACATGGCCCGGCACCGAAGCGCCACCGCCAGCATCCATGGCCTGTCGAGCGTCCGCCCGTTCCGCTCCATGACGTCGACGATGTCGTCCGCTGCATCCAGATTCCCCAGGGCGACATAGGCTTCGGCCGCATCGGGCAGATACCACGAATGCATCAACTCGGTTCCCGGCACGATGTGCAGACGTGACAGCAGCGGCGCCACCGCGTCGATCGCCTCGGCATGGTTGCCCAGAGATACCTCGATGAGGCCCAACGTCATCCGCGGCCAGTCCGCCATCCGGGTCGCCCCGCACTCCGTCGCAGCCTCGAGCGCAGCGTGCGCATCGGAGCGCGCATCCTCCTCGCGGCCCTGATAGGCGGCGACCACGCTGCGCACACTCAACGGGATGATCTCGACGTAGCGGCCGCCGAGCTGTTGCGCACGCTCCACGCCTTCGTCGGCGAAAGACTCTGCCGCGGTGAGGTTTCCCCGCCACATCTCGATCATCGCGCTGTAGCTGGCGACCGCCATCATGTTGCGGTCGGAGCCCCGCTCCTCGCAACTGGCCCGGACCGCGAGCATGCGGGCCGCCGCCTCATCCAGGCGTCCCGTCCAGGCCAGGATGAGCGCGTTGACGGCACTGGCCCGGAACGGGATGGCCACATCGTCGTCACCGGCCTCGAGCTCCAAGGCCCGGTCGAGCGCGGCGTCGTCCACGCCGTGTCCGTGAATGAACAACGTGTGTACCCACATCGCGAGCGCCTGGCTCGTCACCGACGGCATCCCGACACTTTCGGCGAGCTCGACGGCCCGCCGCGAATTGTCCAACATGATCTCGAACAGGCCCTCTTCGGAGGTGCCCTCGGCGAACGATCCCATGCCCTGGGCGAACGACAGCGACATCAACGCCTGAACGGCAACGGCGGGCACGTCGGCCGCCTCGTCGACGGCCTTGGTCAGCAGATCCGTCGCCTCCAGGAATTGGTTGTCATAGATGTACAGCGCACCAAGAAGATTGAATGCGATCGCGCGCAGCATGCCGGGCCGCAGGTTTCCCGCCACCTCCTCGAGCAGGACGCGCGCCCGCCCGGTGTCACCTGCCTGGAAATGGTCGCCTGCTGCCCTCAGTCGTCGCCACGGCTTGTCGCCGCCGAGTCCGATGGCCAACTCGACCAGCTCCGCCGCCGCGGCGGGTGCACCCCTGCTGCGCGCCGTCTCGGCCGCCTCGTCCAGCGAGGCCAGCGTCGCGTCGTCGGCGCTCGTCGCCGCCATCGCGAGATGACGTGCCTTGAGCTCGGGCTGGCCCTCGATGACCGCCAGCGCACGGTGCATGGCGCGACGGTCGGCAGGCGTTGCGTCGCTGTAGATGCCGCGCGCGAGCAGCGGATGCGAGAACCGGACCCGATTTCCGTCGATACCGATGATCCCGTCGGTCTCGACATCCTCGAGCAACCCGACGACATGCTCGGCCGTCGTGTTCTTGAGCCGCGCCAACAGATCGACGGTCGGCGCCGCGACCGATGCGACGGCCAGCAGGATTTCGCGGACGTCGCCGTCGAGCCTGCCGAGCCGGACCCGGACGAGGTCGGCCAGTGTGCTCGGCAGTCCGGTTTGGGTGGCGGGGCGCTGCCCGTCCATGGCGCGCGCGAGTTCGAGCGAATAGAACGGGTTGCCGCCCGCGACCTCGGCGATGCGGACCATCACCGCCCGGGAGAACGACCGGCCGAGCTTACGCATCAGCAGCACGTGGAGCGCTCCGATGCTCAACGGCCCGAGCCGCAACCGGGCGATCTCCTCGGGCCGTGCGAGCTTCAGCCACGACGTCGTCGTTCCTTGCAGCGCCTCGCACCGCTCGGTGACGAGAATTCCCACGCGCCCTGTCAACCTGCGGGCGACGAACGTCAGGACGGCCCTGCTCGACGGGTCCAGCCACTGCACGTCGTCGATCGCAATGAGGACGGCGGTGTCGGTGGCCAGCGTCTCCAGCAGCGCGCCCATCGCGGCGGCGACCACGCGCTGATCGGTCGCCGGGCCGTCCGAGCCGGCGCGCAACAACACCCGGTTGACCGCCAGGCGCTGCAGCTCGGGCAAGACGTCGATCGCTTCACCGTCGACGTCGGCCAACAGGTCGGCCACCGCGGCATAGGCCAACACCGACTCCGCCTGCGCGGGGCGTGACGTCGCGATCCGGAATCCGCGGTCGCGGGCAGCGTCGCAGATGTCCGACCACATCGTCGTCTTGCCGATGCCTGCTTCGCCTTCGATGACCAGCGCCGCGGGGCCGATCTGCGCCATCGCGAGAAACCGGTCCACCGTCTCGTTCCCGACGGCGCGGGCCAGGACGTCGGTAGACACGTTCGCGATGATGGCACAGACCGGTTAGACACGCTTTCCAATTGGTCGATCAGGCGAGCGTCGAGCACCCGATTGCTTGCCTTGGGAAGGTTATTCGCTCGCGTCAGCGTTGCCCGCCGTCGGTCAGGAACGTTCCCTTGCCGCCCATCCGGGCAGCCGCCAGACAGGCACGCGCCATCGGGCCGGTCGGTGTGAGCTCCCCCGCGGCATCCAGCCGGAAGGGCGCCTTCGCGGGTCTGCGCAACTTCCACCGCAACCGGTCGAGTTGCCGGAAGGGCCAAAGCACCCACGGCTCTTGCAGTTTGCGGACGCCACACCGCCGGTGCGTCGACCCGGTCGCGTGCAGGATTCCGTTGACCGCGGCCCTTGCGGCTTCGTTGGCGCCTTCCATGGTGGCCAGATCGGTGTGGGTCCTGACGAAATCGGCGGCGAGGAACAGATTCGGAATCGCGGTGACGGCATCGGGGCGGTTCACCCAGGACGACTTCGTGTTGATCAGCAGCGGTTCGGCGTTCGTGGCGGCTCCGGGGTTGGGAAACTCGATGGCCGGATCGAGAAACCAGTCGATCACGTTGGCCTCGTCGAGCGTGCCGTCGTCGATGTGGTCGACCAGCTGTGCCCACACCTCCTGGCGGATCTCGTCTTTCGAGCACGCTGTCGCCACCTTACCGGTGACGGGTCCGGGTACGTCCCATGCCGAAACATCCACCGAGAGAATGCCTTCGACCCTGCCATCTCCGCGCCGTTCGAGGTCGACATCCGGCCAGAACTGCTTCTGTGAGATCGCGGTGAGCGCCCACTCGGAGTCGATGAAGATGGCGTGCCCGTGTTCGAGAGGAACATCGGTGTCCAGATAGAACATGATGCCGGTCATCCAGTCGCACTGCAGCTTTCCCAGCAGCTGCAGGCGGGGATCTGCGGCACGCATCGCGGGTGACACCAGGAGCCGGAACTTCTCGACGGGCAACGCCGCGATGTAGAAGTCGGCGTCGACGTTCTCGTCACCGCGAGCCGTCGTCACCGTGACGCCGGTGATGCGCCTGCCGTCGCAGCCGATGCCCGAAACTCTGCAGCCTGGACGGAATGTCACCCCGCACTTCGTCAGATGCTCGACCCACGGGTCGATCCACACCTCGCTCGTCGGACCGTCGAGCACGTTGTCGACCCGTGAGTCGAGCTGCAGCATGTCGAAGATCAGCTGGCACAGGATCGCCCCGCCGGTGCGGGCCGACATCTCCTCGGCCTTGGCGGCGACCAGCGTGCGGGTCATTCCGGTGGCGAGAAACTTCCTGTAAGCCAACGACTTTGTGTCTGCCTCGACGAAATCCCACCAGCTCTGGGCTTCGAACTCACCCAGCCGGCGCTCGTCACACGAGGTCATCATGACGATCATGCGTTCCACGAAGACAGCGAACTCGGCCATCGGGATGCCCGTCTCCAAGACCATCGCGCGCAGCGCCCGCAGCCCGTCGACGAGGGCGTCCCACGATTTCGGAATGCCCGCGGGCGCGATGATCTCGTTGCGCCCGTCGGCCTGCGCCATCAGGATTTCGGTGCATGTCGTGAGCCGGTCGTAGACGGTGGCCCCGCGCGCCGGGATCCGCTTCATGGTGTCGGTGACGTGCCAGTAGAAACCGGGGAAGAAGCGGAAGCCGTGCTCGGCGGGCAGATCTTCATTCGTCCCGGTACCCGATCCCGGGACGGGCATCGAGCGCGCCTTCCCACCGAAGACGTCATGCGCCTCGTACACGGTGACCGCGAAGCCGCGTTCCGCCAGTTCCTGTGCGGCACTGAGGCCGCCGACTCCCCCGCCCAGGATCGCGACCGTCGTCACGGTGTGAATGACCTCACCGTCGTCACCCACGCGCCGCCGACCAACTCCGAGACCGTCACGTACGCCGTTCCATCGGGTCCGAACACCACCGGGTCGACCGTCGCACCCTGGCTCAGGTCGAGGTCGAGCACCTGCGTCCCGCCGCCTGGTGTCAAAGCCCAGACCCCGGCATTCTCGCCGAGGAGGGTCGCGTACGCCGTACCGTTGGCACCGAACGCCAGGGCCTCCTGCGCGAAGACGTAGTCCGCCTGTTGCGGCACAAGGAAACCCGTGGCGTCCAAGGAGGACACCTCGGTCCCGTCACGGTCGATTCCGACGAAGTGGAATGCAGGGTCCTGACCCGATTCCTGCGTGACGAGATAAGCCGTCCCATCGGGACCGAACTGCAGCGGCGGATAGTTCGGCAACAGTGGCGCTCCGGGCTGCGCACCGCTGACAGCGTCGTTGGACAGCGTGATCACCGCTAATGACACGACCCCGTCTTGGGCGTTCCGGTACTGGATCACCTGGTAGGGCGACCCGTCGGGTCCGAAGGTCACCGCGTCTCGGATCGATGCCCCCGCGGGCAGCGTCACGGTCCGACCGATGGTGCCGTCCGGATCGAGGACAGCCAGATACGTTGTGCCGCCCGAGGTATAGGCCACATACCCGTGGTCGTCGATGTTGGGGTCGACCTCGTAACCTGCCAGCGAGCCCTGCGGCCGCGCGACGAGCACGATCGTGCCGGGGATCGCGACCGTCTCGACGGTGCCGCCGGCGCTGACGACGGCCACGCTGTCGGTCTGGGTGGTCTGGTTGTGGATCGACACGTAGACCGTGCCGTCGGGGGTGACGGCGATGGTGTTGACCACGGAACCGTTGATGGCGTCCGATGTCTCGATCGTCGTCGCGGTGATCTTGGAGATGGAGGACGTGCCCGTCGCGGCGTCGTAGGTCGCCTGGTACACACCGTCGGCCGTCACTGCCTTGAGACCGACTGGGGCGCCGACGATCTCACGCACTGTGCTGGACGTACCGGTGAAGGTGTAGACCCGGGTCGACGTCTTGCCGAAGAACGAGCGCGCCACCGCGAGGTAGCCCCGGCCGTCCGCACCGATCAGGACTTCGTTGGGCAGATCGGAGCGGGGAAGCAGGACCCGCCTCGGGGTGCCGGAGGAACTGATGACCAGTACCGACTGCGTGCCGAAGAAGGACCTCGCCGAGATGTAGCCGGTGCCATTCGGGGCCAACGTCACAGGGCTTGCCGCCCTGCCGATCTGGTAGGTCCGTAACCGGTTCGTCGGGGAGATCCTCACGAGCCGGTCGCCCGGGTAACCCAGTCCTGTCGGGAATTGGGAGGTCTGCAGGTAGATCGAACCGTCCGGCCCCACCTCGAGCGGTACGGACGGCTGGCCGATGACCGAGCCCAGCCGCGTGACCGCACCCTCCTGGTCGACGACGGAGACGACCGTGGTGTTGGTGGACGTCCTGTGGGTGGTCAGCACGAGCCGGCCGTCCTGCCGAACCACGGCACGGGTCTGCTCCACCGGGACGCCGGTGATCGCGCCCGAGGTCCTGACGACGTTGCCGTCCTCGTCGAGGATGCTGACCCTGGTCACCGTCGGCTGCATCGTGGCCGGGTCCACGTCGTAGGTCACCTGGTAGAGGGTTCCGTCCGGAGCCACGATGACCGGCCCGGCCGACCTGCCCGGAGCCGAGCCACTGTCGGTCACCGGGGGTTCCGCCAGCGCGGTGGTGCTGTCGCCGCCCCCGGACTTCTCGATCTGGCTGCGCGGCCGGTCGAATTGTCGACGCGCGAAGGCCAGGACTGCCCACAGCAGCGGCGACTCGACCGGCGCGGCGGGAGCGTCGACACTGCGCGACGGTGCCTGCGGAGAGAAGATGCGCTGCCACACCGACACCGCCTCGGTCTCGACAGGAGGTGCGGATTCGGGAACGTCGACGGTCACCGGTTCGACATCGGGCGCGGCTAGTTCGGGTTCGTCCGCTGCTTCCCCGGCGGTGTCCCCAGCAAGCTCAGTGTCCTCGGTGTCCTCGGTGTCCTCGGTGTCCTCGGTGTCGGGGTCTGCCGACGGCTTGCTGAATGTCGACTTCCGCGACGTCTTCGACGTCACGTCGTCGGCATCGTCGCTCTCGGCCTCCCCCGAATCGGCGTCCTCGGAGGCCGGCGACTCGCCGGCATTGGAATCGTCACCGCTGTCAGCACCATCATCGGACTCCGAGCCCGTCGTCCCCTGCGAATCCGACGTCTTCTCAGAGTGTTTGACAGCCGCGACGCTGCTGGACGAATCGGCGTCCGCCGGTGCCGCGTTCGCTGTGCCCGACAACACCCAGCCCGCGGCGCCGATACCCATCGCCACCGCCAGGGCACCCACCCGGCCGACACAACGCGAAGTCTCCATGAAATCCCCCCAATGTTGCTGCCCCCTTCGCAGCTTAAGACCCGACCGCGCCGGTGGACAGCGAATCGGGCAGACACCCGCTACGCCAGCGACTGAACCCAGGACCGGTGCAGCGCCGCGTAATGGCCGTCTTCGCGGGAGGTGAGCTCGTCGGGCGAGCCGTCCTCGACGATCCGGCCGTGTTCGAGCACCAGGACGCGGTCGGCGATCTGCACCGTCGAGAGCCGGTGCGCGATCACCACGGCGGTCCGGTCGGCCAGCACCGTCTCCAGCGCCCGCTGCACCAGCCGCTCGCTCGGGATGTCCAGCGACGACGTCGCCTCGTCCAGGATCAGCACGGCGGGATCGGCAAGGAAGGCGCGCGCGAACGCGACCAGCTGCCGTTGACCCGCCGAGAGCCGGCCGCCCCGCTTGGCGACATCGGTGTCATAACCGTCGGGCAGACCCTCGATGAAGGTGTGGGCCCCAACGGCTTTCGCGGCTGCACGGATCTGCTCGTCGGTGGCCGAGGGCCGGCCGAACCGGATGTTGTCGGCGACCGTCCCGCCGAACATGAAGTTCTCCTGCGTCACCATCACGACGTGGCGGCGCAGATCGTCCTGCGCAACCTCCCGCAGATCGGTCCCGTCCAACGTCACCACACCGGACGTCGGGTCGTAGAACCTCGTGATCAGTTTCGCGATGGTCGTCTTCCCCGCACCCGTCGTCCCCACCAGCGCGACCGTCTGCCCGGCGGGGATCACCAGATCGAGTCCCGGCAGCACCGGACGCCCTGGCACATATTCGAATTCCACGTCGCGCAACCCGATTTCGCCCCGAACATCCCCGAGCTCGGTGGGCGCCGACGGGTCACCGATGGCGGGCTTGCGTGCGAGCACCCCTGCGAGCTTCTCCAACGCCGAGGACGCGGACTGGAAAGTGTTGAAGAACTGCGAGATCTCCTGCATCGGCTCGAAGAACATCCGCAGGTAGAGCAGGAACGCCGCCAGCGTGCCGATCGTCATCTCGCCGTGCAGAACGCGGTAGCCGCCGTAGAGAAGGACCACGCCGGTGGTGAGATTGCCGACCAGCTTGACGGCCGGCATGAACACGGCGAGCAGCTTGAACGTGCGCTCGTTGATCACCCGGTACCGGTCGGCGACGTCCTCGAAGATCGCCTGGTTGCGCGGTTCGCGGCGATAGGCCTGCACCGCCTTGATCCCTGTCATCGTCTCGACGAACTGCACGATGACCAACGCCGAGACTTCACGGACCTCGCGATAGGTCATCGACGATTCCCGCTGGAACCACCAGACCAGCAGCACCAGAACGGGGAACGCCGCCAGGCACATCAACCCGAGTTTCACGTCGAGCACCACCAGCAGCACCGCGGTCCCGACCAGCGTGAGGACCGCGGTGATCAGGCTGTCGAAGCCGGTTTCCAGCATGTCCTGGATCGCTTCGACATCGTTGGTGGAGCGACTCACCACCCGCCCGGAGGTGTAGCGGTCGTGGAAGGCGATGTCCAGACGACCGAAATGGCGGAACACGCGCCTGCGCAGCTCGAGAAGAACCTTCTGGCCGACCTTGCCGGACCGCCGAAGGAAATACATCCGGCCGACCGCCTGCACGGTGACCACGCCGCACAGCGTGGCGACGATCGTCAGCAGCGTGGTGGCAGGCCCGCCGGCGAGCAGCGGTGGTATCCCGTCGTCTATACCTTTCTGGACCAGGATCGGAACGGAAAGGCGCGCAGCGTTTTCGACGACGACCACGACGGCGAGCACCGCGACGACCCAGCGGTAGGGATACAGCAGCGAATAGAGCAGCGACCGCGCTTCGGAGCGCAGCGGCACCGATTCGTCGATCGGTAGATCGGCGCTCTCGTCGAACTTGCCCCGCCACTTCTGGGTGGTGTCGTCGCGACTCATGCGCGCCTCCCCAGCATCTCGCGATCCAGACGCGCCCGCTCGTCCTGATGTTCCCAATCGCAGTCCCGCTCGCTCCCGTCGTCGAGCTCGTCGTCGGCGGCCAACAGGTAGCGGTACTCGGGTACCTGCGCGAGCAACTCGGCGTGCGTCCCCACGTGGGTGATGGTGCCGTTCTGCAACAATGCGACCCGGTCGGCCAGCAGGACCGTCGACGCGCGGTGGGCCACGACGATGCCGGTGACCGCATGCAGGACCCGGCGCAGCGCCTCCTCGACGATCGCCTCGGTGTGCACGTCCAGCGCCGAGAGAGTGTCGTCGAGTACGAGGATCTTCGGATCGGCCAGGATGGCCCGGGCGAGCGAAAGCCGTTGGCGCTGACCGCCGGACAGGCTCATCCCCTGCTCCCCGATGCGGGTGTCGAGCCCGAACGGCAGGTCGTACACGAACTCCGCGGCCGCGATGTCGACGGCGCGCCGAAGTTCTTCGTCCGTCGCATCGGCGCGACCGAGCTTCAGGTTCTCCGCAACCGACATCGAGAACAGCGTCGGATCCTCGAAAGCCGTTGCCACGGCGCTTCGCAGCGCCGTCAGCGACAGCTCGCGGATGTCCTGGGCGTCGATGCGGATCTCGCCCTCGACGACGTCGTAGAGCCGCGACAGCAAACCGACCAGCACCGACTTTCCCGAGCCAGTGGCACCGACGAGGGCCACCGTCTCTCCCGGCTCCACCGTCAGGTTCACCTTCCGCAGCACCCACTCGTCGGAGTCGGGAAACCGGAACCCGACATCGACCAGTTCGAGCCTGCCGCCACGCGGCGTCTGATCCCGCGGTCCGTCGGCGATCTCCGGTGGCGCGTCGAAGATCTCGGCGATGCGGTTGGCGGCGGTGTATGACTCCTGCGTCATCGACAGCAGGAATCCCAGCGACGCGATCGGCCATACCAGCGACAGCATCATCGTGATGAACGCGACCAGCGTGCCCATCGTGACCTGACCGTGGCCGGCGGCGTAGGCACCGAATCCGAGCACGACGATCAGCGTCAGGTTCGGGATGACCTCGAGCACCGTCCAGAATTTGGCCGACACCGACACCCGGCGGACCTGGGTGTCATAGAGGTTCGTCAGTTGGTCGTCGAACCGTTCGTAGACGTAGTCCTCACGGCCGAAGGACTTGATCACCCGCAGCCCGAGCGCGGCCTCCTCGACGTGGGTGGCGACGTGGCCGGCCTGGTCCTGGGCGAGCCGCGACAGCCGCGTGTACTCCCGCTGAAAATGCAGCACCGTCAACGTGATCGGCACGATCGACACCAGCACCACGACGCCGAGTGGCCAGTACATCGCCAGCAGGATCGCCGTCACGATCGTGATCTGCAGGACGTTGAGCATCAGGAAGATCAAGCCGAACGAGCTGAACCGTCGAATAGTGCCCAGGTCGTTCATGATTCGCGACAGCAGCTGCCCCGACTCCCAGCGGCCGTGGAACGACATGGGCAGAATCTGCAGGCGTGCGTAGAGCTGTTTGCGGACGTCGGCCTCGGCCCCCATCGTGGCCCGGGCGACCAGCCAGCGGCGGATGAACCACAGCACCGCCTCGGTGATGCCCACGCCCAGAGCGGCGGTGCCGAGGAGCCAGAGCCCCTGCTGATCCTGATGGCGCACCGGACCGTCGATGACGGCTTTGGTCATCAACGGGATCGAGATCGTCGCGACGAGACTCACCAGGGCGATGACGACCATCGCGATCCAGCGGCCGCGGTACGGCAGCAGGTAGGGCATCATCCGCCACAGGTCAGAGCTCGGTCTGACCTGCTTCGGCGGCGGCCCGATCGAGGGCGCCGCATGCAGGGAATCTGGTCGGGAGTCAGCCACTTAGAACATCTTCCCATTGCGGGCAAGCAGATAACTTCGACATGTTTTTCACCGTAGGACCTCAACATTTGTTGAGGTCAAGCCATTCCCGGCAGGTCAGAGCACGCCGACATACCCCAGCACGGCAGCCAGCGCGACCAGCCACAGCGGGTTGAGCTTGGTCGCGACGAACACCACCGTGCACAACGCCGTCAGCAGATACGACCGCCAATCATGATCGGCGGCTCTGCTCATCACCAGCGCCGTCGCCATGATCAGACCGACCGCCATCGGAGCCAACCCCTTCTCGACCGCGGCGTGCCACGGCGCCTCGTGGGCGCGCTGCCAGAAGCGGGTGACGAAGAACGTCACTCCGGCCGCGGGCACCACCATGGCGACGATGGAGATCAAGCCGCCGACGATCGCGCCGAGCACTCCGCCGACGTCGTGCCCCGCCCCGTACCCCACCAGCGTCACGATCAGCACGCTGCTCGGCCCCGGCATCGTCTGCGAGATCGAGAACACCTCGGCGAACTGCGTGTTGGTCAGCCAGTGGTGGTCCTGCACCGACCGCAGGTGCATTTCCGGCAGCACGACGTTGCCGCCGCCGATCGACATCAGCGACAGGCCACCGAACAACAGGGCCAGCTGGAGATAGGTGTCGAGATGGGCGATCATGTCGTCACTGCGCGGGCTGCCCGGAGTCTGTGCGGGTACCCCGCGGCCACGCCCACAGCAGGCACAGCGGCACGAGAATCAACAGCGTCACGACCAACGGCCAGCGCAGAATCCCGTTGAGCACGAATGCCGCGCCGAACAACGCGACAGGAATCACCCCCGTCAGGCAATCCCGCCCGGTCTTGATCACCATCGCGACAGTCAGCGCCACCGCGGCCGACGAGGCGCCGTGCAGCGCACCGTGGATTCCCGGCACTTCCTTGAACGTGAAGTAGGCCCAGCCGGCGAAGAGCGTCAGCATCACGGGCACGGCCATCAGCCCCAGGATCGCGGCGACGGCACCCGAGGCGCCGCGCAACTTCGTGCCGACGAAAACCGCGATGTTGACCTGGTTGGCGCCGGGCAGGATCCGGCACATCGTCAGCGCCGACAGGAACTCCTTGTCGTCGAGCCATTTCTTGCGCTCGACGATGATCTCGCGCGACCACGCCGACAGCCCACCGCCGAACGACGCCAGCGCGACGTGGTTGAACGCCATCGCGATCTCGATGCTCGAGACGCGCGGCGCCGCGTCATTCATGAACGAGTTCGGGGTCGTGCGGGAAGTCCGTCTCCACGTGCTCCTCGGGGATCAGCGGGTCCGGCGCGAGGTAGCGGCGCGACGACGCCCAGTCCCGCTTGAAGACCTCGATGAGGCGGTCGACGATCACCGGATCGTCGACCGTCACGCCGAGCTCACGGCGTAGGTCGAACGCGCTGCGGTCGATGTTCATCGAACCCACCAGCGCGCGCTCGCGGTCGACGATGACCACTTTGGCGTGCGCACGCAGATTCTTCTGCTTGTTCACCTTGATGCCGAAGTAGTTCAGTGTCCGCAACGACGAGAACGTGTCCAGCACATCGCTGTCGCTGATCCCGTGCCGGCCACCGCAGAGCACCTTGACCTTCACCCCGCGATCAGCCGCCGCCACGATGCGGTCCAGGATCACCGCGTCCACGAACTTCGGGTGCTGCACGTCCAGATGTGTGGTGGCGGTGTCGATGAACTGCGCCATCACCACGCGCGAATTCGAGTTGCTCCACAACAACCCCGAGTTGTTGGCCGGCACCCAGTTGCCGTGCTCCCAGTCGGCCTCGAACACCTCGATGATCTGGGCGACCTGCCCCGGATCGGTGGTGACAACGCCGAAATCGCGGGTGCGCGTGAAGTATTTGGTGCACAGGTTGAACGTCGCGATCAACGCGGCGCTGCGGTCCACGACGATCGATTTCTCGTGCGTCACGTAGAACGCCGGGTTGGTCCAGGCGACCGTCACGCCCGCGTCCCGCAGACGATCGAACGTCTCGTCGTTGGCGCGCTCCCCGCCCGACTTCGCGGCATTGAGCATGACGCGCACGTCGACACCGGCTGCGCGGCGATCGATGACGGCATCGATGAGCGCCTCGTCGGTGAACGTGAACTGCTTGATACGCAGGGTGTCCCGGGCCGCGGCGATGAGGTCCAGCACAGGATCGAGACCGTCGTCGGGTTCGACGATCAGGTGGGGCTCCACGCGCCGGAGATTAGCAGCCACAAGTTACCCCTGATGCCCTGAACACGATGATCAGCAGCGGCAAAACACAATTCGGCTCAGCGGTCGTTGCGGTGCGTCTTCGCCAGCTCGTTCTCGGCGTCCTCGAGAGCAGTGCGCGCGGCACGGATCCGTTCGAGCAGATCGTCGGTCTCGTGTTCTTCGCGGTCCTTGCCGCGGGCCTCCTCCATCGCGTTGAGGACGATGCCGATGAACAGGTTGAAGATCAGGAAGCTGGCCAGCAGGACGTAGCTGATGAAGTACACGATCGTCCAGTGCGACACCGTCTGGCCCATCGCGACGTTGTCCGGGAAGTTCTCCAGGGTCAGCATGACGAACATCGTCAGCATCGCCTGACCGACGTTGCCGTAGCCGGCCGGGTCGTGGTTGGCGAACAACACCCAGCCGACCATCCCGTAGATGAAGATCAGCACGAACGTCGCCGCCGCAAGGGACGCGACGCCCGGGACCGCCCGGCCCGCGGCGGAGACCAGCATGCGCAGGTCCGGCAGGAACCGGATGAGGCGCACGATGCGCAGCAGTCGTACGAGGCGCAACAGCATCGCGTTGGCCCGCAAGCCCGGAACGAACGCCGCGACGACGACCACGAAGTCGAAGACGTTCCAGCCGTCCTTGACGAACTCCCGCGGCTTCCAGCTGCACGCGGTGAGCCGGATCAGCAACTCGACGACGTAGATGGCCAGGAAGATGTTGTAGACCAGATCGAATTCGCTGTCGTGGTTCGTCGCCAGATCGGCGTACGTGCCCATGCCGAGCACGATCGCGTTGAGGACGATCACGACGACGATCACCAGCTCGAACGCGGGATGCGCGATCAGCGCACGGCAGCGCGCCGCAACCGAGGACGGCGACGAATTCGACGCCGCGTCAGGCGCTTTGACGCCGACAGTGTCCGACGAATTGAGCTGCACGGGATAGTTTTAGCAAACATCACCTAATTAGGTAGCACTATCGTCAATTAGCGCGCTGGAATCCGCGGGCACAGCCTCCCACAGGCGCGTGGGTTCATCGGGCACTATTGCGGGCATGGACAGTGGTCTGGGCTCACCTCGGGTGCTCGTGGTCGACGACGATCCCGACGTCCTCGCCTCACTCGAGCGCGGGCTGCGGCTGTCCGGATTCGACGTCTTCACCGCCGTCGACGGCGCCGAAGCGCTGCGCAGCGCCACCGAGACCCGACCCGACGCGATCGTGCTCGACATCAACATGCCCGTCCTCGACGGGGTGTCCGTCGTGACGGCGCTGCGCGCGATGGACAACGACGTGCCCGTCTGTGTGCTCTCGGCGCGGTCGTCGGTCGACGACCGGGTCGCGGGCCTGGAGGCCGGTGCCGACGATTACCTGGTCAAACCGTTCGTCCTCGCCGAATTGGTGGCGCGGGTGAAGGCGCTGCTGCGCAGGCGCGGGGCGACGGCGACGTTCTCGTCGGAGACCATCGCCGTCGGCCCGCTGGAGGTCGACATCCCGGGCCGCCGCGCCCGTGTCGACGGTGTCGACGTCGACCTCACCAAGCGCGAATTCGACCTGCTGGCGGTGCTGGCAGAGCACAAGACGGCGGTGCTCTCCCGCGCGCAGCTGCTTGAGCTGGTGTGGGGCTATGACTTCGCCGCGGACACCAACGTCGTCGACGTCTTCATCGGCTACCTGCGCCGCAAACTGGAGGCCAACGGCGCACCGCGCCTGCTGCACACCGTCCGTGGCGTGGGGTTCGTCCTGCGGCAGCAGTAGGCGGCGTCCCTCTTGATCGCGCTGTCCCGGATCTTCCGCCGTACCCCGTCGTTGCGACAGCGGGTCGCTTTCACCAGCGCCATCGCCGGCGCGATCATCGTCCTCATCGCCGGCACCGTCGTGTGGTTCGGTATCACCGACGCCTGGAACGAGCGGCTGGACCGTCGCCTCGACGAGGCGGCCGGCTTCGTGATCCCGTTCCTGCCGCGTGGACTCGACGAGATACCGCCGTCGCCCAACGACCAGGACGTCGTCATCACCGTCCGTCGCGACGATGGGCAGGTGACGTCGAACTCGAATGTCGTTCTCCCCGAGATGGAACCGGGCTACGCCGACACCCACGTCGACGGTGTGCGCTACCGGGTCCGCACCGTTGCGCTGTCCACCCCGCAGCCGATGTCGGTGGCCGTCGGCGCCACTTATGACGCGACGATCGCCGACATCAACAATCTGCACCGGCGGGTGATGATCATCTGTGCGCTCGCAATCGGCGCCGCCACCGTCGGGGGGTGGGTCCTCGCGGCCTTCGCGGTGCGGCCGTTCAAACGGCTCGCACAGCAGACCAGAGCCATCGATGCCGGCGACGAGGACCCCGACATCGACGTCCGCGGCGCCACCGAAGCCGTCGAAATCGCCGACGCGATCAAGGGACTCGTCGAGCGGGTATGGGAAGAGCAGGACCGCACGAAGGCGGCGCTCGCGTCGGCGCGCGACTTCGCGTCGGTGTCGGCGCACGAGCTTCGGACCCCTCTGACCGCCATGCGCACGAACCTCGAGGTGCTCTCCACACTGGACATGCCCGAGGAAAGCCGCGCGGAAATCGTCAACGACGTGATCCGCACGCAGTCCCGCATCGAGGCGACGCTCGGCGCCCTGGAACGGCTCGCGCAGGGCGAGCTGTCCACCGAGGACGACCACGTCCCCGTCGACATCACCGAGTTGCTCGACCGCGCCGCGCACGACGCGATGCGCGTCTACCCCGACCTCGACGTCTCGCTGGTGCCCGCGCCGACGGTGATCATCGTCGGGCTGCCCGCCGGCCTGCGCCTGGCCGTCGACAACGCCATCGCCAACGCCGTCAAGCACGGCGGTGCGACCCGCGTGCAGCTCTCGGCGGTCAGCTCGCGCGAAGGTGTCGAGATCGCCGTCGACGACGACGGCGTCGGCGTGCCCGAAGAGGAGCGCACGGTCGTCTTCGCCCGGTTCTCCCGGGGGTCGACGGCGTCACACTCGGGGTCGGGCCTCGGTCTCGCGCTCGTGGCTCAACAGGCTGAATTGCACGGTGGCACAGCCACGTTGGAGTCCAGCCCGCTGGGCGGGGCACGGCTACTGCTGCGCCTGCCCGGCCCCCGCTAGCGGGTGGCCAGCAGATCGATGACGAAGATGAGCGTCTTGCCCGACAGGCGATGCCCACCACCTGCGGCGCCGTAGGCCTGCGCCGGCGGAATCGTCAGCTTGCGCCTGCCACCGACCTTCATGCCGGGGATGCCGTCCTGCCACCCCTGAATGAGACCGCGCAGCGGGAACTCGATCGACTCGCCGCGGTTCCACGAGCTGTCGAACTCCTCGCCGGTGTCGTACTCGACGCCGACGTAGTGCACCTCGACGTTGGCACCCGGGACGGCTTCCGCGCCGTCGCCGACAACGATGTCTTCGATCACCAATTCAGCCGGGGCCGGGCCGTCGGGAAATTCGATCTCGGGTTTGGTAGCCATTTGCTCACCCTAGTCCGCGGACGGGAGCGGGAAAGCACTGCACACTGGTAGGCGTGGCCAGTGATCAAGACATCCTCAAGCAAGTCAACGAACTCGTCGCCGAAGAGCACGAACTGCGCTCCAAGCTGCAACACCACGAGATCGACGAGACCGAGGAGCACCGCCGCCTGAAGGCGGTCGAGGTGCAACTCGACCAGTGCTGGGATCTGCTCCGTCAGCGCCGGGCGCTGCGTTCCAGCGGCGGCAACCCCGACGAAGCCTCCGTCCGACCCGAGGGTGAGGTCGAGGGCTACCTCGCCTGACGTCGCGGCAAACTGAGGCGCGCCCGCCCCGGGGGCAGGGCCGGCCGGCAGATGTTCATGTCCTGCTCGGCCATTGGCCTTGTTCCCGCCTGCATATCGGCAAGACAGCCACGTAGTTTCTCGTGGCGTCAATATCGATGAGGCAGCAAAGGCGGCGTCGTGAAACCCTCTGTCGGCAAACCACTTCTGAGCATGTTGACGGTCGCGTGCATCGCCGCGCCCGCAGGTGTCGGGCACGCCGAGGCGGCCCCACCCGAACCGTTTCCGCTCTGCGCAGTCGGCGCCGACCGCTCGCCGTTCGACACCGTTCCGGCCGCCCTGCGATGGTTCCCGGCCACCGGTCCGGACTCGACGGCGTGGCGCGTGGTGGAAACCCTCGCAACGATCGGCCCCGCGGTGCAGGCCGACATCGACGCGCGCGCCGAACTCCCGCTCGACCACAGCGCCGTCCCGACAGGGATCACCGTCACCACCCACCCGTCGGACCCGACACCAGCCGCCGATCGCATCGATCCCACCCTGATGCTCGAGCTCCTGACGTTCCCGTACCACAACTTCTACGCCATCACGACGGCCGTCGGCACCGCGCTCAATTCGATGGTCATGACCGCACTGCTGCCGGTCACGATCGGCTACTACGTGCTCGACAACCAGATCGACCTGATCGAGCCCTACATCCAGACCACACTCCACAACCTCCGCACCGCGATCCCCAACATCCTGACCACGATCCGCAATGAGATCGCCTACGACATCGACCTGTTCAACCAGATCTTCGACGTGACACCCGACCCGACTGCTCCGGCCGAGGTCACCTCGCGCGTGGACGACGAGACCGATGCCGAACCGGAGCAGGACCACTCGGACGAGTTGCAGGTAACGACGAAACACGATGCCGCAGAGGACATCCAGAACGTCGATGCGGACGAGCCACCTGCCGAGCCTGTCGACCAGACCGACAGCATCGACGAGCCCGAAACGGACGGCGACACCGCGGCACCAGAGACCGAGCCGGCCGAGGACGCCCCCGAGTCCGCCCCCGAGGCCTCGACGGACCCAACCGGCGACACGTCCGACCACGACGGCCACGCAGACGATTCCGACGTCTGACCTGCCTCGCCCAGAAGCGCTGCCGTACAGCGGTTTACGTGATCAGTCCGGCGGCAACGGTGCTGCCGGCGCCGCGTCGGGCGGCACGTAGAACTGCTCCGGCCCGGGCGGAAGATTCACCCCGGGCGGCGGAGCGGTGCCGGGCAGCGGCTGACCGAGCTGCTCCTGAGGCCGCTGGCCCAGCATTCCGC
This sequence comes from Mycobacterium sp. 236(2023), assembly GCF_029623955.1. Lineage (GTDB taxonomy): Bacteria > Actinomycetota > Actinomycetes > Mycobacteriales > Mycobacteriaceae > Mycobacterium. Next base: position 538,128 of record NZ_JARSBP010000003.1, on the reverse strand, counting down.
CCTCCAGCTGACCCGCGCGATACATGTCGATCCACCGCCCGAACCATTCCCGCCGACTCACGTCCGCGTTCTCCGACCCGGCTGGCACGTCGAAGATGACGCCTTCCCCGGGAGCGGACGGGACCAGGTACTGCGGGATCCCATAGGCGTTGTTGAAGATGTTCAGGTTCGGAGGCGTACCCGGTCCGGCGCCCGGCGCCGACGGGATCGCGTTCTGCCCAAGCACTGTCGTGGGATCCAGGCCGGGAACCGACGGGATCCCGAACGAGCCCGCAGCCGGTTGGCCCGTCTGCGCCAGCACCGCCAGCCCGTTCGGCCCGAGGGGGCCGAGCAGCGGCAGCGTGGGGCCGGCAGGGGGCGGCGGAAGAGGAGGCGGCGGCGGCGGAGCGGGCGGTATCGGTTGGGCCACAGCCTGACCCGCGGCGGCCAGCGCCACGGCGGCCGTCACAACACCTGCCGCCGCACGAAGGCCGACGCGGTGCGCGCAAGATCTTGTCGAGGACCGGTGCATGCGGTTGTCAGACCGCCTTCGTCACGCCGTAGTACGCGACGATGTCGTCGTTGTCGACGCTCGAACTCGTCATCGTCGCGTAGGAGCGGATGAACGACTGGCCGAGACATCCGTCGATCTTGATGTGGACGTCCTTCAGCGTCACCCGCACGGGCGCTTTCTTGAAGGACTTCTTGTTGACCGTGACCGATTGCACCGTGCCCGGCCTCGGATGGAACTCCAGCACACCCGTGACCGGAAACGACACGCCGTCGATGAGCGGGCTGACGAGGGTCGACCCCGTCGTCGAAGCACCCACACTCCCGATGAGGCGCATCTGCTTGAGTTCGATTCCGCAGCCGATCTGGTAGCCGACCTCCAAAGTGCCCCCGGTCAATTCGGTGCTGCCGCCGCCGGTGACGTCTCCACCGAACGTGCCGCCGACGAGATACTCCCGCGAGGAGACGGCGGTCGTCAGCGGCGCGACAGGAAGCTGCGTCTCGTCGCCCGCCATCACCGACAACGTCCAGCCGTCCGGCGTGACGACGACGCCCGGCGGCGACGACGCCACGACGCCGTTGTCGAGCGGCGGTGGCGGCAACTCACCGGGTGGCAGCGTGGCGCCGACGGGGACGGGAGGCGGTGGCACCACCGGCCCGGGCGGGGCCGGCTGCGCCCAGGCCTGGGGTGCGGCCACGGGGACGACGAGGCAGAGTGCGGCCAACGCTGCAAGGCGGGTCAGCATGGTGACGGCGGTACCTCTCGTCTTCGGGTGCGCGGAAACAGTTGATGCCACGGGCTTCGGCGTGCCGACGTCAGACAACTTTGGTGACACCGAGGTAGGTGATGACGTCGTCGGTGTTCTCCGACGAACTGGTCAACGTCGCATATGACCGGATGAACGACTGACCGGCGCACTGGTCGGTCCTGATTCGCACCCCGTCGATCGACACGCGTGTCGACTTGCCTTTGAACGTCTTCTTGTTGATCGGCACCGTGGTGACGGTGCCCGGCGACAGATAAACCTTGCCCTGCAACGTCACCGAGAGCGCGAGGGTCGGGTCGTCACCGAACGGCAGCGCGGGCGTGAAGCCGGCGCCCGGATTGACTTCCTGCTCGTCGGAGATGACGCCGCAACCGATCTGCGCACCGACCTCCAACGTGCCGCCGGTCAACGCGGTGGTTCCCTCGCCGGTGATCGTTCCGGTGTACGTGCCGCCGAACAGATACTCCCGCGAGGACACCGCCGTCGTCAGCGGTGCGACCGCCAGCTGCGATTCGTCGCTTCCCACCACCTCGATACGCCATCCGTCCGGTGTCTCCAGCACTCCGGGCGGACCCGACAGCACGGCGGCGTTGGGCGGCGGTGGCGCCGGAAGGGGCACCGCGGGCGGCGGAGGCTGCGCCGCAGCCAGTGGCGTCGCGAACGCAGGCAGCACGGCGAAAGCAAGCGCCAGAGCGACGAACCGGTTCTTCATGACTGTGCAGGTGCCTCTCTTGGCCGGACGGCGATCTCGGTAACTACGCGAATGCGGGAAGTATCAAGCAGCTTGTTTGCCAATCGCTGAATGCTCCCCAAACTTTCATTCCCGTCAGCCGACCACCGATCCTGTCCCGGCCTTTCCGGTGCGGGTGATGGGTTACCTTACTTGGCATGCCGCGCGGACACAGCCGAGACGAGTTGATTCGGAGGTCGTCGGCGTTCACACGCGCGATCGCCGCGGTCAGTTCCGCCGTCGGCGTCGTCGTCGCCGTCAGCCCGGCATCCGCGTTTGCTCAGCCCGTGGAGCCCACGGCCACCGACCCGTTCGCTACAGGGGCAGCGCAGGCCGTTGCTCCGGGACCGTCCGAAGTCTCGGTGCCGCCGTCCGAGGATGCGGATCCCGCGGCGGTCGCGGCGTGCGGGCAGTTCGCCGCGGTGCTGCAGGGCACGTCGCTGTACTACGGATATTTCGCCGAAGCGCTCGAGACCTACGAGGACCCCGACTACTCCGACCCGTCGATCAGCAATGCCAACGGCCTGGGCAGGACCGCGCTCCGGCAGGGCGCCGGCCTGGCGCTGAGCGCATCCAATACGCCGGGGCTTGCGCCCGACATCGCAGGCCCGATGAGATCGTGGTCCCTGGGGGCCACGAAGCTGCTCTTGAAGATGGGGCTGCGAACCTCCGGTGAGACCCTGAACCTGTCGGTGGCAGACCTCAACGCCCACGCGACGGCTGTCCAGACCGCCTGTGCCGCAGCCGGAACCCATGCCTGAACCCCTCGACACGATCATCGTCGGGGGCGGGCACAACGGACTCGTCGCCGCTGCATACCTGGCACGTGCAGGGCGACGCGTACGGCTCCTCGAACGGTTGCCGCACGTCGGTGGAGCTGCTGTCTCGGCACATCCCTTCGACGGCGTGGACGCCCGGCTGTCGAGGTACTCGTACCTGGTCAGCCTCCTGCCGCGGCGCATCGTCGACGACCTGGGTGCGCGGGTCAGGCTGGCTCGGCGCACCTACTCGTCCTACACACCCGACCCCTCGACGGGTGGCGCCACCGGGCTGCTGGTCGGACCGGAGTCGACATTCGCCGCCATCGGCGCGGCCGCGGACGAGGACGGCTTTCACGACTTCTACCGCCGCTGCGCGACCGTGACCTCCCGGATGTGGCCGACGCTGACCGAACCGCTGCTCACCCGGTCGGAGGTGCGCCGGGCCGTGGCCAACGACGGGGGCCGAGAAGCCGAGGCCGCGTGGCGGTCGATGATCGAACGTCCGATCGCCGAGGCGATCACTCACGCGGTGACCCATGACCTCGTCCGCGGCGTCATGGCGACCGACGCGTTAATCGGCACATTCGCGGCCATGGACGACGAATCCCTGGCCCAGAACCGATGTTTCCTCTACCACCTGATCGGCGGCGGCACCGGTGAGTGGGATGTCCCGATCGGCGGCATGGGTGCCGTCAGCGGCGCGCTGGCCGCCGCCGCTGCGGGCTTCGGCGCCGAAATCGTCACCGGGGCCGAGGTTTACGCCATCCATCCCGACGGTGAAGTGCATTACCGGCAGGCAGACACAGAGCACCGCATCGGCGCCGAGCACGTGCTGGCCAACGTCACCCCGGCGGTCCTGGCCCGCCTTCTCGGAGAGTCTGAGCCCGTCGTGGCTCAGGGCGCACAGATCAAGGTCAACCTGATGCTGCGTCGACTCCCCCGGATGCGTGACGAAACCGTCACTGCGGAACAGGCTTTCGGCGGAACATTCCATATCAACGAGAACTACAGCCAGCTCGACACCGCGTATCGGCGGGCCGCGTCAGGTTCGGCGCCCGACCCGCTGCCGTGTGAGATCTACTGCCACACGCTGGCCGACCCGAGCATCCTTTCGGAGTCTCTGCGCGACGCGGGCGCGCACACGCTGACCGTGTTCGGCCTGCACACACCCCACAGCCTCTCCTCGACCGAGACACCGGATCGCCTCCGCGACACGCTGACCTCGGCGGCGCTGACTTCACTGAACTCTGTTCTCGCGGAACCTATTCAGGACGTGTTGTGTGAGGACTCGGGCGGCCGTCTGTGCATCGAGGCGAAGACGACAGCCGACCTCGAAGCCGCACTGGGCATGACGAACGGCAACATCTTCCACGGCGCCCTGGCATGGCCTTTCGCCGAAGACGACGAGCCGCTGGACACCCCGGCTCGCCGATGGGGCGTGGCCACCCATCACGATCGGATCCTGTTGTGCGGCGCCGGTTCCCGACGGGGCGGTGCCGTGTCGGGAATCGGCGGGCACAACGCGGCAATGGCGGTGCTGGGCGCCTGAGATTCAGCCGGCGTCGAGCTTGTCCAGCAGCCGCCGCAGTGTCGCGAGGTCGTCACCGGGCAGCGCCGCCAGAATGTCCGGCGCGGGGTCGTGCACGGCCTGGATCGCGTCGACGGTGTCACGGCCCGCGTCGGTCAGGGACACCACCTTGCACCGCCGATTGCTCGGATCGACCTGGCGCACCACCAGCCCGCGCTCTTCGAGATCGTTGACCGCGACAGTGGCCGCCGGCGCATCCACCGTGGCTGCCGCCGCGATCTGCTTGACGGACATGGGTTTGCGGCTGAGTCTCATCAATATCCGGACCCTGCTGAACGGCAGCCCTGAGCTTTCGACGACCGCTCGCTTCCAGCTGTCGCGATGATCGAGAACCAGGGCGGCCAGGTCACGCCAGATATCGTCGGCGAGGGGGTTACCGGGCACGAGCACCACCTGCCACCAGAGGGGCGAGCCGCTCGGCCGAGCGCACCGCCTTCGGAGAGGTCGCGTACAGGCCGAGCACGGTGACGAGCACACCGAGGGCCACGCAGATGAACCACAGCGGGCGCGCCGCCGCCGCGAAGTCGGCGCCGGGGTTGGCCATCGCCTGTCCCGCCACCGAACCGCACAGCGCCACACCGATACTCACGCCCACCTGGCGACTGGTCGACGTGACCGCCGACGCGGCACCGGCCCGATCCAGGGGCATGCCGCTCACCGCCGCGTTGGTGATCGGCGCGTTCACCATCGCGAACCCGATACCGAACACCGCGAAGATGATCAACAGCTCCCACACCGGCGTCGTCGCGGACAGGATCAACAGCAGTGCCGCCGCCACAGCGATGAGCAGACCCGAGACGACCATCGACGGCCGGGCGCCGTACCGACCGACCAGGCGCCCCGACAGCGGCGAGAAGACCAGTGCGCCAATGGCGATCGGGAGATAGATGAGGCCGGTGTACATCGCGGAAAAGCCGCGCTCGAACTGCAGGTACAGCGACATCATGAACAAGAATGCACTCCACGCGGCGAACGCGCTGACCGCGCTGACGGTGGCCGTCGTGAACGGGATGCTGCGGAAGAAGCGAAGGTCCACGAACGGGTCCGTCCGCCGCGACTCGTATCGCAGGAACAGTGCAAAGGACAGCACCGCTGCGACGCCGAGTCCGAGAACGCGCGGATCGGTCCAGCCCAGGACAGGTCCCTCGATGAGCGCGTAGACCACCCCGAACAGGAAGACGACGGCCAGCGCCTGTCCGATCGGGTCGATGTTGCGCATCGTCAGCGACTTGGACTCGGGCACGAACACCCGCGTCAACACCAGAGCCAGGACGCAGATCGGGAGGTTGATCCAGAAGACAGCACGCCATCCGACGGTTTCGATCAGCAGTCCGCCGACGATCGGACCCAGCGACATCGAGATGCCGACCACGCCACCCCACACGCCGAGCGCCCGCGCCCGCTCCACCTTTCCGGTGAAGATCTGCGAAATGATCGACAGTGCAACAGGATTGAGCATCGAGCCGCCGACCCCCTGCAGGAACCTGGCAGCGATCAGGGCATCGATGGTCGGCGCCAGACTGCAGGCCAGCGACCCGATCGCGAAGATCGTCAGGCCGATGTGGAACACCCGCCTGCGGCCGAAGCGGTCGCCGGTGGCACCCGAAAGCATCAACAGCGACGCCAGCACCAGCGTGTAGATGTCGACGACCCACTGCATCTGCGCCGATGTCGCCGCCAGGTCGTCCCGGATCGACGGGATCGCCACGTTCACGATGGTCGCGTCCATCGACACGATGAGCAGGCTCAGGCAGCAGGAGGCCAGGATGATGGCCTTGCGCCTGGGCGTCATCACATCGATAGTTGTATTCACACAACTATTGTGAAACTACAACCCTTCGAGATGCAACCTACGAAAGTGTGACGTTCGGGAGCGTGCCCTAGCGGCCGTCGATGGCGGCGTAGTCGCGCTCGGTGTATCCGGTGTAGATCTGCCGCGGCCGGCCGATCTTGTTCGGCTCCCCGTGCATTTCCCGCCAGTGCGCGATCCAGCCCGGCAGCCGACCCAGCGCGAACAGCACCGTGAACATCCGCGTCGGGAAGCCCATCGCCCGGTAGATCACGCCGGTGTAGTAGTCGACGTTCGGGTAGAGCTTGCGCTCGACGAAGAAATCGTCGGTCAGCGCGATCTCCTCGAGCTCCTTGGCGATGTCGAGCAGCGGATCCTTGACGCCGATCTTGCCGAGGATCTTGTCGGCCTGCTCCTTGACGATGCGGGCGCGCGGGTCGTAGTTCTTGTAGACCCGGTGGCCGAAGCCCATCAGCTTGACGTTGTCCTCGCGGTTCTTCACCTTCTTGACGAAGGTGGCGACATCGTCGTCTCCGTCGCGGATCTTCGACAACATCTCCAGCACCGCCTGGTTGGCGCCGCCGTGCAGCGGGCCCCACAGCGCATTGATGCCACCCGAGATGGACGTGAACAGGTTGGCCTGCGAGCTGCCGACCAACCGCACCGTCGACGTCGAGCAGTTCTGCTCGTGGTCGGCGTGCAGGATGAACAGCATGTCCAGGGCGCGCACGATTTCGGGATCGATCTCGTAGGGCTCGGCCGGGAAACCGAACGTCATCCGCAGGAAGTTCTCGACCAGCGTCAGCGAGTTGTCCGGATACAGGAACGGCTGCCCCTCGGACTTCTTGTACGCATACGCCGCGATCGTCGGCAGCTTGGCCAGCAGACGGATCGTGGACAGCTCGACCTGCTGCGGATTGAACGGATCCAGCGAATCCGGGTAGTACGCGCTCAGCGCGTTGACCGTGCTGGACAGCACCGGCATCGGATGCGCGTCGCGCGGGAAGCCGTCGAAGAACCGCTTGAGGTCCTCGTGCAGCAGCGTGTGCCGCTGGATCTGGGTGGTGAACTTCTCCAGCTGCTCGGCGGTCGGCAGTTCGCCGTAGATGAGCAGGTAGCTGACCTCGATGAACGTCGACTTCTCCGCGAGCTGCTCGATCGGGTATCCGCGGTAGCGCAGGATGCCGGCGTCACCGTCGATGTAGGTGATCGCGCTCTTCGTCGACGCCGTGTTGACGAACCCGCCGTCGAACGTCGTGTAACCGGTCTTGGCCAGCAACGAGCCCAGTGCGATGCCGTCGGAGCCCTCGGTGGCTTGGACGATGTCAAGGTCAAGCTCGCCGCCAGGATATTTCAGCGTGGCGTGCTGCCCGGCTTCGGCGTTATCGGCCACTGGGATCCCTTCGTGTTCGGGTCTCTCGCGGGTCACGGAGTCTGACTACAGAAGGTAGTCCCATTCCAGCAGCCACGCCCGCGGGGGGCCGCTACATCGTCAGACGGGCAGCGCCAGCCCGGCGATTTCTCCCGCAAACTCGGCGAAAGTGTCCTCGAACGCTGCGACGACGTCGTCGACGTCGATGCCGGATGCACTGCGCGCAGCGAGGTCGGTCATCGCGGTGATGAGCACCGCGCCCCACACCGCGGACATCAGTTTGACCCTGCGGTCGCCGACGTCGGTCCCCATGCGCTGGGCGACCACCTCGTCGACCTTGTTGGCCCGGTACTCGACCGCGGCCTGACGCAGCGTCGCCGATGTCATGACGATCCGCAGGATCTGCAGCAGGCGCTCCGACGTCAGCGCACCGACCGACGCCAGCCTGGTGTTGCGCGCCATCGCGATGTACGCGCGGCGCAACGACTCCAGATGGCTGATATCCCGGGGCTGGTCCACCAGTTCGGCTGCGGCGCTGTCGAGCACTTCGTCGATGAGTGCCAACGCGATGGCGTCCTTGGTGGCGAAATAGCGGCTGAACGTGCGGGGCGAGACTTCGGCGATCGCGGCGATCTGGTCGACGGTGGTGGCATCGAATCCCTGGCGGTCGCAGAGGCCGACCGCCGCGTCGATCAGCGTGGCACGAGTGCGCCGTTTCTTGCGCTCGCGCAAACCGAGGACCGGCTCCCCCCTGAATTCAGCCACGCCCCGGATGCTAACCCGTCAGGGCGGGCGATGAGGGCGAAAATGGCACGTTAAGACAATTGTCGCCGCTCGTGATTTGTCCTAAATGGGCCACACAAACCGGACCATTTCACCCGGCGCCGGCGAACATGAGAGGCCCGCTGTCACGGCTGCAGGCGCTCCACCGCGCCGCCCGCCTCGCCCGGCGTGCCGCCACGGAGTCGAATCCTGTTGTGCACCCGGTTCTCCCGGCCCTGCCAGAACTCGACCACGTCGGGGGCGATCAGGTAACCGCCCCAGTGCGGCGGCACCGGCACCTCGTCGACGTCCGCGAAGCGCTCGGTGACATCGGCGAGCTGCGCCATCAACGCCGACCGCGACGCGATCGGCCTGCTCTGCTGCGACGCCCACGCCCCCAGCTGAGATCCGCGCGGCCGCTTGCTCCAGTAGTCGGCGGTGGCCTCCGGCGACACCTTGGTCACCGAACCTCGCACATGGACCTGGCGGCCCATCAGGTACCACGGGAACGTCGCCGACGCGTACGGGCAGGCCGCCAATTGCTGCCCTTTGTCGGACTCGTAGTTGGTGTAGAACGAGATTCCCGACTCGTCGATGCCCTTACACAGCACGGTTCGGGTGACCGGCCGGCCGTCACCGTCGACGGTCCCCACAACCATCGCGTTGGCCTCGGAGACGCCGGCCCGCCACGCCTCGTCCATCCACCGGTTGAGCAGCGCCACCCAACCGATGTCCAGCCAGTCGGCGTCCAGATCGCTGCTGCCGTCCTTCTCCGCCGAGCCGTATTCGACCCGCATCCGCGCCAGGTCATCGGAAGTGCCCACGCGCCAAACGCTACGCCCGCCGGAGCCCAATGGTCGGCTCGCCGACGCGTGCAACAATCGGCGCATGACGACTGCGGTGCCGAAGGATTTCGCCCCCGGTTTGGCCGGGGTGGTGGCGTTCGAGACGGAGATCGCCGAACCCGACAAGGACGGCGGCGCACTGCGTTACCGCGGCGTCGACATCGAAGATCTCGTGGCCGACGGGGTCACCTTCGGGGACGTGTGGGGGCTGCTGGTCGACGGCAGCTTCGGCCGCGGACTGCCCCCTGCCGAGCCGTTCCCGCTCCCGATCCACAGCGGCGACGTCCGTGTCGACGTGCAGGCAGGCCTGGCGATGCTCGCCCCGATCTGGGGGTATCCGCCACTGCTCGACATCGACGACCAGACCGCCCGCGACCAGCTGGCCCGCGCCTCGGTGATGGCGCTGTCCTACGTCGCCCAGTCCGCCCGCGGCATCTACCAGCCGGCGGTGCCGCAGCGCACCGTCGACGAATGTGACACCGTCACAGCACGTTTCATGACCCGCTGGCAGGGTGAGCCGGATCCGCGGCACATCGAGGCGATCGACGCCTACTGGGTCAGCGCGGCCGAGCACGGCATGAACGCGTCCACCTTCACCGCGCGCGTCATCGCCTCGACCGGTGCCGACGTCGCCGCCGCGCTGTCGGGCGCCATCGGCGCGATGAGCGGACCGCTGCACGGCGGCGCTCCCGCCCGCGTCATCCCCATGATCGAAGAGGCCGAGAAGACCGGCGACGCCCGCGCAGTCGTCAAGGGCATCCTCGACCGCAACGAGAAGCTGATGGGCTTCGGGCACCGCGTGTACCGGGCCGAGGATCCGCGGGCGCGGGTGCTCCGCGCCACCGCCCAACGGCTCGAGGCGCCGCGCTACGAGGTGGCCGCCGCGCTGGAGCAGGCCGCGCTGGCCGAATTGCGCGAGCGCAGACCCGACCGCGCCATCGAGACCAACGTCGAGTTCTGGGCCGCGGTGATCCTCGACTTCGCGCAGGTTCCGCCGAACATGATGCCCGCGATGTTCACGTGCGGTCGCACCGCCGGATGGTGCGCGCACATCATGGAGCAGAAGCGCCTCGGCAAGCTCGTCCGGCCGTCGGCGATCTACGTCGGCCCCGAACCGCGCAGCCCCGAATCGGTCGAGGGCTGGGACCTGCTGACCCGCAAATGACCGCGCCCCGGGCCCTGTACGAGTCGGCGGCACGCAGTTTCGCCGACCTGGTCCGCCGCATCCCCGACGACCGCTGGGACGGCCCGGGTCTGGGCGACTGGACCCTGCGGGACCTGGTGGGCCACACGTCACGCTCACTCGTCACGGTCAGCACCTACCTCGGGGCACCCGCGCAACGTGAGGACGTGACCAGCGCCGCCGACTACTACGTGCGGGTCCTTGAACTCTCGGCGGCCATCGGCGGTGACGCCATCCTCGAACGGGGCCGCCAGGCGGGCCGCGATCTCGGCGCCGACCCCGTCGCCGCCGTCGACACGCTGGTGAGCACCGTCCTCGCCGACCTCGACGCCGTCGACGATCCGCTGATCGAGGTGATCGGCGGCCTCGGGATACGGCTGAGCAGCTACCTTCCGACGCGGGTCTTCGAGTTCGCCGTGCACGGGATCGACATCGCACGCGCCGCCGGGATCGACCACGCCCCACCCGATGACGTCCTCGCCGACGCCGCCGCACTGGCCGCCCGGATCGGGGTCGCACTCGGCCACGGACCCGCGGTTCTGCTCGCCCTCACCGGGCGCTCCGAACTGCCGCCGGGGTTCTCCGTGGTCTGAAGGTCTGGTAGGCGATGAGTTTCTGCGCGAGGGTGGGTCTATCCCGGTGACCGACCCCACCTAGGAGGAACCATGGCACTGCCAGAAGAAGCCAATACCCCGATGCTCGTTCCGCATCTCGTCGTCGGCGACGGCGCGGCCGCACTCGACTTCTACGCCAAGGCTTTCGGCGCCGTCGAGATGGCACGACTGCCCGGACCGGAGGGCAAGCTCATGCACGCCGCCTTCCAGATCAACGGCGCCATGGTGTTCCTCAACGACGACTTCCCGGAGTTCTGCGACGGCAGGTCCAGCACTCCGACCGCGTTGGGCGGTTCGTCGGTGACGATCCACCTGCACGGCCCCGACGTCGAGGGACGGTTCCAGCGCGCACTCGACGCGGGCGCCACCGTCGTGCAGCCGTTGGAGGACCAGTTCTGGGGTGACCGGTACGGCGTGGTGCGGGATCCGTTCGGCCACCAGTGGTCGCTGGCGGAGACCGTCAAAGAGGTCGACATGCAGCAGGTGCTCGCCGACATGGGCAGCCAGGCCTGATCAGTCGTTCGAGCTGGACAGATTCCCCGGTTGCGCCGCGGACGCGGGCACCAGATGCGAGGGTGATCTGTGCTCTGGCTATTGCAGATTCCTGCGCCGATCCTCGGCTTCCTCTGGGTTGCGGTGTTCGTCTCCATCTCCGTCGGCGGGCTGATCCTCTTCCGCAAGCTGGTGTCGCACACGCGATTTGAAGGTGCGAATGCGGTGTCCAGCTCGGTGTTCCAACTCGCCGGCGTCCTCTACGCGGTTCTCGTCGCGTTCCTCGTGGTGGTCGTGTGGGAGCAGTTCGGCGACGCCGAGGACGCGAGCGGTCTGGAGGCGGCCGCCATCGGCGACCTTCTGCGCGACTCCGACGCGCTGCCGATCGAGTCGCGCAGCCGGATACAGGAAAGCCTGATCGCCTACACCAGGAACGTCGTCGACTACGAGTTCCCGCGCATGCAGCGCGGCGAGCGGATCGAGGATCAGAGCGACGAGCTGTACACCGTCTGGGAGAGCTACCTGCAGGTGCAACCCGAGACGCGCAACGAGATCGCGTTCTTCGACCACGCGATCGTGCGGCTCAACGATCTCGGCGCCGACCGGAAGCTGCGAGTGTCATCCGCAGACGCTTCGGTGCCCACTCCGCTGTGGATCCTGCTGATCGGAGGCGGCGGCGTGGTCATCGGGTTCACGTTTCTGTTCGGCACCCGCGACCTCTTCGTTCACGCCCTCGCGGTCGGCCTCACGTCCGCGCTGCTGGCGTTCGTCATGTACCTGATCTTCCTGCTCGAGCACCCGTATGTCGGTGAGCTGTCGGTACAACCGACCCCGTACGTCAACGTGCTCAAGGCCTGGGCCGAATAGGTTTCAGCGCCGAAGTCCGGCCAGCAGCCGTTGTCGCAACGGCGTGGGCGGTGCGGTCGCCGCCGCCTCGCACATCTCGCCGACGGACGTGAACTTGTCGCGCGGGCGCAACTCACCGCCGCGGGCGACCTCGGCGTCGTCGATCGCCTTCCATCCGGCGGCCCCGACGGCGCCGGGCTGCCGTCCGCGCACGAACCGTTCCAGCGCCGAGGCCTTGTGGGCGGGGTCGGTGAGCCGTCCGGCGTTGTAGTCGGCGACGAGAGTGTGGACCGTCTCGGCGGCACACGACTTGTTGGTGCCGATGAAGCCCGTCGGACCGCGCTTGATCCAGCCGGCGACGTAACTGCCGGGCGCATCCGTCACGCGACCACCCTCGTTGGGCACCACGGCGGCGGCGTCGTCGAACGGAAGCCCACGAATGGGCTTGCCGCGATAGCCGATCGAGGTGAGCACCAGCCCGGCCGCCATCTCGACGCGCTCGTCGGAGCCGGTGACCGTGAACTCGACGCCTGCGGCCTTGCCTTCGCCCAGCACCCGGGCAGGTGTCAGGTTGTAGGCCAGCCGGATCCGCGGACGGTCGACCGGAACGGCCGAGTCGCCGAGCTTGGCCAGGATCTCCAGCTTGTTGCGGGTGAGTGCGTCTGTCTCCGCGGCCAGGTCGGCCAGGACCCGCTCGTGGTCGACCGGATCGAGCACCACCTCGCACGCAGCCGTCAGACCGATCAACTCGGGCAGCGTGAACGCCGACGCCGCCGGGCCGCGCCGGGCGGCGATCACGACTTCCTGGACCCGCGAACCGCGCAGCGCCGCCAAGGCATGGTCGGCGATATCGGTGCGCGCCAACGCATCCGGACCGGTGGTGAGGATGCGAGCGACATCGAGGGCGACGTTGCCGTTGCCGACGATGACGACCCGCCCACCGCTGAGATCGACAGGCAGATCGGCGAAATCGGGGTGCCCGTTGTACCAGGCGACCACCTCGGTGGCCGTGGCGGTGCCGGGCAGATCGATGCCGTCGACGTCGAGGCGGCGGTCGTTCGGGGCGCCCACGGCGTAGAGCACCGCGTGGTGATGGGCGAGAAGCTCGTCGTGCGTCAGATCCGCGCCCACCTCCACGTTGAGGAAGAAGGTGAACCCCGGCCGCCCGGCGATCTTGTCGAAGAGTCGCGTGACGGTCTTCGTCTTCTGATGGTCCGGCGCGACGCCGGCGCGGACCAGACCGTAGGGCGTCGGCAGCTTCTCGAACACGTTGACGCGGACACCCTGCTGCGTGAGCAACTCATCGGCGGCGTACATCGCGGCGGGGCCCGAGCCGATGATCGCGACGGTCAACGGGCCCGCCGGCCGAGCGTGCACGACCGGCGCCTCGAGCACCGGAGCCAGCTTCGACGTCGGCGGCAGCTTGCCTTCCCGCTTCGGAAAGAACGCGGCGTTGAGTTCAACGAACGGCAACTGCTCGGGTTCGAGCTTCGTGTCAGGCGAGATCGCTCCGACCGGACAGGCCGACACACACGCGCCGCAATCGACGCACGCGACCGGATCGATGTAGAGCATCTCGGCGGTCGCGAACCCGGGCTCGTCCGGCGACGGGTGGATGCAGTTCACCGGGCATGCGTAGACGCACGACCCGTCGCTGCAACACGACTGGGTGATGACGTGGGGCATCGGTGTGGATCCGTCAGGCGACCGGCGCGAGATGCTGGCGGGCGGGCTCGCTGCGATAGCGGCTGGGCGTTCCGCTGATTCGGCAGATGCGCCACATCAGCTTGGCGACCGGGTTCATCAGGCCGGTGTCCTGGCAGAGCATGCGGACGTCGCCGAACATGTCGCGCAGCATCTTTCGCGATTCGGGGGACTTGAAGAAGATGTCCTTGCGGACCGAGCGCGGGATGTCGAATTCCTTCCAGAACGCGCGCGGCGGCACGATGATCGCCGAGCACAGCACCCGCATGACGACCGGCACGTAGAGCGACAACCAGAATCGCTTCAGGCGAGGCAGGTGCGGCACTCGCTTGCGCAGGTACTCGTGCGCGAACGAGATGTGGCGGGCTTCCTCGGCAACGTGGATGGCCATCACGCGCTCCATGATCGGATGCAGGGTCTTACCTTCGCGCAGCACGTTCTTCTGGGTGTGGTCGATCGGTTCCTCGCCCGCGAGGATTCCGAACCAGAACGGGATGGGCGCTGGACCGGCAACCAGCGGGATGACGGGCTGGATCCACTTGAGCATCTTCGGCATGCCGGGCACGTCGGCGCCGATGTGGTTCACCATCTCCTGGAACATCAGGGTGTGGTTGCACTCTTCGACCGCTTCGTGCAGGCAGTAGCGGTATTCCGCGGAGCCGTTGGGCGTCCAGAACGCGTACTCCATCAGGCCGCGGATCAGGATCGACTCGAAGTGCAACCCGACCTTCGCGACATTGGCCTGGCGCCACATGCCGATCTCGATCTGCCGCTCGACAGACTGCGACTTGTACCAGTCGTGCTGACCGATCGGATCCGTCGCCGGCAGGATCCAGCGCTCGTCATTCGGGATGACCTTGAACTCGGGCGAATCCCAGTCGATGTCGGTGTACGGGTTGAAGTTGCGCCGCACCGAACCCTCCGAGAGGGTCATCAGCTTGTCCACGTACTCGCGATCTTCTGGGCCGTCGCCCAATTCCATGTTCTTGCGCCAGCGGCGGATCATGCGCGTCTTCGCTTCTTTGACAGCCATTGCAGCCTCCTGTCGAGCTTTACATTCGTCTGCGCTCTGTACAGGAACAGTACCCACGGTCCCAGGAATTAACCAGGGCCTTTCCGCAGTTGTGCGATACCGGGGTTATCCGCGTCACATGTGATCCAAACCACAGGCTGCCCCGGGATCAGTGCGCTGACATGCCCAGTCCTACCCTTGACCCATGGCCGAGACGCTGACCATCCCCGCCGAACTCAAGCCCGCCGACGGACGATTCGGCTGCGGGCCGTCCAAGGTCCGGCCGGAACAGCTGCAGGCCCTCGCCGCAGCGGGCGACATCTTCGGCACCTCACACCGTCAGGCGCCGGTGAAGAACCTCGTCGGCCGCATCCGCGACGGACTACGTCAGCTGTTCTCGCTTCCCGACGGTTACGAGGTGATCCTCGGCAACGGCGGGTCGACCGCGTTCTGGGACGCCGCCGCGTTCGGCCTGATCGACCAGCGCTCACTGCACCTGACATACGGCGAATTCAGCTCGAAGTTCGCGTCGGCCGTGGCGAAGAACCCGTTCGTCGGCGACCCCATCGTCCTCAAGGCCGATGCGGGCAGCGCCCCGAAGCCGCAGTCCGACCCGTCGGTCGACCTGATCGCATGGGCGCACAACGAGACGTCGACAGGCGTGGCGGTCCCGGTGACGCGGCCCGAAGGATCGGGCGACGCGCTGATCGCGATCGACGCCACCTCGGCCGCAGGCGGCCTGCCCGTCGACATCACCGAGGTCGACACGTACTACTTCGCCCCGCAGAAGAACTTCGCCGGTGACGGCGGACTGTGGATCGCCATCGCGTCTCCCGCAGCGCTGGCCCGGGTCGAGTCGATCGCCTCAGCCGGCCGGTGGGTCCCGGAATTCCTGTCGCTGCCGATCGCGATCGACAACAGCACGAAGAACCAGACCTACAACACCCCGGCAATCGCGACGCTGGTCCTGCTGGCCGAACAGGTCGACTGGCTCAACGGCAACGGCGGCCTCGACTGGGCCGTCAAGCGCACGGCCGACTCGTCGCAGCGCCTGTACTCATGGGCCGAGGCGGCGTCGTTCGCCACGCCGTTCGTCACCGACCCGGCACTGCGCTCGCAGGTCGTCGGAACCGTCGACTTCTCCGACTCCGTGGACGCGGCCGCCGTGGCCAAGACACTGCGGGCCAACGGCATCGTCGACACCGAGCCCTACCGCAAGCTGGGCCGCAACCAGCTGCGCGTCGGCATGTTCCCCGCCGTCGATCCCGACGACGTGAGTGCACTCACTGCCTGCATCGACTGGGTTGTCGAGCGTTTGTAGCCGACTGCCGCGTGTCACCGGAGTTACGGACTGATAACGCAGTAGGGTGACCTGATTATCGGGCTTGGCGCCAGCCCGGAGGAGGTCGCAATGCGGGAGCTCAGAGTCGTCGGACTGGACATCGACGGCAAACGCATCATCTGCGAGACCGGCGATTCCGGCGAAAAGTTCGTCCTTCGGTCCGATGACCGGCTCAAGGCCGCCGTCCGCGGCGACCGTGCTGGTTCCAATCAAACCGCGATCGATGTCGAGGTCCCGAACATGCTGCGCCCGAGAGAGATTCAGTCCAAGATCCGCGCCGGCGCATCGGTCGAGCAGGTCGCGTCCGCGGCTGGTGTCGACATCTCGCGGGTGGAACGGTTCGCCCACCCCGTCCTGCTGGAGCGCGCCCGCGCCGCCGAGCTGGCCACCGCGGCGCACCCGGTGCTGGCCGACGGACCCTCGGTGCTCACGCTGCTCGAGACGATCACCTCGGCGCTGATCGCGCGCGGCCTCGACCCCGACGGCACCAACTGGGACGCGTGGCGCAACGAGGACGGACGCTGGACCGTGCAGCTCGCGTGGAAGGCCGGGCTGTCGGACAACGTCGCGCACTTCCGCTACGCACCCGGCGCGCACGGCGGCACCGTCACGGCATTCGACGAGTCCGCCACCGAACTCATCGACCCGAACTACACGCCGCGTCCGCTGCGGCCGTTGGCCCCCGTCGCGCAGCTCGCACTCGAAGAGCCCGCACCGGCACCGGCACCGGCGCCCGAACCCGAGCCGACCCCCGAGCCGGAGTCGGTCGCCACGCCCGAGCCGGCGCCCGCCGCCGCGACGCCCCGTCCGCGCAAGGGCCGTCCGGCCGTGCCGGCGTGGGAGGACGTCCTGCTCGGCGTCCGCTCCAGCGGCCAGCGCTGATTCCCAGCCCGCACTACGCCTGAATCCCCTTATCCGGCAACGGAAATAGCGACCAGCGCCACCCAGGCGCCGGCCACGCCGACACCGGAACCCAGCACGAACCAGCGCCACACCGGCACCTTGCGCCACCCCCACACCGTCGGCGCGAGTCCACCCACCGCAACGAGATTCAGCCCGGCCGCCAGCAGTGGGTGCACCCGCATCAACCCGATGCTCAACACCACGATCGCTGCCGCGAGCACCGCAGCGACGAACGCCGCCACCGTCAACCCGGTCGCCCAGGGCGTCTCGTCGCTCACCGGCCGAGCCTATCCCGCTCGTAGAAGGCCAGCGCCGCAGCAGTGGCGACGTTGAGCGAGTCCGTCCCCCGCGACATCGGGATCCGCACCCGCACATCGCTCGATCGCATCGTGTGTTCCTTCAGGCCCGGCCCCTCGGCGCCGACAAGGATCGCCACCCGCTGATCCGACAGTTCCGTCATTGCCTCCGCCAGCGTCTGCGCCTGCGGATCCGGCGTCATCGCCAGAATCCGAAAGTCGTTGTCCTGCAATATCGTCAGATCCTGCGGCCACGCCGTCGCCCTGGCGAACGGAACCAGAAGCGCATGGCCCATCGACACTCGCACGGCCCGCCGGTACAGCGGGTCCGCGCAACCACTGCCGAACACCACCGCGTCGACCCCGAGCCCTGCCGCGTTACGAAAGACCGACCCCAGGTTCTCGTGGTCGTTGACTCCCTCGAGCACCGCCACGGTGCGCGCGCCGTCGAGCACCTCGGCCACCGTGAGATCGGCTGCGCGCGATGCCGAGGCCAGCACTCCCCTGTTCAGGTGGAACCCGACGGCCTCGGCCATCACCTCGGCGTTCACCCGGTAGAACGGCGCAGTGACGCCGCCGAGGTCGGCACCGAGTTCGGCGAGGCGGCGGTCGGTGCCCAGCAGCGCGCGCGGCACGAACCGGGACGCGATCATGCGCTGCACCACCAGTACGCCCTCGGCGATCACCAGACCTTTGCCGCTCGGCAGATCCGGTCTGCGGTCGACACTGTTGAGGTCGCGGAAGTCGTCGAGGCGCGGGTCCGCGGGATCGGTGATGTCCACGACGTTGTCGAAGACGCCGGCCATCACAGCGGTAGACACTACCCACCGCCCGGCACCGGTCGTTTAGGTTGGGACGCGATGGAACCCGACACCTCACCACAGCCGCCGCCGCTGCCCGCGGCGCTACTCGCCCCGTGGCCCGTCATCGTCGCCATCACGTGCGGCTGGGTGATCGCCACCGTGCTCGCGTTCGCCGTCACCGCCCTGCACGACTGGCGGCCCGTCACCGTGGCGGGGCTGGGGGTCGGGGTCCTTGGCACATCGATTTTTCTGTGGCAACGTCACTCCGCGCGACGCGGACACCGCGGCGCTCAACGCGGTCTGACGTAGGAGAAAAACCATGGCAGCGCCGATATTGCAGGCCGAAGTCGACATCAACGCCCCGGTGTCGACAGTCTGGAATCTGGTCTCCGACTTGAGCAAGATGCCGCAGTGGAGCCCGCAGTGCCGGCTGATGAAGCCGATCGGGCAGCTACGCCAAGGCGCCCGCACCGTGAACTTCAACCGCCGCGGCCTGCTGGTGTGGCCCACCACGTGCCGCATCACCGAGTTCGTCCCGGAGAAGAAGCTGGCGTTCCGGGTCAACGAGAACCACACCGTGTGGTGCTACGAGCTCGAGCCGACGGAGGCGGGCACCCGGCTCATCGAGACACGTCACGCCGAGAACGGCACGACGGCGGTGTCGAACTTCCTCGTCGGCAACTTCATGGGTGGCGTGCCCGACTTCGAGAAGGAACTCATCGACGGAATGAACCTGTCGCTGACGCGAATCAAGGCCGCCGCGGAGCGTTAGCTCTCGGTCCGCTCCACCATCTCGACGACCCCGTCGTCATACGGGTCGAACATCGGCGAGCCGGTACCCGGCGCCGGGGGTGTGTCCGAGTGCGCACCGCACCCGAATTCGGCGTCGACGACATGCCCGTCGGAGGCGTACTCGTTGGCGCAGACCCCGAACATCACCCCGAGCGATCCCCCGAGCGGCAGGTAGAAACCACAATCCCGGCACATCCGCCGGGTCGCCCGGGCCATCGCCGACCCGGGACCGAAGTCACCGTCGTGCCAGCGCTGCGCGGCATCGTTGCGTCCCCACAAGCTGAGCACCTGACGACGGCCGAAGCCGACCTCGACAGCGACCTCGTCGATCTGCGGATCCCCGGTGGCCATGAAGCCGGGGGCCAGACGCGGATCGTCGGACGGCGGGGCAAGCAGATCTCCGGGGCTCAGGTCCCCCGGGCGCACCCGCTCCTCCCACGGAATCCACTTCGGCGCCAACAGCGCGGTGGGGCCGGGGACGAGAACCACCTCGCTGATGGTGGCGTGGGTGGCTCCCGGGCAGGCAGCAACGACGACGGCCCACTGCCACCCGCGGTAGCCGGGCATGTCCGCCAGGAAGCGGTGCGTCGCCGAGGTCGGGTCTTCGAATCCCGCACCCAGATATTCGCCGACCGTGTCCTCACCGCTGAACTCCGCAATCGCAGCGCGGGCGTCCTCGACGGCGCCCAGCAGAACGGCCTCGAGGGCGGGGGCGAGCACCGTCGACTCGGGCGCGTCCGCCTGTTCGGCGGGCGCCTGGCCCAGTTCGGTGGCCTGCTGATCGGGTTCGGTCATGCTGTCCATCGCCTCCAATCTTGCCTGATCCAGGCACGGCCTAGCCACACCGGTCACCTGCGCGGCCACTGTGGGCCCGATGGGGGAGAATCGACGCGTGACCGGACCGCGGCGAGACCCCCGGGACCCTGACGGTCAGCAGGGTGGACGCTACTACCCGCCGCGCCCACCTGCCGGAGAACACCCGGGGGTGGCCAACTACCCGAGCGATCCGGGGATGCGTCCCGGAGCCGACCGCAGAAGCAGTCGCCCCTATTCGCCGAGCGACACCACCAACCGGTGGCTACCTCCACTCGACGATCGCGCGCGCCAGCGCAGCAGTTCGTACGTTCCGCCGCCGGGCCGCGAGTACGGCGAGAAGGTGACGGTGACGCGCGCCGCCGCGCAGCGCAGCCGCGAAATGGGTTCGAAGGTGTACGGCATGGTGCACCGGGCGGCCACCGCCGACGGCGCCGACAAGTCGGGGCTGACGGCGCTGACGTGGCCCGTCGTCGCGAACTTCGCTGTCGACGCGGCGATGGCGGTCGCGCTGGCCAACACGCTGTTTTTCGCGGCGGCCTCCGGTGAGAGCAAGAGCAAGGTCGCGCTGTACCTGCTCATCACGATCGCGCCGTTCGCCGTCATCGCCCCGCTGATCGGGCCCGCGCTGGACCGGCTGCAGCACGGCAGGCGGGTGGCGCTGGCGGCATCGTTTGCGTTCCGTACCGTGCTCGCGCTGGTGCTCATCGCCAATTTCGACAGCGCGACGGGCAGTTTCCCGTCCTGGGTCCTCTATCCGTGTGCACTCGGAATGATGGTGCTGTCCAAGTCTTTCTCGGTGCTGCGCAGCGCCGTCACCCCGCGCGTGCTGCCACCGAGCATCGACCTCGTCCGGGTGAACTCCCGGCTGACGATGTTCGGTCTGTTGGGCGGCACGATGATCGGCGGTGGGATCGCGGTGGCGGCCGAATACGGATTCCAGCTGTTCCAGATGCCGGGCGCGCTCTACATCGTCGTGGCGGTGACCATCGCCGGCGCCGTCCTGGCGATGCGGATTCCCAAGTGGGTCGAGGTCACCGAAGGCGAGGTGCCCGCGACGCTGCACTACCACGGTGACACCGAAGAACTGCGTCGCGAACCGCACGGCAAGGAGAAGGCCCGGCAGCCACTCGGGCGCAACATCATCACGTCGCTGTGGGGCAACTGCACCGTCAAGGTCATGGTGGGCTTCCTCTTCCTGTACCCGGCGTTCGTCGCGAAGGCGCACGACGCGAGCGGCTGGGAACAACTGCGCATCCTCGGGATGATCGGCGCGGCCGCAGCCGTCGGGAACTTCGGCGGCAACATGATCGCGGCCCGCCTGAAACTCGGGCATCCCGCCCGTCTTGTGGTGCGCTGCGCGCTCGCCGTCACTGTGATGGCGCTGGCGACCGCGCTGACCGGCAACCTGTTGGTGGCGGCGGCAGCGACGTTCGTGACGTCCGGCGCCGCGGCGATCGCCAAAGCCTCACTCGATGCGTCTCTGCAGGACGATCTGCCGGAGGAGTCGCGGGCCTCGGCGTTCGGACGCTCGGAGTCGCTGCTGCAATTGGCGTGGGTTGCCGGCGGCGCCACCGGGGTGCTGATCTACACGGAGCTGTACGCCGGCTTCACCACCATCACCGCGATCCTGATCCTCGGACTTGCCCAGACGGTACTGAGCTATCGTGGCGAGTCGCTGGTGCCGGGACTCGGCGGTAACCGTCCCGTGCTGGCCGAACAGGAAGGCGTACGGACGGATGCGGCGGTGACGCGCGAGTGAAACGAGTTGTCGCTGTTCTGGTGACGGTGGCGCTGCTCTCCATGATCGGCACGGGCGTGCTCGTGTGGCAGTTGTCGCGCAACCACGCACCGGAACTGCCTGAGATCTCGGCGTTTTCGCACGGACACCTGACGCGGACCGGCCCCTACCGGTTCTGCGAGGTCCTCAACCCGACCGATTGCGTCGTCCCTGAATCTCAGGGCGAGCTGCCGGTGAGCGGGACGCATCCCGTCCAGTTGTCGATCCCCGAGGACATCTCGCGGGCGCCGTGGGTGCTGTTGCGGGCCTACGAGGACGACGACCTGATCGAGGAGTTCCGACCGGGCACCACGCTGGCGGTGACGATTCCGACGGTGGACGCGCAGCGCGGCCGGCTCACGGGCATCGCCGTGCAACTGCCGACGCTCGTCCGCGACGAGGCGGGCAACGAGTTCCCCGTGCCCCACGCGGAGTGGTCGGTGCGCACGGTGTGGGCCGAGTCGGAGGAGTACCCGGAGTCTCAGCCGGCCGAGTGACCGTCGGGCACCCGCTCCGGCTCCGGCGGCGGCCCCGGTGGCGTGCCGTCACCGAACGGCTTGCCGCCCAACGCTTCTCGACCGTGTGGGGTCAGCCAGTTGGCCAGATCCGGCCCCTTCGGGACGACGCCCGTGGGATTGATGTCGGTGTGCACCATGTAGTAGTGCTGCTTGATCTGGACGAAATCGGTGGTGTCACCGAACCCCGGCGTCTGGAACAGATCGCGCGCATAGGCCCACAGCACGGGCATCTCGGAAAGCTTGCTGCGATTCGTTTTGAAGTGACCGTGATAGACCGGATCGAAGCGTGCCAGCGTGGTGAACAGCCGCACGTCGGCCTCGGTGATGGTGTCCCCCACCAGGAATCGCCTGCTTTCCAACCGCTCCGACAGCCAGTCCAGCGCAGTGAACAGGCGGTCGTAGGCCTTCTCGTAGGCCTGTTGCGAGCCCGCGAAACCGCATCGGTACACGCCGTTGTTGACCTCGGTGTACACCCGCTGGGAGACCTCGTCGATCTCGTCGCGCAGCGGTTCGGGATACAGCTGCGGGGCGCCGTCGCGGTGGTGGGCAGTCCACTCGGTGGAGAAGTCGAGGGTGATCTGAGGAAAGTCGTTGGTGACGACCTGCCCGGTCGGGATGTCGACGATCGCCGGGACGGTTACCCCTTTCGGATAAGCCGGGATGCGTTTGTTGTAGGCGTCGCGCAGGAAATGGATGCCGAGCACCGGGTCGACGCCGTCGGGGTCGAGGTCGAACGTCCAGCTGCGCTCGTCGTGGGTGGGCCCGCAGAAGCCAATGGAGAGAACATCTTCCAGGCCGAGCAGCCGTCGAACGATGATCGTCCGATTCGCCCACGGACACGCCCTGGCCACCACGAGCCGGTAGCGGCCCGGCTCGACGGGGTAGCCATCGCGGCCGTCGGCGGTGATCCGGGTGGAGATGTATTTGGTGTCCCGGTTGAACTCGCCCTCCGAGGACGAATCAGCGACGTAAGCCATGGATGTTTTGTACCCGTCTGGAACGCCGACCGCTCCACTCCCGTCCAATTCATATGGGCCCTTTCCTTGGGACCGAGGCTCTGGCGTCGGGACGCATGACGCGTCACGATCTGAGGACGCGGTTCGAACTGGTTCATCGCAACGTCTACATTCCGCGAGGTCACGTACTCACGACAGTCGAAAAGGCTGAGGCCGCGTGGCTTTGGTCGCGACGCGAGGCCACGCTGGCAGGGCTGTCAGCTGCAGCCGTGCTCGGCAGTCGATGGATCGACAACAGGTTGCCCGCCGAACTCAACCGGCGATCGCGGGACACGACTGCAGGGGTGATCATTCACAGCGGCATCCTCGCTGCTGATGAGATCACCGTGGTCCGCGGCTTACCCGTCACGACGCCGGCGCGCACCGCATTCGATTTGGGGAGAAGACCCGGTCTGTCCTCCGCCGTCGCGCGTCTCGACGCGCTCTTTCGTGCCTCCGCCGTCGATCAGCAGGAGGTGCTGCAGCTCGCGGCGCGCCACGGGAGGGCCCGCGGTCTGGGTCAGCTTCGTCAAGCGCTTGCCCTGACTGATGCCGGTGCCGAGTCTCCGCAGGAAACCAGGCTTCGGCTGGAACTCGTTGCTGCGGCGCTGCCCACGCCGAGCACACAGATCGACGTCTTCGATACGAAAGGGTTTTTCGTCGCACGTGTCGACATGGGCTGGCGCAGGTGGCGCGTCGGCGTGGAATACGACGGCACCCAACATTGGGGCAATTCGCGACAACGCAGCCGCGACATCGACCGCATCGCCGAATTGGAGGCGCTGAAATGGAAGGTGATCCGCGTCAGCGCCGAGATGCTTCGTGATCGAGTGTCGACGGTCATCTCGCGGACACGCATGGCACTCTCGGCTGCGGGGTGCCCCATCTAGCCGTTCAGCGTCGAGTTGTTGTCGTCAAATCGAGCGGAATGGCGCAACAACTCGACGCTCGCATCCCCTCGACGCTCGCGGCTACGCGTCGAGCTCGCGCGCGACGGCCTTGACCACTTCCGAGACCCGGCGGGCCACCTTGCGGTCGGGGTACTTGCCCTTGCGGAGCTCCGGCTGCACCGCGCCTTCCAGCAGCGTGATCATGTCTTCGACCATGCCGTGCAGCTCGTCGGGGGTGTGCTTGTGCTCGACCGCCGTGGCTTCCCGCCGATTCCGGCTGACGCTCGGCGGCGGGTCGATGAGCTTCACCTGCAGCGCCTGCGGCCCACGACGGCCCGCGGCGACCCCGAATTCGACCTTCTGCCCCGCCTTGAGGCCTTCGATGCCGGCCGGCAACGCCGAGGACCGCACGTAGACGTCTTCGCCCTCCTCCTGTGAGAGGAACCCGAAGCCCTTCTCCGCGTCGTACCACTTCACCCGGCCGGTCGGCACTGGTCTCACCTGCTGTCTGTCTGGAGTCGAAACATAAAGATAAGCGCCCCGCCTGCGCCGGGACGCGTCCGGGGAAGATCCTACTCGGACCGCCCGGCGACCAGCATCCGCTTATATCGGTAGGCTGCAGGTCACCGCTGGAGGAGAACATGCGACTGATCCTGAACGTCATCTGGCTGATCTTCGGTGGCCTGTGGTTGGCGCTCGGTTACGTCCTGGCGGCGCTGATCTGCTTCGTCCTCATCATCACGATCCCGTTCGGGTTCGCATCGCTGCGTATTGCGGCGTATGCGCTGTGGCCGTTCGGTCGCACCATCGTCGAAAAGCCGGGTCCGCGCCCCGGCGCGCTCGTCGGCAACGTCATCTGGGTCATCGTGGCCGGGGTGTGGCTGGCGATCGGCCACATCACCACCGCGATCGCCATGGCGATCACGATTGTCGGTATCCCGCTGGCGCTGGCCAACCTCAAGCTGATCCCTGTGTCACTGATGCCGCTCGGCAAGGAGATCCTGCCGGTCGGCGAGGCGCGCGGCCGCGTGGTCGGGTCGGTGCCGTGACGGTCGTTGCGCTGGGTGTGCCGTCGGTGCACCGTCCGCTCTCGCCCGCTCCCGCAGACGGGCCGCTGGTCGATACTTTCGGCCGGGTGGCGAAGGACCTGCGGGTATCGCTGACTGACCTGTGCAATCTGCGCTGTACCTATTGCATGCCCGCCGAGGGTCTGGACTGGTTGTCCAAGGACGCGAAGCTGAGCCGCGACGAGCTCATCCGTCTGTTGCGGCTCGCGGTCACGCGGCTGGGCATCACGAGTATCCGGTTCACCGGCGGCGAGCCGTTGGTCGTGCCGCATCTCGAGGACGTCATCGCTGCGACGGCGGCGCTGGACCCGAAGCCTGAGATCACGTTGACGACCAACGGCATCGGACTCGCCAAGCGCGCCGCGGGCCTCAAGCGCGCGGGGCTGACCCGGATCAACGTCTCCCTTGACACCGTGGACCCGGCCAGGTTCGCCGCGATCACCCGACGGGACCGGTTCGACGACGTCGTCGCCGGACTGCGCGCCGCCAAGGAGGCGGGACTGGACCCGGTGAAGGTCAATGCCGTGCTCGATCCCGCATCGGGGCTCGAGGATGCGGTCGGGCTGCTGAGGTTCTGCCTCGACCACGGCTATCAGTTGCGCATCATCGAGCAGATGCCGCTGGATGCCGGCCACTCGTGGACGCGCGATGGCGCGCTGAGCGCCGACGACATCCTCGCGACCCTGCGCAAGCATTTCGCGTTGTCGCCCGATCCGGTGCCGCGGGGATCCGCGCCGGCACAACTGTGGCGTGTGCACGACGGCCCGCGCGTCGCCGGGAAGGTCGGGATCATCGCGTCGGTCTCGCACGCGTTCTGCGCCACATGCGACCGCAGCAGGCTGACTGCCGACGGCCAGGTGCGCAATTGCCTGTTCGCGCGCGACGAGACGGATCTGCGTGCGCTGCTGCGCTCCGGCGCCGACGACGACGCCCTTGAGGCCGCGTGGCGCGCGGCGATGTGGGCGAAGGCCGCGGGGCACGGGATCAACGATCCCGACTTCGTGCAGCCTGACCGCCCCATGAGCGCGATCGGCGGCTGACCGGTGCATGCGGACACCCGGGTGCGTGTCACCGTGCGTTTCTTCGCCGCGGCGCGCGCCGCGGCAGGCGTGGAGTCCGAGACGGTCGACCTGCCTGCCGGCGCGTCCATCCACGATATCGTCGCGATGCTCAAGGCCCGCGGTTCGGCACTGGCCACGGTGCTCGCCCGGTGCTCGTACCTTCATGACGGAGTTGCGGTGCGCGACATGAGCGCTGAGCTTCTCGACGCACAGACGGTCGACGTTTTGCCGCCGTTTGCCGGTGGGTAGTCGCCCAGATCCTTCCCACCTATTCCGTGATTTACATCACATCACGAAATGATCACGGGATGGCTACGACCAGGTTGAGCTGCCCGGCACCTGCAGGAACAACGGTCACTCCTGGTCTTTTAGAGATTTTTTAGTATTTGCCGCGGGCGTAGACACGGCCGCGAGCAAAAGATGACGGGGCCCAAACGAGCCGTTACCGTCTTGAACCAGGCCGTTCGATCCCCACATTCCGATCGGCCCGCCGCACCACCAATTGCGCCGAGCTCCATCCATTGGTGTGCGGGGACAACGAGATACACCTGGATGGAGGCGGGGGACCCACTGGTCCACCGGAATCAGGACCTGGAACCGACTTCGGTTCCTTGGGGTGAAGCCGTCGTCGTTTCGACGAGGACGGCCGGGCGACCTCTCCAGCCCGAACCCGACAGCTGACCTCGCGGGCGCTTCAGAGAGGACCACACGCACTTATGAGTGGACGGCACCGCAAGCCTGCTTCACCTGCCAAGAACGTCGCCAAGATCGCGTTCACCGGCGCAGTCATCGGAGGCGGAAGCCTCGTCGCCGCCGGCCAGGCCGGCGCTGCCACAGACGCCGAGTGGGACACCGTCGCGAATTGCGAGTCCAGCGGCAACTGGGCCATCAACACCGGCAACGGCTACCACGGCGGCCTGCAGTTCTCGCCGAGCACATGGTCGGGTCACGGTGGTGGCGAATTCGCACCAACCGCATACCTGGCCACCAAGGAAGAGCAGATCGCCGTCGCCGAGCGCGTCCTGGCGTCCCAGGGCAAGGGCGCGTGGCCGTCATGCGGCCGCGGCCTGTCCGGCGCGACGCCACGCAACGTCGTCGAACAGCCGCCGGCCCCCGCACCTTTCGATCCGCTCGGCCTGAACGCGCTGCTGCCGCCTCCGCCGGCGCCGTTCAACCCCTTCGCTCCTCCGCCGCCCCCGCCGGCCCCTGCACCATTCGACGCGATGGCCGCTCCCGCACCGCTTCCCCCGGCACCGCTGCCGCCCGCGCCCCCCGCGCCGGTCGACATGCTCGCGGCCCCGGCACCGTTGCCTCCGGCACCAATGCCCCCGGCTCCGTTGCCCCCGGCGCCTCCCGCGTTCGACGCGCTGGCCGCTCCGGCACCCGCACCGCTGCCCCCGGCCCCCGAAGCACTGCCCGCGCCTGCCGCGCCCCCGGCGTTCGACGCGCTGTCGGCTCCGGCGCCCATCGACCCGGTGTCGATCCCGGCGCCCGCGCCGGCACCGGCCGTCGAAGTTTCCAACATCACGCCGCTGGATGCTCCGGCTCCGCAGAGCGCCGTCATCGCGGCCGCCAACTGGGATGTCGCGCCCGCTCCGGCTCCGGGTGAGCCTCAGGTGTGGTCCCTCGGCCTCGCGGACGCCCCGCTGCAGCCGGCCCCGGTCGTGCCGCCTGCCCCTCCCGCGCCTGCGCCCGCTCCGGCGCCTGCCGCACCAATCGTCGCTGCCGCGGCGCCGGATCCCTTGGCGCCGCTCGGGAACGTTCCCGTGCCGGCCCCGGCCTTCGACATCGCCAACCAGGCGATCTCGGGCGAGCTTCCGGTTCCCGCCGAGGTTCCTCACCTCGCCAGCCCGGAAAACCTCCCGCCCGGCGCGGCGCTGACGCCTCAGGGTCCCCAGCAGAGCGCCAACGTGACGTATCTCAAGGAGATCTGGCACGCGATCAGGACTCAGGAGATCTCCGGTTCGGATGCGCTCCTGGCTCTGACCCAGCGTCCGATGACCTCGCCTGACAACCGTGGCGGCCCGGTGCCGATGGCTCCGGTCGGACCGGCTCCGCTGCCTGACGCTACGGCTCCGCTGGCTGCACCCGCACCGGCTCCCGGTGTTCCTGCGCCGGCCCCCGCGCCGGTTCCGGCTCCGGTCCTGCCGCCCGCCTGATCTCTAGGCGGAGTTGACCCATTCGTCGGTGCCGTCGGCGAAGAACTGATGCTTCCAGATCGGTAGCCGCTCCTTGACGCGGTCGACCAGCCGGGCGCACGTCTCGAACGCTGCGCCGCGGTGGTCGGCTGAGACGGCCGCGACCAGGGCAGCATCTCCGATGTGCAGCACGCCCACCCGGTGGCTGACCGCGATCGCGCGTACCCCGTGGGATTCGGCGGCGACCTCGGCGACGACTTCGGCCAGTGTCTGCTCGGCCGTGGGATGTGAGGAGTACTCCAGCCGCGTCACGGTCCGTCCGCCGTCGTGATCACGCACGACCCCGGCGAAGGCGACGACGGCCCCCGCGGACTCGTGGGATACCAGGCTCTCGTGGTCGGTGACGTCGATCGTCTGGTCGGTGAGCGCGGCGCGCACGACGGTGGTCATCGCGGATGGTCCTTGCCTTGCAGTTGGTCGAGGGCGTGGTCGAGGACGTCGGCGAGGACTCCGAGGCCGTCCTTCACCCCTCCGACCGAACCGGGCAGGTTCACGACCAGGGTTCGCCCTGCCACGCCGCAGACGCCGCGGGACAGCACCGACGTCGGGACCTTCGGCAGGCCGGATCGTCTGATGGCATCGGCCAGTCCGGGGATTTCGTAGTCGAGGACGGCAGAGGTGATCTGCGGTGTCGCGTCGGTGGGCGAGATGCCGGTGCCCCCGGAGGTGAGGACGACGTCTGGGTGCTCACTCAGTGCGGCTCTGAGCGCCGTGGCGACGGGGTCGCCGTCGGCGACAACGACTGCCGCGGGGGTGTCGATGCCGCGCGCGTTGAGCCATTCGACGAGCAGCGGTCCGCATTTGTCCTCGTAGACGCCGCTGGAGGCGCGGGTCGACGCGATGATGACCACGCCGGAGCGCGTCACCGGGACCACGTCCCCGTCTTGCCCCCCTCTTTGTGGACGACGCGGATACCGTCGATGCTCGCGGCGCGGTCGACGGCCTTGATCATGTCGTAGACAGTCAGAGCCGCGACGCTCACCGCGGTCAGCGCTTCCATCTCGACGCCGGTGCGGTCGGTGGTGCGCACCGTGGCGGTGATGCCGATGGCTCCGGGATCGTCCTCGCCGTCGACGGTGAACTCGATGTCGACGCCGGTGACGGCCAGCGGATGGCACAGCGGGATGAGGTCGCTGGTGCGTTTGGCGGCCATGATCCCAGCGATGCGGGCAGTGGCCAGCGCATCGCCCTTGGGCAATCCGTTGGCGGTGATCATCGCGACGACGTCGGGGCGCGTGTGGACGGTCCCTTCAGCGGTGGCGGCCCGCTTGGTGGCGTCCTTGGCCGTGACGTCGACCATGTGGGCCGCGCCGGTCTCGTCGAGGTGCGAGAGGCTTTCGCCCACTACTTGTTGACGACGGTGACAGCTTGGATGAACGGCAGCTCTTCGGCCGGCACAGGGAACGTGATGTCCCCGAACGGCGACAGCGAGCCGGTGCGATCGGAGGCCAATTCACTGACCGCATGGTCGTCGGGATCGGTCGTCGGCCAGCCTGGATCGACGTAACGGTTCTTCTTGTCTTGAGCCACGCAGACATTGTGGCAGGCGGATCGCCGGCTGGCGAGGTCGGGAGGCTCCTTTACGCTGGTCACGATGAGTGCTCGCGCCACGACCCCAGGCTTGCCGTTGGCAGCCTGGCTGGCTGAATCCGACGACCAGCAGCTGATCACGCTGCTGCGTCTGCGGCCGGACCTCACCCAACCCCCGCCTGGCAGCATCGCCGCGCTGGCCGCAAGGGCTGCGGCCCGCCAATCGGTCAAGGCCGCCACCGATGACCTCGATTTCCTGCATCTGGCCGTGTTGGACGCGTTGCTCGCGGTGCATGCCGAGACGACGGCTGCGTCGTTCGCCGATCTGGCCGCGGCGCTCGGGGAGCGCGCCGATGGCGCGGATGTGCGCGTCGCCCTCGATGATTTGTATGCGCGCGCCCTTGTCTGGGGAGATGTCAGCGGGGACGGTGCGCTGCGCGTCGCCGCCGAGGTCGCGTCCAGCCTGCCCTGGTATCCCGGGCAGGCCACGATGGAGAATGCGTCGCTGTCTGCCGACGAGGTGATGTCGGCGCTGAAGTCCGTCGACGATGCGTCCCGCGAGCTGCTGGACAAGCTGCTGGAGGGGTCTCCTGTCGGACGGACCCGCGATGCTATGCCGGGAACGCCGCCTGATCGGCCCGTCCCTCGGCTGCTGGCTGCCGGCCTGTTGCGCCGCATCGACGACGACACCGTGATCCTGCCGCGTCTGGTGGGTCAGGTGATGCGCGGGGAGACCCCCGGTCCGGTGAGCCTGTCCCGGCCCGATCCGACCGTGACGACGACGAAGGCCTCCGATGTCGACGCTGTTGCGGCCGGAGCGGCGATCGATCTGCTGCGCGAAGTGGAGGTTGTGCTCGAAACTCTCAGTGCCGCACCGGTTCCCGAACTTCGCAGCGGCGGCCTCGGGATTCGCGAGGTGAAACGGCTGACCAAGGTCACCGGGATCGACGAACGCCGCCTCGGCCTGATTCTCGAAGTGTCCGCCGGCGCCGGCCTGATCGCGCCGGGCATCCCGGAGCCGGACCCGTCCGATTCCGACGGGTCGGCGTGGGCCCCGACGGTGGCCGCCGACCGATTCATCGAATCGCCGACGGCCCTCAAATGGCATCTGATGGTGTCGGCATGGCTGGAACTGCCCGGGCGTCCCAGCTTGGTGGGCAGCCGCGGACCTGATGGTAAACCCTATGCCGCCCTGTCGGATTCGTTGTTCTCGACGGCGGCGCCGCTCGATCGCAGGCTTCTACTCGACACCCTGGCCGAGATGGCGCCGGGGGCAGGCGTCGACACGGAGAGCGCGTCGGCGGCGATGGTGTGGAACCGGCCGCGATGGGCGGCGAGGTTACAGCGCGACCCGGTCGCCGACATGCTCACAGAAGCCCACGCGATGGGCGTCGTCGGTCGCGGCGCCATCGCGACACCGCTGCGGCGCCTGCTGGCAGGCGCCGACGACGAGACCGTCATCGCCGCCATGGCGAAGATTCTGCCCGCCCCGATCGACCATTTCCTGGTGCAGGCGGATTTGACCGTCATCGTGCCCGGACCCCTGGAAAGGCCGCTGGCGGAACAGCTCGCGGCAGTCGCCAACGTCGAGTCGGCGGGTGCGGCCATGGTCTACCGCATCGACGAGGCGTCAGTGAGGCGCGCGCTCGACACCGGCAAGACGGCAGGCGAACTGCACGCGCTGTTCAATCGGCACTCCAAAACACCTGTGCCGCAGGCGCTCACCTATCTCATCGACGACGTCGCGCGGCGCCACGGGCAGCTGCGGGTCGGCATGGCGTCGTCGTTCGTCCGGTGCGAGGACGCTGCACTCCTCACCCAGGCGGTGGCTGCGCCGGCGACCGAGGCGGTGGAGTTGCGCCTGCTCGCCCCGACAGTCGCGGTGTCGCAGGCCCCGATCGCCGACGTGCTCAACGCGCTGAGGGCCGCAGGGTTCGCGCCGGCCGCCGAGGACGCCACGGGTGCCATCGTCGATCTGCGCGTTCGGGGCTCCCGCGTGGCTGTGCCCGGTCGGCGGCGCGGGTACCGGCACAACGCGGTTCCCACCGATCAGACCCTCGCCGCGATCGTGGCCGTACTGCGCAAGGTCGCGTCGGCCCCACCCACCGGTCTGCGCCTGGATCCGGCGGTGGCGATGATGGAGCTGCAGCAGGCGGCACACCACCAGGAGTCGGTCGTCATCGGCTATGTCGACCCGGCGGGTGTGGCCACCCAGCGGGTGGTGGCCCCGATCAAT
This sequence comes from Mycobacterium sp. 236(2023), assembly GCF_029623955.1. Classification (GTDB taxonomy): domain Bacteria; phylum Actinomycetota; class Actinomycetes; order Mycobacteriales; family Mycobacteriaceae; genus Mycobacterium. The sequence continues at coordinate 505,950 of NZ_JARSBP010000003.1, read as the reverse complement.
GTGCGCGGCGGTCAGCTCACCGCGTACGACCCCGCGTCCGGGCGCGTGCGCGAATTCGCCATCCACCGAGTAACTTCGGTGGTCGCCGCGGACTCGTCAGAGGGCCAGGACTGAGCGGAAGACCGTCACCGCCACGACTCCGGGCAGCACATTGCTGACGTTCGTGTCGTCGGTGACGAAGACGGTCAGCGTCCTGGTGACGCCGAGGGCGTCGAGCAGTCCCCCGCCGTATCTGGTCGCCTTGAAGGTGACCGCCTCCAACGCCTGCTTGTATTGCGCGACGGTCCCCGGGCCGGTCAGTTTTAGCTCGCCGGTCGAGGTGTTGAAGGCCGCGGTGATCGGGTTGCCTGCGATCGGGGCGTAGGCGAGGGTGTCGCCGGTGGTGAACCTGTCGGTGATCTTGACCGAGGCGCCGCTGAGCACCTGGGAGTCGGTGTCGACGATCGTGGCGAGGGTGATCGGTTTGACCGTCTCACCGACCGTGGGGAAATCCAGTGCCGCCAACCCGACCGTCACGACGGTCGGGCGGTCCGGGTCCTTCACCAACGCCGTTGCCACGCCGGGCACGAGCGCGGTGAGTCCGGAGTCGTCGGTGACATTGATCGACATCGTCCTGAGCACGCCGGCACCGCCCGTCGCGGAGAATGTCACCGCCTGCAGCGCGGCCTCGTACTGGTCGACCGTCGCCGTCCCCGACAGCGTCAGCGTGTCGGTACCGTTCCACGAAGCGGTGATGGGGTTGCCCGCCTGCGGGGTGTAGCTGAGCGCGTCCCCGGCCTGACGGCCGGCGCCGATCGCCACGACGGCACCTGTCAGCACCGTCGAGTCGACGTCTTCGATGGTCACTAAAGGCGTGAGCACCGAACCCGGCCGTCCGATGGTGTACGTCGGCGGGATCGGCGCCGCGACGATCGTGGGGCGCAGCGGCAGAATGGAATTCGCGAAGACGGTGCCGGGCGCGGGGCTGGTGTCACCGTCCCCTTCGGTGACGTTGATCGTGACGGTGCGAGGGAGCCCGACCTGTGTCGTGCTGAATGTCACGGCCTTCAGGGCCGCCTGGTACTGCTCGACGGTGGCCGTACCCGACAGGGTCAACGTCCAGTCGTTGTTCTGCACCACGGTGATTGGATTTCCAGGCACCGCAACGAATCCGAGCTTGTCGCCCGCGAGACGGATCAGAGGCGCGATGGTCACCACGGCACCTTTGAGCTCGCCGTTGTCGGCGTTGGCGATGACAACAGACGACAGCAGCTTCACCGGCGGCTTGCCGATCGTGTGAACAGGCAGTCCCACCGGAGTCACGATGAGCGGTAACTCGACTCCGAGGGCCGGAAGGACCGTCGCGGCGACGAGCGCGGGCGCGAGGCTGTCGATGTCATCGGCGTCGGTGAGCGTGATTCCCACGGTCCGGACCGCGAGCCCAAGCTGGGTTGCGCTGAAAGTGATTGCCTTGAGGGCCTTTTCATAGTCAGCTTTCGACGCGAGCCCCGAGAGCTCGATCGTGTGGGCGTTGACCTGATTCACGGCGAGATCGACCCCGCTCGGAGCCGAGTACTGCAACTGGTCGCCCGTCACCCGGCCCACATCTCCGATCGTGATGATGGCTTTCTTCAGGGACGCCGAATCCAGGTCGACGATCTCGGCGACCGACAACAGGTTGACCGGCGTGCCGCCCAGGAAGTAGGGCAGACCGCCGACGGCCACCACTGACGGCGGGGCATCGAGCGGGATGGTGGGGAGTACGACCGTCACGACGAAGGCCGGGACCAGATTGTTGAGGCCGTGTTCGTCGGTGATGGTGAAGTCGACGGTACGGCCGAGGAGACCGGCTGTTGTCGTGCTGAATGTCACTGCCTTCAAGGCTGTTTCGTAGTCGGCCTGCGATGCCTCACCGGTGAATTTGAGCGTGTAGTCGTTGACCTGCTCGACGTCGATCGTGATGCCGTCGGGCGCCACATAATGCAGTTGGTCCCCGTTCTGGCGGTTGAGGCCGACGGTGACGGTCGCCTCTTTCATGTTCGGCGAGTCGACATCTGTGATGTCCGCGACCAGCAGCAGGTCGACAGGCTCGGCGCCGACGATGTAGGGCAGACCACCCACGACGACGAGCGTGGGGGGACCCGCAATGATGGGCTGCGACTCGAATTCGACTGTTTGCGTGAGGTTGTCGCGTTGCGCCAACCCGAAGAAGCGGGCGACCGAATGCAGCAGGTTCTGGATGGTGCCGAGAATGCCGGGTAGATGCTCGGAGTCGTCATGGATGATGACGTCGAACGTGACCGGGACACTGTCACCGATGACCGGCAGCGTCGGCGTGTACACGAAGGCACCCGTGAGGGGTTCGCGGAACACCAGACCGGTATCGGGTTGCACGATCTCGTAGGTGAGCGGGTCGCCGTTGGGGTCGTACGCGTCGATCGTAATGATCGTCTGACCCGTCAGGATCTGCTCCGTCTCGACCCCCCGCACGACGGGCGTCTTGTTGAAGAAGGTGTGCGTGATCAGGCGACGTATGTACGCCAGCACCCCGTCGGCGATGGGCGACGGCGCCGGTAGTTCGGGATCGGCCAGCGGCGCAACGACGTTCGCCACCACGGCGCTGAGTACCTTGGCCGGTTCGGCGGCGCCGGCGTCTTCGGGGGCGGCGGGGACGTCGAGTTCGACGGCGGCGCTGGGCTTCACGGAATCGCGCTTCGTCGCGGCTATCGCCGGCGCACCTTCGGGTTCAGGTTCCTCGTCGGAGTCGTCATCAAGGTCGGCCAGTGCTTCGGCGTCGTCATCGTCCTCGTCGAGGTCCTCGTCGACGTCGACGTCGACGTCCTCGTCATCGGCGTCGTCGTCACCCGTGTCGGCTTCCTGGGCATCCGCGTCGCCGTCAGCACCACCCGACTCGTTCGCCGAGCCTGCGTCGTCCTGCCCGGAGGGCGCATTGCCGGATTTCGTCGACGCAGATGGTGCGCTCGACGATCCCGAATCGGAGTCGGTCTCCGCCGAGGCGAACCCCGTCGCCGAGTTGGCGATGGCGAGACCGATCCCCAGGGAGACAGCCAAGGCGCCGACGCGACCGACGTAGACGGCGTACCTCGACGCCGCTCGGCAGGTACCCGGCGCTGCCCAGAATCGTGACCCGCTTTCCGAAGCGTCCGCGCCGGCAGTCCGGTGACGTACGGGATTTCCACTCATGCGCCGACCCTCCGTGTTCATACGTTGACCCCCACTCCGCCGGGAGGCCGCCCGCGACGAGGCGGACTTTTCCCACAGCAGAAATGACACTAGAGCAAAATAGTGACCACGATCACAGTCTCGCAAGTGGCTGTTGCAAACGCAAACATCCAACCCGACGACGGGCACCCTGGCCAGGTGAAATAGCATCCAGCCGCGTTGTGGCGCGCGAGGCGCCAGGCGCTTTTCGGGCGCGTCGGCGATCGCGTACGGGCATTCCCGCAATGTGTCGCGACAATCGGTCCGCGTGTGGGAAGGGTGCGCTGACGGCACCCATGTCGGGCGAACCTGAATAATGGGAAAACGTGACTTTTCGCCAGATACCAGGGTGGGAGCGATCGTGACTGACGGCCCGCTGATCGTGCAGTCCGACAAGACGGTGCTGCTCGAGGTCGACCATGAGCAAGCCGGCGCGGCGCGTGCGGCGATCGCCCCGTTCGCCGAGCTCGAACGCGCGCCCGAACACATCCACACGTACCGGATCACCCCGCTGGCGCTGTGGAACGCCCGCGCCGCCGGCCACGACGCCGAACAGGTCGTCGACGCGCTGGTGTCGTTCTCCCGGTACGCGGTCCCGCAGCCGCTTCTCGTCGACATCGTCGACACCATGGCGCGGTACGGCCGCCTGCAGTTGGTCAAGCATCCCGCGCACGGACTGACGCTCGTCAGCCTGGACCGCGCCGTGCTCGAGGAGGTGCTGCGCAACAAGAAGATCGCGCCGATGCTCGGCGCCCGACTCGACGCCGACACCGTGATCGTGCACAACAGCGAACGGGGCCGCGTCAAGCAGATGCTGCTCAAGATCGGCTGGCCCGCAGAGGATCTGGCAGGCTATGTCGATGGCGAGGCGCACCCCATCGACCTCGCTCAGGACGGTTGGCATCTCCGCGATTACCAGCAGATGGCCGCCGATTCGTTCTGGGACGGCGGATCCGGTGTCGTGGTGCTGCCCTGCGGGGCGGGCAAGACGCTTGTCGGCGCTGCGGCGATGGCCAAGGCCGGCGCCACCACGCTGATCCTCGTCACGAACACCGTTGCGGGGCGGCAGTGGAAGCGGGAACTGATCGCACGGACCTCGTTGACCGAGAACGAGATCGGCGAATACTCCGGCGAGCGCAAGGAGATTCGTCCGGTCACGATCGCGACGTATCAGGTGATCACCCGCCGCACCAAGGGTGAGTACAAGCATCTGGAACTGTTCGACAGCCGCGACTGGGGGCTGATCATCTACGACGAGGTGCACCTGCTTCCCGCACCGGTGTTCCGGATGACGGCGGATCTGCAGTCCCGGCGCCGGCTCGGGCTGACGGCGACGCTGATCCGGGAGGACGGTCGCGAGGGCGACGTCTTCTCCCTGATCGGGCCCAAGCGATACGACGCGCCATGGAAGGACATCGAAGCGCAGGGCTGGATCGCGCCCGCAGAATGCGTAGAAGTCCGCGTCACGATGACCGACAACGAGCGCATGCTCTACGCCGTCGCAGAACCGGAGGAGCGCTACAAGTTGTGCGCGACGGCGCACACCAAGATCGCGGTCGTGAAGTCGATCCTGGAGCGCCACCCCGACGAGCCGACGCTGGTCATCGGCGCCTACCTCGACCAACTCGACGAATTGGGCACCGAGCTGAACGCCCCGGTGATCCAGGGGTCGACGAAGACCGCCGACCGCGAGGAACTCTTCGACAAGTTCCGTTGTGGCGAGATCCGGACGCTGGTCGTGTCCAAAGTCGCGAACTTCTCGATCGACCTGCCGGAAGCCAGTGTCGCGGTGCAGGTTTCGGGCACATTCGGCTCGCGACAGGAAGAGGCGCAGCGGCTCGGACGTCTGTTGCGACCCAAAGCCGACGGTGGCGGTGCCATCTTCTATTCGGTCGTGTCGCGCGACAGCCTCGACGCCGAGTACGCCGCGCACCGGCAGCGCTTCCTCGCCGAGCAGGGCTATGCGTACGTCATCAAGGACGCCGACGACCTGCTGGGGCCGGCGATCTAGAGGAGGTTTGGTTTGCTGGGCGCGCGCCGTCTCCTCAAGCGCGCGCCCAGCACCCTGAGCTTAAGCCAATAACGCAACTCCGTTAACGTAATCGCTGTGTTTATTTTCACACGCAACAATTTCGCAACACGACCGGTCCCAAGCCGACTCTAAAGTCGCAGTTCAGCGGCTTCGCAACCGGTTGCAGGTGAATTTACACCGCCGAAAATTGCTTAGCCGTGCTCATCAGACCGGGACGGGCCGCCCGACACCGCCATTTTCACGACGGTCCCAGCACCAAAGGGATCCCCGGCCGTTGCCGTAACGGAACGCGTCTGCGCTTGTCCGCGATGTCAGGACAGCGCGGGGATGACTTCGCGCTCGAACAGCTCGATGCCCGAGCGGTCATAGGCCGCCTCCGGGAAGTAGCAGATGACGTATTCACAGCCCAGATCCCGCAGCTTCTGCAGCGCTTCGACGAGCTGTTCCGGCGTCCCGCTGCCCGCCTGCGGTGTGCTCATCGAATTGAGCATCGCGTCGGCGGCGGCTTCCCCGCTCAGTCCGCTGATCCGCGAGCGCACGCGGCTGAGCCGGTCCTTGACCTCGCCTTCCGACGTCCCGACGACGGCGTTGACGTTCGCCGATCGTACGATTGCGCCGAAATCCGTTCCGACGTCGCGGCAGTGGCCGGCGAGGATCTCCGACTTGTGCGCGAAGCCCTCCGGCTCCGAGGTGAAGTTGGTGTACTGCGCATACTGCGCCGCGATGCGGAGCGTGACCTTCTCGCCACCGCCGGCGATCCACAGCGGAATCCCGTCGTCCTGCAACGGCTTGGGCGCCACGATCGCACCGTCGACCTGATAGTGCTTCCCGTCGAACGTGACGACACCGTCGCGCCACGCGTCGCGCATGATCTGCACGCCCTCGTCGAGGCGGCCGAGCCGCACTCCTGCTGAGGGGAATCCGTACCCGTATGCGCGCCACTCGTGTTCGTACCAACCGCCGCCGATACCCATCTGGACCCGTCCGCCCGAGATGACGTCGGCCGTCGCTGCGACCTTGGCCAGATAGGCGGGATTGCGGTAGCTCATCGCCGTACACATCTGGCCGAGCTTGATCCGCGACGTCGTCGCGGCATAGGCGGCCATCAACGACCAGGCCTCGTGGGTGGCTTCGCCCGTCGGCACCGGGACGGTGTGGAAGTGGTCGTACACCCACAGCGAGTCCCAGGCGTCTCCGCTGTCGACATAGGTGGCGAGGTCGCTCATCACCCGCCACTGATCACGGGGTTCGATGCCAACCAGGTCGAGTCGCCAGCCTTGCGGGATGAACAATCCGAAGCGCATGAATCCGACTCTATGTCGATGCGCGCGCGTGCGGTAACGAGCCCGGATTTGTCACCCTCGATCCGTAGCGTGGGTTCATGGCACTTTCCAAAGAAGAACGCGAACAGTTCCTGGCTGAACCGCACATCGGTGCACTGTCGGTGTCCAACGGCGACGACCGGGGTCCGCTGACTGTCCCGATCTGGTACCAGTACACGCCCGGCGGCGAGTTGTGGTTCAGCACGGGCAAAGGTTCGCGCAAGCACCAGCTGATCGAGGAGCGCGGCTTCGTGTCGATCATGGCCGAACGCCTCGAGCCGACGGTGCGCTACGTCGCTGTCGACGGTCCCGTGCTGCGCATCGAACCCGGCACCGATGAGCAGCTCGTCGAGATGACGAAGCGCTACCTACCGCCGGAGAGCGTGGACGGATATCTCGAGTTCGCCCGCCGCGAGCACGGGGAAAGCGTGGCGGTGTTCGTCAAGACGGCGCACTGGCTGTCGGCCGATCTGGGCTCGGTGTAACTAACCGCCGTACAGCGCAGCGACGGCCGGAAGGCTCACCTTGAGCGCCGGGTTTCGCGGCAGTTCGTCGACCGTGGCGAACGCGATCGGGACGTTGTAGACGGGAAGTGCCTGGCGGACGAGATCTTTCAGATCGTCGTCGGAGGGCACCGCCGTACCCGCGGTCACCTCGATCGCGGCGAACGGCACCTGGCCGAGGCGGGCGTCGGGAACGCCGACGACACAGGCGTCACGCACGGCCGGGTGCGAGATGAGCACCCGCCTGACTGCTTCGGGCTGCACCTTGAACCCGCCCCGGTTGATGGCACCGTCGGCACGCCCATGCAGCGTGACGAAACCGTCGTCGTCGATGCTGGCGATGTCGGTGGTGCGGATCCAGTCAGGGCCGATCGGTGCGACCTTGGCCTCCAGCAGACCTTCGGACCCTGGCGCCAGCACCGCCCCGGTATCGGCGTCGACAATCCTGAGCTCCGTGTCGGGCAGTGCGCGGCCGACGCTGTTGCGCTTCGTTTCGCCGAAGTCGCGCAGCATGTCCGGAGTCCACGCACACAGCGACCCGGCGAATTCGGTTGCGCCGTAGGCCAGCCGGATCGGGATGCCGTAACGCTGCTCGAACTCGTCGCGGGTCTCGGGATCCAGCGGCCCCGACGCGCTGATCAAGAACTCCAGCGAAGCCAGGTCGGCCTTGGGTACGTCGGCGTCGAGAAGCATCCGCACCACAGCCGGCTGCACGCCCGCGCGTGCGACGCGGTGTCGCTTCACCGCATCCACCCAGCCGTGGACGCTGAAGCGCTCCATCATCGCGATCCGCCGCCCGTTGTAGATGCCGGCGATCAGCTGACAGACGCCGATGCCACCGAACTGCCAGTAGGCGAATTCGGGTGGAGCGTCGCCGGGCGCCTTCTCCCCCGCGGTCACGCTGAAGACGGTCCGCTCCAGCACATGGATCTTGATGGCCTGCCGTTTCGGCGGCCCGGTGGTGCCGCTGGTCAGGATCTTCAAGGCGACCCCAGGTTCGGCGGGTGCGTGAGTGCGGGTGGTGTCGCGCTTCTCCAGGCCGGGCACGCTGGCGACGGTCGGGTCGGTGAGCGAGATGGCGATCCCAACACTGCCTGTCCGGCGCGCGGCCTCAACGACCGCTGCCGTCCAATCCTCGCGGTCGGCCACCACGGCAGAGAGGTTGAGCTGCTCCACGTCACGGGCGATCGCCTCGGGTGACTGGAAGGAGTAGATCATCGCCAGTGTGCGCCCGGCAGCCAGGAAGCCCGCGATGGCCGCGGCGTGCTGGAGTCGATTACGGACGATCAGCCCGACCGGCGCGTCGTCGTCGACGCCGGCATCGCGCAGCTTCGTGGCGATTGCGCGGCCGTACGCGGCAACCTCGTCACCGGTGTACCAACGGCCCTCGAACTCGATACACTGCCCGCCGCCATAGCTGTTCAGCGCTGTCGCCATGCTTGCGGTAAGGCTTTCGGTCACCCCGCCATTCTGGCTCATCGACCCCGCACGGCGTAACGAGAATTTCACTCGCGCCTAACGCTGAGAAATCTGTATACGCGACTGTATACACATGACAGTCACCACTCCCGCCCACCCGGGCGACGCCGCACTCGGCGAGGAATACGAGCACGAACCCGTTCCCGCCTCCGCCCGCAAGTCGCTGTTCTCCGTCTCGGCGGTGTGGGTCGGCTTCCCGATGATCATGACCTCGGCAGTGTTCTCCGGGATCGTCGTCTACAACCTCGGCTTCGTCACCGGCATCATCGCCATCCTCGTCGGCGATTTCGTCCTGATGGCCTACGTCGGCACCTTGAGTTATCTCGCCGGCCGATCGGGCAAGAACTTCGCGCTCACTGCTGCGGATACGTTCGGCTCCAAGGGTTTCCGCATCGTCTCGGCATTCCTGTCGACGCTGGTGATCGGTTGGTTCGCCTTTCAGACCGGCATGGTGGGCTCCACGCTCAACGCCTCGATGGGCTGGAGCGCCGTGTGGATCACGCTGCTGGCCGGCGTCCTGTTCGTCGCGCTTACCTTCGTCGGCATCAGAGCGATCTCATGGATCGGCGTCATCGCCTCAGCGCTGTTCATCCCGCTCGGGGTCGTGGCAGTCATCATCGCCGCACGGGACAACGGCGTCGGATCGGCCTTCTCATACGCCGGCGGTGCGGGCGTGAGCGCGTTCAGTTTCGGTGTCGCCGTGACGATGACGATCGCATGCTTCATCGACTCGGGAACCATGACAGCGGATTTCACCCGCTGGGCGCGCAACGGTAAAGAAGGTGCGCTCGCCGCGTTCTCCGCATTCCCCATCGCGTACTTCATCGCCCAGCTCGTCGGGGCGTTCGTCGTCGCACTCGGAGCGTCTGCGGCGGCCGAGAAGACCGGCGGCGACTTCCTGCACGTGCTGGTCGAGAACAGCGGCGTTCTGCTCGTCCTCGGTGTGCTGTTCGTGTTCGTCAACCTGGGCAGCGTCTGCGCCCACTGCCTGTACAACGGAGCCGTCGGCTTCGGCCACATCACCGGAAAGACCATGCGGCAGTTGACGATCGTGCTCGGCGTCATCGGCACCGCCGCTGCCGTCGCGGGCATCTGGTCCTACTTCGAGACGTGGCTCAGCCTCCTCGGGGTCCTCGTTCCGCCCATCGGCGTGATCATCATCCTCGACCAGCTGGTGTTCGCCGCGCGACGCACGCCGAGCGTGTCGGGACTGGCGTGGAAGCCGTTCGCCGCCTGGGGCATCGGCGCCGTCGTCGCGCTCCTGACCCACCTGTACGCACCGCAGCTCTCGGACGCTGTCGTCGCCATGGTGGTCGGTGGCCTCGCCTTTACGGCGCTGTCGTATCTCAGCGGACCAGCTGCGGCCACTCGGACAGCCGAGCCCGTCATGAGTGGAGAGTCGGCATGACCGTCACGATCGATGCCAACCCGTACATCTGGCCTTACGACGGCGACATTCCCCGCGAGCGCACCGCGCTGATCAACATCGACTGGCAGGTCGACTTCTGCGGGGAAGGCGGCTATGTCGACGCGATGGGCTATGACCTGTCGCTGACGCGAACTCCGTTGGGGCCAGCCCAGACTGTACTGCGCGCCGCGCGCGACGCCGGCCTGTTCGTCATCCACACCCGCGAAGGCCACCGGCCCGATCTGTCCGACCTTCCGCCGAACAAGCGCTGGCGTTCGGCACAGATCGGCGCGGAGATCGGCTCCCTCGGGCCGTGCGGACGGATTCTGACGAAGGGCGAGCCGGGCTGGGAGATTGTTCCCGAAATGACGCCTGTCGCAGGTGAACCCGTCATCGACAAACCCGGCAAAGGCAGCTTCTACGCCACCGATCTGGACCTGATTCTGGCCAGTCGCGGTATCACCCACATCGTCTTGACGGGGATCACCACCGACGTCTGTGTGCACACGACGATGCGCGACGCGAACGACCGCGGCTACGAGTGCCTCGTGGTGTCCGATGCCACCGGGGCCACCGACTATGCGAATCATGTTGCGGCGCTGAACATGATCACGATGCAAGGCGGAGTGTTCGGCGCCCACGCTCCGGCCGATGCGGTCGTCACGGCGCTGGAGAAGGTCGCGGCTGACCGGTGAACGCAGCGCGGTAATCGCTGGGCGTGGAGTGTATCTGGCGCACGAAGTGATGTCGGTAGGTCGCAGGAGATTCGAAGCCCACCCGGCTCGCGATCTGCTCGATGGAGAAGTCTGACGACTCGAGCAGAGCTAGGCTCGCCTGGATGCGCTGTTCGATGAGCCACTTGATCGGCGTGGTGCCGGTGGCTTTGGCGAATTGCCGCAGATAGCTTCGGCGCGACATCGTCGACTGCTCGGCCAATTCGTCCAGCGTGATCGCCCGGTCGAGATGCTCAAGGGCCCATGCCATTCCGTTGGCGATGCGGCCGTCGCCCGCTGGTTCGGGGACAGGCGTCTCGATGTACTGAGCCTGTCCCCCGCTGCGGTGCGGCGAGATGACGAGTCTGCGGGCCACATCGTTGGCGACGTGCACGCCGTGATCGGCGCGCACGATGTGCAGGCACAGATCCAGACCCGCGGCGCAGCCGGCACTGGTGAGGACGCGGCCGTTGTCGACGTACAGCGGGGCCGAGTCGACGTCGACGTTCGGGTAAGCCTTCCGGAGCAGATCCGTGTAGATCCAGTGAGTGGTGGCGGTCCTGCCGTCGAGCACCCCGGCTGCGGCCAGCGCGAAGGCTCCGGAGCAGATCGAGACCAGCCGTGCTCCGCGGGCGTCGGCGGCCTGGATCGCGTCGAGCAGTTCGGGCGAGCACGGTGCGTCGACGTTGCCGACGCTGGGAATCACGACGGTGTCAGCGTCCGCCAGATCGGACAGTCCGTACGACGTGCGCACTGTCGCGCCGCCGAGGAGCCGGATCTCGGGGGCTTCCGAGCACAGCTTGACCGAGTACCACGGCCGGGCGATGCCCGCGGAGAACCGTTCGGACAGCTCCGTCATCCCGAAGATCTCCGCAGCCACCCCCGATTCGAAGCCGGACATGCCGTCATAGGCAAGGATCGCGACAGAATGCATGTCACTATCTTAACGAATATCGTCACTAGGGCCACTGTTGGTCAGGTGACCGCGCAGGCAGCATTGAGGTCATGTTCTACAAGCCAAACACCCTGACAGCTCGCCTGCAGTCGAAGTTGGCCCGCCACAACGCAATCCGGCCGCTATTGCAGTTCGCCGCGGGAGTACACACCGCGAACGGGCTGGCCCACGGGGTACGACCGGATCCGGCGTCGGACGCACGCCCATAAAACGTGAATGCACGCTTTCTGACGGATTATTCGTGATTCTCGTCAGAAAGCGTGCACTCGTGGCTTAAGAGCCGGTCCGTTACGACAGAAGCGAAGCGGGCGGGTTGAAGCGCTCACCGTACTTGGCTGCCAGCTCCTTGGCACGGGCAACGAAGGCCTCCTTGCCGACACCGCCGGCACCCTCGTAGCCGACGATGAACTGCGCCGAGCCACCGGTGTAGGGCGGGAAACCGATGCCCATGATCGAGCCGATGTTCGCATCAGCGGTCGAGGTGAGCACGCCCTCATCGAGGCACTTCTGGGTCTCCAGAGCCTCGGCGAACAGCATGCGGTCGATCGCATCCTGCAGCGGGACATCACCGTCACCCGAGAATGTCTCGGCGAGTCCCGACCACAGCCCGACGCGCTTGCCGTCCACGTACTCGTAGAAGCCGGCACCCTTGAGGCGCGACGGACGGCCGATCTCGATCATCTTGTTGACGACGGCCTCGGCCGGGTGCGGCGTGTAGGTGCCGCCCTCGTCCTCGACGGCCTTGCGGGTCGCGATGGCGATCTTCTGCATCAGCTCCAGGTTGAGCTCGTCCGACAACTGCAGCGGCGGGGCCGGGTAGCCGGCCTGCGAACCTGCCTGCTCGATGCTGGCCGGCGCGACACCCTCACCGAGCATCGCGAGCGCCTCGTTGACGAACGTGCCGATGACACGGCTGGTGAAGAAGCCGCGGCTGTCATTGACGACGATCGGGGTCTTGCCGATGGCCAGGGTGTAGTCGAACACCCGGGCCAGCGCTTCGTCAGAAGTCTTCTCGCCCTTGATGATCTCCACCAGCGGCATCTTGTCGACCGGGGAGAAGAAGTGGATGCCGATGAAGTCCTCCTGGCGCTTCACGCCGGCCGCGAGACCGGTGATCGGCAGCGTGGAGGTGTTCGAGCCGAGCACCGCATTGGGCTCGACGACGTCCTCGATCTCCTGGAACACCTTGTGCTTCAGCTCAACCGACTCGAACACGGCCTCGATGACGAAGTCGACACCCTTGAGGTCGGCAGCGTCGGCGGTCGGCGTGATGCGACCGAGCAGCGCGTCGGACTTCTCCTGCGTCGTGCGGCCGCGCTCGAGCGCCTTGGCCTCGAGCTTCTCGGAGTAGCCCTTGCCCTTCTGCGCGGCTTCGAGCGAAACATCCTTGAGCACAACGTCATAACCGGCCTTGGCCGAGACGTAGGCGATACCCGCGCCCATCATGCCCGCGCCGAGCACGCCGATCTTGTTGATCTTCTTCGGTTCGATGCCGTCGGGACGCGAACCGCCACCGTTGATGGTCTGCAGATCCAGGAAGAACGCCTGGATCATGTTCTTGGCCGTCTGGCCGGTGACCAGCGTGGTGAAGTAGCGGCTCTCGATGCGGCTGGCGGTGTCGAAGTCGACCTGCGCACCCTCGACGACCGCATCCAGGATGGCCCGCGGTGCCGGCATCGGCGCACCCTTGAGCTGCTTGCGCAGCAGCGCCGGGAACGACGGCAGGATCGCCGCGAGCGCCGGGCTCGACGGGGTGCCGCCGGGCATCTTGTAGCCCTTCTGGTCCCAGGGCTGGGTGTGGGACTCGGGGTTGGCCTTGATCCACGCCTTCGCGGCCGGGATCAATTCCTCGACGCTGCCGACCAATTCGTCGATCAGCCCGATGTCCTTGGCCTTGCCCGGCTTGAAGCGGGTGCCCTGCGAGAGGACCTCCATGAAGGCCTTCTGGATGCCGAACATGCGCGTGGTGCGGGCGACGCCACCGCCACCGGGCAGCAGGCCGAGGGTGACCTCGGGCAGGCCGATGACGACGCCCTTGGTGTCGGAGGCGATGCGATGGTGACACGCCAGCGCGATCTCCAGGCCGCCACCGAGGGCCGCGCCGTTGATCGCGGCGACCACGGGCACGCCGAGGGTCTCCAGCTTGCGCAGGTCTGCCTTGATGAACTCGACCTCGGCGAACGATTCGGCCGCGTTGTCAGGGCCGACGTTCATCATGCCCTTGAGGTCACCGCCGGCGAAGAAGGTCTTCTTCGCGCTGGCGATAACGACGCCGGTGATCGAATCCTTCTCCGCTACAAGCTTTTCCACGGCGTTGTGCATGGATTCCTTGTAGTGCTCGTTCATCACGTTGGCGGACCCGGTCGGGTCGTCCAGCGTCAGGGTGACGATGCCGTCGGCATCCTTGTCCCACTTGATGGTGTTCTCAGCCATTTTCGGTCAGACCCTCTCGATGATGGTGGCCACGCCCATGCCGCCGCCGATGCACAGCGTGATCAGGGCACGCCGAGCGCCACGACGCTCGAGCTCGTCGACCATGGTTCCGGTGATCATGGCGCCGGTGGCGCCCAGCGGGTGGCCGAATGCGATGGCGCCACCGTTGACGTTGAGCTTCTCGTCGGGGATGTTGAGGTCCTTCTGGAACTTCAGCACCACCGAGGCGAACGCCTCGTTGAGCTCGAAGAGGTCGATGTCGTCGACCGTCAGGCCGGCGCGATCGAGCACCTTCTTGGTGGCCGGGGTCGGTCCGGTCAGCATGATGACCGGATCGGCGCCGGAGGTCGCCGTCGCGACGATGCGGGCGCGCGGGGTCAGCCCCTGCGACTTGCCCGCTGCCTCGGAACCGATGAGCAGCAGGGCCGCGCCGTCGACGATGCCCGAGCTGTTGCCGCCGGTGTGCACGTGGTTGATCTTCTCGATGTAGTGGTACTTCTGCAGCGCTACATCGTCGAACCCGCCCATCGCGCCAACACCGTCGAACGCGGTCTTCAACTTGCCGAGGCTCTCGACCGTCGATCCGGGACGCATGTGCTCGTCGTTGTCGAGCACGACGAGGCCGTTCTGGTCCTTGACCGGCACGACCGACTTGGCGAAGTAGCCACCCGACCATGCGGCGGCGGCCTTCTCCTGCGAGCGCGCGGCGTAGGCGTCCACGTCCTCACGGGAGAAGCCCTCGATGGTCGCGATCAGGTCGGCGCCGATGCCCTGCGGGACGAAGCCGATGCGGTAGTTGGTTTCGGGGTCAGACGCCCAGGCGCCGCCGTCGGAGCCCATGGGCACGCGGCTCATGGACTCGACACCGCCGGCGAGGACCAGATCGTCCCAGCCGGAGCGCACCTTCTGGGCGCCCAGGTTGACGGCTTCGAGGCCCGAGGCGCAGAAGCGGTTGAGCTGGAAGCCGCCGGTGGTCTCCGGTAGTCCGGCCACCAGACCGGCGGTGCGGGCGATGTCGCCGCCCTGGTCACCGACGGGCGAGACGACACCGAGGATGACGTCGCTGATCAGGTTCTCGTCCAGGTCGGGGTACCGCGCACGGATTTCGTCGATTAGGCCGACGACCAGGTTGACCGGCTTGATCTCGTTCAGCGAACCGTTGCGCTGCTTGCCGCGAGGCGTACGGATGGCCTCGTAGATGAAGGCTTCTTCGGACATGTGCTCTCCAAGTCCTGTTCAGGTTGATGCCGCGGCCTTCCATCAAGGACGGGTCCGCGGGGAGGCTGATCCTCTGCCGCGATGCTAGCAGCCTCGCCCAACCGCTTGGTTGGGCCCTGGTGACCTGGGTGAACAGACACAAACTCACACGATCCGAGCGTGGATCGTGTGAGTTTGTGTCTCCTCGGCGGGAAAGAGTTAGTCGGGTGAGCCCTCGGAATCATCGAAGAACGACCACTCGCCGTCGTGCTCGACCTCCATGCGCCAGCCGAGCTCGTCGTTGTCGGCCTTCTGGTCGACGAACCAGGCGTGCGCGTCTTCGGCGCTGTCGATGTCCTTGGTGTCGACGACGTCACCCTTGGGATTGAGCACTCGATAGGTAGCCATGCCGGAGACCATTCCCCGGCTGCCGCCGTTCACACCTACGCCGACCGAGGCGTCACCAATTCGTCCAGCATCGGATAGTCGATGTATCCGGCGGGGCCGGGAGCGTAGAACGTCGCCACGTCGGGCTCGTTGAGCGGAGCGCCGAGCGTCAGCCGCTCCACCAGATCCGGGTTCGCGAGGAACGCGCGCCCGACCGCGGCCGCGGAGATGACGCCCCACTCCGCCAGGTTCTCCAGCAGTGCGAAGTCGGTGACCTCGGTGCGCGGAGTGTTGAGCACCAGCGTGCCCTCCCACTGCGTGCGGATCGCGGCGAACGTCGGCTTCGATGGATCGATCACGACATGCAGGTAGGCGATGTTCAGTTCGGCGATGCGGCACAGCAGCATCTCGTAGGCGCTGAAGTCGTCGATCTCACGCATGTCGCCCGCTCCGTTTCCGGGCGAGATGCGCAGTCCGACACGCTCGGCGCCGATCTCGTCGGCGACGGCCTCGACGACCTCCGCGGCAAGCCGCGCGCGATTCTGCGGCGACCCACCGTAGGCGTCGGTGCGCTGGTTGACGACGTCGGAAAGAAACTCGTGCAGGAGATAACCGTTGGCGGAATGGATTTCGACGCCGTCCATCCCGGCGTCGACGGCACGTCGCGCCGCGCGACGGAACTGTCCGACGATCTCCTGAATCTCGTTGACTTCCAGCGCCCTCGGGACGGGCAGGGGTTGCTTACCCGACGGGGTGTGCGTCGTCACGTCGGCGGCGATCGGAGACGGCCCGACGACGTCGAACCCGCTGATTTCCGGATGCGCCATCCGCCCGACGTGCCACAGTTGCACGAACATCTTGCTGCCGGCTTGGTGAACCGCGGTCGCGATCTCGGCCCAGGCGTCCTGGTGGCGGTCGGTGTAGATGCCGGGGGTGTTCATGTACGCACCGTTGGCCTGTTCGCAGATCGCAGTGGCCTCACTGATGATCAGGCCTGCCCCGGCGCGCTGCGAATAGTAGGTTGCTGCCAGGTCAGACGGGGTGGCGTCGCCCTGGGCGCGCGATCTTGTCAACGGCGCCATGAACATTCGATTGGCGAGGTCGACACCTCCCAGCGAGACCGGTGCGAGCAACGCAGAATTTTCGCCCAGGGTGAAGGTCATGTCCGACTAAGCGCACAGCGAACGGTATTCATTCCCGCCCGCGCAATGGTCGAAGATGTCTTCATGACACAGGCGAATGAGAACTGGCCGGCGCTCGTCGTCGAGGACTGGCAGGACACCCGTGACACGGTCCACCTGTGGACGCAGATCGTCGGCAAGGTGAAGCTGGCCGCGACACCTCTGGTCAATCACTGGTGGAACATTGCGCTGTACGTCGATGCCCGTGGCCTGACGACCTCTCTGATGTCCTGGGAATCCCGGGCCTTCGACGTGAGCTTCGATTTCGTGGAGCACGTGCTGAACATCCGCATGACCGACGGCTCGTCGCGGAGCATGGCGTTGGAGCCCCGTTCGGTCGCGGACTTCCACGCTGAGTTCCGCCGCCACCTCGACGACCTCGGTATCTCTGTCCTGATCAGCCCGGTGCCCGTGGAGATCGCCGACGTCATCCCCTTCGCCGACGACACCACGCACGCCAGTTACGACGCTGCCGCGATGAACGCGTTCTGGAGATCGCTGGTGAGCGCCGACCGGGTCATGACCGAGTTCCGGGCCGACTTCAGCGGCAAGAGCAGCCCCGTCCACTTCTTCTGGGGCGCATTCGATCTCGCGGTGACGCGGTTCTCCGGCCGAGTGGCGCCGCCGCACCCGGGCGGGGTACCCAACTGCCCCGACTGGGTGATGACCGAGGCCTACAGCGCCGAGGTGTCCAGCGCCGGTTACTGGCCGGGCGGTGCCGAGGAAGGGGCGTTTTACTCCTACGCCTACCCTGCGCCCACCGGCTTCGAAAGTGTCGACCTCGGAGTCGACGGAGCGTACTTCGATTCCGGTCTGGGCGAGTTCGTCCTCCCCTATCGCACCGTGCGCACCGCTGCGGAACCCGAGAGACTCCTGCGCTCGTTCCTCGATTCCACTGCGGCGGCGGCCAAGGACCTCGCAGCCTGGCCCGAGTGACTCAGGACTCGACGACGGCCGTCACCCGGATCTCCACCCGCATCTTCGGCGCCCCCAGCGCCGTCACGCCTGTCTCCGTCCAGATGGGCGCACGGTCGGGCATCCACTTTTTCAACTGTGCGATCATGACGTCGTTGTGCGCATCACCGATGGAGTCCTGTTCGGTCGCAACGTGATACGAGTTCACATGGACGACGTCGCGCCACGAGGCACCAGCGGTGGCGAGGACGCGTTCGACGTTCTCGAACGCCCGCACGATCTCGTCCTCGAGGGACTCGGGGAAGGTCAGATCGTCGTCCCAGCCGCCCTGTCCGGAGATCTCAACCCAATCCCCGATGCGGACCGCCTGGCTGTAGTGCCGAGTTTCCCTGAACTTCTCGCCCAGTCCTGGTGTCACAAAGAATTCGATGTTTGTCATGACCCGTTCAATGACTTCACGCGTGAAGTTATTCCGGGTAGGGTGCGGAGATGACCGGCGATCCGAAGTGGCTGACCCCCGACGAGAAGGAGGCGTGGACGGGTTTGGTCTCGCTGATGCTGCTGTTACCGGGACAGCTCGAGGCGCCGCTGCGGGAGGTGGACCTGACGCTGTTCGAGTACATCGTCCTCAGCCACATCTCGGAAGCGCCGGATCGCCGAATCAGAATGAGCGAGTTGGCTTTTCTGGCCAGCGGCTCGCTGTCGCGGTTGTCGAACGTCGTCAAGAGATTCGAGCAGCGCGGCTGGGTCACGCGTTCCCCCGACCCCACCGACGGCCGCTACACGATCGCCGGCCTCACCGACGTCGGCTACCGCTTGGTGGTCAAGGCCGCACCGATTCACATGCGGTCGGTACGCCAGCTGGTGCTCGACCCGCTGACGGCAACGGACAAGCAGGCGTTGGCGCGCATTGCCGCCAAGCTGCGGGTCCGGCCCGCGGACCTGGCCTGACGCTCAGGCGAGCTGACGTCCCAAGCCCTCGGGATTCAGGTCCACCAGGACCCGACCCGACACCAGCCCCCACGCCACCGCCATCGACACGCACGAGGCCCGGTTGCTCGCACCGAGTTTGACGATCGCGTTCTCGACGTGATGCCCCGCGGTGCGGGCGCTGATGAACAGCCGGCTCGCGATCTGATTGTTGGTCAACCCGTACGCCGCCAGGGTCAACGCGTCCAGTTCACGCGGTGTGATCCCGAACGGGAGTTCGGCGCGGTTGACCAGGATCACCCCCGCCAGGCTGTCACCGCGGTAGCGCGGCGACGTCGACACATGCCGCACGTGCAACCACGACGCGCCGTCGTGCCATCGCGTCGCCTCCGGCCGCAGATGCGCACCGAAAGCACGACTGGCCAGCGCCATGTCGGCGACCAGCCCGACGTCGAGCGCGGCGGCAAACGTGTCCCCCATCCGCAGCAGGTGAGCCCGCCCGGCACCGTCGACCGCCCACGCCTGGGCGTCCGGGGACAAGAGCTCGGCGACCATGCGCGGCCGCACCGAGAAGTCGAGGTGTTCGGCCATCTGCCTGCGCAGCAGGTTGATCTGCCGCACGTCGTCATCGCTGGGATGGCGAGGGTCGTCGCAGTTGACGTGGATGGTGCCCGCATAGGTCCCGTCCGCGGTGACCAGCCGCGCGGACAATCCCTCGTCGAACCCGGCGGGGGTGAAAACCGCAGTGACGGAGTAGGAGTTGCGGTAGTCGGGGAAGTCGCGCCACCGCAGCGCACCCAGGTCCCTGCGTCGCATCGAATCGAACAGCGGGTCGTGGTCGATGAACCAGGTGTTGAGATGGTCGATCACCGCGTCGGGATAGTCGTGGTTGGCCACCGCAATGTGGTTGCGCGCGATAGGGTCCCACAGGCAGATCGCCGACGCCGAGGAGTCGGCACGTGCCGCCAGCGTCTCAAGCATCTCGTGCGCACGCGTCTCGATGCTGGCGGTACTACCCAACACCTCTCCGTAAGTGCCTGCCATCTCCGTCAGTCCTATCGCGCATCCCCTTGCGGCACATCATTGACAGCTCCTGTTTCCGGGATGTTTCGCCGCAGCGGCAGCCGCGCAAACTGAACCGGCAAATGGGAGATTCTTCCCATAGCCGTCCCGCTGAAGCCCTTCATACGCTGACGGTCATCAAGAACGCGGCACAGCGCGGTGCCCGAGCCGACAGCACCGAGCAGAGGGCGAACCACGATGAACAGGTCACCACATTCCACGCGCGGGTTGAGGCGGTGCTCGGTCGCGCTGCTGGCCGTGACGGCACTGCTCGCTGCGGGCTGCGGCAGCCGAGCCGGCGACGAAGGCACGGCTGCGGCGGAAAGCTGTGTCGACACCTCCGGAGACTCCGTCAAGGTCGGGGCGATCAACTCCCTGTCGGGCGGTTTGGCCGTCAGCGAGTCCGTCATCCGCGACGCGATCACGTTGGCCGTCGAGCAGGTCAACGCCTCCGGCGGAGTGCTCGGCAAGCAGCTGGAGCTGATCGGCGAGGACGGCGCCTCCGAGCCGACGATCTTCGCGGAGAAAGCACAGAAGCTTGTGCAATCCGACTGCGTTGCAGCCGTTTTCGGCGGCTATACCTCTGCCAGCCGCAAGGCGATGCTTCCGGTCTTCGAGGACTCCAACGCGCTGCTGTATTACGGCCAGCAGTACGAAGGCCTGGAGAGCTCGCCGAACATCTTCTACACCGGCGCCACCACCAACCAGCAGATCATTCCGTCCTTGGACTACCTCAAGGAACAGGGAGTGAAGTCGCTGTACCTCGTCGGCAGTGACTACGTCTTCCCGCGCACGTCCAATGCGATCGTCAAGGCCTACGCCCAGGCCAACGGCATCGAGATCAAGGGCGAGGATTACACGCCGCTGGGCAGCACCGACTTCTCCACGATCGTCAACAAGATCCGCACCGCCGACGCGGACGCGATCTTCAACGTCGTCGTCGGCGACTCACTCAACGCCTTCTTCCGGGAGTACCGCAGCGCGGGCCTGACCGCCGAGCAAATGCCGGTGATGTCGATGTGCGTCGGCGAAGAAGAGGTGCGCAGCATCGGTGCGCCCACGCTGGTCAACCAGCTGTCGTCGTGGAACTACTACCAGACACTCGACACCCCGGCGAACACCAAGTTCGTCGCCGACTTCAAGGCCCGCTTCGGCGCCGACCGCGTCACGTCCGATCCGATGGAGTCCGCCTTCGCCGCCGTCATGCTGTGGAAAGCCACTGTCGAGAAGGCGAATTCGTTCGCCGTGCCCGACATCCAGGCCGCCGCCGACGGCGTGACGGTCGACGTCCCCGAAGGTTCGATGACGCTCGATGGCGAGAACCACCACGTGACGAAGACCGCGCGCATCGGCAAGGTCGCCGACGACGGGCTGATCTACGAGGTGTGGGCTTCGCCGGCACCGATCGAGCCGGACCCGTACTTGAAGAGCTATCCGTGGGCCGCCGGGATCACGGGCTGACACCATGCATCTGACGCCTAAGGACGAGGACCGGCTGCTACTGTTCCTGGCCGCCGAGTTGGCGCGCAAGCGCCGCTCGGCGGGCCTGGCGCTGACCTACGCCGAAGCGCGCGCGTTGATCGCCGACGAGGTCGTCGAAGCCGCCCGCGCCGGTGCGACCGTGGCCGACGCGGCGGCGCACGGTGCGTCGGTGCTGACCGACGACGACGTGATGCCAGGGGTGTCAGTGCTTCTCGGCTCTGTGCAGGTGGAGGCGTTCTTCGAAGACGGACAGAAGCTGGTCACCGTGCACGACGCGATCGGCCCCGGAAGCGGAACGGCGGCCGGCGAGGAGGTGGTTCCCGGTGAGGTACTGCCGTGTGACGGGGAGATCGAGCTCAACGCGGGCCGCACCGCTGCACACGTGACCGTCGAGAACACCGGTGACCGGCCCATTCAGGTCGGATCGCATTTCCACTTCTTCGAGGTGAACCGCGCGTTGCGCTTCGACCGTTCGGCGAGTTTCGGGATGCGGCTGGACATTCCGTCGGGTACCGCGGTGCGCTTCGAACCCGGTGAGGCGCAGGAGGTCTCCCTCACCTCGTACGGCGGAGAGCGCACGGTGATCGGCCAGAACGACGTCGTGAACGCCGCGACGACCGCACCTCCGAGCAGCGACCTGATGGCGCGCATGCACGAGCTCGGCTTCCTCGATTCGGCAGAGCATTCCCCGTCGCTTCGCTCGCCCCAGGAAGGGTCCTGACGTGGCACACCGGATCAGCCGTGCGCACTACGCGGAGCTGTACGGACCCACCACCGGCGACCGGGTCCGGCTGGCCGACACCGAGTTGCTGGCCAAAGTCGAACACGACTCGACCGTGTACGGCGACGAATCGGTGTTCGGCGGCGGCAAGACGATGCGGGAAGGCATGGCGGTGCACGGCGACATCACCAATGCCGACGGCGCGTTGGACTTCGTCATCACCAATGTGCTGATCGTCGACGCCGTTCTCGGTATCCGCAAGGCCGACATCGGGATTCGGGACGGCAGGATTGCCGGGATCGGCAAGTCCGGTAACCCGCGCACGATGGACGGCGTCGACCCGGAGCTGATCATCGGCGCCGGGACCGACATCCGCGCCGGCGAGGGCATGATCGCGACGGCGGGCGCCATCGACGTCCATGTGCACTTCGACAGCGCCGGCCTCGTCGAAGAAGCCATCTCCAGTGGTGTCACCACGATGATCGGCGGCGGGCTGGGCCCCGTCACCGTCGGTATCACGTCGTCAGGCCCGAACAACTTGGCGCGAATGCTGCGTGCGGCCGAGGGATTCCCGATGAACTTCGGCTTCATCGGCAACGGAAGTGCCTCCAGCACAGCGCCGTTAATCGAACAGGGGTTGGCGGGGGCGATCGGCTACAAGATCCACGAGGACTGGGGCGCCACGCCCGCTGCGATCCGCGCGTCGCTGGATGCCGGCGACGAGCTCGATCTTCAGGTGCAGATCCACACCGACACCCTCAACGAATCCGGCTTCTTCGAGGACACGATGCGTGCCATCGGCGGCAGGCCGATCCACACCTACCACGCCGAAGGCGCGGGCGGTGGCCACGCCCCCGACATCATGCGCGTGGTCGGCGAGTCGTATTGCCTGCCATCGTCGACGAATCCGACCAACCCGTACACGCTCAACACCTTCGACGAGCACCTCGACATGGTGATGGTGTGCCATCACCTGAACCCGCGGATCCCCGAGGACGTGGCGTTCGCCGAGTCGCGGATCCGGCGCGAGACCATCGCCGCGGAGGACGTCCTGCACGACCTGGGCGCCATCTCGGCGATGGGGTCGGACTCTCAGGGCATGGGACGGATCGGCGAGACCATCGCTCGGACATGGCAACTGGCGTCGCACATGCGGGCCACCCGCGGCGCCCTGCCCGGCGACGAGGGCACCGGCGCGGACAACGCCCGGATACTTCGTTACGTTGCGAAACTCACGATCAATCCGGCGCGGTTGTTCGGCATCGACCACGAGGTCGGCTCCCTGGAAGTCGGCAAGCTCGCCGACATCGTGCTGTGGGAGCCGAAGTTCTTCGGCATCAGGCCCGAGGTCGTGTTCAAGGGCGGTTTCCCGGCGTGGTCGGTGATGGGCGAGGCCAACGCGTCACTGATGACGTGTGAACCGTTGAAGTACCGCCCGCAGTGGGCTGCGTTCGGCCGGACACCGGCCGACGTGTCGGTGAACTTCGTCGCGGCGGCGGCGGTCGACGCCGGACTGGGTCAGAAGCTGGGACTCGACACCCGGTTGGTGGCGTGCCGCGGTGCGCGGGCTCTGACGAAAGCCGATCTGCTGCACAACGACTACCTGCCCGACATCACGATCGAACCGGACACCTACCGCGTGACCGTCGACGGTGAGCCGTGCGTCAGCACCCCGATGGCCCGGGTACCGCTGGGACGCCGCTACACCATCAAATAGCAAGGAGCACAACATGGGCGGACCACTTCGCATCGGTATCGGCGGACCCGTCGGGTCGGGCAAGACGCGGCTCGTCGAGACGCTGGTGCCACAGCTGTCGGCGGCCGGGTTCAGCGTCGCGGTGATCACCAACGACCTCGTCACCGACGAGGACGCACAGCGCGTCCGGCGCAGTGGCGTCATCGACCCCGAGCGTGTGCTCGCGGTCGAGACCGGCGCCTGCCCGCACACCGCGATCCGCGAAGACCCGTCAGCCAACCTCGCCGCCGCCGAGCGTCTCAGCCGGACGTTCCCCGATCTCGATCTGATCCTCATCGAGTCGGGCGGCGACAACCTCGCCGCGACGTTCACCTCCGACCTCGTCGACTTCTGGATCTTCGTCATCGACACCGCCGCCGGTGACGACATCCCCCGAAAGAACGGCATCGGGTTGCTGCAGGCGGATCTGTTGGTGGTCAACAAGATCGACCTTGCTCCGCTCGTCGGCGCCGATCTGGAGTCGATGCGCCGCGACTGCGCGGTGGCACGCCCGGTCAAGCCGACGGTGTTCACCGACCTGCGGTCGGGGCGGGGATTGCCCGAGCTGACCGAGCGACTGCTCGAAGGGGCCATGCTGACCGCGAGCCTGCCGTGACCGCCGGCCTGGCCATCCGGCCCGGCGTGCTCGGCATCGACGCCGTCGCCGATACGTCGGGACGTACCCGCACATCGTCGCTGCGGCAACGGTATCCGCAGCGCGTCACGATGCCGATGTACTGCGACCCCGACCACCCCGGCGCAGCTACTCTGTGCGTTCAAAGTCCCAGCGGTGGAGCATTTTCCGACGACGATCTCTATACGACCGTGCGATGCCATTCCGGCGCACATCTGCATCTGACCACCCAGGCTGCCACACAGGTCTTCGCAGGCGATGGAACGGGCGCCCGGCACCATCTGAGCTTCACCGTCCACGACGGCGCGGTTCTGCAGTACTACCCGGGAACCGTCATCCCCCATACGGATTCGACGTTCACCCAGCAGATCGACGTCTACGTCGACCCCGGGGGCATCTATCTCGGTTGGGAAGCCGTCGCGGCAGGCCGGATCGCCCACGGCGAGCGCCACCGGTACGCCGGTTATGACAGCGCCCTGGTCGCCACCGTCGACGGCCGGACGATCGCCCGGGACCGGCAGCTGCTTCGCCCGCAATCACACAGCAGTGCACTGGATCTGATGGACGCCGACTATCTGGCGACGTTCCTCGTGGTCACCCCCGGCCGGGACACCCGCGTGTTGCTGGACCAGATCAGGAGCGTTCTCGGCGTCGACGGCGGGGCAAGCTCTCTGCCGCACGACGCCGGTGTGTTCGTGCGACTGACCGCACAGAGCGCCCCGGATCTGCACCGAATCAGACAGGCGCTGTTCGCCACCGCCCGCAAAGAGTTACTGCAGAAGGCGCAGGTGCGATGAACGCATCCGAGATCCTCGGCGACATCACCGATCCGCGTTTCGCCGGCCGCACGGTCCACCACGTCGACATCGGGTGGGGTGATGCGGCCAAGCACCGGCAGGCGGTGACGGCCGACACCGGCCTCGTCGTGCAGATCACGCTGCCGCGTGGCACGTTTCTGCGTGACGATGCGGTGATCGCCGACGACGGTACTGACATCGTCGTGGTGCGGCGTCCCGCCGAGGACGCCATCGTCGTGTCGTTCGGGGATAACGACGGTATCGCCGGGGCCCGCCGGATGTTGTTGCTCGGATACCTTCTGGGCAACCAGCACGCCCCGATCGACGTCGACGAAGGCAGTGCAGCGGCGCCGCTGTTCACCAGCACGGGCGCCGCGCTGGAATTGCTCGCCAGCCTGGGCATCGCCGGGGAGATCCGCCAGACACCCCTGGCGACACACGGGTGGACTCGAACCTCATCGGATTCCCATGCCGGCCATCACCACTGACCCCGACGTCGCGCTGACGCTGTGGATGCAGTTGCACGACAGCGCGTTTCCGACCGGCCGCATGGTGCACAGCCAAGGTCTGGAGCAATGGCTGGCCGATCGCCCCGACGCCGATCACGACGACATCGGGCGTGGGGTCACCGCATACCTGTCGAACAGCTTCGCACCGTTGGACGCGACCATCACCGCTGCAGCATGGCGGTCGTCGGACGATCTACGGACACTGTGCGACCTCGACGACGTGACGGCGAGTTACAAGCTGTTCAGCAATGCGCGCGTCGCGTCCCAATCGGCGGGCCGGCAGTTGGCTTCTGTGTCCCGGCAGACCGGTCTGGTCGGCGAATCCCGTTATCTGGAAGCAGTCGTCGACGGTGCCACACCGGGGCACTGTGCCGTGGTGGAGGGAGCGCTGCAGGCGTGGCTGGGGGTCCCGGAGCATGTCGCGGTGCTCGGTTCGCTGCGGTCGATGATGACGTCGATGCTCAGCGCAGCGGTCCGGCTCGGCAGGCTGGGCCCGATGCACAGCCAGCGGATCCAGGCGCGCAGCGCGGCGCTGCTCGTCGGCCTGGCCCGTGACGCCTGCGCCCGCGCGGTGGAGGATGTCTGGAGCGTCGCCCCGGCACTGGAGGTCAGCGGCATGCGCCATGAAACCCGAACGGCGCGGCTGTTCACGACCTAGTTGTCAGAAGGGTGGACTGTTGCGTTCGGCAACGTAGGCGTCGTTGAGTGCGCGTTCGGCTTTGATGCGGTAGCCGATTTGTTTGGCGCGGTTGCGTTTTCGCCGGATGGGCATCGTGTTGATCTTGCTGGCGCTGGTGAGTTTCGGCGCGGGGGTGTCGATCGGTGCGCTGATGGTGCTGACGGTGGGGAACAGCAGCGCGCTGCCGGGCCTGGTGGTGTAGGTGCGTCCGGTGGGTGTGGTCCAGACGACGGTGCCGTCGGGATGCTGGGTGTCAGACCAACCCGCCCAGAACGTCTTGGCGAGGTGGTGTTGGCGGCACAGCAGTTTCCCGGTCGAGGCGTGCGTGACTCCGACGGGCCAGGGCACGGTGTGGTCAAAGTCGGCGTAGGCGGCGGGGCGATCACAACCAGGGAATCGGCAGGTCAGATCACGCGCTCGGACCCATTCGTCGAGAGCGGTGCTGGGCCGGTATCGCGGCTGCGGGTCAATGCCTGGCTGGATCAAGTATTTGGGTTTGGCGCCGGCGCGGATGCGGGCGGCGATCTCCTCGGCGGGAACGTGACCGAACCCGATGATCACTCCGGGCGGAAGCCGTAGGAACGCTGTGGGTGAAACTGGTACCGCAGCACCACCATTGATCTCAGCAAGACCGCCGTCGGGGGTGCTGCTCTCAGGGACGCAGTCTTCGGAGTGGTCGATATTCTCAGGCTGGTCGCCATCGGCGAGGGCGCTGCTATCGGCAACGTCATCCTCGGGAACGCAGTCTTCGGATTTGACCACCGTTGCCAGGCCACAGTCCGCAGTGTCGGTGGCACAGCTCTCCGGGTCTTCGCCGTCCATGAGTGGATCGGGTGCCGCAGTCAGGGCTGCGTTCTCGGCGTAGATGTGGACCACCACGTGGGAGCCGCGACCGTCATCGACAGCCGCGGGGCAGTCCGGGGCGCCGCATTCGCAAGCCAGATGGAAGAACCCGGCCCCGATCGCCCCGTGAGCATCGGCTCGGCGCTGATCGAGAGTACGCGGATCGTTGGGGCACACACCCTGGGCCATCACGGTCAACCGACGCCAGTACAGGGCAGCGTCAGCGCCTTTGAGACGGGCGTTGATCTCGGTGACCCCCTCTTTGGATTCACCGAGGGTGACACCGCGGTCGCGGACCCGGGCCCGGGTATGGCGCAGGGCTGCAGGGTCGTGGCGATCGACCCAGACGTCGATAGCGTCGTCGAGTTTCTTCTGTGACAACCCACCCCAGCGCACAGCCCGCTCAGCGATCTCGGCCTCCACCTTGGCCAACAGATCAGCATCCTGAATGTTGGCGGTGCGGTTGACGATCCGGCGCACCAGGAACTCCGTGATCTGCCCGGCCAGGAAGGCGGCGGCAATCCGGGGTAGCCGGGTCAAGGCCAGCCCCACCTCCATATCACCGGAGGCGCGTCCGTGGGAGATTCTGCAGGCCAACGAGATCTCGGCCGCCGCGGAATTCCAGGCGGCATCGGTGTCTTCGACACTGTCGCAGTCGTCGTCATAGTTACGGCGGGTCTTCTCGGCGATCAACAACAAGCGGTGCGCCGACGCTGAGGCGATCGCGTCCGTCCACGCTGCGATGGCCGCATCGATCTCCGCATCCGCCATCTCGGCACACGACCCGGAATCCGGCAAGCCTTCGAACATGTGTTCTATCATGCCATGGCCCACTGACATTGATTCGCACCAAAATCGCTGGACCACTGACCTCCGCCGTACGGTTGTCGGTGTGGACGTCCTGCTGGGAATCGACATCGGCACCGGGAGCACCAAGGGCGTCTTGACCGATCTTTCGGGCACAGTGCTGGCGACCCGGACGATCGAGCACGCGATGGAGTTGCCGCGACCGGGGTGGGCGGAGTTCGATGCCGAAACCGTGTGGTGGGGCGAAGTCTGCGAGACAAGTCGCGCTCTCGTCGCGCAGATGCCGGCGAACGCGACGGTGGCAGGCGTGTGCGTGAGCGGGATCGGCCCCTGCCTACTGGTGTGCGACGACACTTTGACGCCTCTGCGTCCCGCGATCCTGTACGGTATCGACACCCGCGCTTCCGACGAAATCGACGTCCTCACTGCTGAACTGGGTGACGATGAGATTATCGCGCGGGGCGGGAGCCGGCTGTCGAGCCAGGCAATCGGCCCCAAACTGCTGTGGCTGCGCCGCCACGAACCGGAGGTATTCACCCGCGCGACGAAGTGGTTCAGCTCGAACTCGTATATCGCCGCCAAGTTGACCGGTGGATACGTCATCGATCACCACACGGCCAGTCAATGCGATCCCCTCTACGCCACCAAGGATTTCGACTGGAATCACGACTGGGCCCAGCAGATCTGCGGCCATCTGCGCCTGCCGCGGTTGGTATGGCCCGATGAAGCCGTCGGCGTGGTCACCTCTGCGGCCGCGACGGCCTCGGGGATTCCGGCAGGCACGCCCGTCATCGCCGGCACCGTCGATGCCTACGCCGAGGCGTTCTCGGTCGGGGTGCGCAAACCCGGCGATCTGATGCTGATGTACGGGTCAACGATGTTCTTTGTGCAGATCCTTGCCGAGTACCACACCGACCCGGTCCTGTGGGCGACCGCGGCGGTAGAACGGCACACTCACGCGCTCGCGGCGGGCACGGCAACGGCGGGCAGCCTGCTCTCCTGGCTGCAAAACCTCACGGGGAATGCGTCTTTCGAGGAGATCACCGCGGAGGCGTTGGCAGTTCCTCCGGGTAGCGACGGCGTACTGATGCTGCCCTACCTCGCGGGTGAGCGGACGCCGGTCTACGACCCGCTTGCACGTGGCGTCATCACCGGGCTCAATCTGCGGCACGGGCGCGGACATCTGTTCCGAGCCGCCTACGAGGGCATAGCGTTCGGCGTCCGCGAAGTACTGGAACGTTTCGACGCCGCCGCTCCTGCCGCCCGTATCGTCGCCGTCGGCGGCGGCGTGCAGAGCCCGATCTGGGCCCAGGCCGTCAGCGACATCTGCGACCGGACGCAACTGGTCCCCCGCCAGACCATCGGGGCGAGCTACGGCGATGCCCTGCTTGCCGGTATCGGCGCGGGAGTGTTACCTGCAGACACCGACTGGACCGAAGCCGTCGGCACCATCGAACCGGATCCCGAGCGGTCGGCGTTGTACGACGACTTGTACCAGACATGGCGAGAGCTCTATCCCGCGACGAAGCGGATCGGCTGCTAGATCAAAATCGTGAGCGGATTCTCGATCCGGCGCACGAACGACGCCATCCACTGCGCGGCCACCGCACCGTCGATGACGCGGTGATCCGCCGACAGCGTCACCGTCATCACCGTTCCGACGGCCAGCTGGCCGTCGACGACAACCGGCTTCTGTACGGCCCCACCGACAGCCAGGATGCCTGAGTGCGGCGGGTTCAGGATGGCCGAGAACTCGGTCACCCCGTACATGCCGAGGTTCGAGACCGAGAAGCTGCCGCCCTCGAGTTCGTGCTGCTTGATCTTCCCGCCGCGGGCACGCGTGGCGAGGTCACCGATCTGCGCGGAGATCGCCGAGATCGGCAAGCGGTCCACCCCACGCAGCACCGGCGTGAGCAGCCCGCCGTCGACAGCGACTGCCACAGCGATGTCGGCGCCGACGAACCTGCGGATCGAGTCACTGTTCCAGATGGCATTGGCTTCAGGCACTTCCACGAGCGCACCGGCGACCGCCTTGAGCACGAAGTCGTTCAGTGACACCTTGGTGGTGCCGGCCTCGTTGACCGACCGACGCAGGTCCAGCAGCGCGTCGACGCGGCAGTCCGCGGTGACGTAGAAATGCGGCACCGTCATTTTGCTCTCGGTGAGCCGACGCGCGATTGCCTTGCGCATACCCGTCAGCGGGTTATCGACGAAATCGCCTTCGGGAGACGGCTTTTCCTCCACCCGCACAGTCGGCACCGGGGCTGCGGCCGGTAGACGATCGAGGTCACGACGCACGATGCGCCCGCCCGGTCCCGTGCCGTTGACGGACGCCAGATCGATGCCCTTCTCGCGGGCGATCTTTCGTACCAACGGCGTCGCGAACAACCGCCGGCCGTTGGTTTTAGGCGTCGACTCGACAGCCTCGACGATCTTCTCGATCACCGGTGCACCCGACTCGGGGTCGCGGGCCTCGACGTACACGTCGTCGGCGGTCTCGCCCGGTGCGGTGACGACCGCGATGGGGTCACCGACCGAGATGGCCGTCCCCGGCTCGGCGAGCAGTTTCGCGAGCACGCCCTCGACCTCGGCCGCGTATTCGACAACGGCTTTGTCCGTCTCGATTTCGGCGAGTGGGTCTCCGATGGCGATCTCCTGTCCGACGCTGACCAGCCAGCTCTGGATGGTGGCCTCGGTGGCGTTGGCGAGGACCTCCGGCATCCGCACCACGGTGGCCATCAGATGCCGCCCATCGCGACGCGCATCTTCTCCAGTCCGGCGACGATCTCTTCGGTGCCCGCGATGGCGGCCCGCTCCAGCACCTTCGAGATGCTCGGCGACGCTTCCTCCCCCGACACTCGCTCGACGGGCTGGTCCAGCCAGTCGAAGAGACGGCGTTGGATCTCGTCGGCCAGCCAGCCGCCGTACGAACTGCCGCGTGCGCCCTGTTCGACGATCAGCACCGCATTCGTCTTGCGCACACTGGCTTCGATGGTGTCCCAGTCGATCGACGCGCGGTCGAGCCAGCGCAGGTCGATCAGCTCGGCGTCGATGCCCGTCTGCTCGATGGCTTCTGCACATCGCGCGACCATCGACAGGTAGCTGATGACGGTGACGTCCTTGCCCGCCCGGCGGACCGCTGCCCGTCCCGGCGGGATGATGTAGTCGAGGTCGCCGTCGGGCACCTGATCCGCTGTACCGTACAGATCGACGTGTTCGATCACGAGCACCGGATCCTGCAGCGCCAGAGCGGCATTCATCAGCCCGACGTAGTCCGCCGCGGTGGACGGGGCGACAATGCGCCAGCCCGGGCTGGTGGCGAAGATCCCGGCGGGGTCCATCAGATGCTGGGAGCCGTAACCCGATCCCATCGCGACCTTCGTGCGCAGGACCAGCGGCACCGGGTTGTCGCCACCGAACATGTGGCGGGCCTTGCCGATCTGGTTGAACACCTGATCGGCGGCGACCCACATGAAGTCGGGGTACATGAACTCGATCACCGGCCGGAACCGTCCGTCGAGCGCCAGACCTCCCCCGAGTCCCGTGAACGCGTTCTCGCTGATCGGGGTGCCGATCAGCCGGTTCTCGCCGTACTTCGCCAAACCCTTGGTGGCGCCGTTGGTTCCGCCGTTGAGGCGGTGGACGTCTTCGCCGAAGATCACGATGCGTTCGTCGGCTCCCATCCGGCGATCCATCACCCCGGCGACCGCCTCGACGAATTTGGTTGACCGCCAGGGGCCTTCGTAGGAGGTCGGTTCCAGGACGTCGAGTGAGTTCAGCTCACTGGCATCACCGCGGACTCCGACGTTGACGAAGCCGGGGTCGGGCCACAGCTCAGGGCGGATGCGCCGTTTACCCGCGGAATCCGGATCCGGTTCGAGGAGTTCGCCGACCGCGGCGGTCATTGCGTCCTGCGCCTGCCTACGCAACTCCGTCACCCCGGCGTCGTCGATCAAGCCCAGCTTGATCATCTCGTTGGCTGTGCGCTCGAGCGGATCCCTGCCGCGCCATGCGGCTTCCTCGTCTTTGTGCCGGTACCCGAACGCGCTGCCGGGGTAGGGACCGTTCTGGTGGAAGAACCGGTACACCTCGGCCTCGATGACCGCGGGACCGTCTCCGCTGCGCATCCGCGCAGCGGCCTGCTCGGTGGCCAGGTGCACGGCAAGTGGATCCATTCCGTCGACGCGCCAGCCGGGAATGCCGAATCCCTGGCCGCGCACCGACAGCCGCGGATCGGCGGTGATCTCGTCGACCCTCGTCGACACCGCGTAGAGGTTGTTCTCGATGAAGAAGCAGAACGGCAGCTTCCAGGCCGCAGCCAGGTTCATCGACTCGAGCACCGACCCGATCTGGCTGGAGCCGTCACCGAAGTAGCTGATCGTCAGATCATCTGTGCTGCTGTGCTTTTGCGCCCACGCGTTGCCCGCACCCATCGGCACGCCGCCACCGACGATCGCGTTGGTGCCCAGCGCACCGGCTTCGAACCATTGCAGGTGCATCGAGCCGCCACGTCCCCGGCAGAAGCCCTGCGCCAAACCGAGGATCTCGGCCAGCGTGCGTTGCAGCACCCGCTGGATCTTCGGGGTGACCGCGGCGGCCGGATCGATCGATCCGCCGCTGACATGGGTGAGAGCTTTGGCGAGGAACTGATGGTGCCCGCGGTGCGAACCGTTGACGGCATCGGTGGTGCGCAGGCCGACGATGGATCCAACCGAGCCTCCCTCCTGGCCGATGCTGGAGTGCGCCGGGCCGTGCACCAGGCCCTCACCGGCGAGCTCCAGAACCGTCTCCTCGAAGGCCCGGATGAGGTGCAGTTCGGCGAGCATCGTGCCGAGTAGCGCCGGGTCAGCAGCCTTCCAGTCTTCGTCGGTAGTCGACAACTCGATCCATGCGGCGCCGGACTCCAGGCGGGTTTCGGTAGGCATAGCCCTCATCTCCATCGATCGGACACCACCGGTGAGACCGGTGTGGCGCACGTCCCACCTTAACCCGATTGGATCCACTTTTGCCAGAATCTGTTCCGAAATCGCCGCCGTCGAGCGTATGGTGGTTGCTATTGGATCCAGTTAAGGATGGTTTGATGCCTCTGCCCGGACTGGTCGGCACCGACCACATCGGCTTCACGGTGCCCGACCTGGAGCAGGCCCACGACTTCTTCGTTCGGGTGCTCGGCTGCACGCACATCTACACGCTGGGCCCGTACGCGCACGACGACGACTGGATGCAGGTCCACCTGGGCGTCCACCCCCGCACCGTGATGCAAGAGCTGCGGTTCTACCGCTGCGGTACCGGCGCCAACTTCGAGGTGTTCCAATACGCACCGGCCGATGGGCAGTCCCAGCAGCCGCGCAACAGCGACATCGGCGGGCATCACCTCGCGTTCTACGTGCACGACATGGACGCGGCTGTCGAGTACTTGCGCTCCGAGGGCCTTCAGGTGCTCGGTGAACCCACCGCGAGCAGAAACGCCAGCGAAGGCCAGCGCTGGGTGTACTTTTTGAGCCCGTGGGGCATGCAGTTCGAGCTCGTCAGCTTTCCCGGCGGCAAGGCCTACGAGGCCGATGCCGAAGTCTTGCTGTGGAATCCGAACAATCCGGCCGACTGATGCGCCCATGACCCAACCCCAGACCCGCGACGGCGTCACCGGCGCCCGCGTTGCCGACGAACTGCGTGCGGCGATCCTGCACGGCGTCTATCAACCGGGAACCCGGCTGCGTCAGGAAGAGCTTGCCAGCCAGTACGGCGCGAGCCGCGTCCCGGTGCGGGAAGCGTTGCGAATCCTTGAATCCGACGGTCTGGTCACGACCGTCGCGAACGCGGGAGCGTGGATCGCCCGGCTGAGCCTCGACGAATGCGACGAGCTGTACCAGGTCCGCGAACGCATCGAACCGCTGCTGCTGCGGTACAGCCTGCCGCACCTCGACGACGAACAGATCGATCGGATGGCTGAGCTCGCCGAGAAGATGCGACGGTCGCGCGACGTCGAACAGTTCCTGGAGGACGACCGCGAGTTTCATCTGCTCAGTTACGCCGGCGCGGACACCACCTTCCTCGGGCCGACGGTGGAGCGGCTGTGGAACACCACGCAGCATTACCGGCGCGCATTCACGCGACTGCTCGACGACGACAGCCACCGCATCCTGCACGACGAGCACCACATGTTGGTCGCCGCGATCCGGGAACGTGATTCCGACGAGGCCGAGCGCGTGCTGCTCGGCCACATCCGCCGCACAAGGCGTCAACTCGCCCGTCACCCAGAAGTTTTCGAGTAACCACCCCCACTAGCGAACAGGAACTCCCCCATGGCGATCGCAACCATCAATCCGGCGACCGGTGAGACTGTCGAGGCCTTCGAAGCGCACGACAGCGCCGAGGTCGAACGCCGGATCGCCCAGGCATTCGAGGCGGCGCAACAGCTTCGCGCCACCACCTACGCCCAGCGCGCCGAGTGGATGCGCGCGACCGCCGGCATCCTCGAAGCCGACGTCGACAAGGCGGCCGAGATGATCACGGTCGAGATGGGCAAGCCCATCGCGCAGTCGCGTGCCGAGGTGCTCAAATGCGCCAAGAACATGCGCTACTACGCCGACAACGCTGAATCGTTCCTCGCTGCAGAGGAACTCGCCGACCCGTCGACGGTGTCCGCGTCAGCCGCAGGCACGGTGTGGCAGCCGCTCGGCGTGGTGCTCGCGGTGATGCCGTGGAACTACCCGCTGTGGCAGGTGATCCGCTTCGCCGCGCCGGCGCTGATGGCGGGCAACACCGGCCTGCTCAAGCACGCCTCGAACGTTCCGCAGTCCGCGCTGTACCTCGACGACCTGTTCGAGAAGGGCGGCTTCCCGGCGGGGTCCTTCCGCACGCTGCTCATCGGTTCGCGTGAGGTCGCCGCGGTCATCGAGGACAGCCGCGTCAAGGCCGTCACGCTGACCGGCTCCGAGCCCGCGGGACGCTCGGTTGCGTCGACGGCCGGCCAGTCGATCAAGAAGGCAGTTCTCGAGCTCGGCGGTTCCGACCCGTTCGTCGTGATGCCGAGCGCCGATCTGGAGGCGGCCGCCTCGACCGCCGTCAAGGCCCGCATCTCCAACAACGGTCAATCCTGCATCGCCGGAAAGCGTTTCATCGTTCACACCGATGTGTACGACGAGTTCACCCGGCTGTTCGTCGCGAAGATGAACGCGCTGAAGGTCGGCGACCCGATGGACGAGGCCACCGATGTAGGCCCGCTGGCCACCGAATCCGGACGTGACGAGGTCGCCGAACTGGTCGACGACGCCGTCGTCAAGGGCGCCGAGGTGCTCGCGGGCGGCAGCGCACCCGACCGGCCGGGCTTCTACTACACGCCCACCGTGCTCGCGGGGCTCACCGACGACATGCGGATCGTGCTCGAGGAGACGTTCGGTCCCGTCGCATCGGTGTATCGCGTCGCCGACCGCGAAGAGGCCGCGCGGATCGCCAACCAAACCACGTTCGGACTGAGCTCGGCGGTGTGGAGCAACGATGCGGCCGAACAGGATTGGTTCGTCGCGAACCTGGACGCGGGCGCGGTGTTCCTCAACGGCATGACGATCTCGTTCCCCGAACTGCCGTTCGGCGGCATCAAGGATTCCGGCTACGGGCGCGAACTGGCCGCGGCGGGCATCCGCGAGTTCTGCAACCTCAAGACGGTCTGGAAGGCCTGACTCAGACGCCGACGTTGCCGGCGTGACTGGCCATCTGGCGGATACCGCTCAGGCGGGAAGCCGTGCAGGCTCGGTTGTGAATCGGTGCTTCGGTTGGTGCGTTCAACCAGGTGGATAAGCAATCGAATGGAGTAACGCCATGGCGATCGATCAGTACTACCTTCTCGGCCGTTCAGGATTGCGGGTCAGCCGACTCGCACTGGGGACCATGAACTTCGGGACGGCGGGCTACCACGCCGCCTATGGCAAGACCATCGACGAGTCTCGGCCGATCCTGCAGCAATACCTCGACGCGGGCGGGAACTTCATCGACACCGCGGACATGTACACCGACGGCGAGAGCGAGACCATCCTTGGCCAACTGCTGGCCGAGACGGGCTCTCGCGACCGGGTGGTGTTGACCAGCAAGTTCACCAACAGCATGTTCCCCGGCGACCCGAACGGCGGTGGCAACGGCCGCAAACACATGATGCGCGCGCTGGACGCCTCGTTACGCAGGTTGAACACCGACTACCTGGACGTCTACCTTCTGCACACCTGGGACCGGATCACTCCGGTCGAGGAGGTCATGCAGACGTTCGATGATCTGGTGCGGGTCGGCAAGATCCGCTACGCGGGAATCTCGGACACCCCGGCGTGGTACGCGGCGCAGGCGCAGACGTTCGCTCTGGAGAACCGGCTCACTCCGCTGATCAATCTGCAGCTGCCGTACTCGCTGATCGAGCGGACCATCGAGACCGAGCACATCCCGATGGGGCAGGCGCTCGGGATGGGCATCACAGCCTGGAGTCCGCTGGCGCAGGGATTTCTCAGCGGCAAGTATCACGCCGAGGACAAGGGTTTCGGCGGTGACGGGCGGCTCAGCGTGACCGGTGGCACCGGTGTGGAGCTGTCCGACAGAAGTTGGGAGCTGCTCACGCCGCTTGCGGAAGTCGCCGA
The DNA here is from genome assembly GCF_029623955.1 of Mycobacterium sp. 236(2023). Taxonomy (GTDB): domain Bacteria; phylum Actinomycetota; class Actinomycetes; order Mycobacteriales; family Mycobacteriaceae; genus Mycobacterium. The sequence goes on along the minus strand of NZ_JARSBP010000003.1, from coordinate 469,407 downwards.
CAAACTAGGCATGACGATGGCGCAGGTGGCGATCAACTGGGTTGCCACTGCGCCCAGTATCGCTGCGGCCATCGTAGGCGCCAGCAGCGCCAAACAACTCCAGGGAACCATGGCAGCGCTGGACTTCGACATTCCCGCGGAGCTGAGGACTCTTCTCGACGATGCGAGTGCCGTTGCGCCGCAGTCGGTGTACAAGATGTTCACACCGGAGTATCAGCAGACGATCATCAGCACCGGAGCCAAGGTGGCCGACAAACCCGCTGGATATGTTGACGGAGTTCGCAATTGGGTGTGAGCGAGTCCGGCGCCATCGAGGAGTTGCGCACGCTGTTCCTGTTCGACTCGCTCACGGAGGCCCAACTCGACACGCTGTGGCGCCACGGCGAGTTCCACCGGTTCGCGCCGGGCCCACTGTTCGCCGAGGGTGATCCGGCGCAGTGGCTATACGTCCTACTCGACGGCGAAATCACCCTGTCCAAGCGCTCCTCGGGTACCGACATCGAAGTGCTCACGACGGCACAGAAGGGAGCGTTCTTCGGCGCGGTGGCCGCGGTCGTACCCGGAGCTCAGCTCTACGACATCTCCGTGTGCGTGGTCGCGCCGTCACGGATGTTCCTCATCGACGCCTGCGTTCTCGGGCAGTTCATGCGTCAGGAATTCGCGATGGCATGCCACTTCCTGATCGGCACGATGCAGGGTCAGTCGACGCTGGCCCAGGTGGTCGGCCCCCGCGACCGACTGGCACAGCTGCACGTCCTGACCGCCGGGCTGACGCACGAACTGAACAACCCGGCAGCAGCAGCCCGACGTGCAGCCTCGCACCTGAGTACCCGAGCGGCGGAAGCGCGACGGACATTGCTTCGTTCGGCCGAAACAGCTCTGTCCCCAACGGCCATCGCCATCCTGGACGAGTTGCAGGAGAACGCCGCCCAGCACGTGTCGTTGATGTCGCAGCGATCGTCGCTGCACGAAGCGGAGGCCGAAGAACTCCTCGGGAGGTGGCTGCACCAGCGCGGCATCGCCGAGGCCGACGACTTCGCCGTCGACTTCGCCGAGGGCGGATTCGACGTGGTCTGGCTGGAGTCGGTGGCAACCCGCGTCGACAGTGTCGGGTTGTCGTTGGCGACAGCTTTACGGTGGCTGCATCACACCGTCGCGACCGCGCTGTTGACGTCCCAGATCACCGATTCCGCCGCCCGGATCTCCGCGCTGCTCGCGCACGCATCGCACTACACGCAGTTGGACCGGTCTCCGTTCGACGCCGCTGACGTGCGGGTGCTGCTCAGCAGCACGGTCGCGATGCTTGCCCATCGGCTCACCGGCGTCACTGTGATACAGGATTTCGACGACGACGTGCCGCCGATCTCCTGCTGGCCCGCTGAACTCAACCAGGCCTGGACCAGTCTGATCGACAACGCGGTCGACGCGATCGGGGCGGTACCGGGCACCGTGACATTGCGCGTCCGGCGGCAGGGCCGCGGTGTCCGGGTCGAGGTGTGCGACACCGGGCCAGGGGTGCCCGTCGAGATTCAGCAGCAGATCTTCGACCCGTTCTTCACCACCAAGCCGACAGGCGCCGGCCGCGGTTTGGGGCTGGACTTGGCCGGCCGCGTCGCACGCAAGCATCAGGGACACCTGTGGGTGGAATCGCAGCCAGGTGACACCCGGTTCATCATCGTGTTGCCGGGCGACTGACATGACCTCGACTGCGGACACGAGCTGGCTAGGATTTCCGCTATGCAGCGGCGAACCGCAGGTTAGGCGAGACGGCGAAGTGAGCCGAGCAAGGCAGCCGCGGCCCGCGGCATTGATCGGGCGCAGCACCGAACTCGCCACCTTGGAGCAGTTGCTCACCGACGTGCGGTCAGGTGCGAGCCGGGTCTTGGTGATCCGCGGCGACCCCGGAGTCGGTAAGACCGCTCTACTCGATGCGGTCGGCATGAGCGCGTCAGACTGCCTGGTGATCCGTGCCGGCGGTATGGAGTCGGAGATGGAGCTGGCCTACGCGGGCATCCAGCAACTCTGCGCGCCGATGCTCGACCGCGTGGACCACTTACCTCAGCCGCAACGTGATGCATTGAGTACCGCCTTGGGGTTGATTTCAGGTCCGGCGCCGGACCGGTTGATGATCGGCCTGGCGGTCCTGGGGGTCTTCGCCGACGCCGCTGAACAGACCCCCCTCGTCTGTATCGTCGACGACCTGCAATGGCTTGATCAGGCCTCCGTCCAGACCTTGTCGTTCGTCGGGCGTCGACTCGATGAGGAATCGGTCGGCCTTGTCATCGCCACGCGGAGCCGCCACCTCGACACGGGTGTCCTTCCCTACCTCGACGTGACGGGCCTGGACGAAGCCGATTCGCATGCGTTGCTGGACACAGTGTTGACTGCGCCGCTGGATCACCAGGTGCGGGCCCAACTGGTCGCCGAAACCCGCGGTAATCCGTTGGGGTTGCTGGAATTGCCCCGCGGTCTGTCCGTGCCGGAACTGGCAGGGGGTTTCGGGCTGCCCGGCGCAGCGGGGTTGTCCGCGGCGGTCGAGGAGTCTTTCCGCCGCGAAGTGGCGGCGTTACCCGCAGATACCCAACGGCTGCTGTTGCTCGCCGCAGCTGAGCCGTTGGGCGATCCGGCGCTGCTGTGGCGCGCCGCCGACCACATCGGAATCGGCGCCGATGCGGCGACACCGGCTGTCGAGTCGGGATTGGCGGAGTTCGGCACCCGCGTCCGTTTTCGTCATCCGTTGGCACGGTCGGCGACGTACCGATCGGCGCCGCTGCACGCGCGACAGAGTGCACATTCAGCTCTCGCGGCCGTCACGGATAGGCGGGTCGACCCGGATCGACGCGCGTGGCACCGCGCCCAGGCCGCCGCCGGCCCCGATGACGCGGTGGCCGACGAACTCGAATCCTCGGCGGGACGGGCTCGAGCCCGCGGTGGGTTGGCGGCCGCGGCGGCGTTCTATCAGCGGGCCGCGGCCCTGACGTTGGATCAGGCCGGTCGCACCGAACGGTCACTGGCCGCTGCGGCAGCGAATGTCGAAGCGGGCGCGCTTGATTCGGCATCTGAGCTGCTGTCCATGGTGGAGCAGTCAGCGATCGATACGGCCCAGCAGGCTCGTGCTGATCTGCTGCGCGCACAGATGGCCTACGTCACCGGCCGCGGCCGGGACGCCCCAGCGTTGCTGTTGCGGGCAGCCCAGCGACTCGAAGCCGTCGACGGCGACCAGGCGCGGGACACCTATCTGGAGGCGATGTCGGCGGCGGTTCAGACGGGGCGGTTCGCGGTCGACTGCGGCGTGCTGGACGTCGCCCGCGCGGTCCGGGAGTCACCGGTCTCGTCCAGCGGCCGTTCCACAGACTTGATCCTCGACGGTTTCTCGCTGCTGTACACCGAGGGGCACGCTGCGGCGTTGCCCGCGCTTCAAGCCGGTGTGCTGGCTGCCCGCGGGGAGAAATCAACACAGGAACGACTACACCTGCTGTGGATGGCACATGTCGCTGCGATCGTGAACTGGGACGATGAAAGCTGGTTTGGGCTATCGAACAATTACATCGAGATGGCCCGTGCTTCAGGCGCTTTGAGCGAGATGCCTCTCGCCTTGAGCGCGCGTGCGGTGATATTACTGTTTACCGGCGAGCTGGCTGCGGTGACCTCACTGGTCGATGAGTTCGACGCGGTCGCCAGTGTGACCGGCGACGCGTATACGCCGTACGGAGCCCTGACGCTCGCAGCGTTTCGCGGCGATCGCGCGGAGGTGGACCGCCTGGTGCGCAGAGCAGCGACCGACGTCGCGCGACGAGGTGACGGCGGTGGCCTCACCGGTTACGAACGGGCTCAGGCCATTGTGAACAACGGCATCGGCGACTATCGCGCCGCCATGGAGGTTGCCCAACGCAACGCGCACAATTCCGCTGACTTCGGTGGCACCTCCTGGGTGCTCGCCGAACTGGTGGAGGCGGCGACGCGTTGCGGCGAGACGACGATCGCGCGCGAGGCCCAGCAGCGTCTGCGGGAACTGACGAGTGTGGCCGCCTCTGATTGGGCGCGCGGCATGGAGGCACGCACACGGGCGCTGGTCACCGAGGGAGAATCGGCCGGCGCTGTCTACGACGAGGCGATCGAGCGTCTGGGCCGCACCCGCATGCGCGCCGAGCTCGGTCGCGCCCATCTGCTGTACGGCGAATGGCTACGGCGCCGGCGGCGTCGCGTCGAGGCGCGTGCTCAGCTTCGGTTGGCGCACAACATGTTCGATGAGATGGGGATGCAGGCCTTTGCCGAAAGGGCACGCAGGGAGCTTCAGGCGACCGGGGAGACCGCGCACAGGCGCGAGCTGTCGCCGGGTACCGGACGGCTGACGCCGCAGGAGGCTCAGATTGCCCGACTCGCGTCGGAAGGTCTGTCCAACAGCGATATTGGTGCGCGCCTGTTCATCAGCGCTCGGACGGTGCAGTATCACCTGCGCAAGGTGTTCGCGAAGCTCGCCATCACCTCCCGCACCCAGTTACATCTGGTGCTGCCGCCGTCTGCACAATAAACACTTGTCGGCGACCAGCGTGATGGCGGATGCGGACGGCGCCGCCTGCGCGGGATCGTCGAACTATGCTGCAAGACACTCGAACGCTCCCTGAAGTCACCGAGCGGTACCAGCGCGATGTGATTCCGCTGTTGCCGCGACTGTCGGGCAGAGCGCGGCAGCTGACCCGTAATCCACACGACGCGGAGGACCTGCTTCAGGAGACGATGCTCCTGGCCTACCGGGGATTTCACTCTTTCCAACCGGGTACCAATCTCAAGGCGTGGCTGTACCAGATCATGCAGAACCGGTGGATCAGCCAGAACCGGAGCCGAAGCTGCCGGCCGGGTGAGGTGTTCATTGGTGTCTTCGCCGACGATCAGACGTCGGTATCCGACGACATGGTCTCGGAGCTGTTCGTCGACACCGACCTCCGCACCGCCCTGATGGCGCTCGACGGTGGAGTCCGGACAGTGGTGTTCCTTGCCTACTATCTCGACCTTCCGCACAAAGACATCGCCACGGCGATGAATCTACCCGTCGGGACTGTGATGTCCCGGCTGCATCGCGGTCGAACCCAACTGCGGAAGACCATCGGAGCGTAGTGAATGCCGCAAGGCGTCAACACGTTACACGTCAGCAGAACGGAACAATCACCAAAGGAGAACTGAATGCACAGCGTTCGGAGATTACTGGCCCTACTCATTGCGTGCGCGTCACTGATGGCACCTGGTTGCGCGGTCGGCAACGCAGAACCAACCACTGCGCAGGAAGTGGTCCGCGAGATCTTGCAGACCACGCCCGTCGAGGCGACGGTCCCGCAGAACGCGATCACCGGCCTGGTCATCTTCCCGCCGGGATCCTCAGCGGGACATCATATTCACCACGGCGTGGAGAGCGGGTACGTGCTCAGCGGCGAATTGGAGATCATCAAGGACGGCGAGCCTCCGCATACCTACGGCCCCGGCCAGACGTTCGTCACCACTCGCGACCATCCACACATCTCCAGGAACACAGGTCCGGTCGAGGCGCGCGCCGTTGTCACCTGGATCGTCGACGCAGAGGCTCCGCTGACCACCCCGGTGCCCGAGATCAGCGGGCACCATCAGTGACGGATGTCGCCGTGGCGCGGCCGGTGAAGCTCAATACATGGGGAGTTCCGGATCCAATCCCAAACGCACCCGGCCGGCGAGTTCCAGATACTGCGCCGACTGAAGTGCGTGCTGCGCCAATGCCATTCCATCTCGACACAAACCTTCAATCCGGTGTGACCGGTAGAGTGCCGCCGACCCGGCCAGGCGATAAGCCGTCACCAGGATTTCGGTGCAGACATCGGCAACATTGCTCATCGCTGCCCGCAACTGCACGCGCTGGGTCGTCGTGACGGCGAGTTCAGCCTCTGCCGATTCCTGCAATGATCCCGCCGTATCGTGAAGCAGCAGACGCGCCGCGGACAGCTGAGCCTCCGACTTCGCCACCAGATACTGGACACGGTGGTTGCCGGCAGCCTTCCTCGATGCGATCACCTCGACGAGTTCGTCCACCGCCGCGGCGGTGACGCCGAGTAGCACCGCAGAACAGCCGGGGAACACGATCGACGGTAGATAATCTCGGTAGAGAGCGCGGTCGATCACCGGTCTGCCCTCCAAAGGCGCCGCTAAATCCTCTGCGATGAAAGCATTCTCGACTACCACGCTATTACTTCCTGTGGCCCTCATCGCCGTGACGTCCCAGGTGAAATCAATCGTGAACTGCTCACGATGCACCATCGCGAACCAGGGTTGCGGCAGCCCTGCCTTGCCGACAACGGGTTGGCCGTTCTCGGTGATCATCACCACGAGGAGCACCCAGTCCGCGAAATCGACACCGCTGACGATGGGCCAGCGCCCGGAGAGCCGATACCCGCCGTCTACGCGTTCTGCGGTGCCGGGTGCGCCGGAGTTCGCCAGAATTGGCTCTCGCGTTCCGTCGAAGATCCGGCGCGCGCCGCTATCGGGCAGCAGCGCGGCAACGAAGCCCATGTTGAGATTCCACACCAGCGCGCCGATCGAGGCGTCGATCCGGCCGAACCGTTCATAAACGGTCAGCGCGGTCGTCAAAGGTATCTCCCGGCCGCCGAATTCGTGCGGTGTGAGTAGTCGGAAGGCGCCGGCCTCACGCAGCGCTGTGCACACGCGAGTTGTCATGTTGCCCTGCATCTCGGCTTCCTTGGCGTCGGCCTCGATGGTCGTCCGCAACGCAGCCGGGAGGTCGGCCGCATCCATGATCGATGACGTCATCATGAACTACTTCGCGCCGAGCGGGCCGGCGAACGATTTGCGCAGTGCCGCGGGAGCAGCCATAGGCAACAACGCCGCCAACACCTTTCGCTTCAACCCGGAGGGACGGCGAGTCAACTCAACATCCACGCGGGTGCCTCCGGCGGCAGGTGTGAGCCGGAACCGCCAACCGCCGCCGGGGCCGAAGACCAACGAATCGTGCGTGGTCACCGTCACCGTTCCAGCATCGCGGTCCCAGTCGTAGCGTGCCCTCTCCCATGCTGAGGCCGTGCCCTCGGTGACCTCCGCCCACGTGTCGCCCAATTCGTGCACCTGAAAGTGTTCACCGTCGATGGTCGGCCATGATTGCGCTCTCTGGGGGCTGAAATCGGTGAGGACGGACATTACTGCAGCCGCATCGAGCTTGGAGTCGATGTGGAAACGGACAACGGGCATTCAGGTTTCACTTTCGCGTCGATGGAGCGTCTGATCTCTACAACGCAGCATCGGCCGATCGCATGCGCGAATCGCTAGCATGAAGTGATGGTTGTCGCGCACAAGCTGACGAATCGGGGGCTTGCAACCCGACGGCGGATCATCGAAGGGGCGGCGCAGGAATGCCGTTCCCGCGGTGCGCACCTCACGACCCTCGACCACGTCATGGCGCGCACGCGTACCTCGAAGAGTCAGCTGTTCCACTATTTCCCGAACGGGAAGGAACAGCTGTTCCTCGAAGTTGCCGCTTACGAGGCCCGACGGGTTCTCGACGACCAGCAGCCGCACTTGAGCAACCTGAAGACATGGGCGGCGTGGCAGTGCTGGCGCGATGCGGTGGTCGAGCGCTACCGCAGCCGGGGACCGTTGTGTCCGATGGCCGGAATGATGGCGGTAGTTGGCCGCAGTACCCCTGGGGCACAAGCAATCTCGACCAACCTTTTCCGTGAATGGCGGGCCTCGATCGTAGCCGGTATCCACGCGATGCAGGAAGCCGGCGAGATCGCGGAGTCCGTGGATGCCGAGCGAGCCGGGGCTGCACTGCTAGCCGGCATTCAGGGCGGCGTGGGCATTCTCATGTCCGCCGGCGATCTGTCGTATCTGGAGGCTGCGTTGGACGAAGGCATCGAAGCTTTACGGCGCGCTCAGTAGGCGGCGACCGCGACGACAGCGTCAGCGAACGCCCGTGGAGCTTCCTGGGGGACGTTGTGGCCGATCCCGTCGAGCACCCGATGCGAGTACGGCCCGGTGAACATGCGGCGGTAGGCGCGGCCGTCCTTGTTCGGTCCGTCGAAGTCGCTGCCGATCGTGATGGTCGGAACCGCGATGGTGGGGTTGGCGCCCAGCAGGCGATCCAGCTCCGCGTAGCGCGGATCGCCGTCAGCCAGACTCAGGCGCCATCGATAGTTGTGGATGACGATCTGCACGTGATCGGGGTTGTCGAAGGCCACCGCGCTGCGATCGAAGGTCGCATCGTCGAAGTTCCACAGCGGTGATGCCTGCCGCCAGATGAGTTTGTTGAATTCGCGGGTGTTGGCCCGGTAGCCGTCCTCGCCCCGCTGGGTGACGAAGTAATACTGATACCACCAGCCATGCTCCGCCGCCGGCGCCAGCGGATGCTGATTGGCCGCGAGGTTGACGATGAGATACCCGCTGACCGACACCAGTCCCTGACATCGTTGCGGCCACACCGCGGCCATGCAATCAGCAATCCTTGCACCCCAATCGAATCCAGCGACGATCGCGCGGTCGATGCGCAAGGCATCCATGAAGTCGATCGCGTCCTGAGCCAGCGCGGCTTGCTGACCCGTCCGCATCGCAGCATCGGAGAGAAACCTGGTGGAGCCGAATCCACGGAGATAGGGGATCAGCACCCGGAAACCGCGCTCGGCCAGCAGCGGAGCGACCTCGACGAAACTGTGGATGTCGTAAGGCCAACCGTGTAGCAGGATCACCACCGTTCCGTCAGATGGCCCCAGTTCGACGTATCCGACGTTGAGCGCACCCGCATCCACCTGGCGAATCGGGCTCAAGGCTCCCGCCGACGGCGTGGCGGCAGCCGGGCCCGCGAGGGTGGAGGCGGCAATAGTCAAGCCCAAGCCGGCCGCAAAGGCGCGTCGAGTCAACGGTTCCATCAGTCGCGTCCCGCCTCGATGATCTTGTCCGCCAGCCCAATCGGGTTGGTGTACATCAACTCGTGACCACCTGGCATCTGAACCAACCGGTACACACCCAACCGGCTCGACAGTCTGGGGTGCCAGCCCCACTGACCGGGTGGTAGTGCGATGTCCTCGGTGCCCATGAGCCAACTTCGTGGGATCGGCAACGCGTGAAATGCCGTGAGATCGACAGGTTCGGTCAGCATGCCGTAGGGCTGCGCGGATAGTTGGCTGTATACCCATTGCGCGGTCTCCAAGTCGGCATCGTTGACGAACGTGTCCCGGAACAGGGGGAACGGCATCGTCACGGTGTTGTCGGAAGACTCCTCGGCCAGCCCGTCCAGCATGCGGCGAGCCTCCGGCGGCCACACATCCATCACGCACTCCCCGGCGTCGGGAACGATGGCACTCCAGAACACCAGACGCCGTATTCGGTCGGGGATCTTCTCGGCGACTTTGGCGACGAGTGTGCCACCGACGCTGTGGCCGAGCAGGACGATGTCGGCGAGGTCACGGCCGATGATGTAGTCGACGACAGAGCCGACTGCCTGCGCGAGTGAAACCTGTTTCTGCGCGCCCTTACCGTGGCCGGCGACTGTCGGCGCGTAGGCGTCGTGCCCGAGGTCGGCCAACCTGGAGACCACTGCTTCGAACGCGGCACCGTCATGACTTGCGCCGTGGATCAGTACATAGGTTGACATCGGGGACCCTCTCGGTCGGGATACTCCTATTGCCAGAACGCGAGACACACCGATCCCATTCACGCTCACGGTCAAAGCATCAAACGTCGACAACGAGCACAGAACTGGTTGCGGTGGCCACCACGACACCGTTGGCATCGGTGACGTTTCCTTCGGTGAATCCCACCCGTGCTCCGCGCTTCACCACTGTGCCGATCGCCTGCAACGAGCCGACACGAGGATGAACGACCTTGAGGAAACTGACCTTGATCTCCACTGATACCACGGTCTTTCCCGCCGGAAGTGTCGACAATAGTGCGCAGCTGCAGACGAAGTCGAGAAGCGTGCACGCCATACCGCCGTGAATCGCACCGGTGGCGTTGTACATCGATTCGTCGGGAGTGCAGCCGAAGGCCACTCGACCGTCATGGACATCGACGGCGTGGATGGCCATCAATTGCGCCATAGGCGGAATGGGCAAGCGCCCGTCAGCCATGCCTCGCAAGTAGTCGATACCGGCGAGCGTCATGCCTGTCGCGGTACCAGGTTCGGGCGCATGCCATTCCACGATGCGTGTGCGCCTCGCGCCCCAATTGTCGGCGTCACCGACCATGATCGGTCCGGATCTGATCGCAACGCGCGCCACGACTCGCGGCACACGGCTTGGCACGATTCATCATCACAATCCTTTCGATCGGATCCTCACATCATCTGGAACGCACTGCACAACAAAGCCATTCGCGTGCGGGGCGGATCGTCTCCAGCGTGGCATCGCCGCACATGACTGACGCTGCGCGGCATCAGGCGATCGGCAGTCACGCCGCCCGGCATGAATCAGTTGCCGTTTCGTCGCTGAGCGCCGCACGCAGTTCTCGCCGCGCACGATGGGCGCGCGACATCACAGTCCCCACGGGAACGTCACTGAGCACAGCGATTTCCTTGAACGGCAGGTCGCATACGTAGGCGTAATAGACGACCGCTTGCAAGTTCTGGGGCAGTGCCTGAACCGCGCATGTGAGGCCGCCGTCGACCACGCGGGACAACATCTCTGATTCTGCCGAGGGGTGCGCGGCAGAGTGAATCTCGGACACCTCCTCGACGAAGGTCTCGCTCGGACGACTCAAGCTGCGGCGATGAGTGCTGATCCAGGCATTCACCAGGATCCGGAACATCCAGGCTCGCAGGTTCGAGCCCTCCTGAAAGGACGCAAAGCCAGACCATGCCTTCACGTAGGTGTCTTGAACCAAATCTTCGGCGTCTTGGGTCGTCGCCGCATATCGGCGGGCGGCCCGCATCAACTCTGCGTGCATCGGCACGACCTCGACAACGAAACGGCGGGCCAGCGCCGAAGGCTCGTAATCGTCACTAGCGCAAGGGTTGTCAACCATCATGAGAATCTCCGTCGGGGGAATCACGAGCCCCGTCGGGGCCCGAACAACCCCATGATCGACAACATAAAATGGACTCGCAAGTCCAGAAATGTAAGTCAGGCCGTAGCGCGTTGCACGTACTCGGACACCAGGTCATACGTCTCGCGGGTCGCAACGACGGCCTGCGGCGTGTCGCTCATGATGTTGTAGCCGTGATCAAGCCCCGTCACCTCGCGATAGGCGACCAACGCTCCCACCGCGTGCAACTTCTCGGCGAAGCGCTCAGCCTCAGCACGCAGGCGATCGTATTCTGCGGTGACGATCACCGCAGGTGCGATACCGGCCAGATCGTCGGCATTGGCGCCCCACGCAGGCGACGCGAGGCGATCCCGACGATCCTCCCTGTCAGGGATGTACGCCGTGTCGAAAACGTCACTCATCCACGGCTTCAGGACTGCTGCCTTCCCGATCGGACTGGCCTTGTCCCAACATGAGGTCACCAAATCCAAAGGCGGGTAATGCAACATCTGCAATGAGATCCGCGGTTCGCCGATCTCCAGCGCCAGCCGAGACACGGCCGCGGCGAGGCTGCCGCCCGCACTCTGCCCACCAATGCACAACCGGGTACCGTCCCAATCCGGCGCAGCGGATACCCACCGAGTGACGTCATAGAGCTGTTCCACCGGTGCAGGAAAGCGGTGACCGGGGGTGAGTACGTAATCGGAGTTCACCACCACCACACCGGCACGGGCAGACAGGTAACGGCACCAGGGATCATCCTGATGACGGTTGCCGACGGTGAAACCGCCACCGTGAATGTTCACATAGACCGGCAGCGTCGGATCGGCAACGGACCCGGGACGATATACCGTCGCGTCCACCGGACCAAGACGCGTCGGTATCGAGATCGTGCTGGCATGCCCCTCAATCTCGAGAAAACTGACCCCGGGTTTCGCCGCTGGCCTGACCGCGGCGGAGAACAGCCGTGCCACCAGATCGGCGACCGGCTTCTGTGTCAGCACATGCGAAAGAACGTTCATCAGTTCACCTTCAGATCCTAGCGGGATTGACCTCCTCTGCTGGAACGCATAGTCGATGCGGGTCATTCGAACGCGAAAGTACGGTTTGATACGCGCCTTCGGGGCACGCTGCGTATCAAACCGCACTCGCGGCGGGGAAGGGGTTTCCGCCTAGTACTCGTTGGCTAGTACTCGTTAGCCACGAACAGTTCCTGTGCCGGGAACTTGGTGAGGATCACCGGCCCGTCGTCGGTCACCACAACCTCTTCCTCGATGCGCGCCGCGGACGTCCCGTCGGAGGCCGGGCAGTAGGTCTCCATCGCGAACACCATGCCCGCCTTGATCTCCAGCGGATTCTCCAGTGAGTTCAGCCGCGAGATGATCGGCCGCTCGTGCAACCCGAGCCCGAGCCCGTGGGCGAACTGCAGACCGAACGCCGCCATCTCGTTCTCGAAACCGAAATCGGTTGCCTTGGGCAGTAATCGGGCGATCTGGTCGGACCCGACGCCGGGACGGATCGCGTTGATAGCCCCGTCCATCCACTCCCTGGCCGTCTTGTAGGCATCGCGCTGGCTCTGCGTCGCACTTCCCACGCCGAACGTTCGGTAGTAGCAGGTGCGGTATCCGTTGAACGAATGGATGATGTCGAAGAACGCCTGATCGCCGGGACGGATGATCCGGTCGGTGAAGTTGTGCGGATGCGGGTTGCACCGCTCCCCCGAGATGGCGTTGACGGCCTCCACCTGATCCGACCCGAGTTCGTAGAGCCGCTTGTTGGCCAGTGCGACGATCTCGTTCTCCCGCACACCGGGTTTGAGCGCCTCGACGACGTCCTGGTACACGCCGTCGACCATGGCCGCGGCCTGGTTGAGCAACATGATCTCGTCGCCCGACTTGATGACCCGCGCGTCGAGCATGCTCTGCTGGGCATCGACGACCGTCAAGCCTTGGCGCTGCATCTCGAAAAGGAACGGCGGTTCGACGATGTCCATACCCACCGGCGCGTCCGCGAGTCCGGCATCGGTGAGGATGCCCTTGATCTCGGTGACGGCATCACGCATCAGGCCCGCATCGGGTGCCACAGCACCACGGAAGCCGAGGAACCCCGGCCGCCAGTTCTCCTCCGGTAGCCACTTCGAATAGAGCTTGTGGTGGCGCACCGCCGAACCGAAGTCCCACAGGATGGGGTCGGCGTCGCGCGTGAGCAGACAGTAGCGAATCATCTTGTCGCCCAGCGCACCACCGATCCACGTCTGGGTGGTGTAACGGATGTTGTAGAAGTCGAACAGCAGGAACGCCCCGCAGCCGCTGGCTTCCAGCGCCGCCTTCGCCCGGCCGATGCGGTAGTCCCGCAGCCGCGCGAAATCCACCCGCTCCTCGTAGTCGACGCCCATATGGCCGGGCGCACCGAGGGGACGCGTCACGAGTGCACCGGCGCCAGGCCGTCGTCGACGGTGACGTTCTCGGGCGTCAGCTCGATACCCGCCCCCTGGGCCACCTGCAGCAGCAGGGTCGCGAAGTCCTCCTCGATACCCAGGCCGGCGCCGGCCGCCTGTGCCACGATCTGGCGGGTGGCCGAGGCGATCGGCATCGGCGACTTCAGTGCGTTGGCAGCCTCCAGACCGAGGTCGAAGTCCTTCTGCAGTAGTTCCATCGTGAACGTCGGCGTGAAGTCGAGGTTCACGAATGCGGGCGATTTGTACTGCGTGAACGTCGATCCCATCACCGAGTCGTTGAGGAACGCCAGGAAATCGGCGCGGCTGACGCCGCCCTTCTCGACGAGGACGGTGATCTCGGCCATGCACTGCGTGACCACACCGAGCATCAGGTTGTGGGCGATCTTCACCAACCGCGCCACCTCACCCTCACCGACGTAGGTGACGCTGCGGCCGAACACTTCGAGGACCGGTTCGATCTGCTCGAAGACCGCGCGCGGGCCCGACACCGCAACGGTGAGCTTGCCCGCCGCAATGACTTTCGGGTTCCCGCTGACCGGAGTGGCCAGGAAGTCGCAGCCGCGGGAGTTGGCCGCCTCGCGGATGATCGCGCTCGCCTCCGCCGACACCGTCGACGAATCGGCGATGATGCGCGGCGATTTCTCGCCGGTCAGCAGACCGCCCTCGCCGAGCATCACCTGCTCCAGATCCTTCGACGACGACACCATCGCGAAGACGAGGTCGCGGTCGGCCAGGTCGACCGGCTTGCTGACGACAGATGCACCCTTTTCGGCCAGATGCGCGGCCTTGGAAGCAGTCCGGTTGTAGACCGTGACGTCGTATCCGGCATCCAGCAGCCGTGTCACGAGCTGAGAACCCATCCGGCCTGCGCCGATCCAGCCGATCTTCAGGGTTGAGGCAGACATTCTCTTCTCTTCCTTCTCTTCTTGGTTCTACTGGGCCGTGGGTTGAGCGGCCGCGTTGTTGGACGTGTTGTCGGCGGGCGCATGCACCGCGCCACCGAAATAGAGGTCGGCGATCTCGGGATTCGCCAGAACGGACTGCGCGGGTCCGGTGAGCAGCACCCGCCCACTTTCCATGACGATGCCGGACGAGGCCATGCGCAGGCCGAAGCGGACGTTCTGCTCGACCATCAGCACCGCCTTGCCGCTCGCCCGCATGATCGCAACGGATTCGTCGATCACGGTGAGCGACTTGGGATCCAGCCCCAGCGAGGGCTCGTCGAGCAGCACCAGTTTGGGGTCGAGCATCAGCGAGCGCGCGAACTCGACCATGCGCCGCTGTCCACCGGACAGGTTTCCGCACCGAATCCCGGTCTTGTCCCGAACCAGCGGGAACATGTCGAGGACCTCGTCGTAGCGCTGCCGTACGAGGGAGCGCCGCCTACGGATGACGTAGGCGCCCATCATGATGTTCTCTTTGACGGTCAGCGTCGGGAACAACCCGTTGCTCTGCGGCACCTGGGTGACTCCGCAGCCCAGCACCTCGTGCGGCTCCAGCCCGGTGATGTCCTTGCCGTCCAGCAGGATCCGTCCCGCGCTGGGCTTGAGAATGCCGCTGACGGCACGCAGCACGGTGGACTTGCCGGCCCCGTTCGGGCCGACGATGCAACCGAGCTCGCCGGGACCGACCTCGAGGTCGACACCCTGCAGAACGTTGCCACCGCCGTAGCCGGCGACCACTCCTTCGAGTTTGATCATGCCCGATCACCCTCCACCACAGATACTTTGCTTCCTTTGGACGGCGCCTCGAGCAGGTAGTCGTCGCCGAGGTAGGCGTCGAGGACCACCGGGTCCTTCTGGATCTGCTCGGGAGTGCCTTCGGCGATCACCGCGCCGCGGGCAAGCACCCTGATCGGGTCGCACAATCCGACGACGAACGGCATGTTGTGCTCGACCAACAGGAACGTCTTGCCGCCGGCATTGAGTTCCCGGATCAGGTCACCCATCCGCTCGATCAGCGTCGGATTGATACCGCCTGCCGGCTCGTCGAGCAGGATCAGCTTCGGGTCGAGCATCAGCACCTGTGCGAGTTCCACGAGCTTCTGCTGGCCATAAGACAGCGCACCCGCCTGCGCGTCGCGGTAGGCAGCCATGCCGACGAACTCGAGGAGTTCCTCGGCGCGCGCCGCCTCCGAACCGCTGACCGCCCCGAGGCCTAGCTGGGGTACGGAGAAGTTGCGCAGCGGCGCGACCACGTTCTCCAGGACCGTCATCTCCCGGAACAACCGGGTGATCTGGAACGTGCGCCCCAGTCCGTGGTGCGCCCTCGACCACGGCGAAATCCCTTCGATGTGTTCGCCGTTCAGCAGGATCTCGCCCTTGTCGGGCGTCATGGTGCCCGAGATCAGGTTGAACACCGTCGTCTTGCCGGAGCCGTTCGGTCCGATCAACGCGGTGATCGAACCTTCGGGCACGGTGAAGCTGCAGTCGTTGACCGCGTGGTTGCCGCCGAAGCTCTTGTGAAGCCCGCGGACCTCCAGCAGCGCCCGGCCGGTGGGTTCCGGCTTCCGGATCTCGGCGCGGACCAGCGGCCGGTCCAGCGGGTTGAGGCGGGCACCCGAAAGCCCGACGGTGCCTTTGGTTCTCGCCTTCTCGATCAGCGCCGCCGCGGTCGGCAGGATCCCCTTGGGCAGCACGATCACCAGGAGGACAAGCAGTCCGCCGAAGAGGACCAGCCGGGCGTTGCCGCCACCGAACGCCTGGTTGGCATAGATGTTGACCGGCTGAATGATGAAGGCGCCCAATACCGGCCCGAACAGGGTGCCGCGGCCGCCGAGGATCACGGCCAGCACGATCAGCGCGCTGGTGATGATCGAGAACATGCCGATCGGGTCGACGAAGGACAGGTAGTAGCCGTACACCGAGCCGGCCATGCCGACGAACAGTGCACTGGCACCGAAGGCGAGCAGCTTGTAGACCGGAGCGTTGACGCCGATCGTGCCGGCCTTGCCCTCGTCCTCGCGGATCGCGATCAGGCCCATGCCGAACTTGGTGCGCCGAATCCACCACGTCATCAGCAACGAGAGGCCCAACAACGCGACCAGCGCGAGGTGGAACGGCCAGTTGCCCCAGGCTTCAGGCCAATCCGGCAGCGGCAGCGTCAGGCCGGACGTGCCATTGGTGACCGACACCCATTCGATGGCGACGAACTGGATCAGGAACAGGAACGCCACCGTGATGATGACGAACGCCGGGCCCCTGGACCGGTACGTGACCAGGCCGAGCAACATCGCGATCAGGGCCGCGACGACACCGGCGACGGGAACCCACACCAGCGGTTGGGTATCCGGGAACCGGGTCGCCAGGATGGCGCCGACGTAGGCGCCGATGCCGATGAACGCTCCCTGGCTCAACGACAGATAGCCGGTGAAGCCGGTGATGATGTTGAGTCCGCTCGCGCCGATCGCGAGGACGAGCGACAGGATCACGACGTTCTGCGCCGACATGCTCGGCGACAGCGGGAACAGCACGATCACGACGGCGGCGACGGCAAGGGCGCCGCGGGTCAGCCACTTGTGGAGCGCGGGGTCGAGCGCGCGGTCGCGAACAGAGATGTCACTCATACTTGTACTCACGCGACGGCGTCCTCTCTGAGACGGGTGCCGAGGAGGCCCTGCGGCCGCGTGATCAGCACGACGATGATGACCAGGAACGGCACGGCCACAGGCCATTCGGCGCCGATATAGGCAGTGGCGGCCATCTCCCCGACGCCGATGACGAGCGCGCCGAGGACCGCACCGGGAAGGCTGCCGAGTCCGCCGAGGACCACGATCGCGAGCAGTCGCGCGATCCACTGATAGTGCGTGCCCGGCAGGAACGGATAGATGGTGGACAACATCGCCCCGCCCGCGCCGAGAGTGGCGACGCCGATCGCGAAGGTGAGCGCGGCGATCGTCGTCACGCTCACCCCCACGAGCAGTGCGCCACTCTCATTGGAGGACGCGGCGCGGATGGCCCGGCCCGCCCAGGTGCGGTTCAGCAGCAGGTAGAGCCCGCCCATCACCAGCACCGCGATCAGGGCCGAGATGGCCATCGCCTGCGGGACATACAGCGGCCCGAGGGAGATGGAGGCGTCGGTGTACGAGGTGACCACCGTCGTCGACGTGTTGCCCCAGATGAAGCCCATGATCCCTTCGAGCATCAGCGCGATGCCGAAGGTCGCCAGCACTGTCATCGTGACGTGGGCCCCGCGGACATGACGGATCACGAGAAGGTAGACGACCCAACCGAATCCGAACATCAGCGCCATGACGATCGGGATGGACAGCAGCGGGTCCAGCCCGAGGCTGCGCCACAGGGTGAAGGTGAGGAACGCCGCGAGTACGGCGAACGCACCGTGGGCGAGGTTGATCACCCGCATGACCCCGAAGATCAGGGTCAGCCCGGATGCCATCAGCGCGTAGAGCGCGCCGACGAGCAGCCCGAGGATGAGTGTTTGGACTACGGAGGTCATGAAAGGCAACTCCTCGTGATGGTCGACCGTCGGTCTACCGACGGTTAGAGGGCACCGCCGCGCCAGCGCACGATCACATCCGACGTCGCGACGTCGTCGGGCAGCACGACCTGGGACACGCCGCCCTGCCACTGGCCGACGAGGAAGTCACCCTTGGGGCTGCCGTCGTCGTTCCAGCTCAAACTGCCGAGCAATGTCTCAACGCTGTTGCCGCGCAACCAGTCCGCGAGGGCGGCCTGGTCGTCGATCGAGCCGACTGCGGTGACGGCTGCCTCCAGCACCTGTCCTGCGGCGAAACCGTCAGCGGCGTCCTCGGGTGGGCTCTGACCGAACTTCTCGCTGAAGCGCTTGACGAACTCGGCGTTGTCGGGGGTTTCCGACAGCGGGCTGTAGCTCGACGAGAACAGCACACCCTCGGCGTTGTCCGGTCCCACGGCGTCGAGGTACTGCTGGCCGTAGGTGGGTGAGCTGCTCTGGTAGAGGAAGGCCGGCTGATAGTTGGCGCGGTTCATCGACCGGATCATGTTGACGCCGTCTTCGAACTGCGCGCCCTGGACCACCAATTCGGCTCCGGCGTCGCGCATCGCGTTGACCACCGAGTCGAAGTTCTTGGTGGTGGCCGGGTACTGGTCCTTGTAGACCGTCCGGATCCCGGCGGCCGACAGGATCTTCTCGGCACCCTCGACCACCGGGCCCGCGAACGGGTCGTCGAGCGTCGGGTAGGCGGCGGTCTTCGGCCGCTGCTCCGGCGGCAGGTTCGCGATCCACTCCGCGAACACCTTCGCCTGGTTGGTCGCGATGGCCTGCTGCGAGAAGAAGATGTACTTGAACCCGCGGTTGAACATGTCCGGCGAGCCGCACGAGGGGCACACGAAGAGCATCTTGTTCTTCTCGGCGATCGCCGAGGCGGGGATGTTGAGCAGCGACGACTGGCTGCCCAGCAGCAGGTTGACCTTGTCCTGGGAAATCAGGTTGTTGTAGTTGCTGACCGCGGTTTCCTGTTGTGTCGCATCGTCCTTGACGATGATCTCGACGTTCTTGCCGAGGAGTCCGCCGGCCTCGTTGGTCATTTCGACCCAGACTTCGTAGCCGCGCTGCGTGTCGAGTCCGCCCTGGCTGAACTCGCCGGTCAGGGGCAGCGAAGCGCCGATCGTGATGGTGTCGCTCTCACCGCCGCCGTCGGCCGTACAGCCTGTTGCGGCGAGCGCGACGGCGGCCGTCGCCGCAATCGCGCGGAACACAGTGGTAAAGCGCATGTCCAACCTCTCTGTCAGACCGATTGCATCCAATCGACCCCCTGAAATGTTACCTAGGTCATATGCAATCGATTGCAGTGATGCTTGCACAGGCCCCTGGGAGTGTCAACACCCCTCGACGACGGGTCGCGAAAGACCTCCTGGAGGAAGCTCGCGCCTATGCAAGCTCGGAGTCGACCGACTATTCCCCTGCTCAACAGAGCGTGCTTATAGTGTGAGCCGCAATCGATTGCACACTTCCGATGTTCGGCACTGGAGCACATACGCCGTGGCTGCGCCTTCCTGATGATCCTCATCCTTGCGGCCTTCGTCTCGTTGATCGACCGGTCGGTGATGCCGCCGTTGGTTCCGGTGATCGCCGACGATTTCGACGTGCCGGTCGACGCGGTCGGACAATCGCTGACGGTGTACGCCGTCGCCTACGCGGCGTTCCAACTGTTGTGGAGCACTCTGGCGGCGCGCTACGGCCGGGTCCGCATCCTCGTCGTGTCCACCGCCCTCGGCGGATCTGCCAATTTGGCAACGGCTTTCGCCCAGGACGCGGTGTATTACAGCGTCATCCGCGCGGTCGCCGCCGCGGCATTCGCGGCAACGATCACCACCGTGCTGATCTATTACGGCGAGACGCTGACCCTGACGCAGCGGGCCGTGGCGACCGCCAACCTCGCGGCCGCGATCGCCGTCGGAATGGCGGCGGGAACGGTCGGTGCCGGCGCGATTGCCCAATGGTTGGGCTGGCGATGGACCTATGTGGTCGTGGCCGCGTTCTCTTTCGCGCTGGTGCTCGGGCTCAGAAGGCTCAAGGAGACGGCCGATGCGCCCGTCGAGCGCCTGGGTCCGTCCCTGCGGCGGCTGGCGCGAAACCGCTGGGCCATCGCGATTCTGGTGTTCACGGTCATCGAAGGCGTGCTGTTGATCGGTGTGTTCAACTACTTCGCCGTGGCACTGCAGGAGACCGGCGCCACCGTTCTCGCTGCCGGCGTCGCGACCGCTGCGTTCGGGGCTTCGGTGGTCATCGTCAGCCAGCTGATGAAACTGATCCTCGGTCGCTGGCCCGCCTGGGTGCTCATGCTGCTCGCGGGCGTGGCAATCGTCGGCGCCTACATCGCTGTGGCGCTGGATATCTCGCTGACCACGGTGCTGACGGCGGCAACTCTCCTCGGGCTGGCCTGGGCGCTCGGACACACCACCATGCAGACCTGGATGACCGACGCGGCAGCCGACAGTCGTGCCGTCGGCATGTCGTTCTTCTCGATCGCGTTGTTCGTCGGGGCGTCGATCGGAGCGGCGGTCGGCAATGTGGCTGCGGGAACGCACCGCTTCGATGCCCTGTTCGTGCTCACGCTCGTGGTCGCAACCGTCTACGCGGTGGCCACCAGCGTCGCTCGCGCCAGATACGTGCTCCGGGAATGACAGCGGCGACGGTCAGGAAACCAGCACGGCCGATCGGACGAGCTCACCGAACCGGTCGGTGATTCCGTCCAGTTCCGGTGCGGGCAGGAACCGGCGGCGCAGTCCGACGAGGGTTTCCAGCGCCGCGGTGTCCACCGCTCCATCGTCGATCAGACCCCGGGACGGGTCACGCAGCACCGCGACGTGTTCGGCCGCACTCTCCGCCGTCAGGCCGAGCAGTCGCCCCGCGGATTCGGTTGCGACGTCGTCGAGTTCACCTGCACGGATCTGCCCGGCCGTGTCGACGAGCACCTCTGTCAGCTTGTCGACCTCAGGGCGGCCCGGGGCATCCCGGAAACGCGCCACCACCGTGCCGAGATACGGGCCGAGCCTGGTGACGTCGGCCAGCAGCGCGCAACCCCCCGCACGGGCCGTCAGCTCGTTGCCCGCGTTGAGGACCGTGACATCGCACTCGCCCGCGCGCAACGCGGCGGCCCGCTTCGGGGTCGAGCCGAGCGCGGCGATCTCGAACGCGTCGCGCGAGGATTCGAGCTCCTCCAGCAGCGCGTAGCCGACGAACGCGAAGCCCGAATTTGGGACGTCGACCGCCAGCCGCCCGCCCGACGGAACGGTCACCCCGGGCCGCGCTGCCAGGCACAGCCCGAGTCCCCGGTCCAGACCCGCGACGATCTCGACGTCCAACAGCGCGCCCAGGGGGTTGGCGGGCAGGAAGCGATAGGCCAGCACGTTGTCAGGACTGGTGAACACCGCGTCGAACTCACGGTTGCGCAGCGACGTGAACTGCGCGGGCGACGACGGCACCGGCACGTCGCGGACGTCCAGGCCGGCGGCCGCCAGCCTGCCGGTCGTGCGGACCACATCGAGGAGCACCGACGGACTGAACACTCCGAGCGTTATCTGATCCATGTTCTGCAATCGATTGTAGGGTCGTTGAACTGCAGCATACTCACGCCGGACACCCAGCCGTTCCCGTTCGACGGAGTCCATCCCATAGGCTCGACTGTCGTGACGGTTCGCGGTTTGCAGCCCTATGCGGTGACAATCTTCGCCGAGATGTCGGCCCTGGCCGCGCGCGTCGGCGCGGTCAACCTCGGTCAGGGTTTCCCCGACGAGGACGGCCCCCCGGCGATGCTCAAGGTCGCCGAGAACGCGATCGCCGAGGGCGTCAACCAGTACCCGCCGGGCCTGGGCATCGCGCCGCTGCGCCAGGCAATCGCCGACCAGCGCAGGCGACGCTACGGAAGCGAGTACGACCCCGACACCGAAGTGCTCGTGACCGTCGGTGCCACCGAGGCGATCGCGTCCTCGGTGCTCGGCCTCGTCGAACCCGGGTCCGAGATCCTGCTCATCGAACCGTTCTACGACTCCTACTCCCCCGTCATCGCGATGGCCGGCTGCCACCGTCGCACGGTGCCGCTCCGGCAGGACGGCCGCGGCTTCGCGATCGACATCGAAGCCCTGCGCGCGGCAATCACGCCGAAAACCAAGGCGCTCATCGTCAATACGCCGCACAACCCGACAGGGCTTGTCGCCTCCGACGACGAGCTGCGCGGCCTGGCCGAACTCGCGGTGTCCGCTGATCTGCTCGTGATCACCGACGAGGTCTACGAACACCTGGTCTTTGACGGCAGGCAGCACCGGCCGCTCGCCGACTATCCGGGAATGGCCGAGCGCACCATCACGATCTCGAGTGCGGGCAAGATGTTCAACGCCACCGGCTGGAAGATCGGCTGGGCCTGCGGCCCAAGCGATCTCATTGCCGGCGTGCGTGCTGCAAAGCAATACCTGACCTATGTCGGCGGGTCGCCCTTCCAGCCCGCGGTGGCGCATGCCCTCAACACCGAGGATGCCTGGGTCGACGCCCTGTGCGCGTCGTTCCAGTCCCGCCGCGACCGGCTCGGATCGGCGTTGAGCGACCTCGGATTCGACGTGTTCGACAGCTTCGGAACCTACTTCCTGTGCGTGGATCCGCGACCGCTGGGCTACGACGACAGCACCGCGTTCTGTGCGGAACTTCCCGAGAAGGTCGGTGTCGCCGCGATCCCGATGTCCGCGTTCTGTGATCCCGCAGCGCCACACGCCGATCAGTGGAAGCACCTGGTGCGCTTCGCATTCTGCAAACGCGACGAAACCCTCGACGAGGCGATCCGCCGCCTGCACTCACTACAGCGTTGAGGCCACGCCCCACAGGTTCTCGTCGTAGCGCGTCCGTTCCAACGGGCTGAGCACCACATCCGTCGCACCGGCATCCCGGAATCGGGCCACCGTACGGCGCAGCGCTGCGCCGTCTCCGATCGCGGCGAGGTCCGAGAGATCGTCGATCCCCTCCCGTGCGATGACTTTCTGATACGACGGAATCGTTGCGTAGAAGCTCAGCTGCTCGTTGGCCGCCGCCCGCGCCGTCGCGACGTCGTCGGTCAGCTGCGCGGGCACGAACGCGATGATCCGGGGAGCAGGCCTGCCCGCCTCCGCTGCGGCCTTGGTGATGGTCGGCGCGATGAATTCCTCGATGGTCCGCGGCCCCGCCAGGTAGGGCAGTGTGCCGTCGGCGAGTTCGCCGGTGACTTGTAATGCCTTGGGCCCCATCGCGGCAACGTACACCGGAACCGGAGAGCCACCCGCCAGCGTGACGGGCCAACTCGGCGCCGCGGTGAACTCGGCGCCGTGGAAATCCACCGCGCCGGTGTCGAATACGGATCGCAGCACCGTCAGGTACTCGCGCAGGCGCGCGATCGTGTTGGGCCAGGCGAGCCCGAACGAGGCCCGTTCGATCTCGTGTGCGCCCAACCCCAGTCCGAGGCTGAAGTTCCCGTGCGCGGCGGCCGCAGCGGTCTGCGCCTGCGATGCCAACGTCAGCGGATGGCGCGGATTGAACGGCACCACCGACGTGCCCACCCCGAGGCCGGGCACCGCCGCACCGATCAGCCCCGCGAGCGAGATCGCGTCGTGGTCGAACTGCTGAGCGACCCAGACCCGTCCCACTCCGAGTTCGTGCGCCCGGCGGGCCTGGACCACGTAGTCGTCGACGGCGTTCTCGGCGCCGGCACTTCCGAACAGCACGATGTCAGCGGGCATACGTCGACCAACCCGCGCGCGGTCGCCAGGTATTCCGTCCGGCCGAGATCTACTCCACGTGATGAGAAGTGTTGTTGCGCAGCGCCAGTTGACGTATCCCGATCGTCTGCGCGTCGAGAACGGCGCCGCTGGCCCGTTTGACCAGGAACTCGGGGACCGGCGCCGCAGGCTCGACCGTGATGTCGACCCGCATCCGCGTCGACTCGCCGCTGTTCTCGTCGACCAACCGGTACTCCACATGCTGGGCATACTGCTGCGACGTCGGCAGTGCGTCCCACACCAACCAGTCCGGGCCCCAACGATATTCGAGGATCTCGGTGTCGCTGAGCCCGAGCACGCGCACCTTGACGCGGACGTGGTGCGGACGGCCGTCCGGGTACGCGTCGATCACGTCGACGTGCTTGTGCATCGACGAATACGACGGCCACGCCGTGACATCGGCGAGGGCCTCCATGACGACATCCCGAGGCGCCTCGATGAGGATCTCCCGCGTCGCCCGGATCGCCATGAGGAGCTACCGCGCGACTGCCAGAACGCGTTGGCGCAAATCTTCCAGCGCCACGTCAAGCACCATCTTCTTGGCCCGCCGCACCAGGAACGTCGGATACGGTGTGGCCAGATCGAGGATCAGGTCGAAACGCACCAATGTTCGCTCCTCGCCGACGGCGGTCAGGTTGTACTCGCCGTGCTGGCAGCGCTGCCGCGACGTCTGCTGGGCATCCCACACCACCCAGTCGTCGCCCCAGTGGTACTCCAGCATCTCCTTATCGGCGAGCCCCATGATCTTGACCGTCGCCCTGACGTGGTGCGGCCTGCCGTCGGGATGGCGGTCCACCACCTCGGTGTCCTTGTGTAGCGACGACCACGAGGCCACCGCTTCGATGTCCGCCAAGGCGTCCATGATCGCCTCCGGCGGGGCCTCGATCTCCACTTCGCTGGAAGCTCGCACCGCCATAGGAGCAAATCCTGCCACGCAATCGGCCTTGCGCGAAGGATTTTGCAGCTAATGTCGGTTACCAGTCGACCTGCTCGATCGAGGTTGCCTGCTGCGGTGGTCGGCCCACGTCGGGCGACGGTGTCCGCGAGAAGCGCGGCGCCGGAGCCGCCTGATCGACGCCGTGCGCGGTCACGATCGTCTCGCGCTCTCGCAAGTGTCGGCTGGCAGCCGCCTCTGCCCACGTCAGAACCGGCGTCACACAGGCGTCGGTGCCCGAGAAGACTGCCGTCCACTCGTCCCGCGTCCTGGTCGCGAACCGCTCGGCGAAGAGCTCGTGCATCGCCGGAAAGGACGCCCGGTCGAGTTGCTGCGGCAGCTCGTCGGCGACAAGTTCGAGGCCGGCGAGCAGTTGGGCATAGAACTGCGGCTCGATCGCGCCCACGGCCACGTACCGGCCGTCCGCGGTCTCGTAGGTTCGATAGAACGGGGCCCCGCCGTCGAGCAGGAACGACTCGCGCTCATCGCGCAACGCGCCCGTCGCCTTCATCGTCCATGCCATCTGCGACAGCATGCTGACTCCGTCGACCATCGCGGCATCGATCACCTGCCCCTTGCCGGAGCTCTCGCGCTCGTACAGCGCGGCGACGATGCCGACCAGGACGAGCATCGACCCGCCGCCGAAGTCGGCGACCAGATTCAGCGGGGCGACGGGCGGCCGGTCCCGATATCCGATCGCCGACAGTGCACCCGTCTGCGACAGGTAGTTGATGTCGTGGCCCGCAGACCTCGCCAGCGGGCCGTGCTGCCCCCAGCCGGTGATGCGGGCGAAGATCAAGCGGCCATTGACCGTGTCGCAGTCCTGCGGCCCGATGCCGAGCCGCTCGCACGTACCCGGCCGGAAACCGTCGATCAGCACATCGGCTTTGGCGATCAGATCGAGCAGCTTCTCGCGATCGGCTTTGAGATCGAGGTCGATGACCCGCTTGCCGCGGTGGAGCAGGTCGACGTCCTCAGCGGGCATCTGCAACCCACCGGGCCGACGGACCCGCACCACATCGGCCCCGAGGTCGGCGAGCATCATGCCGGCGTGCGGACCCGGCCCGATCCCGCCGAGTTCGACCACCCTGACCCCGGCGAGAGGGCCCGCGCTCACCCGTTGATGACCTTCAGAACCTGCTTGCGCAGACCGTCTGTCGCCACGTCGACGGCGCCCTTCATCGCGCGCTTCAGGATGAAACCGGGCAGCGGGACCAGCAGTTCTATCTCGATGTCGAAACGCAGCGTCGTCTTGTCGCCGTTCGGGGTGACGGTGTACTTGCCCACCTGCGACTTGAGCGCCTTCGCCGACAGCAGCGTCCAGGTGGCGCTGTTGTCGGTCCACGTGTATTCGACGAGCAGGTCGTCGGTGATGCCCGCCGAGCTGATCTGCATCTTGACCTGCTTCGGGCGCCCGTCGTCGTAGGTGTCGACGATCTCGGCCTTCTTGTACTGCGACGCCCAGGTGGGCGTCGCCTCGACGTCGGCGATGACGTCCAGGATCTGTTCGGGGGTGGCTTCGATGACGATTTCGCGCGAGTCCTTGGTTGCCATGCGGAGACCTTATCGACCGCCACCCGCGCGGTGTGTGCACATTCCGCACATGATTCGCCGGCAACTTGTCCGGACCAATGCCCGATCCGGTATCCCATTGTCCGGACCAACTTTTCGCTTCCGCGCGTTCGGGCTCCCAACAGCATCTTTGCGCCTACTGTGACCTTACCGTTGGGGCGACTAGAGGGGCGGGCGTCGGTCGATGAATCCGGCTCAATGGCTTGGCGACGGGCTGGGTTTCGTCATCAGCTCCGCGCGGCAGCTGCCGGGAGGTACCGAGGTGACCACCTGGCTCGCGGGAGCCGAACGAGAACTCGTACGCGCCGTGCGTGCGCACCTCGACGACATCGACCCGCCGGACCCCGACGATGACGACGTCGCCCTCGAGCCCGGTGACGACGAAACCGTCACGCCCCGAGCGGTGTTCAAGGATCTGATGCGGCGGTCGCTGTCCGACAGCCCTGCCCAGAGCCGGACGGCCGTGCATCTGGCGCTGCTGCAGGCGATCGTGCCCGACGAGGCACGCATCTTCGCCGCGGTGTCCGACGGTTCCACCTATCCCGTCATCCACGTCGGCGAACCCGGTGTCGGCACCGCCGGCCCCCTCGTCTTGAAGAACGCCTCCACGGTGGGACGCGCCGCGGGCGTTGCCGTTCCACAGCGGACCCCGTTGTACGTCACGCACATGCTGCGGCTCGGCCTCGTCGTCCTGGGGCCGCCGGACGCCACGATGCGCGACGACTACGAGATGTTGCTCACCGACAGTGCGGTCCATTCGGCGATCACCTCGGTCAGTCGCGGCATCCGGACCGCCCGCATCGTTCGACGCACCCTCGGAATCTCCGAACTCGGCCGCCAAGTGTGGGAGGAAGCAGCGACATGACAGGCATCTTCACCTATCCGCTGTGGGTATACATCTCGATACCGCTCGGAGCCGCGCTGGTTGGCTGGGCGACCAAGATCCTGGCCGTCAAGATGATGTTCCAGCCGGTCGAATTCAAAGGAATCCCACCGTATCTCGGGTGGCAGGGCCAGATCCCCAAACGCGCGCCGAAGATGGCCGCGGTCGCGGTCGACTCCATCACGTCGAAGATCATCAATCCGCAGCAGCTGTTCGACCGCATCGATCCCGAAGAGCTGGCCGACGAACTTCGTGAACCTCTGCGCGAAGCCGCCGAGGAACTCGTCGAGACGATCATGATGTCGTTCCAGCCGCAGCTGTGGCGCGCAACGCCCGACCAACTGAAGGATCTGGTCGTCGCCAACGTCGAAAGCCGGATCCCGGCGGCCACTCGCAGCATGTTCGATCAGTTCCGCGGACAGATCGACCAGATCTTCGACATCAAGCACATGGTCGTCACCAACCTGGTCCGCGACAAGGCGACCCTGAACTCGATCTTCCAGGACATCGGGCGGCCCGCGTTCGGGTTCCTCATCCGGTCCGGGCTATGGTTCGGCTTCCTCATCGGACTGGTCCAGATGGTCGTATTCGGTTTCACCGGATGGCATCTCGTGCTGCCCCTGTTCGGTCTGCTGACCGGTGGCCTCACCGACTACGTCGCGCTGCAGATGATCTTCCGGCCCGTCGAGCGGCGCACCATCTTCCCCGGCATCAAGTGGCAAGGGGTCTTCCAGGCCAGGCGCGAGGACGTGATCCGCGGCTACTCGGCGCTGCTGGCCAAAGAGATCTTCACCCCGAAGGCCATCATGGAAAGCCTGCTCACCGGCCCGATGTCGGACAGATTCTTCGACATCATCGAGACCGAGATCGCCCGGACCATCGACGAACAACTGGGCTTCGCGGGCCGGGTCATCGACGTCGTCGGCGGCAGCAAGTACCAGACGATGAAAAAGACGCTGGCAACCTCGGTCATCGACCGGATTCCCGAAACCTCGGCCCATATCGAGAAATACGCCGCAGAACGCCTCGATCTGGAGAACACCATGATCGAGAAGATGGCCGAGCTGACGCCCATGGAATACGAGAACTTGCTGCGGCCGGCATTCAAGGACGACGAGTGGATCATCGTGGTCCTCGGCGCCGGGTTGGGCTTTCTCTTCGGCGAGCTGCAATCCCAGGTCATCCTTCTGCTTGCGCATTAGCCGGGCACGGATAGGCTCGCGAACGTGAGCGATGCGGTCGATCCGACGGTTCCCCCCAGCGGTACAGGATGCGTCGAGTGCGACGCCGCAGGCGGATGGTGGGTGCATCTGCGTCGGTGCGCCGCCTGCGGGCACATCGGCTGCTGCGACGACTCCCCGGCCAAGCACGCATCCGCGCACTGGCGCGCCGAGGGCCATCCGATCATCCGGTCGTTCGAGCCCGGCGAGGACTGGTTCTGGAATTACGACACCAACGCCTACTACGACGGGCCCGAACTGGCCGCCCCGGAGAGCAGACCTGCCGACGAAAGCGTGCCCGGTCCGCGGGGTCGGGTGCCCGCCGACTGGATGGAGCAGCTGCAGGCTCGCCGCGGCTGAATGAAAATCCGCTGCTGGGGTAACCCAGCGCCGTGACGAAAGACAAGCCGAAAACCACCGAGACGGACACCGCGCCCGCCAACACGGATGACGATGTGGTCAGTGATCCGTCCAAGGGTGCCGACCGCGAAGGCGGCGACTGGTCCGACGAGGGCGGCGCCACCCCGAGCGGCCCCGCGACCTAGCGATCCGCGAGCGCCTCCTGCGCCGCGTTGTACCCGGGGATGAACGTGATACCCGGACCGCCGTGGCAGCCTGCGCTGGCGAGATAGAGCCCGTCGATCGGGATCGGCTGATCCACATAGCCTTTCGGCCCGGGACGGTTGCGGCCCATCTGCTCGGGGTGAATCAGTCCGTGGCAGTAGTCACCGCCGGGAGCACCGAACATCGTGCCCATGTGCTTGGGCGTGAACGTGGTGTGGCGCAGGATGAGGCTCTCGAAATCCGGTGCCAGCCGGGTGATCTTGTCGATGACGCGCTGCCCCATCTCCGCCTTCAACTCGCCGTAGCTGGACCGGTCCTCCGACAGCGGGAACCACAGCGAGAACGCTGACACTGCGTGCTTACCCGGCGGTGCGAGAGCGGGATCGTTGGCCGAGGGGATCTGCAGTGCGATGGCCGGGTCGGCGGGCACGATTCCCCGCTGAGAGTCCTCCCACTGCTGCTGGAGTTCCTCCGGTGTGGTGAAAATGCCGATGGCCGACTGGTATTCGGGATCATTGAGCATCTCGTACGGCGCAGCGAACGTGGGCGGGCCGTCCAGCGCGAAGTGCATCTGCAGATAGCTGCCACGGTGGTCGATGTGAGCGAAACGTTCCCGGATGTCTGCAGGGACCACGCTGCCGTCGATCAGCGTGCTGACCGTCACGTCCGGAGCGAGGTTGGAGACGACGATCGGCGCGGTAACGGTCGAGCCGTCTTCCAGACGGACACCGGTGACACGCCCGCCCTCGACGAGGATCTCGTCGACCTTGCTGCGCAGGCGCAGTTCACCGCCCGCCGCGGTGAACATCTGCAGCAGGTGTTCGGTGACGGCCCCCATGCCGCCGTGAAATTTCTTGATCAGCGTGGCGTTTTCGTTCGGGACCGCCAACCCGAAAGCCAGCGCCGCCGCGCTACCGGGCGTACACGGTCCGCGATACGTCGTGTTGACGGCGAGGAACGCGAGCATGCCGCGCAGCGCGCCGTGCTTCTCACGATCGGGCAGGTAGCGGTCCAGGACATCGGTGACGGATCCGAACAGAATGTCGCTGATCGCCTGTCGCTCGAATTCATTGGTGGCACAAGCGAACATCTCATCGAGTGTCTTCGGCGGCTGCGCCGCGTCGAACCGTCCCAGAGCTCTCGTCGGCGCCAGACACCACGCCATCAGCCCGGCCATGCCATTGACAGCCTCGGCGCCGTGCACCTCGTTGAGATGGGTCAGCAGCTTCATCGGATCGGTGTAGTAGACCAGCGGATCGTCGCCGATGCCGCGCAACTGCACCGACATGATGTCGAGGTCGACGGTAGGAAGGTCGCCGAGCCCGAGCGCGTCGCTGACCACCGCCGACGTCGGAACCTGCACCGACCCGGCGATCTCGAACCGGAAGCCGTCGAAGAGTTCGACCGTCGACGCCATACCGCCGGCATAGAGCTTGAAATCCAAGCACAGGGTGCGTAACCCAGCCTGTTGCATGAGTGCCGCTGCGGTAAGCCCGTTGTGGCCCGCACCGACGACGATCGCATCGAAGTCCGTCACCGGCTGAGGCTGACACGGCATCCATGTTTTGTCAATAATGACAAAACATGAATCTCACATGCCGCCCTCCATCCCCGTGCGCAGAAGCTCCAACGCATGCCGGCACAAGCGATCCAACTCCGGCAGCGAACGGTCCTCGCCGAGCATCCAGACCTCCATGGCCCCGAACACCGCGGCCGCGATGCAGCGGGCCGTGACGGTGATGCGCATCCGCTCGTCGGTGCCGGGCGGGGCCCCGCCGGTCTTGGTCATGTGCTCTTCGACAGCCTCGGCGAAGTCCGCCTCGACCTGCCGGATGTGACGCACGATCCGGCCGGCGTCGAGCTCCTGGGAGCGCATCGTCGCGATCTTGGCGACCGCCCAGTCGTCATACGGAGAGGCCATGATCGCCGTGTGCACCGCATCGATGATCGGCTCGTCCGGCGAGCGCGCCGCCAGCGCCGAACGAAACCAGTGCAGCCCGGCGTCGTAGTCGGCGAACAGCAGATCGTGCTTGGACGCGAAGTGCCGGTAGAACGTGCGCAGCGACACACCGGCGTCAGCGGCGATCTGCTCTGCGGTCGTCTCGTCCACGCCCTGAGCCAGGAAACGCACCACGGCAGCTTGGCGCAGCGCTTCCCTCGTGCGCTCACTGCGCACCGTCTGAGCAGGCCGGACCATCTGGGTAAGTTACCCCAGCTTGACTTGTCCACCGGCGATTCCGTTGACTGGCACCGATCGAACAACGCCGGGGGGCCGTGTCTGTGAAAGTGCACCATCTGAACTGCGGGACGATGCGACCGATTGGGGTTCCGACTCCTGTCGTATGCCATGTGCTGCTGGTCGAGTCCGATGCGGGACTTGTGCTCGTCGACACGGGATTCGGCACGCGCGACTGCGACAACCCTGGCGAGTTCGGCTTTTTCAGGCGCCAGATCATCCATCCGGACTTCAACCACGCCGAGACGGCGGCCACCCAACTGCCCCAGCTCGGCTTCGCGCTCTCCGACGTCCGCCACATCATCGCCACCCATTTCGACTCCGACCACATCGGCGGCATCGCCGACTTCCCCAACGCCCGGGTGCACGTGTCGGCTGTAGAAGCGTTCAACGCCATGCGATCTCGTACCATCCCCAACCGGATCCGCTACAACGCGGCGCAATGGGCGCACAGGCCCACCATCGTCGAACACGACGTCGACGGCGAAGCGTGGCGCGGATTCGCCGCCGCCAAAGAACTCACCGAGATCGGGCCGGGTTTCGCGCTGGTGTCACTGCCCGGACATACCCGGGGACATGCGTGTGTCGCCGTCGACGCGGGCGACCGCTGGCTGCTGCACGCCGGCGATGCGTTCTTCCACGTCAGCCAGATCGCTGGCGGTCCACCCATGCCGAAATCTCTGGCCGCGTTTGAGATGGCAGTCGGAGAAAATCGAAAAATGGTCAGAGACAACCACTCTCGCCTGACGGAACTGTATCACCGGCAGGACCCGGACCTGATGATCCTGTGCAGCCACGACCGCGAGCTCTTCGAGCGGGCGAAGGCCCTCAGTTCCCCTGGGGACTGAGTAGCGCGATCGACGCGTCGACGGCGTCGTCGGTGACGTCGCCCATCCGGCCACCCTCTTCGACGGTGATGGCGGTCAGTTCCCGCAGACCGCCCAGCAGCATGATGATCCGCTGACGCGACACCGGTCCGATGCCGGCCGCACGGAACTCGTCGGTGGCACCCAGCGCCCCGACCATGTCGATGAAGTTGTCCATCGCATCACGCTGCAGCCCGCGGGCCACGGCACCCATGGACGGCACATCACGAATCCAGCTGAGCATCAACGCAGAACGAGCCTCACCCGACGAAATCCACGCCTCGATCGCCTGGCGAACCTGCTTCTGCCACGGCGCGCTCGGATCGACGGCTTCGGAGATCTGCCGGACCTGATCGGCGTTGGCGTCTGACAGCAGGGCGACGAAACATGCTTCCTTGCTGTCGAAATGCTCGTAGAAAGTGCGGCGCGACGTCTTGGCGCGTCGCACGATGTCGGCGACCGTCGTCTTCGGATAACCGTCCTCGGCGATCGACGCCTCGAGCGCGTCGAGAAGCCGCTGGCGAAAATCGTTCATGTCAGAAGACATGATCCCATGCTCAGCGGCAGTAGTTCCGGGTGGCGAAGTCGATGGCCTGGCGGTAGAGCGGATCGAGGCCACGCTGCTGCACGACAGTGGCCTTGGCCTGATCGAGCTCGGCGCGGCAGCCCGGCGAGTGGAGCTTGCCCCACTCGTCGGCCATCAGCGTGACCATTTCGCGGTTGAGCGCGTCGATGACGCCGCGCGAGGATGCGAGGTCAGGCGAGTCGACGGGCGCGACCGCGGGGTCGAACTTCCACTGCGCCAGCCGGGTGTACTCGATGGCGACCGTCGCATCGATCTGGTCGCGGAACGCCGTCGTCACATAGGCCGGGTCGATGTTCAGCGTCGTCGCCTCGCCGGCCACCGCGTCGAGGACCACCTGCTCGCGCGCAGGGTCTTCGATGAGCCCGCCGGTGTGGAACTTGTTGGCGGCGACGGGCTCGGCGACCTGAAGCCTCCGGGTCGCGGCATCGACAAGGTCGACGAGCGTGCTGTTCGGCTGGGCGGCCGCAGCGGGTGCGACGAGCGTCCCCAGCGCGGACAGGAGGAACACGGAGGCG
The DNA here is from genome assembly GCF_029623955.1 of Mycobacterium sp. 236(2023). Lineage (GTDB taxonomy): Bacteria > Actinomycetota > Actinomycetes > Mycobacteriales > Mycobacteriaceae > Mycobacterium. Next base: position 436,346 of record NZ_JARSBP010000003.1, on the reverse strand, counting down.
AGAAGGCGAGTCATCGGGTACATCATGACATCGCAGTCGTGGTGGCCAGGGCAGGTCCGATGAGTTCCCGCGGCGGTCGCGGTCTGACTCTGCGATGGCGCCGAGTCTCGGCCGCCGCGGACCGAACCTCAGGAGACAGCCAATGCACAAGACGATCTTCGTGAACCTGCCCGTCGCCGACGTCGAACGGTCGCGGAAGTTCTTCAGCGATCTCGGCTACGGATTCAACGAGTCGTACTCCGGGCCGACCGCGGCGACCGTGGTGCTCGGCGAGAACTGGTTCGCCATGCTGGTGCAGCGGGACGCGTTCGACGCCCTGCATCCCTTCGAGACGGCCGACGCCACGAAGGTCAAAGAGTGCGTCGTGTGTCTCGGCGTCGACAGCCGCGAGGACGTGGACGCGTTCGTGGACCGTGCTCTCGCAGCGGGCGGCACGGCCGGAGACACCGAGGACCACGGCGACATGTACGGCCGCAGCTTCAACGACCCGGACGGGCACTCCTGGCAGGTGTTCTGGGCGGTGGGCTGACCCGGAACGAGAAAGACCACCCGTTGCCGGATGGTCTTTGTTGTGGCCAGGGCCGGGATCGAACCGGCGACCTTCCGCTTTTCAGGCGGACGCTCGTACCAACTGAGCTACCTGGCCGGACGGCACCGAACACTGAGCCACAATGCCTCGCCGTGCTGGCGACCCTGACGGGACTCGAACCCGCGACCTCCGCCGTGACAGGGCGGCGCGCTAACCAACTGCGCCACAGGGCCTTACTGTGCTGCTCCTCCCACCGAAGTGGTCGTCGCGCGTACCCCCAACGGGATTCGAACCCGTGCTACCGCCGTGAAAGGGCGGCGTCCTAGGCCACTAGACGATGGGGGCCTATTCCGAATTCCTCCGGGGTACTCGCAACGCTCAAGTCGTTGGGAGCTTCGATAGCTTAGGGTACCGACACCCAAATCCTCAAACGGGCTGCGTGCCGTATCCTTTCCGAGTCCACAACAGACACACTGCCCCTATAGCTCAGTCGGTAGAGCTACGGACTTTTAATCCGCAGGTCCCAGGTTCGAGCCCTGGTGGGGGCACAACGCGAAACGTCCAGCCCGTGCCGTTGACAGCCCGCCTCGACAGCCCACAGACGGCTATCCCGCAGTCGCATGTCGACTCCGCAGCGGCCGGGTGCGTTCGCGCAGCCCCAAAGTTCGGGCAGCTGGGGACCGGACACCCAGAAGCGAAAGCCAGTGACCGCGGCAGGCAAATATTCGATGTCGTTATTTTCTTTTTGGAGTTCGGCGGCACCGGCCTGAGTTACTGTGTGCCACATGGGGGCAAGACTCACGATTTTGGCAGCGGCGTTTGCGGCAACGATGGTCGCAGCACCGATAGCGAACGCTGCTCCCTTCAATCCGCTAACACAGTCGTGCGACCCCAATTACTCCGGCTGCGTGCCGGTGGATAGCGACGTCGACTGCGCCGGCGGTAGCGGCAACGGCCCGTCCTACGTGCAGGGGCCGGTGCAAGTGCTTGGTGATGACATCTACGACCTGGACCGCGACGGTAACGGCATCGCCTGCGAGTCCTAGTCGCTAGAAGCCCGCGGGCAGGCGATCCATATCAGCGAAGAACGCCGCAAGGCCGTCGTCGCGGTAGCGCGTGAACGGACCGAACAAAGCATCGGCACGCGGCTGCCACGCCAGCAGCGCCTCGAGCAATCCGGCCCGCACCGAGTCGTCGACACCGTCGCGAATGACGATCACCGCGCCCGTCGCATCGTCGTAGCGGCCTATCACCTTCGTCGCAACAGCGTTCGACGGCGTCGCCCGCCAGATGTCCTCGACCACCATCGTCGCCCGGACCGTCCCGTCGATAACCGCATCGATCTGGCCCTGCCACGGCGCCGTCGGCACGGTGTCGAAGAAGTCCCTGAGCTCCTCGCCGAGTGAGTGCAACACGATCGCCGGGCAGAAGTAGCTCGACGAACACGAGGTATTGATGTAGCCCAGCGTCGCGCCCCGCAGCTCCTCGATGGACTGGGCCGGGTCGTCACTGCGCACGACGAGGACGCTAGGAAGGTTGGTGCTGCCGGTGATCCGTGACGTCACGAGGACGAAGCCGCGGTAGAAGGTGTCGCCGCTCTGGAGCAGCCGGTGAAAATCCGCGATCGGCATGAACACGACATCGGGCTCGTGCCGCTCGACGCGGCGATCCAGGTACTCGAGGTCGTTCGTGAGCGTCGTCGTGATGCCGAGGCCCGCCAGGATGTCGCTCCACGGCTTCTCGTCGACGGGCAGCCCGAGGTTGCTGTCCACGAGAAACTCCATCGGGCTATTGGACAATTCGTCACGTTCGACCGCATCGAAAGCGCGCGATTGCACGCGACACGCCGACTGAGCCCGTGCAGACCCGCGCGCTCGCGGTGCAGGGGCCCCACAGGGTCAGCGGTAGTAGACCTCGTCGCCGTCGGGGTAGCCCCCGCCGGTCGTCGTGACGTGCACGTGGTCGTAGTGGCCGTAGCCGCCCGAATTGGCGCCGCCCGGGGTGTAGTAGACGCCCCGCCAGATCGCGTCCTGGATGCCGAAGCGCTTCGCGTTCTCCAACACGTACGCCACGATCTGGTTGCCCAGCGCGATGCCGGCCTCAGAACTCGGATTCGGGATCATCACGTCGAGCGCGAGACCGTCGGGATGCCACCGCAGCGCATCCTGACGTACCCCGCCGATGTTGTTGATCTCCGGGAAGACCGCGCTGATGCTGCGGGCCGTCAGGATCGTGCGCACCTGCAGACCGCGCTCGGGCGCGACACCGGCGGGAAGGTGCGGGCTGACGACGCGCCACCGCGAGGCCGAAACCAGCGAGGCGGGGGCGACTCCCGCGGGAGCCTGATCGGTCAGCAGAGCGGGCTGGGGCGCCGGGGCGGGCGCGGCGACGACTTCGACGTTCCACGGCGCCGGGTGCCCCTCGGGGGCCGCCGGTGCTGCAATCGGTTCCGCCTCGACGACGGGCATCGGCCCGGTGTCGGACTGCGTGGCCAGGAGAACGGCCGCCGGGGCCAGAGCGGTCAACGCGTACACCGACGGATTTCGCCGCTTCTTCGGTAATGAGTGCCGACCCACGCCCAGCAACATAACTAAAAATCGCGCAAAATACACCATCGAACTTGAGAACTGAACTCGGCGCGCGGATCGTTACCTGACCGCGACCACCCGGTTAGCGAAGCTATATCCCCAGGTCAAATAAGCAATTTCGCTACACCGCGATCAGTAATGCGGCGAACGCCAGAACAAGCAAAATTGCCGCGCCCGCAAGTACCGCTCCGGTGCGCCGGGGCCGCTGTGCCGGCGCGTCGAGACTCGCGCGCATATGTTCCGCCGAAGCGAATCGCCACCGCGGATCGCGTGCCATCGACCGCTCGATCGTCATCGCGAGAGCCGGATCGATGTCGGGTCGCAACGCCGACAACGGGGCCAGTTGTCCCGCACCGATCGCGTCGGCCAGCGCCGTCAAATTTTCCTGCGGATACGCACGGCGCGCGGTCAGCGCCTCATATGCGACGACACCCAGCGCGTACAGGTCGTCACTGGGTGTGGCGGGCCGTCCCGCGATCCGGTCGGCGGGCAGGTACGCCATCGTCCCGAAAACGCGGTTCGTCAGCGTTTGCGGTGTGTCCGGGCTCTTTGCGACACCGAAGTCGGCGATCTTCACGCCGCCGTGCCGGGTGAACAGGATGTTGGCGGGCTTGATGTCGCGGTGCAGGACCCCGCACGAATGCGCAGCGCTGAGCGCCGAGAGCACGTCACGCATGATCGCGCGCACGTGGTCGGGCGCCAGCGGACCGTGGTGGGCCAGCACGTCGGCCAAGTTCTGTCCCGGCAGGCGTTCCAGCACGATGTAGTGCCTGCCGTCCTGAACGCCTGAGTCGTGGACGGCGACGACGTGCGGGTGATTGAGAGCGGCGGCAGCGCGCGCCTCCGTCGTGAAGCGCCGCCGGGTGTCGGGCAGTGCGCTCACTGAGGGATAGAGCAGCTTGACGGCGACAGGACGCCCCAACCGCTTGTCCCAGGCGTCACGAACTTCGGCCATACCGCCGCGGCCGAGGACACGCCCCAACTCGTAGCGGCCGCCAAGAGTCTCCGGCGCCTGCATACCTCCAAGCTAGCCGGAATGAGATGAACGCAAACCTGACGCGCGGAACAGTCGAGCACAGCGCTCAGACCGGCGGCGGACCTTCGAGGCCCACACCGATGGCGATTCGGGGGTGCGCGGCCGGGTCGAGCCATTGCAGCACCGATCGCATCTCGTTCTCGCCGATGGCCACGCAACCCCAGGTGGGCGAGCCGTCGGACACGTGCAAGAAGATGCCCGCCGACTGTCCCGGAATCCGTGCCGGGTTGTGGTCGATGAGGACGGCGTAGTCGTAGATGGGACCGGAGTCGTACAGGTTCTCGGCATCGTCGGAATCGATCTCGTCGGCGTGGACGTGGGTGTTGTAGGTGGGCGAGTCGACGTCCTCGTCCCACCAATCGGCGTCCGTGGCTTGGAAGTACGGCATTCGGGTGCCGGGATTGGGTTGCCGTCCGAACGCCTGCCCGAGCGGGAAAGTGCCCGCGGGGGTGCGGAACACGTCGTCTTCGGCGGCGCCGACACCCAGCGAGCCGAGGTCTGCCGGAGTCGGGCCGAGAGCCGTTCTCCACTGGTCGCCGACGCGATCGAAGGCCGTCAAGGTGGCGGTGGGCGAGTCCGGCGCGGGCGCGCTCACGACGATCATCTGCGACGGGGCCGTCGCCGGATCGGCTGCCGCGGGCGCAGCAGTACCGCCCAAAAGCGCGGTGATCGCGCTCGCACCGGCGGACAGGATTCGTCGCACCCCACGAACGTACCGCCGCGCTCAGACCTTGGGGCTGTAGAAGTGCGGATCGTCGCGGTACTCGACCGGCGGCAGGTTGCGGGCCGGGGTCTCCACCAGCGGCGAGTCGACGGGCAGCCTGCCGTTGGCGCGATCCCATGCGGAGCGCTTGCGCGGGTGCATCATTGCTCGCTTCGGCAGCAGCTTCACCACGCGATACACGACTTTGCCGAAGAGACGGTGCGCCCGCTCCTGCCGCGGCGACCAGGTGTAGCCAAGCAGCTCCCTGACCGCCGGATCGAAGAGGCCGACGGTGGTGAAGTTGAAGAAGCGTTGCATGGCAATCAGATTCAGCCGCCACATCCAGTCGGGCATCCACTCCAGCGACGGGTGCTTCGTCATCGTCGACAGGTCGAGCACCGTGCGGGTCGCCCAGTTGTCCTCAAGCACGTTGCGGCACATGTGATCCCAGTACTCCTGGAAGTCTTCCCAGGTCTTCGGGACCGGCCGCATGCTCATGCCGTACATGCGGTACCAGGTCACGTGCTCGTCGAACAGCTGGCGCTTCTGGGTTTCGGTGAGGCCGCCACCGAGCCACTCCGCGGCCAGCAGCGTCGACTTGAAGAACGTCGCGTGAGCCCAGTAGAAGACGTCGGGGTTGAGCGCGCTGTAACGGCGCCCCTGGTCGTCGGTGCCCTTGATGCCGATGTGGTAATCGCGCACCTGTGCGCCGGTCCGGGGGGCGCGGTGACCGTCGAACACGACTCCCCCGATCGGATACACCGAACGGTAGAGGCGCGGCATGCGCTCGATGAAGAAGATCGAATGCTGCTGCACGGCGGCGCCCAGCTGCGGGTGCATGTTCTGCATCGAGCCCGCCCACGGCCCCTGCAGCATGCCGGTCCACTGGCCGAAGTACCGCCACGTCAGCGAGTCGGGCCCGAGCGGAACCGGCGGGGCGTCATAGCCGCCGCTGATGGGGCAACCGGTCGCCACGCCTTCGGGTTCGGGGGTGGATCCGTCCCCCTTGCCTTCGGCGGCGTGGTGCCCCCAGGACAATGGGCCTGCCGCGGACGTATCTTGAGTCACTGGTGCTCTTCTCGACGATGCATCACAAGAATTTGACTACGCATGTTGTCACTATGGAGCTTAGGAGGGCCGTGCCGTCCGGTCAACGACGCGGCAGATGGTCGGGTGTCCCGCTTGAGGACCGCCAGGCGCTGCGGCGCGACGAACTGATCGCCGCCGGCATCGGTCTGCTGGGCAGCCCCGGCGGTCCGAGCCTCACCGTCCGCGCGGTGTGCCGCGCGACGGGGCTCACCGAGCGCTACTTCTACGAGAGCTTCGCCGACCGCGACGAATACGTCGGCGCGGTCTACGACGACGTCTGCGCCGCGGCCATGTCGACGCTGATGGAGTCCGACGGCATGCGCGATGCGGTCGAACGGTTCGTGGCGCTGATGATCGACGATCCGGCACGGGGACGGGTGCTGCTGCTTGCACCCGAAGCCGAGCCGGTGCTGGCCCGTTCAGGTGCCCGATGGATGCCGAACTTCATCGAGCTCCTGCAGCGCAACCTCACTCAGATCACAGACCCGACAGCCCAGGCGATGGTTGCCACGGGCCTGATCGGGGCACTCACTGCACTGTTCACGGCATACCTCGACGGGAGGCTGGGCGCGACGCGGGAGCAGTTCATCGACCACTGCGCTGAGCTACTGCTCAGCAGAGCTGTTACCTAAAAGAGCCCTCTACCTCGGTGTGAGCCACGGCGCGGCGACTTGAATGTCACCGGAATACACAGATATATTGAGTGCAACCATTAGGTACAGATAACTGGGAGGTGTCGTGTCGAAAGACCTGACCGACCTGCAACTGCTGACCGAGCTGGAGCCCGTCGTCGAGCCGCTCGTCAACCGTCACATGCGGATGAAGAAGGACTGGAATCCGCACGACTACGTCCCGTGGTCCGATGGCAAGAACTACTACGCGCTCGGCGGTCAGGACTGGCACCCCGAGCAGTCGCAGATCTCCGAGACGGCCCGCGTGGCCATGCTCGTCAATCTGCTGACCGAGGACAATCTGCCGTCCTACCACCGCGAGATCGCGATGAACTTCAGCATGGACGGACCGTGGGGGTTCTGGGTGAACCGCTGGACCGCTGAGGAGAACCGCCACGGCATCGCACTGCGCGACTACCTGGTCGTGACCCGCAACGTCGACCCGGTCGAACTCGAGATGCTGCGCATCGAGCAGATGACCCGCGGCTTCAGCCCCGGCCAGAACGACCAGATCGAGGCCGACCTGTTCGCCGACAGCCTGTTCGACTCGGTCATCTACGTGACGTTCCAGGAACTGGCGACGCGCGTCTCGCACCGCAACACCGGTAAGGCCTGTGAAGAGCCGATCGCCGATCAGTTGCTGCAGCGCGTGTCGGCCGACGAGAACCTGCACATGATCTTCTACCGCGACGTCTCCGAAGCGGGTTTCGAGATCGCGCCCGATCAGGCGATGAAGTCGCTGCACAAGGTGCTGCTCAACTTCAAGATGCCCGGATACACCATCCCGGACTTCCGGCGTCGCGCCGTGACGATCGCCTCAGGTGGCGTGTACGACCCGCGGATCCACCTCGAGGACATCGTCATGCCGGTGTTGAAGAAGTGGCGCATCTTCGAGCGCGAGGACTTCAACGGCGAGAGCGCGCGTATGCGCGACGAACTCGGCGCGCATGTCGAGGAGCTGCGGGAGACGGTCCATAAGTTCGAGGTCGCCAAGCAGCGTCGTGAGGAGCGGCTGCGCCAGATGGCCGAGAAGAAGGCTGCCAAGAACCTGCTGGTGGGATCATCAGCCTCGTAACAGACGCGCAGCGACCGGCCCGATCTGCACTGCAGATCGGGCCTTTCGCATTGCGCAGTCCCGTCGTCCTCGCCCCCATGGCGGGCGTCACCAACGTCGCGTTCCGCACGCTGTGCCGCGAACTCGAGCTGGCCCGCGCCGGCACTGTCAGCGGCCTCTATGTCTGCGAGATGGTCACCGCACGCGCCCTCGTCGAACGCCACCCGGTCACGATGCACATGACGACGTTCGCGCCCGAAGAGTCGCCGCGGTCGCTGCAGCTCTACACCGTCGACCCGGTCAACACCTACAAAGCCGCCAAGATGATCGTCGACGAGAACCTCGCCGACCACATCGACATGAACTTCGGCTGCCCGGTGCCCAAGGTCACCCGCCGCGGCGGCGGTGCCGCGCTGCCCTACAAGCGCCGACTGTTCGGGCAGATTGTGGCCGCCGCCGTGCGTGCCACCGAAGGCACCGATGTTCCCGTCACCGTGAAATTCCGCATCGGTATCGACGACGAGCACCACACCCACCTCGACGCCGGGCGCATCGCCGCCGAGGAAGGGGCCGCAGCCGTCGCGCTGCACGCCCGCACCGCGTCACAGCGGTACTCCGGCAGCGCCGACTGGGATCAGATCGCCGCGCTGAAGGCGCACGTCACGAATGTTCCAGTACTGGGTAACGGTGATATCTTCGACGCTCGTGACGCGCTGGCCATGATGGCCGCGACGGGCTGCGACGGAGTGGTGATCGGCCGTGGCTGCCTGGGGCGGCCGTGGCTGTTCGCAGAATTGTCCGCCGCGTTCACCGGGACTGCGCCCGCAACCCCGCCGACTCTCGGCGAGGTAGCGCAGATCATTCGTAGACACGGCGAGCTGCTCGCTGCGCACTTTGGAGAGGACAAGGGCATGCGGGACATCCGCAAGCACGTCGCCTGGTACATGCACGGCTTCCCCGCCGGAGCAGACCTGCGCCGGTCGTTGGCGCTGGTCAAGACGATTTCCGAGCTGGACGACCTGCTCGGCGAGCTGGATCCGGACGTGCCCTTCCCGCCGGCGGCCAACGGCCCGCGCGGCCGCCAGGGTTCGGCAGCTTCTGTGACATTGCCCGAAGGTTGGCTCGACGACCCCGACGACTGCACCGTGCCCGCAGGCGCCGACGTGATGCATTCGGGAGGCTGACCTGGCACGTTGCCTGTCACGAGATCAGTCCGAGACAGGCTCGAGGCGGTTCTGTGAGCGTGCGGTGAGGGATTCGAGATGGAACGGACACCTGGCTGCGGCTGGATGTCTCGCAGGATGTCTCAGTACGATGAGGGATCAAACACCCCGCTCCGGTGGCGGAGCCGGGGCCAGTGCTTTAAGACAGTTATCAGGCACACGGCAGTCTGCGTGCCAGTGCGCAACGACGCGCACGCATCGCTAGCCGTGGAAGCTGGAAGGCCGGTAAGACATGAGTGACGGCGACATGGAGGATGCCGCTGCCACTCCTGGCCGTCCCGATGCGGCAGGCGACAATACCGACGCTGACTGGAATACCCGATCCAGGCGATCGATTCCAGGCGACACGCCGCGGGAACGTGACAGCGACACCGAGCGCTCGGGACCCGTCACCGTTGCGGACCTGATCGCCAAGATCAACGGCGACGCCCCGCTGCCCGAACCGACTCGCCACCGGGCGGTGCCCGAATCCGAGCCTGAGCTCTACCCCGACACCGATGAGCTGGACACGACGATTCTGCCCGCGCTGGCAGGACGCACCTCTGAGCTTCCCGACCTGGCCGCGCCCCGCCCTGCGAAGCACGCCCCGGTCCGGCCACGCCGCCGGCACCGGCGCATTGCCCTTGTCGGCAAGGTCGCCGCGGCCCTGGTGGCCGTCCTGGCCCTGGTGCTCACCGGCGGCGCCTGGCAGTGGCAGTCGGCCAAGAACAACCTGCTGAACCGGGTGTCCGCCCTCGACCCCGATTCGCGCGACATCGTCGACCCCAACGCCCAATTCGGCGACGAGAACTTCCTCATCGTCGGCACCGACAGCCGCCTCGGTGAGAACGCCGGCATCGGCGCGGGCACCACCGACGACGCCGCCGGCGCCCGGTCGGACACCGTGATGCTGGTGAACATCCCCGCCAACCGCAAACGCGTTGTGGCCGTGTCGTTCCCACGCGATCTTGAGATCGACCCGATGCAGTGCGAGCCCTGGAACCCCGAAACCCGGCAGTACGGGCCGATCATGGACGAGGAATCGCCCATGTACGGCAAGGAGACCGTCTACACCGAGTACAAACTGAACTCGGCGTTCGCCGTCGGCGGACCGAAGTGCCTCGTCAAGGTCATCCAGAAGCTGTCCGGCTTGCACATAAACCGTTTCATGGCAGTCGATTTCGTCGGTTTCGCCAAGATGGTCGACGCTCTCGGCGGCGTGGAGGTGTGTAGCAGCACCCCGATCGAGGACTACGAACTCGGCACGGTGCTGCCCGCCGCGGGACGCCAGGTCGTCAACGGCCACACCGCGCTGAACTATGTGCGTGCCCGTCAGGTGACCACCGAGACCAATGGCGACTACGGCCGCATCAAACGCCAGCAGCTGTTCCTGTCGTCACTGCTGCGTTCGCTGATCTCCAAGGAGACCTTCTTCTCCCTGACGAAGCTCAACAACGTCGTCAACATGTTCATCGGCGACAGCTACGTCGACAACGTCGACACCAAGGATCTCGTGGACCTCGGACAGTCCGTGCAGGGCGTCAACGCCGGGCGCATCACGTTCGTCACGGTGCCGACCGTCGGATACGCCGACGAGTGGGGCAACGAGATTCCCCGCACCGAGGACATGCGCGCGCTCTTCGACGCGATCATCAACGACGACCCGCTGCCCGAAGAACGCAACGCCGATAACACCCCGGTGCCGGGCACTCCCGAGTCGCTGACCAGCGCCGCGCCCGGTGAAGACGAGCAGGGCCAGTCCGGCAGCGGCGAGGTCGTCGACGCCATCGTGACCGACCCCGAGACCGTCACCGTCCAGGTGTCGAACTCGACCGCCCAAACCGGCCTCGGGGCGACGGCGTCCAGCTCACTGCAGCAGTACGGGTTCAACGTCACCACCCCCGACGACTACCCCGGCCCGCTGGACCAGACCACGGTGTTCTTCTCCCCCGGCAACGAAGAAGCCGCCGCGACGGTGGCGTCATCGTTTGCCAACGCCACCACCGAGCGCGTGAACGGCATGGGCGACGTCGTCCAGGTCGTCCTCGGCAGCGACTTCGACTCGGTCGCAGCGCCCTCACCGAGCGGATCGCCCTACCAACTGAACGTCATCCGCGGCACCAAGGCCCCGACGACCGAGCTGCCCGAGGACCTCACGGTCACCAACGCGGCGGACACCAGCTGCGAGTAGACCTCGGCGTTTCGGCAGGTGGCATTCACCGTCCGTTCACCGGGCAGCTCGTGACGGTCGGCTCGCCAGCCCGTAGGGTTGGTGCATGCGTACCGCTTATCACGAGCAGTTGGAGGCCCTGTCCAGCAGGCTCGGCGAGATGTGCGGACTTGCGGGTGCTGCCATGGAGCGAGCCACGCAAGCCCTCCTGCAGGCCGATCTCGCCCTCGCCGAACAGGTGATCACCGACCACGACCAGATCACCGCGCTGAGCGTCCGCGCCGAGGAAGAGGCCTTCGTCCTCCTCGCACTCCAGGCGCCCGTCGCCGGCGATCTCCGGGCGATTGTGAGCTCCATCCAGATCGTCGCCGACGTCGACCGGATGGGCGCACTGGCGCTGCATGTCGCAAAGATTGCCCGCCGCCGCCACCCCCAGCACGCGCTGCCCGAAGAGGTCAACGGCTACTTTGCCGAAATGGGCCGTGTCGCCGTGGAACTCGGCAACAGCGCCCAGGAGGTGCTGATCACGCGGGACCCGGAGAAGGCAGCCAGGATCCGCGAGGAAGACGATGCGATGGACGACCTGCATCGCCATCTGTTCACCGTCCTGATGGACCGGGAGTGGAAGCACGGCGTCGCCGCTGCGGTCGACGTGACACTGCTGGGCCGCTTCTACGAGCGCTTCGCCGACCACGCCGTCGAGGTGGCCCGCCGAGTGATCTTCCAGGTCACCGGCCGGACCTCCGAAGAAGACGCAGTCTCCTCCACCCCCCGCTGACGTAGCTCCTGCTGCCGAGCAGACAGAAAATCGCCCCATCTCGGGTGAGATGGGGCGATTTTGTGTCTTGTCGCGCAGAGGGTGTCTAGCCGAAGCGGCCCGAGATGTAGTCCTCGGTCGCCTTCTGCGTCGGGTTGGAAAAGATCTTCTCGGTGTCGTCGATCTCGATGAGCTGGCCCGGCTTGCCGGTCGCCTCGAGGTTGAAGAACGCCGTCTGATCGCTCACACGCGCGGCCTGCTGCATGTTGTGCGTGACGATCACGATGGTGAAGTCCTGCTTCAGCTCCGAGATCAGATCCTCGATCGCCAGCGTCGAGATCGGGTCGAGCGCCGAGCAGGGCTCGTCCATCAGCAGGACGTCCGGTTGTACCGCGATGGCACGGGCGATGCACAGGCGCTGCTGCTGACCACCGGAGAGGCCGCCACCCGGCTTGTCGAGGCGGTCCTTGACCTCGTTCCAGAGGTTGGCGCCCTTGAGTGAACGCTCGGCGACCTCGTCGAGGGTCTTCTTGTTGCGCACGCCCTGCAGCTTCAGCCCCGCGACCACGTTGTCGCGAATCGACATGGTGGGGAAGGGATTCGGCCGCTGGAAGACCATGCCGATGGTCTTGCGGACACCCACCGGATCGACGCCGGCGCCGTAGATGTCGTCACCGTCGAGGAGCACCGACCCTTCGACGCGGGCACCGGGGATCACCTCGTGCATACGGTTGAGCGTGCGCAGCACGGTCGATTTACCGCAGCCCGACGGACCGATGAAGGCGGTGACGCTGCGGGGTTCCACCGACAGTGAAACGCCCTGCACGGCATGGAAACTGCCGTAGTAGATGTTGACGTCTTTGAGATCGAGACGCTTGGCCATGTCAGTGAACTCCTCTAGACCTTTTTCGGGGCAAAGAATTTGGCGATGAATCGCGCGCCGACGTTCAGCACGGCGATGAGCACGACGAGGGTGAGCGCGGCCCCCCACAGCCGGTCGGTCGGGATCGGGTTCGCACCCGCACCGGCCGACGTCTGGTCGAACATCATGCCGGGCAGCGAGCCCATGAATCCGCCGAAGATGTCGAAGTTCATCGCCTGCGAGTAACCCACCAGGATGAGCAGCGGTGCCGTCTCACCCATGACGCGGGCCAGCGAGAGCAGGATGCCGGTGACGATGCCCGACAACGCGGTCGGCACCACGATCGCCGAGATGGTCTTCCACTTCGGCACGCCCAGCGCGTAGCTGGCTTCACGCAGATCCATCGGAACGATGCGCAGCATCTCCTCGGTGGATCGGACGATGACCGGAATCATCAACAGCACCAACGCGAGTGACACAGCGAAACCGGACCGCTCGAAGCCGATGGTGGCCACCCACAGCGCGTAGATGAACAGCGCGGCGACGATCGACGGAACACCGGTCAGGATGTCGACCATGAAGGTCGTCAGCTTGCCCAGTCGCGTGCCGCCGCCGTACTCCACCAGATAGATGCCGACGAAGACGCCGATCGGGATGGAAATGACAGCGCAGATCGCCGCCTGCAGCAGCGACCCGACGATGGCGTGATAGGCGCCGCCGCCGGGCGCGAAGGCCGTCATACCGGCCTGCGAGTTCGTCCACCACGTGCTCGACAAGACGATGCCCAGACCCTTGGCGACCACCGTGTAGAGCACCCACACCAGCGGTACGAGCGCGACCACCACAGAGGCGGTCACCAGCACCGTGGCGAAGTTGTTGGTGAACTTGCGCCGACCACTGACCCCCTGGAAGGTGGGCACCTTGACCGGCTGATCCAGCGTTGTGGAGCTCATGATGCGGACCGATCCTTTCCGGAGACCGCGGCGCGAGCCAGCGAGTTCACCACGAAGGTCAGGATGAACAACACCAGGCCGGCCGCGATGTACGCGCCCGCCTTGTACTGGTCATTGAATTCCGAAGCGGCAGAAGCAATCTTGCTCGCGAACGTGAAGCCACCGTCGAAGAGCGACCATCCGAACGCAGTCTGCGTGCCGCGCAGGATGATCAGAAGCGCGATCGTCTCACCGAGCGCGCGGCCGAGGCCGAGCATCGCGCCGCTGATGTAGCCGGACATGCCGAACGGCAGGACCGTCGTCCGCACGACCTCCCAGCGGGTGGCGCCCAACGCCAGCGCGGCCTCGATCTGGCCGCGCGGCGTCTGGACGAACACCTCGCGTGTCACCGCGGTGATGATCGGCAGGATCATCACCGCGAGCACGATGCCCGCCGTGAAGATCGTGCCGCCACCGGCCACCGACGCATTTCCGGTGGCGAACAGGAAGATCCAGCTCAAATTCTCGTTGAGCCACACCGCGGCAGGCTTGATCGCCGGCGCGAGGACGTACAGCCCCCACACGCCGTAGATGATCGACGGCACCGCCGCCAGCAGGTCGACCATGTAGGCCAACGGCCCGGACACCCGCTTGGTGGCGTAGTTGGTCAGGTAGATCGCGATGCCCAGTGCGATGGGCATCGCGATCACCAGAGCGAACACCGACACGAACACCGTCACCTGGAGCAAATCCAGGATGCCGAAGTGCATCGCCGAAGTGTCGGTCGTGACCCAGTTCCCGCCAAAGAGGAAGAAGTTCTCCTCGTTGCGTGCCAACGCCGGGACGGCGCGCCACAGCAGGAAGATTCCGATCGCGGCGATGATGGCCACGATGAGAATGCCGGACCCCTCGGCCAACCCGCGGAAGATGCGGTCGCCCGCACGGACTTTCGCGTTCTTCGAAGGATCAGTCGAGATCGGGTTCGGTTCCGGGAAGGGGGCGGCCAACGCCTCCCCTGATCCCGACGCCGACGGATTCGGTGTCGTCAATGCAGTTCCATCGAGCTTGTCGGTCATTCGGTCAAGCACCCATCCTCGCCGCGATACGGCAGTTGCGCCAGTGAACTAGGCAGTCGAGCCGATGGCGTCGATCGACGTCAGCAGACGCTCCTTGAACTTCTCGGGCAGCGGGACGTAGCCGGCGGCCGACAGTCCACTCTGGCCGTCATTGGCGGCGACCGTCAGGAACGACTTCACGGCCTGCGCGGTCTCCGCGTCGTATCCGTTCGAGCAGACGATCTCGTAGGTGGCCAGCACCAGCGGGTAGGCGCCGGACTCCTGCGTGCCGTACAGCGACGCGAGATCCAGAGCCAGGTCGTTGCCCTCGGCGGCGAACTTGGCCGCGTCGATGGCCTTACCGGCCGACTCGTCGGTCAGCTCGACCGCGCCGCTGCCGTTGTCGATCTGGGCGTAAGGGATGCCTGCCTGGTCGGCGAAGCCCTTCTCCACGTAGCCGATGGCGCCCGGGGTGGCCTGGACGGCCTGCGCGACACCTGCCGACTTCTGGGCGCCCTCACCGGCGCCGCCCTGGAACTCGCTGCCGTCGCCCTTGGTCCACACGCCACCCGAGGCGGCCTCCAGGTACTTCTGGAAGTTGTCGGTGGTGCCCGAGGAGTCCGAGCGGAAGATCGGGGTGATGGCGACGTCTGGCAGGCTCTTGCCCTCGTTCAGCGCGGCGATGGCCGGGTCGTTCCACTTGCTGATCTGGCCCTGGAAGATCTTGGCCAACGTGTCGCCGTTGAGCACCAGACCCTCGACGCCCTCGACGTTGTAGGCCATCGCGATGGGGCCGAACACCAGGGGGAGGTTCCACGCCGGGTTGCCGCCGCAGCGCTCGGCAGCCTGCTGCGCCTGCTCCTCTTTGATGGCTGAGTCAGATCCGGCGAAGTCGACATTGCCCGCGACGAACTGCTCGCGACCCGCGCCCGAGCCGGTCGGGTTGTAGGACAGGTTCTTGCCCTGGCACTTCTGGCTCCACACCTGGTTGAACAGCGCGATGGCGTTCTGCTGGGCAGTCGAACCCTCGGCGGTGACGGCCGCCTTGCCACCGCAGTCCGCGGCGGACGCGGACGACGAGCCCGACTCCGACGAGCCGGAGGGCGCGTTGTTGTCGCTACCGCAGCCCGCGAGCGTCAGGGCCGCGATTGCTGCGACGGAGACAGTCGTACCGAACGACCTGCCGATGATGTTGAGCTTCACTGATCCCACTTTCCCTTGGCGCCCTTGGCGGCTCGAACTCACCGGCAACGTATGCGTCCGCGGTGGACGGTTCGGGGATGCGGGGTTAACGAAAGGTGAACAGGTTCAGCGACTTCACAGGTGAGCCGCTGCGGCGGCGGTGTAGGCCACATCAGAATTGACCACATCGAAACCGAGTCGTCGATACGTTTTCACCGCAGCGCTGTTGTCCGCTTCGACATAGAGCATCACATCGGCATCCCGGCCGGGACCCGAAAGACGCTCTGCGAGGTGTTGCAGACCCCTCATCGTGAGTGCCGCACCGAGTCCGCGGCCCTGCGCGGAGGGGTCCACTCCGACGACGTAAACCTCGCCCAGATTCGCGGAATGCACCTTGGTCCAATGGAATCCGAGAAGTTCACTGCTGCCCTGGTCGAAGGCGAGGAAGAAGCCGGCCGGGTCGAACCACGGTTCGTCGCGCCGCTCGGCGATGTCGGCATCGGTCCAGCCGCCCTGCTCGGGATGCCACGAGAACGCCGCGTTGTTGACGCGCAGCACCTCGGCGTCGTCCTGGGGTCCGGCGTATGTGGCGAATCGCACACCCTCGGTGGGCGGCACCGGCGGCAGATCGGCGAGCGGCCGCTGCATCTGCAGCAGTTCCCTGACAGCGACGAGACCGAGCCGTGCTGCCGTGGCGCGTGCGGGCTCCAGATTGCCGTGCGCCCAGATCCGGGTCTCAGGTCCGCCCTCCGGGAGCGCGGCGCGGATGACCGCGGCGCCGATCCCGCGGCGCCGCGCGGCGGGATGTACGACGAGCTCGGCCATCGGCGATGCGTCCTCACCGGTCGGCACCAAGTTGAGGTACCCCTGGATGACGCCGTCCTCGACGGCCACCAGGTGGCGGGTGCGGTCGTGCCCGAGCTCACGGAGAACCTGATCGCCCACCGGCGCGACGCCGTCGACCGAGCGCGCCTCCCTGATCACGTCGCGGACGCGTTGTTGGTCGGCGGCCGACAGCTTCTCCCGCCAGCCGACCGAAAAGGCCGGGGTCACTGACTGCGCAGCGCTTGCGCCGACGGACTGCCGAGCGTCTCACCGACGTCGTCGGAGTCGAGCAGCGCGGCGTCGTCGTCGAAGGAATCGTCGTCGAGATCCTCGGTCTCGGCGCCAGGGGCGGGTGGACGGCCGCGGGCGGGCCTGACCGCCTTGTAGCCGACGTTGCGCACCGTGCCGATCAAGGATTCGTATTCGGGCCCAAGCTTGGCGCGCAGGCGACGCACGTGGACGTCGACGGTGCGGGTGCCGCCGAAGAAGTCATAGCCCCACACCTCCTGAAGCAGCTGGGCGCGCGTGAACACCCGCCCGGCATGCTGCGCGAGGTATTTGAGAAGCTCGAACTCCTTGTAGGTGAGATCGAGCGGGCGTCCGCGCAGCCGCGCCGTGTAGGTGCCCTCGTCGATGACGAGTTCGCCGAGACTGATCTTGCCGAGGTTCTCCTGGTTGGCCATCCCGCCCCTGCGGCCCACCAGCAGCCGCAACCGGGCGTCGATCTCGGCGGGCCCGGTGCTCGGCAGCAGGATCTCGTCGAGACCCCATTCCACGTTGACGGCGACCAGACCGCCCTCGTTGACGACTGCGACGACCGGCACCGATGTGCCGGTGGTGCCGAGCAGGCGGCACAGCCCTCGGGCGGCGGCCAGATCGGTGCGGGCGTCGACGATCGCGACGTCGGCGGTGCCCGCCTCCAGCAACGAGGAGACCTCGGTCGGGGCGGTGCGCACATTGTGTGCGAGCAGGGATAACGACGGCAGCACTGACTCCGGGTGCGGGTCAACCGTCAGTAGCAGCAGATCCAACTGACCCTCCAGCCGCCGTGGAGCTCGTTACCGGGACACCGTCAGACGTCTTTGTCGCGTGGTGACTTCCCAGATTCATGTCTGACACACGGCCTTAACCGTGCCGATAGTTTCCTCACCTTAGCGTGCTACCTGCTCTTAAGCCGCGCTGAACGCCGCAGCTGGGGGGCGTCGGCAACAATGTCGTGGTGCGCAAGCTCGTCATCAGTGCCCTCGCGACCCTCACCGTGGTGCTGGTCGGCGCCGTCGGCACCGACTTCGGCGCGGCTATCTACGCTGAATATCGCCTGGCCAGGAGCGTGCGAAGCGCTGCGAACCTGAACTGGGACCCCACTGTGGTGATCCTGGGATTCCCCTTCATCCCGCAGGCGCAGCGCCGCCACTACGACGAAGTGGAGATCAAGGCCAGTGGCGTTGATCACCCCGTGGTCGGCAAGGCGTCGCTGGAAGCGACGATGCATTCAGTCAGTTTCGGCGACTCCTGGCTCATCCCCCCCGACGCCACCCTCACCATCGGAAAGCTCGAAAGCCGCATCATCATCGACTCGACCCACCTCGGCCGGTTCATGGGAATCCCCGATCTGCTCGTCGAGGCGCCGACCGCCGAGACCGAGGACTCGACGGGCGGGGTGACCGAGTCGGGCATCTCCAGCAACACGGGGCTCGTCTTCACCGGCACTCCCGACAAGGCCGGCTTCGACGAGCGGGTCAGCATCGCCGTCGACGTGTCCACCACCGGTCCCGACGCCACCACGCTGGTCATCACCGCCACCGGGGTGCTGACCGAACCGGGGACCGCCGATCAGGCGGTGCCCGAGGACCAGGTGCCTGCCGTGCTCGACGCGTTCACCACGGAACTGCCGGGCCAGAAGCTGCCGTTCGGCATCGCACCCACGACTGCGGGGGCGCGCGGGTCCGACGTCATCATCGAAGGCATCGCCGAGGGAGTAACCGTCGACCTGCCGGAGTTCCGCTTGTCATGAGCACGTCGTGGATCGTCGTCATCGCGGTGTTGATCGCCGCGTTCGGGCTCGCGTTCGTGATCGGGCGGTTGATCACGTCGCGGTCAGGCCGGATCGAGGACTCCGCGGAGCGGCCGGCGCTCGACGGCGCCGATGCCGACAACCTGGGCCTGTCGAGGACGGGTCCGACGCTGCTGCATTTCAGTGCTGTCTGGTGTGGCCCGTGCGCCGGGGTGCGCAGGGTGGTCGACCAGGTGTGTGCCGACCTGCCCGCGGTGGCCCATGTGGAAATCGACATGGACGCCAATCCCGAGGCGGCGCGCAAGCTTTCGGTGCTCTCGCTGCCCACGACGTTCATCTTCGACGCCGAGGGTCGGCAGCGTTACCGGGCGTCCGGGGTGCCCACCGCCGCTGACCTGCGGTCGGCGCTGCAGACGCTGTTGGCTTGATCACCCCCTCTTTAGGTAGGCTGTCAGCCGTGTCAGCCCGCCTCGAGCTTGTGCTCACCAAGCGCCGCGCAGTCGATCTGTGCCGCGTTGCGGGTTGTTGCTGTTGTTGTTGCAGCTGCTGAGTAGCCGCGTTCTCTTCGCGCCGCACTCTGCGACTGGCCTCAAATGGCCTGCCGCGCCCAGCCATAACGGACAACAGGAAGCACAGCCATGTCGAACACCACGCAAGACCGCGCCCCCGCGCAGGTCGACGTGCGCGGTCCACGCTTCGTCGCCTGGGTCTCCACCGCGGTTCTGACTGTCGCGGTCCTGGCGTCGGTCGAGGCGCCCGCCGCCGCGGCGGCGATTCTCGCCGCGCAGGCCGCCGTCTTCGCGATCGGTGCCACGCTGGGACCGCGGCAGCATCCTTACGGCCTGATCTTCGCCAAGTTCATCGCGCCTCGGCTCGGCCCCGTCACCGAACGTGAACCGGTCGCACCCCTGAAGTTCGCGCAACTCGTCGGCTTCATCTTCGCCGTCGTCGGCGCCATCGGTTTCGCCGGCGGTCTGGCACCGCTCGGCCTGGCTGCCACGGGTCTCGCGCTCGTGGCGGCTTTTCTCAACGCAGCCTTCGGTATCTGCCTCGGCTGTCAGATCTATCCGCTCGTCGCACGCTTGACCCCCACCCGTTAGCAATCGAAAGGATCTCCCACATGGCACGCTCCGACGTCCTGGTCACAGCTGACTGGGCCGAGAGCAATCTCGACGCGCCGAAGACCGTCTTCGTCGAGGTCGATGAGGACACCAGCGCCTACGACACCGGGCACATCCCCGGCGCGATCAAGCTGGACTGGAAGACCGATCTTCAGGATCAGGTCAAGCGCGACTTCGTCGACGCCGAGCAGTTCTCGAAGCTGCTGTCGGATCGCGGCATCGGCAACGACGACACCGTTGTCCTCTACGGCGGCAACAACAACTGGTTCGCCGCCTACGCCTATTGGTACTTCAAGCTGTACGGCCACCAGGACGTCAAGCTGCTCGACGGCGGTCGCAAGAAGTGGGAGCTCGACGCCCGCCCGCTGTCGAAGGACGCCGTGACGCGCCCGGGAACCAGCTACACCGCCAAGGATCCCGACAACACCATCCGCGCGTTCCGCGACGAGGTCATCGCCGCGATCGGCACCAAGAACCTCGTCGACGTGCGCTCCCCTGACGAGTTCTCCGGCAAGATCCTCGCGCCTGCCCACCTGCCGCAGGAGCAGAGCCAGCGTCCCGGGCATATCCCCAGCGCCATCAACGTTCCGTGGAGCAAGGCAGCCAACGACGACGGCACCTTCAAATCCGACGACGACCTGGCCAAGCTGTACGCCGAGGCCGGCCTGGACGGCGAGAAGGAGACCATCGCCTACTGCCGCATCGGTGAGCGCTCGTCGCACACCTGGTTCGTGCTGCAGGAGCTGCTGGGACACAAGAACGTCAAGAACTACGACGGCAGTTGGACGGAATACGGCTCCCTGGTGGGTGCCCCGATCGAGTTGGGAAGTTGATATGTGCTCTGCACCTAAGCAAGGACTGACGTTGCCCGCGAGCGTCGACCTCGAGAAGGAGACGGTCATCACCGGCCGCGTCGTCGACGGCTCGGGGCAGGCTGTGGGAGGCGCATTCGTGCGTCTGCTCGACAGCTCGGACGAGTTCACCGCCGAGGTCGTCGCGTCGGCCACCGGTGACTTCCGTTTCTTCGCCGCGCCGGGATCGTGGACGCTGCGCGCGCTGTCTCCGGCCGGTAACGGCGACGCCAGCGTGGCACCGTCGGGTGCGGGAATTCACGAGGTCGACGTCAAGGTCGCGTAGGGCACCGAATTTCACGTTCCGGTCACGGAGCGTTGCGCTGATCATGCTGTGAAAACGCTGCAGGATTAGCTGTTGTCGGCGACTATATGGGTGAACCCGAGCTTCAGGGCTCGGGTTCACCCCGACACCTTCGCGGCTTGCCGCGATACCGAACACCTAGGACCCGACAATGAAGATCACGATCGCGTGCGCCGCTTCTGCGGCCTTTGCTGCAGCTGCTCTTTTCAGTGCTCCCGCGGCCTTCGCGGCGCCGGAGGACGATTTCCTCACTGTGATCACCAACGGTGGCATCACGTGGCCGCCGGACAAGACCGCGCAGGTCGTCGAGACCGGACAGGCCGTGTGCACCGACTGGTCCAACGGCGCCTCGTTCGAGCAGGAAGTCGCTGATCTGACCAGCGTCACCTCGTGGTCGGACTACCAGGCGGGCTACTTCATCGGGGCCGCCACCGGTGCGTTCTGCCCCGAATTCGAGTGGAAAGTCAGCTGACACCAGCGTTTTTCACGATCGTCGACGGCCGCCGGGAGAGTTGATCGCCCGGCGGTTAGACTTTGCACCCGTGGTGCTGTTTTTCGAGATCCTGCTGGTCGCGGCCGTCGTGGTGATCACGTGGTTCGCGCTGTACGCGCTGTACCGCCTCGTCACTGACGAGTCGTGAGTTCGGGCGACGAGGCGGTCGCCGCAGCTGCCGAACGAGCCAGGGAGACCGCCGCGCGCAACATCCCGGTTTTCGGCGATCTGCCCCTGCCTTCGGACACCGCCAATCTGCGTGAGGGCGCGCATTTCGACGACGCGCTGCTGGCGCTGCTCCCGCTGGTCGGTGTGTGGCGCGGTGAGGGCGAGGGCCGCGACACCGACGGCGACTACCGATTCGGTCAGCAGATCGTGGTGTCCCACGACGGGCGCGACTACCTCAATTGGGAAGCCCGCTCGTGGCGGTTGGACGCCGACGGCGCCTATGACAGCCCAGACCTGCGCGAGACGGGGTTCTGGCGGTTCGTCGCCGACCCGGGCGACCCGTCGGAATCCCAGGCCATCGAGCTTCTGCTGGCGCACTCCGCCGGCTATGTCGAGTTGTTCTACGGACAACCGCTGAACCAGTCGTCGTGGGAGCTGGTGACCGACGCGCTGGCCCGCAGCAAGTCCGGTGTGCTCGTCGGCGGCGCCAAGCGGCTCTACGGAATCATCGAGGGCGGCGATCTGGCATACGTCGAGGAGCGCGTCGACGCCGATGGCGGCCTGGTTCCGCACCTGTCGGCCCGTCTGTCGAGGTTCGTCGGCTAGTGCGTCTTCTAGGACTCCTCACGGCACTCGCCGCCGCCGCAGTGGTGGCGGGCTGCTCCGCGCCGCCCGAACCCGCCGAGAAGCCGACCCCGAGCTCGGCGGTACCCAGCGTCGGTCACGGCGCCTTCGCCTACTGCCTGAGTCAGCACGGCGTGCCCGCACCTCCCGGCCCGTCGACGGAGCCGCCCGCGGGCGTCGACCGCAAGGCCTGGGAGGCCGCGATGTCGGAATGCGCGTCGCTGGCACCCGGCCCGGGTCCGGGACCTAGCTGAGCAGGGGCGCGCGGCCGGCGTCGGCGAGCCAGCGCTTCTGGAGCGCCGCCAACGTGCCGTCGGTGCGCAACGAGTCGACCGCCCAGGACACGCAGCGGGTCAGCGAGCTGCCGTGGTCGAGCACGATGCCGAATTGTTCGACACCGGACTGATCGGCACCGCCGGGTCCCGGCAGTTGTCCGACCATGACGCCGCCGCTCAGTTCGTTGGCCACCGAGAACGCCGTCGGCAGGTCGGCGACGACCGCGTCGATCTCGCCGTCGACCAACGCCATCTTGGCATCGACGTTGGTGTTGAACGCCGCGACGGGGATGGTGCCGCTCAGCGCCGCCGCAGCGCTGTAACTCGTCGAGCCCACCTGCGCACCGAGCCTGACTCCTCGAAGGTCGTCGAGCGTCCGCGCATTCGCCGCGGGTGAGCTGCGCACGGTCACCACCGCCTGCGTCACGTCGAAGTACGGCGTCGAAAAGTCGACCGCCGCGCGCCGCTGATCGGTGATGGAGAACTGGGAGAGATTGACGTCGAACGCTTTGGCCCCCGGCTCGAGCGCGGCGTTGAACGGGACGCGGACCCAGCGGACGTCGTCAGGCTTGAACCGCAGTTCGGCGGCAATGGCGTAGGCCAGCGCAGCCTCGAATCCTTCGCCGTTGGCGGGGTCGTCGCCCATGTACCACGGCGGGTAGACGGGCTGGTCCGCACCGAAGGTCAGGATTCCGGGGTAGATGGTGCCGAGGGCTTCCTTGCTGCACTTGCTGCCGTCGAGCGCCGGCGTCGTCACGGCGGTAGGCGAGGCGCATCCCCCGACGACGAGCGCGGCGACACAGGCAGGCAGCGAGACAGCCCGAGCCGTCCATCCTGCGACGGACGACGGGGGCATGCTCGAATCATTGCAGATTCTCAAGTTTGTGCAGGTCCACATGGAGCGGCCCCCGAGCCGTAATCCTGGTCGGACAAGACCAAGAGGCTCGGGGGCCGGGTGACTGCGGGGAATTCGCCAGCGCGCACAGGTGCGTCAAGCGCTCTCCCGGCGCTGCTAGCTCGCAGCCACCTCACATGTCCATAAGTCAATCAATTTCTCGGACCACCTCCTTCCCTGTGTACACGCGACCGTACTCCCGCTTCGACAGGGCGACAAGCGATTTACGCGCTCAGCGATCGCAGATGATCGCGGCATCGACCAGCGCCGCGATGTCGTCGGCGAACGGAGTGTCCGCGAGCCGATTCCCGTCCAGCGTGTGCACCCGGGCAGCCAGAGTGATGCTCGACACCAGCCAAACACCTTGGGCGGCAAGCAAATCAGCGGGCGTGAGGGCCTGGTAGTCACAGTCGTAGCCCTTGTTGCGGGCCACTTCGAACAGCGCCTGCTGCGTGGTGCCGCGCAGGATCGGATACCACGGCGGCGGGGTCAGCAGGCAGGTGCGGCCGTCTGGCGAGGTCGTGGCGATGACGACGGTGGAGCGCGGGCCCTCGAGGATGTGGCCGTCGGTGCTGACGAAGACGACGTCGCCGGCCCCGTGCCGTTCGGCGTGCCGCAGTGCGGCCATGTTCACCGCATAGGACAGGGTTTTCGCGCCGGCCAGCAGCCACGGCATTGCGTCGATGCCGTCGGAGGACATACCGCGCTCCAGTGTCATCGCGGCGAGGCCGTTGCGACGAACATCGGCGACCCGGGCCGGTACCGGGGCGATGTTCGCGTACGCGGTCGGGGTGGAGCCGTGTTCGCGGCCGCGGGAGTACACCAGCCGCAGCACCCCGTCGTCGCCTCCACCGGCCAGCCAGGCTTCGACGGCGACGTCGACGGCCGCGCGCCACCGCGCCGTATCCGGCTCCGGCAGATCCACGAGGTGCGCCGAGTGGGAAAGCCGCGACAGGTGCGCTTCGATCAGGCAGGGGCGTCCGTCTCGGACGAGCAGCGTTTCGAAGATGCCGTCACCGCGCACGGCGGCGAGATCGTCGGCGTGCAGCAGCGGCAACTGCGGATCGCGCAGCCCTCCGTCGAGGGTGACGAGGACACCCGGATGGTCGGCCATGGAGCATCAGCGTAGCCGCGGCCACTTGGCGCCGAATCGTAGAGTTGAGCTATGGCTTTGACGTCTGCTGTTCCCGCCCCCGACGACGGGCCCGACGCCGGCTCCGTCTGGCACTACGGCGACCCGCTCGGCGAACAACGTGCTGCGGCCGACGGCGCGGTGGTCGTCGACCGTTCGCATCGAGCGGTGCTCAAGTTGACGGGTGCCGAGCGCAAGTCGTGGCTGCACACCATCTCCAGCCAACACGTCAGCGATCTCGCCGACGGTGTGGTGACCGAGAATCTGAGCCTCGATGGACAGGGCCGTGTCGAAGATCACTGGGTACAGACTCAGCTCGACGGGCGCACAGTCATCGACACCGAATCGTGGCGCGGCGACGCCTTGCTGACGTTTCTGCGCAAGATGGTGTTCTGGGCCGATGTGGTCGTCGAGCCCGCCGAGCTCGCCGTGTTGTCGCTGCTCGGGCCGGCCGTCGCCGACGAGAGGGTGTTGGAGGCATTGGGGGTGGCCGAGCTGCCCGGCGAAGGCACCGCGGTGGAGGTGGGCGGCGGTGGTTTCGTGCGTCGGCTGCCCGGCTCCGGCATCGAGGTCGACCTCGTGGCTCCGCGGGAGGACGCCGCCGCGCGGCGCGACAAGCTGTTGGCTGCCGGTGTCCGACCGGCGGGCATCTGGGCCTACGAGGCGCACCGGGTGGCGGCGCAGCGTCCCAGGCTCGGCGTCGACACCGATGAGCGCACCATCCCCCACGAGGTGGGTTGGATTGGCGGACCCGGCGTCGGTGCGGTGCACCTGGAAAAGGGCTGCTATCGCGGCCAGGAGACCGTCGCGCGGGTCCACAACCTGGGCAAACCACCCCGCATGCTCGTGATCCTCCACCTCGATGGTTCGACCGACAGGCCGTCTCCCGGTGATCCGCTTTTGGCAGGCGGGCGCGCCGTCGGCAGGTTGGGCACTGTGGTCGACCACGTCGATGAGGGCGTGATCGCGTTGGCTCTGGTCAAACGCGGCCTGCCGGCCGACACGGAGCTCAGCACCGGCGGTGAGGTGCAGGTGAACGCCGCGATCGACCCGGATTCGGTACCGCCCGCCGACGTGGTGGGTGCGGGACGGCTGGCGGTGGAGCGCTTGCGCGGCGGCTCCGGTTAGTTCGGACGGCACGAAAAACGGCGGTTCATCAGGGCCTGCCAGCGTGACGGCGCGAGGCACGGTAAAGTGTTGGCAGGACAATAAACACACTCAGATCGGAGCCGCCTAGAAATTGGGCCGCTCCGTTATTGCGCGAGGGGGTTCCCCCATGGGCCGCGGCCGGGCAAAGGCAAAGCAGACCAAGGTTGCACGCGAGCTTAAGTACAGCTCGCCGCAGACGGATTTCACGCAACTCCAGCGTGAACTGGCGGGCTCGTCGGATGACGACGTCCGCAACGGCAGCGAAGCGCCGTCCGACGACGGCTGGGCGGACGAGGACGACTGGCGGCGCTGAGTCCGCCTCCTCGCAGTCCTGAGGAGCTTCTCTAGAACCTGGGATGCTGGCCCACGAGCACTGCTCGTGAACTGTCCTTGCTGCCCTTCTTGATGGTTCCGAGGGTCCAGCAGTTCAGGTGGCGGGCGGTCAGCACGGCCAACGCGCGATCGGTGTCCTCCGGCGCGACGACGGCCACCATGCCGACGCCCATATTGAACGTTTTGTCCATCTCGGCGCGGTCGATGCGGCCGCGCTGGGCGATCATCCCGAACACCGGCGCGGGCGTCCACGTCCCGCGGTCGAGTTCGGCGACCAGCCCGTGCGGGACGACGCGTTCGAGGTTTCCTGCGAGCCCACCGCCGGTGACGTGGCAGAACGTGCGCACCTGGGTTTCTGCGGCCAGCGCCAGGCAGTCCTTGGCGTAGATGCGGGTCGGTTCGAGCAGTTCTTCGCCGAGGGTACGGCCGAACTCTTCGACGTGGCCGGCCAGGTTCATGTGGTCGATCTCAAGCAGCACGTGCCTGGCCAGTGAGTAGCCGTTGGAGTGCAGGCCGGTCGACGCCATCGCGATGACCACGTCGCCGGGCCGCACACGGTCAGGTCCGAGCACGTTGTCGGCCTCGACGACGCCGACCCCGGTGGCGGAGATGTCGTAGTGGTCGGGGGCCATCAGGCCGGGGTGCTCGGCCGTCTCCCCGCCGAGCAGCGCGCAGCCGGCCTGGACGCAGCCGTCGGCGATACCCGAGACGAGCTGCGCGACGCGTTCAGGGACGGTCCGCCCGACGGCGATGTAGTCCTGCAGGAAGAGCGGTTCGGCGCCGCACACCACGAGGTCGTCGACGACCATCGCGACGAGGTCGATGCCGACGGTGTCGTGCTTGTCCATCGCTTGGGCGACGGCCAGTTTGGTGCCGACTCCGTCGGTCGACGATGCCAGCAGTGGCTCGCGGTAGTCGCCGCGCAGCGCGAACAGCCCGGCGAAGCCGCCGAGGCCGCCCCTCACCTCCGGCCGGGTGGCTTTCTTGGCGAGTGGCTTGAAGAGTTCGACGGCGCGGTCACCGGCCTCGATGTCCACCCCTGCCGACGCATAGGAAATGCCGTGCGGTTCGGCGATGCCATGTCGTTCAACACCCTTTGTCATCGAGAGCAAGGCTACCCGCGCATTGCCCGCTGATCGCCGTCAGGATCGGTTGTGATGTGACGACCTGCCCTGCACGAATGCGGAGCACGCACCGCGAGCGCGCGGGTCTGCACACCGGCGCGCCACGATCTTCGGCTTTCGACGCGCGCCCGTCGCCCGCGACGGCGGGTTACGGGTTTGCCTGAGGCCTGAAACGGACATCCCGCCGCCATGCCTGCTGAGGATGTTCGCTGCCTGGTGACCGGTGCCACGGGTTACATCGGGGGTCATCTGGTGCCCGTGTTGCTCGATCGGGGTCTGAAGGTGCGGGCGATGGCGCGTACCCCGGCGAAGCTCGACGACGCTCCGTGGCGCGACCAGGTCGAGGTGGCGCAAGGCGACCTGACGGACGCCGCATCGCTGACCGCGGCGTTCGACGGCATGGACGTCGTCTACTACCTCGTTCACTCGATGGGGACGTCGAAGGACTTCGTCGATGAAGAGAAGCGTTCGGCGCGCAATGTGGTCGAGGCTGCCAAGACCGTGGGTGTCCGCCGGATCGTCTATCTCGGCGGTCTGCACCCTGACGGCACCGACCTGTCCCGCCATCTCGCGTCCCGAGTCGAGGTCGGCGAGATCCTGTTGGAGTCGGGGATCGAGACCGTGGTGCTGCAGGCGGGCATCGTCATCGGCTCCGGTTCGGCGTCGTTCGAGATGGTCCGCCATCTGACGGACCGGCTTCCCGTGATGACGACACCGAAGTGGGTGCACAACAAAATCCAGCCGATCGCGATCGACGACGTGCTGCACTACCTCGCCGAGGCGGCGACCGCTGAGGTCGGCGAGTCACGGACCTGGGACGTCGGTGGGCCCGACGTGATGGAGTACGGCGACGCGATGCAGGGCTACGCGGAGGTCGCCGGGTTGAGTCGCCGGGTCATGGTGGTGCTGCCGTTCCTGACGCCGACCATCGCGAGTTGGTGGGTAGGTCTGGTGACGCCAATTCCGTCGGGACTGGCCCGGCCGCTCGTGGAATCGCTGGAGTGCGACGCGGTGTGCCGCGAACGCGACATCGACGCGGTTATCGCGCCGCCGGCCGGCGGGCTGACGGGTTACCGCGACGCGGTGACACGGGCCCTGCGTTCGGAAGGCAATGTCGGTGGTGGACGCCGACATCTGCTGCGGTTCAGTTCCACTGAGCCGCAATAAGTTTCAGGGCTGCCGACGGCGAGCCGTCACGGGCGCCACGACGGCGAGCCGTCAAGGCCTGCGCAGTGCGGAGGCGTTGTCGTTCTCGTTCTGCAGCGGGATGCCGGTGCGGGCCGCCGTCGCGAGCATATGCTCGATGACGTTCTTGCCCAGCGCGGTCTCCCCGGGCAGCTCGATCGGGTAATTGCCGTCGAAACATGCCGAACAGAGCCGCGTCGCAGGCTGTTCGGTGGCCGCGATCATGCCGTCGCGGCTGATGTAGCCCAGCGTGTCGGCGCCGATCGCGCGGCGAACCCCGTCGAGCATCTCGAACTCGTCGGCGGAGTTGCTCGCCGCGTTGGCGATCAGCTCGGCCGGGGTGGCGAAGTCGATGCCGTAGAAGCATGGCCACTTCACCGGCGGCGAGGCGATGCGCACGTGCACCTCGACCGCGCCGGCCTCGCGCAGCATCCGGATCAGCGCGCGCTGGGTGTTGCCGCGCACGATCGAGTCGTCGACGACGATCAGCCGCTTGCCGCGGATGACCTCCCGGAGCGGGTTGAGCTTGAGCCGGATACCGAGCTGGCGGATGGTCTGCGACGGCTGGATGAAGGTGCGGCCGACGTAGGCGTTCTTCATCAGGCCTTGACCGAAGGGGATGCCCGATTCCTGCGCGTAGCCGACGGCGGCCGGGGTGCCGGATTCAGGGACGCCGATCACGAGGTCGGCGTCGATGGGCTTCTCGCGTGCCAGCCGGCGGCCGATGTCGACGCGGGTGGCGTGCACCGAGCGACCACCGATGACACTGTCCGGGCGCGCCAGGTAGACGTACTCGAAGACGCACCCCTTGGGCGTGGGGTTGGCGAAGCGGGTGGAGCGGACGCCGTCGGCATCGATGGCGAGCAGCTCGCCGGGCTCGATGTCGCGGACGAAGGAGGCGCCGACGATGTCGAGCGCGGCGGTTTCGGAGGCGACGACCCACCCCCGGTCGAGCCGACCGAGTGACAGCGGGCGGACCCCGTACGGGTCCCGCGCCGCGTAGAGGGTGTTCTCGTCCATGAAGGTGAGGCAGAAGGCGCCCCGGACGGTGGGAAGCAGTTCGAGCGCGGCCTGCTCCAGTGAGGAGTCGGCGGCGCCGTGGGCCAGCAGGGCACCGAGGATGTCGGAGTCGGTGGTGGCGGTCGCGGCGCCGCGGTTGCCCATCAGGCCTTCGTCGCGCGCGCGGGCCGCGAGTTCGGCGGTGTTGACGAGGTTGCCGTTGTGACCGAGGGCCACGCCCGTCCCGGCGGCGGTGTTGCGGAACACCGGCTGGGCGTTCTCCCACGTGGTGGAGCCGGTGGTGGAGTAGCGGCAGTGCCCGACTGCGACGTGACCCGGCATGGCTGCCAGCGTCTGCTCGTCGAACACCTGGCTGACGAGCCCGAGGTCCTTGAAGACGAGGACCTGCGATCCGTCGGCGACGGCGATGCCCGCGGCTTCCTGTCCTCTGTGCTGTAGGGCATAGAGGCCGTAGTACGTGAGCTTCGCCACCTCCTCGCCGGGCGCCCAGACCCCGAAAACTCCGCACTCTTCTTTAGGTTCGTTCTCGTCCTGAAAAGGCTGCTCGGCGGTCACGATCAGGCTGCTCCCTGGGGGCTGTGGGTGACGTCGCCCAGTCTACGGTGAACGACTGCAAAACGCGGAATCAGGCGACGGTGTGGTGAAGGGAACAACCAGGTTTCATCGTCTGGGCATTCCGTCAGCCGGCAAGTGTGACGAGAGGCAGCGCGCCTGCGACCTCGGTGGCCCGCGAACCCGACATCTGCAGCGCCCCGGCGGCAGCCGCGTCCGCGATCGTCAGGAGACCGGTGGCCAGCAACAGCCAGGTTCGCGGGTCGGTTTCGACGACGTTCGGGGGGTTGCCGCGCGTGTGCGTGGGGCCTTCGATGCACTGGACGGCGACGAACGGCGGCACCCGGACTTCGACGGCGGCGCCGGGGGCGATCGCGGCGAGGGTCCGTGCGGTCATGCGCACTGCCTCGGCGAGTGCGGCGCGGCCCGGCGCGGCGATGGTGTCGTCGCGGAGCCAATCGGCGACCGCTTCGACGGCGGCGCGGGTCTTCGCCGGGTCGGCGGTGCGACGTGAGGCCATGATCTAGGTTCTCAAAGCCTGTGGCGTCACCGGAGAGCAACCCTTGACCTCAACGGTTCTTGAGGTTTTACGGTCAGCCGCATGACCTTCACCGCGTTCGAGATCGACTTCATGAAGCAGGCGGACCTCGGCCGGCTGGCCACCATCCAGCCCGACGGCACTCCGCAGAACAGCCCGGTCGGGTTCTCGTACAACGAGGAACTCGGGACCATCGATATCGGCGGCTACGAGATGGCGAAGAGCCGCAAGTACCGCAACCTCGCCGCCAACGACCGGGTGGCGTTCGTCGTCGACGACATCACGTCGCGTGACCCGTGGCGCGTCCGATGCCTCGAGATCCGCGGTACCGCAGCGCAAGCCGAGGTCGACGGCGCATCCATCATTCGCGTCACGCCGCACAAGGTGATCAGCTTCGGGATCGACGACCAGAAGACCGAGCCGCACGACCTCGTCGTGCACGTCCGCAACGTCGCCGGCGCGAGCTAGCGATTTCGGCGTACTTTGTCACGCTGGCGTTGTCGAAGTACGCCGAAGTCGCCGGGAAACCACAAGGGCTGCAATAGCTCCCGCCTCATTGGCGGCCAGGTGAGCCAGCATCGGGGCGGCCAGGCTCGCGGACTTCGCATGCAACCACGAGAACACCCAGCCGGCCGCGCCGGTGACCAGGACGGTGCCGAGCACCGGTTCGTTGTTGGCTCGGGCGTCGGGGATGTGTGACATCCCGAAGACCGCAGCGGTGAACAGCCGGCCCGCAGCGTCGCCGAATGCCCGGCCGGACACCGTTCCCAGGGCACCCCGGTAGGTCACCTCCTCCGGCCACACCGTGCCGAACGGGATGCCTAACAGCAGCCATCGGCCGGGTGGAGCGGTTGGGCGCCTGTCCCCCATGCCTTCTCGCACCATCGGGACTGCGATGCTCGTGCCGACGGCCAGCAGGACGGGCGCTGCGGCAGCGCTCCCCCATGTCAACCCGCGCCACAGCTGCGGTGGCCGCAAGCCGAGCGGCGGCCGCTCCAGTCCCACGACGGCCAGGCCGAACAGCATCTGCGGCAAAGGGTTCCAGCGTTGCGGCAATCTCGGCGCGATGAAGCTCCAACCGACCAGCACCGCGGCGAGCGCCGCCGCCCGGACGCTGTCGCGCACTAGTAGTCGCCGTCCTCGGATTCGGTCTCGGCCAGCGCAGTGCGGATCCGCTCGGTGTCGTCGCGCGTCCAGCCGTCGGGTGGCGCGGTGCCGGCCCAGCCGTCGAGGATGAAGTCGCCGTAATTGTGTCCGTGCCCGCCGGGCACCGACGCGGCGTTGGTCATGTCGGCGGCCACCTGCCAGAACGTGATGATCGGGTACCAGCGCATCGACGTGGTGCGGTCACGGCCCGGCGGCTCGGAGAGCCAGTCGGGCCGAGTGAACAGCAGATCCTGCGACCACCACACGATCGGATCCGAAGAGTGTTGCAGGAAAAGCACTCTGGGGCTGTCCCACGGCGAGGCCGAATCATCGGCGATCTGTGCCGCGTCGTTGCCCTGGGAGAACCGGACGGTGCGGCCGTCATCGTAGCGCGGTTCCACCTCCGGGGTGCCGGGGTCGCGGCGCACGGTGATGCCATGCCAGAGCGGACTCGCGTTCGGCGGGCCCACCCACAGCACCGAGGAGAATCCCATCCGGGCGATGTCGGGCAGCCAGTCGAAGGCGCCCTGGCCCGCCATTGATCCCAGGCTCTCGCCGTAGAGCACCAAGCGGGGACGCCGGTCGGGCGGCAGTTGCTCCCAGCGCTGGTGGACGGCGTCGATCATCATCCGTCCCGACTCCATCGACTTCTGCTGGTCGCCGAGGAACGAGATCCAGCTCGGCAGATAGGAGTACTGGGAGCCGACGATCGCGGTGTCGCCGTTGTACATCATCTCCAGCGACCGCGCTGCGATCGGGTTGATCCAGCCCGTGCCCGTCGTGGGGGCGATGACAAGAACTTCGCGGTCGAAGGCGCCGGTGCGTTCGAGTTCGCTGAGCAGCACGGCCATTCGCGCTTCGTCGGTGTCGGCGGTCTGAAGGCCGACGTAGGCGCGGATCGGTTCCCTGGCGGGCCTGCCGTTGATGCGGGCCAGTTCGTCGGCATGGGGCCCGGAGCCGACGAAGTTGCGCCCCTGGAATCCGAGGGTGTCCCATGCCGCGAAAGACTCTGGGCTGCCCGATCTTTCGGGCTCCTCCGGTTGGACGACACCATCCCTGGTGGTGGCGTTCTGCGGTTGGAAGACCCGGTTGGCGCCTGCGAGGAAGCCACGCAGGAGAACGCCGTTGACCAATGTGATGACGAGGACGACGACAACGGCGGTGCCGATGAACAGCGCCATCTCGTCGGAGAGGCGCCATTTTCTGATGAGGAAGCGGGCCATCGTCTTGATGAGGTCGATCAGCACCCGCGCGGTCGCGATGCACAGCCCCGCGACGACAATGGCGATGATCAGAAGCCGCAGATAACTCGCCGTACCCGGCCCCTCCATTCCCATCAGGGCCGACACCTGGCGCTGCCAGGCTGCCGCCGGGATCACCATCAGCACGCAGGCTCCCGCGGAGATGACCACGGTGGCCGTCTTGAGTGCGTAGAGCACCTTCGGGGGTGGTGGCCACCGCGCGCTGTGTCTGAGCACGAATCGGCGTGCCATGCGTTCGACGAAGACGCCGATGCCGTAGCCGATCGCGGCGTTGATCCCGCCGATCAGTCCCTGGAACAGCCAGTCGCGCGGCAGCAGCGACGGGGTCAGGGACAGGCAGAAGAACAACGCGCCGACAGCGACACCGGTGAAGTCCAGGCGGAGCAGTCGCCACGCCCAGACGTAGAGGGGGTGTTTCTCGGTGTCGCTGTTGTTCACCTTGAAAACCCGGGCGTCACCCGAACAGACCGGGCAGCACACCCTCCGACGTGCGCCGCAACTCCTCCAGCGTGACCGTGAACTGGCCCTGCACCTCGATCGCGGGTTCGCCGCCTTCGGGGCCCTGGTCGACGACTCCGACGCGGGTCGCGGGCAGCCCCCGCGCCTCGCACATGGCGGTGAACCGGCTCTCCTCGGTGCGCGGCACCGCGACCAGCACCCGGCCCGCGGACTCCGAGAAGAGGAAGACGAAAGGCGCCGTGCCTTCTTGGAAACCTTCGGGAAGCACGATGCGGCAACCGGTTTCGCCGGCCAGCGCCGCCTCGACGACGGCCTGGATGAGACCGCCCTCGGACAGGTCGTGCGCCGCTGAGACAAGGCCGTCGCGAGACGCGGCGGTCAGCACTTCGGCGAGCAGCTGTTCGCGTTCCAGGTCCACCTTGGGCGGTACCCCGCCGAGGTGTCCGGCGCTGACCTGCGCCCAGATCGAGCCGTCGAACTCGTCATGCGTGTCGCCGAGCAGGATCAGCGTCTCGCCGGGCTCGTTGCCGACGCCGGTGCCGATCCGCCGCTTCACATCGTCGATGACGCCCAGCACTCCGACCACGGGGGTCGGCAGGATCGCGGTGGTGCCGGTCTGGTTGTAGAAGCTGACGTTGCCGCCGGTGACCGGAATGCCCAGTGCCGCAGCACCGTCAGCGAGGCCGCGGACAGCCTGGGAGAACTGCCACATGACGCCGGGGTCTTCGGGCGAGCCGAAGTTCAGGCAGTTGGTGACCGCTACGGGCGTGGCTCCGGTGACCGCGACGTTGCGGTACGCCTCGGCGAGCGCGAGCTGAGCGCCGGTGTACGGATCGAGCGCGGTGTATCGCCCGGAGGCGTCGGTGGAGATCGCGATGCCGCGGCCGGTCGCCTCGTCGACGCGCAGCACGCCTCCGTCGGCGTGCTCGGCGAGCACGGTGTTGCCGCGGACGTAGCGGTCGTACTGCTCGGTGATGAAAGCTCGGCTGCACAGGTGCGGGCTGCCGATCAGCTCGAGCAGCGTGGCGCGCAGCTCGTCACCCGTCGTGGGCCGCTTCAGCGACGCAGTGGTGTCGGCGACCAGCGCATCCTGGCTGTCGGGGCGCTGAACGGGACGCTCGTAGACGGGACCTTCGTGAGCGACGGTGCGCGGGGGCACGTCGACGACGGTCTCGCCGTGCCAGGTGATCTCGAGGCGGTCGCCGTCGGTGACCTCGCCGATCACCGTGGCCAGGACGTCCCACTTGCGGCAGACGGCCATGAACGCGTCGACGTTGTCGGGGGTGACGACGGCGCACATCCGTTCCTGCGATTCGCTCGACAGGATCTCCGCGGGGGTCATGTTGGCCGCGCGCAGCGGCACCGTCTCCAGCTCCACCTTCATGCCGCCGTCGCCTGCCGACGCGAGTTCGGATGTGGCACAGGACAATCCGGCACCGCCGAGATCCTGGATGCCGACCACGAGATCGCCCGCATAGAGCTCGAGGCAGCACTCGATGAGCACCTTCTCGGTGAACGGGTCGCCGACCTGCACGCTGGGGAGCTTCTTGCGTCCCGATGACCCGCCCTCGTCGCCACCGAACGTCTCCGACGCCAGCACGGACACGCCGCCGATGCCGTCGAGACCGGTGCGCGCCCCGAACAGGATGATCTTGTTGCCTGCGCCCGAGGCAAAGGCCAGCTTGAGGTCTTCCTTGCGCAGCACGCCGACGCACAGCGCATTGACGAGCGGGTTGCCGGCGTAGCTGGCGTCGAAGATCGTCTCGCCGCCGATGTTGGGCAGGCCCAGCGAGTTTCCGTACCCTCCGACGCCGCGGACGACACCGTCGAGCACGCGGCGGGTGTCGGGTGCGTCGGCGGCGCCGAACCGCAACTGGTCCATCACGGCCACCGGGCGCGCGCCCATCGCCATGATGTCGCGCACGATGCCGCCGACACCGGTCGCCGCGCCCTGGTAGGGCTCGATGTAGGACGGGTGGTTGTGGGACTCGACCTTGAAGGTGGCGGCCCAGCCGTCGCCGATGTCGACGACGCCGGCGTTCTCGCCGATGCCCGCGAGCATGGTCTCGCGCATCTTCGCGGTGGTGGTCTCACCGAAATAGCGCAGATGCACCTTCGAGGACTTGTAGGAGCAGTGCTCGCTCCACATCACCGAGTACATCGCCAGCTCGGCGTCGGTGGGACGGCGACCGAGGATCTCACGGATCCTGTCGTACTCGTCGTCCTTGAGCCCGAGCTCCCGGAAGGGCTGCGGATGATCGGGGGTGGCGGCGGCCCGCTCGACGGTGTCTACCTCTTGGGTCAACCCAGACGTCACCGCGCCAGTCTAGCCAGCGCGGCGGTGCGACTCAGGCCACACAGAACGCGTTGCCCTCCGGGTCGGCCATCACCACCCATTCGAACTCGGGGCCGAAGTTGTTCCGCCCGGTTTCCTTCGCGCCGAGACCGACGAGGCGCGCGACCTCGGCTTCGCGGTCCTCGGCGTGGAAATCGAGGTGCACCTTGTTCTTGCCGGGCGTCGGATCGGGCACGCGCTGGAACCCCAGCGTCGGGCGTCCCTCACTGGCGACCATCACGAATTCGCCTGGCGCAACGGCGTTCACGTCCCCACCCGCGGCGTTGGCCCACCAGTCGGCGAGCCCGTCGGGATCCACACAATCGAAGGTGATCATCTCCACTTTCATTGCCATGCCCCGACCCTAGGTCAGGCCGGTGACAAGAAAGCCGCAAGTGCGGCGGAATAGCTGGCGACATCGGCGGCGCCCATGACCTCGCGCGCGGAGTGCATCGCCAGCTGGGCTGCGCCGACATCCACGGTGGGGATTCCGGTGTTGGCCGCGGTCATCGGACCGATCGTCGACCCGCAGGGCAGGTCGGCCCGGTGCTCGTACCGCTGCAGCGGCACCCCGGCCTGCCGGCACGCCAGCGCGAAGGCCGCCGCGGTGCGACCGTCCGTGGCGTACCGCAGGTTGGGCTGCACCTTGAGCACCGGGCCGGCGTTGACCTCGATGAGGTGACCGGGCTCGTGGCGTTCCGGATAGTTCGGGTGCGTGGCGTGGGCCATGTCGCCGGAGGCGACGATCGAGGTGGGCAGTCGCCGCAGGAAGTCCTCCCGGCTGCCGCCCGCGGCCAGCGTGATGCGTTCGAGCACGGTCAGCAGGAGGTCGGACTGGGCTCCGTGGTCGGACTGCGAACCGACCTCCTCATGGTCGAAGAGCACCAGCACCGGCGTCACGCCGTCGGATTCGGCGATCAGGAACGCCTCCAGACCGGCGTAGCAGGTGGCCTGGTTGTCCAGCCGCGGCGCGCTGACCAGGTCACTGTCGGCGCCGACCAGCCGTGACGGGTTGATGTCGTGGGTCATCAGGTCGAAACCCAGAACATCGGCTGCGGCGACCTCGGCGTGCGCGGCGACGTAGTCGAGGAAGGACCGGGTGCCGCTGCCAACCCCCCAGACCGCGTTGACGTGCCGCTGCGGGTTGAGCTCCACCCCCTTGCGGTCTTCGGACAGGTGGATCGCCAGCTGCGGCACGCGCAACACC
Source organism: Mycobacterium sp. 236(2023) (assembly GCF_029623955.1). Lineage (GTDB taxonomy): Bacteria > Actinomycetota > Actinomycetes > Mycobacteriales > Mycobacteriaceae > Mycobacterium. Next base: position 399,504 of record NZ_JARSBP010000003.1, on the reverse strand, counting down.
GGGTCGTCGATCCGCACGAGCGTGTGCCGGATGGAGGTGCCCTCGCGCACCGAGAGTCGTCCGCTGATCCCGAGATCGCGGTCGAGCCACGAGTTCAGCCAGGCTCCGCCGTAGGGCTGCAGCGCGACGATCTGCCAGCCGGCCAGAAATCGGTCCGGGTGCTGTTTGACCCGCAGGTTGGGGCTGTCGGTGTGGGCGCCGACGATACGAAAAGGAGCGGCGGGAGAACTGGCCGATCGCCACGCGATCAGCGATCCGGCACGCACCACGAAATAATCACCGGCGGCAGGCCACGCATCGCTTTCGGACAATTCGGTGAAACCCGCCGCCAGCAGCCGATCCGCGGCGGTGCGGCACGCGTGAAACGGCGACGGCGAGGCGTCGATGAACTTGCAGAGACCCTGGGGGCTAGCTGGCATCTTTCCATCTTGGCCGGTGATTCCGTTGATCTTGACGCTAGGGTCCATTTGTGCCACGCCCACAGCCCATCCTGACGCCGCTGACTCCGGCGGCGATCTTCCTGGTGGCAACCATCGACGAGGGTGGCGAGTCGGTCGTCTACGACGCGCTCTCGGGGTTCGGCGGGCTCGTCAAAGCGGTCGGGTTCCGCGTGCCCGACGCGAAGCTGACGCTCGTGGCCGGCATCGGGTCCGACGCGTGGGACCGGTTGTTCTCCGGGCCGCGGCCCGCGAAGCTGCACGAGTTCATCGAGCTCGAAGGCGAGCGGCATCGCGCACCGGCGACCGAAGGCGACCTACTGCTCCACATCCGGGGCGGGTCCCTCGATGTGTGCTTCGAGCTCGGCGGAAGGCTGCTGGCGTCGATGAGCGGCGCCATCTCTGTCGTCGACGAAGTCCACGGCTTCAAGTTCTTCGAGCAGCGCGACCTGCTCGGGTTCGTCGACGGGACGGAAAACCCGGACGGGCCCGACGCGGTGACCGCGGTGCAGATCTCCGACGATCCCGACTTCGTGGGCGCCAGCTATGTGCACGTGCAGCGCTACACACACGACATGGATGCGTGGAATGCGTTGAGCGTCAACGAACAAGAGCTCGTGATCGGCCGCACCAAGCTGGAGGACATCGAGCTCGACGACGACGTGAAGCCGGCCAACTCGCATGTCGCGCTCAACACCATCGAGGACGAGGACGGCAACGAGCTCGCGATCATGCGGGCCAACATGCCGTTCGGCACGTTGGGTACCGGGGAGTCCGGGACCTACTACATCGCCTACGCCGCAGATCCGGCGGTCACAGAGCGGATGCTGACGAACATGTTCATCGGCGATCCACCCGGCAACACCGACCGGATCCTCGATTTCTCGACAGCGAAGACGGGCACGATGTTCTTCGTCCCGACGATCGACTTCCTCGACGATCCGCCCCCGCCTGCGGTCGCCGAGCCTGAGGAACCTTCTGTCCCAACCGTTTACACCGGATCTTTGGAGATCGGCAGCCTGAAAGGATGAAGCAATGAACAACCTCTATCGGGAGCTGGCACCGATCACCGATTCCGCGTGGGCGGAGATCGAGCAGGAGGCCACCCGCACGTTCAAGCGGCACATCGCCGGGCGCCGGGTGGTCGACGTGAGCGAGCCGGGCGGCCCGGTGACGGCGGCGGTCAGCACCGGTCATCTGCTCGATGTCCTGCCGCCGGGAGACGGTGTGGTCGCGCATCTGCGTGACGCGCGTCCGCTGGTGCGGTTGCGGGTTCCGTTCACCGTGAACCGGGTCGACATCGACGACGTCGAACGCGGATCGCAGGACTCGGACTGGGATCCGGTAAAGGAGGCCGCCAAGAAGCTCGCGTTCGCCGAGGACCGCGCGATCTTCGAGGGCTATGAAGCTGCCCACATCACGGGCATCCGAAAGTCGAGCTCATGCCCCAACCTGGCGCTGCCCGAGGACCCCCGCGAGATCCCCGACGTCATCAGCCAGGCCCTGTCGGAGCTGCGGCTTGCCGGCGTGGACGGCCCGTACAGCGTGCTGCTGTCGGCCGATGTCTACACGAAGGTCAGCGAGACCACCGCGCACGGCTATCCGATCCGCGAACACCTCAACAGGCTCGTCGACGGTGACATCATCTGGGCGCCCGCGATCGACGGCGCGTTCGTGTTGTCCACGCGCGGAGGCGATTTCGATCTTCAGCTGGGCACCGACGTGTGCATCGGCTACCTGTCGCACGACGCCGACACCGTGCAGTTGTACCTGCAGGAGACGCTGACGTTCCTGTGCTACACGGCCGAAGCCGTGGTCGCCCTCAGCGCCTGAAGCCCTGCACCGCGAGTGTGCGTGTCTGCACAGCGACGCGCCGCGGATCACGCGAGTTCACGCACGCTCGTCGCGCACGAGCACGCTCAGCGTGGCGCGACGAGAGAGAACAGCGTGTCGTTCGTTCGTTGAATCAACGCCGTACCAATCTTCCACACCTCGATGCCTTCGTCTGGCCCCGACGTGGGCATCGCCCACAGTTCCTCACATGTCGTGAGATCGACGGCTCGGGCCGGCGTTTCGTCATTCAAAGCGATGGCGACCTCTCCGTCGGACGCGATGTAGTAGAAGCCGAGCGCGTCGGTCTCGCAGGCGGCGCCGGGCTCGCCTGTCTGCAGATCGAACTGCTGCCACGTCGTGTGCTCGGGGTCGTTGGCGAGAAACAGTCGCGACCGGATCAAGCGCGCCTCGACCTCCGGGACCGTTGCCGGTAACTCGACGAGCACGCGGCCGTCGAGTGTTGTCACGCGATCATTCGACACGGTGGCCACCGCGGGCAAGTCCGCGGACCGCGTCTCCAGCGTCCCACGCTGCTGAAGATCACTGACCATCGCGCCCGAGTCGTCGAAGAACATCACACCACGCTGTCCATCGGCGGCCGTGTACTCGTACCCGAAACCCTGCGGATAGACCATGGCGCGCTCCAACGAAAGACCCTGCGGAGCAGAAGTTTTGACGACTTCACCATTAGCGGCGGAGAACACCACGTCGGCTACCGACCCGCTGTTCTGCACACCGAGATCGGACGGGACGGTGTCACGATTCCAGCTGGCGAACTGCGCGGAGAGAATTCCGTTTCCTGCGACGAACCACGTCAGGTCGCCGCGCGGCCCGATGCCATAAATTCCTGTGCCCTTGACCGTTGCCACCGCGTGATCACCGATCTGTTCCAGCCTCGGCCGGCCTTCACTTCCGGCAACCCGCACATCGGTCACGCCTTCGAAAGTCACAGCGCCGGAGTTCATATCGAGCACCCACGCGGTCGACGGCATCGTGGAATCGCGGGACTGTCCGATGCAAATCATCATCGGGGGGCCGTTGAGCACACAATCGATGGCATCCACCTGGCTCGACGGACCGAGGAGTAGCGGTCCGAAGGTCTTCTCTCCGTTGACCGCATCGAGTCCAAGGAGCCAGCGTTGACCGTCGCCGATGCCGAGAAAGACGCCACGGTTGCCGATGTTGGCGATGGGTTTCACGATCGCCGCCTGCGGAAGCCCGAGTTCGGCTGACGTTGTCGTCCACCCTGGGACTGGCTGTTCGCGCATGGACTCCGCCAGCAGAACCTGCTGCGGCAGTGGCGGAGGTTCCGGCTCAGGTTCCCCTTCGGTGCGACAACCGACGGCGACGAGGAAGACAGCAGCTAACACGATGTGCAACAACGATTTTTGCATCATGTGCCCCTCAAAGTAAGTTGCCGAGCCGCGCGACGGTCCGCCTGTCGGTGAGTTCATCCCGATTCTCGGGATGCTGCCAGTAGAAGCGGAGCAGTTTGCGCAGTTCACTCCCGCCGGGCGTGTACCAGTCAGAAGGTAATGTGCGCGTACGTCCACTGAGCATGGTGAGATACGTCGTGCCGGTACTGATCGGCCGCGCCCGACCGGTCGGAGTGTCGGACACGTCGGCGAGTTCGCCCCATGCGTATGCCGTCGACCCAACTGTGCTTCCCAGTTCAAAGCCTTTGGGCGACAACAGGACATAGCTCATCCCGCGCTTGACGAAGATTTGTTTGAGACTGGGCAGTCCGATCAATACTCCCGCAACGGCGATCCACACGGAGAACGCGCGATCCCCGTATGGCAGCGAAACTTCAACCAAACCCAGCGGAGCGCAGATCGCGTAGAGCGCCATCGCTCCCCACAATCCTGCCGTGGCAAGCATCAGGCTGACATCGACCCTGCGATCGGGCCGGAGCATTACGCCGTCCCTGACGTTGACCCGTATCGACACCCTTTTGGCCGCGACCCGAAGCAGAAGCGACACCATTCCGAAACTGAACACTGCACCGCCCGCGACGACTGCGGCGGTCAGGATTTCGCCACGACTGACCGAGACGACCAGCCACACGACCGACAGCACTCCAGCAGACCCCAGCACCAGGCAGAGGAAGGTGACCGCGACGGTGCCCCTCACGGCGGACACATGATGTTGCCGACCAACTTGCCGACGTAGCCGAAGACGAAACCGCCCGCGACGTTGGCGCCCATCGCGGCGAAGGGGCCAACTCCGGGGACGGCTGCCACAGCGACCGACGTGGCCAGCCCGCCGACGAAGCCTGTCCCGCCCGACCAGGCGGCGATGCACCGCTCTCGCATGGTGTCCGCCGAGACAAGGTCATAGACCATCGTCGCGACGCCAAGTGCGGGCCCACCAAACTTCGCACCGATCCTTACCTTGTCCAGTTCCGCCGCGCTCACACCGAACATTCCCCGCTCGGCTCCCGTCTCGATACCGGAGTACAGGCCGCCGGCCAGGGTCGGGATCGGGTCGTTGAAAAACGAGTCCGGCAGGATCGCCTCGTCACCGCTCGCAGTAATACAGCTACCGGTACGCACGCCGTCGGCTGTCTCGGAGATCGTCATTTTCGTCCCGTCGGCCCAGGAGATGTCAGTCTTCATCCCGCCACCCTCCTGCGGCGTGCTCATCGTGTCCGACACCCACCTGCCGTTCTTGTCGGTGTGCAGCACCCGCGTGGTGCCCGCCGGATACACCTGCTGGCTCGGCAGACCCTGGTCTACGTACTCAGTCACCTCATGCGTACTGCCATCGAGCATCGTGTAGGTGGTGATTCGGTCACCGTTGTGGTCGGTGTGCTCCTCGATGTCGCGAACCGTCGACGCCATGTCCTGGGCTCGTGCGATCTCCTGAAACTGCCTGCCTTGCTCCGCCCCTGGACTCGGCACCTCGTCGCCCGGCGGCCGCGTCAACGGGATAGGTGGACTGCCAGGAAGTTTCGTAGATATCCCTTCCGTAGCCTGAGTTGCGAGCAGACTGGTCGCCGTGGTCGAGTCGGCTTCGTCCAAGGAGATCAACAGCGGATTCAGCTCCGCCTGAGCTGCTTTCGCCTTAGCCTCGAGCTCGGCTGCCCTCTCCGCAGACATCCCTGCCGGATCGATGAACACGACCCATTGATCGGAAACATTCAGCGGACCCGCATCGATCTCGGCGGCCTTCGACTGCAGCTGATTTCGGTAGTGGGCGATCGAGGAGCCGCCCCGCTGCAGATTGGACGCAACTCGTTCGGTGTAGTCCTTGAACGCGGATGCCCTGTCGGTAGCCCTGGAGAACATGCCGTTGGCCGCATTGTGTGCGGCTCCCCGCCACGTCTGAGCCTCGTCCATCCGGTCGATTCCGTCATGCAGTTCGCGAACAGTCTGATAGAACTCGGCACCGGAAGACCGGATCGACGATGCGGCCGTGGCCACGGACTCTGGGTTCCAGCTTTGCAGCCTCGAACGAGTAGGAAGCACGATCTAGAAGAGCTTGGTGAAGTTGCCCGCCAGCGCTTCGTCGGTGACTTCGTAGCTGTCGCCCATACCCCGGACTGCTTCTCCCATAGCGGCGATATCGTTGGCGATATCTTCGGCGATCAGTCGCAGATGCACACCGACCTGGCGCGCGGCCCACTGGGTCTCAGACCCGGGAAGCCCGTCTCCCGCCGTCTCTGCGGTCGTTCCGATGTTCGTCGCAGCGATCGCTGAGGCCGCCGTATTTACCTGCTCCGCGAACGCGCGCAACAAGCTCGGATTTACCAGCACCTTGCCCCCAAATCGGTTCCGAACTTGAACCTAGCACCGGCTCAGAAGGGGTCAGGACACCAAAACCGCATCCAGCGCGGAGTAGAACAGGCCGAGACCGTCGTCGGAGGGGCCGGTCAGCGCCTCGGTGGCGTGCTCGGGGTGCGGCATCAGGCCGACGACGCGGCCGTTGGCCGAGCTGATGCCCGCGATACCGCGCATCGAGCCGTTGAGGTTCTCGCGGTACCGGAACACGACGCGGCCTTCGCCTTCGAGCTCATCGAGCACCTCTTCACTCGCGACGTAGCGACCCTCACCGGATTTGAGCGGCACCAGCAGGTCGGCGCCCTGCTCGTAGCGGGTCGTCCACGCCGTCGCATTCGAGGCGACTTCCAGCCATACGTCGCGGCAGATGAAGTGCAGTCCGGCGTTACGGGTCAGCGCGCCGGGCAGCAGGCCCGCCTCGCACAGGACCTGAAAGCCGTTGCAGATCCCCAGAACTGGCATGCCGCGACCCGCAGCGTCGACGACGGAGCCCATGACCGGGGCGAACCGCGCGATGGCACCGCACCGCAGGTAGTCCCCGTAAGAGAACCCGCCGGGGACGACGACGGCGTCGACGCCTTTGAGGTCGGCGTCGGCGTGCCACAGGCTTACGGGCTCGGCACCCGCGAGCCGCACGGCGCGGGCCGCGTCGATGTCGTCGAGCGTCCCGGGGAACGTGATGACTCCGACCCGGGCGGTCATGCCTGCTCCCGGCTGATCGTCCAGTCCTCGATCACGGTGTTGGCGAGCAGGGATTCGGCGATCTCGGCGAGCTTCTCGTCGTCGATGTCGCCATCGACGTCCAGTTCGAATCGCTTGCCCTGCCGCACATCTGCGATTCCGTCGAAGCCCAGCCGGCCGAGAGCTCCGACGATGGCCTGGCCCTGAGGGTCCAGGATCTCGGTCTTCGGCATGACGTTCACCACCACTTTTGCCACGGCGATCACTTTACCTGCGACATGACCCCAGGTATGCCTCGCACAGCGGGAACGCCATCGCTTCGAAGACTTGTGCGTCGGGCGCGACCCCGCGCCACTCGACAGCGGGCGGCACCGTCGTCCACAGTGCCATCTCGACGAGCGAGCTGCTGGCGGGGTCCACGACCAGGTAGGAGTGCATGACGCGGCGGCCGCCGTCGCTGATCACGGCCGCGAGGTCCATCGCCGTGCTGGTCGTCACGGACGGTGACACCTCGGCTGCCGTCATCTGGCACGACGCCAGCGCCATCCGGGCCCACTCCAGCGTCTCCAGCGCGTCGCGGCCGCCTGTGACGGTGTCGCCGCGCCAGTGCACGACCTGGACGTGCAGGTTCCACTGCCCAGGCGGGTTGGCGACGTCGGCGTGGGCTGCGACGGCGAAGTCCCTGGGGTCGCCTTCGCGCTCGGGGCTGGCACACCACGACTCGAACTCGAACCGCGGCGTGCTCACCGGGATCGCGATGCTTCCCAAACTGGGCCACCGGTAGGCGGACGACAACGGGACCGAGCCGGACTCGATCCAGGCCGACTCGGGGATGGTGTCGCACATCGGCGGGCAGACCCCCGGCGCTGCCAGCGCCCCAACCGGTGTGATCGCTACCCCGGACACCGCCATGGCCAGCACGAACAACAGACGGATGAACACCTAGCCCCCTACATGCCCCGTGCCCGTAACAATATAGGGATGCAGCTCACACATTTCGGCCATTCATGCCTCATGGCGAGCTTCGACAACGGCTCGGGCGACGCGACGACGGTGCTCTTCGATCCGGGCACGTTCTCGCACGGATTCGAAGGCATCACGGGTCTCTCCGCGATCCTGATCACCCATCAGCACCCCGATCATGCCGACACCGCGCGGCTTCCCGCCCTCGTCGAGGCCAACCCCCAAGCCGCACTGTATGCGGATCCGCAGACCGCCGCTCAACTCGGCGGGGGGTGGCAGGCGGTCAACGTCGGCGACGAGTTCTCCGTCGGGCATCTGAGTGTGCGTGGCGCGGGCGGCACCCACGCGGTCATTCATCCGGAAATCCCGGTGATCGACAACATTTCGTATCTGGTCGGCGACGGCGAGCATGCGGCGAAGCTGATGCATCCCGGTGATGCTCTGTTCGTCCCCGGCGAGCCGGTGGACGTTCTCGCTACGCCCGCGGCCGCCCCGTGGATGAAGATCGCCGAGGCCGTGGACTATCTGCGCGCGGTGGCTCCGACCCACGCGGTACCGATCCATCAGGGGATCATCTCCGACGCGGGAAGGCCTATTTTCTACGGCCGCCTGACGGAGATGACGGATACCGATTTCCAGGTGCTCGAGCAGGAGAGCTCGCGGGGGTTCTAGATGTCCCGCATGGTCTTCATGGGCCGCATCGCGGGGTTCGGTACCGGGGCCGGTATCCGGATGGCCGTCGGCTCGTGGCAGGACTCGCCCTTCGGCGGCTTTGCCGACGTCATGGTCGAGGACATCGACGGCCTGCGCACGTTGCTGGCACCCACCGCCGAGATCGCCGAATTCGTCTCGCAGACATACTCTTTCGACCGTATCCAGATCGGCCCGGTCTCTGTCGACCATAGCCGCGACGCCTTCACTGTGACAGCGCCCGGACTCGAGGTGACCGGCGAACTGGGCGGGCCGGCACCGTTCGACTGGCTGCTGAGGATGGTACCGACGCCGCTTTCGCGTGCTCCCTGGTGGTTGCGTGCGATCAACCCTGTCGCGTCGCGGCTCGTTGCGGGTGTGCAGACCGCGGGCAGCGCCGGCAACGGCCGGCGGGAGTATTACGGCGTGCGCCGCACGCGGCGCATCGCCGCTCTGCGGGGCACGTTCAACGACGTCGACCTCGCAGGGGTGGCCGACCTCGATCCGCCTGTGCGGTTCGGCTTCTCGTCGGCCCCGCCGACACCCCAGCAGGTCGAGGTGACGACGACGATCGATCTTCCTTAGCCGACGGCCCCGGCTGCGTGACGGCCCGCGGCACGGCCCGAGAACACGCAGCCGCCGAGGAACGTCCCCTCCAGCGATCGGTAGCCGTGCACTCCGCCGCCGCCGAATCCGGCGGCCTCGCCGGCGGCATACAGCCCCGGCAGCACCGTGCCGTCGCCACGGAGGGCGCGCGCGTCGAGGTCGGTTTCCAAGCCGCCCAATGACTTTCGCGTCAAAATGTGTAGCTTCACCGCGATCATCGGACCAGCTTTGGGGTCGGTCAGCCGGTGCGGCGCGACGACCCGGCTGAACCGGTCGCCCAGATATTCGCGCGCCGCCCTGATGGCGGTGACCTGCCCGTCCTTGGTGAACTTGTTGGCGACTTCGCGGTCGCGCGCCGTCACTTCGTTCTCGACGACGTCGAAGTCCAGCGGTTCGACGCCGGGGACAGCGTTCATCTTGGTCACGAGTTCGCGCAGCGTGGTCGCGCTGACGAAGTCGACGCCCTTGTCGACGAAGGCGTGCACGGGCGCGGGTCCTTTCCTGCCGCGCTCGATGACGGCCTTGATGCTGCGTCCCGTCAGGTCGGGGTTCTGTTCCTGGCCGGACAGCCCGAACTCCTTGGCGACGATGCGGGAGTTCAACACGAACCACGTGTAGTCCTGGCCGGTCCGCGTGATGTATTCCAGTGTGCCGAGCGTGTCGAAACCCGGATAGAGCGGCACCGGCAGTCGCTTGCCGTGTGCGTCGAGCCATAGCGACGACGGACCGGGCAGGATCCGGATGCCGTGGCGCGCCCAGATGGGGTCGTAGTTGGTGATGCCCTCGGTGTAGTGCCACATGCGGTCGCGGTTGATGAGGCTGGCACCGGCTACTTCCGAGATCTCCAGCATGCGGCCGTCCACGTGTTCGGGCACCCCGCTGAGCATCTGTTCGGGCACCCGGCCCATACGCTGGGGCCAATATTTGCGGACGAGGTCGTGGTTGCCGCCGATGCCGCCGCTGGCGACGATGACCGCCTGGGCGCGGAATTCGAAATCTCCCACCACATTTCGTGACGAAGCCGCACCGCGGTCTGCGACCGACGGCTCCAACACGGCGCCGCGCACACCGGTCACGGCACCGTCTTCGACGATCAGTTCGTCGACGCGATGGCGGTGCGCGAACCGTACCCGCGCGTTGCCGACCAGGCGACGCGCGAAGATGTCGACGAGGGCGGGTCCGGTCCCCCAGGTGATGTGGAAGCGGGGCACCGAGTTGCCGTGCCCGTTGGCGTCGTAACCGCCGCGTTCGGCCCAGCCGACGAGCGCGAAGGTCTGCAGGCCGCGGTCGCGCAGCCAGCTGCGCTTCTCCCCCGCGGCGAAATCGACGTAGGCGTGCGCCCACTGACGCGGCCAGTGGTCCTCGGGCCGGTCGAAGCCGGCCGACCCCAGCCAGTCCTGCAGGGCGAGTTCGTGGCTGTCGCGGATGCCGAATCGGCGCTGCTCGGGACTGTCGACGAAGAACAGCCCGCCGAACGACCAGAACGCCTGGCCACCGATGTTGGCTTCGTTCTCCTGGTCGACGATCAGGACGCGGCGGCCGCGTTCGACGAGCTCGCACGCCGCGACCAAACCCGCCAGTCCAGCACCCACCACGACAACATCAGCGTCCATCACGCCAATGTAGCGAGACGAACCCGCTATGCAGCGTCAGTCAGCGCGGGAGGCGGCGACCACTCGTACACGGTCGGCACGCAGGAGTGCATCAGCGCGAGGTCCACCGCGTCGAGAATCGCCTGGCGCGGACCCGGCCGCCGCAGATGCCGCGCGGATACGGCCACCCGGACGATGCCGTCGCGCCGGGCGGTGCGTTCGGCCGACAGCACCAGCGTGCGGCACCACCAGGGCTCGGACAGGAATCCCTCGCCGATACCGAGGACGCGGGCCCGCACCGTCTCCTGGCGGACGAGGTCGGTGATGCCGGTGAGACCTGCCACGAGCCGAAAGCCGTTGCGGGGCAGCGCTGTGAGGGTGCCCTGCGAGACGTTCCAGCCGGGCGCGGCGAAAAGCCTGGTGCGCAGGCCCAGGTGTTCGAGGGTGCGGTCGGCCGCCATCAGCCGCAGGTTGGCCTCGTGGGCGGGCAGAGTCGCGAACTCGCCGCGGCGCGTCTTCGTGGCGGCCTCGTCGAACCCGTGCAGCACGATGGCGTCACCGTCGACACGCTGGTCGACGAGCCAGCCGATGGTCTGAGCGTCGCTTTCGAGCCGGTACCCGTCCTTGAGCCGCGGTGCGACCAGGAACGATGCGGGAACACCGCGGTCCTCCAGTCGGGTGCGGAACGCGACGACATCGGCGAGCGTGCGGTCGCTGATCCCGGAAATGGAGACGATCAGTTGTCCTGCCACGTCCGCAGTGTTGCAACGTCAGGTGTCCTGACGGTGGATGACACTCCGCGGGCAGGTGTCTTTTCGGCTATCGCGGCAAGACGGCCTCGATCGCCGAGATCACTTCGGGCGCGTCGGGCTCGGTGCGCGGCCGGAACCGTTTGACGACGGTCCCACCGGGTTCGAGCAGGAATTTCTCGAAGTTCCACTGCACGTCGCCCGCCTCACCGGCGTCGTCGGCGGTCTTCGTCAGCTCGGCGTAGAGCGGGTGTCTGTCCGAGCCGTTGACGTCGGTCTTCTCCAGCAGCGGGAACGTGATGCCGTAGGTGGCCGAACAGAACGTCTGGATCTCCTCGGCGCTGCCCGGTTCCTGTCCCATGAACTGGTTGCAGGGCACGCCGACCACGGTCAGACCGCGGGCCGCGTAGTTCTGCGCGAGTTGTTCGAGGGCGGCGTACTGCGGGGTCAGGCCACATTTGGACGCGACGTTGACGACGAGCACGGCGCCGTCGGTGAGTTCGGCGAGCGTGGTGGCCTTGCCGTCCAGTGTGGTGACGGGGATTCCGGTGAGTTCCGACATGGATCCGAAAGTACCCAGCACATCACTTCGTGAAAAGCATCCGGGCCACTCGCTGCGCAGTGGCGACCGCGTCGGTGTCGGTGTCGATCGCCTCGTTGAGCCACAGCATCGCGAACCCGTGTACCAGCGACCATGCGGCGAGCCCGGCGGCCTGCGGATCCTCCTTCGCGCGGGCGTCGCTGAGCGTGCCGACACCTGATGCCAGTTCGGCCCCGGCTTCGTCCCGCGCCGCGGCGAGGTCTGGATCGTCAGGGTTGACCAGGGACCGGTCGAACATGACCTCGTAGTGCCCGGGGTTTCCGACCGCGAACTCCACGTAAGCCAGTGCGGCGTCGAGGAATTCGGGCCGCGCCTGCGCCAGCGATGCGGCGAGCATCCGCCACCCCTGCGCGGCGAGCGCGGTGAACAGTCCGCGACGGTCGGTGAAATGGTGCGCCGGAGCAGCATGGGAAACCCCCGCGGCACGGGCCAATTCGCGCAGCGACACCCCGTCGGCGCCGCGTTCGGCCACCAGGGTGGCCGCCTGCGCCAGGATGACGGCCTTGAGGTCGCCGTGGTGGTATGAGCCCCTGGTCATCCGATGTTCCTGTGGCTCAGCCGGAGTGGTCGACCTTCGCGGTGTCGAGAAGCCACGCGTATTGGAACGCGGTCTCTTTCCACCGCTCGTAGCGCCCGCTGATGCCGCCGTGCCCTGCGTTCATCTCGGTCTTCAGGAGCACCTTCGCCGAGTCGGCGGCCGGGTCTGGTTGGGCGTAGCGCAGTGCGGCAACCCATTTCGCCGGCTCGACGTAGTAGACCCTGGTGTCGTTGAGCGATGTCATCGCCAGGATGGCCGGGTAGTTCTTGGTTTCGACGTTCTCGTAGGGCGAGTACGACTTCATGTAGCGGTAGACCTCGGGATCCTCCAGCGGGTTGCCCCATTCGTCCCATTCGGTGACGGTCAGCGGCAGCGACGGATCCAGGATCGTGGTCAGCGGGTCGACGAACGGCACCGCCGCCAGGATTCCGGCGAACAGGTCGGGCGCCATGTTGGCCACTGCGCCCATCAGCAGCCCGCCCGCACTTCCGCCGTAGGCCACCAGGTTCTCCGGCTTCGTGACGTCGGTGCCGACGAGATGGGCGCCTGCGGCGATGAAGTCGGTGAACGTGTTGCGCTTCTCCAGCATCTTGCCGTGCTCGTACCACGGCCGGCCGAGCTCCCCACCGCCCCGCACGTGCGCGACGGCGAAGACCATCCCGCGGTCGAGCAGCGACAGTCGAGCAATGGAGAAGCGGGGGTCTTCGCAGGACTCGTACGCCCCGTAGCCGTACAGCAGAACCGGCGCCGGATATTGCAGTCCTACCCGATGGATGACCGAGATCGGTACCCGCGCACCGTCGGACGCGACGGCCCAGTCGCGGCGCTCGACGTAGTCCTCAGGGCGGTAGTCGCCCAACACCGGCTGTTCACGCAGCAACGTGCGCTCTCCGGTGGTCAGGTCGAGATCGTAGATGCGGACCGGGGTGACGAACGACGTCGCGCCGATCCGCATCTTCGGCGCGCTCCAGTTCGGATTGGCGGACAGCCCGACCGACATCAGCTCCGAATCGAACGTGATGTCTTGCGCCACACCGTATCCGGTGTCGTCCAGCGGCCACAGCTGGATCTTGGGCAGCGCGTCCTTGCGATAGCTGAGGACGAGGTGGCCGTCGAATGCGTCGACGGCGTCGAGCCGGACGTCCTCGCGGTGTTCGATCAGGGTACGGGTGTTCGTCGGATCGCTGACTGGCGCCTCGACGAGGGTGAAGTTCTCGGCCCCGTCGTTGTGCAGGATGAGGAACCGGTCCTCACCTTCCACGACCGCGTGCTCGATCGAGTACTCGACGGAATCGCGGCGCGGCCAGACGACCACGAATTCGGTCTGGCCGTCGGAGGCGTCGCCGTAGCGCAGTTCAGATGTCACCGCGCTTCCGGCGGCGATGACGATGTACTTGTTGCTGCGAGTGCGGCCGACGCCGATCCAATACCGTTCGTCGGCTTCGTGATACACGCGCTCGGCAGGCTGCCCGGACCCGAGGCGATGCCGCCAGACCGTGTCCGGCCGCCAGGCGTCATCGACGGTGACGTAGTAGACGGTGTGATTGTCGGCGGCCCACGTGGCTCCCGCCCCGATACCGACGATCTCGTCGTCGTAGCGCTCTCCGGTCCGCAAGTCCTTGAACCGCAACGTGTACCGCTCGTCGCCCTTGACGTCGACCGAGTAGGCCAGGATGTTCCCGTCGACGCTGACGCTCGCCGCGCCCAGGGAGAAGAAGTCGTGGCCCTCGGCTTCGACGTTCTCGTCGAGCAGCACCTGCTCGCCGGGGATCTCCGTGTTCTCGTCGAGCTGCGGCGGTGTCCAGTCGTCGGGATCGGCAACGGGACAACGGCATTGGACGCCGTACTGCTTACCCTGGAAGCTGCGGCCGTAGTACCACCAGTCGCCGCGGCGGGTGGGAACCGACAGGTCGGTCTCCTTGGTGCGGGCCTTGATCTCGTCGAAGATCTTCTGCCGCAACGGCCCCAGACCTTCGGTCACGTGCTCGGTGAAGCTGTTCTCCGCCTCGAGATAGTCGACGACGTCCTTGCTCTCCTTGTCGCGGAGCCACTCGTAGGGGTCGACGAAGACATCGCCGTGGTGTTCACGACGGGTGTCGACCCGCTTCGCGATGGGTGCCAACACGTCGCCGCTCACGCGGTTCCTCCGATCCAGTCGGCGAATTTCAATCCTGAAATCCGTTCGTATGCCTCGATGTAGCGCGCCCGGGTGGCGGTGACGATCTCGTCGGGCAGCGGGGGTGGTGCCTGGTCGCCGTGCCGGTCCCAACCGGATTCGGGCCCGGTCAGCCAGTTGCGGACGAACTGCTTGTCGAAGCTGTTCTGCACCTGGCCCTCGACGTAGTCGTCGGCGTTCCAGTAGCGCGACGAGTCGGGCGTGAACACTTCGTCGGCGAGGGTGAGTTCGCCGTCGGCGTCGACTCCGAACTCGAATTTGGTGTCGGCGACGATGATGCCTTTGGTCAGCGCGTGGTCGGCGCCCTGGGCGTAGGTCGCCAGGGTGCGGTCCCGCAGCTGGGCTGCGCGTTGCGGCCCGATCAGCTCGACGACGTCGTCGAAGCTGATGTTGACGTCGTGCTCGCCGAGGTCGGCCTTGGTCGCCGGCGTGAACAGCGGCTCGTCGAACTTGCTGGCCTCCACCAGGCCGGACGGCAGCGCGATCCCGCACACCGCGCCGGTCTTCTGGTAGTCGATCAGACCGGATCCGGTGAGGTAGCCGCGAGCGACCGCCTCGACGGGCAGCATCTCCAGCTGCTTCACGACCAGGGCCCGGCCCAGCACGTCTTCGGGAATCCGCGCGTCGTCCGGGGGGCCCGCCAGATGGTTCGGCGCGTCGAGGTGACCGAAATAGAAGACACTCATCGCCGTCAGCACGCGACCCTTGTCGGGGATCAGCGAATCCAGGATGTAGTCGTAGGCCGAGATGCGGTCCGACGCGACGAACAGCAGGTGCCCGTCGTCGATGCGGTAGAGCTCTCGAACCTTGCCGCTGGCCAGATGCTGGTAGTCGGACAGAGCGGGACGCATCGGGCCAGCCTATCGGTCCTCCGACACGCACCCGTGTACAAGGGGCGAGGCGAGATGTTGTGATCGATCGCATGAAATCTCGGTGGATCCCGTACGCCTCGACGCCTGCGCGGCTGCTGTGGCAACTGGTCAGCGACATCGTGGTGGTCACCTGGACGGCGATCTGGATCTGGATCGGCACCGCGGTGTATGCGGCGGTGGCCACGATCGCGGAGTTCGGCTATCAGGTGGAAAGCGGCGCGAACGGCGTCGCGGGCAACCTCGACAACGCCGGACAGAGCGCCGATGACGTTCCGTTGATCGGCGATACGCTTGCCGGACCGCTGCGGGGTGCCGGTGATGCGGCCCGCGAGATCGCGGGAGCCGGACAGTCGCTGGGCGTGACGGCGGGATGGCTCGCGTGGCTGCTGGCGTTGGCCGTCGCGGCGCCGCCGATCCTGGCGCTGATGATGCCGTGGCTGTTTCTCCGGATTCGCTTCTTCCGGCGTAAGTGGACCGCCGTGACGCTGGCCTCGACGGTGGCTGGGGAGCAACTGCTCGCGCTACGGGCGTTGGCCAATCGACCGCTGCCGAAGCTCGCCGCGATCAGCGCAGATCCGGTGGGCGCGTGGCGCGATCAAGATCTGGTCGCGATCCGCGGGCTGGCCGCACTGGAACTGCGGGCGTCGGGAATTCGCGCGGCGAACCTCAAACGCTCACCTCACTAGCGCCGAAACGGAATCCTCGCAGGTCCTCTCTCGCACTTTCCCTGCCCATATTCAGTTTCGGCAACCGCGTCGGTCATTTGAGCAGCCGCCGCAGCGCCGTGCCGAACGGGTGTCGCACCGTCAGCGAGCCGAACCGCACCTTGCCGGTGACGACGACGTGCAGGGTGCGCGACGGCGGGGTGGTCGTCGCCTTCATCGTCGTCGACGACCCGACATTGGTGACACCGTTGACGTCGGCGGTGGCGCCGTCGGGCAGGATCAGATCAGTGGAGCTGCAGTAGTCGTCGATGTCGATGTGGACGACGGGGCTTCGCAGCGCCGCCGACGTGAAATCCAAGGTGGTCGAACACATTCGGGTGACGACCCGGAGTCGCTCCGGGACCGTCCACGGCCCCTTGCGGGAAATGCTGGACATCCAGCTGCTCAGGATCTCCGGTGCAGTGGGGGCGGGTTGCCGCCGCACGTGGGGAAGGTCGGCGATGACGGTGTCGAGTTCGCGGCGGGTGCGTGCGGCGATGACGACGTCGACCCGCTCGGTGTACTCGTCGAGGGTCAGCATCCCCTGCCCTACCGCGTGCTCGAGAATCTGCGTCACGGCAGCGCGATCGGCGTCCGATGCCCTGAAGTCTGGATATCCGGAGGGGTCCACCGAATCCAGCTTATGCGGATGCGTTGATCTCGGCCATCGGGTGTCGAAAACCGTTGTCCCGCAGACCTTTCCTTGCAATCATCACAGAATCGACCCCGAGGTGTACTTTGCTGCTTCCGGGTAGCGGCTGACCAGTTCGTCGACCGCACCGACCACCCGGTCGACCTGGTCGCCCGCCGCACCGCTGAACACCTGCTTGTCGGCGAGCGCCGAGTCGAGGGCCACGCGATCCAACGGCAGGCGCGGGTCGGCGGCCAGGCGGTCCAGCAGATCCGGCTCGGCGCCCTTCTCGCGCATCGCCAGCGCGACTGCGACCGCGTGCTCCTTGATGACCTCGTGGGCGGTCTCCCGTCCGACGCCGGCGCGCACCGCGGCGATCAGCATGCGTGTCGTCGCCAGGAACGGCAGGTAGCGGTCGAGCTCGCGCTGGATCACCGCCGGGTACGCGCCGAACTCGTCGAGCACGGTCAGGAACGTCTCGGTCTGTCCGTCGAGGGCGAAGAACGCATCCGGCAGCGCGACGCGGCGCACCACCGAGCAGAACACGTCGCCCTCGTTCCATTGCGCTCCGGCGAGTTCGGCGGCCATCGAGCCGTAGCCGCGCAGGATCACCTGCAGGCCGTTGACGCGCTCGCACGACCGGGTGTTCATCTTGTGCGGCATCGCCGACGATCCGACCTGTCCGGGCGCGAAGCCTTCGGTCACGAGTTCGTGGCCCGCCATCAGCCGGATCGTGTGCGCCAGCGATGACGGGCCGGCACCGAGTTGCACCAGCGCCGAGACGACGTCGTGGTCCAGAGATCGCGGATAGACCTGACCGACGCTGGTCAACACCTCGGTGAAGCCGAGAAACTGGGCGACGCGCGTCTCCAGCGAAGCCAGCCGCTCGGTGTCGCCGTCGAACAGGTCGAGCATGTCCTGCGCGGTGCCCATCGGGCCTTTGATCCCGCGCAACGGGTAGCGCGTGATGAGCTGCTCGACCCGCGCCAGCGCGACGAGCATCTCCTCGGCAGCGGAGGCGAAACGCTTGCCGAGGGTGGTGGCCTGCGCGGCGACGTTGTGGGAACGGCCGGCCATCACCAGGTCGCGGTAGAGCGCCGCGCGCTCGGCCAGCCGGGCGACGACGGCGACGCCGTGCGCGTGGACGAGTTCCAGCGATCGTCTGATCTGCAGTTGCTCGACGTTCTCGGTCAGGTCACGACTCGTCATGCCCTTGTGGACGTGCTCGTGGCCGGCCAGCGCATTGAACTCCTCGATGCGCGCCTTCACGTCGTGGCGCAGCACGCGTTCGCGCGCGGCGATCGAGGCGAGGTCGACGTTGTCCAGCACCCGCTCGTAGTCGGCGACGACGCCGTCGGGAACCTCGACTCCCAGCTCTGATTGGGCCCGCAGCACCGCGAGCCACAGCCGCCGCTCGGCGACGATCTTCGCTTCCGGTGACCAGATCGCCACCATGTCCTCGCTGGCGTACCGATTGGCCAACACGTTCGGGATACTCACGGAAACACAGCGTAATCGTGGACAGTGGAGGCCATGCATTTCGTCGGGCTGGACCTCGCGTGGGGAGAGAAGAACCAGACGGGCGTCGCGGTCGTCGACTCCGACGGCCGGCTCCTCCACGTCGGCGCCGCCACCGACGACGACAGCATCGCGGCGGCGGTCGAGCCGTTCACCAAGGACGAATGCCTGGTGGCGATCGATGCACCGTTGATCGTCAAGAACGAGACCGGGCACCGGCCCGCGGAGACCCGGTTCAACCGGGACTTCCAGCGCTTCGAGGCGGGTGCCCGGCCGGCGTTTCGCGAGCGTCCCGAGTTCAAGCACCCGCGGGCGGCGCGGATCGCCGAACGGCTCGGCCTCGACATGGATCCGGCGTCGAGTTCGCCGCGCCGCGCGATCGAGGTGTATCCGCACCCGGCGACGGTCGTCCTGTTCGAGCTGGACAGGACGCTGAAATACAAGCGTGGGCCGTTCGAGGAACGTCAGCGTGAGCTGCTGCGGTTGATGACGTTCATCGAGGGACTCGACGATGCGACGCCGCGATTGCGGGCCAACCGCAGTGTCGGATGGGTCGAGTTGCGCAAACGCGTGGAGGCGGCGACGAAGCCGAGCCATCTGGACCGCGACGAGGATCCGGTGGACGCCGTCATCTGCGCCTACATCGGCCTGTACTGGTACCACCGTCCCGAGGACGTGACGATCTACGGGGATTTCGCGACCGGCTACATCGTCACGCCGTCGCTACCCGAGGGGCGGCGCGCGAAAGAGCCGCGGCCGATCAAGGCGCCGCCGCCGCCCGCGGCTCCGTCGGCCGCCGTCGCCGAGTACGCGGAACGCCGCCCTGCCCTGGTGACGGCGACCGATCACTACCTCGAGCTCGTCACTGGACTTCTCGACGATGCGGGCATCAACTATCTGTCCGTCACGGCGCGCACCAAGACCGTCGAGTCGTTCGCCGCGAAGACGGCTCGGCGCGCGCCCGACGGAACGCCGCTCTACAGCGAACCGCTCGTGGAGATCACCGACCTCATCGGTCTGCGCGTCATCACTTATCTGCGCGAAGACGTCGTCACCGTCGCGAATCTACTCACCGAGGAGTTGAAGCTGCTCGACGATCGGGATATGGGCCAAGAGACGGCCCGTGAGGGACGGTGGGGCTACGCCAGCAGGCACCTGCTCGTCGGGGTGGAAGGTGTGCAGCAGCCGGCGTCGATCCAGGTGCGCACCGTGCTGCAGCATGCGTGGGCCGAGTTCGAGCACGAAATCCGTTACAAGGGTTCGATTCCCGCCGCACACGCTCCCGACCTGGACCGGCGTTTCACGCTGGCCGCCGGCCTGCTCGAGCTCGCCGACCGGGAGTTCTCCGCGGTCCGGGAGCGGCTGCGCACCTCGACCCCCGACACCAGCACCACCGAGATCACCAGCGACCCAAGGATTCCGACGGCGGTGCTGGCCACCTATCTCGGCAATCGGTTCCCCGACGCGGGCTGGTCACGCACCGACCATTACGCGTGGATCGCGGGTCTGCTGCTCGAGTTGGGTATCGACTCCATCGACGAGGTCGACGACGTGCTCGACGACGTCGACACCGACGCCGTCAACGCCGCGATGGACTACCGCTATCCGGCGGGCGCCGTGCGCAGGCTCGACGATGCCCTGCTGGCGGTTTTCGGCCACCGTTATCTTGACCTGCAAGGGAATTCGCACCGCATCAAGTTGCTGGAGACCAGACTCGCCCGCCTGCAGCCGAATTCGTAGCGGTCGGACTCAACCGACGCACGCGATCGTGCCCAAGGCCGCGGGCAGCCTCGCCTGGGCCTGCGGTGACAGAGCAGTACCGCGATCGCACCGTCGCGCTGATCGCACATGTCAGTATTGACATGTCACTATTGGACTATTAACTTGGTTGGCATGCTGAACAGCAAAGATCACGCCATCCCGCTCCACGTTCAAGGCCATTTGGCCCCTGTCCCCGACGAGATCGATGCCTTTGATCTCGCCGTGGAGGGTTCATTGCCGCCGGAACTGACCGGCAGGTTGTTACGTAACGGCCCCAATCCGCTTCCGGGCGAACCGTCGGGGCATTGGTTCGACGGCCATGGCATGGTGCATGGCATCCGCCTCGACCGTGGGCGCGCGAGGTGGTATCGCAACCGCTGGGTGCGCACCAAGGCGCTGGCCGGGCAGTCGCCTTTCCTACCGGAGGGATCGATGGATCTGAGCGTGGAGAAGGCCAACACTCACGTCATCGCCCACGGCGGCAAGATCTTGGCGCTTGTCGAGAGCGGCTTTCCACACGTGCTCACCCCGGAGTTGGAGACGATCGGAACCACCGATTTCGCCGGCCGGCTGACGACCGCAATGACCGCACATCCCAAGACCGACCCGGTCACCGGAGAGCTGCACTTCTTCGGATACGGAGTGACGCCGCCGTTCGTCACCTACCACAAGCTCTCTGCCGCAGGGGAATTGGTCACCAGTGCTCCCATCGAGGTGCCCGGCCCCACCATGATGCATGATTTTGCCATCACCGATCAGCACGCGGTCTTCCTCGACCTGCCGCTGACGTTTTCCCCCGAGCGCGTCGCGGACAGCCCGCTGCCCTTCGATTGGGACGACGATTATGGTGCCCGAATCGGCATCATGGCACTTGATGCGCCCGGCCAGGTTCGGTGGTTCGACGTCGACCCTGCCTATGTGTTCCATGTCGGCAACGCCTACACCGATGGCAGAGGCCGAGTGGTGCTGGACGCGGCCCGCTATGCCGGTGTCGACGCGGCCTGGGCGTGGCAGAACTTGGGAAATCCTTTGGCCTCCACTGGCATTCCTGCTCGCGGTGACGTGGCCGGGTCGGCGGCTGTTCATGGTTCCGGGCTGGCGCGTCTGCACCGCTGGGTGTTCGACCTCTCATCAGGGATAGTCGAGGAGACCACGCTCGACGAGCGTGGAATCGAGTTTCCGACCGTCGATGATGCGCGTGTCGGTCGGGAGTCCCGCTACCGGTACGCGGTGTCCGGCGGCGGGCCCGACGTTGCGGCCATCGTCAAGTTCGACACCGCCTCAGGCGTGGTGGCTGAACACCCGCTGGGCTCGGAGGTGGTGGCTGGTGAGGCCGTGTTCGTCGCCAGCGAGGCGCCCAACCGCTCCGAGGATGACGGGTGGCTACTCAGCGTCGCCAGCCGCCGCGACGGTGGCGGATCGAAGCTGCTCATCCTCGACGCCACCGATGTCGGTGGCCCACCGGTGGCCACGGTGACCCTGCCACGGCGGGTCCCCGCCGGTTTCCACGGATCGTGGATCACCGACGACGAGCTAAACCTGTGACGACCTGGGCTTAACGCCAACTTCGAGATCATGCGCGGTGGCCGCCGCGGCCTCACGGACTCGGGCCCGCAACCACCGGTATTCAGGGTCAGTATGGCTGCGGTGATGCCAAGCCTGCTCGATGACCAGCTCGGGCAAGACCGCCGGAGTCGGCCAGGTCGCCAGTAGCCCGCCCCGCATCGGGCCGGTCAATCGCAGTGGTGCCAAGCAGACGTAGTCGCTGCGCCGGACCAGCGCGAACGCCGCAGCGAATCCCGGGGTGGTGGCAACGACACGCCGCGTGAGCCCAGCCGCAGCGAGCTGCCTGTCTAAGACGTCGTGCCACACGGAGCGCGGCGAACGGTTCACGTGCGGCAGATCGGCCAGTTCATCGAGGGTTGGCGCCCGATCACCACACCGCCGAGCCAATTCTCCGTCGCGGCGGGCGACCACGACCACGACATCGGTGACCAGGATTTCCCTGTGGAGCGTCTCGTTCCCGGCATCGATCGGCGGTCCGCCGACGACGAGATCGACCGATCCGTCACGCAGAGCTGCCACGGGGTCGTCGCAATCACCGCTGAACTCGATGCGCACTCCCGGTGCGCGCTGCTGTATGAGCTCGACCAGGGCGGGCCCGAAGCCACTGGCATTGTCGGGGCCGGCGCGAACCGTGAATTCGCGGACCAATCCGGCCTCGAGTTCCTCATCAGGCGGGTCTCCTGCCGCCTTGAGAACCTCATAGACGCCTGCCAGCACGTCGTGGACGGGGTCACGGAGACGCTGCGCCACGGGGGTGGGAACCAGGTGCCGACCGGCCCGAACCAGCAAGGGATCGCCGATCTGGTGACGCAGACGATTCAAACTGCGGCTGACGGCGGGTGCAGTGAGATTGAGGCGTCGCGCGGCGCCGGTAACACTTTCCTCCTGCAGCAGGGCATCCAGCACCCGTACCAGGTTCAAGTCCACCGATTGCACGACAAACAATAGCAAGTCCGTCTGCCTTAACGCTGAATAAAGTCCCCCGCTCACGTCACCAAGCGGGGTGAGGCGAGCGTCAGATGTGGAGGCGTCCCTCAGTTAGCGCCAGAATCGGGGCGATGAGGTCAGCACCTGGCTCGGTCAGTGCCAGTAGTTCGTCGTAGTGATTGCGGTCGCGGCGTTTCCAGGCAGCAGACGGCAAACCGGCGCCCTCCCAGGCGGCGTGGAAGTCGACCGATTGGCGGATGAACTCGTCCGTTTGGAGTGTTCCGTAGGTGATCAGTAGCGGCGGTGCGGCGCCGGGCGGCATCAAGAGGGGGCTGTTGGCGAGCACCGTGTCGGCGGTGAGCCGCAGCTGGGTCTGCACGCTGGTGTAGACCAGCGGCCGCAGATCGAACAACCCGCTGATCGCGCAGACGCCTTTGATGACGTCGGCGGGCAGTGCGTAGTTATGCGCCCATCGGGTGAGCAGCATCATCGCCGCGCCATGCCCGCCAGCAGAATGCCCGACGACGGCGATGCGGCGGCGGTCCCCACCGAAAGACGCGATGTGGTGGTAGGTCCAGGCGATGGCGGCACGATGTTGGCGGACGATCTCGTCGATCGTCACGGTCGGGCACAACGCATAGTTGGTGATGACGACGGTGGCCCCGGCAGCGGTCAATCCTGTTGCGACACAGCTGAAGTCTTCGGCAGCCAGCGATCGCCAGTATCCTCCGTGCACGAACACCACGACCGGCCCGCCAGGCTCTCCGGGGAAGACGTCGAGACGTTCATGGACGGTGGGCCCGTATTTGAGTCCGAAGGAAGCTTGCAGCGTCGTGCGGGCCCGCTGGGTGCGAGCGGCGAACTCTCCGAGAAGGGTGACCAGATCGGGCACCGAAGCGTCGATGTCGTACTGCTGCTCAAGATCGTCGACGGCGGTGAACCTGGCACCTGAGGGGGCCCGGTAAAGGGTCTCCCCAGTCCAGTCAGCGCCCCCAGCGCCGGGCTCGTGTTTGGGACTCGCTCAGCCATCGCCTTCGACCCTAGGTACCACCGGATGCGTTGCACCAGTGCCTTGTTGGCATCTCAGGGTTGCGTCCGGTGCAATCGTGCGGCCCGCACTGAGTGGGGTGCGCGCTCGTGGGCCAGCGGTCGCGGCGGGGCCGTTCAGGCAGGGAAGCGGAGGTCGTTGCCCGATTGCGCCGCGCGCACGCCTGAGTTGCCTAAACGGCATTGGCGCGGCCTGCTCGTCGTCAATAGCGTGGCAGCATAAGGCAGTTCGTAAGCGTAGAGATCGGAGAAAAAGATGTCGTTCATCTCATCGGATGTGTCGTCGGAGTACGGCGCCTACAAGTACTTTGGCGATGAGGGTCGGATCGACTACAAGTTCCGTGCCGCCAGCCAGCCGCCGGACTCAGTGAACCCCATGACATCGTTGACACACTTTGTCACCGGCCGCGACACCGGCGGGGCGTACGGCTTGTTTCGGTGTGACTTCGGCGCCGGCAGAGGTGGCACCGGCAACCACTTCCACCGAACATTTCAGGAAGACATCTTGGTGTTGAGCGGATCCATGGCGCTCTACGACGGCGAGAAATGGACCGACGCCGGCCCCCAGGACTTCTTGCATATTCCCCCGGGTGGCTTGCACGCCTTCGAGAACCGTTCCGGTGAGCCGGCCTCGATGTTGATGATCTTCTCCCCCGGTGGCCCGCGGGAACGCTACTTCGAAGAACTTGGGCAGATCGGTGATCTCAGCGACGAGCAGCGCCGCGCGTTTCTTCTCAGCCACGACAACTGGTTCGTCGACGAGGGCCCCAACATGTGAGCGGGATGTTCATCGGCGCTGCGGCTGCCCAGTTAGTGTCGCGACGCAATGATGTCGACCTCGACCAGGAAGCCGGGGATAGCCAGTGCTGCCACACCGACGATGGTCTGCGCCGGCGGCGGCCACGTTGCATCTCCCCGCAGCGCACCGGCGACGGCTTCGACGCTTTCCGGGGTGCAATCGACGATATAGATCGTCTCCCGAACGACGTGGCGGCGGTGCGTTTCCGCCGCCGCCAAGGCGATGTCGATGTTGTGCGAGATTTTTGCCGCCTGCGCGGCGTAGTCGCCCGCCCCGACGAGTTGCCCTTCAGTGTCCCAGGCGATTTGGCCGGACAGGTACACCAGACCAGCACCCTCGACGACGACAGCGTGGCTGAGGATCGGCACCGAGGGAAGCTGGTCGTGGTTGAGATGACGAACCGTCACCGTCGAGTCCTATCCCTTTGCATCGTTTTTCAGACCAGCTCGGTAATCTCTGCGACGGGGCGCCGCGGCTTTTGTGGCCAGTTGCCGTCGGCAGGCAACCCGACCGACAGCAGCAGCACTGGTATCTCGTTGACCGCCAACCCGAACTCTCTACTCACGGGTTCGTCATCGAAGCCAATCATGGGACCCGCGCCAAGACCCTTCGCATGTGCGGCGAGGATGAGGAACCCGGCTGCGAACGTCGCCGATCGCACTGCTTCGTCTCGGGCACGCCACTGCTGCTCGAAGTACAACCTCTTGGCCGCGCCCTGCCACCCTTCGGCGATCTGCGCGCTCATGATGCCGTACTGCACGGCAGGGGTGAGACGGGCCGGCATCGTCTCATGGTCGGCGAGCACACCCACGACGATGAACGTCACCGCCGCGGCGGTGATTTTTTCCTGGTCCCAGGCGATCGGACGCAGCCGCGCCTTCGCCTCGGGACTTCGCACGGCGATGAACCGCCAGTTCTGCAGATTGAACGACGACGGGGCACGGGTCGCCAGTTCCACCAACTCGCGGATGTCGCCGTCGGACATTTCGTGGTCGCTGCGGAAGTGGGTTACGGTGCGACGCTCTTTGATCGCGGCAAGGATCGAGTCAGACATTTTCATCCTCAGAATGGTTGTGGCAGTTGGCTTCTATGCAATGGTGTCGACGACACCGCCGTCGACGCGTAGCGCTGCACCGGTGGTCGCCGATGCCTGTTCGGAGGCGACGTAGACGATCATGTTCGCCACCTCCTCCACCGTCGCGGGACGACGGAGGATCGACGAACTTCGGTTCTCGGCGACGAAGTCCGCCACGATGTCATCGACATTGCGTCCGGTGCGCTCGACATCATCAGCGAACATTGCCTTGACACCCTCGGACAGGGTGGGGCCGGGCAGGACGGCGTTGACCGTGACACCCGTTCCCGCTAGACGCTTCGCCAGTCCACGCGAGATCGACAGCTGAGCGGTCTTGGTGAAGCCGTAGTGGATCATGTCGGACGGAATGTTGAGCGCCGATTCCGATGACACGAAAATGACACGGCCCCAACCTCGTTCGACCATCCCCGGGACGTAGGATCGTGCCAGCCGCACGCCAGACATCACGTTTGTCTGGAAGAAGCGATCCCACTCGGCATCGGCAACGTCGAAGAAGTCTTGGGGTCCGAACACCCCGACGTTGTTGACCAAGACGTCGACAGCGGGGTGCTGGGCGGCCAACGCTTCGCAGGCCGCGCCCTCGGCGAGGTCGCCGACAAACCCCTCCACCCGTTGGGACTCGCCCAGCTCGTCGATCGCCTTGTCTACTGACTGCTCGCTGCGTCCGTTGACGATCGCCTCCGCCCCCGCTGCCAGGAAGCCACGCGCCGCGGCGAGGCCGATCCCGCTCGTCGAGCCCGTCACCAACACCCGGCGTCCACCGAAGTCAATCCGCATCTCCTACTCCTTTATCTACCCACCGTGTCACCGCCAGCGCCACAAACGACGTCGGCGCAGCGACGGAACACACAAGACCTCACGGACGATCGACATCTCGTCGATCACCCTGCTGCACAGTCATTTCAGCCGCCCGGCGTACTGCGGCGATCGCAACGGCCCGCGCAGGTCACCCAACACACGGACATTCAGGCATTCCAGCGATGCCCCATCGGCGACGGCGATGCCCATCGCGGGTTACCCACATCAGGCTAGACATGGCGCGTGGTTCCGGAAAGTGATTGTTGGGCAACGCAGGATTGCGCGCAGCGCAAGCCGTTGCGAGTGTGTACAGGGGTTCGGCCTTCGTGGACGGGACCCGTGCACGGCCCGCGGAAACCCGGTCGGCGTCTCGGCGCCAGGCGCCTACGATCCTGACGTGCATCGCGACGCGCCGGTGTGTTTGAAGTCTGATTGATGCTTGGCGACCATCGGAAAGGTGTTCCAGTTGCCGATGTCGTGAGACACCAGATCGATCTGACCCGACGGACTCTGTGACTTCGCGAACTTGTACAGCAGTTCCGCGACATTGTCCGACATAGGATTTCGGCGGATCTGACTGGCCGAGAAGCCTGACCTCGACCAGCTAGGAATTCGAACGGCGGCGAAAGCTTGGTCTCAATGGTGTACGCGCAGCTGTCAATCGATTGCAGTCGCTCTCGAAGGTTGGCCCTGCCGGTGACCGTGCTCTGACGAGGCAGGCACCGAAACCTTCGCGCGCTCATCGATTTGGGCGATGAGCCAACGCGCCCACTCCTCCGCCATCGCTGCATCTCGTAATCCGAATTCGAGCGCGGCCCGGCCGTAGAAGTCTGGATCGTCGGCATCCCATTGCAGCGAATCGCGCAGGCCTTGCAGTCGTTGAAGTTCCGACGCAGCGTTTTCGGCGAAACCCATCGCGTAGTCGCGTGCCGCGGCGGGAGGAAGCTGACCGAGCAGAAAGACCCGTAGCAGGTCAGGCCGACGAAGCGGCGGGTCGCCCGAGGGATCTGTGACCCAGCGCGCCAGTTCGGCCCGCCCTGCCTCCGTAATTCGGTACTCCTTGCGGCCTCGCGGCCCCGCGTCGCTGGCCTCGATCAGCGCGGCATCAGACAACCGGCTCAACTCTCCGTACAGCTGACTCTGGGTGGCGGGCCACACATTTGCCATTGACAGCGCAAACCGTTGCAGGAGGTCGTAACCGCTGCCCGGATTCTGGGCCAGCAACCCCAGCGTGGCGTATCGAAGGCTCACCCGAGGCACGATACTACAGCGACATGTCACCTGTGACTGGTGACATGTCGACCCGCTTGGCGAGGGTACGCAGGACTGCACAACGTTTGGACACCAACAACATTAAGAGAGAAGCTCTAGTCGGGTGACGATCCCAGGTGCGTCGGATCGGTGATGTGGCCGTCCTTGATGCCGAGCTGTTTGTTGATCATCTGCGTGACGAAGAACAGCACGATGCCGATGACGACCAGCGCCCCTGCCACGATGTACTGCTGAGCGGGCCTGCCGGAGAACGGCAGAACGAGGTAAAGCGATGTCACGAAGCCGATCACCGGCAGCGCGGTCGGTGTCTTGAAGTGTCCGCCCGTCTCCCGCACGTCCCGGCGCAGCACCAGCACGGCGACGTTGACGACCGCGAACACCGTCAGCAGCAACAGGCTTGTGGTGCCGCCGAGGATGGAGATGGCGTTGCTGCTGGCCGCCGTCGATACGTATGTGATGAGTCCGAACGCGAGCAGCGTGGTGAAGACGATGGCGACCCACGGTGAACGCCGGGTCGGGTGCACCGTCCCCAGCACCGGCGGGAGCACGTGCTGCTTGGCCATGCCGTAGATCAGTCGGCTGGCCATCAGCATGTTGATCAGCGCTGTGTTCGACACGGCGAACATCGTCATGAAGGGCAGGATGTCGTCGATGGGCAGGCCGGGAGCACCGGCCTTGACGACCTCGACGAGCGGGGTGTCGCTGGCTTCGAGGTCACCGACCGGAACGAGGGCGACGGCCACGATGGACACGAGGATGTAGACGATGCCTGCGATGGAGAGACCGGTCAGCAGGATCTTGGGGAACGTCTTGACCGGGTCTTTGGTCTCCTCGGCCATGTTCACCGAGTCCTCGAAGCCGACCATGGCGAAGAACGCCAGCGATGTCGCCGCTGTGACGGCAAGGAAGGTGTTCTTGTCCTCCGCGGTCTCGAACGCGACCACTCGGCTGAAGTCGACATCACCGCCACCGGTGAAGGCCCACAGGCCGACGAGGATCACGATGACGAGGCCGGTGATCTCGACGATGGTCAAGACGACGTTGAGCTTGACGCTCTCCCCGACGCCACGGAAGTTGATCGCCGCCAGGGCCGCCATGAACACCAGCGCCAGCAGCAGCACTCCGGCCTTGGGTGCGTCCTCGACGCCCACGCCGGTGAAGAAGTTGGCCGCAAATGCCCTCGAAGCTGTTGAGGCGGAGGTGATTCCAGAGCACATCACGATGAAGGCGACGAGGAACGTGACGAAGTGGATACCAAAGGCCTTGTGTGCGTACAACGCAGCACCTGCGGCCTGTGGATACTTGGTGACCAGCTCCAGGTAGCTGAAGGCGGTGATGGTCGCGACGACGAACGCGACGAGGAACGGAAGCCACGCCGCGCCACCCACTTCGGCGGCGACGTCGCCGACGAGGGCGTAGACACCGGTACCTAGGATGTCGCCGACGACGAACAACAGCAGGAGGCCGGGGCCCATCACCCGCTTGAGCTCTGGCTGCTTTTCGACGCTGCCCGGACTGGCCGCGGTTTCTGACATCACGCCCTCCTCACTGGTTCGTTCGGATCACTCATCATCGACCCGCCAGTCGAGATGTGCAGTATCAACGGGACAATCCGACCCAATTCCGTGCTGTTCCCGTGATATCGGAGATCTCGTCGAGGAACGCGGACACCGCCTGTGGGTCCTCGTGCCGTTGCCAGCCGAACGTCGTCGGCCGCTGCGCCCTGTCGTGCCAGAAGTTTCCTTGCGACGATTCGGGACGGGCAGCCACCAGCCACACGGCGGTGTCGGCCCCGTCCGCAGCGTCGCGCAGCAGCGGTCCGGTGAGCCGACGGAATCCGGGCAACGCATCGGCGACTCCGGGGGTTTCGACCCAACCCGGGTGAGTGGAGTAGACGTGCACTCCGCCGCCCGTGAGTCGCTGGGCCCACGCGTCGGCAAGCACGACCTGCATTCTCTTGGTGCGGGCGTAGACCCTGATACCGCTGTAATCACCGTCGCGCGACTCCAATTCGTCTGCGCTCCAACGCTTCAGCGGTGCGCTGTACATTCCGCCGGACGACATGAACACCACGGCGGAGTCGCCGGCATTGCGCAACAACGCGAGGAGATTCTCGGTCATCAGGTGCGGCCCCAGCACGTGGGTGGCGAGCTGAATCTCGTGCCCCTGCTTGGTTTCCGAACGCTCCTTCGGCATCACCCCGGCGTTGTGCACGACACCGTGCAGCGCGTCGATCCGACTACCCAGATCGTCGGTCCAGGCGCGAACGGCGTCGAGGTCGGAGACATCGCAGATCTCGTCGATGACCTGTGCCCCGGACACCGCCCGTCGAATCTCGCCGGCACAACGCCGAACCTTGATCTCGTCACGTCCGAGCAGATGGACCGTGGCACCCAGCCCGGCGAAGGACTGCGCAATGGCTGTCCCGATGCCTGCGGTGGCACCGGTGACCACGACCCGCTTGCCTGCGAGCGACGACGGTGACGGATCGGACGGCCACCACACCCTGCGAATCCGCGAGCCGAGTTTTGTGTAGCCCAGCACCACCGAGCGATCGAGGGCAGCATCCAAGGCCCCGGCGAATTTCACGCAGACGGTTTAACCAGACGCGGCTGATTGCAAACGCATCGTTGAGCTGGCGGATCAGTTGAACGGAGCCAGGACGTCGATCACATCGATGAGCGTCGCCCGGGCCGTCGCGCGCGGCCCGTCGCCGTCACCGACGAGGGCAGCGACCACCGCGCCGTCGACCGCACACACCAGCGCGGTGACCAGTTCGGCGCGCACGGACCGTCCGGAGCGTTCGACGACCTCGACGACGGCATCGCTGCGCTGGCGCAGGATGCGCCGCTGGATGTCGCGGAGCCCCGGCTGCCGCGCGCACGCGATGTAGCGCTCGTAGCGCGAGATCATCTGCTCGGTCACCCGTTCAGGGTTGTCACCGACAAGGAGGTCGACGAGGATGTCGGCGGTGGATTCGGCGCCGCGCCGCCGGCGTGAGAGCGCTTCGACGCGGTCGTGGAGCTGTTCGCTCTCGCGGCTGCCCACGTGCTCGACCGCCTTGGCGATCAGGTCATCCAGCGAAGAAAAGTAGTAGGTCGTCGACGCGAGCGGCAGTCCGGCTCGGCGCGCGACGGCTCGATGCCGGACCGCGTCGAAGCCTCCTTCGCACAGCAGGTCGGCGGCCGCGCTGACCAGCGCGGACCTCCGACGTTCTCCCTTGGGAGTGACCGCTGCCGTCACGCCTTGCATGCTGCCAGCCACGGGGTTTCGGCATCGGGCTTTCGGCGAATCACCAGGCTTTGTTCAGCCCGGTGCGGGCGGCACGCCCCCAGGATTCGATGCGATGATGACGCGCATGCCGACGCTCAACCGTAGGGAGATCTTGTCGCTCGGTCTGCGTGCGGGGCTCGCGACGGCGGCCGGAGCCGCCGGTGTATCCGCGTTGACCGCCGCACAGGCCTCAGCGGAACCACCCGCACCGCTGGCATCGACATACGAGTCCGGAGCGTTCGCCTCGGCGGCCCGCGCGGGTGCGGTGACCAACTGGGCGCTGGCGCGTCCGCCGGGCCAGACCACGCCGTTGCGCGCAGTGATCCTGCTGCACGGCAAGGACTCGTCGGCGAACACCGTCATGTCGATGGGTGTCGAGCAGTTTCTGGCCGACGCCGTCGGCGCCGGGCTGCCGCCGTTCGCGATCGCCGCGGTGGACGGCGGCAACGGCTACTGGCACCGTCGCGCGTCCGGTGACGATTCGGGCGCGATGGTGCTCGACGAGTTCCTTCCGCTGCTCGCCCAGCACAACATCGACACGTCGCGGGTGGCGTTTCTGGGCTGGTCGATGGGCGGTTACGGCGCCATGTTGCTCGGATCCCGTCTGGGCGCGGCCCGCACGGCGGCGATCTGTGCCGTCAGCCCCGCGCTGTGGACGTCACCGGGCGCCGCGGCTCCCGGCGCGTTCGACGGCGCAGAGGATTACGAGGCCAACAGCGTGTGGGGGCTGGCGGGGCTCAACGGCATTCCATTGCGCATCGACTGCGGGTTCGACGATCCCTTCGCCTCGGCCACCGAACAGTTCATCGCGCAGCTCCCGGCACCGCCTGCGGGCGGCTTCTCACCCGGCGGACACAACGCGTCGTACTGGTCGTCGCAACTGAGCTCGGAGCTGAGCTGGATGGCCCCGATCCTGACGACTTAACCGTCAGAGCGAGATCCGCCCCTCCGCTGCCGCCTGCCCGATGTCATGACGAAAGTGACTGCCGGGCAACCGGATCGAGCCCATGATGGCGTACGCGTCCTCGCGTGCGGCAGCGAGATCATCGCCGACACCGACGACGGACAGCACCCGGCCACCGGACGAGACGACGCTTCCGTCGTCGCGGCGGGTGGTGCCGGCGTGCAGGACGTTCGCGGCGTCGGCGCCGTGGATGACGTCGCCGACGCGTGGCCGGCCGGGATAGTTCTCGGCCGCCAGCACGACCGTGACGGCGGAGCCGT
Source organism: Mycobacterium sp. 236(2023) (assembly GCF_029623955.1). GTDB lineage: Bacteria > Actinomycetota > Actinomycetes > Mycobacteriales > Mycobacteriaceae > Mycobacterium. Next base: position 367,368 of record NZ_JARSBP010000003.1, on the reverse strand, counting down.
CGCGCCACTGCAGCGCGGGCTGGGCGGCGAGCTCTCCAGTGGCGGCGGCGCGGAGTAGCTGGCCCAGCGGCGACTCCAGGAGCGCGAGCACCGCCTGGGTCTCGGGATCGCCGAAGCGGCAGTTGAATTCGACGACGGCCGGGCCGTTGGAGGTGATCGCCAGGCCCGCATACAGCAGACCGGAGAAGGAGCTGCCGCGTCGGACGAGTTCGGCGGCAACGGGTTTCACGACCTCGTCGACGATGCGCTGCGTCACCGCATGGGACAGCCACGGCAGCGGCGTGTAGGCGCCCATGCCGCCGGTGTTCGGCCCGGTGTCGCCGTCGCCGACCCGCTTGAAGTCCTGCGCCGGCAGCAACGGCACGACGGTCTCGCCGTCGACGACGCAGAACAGTGACACCTCGGGCCCGTCGAGGAACGACTCGAGCAGAACGGGGTGGCCCGCGTCGAGCAGGCCGGCTGCGTGAGCGCGGGCGGTGTCGCGGTCGGTGGTGACGACGACGCCTTTGCCTGCGGCCAGGCCGTCGTCCTTGACCACCCACGCAGCTTGGTCGGCGGGTGGGCCGAAGCGGTCCAGAGCGGCGTCGAGGTGAGCGGGGTTGTCGACGATCTCGCTGCCCGCGGTGCGGACGCCGGCCTCGGTCATGACGTCTTTGGCGAACGATTTGGAGCCCTCGATGCGGGCCGCGTCCTTGGTGGGGCCGAAGCAGTCGATGCCCGCGGCGCGCACGGCGTCGGCGACGCCGAGTACGAGCGGAACCTCGGGTCCGATGACGACGAGGTCGGCACCGAGTCGTTTCGCCAGCGCGACGACGGCGTCACCGGAGGTCACGTCGACGTCGTATTGGTCGGCGACCGAGGATGTGCCTGCGTTGCCGGGCGCCACGGACAGCGCGTCGACCTCCGGGTCTCGGCGCAGCGCGAGCAGCAGCGCGTGTTCACGGGCTCCGGATCCAACTACCAGGACGTGCACAGGCGTCAACCCTAGTGGGTGCACCATGCACGGCCACACTTTGTCGGCCATACATCTTGACGCACACGTGTATGGTCAGTGAGGAGTGCCGTACGTCACAGAGGAGGGAATCTCGATGACCCAGACCGCCGCCTGTCCGTTTCTTCCCGAGGGTTATGACTTCACCGACCCCGACGTGCTGCTCAAAGGCATCCCTGTCACCGAGTTCGCCGAACTGCGCAAGACGGCGCCGGTGTGGTGGAACGCGCAGGAGGAGTCGATCTTCAGCGACGGCGGCTACTGGGTGATCTCCCGGCACGAGGACATCAAATCGATCTCCCGCAACAACGCACTGTGGTCCACCAACGCCAAGGGCGCGGTGATGCGACTGCCCGACGGCGTCACGGCCGAGCAGTTGGACTTGACCAAGGCGCTGCTGATCAACCACGACGCCCCCGAACACACCCGCCTGCGCAAGATCGTGTCGCGACTGTTCACCCCGCGCGCCATCGGCGGCATGGAGGACAAGCTCGCCACGGCCGCGCGTGAGATCGTGCGCACCGCCGCCGAGAAGGACAGCGGCAACTTCGTGGACGACGTCGCGATGACGCTGCCGCTGCTGGCCATCGCCGATCTGATCGGCGTGCCGGAGGACGACCGGGAAAAGCTCTTTCACTGGACCAACGCCATCATGAACACCGACGACCCGGACTTCGACTCCGATCCGACGACGGCGAACGCGGAGCTGATGGGTTACGCCTACACCATGGCCGAGGACCGGCGCCGCTGTCCGGCCGACGACATCGTCACCAAGCTCATCCAGGCGGACATCGACGGAGAAGCGATGGGCGAGGTCGAGTTCGCGTTCTTCGTGATCCTGCTCGCGGTGGCCGGCAACGAGACCACCCGCAACGCGATGACCCACGGCATGAACGCGTTCTTCGAGAACCCCGACCAATGGGAGCTGTTCAAGCGGGAACGCCCCGAGACCGCGATCGACGAGATCATCCGGTGGGCCACGCCGGTGCACTGCTTCCAGCGCACGGCCCTGGAGGACGTCGAGGTCGGCGGGGTGACGGTGCGGAAGGGCCAGCGCGTCGGCTTGTTCTACAGTTCGGCGAACTTCGACGAGGACGTCTTCGACGACCCGTTCACCTTCGACATCCTGCGAAACCCCAATCCACACTTGGCTTTCGGCGGCAACGGCGCGCACTTCTGCATCGGCGCAAACCTGGCCCGCATGGAGATCAAGTTGATGTTCAACGAGATCGCCGACCAGATCCCCGACATCTCGAAGCTCGCCGAACCGCAGCGGCTCCGATCGGGCTGGATCAACGGCGTGAAAGACCTGCAGGTCTCCTACAAGTAGCCCCGGCCTGGGTGGCCTATGGTTCCTTCGTGCGCACCCACGGTTGGTCCGGGGCCAAACCGGCCTCCGACGAGGAGGCTGTCGCTCGCATCCTCGAGGCTGCGGGCAAGGCCATCGAGGAACGCGGCGCCGACTTCAGCATTTCCGACGTGGCGCGAACGGTGGGCGTCACCCGTCAGACGGTGTACCGGTACTTCTCCAGCACCGAGGCTCTACTGGTCGCGGCGGCGGTGCACGCCGTGGATGGTTTTCTCGAGCGGCTCACCGCACGCATGGCGGGCATCACCGACCCCACGGACGCGGTGACCGAGGCGGTCGCCACCGCGCTGGAGTGGCTACCCCGTGAGAAGTACATCGGCCTGATCATGGTCCCCGGCGGGTCGACGCACGTGCAGTCGGTGACATCGGACATCGCGCTGCGCTTCGCGCGGGACATGGTGGGCCGCCTCGATGTCGACTGGGCGGCAATCGGGTTCGACGACGCCGATCTCGCGCAGCTCTCCGAGCATCTTCTGCGCACCATCCAGTCATTCGTGATCGATCCCGGCCGTCCGCCGCGGCACGGCCCCGCGTTGCGTGAGTATCTGCGCCGATGGGTCGGTAACGCGGTTCTGCCGCGCTGAATTGCCGCGCAGGGGTCCACCCGCCCGGATTTAAGCTGGACGAGTGAGTGCACTGGGGGGATTCCTGTCGACGTGGTCGCAGGCCCGCACCACATTCGGGGAGGGCATACCCGAGTCGGGGTCGGCGTTCGACAACAGTTCTGCGCTACGCCAACTGGAGGCTGACACGCGGTCCGCGGCCGCCGGGCAACTGTGGAGTGGCGCCGCGGCGGACGCCTACGGCGACAAAAATGCGCGGCATGCACGCAGTCTCGGCCAGCTGGCTGAGCTCGACGTACGCATCGGTGTGGAAGTGGATCGTTCTGCCGCCGTGGTCGCCCAGGGGCGCCGCCAGCTCGATTCGGTAAAGGATTGGGTGGTGGCCGCCGCTGCCTCGGTACCGGATTGCACTGGCCGAGAACAGATGTTGCTGCCGATAGTCGCGAAGGGCAGCATTGAGGTCGCCGACATCGTGACCTCGTCCAATGGTGAACTCGCCACGATCGCGGAGCGCATTCGCACGCTCGGCACCGAGTACTCCGCGCTGGGCGGGGCAGGCGAACCGATGCAGGGCAATCCGCCGCCCGTGGACCCGCTCGACGAGATACTGCGCAAGTACCAGGTTTCTGAAGACCCTGACGGGACCCGCGAGTGGGAACCGCCCTGGCCGTTCAACATGATGACCGACCCCAAACACGTCACCGCCGCCGAGGCCCGCATCCTCGACGACCTCTCTCCGCTGGAGATGCGGGACATGGACCAGATCAAGGAAGCCGCCGAGGTCGAGGCGAAGGTGCGGTTCCCACCACAGAACGGTGCCGACGACACCGCCGACAATCACACCGACGCATTTCGCCACACCTACTGGAATGCGTTGATGACGCAGCGATTCGGCGAGCAGTGGACACGGGAGTTCGCGACGGCCCACGAGCGGCTGCCGAAGAATCCGGCCACCGCGGAGGCGATGGATCTCTACAACAACGAGCTAGGCCGCCAGATCGCGGTGAACAATCCCGACTCCACCCCAGCAGAACTCGCCGATCTCGTCGAGCAATCGGTCAACGAAGGCGACACGGTCGTCATCGCACCCGGCGGTGAGCGGCTCGCCTGGAGCGACACCATCGCCCTCGGCGATGCCGGAACAACCACGGCTGCAACGGTTCCGGGGCTCGCGCCGATGCCGGCGGGCGCAGGTCCGGGCGGGATCTACGATCCCGGCCAGCCGGGTGGCTACGGCACGTCGGCGGGAGGCTACTGAACATGGCTCGGCACCTACTCTGCGTGCTACTGATCATTCTTGCTGTGACGGGCTGCTCGATGCTGAGGGGATCGATGGACATCGACTACAACGACCAGCGCCTCAACGCAGGACTGGAGCGCGTGCTCAGCACGGGTGAGCCGGCCCGGCTGCGCGACCTGACGTCTTGGGAATGGGACGAGGTACACCTGTTTCACGAGTTCAGCGACCGGGAGTTCATCGAAGAAACCGTCGGCGCGCCCGTCATCAAAGCCGACATCTACAACTCGAAGGCCAGCCTGCTCGTCTTCGAGAAGGACGGATCTCCGGTCAAGGCCGCGGGCATCAGCGGTGACTACCTGCGTGGGGCCGGCCACGAAGTCACGTGGAATGCCGAGGTCGTCGCCCGACCCCTGGGCAAGGGGTTCGTGGAGCTCTCGCCCGCATAGTAAGAAGACCCCGCGAGTGCACGAATTCTGATAGGAATCAGCAGATTTCCATCAGAAACCGTGCATTCGCGATCAAACTCAAACCACGGTCAGCGGCAGTGACTTCCTATCCTCGAACACCCAGGATGCGCCGCCGCTGAACTCCGTCACCTCGACCTCCGAGAGCTTCTTCGCGGCGGTGTCGGTCTCGATGAACCGCACAGTCCAATCCGTTTCCGTGCCCGAGACTTCCGCACGCAGATGCGGATCCACTGCCTGCGCGATGGCCTGCAGCGGTGCGTCCGAGACCGGGGAGATCAGTGAGATCCACGACTCGTCCTCGTAGGCCGGTGACCGGCGAACATGCACGAATCCAGGATCGACATCGGCGAAGACATACGCCGCCGGATTCAGCAGCGGGTGCAATTCGAGGACCCGCAGCGCACCCTTGGTGTCGCTCGACAGCTTGAGCGCCTTGTGAATTCGCCCGGCAGCGACGCCCGCGATACCGATCAGCTGCTTGGTCCGGATGGACCGGGCCAGCGCGGCATCGTCCTTGGCCCGCTTCTCGACAGCGATCTGGAACGACTTGACCAGCAGATGCATCTGCAGGCAGACCTCGTCCGCGATCCGGACGAGCGCCGAATGCGAGAAGGCGCCGAAGTCGACGTCGGCGAGCAGGTCACCCGAATAGTCGGCATTGCCTTCGTCATTGGGATCGATTGGGTCGAGCTCGCACGAGTGGGCGTGGGTGGCTGCGACGATGTCCATCTCCGGGATGAAGGGGACCTCTGGGTAGGACTCGTCGATGATCACCGTCCACCGGCAGTGCGGATGCTGATCGGACGGCGTCCTCGGTGGCCGGTGCACGGGCCGGACCTGCGCCTTGCGGTTGGTGGCCAACGCTGTCGCGTCGAATGTCGGGTCCTCGATGTCGTGGCACATGCCCTTGACGTAGTCCTCGCCCATCGGCTCCACGTCCAGGAGGGCGCCACAGTGGTCGAGATAGAACTCGCCGTGCCAGCGGTCGTGCACGATGTAGCGGAAGTCCATGAACTGCGGCGGGGCGCCGATGTCGAGCTGCAGACCCTTGAAGAGGGTGAAGATGTCGACGCCTTCGTACTTGAGCGCCTTCTGCATGCGCTTCGTGTAGAGCGGGCTCGACGCGGCCCATTCCTCGATCGCGATCTGCAGCATCTCTTCGCGGCCGAACGACGAGATACACCAGGCCATCCCGGACCGGTCGATCAACTGACCAATGAGCAATAGCTCGGGCACCAGCGTGGCCAGTTCCTCACGCGACAGCGCGGCGTACCTGCTCATCACGACTTGTCCCCGGAGTGCATCTGAACCGCCGCATCGACGTTGGCCTTCTTGTCCTCATCCTCGCCGCGCTCGGCCGCCTTCTTGCGCTTCTTGATCACCTTGCTGACCGCCCCGTCGAACTTGGAGCCGAGCGGGAAGCCCAGGTACTGCGTCAGGAAGACCGCCATCTCCTTGAGTTCGTCGCCGGTGATCTCCGCGTTGTGCATCGCAGCATTGGCCTGGATTTCCGCGAGGGCGTCGTTGCCCAGTGCCGCAACGGCGGTCAGCGTCATGATGCGCTTGTCCCGCATCGACAATCCCGGCCTGTTCCAGATCGTTCCGAAGAGGTGGTCGACGGTGAGGTCGAAGTACGGGTCGCCCTCGATGTTGGGCATCTCCCAGCCGTAGACCTCGTTCATCTTGTCAAGGCCTTTGCGGCGCAGCTCATCCATGCTGGTTACTCCTTCGTCGACGAAGACGTGTGTGGCACACCGAGTCCGGCGGCCAGATCTCGCAACGCTATCTGCGCCAAGGGCAGTTCGACCCCGGCCGCCTCACCCATCGCGAGCGCCAGTCCGAGGTCCTTTTCGGCCAGTCCGCGGGTGTGGACGAACATGTCGTGCAGGAAGTGATCCTTCGCGAGTGGCTTGGTGTCATCGCGATACATGATCGCGCCGGGTCCGCCGCTCTGGGCGTCGCTGTGACGGACTACACGTCCGAGCTTCTGCAGGTCGATGCCCGCGGCCTCGGCCAGCCGCTGAGCCTCGCAGGCCGCGGTGAACCCGATGTACGTCAGCATGTTGCGGGCAATCTTCATCCTGGTCCCGGCACCCGGCTCACCGGCGCGCACCACCATCGACGCCCACTTCTTGAACACCGGCTTGACGAGTTCATAGGCCTCGTCGTCGGCCCCGACCATCACGGCCAGCTCGCCCTTGTCCGCGGCTCCCGCTCCCCCGCTGACTGGCGCGTCGACGATCCGAACACCCTTAGGCCGCAGTTGCTCTGCTAGTTCGGGAGCGGTTCCCGGCTCGATCGTCGAGTGGATCGCGATGACGGTGCCCGGCTTGGAGTGCTCGCCGAGCTCGGTGACGACGTCACGGACCTGCGCATCGTTGAGGACGGTGACGCTGATGACATCGGCCGCGGCAACGTCAGCGACACTGTCCGCCAGACTCGCCCCCAGCTCCGCAAGCGGCGTCATGGCTTCGGTGCGCACGTCGAAGACGACGAGCCCGCCCGGCCAGTCGGCGAGACGCTTTGCCATCGGCGCGCCCTGGTTGCCCAGGCCGATGTACCCCAGCTTCAGCTCTGTACTCACGGCACTCTCTTCTTCGCGCAAGCGCTCATCAGCGGATGATCTGTCCGCCGTCGACATTGAAGACCTGCCCGGTCACCCACTTCGCCTGATCGGACAGCAGGAACAGGCACATGCCGGTCAGATCGTCCACTTCGCCCATGCGCGACAACGGGATTCCCTTGACGATGTCGGCCACCATCTCCTGCGGCGTCGTCGTCCGGTTGGCCTCGGTGTCGATCGGCCCCGGCGCGATCGCATTGACGCGGATGTTCTGGCCGCCGAGTTCGGTGGCCAGCTGCTGGGTCAGGCTGTTGACGCCCGCCTTGGCCAGTCCGTAGAAGTTCGAGTACAGCCACGCCGCCGTCGACGACTGGTTGACGATCGCGCCGCCGCCGCGCTTGGCCATCTTGCGATACACCGCGCGGGTGCAGACGAGCGCGCCATCGAGGTTCACGCTCATGAACTTCTTGTAGTAGTCCCAGTCGACCGTGATCAGGAAGTCCAGCTTCATCCCGCCGAAGATCGCAGCGTTGTTGACCAGGTAGTCGATGCCGCCGAACTCCGAAAGTGCCTGCGCGGCCATCTCCTTGGCCGAGTCGATGTCGGACACGTCGACACGGACGGCGAGCGCGTCGCCGCCCTCACCTTTGATGCCGTCGGCGACCTTCTGCGCTCCCTCGAGATTGATGTCGGCGACGACGACGGCCGCGCCCTCCCGTGCCAGCGATTCGGCATACGCCTGGCCGATGCCACCGCCGGCACCGGTGACGATGGCCACCTTCTCCTTGAACTGATCGCCGTAGAGGCTCACTGATGTCTCCTTAACCTGCCGCTGTCGCAATGGCTTTGATCTCGAGGTACTCCTCGAAACCCGCGAGCCCCATCTCCCGGCCGATGCCGGATTGCTTGTAACCGCCGAACGGCATGTCCGCCGAGTACCAGACACCGCCGTTGATGTTCACGGTGCCGACGCGCAACCGGGCGGCAACCGCGTTGGCACGGTCGAGGTCCGGCGAGAACACGGTGCCGGACAGCCCGTACGGCGAGTCGTTGGCGATGCGCACCGCGTCGTCGTCCCCGTCGTGGGCGATGACCGTCAGAACGGGACCGAAAATCTCCTCGCGCGCCACCTTGGCGTTGTTGTCCAGGCCTGCGATGACCGTTGGCTCGATGAAGAACCCGGTGTCGCGGTCGGCGGGACGTCCACCGCCGCAGGCGAATGTGCCACCCTCGGCGATCGCCGAGTCCAGGTAGTCCTGGATCCGATCACGTTGCCGCGCCGAAATGACCGGTCCGCAGATGGTGCCCGGCTTGGTCGGGTCGCCGGGCTTGAGGCCGCCCATCGTGGCTGCGGCCGCTTCGACGGCGGCGTCGTAGCTCGCCCGCGGCACCACGAGCCGCGTGGTGATCGCGCAACCCTGCCCGGCGTGCATCGACGCGGTGAAGGCCGCCATCGAGCACGCACCGGCGAGGTCGGCGTCGTCGAGCACCAGGAAGGCCGACTTGCCGCCGAGTTCCAGGAACACCTTCTTCAGCGTGGCCGAACCGTCGGCCATCACGGCGCGGCCGGTATTCGTCGAGCCGGTGAACGAAACCATGTCCACCCGAGGGTCTTTCGACAACATCGCGCCCACACCATGGTCACTGGAGGTGATGATGTTGACGACGCCGGCCGGGAAGTCGGTGTGCTCGGTGATCAGCTCACCGAGGACGGCCGCCGCCCACGGGGTGTCGGGAGCGGGCTTGAGCACCAACGTGTTTCCGGCCGCCAGTGCGGGGCCGACCTTGGCGAGGTTGATCTGGTGCGGGAAGTTCCACGGTGTGATCGCGCCGACGACGCCGATGGCCTCGCGGGCGACGGTGCGCTGGGTCTTGATCCCCATCGGCGACGCGATCCCGAGATCGCGACTCCACTGGTAGGACTCGGCGGTGTCGGCACAGAAGCTCAGATCCTCGACGGGCCCTTCGAGCTGCGCGGCCGACGTCAGCATCCGCGGCGCACCGACCTCGGAAATGGTCAGCTCACGCAGATCCTCGACGTTGCTGCGCATCGCCTCCTGCAGCTGACGGATGCAGCGCACCCGCAGTTCCGCGTTGGTCGACCAGTCCGTCTCGTCGAAGCTGCGCCGGGCCGCGTCGATCGCCGCGCTCATGTCGTCGGCGCTCGCGTCCGCGGCGACACCGAGCGTCTCTTCGGTGGCGGGATTGATGGTGGGAAACGTGCCCGAGCTTCCGGTCACGAGCTTGCCGTCGATGAGCAACTTGCTCTCGCGATCGGCCAGTAAAGACATCCGACCTCCTGTGTCTGAGTTCTGGACAACTGTCCGACGATTCCTTCGAACCATAGCCTCACACATCGCCGCCAGGCAAGGATGGTATCGAATGCTCGCGCCATAACTGCAGTTGAAATGCATCTTTTCTTCGATGCTTGCTTGCAGGGTGCACCGTCCGATAACTTGGACATGTGTCCAGTGATGCTGTTGCCGCGCTCACGCCCGAGTCGGAGCAACCGCCGCGTAACCGCCGGCAGGAAGAGACGTTCCGCAAGGTTCTCGCCGCCGGTCTGGAAATGCTGCGCGAGTCGTCATACGCCGATCTGACCGTGCGCGCGGTCGCCGCGAGGGCCAAGGTCGCCCCCGCCACCGCCTACACCTATTTCTCGTCGAAGAACCATCTGATCGCCGAGATCTACCTGAACCTGATGCAGCAGGTCGACTACTTCACCGACGTCAACGACAGCACGGCCACCCGGGTCGAGCAGACCCTGCGCAGCATGGCGCTGATGGTCGCCGACGAGCCGGAGGTCGCTGCCGCCTGCACGACAGCCCTGTTGTCGGGCAACGACCCGGCGGTGCGTTCCGTCCGCGAGCGCATCGGCAGCGAGATCCACAAGCGCATCCGCGCGGCCGTCGGCCCCGATCCGGATCCGCGCACGCTGGCCGCACTCGAGATGACGTTCTTCGGCGCGCTGGTCAACGCAGGCAGCGGCGCTTTCACGTACCACCAGATCGCCGACCGACTCTCCTATGTGGTCGGACTCATCGTCGGGGAGGACCGATGACCATCAGCGAAGTAGGGCTCGATCCCTACAACTACGACTTCCACGAAGACCCGTATCCGTATTACAAGCGGCTGCGTGACGAGGCCCCGCTGTACCGCAACGACGAGCTCGGGTTCTGGGCGCTGTCGCGTCACCGCGACGTGCTCCAGGGTTTCCGCAACAGCACCACGCTGTCCAACAAGTTCGGCGTCTCGCTCGACCCCGCCTCGCGCGGCCCGCACGCATCGAAGACGATGTCTTTCCTCGCCATGGACGACCCCGACCACCTGCGGCTGCGCACGCTGGTCTCGAAAGGGTTCACGCCCAGGCGTATTCGCGAGCTGGAGCCCAGGGTGACCGAGATCGCGGTCCAGCATCTCGACACGATGCTGGAGATGGCGAAAGACGGCTCGGTCGACTATGTCGACGAGTTCGCGGGCAAGCTGCCGATGGATGTCATCTCCGAACTGATGGGTGTGCCCGAAGTCGACCGTGTGCAGGTGCGCGCCTGGGCCGATGCGGTGATGCACCGCGAGGAGGGCGTCACCGACGTTCCGGATACGGCGATCGAGGCCTCGCTGAACCTGATTGTCTACTACCAAGAGATGGTCAAGGAACGCCGTAAGGCACTCACCGACGATCTGACCTCGGCGCTATTGGAAGCCGAGATCGACGGGGACCGTCTCACCGATGACGAGATCATCGGCTTCATGTTCCTGATGGTGATCGCCGGCAACGAGACGACCACCAAACTGCTTGCCAACGCCGCGTTCTGGGGTCATCGCAACCCCGACCAGCTGGCCCCGGTGTACGACGATCTCGACCGCATTCCGCTGTGGGTCGAGGAAACGCTCCGCTACGACACGTCGAGCCAGATCCTGGCCCGCACGGTCGCAGGCGAGTTGGAGCTCTACGACACCGTCATCCCCGACGGCGACGTACTGCTGCTGCTCCCGGGATCGGCCCACCGCGACGAGCGGGCCTTCGAGAATCCCGACGACTTCGTCATCGGCCGGGAAATCGGTTCTAAGCTCCAAAGTTTCGGCAGCGGCGCCCACTTCTGCCTCGGCGCGCACCTCGCACGCATGGAGGCCCGGGTCGCGCTGGCCGAGTTGTTCAAGCGAATCCGCGGATACGAGGTCGACGAGGACAGCGCCGTCCGCGTCCACTCCAGCAATGTCCGCGGATTCGCTCACCTTCCGATTTCCGTCCAGGTCCGCTGAAAGGCCAGGAATGCCACGCTTTGCACCTCTACCCGACCGCCGTCCCGCCCTGGTCGCAGGCGCCTCCTCCGGTATCGGTGAGGCGACCGCGATCAGGTTGGCCCGCAACGGTTTCCCTGTTGCGCTCGGCGCTCGCCGGGTCGAGAAGCTCAACGAGATCGTCGACAAGATCCGCGCCGACGGTGGCGAGGCCATCCCGGTGCATCTCGACGTCACCGACCCCGATTCGGTGAAAGCCGCCGTCGAACAGACCACCGCCGAACTCGGCGACATCGAAGTTCTGGTCGCCGGCGCCGGCGACACCTACTTCGGCAAGCTCGACGCGATCAGCACCGAGCAGTTCGAATCGCAGGTGCAGATCCACCTGATCGGCGCCAACCGCGTCGCCTCGGCCGTCCTGCCCGGCATGATCGAGCGCCAGCGCGGCGACCTGATCTTCGTGGGATCCGATGTGTCACTGCGGCAACGGCCGCACATGGGCGCCTACGGGGCGGCCAAGGCGGCGCTCGTCGCGATGGTCAACAACTATCAGATGGAACTCGAAGGCACCGGCGTGCGCGCATCGATCGTGCATCCCGGGCCGACGAAGACGTCGATGGGGTGGAGCCTGCCCGCCGATCTGATCGGTCCCGCCCTTGAGGACTGGGCCAAGTGGGGTCAGGCCCGCCATGACTACTTCCTCCGCGCAGACGATCTCGCCCGCGCCATCACGTTCGTCGCCGAAACCCCCCGCGGGGGTTTCATCGCCAACATGGAACTCCAGCCCGAGGCTCCGTTGGCGACGACCAAAGAACGCCAACAGCTCAAGGTCGATGAGGAGGCCCTCAACCAATGACGACTGCCATAGTCCCCCGCGTCTCCGGTGGCGAAGAAGAGGAACACGGCCACCTCGAAGAGTTCCGCACCGACCCGATCGGCCTGATGAAGCGTGTCCGCGAGGAGTGCGGGGACGTCGGCTGGTTCCAGCTGGCCGACAAGCAGGTCGTGATGCTCTACGGCGCCGAGGCCAACGAGTTCTTCTTCCGCTCCAACGACAGCGAGCTCAATCAGGCCGAGGCCTACCCCTTCATGACGCCGATCTTCGGTGAGGGCGTGGTCTTCGATGCCGACCCGGAGCGCCGGGCCGAGATGCTGCACAACACCGCGCTGCGCGGCGAACAGATGAAGGGCCACGCCTCGACCATCGAGAACGAGGTCAAGAAGATCATCGCCGACTGGGGCGACGAGGGCGAGATCGAACTGCTCGAGTTCTTCTCCGAGTTGACCATCTACACATCGACGGCGTGCCTGATCGGGCTGAAGTTCCGCGAACAGCTCGACAACCGGTTCGCGCACTACTACCACCAGTTGGAGCGCGGAACCGACCCGCTCTGCTACGTCGACCCGTACCTCGACATCGAGAGCTTCCGGATCCGCGACGAGTCGCGCGTGAAACTCGTTGCGCTGGTTCAGGAGATCATGGACGGGCGGATAGCCAACCCGCCCAAGGGCAAAGAGGATCGCGACCTGCTCGACGTGTTGGTGTCGATCAAGGACGACGAAGGCAATCCCCGCTTCTCGGCCAACGAGGTCACCGGCATGTTCATCTCGCTGATGTTCGCCGGCCACCACACCAGCTCAGGCACGTCGGCGTGGACGCTCATCGAGCTGATCCGTCACGCCGACACCTACGCCGCGGTGCGGAACGAGCTCGACGAGCTCTACGCCGATGGCCAGGAGGTGAGTTTCCATGCGCTGCGCCAGATTCCGAAGCTCGACAATGTCGTCAAGGAAACGCTGCGCCTGCACCCGCCGCTGATCATCCTGATGCGCGTCGCCCAGGATGAGTTCGAGGTGAAGGGTCTGCCGATCCACAAGGGCGACTTCGTCGCCGCCTCGCCGGCGATCTCCAACCGGATCCCCGAGGACTTCCCCGACCCGGACGCGTTCAACCCGGACCGGTACAACAAGCCCGAGCAGGCCGACATCGCCAACCGGTGGACGTGGATTCCGTTCGGCGCGGGCAAGCACCGCTGCGTCGGAGCCGCGTTCGCGCAGATGCAGATCAAGGCCATCTTCTCGGTTCTGTTGCGCGAGTACGAGTTCGAGATGGCTCAGCCGCCGGAGAGCTACCACAACGATCACTCCAAGATGGTCGTGCAGCTGGCCCAGCCGGCGAAGGTCAAGTACCGCAAGCGAGTTCAGGCGTAACGCCTATGGGCTGCTACCGCGTCGAGCTTGACGAAGACCTGTGCCAGGGGCACGCGATGTGCGAGCTGGAGGCGCCCGACGTCTTCAAGGTGCCCAAGCGCGGCGTCGTCGAGATCCTCGACGCCGAACCACCCGACGAGCTCCGCGACGCCGTGGAGATGGCTGTCGACATGTGTCCCACCCGAGCACTTTCCATCACCGAGAAATAAGGAGTGACAATGGCGTCAAGAGAAGCACTTGAAGACTGGGTCGAGCGCTGGCTCAAGGCCAACCGGGACGCCGAAGAAGCCGGCGACTGGAAGCCGATGGCGGAGTTCTACACCGAAGACGCCACCTACGGCTGGAACATCGGCCCCAAGGAAGACGTCATGTGCGTCAACAGGGACGAGATCCGCGACGTCGCGCTGGGCCTTGAGATGGAAGGCCTGGAAAACTGGGTCTACGAATATCAGAAGACGTTGATCGACGAGAAGCAGAACGAGATCGTCGGCTTCTGGAAGCAGATCGCCAACAAGAGCGACGGCAGCCGCGACGAGATCTACGGCATCGGCGGCAGCTGGTTCCGTTTGAACGACGACCTGCTGATCGAGTGGCAGCGCGACTTCTTCGACTTCGGCCACGTGCAGAAGGCGTTCATGAAATTGATCGAATCCGGGGACCTGACCCCGACCATGCAGAAGCGCATCGAGCGGTCGCTGGCGGGCGAGAAATTGCCCGGTTACTACCCGCTCGGCGAGGCTCCCGTTCCCATTTGGTAATCGCACCACCAAGCAGTTGCTTGGGGAGGCTGTGATGTGGCTAACTAGAGCCTCTAGTCTTACAACTAGAGGCTCTAGTCGAAAGCAGGAGAAATGAAGACCAAAGGCGCCCTGATCTGGGAATTCAACCAGCCGTGGTCGATCGAGGAGATCGAGATCGGCGACCCCGTCAAGGACGAGGTCAAGATCCAGATGGAAGCGTCGGGCATGTGCCATTCCGACCACCACCTGGTCACCGGCGACATCCCGATGGCTGGTTTCCCGGTGCTGGGCGGCCACGAGGGCGCCGGCGTCGTCACCGAGGTCGGCCCCGGCGTGGAAGGTATCGAGCCGGGCGACCACGTCGTCCTGTCGTTCATCCCATCGTGTGGCGCGTGCCCGTCCTGTCAGGCCGGCCTGCGCAACCTCTGCGACCTCGGAGCGATGCTGCTCCAGGGCACCGCGGTTTCTGACAACACCCACCGCATCCACGCGTCCAAGGACGGCACACCGGTCATCCCGATGACGCTGCTGGGCACCTTCAGCCCGTACATGGTCGTGCACAAGAGCTCGGTCGTGAAGATCGACCCGTCCATCCCGTTCGAGGTCGCCTGCCTCGTCGGCTGCGGCGTCACCACCGGCTACGGCTCCGCGGTGCGCAGCGCCGACGTCCGCCCGGGTGATGATGTCGTCATCGCCGGCATCGGCGGCGTCGGCATGGGCGCCCTGCAGGGCGCTCTGAATGCCGGTGCCCGCAACATCTTCGCCATCGACCCGGTGGAGTGGAAGCGCGATCAGGCCCTCAAGTTCGGCGCCACCCACGCCTACCCCGACATCTTCTCCGCCATGGGCGGCGTCGCCGAGGTCACGCAGGGCCGGATGGCCGCCAAGACCATCATCACCACCGGCGAGCTGCACGGCGAAGAGATCGACAACTACCTCAACATCACCGCCAAGGGCGGCACCTGCGTCGTGACCGCGGTCGCGAACATGGCCAGCGCGGATGTGAAGCTGAACCTGTCGATGCTGACGCTGCTGCAGAAGAACCTGCAGGGCACCATCTTCGGTGGCGGCAACCCGCATCACGACATCCCGCAGCTGCTGTCGATGTACAAGGCCGGCCGCCTCAATCTCGACGACATGGTCACCCGGCAGTACAAGCTGGAGCAGATCAACGACGGCTACAAGGACATGTTGGAAGGCCGCAACATCCGCGGCGTCATCCGCTACACCGACGCCGATCGGTAGATCGTGACCACGGCAGAGGACTTGTCGCCGGTCGTTGCGGCATCGCGGAACTCGTGGGCCTGCGTGCAGGCCGGTGACCGGGAGGGCTGGCTGGCCCTGATGGCCGACGACGTCCTCGTCGAGGACCCGATCGGGGAGGCCGTCACCAACCCCGACGGCACAGGCGTGCGCGGAAAAGAGGCCTTGGGCGCCTTTTTCGACACCAACATCGGACCGAACCAGCTCCGCATCACCTGTGAAGAGACGTTTCCGTCGAGCAGTCCGACGGAGATCGCCTACATCCTGATCCTGGAGACCACGTTCCCGAACGGGTTCGTCGCGACGGTGCGCGGTGTGTTCACCTACCGCGTCGACGACGCCGGGCTGATCACGAACCTGCGTGGCTTCTGGAACATGGACGCGATGAAGTTCTCCGAGGTGGAGAAGAAGGATTAGCTCGTCTCTCGCCGGCCGCGCGGCTGTCGTCGTCGGCGGCACCCGCGGGGTCGGCTTGGAGGTTGCCCGGTTGCTGAGCTCGCTCGGCGCCGGTGTCATCGTCAACGGTCGGGACGAGGTGGCGGCCAACCAAGCTGCACAAGAGATCCCGGGAGCGATCGCGTTCCCCGGCTCACCAGCCGATCCCGCGGTGGCCGACGCGCTGATCGACCGCTGCGTCGGTGAGTTCGGCCGCATCGACATCCTGGTCAACTGCGCAGGCACCGCCGAGCCGGTCGGATCGTCGATCCTCAATGTGACCAGTGCGCAGTTTCGTGGCCTGCTCGACGCGCACCTGCTGACTGCGTTCGAGACGTGCCGAGCTGTCGCACCGCGGATGGTCGCACAGGGCGGCGGTGCGATCGTCAACACCAGTTCGTTTGCGTTCCTTGGCGATTACGGCGGGACGGGCTACCCGGCGGGCAAGGGCGGCGTCAACAGCCTGACGCTGGCGATCGCGGCCGAACTGAAGGAACACGGGGTTCGCGCGAACGTGGTGTGCCCGGGCGCGAAGACGCGGTTGTCGACGGGTGCGGACTACGAGAACCACATCACCGAGCTCAACAAGCGCGGCCTGCTCGACGATGTCAGCTTCCAGGGAGCCCTGGATGCCGCTCCCCCGCACTACGTCGCACCCACCTACGCGTACCTCGCCAGCGACCTGGCAAACGACGTCACCGGCCAGATCTTCATCGCGGCAGGCGGATTCGTCGGCCGGTTCGATCGCCAGTCACCGTCCATCGTCGCCTATCGCGGCCACGACGACGAGCCACCGTGGACCATCGACGAGATCGCGGCGCAGGTCAGGTAGTCGGCAGCTGGTGATCGCGGTACTGCTCGCGCAGTTTCAGCTTGAGCACCTTGCCCGTCGCGGTGTGCGGGAGTTCGTCGACGAACACCACGTCGTCGGGTAGCCACCACTTGACGACTTCACCGGAGAGGTATTCCAGTACGTCTTCACGACTTACGTTGTGTCCCTGGCGCGCAACGGCGAGGAGCAGAGGGCGCTCCTGCCACTTCGGATGCGGCACCCCGATGACAGCGGCTTCGGCGATCGCGGGGTGACCCATCGCAGCATTCTCCAGGTCGATCGAACTCACCCACTCGCCACCTGATTTGATGACGTCCTTGGCCCGATCCACCAGCTGGAGGTAGCCGTCTGGGTCGATCGTCGCGACGTCACCGGTCGGGAAGAAGCCCTCGGCATCGAGCTTGTCGCCACCCTCACCCTTGAAGTATCCGCTGGCGATCCACGGGCCACGCACCCAAACTTCCCCGAAAGCCTTACCGTCCCAAGGGAGGCGGTGCCCGTCGTCGTCGACGATCTTGAGCTCGACGCCCCAGACACCACGGCCCTGTTTCAACCTGATGAGGTGCTTCTGCGCGTTGTCCAAGCCTTCGTGCTTGGGCAGGGTCCGGCCGAGCACGCACAGTGGGCTGGTCTCTGTCATCCCCCAGCCCTGGATCGCGTCGGCGCCGAAGTCTCGCTCGAATCGCTGAATCATCGACAGCGGCAACGCCGATCCGCCGGTCCCTGCGAACTCCAGACCCAATTCGTGCGGGTCGATCTCGGGGTGCTCGTCGAGGTAGGCGAACAACATCATCCACACCGTCGGCACGCCCTGCGTCTGGTTGACCCGCTCGGATTTCATCAACGCGTACACGGATTCACCGTCGAGATGAGGGCCGGGCATCACCAGAGTCGCACCGACCATCGCGGCCGAGTACGGCGTCCCCCACGCGTTGGCGTGGAACATCGGCACCACGAGCAGAATCCTTGAGCCGCTGTGGATGTCGTTCTTGTCGCGCGCCGCGGCCATCAAAGTGTGCAACATCGTCGAACGATGGGAGTACAACACACCTTTGGGATTGCCAGTGGTGCCCGAGGTGTAGCACAGCGACGACGCGCTGCGTTCGTCGAACTCGGGCCAGTCGTAGTGGGTGGACTGCTTCCCGATCAGTTCGTCCCAGCACATCAACCGGTCGGCGGGGACACCGGGGACCTCGGGCATGTGCGCACGGTCGGTCATGACGACGAACGTCTCGACCGTCTCCAACTCCGCCGCCAGCTGGCTGACCAACGGCGCAAAGGTGATGTCCAAGAACAACACCCGGTCCTCGGCATGATTGACGATGTATGTGATCTGCTCGGGAAACAGCCGCGGATTGACGGTGTGCATGATCGCCCCGGAACCCGAGACCCCGAAGTACAGCGCGAGGTGCCGGTCACTGTTCCAGGCAAGGGTCGCGATCCGGTCACCCGGTTCGACACCGAGTTCGGCGAGCGCATTGGCCACCTGTCTCGATCGATCGCGGACTTCGCGCCACGTGGTGCGGCGGGTCGACCCCTCAGGCAGCCGCGACACGAGTTCGGTGTCTCCGTGGAATGCCGCCGCGTGCTCGATCAGCGAGGAGATCATCAGCGGGCGGTCCTGCATCAATCCCAGCATCTCGCCAGGCTAACCACGCCGACCGCGGTAGCGTCGATGAATGCCGACCACGAAGCGTCCTGTCGCCGCACTGATGGCCGCTGCGTTGCTGCCGGCAGCGCTGCTCACCGCAGCACCGCCAGCCTCCGCCGGCTGCCTCTATGGCGGGCCCGTTCTCGGCAAATGCGACGGACCGATCCAGCCCGACGGATTATGGGAACGGTGCGTGACGCACGCCCAGTACGTCCCTTCCGGCCTTGGTTCGCACCTGATTCCGGTCAAGAACTGCATGTTCATCGGACCCGCGAACCTTCCGGCCGATCCGAACTTCGCGGACCCTCCGGTTCATATCGCCCCCTAGTAGCCTGTCCGGCATGGCGACCATCTTCACGAAGATCATCAATGGCGAGATCCCCGGACGGTTCGTCTACGAGGACGACGACATCGTCGCGTTCCTGACGATCGCGCCGATGACGCAGGGCCACACCCTGGTCGTGCCGCGCGCCGAGATCGACAACTGGCAGGACATCGAGCCCGCGGTGTTCGCCCGCGTCATGGAGGTCTCGCAGCTGATCGGCAAGGCGGTGTGCAAGGCGTTCAACACCGAACGCTCCGGCGTCATCATCGCCGGGCTTGAGGTGCCGCACCTGCACGTGCACGTCTTCCCTGCGCGCGATCTGTCCGACTTCGGGTTCGCGAACGTCGACCAGAATCCGTCGCCGGAATCACTCGACGAAGCCCAGTCGAAGATTAAGGACGCGCTGGCGCAGCTGCGCTGACGGGGATCGCGGCCGGCTCCTCGGATGAGCGCTCCTCGGCTGCATCCGCAAAGCGCGGCAGTCTCACCGTGAACCGGCACCCGCAGCCGGGCGCCGTCGTCACGCTGACCTTTCCGCCGTGCGCGTAGACCAGCGAGTCGACGATCGACAGTCCCAGACCCGTGCCGCCGGTGTCCCGGGCACGGGAGGTGTCTGCGCGGTAGAACCTTTCGAACACACGCTGGGCATCCTCGGCGGTCATGCCTGGCCCTTCGTCGCACACCTCGACCACAGTGTTGTCGTCGTCGGTGCCGACGCGGACGGTGACGCCGGCGGACTCGGGGGTGTGCTGCAGCGCGTTGGCGACCAGGTTGGACAGCACCTGCCGCAACCGTGCCTCGTCACCGAGAACTTCTGGGGTTCCGGGTCCGTCGAAGACCTCCATCCGGATCCGCCGCTTGGGCGCGACGGACTGCGCGTCATGGACGGTGTCGCTGGCGAGCGCCAGCAAGTCGACGCGATGGTGCTCCAAAGGACGCTGTGCGTCGAGACGGGCGAGCAGGAGCAGGTCCTCGACGAGCAGACCCATTCGGCGCGACTCACTTTCGATCCGCCCCATCAGCATCTCGACATCCCGTGCGGCACCCTGCCGGTAGAGCTCGGCGAATCCGCGGATCGTCGTCAGCGGAGTGCGGAGTTCGTGGCTGGCGTCGGTGATGAAGCGCCGCATGCGGTCCTCGGAGCTGCGGGCCTGTTCGGCCGACGACTCCGACGACGCCATCGCGCGCTGGATCTGGGCGAGCATTCCGTTGAGCGCCAACGAGAGTCGGCCGACCTCGGTGCGCGGGTCGCGTTCGGGGACGCGGCGATCCAACTGACCGGAGGCGATCGCGGCGGCGGTCTGCTCGACTTCGGAGAGCGGACGCAGGCTGCGGTGCACGACCGCGTAGCCGACGATGCCCAGCACCAGAAGCACGGCCGCACCGATGCCGAGCTGCGTGTAGACCAGGGAGCGCATCGTCGACTTCACATCGGACAGGTCGATCGCGACCGTCGTGAGTTCGCCCCGCAGGCCGCGCACCGTCATGGCGCGCCACTGCTCGTCGGGGTGGGTCACCGAGCCGACGGTGACGGGCACCGGACCCACATCGTTGTCGGCGGGCAGCGCCGGTTCGTGTTCGCGGTCGTTGACGGCCATCCACACGTGGCCGTCGGGGTCGATGCCACGGACGTAGAAATCAGACGGCGGTCTGGCCGGGTTGGGACCTTCGACTGGGGCGGAGGGCAGACGGCGCGGCACCTGGGCCCAGCCGCGTGATGCATCGAGGAGGGTGTCGTCGACTCGATTCATGAGGCTGTGCTGCATGATCGTCGTCACGGCGATGCCGGACGCCAGCAATCCGCACGCCACCAACAGCAGCGTGGCCGCGACGAGACCCACCCGGAGCGGGATGCCCCGTCTCAGACTCCTCGTGTCTCGTGCCACGCCACCATTGTTGCGCTCAGCCCCCGTACTCGGCTCTTCGCGCAAGCGCTCATCGGGGCTCACGAAGGACATAACCGACGCCCCTCAGGGTGTGCAGCAGTCGCTTGTCGCCGGTATCGATCTTGCGCCGCAGGTAAGACACGTAGGACTCGACGACGTTGACGTCGCCGCCGAAGTCGTAGCGCCACACGTGGTCGAGGATCTTCGGCTTCGACAGCACAGTGCCCGCGTTGATGATGAAGTACCGCAGCAGCGTGAACTCGGTGGGCGACAGCGAGACCGGCTCGCCCGCCTTCCACACCTCGTGCGTGTCCTCGTCGAGCTCGATGTCGGCGAACGTCAGCCGTGACGTGCGGGGCTCCTGCACACCTCCGCCGGAGCGGCGCAGGATCACGCGCAGCCGCGCGACGACTTCTTCCAGGCTGAACGGCTTGGTCACGTAATCGTCGCCGCCAAGCGTCAGACCTGCGATCTTGTCCTGCAGCGAGTCGCGCGCCGTCAAGAACAGGGCGGGTGCCTCGATGCCGTCGGCACGCAGCCGGCGCAGCAGCCCGAAGCCGTCCATGCCGGGCATCATTACGTCGAGAATGATCGCGTCCGGGCGCACTTCGCGGGCTTTGTCGAGGGCGGCGGGGCCGTTGGACGCGGTGTGGACTTCGAACCCTTGGAACTTGAGACTCACGGACAGCAGCTCGACGATGTTCGTCTCGTCGTCAACCACCAGCACTCGTGCCTCGGGAACGCTTTCCTGTACGGGCATGGCCATAGACCCTCATGTTTCTCCGTTCAGTTGGAAATGGGCTGCCCACTAGCTGTGCACTTCCTGTGAGTTTGTGGTTGCGCGGTCCATAGACTGAGCGGATGGACCTGGGCAAATCCCTGACCGAACTCGCATTCGCGCCGGTACGGGTGGGTTTGGCGGTCGCCGACGCCGGCCTCGGCGCTGCCAAGACCGGCCTGAACATCGCCCAGCGTGCGGTGGGCGAT
Source organism: Mycobacterium sp. 236(2023) (assembly GCF_029623955.1). Taxonomy (GTDB): domain Bacteria; phylum Actinomycetota; class Actinomycetes; order Mycobacteriales; family Mycobacteriaceae; genus Mycobacterium. The sequence goes on along the minus strand of NZ_JARSBP010000003.1, from coordinate 345,603 downwards.
GGGCCGGAGGCGGCGCGGCAGACCCCGACCTCCTTCGCCTCCATGCTGGGAGTTCAAGACGCGGTCGAACGCGCGAACCGGCTGGCCAAGCTCATGGACGAGGACCAGCCGCTAGGGCGGGCGCTGGCCCCCGGCGGCCCCATCGACCGGTTGCTTCAGCCCGGCGGCGTCATCGACAGACTGACCGCGCCCGGGGGCGCACTCGACCGCATGACGCAGGACGACGGCGGGCTCATGCGAGCGATCGAGCCCGGCGGCCTCGTCGACCAGCTGCTTGCCGAGGAAGGGCTGATCGATCGGCTGCTGGCCGAGGACGGCGTCGCCGACCGGCTGTTCGCCGAGGGCGGCGTCGTCGACACCCTGACAGCGCGCCACGGCCCGCTCGAACAACTGGCCACCGTCGCGGACACCCTGAACCGGCTCGCACCCGGCCTGGAGGCGCTAGAGCCGACGATCGAGGCCTTGCGTGAGGCCGTCATCGTGCTCAGCCAGGTGGTCAATCCGCTCAGCTCCATCGCCGACCGGATCCCGCTGCCGGGCCGTCGTCCCCGCAGCCGCCCGACGTCGCGTCCGGTGACCTCACAGCGGGTCGTCGACGCCGAGGACTAGTAGGACTGACCGTCGGCATAGCGTTGCCGCCGGTAGAACCGGCCCTTGCCGCGATTCTTCGCCTTGTAGGTCGGCAGCTGACTGTCACAGTTGGGACAGACCAGCCGCAAGTTCTCACGACGGTCGTTGGTCGCATCCCCATCGATGTGGTCGATGATCAGCCCCAGCGTCAGGCCATTCCACGAGTTCTTGAGGCCACAGACTGCGCAGCAACCGCTTTGTTGCTCATAAAGGTAGTCGCGGATGTAATGCCCCTGACGCGACATCCCCGGAGCGCAGACGCCAGTCTGAAGCCACGCTTGCAACAGCAGACGACGCTGATAGGTCTGCTGACATGCGTTGCCGCAGAACACTTTCTGATGACGCTTTTGGAGTTGAACACCACAACCGAGACAAGTCCTCGCCACGTTGCCGACGCTAGCTCTGAGCACCGACAACACCCCCGATAGGCCAGACGATAGGATTTGACCGTCCGTACGGACACGCCTCCTTAGCTCAGTGGTAGAGCGTTCGCCTTGTAAGCGGAATGTCATCGGTTCAATCCCGATAGGAGGCTCCATTTTCCGCTATGAATGGCCTTTCACCGTAAATTTTCCGGATGCGAGATGGGTCGGAGCAACCGCGCTGAAGCACGGCGCAGTCAGAACACCTTCTGCAGCAAGACATGTCGGCCGGGCTGTGGCGCGAGGCCGGCACACCACGTTGACCCTCCTGGACAGTCGTTCTGACCACGTCCAGTTTCAACACTGCCCGGACGCGGCAATACTCGATACCGGTCGATACGAAACAACCTTGTGAAGGGCGGAACCTTGTCTCAAGCCGCGGAGTCGGAACCTGAAGACCAGGGCAACGAGGCGCCTGAGATCACGTTCGATGAACACCTCCACCCTGCGCGACCTCGGTCGTTGCGTTTCCGGCCGCGTGTGCGGACCCCGTTCACCCGCCGCTCGCTGGCCCGGGACGGCTCACCGACAGGCGATAATCCGGCGTACGTGTCGTGGCTGATCAGCCAGTCGATGCTGGCCGACGCCAACCAGATCAGCCAGCAGTTCTCCGGCCAGGGCTCGATGTGGCAGAACCCCTATGCCACGCCGAGCGCCCGGCATGCAGTCGAGACCGCCGCGGTGTGGTTCACGGCATATCCGCTGTCACTGATCACCCGCTCCGATGAGTCGTTCCTGAAGTCGATGTCCGACGCGGAGATGTGGAAGGCGTTCTCCGAAATCGGCATCGAAGCCGTGCACACCGGGCCCGTCAAACGAGCGGGCGGCATCTCGGGTTGGGATCTGACGCCGAGCGTGGACGGGCACTTCGACCGCATCAGCACCGAGATCGACCCCGCGTTCGGCACCGAAGAGGAATTCCGTCAGATGTGCGGCACCGCCAACTGGTACGGCGGCACCATCATCGACGACATCGTCCCCGGTCACACCGGCAAGGGCGCCGACTTCCGGCTCGCGGAGATGAAGTACGCCGACTACCCCGGCATCTATCACATGGTCGAGGTCGACCCGCGCGACTGGGAGAACCTGCCCGACGTGCCGTCGGGCGCGGACTCGGTCAACATCGACGCCGCGACGGAGGAATGGCTCGACAAGGCCGGTTACATCATCGGTGCGCTGCAGCGCGTCATCTTCTACGCCGAAGGCATCAAGGAGACGAACTGGAGCGTCACCCGGCCCGTCGTCGGCATCGACGGCGTCGAACGGCGCTGGGTGTACCTGCACTACTTCAAGGACGGTCAGCCGTCCATCAACTGGCTCGACCCGTCCTTCGCAGGGATGCGCCTGGTCATCGGTGACGCGCTGCATTCACTGACCGACCTTGGCACCGGCGGGTTGCGCCTGGACGCCAACGGGTTCCTTGGGGCTGAGAAGACCGCCGCCGAGGACAGCGCGGCCTGGTCGGAGGGCCATCCCCTGTCGGAGGCCGCCAACCACCTCATCGCGAGCATGGTGCGCAAGGTCGGCGGGTTCACGTTCCAGGAGCTCAACCTCACGATCGACGACATCCGTCAGATCGGCGAGGCCGGCGCGGACCTGTCCTACGACTTCATCACCCGCCCTGCGGTACAGCACGCACTGGCGACCGCCGACACGGAGTTCCTGCGGCTGACGCTGCGAACGACCCTTGAGCTCGGCGTGGACCCGGCGTCGTTGGTGCACGCTCTCCAGAACCACGACGAGTTGACCTATGAGCTGGTGCACTGGTCCAACGGGCACCGCGACGACGTGTTCACCTACAAGGGCGAGGAGGTCACCGGCGAGGTCCTCGGCGAGATCGTCCGCACCGACCTGCGCGATAAGTTGTCCGGCGAGAATGCCCCGTACAACCTCGTCTTCACGACGAACGGCATCGCCTGCACCAGCGCCACGATCATCGCCGCGACGCTGGGCATCTCGCAGCTCGACGACATCGACGGAGACGACGCCGAACAGATCGACCGGATTCGCCGGGCGCATCTGCTGCTGGCGATGTTCAACGCGTTGCAGCCGGGAGTTTTCGCCCTGTCGGGCTGGGACGTCTGCGGCATGCTGACGCTGCCCGCGACCGAGATTCCCGAGCTGCTCCGCGAAGGCGACACCCGCTGGATCCACCGCGCCGCGCACGATCTGATGGGCGTCAACCCGAACGCGACCCAGTCTCCTGCTGGAATGCCAAGGGGCAGAAGTCTTTACGGCTCCATCCCGGATCAGCTCGCCGACGACACCAGCTTTCTGCGACAACTGCAGGCCATCCTGAAGGTCCGCTCGCACTACGGGATCGCGACCAGCCGTCAGATCGACATTCCCGAGGTCTCCCAGCGCGGCATGCTGGTGCTCGTCCACCAGCTCGACGAGGTGAACCAGTACCAGCTGACGGTTTTGAACTTCGCCAACGAAGATGTCACGGGCACAGTGCGATCCAAGAAGCTGCCTCCGGGAAGCGAAGTGTCGGACATGTTCTCCGGCAAGGTCCTGGCAACTGTGGACGACCTGCACAGTTTCAGTGTCGAGCTCGCCGCGCACCACGGCCTGTCGCTGCTCGTCGAAGCTCCCGCCACGGACAGCGACGGCGCCGAGGAGTCCTGACCTCGCGACAGAGCTCCGGGCTCTTCCCGTCATCTACTATGGAGATACGTAGATTCCACCCTCGACGACCCAGCTGGGAGTAGCCCTGACCACGCCCCGCCGCAGCCGGCTCGCGATCCTGCTCGCCATCATGTCGGTCAGCCTGTTCGTCGCGACGCAGAGCGGTGCGCCCGTCGAGCAGCAGCAGGCCATGACGACCGCCGCCGACGCGGAGTCCCTGGCCGAACCACCGGCGCCGGCGAAACTGATCATCCGTTCCGAGGGCGACGAACACGGAATCCGCCCCGTCGATTCCGTGCGGGTGACCGCGACGTCAGGCACCATCACCGACGTCGAGATGACGAACGAGCAAGGCAGGCGGGTCAAGGGCGCGATAGACGCCGACGGCCGCGAGTGGACGCCGGCCGAGCCGCTCGGCTACGGCCGCACCTACACCGTGAAGGCCACCGGACTTGGCACGGATTCAACTGTTGCCAAAGAGATTTCACGCTTCTCGACGGTCGCACCCGCCAAGCAGACTTCCGTCTCGTTGCACGGCACGTCCGGCGCGAAGCTCGTTGACGGCGCGACCTACGGCGTCGGCATGGTGGTGGTCGCGCGTTTCGATGCCGACATCTCCGATCGCGCAGCAGCCGAGCGTCAACTCAAGGTCACCACCACACCCCGCGTCGAAGGCTCTTGGTACTGGGTCAACGACCGCAAGGCGCACTGGCGTCCGCGTGAGTACTACCCCCCGGGCACTCAGGTCACCGTCGACGCCGGCATCTACGGCACCGATCTCGGCGGCGGCGTTTACGGCCAGGAGGACAGCAAGGTCGGCTTCCGCATCGGGGATGCGCGCGTTTCCGTCGCCGACGACGCGACCAAGCAGGTCAGCGTCTTTCAGAACGGCAAGCTGGTCCGGACGATGCCGACGTCGATGGGCCGCGGCGGCACCGAGACGGTCGGCGGCACCACGATCCACTTCTGGACGCAGGCGGGCACCTACACGGTGATGGAGAAGGACAGTTCGGTGGTCATGGACTCGTCGACCTACGGCCTGCCGGTCGGTTCTTCGTCGGGCTATCGCCTGAACGTGTCGAACGCCGTCCGCATCAGTCCAGACGGCATCTACCTCCACGAGCTCGCGGATACTGTCTGGGCGCAGGGCAATACCAACGTGTCGGCGGGATGCCTCAACCTCAGCCCCGAGAACGCCGAGTGGTTCTTCGAATTCGCGCAGGAAGGCGATGTCGTCGAGGTGCGCAACACCGGTGGAGAGCCACTGGAGCAGTGGCAGAACGGCGACTGGTCGCTGCCCTGGGATCAGTGGAGTCAGGGCAGTGCGCTGCGCAGTTAGTTATGGTCGGACTGTGCAGCAGCGAGGTTTCGGCGATCTGGAGGCCGTGGTCATGGACCGCGTGTGGGCCAGTTGGGGCGAGCGAAGCGACGGGGGAAATCCCTCGCACGAGGTCACGGTCCGCGAAGTCTTCGACGAACTGACCGGTGAACGCGAAATCGCCTACACGACAGTCATGTCCACGATGGACAACCTCCACCGCAAGGGTTGGCTGGAGCGCCGGCGCGTCGGCAAGGCCTACAGCTACTGGCCCACGATGACACGGGAAGAGCGTTCCGCGATCCTGATGCGTGACGCGTTCCACTCCGGTGGCGACGCCGATCTGGTCCTGAACTTCTTCTTGGAACAGATGAACGACGACGAGTCCGCGCGCCTGCGCGCGGCCCTGCGCAAGGTCACGCGCCGCTCCCCCGCGTCATGAACGCCGCGATCTGCCTGCTGGTCTACGCTGCGACGCTCGGCTGGCTGGCCCCCGCCGTCCTGCGTCGCGTCACCGGCACCGGGGGCAGCCCAAGGCTCGCCGTGACGGTGTGGCTGACGGCGATCGGCGTGGCGATCGCCGCCTGGATCGCCGGATCCACCGGCATCGTGCGCGAGCTTCTCGGGCCCCATTCGGTCGATCCGGTGCGCTATTGCACCGAGATCATCCTGGCTCTGCACCATCTCGGCTGGGGCGGCGATGTCGCGCTCGGCGCCGCAGGCTTCACCGCCATCGCGGCATCACTCCTGTCAGCCAGACGCATCACCACTGCGCTGCAACGGTTTTGGCGCCGCAGCCAGGAGCACGCGCGTGAGGCCCGCCTCGTCGGCTCCCCCACGCACCGACCTGGGGTTGTCCTCGTCCACACCGACCATGCCGCCGCGTACTGCGTTGCCGGCAGGCCCGATGCGATCGTCGTGACCAGCGCCGCGGTGAAGAGCCTGACAGAACCGGAACTCGCCGCGGTGCTGGCACATGAGAGGGCCCACCTGAGCGGACGCCACCCGCAGCTGATGATGCTGCTGCGCGCACTCGCGTCGGCCGTGCCTGCGCTGCCGCTGTTCTCAGCGGCGGTCAACTCGGTGGGGCGGCTGGTTGAGATGAGTGCCGACGACGTCGCTGTCCGTGGGCACGGTCGCGACGCGCTGCTCAGTGGCCTGGTTGCGCTGGCCGGGGCTCCGCGGACCGGCGGCGCGGCGCTGGCCGCCGCCGACACCGCGGTGGTGGCGCGCGCGGAGCGGCTCGCGACGCCGCCGAAGCGGCGGAGCCTCCTGCGCGAGCGCGTCGTGCTCTCCGGAACCCTGGCCGCGATGATCGCGGCGCCTGCCCTCCTGGTCTTCTTCTGCCATTCCTGACCTGAGCCGACGCGCCACCTGTTATCTACGTAGCAGATACGTACTATGGGCATCAGTAGATCCAGGGACGCGAGCAGGTAGAGGGACGTGATGCTGAGCGACTTCGAGTTGGCCGAGTCGCTGTGGGACATCGTCGATCCTCACCTGACCGACGCGGACCGGTCGACAATGTGTGTCACCCTGCACACGTCGGAGCCGCTGCTGACGATCGCGACGGCCCTGCGGACCGCGGTCTGCCATCGCCTGGCTCTGCCGGGCAACCTGTTCGACGAGTTCCAGGCGTGATTCCAGCGCACGGGGAGGCTCGATGCGGGCGATCCGTGGTTCGCCCCGTGGTTGGAGATCCACACGCTGACTGCCGACGTCCAGCGCGGCCGGCACACCGTCGCGCTGGGAGGCTACGGTGCGGAAACCCTGTGCCACTTCATCCTCGATCACGCCGGTATGACCGACGCCCCGCGGGACCAGCAGGCCCGCACCCTCCAAGCCTGGCTGCTCGAAAACCGCCCGAGCCCGCTGTTGCGGGCGGACCTCACCGCCAACGGATTCGCGCACCTGCTGAGAGCGTCGATCAGCCCGTGAGCAGCACGACGACGAGGATCACCGGCACCGAGAGCAGCGTGCTGATGAGCGTGCCGTCTCGGGCCAGCTTCTCGCCGCGCTGATAGAGTCCGGCGTACGTGTTGATGTTTTGCGCAGATGGCAACGCCGCGAGCACCGTCACCACCAACAACTCGTGTTGATCGGCCCCGAAGCAGAAGCGCGCCAGGCCGTAGACCAGCGCAGGCATCACCACCAACTTGAACAGCACCGCCACGATCAGCAGACCGCGGTCGGTTGTACCTGCCTCGGAGCCTCGCGAAGTCAGAGAGATCCCGAAAGCGAGCAACACCGTGGGCACGGCGAGGGCAGCCAGCAGTTCCAGCGGGTCATGCAACGCCTGCGGAATGTCGATGTCGGTCATGGCCAGCGCCAGACCGATCGCACTCGCCGCGATGATGGGATTTCCAAGAAGCGCACCCAACCGACGGGTCATCGAAACTCGTTGCCCTGCAGCGGAATCAAGAAGACCAAGGCTGATCGGGACGAGAACCACCGTCTGGAACAGGATGAGCGCCGACACCTCGGCGGTGCTGCCGAGAACATAGGCACTGATCGGAATCCCGAGATTGCCCGCATTGACGACCGACGCCAGCATCGCTCCGACCGTCGCGTCCCCGCGCGGCCGGCGAGTCGCCGTCGCGATGCCGAAATATGCCGCATAGACGACGACCGCACCGATCGCCGACACCAGCAGGGCCTCGGAGAACACCTGATCCAGTTGCGCGTCGGCGAGGCTGATGAGCAGCAGCGCGGGCACGCCGATGTGAAAGGCCGTGCGGTTGAGGACCGTCTTGGCGTTGTCGCCGAGCACACCGCGCCAGCCCACGATCGCACCGACGACGATCACCACGATGATGACGGTGAACGCCTGCAGCACCGCAAGCACGTGCGCCACCTTCCCGGTTGTCGAGGTCGTCGCACCGAGGTTATCCGGGGTCTGTCGTGGCGTCGCGCCGAGGCCGCCCCGCGCCGCAAAGCATCGAACAGCTCACCTCCCTGGCCGTTCGCATCGCGACGGGGCCGGTCCCCGGGCTTCGCCAAGCACCTGATCTCGAGCCGTGGCCCGATTGTGCGCAACGTCTTGCCGACCTGCCGAGCACCGGCGACATGCGCCGCGTCGACGACGTAGCCGGGGCGGTCAGCCTCTGCGGATAGGCACAGCGGGATCAGGGCGTACAACGCAGATTCTGTTTGCTGAAGAACCGCGATGCCTGGGCGTATCGCTAATTCTGCATGGTCACAGTAACGAAACGAATGCTGCAGCGATTTAATCTTTTGCTCGCCGGCCCCAGGTGAATGCGATTGAATGGTCACCGACGACGGGGGTCGGACAGGGCTGGACTGAAGGGATTTCATGGGCACCGCAGCGTACGTCGGTCGGGTCGGCGGTTTGGCCGTCGCGCTGGGCGTCGGATCAGCAGTATTTGCAGGACACGGCGTCGCGTGGGCCGATGACACCGACTCGCCGGCGACGAAATCCTCGGTGTCAGCAACGTCACAGAGCAAGACGGACGACAGCTCCGAGGCGGCGGACAAGGCGGCCGAGTCGAAGGATGACTCCGAACCGGCCGCGGGCTCGGACGACGAGACGGAGCAACAGGGCGAGGACACCGTTGAGGTGGATGACCCTATCGACGAGGACGAGGACGACCCCGAGCCAGAGCCCGAGCCAGCCGACGAGTCGGACCCCGTCGAGGACCCGGCTCCTGTCGACGTTCCCAAAGACGAGACGCCCGCCACCAAGCCCGCCAGTGACGACGTCGAGGAAAGCCAGACCACCAAGGCGACGAAGGCCGCGAAGGCCGACATCGACAAGGCCGATGACCCCGGGGTGCCCCCGCAGGACGGGAAGACGGTCACGCTCGTCACCGACGCGCCCACATCGACCAACTCCACATCGACCAACTCCACATCGACCAGCCCCACATCGACCAACCCCGCGACCACCGTCACCGCCCTGCTGGGCAGCGACCAAGACGACGAAGCGACCACGAAGAAGCCGAACCTCATCACGGCGATCGTCAACGTCGTCAACAGCATGATCGACTGGGCGCACCAGAAGGCCGACACCAAGCCCGGCGACGAGCCGCAGCCGCCGTTCCTGTGGGCACTGATGGCGTTCGCCCGCCGCGAGCTCGACACCCTGTTCACCGCGCGCACCACCAACGCTCCGCGCAGCAGCGCGGTCGCACCGACGAGCCTCGCGCTGACCGACTCGACGTCTGCTGCAGCGCTGGCGGCGGCCAACTCCCCGTGGCTCAACCCGCAAGTCAGCGCTTCGACGAAGTTCATCGACTGGGTGACGGGCCCTTACGCGAACATCCCGGGCCGATTCAACATCTACGGCACCGACCTCGGCATCATGTGGGACAACGGCATGGTCGACGATCCGACGACCCCAAACATCGACGAGCGCCAGATTCTGATCGCCGTCGGTGACAGTTTCGGCCTCCCGGGCATGCAGGGCAGGCACATCTACAACACGCTGTTCCGCAGCAACGACCACGACCTGTCCGATGGGATAACCATCCGGAACGGAGAGTGGTTCAACGGCAACATGTTCGGCGGCGCACCGCTGGACGGCCCCACCCAGGCGCGGCCCATCATCAACCGGCCATCGTGGCTGCCGGGCTCGGTCACCCTCATCCCCACCGCGGGCGTCTCGATCGTGACGCCCGACGATCCGCTGGCCAAGTTCGGCGTCACCCAGTACGTCAGCTTCATGTCGGTGACCAAGTGGGGCCAGGCGGGCCGGTGGACCACGAACTACTCGGCGGTCGCCTACTCCTACGACAACGGCGAGAACTTCACCGTGGCACCCGAAAGCGTGCGCTACAACTCGTTCTTGAGCGGCAATCGCAACTTCCAGCAGTCGGCGTACGTCAAGGGCGACGACGGGTACGTGTACGTCTACGGCACCCCCAATGGGCGCCAGGGCGCGGCCTACCTGGCCCGCGTCACCGAGGACAACGTGCTCAACGTGTCCCAGTACGAGTACTACAAGAAGGCGACGAAGGGCTGGTTCGGGAGCACCACGCCGGCCCGGTGGGTCAAGGGCAGCCCGTCGTCGGCGTCGGCGATCATCGGCAAATCCGGCGGTCTGTTCGGCATCACGAAGCCGGGTTACACCGTGAGCGAGATGTCGGTGCAGTACAACGAGTACCTGAAGAAGTACGTCGTGCTCTACGGCGACCAGGCCAACAGGATCGTGATGCGTACGTCAGATACGCCCGAGGGTGTGTGGTCGGACGCCACCGTTCTGATGAACCAGCAGACCGGCGGGATCTACGCCCCGATGCTGCACCCGTGGTCACCGTCGACCGAGGGCGTCGGCTCGAAGCTCTACTGGAACCTGTCGCTGTGGTCGGACTACAACATCATGCTGATGGAGACCGACCTCTCGAAGATCTGATTGGCCCTAGTCCCCGAACGAGATCGTCGTCTCCGAGCAGCCGGTGACCGCCCGGCCGCTCGGGAACGTCGACGGATCGGCACCGGCGATCACGTCCTGCCGGTAGTACGCGTTGTCCCGGTCTGCGGAGCATTCGAAGTTCGCGTTGAGCACCTCGAAGGTGGCGGGGTCGGCACCCGGTATCGCCTTGCCCATCCAGTACACCTGCGCAGCGTCGGCGGCGTAGGGACCTTCGAGCGGATGGAACGTCGCCACGTCGGCGCCCGGAACCTGCGCGTCGAAGTAGAAGACCGAGGCGTCGTCACGGGAGTACGCGCCCTGCATCACCTGGAACGATGCCGGCGATGCACCCTCGATCGCATTGCCGTTCACGAAGACCGTGCCGCCGTCCTTGGCGAACAGGTAGTGGTCCTCGTCGACGATGATCATGAAATTCTGTGGGTCGCTGGACAATACGGTGCCGTCAGTCCAGTAGACGTGCGCACCGTCCCTGGACAGGTCACTGCCGAGGAACTCAAAATTCTCAGGGTCGTCGCTGATCGATTGATCGTGTTGGTACACCCGATCCCGGTCCTTCGAGAATCCCGGCCGATCCATCAACTGGAACGAGTCGGCGTCCGCCCCCTGCAGCAGGTGACCGTTGATGAACACGTGCTCGCGGTCGCGCGCATACGTCCGGTCGAACACCTCGAATGAGGTGGCATCGGCGCCTGCTATCGGAAATGCCTTGCCGGGGAACGGGTTCAGGTAATAGACGACGTTGTCTCGGACGTGGTAGCCAGCCTCGTCGATCAGCGAGCTGGGCTCCTCGGTGCTGCCGCATCCCCCCACCAACGCAAGGACCACTGCACAGGCCGCGAGGACGGCCGCCGCGATGAATCTGCGCATGGGTTCATCGAAGCACCTAATTCACCGGCACATCGAGGATCGGACGTTCCACCGACGCTCCGGGCCCGTCGAAATGCCACCATTCGCCGTCGTACACGGTGAAGCCCCCTGCCGTCATCGCGTCGCGCAGCCTCGCCCTGTTCGCCTGGGCAGCCGGGCTGACGCCGTCGGTGGCGTAGGCGAGGCTGCGGGGCGTGAAGTCGTCGAATCCGGTACCCATGTCGACCAATCCATCGGGGCCGGCCAGCGTCACGTCCACCGACCTCCCGGCGACGTGACTACGCGCGAAGTCCCCCGGGCGTGCGACCCACGCAGGGTTGGGCACCTCTTCGAACATCCGCACCTGCACGGCATGGGGTCGGTAGCAATCCCAGAAGACGAGGCGCTCCCCTCCTGTCCGCAGAATGTCCGCGGCGGCCACCAGACCCGGCGCCAGGGACTCGTGCACCATGCACCGCGCACCGGCAGGGTAGAGCGGGATGCCGACGAAGTTGTCTGCCGTCGCGTAGCGCAGGTCGATCACCGCGTCGGGAACGACGCTGCGCACGTCGACGAATCCCGCCGCCTGTGCTGCGTCCGACACCGGCGGGACGGGCGCTGCCGAACCGGTCGCCGAAGGCCCCGCGGCGGCGGCGGCCGTGAGCACGCCAATGATCAAGCAGCGCAGCGCGAAAACGCTCATACCGAGAACTGTAGAGGTCATCGCCGCAGCAGTCGGCCACACCTGAGGCATAAAATGCGCTGATGCGCGACGTCCTCGACGAGTTGCTGGGGGTCTGGCGGGCCGGCGGTACCGCGGGCCTGTCGACGGTGGTGCGCACCATGAACTCCGCACCGCGGCCACCGGGCGCAGCGATGGTGGTGACCCCCGAAGGCACCGTCGCGGGTTCGGTGTCGGGTGGATGCGTCGAGGGCGCCGTGTACGAGTTGGCCAACGAGGTCGTGGCGAGCGGACAGCCCGAACTGCAGCGCTACGGCATCAGCGACGACGACGCGTTTTCGGTCGGCCTGACGTGTGGCGGCACGATCGACATCTTCACCGAACCGGTGTCGCGCAACACTTTTCCGGATCTGGACCTGGTCGCCGACCACATCGCGGAACACCGCGCAGTCGCCGTTGCGACCGTCATCGCACACCCCGACCCGAGCCGCGTCGGCATGCGGCTGATCGTGGGCACCGACTGGCGGCGGGGCACGGTCGGGTCGCAGCGCGCCGACGACGCGGTGGCCGACGACGCGCGCGGCCTCCTGCTGGCCGGCACGTCCGCTGTGTTGTCGTACGGACCGGACGGGCAGCGTCAGGACGCGGGGATGGAGGTGTTCGTCTCGAGTCATGCCCCGCGGCCCCGGATGCTGGTGTTCGGCGCCATCGACTTTGCGTCGGCACTCGCGCAGCAGGCGGCGTTCCTCGGCTACCGGGTCACCGTGTGCGACGCCCGGCCCGTCTTCGCGACCGCCGCCCGCTTCCCCGCCGCCGAAGAGGTCGTCGTCGACTGGCCGCATCGCTATCTGGTCGCGCAGGCCGAACAGGGCGCGATCGATTCGCGGACCGCGATCTGCGTGCTGACCCACGACCCCAAGTTCGACGTCCCCGTTCTCGAGGTCGCGCTGAGGCTTCCCGAAGCCGGCTACATCGGCGTGATGGGGTCTCGCCGCACCCACGAGGATCGTCTGACGCGCCTGCGGGACGCGGGCCTGACCGACGCAGAACTCGCCCGGCTGGCCAGTCCGATCGGCCTGGATCTGGGCGCCCGGACCCCCGAGGAGACGGCGGTGTCGATCGCCGCGGAGATCATCGCGCGTCGCTGGGGCGGCAAGGGGCGGCCGCTTGCCGAGACGGGCGGTCGTATCCACCACGACTCGTGAGACAGATCTGGTGGAAATGTCGCTCTCCAATGCGATAACGTCACTCTTCACAGCCCAAGGAGAGTGATCGCGCGTGACTGACACCGACAGTGGAGTCGTGGAGGCGGTGACACCCCGCTATGCAGGCCAGCGTGTCCCCCGCGTCGAGGACAACCGTCTTCTCACTGGTCACGGCCGTTTTGTCGACGACATCACCCGCCCCGGCATGCTGCACGCCTGCTTTGTACGCAGCCCGTTCGCGCGCGCCACCATCAACGGGATCGACGCCGCGGCCGCCCTGGCCCTGCCGGGCGTGCACGCCGTGTTCACGGCGGCAGATCTGAACCCGGAAGTCCGCGAGGCGTGGCACGCCGTCGCAGGCAAGGACGTTGCCGACACCCCCCGCCCGCCGCTCGCCGAGGGCGAGGTCAAGTTCGTCGGCGACCCCGTCGCGCTCGTCGTCGCGGACAGCCGCTACCTCGCCGAGGACGCCGTCGACCTCGTCGAGGTCGATTACGACCCGCTGCCTGCGATCGCCGACTTCCGCAACGCGATCGGCGGCTCCGACGCCGGTGTCCCCGTGGTGCACGAGGCCTACCCCGACAACGTCGCCGGCGGCATGGGCGGGATGCCGCCCGACGAGGAGCTGTTCGCCTCGGCGCCGCATGTCGTGGAGGAACGCATCTATCAGCAGATGTATGTGCCCGTCCCGATGGAGACGCGGGGCATGGTCGTCGAGTGGACGTCGACGACGTCAGAGCTGATGGTCTGGGCGTCCACCCAGACCCCGCACGAGCTGCGTGCGTTCGCCGCGCGACTTCTCGGTATCCCGGCCCAGGGCGTGCGGGTGATCATGCGCGACACCGGCGGCGCGTTCGGCCAGAAGGTCGTGCCGATGCGCGAGGACATGTGCATTCTGCTGGCTGCCCGCAAGGTGACCGGACCGCTGAAGTGGATCGAGGACCGGCGAGAAAACCTGATGTCGGCGGGCCAGTCCCGCCACGTGGACGGCAAGGTGCGGATGGCGTTCGACGCAGACGGCAAGATCCTGGCCGCCGACATCGACTTCGTCCAGGACGTGGGCTCGTACCCGACGCCGTACCCGGTGCTGACCACCGCGGCGATCGGCATGTTCTTTCCCGGCCCGTACCGGGTGCCCAAGGCCAGCTTCAACTACAAGACCGTCTTCTCCAACACCCCGGGCCTGCATGCCTACCGCGGTCCGTGGCAGTACGAAACCCTCACCCGCGAAATGCTTCTCGACTGCGCCGCCCGCAAGATGGGCATGGATCCCGTCGAGCTGCGGCGGATCAACATCTTGCGCGGCGACGAGATGCCCTTCTTCAACCCCAACGGGATGCCGTACGACAACTGCGCGCCCGCAGACACTTTCGAGCAGGCGGTCAAGATCCTCGACCACGAGGGGTTCCGCAAGGAGCAGGCCGAAGCGCTCGCCGAGGGCCGCTACATCGGGCTCGGCTTCTCCGCCTACATCGAGCCGACCGGTGCGGCGACCGGGCACCTCGCGACCGAGGGCGCCACGGTGCGGATGGAGTCCACGGGCAAGATCAACGTCTATGTGAACGGCGGCTCGGCGGGCAACAGCATCGAGACGACGGTCGTGCAGCTGACCGCGGATGCGTTGGGCGCCAACATCGACGACGTGTCGACCATCCAGGGCGACACCGCGGTCACCCCGTACGGGGCGGGCACGCAGGGCAGCCGCAGCGGACCGATGACCGCGGGTGCGGTCAACGAGGCCGGTGCGATCCTGCGCAAGCAGATCATCGCGATCGCCGCACAGATCCTCGGTGCCGAAGCCGACGACATCGAACTCGCCGATTCCCGAGCCACGCTGCGCAGCGACCGGGACAAGAGCGTCAGCTTCGCCGACATCGCGTTCCGCTCGTACTACGAGCCGGCACAGCTCGCGGGCGTCGACCCGACACTCGAGGCCACCGCACGGTTCAACTCCCAGGCAATGATCCACTGGGCCAACGCCACTCACGTCTGCACCTGCGAGGTCGACGTCGAGACCGGGCACGTGACGCTGACCCGCTACATCGTCAGCGAGGACGTCGGCCCGATGATCAACCCCAACGTCGTCGAGGGCCAGGTCGCCGGCGGCACCGTTCAGGGCATCGGCGGAGCGCTGCTGGAGAAGCTTGCCTACGACGACGCGGGCAACCCGGTGGCCTCCACGTTCGTCGACTACCTGCTTCCGACCGCCACCGAGGTGCCGCCGATCGAGTTCGGCCACGTCGAGATCCCCGGACCCGGCGTCGGTGGATACAAGGGCGCAGGCGAAGGCGGTGCGATCGGATCACCACCGGCGGTGATCAACGCGATCAACGACGCGCTGGCTCCCCTCGGCGTGACACTGACCCAATTGCCGGCCACCCCGGCCACGATCATCGACCTCATCGAGCAAGCTGCTGGAAAGGACCACTGACGGTGGAACTGAACAACGAGTTTCGGGTCGCGGTCCCGTCCGCGAAAGTCTGGGAGGTCTTCACCGACGTCGAACGCGTCGCCCCCTGCCTGCCCGGCGCCACCCTGCTGTCCGTCGACGGCGACACCTTCAACGGGGCGGTCAAGGTCAAGGTCGGCCCGATCACCGTGTCCTACAAGGGCGTTGCGACGTACAAGGAGAAAGATCCGTCGGGCCGCCGGATCGTGCTGCGGGCCGAAGGCAAGGAGACCCGCGGCAACGGCACCGCCGCCGCGACCGTCACCGCGCAGCTCAAGGACGAGGGTGAGTCGACCCACGTGGGTATCACCACCGACCTCGCGATCTCGGGCAAGGCGGCGCAGTTCGGTCGCGGAGTGCTCGCCGACGTCTCTGGCAACCTGATCGCACAGTTCGCCCGCAGCCTGGAAGCCGAACTCCTCGGCGGTTCATCACCGGCAGCCGCCACCGCAGCGCCGACCGCCGAAACCGCTGCGGTAGCCGCACAGCCTGCCTCAGATTCCGTCGACCTGCTCAAGGTCGTCGCGATGCCGATGGCGAAACGGTTCGCGCCGGCGCTGGCCGCGGCCGCCGCAGCGGGCGCGGTCGGCTTCCTGATCGGCCGCAAGCGGCGCAAGACTCCGGCGACAGTGCTCGCCGACGATCTGCAGGCCGTCCTGGCCCGGCTGTTGTCATGAAGGCAGCACCGTTCGCCTACCACCGACCGCAGACGGTTGCGGACGCGGTGGCGCTGCTCGGCGATTACGGGGACGACGCGAAAATCCTTGCCGGCGGCCAGAGTCTGGTCCCGATGCTGGCGATGCGGCTCACCCATTTCGAGAACCTGATCGACATCTCCCGGGTGGACGAGCTGCGCAACATCGAGCTGCGCGACGACCGAGTACGGATCGGTGCGGGCACCCCCCACGCCCTGGTCGGCATGGACGACGAGGTCGCCGAATCGGTTCCGCTGCTGACGTTGTCGACGCCGCACATCGGGCACTTCCAGATCCGCACGAGGGGAACCCTCGGCGGTGCGATCGCGCACGCCGACCCCGCCGCCGAGTACGCAGCCGTCGCGCTGGCGCTCGACGCCGAGATCGAGGCGACGTCCGCACGAGGCGTCCGGCGCATTCCCGCGGCGCAGTTCTTCACCGGACTGTGGGAGACCGCGCTGGCCCCCGACGAGATCCTCACCGCCGTCGCGTTCCCGGTGTGGTCAGGGCGCTGCGGCTTCTCCGTGCAGGAGTTTGCCCGTCGCCACGGCGATTTCGCGATCGCTGGGGCGACGCTGGCCGTCGAGCTCGATGACGACAACAAGGTGGCCCGCTGCGGGATCGGGCTGCTCGGCATGGGATCCACGCCTGAGCGCGGCACGCCGGCAGAAGCGGCCGTCGTCGGTAAGCCCGTCGGCGACATCGCGGCCGACGAGATCGGCAGGCTGGCGGTTTCGGCGCTCGAAGATGTTCCCGCCGACCTGCAGGGCACGGCGGCATACCGATCGAAGGTCTGCGCCACCATGGTCGCGCGGGCCTGGACCGAGGCAACGAATGAGGCAATCAATGCATGAAATCCCCGTCGAGGTCTCGGTCAACGGGCGGCACCACTCGTCGACCGTCGAACCGCGGTTGACGCTGGCCGACTACCTTCGTGAAAAGTGTGGTCTCACAGGCACGCACCTGGGCTGCGAGCACGGCGCGTGCGGTGCCTGCACGGTGCTGCTCGACGGTCAGGCCGTCCGCTCGTGCCTGGTGTTCGCCGTCCAGGTCGACGGCCAGGAAGTCACGACGGTCGAGGGCATCGCCGACGAGAGCGGCGCCCTGTCGCCGGTGCAGGCTGCGATGCGCGACTGCCACGGCCTCCAATGCGGCTTCTGCACACCGGGATTTGTCACCAGCATCACCGCCCTGCTGCGTGACAACCCGACGCCGTCGGACGAGGAGATCCGCGAAGGCCTGTCCGGCAACTTCTGCCGGTGCACGGGCTACCAGGGCATCGTCAACGCGGTGAAGCAGGCTTCTCAGGCGATGAGCTAGCGGCCACCGCGCCGAAACTGAATCCTTACAGGGGTCCTCTCGAACTTTCTCTGCCGGAATTCCGTTTCGGCGGGGGTTGCTAGGTCGCGACGACGCCGCGCAGCCCGTCCGCACCGAACAGCGGCTCGAGCATCCCCGACAGGTCGGGGCCACGCCGCAGGCCGTGGCCGCCGTCGACGTTGATGACCTGCCCGGTGATGAAGCTGGCGGCATCGCTGAGCAGGAACACCGCCAGGTTCGCGATGTCCTCCACCTCCCCCACTCGCGGCAGGGGCGTGCACGACGCATAGTCCTCGCTGAGGGCGGGGGTGTCGATGATCGGCGCGACCATATCGGTCTTGGTCAGCCCCGGCCGGATCCCGTTGACGCGCACCGAGGACGGGCCCAGTTCGTCGGCGGCGACCATCATCAGGTGATCGAGTGCGGCCTTGCTCGGCCCGTACGCGCCGAACCAGCGGTGGGTGTTGCTCGACGCGATCGACGAGATTCCGATGAACGACCCGCCGCCACCGCGCACCATCTCTCGGGCGGCGTGCTTGAGGACGTACATGGTCCCGTTGATGTTCAGGTCGACGGTGTTGCGCCAGGCGTTGGAGTCGATCTGGGTGAGTGGGCCGATGGTCTCCGAACCGCCGGCGCTGTGCACGACGCCGTCGAGCTTGCCGTGCCAGGCCGTCGCCGCCGCCACGAGGCGCGTGGCCTGGTCCTCGTCGGTCACGTCCGCCGGCTCGTAGATGACGTCCCCGTCGCCGAGTGCCTTGAGCTCGTCGGCCGCGGCAGAAAGCTTGTCGGCGTTGCGGCCGGCCAGGACGACGTTGCCGCCCGACTCCACGATCGCGGCGGCCACACCCTTACCGATCCCGCTGCCACCGCCCGTGACCAGGTACGTGCGATCCGCCAACGACAGCAGCATGCCAACTCCTCGATAGCCCGACTAACTAGAACAGGTTCCAGTTATACGTCACGGCTCGTCGCGGCGGGAGAGCTTTGGGGCGCCCAATGTGCGCCAGTCCGGCACGTTCGGCGGCAGCCCGACCGGATAGCGGTTCTCGTTGTGGGCAGCCCAATGGGCATGACCCAATTCGTGGATGTGGAACGCGTGCCGCAGCGCCTCGGTGAAGCCCATCGCATCGCTGGCGGCATTCACCGAATCCTTGACCAACAGCGCCGCCATGGTCGGACGCTCGGCGATCCGTCGCGCGAAGTCGAGCGTCTTGTCCTCCAACTCGGCGCGCGGGAAGACCTTCGACACCATGCCCAGCCGGTAGGCCTCGTCGGCGTCGATCGCGTCGCCGGTGAGCAGCAGCTCCTTGGCCTTGCGGGCGCCGAACTCCCAGGGGTGCGCGTAGTACTCGACGCCCGGCATGCCCATCCGCACCGCGACGACGTCGCTGAACTTCGCGTCGTCCGACGCGACGATGAGGTCACAGGCCCAGATCAACATCAGGGCCGCCGAGATGGCGTTGCCCTGCACCTGGGCGATGGTGATCTTGCGCAGATCGCGCCACCGGGCCGTGTTGTTGAAGAAGTAGTGCCATTCCTGCAGGTAAGTCCGCTCGATGACGGCATCCCGGGTGGCCCCGTTGCACGTGAACGTGGGGTGCTGGGCGGGCCCGGGACCCCGCTCGGCCATCGCCTCTTCGGAGCCCAGGTCGTGGCCGGCCGAGAAGTTCTTCCCCCGCGCCGCGAGAATCACCACCCGCACGGTGTCGTCGGCCTCGGCCCGCCCGAACGCCTCGTCCAGCTGGACGAGCAGCGTCCGGGATTGGGCGTTCTGCGCGCCCGGCCGGTTCAGCCAGATCCGCGCGATGCGGCCCTCGTCGAGAGTCTCGTAAGTCACCTGATCCTGATCCGCCACGCGTTGCACATTACGGCTGAAGTGTCACGTCCTCGCACAGGACCCCAGCTCTGCGCTGGGAGTTGGCCACAGGGTTGGCTAAGGTTGCTTCTATGCCTGCCAAACCAGACCCCGCCGAGATCGGTGACGTCGAGCCCATCGCCGACGTCACCGAGCGCCAGGCCCGCCGTGTCGTCGCCGCATACGCCACCGACGCCGACGAATGCCGTGTCTTCCTGTCGATGCTCGGCATCGGACCGGCGAAGCTCGCCGACGCTTGATGGCACCCGAGAGCGGCCCGCAGGTCCGCTCCGGAGGAGCCGACTTCGTCGTCGTGGCCAACCGGCTGCCGATCGACAGAGTGCGCCGGCCTGACGGCACCACCGAGTGGAAGCGCAGTCCCGGCGGCCTCGTGACCGCGCTGGAGCCACTGCTGCGGCGCAGACACGGCGCGTGGATCGGCTGGCCCGGTGTCCCCGAGGACGCCGACGACCCCGACGCGTCGGACGAGCCGATCGAGCAGGACGGCATGACGCTCGTCCCGGTACGCCTGTCGGCTGACGACGTCGCCGAGTACTACGAGGGCTTCTCCAACGGCACGCTGTGGCCGCTGTACCACGACGTCATCGTCAAGCCGATCTACCACCGGGAGTGGTGGGACCGCTACGTCGACGTCAACCGGCGATTCGCCGAAGCCACCGCGCAGACGGCGGCCGAGGGCGCCACGGTATGGGTACAGGACTACCAGCTGCAACTGGTCCCGAAGATGCTGCGGATGTTGCGGCCCGACCTGACGATCGGCTTCTTTCTGCACATCCCGTTCCCGCCGGTCGAGCTGTTCATGCAGATGCCGTGGCGCACCGAGATCATCGAGGGGCTGCTCGGCGCCGACCTCGTCGGGTTCCATCTCCCAGGCGGCGCGCAGAACTTCCTCATCCTGGCGCGGCGGCTGCTCGGCGCCACGACGTCTCGAGGCAATGTCGGTGTGCGGTCCCGCTTCGGCGAGGTGCAGTTCGGTTTCCGCACCGTGAAGGTCGGGGCGTTCCCGATCTCCATCGACTCCGACGAACTCGACCAGCAGGCACGTAGTCGGGCAATTCGCCAGCGCGCCAAAGAGATCCGAGCGGAGCTGGGCAACCCGCGCAAGATTCTGCTCGGCGTCGACCGGTTGGACTACACCAAGGGCATCGACGTCCGACTCAGGGCCTTTTCCGAACTTCTGGAGGAAGGCCGGATCGACCGCGAGGACACCGTCCTCGTCCAGCTGGCCACCCCGAGCCGGGAACGCGTGGAGAGCTACATCGCCATGCGGGAGGACATCGAACGTCAGGTCGGCCACGTCAACGGCGAGTTCGGCGAGGTGGGCCACCCGGTTCTGCACTACCTGCACCGGCCCGTGCCGAGAGAAGACCTGGTGGCATTCTTCGTCGCCGCCGACGTCATGCTCGTCACGCCTTTGCGCGACGGGATGAACCTGGTCGCCAAGGAGTACGTCGCGTGTCGCAACGACCTCGGCGGCGCGCTGGTCCTCAGCGAGTTCACCGGCGCCGCTGCGGAATTGCGGCAGGCCTACCTGACCAACCCCCACCACCTCGAGGGTGTCAAAGACGCCATCGAGGCGGCGATCAACCAGTCACCCGAGGACGGTAAGCGCCGCATGCGTGCGATGCGCCGTCAGGTGCTCGCCCACGACGTAGATCGTTGGGCGCGTTCATTTCTCGACGCGCTGGCCAACAAACCACAGCAGCCCGAGCCCGATCTCAAATCGGAGTGATGTAGCTGATCAGCCACTTGCCGTCGACCTTCTCGTAGTCGACGCGCAGACGGCTTCCGTCGTAGACGGGCTGACCGTCCTTCTCCGTCACCGTCCGGTTCATGTAGACCATCACCGAGGCTTTGGTGCGTTGTGCGTCAAGCACTCCCGCACCGACCACGTTGGCCTGACTGATCAGCTGACGCTGCCTTGCCTGCGGGATGATGTCCTTGTTCGCGCGGTCCTGGAACTCCTGGCGGTAGCTCGGAGTCAGCAACGGATAGACGTCGGTGAGGCTGCCCTCGACCGTCTGATAGTCGTATCCGAACACCAGAGGGATCTGCGCAACGGCCAGCGGCGGCAACTCGGCACGCGCGGACTGCTCACCACGCAACTCCACACCGTTCCAGAACAGCCAGCCACCGAGCGCCCCGGCACCGACGAACGCCACCGACAGCACCACGACGAACATCCCGAGAAGCCGGGCGGCACGCTTGCTCATCAGTTGCCCCCGTCGGGGTACTTGAGGTCATAACCGGTCATGTGGCCGTTGTCGTCTTCGTGGACGATGACACGCAGCCGGTACGGCTGCGACGGCTTGTTCGTGCCGTCCATGTCGGTCACGGTCACCCGCACTGACACCAGAACCGCTGCATTGCTGGAGATTTCGTCGATCGACTCCAGGGCCGCACCATTGATCACGGCCTCGGAGCTGGCGTTCGTGTCGCGGAAGATCGCCTTCAGGTTGTCGACGTTGTTGTCCTGGCTGAGCATGTCGCGCAGCGGTCCGCTTGTGCTGTCCACGAACCGATCCACGCTCTGGTCGATGTCGTTCTGCGTGTACGAGAACATGTTGACGACGAGTTGCTGCGCGGTGTCGACGAACTGTTGATCGCGCGCCAGCACCGCCTCCTGCCCGGACTGGGTGGACTTCATCCAGAAGATCCCGCCCGCCAGCAGCCCGCCGAACACCAGCAGGACCACCGAAGCCACCAGCGCCACCAGACCGCGGTGCGACGGCCTGCGCGGGGGCGGAGCGACCGACGACGCGGCGCGTGCCTTCGCCGGTCGCGCGACCGCGGCGCTGACCTTGACCGCGCCTACGGGAGCTGCGGGAGATTCCAGGGCCGACTCGGTGTTACCTGCCGGACCCGCTGCCCGCGACGCCCGCCGGCGCACGGGCCGGCCTTCATCGCGGGGTGCCTCTTCTGTCACTACTTTCCTAAGAGCTAAAACTGCTTGGGCGACAACATCAGGTCGACCCAATTCTCTGCGGGCGCCAGTTTGTCAGTTCCGGGGGCGTACACGCCAGTTCCGCCGGCGGGATCGACGAAAACCCCGTTCTGGTCGTAGCTCGCGCTGGCCTGCGGCACCGCCTCGGCGGGGAGCAGCGGCCCACTCGGCGCGGGTGGCGCAGCAGGAGGCGCGACCGGCGGAGCTCCCGGCGGTGCGGGAGGCGGTGCCAGCGGCGGACGACCGTACGGCGGCACCACCTGATCCGGCGGCGAGAAGTACGGCCACGGCGGAGGCGGCGGCCCCGGCTCGTTCGGCGGGTACGGCAACGGGAACGGTGCGTGCGGCGCCGGCCCCGGTCCCGGCGTCACCCCGGGCGGCAACGTCACCGACGGCGGCCCCGGATCGGGATCCACCTGCGGGGGAATATTTGGAAACTTGTTGGGCGGCAGGATGTTCCGGCCATCGGTGATCGGCGTTCCGTACGGGACTGGTGGCCCACGCCACGGATTGCTACCGATGGGGACGTAGCCCTTCGGGTCACGGCACAGCTGGATCGTCGGCGCCCGCTTGCCGGGGAATTCCTGGCACGGGTAGTTACGGGCGCCACGCACCACGCTCGGATCGTTCTGCGCCACCTTGCAGTACATGTCGGTGGGCAGCTCGCGCAGCGTCAAGTCCGCGGGCGAACGGATCTGGCTCGGCGGGATGAAGCCGACCGAACACGGCGGCGGATCGCCGAGGTCGACCTTGAAGTCGAGCTTGCCGCCCTCGTCGGTGGGCAGCCCGCCACCGACGGTGTTCAGCGCGGCCAGCAGCGCCGGGAACACCACGAGGGCATGCTCCAGCGACTTGTTGTAGATCACGCCGATACGGCCGAAGTTGGCGAGGTTGGCGGCGAGCACCGGGAACGTCGGCCGGATGCCCTCGAAGGTGGTGTTGGCCGCTTCGGTGGCGCCAGGCACCGTCTGCAAAGTGTCGCGCAACTGCGGATCGGCATTGGCCACCTCACCCGTCAGACGCGCCAGTCCGTCGGCCAGCGAACGGATGTCGTCGCCGCCGCGGATCTGTGCCTCCAGGAACGGTGCCGCCTGATCGATCAGCTGTGAGGTCTGCCCGTAGCTCGAGTTGGCCTCGTCGACCAGCAGACGCGACGACTGGATCAGCCGCGCGAGCTCCGGCCCGGACCCGTTGAACGCCTTGAACGTTTCCTTCAGCAGATCCTGCAGCCTGCTGTCCCCGACACTGCTCACCAACGCATCAGCCTGCTGCAGCATCCCGTAGATATCCTGGCCGATCGCGGTGCGGTCCATGGCGATGTTGGAGCCGTCGGTCAGCGTCGCCTCCGATGCGTCGGCAGGCGGGACCAGGTCGACGTACTGCTCGCCGACCGCCGAGACGCTCTTGACGGTGGCGGTCACGTTCTCGGGCACCGGTGTTCCGCTGTTAAGGCGCATCCGCGCCACGACGCCGTTGTCGGTCAGGCCAACCGATTCGACCCGCCCGACCGTGACACCGCGATAGGTGACGTTCGCGTTCTGATACAGGCCGCCACCCGCCGAGAAATCGGCGGTGATGTTGTACGAACCGATCCCGACCGCCTCAGGCACGCGCAGGTAGAAGATCGAGATCGTGCCGACCGTCAGCACGGTGACGACGGCGAAGATCATCAGCTGGATCTTGGAGAGGCGATCGATCATCAGGGCGCCCCCTCATGCTGCGTCGCCGTGCCGGGGGGAATCTTGAACGGATCGGCCGCCTGCCCCGACAGGTTCGACGTGGCACCCACGAGGAAGTCGGGCGTGTTGATGATCTCGTTCATCCGCTTCATGTTCGGGTCGAAGCCCTTCGACGTCGTCAAGACGGTTTCGCCGAGCCTCCGCAGTGTCAGGTCGAACGTGACGAACACGTTCAGGTAGTCGCCGCGCACGGCCCGCCGCAGGTACTTGTAGTGGAACGGGAACGTCGGCAGGAACTCCAGGCTCTTGATGAAGTAGTCGGCATTGTCGTTCAGTGCCTTGATGATCGGGAACAGGTCCTTGAAGTCGGCTGCGAAGTCGTCCTTGGTCTCCTGCAGCACCCGTGAGCCCAGCGTCGCGAATCCTTGCAGGGCGGAGAAGGCGTCGACGATGTTGGTGCGGTTCCGGTTGAGCACGTCGAGAGCAGCGGGCAGCGTATCGAGGGTCCGCCCGAGACTGTCCTTGCTTCTGGCCAGGATCCCGGCGAACCGGTCGAGCCCCTCGGCCGCGGCGATGATGTCGTTGGTCTGCCGGTCCAGCGAGCTGGTCAGCTCCGAAAGCCGCGGGATCAGGTCGGCGAATGTACCTTCCCGGCCCGCGACCGCGTTGTAGGTCTCTTCGGTGATGTCTTGCAGCGCACCGAGATTGCCCTTGTTGACGACGACACCCAGAGACGACAGCACTTCCTCTGTGCTCGGATAGCGCGCGGTCTGGTCCTCCGGGATCTCCGAGCCCTCTTCGAGGCGTCCGACGCCGGGCCCGTCGGTCGGCTCTGCGAGCTCGATGTGCTGCGAACCCAGCAGCGACGTCTGCGCCACCCGCGCGATCGCGTTGCTGGGCAGCTCGACGTTGCTGTTCAGCGACAATTTCACCGCGGCGAAGAACGTGCCGTCGGGGCGCTGGATGGCCTCGATGCCGGACACGCTGCCGACGGTCACGTCGTCGACCATCACCGGCGAGTTCTGCGGCAGCGTGGTGACATTCGGCAACTGCACGGTGATCGTGTAGGAGCCCGAGCCGTGGCCTGCGGTGCCCGGCATGTCGAGCGAGTTGAGACCGCCGAACTGGCAGCCGGCCAGCAGCACCGACAGCGACCCGAACGCCACAGCTTTCCGAAGAGTTGGCGCCTTGCGCATCATCCGCCCGCACCTCCTGGGATCGGAGCAGCCGGAGCCGGACCGGGAAGCGCGCCTGGCGCAACGGTTTCCGGCCCACCGACATGGGAGGAGGAAGCCGTCGGCGCGGCTGGGGCCCCCTCCGGAGCCGGCGGCAACAGCAGCGACGCCAGGTCGGCGTCCGGCGGGATCACCGGCGGAGTCACACCGGGCGCGTTCTGCCACTGCAGATACGGCACCGGCGTCTCGGCCTTGGCCTCGGTCGCGGGGGTGTCGTAGATGACCTGTCCCTTGTACGCGGTGATGCTGTTGATCGGGTGGAACAGCAGCGGCGGGTAGTTCATCGCGATCCGCTTGAACACCGGACCCATTCGCTGCCTGCAGATCTCGGCGCGCTTGTAGTTGTCCGGCGAGGCACCGACGTCGAACGTGCCACCACAGATGAACTGCACCGGGTTGCCGAAGTTGGGCAGCGACAGCAGACCGCCGACGGTGCCCTGGGCGGGGTTGTAGATGTTGTAGAAGTTGGACAGGCCGTTGGGCGTGACGTGCAGGACCTGCTCGATGTCGTCGCTGTGGTCGGTGAGAATCTGCGTGAAATCGGCGAGCTTGCCGACCTGGTCGATCAGCGCAGAGTTGCTCTCGTTGAGGAATCCGCGGACGTCGCCCAGCGCCTGGTTCAAGGTGCCGAGGGTGTTGTCCAGATCCACCGTGCTGTCGGCCAGCACCTGCGACACCGACGCCACGTGGTTGGTGAACTGGACGATCTGCTCGTTGCTGTTCGACAGCGCGTCGACGAGCACCTGCAGGTTGCGGATGGTGCCGAACAGGTCACCGCGCGAATCACCGAGGCGCCCTGCGGTTTGCGACAGTTCGCGCACCGCTTCCCGGAACGTGTCGCCGTTGCCGTCGAAGGTGTCGGCGGCCTGGTTGACGAACTGGGTGAGCGGCCCCTGCACGGAACCGGGCTGCGGCCCGAGCTGAGCGCTCAGCGCGGTCAGCTGCTCCTTGACCTCATCCCACTCCACCGGCACGGCCGTGCGATCCAGTCCGATCTCGGCGCCGTCGGCCATCACGCCGCCACCGGTGTAGGCGGGGGTGAGCTGGATGAACCGGGCGGCCACCAGATTCGGCGAGATGATGAGCGCCTGGGCGTTCTCCGGGATTCGGACGCCGTTGTCGATCGACATGGTGATCTTGACGTCTTCGGCGCGCGGCTCGATCGAGTCGATGGTCCCGACGGGCACACCGATGACCCGAACTTCGTCACCGGAGTAGATGCCGACGGCGGACTCGAAGAACGCGACGACCTTGGTTGTGCTGCGGGACGGCCACACCAGGTACGCGCCGACCGCGAGGACGGCGACCAGGACCACGGCCACCGCGGCGCGGAGCGTGCGACTCTTCGTCGAATTGGGTTGGCTCATGGCGATTTCGGCCTGATGATCATGCGCTCGGAGATGAATCCGCGCAGGTAGTCGGCGAGGCTGTCGGGCAACTTGCCCGGCTGGAAGTAGGAGTCGAGCAGGACTTCGGCCAGCGACGCGGGGGGCAGGCCGTACAAGTTGATGTTGAAGCCCGAGCCCGACCCGACGACCTCACCGAGAGCCGTTGCGTACGGCGGCAGACGACGCAACGCCTCACCGATGTGCTCGCGGCGTTCCAGCAGGTTGTCCATCACCAGGTTCAGCTTCTCCAGTGCCGGTTTGAACTCGACCTTGTTGTCGGCGACGAAGCCGGAAAGCTGGCGCGACACATCGTCGATGCCGGCGATCAGATTGCTCAGTGCCTGGCGTCGTTCGTCGAGTGCGGCGAACAACAGGTTGCCGTCGACGATCAGTTGGTTGACCTGGCCGGCACGCTGGGCCAGCAGATCGGACACCCGCTTGGCATGACCGAGGAGTTGGTCGAGCGCCTCGTCACGCTTGTTGAGAGTGCGCGACAGATCCGTGACGCCCGAGAGAGCGGCGTTCAGATGAGGCGTCGCGTCGCGCAGCGAGTCCGTCAGCGTCTGCAGCGCCTGCTCGAAGCGCGGCTTGTCCAGCTCGCTGGCAGTCTGGCCCAGATCCTGCAACGCCGTGTTGAGCGTGTACGGAGTCGTCGTGCGCCCCAGCGGAATCGAAGTCACCGACCCGCCGCCCTTCGGGGTGACGGCAAGCGACTTCTCACCCAGCACGGTGTCTGTCTTGATCGCCACGAGCGACTGGTCACCGACTCGGATATCCCGCTTCACGGTGAACGTCACCTTCGCGGCGTCCCCGGCGAGTTCGACTGCCGACACGCTGCCGACCCTGATTCCCGACACGTTGACGTCGTTGCCGGGATTGATACCGCCGGCGTCGGTGAAGAACGCCTCGTAGTTCTTCCCCTGCGGCATGAACGGAAGCCCGGCGTACCCGAACGACACCAGCACCAGACACGTAACGAGCACGATGCCGAATATGCCTGTGCGGAGCGGGTTGCTTTCGTCCGACTTGGGCTTGTTGACCGAGTTAGCCATCTTCAGAGCACCTGCCCTTCGACGGGTCTGGCGGTCCACCGAACGGGATCAGGATGTCGCTGCCCGCGGGGCCGTTGATCTTCATCCGGATCGAGCAGTAGTAGATGTTGAAGAACGCTCCGTAGGCACCGAGTGCGTTGAGGCGCAGGTAGTTCTCCGCCAGCGGCTCGATGACCTTGTTGACGTCGTCCTTGCGCTCGTCGAGGCGCTGCGCCAGCGGTCGGGCGTTCTCGATGACGCCCTGCACCGGCCGCCGCGATGTCTCCAGCATCTCGGTCAGGTCGACCTCGGCCTGTGCCAGGGGTCCGATGGCCCCGGCGATCGGATCGCGGCCCTCGGCCAGTCCGGTCAACAGCTTCTGCAGCCGGTCCACGCTGGCGTCGAACTCGGCGCCCTTCTCATCGACGGTGCTCAGCACGGTGTTCAGGTTCGTGATGACATCGCCGATCAATTGGTCGCGGGCGGCCAGGTTCTGGGTGAAGGCGCTGGTGCTCGACAACATGCTCGACAGCGCGCCGCCCTGGCCCTGCAGCAATTCGATGACAGCACTGCTGATCTCGTTGACCTTCTGGCCGTCGAGACCCTTCAATACAGGCCGCAAACCGCCGAGCAGAGCGTCGAGATCGAGCGCCGGCGCTGTGTTGGTGATCATGCCGCCCCGGGGAAGCTTGACGAGATCTCCTGGGCCCGAGGTGATCTCGAGGTAGCGGTCACCGACGAGGTTTTCGTACCGGACGACCGCCTTTGTCGACGTGTACAGCTGGTACTTCTCGCTGACGGTGAATGCGACGTCGACGGTGTTGTCGGGGTTGAGCGAGACGTCCTTGACGCTGCCCACGGGCACACCCGCGATGCGGACGTCCTGACCGGACTTCAACCGCGAGGCGTCGGGGAAGGTCGCGTGGTAGTTCTCGTCGGAGCCGAAACGGAACTCGCCGAAAACGATGACCAGCATGGCGGCCACCAGAACCATGACGACGGTGAATACCGACACGTTGACGACGGTGCGATCACGTTTCATTTCTAGAAATCGTCCCTTTCCGCGTACGCGCCGTTGAACAGGAACTGCAGCGTCGACGGTGCGTCGAACTGCAACTCGGTGTTCGGCTGGTAGGGAACGTAGGCGTTGTCGGTCACGAGGAACGGCGTCCGGTACCAGGTGCCACCGAACTGCTTGCTCGGAACATCCGGCAGGCCACGGCAATTCGGGCCACCCGACGCGTTGACGATGGGCAGGCTCTCCGGATACGTGTAGGCGGGCGCGCCGGGAATGAAGCTCGACGAGACGAACAGGCCGGGGCGGGTGCCACCGATCACCGGGGCGAAGCGGTCGATGGCGTTCGCGGTGCCCTTCAACGTGCAACCGATGACGGGCGAGTACTCGCCGGCGACCTTCAGCGGCGCCCGCAAGCGCTGGATCGCGGCGATGTAGTCGTCGGCCGCGGGTTCCAGCGTCGCGGTGCCGTTGTTGGCGAGTCCGGTCGCGGCCAGCAGTGTCGCGTTGAGGTTGTCCTCCTCGTCGACGATGGTCTTCGACAGCGCCGGTGCGTTCTCGAAGATCCGCACGAGATCGGGCGCGGCGTCGGCGTAGATGTTGGCGACCTCAGCGGTCATGCGTAGATCGTCCTGCACCTGGGGCAGCTTCGGATTCAGCTGTGCCAGATACGTGTTCAGGCCCGACATCAGGGCGCCGACGTCGTCGCCGTTTCCGCGCAGGCCTTCGGCCAACGCGGACAGCGTGGCGTTGAGGTTGATCGGGTCGATCTTGCCGAGCACGTCGGTCAACGTCTGGAACAGCGTGTTGACTTCGAGCTGAACGTCTTTGGCCTGCACCTGGGCGCCGGGTTCGAGCGCTGTCGGCTTCGGATCCTCGGGCGGCAGGAACTCGACCGCCTTGGCGCCGAAGATCGTGGTGCCCGCGATGCGAACCGGCGCGTTCGACGGGATGTAGCGCAGTTCCCCGCTGCGGATGGCGAGCGTCAGTTTCGCCTGGTCGCCGTTGTACTCGATCGATTCGACCTCGCCGACCTGGACACCGCGGTACTTGACCTTGGCCTTGTCCTCCATGACGAGGCCAGCCCGCGGCGAGAGGACGGTCACGGTGTCCGTCGACGTGAAGGCGGCCGTGTAGGACAGGTAGGTGAACACGGCGGCGGCGAGCACCAGCGTGGCGAGGATCGCCGCTGCGATCCTCACGTGGCTGCGCTTCGCGTCGCCGTCTGCCATTGGTTGCCCGCCCTATCCGGAGAGGTTGAAGTTGCCGGAGGCGCCGTACACGGCGAGGGAGATGAACAGCACGATCGTCACGACCACGATCAGCGAGGTGCGTACCGCCTGACCCACGGCGATGCCCACGCCGACGGGACCACCCGAGGCGTTGTAGCCGTAGTAGGTGTGGACGAGCATCACCGCGATCGACATGACGATGGCCTGCAGGAACGACCACAGCAGGTCGCTCGGGATCAGGAACGTGTTGAAGTAGTGGTCGTAGAGGCCCGCGGACTGCCCGTTGATGTAGACCGTGGTGAACCGCGCCGCGAAGAACGCCGCGAGCACCGACAGCGCATACAGCGGGACGATCGCGATGAGGCCGGCCATCAACCGGGTCGACACCAGATACGACACCGAATGCACGGCCATCGATTCGACGGCGTCGATTTCCTCGGCGACGCGCATCGCGCCCAGTTGTGCCGTCGCGCCCGCGCCGATGGTCGCCGCGAGCGCGATGCCGGCGATCACCGGGGCGACGATGCGGACATTGAGGAAGGCCGAGAGGAAGCCGGTGAGCGCCTCGATGCCGATGTTGCCCAGCGACGAGTAGCCCTGGACGGCGATGACGCCGCCCGAAGCCAGCGTCATGAACGCGGCGACGCCGACCGTGCCGCCGATCATGACCAATGCGCCGGTGCCCATGGTCATCTCGGCGATCAGCCGGATGGTCTCCTTGCGGTACCGGGTCACCGCATTGGGGATGTAGCGGATCGACTCGCCGTAGAACAGAGCCTGTTCGCCCACGCCGTCGACGATCTTGGGCACGCCGCGGAAGAGGCGGCGGAAGCGAACGGTGGCGTCGTAACTCATTTGACCAACACCCGAACACCGATCGCCGTCATGATCACGTTGATCACGAACAGACAGATGAATGCGTAGACGACGGTTTCGTTGACGGCGTTACCCACACCCTTCGGGCCGCCTTTGACGGTGAGGCCGCGATAGCAGCCGACGAGGCCCGCGACGACACCGAACAGAAGGGCCTTGATCTCGGCGAGGATCAGCTCGGGCAGTCCGGTGAGCACGGTGAGTCCGTTGATGAACGCACCGGGGTTCACGCCCTGCAGGAACACCGAGAACACGTAGCCGCCGGCCAGGCCGATCAGGCAGACGAGGCCGTTGAGTAGGAGCGCGACGAAGGTCGAGGCCAGCACGCGCGGCACGACGAGACGCTGGATGGGGTCGATGCCCAGCACCCGCATCGCGTCGATCTCCTCACGGATGGTCCGTGCGCCGAGATCCGCGCAGATCGCGGTGGCGCCCGCACCGGCGACGACGAGCACCGTCACGACCGGGCCGAGCTGGGTGATGGTGCCGAATGCCGTGCCCGCTCCGGAAAGGTCCGCGGCGCCGATCTCTCTCAGCAGGATGTTGAGCGTGAAGGCGACCAGGACGGTGAACGGGATCGCGACGAGCAGTGTCGGCACCAGCGACACGCGCGCGATCATCCACGTCTGGTCGAGGAATTCCCGGAACTGGAACGGGCGGCGGAATGTCTTGACGAACGTGTCCAAGGACATTTCGACGAACCCGCCTACGGCCCGCGCAGGCGCCGCAAGCTGTTCGATCAACCTCGGCTCCGTTCTCGGGACTCCAGTGATGGGGACTGCCTGCGGACGAGACCTGTGGCGAAGTGCCCGGTACTTGTCGTCGGCGTTGTGTCCCCACCCCTGAGTTAAGCGGTGCTCTTAGTGAGCCGGATCATACTAACTAGAACGTGTTCGCAGTGTCAAAGAACGGCCGAACCAGACGAAATCGTTATATTTATGCTGATCAAGGCCACTGTGACATAGGTCATTCTAGAACGTGTTCTAGCTACTTCTGGCGCGTGACAACCAAGACTGTCAGTCTGGATCGCCCAAGCCCATCGACGCCGAGAAACTCTTTTCGGGGTCACGGTCAGCAAAGTAATTCTTCAGCTCGTCAGACAGTGCCGAGGGGTCCCAGGCATCGCCATCGGCACTGAATTGCCGCTCCGCAGTCGGAGCCGCAATAAGGGTCACCGTCGGACCATAAACGATGAAGAGCTGTCCGTTGACCCCTTCAGCCGCCGGGGACGCCAGGAACCGGACCAGGTTGACGACATGGTCCGGCGACAGCGGGTCGACCCCGCCTTCGCCGAGTTCCGGCGCGTCACCGAACACGCCGGCGGTCATCGCTGTGCGGGCGCGGGGCGCGATCGCATTGGCGCGCACCCCGAACCGCCCCAGGGCGCGGGCGGCCGACAGCGTCAGCGCGGTGATTCCCGCCTTGGCGGCACCGTAGTTGGGCTGACCGACCGGGCCGGACAGGCCCGCCTCGGACGAGGTGTTGATGATCCGGCCGTAGATCTGGCCGTCGCCCGCCTTGGCCTTGGAGCGCCAGTAGGTCGCGGCGTTGCGCGTCAGCAGGAAGTGGCCCCGCAGGTGCACCGCGATGACCGCGTCCCACTCCTCGTCGGTCATGTTGAACAGGATGCGGTCGCGGGTGATCCCGGCATTGTTGACGACGATGGCCAGCCCGCCGAGGCCGTCGGCGGTCTTGACCAGCTCGTCGGCGGTGGACCGCTCACTGATGTCACCGGCCACCGCGATGCCCTTCGAACCCGCCGACGAGATCTCATCGAGAACGTCGGACTTGTCGAGCGCGGGAGCGATGTCGTTGACGACGACGGTGGCGCCGGCTTGGGCCAGCCCGATCGCCTCGGCACGGCCCAGGCCGGCGGCGGCTCCGGTGACCACGGCGACGTGGCCGGACAGATCAATGTCGCTCAAGTTACTAATACCTCTAGTCGTGTCGGATCAGGGCGGCCCGGGGGCACTCGGCGATGGACTGCTCGGCCACCGCTTCCTCGTCTGCGGGCACGGGATCGGCCTTGACGATCGCATAGTCGTCGTCATCGAGGTCGAACAGGTCGGGGGCTATTCCTACACACACCGCGTTGCCTTCGCAACGGTCACGATCCACTTCCACCCGCATGAGTTTCTCCTGTCGGTCCGGGCTGTTGGTCCGATCTAGCTGGGCACCCAGTGTGTCACCACCCTGGACCCCAAGACTAGAACGTGTTACAACCGGGGAGGACCAGAGGTGCCTGACTCGACGAGTCCGGACGCCCGGATACAGGCTCGCAGACAAGTGAGGACGACGCGATGCGGATCGGCTACACCCCTGAACAGGAGGAGTTGCGTCGCGAATTGCGCGCGTACTTCACCAAGCTCATGACGCCCGAGCGGGCCGAGGCGCTGGCCGCCAGCGACGGCGAGATGGGGCGCGGGAACGTCTACCGCGAGACCGTCAAGCAGATGGGCACAGATGGGTGGTTGACGCTGAACTGGCCCACCGAGTACGGCGGCCAGGCACGCACGCCGATGGAGAGCCTCATCTTCAACGACGAGGCCGCCATCGCGAGCGTCCCCGTCCCGTTCCTGACGATCAACAGCGTCGCGCCGACGATCATGCACTTCGGCACCGACGAGCAGAAGAAGTTCTTCCTGCCCAAGATCGCCGCCGGTGACCTGCACTTCTCGATCGGCTACTCCGAGCCGGGCGCGGGCACCGACCTCGCCTCCCTGCGCACCACCGCTATACATGACGGCGACGATTACGTCATCAACGGGCAGAAGATGTGGACCAGCCTCATCGCCTACGCCGATTACGTGTGGCTGGCGGTGCGCACCAACCCCGAGGCCAAGAAGCACCGCGGCATCTCGATGCTGATCGTGCCGACGACGGCCGACGGCTTCTCGTGGACGCCGGTGCACACGATGTCCGGTGTCGACACCAGCGCCACCTACTACCAGGATGTGCGCGTGCCGAAGACGGCGCTCGTGGGTGAGGAGAACGGCGGCTGGAAGCTCGTCACCAACCAGCTCAACCACGAGCGCGTCGCGCTCGTCTCGGCACAGCCGATCTTCGTCGCGCTCAACGGCGTTCGCGAGTGGGCGCAGAACACCAAGGATGTCCACGGCAACCGGCTGATCGACTCCGAGTGGGTGCAGCTGAACCTGGCGCGCGTGCACGCCAAGGCCGAAGTGCTCAAGCTCATCAACTGGGAGCTCGCGTCCGCAGACGACGTCGCCCCGTCGCCCGCCGACGCGTCGGCGGCCAAGGTGTTCGGCACCGAGCTGGCCACCGAGGCGTACCGCCTGCTGATGGAGGTGCTGGGCACCGCCGCCACGCTGCGCACGAATTCCCCCGGCGCGCTGCTGCGGGGCCGCATCGAACGCATGCACCGGTCGTGCCTGATCCTGACGTTCGGCGGCGGCACCAACGAGATTCAGCGCGACATCATCGGCATGGTCGCGCTCGGCCTGCCCCGAGTGAATCGTTAAGGACTGACATGGATTTCAAGACGACCGAAGCCAGCGAGGACCTCGGCGGCCTGGTGCGCACCATCACCGAGTCGGTGTGCACACCCGAGCGGCAGCGTGAACTCGACGGCTTGGAGGAGCGGTTCGACAAGACCCTGTGGGGCAAGCTGATCGACGCCGACATCCTGTCCACCACCGCCCCGGAGTCGTTGGGCGGCGGCGGTTTCGGCGTACTCGAGGAGGTCGCCGTGCTGGTGGCCCTCGGCCGCCAGCTGGGCGCGGTTCCGTACCTCGAATCGGTGGTTCTCGGTGCGGCGGCGCTGGCGAAGTTCGGAACCGAATCGGCGCAGCAGGAGTGGGCGGCACCGGCCGTCAAGGGCGAGAAGGTGCTGACCGTCGCACTCGACGGTGAGATGGGCGAGGGCCCGGTGCGGGCCCAGTCGTCCGGCGACGGTTTCACGCTGACCGGCACCAGGACGCAGGCGCCGTTCGCCGTCAGCGCCGACGCGTTCCTCCTCCCCGCCGAAACAGACTCGGGTGTCGGCGTTTTCCTCGTCGCGGCAGCTGACAGCGGTGTGACGGTCACCCCGCTGAATACCACCGGGCACGGCAGTGTGGGCGCGCTCGATCTGCAGGGCGTCAGAGTCGCCGCGGACCGCCGCGTCGGCGGAGCCGAGGTGCTGGACTGGCTGGTCACCCGCAACACGCTGGGCCGCAGCGCCTACCAGCTCGGTGTCGTCGAACGGGCGCTGGAGATGACGGCGACCTACGCGCGGGAACGCGAGCAGTTCGACCGCCCGATCGGCAGCTTCCAGGCGGTGTCGTCGCGATTGGCCGACGGCTACATCGACATCAAGGGTCTGCGCCTGACACTGACCCAGGCAGCCTGGCGGCTGTCGGAGGATCTGCCCGCCGACATCGACGTCTCCAGTGCCGCGTTCTGGGCGGCCGAGGCGGGACACCGCGTCGCGCACACCGCGGTCCACGTTCACGGCGGTGTCGGTATCGACGTCGACCATCCGGTGCACCGCTACTTCCTGGCCGCCAAGCAGACCGAGTTCGCCGTCGGCGGGGCGACCGGTCAGTTACTCCGCATCGGCCGCGAACTGGCCGATACCCCGGCCTGATTCGCTGATCCGGTGGCGACCGTCTCGTCGTTACTCGAGAAGCTGACCGACGTCGACGACCGCGGCGTCTACTCGGTGGATGGCGACGCCAGCCCGGATGAGGTGGCGTTCGTCAGCTGGCGCGACCACATCCGCGACGGAGCCGCGCTGGCATCGCTGCTGTGGGACCGGCTGGACCGGGCCCGGCCACCCCATGTCGGTGTGCTGCTGGGCAATACACCGTTCTTCGGAACGGTGCTCGTTGCCGCGGCGCTGACCGGAATTGTCCCTGTCGGCCTGAACCCGACCCGCCGCGGTGACGCCCTAGCCCGCGACATCGCACATGCGGACTGCCAGCTCGTGCTGGCCGATCGGGACACCGCGCAGGACGGGATCGACGCGATCGACGTCGAATCCGACTCGTTCGCAGCCCAACTGGCCGAACACCGCGGCGCGCCGGTCGAGTTCCGCACCGCCGACCCGGATGACCTGTTCATGTTGATCTTCACCTCTGGCACGAGCGGCGACCCGAAAGCTGTGCGGTGCACGCACGAGAAGGTGGCGTTTCCCGGGGTGATGCTCGCCGATCGATTCGGGCTCGGCCCGACCGATACGTGCTATCTGTCGATGCCGATGTTCCATTCGAACGCGATCATGGCCGGCTGGGCGCCGGGAGTCGCCGCGGGCGCCTCGATCGCGTTGCGCCGCAAATTCTCTGCATCGCAATTCATCCCGGACACGCGGCGCTTCGGCGCGACGTACGCGAATTACGTGGGCAAGCCGCTGTCCTACATCCTGGCCACCGCCGAGCAGCCTGACGACGCCGACAACCCACTCAAGGTGGCGTACGGCAACGAGGGGGCGCCGCGAGATCTGAGCCGGTTCTCGCAACGCTTCGGGGTGACCGTCGTCGACGGGTTCGGTTCCAGCGAGGGCGGGGTGTCGATCGCCCGCACGCCGGACACCCCCGAGGGAGCGCTCGGTCCGCTCGTGGGGGGCGTGACGATTCTCGATGTCGACACCGGCGCCGAATGCGCGCCGGGCGTCGTCGGTGAGTTGGTGAACACCGAGGGGCCGGGCCAGTTCCGGGGCTATCACAAGGATCCCGACGCGGAGGCCGACCGGATGCGCGGCGGCGTCTACCACAGCGGCGACCTGGCCTACCGCGACGAGAACGGGTTCGCGTACTTCGCGGGCCGACTCGGCGATTGGATGCGGGTCGACGGCGAGAACCTCGGCACCGCACCGATCGAACGCATCCTCATGCGCTTCCCTGGCGTCACCGAGGCTGCCGTGTACCCGATCCCCGACCCCGCCGTGGGCGACCAGGTGATGGCGGCACTCGTGCTGCCCGACGACACGGTGTTCGATCCTGAAGCGTTCACCCGGTTCCTCGATCAACAACAGGATCTCGGTCCCAAGCAGTGGCCGAAGTTCGTCCGAGCGTCCACGTCGCTTCCGCGCACGGAGACGTTCAAGATCCTCAAACGTCAGCTGTCCGCGGAAGCGACCGACTGTACCGACCCCGTCCACGCGATCACCCGGCCATGAGCGAATCGCGACGTGACGACATCGCCACGATGCTGCTCGACCGCCTCGGCGATCAGCGTCTCGGCCTGCGCACCCGCGAGCGCGACTGGACCTGGGACGCGGTCGTGCGCGAGTCGGCGGCGCGCGCCTCCCTCGGAAAGTCCTTGTACAAGCCAGAACTCGGCCCCTTCCACATCGGCGTGCTCCTGGAGAATGTGCCGGACTTCGTGTTCTGGCTCGGCGGCGCTGCTCTCGCCGGGGCCACCATCGTCGGCCTGAACCCCACCCGCGGATCAGAGGGACTGACCGCTGACATCCGTCATGCCGACTGCCAGCTGATCGTCACGGACACCGCGGGCGCGCAGCGTCTGAGCGCCCTCGACCACGGGGTCTCCCCCGATCGTGTCCTCGTCGTCGACGACGCGGCTTATCAGCATCGGCTCGAGACGCACCGGACCGAACCCGCGGCCGCACCGGATGCCGGCGCGGATTCGCTGTTCCTGCTGCTGTTCACGTCGGGGACGACCGGCACGTCGAAGGCCGTCCGATGCAGCCAGGGCCGGTTGGCCCGCATCGCCTACACCGCCACCGACAAATTCGGCCACCACCCGGGCGACGTCGACTACTGCTGCATGCCGCTGTTCCACGGCAACGCGCTCATGGCGTTGTGGGCGCCGGCACTGGCCAACGGCGCGACCGTCTGCCTGGTCCCGACGTTCTCCGCATCCCGCTTTCTTTCCGACGTACGGTTTTTCGGCGTCACGTTCTTCACCTACGTAGGCAAGGCACTGGCATACCTGATGGCCACGCCCGAGCAGCCCGACGATTCCGACAACACGCTGGAGCGCGGTTTCGGCACGGAGGCGTCGCCCGAGGACCAGAACGAGTTCCGTCGCCGCTTCGACGCCGAACTCTACGAGGGCTACGGCTCCAGCGAGGGCGGGGCGGTGGCCACCCCCGATCCCACGGCGCCATTGTCGTCGCTGGGCAGGCCTGCCCACGACGACGTCGGCGTCGTTAACCCCGAGACGCTCGAACCCTGTCCCGCAGCGATTCTCGACGCCAAGGGCAAGGTGACCAATGCTGACGAAGCGATCGGTGAGATCGTCGACCGTCGCGGCGCGCGGGATTTCGAGGGCTATTACCGCAATGACACCGCCGACGCCGAGCGCGTGCGCAACGGCTGGTACTGGTCGGGCGATCTCGGTTATGTCGACACTGACGGTTTCCTGTACTTCGCCGGCCGCCGCGGCGACTGGATCCGCGTCGATGGGGAGAACACGTCGGCGTTGACGATCGAGCGGGTGCTGCGCCGCCATCCCGACGTCATCGCCGCCGGTGTCTACGGCGTCCCGGACCCGCGCTCCGGTGATCAGGTGATGGCCGCCGTCGAGGTCGCCGATCCGGATGTGTTCGACGTCGAGGCTTTCGTCACCTTTCTCACCGGCCAGGAAGATCTGGGTTCCAAGGGCTTTCCACGCCTGCTGCGGGTCTCGAAGAATCTCCCCGCCACCGGTTCGAACAAGGTGCTCAAACGTGAGCTGCAGGCGCAACGCTGGCACACCGACGAAGCGGTGTATCGCTGGGCGGGCCGCGGCAGGCCGGAGTACCGGCGCATGAGTGCCGAAGACCGTGCGGAGCTCGACGCCGAATTCGCCGTGCACGGAAGGGAAAGCCTTGTCGGAACAGTGGGATGAGACCACCGATGTCCTGGTCGCGGGCTCGGGCGCCGGAGGCGTGACGGGCGCGTACACCGCGGCCCGCGAAGGTCTCGACGTGATCCTCGTCGAGGCGACCGAGAAGTTCGGCGGGACCACCGCGTACTCCGGCGGCGGCGGAATGTGGTTCCCGTGCAACCCGGTTCTGCAGCGCGCGGGCGCCGACGACACTATCGACGATGCGATCGAGTACTACACCGCCGTCGTCGGTGACCGCACACCGCGGGCCCTGCAGGAAACTTACGTCCGCAGCGGAGCACCGCTGATCGAATACTTGGAAACCGATGAGCTGCTGAAGTTCTCGCTGCTGCCGTGGCCCGACTATTTCGGCAAGGCGCCGAAGGCACGTGCCGACGGCATGCGCCACATCGCCGCCAAGCCGTTGAAGATTGCCGCGGCACCGGAGCTGCGTGAATTGGTCCGCGGGCCGCTCGACGCCGACCGGCTGGGCGCGCCGCAACCCGATGACTACTTCGTCGGCGGGCGCGCACTGATCGCGCGCTTCCTCGCCGCCACGGCCCGCCACCCCCATTCGTCGGCGCGTTTGAACACCACGCTGACGGAACTCGTCGTGGAGGACGGCGCTGTCACCGGGGCCGTCGTCGAATCCGACGGTCAGCGTCGACGCATCCAAGCCAGGCGCGGAGTGCTGCTGGCGGCTGGCGGGTTCGAGCACAACGACGAGATGCGGGCGCGCTACGGGGTGCCGGGCGAGTCGCGGGACACGATGGGGCCGTGGGGAAACCGCGGGTTGGCCCATCTGGCCGGGATCGCTGTCGGAGCGGACACAGACCTGATGGATCAGGCGTGGTGGTCCCCCGGCCTGACGCATCCCGATGGCACGTCGGCGTTTTCGCTGTGGTTCACCGGGGGCATCTTCGTCGACGACCAGGGCAGGCGCTTCGCCAACGAGTCGGCGGCCTACGACCGGCTCGGGCGGGAAGTCCTTGCAGCGATCGACGACGGCCGGGTCACGCTGCCGTTCTGGATGGTCTATGACGATGTCGAGGGAGTCGTGCCGCCCGTCAAGGCGACGAACGTCTCGATGGTCGAACCTGACAAGTACGTGGCCGCCGGCCTGTGGCGCACCGCGGACACCCTTGAGGAACTCGCAGAGGCCATCGGCGTGCCTGCGGCCAATCTGGTCGAGACCGTCGCCCGATTCAACGAGTTCGTGCGCGGCGGCGCCGACGAGGACTTCGGTCGCGGTGACGAACCGTATGACCGCGCGTTCTCCGGGGGCGCGCCGCCGTTGTATCCCATCGAGAAGGGGCCGTTCCATGCGGCCGCATTCGGGGTGTCCGATCTCGGCACCAAGGGCGGTTTGCGCACCGATAATGCTGCGCGCGTGCTCGATTCCGCCGACAATGTGATACCGGGGCTGTACGCGGCGGGCAACACGATGGCAGCACCCAGCGGCACCGCCTATCCGGGCGGCGGCAACCCGATCGGCACCAGCATGGTTTTCAGCCACTTGGCCGTGCTGGACATGGCCGGCAAGCGCGAGGAGCACACATGACCGACGTCCGCCATATCGACACCGGTAAAGCCATGACGCGGTTCGCCCGCGGGTGGCACTGCCTCGGACTCGCGGAGTCTTTCCGCGACGGGCAGCCGCACGGCATCAACGCGTTCGGCACCATGCTCGTCGTGTTCGCCGACTCCCAGGGCGAGATCAAGGTCCTTGACGGCTACTGCCGTCATATGGGCGGCAATCTCGCGCAGGGCACCGTCAAGGGCGATGAGATCGCCTGCCCCTTCCACGACTGGCGCTGGGGAGGGGACGGACGCTGCAAGCTCGTCCCGTACGCCAAGCGCACCCCACGATTGGCCCGCACCCGGGCATGGCAGACGACCGAGGTCAACGGTCAGCTGCTGGTGTGGCACGACCCCGAAGGGTCCGCTCCCGCTGTCGAATTGATCCCGCCGACCATCGACGGGTACGACGAGGGCCGCTGGTCACCGTGGCAGTGGAGTTCGATTCTCATCGAGGGCGCCCACTGCAGGGAGATCGTCGACAACAACGTCGACATGGCGCACTTCTTCTACATCCACCATGCGTATCCGACGTACTTCAAGAACGTCATCGAAGGGCACACCGCCAGTCAGTTCATGGAGTCCAAGCCGCGGCCCGATTTCACCGCGAATCCCGAGAAGCTCTGGGAGGGAACGTATCTGCGGTCCGAGGCGACATATTTCGGGCCCGCCTACATGATCAACTGGCTGCACAACGACCTCGCCCCCGAATTCACCGTCGAGGTGGCGCTGATCAACTGCCACTACCCGGTCACCCACAACTCGTTCATGCTGCAGTGGGGCGTGGCCGTGCAGGAGATGCCGGGCATGCCGTCGGACAAGGCCGCGAAACTGGCTGGAGCCATGAACAAGTCGTTCGGCGAGGGATTCCTCGAAGACGTCGAGATCTGGAAGAACAAGTCGCCGATCGAAAACCCGCTGCTCACCGAGGAAGACGGGCCGGTCTACCAGCATCGGCGCTGGTACGAGCAGTTCTACGTCGACGCGGCGGACGTCACCGCCGACATGACCGACCGCTACGAGGCCGAGGTCGACACGACCCACGCCTACGACCTCTGGCAACAGGAGGTCGAAGAGAACATGGCAGCCCGAAAAATAAGTACGAGCTGAGTACATCTACTCACTGAGCAAACACCTGATCATGAATTAGTCTTCGCTGGACATGGCAAAACGTCATACGACAGGAGTTCAGCTATGAAGCTCACGGTTGCCACCCGCTCTGCCGCTGTCGCCGCGGCGGTCGCGCTGATCGCGACGGGCTGCGGCGGATCGGATTCGGGGTCGAGCGAAACCAGCTCGGCGGAATCCGAGACCACCACGACGTCGGAGGCCTCGGAGACGACGTCGACGAGCGCCGCGGCACCCACGACGGCGCGGATCGCTCCCCGCCAGGAAGCCCCCGCGGGCCCGGCGCCGACGATCGCCGACTACATCAAGGAGAACGGCATCCAGGAGTCCGCGGTCAAGCGCGGCGATCCGGGCGCCCCGACCATCGACCTGCCGATGCCCGAGGGCTGGGAGGACGCCGGGCCGGACACCCCCGAATGGGCATTCGGGGCGATCGTCTACACGGGCCCCGAGGCTGCCGAGTACACACCCAGCATCGTCGCGATCGTGTCCAAGCTGGTCGGCGACGTGGATCCGGACGCCGTGCTGGCCGCGGCACCGGGCGAAGCGACCAACCTGCCGGGCTGGACGCCGATGAGCGACGGAAAGACCAGCGACCTCGGCGGTTTCCCTGCGTTCCAGCTCGGCGGCACCTGGGTTCAGGACGGCGTCACCAAGATCGCCGCCCAGAAGACGGTTGTCATCCCCGGCAGTGACGGCGCCACCTATGTCCTGCAGCTCAACGCGGACGGCCTGGAGAACCAGATCGACATCGTCGGGCCGGCCACCATGGACATCGACAACGAAACGGTCATCACCCCGTAGTCCTCGCAGCGATTTGGGCGTAGTTCGACAACGCAGCGTTGTCCAACTACGCCCGAATCGCGCGTACCGTCGGGGTGGTGAGCTACCGCGAGATGCCCGCACCTGCGGCTCTGCGCGACCTCGCCGAATGCGTGTGGGTCAAGGAGGGCGCGGGCTCTGCGCGCATCCTGCCCGACGGCTGCATGGACCTCATCGAGCTCGACGACGAACTGGTCATCGCCGGACCCGATACCGTGGCGCACATCAGCGAACAGAGCTCTGTCGCCGCTGCGGGGATCCGGTTCCGCCCTGGCGCACTCCCCCGCCTGCTCGGCGTTCCGGCCCATGAATTCCACGGCGAACGTGTCGAATTGGGTTTGCTACGACCGGAATTCATCGGTGCGCCGCTCCTGTCGGCAGCCACGCAGCTCATGCGCCGTGAGACGTCCAGTGAGACGGCGCCGTGGCCGGTGCCTCAGCTCTCCGAGGTCACCCGGCGCTTCGCTGCCGGCGCCGCCGTCCGTGCAGTGGCCGGCGAAATCGGTTGTTCGCCAAGGAATTTGCAGCGCCAGAGCGCCGCAGTCTATGGCTACAGCCCCGCGACGCTGCGCCGGATCCTGCGATTCCGGCGGGCGGTGCGCCTCCTGCGCAGCGGCCGCACCGCCGCCAACACCGCTCACGTAGCCGGCTACGCAGACCAGGCGCATCTGTCCCGGCAGGTGCGCGAGCTCGCGGGAGTTCCCGTCACTCAGCTGTTCAGCGGCGCGAACAAATCCACCGAGGTGCCGTCGGGATCCAGAACCGTGGCGTAGCGCTGCCCCCACGGAGCGTCGAACGGCTCCAGCTCGCCCTTGTGCCCAGCCTGCGTCAGACGCGTGAAGATCGCGTCGACGTCGGACGGCGACGCGACCCCGAACGCGAGCACCACGCGTCCCGTCGACGTTGGCGGGGCCCAGCCCGGATGCATTCCGGCGATCGTGTCCTCGGTGTCGAACAGTAGCCGGTTGCCGCCGGGCAGTTCGATTTCCGCGTGCGGGGAGTTGCCGTCGGGGACGTCGAGGCCGACGAGCCGATAGAAGTCCAGCGACCGCGCCAAGTCTGAGGCGACGATCTCGACGGCGGCGGAAGTGGGTCGAATATCCATGCCGAGGACGCTAGGACGCGTCCCCGTCCCGCGTCTTGAACAAATCGGACACCGTCAGCCCGCCAGCGAGGGCACCACAGCCTCGATGAGATTCGGGCCCGGCTCGGCGAACGCGTCGGCCAGAGCCTGCGCCAACTCCTCCGCAGTGGTGACGCGACGCGCCGGAACACCCATCCCTTCGGCGATCTTGACGAAATCGACGGCCGGATTTCCGAGGTCGAGCAGCTGCAGCGCGTTGGGGCCTGGGGTGGCCGCATTGGCCGCGCCGACCCGCTGAAGTTCGATCCGCAGGATGTCGTAGGCGCCGTTGCCGAAGATCACGGTCGTAACGTCGAGGTTCTCGCGAGCCTGCGTCCACAGCGCCGAGACTGTGTACATCGCCGACCCGTCAGCCTGCAGGGACAACACCGGACGGTCCGGCGCGGCGATGGCGGCGCCGATCGCCGCAGGCATGCCGTAGCCGATCGCCCCTCCGGTCAGCGTCAAGAGGTCGTGGGCGGGCGCGCCCGCTGTGGCTGCGGCGATCCCGATGCCCGCGGTGTTCGATTCGTCGACGACGACGGCGTTCTCGGGGAGCAATGCCCCGATCACCGCGGCGGCGGAGAAAGCCGTGAGCGCGCCCGTCGGCAGGTCCGGTCGGCTTGCCGGCGCGACCGCGGCGACGGTTCCGGGCGCCAGTTCGTCGGCGAGTTGTCCGAGCGCCGCCTCCGCGCCGAAATACTTTGCGAGTGTGTGTACTTCGCAGCCTTCGGGCACCAGGTCGCTGGCACGCCCAGGGTAGGCGAAGAAGGAGACGGGGGACGTTGCGCCGGCCAGGATGAGGTGCTCGGCGCCCGCGAGTTGTTCCTCGGCGGCCTCGGCGAAGTACGCCAGTCGCTCGACCGCGGGGACGCCGGCGCCCCGCTGCAACCGGGTCGGGAACGTCTCGCACAGCACCTTCGCACCGCACGCTTGCGCGATCCGAACGGCGGCCGCCAGCCCGGCGGTCCGCGTCGCGTCGCCACCGATGAGCAGGACAGTGGGCGCCCCGGAGGTCAGTGCGGTGGCCGCGTCGCGCACGGCATCGTCGTCGACGACGGGTATCAGCGGATCGGGCTGCTCCGGCTCCAGCGCATCGCCTTCGGTCCACGACACGTCGGCGGGCAGGATCAACGTCGACACCGCACCCACCCGGCTGGCACTCACTGCATCGACCGCGTCGACGGCGATCTCAGCGGTGTCCAGGGTGCGCCGCACCCACCCGGAGACGGTGCGCGCCAACGCGTCGATGTCGGATTCCAGTGGGGCGTCGTACTTTTTGTGATAGGTCGCGTGATCACCGACGATCACCAGCATCGGCACATGCGCCCGCCTGGCGTTGTGCAGATTGGCCAGACCATTCCCAAGCCCCGGGCCAAGGTGCAGCAGGACAGCGGCGGGTTTGTCCGCCATCCGGGCATAGCCATCGGCAGCGCCCGTCGCCACGCCCTCGAACAGCGTCAGCACAG
The DNA here is from genome assembly GCF_029623955.1 of Mycobacterium sp. 236(2023). GTDB lineage: Bacteria > Actinomycetota > Actinomycetes > Mycobacteriales > Mycobacteriaceae > Mycobacterium. Next base: position 300,847 of record NZ_JARSBP010000003.1, on the reverse strand, counting down.
CGTGCATCTGCGGCACCGCGTCCAGCCCGACGACGAAGTGCATCTCGGAGGTGCCGGGGTTGGCGAAGCACACGTCGACGCCGTGGCCGACAAGCGTGGTGAGCAGAGAGTGGGCGCCGTTCACATCTGCTGTTATACGGACCCGCCCGCTCAGTTGTCGCGAATACCGTCCAACCGCTTCGAGGCTTCCTCGAATCCGCTCACCAGCTCGGCGATGATGTCGGCGACGGGCCGGATCTCGTTCATCCGGCCGACGATCTGACCGACCGGCATCGCGACGGCGGTCGGGTCGGCCGACTCACTCATCCGCTGATGCGCCTCGCTGACGAGGATGTTCTGCAACGGCATCGGCAGCGGATCGGGCGCGCCTTCGGCATCCCACGCGTCGGTCCACCGGCTCTTGAGCAAACGCGCGGGCTTACCCGTGTAGATCTTCCTGCGCACGGTGTCCGCGGAGGTCGCCTTCAGCATGGCCTCCTGGATCACCGAGCGACCGGAGGGAAGCCGCACACCCAGGTCGTACTCGGCCGAGGTCAGAAACGCCGATCCCATCCAGACACCTTGTGCGCCAAGGGCAAGCGCGGCGGCGACCTGTCGACCGGTGCCGATTCCACCCGCGGCGAGCACCGGCGCCCGACCGTCGAGCGCGTCGACGATCTCGGGCCACAGCACCATCGAGCCGATCTCACCGGTGTGCCCGCCGGCCTCATGGCCCTGGGCGACGACGATGTCGACACCGTTCTCCACATGGCGCAGAGCGTGTTTCGGCGAACCGGCCAACGCGGCGACCGGGACACCGGCCTCGTGAACCTGGTCGATGACGTCCTTGGGCGGCGAACCCAGCGCGTTGGCGATCAGCTTGATCGGGTGCTTGAGCGCGACCTCGACGTGGCTGCGCGCCACCGAATGCAGCCATCCCAGAACACCTTCGGAGCGTTCCTCGTCTTCGGGCAACGGCGGGACGCCGAGATCGGCGAGCGTCTTGTCGACGAATTCCCGATGCTCGGCGGGGATCAGCTTGTTGATGTCGACCGACGTGCCCTCGGTGGGAACCTTGGCCGGCATGACGATGTCGACGCCGTAGGGCTTGCCGTCGGTGTTCGCGTCCATCCACTGAAGGACGTTCTCGAGGTCGTCGGCGTCGTTGAATCGCACGCAGCCGAGGACACCGAGACCGCCGGCCTTGGTGACTGCAGCGGCCACCTTCTCCGAGGGGGTGAAGACGAACAGCGGGTATTCGATCCCGAAGCGTTCGCAGAGTTCAGTTTTCACGATGCGGCCCCTGCATGCTTGGCGTGGACGTCGTCGGCCGGACGTTCCTCGGTGGTGTCCTTGGCCCAGCGGTAGTCCGGCTTGCCCGCGGGCGACCGCTTCACCTCGTCGACCAGCCACAGACTGCGCGGCACCTTGTAGCCCGCGATCTCGCTGCGCACGAACGCATCCAGGTCCGCGAGCGTGGGACGGGTGCCCTCACGCGGTTGGACGACTGCGGCCACATGCTGGCCGAAGCGCGGGTCCGGCACGCCGACCACGAGCGCGTCGAACACGTCGGGGTGGCCCTTGAGCGCCGCCTCGACCTCTTCGGGGTAGATCTTCTCGCCGCCGGAGTTGATGGACACCGAGCCGCGGCCCAGCATCGTCACGCTGCCGTCGGCCTCAACCTCGGCGTAGTCGCCGGGGATGGCGTAGCGGACGCCGTTGTAGGTCCGGAACGTCTCGGCGGTCTTCTTCTCATCTTTGAAGTAGCCGACCGGGATGTGACCACACTTGGCGATGATGCCGCGCACACCCGAGCCCGGTACGACCTCGTTGCCGTCCTCGTCGAGCACCTTGGTGTTCTTGTCGATGGTCACGCGCGGGCCGCCGGTGTGCGACTGGCCCTTCGCGACGATGCTGGTGCCGCCGAAGCCGGTCTCCGAGGAGCCGATCGAGTCGGTGATGATGCGGTTGGGCAGCAGCTCGAGGAACTTCTCCTTGAGGCTGGTGGAGAACAGCGCCGCCGTGGAGGCAAGCAGGAACAGCGAGCTCAGGTCGTACTCGTTACCGGCGTCCTGATGCGCCAGCAGCGCATCGAGCAGGGGCCGGGCCATCGCGTCACCGGTGAAGAACAGCAGGTTCACCTTGTGCTCGTGGATCATTCGCCACACGGCGTCGGCATCGAACTCAGGGGTCAGCACGACGGTGTGGCCCGAGAAGATCGCCATCCAGGTCGCGGACTGGGTGGCGCCGTGGATCATCGGCGGGATCGGCAGCCGGATCATCGGCGGGTTGGCCGCGGCCTGCTTGGACAGGTCGTACTCGTCGGCGATCGGCTCGCCGGTGGCGAAGTCGGTGCCGCCGAACAGAACTCGGTAGATGTCTTCATGGCGCCACATGACGCCCTTCGGGAAGCCGGTGGTGCCACCGGTGTAGAGCAGGTAGATGTCGTCTTCGCTGCGCGGGCCGAAGTCGCGCTCGGGGGACCCTTGCGCCAGTGCGTCCTCGAAGGGGACACCGCCGTAGCGCTGGTAATCGTCGTCGGACCCGTCCTCGACGACGAGGACCGTCTTGACGTTCGGGGTCTCGGGCAGGACGTTGTCCACCCGGTCGGCGTAGCGGCGCTCGTGCACGAGCGCGACCATGTCCGAGTTCTCGAACAGGTACTTCAGCTCGCCCTCGACGTAGCGGAAGTTGACGTTGACGAGGATCGCGCCGGCCTTGATGATGCCGAGCATCGCGATGACGATCTCGATGCGGTTGCGGCAGTAGAGGCCGACCTTGTCGTCCTTCTTGACACCCTGGTCGATGAGGTAGTGCGCCAGGCGGTTGGCCTTCTCCTCCAACTGGGCGTAGGTCAGTTGTTCGTCGCCGCATATGAGGGCGACGCGGTCAGGCACGGCGTCGATGGCGTGCTCGGCAAGATCGGCGATGTTCAGGGCCACGGCTCTAAATTAGAACGTGTTACATTTCGAGACAAGTCGCTGTCTTCGATGATGAAAGGCGGATGCCCGTGAGCGAGCCCCAAAAAGGTCCCGACGCCCTCGTTGAGCAGCGCGGACACACATTGATCTTGACGCTGAACCGACCGGAGGCGCGCAACGCGCTTTCCACTGAGATGCTCTCGATCATGGTCGACACTTGGAACCGTGTCGACGAGGATCCCGAGATCCGGACCTGCATCCTGACCGGGGCTGGTGGCTACTTCTGCGCGGGCATGGATCTGAAGGCCGCGTCGAAGAAACCTCCCGGCGATTCGTTCAAGGACGGCAGCTACGACCCGTCGAAGATCGAGGGTCTGCTGAAGGGCCGTCGGCTGACAAAACCGCTGATCGCAGCAGTCGAGGGCCCGGCCATCGCCGGCGGCACCGAGATCCTGCAGGGCACCGACATCCGTATCGCGGGCGAGAGCGCCAAGTTCGGCATCTCCGAGGCGAAGTGGAGCCTGTACCCGATGGGCGGTTCCGCGGTGCGGCTGCCTCGCCAAATCCCGTACACGATCGCGTGTGACCTGCTGCTGACCGGACGCCACATCACGGCGGCCGAGGCCAAGGAGTACGGCCTGATCGGCTACGTGGTGCCCGACGGCACCGCGCTGGAGAAGGCGCTGGAAATCGCCGAGGTCATCAACAACAACGGCCCGCTGGCGGTGCAGGCGATCCTGAAGACCATTCGTGAGGCCGAAGGCCTGCACGAGGAAGAAGCCTTCAAGCCCGACACCGCGAACGGCATCCCGGTGTTCCTGAGCGACGACGCCAAGGAAGGTCCGCGCGCCTTCAAGGAGAAGCGGGCGCCGAACTTCCAGATGAAGTAGCGCCAAGTTCGTCGAACCGCGCGATCGCGGCCGCGAGCTCGCCGTCGTCGTATACCTCGCACCGGTCGATCGCGTCGCCGTCGACGGTCATGACGACGACGTCGCGCCATTCGCCGTTGAATCCCTCGCGCGATGTGGCATGGACAAGCTGGGTGAACACGACCCCGCGGTCACACAACCGATGCACGGCGACGATGCGGTTGCTGATCTGAGGTGCGACGTCCCATGTGGCCCGCATGAAGGCGGCCTGCTCACCGGGCGCGAACGCCGTTCCGCCTCGACGGTGGTCGATATTCACCCAGTCCGGTGTCGTCTTGGGCATTTCGCGCCGGTTGAACGCCGCGTTGGCATTCACGATCGCAGACCACGTGGCGGCGTGTGCCGCGGCCTCGCCGGCGAGGTAACGGGCGTCGAGTTCGGCCATCGCCGCATCCGTGTCGTCAGTGCCGAACAGAATCTCGGCTGCAACTCGCCCATCGGCGTCGAGTTCGGCGATGACGAGGTTCTCGACGACGAAGGCACCGGGCTGCTTGTTATAGCGGGTCCTTCCGTGGAAGAGCGCGAGCCGCTCACCACGAGTCGCGAGGTCGATGGCCTCAAAGCCGCGGACACCGAGGTCGGCGGCGGTCCGCATGTCGCCGAGCATCGTTTCCCGCCCGCGACGGATCCCGCCGTTCACCACGTGCCTCGTTATGGAGGTCTTCGGCCAGTAGCTGCGCGACGACGTCCCAGTGCCGGGCCGCGAATGCCGTGCGCACGCAACGGCAGACTGTTGTCGCTGCGTTCTGCAGATGCGCTTTGGTGCTGAGTTCGTCGAACCGGGCGAGTGCTGCATCCAGGTCGGTTTCGTCGAACAGCTCGCAGCGGTCGGTCAGGTCGCCATCGACGGAAGCCGTCACCGAGCGCCCGGCGAAGCGCGGAGATGTGGGTCTGGAGCGCTTTCGCCGCGGTGCGGGGCGGTTCGTCACCCCAGAGAAGTTCCACCAGGTGTCGGCGGCGACGACGGCCCCACCATGTAATCCCAGCATCGTCAGAACGGCGCGAGGTTTGGCGCCCGGGATCGCGACCGGCAGTCCGAACTGCCGGACGTGCAGAGGCCCCAGAACCCCCAGTTCCACCTGGTGAAGCGTAGTCACACCGTCATCGTCGCGACGGCGATTCAACACACGGTCAAGGTTCGGTAAAGGCCCCCGCCGCGACCTACCCCGCGGTCGCGCCGGCACGCCACAACGCGTCGATCTGCGCCTGCCCGTCGGCGAGGCTCTGTGCTGCCAGCGGTCTGAGATCGGCCATCCGCGGGTTGGTGTCCGCCATCGTGAGTTCGACGACGATGAACCGCGGCTGAAGTCCGGTCAACGACAGGCCGTGTGTGAGCCACGTCTGCGCGTGGTCCCATCCCTCGCGCGGCGTGCCCGGGGCGTAGCCGCCGCCGCGGGTCTCGATGGCGATCAACTCGGTGCCGCCCAGCAGACCCTTGCCGGTCTCCGCATCGATGGACAGTCCCGCCGCGACGACATGGTCGACCCACGCCTTCACGGTGCTTGGCGAGCCGAAGTTGTACAGCGGTAGCCCGAGTAGCACGGTGTCCGCGTCATTGATCTCGCCGATCAGCTCGGCACTCAGTGTCGCCGACACTCGGGGATCCAGGTGCGGCAGCGGGTCGGCGGCAAGGTCGCGGTATACGACGGTTCCGTCGGGGTGGCCGGCACGCCAGCGCTCGACGGCCTGGGCGGTCAGCTTGCGGCTGACCGACTGGTCACCCTGGACGGAGGAATCGATGTGGAGCAACTGGGCCATGATGATCTCCTCGACAGATCGTTTGTGTTGTACAAACTATCTATACAAAATGGATCATTTCCGTATTCCCGTACTATCGAAGCCGTGAGCACTCGACCGCGGCAGGAACTTCTGCTCGGCCCCCTTCTCGACCTCATACTCCGACGACTCCGGGGCGCTGCCGAGGCCGAGGTCGCCAAGGTTGGCCTGCGAACGCGGCACATCATCGCGCTGACACTGCTGCGCGACTTCGGCGAGCAGGGCCAGGCGGGCCTGGCGGAGTCGCTGGGCATCGACCCGACGAACGTTGTCGCCTTGCTCAACGACCTCGAATCCGCGGGGATGGTCGAGCGTCGGCGGTCGCCGCAGGACCGGCGCCGACACACTGTCGTGCTCACCGAAGCAGGCGCCGAGAGGCTCTCCGAGGCAGAGAAGGTACTGGCCTCTCTGGAGGAAGGCGTGTTCCTCGAGCTGACGCACGACGAGCTGGCCACCCTGCACGGTCTGCTCCTACGCGCCGCGGCGGTGACCGCAGGTGGCCTCGAATCGCCCGCCGTCACCAGCTGCGCCGGCGTCGAGCGTGGGCCTCAGGTACGGAAATCAACCGAAAGCCGTACACAGGCCCCACGCTCGGCGACCAGCGACCCCTAGCCGAGCACCTTCGCCGTCGGCGTGAAGACGACGGGCATCGCCTCGGGTCCGCTGACGAAGTTCGCCGGCCGCAGCGGCACCTCGGCGCCGTCGGCCAGCCGCAGGTCCGGTAGCCGCTCCAGCACCCGCTTGGTCATCATCGACAGCTCCAAGCGCGCCAGCTGGTTGCCGAGGCAGAAGTGCGAGCCGAACCCGAATGCCATGTGGTTGTTGGGGTTCCGGTCGATCCGGAAATTCTGCGGATCGCCGAACACGTTCTCGTCGAAGTTCGCGGACTCGAACATCAGCATGATCTTCTCGTCCTTGCGCAGTTCCGTGCCATGGAACTCGGTGTCGGCCATCAGCGTTCGACACATGTTCTTCACCGGCGACGTCCAGCGCAGCATCTCCTCGATCGCGCCAGGCAACTTCTCGGGCCCTGTCCTTTGGTCTTCGCGCAAGCGCTCATCCGCCACGAGCGCCTCCCACTGATCACGGTGCCGCAGAAGCTGTTCCGTGCCACCCGACAGCGTGTGCCGTGTCGTCTCGTCACCGCCGATCAGAATCAGCAGCGTCTCCATGACGATCTCATCGTCGGACATCCGCTGCCCCTCGACCTCGGCGTTGACGAGAATCGAGAAGAGGTCGTCGGTCGGTTCCGCGCGCCGCTTGGCGATGATGTCCATCGTGAACGCCGTGTAGCCGGCGAACGCATCCATCATCCCCTGGGCGGTCGTCTCGTCGATGTGTGAGCTCAACCCGACCACCAGATCGTCGGACCACTTGAGCAGCAGTGACCGGTCCTCGGGGAGTACACCCAGCATGTCGCCGATCACGGCCATCGGCAGCGGCGCGGCGATGTCGCGGACGAAGTCGGCTTCACCCCTCTCACAGACAGAGTCGATCAGCGCGTCGCACAGCGTTCCGATCGACGGCACCTTGTCCATGACACGCTTGCGGGTGAAGCCGGCGTTGACGAGCTTGCGCCGCAACACATGCTGCGGATCGTCCATGTCGATCATGTAGGGCATGCCCGGGGTCTCGGGCCGGATACCGCCGGTGTTGGAGAACAACTCCGGATTTCGCTCGGCGTCCAACACGGCCTGATGGGTGGTCGCCGCCGCCAACCCGTTGCGGTCGCGGAAGATCGGCTGGTTCTCGCGCATCCACCGGTACGCCGCACGTGCACCGCCGTCGGCATAAAAGTTGCCGTCGGTGAAGTCGACGTCGGGCTTCGTCGGAACCTGTTCCGAGATAACGGATGTCATGCGATCTCCTGTGCATCGGCGAAGGTCATGTCGACATTGGCTGCAGAACTCGACACGAGTGCGCGTTTGGGCAAGCCTAGGGACGCGAGCTCCGCCGCGTAGGGGTGTTCGCCAAGTCGGATCGAAACTCCACCGGGACGGTAACGGACGCCGGAGAGCACCATCTCGCCGGCGGTTTCCCGCGCGACACCGTCGAGGTACGAGTACGTCGAGTGCACCTGCTTGCGACCGCTGAACGCCGCCGGGATCGGAAGCCCAGGAGCAAACTCCATGCTGATCACGTGCTGACCCTCGATGCTCAGGTCGAACCCGAACTGGCGTCCTTTACGGATGGTGAAGTCGGACATCACCTTCGGGTAGCCCCAGATCGTGCGCCCCGCTTCCAGCGTGAACGACTGATCGACGGGGAGGTGGTGGACGAAGGCGCCGGCTGACTGGAGGGCCTTGAGCCCGCTTGCTTGAGAAGGAGATGTGCCGGGCGGGTTCACCATCACGTTGGTGCCGTACTCGTAGTACTGGCCCAGATCGGTGTCCTCGTAGCGCATCAGCATCAGCACGACGAGCGCGCGGCGGTTGTCTCTGCCGAAGCGGCACACCCGGAATCCGCTGTAGTCGATCATCCGCTGGGCGGCGTCGGCCTCCACGACGAACATCGCGGTGTGCTGATGGGCGGTGCGCACGCGCACCGGCATCGTCAGGGTGGTGCCTTGAATGGTGTGCTGCGAGGGCGAAGTGGTACCGGTCACACCATTAATCTAGACGGGCACTAGACACTCGGCAAGAAAGTGTCTAGTCGCACCTAGACGAGCGCGGCGAGATCGCGGATCTGCTCGGGCGAACGCGCACCGACGACCATCATCGTCACGCCCGCGGCCTCCCACGCCTTGATCTGCTCCTGGACGTAGGGCAGGTCGCCGACGATCGCAGAATCGTCGACCAGCTCATCGGGGATGACCTTGGCAGCCTCGTCTTTCTTGTCATTGCGGAACAGCTTCGTGACGTCGTCGACGACCTCGGCGTACCCCATGCGGCGATACACGTCGGCGTGGAAGTTGGTGTCCTCGGCGCCCATTCCGCCCATGTAGAGCGCCAGGTGCGGCTTCATCAGCTCCATGATCGCCGGGCGGTCTTCGGTGACCACGACCTGCGCGGTCGCACAGATTTCGAATGTCTCGCGAGTGCGACGCGCACCCGGGCGCGCGAAGCCCTCGTCGAGCCACTCGTTGTACATGCCGGCGATGCGCGGGCTGTAGAAGATCGGCAGCCACCCGTCGCAGATCTCGGCAGCCAGCGCTACGTTCTTCGGCCCCTCTGCACCGAGCATGACGGGGATGTCGGCGCGCAGCGGATGCGTGATGGGCTTGAGGTTCTTGCCCAGTCCCGTGGTGCCTTCGCCGGTCAGCGGCAGCGGGTAGTGCGGCCCGTCGCTGTGCACCGGCGCTTCCCGCGCCCAGACCTGGCGCAGGATGTCGATGTACTCGCGGGTGCGGGCCAGCGGCTTCGGGAACTTGGCGCCGTACCAGCCCTCGACGACCTGCGGGCCGGAGACTCCGAGGCCGACGACGTGCCGCCCACCGGACAGGTGATCGAGAGTCAGCGCCGCCATACCGAGCGCGGTGGGCGTGCGCGCCGAGAGCTGCAGAACTGACGTGCCGAGCCGCATTCGTGTCGTCTCACGGCCCCACCACGCAAGCGGCGTGTAGGCATCCGAGCCCCACGCTTCGGCGGTGAACACGGTGTCGAACCCGGCCTCCTCGGCCGTCGCGACGAGTTCGGCGTGGTTGGTCGGCGGCTGCGCGCCCCAATATCCGAGTTGCAGACCCAGCTTCATATGCTCGCCTCTCGACCGATGGTTGAAACCATTCTTAGAACCTGTTCTACTCGATGCCGTGACCACCAGCCAAGGCAGCCCGGTGCAGATCGATCCCCATGAGGCGCCGCTTTCCGCTCCACTGAAGCTCGCATTCGACTACACCCGTTCAGTAGGACCGCTCCTCGGCGAGTTCTTCACTGCGCTGCGCGAGCGGCGCATCGTCGGGGTTCGCGGCTCGGACGGCAAGGTTCTCGTTCCGCCTGCCGAGTACGACCCCGTCACCTGGGAGCGATTGAGCGAGATCGTACCGGTGGCCAGTGTCGGCACGGTGCTGTCGTGGACATGGCAGCCCGAACCGCTGGAGGGGCAGCCGCTGGCGCGCCCGTTCGCGTGGGCCCTGATCCAACTCGACGGCGCGGACACCCCCCTGCTGCACGCCGTGGAAACAGGAGGCGCGGGTTCCGCAGGAATCACCACAGGCACCCGGGTGCACGCCCATTGGGTCGACGAGACCGTCGGCGCGATCACCGACATCGCGTACTTCGCGCTGGGCGACGAAGCCGAGGACGTTCCGCCACCCGCCGAGGGCCTCGACCCTGTGACGATGCTCGTCGTGCCGACCCAGATCGAGATCCAGCACACCGCATCGCTTCCCGAGAGCACATTCCTGCGCGCCCTGGAACAGGGCAAGCTGCTGGGCGCCCGCACCGGCACCGACGGCAAGGTGTACTTCCCGCCGAAGGAGGCCAACCCGGCCACCGGCCTGGAGCTCGACAACTACGTCGAACTGCCCGACAAGGGCACCGTGACGACGTTCGCGATCATCAACATTCCGTTCGCCGGGCAGCGCATCAAGCCGCCCTACGTCGCGGCCTACGTGCTGCTCGACGGTGCCGACATCCCGTTCCTGCATCTGGTCACCGAGATCGACCCGGCAGACGTGCGGATGGGTATGCGAGTGCAGGCCGTGTGGAAACCCAAGGAGGAGTGGGGCCTTGGCATCGACAACATCGACTACTTCCGGCCGACCGGCGAACCGGACGCCGACTACGACACCTACAAGCACCACCTGTAAAGGCTGACAAATCAATGACTGATGTCGCAGTAGTCGGGTTTGCGCACGCACCCCACGTCCGCCGCACCAACGGCACCACCAACGGCGTCGAGATGCTCATGCCGTGCTTCCACAAGCTGTACAGCGAGCTCGGCCTGAAGCAGACCGATCTCGGTTTCTGGTGCTCAGGCTCCTCCGATTACCTTGCCGGACGGGCATTCTCGTTCATCTCTGCCATCGACTCGATCGGCGCCGTGCCGCCGATCAACGAGTCACACGTCGAGATGGACGCCGCGTGGGCGCTGTATGAGGCCTATATCAAGATCCTCACCGGCGAGGTCGAGACGGCGCTCGTCTACGGGTTCGGCAAGTCGTCGGCCGGCACCCTGCGCCGCGTGCTGTCGCTGCAGACCGACCCGTACACCGTCGCGCCGCTGTGGCCCGACTCGGTGAGCATGGCCGGACTGCAGGCCCGCTTCGGACTCGACTCCGGTAAGTGGACCGCCGAGCAGATGGCCCAGGTTGCGCTTGATGCCGCGGCTGCGGCGCCGCGCGTGGATCGCCTGGACCCCGGCAGCAGCGTCGAGGCGCTGTTGAATCAGCCGTACTTCGCTGATCCGTTGCGCCGCCACGACATTGCGCCGATCACCGACGGCGCGTCAGCGATCGTTCTCGCCGCGGGAGACCGTGCCCGCGAGCTGCGGGAAAACCCGGCGTGGATCACCGGGATCGAGCACCGCATCGAGACCCCGGTCCTCGGTGCCCGCGACCTCACGACGTCGCCGTCCACCGCAGCCTCGGCGGCGGCCGCCACCGGTGGTGACGCGTCGTCGATCGAGATCGCCGAGATCTATGCACCGTTCAGCCATCAGCAGCTGATCCTCAAAGAGGCGATCGGCCTGCCGGACTCGACGAAGATCAATCCGTCCGGCGGCGCGCTGGCCGCCAACCCGATGTTTTCGGCGGGCCTCGAGCGGATTGGCTTCGCCGCACAGCACATCTTCGAAGGCAACGCGTCCCGTGTGCTTGCGCACGCGACGAGCGGGCCTGCGCTGCAACAAAATCTGGTCGCCGTCCTGGAAGGCAAGAACTGATGGCCAAGAAGCTTGCCGCGGTGCTGGGCACCGGGCAGACGAAGTACGTCGCCAAGCGTAAGGACGTCTCGATGAACGGCCTCGTCCGCGAGGCCATCGACCGGGCCCTTGAGGACGCCGGTGTCACGCTCGCCGACATCGACGCAGTCGTCGTCGGCAAGGCCCCGGACTTCTTCGAGGGCGTCATGATGCCCGAGCTGTTCATGGCCGACGCCACGGGCGCTACCGGTAAGCCGTTGATCCGTGTCCACACAGCCGGTTCGGTCGGTGGGTCGACGGCGATCGTCGCGGCCAGCCTGGTGCAGTCCGGCAAGTACCGCCGAGTGCTGACGATGGCGTGGGAGAAGCAGTCCGAGTCGAATGCCATGTGGGCGTTGAGCATTCCGGTGCCGTTCACCAAGCCTGTCGGTGCCGGCGCGGGCGGCTACTTCGCCCCGCACGTGCGTGCCTACATCCGCCGCTCGGGCGCGCCGAACCACATCGGCGCGATGGTGGCGGTGAAGGACCGGCTCAACGGCGCGAAGAATCCGTTGGCCCATCTGCATCAGCCCGACATCACGCTGGAGAAGGTGATGGAGTCCCCGATGCTGTGGGATCCCATCCGATACGACGAGACCTGCCCGTCGTCCGACGGCGCCGCCGCGCTGGTGATCGGTGACGAGGCTGCCGCCGATGCCCGTGTCGCCGAAGGACATCCGGTGGCATGGATCCATGCCACCGCACTGCGCACCGAACCGTTGGCCTATTCCGGCCGCGACCAGGTCAACCCCCAGGCGAGCCGCGATGCGGCCGCGGCGCTGTGGAAGGCGGCCGGCATCACCAGCCCGATCGACGAGATCGACGTGGCCGAGGTGTACGTGCCGTTCTCCTGGTATGAGCCGATGTGGTTGGAAAGCCTCGGTTTTGCACCCGAGGGCGAGGGCTGGAAGCTGACCGAGGCAGGCGAGACGGCCATCACGGGTCGCATCCCGTTCAACCCGTCGGGCGGCGTGCTGTCGTCGAACCCGATCGGCGCGTCAGGCATGATCCGGTTCGCCGAGTCGGCGATCCAGGTGATGGGCAAAGGCGGCGAGCACCAGGTTCAGGGCGCCCGCAAGGCTCTCGGCCACGCGTACGGCGGTGGCGCACAGTACTACTCGATGTGGGTGGTGGGGGCCGACAAGCCCGGAGCGTGACGGTTTCCCGACGCTAACGCAGGCAGCCCTGCCACACCGTCTGAACCAGATGGTCGATCGAAACGTCATCGAGGGTGGGCATTCCGAACATCAACCGGTAGTACGGAGGGGACACCAACGCGTCGACGGCGACCTCCACGTCGGTGTCGGCGGGCAGTTCGCCGTTGTCGACGGCATCGCGCACAATGGCGGCGATGGCGCCTCGACGCGGGGTGATCCACTGCTCGAACAGTGCCCGCTCGATCGCCGGATCAGACGCCGACGCCGCAATTACGTTGCGTAGCAACGGCCCAACTTCTGGATCGGCCAGGAATTCGAAGAGCGCCTTGACGTGATGGGTGATGGCGTCGACCGAGGTGCTCCCCGGGGGCCGCGTCACCGAGTTGCGCACCTTCTCGTATAGCCCCTCCAACACGATCGCGGCGGCGGACGGCCACCACTTGTAGATGGTCGTGCGGCTGACCTCGGCGCGTTTGGCGATGGCGTCGACGGACGCCGCTGCGGGTCCGCCGGCCAGTGCCAGTTCGGCGGCGGCGGCGAGGACCGCGTTGCGTACGGCTTCGCTGCGGGGACGCCCGCGGCGTGCGGCGGGTTCCTCTTCGGATGCAGCGGACACACCGTCAGCTTAGGGCTGGCACCCGCCGGTATCCCGTCACCGTGAAGACCAGGCAGCCGACGGCGAGAAGTGCCCCCGCTGTGAACATCACCGGATAACCCACCACCGGTGAGAGGAACGCCATCGCCGCCGGCACGCCGAACCCCAAGTAGCACAGGCTGTAGAAGACCGCGGTCAGCCCGGCGAGGTCATCGGGTCCGGCGATGCGCTGGATCTCGTGCAGGCCGGCCAGCAGCGCCATGCCGTAGCCGGCACCGAGCACGGCGGCAGATGGCAGGGCCACCCACACCGAGAGCGCGGCTGACGTCCACGCCGCCAGTGCCATGCCGAACACCAACAAGACCAGCGCGAGAACCACGCCCGCGCCGCGTCCCACCACGTGGCGACCGAAGTGCTGCACCGCGAACCCGACGCCGAGCGCCACCAGGCACATGAGCGCCGAGAACGCGATGGGCGCCGCGGTGACGCGGTCGGTCATAAGCGCGGGCAGCACGGCGTAGGCCGAGGCACCGGCGCCGAACACCCACGGAGCGACCGGGACGACGATGCGCAGGAAGCGCCGGTGCGCCGCGCTCGGGACCGCGAGGTCGATCCACCACGGGCCGGTCGATTCGGTGCGCAGACGGGTTTCCGGGGCAGCCACAAGGAGCACGGCGGCGACGATGGCCATCACGACGTTGACGGCGTACGGCACCATCGTGGGCGCCGGACCCCACTGCGCCAGCGTGCCCGCGACGGCAGCCCCGAGGCCGAAGCCCGCCGTCAGGCTCATCGCGGCGCGTCGGGCACCGGCGTCGCCGTCCTCCCAGGGCGGGCTCGACAGTTCTTTGATCCAGCTGCTGCCCACGGCCATCGCGAGGCCCAGCGCAAGTCCGCTGAACACCCTGCCGACCCCGAGTACGACGGCCGAGTCGGCGCCGAGCGCGAGGATCAGCGATCCCACGGCCGCGAGAACCGGCGCGGGCAACATCAGTGGACGGCGCCCGAAGCGATCGGAGAGCGGGCCACCGATCAGCAGCGCGGGAACGATGCCCAGCACGTAGGCGAACAGCAGGAGGTCCACGGTCAGCGCGCTGAAGCCTTCCTGCGCGCGGTACATGACGAGGAGCGGCGTGAACTCGTTGCCGCCCCACGCGATCGCGAAGGTCGCGGCGGCAACGGTCATCCACCGCTTGGCGCCATGACGCGCGATCTCGCCCGTCGTCGGTTGCGTCACCAGAGCCGTCACGACGCCTCCCTCCAATTAATGAACACTTTGTCCACTATATAAGGGCGCCGCAAGTGGGTATCCATGCCAGGAAGTGTCGAAGGCAACATTCTGCGCAGGTGACAGGCGATTGGATTGCCGGAAAGACGGCAAAACTGTAACGTGTTCTAGTTAGGAAGCCGAGAATTTGGGAGGCCCGAGGTGAGCGCGGAATCAAGCACGGCAACCGCCGGCATTCGTGAGATCGACACCGGCGCCCTGCCCGACCGATTCGCCCGGGGCTGGCACTGCCTCGGCCCGGTCAAAGACTTTCGCGACGGGAAGCCGCACGGCATCGAGATCTTCGACACGATGCTGGTCGTCTTCGCCGATTCGCAGGGCGAACTGAAGGTCCTGGACGGCTATTGCCGCCATATGGGCGGCAATCTCGCCCAGGGCGAGGTCAAGGGCGACGAGGTCGCCTGCCCGTTCCACGACTGGCGCTGGGGCGGCGACGGTAAGTGCAAGCTCGTGCCGTACGCCAAGCGCACCCCGCGGCTGGCACGCACACGGGCGTGGCATACCGATGTGCGCGGTGGTCTGCTGTTCGTCTGGAACGACCACGAGGGCAATCCGCCCCAGGAAGAAGTCCGCATCCCCGAGATCGCGGAGTGGTCCAGCGGCGAGTGGACCGACTGGAAGTGGAACTCGATGCTGATCGAGGGCTCCAATTGTCGCGAGATCATCGACAACGTCACCGACATGGCGCACTTCTTCTACATCCACTTCGGCCTTCCGACGTACTTCAAGAACGTCTTCGAGGGCCACATCGCCAGCCAGTACCTGCACAACGTGGGCCGCCCGGACATCAACGACATGGGCACCGCCTACGGTGATGCGTCGCTCGACTCCGAAGCGAGCTACTTCGGCCCGTCGTTCATGATCAACTGGCTGCACAACACGTACGGCGACTTTAAGGCCGAGTCGATCCTGATCAACTGCCACTACCCGGTGTCCCAGGATTCCTTCATGTTGCAGTGGGGCGTCATCGTCGAGAAGCCGAAAGGCTTGGACGACAAGACCACCGAGAAGCTGGCCGATGCCTTCACCGACGGCGTCAGCAAGGGCTTCCTGCAGGATGTCGAGATCTGGAAGCACAAGACCCGCATCGACAACCCGCTGCTGGTCGAGGAGGACGGCGCTGTCTACCAGATGCGCCGCTGGTACCAGCAGTTCTATGTCGACGTCGCCGACGTGACACCGGAGATGACCGACCGCTTCGAGATGGAGGTCGATACCACGATCGCCAACGAGAAGTGGCACGTCGAGGTCGAAGAGAATCTGAAGGCGCGTGAAGCCGAAAAGGCTGAGAAGGCGGAGTCTGAGAAAGCGGAGCAGGCGGCGACCTGACATGAGCGACGCGCCGGATGTGGATCGCCTCGCCAAGTCGATGCTCCTGCTTCACGGACACGACGAGGACGAGCACGACCACGGCCCACCTTCGGGTGGCGGCGGCAACGGATCCTGGCGCAAAGCACCGGATTTCGCCTCCGACCCGGACCGGGCTGCGGCCGTGCGGGAGGGCACCGACCGCGACCGCGAACGTTATCTGACTTCCGGGCTGGTGTCGGTCGACTGCCGCTTCTGCCACGTCGCGGTCCAGGTCAAGAAACTCGGGCCGACGCACACGTCGGTGCAGTGGAGCGCCGAGGCCACCAAACGCTGCGCGCATTTCACCGAAATCCGTGATGCCGGCGGCGATCCCGCGCGTTCGCGGTCGTGCCCGCGGCTCGCCGACAGCATCAGGCACGCCGTCGCCGAAGGCTGCCTCGAGGAGTACTCGAGCGCACCGTCGCCGGGCGACGGTTGAGCCAACCGCCGTCTACAGACCACGACGGCGAGCCGTCTATAGACCCTTGAAGCGTTCCTTCACTTCCTCGTCGGTCAGACCGTAGTCCGCCAGCGAGTAGGTGTGCTTCGGGGCGCGGGGACCCTTCTTGCTCTCTTCGTGGGTGTTCACCACGGACTCCCTTGCCGCGTCGGTGAACTCGATATCGAAGGCGCGGTAGATGTCCTCGACCGCCCCCACCGGATCCTTGATGAGCTTGAAGTAGTCGAGATCGTAGAACTGGGCCGGATCGCGTTTGGCGCGCTCGGCGTTGAACAGTTCCAGACCCCGCGACCAGGTCTCCATCGAATCAGCGCCGATGACGTCACCGGTGAAGGTGTTCGACCACCCCTCGGTGGTGTGCTGGGCCAACGAGCACATCGACGCCATGATCGTCTCGGCAGGCCGATGGCACTGCACGACGAGCGCATCCGGGTAGACGGCCAACAAAGCATCGAGCGCGAACAGGTGGCTGGGATTCTTGAGCACCCAACGCTTCTCGGCATCGTTGAGGCCGATGAGCTGCAGGTTGCGGCGGTGCCGCTGATAGGACTTCGTCCAGTCCTGACGCGCGAGCCACTGTGAGTACGTCGGCACGTGCGCCAGCGTCTCGTACGACACCGAGTGCAGTGACTGGCGAAGGAGTTGCCAGCACTCTTCGACCTCGTCGGCGGTCATGAAGTGCAGTCCGGTGTAGTCCGGGTTCTCTTCGTGCGCTTTGGTGAACTGCGCGTCGAGTTGCTGGAAAACCGGGTTCTGCGACCAGGTTTCGCGGGGCGGCCGGGGCTGCGGGAACTCGGCCAGCCACAGTTCCAGTCCTTGGTGCCTGGGGTCGTTGGCCAGCAGTCGGTGCACCGCCGTCGTACCGGTGCGGGGCAGCCCGGTGACGAAGATCGGCCGCTCGATCGGCACGTCGGCATGCTCCGGGTACTGCTTGAACGCCGCTTCGGAGACGAGGCGTGCGACGAGCGCGTTGCGGACGAAGAACCGCTGCATCTTGCTGCCGAACTCGGTGAGGTCGGCGTCGCGCTGGAACGACTCGAGCAGGACGGCGAGCGCCTCGCGGTAGTTGTCGTCGCCGGAGCCGAAATCGTCGAGGCCGCAGGCCTTGACGGCTGATGCGTGCAGGTCCTCGACGGTGCCTACATCGGTTCTGCCCATTACGCCTTGTACTCCCCGCAATTCACATCGAGTGCCTGCCCGGTGATGCCGCTGGACAGGTCGCTGGCCATGAACAGGATCGCCGAGGCGACCTCGTCCTCGGTGGGCAGCCGCTTGAGGTCGGAGCCCGCCGCCGCGGCGTTGTAGATGTCGTCGACGCTGGTGCCGTACTTGCCGGCCTGGTGTTCGAAGTAGCTCTGCAGCGTGCCGCCCCAGATATAGCCGGGGAGTATCGAATTCACCCTGATGCCCTGGTCGCCCAGCTCGGTGGCCAGGGTCTGCGACATCGCCAGCAGCGCCGACTTCGCCATCTTGTACGCGCCGTACTTTGCTTGCGAATGACGCACCACCATCGAGTTCACATTGACGACAGAGCCTTTCGACTCGGCCAGGGCGGGGGTGAACCCCTGGACCATGCGCAGCGCACCGAACACCGTCAGCTCGATCGCGTCGCGCATGTGCTCGAACGTGGTGTTGGCGAAAGGCTTCATCGACGGGACCCGGAATGCGTTGTTGATCAGCACGTCCACTTTCCCGTACGCCTTCAGCGACTCGGCCACGAGGTTCTCGACCTGCGCCTCGTCGGTGATGTCGGTGCCCACCGACACCGCACGCCTACCCAGATCGGTGATCTGCTTGGCGACGTCGTCCAGTCGTTCCACCGTGCGCGCCGCCAGCACCAGGTCGGCGCCGGCTTCGGCGCAGCGCCGGGCGAGCGTGGTGCCCAGCGCCGGTCCGACGCCGCTGATGACGACAACTTTCCCGTCCAGAAGTCCTGCGGAACCCGCCATGACCTAACCCACCATTCTTTCGCCGATCTGCTTCTGGCGCAGTGCAATACGCGCGCGCCAGTCCTCTGCGGTGATCTTGTTCGTGTCGTAGTACGGCAACGCCGCGCTCACCTTGTCGGCGTCAACCAACTCCACCGTGGGACCGTCGGCCGCCGTCAGTTCCCGCGACACCCGCTGCCAGCGGAACTGCAGGAACCCCTTGCGGTGCCCGAGCGTCTCGACCCAGTTGGTCACGCCGGGGTTGCGGTCGGACACGACGATCCGAATCTTGCCATCCGGATCCGCTTGCGCCTGAGTGCCATTCAGTGACGTCTGGTGATTGATGTAGTCGAGGGAGATGTACCAGAGGCTTCCCAGCTGGAATCCGAGATAGGGCGCGTCGGTGACGGGCAGCGTGATGACCAGCGCCTGATCCTCGGCGAGATCGAATTGCCCGGCCGACGAGTACTGCGTCGCAAGGCCTCCGGGGGTGAGTCGGGGCGAGACCATCTCGTTGGGCGCGGTGTCGTTGTAGAACCACTGCGGAAACTGCAACCACGTCTTCACCCGCTGAACGAGTTGCTTGCCCGCGACGGCGTAGCGCTTCTCGATGAGTTCCCTGGTCAGCGGCGGCGGCGCCGTACCTTCGGTGTCGGTGCGCGCGATGGCAAACGTGCCCCGTTGGGCGGACCAGTCGTTGTAGACCTCGCGGATCACCAGCTGCGACGGCGTATCGGGAGTGAAGCGCCATTCGAAGGTGCCGTCGGCGGCGATGTCGAGGCGGCGGTCGTCGAAAGCCGTCTCACTGTCGGGCACGACCTCGTCGGTGTACTCACCACCGAGCAGCTGGAAGCTGACGTCGGTGGTGGTGCCCCGCGTGCCGGTGACAACGTATTCGTGACCGGGTTGCACCCGGGTGCCGAAGTACATCGTGTCGGGGTTGTCGAGGCCCATCTTCGTGAAGGGACCCGTACCGCTGTGCAGGAACGGATGGTCGCGGTCGTAGTCGAAGGCAACGTGCGTGCACGCGGCGATGCACCCGGCCAGGTACTGCAATCCTTCGAGAAGATCGGCTTCGGATTCGATGAACGGGGCGGCCGCGACCAGATTCTCGGCCTCGGCGATGGCATCGGCCAGCGGCTTCGCAAACACAGCGACAAAACTAGAACGTGTTCTATCGAGAGTCAATATATCGACCGGACCGTTTCATATTTGGAACGGTGTACGGCTATATTGCATCCATGGTGACGCCGATCCAGCCCACGCGCGCCTCGCCGCCCACCGACCGGGTGGTCCGGATTCTGGACTTTCTGGCCGGCCACCCGACCGAGCGGTTCGGGGTGTCCGAGTTGGCGCGGCGGATCGGGCTGAGCAAGCCGACGTGCCTCGGCATCGTCACCTCGCTCGCCGACGCCGGATATCTGGTGCGCGACCCGGCCGACAAGACCTACCGGCTCGGCCCATCGCTGATCACGCTCGGGCACAAGGCTCAGGAGTCGCTGCGCGTCAGCCCGGCCGCGCGGGAACAGTTGCGCCGGCTGTCCGCGCGCTTCGGCGCCACCGCGGCACTGTCGGCGGTGGTCGACGACCGCATCACGCTGCTGGACCTGGTCGCCCCGACGGGTGCGCGCCCCGGGGTCGAAATCGGCCAGAGCTATCCGTTCGCTCCTCCGGTCGGTCTGATGTTCGTGCTGTGGGACGACGAAGCCGAGCGCGATTGGCTGGCGATGCAGCCCACACTTCCATTGCGCACCGATGTGACGCGACTGAACCGTGTGATCAATCGCTGCCGCGCAGACGGCTACCTGGTGGAACGTCTGACCCCGGGTGGGCGGCGGCTGTACTCACTGATGGCGGGCATGCCGACGAATCTCCCCGACGAATTACGGGCATTGCTGGGCGAACTGGTCTCCGATATCGGCGAGCGCGTGTATCTGCGCGACGAAAGCACCAATCGCAAACGTGTCGACATCAGCGTGATCTCGGCGCCGGTGTACGACCATTACCAGCGTCAGGTGATGGTCGCGTCCATGCACATCGGAAAGTCGTTGACAGACAACGAGATTACCGAGCGATCCCGTGCAGTGGTACAGACCGCCGACGCGGTGACGACCCAGTTGGGCGGCGCGAAACGCTCGTTCAGCTGATCGCCGCGCGGAAGTCCACGCCCTGCTGCAAGGCGTGTGCCGACTGGTCGATGTCGACGACGGGGAAGATCTGGTATTCGGCGATAAATCCGAATTTGCTTGTGGTGTCCGATAAATCGGCCGGATTGTCGGTCTCGACCACTGCGAATCCTCCGCCACCGTCGAGACGGCCGACGAACTGGTGGTAGGCGGCAGACGACGGCGGCGCCCACTTCGCGAACACTTCGAGACCCCGTCGCACTGACTCTTCATTCTCGGCAGCAGAACCGCCGAAGCGGTAGGTCCAAGACACGAGATACTTCATTGTCGCCCTCCCCTGAAGCTGAACGCCGGCCGGTCCGGCTCCGTCATCTTCGCGCTGCGAAACCGCGGTCGTTAGGGTAGGTCGATACCTCATTTCGCGAACTACTTTCAGGCACAAAGACGCTCGCCGCGCCTGTGCGGGGGTGCACAGACACGGCGAGTGTCGTCAAACTGAGGTGCTGCCTCAGGCCATGGGCATACCGGACGAATCCGGTGTCATACCGGGTGCCATCGGCGGGGCGATGACCTCCGGAGCCTGCCGTGAAGTCGGCGTCTCCGCCGAGCCCGCGCTCCAGACAGCCTGCGCAACCGGGGTTGGCTCAACCTTCAGGCCACATTGAGCCTCCAACGCGCTAGCCGGCTGATGGACCGCCATGAGCTGGTCCTCGATCTGCGGGTTCTGCTGGAAGAACGCGGCATAGGCGCTCTGTGCCTCAGGCTGCGGCTGCGCCGAGATGTCGGTCAGCGCATCGTTGATCTGTGGGTTCGCGGCAAGGTAGGCGCCCTCGGAGGCAGCCACATTGCTCACCGTTCCGGCGATGTTGCTCGCCGAGCACGCGGGATCGGCTGGTTGTGCGCTCGCCACGGGCGACACGATCGCCGCGGCACCGAAGGCGAACAGGCCACCGGCGAACATGCCGAAGAGCCCGCGGCGCACAGTCGTCACGGTTGCCAGCATTTGAGAGATCACTCCTTGAGATTTGCGATCACGGTCCCCCAAGGCCTAACCGGTCGGCGGAACGGCCAAACATTCCGGCGTCTCGAACAGCTCCCTGTCGTGCGGCATCACCGCAGGTCATAGGCGCAAGACTGGCGGACGAAACTGATCGCGGCTAGGAGGTGCCCGCCAGAGCGAGCGGCAGCACATCCGCCACTCCCGCACTGCGCAGCACCCGCGCCGCCATCGTCAGCGTCCACCCGGTGTCGGCCATGTCGTCGACCAGCAGGACCGGTCCACCGGCGGACTCCGCCACGGCGGGATCCGGTTCCTCGAACGACCGGTGCAGCGCGGCGACGCGGTAAGCGGAATTGGCGGCGGTCACCGGTCGCCGATCCGGCGCGTACCGCAGAACACCGAGATCGGTCAGCCGACCCAACTCGGCCAGCCTGCGCGCCAGTGACGAGATCAGCTGCGGATGCGAGTCCGAGTCCATCGCGATGACAGCGGTAGGTCTAGTTTCCCAATTCCAGGACGCGAGTACCTTGACCGCGGCCTGTACGACGTCATCGGAGACCTCGGCGTCCTCGGCTTCCAGCAGTGCGCGCAACCGTGCTCCCCAACCCAGGTCCGTGAGCCTGCCGATGACCCGTCCGGGTGCCGGGCCGTCACTGATCTTCCCGCTGAGGTCGATGCCGAGTTTCCCGAGGCCGGTCGGCCACTGCTTGCGCGGTGCGAGCAGAACGCCCGGCCGCATGAGCCGATTCCGGGAATCCTCGGCAACGGCGATGTCGACATCCGCGGAATATGTTGCCCCCGTGCAGTTGTCACACCGACCACATCGCTCGCCGGCGGAGAGTTCGGGGTCGTCGAGCTGACCGCGCAGGAAGGCCATCCGGCAATCGGTGGTGGATTGATAGTCCAGCATCGCCTGCTGCTCACGCTTTCTGGCCTCGTCGAGGGTGCGGTACCGGGGCTCGTCATAGCTCCACGGTTGTCCGGTCGCGATCCAGCCGCCCTTCACACGCCGCACCGCCCCGTCGACGTCGAGTACCTTCAGGACCATCTCGAGCCGGGACCGGTTGAGGTCGACCAGAGGTTCGAGGGCGGCCGTCGACTGCGGCCGTTCGGCTTCCAGCGCCTGAATCACGGTGCGCACCATGGACTCTGAGGGAAACGCCACCGAGGCGAAGTACCGCCACACGTCCTGGTCCTCATGTCCGGGAAGCAGGACCACCTCGGCACTGTCGGTGGAGCGGCCCGCGCGGCCGACCTGCTGGTAGTAGGCGATCGGCGAGGACGGTGCCCCGAGGTGCACGACGAAACCCAGATCGGGTTTGTCGAACCCCATGCCCAACGCAGAGGTCGCGATGAGCGCCTTGACCCGGTTGGCGAGCAGATCGGCTTCGAGTTGCTCACGTTCGGAGGCTTCGGTGGCGCCGGTGTAGGCGGCGACCTTGTGCCCCTGTTCGGCCAGCAGGGCCGCCACGTCGTTGGCCTGGGCAACGGTCAGCGTGTAGACGATCCCCGAGCCGGGAAGCGAATCGATATGAGAGACAAGCCAAGCGGCACGTTGGGCCGGATTGCCGGCCTTCACCACCGAGAGCCGAAGCGATTCGCGGTCCAATCCGCCGCGCAGGACAAGGGTGTCCGTACCGCCGACCCCGAGCTGCGCCGCGACGTCGGCGACCACCCTGTCGTTGGCGGTCGCGGTGGTGGCCAGCACCGGTATGCCGGTGCCGAGGTCGGCGAGCAGCGTGCGGATGCGCCGGTAGTCCGGCCGGAAATCGTGGCCCCAGTCCGAGACACAGTGCGCCTCGTCGACGACGACGAGGCCCGCGTCGTTCGCGAGCGCGGGCAGCACCTCGTCGCGAAAGTCCGGATTGTTCAACCGTTCCGGGCTGACGAGCAGCACATCGAGATCTCCGCGCCTGACCTTCTCGTGGACCTCCGACCAGTCCGCCATGTTGCTCGAGTTGATTGTGGCGGCATGCACGCCGGCCTTCTCGGCGGCCGCCACCTGGTTGCGCATCAACGCGAGCAGCGGCGACACGATGACCGTCGGTCCGTGGCCCGCTGCGCGCAGCAGCTTGGCCGAGATGAAGTAGACGGCCGACTTGCCCCAGCCGGTGCGCTGGACCACCAGTGCCCGGCGCCGCTGCACGACCAGCGCTTCGATGGCCGTCCACTGGTCGTCGCGCAAGGTGGCGTCGGGCCCCGCGAGTTGTTCGAGGATCGCCTGGGCATCGGCTCGGGTCGACATCACCCCAGCATGCCCTGCGCGTCCGACACCGAGCGTGTTAGGTGAGGGGGTGATCGACCCCGACAAGCGCGAATTCACGCTGCCCGACGGCGCCCGAATGGCCTATCTGGACAAGGGCAGCGGCCCGGTGGTGCTTCTGGTGCACGGCGTGTGCATGACGAGTGCGTTCTTCACACGCAACGTGGAAGCGCTGTCGCGCCACCATCGGGTCGTCGCGGTCGATCTGCGGTCGCACGGCGACTCGCCCACCTCGCCGACGGGCAACACCGTCGCGCAGTACGCCCGCGATCTGCACGACCTGATGCTCGGGCTCGACCTGCACGACGTCACCGGTGTGGGGTGGTCGATGGGCTCGTTCGTCTGGTGGGACCACCTGCGCCAGTTCGGCACGGACCGGTTGAGCCGGCTGGCGGTCGTGTCTCAGGGGCCCGCCGACCTGACACGTCCGGACTGGCCGTACGGCATCGCCGACCCGGACGTACTCGGTGAGTACGTCGACGCGATGCAGTCCGATTTCTCCGGGTTCTTCGGCGAGTTCGTCCCCGAGATGTTCAAGGATCCGGTTCCCGACGAGGACGCCGCGCTGCTGCTGGCAGAGATCACCAAGATGGAGCCGAATCCGGGCACCGTGATCCTCGCCGACCAGACGCTGCGCGACTACCGCGGATTCCTGCAGGGTTCCGGCGTACCGCATCTGCTCGTCTGGGGTGCCGACGAGAAGGTGGTCAAGCTGGCGTCCGCGGAGTGGCTCAGCGGAGCCCTTGCCGACGCCGAACTCCACGTATTCGACGACAGCGGCCACTGTCCGATGTGGGAGGAGCCCGACCGCTTCAACGAGCTGCTGGCCGGCTGGATCAGCCGGCAGCTTCCATCTCGCGCTTGATCTCCAGCGCGATGTCGATGAGTTGGTCTTCTTGGCCGCCGATGAGCTTGCGCTGGCCGGCGCGGTGCAGCAGCTTGTGGGCGGGCACGCCGTAGCGTTCGGACTGGCGGATGGCGTGCTTGAGGAAGCTCGAGTAGACGCCCGAGTAGCCCATGATCAGGGCGTTGCGATCGAGCAGGCACTCGGCCGGCATCGCGGGCGCGACGACCTCTTCGGCGGCGTCGGCGATGTCGAAGAAGTCGATGCCGGTCTTGACACCGATCTTGTCGAAGACGCCGATGAGCGCTTCGACCGGAGCGTTGCCCGCACCCGCACCGAACCGCCGGCAGCTACCGTCGATCTGCTTGGCGCCGGCGCGGACCGCCTCGATGCTGTTGGCGACACCGAGCCCGAGGTTCTCATGACCGTGGAAACCGACCTGCGCGTCGTCACCCAATTCGGCGACCAACGCTGACACGCGATCGGCCACACCTTCGAGGACCAGCGCACCCGCGGAGTCGACGACGTAGACGCACTGGCATCCGGCGTCGGCCATGATGCGCGCCTGTTTGGCGAGCTTGTCCGGGGAGATGGTGTGGCTCATCATCAGGAAGCCCACGGTCTCCAGCCCGAGTTCACGCGCGAGCCCGAAGTGCTGGATCGAGACGTCGGCCTCGGTGCAGTGCGTGGCGATGCGGCAGATGGAGCCGCCGTTGTTCTGGGCTTCCTTGATGTCTTCTTTGGTGCCCACGCCGGGCAGCATCAGGAAGGCGATCTTGGACTCTTTGGCCGTCTCGGCGGCGAGCTTGATCAGCTCCTGCTCGGGCGTCTTGGAGAAGCCGTAGTTGAAGCTCGACCCGCCCAGTCCGTCGCCGTGGGTGACCTCGATGACCGGAACCCCGGCCTCATCCAGCGCGGCGACGATCGAACCGACCTCGTCTTTGGTGAACTGATGCCGCTTGTGATGACTCCCGTCGCGCAACGACGTGTCCGTCATCCGGACGTCCCAGATCGGGTTGAAGTAGATCTCTTCGGTGCTCATGCCTGGCCTCCTGCTGCCGTCGCCGACACACGTTCCTTGGCGATCTCTTCGCCGACCTTGGTGGCCGCGGCGGTCATGATGTCCAGATTTCCCGCATACGGCGGCAGGTAGTCACCGGCACCCTCCACTTCGACGAACGTCGTGACGACGTGGTTGCCGCCATTGACGATCGAGGGCTCGTCGAACTGCGGCTCGTTGAGCAACCGATAGCCGGGGACGTACGTCTGCACCTCGGCGACGACATCCTTGATCGACTGCGTGATCGCGGCGTGGTCGGCATCGGGGGGAATCGCGCAGAAGATGGTGTCGCGCATGATCATTGGCGGCTCAGCCGGGTTCAGAATGATGATCGCCTTGCCCCGCGCGGCGCCACCGATGTTCTGCACACCCGCGCTGGTCGTCTTCGTGAACTCGTCGATGTTGGCGCGCGTGCCCGGACCCGCCGATGCCGACGACACCGACGCGACGATCTCGGCATAGGGCACATCCACCACACGGGACACGGCATAGACCATCGGGATCGTCGCCTGGCCACCGCAGGTCACCATGTTCACGTTCGGCGCATCAAGGTGCGCGCGCAGGTTCGCCGGCGGGATCACCCCGGGCCCGACCGCGGCAGGGGTCAGGTCGATCGCCCGGATGCCCGCCTCTTCGTAGCGCGGCGCGGCGTCGCGGTGCACGTAGGCGCTCGTGGCCTCGAACACCATGTCGGGCTTCTCATCGAGCCCCAGCAGCCAGTCCACACCTTCGTGCGACGTTTCCAGGCCCAACTTGCGAGCGCGGGCCAGCCCTTCGCTCTCGGGGTCGATACCGATCATCCAGCGCGGCTCAAGCCATTCCGAGCGCAACAACTTATAGAGCAGATCGGTGCTGATGTTCCCCGACCCGACGATCGCTACGGACAATTTGTCAGCCATGCACGGCTCCTATTCGAAATCCAGTCGTACTGAACCTAACCCGGCGAAGTCGGCGACGAAATGGCTGCCCGGAGGTGCATCTATCGCACGGGTACACGACCCCGGCAGCACGATGTCGCCGGCCTTGAGCCGGACGCCGAAACTCTCGACTTTGCGGGCCAGCCACGCGACCGCGGTGACCGGGTTTCCCAGCACCGCATCGCTGCGGCCCTCGGCAACGACCTCACCGTTGTTGGTGAGCACCGCGTCGATGTTCTTGATGTCGATGTCTTTCGGCGACACGCGAGCCTCGCCCAGCACCCAGCCCGCCGACGATGCGTTGTCGGCAATCGTGTCGCACAACTTGATCTGCCAGTTGGTGATGCGGGTGTCGATGAGTTCGATCGCCGGGGCGAAGGCCGCGGTCGCGGCCAGCACGTCGTCCTCGGTGCACCCGGCACCGGGCAGATCGTCGGACAGGATGAAGCCGACCTCGACCTCGACGCGCGGATACAGGAACCGACCCGATGTCACCGGTTGATCCTCGAAGACCTGCATCTCCTCCAGCAGGTGCCCGTAATCAGGCTCGTCGACGTTCATCATCTTCTGCATGGCTTCCGACGACAGACCCACCTTGTGCCCGATCACCCGGGCGCCCTCAGCGACGCGCTGACGGATGTTGATCAGCTGAATCTCGTAGGCATCGACCACGTCGATATCGGGATGCGCATCGGTCAGCGGTGAGATCGGTACGCGGCTTCGTTCGGCCTGCGCGAGGTCGGCGGCCAGCTTGTCACGCACCTGCGCGGACAACATTTCGTGAATTCCCCTAAGTGTCGTCGACCGGCACAGTTGTTAGTCGGCCGGGCAATTCTATAACGTGTTCTACATGACGGAGCAGGAGTATGACGTCGTCGTGGTGGGCAGCGGCGCCGCCGGCATGGTTGCCGCCCTCACTGCGGCCCACCAGGGCCTCTCGACAGTAGTCGTTGAGAAGGCCCCGCACTATGGCGGTTCCACGGCACGTTCGGGCGGTGGCGTGTGGATTCCGAACAACGAGGTCCTCAAGCGGGACGGCGTCTCCGATACCGCGGAGGCAGCCCGCACCTACCTGCACACCATCGTCGGCGACGTGGTGCCCGCGGAGAAGATCGACACCTACCTGCAGCGCGGCCCCGAGATGTTGTCCTTCGTGCTGAAGAACTCCCCGCTCAAGTTGTGCTGGGTGCCGAACTATTCGGATTACTACCCGGAGACGGCGGGCGGCAAGGCCACCGGACGTTCTGTGGAGCCGAAGCCGTTCAACGCGCGCAAGCTCGGCCCCGACGAGAAGGGCCTGGAGCCGCCGTACGGCAAGGTGCCGCTGAACATGGTGGTGATGCAGCAGGATTACGTGCGGCTCAACCAGCTCAAGCGGCACCCGCGCGGACTGCTGCGCAGCGTCAAGGTCGGGGTGCGCTCGGTCTGGGCGAATGCGACCCGAAAGAACTTGGTGGGCATGGGCCGTGCCCTGATCGCCCCGCTGCGCATCGGCCTGCAGAAGGCCGGTGTGCCGGTGATGCTGAACACCGCGCTGACCGACCTGTACGTCGAGGACGGCGTGGTCAAGGGCATCTACGTTCGTGATACGACAGGGCCGGAAAGCGCTGAGCCACGGCTGATCCGGGCGCGCCGCGGCGTCATTCTCGGCAGCGGCGGCTTCGAACACAACGAGCAGATGCGGGTGAAGTACCAGCGCGCTCCGATCACCACGGAGTGGACGGTCGGCGCCGTCGCCAACACCGGCGACGGGATTCTTGCCGCCGAAAAGCTCGGTGCCGCATTGGATGTCATGGAGGACGCGTGGTGGGGCCCGACAGTCCCGCTGGTCGACGCCCCGTGGTTCGCGTTGTCGGAGCGTAACTCCCCCGGTTCGATCATCGTGAACATGGCGGGCAAGCGATTCATGAACGAGTCGATGCCCTATGTCGAGGCGTGCCACCACATGTACGGCGGCCAGTTCGGCCAGGGTCCGGGCCCCGGCGAGAACATTCCCGCCTGGCTGGTCTTCGACCAGCAGTATCGCGATCGCTACATCTTCGCGGGTCTGCAACCAGGACAACGTATTCCGAAGAAGTGGATGGAGTCCGGCGTCATCGTCAAGGCCGACACCCTCGACGAGTTGGCGCAGAAGACCGGCCTGCCCGCAGACGCATTCAAGGCGACGGTCGAGCGGTTCAACGGCTTCGCCCGGTCCGGCGTGGACGCGGATTTCAAGCGGGGCGAAAGCGCCTACGACCGCTACTACGGCGACCCCACCAACAAGCCGAATCCGAACCTCGGCGAGATCGTCAACGGTCCGTTCTATGCGGCCAAGATGGTGCCGGGCGATCTCGGCACCAAGGGCGGAATCGTTACCGACGTGCAGGGTCGCGCGCTGCGCGACGACGGCTCGATCATCGAAGGTCTCTACGCTGCCGGTAACGTCAGCGCACCGGTGATGGGGCACACCTACCCTGGACCCGGCGGAACCATCGGCCCCGCGATGACATTCGGCTACCTCGCCGCGCTCCATCTGGCAGGGAAGGACTAAGCGTGCCCATCAACCTCGACGAGGCAATCGGCGCAGAACTGCCTCCGGCCGAATTCTCATGGAGCAGTAGCGATATCCAGCTATACCACCTGGGACTCGGCGCCGGCGGCGACCCGATGGACAAGCGTGAACTGCGGTATCTGCTCGACGAAACCCCGCAGGTATTACCGACTTTCGGCAACGTGGCGCAAAGCTTCCACATGACCGACCCGCCGGCCGTGAAGTTCCCCGGTATCGACATCGAGCTGAGCAAGGTGCTGCACGCCAGCGAGGCTGTCACCGTTCCCGGCCCCATCCCCGCGTCGGGCACCGGCATCGCCGTCACCCGGTTCACCGAGATCTGGGACAAGGGCAAGGCGGCCGTCATCTGGTCCGAGACTGAAGTCAAAGACCCCGACGGCACGTTGTTGTGGACGCAGAAGCGTTCGATCTTCGCGCGGGGCGAGGGTGGCTTCGGCGGAGACCGGGGTCCCTCGACGTCATCGGCTGCTCCGGAGCGCGAGCCGGACTTCGTCCTGAGCGTTCCGACGTCGCCGCAGCAGGCGCTGCTCTACCGCATGTGTGGAGATCGCAACCCGCTGCATTCCGACCCGGATTTCGCTTCTGCCGCGGGCTTTCCCCGCCCGATCCTGCACGGGCTGTGCACGTACGGCATGACCTGCAAAGCTCTGGTGGACAACCTGCTCGACGGCGACGTCAGCGCGCTCAAGTCCTACGGCGCGCGGATGGCCGGTGTCGTGTTCCCCGGCGAGACGCTGCAAGTCAGTGTCTGGAAGGGCGACAACTCTTACACCGCAACGGTGACCGCCCCCGAACGGGACAACGCCGTCGCGCTGGCCGGGGTGGAGTTCACCCCGGCCTGACACCGGCTACTTGCAGAGCTCGGTGATCTTGTTGGACGTCGCCTGCGCATCGTTCATCCGGTTGACCTGACTGGGGTCGTCACCCGGCGCACCGGCAAGTTGGCCCATTCCGATGAACTCCAGGTTGTTCGCAAAGGACCGGACCGCGTCGGCCAGCTCCGTCGGCACATCGCCTTCGAGTCGGGACAGCAGGAACTGACCGCCACCGAGCGTCGCGAGGCGCGCGTTGGCCGCGACCACCTGGGTGGCCACCGGATCGGGCCCGAGGTTCGCATTCGTCTGCAGAGAGACCGCGTTGCGCACCAGCGAGAAGGCGGAGCAGACATCGGCCTTGGGATCGCCGGACTGACCGGCGGCGGCCGAGGTGTCATCCGACGACGACGTATCTTCGCCGCCCGAGGGCGAACTCACGAAGGACCACACCGAGATGGCCAGGGCTGCCACTGCGATGACCAGTGCTGCGATGACGAGTGGGTTTGAACGGCTGGAAGCTGCGGAATCCGACACGCCGCGATCATACCCGCCGGGCACCGTGAAAATGCTCGTCCGCCAAAGCTTTTGATCATTGGCAAATAAAACAGCGGGCCCACCGGCGATGCCGATGGACCCGCTGGTCGTGTGCCTAACTGCTAGGTGGAGGGAGTCTCAGACCCGCCGCCGCTGCCTGCCGAGCCGGGGCTGCCGTCAGCACCGTCACGGCCGATGGCGCCCTTCGACCCACCGGTGCCACCGGCACCGGCCGTCGCCTTGCCGGCACCGTCGGTGTCACCGTCGCCGCCGTTGCCACCGTCACCACCGTTGCCGAAGGTGTCACCGCCGACACCGCCGGTGCCGCCCTTGCCGCCGGTGCCGTTGCCGCTGCCCACGGGGCCGTCCTCTTCGTCGGGAACGCCGCCGGTGCCGTTGCCACCCTTGCCGCCCTTGCCGCCGTCGCCGATGACACCGCCGTTGCCGCCCGTGCCTCCGGAGCCACCCGTCGCGTTACCGTCCAGGCTTTCCGCGAGGCCGCCCTCGCCACCCTCGCCGCCAGTGCCGGACGTGGTGCCGCCGCCTTCACCGCCCTTGCCGCCCACGGCGTCCGCGTCCTCGTATCCCAGGCCGGAGCCGCCCCGACCGCCCTTGCCTCCGGTGCCGCCGGTGCTGCGACCACCGGTGCCGCCGGCACCGCCGGTTGCCGTCTTGCCGTCCGCTTCGGCGGAGGCGTCTCCACCGTCGCCGGCGTCGGACGGCGTGCCGTAGGCCGACCGGCCGCCGTTGCCACCCTTACCGCCGGTTGCGTTTCCGTTGATCGAATCGGCGTCGCCGCCGCGGCCACCCTCGCCAGACGAGCCGAAGTTGCTCGACCCGCCGGCACCGCCGGCGCCGCCGGTCGCGTCGTTCTTGGACGCGTTGTCGCCCGTGAAGTTGGACTCGTTGTCGTCGTCGCCGCCGCGGCCACCCGCGCCGCCCGTCCCGAAGAGGCCGCCGGACCCGCCCTTGCCGCCTGCGGTGGCCGACGAGGTCTTGTTGCCCTGCGCGTCGTACACGGCGTCGACACCCCGGCCGCCCGCACCGCCGTTGCCGCCCCACAGGCCGGCGTCGCCACCCGTGCCACCCTTGGCTCCGGCGCCGCCGCTGCCGAACAGGAAGCCGCCGTCGCCGCCGTTGCAGGCTGCGCCCTCGCAGTCAGCGTTGGCGTCGAGGCCGTCACCGATCAGCCAGCCGCCCGGGCCGATGATGGGCCGGAAGAATCCGTTGGCCGTGGCAGCCTCGCCGAGCGGGGTGGCCACCGAAACCGGCCCGGTCTTGTGGTCGCTGCCCGCATTGAGCTGCAGCCAGACGATGTCTTCTTCGTTCGAGACGAGCTGCACCTGAACTTCGGTGGGTGCCTGCGCGTCGTCGATCAGCGTCAGTGCGCCGACGCCCGCGAGTGCCGCCCCCGCGACACCCGCCGTGATACCGGCGCCCAGATAGTTACGGATTGCCGCCGAGCGATCGCTCTTGTTGGCGTGCCTTGCCATTGTGGTGCCCCCCTGAGGAGTAGGTCCGTGGTTTGGAGTCGCCAAAGCATCAGCGCCAGGCAACGCGTAGCTAGTCTTACCAGAGCCGCGGCCAGATTTCCGACTTTTGCTGGCCCCTATTTCAAGGCTTCACCTTCTGGACGCTTCCTGCTAGCCATCGAGCGAAAAGGGCGGCGATACCGCCGAACCGTCGCGCGGCGGGCACGCGAAACACCATTCGCATCGGGCATCACAACTGTCACAGGTGATCTGCGCAAAGCGGGATTACATAGCGCGAAATGCCGGTCATCATACATATCGACAGGGTGGTAAATTTTCAGCAACCGCGTAGCCGGTTCGATATCGCCCGCGACCGGCACACGCCTCCGACGGCAGATACTTGCGTTTGCTAGCGACTTGCCGCTCCCCGAACGCCTGTCGACCGGCGCCGGGCCGACCGAAGCCAGTGGCGTCGCACGCGTGGAATCACCCGGACGCAAAGTTCCGTCAGCCCAGTTCAACGCCGTGGAAGTGCTGGTTGTGCACGGTGTTAGCACCCGGCTTGCGGAGCTAGCGGATCGGGCCGGTGCCTTGGCCCCTGTCACGGGGCTGTTACTTTGCTCGAGGGGACCCCCTCGCTGCTCGCTCAACGAAACCAGGAGGAACACGCGTGAAGATCAAGCCCGTATTGGCCGCTTTCACCACGACGGCGGCAGCCGCAGTGGCGTTCGCGGGAGCACCTGTCGCCACGGCGGACGCCGAGGTGCAGTGGCTCGGACAACCCGGCGAGATCGTCAACGGCGACGTCGTCCAGCACTGGACCGTCAGTCACCTCAAGCCCAGCACTGATGCCATCCCGTACCAGCCGGTCGGCACCTTGTGGGAAGCCACCGCAAGCGATGAAGCGGTCTCCGGCACGGTCACACCGATCGTCTCGAACCTCAACGCCCGCGCGCACAACGGCGACACCTACCGAGTGCTGTTTGGCGTGGCCAGCGAGCAGGGCGTCAACCCGTCGACGCTGGCTCAGGGACAGAAGACCTCGGGCAAGATCTACTTCGACGTCACCGGTGAGGCGCCCGACAGCGTCTTCTACAGCACCGGTGAGGGTGAACAGCTGCTCTGGCTGGAGGCCCCGCCCGCCCCGCCTGCCGCGGCAGCCGGCTCGGGGAGTGGCTCGGCGTCATACGGCACCGGAGAGGCACCGGCCTCCTCGGACACTGCCGAGACCACCACCCCGGAGACCCCGGGTGCGGCTCCGGCTTCCGCAACGCCTGCCCCTGAGGGCGCGACCCCGACAGCAGTGCCTGCGGGCAGCGCGGGGACGCCACTGCCAGAAGGTAGCTCGGGAACACCTCTGCCGGAGGGCAGCGCCGGAACGCCGCTCCCAGAGGGCAGCGCGGGCACTCCGCTGCCGGAAGGTGCCGCCCCGGCCGAGGCGCTTCCTGCGCCGGTTCCAGCCGCGGTCACCCCTGCGCCGCAGGGCAGCTCGGGAACGCCGCTGCCTGAGGGTGCTGCGCCGGCTACCCAGGCCCCGGCCCAGCCGGCGCCCGCCCCTGGTGCACCCACCACGACGGTCGTGGTGCCCGCACCGCCTGCCTGACGATTCTGGATCTAAGGGTTCGTGCCGCCTGCCACGCAGGCGGCACGGCTCGTTTCAGGGCCGCTCAGGAATGCGACGCCCACCAGGTGTACAGCTGCACCATGTTGGGCCCTTGGGGACCGGACTGGACCTCGCTCATCAACAGGTCGGCGTCGGTGGTCCATGCCACCGTCGGCTTGGTCTGCTGGAAGCCGCACATCAGGGTTCCGGCGGCCTGATCGGGAGTCGCGTTGCGACGCCATGGGCCCGGCGACTGAATGTTGCCCGGGCAGTTCACGACCGACGTCGTGCCCAGGACCTCGTCGAACAGTTCCGTGAGGGAGTCACCGTCGCGGGCAAGCGAGTAGGTGGCGGTCAGCGGCCCACCGTTATCGTCGTTCTTCTCGCAACTGACCTGAGCCACAGCACCTTTGACGGGGACGACGACCTCACAGGCTCCTTCGGCATACCCCTTCGGCACCATCCCCAGCAGTCGGCTCTCGGCCTCCTGCTGCGATTCGCCCTCGGCGGTCGTCGTCGTGGCGGTCACGGAACCGTCGCCATCACCCGATGACGGCCAGAAAGCCCACGCGAGCGCGCCGAGGGCAATCACACCTACTGCCACCGCAGCCACCGGGACGACAGGCCTGCGATCGCGCTGCACGATTCGAGGGTTCACCGACATCGGCGCGTTGTACCGCGGCTCAGGCGGGCCGGCCTGCGGCGCATCAACCCTGCCGACGTGAAGCGGCCCGGTGTCCTCGTCGTCGGGATTCGGTTCACGCGAACTCATTTGGCCAAGGGTAGTTGCCGTGCGCGCCGGATCGTGCGAGGCACACCTCGCCACGGTGCCCGCGAATCGGCTTTCAGCCGAGGATCAGTCCCGACGTCGGCACCCCGGTACCGGCGGTGACCAGGACGTGCTCGACATCGGGCACCGGGTTGACCGACGTGCCGCGCAATTGGCGCACACCTTCGGCGATGCCGTTCATCCCGTGGATGTAGGCCTCCCCGAGCTGTCCGCCGTGCGTGTTGATCGGAAGCTTGCCGCCGAGTTCGATGGCGCCTCCGGCGATGAAATCTTTCGCCTCGCCCTTGCCGCAGAATCCGAGCTCCTCGAGCTGGATCAGCGTGTACGGCGTGAAGTGGTCATACAGGATCGCCGTTTGGATGTCCGTCGGCGTCAGGCCGGACTGTGCCCAGAGCTGGTCACCGACCAGACCCATCTCGGGCAGTCCGAGCTCCTCGCGGTAGTACGAGTACATCGTGAACTGGTCAGCGCCGGCCGCCTGCGCCGCGGCCTCGATGATCGCGGGCCGGTGCTTCAGATCCCTGGCGCGTTCGGGTGTCGTCACGACGATCGCCACGCCACCGTCGGTCTCCTGGCAGCAGTCCAGCAGTCGAAGCGGCTCCGCAATCCACCGCGAATTCTGATGATCCTCGATGGTGATCGGCTTGCCGTAGAAATGGGCCTTCGGGTTGTTGGCCGCGTGCTTGCGGTCCGCGACGGACACCGCACCGAAATCGGCACTGGTCGCGCCGTATTCGTGCATGTATCGCTGAGCGATCATCGCCACGGAGGCCGCGGGGGTGCTGAGTCCGTGCGGATAGGACCAGCTGTATTCCACGCCGCGGGAATCCGCGTTGACGGTCAGCCCCGTCATCACCTGGCCGAACCGGAACTCCGAGCGCTCGTTGAATGCTCGGTAGGCGACGACGACCTCGGCCACGCCGGTCGCGACGGCGAGGGCCGCCTGCTGCACCGTCGCAGCGGCGGCGCCACCGCCGTAGCCGATCTGGCTGAAGAACTTGAGGTCCCCGATACCGGTGGCGCGGGCCACGGCGGTCTCGAGGTTGGAATCCATCGTGAAGGTGACGAGGCCGTCGACGTCGGAAGGGGCAAGCCCGGCGTCGTCGAGAGCGTCGAGCACCGCCTCCGCGGCCAGCCGCAGTTCACTGCGGCCCGAGTTCTTCGAGAAATCGGTGGCACCGATGCCGGCGATCGCCGACTTGCCGGACAGGCCGCCGGTCATGCAGGACCTCCGAAAGTGATTGTGGCCGTTGCGATCACGTGGTTACCGAGGCTGTTGCTCCCGGTGACCTTCAGCGTCACCAGTCCATCCTCGATGGCGGTCACCTCACCGCTGAACGTCACGGTGTCGTAGGCGTACCACGGCACGCCGAGGCGCAGCCCGATCGATTTGATGACCGCTGTCGGGCCTGCCCAGTCGGTGACGTAGCGCTGCACGAGGCCGGTGTCGGTCAGGATGTTGACGAAGATGTCCTTGGAACCCTTGGCCTGCGCCTTGTCCCGGTCGTGGTGCACGTCCTGGTAGTCGCGTGTTGCGATGGCCGTCGACACGATGAACGTCGGATCGCCGTAGAGCTTGAGTTCGGGCAGCTTCGTGCCCACCTCCACTGTCGGTGCGCTCATGCTCGCGGCTCCCATGCATACAGCGTCCAGGCCGGGCTGATCTCACTGTCCGGGAAGTCGATATAGGTTGCGCGCACCGGCATTCCGATCTCCACGGCTTCGGGGTCCACGCCACGGAGTTCGCCGAGCATCCTGATGCCTTCGTCGAGTTCGACGAGGGCGATGACGAACGGCAGGGTGCGGCCGGGCACTTTCGGGGCGTGGTGCACGACGTAGCTGAACACCGTGCCGTCGCCGCTGGACACGACGTAGTCGGTCGTCTCCTCTTTGGGCTTCCACACCGCGGGGACCGGCGGGTGCTGCAGCGTGCCGTCGGGACGTTTCTGCAGCCGCAGTTCGTGGGCGTTGACGCCGTCCCAGAAGAACTTGGTGTCCCGCGACGATGCCGGGCGCATCAGCTTGTCGGGATCGAGATCCGCGGGCACCTCGCTGACAGGCTTGTCATTGTCGGCAGGTCGGAATTTCATGATGCGCCAGTTCATCTCCGCGACACGCTCCCCGTCGGGAACGGTCCACGTGATCAACTGGTTGATGAAGAACCCCTCACCGAGCGCGGTCCGCTTCGGCCCGACGACGTCGGTGATCTCGGCGTGGATGGCGAGTTGTTCGCCCGGCCGCACGTACCGGTGGTACGTCTGCTCACAGTTCGTCGCGACCACACCGACGTAGCCCGCGTCGTCGAACAGCGCCATCATCTTCGACAGCGGGTCGTCGTCGGAACGCCCTTCACCCAGGCCGCCCATCGTCCACACCTGGATCATCGCCGGCGGTGCCACGACACCGGGATGCCCAGCCGCCCTGGCCGCTTCCTCGTCGACGTAGATCGGATTCTTGTCGCCGAGCGCATCCACCCAGTGGCGGATCATCGGTTGGTTCACCGGGTCCGGCGCGTTGCGCGGCTCGCTCTTACCCGCCGCTTTGATCGTGTCGATACCGGATTGCAGGTCTGCCGTACTTGTCACCTGGGTACCCTCGGCACCTTCAGGCCTGCGGCGGCGATCATTTCGCGCATCACCTCGTTGACGCCACCACCGAACGTGATGACCAGGTTCCGCTTGGTCTGAGAATCCAGCCACCGCAACAACTCCGCGGTCTCTGGATCTGCCGGGTTGCCGTACTTGCCGACGATCTCCTCGGCCAGCCGGCCCGCGTACTGGATGCGTTCGGTGCCGAACACCTTGGTGGCCGCGGCATCCGCGACGTCGATGTTCTCGCCTGCCGCAGCGACCTGCCAGTTGAGCAGTTCGTTGATGCGCCACAACGCCTTGAGCTCACCGAGTGACCGCTTCACGTCGGCGTGCTCGATCGGAACGTCGCCGTTACCACCGGGTTTCGAGGCCCACTCGTGCACGCGGTCGTATAGGGAGCCGACTCTTCCCGCCGGGCCGAGCATGACGCGCTCGTTGTTGAGCTGCGTGGTGATCAGACGCCAGCCACCGTTCTCCTCGCCGACGAGCATGTCGGCAGGCACCCGGACGTCGCTGTAGTACGTGGCGTTGGTGTGGTGTGCGCCGTCGGACAGGATCATCGGCGTCCAGGAGTAGCCGGGATCCTTGGTGTCCACGATGAGGATCGAAATGCCTTTGTGCTTCACCGCACTCGGGTCGGTTCGGACAGCCAGCCAGACGTAGTCGGCGTCGTGACCACCGGTGGTGAAGACCTTCTGCCCGTTGACGATGTATTCATCGCCCTGTTTGACCGCCGTCGTACGCAGCGATGCGAGATCGGTCCCGGCCTCCGGCTCGGTGTAGCCGATCGCGAAGTGCACGTCTCCGGCGAGGATCGCGGGCAGGAACTTCTTCTTCTGCTCCTCCGTGCCGTACTGCTGCAGCGTCGGCCCGACCGTCTGCAGTGTCACGGCGGGGAGCGGGACGTCCGCGCGTTGCGCCTCGTTGACGAAGATCGACTGCTCGATCGGGCCGAAACCCAGGCCGCCGAACTCTTTCGGCCAGCCCACACCGAGCTTGCCGTCGGTACCCATCCGCTTGATCACGGTGCGATAAGTCTCGTTGTGGCGATCCTTCTCCATGGCCTTGTTCTCCTCGGGGGAGATCAGGTTCGAGAAGTACTCGCGCAGTTCAGCTTGCAGCTGCTTCTGCTCCGGAGTCAGTTCGATGTACATATCAGGCTCCCACCAGATCCAGACGGTGTGCTCGCCCGCCGAGCAGCCGGGTCAAGTCTTTGATCGTGGAGTAGTAGCGGTCCATCGGGTAGTCGATGTCCATGCCCATGCCACCGTGCAGGTGGTGGCAGAGCTGCATCGCCGGCGGCGCCTCCGAGGTCACCCAATAGCCGAGGATGTCGAGGTCCGACCCGGCGTCCCGCCCCTCCGACAGCGCCCACGTCACCGCATTGGACGCCAAAGTGATTGTCCGCGAGGCGATGTACACCTCCGCCAGCTGAGCGGCGACCGTCTGGAATGTCGACAGCGGCTTTCCGAACTGTTCACGGCCGCCCACGTAGTCGGCGGTGAGCCGCACAGCGCCTGCGACCAGACCGGCGGCGAAGGCGCCGATGGCAGCCAGAGCCAATTGATTGACGCGGGTCGCGTCGGCGCCGGACAACACGTCGTCCTCGGCGACCGTGACATCGGTGAACGTGACCGAGGCTTCGTCACTGCCGTTGGCTGTCGGCGTCGGGGTTACCGCGACACCGTCGGCCTTGGCCGAGACCACGACGACACCGGTGTCGGCCGTGACCACGAGCCAATCCGCTTGTGCAGCAGAGCCGACCGCGATCTTGGTGCCGTTGAGCTTTCCACCCGACAGCGTGGTGACAGGACGATCGGGCAGTGGTGCACCGGGCTCGCTGAGCGCGAGACTCAGCACCGAGCCCTTCGCAACACCGGCCAGGTAGCGGTCCTGCTGCGACTCGGAGGCCAGATCGAGCAGCACCACGGTCGCGCCCAGGGTCGGCAGCGCCGCCCCGGTCGTCCCGTGCCTGCCGATCTCGGTGAGCGCGGTGGCGATCTCGGCGAGACCGACACCGTCGCCGCCCAGGCGCTCGGGCACCCCGAGCGCGGCCACGCCACCGGAAACCAGTGCGTCCCAACTGTTGTCACGATCGAGCACGGACGTCACCACATCGGCGACAGCCTGCTGCCCCTCGTCTGGGCTGAAATCCACCCGACTCCTCCTTGAGTCTTAGCGCTACTGCAGAACTAGTGCTGGACCGGGCATTTGCCGGTGTAGTCGACCTGCCAGTGCTTGATCCCGTTGAGCCACCCCGACATCAACCGCTCCGGCTCGCCGATCGGCTTCAGGTCGGGCATCGCGTCGGCGACGGCGTTGAAGATCAGGTTGATCGTCATCTTGGCCAGGTTGGCACCGATGCAGTAGTGCGCACCGGTGCCGCCGAACCCGACGTGAGGGTTCGGGCTGCGCATGACGTCGAACGAATGCGGATTCTCGAACACCTCGTCGTCGAAGTTGGCCGAGCGGTAGGACATCACCACTCGCTCCCCCTTCTTGATCTTCACACCGGACAGCTCGGTGTCCTCGAGGGCGGTGCGCTGGAACGCCGACACCGGGGTGGCCCAGCGGACAACCTCGTCGGCGGCGGTCTCCGGGCGCTCCTTCTTGTACAGCTCCCACTGTTCGGGGTGCTGCATGAACCCGATCATGCCGTGCGTGATCGAGTTGCGAGTGGTCTCGTTACCGGCGACTGCGAGCATGACGACGAAGAAACCGAACTCGTCGTCGGAGAGCTTCTCCCCGTCGATGTCGGCCTCGATCAGCTTGGTCACGATGTCCTCGGTGGGGTTCTTCGCCCGCTCCTCGGCCATCTTCATCGCATAGGTGATCAGCTCGAACGAGGACATCGCCGGGTCGACGTCGGCGTACTCGGGGTCTTCACCCGCGGTCATCTCGTTGGACCAGCGGAATAGCTTGTCGCGGTCGTCTTGCGGCACACCGAGCAACTCGGCGATGGCCTGCAGAGGCAGCTCGCACGACACCTGCTCGACGAAGTCGCCGGTGCCCTCGGCGGCAGCCGTCTCGGCGATCTTCTTGGCGCGGGCCCGCAATTCGTCCTCGAGGCGCCCGACGGCGCGCGGCGTGAAGCCACGGGAGATGATCTTGCGCAGCCGGGTGTGCTGCGGCGCATCCATGTTCAGCAGCACGGCCTTCTGCAGGTCGATCGCGGAGCGCTCCATGCCCTGCGGCCACACCGGAATGGCGCCGTCGGGTGAGCTGCCGAACACGTCGCTGCGCTTCGACACCTCTTTCACGTCGGCGTGCTTGGTGACCAACCAATAACCTTTGTCACCGAAGCCTCCCGTGCCGCCGGGTACGTCGACCCAGTGGATAGGCTCGGACTTGCGCAGTTCCGCAAGCTCCTCAACCGGGAGGCGTTCGAGGTTCAGGTTGGCGTCGAGGAAATCGAAGTCAGGGGCGACGGGGCACGAGTTAGGGCCAGGCATGGGGAAGCTCTCCTCAATTGCAACGTGTTCTAGTGCCAGTAAAACATGCCTTCTCCGCAGATCAAAGGTGTGACCGCATCGCAGCTTGTCAGGCTTATGAAACGTGTTCTAGCCTGACGGAATGGGTACCCCTGTCATCGTCGAAGCCACCCGCAGCCCCATCGGCAAGCGCAACGGCTGGCTGTCCGGTCTGCACGCCACCGAGTTGCTCGGTGCCACGCAGAAGGCTCTCGTCGAGAAGGCCGGCATCGATGCCGGAACCGTCGAGCAGGTCATCGGCGGCTGCGTCACGCAGTTCGGCGAGCAGTCCAACAACATCACCCGGGTCGGGTGGCTGGTGGCGGGACTTCCCGACCACGTGGGAGCCATGACCGTCGACTGCCAGTGTGGCAGCGGCCAGCAGGCCAACGGCCTGATCGCGGGCCTGATCGCCGCAGGCGCCATCGACATCGGCATCGCATGTGGCATCGAGGCGATGAGCCGCGTCGGGCTCGGCGCGAACGCGGGCCCCGACCGCAGCATCATCCGTCCCGCGTCGTGGGACATCGACCTACCCGACCAGTTCACCGCCGCCGAGCGAATCGCCAAGCGGCGCGGCATCACTCGCGAGGACATCGACCGGTTCGGTTTCGATTCCCAGCGCAAGGCCAAGCAGGCCTGGGCCGAGGGCCGGTTCGACCGCGAGATCAGCGGCATCGAGGCCCCCGTGCTCGACGAGAACAAGCAGCCCACCAGCGAGCGCCACATCGTGTCCAAGGACCAGGGCCTGCGCGACACCACACTCGAGGGGTTGGCGTCGCTGAAGCCCGTGATGGAAGGCGCGATCCACACTGCGGGTACGTCGTCACAGATCTCCGATGGCGCCGCAGCCGTGCTGTGGATGGATGAGGACAAGGCCAAAGCGCTCGGGCTGAAGCCGCGTGCCCGCATCGTCAGCCAGGC
Source organism: Mycobacterium sp. 236(2023) (assembly GCF_029623955.1). Lineage (GTDB taxonomy): Bacteria > Actinomycetota > Actinomycetes > Mycobacteriales > Mycobacteriaceae > Mycobacterium. The sequence goes on along the minus strand of NZ_JARSBP010000003.1, from coordinate 259,663 downwards.
GCTTGTCGGCGCCGAGCCGTACTACCACCTCGACGGCCCCGTGCAGTCCACGGCGAAGGTGCTGGAGAAAGCCGGCATGAAGATCGGCGACATCGACATCACCGAGATCAACGAGGCCTTCGCGTCCGTGGTGCTGTCCTGGGCCCAGGTCCACGAACCCGACATGGACACCGTCAACGTCAACGGGGGCGCGATCGCGCTCGGCCATCCCGTCGGCAGCACCGGCAGCCGCCTGATCACCACGGCGCTGCACGAGTTGGAGCGCACCGACAAGAGCACCGCACTGATCACGATGTGCGCCGGCGGTGCGCTGTCCACGGGAACGATCATCGAGCGGATTTAAGGTGGTATCGCCGATGATTCCAGTTGCAGACCGCATAGCAGCGGCGCAGGCGTACATCACCGCGCTGGCCACCCATCAGGCCGACGACGTACCGTTCGCGCCTGGCTGCACCCGGGTCGAGATCGGGCTGAAGACGGGCTTTTCGGGCGACCACCTGCGCCGCAGCCTGAACAACGGACTGCAGTACAAGGTGATCAAGGCGGTGTCGGCGCCGGAGTTCACCGTCGACGGCGACACCGTGCGGGCGCGATTCGAGCTGTCGACCAAGCCGAGCCTGGCGGGCCGCAGCGTCGGCGCCCGCATCGACGAGACGTTCCTGATCCCGGCCGACGACCCGTCCGGCCGAGCCCAGATCCACCACATCAACGCCTCCATCCGTCCGTTCGTGAACAGCTAAGGTCACGCCATGGCCCAACCACCGAAACCCCTGAGCGCCAAGCAGGTCGAAGGTCTCAACTCGAAAGCTGTCGGCGTCGGCATCAAATGGATGTCGAAATTCAACACCTGGGCCTACAAGGCGACCGGTGGCCGCATCGGCTACAACTGGCGCGGCGGGTCCAACCGATTCTCCGCTCCCCCGCCGGTCGGAATTCTGACGACGATCGGCCGCAAGTCCGGCGAGCCCAGGGACAGCCCGCTGCTGTTCCTTCGCGAGGGAGACCGGATCCTGCTGGTCGCCTCGCAGGGGGGCCGTGCCACGAACCCCATGTGGTACTTGAACATTCAGGCCAATCCGAAGGTCACGTTCCAGATCAAGAACGAGAAGCTCGACCTCGTCGCGCGCGATGCGACCGACGCCGAACGCGACGAGTACTGGCCCAAGCTGGACGCAATCTATCCGGACTTCGTCAATTACCGGTCCTACACCGACCGCAAGATCCCGATTCTGATCTGCGACCCGGCCTGACCGGTTTGCTGCGACCGGGACGGGGGCGCTGACGATTCGCCAGACCACCGTTTTCGCACTCAATTTCCACAACTGCGCGCGTAACGCCGTTGCTCGCTTATCGTTGACGGGTGATCCCACTTCCCGGCTTCGACGCCTGGCTCAACCGCCTGGTTGAAGAACAGGCAGCGCAAGCCGACCAGTCGGTTGACGCCTACGTCGCCCACGCTGTCGCGGCGCGACTAATAACCGATGTCACACGCCGCCAGGAAGACACCGCAGATTTGCTGGCGCACCTCTCCAACGCCAATATCGCCGCCGCCGACGAGGCTGCCGGACCGGAATCAGTGGTGGCGGACCCGAGGCGGTTGAAGGCCCTGTACGCCACCGGTCTCATGGATGCCCCGCGCGAACGGATTTACGACCGCATTGCCGACATGGCCGCCGAAGCACTGGCGGCGCCCGGTGCTGCCATCTCACTGGTCGACCGCGACCGCCAGTTCTTCGTGAGCCTTCACGGCTCGGCGACTGAAGACCCGAAGGAACGCCAGACCTCCATCGACCGCTCGGTCTGCCAGTACGCCGTCGCGTCCGGTCAGCCGTTGGTGATCGCCGACGCGAGAGTCGACCCGGTGCTCAAGTACAACCCTGCCGTCGCCGACGGCACCGTCGTCTCCTACTTGGGTATCCCGCTCATTGATGCCGACGAGCACGCGCTCGGCACGCTCTGCGTCTGGGACACAAGCCCGCGGGAATGGACCTCCGGTCATGTGACGACGCTGCGTGATCTCGCGGAGCTGGCGAGCAACCGGATGTTCAACAACGGGCACTGAGGAGTCCAGAGTCCGGGAATTAGGCCCCGTAGACGGGAACCGCCGGCCGCGCCTTGGCGAGTAGGCCGGTCACGACGGGGCCGAGTTCGGCGGGATCCCACTGAGCGCCCTTGTCGGTCTCCGGGCCGTGAGCCCATCCCTCGGCCACGCGGATCTTGCCGCCCTCGACCTCGAACATCTTGCCGGTGACGTCGCGGGACTCGACGGAACCGAGCCAAACGACCAGCGGAGAGATGTTCTCGGGCGCCATCGCGTCGAAATCCTTGTCCTGCGTGGACATCATGTCTGCGAACACGGTTTCGGTCATCCGGGTGCGCGCCGAGGGCGCGATCGCGTTGACACTGACGCCGTAGCGCCCCATCTCGGCGGCGGCGACGAGCGTGAGCGCGGCGATACCTGCTTTGGCGGCACTGTAATTGGCTTGCCCGACACTGCCCTGCAGGCCGGCGCCGGAGCTGGTGTTGATGATGCGCGCGTCGACGGTGTCACCGGCCTTGGACTTCGCACGCCAGTAGGCCGCGGCGTGCTTCATCGTGGCGAAGTGGCCCTTGAGATGCACTGCGGTGACGGCGTCGAATTCTTCTTCGCTGGTGTTGGCGAACATCCGGTCGCGCACGATGCCCGCGTTGTTGACGAGAACGTCGAGTCCGCCGAAGGAGTCGACGGCGGTCTGGATGAGCCCTTCGGCCTGGGCCCAGTCCGCCACGTTGGCGCCGCTGGTGACGGCTTCGCCTCCGGCAGCGACGATCTCGTCGACGACGGTCTGAGCGGCGCTGCCGCCGCCCGCGGGTGAGCCGTCGAGGCCGACGCCGATGTCGTTGACGACGACGCGCGCTCCCTCGGCAGCGAAGGCCAGGGCGTGCGCCCGGCCGATTCCGCCACCCGCACCCGTCACGATGACCACGCGGCCGTCGAGCAATCCCATTGTCGTATCTCCTATTTGATGTCGGCAGTCGTGGTCGACAGGTAATGCGGCGGTTCCCCGCCCCCGTGTACCTCGAGCGAGGCACCACTGATGTAAGACGCGGCCGGCGAGGCGAGAAACGCTGTCGCCCAGCCGATGTCCTCCGGCTTGGCCAGCCGGCCGAGCGGCACATTCTTCGATATCGCGGCGATCGAGTCGGCGTCGCCGTAGAACAGTTCGGACTGTTCGGTCTCGACCATCCCGACGACGACGGAGTTGACCCGCACCTTCGGAGCCCACTCCACCGCGAGGGTCGCGGTCAGGTTGTCGATCCCGGCCTTGGCCGCCCCGTAGGCAGCGGTCCCCGGCGTGGGCCGATGACCACTGACGCTGGAGATGTTGATGACGGAGCCGCCCGAATCTTGGCTCTGCATCGCAGCATTGGCGTGGGTGGAGACGGAGAGCGCACCAAGAAGGTTCAGCTGGAGAATCTTTGTGCTGAACTTCGCCGATGCGTCGGCGGCGAGCACGTAGGGCGATCCGCCTGCGTTGTTCACGACGATGTCGAGGCGGCCGTGGTCGGCGACGATCCCGTCGATGAGGGCTTTGACCGAATCGTCGTCACGGATGTCGCACGGGCGGAACTCGTATGGCGAACCGTCGACCGGACGGCGTGCGCATGTCACGACGGTGGCGCCCTGGTCGGCGAACACGCGGCTGATTCCTGCGCCGACGCCGCGAACACCGCCGGTGACGAGCACGACGCGTCCGGTCAATCCCAGAGTGATGCCCGCAGCGGCACTGTCGACGGCGTCAGTCACTGTGCTAGCGTACCAAGCAAGTGCTTGCTTAGGTAGCGACCCAGGAGTTTGCATGCCAATCACCACAAAGACCGTGGAACCGGCCATCGTCTCGGTCACCGTCGACTACCCGCCCGTCAACGCGATCCCGTCGCGGGGCTGGTTCGAACTGGCCGACGCCATCACCGCCGCCGGGCGCGACTACAGCACCCACGTCGTGATCCTGCGAGCCGAGGGACGCGGGTTCAACGCGGGCGTCGACATCAAGGAGATGCAGAAGACCGAGGGCTTCACCGCTCTCATCGACGCCAACCGCGGCTGCTTCGAGGCCTTCCGCGCGGTGTACGAGTGCGCGGTGCCCGTCGTCGCCGCTGTGAATGGCTTCTGCGTCGGCGGCGGCATCGGACTCGTCGGCAACGCCGACGTGATCGTCGCCTCCGATGACGCGAAGTTCGGCCTCCCCGAGGTGGAACGCGGCGCACTCGGCGCGGCCACACACCTGTCCCGCCTGGTGCCGCAGCACATGATGCGCCGGCTGTTCTTCACGGCCGCCACCGTCAGCGCCGAAACGCTGCACCACTTCGGATCCGTCCATGAGGTGGTGCCGCGCGCCGATCTCGACGAGTCCGCGCTGCGCGTCGCGCGGGACATCGCCTCCAAGGACACCCGGGTGATCCGGGCGGCGAAGGAAGCGCTCAATTTCATCGACGTCCAGCCGGTCAACGCGCGATACCGCATGGAGCAGGGCTTCACGTTCGAACTGAATCTGGCGGGCGTCTCCGATGAGCACCGGGACGCGTTCGCGGGTACGGAAAAGGGATCGAAATGAGCGATAAGCGAACCACTTTGGATGACGCCGTCTCGTCCATCGAGAGCGGCATGACGATCGGCATCGGTGGCTGGGGTTCGCGGCGCAAGCCGATGGCCTTCGTGCGCGCGCTGCTGCGCACCGATGTCACCGACCTGACCGTCGTCACCTATGGCGGCCCCGACCTCGGTCTGCTGTGTTCGGCGGGCAAGGTCAAGCGCGTCTACTACGGCTTCGTGTCGCTGGATTCGCCGCCGTTCTACGACCCGTGGTTCGCCAAGGCCCGCACGACGGGTGCGATCGAGTCCCGCGAGATGGACGAGGGCATGCTGCGCTGCGGGCTGCAGGCCGCGGCGCAGCGCCTGCCGTTCCTGCCGATCCGCGCCGGCCTCGGCAGCGACGTCCGCGCCTTCTGGGGTGACGAACTCAAAACCGTGCAATCGCCTTACGACTCAGAGGAGCTGATCGCGATGCCCGCACTGAACCTCGACGCGGCATTCGTGCACATGAACGTCGGCGACGAGCGCGGCAACGCGGCCTACACCGGCATCGACCCGTACTTCGACGACCTGTTCCTGATGTCGGCCCAGAAGCGGTTCCTGTCGGTGGAGAAGGTGGTATCGACCGAGGAACTGGTGAAATCGGTGCCGCCACAGGCGCTGCTGATCAACCGGATGATGGTCGACACCGTCGTCGAGGCCCCGAACGGTGCTCATTTCACGACCGCAGAGCCGGACTACCGCCGCGACGAGAAGTTCCAGCGTCACTACGCCGAGGCTGCGGGCTCCGACGAGACGTGGGCCGAGTTCGTCAAGACGTATCTTTCCGGCAGTGAGGCCGACTACCAGGCCGCGGTCCGGAAATTCGCCGACGCACAGAAAGAGGCAGCGAAATGATCTCCACCACCCGCGCCGAGATCTGCGCCGTCGCGTGCGCCGAATTGTTCCGTGACGCAGGCGAAATCATGGTCAGCCCGATGACGACGATCGTGTCGATCGGCGCCCGGCTGGCTCGACTGACCTTCTCCCCCGACATCGTGCTCTCCGACGGGGAAGCGCGGCTCATCGCCGACACCCCCGCGATCGGCGCATCCGCGGCGATCGAAGGCTGGATGCCGTTCGGCCGCGTCTTCGAAACGCTGGCATGGGGCAAGCGTCATGTCGTGATGGGCGCCAACCAGATCGACCGGTACGGCAACCAGAACCTGTCGGCGTTCGGTCCACTGCAGCAACCGACGCGTCAGATGTTCGGCGTGCGCGGCGCACCCGGCAACTCGATCAACCACGCCACCAGTTATTTCGTGGGCAACCACACCAAGCGGGTGTTCAGCGAGTCCGTCGACATCGTCTCCGGAATCGGTTGGGACAAGATCGATCCCGACAATCCGGCGTACCGCTTCGTCAACGTCTATCGCGTCGTGAGCAACCTCGGCGTCTTCGACTTCAACGGCCCGGACCATCAGATGCGGGCCGTGTCGCTGCACCCCGGCGTCGAGGCCGAGCAGGTCGTCGAGAACACGTCGTTCGAGGTGCACGGCCTCGGCGAGGCCGAGACCACCCGGTTGCCCTCCGGCGAGGAGCAGCGACTGCTGCGTGAGGTCATTGATCCGAAGTCGTTGCGGGACAAAGAAGTCAAATGACATCCCTCAAGACCCCGCTGACCGAGCTGGTCGGCATCGAGCATCCTGTCGTCCAGACCGGTATGGGCTGGGTCGCCGGCGCGCGGTTGGTCGCCGCGACGTCCAACGCGGGCGGCCTCGGGATCCTGGCATCGGCGACGATGACGCTCGACGAGCTCACCACCGCGGTCGCGAAGGTGAAGGCAGCCACCGACAAGCCGTTCGGCATCAACATCCGCGCCGACGCCGGCGATGCGAACCAACGTGTCGACCTGCTGATCCGCGAAGGCGTCAAGGTGGCATCGTTCGCCCTGGCCCCCAAACCCGACCTGATCGCCAAGCTCAAAGACGCAGGCGTCGTGGTGATTCCGTCGGTCGGTCTGGCCAAGCATGCCAAGAAGGTCGCCGGCTGGGGCGCCGACGCTGTCATCGTGCAGGGCGGCGAGGGCGGCGGGCACACCGGCCCGATCGCCACGACGCTGCTGCTGCCATCGGTGCTCGATGCCGTCGCCGACACCGGCATGCCGGTGGTCGCCGCGGGCGGCTTCTTCGACGGCCGTGGACTGGCCGCCGCCTTGTCGTACGGTGCCGCGGGTGTCGCGATGGGCACGCGGTTCCTGCTGACGAAGGATTCGACCGTCCCCGACGCGGTCAAGCAGCGCTACCTCGAGGCGGCGCTGGACGGCACCGTCGTGTCGACGAAGGTCGACGGAATGCCGCACCGCGTGCTTCGGACGGGCCTGGTCGAGAAGCTCGAGAGTGGATCGCCGATCCGCGGGCTGTCCGCCGCCGTTCTGAATGCACAGAAATTCAAGAAGATGTCCGGCATGACGTGGAAGTCGATGGTCACCGACGGCCTCGCGATGCGGCACGGCAAGGACCTGACATGGTCACAGGTCGTGATGGCGGCGAACACCCCGATGCTTCTCAAAGCGGGCCTGGTCGAGGGGAACACCGACGCGGGCGTGCTGGCCTCCGGCCAGGTTGCGGGCATCATCGACAACCTGCCGTCCTGCGCCGAGCTGGTGCCCGCCATCGTGGCCGAGGCAATCGAGCACCTGCAGAGGGCCACCTCGTTCATCCAGTGAGCGTTCCTGCGGTGAGCGCATTCTTGACGCGCGTCTAGCGATTCGGCCGTGCGGCGGCCGGGGCCTTCCTAGACTCGCCAGACATGAAGACCAACGCCGCCATTCTCTGGGAGTACGGGTCCGACTGGACTGTCGAAGAAATCGACCTCGACCCGCCGGGCGCGGGTGAGGTGCTCGTGTCGTGGGAGGCGACCGGGCTGTGCCACTCCGATGAGCACATCCGAACCGGAGACCTGCCCGCTCCACTTCCGCTGATCGGTGGCCACGAAGGCGCCGGGATCGTCCGCGAGGTGGGGCCCGGCGTCATCGGACTCGCACCCGGCGACCACGTCGTCGCGTCATTCCTTCCCGCGTGTGGGCGATGCCGATTCTGCTCGACGGGTCACCAGAACCTGTGCGACCTCGGCGCAATGATCATGGCGGGCACGCAACTCGACGGCACCTACCGACGTCACCATGCCAACGGCCAGGACATCGGCGTCATGGCGCTGGTCGGCACCTTCTCGCAGTACGGCACCGTGCCCGAGGCGTCCATCGTCAAGATCGACGACGACATCCCGCTGTCACGTGCGTGTCTGCTCGGCTGCGGCGTCACCACCGGGTGGGGCTCCGCGGTGAACACCGCCGACGTTCAGCCCGGCGACACCGTCGTGGTCATCGGATTCGGCGGCATCGGCAGCGGCGCCGTTCAGGGCGCGCGGCTGGCCGGCGCGGAGAAGATCGTCGTCGTCGAACCCGTAGACGCGAAACGCGAGAAGGCAATTCAGCTGGGCGCCACGCACTTCGTGACGTCGCTGCCCGAAGCCACGGCGCTGGTCGCCGAATTGACGCGCGGAGTGATGGCCGACTCGGCGATCCTGACCGTCGGGCTGCTCGAAGGCTCCATGCTCGAGGACGCCGCAAACATCGTCCGCAAGGGCGGCGCGGTCGTGATGACAGCGCTCTCGACGATGGCCGACAACTCACCGACGCTCGGGCTGATGATGTTCACGCTGTTCCAGAAACGGCTACTGGGCAGCCTGTACGGCGAGGCCAACCCGCGCGCCGATATTCCGCGCCTGCTGTCGCTCTACCGTGAGGGCAAGCTCCTGCTCGACGAGACCGTCACCCACGAGTACAAGCTGGCCGAGGTCAACGAGGGCTATCAGGACATGCGCGACGGCCGCAACATCCGCGGCGTCATCTTGCACGACCACTGAGTCGTGTTCGGGCTCAGAGCCTTTCGATGATCGTGACGTTGGCGGTGCCGCCGCCCTCGCACATCGTCTGCAGACCGTAGCGGCCGCCGGTGCGCTCCAGCGTATTCAGCATCGTCGCGAAAAGCTTTGCGCCGGTGGCGCCGAGCGGATGGCCGAGGGCGATGGCGCCACCGCTGGGGTTGACCTTCTCCGGGTCGGCCTTGGTCTCCTTGAGCCAGGCCTGCACGACGGGCGCGAACGCCTCGTTGATCTCGACGGTGTCGATGTCGTCGATCGTCAAGCCCGTCTTCTCCAGCGCGTAGCGGGTAGCGGGGATCGGGCCGGTGAGCATGAACACCGGGTCGGCGCCGCGGGCGCTGATGTGGTGGATGCGGGCGCGCGGCTTGAGACCGTGCGTCTTCACCGCTTCCTCCGAGGCAAGGAGAACGGCGCTGGCGCCGTCGGAGATCTGGCTGGCCATCGCCGCGGTGAGCCTGCCACCCTCGACGAGGGTCTTGAGACCCGCCATCTTCTCCAGGGAGGTGTCGCGCGGCCCCTCGTCGGTGACGAACCCGTCGACCGGGATGATCTCGTTCTCGAAATGCCCCGCGCGGATGGCGGCCTGTGCGCGTTGATGACTGGTCAGCGCGAACTGCTCCATCTCCTCACGCGACAGGTTCCACTTCTCGGCGATGAGTTCCGAGCCGCGGAACTGGGAGATCTCCTGATCGCCGTAGCGGTGCAGCCAGCTCTTGGATTCGTTTGTCGGAGAGGTGAATCCGAATTGTTCGGCGACGGTCATGGCCGAGCTGATCGGGATCTGGCTCATGTTCTGCATGCCGCCAGCGACGATCAGGTCCGCGGTACCCGACATGATCGCCTGCGCGCCAAAGGAAATGGCCTGCTGGCTGGATCCGCACTGGCGGTCGACGGTGACACCGGGGACCTCTTCGGGGAATCCCGCGGCCAGCCACGACAGCCGCGCGATGTTACCCGCCTGGGGCCCGATCGCGTCGACGCAGCCGGCGATCACGTCGTCGACGGCGCCCGGGTCGACGTCGTTGCGCTCGAACAGCCCGCGCCAGCCCGCGGCACCGAGGTCGACGGGGTGAACACCAGCGAGCGATCCGTTGCGCTTGCCGACGGCCGTGCGCACAGCGTCGATGACGTACGCCTGTGAAGCCATTACTTCGATCCTTCCGTGATGCCACCGAGGACGATGGCGAGGTATTGGTTGCCGACCTGCTCGGCCGTCAGCGGTCCGCCCGGTTGATACCAGCGGACCGAAACCCAGGTGGTGTCGCGGATGAAGCGGTAGACGAGGTCGACATCGAGGTCGGGCCGGAAGCTTCCTTCGGCGACGCCCTGTTTGAGGACCTCGACCCACATCCTGCGCTGTTCGCGGTTGCGGTCGTCGAGAAATTCGAACTGCGGCAACGGGTTGAGTCGCTTGGCCTCGTCCTGGTAGATGACGACCTGCGCATGTCGGTGCTCGATGGCTTCGAACGAGACCATGAACAGGCCTTTGACGCGCTCCAGGGGGTCCGTCGTGCCGGCGACGATCTCGTCGTAGCGTGTGAACAGCCAGTCCAGGAAGTCCTTCAGGACCTCTTCGACCATCTGCTCCTTGGACTTGAAGTGGTGATACAGGCTCCCCGACAGGATTCCGGCCGAGTCCGCGATGTCGCGCACAGTGGTGGCCCGCAGGCCGCGCTCGGCGAACATCGTCGCGGCGAGCTGCAGAAGCTCGTCGCGGCGACTGGGAAGCGCCTTGTCCACTAGATCAGGATAGCAACCAAGCGCTTGCTAGGTAAGCCGGGTTATCAGCTCGGGCGAGCCGCTCAGCTGCGAGCGTCCGGATTCTGGAACCCGGCGTACCGCAGCCAGTGACCACTGGCCGCCATCAGATCGGCGAACGGCGCAAGCTGCAGACCCGGATAGTGCTCGGCGAACTTGGTCGACGGCAGCTTCTGCGCTGTGCCCTGCAGCCACCAAAGCTGCTTCGTCACAGCCGGTTCGGGTGCGATGGGCTGAACTTCGGATATCGACGGCCGGAACCGATCTCTGAGTTCCTGCTTGATTCGGCCCTTGGTGTCACCGCTCATCCGTCGTTTGACGGCGCGAGCGGGTGCGACGTTGAACAGTTTCTTCCGCACCGGTTCCAGCCGGCTCTCCTGGAAGGCCGAATCGGGGAGCAGTCGGATCGTCGCCGGATCGACGCCGACTTCCCGTGCGATCGCGTGATAAAAGTCGGCCCAGCGGGTCGTCTCGTTGTCGGAGATGTTGAAGATGCCCGAGCGCGTCTCGGGAGCCTTCGCCAGATGGACGAGGTAGGAGATGAGATTGTCCACGTGGATCAGATTGCAGATCCCCTGGCCTTCCCCGAACAGATATGCCGTGCCGCTGACCAGCGCTTTGGCCGGGTCGACCAGCCACACCGACCCAGGTCCCCAGATCAGCCCCGGCCGCAGCATGATGACCTTCACAGGCCCATCCGTTTGGGAGCGCAGCCACGCCTCGGCGGCCCTTTTCCCGTGGGCGTACTCCATCCAATGGGGGCTGTCCGCGACGGAATCGTCGCTCAAATTCGGCGCGTCCGCCCGTCCGAAAACCTCGGCGGAACTCATGTGGACGAAGAGCGGAACCTCCGCCTGCACACACGCGGAGTAGATGGACTCGACATCACCGACGATGCGCTCATCGTTGCCCAGAGTCAGGTTCACCACCATCCCGCAGCCCTTGAGCAGCGGAACCAGAGACGCTGGATCGCCGGCGTCACCGAGAACGGTGCACGTGCCGAACCTCGCCAACCGCCCCTGACTGCGCCGGGATCGGACGATGGGGACAATGCGGACGCCGCCGACATCCCCGAGAAGTTCGGCGCGTTCGACCAGACGCGCACCGACCCAACCGCCGGCTCCGATGATTGCGATGGGCTTGCTCACGGGTGGCCGGCCTTCCAATGTTTGGCGCGGGCGGCTACCTGCTCGTCGTCGGGTAGCCAGGGACAATCCAGCGGCTCGGCGTTCTCGTAGGCGTGTTCGATGGCGGCTTGCACGCTCGCGGCCTGGACACCCGTCACGGGAAAGGGTTCGCCATAGCGAATGCACCTGAGCATGGCCACCAACTCGGCGTCGAAGCACGGGCGTAGGTTGCCGGGCCGCACCCGCTTGCCACCCTCCGGGGTGAGATCGGTGGGCCAGGACGTCTCGGCCGGTACGAGCGTCCACCCTTGGGACGTCTTGCGTCGGTAGGTGCGAAGGTCGTCCCCGTCGAGCATCACCTCGCCCAGTGCGCCGCGTATCCACAACCCGTTGTTCAGCGGGTACTCCCAACTGACCTGCATGATGCCGCGAGCCCGCGGAAACGTCAGCTGCAACACCGAATTCGTCTCGACCCCGCCCTCGAAGCTGTCATCGAACGAGCGGCTGACCACCGGATCGCCGAAGATCCAGCTCAGGTGGTCGAGCATGTGCACTCCGATGTCCAGCAGCGCACCGCCTCCCGCACGCTCACGCCGGAACGCCGCGTCGGTGGCGGCGGGCCAGCCGTAGGTGTGGCCTTCGCGGTAGGTGAACTCGAGGTCGTTGCCGAGCTCGCCGTCCGCGACAAGCCGTGCGACGTCGGCAAAATTCGAATAGAACCTCCGGGGATACGCCACGCCCAGCACCCGGCCGGCCTTCGCCGCCGCGGCGTTCATCCGGTCAGCGTCGGCGACCGTCGTCGTCATGGGTTTCTCGCACAGCACATGGCTTCCGTGTTCGAAGGCCGCACAAGCATTGTCGGCGTGGAACCCGGGCGGTGAGGCGATGATGGCGAGATCGTACGAATCTGCCTGGAAGGCCGCCTCACAATCGGGATAGGCGCGGGCCCGCTTGAACCGGTCCGCGATCAGCCGGCCCCGCGATTCGTTGGGATCCACCACGCCGAGAACCTGAATGGCCTTGGCTTTCTCCAGCCGGCGCAGGGGTGGGCGGTAGTGCTCCTCAACCACCGCTCCTGCGCCGATCACGAGGACACTGATCATCGACAGCCTCTCTGCGCGGAGCCCCCCGGCCTACCGGTCATGTGATGTCAAGCCTAGTACGTAAGTTCGGACGAGAATGGTCAATCTTGCTCTGCCCGCCCCGTTGTGGACGGCGCCAGCAGTCGCATGATCCGGGATGCCAGTGGTTTGAACCGGCCAGGTGTGTGGGAGATGAGCCGGCCTGACAGCTCGGGGTCAACCAGTGGGATCACACCGAGCAGGCGCACAGCGATCAGATACGTCAGAATCGCGGCAGGGATAGCAAGCACCAATGATCCTGCGCCGCCTAGGTTTAGGACGATTGCGTAGGCGACCGCACCTTGTGCCACAGCGGCGAGCGCGATGGCCCCCAGCGCGCGATAGGGCATGGCGAATCCTAGTTGAATTGTCGCGCAGATAATTTCGATGAGGATGACCACCACCTGGATGATTGCGCGCGACCAGGCTGCTCCGATGAGCCCGTAGTGGGGAATCAACAGAAATCCCAGCCCGATGACGCCGACCAGGCCGACGGCATTGGATATCCAGAGAATGCTGTTCTTCCCCTTGCTCAAGATCAGCGAGAGGTTGGCGCCGCCGAGACTGTTGATCGCAATGGCTATCAGAAGGATCGAGGACACAGCGGCGGCATCGGCGAAATCGGTACCGAAGATCAGCGGAACCAGCACCGGCGTGACGGCGGCCAGGCCCAGGCAGAACGGCAGCATCACCACCGCGATGAAGGCCGTCATCGTTCGATACAGGCTCTTCATGTTGTCGTGCGCGCCCTGACCACTCTGCTCGCTGAAGCGAGGCAGCAGAGCCGACAGCAGCAGCGGTGGCAATTGCGCGGCCATCTCAGCCACCGTCAACGCGACGGCGAACAAACCGACGGTGCCGATGTCGGTGTAGTGCTCGAGGAAGATGATCTGCGTACGGCCGAACAGAAGGTTGCCGATCACACCGATCGTCCAGCTCATCAGGGCGAAACCGATGACCTCCCGCCTCAGTGACCGGTCGACTCTGGGTTTGAGGCGCAGTAGCGGGAACAGCCGGCTCGCCGGCAGAACTGTTGCGGCGATATAGCCGGCCAACGCGCCGGGAATCCCGAACAACCAGGCTCCGAGCACGGTGGTGGCGACGCGCATCAGCGCCGAGACCGTCGAGACGCGAGCCAGTGTGTCGAATCGCTGCTCGCCGCGGAGATTGAACAGATACAAGTCGCCCATCCGCCAGCAGAAAAACCAGACGAGAGCGACCGCGATCACGACGATCTGAGAGTGCGGCGAACCCGCCGACAGCGCGCCCGTTCCGGGTCCGTAGAGGTAGGCGAACAACACGACGCCGACCACGACGGCCGCCCCCATCGCCAGCCGCATGATGGCGCCGACGAGACCGTCCACCTGATCGCTCTTGCCCGCAGCACGCAGGTTCGGAAGGAATCGCTGCTGCACGACGTCGCTGCCCAGGTTCGCGACCGCTGCAGCGATCGTCACGCACCAGACGACGTAGGCGACGACACCGAAATCGTCGGGTCCCAGCAGTCGCGCTGCGATCGCGCTCCCGACGAATCCGGAAAACGTGACGGCGGCGCCGGAAACGAAGCCGAGAAGAGTATTGCGGGCAAAATTCGGCGCCATCAACCTTCTTCCCCCAACGACAGGCCCGGCCGGCTTTCACAACATATCGCCGGAACGCTCACGGCACTCCGATGATGGGCAGATTCGTGACGGGTCAACGGCTGTTCTGCGACTTGCTGATTCGCGTATAGCCCTCGACCTGGTAGTTGAAGAGCGCCGCGAATTGTCCACACGCGTAAAAAAGGCTGAAGTACGGGCGCGCCTGGACGCCACGGCGAGTGGCCAATCCGACGGCGAGGAACAGGATTCCGTACACACCGCTGCGAACGCCTCGCGCCAACGCCGCCAACAACTCCGAGTCACGGTGCTTGCGCAGCACTCGGGTCTCGTTGGCGCCCTCCCGCATTGCGCGGCGGCGCACCCAGCCCAACGACTGTCTGTCGGTCGGCACCTCTTCGTACACCTGCGCTTCCGCGCAGAAGAGTATGGCAGCACCCGACTTTCGGATTCCGTGGAACAGATCGGTGTCCTCGCCGCCCGTCGTGGAGAACGCCGGGTCGAATCGGGGCGAACCGACACGAACCCATGTATCCCGGACCAGCAAGGTGTTGTTCGTCGGCGCGTAGCGCAGATGATCACCGGTCACCTGAGAGCGGCCCTGGAAGAATCCTCCGCGTTGCACCCATTCGGGCGCGGGCTCAAGGAAGACGCTGACCACCGGTCCCACTACCACGTCTGCCTGTGTCTGGACTGCGTATTCCGTCAGCGTGGTCAGCCACGTCGGTGACACCCACTCGTCGTCGTCGACGAAGACGATTCCGCGGTAGGAATCGCCGAAGTGATCGAGTGCGCGGTTGCGGGCGGCTGAGATACCGGGCTCTGGCTCAACAACATACGTGGGTCCGAGTCCATGGGCGGCGGCGATCGAACGCGCCGATCCTTCGGCATCGTTGTCGACGATCAGGACGTCGACATCCAGGCCCGCCGACGCGATGGCCACTTCCAGACTGTCCAGCAATCGCTGCAGTCCGGTCGGCCGCAGGTATGTAGCGATAGCGATCAGGTAACGTCCAGCCACTCCGCAATTGTCGCATCGGCGACCCCGGAGTAGGTGCGCGTTGAAGCTCGCGAAGCCCACCGATCGGTACCATCCACACGTACCCGTGTTCTGCCGTCCGGGCAGCTTGGCTCGGGCGTCGCGAGCGGAGGGTGGATGCTGCAGAAGAGCCGCCTGTTCATCTCGTGTGATGCCGCGGCTGTGTTGCTCATCGCCCTCCTGTGGTGCCGTGCCGTCGGCGCGCGCATCGCGATGTCGCTGACCGCGGACAAGGTGTTCGTGCCGGTCGGCGAGGAACCGATCTGGCCGGCCGCCGCGAGCGCGATCTCGAGCCTGTCTTTCCTCTTGGCTGTCGGTCTCAGCGTCGTCATCATCGTGTTCCGCATCAACGAACTCACCCGGCCGGGCCTGTGGCGCCTGCTCGTGCTGCTGGCGCCATGGCTGGTGATCCTGACGCGCACCTTGTACGAGGGCTCTCCGAGTCCCGAAAGTGTGCTGTATCTGGTGGTGATCCTGGCGCTGGCCGCGCTGCGGCCCAGCCCCCGCGTGCTCGCCGCGCTGGGTGCGCTCGTGGTGCTGACGGCGATCGCGGCGATCGCGTTCGGGTTCCTGCAGCCCGACGCGGGCCGTGTTCGTGAGGCCGACGGTACTGTGCGCGAGCGCGCCGACAAGGCGGTGTTCCCCTCACTGGGGCTGCTGCAGGGCATGTTCACCGCGGAAAACATTCTGGGCCTTTACCTTACGATCGGGATCGCAGCGGTGATCACACTCCCGCGATGGTGGATGCGAGTGTCCGGGCTGGCAGTCGTGGGGTTCGCCATCTGCTGGTCCTCCAGTCGCATCGCGATGACTGCGGCGGCGGGCATGTTGGTGATCGGCGCCGTGACGTGGGCCTTCAGGGAGTACGGACACGAGCGTGCCGCGTCAGCGGTGGCGCGCCTTGCCACCGTCGGGGCAATGGCGGTGATGTGTGTGTTGCCGTTGACGGGCTGGTTGCAGCCTGGCGGCTGGGAGGACGACGAACTGACCGGCCGTGGCGTGATCTGGAACGGCTCACTGACGGAATGGTCTTCGCGAGCCCCCTATTTCGGACTGGGCAGAGACTGGTTTGCGCAAGTCGCGGAGACTGACACGTCACCGTTGAGCCCCGGAGCCTTCTCCGGTCACAACCAGTTCGTCCAGTGGCTTGCCACCGGCGGCGTGCTCCTTGCGTTTGTTGCTGTCGCCTCGCTGCTCGTGCAGGCATACGTCACGACCATGCCAAGGAACCGCTACATGTCGATCGCGGCGATGCTGATGACGGGCATTCTCGTCTGCGGTTGGCTCGAGGTGCCGTTGGGTTTCATCGACAACGCGGCTTACTGGTCGGTCACGATCGTCCCGTTGACCGTCCTGTTCTTGGCCCGACCGACCGATGTGCACGACGAAGCACGCGCGCCATGAACAGCCGCCACACTGATCCGGCCTCGGCGGGGTGGCGGCGGGTACTGCGACGGGAACGACGCTCGGTTCTTGCAGCGGCAGCGGTGACGGTCACCGCTGTCTCCCTGGTGGCGATCGGCGCGGCCACGCATTCGGGAGAACCACCGGAGGTCGTCGGTTCGGGGACGGTCGCGGGGAGCACGCCGATCGATACCAAGCTGTACACCGATCCCGATCTGCTGGCGATCGAGGCGGCACGGGAGGACCCCCGGTTGGATCCGATCGCGCAGACACCGCAGGCGAAGTGGTTCAGCGACTGGTCCACGTCGGCGACGGTCATCGATGACGTCGGCGATTACCTCGCCGCGGCGGAGGCAGCGAACGCCGTCCCGACGATCGTGCTCTACCGGATTCCTGCACTGGACTGCGGTTCTGCGGTTCCGGCCGAGGAACGGGTGTACACGGGTGCGCGCGACGAGCAGGAGTACAAGGACTGGGTGGACGGCGCGGCGGCTGCATTGATGGGGCACGACGAGGCCATGGTCATCCTCGAACCCGATGCGCTTCCGCACCTGGGCGAGTGCGAACAGGGCGACCGTCAGGGCATGCTGCGTTACGCGGTCGACACGCTGTCGACGACGGGCGCGCGGGTTTACATCGACGCAGGCCACCAGAACTGGCTCAGCCCAGCAGAAGCCGCGAACCGGCTGAAAGGGGTCGATGTCGACAAGGTCACCGGTTTCAGCCTGAACGTGTCGAACTATCAGACGACGGGTGGCGAGGTTCGGTATGCCGAGCGCGTGCGGTCGGCACTGCGCGCCCTCGGGGTCACCGACGCGCATTATGTGATCGACATCAGCCGAAACGGTGCGGGCCCGCAAGACAACTACTGCAACGCCCCAGGCGCCCGGTTGGGCGCCTCACCGCGGCTGTTCGAGGGCGCCGGGCTCGACGGCCTGCTGTGGGTGAAAAATCCCGGAGAGACTGACGGAATGTGCCAGGGCGGTCCGAAAATCGGATTCTGGATAGACGGCGCGCTTCGCCTACTCGGGCTGGAGGGATCTTGAGCGGAATTGCCATCGCGGCGTAAAACAGTTGGGCCCCAAAAATTTCCGCAGCGCCTATACTTTGCCGATGACCACCCCGCCCGAAAATCTCCTTTCTTATGCGTTGGTCACGCCGAGCTTTCGCCTGGATGTGGAACGCTGCGCACTGCTTGTCGAGAGCGTCGAACGTTGGGCCGCACCTTATTTGCGGCATTATCTGGTCATCGACCGGCGCGATGTGCCGATGTTCAAGCGTTTCGAATCGGACCGCACGCAGATCCTGATCGTCGAGGACATCGTCCCCAGCTGGCTGGTACGCATTCCCAAAGTACGGAGATTCTGGTTCAGTTTTCGCACACGGCCGGTCAAGAACTGGATTCTGCAGCAGATCGTCAAACTGTCGATCCCCGACGTCGTCAACGAGGACGTCCTGCTCTACACCGACTCCGACGTCTTCTACGTCGCACCCTACGATCCCCGCTCCTACGAGCGCGACGGAAAGGTGCCCCTGTTCGTCGAAACGGGGCAGCGCGGCCTGATCGCCAACAACGACCACTGGCACGCGGTCTCTGCGGCCCTGCTCGGATTGGCGCCGGTAGCGGAGTACGACACCAACTACATCGGCAATGCGATCTGCTGGCGACGCGACAATGTGTTGGAGATGAATCGACTCCTGGAACGTGTGGCGAACAAATCGTGGGAACGCGCCATCGCGCCACTGAGTGGATTCTCCGAGTACATCCTTTACGGCATGTATGCCAACCAGGTACTCGGGGACGCTTCGGGACATTGGGATGACGGCACGATCCGCACCCTGAACCATTGGAATCCCGTGCCTCTGGACGTGGCCGGACTGCAAAAGCTCAAAGACCAGCTGTCACCCGAATACCATTCGGTGATGGTGTCGGCGAAATCGAGAACTCCGGTCGCCGATATCCGAAAAGTGTTCTTGCAGTAAGCAAGACGGTCAGTTAGGGCGGCCCACCTTGTAGGCCTCGCGCCAGAATCCCACCGGATTACGAAATGCCCGCGCAAGCTTTTCCCGCTGCATCCGGGCATGCTCTTTCTTCAATTCCGGCGCGAACGGGCCGGGCCCCGCAGTCAGATAACCCCACAGAAGCGCGAACACGCCGATCACGTAAGGGCGGCGAGCGATATAACGGAGGCAATGCACCAGGAAGTAGAAGAAGTCGTACCCGATCCAGCGACTTGTCCGACCATTGCGGTAACGCCCCTGGATCTCCCCCGCGCTGGCACCGATCGCCCGCGCCAACTCGAAATGGGCGCCGGTGTCCACCCGGGTCTCCAAACCTGCGTAGTAGCTCACCGCGATCTCGTCGATCGCGTCGAAACCGTGCGCCGCCTCCAGCGACTCGGTCGCCCGGTAGGCATCGATGGTGTACAGCTTCACCGGGCCAGGCACGTGGAACTTCTGCTCAGCCATGCCTCTGGTAGCGATGACGCCGCCTGCTACACCGACTCGGCCTTGCGCAAGCTCGATGATCCGTTCGAGGTAGTCGGGGGCCAGGCGCGCGTCCGCGTCCAGCTTCATCACATGCGAATAGGGTTTCAGCGGTAGCGTTTTGTCGACGCCGAAACGCCACGCCCTGAATTCTGAGCCGCCGAGCAGCCCACCTGTGTTGGTTTTCGACAGCACCGTCGCGAGGTTTTCGGTATCGACTTCCGCGATGCGTCCGGCGGTCCCGTCGGTGCTGCCGTCGTCGACGATCACCCAGTCGAAGTCTTTGAAGCGTTGCGCTCGGATCGTCTCGACGAGACCTGCCACATTGTCGATCTCGTTGAACATCGGCGTGACGATGAGCAGAGTCATGGGTCTTCTCCTACTGCCCCGAATGGGCGTGAGACTGCCGAACAACTTTCAGAAAAGGAACGACGTCAGCGACATACCGCTTCAGCAGTCGGGCTGGATCGGTCAGGATGCGGTGGAGCCACTCGATTCCGAGGCGCTGCATCCATTTTGGCGCGCGACGGGCCGCCTGGCCGGCCACGAAGTCGATGGAGGCGCCGACACCCATCAGCACGGCGGTCACACCGTCGGCATCGAGCAGGCTGACTGCGACTCGCTCCTGCAACGGAGAACCGACGCCGATGAGCACGAGATCTGCCCTGAACGCCGCCACCCGCTCTGCGAGCACACGGAGGTTGTCGGCCGAACCGAGCCATCCCACGGGTGCTTGTTCCGACTCGACGACCCAACCGTTTCCGCGGAACACCGCCGACGCCGCCTCGAGCGACGCGGGCGTGGAGCCACCGACAAGGAACAGTCGATGCCCCTCGCCGGGCATATGCGCCAGCGTGTGGGTGATGCCACTTCCGGTGGCACGGGCCGTCAGTTCAGTTCCGAGGCTGTTCGCTAACCGCACCACAGGCCAGCCGTCCGGGAGAATAAGGCGGGCTCGCTCGTAGATTGATGCGAACTCCGACGAAGCTTGCAGACGCGCAACATGATTCATGTTCGGCGTCACGACAAGGTGGGGTTCGTCAGGCGTCAGCGGCGCGGTGCGCGCGAAGATCGCATCGATGACCTGCGCCTCGTTCAAGGTCGAGACGTCGAAGCGCGCATAGCGCGTGACAATCGGTCGCGACATCGGCACCTCATTCCCCCGGTCCGTCTTCACCTACTCGGCGTCATCACGACGCGCGTCGTCGGCCGGCGCCGGCTGCTCAGGCTCGCGAACTCGCGACAGCACGACACCCAAGGTCTTCGCCCCGGCCTGCGTCAATGAACCGGTGACACGGCGCAACTCCGCGCGCCGCGTCTTCCCCGCCTGCGCGACGACGACCACGTTGGCGACGTTCTGAGTGAAGCGCGAGGCCTCGCTCGGGTTCGTGATCGGGGGTGCGTCGACGATGACCACATCGAAGCGATCTGCGAAACTTCGTATCAACTCGCTGAACTTCTCGCCAGCGAGCATCTCCCCGACGTCGACGGTGCTGCCGCCACACGGAACGATGGTGAAACCGCCCCAACTGCGGTAGAGCCCGGATTCGTCGAGTTCCGTACGGCCGGAAACCAAGTCGGTTATCCCCGGCACTTGCTCGATGCCGACCTGACCGGCCAGCCGACGGCCTCGGAAGTCGGCATCGATGAAAGCCACCCGGTTCCCGGCCTCCGCGAGCGCTCCCGCGATATTGGCAGCGACCGTCGTCTTACCCGCACCGGTCCGGGGCGAAGTGACGATCAGGCATTTCGGTGTCGCGTCGACCGCGTACACGACGTCCATGGCGATCCGGCGGAATATCGATCGCACTTCGCGTGACTGCTGCGCGAACAGCAGGAGTGTGCCGGCCTTGGCGCCGGCGATCTTCGGGATCCCGCCGAGATAGGAGGCACCCGATGCGGTGACGTCGCGCCGCCTTCTCACCCGGTTGTCGAACGTCTCCACGAGCACCGCGGCGAAGACCGCACAGATGAACGCCAAGCCGGCCGCGACGACAAGGTTCAGTTTGACGTTGGGAGACGATCGGGCCTCGGGTATGTCGGCGGGCTGCAGGATCGAGACCTTGATCGGCGACTGGGCGACCGTCGAGGCGCCCTCGAGACTTGCGACAGCCCAAGGCATCTCGTTGGCGATGCGGTTGGCGGTGGACGCAGCCTCTGCTGCCGTCGGCGCCGAGACCTCCATCTCGATCACCGTGGTTCCGGCCGGAATCGTGACTTCGGTCTGCTCGACAAGGTCTGCCACGGTGGTATCGAGACCGAGCGAATCGATGACGGGCTGAAGAACCTGATTGGTCGTCACCAGTTCCGCGTACGTCTTCAAACGACTGTTGAGGTACAGATCCGAGATCTGGCGGGTCGTCATCTCGGTGTCTGTCGACAGGTTGGACGTGAACACGATCCGGACGCTGGTGGTGTAGACCGAGGGAAGCATGAAACTCGCGGCCGCGAGCACTGCGCCCACCACGAGGAATACCGACACCAGGACGGGCCAGCGCTGCAGCAGCATTCGGCCGTAGCTACGAAGGTCCATATCCCACCAGACTTATCGGCACCATGAGACGCGAAGCCTGCTCGTTGGCGGTGGCCTGCTCCTCGACCTGACAATAGCGCGGCAGTTCAGCGCCGGGGGCGAGCGTTACGCGAGTGTCATGCGCGGACCCCGCCACGAATGCTGCTCGCACTTTCGTCACGGATGTGGTTGGGCGCAACACGAAGTCGAGCAGGCCGACCCCCCTGGTCGAGATCATCTCAGTGGAAATCCTTTGGCGATCACACCTGCGACATCACGCGAATCAACGGTGAGTAAGGGGAACGCTCGACAGGTAACCACACATGGCGAAGACGGTAGCACCCGAGCTTCGCCGGCGACCGGGGAAAGCGTGTTTCCCGTGCGCCTCGGCGACGTGTCGCCGGAATGTCGGTAACGATGAGATTTCATGATTAGGACATCGCGCAAGCAAACTGTTTTGCCTTACTTCCCCTGCTAGGGTACTAACCCGGCTTGCTTGTTAGGGACTGCGAAGACTCGTTGAAAGTAGAACTGCGTGAATTCGATCGGTTCGGTCCGGCGCCCGGGCCACAGCAACTGTCGACACGGGCTCGTCCGAAGAGAAACATTCGCGTTTTCAGACGTCCGTAATTACACCGGGGGAATGGTATGAGTCGCTGCGTCGTGGCCCGCGTTCTTGCCTCAGTGATGTTGCTCGCCGCGCCGATCACGCTTGCCGGCGCGGTCGCAGGCCCCGCTTCTGCGCAACCCGGCGACGACGTTTCCGTCCAGCCCGCCGACGACGGCAATCCCACCGGCATCTCGATGCCATGGTCGACACTCGGTCTGCAGCCGACGGTGAATCTGTACGGCGACGGCGAGAGCACTTTCTCGGTGGACGTACCCTCCGGACTGACCGCGACGCGGTTGCAGGGCATGATTCACACGCCATTGAATTTCACGGCCGGCTACGTCGAAATTAACGATGCCGAAGGAAATTTCGTGGCGTCCATCGATGTACCGCCGGTGGCGCCCGGTCTGGTGATGGCTCCGTTCGACGTCGACATCTCCAGGGCCAGTGTCCGGGGCTCGTCGGTCGGACTGTCGTTCGCCATTCGCGCGCGCGACGACGGTGACCGGAACTGCGACCCGCTTCCGCGGCTGGAACTCAGCAATCTGACAACGGTATTCGCCGGAACGCAGCTTCCCGTGACCACTGTCGCGAACTTCTTCGCACCGGTGCTGGAGAGAATCACGATCTACGCGGCAGCCGATGCCAGTTCCGCCGAGCAGCAGGCGGTACTGACATTGTCGTCGGCGATCGCGCGACTTTACGCGTCCCGGCCGGTGGCCATCGGGGTCGTCAGCCAACCGCGAGGTGCGGCACCGCCGCCCGCTGCCGGGCTCGATCGCGCGATTGTCGTCGAGACCGGTGATCCCGGTCTGACCGTCGAGAATGCCGGGGCGCCAAACGCGTACCTGCGAATCTCGGGTGAAGACGAGGGGCTCTCGGAGCAGGTGTCGCTGATCGCCACACAGCTGCAGCCGCTGGCACAATCGAGCAACGCCCGCGTCGATCAGGCAGGGGCCGAGGCAGCTGCTTCCCCCGACACGATGACGTTCAAAGAGTTGAGTGTCGGCTCCGAAAAGGCGGACGTCCTCGGAACGAACGGTCTGCAGGTCGGTATTCAGCGCACCTCATTGGGGCCCAGGTTCGACAACGTCGACGTCAATCTGCTCGCCGACTACACGCCGGTACCCGACCGCGACGCGGCGTCGGTCGTCGTGCGTGCCGAGGGACTGGTCGTCTACCGCGCACCGCTCGACTCCTCCGGGCATCTGGATGCCAAGTTCACCTTGAGTAGCGCAGAGCTCCAACAACAATGGATCGACCTGGAATTCGCGCTGACCTACACCCCGGATCAGGCATGTGGACCGCTGGTCGCGCCGATCACCTTCCAGATCGATCCGCGATCGTCGTTGACCATGCGTCGTGGCGGCCCGCCACTCGGTGGCTTCGGAGCATTCCCCTCCGAGTTCAGCCCCGAGTTCCTGGTGGCGCTCGACGGTAGTGGCCCGAACCAACTCGACTACGCTGCCCGGGTCGTGGCATCGATGGCGCGCCTCAACAAGGCCGAGATCACGCCGCTGGTCGTGGACGTCCCAACGGCTGCCGACGCCACGTCAGGGGCTCTGATCGTGGCCAATTCCGATGCGATCAAACAGACTTCGCTGAGTCCGCCGGTGAGCGGCGACGGCTCGATCGTCAACTTCGCTTTGCCGTCCGAGCTGGCGCTCAACCTCGACAGCGGCCTGGGATCCATTCAGGCCTTCGCCGATCCTCAGCGCAACCGCTCCGTCGTCCTCGTCACGACGACTGCGGACTGGTCCCTGGTGGACCCTCTGTTCAGCTACATCGATGGATCGACAGGCGACTGGTCGCAGCTGACGGGTGACGTGCTCGCCGCAGGGGCAACGGGAACCCCCACCAACATCGCGATCAGGACGGCGGGCAGCGTCTTCGACCCGGCACTCACCGTCGCGTCGAGTTCGTCGCGGATCACCACCTATGTGGTGGCGGGCGTGGTCGCGGCCCTCGTCGTCGTGGCATTGATCGTTCTCCTGGTGCTCCACCGGCGCAGAAACCGGCCAAGCCCGCAGCTGGTCGGTAGCCCCGGCACAACCGATTCACACTGATGTCGCGGATCGAACTGCCGGGACCGCAGCTCACCGTGAGCGCCGTCGGCTTCGGGTGCGGCGGTTTGATGCAGTCACCATCTCGCAGAGAGCGGATGGCGGTGCTCGGCACCGCGGTCGACAACGGGATGACGCACTTCGACACGGCGCGGATGTACGGGCTGGGAATGGCGGAAGCCGAGCTGGGTGCATTCCTGCGCACCGTCGACCGCTCCAGCGTGACCATCGCGACGAAGTTCGGCATCGAGGTCGGGGGGATGACCCAGCGACTCGCCCGGTTCCAGGCACCGGCTCGGGCGCTGCTTCGAAAAGTTCCCGCGCTGCGGGCCGCCGTCAAGGGCCGCCAGAAGCCCGCCGCCGACACCGTACGGGTCTACGACGCCGCGGTGGCGGCTCGCAGCCTCGACCAAAGTCTGACCGCGCTGGGGGTCGACTACGTCGACATCCTGTTCGTGCACGGCCCCGAGCCGTCCGACACCGTGGCCACCGATGAGCTCCGCGAATTCTTCGAAGGTGCGCGCCGTCAAGGCAAGATCCGTGCGTGGGGAGTGTCTCAGGACGAGGGCCTGGACGTGAACTTCGCCGAACCGTTCGCGCCCGAGGGAGTCGACCAGCTTCGCAGCGATCTGCTCCATCCGTCACCTCGCCCGGCCGACATCACGTTCGGCGTGCTGACCCGTCCGTACGGAATGCTCGCCGCCGCATTGGAAGCCGACGCCCGGCTGACTGCCCGATGGCGCGACACCCTCCAGCTCGACCCACTGGCACCGGGTGTGCTGGCGAAGCTGATCCTCGGTTCGGCGGCCACGGCGACGGACGCCCGCGCGATTCTGTACAGCACCACGAAGCCCGAACGGGTCGCCGAGGCGGCCCGCGCTGTCTCGTCGCCCTTCGACACCGAGACGCTGACCCGGTTCGTGGAACTCGCCGGAGAACATCGGAAGGGGGGCAAGTGATCAGGCAACCCGAAGACTTCACCGCGGGTACGACGATCGAGACCGATGTCGTGATCGTCGGCGCGGGCCCGATCGGTATCTCCACAGCGCTGGAACTCGCGAAATCGGGTGTCCGGGTGGCGATCATCGAAAGCGGTCTGGAGCGAGTCGATGATGCGGCGCAGGACCTCGCCGCTTTCGACTCGAGGCAGGACGACTACTTCCACACTCGCAGCGAGCTGGCACTCCGTCGGGCGGTTGGGGGAGCATCGGCGCTTTGGGGCGGGCGTTGCGTCGCGTACGACCCCATCGACTTCGAGGACCGGCCGCTGACCGCTCAGTCTCCGTGGCCGATCAGCTTCGAGGATGTCGAGCCCTACCTGCAGCGGGCCTGTGATTGGGCTCAGTGCGGCCGGGCGGTGTTCAATGCCCGCGACGTTCCGGAGATCGCGCAACGCGACATGGTCGCCGGGCTGCCCGACGGCGGTGTGCGCACCACCGACCTCGAGCGTTGGGCGCTGCCAACACGATTCGGTCGCGAATACCGGGCCGCGTTGAATGACGCTCCGTCCCTGTCGTTATGGACGGGGCTGACGTGCACGGAGATCGCGACCGATGCGGGCGGCGGCTCTGTCGACCACCTCGTCGTCAAGGCACTCGACGGCCGGGAAGGCAAGATTGTCGCGACCGATTACGTCATCGCAACCGGCGGCATCGAGGCGACCCGGCTCCTACTGGCGTCGGACCGGCATCACCCCACCGGGTTGGGCAATGCCGGCGGACACCTCGGACGGTGGTACATGACCCACGTCGAGGGCCGGTTCGCGCGCGTGAAGTTCAACACCGACAAGGTGATTCATCAGCACGAACGCGACAACGACGGTGTCTACATCCGTCGGCGGTTCACCCTCAGCCCAGAGGTGCAGCGCGAGCTGGCGATGCCCAACGTCGCCGTCTGGTTGGTCAATCCGCCCATCAGCGACCCGGCACACGGAAGCGGAATCCTGTCGGCGGTGTATCTGACGCTGATCTCACCGGCCGGTCGCTTCCTGCTCGCGGAGGCGATTCGCGAGACGCACACCAAGATCGACGGCCCGCCACAGATCAAGGCACACATCCGAAACGTCCTGCGCGATCTCATTCCGTCGATCCGATTCGCCGTGACGTTCTCGTACGCCCGTCTCATCCGCAAGGGCCGGAAGGCACCAGGCTTTTTCGTCAAGAGCCCCGAGAATCGGTACATGCTCCACTACCACGGCGAGCAACTTCCGCATTGGGAGAGCCGGATCGAGCTCACCGACGAGCGTGACGCACTGGGGATGCGGAAGGTCCGCACCCATCTGCATTTCTCGGACGCCGACTACGAATACGCCTTCAAGACAGTCGAACTCATCGACGCTCATCTGCGCGAGAACGGCGCAGGCAGCGTGGAGTGGTTGGCCGGCGACGCCGAGGAGTCGGTACGGACCTTCATGCACGGGTGGGCCGGTTTCCATCAAAGCGGGACCACACGAATGTCCGCCGATCCGGGCGAGGGCGTCGTGGACGCGAACCTTCAGGTGCACGGGGTGCGCGGACTGTATGTCGCGAGCACATCTGTGCTGCCCACCTCGAGTCAGGCCAACCCGACGCTCTTCGGCATTGCGATGGGTGTTCGGTTGGCTGAGCATCTAGCCAACGCTCGGATCGCGAGCCAGTGATACGCTCCGCTTGCTGTCGGGGTTCATTCCTAGGGGGGCAGTTGACCAATCATCCAGACTCGGCCACATCAATCGGGTGGGTGGCGTGATGACCGCCGCCGATGCCGTCCTCGTAACCGGCAGTGCAGGTTTCATCGGCAGCGCGTTGGTGAAGCACCTACGCGAAGCGGGTCGGCCCGTCGTGGGTCTCGACCGTGCCGCCGAACCGACCGCCGACTCGCTGCGCGTCGACCTGACCACCGTCACGGCGGCCGATCTGCCGCAACCGTGCCCGCCGACGATCATCCACCTCGCCGCTCTGTCGAAGGAGCCGGGCTTCCCCTGGCGGGACTACTTCGCCAACAACGCCGAGGCCACCCGTCGGCTCTGCAAGGCCGCCGATGCGGCGGGCGTCGAGAACATCGTCTTCACCAGCTCGATGATGGCCTTCGCCTCCGGGCCGTGGCGGCGCGAGGAAAGCGACTTCTGCGACGCCGACACCGCCTATGGGGCCAGCAAGCTGCAGGCCGAGGAGATCTTGCGCACGTGGCAGGCCGAAAAGCCGGGTCGCAGGATCCGCATCGTGCGTCCTGGCGTGGTTTTCGGCCCGGGCGATCAGGGCAACATGCGGCGGCTAATCCACGGGCTGAGCCGGAAGCGCTTCGGCTACATCGGCCGCCAGGACACGGTCAAGAGCTGCATCTACCTCAAAGACATCCTGCGGCTGCTGACGCTGCTCATCGACGACGATGGACCGAACGACACCTACCACGCCGTCTACCCGGAGCCGACCACGATCCGCGACCATGTGGATGCCATCAACGCGGCGTGGGGCTGGGATCGGCACCCGCCGACGGTCCCGTACCGGTTCGCTCTGGCAGCGGCGTCGCCGTTTGCGGTGGTCGACCCGAACGGCACGAAGTTCGGCGTGCACCCGAGGCGAATCCAGAAGCTGCACAACGACACCAACATCAGCTCGGCCCGACTCGCCGACATCGGCTTCACGGCTCAGTACTCGCTCACCGAGGCTTTCGCCGACTGGCGTCGGGAATGCGGTGGGGGTCTCCCTCCCGGAGCGTAGGCGTCACCTCGTCGCAGACCAGTACCCGGTGCAGTCCAGATCCATTTCTTCCGACAGCAGCGGTGCGCTCCAGCGGGACAGGTTGAACTCAAACCAGGGGTCGCGGTCGGCCATCCGATACCTGGCGCAGGCGCGCACCGACTCAGGCAGCCGGGCCAACGCGGGCTCGATATCCGGAGACAGACGCAACAGGTAGGCGGTGTCCAGCAGGCCGGTCTGTTCATAGCGATCGATATTGCGCTCGGCGATCAGCCGCTCCGGGTTTGTCGCCGCCAGTCCGAGTAAGGCCACCGCCCCCGCCAGCAGAACCGCGCGCGGCAACCAGTGACCGGTCATCCGGATTCCGGCCACGACGATGAAGACAAATACAGCACCGAGCCACAACTCGATGGTGATGACCATGAGACGCTCGGTGCTGAACCCGTATGCCTGCTGGTAGACCCACATCCGGTGGATCGCGGAGATGACGACGACGACGGACGTCACGCACAGCGTGCCGACGAGGATCCGCAGCGGACGGCGATCGGACGCGCTGTCCCGCGCGGCGACACGAACCACGGCACTGAGAACCAGCAGCGTCAGCGCCGAGACCCACAGCAGCTGCCAGAAACCCTGCCGGGCGTATTCGGCGTACGTCAGCCCTTCGGTTTCCAGGACGTGCGTGTGGCCACCGAACAACACCGTCGCCTGGACGGCCACGAACCCGATGAAAAGCACGTCGAGCACCGCGAGCGGGACAGCCCACTCCCAGTTCGGCACGGCACGCATCCGCGGCGGCGCGAGCGCGTCCAATTTCGGCGGCACCCTCGTCAGGTAGCCGGCGAAGAGTACAAAGCACGTCACGATGACGAATACGACTGTGCGAGAGACGAACTCGTCGCCGCGCCAGGCGGGAACCAGATGGTCCACCAGGCTGGCGAATGCCGGATCGGCCGATACGAACAGTGCGCCGAACACCAGCGTGAGACCGACGGTAACGGCGGCAACAATGACAATCCTTGCCGCACTGGGGCGTTGCGACCACGCAGCACCCGGCATGGGCATCGCGCGGCGCGCCCAGCCGATGATTCTCGCCGGCAGAAGCCACGGGACCAACGCGCCACCGAGGACAGCAGTCCAGGTGCGGCCGCCGGCGAGTGTGCCCCATCCGAGCGCCCAGGCCGCCAGTATGCACAGCACGCCGAGCCACTCGGCGGCGAGAACGGCAGGGACCGCGAGAAGCAGCAGTGTCACCGCGATGCCGAACCACTCTCGCAGCGCCGGCATGCGTTCGGCGGTCCCGTACGCAATGGCGAAAACGATGACACCGACGAGTACGTAACCGATGCTGAGTGTGAAGACCCGCCACACCGCCGAACCGAAGAAGCCCGCGATCAACGCCAGCACCAGGAGCCGTCGCGGCGCTTCGGTCACGGGTGAGTTGGGCCAGATCCGCGGCGGCCAGATCGACCACCCTGGCTCGCCGTGACGCGGAAGCATCGGACCGAAAGCCGTTGGCGGCGGCGGCAACACGTAACCGCGCGGGACCATCATGGCAAAGGCTGGCTCATCGGTTCTCCTCCCCCGCGGCCGGGGCGGGGATCGTGATCCCGATGCGGCAACCGGCTCCGGTTTCCATCACTTCGATTGCACCGCCGTGCAGTTCGACAGCCCACCGTGCTATCGCCAAGCCGAGTCCGGTGCCCCCAGCCGAGGTGGCACCGCGAGTGAACCGCTGAAATACCCGCTCGCGTTCGTCAGGCGGGATTCCCGGACCCTCGTCGCAGATCTCAAGGTGCAGAGCAGATCCCGCTGCCGTGCTGGCGAAGACGGAGACGCGGGCACCGGCGGGACTGTGCCGGATCGCGTTGTCGACGAGGTTGACGACCACCTGCCGCAAACGCCCCTGGTCGGCGGTCGCGACGAGGTCGGGTGGTTCCACCCGCAACCCGACCTGCACGCCCTCCCCCGGCGCCGTCACATGCCAGATGGCCTCTTCGAGGAAGTCACTGACACGGAAAACAGTGCGCTGTAATGATATTGCTCCGCCTTCCAGTCTGGAAAGGTCGAGGAGGTTGGTCACCAGCTCACCGAGCCGTTCGGTCTGGGTCAGCGCCATCCGCATGGTCTTCTCGTCCGGCTCGGCGATGCCGTCGACGACGTTCTCCAGCAATGCGTGCAGTGCCGTGATCGGCGTGCGCAGTTCGTGGGAAACATTGGCGATCAGTCCTCGGCGATACTCGTCGGCGGCGCCGAGGTCGGCCGCCATCTGGTTGTAGGCCTGCGCCAATTGCCCGACTTCGTCACGCGAGGTGGCGCGCACGCGCGTCGTGTAGTCACCGCGGGCCATCGCCCTTGCCGCAGCGGTCATCTGACGCAGCGGCGATGTCATGCCGTGGGCGAGAAAGTAGGTGAACGTGAGTGACGTCGCGAGTGCGGCGAGCAGCGCGTAGCGGAACTGCCAGCTCGCACCGATCCAGAAGGTGAACGACGCCAGAACGATGGCGCTACCGACGAGAAGGCCCATCTTCATCTTGAACGAGCCGAACGGATCGAGCGGCCGCGGCAGGCGATCCCAGATGTCGCCCAACCTGGTCACTTCGGTGTCTCCAGCGCGTATCCGACCCCGTGCACGGTGCGGATGAGCTCCGATCCGAGCTTGCGCCGCAACGCCTTCACATGCGTGTCGACTGTGCGGCTCTCTGCACCGGATCCCCATCCCCAGACGTGTTCGAGAAGGGCGTCACGGGAGACGGCTGTGCGGGGGCGAGCAGCGAGGAATGTCAGCAGGTCGAATTCGGTTCGGGTCAGGTGTATTTCGTCGTCATTACGGTAGACCCGTCGCGCCTGCAGATCGACTCGGTGCTCGCCGACCCACAGGGTGTGCGCCGTGACGGCGCGATCCACCCGTCGCAGCAGAACCCGGACCCGGGCGACGAGCTCGCGCATACTGAACGGCTTGGTGAGGTAGTCGTCGGCGCCCACACCGAGCCCGACCAGCATGTCGGTCTCGTCGCTGCGGGCGGTCAGCATCAGCACCGGGATCGGATGCAGGGCCTGGATGCGGCGGCAGACTTCCAGGCCGTCGAACCCGGGCAGCATCACGTCGAGCACCACGAGGTCGGGCGGATCGTTCGTGGCCGCAGCGACTGCGGAGGGCCCGTCGACGGCTGTCTCGACAAGAAACTCCTCGGCACGCAGCCGCGTGACGACGGCGGCCAGGATGGTCGGCTCGTCCTCGACCACCAGGATTCGCTTCACACATCAGACTGTAGGGGCCGGATATGGGGCTTCCGGGCAGCGTTTGTGAAGAAACGGTGGGGATTTCTCGGCTCAAGCCCGCTGGCTGGACACCGAGATCACTTCGCCCGTCAGATAGCTGGAGTACTCACTGGCCAGGAACGCAATGGTGGCCGCGACCTCCCACGGTTCGGCGGCACGCCCGAAGGCCTCCCCTTCCGAGAGCCGGTCCAACAGTTCGGAGCTACTGGTCTTCTCCAAGAACTTGTGGCGGGCGATGCTCGGGGAGACCGCGTTGATGCGCACTCCGTATTCGACGGCTTCGATTGCGCTGCATCGCGTCAGCGCCATCACGCCGGCCTTGGCGGCCGCGTAGTGGGACTGGGAGTGCTGCGCACGCCAGCCGAGGACACTCGCGTTGTTGACGATGACACCGCCGTGCGGGACGTCGCGGAAGTAGCGCAGCGCGGCGCGCGTCGCGCGCATCACCGACGTCAGCGTGACGTTCAGGACGCGGTCCCATTCGTCGTCGGTCATGTCGACGACCGGGGTCTGTCCGCCGAGCCCGGCATTGTTGACCAGCACGTCCAGCCGCCCTGCGGCGGCCACCGCCGACGTGATCAGCGCGTCGACGGCCTCGGTGGACGTGACGTCGCAGACCACCGCGTGAACCTTGCCGAGGCCGAGCGCGGCGAGTTCGTCGCGCGTTTCGTTGAGCCTGCGCTCGTGGTAGTCGGAGACGACGACGTCGGCCCCCTCGAGCAATGCCCGGCGTGCCGTCGTCGACCCGATGCCGGTGCCCGCGGCGGCCGTCACGAGAACGACCTTGCCTTTGAGCAGTCCGTGACCCTCGATCTCCTGGGGCACCGCGGAAAGATCGGTCATGCCTTATCCCTTGGCCTCTCGGGGCAGGCCGAGCACCCGCTCGGCGATGATGTTCCGTTGGATCTCATTGGATCCGCCGTAGATGGTGTCCGAACGCGAAAACAGATACAGCCTTTGCCATTCGCTGAACTCGCCGTCGGGCAGAGTCAGGCCTGCGGCGCCTTCGATGTCCATCGCGATCTCCCCGAGCTCGCGATGCCAGTTGGCCCACAACAACTTACTGACATTGTCCTGCCCCGGCTGCTCCACGTCCATCGTCGCCAACGCGTACGAACGCATCGACTTCAACGCGGCCCACGATCGGGTCAGGCGCTCGCGGATCAACGGGTCGTCGGCGGCGCCGGTCTGCTTGGCCAGCTCAACGAGGTTGGAATGCTCACGTGCATAACGGATCTGCTGCCCGAGTGTGGAGACGCCCCGCTCGAACGTCAGCGTTCCCATCGCGACTTTCCAGCCGTCGCCGGGCTCGCCGACCACGAGGTCGGCGTCGGTGCGCGCATCGTCGAAGAAGACCTCGTTGAACTCCGAGTCACCGGTCAGTTGGATGATCGGACGGATCTCGACACCCGGCTGGTCGAGCGGCACCAGCAGATACGACAGGCCGGCGTGACGCTTGGAGCCCTTCTCGCTGCGGGCCACCACGAAGCACCATTGCGCCCAATGGGCAAGGGAAGTCCAGACCTTCTGACCGTTGAGAACCCAATGGTCTCCGTCCAGCGTCGCCGTTGTCGAGACGTTGGCGAGGTCGCTACCGGCGCCCGGTTCCGAATAGCCCTGCGACCAGAGCTCGGTGACGTCGAGGATCTTGGGCAGGAAGCGCTTCTTCTGCTCTTCGGTGCCGAACGCGATCAGCGTCGGGCCCAGCAGTTCCTCGCCGAGATGGTTGACCTTGTCGGGAGCGTTGGCTTTCGCATACTCCTCGTAGAACGCGACGCGGTGCGCGACCGACAGTCCGCGACCGCCGTGCTCCACCGGCCAACCCAGGCACGTCAGCCCCGCCGCGGCGAGATGACGGTTCCACGCGAGCCGTTCCTCGAAGGCTTCGTGCTCGCGGCCGGGGCCACCCAGCCCCTTCAATGCGGCGTAGTCACCGACGAGATTCTCGGCGAGCCAGTCGCGGACCTCAGCCCTGAACTCCTGGACCTCTATCACCCCTGTAGGGTAGCCTACCAAGCACTTGCTTGGGTACCCCGGACTGCTACAGGAGCTTCGATGACGACCTCCCCGAGGACCACCCCCGCGGTTCTCGAACGGATCGCTCGAGAGCTCGGAGACCACCTCGCCGTGGTGACGCCGGAACGCTCGCTCACCTACGCTGACCTGCGGTCGGAGGTCAGGCAGGTCGCTGCGGCAATGATCGACGCCGGTATCGAGACGGGTGATCGCGTCGCGATCTGGTCTCCCAACACGTGGCACTGGGTGGTCGCATCCCTGGCCACCCACCACGCCGGCGCGGTCCTTGTGCCGCTCAATACCCGCTACACGGCGAGCGAGGCCTCCGACATCCTGGCCCGCACGGAAGCCCCCCTCGTGTTCGCCTCCGGACAGTTCCTCGGCGCCGACAAGGCAGCCAGCCTCCACCGGGATGCGCTGCCGGCACTGCGCCACATCGTTCGCGTGCCGATCGAGAAGGCCGATGGGACGTGGGACGAGTTCGTGGCGCGTGGCGCGAAGGAAGAAGCTCTGTCCGCCGTCGACGCACGCGCCGCGGCGGTTAGTTCCGA
The DNA here is from genome assembly GCF_029623955.1 of Mycobacterium sp. 236(2023). Lineage (GTDB taxonomy): Bacteria > Actinomycetota > Actinomycetes > Mycobacteriales > Mycobacteriaceae > Mycobacterium. The sequence continues at coordinate 225,921 of NZ_JARSBP010000003.1, read as the reverse complement.
CGACGTGTCCGACATCCTGTTCACGTCGGGTACGACGGGTCGCAGCAAGGGCGTGCGGTGCGCGCACCGTCAGTCCCTGGACGCGTCTGCGGCGTGGGCAGCGTGCGGGCAGGTCACCAGCGGTGACCGCTACTTGTGCATCAACCCGTTCTTCCACAATTTCGGCTACAAGGCGGGAATCTTGGCTTGCCTGCAGACCGGCGCCACGCTGTTTCCCGAGCTGACATTCGACCCGGAGAAGGCGATGAAGGCCGTGCAGGACCACGGAATCACGGTGCTGCCCGGCCCCCCGACGATCTATCAAACGCTGCTCGACCACCCCAAGCGGGTCGAATTCGACCTCAGTTCACTGCGTTTCGCGGTCACCGGCGCGGCTACGATCCCCGTCGTACTGATCGAGCGGATGCAGAACGAACTCGACATCGACATCGTCCTGACGGCATACGGGCTGACCGAGGCCGCCGGGTTCGGCACCATGTGCCGCGCCGAGGACGACGCCGTCACGGTGGCGACGACATCCGGCCGTCCGATCGCGGATTTCGAGCTGCGTATCGGCGAGTCCGGTGAAGTCCTGCTGCGCGGACCCAACGTGATGCTCGGCTACCTCGACGACGCCGAAGCCACTGCCGCCGCGATCGATGGCGATCGGTGGCTGCACACCGGCGATGTCGGCGAACTCGACGACGCCGGAAACCTGAAGATCACCGACCGACTCAAGGACATGTACATCTGCGGCGGGTTCAACGTCTACCCCGCCGAGATCGAACAGGTGCTTGCGCGCCTCGACGGCGTCGCCGAAGCCGCCGTAATCGGTGTTCCCGACGAACGACTCGGTGAGGTCGGCAAGGCTTTCGTCGTTGTCAGGCCCGGTGCCGAGCTCGATGAGGCGGCCGTGATCGCTTTCACGAAAGAGCATCTGGCGAATTTCAAGACACCGCGCTCGGTGGCCTTCCTCGACGTGCTGCCCCGCAACCCCGGAGGCAAAGTGGTCAAACCGCAACTGCGAGAGATGAACTAAATGGATCTCACATTCGACGACGCTACCTCCGAGTTCCGCTCCGAGGTCCGCGACTTCCTCGCGGCCAACACGAGCGCGTTTCCGACGAAGTCCTACGACACCGCGGAGGGTTTCGAGCAGCACCGCCAGTGGGACAAGGTGTTGTTCGATGCCGGACTCTCGGTGATCACGTGGCCGGAGAAGTACGGCGGTCGCGACGCCTCACTGCTGCAGTGGATTGTGTACGAGGAGGAGTACTTCCGCGCCGGTGCACCCGGTCGCGGCAGTGCGAACGGCACGTCGATGCTCGCGCCGACACTGTTCGCGCACGGCACCGAAGAACAACGTGACCGCATCCTGCCGAAAATGGCCAGTGGCGAAGAGATCTGGGCCCAAGCCTGGTCGGAGCCGGAATCCGGCAGCGACCTCGCGTCGCTGCGCTCGACGGCGACGAAGACAGACGGCGGCTGGCTGCTCAACGGGCAGAAGATCTGGAGCTCGCGCGCCGTGTTCGGCGAGCGGGCCTTCGGGTTGTTCCGTTCCGATCCGGAGGCGCAGCGCCACAAGGGCCTCACCTACTTCATGTTCGACCTGAAAGCCGACGGTGTGACGGTGCGCCCCATCGCGCAGCTCGGCGGCGACACAGGGTTCGGTGAGATCTTCCTCGACGACGTCTTCGTCCCCGACGAGGACGTGATCGGCGGGGTGCACGACGGCTGGCGCGCGGCGATGAGCACGTCGAGCAATGAGCGCGGTATGTCACTGCGCAGCCCGGCCCGGTTCCTCGCACCCGCGGAACGCCTCGTCGCACAGTGGAAGGACAACCCGGATCCGGCGTTCACCGATCGGGTCGCCGATGCGTGGATCAAGGCGCAGGCCTACCGGCTGCACACCTTCGGCACTGTCACCCGGGTCTCGAACGGCGGGGAACTGGGCGCGGAATCGTCGATCACCAAGGTGTTCTGGTCCGATCTGGACGTCGCGTTGCACCAGACCGCGCTGGATCTGCGTGGCGCCGACGGCGAACTCATGGACGGCGTCACCGAAGGACTGCTGTTCGCCCTCGGCGGCCCGATCTATGCGGGCACCAACGAGATCCAGCGCAACATCATCGCCGAGCGGCTCCTGGGCCTGCCCAGAAAGTAGACAGACGTGAACTTCGAAATAGACGAACAGCAGCGGGATTTCGCCGCCAGCATCGACGCGGCGCTTGGTGCCGCGGATCTGCCCGCCGCCGTGCGGGCGTGGGGCGCAGGCGACACGGCACCCGGCCGCAAGGTGTGGGCACAGTTGGCCGACCTCGGCGTGACGGCACTGTTGGTGCCCGAAAAATTCGACGGCATCGAGGCCCACCCGGTAGACCTGGTGGTGGCGCTGGAAAAGCTCGGCAAGTGGAACGTTCCCGGGCCGGTCACCGAATCCATCGCGGTGGCACCGGTTCTCCTCGGTGATGACGAGCGCTGCGGTGCGCTGGCCGCCGGCGAGCTGATCGCCACCGTCGCGGCACCTCCCCTGGTTCCGCGTGCAGTCGACGCCGATACTGCCGGCCTGATCCTGCTCGCCTCGGACGGCTCGGTGAGCGACGCCGCGGCGGGCGAGCAGCACGAGTCCGTTGACCCTGCCCGAAAGCTGTTCGAGGTCAGCACAACCGGTGAGGCCAAGGCTGCCGACGTGGGTCGGGCGTTCGAGTTCGGTGCCCTGGCGACTGCTGCGCAGCTCGTAGGCGCAGCCCAAGCGATGCTTGATGCATCGGTCGAGTACGCCAAGCAGCGCAGTCAGTTCGGCACGATCATCGGCACCTATCAGGCGATCAAACACAAGCTGGCCGACGTGCTCATCGCCGTCGAGCTGGCCCGTCCCCTCGTCTACGGTGCGGCCTTGTCACTTGCCGACGGATCCTCAGAAGCCGCGCGTGACGTGAGCGCCGCGAAGGTCGCCGCCGCGGATGCCGCCCTGCTGGCAGCGCGGTCGTCGCTGCAGACGCACGGCGCGATCGGCTTCACCCAGGAACATGACCTGTCGTTGCTGTTGCTGCGGGTTCAGGCGCTGCGGCCGGCGTGGGGCGACCCGACCTGGCACCGGCGCCGAGTGTTGGAGGCACTGACCAAATGAGCGAAGAGCGGGAGTTGTTGCGCGACACCGTCGCCGCACTCGTCGAGAAGCACGCATCGCCCGAGGCGGTGCGTGCGGCAGCAGCGTCGGAGCGCGGCTACGACGAGAAGCTCTGGACCATGCTGTGCGAACAGGTGGGCGCCGCAGCATTGGTGGTTCCCGAGGAGCTCGGCGGCGCGGGCGGCGAATTGGCCGATGCCGCAGTGGTACTCGAAGAGCTCGGCAAGGGCCTGGTCCCCACCCCGCTGCTGGGCACGACGCTCGCCGAACTGGCCTTGCTGTCCGTCGACACGCCTGACGAGGAGCTGCTCGGGAGCCTCGCAGAGGGGACGTCGATCGGGACGGTCGTCTTCGATGCCGGGCACGTCGTCAACGGCAACGTCGCCGACGTCGTCGTCGCGGCCGACGGCGAGAACCTCACCCGCTGGACGACCTTCACGACCACACCCACGGTGGCCATGGACATCACGCGGCCGCTCGCCGCTCTCGAAGCCGCCGAGACAGCGCCTCTGGGAACAGACCCCGGTTTGGCCGACATCGCGGCGATCCTGTTGGCCGCCGAGCAGGTCGGGGCCGCGTCGAAGTGCCTTGACCTGACGGTGCAGTACACGAAGGACCGGGTTCAGTTCGGCCGGCCGATCGGCAGCTTCCAGGCCCTCAAGCACCGCATGGCCGATCTGTACGTCGCGGTGCAGTCCGCCAAGGCCGTCGTCGACGAAGCGGTGAGTGACCCGACAGCGACCTCAGCCGCGTTGGCACGGCTCGCGGCCAGCGAGGCGTTCTCGAAGGTCGCCGCGGAAGCCGTGCAGATGCACGGCGGCATCGCGATCACGTGGGAGAGCGACATCCAGCTGTACTTCAAGCGGGCACACGGCAGCGCGCAGCTCCTCGGGGCGCCGCGGGAGCAGTTGCGTCGGCTCGAATCCGAGGTGTTCTAGCCTGAGACCGTGACCATTTCGCTGCGCGCCGGAATCCCGCCGTTCTACGTGATGGACGTGTGGCTGGCCGCGGCTGAACGACAGCGCACGCATGGCGATCTGGTCAACCTGTCCGCCGGACAGCCGAGCGCAGGTGCGCCGTCGGCAGTGCGCGACGCGGCCGTGGCAGCACTGAACCGCAACCAACTCGGCTACACCGTCGCGCTCGGCATCCCCGAGTTGCGTACGGCGATCGCCGGTTCCTACCAGGCCCGCCACGGACTGTCGGTCGACCCCGACGACGTCGTCGTGACGACGGGTTCGTCGGGCGGATTCCTGCTGGCGTTCCTGGCGTGCTTCGACGTCGGTGACCGCGTCGCGATCGCCAGCCCCGGCTACCCGTGCTACCGCAACATCCTGTCGGCGCTCGGCTGCGAGGTGGTGGAGTTGCCGTGCGGACCGGACACGCGATTCCAGCCGACGCTGGAGATGCTGACCGAGCTCGACCCGCCGGTCGCCGGAGTCATCGTCGCAAGTCCGGCCAATCCGACCGGCACCGTCATCCCGCCCGAGGAACTGGCCGCAATCGCTTCGTGGTGCGAGTCGTCGGGGGTGCGGCTGATCAGCGATGAGGTGTACCACGGGCTCGTCTACGACGGCGCGCCCGCGACCAGCTGCGCATGGGAGACCTCACGGGAATCGGTTGTCGTTAACAGCTTTTCGAAGTACTTCGCGATGACGGGCTGGCGCCTCGGCTGGCTGCTCGTCCCGCAGGAGCTCAAGCGGGCGGTCGATTGCCTGACGGGGAACTTCACGATCTGTCCGCCGGTTCTGCCGCAACTGGCTGCCGTCGCGGCCTTCACACCGGAATCCATCGCCGAAGCCGAAGCGCTGCTCGATGGTTACTCCGCCAACAGGACTCTGCTGCTGGACGGTCTGCGGACGATAGGCATCGACCGGCTGGCCCCGACAGACGGAGCGTTTTACGTCTATGCCGATGTCTCGCACCTGACCACCGATTCACTGTCGTTCTGCTCGAAGTTGCTGAACGACACCGGTGTTGCGATAGCGCCCGGCGTCGACTTCGACACCGTGCGAGGCGGGGCGAACGTGCGGTTGTCGTTCGCAGGTCCGTCTTCCGACCTTGAAGAAGCGTTGCGCCGAATCGGGAATTGGCTAGATTGACGCAAACAGCGCAACGCGCACCACTCCTCGCGGCGGGGTTCACGACGGCGTTCGGCGCCCATGCGGTCGCGGGAACACTCGGCACCACCACGTCCGGGACGGCGGCATCACTGCTGACGCTCGGTGCGCTGCTCGCGATCTACGACGGAGCAGAGGTCATCCTCAAGCCGGTGTTCGGCACACTCGCCGACCGGATCGGCGCCCGCACCGTCCTCATCACAGGACTGGTGATCTTCGCCGTGGCATCCGCGTCGTACGCCATTGCCGACGACCCCACCTGGCTGTGGGCGGGCAGGTTCGGGCAAGGCATCGGCGCCGCCGCATTCTCCCCGGCCGCATCGGCTTTGGTGGCGTTGTTGACCCCTCCCGATGCGCAGGGCCGCGCGTTCGGCACCTACGGCTCCTACAAGTCGATCGGGTACACGCTGGGCCCGCTACTGGGCGGGGTGATCGTCGCCATCGGAGGCATGCAGTTGCTGTTCGCGGTGATGGCTGCGCTGGCGGCAGCGGTCGCGCTGTGGGCGCTGGTCTCCGTGCCCGCGCTGAAGCCACGGCCGCGCCAACGCCAGACGCTACTCGACACCATACGGCGATTCGCCGAATCCTCCTTTGTGACACCGACGCTCGCTCTGGCCTCCGCGACCGCGGCGCTGTCGGCAGGCGTCGGCTTCCTTCCTGTGCTGGGCACCCAGGCCGGGCTGTCACCCGTCGTCACCGGAGCTGTGGTGTCCGTGCTGGCGCTGACCACCGCCGTCGCTCAGCCGTGGGCCGGACGTGCACTTGACCGCGGTCAGATCACGGTTCGTGTCGGCATCGGGGCCGGGATCGCCGTCACTGCAGCGGGTTTGGCAGCAGCGCTGCTGCCGGGTCTGGTGGGGCTGCTCCTAGCCGCCGTTGTGATCGGCGTGGGCTGCGGGCTCATCACGCCGCTGGCGTTCACGATGCTGGCGCGGTCGACGCCGGAGGAGCGACTCGGCCAGACGATGGGCGCCGCCGAGATCGGCCGGGAGTGCGGCGATGCCGCAGGGCCGTTGGCCGTCGCAGGGATAGCCGCGGTGTCAACTGTGCCGTTCGGGTTCGCCGGACTTGCGGTCCTCGTGGCCGCCTCCGGGGTGGCGACGGCAACGCTCAATCGGGCCCGCGGAGATACCGAACGTCGGTGATGGCCGCACCACCGATGGTGTCGGCGCGGCGCGCTCCGTCGGCCCTCCACTTGTCGCGCTCGTAGAAGCGTCGGGCGCGTGCGTTTGTTTCCAGAACCCATAGGACGTAGCGATCAAAACCGTTCTTGTACAGCTGTTGTCGAGCGGCGCCGATGAGGAGTTGCCCGAACCCACGGCCCCACCGATCCGGATCGACATACATCGACCACACCTCGCCGTGGTCGGCGAGGCCAACGTCGCGACAGCGTCCGATCGTTGTCAGTCCCACAACCTCGCCGCCGTCAGAGAGTGCCAGCAGCGTGACCGGGCCTTGGGGAAGAGTCCGGTCGAAGGCGTACCTGGCAGCCCGCGCCGCCACGTCGAGTCCGTCCAGGTACTCCTGCGGTAGCAGTCCGCGGTAGCCAACCTGCCAGGCGCGGACGTGAACGTCGGCCACCGCGAGCGCGTCAGCGGGTTCCGCGCGGCGGATCTGGGTCACCGAGAAAGTATGCGCGCGGAGTTGTCGGGGGTTGGGTGTAGCGTCGGATTTGTGATCGAACATTTGTTCGAAGTAGATCCGGAGGCCTCCGAGAAGAAACTCCGGATCCTCGTCGAGCACCTCGAGGAGCTGAAGTCGAAAGCTGCGGCCGCGCAGGCCCGAGCGACCGCGTTGTGGGCGGCCAAGCGTGCCGCGGCCGAGCAGGCTGCCGGGCTGGCCGCGAAGAGACGGGGGAAAGGGCTGGCGTCGGAGATTGCGTTGGCCCGCCATGACGCGCCGGTCAAGGGCAACCAGCATCTCGGGTTCGCCAACGCGCTGGTCTACGAGATGCCGTACACGCTGGCGGCGTTGGAGGCCGGGGTGCTCTCGGAGTGCCGGGCCACGCTGATCGTGCGCGAGTCGGCTTGTTTGTCGCGGCAGGACCGCCAGCAATTGGACACCGAACTCTGTGCGGACCCGGCCCGGTTGGTGGGGTGGGGTGACCGACGGGTCGCCGCCGAGGCCGCCAAGATCACCGCACGTTTGGATGCCGCGGCGGTGGTGGAACGCAACACCAAGGCGGTCAAAGACCGTCATGTCACCACTCGGCCTGCGCCCAACGGGATGGTCTACGTGACGTTCCTGATGCCGCTGACCCAGGGCATCGGCATGTACGCCGCACTCAAACGCGGAGCCGACATGAACGGCGACGGTCGCTCGCAAGGCCAGTTCATGTGCGACACCGCCTATGAGCGGGTGACGGGCCGCAGCGCGACCGTACCGGTGGATGTGAGCCTGAACCTGGTGATGGCCGATACGACGCTGGCCGGTGATGACACCGAGCCGGCCTGGTTGGACGGCTACGGTCCGATCCCTGCCGGGTTCGCCTGCCAGCTCACCGGTGATGCGGTCGCCGACAAGGACGCCAAAGCGACGCTGCGCCGGCTCTACCGCCATCCCCGCAGCGGGCAGTTGGTGGCGATGGAGTCGCGGTCGCGGACCTTCCCGAAAGGACTGGCCACGTTGATCAGGGTGCGGGACCGCACCTGCCGCACCCCCTACTGCAACGCCCCGATCCGCCACCTCGACCACGCCACCCCCGACCGCGGCGGCGGAAAGACCAGCGCGGTCAACGGACTCGGCGTCTGCGAGGCGTGCAATTACGCCAAAGAAGCACCCGGCTGGCGGGTGAGCACGAGTATGCGCGACGGCGCCCACCACGCCGAGTTCCTCACCCCGACCGGGGCCAGGTACCACTCCCTGGCCCCGCCACTGCCCGGGGTGCCGGTACGCCAAAAGATCAGCCTCGTCGAAGGCCAACTCAGCATCGACCTCGTCACTTTCGAAGCTGCCTGATGGACAGCGAATGCTGTTGCAGCCGAGCTTAAGCCAGGCCGGTGGAGGAGCGCCGCCTGCGCGAGATCGCATCGACGCTTGCCGCGAGCAGCAGAACTCCGCCGGTGACCAGGAAGTTGATGTAGGACGACTGGTTGAGCAGACCGAGTCCATTGGCGATGGTGGCGACGACCACGCCGCCGATGACGGCGTCCAGCGCGCGGCCCTTACCGCCGAACAAGCTGGTGCCGCCGATCACCGCCGCGCCGACCGCGTACAGCAACACGTTGCCCGCACCAGAGGACGCCGACACCTTGCCGGCGTACGACGCGGCGATGATTCCGCTGAGTGCCGCGAGCGACGAACACACAATGAACACCGAGATGCGGATCCGGTCGACGTTGATGCCCGCCCGCCGTGCAGCTTCGGCATTTCCGCCGACGGCATAGATGTGGCGTCCGTACGACGTGCGCCTCAGCACCACCGTCAGCACGATCAGCAACACCAGGATCAGCGGGAGCACATACGGGATGCCGCTGATCTCCACTCGCGCATTCACACTGCGGTTCACGCTGAGGATGTACGTGACACCCAGTACGACGAGCGCGAGTGCCGCCACCCGCGCGGCGACTACCCCGAGTGGCGAATTCGCCAGTTGCAGTGCCTTCTTGCGCCGGTAGTTGTAGAACTCCAAACCGGCGAACCCGACCACCACGACTGCCGCGACGACCCATCCCACCGACACCGGCAGGTTGCTGATCGTCAGGCCGCGGATCACCGAATCGTCGACGCGCACGGACCCGCCCTCACCGATCAGCTTGAGCGTCACACCCTGCAGACCGAGGAAGAACGCCAAAGTCACGACGAACGAAGGGATTCCGAGCTTGGCCCGCAACAGGCCGATAGCGAGCCCGATCAACGCCCCGATCGCCGTTCCCGCCAGGATCGCCGCCCACCACGGCCAGCTCATGTTGACGACGGTGAGCGCCATCGCGCACGCCGATACGCCACCGGCGACACCGGCCGACAAGTCGATGTCGCCGAGCAGCAGCACGAACACCAAGCCCATGGCGAGTACGCAGATGGAGCCTGCCTGGGTGATCAGGTTCGCAAGATTGAGCGCCGAAAGAAACCGCTCATTCGCCAGCCCGAACACGATGAACAACACGATGAGGCCCAGTACCGCAGGCAGCGATCCCATATCGCCGCCGCGCACGCGGCGCAGGTAGCCGCGTACCGCGTCGCCGAAGGATTCGTTCGCCGTGGCATCGTCGGCGAAATCGGCATCGGCCAGGGTGACCTCGGATTGTGTCTTGGCAGTGGTCATTTCGATGTTCCTCCTCGTCACATCGACTCGGCGGCCTGCGCAGGCGCGAGCCCGAGGCTGCCGGAGCGCCCGGCGGTGATGAGTTCCACGACCTGTCCGTGCGTGACCTCGGATGCCTTGACCTCGGCAGCCACCCGGCCGAGGTACAGGGCGCAGATCCGGTCTGCCACCTCGAAGACATCGGCCATGTTGTGGGAGATCAGCACGACGCCGAGTCCCTGCTCGGCGAGCCTGCGCACCAGATCGATGACCTGGCGGGTCTGCGCCACACCGAGTGCGGCCGTGGGTTCGTCGAGCAGAACCACTTTCGAATTCCACAGCACCGACTTCGCGATCGCCACCGTCTGCCGCTGCCCGCCCGACAGGCTCGACACGGGCTGCCGCACGGACTTCACCGTGCGGACCGACAGTGACGTCAACGCCTGCCGGGCCATCGTTTCCATCCGTGCCTCGTCGAGCATCCCGCGGCTCTTGAGCTCTCGGCCGAGGAACATGTTCTCGACGATGTCGAGGTTGTCGCACAGCGCGAGGTCCTGGTAGACGACCTCGACCCCGAGTGCCGACACATCGTTCGGGCTGCGCACTGTCACGGGCTTGCCCTCGAACAGATAGGTGCCGCTGTCAATGGGGTGGATCCCGGCGATGGCCTTCACCAGCGTCGACTTGCCGGCGCCGTTGTCGCCGACCAGCGCCGTCACCTGGCCCGGATAGACGCAGAAGTCGACGTCGTGGAGCACGTGCACGACACCGAAACTCTTGTTGACGCCCTGCAATTCGAGCAGTGGAGCCACTGGTTCGGCCATACCGCGTCAGGCTCCCGCGGCGGTGCACATCTCGGCGAACTGGCCCGAGCACACCTCTTCCCTGGACTGGCCACCGTCGTCGAAGACGACATCGATGTTGTCCTTGGTGATCGACTTCGGCGTGAGCAGCACCGACGGAACGTCGCGTCCACCGGTGTCGTCGCGTGACGTGGCGGTCGTCTTCGGCTCCTCGCCGTTGGCGAGCGAGATCGCCACCTCGGCAAGCGCATTGGCTTCCTCGGTCGCTGACTTGTAGACGGTCATGCACTGGGTGCCCGCGAGAATGTTCTGCAGCCCCTCGACCGTGGCGTCCTGTCCGGTGACCGGAACCTGGCCGGCGCGCTTGTTCTTCTCCAGGATCGAGATGACCGAGCCCGCGAGACCGTCGTTGGCGGCATAGACCCCGTCGACGCGACCATCGGCAGCGGTGTACATCTGCTCGAAGATCGTCACGGCCTTGTCGTTGTCCCAGTCCGGCACCGCCTGCTCACCGACATTCTTGATCGTCGGCACCTTGTCGATCACCGAGTGCGCCCCGGCGCTGAACAGCGTCGCATTGTTGTCGGTAGGAGATCCGTTGAGGAACACCACATTCGACGGCTTGCCGCCGAGGCAGTCGACCAGGCCCTGACCCTGGAGCTCGCCGACGATGTTGTTGTCGAACGAGACATAGACGTCGGCGGACCCGCCGAGGGTCAGCCGGTCGTAGTCGATCGTCTTGACGCCCTGGGCGGCGGCCTTCTCCTGGATCGAGGCTCCGCTGTCAGAGTCGAGGTTGACGATCGCCAGAACGGTGACACCGTCGGCGATCATCCCGTCGGCGATGGTGGCCATCGTGTCCGCCGATCCTTCGGCGTTCTGAATCGTGTACTCGACGCCGGCGTTCTTGAACGCGGCCTCCAGCGCGGGGCGGTCCTTGGTCTCCCACCGCACCGAGGACTTGGTGTCGGGCAGGATGACGCCGACCTTGCCCGCGCCACCGTCACCTTGGGCGGACTGGGTATCCGAATTCGAGCCGCAGGCCGTCAGTGTCATGCTGACCCCGACCACGGCGGTGACGAGCAGGGTGCTGGTTCGCTTCACGAAAACTCCTCCGAACAGTTCATGGTGGACGACTCGCACTTTTTGTTGCCCGGTACCACATATAGCGTGACGTGCATCGCTGTGGGACGGTTTGAACGTTTCACCGCGCACCCATCAGGTGCTCGATGGCCAACTGGTTGAGAGTCACGAAACCGCAACCCTTTCCGCCGAAATACGCACCGGAATCGAAATCCTCGTAGGCCGTCCGGTCGGCGAGCAGATCGGCGTAGGACTCACCATCGCCGAGCGTCGGTGTCCGCAATTCGGCCACCTTCGCCGCCGCCATCGCCTCCTGCACCTCCGGGTCGGCCCGGAACGCCGCCGCCCGCTGGCGCAGCAACAGATACATCCGCATGTTGGCCGCCGCGGACGCCCACACGCCGGAGGAATCCTCCGTGCGGCTGGGCTTGTAGTCGAAGTGCCTCGGCCCGTCGTAGGCGACGCCCCCGTCGGGGCCGCCGTTCTCGAGCAGGTCGACGAGCGCGAACGCGTTGGCGAGATCGCCGTGGCCGAAGACCAGGTCCTGATCGAACTTGATCCCCCGCTGACCGTTGAGGTCGATGTGGAAGAGCTTGCCGCTGTAGAGCGCCTGCGCGATGCCGTGCACGAAGTTCAGCCCGGCCATCTGCTCGTGGCCCGTCTCGGGATTCACGCCGACCATCTCTGGATGCGCCAGCGTGTCGATGAACGCCAGCGCATGTCCGACGGTCGGCAGCAGGATGTCGCCGCGCGGCTCGTTCGGCTTCGGCTCGATCGCGAACCTCAGCCCGCCGCCCTGGTCAATCACGTACTGGCACAACAGGTCCAGCGCCTCGCGGTATCGCTCCAGCGCCGCACGGACGTCCTTCGCCGAGTCGTACTCGCCGCCTTCCCTCCCGCCCCACATGACGAAGGTCTGCGCACCGAGTTCGGCTGCGAGGTCGAGGTTGCGTAGGACCTTGCGCAACGCGAACCGGCGCACCGAGCGGTCATTGCTGGTGAATCCGCCGTCCTTGAAGACCGGTTGGGTGAACAAGTTGGTGGTCACCATCGGCACGACGATGCCGGCGCTGCCGAGTGCGGCGGCCAGGCGGTCGATCGCCTGCCTGCGCTCGGCGTCGGAGCTACCGAAGGCGAACAGGTCGTCGTCGTGGAACGTCATGCCGTAGGCGCCGAGTTCGGCCAGCCGCTCGACAGCCTCCACGGCGTCGAGGGGAGGCCGGGTGGCCACACCGAAGGGATCGACGCCGGGCCAGCCGACGGTCCAGAGCCCGAACGAGAACTTGTCGGAAGGACGCGGCGTCAAAAGATCCGGCGTCAGAGCGTCCGCTGCGGTGACAGCGGAGTCCAGGGCGGTCATCAGATGCTCCTCGGGAATCATGGCACCGGAAAAGCGGGCCATCAACGAAGAAATATGCTTTTGTTCTTCGTGCGAACATAAGATGTGGCCTACGACACTGTCAAGGCCGAAGCGAGGGGCGAAGAGTCGGGTGAATCAGCCAGATAGGCCGAGCACTGGACGTGTGGGCACGAGCACCGACGACGTCCGGCGGCGCAACCTGTCGAGCGTGCTGACGCTGGTACACCGCCGCCGTGCGCTCAGCCGCGCCGAACTCACCCGCCACACGGGGCTGTCACGGTCCACCACCAAAGACCTCGTCGAGGAACTCGTCGCCCGTGGCCTCGTCGAGGAATCACCAGCCTCCTCGGTATCCCAGGTCGGACGCCCCAGCCCCATCGTGCGGCCCAGCAACCGCGTCCTCGCCATCGCGGTCACCCCCGAAGTCGACGCCGTGACCGTAGGCGTGGTTTCGCTCGGCGGCGCGGTGCTCGACGTCGTGCGGCGCCCGACCGAGCGGGTGCCGACGGCGGCCGACACCGTCGCCATCGCCGCCGAGGTCATCCACGACATCCGCGACGCCCTCACCGGAGGGCAGGTCGTGACCGCCATCGGCGTCGCGGTGCCCGGCCTGGTACACGGCCCCGAATCCGTCGTCCAACTCGCGCCCAACCTCGACTGGCACGACGCCGAAATCGGCCAGATGCTCAGTAGTGCAACGGATTTGACCGTGTATGCAGCCAACGACGCCAATGTCGGCGCGAACGCCGAGCACCTGTTCGGCAAGCACCAGGACGCCGATCATCTGATCTACGTCAACGGTGGTCCCAGCGGCATCGGCGCGGGCTTCGTCGTCGCGGGCGAACTGCTCGAAGGGGTGGCTGGGTACGCGGGCGAGCTCGGCCACACCTACGTCGGCGGCGGCGAGCAGTGCCACTGCGGAAGCATCGGCTGCCTGGAAACCGAAGTGACGCAGGCGCCTTTGGCACGGCTACTGACCGAAATGGACGGCGGCGCGGGGGCCGATCCTTTCGCCCACACGCATGCCGAACGCGACGTCCTCGCCAGGCAGGGCAAGTATCTGGCGATAGCGCTGGGAAATGCGATCAACATGCTGAACCCACGCTTGATCGTGCTCGGCGGATTCCTGCGCGTCTTCCCGGCTTTCGCCGGTGCCGTACTCCACGAAGAGTTGACGCTGCGCAGCATGGGCGCACCGCGCGACCTGGTCCGCGTCGTTGCCGCCACCCTCGGGGCGGACACGTTGGTCATCGGGGCGGCCGAGCTGGCCTTCGCCCCCGTTCTCGCCGATCCAGGAAGGTACGGACTATGACACTCGTCGCGGGAATCGACTCGTCGACCCAGTCGTGCAAGATTGTCGTCTGCGATGCCGACACCGGCGAGACGGTCCGCACGGCATCCTCGCCGCACCCCCGAGGCACCGAGGTCGACCCGCGGTTCTGGTGGGAAGCGCTGCAGCGCAGCATCACTGAGTCAGGTGGGTTGGACGATGTCGCTGCCGTCTCGGTCGGAGGCCAGCAGCACGGCATGGTGTGCCTGGGTGCCGACGGCCAGGTGATCCGAAACGTGCTGCTGTGGAACGACACCCGCTCGAGTGAGGCCGCCACGCAGCTGGTCGACGAACTCGGCGGCCCGGCCGAATGGGCCCGCCGCACCGGCGTCGTCCCCGTCGCGTCGATCACCGCAGCCAAACTGCGCTGGCTCGCCGACCACGAGCCCGACCACGCCGACGCCACCGCCGCGGTATGCCTGCCCCACGACTGGTTGACGTGGCGCCTCCGGGGATCCGCCGATATCGCCGACCTGCGTACCGACCGCAGCGATGCCAGCGGCACCGGCTATTTCTCAGCCGAATCCGACAGCTACCACACGGATCTGCTCGAACTCGCCTTCCGAGGTCGTCGGCCCGCGTTGCCCCGGGTGCTCGGGCCGCACGAGTCGGCGGGCACGACTGCGGGCGGAATCATTCTCGGGCCAGGCGCCGGCGACAACGCCGCAGCCGCGCTCGGGCTGTCTGCGGGAGCGGGCGACTGCGTGGTGTCACTGGGGACGTCTGGAGTGGTGAGCGCAGTCGGCGACGCCGCCGCCCATGACCCGGAAGGTATCGTCGCCGGCTTCGCCGACGCCACGGGACGGCAGCTTCCCCTGGTATGCACGCTCAACGGAGCGCCGGTGCTCGCCGCGGTCGCCGCCATGCTGCAGGTCGACTTCGCAGAGTTCGACAGGCTTGCACTGTCGGCGGCAGCCGGCGCCGACGGTCTGGTGCTCATCCCCTATTTCGAGGGAGAGCGCTCGCCGAATCTGCCGCAGGCCGCCGGCGCACTTCACGGGGTGACGACCCGAAACCTCAACGCCGCCAACATTGCCAGAGCAGCGGTCGAAGGCCTGCTCAGCTCGATGGCGTACTGCGTCGACAAGATCAGCCAGCAGGGCGTCGACGCCGATCGGATGATCCTCGTCGGCGGTGGCGCCCGCTCGGAAGCTGTCCGCCGCATCGCTCCCGCCGTCTTCGGCACCGCGGTCGACGTACCCGCGCCCGCCGAGTATGTCGCGCTGGGTGCCGCCCGCCAGGCGGCATGGGTGCTCTCCGGCCAGAGCGCGCCGCCGACCTGGACCTCCGAGACAGCTGCCCGCTACGAAGCAGACGCGGTACCGCACATACTCGAGCAGTACCACGCGGCACGAGAACTCACGCTGAGGTGATCACCTCCGCTGTTGCGCCGCATACCAGTCCAGCAGCGCGGGATCGTCGACGGCGCTGCGCTCGACGACTTTCGCCGGGTCGCCGCCCTGGAACAACTTCTTGATCGGCACCTCGAGTTTCTTGCCCGTGCGCGTGTGTGGAATGCCGGGGGCGGCGATGATCTCGTCGGGCACGTGCCGCGGTGACACGTCGACGCGAATCACCTGATTGATCTTCTCGCGCACCTCCTCGGTGAGGTCGACGCCATCGGCCGGGACGACGAACAGTGGCATCCAGTACCCGCCGTCGGGCCGTTCGGCACCGATCACCAGCGCCTCGGCTACCTCGGGCAGGCTCTCGACGGCCTGGTAGATGTCGGCGCTGCCCATCCTGATCCCGTGCCGGTTGAGGGTGGAATCCGACCGGCCGTGCACGACGACGCTGCCGTGATCGGTGATGGTTATCCAGTCGCCGTGGCGCCACACACCGGGGTATGTCTCGAAATACGCGGCGCGGTAACGGCTTCCGTCGGGATCGTTCCAGAAGGCGACGGGCATGGACGGCATCGGCTTGGTGATGACCAGTTCGCCGACCTCGCCGCGTACCGGTTTGCCGTCCTCGTCCCAGGCGTCCAGCGCACAGCCGAGGAACGGCGCCGACAGCTCGCCCGGCCACACCGGCACGGTGCGCACGCCACCGATGAACGCCGACACCACGTCGGTGCCACCGCTGATCGAGGCCACCTGAACGCCCAGCTGGTCGGCGAGCCATTGCGACGACGACGACGGCAGCGACGAGCCGGTGATCCCGACCGACCGTAAAGCCGAAAGATCGTACGCTGCAGCGGGTTCCGCCTCCGCCTTCATACACCCGAGCACGTAACCGGGGCTGGTGCCGAGAACTGTCGCGCGAACCCGGGCCGCAATGTCCCACAGAGCATCCGGCTGCCCGGCCGAGGGACTGCCGTCGTAGCAGACGATGGTCGACCCGACGAGTAGCCCGGCCACCTGGAAGTTCCACATCATCCAGCTCGGGCTGGTGAACCAGAAGAATGTGTCGTCCCGGCCGATGTCGGACTGCAGCGCAACGGCTTTGAGATGCTCGAGGACGACGCCGCCGTGGCCGTGGATAATGCCCTTCGGCAAGCCGGTGGTGCCCGACGAGAACAGAATCCACAACGGGTGGTCGAACGGCACCGCGACCGGCTCCAAGCCGGCTCCGGAACGGTCGGCGAGGTCGTCGAGCGTGAAGGACGCCGTGAGCGTCGGAAGGCCGTCGCGCAGCGCGGCGACGTCTTCCCGCTTATCGCGGTACTTTCCACCGAACGTGTAGCCGTGCGCGGCAACAAGGACCTTCGGCTCCAACTGACCGAGGCGGTCGAGTGCGGCCTTGGCCGAATAGTCCTGCCCGCATGCACTCCACACCGCCCCGATGCTCGCGGCCGCAAGGAATGCGATGACCGCCTCGGGGATGTTCGGAAGGTACCCGACCACCCGGTCACCCGGCTCGACACCGGCGGACCGCAGTTTGTCGGCGAACGCCGCCGACCGCTCAAGCAGTTCAGCCCACGAGATTTCGCGATCGGGCACGCCTTCGCTGACGTGCAGGATGGCCGGCCGGTCGGTGCGCGCGTTGCGCCGTACCTGGTCGACGTAGTTCAGCGTGGTTCCCGGAAACCACTGCGCACCAGGCATTTCGGTGGTCGCGAGAACGTCTTCGCCGCGCTCACCGAGGTCGAAGTAGTCCCACAGCGCTGCCCAGAAGGCTTCGGTGTCGTCGACCGACCACTGCCACAGGACGCGGTAATCGGGGAACGTCGCGTCGGTGCGTCGTTCGGCGAAGCGCGCGAAGTCGGTGACGATCGCTCCGGTGATGTCGTGTTCGGTCGGGACCCACTGCGGCTTGATGGGCAGCCCGCTGCCGGGGCCTTCCTTCACCGCGCGCTCCATCCACCATCCATCGTGTACGAGGCGCCGGTCACCATGCCCGCGACAGGCGACGCCAGCCAGGTGACCAACGACCCGACCTCCTCCGGTTCGACGAGGCGCTTCACGGCGCTCTCCTTGAGCAACACGTCGGTCAGCACCTGGTCTTCTCCGATGTTGTGCGTCCTGGCCTGATCGGCGATCTGCTTGGTCACCAGCGGGGTACGGACGTAGCCTGGGTTGATGCAGTTGCTGGTCACGCCATGCGGACCGCCCTCCAGCGCGGTCACCTTCGAAAGCCCTTCCAGCGCATGCTTGGCCGTGACATAGGCGACCTTGTACGGCGACGCCCGCAGCCCGTGCACCGACGAGATGTTGATCACGCGGCCGAACTCGTTGCGGTACATGTGCGGCAACGCGGCGCGGATCAGCAGGAAGGGCGCTTCGACCATCAGCGCCATCATCGACCGGAACTTCTCGGGCGCGAACTCGGTGATCTCGCTGATGCTCTGAATGCCGGCGTTGTTGACCAGGATGTCGGTCTCCAGCGTCAGCGTCTCCAGCGCCTCGACGTCGAAAAGATCCAGCGTCCAGGCGGTTCCGCCGATCTCCTGCGCCAGTGCCTTCGCTCCGACGTCGTCGATGTCGGCGACGGTGACCGCGACACCCTCGGCTGCCAGGGCCCGTGCGCACGCCGCGCCGATGCCGCTCGCGCCGCCCGTCACCAGCGCGGTGCGCCCGCTCACACGCCTGCCTTGCGCTCGGAGCGTGCCACGTCCTCGGCATCGGCGATGTCGAGCGACTTCAGGTCGATGCCGTTGGTCTCGCGCGCCACCACGACCGAGACGAGCGTGATCGCGCAGGCGATCGCCAGGTAGATCGCGATCGGCACCGGCGAGTCGTAGATGTCGAGCAGCTTGACCGCGATGAGCGGTGCGAGCGAACCCGCGACGATCGACGTCACCTGATAGCCAAGGGACACACCGGAATACCGCATCCGGGTCGGGAACATCTCGGCCATGATTGCCGGCTGCGGCGCGTACATGAACGCGTGGATCACGAGCCCGAGGGTGACGGCCGCCGTGATGATGATGTAGTTGTTGCTGTTCATCATCGGGAAGGCGAAGAACCCCCAGGTGGCACCGAGAACCGCGCCGACCATGTAGACGGGACGCCTGCCGAAGCGGTCCGAAAGGTGACCGACCAGCGGCACGACCGCGAAGTGGACGAGGTGCGCGACGAGCAGGTAGCGCAGTATCGAATTGGTGTCCGTACCGACCTGCACCTTGAGGTAGGTGATCGTGAACGTGACGACGAGGTAGTACATGATGTTCTCGCCGAACCGCAGCCCCATCGCGGTGAACACGCCACGCGGATAACGCTTGAGGACCTCGACCACGCTGTAGGACGACTCCTTGATGCGTTCGGCTTCCTGTTGCGCCGCAACGAAGATCGGGGCATCGGTGACCTTGGTGCGGATGTAGTAGCCGATCAGCACCACCACGGCTGACAGCCAGAACGCGACGCGCCAACCCCAGGACAGGAACGCGTCGTCCGACAGGGTCCCCGTCAGGATCAGCAGCACGACGGTGGCGAGCAGATTGCCCATCGGCACGCCGGCCTGCGGCCAGCTGGCCCAGAACCCGCGCTGCTTGTCGGGGCTGTGCTCGGCGACGAGCAGTACGGCGCCACCCCATTCGCCGCCGACGGCGAAGCCCTGGATGAACCGCAGGGCGACCAACAAGCCGGGCGCCCAGTAGCCGATCTGCCCGAAGGTGGGCAGGCAGCCCATCAGGAAGGTGGCGACGCCGACCAGCAGCAGACTGAACTGCAGCAGCTTCTTGCGGCCGTACTTGTCGCCGAAGTGCCCGAACACCACCCCGCCGACCGGGCGCGCGATGAAGCCGACCGCGTAGGTGGCGAATGCCAGGAAGATCGCGTTGAGCTCGCTGGTGGTCTCCGAGAAGAAGATTTTGTTGAAGACCAGCGTGGCGGCCGTGCCGTAGAGGAAGAACTCATACCACTCGACGACGGTGCCGGCCATCGACGCGGCGACGACGCGCTTCAGACTCTTCGAGATCGAACCCGGCCCGTCGGGCCGGGCATCGTGTTGCGTGCTCATCGCAGCATCCCTCCGTGAAGACCCCTGTGATGCCCACCACAGTTGTGAATGAGTATTCATGCAGCTACCCAGCGCAGCAATGCCCAAAACCGCACCGGGCATCTGCAAAAATGCAGACATGACGTCACCGGGGCGCCGCCCCAGCGCCGATGACCTCCTGGTCCTGCTGTCCGTCGGCCGGACCGGCAAGTACACGACCGCAGCCGACGAACTCGGCCTCAACCACACGACGATCAGCCGGCGGATCGCCGCTCTGGAGGCCGCGGTGGGCGGCCGGGTGCTCGCCCGCGTCGCAGGCGGCTGGGAACTCACCGACCTCGGCCGCGACGCCCTCGCCGCCGCCGAGGCGGTGGAGACCGCGGTCCGGTCACTGGCCACCGACACCGCCGGGCAGCGCGCGCTGGAGGGCGTCGTGCGGATCTCGGCAACGGACGGGTTCTCCGCCTACATCGCCGCGCCCGCCGCTGCCGCGGTGCAGCGCCGACACCCCAAGGTCGCCGTCGAGATCGTCGCGGCAACGCGCCGCGCGACGCAGCAGAGATCCGGCCTCGACATCGAGGTCGTCGTCGGAGAACCGAAAGTCCATCGCGCCAAGGCACTGCGCCTCGGCGACTACTGCCTGGGCCTGTACGGTTCCCGGGACTATCTGGCCGACCACGGCTCCCCCGCGAATATCGCTGACCTGCACAGGTTTCCGTTGATCTACTTCATCGACTCGATGCTGCAGGTCGACGACCTGGATCTCGCACCAAGCTTCGCCCCCGCGATGCGCGAGTCCGTGACGTCGACGAACGTCTTCGTCCACGTCGAGGCAACGCGGGCGTCGGCAGGTATCGGGCTACTCCCGTGTTTCATGGCCGACCGTCACGCCGACCTCGTTCGCGTGCTGCCCGACGAGGTCTCGATCCGGCTCACCTATTGGCTGGTCACCCGCGCCGAGACGCTGCGTCGCGCCGAGGTGGCCGCGGTCGTCGACGCCATCAGGGATCGGGTGCGCGACCAGCACGACGTGCTGCTCGGTAAGGGTTAGCGTTGCGCCATGCCCTTCCTCGAACACGAACGCGGACGCGCCTACTACCGTCATTGGGCCGCAGAGGATCCGACCGCGGCGGTGATCTTCCTGCACGGTTTCGGCGAGCACACCGGCGTGTATCACCGGTACGGCTTCACGCTCAACTCCGCGGGGATCGACCTGTGGGCGGTCGACCAGTTCGGCCACGGCCTGAGCCCCGGCGACGGTGGTGACTTCGGCTCCATCGAGGACAGCGTGGCGCTCGCCGATCAGCTCGCCGAACTCGCCGCAGAGCGCGGGGTTCCGCTGATCGCGCAGGGTCATTCGTTCGGTGCGATCGCCACGCTGTTCCGACTCCTCGACAATCCCGATCCGTTCCGCGCCGGCGTCGTCTCGGGGTCGCCGCTCGTCCCCATCCCCGAGATGCTCGACGCCGACACGTCGTTCGACATCGACCCGGAGTCGCTGTCGGCGGACCCGTTCTATCTCGACGCCATGGTGAACGATCCGTTGGCCTTCGTCGAGGCAGACGGCGCGGCGCTGGCCCGCGAACTCGACCGCGGCTGGGACCGCTTCGGAAAGGATCTGCCGTCGCTGTCCGTGCCGACGTTGGCCGTGCATGGAGCGTTGGACCAGATCGGGCCGATCGGCGCGGTCCGCGCCTACGCCGAACAGATCGACGCACTGTCCCTGGTCGAGTTCCCCGCCGCCAGGCACGACATTCTCAACGAAGTGGAGCACCGACAGGTCGCCGCGGCGATCATCGACTTCATCGCAGCTCAGCTGGCCTGAGAGCAAGTTATCCACAGGAGTTGTGCACAGTGGGGATGAATAACACCGATGTGATTCAGATCGAGCCCGACGACGCGCTGCTGGCGTGCACGACGCTGGATGTCGTCGACCACGTCGACGCCCACCTGCTGCGCACCGAGGTAATCCAGAGGCCGGAGCAATGGGCCCGCGAGATTCTCACGAACGTGACCGCTATGCGGCAGCTGAGTCTTCGCGCCGGATGGACGTTGCTCGGTATCAAACTGCGGCATGCCGATCGCACCGCGATCGCCGGATGGTCCGTCACCCACAACGACGCCGAATACCTGCGGCTGCACGCCGACTCCTTGACCGGGCTGACCGGCGAACTGGTGACCAGGTCGACCGACGACGGCGTTGTGTTCGCGACATTCGTCCGGCTCGACGGACGGGTCGCGCAATTCCTGTGGGACAGGGCGGTGTCGGCGCACATGCTCATCGTCCCGGCGCTGCTTGCCGACGCGGGCGAACGCGCCGGTTAGAGCCAGGTGTCGTCGGTCGTCGCGGTGAGGAATGCCTCGAGATCGTTACGCCAGTCGGCGGGGGTGTTCTTGTCGGGCTCGATGCCCGTGTACTGCCCGTGGTAGAAGAGCAGCGGCCGCGGCTTCTTCTTCGGGACGTCGGACAGTGAATGAACCGCACCGAACACCACGAAGTGATCCCCGCCGTCGTGCACCGAGGCAACCGAGCAGTCGATGTGGGCCAGTGAACCGTCGATGACCGGCGAGCCCAGTTTCGATGGCGTCCAGTCGATTCCGGCGAACTTGTCGGGCTCACGCGAGCCGAAGCGGGCCGAGACATGCTGCTGGTTCTCGTGCAGGATGTTGACGCAGAAGTTGCCACTGGCCTCGATGGCCGCCCACGACCGCGACACCTTGGTCGGGCAGAACAGCACCAGCGGTGGTTCCAGAGACAGCGCCGCGAACGACTGGCAGGCGAAACCGACGGGGGCGCCTTCATGCACCGTCGTGATCACAGTGATGCCGGTGCAGAACTGGCCAAGCACATTCCGAAATGTGCGCGGATCGATCGGAGGATTGGCCACCGCTACTTGAAGCCCACGCTGAAGTCGTGGCCCCACAACGAGACCGCAGTACTCTCCCGCGCCACCCAGTCGTCGTCATCAACTTCGAGTCCCTCACAACCGAACTCGATGTCGAAGCCGCCGGGCGTCTTCATGTAGAACGACAGCATCTTGTCGTTGACGTGCCGGCCCAGCGTGGCCGACATCTTCACCTTGCGGCGCAACGCACGGTCCAGGCACAGGCCGACATCGTCGGCCTCACCGACCTCGACCATGAGATGGACGATGCCGCTGGGGGTTTCGCCGGGCATGAACGCAAGGCTGTGGTGGCGGGGGTTCACGCCCAGGAAGCGCAACCACGCGGGCGCACCGTCGGCGGGTCTGCCGACGAGCTGCGGGGGCAGCTTCATCGAGTCGCGCAGGAAGAAGCCCAGGACGTCGCGGTAGAAGTGCAGCGTCTCGGCGTCGTCGCGGGTGGTGAGCACGACGTGTCCGAGACCCTGCTCCTCGGTGACGAACTTGTGGCCGTAGGGGCTGACAACGCGGCGGTGCTCCAGGGCGACACCGTGGAACACCTCGAGAGTGTTGCCCGACGGGTCGTCGAAGATGATCATCTCGTCCACGCGGCGATCGGCCTTCTCGGCGGCTGTCGCCTCCTTGTAGGGCGTGCCCTCGACGTCGAGACGGGACCGGATGTCCTGCAGCTGCGCGGCATTCGCGGTTTCCCAACCCGACTCCAGCAGCCGGTCGTGATCGCCGGGCACGATGATCAGCCGCGCGGGGAACTCGTCCATCCGCAGATAGAGCGCCCCCTCGGTAGGGCCTGAACCCTCGACCATCCCGAGGACCTTCAGTCCATACTCGCGCCACGCACCGATGTCGGTGGTCTCGATGCGCAGGTATCCGAGCGACTTGATCGTCACGAGTATCCCCCTCTACGTCTTGAGGAAATCGGTGGTGAGCTTGTTGAACTCGTCGAACTTCTCCAACTGGGCCCAGTGACCACACTGCCCGAAGACGTGCAACTGCACCCGCGGAATCTGCTTGAGTGCCACGAGCGCGCCGTCGAGCGGGTTGACCCGGTCCTCGCGACCCCAGATCAGCAGTACCCGCTGACGGAGCTTGTAGACGTCGCGCCACATCATGCCGAGCTCGAAGTCCGCGCCGGCGAACGACTTCCCCATCGCCTTGGTCGCCGCCAGCGACTCAGGCGTGCTGGCGATCTGGAAACGCTCTTCGACGAGCTCCGGGGTGATCATGTTCTGGTCGAAGACCATGATGCGCAGGAATTTCTCGATGTTCTCGCGCGTCGGATCGTTCGCGAACCGGCCGAGCAGCTTGACGCCCTCGGTCGGGTCCGGTGCGAAGAGGTTCACGCTGAGGCCACCGGGACCCATCAGCACGAGCTTGCCCGCCCGTTTCCCGTTGTCCAAAGCGAACCGCACCGCGGTGCCGCCACCGAGCGAATTGCCCACCAGGTCAGCACTTTCGATGCCGAGATGGTCGAACAGGTTCAGCAGAGCCGTCGCGCTGTAGCGGTTGTACTGCTCGTGCTCGGTGTGCTTGTCGGAATGCCCGTAGCCGGGCTGGTCGACGGCGAGCACGTGGAACTGCTCCGCCAGCACCGGGATGTTCTTGCCGAAGTTCGACCAGCTCGACGCGCCCGGCCCGCCGCCGTGCAGCAGCACCACGGTGCGCGCGGCCGGGTCACCCGCCTCGTGATAGTGCAGGCGCATGTCGTCCCGGACCTGCGCGTAGCGCGAGGTCGACTCGAACGTAATCTCTTGCTGCTGGGCAGCTTCGGCGGCGAAAGACGTCACTAGACCATCGTGTCCTGGGGCGGGAGACCGAAGGCGTCGTTGCCGAAGATCAGGTAGGCGCGCTCGGGCTCGTTGGCCGCGTGCACGCGGCCCGCGTGAGCGTCACGCCAGAACCGTTGCACGGGCTGCTCGAGCTGCAGCGCCGTCGCGCCGGAAGCCTCGAAGAGCAGGTCGATCGACGCGATGGCGCGTGCGGTGGCACGCACCTGATCGCGCCGGGCGGCAGCGCGCAGCGAGAACGGGATCTCCTCGCCGGCCTGCAGCAGCCGATACTCCTCGCCGACGTTGCCGATCAGCTGACGCCAGCCGGCGTCGATGTCACTGGCGGCCTCGGCGATCCGGATCTTGGCGAAGGGATCTTCCTTCGACTTCTCACCGGCAAACGCCGCGCGCACGCGCTTGCCCTGATGTTCGACGTGAGCGTCGTAGGCGCCGTAAGCCATGCCCATGATGGGCGCGCTGATCGTCGTGGGATGCATGGTTCCCCAGGGCATCTTGTAGACGGGCGCGGTGTTGTTCTCGTAGCCGCCCGCGGTGCCGTCGTTCATCGCCTTGTACGACAGGAAGCGGTGCCGCGGCACGAAGACGTCCTTGACGACGACGGTGTTGCTGCCGGTTGCCTTGAGGCCCACCACATTCCAGACATCATCGATGCGGTAATCGGTGCGCGGGATCAGGAAGCTGCCGAAGTCGACGGGCTTGCCGTCTTTGATGACCGGACCGCCCAGGAATGCCCATGTCGCATGGTCGCAACCCGAGGACCACTGCCAGGCGCCGCTGACCAGGTAGCCGCCGTCGACGACCGTGCCCGCGCCCATCGGCGCGTAGGACGACGACACCCGGACCGTCGGGTCGGCACCCCACACGTCTTCCTGGGCCTGCTGATCGAACAGCGCAAGGTGCCAGTTGTGCACGCCGATGATCGACGACACCCAACCGGTGGATCCGCACGCGCTGGCGATGCGACGGACAGCCTCGTAGAAGAGCGTCGGATCGCACTGCAGACCACCCCACTGCTCGGGCTGGAGCAGTTTGAAGAAGCCGACCTCATCGAGTTCGGCGACGGTCTCGTCGGGCAGTCGCCGCAATTCCTCGGCGGCGGCGGCGCGCTTGGCGATCCGCGGCAGAAGATCGTCGATACCGGAGAGAACCGACTGCGCGTCGCGCTGTTCAATGGACGTCACTGGTTTGCCTCCAAAGGCGTGCGAAGTAACCTACAAGAGATTAGAACACGTTACGATTTGTGTCGAGTAGCGGTGCCCTGTGGCAGCTGGACCTGCGGACATTCATTTCTGTAACCTGTTCTAGTTATGACCGACGTAAGTGTGGAGAGAGGGCCCCTCCTGTGACGGACTCAGTCTTGTGACAGACGTTGCCGCCGACGAGCCGCTGGGCGCCCATGTGCTCGAACTCGAGATCGCCGACGTCATCGATGAGACGGCGGACGCGCGGTCGCTCGTGTTCAAGTCTCCCGCCGATGCACCCGTGGCGCCGGAGAAATTGCGCTATGCGCCGGGCCAGTTCCTGACGCTGCGCGTCCCCAGCGATCGCACGGGTTCGGTCGCACGGTGCTACTCACTGTGCAGTTCGCCGTTCACCGGCGATCCGCTGACGGTGACGATCAAGCGCACCGCCGACGGCTACGCGTCGAACTGGCTGTGCGACAACGCGCACGCCGGGATGAAGATGCACGTGCTCGCGCCGTCGGGCACCTTCGTCCCGAAGAACCTCGACACCGACTTCCTGCTGCTCGCCGCGGGCAGCGGCATCACCCCGATGCTGGCGATCCTCAAGTCGGCGCTGTCGGAGGGCAAGGGCAAGGTGACGCTGGTCTACGCCAACCGCGACGAGAAGTCCGTCATCTTCGCCGAGGCCCTGCGCGATCTCGCCGCCAAGCACCCCGACCGGCTCGCCGCGATCCACTGGCTCGAGTCCGTGCAAGGTCTGCCGAACGTGACGGCGCTGGCGGAACTGTTCGCCCCCTACACCTCGCGTGAGGCGTTCATCTGCGGTCCCGGCCCGTTCATGGCCGCCACCGAGGAAGCGTTGAAGACCGTGGGGACGGCAGCCGAGAAGATCCACATCGAGGTCTTCAAGTCGCTGGAATCAGACCCGTTCGCCGCGGTGAGCGTCGAAGAAGACGACAGCGACGAGGGCCCGGCCACCGCGACCGTCACGCTCGACGGCTCCACCCACGAGGTGACGTGGCCCCGCAAGGCCAAGCTTCTCGACGTCCTTCTCGACAAGGGCCTCGATGCCCCGTTCTCCTGCCGCGAAGGCCACTGCGGCGCGTGCGCAGTGATGAAGAAGTCCGGCGACATCGAGATGGAGATCAACGACGTGCTCGAGCAGCAGGATCTCGACGAGGGGCTGATCCTGGCCTGCCAGGCGCACCCGAAGTCCGATTCCGTCGAAGTCACCTTCGACGAGTAGCGAGGGGATTACCTTCATCACGATGAACCGGCTAGCAGCAGGCACCGCACTGGCAGCGGCACTGGCGGCGGCGCTTGTGAGCGCACCGGGCGCGGGTGCCGCGTCCAACACGGGCGTCTCGTCGATCCCCGTGGACCCCGCCACCCAGATCCAGATGCACATCACCGCCAATTGCGTGGCAGCCGAGGGTAAGTGCTACTTCAACACCTCGGCCAACCTGCTGACACCCAACGGCCCCACCGGTTTTCCGGGTGACACCTGGGCTCGGCAGACGGTGACACTGCGCAGCTCGAACCGCGACGTCTACCAGGAAGCCTGGTATAGCGCACCCGCGGGCATGCCCCGGGAACTCAAGGGCGCCAACCACGACAACGTGCTGTCGAAGCTCTACAAGGGGCTGCGTGACGTCGAGATCTCGGTGACGACGTTCGGTGGCGGGCCGATCCAGCGCTTCACGACCGACGGCGATTCCCGGCCGCTCGACTGGTCCACAGGACAGCCGAACACGGTGGCCGATTTCATCGCCTGCTCTCAGATCCAGGTGGTCTACAGCGGGGTGAATCTGACCACACCGACCGCCTGCGCGCAGACGACGTTCAGCTAGCAGACCGGACGGACCTCACACCGCGCGGTTGCCGGGCGCGTCGAGCGATCCGTGCCAGGCGTCGGTGTGGTGACACTGGTTGCCTCCGTTGCGTTTTGCGCGGTACATCGCCATGTCGGCCATCGAGATGAGGTGGGTCACGGCGCCGTCGCGATCGCGCGCCGGCACCGAAGCCAGCGGCACACACGCCGTTCCCAGGCTGGCCGTCACCGGGATATCCAGGTCTGCGATGGCGTCGCAGACCTGGTGGAAGCCCGCAACTGCAGTCGCGGAGGGAATCAGATCGGCGATGAGGAATTCTTCGCCACCGCTGCGCGAGATCACCGCAGTCCGGGAGGAGCTCTGGCGCAGCGCCTCTGCGACCGCAACGAGGGCCTGGTCCCCGGCGGCGTGCCCGTACGTGTCGTTGATGCCCTTGAACTTGTCGAGGTCGAGCAGGGCCACGACGAGGTAGTCCTGTGGATCGCGGCGCTGCGCGACCAGGTTGAGCGTCTGCCTGCGAAACGCTCGCCTGTTCAGCAGTCCGGTGAGTGGGTCGAGGCTGGCGTCGAGCACATCACCTTTGAACGTCCGCACGAGGCTGCGGATCGCCAGCGCTATCGCGACGTTGGCCTGCACCACCAGGAAGAGATCGACGACGGCGAGCGCGGCATGCCCTTGCGCTCCGAGTCTGATCGCTTGCCATGTCGCCACCGCCACGAACACGACTGAGACAGCGATCAAGAGACGGGCCGAGTGGAAGAACGCGACGTAGGCCGAGATCGTGGTGAAAGCGATGCACCCGAGCAAAGCCGCCAACGGGTTGGGGTAGGCCAGACAGGCCAAGGTGATCGAGCCCGCGGTCAACGCCGCGAAAACGGTCGACTGCGCGTGGGAGGGCCATCGCCACAGCCATATCGCGGCGCCCGCGAATCCGCCGGCTGCCGCGACCACCATCATCGCGTGCCCCGGCGGGCTTTGCGGACCGTCGGGACCACTGAGCAGGACGAGGACCGCTCCCGCCATCAAGAGGGACGTTGCTGCGACGAACAGCCGCACCTTGGTGGCGATGTCGCGCGACTCCAACGATTCTCGAAACCAGGTGTAGTGATCAGCCTGTGTCCGATCCCGCATCCTTCACCAACTCCGCACCAACTTCGCCACACCAGCGCCGCGCTTTGCTAGACGGCTTCGGCCCTACGATACCCGCCGAGCTTCGCGGTTATGACGAAGTGTTTGCCCGCTAGCGCGGCAGGCCGAGCAGGCGCTCACCGGCCATCGTCAGCAGGATCTGCTCGGTGCCACCCGCGATCGTCAGGCACCGCGTGTTGAGGAAGTCGTGCACCAGATTGTCGGCCACGACCCCGGCACCCTCGGACAAGTCCATCCGGAACTCCGCGAGCGCCTGCCGGTACCGCACACCGATCAGCTTGCGTGCACTCGCCTGCGGTCCGGGATCCTGACCCTCGACCGCGAGCTGCGCGATCCGCTGATCCAGAAGTGAGCCGACCTGCGCGGTGACGATCAGCTGACCGAGCTGATCTTGTTGTGCGCCATCGATTTCGGCGACGCCGCCCTTCTCGGTGACGACACGCAGCAGCTCCTCCATGGGATTGCCCAACGCGGTGCCCTGCGCCATCGCGACACGCTCGTTGGCCAGCGTCGTACGCGCCAGCCGCCATCCGTCGTTGACCTGACCGACCACCATGTCGTCCGGCACGAAGACGTCGTCGAAGAACACTTCGTTGAACAACTCGTCGCCGGTGATCTCGCGCAGCGGCCGGATCACGATGCCCGGGCTCTTCATGTCGATCAGGAAGTACGTGATGCCCTTATGTTTGGCCGCCTCGCCGTCGGTGCGCGCCAGGCACACACCCCAGTGCGCCTTCTGCGCCGACGATGTCCAGACCTTCTGGCCGGTGAGCTTCCAGCCGCCGTCCGCGCGGACGGCCTTCATCCGCAGCGCCGCCAGATCCGAGCCGGCACCCGGCTCGGAGAACAGCTGGCACCACTGCAGCTCCCCGCGCAGAGTCGTCGGCACGAACTGCTCGACCTGCTCGGCACTGCCGTGCTCGAGGATGGTCGGGACCGCCCACCACCCGATGACGAGATCGGGACGAACGACGCCCGCCGCCGCGAGTTCCTGATCGATGAGCAGCTGTTCTGCGGGCCCGGCTTCACGCCCGTGCGGCTTGGGCCAGTGCGGTGCAAGCAGTCCCGTCTCGGCGAAGGCGACCTGACGGTCGGCTTCGGGTGCTGCGGCGATCTCGGCCACCGCGGCGGCGATCTCGGGGCGCAGGTCCGCCACCGAGTCCAGGTCGATGTGCAGGTCCCTGCGCACGCCCTGCTGCGTCAGCGCCGCGACGCGACGCAGCCACCGCGAGCGCCCGCCGAGGAACTGCCCGATGCCGTACGCGCGGCGCAGGTAGAGGTGCGCATCGTGTTCCCAGGTGATGCCGATGCCGCCGAGCACCTGGATGCAGTCCTTCGCGTTGGCCTTGGCGGCCTCGATACCCACCGATGCGGCCAGCGCTGCTGCGATCGACAACTGTGAGGCGTCGCCGTCGGCTTCGGAGGCCGCCCGCGCGGCATCAGCCGCCGCGACCGACGCCTGCTCTGAACGCAGCAGCATCTCGGCGCACATGTGCTTGATGGCCTGGAAGCTGCCGATCGGCTTGCCGAATTGTTCGCGGACCTTCGCGTAGTCGGTGGCCGTGTTCAGCAGCCAGCGCGCCAGCCCGGCCGCCTCGGCGGCCAGGAGGGTGGCGGCGAGGTCGACGACGCGCTGCGCGGGCACCGCCAGCTCCTCGCCCGGGGCGTCGGCGAAGACGACGCGCGCCAGCGGCCGGGAGAAATCGGTGGCGGCCAGCGGCTCGACCGTCACGCCGTCGGCGGCGGCGTCCACCAGCAGCCATGCATCACCGGCGGGGATCAGCAGGACCGACGTCGCGTCGGCGCCGAGCACGTACACGGCGTTACCGCTGACCCGGCCGCCGTCGACGGTCACGTCGGCGTTGAGCGTGACGCCCGCGGTCCGCTGGCCCGTCGCCAGCGACTCGAGCAGTTCGGCGTGTGAATCCGCTAACACCAGGGTGGCCAGGGCCGTCGTCGCGACCGGGCCGGGAACCAGCGCGGCGGCCGCCTCGTCGACCATCGCGGCCAGGTCGGAAACCGTGCCGTCGGCCCCGCCGTGCTCCTCCGGAAGGGCCACACCGAAGATCCCTAGTTCGGCGAGGCTGCCGTAGGGGGCCCGCCACGCGTCCGCGTCTCCTTGCTCGACATCGCGCGCCAACTCCGCGGCAGCGGACGCTGCGGCCCAGGTCCGGACCAGTTCGCGGGCGGCGTACTGTTCGTCAGTGTCTACAGCCGAGGCGTTGGAAAGGCCAGCGGGCACCGGTGCTCCTAGCGTTTGGGCGAGAAGACCGTGCTTCCCACTAGAACGTGTTCTAATAGTGCCAGCGTTCGACCGTCAAGTCGACCGCCATTACAGCAGGACACGTCGGTGTCTCCACGACACGGAGGTGAGAGAAACGTGACTGGCATGCGTATCGTTTTGTCGAAGATCGCATCACGAAGGAGCCACTCGCCGCATGTCTGGGACGCCGGAATTGTCTGAGATGTCCGCGGGGAAGTCGCCGACCTCAGCGCGTGCCACCGGCAACGCGGGGTCTGATTCCCGCCCCCGCCAGGTCATGAACGTGGCGGTGCTCGCCGAATCCGAACTCGGTTCCGAAGCCCAGCGTGAGCGCCGCAAGCGCATCCTCGACGCCACCCTGGCGATCGCGTCGAAGGGCGGCTACGAGGCCGTGCAGATGCGGGCCGTCGCCGAACGTGCCGACGTCGCCGTCGGCACGCTGTATCGGTACTTCCCCTCCAAAGTGCACCTGTTGGTCTCGGCGCTGGGCCGCGAGTTCGAGCGCATCGACGCCAAGACCGACCGCGCGGCGCTCGCCGCCGGTGTGACCGCCTACCAGCGGCTCAACATCATGGTCGGCAAGCTGAACAGGGCGATGCAGCGCAACCCGCTGCTCACGGAGGCCATGACCCGAGCGTTCGTGTTTGCCGACGCATCCGCGGCAGGCGAGGTCGACCACGTCGGCAAGCTGATGGACTCGATGTTCGCCAGGGCCATGAGCGACGGCGAACCGACCGAGGACCAGTACCACATCGCCCGCGTCATCTCGGATGTGTGGCTGTCGAATCTGCTGGCCTGGCTGACGCGTCGCGCCTCGGCGACCGACGTTGCCAAGCGTCTCGATCTGGCCGTGCGGCTGCTCATCGGGGACGGCGACCAACCTAAGATCTGACGCGTGACCCTGCCGCCTGAGTTGAAGAATGCACTGGACTCGGCGGCGGCGACGCCCCGGCTGCTCGTGACGTCGGACTTCGACGGCACGCTGGCCCCGATCGTCAACAACCCCGCCGACGCCCGGCCGCTGCCCGATGCGGCCGACGCGCTCGTTCACCTGGCCGGGCTGCCGTCGACATCGGCCGCGCTGATCTCCGGGCGCGCGCTGCAGACGTTGCGCGAGCTCTCGTCGATGCCCGCGTCGGTAAACCTGGTCGGCAGCCACGGCGCCGAATTCGAATCGGGGTTCGCCCACGAGATCGACCGCGACCTGTTGCAGACCATCAGCGACGGGCTCGAAGCGATCGCGGCCGACAAACCCGGCGTGACCGTCGAGACGAAGCCCGCCAGCGTCGCACTGCACGTGCGCAACGCCTCGGCTCCCGACGGCGACGCGGCACTGGCCGCCGCCTGGGACGCCGCCGCGCAGTGGGACTCCCACGTGACGACCGGCAAGTCGGTCCTGGAGTTCGCGGTCGTCACCACCGACAAGGGGGAAGCCGTCGACATTCTGCGCGCCGAACTGGACGCCACCGCTGTCCTGTTCTTCGGCGACGACGTCACCGATGAGAAGGCCTTCGCGCGGCTGCGCGACTCCGACGTCGGGGTCAAGGTCGGCCCGGGTGACACGGCGGCCCGGTACCGGGTCGACTCCCCCGACGATGTCGCAGCAGCGCTGCGCTATCTCAGCGATCGGCGCGAGGCGAACCGGCTTGCCTGATCGGCAATAGTATTTGCGGTTCCTGCTGCGGCGAACGACATTGGAAGCATGACTGATTCAGCCGCGCTGGGTGCCGAGTGGGACGAGCGCTACACAACTTTCGCCGATCGCATGCCGGACGACGCACCGAGCGCGGTGCTGATCGACGTCGCCGAAAAGCTCACTCCCGGCACTGCGCTCGACATCGGCTGCGGCATCGGCGCGAACGCCATATGGCTTGCCACACAAGGCTGGACGGTGACCGCGCTCGACGTCTCACAGGTCGCCCTCGACCGGGCCACGGCCCGGGCACAGCAGGCCGGTGCCGAGGTCCGATGGATGCTCGGCCGGCTCGAGGATCTCGCCGTTCCGCCAAGCGATTTCGTGGTCGCGCACTATCCCGCGCTGCGTCATTCACCGGGTCACGATGCCGACCGCGCACTGCTCGCCGCGGTCGCACCCGGAGGCACGTTGCTCGTCGTGCACCATGCCAACGTCGAGATCGAACGGGCGAAGGCACACGGCTTCGACCCGTCGGATTACCTCGCCCACGACGATGTCGCCGGCCTGTTCGGAACCGACTGGGACGTGACCATCGAACGGGAGCGCCCGCGCGACAATCCTGCGGGCATCGACGGCCAACACACCCACGACGACATCGTGGTCGCGCGCAGAAAGCGTTAAGCGGGCGGACCCGACGTCCGTCCGCGCACCACCTCGGTGTCGAGGATCTCGATGGCCGGCAGCCCCGATCGTGGGGGACTGTGCAGCAGTTCGCCTGCGCGGCGGCCCTTCTCGACACTGGGCTGCACGACTGTGGTCAGCCCGCGCTGCCGCGCCTCGGGGACCCCGTCGAACCCGGTCACCGTCATCTGCCCGGGCACGTAGATCCCCTTCGCGCGCAGATGGTCCATCGCCGAAAGGGCGAGCACGTCGGCGGTGCACATCAGCGCGGTGATCCGCGGATTGGCCTCCAGCGCCACATCGGCGCCGGCCCCGCCGGACGTCGGCAGATGCTCGTAGCTCTCGACGATGGTCAGCGACGCCGGATCCAGACCAGCGGCGGTCATCGCGTCGAGCACGCCACGGATCCGCTCGCTCTGCACGTGGAAGTGCGGCGTCTCGACCCGCCGCGGGTCGGCGACACCCGGGCCCGGCCCACCGCTCGGTGGGTCCCGATCCAGCCGCATCGTGAGCAGACCGATCTCGCGATGGCCGAGTTCGATGACGTGGTCGGCGAGGCTGCGCATCGCCGCCCGGTCATCGATGCCCACACACGACGCCCCGGCAACATCCTTGGGCTGGTCGACCACCACCACCGGCAGGTGGCGCTGCAGAACCACCGGCAGATACGGGTCGTCATCGGACGAGGAGTAGATGACGAAGCCGTCCACGCCGGCCGCCAGCACCGCCGCAGTCCCGTCGGCCACGCTGCGGCTGGGGCCGACCGCGACGAGCAGCAGGCCCTGGCCCACCTCTTCACACGACTCGGCAAGTCCCGCAACGAAATCGAGCGCAGCCGGGTCACTGAAGGAGTAGTTCAACGGTTCGGTGATCACGAGCCCCACGGCACCGGCCCTGCGGGTGCGCAACGACCGCGCAACGGGGTCGGGCCCCGGGTAGCCCAGCTGCTTGGCGGTGGACAGCACGCGCTCACGCAATTCAGCCGACAGCTGGTCCGGCCGGTTGTAGGCGTTGGACACCGTGGTGCGCGACACCTTGAGTTCAGCGGCGAGCGAGGCCAGGGTCGCACGGCGCCGCGGCGTCGGACTCCTGGACATGCTCCCCGAGGTTAGTGGATGTGGCGGCGCGTGACGCGTCACGCACCTGCGCGCGCCGCGGATCGCGGACTTGAGCGCGGCGCCCGGCGCCCCGCCCACACCAGCAGCCACACCGCACAGGCGATCGTGACGATCACGAAGCTCGGCGGCATGTTGAACATCGCCGACAGCGCCAGACCCGCCCACACCGACGCCAGGCCGATCACCGCAGACACCGCCATCGCCAGGATCGGGCGTGCCGTCAGCATCAGCGCCGTCGCGGCGGGCGTCACGACGAGGGCGAACAGCAGCAGCGTGCCCACGGCCTGGACGGCCATCGTCACCGTCAGGCCCAGCATGACCATGAACGCGATCGACAACCCTCGCACCGGAACACCCTTGGCCTCAGCCACTTTGCTGTTCACGGAGGTGAAAAGCAGGGGGCGGAACATGAACGCCACGGCCGCCGAGGTCAGCACGAGAAGCACGAAGAACAACAGCAGCTGCTGCGCGGTGATCGCGAGCAGGTTGCCGAACAGAACGTTCGTCAGCGTCGACGAATTGCGGGTGGCCAGCGAGTTGAAGAACAGCCCCAGCCCCGTCGCGAACGCGAGCACGGTTCCGGTGGCCACCTCCCGATCCGATGTCCGCTTTCCCAGTGCTCCGATGACCAGCGCACCGCCAACACAGAAGAGGCCGAGGCCGGCCACCGCGGGCAGGCCGAGCAGCACCGCACCCGTCGCACCGGGCAGGCCGATGTGGGCCAGCGCGTGTGCGGCGAAAGCGGAGTGCCGCACCACGATGAAGTAGCCCATCAGACCGGCGGACAACGCGACGATCGTGCCGCCCATCCATGCGTTGCGCATGAACGACGAACCGAGGATGTGCAGCCAGTTCTCCTGGTAGCCGAGCGCGACGACCGTGTGCGTCATCCCCCGCTCCGCATGTAGAGCTCCCCCTGCAGGGTGTGGGCGACCTGAATCTTGGTGCCGTACATGTGGGTGAGCAGTTGCGCGTCGACCACTTGGTCGAGCGCGGCGTGGTGCGCATGTCCGTCGAGGAGGTAGATGGCGCTGTCGAGCACGGCGAGCATCGGGTTGAGGTCGTGGAGCACGACAAGGATCGTGACGCCCAGCTCGCGCTTGAGGCGGGCGAGGACCGCGACGATCTCGTGCTGGTTGCGCAGGTCCAGCGAGGCCAGCGGCTCGTCGAGGATCAGCATCTTCGGGCGGGCCACCAGCGCGCTGGCCAGCGCGATCCGCTGGCGCTGTCCCCCGGACAGATCGGAGAGTCGCCGGTCGGCGATGTCGGTGGCGTCGACCCAGCCCAGCGCCTCCTCGACGCGCTCTCGATCGGCCGCGGTGGTGCGGCCGAAGCCCCAGCGCCGCCCGGTCAGGCCGAGCAGCACGGCGTCGCGCGCGCGGATCGCCTCATTG
The DNA here is from genome assembly GCF_029623955.1 of Mycobacterium sp. 236(2023). GTDB lineage: Bacteria > Actinomycetota > Actinomycetes > Mycobacteriales > Mycobacteriaceae > Mycobacterium. Next base: position 190,547 of record NZ_JARSBP010000003.1, on the reverse strand, counting down.
GCGTTGGCATCGTAATTCTGCGGTACGTAACCGATCTCGTCGTTGGCCGCGCCGGGACGGCGACCGTCGACCGTGACGTTGCCCGACGCGACGGGCAACAGCCCGAGAATCACCTGCAGCAGCGTCGTCTTGCCCGAACCGTTGGGGCCGATGACCGCGACGAAGCGGCCGGAGTCGACCCGGAAGCTCGACTCCGACCACACGGTTCTGCCGGCACGTTCGACGCTGACGTTGTCGAATTCCAGCGCGGCGTCGAATTCCAGCGCGGCCCCCGGCTCAGGTGGTGACATCGAAGGCCTTGGCAAGTGCATCGAGTTGTGCCACCTGCCAATCCTGGAACGACTTCACCTCCGGCGGCAACGTTTCGGTGACCTCGACAACCGGAACACCCGCCTGCTCGGCGGCGCCGCGAATCTGCTCGGGCACCGAACCCTCGGTCTGGGTGTTGTAGATCAGCACGTCGACGCCGCGGTCCGACAACAGCTTGAGGAACGCGTCGAGGTCGGCGGGACTCGGCTCGCTCTCGTTCGCGGCGGCGACCTGGTAGCCCTCCGGGGTGCGGTCGGCCAGCCCCAGCGCGGCGGCCATGTCGTCGAACACGCTCTCTGTCGCCGCGTACGACTTTCCTGCCGCGCCGTTCTTGATCGCGGTGATGGCGTCGTCGTAGGGCTTCATCGACGTCGCGAACTCGGCACGGCGCTCGGCGAAGTAGCCCGCGCCGTCGGCGGAGAGCTTGCTCAGTTCGGCGGTCACGGCGTCGCTGACGGCGTTGACGGCGGTCGGGTTGTACCAAACGTGCGGGTTGAGGCCCTCGTGATGGTGGTCGGCGTCACGGTCGTGACCGGCTTCGTCGTGACCGGCTTCGCCGTGTTCGCTCAGTTCGACGGCGTTGACGACAGGCGCGTCGGGCGCCGATGACGCGGCCAGCTTCGCCGCCCATTCGTCGTAGTGGCCGCCGTTGACGACGACGAGCTGCGCACCTTCGAAGGCGACGGCGTCTGAAGGGGCCGGCTCGTAGTCGTGCGGATCGACCGAGGAACTCGCGAGCACGGTCGTCACGTTGCCGCAGGCGCCGGCCAGCTGCGACACGATGTCGCCCCACTGATCGACGCTGACGACGATGTCGACAGGTGTCGTCGGGCAGTCACCCTGCGGCGCAGCGGCGCCGTCGGCGGCCGAATTGTCGGTGCTGCTGCAGGCGGCGAAGATGAGCGGGAGGGACGCGGCCAGGGCGGCCAGCGCGCGCACCCTTCGAGACGATCGGATCACGCCGCAACGATAACCGTTTTCATTACCAATCGCACATCGAAGTTCAGCCCTACTGGATTTAATGAAAACGATTATCATTACCGTTATGCCATCCTTGACACTGCCGCAGCTGCCCGTCACCGTCCTGTCCGGATTCCTCGGTGCGGGAAAGACGACCTTGCTCAACCACATCCTGGCCAACCGCGACGGCCGCCGCGTCGCCGTGATCGTCAACGACATGAGCGAGGTCAACATCGACGCCGCGCTCGTGGCAGGACAGGGCCATCTCGACCGCACCCAGGAGAAACTGGTCGAGCTCACCAACGGCTGCATCTGCTGCACGCTGCGCGAGGACCTCATCGACGCGGTCGGCGCGCTCGCGCGCCAGCAGCGGTTCGACCAACTCGTCATCGAATCGACGGGCATCTCCGAACCGATGCCCGTCGCGGCGACCTTCAGCTGGGAGTTCGAGGACGGTTCCAGCCTCGGCCAGCTCGCCCGGCTGGACACACTGGTGACAGTGGTGGACGCCTCCACGTTCCTGACGGAGATCGCCCGCGGGGAAGCCCTCGCCGATCGCGATATGAGTGCGGGCGAGGGTGATGCGCGGAGCATCGCCGACCTTCTCGTCGATCAGGTCGAGTTCGCCGACGTCATCCTGATCAACAAGACCGATCTGGTCAGCGAAGCCACGCTCGGCACTGTCGAGACGCTCGTGCAGCGGCTGAACCCGACCGCGAAGATCCTCCACACCGACCACGGCATCGTCGAGATCGGTGAAGTTCTCGGCACGGGCCTGTTCGACCCCGCAGCCGCCGCCGAGGCACCGGGCTGGGACGAGGAGATCGCGTCCGGACACACCCCGGAGACCGAGGAGTACGGCATCTGCTCCATGACGTTCCGGTCGAACCGGCCGTTCCACCCGGGGCGACTCGCCGACGCGCTGGCCCAGACAACTCGGGTGCTGCGCAGCAAGGGATTCTGCTGGATCGCGACCCGGCCGACGATCGCGGCGATCTGGTCGCAGGCCGGCCCGAATCTCGTCATCGAACCCGCGCAGTACTGGTCGTCCACCGACATCACGCCCGGCCAGGAGATCGTCTTCATCGGCGTGAAACTCGATCGCGACCGGGTGCGCGCGCTCCTGTCCGGAGCGGTCCTGACCGACGCGGAAATGGCCGAGGGCGAACGGACGTGGCCGTCGTATCCCGACCCGCTCCCCAAATGGGGCGTAACGCAGAGCCATTCACACTGACGTAGCAAAGGCCAAAGCGCCGATTCAGCGACGGGTGGCCAGCCCTGCCGCTACGGTGGCGAGTTGGGGGGGACGGCCGCGTGATGAGTTCGACGAATTCGGGCAGACGCCGGTTCGCCGATGCTGCACGACGCTGGTGGCACCAGGACGACCAGTTCGACTGGCTGTCCGGCTATCTGCATGCTCGTGGACTCGCGCCCGCCACCCGGCGCCTCATGGCCGTCATCGCCGGCGCCCTCGTCTTCATGGCTTTCGGTGTGCTGGGTTCCTTCAACCGGGTGCCGGTCCTCACCGTCACTGTCAGTGTGGTGGCCTTCATCGCCGGAGTCGGTTACGCGACCCTGTGGCTGTGGACGTGGCCGTCCAGGCGCCAGTCGTTGGCCATGGGCATGATCGGCTCCGCGCTGATCGCCATCGGTTCGATCATGCAGACCGAACCGGAAGTGGCCCTGATGGGATGCTCCGGACTGGTCATCACCGGGGGCTACCTCGCGTTCTTCCACGACGCGAAGGCGATCCTGTTCAACCTCGCCGTCGCCACCACCGCGGGTGGCTTCTGCGCGGTACGGGTGTTCGAGGCGCAGGACAGCGGCGTGGTCGCGGCCGCCGGATTCTGGCTCGTCGTGGAGCTGAATGTCGCTGTGCCGCTGGCGATCCAGACCGTCGTGCGCACGATGGGCGCCGACGTCGTGCGCTCCGACCAGGATGCCCTGACCGGGCTGCTGAACCGGCGAGCGTTCTACGAACGGGCCACCGCACTGCTGACGTCACCCAATGGCGAGCTGAACCTGATCGTGATCATGATCGACCTCGACGCGTTCAAGAAACTCAACGACACCTACGGGCACACCGCCGGAGACCAGGCGCTGACCGCCGTCGGCTGGACGTTGCGCGAGTCCAGTCCCAGCTCCGCGATCATCGGGCGCGCGGGTGGCGAGGAGTTCCTCGTCATCGACACGCTGCCCGCCGTGACGGCCGAGAAGTTGCCCGGCCAGCTCTGCTCTGCGATTGCCGCACTTCCGCATCCGGTCACCGCGAGCGTCGGCGCGGCCGTCGTCGAATGGGGCGCGGTGCCCGACGCCGGACCCGCGATCGAACGACTCATCCAGACCGCCGACGCGGCGATGTACCGCGCCAAGCGTGACGGCGGCAACCGGTGCCTGATCGAGCGGGCCCCCGCCCCATTTCGGAACTGACGCTTACTCCCCCGTCTCCACCGGGCGAGATTCCCCCGCCCACTGCGACCACGAACCCGGGAACAGTTTCGCCCCCACTCCCTCAGCGTGCAGCGCCGCGACGACAAGCGACGCGGTGACTCCCGAACCGCAGTAGACCGCAACATCATTGGCGTCGGACGGGTACCGGTTGGCGACAGGACCGGACAACCTGCCTTCGGCATCGAGGATCCCGGTGCTCGGCACGTTGCGTGCACCCGGGATATGGCCGGCCACCGGATCGACGGGTTCGGTCTCGCCGCGGAACCGCTCGGGCGCCCGGGCGTCGAGTAACACGCCGTCGAATTCTGCCACTTCGTCAGCAGTCAGGGTTGGTAGTGCGCCATCGTAGAGATCCTCGAAGTGGACCGAGATGTCACCGGGTTCGACTGTCGGCGAGCCTGTTTCGAGGCTGCCGCCCGAGGCGGTCCAGGCAGCCAGGCCACCGTCGAGAATTCTGACATCGGCGACGCCTGCTGCCGTCAACACCCACCAGGCGCGCGCGGAACCCGCCCGATTCCAGTCGTCGTACACGACTGTGGGCACCCCGTCCCGCAGACCCCATCGTCGCGCCGCCGACCCGACCGCCGCACCCGACGGCAGCGGATGCCTGCCCCGCCCCGGCACGGAGTGGTCGGACAGTTCGTCGTCGAGGGAGACGTACACCGCGCCGGGCACATGCCCGCGGGTGTACGCCTCCCGTCCGTCCGGCTGCGCCAGCTCCCAGCGGACGTCGAGGACGTTCACCGGTTCACCGTCGGCGATCAGCCGCGCCAGTTCTGCTGCGGTGACGAAGATGTCGGCACGGGTCATCTCACGATGGTGCCACCATCACCCATCAGTGGTCATGCCCGACTGCCCCGCTGAGTTCGTTGGGCGTTTGGTCGAGAGTCGCCGACGCGGTGATGGCGCCGGACTGCAGGTCGACCAGATGAATCTGCTTGGCAGCCGGGTCCGTGACGTACACGGCGCCTTCACGGGTGAACACGGTAGGACGCGGGTCCTGCCAGTCGTCGGGTTCGGTCCACGGACCCGTGACGTCGACGGTCTTCATCTGGGCGCCGGTCACCGGGTCGAACACGTACAGCTTGCCGTCGGTGCCGAGCATCAGCGCCTCTGCCTGCGGGCCGCGGGCCAGTGAGCGGAACGAATAGCTCACCGAAGGCGGCAACTTGACGACCTTGAGCTGATCGGTGGTGGTGTCGATCAGCGAGAACTGCTCGGGACGCTCCAGCTCGGCGTCGGGCTCGATCTTCATGTCGCCCAGCGCAACCGGAGAATCCTCGTGGCCCTTGATGTTGCCGATCCGGCCGTACGGGGTCGGGCTCGTGACCTTTGTGAACGTGCCGTTCGCGTAGATCAGCGCACCGTTCTCACACCCGAGGACGACTTCCTCGTCGGCGACCACAGTCTCACCGTGCAGGCCCGGGCAATCCTCGCTGCGCGCGATCTCACGGTCACCCTGCAACGCGACCGCGCCGGTGCGGCCCTCCGGGTCACCGAGGCTGTGCACCAGCGTACCGTCGGCCAGGATGACCGCGACACCGTGGTGTGGCTGCGGGGTCGTGAACTTCTGCGTGTCAGGCATACCGTCGGCGAGCGCGTGCGGATCGAAGGCCGTGATCTCCCCGGTGCCATCGGCGAAGAGCACGGTGTTCTCACCATGCGGCACAACGTGTCCCGCTTCCGCCGCAGGGAACGTGTCATCGGTCAGCACGGCACCCGACGCATCGAGGACGCGGAAGCCCTCATCGGTTGTGACGAGGACGTGCGCATCGTCACCGGCGGGGTTGACCCGCAGGAATCCGTCGAGCGGGATGTCCTGCTTGACCTCGAGGGTCTCTCCGTCGAGCACATAGAGCCCACCGTCGTAGGTCGCCACCAACGGCTCGATGATCGGCGTGGCCTGAGGCTGGGTCTCGAGCGTTCCGAGATTCTCGGAACTGCCCGTACTGTCGCCGCCCGACCCGCAGGCAGTCAGCGCTGCCGCCGCAAAGGACACCGCTCCGACGCGGTAGAGCCACCGCGGATTGGACATGTTTCGCTCCTTCCGAGCGTTGAGGGCCTACGGCTGTCGCAGGCCCGTCACGATGGCGTCGGTATTGGCGCGCATCATGTCGAGATAGGTCGCCGCCGGCGTGCCCGGCGGGCTCAGCGATTCGCTGTAGAGCGAAACGATCTGCACGTTCACACCTGCGTCCCGGGCCAGCACCCGGGCGAGCTTCTCCGGCTGCGACGAGTCGACGAAGATCGCCGGGACACCGGCAGTTCGGATCGCACCGACCAGCGACTGCAGATCCGAGGCGCTCGGCGCGGCGAGGGTCGTGCCGCTGGGGACGATCGCGCCGACCACGGTGAACCCGAACCGCTGCGCCAGATAACCGAGGACGTGGTGATTGGTGACGAGCTTGCGGCGCTCGACGGGGATGTCGCCGAACCCGGCAGCCATCGCCGCGTCGAGGTCCCGTAGGCGCGTCCGGTAGGTCTGTGCGTTCTGCGACACCGTCGCCGCGTCGATGCCGTCCATCTCGGCCAGGACCGCGTCCTCGATGGCGTCGACCGCGGTGATCATCCGCTGCGGGTCGGTCCAGAAGTGCGGGTCGGGAGCGCCCTCGCTGTCGCCGTCGGTGTAGTGGATCGGGTCGATGCGATCGCCGACGGGCAGTGTCGGAACTCCTGCTTCGGAGGCACTTTCGACGTTGCGGGTGATGTTCTCTTCGAGACCGAGCCCGTTGTAGACGATCAGGCCGGCAGTGCTCATCGCTGCGGCGTCCTGTGCGGACACCCCGAATGAATGCGGATCGGCGTTGGGCTGCATCAGGACTCGGACGTCGGCGGCATCTCCGACCACGTTCCGCACAATGTCGCCGAGGATGTTGGTCGTGACGACGATGCCGCCGGCCTGCTGCGGGGCGCCGCACGCCGTGAGCGCGGCCGCGAGGATCGCGACGAACCATACGCGGATCACCGGCCCGCCTCGACCATCAGCCCTGGAAAGACTTCGGTGCGCAGGGTGCGTGACACCCGCAGACCGTCCTGATAGTCGATCTCGTAGATCTCCCGGGTCTCGGCGTTGTTCACGTAGGCGCGATCCGAGTCGATGTCGACGACCGGTTGCGGTCCGTCTTCGGTGATTCGACTGGGGAACAGCGGAACTCGGGCGGTCTCGGTCTTCGAGGTCACCTCGAACATGCTGAGCGTTCCGTCGCGGCGCAGGACGAGCACGGTGCCGTCCCCGGCGGTGTTGGTAGCGACCGCGTCGGGAACCGGGATCAGCGTCCACGACCGCTGCCTGCTGTCGAGCACCCAGACCGTGCCGGCAGACAAACCGGCGAAGACATCGGCGCGGTCCCGATGGTCCATCCGCGACGGCGCCTTTGGCGCGTCGGCCGGATAGGGCGCGGCAGTGACGGAGAGATCCTTGTCGCCGCCGGTCACCCGGACCGCCCCGGAATCGCACCCGACGACCACCGCACGCCGGGTCGGCATCGCCCACGACGGGTTCGGGCACTGTCCGGTGAGATCGGTTGCCCCGCTGTCGTCGACGACCTGCATGCGCCCCGACGCCGCGACCGTGACGAGACGGCCGCCGTAGGGCACCACCGCGACGGCATCGCGGGGGACCTGCAGGCCCTCAGGTACTGAGACCGACTTCTGCCCCAGCTTCTCGCGGTCCGCCAATTGCACGTTCCCCGTGGATGTTCGGACTGCGACGGTTGAATTGCTTGCGCTGACGGCCTCGGCGGGAGCGTCGAGGGTGGCCACTTCGGTGGGCGCAGTGGCGAAGTAGTGGTAATGGTCCCCGTGGTCGAATGTCCACGCTCCGGCGTCGACGACGATCGTCTGCCGGTCGGTGCTCAGGTAGGCGAAGCGCCCGTCGCCGTTGAGGTCGGTCACCGCACCGTAGGAGCCGATCGGTGTCTCGGTCTCGTCGACGGCGTCGTAGACCGACGTGTCGCCCGTTGCGGGATCGACGAGCACGAGCATGGTCTGCGCCCCGTCGAGTTCGCGCGCGCCTTCGACGACCACCTCGTCGTGACCACCTGCGGGTTGTTCGTCGGCGACGGGCGCGGACGGGCTCGCGCAACCGGCCGCGATACAGGCCGATGCCGTGACGGCCGTGACGCGGCGCCACCGGCTGCGCAGGAACGACACCGCTGTGGAGGTGAAGAACATCAGGACCGCGACGCCGGCGATCGTGGCACCACCGGCGGTACCGGCATACCAGGAGATCAGCAGCCCGAGATACACCGCCGCGGAACCGATCGCGGCAGACAGCACCATGACTCGGGGGATCGACTTCGCCCACAACAATGCCGCCGCCGGCGGCGCGACGAGCAGGCCCAGCACCAGCAGCGTGCCCACCACGTGGAAGGACGCCACCATCGCCACCGCCATCAACACGGTCAGCACCGGGCCCGCGACTGCGGGCCGCAACCCCAACGTGGCGGCCTTGCGCGGGTCGAAAGACACGGCGACGAAGGCGCGGTGACCGATGACGACAGCACACAAGGACATGAGCAAGGCCACTCCCAGCACTACGAGATCGGTTGCGCCGACGGCGAACACGTCGCCGAACAGGAAGCCGGTCAGGTCGACGGCAAAGCTCTGGGACCTCGACACCACGATGACTCCGAGCGCCAGCATTCCGACCAGGAGCAACCCGATGCTGGTATCCGATGACAGCTTCGATGACCGTCCGATCGCGACGACCCCGACCGCCATCACGAGTGCCGCGGCGAGTCCGCCCGCCATCAAGCTGACACCAAGCAGGGCGGCGACGGCGACGCCCGGAAGCATGCCGTGGGTCATGGCCTCTCCGAGAAAGACGTTGCGCCGCAACACCACCCAGCAGCCGACGAGTGAGCACAGGCAGGCCGCGATGACGCCGGCCACCAGTGCTCGCACGACCATGTCGGCCTGGAACGGGTCGATCAGCCAGTGCGTCATGCCGTAAACTTCTATCAGTAATGAATATCATTTTCAATAAGGTGTCTTTCGGCCACCCTGCCACGCCCGTCTTCCAGGGGCTCACGGTGACGATCGCGCCCGACGCGATCACGGCCGTCACCGGATCGAACGGCTGCGGCAAGTCGACCCTGCTCGGGCTTCTCGCGGGCGTGCTGCATCCCGATGCCGGCCGGATCGACCTCGGCACAAGGGACGTCGCGCTTGCCGTGCAACGCAGTTCGGTCACCGACAGCTTTCCTGTCACCGCCGCCGAGGCGGTCATGATGGGGCGGTGGCGCCGGCTCGGGCTGCTCCGTCGCCCGAAGGCGGCCGATCACGACGCCGTCGAATACTGGCTGTCCGAGTTCGGGCTCCGGGAGCTCCGCCGGCGCACGCTCGGCGAGCTGTCGGGCGGCCAGCGGCAACGGGTACTCCTGGCGCAGGCGTTCGTACAGGAAGCCGGAGTTCTCCTGCTCGACGAGCCGACGACGGGCCTCGACGTCGCGTCGACGGCAACCGTCACCGGCCACCTTCGGCGGCTCGCCGACGCGGGAACCACGGTGGTCGTGGCCACGCACGACCACGCCGTCATCTCGGCTGCCGATCACCGCATCGACCTCGACGCCACCCGCGGCGCACTACGCTGACAAGCATGAGCTCTGTCGATCTCAACGCCGATCTCGGTGAAGGCTTCGGCGTCTGGACGCTCGGTGACGACGACGCGATGCTGGACATCGTCACCTCCGCCAATGTCGCTTGCGGCTTCCACGCGGGCGACCCCGCGACCCTGAGGAAGGTGTGCCGGGCGGCCGCGGAGCGTGGCGTCAAGATCGGCGCCCAGGTGAGTTACCGCGACCTGGCCGGGTTCGGCAGGCGCTTCATCGATGCCAGCACCGAAGACCTGATCGCCGACGTCATGTACCAGATCGGTGCGCTGTCGGCGCTCGCCACGGCTGCCGGCTCCTCCGTTTCGTACGTCAAACCGCATGGCGCGCTGTACAACTCGATCGTCACGAATCGTCAGCAGGCGCACGCCGTCGCCGAAGCGGTGCACGCCGTCGACCCGTCACTGCCTGTGCTCGGACTCGCCGGGTCGGTGTTCTTCGGCGCCGCAGAGGAACTCGGGCTTCGCACTGTGCCGGAGGCTTTCGCCGATCGCTCCTACCGGCCCGACGGCCAGCTGGTCTCGCGTCGCGAACGAAATGCTGTGCTGCACAACCCTGACGACATCGCCGAGCGCGTCATCTCGATGGTCACCAAGGGCCGCGTCGACGCCGTCGACGGCTCGACGATCCCGATCACCGTCAAGTCCGTGTGCGTCCACGGTGATTCGCCGGGCGCAGTGCAGATCGCGACCGCGGTGCGCGAACGGTTGGTTGCCGAGGGCGTGACGCTGGCACCGTTCAGTTAGCGACAGCGTCCCGGTTCGCGCCGACGACCACACTGTCGAGCAGACCCGGGATCGCGGCGTCCACCTGATCCCGGCGCAGCTGTTGATAGGTCAGTCCGTCGATGACGAGACGCTCCGTGACACCCGCCTCGCGGAGGATCTTGAAGTGGTGCGTCGCCGTCGACTTGTTGATGCCGTCGTACAGCGCGCCGCACTGCAACGGCGTCCCCGCATTGTGGAGCCGGCGCACGATCTCGAGCCGCACCGGATCGTGGATCGCCGCGAGCACCTTCTGCACCGGGCCGACCGGGTGCACCGGATAGTCGGTGACCAGCGCGTTGTCAGGCATCGGAATAAGCCTCGCAAAACTCGGTTTGATCTATGTCGAACCGAGCGTACGCTCGGTTCGGTTCGATGTCCGTCAAACCGACGATCCGGAGGAGCGCCGCCATGGTCGCGTTCGACCGACCGATCAGTGAGACCCAGCGGTGGGCCTACCCGCTGCTGCTGGTCCTGAGCGGTGTCGCGCTGGGCGTGTCCGGGCTGCCGGCCCCGCTGTACGGCATCTACGAAGAGAACTGGCACCTGTCGCCACTGGCCACCACGATCGTCTTCGCGGTGTACGCCGTCGCGGCACTGGGGGCCGTCCTCGTGTCCGGCAAGATCTCCGACGTCGTCGGGCGCAAGCCGGTACTGGTCGGCGCCCTGATCGCACTGCTCGTCGGCCTCGGTGTGTTCCTGATCGCCGACAGCATGCCGATGCTGCTGCTCGCCCGCACCATCCACGGCGCCGCTGTCGGCTCGATCGTCGTCGCAGGCGCTGCGGCCCTGCTGGACCTACGCCCCGATCATGGTGTGCGCGCCGGGCAGCTCAGCGGCGTCGCCTTCAACATCGGCATGACCGTCGCGATCCTCGGCTCGGCGCTGCTCGCACAGTACGCACCGCATCCGCTGCGCACACCGTATGCCGTCGTCGCCGTCATCTGCCTCATCGTCGGCGTCGGGGTGCTCGCGCTCCGGGAGCCGCACACCGCGCGCACCCGCGGCCCGATCCGCATCGCCAAGCCGGCGGTACCCGCCGAGATCCGCGGCGACTTCTGGTTTTCCGCGCTGGGCGCCATGGCGTCCTGGTCGGTGCTCGGCGTGCTCCTGTCGCTGTATCCGTCCCTGGCCGCGCGGCAGACCCACATCGACAACCTGGTGTTCGGCGGCGCCGTCGTCGGCACCACCGCCTTCGCCGCCGCACTGGCCCAGCTGGCCGCTACGCGGGTGCCCGCGAAGTATTCGGCGATCATCGGCGATGCCGGGATGGCCGCCTCCCTGCTGCTGACGATCCCGGTGCTGCTGACACACCAATGGCAGTTGGTGTTCGTCGCGGCCGCACTTCTGGGTGCGACCTTCGGGCTCGGCTTCGGCGGTTCGCTGCGGCACCTGTCCGACGTGGTGCCCGCGGGCAGGCGTGGCGAGACGATGTCGGCGTTCTATCTGCTCGCCTACTCGGCCATGGCCGTGCCCACCTTGGTCGCCGGATGGGCTGCGACGCAATGGGACCTGGCCGCGGTGTTCCCGTGGTTCGCCGCCGTGGTCGCCGTGGCCTGCCTCGGCGCGGCGCTCGCAGGGCTGCGCAGCGTGCGGGCAGCGAGATCAGCGTAGGGCTGACCGATTGTCGTCCGGGGTGGTCAGCCCGTAGCGGATGAGACGAGAGCTGTTGGCCACCACGGCAACCGATGACGCGTTGTGCAGTATCGCGGCGAGCACCGGCGACAGCGCCCCGCCTGCCCCGACCATCAGGCCGATCGCATTGACAGCGATCGACATCGCGTAGTTCTGCCGGATCACGTCGACCGCTCTACCACCGAGATCGCGCACGTCGAGCAGACGTTGCAGGTCGTCACTGGCCAGCGCGACATCGGCGGTCTCGACGGCGACATCGGTGCCGCCCAGCCCCATCGCGATACCGATGTCGGCCTCGGCGAGTGCGGGAGCGTCGTTGACACCGTCGCCCACCATCGCCACCGTGTGCCCCTCATCGCGAAGCCGCCGAACCACGTCGAGCTTGTCCTCGGGAAGCACCTCGGCCTGCCACTCCGTGATGCCCAGCTGTTCTGCGACCGCGGATGCGGCATCGGGGTGATCCCCTGTCAGCATCACGATGCGTCGAACACCGTTGGCCCGCAACCGTTCCAGCACCGCACCCGCCTCCGGGCGCACCTCGTCGCGAAGGCTGATCAACCCGACCAGCTTCCCGTCGACAGCGAGCAGCAACGGAGTCTCGGACTGCTTACGCAACTTGTCGACCCAGTCGGTGGCCTTCTTGGTCACCCGGACCTTCTCCTGCTTCAGCAGTGACGGGCTGCCGAGAAGCAGCGTCCGCCCGTCGGCCCATGTGCGCATCCCCAGACCCACGAGGACCTCGCACTCCTCGTGCGGCGGGATCTCGATGTGGCGCTCCTGAGTCGAGCGGATCACCGCCTCCGCCAGCGGGTGACGCGAGTGGATCTCCGAGCTCGCCGCGTAGGCCAGCACCTGCTCGGGTTCCCAATCCTTGTGGAAGGCAACGAGGTTGGTCACCATCGGGCGACCCAGCGTCAACGTTCCCGTCTTGTCGAACACGACGGCATCGACGCGACCCGCCTGCTCGAGGTGCGACCCGCCCTTGATCAGAATGCCCCGCCGCGCACCGTTGCCGATCGCCGCGCTGATGGCCGTCGGGGTCGAAAGCCCCACCGCGCACGGACACGCCACCAGCAGCATCGTCATTGCACGACGCACGTCGCGCGTGACCACCAACGTCGCCAGCGACAGCAGGAACGACGCCGGTACGAACCTGCGCGAGAAGCCTTCGCCGACCGTCTGAATCGGGGCGCGGTGCTCCTGCGCCTCCTCGACCCGCGAGATGATCCGGCCGATCGTGGTGTCGCGGCCGACCGCCTCGGCACGAACCACCAGCCTGCCGCGGACGACCACGGATCCCGCGAATACGCGAGCGTCAGCGGTGACGGCGACGGGCAGGTTCTCGCCGGTGATCGCCGACTGGTCCACGATGGCCTCGCCGTCGACGACCACGCCGTCGACCGGGAGCGCGACCTGATCGTGGACGACGACCTCGTCACCGATCCTCAGTTCGTCGGTCGCCACCTCCACCTCGGTGCCGTCCGCGAGCCGCACCCACGCGGTGTCCTGGTTGCCCTGGAGGAGATTGGCGATGGCCCGGCGCGTCCGCCGCAAGGTCAGGTCCTGCAGGTATTCGCCGATGTTCAGCAGCCACAGAACCGTCAACGCAACCACGTTCTCGCGCAACACGAGGCTCGCGATCGTCGCGGCGCTGACCAGTACGTCGGTGCCCGCCGAACGACCGCCACGCAGCGTGCGCAGCGCACCCCGCAGGAACGGATAACCGGTGAAGATCGTGACGCCCGTGGCGGCGAGGCGGCTGGTCGGACCCAGCAGCGGAGGACGCGCGAACACATACCGGCGGACACCGAGCAGAACCAGCGCGGTTCCGCCGACGGCCATCCGCAGCACGTCGGCGTTGGTGACGTCCGCCGAGTGCGGCGCCCGCACGGGAATCAGGTCGTCGGCGATATCGACCGCCGACTCGACTGCCGCGAGGACGGCGCCGCGATGACACCGCTTCGGCGAGTACCAGATCACCACCGACGCGGTGCGTGGATACGCGTGCACGGCACGCACGCCCGGAATCTGCTCGACGGAATCCTCGATCGCGACGGCACGTGCCGCGTCGTTGCGAAACCACGGCGCGTGCAAGCGCATCCGGCCCGCGGCATCAGACCTGACGGTCAGAGCCACCACAGTCAGTGATCGTGGTCGTGCGTACCGTCGGCCACCGCGGGCGGCGGGCTTTCCTCGCCGATACGCTCCCTTGCCTCGGCGACCACGTCGGCCACCTGCAGGCGTGCCGACTCGGCGCCCTCTTCTGCCTTGCGCACACCGCGCAGCGCCCACGCCGTCGCGGTCACCGACGCCTCACGGATCGGGGCTTTCTCGTAGGCTTTCTTGACACCTTGGTAGGCGGCCACACCCACCGCGCCGGTAACGACCGTCGAGGCCGCTTTCGCCAGAAATGCTCCCAGAACCATCACTTCACCTTAGCTCTCTGCTCTCACGTATCCGGTAACTCGATAAATCCAGATGGCACAATGACCGCCGTGGCCGCGCAGACCCAGTCGATGAATCGGCGCATCGGGTCGATGCCCGTGCTCGTCATCGCGGTGCTCGCGCTTGCCGTCGCCGGAACGTCGCTGCGCTCCTTCGTCGCAGATACTCCGGACATCGCGACCGCCGCGACGGTGTTCTGCGGAATCTTCGTGCAGGCCTTGCCTTTTCTCGCACTCGGCGTGATCATCAGCGGCGCTGTTGCCACCTTCGTGACGCCGGACCGGTTGGCCCGCTGGCTCCCCCGCCGTCCGGCGGCGGCGATCCTGGCCGCCGGCGTGGGCGGCGCCGCACTGCCGGGATGCGAATGCGGCTCCGTACCCATCGCGCGCCGACTGTTCGGCGAAGGCACCGTGGGCGCCGCGGCGCTGACGTTCATGCTCGCCGCTCCCGCCATCAACCCGGTGGTGCTGGTCGCCACCGCGGTGGCGTTTCCCGGCGAACCGGGCATGGTGGCTGCCAGGTGCGCCGCCTCTCTGCTTACGGCACTGATCATGGGTGCGCTGTGGGCACGGTTCGGGCAACCGAAGTGGATCACCCGCCAGATGCCGCACGCCCACGCCGAGGGTGACACGCGCTGGGCCGTCTTCTCTGAGGCTGCCCGCCACGACTTCCTGCAGGCCTCGTCGTATCTGGTCATCGGTGCCGCGGCTGCGGCGGCCCTGCACGTCCTCGTCCCGGACTGGGTGTTCGAGCACCTCGCCAGCCAGATCCTGCTCGGCATCGTCGTGATGGCATTGCTGGCAGTCATCCTGGCCCTGTGTTCGGAGGCCGACGCGTTCGTCGCGGCCAGCCTGTCGATGCTGCCTCTGCTTCCCCGGCTGGTGTTCCTCGTCGTGGGCCCGGCGATCGACATCAAGTTGTTCGCGATGCAGGCCGGAATGTTCGGGCGCGCCTTCGCAATCCGCTTCGCCCCGGTGACATTCGTCGTCGCTGTCGTCACCGCGACATGCGTCGGTCTTCTCGTACTGGGGAACCGATGAGCCGCGAGACGGAGAACGCGCTGCTGCTGCTCGTCGGTGTGAGCGCCGGCATCATCACGGTCAGCGGCGCCTACACCCGCTACGTCAAACCGTCGCTGGAACCGTGGCTGCTGGCATCCGCCGCGCTGCTGGTCATCCTGGCGGTGACCTCGATCATCCGCGACGTCCGGCGCGGGCCCGGCACCGACACTCACGACGACCACGGACACCGCACCGGGGTCATCTGGTTGTTGATCATCCCGGTCGCTCTGCTCGCCTTCGTGGTGCCGCCCGCTATCGGGCCGCAGACCGCGCGCCCGTCCGTCGCCGACGTCTCGACCGACACGTTGCGCCGCCCCTTTCCGCCGCTGCCCGACGAGTACGCACCCGAACTGGCGCTGCCGGATCTTCTGATCCGCAACGCCCAGGATTCGGCGGGCACGCTCGACAACCGGCTCGTCTCTCTGACCGGGTTCACCATGAAAGACGGGGACCGCACGGATCTCGGCAGAATCGTCATCCTGTGTTGTGCGGCCGATGCGCAGTTGGCCCGAATCGCCCTCAGCGGACCCGCCGCTGAGCAGGCGTCGACTCTTCCCGACGGGTCGTGGGTGCGAGTCGAAGGCAAAGTACCTGCAGGGCAGAGTGATTCATCCCGAAACACGATTCCGCGCATCGACGTGTCCCTCGTCCAGCAGATCGAGCAACCCGAGAACACCTACAGCTACTGACCGTTACGCCCTCCGTAGCGGCGCCGGAACTTCTCGACCTGCCCGGCCGCGTCGACGATGCGACGACTGCCGGTCCAGAACGGGTGCGAATCGGACGTGACCTCGACGACGACGAGCGGGTATTCGCAGACGCCGTCCGGGGTTTCCCAGGCGATGGTCCGCGTGCTCGTCATCGTGGACCGGGTGAGGAACTGTTTCCCGGTGTTGGCGTCCTGGAAGACCACCGGATGGTAGTCGGGGTGAATCCCTGGCTTCATTCGAATCCTTTGCACGCACCTACTTGGCAATGATTTTCATTATCAAGATACACGGGTAGGGACCGACCCGCCGAGCCTTAGGGTGGCGTCATGCGACTCAAGCCCGGCCGGCCCGATCTCGGCGCCTACACGGCCTACTTCGACCTGCCGCGGGCCGAGTCGCGGGCGCCCCTGACCGTGTCCTGGGCCGGCGTCACGACACTGCTCGTCGACGACGGCACGTCGGCGGTGATGACCGACGGGTTCTTCTCCCGACCGAGCCTTCTCACCGTCGCCGCTCGCCCTCTCACACCCTCGCGTCCCCGCATCGACGCGGCGCTGACCCGGCTTGCCGTCCGACGCCTGGACGCCGTCACCCCGGTGCACACACATTTCGACCACGCCATGGATTCCGCCGAAGTAGCCAACATCACGGGCGCCACGCTGATCGGAGGCACCTCGGCGGCCAACATCGGCCGCGGCCGCGGACTCGACCGGATCCACGTCGCTACCCCGGGTGAGGCCGTCACCGCCGGCAATTTCGACATCACCCTCGTCGAAGGCGATCACTGCCCTCCGGACCGCTTCCCTGGCGCGATCACCGCGCCCGTCGGGCCACGCGCGCGGGCGTCGGCGTACCGGTGCGGCGAGGCCTGGTCGACACTCGTGCACCACCGTCCCACCGGGCGGCGGCTGCTGATCGTCGGCAGCGCGGGCTTCGTTCCCGGCGCGCTGGCCGATCACGGCGCCGACGTCGTCTACCTCGGTGTCGGACAGCTGGGCCTGCAGCCGGAGGACTACCTGGTCGAGTACTGGGTAGAGACGGTCCACACCGTCGGGGCCCGCCGGGTCGTACTCATCCACTGGGACGACTTCTTCCGCCCGCTCGACAAACCGTTGCGCGCGTTGCCGTTTGCCGGTGACGATCTCGACGTGTCGATGCGTGCGCTGACCCGCCTCGCCGCCGAGGACGGTGTCGCATTGCATCTGCCCACGCTGTGGCAGCCGGCGGACCCATGGAACTGACGCTCTCGATCGTCGCGCTCGTCGCGGTCCTCGGTTTCGCCCTGTTCCGCCCACACCGCTGGCCCGAGGCCGTCGTCGCCGTCCCTGCGGCAGGCCTACTGATCGGGGCCGGCGCCGTCTCCTGGGACGACGCCGTGACCGAAGTCGGACGACTGGCCCCGGTAGTCGGGTTCCTGGCCGCAATACTGGTCCTCGCCCGCCTGTGTGACGACCTCGGACTCTTCCACGCTGCGGGCACACTGATGGCCAGAGCCACCTCGGGCAGCCAGAATCGCCTTCTCACTTCGGTATTCGCGATATCGGCGGCTGTCACCGCGATCCTGAGCCTGGACGCCACCGTCGTCCTGCTGACACCCGTCGTCCTCGCGACCGCACGCGCACTGGCCGTTCCCGCCCCTCCACACGCCTATGCGACAGCGCATCTGGCCAACAGCGCCTCACTGCTGCTGCCGGTGTCCAACCTGACCAACCTGCTCGCCTTCGGCGCGGCGGGCCTGACGTTCCTCCATTTCACCGCAGCGATGTCACTGCCCTGGGTGGCCGCGATCCTCGTCGAATTCCTGCTGCTGCGTTGGATTTTCGCCAAAGACCTGAGCGTCGCTCCCCACACGGCACCGACCGGACCGCTCGAGGTGCCGGTGTTCGCGCTGGTTGTCGTCGCCCTGACCCTGGCGGGATTCGCCGTCACGTCGCTGCTCGGCTTCTCCCCCGCCTGGGCCGCGCTCGCCGGTGCGCTCGCCCTGGGGATCCGCGCGCTCGCGAGGCGCCAGACCACGGTCACGAAGATCGTGACCGCACTGGATGTTCCGTTCCTCGCCTTCGTGCTGTGCCTGGGTGTCGTGGTCGTCGCCGTGATGAACAACGGCCTCGAAACCCTGATGCACCGTGTCATCCCCGACGGCCAGGGCCTGCTCGCGCTGCTCGGTATCGCAGCGGTGGCGGCGGTCCTGTGCAACGTCGTCAACAACCTGCCCGCGGTGCTCGTTCTGTTGCCGATCGTGGCGCCCGCCGGCCCGGCCGCGGTACTCGCGGTGCTGATCGGTGTCAACGTCGGGCCCAACCTGACCTACACCGGATCCCTGGCGAATCTGTTGTGGCGCAGCGTGGTCCGCCGCGATCTCAAAGCCGGATTCGCCGAGTTCAGTCGCGTCGGGCTGTTGACGGCACCGGCGGTTCTGGTCGCGGCAGTACTCGGCCTGTGGGCCTGGATCCAGCTGTTCGGGCTCTAGCCCCGACTAGCTCGCGCGTCGCTGCCGGGCGATCTCGGCCAGCACCACGCCCGCGGCGACAGACGCGTTCAACGACTCGGTCGGCCCAGCCATCGGGATCGAGACGATGTGGTCACAGGTCTCCCGGACCAGCCGCGACAGGCCCTTGCCCTCGGACCCGACCACCACCACGATCGGGCCGTCGGCCGGCAGTTCGTCGATCGTCGTGTCACCACCGGCATCCAGACCGACCACCAGCAGGCCGGCATCGGCGAACTGCTTCAGTGTGCGCGTCAGGTTCGTCGCACGTGCCACCGGTGTGCGCGCAGCCGCGCCTGCACTCGTGCGCCACGCGACCGCCGTCACGGACGCCGACCTGCGCTGCGGAAGCACGACCCCGTGCCCACCGAACGCGGACACCGACCGGACGATCGCACCGAGGTTGCGGGGGTCGGAAATATTGTCCAGCGCGACCAGAAGTGCCGGCGCCGCATCGGATTTCGCCTCGCGCAGCAGATCGTCGGGATGCGCGTACTCGTACGGCGGCACCTGCAGCGCGACGCCCTGATGCATGCCGTTGGCGGCGATCCGGTCCAGGTCGTGACGCTGCACCTCGAGGATCGAGATCCCCCGGTCAGCCGCCATCTGCACGGACTCGGTGAGGCGCTCGTCGTTGTCGGCGCCGAGTGCGACGTACAGAGCCGTCGCGGGCACACCGGCGCGCAGGCATTCGACGACCGGATTACGCCCCAGCACGATTTCGGTGTCGTCGGTCTTCTTGTGCCTGCCCTGGGCAGACCTCGCCGCTTTGGCGGCCCGCTTGCCCGCCGGATGATGGGGCCGGTCCTTCGCGGCAGGCGTCGCACCCTTGCCCTCAAGGCCGCGGCGCCGCTGCCCGCCGGAACCGACCGTCGGACCCTTCTTCGTCCCCGCTTTGCGAATCGCGCCGCGGCGCTGTGAATTGCCCGCCATTACTTGTCCGTCCCGTCCAACAGTGACCATTGGGGACCGTCGGCGGTGTCGGTCACCTCGATACCCGCCTCTTTCAGGCGGTCGCGAATCGCGTCGGCTTCGGCCCAATCACGTTGCGCCCTGGCCTCCCCGCGGCGTTGCACCTCGGCACGCACCAGCACATCGACGGCGTTCAACGCCGCCGAGGTCTCATCGCGCGACTCCCACCGCTCATCGAGCGGATCGGCGCCGA
Source organism: Mycobacterium sp. 236(2023) (assembly GCF_029623955.1). Lineage (GTDB taxonomy): Bacteria > Actinomycetota > Actinomycetes > Mycobacteriales > Mycobacteriaceae > Mycobacterium. The sequence continues at coordinate 170,947 of NZ_JARSBP010000003.1, read as the reverse complement.
GAATGCCCATCATCGCCCGGATCGACATCGCATGCGTCAGAGCGGCGTCGTGATCGCCGGCGTCGAGCGCCCGGTTCCCCTCCGCGCGGGCGGCATGCACCTCGGCCAGCGCGATCGGAACCGCGAGATCGTCGTCGAGGGCCGCACCGAACTTCGGCGTCCACTCACCCGGGACCACTGCTCCGACCCGGTTGCGCACCCGATGCAGGAAGTCCTCGATCCCGCTGTACGCCTTCGCCGCGTCCTGCAGCGCGTTCTCGGAGAACTCGAGCATGGACCGATAGTGCGCGCTGCCCAGGTAATAGCGCAGCTCGGCAGCCCGAACTCGCTGCAGCACAGCAGGAATCGACAGAACATTGCCCAGCGACTTGCTCATCTTCTCGCCACCCATGGTGACCCAGCCGTTGTGCAACCAGAACTTGGCGAAACCGTCGCCCGCGGCTTCGGCCTGGGCGATCTCGTTCTCGTGATGCGGGAACACCAAATCCATCCCGCCCGCGTGGATGTCGAACTCGGGACCGAGGTACTCCTCGCACATCGCGACGCACTCGGTGTGCCAACCCGGACGGCCACGCCCCCACGGCGTCGGCCACGACGGCTCACCGGGCTTGGCGCCCTTCCACAGCGTGAAGTCGCGCTGGTCGCGCTTACCTGTGGCCACGCCCTCGCCCTGATGGACGTCGTCGACCCGGTGGCCAGACAGTTTCCCGTAGTCCGGCAGCGTCGACACGTTGAAGTAGACGTCGCCGTCACCCTCGTAGGCGTGACCGCGCTCGATCAGCCGGTCGATCAACTCGACCATCTGGGTAATGTGCCCGGTCGCCCGTGGCTCCGCCGACGGCGGCAGCACGCCCAGGGCGTCATAGGCGGATGTGAAGGCGCGCTCGTAGGTGGCGGCCCACTCCCACCACGGCCTGCCCGCGTCCGCAGCCTTGTTGAGGATCTTGTCGTCGATGTCGGTGACGTTGCGGATGAACGCGACGTCGAATCCTTTGGCGGTCAGCCACCGGCGCAGCACATCGAACGCGACCCCGCTGCGGACATGCCCGATGTGGGGCAGCCCTTGCACCGTCGCACCGCACAGGTAGATGGAGACGTGACCGGGCCGCAGTGGCGCGAAATCGCGCACACCGCCAGACAAAGTGTCATAGAGCCGCATGACAGCTGCGGGGCGTTCGGTCACGACGGGCCAGCTTACCGGCCGTTTAGAGCTTTACCGTCATCGCCAACGACGAGGGCCGTCGCGATAGCCGCCAGCCCCTCTCCCCGCCCGGTCAGGCCGAGGCCGTCCGTCGTCGTCGCCGACACCGACACCGGGGCGTCGAGAAGCTCCGACAGCAGCTTCTGGGCCTCGGCGCGTCGCGGACCGATCTTCGGGCGATTCCCGATGACCTGGACGACGGCGTTGCCGACGTGCAGACCCTGCGCCTTCAGCATGGAGTGAACGTGGCGGAGCATGTCCGCACCACTGACGCCTCGCCATTGCGGCAGACCGGTTCCGAAGACCTCGCCGATGTCACCCATGCCCGCTGCTGACAGCAACGCATCGCAGAGGGCGTGGGCGGCAACGTCTCCGTCCGAATGGCCGGCACAGCCGTCCCCGTCGTCGAACAACAGGCACAACAACCAGCACGGACGACCGGCTTCGATGGGATGAACGTCGGTCCCGAGACCGACGCGGAAGGTCATGTCCGCCCTCAGGAGGCGGCGGCCAGAACCTCGTCGAGAATGGTCGACGCCTTCTCGTCATCGGTGTTCTCGGCAAGCGCGAGCTCGCCCACCAGAATCTGGCGCGCCTTGGCCAGCATCCGCTTCTCGCCCGCGGACAGGCCGCGTTCCTGATCACGACGCCACAGGTCGCGAACGACCTCGGCGACCTTGTTCACGTCACCGGAGGCCAGCTTCTCCAGATTGGCCTTGTACCGACGCGACCAGTTGGTCGGCTCCTCGGTATGGGGGGCGCGCAGCACCTGGAAGACCTTGTCCAGGCCCTCTTGTCCGACGACATCTCGCACACCCACGTACTCGGCGTTGTCTGCGGGAACACGAACGGTGAGATCGCCCTGCGAGACTTTGAGGACGAGGTACTCCTTCTGCTCGCCCTTGATGGTCCGGGTTTCGATCGCCTCGATCAACGCAGCGCCGTGGTGTGGATATACGACGGTGTCTCCGACCTTAAAAATCATCAGTTTCGAGCCCCTTTCACACCTCAATGTTAACACGGGCCGCTACGGGGGGCGGGTCAACGGTGCAGGTCAGGGGCACAGTCAGTGAACACTAGGGGTTGACACGCCAGCCAATCCGTGCATCGCGGGCGGCTTTTTCGGGGCGTTCTCGGAGCGTTTCGTGAGCGTTTCTGGGCCGCTCGCGCCCTCCGCTACCGCGCGCTTTCATGACCTACTACTCTGCATAGTCGAACCGCCGGGACCACCTGGACCCGGCGTGCCACGTCGCCCCGTCGGCCGAGCAGGAGGCCCCAGTGAACCCCAACAAACCGCGCCGTTGGGCCGTCGCGGCCATGGCGACTTGCGGACTGGCCGTGTCTCTCGTGCTGAGCGGCTGTAGCGCAGGGCAGGTCTCGCAGTCGGCGACCCAGGAGCCCGCCGTCAACGGCACCAGCGGCAAAGCCGGCAACATCGCGCTGCGCAACGTCCACATCCGCGCGTCGCAGACCACCGACTACGTCGAACCGGGATCCGAAGCCGAGCTGATCTTCGTCGCGGCGAACAATTCCGCCGACGTCCCCGACAAGCTCGTCTCGATCACGTCCGACGTGGGCACGGTCACCCTCAGCGGCGACGCCGAGGTTCCCGTCAACGGCTCGCTCGTCGTCGGCTCTCCCGACGGACAGGTGACCGCGCTGGAGGCCGTGGAGGCTGCCGACGCTGTCGACGCGACGATCGCGCTGACCAAGCCGATCTCCAACGGTCTCACCTACGACTTCACCTTCACCTTCGAGAAGGCCGGTGAGACCACCGTGGCGGTGCCGATCTCGGCCGGTGAGACACCGCGCCGCGAGGAGGCCGTCGAGGCAGGCTCGGAGTCCTCGGGCGGGCACTCCGGCGGTCACTAGGCGACACGGTCGCTGAGCACCGCGGTTCTGTCGGTGCTCCCGGTTACCGTCAGCGCGTGGCCCGGACAAATTCGAAAGTACGTTCGCAATATCGTTGCTCCGAGTGCCATCACGTCACGCCCAAATGGGTCGGCCGATGTCCGGAATGCGGCACCTGGGGAACGGTCAATGAAGTCGCACTCGCCGCGGTAGGCGGGTCGGCGACGCGCCGCCCCGTCGCGCCTGCCTCGCCTGCCGTGCCGATCAGTTCGATCGACCCGGGCACCACGCGCCACTTCCACACCGGGATCAGCGAGTTGGATCGCGTGCTCGGCGGCGGGGTGGTCCCGGGATCGGTGACGCTGCTGGCCGGCGATCCAGGTGTCGGGAAATCCACGCTGCTGCTCGAGGTCGCCCACCGCTGGGCGTCGACCGGGCGGCGGGCGCTGTACCTGTCCGGTGAGGAGTCCGCGGGCCAGATCCGGCTGCGCGCCGAGCGCACCGGGTGCACCCACGACGAGGTGTACCTGGCCGCCGAATCCGATCTGCAGACCGCTTTGGGCCACATCGACGCGGTACGGCCCAGCCTCGTGGTCGTCGATTCGGTGCAGACGATGTCGACGACCGAGGCCGACGGCGTCACCGGTGGGGTCACCCAGGTCCGCGCGGTGACCACCGCGTTGACGATGACGGCCAAGACGACCGGCGTCGCGATGCTGCTCGTCGGGCACGTCACCAAGGACGGCGCGATCGCGGGCCCGCGGTCGCTGGAGCATCTCGTCGACGTCGTGCTGCACTTCGAAGGCGATCGCGCGTCCTCGCTTCGCATGGTGCGTGGCATCAAGAACCGCTTCGGCGCCGCCGACGAGGTTGGTTGTTTCCTGTTGCACGACAACGGAATCGAGTGCGTTTCCGACCCGTCGGGACTCTTTCTCGACCAGCGCCCTAAGGCCGTGTCGGGGACCGCGGTGACCGTCACGCTCGACGGTAAGCGCCCGATGATCGGCGAGGTGCAGGCGCTGATCGGTTCACCCGCGAACGGAAGCCCACGCCGCGCCGTCAGCGGCATCGACTCCTCCCGCGCTGCGATGATCACCGCGGTGCTGGAGAAGCGGGCCAGGCTGCCGGTCGGCTCGAACGACATCTATCTATCCACGGTCGGCGGCATGCGGCTGACGGACTCGTCGTCGGACCTCGCCGTCGCGCTCGCGATCGCCTCCGCGTTCACCGATCTGGCACTGCCCACGACCGCGATCGCCATCGGTGAAGTCGGCCTGGCCGGCGACCTGCGACGCGTCACCGGCATGGACAAGCGGCTCTCCGAGGCCGCTCGGTTGGGATTCACCCATGCCGTGGTGCCCGCCGGCGTGTCGTCCCCGCCGCGCGGGCTGAGGGTCCTGCCCGCCGACAACATCGGCTCGGCATTGCAGGTACTGAGGCAGATCAGCCAGAATGGCGCGAGCCAGCGACATTGAGGGATGAGGGGTGGCCGTGAAATCGTCGACGGGCAGAACCTCGCGCACCGTCGTGCCGATGACGCGGCCGACCCTGAGGGAGACCATCTCGCGGCTCGCACCCGGGACGCCGCTGCGCGACGGACTCGAACGCATCCTGCGCGGCCGCACCGGGGCGTTGATCCTCATCGGCTACGACGACAGCGTCGAAACGATCTGCGACGGCGGCTTCTCGCTGGACGTCCGCTACGCGCCGACCCGGCTGCGCGAACTGTCCAAGATGGACGGCGCGGTCGTGCTCTCCAGCGACGGCAGCCGAATCCTGCGCGCCAACGTCCAGCTCGTCCCCGACCCGTCCATACCGACCGAAGAATCCGGCACCAGGCACCGCTCCGCCGAGCGCACGGCGATCCAGACCGGCTACCCGGTGATCTCCGTCAGCCACTCGATGAGCATCGTGACTGTCTACGTGGCCGGAGAGCGCCACGTCATTCCCGACTCGGCGACGATCCTGTCGCGCGCCAACCAGACCATCGACACCCTGGAGCGCTACAAGACGCGTCTCGACGAGGTCAGCAGACAGCTGTCGGCCGCCGAGATCGAGGACTTCGTGACGCTGCGCGACGTCATGACGGTTGTCCAGCGGTTGGAGATGGTGCGACGCATCAGCCTGGAGATCGACTCGGACGTCGTCGAACTCGGCACCGACGGGCGCCAGCTCAAGCTCCAGCTCGACGAGCTCGTCGGCGACAACGAGACCGACCGCGAGCTGATCGTGCGCGACTATCACGCAAACCCCGACCCTCCGCTGTCGGCGCAGGTGACGGCGACACTCGAAGAACTCGACGGGCTCTCCGACAATGAGCTGCTCGACTTCACCACGCTGGCAAGGGTTTTCGGATACCCGTCGACGGCAGAAGCGCAGGACTCCGCAATGAGCTCACGCGGCTACCGAGCGATGTCGGGCATTCCGCGGCTGCAATTCGCCCACGTCGACCTGCTGGTGCGGAACTTCGGCTCACTGCAGGGGCTGCTCGCCGCGAGCGCCAGCGACCTTCAGTCCGTCGAGGGCATCGGCTCCATGTGGGCGCGCCACATCAGGGAAGGGCTCTCCCAGCTGGCCGAGTCGACCATCGCCGACCGGCTGGCTTAACCGACGGGAGCTGGTGCCGGCCCTGGCTGCGGGTTCGGCGGCGGCGCCGCCTCGGCCAGGATGAATGGCACCGGGGCAGACCTGAGGTTTCCGAGCTGGACGACCAGGTTGTACATGCCGGGCCCGATCGGCTGCCGCGGCAGCGGGCAGTTCGGCGCAGAACCCATCCCGGTCCACGTCACCTCGGTGGTGACCTGCTCGCCGGGCTGGAACGTCTTGATCAGCGTCTCGTTGGACGGCGCGCAATCGAGGTTCGACCACAGGCGATTGTTCTCCAGCGTGTACACGTAGGCGGCCAGCACCGCAGCACCGACGTCGCGCTGGCAGGCGACGAGACCGATGTTGGTGACGACCATCGTGAACTTCGGCTGGTCACCGACGATGAACTGCGGCTGGTTCGTGATGCCCTTGACCGCCAGCGTCGAGTCGGGGCAGTCGTCGCCCTCTTTGAGGATCGGCGGCGGCGCCACCGCAGCCGTCGGGGTCGGCGTTGGCGGTGGCGCCTGCTGGGCCGGGGGCTGGATCGGGGACTTGACCTCGGGGTTCTCCCCTGGCAGCGGCGTCGGCGGGGCGGCTTCTCCCGTCGCAGCCGTCGACTCGTTCGCGGTCGGCTGCTCGGTGCTGCTGGTGTTCAGCACGACCACCGTGATCACGGCGACCACAATGCCGATGACCAACGCGGCAAGACCGATCGCCAGCGCCCTGCGTCGCCAATAAATTTGCCTGGGCAGAGGCCCATGCGGTTCCAGATCCAGCACAACATCACGGTAAGGGCACGTCATCCCGCCCTGTCCGAGGTTGCTCGGCGTGTCGCCTAGCTTTCGCCGATGTCACCGATATGGTCGCGCAACACCACCTGGCCGTCCGCCAGGTGGTAGGTCAGGCCGACGATCGCCACCCTGCCCGACTCGACCGCGTTGGCGACGGCGGTCGAACGCTCCAGCAGCTGTTTGCCGGTCTCGATGACGTGCCTGGCCTCGAATTCGTCGACACGCGCAAGGCCGTCGCGGCGGCCGACGAGGATCGACGGCGTCACCCGCTCGACCACGTCGCGGACGTATCCGCCGGGCACGTCACCGGTGTCGATCGCCGCCAGCGTCGCGCCGACGGCACCACAGCTGTCGTGGCCCAGCACGACGATCAGAGGCACGTTGAGGACGGTGACGGCGTACTCGATGGAGCCGAGGACGGCGCCGTCGATCACATGGCCCGCTGTGCGGATGACGAACATGTCACCGAGACCCTGATCGAAGATGATCTCGGCGGCGACGCGGCTGTCGGAGCAACCGAACACGATCGCGGTCGGCTTCTGCGCCGCCGCGAGGCTGGCGCGGTGCTCGGCACTTTGATCGGGGTGCTCGACCTTCCCCGAGACGAAGCGGTCGTTACCCTCCTTGAGTGCTTTCCAAGCGGTCAACGGGTTCGTGTTAGGCATGGCCGTCATTGTGCCCGAGCCGGTCTCGTTGATCGATCCGAACGAGTTGATCGGTTGGTACGACCGCGAGCAACGCGATCTGCCGTGGCGGCGGCCGGGCGTCTCAGCCTGGCAGATTCTGGTCAGCGAATTCATGTTGCAGCAGACACCTGTCGCCCGGGTCGAGCCGATCTGGCTGGATTGGATCGCGCGCTGGCCCACCCCGTCGGAGACGGCGGCCGCAAGCGCCGCCGACGTTCTGCGGGCCTGGGGCAAACTCGGCTACCCGCGCCGGGCGAAGCGTTTGCACGAATGCGCGGTGACGATCGCCACCCGGTACGGCGACGTCGTGCCCGATGACGTCGAGACACTGTTGACGCTGCCGGGCATCGGCACCTACACGGCGCGGGCCGTCGCGTGCTTCGCCTACCGGCAGCGGGTTCCGGTGGTCGACACCAACGTGCGCCGGGTGGTCGCTCGCGTCGTGCACGGCCGCCACGACGCCGGCTCCCCGTCGTCACGAGACCTCGGCGACGTCGAGGCGCTGCTCCCGCACGACGAGACGGCGCCGCAGTTCTCGGTGGCGCTGATGGAGCTCGGTGCGACGGTGTGCACAGCACGAGCCCCTCGGTGCGGTCTGTGCCCGCTGAGGCATTGCCAATGGCGCGCACTGGGATTCCCGGCGGGTCCCGGGCCCGCCAAGAAGGCGCAACGGTACGCGGGCACCGACCGCCAGGTTCGCGGGCGACTGCTCGACGTGCTGCGCGGCAACGATGCCCCTGTCACGCGGGCCGAACTGGACCTGGCCTGGACGACCGACACCGCGCAGCGCGACCGTGCCCTGGGTTCGCTGCTTGTGGACGGACTCGTGGAACAGACCGCCGACGGCCGCTTCGCACTGTGCGGCGAGGGCGAGTGAGCGCGAAAACCATGCGCCAATAAATTGACGCGGGCGTACCATCTGGAACAGCCATTGATCAATGGCACACCCGGGGGTCGGTCATGCCACATTGGCCGTTCGTCGCGCGGTCCGATGAAGTGTCGGCAGCGCTGACGGCACTGCACGCAGGCAAGGGCGTCGTGCTGCGCGGTGAAGCGGGCGTGGGAAAGACCACGCTGGCCCGGTTCCTGGCCGACGCGCTCGAATCCGAAGGCTGGACAAAGCGCTCCGTCCTCGGCACCCAGACCGGACGTTCGGTTCCGCTGGCAGCGTTCAACAATGTGGTTCGGCTCGACACAGCCCACGAACCCGCGGTGATGCTCGCCGTCGCGTATCGGGAACTGATTGCGGCGCAACACACGGTCCTCGTCGTCGACGACGCGCAATACCTGGATTCGTTGTCGGCGCTGCTAATTCAGCAGCTCGCCATGGACGGTCCGCAGCGGTTGATCGTCACCGCACGGTCGGACGTGCCAGTATCCGATGCTGTGAGCGCGCTGTGGAAGGAAAACCTGTTGCAGCGCCTCGACATCGGCGCGTTCACGAAAATTCAGACAGGCGAGGTGTTGAGCCACGTCACCGGTGACAACGTCGATGAATCCGCGGTGGACGAGTTCTACCGGCTGTCAGCGGGCAGCCCACTTCTGTTGCGGGGACTGGTCACCGACGCTCTCGCCGACGGCACCCTGGCCGCACGCGACGGACGGTGGCGCCTCGGAGCGCAGCTGCCCATCGGCAACGACGTCAGCGAGATCGTCGAGGCGCGCCTGGCATCGCTGGCACCACCGGTGCGCGATGTCATCGAAATCGTCTCGACAGCAGAGGTTTTGGACTGGACTGTCCTGCACGAGCTGTGCAGCGAGACCGACATCAGCGCGGCCGAGCGCAGCGGCGGGCTACAACTGGTCAGGGAGGGCGCCAAGACGCTGGTGCAGGTCGGACACCCGATCATCGGTGAGGTGGTCAGGAAGAACTGCGGTTCCGCACGCATCCGCGAAATCAATACCCGACTGGCACAAAGCTTCTCGCACAGACCACGAGAGGATGTCCGGACCACGATCGCGCTGGCACAGTTCATCGTCCGCAGCGATGCGCCTCCCGACGTCGCACTCGTACTCGATGCAGCCCAGAACGCGGTGAAAATGGCCGACCTGGTACTCGGCGAGGAACTCGCGCGCTTTGCCCTCGACCACGGCGGGGAACTGCGCGCGGCAATCGCCCTCGCGGATGCACTCAGCTGGCAGGGCCGCGGGGCCGAAGCCGAAGCGCTCCTGGCAGGTTTCGACCCCGACGGCACCGACGCCGAAGAAACCTTGATGTGGGGGTGCCTGCGGGCGGCGAACCTCTACTTCGGCTGCGGGCACGGTGAGGCGGCACGTGAAGTGCTGGCGCTGATCTCGAAACGTGTCGCGCGCGGGACGAATCTGACCACGGTTGCCGCAATGCAGGCGTCGTTCGCCTATTTCGACGGCGAGGTCGCCACCGCCACCGCGGTCGGCCTCGCGGCGCTGAAAGACAGCCCCTCGCCGTCGGCCGCGGCATGGGCGGCGATGGCCACTGCGGGCTCGCTCGCGCTGTCCGGGCATTTCGACGGCATCGCCGAGATCGTCGACATCGGTTCCCGGGCAGCGCAACTCTCCGAATCCGGGCCGCAACGCTACGCACTCGGGCTGGCCGAGGTGCTCGCACACACCGCCAGCGCAGACCTCGCCGCGGCAGATCAGGTGTGCCGGCGATATGCGGCTACGACCTCGGGCGTCCCCCAGGCCGAGGCGATCGTCAGCGCTCTGCTCGGACGCGTCGAGCTCACCCGCGGCAGCCTCAACGCCGCGTGCAGACACCTGGAAAAGGCACTGTGGACGATGTCGGGATCCCTTCCCGCAGGCTGGGTCATGCTCGCCGCCGCGTGGCTGGCGCAGGCCGAAGGCGGCCGCGGCGACGCGACAGCTGCGGACCGCGCCCTACGCAAAGCCGAGCAGATGCACGGGCCGCAGGTGGCGGTTTTCGAACCAGAGCTCGTGCTCGCGCGCTGCTGGGTCGATGCGGCCAACGGTGAGACGACCACTGCGCGCGAGCACGCGTCGCGGGCGGCCAGGATCGCCCGCATGCACGGCATGTCCGCAGTGGAGATGGGCGCCCTCCACACCGCCGTCCGGCTTGGTGACCGCAGCCAGGCACCCCGGTTGAGCCAGCTGGCACGGACTGTGAACTATCCACTGCCGGAAGCCATGTCACTACATGCGCGTGCACTCGCCGACCGCAACGGCGACGCACTCGATGACGTCGCCGAGAGGTTCCAGGCGCTCGGCACGCTGGCGATGGCTGTCGACGCCGCGGCGCACGCCGCGCGGGAACATGCGCGCCGGGGCGCGCGCGTCAAGGAGCTCGAATCTTCCCTCCGCGCGCACTGGCTGGCCAGCCAGGGCGGCATCCGCACGCCCGCCACCGATGCTGTCGGAAGCGCGTTGCCGATCACCGACCGTGAGCGTGAGATCGCCACGCTCGTCGGCGGAGGGCTGACGAATCGTCAGGTGGCCGAACGCCTCGGCGTATCGGTTCGCACGATCGACGGCCATCTGTACCGGATCTTCACCAAATTGGGGCTGGAGGACCGTAGCCAACTGAGCCGGCTACTGCGCGGAGACTCCAATCTCGGGTAGTTCGATCAGGCGATGACCGAGACCTCCGGATCGGCGGAGTTGAAGCGCCTGCGGTAGTCCGATGGCGTCACGCCGATGATGCGGCGGAAGTGATGGCGCAGCAGGGTCGCCGTTCCGAACCCGGACTGCTCGGCGATCCGGTCGATGTCCATCGTCGACTCCTCGAGCATGCGGCGCGCGTAGAGCACCCGCTGATCCGTCACCCACTGCATCGGGGTGCGGCCAGTCTCCTCGACGAAACGCCGCGCAAAGGTGCGGCCGGACATGTGTGCGCGGCGTGCCAGCGTCGTGACGGTGTGGGGCTTGTCCAGGTTCGCCAGGATCCAGTCCAGGTGCGGCGCGAACCGCTCCGAACACTTCACCGGAATCGGCTGGTCGATGTACTGCCGCTGTCCTCCGTCGCGTTGCGGGGGCACCACCATGCGGCGGGCGATCTTGTTGGTGACCTCGCTGCCGAGTTCCCGGCGCACCAGATGCAGGCAGGCGTCGATACCCGCCGCGGTGCCCGCGCTGGTGATCAGGTTGCCGTCGTCGACGAACAGCACGTTGCGATCCACCTGCGCCGTCGGATACATCTCGGCCAGCGCGTCGGCATGCATCCAGTGCGTGGTGCACGGTCTGCCGTCGAGCAGGCCTGCGGCACCGGCGACGAACGCCCCCGAGCACACCGTCAGGATGATCGATCCGGTTTCCGCGGCCCGCCGGATGGCGTCGAGCGCTTGGGGCATGTAGGTGCCCTCCTGGCTGGCGATCGCCGGGATAGCGACGAGGTCGGCGCCGATCAGGTCGTCGAGCCCGTGGTCGGGCACGATCGTCGCGCCGACGGACGTACGCAGCGGCCGGCCCGGTTCGGGCCCGCACACCTTGAACTCGAAGTTGGGGACGCCGTCGGCCGAGCGGTCGATGCCGAAGACCTCGCAGATGACTCCGAACTCGAACACCGCGAGCCCGTCGAGCACGAGCACGGACACCGTTTTCAAGGCCATGGCAGCATCTTATCGACGTGTGTCGCTTCTGCCACTGTCGGCGGGATATTTTCTACGCGGAGTATTACTGCCATGAGTACCGCACTGGCCTTCCTGATCCTGATCTCGCCGTTCGCCCTCGCCGCGCTTCTGACCTGGGCCGCCAACCGCTCCGGCTCGCTGCGCCTGCACATCGACCAGTTCCGGTGGGCCGCGCCCATGACCGGCCGCTTGTTCGAGGACCGCGACTCGTTCCGAGTGCAGCACGACGTCGATGCCATCCGCACGCGCTTCGAGGCGCACCCCGACTGGCCCGTCTCCAGCGCGTCAGGCGAACGTCGTTAAGAACGCCTCGACCGCGTCCCGGTATTTCCGCGGCGCGTCGTCGTGGATGAGATGGCCCGCGCCGGGCACGTGCACATACGTCGCCCGGCGCGCCATTTCCGCCATCGCCCCCATCTGACCTTCTGGCGTGACGCCGGCGCCCGCTTCCAACAACAACGCCGGCACCGACACCGCGCGCCACTGTTCCCAGTAGTCCCGCCGCCCCCACTCCGCCGCGATCTCGATCCACTTCTCCGGATGGCCGTGCAACCGCCACCCCGTTGCCGTCCGGTCGAACGCCTCCAGGAAGTACTGCCCCGCCACCGGCCCGAACGCGTCGTACACCTGCTGGGCCGTCGCGAAGTCGACAGGCAGCGCATACACCCACGGTTCCCACGGTCCCGTCGTCCTCCCGCGGAAGTCGGGCGCCATGTCCTCGACCACCACGGCCTCCACCAGCTCCGGCCGTTCGGCGGCCAGACACCAGGAGTGCAGCGCACCCATCGAATGGCCGACCATGACCGCAGGTTCACCGAGCGCAGCCACCGCGTCAGCGAGGTCGGCGACGAACCGCTCCGTCGAGATCGGGTGAGGGTCCGCGAGGTCGCGCCCCCGGTGCCACGGCGCGTCGTAGGTGTAGACCCGCCCCAACCGCGTCAGCCAGGGCAGCTGCCGCGGCCAGGTGGTACCGCGCCCCATGAGGCCGTGCACCAGAACGAGTGGACGGCCGGTCCCGCCATGACAGGTCAGCAGCTCAGTCGACACCATTGGGCACGGTAGCCTGTCGCCATGTCAGTGGTGAAGATCAACGCCATCGAGGTTCCGCCCGACGCGGGTCCGGAGCTGGAGAAGCGGTTCGCGCATCGCGCCCATGCGGTCGACAACCAGCCCGGTTTCCTCGGCTTTCAGCTGCTCCGTCCAATCAAGGGGGAAACCCGCTACTTCGTCGTGACGCAGTGGGAATCCGAAGAGGCATTCCAGGCGTGGGCATCCGGACCCGCCATCGCTGCGCACGCCGGCGAGCGGTCCAACCCCGTCTCCACCGGCGCATCACTGCTCGAGTTCGAGGTCGTTCTTGACGTCGCAGGGACCGACTCCGAGGCGTGAGGCGGGCCGGGCCCGGCGCCGAGCGATCAACTGTGCGATAGCGCTCGTCACCGTCGCGGCCCTGGCCTGCGGATGCGCGACTACACGTCCGGCGCCCGCCGATGCGGCGTACGGGGTGCCGATCCAGATCAACACCCCCCAGGGGCTGCGCGCCAAGCAGACCATGGACATGCTCAACAGCGACTGGCCGATCGGTGAGGCCAACGTCCGCACGATGGCGGTCCCCGATCTCGTCGAACACGTGGGTGTGACGCTCGACCGGATCTGGTGGGACCGGCCGTTCAAGGTCACCGACGTCGAGGTGGGTGCCGGGCACGTGACGATGGAGGTGGTCACCTCCTACGGCGTCGCGCAGACCATCCGATTGCGCACCGACGATGCGGGCATGATCGACCGGTTCACCGTCGACCTCGTCAAACCCGAGATCGACGAATGGTCCGACATCGACGAGCAGATCTCGGCGACCGGGGCGAGGTACTCGTATCAGGTGGCGAAGGTCAACGACGGCCGCTGCGAGAAGGTGGCCGGGTCCAACACCGACATGTCACTGCCGCTGGCCTCGATCTTCAAGCTGTACGTGCTGCTGGCCGTCGCCGAGGCGGTCAAGGCCGGCACGCTCGCTTGGACCGACACGCTCACGATCACCGAGGAGGCGAAGGCTGTCGGCTCGTCCGGGTTCGACGAGCTGGAACCCGGCGCGACCGTGACCGTGCGCGAAGCCTCCCAGCAGATGATCTCGGCCAGCGACAACATGGCGACCGACCTCCTGATCGAGCGGCTCGGGCCCGGCGCCATCGAGCGCGCGCTCGTCACCGCCGGCCACCACGACCCCGCGAGCATGACGCCGTTCCCGACGATGCACGAGCTGTTCTCGGTCGGCTGGGGCACCCCCGACCTCCGCGAGCAGTGGAAGCAGGGCTCACCCGAGGTGCGGGCGCAGCTGCTTCAGCAGACGAATTCCCGTCCCTACGAACCGGATCCGAATCGCACCCACATGCCCGCATCCGAGTACGGCGCCGAGTGGTACGGCAGCGCCGCCGACATCTGCCGGCTGCACGCGACGCTGCAGAGGGAAGCGGTCGGCGAGGCCGCGGCGGTGAAGGACATCCTGTCGTTCCTGCCGGGCATCGACCTCGACCGCACCGAATGGCCCTACATCGGCGCCAAGGCGGGCAACCTGCCCGGCGATCTGACGTTCAGCTGGTACGCCGTCGACAAGTCGGGTCAGCCGTGGGTCGTCAGCCTGCAGTCGAACTGGCCGGAGTTCCGCAGCCAGACGGCGGCGGCGTGGCTGATGTCGATCGCACGGCAGACGTTCGACCTGATCCCTAGGGGTTAGACCGGAGCGTCCATACGTGGCCGCGGAAATGCATGACCGTCCGGCTCACCGGGGCAATATCGATGCGCCAGAACGACTTCGGCGGCGCATCCACCGCCACCAGGACGGCCGCCCGAACCACGGCGGGGTGTGTCACGGCAACGACACGGGCGTGTTCTGACGTCAACGAGTCCATCCAACCGGCTACGCGCGCAACGAGATCGACGACGGACTCGCCGCCATGGGGTGCACGGGTCGGATCGGTGAGCCAGATCGTCATCTCGGCGGGCGGCACCCGGCCCAGGAAATCACCGCGCCACCGACCGCAGTCCAGGTCCGCCAGACCCGGCCGTATCTCCGGCTCCAAACCCAGCAGCAGCGCCGTCTGCTGGGCACGCGCCTCCGGACCGCACACAGCACGCTCGACCGGCCCGAGATCCACAGTGTTGACGGCGGCAATCTGTCTGCGGCCGAGGTCGTTGACTCCTTCGTCGGTGGGAAACCGTCCGGCCGCCATCGCATCGGTCATGGCATGTGACACGAGGGTCAGCCGGACGACCTCACTCACCGCGGTGTCATCGGATCACGCAGCCACGGACTGCTTCTTCTCGCCCAGCAGTCGGGACACCATCGCCGCGAAGACCAAGCCGATGGTCGCGTAGATGACGGCCTGCGTGCCCAGCGAATACAGCCGGAATTCGTAGAGCAAGTCGGCCGGGAAGCCCTCGTAGACGATGACTCCCGCGTCGTCGACCAACGGACCGGGGGTCTCGTCGATGGTCGGCAGGATCAGCATCACGACGGCAAGGGCGACGACGTAGGTGCCCGCGGCAGCCAACGTCGCGTTCCAGGCGCCGAGCTTCGGCGCCCATGTGCGGCCCAACCACACCGCACCGACCAGGATCACCACCGACAGCACCACCATCGCGAGATAGAGCAATGTGCGCTGGCGGATGGTCTCGTCCAGGCTCAGCGCAGGCGGGCTCGCCGGATACTTCAGCGCGGGCACGACGTAGAGGCTGAGCAGCATGCCGCCCGCGACGTACACCGAGAGCAGCCGCGCCGAGATGTTGCCCACGCGGCCGTACGCGACCGCGAAGACGACGGCGAACAGCGCACCGATGGCGAGGCTGAACAGCAGGACGCCCAGGCCCATCCCGATGTTCATCTGCACCGCACGGTCGAATCCGCCGCCCTCGCCACCGTGACTGTGGGCCGCGGTTCCCGCTGCAGTCTCAAGAGCTTCGTGCGCAGCGCCGATGCCGTCCTCATAGCCGATGGCCAGTTCGATCTGGGGTTCGACGAAGATCCGCGCGAAGACGAACGCCAACACGCCGGCGATGGCGCCGGCCAGAAGGCCGCGCCCGATGATTTGCTTCTCCATTTTCTGTTGTCCTCGGCTCAGGCTCAGTGGCAGGGGAAGCCGAGGAGGTGGCGGGCGTCGTGCACGAACTCGTGGATCCCGGTGCTGCTGCTACCGAAAACCGACGTCGCGCCCTGGTCCATGCCGATGAAGTAGATCACCAACAGCGCGAGGAACGCGGTCAGCGAAAGCCACAGGGCGGCCTTTGTGCCCGAGAAGTCGATGGCGCCGGCGTGGGTCTT
Organism: Mycobacterium sp. 236(2023); assembly: GCF_029623955.1. Classification (GTDB taxonomy): domain Bacteria; phylum Actinomycetota; class Actinomycetes; order Mycobacteriales; family Mycobacteriaceae; genus Mycobacterium. The sequence continues at coordinate 154,955 of NZ_JARSBP010000003.1, read as the reverse complement.
GCCCACCTCTGGAGAAGTCATTCCGTATTCCTTTCCGGGATGTCGCGTCCCGAACAGAGTTGCGACGGGCATCGGGTCTGACTGTTCAGTGGCGCGACCGTTCTGGAGTTTCACCAGATTCCGACAACCGTCGATTACACGAGCATCGTAAGCCCAAAAGGGCGGTCACCCTCCCCCGGATCGAGAATTGGGAAGATGACCGCCCGATTGGCTAGGTGAAACTATTCAGCAGCGCTCGGCGCGCCCGCCGCTCCGGCCTGGGCGAGATCCGGTTCGGCGTCTGCGGCGGCCTTGCGGGCACCGGCGAACGTGAACACCGCGTCCTCGCCCTGACCTTCGCCGTCCCAGTTCTCGACGTCGACGGTGACGTTCTGGCCGGGTCCGACCTCTTCGAAGAGGATCTTCTCCGACAGCTGGTCCTCGATCTCGCGCTGGATCGTCCGGCGCAACGGCCGCGCACCCAGCACCGGATCGAAGCCACGCTTGGCCAGCAGCGCCTTCGCCTTGTCCGTCAGCTCCATCGTCATGTCCTTGGCAGCGAGCTGCTTGGACACCCGGCCGATCATCAGGTCGACCATCTCGATGATCTCCTGCTGCGTCAGCTGGTGGAAGACGATGATGTCGTCGATGCGGTTGAGGAACTCCGGACGGAAGTGCTTCTTCAGTTCGTCGTGAACCTTCTGCTTCATCCGCTCGTAGTTGTTCTCGCCGCCGCCCTGGGTGAAGCCCAGCCCGACCGCCTTGCTGATGTCGCTCGTACCGAGGTTCGAGGTGAAGATCAGCACCGTGTTCTTGAAGTCGACGGTGCGACCCTGACCGTCGGTCAGACGGCCGTCCTCGAGGACCTGCAGGAGGCTGTTGTAGATCTCCTGGTGGGCCTTCTCGATCTCGTCGAACAGCACGACCGAGAACGGCTTGCGGCGCACCTTCTCGGTGAGCTGGCCGCCCTCTTCGTAGCCGACGTACCCGGGAGGGGCACCGAACAGCCGCGACGCGGTGAAGCGGTCATGGAACTCGCCCATGTCGATCTGGATGAGCGCGTCGTCGTCGCCGAACAGGAAGTTCGCCAGCGCCTTGGACAACTCGGTCTTACCGACACCCGACGGGCCGGCGAAGATGAACGAGCCCGACGGGCGCTTGGGGTCCTTCAGACCGGCGCGCGTGCGGCGGATCGCCTTGCTGACCGCCTTGACGGCGTCCTCCTGGCCGATGATCCGCTTGTGCAGCTCGTCTTCCATGCGGAGCAGACGAGTGGTCTCCTCCTCGGTCAGCTTGAACACCGGGATACCGGTCCAGTTGCCCAGCACCTCGGCGATCTGCTCGTCGTCGACCTCGGCCACGACATCGAGATCGCCTGAGCGCCACTGCTTCTCACGCTCGGCACGCTGCGCGACCAGCTGCTTCTCCTTGTCGCGCAGATTCGCCGCCTTCTCGAAGTCCTGCGCGTCGATCGCGGACTCCTTCTCCCGGCGGGCGTCGGCGATCTTCTCGTCGAACTCGCGAAGGTCCGGCGGTGCGGTCATCCGGCGGATGCGCATCCGCGCGCCCGCCTCGTCGATGAGGTCGATCGCCTTGTCCGGCAGGAACCGGTCGTTGATGTAGCGGTCGGCCAGTGTCGCCGCCGCGGCGATCGCGCCGTCGGTGATCGAGACACGGTGGTGCGCTTCGTAGCGGTCCCGCAGACCCTTGAGGATCTCGATGGTGTGCGCGACCGTCGGCTCTCCGACCTGGACCGGCTGGAAGCGGCGCTCCAGCGCGGCGTCCTTCTCGATGTACTTGCGGTACTCGTCGAGGGTCGTCGCACCGATCGTCTGCAGCTCGCCGCGGGCCAGCTTCGGCTTCAGGATGCTGGCGGCGTCGATCGCGCCCTCGGCGGCACCTGCGCCGACGAGCGTGTGCAGCTCGTCGATGAACAGGATGATGTCGCCGCGGGTGTTGATCTCCTTGAGGACCTTCTTCAGGCGCTCCTCGAAATCGCCGCGGTAGCGGCTGCCCGCGACCAGCGACCCGAGGTCCAGGGTGTAGAGCTGCTTGTCCTTCAGCGTCTCGGGCACGTCGCCGTGCACGATCGCCTGCGCGAGACCTTCCACGACGGCGGTCTTGCCGACGCCGGGCTCGCCGATCAGCACCGGGTTGTTCTTGGTGCGGCGGCTCAGGACCTGCATGACCCGCTCGATTTCCTTCTCGCGGCCGATGACGGGGTCGAGCTTGCCCTCCATCGCGGCGGCGGTCAGGTTGCGGCCGAACTGGTCGAGCACGAGCGACGTGGACGGATTGCCCGCCTCACCGCCGCGTCCCCCGGTGCCCGCCTCTGCGGTCTCCTTGCCCTGGTAGCCCGACAGCAGCTGGATGACCTGCTGGCGGACGCGGGTGAGTTCCGCGCCGAGCTTGACGAGGACCTGGGCGGCCACGCCCTCACCCTCGCGGATGAGGCCGAGCAGGATGTGCTCGGTGCCGATGTAGTTGTGGCCGAGCTGCAGCGCCTCGCGCAGGCTCAGCTCCAGTACCTTCTTGGCGCGGGGGGTGAAGGGGATGTGACCGGACGGAGCCTGCTGACCCTGCCCGATGATCTCCTCGACCTGGCTGCGCACTCCCTCCAGGGAAATGCCCAGCGACTCCAGGGACTTGGCGGCTACGCCCTCGCCCTCGTGAATGAGGCCCAGCAGGATGTGCTCGGTGCCGATGTAGTTGTGGTTGAGCATCCGGGCTTCTTCTTGAGCCAGGACGACAACCCGACGTGCACGGTCGGTGAATCTTTCGAACATCCGTGGTTACCTGCTCTCCATCGCATAGTGAGGCGCACGCACCGCTCCGATAGCTCCAGTGCTGCGCACCTACGCCGTCCACTCTAATGGGCGACGGCATCGGCTGCCCCGCCTGGCAGCCCCTTTCGGGGTGACAACAGGAGCTACAGATGGCAAGCACCCGACGCTGCTAGGAGCAACGAGGCGCGGTCACAATTCGTTTCCCGGACCACGGGTGAAATGGTTCGCCGCTAGCGAACACGAATAGGCTTTCCGAAAAGGCCTGGCTACGACCGCTCAGGTTGCCGCGTGGAAAGCGTCAATTACGTCGGCGGGAATTCGGCCACGCGTTGACACATTGTGACCGTTTCGACGGGCCCATTCCCGGATTGCGGCGCTCTGCTCACGGTCGATCGCGGCACGGCCACGCCCGGTACCCACCGAGCGTCCACGCCTGCGTCCGCCGACCCGCCGGCCGGCCTCCACCCACTGCTTCAAATCATTGCGAAGTTTTGCGGCGTTCTTGGCAGAGAGGTCGATCTCGTAGCTCACGCCATCGAGGCCGAATTCAACGGTCTCATCAGCGCTGCCTTCGCCGTCGAAATCGTCGACCAAGGTGACGGTAACTTTTTTGGCCATTAGCCGACTGCCTTCCCAAGTGCCAGATGAGCGGAATGCCGTTCATCGCTGGGACCAATCTGCCATAAATGGCGTAGCCATTCAACAATGTTGGATTCGGGGCAGTTCAGTTGCCGTGTCTACGAACAATCGGGAACAATACGGTCTCTCTAATTGACAGTCCCGTAAGTGCCATCAGCAACCGATCGATCCCCATTCCGGTTCCCGTGGTGGGCGGCATCCCGTACTCGAGAGCCGACAGAAAATCCTCGTCGAGGGCCATTGCCTCGTCATCTCCGGCCGCCGCGGCACGCGCCTGGGACTCGAATCTTTCCCGCTGAATGATCGGGTCGATCAACTCGGAGTAGCCGGTGGCGAGCTCGAAGTTACGAATGTACAGATCCCATTTTTCTGTCACTCCTTCGATGCTGCGATGGGGGCGGGTCAGAGGCGTGGTCTCGACCGGGAAGTCGCGCACGAAGGTCGGCGCCCACAACTTGTCACCGACCGTGTATTCCCACAGTTCTTCGACCAATTTTCCGTGTCCGTATCCGCGGTCCCGCGCAATCTCGACCCCGAGGCTGTCCGCGATCTGCCAAAGCCGATCAACGGAGGTCTGCGGCGTGATCTCTTCGCCGAGGACCTCTGACAAACTTGGATACATTTGAATGGTCAGCCATTCGCCATCGAGGTCGTACTCACTGCCATCGGGCAATGGCACCGTGCGCGTCCCGATCGCTTCGTCGGCGACCTCCTGAATAATTTCGCGGGTGACGACGGCCGAATCGTCGTAAGTGCCATAGGCCTGATAAGTCTCCAGCATCGCGAATTCCGGTGAATGCGTTGAATCGGCACCTTCATTTCTGAAGTTCCGATTCAGCTCGAAGACCTTGTCGAATCCACCGACCACGCAGCGCTTGAGAAACAGCTCGGGAGCGATGCGCAGGTAAAGGTCCGCATCGAGTGCGTTGGAGTGCGTCACAAAGGGCCGCGCAGCCGCTCCACCAGCCAATGTCTGCAACATCGGCGTCTCGACTTCGAGGAAATCACGCCGCTCCAGGGCCGAACGGACCGCACGCACCACCGCAACTCTTTGGCGTGCAATTGCCCGGGCCTCCGGACGCACGATCAGATCGACATAACGCTGCCGGACGCGCGATTCCTCGCTCATTTCCTTATGGGCGACGGGCAGCGGGCGCAGCGCTTTCGCCGCGATTTGCCACGAATCGGCGAGCACGGAGAGTTCACCGCGACGCGAACTGATCACCTCGCCGTGCACGAAAACGATGTCGCCGAGATCGACATCGGCTTTCCACGCATCCAGTGACTCCTGCCCGACCTGGTCGAGGCTGATCATCACCTGCAGTTGGGCCCCCTCACCCTCCTGCAACGTCGCAAAGCACAGCTTCCCCGAGTTACGCGCGAAGATGACCCGCCCCGCGACGCCGACCGTCTGCCCGGTCTTCGTGTCCGCCGCCAGGTCCGGATATGCCGCGCGCAGCTCGGCAAGGGTGTGCGTGCGGTCGACCTTGACGGGGTACGGGTCACGACCCTCGGCGAGCAACCGGTCGCGCTTGGCCTGACGAATGCGGAATTGCTCGGGGATATCGCCGAGAGAATCGTCGGGAGAATCTGGGGGCGTCACGACGAGCCAGCTTAAATGAACGAATGGCCATGTCCGGCATCGCTGCGATCGACATCGCAGCGGTGCGTGCCCTGTCGGATCAGCCGCTGGACTTCAGCCACAAAGGCATCCCGCCGTCGTGGTGGGGGCACAGCCCCGCCGAGATCGTCCGGCGGGCGCCGCGACTGTTCGAATCCGGGGTTTCCGGCCCGCTGTGCGTCCTGCGGGCAGACGCGCTGACACACAACCTGGACACGATGGCCCGGTGGTGCCGGACGCGTGGCGTCGAGCTCGCCCCGCACGGCAAGACGCACATGTCCCCGCAGTTGGCCGCGCTGCAACTGGCGGCGGGCGCGACCGCGATCACCGTCGCAACCGTCGGCCAGGCCGCGGTCTACCGCGCGTTCGGGGTCCGGGACGTGCTGTTGGCCAACGAACTGCTCGACGACGGCGGGCTGAGCTGGGTGTCGGCCGCGCTGGACGCGGACGACGCGATGCGGTTCACGTGCTGGGTGGACTCGGTGCGCGGGGTCGAGCTGATGACGGCGGCGCTGGCCGGCGCACGTCGTCCCGTCGACGTGTGCGTCGAGCTCGGTCTGCCCGGTGGTCGTTCAGGTTGCCGCTCGGCACGCGACACCGACGAGGTGGCCCGCGCGGCCGCCGCGTCCCCGCGGCTGCGACTGGTCGGGGTGGCCGGATACGAGGCAGCCCTGGGCCAGACGCTCGATGACGGGGCGCTCGAGGCGGTCGCTGCGCATCTCGACGACGTGCGCGCCGCCGTCATCCGGCTGGCCCCGGTCTTCGAGACCGATCGCGTTCTCGTCAGCGCGGGTGGCAGCACCTACTTCGACGACGTCGCCGAGACCCTCACCGGCTGGCCGGCCGGCTTGTCCGTGCGGACCGTGCTGCGCAGTGGCTGCTACCTCACCCACGACCACGGCCTGTATGCCGACACGTCACCCCTGACCCGCGGCGGCCGCGACGGCCTGCGTCCTGCCATAGAGGTGCATGCACAGGTGGTGTCGCGGCCCGAACCCGGCCTGGCGATCCTGACGATGGGTCGCCGCGACGTGTCGTTCGACCAGGGGATGCCGGTGCCGCTCGATCTGCCGGACAGTGCGGTCACCAAGCTCAACGACCAGCACGCCTACCTGCGGCTGGGTAGTCGGGATCGCGTCGATCCGGGTGACTGGCTGCGGTTCGGGATCTCGCACCCGTGCACGACATTCGACAAGTGGCGGGTCCTGCCGGTGCTGGACGCCGAGGACCGTGTGATCGATCTGATCCGGACGTATTTCTGACGGTCAGCGGGCCTGTTTCAGCTTGCCGTTCTTGCTGTCGCGGTTGCGTTCGAACACCAGGCGCAGCCCGTCGAGGGTCAGGTGGCGGTCGTAGTGCTCGACGGTGCGCAGATCGGCGAGCACCAGCGGCGCGCCGTGCCCCGTGGCGACGACGTTCACGTCGTCACCGCCGAACCCGTCGACGTCGTCCCGGATCCGGCTCACCAAACCGTCGACGAGACCGGCGAATCCGAACACGGCGCCCGCCTGCATGCATTCGACGGTGTTCTTGCCGATCACCGAGCGGGGCCGGGTCAGCTCGACGCGGCGCAGCGCCGCCGAACGGGCCGCCGCCGCATCGGAGGACACCTGGACGCCGGGAGCGATTGCGCCGCCGAGGAACTCGCCCTTGGCCGACACCACGTCCACACAGATCGAGGAACCGAAGTCGACGACGATCGCTGCGGTGCCGAATTTCTGATATGCCGCAAGACAATTCACGATGCGATCGGCGCCGACCTCCTTCGGGTTGTCGACGAGCAGCGGGATGCCGGTCCGCACCCCGGGTTCGATCAGCACATGCGGCACCGAAGGCCAGTACTGTTCCAGCATCACCCGCACCTCGTGCAGGACCGACGGGACCGTCGACAGACCCGCAGCCCCGGTCAGCCGTTCCGCATCGTCACCGATGAGACCGTCGATGGTCAGCGCGAGTTCGTCGGCGGTCACCTCGGATTCGGTGCGAATCCGCCAGTGGTGCGCCACTTTCGCGTGATCGCCGGACCCCGAGATCAGGCCGACCACCGTGTGGGTGTTGCGGACATCTATCGCGAGCAGCACGATGTCAGTTCCTCCAAGGCAATTCGTGACGCTCACCGGTGGCGGCCCGCGGATGGCCGTCGATGCCGGCGCTGGCGCCGATGTCGATCGCGATGTTGTCGAGCAGCCTGGTGCGTCCGAGTCTGGCGGCGATCAGCAGGCGGCCCGGGCCTTCGGCGGGTGCCGGTCCCAGCATCGGGTCGCGAATCTCCAGGTAGTCCAGCTGTAGCGCCGGAACCTCGTCGAGGACGGCGCGCGCCGCGTCGAGTGCTGCGTCGGCGCCCGTCGACGCGGCATACATTCCGGCGAGCAGCGCGGCCGACAGCGCACCGGCTTGTTCCCGTTCGACGGGATCGAGATACCGGTTACGCGACGACATCGCCAGCCCATCGGACTCGCGCACCGTCGGCACCCCTTGAACCTGGATGTCGAGATTGAGGTCGGCGGTCATCTGCCGGATCAGGGCCAGCTGCTGGTAGTCCTTCTCGCCGAAGAACGCCCGGTCCGGGCGCACGATGTTGAAAAGCTTCAGGACCACGGTCAGCATTCCGGCGAAATGTGTTGGCCGCACGGCACCTTCGAGCTCAGCTCCGACCGGACCGGGATGCACGGTGGTCCGCATCCCGTCGGGATACATGTCGTTCGCCGTAGGGGTGAAGGCGATCTCGACGCCTTCGGCACGCAGCAGGGCGAGGTCGTCGTCGAGGGTGCGTGGGTAGGCGTCGAGATCCTCGCCTGCCCCGAACTGCAGCGGGTTGACGAAGATCGAGGCCACCACGACAGCGCCGGGCATCTTCTTGGCGGCTCTGACCAACGCCAGGTGGCCGTCGTGGAGAGCACCCATCGTCGGCACGAAGACGATCCGCCTGCCCGTGGTGCGCAGCGCCCGCGTCACGTCCGAGACGTCACGCGGCCGTTGGTACACATTGAGTTGTCCCGCAACGAATTTGGGAGCATTACGACTGATCATCACTGTCCTGCTTCTGTCAGTACGTCGAAGACGGCGGCGGGCGCGTGCGCACGTTGCGCTGTGCGCCACGAGTTCGCCCGGTATGCCTGCGCCAGATCGGGATTCACTTCTTCCAGCGCCCGCAGGTGGCCCGCGACCGCGGCGGCATCGCCCCGCGCGACCGGCCCTGTCAGAGCCGACTGACCGCGCTGCAGCGCGTTGTCCAGCGCCGCGCGCGCCAGCGGACCGACGATCCGCTCGGCGATGCCGCCCGGGGCATCGCCGACAGTCTCCTGGCCGAGCAACTCCTGCCCCCACAGCGCCGCACGCAACGCATCGACCGCATCGAGCACCACGGTGACCAGATGATTGCTGGAGTGGGCCAGCGCGGCGTGATACAGCGTGCGCGCATCCTCGCGCACCCGGAACGGTTCCCCGCCGATTTCCAGCACCAGCGACTGCGCGATGGCGTACCCGATCTCGTCGCCCGCGGTGATGCCGAAACACGTACCCCGCAGCCGGTCGACGTCCTCGTCGGTGCCCACGAACGTCATCGCCGGATGAATCGCCAGCGTGATGCAGCCCCGATCTGCCAGCGGCGCCAGCACGCCGATCCCGTTGGCGCCCGACGTGTGCGCCACGATGGTGTTCGGCCGCACGGCTCCTGTCCCAGCGAGCCCGTCGACCAGCACGGCCAGTTCAGCGTCGGGAACCGCGAGCAACAGCAGCTCGGCTCGGCCTGCGACCTCGTCGACCGGCAGGATCGGGGTGTCCGGTAGCCAGCGCTGGGCCCGGGCCCGAGACGCCTCAGACACCGCGCTGCAGCCGGCGACAACATGTTCGGCGCGTTCGAGCGCCACGCCCAGCGCGGTACCGACCCGGCCCGCGGAGATCACACCGATCGTGAGCCGTGCCGGGCGGAGTCCGTCGTGCGGAGCGTTCCCGCCCGCGGAGGGCTGCAGCATCGCAGTCGACCTCACTGTTTCTTCAGCTTCGTTCCGGTCCTCGACACGGGTACCGGACAGTCGCCAAGAGCCTAACTCAATCGCCGCGGCGTCTCCGCCGCCCGCCGCCCGACGGCGTCGCCTGCAGTCGCGCCATCAGATCGGCGACCGATTGACCGCCGGCGTGAGCGCCACCATCGCCGTCCTGCTCGTCAGGCTCGGGTTCGGGCACAGGCTCGGGCTCGGGCTCGGGCTCAGTGGGGGCCGGCGCCTGCTGTTCGGATCCGGAGGAATGCCTGCCCCTCGGCGGTTCGGCAGGTGGTTCCGCGGGAGCATCGGGCGGCGACGGGGGCGGGGCATCATCCCGCGCGCGGCGCCTGCCGACGTACTCACCCTGGGTCCCGTTGGCGGGCGGAGCCACCCAGTTGCTTCCCGGCTCGCCGGCCGGAATCCATTGCCCCTCAGCGGGAGCCGGTTGCCACTGACCGGCGGCGGGGACCGGCGCCTGAACTGGCTCCTGAACCGGCGGAGGTGGCGCCTGCGGAGGCGGGGGCGGCAGCCACGGGAATTGGGGTTCTGCAGGCGGCGTCGGCGGCGGGGCCTGCGGGGGCGGTGGCGTCTGCGGGGGCGGCGGTAACCACTGAGGTTCCGCGGTCTCCTCGCGGCGCCGCCGTCCGCCGGCCCGCTCCCCCGCCCTGCGGTGCGCGCCACCGGGATCGCCGGGTTCTGGCGCCCAATCGCTTTCGGGCGGATGCGGCTCTACCGGAACGTCGATGATCGGGCTTTCGTCGGTCTTGGGCGCATCGTCCTCGACGACCCGGGGCTCGTCCTCGGTGTCGATCCGGCTGCTGCTGACCCGCCCCGCCATGCGTTCGGTCTCGATCGCAGGCCGGTGCGAGAGATCCGCGTCGAACAGATACTCCAGATTCGCGCGCAGCGCAGCGAGTTCGGCGCGCAGCGCGGCCACCTCGTCCGCCGACTCCGCCCGCACCTCGGCTGCCAGCTCACGGCGCAGGTGCGACTCGACCGACAGTTCGTACTCTCGCCGCGCCGAGATCTCCCGGTCGAGTTGCAGGTCGTACACGAGCTTCAGGTCACGCACCTTGGCCTGATCGCTGTCGCTCTGCCTGCGGTAGATGACGGAGACGAACGCGGCGACGACGGCGGCCCACAGCGCCAAAATCACTGCCAGCTTGAGCAACTCGACACGACTCGTGAAAACCAGCGCCGAACTGGCGAGAATGGCCAGCACCAGCAACACTGTCATGAGAATCCAACCGGGCCTGCGGTTGCCGCGTCTGAGGCGGCCGCCGCGGGTCGGATCGGTCATGGGGCGACTGTACCTGCCACAGGTCGCCTGGCGTGTCGACCTCTACGGCGATTCGGGCTCGTTGGTCAACTCGGCGCCGGGTCGGGGTTCTGGGTGGGGTCGTCGGGCGAGGTGCAGCAATGCTGGAGCCACATCGCGGCGATCACCAGCGCCAACGCGCACAGCGCCGCGACCACCGCACCCGAGGTGTCCTCGGCCGCGACCCGCAGCGTGCTGCGCCGCGGCAGCAGGTAGACCACCACCGCCAGCCACCACCCCAGCACCACGCTGCCCATCCACGCCGACGCCTTCGCGATCACCACGGATCGCGCGACGGCGAGCGGGTGCAGGCGCCCCCCTCCGACGCCGATCTGACCGTCACGAATCCTGGCGCGCACGAAGAACGCCCAGCCCGCGACCGCAACGGCGACTCCCAGCAGCGACGTCCCCGTCCACAGCGTGATCGGGGGGAACGCCCGGTACACGACGTACATCAGCAGATAGCCGACGACCGCGGCGATCGCGACGGCAGCGGCCAGATCGCGTTTCCGGGTGAGCCCCATCAGCCCTGCGCCCCGGCCCGCAGCACCAACGCCGTCGACCGCACGCCCGCCGTCTCGGCGGCATCGATTGCGGCCAGGAAATCGGCTGCCGCACCGGGCTGCCCGCCCACCGTGATCGTCGCGCCGGGATCCACGGCCAGCCAGGGGATCAACACGAACGCGCGCACATGCGCGTAGGGATGCGGCAGCGTCAGGTCGGCGTCGTGCGACACGACCTCACCGTCGGGGCCGTGACAGGACACGAGGTCCACGTCGAGGGTTCGCGGACCCCAGTGGACGTCGCGGGTCCGTCCCGCCGCATTCTCGAGCTCGTGGGCGCGGCGTAGCCAGCCGTGACCGTCGAGGTCCGGATCGTCGGCTATGACAACGGCATTCAGGAACGCCTGCTGTTCGACACCGCCCCAGGCGTCGGTCTCGTAGACCGGTGACACCGCGCGGACTGCACCGCCGAGACCGTCCACCACCGACTGTAGGTGCGCCATCCGGTCCCCCATATTCGACCCGATGGACAGCACAACCCTGGTCATCTGGCGTTCTCCGACCGCGTCACACCGCTCCCCTGCCGCCCCTACGGGACCGGCGCGCCGTCACGGCGACATCGTTGAACTGCAACGGAATCGGCGCGGACGGCTTGTGCACCACCACCTCGACGGCGTGGGCCCGCTCGTCGCGCATCACGTCGTCGGCGATCTCACCGGCCACCGCCTCGATCAGCTGGCGCGGGGGTCCGGCGACGATGTCGGCGGCGCGCTGCGCGAGCACGCCGTAGTCGAGTGTGTCGGCGAGGTCGTCGCTCGCGGCCGCCGCGGAGAGGTCGATCCACACGGTGATGTCGATGATGAAATCCTGGCCGTCTCTGCGCTCATGCTCGAAGACACCGTGGTTTCCGCGAACCGTCAGTCCCCGCAACTCGATTCGATCAGCCATGCGAACCAGCCTGCCATGCCGTCACCACTGCCAGCGCGTCGACCGACGCGCGCACGTCATGCACACGAACACCCCAGGCGCGATTCCAGGCGGCGAGCGCCGAGACCACTGCGGTGGCAGTCTCGCGTCCCGACGGCGGTCGGGGCTCCCCGCCCGGTTCGGCCAGCAGCGCGCCCAGGAATCGTTTGCGTGAGGCCCCGACGAGCACCGGGATGCCCGTCGCCACGAACTCGGGAAGGGCTTTCAGCAGCGCCCAATTGTGTTGCGCCGTCTTGGCAAATCCGAGGCCCGGATCGATGATCAGCTTGGCCGGGTCGACCCCGGCTGCCACCGCCGAATCCACCCCCGCCAGCAGTTCGGCACGGACCTCCCCGACGACGTCTCCGTACGCGGGCGCATCGTGCGGGTTGTCGCTGCCGACCGAACGCCAGTGCATCAGGATCCACGGCACCCCGGCCTCGGCGACGACGTTCACCATGTCGGGGTCCGCCCTGCCGCCGGACACGTCGTTGACGATCTGGGCGCCGTTCTCCAACGCCGCCTGCGCCACCGCCGCGTGCATCGTGTCGATACTGACCGTGATCCCCTGCTGCGCAAGCTCTTTCACCACCGGCACGATCCGGGCCGTCTCCACGTCGGCGTCGATCCGCGTCGCCCCCGGACGTGTCGACTCCCCCCCGACGTCGACGATCGCGGCGCCCTGGGCCGCCAACTCGACCCCGTGCGCGATCGCGCGATCACGGTCCAGGAAGAGCCCACCGTCGGAGAACGAGTCATCAGTGACGTTGACAACCCCCATGACCTGCACGGTGGAACTCACTTGCGCAGGATCAGGTCCAGGGCTTCGGCGCGAGATGCCTTGTCGGTCTTGAACTGTCCACGCACCGCCGACGTCGTCGTCACGGCGCCCGGCTTGCGGATGCCTCGCATCGCCATGCACAGGTGCTCGGCCTCGATGACGACGATGGCACCGCGCGGGTCGAGCTTGCGCATCAACGCGTCCGCGATCTGCGCGGTCAGCCGCTCCTGAACCTGGGGCCGCTTCGCGTAAAGGTCCACCACGCGCGCCAGTTTCGACAACCCGGTGACGCGCCCGTCGTGGCCGGGGATGTAGCCGACGTGGGCGACGCCGTGGAAGGACACCAGGTGGTGTTCGCATGTCGAGTACATCGGGATGTCCTTGACCAGCACCATCTCGTCGTGCTGCTCGTCGAACATCGTGGTGAGCACTTCGTCGGGGTCGGTGTAGAGGCCGGCGAAGATCTCCCGGTAGGACCGGGCCACTCGCGCGGGTGTGTCCACCAGGCCTTGCCGATCCGGGTCCTCACCGACCGCGATCAGCAGTTCACGCACCGCTGCTTCGGCGCGCGCCTGGTCGAAATCGGGGGTGAGCGTGGCCGAATGATTGTGCGACCGCGTCATCGAAGTCTCCATTCAGATGTATCGGCCAGTCTCAGTCCTGGCCGGTCGGGCCGTTGCGCCCGTTCTCCCTGCCGCCTTCGTGGCCGGGGCCCTCCGTCGGGTTCGGTGCGGGCGCACCGCCGTGGGGAGCGTGTTGCCCGGGCTGCGGGTAAGGCTGATAGGGCGGATAGCCCTGATACGGGGTGCCGTGCGGACCGTGACCCTGCCAGCCGCCCTGCGGCGGAGGCGGGTACCAATAGCCTTGCGGCTGTTGCTGATTCGGCGGAGCTCCCTGCGGCTGGGGCTGCTGTGGCGCGCCCGGCTGCTGGGGCGGCGGGGGCCAGCCGGGCGCGTGCCATCCGGCGGGGGCGCCGTAGTCGGGCTGGGTGGGCCCGGCGGGCGCGCCGTTGGACCCCTGCGACCCGTTGCCGCCGTTCTTGTACGCCCGCTCGGCCGCGGCGGCCGACGCCTGCGCGATCGCCACCTTGAAGGCGGGCTCCGGAACCGGCTTGGGCCACGGCTCGCCGCGCTCGATTGCCAGCTCGCCGGGCGTCTTGATCGGCGGCTTGTCGGACGGTATGCGCCCACCGAAGTCGTCGAACATGGTCAGGCGCGGGCGCTTCTTCACGTCGCCGAAGATGGCTTCGAGCTCGACGCGGTGCAGCGTCTCCTTCTCCAGCAGCTCACCGGCGAGGGTGTCGAGGACGTCGCGGTACTCGGTGAGGATCTCCCACGCCTCGGTGTGGGCGGCCTCGATGAGCTTGCGTACCTCGTCATCGATGATCTGGGCGACCTCGTGGCTGTAGTCGGCCTGCGTGCCCATCGTGCGGCCCAGGAACGGGTCGCCGTGCTCGGTGCCGTACCGAACAGCGCCGAGCTTGCTGCTCATGCCGTACTCGGTGACCATGGCACGGGCGATCTTGGTGGCCTGGTCGATGTCGGATGACGCACCGGTGGTCGGCTCGCGGAACACCAGCTCCTCGGCGGCGCGGCCGCCCATCGCGAACACCAGGCGCGCAATCATCTCCGACCGCGTCATCAGGCCCTTGTCGTCCTCGGGGACCGCCATCGCGTGACCCCCGGTGCGGCCACGGGCCAGGATCGTCACCTTGTAGATCGGTTCGATGTCCGGCATCGCCCATGCGGCCAGCGTGTGGCCACCTTCGTGGTAGGCGGTGATCTTCTTCTCGTGCTCGCTGATGAGCCGACCCTTGCGCCGCGGACCGCCGACAACGCGGTCGACTGCTTCTTCCAGCGCGGCCCCGGTGATGATGGTGCCGTTCTCCCGCGCGGTGAGCAGTGCGGCCTCGTTGATGACGTTGGCCAGATCGGCACCGGACATGCCGACGGTGCGCTTGGCCAGTCCGTCGAGGTCGGCGTCGTCGGCGATCGGCTTGCCCGCCGAGTGCACCTTGAGCACCGAGCGCCGGCCTGCGAGGTCAGGGCTGGACACCGGGATCTGCCGGTCGAATCGGCCGGGGCGCAGCAGCGCCGGGTCGAGGATGTCGGGTCGGTTGGTCGCCGCGATCAGGATGACGCCCTGGCGTTCGCCGAAGCCGTCCATCTCGACGAGCAGCTGGTTGAGCGTCTGCTCACGTTCGTCGTGGCCGCCGCCCATGCCGGCACCGCGCTGTCGGCCGACGGCGTCGATCTCGTCGACGAAGATGATGCAGGGGTTGTTCTGCTTGGCCTGCTCGAACAGGTCGCGGACGCGGGACGCGCCGACACCGACGAACATCTCGACGAAGTCGGAACCCGAGATGGTGAAGAACGGAACCCCGGCCTCGCCGGCGACGGCGCGTGCCAGCAGCGTCTTGCCGGTGCCGGGCGGGCCGTAGAGCAGCACGCCCTTCGGGATCTTCGCGCCGAGCGCCTGGTAGCGGCTCGGGTTCTGCAGGAAGTCCTTGATCTCGTAGAGCTCTTCGACCGCCTCGTCGACACCCGCGACGTCGGCGAAGGTGGTCTTCGGCATGTCCTTGGACAGCATCTTGGCCTTGGACTTACCGAAGCCGAAGCCCATCCGGCCGCCGGACTGCATGCGGGAGAACATCACGAACAGGCCGACGAGCAACAGCAGCGGCAGCATGTAGATCAGCAGCGTGCCCAGGATGCTGCTCTGGTTGACCACGGTGTTGGTCTTGACGTTCTTGCCCTGCAGCGCCTCGAACAACGTGACCCCGTACCCGGTGGGGTACTTGGAGATGACCTTGTTGCTGTTCTCGGTGTCGCCGTTGCCGTTCTTCAGCTCGAGCCGGAGCTGCTGCTCACGGTCGTCGATCTGCGCGCTGTTGACGTTGTCGCTGCTGATCTGAGCCATCGCGACGGAGGTGTCGACGGGCTTGTACCCGCGGGTGTCGTCGCTGAAATAGAAGAAAGACCAACCCAGCAGCAGCACCACGGCGATGACCGTGAGGGTGCGGATCACATTCTTGCGGTTCATAAGAGTTGTGTGGCCGGGGTCTGTCCCCAGCCCAATCCTTCCAATATGCGCAGCTGGAAAAGTCAAGGCTACCGCTAGACCAACGTCTGGAAGTTCCCGACGGTGGCGCTCTTCGCGCCCAGTGTGCATCCAGGGCGCCGATTCGGCTGGATTCCCGCCCTGTGCGCACACTGGACGCCATGCCGGCCCGGATCTTTCAGCGCAATGTCGATACCAACGGTGTGACGCTTCGGGTGACCGAGGCCGGTGAGCCGGGAGCCCCCGTCGTGGTGCTCTGCCACGGCTTTCCCGAGCTGGCGTTCACGTGGCGTCATCAGGTGCGGGCTCTGGCCGAGGCCGGCTTTCACGTGCTGGCACCCGACCAGCGTGGCTACGGCGGCTCCGAGAAACCAGACGCCGTCGATGCCTACAGCGTCGCGCACCTGACCGATGACGTGGTCGGCCTCCTCGATGACGTCGGAGCCGAGAGCGCGGCGCTGGTCGGCCACGACTTCGGCGCCGTGGTGGCCTGGGGCGCCCCGCTGCTGCGGCCCGAGCGATTCTCGGCGATCGCCGGGCTGAGCCTTCCGCCGGTGCCGCGACCCAAGGTGCCGACGACGCAGGCGTTCCGCCGCATCTTCGGAGACAACTTCTTCTACATCCTGTACTTCCAGGACGAGGGCCCCGCCGATGCGGAGCTGGACCGCGACCCGGCCACGACCTTCCGCAGGCTGTTCTCGATGGGCACCGCGGCGGCCGCCCCCGTGCCCGACGATCCGCAGGGCTTCCTCGACCGCATCCCGGAGCCGGGCCGCCTGCCGGACTGGATCAAGGAGCAGGATTTCGACGTCTACGTCGACGAGTTCACCCGCGGTGGCTTCACGGCGCCGCTGAACTGGTACCGCTGCTTCGACCTCAACTGGGGGCTGACAGCCGAGACCCCGGCACCCACGATCACGGTGCCCGCGTTGTTCGTCGGCGGCAGCGAGGACGCGACGCTGGCCTACACGCCTCGGCATCGTGCGGGCGAAGTCGTCAGCGGCGACTACCGCGAGGTGATGATCGACGGTGCGGGCCACTGGCTCACCGAGGAGCGGCCCGACGAGGTGTCGCGGGTGCTGCTGGAGTTCCTCACACCTGTGGGCTGAATCAGACCTGGGTGCTGACGCCGCGGGTCACCCAGCGCACGGTGTCCCGGACGGCCGACGCGTCGAACACTCGCCGCGCGTCGGCTTCCTGTTCACGGAAGTGCGACCACCCTTCGCAATGCACCGGCACCGCCACGCGGGGCCGCAGAGCGGAGATGACGTCGACGGCACCGGCGGCCGTCATCGTGAACTGGACCGGGCCCGTCAGCGGGAACCGGACACCGCCGAGGTGTACCAGCGCGACGTCGACGTCGAGCCGCTCGGCGGCGGCCAGCACCTCCGGATAGACGACGGTGTCGCCGGTCATCCAGAAGTCGGTCCGTTCGTCGCCCTCGACGCTGACGGCGAACCCGATGACCTTGCCCGCAATCGGGCGGCTCAGCGGCGGCCCGTGCCGACATGGTGTCGCGGTCACCGTCAGCGCGGGCAGCCCGTCGCGCGTCAGCGTCGTCGACTCCCAGTTCTCCAGGCCTGTGGCGCCGCCGCCGAGCCGTCCCGCACCGGGCGCCGTGGTGATCACCTCGCCTGCGCGGGCCAGCAGCGCGCGGCCCGCGTCGTCGAGGTTGTCAGCGTGGTGATCGTGGCTGAGCAGCACGACATCGATGTCACCCACACCGTCCGCCGCCAAGGCGGGACCGGCGGTCTTGACCGACGATGTGCCCCAACCGAATCCGTACCTGCGCCCCGGCGGGTCGAACGTCGGGTCGGTCAGGATGCGCCAGCCTGCGAGCTCGACGAGCACAGTGGGCCCGCCGATGTGTGTCAGCCGCATCGGCTCAGCGTAGTTCCGCGCTAGGGTGCCAGGCATGCCCATCGCCGAGCGCTCAAAGACTGTCAGGAACGCCGTGATCGCCTTCGCCGCGGCGGGGCTCATGGTCGCCGGCGTGACGGCCTGCGACGCGCAGAGCGGCCCGACGCTGGAGCCCAGCGCGGACACCAGACAGGTCACCGTCGTCGGCTCAGGAGAGGTGCAGGGCACGCCGGACACGTTGACGCTCAACGCGTCGATGGAGTTCCTGCAGCCGGATGCGACGGCGGCGATGAACCAGACCAACGAACGCCAGCAGGCCGTCATCGACGGGCTCGTGGGCCTCGGCATCGACCGCGCGGACATCGCGACCACCGCCGCCGACCTGCAGCCCCAGTACGGCAGCGACAGCACGTCGATCTCCGCCTACCGGGCCACGAACTCCGTCAACGTCACGATCCGCGACCTCGAGAAGGCGTCCGACGCGATCAGCCTGATCGTCAGCACTGGAGGCAACGCCGCCCGCATCAACTCGATCTCCTACTCCATCGAGGACGATTCCCAGCTGGTACGCGACGCGCGGGCCAGGGCTTTCGAGGACGCGAAGGACCGCGCCGGCCAGTACGCCGAGCTGTCCGGTCTGGGGCTGGGCAAGGTCATCTCGATCTCCGAGTCGGGCGGCGCCGTCCCCCCGGTGCCGGTGCAGGCGCCGCGTGCGATGGAGGCGGCGGTGCCGATGGAACCCGGCCAGCAGACCGTCGGGTTCTCGGTGACGGTGATCTGGGAGCTGACCTAGCCGGATGACGATCAAGCGGCGAGGCACGAGCCGCGTTGAGGAATCCGGCAATTGACCTAGCCGGATGACGATCAAGCGGCGAGGCACGAGCCGCGTTGAGGAATCCGGCAATTGACTTAGCCGGCGGGCCCGACTGCGACGGGGATTCCGTTGAGCACCGCCGTGCCCGACAACGGATCGAGCACCGATCCGTCATTGAGCTGATTGGCGTTCACGCCCGGGCTGCGGGCGGCCAGCGACTGACCGGTGCCGCCGCGATCGTGGCCCCAGCCGTGCGGCAGCGACAGCACGCCGCGCCGGATGTCCTCGGTCACCTCAACCGGCACCACCAGCTCACCACCGGGACCCTTGACGATGGCCGTGTCGGTGACGCCGAGTTCGGCGGCGTCGTCGGGGTGGATGCGCAGCGTGCACTGGTTGCTGCCGCCGGCGAGCGCGGGCAGGTTGTGCATCCAGCTGTTGTTGGACCGCAGGTGCCTGCGCCCGATCAGCACATAGCCGCCACCAGAGCGCTGGCTCATCGCGTCGCGCAGCCGGGCCGTATCGGAAAGACATTGCGGCGGTGCGAGTTCCACTTTGCCCGACGGGGTACGCAGCACATCGAGTAGGCGCGGCTGCAGCGGTCCCAGGTCGATGCCGTGGGGTGAGGCCTTCAACCGGTCCAGCGTCAGACCGTCGGGCTTGGCGCCGAACGCGTCCCCGTAGGCTCCGATGCGCAGCATCATGTCGAGCCTGCGCTCGTAGCCCGGGCCAGAAGGCAGCATCGCGGTGAGTTCGTCGACGGCGCGCCCGGCCACCGGTGAGCTGTCGTCGGCGGTCTCTTTGGTCAGTGTCATCGAGATGACCTGTTCGTCGACGAGAGCCGGGTCACCGTCGTGCCCGATTCCGTAGAGCATCAGGGCAATTCGTGACAGGATCTCGGCTTCGTCCGGCCTGCCGTCCAGCGGCAGCGCCGGTGGCGAGTAGCGGGCGTTGTTGCGCACCGCGAGACCGTTGAGGGCGAAGTCGAAATGCGGGCTGCGCGACGGCGGAGGCGGCGGCAGGATGGCGTCGGCGTGGCGGGTCGTCTCGTTGAGGTACGGGTCGACACTCACCATGAACCCGACGCCGTCGAGCGCGCGGTCGAGCCGGTCGCCGTCGGGGGCGGACAGCACCGGGTTGCCCGCGATGGTGATCATTGCCTTGATCTGACCCTCGCCCGCCGTCTCGATCTCCTCGGCCAGTACGGCAACGGGCAACTCGGACAACACTTCCGGATGTCCCGACACCCGGCTGTGCCAGCGGCCGGTCCGGAATCCGCGGCCGGGCCGAGGCCCGCGCGGCGCAGGCGCGATCGGCGACAGCGGGAACATCGCACCGCCCGGCCGGTCCAGGTTGCCGGTGAGCACGTTGACGACGTCGACCAGCCAGCTGCTCAGCGTGCCGAATTCCACCGTCGAGGTGCCCATCCGTCCGTACACGGCGGCGCTCGGCGCGGCGGCCAGCTCGCGCGCCAGCGTTCTGATGTCGTCGGCGTCGACGCCGCAGTAGGAGGCAACCGCTTCGGGAGCGAATCCCCTTGCGAGATCGTGGACTTCGTCGACGCCGGTGACATGCTCGGCGATCGCACCGAGGTCGGTCAGGCCCTCGTCGAACAGCACGTGCACGACGCCCAGCAGCAGGGCGGCGTCGGTGCCCGGCCGGGGAGCGAGATGGCGGTCGGCCAGCTCGGCGGTGCGGGTGCGTGCAGGGTCGATGACGACGAGGCGGCCACCCCGCTTGCGCAGCCTCCGCAGCTTGCCGGGGAAGTCCGCGGCGGTGGCGAGGCTGCCGTTGGACACCAACGGGTTCGCACCGATGACGATGAGGTAGTCGGTGCGGTCCAGATCGGGCACCGTGAACGCCACAGGGCTGCCGAACATCAGGCCCAACGACACGTGTTTGGGCATCTGATCCAGCGTGCTCGCCGAGAACACCTGACGGGTGCCGAGGCCCTTGATGATGAGCGGCGGATAGAGCGCGCCCGCGACGGTGTGGGCGTTCGGGTTGCCGAGGTACACCCCGACCGATGAGCCGCCGTGGTCGCGGATCACGGCGCCGAGCCCGTCGGCGACGGCGGCGAACGCCTCGTCCCACGTCGCCTCGGTGAGGACGCCGTCCCGCCGAACCAGCGGCGCACGCAGTCTGTCGGGGTCGTTGTCGAGTTCGCCGAAGCTCGCCCCCTTGGGGCAGATGAATCCGGCGGAGAAGACGTCGTCGCGGTCTCCGCGAGCCGCGGCCACGGCACCGGCGTCGATGGTGAGCGTGAGGCCACACGTGGCCTCACAGAACGGGCAGACCCGAAGGGCAGTTTCGGTCACGCCCTCGATCATGCGCCCCTGGCTAGTGCTCGTAAACCTTCGGGTCCAGCGTGCCGATGTACGGGAGGTCGCGGTAGCGCTCGGCGTAGTCGAGGCCGTAGCCGACGACGAACTCGTTCGGGATGTCGAAACCGATGTATTCGATGTCCAGGTCGACGCGGACCGCGTCGGGCTTACGCAGCAGGGTGCAGACCTTCAGCGACCGCGGACGCCGTGTCGCGAGGTTGCGCAGCAGCCATTTCAGCGTCAGCCCCGAGTCGACGATGTCCTCGACGATCAGCACGTCGCGGTCGTTGATGTCGCGGTCGAGGTCCTTGAGGATGCGCACCACGCCCGACGAGGACGTCGACGAACCGTAGGAGCTGACCGCCATGAATTCGAGCTGGGTGGGCAGCGCAATGGCCCGGGCGAGGTCGGTGACGAACATGACGGCGCCCTTGAGCACGGTGATGAGGACGAGATCCTGATCTTTCGTCGCGTCGCGATAGTCCTCGGCGATCTTGTCTGCGAGCTCGGCAGTCTTGGCTTTGATCTGCTCTTCGGACAGCAAAACCGATTTGATGTCCCCGGGATACAAGTCCGCAGCATGCGCAGGCACATCCACAGCCTAATCGGAAACACCGGTGCTGATGTCAGACGGGCTCGCGGTAGAGCGTCAGCCTGCCGTTGCTGCGCCCGGCGAACAGCCTCACGCGGGCCTCACCGCCTGGCACCGCCACCCCGCCCTGCCCCCGCCATCGGGTAACCAACGCGTCGACGGCGCGGATCTGCTTGTCCGTCAGCTCGCGCGCACCACCGGCCAGGAGCCAGCCCCTGATGACCCGCCGACGCACCGCGTCGGGCAGCGGCGCCAGCGCGGCGGTGTCGGGCCCCTCCCCACCGATCCCGGCGAGGATCGTCGCCGCGGCGGCGTCGAGCGCATCGGTGTCTTCACGCAGCGCGGCCGCCGTCCGGGCCAACGCCTCGGCCACCCCGCCGCCGAGCGCGTCCTCCAGTGACGGCAGCACCTCGGAGCGCAGCCGGACCCTGGTGTAGCGGGGGTCGTCGTTGTGCGGATCGTGCCACGGCGTGAGTCCCAGCTCGGCGCAGGCGCGGTGGGTGACGTCGCGTCGGACGCCGAGCAGCGGCCGGCACCATGGTGGATCGTGCGGCCGCATCCCCGCGATCGACCGCGCCCCGGAGCCACGCCCCAGCCCGAGCAACACGGTCTCGGCCTGATCGTCAAGGGTGTGCCCGAGCAGGACGGGCGCACCGCCGCGCGCCGCGTCGAGCGCACGGTAGCGGGCGCGGCGGGCTGCGGCCTCGGGGCCACCGTCGGAGCCGACGTCGACGCACAACACTTCTACGCCAACGCATCCCAGGTTCATCGCCTGTTGCGCAGCCGTCGTCGCGACCTCGTGCGAGTCGGACTGGAGACGGTGGTCGACGATGAGCGCCGTCGTCGGCAGCAGGGGTGCCGCGACGCCGGTGAGCGCGAGAGAGTCGGGCCCTCCGGACAGCGCGACGCACCACCGGTCGACGGGATGGTCTCGGAGGAAACGTGTGAGCGCGGCCCGCAGCTGCGCTACAGCACCCTGTCGATCCATTGCTGTGGCTCGTCGATTTCCTTGGGCAGCGGCAGAGTGTCGGCGTCGGTCCAGATCGTGTTGAACCGTGCCATGCCGACCTTGGCAACCACGTCGTCGACGAAGGCCTTGCCCTTGGTGTACTGGCTCATCTTCGCGTCCACACCGAGCAGCGCACGCAGCAGCCGCTGCAGGGGCGGTTGTTTGCGTTGCCTGCGCTGATCGAAGCGGTGCCTGATCGACGCCACCGACGGCACGACGGCGGGGCCGACGGCGTCCATCACGTGCTCGGCGTGGCCTTCGAGCAGGGTGCCGAGCACGAGCAGCTGGTCGAGAGCCACCCGCTGCGGTTCGGACTGCACCGCCCGGAGCAGACCGATGACACCCGTCGAGTTCATCTCGGGCTCACCGTTTTTCACCACGACCTGACGGTCACGGACATAGTCGGCGAGGCGGCCGATCATCTGGGGCAGGTCGTCGCCCGCGTCCTCGGTCAGCACCCCGAGCGCGTTGGACATGTGGTCGGCCAGCCACGGGTTGGCGCGGAACTGCACCCGGTGGGTGACCTCGTGCAGACACACCCACATCCGGAAGTCCTTGGGGTCCACCCGCAGTTGCCGCTCCACGGCAATCACGTTGGGGTACACCAGAAGTAGCTCACCACCGCCGTCGGCAAAGGGGTCGTACTGTCCGAGGATTCCCGACGACACGAACGCCAGCACCGCACCCGTCTGCACGCCCGCGATGCGGCCCGTGATCAGCCGGGGCTTGGCATCACCGTCCTGGCGGCCGCCCGTCATCGCCCGCATCGACCGCGACGCCGCACGAATCCACTCCGGCCGGTTGACGATTCGCGCTTCCGGGATCTCGCCGCCCTCGATGAGGCCCGTCACCTCCCGCACCGGCACCTCGGAGGCACGCGCCGCGTCGGCGAGTTGACCGACCGCCTGCTTGCGCGTGTAGTCGGTGATCGGGGATTCGGGCCGGGCCAGCTTGCCGCCGAGGGTGGCGGCCAGGTCCCAGTCGACGGCGTTGCCGACGTTGAAGCGTGTGGTGTTGGAAGTCATCGGCATCCGCAGGATCGGAGGGTGGCGGCGAACGCGTCGAGCGACGTCCGCCCGGTCGGGCCCGCGTCGTTGGACAGCAAGGCGAACGTCAGGACCCGACCGCTCTCGTCGGTGACGATGCCCGCCAGGGTGTTCGTGCCGGTCAACGACCCGGTTTTCGCCCGGAGGTAGCCGACGGCGGCGAGTCCGGGTTCGGTGTCGTGGTAGCGGTTGGACATCGTGCCGCTGCCACCGGCGATCGCCAGCAGGTCAACCATCGGGCGCAGCGCGGGCGTCGAATCGCCCGCTGCGGCCTGGATGATGCCGTCCAGGGTGTCCGCCGTGAGCCGGTCGTCGACCGACAACCCGCTGGAGTCGAACAGCCGCGCCCCCGCGGTGTCGATGCCTGCGTCGTCGAGGCTGTCGAGCACCGCCTGCGCGGCGCCGGCGAAACTCTGCGGCTTGCCGCGCGCTTCGGCGACCTCGCGGCCGATCGATTCGGCCATCACGTTGTCCGACGAATGCATCATCTGGCGCAGCCGCTCCATCAGCGGCGGCGACTGCACCGTTGCGATCTCGGTGCCGTCGGCCGCCCTCGGTGACACCGTCACCTTCGCGGGGTCGAGTCGCAACGCGACCGCCAGCGCCCGGCCCGCGTCCAGCGCCGGGGTCCTGGAGCGCCTGGACTCGACACTGACGGGCTGGGTGCGCCCGCCGTCGAGCATGATCGCCTCCATCGGCGCGATGTCGCCGCCGTCGATGTCGAGCGGATCCCAGCCGGGCGCCATCGACGGGCCGGTATAGGCGCTGACGTCGACCTGCACGGTTTTCACCGCGACCCCGCTGCGCCGGATTTGGTCTGCCAGATCAGAGATGCGTGCCGCGTCGCGGTACCAGGTGTCCTCGTCGCCCGGCGCCGCGGACAACGTCTGATCGCCGCCGCCGACAAGCACGACCGTCCCCGGCGTCGTCGACAGCACGCGCGTGGTCAACCGGGCGTCGCGATCGAGCGTCAGCAGCGCCGCCGCGGCGGTCAACACCTTGTTGGTCGATGCGGGCTGCATCGGCACGTCGGCGCCCTGCGCCCACAGCTCGTCGCCGGTCAGCGCGTCGGTGATGCGGCCGGTGAACTTGCCGAGGTTGGGGTCGGCGGCCACGATGCGCAGCGCCGCGGCGAGTCCGCCCGACGTCGGCATGTCTGCGGAATCGGAGACGGGCACAACCCCCGGATCGGCGGTGGCAGGCGCCGGGACGGGCTCGACGGCGATCTGCTCGTCCGACTGCCGGGTCGCCACCAGGGCGGCCGCCGCGACCACGACGACGACCAACAGCAGAACCGCCGCCCCGACGACCACGTACGTGGATCGCCGCCACTGGGTGGGCCGCATGTTTCTCCTGATCTTGATCGGCCGGGCGGGACGACTGCCCGGCCACCTCTGTAGTGCAGGGTATCCCTCGTTTAGGGTTGACCCGCGTCGTCAGCAGACCAGCACACACCTAGGAGTCACGGCCGTGCAGTTCGATGTCCTCATCGAGATCCCCAAGGGTTCGCGCAACAAGTACGAAGTGGACCATGAGAGCGGGAAGGTCAAGCTCGACCGCTACCTGTTCACGGCGTTCGGCTACCCCACCGATTACGGCTACATCGAGGACACCCTCGGCGAGGACGGCGACCCGCTGGATGCCCTGGTGCTGCTGCCCGAGCCCGTGTTCCCCGGCTGCATCCTCGAAGCGCGCCCCGTCGGTATGTTCCGCATGACCGACGAGAAGGGTGGTGACGACAAGGTGCTGTGCGTCCTCGCCGACCCGCGCTGGGACCACATCCAGGACATCGGCGATGTGTCGGACTTCGAACTCGACGCGATCAAGCACTTCTTTGTGCACTACAAGGACCTGGAGCCCGGCAAGTTCGTCAAGGCCGCCGACTGGGTGGGCCGCGAAGAGGCCGAGGCCGAGATCAACCGGTCGATCGAACGGTTCAAGACCGAAGGCCACTGACGCTTTCCTCGCGAGCAGACGCAAAGTTGCAGGTTTCGGCCTGATTCCGTGTGAGTTTGTGTCTGCTCGCGGGCGCTTTTCTTAGCTTGGCTGTAACACGGCGTAACGTCGGCGCCGCTTGAAGATCCGATCATGACGGTGTGCTGCTGCATCAGGGAATCGGACTCGAGGCGTTCAACACGATGCCGATGCGCCGCGCCGTGCATGCGATCTTCGAGTGCTGCTACAGCGTGCCGCTGGCCGCTGACCTGGCCCGGGCCCGCCCGTTCGACACCCACGACCGGCTCTTCCGCTTCGCCGACACGCTGCTGTTCGGGCTCGCCGAGGAGTCGATCGACTCGATCCTGCAGGCCTATCCCGATGTGGGCAGGCGTCCCGGCAGCGAGAAATCCCAGGCCGAGGTGTGCGCGATCGCCGATGAGCGTCCCGAGATCATGTCGGAGCTCACGACAGCGTCGAAGAACTACCTCGACCATTTCGGGTTCGGGTTCGTCATGTTCATCAACGGCTATTGCGCCGACGACGTCCTCTCCTCGATGCGGGATCGCATGCACAACGAGTACGAGACCGAACGCAAGGTGGTCCGTAACGAGCTGGCCCGCATCAACCGGACCCGGCTCGAGCGCATGCTCGGTCCCGAGGGCGGCTACGACAACTGGTGACACAACTGGTTGAGCCGTACTCGCCTAAAATTTCGGGGTGAGCACTCCTTCGACCCGGCCCGCCAGTCACTCCCACTTCCTGTCCCTTCCCGACCTCGCGGCGCGCTCCGCGGGCGGAGCGGTCCTGTGGGCCAACGACGACGTGTTCGCCGAGAAGGAGAACCTGATCAACCCGGCGCCCGCCGAACACCGGCCGTCGACGTTCGGGCACAAGGGCCAGATCTACGACGGCTGGGAGACCCGCCGTCGGCGCGGTGTCACCACCGAATCCCATGATTCGGCGATCGTGCGTCTCGGGGTGCCCGCGATCGTGCGGGGAGTCGTCGTCGACACCGCGTTCTTCACCGGGAACTATCCGCCGCAGATCTCCGTCGAAGCGGCCTACGTCGAGGGCTATCCGCCGCTCGACGAGCTTCTGGAGAAGGCCGAGTGGACGACGATCGTCGAACGCACGGGAGTCAACGGCGACACCCGAAATCCGTTCAAGACCAATTCAACTCGGCGCTGGACGCATGTGCGGTTGTCGATCTTCCCCGACGGCGGGGTAGCGCGGTTCCGCGTCCACGGGGAGGGCCTGCTGAATCCTGATTTCGCCAAGGACATGACGCTCGACCTCGCGGCGCTGGAGAACGGCGGGCGAATCACGGCCTGCTCCAACATGTTCTACAGCTCACCCAACAATCTGCTACTGCCTGGTGTGGCACGCACCATGGGTGAGGGATGGGAGACGTCGAGGCGCCGCGATTCCGGAAACGACTGGGTGGAGCTGAAATTGGCCGGGCAGGGCCTGCTGAACGCCGTCGAGCTGGACACGTCCTATTTCATCGGCAATGCCCCTGGGGCAGCACGACTTTCAGGTCGCGACGGCGACGGCGACTGGTTCGAGATCGTGCCGAAAACAGAGCTGCTGCCCGACACCCGGCACCGCTTCCGGGTGGACGATGAACGCCCCGTCACCGCAGCCCGGCTCGACGTCTACCCCGACGGCGGAATGGCCAGGGTGCGATTGTTCGGTGCGCTGACGGCCCAAGGGTTACAGGACGTGTGCGACCGCTGGGAGAACGGCGCGGCGTGATGCGTCAGGACGCGCGGGGCTGATCGAGCAACGCGAGCCGGCCGAGCACGTCGCGGCCGACAGTACCCACGTCCTGACCCGACGCGGGGATCAACGTAACCCCGTCGGCCACTCCCGCCGAGGCGATGTCGGCGATCAAACCGGCGAGGCCGTCGACCGTGCCTGCGTAATGGACGGTCCCCTCGTCGGCAGGGCCGAGATCTCGTTGCGCCGACCGGAAGTCGCCGGCCACGGCGACGGTCACATCGAGGATCACCGCGACATCGTCGGAGCCGGCCCGGATGCGCGCCCGGACCCTCCTGGCCTGCTGAAGGTCAGCAGCAGCCACCCGGACGATCTGCTGATCACCGTCGGTGAGTTCGCTCACCCCGCCCGGAACACCGTCTTCTGCCACGAAAAGCCGCACCCGGCCAAGCTATCCAGCCGGCCGGGTGCGGTGCAGTGTTGCGATCAGCGAGAGTGCAATAAACGCACGCTCAGCGGGACGAGTCGTTCTGGGTGTCCGCCGGGCTGCCCTGTTCGGAAACCTCCTCTGGCGTGCCGTTCTTGCGCACGTCGTGAACCCTGGTCTTGTACAGGCTCGCGGCCGTGGTGATGAGCAGCGTGACGATGATCACGCCGAGGCTCGCCAGCGTCGGGATCTCCGGCACCGGAACATGCTCGCCGCCGTTGATGAACGGCAGTTCGTTCTCGTGCAGGGCGTGCAGCAGCAGCTTCACACCGATGAAGCCCAGGATGAAAGCCAGGCCCTGCGACAGGTACACCAGGCGCTTGAGCAGGTCACCGAGCAGGAAGTACAGCTGGCGAAGACCCATGAGCGCGAACACGTTCGCCGTGAACACCAGGTACGGCTCCTGGGTCAGGCCGTAGATCGCGGGGATCGAGTCGAGCGCGAACAACAGGTCGGTGGTGCCCAGCGCCACGATGACGAGGAACATCGGCGTCATCAGGCGGACGCCGTTCTCCTTGACCCACAGCCGCAGCCCATCCCACTGATCGGTGAACTTCATGTGCTTCTGCGCGAACCGCACGACCCCGTTCTCGGCGTCGTCGTCGTGATCGGTGTCGCGGACCAGCTTCAGGGCGGTGTAGATCAGGAACGCGCCGAAAAGGTAGAACACCCATGAGAACTGGTTGATCGCGACCGCGCCGAGCGCGATGAAGATGCCGCGGAAGATCAGCGCCAGGATGATGCCGACGAGCAGCGCCTGCTGCTGGTAGATCCGCGGCACCTTGAAGCTGGCCATGATGATCAAGAAGATGAACAGGTTGTCCACCGAGAGGCTGTACTCGGTGAGCCAGCCTGCGAAGAATTCCACCCCGTACTGGTGCCCGTGGAAGACCCAGGTCCAGATACCGAATGCGATGGCGAGCCCCACATAGATCGTGAGGGCTGTTCCCGTCTCGCGCTTGGACGGTTCATGGGGCCTACGCCCGATGACGAGGACATCGAAAAGCAGGATGCCGATCGTCACGGCGAGGGTGATCCCCCACTCGAGCCCACTGACGTTCATTAAACCTCCGGTCGTCTCACACGCCGGAGGTCTCTTCCACCACCGCCACCGGCGGTAGGCCCACAGCACCGGTCGTCCGATGACGGACGACGTGATGACGACACCGTGGCGAAGGAATACTCCCCTCCAAGCCGCTCATTGTGCCAGGCAGCTGCCCGACACGCGAAACGAGCAACCCGACGGCGTGAGCTGACCCCGGACGCTTAGTAGTTTGTACCCGTGACAGCCCCGGATCGAACCCCCGAGATCCCGCAGCAATATCTGCTGTCCGCCTACGCGTCGGAACCGCGCACGCTGATCGACATCCTCAACGAGACAGCCCGCCGGTTTCCCGACGCCCCCGCGATCGACGACGGAACGGTGCAGCTCACGTATGCCGAGCTGGTGTCCGACGTCGAGGACAGCGTCGCGTGGCTCGGTGCCCGCGGCATCGGTCGCGGCGATCGCATCGGGATCCGGATGCCGTCGGGGAGCTATGCGCTCTACGTCGCGATCCTCGCCACCCTCGCCGCGGGCGCGGCCTACGTGCCGGTGGACGCCGACGATCCGCAGGAGCGTGCCGACCTCGTGTTCACCGAGGCCGCCGTCGTCGGCGTCATCACCGAGAAGGGCCTCGTGCGCGGTCCCGGCTCCTCGCGCGGCTGGCGCGCGACGGCGCCGCTGAGCCGCGACGACGCGTGGATCATCTTCACGTCCGGGTCCACCGGCACCCCGAAGGGTGTGGCCGTCACCCACCGCAACGCGGCGGCCTTCGTCGACGCCGAGGCGAAGATGTTCCTGCAGAACAACCCGCTGGGCCCCGGAGACCGCGTGCTGGCCGGGCTGTCGGTGGCGTTCGACGCCTCCTGCGAGGAGATGTGGCTGGCGTGGCGTCACGGCGCCTGTCTGGTGCCCGCTCCGCGGTCGCTGGTGCGCAGCGGAATGGACCTCGGCCCGTGGCTGGTGTCCCGCGACATCACGGTCGTCTCGACGGTGCCGACGCTGGCCTCGCTGTGGCCCGCCGAAGCACTGGAAGCGGTGCGGCTGCTGATCTTCGGCGGCGAGGCCTGCCCGCCCGAACTCGCAGAACGGCTCGCGGCCGGACCAGACTCGGCAGGCCGCGAAGTATGGAACACCTACGGCCCCACCGAAGCCACCGTCGTCGCCTGTGCGGCCCGCCTCGACGGCTCCGGAGGGCAGGAGCGTAGCGACCCGGGAAAACCAAACAGGAGCGCCGTCAGCATCGGCCTTCCGCTGCCCGGGTGGGACCTGGCGGTCGTCGACAAAGAGGGTCGGCCGGTGGGGGTCGGCGAGGTCGGCGAGCTCGTCATCGGCGGGGTGGGGCTGGCGCGCTACCTCGACCCGGAGAAGGACGCCGAGAAGTACGCCTCGTCGGCGACGCTGGCGTGGAGCCGCGCCTACCGCAGTGGTGATCTGGTCCGGCTCGAAGCCGACGGCCTCTACTTCATGGGCCGCGCCGACGACCAGGTGAAGGTCGGCGGGCGCCGCATCGAACTCGGTGAGGTCGACACCGCGCTCGTCAACCTGCCGGGCGTCAGCGGCGGGGCGGCGGCCGTCCGCAAAACCGCAAGCGGGACACCGCTTCTCGTCGGCTACATCGCCGTGGCTCCCGGACTCGAAGGGACGTTCGACGTCGCCAACGCGCGGGCTCTGCTCGCCGGATCCCTGCCTGCGGCGCTCGTCCCCCGGCTGGTCGTCGTCGACGAGCTGCCGACACGCACGTCGGGCAAGGTCGACAGGAATGCGCTGCCGTGGCCCGTCGACGACCCCACCGATGACGGTGCCGATCTCGGAGGCACTCTCGGCTGGCTGGCCGGACTGTGGCGCGAGGTGCTCGCCTCACCGATCGACGGGCCCGAGGCGGACTTCCACGCCCTCGGCGGCGGATCGCTGTCGGCGGCCCAACTCGTCGCGGCCCTGCGGCAGCGCTATCCGCAGGTGACCGTCGCCGACCTCTACGACCATCCGCGCCTCGGCTCACTCGCCGGGTATCTCGACGAACTGGCTCCCCCGCCCGCCGTCGAGACCCGGACCGTCAAGCCGGTCTCGGCCCTGACCCAGGCCGTGCAGGTGGCGCTCACGGTGCCGCTGGCGATGCTGACCGGCATGCAGTGGGTGGTGTGGCTGGCCGTCGCCAACAATGTCGCCGCCGAGCTGTCGCTCGTCGACTGGGTGCGGCCGATCAGCTGGTGGTGGGTGCTGGGCGGCTTCCTGCTGTTCGTCGCGCCGCCGGGCCGCATGGGCATCGCGGTGTTCGGCGCGCGGATCCTCGTCGGGAATCTGCAGCCGGGGACATATCGCCGCGGGGGGTCGGTGCATCTGCGGCTGTGGCTGGCCGAGCGGCTCGCCGAGGCCAGCGGTGCCGAGAACATGGCCGGTGCGCCGTGGCTCGTCTACTACGCCCGCGCGCTGGGCAACAAGATCGGCAGCGGCGTCGACCTGCACTCTGCACCGCCGGTGACCGGGATGCTGACGCTCGGGCACCGCTGCTCGATCGAACCGGAGGTCGACCTCACCGGCCACTGGATCGACGGCGACCAGTTCCACGTCGGTCCGATCACCGTCGGCAACGACGCCACCGTCGGCGCGCGCACGACGCTGCTGCCCGGCGCCGTCGTCGGCAAGAACGCCGACGTGGCCCCCGGGTCGGGGGTGGTCGGAAAGGTGAAGAACGGCCAGTACTGGAAAGGCTCACCCGCCATCAAGTCCGGTAAGGCCAAACACCCGTGGCCGGATCACCGCCCGCCCCGCGCCCCGCTGTGGGTGGCGATGTACGGCCTCACGTCGATGCTGCTGGGTTCGCTTCCGTTGGCCGCGTTGGCCGCCGGGCTCGCCGTCATCGGGTGGGCCGTGCGCGGCACGTCGTCGGTGACGTCGGCGATCCTGCCCGCACTCGTGTGGGTCATACCTGCGACCACCGCAGCGGTGGTCGTGTACGCGCTGCTGACGTTCGTCGGTGTCCGGGTGTTGTCGCTGGGCCTCAACGAGGGCTACCACCCGGTGCGCAGCCGCTCCGGCTGGCAATTGTGGGCCACCGAGCGCCTGATGGACGCCGCCCGCAACTACCTGTTCCCCGTCTATGCGGGCCTGCTCACACCGTGGTGGCTGCGGCTGCTCGGCGCGAAAATCGGTAAGGGAACCGAGATTTCGACGGCACTGATGATCCCGAAGTTCACCGTCGTCGACGACGGCGCGTTCCTCGCCGACGACACCATGGTCGCCTCCTACGAATTGGGCGGCGGCTGGATCCACGTCGCGCGGGCCACCGTCGGCAAGCGCGCGTTCCTCGGCAACTCGGGCATCACGCAGCCCGGACGGCGGGTGCCCGACGACGGTCTCGTCGCGGTGCTGTCGGCCACCCCGCACAAAGCGAAGGCGGGCTCGTCGTGGCTGGGCAGTCCCCCGGTGCGGCTGCGGCGGCAGCCGACCGCAGCCGACGCGCTGCGCACCTTCCACCCGTCGACGCGCCTGAAGGTGTTGCGCGCCACGGTCGAGACGTTCCGTTTCCTTCCGGTCATCGTGACGTTCGCGATCGGCGTCGCGGTGCTCCTGACGATCCAGCACATGGCGGTGTCGTACGGCTGGCCGTGGGCGGGCGTGGCTGCCGGCCCGATCCTGCTGGTCGCCGGCGCCGTGGCCGGCGGGATCGCGGTTGTCGCGAAATGGCTTCTGGTGGGCCGGATCGCCGCGATCGAACATCCGCTGTGGTCGTCGTTCGTGTGGCGCAACGAGGTGTCGGACACGTTCGTCGAGACCGTCGCCGCCCCGTGGTTCGCCCGCGCCGCATCGGGTACGCCCGTCATGAACCTGTGGCTGCGGGGCCTGGGCGCGAAGATCGGACGCGGCGTGTGGTGTGAGACGTACTGGCTTCCCGAAGCCGACCTGGTGACCCTCGAGAAGGGCGCCACGGTCAACCGCGGCTGCGTGGTGCAGACGCACCTGTTCCACGACCGCATCATGCGGATGGACACCGTGGTCCTGGAGGAGGGTGCGACGCTGGGACCGCACTGTGTGGCACTGCCCGCCGCGCGTATCGGAGCAGCCGCCACCGTCGGACCCGCATCCCTGGTGATGCGCGGCGACGAGGTACCACCCTCGACACGCTGGCAAGGCAACCCGATCGCGCCGTGGAATCCACGCAAGAAGCGCAGCGAGTCAACGGATTCCAAGCCGAAGAAGTCTGCGGCCGCGTGACAGCACGCAAACGGGTCGCCAAGAAGAGCGCTGCGCCTGTCATCGACCCGTATCTGCCGGACGCCGGCAATTTCGGCTTCCGGGTGTCGCGCTACGAACTCGAGCTCGAGTACAAGGTCGCCATCAACCGGCTCACCGGCTCGGCGACGATCACCGCAGTCACGCTGGCCGAGCTGAAGACCTTCACCCTCGACCTGTCGAACGCGCTGTCGGTGACGAAGGTGACGGTCAACGGCAAGCGGCCCGCCCAATTCCGGTCCGCCTCGGGGAAACTGAGCATCGCACTCACCGACCGCCTGCCCGCCGGTGCGGCGATGACGATCGCCATCCGCTACGGCGGCACCCCCCGTCCCATCCGATCTCTTTGGGGCGAGGTCGGATTCGAGGAACTGACCGAGGGGGTGCTGGTCGCCGGCCAACCCAACGGTGCATCGTCGTGGTTCCCGTGTGACGACCACCCGAGTGCGAAAGCCAGCTTCCGCGTCCAGATCGCCACGGAGAGTCCCTATTTCGCGCTGGCGAACGGGGCGCTGCTAGCCAAGCGCGCCCGTGCAGGCATGACCACCTGGGTGTACGAGCAGGCCGAACCGACGTCGACGTACCTGATGACGTTGCAGATCGGCATGTACGACAGACACCGGATGGCCAAGAACGGCGTCGAGATCTTCGCGGTCCTGCCGACCCGGCTGCGCGCCGCGT
Organism: Mycobacterium sp. 236(2023); assembly: GCF_029623955.1. Classification (GTDB taxonomy): domain Bacteria; phylum Actinomycetota; class Actinomycetes; order Mycobacteriales; family Mycobacteriaceae; genus Mycobacterium. Next base: position 121,574 of record NZ_JARSBP010000003.1, on the reverse strand, counting down.
TCGACCACGACTTCGGACGCCAGCCGCAGATGATGAAGCTGTTCGCCAAACTCTTCGGGCCGTACCCGTTGGCGACCGGCTACACGGTCGTGGTGACGGACGACGATCTTGAAATACCACTTGAGGCACAAGGTATTTCGATCTTCGGTGCGAATCACTGCGACGGCAGGCGGGGCGCGGAGCGCCTGATCGCGCACGAGCTGGCACACCAGTGGTTCGGCAACTCGGTCACCGTGCAGCGCTGGCGTCACATCTGGTTGCACGAGGGCTTCGCCTGCTACGCCGAGTGGTTGTGGTCCGAGCATGCCGGTGAGCGCACCGCCGACGAATGGGCCCGCCACTACCACCACCGGCTCAAGAGCTCGCCGCAGAATCTCGTGCTCGCCGACCCCGGGCCGCGCGACATGTTCGACGACCGCGTCTACAAGCGCGGCGCGCTGACGCTGCACGCGTTGCGCAAGCACATCGGCGACACGAATTTCTTTGCGCTGCTGAAGGGTTGGACGACGCGCTATCGCCACAGCAGTGTGGTCACCGACGACTTCATCGGCCTGGCGAGCCAGTACGCCGACGACTCCCTGCGGCCGTTGTGGGCGGCGTGGCTCTACTCGACGCGGGTGCCGCCGCTGGACCACGGGTCGTGACCGACGCGACGGCGGGGCCGTCGGGGGCGGTCAGCCGCGGCAGCGTGGTCCGGGTCGGGGCGGCCACAGCGATCTCGGCGCTGTGCGGATACGCGGTGCTCTATCTGGCGGCGCGCGACCTCGAGCCCGCCGGCTTCTCGGTGTTCGGCGTGTTCTGGGGCGCGTTCGGGCTGGCCAGCGGCGCCGCGTTCGGCCTGCTGCAAGAGACGACGCGGGAGGTGCGCTCCCCCACTGCCGACCCCGACGGCAGGCTCACCCGCCCGATGCGCGTCGCCGCCGGACTCGGACTCGGCGCCGCCGCCACCATCGCCGCCACCTCGCCGCTGTGGGCGTCGCACGTGTTCGTCGACGCCCGCCTCCTCAGCGTCGTCCTGCTGTGCGGGGGTCTGGCCGGCTTCTGCCTGCACACCACACTGCTCGGGGCGCTCGCCGGGATGGACCGCTGGTCGGAGTACGGCGCGTTGATGGTCACCGACGCGGTGCTGCGCGTCGTCATCGCCACCGCGAGCTTCGCCGTCGGATGGGGCCTCGGCGGCTACCTGTGGGCGACCGTCGCCGGGGCAATGGGGTGGGTTCTGATGCTCGCCGTCTCCCGCGCGACGCGGGCCGCCGCGCAGGTGATCACCCCGGGCGGGACGGCGACGTTCCTGCGCGGCACGGGCCATTCGGTCGCCGCGGCAGGCGCCAGCGCGGTGCTGGTGATGGGATTTCCGGTACTGCTCAAGGCCACGTCCGACGACCTCGGCGCCGCCGGTGGCGTCGTCATCCTCGCGGTCACGCTGACGCGGGCCCCATTGCTCGTGCCGCTGACGGCGATGCAGGGAAACCTGATCGCGCATTTCGTCGACCAGCGCGACCATCGCCTCAAGGCGCTGATCGGACCGTCGGCGCTGGTGGGTGTGATCGGTGTGATCGGGGTGGTCCTGGCGGCACTGTTCGGACCGTGGCTGCTGCGCGAAGCGTTCGGCGCGCAGTACGTGGCCGACGGGGCCCTGCTCGGCTGGCTGACGGCCGCCGCGGTGGGCATCGCGCTGCTGACGCTGACGGGCGCCGCGGCCGTCGCGGCGGCGATGCACCGGGCCTACGCGGCGGGTTGGGTGATCGCTACGGTGGCCTCGACGCTGCTGCTGATGCTGCCGCTGGACCTGGAGAACCGCACGGTGGTCGCGCTGCTCGGCGGACCGGTGATCGGCATCATGGTGCATCTGGTGGCGCTCGCCGGGGCGGCTCGGCAGCGCCCACCTATGCTGCGTTCGACGACTGAGGAGACGATATGAGCTGGCTGGTGACCGGCGGCGCCGGATACATCGGTTCGCACGTGGCCCGCGCGATGCTGGACGCCGGCCTCGGCGTGGTGATCATCGACGACCTGTCGACAGGCATCGAGGCGTTCGTGCCCGACGGCGCGGATTTCGTCAAGGGGACGTTGCTCGACGCGGCGCTGGTCGACGACACGGTGAAGGACGTCAGCGGCGTTATTCACATCGCGGGCTACAAGTACGCCGGCGAATCGGTCAAACGGCCTCTGCACACCTACGAGCAGAACATCTCGGCGACCGTCATCTTGCTGCAGGCGATGGAGCGCCACGGGGTCGACCAGATCGTCTTCTCCTCAAGTGCCGCGACGTACGGCACACCGGACGTCGAGTTCGTCGACGAGTCCACACCAACGGTTCCGGAGTCGCCGTACGGCGAGACGAAGCTGATCGGTGAATGGCTGCTGCGCGATGCCGGCCGGGCGACCGGCCTGCGGCACACCAGCCTGCGCTACTTCAACGTCGTCGGGTCCGGCTCGGACGAGCTGTACGACGCCAGCCCGCACAACCTTTTCCCCAGGGTGTTCGACATGCTCTATCGGGAAGAGACCCCGCGCATCAACGGCGACGACTATCCGACGCCGGACGGCACCTGCGTGCGCGACTACATCCACGTCACCGATCTCGCGCTGGCGCACGTCGCGGCGGCCCGCAGGCTGGCCGACGGACTGGCGGTCGAACCGGTGTACAACCTCGGCAGCGGGGCGGGCACCTCGGTGCGCGAGATCATGAGCGCGATGCGGGACATCACCGGCATCCACTTCGAGCCGGAAGTCATTCCGCGGCGTCCCGGAGATCTCGCCCGAATCGTCGCCACCGGCGAGCTCGCCGCGCGCGACCTGGACTGGGCCAACCGGCACACGCTCGAAGAGATGGTCGCCTCGGCGTGGCGGGCTCGGCAGAAGGCCGGAGACACGTATCCCCGCTAGTTCCATGAGATCTGCCGTCGCCCGCGCCGCCGTGGTGCTGATCGCGGTGCACCTGGTCATCCGGGCGGCGTTGGCGTTCGGCGGCTACTTCTATTGGGACGACCTGATTCTGGTCGGGCGGGCGGGCACGCAGGGCCTGTTGTCGCCGGGGTATCTGTTCGATGACCACGACGGGCACGTGATGCCCGGAGCGTTCCTGGTGGCAGGGGCCATCACGCGGATCGCGCCGCTGAACTGGGTGGGGCCCGCTCTGAGCTTGGTGGTCCTCGCGCTGGTCGCGTCGCTGGCGCTGCTGCGCGCCCTCTACGTCATCCTGGGCTGGCGGCCGGTGTTGTTGCTGCCGTTGACCTTTGCCCTGTTCACCCCGCTGGCGGTGCCGGGTTTCGCATGGTGGGCGGCGGGTCTGAACTCGCTGCCGATGCTGGCGGCGATGGCATGGGTGTGCGCCGACGCGATCCTGTTGATCCGCACCGGAAACCAGCGTTACGCGCTCACCGGCGCCGTGGTGTTCTTCGGCGGGCTGCTGTTCTTCGAGAAATCCGCGATCATCCCGTTCGTCGCATTCACCGTCGTCGCGCTGTACGGCCACGCGACGGGCAGCTTCTCGGTGCGCGACGTGTGGGGTCGAGGTCTGCGGCTCTGGGTGGTGTCGCTGGCGCTGATCGCGGCGTGGACCGGCGTGTATCTGCTCGTTGTCGACCAGCAGCGCTGGAGTTTCGATCCGGCGATGACCTGGGAGCTGTTGCGACGCTCTTTCACCCACGGCATCGTGCCCGGTCTTGTTGGCGGCCCGTGGGATTGGCAACGGTGGGCACCTGCCTCGCCGTGGGCGGTGCCGCCGATGACGGTCATGATCCTCGGTTGGGTGGCGCTGGCCGCGGTGGTCGCGGTGACGGTGATGCGCAAGCGTCGGCTCGGTCCGGTGTGGTTGGCGGCGCTCGGGTATGCGGTGGCGTGCCAGGTGCCGATCTATCTGATGCGCTCGTCACGGTTCACCGCGCTGGAGCTGGCGCAGACACTGCGGTATCTGCCCGACCTTGTCGTCGTGCTGGCGCTGCTCGCGGCGGTGGGGCTGTGCGCGCCCAATCGGGAGCGATCGGCATGGCTGGATTCCTCCGTTCGCCGGAGTGCCCTAACACTTTGCGTGGCAGCCGCTTTCGTGGCCAGCAGCCTGTACTCGACGGCGACCTTCCTGACCAGTTGGCGCGACAACCCGGCGCAACCGTACCTGCAGAATGCGCGCACGGGCCTCGCGCAGGCGCACGCCACCTCCGATGCCCCGATGCTCGACCAAGAGGTGGACCCGCTGGTGCTGCAGCGTGTCGCGTGGCCGGAGAACCTGGCCTCACACATGTTCGCGCTGCTCTCTGATAGACCCGAGTTCTCCTCGTCGACAACGGATCTCCGCATGCTCGACGTCAGGGGCAATCTGGTGGATGCCAATGTGACGTGGGTCCGCAGCATCAGGCAGGGCCCCGACGATCAGTGCGGATACCTCGTGCAGCCGGACTTTCCGGTACGCATGCCGCTCGACGGACCGCTGCTGCCCGCCGACTGGACAGTCGAGATCAACTACCTCGGCAACAGCGACGGTTCGATGACGCTGTCCCTGAGTGAGGGCGAGGCCGTCAAGGTGCCCGTTCACCCCGGCCTCAACCGGGTCTACGTGCGACTGCCCGGCGCGGGTGACGCGATCACCGTCGAGGCCACGACGGCGGCGTTGTCGGTCTGCATCGCGTCGGGACCGGTCGGATTCGTAGCGCCCACTAGATGAACCGATCGACCGCGCCGGCGATTGCGCGCCGCATCGCCGGGCTGCCCGTGTGCCCGGAGTCGTCGATGACGTTCAGCGTCGCGTCCGGCCACGCCTTCGCAAGATCCCAGGCGGTCGACAGTGGACTCCCCAGGTCGAGGCGGCCGTGGATCAGCACACCGGGAATGCCCTGAAGCCGATGCGCGTCGCGCAGGATCTGCCCGTCGTCGAGCCAGGCGCAGTGCGCGAAGTAATGGGTGCAGATGCGGACGAACTCGTACCGGGCCGCGCCGGTCTTGGCGCTGTATTGCCCTGGGCTGCCCAACGCTTCGTGCCCGATCACCGCGTCCTCCCACGCACACCAGTCGGTGGCCGCCTTCTCGCGCACCCCCGAATCAGGGTCTTCCATCAAGAGCCGGTAGGCCTCGACGACGTCGTCCCCGTCGGGCGCACCGGCACGGAACTGCTCCCACGCGGCGGGCAGCAACCGACGTAATCCGCGGTACAGCCAATCGATCTCGTCGGCCGTCGTCATCGTGACGCCGACCAGCGCGATGCCGCTGACGTTCTCCGGGTGGCGTTGCGCGTAAAGCAGGATCAGCGTGGACGCCCAGGAGCCGCCGAACAGCAGCCACGTGTCTACCCCGAGGTGCTCGCGCAGTCGTTCCATGTCGGCGAGCAGATGTGCGGTGGTGTTGTGCGTCATGTCGGTCGTCGGGTCCGCCGCGCTGGGCACGCTGTAGCCGCATCCGCGCTGGTCGAACGAGACGACGCGGAAGGCGTCCTGGTCGAACATGCCCTGTTCGAACGTTGTGTGCGCGGTCCGCGATCGTCCACTGCCCGGCCCGCCGTGCACGACCAGCACGGGGCGTCCCTCAGGGTTACCGCGCGTCTCCCAGAAGATCCGGTTGCCGTTGCCGACATCGAGTAGCCCGGAATCATTCATGGCTTGATTATCTCGGTTTCGTAACGAAACCGGCCGGGCCCGCGATGTCTCGAGGATGAAGATCCTTAAAGTCTTCGCGATCAGCACTGTCGTCGCCACGACCCTCGGCCTGACCGCCGAAGTCACGGCGCAGGCCGATGTAGCCACGGGGTTGTATGCCGGCGTCAACCAGCTCCGTCCCTGCGGGGCGATCCGTCAGGATCCGCGCCTGGCCGCGGCTGCGCAGCGGCACGCCAACGACATGCTGACGAACAACAACCTCAGCCACACGGGTTCGGACGGCTCGTCACCGGCCGCACGAATGACCGCCGCGGGCTACGGCGGGGGCGCCTCCACCGGAGAGATCGTCTTCTGGGCGACAGGATCCTCTGCGACCGCGGACGCGGCACTTGCCTTCTGGATGGGCAGCCCTGGCCACCGGGACATCATCCTGAACTGCGGATACGGCGCAGCCGGCTTCGCCACCGCATCGAACGGCACCATGATGACCGCCGTCGGCGACTTCGCGACGTAGACAGATAGCGAAACGCGAGGGTTTCTATCTCGAAATCGTCTCATTATCAGCCGATTTCGACACAGACAGATACCGAATTACACCGAAGGTATCTGTTCGGAAACGTGTATTCCGTCATGCCCTTCCGGTCGATAAATTGACGATGTCGTTCTGTGGACGGCCTCCTACGCGGAGCGAAAAGTGTGACTGTGATTGAAGGAGTTGGTGGTTGATGGCGGTCTTTGATCGACTCAGCATCAGAGTGGCCGCCGTCGGCGCGGGGTTATGCAGTGTCGCCCTGACATTGAGCCCCGGCGTTGCGCAAGCCGGCGGTGCCTGCTACGAGAGCTCGGCCGGCGAGGTTCCGGCGGCGGCAGCGGCGGCGCCGTGTGCGCCGATCACCGGGATGGCCGGCGGCATCCCAATGGCTCTGCCCGGGCCCATCCCGCCGCCCCTGGCTCCGCCGCCGATCGTGCCGCCGCTGGCCCCGCCACCGGTAGTCCCGCCGATCGTCCCGCCGCTGGCCCCGCCGCCGGTCGTTCCGCCGATCGTCCCGCCGCTGGCGCCGGCACCGCTTGCGCCGATCATCCCCGCGGCTGGAGCCGGCGGTCTCCCGGTTACCACCATGGGCGGTCTCGCAGGCAAGGGCGACATGACAGGTCCCGCGCCGAGCGGAGCACCCGTGGCCGGTCAGCCGATCGCCCCCGGCCCTACAAGGTGAGTTGACTCCGATGGCCCGCCCCCTCTGAGGGGGCGGGCCATTGGTATTTGTCAGGTAAATAACTTGTGGCACAACGCAAATCAGCCGCACCGCTGCGAGGCGATCGCAACGATGCGGCTGAGACGGAACGCTACTGGGGCCGCGCCTGGGGTACCTCGACGCTGTTCTCGCGCACGATGATCGGGTCGCCCACGTTAACCGTGTTGAAGTACCACTCCGCGTCTTCGGTGCTGAGTCCGATGCAGCCATGGCTGCCGTTCTCATAGCCCATCTGATTGACGGCCCACGGAGCCGAGTGCACGAAGAGTCCTCGCTGGGTGAACCGGACGGCGTACTCCACGTCCAGCAGGTAGCCGTCCGGAGCGTCCTTGGGGATCCCCACACTGCTCGAATCCATGACCACGTCACGTTCTTTGGCGAGAACGGAGTAAATACCCACGGGGGTGGGGTATTCCGGCCGACCCATCGAGGCCGGGAAGACCCCGTTCTGACCGAAGAACGGCCTGTGGTGCGGCGCGGGTAGCTCGGACGGGGGCTTACCGTCGATCGTCACGGTGAACGTGTGGTCCGAGAGGTTGGCGACGCCGACGACGGCCGGGCCGATGTCGATCCTTCTGGTGGGCATGTTGCCCACCGTGAGCATCACCGTGCTGTGTGCAGGCCAGAACTCATCCGGAACCCATTGCGCGACATTGCCTTCGACCCACTCGAACTTGCCCGTCATGGGCGGCTCGGAGGTGATGCGCACAGACCGTTCAGCGGCGCGCCGATCGGCCACGAAGCGATCGAACGTGATGACCACCGGGTGGGCCACACCGACAACCGAACCCGCGGCGGGCAGCACCGATTCGACGTCGAGTTGCGGTGTCCAACTGGCCACTTCGCTGATCTCGACGGGTCTTACGACCACGCACGCAGCCACGATGCCCACAGCAAAGGCAGCACTTCGCACAGCCACGCGCATGGCACTCCGTATCGCTCGCAGAACCCTCAGATATTGACGGTTGGAGTCCCACGATAATGGGCAAAAGTAGCGAGCAAACCTTCGTTTCGATCAAGGATTCATCACGCTTCGGCGACGCGCATCCGCTAATGTCATCGTGAATCTCGAAGCGAGAAACCGTGTTTCGGCCAACAGCTGTTGAACGCTTGCGGAGAACCGCGACGAATGGCCCGCGAACGTGCGCAGAGGGCGCAAAAACGGCTGATCTCCCGCCCTGAGCGCACGCTCGTGCGGGCGGCCCAGGCCAGGGAAAGGATCTGTGGAGCCGCCCAGGGGAATCGAACCCCTGACCTTCTCATTACGAGTGAGATGCTCTACCGACTGAGCTAGGGCGGCGCGCTGCGAACAGCGGCATGAGTCTACGGCAGGGTTCGCCTACGACCCAACTCAGCTGCGCAGAGCCTGCCCCACGGTGCCGACCATCGCGTCCACCGCGAACTTCGGCTTGACGTTGACCGCCAGCGCCTCCCGGCATTCCAGAACCGCCTCGATACAGCGCAACAGCTTCTCCGGTGACGCGTGCGCCGCCATCGCGGCGACCTTGTCGGCCATGTCGGGATGATTGGGCGACACAGCGGTGGCCCCCGAGGACACCAACAGCGCGTCGCGGAAATACGTCGCCAAGTCGATCAGCGCACGGTCCAACGCATCGCGGGACGCCCTCGTCTGCCGCGATTTCTGACGTTTCTCCAGGTCTTTGATCGCGCCGGCGGCACCCCGCATCGTGCCCGCGGTGCCCTTGCCCGTACCGCCGGCGCCCAGCGCGGTGCGCAGTTCCTCGGCCTCGGTTTCGTTGCGGTCCTCGGTCAGCGCTTTGGCCTCGGCATCGGCCGTCGCCACCAGTTCCTCGGCGGCGGCATAGGCCCGCGACGGCGTCGCGGCATCACGGGCGAGGCTCAGCGCACGCTGTCTGCGTTGCCTGGCCTGCTCATCGGTAGCCAGCCTGCGGGCCCGACCGACATGACCCCCGCTGACCGACGCGGCCCACGCAGCGTCTTTCTCCGGAAGCCCGTCGGCATCGATCAGCACCCGCGCGATGGCGTCCACCGGCGGCGTGACCAGCGCGACATGGCGACAGCGCGACCGCAGCGTGATCGCGATGTCTTCCGGATCCACCGAAGGCGCACACAACAGGAACACCGTGGACGGCGGCGGCTCCTCGACGACTTTCAGCAGCGCGTTGGCCGCGCCCTCGGTAAGCCGGTCCGCGTCCTCGACGACGACGATCTGCCAACGGCCCGTACCTGGCCGGCGGGACGCGACCTGCACGATCGTGCGCATCGCGTCGACACCGATCGACAATCCCTCCGGGATGATCCGGCGCACGTCGGCATGGGTGCCCGCCATCGTCGTCGAGCAGGCCCGGCACTCGCCGCAGCCGGGCGGCCCGTCGGACGTGCACTGCAGGGCGGCCGCGAAGCACAGCGCCGCCACCGAACGTCCCGAACCCGGCGGACCGGTGATCAGCCACGCATGCGTCATCGTGCCGGTCTGTGCGCCAGCCCCCTCACCGGCACCGTTGTGAGCGGAATCACCGCGTGCCGCGCGTGCTGCGGCGATGAGCTCCGCTTCGACAGCGTCCTGCCCCACCAGACGAGAGAAAACACCGGCCATCGCCGATAACAGTAGTGCTGCGAACCGACACGTCCGTCCCAGACGCCCCTTCTGCGTCAGCGCGGCCCGATACGGTTAACCAATGCCCGGCGAAGCGACCGAGATCGGACGGATCAGTGCATTCGTCCGCTGGGTCGCGCGCACGCCCTGGCCGGTGTTCACCCTGGGCATGCTCCAGGCCGACATCATCGGTGCCCTGCTGGTCCTCGGTTTCCTGCGGTTCGGTCTGCCCCCGGAGGACCGCATCCAGCTGCAGGACCTGCCCGCCTTCAACCTGGCGATCTTCCTGGGCTACCTGTTCGTCTCGTTCACCGTGGCGTCGTACCTGACGCTGCGGATGCTGATCCCGGTGATGCGCTGGCAGCGCCGCGACATGCTGCTCGGTGACCGCGACCCCGCCGACACCGAGGTCGCCCGCATGCGGGCGCTGAAGATGCCGTTCTACCGGTCCCTGATCAGCGCGACGAACTGGCTGCTCGGCTCGATCGTGTTCATCGTCGCCAGCTGGCCGGTGGCGTCGAAATCCGCACCCGTGGTGGCGGTCGCGACGGGCCTGGGCGCCACCGCGACGGCGATCATCGGCTATCTGCAGTCCGAGCGCGTCCTGCGCCCAGTGGCGGTGGCGGCGCTGCGCGGCGGCGTTCCCGAGAACTTCCGCGCACCCGGCGTCATCCTGCGCCAGGTGTTGACGTGGGTGCTGTCCACGGGTGTGCCCGTACTGGCGATCGTGCTCGCGCTGGTCGCGAGCAAGTTCGAAATCCTCACAGCGCCCGCAGACCGGCTGATCACGACGATCCTGCTGTTGTCCATCGTCGCGCTCGTGATCGGGCTGTCGAGCACCGTCCTGGTGGCCATGTCGATCGCCGACCCGCTGCGGCAGCTGCGCTGGGCGCTGGGCGAGGTGCAGCGCGGCAACTACAACGCCCACATGCAGATCTACGACGCCAGCGAGCTCGGGCTGCTGCAGGCCGGGTTCAACGACATGGTCCGCGACCTGGCCGAACGACAACGTCTGCGCGACCTCTTCGGCCGCTACGTCGGCGAGGACGTCGCCCGCCGTGCCCTGGAGCGCGGCACCGAGCTCGGTGGCCAGGAACGCGACGTCGCGGTGCTGTTCGTCGACCTCGTCGGCTCGACCCATCTGGCCGCGACCATTCCCGCGTCCGAGGTCGTCAACCTGCTCAACGAGTTCTTCCGGGTCGTCGTCGACACCGTCAACCGGCACGGCGGCTTCGTCAACAAATTCCAGGGCGACGCGGCGCTGGCCATCTTCGGTGCCCCGATCGAGCATCCCGACGCGTCCGGCGCGGCGCTGGCAGCGTCCCGTGAGCTGCACGACGAGCTCATCCGGGTGCTCGGCGAGACCGACTTCGGTATCGGGGTGTCCGCGGGCCGGGCCATCGCCGGCCACATCGGCGCGCAGGCCCGCTTCGAGTACACCGTCATCGGCGACCCGGTCAACGAGGCAGCACGGCTCACCGAGCTCGCCAAGCTCGAACCCGGCCACGTGCTCGCGTCGTCGCTCGCGGTCGCCGACGCACTCGATGCCGAGGCGCTGTGCTGGGATGTCGGCGAGATCGTCGAGTTGCGCGGACGGACCGCGCCGACTCAGCTGGCCCGCCCGATCAATCTGTTCACCCCGGGCAGCGTCGACGGTCAGGTGGCAGACGACGCGTCCAGCAGAATCCGCTGAACTCGGCCTTAAGCCTTCTTGGCGGCCTTCTTCGCGGGGGCCTTCTTCGCAGCCTTCTTGACCGTCTTCTTCGCCGCGGCCTTCTTCTTCACCGGGCCGCGGGCCCGGCGGTCGGCCAGCAGCTCGGAGGCCCGCGCATCGGTGATCGACAGCACGTCGTCACCCTTGCGCAGGCTGGCGTTGGTCTCGCCGTCGGTGACGTAGGGGCCGAACCGGCCGTCCTTGATCACCATCGGCTTCTCCGACACCGGGTCGACGCCGAGTTCGCGCAGCGGCGGCGTCGCCGCGCCCTGCCGTCCACGACGTTTCGGCTCGGCATAGATCTTGAGCGCCTCGTCGAGCGTGATGTCGAACATCTGCTCCTCGGTGGCCAGTGACCGAGAGTCGGTGCCGCGCTTGAGATATGGGCCGTAACGACCGTTCTGCGCGGTGATCTCCTCGTTGTTACTCGGGTCGACGCCCACGACACGCGGCAGCGACAGCAGACGCAGCGCATCTTCGAGCGTCACCGTCTCGAGGTCCATCGTGCGCAGCAGCGAACCGGTGCGCGGTTTCGGCCCCGTCGGAGTCTTCTTCTTCTTGGCCGTCGTCCCGTCCTCGGGATCTTCCGGCGGTGCGGGCAGCACCTCGGTGACATACGGCCCATACCGGCCGTCCTTGGCCAGGATCTCGTGCCCGGTCTCCGGGTCCACACCCAAGGAGCGGCCCTCTTGCGGTGTGGCGAAAAGCTTTTCGGCGAGTTCGAGGGTCAGCTCATCCGGGGTCAGCTCGTCTTTGAGGTTGGCGCGCTGCGGCTTGAAGCCCGTCTCACTCTCGGGATCGGCGATCATCCGCTCGAGGTACGGCCCGTTGCGGCCGACGCGGACGTTGATCGCACGGCCTTCCTCGTCATCAAAGAGCTTGATGGAGTTGACTTCTCGTGCGTCGATCTCTTCGAGGTTGCCGCCGACGAGCTTCTTCAGGCCACCGGCGCGGGCGATGGAACCGTCGACGCCGTGCTCACCGCCGAAGTAGAAGTTGTTGAGCCAGTTGGTCCTTCGCTCGTTCCCGGAGGCGATCTCGTCGAGCTCGTCTTCCATCGCGGCAGTGAAGTCGTAGTCGACCAGGCGGCCGAAATGCTGCTCCAGCAAGCCGATTACGGCGAACGCTACCCACGACGGGACCAGCGCACTGCCCTTCTTGTGGACGTATCCGCGGTCCTGGATCGTCTTGATGATCGAGCTGTAGGTCGAGGGCCGGCCGATGCCGAGGTCTTCGAGCGCCTTGATCAGCGACGCCTCGGTATAGCGCGCGGGCGGCGACGTGGTGTGGCCGTCAGCCGTCAGATCCTTGGCGTCCACGCGCTGACCCTGGGTCAGGTTCGGCAGCCGGCTCTCGGCGTCGTCCGCCTCGCCACCTGCCTGCTCATCGAGGCTCTCGACATAGGCCTTCAGGAAGCCCGCGAACGTGATGGTGCGGCCGCTGGCGTTGAAGACGACCTGCTCGCCACCGGAGGCTTGCCCCGAAATCCGCAGCGACAGTGTCGTCCCCCGCGCATCGGCCATCTGGGACGCGACGGTGCGCTGCCAGATCAGCTCGTAGAGCCGGAACTCGTCGGTGTCGAGCTGGCTGTGCAGCTGGCCGGGCGTCTGGAAGACGTCACCGGCGGGGCGGATGGCCTCGTGAGCCTCCTGCGCGTTCTTCACCTTGCGGGTGTACTGGCGCGGCGTCGGGTTGACGTACTCCTCGCCGTACAGCTGGCGGGCCTGGTTGCGGGCGGCATCGATCGCTGACTGCGACAACGTCGTCGAGTCGGTACGCATGTAGGTGATGTAGCCGTTCTCGTACAGCCGCTGCGCGATGCTCATCGTGCGCTCCGACGACATCCGCAGCTTGCGGCCCGCCTCCTGCTGCAGCGTGGAGGTCATGAACGGCGCATACGGGCGGCGGGTGTACGGCTTCTGCTCGACCGACGAGACCGCGAGCTGCGCACCGCGCAGCCCGGCAGCCAGGCCGGTGGCCGCAGCCTCGTTGAGGACGAGGACCTCGTCGGGCTTCTTGACCGCACCCAGGGAGTCGAAATCGCGGCCCGTGGCGACGCGGCGGCCGTCGACGCTGTTCAGCTTGGCGACGAAGGTCGGCGGGCTCGCCTGGGCATCGGACACGCTGGCATCGAGCTCGGCGGTGACGTCCCAGTACCCGGCGCTGCGGAACGCCATGCGCTCGCGTTCCCGCTGCACGATGATGCGCGTCGCGACGGACTGCACGCGGCCTGCCGACAGCTTCGGCGCGACCTTCTTCCACAGCACGGGACTGACCTCGTAGCCGTAGAGGCGGTCCAGAATGCGGCGCGTCTCCTGGGCGTCGACCAGGTCGTTGTCCAGGTCGCGGGGGTCCTCGGCGGCGGCGCGGATCGCGGGCTCGGTGATCTCGTGGAACACCATCCGCTTGACGGGGATACGCGGCTTCAGGGTCTCCAGCAGATGCCACGCGATGGCCTCGCCCTCGCGGTCACCGTCCGTCGCGAGATAGAGCTCGTCGACGCCTTTGAGCAGGTCTTTCAGCTCGGCAACAGTGTTCTTTTTGTCCGGGCTGATGATGTAGAGCGGTTCGAAGTCGGCGTCGACGTTGACGCCGAGACGCGCCCACGGTTCCGACTTGTATTTGGCAGGCACATCGGCGGCCGCGCGCGGCAGGTCACGGATGTGTCCGCGGGAGGACTCAACGATGTAGTTGGACCCCAGATAACCTGCGATTTTGCGTGCCTTAGTGGGCGACTCGACAATGACCAGTCGCCGCGTTGAAGACCCGTTCCTACCGCCGCCGCGGTCCTCGTCAGCCACGTGACTTATTCACCGATCCAGCTCCACCATTCTTCTGCTGCCTACGGAGGCATTTACTCATGCGTCCCGCTCTGGCAACTCACAATTTCGCACTCCGGGCTTGCCTACGCAAACCGTCCCTCCCCGATCGGACTGCCGCAGACCTACTGGATCCGCGGCCAATGCGACAACGCCTCAGCAGCCGCAGGAGGTTCCCCCACGTTCTCTACCAGGCGCGATAGACGTCGTCGTCCACTGATCCGCAGCGCCGGACGCGACCCTCGGGTACCGATGAGAGTCGGCGCGATGCCCACCCTCATCATTGCCGATGCCAGCGCGGAATGCGTGTCGGGAGCGTGCGGATCCAGCCCGAGCAAGTAGCGATCGGCCTCCGGGGTGCCTGACGCAAGCGTCCAGGCCCGTAACTCGCGGGCCCCGGGCAACCACTGCGCCGGGACGGTCTTGACCGCTCCTCGGGTCCATTCAGCGGCAATTCCGGCGAGGCGGACGTCGGCTGCGGTGCGCACGAGCGGGTTGTTCTCGTCGGTGCGAGCGATCTCGGGGTCCAGGCCGGCGTCGGCGATCATCTCGGCGAGCGCCTCGGCGCGCCACAGCTGATCCACCACGACGGACAATCGGGCGGCGCCACCGGTGACCACCACCTGTCCCGGCGCGGCCAGTAGACCCGTCAGATCGGCGATCGCCGGGGGCACCGACTCCGCCGAAAAGAAGGACAGCTGACTCACACCGACGACACTAAGCCAGGGGGACTCTGCAGACGCGTTACCCGGCCGCAGGTCCTTTTCCCTCACAAGAGAAACCCCCGCGTCATCCGGTGGACGGCGCGGGGGCGTGAGGTCTTTGGTTGCTCTTGCTCAGACGGCGCGGACGCCGGTGGCCTGCGGGCCCTTGGGGCTCTGGCCGACCTCGAACTCGACCTTCTGATTCTCTTCCAGGGTGCGGAAGCCGGACCCCTGGATCTCCGTGTAGTGGACAAAAACGTCAGCGGAGCCGTCCTCGGGGGCGATGAAGCCGAAGCCCTTCTCCGCGTTGAACCACTTCACAGTTCCCTGTGGCATCTTTCGTACTTTCCTTCTCTATATTCACCGGGTGCGGCCCGCCGTGTTTCGGCAAGCCGGGCCCGTTCCGACCGCCATACCTTCGTGGAGTGCCCGGAACTCGACCCGACCTACAACCCTCGCAGGAACCGCGACCGCAACGTCGTTCCTGCGAGTGCTGATACACGAACACAGAAGCTGCGACCGCGATTAGTCAACCACGTTCATGGCTGCTGCGACAGTCTCGCCGGGATCGCGTAGTGAAGAATTCACGTACACCTTGTGCTGGGCCGGGTTTTGGGCGGCTTCAGCCTCCAACCGGGAGGGTCGGATGTGACTGATCCGGTGCCGGATTTCGGTCGCGAACTGCTCGCGTGCGCGGTCGAAGGCACCGCCGCAGACGAGCATCCGCTGCGCCATGTCGCAGATCTGGCGCCCAGGCGTGCCCGATCTCAGACGTGGCCGCACTGGGCGGACCCAGATGTGGTGCGGGCGTTCCATGATCGTGGTGTCGAGTCGCTGTGGTCGCATCAGCTCGCGGCGGCCGAACTCGCTCACAACGGGCGCCACGTGGTGCTCAGCACGGGTACCGCGTCGGGCAAGTCGCTGGCGTATCAACTGCCCATATTGACGAGCTTGAAAGACGATCCGCGGTCCCGGGCGCTCTATCTGTCACCCACGAAAGCACTCGGTCACGACCAGTTGCGGGCGGCGGCAGCGCTCACCGCCGCCATCCCGCAGCTCCAGGATGTCGCGCCGGCCGCCTACGACGGGGACAGTCCGTCCGAGGTGCGGCGCTTTGCGCGGGAGCGATCGCGGTGGATCTTCTCCAACCCGGACATGATCCACCTGTCACTGTTGCGCAACCACGCCCGTTGGGCGGTCTTCCTGCGCAACCTGCGCTATGTCGTCGTCGACGAATGTCATTACTACCGAGGCATTTTCGGCTCGAACGTCGCGATGGTGCTGCGCCGACTGCTGAGGCTGTGCCAAAGATATGCGCCAGCCGATACCGGCTTCTCGGGCCCGACGGTCATCTTCGCCAGCGCGACCACGGCCCAGCCGGCGGTGACGGCGTCGGAGCTGATCGGACAGACCGTGGCCGAGGTGACCGACGACGGCTCGCCCCAGGGCGCCCGGACGGTGGCGCTGTGGGAACCGGCTCTGCTTCCTGATCTGTTGGGCGAGAACGGGGCACCGGTGCGGCGGTCGGCCGGCGCCGAAGCGGCGCGGGTGATGGCCGATCTGGTGACCGAGGGCGCGCGCACGTTGACGTTCGTGCGCTCGCGCCGGGGCGCGGAGTTGACGGCCTTGGGCGCGAAGGCCCGGTTGGCCGACACCGCACCGGAATTGGAACCGCTCGTCGCGTCCTATCGAGCCGGGTATCTCGCCGAAGACCGCCGGGATCTCGAACGCGCGCTCACCGATGGAGAGCTGCGTGGCATGGCCACCACGAACGCGCTCGAGCTCGGGGTCGACATCGCGGGGCTGGATGCCGTTGTGCTGGCCGGGTTCCCGGGGACAGTTGCGTCGTTCTGGCAGCAAGCCGGGCGTGCGGGCCGACGCGGTCAGGGGGCGCTCATCGTGCTGATCGCACGCGACGATCCGCTGGACACCTACCTGGTGCATCATCCCGCGGCGCTGCTCGACAAGCCGATCGAACGCGTCGTCATCGACCCGAGCAACCCATACGTGCTCGGCCCTCAGCTGCTTTGCGCCGCAACGGAATTGCCACTCACCGACGTCGAGGTTCGGACGTGGGACGCGGAGACGGTCGCCGCCACCCTCGTCGACGACGGCCTGTTGCGCAGACGCCCGAGCGGATACTTCCCGGTTCCGGGCCTCGACCCGCACCCCGCCGTCGACATCCGCGGCTCCTCCGGAGGGCAGATCGCGATCCTGGAGGCGGGCACCGGCCGGATGCTCGGCAGTACGGGCGCCGGGCAGGCGCCTGCCTCCATCCACCCCGGCGCCGTTTATTTGCATCAGGGTGAGAGTTATGTCGTCGACTCGCTCGATTTCGAGGACGGCGTGGCCTTCGTCCACGCCGAGGATCCCGGTTACACGACGTTCGCCCGCGAAGTCACAGACATCGCCGTCACCGGACCGGGTGAGCGCGTCGAGCATGGTGCCGTCACCGTCGGACTGGTCCCCGTCTCGGTCAGCAACACCGTCACCGGATACCTCCGCAGGGCCCTCGACGGCGAGGTGATCGACTTCGTTGAGTTGGAGATGCCGACGCGGACGCTGGACACGATGGCGGCGATGTGCACCATCACCCCGGAAGCGCTGCAGGACAATGGGATAGGACCGCTGCGAGTACCGGGATCGTTACACGCGGCCGAGCACGCTGCCATCGGTCTGCTGCCGCTGATGGCCAGCTGCGACCGCGGCGACATCGGAGGGGTGTCCACCGCCGTCGGTCCGGTGGACGGCCTTCCGACGATTTTCGTCTACGACGGCTATCCCGGGGGCGCCGGGTTTGCCGCCCGTGGTTACCGCACGATGAAGCGGTGGTGGGAGGCGACGGCGTCGGCCATCGAGGCGTGCGAGTGCCCGGCGGGTTGCCCTTCGTGCGTGCAGTCCCCGAAATGCGGCAACGGCAACGACCCGCTCGACAAGGCAGGAGCCGTTCGGGTGTTGCGCCTGGTCACAGCCTTGCTGGACGAGCAGTCGGGGTAGGTAAGATCTGCCCATGACCCACGACTGGACGCTCGTGGAAACACTCGGCACCGAACCCGTCGTCGTCGCACACGGAGCCCATACCAAGAACCTGGTTCCGATTGGCACGTTCTTGCGCCGCAACCCGCACCTGATGGCCATCCAGACGGCGATCGCCGAGACGGTGCGCGGGGCCAGCGGGTTGAGCAGCATCACCCCGAAGAACGACCGGGTGATCCGGACCGAGGTCGTCCAGATGTCGGACGGCCGCATCCACGGCGTTCAACTCTGGCTGGGCGCACCTGATGCGGCACCGCCGGAACGGCCGCTGGTGGGGTCGCTGCTGTGGGATCTCACCGCGGGTACCGCGACCGACACGACCGAATCGCTTCAGGTCGGCGGGTGGAACCCTGCCAAGCAGATGACGCATGGCCGCGCGTTCGCCGACGACCTGCCGCGGCGGGCGTTGAAGGCCAACGAGGCCGAGGTGATCAGCATGGTGATCAATCCCGAAGTGGGACTCACCATTTGCGACACCTGGGATGTCACCGATTACCGCGGGGAACCGATCACCGTGGGCTTCGTGGCGCGCTCGGTGCCCGAGGTCCAGGAGGACGGCAGCGAACGGTTGATCTGCCGGGCGATGAACTGGCGCAGCGTTCGCGAGGGCCCGGGAATTCAGCACGACGTGCTGGCGCAGCGCATCTTGGACGGGCTGGCGCAGCCGGGCGTGCATCGCGCGCTCGTCGACCCGAGGAATTGGACGCTGCTGAAGTGGCTCGACGACCCGGTGCCGTTCTTCGACTGGCGCGCGGGCATGGTTCGCGAGCACGCGGTTCACCCGCAGGACCGGCAGACGATGAAGGAGATGGCCGCCGCGTTCGACAACGGCAGGGCCAGCGGGGTGCTTCGCATGGTCGGCCACGAGGGTGGCTGGACACCCGTGCACATCACCGTCAACCGCGTGGAGCTCGGCCGCGGCGTCTCCGCCGGTCTGGCGTCGATGCGGATGCCGACGCAGGAGGAGCTCGCCGCGGCGGGTATCGACGGCAACGCCAGGGCTTAGCTGCGCACCTCAGGGCTTCTTGCCGTTGCCGTTCCCGCGGCCGTTTCCGTTGCCCTGGCCGGGTGTGTTCTTCTTGTCCGGCTTCTGTTGCGGGATCTGCGGGGCGGGCTGGGTGACCGGGACAACCGAGGTGGGGGTCGTCGGCGGCGGCGTCGTGGTGCTGGTGGGCGGCGGCGGCACGGTCGTGCTCGTGTTGACGGTCTGCGGCGGTGTGCTCGGCGTCGACGAATCCAACGCCAGGGCGAGCGCCGCGACGACGAGCCCGCAAAGGACCGCCGCGGCAAGCAGATACCGGCGTGTGCGCGTCATCGGCCGTCGCGGCGGAGGCACAAGACGAGTCGCGGGATCGGGCAGCGGTTGGGACAGTACTTTCGTCGCCGGCCTCGGTGCACCGGCGGTCAACGCCGCCACATCGCCGGCGAGCGCGGCCCGCATCTGCGCCGCACTGCCGAAGCGGGCGCGGGGGTCTCTGCTGATCGCCCGGTCGATCACCGCGGCTGTCACGGGGTCGACGTCGGCCAGGGTGCTCAGCGGCGGCGGGGGTGCGTCGACGATGGCGCGTGCGAGCGCGACGGGATTGTCCTGAGGGAACGCGCGATGTCCGAGAACCGCCTCGTACCCCATCAAGCCGACCGCATAAAGGTCGTCCGATACCGATGCGGGCGCACCGGTGACCCGCTCCGGGCTCATGTAGCACATGGTCCCGATGACCTGCCCCGTCATCGTCAGTGCTGCTCCCCCACTCTTGGCGATACCGAAGTCGGCAACCTTCATCGAGCGTCCGTCGGAGGTGAGGAGAACGTTCGCGGGTTTGATGTCGCGATGCAGCACGCCCGCTGTGTGCGCGACCGTCAGGGCTGCGAGCACGTCGTCGAGCATGGAACGAACCTGCGGCGGCGGCATCGGACCCTGGGCGATGACATCGGCAAGAGTGTGGCCGGGCAGACGCTCCATCACGATGAACGGTGTGCCGTCCTGATCGCCGAAATCGTGGATCGCGACGATGTTCGGGTGGGACAGCGGCGCCGCCGACCGCGCTTCGTCTTCGAAGCGACGGCGGGCGTCAGGGTCTGCGTTGAAGCTGGGGTGCAGGAGTTTGACGGCCACGGGGCGGTCCAAGCGTGCATCCCAGCCGTCGCGGACCTCTGCCATTCCGCCGCAGCCGAGCAGACCGCGAAGTTCATAGCGGCCGACCAGCATCTCCTGGCCCGTCATCCTGCCTGCTTAGCCCTCCTTGCGTGGGCGTAAACCCCCACGCGAGGAGAACTCTAGACCGGCCCGGCCCGCGCGATCGCACGGGCCGCACCTGTCCCGACCAGACGCACAGCCACCGGCGCCTCGATCGTGACAACGAGGTCGAGGCCGTCCACCGCGCAAGCCACCGCAGCCGTGCCCATCGTGAACGCCAGCGCCGAAGCCCGCGCGCATGCCTGCTCCGTCCCCGCGGGTACCGACGCCGCGCCGGCGAGTGCGGCGAGGTCGGCGGCGGCCTGGGCCTTGTGCCGAGCGATCACGGCGGCGCCGATGTGCGCCCCGCCGACGGTCACGGTCAGCAGTGCCGCACACATGACGGCAGCGATCAGACTCGCCGAGCCGTCTTCGTCAGCCAGCCGACTCGACAGCGGAGACACTCTGCGCGCTGATCGACAGCATCGGCAGCAGAACCGATTTCGCGGTGACCCGGGCGACGACGAACCCACCGTCGCGGCGCACGTCCACCACCGCTGACGACGGGGCGATGCCCTGAGCCGCCCGTGTGGCCGAAGTGCTGTCGCCTCGCGCAGCCAGCCGCGCGGCCTCACGAGAGGCGTCGATACACCGCACCTGCATCGACACCGCGGTGAGACCGGCGACGCAGACAGCGAGCACCGCGACCAAGGCCGCGATGCCGAAAGCTGCTTCGGCAGTGGCGATTCCCGCGTCTCCACCTAGACGTTGGTGCTCAGCGCCCGGTTGATGATGTTGGTCAGCGCGGTGACGATCGAGTCGCCTGTCACGACGGTGTAGAGAATGGCCCCGAATGCCGCCGCGGCGATGGTCCCGATGGCATATTCCACCGTGGACATGCCATCGTCGTCGACTGCGAGGACGATCAGCCGTGCACGCAGAACCTGAAGGCGTTGTCTCATAACAGTTTTCTCCTTTGCATTTCATCACAGCACTCCCGACTGCAGGACTTCACCGGCCAGCCCGGCCACGACCGGCACGATGCCGAGGCACAGAAACGCCGGGAGGTAACAGAGGCCGAGCGGACCGGCCATCAACACCGATGCCCGCTCAGCCCTGGCGCTTGCCATGTCGGCGGCGTCTGCGCGCAGTTGCACGGCGAGTTCCTCAACCCCGTGCGCGAGTGCGGTACCCGATGCCGCCGATCGCCGCGCCATCCGGAGAAACGCTTGCACGTGAGCATCCAGCGGGCCCGCCGGATTCGCCCACGCGTGCTCCGGCGCCGCGCCCAGGGCAAGAAGATCGGCGGCTCGGCCGAGGAGGGCGGCGAGATCGTCTGGAGCCGACTCGGCGACGGCGGCCGCCGCCGTCGACACCGCCATCCCGGAGCGCAGGCACGCGCCAAGGACGTCCAAGCTCGCGGCCACCGCCAGGTGGTCACTGCCCTCATCACAGGTCTGCTGCTCGTTGACGGCATCGTGACCACGCCGCATCCTCGTGGTCGACGCCGGTGGCAGCGCAAGCAGCGCTGTGGCGAGAAGGACTGCCGCCCAGCTCATGCGAGCACCTTCGACGTGATCCGGTCCGACCACAGCAGGCCGCAGCACACGAGCGCCGTACCGACGACCAGCAACCACCCGCCTGCCCCGCCGGACAGCAGGAAGCGCAGCGGCTGCGCGCCGATAGCGTGGCCGAGCAGTACCCCCAGCAGCGGCAGACCGGCCAGAATCGCCGCCGTGGCGCGGGCACCGGCCATGCCGGCGTCGACCCGTCCGCGAAACCGCTCACGTTCGGCGATGTCGCGCTGCGCTGCATGCATCAGAGTGGCGACGGCCAGGCCGTGCTTCTGCGCGAGGTGCCAGCACACCGCCAGCCGGTCCCAGTGGCCTGGCGACGGCGAACTCCGGCCTTCGGAGCGCAGACCGACGGCGACGTCGGCGCCCAGCAGTGCCCGGGCCCCGACGGTTTCCAGAGATCGTGCGACCCGCCCGCCGGTTTCCTGCGCGGCGATGCCGATGGCGGCGACGGGGTGCGCCCCGACCCGAAGCTCGCCGACCAGAACGTCGAGCACTTCCTGCAGGGAGGTCCCCTCTTCGGTGCGGCGGCGCCGCCGCTGCGTGAGGCGACGCCGCAGGAGCAGCGTCGCAAGCAGCAGAGCGAGTGCTGCTGCCGCGGTCGGCGTGGACAGGACCGCCGTCGTCACGCAGACCGCGATCGCGACCGCGGGCAGCGGAACAGGCACCCGCATCGGCTTGTCCGTCAGCAGCGCCCGCGCGCGCCGCCGCGGGTCAGTGGGTGCGATCAGCACGGCCAACGCCAACGCCAGCGCCGCGGTAGTCACGAGATGTTCCTGGCACGGACGAGTTCGTTCAGCGCGTCGGCGCCTGCACCGAATCCGCTGTCGCAGTGCCAGCACGTCACGACGTCCACCCGACCGTCGTCGCAGCGGTGCAGCACGCCGACCTCGCTGAGCCGGCGTCGCCCGGAACGATCCCGGGTCACATGCAGCACGACCTGGACCGCCGCGGCCAACTGACTGTGCAATGCCGCCCGGTCGAGACCGCCGAGTGCGGCCAAGGCTTCGAACCGGGCCGGCACCTCAGCGGGACTGTTCGCGTGCACGGTGCCGGCGCCACCGTCATGTCCGGTGTTCAGCGCTGTCAGCAGATCGACGACTTCGGCGCCGCGCACCTCGCCGATGACGATCCGGTCGGGCCGCATCCGCAGCGCCTGTTTGACGAGGTCGCGGACCGTCACCGCTCCGGCCCCTTCCACGTTGGCGTTGCGTGCGACGAGCCGGACCAGGTGTGGGTGGTCGGGGGCCAGTTCGGCGGCATCCTCGACGCATACGATGCGCTCCGCCGCCGGCACCGCGGCCAGGAGAGCGGCCAACAGCGTGGTCTTGCCGGCACCCGTTCCGCCGGACACCACGAAGGCCAGCCGTGCCGCGAGCACGTCCCGCAGCAGCGCGGCCGCGTCGTCGTCGATGGCGCCCGCGGCGATCAACGCGTCGAGATTCTGGTTCGCCGGCCGCAGCACGCGGAGCGACAGACACGTGCCGGCCGCCGCGATCGGAGGAAGAACCGCGTGCAGCCGCACGCTCAGCGGAGCTCCCGGCTGGTCGGTGTGCAGGCCGGTGAGATGGCCGTCGACCCACGGCTGCGCCTCATCGAGGCGGCGCCCGGCACTGAGGGCCAACCGCTGCGCAAGCCGTCGCACCGCGGCCTCGTCAGCGAACCGCACCGAGGTTCGTCGCAAACCGCGGCCGTCGTCGACCCAGACCGAGTCGGGGGCCGTCACCAGGACGTCAGTGGTCCCCGGTGCGGACAGCAACGACTCCAGAACGCCGGCGCCGAGAAGCTCGGTGTGCAGCTCGCGCATGCTGGTCAGCACCTCGGCGTCGCCGAGGACACCGCCGGACTCGGCCCTGATGGCGGCAGCAACGACACTCGGCCGCAGCGGCGCCGCCTGCGCTGCGAGTCGTTCGCGGACCCGTTCGATCAGCGGTGCACTCATGCCGCGGTCTCCGCGGCGGCGAGCAGGTGGGGATTCTGGCTAAGCACCGCGAGGACCTTTCGGGCGGCGCGGGCCAGGGGCGACCGCGGCCGGATCCGCAAACCGCCACGCTCCAACAGCGAATCGATTCCCGGCTGAGGGCGCATCGCGGCCAGCACCGGGAGGCCGACGATCCGCGCGACGTCGACGGGCCGCAGCCCGCCCGGCGCAGGACCACGGACGACGACACCGGTGTTCGGATTTCCGGCCGACACCCACTGCGCCGTCGCCGCCGCCGCGGCGCATGAACGCACATCCGCCGGGGTGACCAAGACCACAAGATCCGCCGAGGCGACCGCGATCTCGCTCGCGGCGGTGGGACGCCGGGCCACATCGCACACGACGGTCACGCCGCCACGACTGCCCGAATCGATCACGGCGCCCAGCGGCGCGACGTCGATGTCGTTGCTGGATCTGTCGCCAGACAACATGCGACTGCCGGACAGGACGGTGACGCCGTGCCGCTTCGGTAGCGCATCGCGAAGCGCTGGGAAGCTGACGCGGCCGCCCGCCAGCGAAAGATCGGGCCACCGCAGTCCTGACTCGGTCTCGCTGCCGAGGACCAGGTCGAGACCGCCACCCCACGGATCCCCGTCGATCAGAAGCGATTCCGCGGCCGTCTGCGCGAGCGCCGTCGCGAAGACCGATGCCCCGCCTCCACCGCGGCCTGCAAGAACGGCCACGACCGGACCGCGCGAAGCACCTTCGTAGCCGGCCTCTGTGGCATCGGCCAGCTCGGCCATCAGGTCGCTGTCGCCCGCCGGCAATGTCACGATTTGTTGCGCACCGACGGCGACCGCAGCTTCCCAATCATCGGGACCGGGCGTCTCTGCGCAGATCAGGAGGACGCGGGCACGTCGCGGCAGACCACGGGCGGCACACCGGCGCGCGGCCGCGGAATCGACGACGATCGCCGCGGCGCTGGTCCAGACCCGCCGACTCGACGGGTCGGTGGCGCGCACGATCCGAAGACCGGCGGCCGCCGCGACCCGGTCGATGTCGGCATCGAGGACCCGGTCGTCAACGAGGGCAAGGATGCCGTCCGTGGCGTTCATAGCGCCCAGCCTGCAGCCGGACGTGACGGCCCGAAAGGGTCACAGCAAGGATCTGTGGATCAACTCGGATCTGTGCAAAACCTGCGCGGCTGCCTGTGAAAACACCATTCCGCAACGAACTAACGGCAAATTAACTATCCGCGTGGCGAAAACACCCTACAAAAGGGACGACCCCCGCCAGGGGGGGAGGAGGCGGAGGTCGTCGTGTATCAGCCCCGGGGGGTCGGGCTGATGCACACCCGGCATAAGCCGAGTAATGCCCACTATACACACGCCTGACAGGGCCAGCGCAAGTATCGAAATGGGAACAAGTTGGTGTTGAGCCGTAATGACAGCAGTCGCAGACAGGTGTCGTGATCTGCCAATTTGTACGATCGGGCACGATCTGTCACGCAGCTCACCTCTATGCTGAGCGTGTGACCTCATCCGACCCGGCGGCTGGGGGTAGCCAGACGCCTCCTGCGTCCGCCTCATCGGACCGCCCCATCCGCACCGCGGCGTTCTTTGATCTCGACAAAACAGTTATCGCAAAATCCAGCACTTTGGCTTTTAGCAAACCGTTCTTCAGCCAGGGGCTAATCAACCGCCGAGCGGTGCTGAAGTCGACCTATGCTCAATTCCTCTTCCTGATGTCCGGCGCCGACCACGAGCAGATGGACCGGATGCGGTCCTATCTGACCAACATGTGCGCGGGCTGGGATGTCGAGCAGGTGAAGGCGATCGTCGGCGAGACATTGCACGACATCGTGGACCCTCTCGTCTTCGCTGAGGCCGCCGAGCTCATCGCCGACCACAAGCTGTGTGGCCGCGACGTCGTCGTGGTGTCGGCGTCCGGCGAGGAAATCGTGGCGCCCATCGCCCGCGCGTTGGGCGCCACGCATGCGATGGCCACGCGGATGGTTGTCGAAGACGGCAAGTACACCGGCGACATCGCCTTCTATTGCTTCGGCGAGGGCAAGGTCGAGGCGATCCGCGCTCTTGCCGACCGGGAGGGTTACGCCCTCGAGCATTGCTATGCCTACTCGGACTCGATCACCGACATTCCCATGCTCGAGGCGGTCGGCCATCCGACGGTCGTCAACCCGGACCGGACGCTGCGCAAGGAAGCCGCGGCCCGCGAATGGCCGATTCGCACTTTCACCAAGCCGGTGTCGTTGCGCGACCGCCTGCCCGCCGCACCCTCCGGCGCCGCGGTGGCGACGACGGCGGCGGTGGGGATCAGCGCGCTCGCTGCCGGCGCGCTGACCTACTCGCTGCTGCGCCGATTCGCGTTCTGACACAAGCTACTTGCGGGTAGCTGGAGGCCGGTTGTAACGATCAGAAATCGCGGGCCAATTACCCTTGATGTGACTGGGGTCACGTAGTACAAAGGAAGCACGGAAGCCGGGCGAGGCCAAGATCGAGCCGGAAGAGAAGGCTCGATCTCCCGACCTCGGCTCCCCAGCACGGGTCCCGGAACCCACGCGGAGCACATGCCGCGGAATAGGCAAAAGTGTTGCGGGCCTGCGTAGTTGCGAAGATCGGACGACCTCGACGGCCCTTTGGGTGGGGCTGCGGTTGTAGCGGATCGCGAAGGCGCCGAGGCCACCCACGTAACCCATCACGCACGCTTGGTAACCGGAAACCCGTGCTAGCGGGCGGTGAGCCGATGAGGTCGCAAGACCACAACGGAGCACCGCCCGCTTCATGTTGCTAGACGTTGTGAGCAGAAGCGGTCACGACTGCGGCGCCTGGGCAATCGACAACGCTTCGCGAGCGCCTGCGTGCAGTGCCTCATTGCTCAGCAGCAGCCAGGCCGTCAGCCCGTCCGGAGTGCCGGACGCAAAGCCGCGCGCTGCGGCCCGGTAATCATTGGACCGCTTCATCCAGTGCACCTCGGGCACGCCCAGCCCGTGGGGGTCGAGTCCGCTGGCGATCGTGATCAGCCGCGACACCGCGCGCGCCACCACCCCGTCGGCACTGCCGAACGGTTCGAGCGTCAGCAGCTCGCCGTGGGCCACGGCCGCGAGCACCGTCGCCGGCACCCGGGTTCCTCCCGTCACGATGTCGGACAACAGTTCCAACCGGCGGCCAGCCCCGTCCCGGGGCCGTCCGAGCGCGTCGTCGTCGACGAGATCCGCCGCAGCGAGCGAGTGCAGCCGGGCCATCGCCTGAAGGGGCGCCCGCCGCCACACCCCGATGAGCGCGCCTTCCCCGCCCTCGAGCGCCTCGGCGACGCGCAGGGCGCCCGCGAGAATCGGGTCCCGCTCATCGACGTCGGGCGCGAATTGCAGCGGTCCCCCGTCCAGTACGGACGACGCCCGCGCCGCCCGCAGCGAGGCTTCGGCCGCCGTCTTCGGCCAGCCGCGCAGATTGGTGCGGTGCCGGTGCGCTCTGCCGAGTGCTTCGCGAGCTTCCTCGCCCGCCTCGGCGACGCCGGGTAGCTCTGTCAGCGGGGCCAACGGGTCGGTCACGCCCCAGAAGATACCGTTGGACCGACGAGCGCCGACGTTCGTCGCGCCGCAGGTGCCGCCTGCAGCCCCGGATGTGAGTTGCCAACCTCAATGCAACGTTGGGTGACT
The DNA here is from genome assembly GCF_029623955.1 of Mycobacterium sp. 236(2023). GTDB lineage: Bacteria > Actinomycetota > Actinomycetes > Mycobacteriales > Mycobacteriaceae > Mycobacterium. Next base: position 94,538 of record NZ_JARSBP010000003.1, on the reverse strand, counting down.
ACCCTCACAATCATGACCGAGACGCACGTGGACGCACCCTCGTCCTATCCTCCGGCCCCCGAGTTCGCCGAGAACGCCAATGCGACAGAGGCGCTCTACGACGAGGCGGAGGCCGACCGGCTGGAGTTCTGGGCCACGCAGGCCAACAGACTGAGCTGGGAGACGCCGTTCACCGACGTGCTGGACTGGTCGGACGCCCCGGTCGCGAAGTGGTTCGTCGGCGGCAAGCTCAACGTCGCCTACAACTGCGTCGACCGCCACGTCGAGGCAGGCAACGGCGACCGGGTGGCGATCCACTGGGAGGGTGAGCCGGTCGATCATTCCCGCAGCATCACCTATGCAGAGCTCAAAGATGAGGTGTCCCAAGCAGCCAACGCGTTGACCGAACTCGGACTCAAGTCGGGTGACCGGGTGGCGATCTACATGCCGATGGTGCCGGAGGCGATCATCGCGATGCTGGCCTGCGCGCGTCTGGGCGCGATGCACAGCGTCGTGTTCGCCGGCTTCTCTGCATCGGCGCTCAAGGCCCGCATCGACGATGCGCAGGCAAAGCTGGTCATCACCACCGACGGTCAGTACCGCCGCGGAAAGGCCGTCTCACTCAAGGAAGGCGTCGACGAAGCCATCGAAGGGCTCGGCGACAAGAGTCCTGTCGAGCACGTACTTGTGGTGCGCCGCACCGGGATTGACACACCGTGGACCGAAGGCCGCGATCTGTGGTGGGACGAGGTCGTCCCGAAGGCCTCCACGGACCACACCCCGGAGGCGTTTGACTCCGAGCACCCGCTCTTCCTGCTGTACACCTCGGGCACCACCGGCAAGCCCAAGGGCATCATGCACACCTCGGGCGGCTATCTGACCCAGGCGTCCTACACCCACTTCAACGTCTTCGACGTCAAGCCCGAATCCGATGTGTATTGGTGCACAGCCGATATCGGCTGGGTCACCGGGCACAGCTACATCGTCTACGGGCCGCTGTCGAACGGCGTCACCCAGGTGGTCTACGAAGGCACCCCGGCCTCGCCGGACGAGCACCGTCACTACCAGGTGATCGAAAAGTACGGCGTCACAATCTATTACACCGCCCCCACGCTGGTCCGCACCTTCATGAAGTGGGGCCGCCAGATCCCCGCCGAGCACGACCTGTCGAGCCTGCGGCTCCTGGGTTCGGTCGGTGAGCCGATCAATCCCGAGGCGTGGCGGTGGTACCGGATGGCGTTCGGCGCCGACAAGACCCCGATCGTGGATACGTGGTGGCAGACCGAGACCGGTGCGATCATGATCTCTCCGCTGCCGGGTGTGACGGACTGCAAGCCCGGTTCGGCGATGCGCGCACTGCCGGGCATCTCGGCCAAGATCGTCGACGACGACGGCAACGAGCTCAAGCCGGGCACCGACCACGGCGAGCAGGTCAGCGGGTACCTCGTCCTGGACAAGCCGTGGCCGTCGATGCTGCGCGGCATCTGGGGCGACGAGGAACGCTACAAAGAGACCTACTGGTCACGTTTCGCCGAGCAGGGCTGGTACTTCGCCGGTGACGGCGCCCGGTACGGCAAGGACGGCGAGATCTGGGTGCTCGGCCGCATTGACGACGTCATGAACATCTCGGGACACCGCATCTCCACCGCCGAGGTGGAGTCCGCGCTCGTCGGGCACTCCGGTGTCGCCGAAGCCGCGGTCGTCGGCGCGACCGACGAGCAGACCGGTCAGGCGATCTGTGCGTTCGTGATCCTGAAGTCGAGTGCCCACGGCGGTGAAGAGACCATGATCGACGAGCTGCGCGCCGAAGTGGCCAAGGAGATCTCCCCGATCGCCAAGCCGCGCGAGATCCACGTCGTGCCCGAGCTGCCGAAGACCCGAAGCGGCAAGATCATGCGGCGCCTGCTGCGTGACGTGGCCGAGGGCCGCGAACTCGGAGACACCTCGACGCTGGTCGACCCGAGCGTGTTCGAGGCGATCCGGGCGAGCAAGTAGTCAGGAACCGACGGGTCGGAAGCCGCTTCCTGGCCGGTTCTTGGCGACGATGTCGGCCAGCTGGGTGTTGATCGACATCGTCACCGCGGGCGTGTGCAGCGGGATGAACTTGACCACGCAGGTCGGAAGGTCCTCGGAGAACGCGCCGTGAATCATGCCGACGAGCCGGTTGTTCACGGTGACGGGGGCGCCGGAGTCGCCGGGCTGTCCGCACACCTGGTTGACGATCGTGCCGGGTTCCTGACCCGGCCCCCACGTCACGCCGCAGGAGTAGCCGGTGGTCCGGCCCAGCTTGCAGGCCACCTCGCCGAAGGTCGGGTCGGGCCCGAGGCCGTCGATGCGGAAACCGTTGACCTCGTTGACGGGCGTGACCTTGGCCGGATCGAACTTGATCACGGCGTAGTCGAGGATGTCGTTGCCGGCCACCATCTCGCCCACGATGCCGGCATTCTGGGCGCCCTCGGCGCCCACGACCGCGCCGGGTCCACCGCAGTGCGCCGACGTGAACCCGATCAGGTTGCCCTGGTTGTCGGTGCCGATCGCGGTCAGCGTGCACAGCGTCTCGCCGTTGACGACGAGGCCGGAGCCTCCGCCGAGCGGGACGGGGGCTTGCGCGTGAGCGGTTACGGTGCCAAGCGTGGCGGCGACGCACGAAGCGGCGGCCAGGGCCACGAACACGGCACGAACCGTCAGCCAGAGGCTGTTGGCTCTCAAGAAGTGACTCCCTCTCTCCGAAAACAGACGTGTGCCCGACCCGCCCAGCAACGAACGTGGGCAGTCTATCGTCGGCCGGAATCGTTTAGGTCGACGCTACGTGGCAACATGAACGCGTCCGAGTACGACAGGCGGGAAGGAAGCTTGTAGTGAGCGACCGCAGGAACGGCGTCCCCAACACAGTGACGTCGATACCGCTGGTGGATCCCCACGCACCGAAGCCCGATCCGTCGATCGGCGATCTGGTCAAGGATGCGACCGCGCAGGTGTCGACTCTGGTGCGCGCCGAGGTCGAGCTGGCCAAGGCGGAGATCACCCGCGACGTCAAGAAAGGCCTGACCGGCAGCGTCTTCTTCATCGCGGCGCTGGTGGTCCTGTTCTACTCGACGTTCTTCTTGTTCTTCTTCATTGCCGAACTGCTCGATACCTGGCTGTGGCGGTGGGCAGCGTTCCTGATCGTATTCGGGATCATGGTCGTCGTGACGGCGGTGTTGGCGCTGTTCGGATATCTGAAGGTGCGCAAGATCCGAGGTCCGCAGAAGACCATCGAGACCGTCAAGGAACTCCCCGGCGCTTTCACTCCCGGTCCCGATACGAAAGCTGTTGCCGCCACAAACGGCGACCCGGCTGCGCAAAAAGACCCGTCAGGCTGGTAGTGGGCCGGCCCGATCCGTCGGTTGTGCGCATCGGCGGGCCGTGGCGCCATGTGGATGTGCACGCCAACGGGATTCGTTTCCACGTCGTCGAAGCCGAGCGGCCCGCCTCAGCTGATGATCAGTCCAAGCCGCTCACGGACCGTCCGCTCGTCATCCTGCTGCACGGCTTCGGGTCGTTCTGGTGGTCGTGGCGCCATCAACTCACGGGTCTGACCGGCGCCCGGGTGGTCGCTGTCGATTTGCGCGGTTACGGCGGCAGCGACAAGCCTCCCCGGGGTTATGACGGCTGGACGTTGGCCGGCGACACGGCCGGGTTGGTGCGGGCGCTGGGACACAACACGGCCACACTCGTCGGCCACGCCGACGGCGGTCTGGTCTGCTGGGCCACAGCGGTGCTGCACCCGCGGGTGGTGCGGGCGATCGCCGTCGTCAGTTCGCCGCACCCGTCCGCGCTGCGCGCGTCGGCACTGAGGCGCCGCGACCAGGGCAGGGCGCTGTTGCCGTGGATGCTGGGCTATCAGATGCCGATGTGGCCTGAGCACAAGCTGACCCGGCACAACGGAGCCGAGCTCGAACGGCTGGTGCGCAGCAGGGCGGGCGCCGCGTGGCAGACGGGCGAGGACTTCGCGGAGACCATCGGGCATCTGCGTCGCGCGATCCAGATTCCGTCGGCGGCGCACTGCGCACTCGAGTATCAGCGCTGGGCGGTGCGGAGCCAGTTGCGTGGTGAAGGCAGGCGCTTCATGCGGGCGATGAGAGCACCGGTGACGGTTCCGCTCGTGCATCTGCGGGGCGATGCCGACCCGTACGTGCTGGCCGACCCGGTGAACCGGACGCAGCGGTACGCACCGCACGGGCGCTACGTGTCGATCGCCGGGGCCGGGCATTTCGCCCACGAAGAGGCCCCCGAGGCAGTCAACGGGCAGTTGTCGCGGTTTCTGGGCCAGGTGTACGGGTGATCAGCTGGCGCTGATGCAGGTTCCGGTGGGAACCCGCTCGACGTTGCCGACCTTGGCCATCTGCGCGGCCACCTCTTTGGCGGTGAGCACGAATCCGGTGTCGACGTCGTCGACGGCCGCGCCGAACACCACGCCGAGCACCTTGCCCTGCCGGTTGATCATCGGACCGCCTGAATTACCTTGCCGCACAGTACCTCTGATGGTGTACACCTCGCGGGTGACGGTTGTGCTGCGGTAGATGTCGGGCCCGTTGAGCTCGATGACTTCGCGCACCCGCGCCGGGGTCGCGGTGAAATCCCCGCCGCCGGGATAGCCCATGACGATGCCGTCGGTTCCGGGCGGGGCCTGGCCTTCGGCGAACTGCAGGGGCGCCGACGGCAGGTTCGGGACGTCGAGGATGGAGATGTCGGCGTCGGGGTCGTAGGAGATGACGCCCGCGTCGTAGGTCTGTCCGTCGATCTCGATGGTGACGCTGTCGGATCCTGCGACCACGTGGGCGTTCGACATGACCCGGTTGGGGGCGACGACGAACCCGGTGCCTTCCAGCACCTTCTGGCAGCTCTGGGCGACGCCGCGCACCTTCACGACGCTGGGCTGGGTGGTGCCGACGACCGCCGACGTCGCCAGCGACGCGTCGGGGGGTTCGATGTCGGCGACGGGGGTGGGCCCGAACGGTTTGAGAACGTCGTGCAGACCGGCGGTCTCCCACAGCGACGACAACCGGTTGGGTACGGCGCGCAGCCAATTGGGCGCCACCGAATCGACTTCGGCGATCACCCGCGACCCCTGGACGGCGGCGGCGAGATTGGGCTGCGGCGACGACACGAGTGCGGTTCCGAGCAGCCACGACGCGGTCAGGACGAGCACGAGTTGCAAGGCCACGCCGACGACGGAATCGGCGATGCGCAGCCCCGGGTTGCGGATGGCACCGCGCACGGCCCTGCCGAGGACCACACCCGCAATCTCGCCGATGACGACCAGCACCAGGATCAGGAAGAGGGTGACGAACAGCTTCGTGCGGGGACCGCTGAGGTGGCTGACCACATGCGGGGCGAGCAGAATTCCGGCGGCCGCCCCGAGAACCACCCCCACCAGGGCAAGCAGGGACCCGGGCGCACCGGAGCGCCAACCGGATATGGCGGCGAGGAGCGCGATGGCGAGGATGGCGATATCAAGCCACTGTGACGAGTTCATCGTTGCGCATCACCGTAGCTGCCCTCGGCGTCGAGTAGCGCCATTGCATCGCTGAGTTCGTACAGTTTGTCGTTTTGCCAGGGCACCGCCCAGCCCGCCACGTCCAGCATGGCCGAGATGACCTGGCCGGTGAATCCCCAAACGAGCATCTCGTTGAGCAGGAACGCCGGACCGGCCATGCGGCGGGTGTTCTCGCTGCGATACACCATGATCCGGTTCTCGGGGTTGATGAATGCGCGCACCGGGACCCGTGCGACGTGCGCCGTCTCGTGTTCGTCGATGACGGCGACGGGGCCAGGGTCTGATGAGTAGGCCAGCACGGGGACGACGTGGAATCCCGACGGCGGGATGAACATCTTCTCCAGCGTTGCCAGCGGTTGCAGCCGGCTCGCGTCGATGCCCGTCTCCTCGGTGGCTTCCCGCAGCGCGGTGTGGACGGGGCTCGCGTCGCCGGGGTCCGCGGCACCGCCGGGGAACGCGGCCTGTCCGGCGTGATGCCGCAGCGTCGATGCCCGCACCGTGACCAGCAGGTCGGCATCGTCGGGAAGGGTTCCGCGCACGCCGTCACTCGGGCCCGAGAACAGCACGAGCACCGCAGCATCTCGGCGGGTTCCTGCCAAGGCAGCGGTGGTGTTCGCCGCGGTGACCGCCGCCAGGACAGCGGCGGGGACCCGGCGACGGTAGGCGGCTTTGACGGCACCCGGCTCGACCAGCGGCGCGAGCCAGGGCGGCGCCGAGGACGGAGCCAGCCCACCTTCTCCGCTGTCCCAGCTCACGACACTCCGATCTTCGGGTCGACTGCCGCGGCGATGTCGTCGACCGTCGCGAAGGACCGGGGCAGGATCTCGGCCACGCTACCGTCGGCGCGCAGGACCACCGTCGCAGGCATGACGTTGGGGACCTGCAGTGCAGCGGCGATGGTGCGTCGTCCGTCTTGCAGGGTGGGTAGGTGTACGCCCAACTCGGCCATCCGCAGCAGCGCCGCGGTCTCGTTCTCGTCCTGGTGCACGGTCAGCACGGTCACGTCGGGTCCGACGCGTCGCTGGTACTCGGCCATGGCGGGCAGTTCGTCGGCGCACGGGCCACACCAGTAGGCCCACAGGTTCAGTACGACGGGACGCCCGGCCAGGGCCTTGGCGACGTCGACGCTCGTGCCGTCGCCCGCGCATTCGAGGACGATGCCCCGCAACGCTTCCGGCCCGGGACCATCCCCTGGCGCGGGGCAGGGCTGGAGTTCGGCGTCGGCGCGCGGGCCTGCGAGAGCCTGCGGGGTGTCGGCGTCGCGCCGGTCACGGGCGGAGACGGCGCTGCGCTCTGCGGACGGGGTCGACGGCTCTTTTCCGAGCTCCGACCACAGCGCGACGCCGAGGGCGACCAGAATCACCAACGCCACGATGCTCCAGCGGGCCGACGCGCTCACCGCTCCTACAGTCCGGCCAGCGCCAGCAGATGCTCGGTCTCGGGCCCTTTGACCAGCGGAGCGGCAATCAGCGGGTCGGTGGGCCCTTCGCCGTAAGACGGGCAGTCCTTGGCGAGCACGCAGACCCCGCACGCCGGCTTGCGGGCGTGGCATACGCGTCTGCCGTGAAAAATGACCCGATGACTCAACAGCGTCCACTCGCTGCGCTCGATGAGATCGCCGACGATGTGCTCGACCTTCACCGGGTCTTCCTCTGCGGTCCAGCGCCAGCGGCGGACCAGCCTGCCGAAGTGGGTGTCGACGGTGATGCCCGGGATGTCGAACGCGTTGCCCAGCACGACGTTGGCGGTCTTGCGCCCGATACCGGGCAGCGTCACGAGTTCGTCGAGTGTGTTGGGCACCTCGCCGTCGAACCGCTCCTCGAGGGCCTGGCCGAGGCCGATCAGCGAATTCGTCTTGTTCCGGTAGAAGCCGGTGGGCCGAATCAGCTCTTCGAGTTCGGTGCGATCGGCGGTGGCGTAGTCGCGGGCGGTGCGGTACTTGGCGAACAACGCCGGCGTCGTCATGTTGACCCGCACGTCGGTGCACTGCGCGGACAGGATGGTGGCCACTGCGAGCTCGAGCGGGGTGGTGAAGTCCAGTTCGCAGTACACATGCGGGAATGCTTGTGCCAGAGCGCGATTCATACGACGTGCCCGCCGCACCAGACCCAGGTGGGTCTCTCGGTCCCATTTGGCGGCACTCTTGGCGGCCTTGGCCCGGGCGGGCTTGCGCGCCCCGGCCGACGACTCACTCACGGTCACCACGCCAGCGTACTGACCAGGTCCGACACGCCCGGCGGTGCATAGGTCATTAACGTGGACTTTTCGTGATCCCGCTGAGACCTTCGCCGTGTTTACTTCCTCCTTGTGTCGTGGTTGCTCGTCGCGCTGATCCCCGGGTTGCTCATCTTGGCGACCCTCGGATTGGAGCGCGTCGAATCCGGTCTGCGGCGGGAGGCGCTCTCACCTGCCGACGTCGATGAAATGGTCGAGCAAGCCAGAGGTCAAGCGGTCGACGCGCATGCTCGTCACGTTCCGCAACGCGCACTTCCCGTGAGTCGACGACCGGTCACCGAGACCGCGCCTCTGGCCCGCCGCTTCGTCGAGCCGATCTCGTCGCCGGGTTTGCCGACCCACGAGTACCTCGCACACCTGGCGAATACTGAGTTTCGGCAGACCCGACATGCCAATCGTGTGTAGCGTGGGCTGGTCACGCTAGGGGGCTCATCGTCGGCAACGTCGCCGAGGACGTACCTCTAAACTGATCTCGAGGCCTTCCGGGGCCGTTTTGTCTGATCACCGAACGCTTATAAAGGGGCAACGTGGACGAGATCCTGGCCAGGGCCGGAATCTTCCAGGGGGTCGAACCCAGCGCAGTCTCCGCGCTGACGAAGCAATTGCAGCCCGTCGACTTTCCCCGTGGACACACCGTGTTCGCCGAGGGTGAGCCCGGCGATCGCCTGTACATCATCATCTCGGGCAAGGTGAAGATCGGGCGGCGTTCGCCGGACGGTCGCGAGAACCTTCTCACGATCATGGGCCCATCGGACATGTTCGGTGAGCTGTCGATCTTCGACCCCGGTCCCCGGACCTCGAGCGCGACCACGATCACCGAAGTGCGTGCCGTCTCGATGGACCGCGACGCGCTGCGCGCGTGGATCGCCGACCGCCCCGAGATCGCCGAGCAGCTGCTGCGCGTGCTGGCCCGTCGTCTGCGCCGCACCAACAACAACCTCGCCGACCTGATCTTCACCGACGTTCCCGGCCGTGTCGCCAAGCAGCTGCTGCAGCTCGCGCAGCGCTTCGGCACCCAGGAGGGCGGCGCGCTGCGCGTGACGCACGATCTGACGCAGGAAGAGATCGCACAGCTCGTCGGCGCCTCCCGCGAGACGGTCAACAAGGCGCTCGCCGACTTCGCCCACCGCGGTTGGATCCGCTTGGAGGGCAAGAGCGTGCTGATCAGCGACTCCGAGCGGCTGGCCCGCCGAGCGCGGTAGCGCGAGCATTCAGCGGCGAGCGCGGTAACGCGCGAGCATTGGGCACCGAGCGCGGTAGCTAGCGCCTCAGGTAGTTCAGCTGGGCCTGCACCGACGATTCGGCTGCGTCCCACAGCTTTTCGTCGACGTCTGTGTAGACGTGCTCGACGACCTGGCGGGCGCTGGCGTCGGCGCCGATTTCCCGGAGGGCACCACGTACCTGGTCGAGCCGTTCCTCACGGTGCGCCAGGTAGGTGTCGCTGGTGGCGACGAGGTCGTCGAGCTCCGGTCCGTGCCCGGGCAGCACCCGGCGGTGACCCAGGCCCCGCAGCCGGCGCAACGAGTCCAGATAGTCCCCGAGGTCGCCGTCCTCTTTGTCGATGACGGTGGTGCCGCGACCAAGAATGGTGTCGGCGGTCAGCACCGCATCGTCGACGAGGAACGACACCGAATCGGCGGTGTGACCGGGGGTGGCCATGACGGTGATCTTCAACCCCGCCGCGTCGATGACCTCGCCATCGGTCAGCGGTCCACCCAGCCCGCGCAGGAAGCCGCTCCCCACCGACCGGACCACGGCGCCGGCGAGTTCGACGATGCGGTCGATGCCGCCGGTGTGATCGTGGTGCCGGTGGCTGATCAGGACCAGCGGGATCTTGCCGAGCGCCGCGAGCCGCTCGATGTGTTCGTCCTTGTCGTCGGGTCCGGGGTCGACGATCACCATCTCGTCGCTGCCCTTACCGCGCAGCACCCAGGTGTTGGTGCCTTCGAGCGACATGATCCCCGGGTTCTCGCACAGCAGTACCGACGCGGTGTCGGTCACCGGCCTCAGTAGTCCGTACGCGGGGTGTTCCACTCAGGAAACCTCGGCGATGACTTCCACTTCCACCGGAGCATTGCGTGGCAGCTCGGAGACTCCGACCGCCGACCGGGCGTGCGCGCCGTTCTCGCCGAAGACCTCGCCGAACAGCTCGGAGGCGCCGTTGATGACGCCGGGTTGTCCGTCGAAGCCGGGTGCCGAGGCGACGAAGCCGACGACCTTGACGATCTTGACGACCGCGTCGATCCCGACGAGTGCGTCGATGGCTGCCAACGCGTTCAGCGCACACTGGCGGGCCAGGTCCTTGGCGTCTTCCGCGGACACCTCGGCGCCGACCTTGCCGGTCGCCTGCAGTTCGCCGCCGCTGATCGGCAACTGGCCTGCTGTGTAGACAAGGTTTCCGGTGCGCACGGCCGGGACGTAGGCCGCCAGCGGCGCCACGACCTGAGGCAGCTCGATGCCCAGCTCGGTCAAACGGGCCGACCAGCTGGTCATTTGGCTCGCTTCAGGTACGCCACGTGCTGCTCACCGGTCGGTCCCGGCAGGACCGAGACGAGCTCCCAGCCGTCCTCACCCCACTGGTCGAGAATCTGCTTGGTCGCGTGCGTCAGCAGCGGAACGGTGGCGTATTCCCATTTGTTCGCTCCACTCACGACGCCCACCTCTTCTGCTCACTCATACGGCTGAGCTTATCCGGAGGCCGACCCGCTATGGCTAGCATGCTTGCGTGGCTACCACCTCATCTGGGTCTGACGGCTCACCGGACGGTCCCAAGCCGGTCGGCTGGCCGTCGCGCCTGACCAAGGCCCGCCTCCATTTCGTCACCGGCAAGGGCGGCACCGGCAAGTCGACCATCGCCGCGGCGCTGGCGCTGGCGCTGGCCGCGGGCGGCCGCAAAGTTCTTCTGGTGGAAGTCGAAGGGCGCCAAGGGATTGCGCAACTCTTCGACGTCCCGCCGCTGCCCTATGAAGAGGTGAAGATCGCGACGGCCGAGCGCGGCGGCGTGGTCAACGCGCTCGCGATCGACACCGAAGCCGCGTTCCTCGAATACCTGGACATGTTCTACAACCTCGGGCTGGCGGGGCGCGCGATGCGCCGCATCGGCGCCGTCGAGTTCGCGACGACGATCGCGCCGGGCCTTCGGGACGTGCTGCTCACGGGCAAGATCAAGGAGATCGTGACCCGCAATGAACGGGAGCAGCCGCGCGGCAAGGGTGGCGTCTATGACGCGGTCGTCGTCGACGCACCGCCCACGGGTCGTATTGCGCGCTTCCTCGATGTGACGTCAGCGGTGTCCGAGCTGGCGAAGGGCGGCCCCGTGCATTCGCAGGCCGATGGCGTCGTGAAGCTTCTGCATTCCGATCTCACCGCGATCCACCTCGTGACGCTGCTGGAGGCGCTGCCGATCCAGGAGACCCTGGAGGCGATCGACGAACTGCGCGAGATGCAGTTGCCTATCGGCAGTGTGATCGTCAACCGCAACATCCCGTCCTTCCTGGCGCCCGACGATCTTGCGAAGGCAGCCGAGGGCGTCATCGACGCGGACGCCGTGCGGGCGGGTTTGGAGTCCGCGGGAATTACCTTGCCGGACAACGATTTCGCCGGTCTGCTCACCGAGACGATTCAGCATGCCACGCGTATCGCGGCACGCACCGAGAGCGCGCGACAGCTGGTCGAGCTCGATGTGTCACGGCTCGATCTGCCTGCGATCGCCGACGGCGTCGATCTCGGGAGTCTGTACGAACTGGCCGAAGCGCTCGCCCAGCAGGGCGTGCGGTGAGGGGAGGGGCACGATGAGCGCTTGCGCGAAGAGGAGATGGCCCAGATGAGCACTACCCCAGCGGTCCTCGACATGGCCGCCATCCTGCGCGACACCTCGAATCGTGTCGTCGTGTGTTGCGGCGCAGGCGGAGTCGGCAAGACGACGACCGCCGCAGCGATGGCGCTGCGTGCGGCCGAGTACGGACGCACCGTTGTCGTGCTGACCATCGACCCGGCGAAGCGACTCGCTCAGGCGCTGGGGATCCGGGATCTCGGGAACACGCCGCAGCGAGTTCCGTTGGCGCCCGAGGTGACCGGCGAGCTGCACGCGATGATGCTCGACATGCGCCGCACGTTCGACGAGATGGTCATGCAGTACTCGGGTAGCGGTACCGCAGAAGCCATTCTGGACAACCAGTTCTACCAAACCGTGGCCACGTCCCTTGCTGGGACTCAGGAGTACATGGCCATGGAGAAGCTGGGACAGCTTCTGGCAGAAGACAAATGGGATCTGGTGGTTGTCGACACTCCCCCGTCTCGCAATGCGCTGGACTTCCTCGATGCGCCGAAACGGTTGGGAAGCTTCATGGACAGCCGACTGTGGCGCATGCTGCTGGCACCGGGCCGGGGCCTGGGCCGTTTGGTGACCGGGGCGATGGGGCTGGCAATGAAGGCCATGTCGACGATCCTGGGTTCTCAGATGCTTTCCGACGCTGCATCTTTCGTGCAATCACTGGACGCGACATTCGGCGGCTTCCGCGAGAAGGCGGACCGCACCTACGAGCTGCTCAAGCGGCGCGGTACCCAGTTCGTCGTGGTGTCCGCCGCCGAGCCCGATGCACTGCGCGAGGCGTCATTCTTCGTCGACCGGTTGTCGACCGAGCACATGCCGCTGGCGGGACTGATCCTGAACCGCACCCATCCGACATTGTGTGAGCTGCATGCCGACAAGGCGACAGAGGCCGCGGACGATTTGGCGAAGAAAGATCCGGACTCGGTGGCCGTGGCTGCGTTGCGCATCCACGCCGCCCGGGCGTCCACGGCGAAGCGCGAAGTGCGGCTGCTCTCGCGGTTCACCGGCGCGAATCCGGCCGTGGCGATCGTGGGTGTGCCGTCACTGCCGTTCGACGTGTCCGATCTGGAAGCGCTGCGGGCGATCGCGGATCAGATCTGCGCCGAAGGCACCGCCGCCGCCTAGTGCCCACACGGAGAAGCCGCGCCCCAGGCGGGCGCGGCGTCCGTGAATCAGGCGTTCGAGTGTCTGACAGGTGAGCCAATCCGCGAATCAGGCAATCGCGGCTTAGCTGTCAAACTTCTTAGCCAGCAGTGCGGTGTTTGCGCTGGGCGGCAAAAAAGTCAGCCCAGGAAACAACTTCGGGGTGCTGCTTGAGCAGAGCGCGGCGCTGGCGTTCGGTCATGCCTCCCCACACACCGAACTCGACGCGGTTATCCAAGGCGTCGGCACCGCATTCGGCGATGACCGGGCAGTGGCGACAGATGACCGCGGCTTTGCGCTGAGCGGCGCCCCGAACGAACAACTCGTCCGGATCGGTTTGGCGACACCGGGCTTGCGAAACCCAAGCAATACGGGCTTCAGCCTCCTTACCCTGCACAATGGACTGGGCAGTTGGATTCAACGTGGCATTTCGAGCCGCGGGCTTGATTGTTGACACCAGCGATCCCCTTATCGTTCTGGCCGCGCCCCGACAACGCAGACGACTGTTTACCCTCGCGTCGATAGCTAGTGCGATCTACGCCACATTGCGAGTACTGGGTGTGACCTGCATCGCACTGTGCGCTCAATTTAGGTGGTCACAGGGCTTCTACGCAATACATTCGTGACCACTTTTTTGGGACGACCGTGCCGTCAGCGGCGTACAGTGCCTGCTTTCGGCGTTTGACATGCCCTGACATGTGCTTATCGGGGCCGCTCGAGAGCGGAGTGGCCACAACTCGTCGCTACTCTGTACGCATGCCGGACCACCCCCCGACACGCCCGCCGCGCGCGGTCACGCTCATCAAGCTCGCCTGGTGTGTCGTACTCGCCAGCGTGGTGGTCGCCGGTCTGCTGTTCCCTGTGGTCGGCGGGTTCGGCCTGGTGTCCAACCGCGCCTCGGATGTGGTTGCCAACGGCTCCGCCCAACTGGTCGAGGGCGAAGTCCCTCAGGTGTCCACGATGACGGACTCCAAAGGCAACATCATCGCGTGGCTCTATACCCAACGCCGCTTCGAAGTTCCGAGCGAACAGATCGCCAACACGATGAAACTGGCGATCGTTTCCATCGAGGACAAAAGGTTTGCCGACCACAACGGTGTGGACTGGCAGGGAACGCTGACGGGTTTGTCGGGCTACCTGTCGGGCAACCTCGACACCCGCGGCGGCTCGACCATCGAGCAGCAGTACGTCAAGAACTATCAGCTGCTGGTGATTGCGCAGACCGACGCCGAGAAGCGTGCCGCGATCGAGACCACCCCGGCCCGCAAGCTGCGCGAGATCCGGATGGCGCTGACGCTGGACAAGACGTTCACGAAGCCGGAGATCCTGACGCGCTACTTGAACCTGGTGTCCTTCGGCAATAACGCCTTCGGTGTGCAGGACGCCGCGCAGACCTATTTCGGGATCAACGCCTCTGAGCTGAACTGGCAGCAGGCCGCGCTGCTCGCGGGCATGGTGCAGTCCACCAGCACGCTGAATCCGTACACCAATCCCGACGGCGCCCTGGCCCGGCGCAACGTCGTGCTCGACACGATGATCGACAATCTGCCCGAGCACGCCGAGGAACTGCGCGCCGCGCGGCAGCAGCCTCTGGGAATCTTGCCGCAGCCCAAGGAGCTACCGCGGGGATGCATCGCGGCCGGTGACCGCGCGTTCTTCTGCGATTACGCCCTCGACTACCTGGCCAGGGCCGGCATCAGCAAGGACCAGGTGGCCAAGGGCGGCTACTTGATCAGGACGACGCTGGACCCCGATGTGCAGGCGTCGGTCAAGAACGCGATCACCCAGTACGCCAGCCCGGATCTGCCCGGTGTCGCCAGCGTCATGAGCGTGATCAGGCCGGGTAAGGAGTCCCACCCGGTCCTGGCGATGGCGAGCAACCGGACCTACGGCCTGAACCTCGACGCCGGGGAGACGATGCAGCCCCAGCCGTTCTCGCTCGTCGGTAACGGCGCCGGCTCGGTGTTCAAGGTCTTCACGACGGCTGCCGCAATGGAGATGGGCATGGGCATCAACGCCCAACTGGACGTGCCCAGCCAGTTCCAGGCCAAAGGTCTGGGCAGCAGCGATCGGCCGGGCTGCCCGAAAGAGACCTGGTGTGTCTCCAACGCCGGCGGCTACCGAGGGACGATGAACGTCACCGATGCGCTCGCCACATCTCCGAATACCGCGTTCGCCAAGCTGATCGCACAAGTCGGGGTACAACGCGCCGTCGACATGGCGGTTCGCCTGGGCCTGCGGTCCTATGCACTGCCCGGTACTGCGCGTGATTACGACCCGGAGAGCAACGAGAGCCTCGCCGACTTCGTCAAGCGTCAGAACATCGGGTCGTTCACACTGGGCCCGATCGAGGTGAACGCACTCGAACTGTCGAACGTCGCCGCGACACTGGGCTCGGGCGGGGTGTGGTGCCCGCCCAATCCGATCGCCGAGGTCCGGGATCGCTACGGCGAGCAGGTCTCGGTGACGACGGAGACCTGTGAGCAGGTGGTTCCCGAAGGCTTGGCCAACACGCTGGCCAACGCGATGAGCAAGGACGACACAGGTGCGGGCACCGCGGCGGGCGCCGCGGGCTCTGTCGGGTGGAGCCTGCCGATGTCGGGCAAGACCGGCACAACGGAAGCGAACCGTTCGTCTGCGTTCCTGGGCTTCACCAACCAGTACGCGGCAGCGAGCTACATCTACGACGATTCGACGGCACCGACGGAGTTGTGCTCGTTCCCGCTGCGGCAGTGCGGGTCGGGCAACTTGTTCGGCGGTAACGAGCCGGCGAGGACGTGGTTCGCCGCGATGAATCCGATCGCCACCGCGTTCGGTGATGTCGCGCTGCCGCCCACCGATCCCCGGTACGTCGAGGGCGCCCCGGGTTCGAAGGTGCCCAGCGTGGCGGGCATGAACATCGACACCGCGCGTCAGCGGTTACGTGAGGCGGGTTTCCAGGTCGCCGATCAGCCCACTCCGGTGAACAGCACCTCCCCGTACGGCGCGGTGGTCGGAACGGCACCGAGCGGTCAGACGGTGCCCGGTTCGATCATCACGATCCAGATCTCCAACGGTGTCGCCCCGGCGCCGCCACCACCGCCGCCGGGTGCTCCGCCTCCGGGCGTGCCCCCGCCGGTGGGCCAGACGGTGATTCAGATCCCTGGTCTGCCGCCGATCACGGTGCCGGTCCTCGGGCCGCCGCCGCCTCCCGCACCGCCCCCACCGCCGCCGCCCTAGACCCCCGACAGACTGTGTCTCACAGGGTCTGGCAGTAGGCTGCAGGGCATGTCTGCTCCTCGATTTGGGGGCCCTGGTGCCATCCTCAAGACCACGGCCGTCGCCTCCGCGGGCACGCTCGTCGCGGGCATCGGATACGCGTCGCTGATCGAACGCAATGCGTTCGTCGTACGTGAGGCGACGATGCCGGTACTCTCGCCCGGGTCGTCGCCGCTGAAGGTCCTGCACATCAGCGACATCCACATGCGGCCCGGCCAGCGGCGCAAGCAGGCGTGGCTGCGCGACCTGGCCCGGCTGGAGCCCGATTTCGTCGTCAACACCGGCGACAACCTGTCGCATCCGAAGGCTGTCCCGTCGGTGGTGCAGGCGCTCGGAGATCTGCTGGCGGTGCCGGGGGCGTTCATCTTCGGCAGCAACGACTATTTCGCGCCGAAGCCGAAGAACCCGGCCAATTACCTGACCAAGCCCAACGCTCGTATTCACGGTGAGCCGCTGCCCTGGCAGGATCTGCGCGCGGCCTTCACCGAGCGCGGGTGGCTGGACATGACGCACACGCGGCGGGAATTCGAGGTGGCCGGGCTGGTCATCGCTGCCGCGGGTGTCGACGATCCGCATCTGAAGCGGGACCGCTACGACACGATCGCGGGGCCGGCGAGCCCGGCGGCGAACCTGACGTTGGGGCTGACGCACTCGCCCGAGCCGCGGGTGCTGGATCGCTTCGCCGCTGACGGCTACCAGCTGGTGATGGCCGGCCACACGCACGGCGGGCAGCTGTGTGTGCCGTTCTACGGGGCGATCGTCACCAACTGTGAGCTCGACCGGTCACGGGCCAAGGGTCCGTCACAGTGGGGTGCCCGCACGCAGCTGCATGTGTCCGCCGGGATCGGCACGTCGCCGTACGCGCCGCTGCGGTTCTGCTGCAGGCCTGAGGCGACTTTGCTGACGCTGGTGGCGGCACCGACCGGCGGCTCGGACGTCGGAACCCATGTGGGGCAACAGCATCCGACCGTATCGGCGCGGTGAGCCCGTCGGGCCCGTGCCGCCAGTCGCGGACGTGGGTGGACAACGCGGTTCGGTTGATCGAGGCGGATGCGCGACGCAGCGCTGACACGCATCTGCTGCGGTATCCGCTGCCGTCGAAGTGGTCGGGCGATGTGGATGTCGCGCTGTATCTGAAAGACGAGACGACCCACATCACGGGCAGTCTCAAGCACCGGCTGGCGCGTTCGCTTTTTCTCTATGCGCTGTGCAACGGGTGGATCGGCGAGGACACCACCGTCATCGAGGCGTCGTCGGGTTCGACGGCGGTGTCGGAGGCGTATTTCGCGGCGATGTTGGGGTTGCCGTTCATCGCGGTGATGCCGGCGTCGACGAGTGCATCGAAGGTCGCGCTGATCCAATCACAGGGCGGCCGTTGTCATTTCGTGGAGCAGTCGGCGCAGGTGTACGACGAGGCGCAGCGGCTGGCCGAGGAGACCGGCGGACATTATCTGGATCAGTTCACGAATGCCGAGCGTGCGACGGACTGGCGCGGCAACAACAACATCGCCGAGTCGATCTTCGAGCAGTTGGGCGAGGAGACCCATCCGGTACCGGAGTGGATCGTCGTGGGGGCGGGCACTGGCGGCACGAGCGCGACGATCGGCAGATACATCCGCTACCGCCGCTATCCGACGCAGCTGTGCGTGGTGGACCCGGAGAACTCCGCGTTCTTCCCGTCCTACGAGCGTGACGACCCTGACGTTGTGACAGGAATCTCATCGCGGATCGAAGGGATCGGCAGGCCGCGGGTGGAGCCGTCGTTCTTACCGGGGGTGGTGGACCGGATGGTGTCGGTGCCAGACAGCGCGTCGGTGGCGGCCGCCCATCACGTCAGCCGGGTCCTCGGACGCCGGGTCGGACCGTCGACAGGCACCAACATCTGGGGTGCGTTCGGCTTGCTGGCCGAGATGGTCGCGCAGGGCTGCAGTGGCTCGGTGGTCACGCTGCTCGCCGACAGCGGCGACCGCTACGCGGACACCTACTTCTGCGACGAGTGGCTGACCAGCCACGGCATCGTGCCGTCGGAATCGGCCCTGTCACTGGCCGAGTTCGAGCGTTCCGGTGCCTGGCCCTGAGCCTTGGGGCGCCGCGTCAACGGCACGTCGGAGGTCAGGAACAGCCACAGCGCCGCCAGCGCGAAGAAGCCTAGGTAGATCGATGCGCCCAACCCAGTCATGTCCCGCCTCGTTTCACGTCGTTCGTGCTTTCAGTGTGCATAACGTCACCGACACCTCGGTTCCATCCCGGGGCGTGTCACCTCGGCTGTTCTGTACCCGTTATGCGTTTGGCTTCCACGGGGCCCGGTGCGATACGCTGTCGTGGCTTCACTCGGGGTGTGGCGCAGCTTGGTAGCGTGCTTCGTTCGGGACGAAGAGGTCGTGGGTTCAAATCCCGCCACCCCGACAGAGTGAGCAGGGCCCTGATCCGTTTCGTTCGGTCAGGGCCTTCTCATTTGGCCGGGGTCGGCGCGCCCAGATCCTCGGGTATTTCGTCGGGTCGGTATGCCGGCAGTCTCGACGCAGGCAGGATCGCGACAGCGCTGATGCCGGCCAGGATGAGCAGCCCGAGTTTGAGGGCGCGCAGGCGCGCATCGGTGTTGATCTGTACTGCGGCGTCGACTTCGGCATCGGACGCATCGGTGCCGGCGAGAACGTCGCGCAACTGGTCGTTGCTGACGAAGTTGACCTGGTCGAGATCGACCTGCGCGATGAGCCTGTCGGGGATGGCCACGTCGTTGATGACGGCCCGGCCGACGTTGAGCGACAGGATGCCCACCAGCATGGCGCCTGCGAGCGCGGTACCGACGGCCGACGCGAGGTTCTGGGTGGTGCCGCGCACCGAACCGACGTCTCCGGCGAGCTCTTTGGGCGCGGCGGTCACCAGCACGTTGAAGACGAGCGTGACGAGGGCGCCCTGACCGATGCCGAACACGATCAGCCCGAGGATCGTCGGCAGTGTCTCCCAGTTGTTGGTGACGACGAACGACAACCACACCAGCGCCACGGTCGTCAGCGTGAAGGAGAAGATCCCGATGACGCGCGGACTGAAACGGCTATAGAAGCGCACGACCAGTGTCGCGGTGATGAAGACCGTGAGGTTGAACGGCAGCATGGCCAGCGACGTGTCAAAAGGCGTGCGGCCCTGGACGATCTGGATGTAGAGCGGCACCGTGAAGTTCAGCGCGGCTTCCAGCGACACCACGATGAACATTGCGTAGACGGCCGCACGTTCACGGCCCGACCCCAACACCGACAGGCTCACCAAGGGCACTTTGCCGGTGCGCGTTCGGTGGCGGGTCCACACGAAAAAGCCCTGTCCCAGAATGACTCCCACGATCACCAGGACCGGCGCCGGGGAGAGTCCGAGGATCGCGAAGGGCGCATCCCCGGTGGCCTGGAGCACGCCCCAGCCGTTGAGGTTGTTGAACCCCAGCGTCAGGGACATGATCGCCACGCCGATCAACAGTGCGGCAAGAACGTCGATCTGGACCGACTTGTCGCCCGCTGCCGAGTGCAGCCGGAAGCTGAACAAGAACACCGCGACTGCCAGCGCGAGAACGATCATGAAGACCGGCCGCCAGCCCACGAAAGTGCCGAGGGTTCCCCCGATGAGGAATGCGCTGACGCCGGACAGTGCACGCGCCGAACCCAGCGATCCGACAGCGGTGGCTTGTTGTGCACCACGGTAATTCGCGGCGATCAACGCGACCAGGGACGGCACGATGATGGCCGCCGACGCTCCTGCCACGGCTTGCGCGGCGATCACCCATGCCACCGACGGCGAGAGAATCATCATCAGCGCCGAACCCGCGAACGCTGCGACCACGAACCGGAACACTACGATCCACCCGATCCGCTGGCCGAGTTTCGCACCGACCATCACGAGCGCTGCGACCACAAGGCCGTAGGTGACGATGGCGGTGCTGACCGCGGTCGGGGGCACCCCGAAGTCCTCAACCATCCCCCCGATGGACACGGGCAGTGCGGCGACGTTGAACGACATCAGCATCTGGGCCAGAAACAGGCCCACCATCGGAATCCAGGAGGTGCGCTCGGCACCGGGTGAAGTCGGTTCGACGGTCACGCGTGATCCTTTCGTCCGATCACCGAGGGGTGGGCACTGGACGCGAAGATGTTGAGCCCGAGCACCCGCGACAGGTAGGCCGTGGCACGTTGCCCACGAACGCTGTTGCCTGCCGGATCCAGGGGTGGCGAAAACGTGCCGATGCCCGCCTTGCCGGGGGCGACCGTCACGAGGCCGCCGGCGACCCCGGACTTGCCGGGCAGGCCGATCTCGAAAAGCCATTCACCGGAACGCTCATACGCGCCGTTGGCTGCCAGGATGGCCAGCGTGTCGCGGCATACGTCGGCCGAGACGACGCGCCGCCCGGTCACCGGATTCACGCCGCCGTCGGCCAGCGTCGCCCCCATCACCGCCAGGTCGGCCGCGGTCACTCGTAATGCGCACTGGCGGGTGTAGACGTCGACGACGGCCAGCGGATCCGCATCGATCCGGCCGTAGCTTTCCAGCAGGCGCGCGATCGCACGATTGCGTTGGTTGGTCTCGGTTTCGGACCGGTAGACGGTCTGGTCCATTTCCAGTGGGCGGCCGGCGAACTCGGACAACCCGGATGCGATGGTGTGCCACTGTTCTTCCGGGGTGCTCCCTGTCACGAGCGCCGTGGTGGCGATCGCGCCGGCATTGACCATGGGGTTCATCGGATGGCCGTCGTTGAGTTCGATGGCGATCACCGAGTTGAACGCCAAGCCGGTGTTGTTGACGCCGATGCGCTCGGCGACGACTTCGTGGCCGTAGGTGTCGCACACCAGCGCGTAGACGAACGCCTTCGAGATCGACTGGATGGAGAACTCGACGCCGGCGTCGCCTGCGGTGTGGACGCTGCCGTCGACCTCGGCGACACACACCGAGAACCAATTCGGATCGGCCTGCGCCAGCACCGGAATGTAGTCTGCGACAACGCCGTCGGCATCTGCCCGGCATCGTCGGTAAGCCGCCTCGACCAACGATTCGACCTCAGACCACTGCGGCAGTTCGCCGGTATGCGCCTGTTGCGTGACGTCGCCCACCTCGACATCCATTTCCGAAGCCTATGCAGGTCTTCGGCGGACCGCGTCACGTTCGCGAAGTTCTGGTTGACTTCCGGCATGGGCCTACGGCGACCGACAGCGTGGATATCCGCCTTTTTCGTCGTGGTGCTGGCGGTGTTGCCGACCGCGCCCGCTCACGCCGACACACCGAACTGGTCTGGCCTGGACGCGCGATTCTTCGCCGAGCCGATCCCCGCGCAGGGCACGACGATCGCGTCGGTGCCGTTGGATCCCGCGTTGTCGATCAGCGGGGCAGGTCCGGCCTACCGCGTCCTCTACTCGACGCTCGACCAGCACGACCAGCCGGCTGTGAGCACCGGCGCAGTTTTCCTTCCACCCGGTCCGGCGCCCGAAGGCGGCTTCCCCGTCATCGCGTGGGCGCACGGCACGGTCGGAATGGGCGACGACTGCACCCCCTCGGCGCTGCCCCGGACACCGCGTGACAACGAGTACCTGTCGCACTGGTTGAACGAGGGCTACGCCGTGGTCGCCAGCGACTATGCCGGCCTCGGCACTCCCGGATTGATGAGCTACCTCAACAGCGTGACGACGGCTCACGGCGTCGTCGACTCGGTGGTCGCCGCCCACGACATGGGTCTGCCACTGTCTCCGAAATGGGCGATCGTGGGGCAATCCCAGGGTGGTGGCGCGGCGATCAGCAGTGCCCGCTGGGCCACCGAGTTCAGTGAGGGCACCGGCCTGGACTACCGCGGTGTCGTGGCCACCGGCACGCCCGCCAACATCGACGAATTCATCAAGCACGCGGGGCCCGATCTTCAGCTGCCCGAATTGGGCCCGATTGCCAACGCGTACGCCGCGTACATCATTGCGGCCCTCCGCGAGGTCCGACCGGACCTTGATATCGACAGCGTGCTCAGCCCTGCGGGACTGGACGCAGCTCAGCGCGCTGAGACCGTCTGCGTCCTGCAGCTGTCGGAGCAACTCGCTCGTTTGACGCCGGCTGCGCTGTTCTCGGCGCCGTTGAACACGATCCCGGGGATCGCCGACGCGCTCTACGCGTTCATGGGCACCCCGTCCACCGGGTTCGACCGCCCGATCATCCTGGGTGTCGGGCTGTTGGACCGGGATGTGCCGCCACAGTTGACGCTGGCGTTCTACGACCAACTCGTCGCGAACAACCAGAACGTCACCCTGCGGATCTATCCTGAGGAAGACCACAGCGGCACCGTGCTCGCATCCCTGCCCGACTCCACGCCGTTCCTCAGAAACGTCTTCGTCGGCAACTGATTTCGCGTCACGCAGTTCGCAGCTGCCGCACAGCCGCGACTGACTTGACGACCGCCGCTACGACCGGAGCGCCGAGCACCATGCCCAGCAGGCCGGCCACCGTTCCGCCGACCATCGTGGCCAGTAACACCGCGACCGGGTGAAGACGCAGGGATGACCCGAGAGCCCAGGAGCTGACGACGCTCTGGATGGTGCCGTTGGAGACGACGAATGTCACCCCGACGATGAGTGCCGCGGTCGGCCCACCGGAACCGAACGCGATCAGCACGGCGAACACTCCGGTGATCCACGCCCCGAGGTAGGGGACGAAGGACAAGACGAAGTACAGGATGAAGATGGGGATCACCAGCGGTACGCCGAGAAGGAGCAGCGGCACCATGAAGATCGGCGCGGTGACGAGAGCGGTCACCGCGGTGCCCTCGAAGTAGCCGCGCACGGACTCCCGCGTCGACGCCACCACCGCCGCGACTTCCGCGGCGTCCAGCGCCGTGGTCCGGGCCAGCCAGGCTGGGAACCGGTTGGCATCGCGCAGCGCGAAGAAGAGGAAGAACACCGCCAAGAAGGTCCCCATGACAAGCGAGACCGCACCGTAGAACGTGCTCGTGACCGCACCGAGGATGCCCTGCCCCAGCTGGGGCGCATGCCCTTCGAAGGCGGAGCGGGCGTGCGAAAGCCACTGCGTATCAAGGTCAAGTCCGGCCGCCCACTCAAGCAGGCGGGTCCAGCCGAGCACCAGCTGCCGGTAGATCTCCGGCCATTGCCGCGCGAATCCCACGACCACGAGCGCGATCGAACCGGCCGCGGCGCCGAGTGCGGCCAGCATCGTCGTCACAGTGGCCAGGATGGTGGGAAACCCGATTCGCTGGAGCCCCCGAGACACCGGTTCGAGCACGATCCCGATGATGACCGCGATGACCAACGGGATGAGAACTCCGCTGACCGCGCTCACTGCGACGGCCACCACCGCTGCGAAAGCGATGATGCCGAGCGCTGACCAACAGGTGTGCCCTGCGTGCCGGATCGTGTCCCGCGCTCCCATGCGCGTGATTGTGCCCGACGGTGCCGCACTGGATTGGTGATCGAGACCCCTCCGTGCTGCGGTTAGGGTTCTCGTGACCGCCGAATCGACTGGATGAAACGGAACCTGCGTACCCGTGCTGCCCTCCCGCTCCCGGCTTGAGAGCTGGAATCCCGATTCCCTGACGTTCGCCGGCAAGGCGATCCAGGACCGCGGAAAGGCCGTCGCCGACTCCGTGACGGCGTTGAGCACCAACATCGCGACCATGCCGGAGACGAGAGCGTGGTCCGGAATCGCCCACGACGCGGCCACCCAGATGTTCGGGCGGGCGGACAAACAGACGACAGCCTTCTCGGCCTACACCACGGCTCTCGGAAACGCCCTCTCCGCAGGAGCCGGCAAGATCGGCGGCGCGCGAACGGCGTTGTTGGACAAGGCCGATCAGATCGACATGACGGGCCAGTTGTACGTCAGCGACCAGTGGGTGGTCCTGATCACCGGCGCCAAGATGACCCTCGAAGAGGCGGCCGCTCTTGAGAAGCGGGCCCAGGCCGAACAGGCCACCGTCAACCGACTGCTGTTGGCGGTGGGCGCCGCCGACGATGCGACGGCCGACAGCCTGACCGCCGCTGCGAAGCCGCACGGTTTCGAAGTACCTAATTCCGGAGCGCCAACCGACCCGCTCAGCGTCCCGATTGCGGGTTCTCAGAGACCGGGAGACGAGGTCCCCAATCCGTCCAACCCTGTCGGCATGATGCAGCAGGCAACGCTTCGGGACGCCGACATGTCCCAGACTGTCCGCGATTCCAAGACCGAGACGACGTACGACCCTGCGACCGGCGAGGAAACATCTACGACGACGACCGTCTACATGCAGGACGGAAGTCGTCACGAGCGGACGGTCGACGCCCGACCTAACTTTCCCGATCGAGGGCCGACCACCACCAATACGCATTACAGCAAAGACGGCAAGATGATCACCGAGACCAGCTCGACCACATTCAACGATCTGGGCGACCACAGCCTGAAGAACGCGCACGTGGACACCATCAAGATGGCCGACGGAACCGTCGTCACGGTCATCGAACGCGCGAACGGCAGCAAGTCCGCCAGCATTTTGACGCCGGATGGCCGCACAGCAGACGTTCCACACGAGTTCTTCTCCAACCCCGTCATGACGGGTGTCGACGCGACCATAACGGGGCTGGGGGCGCAGGCCGAGCGCGGTATCCCGCGTCTCACCGACGAAGCCCTCGAGCACATCAAAGTCGGCACCAAGTATGGTGGCCCGGCGCTCGGCGTCGCCCAGTCTCTGTGGAGTGTGGCCGTTGCAGACTCCGGGTTTGAGAGATGCGTAGCCGCAGCAGAAGGGGCCACATCGTTCACGACAGGTACCCTCGCCGGTCTGGCGACCGCGGAGGCGGGACCCTGGGTGGCCGTACCGGTAGCCATCGTCGCCTCGGAAGGCGGTACTGCGCTCGGAAACTGGATTGGAAACACGTTTTGTCCGCGATGAGAAGTCCGGTACGACCGATCCTGCTGGCCGTCGCCGTCGGTGGCATTGGTGTCTTCACTGGCTACTGGTCAGTGGCGTGGGCACTCCGCGGGAGCTATGTAACTGCGTTGATCATGCTGGCTGTGGCGATATGGGGCCTGGGCTTCGCCGCGTTCTATCTGTGCACTGCCCTCGGCGCAGCTACCCCGCGAACTGACAGCAGCTCGGCGGGCACCCTGTTGCGCCCAGGATTGTTTGTGGACATAGTCACCGTGGTGCCCATCGCAGCGATCACCATCGCTGCGGCCATGTATCTCGTCCTATCGCCTTTCGGCCTCGTCGACTACAGCCCGTCCGGAATCGCGCGTGGCATTCCCCTTATCTTCGTGGCCTTTCTGGTTCTCGGCGTCACGACTCTCTACCGGATGGTCAAACACAAAGGCGGAGGACACCTGCGACTCGACCCAGCGGGCTTCGAAGTGTGGAACAGCCACTGGAACTCATTCAGAGGCGGTACATGGGACGAGATCGAACAGATCCTCGACCACAAACCCAACGGCGGCAAGCCATTCAACAAGCTAGTGGTGTTTGTTCCGTCAAAGGGCGCGAACGCGGTGCTGTACTCCGACGCCATCACGTCCGACAGCGACGCCCTACTCACGTGGATCCGGTTCTATTGGGAACACCCGGAGTACCGCGACGAGCTTGTCGACGATCGGGGCTTGCAGCGCCTCAGCGACGAGAAGTTCACCCCCGAGCGATGAGTGGGCCTGCACGCGCGATCGTGCTGGCGTTGTTGCTCGCCGGGTTCGGCGTCTTCTCCAGCGTGTGGACAGTCAACTGGCTCGTGCGGGGAAGCTACGTGACGGCAGCTCTGATTGGCTTGCTGACGATATGGGCGTTCGGATACGCGGCGTACTTCGTCATCACGGCACTGGGTGCGCCAAATCCGCGAACGGACAGCGGTGCACACGGCGTACTCCTGCGGCCAGGGATAGCTCTGGACGTCGTGAACTTCGTCCCCGCCGCGGCGATCTCTCTTGCAGCGGCGCTCTATCTGATCTTCTCGCGGTTCGACATGATCGACTACACCCCGGCCGGTATCCAGCGAGTAACCGTGCCTGCCGGTTGCGTGGCGCTGCTGCTATTCAGCGCGCCGACCATGTATCGCCGATTCAAGTACAAAGGCGGCGGGCATCTTCGTCTCGATCCGGCCGGCTTCGAGGTCTGGAACGGTCAGTGGGGATCGCTCAAGCATGGGGCTTGGGACGAGGTCGAGGAGATCCTGGACCACCCGATCAAGGGAAAAGCGTTCAACAGGGTCATCGTTTTCGTCTTGGCTGATGGGTCTTCGGCGACGTTGATGGCCGACACCATCATCAGCGACTTCGAGCCCCTCTACGAATGGGTCCGGTTTTATTGGGAGCACCCGGAGTATCGCGGCGAGCTCGTCGATGACCGAGCCTTCCAGCGCCTCCGTGGGGGAAACTTCACCACCGGGTGACGTCGGCGATCATTCCGTTGACGTACGCGGTCAACGTCTCGACGTCGACCGGTTCGGCGTTTTCGGTATCTCCCGCATCGAAGAGGTAGTCGCCGTCGGCGTGGACCTGGGCCCACTGCAGGGCCGGGAGGGCGGGATCGGTGCCCCACTGCCGTGCCGCCTGGCTTCGCGCCTGGACCGTGCCGGTCGCGACGACGTCGCGCACGCTCACCTGAGGGACCGACACGTCGGTGGGTGCTGCCAGGAAGTCGAGATCGCCATAGCCGTCGGGCTCGGAAACAGGGCGCGTCACCGCGATGCGCGGGTGCGCGCCCGCGCCGACGAGCCCGACCGATTCGGCGACTACCGCACCCACCAGGTCCGGCGACACCGCGTAGATGTCCACGACGTCGACCCCGTCGCCGTCGCTGCCCTGCATCGCGACAAACGCCGTCTCGCCTGCGCTCACCGTGTGCAACCGGAGATCGGGAGTGTCCGCATCGACGTGATGCACCCGGCATTCCACACAGACATCGGCGCGCACCAGGGCTTCCACCCAGGCCCGGATGCCGCGAAGGTCGCCGTCGGCGAGTCGTTCGTCGATCGGCGCGACGTCGCGGCTCGCAAGCCACACCGACCCGACAGGACGGCTCCGGCCAAGCGGATACGGCAAGACATCGCGGCCGTACTGTTCGCACGCCGATTCCAGATCGACCACCGCGACGGTGCCCAACAGTTCAGACCAGATCGATTCCGGAAGACTCGGCCGACGCGTCATGGTTCCCATTGTCTCGTCACCCACCGATGAGTCCGTGCGCCAATTACGGTCAGAATCGACATGACAGAAGAGTTCGTCGCCGCGAAGGCCGTCATCGGCGCCTCGGCCGAGACCGTGTTCGACCTGCTGGCCGACCCCTCCACCCACGGCGCGATCGACGGCACCGGATGGGTGCAACAGCCCGTCGACCGTGACCGCCTGACGGACATCGGCCAAATCTTCCGAATGGGCATGTATCACGACGGCCACCCGAACAAGCACTACGAGATGTCGAACCGGATCGAGGTGCTGGACCGGCCCCGCGCCATCGCGTGGATGCCGGGAGCGCAACCCCGGCACATTCCGGGTCGCGACGCCTCCGAGGGGGACACCGTCGAATACGGCGGCTGGATCTGGCGCTACGACCTCGTACCGGCCGGAACCGACCGCACGCACGTCACGCTGACCTACGACTGGTCCGGCGTACAGGACCCCGATATCGAGTTCCCGCCGTTCGACCCCGTGCACCTGGACAACTCGTTGCAGCATCTGGCGGAACTGGCCGAGAGCGCCTAGGCGGGTCAGCACCGGCCTGTCGGTGCGCTGCGGCACGATATCGGCATGCTTCCGGGTGACGACTCCTCGCTGCGCAAGGCGCGCGGTGCGTTCTTCACCCCGGCGCCCGTGGCGCGCTTCCTCGCCGACTGGGCCGTCCGGCACCCCGGCCACGCCGTCCTCGAGCCGTCCTGCGGAGAGGCGGTGTTCCTGCACGAGGTCGGCCGGCGCGGCCACGACGGCCCGCTTGTCGGCGTCGAGATCCACACCGAGTCCGCCGCGGCTTCCGAACGCAGCCTCCGCTCCGGCGGCATAGCGGCCACCATCCACGCGCGGGACTTCTTCTGCCACACCGAGTTCGGCACCTACGATGCCGTGATCGGCAACCCGCCGTACGTCCGCTACCAGGATTTCACCGGGGAGTCGCGCACCCGTGCCCGCGAGGCTGCGCTGCGTGCGGGCGTCACACTGTCCAACCTCGCGTCGTCGTGGGCGGCGTTCACCGTGCACTCGGCCCTGCACCTCAAGCCGGGCGGGCGGCTCGGGTTGGTGCTGCCCGCGGAGCTGCTCAGCGTCAACTACGCCTCCGGCGTGCGCCAGTTCCTGATGGATCATTTCGCGTCCGTCGGTCTCGTGTTGTTCGACGAACGCGTGTTCCCCGGGGTTCTCGAGGAAGTCGTGCTGCTCCTCGCGGACGGCTTCACCCCCGCGGGGGGCAGCGGCGCCACCCATATGCAGCTGTCGCAGGTGAAGGACGCCGACGCGCTCGACCGCGACACCGCGACGCGGCGCTGGACACCACCGGCCAACGGCGCCAAGTGGTCGGCCGGGTTGATGTCGGCGGCAGGCCTGTCGGCGTTCGACGCCGTCGTCCGCGGCGAGGCGTTCACGTTCCTCGAAACCTGGGGTGACACGACCTTGGGGATGGTGACGGGCAGCAATCGGTTCTTCACGCTGTCCCCCGCCAAGGTCGAGGCGCTTGGGCTGGCCGAATCAGACATCATCACGCTGT
Organism: Mycobacterium sp. 236(2023); assembly: GCF_029623955.1. Lineage (GTDB taxonomy): Bacteria > Actinomycetota > Actinomycetes > Mycobacteriales > Mycobacteriaceae > Mycobacterium. Next base: position 65,873 of record NZ_JARSBP010000003.1, on the reverse strand, counting down.
CGCCTCCCGGGTCCCGCCACCTCCGCGGCCTCGGCCTGACCGAGCAGTCGCTGCAGGGGCTCGGGCAGGAAGGCCTCGCAACGTACCTCTTCCGTCCGGCGCAGCAGCCGTCGGCGGCCGGTTGGCACTACATCCGCTCCGGCGAGGACCTCGACGTACATCAGGCCTACAAGTGCCGTGTCCGAAACCCTTGGTGGCGTGTGCCGTATCTGCGTCCGGCCGATCTGTTCCTGACGTACATGAACGCCGACACCCCGCGCCTGACGAGCAACCGCGCGCGGGCACACCATCTGAACTCGGTGCACGGCGTGTACCTGCGCGACGAGGTGCGCCGCGACGGGATGAACCTTCTGCCGCTCGCGTCGCTGAACTCGGTGACCCTGCTGGGCGCCGAGACGGTGGGCCGCGCCTACGGTGGGGGGATGCTGAAGATCGAGCCGCGCGAGGCCGACGTGCTGCCGGTGCCGTCGCCGGATCTGGTTCGGCGCACCGCCGATCAGCTGCGCAGCGTGAAGCCTGCGGTGGCGGCCCGGCTGCGTGACGGTCGGCTGCTCGATGCCGTGGCCCTCGTCGACGAGGCCCTTCTGATCGGATCGATGACGGTGACCGAGCGGCAGCTGCGCGCCATCCGCCGGGACCACACCAGCCTCACCGCCCGCCGCATCGCCCGGGGAAAAGCCCACGGTGCCAAGTAAACCCAGCTCGAAGTCGCTCGCCTGGCCGCTGTTCGACGCGATCGTCGACCGGTCCGCCCTGAAGGACGTCAACCCGTGGCAGGCCGACGGGTTCGCCCCGGACTACGACGCGCTGCGCAAGCTGCTGGCCGTCCCGATCCTTCTCGGCGCCGAAAGTCGTTCCGGTGTACCTGCACTCGCGCTCGACGTGTGGGTCGCCTATGAGCTGCGACGCGCCGGCCTCGACCCCGACGCGGTGTGGCCCCGGGCCGAGGCTCCCCGCGTCGTCGACCGCGACGTGCTGAACTTCGTGAAGTCGATCCCCAAGGCCGCACGCAAGGAGCTCATGGAGCGGCTCCGGGCCGGCGGAGGCATTGGCGCCGCATCCGCCAACATCGCCGGCAAGAACTACTTCAAACAGGTCGATGTGATCATGTCGTCGTGGCAGACGGGTCCGGAGCTGCTCATTTCGACGAAGCGGATGGACTCGTCGTTCGGCAAGAACGCCGCCAACCGCGTCGAGGAGTCCTACGGAGACGCGAAGAACCTCGCGCTGCGTCATCCGCTGGCTGCGCTCGGTTTCATGTACTCGTTGCGCTCGACCGCCTATTCGGAGGAGCGCAGACAGTTCGACTGGATCGTCGACCTTCTGATCAAGCTGGGCCGTGAAGACGACGCGTACGACGCGTGCGCGCTCGTCGTGCCCGAATGGGAGGGCGACGCACCGCCGGACGGGCCTCCGGCCGCCGACGACGCAGTCATCGAGCCGTACCTTTTCGACATCGACGAGCCCGACGACAGGGACGCACCTACGGTTGACGTCTCCGCGCAGCTCGCAGCGCTGCCGGAGGTGACCCTGCGGACCGACCTGGTGCCCGCCGAGCTCAGCCCCGCCCGATTCTTCGCGCGGATGCTGACGATCGTCCTGGACAACTCGAACATCACCCAACACGAGGAGGCTCGTCTGCGCCGCAGTCAAGTTGTCGGCTAGGGTCTGGCAGTCGTGCACACGGGACTCGACGAGACTGCGCGGCGGCTCCGCCGGGCGCGCCGCCGGTGGACCGTCATCGCGATCTGCTCGTCGCTGTTCTTCGTGGCGGTCTACCTTCTCGCGGTCCGCACCTCCACCGGTCAGGCAGTCGAGAACGCTGCGCTCAATGGTGCCGAACAAGTGGGCGAGCGCGCGTATCTGGCTGCGAGCAAAGCCCTGAGCACCATCACGTATACATCGCTGGCGGTGGCGACGTTGGGTGTCGGCGCGATCGGGCTGCTGCGCCGCCAAGTCCATCTCGCGGTGGCCGCGATGGCCGTGATCCTCGGCAGTCAGGCGGTCACCCAAATTCTGAAATATGTTGTGCTGCAACGACCTGAACTGCTGTCCACCAACGAGTATCTGGAGAATACGCTTCCGAGCGGGCATACGACGGCGGCCATGTCGGTGTTGTTCGCCACGCTGATCGTGGTGCCGTACCGTTTTCGAGGCATCGCGATGTTCTTCGCGCTCACGTGGGCGGTCGGCATCGGGGCCTACACCGTGATCGCGCGCTGGCACCGTCTCTCGGATGTCTTGTCCGCGGATGCGGTCACTCTCGTCGTAGCATGCGGCGCAGCACATTTCCTCGCCCGCACCGACCGAATCCGGGCGGTGGTGTCCCCGGGGGCGGCTCGGTTCACACTGCGCACCGTCTTCGTCACGGTCGTCGCCCTTGTTGGCACGGTGAGCCTCGCACTGGGTAGCGTGTCACTCATTGCTGCCGTCGATGAGCGCATCGACGGCGATGTCGAGTGGCAGTTGTTCCTCAGCGCCCAGTGGGTCGCGGCCGCCGGATCGATCTTCGCGGCGCTGCTGTTCTGGTGGACGTGGCACCGCTTGGAAACCAAGCGCCGAGGTGATCCCGTCGACGCGCGCTGATCACGCAGTGGGCTCGTCGGCGTCCTTGTTGACGTCTGGGGTGTCGTCGGTTGCGCGCCGCTCGACGTCCTTGTCGTCGGCGTCTGTGCTCTGCTTCTCGTCGTCGTAGATTCCCTTGCCGCGGGTCATGAGGTCCTCTCTCAGTGCGATGCGGAGCGGAGCTTGTCGAGCAGCGGCCCTGCTGCCTCTTCCAGGAACGCGTCCTGGCTGTCGCCACCGACTTGGACGAGCGCGATGTCGGTGAAGCCGGCTTCCCAGTACTCGCGCACCGACTCGACGATGGCATCGAGGTCGGGGCCGCACGGGATGGACTCGGCGACGTCTTCTTTGCGGACGAATTGCGTCGCACCGTCGAATCCGGCAGTGGTCGGCAGATCGGCATTCACGGCCCAGCCGCCGGCGAACCACCGAAACTGGTCATGGGCGCGATCGATCGCTGCGTCGCGATCGGGATCCCAGCAGATGGGGATCTGCCCGATCACGCGGACGTCGCCCGGCAGTCCGGTGGCGCGCCGCGCCTCGTGCCAGCCGTCGACAACGTCTTTGTCGGGTTGGACGGCGATGAGGTGGTCGGCCAGCGGGGCGAACGTCTCGACCGACCGGTCGCCGGAGACGGCAGCCGCGATGGGCAGGGGGACATCGGGGACGTCCCAGAGCCGGGCCGAATCGACCTGGAAGTACTCGCCTTTGAAATCGACGATGTCACCGCTTTGCAGTTCGCGGATGATCTGGATGGCCTCGCGCAGCATCTCCTGTCGCCGCGCGACGGTCGGCCATCCTTCACCGACGACATGCTCATTGAGGTTCTCTCCGCTGCCGAGTCCCAGCGTGAAACGGCCATCGGCAAGGATCTGGGTTGTCGCGGCTTTCTGGGCGACGATCGCCGGGTGATAACGGAACGTCGGGCACGTCACGTAGGTCATGAGTTCGACGCGGTCGGTCGCGTGGGCGACAGCGCCCAGCACCGACCACGCGTACGGCGCATGCCCCTGCGAGGACAGCCACGGGAAGTAGTGGTCGCTGGAAACCTCGAAGTCGAACCCCACATTTTCTGCCGATATCGCATAGCGGACAAGCTCTTTCGGTCCGCTTTGCTCGGTCATCAGGGTGTAGCCGAAACGCGTCATAGGGTTCGGGTACCCGGGCTGGTCGGCGCAAAACGATACTGATCTCTGGACGTCTACTGATCTTGATAGATACCGTTGTGGCCAGCAGAAACACCTCGGACTTCCAGGATGACAGGAGTGCCCATGAAGATGCGTGCCGCGAGGATGTACGGGTACAAGCAGCCGTTGCGCCTCGAAGAGATCGACGTCCCCACCGCGGGGCCGGAGGAGGTGCTGATCCGCGTCGGCGGTGCAGGCATGTGCCGCACCGACTTTCAGCTCATCGACGGCTACTTCGACAACGGCCTGTCGATGGATTTCCCGATCACCCCAGGCCATGAGGTCGCCGGTTGGGTCGACGGGATCGGCGCCGCCGTCCCGACGTCGGCCGGCCTGTCCGAGGGCGACCAGGTCGTGGTGTTCGGCAGCTGGGGCGACGGGGCGTGCCGGCAGTGCCACGAAGGCAACGAGCAGCTCTGCGCCCACGGCGTGTGGGCCGGTTTCGGCCTCCACGGCGGATACCAGGAGTACATGCCCGTCAACTACCGGTAACCTGATCAAGATGCCGGGAAACGGCGAGCTGTCCCCCGACAATCTGGCACCGCTGACCGATGCGGGGCTGACTCCGTATCGCGGACTGAAGAAGTTGCGGGCAGCGGGCCATTTGGGCCCCGGGCGCACGGTTGCGGTGTCCGGTGTGGGCGGGCTCGGCAGCTACGCGGTGCAATACGCGAAGTTGCTCGGCGGCGGAGCCCAGGTGGTGGCCTTCGCGCGCAGCGACGAGAAACTCAAGATCGCCAAGGAGAACGGCGCCGACCACGTCATCAACGTCCGGGACAAAACCGTCGACGCCGTGCGCTCCGAACTCGAATCACTCACCGGGAGAAGCGAACTCGATGCGGTCATCGAGTGCGCCGGTTCCGAGGACTCGATTCGGCTGGCATTCTCGCTGCTCGCCGCGGAGGGAGCCGTCGCCTCGGTCGGGCTGATCGGCAATCGGGTGGACATTCCGCTGTTTCCGTTGGTGGCTCGCGAATACACCTACTACGGGTCGTTCTGGGGTAACTACAACGACCTCACCGAGGTACTCGCGCTTGCGCAAACCGGGCAGATCAAGCATTCGGTCACCAGGGTGCGGTTCGACGATGTCAACGACACACTCGAAGCGATCGCCCGCGGCGACGTCCTGGGCCGCGCGGTCATCGTCTACGACTGACCTCCGTCAGCTGACGTTGTCAATTTCGCGGCTGATCGACAGGATGGTTGCATGACCTACGACGCCGGCGGCTACGGACCGGCGGGGCCACCACCCCACGGAGCCGCGCCTCCGGGGTATCCGCCGCACGGCTATCAGGCACCCCCACCCGGCTACCCGGGCTACCCACCCCCCGGTTACGGGCCCCCGCCCGGCTATGGCCCGCCACCTGGCTACGGCGCACCGCCGCCCGGGTACGGACCGCCACCGAACTGGCAGCCGAACGGGTACGGAGCACCGGGCTATCCCCCGCCGTACGGCCCGCCTCCGGTCATCAAACCCGGCGTCGTACCGCTGCGCCCGCTCGGCCTGTCCGACATGTTCAACGGGGCGGTGTCCTACGTCCGCGCCAATCCCAAAGCCACCCTGGGTCTCACGACGATCGTCGTCGTGGTCGCGCAGATCATCACGCTCCTGCTGTCGCTCTGGCCGATCGCCTTCACGGGGGACTTCGCCACCGCCCTCGACGGCGACGAACCGTCCGCAGGGCTCATCCTCAGCTGGGTCGGGTCAGCCCTGGCCGGTGCCATCACGACCGCGCTATCGGCGTCCATCCTCAGCGGCATGCTGACGGTCGTCATCGGGCGATCGGTGTTCGGCGCCGGCATCACGATCGGCGAGGCGTGGCAGCGACTAAAGCCAAGGATCTGGCCCCTGATCGGGTTCTCGCTGCTCAAAGCACTCGCTTTCGTCCTGTTGTTCGGCATCGTGGGCGGGCTGAGCGCGGTCGCATTCTTCGCACTGGACGGGCCCGCCGGATTCGTGGTCGCGGTGCCGCTGGTCCTCGCTGCCATCCTGCTGTCGATCTGGGTGTCCACCGTTCTGACGTTCGCGCCGGTGATCATCGTGCTGGAACGTCGCGACATGATGTCCTCGATCAAGCGGTCGTACGCACTGATCAAGGGCGACTTCTGGCGGGTTTTCGGCATCTGGCTGCTCGCTTACATCGTCGCGCAGTTCATCGCGGCAGCGGTGTCGATCCCGTTCAGCATCGGCAGCCAGGTCGCGATCACCGTGTCCCCGACGACCGGCGCATTCCTGCTTTCGCTCGTGCTGGCTTCCGTCGGCGGCGCGATCGGTCAGATCATCACCGGCCCCTTCACGGCCGGAGTCGCGGTCCTGCAGTACACCGATCGCCGCATTCGCGCAGAAGCCTTCGACCTGGTGCTGCAGACGGGCGCCGCAGCGGGCCCCTACGCTCCGGCTAACTCCACCGACGACCTCTGGCTCACCGGTCCGCGCTGACGTGTCGACGATTGACATCGACCGCGATGCGGCGCGCGACGCCGCGCAGGCCGAGCTCTCGAAGCCGATCTATCCGAAACCGTCGGCAATGGACATCCTCAGTGACTGGCTGGAGGAGTTGCTGTATCGCCTGACGGCGGGCGCGTCGAAGTTCCCCGGTGGTTGGCTGACGATCTCCGTCCTGCTGATCCTGCTCGTCGTGGCGATCGTCATCGCCGTGCGCATCGCGCGACGGTCGATGCGCAGCAGCCGCGGTGAGACGGACGTTCTGTTCGGTGACCATATGCTGAGCGCGGCCGAGCATCGGGCAACCGCGGAACGCTATGCGGCGTCCGGGGATTGGGCCCCCGCCATCCGCCATCGGCTGCGCGCGATCGCCCGCCAACTGGAGGAGAACGGCGTCCTCGACCCGGTGCCGGGACGCACCGCCACCGAACTTGCCCGCACCGCGGGTCGCGCGACATCCGGATTGTCTGGTGAACTGTTGACCGCCGCAGAGGTTTTCAACGATGTCACCTACGGGGAACGTCCCGCGACCGAGCCGCAGTACAGGATGATCGCCGACCTGGACGGCAAGCTGGGCACGCAGACCGCGCCGAGTCCCGGCGTATCCGACGACGCGTCGGCCTCCCAGCCGTGGGCCGAGGTCCGATGAGCACGTCGACCGCGGTGGGTTCGACGATCACGCAGCGGTGGCGGGGTCTGCGGTGGGTGCTGCTCGGGCTGGTCGCAATCGTCGCGGTCGCGACGGCGACGACCCTGCTGACGGCGCCGCGACTCGGTGGGCGGCTGGACCCGGCCTCCACCTCGCCCGAGGGTGTCCACGCCCTGATGGCGCTGCTGCGCGACCACGGCGTGACCGTCGTCGAGGCAGGCACCATCGACGACGTCGAACGTGAGGCTCAAGACGGCACCCTCGTGGTCGCCGCGCAGACCTTTCATCTGTTCGATGACGAACTCCTGCAGCGCCTGTCCGAGGTCCCCGGTGACCGGCTCCTGATCGCCCCGATCGGCCGGACCAGGGAGGCGCTGGCACCCGAGCTGACGCACGTGGACGCGACGGAATACACGGGGTTGACACCGGGCTGCGACCTTCGGGAGGCGAACCAGGCCGGTGCCGTGCAGTTCGGCGTCGCCGAGACGTTCGAGGCCCAGGGTTCGGTTCCGGTGACCACCTGCTACGAGGGCGCTCTGGCGCGTTACACCGACGCCGGACGCACCATCACGGTCGTCGGCAGCGACGAATTCGTCCTGAACTCACGCCTGTCGGACGAGGGCAACGCGGCGCTGGCGATGAACCTTGCGGGCACCCAGCCCCGAATGATCTGGTATGCACCCCAATTCGATCAGGGCGGCGGATCCTCCGGTTCGGCCTCGTTCACCGATCTCATCCCGTCGCAAGTGTATTGGATGATCCTGCAACTGGCGCTGGGAGTCGCTCTGTTGGCGTGGTGGCGCGGCAGGCGCGTCGGTCCACTGGTCGCCGAGCAGCTACCCGTGGTGGTGCGCGCATCGGAGACCGTCGAGGGTCGCGGGCGGCTGTACCGATCCCGGCGCGCGAGAGACATCGCGGCCGAATCGCTGCGCGCGTCGACGCGGCAGCGCATGCTGCCCCGGCTCGGACTCGACCAGGCGGCCACGGAGCCGGAAGTCGTTGCAGCCGTCGCAGATCGGTGCGCTCTGGACTCCCATTCCGTCGGCTCGACGCTCTACGGCCCGCACCCGGCCACCGACGCCGATCTCGTGAACCTCGCACGCGCACTCGACGACATCGAAAGGCAGGTCGCACAGTCGTGACAGAGCCCACCCATCATGAGGGTGCCCGCAACGCGTTGATGGCCCTTCGCGCCGAGATCGCGAAAGTCGTTGTCGGCCAAGATGCCGTCGTGAGCGGCTTGGTGATCGCCCTGCTGTGTCGCGGCCATGTTCTTCTCGAAGGCGTGCCGGGGGTGGCGAAGACGCTGCTGGTGCGAACGCTTGCCGCGGCGCTGCAACTGGAGTTCAAGCGCGTGCAGTTCACGCCGGACCTGATGCCCGGCGACGTGACCGGGTCGCTGGTCTACGACGCACGCACCGCCGAGTTCGAGTTCCGCGCGGGCCCCGTGTTCACCAATCTGATGCTGGCTGACGAGATCAACCGCACACCACCCAAGACGCAGGCCGCACTGCTGGAGGCGATGGAGGAGCGTCAGGTCAGCGTCGACGGCGAACCGCGCCCGCTGCCCGACCCGTTCATCGTCGCCGCCACGCAGAACCCCATCGAGTACGAAGGCACCTATCAGCTGCCTGAAGCGCAGCTCGACCGCTTCCTGCTGAAGCTCAATGTGCCGCTGCCGCCGCGTGATCAGGAGATCGCCATCCTCACCCGGCACGCACGGGGATTCGATCCACGCGATCTGTCCTTCATAAAACCCGTCGCCGGGCCCGCGGAGTTGGCGGCGGGCCGAGAAGCGGTGCGGCAGGTGCTCGTCGGCGACGAAGTGCTCGGCTATATCGTCGATATCGTCGGTGCCACAAGGAATTCCCCGTCGTTGCAACTGGGCGTGTCCCCCCGCGGTTCGACGGCATTGCTGGCGACGGCACGGTCCTGGGCCTGGCTGTCGGGTCGAAACTACGTCACCCCCGACGACGTCAAGGCGATGGCCCGCCCGACGCTGCGCCACCGGGTCGCGCTGCGGCCGGAGGCCGAGCTGGAGGGTTCCAGCGCCGACGGCGTGATCGAGGGGATCCTGTCCGCGGTACCCGTCCCACGCTAGTGGTCCTCACTGGTCGCGCCGGGCTGATCGCACTGCTGTGCGCTCTGCCCGTCCTGCTGTCGCCTTATCCCGCAGTGACGTTCGGAGTACTGGCGGCACTGCTGGCTGTTGCCAGCATAGTTGACGCCGTGCTCGCGAGTAGTCCGCGCGCGTTGCGACTTTCACGCAGCGGGTCGGTGTCGGCGCGGTTGGGGCAGCAGGTAATCGCGGAGCTGACGGTCGATAACGGTGGACGATCCCGCTTCCGCGGTCTCGTCCGCGATGCGTGGGCGCCGAGCGCCCGCGCACAGCCTCGAACACATTCGGTGAATATCGCCGCGGGCCAACGGGTTCGACTCGACACCGAGCTGCAGCCGGTGCGCCGGGGAGACCAGAACTCGGCGCTGGTCACGGCGCGATCGATCGGGCCGCTGGGTTTGGCCGGACGGCAGGCATCCCACCGGGCCCCGTGGCAGATCCGTATCCTGCCGCCGTTCCTGTCCCGCAAGCACCTGCCGTCCCGGCTGGCGCGGCTGCGGGAACTGGAAGGCATGACGCCCGTACTGATTCGGGGGCAGGGTACCGAATTCGACTCTCTGCGTGAGTATGTGGTCGGTGACGACGTCCGGTCCATCGACTGGCGGGCCACGGCCCGGCGCGCCGATGTGGTGGTGCGCACGTGGCGCCCCGAACGGGACCGCCGTGTGGTGATCGTGCTCGACACGGGGCGGACGTCGGCAGGCCGTGTCGGTGTTGACCCCACGGCTCTTGATCCGGGCGGCTGGCCCCGCCTCGACTGGTCACTCGACGCGGCGCTGCTGCTGGCGGCGCTGGCCGCGCGAGCCGGCGACCACGTCGACTTCCTCGCCCACGACCGCGAGACCCGCGCCGCGGTGGTCAATGCATCGCGCACGGAACTGCTGGCCCAGCTCGTCGCCGCGATGGCGCCGCTGGAGCCGTCGCTGGTCGAGTCGGACGCCCGGTCGATGGTGGCGGCGGTGCAGCGCCGGGTGCGACGCAGCGCGCTGGTGGTGCTGTTGACGGACCTGAACGCGTCGGCGATCGACGAGGGCCTGCTCAGTGTGCTTCCGCAGTTGACGGCCAAGCACCGGGTGATCGTCGCGAGCGTCGCCGACCCGCGCGTGGACAAGCTCGCGGCGGGCCGCGCCGACGCCGTCGAGGTGTATGACGCTGCGGCAGCGGAACGCTCGCGCAACGACCGTAGGGCTGTGGCAACGCTGCTGCGCAGGATGGGCGTCGATGTCGTCGACGCGCCGCCGGAGGAGCTGGCGCCGGACCTGGCCGACCACTACCTGGCGATGAAGGCCGCCGGCCGCCTGTAACTCACCCCTTCCCGCGAGCAGACACAAACTTGCACGTTTTCAGCTGAATTCGTGTGAGTTTGTGTCTGCTCGCCACAAGAACTTTGTCCACAGAAGCGATTTCATCCACAGGAACCCGAGTTACCGAGCCGCGAGGGTTCGACACCGGGTGACGATCCGAGTGTGCAGAAGGCTGTCGAAGACCTCTTCAGAAGTGGCGGAGGGTACCTGTCGTCGGCGGCGATTCTCGACGTCATAACCCGCCGGCAGCTTGATGTCCTGGTGCGCAGGCAGGAGGTGATCCGCGTCTGGCACGGCGTCTACGCGATGACGAAACCCAACTACCTGGGCAGGCTTACGTCGCTGGATACCTACCTCGGTCAGCCGGCCGTCGCCTGCATGGGCACAGCGGCCACGTTGTACGGCTTCGACACCGAAGGCACAGAAGCAATCCACATCTTCGATCCTGGGGTTCGGATCAGGCCGACCGTCGGCCTCATGGTGCATCAGCGGTTGGGGGCGCCCATACGCCGAATCCACGGTCGACTCGCGACGACGCCCGCCTGGACCGCGGTTGAGGTCGCCCGCACACTCCGCCGCCCACGTGCCTTGGCCACCCTCGACGCCGCCCTGCACTCCGAGTTGTGCACGCGGGCAGAGCTTGACGCCGCCGCCTTCGAACAGCGCGGCCGACGGGGCATCGTCGCGGTACGCGAACTGCTCGAGCTCGCGGACGGTCGCGCTGAATCTCCTATGGAGAGTGAGGCCCGGTTGGTGATGCACGACCACGGCGTCCCCGGTCCAGAGCTGCAGTACCTCATTGAAGGCGACGACGACTGCTGGCGTGTCGATTTCGCGTGGCCCGGGTGCTTGGTCGCTGCCGAGTACGAGAGCATCGACTGGCACGCCGGCCGGGTCGAGATGCTCAACGACAAGAAGCGGTTCGCTGGAATTCAGCATGCCGGATGGACAGTCATCCCGATTGTCGTCTCAGATGTGCGACTGCACCCCGAGCGCCTCGCCGCACGCATCAATGACCATCTGATGCGCGCCCGGTTCTCCTCGCGAGCAGACACAAATGCACACCATTTCGGCTGAATTCGTGTGAGTTTGTGTCTGCTCGCGGGAGAAATTCAGCCCGTCGGGACGACGTCGGGGGCATTCTCGATGTCGCCGGTCTCCCCCGCAGCGACCGCCTTACGGCCGAAGTAGACGACGTAGCCGAGGAACGCTACGAAGGCCGTGACGCCGATCGCCACCCGTACGAACGTCGGCAACGACGACGGCGTCACGAATCCTTCGATCACACCCGAAATCAGCAGAACCACAGCCAGTCCGATCGCCGCCGCGATCACCGCGCGGCCCTGCTCGGCCAGCACCTGACCGCGTGGGCGGTCGCCGGGCGAGATCACCGACCAACCCAGCCGCATGCCGACGCCGGCAGCCACGAACACCGCCATCAGCTCGAGCAGCCCGTGCGGTGTGATGAGTCCGAGGAAGATGTCACCCCGGCCCGCCTCGAACATCAGCCCCGCGTTCACGCCGAGATTGGCCGCATTCTGAAAGAGGATGTACGGGATGGGGATTCCCAGCAGCACGGCCATCGCGATGCACTGCGCGGCCACCCACGCGTTGTTGACCCACACCTGCAACGCGAACGACGTTCCCGGATGCTCGCTGTAGTAGTTCGCGAACTCGTGGTTGACGATCTGCTCGATCTCGCTGGGCGTCCCGATCGATGCCTGAACCTCGGGCGAGTGCGCGATCCACACCGCGATCACCGCGGCCACGAGATAGAACAGGACGCCCGATGCCAGCCACCACCGCCAGGAGCGGTAGACCACGACGGGGAAGGCCACCGTCCAGAACCGGATGAACTCACGCCACAGCGGAGCGTGCGCGCCGGTCACGACCGCCCGCGCGCGCGCCACGAGTCCGGAGAGCTTGCCCACCAGCACCGCGTCCGAGGATGACGACCGCACGATCGACAGATGCGTCGACACCCGCTGGTACAGATCGACCAGTTCGTCGACTTCCGCGCCGGTCAGACGCCGCTTGTTCTTGACCAGATACTCGAGGCGGTCCCACGTCGAGCGGTTCGCCAGGACAAACGCATCGACATCCACATCCGAGATTTTAGTAGCGTGGCTGATTATGGTCGGCCAGCAACAGCCCGTGGTGACCGGTGACGCGGTCGTCCTCGAGATCCAGATCGCTCAGTTGCCGGTCCGCGCGCTGTCGGCGTTGATCGATGTCTCCGTGGTGCTGCTGCTCTACGTCATCGGCGTCCTGCTGTGGGCGGTCACGCTTTCCGACACCGATCCGGCGTTCTCGGGGGCGGTGCTGATCATCTTCACGGTGATTGCGCTCGTCGGCTATCCGGTGATCTTCGAGTCGGCGACACGCGGCAAGACGCTGGGGAAGATGGCGCTCGGGTTGCGGGTGGTGTCGGAGGACGGCAGCCCGGAGCGGTTCCGTCAGGCCCTGTTCCGTGGGCTGGCCGGCGTGATCGAGCTGTGGACGCTGACGGGCGGTCCCGCGGTGTTGTGCAGCCTGCTGTCCGCGAAGGGGAAACGCGTCGGCGACGTGTTCGCAGGCACGGTCGTCATCAATGAACGCGCGCCGAAGCAGGCGCCTCCCCCGATGATGCCGCCGCAGCTGGCGTGGTGGGCGTCGACGCTCCAGCTGTCGGGACTGAGTCCGTCATTGGCCGACATGTCACGTCAATTCCTCGCTCGGGCATCGCAATTGGACCCTGCGGTGCGTGACCAGATGGCGTACCGGATCGCGTCCGACGTGGTGGCTCAGATTTCGCCTCCGCCTCCGCCCGGGACGCCGCCGGCGATGGTGCTGGCCGCTGTCCTCGCCGAACGCCACCGCCGCGAGCTGAGTCGTCTGCAGCAAGCTCCGGTGGGCCCGCCACCGCCCCAGTGGCCGCCGCCGGCGCCGCCCCCGCACCAGCAGCCTCCGCCACACCAGCCGCCGCCTCCGCAGTCCGGCGGCGGCTTCGCTCTCCCGTCCTGAGCGTCACCGCTGCAGCAGACCGACGAGGACGAGAGCCGACCCCAGCAGCGGCGCCACGGTCCGGACGTGGTTCCAGTTGGTCCACGGCACCAGGTAGGCCTGCCACTCCTGCGCGGCGTCGGCCATCGAGAGGGTTGCCGGGTCGAGTCGATCGAGCGCGTTGTTCAGCGGAATGTTGAACGTCACCGTGACGACGAACGCCACCACGCCCAGAATCGAGCCGGCCAGGATCCAGCCGGCGCCCGGCGTCCGCAGGTGGAACGCCGCGGCGATCCCGACGCCGAGCGCGAGCGCGGCGGATCCGAGGAACAGCGCCAGGAACGGGACATTGGCCTGCGCCTCGGCGTTCATGCCGCGCATCGCGGTGATGGCGTCGAGGGGTTCGGTGCGGTTCAGGCCGCGCATCACAAAGGTGGAGAAGGCGTAGAACAGTCCGCCGGTGGTGGCGGTGACGATCGCAGAGGCGGTCGCGGCGATCAGGAACGGGCTTGTCATGGCACTGAGTCAACCGGGTCCAATTGAGACGATCCATCGTCCATAATCCTGTCTACATACGTGATCGTCTCGTTAGACTGCCGGCGTGGATGCTCTGGGTGGCCTTCTTGATGGGGTGCGGGCACGGGGTGCGTTCGTGTTGCGGATGTCGCTGGACCCGCCGTGGTCGATGCTGATCCGCGACGACGCACCGTTGACGTTGATCTGCGTCACCGATGGATGCGCAGTCATCGTGACCGAATCGGGCCAGACGTTCGACCTGCAGCCCGGGGACGTCGCTGTGGCGCGCGGTATCGAGCACTACCGCTTCGCCGCCGACGCCGACACCGAACCGCAGGTGGTGATCCACCCCGGCAATCGGTGCACGACGCTGCGCGGTGACGATCTGCGCTTCGCGATGTCGGTCGGGGTGCGGACGTGGGGCAACTCCACGGACGGCGCGCACCGCAGCATCATCTGCACCTACGACGGGCACAGCGAGGTCAGCACCCGGCTGTTGGATTCCCTGCCGACGGTGCTGGTGCTGCGCTCCTCCGAGCTGCCGAGCCCGCTCGTGGGTCTGCTGTCGGTGGAGGCCGGCCGTGACGGTCCTGGGCAGGAGGCCTATCTCGACCGTCTGCTCGATCTGTTGCTGATGGACGTGCTGCGCACGTGGTTCGACCGCGACGAGCTGGCACCGACGTGGTGGCACGCCGAACGCGACCCGATCGTCGGCCCGGCGCTGCGGCTGATCTACAACAATCCCGAGCACCCCTGGACGGTTGCCAATCTTGCTGCCGCCGTGGGTAATTCGCGTGCCGTGTTCGCGCGGCGGTTCACCGAACTGGTCGGCGAACCGCCGATCGCGTTTCTGACCAGTTGGCGACTCGCGCTGGCCGCCGACATGCTGCGCGACGGTGACACGACGCTGACGGCGATCGCCCGTCGCGTCGGGTACGCGACCCCGTTCGCACTCAGCAGCGCCTTCAAGCGCGCCTACCGCGTCAGCCCTCAGGGTTACCGGAGATCCAGTTTCCGTGAAACCCGTACGGAACCCGCTGCGGGAGAGTGATTCTGGCGACAGGTGGGCCTGCGAAGTCGGACGCGTCGATGATGACGAGGTCGCTGCCGTTGCGTTCGGGGTCGTAGACGTACCCGAGGTACCAGCCGCTGCTCTCGTCGGCCGGGCCCGAGGCGGACGGCACGAACACTGCCTCGCCGGGTCCTCCGTCGGTGCCGAACCGGTGTTCCTCGGCCGTGCCGGTCGTCAGGTCGTGCCGGATGAGGCTGTGGTCGCCGACGGACACCGCGTAGCGGGCGGGCAGCGTCGCGAGACGGTCGTCGATACGCGGGAACTCGACGATGCGGTCGTCGAGTTGGCTTTCCCGCACCGCGCCGCTCTGCAGGTCGATCATCCACGTCCACATCACGCCATCGGTGTCGAATCCGCCGTTGTCCCGCCACAACTCGGGATACCGGACCGCTTGCACCACCAACGTCCGGCCGTCATCGTGCGCGTTGGCGACATGGAAGACGTAACACGGGTCGATGTCGAACCAACGCACCTCGCCGTACGGATCGTCACGGCGCAGGATGCCGAACCGGGCACCGTAGTCGTCGTCCCAGCGGTAAGGCATGGCACCGGCGCCACTGGTCGCGATGTCGAGGTTGAACACCACCGGCAGGTCCATGAACACGACGTAGTTCGCGGTCAGCGCGAAGTCGTGCATCATCGTCAGCGCGGGAACATCGAGCGGTCGGTCGATGATCAACTGCCCGTTGGCATCTGCCCGGTGATAGGTGACATGTGGAGCGGAGATGCTGCCGTATCCGAAGAAGTGCATCTCGCCGGTGGTCGGGCAGATCTTGGGGTGCGCGGTCATCGAGTCGACGAGCTTGCCGCCGAAATCGTAGGCCCCCACCGTTTCGAGGTCGTTGGTGATCTCGTAGGGCAGCGACGATTCGACGAGCGCCAGGGTCTTGCCCGCGTGGTTGACGATGTGGGTGTTGGCCACGCTGGCGCGCAGGTTGCGGGTGCCGTCTTCGTTGTAGAGCGGGAACGGGTCGACGAAGCTGTCGGTGCGCACCCAACGGTTGCGGTACCACGCGGCGCGGCCGTTCTCGATGCGCACGCCGTGGACCATGCCGTCACCGGTGAACCAGTGCCCGGTCGCCTCACGCGGGTTCGGTCCGTTGCGCAGATACCAGCCGTCGATTTCGGGCGGGATCGTGCCCACCACGGGCAGATCGAAGGCCGTGAGTTCGTCGGCGACGGGTGCGTAGTTGCCGACCTGGAAGAAGTCTCCGGTCCCGAACAAAGTCGAGTCGGTCTCAGTGGTCTCGCTCATGCCTCCACACTGACATCCCACAAATGACATGTCAATAGTGGAATGTCCAGGGCTCGCGGGGACTGTCCGAAGAGCGGAAGATCAGGTAGTGCCTGATCGCCGACACTCCGCAGCGCTGTTCAAGGCCGTGCTCGGTAGGGACGCGCAAAGCATCGTCGACGAGATGCGCCGCGTGATTCTCGACGGCGCGGTACCGCCGGGGACACCGATACCCGTCGGTGAAATCGCCGAGATGTTCGGGGTCAGCCACATTCCGGTGCGGGAAAGCCTGAAAACCCTCACCGGCGAAGGCCTTGTCCAGCACCGCCCTAACGCCGGCTACGCCGTGGCGCAACTGACCGCCAGCGAGCTCGCCGAGATGTACCTCGTGCGCGAGACGTTGGAGACCGCTGCGATGGCTGCCGCGATCACGAACGCCACCGACGCCGACCGCATCCACGTCGGCGATGTACACGAAACCCTGGAGCAGGCGCTGAAATTCGATGATGCGCAGGCCTATCACCGCTACAGCAGGCAGTTCCACATGGCGCTGAGCCGACCGTCGCGCATGCTGCGTCTCGTGCACATGCTCGAATCCGCCTGGAACATCACCGAACCGGTGCAGTTGATGGTGCATGTCGAGCCGTCGCAGCGGGCGCTGCTGCACGAGGATCATCGGGTCATGCTCGACGCGTTCCTTGCTGGAGACGCTGAATCTCTGTTGACAGCCGCGGCAATTCACAACAAACGCCTCAACGTGGTCGTCGAGTCCTTGCCCGCCGATTCCGGGCTCGTGATCCAAGACCGCTGATCTCGAAAATATATTCTGGGCGCAACGGCGGGGAAACACGGCGTTACTACTTTGCTCACCTATGTCAGACACCCGAGATCTGCCTCCGAGCGCCGTGGTCGGCGCCAACGACATCGTCGAAGCCGCGGGCCACCCTGTCGGTGCCGGAGTCATCAAGGACGACTACGACCCGCGCCTGACCAACGAGGACCTCGCGCCTCTGGGCAAGCAGTCGTGGACGTCGTACAACATCTTCGCGTTCTGGATGTCCGACGTGCACAGCGTCGGCGGCTACGTCACGGCGGGCAGCCTCTTCGCGCTCGGCCTGGCCAGCTGGCAGGTGCTCATCGCGCTGCTGATCGGCATCGTCATCGTCAACATCTTCTGCAACCTGGTGGCAAAGCCGAGCCAACAGGCCGGCGTCCCCTACCCCGTGGTCTGCCGCAGCTCGTTCGGCGTGCTCGGCGCCAACATCCCGGCCATCATCCGCGGCCTGATCGCGGTCGCCTGGTACGGCATCCAGACCTACCTCGCATCGGCCGCACTGGATGTCGTGCTGCTCAAGCTGTTTCCCGGCCTGATGCCCTACGCCGACGTCGACCAGTACGGCTTCACCGGCCTGTCGCTGCTCGGGTGGTGCAGCTTCACCGTCCTGTGGATCCTGCAGGCCTGTGTGTTCTGGCGCGGCATGGAGTCGATCCGCAAGTTCATCGACTTCTGCGGTCCGGCCGTCTATGTCGTCATGTTCATCCTGTGCGGCTACCTGCTGTGGAAGTCGGATTGGCATGTCAGCCTGAGCCTCGGTGGTGAGAAGCAGGGCAACACGCTGGTCGTCATGCTCGGCGCGATCGCGCTCGTGGTGTCGTACTTCTCAGGCCCCATGCTCAACTTCGGCGACTTCGCCCGCTACGGGAAGAGCTTCGAGGCCGTGAAGAAAGGCAACTTCCTCGGCCTGCCCGTCAACTTCCTTGTCTTCTCGCTTCTCGTCGTCATCACCGCTGCCGCAACGGTTCCCGTCTTCGGCGAACTGCTCACCGACCCGGTGGAGACGGTCGCGCGGATCGACAGCACCACCGCCATCGTGCTCGGTGCGCTGACGTTCACGATCGCCACGATCGGTATCAACATCGTCGCCAACTTCATCAGCCCCGCCTTCGACTTCTCCAACGTCAGCCCGCAGAAGATCAGCTGGCGGATGGGCGGCATGATCGCCGCCGTCGGTTCGGTGCTGCTGACGCCGTGGAACCTGTACAGCAACCCAGAGGTCATCCACTACACGCTGGAGACGCTGGGTGCGTTCATCGGCCCGCTGTTCGGTGTGTTGATCGCCGACTTCTACCTGGTCCGCAAGCAGAAGATCGTCGTCGACGACCTGTTCAAGATGTCCGAAAGCGGCAACTACTTCTACAAGAAGGGCTACAACCCTGCTGCCGTTACCGCGACGCTCATCGGTGCGGCCCTGGCCATGTTCCCGGTTCTCACAGGCGGCTCGGTGCCCGGCATGTCCGTCGCCGCGCAGTACAGCTGGTTCATCGGCTGCGGGGTCGGCTTCGGGCTCTACTACCTGCTCGCCACGCGTGGCCCGTGGAAGCTGACGGCGCTGCAGCTACCGCAGGGAGCCGAACTCGTCGAGGGGTAGTCGGAATCGGCCCGCGGACGTCAACTTCTGGTGAGTCCGCGGGTCGCCGGTCCTTCGAGCAGCGCCCCGTCCGGCGCGAACCGCGAGCCGTGCAACGGGCACTCCCATGCCTGGTCCGAATCGTTCCACTCCACGATTCCGCCGAGGTGAGGACAGACAGGTGAGACCGTGTTCTCTTCCCCGCCCACCACACTGGTGGCACGCAGGCGCCACGGCTTTCCGCTGACGACACCGTGCCCCTCCGACGGTGGCGATGGCGGGGATGCCAGCGGCGCGACCCAGCCCTTCGCCAGACGCAGGCCGACCTTGGCGTTGGCCTGCAGCATGGTCGATAACCCGCTCAGCTCGTGTGGGCTCCAGCTGGCGAAGGCCGCCGCCCAGTCCATTCGCCCGCCGAGGATGCGCGCCGACAGTGCCAGCGCCGCGGCCACCCCGTTGGTCATTCCCCACTTGTCGAAACCTGTTGCGACAAGGATGCTTTCCAGCCGCGGGAGGAGCGGGCCGACGTAGGGCACCTCGTCTGCGGGGTGATAGTCCTGAGCCGACCAGTAATGCGTCTGAACTGCGCCCGGGTAATGCAGCGTCGCCCAGTGGGCGAGCTCCTCGACGGCACGTCCGGGGTTGTCGCTGCGTCCGACGGGATGCCCGGCCCCGCCCACGATCAACTTGTTCCCCGACGGAGTCGGCGCGTACCGCACCGAGCGGGTGGGCGAATCCACCGACAGGAACATCGCGGTGGTGATGTCTCCGGGCACGTCAAATGCCAAGCAGTAGGACCGTTTCGCCTCCAGCCGGGCGAAGAAGAGGCCACGGTCCAGAATGGGCGTACCGGTGGCCAGCACACACGTGCGGGCGGTGATCGTGAAATGTTCGTCGCGGCTGTCGTCAGCCGGGGCCGTCATGCGCAGTCGCACCTTGACGGGATCGACTCCGTCGACCGTGGTCGCCCGGACACCTTGTAACACCGTGCCGCCGTGCGCCTCCAGTTCGGCGGCCAAGCTGCTGAGCAGCGGAAGGGGATCGATCTGAGCCTGATCGCGAACTCTGACGGCGCCGCGCAACGGGAACGGGACGTCCGCCTCGTCGATCCAGTCAGCCTCCACACGCGCTTCCCGGCAAGCCGCCAAAACCTCTCGGGCCGTGTCGATTCCACCGGGACTCTGTGCGTATGCGTGGTCATCCTCGCGTTGCACGCTCAGCCCGTGATCTTCGCAGTATCGGATCAACCAGTCGCGGCCTTCCTCGTTGCCCGCGACGTAGTCGCGAAGGAGTTCGGCGCCATGCTTGCCTGCGATGCGCGCAAGCTTTCCGCCCTGCAGGACAGTGGCCTTGCCGGTGGTGTTCCCGGTCGCACACGCACCGATATGACGCGCCTCGACGACGACGACCTTCTTCCCCGCGCGTGCCAGGAGCGTGGCGGTCGTCAATCCCGTGATACCGGCGCCGACGACCACGACGTCGGCCTCGGTCACCGCCGCGACCTCCTCTGGGCGCGAAGCGATTTCAGTACGGCCGTCGGCCCATAACGAGGACATGCCGCGCCGAATACCCTGGGGCGGCCGCGACAAACGCAGCTCACTGCGTTTGTCTGTCAGGAAACAGGGCAGTCGTTCGCATGACCATTTCGGAACTCGCGACCCTTCCCTTCCGGGCCGGAGCATCCCTTCGCGACAAGCGGTTCTTCCATCCGGCCGGTGTCCTGTGCGGCGGGACGGTGCGGCGCACCGCCGCGGACGGGGATGGCCTGCCACTCGTCGCCGGTGATGTCGTGGGTCGCATCTCCAAAGGTGTCGGAACCCCAGGATCAGCCCCGGATTTCGCGGGCCTTGCGTGGCGGATGTCCAGAGATGCGGACGGAGAGCGACGGTGGGACGTCCTGACGGTCTCCTCCGCAATGCGCGCCGCGCTTCTCCCTGCCGCTTCATGGCAGTCCGCGACGTTCTCGACGTTGATGCCCCTGGGATACCGCGGTGGTGTGTTCTGGTTGCGGGCTCAGATGATCACCCCATTGCCCGACGGCAAGCTGTCGCTCGACGTGATCGGTGACCGACTGGAGCAGGGCTCCATCGAGTTCGCGGTCGCGCAGGCGCGCGGAACGGGGCGGTTCACCGACCTCGCCACGGTGACGTTCGACCGCGAGTTGCGCGGCGATGAACCGGGTTGCGACGAACCCTTCGATCCGACGGTCCACAGCGGCACCGCCGTGTCTCTGCTGCCGCGGTGGCTCACCACGCTGCGTCGATCTGCCTACCGCAACAGCCGGGAGGGTCGAGGAGCGGAGTAAGCCCACGATCCCGATGCTCCATTTCTGGAATGTGGGGGCCGTACTATGCCGCCATGAGCCTTCGGATCGCAGCACTCGGCCTCCTCTCCGAAGGACCTGCGAGCGGGTATGACCTGCTCAAGCATTTCGAGAAGTAGATGGCCAACGTCTGGCCGGCGACGCAGAGCCAGCTGTATTCCGAGCTGAACAAGCTGTCCGACGGCGGATTGATCGAGGTCCGCGCGATCGGGCCGCGGGGCCGCAAGGAGTACCAGATCACCGACGCCGGCCGTGCCGAGCTGGTGCGATGGGTGACCAGCCCGCAGGACGATCCGCCGTTCCGCAGTGCGGCCCTGCTCCGGGTTTTCCTCCTCGGCCTGATCCCCGCCGACGAGGCTCGGACGCATCTGGAAGCCCTGGCCGACCATTCGGACGCCGAAATCCGCCGTCTTACCGAACTGCGCGAATCCCTGACTTGCGGACAGTTCGTCAGCCCCTCCGACGAGGCCTTCTTCGGTTTGACGGCGCTCGAATACGGGCTGCGGCTCAATGCGATGCAGGCGCAATGGGCCCGTTCTGTGGTCGACCAGATGGATGCTTCCCCCGGCTGATCCGGAATAGAACGTTGCATCACGATAGTTTCCGATATATCGTTGGCATATCGTCAACACATCGGAAGCGCAGATGGTGCTTCCTGTCAGCAAAGGACACAAACACAATGAACACCCCATTCACACCCCCGGAAAATCCCTTCGAGGGACGCGGTTTCGGATTCGGCTTCAGCCCCGAGGACCGCAGAACACTTCACGAACAGCGCAGGCAGGCCCGTCGCGAGTTCCGTGACCACGTCCGCGAACACCGCGGCGACGCCGGCTTCGGACCGGGCTTCGGCCCCGGTTTCGGGTTCGGCCCAGGTGGTCCCGGGCGCGGCTTCGGGTTCGGTCCCGGCGGTCGCCGCGGCGGTCCCCGTGGTGGCGGACGAGGCCGACGCGGCGACGTGCGGGCCGCGATCCTCAAGCTCCTGGTGGACCGGCCCATGCACGGCTACGAGATGATCCAGGAGATCAACGAGCGCAGCCAGCAGCTGTGGAAGCCCAGCCCCGGCTCGGTATACCCGACACTGCAACTGCTCGTCGACGAAGGACTGCTCGTCTCGACCGAGGCCGAAGGCAGCAAGAAGCTCTTCGAGCTGACCGAGGAGGGCCGCGCGGCGGCCGACAAGATCGAGACGGCGCCGTGGGACGCAATAGCTGCCGACCTGAAAGATGAAGCTCCCGGCGCCCTGGGCCTGCGCAATGCCGTCGGTCAGCTGATGGGCGCCGTGGCACAGTCCGCGCACGCGGCGACCGATGAGCAGCAGCAGCGCATCGTCGACATCGTGAACAACGCCCGTCGCGAGATTTATCACGTTCTCGGAGAGAACTGATTTGCCCCGTTTATCGGAGGACTGACGCTCTCCCCTTTCGGCGCGGTTTCTTCTCTGACACAGGAAGAAACCGCGCCGAATCCGTGTAAGCACGAAGTATGGAAACCTTTTCGCTCGGTTCGTACACCGTCGGCCGCGTCGGCTTCGGCGCCATGCAACTACCTGGGCCCGGCGTCTTCGGGCCGCCCCGTGATCACGACCAGGCCATCGCAGTGCTCAAACGCGTTATCGAATTGGGTATCAACCACATCGACACGTCGCAGTTCTATGGACCGAACGTCGCCAACGAACTGATCCGCGAAGCGCTCCACCCCTACCCGGCCGACCTGGCGCTGGTCAGCAAGGTGGGCGGCAAGCGAGACGATCAGGGCAACTGGCTGGCCGCCCAGCAGCCCGACGAGTTACGCGCGGGCATCGAGGAGAATCTCGCGACGCTGGAGACCGACAAGCTGGCCGCGGTGAACCTGCGGGTGTTCGCCGGTGACGACCCCAGCGCACCCGCCGCAGTCGACCGCGAGTTGTTCGACGCTCAGCTGTCGACGATGATCGCCGCTCGTGACGAGGGTCTCATCGACGGAATCGGCCTCAGTAGCATCAGCGTCGATCATCTGCGAATCGCGTTGGACCGCACTGACATCGTGTGTGTGCAGAACGCGTACAACATCGTCGACAGGACGTCGCAGCCCGTGTTGGATCTGTGCGCCGAGAACGGCATCGCGTTCGTGCCGTTCTTCCCGCTCGGTTCGGGATTCGTGCCGGACAACCCGGTGCTCAACCACCCCGCGGTGCTCAAGGAGGCCGAGAAGTTGGGCCGTACGCCGGCGCAGATCGTGCTGGCGTGGACGCTGTCCGTCGCCCCCAACGTGCTGCTGATCCCGGGTACGTCGTCGGTGGCACATCTTGAGGAGAACACCGCCGTCCGCGACATCGTCCTCGACGAAGAGACCAAACAGGCTCTCGCCTAAGCGATTTCGGCACCTTCCGGCTCAACGAGCCGGAAGGTGCCGCCGGTAGAAGTCGGCAAGCCGGTCGACAGCTTGATCGACGTACTGGGGAACGTCGTACATGTCGTAATGCCCGGCACCCTCGACGATCATCAGATCGATGGGATTCGGCGCCAGCCCCCAGAGCCTCATTCCCGCCTCATAGGATCGAGTGACCCCCTTACGGCCGGCGATGATGACCTGCAACGGTTGGGTGAGCAGCTCCTCGACGAGATGAAAGGCGTCGTAGCCCAACAGCATTGAATCACTGCGCGCAAGACGGCGATTGGTCGAGCGCCGGTGCGCCCCGCGCGGTGTCCGGTAGTAGCCGATTGCCTGCATGTTGTCGATGTCGGTGACCCCGGCAGCTGCTGCCTCATCGAGGGTGTCCGGCAACCAGTTGAGGCGGTCCAGTTCGCCGGTTTGATTCTCACGAATCCGCTCATCGGCGAGGCGGTCCAGCGCAGCGGCGGCGCCCTCAGGGGCGAATGCTGCGGAACGCCAGCTTGCACCCATGTTGCCGGCGACCACGGTGCCCACCGCCCGGATTCTGTGGTCGGTGCGCGCGGTATACACCGCGTACCCGCCGCCCGCGCAGATGCCAAGTACACCAATGCGGTTCATGTCGACGCCGGGTACAGCCGCGAGGGCGTCGATAGCGTAGGAGATGTCCTCGCCACGCCGATAGGGGTCTTCGAGGTCCCGCGGCTCACCGCCACTTTCACCCTGGTGTGCTGGATCGAAAACGAGAGCCCCGACTCCGCGGGCAGCCAGTCGTGACGCATAGTTCGCGCCGATCTGCTCTTTCACGCTGCTACCAGGGGTCGACAGCACCACCACGGGGAAGGACTGATTCTCAGCCACGTTGTCGGGACGGTAGAACACCGCCGCGAGGTCGAACGGTCCGCGCGGAATGTTCACCGGTGTCGTCGTCAAAGTTCCGATGGCCTTTCGATGGACGGTACCGGGGTAAACCTCGGTACCTGCTGATCCATTCCGGGCAGGGTCAGCCCTGGGATTTCGGCGTGCGCCGTCGCGCTCAGCGCAACCCAGCACGCCGAAATCACACGTCAGAGCGGTCGCGATTATCGGTTTCGGGGCCGCGGCCAATAAAATCGCCTGATCATGACAGATACCACCGTCACCGCCGAGGCGCGTCGCCGCAGGACGTTCGCCGTGATCAGCCACCCCGACGCCGGCAAGTCCACCCTCACCGAGGCTCTCGTGCTGCACGCCAAGGCGATCACCGAGGCCGGCGCCATCCACGGCAAGTCGGGCCGCCGGTCCACCGTCTCAGACTGGATGGAGATGGAGAAGGCGCGCGGCATCTCGATCACGTCGACAGCTCTGCAATTCCCGTATACGACGCACAGCGGCGACATCTGCATCATCAACCTCCTCGACACCCCGGGCCACGCGGACTTCTCCGAGGACACCTATCGGGTGCTCACCGCCGTCGATTCCGCCGTGATGCTCATCGACGCCGCCAAGGGTCTGGAGCCGCAGACGCTGAAGCTGTTCCAGGTCTGCCGCCACCGCCGCATCCCGATCATCACCGTGATCAACAAGTGGGACCGGCCGGGCCGCCACGCTCTCGAGCTGATGGACGAGATCCAGTCGGAGATCGGCCTGCGCCCGACCCCGCTGACATGGCCGGTCGGCATCGCCGGTGACTTCAAGGGTGTCCTGGACCGCCGGACCGGCAAGTTCATCCGCTTCACCCGCACCGCCGGCGGCGCGACCGCCGCCCCCGAGGAGCACATCGATCCGTCCCGCGCGCACGACGCCGCCGGCATCGACTGGGACACCGCTGTCGAGGAGTCCGAACTGCTGGAGGCCGACGGCGCCGACTTCGACGAGGAGACGTTCCTCGATTGCACGTCGACTCCGGTGTTGTTTACGTCGGCGGCGCTGAACTTCGGCGTCAACCAGTTGCTCGATGTCCTCGCCCAGTTGGCCCCGTCGCCGAGCGGACAGGTAGACATCGACGGACACCGCCGCGAGGCCGCTGATCCGTTCAGTGCCTTCGTCTTCAAGGTGCAGGCGGGCATGGATTCCGCCCATCGGGACCGGATCGCCTACGCCCGCGTGTGCTCGGGCACGTTCGAGCGCGGTGACGTCCTCACCCACGCCGCGACGGGCAAGCCGTTCGTCACCAAGTATGCGCAGTCGGTGTTCGGCCGGGAACGGTCGACGCTGGACACCGCCTGGCCGGGCGACGTCATCGGCCTCGCCAACGCCGCAGCGTTGCGTCCCGGTGACACGCTGTATCAGGACGTCGCCGTGAAATACCCGCCCATTCCCAGCTTCTCGCCCGAACACTTCTCTGTGGCCCGCGGCAAGGACCCGAGCAAGCACAAGCAGTTCCGCAAGGGTATCGAGCAACTCGACCAGGAGGGCGTCGTCCAGGTGCTGAAGTCGGACCGGCGCGGTGACCAGGCACCAGTCCTGGCGGCCGTCGGGCCGATGCAGTTCGAGGTGGCCAGTCACCGGATGGCCGCCGAGTTCAGTGCAGCGATTTCGCTTGAGCCACTTCCCTATACGGTGGCACGCATCTGTGACCCCGAGGACGCCGAGGTGCTCGCCAAGCTGGCGTCGGTGGAGGTGTTCACCCGCACCGACGGCGTCATGCTCGCGGTGTTCTCGACGAAGTGGCGCCTGGAGAACGTGGCACGGGAGAACCCCGACATTGAGTTGCGGTCCCTGGTCGCGGCCGGGAGCAACTAGTTCCTGCTAGCACCACCTCGGAAGTGCCGGTAGCGGCGACGCACGCGACCCCCTCGTCGCGAAAGCATTGACGCATCGACAACCCGAGAGGAATCAGCGATGCGTACCGATGTCCGAGAAGATCTGGTGCTTTCCCATGCGGTGGCGACCGCCGATGTTCAGGCCCCGTTCGACCACGTCGACATTGCCGAATGGTTGAAAACGCTTCCCACACATGAGTATCAGCGGTGCGCCCCCGGCGACCACAAGGCCGCGGGGTACACCGTCGACGACGACGGAACACCGATGTCGATCAACGTCGAGATGATCGGGACGGGTCTGGTGGTGCAGCAGTACCGTTTCGAGACCGCCGAAGCCCACTACTGCCGGATGGTGTCGCTCTCCGATGTGTTGACACCACACGGGTGGACCACCACGCAGGTCGTCTGGGAACTGCAGATGGAACAGATCGACGGAGATCACTGCCGCTATACCAACACGGTGACGTCGCACCCTACGACGCATTTCCTGCAGTTCATTGCCGACCACGGCCAGACATTCGCCGAAGCCGCTGAGGCACGGCAGGATTCGTCAGGCCGTCACTGCCGCGTCGAGACGCCGTTGTATGCGCAGAGCATCGCGCGGTGGGCCCAGGCCCGCCACATGATCTCGGCGTAGTTTGTCACGCAGAGGTTGACAGACCGCACCGAAATCAGTCGACGTCGACCCAGTCCAGGGTGCGCTGCACGGCCTTCTGCCAGCCGGCGTATCCGTCCGCGCGCTGTTCATCGGACCATTGCGGAGACCACCGCTTGTCCTCCTGCCAGTTGGCACGCAGATCGTCGGCGCCGGACCAGAATCCGACCGCCAGGCCGGCGGCGTAGGCAGCGCCCAGGGCCGTCGTTTCCGCCACCACCGGCTTGACGACGTCGACACCGATTACGTCGGCCTGGATCTGCATGCACAGATCGTTGGCGGTGATGCCGCCGTCGACCTTCAGAACCTCAAGGTGCACACCGGAATCGGCGGCCATCGCGTCGACGACATCGCGGCTCTGGTAACAAATCGCCTCCAACGTCGCCCGCGCGACATGCGCGTTGGTGTTGAACCGCGACAAGCCGACGATGGCCCCGCGGGCATCTGAACGCCAGTACGGTGCGAACAGCCCCGAAAAGGCGGGGACGAAGTAGACGCCGCCGTTGTCCTGGACCTGCCGCGCCAGAGCCTCGCTCTGCGACGCACCACTGATGATCCCCAACTGGTCACGCAGCCACTGCACTGCCGATCCGGTCACCGCGATCGAACCCTCCAGGGCATAAACGGGTTTCGCATCACCGAACTGGTAACAGACCGTCGTCAGCAGTCCGTTGTCGGACCGAACGATGTTTTCGCCGGTGTTGAGCAGCAGGAAATTACCTGTGCCGTAGGTGTTCTTGGCCTCGCCAGCCTCCAGGCACACCTGCCCCACCATCGCCGCCTGCTGATCGCCGAGGATGCCGGTGATCGGCAGTTCCCCGTCGGCAGTGACGCCGAACGGCTCCGGCGTCGACGACGGTCGGATCTGGGGCAGCATCTGGCGCGGAATGCCGAAGAACCCCAACAGTTCGTCGTCCCAGTCAAGCGTCTCCAGGTCCATCAGCATCGTGCGGCTGGCGTTGGTGACATCGGTGGCGTGCACGCCGCCGCGTGCGCCTCCGGTCAGATTCCACAGCACCCACGAGTCCGTCGTGCCAAAGATGGCGTCGCCCTTCTCGGCGTCCTCGCGCAGCCCGTCGACGTTCTCCAGCAGCCACTGCAGCTTGCCGCCGGAGAAGTAGGTAGCCGGCGGCAGGCCCGCTTTCTGCCGGATAACGTCACCGCGGCCGTCGCGGTCCAGCGCCGATGCGATGCGGTCGGTACGGGTGTCCTGCCAGACGATCGCGTTGTAGTACGGCCGCCCGGTCTTCTTGTTCCACACCAGCGATGTCTCGCGCTGGTTGGTGATGCCGAGCGCGGCGAGGTCGCCCACGGAGAGCTTGGTGGTGTTCAGCGCGGTCGCCAGCACCGATCCGGTGCGCTCCCAGATCTCGACGGGGTTGTGCTCCACCCAGCCGGCCTTGGGCAGGATCTGTTCGTGTTCGAGCTGGTGGCGGCCCACTTCGGCGCCGTCGTGGTCGAAGATCATGCACCGCGTGCTGGTGGTGCCCTGGTCGATTGCAGCGACGAAGTCGGCCATTGCTCCATGATGGACTACGTGGCTCGGGGTCACGTTAGAGTTCGCTCAGGCGCGACGGGAAAGGTGCCGATCATCAACACTTGTGCGTACAGAGTGGTCGGCGTTGCCGCCACACTCGGGGCCGCAGCCCTCTCGCTGGCCGGAATGGCCCACGCCCAGCCCGGTCCCATCGCCCCACCGTTGGACCCACAAGTGCAGTGCGAGTCGCCCGAGTTCGGTGGCGTCTTCGTTCCCGTGACAGCAACGCATTCCGAGTGTCAGTACATCGTCGCGGGCAACTTCTATTACGACAACTACGACGACGGCGTGTACTCGGGCACGCTCGTGTATCGCGACGGCGGGAAGGTTCCGACGAAGCGGCCGCAGATGCCGGAGACGTTCACCATGCCCGGTGGTGTCCCCCTTCTGGTGCCGTTCGCGGGGGCGCAGTGAAATCCGCTGCCCCCGACACCGACATCTCGACGATGCCGCGCGGCGGGCCTGACGCCTCCTGCCTGGACCGGCTGTTGCAGACGGATCGACAGGAGTACCTCGACCGCGATGATGTCGACGACCGCGTGAAGGCGGGCGTGGTCAAAGCGCTGGACTGGACCGGCGAAGTGTTCGGCAACCACGAGAAATTCGCGAAGATCGTGCTCGACGAGGTGGCCGACGTGCCAGACCCGAAGATCTTGGAATTGGGCGCCGGCCACGGTGCACTGTCCCGAAAACTACTGGACTGGCACCCGACCGCGCGTCTGACGGTCACCGACGTCGAACCCGCGTCGGTCGCGGCCATCGCGGCAGGCGATCTCGGCACGCACCCGCGGGCCGCAGTCCGGGAGATGGACGCGACGTCGCTGGACGCTGCGGATGGCGAGTTCGCGGTGGCGGTGTTCGTGTTGTCGTTCCATCACCTGCCACCCGAGGCCGCCGCCCAGGTCATCGCCGAAGGCACCCGCGTCGCCGACAAGTTGATCATCGTCGACCTGCCGCGCCCACCCGCGCCGCTGCATCTGCTGCGGTTGGCCACGATGCTGCCGTGGGCGCCGTTAGTGCCGTTCGTCCACGACGGTGTCATCAGCTCTCTGCGCGCCTACAGCCCGTCGGCGCTGCGAGCGCTGGCGGCGCATGCCGACCCGTCGATCGAGATCGAATTGCGGGGCGGGTTGTTCAGTCCGCAGGTGGCGGTGGCCTCGCGCCGATAGGCTCGGGTTGTGGGCGAGGAGCTTAAGCAGGCCGAGTTCAGCCGGGCGCACCGCCGCGAGTACCGCCGCAAAGTGCAGCTCTGCCTCGACGTGTTCGAAACGATGTTGTCGCAGTCAAGCTTCGATTTCGAGAAACCGCTGACCGGTATGGAGATCGAGTGCAATCTCGTCGACTCCGCCTATCAGCCGGCGATGAACAATTCGGAGGTCCTGGAGTCGATCGCCGACCCGGCCTACCAGACCGAACTCGGCGCCTACAACATCGAATTCAACGTGCCGCCGCGTCGGCTGCCGGGCCGGGCCGCGCTGGAACTCGAGGACGAGGTGCGGGCGAGCCTCAACGCGGCGGAGTCGAAGGCCAACGCCGACGGCTCGCACATCGTGATGGTCGGGATCCTGCCGACCCTGATGCCGGAGCATCTCACGGGAAGCTGGATGAGCGAGTCCATCCGGTACCAGGCGCTCAACGACTCGATCTTCACCGCCCGCGGCGAGGACATCATGATCGACATCTCGGGCCCCGAACGGCTGAGCCTGCAGACCGCCTCGATTGCTCCCGAATCCGCTTGTACCAGCATGCAACTGCACCTGCAGGTGTCACCGGCCGACTTCGCCAACAATTGGAACGCCGCCCAGGTGATCGCCGGCCCGCAGTTGGCCTTGGGCGCGAATTCACCCTTCTTCTACGGTCACCAGTTGTGGGCCGAGACGCGCATCGAGCTGTTCGCCCAGGCCACCGACACCCGGCCCGACGAGCTCAAAACCCAGGGCGTGCGGCCGCGCGTCTGGTTCGGGGAACGCTGGATCACGTCGATCTTCGACCTGTTCGAGGAGAACGTGCGGTACTTCCCGTCGCTGCTACCGGAGCTCTCCGATGAGGATCCGGTGGCCGAACTGGCGGCGGGCCGTACACCGAAGCTGTCGGAGCTGCGCCTGCACAACGGCACGATCTACCGCTGGAACCGGCCGGTGTATGACATCGTCGACGGCCGGCCGCACCTGCGCGTCGAGAACCGGGTGCTGCCCGCGGGGCCGACGGTCGTCGACATGATGGCCAACTCGGCGTTCTACTACGGGGTGTTGCGGTCGCTGTCCGAGGAGGACCGTCCGCTCTGGACGAAGATGAGTTTCGCTGCCGCAGAAGCGAATTTCGTGGCGGCAGCGCGCGACGGGATGGATGCGCGGCTCTACTGGCCCGGCCTGGGTGAGGTGACGCCCGACGAACTGATCCTGCGCCAGCTGCTTCCGCTGGCCGATGAGGGGCTGCGCCGCTGGGAGGTGTCCGCCGACGTGCGTGACCGCTACCTCGGAGTCATCGAGGGCCGCGCGAAGACGGGCCGCAACGGGGCGACGTGGCAGTCCGCGGCGGTGACGGCACTGCAGGGTCGCGGCCTGAGCAGGCCGGAGGCGCTCGCCGAGATGCTGCGGCTGTACTGCGAACGCATGCACTCCAACGAACCCGTGCACACCTGGGATCTGCCTGGCTGATCCGGGGGCCGCCGAGTAGCGACCCCCGGAATCATCTGTGCTGAAAGGCTTTACAAACTACTAGTCCGCGTCGCCTCCAGTCCCGCCGTCGGAACCGTCGCTGCCGGACTGGCCGCCGATGCCGCCGGCTCCGCCGGTGCCACCTGAGCCGTTGGTGTTGGTGTCACCGCCGGCGGACACAGCTCCCGGACCGCCATCGCCGCCACCGCCGGCGATCAACCCGCCGCGCCCACCGTTGCCGCCGTCGCCACCGATTGCAGAAGGCCCGCCGTCGGTGTCGGCGTCACCACCCGACCCGCCGGTGCCGCCCTCGCCGAGAAGATCGCCGCCCCGCCCGCCTGCGCCACCGGCGCCTCCGGTCGAGGTCCCGCCGTCGCCGTCGGCGGGATCGAACCGGTTACTGCCGGCCGAGCTCGCAGCGCCGCCGTTGCCGCCTGCGCCGCCGGCCTGCGATCCCGCACCACTGCCGCCCGCGCCGCCGTTTCCGCCGGTGGCATCACCTTCGTCGGTAGCGGTGAATCCGCCGTCCCCGCCTCGACCGCCGGCACCGCTGGAGGATGCGCCTCCGTCCCCGCCGTCGCCGCTGATTCCGTTGGCGCCGTTGCCAAACGCGTTGTTTGCGTTGCCGCCCTTGCCGCCGGATCCGCCGGGCGCCCCGCGACCGCCGTCGCCACCGTCGCCCGCGGTAGCCGTCATCGATCCGTCGCCGTCGGACGACGCGCCGCCACCGTCGCCTCCGCTGCCGCCTGTCCCCGTAGAGGCCCGGCCGCCGGCCCCACCGTTTCCGGCGGTGGCGTTGCCGTTGGCTGAATCCGCGAAGCCACCGATGCCTCCGTTGCCTCCATTACCAGCCATCGCTCCGCCGCGGCCGCCGGCACCGCCCGCTCCGGCGGTGGCATCGTTGGCGCCGGCGACGTCGGAGTCGAGAGAGTTGCGGTCGTCGCCGCCGTTGCCGCCATCGCCGGCGTCTCCGAAGAGGAATCCGGCATTACCGCCGGCGCCACCCGCGGTCGCTGCAACCCGCTGCCCCGCGGCGTTGGTGAATGCCGCGACTCCGGCGCCACCCGTGCCGCCGTTGCCGAAGAAGAAGCCGCCATTACCGCCCGCACCTCCGAAGGCTCCGTTGCCGCCGCTGCCACCGAGCAGCCCGCCGTTTTGTCCGGCGCAGTTCGCGGTGCAATCGGGGTCGAGATCCAGCGCATCGAGCCCGTCGCCATACAGCCAGCCACCGGGACCGATCATGGGTCGCATGGCTGCCGAAGGAGCGAGCGCAGTCGTCGAACGAGCCGAACTGTCGGAGGCCGACGAATGATTCGAACCGTTCAGTCCGAACAGCCACAGGTTCGGCTCCGCCGAATCTTGCTGAAGTGGCGTTCCAGTGGACGTCAGTTGTACCTCCGTGCTGCCCAGGGCGGGTTCATCCGTAGGGGACAGCGCGACCAGGACGCCGACACCCACCAATGCCGCTCCCGAAACACTTGTTGCCAGGTAGTGGATGACTGGCGCGCGCGATGCGCGATTGCGGTGTGTGGACATGGACGAACCCTCCGAAAGTAGTGCCGGCTGCCATTGACGACCCGGGTCCCTGACGAGACGAGGCGAACGTAACCCTCCGCTTCCCTGTATTTTCAGAAAACTCATTATGATCTTGAAGCAAACGCAAAGCGTAATTTATTACAGGAAATATGACGCGTAATAATTACAGGAATTACAACACCGAAAAGTCATTTTTTGGCTCTGGGACGAGTCGAGAAGCCAGCTGGACGGCGGCGTCTGGTGGTGAAAGGACCTGTAAATATGATCCTTCCGCTTCCGACAGTCACGGCTCTACGCATGTCCGCGATGTGGAATGTGAGAGATTTCTCGTCTCGACGTGGTCAGTGTTCGAAAGGGAACCAGTATGCGTGCGCGCGTTCAGCAAAAGATTGTGTGGTCGTGAAGCTAATTTACGCGCGCTTTCCGAAATGGCACGAAGCCGGGCTGGCTGGCCCTTGACCTTGCCGCCGCGCTAACTTCTAGCGTGGACGCCATGAGTTGGTCCATCCAGAATGTGGCTCGGTTGTCCGGCGTGACAGCACGCACGCTGCGGTACTACGACGAGGTCGGGCTGCTGCCTCCGGCTGGGGTCGGCGGGAATGGTCACCGCTTCTACGAGCAGGAGCAGTTGCTGCGGCTTCAGCAGATATTGCTGCTCCGTGAGCTCGGGCTGGATCTCGCCACTGTCGCCGACATCGTCGACGCCGCGATCGACCCGGCCGAGGCACTCGAAGGTCACCATCGCCGCCTGCTCACGGAACGGCAACGGCTCGATGACCTCGTCTCAACTGTCGCAGCCACCATTCGCCATGTGAACGAGGGCTCAGATATGCCTGCACAGAACATCTTTGACGGAATCACTCCCGACCGCGCCAACTTTCTCGCGAGCTTGCCGAAGAAGCGCGCTGCTGCCGGAGTGTTGTTCACCGACCAACGCGGCCACGTTCTGCTGGTCGCACCGACCTATCGCCCCCACTGGTTGTTGCCGGGTTCGGTCGCGAACCGCGACGAATCGCCACAGGCGGCAAGCACGCGTGCCGTTCGACGCGAACTCGGATTGGGCATCGAGCCAGGTCGCCTGCTGGTCGTCGACTGGGTGGGGCCGAGTTCGGGTC
This sequence comes from Mycobacterium sp. 236(2023), assembly GCF_029623955.1. Taxonomy (GTDB): domain Bacteria; phylum Actinomycetota; class Actinomycetes; order Mycobacteriales; family Mycobacteriaceae; genus Mycobacterium. Next base: position 32,451 of record NZ_JARSBP010000003.1, on the reverse strand, counting down.
GGATCGAGGGTCTGCTCTTCGTCTACGAGGGCCCCGCCCTCTCACCCGAGCAGGTGGAATCGATCGAGCTACCGCCCGAGGAACTGAGCGAATGGCAGTGGTGCAGCCCGGAGGAAGTGGCGGAGCGAATGCCCGCCCACATGGGGAGGCGGACCCTGGCTGCGTTGCAAGCACGGACCGACGGGGTGACGCGGTATCTGGAGAACGGCATCGCAGGGTGATGCCGGCTGCACGTTCAGCTCGCGTACGTTGGCGTCCATGACCGATGTGATGGATTGGGACAGCGCCTACTCCGGAACTGGCCACTTCGACGGGCCACCGCCGTGGAATATCGGCGAACCGCAACCCGAGCTCGCAGGCTTGTGGCGCGACGGCAGATTTCGTAGCGAAGTTCTCGACGCGGGCTGCGGGCACGCCGAACTGTCGCTGGCGTTGGCCGCCGACGGGTACACCGTCACGGGCATCGACATCAGCCCGACCGCCGTCGCCGCCGCCACCGCGGCCGCTGTCGAACGGGGACTCTCCGAACGTGCATCCTTCGTCGCGGCCGACATCACCGCCCTCACCGGTCTCGACAACCGCTTCTCCACGATCGCCGACAGCACGTTGTTCCACTCCATGCCCGTCGAATCGCGCGATGCCTATCTGCAGGCAGTCCACCGGGCGGCCGCACCGGGTGCGGGCTTCTTCGTGCTGGTCTTCGCCAAGGGCGCGTTCCCTCCGGAGATGCAGGAGGGACCGAACATGGTCTCTGAAATCGAACTGAGGGAAGCGGTTTCGCAGTACTGGGCGATCGACGACATCCGGCCCGCGCTGATCCATTCGAACGTGCCGAAGGTTGCGGGAATGCCACCGCCGCCGCTGGAGCTCCTCGACGACAAGGGCCGGATGCGCATGCAGGCCTTCTTACTCAGCGCGCACAAGGCTGCCTGACTCCAGCCCTGGAGCCCGAGGTCGCGCCGAAATCCGTGGTCGACAGCCCGCCGGGCGAGTGTTGAAACGGAACTCGCCGATCGGGCAGTCACCGACCCACCCACTCGGTCCCCACATCGCACCCGATCGATGGGCGCACCGTCCCCCTCTGCGCCAATAGCGTTGCCAGGTATGGACGCCGCTGTGCTCAACCCCCTCGCACCGGCACCGCGCGGCGCTTGGAGTGGGCGTGGTGTCCGTGTGACACGGCGGCGCGGGTTGCACCGTAGGCATACCGACAAGGACGCAGTCTGCACAACGCGTTTCTGCGCGCAGCGCATCGGCAGCCTGTTGACCGTCGAGCACAACCTGACGCCCGACGAGTTGTGCGACGAGCTGGCGGTGGTGCTCGCCGAGCAGCTCGTCGATACCGGTGCTCTGCGTGGACAAACCGAATTCGAGCTGGTATTCACCGGCATCATCCGCTCCACCGTCGACGGCGGTCTTCCGGCATGGTTGCGGTTCTACCGCAACTCGCTGAGCAAGCTGGAGTCAGGAAGCACCCCGTTCGCTCCGATCCACACATGGGCAGCAGGGCAGATACAGGGGCACCGGGTGCTCGACCTGGGGTCGTGCTTCGGGTTCTTCCCATTGAGGTTGGCACGCCGGGGAATCCACGTCGTGGCAACCGATCTCAACGGGTCGACGATGCACCTGCTGAAGAAGGTCAGCACCGAGTTACGCAGACCGCTCACGACAATGACGTGCGACGCCACCGACGTCCCGCTAACCGACCGCAGCGCCGACACCGTGACGGCCCTGCATCTGATCGAGCACTTGGAGTCCGACGCTATCGAAGCCGTCCTCGACGAGGCGGTCCGGCTAGCCCGCCGCCGGGTGGTCGTCGCCGTGCCGTTCGAAGAAACCCCGCGCGAATGCTACGGCCACATACAGCGATTCGATCTCAGCGTGCTGCAGCGCTTGGCCCAGGCGGTGGCCCGTCGCCACTCCGGAATCTCTGCCCGCACCTATGAGTTCCACGGCGGCTGGCTCATTCTCGACCGCTGACGTACCGTCCACCGCGAGCGCGCGTGTCTGCACAGCGGCATGCCGCACAGCCTGGCATCCACCGCGCGCTCGTCCGCCGTGAGCGCGCGCACATGCCCACCAGCGCCGGCGCGTCGGCGCGCAGACGCGCGCGCTCGCGGTGCAAAGATCCCTAGATCAGACCGCGCTTACTCGCCGCGTAAACCGCCTCGGCGCGCCTGCTCACCTCGAGCTTGCGCATGATGTTGCTGACATGGAATTTCGCCGTCGTGGCCGAGATGTAGAGCTTCTCGCCGATCTTGTTGTTGGACAAGCCCGCTGCCAGCAAGCGCAGCACCTCGACCTCGCGATCGGTGAGCTGCTGACGCGGTTCGGCCCGGCCGGACAGCGACCGCACCACCGCGGCCGCACTGCGGGAATCGAACGCGCTCTCACCCGCAGATATCGCCCGGATCGCGCGCACCAACTCTGTGGTGTCGACGTCTTTGACCACATACCCACGCGCACCGGCATGGACCGCGCGCACCACCAGGTCTTCGTCCAGGAATGTCGTCAGGATGAGCAATCCCAGGCTCGGATACGCCTCGGACAGCTTGGCGCACAACGTCAATCCCTCGAACTCCGAGCCGGCTGACAGCTTCAGGTCCAGCAGCACCACGTCGGGGTCGGTGGCCCGCACGATCGTCTCGGCCTCGCTCTCCGAGGCTGCCTCCCCGACGACGATCAGGTCGTCTGCGCGCTCGAGCACGGAACGCAATCCCTGCCGCAGGATCGCATGGTCGTCGACGAGGACGAGCCTGATGGGTTTCATGTGATCACACCTTCCGGCCGTGGAATGCGGGCGACCACACGCACCCCGCCGATGCGGGCCTTGTAGACGTCGAAAGTTCCGCCGTGCTCGCGGGCGCGCGCCTGCATGTTGGCCAGTCCGCGATGGTGTCCGTCGACGTCGGTGGCTTCCGCAAGCCTCAGCATCAAACGCAGCTTCGCGGGGTCGCCGATGCCATCGTCGGAGATCGACAGGCTCACGGCGTCGTCCCGGTAGGAGAGCCGCACCAGCGCGCGAGTTGCGTTGCCGTGCATCGCCGTATTGAACAGGGCTTCACCGGCGATCCGCAGGAGCGCGTGTTCGACGTCGCTGGGCAACTCCGCGGCGCCGCCGTCGACACGCAGGGTGACCCGAAGGTCGTCCGGCATGTGCACCGTCGCCAACTGGTCGAGCATCTCCGCCAGACTGGACCGACATGCGTCACCGGGCTGATTGAGCGCATAGATCGCCGAGCGCAACTGCTCGGTCGCCGACCGTGTCAGATTCTTGGCGAGATCGAGTCGACCGACCAGCTCGCCTGCGCCGGCCTGACCGTCGATCTCGCTGCGGCACACCTCGATCTGCATGCCTGCCGACAGCACGGTCTGCGCGACGCTGTCGTGCAGCTCGCGAGCGATGCGGTGCCGCTCGGAGTTCAGCACCTGATGCCGTTGTGCCGCACCGAGTTCCCGCTGAGTCGCCAGCAGTTCGGCGTTTCGCGCTTCGGAATGGGCAAGCAGTGTCACAGATTTGGTGAACAACGCCGAATTCTGGAGAGCCACGGCGGTCTGGCTGGCAAGGATCCGCATCACGACGCCGTCGGTGGCGTCCAGCGTGCGGCGCGCAGGAGTCCACGCGGCGAACGCCCCGATCACCTCACCGTCGAGTTCGATCGGCACGTGCGCATGGTGCTTCTCGATCACCGACTCCCGGAACTGAGCGAGTTGCCCACGCAGAATGTCGTTGAGCCGATTGAGCACCGCATCGGGCAGTGACTGACCGGGATCCTTTGCCCCCGAGAGTCCCTCGAACGCGTATGCCACCCCCGCCGAGTCCAGAATGAGGTGTCGCACGCTGGCTTCGGGCAGCGCTCCGTCGGCCAGCGCGAGAACCACCCAGTCCGCGTCAAGGTTCGCGCGCGCTGCTTCGGCGACGGCGCGCACCAGGTTCTCCGGGCCTTCGATCGTCTGGACCAACGCCCGCGAGATGGTGTCCAGCGCGGCGACGACGCGATCCAATCTCTTTGCAGTGACCCGTAATTCTGAATAGAAGCGTCCCTTGCCGGTACGCAGTCCGGTCAGTGTGGCCAGGTCGGGCGAACGGGCGTCGGCCGCGGTCACATCGCCGCCTTAAACAGCGCCAGCATCTGCGCCTCGTCGGCCTCACGCGGGTTGGTGCTCATGCACGCGTCCTGCAGCGCGGTCTTGGCCAGGATAGGCAGGTTCTCGTCACGCACACCGAGTTCCGCCAATCCGCGAGGGACACCGACGTCGCGGGCCAACCGGTCGATGCGGTCGGCGAGCGCGTGCGCGGCTTCGGCTGCGGGTGCACCCGGATCGGCTACCCCGAGGCATACGGCGATCTCACGGTAGGGCTCCGGGTCGGCATCGGCGTTGAACCGGATCACGTGCGGCAGCAACACCCCGTTGATGACTCCATGCGGCAGGTCGAGGAGACCGCCGACCTGATGGCTCATCGCATGCGCTGCACCCAGGATCGCGTTGGTGAACGCCAGCCCCGCCTCCAGTGCAGCCTGCGCCATCAGCACGCGGGCGGGCATCTCGTCGGGGCGCTCGATGGTCGTTACCAGGTTGTCGGTGACCATCTGGACGGCACGCAACGCATGGTGATCGGTGAGTTGGTTGTGACCGAGCGATACGAACGCCTCGATGCCGTGCGTCAGCGCATCGAGACCTGTTGCCGCACTGAGCCATTGCGGCATCGTTGTCAGCAGGCGCGGATCGATGACGGTGATGTCGGGAACCAGCGCGCGGCCGAGGATCGTGATCTTGGTGTTGCGGGTCGTGTCGGTGACGATGCAGAACTGGGAGACGTCGGCACCGGTGCCGGACGTCGACGGCACGACGACGAGCGGCGGGATCGGCATCTGCGCTTTGTCGACGCCCTCGTAGTCGAGGATGTCGCCCCCGTTGGCGGCCAGGATGGCCACACCTTTGGCGGCGTCGATAACCGAGCCGCCGCCGACGGCCACGATGACGTCGCAACCGTGCTCGGCATACGTTTCGAACCCGGCGGCGATCTCGTGATCCTTCGGGTTCGGTGTGAGGCCGCTCCATACCCGACCCTGCACGCCCTGATCGACGAGGTGTTTGACCATCTCATCGGACCAGCCTGCCTCGATCAGGCCGGGGTCGGTGACGAGCATGGGGCGCAGCGCACCGAGCCGCACCGCGGCGTGGGCGGCCTCGACCATGGAGTCGATGCCGAACACGATTTCGGGGGCGTGGAATTTCAGCAACCGCGGCCCCAGTGAAACCGCTGCTGAGGGTGCCCCTGAATCCACTGCCTCGCCCTGCCTACGCTTCGACAACACTGTCCGCTCCAGCGTACGACCGTTGTCGCCGCACGCGACCCACTAGCGCCCGACCAGTTCGGTCGCGTATTCGTGCGCCGCCCTCTCCAGCCCGGTGAGATCCCGGACCACCCGCACCCGGTCGCAGTACTCGGCGTAGGACGGCAGGTCGCAGCTGCCCAATCCCCAAGAGAAGCGAGGTTCCGGCGTGAGCCAGACCGTCTCCCGCGCGCGCCGAGTGATCTCCTCGAACGCCGCCACATTGGCCGGTTTGCCGTTATTGCGGCCGTCGCCGAGCACCAGCACCGTCGTACGGCGAGTGACCGCTGAGGAATGCTCGGCCAGGAACTCGGCGAACACGCTGCCGTAGTCGGAGTTGGCCGCCACGTCGAGGACGTCGCCGCCGAAGATCAACCCGAGTGCCTTCTCGCTCGGGTGGTCGCGGAACAGTTCGGTCGTCTCGGCGACGCCGGCGACGAACACGAACGACCGAACCTGGGTGAACAGGTCCTGCAGACCGTGCACAACGTTGAGGGTGAACCGGGATGTGGCGCGGACGGAGAGACTCACGTCGGCGAGCACCACGAGGCGGGGCCGGTCCTCGGCACGGCGCACCGTGACGGGCACGAACGGAATGCCGTCGAAGCGCATGTTGCGACGCATCGTCTGGCCGGGATCCACCCGGCCCGCGGCGGCGGTGCGACGGCGGTGGGTCAGCGCCCCATGCAACGTCCGTGACAGCCTCCGCAGGGAGTCTTCGAGCTCGGCGCGTTCATGCTCGCCGATCCGGTCGATGCGGGCCTCACGCTGCTCACGGGACTCGGCGATCTTGCTCTCCAGGGCCAGGAGCGCCTCGAGATGGCGCTTCAGCGCCTGCGGCAGATTCTCCAGCACGCCGGCCAACCGCTGACGTAGCACGGCAGCATCGGATTCGTCACCGTCGGAGGAGAATTCGTCCTCCAACCAGCCGAGGAGCGCGTCCTGCTCGGCGATCGTCAGCTCGGCGTCGACGGGGGTCCCACCGGACGTCGCCAGATCACCCGCCATACCCGCGCCACTGAGCCGGTCGGTCGACAGCTGGATCCGATACGAGTCGTCGGCGCCGGTGCGGCTGTCTTTGGAGAACGCGATCTCGTCGGTCAGCGCAGCGAGGTCGATCTTGTTGGCCTCCTGATGCAGGTTGTAGCGCTGTGCCAGGTCCTCCTGTCTGAAGTAATCACGAATACTCGACGGCTTGCCGTGCTCGTGCCCCTGCTCCGGTGTCTCGCTGGGCTCTTCGGACAGCGTGAACGATTCCAACTCCCCGGAGTCGACGAGGTCGTCGTGCGCATGGGTGTGCCCGTGACCGTTTTGCTCGCCTCCGACACGCACGAGAGCGAAGAAGGCGTCGAAGATTTCGTCGAAGATCGGTTCGTCACGCTGGTCTTTGACCAGTGCGACCCGCAATGCGGTGCGCAGGACAGCCCGGGAGCACAAGACACCGGGCTGCCCGGCGCACCGCATCGCGTCGAGCGCCTCAGGAATCGAGACGCGCACACCGCCGAGGCGGAGCAGCCTGACGAACCGATGCAGGGTCGCCTCCATGGCTACAGCGCCCTGCGCCGGCCCAGTGTCGCCGTCGTCGACCCCTGCCCGGCTTTCTTCGGAGTGCCGTAGTACCCGTCGGTGAAACGCCCCGGCCGGTCCTTCGCGGCACGCACCGCGGGTCCGTCATCACCGTGGTCGTGATCGTGGTCATGGCTGTGCCCGTGATCATGGCCGTGTCCGTGTCCGGGTGAATGACCGAGTGACGGAGGCACTTTCGCATTCGGATCCATAAGACGAGGCAGCGTTTCCAGCGCCTTGCGCACATCCTTGTCGTACTTGACGACCACCGAAACGGTGTCGGAAAGCACCTGGGCGTTGAGCTCGTCGACACCGAGAACAGCCAGCGTACGTGCCCAGTCGATGGTCTCCGAGATACTGGGCGCCTTGCGCAGTTCCAGTTCCCGCAGTCCGCGGACGATGTCGACGAGCTGCGCCGCCAACGCATCCGACAAGCCCGTGTTCTTGGACCGCACGATCTCCAGCTCGCGTTCGGCGGCCGGGTAATCCAGGAACAGGTGCAGGCACCGGCGTTTCAACGCGGCAGCCAGATCACGAGTGTTGTTCGACGTGAGGATCACATACGGGGCGTGTCTGGCGCGGAACGTACCGATCTCCGGCACCGAAACCTGGTACTCACCAAGGAGTTCCAGAAGCACCGCTTCCAGTGCCTCGTCAGCCCGGTCGATCTCGTCGACGAGCAGCACCACCGGCTCCTCGGAGCGAACAGCTTCCAGCAGCGGGCGCGGTGCCAGGAATTTATCGGAGAAGAAGACGCTCTCCTGAGCCCCGATGCGCTCGACAGCATCCCCGAGATCAGCAGCGTCGGAAACGATCTGGCCGATCTTCTCCTTCAGGATCTGCGTGTAGAGCAGCTGCTTGCCGTAGTCCCACTCGTAGAGCGCCTTGGTCTCGTCCTGACCTTCGTAGCACTGGAGTCGCAACAGTCGCCGACGACTGGCTGCCGCAAGCGCTTTCGCCAGCTCCGTCTTCCCGACCCCGGCCGGCCCCTCGATCAGGAGGGGCTTGTCCAGCCGGGTCTGCAGGAAAACCGTGGTCGCCAGACGCTCGTCAGCGATGTAGCCCTCGTCGGCGAGCGCCTCGCGTACCGCGTCCACAGAGGGAAACATCAGGGCAGCAGTTCGTCGAGGTTGCCGTTCATGCAGTGCTCCACGACCGGACGAACCGTGTCGAAGGTGCACTCCTTGGCGTTGCCGGGGGTGCAGGCGTCGCCGAGGACATGGTTGGTGATGCGGTCCACGTCGGCCTTGTCGCCCAAGATGGCCGGCGCATTCTTGTAGAACTCGGTGGGCCCTTGGCCGAGGCGGTTCTTCGAGTAACTGTCCTGCTTGACGTCGACGAAACGCTCGATGATGTTGACGTCGCGCAGCAGCCGGATCGCCGCTCCGAGGGCGGCGTCGGCGGCCTGCACATCGGTCATGCCGTAGGTGTCCACGCCCATCGCCTCGGCGATGTCGGCGAAGCGCTTGTACGCGACAGGCATGTTGAACGCCCACACGCGAGGCAGCGCGATCGCATTGTTGAGGCCGTGGTGCGTGTCGTAGAACGCGGACACCGCGTGCGAAATGGAGTGGATGATGCCGAGGCCACCGGAATTGAAGGCCTGGGCGGCGATGTACTGCGCGTACATCATCCCTTCGCGGCCCTTGAGATCTGTTCCGTTCCAGGTGGCTTCGCGCAGATTCTCGGCGGTCAGCTTGATCGCGCGGATCGCGTTGCCCAATGACGGCTCGAAGTTCAGCCGCGACACGTAGGGCTCGGACGCGTGCGCGAGGACGTCGAATCCGCACTGTGCGGTGTAGTCGACGGGGCATTCGTAGTACAGCACCGGGTCGTCGACGGCCAGTGTCGCCACCGAGGCGTCGTCGAACGCGACGTACTTGTGCGGGTTGTCGGGGTCGGTCGTGGTGTCGGTGATGACGTAGGCCCACGAGGTCTCCGAGCCGGTGCCTGCCGTCGTCGAGATCGCGATGTGCGGGGGGTTCTTGGGGTTCTCGCTCTTGTTGAAGCCCTCGAAGTCGTTGACATTGCGGCCGTCGTGCGCGATGGAGATGCGGGCGCCCTTGCAGGCGTCGTGGGTGGAGCCGCCGCCGATGGAGATGAAGCTGTCGCATTCGTTTTCCTGGTAGAGCTTCACCGAGTCCATGACGTTGTAGTCCTTGGGATTGGACTCGACCTTGTCGTATACGACAACCTCCAAGCCGTGCCACTTCAGCGACTCGGCCATGTTGTGGACGATGTCGGTGCCACGCAGACCCGAGCTCATCAGCAGCACGCGCTTGAAGCCCATCTTGAGGGCTTCGGGCCCAACCATCTCGTGGGCGCCCGGGCCCATCATGGCGCGCGGGAACGGATGAAACTCCTTGATGGGGAAGGGCTTGAGGAGGTCTTCGACCTTCATGGCTGGTCCTCTCTGGCGATGCAGCACGTGTCGGCCACCAAAGTAGGCACGCAACTGTGAGCCAAGGAACAGGTGGAGAGCAAGACCGAATTGTCGGGCAGCGCAAGTGCGCTCGACCGGGCAGGAACCTACCTACCCGGTTGGAGAGGTACCGGAGCGCGCGGGCTGCTTCGGCTCCCGGGCCTCTCGGCCGTCGGAGTCATCGTCGTCGTCGAGCATCGTGGCTTCGTCGAAGGGCCGGTCCCCGTCGAGAACCTCGTTGAGCCGCTTGCTGTCCACGGTGTCCGTCCACGACCCGACCAGGACCGTCGCGACGGCGTTGCCGGAGAAATTGGTCAGTGCGCGGGCCTCGGACATGAACCGGTCGATACCGACGATGATGCCGACGCCGTCGAGCAGTTCGGGGCGGTGGCTCTGCAATCCCGCGGCCAGCGTGGCAAGGCCGGCGCCGCTGACGCCCGCGGCGCCCTTGGACGCGATGATCATGAATGCCAGCAGACCGATCTGTTCCCCGATGGACAGCGGATCGCCGAGTGCGTCGGCGATGAACAGTGAGGCCATCGTCAGATAGATGGCGGTGCCGTCGAGGTTGAACGAGTATCCCGTCGGGACGACGATGCCGACCGTCGCCGGTTTCACGCCGGCGTGTTCCATCTTCGCGATCAGCCGCGGCAGCGCCGATTCCGACGACGAGGTCGCCACGATCAGCAGGTATTCGCGAGCCAGGTAACGGGCCAGCTTGAAGATCGAGACCCGCGCGACCACCCACAGCAGCGCACCCAGCACGCCGAAGATGAAGATGACACACGTGATGTAGAAGGCCGCCATCAGGACGCCGAGCTGGATGACCGCATCAAAACCGGTGTCGCCCACCACTTCCGCAATGGCTCCGAACGCGCCGATCGGCGCCAGCCACAGGATGCCGATCAGGATCTTGAACACCAGCTTCTGGACCTTCTCGATGCCGTTCAACATCGACTCTCCCTTGGCCCCCATCGATTGGATGCCGAAGCCGACGAGGAGCGCGACGAACAGCGCCTGCAGCACGTTTCCTTCGGTCAGCGCCGAGAACAGCGACGTCGGGATGATGTCGGCGATGAAGTCCATTGTGCCGCCTGCAGATTCGGCATCGCCGGCGAGCTCGGCACCCTTGCCCGGATCGCTGCTGACATTCAGCCCGGTTCCGGGGCTGATCAGGGTGCCGACGACGAGGCCGATCGCCAGCGCGACGGTCGACATGATGAGGAAGTAGGCGATGGCGAGCCCACCCACCTTGCCGACCGACGCGGCAGCGCGCACCTTGCCGATGCCGAGTACCACGGTGCAGAAGATGACCGGGACGATCATCATCTTGATCAACTTGACGAACAGCTCGCCGAGGATGCCGAGCGATGCCGCGGTCTCGGGCGCCAGGAGACCGACGACGATGCCGGCGACGACCGCGACGATGACCAGGATGTAGAGCCAGTGTGTGCGGTCCCGCTTTTTCGCGGGCTTCTTGTCGGACTCGTCGTCGTCGGTCTTGGCGGCAGTCATCGGGCAGTCCCTCCACGTGTGGTGGAGGGGGAGTAACCCGAAGTGCGCTCCATCACACCCAGTGCTTGACCTGGTCCGACAGGAGTGCTTTGATCCGAACAACGTTCGAAACCGAACAGCGTTCGAAAGGGTGTCGTGGCACCGAGAACTCGCAAGGCCTCGTCCGTGCTCCCCTACGGCGCTCTGGACCGCGAACACCTGGTCAAACACCTGCTCGAGCTGGCTCGTCGGGTCGGGGTGGCGAACGTGACGATGCGCGCGCTGGCGACCGAGGCGGGCACGTCAGCCTCATCGGTGTACTACCACGTCAAAGACAAAGCGGCGCTGCTCGAGCTGCTGGCCGAATCGGTGCTGGGCGGGATCACCATCCCCTCCGACGGCGAGTGGGAGCAGCGGATCGCCGAACTCCACACCAACGCATGGCGCGCGTTGGTCGAAGTCCCCGGCATCGCCGCCCTGCTTCAACAGCGTCCGCTCGCAGGGGCAGCCGGCGCGATGGACACGGCCGCGAAAACCATCATGGCCGAATCCGGCTGGTCCGCCGAGGATCTCGACGCCGCCCACGTCGTCCTCTATATCCACCTGCTCGGGTCCGTGCAGCTGGAACACCATTTGAACGGCACCGGCTCCGATGCGGCGCACGACCGCTTCCTGCAGGGTCTACGCGTCATCCTGACCGGGCTGCGCACCTGTCGTCCGTCCACGGCCTGAGAAGGAGACCGCCATGCCCAATCCGCTGCATTCCCCGGCCTTCTATGCGGGCGATCCGTACCCGACCTATCGCGAGCTACGGGCCACGGACCCGGTGAGCTGGAACGACGAGCACGGGTTCTGGGCGCTGCTCAAGTACGAGGACGTCCGGTACGTCTCGACCAATCCGGCGCTGTTCACCTCGACACGGGGCATCACCGTTCCGGACCCGGCGATCGAGAACCCCGTGCTGGACGGCAGCCTGATCTTCACCGATCCGCCTCGGCATCGGCAGCTCCGCAAGCTGATCAACTCCGGCTTCACCCGTCGCCAGGTCGCCATCCTGGAACCGAAGCTGCGTGCGTTCGCGAGGACGGCACTTGATGCCATCGACTCGAAAGGGGGCACCGAGTTCGCCGAGCAGATCGCCGCACCGCTGCCGACCCGCATGATCGCCGAAATTCTGGGCGCCCCCGACGAAGACTGGGAACAGTTCCGCCGATGGTCCGACGCGGCGGTGGGCATGGACGACCCGGACGTCGAATTGGACACCTTCGCGGCGATGGGCGAGCTCTACCAGTACTTCGAGCACCTGGTGTCGCTGCGCCGCACCGGCGCACTGCGTGACTCCGATGACCTGCTGTCGATCCTGGTCGCTGCCGAGGTCGACGGAGTGCGGCTCAGTGACCAGGACCTGCTGCAGTTCTGTCTGCTGCTCCTGGTCGCCGGGAACGAGACCACCCGAAACCTCATCGCGCTGGGCACTCTCGCGCTCATCGAGAACCCCGACCAACTGCAGTTGCTCCAGAGGCGTCGGGACCTGATACCGATGGCGGTCGAGGAATTGCTGCGGTTCACCTCACCGGTCGCCAACATGTCGCGCTGTGCAACACAGGATGTGGAGATTCGCGGCCGGCTGATCCGGGAGGGCCAGTACGTCACGATGATGTACGGCTCGGCCAACCGCGACGAGGACGTGTTCGGGCCCAGGTCAGAACACCTCGACATCACCCGGAACCCCAACCCGCACTTGGCTTTCGGGTGCGGTGAGCACTCCTGCCTGGGGGCCCAGTTGGCGCGGCTGGAGGCCTGCGTCTTGTTCGAGGAACTACTGGCGCGCTTCGACCACATCGAGCTCGACGGCGACGTCCTGCGCATGCAGGCGACGATGGTACCCGGCGTGCGGCAGATGCCGGTGAAGCTCATTCCTGCCAGGGTCACCGCGTAGAGCCGATACGTCTGGCCCGCCCTGAATGGCGCTCGGCGGTGAGGGTACACAATGATGTACAAGCAAACCCACCGCGACGAGACGAGAACGCCATCCAGCCCACCAGCAAACATTCGGCAGCAACGCTCGATGCCGCTGCGTTGGGTGACGGCTTGGCGCCGGCGTTTCAACCCGTCGTGTCGCTGCCGGACGAGACCGTCGTCGGCTTCGAGGCACTCGCACGCTGGCCGTCCCTGGACCATCCCTCACCGGCAGCCGTGTTCGCACACGCCGCGGCGACCGACAGAATGGATCAACTCGACCACGCGTGCATCCACTCAGCGGCCCGTGCAGCGCTCGATGGACCTTCGACGAAGGGCATGCTGCTCCTGGTCAACTGTGAGCCCACCACTGGGAACATCCACATGCCGGCGGGCACTGCGCTGTCGGAAGCGGCCAGCACCTTCAACCTGACCTTCGAACTGACGGAGCGGGGACTGCTACGGGATCCACCGGCGCTTCTGCGGAAAGTGGCGGCGCTTCGAGCGCTGGGCGTACTGATCGCGCTGGACGACATCGGGGCTCATCGCGATTCTCTTGCGCTGCTGGACATCATCGCGCCCGACGTGATGAAGATCGACCTCAGACTGGTTCAGCGACAACCCGATCAACTCCAGGCGCGCACCATCGCGGCGGTCATCGCCCATCACGAGCGCACCGGGGCGACAATTCTGGCCGAGGGGATCGAGACCGAGGAACATCTGGAGCAGGCGCTGGCCTACGGTGCCACCCTCGGACAGGGCTACCTGTTCGGGTACCCCGGCAGTCTCCACACCGCGCCGCAAGGCCCGGCCCTCCCCGTGCGTGCAAGTCCGGCGAACGAGCGGGCGGCTGCTCACACACCGTTCGAATTGGCCAGCGCCGACACCGCACCCCGAACGGTGCGCAAGAAGACCCTGATCGAACTGTCTCGCCACATCGAGCGGTTGGCGGCAGCTGCCGAGAGCCCTCCGATCGTGCTGTTCACCCTGCAGAGTCATGACAATTTCCGGGGCGCCACCCGGCAGAACTACATCTCGCTGGCCGAGAGCTCCCCCCTCGTCGTGGCCTTCGCGGTCGGCGTGCCTGAAGTTCCTGAGCCGCTTTTCAGTTGGGTCGACGTCGACTCCAGCGATCGGCTGGCACTGGAGTGGACCGTCGTGGCGATCGGCCCCGATACCGCTGCGGCGCTGATCGCCCGTGAGCTCGAGCCGCCCGGCACCGCCACCGCCGAACACGATCGCCGCTTCGAGGCAGTGATCACCTTCGACCGCTCGCGAGTGGCCGAAGCGGCCCGAAGCCTTCTCTACCGCTGCCCGACCTACCCGCGAGGCGGCGACGCGGTCAGCGTGTAACTGCGGCCAGCGCTTTGGCGACGGTCGCCAGATCGTCGTCGGTGACGTCGACGTGCGGGGAGATGCGCAGTGCCGGGTGCGCCATATGGCGCGGCGCGCGTTCGATACCGAGATAGGTCGTGACGATGCCGAACTCCGCGATCAGGCGGGCCCGCACCTCGGCAGCGTCGATGCCGCCGGGCGGCCGCACCGTCGTGATGGCGCTGGGCTCGTGGACATGTTCGAGTACCCGCCAGCCGGGCACCTCTGCAAGAGCCGTGCGCGTGGCCACACCCACGTCTCGCAACCGCGCCTGCACCGCGTCCGGTCCCGCGGCGACGTGCTCCCCGAGTGCGACCGAGAACGCCACGTGGAGGCCGACATTCGTCTCCGCGTGACCAAGACGTTCACGCAGAGAATCAGACAGCACACCCGGCCGCGTCGCCAGCACCCCTACACCGCGCGGACCCGCGCTCCACTTTCGCGATGACGAGTACACGGCGTCGGCGCCGATCCCCTGCACATCGAGATGCGCGAAACCCTGTGCGGCGTCGACGATCAGCGGAATCCCGTGACCGTGACAGGCGCTGGCCATGTCGTGGACCGGCTGGACGATGCCGCTGTGGCTGCCCAGAACCGTGAAATGTACGAGTGCGGGCGGGTGATGTCCGAGTGCGGCGCCCAGAGCGTTGACATCGAGCCTGCCGAACTCGTCCACGGGAAGCATCCGGATATCGAAACCGTGGCGGGCCATGATCGCGAGGTTCGGTCCGAATTCCCCGGGGAGGCACGCGATCGTTCTGTCGCCCTTCCAGTCGCTGAGCAAGATGTCCAGCGAATGGTTCGATCCGGTCGTGAAAGACACACCGGCATCGGGCATTCCGGTCAAGGCCCGCACGGCGGCACGGCCCGCCTCGAGCACGGGCGCCGCAGCCTCGGCGGCGATGTAGCCACCGACCTCCGCTTCGTGCCGGGCATGCTGGGCAGACGCTTCGATCACCGCGAAGCTCTGCCGCGAGCAGGCCGCGCTGTCGACGTGGACCCCGGCGGCAGGCGGCCGCGCCACACGCCAGGCCTCCGCGAGACTCATTTGATCGCCAGCGACAAGCCGAAGTCACCGGCGTCGTCTGTCCACCAATGGGTTCGGCGTAAGCCGGCGGCAGACAACTCGGCCTCCACCCTGTCCGACGTGAACTTGCAGGACACCTCGGTCAGCATCTGCTCACCCTCAGCGAAGTCGACGTCGAGTTCCAGCGCAGCGATGTGAACCCGCTGCGCCCGAACCGATTTCAACCACATCTCGATGCGTTGCTCGACGTCGTTCCAGATAGCGACATGCTCGAAACTCTCGATGTCGAAATCGGCGTCGAGTTCCCGGTTGACGACCGCGAGCACGTTGCGGTTGAACGCCGCCGTGACGCCCGCGCTGTCGTCGTAGGCGCGCACCAGTCGGTCGACGTCCTTGACGAGGTCTGTGCCGAGCAACAGCGTGTCGCCGGGCGCCATCATGTCCGACACCGAGGCCAGAAACTGCGCGCGCGGACCCGGCGTCAGGTTCCCGATCGTCGAGCCCAGGAAGGCCACCATCCGGCGTCCGACCTGGGGGATCTTCCCGAGGTGTTCTTCGAAATCGCCACAGACAGCGTTCACTTCCACGGCGGGGTACTCGGTCTGGATCGCGGCGCCTGCCGCGCGCAGCACGGTGGGGTCGACGTCGAACGGGATGAACCGGCGAAGGGAGCCGCTGTCTCGGAGCGCGTCGAGCAGCATCCGAGTCTTCTCGGAGGTTCCGCTGCCGAGCTCGACGAGGGTGTCGGCGTTGGAGGCCGCGGCGATCTCGGCTGCTCGCGCCTTGAGGATCTGCGCCTCCGCACGCGTCGGGTAGTACTCGGGCAGCCGGGTGATCTGATCGAACAGGTCACTGCCCACGGAGTCGTAGAACCATTTCGGGGGAAGCGTTTTCGGGCTCTGCATGAGCCCATCCCGAACGTCGCGCCGTAGCGCCTCGTCGGCGGCGTCATCGGCCAGGTAGTTCTCCAGCGAGAACATCGTCACGATCCTTTCAGCGGTGTCAGGTGCACTCGGGTGTCCACGACCTCGACGAGGTGCCGGTCGGGCACCTCCTGCCAGGCGGGATCGTCGTCATAGGGTTCGCTCGCCACCACGGTGCCGTCGTCACGCCTGAGCACCGACAAGGTGTCGCCCCAGGTGGTGGCAAGCAGCCGGGAACCGTTGGCGGCCACGATGTTCAGCCGAGCACTCGGGTCGCCCTCGGCCACTTCGACGATCGTCTCGCCGAGAGTGTCGAGTCCGCGGTCGAAGATCAGCGCCGCCAGCAGCGCGCTGTCGTTGGTCGATTCGGCGTTGCGTGAGGTGGGCAGCACAGACCGGTCGACGACGCCGTTGTGCGACAGCAGCCACGTCCCGTCGCTGAACGGCGCGGACGCCGACGGTTCGATCGGCATGCCGACCGTCGCCGAGCGCACCGCGGCGACCACGCACCCACTGGTCAGCGCCGGCGCGACGGAGGCGAACGACGCGTCACCCCACAGAGGTGCGGCACTGCGCCATCGCCGCGCCACTCCGTCGTCGAAAAACCCGACGCCCCAACCGTCGGCGTTCATCAGCCCATGCTTCTGCCGCCGCGGCGAATACGACTGCACCAGCAGGCCCGATGGGGGATCGAGCACCAGCGATGCCACCGACACAGGGGCGCCGAGCCACGCCAGATGCCTACACATGCCTACGCGTCCCAGGCCAGCCGGACGCCGGAGAAGATCTGCCGGCGAATCGGATGGTCCCAGTTGCGGAAGCTGGGCCGCAGAATGCTCGACGCCACCGCCCACGAACCACCTCGCAGCACGCGGTACTCCCCCGATGCGGTGCCTTCGAAGAACGGCTCCGAATACTGTTTGTAGACCATCGGGCTGAAGCCGGGCCAGGGACGCAGCGGCGACGTCGTCCATTCCCATACGTCGCCGAGCATCTGCTCCACCCCATAGGCCGACGCGCCCGACGGGTAGGCGCCGACGGGTGCAGGCCGCAGACCTTCGCCGCCCAAGTTCGCCACCGATGCGTTAGGTTCGCTTGCACCCCAAGGGTATCGGCGACGGCTGCCCGTCGCCGGATCCCAGGCGCACGCCTTCTCCCACTCGACCTCGGTGGGCAACCGTGCTCCCGTCCACGCCGCGTACGCCTCGGCCTCGTAATAGGTGACGTGCTGGACGGGTTCGTCACCCGGAATGTCCTCGACGTGCCCGAACCGGGTGCGTGTGCCGTCGCCATTCCAGAACAGCGGCCCTGTCAGGCGGGCCTTCTGTCGATGAGACCAGCCGGCGGCCGACCACCAGCGCGGCTGCTCGTAACCTCCGTGGGCGATGAACTGTCGCCACTCGGCGTTCGTGACCGGCACTTGCCCGATCCTGAATTCCGGTACGTGAACCGTGTGGGCAGGGCGCTCGTTGTCGAGCGAGAACGGCTCTGTCGCCGCGTCGACACCGAGCGTGAACTCGCCGGCCGGAACCAGCACCGACGTGCCCGCCAAGCCGGGGCGGCCCCGCGGGAGCTCGGAGCCACGGTCGAGCAGCGGCGCACCGGTACGCAAGCTCAGCGCCTGCAGCATCGTCTCGTCGTGCTGGTTTTCGTGGCTGATCACCAGTCCATACGTGAAGGCGTCGGGGTGGCCGTCGGGTAGCGCTTCCAAGGTGTCGAGTGCCCGGCCCCGCACGGTTGCGCAGTAGTTGCGGGCGTCGGTGGGCGGCAGCAGCGGCAGGTCGACCCGGGCGGCACGCGAGTGGACGAAGGCGTCGTAGAGCTGGTCGACCTGGCGCGTCAGGAGCCCGGGCCGGTCTGGATCGCCGCCGCGCAGCAGCCAGAGCTCCTCCTGTTGGCCGATGTGCGCGAGATCCCAGACCAGCGGGCTCATCAACGGGTCGTACTGGCGTCGCAGCTCGGCATCGTCGAAGTCGACGAGCCGCAGCGTGCGGTCCCTGGCTTTGGTCAGTTCACCGGCGAGCGTCTCGCGCGTCGTCACAGCTCTCCTCGTGCCAATTGGGTGACCGCATGCTCGATTCCGTAGGTCACCACCCGGTCGGCGAAGTCGTCGGCTGGACTACGCCCCTGCTCGACCGAACGCATCAGCAGCGACATCGATTCCTCGATGCCGGCCGGGACGCGCTCGGCGGCGGCCTGCACACACCGCGTGGCGGCCTCGTGCAGCCTGCGATCCTCGAGTCCGAGCTGGGCTGCCCGATCCCACGCCGTCGCCACTGATTCGGTGGCCTCCGCGGCGATGTCGGCCGCGGCCGGGTCGTCCAGCAGCGCGGCGAGCGTGAAGACGACCGCGGGCCAGAGGGAATCGGGCACGCTGTCGAGATAGCGGATTTCGAGGAAGCCGCGTGGCCGCACGGGCGGAAACAGCGTCGTCAGGTGATATTCGAGGTCGGCGATGGTCGGTCGGCGGTCGCCCAGCAGCACCCGCCCGTCGGCCCAGTCCGCGAACGGCACCCACTCCGTCACCGCCGTCGCGTCGGGGTTGTGGACGAGCATCACGGGTGCCCGCAGCGCGTACCGGGCCCAGTCACTGGCCGGGTCGTCGGCGGTGTCGCCGAGAATCGGGCCGGAGCGCGCCGAGTCCAACTGACTCCACACCAGCTGGCGGGTGGACCGCCATCCGGTGAAGCGGCCACCGAGGACGGGAGAGTTCGCGGTGATCGCGATCATCGTGGGGCCCAGCGCGTGCGCGAGCCGCACCCGCTCCGCCCACGCCGACTGCGGACCGGCTTCGAGATTGACCTGAACCGACGCCGTCGACGTCATCATCGCCCCGCCGGCCTCACCGGTGCCGCTGTCCCGGAAGAACCGTTCCATCGCCGCGTACCGCGCGCCCGGGTTGACCCGCTCCGCCGGCCGCAACGGATCGGCACCGAGAAGGACCAAACCGAGGCCGGCCTGGGCGAACGCCCCCCGCAACAGCGCGCGGTCCGACGCCATCGCCGAAATCGCGCTGACCGTGTCGGCCATCGGCGGGCCAGACAGCTCGACCGCGCCGCCCGGCTCCACCGTGACGAGGCTGCCGCCGGGCAGCGCCGGCAGGCCGGCGATTGTCTCGGTGAGCTCGGTCCAGCCCGGCCGCCGGGACGGATCACTCATGTCGTAGCAGTGGGCCTCGATCTCCAGCCCCACCGGTCCGACGGGACCGTCCTTCAGACATGCGTCGGCAATGTGTTGCGCGGCGGCTTCTGCGCTGCTCAGCGGCGCGCGACAGTGTTCAACGGCACCATCGGATGCCATGGTGTGCGCCATCGCCGCCCCCTCGGGTGTGGACCGAACGCTCTCGTCTGTACCCATCTTGCAGAGCCGACCGACAAAGTCCCCCGTTTTAGTCAGGGACATCCCTGTGACGTTGGATCCCCGTCATTGCCCCAACGTGTTCTGCATCGCACCGGCGAGCACGTTTACGGCGGGGCCGCCGTTGCCGGACTGACACACTTTCGCCTGCAGCAGAACGTTTTCCCGCAGGCGCGTCGTGACGAAGCAGCGCCGGTCGGTGCCGGCTTCCTGCTTGACCCAGTTCGCGTCGGTTGCCGACGTCGGCCCGCCGGTGAACGTCCACACCTGCGTGATGAAGTTGTCCAGATGCATGGCCGTGGTCTGGCCGTTGCACCCGACGGTGCGGTCGACGAGCCGGTAGAACGCGCGGTTGGCGGCGTCGGTGGTGGCGAACACCCCGACCGTCTGCTTCACGAAATGCGTCATGTCGCTCGGCGACTCCTGCGCCACAGCACCGCTGAACGACGCGAGGTCGGGGTCGTTGTAGACGTCGGGCAGGCCGATGTCTGCCCAGTTGTTGCACGCCGGGTTGTCGACCCGGAACGCCTGGAACGGCGCGCTGAACGCCGACTCGAATCCCAACCGGGCGCCCACGATGTTGCCGACGGACCCCTTGTTGAGGACGGCGTAGTTGACGACGCCGGGATCCGACGGGCGCGCGGCAACCGGAGCCGCCAGTGCGAGTGCCGCGCCGACGGCCATGCCGAGGGCGAGAAACTTGCTCACAAGACTGTGCCGGCTCACAAGACGGGGCCTGCTCACAAGACTTTGGCCCTGAGCTTGACCTCGATGTTGCCGCGGGTGGCCTTCGAGTACGGGCAGACCCCGTGCGCCTTCTCCATCAGGTCGTCGGCCACACCCTGCTCCAGGCCGGGCAGATAGCCGATCAGCTCGGCCGTCAGTCCGAAGCCACCCTCGGAGTCTTTTCCGAAACCGACCTGGGCCGTGATGCCGCTCGCATCGTCCAGGCTGATTTTCTCGTTCTTCGCCACGAGCCGGAGTGCGCCGAGGAAGCAGGCGGCGTAGCCGGCCGAGAACAGCAGTTCAGGGTTGACTCCCTCACCGCTGCCACCCATCTCCTTGGGTGGGCGCGTGTCGAGGTCGATCTTGCCGTCAGTGGACTTCACATGGCCGTCGCGACCACCTCCGGTCGCGGTCGACTCTGCGGTGTAAACGACTTCGATGCTCATTCATCCGATCATGCCAGCCGGGCCTCGTCGGCATGCCAGTCACCGAAGGGGTCGTCGAAGCGACGCCAGTCCTGGGGACGCTCCATCTCGTCATCGGTGAGCAGCGCGTTGCGCAACTCCTCGGTGACCGCCTCGGGGTCGGCCCCGCAGGCGAGCACCGTCATCGACGTGTGCCTGTCGCCGTGGCGGGTTTCCCACATCAAATCGGCCATCGCGCGCCGTTCCGGGCCGACGTAGGCGACCTCACGAGAAGACATGGCGGCCAACCACTTTCCCGCCTGTGCGACGCGCAGTCCCCCACCTGCGGATTCCAGCCACATCGCGCGGTCGGGCTGGTTGGCCAGCCACAGGCGGCCACGGCTGCGGATCACGCCGTCGAGCAGTGCGTCGACAGCGGTGTACAACCGCCGCGGGTGGAACGGCCGGCTGGCCGCAAACTCGAAGAGCCGGACCGGGCCCGCGGAGTCCAGCGGCGGCTGACCTGCGAGCAGGGAGCCGTGCAGGTCGTCGCTGCGTCCCCGCCGGGCATCGACCTCCAAATTCGCCAGAGCCAGTGCGAGCCTTTCCGTCCCGACGGTCACCCGCGCCCGCGGCGCGAGCCTGCGCGTGACCGCCAGCGTCTGCGGGTGCGGTCGGGTGAGGACGACGACGTCGGCGAACTCGACCTGCGCGACGACGACCTGAGCGACGGTGCGCCCGTCGTCGAGCACGTCCTCCCCGAGGGCCTCGCCGAGCCATGTGGCGGTGTCGAGAGCCGTGACCACCGCGGCGATCGTCACGTCGCGCGCGGCGGTCGAGTGGGTGATGGCGAAGCAGACGGGCTCGGGTTCCATCCACGGCCCCAACCGCACCGCGATGCGGTCGACGTCGGGTCTGCGGTGCAGATGCTGTAGATGCTGCAACAGGTCTTCGCGCACAGTGCAGGTCACGCAGCAGTTCGTCAGCTCCAGCACGGCGTCGGCGACCACTTTGACGCCCCGCTGCATCAGCGTTGTCATGCGATGCACGACATGACCGTCGAAATGGTGCTCCACCAGCGCTGTTCGCCCGCCCAGAAGTTCGCAGGCGACATCGTCGGTGGAGCTCTGGCCGGTGATGACGACGACGGGCGTGCGCATCGAGCTCTCCTCCAATTGGGAATGATTTTCAATAATCGGGTGTTGACGCTACAGTCTGAAAGTCAGCTTGTCGAAAATCATTTTCATTAAGTTCGTGAAGGAGCGCGATGTCCGCCCACTGCCAGGTCACCGGGCGCGCACCCGGATTCGGCAACACGGTGTCCCATTCGCATCGCCGCACGCGCAGGCGCTGGGACCCGAACATCCAACGCAAGACCTATTACTTACCGTCCGAGGAACGCCGCATGACGCTGCGCGTCAGCACCAAGGGCATCAAGATCATCGACCGCGACGGCATCGAGTCCGTCGTCGCACGACTCCGCCGAGAGGGACAGAAAATCTGATGGCACGCAACGAGATACGCCCATTGGTGAAGCTGCGGTCCACCGCTGGTACCGGCTACACCTACATCACCCGCAAGAACCGCCGCAATGACCCTGATCGCATCGTGTTGCGCAAGTACGACCCGGTTGCGCGCAAGCACGTCGACTTCCGCGAGGAGCGCTGATGGCGAAGAAGTCCAAGATCGTCCAGAACGAGCGGCGCCGCGAGATCGTCGCGCGCTACGCCGAGCGCAGGGCAGAACTGAAACGCCTCATCAAGTCACCGTCCACCACGCCGGAGGTGCGCGTCGCGGCACAGTCCGAGCTGAATCGGCAACCGCGCGATGCCAGCCCGGTCCGGGTGCGCAACCGTGACGCGGTCGACGGCCGCCCCCGCGGCCATCTGCGCAAGTTCGGGTTGTCTCGTGTGCGCATGCGTGAACTCGCGCACGAAGGCCAGCTGCCCGGCGTCCGGAAGTCGAGCTGGTGAAGCGCACCCGCCGCGAAGTGGCACCCGCGAAGAAACGCCGGAACCTGTTAGCCACCTTGGGATTGGAGCGCGTCGACTACAAGGACACGTCGACCCTGCGGCAGTTCCTGTCCGACCGCGGCAAGATCCGCTCGCGCGCGGTCACGGGGTTGACGGTCCAGCAACAGCGCCAAGTCACGACGGCGATCAAGAACGCTCGTGAGATGGCGCTGCTGCCGTACCCAGGTCAAAGCCCTTCGGGCCGTTAGCCGCCCGCCCGCACGCCTTCCTCGACCTTCTTCCCCAGGTCGGGGTCGATGTTGCGCCAATACTCGAACACCCGTGAGAGCACCGGCTCCTTCACACCGTCCAAGACGTGCCCGACGATGTTGTTCACCAACCGATCCCTCGCTTCATCGTCGAGAACCTCTCGGACCAGCGTGCCGGCCTGACCGAAATCGTCGTCGTCCTGGCGTAGTGCATACGCCGAGCGGACCATGTCGCCGTCGGACGCCCAGTGCACCTCGGACGCGCGCTTGGGGTCGGCCTCAGGCCCACCCATCGAGTTCGGCGTGTACACCGGGTCGGTCGCATTGCGGATCCGCATCGCGCCGTCCTTCGAGTACGCCCGAACCTCGGTGTGCGGCTCGTTGACGGGAATCTGCTTGTAGTTCACGCCGAGTCGCGCGCGGTGCGCGTCGGCATACGAGAAGCCGCGGGCGAGCAGCATCTTGTCCGGGCTCAGGCCGGTTCCCGGCACAACGTTGTTCGGCTCGAACGCTGCCTGCTCCATCTGCGCGTGATAGTCGACGACGTTGCGGTTCAGCGTCATCTTGCCGACCTCGTGGAGCGGGTAATCGCTATGCGGCCACACCTTCGTCAGGTCGAAGGGGTTATAGCGGTATGTCTTCGCGTCCTCGAACGGCATGATTTGCACGTGCAGCGTCCAGCTCGGGAAGTTGCCGTCCTCGATGGAGTTGAACAGGTCGCGCTGGTGGTAGTCGCCGTCCTCACCCGCCAGTTTGTCGCCCTCGTCCTGGGTGAGGAATTCGATGCCCTGGTCGGTCTTGAAGTGGTACTTGACCCAGAACAGCTCGTCTTTGTCGTTGAGCCAGCTGTAGGTGTGGCTGGAGTAGCCGTTCATGTGTCGCCACGTCTTCGGAATGCCGCGATCACCCATCAGCCAGGTCACCTGATGCGCGGACTCCGGCGACAGCGTCCAGAAGTCCCACTGCATGTGGTGATCGCGAAGGTTGTTGGCGGCCATGCGCTTCTGGCTGCGGATGAAGTTCTGGAACTTCATCGGATCGCGGATGAAGAACACGGGTGTGTTGTTGCCGACCATGTCGAAGTTGCCTTCGGGCGTGTAGAACTTCAGCGAGAACCCGCGCGGGTCACGCCAGGTGTCCGGGCTGCCCCGCTCACCGGCCACCGTCGAAAACCGGGCCACCATTTCGGTTTTGGCGCCCGGCTGCAGGAACGCGGCCTTCGTGTACGCGCTCAGGTCGTGCGTCACCTCGAACTGCCCGAACGCGCCGCCGCCCTTGGCGTGCGGCTGGCGCTCGGGAATGCGCTCGCGGTTGAAGTTGGCCATCTGCTCGATCAGGTAGTGGTCCTGGAGCAGGATCGGCCCGTCGGATCCAACGGTCAGTGAGTGCTCGACGCTGGGGATGGGTGCGCCGGCGTCAGTAGTCGCGTACTTCTCAGACATGCTCTCTCCTCGGCGAAGGGCAGCACGAATGGCTGGGGCTGCCGTCCTCGAGGGCGGTGTACCCCTAACCCCCCGAAAATGAAACGGTCAGGGGCGTGGAGCCGGCGACGCCGGCGCCTGGGCGGGCGGGCCGGGCGGACGCGGGACCTCAATCATCGGCCCGCCGGGGCCGAACGGGCCGGCGAAGCCGGGACCGCGCTCGAGGCCGCCGGGAGGCGGACCCATCGGAAACATCGCCGGGCCGGGGCGCAGCATCATCTCGGATCCGCGGTGGTGAAAGCGGGGGCCGTCGTCGCCGACGTTCTTGCCGACGACGAACCCCGTCCCGAAGATGACGGCGACGGTGAACACCGAGCCGGCGACGATGCCGACCCACACGGCGATCTTGTTCAGTCTGCTGGGCGGCTGCGGCACATAGACAACCTGAGGGGCCACCGGCGGCGGAGGGGTGTGCGCCGCCGGTGGCGGTGTCAGGACGGGGCCTGTCGCGGGTTCTGACAGTTCGGGCTGCTCGGGCTGTTCGGGCCTCACGTCGTTCATGGCTCGATCATTCGCCGGTTTCCACAGCGCTGATTAGGTGCCAGCTGTGAATCAGCTTTGAGGCCGGCCGCAGCTCACCACGGCTTGATCGGGTTTACTGCGTACTGGATGACGCGGTAGGGCGTGCCGCCACGCGGCATGGTGTTCCACTGGCTGACGAAGACCCGCACGGCATCCGGCGTCGACCCCGGCGAGATGTATCCGCCGTAGGGCTGGGCGAGCCGGTTGTCCTGCGGTGGCGGCAGGACTTCTGCCGGCTCGGGCCACGGCGCGGCCACGACCACTGTCGTCATCGGCGCGGTGCCGAGCTGTGTCGGGTCGTTGGCGACGCGGATCTCCATGTTCCCGTTGGTCGCGTTGAAGTACGACAGCATCGTCATGCCGTCGATCTGCCGCACACTCATCTCGCCGACCTTGTCGGACCACAGAGGCGCGGGCTCACCTCCCCAGTCTGTGCCCGTCCACCCCTGCCATGCCGCGCGATCGGTGAAGGTCTGCGGCGTCGCGCGATAGAGCACCGCGGGTCCGCTGCGGTCGAAGTTGTTGGCCACGATGTAGACCCAGCCGCGTTCGGAGTCTGCGGTCGGGATCGGGTCGTAGTAGCCGCTGATCTGCGTCTGCCTGCCACCTGCGTACCCGGCGTCCCGCTTCGATCCGGGCACTGTCTCCCAGTTGCCCTGTCCAGCTTCGGCTTTCACCAACCGCGACGACTGGGGCCTCAGATCCTTGGTGTTGGTGACCATCATCCAGTTCTCGCGGTTGATCTCGATGATCCCCGCGGGAAGCTGCGACTCTCCGGGCGGTGTCGGCTCGGCCAGCAGCGGCGTGTCCACGCCGGTCACCCCGTCGTAGCGCACACCTGCCGGATCTTCCAGCGAGTCGCCAACCACGTGCAACGCGATCGGTGAGTACCAACCACCGAAGCCCACGGCCTGGCCGGCGAAGCTGTCGCCGCACACCTGCAGGGTCCCGCTGGGGAACTCCATGAACTCGCACAGGTCGGTCGCACCGATGCCGTAATCGGCTGTCGCCGTTCCTGTCCCGGCCGCGGCCGCCAACCGGAACACCTGCCCCGGCATCAGCGGCGGCATCGGCACCGGGGTGGCCAGCGCCGCCGGAATTGCATTCCAGCAGAGAAAGGCCGAGAGCAGGCCTGCGGGAATGCAGTTCCGGCGCAAGAGGATGCTAGAGCTCGGCGGCCAGCAGTTCAGCGATCTGAATGGTGTTGAGCGCCGCGCCCTTACGCAGGTTGTCGCCGGAGACGAACAGTGCGAGGCCGCGACCCTCGGGCGCGCCGGGGTCCTGCCGGATTCGACCGACGAGTGAGTCGTCAGCGCCCGCGGCCGCCAGCGGCGTCGGCACGTCGGTCAGCGTCACACCCGGTGCGCTGCCGAGGATCTCGGTGGCCCGCGCCACCGACAACGGCTGCGAGAACTCGGCATTGATCGACAGTGAGTGTCCGGTGAACACCGGCACCCGCACGCAGGTGCCCGACACCAGCAGGTCGGGGATGCCGAGGATCTTGCGGCTTTCGTTGCGCAGCTTCTGGTCTTCGTCGGTCTCACCGGAGCCGTCGTCGACCAGTGCCCCGGCGAGCGGGACGACGTTGAACGCGATCGGTGCGACGTACTTGTTCGGCGCCGGGTAGGCCAGCGCGGAGCCGTCGTGCACCAGCTGCTCGACCCCGTCGATGACGGCACGCGCCTGTGTCGCCAGCTCTTCGACGCCGGCCAGCCCGCTTCCCGAAACCGCTTGGTAGCTCGACACGATCAGCCGTGTCAGGCCCGCCTCGTCGTGCAGCGGCTTGAGCACCGGCATAGCAGCCATCGTGGTGCAGTTCGGGTTGGCGATGATGCCTTTCGGTCTCGTGCCGGCGTCGCGCGCGAAGTTGACTTCGGAGACGACGAGTGGAACGTCGGGGTCCTTGCGCCACGCCGATGAGTTGTCGACGACCACAGCGCCTGCGGCCGCGAACCGCGGTGCCTGCACCCGCGACATCGTCGCACCCGCCGAGAACAGGGCGATGTCGAGACCGGACGGATCGGCGGTCTCGGAGTCCTCGACCTCGATCTCCTGGCCGCGGAACTCCAGCTTCTTGCCCGCCGAGCGCGCCGAGGCGAAGAACCGGACCTCGGTGGCGGGAAAGTCTCTCTCCGCCAACAGGTTTCGCATGACCTGGCCGACCTGCCCGGTCGCGCCGACGACACCGATCCTGACCATCAGCGTCCCGTCCCCGCGTAGACGACAGCTTCCTCGTCGCCGCCCAGCCCGAAGGCCTCGTGTAGTGCCGCGACGGCGCCGTCGAGCTCGGTGTCCTTGATCAGTACCGAGATCCGGATCTCCGAGGTCGAGATCAGATCGATGTTGATGCCCGCCTGCGCCAACGCTTCACAGAATGTCGCCGTCACACCGGGGTGCGAGCGCATACCGGCGCCGATCAGCGACACCTTGCCAATGTGGTCGTCGTAAAGCACACGGGTGAAA
Source organism: Mycobacterium sp. 236(2023) (assembly GCF_029623955.1). GTDB lineage: Bacteria > Actinomycetota > Actinomycetes > Mycobacteriales > Mycobacteriaceae > Mycobacterium. Next base: position 5,173 of record NZ_JARSBP010000003.1, on the reverse strand, counting down.
CCGATTTCGTCCTGCAGCGAGGTCAGCTTCTCGACGGCGCCGGGCCCGCTCTCGCGCGAGCATGTGAACGTGATGTCGGTCTTGCCGTCTTCGACCTTCGAGATGTTCTGCAGCACCATGTCGATGTTGACGTCGGCGTCGGCGCACGCGCGGAATACCTGCGCGGCGTACCCGGGGACGTCGGGAAGGCCGACGACGGTCACCTTCGCCTCGCCGCGGTCGTGGGCAACTCCGGTGAGGATGGCGTCTTCCATAGGGATGTCCTCGATCGATCCTTTGACGATGGTGCCCGGCTTGTCGGAGTACGACGACCGGACGTGGATGGGCAGGTCGAAACGGCGTGCGTATTCGACGCAGCGGAGCATGAGCACCTTCGCGCCGGCGGCGGCCATCTCCAGCATCTCCTCGAAGGAGACGGTGTCGAGCTTCTGAGCGTTCGGCACGATGCGCGGATCAGCGGTGAAGATGCCGTCGACATCGGTGTAGATCTCGCACACGTCGGCGTTGAGCGCAGCGGCCACCGCGACGGCGGTGGTGTCGGAGCCGCCCCGGCCCAGTGTGGTGACGTCCTTGGTGTCCTGGCTGACACCCTGAAAGCCCGCGACGAGAACGATCTGGCCCTCGTCGAGCGCCGAGCGCAGCCGGGTGGGGGTGACATCGATGATCTTGGCGTTGCCGTGCGTGCCGGTGGTGACGACGCCGGCCTGCGATCCGGTGAAGGACCGCGCCTGGGCGCCGAGCGACTCGATCGCCATCGCGACCAGTGCATTGGAAATGCGCTCGCCCGCCGTCAGAAGCATGTCGAGCTCGCGGACCGGCGGGGCCGGAGACACCTGTTTCGCCAGGTCAAGCAGTTCGTCGGTGGTATCGCCCATCGCCGAGACGACCACGACGACGTCGTTGCCCGCCTTCTTCGTCTCGACGATGCGCTCGGCCACACGACGGATGCGCTCGGCGTCGGACACCGAGGATCCGCCGTATTTCTGTACGACGAGCGCCACTGAACAGCCTTTCCGGGTGTTGGGGAGATCCCATAAAGGATAAAGGCTGCGCGCATGTGATTTTCCCGCCGGTAGCGTCGTGGAATGCCTGACGCACCGACCGGGCGGTTGGCCGACACGTCGGTCCCCATCCATCCCCCCATCGCCGCCCGGTGGAGTCCCCGCGCATTCGACCCCACGGCCGAACTCCCCCGCGAAGACCTGGCCGCCTTGCTGGAGGCGGCACGCTGGGCACCGACCTGGGGACAGCGCCAGCCGGTCCGCTTCATCGTGGGGCTTCGCGGTGACGACACCTTCGAGGCCCTGTCGGGCCTGCTCAGACGCGGTAACAGTTACGCCAAGGCGGCCAGCGCACTGATCCTGCTGTGCGCTGACGAAGGCGAGGACGACAAGACGAAGCTGTACTCGTCGGTCGACGCGGGCGCGGCGATGAACAGTCTGATCATCGAGGCCGTATCCCGCGGCCTGATCGCCCACCCGATGGCCGGATTCGACGTGCCGGCGGCGGCCGAGGCGTTCGGTCTCCCCGCGACCCTGCACCCGCTGGTGATGATCGCCACGGGGCGGCTCGGCGACTACGCCGACGTGCCGCCCGAGATCGCGGAGCGCGACTCCCGTCCGCGCGAGCGCCTGCCACTGGAACAGATCGTGCTCAACTGGGCTTGAGCCGCCGTGAATGCACGGTTTCTGACGCATTTTGGCTGATTTTCATCAGAAACCGTGCACTCGCGGAACCGTTCGGCATTTCGGTGCGCCTAACGTTATGTGCGCGAAATCGTCGTTGCCTCCGAGGCACTCACCGCCGGAGAGCTGACCCGCCAGGACCTTCGGCGCCGATTCGTCAAGGTGCACCACAACGTCTACGCACCGGTCGGGCTCACGCTGACTGCTCAGGACCGGGCCTACGCAGCGTGGCTGTGGTCGCGACGGTCGGCCACGCTGGCGGGACTGTCGGCTGCGGCGATGCACGGTGCGCGGTGGATTCCGCCTGACGCCCCCGCTGAACTCACCCGTGTCCGCTGCGGCGCTGCCCAGGGAATCGTGGTCCACCGGGAGAAGCTTCTCGACGACGAGGTCTGCCTGGTGCAGAGCATCGACTGCACGACCGCGGCGCGCACCGCCCTCGATATGGGCCGGCGAATCCCCGGGGACGAAGCGATCATTCGTATCGATGCGCTCCTCAATGCCACCCGCTGCCCGATCGCGGAAGTCAGCAAGGTCCTCGCGCGCCACCCCGGTGCACGGGGAATCCGTCGTCTACGGGAAGTCCTGGAGTTGGTCGACGGCGGGGCGGAGTCACCGCAGGAGACACGCGTGCGCCTGCTGCTCGTTCGAAGCGGGGCGCCCAAGCCGCAGACTCAGATCCCGGTCAGAAACGCGGCGGGAAGGGTCATCCGGCGTATCGACATGGGTTGGCCCGCATACCGAGTCGGAGTCGAATACGACGGCGAGCAGCACTGGACCGACTCGGCCAATCACGCCGACGACATCACCCGTCTGGAGTTCCTTGCAGAGCGAGGGTGGACAATCGTCCGAGTCAGCGCACGTCATCTGCGACGCGAGCCCGACAACATCTGGCGGCGCGTCGACCGCGCATTGCGGCTGCGCGGTTGGCCCGGCCCGTGAACTCCGGACGGCTAAGTGATGCCCAGAAACGTGAACGGATCCGCCTTCTCGAACTGGCCGCTCGTCTCGCCCGTGTAGACGGTCTTCTGCCCCTCGCCCAGATCGAGCTTCAGCGTCGGGGCACCGTCGCCGAGGTCCAGGTTCGCCAGGTCAACCCAGAATGTGCTCGGAGACAAGGCCGATTCGAAGAAGTACCGCCGCGCGGTGTGGTCGATCGCGGTGCGCCAGCGCGTCGACGATATGTTGGGTTCGCCGGGCGTGGTGATGCCGTAGGGCACCGACGCGTTGCGGACGACGCCGAGCGTCACGGCGACGGCCTCCAGTGGATCAGCGGTTTTCGGGACGGCGTCGATGTAGAACGATGCGCGGACGAATCGGTCTGCGGCGCGGTTGGTTCCGGGCAGCATCACGGTGCCGCCGATCTGGTTCCAGTATTCGGTGATCGCGAGTTGCTTGTCGAAGGTCGGCGAGTTCGTCATCACCTGGTAGTCGCGGCCGTGGTGGATGACCTGCCGGCCGTCGATGTACTCGATGATCGCGCTGTCGCCGGTGGCATCCGACAGGGCCAGATGCACAGTCGCCATGCGTTCCTGCCCCGGGACCTCGGCCGTCACGACGTTCACCGGAGTCGCCGTCAGCGCCCCGACGGCTTCGTCGACCGTCGCGAAGTTGTCGAGGATGTACTGCGCCCACAGCGCGATCGACAACGCAGGGGCTTCTCCGTTGCCGGGCGGATACTGGGACTCCGCGAGCCACAACAGATTGGCGCCCAGGCCGGCCTCGTTGAGACCGTCGGTGGTCGAGATGTCATAGCCCGTCGCGACGACGCTGCCGTACTTCGACGTCCACTCCATCGACCCGGGGCCCGCCTGACCGGTACGTGCCACGCCCCGCGGCAGCACCCACAGATTGGTGCCGATCTCGACCACCCAGTCCATCGACCGCCCCGTGACGATCCGTTCGCCGGTGCCGAGGTAAACGACGCGTGTGCACATGCAGTTCACCGTAGTGCCTGCACACAGCGTTCTTACAGAAGCTCGTTACGTAGACGCAACACTGCGGGATGGTCTGCGTAACAGACGCGGCAGTAACTGTCGGGTGAACGGCTCCGCCTCGGAGCCGCACCACCTGCAGGAGAACGAATGGACCCAGTTGACACCGGCACCACGGCCTTCATGCTGTGTTGCATCATCGGGCTGACCCTGATGATTCCCGGCCTTGCGCTGTTCTACGGCGGCATGGTCTCGGTGAAGAGCTCGACCAACATGATGATGATGACGTTCGGCGCGGTCGCGGTCGTCGGCGTCCTGTGGGTGCTGTTCGGATTCTCGATGGTGTTCGGCACGAGTTACGGCGGGTTCGTCGGCAGTTTCACCGAATTCGCGGGCATGAAGGATCTCCTGGAATCGCAGACGACGATCTCGGGCCTGCCGATCAGTTTGTTCTCCATCTTCCAGGCACTGTTCGCCGCGATCACCGTTGCGCTGATCTCGGGCGCGGTGGCCGACCGCATGAAGTTCGGCGCGTGGATGGGGTTTGCCACGCTGTGGGCGGTGCTGGTCTACTTCCCAGTCGCCCATTGGGTTTTCGCCTTCGACGGGGTGGTCACCGAGAATTCGGTCGGCGGTTGGATCGCTAACCAACTCAAGGCGATCGACTTCGCCGGCGGCACCGCGGTGCACATCAACGCGGGCGCGGCCGCACTCGCGGTGGCGATCGTGCTCGGCAAGTCCGCGATGTTCGGTTCACGCAAACCGCACAACGTTCCGCTGACCCTGCTCGGTGCCGGCCTGCTGTGGGCCGGGTGGTACGCGTTCAACGGCGGCTCCGCGCTGGCTGCCGGTAACTCGGCTGCCATCGTCATGGTCACCACCTTCGTCGCGACCTGCGCGGCCACGCTGGCCTGGCTCGCCGTCGAAAAGATCAAGGACGGCCACGTGACGGGCGTCGGCGCAGCTTCGGGCGCGATCACCGGCCTGGTCGCCATCACCCCTGCCTGCGGCGCGGTCACTCCTATCGGCGCGATCTTCGTCGGGGCCATCGCCGGCGCGATCTGCGTGTACGCGGTGAGCTTGAAGGAGAAGTTCGGCTACGACGACTCCCTCGACGTCGTCGGCGTCCACCTCGTCGGCGGTGTCATCGGCACCCTGCTGATCGGCCTGTTCGCCAGCGAGACCATGCCGAACGCCACCAACGGCCTGTTCTACGGCGGCGGCATCGAGCAGCTGTGGAAGCAGGCGGTGGCCGCGTTCGCCGTCATGGCGTACTCGTTCGTGGTCGCGTTTGCCATCGCCTTTGTCCTGAAAAAGACTGTAGGAATCCGCATTTCGCCCGACGAAGAGGAGAAGGGCATCGACGCGTCGTTCCACCGCGAGGCGTCGTACGAGTTCACCGCTTCCTGATCGACAGCCGGCCGCCGCGGGAGTTCCGAGGGTGATGATGTCCTTGTTGCCGGTCGACGTGATGACGATGTCGGCGTCGCCGATCGCCTGCTCGACGGTCACGACGTCATACCCGTCCATCAGCGCCTGCAGCGCGTTGATCGG
>NZ_JARSBP010000002.1 GCF_029623955.1 Mycobacterium sp. 236(2023) | reverse complement strand
CTACACGGTCTATCGGTTTGTCCCTCCACACCGTGGAATGCTCGCCCGCCTCCTACGCGCCTAACCAGCCATCGAAAAAAGTAATCGTCTCTGCGCTGTCGCAAGGGTTGTCCGCTGCGATGAACGTTCACCCCTACCCCCTGGGGGTCTGGGTTTGCACTGATCAGAGGGTGTTTCGGGCGGAGCAGTCGCGATCTGTTGCTGATGTTCGGGGTCACGGATCGCCGGCTGTGGACCTGCGGTGATGCCATGCTGCTGCACGGATGGGTGAAGGTGCAGGTTCAGGCGGTTAGCTGTCGTCGGTTCCGCGCTGCTATGGCTGCGTAGACCTGGTCGCGTTCGGCGTCGGTGACGGTGTTTCCGCGTGCCCTGTTGTGGTGTCGGCAGTAGATCCGGCAGTTCAAGGGTTCTAGGGCTAGCTTGGGGTTCTCGCTGATGGGGATGATGTGGTCTAGCTCAAGGGGTTCCGTTGCGCCGCAGCCCGGATACTCGCAGAACGGTGACAGTGCCCGCAGTCGCTTCGATAGTGCGTCTAGTGCTCCGGGCCGGTGGCGTTTTCGCCGTGAGGGTGTCGGCGGATAGGTGCGTTTGATTCTGTGTTCGGGGCATCGGCTGTCAGGTGTCAGTTCGCCGCACACAAGGCAGGGCTTATTCAGTCCGAACGTCATGTCGGATTCACCCCCTTCGTCTTGTCTTCACTCTTCGCGCGGATACGTGGCAATAGCGTTTCGTAGTTCTTTCTCGAACTGCTTGACTGCGGCGCTCACGAATGCATCGTCATCGGCTGCTGACGTAGGAGCATCCCAATCGAACTCGGTCTTGTAGTGACTACCGAACTCATTGCGGGTGCGCATAAACCCGTTGATCTGTTGGCCCATCTGCTTTAGTCCCTACCTTCGGTTGGCTGTCTCATACGACCCTAGATCGTGGAAGACCTGATCCGCCTCAATAGTGGCGAGCTGTAGATCCTGAGCTGTAGTGCGTACACCTTCAAGCACGGTGTCATCAGCGACGGCGACGTTCAGAATCTCGCCTGAAGGGTTCAGGAATCTAAGCACCCTGTAGTCCCCATCGGTGGAGCGAATCAGGTGACCACCGACGCCTACAGCTAGCCATCCCGGCGCGTAGACAAACCCTGGGATTCCTTTGGTCATATCGTTTCCTCAAGTTTCTTGTTCAGTCGGTGACGCAGGATCAACGCCATATCGGTAGTTATGTTCACGACCCTGACGGGTTCGTTTGTGCCGCAGTCGAATACAAGGTCATACAGCGGGCCGCTGCCGACAACATTCACCGAGTGTGGTTGATACTTCTCCACCGACTGTTCAACGCGGGGACGTCGGGTTTCCACGCGCCAGGGTGTACGGGTCATGCTGGTGTCCTCTCTCGGCTCGCTCGGTGCAGGCGGTAAATGTCCAGTCCATCGGCGGTGACCCCGTAGCAGACGTGGTGGCTCAAATCCCCAGCGCAGGAACGGTGGTGAATCTGCCAGTCCCCATGCGCGGAGGTGTGGATGTAGCCCTGTCCGGGTGAGATTGGTTGCCCGCAGGCACCGCAGGTGTAGACGGTCATGTGGTGCTCCTTCGGAGGGCTCAGGATGAGAGAAGGTCTGTCAGTGTTCGGGTTCGCAGGTTGTCCATGTGTGGGGAGTGGGCGGCGCAACCCATCAGCCCTAGGGTTTGGCATCCCCAGCACGCTCGCTGACGCTCACAGTCGGCAAGGTTGAGGTTTTGTGCGATGTAGGTTTTTGAGCCGTCAGGCTCGTGTTTCATCGCGTACCAATGGTGACGTTGGGAAATACGTATTTCGTATTCGTCGGCACCTAGGTGGTAGATGCCGGGTTCGGGCGTCAGCCCGTTGTCTTTAGGCTTGGGATTAGAAAATGTGTTCAGTGTGCTTGAAAGCGTCATCTGAATATCTCCTCTCATCCTTGCCGTTTTTTCCGCGTGAGCGGTTAAGTTTCGCGGGTTTTGTTCGCCTGACGAGCTCCCGAAATCTGTTTCTTTTTCTTTTGAAAAGAACTCCCCGTTGCTTCTGCCGGGGACGCTTCCTTTCGCACCGATAACGCCTTCGGCTTTGAACGACTCGCTGACGCTCTCACCTGCGTTGCAGGTGGTTCGGATGTCCACCCGTTCCAGTTTGAAGCAATTACTTGCATGTCCTACTTTTTGGAACTAGAACGTCTTTAGGTCGAAATCTGGCCTAGAGGTCGCTCACAGTTTTTTGGACTGCTTAGGGTGAGTACGTTTATTAACGCGCCAATGCGCGGATCAGCCACCCGGTTATCCACCACGCCCGGTTATAGCGCCGAGCCCGCCCGCTGGGAAAGGATTTCCGTCTGTCATCCCGACGATGGCAATTACCCTTTATTTCCTAAGTATATTGTTTCAGGAATTTCCGAAAATCGAAGAACAATTGTCGAACATAACCTTAGAATATTGTTAAAAAATTGTGATCCTAGATCGGAATTGGTTGACCCCTCAGAGGCTAGGCAGGGCCACAGACACAATCGCAACCCGCCGACACACCCAAGCACGTCACTGATCAGCGCAAGACTTGTATCTCTACGGTTGACCGGTAACGCTCGCTAGTCTGCGGGCACATGGACACGACAACCCACGAACTACCACCCCACGTCTCAATCCAACAAGCCGCCACATGGCTAGACGTGGACCCCAAAACCATTCGCCGATACATCGCAGCCGGGACGATCTCAGCCAAGCGGATAGGACCGCGCCTGATTAGGGTGGAGCGTGACTCGCTTGCGGCCTTCGGCCGTCCCCTGAATCAGTTCTGACATTTTCGCCGCTATGAGGGCGTCTCTCCCCTGCGCTGCGTGCTGGTACCTCATCGCTGCGTGAGGCGTTGAATGACCGACACGGACCATAAGCTCAGCCAACGTCGCACCCATCTGCGCCGCCATCGTCGCCCCCGTATGCCGCAAATCGTGGAACCGAAGATCAGTTCGTTTCGCCGCCGAACGAGCCTTGTAGTAGTGCCTATACAACGTTGACGGCTGAAGATGACCGCCCGCCGTAGCCGGGAACAACAACGCATCATCACCAGCCGCCATGTATTCAGATTCCATGTGCGCCTTCAGCTTTGGCAGGATCGCTGCGGGCATCGCGACATCACGGATTCCGGCGTCAGACTTGGGTGGACCAACCTGAAAACCGCCTTTGACCCGCACTACAGCGCGCGTGATCGACACAACGCCATCTTGAAGGTTCACGTCACGGCGGCGCAGCTCGAATAACTCCCCCTCCCGCAGTGCGCACCACGCAGCCAAAAGAACCATCGGCTGAAAGCGTTCCGGCATCGCTTCCACAATGCTTGCCAGTTCATCCAGCGTCGCCGGTTTTGGTTTGATCTTTCGTTCCGTAGTGCCCGCCCCACGGATGAGGCACGGGTTGCTATCAATCAGTCCGTCCCGCGTTCTCGCAGTCTCCAGGATCGTGCGCAGCAGTCCGTACGCATGCGCTCTGGTGGTCGGAGCAGTCTTCGCGACTTTGTCGTGCCAGCGGTCAACAGACTCCATGCTGATATCCCGCATAGCCTTCTTACCGAACGTTGGATTGATGTGATCGCGCAAGAGCGTGCCGTAATGCTCCACCGTTCGCGGTCGCAAAGGCCGTCCCTTCACAGTGCGTTTCGTGACCCAACTCTTCGCGTAATCCTCAAAACGAACCTCTGCGGCTTTCTTCGTCCTCTTCTGTTCCTGGGTGGCTGGCGGGCTCCACAGCTCGCGATCAATCTCCCGGCGACGGTCAGTCAGCCATCCCTCAGCGTCAACCTTCGCGGCGAACGTTTCCGGGGCCTTATGCAATCTGTCGTCCGGGCCGACGTATGAAGCTTGATACCTGCCGGAAGGCTGGCATTTACGGATGCGCCCGAAGCTGCGCCGCTGCCGCGTCACTGAAACCCGCCCAGATTCGCGCCGTCGCATGCAATAAACATGCAATAAGGGTGTCTGAACGTGGTTATCTGTGTCCACATGTGTTCGATGATTTTCGGCGGCATAACAGCAGCTTATCACCGTATTTAAGCTCATCGACCGCGCTTGCGAGAGGTTGCTGACTACCTATTCAATCCCAGTATCGCGCACCATGATTCACGCACGCGAGGCCCGGTTTCGACCGGGCCTTCGTCGTTTCCGCACGACACGCACCAGGACAGTGCTTTGCGCTAAGTGAGGTCAACGGTCCTTACCTCACTTCAACGCGTCGCATCTCTTGATTTCGAACATATGATCGAACGATGGCGATGCAGGAGATCGGTCACGGAGGCCAGCCGCTGCGCGCCGTTTTTCGCCGCGTCCATCCACATCGCGCCGTGCTGATCGACCTCGTCGCCCTGTTTCCGCGGGAAGCCCATTGCGATGGCAAATACCACCCAAAGGGCTTGCAGATGGACACGACCGTCGAGGGTCAGTTGACGTGCTGGGCCTTGAGCGAGCAAGGCCGGTGGTGGGGACTGGTGACCTATCGGATCAAACACGGAACGGAAAAGGACCCTGTGACACATTGGGTTCCGGCGTCTGTCCTCAAACTGAAATAGCCGCAAATCGGCGAGCGGTCACAATGGTCATTTGAGGTTCGCCACACGTTCACCGCGTTGCCCCTGGAATCCGACCCGCCGCGCTAGAACACGGATTGACTGCACCCCTGATTACAGGCACGCTGAAACCGTGATCGCGTTGAGTGAACAGCAGATCATCGACCAACTGGCGCAGCGCCTGGCCGATGCACACACCACAGTTGAACCGGCTCAGGTCACCAAGGTGGTCCACGAGCAGTACGCGCGCTTCGAGGGGCGGCCCATCCGGGACTTCGTCCCGTTGTTCGTCGAACGCAGTGCCACCGCCGAGTTGAGCAAGTTCAGCGCTTGACCCTCGGCCGCAATCTTCGAAGCAGAGCCCTAAGTATCTATTAGGTCTTTCTCAGGTTCGGGTCCTAATTTCAAGGGTGTCCGCTTGAAAGAGCGACCCAAGTCAATCCCGATCGCTCGGCCCGCCACCAACCCCCCGGGTGGCGGGCCGAGATCGTTCTCGGGTCCGAAAGCTCCCGTCACCCCCGCCCCACCGGTTACTGTTCGCAGGACGCCGGTACGGTTTCCGACGACGTAGGGGTGGAACATGATCCGCAGAATGCTCGTGGCGGCCGCAGTAGGTGCGGCGCTGTTCGCAGCTCCCGTCGCGCACGCCCAACCCCCGATCTATTGGGACGACCCGGGCCACTACGACACCGACGTACCGGGTATGAACTACGACGCGCACCTGACTGGGCCGTGCACCAACATGGATCTCTTCACATTCGGCCGCGGCCCCGGTGGCGAGGCGCTGCAGTGTCGCTGGATCCCGAACCAGTGGCCGCCCATCTACACCGGGTTCTGGCAGACCAGCTACGAGTTGGTGGGTGTCCGCGATATCGGCAGCACCTGCCCGAAACCGCAGTCGGCCGCGCAGGCGCCCGATGGCCGCCCGCTGGTGTGCATGGGTGAACAGGGCTGGCAGGCCGGGAAGTTCAACGGGGTCGGATTCACACCGATGTGACGCGCTACGAACTCCGTAGTGTCCGGCTGGGCTCTGTCCCGAACACCTCTTTATAGGCGCTGCTGAAACGGCCGGGATGGCTGAACCCGCATCGTCCCGCGATCGACGTGACGGTATCGAATGCTGGGTCCGCCGACTGCAGCTCGCGATGTGCGCGCTCCAGCCGGATACGTCGCAGATATTCGAGCGGCGTCGTCTCCAGATGTTCGCGGAACGCATACTGAATCGCCCGCGGTGTCACGTCGGCAGCCGCCGAGATGTCCCGAATAGTGATGTCGTACTGGGCGTTCTCGTGGATGAAGTCCAACGCTCGCCGCAGCATACGGGGCTGCATCGTGGATTTTTCGTTCGGCCTCATCGAACTCTGGATGCCCAGACTTACCCGCAAACGAAACACCTGAGTGATTCATGCCACTGCATGACACGATCGACCCATGACCGACCGCATCGAAGTGCCCCGCACGATCGCCGCCCGAGCCGCCGACATCTTCGCCGTCCTGTGCGACCCGCAAGGCCACGTCGCCATCGACGCCACCGGAATGTTGCAGGACGCCGACGGCGACCCCGCCGCAGCGGTCGGCGATACGTTCGTCATCCACATGGACCGCGAGGCCCTCAACGACTTTCCCGAGTTGGGGCGCTACGACGTGACCGTGCAGATCACCGAGTTCGAGCAGGACAAGCTCATCGCGTGGACGATTCTGGGTCAGATCCGCCCGCAGATCGGGCACGTATACGGCTACCGGCTCGAACCCGGCGACGAGGGCACCGTCGTGACGTCGTTCTACGACTGGTCCGACATCGACCAGCACTGGCGCGACGCCAACATCTTTCCTGTTGTCTCCGAGTTGGCCCTGCGCGGGACGCTGGGGATCCTGGACCGCACCGTGCGGCGGGGATACCCCCGCGGCTGATCGTCAACTGGCGGTTGACGTCGCTCATGCGTCAACTTATGGTTGACGCATGAGCGACGCCTCGAAGATCAGCTACCCCGTCCGCCTCGACGACCTCATCGAGGTCATCAAACGCGTCCACGACCAGCCGCTCGACCAACTGACCGACGCCGTCCTGGCGGCCGAGTCGCTCGACGAGGTGGCCGATCACCTCATCGGCCACTTCGTCGACCAGGCGCGCCGCTCCGGCGCGTCCTGGACCGAAATCGGCAAATGCATGGGTGTCACGAAGCAGGCCGCTCAGAAACGGTTCGTTCCGAGGGCGCCGGCCGATACCGCCGCGCTGGACCCCAACGCCGGATTCAGCCGCTACACAGAGCGTGCCCGCAACGTCATCGTTCAGGCGCAGAACAAGGCGCACGCCGCGGGCAATGCCGAGATCCTGCCCGCGCACCTGATTCTCGGACTGTTCCACGACCCCACCGGGCTGGCCGCGAAACTGGTTGCGGACCAGGGAATCGATATCTCGGTGGTCGGCGACCACGTCACGCTGCCGCCGCGCGTCGAGGGTGTGCCAGCACTGATCCCGTTCGACAGTCGCGCCAAGAAAGCTCTGGAACTGACGTTTCGGCAGGCACTTCGGTTGGGCCACAACTACGTTGGCACCGAGCACATCCTGCTCGCGCTGTACGAAGAAGAGGACGACGACGGCGTGCTGCACGGCCTCGGCATCGACTGGGAGCGCTTCGAGCGGGAGCTGGTGGCAGCGCTGGAGGCGTTCACGAAGAATTGATCTCACATCCGGATGTCCGCGGACGTCTTCATGATGTGAAGGTGCGACCGTTCGAAGAGGTAGTGGCCCACTACGGCGCGACGGTGCTGCGGGTCTGCCGCGCGGTCGTCGGACCCGACGACGCCGAGGACGCGTGGTCCGAGACGTTCCTGTCGGCGCTGAAGGCCTACCCCGAGTTGCCGGCGGACGCCAACGTCGAAGCGTGGCTTGTGACGATCGCCCATCGGCGCGCCCTCGACGTCGGACGAGCTACCTCGCGGCGCGCGATCCCCACCGCTGCGCTCCCCGATCAGGCCGACCGCCGCGCCGACCCGCAAGCGCGGGATCCGGATCTGTGGGCGGCGTTGCAACGCCTTCCCGTCAAGCAGCGGCACGCCGTGGCCTACCACCACATCGCCGGGCTGCCCTTCACCGAGATAGCCGCGATTCTCGGTAACTCACCCGATGCTGCGCGCCGCGCCGCTGCCGACGGCATCAAGAACCTTCGCACGCACTACAGCAAGGACGAAACATCATGATCGACATCGCTTTTCACGCGCCAGTACCCGACGAGAGCGACACCCTGCAACGCTTGCACGACCGGCTCGCCGCGGCCGCCGAGCCGGCAGGACTTCTCGACGTCGCCTACCGCACGATCGACAGCCCCGTCGGAGCGCTGCTGCTGGTAGCCACCCCCGCGGGCCTCGTCCGGGTGGCCTTCGACATCGAGGGCCACGACACCGTGCTGGACCGGCTCGCGGCCGCCCTCAGCCCCCGCATCCTGCACGCACCGTCGCGGCTCGACGACGTTGCCCGCCAGATCGACGAATATTTCACCAAGCGCCGCACAAGGTTTGATGTCACCGTCGACCTGAGCCTCGCCGAGGGCTTCCGGCGCAGCGTCGTCGAGCACCTGCGAGACATCGGCTACGGACAGCGGGAAAGCTACGCACAGGTCGCGGCCGCCGTCGGCAGCCCCCGCGCTGTGCGGGCCGTCGGCACCGCCTGCGCGCACAATCCGTTGCCTGTCGTCATCCCCTGCCACCGTGTCGTCCGCTCGGACGGGACCACCGGCCAATACGTGGGCGGGCCGACCGCCAAGACCACCCTGCTCGCGTTGGAGGCCGCGTGAGGGAATGAAACCGCGTGCGCAGCCGTAGAACCTGCCATGAAGCTCAACGAGGCCGCCCGGGAACTCATCGGCAGGGGCGCCGACGCCACGCTCGTCACACTGAACGCCGACGGCAGCCCGCAAGTGTCCGTCGTGTGGGTGGCGTTGCAGTCGACGCCCGACGGCGACGAGCTCGTCGCCGCGCACCTCTCCGAACATCAGAAGGTGCGTAACGTGCGCCGCGACCCGCGGGTCGCGCTCACCATCGTCTCGCCGGAAGGCCCTGGCGCGGTGATGCGCTCGTACCTCGCGATCCAGGGCACGGCACGCATCGTCGAAGGCGGCGCACCCGAGGTGCTCGCCGAGCTCGCGCAGACGCTAGCCGCGCCCGATGCCGGGTTCCCGCCGCCGAACGCACCCGCCGGATACCTCACCCGGATCCGCATCGACAAGGTCGGCGGCGTCGGGCCCTGGCAGCCCTGACAGCCAAGACCATCCAGCCACCCCCGGAGGTGTGCGATCATGCCAAGCATGCGTCGCTGGCTCGCACTTCTGACCGCAACACTGGCAACCCTCGCCGGAGTCACCGCGGCCCCGGCCACGGCGGCCGACATTCCCATCGGCAGGCTCGGCGACACCCTGCGGGTCGAGTTCAAAGGCCTCGTCGCCGACGTGTCGGTCAACAACATCGTGCCGTCGCCCCCACCACCGGGGTTCGGGTATCCGCCGCGAGCGCCGCGCTACCAGGTGTTTCGCGCCGACGTGACCATCACACCGGTCAAGACGCCCACCCCCTACGCGATGGCCATCACCTTCCAATTCCGCGGTGTCACACCGACCGCCGACGCCTACGAACCCCGCAACAGCGACTCCCCCGATGCGCTGCAGCGCATGATGCAGACCGCGGTGCCCGGCCAGACGTTCACCGGTGGCGTCTGGTGGGACTGCTACCGCGACCTCGTCTCCAACGTCGTGCTCCTCGACAAGATCACCGGACTCCGCCTGGCCCAATGGAACGTGGCCTGAGAGTCGTCCCGGCCAGCCCGCCACAGATCGCCGAACTCGCCGAAGTCGCAGCGCTCACCTTCCCGCTGGCCTGCCCACCGTCGGTCGGTCCCGCCGACATCGCAGCATTCATCGACGAAAACCTCTCCCCCGCGCGGTTCGACGACTACCTCGCTGACCCCGACCGCGCCGTCCTCACCGCCGTCGACGACACCCGAATCCTCGGCTACGCCATCATGATTCGCGGAGTCCCCGACGATCCCGACGTCGAAGGAGCCGTCACCGTGCGGCCCACCGTCGAGCTGTCGAAAATGTACGTACTGCCCGATTCACACGGCTCCGCCGTATCCGCGGCGCTGATGGCCGCGGCACTCGACCACGCGAGAACACTCGGCGCGGCGTCCGTGTGGCTCGGAGTCAACCAGCGCAACGTGCGCGCACAGCGCTTCTACGCCAAACACGGCTTCACCGTCGCCGGCACCAAGACGTTCCGCCTCGGCGGACACTGGGAGCAGGACTACGTGATGGTGCGCCCGGCCTGACCCGCCGCCGTCAGCGCCAACAGACGCGACGTCGCCCGCAGATACTTCTTGCGGAACCCGCCGGCCAGCATCTCCTCGCTGAACACGGTGTCGAGCTTGGCTCCCGACGCCACCACCGGGATGCCCGCGTCGTACAGCCGGTCGGTCAGCGACACCAGCCGCAGTGCGACGTTCTGGTCGTCGAGCGGGTGTACGCCGGTGATGAACACGTGCGTCACCCCCTCGATCAACGTCAGATAGCGCGACGGATGCATCTTCCCCAGATGCGCGCACAACGCGTCGAAGTCGTCGAGCGTCGCGCCGCTGACCTCCCCCGCCCAGCCGGTCACCTCGGCGTCGCTCGGCGGTGTCGGCGCGGGCGGCAGATCGCGCTGCCGATAGTCAGGACCCTCGATGCGCACTGTCGTGAACATCGCTGCCAGCGTGTTGATCTCGCGCAGAAAGTCCTGGGCCGCGAAACGCCCCTCACCCAGCTGCTCGGGCAGCGTATTCGACGTCGCCGCCACCGACACCCCGCGCTCCACGAGCGCCGACAGCAGCCGCGAGATCAGCGTGGTGTTGCCGGGATCGTCGAGCTCGAACTCGTCGATGCACACCAGCACGTACTCCGACAGCAGCTCGATGCACTCCAGGAACCCGAACACCCCGGCCAGCTGAGTCAGCTCGCCGAACGTCGCGAACGCTTTCGGTCCGGGTACCGCGTAATACGACGACGCCAACAGGTGAGTCTTGCCGACACCGAAGCCGCCGTCGAGATACACGCCCACGCCGGGCAGCACCTCGCGCTTGCCGAACATCTTCTTCTTACCCGCCCGGCGCGCCACCGCCTGCTCGGTGAACGTGCGGCACGTCTCCACGGCCGCCGCCTGCGACGGCTCCCCCGGATCCGGCCGGTAGGAGTGGAAGCTGACATCGGCAAACGTGGGCGGCGGGATCAGCTGAGCGATCAGTCGTTCCGGCGTGACCGTGGGATGCCGATCGACGAGGTGCTCGACATCGCTGGACCCGTGCATGCAGGCACCATAGCGGCGTGTTGTGATTTCCCGTATGTCCGGAGACGGTGACGGGACGCAGTTCACACTCTTGGGTCGAACCGGCCAGGTCGGGGCGCAGGCCCTCGCAGAGCACTACGACTACCCCGAAGGCCTGCAGACTTGCTGGGTCCGCGGCAACATGATCGCCTCCGTCGACGGCGGCGCGACGAGCAGCGGAAAATCCGGCGAACTCGGGGCAGAGGGCGACCGCGCGGTCTTCGACGCCCTGCGCGAGCTCGCCGACGTGGTCGTCGTCGGGGCCTCCACCGCGCGGGTCGAGAATTACTCCGGCGTCCAATTCGGCGCCGCCGAGCGCATGGCCCGACAGCGCCGCGGCCAGGCCGAGGTCCCGCCGATCGCCGTCCTCACCCGCTCCGGCCACATCGACAACGACGCCAAACTCTTCCACCGCACCGAGGTTGCCCCGCTGATCCTGACGTCCGCCGACGCGGCCGACGACACCCGGCACCGCCTGGGCTCGCTGGCCGAGGTGCTCGCCGCATCCGGATCGCAATCCGACTCCGTGGACCTCCACGTGGCGCTCGACCTCCTCGCCGAACGCGGCCTTCTGCGCGTCCTCACCGAAGGCGGACCCGGAATCCTCGGCATGTTCACCGCGGCCGATGTGCTCGACGAGCTCTGCATGACCGTGGCGCCCGTCCTGCTCGGCGGAGAACCCGGCCGCATCGTCACCGGGTCCGGCGAAGTCCACCACGGCCTGCAACTGCGCCACGCCCTCACCGACGACCAGGGCTATCTCTACCTGCGCTACATCCGCGACCGTGCGGCGCGCGGCGCCACGACCCCGTGAAGCCCATCAGTACTGTGGTGCCCATGCGTCGAGTGGTCCTGGCTGTCGTGCTGTCGCTGGTACTGGCGGCTTGCTCACCCGGATTGGCCGCCAACCCGCGCTACGCCACCGACTCCGGGGCCGGCCCCCAGGGCGCCCCGCAGTCCTCCGACCAGCCCCCCGGCCCGCCCGCCATCGAAGCCCCGAAGAACGACCTCTCGTGGCGCGACTGCACATCACGGGTGTTCGCCTCGGCCTCGGTCCAGGCGCTGCCCGGCGTCAAGCTCGACTGCGCCAGCTACGACGCCGACCTCGACCCCATCAACGGCGCCACCGGCACCGTCAGCATCGGCGTGGTCCGCGCGACGTCCGTCCAGACCCCCGCCGACGCCGGTCCGCTCGTCATGACCACCGGATCGGACCTGCCGTCATCGGTGCAGCTGCCCGTGTGGCTGTCCCGCGCCGGCGCCGACGTGCTCAAGACCAACCCGATCGTGTCGGTGGACCGCCGCGGCATCGGCATGTCAGGCGCGCTGGACTGCCGCGACCTGTTCGACCGGCAGGAAATGTTCGAACAAGCACAGTTCCAGTCCGGCGACGACCCCGTCGCCAACCTCGGCGCGGTCACCATGACAGCCACCACCAGCTGCACCGACACCATCGCCCCCGGCGACTCGGCCTACGACAACGCCCACGCCGCCGAAGACATCGAACGGCTGCGCACCACCTGGGACGTCCCCGCGCTGGCCATCCTCGGCGTCGGAAACGGCGCCCAGATCGCGCTCGCCTACGCCGGATCGCACCCCAACAAGGTGGCGCGCCTGGTGCTCGATTCGCCGCTGCCGCTGGCAGTCTCCGCCGAAGCCGCCACCGAGCAGCGCGTCAAAGGCGAGCAGGCCGCCCTCGACGCGTGGGCCACCCAGTGCCTGGCCACCAACTGCCCCCTCGGCACCGACCCGAAGGGCGCCGTCGACGCCCTGTTCGCCGCCGCCCGCGACGGCCGCGGACCGGGCGGCGCATCCGTCTCGGCCATCGCCGACGCCATCTCCACCGCGCTGGGATTCCCCCGCGGCGGACGCGTCGACTCCGGCAACGAGCTGGCCCTGGCCATCGCCGACGCCCGCACCGGCAGCACCAACCGGCTCAACAACCTCATCAACCAGGCCGAGACGCTGCGCCAAACCGACGGCCAATTCGTCAACACCTGCAGCGACGCCCTGAACCGGCCCACCCCCGACAGGGTCCGCGAACTCGTCGTCGCCTGGGGCAAGATGTACCCGCAGTTCGGCACCGTCGGCGCCCTCGACATGGTCAAGTGCCTCAACTGGCCCAGCGGCACCGCCCCGAAAGAGCCCGCCGAACTGAAGATCCCGACGCTGCTGCTCGGTGTCGCCAACGACCCGATCGTCGGCAACGAAGGCGTGGCCGCCGTCGCCGCCACCGCCATCAACGCGGGCTCGTCGAACCGGCGAGTGATGTGGCAGGGCATCGGGCACGGCGCGGTCATCTACTCGTCCTGCGCGCTGCCCCCGGTCATCGATTACCTGGCCTCCGGCGAGCTGCCGTCCACCGACACGTACTGCCCGGCCTGACAGTATTTCTGGACCCCTGAGGTACGGTGCGGGGCGTGCGCGATCTTGTACTGACCGCCTTCCGGCCTCGCACGTCACCTCCCACCGCAGCTCAAGTGCTGCGCTCGGTGCTGTGGCCGCTGGCCATCATGGCGGTCATTCACCGCAGCTATGTGCTCGTCTTCAACCGCTACATCACCGACGACTTCGCGCCCGTCTACCGCGCCGTCATCAACTTCAAGTTCGGCTGGGACATCTACAACGAGCACTTCAACTACGTCGACCCGCACTACCTGTATCCGCCGGGCGGCACGCTGATCATCGCTCCGTTCGGCTACCTCCCCGAGGTCGCGTCGCGGAACTGGTTCATCTTCTTCAACTCGCTGGCCATCATCCTCGCCGGCTATTTTCTGCTGCGGCTGTTCAACTACACGCTCTCCTCCGTCGCCGCACCCGCCCTGCTGCTGGCGATGTTCAGCACCGAGAGCGTCACCAACACACTGGTTTTCGGCAACATCAACGGCGTCATCCTGCTGCTCGAAGTGTTGTTCCTGCGCTGGCTGCTGGACGGAAACCGCAACCACGAATGGTGGGCGGGCGTCAGCATCGGGCTGACACTCGTGGTCAAACCGCTGCTGGCCCCGCTGCTGCTGCTGCCGCTGCTGAACCGGCAGTGGCGCTGCCTGGTGACGGCGTTCCTGGTGCCGGTCGCATTCAACGCCGCCGCCTGGCCGCTGATCAGCGACCCGATGAACTTCGTCACCCGCACGGTGCCCTACATCTTCTCCACCCGCGACTACTTCAACAGCTCGGTGCTCGGCAACGGCCTGTACTACGGGCTGCCGATGTGGCTGATCCTGTTCCTGCGCTTCGCCTTCGTGGTCCTCGGGGTGATCGCGCTGTGGCTGCTGTACCGGTACTACCGCACCCGCGACCCGTTCTTCTGGATGCTGACGTCCTCCGGAGTCGTGCTCACGACATCCTGGCTGGCGCTGTCGCTGGGACAGGGTTACTACTCGATCGTGCTGTTCCCGTTCCTGATGACGGTCGTGCTGCCCAACTCGGTGATCCGCAGCTGGGTGGCTTGGCTGGCCGCCTACGGGTTCCTGACGATGGACAAATGGCTGCTGTGGCAGATCCCTTCGACCGGCCGGGCCCTGGAGTACCTGAGGATCACCTACGGCTGGTCGCTGCTGATCATCGTGATCTTCTCCGTACTCCTGTTCCGTTACCTCGACGCGAAGCAGGACGGCCGCCTCGACGAGGGCATCGATCCGCCGTGGATGAAGGAGCTCACGCCCACCGCGAGGCAGGCCGAGTAGCCTGACACCATGACAGCTCCCAAGCTGGTGCTCAGCGACGATCAGTGGCGTGAACGGCTCAGCCCGCAGGAGTTCGCGGTGCTGCGCCAAGCCGGTACCGAGCGGCCCTTCACCGGCGAGTACACCGACACCAAGACCGAAGGCGTCTACCAGTGCCGCGCCTGCGGGGCCGAACTGTTCCGCAGCACCGAGAAGTTCGAATCCCATTGCGGCTGGCCGTCTTTCTTCGACCCAGCCGACTCAGACGCGGTGATCCTGCGGACCGACGATTCGATGGGTATGCGCCGCGTCGAGGTCGTGTGCGCGAACTGCCACAGCCACCTGGGCCACGTGTTCGAGGGCGAGGGCTACCCCACCCCGACCGACCAGCGCTACTGCATCAACTCGATATCGCTGCGGCTGGTGCCGTCCGAGGCATAGCCGCTGCGCGGCGCGAACATGCTCCGCTTGTGCGTCTCCAGAAGCTTCTCGATGGCCGGCGCGGGTAGCGGCGGACTATAGAGGAAACCCTGCGCGACGTCGCAGCCGTACTCCAGTAGTTGACTCGCCGTTTCGGTGTTCTCGACACCTTCGGCCACAGGTGTCACCCCGAGAGCGTGCGCCAGGTCGATGACGGCGCGCACGATCGCCGCGGACGCCGGGTGAGAGAGGATCGGCGCGATGAACTCCCGGTCGAGCTTCACCTCGTCGATCGGGAACTCCCGCAGATACCACAGGGCCGAATAGCCGCTGCCGAAGTCGTCGATCGCGACGCGAATTCCCTTGTCCCGCAGCTTGTTGAACACCATCCGCGTCTTGCCCATGTTGTCCAGCAGCAGATCCTCGGTGATCTCTACGGTCAGCATCTCCGGCGGCAGGGCACGCCGGTCCAGCGCCTCCATGATCTGTGTCGGCAGTTCGGGATCGCTGATCGCCGGTGCGAAGACGTTGATGGCGACCGGCACCCCTACCCCCTTGCGGTGCCACCGCGCCACATCGTCGAGCGCGAGCTCGAGCACCAGCGAGGTCACCGAGCGCATCAGACCGTGCTGACGCACCAGCGGCAGGAACTGATTCGGCGTCAGCATCCCCCGACGCGGATGCGGCCAACGGACGAGGGCCTCCAACCCGACGACGTCGTATGTGCGCAGATCGAACTTCGGCTGATACACCACACTCAGCTCGAAATGCTCGATCGCATAACGCAACTCGTCCAGCAGGCGCTCGGACCCGTTTTCGTCCGTCTCGCCGTGAAGACCTGCGGGGTCACCGCGCAGCGTGTCGGAGGTGTTCTCGCCGAGCTCCATGTGGGGCTGGAAGACGACCACGTCGTAGGACGGGGACTGCTTCGCCGTCTGCATCGCGATGTCGGCCTGGTTGAGCAGTTCGTCGGCGCTGATGTCCGACCCTTCGGCGGGAACGACGGCGAGCCCGACGCTCGGCTGCACAACAAGGTCCTCGTCGGCGATGACGAACGGGCGCTCGAACGCCTTCGCAACTCTGCGTGCGAGCGCGCGGGCGGTGTCGGCGTCACCCTCCAACAGCACCGCGAACTCGTCGCTGCCGAACCGGGCGACGGTGTCGGTGCTGCGGACCGTGCTGGCGAGGCGTTCGGCGACCCGGACCAGCACCGTGTCCCCGGCGGGGTAGCCGAAGTTCTCGTTGACGGCCTTGAAGCGGTCCAGGTCCATCATCAGCACGCCCACCGCCAGCGAGTGCCGCTGATGCAACCGCACCGCCTCCGCGAGGCGATCCTGGAACAGCGCGCGGTTCGCCAGTCCGGTCAGCGGGTCGCGGACGGCCTGATCGGCGACCTTCCCGATCAGGCGGCGGTTGTCGGCGAGCACGAGGAACTGCCGGATCATCACGGCGAACACGGTCACGGCCGCGGCGACGTAGAGCGGGCCGAGCCCGACGATCAGCGCCGGAGTGCAGATCGCTGCCGACACCACGACCGGCACATAGGGCAGCCAGACCACGACGCGGGAGGTGGATTGGGTGAGCTTGCGATCGTCGGTGTACCCGGTCCTCGGCGCCACCAGCGCCGCCACCCCCAGGCACAGGAAACCCCACGCCCACCCGATGGCGATCCAATGGGTGTCGCCGAAGCTGCCGGCCGCCGTCAGATACGCAAACGCGATGTCCGACAACATCACCAGAACCAGGCCCGCGGTCAGCAACGCCAGAACGGGCCGCAACCGCGCCGTCGCCCGGCTCAGCAGGAGCGCCGCCATCGTGACCAAGGCGATGTCGACCACCGGGTAGCAGAGCGCCAGGGCCAGGGTCGGCACCGAGGAAGACCACGCTGCATAGACCGGCCTGAGCAGTGTCACCCATGCCGCGCCGAAGATCGCCGCTGCGACGATGAGCCCGTCGAGGGCCAGCCGAACCTGGACGCCGACCGGATGGCCCAGCGCCAGAAGACAAAGACACAGCCCGGCACCTGCGAGGAACATGACGTAACCGGCGTCAGCCCACGACGGGAACGGCTGCCGATCGGTCACGAGGTCGTAGTAACTCCACACGGCCTCGCCTGCCGCCCATGCGCCGGCGCCGACGGCCAGGCTCAGCCAGGCGGCACGTGCCTTACCGCGCGTCCTCGACGACGCCACGAATGCGCAGACTGAAGCGAACGCGGCGAAAACGACGAGACCCGCGTTGTCGACGATCCGGATGACAGTGTCGCCGCCCCAACCGCTCAACAGCCAAGTCGCATACCCGCCGCCAACGATCGCTGCGCTCGCCGTCACCCCCCGTAGGTTCGGCATGCGGACGAGTCTAGCAATGCCATTTCGCGAAAGAAACCGCGACAATCCGCATCGACAAAATTTGCTGATCCCTTCGCATTGCGTCCTTACAGGTGCTCAATGCCAAGAAATTTTCGCGTGGAAAGATTACGGATATTAGCGACGGCGTCAGCACCTGTCACCGAACAGCCCGTCCAGCAAACTCTTATGGCAGCGCGGCGACGAGCTGCTCGACGGAGACACGGGGTCCGGTGAAGAACGGTGTTTCCTCCCGGACATGGCGCCGCGCGTCCGTGGCGCGCAGGTCACGCATCAAATCGACGATGCGGTGAAGCTCCGGCGCCTCGAACGCCAGCAGCCACTCGTAGTCACCGAGCGCGAATGCCGGAACCGTGTTGGCGCGAACGTCCTTGTACCCGCGAGCAGCCATTCCGTGATCGGCCAGCATGCGGCGGCGCTCCTCGTCGGGCAGCAGATACCACTCCAGCGATCGGACGAACGGATACACGCAGATATAAGCGCCCGGCTCTTCGCCTGCCAGGAAGGCCGGGATATGGCTCTTGTTGAATTCGGCGGGACGGTGCAAGGCCACATTGCTCCACACCGGAGTCGACGCCCTCCCCAGCGCGGTGGTCCGGCGGAAGTCCGAATAGGTGGCCTGCAACGCCTCGACGTTCTCGGCGTGGGTCCAGATCATGAAGTCGGCATCCGCGCGCATCCCGGCGATGTCGTACAGGCCGCGCACGACGACACCCTTGTCCTCCTGATGCTTGAGGAAGGTCGCGGTCTCGTCGATGACCGACGCGCGCGCATCCTCCTCGGATGCCAGCACACCCTGCTTCACGGCGAACACCGAAAACATCAGGTAGCGGATCGTGGAGTTCAGTTCATCGAAATCGAGCTTGGCCATGCGCCCATCCTTCCACCTCACCGGGCGGTGAGAGCCGCCACCGCCCTGGTCGCAGAGGCCACGCACGCGGGGACACCGATGCCGTCCAGATACGCGCCGGCCGCGGCGAGCCCCCGGGGAAGCCCCGCGCGCAGTTCGGCAACCAGGTCCGCGTGACCGGGTCCGTACTGCGGCATCGCGTCGATCCAGCGCACCACCCTGCTGCCCTCCGGCTCCACCGAGATACCGAACAAATTGTCGAGATCCTGGCCCGCCCAGGTCAGCAGTTCCTCGTCGCCCGTGCTCCGCGCGAGGTCGTCCCCGAAGCGCCCATACGACAGCCGCACCATTTCGGTGCTCCCCCGCCGTCCCCACTTCCGCGACGACAACGTCACCGCCTTGGCACGCAACCGTCCCCGGCCGGCGACCAGCACACCGGACTGTTCCGGCAGCGGGGTCCCGCCCGGCAGCGCCAACGCCACCACCGCCGCCGACGCGACCGGGATCCTGCGCGCCGCGGCGGCGCTGCTCGGCGCAAGGCCGTCGATGAGTGCGGGCAGTCGCGGGGCGGGGACCGCCAACACCACACCATCGGCTGCCCAGCGACCCCCTTCGTCGTCGAGCAACTCCCAGCCTTGCGCGGACTGCGCGACGGCACGGACGGCGACCTGCGCCCACTGCAGCCCGGACTGTCGCACCAACTCGTCGATGAGCACCTGATAGCCGCCCTCGATCGCACCGAACACCGAACCCGCGCGCGGCGGCGGTACGGCGGCGGCGACGGCCTCGGTCAGGCTGCGCGCTCCGCCGTCGAGCGCCGCCGCGATCGTGGGCACCGCCGCGCGCAGACCGATCGTCGCCGCCGACCCGGCGTATACGCCCGCCAGAAGCGGATCGACCGAGCGGACCACGACCTGCTCGCCGAACCGATCACCCACCAGCTCGGCGACGGACGGGTCGGCGCCGGGGCGCCACGAAAACGGACGGCGGGGCTCGTCCAGCATCCACCGGACCGTCGCGTCGTCCACCAGACCGGCGAGTTCCGAGGGCCGCGACGGAATGCCGTTGACGGTGTCCTTGGGAAGCGGGAACAGCCGGCCCTCGCTGTAGATCAGCGGCCGCGCACCGGTCGTCGTGATCTGCTTGCCCGCCAATCCGAGCTCACCCAGCAGCGCGGGCACCTCCGGCCTGCGTGCGACGAACGCCTCGGCGCCCACGTCCAGCGGCTGCCCGCCGATGCGTTCGGTACGTAGGACACCGCCGAGCCGGTCCGCGGGGTCCAGCAGCGTGATCGACGCGTCGGGTCCCGCGGCGACCCGTAGCCGATACGCGGCGGCCAGCCCCGAAATGCCGCCGCCGACAACGCAGTACCGGCCGCTCACAGCTCGTGCACCAACGCCACCGCGTCGGTGATGATGCCCGGGTCGGTGGCGGGAAGTACCCCGTGCCCGAGGTTGAAGACGTGGCCGGTGGCACCGGCATCGACCGCCTGCCGACCGTCCTCGACCACCGCGCGCACCGACCGGTCGACCACCGGCCAGCCCGCCAGCAGCACCACCGGATCGAGATTGCCCTGCAGCGCGCTGCCCGGCCGCACCCGTCCCGCGGCGTCGGTCAGCGACGTGCGCCAGTCCACCCCGACGACGGCAGGCACCCCGCGCCCCGTCACGGCCTCCGACATCGCCCCGAGGAGCTCAGCCGTGCCGACACCGAAGTGCGTCATCGGCACGCCGAAACCTGCGAGCGCCTCGAACACCCGCGCGCTGTGCGGCAACACATAGGTGCGGTAGTCAGCCAGCGACAGCGTGCCGGCCCACGAGTCGAACACCTGAATCGCGTCGACGCCCGCCTCCACCTGCGCGCTCAGGAACGCGATCGTCACATCGGCCAGCGCCGACATCAGCGCATGCCAAGTCTGCGTCTCGCCGAGCATCAGCGCCTTGGCGTGCTCATGGTTGCGGCTGGGGCCGCCTTCGACGAGATAGGAGGCAAGCGTGAACGGCGCGCCGGCGAACCCGATCAGCGGCACGTCACCGAGAGCGGCTGTCAGCTGCCCGATCGCCGCGGCCACCGGGGCGACCTGCTCACGCTCCAACGGTTTGACCGAGGCGACGTCGGCAGCCGTGCGGATCGGATGGGCGATGACGGGCCCGACGTCGGGAACGATGTCCAGATCGATGCCCGCGGCCCGAAGTGGCACCACGATGTCGGAGAACAGGATCGCCGCGTCGACCCCGTGCCTGCGCACCGGCTGCAGCGTGATCTCGGTGATCAGATCGGCGTCGAAGCACGCCTGCATCATCGTGTTCTTGGCCCGCAACTCGCGGTACTCGGGAAGCGATCGCCCCGCCTGCCGCATCATCCAGACGGGGACCCGTGCCGGTTTACGACCGGCGACGGCAGCCAGGTAGGGGGATTCGGGCAGCTCGCGACGCGTGTTCATCGCCCACCATGCTGCCATGCCCCGATCCGGGCGAATCGGCGCGCCATGAGCACAGACCTGGCCAAATGGACTAGCGTCAGACGCCGTGACCACCGCCGAACCGGCTCAGTTCCGCGAAGCGGTGGCGGCGATGAATGCCACCACCGTCCGACCGGAGATCGAGCTCGGCCCGATCCGGCCGCCGCAACGCCTGGCTCCCTACAGCTACGCGCTCGGCGCCGAGGTCAAGCATGCCGAGACGCCGGTCATCCCGGAGCGTTCCGAAGGCGACGCGTTCGGCCGGCTCATCCTGCTGCACGACCCCGAAGGCGCCGAAGCGTGGGACGGCACGATGCGGCTGGTCGCCTACATCCAGGCCGATCTCGACTCCACCGAAGCCGTCGACCCCCTGCTGCCCGAAGTGGCCTGGAGTTGGCTCGTCGACGCCCTCGAGCAGCGCGCTGAACACGTCACCGCGCTCGGCGGCACCGTCACGGCCACCACATCGGTCCGCTACGGCGACATCTCTGGACCGCCTCGCGCCCATCAGCTCGAGCTGCGCGCCTCGTGGACGGCGACCAACCTCGAGCTCGGCCCCCACGTGGAAGCCTTCTGCGAGGTGCTCGAGCACGCTGCCGGGCTGCCGCCCGACGGCGTGACCGACCTGAACTCCCGCACCCGCGCCTGATCCCGATGCCAGAACCTGAGATCGCTGGCTCGTCGCTGGAATCCGACGACCAGGACGCCACCGAACCCGAGGCTCACCCGCTTCTCGCACCCCGCGACGGGGTGCCCGCCGTGTCGTCCAGCAGAAGCGAAATATCCAGGGCTGCAGACCTTTTGGCTTCCGGAACCGGCCCGTTCGCCGTGGATGCCGAGCGCGCCTCCGGGTTCCGCTACTCGAACCGGGCCTACCTGGTGCAGATCCGGCGCGCGGGCGCGGGCACCGTCCTCATCGACCCGGTCAGCCACGGCGGCGACTCCATCGAGGTCCTCGCCCCGGTCGCCGAGGTGCTGGGCACCGACGAATGGGTGCTGCACGCCGCCGACCAGGACCTCCCCTGCCTTGCCGAGATCGGCATGCGCCCGACGGCGCTGTACGACACCGAGCTGGCGGGCCGGCTGGCCAACTACGAGCGGGTGAACCTCGCGGCGATGGTGCAACGGCTCCTGGGACTGCAGCTGACGAAGGGCCACGGCGCGGCGGACTGGTCGAAACGGCCGCTGCCCGACGAATGGCTCAACTACGCCGCACTCGATGTCGAGGTGCTCATCGATCTGCGTGACGCGATCGCGTCGGTGCTCGCCGAGCAGGGCAAAACCGAATGGGCCAGACAGGAATTCGAGCACCTGCGGATGTTCGAGGGTGCCCCCACCCGGCGCGACCGCTGGCGACGCACCTCGGGAATCCACAAAGTCCGCGACCCCAAGGCGCTGGCGGCCGTGCGGGAACTGTGGACCACCCGAGATCAGATCGCGCGGCGTCGCGACATCGCGCCGGGCCGCATCCTGCCCGACAGTGCGATCGTCAGCGCCGCGACCGCCAACCCCGACACGATCGAAAAGCTCAGCGAGCTACCGATATTCGGAGGATCGAAGCAGCGGCGCAGCGCGCAAGTCTGGCTGGACGCGCTGACACGCGCCCGCACCAGCGAGCCGCCCGACGCGCAGGAGCCGTCCAACGGCCCTCCGCCGGCGTCACGCTGGGCCCGACGCAAACCCGAGGCCGCGGTGCGGCTGGAGGCTGCGCGCGCCGAGCTGACCGAACTCGCACAACAGGTTTCGGTCCCCGTCGAGAACCTGCTGGCCCCCGAGATCGTGCGCCGGCTGTGCTGGGACTGGCAGCCCGCCGGCGATGCCGCCGGCACGGCGGCCGCCGTCGAATCGTTCCTTCGGGATTCGACCGCCCGGCAGTGGCAGCGTGAACTGGCGGTGCCCGCACTGGCGAGGGCGCTCGCCACCGCGGATCAGTAGAAGAGCTGGGCCAGGAACGGCGTGGAATCCGGTATCGAATCCAGCACCGTGCCGCTGTGGTCGGCGTCCGGGTACACCTTCAGCGTCACGTCCTGCCCATTGGCGGTCAGCTGGTCGGCGAAGCGCTGCGACAGGCTCGGGGGCACATCGCGGTCCTGCAGGCCCACACCGAGAAAGATCGGCCGGTCGTAGCCCGACGACGGGATGCCCATGAACTCGTCGATGGCCTCCGCGGCACCGGGAATCGACGTGACCGGCGCGGTGAACAAACTTGCCGGGGCCGACCCCGACAGTGCGCCGGCCAGTTCGGCCGCACACAACGTCTCCGCCTCCTGTGCCGCGGCACGCCCGTCGTCGCTCAGTACCTGGTCCAGGTCGAGGTCCGGGCGCGCATCCCGTAGCGCCGCAACGATATAGGCGGTGTAGACGCTGGCCATCGGACCGATGCCCGGCACCGTCATATCCGGCCCCGCCTCTTTGACGACGGACTCCACACCGGCCGGGGTCCCGGTGGCCACGACGCCGCGGTAGTCGAGCCCTGTGCCCGCGCTGAACTCGGTGGCCCAGCGCGCGGTGGCCATTGCCGCTCCCCCGCCCTGGGACTGGCCGACGACGGCCCACTTCGGCGACAGGTCGAGATCCATATGGTGTGCCGCCACAACGGAATCGACCACGCCGCGCGCGGTGGTGACGCTGTTGAGGTAGCTCATCAATCCCGGCGTGCCCAGCCCGGCATAGTCGGTGCCGACCACCGCATAGCCCTGATCGAGCCAGTGCGACAGGTAATCGCCGTCGCGCCCACTGCGCGTCTGCGCCGACGGCGTGCAGTCGTCACCGAGCCCGACGGTCCCGTGCGCCCAGGCGATGACGGGCCAACCACCCTGCGGGGCGGGCGTTTTGGGGGTGAACACGACCGCGGTGCTGACGGCGGGACGGCCGTGCTGGTCGATGGTGGAGTAGAGGATGCGGTACGCGCTGCCCGCACCCGCGACCGACAGGGCCGCATCGAGTGGCACGGTCTCGATCAATGCGCCGGGCGCCGGAACCGGGCCTGCGTAGGAGCGGGCATCCATGCCCGACCATGCCGGCCCGCCTGCCACCGCAGCAGCGGGCGGGCTGGGCGCGGTGGAGGAACACCCCGCGAGGACGACGACAACCGCCGAGAGAAGAACCGCCAGAAAACGAACGGCACCAAGAGTTCTCACAGGTCAGTCGACGTGCTGGCTGACTTCGCGTTCGCCCGCCGACGTACCCAGTGCGGCCACCCAACCCGTGATCTGCCGCGCGATGTTGCGTTCGGTCAACCCCACCGAGGACAGCACCTCACCGCGGGAAGCATGTGCGAAGAACTCCTGGGGCAACGCGGCATCCCGGCACGGCACGTCGATCTCCGCATGCCGCAACGCGGCGGACACCGCCGAACCGATACCGCCGTGCCCGCCGTTGTCTTCCAGCGTCACGACCAGCTTGTGGCCGGCCGCCAGCGCGCCGATCTGCTTGGGAACCGGCAGCACCCATCGCGGATCCACGACCGTCACACCGATCCCCTGATTGCGCAGCCGCTCCGCGATCGCGATCGCCATCGCGGCGAACGCACCGACCGCCACGATGAGCACGTCGTCGGACAACCCGTCGGCAGGCACCGCCAGGACGTCGATGCCGTCACGGCGCTCGATGGCCGGGATATCTTCCCCGACATCACCTTTCGGGAACCGAATGGCGGAGGGCCCGTCCTTGATGTCGAGGGCCTCGGTGAGTTCCTCACGCAACCGGGCGCCGTCGCGCGGCGCCGCGACCTTCATCCCCGGCACGATGCCCAGGATCGACAGATCCCACATGCCGTTGTGGCTCGCGCCGTCCGGGCCGGTGATGCCCGAGCGGTCGAGAACCAACGTGACCGGAAGCTTGTGCAGCGCAACGTCCATCAGCATCTGGTCGAACGCGCGATTGAGGAACGTCGAGTAGATGGCCACCACAGGATGCATCCCGCCCATGGCCAACCCAGCGGCCGATGTCATCGCATGCTGTTCGGCGATACCGACGTCGAAGAAGCGGTCCGGGAAGCGCTCGCGGAACGCGCTGAGCCCCGTAGGACCGGGCATCGCCGCGGTGATCGCCACGACATCGCGACGCTTGGCGGCGAGCCGGATCAGTTGCTCGGAAAACGCCGACGTCCAGCCAGGCCCGGGAACCGAAGTGGCCAGTCCGGTTTCGGGATCGATGACACCGCACGCGTGCATCTGATCGTCGACGTCGTTCTCGGCGGGAGCGTAACCCTGCCCCTTGCGGGTGACGACGTGGACGACCACGGGCGCGTTGAACGCGCGGGCATGCCGCAACGCGCTCTCCACAGCGGCTTCATCGTGACCGTCGATCGGGCCGACGTACTTGAGGCCGAGATCGGTGAACATCACCTGGGGCGACAACGCATCCTTTATGCCCGCCTTGATGCTGTGCATGCACTGGTAGCAGAACTCGCCGACAAGCGGCACGCCGCGGACGGCCTTGCGACCCTCTTCGAGGACGCGCTCGTAGCCGGGCTGCAGCCGCAGCCCCGCCAGATGCTCGGCGAAGCCGCCGATCGTCGGAGCGTAGCTGCGGCCGTTGTCGTTGACGATGATGACGACGGGGCGCCGCGACGCCGCGATGTTGTTCAGCGCCTCCCAGCACATGCCGCCGGTCAGGGCGCCGTCACCAACGACCGCGACGACGTGGCGGTTGCGGTGCCCGCTGAGCTCGAACGCCTTCGCCAAACCGTCGGCGTACGACAGCGCCGAACTCGCATGGCTGGACTCCACCCAGTCGTGCTCGCTCTCCGAGCGCGACGGATACCCGGACAGCCCGTCTTTCTTCCGCAGCGAGCCGAAATCCTGGCAACGGCCTGTGAGCATCTTGTGCACATAGGCCTGATGACCCGTGTCGAACAGGATCGGATCGTGCGGCGAGTCGAAGACGCGATGCAGCGCCAGCGTCAACTCCACGACACCGAGGTTGGGTCCCAGATGGCCACCTGTGGCTGCGACCTTGTGGATCAGAAAGTCGCGGATCTCCCGCGCCAGCTCGTCGAGCTGGGCCCGGGACAGGTGCTGCAGATCAGCGGGACCGCGGATCTGTTCAAGCATTAGGCCAGTCTACGCACGGGCCGCGACGTCAGTCCTGTCGAGTCTGGTAGATGTCGGGGATCCCGTCACGGTCGTCGTCGACCGTCTCAGCGCGATGAATGCGCCGGTAGGTGGCGTTTCTGGTGAGTAGAACCACTGACGCCAGAACGGCTGCCAACAGCGATCCGGCCAACACGCCGATCTTTACGAATTCGTCACGTTCTGACCCCAACCCGTAAGCGAGATCACCGATCAGCAGCGAGACCGTGAACCCGATGCCGGCCAGCATGGACACCCCGATCACATCGACCCAACGCAACGACGAGTCCAGATCGGCGCGCGTCACGGCCGACAGCACCCTGGTCGTCCCGAAGATCCCGATCGGCTTGCCCAGGACCAGGCCACCGATGATGCCGAGGGTGATCGGGTCACCCAGTGCCCGCACCAGACCGTCGGCGCCGCCGATGCTCACCCCGGCGGCAAAGAACGCGAAGACGGGGATCGCCAGGCCCGCCGAAATCGGCCGCAGGCGGTGCTCGAAATGCTCCGCCATCCCCGCGTCGAGTTCCTGACCGCCGCGCGTCGCCGAACGCCGCACCGGAACCATGAAGCCCAGGAGCACACCCGCGACGGTGGCGTGCACGCCGGACTCGTGCATCAGCACCCAGGTGGCGATCGCCAGCGGCGCCAACACCCACCACGCCTGCACGCCGCGCTGCACACACAGAGCGAACAGCGCCAGCGGAATGACGGCCAAGCCGAGCGCCACGATCTTGATGTCCTCGGTGTAGAACACCGCGATGATCGTGATCGCGAGCAGATCGTCGACCACCGCCAGCGTCAACAGGAAGGTGCGCAGCGCCGACGGCAGATGGGTGGAGATCACCGCGAGCACGGCCACCGCAAACGCAATGTCGGTGGCTGTGGGAATCGCCCAGCCGCGCAACGCACCGTCGCCGGTGTTGAGGTTGACCAGGACGAAGATCAGGGCGGGCACCACCATGCCGCCCACCGCGGCGGCGATGGGCAGCGCGGCGCGGGCCGGGTCGCGCAGATCGCCCGCCACGAACTCGCGTTTGAGCTCGAGACCGACCACGAGGAAGAAGATCGCCAGCAGACCGTCGGCCGCCCACTCCCCGATGCTCAGGTCGAGGTGCAGGCCGAACCACTGACCGCCCACCACCGCATCCCGCAGCCCGAAATAACTGTCCGACCACGGTGAGTTGGCCCAGATCAATGCCGCCGCGGCAGCGATCAGCAGAATGACGCCGCCGACGGTCTCCTTGCGCAGGATCTCGCTGACCCTGCTGGTCTCCGACCAGGAGCCACGGGAGAAGAGGGCGTTGCGGATACGACGTGCACGGGGATCTGGTGTCACGAGCCTGCCTCACATAGTCGTCGACGAATAACGCCGACCAGACTTCCCGGCACACCTGCCGAACATCTTAATCGCCACCGGGCGGCCGCTGCAGCACGGCCACACATTCCACGTGGTGCGTCAGCGGGAAGGAGTCGTACACCCGCAGCTGCTCCACCTCATATCCGTGTTTGCGGTACAAGCCCACATCACGTGCGAAAGACGCTGCCTCACAGCCGATGTGGATGACCCGTGGCACCTCCGCGGCCGCCAGCAGATCGATCACCTCACGGCCGGCGCCCGTGCGGGGCGGGTCGAGCACCGCGACGTCGGCGCGGTTCCGCTGACCCGCAAGGGCGCGACGCACCGAATCGGTCACCACCGAGACGTTTCCGAGGTCGGCCAGCGCTGCTCGCGCCGATCGTGATGCTCCCCGCGACGTGTCGACGGTCAGCACACTGCCGGCGGTACCGACGGCATCGGCCAGCGCCGCGGCGAAAACCCCTGCGCCGCCGTACAGATCCCACGCCGACATCCCCGGCTCCAACCGAGCCCACTCCATGACGAGCGCGCTGTAGAGAGCGGGCGCATCCCGGTGCGCCTGCCAGAACGCCGTCGCCGGCACACGCCAGGTGCGTCCCGCGACGCGCTGCACGGCCTCGTAATCACCCTCGGCCACGGTGGTTTTCTGCCCGCGCCCAGCCACCACGATGTGCCGGTTCCCGTCGTCGTCGATCACGACGTGCACCGCTGTGCCCTGTGGCCATCGCGTCTCGGCCACCCCGTCCAGCATTCCCTCGGGCAACTGCGCGCAGTCCAGCCGGTGCACGAGATCGCCGCTGTGATAGCGGTGGAACCCTGCGCACCCCTCGGACGTGTCGAGGCGCACCCTGGTCCGCCAGCCCGTCGCGCCCGCGGCACCGACCGGCTCCGCCGACGCCTCCGATTCGTCCTGCCACTGGTAACCGCCAAGGCGCGCAAGCTGATTGGCGACCACCGCACCCTTGATACGGCGCACCGCGGCAGGCTCGGCGAAGGCCAGGTCACAACAACCAGAGCCGTCCACGCCGGCGATCGGGCACAGCGAGTCGATCCGGTCGGGCGACGGCTCAAGAACCTCGACGGCCTCGGCGTTCCAATAGGAGCCGCGCTCCCCGACCAGGCGGGCGCGGACCGTTTCGCCAGGCAAGGCGTAACGGACGAACACCACCCGGCCGTCGTGCCGCGCAACGCAACTGCCGCCGTTGGCGGCGGCCACGGTGGTCAGTGTCAGCTCGTCGGCACTCAATCCAGGATTCCTTTACGCGCATCACCGGGCGCCGACTGTGGCGCCTCCTTCTTCAGTCGCTCGGACGACGACAGCTGCCACGGCACCGACGTCACCATCACGTTCGGCTCGAACAGCAGACGTCCCTTCAACCGCAACGCACTCTGGTTGTGCAGCACCTGTTCCCACCAGTGGCCCACGACGTACTCGGGAATGAACACCGTGACCACGGTGCGCGGCGAGTCCTTGCCGACCCGTTTGACGTAGTCGAGGACCGGCCGGGTGATCTCGCGGTACGGCGAGGCGATCACCTTCAGCGGCACGCTGATATCGCTGTTCTCCCACTTGTGCACCAGCTGACGGGTTTCGGCGTCGTCGACGCTGACGGTGATCGCCTCCAGTACGTCAGGCCGGGTGGCCCGCGCGTAGGCCAGCGCGCGCAGCGTCGGCATGTGGACGTTCGACACCAGCACGACGGCGTGGTTGCGACTGGGCAGCACGATGTCCTCGGTCTCGGCGGCCCGCGCCTCCAGTTCGCGGCTCACCGACGCGTAATGCTTGTGGATCATCTTCATGATCACGAACAGCGCACCCATCGCCAGGATCGCGATCCACGCCCCGACGAGGAACTTGGTGACGACGACGATGATCAACACCGTTCCGGTACAGACGAATCCGATGGTGTTGATGACCCGCGCCCGCATCATCCGGCCGCGCGCGGCCGCGTCCGTCTCGGTGCGCAGCAGCCGGGTCCAGTGCCGCACCATGCCGATCTGACTCAGCGTGAACGACACGAAGACACCGACGATGTAGAGCTGGATCAGTGACGTGACCTCAGCCTGGAATGCCACCACGAAGGCGACGGCGCCGAACGCCAGGAACAGGATGCCGTTCGAGAATGCCAGCCGGTCGCCGCGGGTGTGCAACTGACGCGGCAGGAAACGGTCCTGCGCCAGAATCGATCCCAGCACCGGGAAGCCGTTGAACGCGGTGTTGGCGGCGAGCACCAGGATCAAGGCAGTCACGCCCGCGATCAGGTAGAGACCGACCGGGAAGTCATGGAACACCGCGTCGGCCAGCTGCGCGATCAGGGTGCGCTGGTGGTAGTTCTCCGGCGCACCGACCAACTGTTCCTGCGGGCGTTCGGCGATCTGCACCCCCGTCGCCTTGGCCAGCATGATGATGCCCATGAACAGCGTGATCGAGATCGCGCCGAGCAACAACAGCGTGGTCGCGGCGTTGCGGGACTTGGGTTTCCGGAACGCCGGCACCCCGTTGCTGATCGCCTCGACACCGGTCAGCGCCGCGCTGCCGGACGAGAACGCGCGCGCGACGAGGAACACCAGCGCGAAACCGAGAATGTCGCCGTGCTCGGAATGCATCTCGAAATCCGCCGACTCGGCTTTCAACGGCGTTCCCAGAACATAGATCTGGAAGAAGCCCCAGCCGAGCATGATGAGCATGCCGAACATGAAGGCATAGGTGGGAATGGCGAACGCGGTCCCCGACTCACGGATGCCGCGCATGTTGATTGCCGCCAGCAGCATGATGGCCGTCACGGCGAAGAGCACCTTGTGGTCGTTGACGAACGGGATCGCGGACCCGATGTTCGACATCGCCGACGACATCGACACCGCCACGGTCAGCACGTAGTCGACCAGCAGCGCGCTCGCGACCGTCAGACCCGCGGTAGGCCCGAGGTTGGTGGTGACGACCTCGTAGTCACCACCACCCGACGGATAGGCATGCACGTTCTGCCGATAGCTCGCGATCACGATGATCATGACCCCGGCGACCACCAGGCCGATCCACGGCGCCATCGAGTAGGCGGCCAGCCCGGCCACCGACAGCACCAGGAAGATCTCCTCCGGGGCGTAGGCGACCGAGGAGAGAGCATCGGAGGCGAAGACCGGCAGCGCTATCCGCTTGGGTAGCAGCGTGTGCGACAGCTTGTCGCTGCGGAACGGCCGGCCCAGCACCAACCGCCGCGCGACGGTCGAAAGCTTGGACACGAGTGCCAACACTAAGCCCGAAGGCCACGAGTCGTCGGAAAGCGGTAGCGTTCCGATGGCGCGGGTTTTGCAGCAGCCTCGGCCGGGAAAGGACCCTCAGGTGCGTGTAGTGGTGATGGGGTGCGGCCGTGTCGGCGCATCCCTGTCGGACAGCTTGGCCAGGATCGGCCACGACGTCGCCGTGATCGACCGCGACGGCACCGCATTCCATCGGCTCTCCCCCGATTTCCCCGGCGAGCGGGTCCTCGGCATGGGGTTCGACCGCGACGTGCTGATCCGGGCGGGCATCGAAGGTGCGTCGGCGTTCGCGGCGGTGTCGTCCGGCGACAACTCGAACATCATCTCCGCGCGCGTTGCCCGCGAGACGTTCGGCGTGCAGCGTGTCGTCGCGCGCATCTACGACGCCAAGCGCGCGGCGGTCTACGAACGGCTCGGCATTCCGACGGTGGCCACCGTGCCCTGGACCACCGACCGGCTGCTCAACGTCCTGACCCGTGAGACCGAGACCACGAAATGGCGCGATCCCACAGGCAACGTGGGGGTGACCGAACTGGCACTGCACGAAGACTGGGTGGGTCGGCGCCTCAACGAACTCGAGACCGCGACGGCAGGCCGCGTCGCCTTCCTGATCCGCTTCGGCGCCGGGCTGCTCCCCGACGCCAAGACCGTCATCCAGGCCGGCGACCAGGTGTACCTGGCCGCGATCTCCGGACACATCGCCGAAGCCCTGGCGATCGCCGCATTGCCGCCGAGCGAAGACCCGGAGGCCTGACCTCATGGTGCGGACGCGAGGAGCAATTCAGTGAAAGTCGCCATTGCCGGAGCGGGAGCCGTCGGCCGTTCCATCGCCCGCGAGCTCGTCGACTCCCATGACGTCACGCTGCTGGAACGCAATCCCGATCACATCGACGTCGACGACATCCCCGCCGCGCACTGGCGCCTCGGCGACGCGTGCGAGCTCAGCCTGCTCGAATCGGTGAACCTGCAGGACTTCGACGTAGTCATCGCCGCGACCGGTGACGACAAGGCCAACGTCGTCCTGAGCCTGCTGTCCAAGACCGAATTCGCCGTCGCCCGCGTGGTGGCCCGCGTCAACGACCCCCGCAACGAATGGCTCTTCGACGAGGCCTGGGGTGTCGACGTCGCGGTGTCGACGCCGCGCATGCTCGCGTCTCTCGTGGAAGAGGCGGTGTCGGTGGGCGATCTGGTCCGCCTGATGGAATTCCGCAAAGGGCAGGCCAATCTGGTCGAGATCACGCTGCCCGACGACACCCCGTGGGGCGGCAAGCCCGTCAAACGTCTCGAGCTGCCCCGCGACGCGACGCTGGTGACCATCCTGAGGGGTCCGCGGGTCATCGTGCCCGAGCGGGACGAACCATTGGAGGGAGGCGACGAGCTGCTGTTCGTCGCCGCGGCCGACGCCGAAGACGAACTCCGCGAGCTGCTGCTGCATCCACAGCAGCGCTGACGTCAGTTCGGTTTGCGCACCGGATCGTTGGTGTCGTCGGGCTCGTCAGCCGTCTCGGCGTCACCGAACCCCGCCTCACGGACGGCGCGCTGCGCCTTGCGGATCGCGAAGTAGGTCACCAGGGCCGCCACTGCCGTCAGCGGCCAGCCCATCGCGATCCGGGCGACGCCGAGCCACCCCGTCTGGTCCGCGTCGTAGAGGTGGTGCTGGACCACGAACCGCGATGCGAACACCGCCACCCACACCATCGTCGCGACGTCGAAAGCCAAGACGGCCGAACGCACCTCGCGCCAGCGGCGATCGTGGGTGTTGACCCAGCCCCAGATGTAGCCGACCACGGGCCTGCGGATCACGACGGACAGCGTGAACACCACGGCCCAGATCAGCGACGTCCAGATGCCCAGCAGGAAGTAGCCTTTCGACGCGCCCACCAGATAGGCGATCAGCGCGCTGATGCCGACACCCATGAAGCCGGAGATGGCCGGCTGCACCGACTCTTTGCGGATCAGGCGCCAGATCAGGATCAGCGTGGCGACGCCCAGGGCGGCGCCGATGGCCGGCATCAGGCCGAAAGCCGAAGACACGGGGACGAACACGAGCACGGGCAGCGACGAATAGATCAGGCCGCTGATGCCGCCCATCTGTTCCAGGACGGCGGCGCCTCGCGCCGGTGAGCTCTGCTTGCCCGGATCGGAACCGGGGTCGCTCACTTCTGAATCTCGTAGTGGGGGTTGTAGATCGCCTTGGTGCCGTTGTCGAGCTTGCCGACGCGACCGTGCACCTTCAGGGTGCGCCCGGATTCGATGCCCGGGATGCGCCGCTGGCCCAGCCACACCAGCATCACGGTGTCGGTGCCGTCGAACAGTTCGGCCTTCACGCCGCCCGCGCAGCTCTTGCCGTTGCACTCGACGCTGCGCAGGGTGCCGATCATGGTCACTTCCTGCCCGCGCTGACAGTCGATGGCCTTCTGCGCGCCGGTGCTGGCGGCTTCGTCGCTCAGCTCCTCGACATCCAGCTGCTCTGGATCTTCAGTCAATCGGCGCGTGAGCCGTCGAAGATATCCCTCGGCCGTAGCCATGGCCTCTCCTGACCTTCTGCGAATCCTCTGTGGCTTCACTTAGACCAACGCCACGGTAGACCTCTTGGTTCCGAAGTGCTAACCGCGAGACGGCGTTGCGCGGGGCGCCGCGGCAGGGGTTTCCCCGACCAGGCACGATCGAAACATGACGGTCGATTTTCGCGGTGTCACCACCGTCCTGCTGCCCGGTACAGGGTCGGACGCCGACTTCGTCTACCGGGCTTTCTCCACAGCGCTCCACGAGGTGGGTGCGGTAGTGGTGACACCGCCGCCGCAACCGCACCGGTTGGTGGCGGGCTACCGCGACGACATCGACAACGCCGCGCGCGCCGCCGCACCGCACCCGATAGCCGTCGGCGGAGTGTCGATCGGCGCCGCCGTCGCCGTCGAATGGGCGTTGGCCCACCCCGGCCGCGCGGTCGCCGTGCTGGCGGCGTTGCCGGCCTGGACAGGTGCGCCCGACGCCGCGCCGGCGGCCATGGCCGCCAGACACTCCGCGGACCTCCTGCGCCGCGACGGGCTGGTGGCCACGACGGCGCAGATGCAGGCATCGAGCCCGAAGTGGCTTGCCGACGAGTTGACCCGCTCGTGGCTCGGCCAGTGGCCCGATCTCCCCGATGCGATGGACGAGGCAGCAGCCTTCACTGCGCCGACGAGCGGCCAATTGGAGGCGCTGTCCGCACCTCTCGGGGTGGTTTCGGCCACCGACGACGCAGTGCACCCGCTCGAAGTCGGCTTCGAATGGGTGTCCGCAGCGCCACGGGCCGCCCTGCGGACCGTCACGCTCGACGACATCGGTGCAGACCCGGGAATCCTCGGCGCCCAGTGCCTCGCGGCGCTGACGGAGGTCGAGAATCGCGACTAGCCGGAGTGCCGACCGTGGGTCTTATGTACGGCTTTGTGGCCTTTTCCGTGCACAGGACCCACGCTCGTCGATTCGACTAGCCGCCGGTGATGGTGCGCAACTGCTGCATCGCCGAGCCCAGCGTGCTGCGGCGCGCATTCGGCGCCGGAGGTTCGTCCTGCAGCTGCGTCGGCGGTGCAGGCTGCTCGGGCACCGGCGGCTGCGGGGGCACGGGCACCTGTTGCTGCGCCCCGCCCTGCTGCTGGGCAGCTTGCTGCTGAGCCGCCTGCTGCGCGGCGGCCAGCTGGGCGGCCATCGGCTCCGGCAGCTGCACCGGAAGCGGCGTCCGCACCGGCATCGGGGTGTCGCCTCGCCGTACCACCGTGTCCGCCAGGGCATTTCGAGCTTGCGCGGCGAGTTCGGCCATGCTCGCGAAAGGTCCGTTGACGACGCAGCGGACCATCCATCGATAGCCGTCGACACCGATGAACCGCACCACCGCGGCGTCCTCACCCGCGGAGCCGACGACCTCGCGGCCCCACGGACCGTCCTCGATGCTGACCTTCGGCGCGTCCTTGCGCAGCGAGTCCGCCAGCTCTGAGGCGACCTCGCGCCACAGGCCGGCCGATTTCGGCGCGGCGTAGGCCGCGATGGTGAACCGGCCATGGGGCGTCACCACCCAGACGGCGCTGGGGGCGCCCGCCTCGTTCAGCTCGACCTGCACCTGGCCCGCATCGGGCATCGGGATCAGCACCGAACCGAGATCCAGTCGCGCCAGCGTCGCAACCGCCGGATCGTCGAAGTCGTCGATGTCGAACGGGCCGTCCAGCTCCTCGTCGTCGATATCCACCGACGTCACCTCCTCGGGCACTTCGTTCCCCTCGCTGCGGTGTCTACCCAGTCGTTCCTCAGTAGCCACGTTCTGGTCTCCCCCTACAGGCTGGCATGCCCACCCGAGGAACCGTGGCCGCCGTCCCCGCGAGTCGTGTCGGCAAGCCCCGCCTCGTCGAATGATGTCACCTCGACGAGTTCCGGAAGTTCGACGCGCTGCACCAGAAGCTGCGCAATCCGGTCTCCCCGGCGGATGACGATCGGTGTCGTGGTGTCGAGGTTGATCAAAGAGATCTTGATCTCGCCGCGATAGCCCGCGTCGACCGTGCCGGGACTGTTGACGATCGAAAGCCCTACGCGCGCAGCAAGTCCCGAGCGCGGATGGATCAGGCCGACCATCCCGTGCGGGATCGCCACCGCCAGGCCGGTCGGCACGAGCGCCCGCTCACCGGGCGCCAGTTCGACGTCCTGCGAGCTGAACAGATCGACTCCCGCGTCGCCGTCATGCGCCCTGCTGGGCAACGGAAGGTCGCGGTCGAGCCGCACTACCGCCAGAGAGGTGGACACGACGTCAGAGATTACTCTGGGCCGCGTGTCCGAGACGCGCGCCACCGCCCAAACGGTCCGCTATCGCGAGCGGCTATGGGTGCCGTTGTGGTGGTGGCTGCCCGGCCTCGGGGTCGCGGCCCTGATCGCTCTCGAGATCAGCCAGGGCGTTGCGACCCTGCCGGACTGGCTGCCGTACGCACTGCTGCTGCCCGTCGCGGCGATCGTGCTGCTCGGCATGGGCAGGACCGAGTTGCGCGTGGTGGGCAACGGCGGGGAGGCCGAACTGTGGGTCGGGAACGCCCACCTGCCCGTCTCGGTGATCGCCCGCTCGGCGGAAGTGCCGCGGTCGGCGAAGTCGGCGGCGCTGGGCCGTCAGCTCGATCCGGCGGCCTACGTCGTGCACAAGGCATGGGTCGGCGCCATGGTTCTGCTGGTCCTCGACGATCCGGACGATCCCACCCCGTACTGGCTGATCAGCGCCAGGCATCCGGACAGAGTCCTCGCCGCGCTGCGCGCCTGAACAAGGCGCGCAGACGCGTCGGTGCGGTCAGGCCGCGCAGTCGGTGCAGATCATCATGCCGTTCTTCTCGCTCGCGAGACGACTGCGGTGATGCACCAGGAAGCAGCTCGAGCAGGTGAACTCGTCGGCCTGCTTCGGAATCACCCGAACCGACAGCTCCTCGCCGGAGAGATCGGCACCCGGCAGCTCGAACGACTCGGCGGATTCGGATTCGTCCACGTCGACGACAGCCGACTGAGCTTCGTTGCGCCGTGCCTTGAGTTCCTCAAGGGAATCCTCGGAAACGTCATCGGTTTCTGTGCGCCTTGGGGCGTCGTAGTCAGTGGCCATACCTGTCCCCTCCATGAAGCTCTATGCAGCGTTGCTTTGTACCAGCGTCGAACGCATCCGCCAAACGATTCGTGCCCGTATTGACACCGGTTCCATTGTGATTTATCTCACAGTTGCAAAATGCCTGCTTGACGAGCCGGTCGGTGGCCAGTTCGGAGTGGCTCTAGAGTGCTCAGCGTGGTCGCGCAAATCACCGAGGGAACGGCGTTCGACAAACACGGCCGTCCGTTCCGGCGCCGAAGCTTCGTCCCCGGACTCGTGATGTTCGCGTGCCTGGGCGTCGCCGCGCTTCTGGTGTGGGTGATCGCGCTGTCGCGACCACCGGACATCCCCCAGGCCGCCATCTGCAACCGTCCTCCCCCGCCGGCCCAGCCGGGCGGACCCGTCCCCGACCTCGGCGAACAGGTGACGCGATCGTCGATGCTCGATGTCACGCCCGCGAAGCTCGCCGACACGCAGGTCCGGGTGCTCAACGCGAGCGGACAGGGCGGGCAGGCGGCCGAAGTGGCCGGCGCTCTGCGCGACCTCGGCTTCACCGACCCCGAGGCCGCCAACGACCCGATCTACGAGACGGCGCGGCTGCAGTGCGTGGGCCAGATTCGGTTCGGGCCTTCGGGTCGCGCCGCGGCGGCGTCGATCTGGCTTGTCGCGCCGTGCACCGAGCTGTTCCAGGACGGTCGCGCCGACGACACCGTCGACCTCGCGATAGGCACCGACTTCACCGAGCTGACCCACAGCGACGACATCGACGCGGTCCTGTCGAGCCTGCTGCCGGACGCCACCCAACCCGCCGATCCTGATCTGCTGACCCAGGCCCACACCGGAACCTGTTGAGCTGGCGCGGTTTCGCGGCCGCTCAGATCTCCAGTGCCCCGCAGCGCACCAGCGCCTCGTCGAACGCAGCGCTGATGCCCGGTGCGGCGGCCACCATCAGCCCGGCCCCGTCGTCGGACACCGGAGGACGGACCACAGCACCCGCCTCGGAGGCGATCAGAGCGCCCGCCGCCCAATCCCACAGGTGCACGCCGTCCTCGAAGTAGGCATCCAGACGCCCCGCCGCCACCATGCACAGGTCCAGCGCGCACGAGCCGATCCGCCTGAGGTCCCGCACGTCGGGAAGCAGCCCGGCGAGCATCTCGCCCTGCGCCTGCCTGCGTTCGCGGTCGTAGGCGAATCCGGAGCCGACGAGCGCCATCGACAGGTCCGTGGCCCCGCTGCACCGCAAGGCCGTCGCGACCCCGTCACGCAGCACGTGCGCCCCGTGGCCCAGCGCCGCCGAATACAACTCACCCGCCGCGACGTCGGCGACCGCGCCGGCGATCGAGACCCCGTCACGGCGCACGCCGACCGACACCGCGTACGCCGGGATGCCGTACAGGAAGTTCACCGTGCCGTCGATCGGATCGAGCGCCCACGTCAGCGTCCCGGGAGCGACACCGACCGGGCCGCCCTCCTCCTCGCCGAGGATCGCGTCGTCGGGTCGCAGCACCGCGAGTCGCTCCCGCAGCAGCCGCTCCGTCTCCGTGTCGACGACGGTGACCGGATCGGTCGGGGTGCTCTTCACCTTCACCGCGGACTCGGCGGTCCCGGCCACGGTACCCGCCGAGCCCTGACCGAAGACCTCGGCTCGGCGGCTCCGGACATACGCCGCGGCCTCTGAAGCCAACAGCTCGGCCACCACGCGCAACTGGGCAGGGTCGGAAGTCTCGGTCGCGTCACTCACATGTCCCATCGCAGCACATCCCGTGCGATCCGGCTGCATGGGATGCGGGACTGCCCCACATCGGAATTGGCGAGCCGATAGGGTGTCATCGCATCCCGCCCACCTGCGCAGAGGAGCTCGTATGACCGCCGAAGCTGAGCCAGGCCAACAACGCCGCGGATTCGGCATCGACGTCGGCGGCAGCGGCGTCAAGGGCGGCATCGTCGACCTCGACACCGGAGCGCTGATCGGCGACCGCTTCAAGCTGCTGACCCCACAACCGGCCACCCCCGACGCGGTAGCCAAGACCATCGCCGACGTCGTCGCGCACTTCGGCTGGGACGGCCCGCTCGGCGTCACCTACCCCGGTGTGGTGGCCGACGGGGTCGTCTGCACCGCCGCCAACGTCGACAAGGCGTGGATCGGGCTCAACGCCAAAGAGGTCATCAGCGGCGCGCTGGACGGTCAGCCCGTGACGGTGCTCAACGACGCCGATGCCGCGGGCCTGGCCGAGGAGAAGTTCGGTGCGGGCCGCGACAACACCGGCGTCATCGTGTTGCTGACGTTCGGCACAGGCATCGGTTCAGCCGTGATCCACAACGGCGTCCTGCTCCCCAACACCGAGTTCGGCCACCTCGAAGTGGGCGGCAAGGAAGCCGAGCACCGCGCGGCGAGCTCGGTCAAGGAGCGCAAGGAATGGAGCTACGAGCGCTGGACCCAAGAAGTCACGAAAGTCCTGGTGGCGATCGAAAACGCCATCTGGCCGGACCTGTTCATCGCCGGCGGCGGGATCAGCCGCAAAGCTGACAAGTGGGTTCCGATGCTCAAGAACCGGGTGCCCGTCGTCGCCGCGGAACTGCAGA
Organism: Mycobacterium sp. 236(2023); assembly: GCF_029623955.1. Classification (GTDB taxonomy): domain Bacteria; phylum Actinomycetota; class Actinomycetes; order Mycobacteriales; family Mycobacteriaceae; genus Mycobacterium. The sequence goes on along the minus strand of NZ_JARSBP010000002.1, from coordinate 1,728,334 downwards.
ACACCGCGGGCATCGTCGGTGCCGCAATGGCATCCGAGGTCGACGTCACCGCAACCGGCAGGTAACCGGTCGGGCGCTCACCGCGACGGCGCGCGGGCGCGTCAAATTTGCCGCTGCGCACAGCGGTAACCCACACTGTCGTTACAATGGACGACGGCGGCCACAGACCAGACAGCGGCGGGAACTACAGCACCCCGATATGACGCTTTGAGATCGACGCCGACATTCGACATAGCCGACACTTTCGGTGGCGCACGTGTGCCCCGGAATTCCGCACGACCGAAAGGGTGTACGTGGCAGCGATCAAGGCAAGCCCGGCAACCGACGAGCCGGTGAAGCGCACCGCAGCCAAAGCCCCCGCCAAGAAGGCGCCCGCGAAGAAGGCCGCCAAGAGCGCCCCCGCCAAGGCCGCCGCTAAGAAGGCGCCCGCGAAGAAGGCCGTCAAGGGCACCGACACCAAGGGCGTCGACGACGACCTCGCCGGTGAGGATCTCGAGGCCAACGACGAGATCGAAGGCGAGCCCGGCGAAGACCTTGAGGAGGACGGCGACCTCGAACTCGACGAGATCGAGGTCGACGACGACGCATCCGAAGGCGGCGACGACTCCGACGACGAGGACTCCGACGAGGAGGCCGCCGAAGGCGATGCCGCCGCGTCCCCCAAGGCCGCCGCGAAGCCTGCGAAGGCCGCCGAAGACGACTCCCTGCCCGAGCCGTCGGAGAAGGACAAGGCCTCTGGCGACTTCGTCTGGGACGAGGAGGAATCCGAGGCGCTGCGGCAGGCCCGCAAGGACGCCGAGCTCACCGCCTCTGCCGATTCCGTCCGTGCCTACCTGAAGCAGATCGGCAAGGTCGCGCTGCTCAACGCCGAGGAGGAGGTCGAGCTCGCCAAGCGCATCGAGGCCGGCCTGTACTGCACGCAGCTGATGGCCGAGTTCGCCGAGAAGGGCGAGAAGCTGACGACGGCGCAGCGCCGCGATTACATGTGGATCTGCCGCGACGGCGACCGCGCGAAAAACCATCTGCTGGAAGCGAACCTGCGTCTGGTGGTGTCGCTGGCCAAGCGTTACACCGGTCGCGGTATGGCCTTCCTCGACCTGATCCAGGAAGGCAACCTGGGTCTGATCCGTGCGGTCGAGAAGTTCGACTACACCAAGGGTTACAAGTTCTCGACCTACGCGACCTGGTGGATCCGTCAGGCGATCACGCGCGCCATGGCCGACCAGGCCCGCACCATCCGCATCCCGGTGCACATGGTCGAGGTCATCAACAAGCTGGGCCGGATCCAGCGCGAGTTGCTCCAGGACCTGGGCCGCGAGCCCACACCCGAAGAGCTCGCCAAAGAGATGGACATCACGCCGGAGAAGGTGCTGGAGATCCAGCAGTACGCGCGTGAGCCCATCTCGCTCGACCAGACCATCGGCGACGAGGGCGACAGCCAGCTCGGCGACTTCATCGAGGACAGTGAAGCTGTGGTGGCCGTGGACGCCGTGTCGTTCACGCTGCTGCAGGATCAGCTGCAGTCGGTGCTGGAGACGCTGTCCGAGCGCGAAGCCGGCGTTGTCCGGTTGCGGTTCGGTCTCACCGACGGCCAGCCCCGCACCTTGGACGAGATCGGGCAGGTTTACGGCGTGACCCGTGAGCGAATCCGTCAGATCGAATCGAAGACGATGTCAAAGTTGCGCCACCCCAGCCGTTCTCAGGTTCTGCGCGACTACCTGGATTAGCCCTCCGCCGCGGGCGGCGCGGCTCTAGTGTTTCGCGTCGTGAAGGTTTCCAACAACGCGTTCAGGAAGCTGATCAAGGGAACGTTCCTTGCCACGCTGCTGCTCGCCGCCCAGGAGGGCGGCAGGCCGTTTCACGAAGCAACCTGGATCCTCGTCGGCGCCGTGCTGACATCGGTGGTGGACGCCTATGCCACCCACATGTCGGCGCCTCACGACGACGGCTTCGGCGCGTACTTCGGCAGCCTGTACCGCGGCCTGCTCAACGACGCGGCCCGAACCCTGGGGGCGCTGCCGACCGTCGTCCTGCTCGTCATCGCCGGCACGTTCGGTTGGCCCAAGGATGAGCATCACCCCGGCGGCGGTGGAACGGCCGGCTACGAAACCGTCATCCTCAACGCAAATGTCCTGTTGCTGTTCATCTTCGGGATTCTGGCGGCGCACCGCAGCGGGTCGTCGTGGCGCGGCACGCTGATGTTCGCGCTCATGAACGCCGCACTGGGGTGGCTGATCGTCATCGTCGAGCTCGCCCTGGACTGATCCGCGACCGAGCCAAGAAATATTTAAGACACCTCCCCTACGTTTCCCCGGTGTCCATCACCAAGAAAAGAGTCCCGCCCGTCCGTCTGATCCAGGCGGTCGAGCGCCTGCGCGCAGGCCTGCTCCGGCTGCACCGATCCGCGGCGCCGGGCAACGTGGCCTTGCTCGAACTCGCCACGGGAGCGTGGACGACGCAGGTGCTCTATGTCGCCGCCAAACTCGGCATCGCCGACCGGCTCGCCGACGGTCCTGCCGATGCCACCACAGTCGCTGTGCAGGTGGGCGCCGACCCCGGTGCCGTGCTCCGGCTCATGCGTGCGATGACCAGCCGCGGGGTGCTGCGCGAACGCCGTGACGGCCGCTTCACGCTCACCCCGGTCGGCGAGGCGCTCCGGACGGGCTCGGAAGGGTCGCTGCGCGACATGGTGCTGTTCATCGGCCACCCCTCCCGATGGGCCGACTGGGGCAGCCTGCTGCATTCGGTGCAGACGGGCCAACCCGCCTCCGAAAAACTCCACGGAATGCCGTTTTTCGATTACCTGGATACCGACGCCGAGCTCGCGGAGGTGTTCAACAATGCGATGACGGCGGCAAGCGGACTCTCGAATGAGGTTGCGCTGCAGGCGTATGACTTCAGCGCAGCGCGATTGGTCGTCGATGTGGGCGGCGGCCACGGCGCGGTGCTGTGCTCGATCCTGCGCGGGGCACCCGCCGCCCACGGAATCCTCTACGACCTGCCGAAGGTCGTCGCGGGCGCGGGGCCGCTTCTCGACCAGACCGGTCTCTCCGAACGGATCACCGTTTCGGGTGGCTCGTTTCTGGAGTCGGTACCGGCGGGCGGCGACGTGTACGTGATGAAGAACATCATCCATGACTGGGGCGATGCCGAGGCCGCGACGATCCTGCGCAGCATCCGCACTGCGATCGCCGATGGTGGCAGGCTGATTCTGCTGGAAATGGTTCTGCCGGAACGAGCTTCGTCTTTCATCGGCCATATGCTCGACCTGGAGATGCTGCTCATGGTCAGCGGGAAGGAACGCACCCGGTCGCAGTACGCGGAGCTACTCGGCGCAGCCGGATTCCGGCTGTCGCGTGTCATTCCGACGGTGAGCCCGATATCGGTGATGGAGGCGCACGCCGTATAGCTCAGTCGTCGGCTGCGCGGCTGCCGTTGCCGGCGTCCCCGCCCTTGCCGCCGGCGCCACCGCTGCTTCCGCTCGCCGCGCTGCCGCCGGAGCCGGCGCCGCCCGACTCGCCCGCGGTACCGTCGCCCGCCGCACCGCCGTTGCCGCCCTTGCCGCCCTTGCCGCCCGAACCTCCGGCACCGGTCGCGCCGCGCGAGCCGTCGTCACCTGCGGAGCCTTCGGCGCTACCCGCACCGCCCTTGCCGCCTTCGCCGCCGCTGCCTCCGTCGCCGCCCTTACCGCCGGTTCCGCCGAAGCCGCCGAAGCCGCCCTGACCGGCCTTCACGTCTCCCGCGTCGGAGACGGACACGTCGGCGCCACCGGTACCACCGTTGCCGCCGTTGCCACCCACGGCGCCGTTGCCGCCTCGACCGCCGGACCCACCTGCGCCTCCAGCGCCGCCGTCACCGGTCTGCGAACCACTGCGGCCACCGGCTCCGCCGGCTCCACCGCTGGTGCCTGTCGCGCCCGCCGCGCCGGTTCCGCCGTTGCCGCCCGCACCGCCGGGCCCGGCGAAGCCGACGCCCGGCCCGATCCTGACGTTGCCGCCGACGCCGCCGTCACCACCGTTGCCGCCCGCTGCGCCACCGGCGCCACCGTTGCCGCCGTTGTTGCCGAAAACTGCGACGGTCGGTGAGATTCCTTGCGCGAGGCCGGCATCTCCACCGTTGCCGCCGGCGCCGCCACCTGCGCCGTTGCCGCCGTCTCCGCCTGCTCCGCCGATCGCGAAGTTGTGCGCAGGCGCGAACAACGGCGTGACGCCCTGACCGTGACCGCCTTCGCCGCCGGACTGGTTCGTTCCCGCGGCGCCGTCGGAGCCGCGACCGCCGATGGTTCCGATCAGCGCACCGTCGACCACGTTCGTCGACGGCGGCAGGCCGGAGTTTCCGAAGTAGTCCGGTGTTCCGACGGCCGCGCTGCCGTCAGCGGCCGGATTGCTCCCGTCGGCGCCGAAGCCGCCCGCGCCGCCGTTTCCGCCCGCGCCGCCGTTGCCGTGCAGTCGGCCCGCGTTGCCGCCGGCACCGCCGCTGCCGCCCGCGATGCCCGCAGCACCGTCAGCGCCATCGCCGCCGTTTCCTCCGTCGCCGGTCGATGCGAGCAGCCCGGCGTTGCCTCCGTTGCCGCCGCTCTGCCCCGCCAGGTAGCCGTTGCCCCCGTTTCCGCCGTTTCCGCCAAAGAGGCCGGCGTTGCCACCGTTGCCTCCGCGCGCACCGTTTCCGCCGTTGCCCCACAGCAGTCCGCCGTTTGCGCCGTTACATGCCGACCCTTCGCAGTCGTCGGCGGCGTCGACGCCGTCGCCTATTAGCCAGCCGCCCAGGCCGATCATCGGACGCGGCGTCACCGGGCTCGGCGCGGCAGCAGTTGCCGACGCCGCACGGTCGTGCTTACGCGAACCCTGCGTTCCGAACCACAGGAGCTCTTCTGGCACAGGCGAAGTCGGGACGATCACACTGTCGAATGAGGCGAGTTCCACGGCATGCTCGGCGGTAGCCGGCTGACCGGAATGCGGGCTGAGCAACAACCCGACGCCGATCATCGCCGCTCCGCCGGTCCCCGCGGTGAGCAATTGCCGCGCAGGAGCGACACCACCGCCGAAGACCGTCGAGGTGGTCGGTGCCCGATGTTTGCCGCTGCGCTGCGCCACGCTTTCAACCCCCGTCTGAATGCCTGTGTTATTAGCTGAAATCTAACATGGCAAACAAACAGCGAGATCAGGACCTACATGGCAGAGACGAGTGGCGGTCGCCAGATCAGCGCTTGCGCTCGCGGACTTTGTACGTCGACGGCCACGATTCGCGGGTGTCGTCGCCAACCAGGGGGACGCCCTTGGAGCCGATCCGGATGTCGAAGGCCTCCTTGCCGGCACCGACCTCACGGTTGGCATGCTCGGTGGCCAGATAGATCAACTGGTCGATCTCGGCCTCGGCGAAGGCGACGAACGTCGTCTTGCGGACGATCTCCTCGGCGGGCGGCACCATGCGGTCGGGCAGGATCCGCGTCAACAGCGCAGCGACACCCAGCAGCGTGAACGGCAGCACCCAGTAACAGACGAACGACAGCGGCGACTCCGTATCGAGGATCGTGGCGTCACCCTGCACGAGAGGCGGGATGGCCGAGGACACCGTCATGCCGCCGAACGCGGCGATCCAGATCCACGTCAGCGTCGACGTGATCCGCGCGAAGGGCTCGCTCTCGATCACCTCCTTGGGCTGGCCGACGACCGCGAACTCCCGCACGAACGGCCGGCCGATCAGAGCACTCACCAGCGCGACGAGGAAGACGCCTGCATTGCTCAGCGGCTGCAGCCACTGCTCCATGAACGTTTGGCTGACGGTGAACGTCAGCGCGGTGAGGATGAGAAATGTCGCAACGGCGCCGATCTCCAGAGTCCGACCCGGCGAGCCGACCGCGCGAGCAACGACGAGCGCGGCGACGGACACGGCCAGTGCGATCAGCACGGCCGTGTGGAACGGGACGTTGCCGACCAGAACCCAATAGACGATCCACGGAGCGAAGCCAAAGATGATGCCCACGGCAGGCAGTGTATTGAGTCACGCTCCGCGGCGGCAGCGGCCTATGTCGATTGTGAGAACGACGCTCTTGCGGGCTACGCGTCCAGCGGTGCGTACCGGCCGTCAGGCCCCGGCAGATAGTCAGTGACGCTAATCACAGCCTCAACAGGCAACGGACCGTACAAATGTGGGAACACCATGCCATCGGGATCGGTCGGAACCCCAGGTTCCCAGCGAACGGGAGAGGTAAGCCGTGCGGCGTCGATGCGGAGCAGCATCATGTCTGACCGGCCGGCGTAGAGCCGGTTGGCCGGCAGGTGAACCTGCTGCGGGCTCGACAGGTGCACGAATCCGACGTCGTCCAGAGACTCGGGCGCATGCCTGCCCGCCCGGCGCGCCCGCTCCCACTCATCGGCGCTGCACAAGTGCACCAGGACGCCCTCGTGAGGCGTGTGAGACATACCGCCACCCTCCTACCGCCGCAACACGCGCGTCCGTGAGACACGACACACCCGTAAACCCCCGGGGAACAAGGCCGGAACCCCAAGCGTCTGACACAGTAGATGTACGTCGCAACCACCCTATGGAGGTGCCATGACCGCAACGCTTACCAGTCCTGAATTGACCAAGGCTGACCGCTGCGACCGTTGTGGGGCCGCAGCTCGCGTGCGGGCCACACTTCCGTCGGGCGCCGAGCTGCTGTTCTGCCAACACCACGCCAACGAGCACGAGGCGAAGCTGGTCGAACTGGCCGCGGTCATCCAAGTGAGCCCGCTGGAGCCTTAACGTGGCGAATCGGCAATGCTGGACTGGTCATGAGCGACCAGTCAGAGCGGCCGTCCGCGCGGCCTTCCGTGAAAGCCAAGCCGTCGCGCCACCACATTCGGCACATCGCCGTCCGGACGCTGGGTAAGAGCTGGGACGACTCGATCTTCTCGGAGTCCGCGCAAGCCGCGTTCTGGTGTGCGCTCTCCCTACCGCCGCTGTTGCTGGGCATGCTCGGCAGCCTCGCCTTCATCGCGCCGCTGTTCGGCCCGGAAACGTTGCCGACCATCGAAAGCCAGCTGATCAGCTTCGCGGGAAGGTTCTTCTCCCCCAACGTCGTTGGCGAGATCATCGAACCGACGATTCGCGACATCGTGCGCGGTGCACGCGGTGAAGTCGTCTCGGTGGGCTTCGTGATCTCCCTGTGGGCCGGGTCGTCGGCCATCTCGGCCTTCGTCGACTCGATCACCGAGGCGCACGATCAGACGCCGTTGCGTCACCCGGTCCGGCAGCGGTTTTACGCATTGGGTCTGTACGTCGTGATGCTCGTCGGCGCGATCATCACGGCGCCGTTCCTGGCGCTCGGCCCACGCAAGGTCGCCGAGTTCATCCCGGACAGCTGGGATCACGTCCTGCAGTACGGCTACTACCCGGTCCTGTTCGTGGCCTTCGTTGTGGCCGTCAACGTGCTCTACCGGGTGTCACTGCCGAAACCCTTGCCCTCGCACCGGCTGCTGCTGGGGTCGGTGCTGGCGACCGTCGTGTTCCTGATCGCGACATGGGGACTGCGCGTTTATCTGACGTGGATCACCAGCACGGGCTACACCTACGGCGCGCTGGCCACTCCGATCGCGTTCCTGCTGTTCGCGTTCTTCCTCGGATTCGCGATCATGATCGGCGCGGAATTGAACGCGGCGATCGAAGAAGAGTTCCCCGCGCCCGACACCCATGCCAAACGTCTGCGCTGGTGGCTGGAGGCCAAAGCCGAGACGCTCAACGGCGGCACCGGCGTCCCGACGGTGGCGCCCGCACCGACGCCCGACGGTCCGGCCACGACCACCGGAGACGCCGCTACTTCTTGAGCTGCTCGTAGACGCGCTTGCAATCGGGGCAGACGGGCGAGCCGGGCTTGGCCGACTTCGTCACCGGGAAAACCTCGCCGCACAACGCGACGACGTGGGTCCCCATCACCGCGCTCTCGGCGATCTTGTCCTTCTTGACGTAGTGGAAGTACTTGGGAGTGTCGTTGTCAGTCCCGTCGTCGACGCGTTCGTCGGTGTCGGTGCGCTCGATCGTCTGGGTGTCCATGGCGACCATTGTGCCTGGCCATAGATCGGTAAGAAACGTGATGGGCGCACCTGAGCCCGGATGTGGAACAGTGGAGACATGTTCGCCGGTTCAGCCTCAGTGATCCCGTGCGTGACTCCGAACTGAGTTTCGACGACGAAGGCCGTCCGGTACTGATCACCCGGGCCGCACCCGCCTACGAGGAACAGCACCGCCAGCGGGTTCGCAAGTACCTCACGTTGATGTCCTTCCGGATCCCCGCGCTGATCCTGGCCGCTGTGGCCTACAGCATCTGGGAGAACGGTTTGATCTCTCTGGCGATCGTCGTGGTCTCGATCCCGCTGCCGTGGATGGCCGTCCTGATCGCCAACGACCGGCCACCGCGCACCGCCGAGGAACCCCGCCGATACGCGATGCCGCGGCGGATCCCGCTGTTCCCCACCGCTGAGCGGCCGGCTATCGAGCAGCCGCACCGGGGCGCGCCGCAACATGGCGCCGGAGATCAGCGCGGCGATGTTCCTGGCTGAGCGCGAACTGCAGCGTTTCTCAGCACATTCTCAGGTCATCGTCCAATAACCGCAGATCAGAACGTGTGAGTCACCGAGAAGGTGGGAACTCTTTGCATGCCTAGCGCGTTGTAGGTCATGAAAGTTCCACCCGATCAGGAGGCCGCCATGGCAAATGCCACCACCAGCCGCATCGACCAAGACCTGGACGCTCAAAGCCCCGCCGCCGACCTGGTGCGCGTGTACCTCAACGGCATCGGGAAGACCGCGTTGTTGAATGCCGCCGACGAGGTCGAGCTGGCCAAGCGGATCGAGGCCGGTCTCTACGCGCAGCACCTGCTCGCCACGCGGAAGCGCTTGGGCGACAACCGCAAGCGCGACCTGGCGGCGGTGGTCCGCGACGGAGAGGCGGCGCGGCGGCATCTGCTCGAAGCCAACCTGCGACTGGTGGTGTCGCTGGCCAAGCGCTACACCGGGCGCGGCATGCCGCTGCTCGACCTGATCCAGGAGGGCAACCTCGGACTCATCCGCGCCATGGAGAAGTTCGACTACGCCAAGGGATTCAAGTTCTCGACGTATGCGACGTGGTGGATCCGCCAGGCGATCACGCGTGGCATGGCTGACCAGAGCCGCACCATCCGGCTCCCCGTCCATCTCGTCGAGCAGGTCAACAAGCTCGCCCGCATCAAGCGCGAGATGCACCAGAACCTCGGGCGCGAGGCCACCGACGAGGAACTGGCCGAGGAATCGGGCATCCCCGTGGAGAAGATCAACGACCTGCTCGAGCACAGTCGCGACCCGGTGAGCCTGGACATGCCCGTCGGCAGCGACGAAGAGGCCCCCCTGGGCGACTTCATCGAGGACTCCGAGGCCATGTCCGCAGAGAACGCGGTGATCTCCGAGCTGCTGCACACTGACATCCGGTACGTGCTCGCCACCCTCGACGAGCGTGAGCAGCAGGTGATCCGGTTGCGGTTCGGCCTTGACGACGGCCAGCCGCGCACCCTCGACCAGATCGGCAAGCTTTTCGGCCTGTCCCGCGAGCGGGTGCGTCAGATCGAGCGTGAGGTCATGGCGAAGCTGCGCAATGGCGACCGCGCCGATCGCCTGCGCTCGTACGCCAGCTAGCGAGCCATCCCCGCGAAGACCCGTCGGCAGCGGCCGGCGGGTCTTCTGCTGGGAGCTGCCTGTGAGGTGGCTCTGTGGGCCGTGTCGCTTTGGGAAGCATCGCTGTTCGGCCACCCCGGCCGGTAGACTCACCTCAGACGGAGGGTGTGCAATGAACGATCTTGTCGATACCACCGAGATGTATCTGCGAACGATTTACGACCTCGAGGAAGAGGGCGTGATCCCGCTGCGTGCGCGCATCGCAGAACGTCTCGACCAAAGTGGACCCACCGTCAGCCAGACCGTGTCCCGGATGGAGCGCGACGGACTGCTCCACGTCGCCGGCGACCGCCACCTCGAGCTCACCGACAAAGGCCGTGCTCTGGCCGTGGCGGTGATGCGCAAACACCGGCTGGCCGAGCGGCTCCTCGTCGACGTCATCGGCCTGCCGTGGGAAGAGGTCCACGCCGAGGCCTGCCGCTGGGAGCACGTCATGAGCGTCGACGTTGAGCGCAGGCTCGTTCAGGTGCTCAACAACCCCACCACGTCGCCGTTCGGCAACCCGATCCCCGGCCTGTCCGAGCTCGGCGTCGGCAACAATCTGAGCGACGAGGCGATGAGCCTGGTGCGCCTGACCGAACTGCCCGCGGGGATGCCCGTCGCCGTCGTCGTGCGTCAGCTGACCGAGCACGTCCAAGGCGACGTGGAGCTGATCGCCCGCCTCAAGGATGCGGGCGTCGTACCCAACGCGCGCGTGACCGTGGAAGTCAACGATCACGGCGGCGTCATGATCGTCATCCCCGGCCACGAGCAGGTCGAGCTGCCCCACGAAATGGCCCACGCCGTCAAGGTCGAGAAGGTCTAGGCCCTAACCAGCCCGCCGGCTGAACAGGCGCCGCGGCGGCAGCCGCAGCCCGAGCTGGCGCGCCAGCCGATAGCCCGTGTCGGCGAGTTCCCGGATCTGATCGGGGCGCATGCCGGCCTGCAACGCCTGATCGAGCATGCCTGCCATCTTGTGCGGACCACACCGTAGAGCGGCGTCCAGGGAGATCCCCGCAAGCGGGCCGTCGCCGCGGGCGTAGGCCGAGAATGCCAGCAGCACAAGCGCTTCCACCCGCCACGGTTCCGGCAAGGTGCGCGCCAGCTGTTCCCACAGCGATTCCGCGCATCCGGCTTTGTCACCGACAGCGAGTGCGTAGAGCGTGTCCCGCACCAACGGGTCCGTCAACGCCCACGCCAACCGGGTGATGTCTGCTGCCGCCAAACTCTGCCCCGCCTCGTTCTGTTCGGCGCACACCAGCACATGCTCGATGTCGCTGCGGGACTGCGGATTCGGCCGAGGCACCTCAAGTGGGCCCGCCTGATCGATGAGGGACGCCAGAGCCGCGGTCTGCGCCGGGTCGGCGGTCTCGACGACGGCCAGGAGTTCTTCCCGCGTGTTGTAGAGGCGGCGACCGTCCAGCACCGCCGCCACGGCGGTCGGCGACGACATCGGGTCGTCGACGACACCGGATCGGCCGCAGCCGTCCACGCAGTACCACCGGGCACCGGCGGCGACCTCGGCGACCACATGTGCGGCGACCAGCTCAACGTCATGGCGCGCGAGTTCGACACTCAGCGTGCGTATCAACCAGCGGTGCTCGTCGACACACGCGGCGCAGTCCGCCCCCTCGTCGTCGACGATGACGGCGATGACGATCTCGGCTCCCGAACCAGCCGCCAATTCGGCCAGCTCACAGACTCTTTGGGGTGACGTGTCGGCCAGGTTGCCACGCAGGATCGCCCCCATCTCCCCGTGGGCGACGGTGACGAGCACGACCGATTTCTCCGGCACGAAACCCAGAACGGCCGGCAGCGCCGCGATCAGGGTGCCGGGGCAGTCGACGGAGGATTGGGGATGGTTTCCGGGGTTGTGTCCGGGACGCTGTAGTGAGGCCATACCGCAAACTTGGCAACCGCCACCGACGTCGATCGCTCGTCGGCGCCGAGGCGCCACGCAACTGGGGATGAAATCGGGTTTGGGGATCATTGCGCTCGGTGGGCGTTGTTCACCCGTTGTTGCCTTCCGCCGACATGCGAGATCCGGCCAACCGGCGTAGACCTGTGCCATGGCTTCAATGCTGGAATACGACCTCGTCGTCATCGGCTCCGGACCCGGTGGCCAGAAGGCCGCGATCGCAGCCGCCAAACTCGGCAAGTCGGTGGCCGTCGTGGAACGCGGGCGCATGCTCGGCGGCGTCTGCGTCAACACCGGCACCATCCCGTCGAAGACGTTGCGCGAGGCCGTCGTCTACCTGACCGGAATGAGCCAGCGGGAACTGTACGGCGCCAGCTACCGGGTCAAGGAGAAAATCACCCCGGCCGACCTGCTGGCCCGCACGACGCACGTCATCACCCGAGAACAAGACGTCGTGCGGTCCCAGCTGATGCGCAACCGTATCGATTTGATCGAAGGCCACGGCCGCTTCCTCGACCCCCACACGGTCCTGGTGGAAGAACAGCACCGGGGCGAAAAGACAACCCTCACAGGCGAATACGTCGTGATCGCGACCGGGACCAAACCCGCTCGGCCCGCGGGCGTCGAGTTCGACGAGAACCGCGTCCTCGACTCCGACGGCATCCTCGACCTGAACTCCCTGCCGTCGTCCATGGTCGTCGTGGGCGCCGGCGTCATCGGCATCGAGTACGCGTCGATGTTCGCCGCGCTGGGCACCAAGGTGACCGTCGTCGAGAAGCGCGACACCATGCTCGACTTCTGCGATTCGGAGATCATCGAGTCCCTGCGATTCCATCTGCGCGATCTGGCCGTCACGTTCCGCTTCGGCGAGGAGGTCACCGCCGTCGACGTCGGCGCCGCCGGCACCGTGACGACACTGGCCAGCGGAAAGCAGATCCCCGCCGAAACCGTCATGTACTCGGCGGGCCGCCAGGGGCAGACCGACCACCTCGACCTCGCCAACGCGGGGCTGGAAGCCGACAACCGCGGCCGGATCTTCGTCGACGACAACTTCCAGACCAAGGTCGACCACATCTATGCCGTCGGCGACGTCATCGGCTTCCCCGCGCTCGCGGCGACATCGATGGATCAGGGCAGGCTCGCCGCCTACCACGCCTTCGACGAGCCCAGCCACGCGATGACCGAGCTGCAGCCGATCGGCATCTACTCCATCCCGGAGGTCTCGTACGTCGGCGCGACGGAAGTGGAGCTGACCAAGGACGCCATCCCGTACGAAGTCGGCGTGTCCCGGTACCGCGAGCTGGCCCGCGGCCAGATCGCCGGCGATTCCTACGGGATGCTCAAGCTGATCGTGTCCACCGAGGACCTGCGGGTTCTCGGCGTCCACATCTTCGGCACCAGCGCAACGGAGCTGGTCCACATCGGTCAGGCCGTGATGGGCTGCGGCGGCACCGTCGAATATCTCGTCGACGCGGTGTTCAACTACCCGACATTCTCCGAGGCCTACAAGGTCGCCGCCCTCGACGTGATGAACAAGCTGCGCGCCCTCAACCAGTTCCGGGTCTGATCACCGACATCCGTCGCCCAACAGCTCCGGCGGCACATCCGCCTCCCCGCCGGTCTGCGCCCGCGCGATCACGTCGGCCAGCTGCGGGCCGAACGGCGGCGAGTAGGAGATCTCGTCGGCGCACCCGCCACCGTCGAGACCTCCGATCAACCCCGACACCGTGGACCCCGAAATCCACGGCGCACCAGAGAAACCTCCGACCACGCCATCGCAGTGCAGCGCAGGAAAGCCCTGATGCGCGGCCGCTGCCGGGGCTCGGCAGGCACCCGGGCCTCCGCCGACCCCCGCGGGGTAGCCGATGACCGTGACCTCCTCACCGGCACCGGGCGCGGGGCCGACCTGAAGACCGTCACCCGCGACCGACTCCAACCGGACCCCGTCGGGGCGCGCCACACGCGCCACCGCGAAGTCAGCCATCGGGTCCTGCTCGTCGACCCATCGCGGATCCAGGTACACCTCCTCGACCTGCCACGTGCCGGCATCCCCCGCGTCGTCACCGAAACCCGGGACGAAACGGGCGTCGACACCCGCGGCCAGACAGTGCGCCGCGGTCAGGATCAGATTCGCCGATGGCGAGGACAAAACCGCCGCCGTACACATGTGCTGATCTCCGGCGCCGAGGAACACCGCACCGACGCGCGGGTCCGGGGGTACAGGACGAACGACGGGAAGCGCCTCGACCGGCGCAGCCGTCTGCACCGGTTGCTGGGCAGTACAGGCCAGCAGCGGAGCCAGCGCCACCAGTAAGGCAGCGGCAGAGGGTCGCATAGAGCCCATGCTCCCCCGCGCACGCATCCTGTGCGTGTTTCTGTGATCGCCTTGCCGGGTAAGAAGCGGGTTCACCACCGCGGAATGTCACATCGGCGTATGCGCGTTCGAACAAGTGGGTGAAGTCCCGCTATCCCAGCGTGGCGGCGCCACAGTCGTGCGAGACACTGGATGCTCACGGTGTGCGCCAACGCCCGACGTTGACGCACCCGAGGCGAGGAGGCGAGACAGGTGGCAGACGAGGCACACGATCCCGGCCAGCGCTATCAGCCGGAACAGACAGGCATGTACGAGCTCGAGTTCCCCGGACCGCAGCTCACCTCCCCCGACGGCCGCGGACCGGTTCTCGTCCACGCGCTCGAGGGTTTCTCCGACGCCGGACACGCGATCAAGCTCGCCTCCCAGCACCTCAAGAACACCCTCGACACCGAGCTGGTGGCCTCGTTCGCGATCGATGAACTGCTCGACTACCGGTCACGGCGGCCGCTGATGTCGTTCAAGACCGATCACTTCACGCACTACGACGAGCCCGAGCTGAACCTCTACGCCCTGCACGACAGCGTGGGAACGCCGTTTCTGCTGCTCGCCGGATTGGAGCCCGACCTTCGGTGGGAGCGGTTCATCACCGCGGTGCGTCTGCTGGCCGAACGGCTCGGAGTGCGCCGCGTCATCGGCCTCGGCTCCATCCCGATGGCAGTCCCCCACACCCGTCCGATGACGCTGACGGCGCACTCCAACGACAAGGAACTGATCACCGATCACCAGCCGTGGGTCGGCGAGGTCCAGGTGCCGGGCAGCGCCTCGAATCTGCTGGAGTTCCGGATGGCGCAGCACGGCTACGAGGTCGTCGGATTCACCGTGCATGTGCCGCACTATCTGGCGCAGACCGACTATCCGTCCGCCGCGGAGACGTTGTTGTCCGAAGTCGGCAGGAGCGGTTCGCTGGAGCTGCCGACCGCCGACCTGACCAAGGCCGCCGCCGAGGTCTTCGACAAGATCAACGAGCAGGTCGCCGGTAGTACCGAGGTCGCTCAAGTGGTGGAGGCGCTGGAGCGACAGTACGATGCCTTCGTTGCCGCACAGGAGAACCGGTCTCTGCTGGCGCGTGACGAAGATCTACCGAGCGGAGATGAGCTCGGCGCGGAATTCGAACGATTCCTTGCTCAACAGGCCGGCGAAACGAAGCGGAAGGACGGGGACGACCACCCTCGGGAGGGTCTCTGACTTCTGCCGGCTGACAGCCGGCCTGACGACGAAGTGGGCGACATGACCGAACGCAAGCCGAACCTGCGCCCTGTGCGGGAACTGACGCCGACGTTGCAGTACTGCACGATCCACGGGTACCGGCGCGCGTTCCGGGTGGCCGGTTCGGGCCCTGCGATCCTGTTGATCCACGGCATCGGCGACAACTCCACGACGTGGAGCAGCGTGCAGATGCAACTCGCTGCGCGGTTCACGGTCATCGCCCCCGACCTTCTCGGGCACGGCAAGTCCGACAAGCCGCGCGCCGACTACTCGGTAGCCGCCTACGCCAACGGCATGCGCGACCTCCTCAGCGTCCTCAACATCGACAGCGTCACCGTCGTCGGACACTCCCTCGGCGGTGGTGTCGCCATGCAGTTCGCCTACCAGTTCCCGCAGTTGGTCGACCGCTTGATCCTGGTCGGCGCCGGCGGCGTCACCAAGGACGTCAACATCGCGTTGCGGGTGGCGTCACTGCCGATGGGCAGCGAGGCCTTGGCGCTACTGCGCCTGCCGATGGTGTTGCCGGCACTGCGACTGGTGGGCCGCATGGGGGGCCCCTTCCTGGGGTCATCCGGATTGGGGCGCGACATCCCCAACATGCTGCGCATCCTGGGTGACCTTCCCGAACCCACCGCGTCGTCGGCGTTTTCCCGCACGTTGCGCGCGGTGGTCGACTGGCGCGGCCAGGTGGTGACGATGCTCGACCGCTGTTATCTGACGCAATCGGTTCCTGTGCAACTCATCTGGGGCAGCCGGGATTCGGTGATCCCTGTCAGCCACGCCGAGATGGCTCACGCCGCGATGCCCGGTTCACAGCTGGAGATCTTCGAAGGTTCGGGGCACTTCCCGTTCCACGACGACCCGGACCGTTTCGTCGAACTCGTCGAGAAGTTCATCGATTCAACCGAACCGGCCGTCTACGACCAGGAGTACCTGCGCGGCCTGCTTCGTACCGGGGTCAGCGAGCGTGCCATCTCGGGTGATCTCGACACCCGTGTCGCGGTGCTGGACGCGATGGGCGCCGACGAGCGCAGCGCTACCTGACCGGCACCTCCGGCTCACCACGTAGCATCGGGCCCATGGCCATCGACGTGACCGTGCTGCGTGTATTCACTGACAGGGACGGTCGATTCGGCAACCCTCTCGGTGTAGTAGACGCCGCCACAGTCGATCCCGGCGATCGCCAACGCATCGCCACCGAATTGGGTTACAGCGAAACCGTTTTCGTCACCCTGCCGGCGCAAGGAACGCACAGCGCGCACGCCCACATCCACACCCCCACAACGGAGCTGCCGTTCGCCGGACACCCGACGGTGGGGGTGTCGTGGTGGCTCAAGGATCGTGGTGCGCCGGTGAAGACGCTGCAGGTTCCGGCCGGCATCGTGCAGGTCGCCTACACCGGCGATGTGACGTCGGTGAGCGCCCGCGCCGAGTGGGCGCCCGACTTCTCCATCTATGACCTGGACTCACTCGACGACCTGGCTGCCGCGGACCCCGACGACTACACCGATGCGACCGAGCACTACCTGTGGACCTGGCTGGACAAGGACGCCAGCTCCATCCGATCCCGGATGTTCGCACCACACCTGGGCATTCGCGAGGACGAGGCCACCGGCGCCGCAGCCGTGCGCATCACCGAGTACCTCAGCCGCGACCTGACCATCGTGCAGGGACAGGGGTCGGTGATCGAAACAACATGGACCGCCGACGGTTGGGTGCACGTCGCGGGCCGCGTGGTCGACGATGGACAGCGACAGATCGATTAGGTCTAATCAGCCCTTCGCCGGGACCTCGCGGTGCGCGCGCAGCGCCTGGATCTCCCGCTCGAAGTCATCGGCGGACGAGAACGACCGATACACCGATGCAAACCTCAGGTAGGCGACCTCGTCGAGATCGCGCAGTGGCCCAAGGATCGCCAACCCCACCTCGTTGCTGGGCACTTCGGGTGAACCGGTGGCCCGCACCGCATCTTCGACCTGCTGAGCGAGCAAATTGAGCGCGTCGGCGTCGACCTGGCGGCCCTGACACGCGCGCCGCACGCCGCGGATGACCTTCTCACGGCTGAACGGTTCGGTGACTCCGCTGCGCTTGACCACGGCCAGCACCGCGGTCTCCACAGTGGTGAACCGTCGACCGCACTCCGGGCACGACCTGCGCCTGCGGATGGCCTGACCTTCGTCGGCCTCGCGGGAATCGACGACCCGAGAATCCGGGTGACGGCAGAACGGACAGTGCATCACCGCTCCTTCGCCGCACCGACAGACAACCGCTTCGAACGCCTTCGAGCGTACCTGTGCCACCCAGGGACGGCCCAATGCCGGACTCAATGGCGCGTATGTCATCAGACGTATTCCCCAGAGTGCTTGCGCAGCAGAAAGTTTGGTGGCGTCAGCCGGCAGTCAGGCGATCGGGGCGATCAGCGTCTGGCCGGCGTCGAGCGCGACCGATTCCAGCTTGTTCAGTTCCCGGATGCGTTCGACGACCTCGGACACCGGCGCATCGGGCGCCACGCGCTGCGCGACGTGCTGCAGCGACTCCCCGCTCTGCACCTGCACGACGGCCAGGCGGCCCGGGATCTCCGTCTCCGCACCGGCGACTCCGCCGAACTGCGCGACCAGACCGAGCCACAACGTGATCGCCGCGGCGACGAGCGCGAGCGACACCGTGGTCGCAGGCGTGATGGGGCGGCGGCGATGCGATGCGCGGGAAACCAGCACGCCGGTGCCGCGGTGCTGCACTGCGGCGCCGGCAGGACGGCGCGACTGCGGCCTGCGCGTGGCCGCTGCCGGGCGGACGCGGCCGTTACCGACCTCCAGCCGAGGGGCGCGCTCGAACTCGTTCCAGGTCTGGCGATCATCGAGAATGGTCATCGTGGTGCCTTTCGGTCCGGGGCTTCATTCGCTCTTGTGTTCGAACTCTACTCGATCACATGTTCGATTAATAGAACACGTGATCGAACTGTTGCGAACGCTAACGCAGCCCACCGACAAGTCCCGCCGTCACGACACACCTCGAACACATGTTTGATTATTGGCGCGGGCGCGGCTACATTCGGCCTCATGAGCGACGACACCAGTGACAGCACCGACGGCCCCGGCACCGCTCGTGGCCGTGATTCTGGTCTGACCGAACGTCAGCGCACGATCCTCGACGTCATCCGCGCCTCGGTGACCAGTCGCGGCTATCCACCAAGCATCAGGGAGATCGGCGACGCGGTGGGGCTGACGTCCACCTCGTCGGTCGCCCACCAGCTGCGCACGCTGGAACGCAAGGGCTACCTGCGGCGCGACCCCAACCGTCCGCGTGCGGTCGACGTTCGCGGCGCGGACGACAACGCCGCCGCGATCGTGACCACCGACGTCACCGGATCGGATTCACTGCCCGAGCCGACGTTCGTTCCCGTGCTGGGCCGGATCGCGGCCGGCGGCCCGATCCTCGCCGAGGAAGCCGTGGAGGATGTCTTCCCCCTGCCACGTGAACTCGTCGGGGAAGGCTCGCTGTTCCTGCTCAAGGTCGTCGGCGAGTCCATGGTCGACGCCGCGATCTGCGATGGCGACTGGGTGGTCGTCCGGCAGCAGAGCGTCGCCGACAACGGCGACATCGTGGCCGCGATGATCGACGGTGAGGCCACCGTCAAGACGTTCAAGCGCACCCGCGGTCAGGTGTGGCTGATGCCCCACAACCCGGCGTTCGACCCGATCCCCGGCAACGACGCCGCCGTACTCGGCAAGGTCGTCACCGTCATCCGCAAGATCTGACGGCCGCTACTCGCCGCGGACGAAGCCGTTCGTCCGCGCGATTTCTTCACTGGCGAACCAGATTTCGACCGGCGCCTCGTGATAGTCGGCGCTGTCGGGTGCCCAGTAGAGGCCCGACTTGGTGTCGGCCTTGACCGGGTAACCGGGTGGGATCTCTTCGGGATCGTCGAAGGGCATGTGCAGGGCGGTGCCCAGCGGCATCGGCTCGTCCAACACGATGCGGGCATGACGCCCGGTGTCGGTCAGCGAGTCCCGGACAGGCTCGGGCCGCGCCAAGGCGACGGGTGCCGTGAACGGTTCCGGATCAGCGGCGAAGTCCTCTGCCGAGAGTTTTTCCGCGGTGTCGTCCTCGTCGGCCACATCGCCGACTCCGTCAGCCAGATCGGCGTGCGCCGGGTCGTCGTCGGCGACATCGTCGGCGAGGTCGTCGTCGGCAACAGTGTCGTCGGCAACTACGTCGTCGGCCACGGTGTCGTTGCGCGACGCGACCTCCTCGGCGGTCGGCAGCCGAGTCGGTGCGGTGTCGACGGAATCGGGATCTTCCTGCGCCGCTTCTACACCGTCCTCGGCGTCGTCGTGGCCCTCGGAACCGTCCTGCGGCACCGGAGCCCCCCAGAAGCTGAGCGGTTCCGGCGTGAACTCACCGGCCGCCGGAGGCGTCGACGGTGTGGCAGAAGCCAAGGAACCGAGCCCTTCTCGCGCGTAGCGGTCGCCGAAAAGAGCGTCCTCCCGGCTGTCGTCACCGCCGGTCTGCTGTCCCCCGCCGGCCATTGCGGGATGAAAGTCGGGCCCGTCGTCGGGTCCGGGCAGCGAGTACATGTCGGTCTCGCTGCGACCGCCGCGGCTGCGCAGCACCGCGTAGGCCACCGAACCGAGGACCGCCAGCACCGGCACCAGTGCCAGCAGCCACCACCAGTTGAGCTTCAGCCCGGAGTCGTCCGCGTTCTCCGACGCTTGCGTGGACGACGGCGGCGGCGACTGCGGAGCTGCCCCACCCGGAACCTCAAGCCCGGCCAGCTGCGAGGCCAGGTTCGCCGGTTCCGTGCTGAATTTCTGTGTCGCCGTGTCCCACGAGATGGCGCCGCCGCTGAAGCGCTGGGTGACGACGTCGCCGTTCTGCGTCTGATCGGCCACGGGTGCGCCGAGGTCTCCGGTCGCGCCGCCGAGCTTGTCCCATGCGGCGTTCATGGCGCCCCGCACGATGAACGCGCCGTGGTCGGGGGTCCAGAAGATCACCGGCTTGTCTTCCGCGGCGAAGGTGCTCATCCGGCTCGACGGCGCCAGTCCGCCGTCCTCCTCGCCGGTGATCGGGAACCCGAGATCACCCTCAGGCCCGCCGACGCTTTCGTACTTGGCCAGCACCTGTCCCGTCACGACGTTCGCGCCCGTGTCGGGGCTGTAGAAGATGGTGCCGTTGACGAAGTCCTGAGCCATCCCGTCGGAACCGATCGGGTACGGATCCCCGTCGGGCGCTCCCAGGGGGCCGAGTGCACCGCCGGCGGCCCGGCGGGCCGCGTTGATCGCGGTCACCGGATCGTCGGGGATCGTCAGATCGCCCAGCTGGCCGGCGAGCTCGGGCGGCACGGTCGTGAAGGTCTTGGCCCGCGAGTCGTAGGACAACTCTCCGCCGGTGAACTTCTGTGTCACCACCGGTCCGTTGTACGTCTCGTCCTCGGCGGGCACGCCGAGCGGGCCCGAGGAGCCGCCGAGCCTGTCCCACGCCGCGTTGATCGGACCGCGAACCACCCTGGCCCCTGTGCCGGGCGTCCAGAAGATGACCGGATTGTCCGGGGCGCTGAACGTGGCGTTGACGCTGTCCGGTGCCCGACCCGGCCCCTCGTCCATGGTGGGGAACCCCAGGTCGCCCTCGGCCGGACCGCCCGTTGCCTCGTACTTCTCCAGGATCGCGCCCCGCATGAAGTGCGCACCCGTGGCCGGGGTGAAGTACATCTTGCCGCCGGCGAAGTTCTGCGCGAAGCCCGCTCCGACCGGATACGCGTCACCCATGCGAGGGCCGAGTGGCCCCGCGTCCCCGCCGCTGGCATCGAACGCGGCGGTGATGGCGTTGTTGGCGTCGACCTCGGGCTGCGCTCCGGCGTGGGGAGCCAGCAGAAGCGCGGAAGCGACTCCCAACAGCCCGATCGTCAAACGACCGACCACACGTAGGCGCAGCAACGGCTGCCGGCTCATTCTTCCTCCCCGCGGTCGGTGACAGGGCACTCAGTTGCCTTTGCAAACATGCTGACAAAAGTCTGAGAAAGTTACCGCGTCCGTTCACTTTGCTTCAGTGGACGTCGATAACCAAGTCACCTCGCCGAATTCCCCGTAAACAAAATGCGTGGGCAACATTGGCTCGGCCGGCGTTCTCGCCGGGCCGAGCCCCGCTCACACCCCGAGACTACGACCGATGATCTCCTTCATGATCTCGGTGGTGCCGCCGTAGATGGTTTGCACGCGCGCGTCGAGATACGCCCTCGCGACGTCGTATTCCCGCATGTAGCCGTATCCGCCATGAAGTTGCAGGCAGCGGTCGATCAGATGAACCTGCTTCTCGGTCGAGTACCACTTCGCCATCGCGGCCTGCTCCACCGAGAGCTTCTCGTCGAGGTGCAGCCTGATGAACTCGTCCACCATCATCCGCACGACGGTGGCCTCGGTAGACAGTTCGGCAAGCAGGAACCGGCTGTTCTGCTGGCTGCCGATCGGCTTGCCGAATGCCTTGCGCTCCTTGGTGTATTGCAGCGTGCCGTCCAGTACGGCCTCCATCGCCGCGGCGGCCATGATGGCGATGCTGATGCGCTCCTGGGGCAGGTTCTGCATCAGGTAGATGAAGCCCTGCCCCTCCTCGCCGAGCAGATTCTCCGCGGGCACCTTCACGTCGGTGAACGACAGCTCGGCGGTGTCCTGTGCGTCGAGCCCGATCTTGTCGAGCTTTCGGCCCCGCTCGAAACCTTCCATGCCGCGTTCGACGACCAGAAGTGAGAAACCGAGTGCGCCCTTCTCGGGGTCGGTCTGCGCGACGACGATGACCAGGTCGGAGTGAATTCCGTTGGTGATGAACGTCTTGGCGCCGTTGAGGATGTAGTGGTCCCCCTCCTTGACGGCACGAGCCTTGATGCCCTGCAGGTCGCTTCCGGTACCCGGTTCGGTCATCGCGATCGCGGAGATGTACTCGCCGCTGCAGAACTTCGGCAGCCAGCGCTGCTTCTGCTCCTCGGTGGCCAGGCGAAGCAGGTAGGGCGCGGTGACGTCGTTGTGCAGGCTGAATCCGAGTCCGCTGTACCTGCCGCGGATGATCTCTTCGGTGATGACGGTGTTGTAACGGAAGTCGTCGACGCCGCCACCGCCATACTCTTCGGGCACGGCCATGCCGAGGAAGCCCTGCTTGCCGGCCTCGAGCCACACGTCGCGATCGACGAGCTTGTCCTTCTCCCACTGCTCGTGGTGCGGTGCGACGTGGCGGTCCAGGAACGTGCGGAAGGACTCGCGGAACATCTCGTGCTCGGGTTCGAACAGCGTGCGTTCGTAGGCGATGACTGACTTGGCTTCGGCCATGAAAAGGTCCTCGTCTGGAGTAGGTGCGGAGGTTGGTACGGGCAGTTACCGCCAACGTACCGTATCCCAACCGGATGGTTGGTTGGTGGCGGGAAGAGCGCTGCTCACCTGCGCGCCGCCGCACTACACTCATGCCGGTGCCGCCAGCTCAGACCAGCCTCACGCACTGGGGAGCCTTCGCCGCCACCGTCGAAGCGGGCGATATCGCCACGGTCACGCCGTTCGACGGCGACGCCGATCCGTCCCCGGCACTGGGGAACCTGCCTGGCTCGATCCGCCACATCTCCCGGATCACCACGCCGGCGATTCGCCGCGGATGGCTCGAGCGCGGGCCGGGACCGAGCACGCGCCGGGGAGCCGACGACTTCGTCGCCGTCTCCTGGGACGAGCTCACCGAACGACTGGGTGACGAACTGCGCCGGGTGGTGGACACCCACGGCAACGAGGCGATCTACGGAGGCTCCTACGGCTGGTCCAGCGCCGGCCGGTTCCACCACGCTCAGAGTCAGGTGCACCGGTTCCTGAATTGCCTTGGCGGATTCACCTTTTCGCGACACTCCTACAGCCTGGGCGCAACCGGCGTGATCATGCCGCGTGTCGTCGGAACACACGACGACCTGTTCAAACGATCCACGCAGTGGGACGTCATCGTCGAACACACCGACCTGATGGTGTGTTTCGGAGGTCTGGCGCTGAAGAACACGGGCGTCAACCACGGTGGCACCACCGCACATCCGGCCCGCGGCGCGCTGAACCGCTTCCGCGCCCGAGGCGGACGCATCGTGTCGTTCTCCCCGCTTCGCGACGACGTCGAGGGCACCTACGACTGGTACGCGCCGGCACCGGGCACCGACGTCGCCATCATGCTCGCCCTCGCCCATGTGCTGGCCACCGAATCTCTGATAGACCGCGACTTCCTCACCACCCACTGCACCGGCTACGACCGCTTCGAGCGATACCTGCTCGGGATGGACGACGGCACACCGAAATCCCCGCAGTGGGCGGCGCCGATCTGCGGCCTCGACGCCGATGACCTGACCGCCCTGGCCCGCCGGATGGCGGCGGGCCGCACGATCGTCACCGTGAGCTGGTCGCTGCAGCGGACCCGCCACGGCGAGCAGGCACCATGGATGGGACTGACGCTGGCCGCGATGCTCGGCCAGATCGGCCTTCCCGGAGGCGGATTCGGTCACGGCTACGGATCGATGAACGAGCCCGGACTGGCCCCGCTGAGGTGTGGACTGCCCCGGCTCCCGCAGGGCATCAACCCCGTGTCGGCGTTCATCCCGGTGGCCGCTGTCAGCGACATGCTCCTGCACCCCGGAGAACTGTTCGACTACAACGGACTTCGGCTCACCTACCCCGACATCAGGCTGGTGTACTGGTCGGGTGGAAATCCGTTCCACCACCACCAGAACATTCCCCGGCTGCGGCGGGCCCTGGCCCGGCCCGACACCGTCGTCGTCCACGACCCGTACTGGACGCCGATGGCCAAGCATGCCGACATCGTGGTGCCGTCGACGACCTTTGCCGAACGCGACGACTACTCCGGGTCCCGCAACGATCCGCTCTTGATGGCGATGCCGCGACTTGCCGAACCGCACAGCCAGTCCCGCGACGACTACGACACGTTCGCCGCGCTGGCCGCCCATCTGGGTTTCGAGGACAGCTTCACCGAGGGGCGGACGGCGCGCGAGTGGCTGGTCCATCTCTACGAGAAGTGGACGGCGACATTGGATTTCGAGGTTCCGCCGTTCGAGGAATTCTGGCGGGCAGGCCGCCTCCGGCTGCCGACCGACGACGGCCTCACGCTGCTGTCAGAGTTCCGCGCCGATCCGTCGGCGCACCGGCTCGCAACGCCGAGCGGCTTGATCGAGATCTTCTCCGCTGACATCGACAGCTTCGGATATGACGATTGCACGGGCCATCCGACGTGGTTCGAACCGAGCGAATGGCTCGGCGGCTCACGGGCATCCGCGTTCCCGCTCCATCTGCTGGCCAACCAGCCGGCCAGCAGACTGCACAGCCAGCTCGACGGCGGTGCGGCGAGCCAGGCGACGAAAGTCGCCGGCCGGGAACCCATCCGAATGAACCCGGCCGACGCCGAGGCGCGCGGACTGCGCGCAGGAGACGTGGTGCGGGTGTTCAACGACCGGGGTGCATGCCTGGCCGGGGTCGTGGTGGACGACGGCATCCGGCCCCGGGTCGTGCAGCTGTCGACGGGCGCCTGGTTCGACCCCGAGGACCCGAACGACCCCGATTCGATGTGCGTGCACGGGAATCCGAATGTGCTCACCGATGACATCGGCACATCATCACTGGCACATGGGTCTACCGGCGCGCACGTCCTGGTGCAGGTCGAGAAGTACACTGCGGCACCGCCTCCGGTGCGCGCGCATCAGCCTCCGGTGTTCGCGCCGCGCTGAGCGCCCTGACGGGGCCTGCGGCCGCGTGATCCGCGGCTGTTGCGCGCGGGCCCGCCGCGCCGCTGCTGCTCGTTACCGGCACGCCCGTTGCGCTCGCCGCGCGACCGGCCGTGATCCGGCTTGTTTCCAGCCGGCTTCGCGGCAGGCGCCTTCGGGGCAGGCGCGCGCAGCGGCGCGATCTCACCGACAAGTGCCTTCACTTCGGCGGAATCGGCATGAACGTCCTGCGGACGCACGGTGATACCGGCCTTGCGCAATAGCTGCTGGGTGTCACGGCGCTGCTCAGGGAGCACGACGGTCACGACGTCGCCGTCGCTGCCGGCTCGTGCGGTACGCCCGGAGCGGTGCAGGTACGCCTTGTGTTCCATCGGCGGGTCGACGTGCACGACGAGTTCGACGTCGTCGACGTGCACACCGCGCGCGGCGATGTCGGTTGCGACGAGCACCCGCGCATCGCCGCTGGCGAACGCGGCAAGGTTCCTGTCGCGGGCGGGCTGAGAAAGGTTGCCGTGCAGATCGACTGACGGAACCCCGGAGTCGGTCAGCTGCTTGGCCAGCTTGCGCGCCTGGTGCTTGGTGCGCATGAACAGGATCCGGCGGCCGGTTCCTGATGCCAGGCGGTGGACGAGATCCTTCTTCTGCTGCACACCACCGACGTGGAAGACGTGGTGTGTCATCTGCGCGGGGGCGTCGGCGACCTCGTTCACCGAGTGCAGCACAGGCTCGGTGAGGAAGCGGTTGACCAGCTTGTCGACGCCGTTGTCCAACGTCGCCGAGAACAGCAGGCGCTGCCCGCCGGCCGGGGTGGCCGCCATGATCCGGGTGACGCCGGGAAGGAACCCGAGGTCGGCCATGTGGTCGGCCTCGTCGAGCACGGTGATGATCACACCGTCGAGGGTGAGCAGTCGCTGCTTCATGAGGTCTTCGAGGCGGCCCGGGCACGCGACGACGATGTCGACGCCGGAGCGCAGCGCAGACACCTGCCTGCTTTGGGAGACGCCACCGAAGATGGTCGTGACGCGCAGGCCCGCTGCGGTCGCGAGGGGTTCGAGTGCGGCCGTGATCTGCGTCGCCAACTCGCGGGTGGGCGCGAGCACAAGACCCGCGGGGCGCGACGGTTGACGCTTCCCACCGATCAGTCCCGCCACGAGCGGGATGGAGAACGCGAGAGTCTTTCCGCTGCCGGTCTTTCCACGGCCGAGGACGTCACGACCGGCGAGGGAGTCCGGCAGCGTGGCCGCCTGGATGGGGAACGGGGCGGTGATGCCGCCTGCGGTGAGCGCCGACACCAGAGTCGCGGGCACGCCGAGATCGGCAAAAGTTGGTGCTGTCATGGGAGGTTTATCCTGTCTTTTCGGCCTTGTGGGGCAGCGTGTGCCCGGCAGCCGCGACGGAAACCGTTCAGCGGAGTGTGCACACAGTGGCGGTGTTGCCACGTAGTCGGTGGTTTCGGAGTTGCGGACGTGATGACCAACGCTGGCTGTCCGCGACCGATATCGCACTCGATCGTACCGGACCGCGGTCCTGCGTCCGCATTCGTACTGGTCAGAACGTGGCGAACTCGGCTAATCCGCCCGCAAGGGCCAGCGGGACGCGCGCTTTGATCCGGGTTCCGGACTCGATGTGCTCGATCGCGTCGACGCGACCCTCCGCATGCACGCGGTTGACGAGATCACCTCTGCTGTAAGGGATTGTGACGTCAACCACAGTGTCGCGGGGAGCGATCATCTCGGCCAGTCGGGCCTGCAACCGGTCGAAACCCTCACCGGTGCGCGCGGAAACGAACACCGCGCCGGGCAACGCGCGCCGCAGCTGCGCCATGGCCAGGTCACCGGCGGCGTCAATCTTGTTGACCACCAACAGTTCCGGCGGTGCGGTGACGTCGGTCTCGGCGACGACCTCGTTGACCACCTGCCTGACGGCGTTGACCTGTGCCAGCGGGTTGACGTCGGAGCCGTCGACAACGTGCAGCAACAGTTCGGCGTCGACGACCTCTTCGAGCGTCGAGCGGAAGGCCTCGACCAACTGGGTGGGCAGATGCCTGACGAAGCCGACGGTATCGGTCAGGACGAATTCGCGTCCGTCGGCGAGTTCGCCGCGGCGTGTGGTGGGCTCCAGCGTGGCGAACAGGGCGTTCTCCACGAGCACACCCGCACCGGTGAGCGCGTTGAGGAGGCTGGACTTTCCCGCGTTGGTGTAACCGACGATGGCCACCGACGGCACGTCGTTGGCGAGCCTGCGGCTTCGCTGGGTGTCGCGCACCTGCTTCATGTCGCGAATCTCGCGGCGCAACTTGGACATTCGCTCGCGAATCCGGCGACGGTCGGTTTCGATCTTCGTTTCACCGGGACCGCGGGTTCCCACTCCGCCGCCGGCGCCGCCGGCCCGGCCACCGGCCTGGCGCGACATCGACTCGCCCCAGCCGCGCAGCCGCGGCAGCATGTACTCCATCTGCGCCAGCGACACCTGCGCCTTGCCTTCCCGGCTGGTCGCGTGCTGGGCGAAGATGTCCAGGATCAGCGCCGTGCGGTCGATGACCTTGACCTTGACGACCTTCTCCAGCGCGTTGAGCTGGGCGGGACTGAGTTCGCCGTCGCAGATGACGGTGTCGGCGCCGGTCGCGAGCACGATCTCACGCAGTTCCAGGGCCTTACCCGACCCGATATAGGTCGACGGATCCGGCTTGTCGCGGCGCTGAATCAGCCCTTCGAGCACTTCGGAGCCCGCGGTCTCGGCCAGGGCGGCGAGTTCGGCCAGGCTCGCGTCGGCATCGGCGGACGTGCCGTCGGTCCACACCCCGACGAGCACGACACGCTCAAGGCGCAGCTGACGGTATTCGACTTCGGAGATGTCGGTGAGCTCGGTGGACAGCCCGGCGACGCGCCGAAGTGCGGCGCGGTCTTCGAGGGCCAGCTCACCGACGCTGGGCGTCTCGTGGGGAAATTCGGGATACGTCATAGGCGAAGAAAGATTCGCACGGATATCACTTTTCATGCACCTCAATTAACGCACTGGCGTAGCCGCCCATTCCCCGCCCGGCGCTGCCGGAGATCATCATTGGGCGGCCCACCATTTCTCGGCGAGTTCGCCGTGCGCCAGCAGAACCGACGGCCCGCGCAGATAGCTGGTGGCGTCGGTGATCGTGACGACTACTTCGCCGCCGGGAATTCGCACCGTCAGCTCACCGGTGCGGGCGCCCTGGTGCGCCAATGCCGCCAGCGTCGCTGCGACGGTTCCTGTTCCGCACGAGCGGGTCTCCCCCACGCCGCGCTCGTGCACCCGCATCGACACTGCACCGTCCGAGGGAGCGGTCAGCACCTCGACGTTGACGCCGTCGGGGAACTGCGCGGCGTCGAACTGCACGGGGGCGGCGACATCGAGGGCAGCCAGTTCGGCGCCGGTCAGAGAGGCGTCGACGCAGGCCAGGTGCGGATTCCCGACGTCGACGGCGAGTCCGGAGAACGTCCGTCCGCCGACGGTCGCGGAGCCCGCGCCCAACTGGTTGGCCTTGCCCATTTCGACGGTGACGTCGGCGGTGGTCGCGTCGACGGCGTTGAGCACCACCGGCCGCGGCCCCGCCAGTGATCCGACGACGAATTCGGCACGCGGCTCGAGGCCGCTGGCCCGCAGGTAATGGGCGAACACCCGCACGCCGTTGCCGCACATCTCGGCGATCGAGCCGTCGCCGTTGCGGTAGTCCATGAACCAGTCGTCGTCGGCGACGCCTTCCGGAAGTCGCGCGAACACGCCCGCGGCACGGGCGGCGCCGGCCGTAGTCACACGGAGCACGCCATCGGCGCCGAGCCCCTGTCTGCGGTCGCACAGGGCCGTCACCGCGGCAGGCGTCAGCTCCAGGTCGGCATCGAGGTCGGGCAGCAGCACGAAGTCGTTCTGCGTGCCGTGACCTTTGGCGAACTTCACCTGGTCAGGATACGTGTCCCCAAACCCGCAGGGTTTGGTCCACGGTGCGGGCGGAAGCGCCGTCGAGCCACGTGATGCGGTGGTCGCGGCGGAACCAGGAGCGCTGTCTGCGCACATAACGGCGCGTTCCGATGAACGTGGGTTCCCTGGCGGCGGCGCCGTCACCTCCGGCGTCCAGGTCGGCGATCACCTGCGCGTAGCCCAGCGCCCGCGCCGCCGTCACACCGTCCCGCAGGCCGCGGCCGATCAGCGTCCGGACCTCGTCGACGAGCCCCCGTTCGAACATGATGTCGGTCCGTCGCCGCAGCCGGTCATCGAGTAGCGCTGTGTCCCAATCCAATCCGACGATGGCGGCGTCCCACCGCGGTGCGCCGATGGTGGGCGCTGACGCCGCGAACGGCTGCCCGGTCAGCTCGACGACCTCGAGTGCCCGCACGATCCGCCTGCCGTCGGTCGGCAGGATCGACGCCGCGGCAGCCGCGTCGACCTTTGCGAGCTCGCGGTGCAGCGCCGCGACACCCACCTCGGCGAGACGGTCCTCCCACCGGGCCCGCACCAACGGATCGGTGGCCGGGAACGACCACTCGTCGAGCAGCGACTGGATGTAGAGCATCGACCCGCCGACGATGACCGGCAGCGCCCCGCGCGCGACGATCGCCTCGACGTCCGCCGCCGCTGCCTGCTGATAGCGGGCCACCGTCGCCGTCTCGGTGACGTCGAGGACGTCGAGTTGGTGGTGCGGCACCCCACGACGCTCCGCGACGCCGAGCTTCGCGGTGCCGATGTCCATGCCGCGGTAGAACTGCATCGCGTCGGCGTTGACGACCTCGACGGCGATCTCGCCACCCAACGCGTCTGCCAGCGCCAACGCGAGATCCGACTTTCCTGTCCCCGTCGGGCCGACGATGGCGAGCGGCCGCACGGCTGTCACGGCGTCCAGACACCGACGAAGTAGCCGACGCCGTACGGGGCGCCGCGGTAGAGCTCTTCGGCCGAGCCCGGCCGACCCGTACCGGCCAGACCGGCGAGAACCTGATAGGCGACCCGGCCCACGGCAGCGTCGCCTGACGAGGTCAGCGTCGCCGTATCACCCCTGGACAGCGCGTCGTCCAGCGCCGCCTGGACTGCGACCGAGTCCGGGTCGTAGCCGCCGGGAGCGGGTGGGGTGAGCGTGTTGGCGCCGTCGGCGACCACGAGAACGCCCACGTCGTCGCCCTCGGCGTCGATCTGCGCGCGCAACTGTCGGCCGAACTCGACCGCCTCGTCGGCGGTGTGATCGGAGCGGTACGTGTGCACCTGCGCCACGGCGTGCGGTTGGGCCACGCCGCGCAGCCAGCCCGTGATCAGCGCACACAGCGGCAGATCCGTCGGATCACCCAGCGCCTCGGGGGAAAGACCGACCCCGATGTCGACGCCGTAGCCGGCGAATGTGCCTGCCGAGTCCGAGCCGTGGACAGCGTCGGCGGCGGCGACGCCGACCGCGACCCAGCGGGTGGGGAGCGCTGCGGCGGCCGACACCGCCGCGGCCCGCATGTCCTCGGTCTCGGAGGCCGCCGACGACGCGAGTTCGGGAACCATCACCGGTGCCGACGGGACGATCGCAATGGCGCTCAGCACGACAACCAACTAATCACACGGTCGCCGCGTCGCGGCTGGCCGCTTCACCGCGCGCCAGCGCCGCGGTCGCCACCACCATCACCGCGACCGCGGCGATCAGCGTGACCCACCCGGCTTCACCCGGCCGAAGCGTCTCTCCCAGCACAACGACACCCAGCGCGCACGCGACCATCGGCTCGGTGACCGTCATCGTCGGCAGCGACGCCGTCAGCGCGCCGGCCTGGAACGAGGCCTGTTGCGTCGACGTACCGAGAATCCCGACCACGGCCCACGCGTACAGCTCGGGTGTGCGCACCAACTCGGCGATGCCTGCCAGGCTCGTCACGTCGAGGCGGTGCACGACAGCCTTCGTGAGCACGGCGAACAGCCCCCACAGTGCTCCCGACACCACCGCCATCAGCACCGCGCTGGTCGCCCCCGACCGCATCCTCGCCCCCACCACGCACAGGACGAGAACCGGCCCCAACACGGCGGCCACCCCCAGCCACGTCTCCAGCGAGGCTCGCGAGTGCCCCTGGGTCGGGTTTCCGATCGTGACGATCACAGCCACCGCCCCGGCGAGCAGCGCCGCCCACAACCACTCCCAGCGGGTCACGCTGCGATGCGACAGCCGAGCGCTGATCGGAAGTGCGAACAGCAGCGAGGTGACCAGCAGCGCCTGGACCAGCAGCACCGACCCCAGACCGAGCGCGGCAGCCTGGCACGCGAACCCCGCGGCGGCGACGAAACTGCCCAGCCACCACGTGCGGTCTCTCAACAGCTGCAGGAAAAGCTCCAGATGACCGACCGATTCGTCGGTCACCTCATGCGCCGAACGCTGATGGATGACATCCCCGACGGCGATGAAAAACGCGGCAGCCAACGCGAGCAACGCGGCCAGATCCGCTTTCGCCATCGACCACCGTCCCGTTGTCCTCGCAGATGCTTTCGCACCGAGCCTAGGCATCGTCCATGCAAAGGCCTGGGCGCAGCGCCGGGCAACCTGTTTCAATAGCTTTAATCAAAGCTCGAAGGCGCCGCGCTGCGCGGCACGTGCGTGGGTGACCACGCGGAGGACACGAGGGACGGACATGACGATCACCGAATCGGGCGGATCCCACGAGGCCGACCAGCAGGACTCGGACGCCGCACAGCAGCCATCTGCTCCGCAGACCGCGAAACCGCCGATCCCGAAGCCGTCCGCCGCCGCCAAGCCCAGACCGGGGCCCTCACCGCGTCCCGGTCCGCGCCCGTCCGCACCTGCGGCTGCCGTCGTCAGCGCCCCCGGAGCCAGCGACCCGCACAAGTTCGGTCGCGTCGACGCCGACGGCACCGTCTGGCTGATCACCGCGTCCGGCGAGCGCACCATCGGATCGTGGCAGGCCGGCGACGCCGAGGCCGCATTCGCCCATTTCGGTCGCCGGTTCGACGACCTCCAGACCGAGGTGGTGTTACTCGAGACCCGGTTGGCGTCCGGCTCGGGAGATGCGCGCAAGATCCGCTCGGCGGCGACCTCGCTGGCCGAGACCTTGCCGGACGCGCATGTGCTCGGTGACGTCGACGCCCTCGCCGCCCGCCTCGCCGCGATCGTCGAGCACGCCGACAGCGCCTCGCAGGAGGAGAAGGCCAAGCGCGAGGAGGTGCGCGCCGCGCAGACGGCCCGCAAGGAGACCCTTGCCGCCGAGGCCGAGGACCTGGCCGCCAACGCCACTCAGTGGAAGGCCGCTGGCGACCGGATGCGGGCGATCCTCGACGAGTGGAAGACCATCACCGGGCTCGATCGCAAAGTCGACGACGCCCTGTGGAAGCGCTATTCGGCGGCTCGGGAGACATTCAACCGCCGCCGCGGGTCCCATTTCGCCGAACTCGACCGGGAGCGGGCCGGCGCGAAGCAGGCCAAGGAGTCGCTGTGCGTGCGCGCCGAGGAACTGTGCGACTCCACCGACTGGGGTCCCACCTCGGGCACCTTCCGTGACCTGCTGGTCGAGTGGAAAGCGGCGGGCCGCGCGTCCAAAGACGTCGACGACTCCCTGTGGCAGCGTTTCAAGGCGGCCCAGGACAAGTTCTTCTCGGCGCGCAACGCCGCGACCGCCGAGCGCGACGCCGAATTCCGCACCAACGCCGACGCGAAAGAGGCGCTGCTGGTCGAGGCGGAGCGCATCGACGCAGGCGACCTCGAAGCGGCCAGGGCCGCGCTGCGCGCGATCGGCGACAAATGGGACGCCATCGGCAAGGTGCCCAGGGAACGTTCGGCAGACCTGGAGCGCCGGCTGCGCGCGGTGGAGAAGAAGATCCGTGACGCCCCGACCGGTGGCGTCGACCCGGAGGCCCAGGCCAGGGCGGATCAGTTCCGCGAGCGCGCCGAGCAATTCGAACGGCAGGCGGAGAAGGCCGCGGCGGCGGGCAAGACCAAAGACGCCGAGAAGGCGCGTGCCAGCGCCGATCAGTGGCGCCAGTGGGCCGACGCGGCGGCGGATTCACTCAGCAGAAAGCGCTGACGCTACTTCGGCGGGGTGTCGGATTCACCGTCGGGACTGAACGTCTCCAACAGACCCTTGCTCTGTCCCTCGGCCATCTGCTTGCGCCGGTGTTCCTCGGCGGCCAGATGCAGCGCGGTGCGCGCGGCCACCACCCGCGCCCAGTGGTACGCCAGCAGGATGACCGCGAACCACGCCACGATCAGGCCGATCCCCGGGCCGGGGTACGGATCGGGTGCGGTCTGGCGGGTCCACATCGCGAGCAGGCCGAGGAAGGCCGCCACCGTCGACCCGGCCAGCGCGACCCACGCCATCGCCCAGCGCCGCGTCAACAACGCCAGCATCGAAAAGCCGACGCCGAACACGACCGAGAAGATCGCGAACACGCGGTGCGGCAGGATGACGCCGTTGTCGGTCGCGGCCTGGCTGCCGATCAGGACGTCGAGACCTCTGGCTCCGCCCGTGTGCGGCAGGAACAGCGTGCCGAGCAGCACGAACACCAGGATCGAAACCACCAATGCCCTTGCGCCGGGGTCGATCTCGCGTGCCACCCGGCGTTCGGCGGCGTCGATGTCGCCCTTGAAGTCATCGAACCCGTTGCCGGTCGGGGTGCTGTCATTCATCGCGAGCATCCAGCGGTCACCGGTGCGGGAGCAGGCACGCCGATTCCCGGCATGCCGAGGCCTACACCAGTCTTCGGTTTCTGACCCGCCGCGTGCGCATCTCCCGCGCGGGTGCGGCGGTGACCGGTCAACGCGGCGTCCGCGATCAGGTGGTGCGGGGCGGCGCCGGTCACCGTCGTGACGACGATGTCGCCGGGCCGGATGTCGGCGCGCAGCGCACCTGGTGCGAAATGCACGAGCCTGCCGTCGCGGGCCCGGCCGGACATCCTGGCGGTGGCACTGTCTTTACGGCCCTCCCCCGTGGCGACGAGCAACTCGACGGCGCGGCCGATCTGGGCGGTGTTCTCCTCCAACGAGATTCGCTCCTGTAGGTCGATCAGTCGCTGGTAGCGCTCGGACACAACGGCTTTGGGGATCTGGTCGTCGAGGTCGGCGGCCGGGGTGCCGGGCCGCTTGGAGTACTGGAACGTGAAAGCGCTGGCAAACCGGGACGCGGCCACGACGCCGAGGGTGGCCTGGAAGTCCTCTTCGGTCTCGCCGGGGAAGCCGACGATGAGGTCGGTCGTGATGGCCGCGTCCGGGATCGCCGCGCGAACCCGGTCGATGATGCCGAGGTACCGGTCGGCGCGGTACGACCGTCGCATCGCGCGCAGGATCCGGTCGGAACCGGACTGCAGCGGCATGTGCAGCGTCGGGCACACATTGGGGGTCTCGGCCATCGCCTCGATCACGTCGTCGGTGAACTCGGCGGGATGTGGTGAGGTGAAGCGCACCCGTTCCAGTCCGTCGATGCGTCCACACGCGCGCAGCAACGCGGCGAACGCGCCCCGATCGCGGGGCTGTTCGGGGTCGACGAAGGACACGCCGTAGGCGTTGACGTTCTGTCCGAGCAGGGTGATCTCCAGGACGCCCTGGTCGACGAGTGACTGCACCTCGGCGAGGACATCGCCGGGTCTGCGGTCGACCTCCTTGCCCCGCAACGACGGGACGATGCAGAACGTGCACGTGTTGTTGCAGCCGACCGACACGGAAACCCATGCGGCATAAGATGATTCACGGCTCGCCGGCAGTGCCGACGGGAATTCCTGCAGGGCCTCGGCGATTTCGACCTGAGCTACCCGGTTGTGGCGGGCCCGGTCCAGCAACGCGGGCAGCGAGCCGATGTTGTGCGTGCCGAACACGACGTCGACCCAGGGGGCCTTGCGCAGCAGCGAGTCCCGGTCCTTCTGGGCCAGGCAGCCGCCGACGGCGATCTGCATGTTCGGATCGGCCTGCTTGCGCGGGGCCAGGTGGCTGAGGTTGCCGTACAGCTTGTTGTCGGCGTTCTCCCGCACGGCACACGTGTTGAACACGACGATGTCGGCGTCGTCACCCTCGCCTGCCCGCTGGTAGCCGGCTTCCTCGAGGAGCCCGACCAGGCGTTCCGAATCGTGCACGTTCATCTGGCAGCCGTAAGTACGGACCTCGAAAGTGCGCGTTCCCGGTATGTCGCCGACCGGACGAACGGGGGAAACCCCGCTCGCCTCCTGAGCCACCGACAACGTCACCGCACCATCCTACGGAGCAGGTGGTGTCCGCCCGAAATCGTCGCGGGGCGAAAACGCAGGGATCGCGGAGTTCCGGGCACGCTGGGCGTTACCTGGGTAAGGTCATCACGCATGGAGAGCCCCAGGGAGTCCCCTGATGTGCCGATGATCTCGATCAAGGGGGTCAACAAGCATTTCGGCGCCCTCCACGTTCTCAACGACATCAACCTCGAAGTCGGCAGGGGCCAGGTCGTCGTCGTGCTGGGACCGTCGGGTTCCGGCAAGTCGACGCTGTGCCGCACGATCAATCGGCTGGAGACGATCGATTCGGGCTCCATCGCGATCGACGGCGCGGTGCTCCCCGCCGAGGGAAAGAAGCTGGCGCAGCTGCGTTCCGACGTCGGCATGGTGTTCCAGTCGTTCAATCTGTTCGCGCACAAGACAATTCTGGAGAACGTGACGCTGGCTCCGATGAAAGTGCGCAAGGCGTCCAAGGAGAAAGCCCGCGACAAGGCGATGAGCCTGCTCGAGCGGGTGGGTGTGGCCAATCAGGCCGAGAAGTATCCCGCCCAGCTCTCCGGCGGGCAGCAGCAGCGTGTGGCGATCGCGCGGTCGCTGGCGATGGACCCCAAGGTCATGTTGTTCGACGAGCCGACCAGCGCGCTCGACCCCGAGATGATCAACGAGGTGCTCGCCGTCATGGCCGATCTCGCCGCCGAAGGCATGACCATGGTCGTGGTCACCCACGAGATGGGGTTCGCGCGCCGGGCCGCCAACCGCGTGGTGTTCATGTCCGACGGCGCCGTGCTCGAGGACGCCGAACCCGTGCAGTTCTTCGACAATCCCCAGACCGACCGCGCCAAGGACTTCCTCGGCAAGATCCTCCATCACTGACCCCTACCGCAGCACCGGCGAAAGGAAATCCCGTCATGTCCCCGAAGTTCCTGTCCAAGCGCGTCATCGGTGCGCTCGCCCTGGCCGCGGCGTTGCCGTTCGCGGCAACCGCCTGCGGTGGCGGCGACAGCGGCGGCGGCGGTGGTGGTGGCGGTGACACCATCGTCATCGGCACCAAGTTCGATCAGCCCGGTCTCGGCATGAAGAATCCCGACGGCACGATGAGCGGCTTCGACGTCGACGTCGCCACCTATGTCGCCGGCGAGCTCGGCTACGCCCCCGACAAGATCGAATGGAAGGAATCACCGTCGGCGCAGCGCGAGACGCTGATCCAGAACGGCCAGGTCAGCTTCATCGCGGCGACCTACTCGATCACCGACGCCCGCAAGGAGAAGGTCTCGTTCGCGGGCCCGTACCTGGTCACCGGGCAGAGCCTGCTGGTGCGTGAGGACAACACCGACATCACGGGCAAGGCGTCGCTGGCCGACAACAAGATCTTGTGTTCGGTGACGGGTTCGACGCCGGCCCAGAAGATCAAGGACGAGTTCCCGACGGTGCAGTTGCAGGAGTACGACACCTACTCGGCGTGCATCGAGGCGCTGAAGAACGGTGCCGTCGACGCGGTCACGACCGACGAGGTCATCCTCGCCGGGTATGCCGCGCAGACGCCGGGCACGTTCAAGATCGTCGGCGACACCTTCTCCGAGGAGCGCTACGGCATCGGCCTGAAGAAGGACGACACCGAGATGCGCACCAAGATCAACGACGCGCTGAAGAAGATGGAAGAGAGCGGCGCGTGGAAGGAAGCGTTCGACAAGAACCTCGGCCCTGCCGGGATCACTGCGCCGGCGCCGCCGCCGCTCGACAACTGAGCGACTGGTAGACACCGGAGCCGCACGTGGAGGTTTTCACCGAGTATCGCGCGGAGATCTTCGCCGCGTTCTGGACGACGATCCAGCTCACGGTTCTCTCCGCGGTGGGTGCTCTTGTCCTCGGCACGGTGCTGGCCGCGATGCGGCTGGCACCGGTGCCGATGCTCAACTGGCTCGGCACGGCGTACGTCAACATCGTGCGCAACACGCCGCTGACGTTGATCATCTTGTTCTGCTCGTTCGGTCTGGCGCAGACGCTGGGCTTGACGATGGCCTCGCGGCAGTCGCCGACGTTCATCGCCGACAGCGGGTTCCGGCTGGCCGTGCTGGGTCTGACCGTCTACACGGCATCGTTCGTGTGCGAGACGGTGCGGGCCGGCGTGAACACCATCCCGCTCGGTCAGGCGGAAGCGGCGCGCTCGCTCGGCCTGACCTTCGGACAGAACCTGCGGATCGTGATGCTGCCGCAAGCTTTTCGCGCCGTGGTCATCCCGCTGGGTTCGGTGTTCATCGCGCTGACGAAGAACACGACGATCGCGTCGGCGATCGGTGTCGCCGAGGCGGCACTGCTGATGAAGGAGATGATCGAGAACACGGCCGCCGTGCTGATCGTGGGTGGCATCTTCGCACTCGGTTTCGTGGTGCTCACGCTGCCGTTGGGGCTGCTGTTCGGCTGGCTGGGCAAGCGATTGGCGGTGGCGCGGTGATGAGCGCTGACCGCGAGCAGACAAAGAATCACACTTTTTTGCCCTCGAACGTGCGAGTTTGCGTCTGCTCGCGAAGGTCTGGTGTGCGGTGACCGGGTCGTCCGTTCTCTTCGACGCGCCGGGGCCGCGCGCCCGGATCCGCAACCGGATCGTCACCGCGGTCACGATCGTCGTCGTCCTGGCCATCGCCTGGGTGGTCTACTCGCGCCTCGATGCACGGGGCCAGCTGACGGCCGAGAAGTGGGAACCGTTCCTGACCGGCGATCTGTGGCGCACCTACGTCCTGCCGGGGATCGAAGGCACCTTGACGGCGGCGGCGGTGTCGATCGTGTTGGCGCTGGCGCTCGGGTTCGTGATGGGTGTCGGCCGCTTGTCGACGCACACCGGAATCCGTTGGGTGTCATCGGTATTCGTGGAGTTCTTCCGCGCGGTGCCGGTGCTGATCATGATGATCTTCGCGTACTTCCTGTACGCGTTCTACGAGGTGTTCCCGTCCCAGCACCTCGCGCTGGCCGGTGTCATCACGGGCCTGACGCTCTACAACGGCGCCGTCATCGCCGAGATCGTGCGCGCCGGTGTCCACGCGCTGCCCCGCGGACAGGCCGAGGCGGCCTCGGCTCTGGGTCTGACCTGGGGCCAGACGATGCGCTCGATCCTGCTCCCCCAGGCGATCACGTCGATGCTGCCGGTGCTCATCTCGCAGCTCGTCGTCGTCCTGAAGGACACCGCGCTCGGATACCAGATCACGTTCGTCGAAATGGTCCGACAGGGAACCGTGATCGGTTCGGCCTACGGCAATTACATCCCCGCGCTGATCGTGATCGCTGCACTGATGATCGCGTTGAACTTCACGCTGTCGTGGTTGGCGACGCTGCTGGAGCGACGCCTGCGCCGTTCCAGCAAGGGACCTGCGCCCATGGAGGCCGAACCGCTCGAACTGCAGGGCGACCGCAGCCGCGGCGTCTGAGGTCTGCTTCCATGACCACCCTGCAGGCCTTCGAACTTCTTCCCGAGTCGACGCTGCGCGACGCGGTGGACCTGATGGTCCGCCTGATCGAGGCGTGCGGCGCCGTGGTGATCATGATCGGGGCGGTCGTCGCCATCGCGAAGTTCGTCGTCGCGTTGGGACGGCGTGACATCAACCAGTTCTCGGCGGTGCGTCTGACGCTGGCCCGTTTCCTGGTGCTGGGGCTGGAGTTTCAGCTCGCCGCCGACGTCCTGCGCACGGCGATCTCGCCGTCGTTCGAGGAGATCGGCAAGCTGGCCGCGATCGCGGCGATCCGCACGATCCTCAACTACTTCCTCAATCGCGAGATCGCCCAGGAGCAGGCCGAGATCGCATTGCTGAAGAAACCGCCGCCCTCCCCATGAGTTTCGTCATCTCCGTGTCGTGGGTGATCGCGGCGGCGGGCATCGTCCTCGGCGTGGTTGGGCTGGCCGTGTTCCGACAACCACTCCTCGTTCTGCGGGTGGTGCTGGAACTGTTGACCGCTGCGGGACTTCTGCGCCTCAGCGTGGATTCGACCTGGGCTGCGCTGGCCGGGGTCGCCCTCGTGATCGCCGTGCGCAAGGTGGTGACCCGGAGTTTGGCGGCCGACCTCGCGGCGCCGTCCTGGCGGGCGCCGCGAACGACCTGACGGCGGTGCGCTACACCCGCCGCCGTTCCCGCTCGCTCGCGAGTTCCGCGGTCACGACGTCCAAGGCCATCGACTGGTGATAGCCCCGCCGGGCCAGCATCCCGACCAAGCGCCGCGCCACCTTGTTTTCGGCATCCCTGTCACCAGGATCGCCGAGCTTCTCGCGGCGCAGCTTGTCGCGGACCAACTGTTCGGCGCGGCTGCGCTCGGCGCCGGCGTCGATGTCGGCCAGCGCGGAGTCGATCACCTCGGAATCGACACCCTTGTTCCGCAACTCAGCGGCCAACGCACGCTTGCCTTTTCCAGCGTTCTGCCGCCGGGACCGTACCCACTGCTCGGCGAAGTCCTCGTCGTCGACAAGCCCGACCTGCGTCAGCCTGTCGAGGACCGAAGCGCTGACGTCGTCGGGGTATCCGCGCTTGGCGAGCTGCGCTTCCAGCTCCGCGCGGGTCCGCGCCCGCGCGGTGAGCAGGCGCAGGCACAGGGCCCGCGCCTGCTCGGCGCGCTTGTCGGACTTGTCGGCCGCGCCGGCGTCAGAAGTCGACGGGAGCGGGAAGAGCGTCATCGGCGACGTCATCGGTCAGCTGGGCTCCGATACCGAGCTTCTCTTTGATCTTCTTCTCGATCTCGTTGGCCACATCGGGGTTCTCCAGCATGAAGTTCCGAGCGTTCTCCTTGCCCTGACCCAACTGCTCACCGTCGTAGGTGAACCATGATCCGGACTTGCGGATGAAGCCGTGCTCGACGCCCATGTCGATGAGCGAGCCTTCCCGGCTGATGCCGCGGCCGTACAGGATGTCGAACTCGGCCTGCTTGAACGGCGGGGACACCTTGTTCTTGACGACCTTGACCCTGGTGCGGTTGCCGACGGCGTCGGTGCCGTCCTTGAGTGTCTCGATGCGCCGGACGTCCAGACGCACCGAGGCGTAGAACTTCAGTGCCTTACCGCCCGTGGTGGTTTCGGGCGAACCGAACATCACGCCGATCTTCTCGCGCAGCTGGTTGATGAAGATCGCGGTGGTGCCGGAATTGTTCAGCGCACCGGTCATCTTGCGCAGCGCCTGGCTCATCAGGCGGGCCTGCAGACCGACGTGGCTGTCACCCATCTCGCCCTCGATCTCGGCGCGCGGCACCAGCGCGGCCACCGAGTCGATGACCAGGATGTCCAGCGCGCCGGAACGCACCAGCATGTCGGCGATCTCCAGGGCCTGCTCACCGGTGTCCGGCTGGGACACCAGCAGCGCGTCGGTGTCCACGCCGAGCTTCTTGGCGTACTCCGGATCCAGCGCGTGCTCGGCGTCGATGAAGGCCGCGATACCGCCGGCAGCCTGGGCATTGGCAACGGCGTGCAACGCGACGGTGGTCTTACCGGAGGATTCCGGACCGTAGATCTCGATGACGCGGCCGCGGGGCAGCCCGCCGATGCCGAGCGCGACGTCCAGCGCGATCGAGCCGGTGGGGATGACCGAGATCGGCGGGCGGACATCCTCGCCGAGCCGCATCACCGAACCCTTGCCGAAGTTCTTGTCGATCTGTGCGAGTGCGAGCTCGAGGGCCTTCTCGCGATCAGGGGCCTGCGGTGCCATGGTGATACCTCTTCCGGTAGTCGTTGTTGACCGGTTCTCGGTCGGTTGGCCGTGACGCTAGATCAAGGCTCCGACAAGTCCTTCGTGCGATGTCTGCGGTCGAACTCCACCCACAGTAGACGAACAGGTGTTCGATTCAAGTGGACACGCCGACGGGCGACGCTTTACGTCGCGGTGGTCGACACCCGGATCGTGGAGTGGTGATGGATGGGAGTGTTCACCGATCGGGCGATGAAGCAGTACTCGCCGACCCGATCGTGGAGTTCCTGCGCGAGGTCGGCATCACACCCGGGCAGCACGGTCACCACCGGATTGAGCGTCACACTCTCGAACTGTCCTGCGCCACTGGCCTCTTCGACCATCACCGCGGTGGGACGGTCGGAGTACCCGGTGACGGTGATGCCTGCCTGCGCCGCGAGGTGCAGATACCACAGCATGTGGCACTGGGCGATGGACGCGACATAGAGCTGCTCGGGATTCCACCGCGCCGGGGTGCCGCGGAACGCCGGATCCGACGACCCGTCGATCGGGGGATACCCGTCGGCGCCGACCACGTGGTCCCGCGAGTAGGAGCGGTGGTCGCTGGTGCCGGTCCCCCGATCGCCCGTCCAGGTGAGGGTGATCTCGTAGTCATGGCGTGCCATCGGCAGACCTCACCACTGGTCGCGCGGAACGTCGAAATCGGCACACAACGCCCGCCAGACATCGCGCGGCTCGACACCGTCCTCGATGGCCTGCGCCGCGGTGCGGCCACCGACGGCGGTCAGCACGTGGTCCATCAGCATCGACGATGCTCGAACAGCACCGAACTGCCCCTCGACCAGTTCCTGGAATTCCGTCAGCCGCACAGGCCCAACCTACGCCGAGGCGCGTAGCGCGTCATGGCACACCCGTACCGGATCGGCGACGTCGGACACGCCTGCGCCGGCCCGCACAGCAGCGTCCCGATAGCGCGGTGAGCCGAGCACATCGCGCACCGAGGAGACCAGCGCATCGGCCGTCAACGGCCGAACCAGCTGCGCACTCCCTTGGCGCACAAGCCTGTTGGCGATCTCCCACTGGTCTCCCCCACCCGGGACGACGACCATGGGAACCCCGGCGAGCAACGATTTCGCGACCGTGCCGTGCCCGCCGCCACAGATCAGCAGATCGGCGCGCGACAACAGCTCGTCCTGCCGACCGAGCCCGACCACCGCCCACCGCGGAACCTCGGAGTCGGCGCCGTCGAGCCGGGACACGACCACCCGCGACCCCTCCGGGAGCACGTCGCCGGGCACCAGCGCCGAGAGCGCCAGCTCGACGAGGCCGTCGGCTCCGGTCATCGCGGTCGACGGAGCGACGACGACGACCGGCCCGTCCCCGGGCGGCAGCGTCAGCAGGTCGGTGGTCGGCTCGAAGTGCAGCGGTCCGACGACCACGGCTTCGGCCGGCCAGTCCGGACGCGGCACCTCCAGTGCCGGCAGCGTCGCGATGAGTCGACGCAGCGGACCGGGATCGTGCACGGGCAGGCCTATCCCGGCGCGTGCCTCGGCTCGCTGGCGCAGCCCGGCCCGCCACGATCGCGCGCTCAGCGCCCGCAGGACGACGTCACGCAACCGCCCCCGAAGCCCCACCCCCGGCGCCAACCCGCTGCCCACCGGCGGCAACCCTTTCGACGGGCGGTACAGCGGATGGGTGTTCAGCTCCACCCACGGGACCCCGAGCAGGTCGGCGGCCAGCCCGCCACAGACCGTGATCGAATCCGAGACCACCAGATCGGCTCGCAGATCGTCGATGCGGGACCGGTTCAGCACCGCCATCCGGGCGGCGCGCTGATGGATCTTCGCCCCGGCATCGCCGTCGTCGTCGACGTCTGTCGCGTCCAGCCCGTCCAGTTCGATCGCGTCGATCCCCTCCGCACGGGCGACATCGAGCCACTTCGTGCCGGTCAACAGGGTCGGGACATCGCCTGCAGCGAGAAATTTCAGGCACAGCGCAATCGCCGGAAAGGCGTGTCCCGGGTCGGGTCCCGCGACCACGGCAACACGCATGCGGGCTACCCTGCCACAGCCGTGGTGGCTAGGCTCGGGCGCTATGACTGACGAGGCACTTCCCACGGCTGTGACTGCGCGTCATCGCGACGATCGCATTGCGACCGTGCAGCAGTTCCTGTTCGCACTCGAAGACAACGACTTCGACACCTTCGAGACTCTGGCTGCCCCCGGCCTGGTCTGGCAGAACGTCGGCCTGCCGTCGATCCGCGGGCGCTCCCGGATCCTGTCGATGCTGCGCCGCGCCGAGGGCAAGGGCGGTTTCGCGGTGAAGTTCCACAGCATCTCCACCGATGACGATGGCACGGTCCTGACCGAGCGCACGGACGCGATCATCCTGGGCCCGCTGCGGCTGCAGTTCTGGGTGTGCGGCCGGTTCGACATCGACGAGGCGGGCCAGATCACGCTGTGGCGCGACTATTTCGACATGTTCGACTTCATGGTGAAGGCGCCGCTGCGCGCCCTGCCGGGGATCTTCATCCCTGCGCTGCGCCCGAAGTTCTAGGCCTGCTTGAGACGGCCCAGCTCGTCGAAGGCCTGGGCCCACCCCGTCAGCCGATCGGTGGCCATTCCGAGTTCGTCTCGGTAGCGGCGTTGCGACATCGGTGAGCTCGACATGTTTCCGGAATTCGCTGCCGACACCAATTGCGCTGCGGCCGTGACCATGTCGTTGTACTGACGGGCGCCGCGGTCGAGTTGCGTGGTGAATGCTGTGATCGTCGGCGTCAGGTAGCCCCGGGACTGCGGCGAGGACTTGACGGTCTTCTCCATCGACACCACCTCCGTCGCGGTCGCCGCCATGGTGGCCACCGTCTGCTCGGCGGCGACGCGCAATTCGAGAAGTTCACCGGCGGGCAGCATCTGGCCGCGCTCAAGGATGCCGAGCAGCGAGACGAAGCCCCGCTCGGAGGCTGCCAGCGCGGCCATCGGCTGACGTGCCGCCGAACCCCATGGCGGCAACCGGCGCAGCCCCTGGGTGCGCTGCGGCGGCAGCGGTTCGCCGCGCAGCCAGCGATACCGCAGAAAGGCC
Organism: Mycobacterium sp. 236(2023); assembly: GCF_029623955.1. Lineage (GTDB taxonomy): Bacteria > Actinomycetota > Actinomycetes > Mycobacteriales > Mycobacteriaceae > Mycobacterium. The sequence continues at coordinate 1,684,533 of NZ_JARSBP010000002.1, read as the reverse complement.
AGCGTCGCCAGGAAGGCGGCGCCGACGGCGATGGGTGACGGGATGAACAGCGCCCACACCGGCGTGCTCCACGACGCCAGCAGCGCCGTCACGCCCACCCAGAAGACCGCCGACACGGTGAAGAACCATCCGAGCCGCAGCGCCCAGCGCCGCTTCCGCAGCAGCTTGGCGCGCGGATCGGCCGCGGCGTTGAGCTTCTCGGCCATTAGGCCCGACCACTCCGCGGCGGTGTCGACGCCGCGTTGCGCCAGCGAGCGCCAGGCTTCGGGTCGGCCGGTCCGAGAACTCACGACATACTCCTGCGAATGTTATTGCGACAGCGGATTTTCCGGTGTCGGGTTGGCGGCCGGGGCGGCCGGAGTCTGAGGAGCGGCGGCACCAGCCGAATTGCCGGTGGGCAGCTGATCTCCGCGCATCGACGCCCGGATCTGCTCCAGCCGGGAGTGTCCTGCCATCTGCACGCTGGCCTGCTGGACCTCCATCATCCGGCCCTGCACCGAATTCTGCGCCAGCTCGGCCGAGCCGATCGCGTTGGCGTAGCGGCGTTCGATCTTGTCGCGCACCTCGTCGAGGCTGGGCGTGTTGCCCGGTGCGGCAAGCTCACTCATCGACTGCAGCGACGCGCTGACCTGCTCCTGCATCTTCGCCTGCTCGAGCTGGGACAGCAGCTTGGTGCGCTCGGCGATCTTCGTCTGCAGCATCATCGCGTTCTGCTCGACAGCCTTCTTGGCCTGGCCGGCCGCCTGCAGCGCCTGGTCGTGCAGACCCTTGAGGTCTTCGACGCTCTGCTCGGCGGTGACCAGCTGCGCGGCGAACGCCTCGGCAGCGTTGTTGTACTCGGTCGCCTTGTTGGCGTCACCGGCGGCGACGGCCTGGTCAGCCAAGGTCAGGGCCTGACGGACGTTGACCTGGAGCTTCTCGATGTCGGCGAGCTGGCGGTTGAGTCGCATCTCGAGCTGACGCTGGTTGCCGATCACCTGAGCGGCCTGCTGGGTCAGCGCCTGGTGCTGCCGCTGAGCCTCTTCGATGGCCTGCTGGATCTGCACCTTCGGATCGGCGTACTCGTCGACCTTGGAGCTGAAAAGCGCCATGAGGTACTTCCACGCCTTGCTGAACGGATTGGCCATGAGTTCATTCCGCCTTCGTGTCTGTCGAGCGTCGTCTTGATCGAGTCCGGTGACTTACCGGCAACTGCTTGACCCCAACTTATCGGTTCCGCGCAGATCACCACACCCCTGCACGCTCGACCGGTCAGGCAACAGCCATCGAGACGACCTGCGGAATGACGACCTTGGTCGTGACGTCGATGTTGGCGGTTCCCGCGGCGGCGCGCGATTCCTCCACGGCCAGTTCGTCGCCGGCCTCCGAGAGCACCCGTGACAGCGGGACGGCCAGGGCGTTGCAGATCGCGCCGAGGAGTTCGCTCGAGGCTTCCTTGCGGCCCCGCTCCACCTCGGACAGGTAGCCCAGGCTCACCCGCGCCGAGTCCGACACCTCGCGCAGGGTGCGGCCCTGCTCGACCCGGGCGCGACGCAGCACGTCGCCGATTACCTCGCGCAGCAATGTGGTCATCGCGCGTCCTCCTCGTCTCGACTACCCAGACCAACGCATGATGTCGCCGAGATGGTTCCCGAAACCGCCGGCCGGTGTCATTGGCTCTCGACGACGGCGCGTAAACGCTGCACAGCGGCGTGCACGGCGGCGACGCGGATGTCCCAGCGACTGCCCGCGAGCTGCAACTCGACGACATCGGTGCCACCGGGACCTGCGAGTCCGAGGAACACCGCACCGACCGGGTGCCCGCCGTGCGGTTCGGGCCCGGCCACCCCGGTCAACCCGACACCCCAGGTGGCGTGGCATCGCTGCTGCGCACCGACAGCCAGCGCCCGCGCGGTGGGCTCGGCGACGGGACCGAACTCGGCCAGCAGTTCAGGTGCTACACCGGCGAGACCGGTCTTGGTTTCGACGGTGTAGGTGATGAGTCCGCCGCGCAGCACCGCGCTGGCGCCGGGCACCCCGGCCAATGTCGCGGCGAGCAGGCCGGCGGTCAGCGACTCGGCGGTCGCGACGGTCTGCCCGCGGACAGTTAGGTCGGCGACGAGCGAGCGGGCATCATCGGTGATCAGCGGGTCGTCCACGCGAGTCCCTGAACGCCGATACGAAGTAGTCGATGCCGGTGAGCACGGTCAAGACGACCGCGACGAGCATGATGATCCACGCGCTGGTCATCCAGACTCCGGACAGCGGCATGATGAACAGGCCGATGGCGATTGCCTGCACGAGCGTTTTGAGCTTGCCTCCGCGGCTGGCGGGGATGACGCCCCGGCGCAGCACCGCCAGGCGCAGCAGGGTGACGCCCAGTTCACGGACCAGGATGACGGTGGTGACCCACCACGGCAGGTCGCCGAGGAGCGACAGCCCGATCAGCGCCGCCCCGATGAGGGCCTTGTCGGCGATGGGGTCGGCCAGCTTGCCGAATTCGGTGACCATGCCGTAGCTGCGAGCCAGCGCACCATCGAGGTGATCTGTGATGACGGCCACCGCGAAAACAGCGAATGCGACTATGCGCCAAGTCGTTTCATGGCCGTCCCCGACGAACAGCGCAGCCAGGAAAACGGGTACCAACACGAATCGGACACCGGTGAGCATGTTTGCGATGTTCGCGACGCGGGCGCGCGGAACCACAGGGTCAGTGTGTGGTTGGCCCGGCACCGCCACAGAATACTGGTTGCCCCTGCCGATACTCTTCGGAGCATGAGCGCAGCTCCGGACACGGCCACCGGTGAGCTCGTGGTGCGCCGCGCAACGACTTCCGACGTCGCGTCCATCAAGGCGCTCGTCGACATCTACGCAGGCAAGATCCTGCTGGAGAAGAACCTCGTGACGTTGTACGAGTCCGTCCAGGAGTTCTGGGTGGCCGACCTCGGCGGCGAACTGATCGGCTGCGGCGCCCTGCACGTGCTCTGGTCCGACCTCGGCGAGGTGCGCACGGTGGCGGTGCATCCCAAGGTCCGCGGTCGCGGCGTCGGTCATGCGATCGTCGATCAGCTGCTGTCGGTGGCCGCCGATCTGCACCTGCACCGGATCTTCGTGCTGACCTTCGAGACCGAGTTCTTCGGACGGCACGGCTTCCAGGAGATCGAGGGGACGCCCGTCACCTCCGAGGTGTACGAGGAGATGTGCCGCTCCTACGACACGGGTGTCGCCGAGTTCCTCGACCTGTCCTACGTCAAGCCCAACATCCTCGGCAACACCCGAATGCTGTTGACCCTGTAGCACTCTGGGCGGCTGTCACCATCGCATCAGCACGAGTTCGACGCTGACACCCGGCCCCAGCCCGACCATCAGCCCGGTCGACCCGGGTGATATCGGTTGCGCCTCTACCGTCTTCTGGAGGATGTGCAGCACCGACGCCGACGACAGGTTGCCGACCTCGGCCAGCGACTGCCGGCTCTTCTCGACGGCGCTGTCGGGCAGCTTGAGGCTGTTCGCGACGGCGTCGATCACCTTCGGACCACCGGGATGGCACACCCAGACGTCGATCTCGTCGACGGTCAGCTCGTGCTCGGCGAGGAAGGCGGCGACGGTGCCGGCGAGGTGCCGTTCGACGACGTCGGCCAACTCCGCGGTGAGCACAATGCGGAACCCGTCGCCGGCAAGGCGCCAGCCGAGGGTGTCACCGCTGTCGGGGTAGACCTCGCTGCGCGTCGCGACGATCCGCGGTCCGGCTCCGGGGCGAGCTCCGGTGCCGGTCGCCACCAGCGCTGCCGCCCCGTCTCCGAACAGTCCCGTGACGACGAGGTCGGCGGTCGTCATGTCGGTCACCGGCCAGCTCAGTGAGCACAGCTCCACCGCCAGGAGTGCGGCGTGGTGGTCGGGCCAGGCCAGCAGGTAGTCGTGCAGCCTGGCCAGTGCCGCCGCACCCGCCACGCAGCCCAGCCCGAAGACCGGCAGCCTCTTGATGTCGGGCCGCAATCCGAGCCGGGGAATGAGCCGGGCGTCGAGCGAGGGAACCACGACACCGGTCACCGACGTGACGATCAGGAGGTCCAGATCGCGCCCGGCCACCCCGGCGGCGTCGAGCGCAGCGCGCAGTGCCCCCTCCCCCAGATCGGCCGATTCCTCGACGTAGCGGTCGTTGGCCGCTGCGATGTCGCGGCGGCGGGCGTAATCGTTCAGTGGCAGGACGGTGTGGCGGTACTCGACGCCCGCGTTGGCGTGCAGCCGGTCCAGCAGCACGCGCTCGTCCGGTCCCAGGCCGCCGACTTCGGCGACCTTCGCCGTGAGTTCGGATTGCGGGTAGCGGTGAGCGGGGAAGGCCGAATTCACCGCCAGGACAGTGCTTTCCGCTCTACGCATGGCCGACTCCGCCGACGAATCCGATGACGACCAGCAGAACGACGTCGACGGCGGCGATGCCGAAGGCCGCCACGAACGGCACACGTCCGCTGCCTACGGCGCCGATCACCGTGAATACGACGGCGACCGCGAGTCCGGCCACGGCGACCCCGTGGAAGTCCGACGCCACCAGCAGCAGTACGGACGCCGACAGCAGCAGGGCCAGGGCGGTGCCGCGCACGGCGCCTGCTCCCCAGCGGGCGGCGACGCGCTGCGGCAGGCCGTGGACGCCGGTGGCCTGATCCGCTTTCAGATCGGGCAGCACGTTGGCGAAATGGCCGCCGAGGCCGACCAGCGCGGCGGCTGCAGTCGCATACCAGGTCGGCAACGGTTGCCCGGGCAGCGTGCTGGCCGCGTAGGCCGGAATGGGGCCGAACCCGAGGAGGTACATCAGCCCGGACGCCGGAGTCGACTTCAATCCGACGTTGTACGCCCAGGCCGCGCCGACGATGACGGCCAGGACGACCATGGTGGCCGCGCTGATGGTCAGTGCCATCGCGAGCGCGCCGAGCAGCGCCGTGCAGGCCGCGATCCAGACTGCGCGCGCGCTGATGTCGCCGGTGGCGACGGGTTTGTCGACCCGGCCCGCCGCAGCGTCGCGGCCGGCGTCCATCGCATCGTTGGACCAGCCGACGGAGAGCTGGCCGGCCAGCATGGCGGGACCGGTGAGGGCCGGGCCGATCCCCTCGGGTGCGGCCTGTGCGGCCAACAGCGTCGCGAGCACGCTGATGGCCAGAGCAGGTCCGGCGTGGCCGGCGACGACGAGGGCCCGCGCACGTCTGAGCGCCTGCGGGGCCGAACGGGTATGGACCGTGATGGTCGGTCTCCCCTCAAGAGATACCGTTGACATGGTAGTAAATTTCGGTGGTGAAGGGTCCTGAAAAGTGAGGCTGGCCCTGCGAGGCGCGAACCCCGTCGAATGGCTGGCGCTGAAGGCCGGCATCGTTCCCGTTGCGGCCGCCGAGGCGTGGGGCGGAATGGCCCTGTCGGCGGTCATCATCACCGCGGTGCAGACCGGCATGGCGGCGCGCCTGGCCGAGCGGCCGTCGACGGCGGCAGAACTCGCCGCCGATCTGAACCTGGATCCCGTGCCGACCCAGCTGCTGCTCGACTGTCTGCGGTCAGGCGGGCACGTCCGCGCCCGGGCGGGGCGCTACCGGCTGACCCGGTCGGCGCGCCGCTGGCTGGACCCGGCATCGGCACTGTCGGTGGCACGGTACGTGGCGGGCACCGCCGACTACTGGCAGTGGTGGTCACAGTTGGACCAGGTGACCCGCACCGGGGCGCCAGCCGGCCATCACGACGCCGCGCCCGACGATCCGTACTGGCGGCGCTATATCTGCGGCCAGCTGGAGCTGGCACGGCTGTCCGCCGACGAGGTCGCGAAAAAGCTTCGGCTACCGCGTGATTCGCGATCCCTGCTGGACATCGGTGGCGGTCACGGCTGGTACTCGGCACAGCTGTGCCGCCGCAATCCGGGGCTGCACGCCACTGTGCTGGACCTGCCGGGCAGCGCGGCCATCGGCCGCGAGATCATCGCGGCCGCGGGCATGTCCGACAGCGTCGAGCACCGCGCCGGCGACGCCACGGTCGACGATCTGGGCACCGGCTACGACGCCGTGCTGTGCTTCAACCTGTTGCACCATCTGACGGCCGAGCAGACGGTCGACCTGTTCCGCCGCATCCACGACGCGCTCGCTTCCGGCGGGACGTTGGCCGTCATGGACGCGTTCGCCGAACCCGACCACGCCACCTCGGCCCAGGCCAATGTGCTCAGCCTGTTCGTGTACCTGAGCTCCGGCTCGCAGGTGCATCCCCCGGCGCAGCTGCACGACTGGCTGCGGGCGGCCGGTTTCGGCGCACCCCGGCGGATCCGCATCCTTCGGATCCCCGGGCAGGCGATGTACGTCGTCGAGAAGGCTTAGAAGTCCGGCTCGTCGTCGTCTGCGCCGTTGGCGTCGCTGCCGCCGCGGATCAACATCAGCGTCCCGGCCAGTTCGTCGGGTTTGACGAGGACCTCACGCGCCTTGGACCCTTCTGAGGGCCCGACGATGCCTCGGTTCTCCATCAGGTCCATCAGGCGACCCGCCTTGGCGAAGCCGACGCGCAGCTTGCGCTGCAGCATCGACGTCGAGCCGAACTGGCTCGACACCACGAGCTCGACGGCCTGAAGGAAGACGTCCATGTCGTCACCGATGTCGGGGTCGACGTCCTTGCGTTCGCCGGCCTTGACCGCCGTGACGCCCTCGACGAACTCGGGCTCAGCCTGATCCTTGGTCGCCGTGACGACCGCGTGGATCTCCTCGTCGGTGATGAACGCACCCTGCAGCCGCAACGGCTTGTTGGCCCCCATCGGCAGGAACAGGCCGTCGCCCATGCCGATCAGCTTCTCGGCGCCGGGCTGGTCGAGGATGACGCGGCTGTCGGTCAGCGACGACGTCGCGAACGCCAACCGGGACGGCACATTCGTCTTGATCAGACCGGTGACGACGTCGACGGACGGGCGCTGCGTCGCGAGCACGAGGTGAATACCTGCGGCACGGGCCTTTTGGGTGATCCGGACGATCGCCTCTTCGACATCGCGCGGCGCGGTCATCATCAGGTCGGCGAGCTCGTCGACGATGGCCAGGATGTAGGGATAGGGCTTGTATTCGCGGTTGCTGCCCAGCGGCGCAGTGATTTCGCCGTTGCGCACCTTCTCGTTGAACACGTCGATGTGACGCACCCGCGAAGCCTGCATGTCCTGGTAGCGCTGCTCCATCTCCTCGACCAGCCATGCCAGCGCGGCGGCGGCCTTCTTCGGCTCGGTGATGATCGGCGTGATGAGGTGCGGAATCCCTTCGTAGGGAGTCAGTTCGACCATCTTCGGGTCGATCAGGATCATCCTGACCTCGTCCGGGGTGGCGCGCGCGAGCAGCGACACCAGCATCGAGTTCACGAAACTCGACTTGCCGGACCCGGTCGAGCCGGCGACCAGGAGGTGCGGCATCTTGGCCAGGTTGGCCGAGATCATCTCGCCCTCAATGTCTTTGCCGAGTCCGATGACCAGCGGGTGGTGGTCGGACCGCACGACGGGGTCGGTCAGCACGTCGGCCAGCCGCACCATTTCGCGGTCGGTGTTGGGCACCTCGATGCCGACCGCCGATTTGCCGGGGATCGGCGCGAGCATGCGCACGCTCTCGGTCGCGACGGCGTAGGCGATGTTGCGGTGCAGCGCGGTGATCTTCTCGACCTTGACGCCCGGGCCGAGCTCCACCTCGTAGCGGGTGACGGTCGGCCCGCGGGTGCAGCCGGTGACGGCGGCGTCGACCTTGAACTGCTGCAGCACCGAGGTGATGGAGTCGGTCATGTGCTGGTTGGCCGCCGTCAGCCGCTTCGGCGGATCTCCGGCGACGAGCAGTTCGAGCGAGGGCAGCGTGTACGGGCCCTCGACCACGCGGTCCACGACGATCTTGGGTTCCTTGCGCGGCTTCTTCTTCGGTTTCGGGGCCTCGATGGCGGCGGGCTCGTCGAGCGGGTAGTTGTCCATCGGGGAACCAGTCGGTCCATCGGTGCGGTCCAGCGGCACCGTGGGCTGCGTCGGCGATGGCCACGCCTCGGCCTCCTCGATGGGCGCATCGTCGTAGTAGCCGTCGGAAAAGTCTTCGGGCTCCTCGTCGCCTTCGTAGTCGTCATAGTCGTCGTACTCATCGTCGTATTCGCGGTCCCACCGGGTGGAGAACATGTCGCGGACGGTCGAGGGCACCTCACGGATCGTCGTGCCGGTCAACAGCAGCACCCCGAACAGGATCCCGATGAACAGCAGCGGCGCGGCGATCCAGGTGGTCAGCCCGTCGGACAGCGGCCCACCGATGGCGAAGCCCACGAATCCACCGGCGTGCTGGCGGGCTGTGGGATCCACGGGCGATCCCGCCCACAGGTGCCACAGGCCGAGGGCGGGCAGCGCGATCATCGCCGACCCGAGGATGAGCCGGGGGCGTGCCTCGCGATCGGGCTCGGTGCGCATGAGCGTGACGCCAATCGCGGCGAGCGCGACCGGCACCAGCACGACGGCGGCGCCGATGATGACGCGGACGACGGTGTCGATCCAGGCCCCGACGGGTCGCGCGGCGTCGAACCAGGAGCTCGCGGCGACGACAACGGCCAACCCGAGTAGTGCCAGCGCGATGCCGTCGCGACGGTGGCCGGGCTCCAGATCACGTGCGCGACCCACCGAGCGTGCGGTGCTTCCGGCGCCCTTGGCCACCATCAGCCAGCCGGCCCGTACGCCCCGGCCGACGGTCGTGCCGGCCGATGCGACGGCCGATGACTTGCGCCGGGCGGGCTTGCGGCGCGGAGCGGATGGGCGCGCAGACCGTCCCCCGCCGCGCGAAGGGGCCTTTGACCTGGTCTGACGTGCAGAAGATCGGGCCGCGGTCTTACTCGCCATGGGCATAAGCCTAGTCGCTAACGCCTCATATGCACCATCAGCCACACTGGTCACAGATTGGTGTCACCCTGGCGTCGGGACGGTCGCGGCGCTCTAACCTGCGGATCGCCCGCCGACGACGCGGCCGGCAGCAGACAGTACGGTGACATCTGTTCAGTCCCAGTGTTCAATCCCTGGGTTCATTCACTCAACGAGGAGTCACGAATGCCGATCGTCGTCATCGCCACCATGAAGGCCAAGCCCGAGTCCGTCGACACGGTGCGGAATGCCTGCACAACGGCCATCGAGGCGGTACACGGCGAGCCCGGCTGCGACCTCTACTCTCTGCACGAGGCCGACGGCACCTTCGTCTTCGTCGAGCAGTGGGCCGACGCGGACGCCCTGCAGGCGCACAGCGCCGCTCCTGCGGTGGCCACGCTGTTCGGCACGGTCGGCGAACACCTCGACGGCGCACCCGACATCAAGGTGCTGCAGCCGGTGGTCGCCGGCGATCCGGCCAAGGGCCAGCTGCGGGGATAAGTCGCCATGGGTGAGCTCACCGGCAAAGTCGCGTTCATCACCGGTGCCGCGCGCGGCCAGGGTCGCGCACACGCGGTGAAGCTGGCATCCGCCGGCGCCGACATCATCGCGCTCGACCTGTGCGCGCAGATCGATTCGGTCCCGTACCCGCTGGCCACCGCCGACGACATGGCCGCCACGGTCAAACTCGTCGAGGACACCGGCGCACGGATCGCCACCTACGAGGCCGATGTCCGCGACCGCGATGCGGTCAAGGCGGCCGTGCGCGACGGCACCGAGAAATTCGATGACCGCCTCGACATCGTCGTCGCCAACGCCGGGATCGCGCCGATGGCAGCCGCGGACGCCTGGCAGGACGTCATCGACGTCAATCTGACGGGCGTCTACAACACCATCGACGTGGCGATGAAGCCGATGGTCAAGTTCGGCAACGGTGGGGCCATCGTGCTGACCAGTTCGGTGGCCGGGCTCGTCGGACTCGGCGCACCCGTCGCGGGCTCCGTCGGCTACGCCGCCGCCAAGCACGGCATCGTCGGCATAATGCGGGTGTACGCCAATTTCCTTGCCCAATACAGCATTCGGGTCAACTCGGTCCATCCTGCAGGGGTCAACACCCCGATGATCGACAACGAGTTCACCCGCTCGTGGCTGGAAGGGGTGGCGCAGGAGAGTCAGGGCGGCGGCCCCGACATGGGCAACGCGCTTCCGGTGCAGGCGCTCGAGCCGGAGGACATCGCCAATGCAGTGTTCTGGCTCGTGTCGGACGCGGCCCGCTACGTCACCGGGATCACGCTTCCGGTCGATGCGGGGTATATCAATAAGCGATGACGTCTCGAAACGCCGCCGCCCAGACCGCCTTCGGGCCCATGGTGCTGGCGGCCATCGAGCACAACGAACCGCCGGAGCGTCGCCTCGTCGACGACGATCTCGCAGAATCGTTTTTGCCCAACCGCTTCCAGTTCCTGGTGCGGTTGACCCGCTCGGCGGCGCTGCGGCGGGCGGCGCAGGCCGCCGCTGACCGCTCCGGTCCCGGCTTGTGGGCGGGCATCGCGTGCCGCAAGAGGTTCATCGACGAACGCCTGTCGGATCCGCTCAACGACACCGACAGCGTCGTCGTGCTGGGTGCCGGCCTGGACACCCGGGCCTGCCGCATCGCGCGTCACGGCGAGATGCCGGTCTTCGAGGTCGATCAGCAGGCCAACATCGACCTGAAGGCGGAGGTGGTGCGGCACGCGCTGGGCGAGGTGCCTGCGTCCGTGCATCTGGTTCCCGTCGACTTCGAGCGCGATGCGCTGATCCCGGCGCTGGAGTCACACGGCTATCGCCGTGATCAGCGCACGTTCTTCATCTGGGAGGGCGTGACGCAGTACCTGACGCCTGAGGCGGTGCGCTCGACGCTGTCCCAGCTCAGCGGTGCTGCTGCGGGCAGCAGGCTGGTCTTCACCTATGTCCGGCAGGACTTCATCGACGGGACGAATCTCTACGGCGCCGAATCGGTGTACCGGAAGTTCCGCAAGCGCCGCGAAATGTGGAAATCCGGGCTGGTGCCCGAACAGGTCGGCGAATTGCTCGCCGAGTACGGCTGGCGGCTGGTCGAGCAGGCCGGGCCGAGCTACTTCCGCGACCTCTACATCCGGCCGACCGGCCGCGACATCGCGGCCTCGGCGCTCGAATGGACGGTGATGGCCGCTCGCTGACAGATGAGAGCCCTCTCATCTGTCTTTCACGTCAGTGTCCGCAAACTCGACGAACGCGATTTCGTGCTGCAGTGCACGGCGATCGGAACCACCGTGCCGGATCCGCAACGGATCACGCAGACACTCGTTGCACTTGCCGACAACGCATGCCGTTCTACCAGGCCAAACGGGTGGATTGGCGTAGGATCGGAGCTGTCGGGCGGCTGGTTGAAGTTCTGGGTCTCCGACTCGGGACCGGGCGTCAGCACCGAGAACCGGGCCAGGATCTTCGAGCGGTTCGCCCGTGGTGAGCAAATAGGAGCGCACCATCGCCGTTGCGCACAGGGGGACGTGATGCTCGACTCGGCGCTGGGACGCGGATCCACGTTCACCGTGTTCGTTCCCGCCGGGCCCGCCCCGACCGCCACCGCGGAAACGAAGCAGCCGTGGCCGCAATCCTGATCGCCGAGGATGAGCCGCGGATCTCCTCGTTCGTCCGGAAAGGTCTGTCCGCCAACGGTTTCTCGGTGACCGTCGTCTCGGACGGACCGTCCGCCTATGCCTATGCCCGCAGTGGTGACTTCGATCTGATGGTGCTCGACATCGGCCTGCCGGGGATGGACGGCTTCACCGTGCTGCGGCGGTTGCGCGCGGAGGGCAGCACCCTTCCTGTCGTCGTGCTCACTGCCCGCACCAGCGTCGCCGAGACCGTCGCGACGTTGGAAGGCGGCGCCGACGACTACATCCCCAAGCCGTTCCGTTTCGAGGAGTTGCTCGCGCGCGTCCGTCTGCGGCTGGCACCGGAGCGGGCCGCCGAGATGACCACGCTGACCTACGGCGGCCTGCGGCTTGATCTGCGTACCCGCAGAGCCCACGTCGGCGACTACTCGGTCGACCTGTCCGCACGCGAATTCGCCCTGGCCGAGACATTTCTGCGGCATCCGGGCCAGGTGCTGTCCCGCGAGCAGTTGCTGAGCCAGGTGTGGGGCTATGACTACGAGCCGGGATCGAACGTGGTTGACGTCTACGTTCGGTACCTGCGGCGCAAGCTCGGGTCCAACCGATTCGTGACACTGCGGGGCATGGGTTACCGGCTGGAGGCCGTGTAATAGCGCCTAGCAAACTATTCGCAGACATAAAAGTTAAGCCAAGCGAACTAATTGTTCGGTGGCTCGCGTTTTAAAGAGACGGTGCGTAGCGTAATCCGTTGCAAGCACCTTTTCATGTGCTGCCATACCGGATGCATGTCGCTGAACTGCAGAAAAATCGCCGAAATGAAAAAATTACGGACTTGCTGGAAATGTTGTGAGCAAAATTTACGCAATGCCATATTTTCCAGCGATAAGCAATCCATACCGATGTATTGCTCAGGCCCATTCACCGTGCATAATACTTCTGGAGCAACGAGTCCAAGATTCGGCTCGGACGGCCGCCGCGCCACGGTTCACGAGGGGTAACCATGACAGCGCGGCGAGCCGAACGCTCCAGGGGCGAAGAAGCGGCCCGTCAGATCTCGATCACAGTCGGGACGATCATCGGCTGCCGGCGGTAGGTCTCGCCCACCCATTTGCCGACGGTGCGCCGCACTCCCTGCGCGATCCGCGTCGGGTCGGTGACGTTCTGCGACGCGAGGTGCTCCAGCTCGGCCTCCACCCGGCGCGCGACCGATTCGAGCGCCTTCGGATCCTCGGAGAAGCCCCGCGAATGCAGATGCGCCGGCGCGGCGGGCTTTCCGGTGCCGCGACGAACCACGACGGTGACGGCGACGAACCCCGAGGACAGGATGAGCCGCTCGCCCAGCGTGGCGTCGCCGACGTCTCCGGTGATGAGACCGTCGACGAACATCTTGCCGACCGGAACCGCGCCCGCGATGCTCGCGCGACCCGCGACCAGGTCGACACTGACGCCGTTCTCCGCAAGGACGATGTTCTCCTCCGGAACCCCGGTTCGGGCCGCGAGCGCGGCGTTGGCGCGCAGCATCCGCCACGTGCCGTGCACCGGCATGACGTTGCGGGGCCGCACGCCGTTGTAGAGGAAGAGCAGCTCCCCGGCATACGCGTGGCCCGAGACATGCACGCGCACTTGCGCATTGGTGACGACCCTGGCCCCGATCTTGGCGAGTGAGTCGATGACCCCGTAGACGGCCTCCTCGTTACCGGGGATCAGCGACGACGACAGGATGATCAGGTCCCCCGCGGTCAGCGTGATGCTGCGGTGCTCACCGCGCGACATGCGCGACAGCGCTGCCATCGGCTCGCCCTGGGTGCCGGTGGTGATGAGCACGACGCGGTCGGCGGGCATCATCTCGGCGGCGGCGATGTCGAGCACGTCCTCATCGGCGACGTGCAGGTAGCCGAGGTCGCGGGCGATGCCCATGTTGCGCACCATCGACCGGCCGACGAACGAGACACGACGACCCAGGGCGACCGCGGCCTCGATGATGGACTGCACCCGGTCGACGTTCGAGGCGAAGCACGCGACGATGACGCGCCCCTCGGCACCGCGCATCAACCGGTGTAGTGAAGGGCCGACTTCGCTTTCCGACGGGCCGACGCCGGGGATCTCGGAGTTCGTCGAGTCGCACAGGAACAGGTCGACGCCCGCGTCCCCCAGCCGCGACATCCCCGGCAGGTCCGTCGGGCGTCCGTCCGGCGGCAGCTGGTCGAGCTTGATGTCGCCGGTGTGCAGCACCGTGCCCGCGCCCGTGTGGATGGCGATCGCAAGACAGCCGGGGACGGAATGGTTGACCGCGAAGTACTCGCATTCGAAGACGCCGTGGGTGCTCTTCTGCTTCTCGGCCACCTCGACGAACACCGGGCTGATGCGGTGCTCACGGCACTTCTCGGCGATCAGGGCGAGCGTGAATTTCGAACCGACGATGGGAATGTCGGCGCGCTGTTTGAGCACGAACGGGATCGCACCGATGTGGTCCTCGTGGGCGTGCGTCACGACGATCGCCTCGACGTCCTCGAGGCGGTCCTGCACGTGCCGGAGGTCGGGCAGGATCAGGTCGACGCCGGGTTCGTCATGGGTGGGGAACAACACACCGCAGTCCACGATGAGCAGGCGACCCAGATGCTCGAAAACGGTCATGTTGCGGCCGATCTCGCCGATCCCGCCGAGTGCGGTGACCCGCAGGCCGCCCGGGGCCAGCGGGCCCGGTGGAGTATGCGTCAGATCCACTGGCCGACCACTACCTCAGCACCCCGGCGGCGCGCAGGTCCGCGCTCAGCGCCTCGATCTGCTCGGGTGTGGCGGGAATCTGCGGCAGGCGCGGATCACCGGCCTCGACACCCTGCAGCCGCAGACCGGCCTTGGAGAGCGTGACTCCCCCGAGACGGGTCTGGGCGGCGTTCAACGGCCCGAGCTCCACGCTGATCTTGCGGGCCGTCGCGACGTCACCGGAAGCGAAGGCTGCCAACATGTCTCGCAACTGGCCGGCAGCAAGGTGGCCCCACACGCTGATGAACCCGACGGCGCCCATCGCCAGCCACGGCAGGTTGAGGGCGTCATCGCCCGAGTAGTAGGCGAGGCCCGTCTCGGCGATGATCTGTCCACCACCGTGCAGATCCCCCTTCGCATCCTTGATGGCGACGATGTTGGGATGCTCGGCGAGCGCTCGGATGGTGTCCCACTCGATGGGCACCACCGAGCGCGGCGGAATGTCGTAGAGGATGACGGGCAGATCGGTCGCGTCGGCGACGGCGGTGAAATGGGCGGCGATACCTGCCTGCGCGGGCCGCGAGTAGTAGGGCGTGACGACCAGCAGGCCGTGCGCCCCGGCGGCCGCGCTCGCCTTGGCCAGGTGCACGCTGTGGGCAGTGTCGTAGGTTCCCGCGCCGGCGACGATCCTGGCGCGGTCACCGACAGCGTCGAGGACGACACGCAGCAGTTCGATCTTCTCGTCGTCCGTGGTGGTCGGCGATTCTCCGGTGGTACCCGAGACGACCAGCCCGTCGCAGCCCGAGTCGACGAGGTGGGTGGCGAGCCGTGCCGCACCATCGGTATCCAGCGAGCCGTCGGGCTTGAACGGAGTCGCCATGGCGGTCAACAGGGTGCCCAACCGGGCCGGCGCGTCGAATCCGCTGGTACTCACGGGCACCAAGATTACCCGGTCACCCATACGCCCCACGAATGCCTTTCCCGCTCACACCTCGGTTGCCAGCGGGCTGGTCGCCACCTCGGTGCCGTCGGCGAGCGCGATGATCTCGAAGTCGGAGAACACCTGGGGCGCGACGTCGATCAACTGGCGCAGGCATTCGATCGCCAGCCGCCGGATCTCGACGTCGGCGTGTTCGCTGGCCCGCATCGCGATGAAGTGCCGCCAGGCCCGGTAGTTCCCGGTGACGACGATCCTGGTCTCGGTGGCATTCGGCAGCACCGCGCGGGCGGCCTGGCGGGCCTGCTTGCGCCGCAGCGTCGCGTTCCCGGAGTCGGCCAGCTTGGCTTCCAGCCGACCGAGCAGATCCGTATAGGCGGACCGGCCGGCATCGGCGGCGTCGAGGAACGTCTTGAGCAGCTCGGGGTCGTCCTCGATGCCCGGCGGCACCACGACCTGTGAATCGGTCTCGGGAACGTAGCGCTGCGACAGCTGCGAGTAGGAGAAGTGCCGGTGCCGGATCAGTTCATGGGTGCAGGACCGAGAGACGCCGGTGATGTAGAACGACACCGAGGCGTGTTCGAGCACTGAGAAATGACCCACATCGATGATGTGCCGGACGTAGGCGGCGTTGGTTGCGGTGCGCGGGTTGGGTTTCGACCAGCTCTGGTAGCAGGCGCGACCGGCGAACTCGACCAGTGCCGCGCCGCCGTCGGCGTCGGTGTCCCACGGCACGTCCGGCGGGGTCGAGAACTCCGTCTTGGCGATGAGCTGCACACGCAGCGGTGCGATCTCGGCCATCGGCAGAGCCTAGCGCTCATCGCCTGCGCAGGGCGCGCGGCGACGTTAGGGTTTGCCATGACCACGATCGCTTCGCGTCTTCTCGACGTCATCGACGGCGACATCCTCCCGCTGACCGAACGCGGAGTTGCAAGCGGCAACAAGGTCTTCGGCGCGGCGCTGCTGAACAAGTCCGATCTGTCCCTGGTGATCGCCGGCACGAACGACGAGACCGACAACCCGTTGTGGCACGGTGAGATCAACACGCTGCGGCAGTTCTACGAGATACCCGAGCGGCCTCCGACGAAAGACCTTGTGTTCCTGACGACCCACGAGCCCTGCACGCTGTGCATGTCGGCCATCACCTGGGCGGGATTCGACAACTACTACTACTTCTACAGCCACGAGGATTCCCGCGACAGCTTCGCGATTCCGCACGACCTGGTGATTCTCAAAGAGGTCTTCGGTCTGGATCCAGGCGGCTATCGGCGCACCAACGAGTTCTGGACGGCCTACGCCATCGCCGACTTGATCGACGCCGAACCCGAGCCGGTACGTACCGAGCTGCTCGCGCAGCGCGACCGGATCCGCAGCCGCTATGACGCGCTGTCGGATCAGTATCAGGAATCCAAGGGCGACAACGACATTCCGCTCAACTAGGAGCGCTCGCCGAGGAGGCGATGCTCGACACGGTCCCCACCCGCGCGCTTGGCGCGGTACATCGCGGCGTCGGCGGTGTGGATGAGCCGCTCGATGAACTCCGGATGTTCGACCTGCGTGCCGGCCGGAATCGTCGTGCTACATACGCCGAGGCTGGCGGTGATCCCGAACTGCAGTGCAGCGATTCCGTCGCGGATGCGCTCGGCGGCCATCACATGCCGCGACGTCGCGCCGACGTCGGCGACGACGAACTCCTCACCGCCGAGGCGGGACAGGACTGCGGCCGTCCCCGCGTGCTGTTGCAGCACGGCAGCCACCTCGACGAGCGCCGCATCACCCACCGCATGGCCGCGACTGTCGTTGAGCCGCTTGAACTTGTCGAGATCCACCATCGTGACGTTGACCGTGGTCGCCACTTCCGGCGTGGCCACCACCTGCTCGTGGACCGTGTTGTAGAACGATCGCCGGTTGAGCAGCCCGGTGAGCGGATCCCGGTCGGAATTGCGCAGATCGATGTGCAGGGAATGCACCAGCGTGTAGATGCCGAACGGCACGCCGACGTTGAGCGTGATCACGAGGAGGACCGACCCGATGACGAGCCGGATGTCACCGGTGTCGGCGAACAACCGTGTCGCCGTCATCGCCGCACAGGCCAAAGCCAGCACGTTGTTGGCGAGCACATGAGCCATGGCATGGAAGTAGGCGATGAAGCCACCGATGGCGGCGAAGATCGTGCACCCCATCAGCCCGCTGTAAGGGCTCGCCACGGTCAGGACGCCGGCGGCGATGCAGATGCCGCAGATCGCGGTGTAGGCCAACGACTGGACGCGGGTCGGCCAGCGGAAGAGCCACAACAGAGCCGCGCCGCATGCGGCGATGGCGGCCGCGATCGCGGTGGTGGTCGCCACGGGGCCCTGCGGCCCGGCGGAGCTGCCGATCAGCGTGACGGGGATGGCGCCCAGAAGCACGGTGAAGACGACTGTCGCGATCCGCCATGGCAACTGAAGCCCTCGGTCGCGCAGGTAGGCACTGAACCAGTCGAACTGGTCCGGCTGCTGCCACCACCACCCAAGCACGCAGACTCCCGCAACTCGATGACAATCTCTATGAGCGTCAAAATTACAACTCTGACCGACGAAGCGGTGCGCGTCATCTCGGGCCGGCCGGTATCGACCTAAACAGGTGTGTCGGTATTGAACTCGACAGGTGTGTCGGTATTGAACTCGACAGGTGTGTCGGTATTGAACTCGACAGGTGTGTCGGCGACGAAGCCGACGACCACCTCCGCGAGCTCGCGACCCTTGTCCTCCTGCAGGAAATGGCCACCGCCTGCGATCGTCACCTCGGGTCTTCCATGTGCGCCCGGGATGAACTTGCGCAGCGGAGCGTCGGCACCTCGGGTGATCGGATCGGAGTCGGAGAACGCGCACAGGAACGGCTTCTCGAACTGGCGAAGGACGTCCCAGGCCGCCCTGTTCGCCGGCGCCGCCGGATCGTCGGGGCTGGTCGGCACGAGCATCGGGAACTGCCGCGCACCCGCCTTGTACGAGTCGTCGGGAAACGGCGCGTCGTAGGCGGCGATCACGTCGGCCGTCAGCGTCGACACGCAGCCTCCGTTGATGATGGCGCCGACCGGAAAGTCCGGCGTCTCCTGGCTGAATCGCTGCCATGCGAGAAACGCCTCGCCGGGGTGCTGATCGCCGGTCGGCAGTGTCGTGTTGGCCGCGACCACCCTGGCGAACCGGTCCGGGTGTTCGCCGACGAGACGCAATCCGATCAGCCCGCCCCAGTCCTGGCAGACCATAGTGATCGCGGTCAGCCCGATGGCCTCGATCGCGGCCCACGTCCAGTCGACGTGGGCCTGGTAGGTGTAGTCCTCGCGACGGGTCGGCTTGTCGCTGCGGCCGAAGCCGACGAGGTCGATCGCCACGGCCCGCAGCCCCGCGCCGGCGAGGACCGGGATCATGTGGCGGTAGAGATAGCTCCACGACGGCTCACCGTGCAGCAGCAAGACCACCTGCCCGTCGGCCGGGCCTTCGTCGAGGTAGTGCATGCGCAGCCCGTCGACGTCGACGTACTGCGGCGAGAACGGGAAGTCGGGGAGGTCGGCGAACCGCTCGTCCGGTGTACGAAGAACGTCCATCGGATCAGCTAACCAAGGCGGCGCGCAGCTGCGTGACCAAATCGCCACGGTCCCCGACAACGACGTCGTCGAGCCCCAGCCAGCCCGCCATCGAACGCAGTTCGGACGCGAGCTCGGTGGCGACGTGGGCACGATCCCGGCCGTCCTCGGTGAACGCACCGACGACGCGAAGCGCCCCGTTGGGTCGATCGGCTTTGAGGTCGACACGGCCGACGAGGTCGCCGTCGAGCAGAAACGGCCATACGTAGTAACCGAACTGGCGTTTGGGCTGCGGGGTATAGATCTCGATGCGGTAGTGGAAGCCGCCGAACAGCCGCTCCACGCGGGGCCGGAAGAAGATCAGCGGATCGAACGGGCACAGCAGCGCCGTCCCCTTGTCGCGGCGCGGGACCGTCTGGCCGGCCCTCAGATACGCGGGCGCCGACCACCCGTCGACGTCGACGGGTTCGATCTCGCCTGCCGCGACGAGGTCGGCGATCGCCGGTTTGACCTGCCGCGCGCCGAGCCGGAAGTAGTCACGCAGATCGGCTTCGGTGGCCACGCCGAGCGCGGTTGCGGCGCGCAACGTCAGCTCCCGGACAGCGTCGACCTCGTCCACCTCACGTTCTACGACGTCGGCGGGCAGCACCCGTTCGGTGAGGTCGTAGTGCCGGGCGAACCCGACCCGGGTGGCCGTCGTCAGCACGCCCGAGGACCACAGCGCCTCCGCAACCCACTTCGTGTCGCTTCGATCCCACCAGGGACCCTTGCGACCCCGGGGCGCCGATTCCAGGTAGGCCTCGATCTGGCCGGCCGTCGAAGGGCCGAGGTGACCGATCGCGTCGACGATGTTCTCGGCGAGCTTGGCGTTCTTCTTGACGATCTCGACGCCCCACCGGCCGTGCTCGTACTCCTGCATGCGCCAGCGCAGCAACGGCCAGTCGTCGACGGCCATCAGCGCGGCTTCGTGCGCCCAGTACTCGACGAGCAACCGGGGCGATTTCTTCGAATGGCTCCACGCCGCGCGGTCGACGATGTCGCGGTCGTAGGGGCCCAGACGGCTGAAGACCGGCGCGTAGTGGGCGCGTACCGCGACCGACACCGAATCCAGCTGCAGCACCTGCAACCGGGCGATCAGCCGCTTGAGGTGAGCGCGGCTCACCGGACCGGTGGGCTTCGGTTCGTGGAATCCCTGAGCCGCGACCGCCACCCGCCGCGCCTGCGCAGCGGTGAGTCTCATTTCCTGAGGTAGCTGTAGTACTTGTAGCGCAGCCCCGACGAGCTGTCGTGCCAGTTCCCCTCGGTGCCGACCCATGCCTCGTCGAGCAGCGGCGCCAGCGCATCCTCGTCGCGCCGGTGCAGCTCGATGTCGACCTCGGTGACCTCACACCGCGTTGCGAGGGACATCGCCAGACCGTAGATCTGGGAGCCGCCGATCACCCACGCGTCGTCGGTCGGCGCGTCTTCGAGGGACGCGAAAACCTCTGCTCCGTCAGCCACATAGTCAGCTTGCCGGGTCAGTACGACATTTCTGCGGCCCGGCAGCGGCCGGAACTTGGCGGGCAGCGACTCCCACGTCTGCCGACCCATGATCACGGTGTGGCCCATCGTGAGTTCCTTGAAGCGGGCCATGTCCTCGGGCACCCGCCACGGGATGCCGTTGTCACGTCCGATCACCCCGTCGCTGGACTGCGCCCAGATCAGGTTCAGTTCGCCCTGACTCACGATTCGGACCTGCAAGCAGTCCTCATACCGCCACCGGGGCCTTGATCGCGGGATGCGGATCGTAGTTCTTGATGACGACGTCATCGTAGGTGTAGTCGAAAATCGAATTACGCTGCCCGAGAACAAGTTCCGGGTACGGGCGCGGGTCGCGGGAGAGCTGCTCGGTGACCTGCTCGACGTGGTTGTCGTAGATGTGGCAGTCGCCGCCGGTCCACACGAACTCCCCCACACCCAGCCCTGCCTGCGCGGCCATCATGTGGGTGAGCAGCGCGTAGCTCGCAATGTTGAACGGGACGCCGAGGAACAGATCGGCACTGCGCTGGTAGAGCTGGCAGCTGAGGCGCCCGTCGGCGACGTAGAACTGGAAGAACGCGTGGCAGGGCGGCAGGGCCATCTGCGGGATCTCGCCGACGTTCCAGGCCGAGACGATGTTGCGCCGTGAGTCGGGATCGCGCTTGAGGAGGTCGAGCGCTGCGCTGATCTGGTCGATGTGTTCACCGGACGGCGTCGGCCACGATCTCCACTGCACGCCGTACACCGGTCCGAGATCACCTGCGGGAGAGGCCCATTCGTCCCAGATGGTGACACCGTGATCCTGCAGCCACCGCACGTTGGAGTCGCCGCGCAGGAACCACAGCAACTCGTAGACGATCGATTTGGTATGCACCTTCTTGGTGGTCAGGAGCGGGAACCCGGCGTTGAGGTCGTACCGCATCTGATGCCCGAAGAGGCTGCGGGTACCGGTGCCGGTGCGATCCGATTTGGGGACTCCGGTGTCAAGCACCAGACGCAACAGATCCTCGTACGGGGTGGCGATCGGCACGCGCTCAGCTTACGTGCCGTGGCGCGGAGTAGAACGGAACACATGCCGACGATCACCGACACCGTGACGACCTCCGATGGTTCCTGCACCGTCAGCCTGCACACTCCCGACGGCGACGGCCCGTGGCCTGGCGTCATCATGTATCCCGACGCGGGTGGGCCTCGGGCTGTCTTCGACTCGATGGGCGAGCAGCTTGCCGGCCTCGGCTACGCCGTGCTGGTGCCCGACGTCTACTACCGCGAAGGCGAGTGGGCGCCGTTCGAGTTCGCGACGGTCTTCGGCGACGAGGTCGAGCGCAAGCGCCTGTTCGGGATGATGTCGAAGGTGACGCCGGAGATCATGGCCTCGGACGCGGCCGCGTTCTTCGACTACCTGGCCGCACGGCCGGAGGTCAGCGGCGAGTCGTTCGGAACCACGGGCTACTGCATGGGCGGACGCACGTCGCTCGTGGTTGCCGGCCGTCTACCGGAGCGCGTCGCAGCGGCGATGTCGTTCCACGGCGGCGGGCTGGCGTCCGACGATCCCGGAAGCCCGCACCTGCTCGCTGAGCAGATCACCGCCGCCGTGTATGTCGGCGCGGCCCAGGACGACAAGTCCTTCACCGCCGAGAACGGCGAGACGCTCGACAAGGCGCTGACCGCGGCGGGCGTCGAGCACACCATCGAGTGGTATTCCGCCCAGCACGGTTTCGCCGTTCCCGACAACGCACCGTACGACGAGGCGGCGGCAGCCAAGCACTGGGACGCGACGGAATCGTTCTTCGGCGCTCATCTGGGGTGAAAGCCGTTCCGCCGTAACGCTTTAGGTTGCGGTCTTGCGGCGCGAGTGCAGGACGGCGGCTACGCCGCGCACTATCCCCCGCGCGGCGTAGCCGCCTGCGAGGACGCTCAGCACGATCAGCACGATGAACATCAACGTCCAGTTCGCCCGGCCGTGGTCGACGTTCCACCAGATGATGGTGAACAGGATCGCGCAGATGAAGACGACGATGTCGCGCCAGTTCCCTTGGTAGGAGGCGGCGAGTTCGCGCATCTCCCGGTTCTTGTCGACGGCGGCGATCAGCGAGTCGATACGAAGATCGATGACGCGCTGCAGCTCAGCACGCCGCTCGACCTGTTCTGCGGGGATCCGGTCGAGCAGATCCATGTCCTTGGCGATCATGCCGCGCACGTCGGGGGCTTTGAGGTTTCCGGCGGCGATGCCGAGGAGCGCGCCACCGGCGATCGGCGCGCCGGCGAGGGCGAGTTCGGCGATACCGGGCATGGCGACTCCTGTCAGCTGTTGGTCACCGTCATACCACTGCCGACGGTGAAAACGTCAGCGCTGATGACGATCCGGCCTCCGCTCCGCGCGTCCATAATCTACGCTGGCGTTAATCACGTTGTCACGACAGAATGAACCAGATCACGACAGGATTGACAGATATCCCGGGGGGGATAACTTGTGACCAGATCGTCGAGAGTGGACATGCCGCTGCGGGAGCTCCGCGGCGTGACAGTGCTCGCCCACCTCAATGCCGAGAACCGCCATGACATTCCGGCGACGCTCGCCACCTTCAGGCCGGGAGCCGAGCGAACGATGTTGCCCGGCAATGAGATAGCCGACGGACACGCGGCTGTCGTGGATGCATATCGCGAACTGTTCACCGGTTTTCCCGACATGCATTTCGACATCGCCCCCGAGGCCTTCGGCCACCAAGGCGACCGCGTGATCTTCGAAACGGTGGTGCACGGAACGCACCGCGGGCCCTTTCGTGGCTTACCGCCGACCGGCCGGCGGTTATGCCTGCCGATCGTCACGGTGTTCGAGTTCGACGGCGCCGACCTGGTGTGCGAACGCGTCTACTTCGACCGGCTGACGCTGTTCATCCAACTCGGCGTCGGACGTGAGCCCACGTCGGTTCCCGGCAAGCTGACGACAATCCTCAACCACCCCGTCACGGTGTTCCGGGCCGCACTGCGTTCGCGCAGGCGTCACACCATCAACTGAGCGGCGACCGTCGCGCCGAGGTTCCAGCAGTTTTCGAGGTCGTCTTTGGTCGGCTTGCCGGACACGATGACCGTCTCCGCGGCCTGTTCCCAGCCGAGGCCGCCGGTGATGCCGGCCAGCGCCCGCTCGGCCCCCTCGGTGCCTTCGTTGCCGTGCAGATAGGCCCCGAAGGGTCGTCCGCGGGTGGCGTCGAGGAGTTGGTAATACGCGCAGTCGAATGCGTGTTTCAGTGCGCCACTGAGATATCCGAGGTTGACCGGCGTTGCGAGGATATAACCGTCGGCGGCGAGCATCTCAGCCGGTGACACTGTCAGGGCAGGACTGCGGACGACGTCGACGCCGTCGATCTCGGGATCGGTAGCTCCGGCGATCACAGCCTCGAACATCTCGTGGCAGTGCGGCGACGGAGTGTGGTGAACGATCAGCAGTGTCTTGCTCATCGCGCCGACTCCTCCATCTGCACAGCCTTTTTCATGGTCTCCCTGGCCCGTGAGCGGTCGCCGGCGTAGTCGTAGGCGCGAGCCAGTCGGTACCAGCGCAGCCAGTTCTCGGGGTCGGCTTCGAGCTCGTCGCGAACGGTCGCGAACAATGCGTCGGCAGACTCGCGCTCGATGCGCCCGGAGGCCCTGCGCGGCAGGTCGCCGACGTCGAGCTCCATGCCGCTCTCCCGCGCCTTGCGAGCCAGCCGTTGGTGCGCCAGACCGGCTTTGAGGGTGGCGAACAGAACCCAGAGGCCGATGACCGGCATGATGAGGATCGCCACCCCGAGCCCGATCGGCGCGACCTCGCCCGACCCGATGAGGACGAACGCCGCACGCCCCAGCAGTACGAAATACACGATGAGCGCGACGCACATGAAGCCGATCAGCAGCTGGGTGCGAAGTGCGCGCGCTCCGTCGCTCATGTCAGGTCGAGGAGCGGTTCGATGCCGATCGTCAGCCCGGGGAACTCGCGGATCTTGCGCACCGCAAGTAGAACGCCGGGGACGAACGACGTGCGGTCGATGCTGTCGTGCCGGATCGTCAGCGTCTCACCGAGGGTGCCGAACAGCACCTCCTGGTGGGCGACGAGGCCTGCGAGCCGCACCGAATGCACCGGGATGCCGTCGACGTCGGCCCCGCGGGCGCCTTCAATCCCGGTGCTGGTGGCATCGGGGTTGGGCGGCATGCCTTTTCGCGCTTCCGCGATGAGGCGTGCAGTGCGCGCCGCCGTACCCGATGGGGCGTCGGCCTTGTGCGGATGGTGCAGTTCGATGACCTCGACGGATTCGAAGTACTTGGCGGCCTGCTGCGCGAAGTGCATCGACAGGACGGCGCCGATCGCGAAGTTCGGCGCGATGAGCACGGATACGTCAGGCTTGGCCGACAGCCAGTCCTCGACCTGGCCGATACGCTCGTCGGTGAACCCGGTGGTGCCGACCACAGCGTGAATTCCGTTGTCGATCAAGAACTTCAGATTGTCCATGACGACGCCCGGGTGGGTGAAGTCGATGACGGCTTCGGTGCCGCTGTCCACGAGCGTGGACAGCGCGTCACCGGCGTCGACACCGGTGGTGAAGGTGAGGTCGTCGGCGTCTTCGACGCCCGCCACCATCGTCGCGCCCACCTTGCCTTTGGCGCCCAGTACTCCGACTCGCATGGGCTCACCCTATCGGGCGGGCGGGGGCCTGCCCCCTGCCGGACAACCAAACCTCTGAATTTTCTTCTGCCACTTGGGTTTCTCTGGTCACATTTCGATCCCGGCTTGTCGGTGGTTCGAACTAGTGTTCGATTCATGGATGCGGTGTCGGACGCGTTGGCGGGGATGGGTGAGCAGATCACCATCCTGGCCAAGGCGTGCGACGAGTTGTCCCACCGCGAGCTGATCAGGCTGTTGAGTGAGTTGGCGACGGTGACCCGTACGATTCCGACCCTGGAGCATCGGGTGCTGGCGCGGCTTCTGGCAGAGACTGAACCGCACCGGCTGGGAGAGGCGTCGTGGAAGAAGGTGTTGACCACGGCTCTGCGGATCTCGGGGAGAGAAGCGGGACGCCGGTTGGTGCGGGCCAAAAGCCTGGGACCGGGGCGGGCGATCAGCGGCGAGCCGTTGGCACCGCTATGGGAAGCCACCGCCGCCGCCCAAGCTCAGGGGCTACTCGATGAGGAGCATGTCGCGGTGATCGCGAAGTTCCACAAGACGTTGCCGAAGTGGGTGGATGCCGGCACGCGTGCGCAGGCCGATGTGGAATTGGCGCGCCAGGGCGCGGGGCTGGATCCGGAGACCCTATCCGCAGCGGCTAGGTACTTGTTGGTCAAGATCGATCAGGACGGTCCTGCTCCGTCGGACAAGGAGCGCATCCGCAAGCGTGGGGTGCGGTTCGGGCGCCAGCAAGCCGACGGCTACAGCCGGGTCAGCGGCTGGATGACAGCCAAATGCCGGGCGATGGTGGAAGCGGTGTGGGCCAAAGAAGCCGCACCGAGCTTGTCAAGATTTCTGTGTAGGTGGCGGGTTATAGGTAGGGGTTGATTCGTTCGGGGTAGGTCAGCGCTAGTGCGCCCAATGCTTGCTTCCAGCCGTTGGTGCGTGCTCCCTCGACGAGACGCTTACTGCGTGAGCGATCCCCGGTTTTGAGCGGGTCGTCATAGAACTTCTGCCGTTCTCGGGCGCGTTTGTCCTCGATGTTGCAGATCGCCAGCCAGAGCAGTTTGACCGCGGCTTGATCGTTGGGGAAGTGGCCGCGGTTCTTGATGATCTTGCGCAGTTGGTAGTTCAACGATTCGATCGCGTTGGTGGTGTAGATGATCCGCCGCAACGCTGGCGGGAACGCCAGGAACGGGATGAACCGCTCCCAGGCGTTGCGCCAGGCGATCACGGTCGTCGGGTTCGACTGTCCCAGAGTCGAATTGGCGAATTCCTCGAACGCCTCCGCTGCGGCATCGACAGTCGGGGCGGTGTAGACGGTCTTGAGCGCGGCTGCGATCGCCCTACGCTGGCCGTAGGACACGAACCGCATCGAGTTGCGGATCAGATGCACCACACAGGTCTGCACAGTGGCCTGCGGCCAGGTCGCCTCAACGGCTTCGGCGAACCCGGTCAGCCCGTCGGTGCACACGATCAGGATGTCTTTGACCCCGCGATTGGCCAGCTCTGCGCACACCCCAGCCCAGAACTTGGCGCCCTCGTTGGCTGTGACCCAGATTCCCAGCACGTGGCGGATCCCGTCGAGATCGACACCGACGGCGATGTGGGCTGCCCTGTTCTTGACCTGATGGCCGTCGCGGATCTTGATGACCAGAGCGTCGAGATAGACGATCGGATACAGCTCCTCAAGCGGCCGTTTCTGCCATTGGGCCACCTCGTCGAGTACCGCGTCGGTGATCTTGGAAATCGTCTCGTGGGAGAGCTCGGTGCCGATCGTGGTGGCCAGATGATGCTGAATGTCGCGGATAGTCATTCCGCCGGCGTAGAGCGAGATGATCATGTCGTCGAGGCCGCCCAGGCGTCGCGAGCCCTTCGGGACCAGCGTCGGGGTGAAACTGCCCTCGCGATCACGCGGGATCGCCAACCCGACATCGCCGACTTCACTGGCGACTGTCTTGGGGGTGAACCCGTTGCGGGCGTTGGGCAGTTCACGCCCGACCGGATCACCCTTCTCATAGCCCAGATGGTCGGTCAGCTCAGCAGCCAGGCCACGCTCGAGCACCGCTTTGACCATCTCGGCCAGAAACCCGCCCTGACCGGTCAACTGCAACTGGCCGGCATCGATCTTGGCCAACACATCGTCCAACACACCCGCGGACTTCAACGCCTCCATGGCCTCAGCGCCCGACATCGGCTCGTCAGTGCTCACATCCATCGATACTGCTCCATTCACTCAGGAGCCACAGCTACACAAACCATCTGACACGCCCGCCGCACCGGGACACAACATCCCCGTCGAAGAACTCGACGACACCGCCGACACTAACGAAACGGCGAGCGTCGGCGACCCCGTGACCGATGACCACGATCCGTCGCCGCAGCCGCTCGGCACCGATCCGCGCACGCCGGAGCAGCGCAACCACGATGCGCTCGAAGCCCTCGCATGCCGTGCACTCGAAGGCGGGCTCGGCGATCACAACGGCCTTCCCGTCACGGTGATCGTGTCCACCACGTTGCAGGAGTTGGAGAAAGGCGCCGGCGTCGCGGTCACCGGCGGCGGCAGCCTGGTGCCGATGCGCGATCTGATCCAGATGGCCGCCAACGCATTCCACTACCTGTACGTCTATTGACCAGCACACCGAACAGTCGCTCTACCTCGGCAGGGCTAAAAGGTTGGCCAACCCCGCCCAGCGCATCGTCCTGCACGGCAAGGAGCGCGGCTGCACCCGACCCGGCTGCACGGTGTCTGGCTACTGGGCCCAAGTGCATCACGCGGTCGCGGATTGGAAAGACGACGGACAGACCAACATCGACGAGCTGACCTTCGCCTGCGGCCCCGACCACCGCATGCTCGACAAAACGGGTTGGCGCACCCGCAAGAACGCCACAGGCCACACCGAATGGCTCCCACCACCAGACCTCGACTGGGGGCACCACCCGCTTGCGGGGGACGGCCAACATCGCATCAACGGCTACCACCACCCCGAGAGATACCTATTACCTCAAGACGAGGACGACGTTCCGTAGCGCGGTTTAGCCTCGGAGAATGAGCGGCACACACCGGCGATCGTTGACGTTCGCCGCGGCGACGGCATGCACCCTGATGGCGGGGACACTGGCCGCCTCCCCCGCGATCGCCGTGCCCTACGGCAGCAACGGCGTCTTCGGCGTGACAACCCAACCGCGAGACGGATGGGCGACGTCCTACATCCCGCCGGGCCGCTATCGCGTGGACCAGTCGCCGAGCATGCAGCCCTATCAGAGCCCGCCCGGCATCTGGTTCCGATGCAGCAACTTCCCTTGTGCGGCAACCTTTCCCGCCAACATCATCGGCACGGGATCCGCGCTCAGAGATGCGCCGACCTTCGTCGACGTCCTTCCGAGCGACGTTGCCGTCGCCCTGCTCAACGTCACACTGACACCCGCCTGACTACAGCGGCGAGGCGCCACGCAGATGCTCGAAGATCAGTGACGTCTGCGTCCCGGCCACATCGGCGTCGGCGTTGAGATTCTCGACCACGAACGCCCGCAGATCGTCGGTGTCGCGCGCAGCGACATGCAGGATGAAGTCGTCAGCCCCGGCGAGAAAATAGACATCCATGACCTGGGGCTTGCGTCGGATCGTCTGGATGAAGTTGCGGATCTTGCCTCGCGAGTTGGCCTGCAGGCTGACCGAGATCATCGCCTGCAACGTCAATCCGATCGCCGCGGGATCGATGTCGGCGTAAAACCCGCGGATCACCCCGAGGTCCTGCAGCCGCCGAACCCTGCCGTGACACGTCGATGCGGCGATCCCGATCAGGTCGGCGAGCGCACTATTGGACATCCGGGCGTCGGCGTGCAGAGCCGTCAGAATCCGCCGGTCGACCTCGTCGATCGCAGGGGCCCGAACATCCTTCGGGCGCGCCGCACGAGTCCCATCAAATTCTGATGATCCTTCTGGCATATCGACACTCTACGAAATGATCGTCATCGTTATTGCCTCTATTTCGATGTTTCTTCACAATTGATTCAACCGAATTCCCCTATCGAGGAGCGATCATGCGCGTCGGCATCCCGACCGAGATCAAGAACAACGAATTCCGCGTCGCGATCACGCCGTCCGGTGTCGCCGAGCTGGTCCAGCGCGGCCACGAGGTCCTCATCCAGGCCGGTGCCGGCGACGGCTCCGCCATCTCCGATGCCGATTTCAAGCGCGCCGGCGCCCAGATGATCAATACCGCTGACGAGGTCTGGGCCGAAGCCGAGCTGCTGCTCAAGGTCAAGGAGCCCATCGAGCCCGAGTACGCCAAGATGCGTCAGGGTCAGACACTCTTCACCTACCTCCACCTCGCCGCGTCCAAGCCGTGCACCGATGCCCTGATGGCGTCCGGCACCACGTCGATCGCCTACGAGACGGTCCAGACCGCCGATGGGGCGCTCCCGCTGCTCGCCCCGATGAGCGAGGTCGCCGGCCGCCTCTCCGCACAGGTCGGCGCCTACCACCTGATGCGCAGCCACGGCGGACGCGGCGTCCTGATGGGCGGCGTCCCCGGTGTCGCGCCGGCTGAGGTTGTCGTCATCGGCGGCGGCGTGGCGGGCTACAACGCCGCTCGCATTGCCAAGGGCATGGGCGCCCACGTCAACGTCTTCGACGTCAACGTCAACACGCTGCGCAAGATCGACAACGAGTTCAACGGCAGCATCGAGACCCGCTACTCGTCGATGCTCGACCTCGAAGACGCCGTCAAGGGCGCCGACCTCGTGATCGGCGCAGTGCTGGTACCCGGTGCCAAGGCGCCCAAGTTGGTCACCAATTCGACTGTGGCAGCGATGAAGTCGGGCGCAGTGTTGGTCGACATCGCGATCGACCAGGGCGGCTGCTTCGAGGATTCGCGGCCCACCACGCATGACGATCCGACGTTCTCGGTGCACGACACCGTGTTCTACTGCGTCGCCAACATGCCAGGCGCGGTGCCGCGCACCTCGACCTACGCGCTGACCAACGCGACGCTGCCGTACGTGCTCAAGCTGGCGGGCAAGGGCTGGCAGGACGCCTGCCGCGCTGATTCCGCGCTGGCCAAGGGCCTGTCCACCCACGAAGGCGCGCTGCTGTCCGAGCAGGTCGCCACCGACCTCGACCTGCCCTTCACCGACCCCGCAGATCTGCTGGCCTGACGACATCCCCTCTCGCCCGGTCGGTGCCCATGGCGCCGGCCGGGCGATGAAACGTCTAGTCGAAGATGTCGCCGTCGATGTAGACCCACCGGCCGCCGCGGACCGCGAACCGGGACCGCTCGTGAAGGACACCCGCCCGGTGGTAGGCCCGGAATTCGACCTCGCCTGCCTTGTCGCCGCATCCACCCCCAACGCAGTCGACGATCTCCAACCGCGTCCATGTCACGGTGAAGTCGGTGACCTCCGGCGGACGGGTCCGCGGATGCCACGTTCGCCAGATGTAGTCCCCGTCGCCGACCACATAAGCGCTGTAGCGCGACCGCATCAGTTGTTCCGCGGTCTGTGCCTGCCGCTCCGAAACGTGTATCGGCAGGCAGCACGTACCGAATCGATCTCCGGTGCCACAGGGGCAGAGCTCGTCGGAACGCATCCTCACAGTCTGCATTGTGGAAAAGTTGACAGGTGTCAAGTATATTCACAGGCATGCTTGCGCTCACCGACGTCATGCCCAACGTCCCGACCAGCACGGCCGACGCCCTTGAGCTGTTCGACTCCCTCGCGGCCGTCGAACCCGACTTCATGCTCGGCACCTGGCATGGCGCCGAACTGCCGACCAGCCACCCCCTCGACGGCCTGCTCGCCGCGAGCGGTTGGTGGGGCAAGCACTTCGGCGACAGCGAATCCGTCCATCCGCTGCTCTTCCCCACCGCCGACGGCACGGGTCTGTGGGCACTGAACCCGATGCTCGCCTTCGCCGGCCTCGGTGTCGCCACCCGGATTCCCGGCCTGAAGAACCAGAACTTCGCCGTACCGATCGCCACGCTGAAGCCCGCCCTCAGGGCGCGCGGACCGAAGGCCCGCCTGCGCACCACGCGCTACCGTGGCGTCGACACCGCGACGATGATCTACGACCAACTGCCGATCAACGACGTGTTCCGCCGACTCGACGACACCACCGTCCTCGGGGCGATGGATCTGCGCGGCATCAGGGCGCCGTATTTCTTTGTGCTGCACCGCGACAACTCGCTGCGCCTGGTCTAGGGCCCCTCGACCTCGGCCACCGCAAGCGTCGCCACCTCACCGATCAGTGGACGCAGGCTCGCCGCGTCCGGGTCGTCGAACGCCGACCGCGTCATGATCGCCAGCAGCAGTCGCTGCCCCGCCGGACCGTATGCGACACCGATGTCGTTCGTTGTGCCGTAGTCGCCGCTGCCCGTCTTGTCCGCGCTCGTGAACCCTGCCGGCAGTCCGGCGCGCATGCTCGAGGTCTGGTTGCCGAGCATCCAGTCGACCAGCTGTTGGCGGCCCGCCGCCTGCAACACCTCACCCGTGAGCAGCGCTCGGTAACCGCCGGCCAACGCGCGCGGTGTACTCGTGTCCCGCGGATCGCCGGGCACCGCCGAGTTCAGCTCCACCTCCCAGCGGTCCAGCCGCGTACGGTCGTCGCCGATGCTGCGGGCGAATTCGGTGATCGCCTGCGGCCCGCCCAGCACCCGCAACAGTCCGTTCGCGGCGGCGTTGTCGCTCTGCTGTAACGCGGCCTGACACAGCTCGGCCAGTGACATCGCCGTCCCGACCCGAGGCTCGGTCACCGGTGAATGCG
Organism: Mycobacterium sp. 236(2023); assembly: GCF_029623955.1. Taxonomy (GTDB): domain Bacteria; phylum Actinomycetota; class Actinomycetes; order Mycobacteriales; family Mycobacteriaceae; genus Mycobacterium. The sequence continues at coordinate 1,652,933 of NZ_JARSBP010000002.1, read as the reverse complement.
GACGGATGTCGGCGGCCTCGATGGGCACCGTATCGGTGAGGCTCGCCCTCCCCTGCTGCACGCGCTGCAGGATCGCCCCGGCGGCGTACGCCTTGAACGTCGAGCACATCGCGAAGGTCTCGCCATCGCGGTAGGCGAGGGTCTTCTGCGTGTCCAGATTGACTGCGTACAGCCCGATTTGAGCGTTGTGACGCTGGGCGAGCGCATCGAAACGTTCGCCGGGAGGAGGCAGCGGCTGGGCAGGATCGGCAAGAACGGTCTGTGCGGAACACGCGGTCAGCGCGCACAGTGACAGCCCGCCGAGCAGTACGTGTCGCCGCGTTAGCTCCGTCATCGCCTGCCAGGCTACAGCTCAGCCCGCGATCGTCTGAAGCGCCCTCGGCAGCGAGCGCTTGGTGCGCACCGGACCGAGCACTGCGGCACCGAACGGGCGGGTCAGCAACTGCCGCGCCACGGCGTTCACCTCGTCGAGCGTCACGTGCTCGATCTTGGACAGCGTGTGCGCGATGGTGCGGTGCTGGCCGTAGTTCAGCTCACTGCGTCCGATGCGGTTCATTCGCGAACCCGAGTCCTCCAGGCCCAGAACCAGTCCGCCGCGCAACGATCCCTTGGCGATCCGACATTCGTCGGCGGTGATGCCGTCGCGGGCCACCTCGGCCAGCACGTCGGTCGTCACGCGGACCACCTCGTCGAACCGCTCCGGCAGGCAGCCGGCGTAGATCGACAGTGCCCCACTGTCGGCGAACGTGTCGACAGTGGAGTACACCGAGTACGCCAGTCCCCTGGTCTCTCGAATCTGTTGGAACAGACGCGAACTCAGTCCGCCGCCCAACGCGGTGTTCAGCACCGACAGCGCCCACCGGTGATCCCAGTGCCGTCCTGGTGTGCGGACCCCCAGCGAAAGGTGGGTCTGCTCACCGTCCCGGTTGACCAGTTGGAGGGTGGGTCGGCCGGTCACCCGGCTGGTGCCCTTACGTGGCGCCACCGGCGACCGTCCGCGTACCAGCCGAGCGCCGAAATGCTCGCGGACGAGCGCCACGACCTCGTCGTGCTCGATGTTTCCCGCGACGGCCACGACCATCCGGTCCGGGGTGTAGCGACGCACATGGAACGAATGCAGTTGCGCGCGAGTCATTCCCGAAATCGACTCGACGCTGCCGATGACGGGACGGCCCACCGGGTGATCGCCGAACATCGCCGAGAGGAAGACGTCGCCGAGGGTGTCCTCGGGGTCGTCGTCGCGCATGGCGATCTCTTCGAGCACGACATCGCGCTCGACCTCGACATCGTCGACATGACACCGGCCGCGCAGGACCACATCGGCGACCAGATCGATCGCCAGCTCCAGATCCGAATCGAGGACGTGCGCGTAATAGCAGGTGTGCTCACGAGAGGTGAACGCATTCAGCTCGCCGCCGACGGCGTCGACGGCCTGGGCGATCTGGACCGCGGTGCGCGTCGGCGTCGACTTGAACAGCAGGTGCTCCAGGAAGTGCGCCGCGCCGGCCACGCTACGACCTTCGTCGCGGGAGCCGACGTTCACCCACACCCCGACCGATGCCGAATGCACCGACGGGACGTGCTCGGTGACCACGCGCAGGCCACCGGGCAACTGGGTGCGGCGCACCGCCGTCGATTTACCGGTCGCGTCTCCGCCGCGCTTCCCCTGGCGGAGCGCCCCCGTGTTAGCTGCTGACGGTCGCTGCTGCATCAACCGGTGCGTCAGCGGGTGCGGTTGCCTCGGCTGCTGCCGACTCCTCGTCGACGAGGACCAGCGAGATCTTGCCGCGGTTGTCGATGTCGGCGATCTCCACGCGCAGCTTGTCGCCGACCTTGACGACATCCTCGACCTTGTTGATCCGCTTGCCGCGGCCCAACTTCGAGATGTGCACCAGACCGTCGCGACCCGGCAGCAGCGAGACGAAAGCTCCGAAATCGGTGGTCTTGACCACGGTTCCGAGGAACCGCTCGCCGACCTTGGGCAGCTGCGGGTTCGCGATCGCGTTGATCTTGTCGATCGCCGCCTGCGCCGCTTCGCCGTTGGAGGCGCCGACGAACACGGTGCCGTCGTCCTCGATCGAGATCGACGCCCCGGTCTCCTCGGTGATCGAGTTGATCATCTTGCCCTTGGGCCCGATGACCTCACCGATCTTGTCGACCGGAACCTTGATCGTCGTGATGCGCGGCGCGTACGGGCTCATCTCGTCGGGTGCGTCGATGGCCTCGGCCATCACCTCGAGGATCGTGATGCGAGCGTCCTTGGCCTGCGACAGCGCTGCGGCCAGCACCTGCGACGGGATGCCGTCGAGCTTCGTGTCGAGCTGCAGGGCGGTGACGAAGTCCTTCGTGCCTGCGCACTTGAAGTCCATGTCGCCGAACGCATCTTCGGCACCCAGGATGTCGGTCAGGGTGACGTAGCGGGTCTCACCATCGACCTCGTCGGACACCAGACCCATCGCGATACCCGCAACCGGCGCCTTCAGCGGCACACCGGCGTTCAGCAGCGACAGCGTCGACGCACACACCGAGCCCATCGACGTCGAACCGTTGGAGCCCAACGCTTCCGACACCTGGCGGATCGCGTACGGGAACTCCTCGACGCTCGGCAGCACCGGCACCAGAGCACGCTCGGCGAGCGCGCCGTGGCCGATCTCGCGGCGCTTCGGCGAACCGACGCGGCCGGTCTCACCCGTCGAGAAGGGCGGGAAGTTGTAGTGGTGCATGTAGCGCTTGCTGGTCTCGGGGCCGAGCGAGTCGATCTGCTGGGCCATCTTGACCATGTCGAGGGTGGTGACGCCCATGATCTGGGTCTCGCCCCGCTCGAACAGTGCGCTGCCGTGCGCGCGCGGAATGACCGCAACTTCGGCCGACAGGGCGCGGATGTCGGTGACACCGCGGCCGTCGATGCGGAAGTGGTCGGTCAGGATGCGCTGGCGCACAAGCTTTTTCGTCAGTGAACGGTAGGCAGCGCCGATTTCCTTCTCACGCCCGGCGTACTGCTCGGCCAGCCGCTCGGCGACCTCGGCCTTGATCTCGTTGGTGCGATCGTCGCGCTCCTGCTTGCCTGCGATCGTCAGCGCCTCCGACAGCGCGTCGGTGGCAACCGAGGCGACCGAGTAGTAGACGTCCTCGGCGTAGTCGGGGAACACCGGGTAGTCGGCGGTCTCCTTGCCTGCGGCACCGGCCAGCTCGGCCTGCGCGTCGCACAGCGCGGCGATGAACGGCTTGGCGGCTTCGAGGCCCTCGGCGACGACGGTCTCGGTCGGTGCGCCCGCACCGCCGGCGACGAGATCGATGACGTTCTCGGTGGCCTCGGCCTCGACCATCATGATCGCGACGTCATTGTCGACCTTGCGACCCGCGACGACCATGTCGAACACGGCCGTCTCCAGCTGCTCGACAGTCGGGAACGCAACCCACTGACCGTCGATGAGGGCGACGCGGACGCCGCCGACCGGACCGGAGAACGGCAGGCCCGAGATCTGGGTGGACGCCGACGCGGCGTTGATCGCCAGGACGTCGTAGAGGTCCTTCGGATCGAGCGACAGCACCGTGACGACGACCTGGATCTCGTTGCGCAGGCCGGACACGAACGACGGGCGCAGCGGCCGGTCGATCAGACGGCAGGTCAGGATCGCGTCGGTGGACGGGCGGCCTTCGCGGCGGAAGAACGACCCGGGGATGCGCCCGGCGGCGTACATCCGCTCCTCGACGTCGATCGTGAGGGGGAAGAAGTCGAAGTGGTCTTTGGGCTGCTTGCTGGCCGTGGTGGCGGACAGCAGCATGGTCTCGTCGTCGAGGTAGGCGACGACGGAGCCGGCGGCCTGCTGGGCCAGCCGACCGGTCTCGAAGCGGATGGTGCGGGTGCCGAAGCTCCCGTTGTCGATCACGGCGGTGGCTTCGTACACGCCGTCTTCAATTTCAACTACAGACATGGATGTCCGTACGGCCTCTCTAAATCATCTTCGGTTTCGCGTGATCACGCGCGATGCAGACACCCCGGGGATGCCCGGGAAGTCGCGCCCGGATGCGTCGACGGCCGTCGATCGAAGCGGCCGGAAAGACTCCGACAGCCACTACCGAAGACCGCGCGATCAGGCGGTTCGTGTCGTGTCACGCGGGAACGGTGCACGCGGGTCTGCGCGGACCGCACCCAAGTGTGTTCGCGCCCAGTGGGCAGCCGAACGCACCTATGCTACATCCCGGTACCTGCAAAACCCCTAATCGCCGCCCCGCGGCAATCAGTGGACGTCTTCGACGCAGACGGTGAAGTTCCGCTCGTCGTACGGGTAGCCGGTGCCGGTGTCGCACTCGTCGACGTCGGCGACGCCCTGAAGGATCTCGGTGGGCCGCTGCCGTCCCGGCATCGTGGCATCGTCGCACCGCACCCGCACCGGATCGCGGCCGTTCTCCGGGTCGATGCTCATGCAGCTGCCGATCACCCAGTCGATGTCCATGCACATCACGGTGCTGGTGTCGGAGAACGCGCTGAGCGTCGAGTAGTAGGAGTCGACGTCCGTCGGGCATTCGTCGGTTTCCGCGACGCTGGCGACGACTGTGAAGTTCGACTCAGGCGTTCCGCAGACAGCCTTGAGTGCCTCGGGCCGGTCCGGGGTGCCGCCCATCTTGAGGCAGTCCCCGACCGCGATGTCGGCGGCAGCCGCCGAGGAACATGCTGTCAGGCAACCCAACGTCGTGGCCGCGAACACGGCGACCACGGACCGGGCCTGCACGGCCCTGTACCGGGTGGAAGTGCCGCCGGTGTCAGCGACGCAGGCCGAGGCGCTCGATCAGCGAGCGGTAACGCGCGACGTCGACCTGGGCGACGTACTTGAGGAGGCGGCGGCGGCGGCCGACGAGCAGCAGCAGACCACGACGCGAGTGGTGGTCGTGCTTGTGCTGCTTGAGGTGTTCGGTCAGATCCGAGATCCGCTTGGTGAGCAGTGCGACCTGCGCCTCCGGCGAACCGGTGTCGGTGTCGTGCAGGCCGTACTCGCCCAGGATCGACTTCTTCTGTTCGGCTGTGAGCGCCACGAAACAACTCCATCTATTTCAGTCCGCGGGAAATCTGTGAGCGCGGCCGCCGCGAACTGCAGCACACGCTTGGTCGCCGCAGAGTCTAACAGCGACCTAGTCCGCGGAAAGAATCGTGCGGGCCCGGTCGGTGTCGGCCCCCATCGCGGTCACCAGGTCGTCGACCGACGCGAACTTTTCCTGACCGCGCAGGCGCGCGACGAAATCGACGGCGACGTGCTGGCCGTACAGGTCGGCGCTGGTGTCGAGGACGAACGCCTCCACGGTGCGCGTGCGCCCAGAGAAGGTCGGGTTGGTGCCGACGGACACCGCCGCCTGATAGCGCTCGCCGGGAGTGACGGTGCCCATGACGGGTCCGTGCCCGAGGACGGTGAACCAGGCGGCGTAGACGCCGTCGGCCGGGATCGCGGAGTACATCGGCGGGGCGACGTTGGCCGTCGGGAAGCCGAGGTCCCTGCCGCGGCCGTCGCCGCGCACGACCACACCTTCGACGCGGTGCGGCCGGCCCAGCGCCTCGGCGGCGGCGACCATGTCCCCGGCGTCGACGCAGGACCGGATGTAGGTCGACGAGAACGTCACGGTCTCGTCCTGGTGGTGTTCGGCGACCAGAGACAGGGAGTCGACCGCGAACCCGAACCGGTCGCCGGCCTTGCGGAGCAGGCCGACGTTGCCCGCGGCTTTCTTCCCGAACGTGAAGTTGTCGCCGACGACGACCTCGACCACGTGCAGTCGCTCGACCAGCAGTTCATGGACGTAGCGCTCGGGGGTCAGCTTCATGAAGTCGGCGGTGAACGGCATGACGAGGAAGACGTCGATGCCCATTTCCTCGACCAGTTCGGCCCGCCGGGTCAGCGTGGTCAGCTGTGCCGGGTGACTGCCCGGGAACACGACTTCCATCGGGTGCGGGTCGAACGTCATGAGAACGGTGGGAACGCCCCGTGACCGGCCCGCCTTCACGGCACGGCCGATCAGCTCCTGGTGTCCCCGATGGACACCGTCGAACACGCCGATCGTCACGACGCACCGACCCCAGTCTGTGGGGATTTCATCCTGCCCCCGCCAGCGCTGCACGCCGCTAGCCTACGACCCGCCCGCAACCCGGGACCAAACAGAGGCCGAGCAGCGTCAACGGATCAGGTGATGATTGCCTAAACTCCAGTGTCGTGAGTCCTAGCGACAGCACAGCCAACCCGGCCGACCCCACCGATCTGTCGACGGTCGCCCAGGACTACCTCAAGGTCATCTGGACCGCGCAGGAGTGGTCGCACGAAAAAGTGAGCACCAAACTGCTGGCCGAACGGATCGGCGTCTCGGCGAGCACCGCTTCGGAGTCGATCCGCAAACTCGCCGATCAAGGCCTTGTCGACCACGAGAAGTACGGGGCCGTGACGTTGACCGAAGCGGGCCGGCGGGCCGCCTTGGCGATGGTGCGGCGCCACCGGCTCATGGAGACGTTCCTCGTCAACGAACTCGGCTACGGCTGGGACGAGGTCCACGACGAGGCCGAGATCCTCGAGCACGCGGTGTCCGACCGGATGCTCGACCGCATCGACGCCAAGCTCGGCTACCCGACCCGCGACCCCCACGGCGACCCGATTCCTGCCGCCGACGGCAGGGTGCCCACCCCGCCGGCACGTCAGCTCTCGGCGTGCCAGGACGGTGAGGCGGGCACGGTCGCGCGCATCTCGGACGCGGACCCCGAGATGCTCAGGTACTTCGACTCCGTGGGAATAAGCTTGGACTCCCGACTGCGGGTGGTCGCCCGGCGCGACTTCGCGGGCATGATCTCGGTGGCCATAGAAAGCCCAGGGACTGAGACCACTGTCGATTTGGGAAGCCCTGCCGCACAGGCAATCTGGGTCGTCGCATAGGAGTATTCGTGGCCAAATTGGAGCTTTCACGCACGCTGGCGCTGCCCCCCGAGGACGCTTGGGCGCACGCGTCGGACCTGTCGTCGCTGGGCGACTGGATGACCATGCACCAGGGCTGGCGCTCCGACGTTCCCGACGAGATCGAGGTCGGCACGACCATCGTCGGCGTTGCCGGCGCCAAGGGCATGCGCAACCGCGTCACGTGGACGGTCAAGGAATTCGATCCGCCGTCCGCGCTGGCGGTCAGCGGCGAGGGTGTCGGCGGGACGCGCTACAAGCTGTCGATGAAGGTGGCGCCCGCCGGCGACGGATGCACGTTCACGGTGCGGATGGACCTCGGCGGCGCTCCCCTGTTCGGGCCGATCGGCGCGGCGGCGGTGCGTGCGGTCAAGGGCGACATCGACAAGTCGATCAAGGAATTCGAGCGGCTCTACTGTGCCTGAAAGCGGCCGGACCACTGCGGACCTGATCGTCGAATGCCTGGAGAACGAAGGCGTCACACACGTGTTCGGCATTCCCGGTGAAGAGAACATCCGGTTGGTGGACGCACTGTCGAGGTCGTCGATCGACTACGTTCTCACCCGCCATGAGCAGGGCGCGTCGTTCATGGCCGAGGTGTACGGCCGGTTGACCGGTAAGGCCGGCGTGTGTTCGGCGACCCTGGGCCCCGGTGCGATCAACCTCCTGCTCGGCGTCGCCGATGCCACCACGAATTCGACTCCGGTGCTGGCACTCTCAGCGCAGGTCGGCATGCAGCGCAGCTACAAGGAGTCGCATCAGAGCGTCGATCTCGTGGCGATGTTCGAACCGGTGACGAAGTGGTCTGCGCTGGTTGCGACGCCGGGTGCGGTTCCCGAGATGGTGCGCAAGGCCTTCAAGCTCGCGCAGACCGAGCGACCCGGAGCGGTCTATCTCGCGGTACCCGAAGACGTCGAGGAAGCTACCGCACCAGCGGGCATCGCCCCACTGAACATCAACGTCCCCCGATCCGATGATCCGTCGGCGGCGCAGATTGCGCGGGCCGCCGAGATTCTGCAGTCGGCGCGCAACCCGATCCTGCTCGCGGGCCACGGGGTTGCGCGCAGCGACGCGTCGTCGGCGGTGCGGCGGTTCGCCGAGACACTCGGGATGCCGGTCGCCACAACGTTTCACGGCAAAGGCATCATGCCCGACGATCATCCGCTGGCCCTCGGCGCGGTCGGGTTCATGCGCCACGACTACGTGAACTTCGGATTCGACCACGCCGATGTCATCGTCGCAGCAGGGTACGAACTGCAGGAGTTCGATCCCGTTCGCATCAACCCGCGGGGTGACACCAAGATCATCCACATCCACCGGTTCCCGGCGGAGGTCGACGTGCACTACGACGTGGCGGTCGGTCTCCATGCCGATATCGGTAGGAGCCTCGATGCGTTGGCGGCCGCTGTGCGCCGCGACGAGCCGTATTCGTCAGGGCAGGACAGGATTCGGGCGCTACTCGCCGATGAACTCGACCGGGGTCGCGCCGACGACAGCTTCCCGCTGACTCCGGCGCGCATCGTCGCCGACACCCGCTCGGCCCTGGCCCGCGACGACATCGCGCTCGTCGACACCGGCGCGCTGAAGATGTGGATGGCCCGGCTGTACCCGACGTATGAGCCGAACACCTGCCTGATCTCCAACGGGCTCTCGACGATGGGCTGGACGGTTCCCGGTGCGATCGCGGCCAAGATCGCCCGGCCTGCCGCCAAGATTCTGGTCGCCACCGGGGACGGCTCGTTCCTGATGAACTCGCAGGAGATCGAGACGGCCCTGCGCGTCGGCACACCGATGGTGATCCTCGTGTGGGTCGATGACGCCTATGGCCTGATCAGCTGGAAGATGGACCTGGAGATCGGCCACAACGTCGACACCGCGTTCGGCAACCCCGACTTCGTGGCGTACGCAGAGAGCTTCGGCGCCAAGGGATATCGCATCTCGTCGGCCGACATGCTGTTGCCGGTGCTGCAGGAGGCGCTCGCGGCAGACACCGTCAGCGTCATTGCCTGTCCCGTCGACTACAGCGCCAACAGCGCCCTGATCGCCTCGCTGGGCGAACTGGACGAATCCTGGTCATGAGCTCAGGCTGGCGCGGTCAGGTCCTGAACCACGGCGCGTAGCTCCGAGAACTCCCACGAACCGCCGCCGCGCACCTTCCAGATGTCGTAGGCACGATCGAGAGCTTCCTGCGCCGGTACACCGTTGTTCATCTGGAGTGCCGTCATCGCCAGCAGCAGCGCGCTCGTCTCGGGCGAGTAGCGGATGTCGTCCTTCATGTCGCGCGAATGTACACATTCTGACGAGAAGATCGAGACGGGACGTCAGAAAGCGTGCGCTCGGCGCTGCAGTTCTAGAGCGTCGCCGGGCGGATCACGACCACGGATTTCGTCCGCGAGCCGGAGTCCTGCAGCAGTGCCATGACGCGGCCGTCCGGCGCTGTCGCCGCATAGGTACCGTCGATGCCTGCCGGTGACAGCGGACGACCATGGCTCGCGTCGACAATCTCGCTTTCGGTGAGGCCGCGTCGCGGAAAGGCTTGCAGGCACGCCTCGTCCAGCGAGTAGCTCAGCTGCGCGTCATCGGCGAGCTCGTCGAGAGTGCGCGCCTGGTCGAGACCGAACCCGCCTACCCGGGTGCGCCGCAGCGCCGTGAGATGACCCCCGACGCCGAGCGCGGCACCGACATCGCGCGCCAGTGCCCGGATGTAGGTACCGCTCGAACAGTCGACGACCACATCGACATCGACGACGTCGCCCTCGCGCCGGACATCCAGCACCTCGAATCGGTCGATCTGCACCGGGCGCGCCGGGATCTCCACGGTCTCGCCGTCCCTGACCATCTGATAGGCCCGCTTGCCCGCGATCTTGATCGCGCTGACCGCCGAGGGGATCTGCTCGATGTCACCCCGCAGCGGCGCGATGGCCGCCTCGATCTGCCCGTCCTCCACGTGCGACGCCGAAACAGCCTGCATCAGTTCACCTTCGGCGTCCTCGGTGGAGGTCGTCTCACCCAAGCGGATCGTCGCCTCGTACGACTTGTCCGTCGCGGTGAGCAGACCGAGGATCTTGGTAGCCCGTTCGATGCCGACCACCAGCACCCCCGTCGCCATCGGGTCCAGCGTGCCTGCGTGGCCGACCTTGCGGGTACCGAACAAGCGGCGACACCGGCCTACGACGTCATGACTCGTCATGCCGCCAAGTTTGTCGACGACGACGATCCCGGGATCAGTCACAAGACGCAATCATTCACAAGACGCAATCATTCACAAGACGATGCCGGTGAGGATGATCCCGTCTCGCACCGACCACCTACCCGAGAACGACGTCAGCGGCGGCCCGGACTCCGCTGCCGGGTCGATCAGGATCTGCGACGTGAACGAACCGGCAGCACCCGAGCCGTCGACATCGAACGTGATGTGGGCGTCCTCGAACCCCAGCCACCGGTGCGTCAGCGGGTACCACGCCTTGTACGTTGCCTCTTTGGCGCAGAACAACACTCGATCCCAGTGCACCCCGCCCGGCATCCCGCCCAGCTCGTGGCGCTCGATCGGCAGGCTGATCGCGTCGAGCACGCCATTCGGCAGCACGTCGTGCGGCTCGGCATCGATCCCGAGCGAGCGCACCTCGGCGCGCAAGCCGACCGCCGCGCCGCGGAAACCCTCGCAATGGGTGAGGCTGCCGACGACACCGTCGGGCCAGCGCGGTTCACCCTTGTCGCCCTTCAAGATCGGCACCGGCTCCATGCCGAGGTCCACCAGAGCCTGACGCGCGCAATACCGCACGGTGATGAACTCGTTGCGCCGCTTGGCCACCGACTTCGCGATCAATGGCTCCTCTTCGGGCAGCGGCGCGAGTTCCTTCGGGTCCGTATACAACTCGGCCGCAGCCAGAGCGGCGTGTTCACCGGGGAGCACACCGGCGAGCAGGGTCGCTGCGATCACGCGCGATCCTTGATCCGCTGCTGCATCTTCTTGGCGTTCTCGCGCATCTCGTCGGTGATCTGGAAATGACCGCCGAACTCGTTGAGATAGCCGGGCGCGTACTTGGGGTCCGGCAGGATCTGGCGCAGCCAGCGATACGGCCTGCGGCGACGCCACTCTCGCGGGTAGCCGACCGACACCTCTTCGAAGCGCACGCCGTCGTACCACGTGGTGCGCGGAATGTGCAGATGTCCGTAGACCGAGCAGATGGCGTTGTAGCGGGTGTGCCAGTCCTTCGTCGCGGTGGTGCCGCACCACAGCGAGAACTCGGGGTAGAACATCGCGTCGCAGGGTTCGCGGACCATCGGGAAGTGGTTCACCTGGACGGTCGGCATCATCCAGTCCAGATCCTCGAGCCGCTTACGGGTGTAGTTCACCCGCTCGCGACACCAGGCGTCGCGCGTCGAATACGGCTCGGCCGACAGCAGGTACTCGTCGGTGCCCACGATGTTCTTCTCGCGCGCGATCGCCAGGCCTTCGGCCTTCGTCCCCGCCCCCTGCGGCAGGAACGAATAGTCGTAGAGCAGGAACATCGGGACGATGGTCGCGGGGCCACCCTCCTCGTTCCAGACCGGGTAGGGATGCTCGGGGGTGATGACGCCCATCTCGTCACACATGTTGACGAGATAGTCGTAGCGCGCTTTGCCGAAGATCTGCATCGGGTCGCGCTGGGTGGTCCACAGTTCGTGGTTCCCCGGCACCCAGATGACTTTGGCGAAACGCTTGCGCAGCAGGTCCAGTGCCCACCGGATCTCGTCGGTCCGTTCCCCGACGTCGCCGGCGACGATCAGCCAGTCGTCGGGCGAGGCGGGATACAGCGACTCGGTGACCGGTTTGTTGCCGGTGTGTCCGGTATGCAGGTCACTGACCGCCCACAAAGTCGGGCGTCGTTCGTCAGTGGTCACAACCCGTCAGCCTACTGGTGGACACGGGGCGGCCACCCGGTGGCAACTAGAACAGGTTCTAAGTTTCCGCCCAGCGGCTGATCGCCGCCCGCTACACTCCCGGGATACGTTGTGTGACAGGCCACGACATCCGGCACCCAAGGGGGTTCACGATGGTCGCCAAGCTGCGACTGTTCTCAGCGCTGTGTGCGCTGGTCGCAGCGGTGGTGGTGGTCGTGCAGGCCAACCCGGTCGGGCCCACCGCGACGGGACGCGTCGACTTGCGTTCGACGTTCGCGCCGCTGCCGAACGCAACGACGACGATCAAGTCGCCGGTGATCGAGCTCACCGACCCCGACCCGTTCGACCCGTGTCGCGACATTCCCCTCGATGTCGTGCAACGCATCGGCCTGGCCTATACGCCACCGACGGCAGAGGACAGCCTGCGCTGCAAGTACGACGCCGGCAATTACCAGATGGCCGTCGAGGCGTTCGTGTGGCGCACCTACGAGCAGACGCTGCCGCCCGATGCGGTCGAACTCGACATCAACGGCCACCGCGCCGCCCAGTACTGGATCATGAAACCGACGGACTGGAACAACCGCTGGTGGATCACCTGCATGATCGCGTTCAAGACCAGTTACGGCGTGATCCAGCAGTCGCTGTTCTACTCACCGATCTACTCCGAGCCCGACCCCGACTGCCTGCAGACCAACCTGCAGCGCGCCCACGAGCTCAGCCCCTCCTACATCTACTGAGTTTGTAACCTCGTGGCGTGACTCTCCAGCAGGCCGCCACGGCGAAGCTCAGCAGCGTGCTGCGGCTGCCGCCGTCCACGACCGGATTCGCCGTCGAGCGCCACGTGCGGGTGCCGATGCGTGACGGCGTCGAGTTGATCGCCAACCACTACGCGCCCCGCACCGACAAGCCTGCCGGCACCCTGCTCGTGCGGGCCCCCTACGGGAGAGGTTGGCCGTTCTCCGCGCTGTTCGGCGCCGTGTACGCCGCCCGCGGCTACCACGTGCTGTTTCAGAGCGTCCGCGGCACGTTCGGCTCCGGGGGCGAGTTCGACCCGATGGTCAACGAGATCGACGACGGTGCCGACACCGTCGCCTGGCTGCGCGAGCAATCCTGGTTCACCGGCTCGTTCGCCACCGTCGGGCTGTCGTACCTCGGCTTCACCCAGTGGGCGCTGCTGCACGATCCCCCGCCGGAGATGAAGGCGGCAGTCATCACGGTGGGACTGCACGACGCCAGCGGACCTCGTTGGGGCATGGGATCGTTCGGCCTCAACGATTTCCTCGGCTGGAGCGATATGGTCTCGCGCCAGGAGGACCCGAACCGGCTCCGCCTTCTCGCCCGTCAGGCCCGGTCGCAGCAGCGGGTGACGCGGGCCTCCCTGGGTTCTCCGCTCGGAACGTCGACCCGCGCCCTGCTCGGGGCCGGGGCACCGTGGTTCGAGTCGTGGCTCGACCACCCCGATGCCGACGATCCCTTCTGGTCCCGGATTCATCTTCGGGATGCATTGCAGCGCGCCGAGATTCCCGTCCTGCTGCTGACGGGCTGGCAGGACCTGTTCCTGGAGCAGACCCTGGAGCAGTACCGCGCGCTGACCGCTCGCGATGTGCCCGTCGGCCTGACGGTGGGCCCGTGGACGCACGGCCAGATGATGACCAAGGCTGCGCCGACGGTGCTCCGCGAGACGCTGGACTGGCTGGGCACCCACCTCGGTGGCGCGCCGTCGACGCGGACCGCGCCCGTCCGGATCCATGTCAAGGGTGAGGGCTGGCGAGACCTGCCGAGTTGGCCGCCGGTGACCAAGGAGCAGGTTCTCCATCTTCACCCAGGCGGTGGTCTCGACACTGCCGCACCTGATTCCGGTGGATCGGAAGCGTTCGTCTACAACCCTGCCGACCCGACGCCGACGGTCGGCGGCCGTCTCCTGTCCACCGTCGGCGGCTACCGCGACGACACGTCGCTGGCGCGGCGTGCCGACACCGTGACATTCACGGGGGCGCCGTTACCCGCGGACCTGCGCGTCATCGGGACACCGGTGTTCGAGGTGTCCCACGAGTGCACGAATCCGCACAACGATCTGTTCGTGCGGATCAGTCAGGTCGACCCGCATGGCCGTTCCCGCAACGTCAGCGACGGCTATCTGGCGTCCGCACCGACGTCGGGGGTGGCTCGCATCGAGATGGATGCGGTCGCGTGGACCTTCCCCGCCGGGTCCCGGATCCGTGTGCTCGTCGCGGGTGGCTCGCATCCGCGGTTCCTGCGCAACCGCGGCACCGGCGAACTCTCGTCCAGCGGAACGGCTTTCGCGACGGCCCGGCATACGATCACTCTCGGCGACGAGACACGCCTCGTGCTGCCGGTCTCAACCGACTGAGTCGCGGACGCGGCGCGCGAGGTCGTCGAGCGTCGCGTCGTCGTGGACCGGCAGTCCCCAGACCGGATTGAGCGGCAGCTGCACCCAGCTGTTGCATCCCCGGTAGTCGGGCGTGCGGGTCAGACGCACCGGTTCGGCCAGCGGCGTCGCCGCGATGACGAGCACCGTCAACCGATGCCTCGGCCTGAAATCCAGCCGGTCGGCCTGCACAGACTCTTCGGTCCAGATATGCAGCGGCGCAATCTCTTTCAAACCTTCGGGCCGCTCGACCGCGATGGCGGCAACCACCCGGGCGCCGGCACGGATGACGACGGCGTCCTCGGTGCTGTCGGCGGCGGCACAGTCGAGGAGCTCACGGTGTTCGGGACGGACCCGTTCGGCGTGGCTGTGCGCGACGGTCGGGAAGAACAGGAACCGGGATGCGGCGACCTCGAACCGCTTCTCGTGGATGCCGCCCTTGCGCAGCAGCACTGTCTGCCTGCCGTCGAGCGTCGCGTGCACCACCGCTCCCCACTCCTTGAGCGCGGGCTGGGTCAGCGTCGCGGTCATCCCAGACCGAGACGCGCCCGCACTTCTGGGCGGCGCAGCGGCGGAACGGTTTTCGGTGGCTGCCTGCGCGGTGCCAGGTTGTCGAGCAACCGGTGCGTCACCGCTGTGACGTCGGCGACCGCCGCCTCGAACGCTTCGGCGTTGGCGCCGGAGGGGCGGGTGATGCCACTGACCTTACGCACGTACTGGCGCGCAGCAGCCTCGATCTCTTCTCCGGTCGCGGCCGGTTCCAGGCCGCGCAACTCCGTGATGTTTCGGCACATGACCTCCACGATAGGCGCTTGACACGTGTCGATACGGTGAGCGGATGAGCACCCCCGCTGAGGACGTCCTGCTGATCGACACCCGCGACCGCATTCGCACCCTGACGTTGAACCGGCCCGGCTCCCGTAATGCACTGTCGTCCGCTCTGCGCACAAGCCTGTTCGCGGCGTTGCGCGATGCCCAGGCCGCCGATGACGTCGACGTCGTCATCCTCACAGGCGCTGATCCGGTGTTCTGCGCGGGCCTCGATCTCAAGGAACTCGGCGACACCACCGACCTGCCCGACATCTCCCCCAAATGGCCGCCGATGACCAAGCCGGTGATCGGCGCCATCAACGGTGCCGCCGTGACCGGCGGGCTGGAGATCGCGCTGTACTGCGACATCCTGATCGCCTCCGATCAAGCGCGTTTCGCCGACACGCACGCCCGCGTCGGTCTGCTGCCGACGTGGGGGCTGTCGGTGCGTCTGCCGCAGAAGGTCGGCGTCGGCATGGCCCGGCGGATGAGCATGACGGGCGACTATCTGTCGGCCGAGGAGGCGCTGCGCTGCGGCCTGGTCACCCAGGTGGTGCCGCACGCCGAACTCCTCGACACTGCGCGCCGCATCGCAACGTCGATCGTCGGCAACAACCAGAAGGCCGTCCGTTCACTGCTGGCGTCCTACCACGACATCGACGATGCGCAGAACGCCGGTCCTCTGTGGCAGGAGGCCGCGGCGGCACGCGAGTGGATGAAGACCGCCAGCGGTGACGATATCGCCGAGAGCCGCAGCGCGGTGATGGAAAGGGGCCGGTCCCAGGTGCGCTAGAGCGCGGGGAGGACCAGCTCCCGGTAGCGCTGCTTCATCGTCTCCAGAACCGTGGCTCCGTCTGTCGCCCAGACGGATTCGTTGAAGATCTCCACCTCGATGTCACCGGTGTAGCCGGTATCGCGCACCAGCGCGGTGATCGAGGTGAAGTCGATGACGCCGTCGCCCATCATGCCGCGCGACACCAGCGGATCGGCGGCCATCGGCACCAGCCAGTCACAGATCTGGTAGCTGCTGATCCGGCCCTCGGCGCCGGCGCGGCCAACCGATTCGGCCAGGGTCGGGTCCCACCACACGTGGTAGGTGTCGACGACGACGCCGACGGTTCGCGCGGGATGCGGGGCTGCAAGGTCGAGCGCCTGGGCCAGCGTGCTGATGACCGCACGATCGGCACAGAACACCGGATGCAGTGGTTCCAGCGCCAACCGCACATCCCGGTCGGCGGCGTAGGGCACGAGTTCAGCGAGGCGCTCGGCGAGCCGTACCCGTGCTCCGACCAGGTCGCGATCGGGTACCCCGCCGACGACCATCACAAGCTCTGGGGTACCGAGTTGTGCCGCTTCGTCGATGGCCCGCCGGTTGTCATCGAGAGCCGCGGTACCGTCCCCGATGCCGGTGAGAAATCCGCCGCGACACAGGCTCGATACGCGTAAACCGTTGTCCAGCACGATCTTTGCGGCGTCATCGACGCCTGTCTCGGCAACCCGGTCACGCCACAGACCTATCGCGGGAAGGCCCGCGGCGGCGGTGGCCTCCACGGCTTCGCGCAGGGTCCAACTCTTGGTGGTCATCGTGTTGAGCGACAGACGGTCGAACATCAGCTCACCCCGTTCACGGAAAGGAACGTGCGCATCCGATCCGCGGCCAGCTCCGGATCGGCGAGCAGTCCTGCACGATCGGCCAGCACGAACAACCGGCTCAGATGCGTGACCGAGCGGCCGCTCGCGAGCCCGCCGACCAGCGCGAAATTGCGCTGGTGACCGTTGAGCCAAGCCAGGAATGCGATTCCGGTCTTGTAGTAATAGGTCGGCGCCGCGAAGATGTGCCGGCCCAGCTCCTGCGTGGAATCGAGGATGCGCCGAGCGCCGGCGGCATCACCTGCATCCAACTGCTGCAGCGCTGTCGAGGCGGCGGGGTAGATCGCGGCGAAGATCCCGAGCAGTGCGTCGGAGTGGTGTAGTCCGTCCCCGGCGATCAATTCCGGATAGTTGAAGTCGTCGCCGGTGTAGAGCCGTACGCCGGCCGGCAGTGTGCGGCGCAGCGCGACCTCGTGGGAGGCATCGAGCAGCGACACCTTGACCCCGTCCACCTTGTCCGCATGCTGGCGCACCAGGCTTTCGAATGTCGCAGTGGCGCTGAAGATGTCTGCGCTTCCCCAGTAGCCGTGCAAAGCCGGGTCGAACATGTCACCCAGCCAGTGCAGGATCACGGGCTCGTCGGCCTCGTCGAGCAGCGTGCCGTACACCGAGAGGTAGTCCTGGGGTGAGGTCGCCGTCTGAGCCAGCGCCCGGGACGCCATCAGGATGACGTCGGCACCCGCGCCACGCACGACATCGATCTGCTCCCGATAGGCATCGACGATCGCATCCAGCCCGCGACGACCGTCAGGGACGTCGGCGAGCGCAAGCTGGTCGGTGCCCGCCCCGCATGCCAGCAGACCACCGACGGCGGCCGCTTCGCGCCCGGACCGGACGATGAGCTCACGGGTGGCGGCCCAGTCCAGGCCCATTCCGCGCTGGGCGGTGTCCATCGCGTCGGCGACGCCCAGACCGTAGGACCACAGCTCATGGCGGTAGGCCATTGTGGTGTCCCAGTCGAGGTCCGCGAGCGCACCGGGGGTGTTGTCCGCGAGCACTTTCGGCACGACGTGTGCGGCCGCGTAGGCGATGCGGGACGTGATCGGGCGGGCCGGACGTCGCCAGTCCCCCGGCGCACCGAGATCGTGGCGGCGCAGTTCGCCGTCGACCGGTAGCAGCACCGACGCCACGGGGGCCTCCGTCGTGGCCGTCACAGCACGATCTCCGGAACCTCGAGGCGGCGACCTTCGGCCGAGCTCTTCAGGCCCAGTTCGGCCAACTGCACGCCACGGGCGGCCGAGAGCAGACCGAAACGGTGCGGCCGCTCGGCGAGCACGTCGCGCAAAAACTCCTCCCACTGCAACTTGAAGCCGTTATCGAGATCGGCATTGGCGGGCACCTCGAGCCACTGGTCGCGGAACTTCTCGGTGACCGGAAGATCGGGATTCCACACGGGTTTGGGCGTATGCGCGCGCTGCTGCGCGACGCAGTTGCGCAGACCGGCGACGGCTGAGCCGTGGGTGCCGTCGATCTGGAACTCGACGAGCTCGTCCCGGTAGACGCGCACCGCCCACGACGAGTTGATCTGCGCGATGACGCCACCGTCGAGTTCGAAGATGCCGTACGCGGCGTCATCTGCTGTGGCCGGATATTCCTGGCCCGCCTCGTCCCACCGTGTCGGGATGTGGGTGACCGCGCGGGCGGTCACGGCCTGCACCGCGCCGAGCAGTCCCTCCATCACGTAATTCCAGTGGCAGAACATGTCGACCGTGATGCCGCCGCCGTCCTCGGCACGGTAGTTCCAGCTGGGCCGCTGCGCCGGCTGACCGTCGCCCTCGAACACCCAGTAGCCGAACTCACCGCGCATCGACAGGATGCGGCCGAAGAAGCCCTCGTCGACCAGCCTGCGCAGTTTCACCAGACCGGGGAGGTAGAGCTTGTCGTGCACGACACCGGCCACGACCCCGGCGTTCTCCGCCATGCGTGCCAGTTCGATTGCCTCGGTGAGGGTTTCAGCGGTCGGCTTTTCGGTGTAGACGTGCTTGCCCGCCTTGATGGCAGCAGACAGCGCCTCGACGCGCCGTGATGTCACCTGTGCGTCGAAGTACACGTCGACGGTCGGGTCGGCGATCACCGAGGCCACGTCGGTGGTCCACTCGGTGACTCCGTGTGCAGCGGCGAGGTCGGCGATCTTGTCGGCGTTGCGGCCCACCAGGATCGGTTCCACCGCGACGCGCGAGCCGTCGTCGAGGAGCAGTCCGGTATCACGCAGAGGCAGGATGGAACGCAACAGGTGCTGGCGGTAGCCCATGCGGCCGGTCACGCCGTTCATGGCGATGCGCAGGGTTCTGGAGCTCGAAGAAGACATCGGGAAGGTCCTTGTCTGAAGAGCCGGGGCCGTCCTGAATGTCCGTGCCCGGGCGAGTGCTGTCGTCACGACCTGCACCGGCAATATCTCGTGACCGAGAGATCGCGGTGTCAGCACTTCGGAATGCGCTTTCCACGGTAAGCTGTCGGCGCGTTGCGGTCAACCCCGAGTCGTTCGCCGACTCGCCCGGCCGCATCTCACGACAACACCGACAACCGGCGGGAGCAGCGGAGATGGCGGCGGTAACCCTGCAGGACGTGGCATCGCGCGCAGGCGTGTCGCAAGCCACCGCCTCCCGTGTGCTCAACGGTTCCGCCAGAATCCCCGGCGAGGGCGTCGCCGACCGGGTCCGGGCCGCCGCGCGCGAGCTGGGGTACGTGCCGAACGCGCAGGCGCAAGCCCTCGCGCGGGCGTCGACCGGACTTCTCGGCCTCATCGTCCACGACATCGCGGACCCGTACTTCTCCTCGATCGTCCGCGGCGTCCAGGCCGCGGCCAGAACTGCGCGCAAGCAGGTGCTCCTGGCGAGCACCGATCGTGACTTCGACATCGAGCGGGAGTCGGTGAGCACGTTCATCGCCCATCGCGCCGACGCCATCGTGCTCGCCGGTTCCCGGCAGAGCGGTCACCTCGATCGTGAGATCGAAGGCGAGTTCGGGCGCTACCGCACCAACGGTGGACGCGTGGTGGTGATCGGCCAGCCGCTCGCGTTCGGAGGTGCCGTCGAACCCGAAAATCAGTTTGCCTCAGCAGAATTGGCCGAGGCACTGGTCGCGTCGGGTCACACACAGTTCGCCGTGATCGGCGGGCCCGCCAGCATCCGCACGTCGGTGGACCGGCGCAACGGGTTCGTCGAGGCCCTCGGCCGCTGCGGGCTGACACCGCTGGTCGAGGTGTCGGGAAGCTTCACCCGCGACGGCGGCTATGCAGCAGCCCAACGGCTGGCCGCCGCCCTGCAGCTGCAACCCGGAAGCGGAGCGGCGCCGGTGTGCGTCTTCGCCGTCACCGACGTGATGGCCATCGGTGCGATCGCCGCGTGGCGCGAGATGGGTCTGGCGGTCCCCCGCGATGTCTGCATCGCGGGCTTCGACGACATCCCGACGCTGCGCGATCACATGCCGAGCCTGTCGACGGTCGCCCTGCCCCTCGAAGAGATCGGCGCGCGGGCAGTGGACCTGGCGCTGCGGGACGGCGCCGACGATGTGCGTGAACGAGTGCCGGGCCGCGTCGTGCTGAGGGAGAGCACGCGCCTGCCCTGAGCTGCGCGAACAGTGCCTTCAGTCCGTCCTCGTTGACAGTGTGCGCTGGATCACGTTATGGTCGGAATCGCTTCGGAAAGCGCATTCCCAGATCGGGTTCCCGGAATTCGATCCACTGCGACCATTAGGACACTTCATGGCGGTAACCGCATCGGCCGGCGTGCGCCCCTCCTCGTCGGCGTCACCTCCAGCCCCTTCCGGCCCCAGACGCTCGTGGCGACCGTCGTTCTCCCCGCGCCGCACCGCGGCGGCCCTCTGGCGGCCCCTGGCCCTCGTCGCCGTACTGCTCGCCGCCTGGTGGGCCGTCACAGAGAACGAACTCGTCGCCCCCTACATCCTGCCCTCGCCCGCCGAGACCTGGCAGACCGCCCAGGCCAACGCCGCCTACCTGGCCCAGCACACCTGGGTCACCACGTGGGAGACGGTGATCGGTTTCGTCATCGCCGCCGTGTTCGGCGTCTTCGTGGCCGTCGTGATGATGTATTCGGCCAGCCTTGAGAAGACGGTCTACCCGCTGATCCTGTTCGCCCAGGTCATTCCCAAGATCGCGATCGCGCCGCTGTTCGTCGTCTGGCTCGGCTTCGGCCCGTCGCCCAAGATCCTGGTGGCGGTGCTGATGGCGTTCTTCCCCATCGTCATCTCCGGCCTCGCCGGCCTGCGCTCGGTCGATCCCGAAATCCTCGAGCTCACCTCCACCATGGGGGCGAGCCGCTTCAAGACCTTCATGAAGATCCGGTTCCCCGCATCGCTGCCCCAGCTGATGTCGGGCCTCAAGGTGGCTGCCACGCTGGCCGTCACCGGTGCGGTCGTCGGCGAATTCGTCGGCGCCAACGAAGGTTTGGGCTACGTGATCCTGCAGGCCAACGGAAACGTGGACACCGCAATGCTCTTCGCGGCGCTGATCATCATGTCGCTGCTGGGCATCGTGCTCTTCGCGATCATCGAAATCGCCGAGAAGCTCCTCATTCCGTGGCATTCCTCGCGCCGCATCACCAATTCCGCCAGCACCGCCGCCTGAACCCCGACCCGTAGGAGACGAAACAATGATGTTCACCCGACGCCGCGCCGCCGCTGTTGCGGCCGCCGCCACCGCCGCCATGCTCACGCTGTCCGCCTGTGGCGGAAGCGGCACCGACAACGCCCCTGCCGCAGACGGTTCCACGTCGCCGGCCACGCTGATGCTCAACTGGTACCCCTACGGCGAGCACGCCCCCTTCTACTACGGCGTGCAGGAAGGCATCTTCGCCAAGCACGGCATCGACCTCACCATCGATGCGGGCCAGGGCTCGACCAAGACCGTGCAAGCGGTGGGCTCCCAGCAGGTCGACTTCGGCTGGGCCGACACCCCCGCCGTCCTGAGCAACATCGACAAGGGCGTCAAGGTCAAGAGTGCGGGCGTGTTCCTCCAGACCACTCCGTCGGCGGTGCAGGTGTTCGCCGACTCGGGCATCGAGAACCCGCAGGACCTGGTGGGCCGCACCATCGCGGTGTCGGCAGGTGACGCGCCGACCACGACGTTCCCGATCTACCTGAACAAGGTCGGTGTGCCCGAGGATCAGGTCACCCAGCAGAGTCTCGACGCCGCGGGCAAGATGGCCGCGATGCTGTCCGGCAGGGTCGACGGACTCATCGGGTTCGCCCACGACCAGGGCCCGACGATCGCGAACAAGAGCGGTCGCGAGGTGCGCTACCTGCGCTACTCCGATGCAGGCCTGAACTTCTACAGCAACGGGCTGATCGCCAACACCTCCACGATCGCCGACAATTCGGAGTTGGTGCAGGCGATGGTCGACGCCACCAGCGAGGCGTATGCCGCGGCCGCCGACAATCCGGAAGCGGCCGTCGATGCCATGGCCGGCAAGGACCCGCAGATGCCGCCGCGCGAGGTGCTGCTGCAGCAGTGGCAGCAGACGATCCCCCTGCTGTCCACGCCGGCCACCGCCAACCAGGTCCCCGGCGCCAACGCCGAAGAGGACTGGAAGACCACCATCGCGACGCTGAGCGAGGCGGGCCTGCTGGAGAGCGCCAAAGACCCTGCCGAGTACTGGGATTCGTCGTTCGCTCCCGAAGGTCAGCAGTAGGAGACCATGAAAATGACCACTGCCACCATCACACCTCCGGAAACGAACATGACGTCCGTGGACTCCGCGGTTATCACGATCAGCGATCTGACCGTGCGGTTTTCCTCCAAACGAGCCGAGGTCACCGCACTCGACGACATCGACCTGCAGGTCGCCGACGGCGAGTTCATCTCCATCGCAGGCCCCTCGGGGTGCGGCAAGTCGACGTTGCTGAAAGTCATCGCCGGCTTGACGGACTCGACCTCGGGTGAAGTCCTGTTGCGGGGCAACCGTGTTCGCGGCCCTCAGCGCGAGATCGGTTACGTGTTCCAGCGCGCCGCACTTCTCGAATGGCGTTCGGTGCGCAAGAACATCCTGCTGCAGGCCGAGATGCGCGGAATGCCCCGGCAGACGGCACAACAGCGCTGTGATCAGTTGATCGAGATGACCGGGCTGGGCGGATTCGAGAACGCGCTCCCCCACGAGCTCTCCGGCGGTATGCAGCAACGTGTTTCGCTGTGCCGGGCACTGCTGCACCAACCCCGGGTGTTGCTGATGGACGAGCCGTTCGGCGCTCTCGATGCGTTGACCCGCGAGAAGATGAACGTCGAACTGCACCGGATCTGGCGGGAGACCGGCACCACCGTGGTGCTCGTGACCCACTCGGTCGCCGAAGCGGTCTACCTCGCCAACCGGGTCGTCGTGATGAGCCCCCGTCCAGGTCGCATCGTCGAGACGCTCGATGTCGAGTTGCCCGCCGAGCGCGACTACGCCGAGACGATGGAGCGGCCCGAGTTCATCCGGGTCGCCAATCGGGTACGTGACCTACTCGGAAGCTCTTCCGCCGCAGACTAACTCAGTCAGCACTGCGAGCGCGCGTGTCTGCACACACTCCGCGGGTGTGTCGTGTGCAGAGGCGCGCGCTCGCTTCTTTCGCACGTCGGCTTCACGGGCGTACGCTGCGATCGTGAACGAGGCGCATCAATTCTGCGGAAGCGACGAGTGGCGCCAGATGATCCGCGACGTCATCCTTCCGTGGGCCATCGGCGACGCACGACTGGGCGACGACGTCCTCGAAGTCGGTCCCGGCTACGGGGCCACCACCGATGTGCTCGGCGCGTCCGTCGCGCGACTCACCTCCGTCGAGATCGACGCGGACCTCGCGGCGATGCTCGTCGACAGATTCGCCGACATTCCATCGGTGCGCATCGTCAACGCCGATGCGACATCCCTAGAATTTCCGGACGGGCGATTCACCGGCGCAGCGTGTTTCACGATGCTTCACCATGTCGAGCCCGCCGACCGCCAGGATCAGTTGTTCGCCGAAATCGCGCGCGTGCTACGCCCGGGCGCGGTTCTGGTCGCCAGCGACAGCCTGGCCAGCGAACCGCTGCAGCAGATGCACGGCGGCGACACCTACAACCCTGTCGATCCCGCCGCTCTGCCCGCGCGGCTGACCGCGGCCGGGTTCACCGACGTCGAGGTGCAGACCAACGAGTTCGGTTGGTCTGCGGTGGCGCGCAAGCACTGACTCAGCGTGTGCCGGGGATCAACCAGCGCCCCGACAATGCGCGCCAGCCGACGAACACAAGGCGCAGCACCATGAACGTGCTCAGCCCGGCCCAGATGCCGAGCAGCCCCCAGCCGAAAGCCAGCGACAACCAGATCAAAGGCAAGAATCCGACCAGCGCGCTCGCCAGCGTCGCATTCCGCATGAACGTCGCGTCGCCGGCGCCGAGCAGCACGCCGTCGATGGCGAAGACGATGCCCGCGATGGGCAGCTGCGCCACCAAGAACCACCAAGGCACCCCGATCGCGTCGAGCACCGAACGGTCGGTCGTGAACACCGTCGGGAAGGCCGAGGACCCCAGCGCGAACACCGCAGCCAGGACCAGCCCGGCCACCGTCGAGAAGATCGTCACCCGCCACGCCACCGACTTGGCGTGCGCCAGCTGACCCGCCCCGAGCGCGGCACCCACCAGTGACTGCGCGGCGATGGCCAGCGAATCGAGCACCAGCGCAAGGAAACTCCACAACTGCAGTACCACCTGGTGCGCCGCCACCGACGCCGCTCCGAACCTGGCCGCGACCGCACCCGCGGAGATGAAGCACGCTTGGAACGCCATCGTCCGCAGGATCAGATCCCGACCCATCACCACCTGGGCGCGCAGCACCGCCGGACGCAGCCGCAGCGGCACCTTCTCGACGATCAGCGCCCAGCAGAACAGCGCGGCCGCCAGCCACTGGCCCACGACGTTGGCCACGGCCGAACCGGGCAGCCCCATTTCTGGAGCGCCGAGCCATCCGTACACCAGAACCGGACACAGCACCGCCGACAGCGCGAAGCCGACGACGACGTACCGCAGCGGGCGCATGGTGTCCTGGACGCCGCGCATCCACCCGTTACCCGCGGCCGCGATCAGGATCGCCGGCACCGCCAGGCTGGCGATGCGCACCCATGGCAGGGCGGCGTCGGCGATCTCGCCTCCGGCAGCCAACGCCGAAACGAGTGGGGCAGCGGTCAATTGGACCGTGACGACGATGGCGGTGCCGATCCCGAGCGCGAGCCAGGTGGCCTGCACGCCCTCCTCGACCGCGGCCCTGCGGTTGCCTGCGCCGTAGAAACGCGCCGCACGGGCCGTCGTCCCGTAGGACAGGAACGTCAGTTGCGAACTCAACACGCCCATGATCAGCGCGCCGATCGCCAGCCCGGCGAGGCTCAACGCACCGAGCCTGCCGATGACGGCGAGGTCGAACAGCAGGTAGATGGGTTCGGCGGCAAGAACTCCCAATGCCGGGAAGGCCAGCGCGGCGATACGCCGGCTGGTCGCCGGCGCGACGGCGTCAGCCAAGGGCCGCACGCAACGCCGCAACGACGTCAGCAGCGGAACCGGTGGCCGAGTAGCCTGCGGCCAGTCGATGGCCACCCCCGCCGAACGTCCCCGCAATGCGGGACACGTCGACGGATTTCGCGCGCATCGACACCGACCACCGTTGCGGCGCAATCTCTTTGAACACCGCAGCCACCTCCGCCTGCGCCGTGGTGCGGACGATGTCGACGACGCTCTCGATCTCCTCGGACCTGGCCTTCGCCAGCTCCTCGTGGTCGACCACGGCGTAGACGAACCCACGGCCGTCGACGGCGTCGGCCACCAGCTCGGCCGACCCGAGCACCCGCGACAGCATCGGCAGCCACTCGAACGGATGGGTGTCCAGCAGCGTCCGGCTCACCCCGGCGTTGTCGACACCGAGCTCCACCAACCGCGCCGCCAGCCGGTGCGCGCGAGCGCTGGCCCAGCGGAACGAACCCGTGTCGGTGGTGAGGCCGGCGTAGAGGCAGTGCGCCACTCCGAGGTCGATGGGTTTGTCCCACGCGTCGAGCAGCTCGGCGATCATCATCGTCGTCGAGTCGGCGGTGTCGTCGACGAAATTGGCGGTACCGAACAATGTGTTCGAGGCGTGGTGGTCGATGACGAGCACGCCGAGGCCTACGCCCGTCAGGTCGCCCAGGGCGCCGAGTCGGTTGACGCTGGGGATGTCGACGGTGACCAGGAGATCGGCGTCGCGCCGGAAGCGCTCAGGGGCGACGAGCAGATGCCCGCCCGGCAGAGACCGCAACGAATCGGGCAGTTCTGCCGGCTCGGCAAAGCTGACCTGTACATCCTTGCCGCAGCGCTCCAGCACCTGCGCGAGCGCCAGTCCGGCACCGATGGTGTCGGCGTCGGGGAAGACGTGGCACACGATGCTGACGCTGTCCGCATCCGACAGCAGGGCGGCGGCGCCGTGGGCATCGACGCGCGCGCCAACGGCCGTCGATTCAGTCATCGAGCGAGTCGGAACCACCCGTGTCCTTTGCGTCCGGTTCCCCGCTTGTGTCGTCCTCCACCCCGCTTACACGGTAAGGGTCGGCATCGCCTGCGTGCTTGGCACCCTGGCGAACTCTCGCCAAATCCTCATCCGCGGCCCGCGCACGGGCGAGCAACTCCTCCATGCGGTTGGCGGCGTCGGGCACCGTGTCCCGCGTGAAGGACAGCGTCGGGGTGAACCGGACGCCCAACGAGGCCCCGACCTTGGTGCGCAACACACCTTTGGCGCTTTCCAGCGCCGCGGCGGCGCCGCCGTAGTCGGGCTCCTCGTCGAGGGACTGGCCCAGGACCGTGTAGTAGAGCGTGGCGTCGTGGAGGTCGTTGGTGACCTTGGCGTCGGTGATGGTCACGCCGGCGAGCCGAGGATCTTTGATCTCGTACTCGATCGCCGACGCGACCAGCGTCGATATCCGCTTCGCGAGACGCTTCGCCCGTGAGGGGTCAGGCATCGTTAGACGCGCTCTTTCTCGACCAGCTCGTACGTCTCGATGACGTCGCCTTCCTTGATGTCCGAGTAGGTCAACGTCAAACCACACTCGTAACCATCGCGGACCTCGGTGACATCGTCCTTCTCGCGACGCAGCGACGAGACGGTGACAGTCTCGGCGATCACCACGTTGTCGCGCAGCAGCCGCGCCTTCGCGTTGCGCCGCATGATGCCGGAGGTGACCAGGCAGCCGGCGATGTTGCCGACCTTCGACGACCGGAAGATCGCGCGGATCTCGGCGCGGCCGAGCTCCTTCTCCTCGTAGATCGGCTTGAGCATGCCCTTGAGCGCGCTCTCGATCTCGTCGATGGCCTGGTAGATCACCGAGTAGTACCGGATCTCCACGCCTTCGCGGTTCGCCAGCTCGGTCGCCTTGCCCTCGGCACGGACGTTGAAGCCGATGATGATCGCGTCCGACGCCGACGCCAGGTTGACGTTGGTCTCGGTGACACCACCGACGCCGCGGTCGATGACGCGCAGCTCGACCTCATCGTCGACCTGGATACCCATCAGGGCCTCCTCCAGCGCCTCGACGGTGCCCGAGTTGTCGCCCTTGAGGATCAGGTTGAGCTGGCTGGTCTCCTTGAGCACCGAATCCAGGTCTTCCAGGCTGATCCGCTTGCGGCTGCGGGCGGCCAGCGCGTTGCGCTTGCGCGCGCTGCGCCGGTCGGCGATCTGCCGGGCGATGCGATCCTCGTCGACGACGAGCAGGTTGTCGCCTGCACCGGGCACCGACGTGAAGCCGATGACCTGGACGGGCCGCGACGGCAGCGCCTCTTCGACGTCCTCGCCGTGCTCGTCGACCATGCGGCGGACACGTCCGTAGGCGTCGCCCGCGACGATCGAGTCGCCGACCCGCAGCGTGCCGCGCTGGATGAGCACGGTGGCCACGGGACCACGACCGCGGTCCAGGTGCGCCTCGATGGCCACGCCCTGGGCTTCCATGTCGGGGTTGGCCCGCAGGTCCAGAGCCGCATCGGCGGTCAGGATCACGGCTTCGAGCAGCGCCTCGATGTTGGTGCCCTGCTTGGCCGAGATGTCGACGAACATCGTGTCGCCGCCGAAGTCCTCGGCGACCAGGCCGTACTCGGTGAGCTGGCCACGGATCTTCGCCGGATCCGCGCCTTCCTTGTCGATCTTGTTGACCGCCACGACGATCGGCACGTCGGCCGCCTGCGCGTGATTGATCGCCTCGACCGTCTGCGGCATGACGCCGTCGTCGGCCGCGACCACCAGGATCGCGATGTCGGTGGCCTTCGCACCGCGGGCACGCATGGCGGTGAACGCCTCGTGACCGGGGGTGTCAATGAAGGTGATCAGCCGCTCGTTGCCGTCGAGGTCGACTTCGACCTGGTAGGCGCCGATGTGCTGGGTGATACCGCCGGCCTCTTCCTCGCGGACGTTGGCCTGGCGGATCGAGTCCAGCAGTCGGGTCTTGCCGTGGTCGACGTGACCCATGACGGTGACGACCGGCGGACGGGACTGCAGATCCTCTTCGCCGCCCTCGTCCTCGCCATAGGTGAGGTCGAAGGACTCGAGCAGTTCGCGGTCCTCGTCCTCGGGGGACACGACCTGCACAACGTAGTTCATCTCGCCGCCGAGCAGCTCAAGCGTCGAGTCGTCGACGGACTGCGTGGCGGTCACCATCTCGCCGAGGTTGAACAGCGCCTGCACCAGCGAGGCCGGGTTGGCGTCGATCTTCTCTGCGAAATCGCTCAGCGACGCACCGCGAGCCAACCGGATCGTCTCGCCGTTGCCGTGCGGCAACCGCACGCCACCGACGACCGGGGCCTGCATGTTCTCGTATTCGGCCCTTTTCGCGCGCTTCGACTTGCGACCACGCTTGGGGGCACCACCGGGACGTCCGAAGGCACCTGCGGCGCCACCGCGCTGACCGGGGCGACCACCGCCGCCACCGGGGCGACCGCGGAAACCGCCGGCGGCCGCGCCACCTGCACCGCCACCACCACCGGGACCGCCGCCACGGTAGTTACCGCCGCCACCACCGGGACGACCGCCGCCACCGGGTGCCGGACGGGGACCGCCACCGGGACGCGGGCCACCGCCGGGACGGGGACCGCCACCTGGGCGGGGGCCGCCGCCGGGGCGGGGCGGCATGTTGCCGGGCGTCGCGCCGGGACGCGGGCCACCGCCGGGACGGGGACCACCAGCGCCGGGACCTGGGCGCGGGCCGCCGGGACCCGCAGGGGGCCGGGGCGCCGGACGCTCGACCGGCTGCTGCGACGAGAACGGGTTGTTGCCGACGCGCGGGGTGCGCGCCGCGGGCTTGGGCGCACCGGGGCGCGGACCGCCGGGGCCCGGACGGGGACCGGGCGTGGGACGCGAGGTCGGGGCCGACGGCGCCTGCGGAGCCGCGGAGGCCGCAGGTGCAACGGGGGCGGCGGGCGCCGGAGTCGGCGCGGGAGCTGCCGGGGCAGGCGTCGGGGCCTGGGCGGCCGGGGCGGCCGGTGCCGGCGGGGCCTTGGGCTGCTGAGCTGCCGGTGGACCGGGCCGAGGACCGGGACGCCGGTCCGACGGGGCCGGCTTCGCGGGCGCTCCGTTGGACGCGCCGGCTGGCTTTACGTTGTCGGGCTTGTTGCCGCCGAATGACTCACGCAACCGGCGGGCCACAGGGGCTTCCACCGTCGATGAGGCGGACTTGACGAATTCACCTTGCTCGCCGAGACGAGAGAGAACTTCCTTACTGGTGACACCGAGTTCCTTTGCCAACTCGTGCACGCGGGCCTTACCTGCCACTACATCTCCTGTCTAGGAGGCGACAGCGGTGGTAGGCGCCGCGCCTCGGGTTAGCTATGACGCATGGTCATCGGGACTTCACGGTGTGCTCATGTTCTTCGCTTACCTGTTCTCTTTCCCGGGCGCTTCGGGCGCCTCCCCGACGGGAAGACGCTCTGACACCGCGGTGATGTCCGGTGTTCCGGTGATCCGCAACGCTCGGCCGAACGCCCGCCGGCGAACCGCCGCTTGCAGGCAACCGGGATCGGGATGCAACCAGGCACCCCGCCCCGGGAGTGTTCTCGCTGAGTCAACGATCACGGTGCTGGAGCCATTCCCAGACCCGTGTCCGCTGTCGGCAGCGACTACCCGAAGCAGTTCGACGGCCAGCTCTCGTTTCCGGCATCCGATGCACGTCCGCACCGGGCCCCCGACGGGGGTGGAGGTGCTTTGGCGCGTCCGAGCCGATGTCTCGCGCTGGATCACAGCTGAGTCTACCGCCACCACTGCGCGGAGAAGAAAACCGGTGCTGATTGCGATCCGCCGCGCCGCTCAGCGGTCGTCGACTGCGCCGTGGGCGGCGTCGCGGCGTGCCGCGGGCCGATCGTGGCTTTGGTCTGTGGGGCCACCTTCTTTGGCGGCGTCGTCGCTGCGGATGTCGATTCGCCATCCGGTCAGCCGCGCCGCCAGCCGGGCGTTCTGCCCTTCCTTGCCGATCGCGAGCGACAGCTGGAAGTCCGGCACGATCACCCGCGCTGCGCGCGCCGCCTCGTCGATCACCGTCACCGACACCACTTTGGCCGGCGACAGCGCGTTGGCCACGAACCGGGCCGGGTCCTCGTCGTAGTCGATGATGTCGATCTTCTCGCCGGACAGTTCACTCATCACGTTGCGCACCCGCTGCCCCATCGGCCCGATGCAGGCGCCCTTGGCGTTGAGACCGGGCGCGCGCGACGCGACCGCGATCTTCGACCGGTGCCCGGCCTCCCTGGCCACCGCGACGATCTCGACCGAGCCGTCCGCGATCTCGGGGACCTCCAGGGAGAACAGCTTGCGCACCAGGTTGGGGTGGGTCCGGGACAGCGTGATGAGCGGTTCCCTGGCGCCGCGGGTGACGCCGACGACGTAGCAGCGCAGCCGGTCACCGTGCTCGTATTTCTCGCCGGGTACCTGTTCGGCGGTGGGGATCACACCCTCTGACCCCTTGGTCTCGCTGCCCATCCGGACGACGACGAGCCCGCGCGCGTTGGCTCGGGCATCGCGCTGGATGACGCCGGCGACGATGTCGCCTTCGCGGGCCGAGAACTCGCCGTAGTTCTTCTCGTTCTCGGCGTCGCGCAGCCGCTGCAGGATGACCTGACGGGCGGTGGTCGCCGCGATACGGCCGAAACCCTCTGGGGTGTCGTCCCATTCGTGCAGAACATTGCCGTCTTCGTCGGTCTGGCGGGCGACCACTTTGACGACGCCGGTCTTGCGGTCGATGTCGATGTAGGCGTCGGCCTCGTGGCCTTCGGTGTGCCTATATGCCGTCAGCAGAGCCGATTTGATGGTGTCGACGACGACGTCGACGGTAATTCCTTTGTCGGCTTCGATCGCGTGCAGAGCCGCCATGTCAATATTCACGTTGAGGCTTCCTTTCCGGAGACACCGGCCAGTTCCATCTCACGCGGACTTGGCTTTGAAAACTCCACCTGGACAACAGCTTTGACAATCGAATCGAGAGCGATATGACGAACTTCGAGATTCTTGCGGGCTTCGCGCACAACGACTCCGACCGTTCCGTCGTCCACCTGACCGATGCGTCCGGCCAGCGTTGAACCGTCAGCGAGCATCAACTCCGCGAGGCGCCCCTGCGCACGGCGGTAGTGCTTCTCGTTTGTCAGCGGGCGGTCCACCCCGGGGGACGTCACCTCGAGCACGTAGGCCGCCGAGTCCAATTCGTCGAGCAGTTCGGAGGCGGTCCTGGACAACTGTGCGATGGAGTCGAGGTCGAGCCCACCGTCCCCGTCGGCCACCACCGTGATGCGCGGCGGGCGGGCGGTGGCGTCGACGACCACGTCTTCGATGTCGAAACCCGCGCGCCCGAACTCTCCCTCGAGCAGTTCGACCACCTGTCGTTGCGACGGTAATCCCGTAGACCGCTCCGCCACGGCGAGCTCCTCGTCTTGAGTTGTCCGGACATCGGTCCGCAGGGAGGGCTCCTTGCGAATCCGACTCTCCACGATACGCCAGCAAGGCTTGGTCAAATACGAAAAGCCCGCACCGCCGACGCCTGGAGGAAGTCGGTTCCGGACGGCCCGATGCGCGGATGGCAGGATGTTGGCCGTGCCGAGACCGCCGACAGTCAGCCGTCGACACATCCTCGTCGGCGTCGCGGCGTTGGCGGCGCTCAGTGTCACCGCGGCAGGCTGCGGAACCCCGCCTCCTCCCCCTGACCTCGACGATCTCACCATTGCACTGGACCGGGCGCGTTCCGACGGCGAGCTGGCCACTGACGTCGCCGCCACAGCGAAAGGACGCCTGGCCGACATGCTCACCGACATCGCCGCCCAGCGCGCGGCGCATGCCGAGGCGCTCGCCGAGGAGATCGTCCGCCTGACGGGGCATGCCGCACCGACCACCAGCGCTGAACCTTCAGCGGCCGCAACGACGACGACCCCCGCATCGGTTCCGGCCCCTGACGCCGAGGACGTCGTCGGGGCGCTGCGCGCTTCCGCCGACAGTGCGACGCAGGCCGCCGGCGCGCTGTCCGGCTACCGGGCAGGTCTGCTCGCGTCGATTGCCGCGTCGTGCACTGTCGCCTACACCGTGGCGCTGGCCGGGGCGGGGGCCGCGCGATGACGTCACCCGAACCGGACACCACCCTGCCAACACGACCCGATGACCCGGCCGCCGGCGCACTGTTCGACGCGATCGCCACCGAGCACGCCACCATCTACGGGTACGGCGTCGTGTCGGGGCACTCGGAGCCCGACGTCAACTATCTGGTGTCGGCGGCGATGGCCGAGCATCGCGCCCGCCGCGAGGCCGCCATCGCGCTGGCCGAGGAGCAGGGCATTGCGGCCGCGGTCCCGGCGGCCGGCTATCAGATGCCAGTGGACGTCGAAACCCCCACCGAAGCAACGAATCTCGCGGTTCAGATGGAAGAGGACGCGGCCGTGGCGTGGCGGGCCGTCGTCGAACAGTCCACCGATCAGACGGTCCGTACGTTCGCGGTGACGGCACTGACGGAGTGCGCGGTCACCGCCGCGAAGTGGCGGGTCGTCCGCGGCGACACCGCGGTGACCGTCGCGTTCCCGGGCGGCAGCGAGTAAGTCGGCGTCAGCCGGTGATCGCGGCGCTGATCTCGCCGACGGCACCGTCGACGGGCACCTCGCGTTTGCCTCCGCTGAACCGGTCACGAAGTTCGACAACGCCTTCGGCCCAGCCGCGGCCGACGACGACGATCCACGGCACCCCGAGCAGCTCGGCGTCCTTGAACTTCACCCCCGGCGATGCCGTCCTGTCGTCGAGCAGCACGTCGATTCCGAGCCGGTCCAGATCGGCGGCCAGCTCGGTGGCGCCGGCACGGGCTTCGGCGTCCTTGTTGGCGATCACGACGTGCACGTCGAAGGGCGCCACGCTCGACGGCCACCGCAGGCCGATGTCGTCGTGGTGCTGTTCGGCGATGACCGCGACGAGCCGAGACACCCCGATCCCGTAGGACCCCATGGTGAGTCGCACCGGCTTGCCGTTCTCGCCGAGAACGTCGGCGTTGAACGCGTCGGCGTATTTGCGACCCAGCTGGAAGACGTGGCCGATCTCGATGCCGCGCGCCGCGACCAGCGGTCCGGCTCCGTCCGGCGACGGGTCGCCCTCGCGGACCTCGGCGGCCTCGATGGTGCCGTCGGGCGTGAAGTCACGTCCGGCGACCAGATCGACGACGTGCTTGTTCTTCTCGTCGGCACCGGTGATCCACGCGGTGCCGTCGACCACCCTCGGATCGACCAAGTAGCGAACTCCGTTGGCCAGCAATCCTTTCGGGCCGATGTACCCCTTGACCAGGAACGGGTACTTCGCGAAGTCGGCATCGTCGGCCATCGCGTACTCGGCCGGTTCGAGCGCAGCGCCGAGTCGTTTGTCGTCGACCTCGCGGTCGCCGGGCACACCGACCGCCAGCAGCTCCCAGTCGCCGCCCGGCTCGCGCACCTTGAGGAGCACGTTCTTGAGGGTGTCGGCGGCGGTGACGGTGCGGCCCGCGAAACTCGGCAGATCGGCGCTGTTGGCCCAGTCCACGAGCGTCGCGATCGTAGGCGCGTCCGGCGTGTCGTGCACGACCGCCTCGGGGAGACCGTCGAACGGGATCGGCGGGGGTGCGGTGGTGACGACGGCCTCGACGTTCGCGGCGTACCCGGACTGCGCGCACCGCACGTAGGTGTCCTCCCCGACCTCGCTCTCGGCGAGGAATTCCTCGGAGGCGCTGCCGCCCATCGCGCCCGACACGGCGGACACGATGACGTAGCGGACGGCCAGCTGCGCGAAGATCCTCTGATAGGCCTCGCGGTGCGCGTGGTAGGCGTTCTTGAGTCCGTCGTCGTCGACGTCGAACGAGTACGAATCCTTCATCAGGAACTCGCGGCCGCGCAGGATGCCGGCGCGGGGCCTGGCTTCGTCACGGTACTTGTTCTGAATTTGGTAGAGCCGCAACGGGAAATCCTTGTACGACGAGTACTCCCCCTTGACGGTGAGGGTGAACATCTCCTCGTGGGTGGGCCCGAGCAGGTAGTCGTTATTGCGGCGGTCCTGCAGCCGGAACAAGGTGTCGCCGTACTCGGTCCAGCGGTTGGTCGTCTCATACGGCGCCCGCGGAAGCAGCGCGGGGAACAGGATCTCCTGGCCACCGATCGCGTTCATCTCGGTGCGCACGATGTTCTCGATCTTGCGCAGGACCTTCAGTCCCAGTGGCAGCCAGCTGTACAACCCAGGCCCGACCTGCCGGACGTAACCTGCCCGGATCAGCAGCTTGTGGCTCGGCACTTCGGCGTCGGCAGGATCGTCGCGCAACGTGCGCAGGAACAGCTCGGACATGCGGGTGATCACAGCCGACCACCTTACTGATGCGCGCCGCTAGAGCTCCCCCGCGTCCACGGCCTCACGGGTTTCGCGCGCCCTGGCGATGTCGCGGGCCGAGTATCCGATGAACAGAGCGGCGACACCCACCAGGAGCGCGATGCCCGCCACCCACAGCAGCGAATAGGTGTAGCCGTGTCCCAGCGCGTCGAGCTGGGCGGTGGTCATGTCCTTCACCGGCCCCGTGGTGCCGCCGAGGTACAAGGTCCGCGAAGTCTGCACGGCCTGAATGACGACGAGCACCAACGGGCCGCCGAGATTGAAGACCATGAGCGTCACCGACGACAGCGATCCGATGTCGCGAGCGGGCACATTGGCCAGCAGGCACAGCGGCAGGATCACCGAGATCACGCCGATACCGAAACCGCCGATGACGATCGGCAGGAACAGGCCGGGAAAGTACGGAACGGTCCGGTCGAGAGTCGACCCGAAGAGCATTGCGACGAGAACGAACAATCCGCCCCCGAGGATGACCCACCGCGGTGCGATCCGCGGTGCCACGTAGGTGGCCACGACGTTCCCGACGACGAACGCGGCCGCGAACGGCAGGAAGCTGATCCCGGCCCGCAGAGGCGAATAGCCCAGCACGTCTTGGACGAGCAGACCGATCATCACCGACAGCGTCAACATCACGCCGCCCGCCATGAAGTACGCGACGAACGACGCGACGCGGTTGCGGTTGTCGAAGATCGACAGCGGCACCAATGGGTTGTCGGCGCCGCGTTCGTCGAGCAGGAACGCGACGAAGAACACGACGGCCGCCACTCCGGCCCCGATGACCCATGGGTCGACCCAGCCCCGCGGTGGTCCCTGCGTGAACACCAGCACCGCGGATGTACATGCGAGCGTGGCGAGCAGGGCGCCGGTGATGTCGAGCTTGATGCGTTCGTGCCGCGTCTCGGCGAGCCGGAACACCGCGATCGCGATGATCGCGATGCCGATCGGCACGTTGACGAGGAACGCCCACCGCCAGGAAATCCCTGTCACCGCGCCGCCGAGAACGAGCCCGAGCACCGATCCGAGCCCCTGCATCGCCGCCGACACTGCCAGCGCACGGTTGCGGGCGTGGCCGACCGCGTAGGTCGTCGCGATCAACGCCAACCCGGTGGGAGCGGCCACCGCCGCGCCGACACCCTGGATCGCCCGCGCCACGATCAGCGTGACCTCCTCGGCGGCCAGGCCACACACCAGGGAGGCGATCGTGAAGACGCCGACTCCCGACAGGAAGGCCCGTTTGTGGCCGATGGCGTCACCGATGCGGCCGCCGAGCAGCAGGAGCCCGCCGAACGCCAGCACATAGCCCGTGATGACCCAGCTCTTACCTGCGTCGGAGAGGCCGAGCTCGGCCTGCATCCGCGGCAGCGCGACGATGACGATGGTGCCGTCGAGGGTCGACATGAGCTGCATGCCGGTGATCGCGACGATGGCGATGCCGAGCACCGAAGAGGACAGCCGTTTCGTCGTGCCCTCAGACGACCCGGAAGCCATGGTTCGCCACCCTACCGACAGCAGCTGATCGGGCGCGTTCAGCGACGCTCAGCGTCGTTCCGCGCGCCGGATTTGCGGGGAGCTACAGATCGCCGGCGTCGATCGCGTCTTTAACTTCCTGCGCGTGCGCCACCTGCTCGGCCGTGTAGCCGATGAACAGCGCCGCACCGCCGACGATGACCGCGATACCCGCGACCCACAGCAGGCCGTAGGAGTAGCCCTGGTCGAGGGCGTGCATCTGCGCGGCGTTCATGTCGTTGACCGGGCCGGTGGTGCCGCCGAGATACAGCGTCCGCGACGTGATGACGGCCTGGATGACCGCGAGCACGACCGGGCCGCCGAGGTTCTGCAGCATCAGTGCGATCGCCGACACCGGGCCGATCTGGTCGAAGCCGACACCGGCGATCGCCGACACCGTCAGCGGCACGACGATCATGCCGATGCCGAAGCCGCCGACGGTGATCGGGAGCACCAGGTTCGGGAAGTACGGAATGTTCGCGTCCAGCGTGGAGCCGTAGATCATCGCCGCGAGCACGAGCACGCCACCGGCGATCACGAGCACGCGAGGCGGATACTTCGACACCAGCGCCGAGGACAGCCCCAGGCCGACGCCGAGCGCGATGACGAACGGGATGAAGCCGATGCCGGCGCGCAGCGCGCTGTAGCCCAGGATGTCCTGGACGTAGAGCCCGATGGTCACGGTCAGCGTGAACATCACGCCGCCTGCGAGGAAGATGGCGGCGAACGTGGCGACGCGGTTGCGGTCGTGGAACAGCTCGAACGGGACGACCGGGTTCTCGGCCGTGCGCTCCACCCAGAGGAAGCCGAGCAATGCGCCGACCGCGATGACACCGGAGATCAGAGTCATCGGCGACAGCCAGCCGGCCTCCGGCCCCATCGAGAAGCCGAACACGGCGGCCGTGCAGCCCAGGGTTGCCAGCAGTGCGCCTGCGGCGTCGAGCTTGAGCCGCTCGCGGTTGGTCTCGCGCAGTGTCTTACGGGCCAGGTGGATCATCAGCAGCCCGATCGGGATGTTGATGAGGAAGGCCCAGCGCCAGGACACCTCGGTCAGCGCGCCACCGAGAATCAGGCCCAGGACCGAGCCGATGCCGGTCATCGCGGCGAAGATCGCCGTCGCGGCGTTGCGGGCGGGGCCCTTCGGGAATGTGGTGGCGATCAACGCCAACGCGGTCGGCGACGCGATCGCCGCGCCGACACCCTGCAGCAGCCGGGCGATAACGAGAGTGGCCTCGTTCCATGCGAGACCGCACAGAACAGAAGCGATAGTGAACAGCGCGACACCGACGATGAAGGTTCGCTTGCGGCCGATGACGTCACCGAGGCGACCGCCCAGCAGCATCAATCCGCCGAACGTCAGCACATAGGCGGTGATGACCCAGCTGCGGCCGGCATCCGAGAGGCTGAGCTCGTCCTGGATCTTCGGGAGCGCCACGATCGCGACGGTGCTGTCCATCGTCGCCAGCAGCTGCATGCCACCGATCGCGACGACCGCGGCGATGAACCGCCGCGACGGCATCCAGGCCGGAGTCCTGCTCGGTCGGGCCGCGTTGCCTGTCGGGCCGCCGGGATGTCCGCCTGCGGTCTCACCCGAGCCGGGAACGCGGACGGGCAGGACTCTGTCCGAGGCTCGCTTGGAGCCTCGTTTTTCACTGCCTTCAGCATCACGGTGGATGGCGGCACGCTCCGCATCGTTGAGAGCCGTCATAACGGGTTACCTTACAGTAATCTTAAGAATCCTTTAAGCGCCGAAGCCGGCCACCGCCCCGATTACCACGATCGCGGGAGGTCGAATCCCGTCCGAACGAATCCGTTCCGGAGTTTCGACAAGGCTCGCCCGCAAAGTCCGCTGCGACGACGTCGTCCCATGCTGAACCACCAGGACCGGCGTATCCGCTGGTCGGCCGCCTTCCAGTAAGACTTTGACGAACAATTCGATCCGCTCGACCGCCATCAGCAAAACAATGGTCCCGCTCATTGCGGCGAGCGCATCCCAATTCACTAACGATTCGGGATGGTCTGGCGCCAGATGCCCGCTGACCACCACGAACTCATGTGTAAGACCGCGGTGCGTGACGGGAACACCGGCCAGCGCAGGAACCGCTATGGCACTTGTCACACCCGGCACAACCGTCACCGGAATTCCGGCTTCGGCGCACGCGATGATCTCTTCGTAGCCGCGCGCGAACACGAACGGATCACCGCCTTTGAGGCGGACGACGAACTTTCCTTCCCTGGCCCGCGCGATGAGGACGTCGTTGATCGCGTCCTGAGCCATCGCGCGGCCGTAGGGGATCTTCGCCGCATCGATCACCTCGACGTCGGGCGACAGCTCGGCGAGCAGTTCCTGAGGCGCCAGCCTGTCGGCGACCACGACGTCGGCGTGGGCCAGCAACCGCCTGCCCCGCACGGTGACGAGTTCGGGATCGCCCGGGCCTCCGCCGACGAGGGCGACCCCGCCCTTGACGGCGCCGGAGTCCCCGCTGTCGGCGATGAGTCCCTGCTGCAGCGCCTCATGGATGGCGTTACGGATAGCCGCGGACCGGCGATGCTCCCCGCCGGCCAGCACGCCGACCGACAGGCCGTCGTAGTCGAATGAGGCCGGGGTGACGGCGGTGCCCTCGATCGCGATGTCGGCGCGCACGCAGAAGATCCGGCGGCTCTCCGCCTCGGCGACGATCGCCGCGTTGACGGTAGGATCGTCAGTGGCGGCGATCACATACCAGGCACCATCGAGGTCGCCGTCGCGAAACTCCCGCATTGTCAAGGTGATTCCGTCGATCGCCTCGACCGCCGGGGTGGCGGCCCTGGTGATCACGTGGACATCGGCGCCGCTGGCGACCAGCAACGGCAGGCGCCGCTGGGCGACCGTACCGCCGCCGACGACGACGACCTTCTTGCCCGCGAGGCGCAGGCCCACCAGATAGGCGTTGTCGGTCTCAGGACTCACCCGGCGAGCTTAAAGGTTGCGGCAGCGGCGACGAAGCGCGCGACCGCCTCCGGGTGCGCGGCGGGATGGGTGTGCAGATAACCGGCATGCACACCGCCCGCCACGGCGCCGTCTTCGATCACCTGCCCCGCCCGTCCGACGTAACGCCAGGCGGGTGATCGGCCCTCAGCGAATTGCACTGTGGTGCGGTGAAATTCGTGACCTGTGATGCGATCGCCCAGAGCGTGCAGCGGAGAATCCGCCACAGCGACCGCGTCGCGGTATCCGAGGGTCAGGGACTTCGTGAACGACGCCGACCCCGCCAGCACACCACACATCGGATGCCCGTCGAGGTCGTCGACGAGGTAGGTCAACCCCGCGCACTCGGCGTGTACCGGCGCCCCGACGGCTGCCAGCGCCTTGATCTGGCGGCGGACCACGTCGTTGGCCGACAACTCCGTGCCGAACTCCTCCGGGAATCCGCCACCGACCACAAGCGCCGATGCCGCCGGCGGCAGTTGGTCGCACAGCGGATCGAACTCGACGACCTCGGCCCCGGCCGCGAGCAGGATCTCCCGGTGCTCGGCGTAACCGAAGGTGAATGCCTTGCCCGCGGCCAGCGCGACGGTGACGTTTTCGGTCTGCGCCACCGCCGGCGACCAGGGTTGGTCGACGACGCGGCTCGCAGCGACGCGTGTGATCGCCTCGAGGTCGACGTGGCGGGCCACGAGGTCGGTCATGGCCGCCACGGCGGCGGTAGCTCGACGGCCGTGTTCGACAGCCGTCACGAGCCCGAGGTGGCGTGACGGCACGGCGAGTTCGTCGGTCCTCGGAATCGACCCGAGCACCGGCACACCGGCGTGGTCGCAGGCCTGTCGCAGCACGTCGTCGTGGCGCGGTGACCCGACACGGTTGAGAATCACGCCGACCAGGCGCGCGGAGCGATCGAAGGTGGCGAAGCCGTGCAGCAGCGCGGCGATGCTGTGGCTCTGACCCCGGGCGTCGACGACGAGGACGACGGGAGCGCCGAGCAGGCCCGCGACGTGCGCGGTGGAGCCCTGCGCGGGGCCGACGGTGGCGTCACCGATGCGGCCGTCGAACAGGCCCATCACCCCCTCGACGACCGCGATGTCGGCGTCATCACTGCCGTGCCGGTAGAGCGGGCCGATGAGGCGCTCACCGACCAGCACGGGGTCCAGGTTGCGACCCGGGCTGCCGGCCGCCAGCGCGTGGTAGCCGGGGTCGATGAAGTCGGGACCGACTTTGAAGGGCGCAACACGGTGACCGGCGCGCCGCAGCGCACCCATCAGCCCGGTGGCGACGGTCGTCTTCCCACTCCCCGAGGCCGGCGCTGCGATGACCACCGCGGGCGTGCTCACCACTCGATGCCTCTCTGGCCCTTGCGGCCGGCATCCATCGGATGCTTGACCTTCGTCATCTCGGTCACCAGATCGGCGGCATCCATCAGAGCCTGCGGCGCATCGCGCCCGGTGATCACCACGTGCTGGTTGCCGGGCCGGTTCGCCAGCGTCGCGACCACTTCCTCGGTGTCCACCCAGCCCCATTTCAGTGGATAGGTGAACTCGTCGAGCACATAGAAGCTGTGACGCTCCTCGGCCAGCCGCCGCGCGATCTCGGCCCAGCCGTCAGCGGCGGCGGCAGCGTGATCGGTCTCCGTCCCCGCCTTGCGGGTCCACGACCAGCCCGACCCCATCTTGTGCCATTCGACGGGACCGCCGACTCCGCGCTCGTCGTGCGCCCGGCCGAGTTCCGTCAGTGCCGTCTCCTCCCCGACCTTCCATTTCGCGCTCTTGACGAACTGGAACACCGCGATGTCGAAGCCCTGATTCCACGCCCGCAGCGCCATCCCGAATGCGGCCGTCGACTTCCCTTTGCCCGGACCGGTGTGCACCGCGAGAAGGGGGGCGTTGCGTCGCGCCCGCGTCGTCAAGCCGTCGTTCGGAACCGTCAGCGGTTGCCCCTGAGGCATCGCATCACCCTTCTACGCAGCGCCCTTGACCAGGGCCGTCAAATTGTCGGCCCGCAGTTCGGCCAGTCGCACCGACGGCGCGCCGAGATGTCGCGCCAGGTCCTGCGCGAGATCGAGCCGGATATAGGACGTTTCGCAGTCGACGACCACTGCGGCGGCACCCTCGGCCAC
Organism: Mycobacterium sp. 236(2023); assembly: GCF_029623955.1. Lineage (GTDB taxonomy): Bacteria > Actinomycetota > Actinomycetes > Mycobacteriales > Mycobacteriaceae > Mycobacterium. The sequence continues at coordinate 1,611,856 of NZ_JARSBP010000002.1, read as the reverse complement.
CAGGCGGGCCGCCGCCGTGCGGGCCCGGCCGAGCGGATCGGGGCCACCGGTCGCACGGCCGTCGGTCAGCACGACGACGAGGCTGCGACGCGCACGGTCACGCGCCCGCTCCCGCACCACCATGTCGCGGGCAGCCAGAAGTCCTTGCGCCAGCGGCGTTTTGCCACCGGTGTCGAATCGGTTCAGCCGCCGGCTGGCGATGTACACCGATGAGGTCGGCGGCAGCAGCACGCTGGCATCGTTCTTGCGGAACGTGATGACGGCGACCTTGTCGCGGCGCTGGTAGGCGTCGCGCAGCAGCGACAGCGTCGCACCGCTGACCGCCGACATCCGGTCGCGGGCCGCCATCGAGCCCGACGCGTCGACGACGAAGATCACCAGATTGCCTTCGCGGCCTTCGCGAATAGCGCGACGGACGTCGTCGGGGCCCGGCCGCACCGCGCCCGGCGCGGACTGCCTGCCTGCCGCGGCGAGCAGCGTCGCGAACACGTGCATGCCGTGGCCACCGTCCTCGGTCGCGGAGATGACCGTCCCGGTGCGGTTGCGCGCACGGGACCGACGGCCGGGCGCCCCTTCCCCTACCCCGGGGACGACGAGCGACTTGGTCTTGAACGTCGCCGACGGCGGCGCACTCTGGCGGGTCGTCGCCGACTTCTCGCCGGTCGAATCCTGTTGTGGCGCTTGCCCGTCGCCCGCTTCTGTTGAGCCGCCCCCCGGCGGATCGGGCTCGGGTTCTGGGTCCGGTTCCGGCTCGGCGTCAGCGGATTCGCCGGCCTGTTCCATCGCCTCGTCGAGCCGGTCGGGGTCCAGGCCGGGGTCGTCGAACGGATCGCGGCGGCGGCGGTGCGGCAGCGCCAGTTCCGCCGCCACCCGGATGTCTTCTTCCTCGACCGTCGTCGAACCGCGCCAGGCCGCATGCGCCATCGCCGTGCGCGCCACCACGAGATCGGCCCGCATGCCGTCAACGTCGAACGCCGCACACAGCGCCGCGATGCGCCGTAACTCGTTGTCGGGCAACACCACATCGCCCACCAAGGCGCGCGCCGCGGCGATTCGGCTCGCCAGTTCGGCGTCCGCGTCGGCATAACGTTCGGAGAAGGCGAACGGATCCGCCTCGTAGGCCAGGCGAGCCCGGATCACTTCGGCACGCACATCGACCTCGCGGGAGGCCGCGACGTCGACGGTGAGCCCGAACCGGTCGAGCAGCTGCGGACGCAGTTCGCCCTCTTCGGGATTCATCGTGCCGATCAACACGAACCGGGCGTCGTGGCTGTGCGAGACACCGTCGCGTTCGATGTGCACCCGGCCCATCGCGGCGGCGTCGAGCAGCACGTCGACGAGATGGTCGTGCAGCAGGTTCACCTCGTCGACGTAGAGCACGCCTCGGTGCGCCCGGGCCAGCAGGCCGGGCGAGAACGCATGCTCGCCATCGCGCAAAACCTTCTGCAGGTCAAGCGATCCCACGACGCGATCTTCGGTGGCGCCGATCGGAAGCTCCACCAGTTGCCCGCCGTCGTCACCTGCGGCAGCAAAGGCGGCGGTCAGAACCTTCGCCAGGCCGCGCACCGCGGTCGACTTCGCGGTGCCCTTCTCGCCGCGGATCAGCACTCCCCCGATGTCGGGCCGCACCGCACACAGCACCAGCGCCAGCCGCAGTCGGTCGTGCCCGATCACCGCGCTGAACGGATAGATCGGCGTCGAGGTGTCCGGCGCCGTCACTGCTTGACCATCGGCACGTGCGGGATTCCGTCGTCGAGGAATTCGTCGCCGTCACGGACGAAGCCGTGCCTGCCGTACATCTCCTCCAGGTAAGTCTGGGCGTTGATGTGGCACGGGTAGTTTCCGACCTCGGCGAGCGCTGCCTGCAGCAGTCTCGCGGTGTGCCCGTGGCCGCGGTCGGTGCGTTTCGTGCACACCCGTCCGATGCGGAAGGCCTTCTGCCCCGCTGGATGCTCCTCCATCAATCTCAGCGTCGAAATGACTACTCCCTCAGGGCTTTCCAGCCAGAAGTGCCGGGTCTCGGGCAGCAGATCGCGGCCGTCGAGTTCGGGGTACGGGGTCGCCTGCTCAACGACGAACACCTCGACGCGCAGCTTGAGCAACTCGTAGAGCGTTGCGGCGTCGAGGTCTTGCGCCCAGCTGCGACGCAGGGCCACTGTCATCCGGGAGTCCTGCGTCAAACGGTCGCTGCTGTCGGTGTGTGCTCGGTGCCCGCGGTCGATTCGCGGTTGGTCGTGGCCGGCACGCCGCCCGCGGGCTTGTCGAGTTTGAGGATCTTGGTACCGCGCGCCCAGATCTCTTCGAAGAGCTTCGGCTCGCCCGAGAGCGGGGTTCCCAGCGACGGCACCATCTCTTTGAGCTTGGGTTCCCAACTGGGATACCGGTCGGCGAAGCACCGCTTCATGACGTCGAACATCGCGGGCACCGCGGTCGACGCGCCCGGTGACGCGCCGAGGAGACCCGCCATGCTGCCGTCGGCGGCCGACAGCACCGTCGTGCCGAACTCCAGCGTGCCGCCTTTGCCCTTGGCCTTACGGATGACCTGCACCCGCTGCCCTGCGATGTCGAGCTCCCAATCGGAATCCTTTGCGCTGGGCGCGAAGTCACGCAGGTTCTCGACACGCGCGGCTTCACTGAGCAGCAGCTGGCCGATCAGGTACTTCAGCAGACCCATCTCGGTGAGCCCGACGCCGAGCATCGACACGAGGTTGTCCGGCTTGACCGAGAACGGCAGGTCGGTCACCTTGCCCTGCTTGAGGAACTTCGGCGACCACCCGGCGAACGGACCGAACAGCAACCACGACCGGTCGTTGATGACACGGGTGTCGAGGTGCGGCACCGACATCGGCGGGGCGCCCAACGGCGGCAGTCCGTAAACCTTGGCCTGGTGCCTGGCCGTCAGTTCCGCGTTGCCGGTGCGCAGCCACTGGCCGCCCACCGGGAATCCGCCGAAGCCTTTGGCTTCCTCGATGCCCGCCTTCTGCAGCAGCGGCAGCGCGCCGCCGCCCGCGCCGACGAACACGAACTTGGCGTGGATGGTGCGCTTCTGGCCTGTGCGGCGGTTGACGACCTTGGCCGCCCACGAGCCGTCGGAGTTGCGGCTCAGGTTGGTGACCTCGTGCCCGAACAGCGTCGCGAGACCGTGCTGGGCGCCGAAGCCGAGCAGCTGGCGCGACAGTGAACCGAAGTCGACATCGGTGCCGTCCTGCGTCCAGTTCAGACCGACGGGCTCGCGCAGGTCGCGGCCTTCGGCCATCAGCGGCAGCCGGCGCGCGAACTCGTCGGGGTCGTCGATGAATTCCATCGTGGCAAACAGCGGGTTGGCGGCCAGCGTTTCCTGGCGCCGCTTCAGGTACTGCACGTTGTCCGCGCCGGTCACGAAGCTCACGTGCGGGATGGGGTTGAGGAAGCTGCGGACGTCGGGGATGACTCCGTTTTCCACGGCGTAGGCCCAGAACTGCCGCGACACCTGGAACTGCTCGTTGACGTTCACGGCCTTGGCCATGTCGATGGAGCCGTCGGGCCGGGCCGGTGTGTAGTTCAGTTCGCACAGCGCGGAGTGGCCAGTGCCTGCGTTGTTCCAGGGGTCGCTGCTCTCGGCGGCCGCCCCGTCCAGACGCTCGACCAGCGTCATCGACCAGGTCGGTTCCACCAGCCGCAGGAGCGCGCTGAGGGTGGCGCTCATGATGCCGGCACCGATGAGCAGGACGTCGGTCTTCTCTGCTTCTGACACCTTTTCGTGGGTCCTTCGTGGTAGGGGCCCGTTCCACACGGCTTACCGGTGTTCAGGTTATCCCGCCGCGCGCGGCGGTACGGGGCCGACCACTGCCCAGACGGCTCCGTGGCCGCCTCGCGCCATTAGGGTGGCGAACGTGCCTGGATGGGAGCCCGACGTGCTGCCCGGATACTGGCAGCGCACCTTTGCGCTGGGGCCCGACCCCGACGGCGAAGGAGAGCTGGAGGCCACACTGGTGCGCCGCGGCGAGCAGGACTCGTCAGCCCAGCACGCGGTCCTGATGGTGCACGGTTTCACCGACTACTTCTTCAACACCGAGCTGGCGGACCATTTCGCGGCGCGCGGCTTCGCTTTTTATGCCTTGGACCTGCACAAATGTGGACGCTCGCACCGCGACGGGCAGACGCCGCACTTCACGACCGACCTGGCCCGCTACGACGTCGAGTTGGAGCGGGCGCTGGACGCCATCGCGGCGGAATCCGGCCCTCGCATCCTCGTCTACGGCCACTCCGCGGGCGGGCTGGTGGTGTCGCTGTGGCTGGACCGGTTGCGTGTCGCCGGCGCGACCGCGCGTAAGAACGTCGGCGGTCTCGTCCTGAACGCTCCGTGGCTCGATCTGCAGGGACATGCGATCTTGCGCACACCCCCGACGTCGGCGGCGTTGCTGGCGATGCGTCGCTTCCGTAAGCACTCGGTGGTACGCAAGCCCGTCCCCGATGGCGGCTACGGCACGACACTGCACCGGAACTACTCCGGCGACTTCGACTACAACCTGAATTGGAAGCCGATTGGCGGATTCCCGGTCACCTTCGGCTGGATTCACGCGATCCGGCGCGGACAGGCCAAGTTGCACCGCGGGCTGGATGTCGGCGTGCCCAATCTCGTGTTGCGTTCCGATCACAGCGTGCGCGAAGTCGCCGACCCGGAGTTGATCCAGCGGGGCGACGCGGTGCTGGAGGTGTCGCAGATCGCGCGGTGGGCCGGCTGTATCGGCAACCGGACGACGGTGGTGCCGATCCCCGACGCCAAGCACGACGTCTTCCTGTCACTGCCTGGGCCGCGCGCCGAGGCCTACGCGGAGCTGGATCGTTGGCTGGATTGGTATCTGGCCGCCACACCATCGGACGGGAGCACAGACCATGGCTGACTTCGACATCGCGATCATCGGAACCGGTTCCGGTAACTCGATTCTCGACGAACGTTATGACGGCAAGCGGGTCGCGATCTGTGAGCAGGGGGTGTTCGGCGGGACGTGCCTCAACGTCGGCTGCATCCCGACGAAGATGTTCGTGTACGCGGCCGGGGTGGCCGAACAGATCAGGGAGTCAAGCCGGTACGGCGTCGACGGGCACGTCGACGGTGTGCGGTGGCCCGACATCGTGTCGCGGGTGTTCGGCCGCATTGACCCGCTGGCCAGCGGCGGCGAGCAGTACCGGCGCTCGTCGCCGAACGTGACGGTGTTCGCCAGCCACACCAAATTCGCCGGTCCCGATTCGGGTGACGGATACCGGTTGCGCACCGATGACGGGGACGAGTTCACCGCACAGCAGGTGGTCATCGCCGCCGGTGCGCGAGCGACGGTGCCGCCGGCGATTCTCGACTGCGGCGTCGCTTATCACACCAGCGACACGATCATGCGGATCTCTGATCTCCCCGAGCATCTCGTGATCGTGGGCGGTGGATTCGTCGCCGCAGAGTTCGCGCATGTCTTCTCGTCTCTTGGCTCCCGCGTCTCGATCGTGTTGCGCGGCACGACGATGCTGACGCATTGCGACGACACCCTGTGCGAACGGTTCACCGACATCGCGGCCAAGAAGTGGGCGATTCACAGTCGCCGCAACATCGTTCACGGCGAATCGGACGAGTCGGGCGTCACGCTGCACCTCGACGACGGCTCGACATTGCGTGGTGACGCGCTGCTCGTCGCCACCGGACGGATCCCCAACGGGGATCAGCTCGACGCGCACCTGGCCGGGGTCGACGTCGAGGACGGCCTCGTCGTCGTCGACGAATTCCAGCGCACCACAGCGCGAAACGTCTTCGCACTCGGCGATGTCAGCTCACCGTTCCAACTCAAGCACGTCGCCAACCACGAGGCCCGCGTCGTCAAGCACAACCTGCTGCAGGACTGGGACGACACCGAGATTCTGATGCCCTCCAACCATCGCAACGTTCCCTCGGCGGTGTTCACCGAGCCACAGATCGCCTCGGTCGGCCTGACCGAGAATGAAGCGCGCGCAAAGGGTTACAGGATTCGATCGAAGGTGCAGGACTACAGCGACGTCGCGTACGGCTGGGCGATGGAGGATTCGACCGGGTTCGCCAAGCTGATCGTCGACGACGACACCGGCTTGCTGCTCGGTGCGCACATCATGGGGCACCAGGCGTCGTCGATCATCCAGCCGATCATTCAGGCGATGGCGTTCGACCTGCCGGCGCAGGAGATGGCTCGTGGTCAGTACTGGATTCATCCGGCCCTGCCTGAGGTGATCGAGAATGCGTTGTTGGCGCTGTGTGGCGAGCCGCCATGGCCGCGGCCTCGGCGGCATTAAACAAAAGCCGCGGCCTCGGCGGCATTAGGGCTCTCCGCCGACTGTGCGTCCAGGGCGAGATTTCGGGGTTTTCGTCGCCGTGAGCGCACGCTCGCGGCGCAACTCGATTCGATGTCTGGCCGCAGCGCCGACGTCGCGCTATTATCTGCGTATGAATGCAGGTAACCAGGATGGGTTGCGGTTGCCCGACGACGAGGTCGCTCTCGTCGTCGAGGTTTTCCGGCTTCTCTCCGATTCCACCCGCGTTCAGATCCTGTGGGCACTGGCGGATGGCGAACGGTCGGTCAATGATCTGGCCGACATCGTCGCCAAACCGGCGCCGTCGGTCTCACAGCACCTGGCGAAACTACGCATGGGCCGGCTGGTCCGGACCCGGCGGTCGGGCACCCAGGTGTTCTACCGACTGGAGAACAACCACGTCCGCCAGTTGGTGGTCGATGCGGTGTTCAACGCCGAACACGCGGGTCCCGGCGCGCCGGGACACCACCGTAACGACGTCGTCCAGCAGTTGCCGACCAAAGATCAACGGCAGAAAGGAAACCGATCACGATGAGTGACGTCCACAGCCACGAGCACGAACATTCTTCGGGCAGCCATGAGCATGCGCATACCGGCCACGACCACAGCCACGTCGAGCACTCTCACGCGCATGAACACGACGGCGTCGAACATTCGCACGAGCATGTGCACCAGAGCGATCTCACCGACGAGCACACCCACGCCCACGCCTGACGGTCACGCCGCCGCACCGCGCAGGTAGCCGCGGTCCGCGGCGACGCCCGCCAGCAGTGCGCGCAGAGCGCACCGCCCGCGGTGCAGGCGCGACATCACAGTGCCGACCGGCACGTCGAGGATGAGCGCAATCTCCTTGTACCGCAGCTCTTCCACGTCGGCGTAGTAGACCACGAGGCGCTGATCCTCACTGAGCTGCGCGAGCGCATGCCTGACCTCGTCGTCGCCGAGGGCTTGCAGCGCAGCCAGCTCGGCCGAGGGCAGCCCGGACGACGAGTGGTCGGCGTGCGCGGACAGCTGCGCATCGGTGACGTTGTCGGACAGGACCTCCGCCGGCCTGCACTGGGCTCTGCGATAGGACTTGATCCACGTGTTGGTCAGGATCCGCAGCAGCCAGGCACGGATATTGGTTCCCTCTTCGAAACGATGAAAGGCCGCGTACGCCTTCAGCATCGTCTCCTGGACGAGGTCCTCGGCGTCCGCGGCGTTGCCTGTGTAGCGCCGTGCCGCGCGGTAGAGGGTGTCGAGCAGTGGCAGTGCGTCGCGCTCGAATCGTTCGAGGTGGGTATCCGTCATCGTGGTCATGCTGGGCGCCTCCGAATCTCGTCCCGGTCTGTTGATGTCAAATCTACGAACGCGGGATGCGGTATCCCAGAGGTGCATAGGAAACCCAAAGATATGCAGACGATGTGAAAACTGTTTGCGTCGTTCGTCTTTCACACATGACAGTGGCCCCGGCCGGTCGACCGGGGCCACCACCATGTCAGGGTTTCCGGGTCAGCGCCGTGACACCGCCAACGCCCCTGGGCCGGTCGCCACCAACAGCAGGAACACGAAGCAGTACAGCACCGCCGTCTCACCGCCGTTGACGATGGGCCAGAAGCCGTCCGGGAAATGCATCCAGAAGTAGGCCACCGCCATCATCCCCGAGGCGATGAACGCGGCGGGCCGGGTGAACAGGCCGACAGCGATGAGCCCGCCCAGCACGATCTCGAGCACGCCGGCCCACCAGGCCGGCCAGGCGCCGAGCGCCGCGGGTGTGCCGTCGGGCCAGCCGAACAGCTTTGCGGTGCCGTGCATCATGAAGAGCAGGGCCACGATGATCCGGAAGGTGCCGAGAGCGAACTCGACCTGCGATGTCGCCCTGGTCTCGGGCAGTGTGTCTGTCGACATGAAGCGGTAGGACCTTTCCCCTCGAATGCTGCTGCTAGGTAGGCCCATTCTCGTCGGCGCGGTACCGGGTCCAGCCACTCTCATAGACAATTCACATGTCCGGCAATGACTTTCGCACATGTCAATAACGGTGCCGTAGCAGGTGGACGGCAGACCTATGAGATCTCTATGAAGGTGGTGACGGGCCCCCGACCGACGCGCGACAATGGGCCGATGACGTCTGCGCCGGTCGAGGATCAGGGCCCCCGTCGCGCGATCCTGGGCAAGCTGCCGCGGATGTATCGCGCTGACGGGTCGCCCATCCGTGTGCTGCTCGTCGACGATGAACGCGCGCTGACCAACCTGGTGCGGATGGCGCTGAAGTACGAGGGCTGGGAGATCGACGTCGCCCACGACGCCGCCGAGGCCGTCGCGAAGTATCGGGAGAACACCCCTGACCTGCTGGTCCTCGACATCATGCTGCCCGATATGGACGGACTCGGTGTGCTGGCCCAACTTCGGGATTCCGGCACCTATACCCCGACGTTGTTCCTGACCGCACGCGATTCGGTGGCCGACCGCGTCACCGGATTGACCGCAGGCGGCGACGACTACATGACGAAACCGTTCTCGCTCGAAGAGCTCGTCGCCCGGTTGCGCGGGCTCCTGAGGCGGTCGGCCTACCTCACCCCCGAGGACGACGAGTCACTGGCCGTGGGCGATCTGACCCTGGACGCCGCAAGCCGGGAGGTGACGCGCGCCGGTGAAGCGGTCTCGCTGACGACGACGGAGTTCGAGTTGTTGCGCCTGCTGATGCGTAACCAGCGGAAAGCCCTGGACCGCAATGAGATTCTGCGCCAGGTGTGGAACTACGACTTCGGCGGCCGCTCCAGCATCGTCGATCTGTATGTGTCGTATCTGCGGAAGAAGATCGATGCGGGCCGCGAACCGCTGATTCACACCGTGCGCGGTGTCGGCTACATGCTGCGGCCGCCGGAATGATGGCCGCCGGAATGATGGCCGCTGGAATGATGAAGGTGTGGCAGAGCTGGACGCTGCTGCGGCAGTTGGTCATCGGCGTCTCGGTGGTGGTCATGGTCGCCCTCGTCACGATCGGCACGATGTCCGTGGTGAGCCTGCGCGCATCGGTGCTCGGCATCATCGACGCCCAGCTGTCCGGTGCCGCCGACGGATGCACGAACTCGGTGGCCAAATACCGGAGTACGCCGGGCCCGGACGGGGAGCTGCCTGACCCCGGGTCGATGAAGCCGTTGACGAACCTCATCGGCCAGGCGCCCGGCAACGTCGTCGCGTTGATCCAGGACGGCGAGGTGGTGGATTCGGCGTTCTTCGGAGACGGCGACGCGCGGCAGGCTCCCCCGTCAGCCGTCGCGACCATCGCCGAACAGTCGTGGGTCGATCCGCAACCCCGCAGCATCGAGCTGCCCGGTCTGGGTTGGTACCGCATGGTCGGCCGGCCCGGCGACGGGAACGAGATCCTCGTGACCGGGGTGTCCCGGACGCCGGCGTGGGACGCGATGGTGCGGGAGACCGCCATCGTGTCCGGGATGACCGCGATCGCCCTGGTGATCACCGCGCTGAGCACCGTCGCCATCGTCCGCTTCGCGTTGCGTCCGCTGCGCCGTGTCGCCGGGACCGCGGCCGAGGTCGCGGCCCTTCCCCTCGACCGTGACAACCACGCGATCACGCCGCGGGTGCCCGCCGGTGACACCGATCCCCGCACCGAGGTGGGGCTGGTCGGCGACACACTGAACCGGCTGCTCGACAATGTCGAGAAGGCGCTGGGCGACGTCGCGGCGTCGGATCGGCGGATGCGCCAGTTCATCACCGATGCCAGCCACGAGCTGCGCACGCCGCTGGCGGCGATCCACGGCTACGCGGAGCTGACCCGACAGGACAGCGCGGTGCTGCCTGAGACCACGGAGTACTCGCTGGCACGCATCGAGGCCGAGGCGCAGCGGATGAGCTCGCTGGTCTCCGATCTACTCCTGCTGGCTCGCCTCGACGAGGGCCAGGACCTGCAGACCACTGACATCGACCTGACCGATCTGGTGTCGCACGCGGTCAATGATGCGACGGTGTCCGCGCCGACACACCGGTGGATGACGCACCTTCCCGGGCATTCGGTCTGGGTGCGCGGCGATCGGGCGCAGCTGCACCAGACGTTGGCCAACCTTCTGTCCAACGCGCGTGTGCACACCCCGGCGGGGACGACGGTCACGACGCGGCTATACGCAGGGCTCACCGACGACGGGAAGGCCTGTGTCGAGATGTCGGTGACCGACGACGGACCCGGGATCGACGCCGCACTGCTCCCCCACCTGTTCGAGCGCTTCGTGCGGGCTGACACGTCACGGTCGCGCCAGACGGGCAGTTTCGGGCTGGGCCTGTCCATCGCGGCGTCGATCGTCGAATCGCACGGCGGCACGATTGCGGCTCGATCAGATTCCGGGACAACGACTTTCATCATACGTCTGCCCGCGCCAGTGGGCTCGGCGCCGAGCTCAGGCGGATCCGACGGTGAAACCCCACGGCAGCTCGAGCCGGTGCGCGGCGAGCAGTTCCGAGTCTGACAGCACCTCACCGATCGGTCCGTCGGCGACGATCGCGCCGCCGTCCATGACGATCGCGCGGGTGCACAGTTGCGCCGCGTAGGGCAGGTCGTGGGTGACGATGAGCATCGTGGCGTCGAGGCCGGACAGCGTCTCGGCGAGTTCCCTGCGCGCCACCGGATCGAGGTTGGCCGACGGTTCGTCGAGGACGAGCACTTCCGGTTCGCAGGCCAGGACGGTCGCGAGCGCCGCCCGGCGTCGCTGCCCGCCCGACATGTGCGACGGGCTGCGCGCGGCCAGATCGGTCATCGAGACGATCTCCAACGCGCGTGCGACGCGGGCGTCCAGCTCAGCGCCCTTCACCCCGAAGTTGGCGGGCCCGAAGGCGACGTCCTGTGCGAGTGTCGGCATGAACAGCTGGTCGTCGGGATCCTGGAACACCAAGCCGACTCTGCGCCGGATTTCGCGGAGGGTACTGCGGGACAACGTGATCCCGCCGATCTCGACGGTGCCCTGCAGTGCGCTCAGGACTCCGTTGAGATGCAGCATCAACGTTGTCTTGCCTGCGCCGTTGGGGCCGAGGAGCGCGACACGCTCACCGGCCGCGACATCGAGGTCGATGCCGCGCAGCGCGGTGTGCCCGTCGGGGTAGGCGTAGCGCAACCCCGCGACGCGGATCGCCGGTGTCACAGCGTCACCCACGAGGCCAGGGCAACCGAGACCGCCGCCCCTGCGGGGGCCAGGGCGGACGCCCACTCCCGCGGTGTCGCGGACGCCACGCATCCCGCACCCACCGCCAGCGCTGGCACACGCCCGTCGAAGCCTCTCGACAGCATCGCCAGGTACACGCGCTCACCCCGTTCATACGAGCGAAGAAACAACACTCCAACGCTTTTCGCCGTCGCACCCGCCTGATGCAGCATCCGCGGCGAGTCGCCACGCGAGATCCGCGCCATCCGCATCCTGCGCGCTTCAGCGGTCAGGACGTCGATGTAGCGGATCATCAGCGTCAGCACCGACACGATCACCGCAGGCATCCGCAGCCTACTGAGCGCTACGGGTAGTTCCGCGGCGGTGGTGGTGGCGGCCACCGTCAGCGAGGCCGCGACGCCGAGCGTGCCTTTGATGACGATGCCCCACGCGGCATACAGCCCGGCCACCGACAGGTGCATGCCGGCAACCTGCACCCGCTCGCCGCCCTCGGAGAACGGCAGCAGCACCGCCAGCACGATGAAGGGGGCCTCGATCAGCATCCGGGGCAGGATCCACAGCAGCGGGATCCGGGCGGCAAACCACACCGCGACGATGATCAGGGCGTAGATTCCGAACGGCCAGAACAGCTCCCGCGGCGTGGCCACCACCGCGAGGACGAACACCACCAGAGCGACGATCTTGACCTCGGCGGGCAGCCGGTGCACCGGCGAATCGTCGTCACGGTACAGCGGATGAGCGTGACCGCCTCCCACGTCAGCTCCCGGGTGTCGACTTCGGCTTCGCCCTGGATCGGGCGATGAGCCAGAACGCGCCACCGGCCACGACGACCGTCACGACGACGCCGACGATTCCGGCGAGTCCGCCGGTGCCTTCCTGGCCGCCGATCGCATAGTCGGCGAGCGGCGAGTCGGCCATCGAATGTTCTTCGGCGTGCTGGGCAATGCACTCACCCCGCAATTGCTCGCCATCGGCGGTCTCGACGATCTCGCACCCCTGCAACGTCGCCGAGTCCAGACCGTCGGGACTGGAGCTGGCGAAATACGAGACACCACCGGCGATGAGCAGGGTGACGACGGCGAATCCGATCCAGAACCACCAGCGGCGCTGCGGCATCTCGGTCACACCGTCACCTCCGACGGCTTCCTGTTGGCGCGAAGCAGGTAGACGAGGTCCGGACGAGCCCGGACGACGGCCATCACGGTGAGCGCCGTGATGATGCCTTCACCGACACCGATCAGCACGTGCGTGCCGAACATGTAGGCCGCCACGGTGCCGAGGGACGCCGACGCGGCCCCACCGAGGGCGTATTCGAGAACGAAACCCATTGCGGCGCAGACAGTTCCCACGACCGCGGCGGAGAAGGCGACGGCACCGACGAGCGGCACCGCGACGTCGTGACGACCCCGCCGCACGACGCGATAGAGAAGAACGGCGGTCGCGTATCCCGCTGCCACACCGATCACCGACATGTTGGTGATGTTTGTTCCGAGGGCCGTCACGCCGCCGTCGGCGAACAACAGCGATTGGACGATCAGCACGATCGAGACGCACAGTGCCCCCGTGTAGGGCCCGACCAGGATCGCCGCGAGCGCGCCACCCAGCAGGTGACCGCTGACTCCGGGCAGGATCGGGAAGTTCACCATCTGCACGGCGAAGATGAATGCGGCCACCAGCCCTGCGAGCGGCACCGTGCGCTCGTCGAGTTCTTCGCGCGCCTTGAAGGCGCACGCCCCGAGGGCGATGATGGCGATGACCCCGAACAACAGCGAGACCGGGGCGTTCACGATGCCGTCGCTCATATGCATGGCGACGAGGTGAGTGTTCACACCGTGGAGCCTATTCCTTCATCTGAACACCTGTCTAGCTGAACAGATGTAGGGTTCCACCCTGCCCGACCGGGCAGTTCAGCCCCTGATGCGCTCGCCGGCCGGATCGTAGAGCGAACGCAGCGACACCGATATCGGGAACAGCTCGCCCCCGACATTGACCTGGTACTCACCCTGTCGCACCCAGCCGGCGTCGATGACCGACCCGTCTCCCGCCCGCAGGTAGGCCAGCCCCACCGCTGCCCCCATCGCCTGCCCCCACGCCGCCGACGTCACCTGCCCCGCCACCTCACCGTCGCGCAGAATCAGCTCGCCGCCCCAGAGCATCGGCTCCGGTGAGTCGACCGCGAAGCCGACGAGTTTCTTACGCACACCGTCGGCCCGCGCTTTCTCGACCGCCGCACGCCCGAGGAACGCAATGTCGGTCTTGAGTTTGCACGCGAACAGCAACCCTGCCTCGACGGGATTCTCACTGGGCGTGAGCTCCCGGCCGAATGCGCGGTAACCCTTCTCCAGTCGCAGCGATTCGATCGCCGAGTAGCCACCCCGCGCGATCCCGTATCGCTGCCCTGCCGCGATCAGTTCCTCGTACACGCCGACGGCGAACTCGGCGGGCACATAGAGTTCCCAGCCGAGCTCACCGACATAGGTGATGCGCGTCGCGCGGACGGTGGCGTAGCCCAACGAGATCACACGGCTGGATCCGAAGGGGAACGCGTCGCTGGACAGGTCGGCATCGGTCAACTCCGACAACAGGTCTCGCGATCGCGGCCCCATCACCCCGAACACCGCGTACGACGATGTGACGTCGACGAGATGCGCATTGGCCCCGTCGGGCATGTTCCTGACGATGTGGTCCTTGTCCCGCTCGGTGGTCGCCGCGCTGCTGACGATCAGGTACTCGTCGGGGGCTGTCCTGGTCACCGTGACATCGGACTCGTAGCTGCCGCGGGCATTGAGCATGCCGGTGTAGACGGCACGCCCGACCTCGACGCCGACATCGGCGGTGCACAACCATTGCAGGGCGGCCTCGGCGTCACGACCGACGAGAAGGTACTTCGAGAACGACGTCTGGTCGAACACCGTGACACCCGAACGGGTGCTCGCCTGCTCGGCCGCCGACCACTGCAGCCAGTTCGGCTTGCCCCACGTGTATTCGATCGTCGGCGCCGAGCCCGGCGGGGCGAAGAAGTTGGCGCGCTCCCAGCCCATCCTGCTGCCGAAATTGGCGCCCGCCGCGTCGAGCAGATGGTGCACCGGCGACCGGCGGAACGGCCGCGCTGTTGTCATTTCCCGGTTCGGCCATGGGATTTCGTAGTGGATGCCGAGGACTTCGGCCACCCGGTCATGCAGCCATCGGTTGTTGCCGTTGAACGGGGCGAACCTGCGGATGTCGACTCCGGTGAGATCGGTGGTCGGCGCGCCGTTGACGATCCACTCGGCCAGTGCCCGCCCCGCCCCGCCCGCGGTGGCGATGCCCACGGAGTTGAACCCCGCGCCGACGAAGAAGTTCCGGCACTGTGGCGCCTCGCCGAGGATGAACTGGTTGTCCGGCGTGAAGCTCTCCGGCCCGTTGTAGAACTTCTTGATTCCTGTCGATTCCAGCGCCGGGATCCGCAGCAGCGCGCTGTTCATCAGGATCTCGAAATGTTCCCAATCCTCTTCCAGCAGTTGAAATTCGAATGGATACGGGATCGCATCAGGTGAAACCCACGGTTTTGCTTCCGGTTCGAAACCGCCGATGACGAGCCCGCCGACCTCCTCCTTGAAGTAGGTGTAGCCGTCGGGGTCGCGCAGGATCGGAAGGTCCGGGTGGACCCCGTCGATCGTCTCGCTGACGACGTAGAAATGCTCGGCGGAGTGCAGGGGCACGTTGGCGCCGGCCATCGCCCCGATCTGCTTGGCCCACTGGCCGGCACAGTTGACGACGACGTCCGCCTCGATATCGCCTGCATCGGTGCGCACTCCGCTGACCCGGCCGTCGGTGACGAGCACGTCGAGCACCCGCGTTCTCTCCGCGATCCGGCAGCCGCGGTTGCGCGCGCCCTTGGCCAGTGCGAACGTCAGGTCGGTGGGGTTGGCTTTACCGTCGGCGGGCAGCCAGATCGCACCAACGAGATCATCGATCCGCATCACCGGGTAGTGCTCTAAAGCCTGTTCGGGAGTGAGCAGTTCACACTGCAGGTCGAACGCCGCAGCGTTGGTGGCGGTGCGGCGAAGCTGCACCATCCTGTCCTCGGTCCGGGCGACGGTGACGCCGCCGCACTGCTTGTAGCCGGCGGATAGTCCCGTTTCGGCCTCCAGTTCCGAATAGAGTTCGGTGGAGTACTGCACCAGCCGCGTCATCCCCTCCGATGCGCGCAGCTGCCCGACCAGACCCGCTGCGTGCCAGGTGGTTCCACTGGACAGCTGGCCCTGTTCGACGAGTACGACATCGGTGATGCCGAACTTGGTCAGGTGATAGGCGACGCTCGTGCCGATGACGCCGCCACCGACGATGACGACCTGGGCGCGCGCGGGCAGTGGCTTGGCTGACGTCATGACGTCCTCTCAGTCTGACAGCGCGACTCACTCTTGTGGAAAGACACTGTCGAGTAGTCGCGCGTAACTCGGATCCCGGAATGCGGCAACCGCGGATTCGTACCGCTCCATCGCCCACTGCCAGAAGTCGAACTCGATGGCACTGGAGCCGCTTTGGATGCAGCCCCACAGCGTCCAGCCGTACTTGGCGACGATGCCCTGGAGGTGGGCCCGTGCGGTCCTGTGGCGGAGCGGGCGGCCGTAGTACTCCGTGACGAGTTCGTCGAGCTGATCCAGGGACAGGCCGCATTCGCCCCAGATGTTGCCCAGTTCGAAACATGGGTCGTTGTTGCCGGAGTATTCGTAATCGATCAACCACATCCGGTCGCCGTCCTCGATGAAGTTGCCGGCGAGCAGATCGTTGTTACACGGCACCGTCGTGTCGTCGGTCGCGGTGAGGACGCGCTTCGCCGCGCCGAACGCCTCAGCGTGCTCGTGGTAGTCCGCAGGAATCCGGAAGCCGTGCTGGTGGGCCGTCGCGAGATAGGCAGGCTGGCGCTCGAACATGTCGAAGCGGCCCTGGAACCGCGGGCCCTCGTGCAGGGACCGGCACGCGCGGGCGGCCTTGGCGATCACACCGTCACGCTGGAAGTCGCTGTTCTCCAGAGTTTTTCCCTCGAGAAAGCTCAGCAGCAGCACTCCGAGGTCCGGACGATAGTCAAGTACCTTCGCACCGACCCCTGCCTGCTCGGCGGCCACAGTGTTGAAGTGTTCACGGTCGCGGTCGATGCCGAGCAGGTTGCGCGCGGTGTCGACACAGCGCGCGACGTAAACAGCGTCCGGCGTCGTGATCTTGATGTTGCGGTTGGTCAGCCCGCCGGAAAGCTCCTCGAGGTGGCGTGGGCGGCCGGCAAGCAGGTCGATCTGATCGAACACCCCGTCGAGGTGTTCATCGCTGAGCCGAGCCGACATTCACGATCCCCAGGAGCCGCAGTGTTGTGAACCCTCACTGTAAACCCGGCGGTTCCAAAGGTCTAGACGAATGAACCGCTAGGAGTTCCGCCGTGCGACCCCGATGGCTTCCGCGCGGGATTTGATCCGGATCGCCGTCCGGTCCGAACGCAGATAGTCCCTGGAGAACTCGACGGCAACCCCGTTGTGGGCGTATGCGGTTCGCACGATCAACAGCAGCGGGCTGGCGGGGGGGAGCCCGAGGATCTCGCCCTGTTCCAGCGTCGCTGGAGCGGCCTCGATGCGTTCGTCGGCGGTCGACGGCGCCAGCCCGTAGTCACCCATGACGGAGTACAGCGACCCGTGAAGGTCCTTCGTCACCAGACCGGGGAAGACCGCCGCAGGCAGGTACGCCTCCTCGAGGATGATCGGCTCCCCGTTGGCGGTGCGGACACGCTGGATCTCGTGGACCTGGTCGGTTTTGCGGACGCCGAGCGCCTTGGCTACGACGATGTCGGGGCGGCAGGTCGTCGCGCGCAGCACGACCGCGCCGGGTTCGACGTCGATCCGCAGCATCTGTTCGGTGAAGCCGGGCAGCGAGGCGTGGTCGAGCTCGAAACGGGGCGCGGCGATGAAGCTCCCCCCGAATCGGCCCCGTCGCCGGTCGATGAACCCCTTGGCCTCGACGGCCCCGAGAGCCTGGCGCAGCGTCATCCGGCTCACCCCCAGCGCCGTGGCGATCTCCACCTCGGGCGGCAGCTTGTCACCCGGCTCCAGTTCGCCGGAAACCACGAGTCCCTCCAGCCAGTGCGCTATCCGCGCATGGGCAGGCTGGTCGGACGGCGCGGCGAGCTCCGGGTGCGGCGCCAGCGGCGGTTGGTCGAGATTCAACAGACGCACTGGCCAAGTGTAGGGGTGTTAGCGGGCATCGCTTGGCTGCAACGTGTTTCAGTTGTCAGCCGTGCCGGGCGCCGATCCAGTGCAGAAGGTCGTGCACGATCTCGTCCTCGAGCCGATAGGTGACCGATCGGCCGGCCCGTGTACTGGTCACCCAACCTTGTTGGCGCAGCACACGAAGTGCCTGCGACACCGTGTTCTCCGATCGGCCCACCGCAGCGGCAAGGTCGCTGACGCAGATTCCGGGCGCCCGGTGCAGACAGAGCAGGATCTCCAGCCGATGCGGGTCCGAGACCAGGTCGAACCGCTGCGCCCAGCCGGGCGTGTCCACGTCGGCCAGCGCCGACGATGCCCTCTCGACGAGCTGTTGATCCTCCACAACTGCAATGTAGTCCCCGGCGAGCGCGCACATAATGCCAGCCATCGCGGCGTGTCGGCGTGGCGACACGCGCGCTCGCGGTGCAGGGGTGAACCTCAGTCCAGAAAACCGTGCAGCAGCGCCGCCGAGCCCCAGACGTGGGCCGCCATGATGGTTGCCGCGGTGTCGGCGTCCCCGGCCAGGATCGCCATCACGATTGCCTCGTGCTGTTCGTCGGAGTGCGCGATGTTGCGCGACAGCAATGGGATGCAGTCCAGCAACTCGTTGAGCCGCATACGATTCTGCGCCACCAACGGCACCAGAGACGGCACGCCCGCCGCCTCGGCGATCGCCAGGTGCAGACGCGAATCCAGCCGGCGGTAGTCCTCCGGGGAAGACTCGCGCACGTCGGTCAGCCTGCTCCACAACGCTTCTCGTTCGGCCGCCGCGAGGGTGCGGCCCGCGGCCATCCGCGCCGCGCCGACTTCCAAGATCTCCCGTAGCCGCACCGCGTCGTCGATCTCGGCGCCGTGGAATTCGACGGCTGCGGTCGACGGCGTCGGCAGTTCGTCGGCCAGGAAGGTGCCGCCGTAGCGGCCGCGGCGCGACACCAGATAGCCGGCGTCGGACAGTGATTTGATCGCTTCCCGCACGGTGTCTCGACTCACGCCGAGACGCCCGGCGAGTTCGCGCTCCGGCGGCAACGACTCCCCCGGATGCAGCACGCCCAGCCGGATCGTCTGCAGCAGCCGCTCGACGGTGTCCTCGAACGCGTTGAGTGGCCGAACGGGACGCAGCAACGCATCGCTGGCGTCGACGCCCTCAGTCGGATCCGGCTCGGCTGACATGGTTTCTACAGCGGCGTCACGTAGTGGCCGCTGATGCCGCCGTCGACGAGGAACGTCGACGCGGTGATGAACGACGCGTCATCGCTGGCCAGGAATGCAACAGACGCCGCTAGCTCCTCCGGCTCGGCGAACCGTCCGACCGGCACGTGCACGAGGCGACGCGCCGCACGCTCAGGATCCTTGGCGAACAGCTCCTGCAGCAGCGGCGTGTTCACCGGCCCGGGGCACAGCGCGTTGACGCGAATTCCCTGCCGCGCGTACTGCACACCGAGTTCCCGCGACATCGCCAACACACCGCCCTTGGAGGCGGTGTACGAGATCTGCGACGTCGCCGACCCCATCACCGCCACGAACGATGCAGTGTTGACGATAGAGCCCTTCTGTGCCGGCACCATGTGCCGCAATGCCGCCTTGCAGCAGAAGAAGACCGACTTGAGATTGATGTCCTGCACCCGGTCCCACGCGTCGATCCCGGTGACCTCGATCAGGTCGTCCTCCGGCGGGCTGATGCCGGCGTTGTTGAAAGCGATGTCCACCGACCCGTAGGTTTCGGCCGCAGTGTCGAACAGCACGTCGACGGCGACCTGGTCGGAGACGTCGACCTGGACGAACGTGCCGTTGAGGTCGTCGGCGACGGTTTTGCCGGTGGCCGGGTCGATGTCACCGATCACGATGGTCGCGCCTTCGGCCTTCATCCGCTTGGCTGACGCCAGCCCGATACCGCTGGCGCCGCCGGTGATCACGGCGACCTTGCCTGCCAGGCGTTGGGTCAGATCCATTTAGTTGGCCTCCTGTACGGCAAAAAAGACGTTCTTGGTTTCGGTGAACGACAGCGGGGCGTCGGGCCCGAGTTCACGGCCGAGCCCGGATTGTTTGAACCCGCCGAACGGCGTGTTGTAGCGCACCGACGAGTGCGAATTGACCGACAGATTGCCCGATTCCACGGCGCGCGACACCCGCAGCGCACGCGACAGGTTCTCCGTCCAGATCGAACCGGACAACCCATAGACGGTGTCGTTGGCCACAGCGATGGCATCTGCTTCGTCGTCGAACGGCAGCACCGTCACCACGGGCCCGAAGATCTCGTCGACGACGGTGCGGTCGTCGCGCGGCGGTGTGAGCACCGTTGGCGGGAACCAGAATCCGGGACCTTGGGGGGCGGACCCCCGGAACGCGACCGGCGCACCGTCGGGCACATACGACGACACCGAGTTCCAGTGGGCCTTCGACACCAGCGGTCCCATCTCGGTGCCGTCGGCACCGGGATCGCCGACCACGACACCCTTGACGGCCGGTTCGAACAGCTCCATGAATCTGTCGAAGACACTGCGCTGCACAAGGATACGGCTGCGCGCGCAGCAGTCCTGCCCGGAGTTGTCGAAAACGCCGTAGGGCGCCGCCGCGGCGGCCCGCTCCAGATCGCAGTCGTCGAAGATGATGTTGGCGCTCTTACCGCCGAGCTCGAGGGTGACGCGCTTGACCTGCGCAGCCGCCCCGGCCATCACCCGGGTGCCCACTTCGGTGGATCCGGTGAACACGATCTTGCGGACATCGGGGTGGCTGACGAACCGCTCCCCCACCACCGATCCTCGGCCCGGCAGCACCTGGAACAGGTCGGCGGGCAGGCCGGCTTCGACCGCGAGTTCACCGAGGCGCATCGTGGTCAGCGGGGTCCATTCGGCAGGCTTGACGAGCACCGCGTTGCCCGCGGCGAGCGCCGGCGCGAAACCCCATGCCGCGATGGTCATCGGGAAATTCCACGGCGTGATGACGCCGATGACGCCCAGGGGTTCGTTAAACGTGACGTCGAGGCCGCCGGCAACGGGAATCTGCTTGCCGGACAATCGTTCCGGCGTTGCCGAGTAGAACTGCAGGACATCGCGGACGTGTCCGGCCTCCCACCGCGCGTTGCCGATCGGGTGACCGGAGTTGGCCACCTCGAGTCTGGCCAGCTCCTCGACGTGCGCATCGACCACCGCCGCGAAAGACCGCAGCGCGGCGGCCCGTTCGGCCGGCGCCAGCCGCGCCCATCCCCGCTGAGCCACCTTGGCTCGCGCGATGGCGTCGTCGGTCCCGGCTTCGTCGGTCTGCTCGACGCTGCGCAGCAGTTCCTCGGTCGCGGGGTTGATCACTTCGCTGACGGTCATGCGCTCACTTTCTGGTTCGCATAGGCGGTCGCGGCGCCGACGAGCCCCGCGAACAGTCGTAGGTCGTCGAGCCGTTCTTCCGGATGCCATTGCACCGCAACGACCCAGCTGTCCGGATGCTGCGTGGGGTCGACCTCGACGGCTTCGACGACACCGTCGGTGTCGGACGCACTGACGATGAGCCCGTCGCCGAGCCGGTCGATGGCCTGGTGGTGGTAGCACTGCGCCTGGGTGTCCGGGCCGACGAGTGCGGCCACCCGGGTGCCGGGGACGGTCGTGATCGACGACGTCGTGAACACCGCGTTGCCCTGCTGGTGACGGGTGTGCCCCACCACATCCGGCAGATGCTGGTGCAAGGTGCCGCCGAGCGCGACGTTGAGCACCTGAGCGCCCCGGCAGATGCCGAGCACCGGCATGCGCCGGCGCAACGCCGCGCGCAGCAGCGTGAACTCGAGCGCATCGCGGGTGCGGGTATCGGCCACCGGTTCGTCGGTGGCCGGGTGACGTTGCGTCCCGTACATGGACGGGTCCACATCGCGTCCCCCGGTGATGATGAGGCCGTCGAGCCCGTCGAGGAGCCGCTCGGCGATCGCGTCGTCGACGGGCTGCGGCGGCACCAGCATCGCGATTCCGCCTGCCATGCCCACACCCTCGAAGTAGATGGCGGGCAGGAAGCTGGCCCGCACATCCCACACGCCGGTCTGCGCCTGCTGCAGATAGGTGGTCAACCCGATCACGGGCCTAGAGGCGTTCAAAGCCACGCTTCCTCTCCCAATCCGTGACGGCCGAGTTGAACGCCTTCAGTTCGACGCGCGCGTTGTTGAGGTAGTGGTCGACGACGTCGTCACCGAACGCGTTGCGCGCCACGGTGGACTTGTCGAACAGGTCGGCAGCCTCGGCCATCGTCGTCGGCAGCCGGTCGGCGCCGCTGGTGTAGGCGTTGCCCTGCATCGCCTCTTCGAGTTCCAGCTCGTTCTCGATGCCGTACAGGCCGCCCGCGATCAACGCGGACACCGCCAGGTACTGGTTGACATCGCCACCGGGAGCGCGACATTCCATCCGCATCCCATGGCCGTGGCCCACCACCCGCAGCGCACACGTCCTGTTGTCGATCCCCCATGCCACTGCGGTCGGCGCGAAGCTGCCGTCCACGAAACGCTTGTAGGAGTTGATGTTCGGCGCATAGAACAGCGTCATCTCGCGCAGCGTGGCGAGCTGGCCGGCGACGAAGCTGCGGAACATCGGCGACATGCCCAGTTCGTCGGCGTCATCGGCGAACACAGCCGAACCGTCCTGGCCGCGGAAGGAGATGTGGATGTGGCAGCTGTTGCCTTCGCGCTCATCGAATTTCGCCATGAATGTCAGGCTCTTGCCGTGCTGGTCGGCGATTTCCTTGGCGCCGTTCTTGTAGATGGTGTGGTTGTCGCAGACGACGAGCGCTTCGTCGTATCGGAAGCCGATCTCCTGCTGGCCGAGGTTGCACTCGCCCTTGACGCCTTCGCAGTAAAGACCTGCGCCTTCCATCCCGAGCCGGATGTCGCGCAGCAGCGGCTCCATCCGCGTGGACGCCAGCATCGCGTAGTCG
The DNA here is from genome assembly GCF_029623955.1 of Mycobacterium sp. 236(2023). GTDB lineage: Bacteria > Actinomycetota > Actinomycetes > Mycobacteriales > Mycobacteriaceae > Mycobacterium. The sequence goes on along the minus strand of NZ_JARSBP010000002.1, from coordinate 1,589,265 downwards.
ATGTTGTAGTCGGTGGCCGGTGTCAGGTCGCGGTAGCCGGCCTTCCACGCGTTGCGGTAGGTGTCGTCGAAGACCATGAACTCCAGTTCGGTGGCCGCGACGGCGCCGAGGCCGCGCTCGGCGAGACGGTCCAGCTGTGTGCGTAGCACCGTGCGCGGCGCCTGCGTCACGGGCCGGCCGTCGGTCCATGACAGGTCAGCCATCACCATCGCGGTGCCGGGCAGCCACGGCAGCAGCCGCAAGGTGGAGAAGTCCGGGGTCATCACCATGTCGCCGTAGCCGGTCTCCCAGCTGGAGATCGCGTAGCCGTCCACGGTGTTGTTGTCAACGTCGACGGCGAGTAGGTAGTTGCAGCACTCGGCGCCGTGCTCGGCGACGTCCTCGACGAACAGGCGTGCGGAGATCCGCTTGCCGGTCAGCCGTCCCTGCATATCGCAGAACGCGACGATGACGGTGTCGATGTCCCCCTCGGCGACCTGTTGCTCCAGTACCGCCTTCGACAGCATGCCGCGTGCGCTCATCAGCTCAGCCTGACCTTCCTACGGTGTCGTCCGCCAACCGACCTTTAGCCGACGCTGCGCGGTCGGGCACTCACAATCCCACGAACAGATTTTCATGTCCAAAGGTAGGACACCAGACCAATAGGCGCTCTATTGTCCGACAGTGGTGCCAGCGCTGGTCCATGCGCTGCATTCTCACAGAGGAGCTCCTCAATGCCCGAGGGTCACGAGAATCTGGACGAGGACGAGCGACATCTCGCAAGCCTCGGCTACACCCAGGAACTGTCCCGATCGTGGTCGGGCTTCAGCAACTTCGCGATCTCGTTCTCGATCATCTCGATCCTGGCCGGCTGTTTCACCTCGTTCGGCCTCGGCTGGAACAACGGCGGTCCCGCGGCCATCGCGTGGGGGTGGCCGATCGTCTCGGTCTTCATCCTCATCATCGGTCTGTGCATGTCCGAGCTCGTCTCGGCCTACCCGACCTCCGGGGGCATCTACTGGTGGGCGGCCAAACTCGGCGGCGCCAAGGCCGGCTTCTACACCGGCTGGCTGAACCTCATCGGGCTCATCGCGATCCTGGCCTCGGTGTCCTACGGATGCGCGACGTTCCTCGATCTCACCCTGGGCACCTTCAGCGAGACCTGGCTCGCCGGCTACAGCCTCACGCGAACGTTCGGCCTGTTCCTCGTCATCCTGGCGATCTCGGCGACCATCAACATCTTCTCGTCGCACCTTCTCGCCGTCATCAACAACATCTCGGTGTGGTGGCACGTCGCGGGTGCAGCCATCGTCATCGCCATCCTGTGGCTGCTGCCCGAACAGCACGCCAGCTTCTCGACCGTGTTCGCCACGACCGTCAACAACACCGGCTTCTTCGGCGGCGAGACCGGCATGGCATTCATCTTCTTCGTGCTGCCCATCTCGGCGATCCTGACGCAGTACACGATCACCGGCTATGACGCGTCGGCACACCTTTCGGAGGAGACGAAGAGCGCCGCCGATGGTGCGGCCAAGGGCATTTGGCGCTCGATCTTCTACTCCGCGATCGGTGGCTGGATCCTGCTGCTGTCCTTCCTGTTCGCGGTCCAGGACGTCGAGGAGGTGACCGCGGGCGGTGGCGCCGTGGCCGTGATCTTCGCCCAGGCGCTGGAGACCAAGTGGATGGGGATCGTGCTGCTGATCTCCACAGCCGGCCAGTTCTTCTGTACGACGGCCTGCCAGACGAGCGCCTCGCGGATGCTGTTCGCGTTCAGCCGCGACCGCGCCGTCCCCGGGCATCAGCTGTGGTCGAAGGTCAGCAAGAACAAGATCCCGGCCAACGGTGTCATCGTCACGGCCGTCCTCGCCGCGATCATCACGCTGCCCGCACTCGTCGAGGTCGACATCAACGGCGCCCCGGTGCCGATCGCGTTCTTCGCCGTCGTGTCCATCGGCGTCGTCGGGCTGTACCTGTGCTTCGCCGTGCCGATCTACTACCGCTGGAAGGCCGGCGACGACTTCCCGGTCGGCAAGTGGAACCTGCGCGGTCACCACAAGTGGATGGCGCCGGTGGCGCTGATCGAAATCCTCGTCACGTCGTTCATCGCACTGTGGCCGACGTCCAACCTGGGCGCACCGTGGGACCCCGGCTTCGAATGGAAGTACGTGAACTACACCCCGCTGCTCGTCGGCGGCGTGCTCATCCTGCTGTTCATCTACTGGCACGTGTCGGTGAAGAACTGGTTCACCGGGCCGATCAAGCAGGTTGACGCGTCCGGCGAAAAGCTCGAAGGGGTGTCCTGACCGCCGTCGACCAGGCGGTGTGACTGCCGTCTCGATCTTGATACGCCTGACGGGTTTGGCCCGCTTCAGCTGGGGTAATCAGCGTCGGCGCCGTGCGCTGACGCACGGCCCCGTCAGATCGAGTACAGCAGCCACAGAAGAGGGACCGAACCAAGGTGTGTGGAGCCACCGGCGAGGTACGCCTCGACGGAACAACCCCAGATGTCCGCGCCGTCACGGCAATGGCCGAGGTCATGGTCCCGCGAGGGCCGGACTCCGCCGGAGTGTGGTCCCAGGGCAGGGTGGCCCTGGGCCATCGCCGCCTGAAGATCATCGACCTCTCCGAAGCCGGTGCCCAGCCCATGATCGACGCCGACCTCGGCCTCTCGGTGGCCTGGAACGGGTGCATTTACAACTACGAGCAACTGCGCGACGAGTTGATCGGTCACGGCTACCGCTTCTTCTCCCACAGCGACACCGAGGTGTTGCTCAAGGGCTACCACCACTGGGGCGACCGCTTCGTCGACCACCTCAAGGGCATGTTCGCCTTCGCGATCGTCGAGCGCGACAGCGGGCGCGTGCTGCTCGGCCGCGACCGGCTCGGCATCAAGCCGCTCTACCTCGCCCAGACCCCCGACCGGATCCGCTTCGCGTCGTCGCTGCCCGCCCTGCTGGCCGGCGGCGATATCGACACCCACATCGATCCCGTCGCACTGCACCACTACATGACGTTCCACTCGGTGGTGCCGTCACCGCGCACCATCCTGCGCGGTGTCAGCAAGCTGCCGCCCGCGTCGCTGATGGCGATCGAACCGGACGGCAAGGTCACCACGACGACGTACTGGGAGCCCGACTTCACCCGCCGCGCCGACCGGGCGGACTGGTCTGAAAAGGACTGGGAGGACGCGGTTCTCGACTCGCTGCGCACGGCCGTGAAGCGGCGCCTGGTCGCCGATGTGCCGGTCGGCTGCCTGCTGTCCGGCGGTGTCGACTCCAGCCTCATCGTCGGGCTGCTCGCCGAAGCCGGACAGCACGGTCTGAAGACGTTCTCGATCGGCTTCGAGTCCGTGGGCGGCGTCAAGGGCGACGAGTTCAAGTACTCCGACATCATCGCCGAGCGTTTCGGCACCGACCACCACCAGATCCGTATCGACACCGATCGGATGCTGCCCGCACTCGACGGTGCGATCGCGGCGATGAGCGAGCCCATGGTCAGTCACGACTGCGTGGCGTTCTACCTGCTCAGCCAAGAGGTCGCCAAGCACGTCAAGGTCGTGCAGTCCGGACAGGGCGCCGACGAGGTGTTCGCCGGCTACCACTGGTATCCCCCGATGGGCGAACCCGCCGCGGCGTCGCTGGAAGGTTCGGTGGCCAGTTACCGCGGAGCGTTCTTCGACCGCGACCGGGCCGGCTACGCCGACATCGTCGCACCCGGCTACCTGACCGACGGCGACCCGAGCGAACTGTTCGTCACCGAGCACTTCGCCCGCGCGGGCGCCGACGGCGGGGTCGATCGCGCGCTGCGCCTCGACACCACCGTGATGCTGGTCGACGACCCGGTCAAGCGCGTCGACAACATGACGATGGCGTGGGGTCTGGAAGGCCGGGTGCCGTTCCTCGACCATGAGCTCGTCGAGCTGGCCGCCACGTGCCCGCCGCAGTACAAGACCGCCCACGAGGGCAAGGGTGTGCTCAAACAGGCCGCCCGCCAAGTGATTCCATCCGAAGTGATCGACCGGCCCAAGGGCTACTTCCCGGTTCCCGCGCTCACCCATCTCGAGGGTCCCTACCTCGACATGGTCCGCGACGCCCTCTACGCCCCGGTCGCCAAGGAGCGCGGGCTGTTCCGACCCGACGCGGTCGAGCGTCTCCTCGCCGATCCGAACGGCAAGCTCACGCCCCTGCGCGGCAACGAGCTGTGGCAGATCGCACTGCTCGAGCTGTGGTTGCAGCGGCACGGAATCAACGGGCGCGCCGCATGACCGCCGACCCCACCGCCGATCATCCCGAAGCCATCACCCTCGCGTTGCACGAGGCGGCCACCGCCGATGTGCTCGACGCGATGGCCGACGACGTGGTCCTCGAACTCGGTTGGGGCCGACTGATTTTCGGCCAGACGTTCGCCGACCCCGCCAAACTCGCCGACGTTCTTCGCCAGGAGGGACAGGGGCGGCGGGACATCTGCATGTACGCGCGCGAACCCCATGTCCTGGTGTCGAAGGCCCCCGCCGAGTTGTTCATCGATCCCAGCCACACCTACCGGCTGCGGTTCACCGACGACGACGAAGCCGTGCCCACACCTCTCGGCTTCAGCGTCCGCACGCTCGTCAACCGCGGCGACGCCGACCAGATGAACCGCGTCTACATGCGGTGCGGCATGGTGCCGGCACCCACCGACGTCATCTGGGACAACCATCTCGATGAGCCGGCGGTGGACTATCTCGTCGCGGTCGGCGACGAGGACGGCGCCATCCTCGGCACCGTCACCGGCGTCGACCACGAGGCACTGTTCTCCGACCCGGAGAACGGTTCGAGCCTGTGGACGCTGGCGGTGGATCCGACGGCGGCGCTGCCCGGGGTGGGCGCTGCGCTCACGCGCAGCCTCGCCGCGCTGTACCGCGACCGCGACCGCGCCTACATGGATCTGTCTGTGGCGCACGACAACGCGGCCGCCATCAGCCTCTACGAGAAGCTGGGCTTCGCGCGCGTGCCGGTGATGGCGGTCAAGCGGAAGAACGCCATCAACGAGCCGTTGTTCACGCATCCGCCCGAGACGGTGGACGACCTCAACCCGTACGCGCGGATCATCGCCGATGAGGCGATGCGGCGCGGCATCTGGGTCGAGGTGCTCGACGCCGAGGCCGGGGAGATGAAGCTCTCGCACGGCGGTCGCAGCGTCGTGACCCGCGAATCCCTGTCCGAGTACACCTCCGCGGTCGCGATGGCCCGCTGTGACGACAAACGGCTGACGCGCCGCATCGTCTCGGAGGCGGGCATCGCGGTTCCCAAGGGGCGGCTCGCCACCTACGACGATGCCGACCACGAGTTCCTGGCCGAGGTCGGCGACGTCGTGGTCAAGCCCACCCGCGGTGAGCAGGGTAAGGGCATCACCGTCGGTGTCGACGGTGCCGACGAACTCGACGCCGCGTTGGCCCGGGCCCGAGAGCAGAACCCCGAGGTACTGATCGAGGAGCGCGCCGACGGTGACGATCTGCGGTTGGTGGTGATCGACGGCAAGGTCGTCGCGGCCGCGCTGCGACTGCCCGCCGAGGTCACCGGCACCGGCAAGCACACCATCCGCGAGCTCATCGAGTCGCAGAGCCGCAGGCGGGCGGCGGCCACCGGCGGCGAATCACGGATTCCGATGGACGTGGTCACCGAAACGACGGTCAAAGAGGCCGGGTACTCGTTCAACGACGTCCTCGACGAAGGCGTTCGGCTGCGGGTGCGCCGGACGGCGAACCTGCACCAGGGCGGCACGATTCATGACGTCACGTCGTCGGTGCACCCGGAGCTGTGCCGGGTCGCGGTCGCGGCCGCCGCGGCCATCGGCATTCCGGTGACCGGGATCGACCTGCTCGTCCCCGACGTCACGAAACCCGACTACGTGTTCATCGAAGCCAACGAGCGTCCCGGACTGGCCAACCACGAACCCCAGCCAACCGCGAAAGCGTTCGTCGACTTCCTGTTCCCGAACCAGCCCGGCCTGCCGCAGGCCTGGACGCCCGACGAGGCGCCCAGCGGTTAGCTGGTCACCAGGTGCTGGTGCGCATCACGATCTCGGCGGCCAGCTGCGCGGTCGAGTCGGCCGCGTTGCGCCGGCCCAGCAGATCGACGATGCGGTATTCGCCGTAGACGAAGCGCTGACTGGCCTTGGCGACAGCCCGGGCCGCGCTGGTGCTGACCAGAGCCGTGGTGTTCAACTCCACTGGCGGACAATCCTCGTCGCGGATCGCACCCGCGAGGTCGGCCACCCGCGGGTGCCCGCGGTCGATGACGACCAGACCGATGAACCGGTCGAGGCGAGTGGCGGCGAGCTCCCACGCCAGCTCGCCGCCCAACCGATCACCGACGAGCAGCGCCCACCGGACTTCCAGCCCGTCGAGAATGCTGATCACCGATTTGGCGGTGAGGCGAGGTTCGGGACCGATCACGACGGTTTTCAGATTCGCGGTGTGGAGCCGCTGGCACACCCCTTCGTAGGCGGCGGGCGCCTGATGTGCCGCGCCCAGCAACACCACCACGGAACCTCTGTCCGGACCGGCGACCTCGACGGGCACCCCGAAACCGTCAACGGTCACCATGGGAGTGGGCATTGCGCCACGCTACAGGGACCGGCCGAGTCGGCGCGGGTCTTTTCACGCTGTTCACCGAAGGCGTCAGGCAGCCAGTGCGCGTTCAGCTTGTTTAGCGGTGATGTCCAGAAAGGTTTGCGGCAGCGTGCCTTTGACCGATATCGACGGGTCTGGTGTCGGGAATGCGATGCCGAACACAGCCATGTCTCCAACGTTCTCGAACGAGAAGTAGACGCTGTTCTCGTCGCCCGTCAAGTGCATCGTCTGCTGATAGACCAGCGCCTCGTCGCGGGAAACCGGCACCGGCGTCGTCGTCATCGCGATTCCCGGGTCCGCCTCGTCGAAGAACGTCCGGTACTCGGCACACCGCTGCGCGGTGGCCGCCAATTGGTCGAGATCGAGCCGCCACGACAGCACGGTGAGCACCATCCGGGCTCCGTCGTAGGCGGCGACGTATTCGACGGCGCTGCCGGGACCCCGCTCTGCCGAGCTCGCGATGTCGCGCGTCAGCCCATCGGTGCAGCCCTCCGGCATCGACAGCATCGGCGGCGGGGCGCCCGCGTTGTCACCTTGACCCGGATCGCGGTTGATGCGCTCGAAGCGCACCCCCGGCGGGAAGTCGGCCTGCGTCAGCACCGCCCTGTCCAGCCGCGCACCCGGCCACGTCGGGCTGCCGGTGATCGTCGGTCCGCATCCGGCGAGTAGTAAGCCCGTCATCGCCAGGACGAGCAGCCGGATCATGGCCTCAGGCTACCGAGCGATCAGAGCTCGGTCAGGATCTCAGCACCCGCATCGGTGACGACGAGGGTGTGCTCGAACTGCGCGGTCCACTTCTTGTCCTTGGTGGCGACCGTCCAGTCGTCGTCCCAGATCTCATAGTCCAGGGCGCCCAGGTTGATCATCGGCTCGATCGTGAACGTCATCCCCGGTTCGAGCACCGTCTCGACCGACGGCTGGTCATAGTGCAGGACCACCAATCCGTTGTGAAAGGTGGTGCCGATGCCATGGCCGGTGAAATCACGAACGACGTTGTAGCCGAAGCGATTTGCGTACGCTTCGATGACACGGCCGACGACCGAGAGGGCACGGCCCGGCTTGACGGCCTTGATGGCGCGCATGGTGGCCTCGTGGGTGCGCTCCACGAGAAGCCGGTGCTCCTCGGACACGTCGCCGGCCAGGAAGGTGGCGTTAGTGTCGCCGTGGACGCCGTCGATGTAGGCGGTGACGTCGATGTTGACGATGTCGCCGTCCTCGACGACCGTCGAATCCGGAATGCCGTGGCAGATGATCTCGTTCAGCGACGTGCAGCACGACTTCGGGAAACCCTTGTAACCCAACGTCGATGGATAGGCGCCGTGGTCGACCATGTAGTCGTGGGCGATCCGGTCGAGCCGGTCGGTGGTCACCCCCGGCGCGACGGCCTTACCCGCCTCGGCGAGCGCGCCGGCGGCGATGCGGCCGGCGACCCGCATCTTCTCGATCACCTCGGGGGTTTGCACCCACGGTTCGCTGCCTTCGCGGGCGGTCTTCTTGCCCACGTACTCGGGGCGCTCGATCGACTTGGGCACCGACAGCATCGGCGACACCGTGCCGGGCCGGAGGGCGGTCCGTAGAGACATGCAGCAATGCTAGCGTTCCGCCATGCAGGTCACCCCGGGCCATTTGTTCGCCCAGATGAACTTCCGCGACGTCGAGGACACCGACGAGCGCCTGGTCATCGAGCTGGACAACCAGCCGAATCTGGTCAATCGGCGCGGGGCGCTGCAGGGCGGTCTGGTCGCGACGCTGATCGACATCGCCGCGGGCCGGCTCGCCGACCGCCACGTCGGGCCGGGGCAGGACGTCACGACCGCCGACATGACGATCCACTTCCTGGCGCCCGTCCTCGAAGGCCCGGCACGGGCGGAGGCCACCGTCGTGCGCGCCGGACGGCGGCTGTCGATCATCGCCGTCGACGTCACCGACGTCTCCCGGAATCGGCTCGCCGCCCGAGCGACGCTGAGCTTCGCAGTGCTCGACCCCCGCTAGGCGGGTTCCTGGCGCCGAAACTGAAGCTGTGCAGCGAAAGTTCGAGTAGCAGCCTGCATGGATTCAGTCTCGACGACTAAGCCACCTGTATCGCACCCAGCGCGGAGCGCACCCGCTCGGGTAGTGAGCCGCCGTGGATCAGCCAGTCGTCGAGGGCGATGCGCACCGCCGCCATGGCGGCCGCCCCGAGCATCCTCGGCCGCGGATCGTCGGGCGCCAGGTCTGCGATCCGTGGGCTCACCAGGTCGGCGATGGCGGCTTCGTAGCGCAGATAGATCTGCAGCGTCCAGGCGCTGAACACCGGGGATGACCGCGTCAGGGCGGCAAGCTCACGCACCTCGTCGCTGATCGTGTCGAAGCCGTCGCCGAGGCTCTCATAGGCCGCGACCACGGCCGCGTGTGCGGGCAGGTCGGGTGGCTGCACGGCGATCGCCGCGGTGATGGCGTCCAGCCAGCGGGTCGTCATGCCTTCGGCGACGGCGTCTTCCTTGGCGCTGAAGTACCGGAAGAACGTGGCGCGGCCGACCTCGGCGCCGGCTGCGATGTGCTCGATTGTCGCGCCGGCCAGACCGTGATCGACGACAGCCTGGGCGGCGGCCGCGGCGATGCGCGCTTTGGTCGCGCGCTGCTTGCGGACCGTCAGACTTTCTCGCGATTTCCCTGCTGAGACTACGTCCATGATGAGACTATGTCTCACGTGAATGCGGATGGCAATGACATAGCCCCGGCAAGCTTGGAATCGTGGCGCTTCGTCCAGCAGATGCTGGCCGACATCACCAAAACCGTCATCGAGGACGCGACGAGCGAGCGCGAGCTCCTGGAGGGCCTGGGCGTCCTCGCCAAGACCGCCGCGCTCTGCACCGAGATGACGGTGGAGGCCGACCCGCAGCGCCCCCGCTTCTTCGACATGTGCACCGAGAACCGACTGATCGGCGGCCCCAACCCGGATGGCCGGTACCTGCTGGCCATGATCCGCGGTGATCGGACCTACCGGGTCACCGGAACCCGCGGTGACACCGCCTATCTCGGCTTCCAGATCCTCGCGGGCACCGGGCTGACCCCACGCCGGATGGCCAAGTACCTCGGCGACAGCGAACTTGACTGCACCCGAGGGACTTTCGAGTTCCTGGTGTCGGCAGTCGAACCGCCGCCCGACGTCCTCGGGAGTGCGCAGTGGCTGCAGGTCCCCGAGGACGCGTCGTCGATCGTGGTCCGCGAGTACGTCGGCGACTTCGCCATCGAACTGCCGGCCACGATGCGCATCGATTGCCTCGACGCCGAACCGCTGCAACCGGTTTCAGACTCCGCGATGGCCGAGGCGTTCACCGCGATGGCGTGGACGATCGTCAAGCTGACCACGTTGCACCGCACCGTCAAACCCGAGATGCTGACCGAGCCCAACGTCCTCACCACAGCGCAGGCGGCAGACCTCGGCAGCGCCGACACCACACCGGACAACCTGTACATGATCGGGTCGTTCGCGCTGGAGCCCGACGAATCCCTGGTCCTCGAGTTCCCTCCCCCCGACACCCGGTACTGGAACGTCACCCTCGAAAGCGTGTGGCACGAATGCCTCGAGCCACGCCACCGGCACAGCTCGGTGACCAACAAAGGTGTCACCCCCGGCGATGACGGGCTCGTGCGAATCGCCGTCGGCGCCAACGACTTCGGTCATGGGCATTGGCTCGACACCGGTGGTCGGCGCCGTGGGTTCGTCGTGGTGCGGTGGCTCGACAAGCCCGAGGCGCCCGAGCTGCGCAGCACCGTCGTCCGCGGGCCCGCATGATGAGCGCCGACCGATTCCGACCCGACGTGCTCGTCGAGCAGGCCTGCGAGGCGGTCGGTCTCGACGACTTCGGCGACACCGACACGTGGCGCGACGGATTGCAGCGTGTGTGCGACGGGCTGGCATCGCCGCAGGCGCGGCTCAACGCAATCGGCGTCGAGATCGCGGTGATGGACCTCCATCGCGCCCTGACCAGCAGGCTGCAGATCGTCGACTGGGGCAGGAGCCACCCGGAGATCGGCAAGGCACCCGTCGAACGGCCCATCTTCATCGTCGGCCAGCCGCGCACCGGTACGACGATCCTGTTCGACCTGCTCGCCCAGGACCCCGAGTTGCGTCCGCCACTGACGTGGGAGGTCGACAATCCGTTCCCCGTGCCCGCACCCGAGACCTACGACACCGACCCCCGGATCGCGCAGACTCAGGCCGCCCTGGAGATGTCCGAGCAGATCGTCCCCGGCCTGCTCACGCACCACCCGATGGGGGCACTGGTCGGCCAGGAGTGCGTGCGCATGTTCTCCGGCGAGTTCTGCTCCATGATCTTCCCCACGCAATACCGGCTGCCGGACTACTACCGCTGGCTGCTGTACGACGCCGACCACGGGCCGGCCTACCGCTACCATCGAATGTTCCTGCAGCACTTACAGTCCGGCGTCGGCGGCCAGTGGCTGCTGAAGTCGCCGGCACATTTGTGGCAGCTCGACGCGCTGCTTGCCGAATACCCCGACGCGCTCATCGTGCAGACGCATCGGGACCCGCTGAACGTGATCTCGTCGATCAGCGCGCTGATCCACCACCTCCGGCGGATGGCATCCGACGAGTCCTCCATACCCGACTGCGCGGCCCAGTCCCGTGAGCAGATCGTCGTCGGCCTCGAATACGGGATGAAGTTGCGGGATTCCGGAGTGCTGGCCGAGGACCAGGTGGTCGACGTGCACTTTGGCGACTTCATGCGCGACCCGTTCGAGACGATCCGGACCCTCTACGCCCGACTGGGTCGCGAGCTGTCGCCGGTTGCCGAACAGCGGATGCGCGACCACCTCGCCGCCCACCCCGGAGATCACGGCGGCAGCCGATACCAATGGGCCGACACGGGGCTCGACGCCGGCGAGGTGCGCGAGCAGGTGCGCGCCTACCAGCAGCGCTACGACGTGCCCGACGAAACGATCAGGTGACGATCAGGTAGAGCGCAGCGGATTGAGCCGCCATGTCTTACGTGGCCCCCTGATGTCGACCGAGCCGCAGACGACCTTGCCGGTGAGGATGACATGCGGATTGCCCTCGGCGGGAGCGTCTTTGCGGTGATCGTGGGCGCTGCCGACGTTGACCTCGACATCATCGATGGAGGCGCTCGCCCCGTCGGGCAGCCGCAGATCGAGGCCGCCGAACATCATGTCGAGTTCGATCACCACGATCGGTCCTGCGAACCGGGCGCGGGTGAGGTCGAGATCGGCCGACCCCATCCGCCGACGCAGCGCCAGCCGCGACGGCACCACCCACTCGCCCTGGCGCTTCAAAGACCCGAGGACGCCCCGCAGTTCGACCCGGTCGGCCGAGGACGTCACGATGGCCCCCGGACCGGGCAGATCGCCCACCAGCGCGTCGAGCTCGGTGCGCTGCCTGGCCTGCGACACCATCGCCGAGCGTTCCTCGAACTCCCCGATGTCGATCAGACCGAGCGCGACCGCGTTGTGCAGGCGGCGCAGCGTTCCGTTGCGATCGGCGTCGGAGATCCTCATCTCGATGGGCTCGATGGCTCCCCGGCCGTGGTTGATGTCGGTCATGGCGTGTCCCACGGTACCGCCGGTCGCGCCTGGTTAGCCCGCCAAGCGGTCGACCGGAAGGTGCCCGGTCTTGCTGCGGTGGTCGGTGACGTCGCCGAGGGCCGTCAACCACAGCAGACGTCGCTTGGCCTGCCAACCGCAGGTGCAGGAGGCGAACTTGCGCCGCGCCGGGTCGACGTGGATCGAGATGGTCGGCGACGGACGTTCCAGCAGGCTGCGCGCCAGTACCGCTGCATGCTCCCGGTCGAACACGAACACGACGTCGAAGACCTGTGCACCGGTGTCCCCGTTGTCGGATCGGTGCTCTCGCGCGACCAGCGCGACCGCGGTTTCGGGCCCGAGCACGACGATCGCCGTCTCCGTTGATAGTGGGTCGTCCGGATCGAGTCTGACCGTCCGGACGCGGTGACCGAGACCGTCGGGCACGTCGTGGCCGAAGACCGCGACGAACGGCGATTTCTCGGCGATGCAGCGGTACTTCCGCTGGGTCCGCTCGCCGATCCCCTGCCGGCCGACCGCGGTCAGCACGATGGGCGGGAACTCGGCCTTCGCCGCGAGGTGCTGCATCTGCGCTAGTAACCCGTCCAGTATGGGCTCCCGCACCGTGTGAACCTCCCGCCCGGCGGCCGCGCGGTCGAAGAGTGACGGATTGGCGTCGGCATGCGCAGAGACGCCGACCGCCGGCCAGGCGAAGCCGGACGGATGCACCGACAACTCCCCGGGAACGCCGAACTTGAAGCCTTGCCCGAGGGTGGCGCCGTAGGAAAGGGCCTGCTCGAGGTGTTCCTCGGTTTCGATGCCCTCGGCGCAGATGACCGCCCCGGTCCTGTCGTGGTACTCCCGGATCGCCGCGACGGTCTTGGATTGCAGCCGGTCGGGGTGTCGCTGAACCAGAGCCAGGTCGAGTTTGACGATGTCGGGCGCGATGACGTCGAGCAGGGCGACCGAATCCGGGTGGGCGCCGATGTCGTCGAGCGCGACGGCTATGCCCAGCGATCGCAGCACCGCCACTTTGCGCAGCAGTGCGCGAGGATTCTTCAACAATCCGCGTTCGGTGATCTCGAAGACAAGGCGAAACTTGTCCGCGGCCGCCATGACGTCGGTGTCTTGGGACAGGTCGGCGCACGGGGTTGCTGGCTCGCAATTGACGAGAAGCAACATTCCCGGAGATGAATTGCCACTGAGCGCACCCTGCGCTGCCGCGCGGATGCAGGCGCGGTCGAAAGCATTCAACCGTCCTGTTTTCGCTGCATGGGAAATGATTTCCAGCGGCGCCACGTTTTCCGGCCCCGGCCAGCGGGCCAACGCCTCATAGCCGATGACGGCTCCGGTTGACAGGCACACGACCTGCTGAAACGCTGCCACCAAGCCTTTGCCGGAGACGGCCTGGTCGAGGTCGCTCGTCATGGACGTCCCAGATGCCTTTCGTCATCGATGCCGCAGGCATTGCGCCGAATACGCTGAGGCCAACCGCGCGCGCCTGCGATAAGTCGTCAACCACCCGGTTTGCTGAATCCCGCTACCCATAAGTGTGGTTACGCGCCGTGAAATGACGAACTCCGGCCTTCACACGCAGGGAACACGCGGCATGGTGTTTCCGTCCCGGCCAATTGGCGCCATGCGCCAACGATTAGCCAGGTCCGTCACATCACGCTCCGGGTATCCCCGGTCGTCCCGCCGGCGTACGGTCCATCAGACCCGCTGGACGATACGGTTGACGAAGATCCCGTGTCCGGTACGCGAAGATGGACCAGAATCGTCGAGGTCGCGGAGCGGGGGTGATGCATGCAGGCGAAGCCGCAACCTACCCGCATCGTCTCCACCCGGATCCAACCCCCGTCGACCGGCGGGCGGCTCATACTCCGCAGTCGACTGATCGACGCACTGAACGCGGGCCGGACGAAGCGACTGGCATTCATCCACGCACCCGCCGGCTACGGCAAGACGACGTTGGCGGTGCAGTGGCAGCGAGAGTTACGCGGTGACGGGGCCGTTGTCGCCTGGCTGAGCCTCGACGCCGACGCCAACGACACGGTCAGCTTCCTGGCCCACCTCATCGAGGCGATACGGCGCGTCGAACCCGCACTGGGCGGGGATCTCGGCGACCACCTCGAGCAGCGATCCGGCGACGCCACCCGCTACGTGCTGGCCGAACTCGTGAACCAGATCGCCGACCACGGTCGGCTGATGGCGATCGTGTTCGACGACTGGCACGTGGTCACCGATCCCGACACCGCAGGGGCCCTGGAATTCCTGCTCAAGATGGGGCCTCCCAACCTGCATCTCGTGGTCACCAGCAGGACGCGAACGCCTGCCGTCGGCTGGTTGAAGGTGCGCGACCAGGTTGTCGAAATCGACGTTGCCGCACTACGTTTCGACCACACCGAGTCGGCGGCCTTCCTGACCGAGCTCAATGAGCTGACCCTCGACCGCGCCGATGTCGATCGGCTGTGGGCGAGCACCGACGGCTGGATCGCCGCGCTTCAGCTCGCCACGCTCTCGTTGCGGCACACCAACGATCCGTCGTCCTTGATCTCGGGCTTCTCCGGTAGGCATCACTCGGTCGGCGACTACCTCGCCGAGAACGTGCTCGACGGCCTGTCCCCCAACCTGCTCGATTTCGTGCTGACGACGTCGGTCTGCGATCGGCTCTGCGCAGACCTCGCCACCGCCGTGAGCGGACAACCGCGAGGTCAGGCCGTCCTCGAAGAACTCGAGCACCTCGACATGTTCCTGATTCCGCTCGACGACAACCGGGACTGGTTCCGTTATCACCACCTGTTCGCCGGTTACCTGCGCCAGCGGCTGGCGCGCGATCACGCCGACCGCGTGGCCGACCTTCACCGCGTCGCGTCGGCGTGGTTCGCCGACCGCGGAATGCTCGGCGAGGCCGTCACACACGCACTGGTCGCGGGCGAGCGCGCCAACGCCGTGGATCTCGTTGAGCGACAAGCGATGAACCTCGTCGAGCACAGCCGGATGGCCAGCCTGCTCGGCCTGGTGAGTAAGCTCCCCGAACACGAACTGTCGGCCCGGCCGGAGCTGCAGATGGCCATCGCGTGGGCCAACTGCCTGCTCCAGCGCGCCGCCGGGGCGCAGACAGCGCTCGACCACGTCCGCTCGGCTCTCGGGTCCGAGACCCACACGACTCATGGCGGCGACGAAACGATCTCCGCGATGCTTGCCGAAGCCGATGTCGTGCAGGCGTGCGTCGATGTCTACGGCGACCGCATCGACCGCGCCGCCGACCTCGTCGCGCCCTACCTGGTGGACAACGCGCCGGTGCGGCCGTTCCTGGTGGCGGTGTCGGCCAACATCCGCACATTCGTCGACATCCACACCTCCGATTTCGACACCGCGCAGTCGCGCCAGCAGCTCGCGAACCCCTTCCACGAAGGTGCAGGCGGCCCGTTCGCGGGTGTGTACGGTCGCTGTTTCGCCGGACTGGCGGCCTTCGCCCAGCGCGATCTGGCCACCGCCGAGAAGCGCTACACCGAGGCGCGCGCCCTCGCCCAGAGCGCCGCCGGACACACGTCGCACGCGGCGCGGCTTTCCGGCGCTCTGCTCGGCAGGCTCAGTTACGAGCGCGGCGACATCGACGCTGCCGAAACGCTTCTGGAGGAATGCCGCGAGCTCGGCGCGGAAAGCGGCGTCGCCGATTTCATGATCGCGACGTACAGCGCCCTGCCCCGCATCAAGGTTCTGCGCGGCGACATCGACGCCGCACTCGCTCTCCTCGACGAGGGCGAAGCCACGGCCAGTCGGCTCGTGCTACCCCGGCTGACCGCCGCGGTCGATTTCGAACGGGTGCGGCTCTACCTCGCCGTCGACGACGTCGGCCGGGCCGAGGACACCCTCGCTCGCCAGGACATCACGACCCCGGGGCTCACCGGGGGCGTCGCCACGGCCACCCGCCATTACCAGCTCGCCATGGCCGAACGAATCGCGTGCGCCCACAACGACTTCGACAAGGCCGTGGCCCTGCTCACCCAGATGCGTGCCGAGAGTGTCCAGGCGCGCTGGCGGTACGCAGAAACCGCGTACTCCATCTCCCTCGCCAGGGTGCTGCTCCTCAAGGACGACACCGACGGTGCGACCGACCTCCTCATCGAGGCGCTGATCGCCGGTTCCCGAGCCGGATTGGTTCGCACCATCCTCGATGCCGGGCCTCAGATGGTGAAACTCGTTGCGGGCCTGCGGGAAGCGAGCCGGACCGGCCGCTGGGCCCCCGGACAGCCCCGGGTGTCGGCCGATTACCTGTCGCGGCTGCTGGCGATCGCCCATGCCGACTCCGACAAGGCGGCCATCCCGGTGATCGTGCCCGACGCCCATGTCGGCCCGTCACCCGAGGAGCCGCTCAGCGTCCGCGAATTGGAGATCCTGCGCCTACTGGAGCGGGGTCTGTCCAACAAGCAGATCGCCCGCAATCTCGGCGTCACCGTGAACACCGTGAAGTGGTACCTGAAGGGCACATACATCAAGCTCGGGGTGGCCAGCCGAGGCGAATCGGTGTCCGAGGCGCGGCGCCGGCGGATCCTGTCCTGACCGGCTATGCCTGGTAGTCGGGCGGCAGGGCGTCGAGCATGCCCCGCACCATCCGCACGGCATACTCGGAGCTTCCGCCGCCGACGATCAGCGCCGCGAACGCCATGTCACCGCGGTAGCCGGTGAACCACGAATGCGAACCGCCCGCGAACTCCGCCTCACCGGTCTTGCCGCGGACGTCGCCGGCACCCTGGAGGTCCTCGGCGGTGCCGTTGGTCACGACCAGGCGCATCATCGGCCGCAGGTTCTCCACCACGCTCGGCGGGATCGGCTGACGATCACCGGTGATCCCGGTCTCGCGCCCTTGGATCAACTGCGGCACCGGGGTCCGTCCTGCGGACACCGTCGCGGCCGCCAGTGCCATCCCGAACGGGCTGACGAGCACCTTGCCCTGACCGAAGCCGTCCTCGGTGCGCTCGGTCAGGTTGACGGTCGGCGGCACCGATCCGCTCACTGTCGACAGCCCGGCGACGGTGTAGTCCGGGCCGATGCCGTACTGGGACGCGGCCTGGGTCAGACCGCGCGGCGGCATCCTGCTCGCCAGTTCGGCGAAGGTGGTGTTGCAGGAACTCGCGAAGGCCCGTGACATCGGGACCGTTCCGAGGTCGAACCCACCGTAGTTCGGCACCGTGCGGTGACCGATGTCCAGCGTTCCGGGGCAGCCGAGAAGTGTGTTGGGCGTTGCCATCTGGCGTTCGATCGCGGCGCCCGCAGTGACGATCTTGAACGTCGAGCCGGGCGGATACAGGCCCATCGTGGCCAGCGGGCCCTCGCGGTCGGCGGCCTTGTTCTGGGCCACCGCGAGGATCTCGCCCGTCGACGGCTTGATGACCACGATCATCGCCTGCTTGTCGGTGAAGTTGACCGAGTTCTGCGCGGCCGTCTGCACCGACCGGTCCAGGCTGATGCTCACCGATGGCGCCGGAGTACCGGGAACCTCGTTGAGGACGTCGACGTCGACACCGTTCTGGTTGACCGTGACGACGCGCCAGCCGGGGTCGCCGTCGAGATCGTCGGCGACCGTCTTGTTGATCTCGTTGATGACAGCAGGCGCGAAAGTGTCGTCGGTGGGCACCATTTCGGGTTGCGGGGTGATGACCACACCGGGCAGTGAGCCGACGGCCCCGAAGACGGCATCGCGGTCGGCCTGCCGCAGCGTCACCAGGCCCAGCGGCGCCTGCCTCGAACTGGCCAGTTCGGCGAGGCGCTGCGGATCGAGGGTGTTGTCGAATCGATGCAGCGCGCCCACGAGAGTGTTGGCGGTCCTCATCAGGTCGGCTCCGGCCGCCTCGGCGTCGAGTGCGAAGTGGTATTTATAGCCGGGCACAAGCACATTGGTGCCGGTGCGTTCGTGCACGGAGGCCCGAGGCGGCTGTTCGGCCCGCAGCGCGAAGGTCTGGTTCTCCCCCAGCCTGGGGTGCAGGCCGGTCGCGCTCCACCGCACTTCCCAGCCGCCTTCGTCACGCACCATGTTGAGCTGCCCGTCGTAGGTCCAGGTGCGGTCCTTGGGCAGGTGCCAGGTGTAGCGGTAGGCGATGCTCCCGGTGTCCTCGGCCCATTTCGAGCTCAGGATCTGCGCGTCGAGACCCGTGGCCTGCAGGCCGGCCCACGCCTCGTTGAGGTCGGCGCGGGCTTCCTCGGGTTGGTCGGCGAGCAGCGACGCCGCGCCGGTGTCACCGGTGGCCAGGGCTTCGAAGAACTCCTCTGCGGTGGGCTCAGGGCCGTCGGGTCGCGGTGTGCACGCACCGACGGTGAGGACCATCGCGGCGGCAGCCAGGACGGCCCCAGCTCGTGACGTGAGTGAGGCGCGTGATGCGGGTGAGAACTGTGTTGCCATTGGGACAGATGTTACGAAGCTGAGACCTCAACCACGGGGAGGCGCACCGACCCGTCACGCCGAGATCCACCTTTTGCAGACGAAGTGCGAGTGGATGCCGACAAACGTGGATTTCGACGCGACGCTATGCCCCGAAGCCCCCCGCGGCGGGAGCGCGCACGACCAGCGGTACCGCCGGGAAGTAGGCCGCCATCTCCGAGCGAGAAGCCCGCAACGCGGCCGTGCCGTAACCCTGCTTGCGATGGTCAGGGTGGATCCAGATCCGGACCCCGACCTCGCCGTCGGCGAGTTCACCGAACACCATGCCCACCTTCGCGGTACCGACCTCGGCCACCAGCCACACCGCCTCCTCCGCGGCGACACGCGCCACGGCATCGCGGATCTCGTCGACCAGATCACCTGCGGGAGCGGCCGTTCCATCACCGGCTGAGCGCATGTCCGCGGTTCGCGACGCGAAGATGTCACGGTCCCCCTCGGCCGCGAACGGTCGCAGCATCAGGCGTCGCGCCGACCCCGGGTTCTGCTCAGGCGGGGTGTAGGTCGACGCCTGGCTGGTCAGGCTCTGCAGCTCGGCGGCGATGCGGCGACGCGACACCTTGGTCAGGCGGTCGAACGACATCCGCAGGACGGCTTCGGCGGCCTCCTCGGACGCGTCGAGCAGATCGGCGATCGCTTCGATCGCGGCGTCGTAGTCATCGGAGCCGACGACCGCATCGAGCACCTCGTGCCGGCGCTCCATGGCACGGACGAGCGCATCAACGATCTCGCGGCTCGCCGCACCCTGCTCGGTCATACCTGGAGAGTAGGCGCAGCGTTCGGTCAGTCGAGCAGGACCGTCGCAAATGACGCGACCTCGGCGAAACCGATGCGGGCGTACGTCGCCCTGGCCACCCTGTTGAAGCTGTTGACGTACAGGCTGGCGATGCGCCCGCCACCCACGACGGCCGCCGCGACCGAGGCGGTTCCTGCGGTCCCGATGCCGCGGCCACGCTGATCCGGGTGGACCCACACGCCCTGTATCTGCCCGACAGCCGGCGACTGCGAACCGACCTCCGCTTTGAACACCACTTCGCCGCGGTCGAACCGGGCCCACGCGCGGCCGGCGGCGATCAGCCCGGCGACACGGCGGCGGTAACCGCGGCCCCCGTCGCCGATGCGGGGGTCGATACCGACCTCACCGATGAACATGTCGATCGCGGCCACCAGGTAGGCATCGAGCTCGTCGATACGCACCGGACGCACCGACGGATCTGTGGCGCACTGCGGCGCCGAGCTGAGCGCCATCAATGGCTGGTGGGCGCGGACGTCGCGGGCCGGACCCCACACCGGTTCGAGGCGTTGCCACATCGGCAGCACCAGCTCCGCGCGGCCCACCAGCGATGAGCACCGGCGTGCACTGCTCATCGCCTTGTCGGCAAACGCGTTCAGGTCGCCGGGGGTGCCGCGCAGCGGGATCAGGTTGGCCCCGGCGAAACACAGAGACTCGTTGGCACGCCTGCGAGTCCACAGCTCGCCGCCGATCGCAGAGGGTTCGATGCCGTGCTCGGCGACCCGGGAGGCGACCATGCACGCGGCGACCGGGTCGGCGTCGAGAACCTGCCGGACCGCGTGGACGTCGCGCACCACCGACACTCGTCGCTCGTCGACTAGACGGAAAAGCGGAGGAGCCGACATCTGGACTCTTTCTGCGACTGACCCGAGAGGCCCCACCCCCTGGGGCTGTGTCTTAGCTTACGGTCACAACGGGCGAACCGGTGACATCATCGGATCCGGGTTCTGCCCCAATTTCTTCAGCGAGCCGCAACGCCTCTTCGATGAGCGTTTCGACGATGAGCGCCTCGGGCACCGTCTTGATGACCTCGCCCTTGACGAAGATCTGCCCCTTGCCGTTTCCGGAGGCCACACCCAGGTCGGCGTCGCGGGCTTCGCCGGGGCCGTTGACGACGCAGCCCATGACCGCCACGCGCAGCGGCACCTCCATGCCTTCGAGCCCGGCGGTGACCTCGTTGGCCAACGTGTACACGTCGACCTGCGCGCGGCCGCACGACGGGCACGACACGATCTCCAGACCCCGGGGCCGCAAATTCAGCGACTCCAGGATCTGGTTGCCCACCTTGATCTCCTCGGCGGGCGGCGCCGACAGCGAGACGCGGATGGTGTCGCCGATGCCCTTGGACAGCAGCGCACCGAAGGCGACCGCGGACTTGATGGTGCCCTGGAACGCGGGCCCGGCCTCGGTGACGCCGAGGTGCAGCGGGTAGTCGCACTGCGCGGCAAGCTGCTCGTAGGCGGCGACCATGATGACGGGGTCGTTGTGCTTGACGCTGATCTTGATGTCGCCGAAGCCGTGTTCTTCGAACAGCGAGGCTTCCCACAGCGCCGATTCGACCAGCGCCTCGGGGGTGGCTTTGCCGTACTTCTTCAGCAGCCGGGGATCAAGTGAGCCGGCGTTCACGCCGATGCGGATCGGGATGCCGGCATCGCCGGCAGCTTTCGCGACCTCCTTGACCCGGCCGTCGAACTCCTTGATGTTGCCGGGGTTGACGCGCACCGCGGCGCAGCCCGCGTCGATCGCGGCGAAGATGTATTTCGGCTGAAAGTGGATGTCGGCGATCACCGGGATGTTCGCCTTCTTGGCGATCGCGGGCAGCGCGTCGGCGTCTTCCTGGCGCGGGCAGGCCACCCGGACGATGTCGCAGCCCGAGGCGGTGAGCTCGGCGATCTGCTGCAGCGTCGAGTTGATGTCGTGGGTTTTGGTGGTGCACATCGACTGGACGGCGATCGGGTGGTCGCTGCCCACGCCGACGTCGCCGACCATCAGTTGGCGGGTCTTACGGCGGGGCGCCAGGACGGGCGCCGGTGGCGCGGGCATCCCCAAACCGATCGAGGTCATGACGAAAGTCTCCTACTGGAACCTAGTGATCATCGGAACCGCGTTTTCAGTTGAACAGCGTGATCGGGTTGATCACGTCGGCTGTCACGGTCAGCAGCGTGAAGCCCACCATCACGATGATCACGACGTACGTGAGGGGCATCAGCTTGAGGTAGTTGACGGGCGCGCCGGCGACTTTGCCGCGCGCTTCTCGAATCTTATTGCGGACCTTCTCATACAGCGCGATCGAGATGTGCCCGCCGTCGAGCGGGAGCAGCGGGATCAGGTTGACCGCGCCGAGGACGAAGTTCAGCTGGGCGAGGAAGAACCAGAAGGCGACCCAGATGCCGTGTTCGACGGTTTCACCGCCGATGCGGGACGCCCCCACGACGCTGATGGGTGTCTCGGGGTCGCGTTCGCCGCCCGTGATCGAGTGCACGAGCGCCCCGATCTTGGTCGGGATCTTGACGATGGCCTTGCCGAGTTCGACGGCGAGGTCACCGGTGAACACGAATGTGCCGGGGACCGCGGTGAGCGCGTTGTACTGGGTGGGCCCGAATTGCGCGGCGGTGACACCGATGCTGCCGACGTCGACGGGGACGGCGGGACCACCGTCATCACCGGCCACGAAACGCTGGCTCGGGGTGACGTCGACGGTGGTGGTGAACTCGCGGATCTGGCCGTTCTCGTCGCGCTGCACGGTCAGTGTCGTCGGACCGCTCTGCGCCCGCACCGCCTCGACGAGTGCGTCGAACGTCGGGACCTCGGTGTCATTGACCTTGGTGATGACGTCGTTGGCCTGGACGCCCGCGGCGGCCGCCGGGCTGTTGGCGATGCAGTCGCCCAGTTCACCTTGTGTCACTTCGGATTTGATGCACGACGTCTCCCCCACCACGGCGGTGGTCGGCGCCTTCAGGTTGGGCAGGCCCCAGATGATCGCGATCGCGTAGACCAACACGAGACCGATGATGAAGTTCATCGCCGGGCCGGCGAACAGCACCGCGACGCGCTTCCAGGTCTTCTGCTTGTACATCGCGTGGGGCCGGTCCTCGGGGTCGAGTTCCTCGACCGCCGTCATGCCGGCGATGTCGCAGAAGCCGCCGAGCGGAATCGCCTTCACGCCGTACTCGGTCTGCCCCAGCTTGTTGGGCCGCCAGGTGGACCACAGCGTCGGCCCGAAGCCGACGAAGTAGCGCCTCACCTTCATCCCTGTGGCGCGTGCCACCCACATGTGGCCGCACTCATGCAGCGCCACCGACACCAGAATGGCGAGCGCGAACAGCGTCACGCCAAGCACGTACATCATCGGGCGGCCAGTCCTAACTCCTGCTACCAGCGGGTTCCGCCTCGACGGCGCTTCGGGCCCGGTCACGCGCCCAGTCCTGCGCGTCGAGGACGTCATCCACGGTAGCTGGTTCGGCGGCCCACTGGTCGGCAGCGCGCAGTACACCGGCGATGGTTCGCACGATCGAGGGGAATCGGATGCGGCCGTCGAGGAAAGCGGCGGCGGCCTCCTCGTTGGCGGCGTTGTAGATCGCCGTCATGCACCCGCCGGCCCGTCCCGCCTGGCGTGCCAGCGCGACGGCCGGGAACACGTCGTCGTCGAGGGGTTCGAAATCCCAGCGTGACGCCGTGGTGAAGTCGCAGGCGAAGGCGGCTCCGGCCACTCGCGCCGGCCAGCCGAGCGCCAGCGCGATCGGCAGCTTCATGTCGGGCGGGCTGGCCTGGGCCAGCGTCGATCCGTCGGTGAAGGTCACCATCGAGTGCACGATCGACTGCGGATGCACGACGACGTCGATGCGGTCGTAGGCGATGCCGAACAACAGGTGGGTCTCGATGAGCTCGAGACCCTTGTTGACCAGGGATGCCGAGTTCAACGTGTTCATCGGGCCCATCGACCAGGTGGGATGGGCGCCCGCCTGCTCGGGGGTGACGTCTTCGAGCCGGTCGGCGGTCCACCCGCGGAACGGACCGCCCGAGGCGGTCAGTACCAGTTTGGCGACCTCGTCGGCGGTGCCGCCGCGCAGGCACTGCGCGAGCGCGGAGTGTTCCGAGTCGACGGGAACGATCTGCCCCGGGGAAGCGGCTTTCTGTACCAGTGGCCCGCCGGCCACCAACGATTCCTTGTTCGCCAGGGCCAGCCGCGCCCCGGACGCCAGCGCGGCGAGTGTGGGCTTGAGGCCGAGCGCGCCGACGAGCGCGTTGAGCACGACGTCGCACTCGGTGTCCTCGACGAGCCGGGTGACGCCGTCCGGGCCGGAGTAGGGCACGTCGCCGATGGCGGCGGCCGCGGCCTCGTCGGCGACCGCGACGTTGGTGACCCCCGTTTCGGCGCGCTGCCGGGCCAGTAACTCCCGGTTGCCGCCACCGGCGGCGAGCCCGACCACCTCGAAGCGGTCCGGGTTGGCCTCGATGACATCAAGCGCCTGGGTCCCGATGGAGCCGGTGCTTCCGAGGATCAGGACGCGCAGCCTGTCAGTCACGAAGCCTTCTTCCGTCGCTGTGCTCGCCCATGGCCTCATTGTGCCGCGCGGCAGATGTGACGCATGTATTACGACAAACCTCCAGACCCATCCAAACGGCGCACGGCTGGGAATGACCTGTGTGCCAACAAAGCGCGGGCGACGGCGCCCGGGCGCGAAGGGATGACAGAAATGACGACCATTCACCGCAAGACGGCCGCGGCCGCGACCCTGGCTGCGATCGCCGTCTTCGGCGCGGCAGCGTGCTCCAGCGAGGAGGCGGCAAGCACCGCGTCCTCTGTGACGAGCTCGGCCGAATCGGCCGTGGAGTCGGCAACCAGCGAGATGACGACCTCGTCGGCGGCCCCGAACGCGGATCCGGCCGCCAACCTCATCGGGACGGGCTGCGCCGCGTATGCCGAGCAGGTGCCGGAGGGGCCGGGATCGGTGGCCGGTATGGCTGAAGCGCCGGTTGTGACCGCGGCGTCGAACAATCCGATGCTCTCGACGTTGACGCAGGCGCTGTCGGGTCAGCTGAACCCGAACGTCAACCTCGTCGACACTCTCAACGGCGACGAGTTCACCGTGTTCGCGCCGACGAACGACGCGTTCGCCAAGATCGATCCGGCAACCCTGGAAACGTTGAAGACCGATTCGGACCTGTTGACGAACATTTTGACCTACCACGTGGTGCCGGGCCAGGCAGCTCCTGACGCCGTGGCCGGAGAGCACGCCACAGTTCAGGGCGCGACGCTCAATGTGACCGGAGCGGGTAACGACCTGAAGGTCAACGATGCCGGGCTGGTGTGCGGCGGCGTGAAGACCGCGAACGCCACCGTCTACATGATCGACACCGTCCTGATGCCGCCTGCCGCGTAACCGCCTGCCGCACAGAACTATTCAAACTCTTGAGAGGAATCGACAGAATGACTTCCAGAAGCGCACTCATCCGGGTCGGCGTCGCCGTATCGGCGGCCGCAGGCTTGTCGCTCGGGCTGGCGGGTACGGCGTCGGCAGAGCCCATGGGGCCGGGCTGTATGGCCTACACACAGCAGGTGCCCGACGGTGCCGGCTCGATCCAGGGCATGGCGGCGGCCCCGGTCGCGACCGCGGCGGCCAACAATCCGATGCTGACCATGCTGACCCAGGCGATCTCCGGCCAGCTCAACCCGCAGGTGAACTTGGTCGACACCCTCAACGGTGCCGAGTTCACGGTCTTCGCCCCCACCGATGACGCCTTCGCCAAGCTTGATCCCGCGACGGTGGAGAAGCTCAAGACGGACGCCGACCTGCTGACCAATGTCCTTACCTACCACGTGGTTCCGGGTCAGGCCGCGCCCGACGCCGTAGTAGGCGAGCACGCGACGGTGCAGGGCGCACCGGTGAACGTCACGGGCGCCCCGGACCAGCTGATGGTCAACGACGCCTCGGTGGTGTGCGGCGGCGTGCAGACCGCCAACGCGACCGTCTATCTGATCGACACCGTTCTGATGCCGCCGGCGATGTAACGGATTTTCGGCGGCGGAAAGCCGCCGGTACCCACTGTGGGCGCGCGGCGCCTTCGACGTTCGACGCGTCGGAGGCGCCGTTGGCGTTTCTCCTTCGACTTACACCCGCGGGCGCAAATGTAGCAATGGTTGTCTCGTATCACTGTCACACCAACCGGATGACGGTGTCGAAGACGTCAAAATGTGCTGTAGACGATGTCCTGCGGGTTTTTAACTGATCGAAGCAGCTTCTCTGTGGATATTTCTCATTGCTTGATGTTGCCAACCACCGATGGCGTCAATTAATGTGTGCAAGCCAGCTCATTTTTGGCAAACTATTTAGGGCAGTCAACAGTCGGCGCTCCCGGGGAAGAAGACCACATGACCGTGCAGCTCGAAGTCACCACGGGAGAAACAAGCGACGAGTTCTCGTCGAGTGCACACCGCGACCATCCACTCGTCGCCATCGTCGGTCTGGGCTATGTAGGCCTGCCGACCGCGCTGTCCTTCACCACAAGCGGAGCCGACGTGATCGGTTTCGACGTCAGCGAAGCGCGTCTGCTGGCCATCAAGGCCGATCAGGTCGACCTGCTTGCGCGCGATCACACCCGCCTGGCCTCCGCGTTCTCTGCCCATCAGTTGAGCCTGACAACCGAAGCATCCGGAATCGCCGCGGCGGACGCGGTGCTGATCTGCGTGCCGACGCCGGTCGACGCCCACCTGACACCAGACCTCGAAGCGCTGTCGTCCGCGTGCGCGACAGTGGTTCAGAACGCCCGGCCCGGCCAAACCATCGTGTTGACCTCGACCACGTACCCCGGCTGCACCGCCGATCTTCTGGTTCGCCCGCTGCAGGCACGCGGCTTCCAGGTCGGCACGGACATCTTCGTCGCCTTCAGCCCGGAGCGGATCGATCCCGGAGTCGTCGATCACGCGCCGGATCGCACACCACGGGTCATCGGCGGGGTCACCGCGGAATGCGCCCGGCGCGCCGCGTCCTTCCTGGCACACACCGCGGGATCGCTGCACATGGTGTCATCGCCGGAGGCTGCCGAGATGACCAAGCTCGTCGAAAACACTTTCCGCGCAGTCAACATCGCGCTGGCCAACGAGTTCGCCGACGCCGCCCGTGAGGTCAACATCGACGTCATGGAGGTGATCTCGGCGGCCGCCACCAAGCCCTACGGCTTCATGCCCTTCTATCCCGGCGCCGGCGTGGGCGGGCACTGCATCCCCTGCGATCCCCACTATCTCCTCTGGCAGTTACGCGCACGGCGCACCAGCTCGCCGGTCGTCGCGAGCGCGATGACCGCCATCGCCGAACGTCCGCGCGACGTCGTGACCAGGTCGCGCGACGTCCTGGCCGATGCCGGTCGCCGGATGCGGGACGCACGCATCCTCGTTCTCGGGGTCACGTACAAACCCGCCGTCGCCGACGTCCGCGAATCGCCCGCGCTGGCCATCATCGACATGCTCGCCGCCGAAGGAGCACACGTGGCGTTCGCCGACCCCCACGTCGAGCTCCTGCAGACACCGTCGACCGGCTTGCTGACCTCGCACCCGCGGCCGGCGGAGGAGACGTGGGATCTGGTGCTGGTGCACACAATTCAGCCCGGCGAGGAGTACGGGTGGCTGGCGGATCAGCCCCTCGTCCTCGACACCACATACCGGATGGGCGATCTCGCCCCCCACGTCACGCTCTGAGGCACCTCACACATGGTTGATTACGCGCCGCGCAGGACGGTGCCGGCGATCCCTCGCATCACCCGGCGCGACGACTCGGTCAACGGCACGCGCAGTGAAGGCCGACACCACCGGTTCATCGCCGCACGCCGGATCCGGGTCGCCCGATGGCTCGACTCGCTGCCTGCCTACGTGCGGGTCGGGCTGCGTCGCCTCGCCGTCATCGCCGCGCTGCTGCCGCTGATCCTGCTGCTGGCAGTGCAGGCGCCGCTCGTGCCGCATGCACCTCTACTCGTCGGCTACGGGCTTCTCGTGCTCACCGCGACGATCACGATGATGTACCTGGGTTTTGCCCGCTACGAAGATCCCAGCGTGCATCCCCGACCGCCGCGAATGCCACGAAATCCTCTCGCACGCAAGACACAATCGCCGGCTTGGGACTTTCCTTCCCTGCCCGCAGTCCCGAAGGTGACCCTTCTGGTGGCGGTGCGCGACGAGGCCGACGGTATCGAACAGTGTGTCCGCACCATGGTCGGATCGACTTACCCGAACCTGGAGGTCATCGTCATCGATGACGCGTCCACCGACGGCACGCCGGACATCCTGCGGCGCCTGGCCGCAGAACTCGACATCACCGTCCTGTACAACGAGGTCAACCGTGGCAAGAAGCACGCCCTGACCGACGGAGTCATGATCTCCACCGGAGATGTGCTCGCCTTCACCGATTCGGACTGCGTACTGGCGCCGGATGCTCTGT
The DNA here is from genome assembly GCF_029623955.1 of Mycobacterium sp. 236(2023). Taxonomy (GTDB): domain Bacteria; phylum Actinomycetota; class Actinomycetes; order Mycobacteriales; family Mycobacteriaceae; genus Mycobacterium. The sequence continues at coordinate 1,561,468 of NZ_JARSBP010000002.1, read as the reverse complement.
CACGCTGCGTCTGGGCCTTGGTCAAGAACCCCGACCTCGGGGCGGTCAGCGGGCACGCTCGCGCCCTGAACGCCGACGACACCGTCCTGACGCGCGCCCAGGATGCGTGGTACGACGGCCAGTTTCGCGTCGCCAAGGCCGCCGAGTCGACATTCGGGAGCGTCACGTGCGTGTCCGGCCCGTTGGCGGTGTTCCGGCGTGACGCGGTGCTCAACTACTTCCCGGCCTGGGCCAACGACATGTTCCTCGGTCGCGAGTTCCGCTTTGCCACCGACCGCCAGCTGACTGGGTACGTGCTCGGCCAGGTATGGAAAGGCAAGGAGCTCAAACGGCGCTACGCCGATTCGCCTCTGGTCTCCGAGCGCGACTATCCGGAGCGACACTGGCGGGTCGGCTACGTCCGCTCGGCACATGTGTGGACCACGGTTCCGGCCCGGGTGCGCCCGTTCATGAAACAGCAGGTGCGGTGGAAGAAGAGTTTCATCCGCAACCTCTGCTTCACCGGTTCGTTCATGTGGCGCCGCGGCCCCGGACCCGCGGCGCTGTTCTACGGCCACGTGCTCTTCGTCGCGGTAGCACCGTTGATGGCGGTCCGGCACCTGGTGTGGGCCCCGGCGAACGGGCTCTACTTCCTCACCCTGCTGTATCTCTGCGGCGTCCTCACCAAGGGTTTCGCCTGGGCTGTCGTCTTCAAGCTGACCAATCCCGGGAACTCGCGCTGGCGTTATCGCCCGGTCATGAGCCTGCTCAGCTCGGTGGTGTTGTCCTGGCTGTTGCCGTACTCACTGCTCACCATCCGCAAGGGCACCTGGGCGCGGGGTGCGCAATGAAATCACCCATCGTCAGCGCTTTGTTCACACTGGTTTTCGCTCTCGCAGGCGTGCTGCTGTATCTCGCCGTGCTCACCGACGGAAGGTTCGGCTGACTCGCGTGTCCGATACCCGAACCCACTGGCGCGCCCGCTTCGGGCATGGCGTCATCCGCTCTGTGTTCTCACTGTTGGCGTTGGGCCTGGCATTCGCTCCGTTTGCCTATGCGGCGCACCGCCACATCGCCAAACTTCAAGTCACCGAGCAGTTCTCGACCGCACCGACCACGCTGACGGCAGAACAGCAGGAGCACGCATCCGCGGTCAACGCCCGCCTGCCCGGGAGAACTCCGCCGGTGATTCTGGCCTACCACGACGTCAGGCCGGTGTCGGCGACGGAGGAATATCCCGACCCCACCAAGAATCCCAACTACCACTACGTCGTCACGCCGGAGGCGTTCGACGCCCAGCTGTCCACGCTGAAAGCCGCAGGGTACTCGTCGATCACCACCGACCAGTACGTCGACTACCTGGGCGGCGGTGAGATCCCGGAACGCTCCGTCATGATCACCTTCGACGACGGCACTCACGGGTTGTGGACGCACGCCGACAAGATCCTGGAGCGCCTCGGGATGCACGGCGTGTCCTTCCTCATCACCGCCAACGTCGGCGAGAAGCGTCCCTATTACCTGTCCTGGGAGGAGATCGCCGAAATGGCGGACTCCGGCCGGTGGGATTTCGAGTCGCACACCCGCAAGATGCACGCGAAGCTGCCGATCAACGCCGAAGGCACGAAGGGTTCGGAGATCGTGAACCGGCGGTGGCTGTTCGAGCGCAACCGCCTCGAAACGCTCACCGAGTTCGAGGAGAAGATCCGCACCGACCTCCAAGGGTCGATCGACGACATCGTCGCCCACGGTCTGCCTCGCCCGAGACTGTTCGCGTTCCCGTTCTCCGAGGGCTACCGCACGCTCGAAGGTGGAGATCCCGAAGCCAACGCCGTTGCGGAGACAGTGATCAACGAGTTCTTCACGGGCTCCTTCAACAATGCGCCGCCGCTACCACTTCCGCCCGGATCGCGGGCCGCCGAAGCAGGCATGGCAGGCCGCATCGAAATCACCCTGGACACCACTGTGGCGGAGCTTCTCACCCAGGTGGAGGCTCGAACTGCCGTCACGCCGACGCAGGCGCCGCCGGCACGGAGGCCGGATCTCTGGATCCCGCTGACCGAGGCTCCGGTGGTCCCCCACGCGAACGGGGGCGTGCTGTCGCTGTCCGGGCCCGGGCTCTACCAGGAGGTGGCTTACGGGCTCGACGCCACGGCAGACTGGGCGTCCTACCGCGGGTCGGTCACGGTCACAGGATTGACCGACGGAAGACCAGCCGCTTACGTGATGACCAGGGTCGGTTCGGGCGCGGAGGCGAAAGTGCGTGTCTCAGCAGACAAAGTGCGCGTCTCGGTTGGCAGGCGCTCGGCGGACGTGGTCATCGACGGCCGCGACCTCACACCGTCTGACCGTCACACCGTCGACTTCACCGTGTCTCCCGCGGGGACCGAATTCGTCATCGACGGCTCAGTCCGTCTGTGGGCGGCAGCCAACGGCGAGCCCAGCGACTACGGCGGATTCGGGCTGATCGCGACCCGGGACAGCGAGGCGTTTCCGTGGCCGACGTTCACGGCGCTGAGTGTCACCGAAGGGGTGGACTACCCGAATGTCGATGCGGGAGTAGGCATCCCCGCGGGCTGAATGCCCGCTAGCGAACCTCGTCGACGGAGATGTCGGTGAAGCGCAGTTCGGCGTTGTCACCGCGGATGCCCACCCCGCCACCGCCCGTCAGCGGTGGGCAGCCGGTGCCGGTGTCGACGGCCGACACCGTTATCCCGTCACGGTTCGCGTCGATGGACACCGTTCCGTCCCGGTGGTCCCGGACGGTCACCGTGACCTGCTGCCACCGTCCCAGCGGGATCGCGGCGTCCCGCACGTACGGCGAAAGTGTGTGGTAGGTACCGCCATTGACGTTGCCGCCGGCGCATTTCTTCTTGATGACCATCGTGGCGTCGCGACGGTCGACACTGACCGCGTAGAGCTCTTCGGGCGACCGGTAGCGCACCCAGATGTGCGCCCCGTCGTAATCGCGGGCAGGGGTGCGGGACGTCGTGACGAGCTCTTCGACGTTGAGGCGCAACGCCACCTCGACATCGCCGAACGACCGGTCTGCCGACACCATCCGGAATACCGCGGAGCCGGTGTCCTCAGGCTCTCCGCCGGCGTCAGGAACGCCTGTCCAACCGTCCCCGTCGGACCGGAAGAGCGATCCACTGGTCATCACCCACGGCGATCCGACGGTGGCGGTGTGATGTTCCGACGCGATGAGACCGTCGGGTCCGGCGAAGCCGTCGGCGATCCCGATCGACTCGGCCGCCGGGCTGGAGCACGCGGCAAGACAGACCGCCAGGGCGGATATTCGGATGCTCTCGCGCACAGCCAAGTCTGTCAGACCGGGAAGGTCTCGATCCAGTGCCGGGCAATGTCGACGCGGCGCGCGATCCACACGTCGTCATGGGACTGCACGTGGTCGAGGAAACGTTCCAGCGCCGCGGTGCGGGCGGGGCGGCCCGCGATCCGGCAGTGCAGCCCGATCGACAGCATCTTCGGCGCCCCGGCCGCCCCCTCGGCGTAGAGCACGTCGAAGGCATCGCGCAGATGCGTGAAAAACTCGTCGCCGCTGGGGAATCCGCCGGCGATGGCGAAGCGCATGTCGTTGGTGTCGAGGGTGTAGGGCACGACGAGGTGGTCGGTGTCGGCAACCCGCGTCCAGTACGGCAGGTCGTCGGCGTAGGAGTCGGAGTCGTAGAGGAAGCCGCCGTGCTCGACAACGAGCCGCCGGGTCTGCGGCGAGTCCCGGCCGGTGTACCACCCCAGCGGGGGCGCTCCGGTGAGTTCGGTCATCAGCGCCACAGCCTCCGCGAGGTGCGCGCGCTCCACCTCGGGCTCGACGAGTTGATAACTGATCCACCGCAATCCGTGGCACGCGATCTCGTCGCCGCGCTCCCGGAACGCCGCCACCGCCTCCGGGTTGCGCGCGAGCGCCATCGCCACCCCGAAGATCGTCAGCGGGATGTCGCGCCGGTCGAACGCCCGCAGCACCCGCCACAAACCGACCCGGGAGCCGTATTCGTAGAGGGACTCCATGCTCATGTGCCGATTCGGAAAGGCTTGCGCCGCAGTGATTTCCGACAGGAAGGTCTCTGATGCGGGATCGCCGTGCAGGACGTTGTTCTCTGCGCCCTCTTCGTAGTTGAGGACGAACTGCAGGGCGATCTTCGCGCCGCCCGGCCACCGCGGGTCGGGCGGGTGGGGGCCGTAGCCCACCATGTCCCGCGGATAGTCCCCAATAGGCCCTGACGTCATCCAGGCATTCTGGCAGGACTGCCGCCGCGTTGCTCAGCCGCGGAACGCCGCGATGATGTTCTCGGCGAATTGTTCGATCGGCTTCCGGAAGCGCTCGGTGCCGGTGTCCCCGCCCGCACCCATCCACGGGGCGACCATCACCGATGTGATGCCCTCGTCTTCGGCGCGCCGGTACAGGTCGACCGACGGCGGCTCCATCAGCGCCAGCAGGATGTCGAACGGTTCATCGAGACGCCCGTATTCGCGGCGCAGTTCGGTCAGCCTGCGCGCGAAACCGACGGCTTCGTCCCACCGGTAGGCGTAGCCGACCCAGCCGTCGCACAGCAGTGCCGCGCGGCGCAGCGCTGCGTCGGATTCACCGCCGCAGAAGATGGGCACCGGCGCGGGCGGGTGGGGTTCGATCATCATCTCCGGTACCTGATAGTGCTCTCCGGTCCAAGACACCCAGCCGCCCTGCCACAGCGCCCGCAGCGCGGGGATCATCTCGTCGAGCCGCTTGCCTCGGGTACCGAAGTCCTGACCCATCAGGGCGTACTCCTCGCGCATCCAGCCCACGCCCGCAGCGAGTGTGACCCGGCCTCCGGACAGCACCGAGGCCGTCGCCACCTGTTTGGCCACCTCCAGCAGCGGTCTCGCGGGGGCGATGTAGACGGCGTTGGAGAACCGCAACCGCGTGGTCACCGCGGCCATGGCCCCGGTGAGCACCCAGGCGTCCGGCCACGACGTCTCCGGCGCCCAGGGTGGCTGTCCACTGTCGGAGTCCGGGTAGGTGGACTGCAGCTGCCGCGGATACATCATGTGGTCGGAGGTGACCATGCCGTCGAATCCGGCTTCGTCGAGCATCCGCGCCAGCGGCAGCACGTCCGTCGTGTCCAGGAATGTCGCGCCCGACCAGAACTGCACCGGATGACCCTTTCGTCAGAATCGCAAGCTGGTTGTTTCTCTATCGGAGATTGCGGGCAGCATCAATCTCATGCCCGCCGTGTTGTGGTTCCGACGAGATCTGCGACTCGCCGATCACCCCGCTCTGCTCGCCGCCGCGGAGGCCGACTCCGAGGTGCTCGCCTGCTACGTGCTCGACCCGCGCCTGAAATCGTCGGCGGGGGCGCGCCGGCTTCAATACCTCCACGACTCGCTGCGCGAGCTGCGCGACGCGCTCGACGGACGGCTGCTGGTGACTCGTGGTGACCCCGCGACCCGCATACCCGCGCTGGCCAAATCGGTGGGTGCGACGTCGGTGCATGTGTCGGGCGACTTCACCCCCTTCGGGATGAGGCGCGACGACGCGGTGCGCGACGCGCTCCCCGACGACGTCGAGTTGGTGGCGACGGGCTCGCCCTACCTGGTGTCGCCCGGCCGCGTCACGAAGGGTGACGGCACCCCCTACAAGGTGTTCACGCCGTACTACAACGCATGGCGTGATCACGGCTGGCGTAAGCCCGCGGATTCGGGGAAGAAATCGGCGCGCTGGATCGACCCCGGTGACGTGCCAGGCAAGTCCGGGATCGCCGACATTCCCGACGAGGGCGTCGAGTTGGACCGCCCTGCGGGTGAGAGGGGCGCGCTGCGGCAGTGGAAGGAATTCGTCAAGGACGGGCTGTCCGGTTACGACGACGACCGCAACCGGCCCGATCTCGACGCCACCAGCCGGATGTCGGCGCACCTGAAGTTCGGCACGATCCACCCGCGCACACTGGCCGCCGACCTGGGCAAGGGCCAGGGCGCTCAGGCCTATCTGCGCGAGCTGGCGTTCCGCGACTTCTACGCCTCCGTGGTCCAGGAGTGGCCGGACAGCACGTGGTGGAACTGGAACAAGTTGTTCGACAAGATCGAGGTCGACGACGGCAGCGACGCCGAGAAGTCGTTCGAGGCGTGGAAGGCGGGCAGGACCGGCTTCCCGATCGTCGACGCGGGCATGCGTCAGCTCGCCGAGACGGGCTTCATGCACAACCGGGTGCGGATGATCGTCGCGTCCTTCCTCGTGAAGGACCTGCACCTGCCGTGGCAGTGGGGAGCCCGCTGGTTCCTCGATCAGCTCGTCGACGGCGACATGGCCAACAATCAGCACGGCTGGCAGTGGGCGGCGGGGTGCGGGACGGACGCCGCGCCGTACTTCCGAGTGTTCAACCCGACGACGCAGGGCAAGAAGTTCGACCCCGACGGGGTGTATATAAAGCGGTGGGTGCCAGAACTACGTGACGTCAACGACGTGCACAAGGTCGACCGCGACCGTCCCGAGGGTTATCCGGAGCCGATGGTCGACCACGGGCAGGAGCGCGCCGAGGCCCTGCGGAGGTACGAAGCTATTTGAGCGTCTGGCCCGCGTCGACGGGCAGCGCGACCCCGGTGACGTAGCGGGCCGCGGGGCTGCACAGGTAGACCATGGTCTCGCTGATGTCGCGGGGTTCCATCATGGGCAGCCGCATCAGCGGCTGTTGGGCGGCGCTGAACGACGGGAATTCGCCGACCCAGTCTGCCATCTCCTGGTTGAGCACCATCGGGGTCGCGACACCGCCCGGGTGCACGGAGTTGACCCGGATGTTCTTCTCCGCCAGCGACCGTGCGAAATGCCGCATCAGGCCGACGACGCCGTGCTTGGCGGCGGTGTAGCCGGCCGCACCGTGGTTCATGGTGCCGAATTCTGTACTCACGGAAGTGAACCCGGCTGCCGAGCTGGTGATGACGACGGCACCGCCGTCAGGATTGCGCAGCAGAGCGGGCAGTGCGGCGTCGATGGTGAAGTAGACGCCGTTGAGCATCACGCCGACGGCGTCGGTGAAGGCGGCGATGTCGCGGCCCTTCTCCCCCGCGGCGGGCAGGATGCCCGCGTTGGCGAGGACGAAGTCGAGACGCCCGAACTCGGCCACCCCGCGGGCGACCACCTCGGCGAGCCGGTCGCGGTCGCGGACGTCGCCGCGTTCGGCGATGATGCGGCGGCCGGTCTTCTCGACGAGCCGCGCCGTTTCGTCGAGGTCCTCGGGTGTGGCCATCGGGTAGGCGACGGAGTCGAGTTGGTCGCACAGGTCGTAGGCGATGACGTCGGCGCCCTCTTCAGCGAACCGCACGGCGTGGGCTCGTCCCTGTCCGCGGGCGGCCCCCGTGACCAGCACGACCTTGCCCTCGAAGACACCCTCAGCTGTCATGACGGGTGAGCCTACGCCGCAGATGTCCCGGCTCTACGGCGACGCGTAGTAGAGCTGTGTCAGAATCTGTTCGGGAGTGCGGGCACAAGCCCCCACGAGCGCGACCATCGAAGACCCTGAGGAGCCAGCCGTGGCAAGCACCGAGGTGGAACGACACACCGGCGTCGACGTCGAGGACGTGCCGTCGGCGGAATGGGGCTGGTCGACGGGCAGCGTTCGGGGCTACCAGATCGGCGGCACAGTCGCCGCGCTCTTCCTGCTGGTGATGATGCACGGCAATCACGCGGGCAAGGTCGAGGACCTGTTCCTGATCGGATTCGCCGTCGTTCTGCTGGGTTTCGTCGCACGCAGCGTGTACACGACGCGCAATCGCGACACCCGCTGACGCAGCGGTCATACCGCGCGTAGCCTGCGAAACGCCGCTCCGCGCAATCGATACAACTCTTCGACCGGTTCGCCGGCGGCCTCGATGTGTGCCGCCCGCAGTGCTGACGTCTTGAACGCTGTCGCGGCCGCACTCGGCGTGTGAGGCATGAGCTCGAGGCCCTGCGTGACGTCCGTGTCCGTGGGCCGGCCGCACACCGTCACGGTGTCGCGCCCTTGCGCCGCGCGCCGGACCAGTTCCCGCTGCACACCGCCGTCGCCGACGAACAGGTCTGCGCAGATCAGGAGCGTCGCCCCCGGCGCGAGCGTCTCGATTCCTGAGGCGACGTCGTCGTCGAGCATGGCGTGGTCCGAGACTCCGAGAATGCTCAGCGGCCGGGCGTCGCAGTGCCGGCGCAGCAGCACGCCGACGTCCCAGCCTTGCCTGGCCCGGTCGCAGAGGAAGCCGCCCGCCGATTCGACGAGGGCGCCGACGGTCGAGGCGATGACCACGATGCGGTGGTGGTGCACAGGTGCACGGCCTGTGGCTCCCCCGGACGGATTGAACCGCCGCGATGCCATTCAGCGCCTCACGATCGGCACCAGGTCGGCGCCGTCGGGTGCGTACCAGAGTCCTGTGCTGACGAACACTTCAGAAGCGGACTCGGATGTCAGTTCGGCAGTCAGTTGCCCGGTCGTCCGGAGAGCGCCGGTCTTGAACGCGCGGGCGGCGGCGCTGAGGCGGTGCCGCACCGCGTCGAATCGTCCGTCGGAGCCGAACAACGCCGAGGCGCCCCAGAGGGTCACCTCGCAACGCCCCGCGTCGACGAGCCGCAGCACCGCCTGGCGGATGCCGTCGTCGTGGCGCAGGACGCGCGCGTCGATCGCGACCGCGGCCGCGTCTCTGCGGAGCACCTCGACAACGGATGGCACCACCTCGGCGTGCACGCCGAGGATCGTCAGCGCAGACACGTCGGACTCGGCCGGAATCAGGACTGTGACACGCCAGCCCGCCCGAACCCGGTCGCAGAGCCAGCCGCCCGCCGCGGTCACGACACCGTCGACATCGGCGGCGATCACGGTCAGGTCGTAGGTGCGCAGCACTTCCCCGGAGGGCCGCACCCCGGTCCCCCTGTGTCGGATCGTTTCGAGGTCGTCCACGTCAAACATCGTCATCGCGCCACCCTCCGGGCGCGTCGCGTCGCGCCCCCCACAGCGTGACACTATCGAGATGATCTGTAAAGTATCGATCAGATCTCGCGGGCCTTGCCGACGGGCCGCACCGACCGGCACCGCGACGCGAAACCGCGTTCCGGCAACAGGTTCCGGGCTTACAGCGCGGGTGCCATCGGCAGGGCCATCTCGACGGGTGTCAACTCCTCCGACAACCCCGCGGCCCGGCGAATCTCGGTGAACGACGCGACCAGAGCGTCGGTGGCCTCGTGGGGATCCTTGAGGGTGCGGTCGTCGGTCAGCACCGAGATCGACAACTGATCGACATAGCTCCAGACCGTGATGTTCATTCCGCTGCCCGCCACGATGGGGCCCACCGAATAGATCTCGTCGATCACTGCGCCTTCGAAGCAGCCGCGCTCCCTCGGGCCGGGCACGTTGGACACCGTCAGGTTCATCACCATCGCCGACTCCACCCGCCGGGCCTGCGTGCGGAAGATCCGCGGTGTCGTGGCGGGTGGTAAGTACGTCAGCCACGACGGCAGCAGCGTCGGGCCGAGAAGGTTGTGGTTCTCCTTCGCGATGGCGGTGGACGTCGCGGTGAGCTTGACGCGCTCCAACGGGTCGTCGATGTGAACGGGCAGAGACGGTGTCATATAGGTGAATTCGTTGCCGACGAGGCGTTCGGGCGACGGGTTGAAGCTGACCGGGACCCCGGCGATCAACGGTGAGTTCGCGTGCCTGTCGTAGCGCAGCTGCAACTCCCGCAGCGCCCCAGCCGCCGTCGCGAGCACGATGTCGTTGAGCGTGACACCGAGATGCTTGGCCGTCTCCTTGACGTCCGCCAGCGCCAGCGGCGCCGTGGCGAATCGCCGCCCCGGCGAGACGACGTGGTTGATGAATGTCGGCGGCGGGGCGAAGTTGCGCGCCAGGTCGGGGTTGTCGCCGCGCTCCTTGGACTTTCGTCGCACCCGCGAAACGCCCGCTGCGGTCTCGCCCACGAGTTTCGGCAGCCGCCGCAGCTGGCGCAGGTGGTCGCGGCCGGCACCCTTGAGCAGGTGACTGCGCGCCGTCGAGTCGGAAGGCACGCCGACGAGCTGCCCTCCGATCTCAGGTTCGCGAGGCTGGATCACCATCGCCAGCTGGTTGGCCGACGCGACGCCGTCTGCCAGCACGTGGTGAACTTTGTGGATGACCGCAATCTTGTTGTCCGCCAAACCATCTGCGACGTACATTTCCCACAGCGGATGGTCGCGGTCGAGCGGGGTGGCGGCTATCTCACCGATCAACTCATCGAGTTCGCGGCGCCCGCCCGGGGCGGCGACGTGGGCGCGACGGATGTGATAGTCGACGTCGATCTCGGCGTTCTGCACCCACATCGGATGGTGGAACTTCAGCGGGATGTCGACCAATTGATAGCGCAGCGGAGCGAGGGCGTGCAGCCGCGGTAGGGCGGCCCTGCGGAACCGGTCGAAGTCGAACGGACCGAGGCTCGACACGTCGAGGATCCCGATCTTGAGGGTGTGCATATGGATTTCGGGCGTCTCGCTGTACAGCATCATGACGTCGACGCCATTGAGTCGTCTCACCCGACCACCCCCCTGTCGGCACCGGCACTGTCACCGACGCGCTGATGTGCTGTACCCATTCCAGCGATTCTTGCCAACCTGCGACGACTATCGGCCGATCTGGCACCAGTTGTTAGCAGAGTCTCAGCACCCGGGGCTGCCGCCCGATGCTGTCGCCCATGACAATCTGCGAATAGTTTGTAAACTCTGTTCCGAATCACCAACTGCGCCGGCAACGGAAAGGTCGAGGGGCTAATGATTCGCACGAAAACTGTTGCCAGCAGGACGTTTCGATGAGCCTGGTGGCTGGGAGCGGGCCGTTGAGCCGCGACCGCGCTGGACAGATGTCACCGCCCGTGACCGGCGACGTGGTCTACATAGAGCCGCATCCGCGTCGGGTGCAGGCGATCCTGGACGGCCGTACCGTCATCGACACCGAGCACGGCCTGATGGTGCACCGCCGGGGAGAGCCACTGAGCTATGCGTTCGCTGCCGCGGACATCGGCGACCTCCCGAGCAAACCGGTCCCGGAGGCGCCCGACTTCGCGGTGGTGCCCTGGGGAGCCGTCGACACATGGCTCGAAGAAGGCCGGCAACTCGTGCACTACCCGCCGAATCCGTATCACCGAGTGGACTGCCGGCCCACCTCGCGTGGGCTGCGCGTGAGCACCGGAGCCACCACGCTGGTCGACACCGTCGACACCGTCATCCTGTTCGAGACCGCACTGGCGCCACGTCTCTACGTCAGCCCTGCATTGGTGCGCACCGACGCGCTCCGCCGCTCGGACACGACGAGCTACTGCAACTACAAGGGATACGCGACGTACTGGAGCGTCGTCGTCGATGGGACGATCATCGAGGACGCGGCGTGGAGCTATGACAACCCGTTGCCAGAGAGTCTGCCGATCGCGGGTCTGCTGAGTTTCGACGAGACGAAGGTGGAGGTCCTGGCGGAGCTCCCGGAATCTGCCGCGTACGAAGACTGCGGATGCCGAGTATAACCGCGTGACCTCGTACCCTACGGTTGCGTAACCGAAGGTTTGCCCTGGTTACGCTTGCGTAGGGATTTGCTGGGCCGTCACACTGGCCCGCATGGCTCAGGGTCACTACATCGCCAACGTCCGGGATCTCGCGTTCAACCTGTTCGAGGTGCTGCGCCTCGGCGAGGTGCTCGACGCCGGTGGCTACGGCGATCTCGACGCCGACACCGCGCGCACGATGCTCGACGAGGTCGCGCGACTCGCCGAAGGGCCGATCGCCGCATCGTTCGCCGACGCCGACCGCAACCCACCGGTGTTCGACCCTGCGACGCACAGCATCACCGTGTCCGACGAGATCAAGAAGACGGTGGCGGCGGTCAAAGAGGCCGAGTGGTGGCGCGTCGGCATCTCCGAGGAGATCGGCGGCGTCCCTGCCCCCGCCCCTCTCATGTGGGCACTGGGCGAGATGTTCTTCTGCGCGAACCCCGCGCTGGCCTTCTTCCACTCCCTCGGCCCGGCGATGGCGCACGCTCTGGCGGTGGAAGGCACTGAGCAACAACGTATCTGGGCTGCCAAGGGCCTGGAGCGCGGCTGGGCGGCGACGATGGTGCTGACCGAGGCCGACGCCGGCTCCGACGTCGGGGCCGGGCGCGCCAAGGCGATCGCCCAGCCGGACGGCACGTGGCACATCGAGGGCGTCAAGCGCTTCATCTCGGGCGGCGACGTCGGCGACACCGCCGAGAACATCTTCCACCTGGTGCTGGCCCGGCCGGAGGGCGCGGGCCCGGGAACCAAGGGTCTGAGCCTGTTCTACGTGCCGAAGATCCTGTTCGATCCCGAGACGTTCGAGCTCGGCGACCGCAACGGCGTCTACACCACCAACCTGGAACACAAGATGGGGTTGAAGTCCTCCCCCACCTGCGAGCTCACGTTCGGCGCGCACGGCAGGCCTGCCGTCGGGTACCTCGTCGGTGACGTCCACAAGGGCATCGCGCAGATGTTCACCGTCATCGAGCACGCCCGCATGACGATCGGTGTCAAGTCCGCGGGGACGCTGTCCACGGGGTATCTCAACGCGCTGGCCTATGCCACAGAACGCGTCCAGGGCTCCGACCTGACCCAGATGACGGACAAGACGGCGCCGCGGGTGACGATCCTGCATCACCCCGACGTGCGGCGCAGCCTGCTGACACAGAAGGCGTACGCCGAAGGGCTGCGGGCGCTGTACATGTACGCCGCCGCCCACCAGAACGCCGACGTGGCCGCGCAGACGTCGGGCGCCGACGCGTCGATGGCCCACCGTGTCGACGATCTGCTGCTGCCCATCGTCAAAGGCGTGGGTTCCGAGCGCGCCTACGAGATGCTGACCGAATCGCTGCAGACCCTCGGCGGTTCGGGGTTCCTGCAGGACTACCCGATCGAGCAGTACATCCGCGACTCGAAAATCGACTCGCTGTACGAGGGCACGACGGCGATCCAGTCACTGGACTTCTTCTTCCGCAAGGTCGTTCGCGACCGCGGCGAAGCGCTCGCCCACGTGTCGAGTCAGATCACCCGGACCATCGAGTCGTGCGATGCGCGCCTCAAACCGCAGGCGATGCTGCTGCACGCGGCGCTCGAGGACGTGCAGGCGATGACGGCCGCGGTGACCGGCTACCTGATGGCTGCCTCCGAACATCCCGAGGAGATCTACAAGGTGGGCCTGGTGTCGGTGCGCCTGCTGCTGGCTGTCGGAGATCTGCTGATCGGCTGGCGCCTGCTCGATCAGGCCCGGGTCGCGCAGGCGGCACTGGAAGCCGGACCCAGCGCCGGCGACGTCCCGTTCTACGAGGGCAAGATCGCGACCGCGGCGTTCTTCGCCGCCAACATGCTGCCGCCGCTGTCGGCGGTGCGCCGGATCGTCGAGGACGTCGATGCTGCCGATCTGATGGCGTTGCCGGAGGCGGCGTTCTAGTCCAAGCTTGGCCGTATGGCCCGCTGGTTCGCCCTGAAGCCCGCCGACGCCGGCTTCTTCACCACCGCTCCGCACGTGTTCCGGTACGTGAAGCACTTCGACGCGACCCCCGCCGAGGTATGGGAGTCACTGCAATCGGACGAGTCGCTGTCCGCGTGGGGCGGCACGGTCGGATCCCTCACGTGGACGTCCCCCCGGCCGTTCGGGGTCGGCACGACCCGGGAGGTGGGCACCGGACCGGCCCTGGTGCGTGAGCAGTTCTTCGAGTGGACGGAAGGGTCCGGGTACGCCTTCTTCGCCACCGAGGCCAACGTCCCGCTGTTCCGGCGCTTCGCCGAGGACTACCGGATCGCACCCGAGGGCACCGGAACACGATTCACCTGGTTGGTGGCCATCGAACCGGTCGGCGCGCTGACGCTGCCGTTCAAGGTCCTCGCCCCGTTGCTGAAGGCGGGTTTCGGCCGCGCGGCCACCGACGGGGAGAAGTATTTCGCGGCCCGCTAGGGTCGGCTCCTTGTGAGCGATGTCCACCAGAGCTGGATCGCGCAGCTGATGCAGTTCGAGCGCCACGACGACGTGTTCGTGACGTCGCCGCCTTCGGTGGGCCCGGTCCCGAGGTTGTTCGGCGGCCTGATCGCCGCGCAGTCGCTGGCCGCAGCGGGCGCCACCGTCGATGCGGGGAAGCTGCCGCAGTCGCTACACCTGTACTTCGTTCGAGGCGGACAGTACGGCGTCGACGTCGAATTGCACGTCAAACGCACCCGGGACGGACGGTCGTTCGACACCCGCCGCGTCACTGCGCTCCAGCAGGGGGCGGTGATCCTGGAGATGATCGCGTCGTTCCACACCGCCGAGCCCGGCGCCGACGAATACCCGAGCGCGCCGCCGTCACTGGAATTCGCCGAGGCCAAAGAGAAGTGGGTCGAGTTCGGCTATGCCTCACGGTTCGAGATCCGGACCCGGCCCGAGGACGACTCGGTGTTCGCGGTGCCGCCGTTCTGGATCCGCACCCGCGACGAGATCGAGGACGACCCCCTCATCCGCGCGTGCGCGCTGACCTTCATGTCCGACTTCGGGCCGGTACCGGTGGCACGGCCGAGCGGAACGCCGCTCGAGGAGGGCACCGCCTACGCGGCCAGCCTGGATCACTCGGTGTGGTTCCATCGCCCGTTCGCCCCGCGGGAGTGGCATCGCTACGACGTGCGTCAGCTCAATGTCGGCGACTCCCGGGGCCTGGTGCAGGGATCGGTGTACGACGCGGCGGGCACACTGGTCGCGTCGACGACGCAGGAAGCGTTGTGGCGTCTGTGACGGATTGCGTTCCGGTGGGGCCGCAGCTTCGGTAGGTTCTGCTCGTGTCGACGCTGACGAACCGCCAGATCGTGTTACGCCGCCGCCCCGACGGGCTGGTCGCGCCCGACGACACCGAGCTGGTGGAGGCGTCCGCACCCGAACCGGCCGACGGGGAGGCGCTGGTGCGCACCACATACGTCGGGATGGACGCCGCGGTGCGGACCTGGCTCGACGACCAGCCCAGCTACCTGCCGCCGGTCCAGCTCGGCGAGGTCATCCGAGCCGCCGGGATCGGAGAGATCGTCGAATCCCGTTGCGATGCTTACGCTGTCGGCGACATCGTGACCACGCTGACCGGGTTCCAGGAGTACACCATCGTCCGTGACGATCTGTTCACGACCCCGGTTCCCGGCCCCGGTGCCGAGGTCGACCAGCTGGCCGTCATGTCGATCTACGGTCCGACGGGCGCTACCGCATACTTCGGCATGGCGGGCATCGGCCAACCTCAACCGGGTGAGACAGTCGTTGTGTCGGCCGCCGCGGGCGCCACCGGTTCAGTGGCCGGGCAGATCGCCAAAATCGCCGGTGCGAGGGTGGTGGGCATCGCCGGCGGCCCGCACAAATGCCGGGCCGTGGTCGAGGATTTCGGGTTCGACGCATGCATCGACTACCGCAATGACGATGTGCCCGCCGCGCTGAAAAAGCATTGCCCCCAAGGGGTCAACGTCTACTTCGACAACGTCGGCGGTCCGATTCTCGATGCGGTGCTCGGCCGGCTGGCACACAAAGCCCGCGTGGTGCTGTGCGGTGTGATCTCGAGCTACCTGACCGGCGAGCACCCCGGACCGTCGAACTACGTCAACCTGCTCGCGAAAACCGCACGGATGCAAGGGTTCAACGCCCTCGACGAATGGGGGCGCTTCGACGAGGCCTTCGCCGCGCTGCGCGGCTGGGAGGAGCAGGGCCTCCTGACGCACCGCGAACACATCTTCGAGGGCATCGAATCCTGCGTGGACGCCCTCAATGGTTTGTTCACCGGCGCCAACATCGGCAAGACGTTGGTCAGGGTCTCGTAGCCGGCGCCGTGCGTCTCGCCGTCACAACGGCGGCGACGCACGTGGCGGCGCCGAGGAAACTCACCGTTGCGTAGAGAAGGCTGCCGGCCGGCGTACCGTCCGCGGTGACACCGTCGACGGCGCCGACGTAGTCGGGCAGCGCGGCGGCCCACAGGAATGCCAGCACCGCGAGATACAGCGCACCGAACGTGCGGACGAACGAATTCGGTTCCGCCGCTTCGGTGTTCCCCGAACGAATGTCCCACCATTGGCGCGACAGCGTGACCAGCCCGACGACGGCGATCACCGCGATCTCGATCGAGAACAGCACCGCCTGCGCCGTGATGTTCGGGTTGTCGCCACCGAAGACCGTCGTCGGGACGCTGAACACCACCAGGCCGAGCGGTGTCAGCACCCCCGCCAGGACGGTGCGCCACACGCGGCCCGACTGCCGCCCCCGCACCAGGAACAGGACCAATACCGTCACGACGCTCGGCCCGAGTGTGGCGAAGATGAACATGCTCGTCATCGGAACGGACGCGAGCATGGGGCTGTTCACAGCGTTGTCGGTGTTCCATGCCCACCAGCGAAGCTGCGGCCCGAGCTGATCGAAGACCTCGTAGAAGCAGTGGTGGACGAAGCCGACGCACAGCGCGCCGATCAGTGGGCCGCGATCGCGGAATACCCCGAGGGAACGCACCACCTCGTAGGCCAGCGTGACGACCGCGGGGTACAGCGCGACGATGTAGAGCGGCAACCGGTCGAACAGGAACTCCACGGTGAACACGTTGTGCGCGAATACGACTCCGAGCATGTCCTCGATGCCGAAGACGTTCGGGAAGTACAGCGGGATCTCGATGACGAACAGGTAGATGACGGTCGCACACCACAGCGCGAGGTTGACCGGGTCACCGTCGCGGCGCAGCCTGCGGACGGCGTGCACGAGGGCGGCGACCGCGACGGCGACCATGAGGAGCTCGATCACCGGCAGCGTCCAGTTCGACAGGCCCAGCGGATTGCGGATGTGCACGACGGGTTCTGCGCCGCGGCAACCGAAGTCGCCGAGCGCTGTCGCGAACTTGTCGAAGGTCTCGGTGCACTGGGTGGCCATCGTCTGCTATCTCCTGATCTGTTCTGACGAATACCAGCGGGTGACGTCCTCGCCCCGGTCCCACCGCGCGAACCACTCGTCGGCGAACTCCGGCAGCGGCTCGGCGGCGGGGTCGTGCATCGGCGTCTGGCTCAACAGGATCCGGACACCGGCGCGGAGCTTCTCTTTGCGGGGAACCGCGGCGAAGGCCGGCGGCTGGGCCACGGTGTTGCGGGTCAGCCTGTGCCGCAACGTCGTCCGCAGTCCGTGCAGCGGAAGGATCGTGCGGGCGTCGATCTGACGCTCCCGCTCAGGGACGTGCGCGTTGACGCCGTCGGCGATCACGGCGATCACCGTGAGCAGGTGGCGAACCACCGCAGGGACCATGTGCAGTCGGTACCAAGGCTTTCCGACGACCGCGTCGTAGATCACGAGCGCCGAACTGCGGTGCTCGACCTCCTCCACAAAGTGCCACAGGAACAGTGACGCGACCCGTTCGTCGCCCGGCCGGAACAACGCGGCCTCGTTGTCGAGCATGAGCTTGAACGTCGGGGTGAAGGTGGCCTCCAGGTCGGCGATGTAGGCGAGCCGGTACTCGAGCGACGTCGTCGCAGTCAGCTCGTCGAACTCCGCCATCGCCGCGTCGAAGGTGTGTTGCAGCCTCGGATAGTGGGCGATGAGGGCATTGACGTGTTTTCGGTGACTGGCCGAGTGCTGGGCCTCCTGCCGCAGGAACGCGGTCGCCTCGTCGGCGACGGCGGGATCGGTGATCAGCGGTATCGCTTCGGTCACCGCTGCGACGATCATCTGCTCGAAGCAGACCGCGATGATCGAGGTCGCGTTCATGAAGAACGAGAAACCCGGGTTCTGAGGATTCCACTGCCACGGAACATCGCCGGTGAAGTCGAATCGCGGGCGACGCACCTCAAGGTCCGTCATGGACACGCACCTCCGTACACATTACACACTGTTACATCAGGTGTATCTTCTGTAATGATTACCCGGAGGCAGCAGAGGAGTCAATCGCCATGGGCCGCAAAGGGTGGGCAGGGTCGCCGCCGCTTGATGACGACGAGGCGCGTAAGCGCATCGTCGATGCCGCACTGTCACGCATCGAACGTCAGGGTCCGGCACAGACCAGCCTGTCCGATGTCGCCGAATCTCTCGGAATCACCCGCAGGACCGTCTACCGCTACTTCGCGACGACGGAGGACTTGTTCACCGCCGCAGCCGAAGTCGCCCTCAACGGTTTCGTCGCCCGGATCGAGGCGATCACCGCCGACATCAACGACGTCGCCGGCCAACTCGT
Source organism: Mycobacterium sp. 236(2023) (assembly GCF_029623955.1). Lineage (GTDB taxonomy): Bacteria > Actinomycetota > Actinomycetes > Mycobacteriales > Mycobacteriaceae > Mycobacterium. The sequence goes on along the minus strand of NZ_JARSBP010000002.1, from coordinate 1,543,319 downwards.
GGAGGTCGTGGCCTTCATCGTCGAACGCCTTCCCGACGAACCGCTACTGACCCTTCTCCTGGAGAACGACCGCACCAACCAGTTCAGCCGCCGGATGCTCGCCCCGCCGGTGATCGCCCGCTGTCGCGTCATCCTGCGGCACAGCCGGGTCGACTGGGAAGGCCTCGGCTACGGCGACGACGACATCGACGAGCTGACCGAGTTTCTGCTCCGGATCATCCAGTCGATGGTGGTCGCTCCTCCCGAGCCGCCGCGCGACGGCGACGCGCTGCGGGCCTTCCTGCACCGCTGGGTGAGCCCCGCTCTCAGTACTGGGCGATGACCGTCTCGCCGAACTTCTCGATCGTCTCGACGGCGTGGCTGAGGCTGTCCCCCGGCACCGTCACCTGAATCCAGGTCACGCCTGCCTGCTCCAGTTCCTTTGCGCCGGCGACGAACTGGTCGGGATTGAAGTCGTCGGCGCCCGGACTACCGCCTGCATCGTTGGTGAACGTGACGTCGACGCCGTGGGGATCGCGTCCCTCGGCCGCGAGGCGACGACGCAGATCGTCGACACCGGCCTTCAGGTGGTCGACGGTTTCCAGAGCCGCCGTCCGCGCGGTCTGCGCCAGCACCGCCGGCGCGCGGAACGGGCACCACCCCTGCGCATACTTCGCGACCCTGGTGCGTGCCGCGGACGTGTTGCCGCCCACCCAGATCGGCGGGTGCGGGGTGCTGACCGGCTTGGGATGGGCGGTGATGCCCCTGGCGCTGAAATGCGTGCCCTCGAAGCTCAGATCATCGGTCGTCCACACGTTGCGGATCACCTGCAGCGCCTCCTCGAACAGGGTCGCACGCTCGTCGAAATCGACTCCGAGGGCGGCGAATTCACGCTTCAGATAGCCCACACCGACGGCAAGGGTGAATCGGCCGTCGGAGATCAGGTCGAGCGTCGCACCGGCCTTGGCGACGACGAACGGATTGCGGTACGGCAGCACGACGATATTCGGGATCAGGCGCAGCGTCGACGTGTGCGCCGCGGCGAAACCCATCGCGACGAACGGGTCGAGGGCGTCGTGTCCGCCGGCCTCAAGCCAGCGTTGCGTCGGCGCGGGATGGTCGGTGAATCCGAACCCGCCGAAGCCCGCCTTCTCGGCGGCGACAGCCGTCTTCGCGATGCCGGCACCCGTCACCAGCTCGGGATTGTAGGGATGGCTGTGCATCGGATGGGTGATCGCGAACTGCATGGGCCGCCTCCGGGTCGAATCAGAATCATCTTCTCTACTTCAGAGAATGTCGTTACCATGCAGGCGGCAGAATGTACAGCAGCAGAAAGGTCACCGATGGGCAGACCGGAGATCGGTGTCTATCTCCCCCAGATGGGTTTCTCGTTCGCCGAGGTCCTGCATCGCGCGCGACGCTGCGAAGAGCTCGGGATCGACTCGCTGTGGCTATACGACCACCTGTACGGGCCGGGCATGCCGGACTATCCGTCGATGGAGGCCTGGACGCTGGCCACGGCGCTGCTGAGCCGGACCGAGACGCTGCGGGTCGGACACATGGTGCTGTGCAACCAGTTCCGCCACCCAGTCACCCTGGCGAAGATGGCGACCACGCTGGACCAGATCTCGGGCGGCCGCCTGTGTCTCGGCATCGGCAGCGGCTCCATCGAGGATGAGCACCGTCGCGCGGGACTGCCGTGGGGCACGTTCGCCCAACGGTCCGAGAAGCTCGGCGAGACCCTGCAGATCCTGCACCAGGCCTTCACCGACGGCCGGATCGACTTCGCCGGCAAGCACTTCACGGTCACGGACATGCCTGTCGCGCCAGGCGCGGTTCAGCAGCCGCGCCCGCCGATCGTCGTCGGGGGTGTCGGTGAGAAGTACACGCTGCCGCTGGTAGCCCGTTACGCCGACGTCTGGAATGTGCCGACCTATGCACTGGATCAGATCGAACCGAAGATCGCCGTCCTGCGGTCGCTCTGCGAGGAGATCGGGCGCGACCCCGACAGCATCGTCTTGTCGATCGAGGCGGTGATGGCGTTGGCGCCGGATGACTCTTTGCTGAAGTCCGTGCGCGCACTGGCCGAAAAGCGTTTCGGCGGCCAGGGATTCGGGCTGCATGACACCGGCTTGATCGGCACGCCGTCGTTCATGGTGGATCGGTTGGGCGCGCTGGCCGAGGCGGGCTTCGGCCAGATCGTGCTGTTCACCCACGACCGTGCCTCGGACCAGACACTGGAACTGTTGGCGTCGCAGGTGATCCCTGCGCTGTAGCGAACGTGGGCCCTGTGCACGCCGTACGCGTCCATCGCGTACATATCCCCCACGCTCGTCGCTAGCGGGGCGGCGAGTAATTCGGCTTGCCGAGGCCCAGCGCGTGCTGGGCGATCATGTTGCGGAACACGTCGAGGGTGCCCGCGTAAATGCCCATGGGCGAAGCCAGCCGGAACAGGTACTCGGCGGAGAGCCCATCCGGCACCGCCGACACGGCACCGGTGATGTCCATCAGGTCCGGCGTGATGTCCCGCAGCGTCTGCGCGATCGCCACCCGCCCGTACATGTCCGGCGCGCTCATCGCCGCCTCCAACCGCGCGATGCCGCGGCCCAGGCGGTAGGCCACCGACTCGTCGTCGACGTCGACCGTTCCCGCGAGTCGGTCCACCTCATCGGCGAGCAGCAGCGCATGCTCGGTCATGACGGCGAGCCGGTGCAGTCCGCTCGTATCGCGTTCGACGGTGCCGTGCTCGGCGTTGAGCGCCTCACGCAGCACCGCCCAGCCACCGTTGACGTCACCGATCCGGTAGCGGTCGTCGATACGGACGTCGCTGTAGAACGTGATGTTGGTGCGGTCGCCGTCGACGGTGCGGATCGGCTGCACCTCGACGCCGGACGCATTCATCGGGACCAGGAACATCGTCAGGCTCTGATGTTTCGGCGCTGTCGGGTCGGTGTTGGTGATCAGGAAGACGTACTGGGCGTTGTGCGCGTTCGACGTGAACATCTTGGAGCCATTAATGATCCAGCCGTCACCGTCGCGCACCGCGCGCGTCTTGCACGTCGCGACGTCCGAGCCGCCCTCGGGTTCGGTGTAGCCCAGACACAACCGGTACCGACCGGCAAGCACGTGTGCGAGGACCTCGTCTTTCAGCTCCTCCGACCCGAACTTCTCCACTGCCCTGGCGACCATCGCGGTCGTGCCCCAGTGGAACCACGGGGTGTGTGCCCGGCCGATCTCCAGCTCCCAGATCCGCCGCTGCACGGTCGTGAATCCGCCGTAGGCCTCGGTGCGCCAGTCACGTTCCAGATATCCCGCCGCGCCGAGTGCCAGGTGGACGCCCTCGTCGAAGTTCTCGCCCGTCTCGCGGTCCCGCCGGATCACCTCGTCGGTCACCACCGAGGCGAGGAACTCACGCAACTCCGCGTGGAAGGCCTGATCCTCATCGGAAAGCACGACCTCCGAGAAGTCCATCCCGACATCTCCCATCCGCTTGGCGCTCACCACGCAGCGTGACATTATGGCGTGAGTTTGTAAAGCGACCGCAGGAGGATCATCAGCGTGGGAATCGTGACGACGACGTCGGAGACAGCGTTCACCCAATCCCCCGAGGAGATCTACGACTTCGTGACCAACCCGGTCAACTGGACGAAGACATACCCGGGCAGCGCGCACGTCGGCAAGGTTCCCGAGAAACTCCCGCTGGAAGTCGGCGACACCTGGACCGAGGCCGGTCCCGACGGGAAGCGCATCTTCACCTGGCACCTCGCGATCGCCATGCGGCCCAGGTTGTGGATGTTCAACTCGGTGGGCAACCTCGGCCACGACAGCGACGGCAACGGAGGTATGCCGGGCCGAATCACGGTGCAGTACAAGTTCACCCAGCCCGGCCCCGGCATCACACTGTTCAGCCGGACCATGACCGTTGAGGCCTACCGCGAATCCCCGCTGCCCGACGGCTTCTTCCGCACCGTCAACCCTGCCAACATCGACTCGTACCACGAGGCGATCGCGAGGGAGTTGGCGAAGGTACCCTCAGCGTAGGAACGCTCTGCGGAGTGCCGCGCCCTGGATGTCGAACAGCTGACCGCTGACCTCCCAGTCCGGGACCAGCGAGTCGAAGCCGTGGCACGTCCCCGCGAAGACGTGCAACTCGGTGTTGACGCCTGCCCACATCAACCGCAGCGCGTAGTCGATCGCCTCGTCGCGGAGCGGATCGAGCTCCGAACAGGTGATCAAAGCCGGTGCGAGCGAGGACAACTCGTCGGTTCTGGCCGGCACGGCATCGTCCGGCACCGAAACATCGGCCCCGTAGTGGCGCCACATCCAGTCCACAGCCTCGGCGTCGAAGCCCGGCGTGGTGGTGAACTCGTCTTTCGACGGCGACGGTCTGTCGTCGAGGACAGGCTGGTGCAGAAGCTGGAAGACAACGGGCGGAGCCAACCCGAGTGCCGATCTCTGCGCGAGCTTCGCGGCGAGTGCACCACCGGCACTGCTGCCCGCCACGGCGATCCGGGCGGCGTCGATGCCCAGTTCAGCCGCGCTGCGTGCCACCCACTCGAGGATCGCCGACGCATCATCGAGCGCCGCGGGGAACGGATGTTCCGGTGCCAGCCGGTAATCCACCGACACGACCGTGGCGCGGGCGCGCCGTGCCAGTTCGATGCACTGCCGGTGATCGGTGTCGAGGTTGCCCAACACGAAGGCCCCGGAGTGGCAGTAGACGACCGCGGGTGACTGGGGTGGGCCGCCACGGTAGATCCGCACGGTGATCGCCCGCCCTTCCCCGATGCCGACCTCGCGCTGCTCCACCTCGACGCCGACAAGGTCTGCCGTCCTGGCAGTTTCGGCACGTCGCTGATTCAGTGAGTCCCGCACGGCCCCCAGGACGGGCGGCGACAGGTTGGTGCGCGCCGCCACGAGGTGACGCAGGGCCGGATCGAGACGGTCTTCGATGTCGCGGATCGGAATGGTCATCGCTCGACCTCGGCCTGCGCACCGACGTGAATGGTGCTGCGCTCCCTCGGTGCCTCGAACGTGTAGTCGCCGGGCCGGAACCACCGGGTGAGGCCCCAGAAGTCACGGGCGCTGCGGGGCCACTGGGTGACGACGCGGCCATTGGCGGCGCGGAAGTAGTTACTGCACCGGGTCAGCCACACGGTGCCCTGCATCCAGCCGTCGATCGTGTCGAGGAAGCGCTTCATGACGTCGGAACGCACCTCGATGTAGGACTTGTTCTTGCGGCGCATGTATTTCAGGGCGCGCACGATGTAGTGGGCTTGCGCCTCCAGCATGAAGATGACGCTGTTGGAGCCGACGTTGGTGTTGGGCCCGTACAGCATGAAGAAGTTGGGATAGCCCGGGACCGACATACCGAGGTAGGCGAACGCGCCGTCGCGCCACGTCTCACGCAGCGGTGCGTCGGCGCCGCGGACGTCGATCTGACCCAGGTAGTCCGCGGCCGCGTATCCGGTGGCGCACAGCACGACGTCAACGTCGAGTTCGGTGCCGTCCTCGGTGACCAGAGAGCGCGACCTCAGCGCGCGCGCCGGGCTCGACACCACCTCGACGTGCGGCTGGGTCAGCGTCTGCAGGTAGTTCGTGGCGAATACGAGACGTTTGCATCCGAAGGGGTGGGTCGGTGTCAGCTTGGCCCGCAGTTCGTCATCGGTGACGATCGACTCCAGCGTGCGCAGCGCGATGCCCTTGAACTCCTCTGTCTTGTCGCTGCCGTTCTCGATCACCGAGATGTTGGACTCGCTGCGCAGCCACAGCCGGGTGCGATATACCTTCTTCGCCAATGGGATTCGGGAGAACATCCACTTCTCCCGGTCGGTGTAGGCGCGGTCCGGCTTCGGCAGCACCCAGGTGGGTGACCGTTGCACGGAGTACACCGTGTCGGCGAGCTTGGCGACCTCGGGAACGAGTTGCGCCGCGGTCGAACCGGTGCCGAGAACGGCGACCTTGGCACCCCGGAGGTCGACGGAGTGATCCCATTCGGCGGTGTGCATGACCGTCCCGGTGAACGGCTCCTCCTCGACGAGGTCCGGCATTACCGGCTGGGTGAACAGTCCGATCGCCGACACCACGATGTCGAAGACGTGTTCGTCACCCGCGGCTGTTGTCAGATGCCATTTGCGTTCTTCGGAAACCCATCGGGCCGAGACGATCTCGGTGTTCAGGCGGAGCTTCTCGTGCAGCCGGTAACGCTGCGCGCACCGCTCGAAGTACTCGAGGATCTCCTCCTGACCGGACCACAGCCGCGACCAGTTGGCGTTGAGGTCGAACGAGAACGAATACAGGTGTGACTTCACGTCGCAGGCAAGACCTGGGTACGTGTTGATCCGCCACGTGCCGCCGACGCCGTCCTCGCGGTCGAAGATCGTGAAGTCGTCGAATCCGGCCTTGCGCAGGAAGATCCCGAGCGCGAGGCCACCGGGACCGGCGCCGATGATGCCGACGGAGAAATTTCTCGCCATGAAGGTCGTCATCCAATCTGGAGGGACTGCCCACCGTCGACGATGAGCTCAGAGCCGGTGATGAAGGAGGCGTGCTCGGAGACCAGAAAGGCGACCGCGTCGGCGATCTCCGTGGGCTTGCCGATACGGCCCATCAGGGCGTGCGCGGCAAGCCGCGTCTGCGTCGTCGCGTCGAGCATCGGCGTTTCGACCGGCCCGGGGAACACCGAGTTGACCCGGATCCCCGACGGAGCCAGCTCGACCGCGGCGACCTGGGTCAGGCCGCGCAGCGCCCACTTCGACGAGCCGTATGCGCTGTGGTTGGGAAACGGCCGGACCGCGCCGGTGCTGCAGGTGTTGACGATCGAGGCGCCGTCGGCGTCGCGCAGGTGCGGCAGCACGGCCTGGATCCCGAGGAACGGGCCGAGGCAGTTGACCCGCCAGCTCCCTTCGAACCCCGCCGGCGTCTCATCGGCCAGCGAAGCGCGGTGCAGCACACCGGCATTGTTGACGAGCGTGGTCAGCGCACCGAAGCGATCGATGACCCGGGCGACCGCCCTCCCCCACTGCTCGGCGGAGGTGACGTCGAGTTCCACGGCCATGGCGCGGTCGGTCCCGAATCCGGCGACCGTCGCGGCGAGGTCGTCGGCGAGCAGATCGCATGCCGCGACACTGAAGCCGTCGTCGAGCAGCCGCGCGACGATCGCCGCGCCCTGACCGCGGGCGGCACCGGTGACCAGGGCGACACGGGCCATCAGGACTCCCTCCCGCGAGCTTCGGCCAGGTGCGCGGCGGCGCCGCGGCGCAGCGCCTGGGATTCAGAGGCCAAGGTGATCATTCCGAAGCCGTTCTGCGCCAGCATGTTTCCGGCCACACCGGTGTTGGCGTGGATCCCGCTGACCAAGCCGGCCTCCACGGTGGTCCGCTGGATCTGCAGGATGACGTCGAGCACGTCCCGTCTCGTCCACGCCTCGGTCGGTCCGTGGCCCATCGAGATCGCGAGATCGGCTGGCCCGACATAGATTCCGGTGAGGCCGTCGACACCGCAGATCTCGTCGACGGCCGCTAGTCCCCTCGTCGTCTCGATCATCGCGAACACCGACACCCGCTCCTGCAGCGAGACCGGATCGATGCCCATGCTCGCGCGCAGCGGCCCGAAGCTACGGATACCGCTCGGGGCGTAGCGGGTGGCCGCGACCGCGGCGGCGGCGTCCGCCGCGGAGTCGACCATCGCGATGATCACTCCGTCGGCACCGGCGTCGAGCACCCGCCCGATCGGCGCGGCGGATGTGTCGGGAAGCCGAACCAGCGTGGCGACGGGTACGTGTTCGAGGCTGCGCAGCATCAGCGCGACGTCCGCATCGCTGAGATAGCCGTGCTGGACGTCGAATCCGACGTAGTCGTAGCCGGCCGCCGCGTACTCCTGCGGCCCGATCACCGTCGGGCCGACAACCCAACCACCGAACACGGGAGACCCCGCGGACAGCGCTTCCTGCAACCTGCTGGTCATGCGACGATCGCGATCTTGATGCGCCCGGGTACGGGCCGCGCGGCCAACTCGAAGGCGGCCTGCACGTCGTCGACGCCGAACGTGTGGGTCAGGTAACGGTCCAGCAGGCCGGGGTGGTCCGCGGCGAACGCGTCGGCCTTGCGCAGTACGCGCCTGCGTTCCATCGTGACACCCGATTTCAGCGTGAGGTTGTTCCGCAGCATGGTCCGCATGCTGATCGGGTACGAATCATCGTCGGGAACACCGAAATAGAAGACTGTGCCGCCGAATGCGGCCGCCTCCACCGCATGCGTCAACGTGGCGACCTGATGTCCCACCGCCTCGATCACGACGTCGGGTTTGGTGTCCGGTGTGAGGTGGCTGACCCAGCGGTCGCTGGTGGCCCGCACGACTGTGTCGACGCCGAACGCGGGCGCGATCCCAGACCGGTCGACGGGGTCCACGCCCGTGACGTGCGCTGCGCCTGCGACCTTCGCGGCGTAGGAGAACAGCAGCCCGATCGAACCCTGTCCCAGCACGGCGACGTGACGGCCGGTCAGATCGGGCAGTTGCTCGACGGCGTAGAGGACACACGCCAGAGGCTGCAACGCGACGGCGTGTGCGGGGCTCAGCGACGCCGCATAGGACATCAGGCCGTCGCCGTCGGCCACGACCTGTTCCATCAAACCGTCGAAACCCGAGGCCCATCCGACGACCCGGTCACCCTGCTGGTGGTCGGGGTGCCGGCTGGCGATCACCTCGCCGACGACCTCGTGGATCGGGAAACCGTCCTTGTCGGCGGCTTGCTTGCCGGTGTCGAAGGGTAGGCGCCCTTTGGTGCCCCGGAATCCGGGGAGGTCGCTGCCGCAGATGCCGGCGGCGAGGAACTGGAGCAGCACCTGACCGTCGGCCAGCGATTCCGGGGAGCGGGGCAGGACATCGCTTTTCGCGAACGTGTACGGGGCGACGAGACGATAGGACCACATGTCAGACCTCCACAGGGAGGTTATTCCAGCCCCATTGGAAGCTCGACGGGGGTCGCAACGCTGCATCGGTGTCGACGTGGAATTCGGGGACGCGCTTGAGCCATTCGGTGGCCAGGGTGGCGATCTCCAGGCGCGCCAGGTGCGCCCCGAGGCAGAAGTGCTGTCCGCGCCCGAAGGCCAGAAGCCGGGGTATCGGCCGGTTCCAGATGAACTCGTCGGGATTGTCGTACTCGCGCTCGTCCCTGCTCGCCGACGCGAGCAGCGAGATGATCCGCTGCCCCGGCGCAATCACCGTGTCGTGCAGCGTGAACGGCCGGCGCAACGTGCGGGCGAACCACTGCGCGGGTGCGCAGTAGCGGATCATCTCTTCGCGCACGACCGGCACGTTGGCATCGAGATCGGCACGGACCTCGGCGAGTTGGTCAGGCCGCGACGACAGTTCCCACAGCCCGTGGGCGACGATCTTCGGGACGGTCTCGGTACCCCCGATGAACACTCCGAGCATCTGGACGGCGGCTTCCATGTCGTTGAGCGCCGACCCGTCGGGCAGGCGGTAGGCCAGCAGGTTGTCGACGATCGGCAGCGGGTCGGACTCCCCCGCCCGCCTGCGCTCGACGATCGGCGTCAGGTATTCGAGATAGCCGGGGCGCGCGTTGGCGACTTCGACACCGTCACCGGGCTTGGCGAGGCTGCCCGCGTTGACGGTCGCCAACACATCGGCCGCCAGGTCGCTTGGCAGGCCGACGATCTCGCAGACGATCGACGCGGCGACGATTCCGCCGTAGTCCTGAGTCAGGTCGAACCGGCCCTGCGGCAGCAGTTCGTCGAGTCGTTCGTTGGCCAGGACGCGGATCCGCTCCCGAAGCGAGTTGACGTTCTTGGGCCGGAACGGCGCCGCGGTGCAGCGCCGGACCTCGTCGTAGATCGGGGCGTCGAAGTTGGCGTGAAAGGGCATGGGGTGCAACGGCGGATCCGGGACCGGCCCGTCGTGGTGCTGCGCCAGGACCGCGGCGGCCGGCAGTGTGCCGTCGGAGGCGACGAACGTTCCGTCGTTGATCTCCAGCACATTCCAGATGTCGTCGAACCGCGACAGCGCGTAGGTGTCCCACTTGTCCAGGTAGTAGACGGGATGCTGGTCACGAAGCACGCGGTAGAACGGCAGCGGATCGGCCATCACGGCCGGGTCGAAGGGGTCGTACATCACTTCAGCGGGGACGGTGGCAGGGCGGCCAGGATCGAGTCCTCCCAACCGTCACGCAACGCTGGGGCCACGCTCATCCACGTGACGATCTCGGCGGGCGGGGTGTCCTTCCACGACGGGTAGTGATTCTCGAAGCAGTCCCAGTCACCGTCGAGCGCCCAGTAGTGGATCACCTCGTTGAAGCGGAACGTCGTGATGAACGATCCGAGCCACCGCTTGCCCGTGGACTCCGACCACGGCACGTACAGCCGTTCGAGCTCACGGATGTAGTCGTCCTGCCGGCCCGGCTTTGTCTGCATGATCTCCTGGATCACCAACCCGGCCTTGAAGTCCGCGTCCTGCAACTGCGCCAGCGTCTTGTTGGAGCGCCCGGCGTACATGATCCGGCCCTCACCCTTGGCGCCGGTGTCACGCAGGTAGGCAGCCCATTTCGCCGCCGCTGCCTCGTGACTGCCCCCTGGCGCCTGCGCGCGGCCGATGCGGGCGTAGTCGGCGAATGCGTCGATCTCCCAGATGACCGTCGCCTGCGGCCAGTGCCCGTTGTACGGAGTCGTCTCCCACATCGCGAACAGACGCGCACCGAGTTCGGTCATCATCGGCTGGTAGACGGAGCTGAACTCTGCGACGAACTGTTCACCGCGCGCCGACCCGAGATCGATCGTCTCGTGCAGATAGAGCAGGGTGTGGCTGTGGTATTTCTTCATGTTCACGACATGCTCCCGATTGACAGCGGCACCCAGCGAGCGTGACACTTTTCGCGTGTTTTGTAAAGCAGCGAAACGCGATCGGATAGTCTTCGCCTGATGACACTCACCCCGTTGGCCAACGGCTTCTGCTTCGGCGAGGGCCCGCGCTGGTTCGAGGGCCTGGTGTGGTTCTCCGACATGCTCGGCGAGGCGGTGCACACCACCACTCTGAGCGGTGAGATGAGCACGTTGCCGCTGCCGGGCCATGCCCCGTCCGGCTTGGGTTTTCGCCCCGACGGGACCCTGCTGATCGTGTCCACAGAGCGGAGGCAGGTGCTGAGCTACGACGGTGATTCCGTCGTCACGGTCGCCGACCTGTCTGCACTCGTCCCCGCCAATCTCGGCGACCTGGTGATGGACAGCCGCGGTTGCGCCTACGTCGGATCCCAGGCTCGCGAAGGCGGCGTGATCGTCCGTGTCGACCCCGACGACGAGACCCGCACAGCCGTGGTTGCCGATGATCTCGAATTCCCCAACGGCATGGCGATCACACCGGACGGCTCGACGCTGATCGTGGCCGAGTCCACGGGACGGCGGTTGACGGCGTTCACCATCGCCGACGACGGATCACTGGGCCGGCGAAGGGTTTTCGCCGAGGGCCTGGACGGACCGCCCGACGGCATCTGTCTCGACGACGGCGGTGGGGTGTGGGCGGGCATGACCCTGGCGCATCAGTTCCAGCGCATCGTCGAGGGAGGTGCCGTCACCGACCGCATCGACGTCGGCGACCGGGTGGCGATCGCCTGCACGCTGGGTGGCGAGGAAGGCATCACGCTATTCGCGGTGACCACGACGGACGCCTACCCCGAACGTCTGCGGGGCACGAAACTGTCGAGCCTGGACGCCGTCAACGTCGAGTTCCCCGCCGCCGGCTTCGTCCCCGAGCCCCACATTCACTGATCCGAAAGGCGTCGTGTGTCTGATTCCTACTACGAGCTTGTCGACGCCGCGGACGAGCTCGGCGAGAAGTTCACCGCCACCGACTACGTCCGCAGCACATGGTCGGCGGCCATCCAGCATGCCGCGCCGGTATCCGCGCTCCTGGTGCGCGGGCTGCAGCGCTGCGAGCCCCGCGACGACACCCGGCTGAGCCGCGTGCTGGTCGACCTTCTCGGCCCCGTCCCCGCCGAGGGTGATTTCTGGGTGCGGGCCCGGCGCGAGAGATCGGGCAAGCAGATCGAATTGGTCAGCGCCGAGATGCTCGCCCTGGGTCCCGACGGCGAACCCAGGCCGGTGGCCAGGGCCAGCGGATGGCGCCTACAGACGATGGACACCGCTGCGGCAGTGCACACCCCGGCGAAACCGTTGCGTCCCGTGAGTGAGGCCTTCACCCGCGACATGAAGAAGCGATGGGACCTCAACTACGTCCACAGCCTCGACTGGCGCTGGCTGACCACACCGGGCGGTGATGGCCCCGGCGAGTCGTGGATCAAACCCGAGGTCGACCTCGTCACGGGTGAGTCGATGACCCCGCTGGAGCGTTTGTTCGCGGTCGCCGACTGCGCCAACGGCATCGGCACAAAACTCGACATCCGCGCCTGGACGTTCCTCAACACCGATCTGGCCGTGCACATCCATCGGATCCCCGACGGTGAGTGGGTCGGCATCAGAGCCGAAACCAGTTACGGCCCAGATGGAATCGGCACCACGCTCGGCACGCTGTTCGACGAGTCCGGTGCCGTGGGTGCCATCCAGCAGTCAGTCCTCGTCCGGCCCCGCCCGCCCCGGCCCGCGGAATAGGATTCCTGGTCGTTCCCCGGGGTCAATCCACAGCCGGGAATCCTATTCCGCGGCAAGGTAGAGGGCGGCCGCCGGGCACTGGGTAACGGCCTGCTGCATGCGCGGGCGGTCGGCCTCGGGGCGCTCGGCGTCGTGGATGACGACGGTGCCGTCGTCCTGCACCTCGAAGATCTCCTCTGCGATCGACTCACAGATCCCGTGTCCGGTGCACTTGGCGAGGTCCACTCCAACTTTCACGATCGCTCCTGGGTCAACGGACGTGGGCAGGCAGGCGCTTCACGCCGTGCACGAAGCTGCTGTACAGCAGGTCTGGCTCGCCGAGCTCGATGGTCTTGATTCGAGTCAGCAACTCCCGGAACAGGTTTCGCAGCTCTGCTTTGGCGAGTTGATTTCCGAGGCAGAAATGCGGGCCACCGCCACCGAAGCCGAGGTGCAAATTCGGTGACCGCGCCACGTTGAATGCGCCGGGATTGTCGAACACCGTCTCGTCGCGGTTGGCAGAGCAGTAGAACAGCCCGACCTTGTCGCCCTCGGCCACCGGCTGGCCGTTGATTTCGGTGTCCTGCGTGGCGAAGCGCGCGAACTGGAGCACGGGCGAAGACCAGCGGACGAACTCCTCGACGGCCACGCCGATGCGACCCTCGAAGTCCTCGGTAAGCCACGCCCGCTGTTCGGGGTTGTCGAGCAGCGCCATCATGACGTGGGTCGTCGTCTGTTTGGTGGTGTCGTTGCCCGCCGACGACAGCAGGATCAGGAACGCCCCGATCTCCTCGTCGGTGAGCCGGTGCCCGTCCACCTCGGCGTTGACGATGCTGGTCATCAGGTCGTCGCCGGGGTTGGCCCGCCGGAACTTCGCCAGCTCGGCGCCCGTGCTCGACAGCAGCATGATCTCGTTGAGGGTGTTGGCGGCGCGTTCCTCGATCGAGCTGTACTCGTCGTCGCTCATCGAGAACAGCTTCTCGGCGGCCAGCGCCACCGCAGGCTGATCGGCGCTCGGCACCCCCAGCATCTCCATGATCGTCAGCATCGGAAGGCGCGCAGAGCAATCGGCGACGAAGTCGATGTCGCCGGCGCCCACCAGGTCGTCGACGATGGCGACGGCACCGCGGTGGATCTGCTCTTCGATCCGGCGGACGTTGCGTGGCGTGAACGCCGAGCTGATCAGCCGCCGGTACGTCGAATGCTGGGGTGGATCCATCGTCAGGAAGAAGGATGCGAACCGCTGCACCTCGGCGGGCATCGGGTCAAGGGCGACACCGCGTTCGGAGGTGAACAGCTCGGGATGCTGGCTGACGTAGGCGATGTCGGCGCGACGCGTGAGGGCCCAGTATCCGGGCTCCTCCATCGGGAACAGCGACGGGAACGGTGCATGCCACGTGAGGCCCGTGCCGGCACGCAACCGCGCGAAGGTCTCGTCGCGCTGTGCGAACGGCCGGCTCCAGAAGTCGTGCGACGTGATGTCGATCGCGCTGTGTTCACGTTCGTCCAGGGATGGGGCCGTCACAGATTTAGCGTGACACTTCGTCGATAATTTGTAAAGCTAGAGCGATGGAGCAGTCGGCGGCGGACAACGCGACACGGCAGAAGATCCTTGCCGCCACCGCAGAGGTGCTGGGCCGCAACGGCACCGCCAAGTTGTCGCTGTCCGAAGTCGCCTCCCAGGCCGGCGTGTCGCGCCCCACGCTGTACCGGTACTTCGCCGACAAACGGGAACTGCTCGACGTGTTCGTCGTCTGGGAGCGCCAGTATTACGAGCGCGCCATCGCCAAGGCCACCTCTGGCCTCCCCGCGCACGAACGACTGGACGCCGCGCTGCGGGTCATCGTCGAATACCAGCTGTCCTACCCGGGACTGCGGATGGTCGACGTCGAACCCGACCAGGTGATCCGTCGGATGGAACGCGTCCTGCCGCTGATGCGGGAACGGCTTCAGCGCCTGTGCACCGGGCCGGACGCGGCGCTGTCGGCGGCGACCGCGGTCCGGGTGGCGATCTCGCAGTATCTCGTGCGCAGCGACGACTCCGACGGCTTTCTCGCCCAGCTACGCCACGCGGCTCGGGTCAAGCACCAGGCTGGCCCGTCAGTTGAGATCGCCGATGGCTGAATGGATCTGGGAGACCCTGTCGGCATCGATGCCCCACGGATGCGCCACCCCGACCCGGGTGTCCAGGTCCCACAGCACACACTGCTCGTTCGGGCCGGCGACCATCGACCACGCGATCACGGTGCGCCGGAGTTGTTCTGAGGCGCTCCCTGCAGCCGATGCGACGCCAGCGGGTGTGCCGCCCTCGGGGTGGTGGTGCAGAAAGCGTCCGTAGGCCTGGTCGCAGAACGCCGAATACCGTGCGGTACAGAGGATCAGCCCGTGCCAGGCCTCGTCGACAGCGCGTGAGGGCATTCCGATCACCTGGTCGTCCCGCATCGCCGCCCCGCAACACCGCAACCACTGCCGCAGCCCCGTTTCGACGAGTGGACGCGGTTGCCAGGGACAGGTTTTGAACACAGCGTCGGGGAGCTCAAGCCCGGCCACCGCGGCCTGCATCCGATCGAAACGAATCTCGCGTCGGCGCCACATACTCGCAGTCTGTAGGGTGCTGCCCTGGGGCGCAAGCAGTCGCTTGTCGAATCGGTCGCCTAGGTCGACCGATTCGTGCGCTGAGCGAGCTCGGCCAGCACATCGTCGGTATGTTCCCCGAGTTCGGGTGCACTAGAACGCAATTCCGTGGGCGTTCCGTGAAAGTCGGCCGGTGTAGCGACCATCGGCACGGACCCGCCGTCGGCGTCGGGCACGTACACGATGCCACCTGCGGCGTGGAACTGCTCGTCGCCGACCACATCCTCCAGCGAATTGATCGGCGACCAGAACAGATCCGGTTGTCCGGCAAAGACTTCCGTCCACTCGTCCAACGGCTTCCCCGCGAAGATCTCGTCGAGCTCGGCGATCAGCTCGCGGGCGTTCGCCGCACGGTCCCGCGCATAGGCGAATCTCTCGTCGGTCAGCCAGCCCGGGCGTTCCACGGCCGCGCACAGCGCGGGCCAATGCCGATCCGGCTGCAGGCCCACCAACCAGAACCTCCTGCCGTCGGCGGCGGCGTAGTTGTTCATGCACGGGTTGCCCATCGATTCGCGCTGACCGATGGCGATCGCGTGGCCGGTGATCAGGAAGGTGTTCAGGTCGAAGCTCACCGTGTAGGCGCCCTGGCGGTACAGCGACGTAGACACCAGTTGCCCGGCTCCGGTGCGTGCCCGCGCGACCAGCGCGGCGCAGATCGCCCCGGCCAGCGTCATCCCCGCCATGTGGTCGCCCATGCCGCCCCGCTGGAACGGCGGCATCTCGCCGGGCCGCGTGAGCAGGTGCGCCAGACCGGATCTCGCCCAGAACGCCGCGACGTCGTAGGCGGGCCGGTCCGCATCGGGCCCTTCGGCGCCGTAGCCGGTGATCAACCCGTAGACCAGTCGCGGGTTCGCGGCGGCAAGAGCGTCGAAGTCCAACCCGATGCGGCGCAGCGCGCCGGTGCGGATGTTGGTCAGGAACACGTCCGCCTCGCCGATCAGGCGCCGCGCCGCCTCCTGCGCCTCGGCCGTCGCGAGATCGAGCACGACGCTGCGCTTGCCGCGGTTGTCCATCTGGAACGGCGGGCTGACGTGGTGCCGGTCCTCCGGGCTGATGCCGAGCATCCGGCCGAAGGTGCGGGCGGGGTCCCCGTCGGGCGGCTCGATCTTGACGACGTCGGCGCCCCAATCGGCGAGGACGCCTCCGGCCGCGGGGCCCGCGACCCACACCCCGAGCTCGACGACTTTGACGCCCTCCAGCGGACCCGCCATGCCCACCCTTTCCCAGACTTTACAAAGAGCGATGTATTTGTAACCCTGTTACAGCTACCGGTCCAAGCCTAGGAGGCTCGTGGTGTCCGCCATCGCCAATCGGATCGCACCCGCGGTAGGTCTGGCCTCACATCTTGGCCGCGGATTCCGCCGGATCGGGACCGACACGCTCGTCGGCCGCCTCCTGCCGATGCCGCGCACCATCGCCGATCTCGACGCCGCGACGATGTCGGCCCTCCTCGGGCGCACGGTGACGTCGGTGGCACTCCTCGGCGGCGACGCCGGGACGTCGTCGCGGGCCCGGCTCGCACTCACGGGCGACGACGTGCCCGAATCGGTGTTCGTCAAGATGGCGGCCGAGACCGTCGCGACGAGGCTGATGGGCGAGCTCGGCAACCTCGCCGACACCGAGACCCGCTTCTACAGCCAGCTCGCCCCCGAGCTGACCGGCGTCCCGCGCAGCTACGGCTGCCGGTTCGACCCGTACACCGGCCGATTCGTGCTCGTCCTCGAGGACTTGGCGGTCAGCGACTGCGAGTTCCCCGACACGCTCAACCCGATCGACGCGGACCGCGCCGCACTCGTCGTCGAACTTCTCGCCCGCGTCCATGCGACGTTCTGGGGTCGGCTTCCCGCCCGCAGCGGGGTCGGCCCACTCGGCTGGCTCTACACGGCGTCGGAGGACAGCGCGTCACTGCTCACCGCGCCGCTGCTGCGCACATCGGCCCGCAAACTGGCCGAACGCACGCAGCTGCCCATCGACCGCGGCCGCTTCATCGATGCCAACTATCGCGCCGTGGCCTCGCTGGTCGACCGGCCACCGCACACTGTCATGCACGGCGACGCACACCCGGGCAACCTGTACTTCCGCGACGGCCAGGCCGGGCTGCTCGACTGGCAGGCCGTGCGCCGCGGCCATCCCAGCCGGGAACTCGCCTACACGCTGGTCACCAGCATGACCACTGAGGCCCGACGGGAGTCGCAGCAGGATCTAGTCGAGGTCTACCGGCGCGCGCTGGCCGCCTCCGGCGGGCCGGAGTTGAACCCCGATGAGCTGTGGAACCGCTACCGCCAGGGCGCCCTGTACCCATACGTCGCGACGCTGATCACCGCGGGCATGGGTGGCATGCAGGTCGAGGACATCGCCATGAAAGGGCTGGAGCGCAGCCTCGAAGCCCTCGACGATCTCGACACCGTCGCCGTGCTGGAGAAGACACTGTGAGCAACTGTGTGAGCAACGACGCCCGCGCGCCGTCGGCCCCTCACCCGGGGACGCTTTACGATCGACAGCGAACCCGTAAGTAAGGGCAGGTACGTGAACCATCCAGCACGCGACGATGACAGCACCGACGACACCTCGACCAGGAACCGCATCCTCGTCGCGACCGCGGAGGTGCTCGGCCGCAGCGGGCAGACGAAGCTGAGTCTGTCCGAGGTCGCCCTGCAGGCCGGGGTGTCGCGCCCCACTCTGTACCGCTGGTTCGCCGACAAGCAGGCCCTGCTGGAGGCGTTCGGCCTCTACGAGCGGGAGATGTTCGAGACGGGCATCCTCAAGGCGACCGCAGGCCTGCGCGGCAACGAGCGTGTCGATGCGGCGATGCAGTTCATCGTCGAATACCAGCAGTCGTACTCGGGTGTGCGTCTCGTCGACATCGAGCCCGAGGTCGTCATCGCCCGCCTGACCCACATCATCCCGCTGATGCGCACCCAGCTGGAGAAGCTGCTGCCCGGCGCCAACGCCGCGGTCAAGGCGGCCACCGCGATCCGGGTCGCCGTGTCCCACTACATCGTGCGCGCCGACGACGACGACCAGTTCCTGGCACAACTGCGGCATGCGGTGGGAATCAAGACCACCTGACACATAACGCGTGACACTCGCCTGAAAACTTGTAAAGCTAGCTGTCATGACGACAGCGGAGACTGAAACCGGCGTTCTGGCGGGCGACGAGCGCATGCTCATCGATGGTGAACTGCAAAACACCAGCAGCGGAGCCACATTCGATGTGATTCACCCGGCCAGCGAGCAGGTCGCCGGGCAGGCGACCGACGGAACGGTCGACGACATGGCTCGCGCCGTCGGGGCGGCCCGCCGGGCGTTCGACGACACCGACTGGTCCCGCGACCTCGACTTCCGCTACCACTGCATGACCCAGCTCCACGAGGCGTTCGAGCGCAACAAGGAACGTCTGCGGCGCGTCCTGATCACCGAGGTCGGCTGCCCGCTGAAGGTGACCGGCAGCCAGATCGAGAGCCCGATCGAGGAAGTCAGGCACTGGGCGGAGCACGGCAAGAACTTCACCTACCTCGCCGACAACGGTGTGCACGAGACACCGATGGGACCCGCGCACCGCAAGATCCACTACGAACCGGTCGGCGTCGTCGGCGCGATCACTCCGTGGAACGTGCCGTTCTATCTCAACGTCGCCGAGACCGTGCCCGCACTGATGGCCGGCAACACCGTGGTGCTCAAGCCCGCACAGTTGACCCCGTGGTCGGGCAGTGAGTACGGCCGCATCGTGGCCGAGGAGACCGACATCCCCGCCGGCGTGTTCAACGTCGTGGTGTCCAATGCCAACGAGGTCGGCGCCGCCCTGTCAGCCGACCCGCGCGTCGACATGATCACGTTCACCGGATCCACCGCGACCGGCCGCGCGATCCTCGCCGCCGGCGCACCGACGGTGAAGAAGACGCTGCTCGAACTCGGCGGCAAGAGCGCCCACATCGTGCTCGACGACGCCGACTTCAACATGGCCTTGCCGATGGCCGCTCTGATGGCGTGTGTGATGTCCGGCCAGAGCTGCATCATGCCCAGCCGGATCCTGTTGCCCCGCAGCCGCTATGACGAGGGCATCGAGATCATAGAGAACATGATGGAGAACTTTCCGGTCGGCGATCCGTGGGACCCGAACAACATGCAGGGTCCGCAGATCAGCGAGGGTCAGCGGCAGAAGGTGCTCGGCCTCATCAAGTCCGGTATCGACTCCGGCGCGCGTCTGGTCACCGGAGGCGGCATCCCCGAGAAGCTGCCCGTCGGCTATTACACGCAGCCCACGCTGCTCGCCGACGTCGACCCGAATTCGCAGATCGCGCAGGAGGAGATCTTCGGACCCGTCCTGACCGTCACGCCGTACGACACCGACGACGAGGCCGTCGCGATCGCCAACAACAGCATCTACGGGCTGTCCGGCGAAGTCAGCGGCGGCGATGTCGACCGCGCCTTCAGGGTCGCCACCCGCATGCGCACGGGCAATGTCACGATCAACGGCAAGAGCCACTTCGGGATCGGCAGTCCGTTCGGCGGGACGAAGCAGAGCGGGCTGGGCTACCGCAACGGCGAAGAGGGTTACAAGGAGTACCTCGACGCCAAGACCATCGGCATGCCCGCCCAGTGAACATCCAGGCGCTCGCCGACGAGATCGACATCGGCAACCTGCTCACCCGCTACTGCCGCGCCGTCGACTCGAAAGACTGGGAGCTGTACCGCTCGTTGCTGACCGACGATGCGCACCTGGATTATTCGGCCGCCGGGCTGTTTGTCGGAGGTCCCGACGATGCTGTCGCATACCTGACGCGGCACCAGAAATCGATCACGGTCGGGATGCACTACGTCACCAACATCGAAAGCCAGATCGACGAGGACGATGCAAGCGTTGTGGCCATGTGGTTCAACGCTGTTCGGCTACCCGAGGCGACCGATATGTCCTTCTTCCACGGCAGGTGGCACGACCGTCTGATCCGGACCGCAGAGGGCTGGCAGATTCAGAACCTGCGCCTGGAGGTGGTCGCGTGACCGATGTTCAGCGGCTCAGCGACGAGCTGGAGATCCGGGCGCTGATGAGCCGGTACGCCCGCGCCGTGGACACCAAAGATTGGGAGCTCTACCGATCGGTGTTCACCGACGACGCGCACATCGACTACTCCTCGGCCGGCGCCGCGAAGGGCAGCCGCGACGAGGTCACCTCATGGCTCGCTGCGGGTTTCGGCGCAATCCCGTGGGCGATGCACTACATCACCAACATTGAATGCGACATAACCGGCGACACCGCGACCGTGCGCGCGATGTTCTACAACCCGATGCAGTTACCCGGCATGGCCGAGCAGAGCTGTTGCGGCGGTTACTACTTCCACGACCTGGTTCGCACGCCGGATGGCTGGCGCAGCCGGAACCTGCGCGAAGACAGCGTATGGTTCATCGGCAAACCCTAACCTTCTACTGCCCAATTGACGGCTCGGCCGTCGCAGCCAATTGCCCACAGGCGGCGGCGATTTCGCGACCCCGGGTGTCCCGCACCGTGCACGACACCCCGCGTTGGCGGACACGGCGGACGAACTCCCGCTCCACCGGCTTCGGGCTGGCGTCCCACTCACTACCCGGCGTCGGGTTCAGCGGGATCAGGTTCACGTGCACCAGCGGTCCGAGCGCGCCGTGCAGCTTCTTACCGAGAAGGTCTGCGCGCCAAGGCTGATCGTTGACGTCGCGGATCAACGCGTATTCGATCGACACCCGCCTGCCGGTCTGCTCGGCGTAGTAACGCGCCGCGTCGAGCACCTCGGAGACCTTCCAGCGGTTGTTCACCGGAACCAGGGTGTCACGCAGCTCGTCGTCGGGGGTGTGCAGCGACACCGCCAGTGTGACGTTGAGCTTCTCGTCGGCGAGCTTGCGGATCGCCGGGGCCAGCCCGACCGTCGACACGGTCACCGACCGCGCCGAGATCCCGAACCCACTGGGAGGTGATGCTGTAATCCTCCGGACGGCGGCAACTACCCGGTTGTAGTTGGCCAGCGGCTCCCCCATGCCCATGAAGACGATGTTGGACAGCCTGCCACCATCGCGGTCGCGCAACTCGGCGCTGGCTGCGCGCACCTGCTCGAGAATCTCCGCGGTCGTCAGGTTGCGCTTGAGCCCGCCCTGGCCCGTCGCGCAGAACGGGCACGCCATCCCGCAGCCCGCCTGCGACGAGATGCACACGGTGTTGCGGTCGGTGTAGCGCATCAGCACCGACTCGAACGTGGTCCCGTCACCGGCGCGCCACAGCACCTTGCGGGTTTCGCCCGAATCGCATTCGATCTCCCGCATCGCGGTGAACAGCGTCGGAAACAATGCCTCGCCGATCTGCTCGCGCATCGCGGCCGGCAGGTCCGTCATCTGTGCCGGATCCGCGATCAGCCGGCCGTAGTACTGGTTGGCCAGCTGCTTGCCGCGAAAGGCCGGCAGTCCGAGTTCGGCGACGGCGGCGGCACGGCCGGCGTCGTCGAGGTCGGCGAAATGCCGCGGCGGCATCGCACGGCGCGGCGCATCGAACACGAGAGGGAGTGGGTTGGGCATGCTGTCGCCCAGTATCTCAGAGAATTGCGCGAGCTCAGGCCAGCAGGGACAGCACGATCCACGTCGCGACGGCCGACGGCAGGACCGAATCGAGCCGGTCCATCAAGCCACCGTGCCCCGGAAGCAGCGCGCCCATGTCCTTGATGCCGAGGTCGCGCTTGACCTGGGATTCGACGAGATCGCCCAAGGTTCCGGTGATGACGAGCATCAAGCCGAGCGGCACACCCACCCACCACGGGTTGTCCGTGAGGAACTGCACAGCCAGCGACGACACGATGACGCCGAGGACCAGAGACCCGGCCAGCCCTTCCCAGGACTTCTTCGGGCTGATCGCCGGCGCCATCGGATGCTTACCGAACAGCACCCCCGCGGTGTAGCCGCCGACGTCGGACGCGACGACGCCGAGCATCAGGCAGAACACCCGTCCTGCCCCGTCCTCCGGGTAGATCAGCAGCGCGCCGAAGCTGCCGAACAGCGGTACCCAGGTGGCCAGGAACACCGTCGTGGCCATATCGCGCAGGTAGTTCTGCGGGGCGCTGGCCAGCCCTCCGGCGACCAGCCGCCAGATCATGCAGACAACCACGGTGCCGCCGAATGCCGCGAGCGCCCCCGCGGCGCCGAACGGCCAGGTCAGCCAGATCATGGCCTGCCCGCCCACAAGCAGCGGGATGAGCGGGATGACGAATCCGCCTTCGCGGAGCCTGCGCACGACCTCGTGGGTGGCCACGGCCATCGCCACCGCGACGACCCCCACCCACACCTTCGGCGCGAAAATCAGGATGGCGATCAACGACCCGCCGAGCCCGAAGCCCACCGCAAGTGCCGCGGGCAGATTGCGCCCAGCGCGCGACGTCTTGACCGGCTTGGATGCCACAGGAATCGATTGCTGTTCGGTCATGCCTAGACCTCCAGCAGCTCGCCTTCTTTGTGCTTGACGATGTCGTCGATCTGGCTCGTGTACTGCTGTGTGCTCTTGTCGAGGTCCTTTTCGGCGCGGGTCACCTCGTCTTCGCCCGCGTCGCCGTCCTTCTTGATCCGCGACAGTTCTTCCATGGCCTTGCGCCGGATGTTGCGCACCGACACCTTGGCGTCCTCGCCCTTGGACTTGGCCTGCTTGACGAGGTCGCGCCGACGCTCCTCGGTCAGCTGCGGGATCGAGATCCGGATGACGCTGCCGTCGTTGCTCGGGTTGACTCCCAGATCCGAGTTCCGGATCGCGTCCTCGATGTGCTTGAGCTGGTTGGACTCGTACGGCTTGATGACGACGAGACGCGCCTCGGGAACGTTGATGCTCGACAGCTGCGTGATGGGGGTCATCGCGCCGTAGTAGTCGATGTTGATCCGGTTGAACATGCCGGGGTTGGCGCGGCCGGTACGAATCGACGCCAGGTCGTCCCGTGCCACGGACACGGCCTTCTCCATCTTCTCCTCGGCATCGAAGAGGGTTTCGTCGATCACTGTCTCTCCCGTCGCTTCGCTCGCTGGCTGCCCACCGCTTATGTGGTGACCAGCGTTCCGATCTTCTCACCTGCGACGGCCCGCGCGATATTGCCGTCGGTGAGCAGGTTGAACACCAGGATCGGCATTCCGTTGTCCATGCACAAGCTGAACGCGGTCGCATCGGCCACGGCGAGACCGCGGTCGATGACCTCGCGGTGGGTGATGGACGTGATCATCTGCGCGTCGGGGTGCACGCGCGGGTCGGCGGTGTAGACACCGTCGACAGCCTTGGCCATCAGCACCACTTCGGCACCGATCTCGAGCGCACGCTGGGCAGCTGTGGTGTCGGTCGAGAAGTACGGCAGACCCATGCCCGCTCCGAAGATGACCACGCGGCCTTTCTCCAGATGCCTGCGGGCCCGCAGCGGAATGTAGGGTTCGGCGACCTGGCCCATCGTGATGGCGGTCTGCACCCGGGTGTCGATGCCTTCCTTCTGCAGAAAATCCTGCAGCGCAAGGCTGTTCATGACGGTCCCCAACATGCCCATGTAGTCCGAGCGGGTCCGCTCCATCCCGCGCTGCTGCAGCTGCGCGCCGCGGAAGAAGTTCCCTCCGCCGATCACGACGGCGATCTGTGCGCCGCTGCGGACGACTTCGGCGATCTGACGGGCAACAAGGGCGACGACGTCGGGATCGAGCCCCACCTGTCCACCGCCGAACATCTCCCCACCCAGCTTGAGGACCACCCGAGAGTAGGCGGGCCTGTACGGGGTGGGCTGGTTAGCGATTGGCTCTGTCATCGGGGCCAACGGGCTCCTCTCCGGTCCGCACGTGGGATAGCCGACTACGGCGGCGACTATCCCAATCCTGCCAAACCCGGCCGAGTCCGATGGCAAATGGGTCGAACGCGGCGCGTTACCCGAGGTGCGCCACGAGCAGCCACGCGCCGACCGACTTGCGGCCGTCGGCCTCGTCCCGGACATCGGTGGCGAAGTTCTTGAAGTGTTCGGCGAACGGCGGGGGCACGTTGGCGTGGATGCGAGCGGGCCGGATCTCGTCGATCACCCAGTACTTCGACACGACGTCGCGCAGTTCGTCCTCGGTCACGGCGTTGACGGGACCGCCCTCTGGCATGGCGTTGCGATCGAAGACGAGTACGTAATACAACGCGCCGGGGGCGGCGGCCCGGACGATGGACTGCTGGTAGCCGTCGCGCAGCTCGACCGGCATGGAATGGAACAGCGTGCTGTCGACGATCGTGCCGAAGCGGCCGTCGTAGCCGGTGAACGCGCTGATGTCGGCGACGTCGAACGTCGCGGCGGTCAGGCCGCGGCGTGCGGCTTCCTGGCGGGCAAGTTCGATCGCCGTGGGTGACTGGTCGAGGCCGACGGTGGTGAAGCCGCGTTCGGCGAGATACATCGACACCGCGGCCTCGCCGCAGCCTGCGTCCAGGACCTCGCCCTGGAACTTGCCCGCCTCGATCATCGCGGCGATCTCGGGCTGCGGCTCGCCGATACTCCACGGCGGTCGGACCGCCCCGCCCATCTCCTCTGCTTCGCCCCGGTAGGCGGATTCGAACATTGCGCTGGTATCAGTCATGACACCTTGATATCAACGTAATTGATATATGTCAATATGGTTGACATGAGGGATCACGGCGATCAGCCGCTTGGCTATCTGCTGCACCGGCTCGCCACGTCGCTGCGCGCCGACGTGACGTCGTCGGTGCTCGAACCGCTGGATCTGTCGTTCCCGCAATACATCTGCATGCGCATCCTGTCGCGCTATCCCGGGCGGTCCAACGCCGAGCTCGCCCGCGACGTGATGGTCTCGCCGCAAGCCATGAACATGGTCGTGCGCGGACTTCAGGAGCGCGGGCTGGTCACCCGGCCCGCGCAGGTGCCGTCGGGACGGTCACGCCCCGCCGAACTCACGCGGGAAGGCTTGGCGTTACTGGCACGCACCGACGACGGCATCCGCGAGGCCGAGCAGCACGTCCTGGCACCCCTGAGCGAGCGCGACCAGCGTGAGCTCCGTCGCCTCCTGTCCGAACTGGGCTGAGTCGGACCGGTCGCCCAGCACCGCGAGCGCGCGGGTCTGCACGGCGACACGCCGCCCCGCATGGCATTTCATGCGCGCTCGTCGCCGTCCGTTGTCACATTTTCGCCACCCGACTCGTCTTAACCTCAGCACGGAACGACGACGAAACGGAGCCCCGATGACGACAAGGCCCATGCTGAACAAAGCAGTGCCTGAGGCGTACAAGACCACGGCGACACTGAGCCAGCAGGCCGAGAACGCCGCGCTGGAGGCCGGAATCGCGCCGTTGACGCTCGAACTCGTGCGCATCCGCGCCTCTCAGATCAATGGCTGCGGTTTCTGCCTTCGCATGCATGTCCGCGACGCGCTGGCCAATGGGGAGACGACCGACCGCATCGCGGTGCTGCCCGCCTGGCGCGAGACTCAATACTTCTCCCCCGCCGAGCGCGCCGCCTTGGCGATCGCCGAGGAGATCACTCACATCGGCGTGCGGACACCCGGCGTCGACGACGACACTGCCGCCATCACCGATCAGCAGGCCGCCGCGCTGCGCTGGGTGGCAATCGCCATTAATGCGTTCAATCGCGTCGCGATCTCCAGCCACTACGTCGTGGAGCCGTGACGCGGTGACCACGACAGCGCAACGCATACTGCTCGGCGTTCTCACGCTGGTCGCCACGGGCACCGGCGTGTGGGCCTACTTCGCAGCACGGCATTGGTATGACACGTTTCCCGGCCTCGGACTGAGTTGGCTTCCGCAGCTCGGCCCCTACAACGAACACTTCGTCAGGGACGTCGGAGCCTTCTTCCTCGGCCTCACCGTGCTGAGCGTGGCGACGTTGCTCCACGTCACCAACACGACGCTGGTGCGTGTGTCAGCCGGCGCGTGGACGATGTTCAACGTTCTGCACCTGATCCTCCACCTGCAGATGCTGCATCACTACAGCCCACGTGATCAGGTGCTCAACGTTGTCGCGCTAGGCACGCTGCTGCTGGTCTCGCTGGCGCTCTTCCTTCCCGTCCGGCGCGCAGATCGAACGTGACACACGCGCCGACGCGCCGCGAGCGCGCGCAAAATGCCAGTGGTACAGGGCATGTCGGCGTGCAGACACGCGCGCTCGCGGTGCGAGCGGGCTTCTAGGACTCCATCGCGCGCTCGGCCACCGGGAGCCCGGCATGGTGGGAGTGGCAGGCTTTCGGCGGTGACGGCGGCAGGTCCAGTGCCGGGTTACCGTCGAAGAAGCCGATCGGCTTGAGGTGGAAGCCGGTGTACGCGCACGGCATCACCGGCCAGTCCTCCGGCCGAACGACGTGGTGCGCACCGAGGGTGTACCAGACCACGACATCGGTATTCTCCAGCGGCGCATCGTCTTCGACGAACTGCGGCAGCCCTTGCGCGTCAGCCGACTGGTACATGTAGTCGCCCGCCGCGAACCGCTCCGCCGGATCGTATTTCGTGACCCACAGATTGTGTTGCAGGAAACGCGCCCGGTCGTAGATGTAGGAACCCTCCTGAATCATGCACGGCACAACATCCTTCGGCACCAGCTTGTAGGCGACAGGGATGCCGAGCTCGTTCTTCTTCGACGGATTCGCGATCTTCCAGTAGCGGCCTGTCCCCCAGTTCCAGTCCCGCGCCCCCTCGGACTCCGAGGCCACCAGCGTGTCCTGCGTGATCCACGCATTCTTGTGCGGGTTGAGCGCCGGATCGGGCTCAGGGATCGAATCCACCTCGTACACACTGTTTCCCGCTCCGTCGACGCTCATGTCGAGGCGGAAGTTGAAGAAGTGCTGATGGTTCGGGCCGTAGATGCCGGGAGCGACCATCTTGCCCCAGCGGGGCTGCTCGCCCGATTCGACGACGGCCGAACCCGTGGTCAGCACGCCTGACAACTTAACCTCGACCTCGATCGACGCGTCGTTGTAGAAGTACCAGAAGAACCCGTACTCGTAGTTGCCGACGGTGCAGATCATCGATACGACGAGACGGCGTGACCGCCGCACCTCGACCTCCTCGGTGCGGAAGTCAGTGTGCTTCCAGGAGATTCCGAAGTCCTCCTCGTGCATGCAGATCGCGTTTGGGATGGTGACCGGGTTGCCGCT
Source organism: Mycobacterium sp. 236(2023) (assembly GCF_029623955.1). GTDB lineage: Bacteria > Actinomycetota > Actinomycetes > Mycobacteriales > Mycobacteriaceae > Mycobacterium. The sequence continues at coordinate 1,515,990 of NZ_JARSBP010000002.1, read as the reverse complement.
AGAGTCGTTGACCGTGCCGTCGAAGTAGTGGATCTCGCCGAGGCAGTCGCATCCCAGGGTCAGCGGATTGGCCGAGAAACCCATCCCGACCTCGCCCATGTCGAAGACGTTCTTGTTCCAGTGCGTCGGTGACGAATCTCCATAGGGCACCACCATTTCCGACAGTGACCCGCGGTACAGAATCGGACGCGTCTCGCCGCGGTCGGTGTAGGTCACCTCATGGATGGTGATGCCCTCGCGCGGATTGAATCCGATGCGCAGAGACCACTTCTGCCACTGCACCTTCCACCCGTCGACGGTGAAGCTGGGACCGTCGGGTTGGGTGATCTCGATCGGCTTGACGTCGTCGCGGAACTGCGTGAACGCGGGCCGGTTGTTCGGATCGAACATGAACTGCTCGGAGTAGTTGCCCGCGGTGGGTGGCAGCGGGACGACACCGTGGTCCTCGATGTCGAGGACTTTCATGTTGTCGAGGTCGAACGTCACGATGAGCCCCTCGACCGGTCGCGCATAGCCGTGCTCCGACGGCGCCGATCGCATGAACGTCAACGGCCGGCAGATCAGCGCCGAGTTATCGTAGTGGTCCTGCGCGCCGTAATACCCTGCGGGCCAGGGGTCGATCATTGCGAGGCTGAAATCGGTGACGCCGCGCTTGCGCATCGCCTCCTGCCACCGCGGGTCCTCTCGGACCTTCTCCTCGACCCCCGTCATGTGTTCGACGAGATAGGAGGGGAACCGACCGGGGATCGGTGTCCACGAATCGATCACGCGAGCACCGATGTCGACGACGGCCTCGTAGATCATCTTCACGGCGGCGTCGTACATCGTGATGAAGGCGCACCGCGGAACGTCGACGGCGTCCGCGAACGTCAGGGACGCCGTCTTGTCCGGCTCCGCGAGCTGGATCATCACGAACTTCAGTGTGGGGGTTGCGTATTCCGACGCCGTCACCACCGCTGCGGCGGCCTCGATCTCGGCTCCGGTCAGCGGGTCGAGCGGGTAGCTGCCCACGGCAGATCCGGCCTCGCCCAGCGTACGGGTGTCCTCCATCGTCATTTCGCTGATTCCTCTGTTTCTGCCTTGGTGAGGTCGAAGACCGCCAGGTGGGCCAGGGCGTCGTCCTGGCTGGTTCTATGTGCCGAGCGGCGGCCGAAGAAGTAGACGACGACGCCGAGCGCCACCATCGCGAGGCTGATACTGCCGACCCACATCATCCACTCGGTGTCTCCGACACCGGAACTGGCAAGCCACGACTTCGCGAACGAATAGTAGATGCCACCGATGGTGCCGATGGTGCCGACGATCACGGTGATCCACACCCCGACCATGCCTCCGGGAATGCGCCAGAACGTCTCGTTCGCATAGCGATCCGCGTACTTCTTGCGGGCGATGACGACCGGGAACAGGAAGAAGAATCCGGAGATCAGCCACACCGTGGACAAACCACCCTGCAGGAAGATCGTGGTGTTGACCAGGGAGGCCTGGGAGTACAGCCCGACGATCAGCAGCGAGGAGATCACGCCCTGGATCAGGATGGCCGACACCGGGTTACGGGTGCGCGGGTTGAGATGCGTGAAGATCCGGGGCAGGTGCCGCTCCAGACCGGACACGAAGATCAGCCGCGAGTAGGCAACCTGGTAGGTCATCAGCGCCACGACGATGATCAGTGCCAGCACGACGGCGCAGATCTCCATGAGGCCCGGGAATCCTGAGACGTCGAGCATGCCGATGACGCCGGTGACGGCGTCGATCTCCTCGGTCGGCAGCGCCATCATCGTGCCGAGTGTCGTCAGCAGGTAGATCGCGACCAGCGCGATCGAGCCCCACAGGATCATCCGCGGACCGCTCCTACGCACCGACAGGAATTCCGCACCCATGTTGTACGGCGTCTCGACGCCGAGCAGGTACAGCAGCACGGTGCCGTAGAGGAAGCCCGAGACGGCGAAGTTCGGGATCGTCGCCTCGGTCCAGCTGAACGGTGTCGCCGAGCCGTTCTTGACGGCGAACAGCAGCCCGCACAGGAAGATCGTCAACGAGAGCACGCAGAAGACGACGAAGACCACGTTCATGATCCGCTGGCTGGCAGCAAGTTTCGCCAGTGCCAGTCCGATCACCGTCCACAGGATGACGAGCTGCAGGATGACACTCGTCGTCACGCCGAGCTCGGCGTGGAAGGCCAGCAGTAGGAACGACAGCACGACCGCCGGTGAGGATGCGGCGTTGAGGATCACCGGCACCCACGACAGGTAGCCGCCGATGAAGCCCCATGTCTCCCCCATCGTCCGGGTGGCCCAGATGTACACGCCGCCTTGACCCGGCCACAGGTTGCCGAGTTCGACGACGGCCATGCCGGCGGGGACGAGGAAGGTGAGGATGCCGAGGATCCACATCGGGATGGCGGTCCAGCCGCCGGTGGCCATCACCGATGATCCGGTGATCCAGCAGATGATGAACACGTAGGCGGCTGTGAGGCCGAACGTACTCATCACCTTCGGAAGGATCTGTTCGGGGACCAGCTCGGTGGTCATCAATTTGTCGCGGTCGGCTGAGCCGCCAATCTTGCCTGGGTCCGCGGGCGGCGCGGGCTCCGTTTGTGTCATTCGATTGTCTCCGCTCCATCAAATCCAGAAGATATGTTGGGGACCAACAACGTTGGTCAGTTGACGATTTGTCCGTCTTTCATCCGGACGACACGGCTCGCTTCGTCGGCCACCGTGGGGTCATGGGTGCTGGCGACCACGGTGACACCCATGGTCGAGCACAGGTCGCGCAGCATGCGCACCACCGTTTCCCCCGTACGGTGGTCAAGGTTGGCTGTGGGCTCGTCGGCCAGGACGAGCGTCGGGTTGCTGATCAACGAGCGCGCGATCGCCGTGCGCTGCTGTTCGCCGCCCGACATCTTGGTCGGCTGATGGTTGATCCGATGTCCGAGGCCGACCAGTTCCAGCAGTTCGGTCGCCCTCTTGCGCAACGACTTCCGGTCGTAGGGTTCGAACATCAGCGGGAGTTCGACGTTTTCGACCGCCGACAGGAACGGGATCAGGTTGTAGCTCTGGAAGATGAAGCCGATGGTGTCGTGACGCAGGGCCGCGTACTGGCTCTCGGTGAGCGTCGCGGTGTCCTTACCTGCGATCTTGACGATGCCTTTCGTGGGCCGATCGAGTCCGCCGATGATGTTCAGCAGCGTGGACTTGCCGCTGCCGCTGGGGCCCATCAGGCACACGAATTCGCCGGGCATCACGGTGAGTTCGGCCGCCATGAGCGCCTTGACGACCTCGTCGCCGAGTTTGTGCAGTTTCCACACGTCCGAGATCTCGATCACCGGGGCGGTACCCGTGTGCGTGTCGACGGCGGTGCCGGATGATTCGTCGATGGCGGTCATGGTCAGCCTCCTGATGCGAGGGATCGGATGGGCGGCCGGCTGGCGGCCTTCCAGGTGGGCAGGATGCTGGTGGCCAGTGCGGCCGCGATGCTGACAGCGACGGCGATGCCCGCACCGAGGGCCAGCCCGCTGTAGGACACCCCGGTGGCGACGACGCCGACCATTCCGAGGACGACGCCGGCGATCACCGCGAGCAGTGCGCCGGCGAGGGCGCCGAGCACCGCCGCGATCACCGGTTCGACGAGCAGTGCCGCCACGACGGGGGCGCGGGGCACACCGGTGGCGGCCAGCACGCCGAGTTCACGGGTGCGGTGGGCGACGGTCCGGGTGGTCGCGACCGCGACCTCGGCGACGCCGACCAGAAGCACGGTGACGGCGATCAGGATTACCGCGCGGGCGATTTCCTCGGCGTGACCCAATGATGCTGACTGGGTGCGGATTCCGTCGGACAACCCGAAAACGAGGACCACCAACAGCGCACCGGTGGCGGTCGTGACGACCGGAAGCACCATCTCCGACAGCCGGCGGCGCGTCGCCAGCCAGCCGTACGACAATCCCTTACCGATGCTCACTTAGCGGTCTCCCAACAGATCGACCGGCTTCTGCTGCAGGAGTCGGTGCACGGGCACCAGCGCACCGACGATCGTCATGGCCGGCAGGAACATCGCGGTCAAGGCAGCGCCCTGCAGCCATGCCGACAACGTTGCGATGCCCGGGATCACCAGCGCGACAGCGACTCCGGCTGCGGCGACCCCGACGATGTAGGCCGCGAGGAAGACGATCGCGGATTCGACGAGGAAGAAGTAGAGCACCTCGTCGGCCAGACCGATGCTCGACATGATGCCGAACTCGCGCCGCCGTTCCGTGACCGCCGCCAGGAAGGACGACACGGCGATCACAAAGCCGAGGCCCAGGCCCACCATCGAGATCATTCCGAGTGTCGATCCGGTGACCTTGCCGGAGAACAGCGCCGAGAACCGCTGCTCGAAGGTCAGCGGGCTCGATCCACCGACGGTGTCGTAGATCAGGCCCGCACCTCCCGCGTCCGGCTGCGTCGACGGGTCGGTGCTGAACGGCAGATCGACTGCAGCGCCGAAGGTCTGGCCGAGATCTCGGCGCTGTTGTTCGCCCTCTGGGGCCGCGACCATCCACCAGCCGTTGTCGCCGACAACCGACTGCGCGACCGGTGTCGAAACTGTCACCGATTGTCCCGCGCCGCTGATCGAGACGGTCAGGCTCTGACCGGCGATGTCGACGCGTGCGCCGTCGGCCATGCCGAGGCGAGCCGCGACAGGCGATCCCAGAACAGCCTGTCCACTTGCCACGGTGTCGCTGCCGCGCAGCGACACCGGTTGGCCGTCGAGGTCGATCACTCCCGACAGTGTGCGCGTCGCCGTCCACCCCTCGGGTGGGGCGAGCGCCGGCGCGGAGCCATCGGCGACGATCGCCTGAACATCAGGGTCGTAATGCACGCCTGCGGCCGGGACGACCCATAACTGGCCGCCGCCAACAACATCGGCGATCGACGTCTCCCCCGTCTCCGCGAATCCCGCCGAGATCGTCCGGACGATCGTCACGCACGCGATCGCCAGTGCGATGCCCACGACAGACAGCACGAAGCGCTCCGGGCGGCGCCGGATGTTGGCCAGCGCGAACCTGACCAGGCACCCGAAGGTGTTGCCGGTCGACGGGGCGATCGGCGGCGATCCCGCCCTCGCTGTGGTCTCCACAATGAGCGATGCTCGGGTCGATTCGTTTCACCAAGAGCAGCGCACGGTCTCGCTGACGTTAACTCAGGCCGGTGCCGGTTACGTCGAGGTGTCGCGCCCGCAACGGATTTCGTCGCATACCGATGACGACTTTCGTCCAGGTCACGACTGAATGCGCGCCCACGGTTGTGCTTGTTCGAGCTCGAAGGCGAGCTCGAGCAGCCGCGCCTCTTCACCGACGCCCGCGCCGAACATCATGCCGATCGGCAATCCCGACTCGGACTGCCCCACCGGCAGCGAGATCGCCGGCTCACCCGTGACGTTCTGCAGCGGCGTGAAAGCGACCCAGTCGACGAGCCTGTCGATGATCTGCTCATAGGGCGCTGTCGGGTCCAGATATCCGACGCTGGGCGGAGTTTCGGCCAGTGTGGGTGTCAGCAGAACGTCGTAGGTGGACTGCAGGCGCGATGTGATCCGCCGAACCCGGCTCAGGCGGACGATCGCCAGCGGCACCTTGTGGAGATTTCGCGCAGCGTGCTCCTCGAGGCCGCGGGTCAGATTGTCCAGCCGCTCCCGGTCGAAGCTGGACCCGAACGTGCGGTGTCCGCCACGCACCAAGGCGAAGGCCAAAAACGACCAGTACAGCAGGAAGTCGTCGATGAACCGCTTCGGGATCGGGTTGTCGATCACCTCGACCCGGTGCCCGAGCCTCTCCAGTAAAGCTGCGGTCTTCAGCGTGAGTTCCCCGACCTCGGGGGCGGCCTCACGCGAGATGGAGCGCGTGCACACGGCGACGCGCAGGCGTTGCGCGCCGGGAGCCGTGATGTCACCGATCGGCGGCAGCTTCGGGTTGGCGTACACCTTCTCCATCTCGCGGTAGAACGCCGCGGTGTCACGCACCGACCGCGTCACGACGCCGTTGGCGACGATTCGCAGCGGCATCTGACGCATGTTCTTGTCGAGCGGGAGTCTGCCGCGGGACGGTTTCAGACCCACCAGGCCGTTGCAGGAGGCAGGGATCCTGATCGATCCCCCGCCGTCGTTGGCGTGGGCGATCGGCACGACCCCCGCGGCGACGAACGCACCCGAGCCCGACGATGAGGCTCCCGCGGTGTGCTGGGTGTTCCAGGGATTACGCACGGCGCCCAGTCGTGCGTGCTCGGCGACGGCGCTGAACCCGAACTCGGACAACTGTGTTTTGCCCAGCGGCACAAGGCCGGTCGCCAGGTACGCCCGGGCAAAATCACCGTTCTCGGTGGCAGGCACCGGCTCCCACGCATCGGTGCCCTCCATCGTCGGCATACCGGCGACAGCCACGTTGTCCTTGATGAAGGACGGCACCCCGTCGAAGAATCCGCCGTACGGCTGGTGCTGGGCACCGCGCACCCGAGCCCGGTCGTAGGCCTGGAAGGCCAGCGCGTTCAGCGCAGGGTTGACCTTCTCCGTGCGCGCGATCGCGGCGTCGACAAGCTCCAGGGGCGAGACCGTCCCGGCGCGCAGCGCGGTCACGAGACCGACGGCGTCGAGATCTCCCAGGGCGTCGTCGCCAAAGGCGTCAATGCGATCCATCGTCCGACGGTACCAAAGCGTACCGAGCGGTCACTCCGCGCGGCGCAGCACCGCCCCGACCGTCATCGCCAGGATTTTCCAGTCCAGCCACAGCGACCAGTTCTCGATGTAGAAGTTGTCCCACTCCGCGCGGTCGGCGATGGATGTCTGCCCGCGGAGGCCGTGCACCTGGGCCCATCCGGTGATTCCGGCCTTGACCCTGTGCCGGTCGCCGTAGCGGGCGATCTGGACGTTGAACAGGTCGACATACTCCGGACGCTCGGGCCGGGGGCCGACCAGGCTCATATGCCCTCTTATGACGTTGATGAGCTGGGGCAGCTCATCCATCGACGTCGCTCGCATGATCTTGCCGATCGTGGTCCTGCGGTCGACACCTTCGACACCACCCGGCGCGGAATCGGCGCTGCGCTCGAATTTCGCGTCGCTCTCGCGCGGCGGGCGCATCGAACGGAACTTCAGACAGCCGAACTCTTTTCCGTCGCGACCGATGCGGGGTTGGCTGAAGAAGATGGGCCCCGGCGAGCTCAAACGGACCAGCAGCATCAGGGTGAGGAAGAACGGTGAGATCGCGAGCAGACCGAGGCCTGCGAACAGACGGTCGGAGAGATGCTTGGCCGCGAACTGCCAACTGCGGGGGTCGGTCCGGGGAACGGCGATGAGGGGCAGCCCGCCGATGTGCTCGATGTGGGCGTGCACACCGACGGTGTCGTAGATGCGAGGGACGATCCACACCGCGACCCCGCGTTTGTGCGCCACCTTCACAGCGGCATGCATCGCGTCGTCACGGGTACGGGAGAACGCGACGATCAGGCATTCGGCACCTGTCCGCGTGATGACCTCATCGAGCATCTCCAGCCTGCCCAGGTACGGAATGCTCGCGGGTTGGTCCCGGTCGATCCCCATCATCGGGATCTCGTCGTCGATGATCCCGACCGGCGTCAGGCCGTACTCCGGCGTGATCTTGAGGCGATCGACCACCTTGGCTGCGACCCGCCCGTTGCCGACGATCAGCGTCGGGGCAGTCATGCGGTTGTGGCGGTAGTGGTGGTTCTTGATGGCGATCCACACCAGCCGGCCCAGTGGGACCAGGACGGCCGCACACATCCACAGCCTGGCGATCGAACTCCCGCGTGATCCCGTGATGAAGGGGTTCAGCACCAGGCCGCTCAGCAGCAGCATCGCCGACAGAGCGACAACCGCCTGCACGGTGGGCAATTCGTCGAGGAACGTGCGCTTGAGCGACCGCTGATACATCCCCCGAAGCGCGCTCATCGCAACGATGGTCGGCGCGAAGAAGAACAGCATCCAGGTCGGCGGCAACTCCAGGCCTGCGTGGGTCGCCCACGTCATGCCAACGGCGACCGCCAACGATGCCGTCGACAGGTCGATCGCCGCACCGATGTACGGCTCCCAGGTCCTGTGTCTATGTAGCTGGACATTCTCGACCGGAGCTAAATTCGCCATTCCCCCGTTGGCAAGTGAGTTTGCCGTATGGGAGGAGTCAACCGTGCGGGTCACCGTGACCAGAACAGTTCTCTCGATCCGCCATGCGAAAAGATTAACTCGACGGGGTGCGTGGCGGCGGCAATTGCCACTTTAGCGTGATGGCAAATGTCGGGAACAAGTTAGCTGTGAACTTTGCCAGAGGTAGCGTGCGTCCATTCAGGCAAAGTCTTCGGCTTCACAAAATTTACGCTGACCTCACATGCCGTCAGAAATTGCTACCATAGGCAAACTGATCTTGAAAAGATCGACGTTCTCTTGATCTCACAATTTGGGATTGTGAAGGTTTGACCGATAAAACGAAGCCCCCGAGACCGGTGGTCTCGGGGGCTTCGCAGCAGGTTGGAGATCAGGCCTGACCGACCTCGAAGCGGACGAACCGCGTCACGGTCACGCCGGCCTCATCGAGCAGCGCCTTGACCGACTTCTTGTTGTCGGACACCGACGGCTGATCGAGCAGCACGACGTCCTTGTAATAGCCGGTGACGCGACCCTCGATGATCTTGGGCAGCGCCTGCTCGGGCTTGCCCTCGTTGCGGGCCGTCTCCTCGGCGATACGCCGCTCGTTGGCGACGATGTCCTCGGGCACGTCCTCACGGGTGAGGTACTTGGCCTTCAGCGCAGCGATCTGCAGTGCGACCGCATGCGCGGCGGACTTGTCATCGCCGGTGTACTCGACGAGAACTCCCACGGCGGGCGGCAGGTCAGCCGCGCGCTTGTGCAGGTAGGTCTCGACCTGGCCGTCGAAATAGGCGGCACGGCGCAGTTCGAGCTTCTCGCCGATCTTGGCCGACAGGTCGGCGATGGACTGCTCGACCGTCGTGTCGCCGAGCTTGGCGGCCTTGAGCGCGTCGACGTCGGTCGCCTTGGCGGCGGCAGCGGCGGCGACGATCTGGTCCGCGGCGGCCTGGAACTCGGCGTTCTTGGCGACGAAGTCCGTCTCGGAGTTGAGCTCGATGAGAGCTCCGTCCTTGGCTGCGACCAGACCCTCGGCAGTCGCGCGCTCTGCGCGCTTGCCGACGTCCTTGGCGCCCTTGATGCGCAGCAGCTCGACGGCCTTGTCGAAGTCGCCTTCGGCATCGACCAGTGCGTTCTTGGAATCGAGCATTCCGGCGCCGGTCAAGTCGCGAAGGCGCTTGACGTCGGCAGCGGTGTAGTTAGCCATAGAAGTCTTTCCTTTTAGACGTCGCGAAACGGATCAGGAGGACTGTTCGGGTGCGGCAGTCTCGCCGGCGGCAGCCTCGGGTGCGGCCGTGGTGGCACCGGCAAGAAGCTCCTGCTCCCATTCGGCCAGCGGCTCGGCCGCTTCGGCCTCGGACTTGTCGGCACCGGCACCGCCACCCGAGCGAGCCTGCAGACCCTCGGCGACCGCGGAGGCCACCACCTTGGTCAGCAGTGCGGCCGAGCGGATGGCGTCGTCGTTACCCGGGATCGGGTAGTCGACGAGATCCGGATCGCAGTTGGTGTCGAGGATCGCGATGATCGGGATGTTCAGCTTGCGGGCCTCGGCGACGGCGAGGTGCTCCTTGTTGGTGTCGACGACCCAGATCGCCGACGGCACCTTCTGCATGTCGCGGATACCACCGAGGCTGCGCTCGAGCTTGTTCTTCTCGCGCGTCAGCATCAGGATTTCCTTCTTGGTGCGACCCTCGAAGCCACCGGTCTGCTCCATGGCCTCAAGCTCCTTGAGGCGCTGCAGACGCTTGTGCACGGTGGAGAAGTTGGTGAGCATGCCGCCCAGCCAGCGCTGATTCACGTACGGCATGCCGACGCGGGTCGCCTCTTCGGCGATGGACTCCTGCGCCTGCTTCTTGGTGCCGACGAACATGATGGTGCCGCCGTGTGCGACGGTCTCCTTCACGAACTCGTAGGCCTTGTCGATGTAGGTCAGCGTCTGCTGCAGATCGATGATGTAGATGCCGTTGCGGTCGGTGAAGATGAACCGCTTCATCTTGGGATTCCAGCGACGGGTCTGGTGCCCGAAGTGGGTGCCGCTGTCGAGCAGCTGCTTCATGGTGACGACAGCCATAGTTGGCCATACCTCTTTTATTTGTCGGTTGTCGCGCGACGTCGGGTGACGCCGAGCCCTGGCGACTGCTTCGATGCCGGACCCGCGTTGAGCGGGACCGCCCGGCATGCGAGGTGACGATGCTCCTCGAAAACGGAGCCCGTGACGCAGACGCGCGAAGTCAGCCCGAGCTAACGAGCTGCGCAGAGAAGTTTACACGCTCGGAACAGGTGCTTTTACCACGGCGAAGGGCCATCCACAGGGTGCTGCGTTGGGCCTTCCCGCGCGCGGCCACGATCGACTGAACTGGGACGATGCGGATCATCTCCATGATCGTGGCGCTGGCGGTGCTGGGCGCGCCCACGGCTTCGGCCGACGACGGGCGCCTGCATTGGCCGCTCGATCCCCGCCCCGCCGTGGTCCGCCAGTTCGACGCACCGTCGCCGAACTGGCAGCGCGGCCACCGCGGGGTCGATCTTGCCGGGTTCGCAGGACAGCCGGTCCGTGCCGCGGCCGGGGGCACGGTGGTTTTCGCGGGCACCCTTGCGGGCCGGCCGCTCGTGTCGATCGCGCACCCCGGCGGGCTGCGCACCACCTATGAGCCGGTGGAGCCCGTGGTTCGGCGGGGGCAACTGGTGACGGCAGGCTCGCACATCGGCGGCCTGCTTGCGGGGCACGAGGGCTGCGCGTCGGCGGCGTGCCTGCACTGGGGTGCGATGTGGGGTCCGGCGTCGCGCGCCGACTATGTCGACCCTCTGGGTCTCCTCGCGACGACGCCCGTCCGGCTCAAACCGACGGGCTAGGCGCGCGGGTGGGCCTGGTCGTGCACGGCACGTAATCGCGCCACCGTGACATGGGTGTAGAGCTGTGTGGTGGCCAGCGTCGAGTGACCCAAAAGTTCCTGCACCACCCTCAGATCGGCGCCGCCCTCAAGAAGATGTGTTGCCGCGCTGTGCCGCAGCCCGTGCGGGCCGATGTCCGGCGCCCCGGTGACGGCGGCCATGGTCTGGTGCACGACCGTGCGGGCCTGACGCGGATCCAGGCGTCCGCCGCGCGCGCCCAGCAGCAGGGCCGGACCCGAGTCCTGGGTGGCGAGCGCCGGCCGCCCGTCTTTCAGCCACGCGGTCAGCGCGGCCTGCGCGGGTTGCCCGTAGGGCACGGTGCGCTGTTTGTTGCCCTTGCCGAGCACTCGCAGCACTCGCCGGGAGGTGTCCACGTCATCGACGTCGAGCCCGCACAGTTCGCTGACACGGATGCCTGTCGCATAGAGCATCTCGACGATCAGGCGGTCCCGTAAGGCGAGCGGATCACCTTCCTGCGCACCGCTTTTCGCGGCGTCCATGGCGTCGATGGCTTGATCTGTCCGCAGCACGGCGGGCAGGGTCCGGCGGGCTTTGGGAACCTGCAGCCGGGCCGCAGGGTCGTCGCCGATGATGCCGCGACGTAGTGCCCACGCCGTGAATGTCTTGACCGACGAGGTGCGGCGGGCCAGCGTCGATCGCGCCGCTCCCCCGGACGCCTGACTGGCCAGCCAGGACCGCAGCACGGGCAGCGTCAGGCCGCGCAAGCCTGCGCCGGGGCTGCGCTCGGTCAGGAAGTCGAGCAGCGACCGAAGGTCGCCCAGGTAGGCGCGTCGGGTGTGCTCCGATCGACCGCGTTCCAGGGCGAGGTATTCGTCGAACTCCTCCAGGACGGCCTCCACGACGCCACCGTGGCAGAGACCCGGTGGCGGTTCTAGAGGACGCGCCGCAATGTGTCCGGAGTGAGATCTGCGCGGGTGGGATAGCCGTCGACGGCCATGATCAAATCGGTTTCGGCCAGCAGGGACCGCAGCACGTGGACGAGTCCGTCCTCGCCGCCGATGGCCAGCCCGTAGGCGTACGGCCGGCCGATGCCGACGGCGGTGGCGCCCAGCGCCAGCGCCTTGACGATGTCGGCGCCACTGCGGATCCCGGAGTCGAACAGCACGGGCATTCCGTCGGCGGCCTCGACCACCCCGGGCAGACAGTCGATGGCGGGCAGGCCGCCGTTGGCCTGCCGGCCGCCGTGGGTGGAGCAGTAGATGCCGTCGACGCCGCCGTCCTTGGCGCGTCGCACGTCGTCGGGATGGCAGATTCCCTTGAGGAGCAGTGGAAGATCGGTCAGGGACCGCAGCCACGGCAGGTCATCCCAGGTCAGCGGATTTCCGAAGAGCCCGGCCCATTGCATGACGGCCGCTTGCGGACTCTCCTCGGGGGACTGGGCGAGGAGGCCGCGGAACACAGGGTCGCTCGTGTAGTTCGACAGGCAGCGGCCCCTCAGCTGCGGGAAGTTCGCCGTCGACAGGTCGCGGGGACGCCAGCCTGGCACCCAGGTGTCGAGGGTGACGATGATCGCCTTGTAGCCGGCCGCCTCGGCGCGGTTGACGAAACTGGCCGCCAGATCTCGATCGGTCGGCGTGTACAGCTGAAAGAACCCGGGAGTGTCGCCGAACTGGGCGGCCACGTCTTCGAGGGGATCCTCGGTGAGTGTGGAGATGGTCATCGGGACACCCGTCCGGGCGGCGGCGCGAGCAGCCTCCAGATCGCCGTGCCCGCTCTGCGAGCAGATCCCGACCACGCCGATCGGGGCCATGAAGATCGGCGTCGGCAGCTTCAGACCGAACAGGTCGACGGACAGGTCGCGTTCCTTGGCGCCGACCATCATCCGCGGCATGAGGCCCCAGCGGTCGAACGCGGTGCGGTTGCCGCGCTGGGTGTGTTCGTCACCGGAGCCGCCGACGACGTAGGACCAGACCGACGGGGCCATCGCGGCCTCGGCTTTGGCCTCCCAACCCGCGTAGTCCATCGGGAAGTTCGGCATGACGCCGGACAGGCCCTGCAGATAGATCTCGAGTTGGTAGTTGCCGAAGGTCATGCCCTCAGCCTGCCATCGACAGGTGGTCTTTCCGGGCTATTTGGATTCGGCCTCGGCGAGTTCACGCTTCCATTCGCGGAAGGTCTCTTCGGTGCGACCGCGGCGCCAGTAGCCGGAGATCGAGGACGCCCACTTGGCGTCGACCCCGCGTTCCTTGCGGATGTAGGGCCGCAGATTGTGCATGACCGCCTGGGCTTCGCCGTGGATGAACACTTGCACCTGGCCGGGCAGCCACGCCGCTTCCTTGACCGCGGCGACCAGCGGGGCGTGGTCGCCCGCGGTGTCGTCGGACACCAGATCTGCGCGTCCGCCGCGGTAGATCCACGCCACCTCGACACCGGAGGGAGCCTTGAGTTCGATCTGGTCCTCGGGCCCGGCCACTTCGATGAACACTTTGCCGATCGCGTTGTCCGGCAACGCTTCCAGCGCGGTACTGATCGCGGGCAGCGCGGATTCGTCGCCGGCGAACAGATGCCAGTCCGCTTCCGGACTCGGTGAGTACGCCCCGCTGGGACCCATGACGAACAACCGCTGGCCCGGGACGGCCGAGGCTGCCCAGGGGCCCGCGACGCCGTGGTCTCCGTGGACGACGAAGTCGATGGTGATCTCTCGACGGCCGGTGTCGGCGTCACGGACGGTGTAGGTGCGGACGGTGGGCCGCTGCTCGGCGGGCAGCTTGTTGAAACTGTCGAGCGTCAACTGGCGTCCGAACGACGTGAGCTTGCTGACGTCGATGTCGTCGTCGAGGAACACCAGCTTGACATAGGAGTCGGTGTTGTCATTCGGCGTGAACGTGTCGAAACCTTTGCCGCCCAGCACTACTCGCACGACATGCGGGGTCAGTTGTTCGGTACGCACGACCTCGAAGGTGTGCACGGGACGTCCTGCCACTTCTTTTCCTCCACTGCTCAGCTCTTCATCCGACTATACGAGTGAGAGCAGCGCGGCAGGTTCCTAGCGTTTTGCCAGCTTCCAGCAGCCATTCTCCTGGACGGCCATGCCGCGGACGTTCAGCATGGTCAGCGGTCCGAGCACCTGCGTCGCGGGCATTCCGGCGGTGACGGCGATCTCCTCCACGGTGCGGGTGCCGCGACCGGGCAGCGCTTCGTACACGACGAATTCCTCGTCACTGAGCCCGTCGGTGTCCCTGGCCGGTCGCTCACGGTCGGGTGCGAACTCGCCGACCTTGCCGACTAACTCCACGACCTCGGCCGCGCGGGTGATCAGTGTGGCATTGCCGTCGCGGATCAATGCGTGACAGCCGACCGAAGACGAGGACGTGATCGGCCCGGGTACCGCACACACGATCCGTCCGAGGGCGTCGGCCCAGGCCGCGGTGTTCGCGGCGCCGCTGCGGATTCCGGCCTCCACCACAACGGTGGCTTTGCCCAGCGCTGCCACCAAACGGTTGCGCGTGAGGAACTGTCGGCGTGTAGGTCGCGTTCCCGGCGGATACTCGCTGACGAGCAACCCTTGCTTGCCCACCCGATGCAGTAGTGCGGAATGCCCTGCGGGATAGGGCACGTCGAGGCCCGACGCAAGCACAGCGACGGTCTCGCCGTCGGACGCCAACGCCGCGCGGTGCGCAGCGCCGTCGATCCCGTACGCACCACCGGACACCACGGCCACGTCGCGCTCGACGAGACCCGCGGCCAGATCGGCGGTCACGTACTCCCCGTAGTTCGTCGCCGCCCTGGTCCCGACAATGGCAGCGCTACGGTCGGGGACATCGCACAGCCGTGACGGACCGAGCACCCAGAGCGCCAGCGGCGGCAAGGCGTGTGGTCTCTTGTCCCGGTCCACGGTGCGAAACGCCGTGAACGCCAGGTACGGCCACTCGTCGTCCTCGTCAGTGATCAGGCGGCCACCCATACGGTCGAGAAGTGCGAGATCCTGAGCTGCGCAATCGAGCTCATAGCGCGCCTCGGTGGCCCGCTTCAGCTTCTTGTCGACGTCGCGTCGCCTGATCTTCTCCGCGGCGGCGACGACGCCCACTCGTGCTACCAGATCCGCAAGAAGCTGGTTGGGCGGCTCGGCCACCCTGGACACGTACGCCCACGCCAACCGCTCGGTCGCATCCATCACCTCCCTCCCATCCCACGGAAACTCATTGCGGTGGCGACGTCTTCTTTGTTCGGTGTCGTGCGTCCGGCGAGATCACCAAGCGTCCACGCGACGCGGACCGTGCGGTCCATGCCGCGGATGCTCAGCGAACCGCGGTCCACCGCTGTCCGCAACGGCCTCATTGCCTCGGCACCGAGTGCGAACTTGCGGCGCAGCAGCGCACCGCCCACGTCGGCGTTGGTGGCGATGCCGTAGGGCCGCCATCGGTCAGCGGCTGCGGCGCGGGCAGTCCAGACTCGTTCGCGGACAGCGGCGGTCGATTCGCCCTCTTGGTCATTGAACGTGCCCTCCCGAGCGGCGTGCATCTCGACACGGAGGTCGACCCGGTCGACGAGCGGGCCCGAAAGCTTCGTGCGGTAACGGCGCCTCTCGGCAGCCCCGCACAAACAATCACGCGGGTCGGGTGGAGCGCACGGGCAGAGGTTGGCGGCCAGCACGAGCTGGATCCGGCATGGGTACCGTGCGACGCCGTCGCGGCGCGCGAGCCGGATCTCGCCGTCCTCCAACGGTGTTCGCAATGCCTCCAGCGCGTTGGTGTTGATCTCGGCGAACTCGTCGAGGAACAGAACGCCGCGGTGGGCTCGGCTGACCGCGCCCGGACGTGCCATTCCCGGACCTCCGCCGACGAGGGCTACCACACTGGAGGTGTGATGAGGCGCCTCGAAAGGTGGCCGGGTGATCAGGGGCGCATCGCCGGTCAGTACGCCCGCCACAGAATGGATGGCTGTGACCTCCAGCGACTCAGCATCCGAGAGCGGTGGCAACAATCCGGGAAGCCGTTGCGCCAGCATCGTTTTCCCCACCCCGGGCGGACCCGTCATCAACAGGTTGTGCGCCCCGGCAGCCGCGACCTCCACCGCATACCGAGCCTGGGTTTGCCCGACCACGTCAGAGAGATCCATCGCGATCTCGGGTGCTTCCCGAGGACTGTCGACGCGAGCATCGAGATCCCCCTTGCCGACCAACCAGGCCTGCAACTGCCCCAGGCCGCGCACACCCCACACCTCGATACCGTCGACGAGGCTGGCCTCGGCCAAGTTGTCGATCGGTACCACCACCGCTGACCATCCCCGGCTCTGCGCGGCAAGCACCGCCGGCAGCACCCCCTTGACCGGACGAACCCGCCCGTCAAGGGCGAGCTCACCCAATAGCACCGTCTTCTCCAACCGCGGCCACGACTTCTTGACCTGGGCGGACAACACCGCAGCAGCCAGCGCGATGTCATACACCGACCCCATCTTCGGCAGCGTCGCCGGCGACAGCGCCAGCGTCAGCCGCGTCTGCGGCCACTCGAACTTGCAGTTGGTGATCGCCGCGCGCACCCGGTCCCGCGACTCCCGCAGCGCCGCATCCGCCAACCCCACCAGGTAGACACCGGGAAGCCCTCCACTGATATCTGCCTCGATCTCGACGATCTCGCCCTCCACACCTCGCACCGCCACCGAAAACGCCCGCCCCAACGTCATCTACCCCACCCCCTGGATGTGGGCGATTTCCGGCGTACGACCGCGCCCGATCCGGACGGTCACGACGTCGATGCGCACCGACGCCCAACTCCTGTTCTGCTGCCCCAACCACAACCCGGCCAGCCGACGCAGCCGCCGCACCTTGTCCACCGTCACGGCCTGCTCGACACCCCCGAACCGATCACTCGTGCGGGTCTTCACCTCGACGAACACCACGGCACGCACCGCATCGTCGGCGGCGATGATGTCGAGTTCGCCGTAGCGGCTCCGCCAATTACGGGCCACCACCCGCAAACCCAACCCCTCGAGATAGTCGACGGCGAGCTGCTCACCCAGCGCCCCGATCTCGGCCCGGCTCTCTGATCTGGTCATGCCGCAACCATCCAGCGCGGCAACGACACACCCACGAATTCATCCCCAAACCCGAATCCATCCACAGGACGACGGGCTTGCGTATCAGGCGGTGGGGCGTCCGTTCGTCGCGGCGCGTCGCGCGGCGAGCAGATGTGTGCGCATCACCGACTCTGCCCACTCGGGGTCACGCGCGCGAGTTGCAGCCACGAGCTCGAGATGGTGAGCCGTGCTGCGCTGCAGCTGTTCGGGTGAGTACCGGTGAAACGTGCGATAGACCACCGCAGGCCGGACCACCGCCGAAACTGCAGAGGCCAGAGCACGGTTCCCGCTGCTGTGCAGGAATCTGTCGTGGAAATCGCGGTTCAGTTCACCGAGCAGATGCATGTCCGTCTTGTCCGCGACGAGGGACGCCATCCGGGTGGCGAGCTCGTCGAGCTCGTCGATCTCGTCGCCGCTGAAACGGGGCACCGCCAGCACCGTGGCCTGGGGTTCGAGGATGACGCGCACCGAGAAGAACGCATCGATCTCGTCGGCGGTGTAGGACACGAGTTGCGCTCCCCGGTTGGGGGATACGACGACGAGCCCGTCGGCGGCGAGACGACGCAGCGCCTCCCGCACCGGGGTGCGACTGAAGCCGAGCGACTCCGCGAGCGCGGACTCCTTGAGCCGCATTCCCGGGGTGATCTCCCCCGCCGCGATCCTCTCCGACAGCAGCCGGTACACCTCGCCGGCCGCGTCCGATCTCTTCGCCGGCACCGTCACTCCGGCCATGCGGCGTGCGCCAGCTCGTCGCGGCTTCCGCCGCGCGAGACGAACGACACCGGCCGACGTCCGGTCTCCTCGGCCATCAGGTTCACGACACCGAGGTAACGGGCCAGGTCGATGCCTGTTTCCACACCCAACATGCCGCAAGTGTGCACCAGGTCCTCGGTGGGTGCGTTACCCAGTACCTCGGGATCACCCGGGAACCACATGTCGCCGCCCAGGCCGCCGAACGCCGTCTCCAGCCAGTCCGCCCCGACCCCCATCGCCGCGATCGCGTTGGCCATCGCCAACCCGTTGCGGTTGTGCAGGTGAACGCCTACAGCCAGATGCGGATGGCGTTCTCGCACAATCTGAATGCCGGTCGCCATCTCGTACGGGTGTTCCATGCCCGAGGTCGCGGCGAGGTAGATGCCGGTGGCACCAGCGTCTACCGCCGCGTCGACGACGGTGACGGTCCGTTCCCAGGCCACCGGCCCGTGTGCCGGCGCGAAGAACGCGCACGCGACACCGACGACGAGGTCGGCTCCGTTGGTACGGACCAGCAGTCCGATTTCCGCCAGCTCCGCCAGGATCTGTTCGGTGGTGCGGTTCTGGTTGCGCACGCTGACTTCCTCGTCGGCGGACGCCACGACGACGATCTCGTCGAGTCCCGTCTGCACGGCGCGCTGGGCGCCGCGGAGGTTCGGCACCAGACCGCGGTAGCGAACACCCTGCGGCCGTGGCACATTCGCCATCACCTCGGCCGCGTCGGCCAGTTGGGGAAGCACCGAGGGGTGCGCGAACGACACCGCCTCGATCTCCCGCACGCCCGCACCGATCAGCCGCCGTACCACCTCGACCTTCGTCTCGGTCGCCAGGATCGGGTCGTACACCGCCTGCAGACCGTCGCGCAGCCCGACCTCGACGACACGGATCCGGTCGGGCAGTTCGGGCATTGCGGTCATGCCACGCCCTTGTCCCGAAGATGCGCCAACTCCTCCGCAGTCAGTCCGAGTTCGCTCACGAGAACCTCCTCGGTGTGTGCCCCAAGGCTCGGCCCGACCCACCGGACGCGACCCGGCGACCGGGTCAACCGCGGAAAGACGTTCTGCATGGCCACTTTTCCGAGCCTCTCATGGTCTACTTCGACGATGGAGTTCCGCGCGCGGTAGTGTTCGTCGGCGAGCATGTCGGGAGCGCGGTAGATCTGTCCGCACGGCACGCCGGCAGATTCCAGCGTCTTCTCCAGTGCAGCGCCGTCGAGGCCGCGCGTCCATTCCGCGATCAACGCGTCGAGTTCGGCCTGACGTTCACCACGGGCGCCGTGCGTCGCGAATCGCTCGTCGTCGGCCAATTCGGGACGTCCCATGGCCTGCGCCAAACGCCGGAACACGGTGTCCTGGTTGGCGGCGATCAACACCCACAGTTCGTCGCTCGTCGGATAGACGTTGCTGGGCGCGACATTCGGGAGTACGGCACCTGTGCGCTCCCGGATGTAACCGGTCTGCTGGTACTCCGGCACCATTGATTCCATCATCCCCAGCACCGCCTCGTAGATAGCAGAGTCGACGACCTGGCCCAGGCCCGTATTGCTGCGCTCATGCAGCGCCGCCAGTGCGCCCAACGTGCCGTAGGTGGCCGCCAGCGAATCGCCGATCGAGATGCCGACACGGCTGGGTGGGGTACTCGGGTCACCGACGACGTAGCGCAGGCCACCCATCGCTTCGCCGATCGCGCCGTAGCCAGCCCGGTTGGCGTACGGCCCCGACTGTCCGAAACCGGAGACCCGCACCATGATGAGGCCCGGATTCTGCTCCGCCAGTTCGTCATAGCCCAGTCCCCAGCGTTCGAGGGTTCCGGGGCGGAAGTTCTCGACGACGATGTCGGCGCGCAGCGCCAGTCGCCGTGCGAGGTTCTGCCCTTCCTCCGTTCTCAGGTTGCACGTGACCGACCGCTTGTTGCGGGCCACCACCGACCACCACAGGGATTCCCCCGACGGACGCTGATGTCCCCACTCGCGCATGGGGTCTCCGCGGGTGGGATCTTCCAGCTTGATGACGTCGGCGCCGAGGTCGCCGAGTAGCTGTCCGCAGAACGGCCCGGCGATCAGCTGTCCCATCTCCACGACCCGGATGCCCGCCAGTGGCCCCGTCACGTCCGTGTCTTCCTTGCGGCCGTAGCTGCCCAACACTTCATCCTCGTTTCTCACGTGATTCCGATCCTTGCCTTCACACGCCGCTCGATGGCGAGCATCGCCAGCACAGGACCGAGCGCGAGCAGGCCGATGAACAGCACCTGTCCGGCGATCTGCTCGACCCGCACGTTGGCGACGTTGTTGACGAGTTCGCGGCCCAATCCGATGTCCGCGCTGAACATCTCGGCGAGCACGAGACCGAGGAACGTCAGTCCGAAGCTGATCCGCAGTGCCACGAGCACCGTCGGCAGCAGCGCGGGAAGCACGATCTTGGTGACCCGTTGCCACCAGGACAGTTCGAGCGCGTCCGCGAGCCGCACCAGTTTCCTGTCCAGCGTCGCGGTCGCTCCCATCACGAGCAATGCCACCCGGGAAGACGCCGTGTAGGAAGGCGAAGACGATGCGGCTGGGCTCACCGAGACCGAGCAGCAGCAAGAAGATGGGATACAACGTCACCTTCGGGATGCTGTACAGCGCGAACAGCGGAGTCTGGAAAACCTTGGACCAGAACTGCGACTGGCCGAGGACGAACCCGACGGCCGCGCCGACCACCGCGGCGAGAACCCACGAAATGGCCAGCAGGCGAATCGAAGTGACCACACTGTCCCGGTAGGCCGGGCGCTGCAGGTCCTCCATCAGGCCGGACACGGCCTGCAGCGGACCGGGGAACACCAGACTGTCGAGCGCCGCGGCCACGATCGCCCAGACGACGACGAGCACCGCGGGCACCACCATCAGGCCGAGTACGCCGCGCAGGGCTCCGACCGCTTGTGTCCGTGGGCCTTTCACCTCGGGGCGCGCCGTCACGACCCGTTCTGTCACCGCACTCATTGCGCCACCCCCGGCTGTCGCCTCGCCACGAAGGCGAAGACTGCGTTGACCACCCCGGCCAGAACGAACACCAGCAGCACGCCTGCGTACATGTCGGCGAAGGCGAAGTCGTTGTAGGCGCGGGAGATGAAGTGCCCGAGGCCCGACGTCGACAACACAAACTCACTCGCGAGGACGCCGATCAGCGCATAGGACAAGGCAAGTCGCGACCCGGTCACGATATGGGGCAGCGCGGCGGGCACCAGGATCTTGGTCGCCCTCGCGAACCTGCTCATCTGCAATGATCTAGCGAGCCGCACGATGGTGTTCGATGTCGCATCGAGCCCGGTGAGCGTCGAGGTGATCACGACGACGATCGCGAACATGGTGCCCAGCAGCACGATCGGGAGGAGGCCGACACCGAGCACGGCGACGATCAGCGGATACAGCGCGAAGGTCGGGATCGCGTAGTAGATGGTGAGCCACGGTTCGACGACGCTTCGCAGCGGCCGAGCCTCCCACAGCACGATACCGACGACGACGCCGAGGACGATCGCAAGCACGAACGCCAGCGCGATGGCCGACAGCGACGGTACGAGCGCCTCGGTCCAGAACTCGCCGGTCGCCAGCAGTTTCCCGAGTTGAACGACCATCTCGCTGAGCGGGATGACCGAGAACGGGTCCACCAGACCGACTCTCGGTGCAAGCTCCAGGAACACGGCGGTGCCGACGGCGATGACGATCGTCCATCCGCGAACCGTCAGGCCCGCCCGGCGTTCCGGCTTCGCCGTGGTGTCCGCCGCCGCAGCCGTCGCCGCCACCGGCGCTGTCACGGTGCCGCCTGTTCGGCCATGGCCCGCTCGGCTTCGCCACGAATCTTCTGCCACACCTGTTCGACCAACCGTGCCGCTTCGGGCGAGCCGAGCAGATCGGGGCTGCGCTCCGACGGCAGGTCCACCATGAAGTCGTCCAGGATCGTGCCGGGACGAGCGCTCATCACGAGTACGCGGTCGGACAACAGGACAGCCTCGGAGATGCTGTGTGTCACGAACAGCACTGTGGTCCCGCTGTCGCGCACCACTTTCAGGAGTTCGAGACCGAGCACGGTGCGGGTCTGCTCATCGAGTGCGCCGAACGGTTCGTCTGCCAGGATCAGGTCCGGCTGCGTCGACAGCACGCGGGCAATGGCCGTGCGCTGCCGCATGCCGCCGGAAAGTTGGTGTGGGTAGGAGCCGGCGAACCGGGACAGTCCGACGCGGCGCAGTGTGTCCTCAGCGATGCGGCGACGTTCTTTCTTGGGCACTCCTTGGGTTTCCAGCGCGAAGGCGGCGTTGTCGAGGACTGTCCGCCACGGTAGGACCGCGGCCTCCTGGAACACGATGCCTGTCTGGCGGCGCGGTCCGCCCTGCCGGACTCCGTCGAACGTGACCTCACCCGAAGACGGCGTCTGTAGCCCGCCGATGATGTCGAGCAGAGTCGACTTGCCGCACCCCGACGGTCCGACAAGAGCGGTGAAGGAGCCCGCCTCCAACGTCAGATCGGTGTGGGCGAGGGCGTGGACGTCACCGAAATGGCGTTCCACGCCGCGAACTTTGACCTCGGAGCCTGTCATGGAAGTTGACCCTTGTCGTTGTCGGGGAGGTACTCGGTGGTCGCGAGGGAGTTCCAGTCGACGGACTCGATGCCGTCGGTGAGCGCCAGGCCCTTGGCCGCCGAGTTGAGTGCTTCAGGGTTGAACGACACGCTCCAATGGCCGGCCTCGACGGCGTTGGTCACCAGGTCGGTGGCGACCTGCGGGTCGATGTCGGTGGAGTCGGCCCACAATTTGGCCGCTTCCGCGGGGTTCTCGGTGATCCACGTGACCGATTTGGCGTAGCCGTCCAGAAGTGCGCGGGCCTGTTCGGGATTCTTCTGCGCGTAGTCGCGTCCGCTGACGATCACGGTCTGCTGATAGACAGGCACGAAATCGGCGCTGTCGACAACGACTTTCAGCGCCCCCTTCTGCTCAGCGACCGTCCGGGGCGAAGCGTAGGCGACGTCGACCTCGTTGGCTTCGAGGAGTGCGATGCCCGCTCCGGATCCGCCGGTGGACTTTCGTTCCACGCCGCCGATGCCGGCGGCCTCGGGCACGAGGAAGGACATGGCTTCGGTGACCGAGCCGGGGTTGGTGAAACCCCACCGTGTGTTCGCGGTCTGTTCGACCGACGTCAGCGGCGACGAGTCGAGGGCGACCCAGAGGACGTCAGAGACCGACTGGACTCCTCCGCCGATCGCCTGGACCGGGGCGCCCTCCTGGAAGCCTTTCACCACTGCGCCTGTCGCGACCTCGCCGAACGGGAGGCGCCCGGCAACCACGTTCTGCAGTGTCGTGCCACCGCCCTCCGCGGGGACGATCTTGGCGATGGTGACACCGGATTCTTCGAAGAATCCCTGCGCCTGCCCCACCTTCCAGGGAAGGCCGTACAGGTCGTCGGGGTGGGTCACGGAAATCTCGATGCCCGCCGGCCCGCCGGCGGACTCCGACCCTGATCCCCCGCAACCACTGAGGACGAGCGCGGTCGCACCGACCGCGGCGATGACACTCATGCATCGGCGCATGACAACCCTCCGAACTGTGATCTGAGCCATATCTAAATTCAATGTTGCATACAATCTGGTGCGTGGTCAACAGTTTTTGCCACAATTACGGGGGCACGTGTTGATTTTGTACACAAAGCTGGGATCCCGGTCACGACGTCGACGACTCGGGGAAACGCGGTTTCACCAACGTCAAATCTGGGGTACACGCCACCATCAGCCGACCAGGAGGACATGATGGCCACCCGGACCCCAGGGGGATCGATGCCGCGCTCACTACACGGCGCTGCCGATCGCGCGACCGACAGCAACACATTGGAGAAACTCGCCCGTGTCGGCTTCGCAGCCAGCGGGGTGCTTCACCTTCTCGTCGGCTACATCATCGCGAGGCTCGCGTTCGTCGGGGGCGGAGGCGGAAACGCCGATCAGTCCGGGGCGCTGGCGACCCTCGGGAGCCAGACCGGCGGCGCGATCATGCTGTGGGTAGCCACAGCCGGCCTCGTCGCGCTCGGGCTGTGGTACGTCGCCGAGGCGATCATGGGCTCCAAACCCAGAGACGGCGAGGACAAGCCCGGTTGGAAGCGGCTCAAAGCGCTGGGTCTCGCGATCGTCAACTTTGCGATTGCCTTCTCCGCCGCACGTTTCGCGATGGGTGGCGGCCAGTCGAACGCCCAGCAGAACGCGGGCCTCTCGGCGCAGCTGATGCAATCATCCTGGGGTAAAGCGCTTTTGATCGGCGTCGGCATCGGTGTTGCCGCGGTGGGCGCCTACCACGTGTACAAAGGCGCCTCGGAGAAGTTCCTCGACGAGTTGACAGTGTCGGGAGGCAGGGCGATCACCGCTATCGGAGTCACGGGTTACGTCGCCAAGGGCCTTGTCCTCGGCGGCGCGGGACTCCTCGTCATCTGGGCCTCCGTTGCGGCTGACCCGTCGAAAGCCACCGGCCTGGACGCGGCCGTCAAGACGTTGGGGCAGGCGCCGTTCGGCAAGTTCCTGCTCATCGCGGCCGCGGTGGGCATCGCCGCCTTCGGCGCCTACAGCTTCATCAGGAGCCGGTACAGCCGGATGTAATCGCAGCGGCGCCCCAGAGCGGTGAGGGTATCCTCACCCGATGTACTCGCTGCTCGACCATCTGCGCGGCCACGGAGATCGCATCGCGGTAGTGACCGAGTCCGAGCAGCTGACGTACTCCCAGCTCGCCGACCGGGTGGACACGTTCGCCGCAGGGCTCGGTCCCCGTCGCAAGCTGGTGCTCGTCGAGACACGCAACGACATCGCCACACTGGTTCGGTATCTCGGCACGCTCGCCGGGCATCACGTCGCATTGCCCGTGCCCGCAGGGCGCGACCACACCAACATGATCGCCACGTACCGTCCCGACGTGGTCGCCGACGGCGCCGGTGTCCACGTCCTCGCCGGGGGCGGTCACGTCTTTCACGACGACCTAGCCCTCCTGATGTCGACGTCGGGAAGCACCGGGTCCCCGAAACTGGTCCGGCTCTCGTGCACCAATCTGATCGACAACGCGGCGGCCATCGCCGAATACCTGCGCATCGACGAAAATGACCGCGCGGCAACGACGTTGCCGATGTCGTACTGCTACGGCCTGTCCGTCGTCCACAGCCACCTGTTGGCGGGCGGGGCTCTGATCCTCACCGAACGCTCCGTCGCGGATCCGGAGTTCTGGACCCTGTTCCGCCGCCACAGGGGCACCTCGTTCGCCGGCGTCCCCTACACGTTCGAACTTCTCGAACGCACCGGCTTCGCAGCGATGGATCTCCCCCATCTGCGTTACCTCACGCAGGCCGGCGGCAGGATGGCACCGGAGCGGATCCAGCACTTCGCGGCGGTCGCCGACCACAAAGGATGGCAGCTCTTCGTCATGTACGGCGCGACGGAGGCGACCTCCCGCATGGCTTATCTGCCGCCGAATCTCGCGCGGCACCGACCCACGGCGATCGGGGTCCCGATTCCCGGTGGGGAATTCTCGATCGAACCGGTGGACGAATTCCCCGACGAAGGAATCGGTGAACTGGTCTATCGCGGCCGCAACGTCATGATGGGTTACGCGTACTCCCCCGACGATTTCGCGCTCGGACGGACGCTGAGCGAGCTGCACACCGGAGACATCGCCCGTCAGAGCGACGACGGGCTCTTCGAAGTCGTGGGCCGCAGAAGCCGTTTCGTCAAGATGTTCGGGCTGCGCATCGACCTGCAGCAGCTCGAGTCCACGCTGCGCGAGGGCGGGGTTCCTGCGTTGTGCACCGACGTCGGCGATCGGCTCGCCGTCGTCGCCACCGGGGGCCACGAACCGTCGGTCGTGCGCAGCGCGGCGGCCGCCGCTGCGGGCGTACCGGCCGGTGCGGTGGATGCCGTGGTGGTCGCGGAACTCCCCCAGCTGCCGTCAGGAAAGCCGGACTATCCGACGGCGCGCATCCTCGCGGCGGACGCCGCCGGTCCACCGGAAACCGACGGCGACCTGCGCGCGTTGTTCGCCGACGTATTGCAGCTGTGTCCCGACGATGTCGACGACGACGCCAGCTTCATCGAACTCGGCGGGAACTCCCTGACCTACGTGACGATGTCGGTGCGGCTCGAGCGCGCGCTCGGTGGACTGCCCGTCGGCTGGCAGCGAATGACGTTGCGCGAGCTGGCCGCAACTCCCGCCCCGAAACGTCGGTGGTGGCAGTCGTGGGGCAGCTCGCTGGAGACAAGTGTGGCGTTACGAGCCGCGGCGATCATCCTCATCGTCGGGTCCCACGCCGACCTGTTCGAGTTGTGGGGCGGTGCTCACATCCTGCTCGGCGTCGCCGGATACAACTTCGGCCGGTTCTGCCTGACCCCGTTGCCGAGGTCGGTTCGCAGTCGCCACCTGCGCACCACCATCGCGTGGATCGCGGTGCCCACGGTGGCGTGGGTTGCGTTCACGCTGATGGTGACCGACGACTACCACCCGACCAATCTGTTGCTGGCCAACAAGTTTCTCGGTCCGGACGGCAGCATGACGGCGGGACGGCTGTGGTTCGTCGAAGTGCTGGTGTGGACGTTGATCGCGCTGGCGACGGTGTTCTGGCTACCGGCGATGGACCGCATCGAACGGCGACGTCCGTTCGCGACGGCGGCGGTGTTCCTGGCCGTCGGCATGGCGTTGCGCTACGACGTGCTCGGCCTCGGGTTGGGACGCGAAGCCTGGTTCACGGTCCTGGCCTTCTGGTTCTTCGCTGTCGGCTGGGCCGCGGCGAAGGCGACGACGGTCGCGCAGCGCGCAGCGGTAACCGTGGTGCTGGCCATCGGACTGCACGGATATTTCGGCAACACCCTGCGCGAGCTGCTGGTGCTCGGCGGGCTCGCGCTGCTGATCTGGCTGCCCGCCCTGCGCTGCCCGTCCGGAGTAGCCGTGGCAGCCGGCGTCGTGGCCGAGGCATCCCTGGTCATCTACCTGACGCACTATCAGGTCTATCCGCTCTTCGCCGACCATCGGCTCTCTGGCGTCGTCGCGTCGATCGTGGTCGGGGTCGCCCTGACGGCGGTGGTGACGCTGGCGCGCCAGTGGTTGCGTGAGCGCAGAATTCAGCCCGCCGGATCGGGCGCAGGCTCCCGCTCTGCGATGAGTCCTTCCTGAACCAGAGTCGCGGCGACGACGCCGTCCTGACCGATCAGGCTGGCGGTGACGACGCCACGCCCCCGCGCCGCGGCCGGGGACCGGCATTCCAGCAGGTTCCACCGGTCTGCGCGCACGTCGCCGTGAAACCACACCGATGAATCGGTGGTGCCGCTGCGGTGGGTGCGTGACCGCATCGAATGGCCGTGCACCTTCAGCGCGGGGTCGATCAGATAGACGTCGGTGACGTAGACGGCGATCAGCGTGTGCAGCAACGGATCATCAGGCAGGTCGACGGTGACACGCCACCAGAGGCGGCGCACGAAGGCCTCGCCCGAGTTCTCGTCGACGAGGCGGATGTCGAACTCGTCGAGCGGCATCGACGGTGCGGGCCCGGCCGGCCCGGTGGACGGCAGCGATTCCGGGTCCTCGGGCATCGTGTCACGGCGGCCGTGCTCGGGGCCGGGCAGCGGCGCGGCGAAAGACACTGTGGCCGTGGTCAGCAGGCGCCCGCTCTGGTGTGCGTCAACCCGCCGCGACGACGCCGTCCGGCCGTCGTAGGTGCGTGTCACGCCGTAATCGAGAGGATCTCCCGCCTCGCCCCCACGCAGGAACTGCAGATGCATCAGGGTCGGCGCCTTGACCACGTCGACGGTGCGCGCGGCCGCAGCCAGGCTCTGCGCAACCAGTTGGCCGCCGTATGCGCGTTTACCCTCCGGGCCGCTGGCGGGTCCTCTGAACGTGTCCGTCCCTGTCTCGGTGACGTCGAGGAGGTCGAGAAGCCGGCTCATGCCACCGTGCCCGATCTTCTGAGTTCTTCGATCTCGTTGCGTCCCAGGGAAAGCCATTCTGCGAGGACGGTGTCGGTGTCGTCGCCCAGTGCGGGGGCAGGCACCGCGGGCGGATAGGTGCCGTCGATCGACAGCGGCAGACCCGCCGCCAGATACCGTCCTACACGTGGCTGATCGAGTTCGGTGAACAGCGCGTTGTCGGTGACTCGTTGGTCGACGGCCGCCTCACCGAAAGTCTGGTAGCGCTCCCACAGCACCGATGACGACGACAGCGCGGCCGCGATCTCGGCCCCGGTGTGCCCGGTGAACCATTCCGCGTACAGGGCGCTCAGTGCCTCGCGGTGTCGATAGCGCTCACCCTCGTCGGAGAAGTCCGCACCCAGAGAATCGGCAAGCGCGGCAACGGCGTCAGTAGTTCCCGTCAAGGCGTTGAGGTCACGGAAATGCCTGGCGGTCAGCGCGACGACCATGTAGGAGACGCCGTCGCTGCTCGTGAAGTTCTGCCCGTAGGTGCCGTACACGGCGTTGCCGATGCGTTGTCGCGAGGCACCGTTGACCATCGCCTCGGTCAGCAGGCTCAGATTGCCTGCTGTCGCGAGCGCCACGTTCTCCAGTGGAATGCAGATCTGCTGGCCGTTACCGGTGGCGTCGCGGTGACGCAGCGCTGTGACGACCGCCAGCGCTGCGTAGATCCCGCACGACACATCCCAGGCCGGCAGGACGTGGTTGACGGGGGTCGCCAGCCCTGCGGGGCCGGTGACGAGCGGGAATCCAACGGCCGCATTGACCGTGTAGTCGACTCCGGTGCCGCCGTCCGCCCGGCCGGACACCTCGACGTGAATGAGATCGGGACGCACAGATCGCAACGTCTCGTAGGAATGCCATTGGCGGCCAGCAACATTGGTGATGAATACGCCGCTGTCGGCAACCAGCTGCGCCACGAGCTCCTGGCCTTCCTCGGACCGCATGTCGACGGCCAGGGAGCGCTTGCCCTTGTTCAGTCCGGCCCAGTAGATACTGTCGCCGGATTCGGTCAGGGGCCAGCGGCGGTAGTCGGCAGCGCCGCCGACGGGGTCGACCCGCAGCACCTCGGCGCCGAGCTGGGCCAGAGTCATGCCGGCCAGCGGAACCGCGACGAAGCTCGAGATCTCGATGACGCGGACGCCGGCCAGCGGGCGTACGGCGTCGGGCGCAGGTTCGGTCATCCGCTCAAGCTAGCAAGCACGGTCGCGGCGACCGCTCACCCTTCCGCGAGGTCCGCCCTCCGGCGCGATGTCGACCGGGGTCATATGAGCTCGATAGCCTCGGCGATCGACGGCAGAATGCGGCTGGGCCGGAACGGATAGCGTTCGACGTCCTCGATGGTGGTCGATCCTGTCAGTACGAGGATGGTTTCCAGACCCGCTTCGATGCCTGCGACGACATCGGTGTCCATCCTGTCACCCACCATGACGGTGTTCTCCGAGTGCGCCTCGATCCTGTTGAGCGCACTGCGGAACATCATCGGGTTGGGCTTGCCGACGAAATAGGGTTCGCGTCCTGTCGCCTTGGTGATCATCGCGGCGACGGATCCGGTGGCGGGCAACGGCCCTTCGGCGGACGGCCCCGAGACGTCGGGATTGGTCGCGATGAAGCGGGCGCCACCGAGGATCAGGCGGACGGCTTTGGTGATCGCCTCGAACGAGTAGGTGCGCGTCTCACCGAGCACGACGAAGTCAGGTGCGACGTCGGTGAGTGTGTAGCCCGCCTCGTGCATGGCGGTGGTCAGGCCAGCTTCTCCGATGACGTAGGCCGACCCGCCGGGGAGTTGGTCGGCCAGAAACGTCGCGGTCGCCAGCGCTGACGTCCAGATCGCACTCTCGGGGACGCTCAGGCCCGATCGAGACAGCCGGGCGGCCAGGTCACGGGGTGTGAAGATCGAGTTGTTGGTCAGCACCAGAAATGGTCGCTCACGGTCGACCAGGCTCTGCAGAAACTCCGCGGCTCCGGGCAGAGCGTGTTCCTCGCGGACGAGCACGCCGTCCATATCGGTGAGCCAGCACTGCGGTGGGGTGCGCACGCGTCCAGTCTGTCAGCCTCCGCAACCCCGGCTGAGACAATGTCCTCATGCTCGAACAGTCGAATGCCCTGTCCGACCTCCACGGTCTCGGCGTGCTGAGCGACACCCAGTTCTCCGCACTTCACATTTTGTGCCGGGCACTCCACGTCGACGGGCCTGACCTCGGTGCGACGCTCGACGCCATCCTCACCTCGGCGACCGCCGCCATCTCCGGTGCCGATCATGCCGGTGTGAACTTGGTGGTCCGAGGCCGGTTCGAGCCTCAGGCCACACTCGGCTCCGCTCCCGAGCCGCTCGATGCACTTCAGCATCGCACCGGGATGGGCCCGTGCGTCGACGCGTCGCGAAGCCAGGTGAGCGTCGACATCGACGACATGGCCTCTGACGGTCGGTGGCCGGACTTCGCGGCCGCTGCGCTCAGTTCCGGCGTCCAGTCGATGTTGTGCGTGCCCCTGTGGGTTGACGAACGCCGTCTGGGTTCGCTGAGTCTGTACGCCGAATCGCGAGCTGCCTTCGACAACTCCGCCAAACGTCTGGCGGAGTTGTACGCAACGCACGCCGCCGTAGCACTTCTGGAAGCGCAGCGCGCCGACCAACTCCGACGCGCGTTGCAGTCCCGCGACGTGATCGGACAAGCGAAGGGCGTACTGATGGAGCGGCACCGAATCACCGCCGATGCCGCATTCGCGATGCTCGACGAGGTATCCAGGACGACGAACCGCAAGATCGCCGACGTTGCCGAGATCCTTGCCGACACCGGTCAATTGCCCCACACCGCCGGGGCCCAGGAAGCCTGACAACAGTTCGGAACCGCCGCCGGGATTGAGGCGGCAGTTAGCGGGTACAGACGGCGGGTCGGACCCACCACGCCAGCACCGCGGGTGACCGGCGACACGACCGGAGGTGACCATGCCCCCCACGCGCAAACCCGATCAGTCCGCACCGAAGAAGGCCAGCTCCACCGGAGCGACGGCGAAGCGACCTGTTGTCGACGGTGACCCGAGGGCCCAACAGGGGTCCTACCTGACCACCGCCCAAGGCCTCCGGCTTCCCGATACCGACCACTCGTTGAAGGCCGGTCCACGAGGCCCTTCCCTGATGGAAGACTTCCATCTTCGCGAGAAGATCACGCACTTCGACCACGAGCGCATCCCGGAGCGCGTCGTCCACGCGCGAGGCGCGGCGGCGCACGGGGTCTTCGAGTCGTACGGCACGGCCGCCCCGTACACGAAGGCGTCGTTCCTGGGACGCAAAGGCGAGACCACGGACGTCTTCTGCCGCTTCTCGACCGTGCTCGGTTCCCGCGGATCCGCGGACACCGTGCGCGACACACGCGGCTTCGCCGTCAAGTTCTACACCGACGAAGGAAACTTCGACCTGGTCGGTAACAACATACCGGTGTTCTTCATCCAGGACGGCATCAAGTTTCCCGATGTCATCCACGCCGGAAAACCGCACCCGGACCGCGAGATCCCGCAGGCGCAGTCCGCACACGACACCTTCTGGGACTTCGTGTCGCTGCACACCGAAGCCACACATCACGTGCTGTGGAACATGAGCGATCGTGGCATCCCCCGCTCCTACCGCACGATGGAAGGCTTCGGGGTGCACACCTTCCGCCTCCAGAACAAGCGCGGCAAGACACATCTGGTGAAATTCCACTGGAAGCCAGTGGCGGGCGTCCACTCGCTGGTGTGGGAGGAAGCGCAGATCGCCGCGGGCGTCGACCCGGATTTTCACCGCCGCGACATGGCCGACGGCATCGAAGCAGGGGCGTTCCTGGAGTTCGAGCTCGGCATCCAGGTGATGCCCGATGACGGCAGCGACACCTTCGAAGGCATCGACCTCCTCGATCCCACGAAAATCGTTCCCGAAGAACTGGTTCCGGTCGAGATGATCGGGAAGTTGACCCTCAACCGCAACCCCACCAACTACTTCGCCGAGACCGAACAGGTGGCGTTCCACACCGGCAACCTGGTGCCGGGAATCGAACCCACCAATGACCCTCTGATGCAGGCCAGGCTGTTCTCCTATCTGGACACCCAGCTGACGCGTCTGGGTGGACCGAATTTCACGCAGCTGCCGATCAACCGGCCGCACTGCCCGGTCAACGACATGCTGCGAGATGGCATGCACCAGACGGCAATCCATACGGGCCAGGCGCCGTATCGCCCCAACAGCATCGACGACGGCGAACCCGAGGTCGCCGGCCCCGACGAGGGCGGATATGTCCCGACCCCCCGTCGCGTCGAGGGCGACGTGCAGCGCGCGCAGCCGGCATCTTTCGACGACCATTTCACCCAGCCGGCGATGTTCTACCGCAGCCTCTCCGAGGTCGAGCAACTGCACATCGTCGAGGCGTTCACGTTCGAGCTGGGTAAGTGCTATGAGCAGGCGATCAAAGAGCGGCAGCTCGCGGTTCTGGCCAACGTCGACGCCGACCTGTGCGAGCAGGTCGCCGCAGGACTGGGACTGCCTGCGCCCAAGGGTAATCCGCCCGCAGACGTCACCCTGTCGCCCGCGCTGTCCCAGGTGTACAGGGAGCCGGGTCCGGTCGACGGACGCAAGGTGGCGATCCTGGCCGACAGCTCGTCCGACCTTTCCGGCGTCGCCAAGCTGATCAAGGCACTCACGGCCCAGGGTGTCGTGCCGTTGCTGACCGCGCCGGTCGGAGGTGTGCTGAAGTCAGGACGGCGCAGCGAGATCGTCGAGCGCACCTACCTGACCGTCCGCTCGATCGAGGTCGACGCCGTGATCGTCGCCGACGGCACCGCGGCCGGCGACATCAAGCAGAAGATATTGCTGCAAGAGGCTTTTCGACACTGCAAACCGGTCGCCGCATGGGGTTCCGGAGCCGCCGCACTGGAGGCTGCCGGCATCTCTCCCGACGACCCAGGGGTCCAGATAGGAAGCGGCGTCGACAAGTCGTTCATCGCTGCTCTCGGGGTGGCTCTCGGCATGCATCGCGTCTGGGACCGGGCCGATCTGGTGATGACCTCGACCGCGCCGCGTTGACCCTCCCCCTCGTCCGTTCGATCTCAGCGTCAGCGTAGGAGTCCGCCGATGGCCACAGCGATGCCGCATGCCCGAACCATCAGCGAGCGGGAGGCGGTGACGGAGGAGACGTGGCTGCTCGACCTGCGCTGGGAGGAGGTTTCCCGACTGGATCTCGACGCCATCGTGGTTCGGTACCCGAGGATTGTCACGATCGCACCGCACCCCGGCGACGAAGTCCTCTCTGTGGGAGCAACTCTGGCGGACATTGCCGGTCGTGGAACGGAGGTCACTGTCATCGTCGCCACTCACGGGGACGACGGACTTGGGGCCGCGGTCCGACGCGTCGACGGCGACCGAGCGATCTCCGCACTGAGCCCGACGATTCGCACAGTCTGGTGGGACCTCCCCTACGGCCGTCTGGCGGACGTGAACGGCGAGCTCCGCCGGCTCCTCTCGGCGGAGGCCGACACCGGCACACTGCTGCTGGCGCCGGTGGAAAGCGACGGTTCCACCGATCACGATGCGGTGGCCCGGGCGGCCGAGGAAGCGGCCCTCGAACGCGGTGCGGCGTTGCTGCAATACCCTGTGCCGCTCTGGCATTGGGCACAGCCCGACGATGCGGACTGGCGTCGGCTACGAACGTTGGCGCCACCGCTTCGAGCCCTGGAGCGCAAGTCGGACGCTGCGGAGCATCTCGGCAACCAGCTGGGGTCCGCCGCGCTCGCGCGTGCGCGCCGGGTCGTCGAGGTGGTTCTCGCCCCCAACGACAGCGACCTCGCCGGTCGTGTCGCCGACATCGCTGCACCGCGTACCGACGTGTCGGAGCCGTTCGACGCCATGTTCTCCGAAGGCCGGGACGACCCCTGGCATTTCGACGATTCGGTCTATGAAACCCGTCGCCACGATCTCGTGATGGCCTGCCTGGGACGCCAGCGCTATTCACGCGTCATCGATATCGGCTGTGCGACGGGCCAGCTCGCCGCCCGCCTCGCCGCCCGCGCCGACGCCGTCACCGGGATCGACGCCAGCGCACCGGCACTGGCCGTCGCGGCCGCGAGGACTCCGGACGTGCGTTGGCTGCGGGGTACCGTTCCAGCCGACCTACCACGGGAAACGTTCGACCTGATCGTGCTGTCGGAGGTCACCTATTTTCTCGACGGCCCAGACCTGCTGTCGACGCTGCGACGGGTACGACAAGCACTCGCGCCCGACGGAGAGATCGTTCTGGCGAACTGGCGCCGACCCACCGACGACATTCCGCTCGATGGGCCCACCACCCACCGTCAAGCCGCCGCAGTGCTCGATCTTCCCGTGCGGGCCCGTTACGAGGATGCCGATCTGCTGATCGAGGTGTGGGGCCATCCGCTGTCTGTGTACGACGACGGAAAGGGCGAATCGTGATCTCCGTCAAGCACATCGAGGTGATCGTGCCTGCACGCAACGAGGAGCAGCACATCGGTCAGTGCCTGACAGCAATCAGCGCGGCACGCGATCGGCTCGGTCGCGACAACCGCCGCGTCTCCTGCGGCGTCACGGTCGTGGTCGACTGCTGCACAGACCGCACCGCGGTACGGGCCGCCGAGTTCGGCGCCCTCACCGTGGTGGGTGACTACGGCCGGGTCGGATCGGCGCGGCGCGCGGGCGCCGCCGATGCCGTCATCCGCAGCCGGCTCTCCGGTCTCCCTGACGAAACCGTATGGTTTGCGAACACCGACGCGGATTCTGTCGTGCCGGCCGCATGGCTGACAGCGCAGCTGCAATTCGCCGATGCCGGTGAGGATGCGGTCATCGGCACAGTCGTCCCGGACGGCCTGACACCGGACGTGGAACACCGGTGGCGCCAACGGCATACGCTCGCCGAAGGGCACGCCCACGTTCACGGGGCCAATCTCGGTGTCCGCGCGAGCACCTATCTGGCTGCGGGCGGGTTCGCCGATGTCGCCCTCCACGAAGACCGCGATCTGGTGGAGCGTGTCAAGACTGTGACCCGGCGCTGGGTGGCCACCCACCGGGTCAGCGTCACCACCTCTGCCCGGCTGGATTCGCGGGTCGATGGTGGCTTCGCCAGTTATGTCGCGGGTTTGGGAGGCTCCGAGCTCCAGGGAGACGCGACGTGCGCATAGCCGTTCTCGGACCGTCCCGCCACCCCGTCGCCCAACCGTTCGCCGGGGGTCAGGAGCGCTTCACCGCCGACCTCACCCTCGGCCTTCGCAAGCTCGGCCATCATGTCGAACTGTATGCACTACCGGGTAGCGACGAACGGCTGGCGGACTGCTTACATCCGATGCCGTTGCTGCCCCCGCTGTCGCAGATCGCCTCGGCGGATCTCCAGATGCCGGAGCCGCAGTTCCTGCACGACCAGGTGGTCTACCTGGCGGCAATCCGGGACCTGCTGTGCCGCAGCGATATCGACGCCGTACTCAATGAGAGCCTGCATCAGCTACCGCTGGCCATGTGCGCGGCGCTACCCGTGCCGATGGTCACCACGTTGCACACCCCGCCGTTTCCGTGGATGGAGGTGGGCGCATGGCTTGCAGGCAGCAGCGGGCACTTCGTCGCGGTCAGCCAGGCTCTTCGACGTCAATGGGAGACCGTGGCCACCAGCCGGGTCATTCTCAACGGCGTCGACCCTGACGCGTTTCCCGTCGGCACCGGTGGTGACACCCTGGCATGGGTGGGCCGAATGACTCCCGAGAAGGGCGCCGACATTGCAATCCACGCAGCGAGAAAGGCGGGTCGCAAGCTTCGGCTGGCCGGCCCCGTGAGCGACCCAAACTGGTTCGACGCGGTCATCCGTCCGTTACTTGGCAACTCGGTCACCTACGTCGGCCCCCTCGGGGGGTCCGAGCTCGCGGATTTCTACGGCGCCAGCGCGGCGACGCTCGTGACCCCCCGATGGGAGGAACCATATTGTCTCGTCGCGGCAGAGTCCCAGATGTGCGGCACACCCGTCGTCGGGGTGCGCCGAGGCGGTCTGGCTGAGGTCGTCAGCAAGCCCGGCGGTGTCCTGGTTTCGGCGGGCTCCGATCTCAGCGGGCGCCTTGGGGAGGCCCTTTGCTCGACCGAGGCACGAAACCGCGCCATCGTCGCAGCGCACGCCCGTCGGCACCTCGGCATCGACCGCATGATCGAGGACTACGAACGCCTGCTTTTCGAGCTGAGCGACATCGACACCCGCCGGTGTGGTTGACGGCGCCATGATCGGTTACTACGTGCATCACCACGGGCGGGGGCATCTGACACGCGCCTTGGCGATCTGCGCGCATCTGGACGAGCCCGTCATCTTCTTCTCGTCGTTGCCTCGTCCCCCCGCATTGTGTGCGCCCGACACCTGGGTGCAGTTGCCAGACGATGTGCCAGACACCGGACATGCGGTGCACGATGTCACCGCGAACGGTCGTCTGCACTGGGCGCCGGCAGGGCTCGGCGCACTGACGCGGCGGTGCGCCGACATCCTGCATATCCTCGCAGCGATGGCGCCACGATTGCTGGTGGTCGATGTCTCAGTCGAGGTTGCGGTGCTGGCTCGCGTCGCCGGAGTACCGGTCGTCGTCATGGCCCAGCCCGGCAATCGATCCGACCCCGCGCATGTGCTGGGCTACGACATCGCAGAGCGCATCATCGCGTGTTGGTCCGAACAGGTCTATCGGCCGCAATGGCTCGACAAACACTCCGGCAAGACGCAGATGGTCGGCGCCATCAGCCGATTCGACGGAGCTTGCCGACCGGAAGCCCCGTCCGGCAGACCCGCGGGGTTGCTGCTGGCCGGTGCCGGAGGAAGCGCAGTTCCCGCCGATGCTTTGATCCAATTACGCACGGCGTTACCGCAATACGAGTGGAGCGCCGCCGGAGGCTACGCGGCCTGGGTCGACAATCCGTGGCCGCAGCTGGCGTCGGCGGACTTCGTGGTCACACACGCCGGGCAGAATGCCCTGGCCGACACCGCACTCGCCCGCGCGGCCGCCATCGTCATTCCTGAAGCTCGGCCTTTCGACGAACAGCACGCCATGGCGAGCGCGTTGTCCCGTGGCGGCGTCGCCGCCGTCGCGCCCGAGTGGCCGGCCCCAGACCGGTGGCCTGCCCTCGCCGAAGAAGCGTGTGCGATCGACCGCGGTCGCTGGGACCTTCTCGAAGTCCGGGGTGCCGCCGCACGGGCGGCGGCAGCAATCGCCGCATGAACGATCCCCGCACCGCAGTGGTCACCGTGGCGCACGGTCGACACGGACATCTCACGTTGCAAGAGCGTGCCCTTGCCCGTACGAAGCCCCGCGCCGATCTCCGATGCGTGGTGGCTCTCGACGATCCCGAGATCGCCGGGCTGGTCGTAGATGCCACCGTTGTCGAATGCCCGGCCAGCCCGCAGGGCCTACCTCTGGCCCGGGCGCGCAATTTGGGTGCGCTGCAGGCGCTCTCGGCCGGAGCGGATCTGCTCATCTTCCTCGACGTCGACTGCCTGCCCGGACCTCTGTTGATCGCCCGATATCTCGATGCATACCGCCGAATGGGCGAAGTGCTGTTGGCCGGTCCCGTCACCTATCTGCCTCCCGCCGCCGACGGGTATGACCTCGACAACCTCGCCGGCATGACCGCGCCGCACCCGGCACGTCCTGCGCCGGCGCCCGGCGCCCTGGTGACGGCATCGGACCACGATCTGTTCTGGTCGTTGTCTTTTGCCGTGTCGGCGCCGACATGGCAGCAGATCGGTGGGTTCTGCGAGGACTACGTCGGGTACGGCGGCGAGGACACCGACTTCGCCGCCATCGCGCGGTCACATGGCGTTCCGTTGGTATGGGTCGGCGGCGCCCATGCCTACCATCAGCACCATCCGGTGTCCGACCCGCCGGTTGAACACGTGGCTGCGATCGTCGCCAATGCGCGGCTCTTCCGGCAGCGGTGGGGCCGATGGCCGATGGAGGGATGGCTGGATGCTTTCGAACGCCGCGGTCTGATCCGCCGCTCTGGAGGCGACATCTCCCTCGTGTCCCCCTGAGCTCAAAAGTGCACGGGGACAGCCGAACCCCGGAGAAATCGAAGAAAAAATCTTCCCAAGAGGTCTGGCACTCTCCTACTTTGAGTGCTAATCTCGGCATCGCACAGTGATTGATCGCCCGCCGCAGGGGCGGGCTTCGAGTGGCATAGGAGGTGGATTGCTGTGCTTCGTTTTGATCCGTTCAGTGACATCGATTCCCTGACCCGAGGCCTGCTGGCAAGCCAGACCGGATCGAATCGCACCCCGAGGTTCATGCCGATGGACCTCTGCAAGATCGACGACCACTACGTGTTGACCGCCGACCTCCCCGGTGTCGATCCGGGGTCGGTGGACGTGGATGTGGACAGCGGCACGCTGACGATCTCGGCCCATCGGACGGCGCGCTCCGAGGACTCGGCACAATGGCTGGCCAACGAGAGGTTCTTCGGCAGATATCGCCGCCAGCTCTCCCTCGGCGACAACGTCGACACCGCAGCCATTTCCGCGACGTACGAGAACGGCGTGTTGACGGTGACGATCCCCGTCGCCGAGCGGGCCAAACCTCGCAAGATCGAGGTCAGTCGGGCCGGCAGCCAAACGTCGATCGAACCCACCACCGTCGACGCCGGGTAGGCGAAACCTGATTACCGCCCACGGCGGTCCGGCATCCGGGCCGCCGTGGGCGCTTGCGATTCGGCGGTGCTTTCGTATGCCACGAAACCTTCCCGGTGTTCAGTGTGTCTTGACAGGCATCCGGGCCCAGCCCCGCACGCTGGAGGTCCTCGCCATGCTCGCGTTCTCGTAGTCGACATCCCAGTCAGTCCACCGCTTGAGAACCTCTTCGAATGCCACCCTGGCCTCGAGCCGCGCCAGCGCGGATCCCAGGCAGAAATGCAGACCCTGTCCGAAGCTCAGGTGCCCACCCTTGCGGTGGATGTCGAAGCGGTCGGGGTCGGCGAAGTGCGAGGGATCGCGGTTGGCAGAAGCGTTGAGCAACAACATGAACGAGCCCTCGCTCACCGTGTGCCCGTACAGCTCGACATCTCGGGCGACGTAGCGCGCCTGCACCGGCGACGGCGGCTCGTAACGCAACGCCTCTTCCACCGCACCGGGAATGAGCGACGGATCGGCGGCGAGTTCGTGGCGTTGTTCCGGGTGTTCGGCGAGCAGCTTGCCCATGAAGCCGATCAGTCGCGCCGTCGTCTCATTTCCCGCGCCGGCGATCATCGCGGTATAGGCGAGAACCTCGTTGCGCTCCAGCGGGCGCTTGGAACCGTCGGGTTCCTCGACCTCGGCATTGAGCAACTCTGTCATCAGGTCGTCGGACGGGTGGGTGGCCCGCCATTCGATGTATTCGGCGAACATCGCGATCGACTGCGCAAAGACCGTCGGGCTGACATCCTCCGGAACACCGGACTCCCCCGCATTCACCGTGATGAGCGTGTCGTTGAGATCGCGGATCTGCTGCTGCCCCTCCTCTGGAATTCCCAACAGATAGCCGATCGTCCGCATCGGCATGAACGCACCGAGGTCGGCGACGAAATCGAAGCCGTCGGCACCGACGTGGGGATCCAATGCGCTGGCGCAGAACTCGCGCACCAGATCTTCCACGGCCATCATCCGGCGGGGTGTGAAGACCCGCGACAGCAGCCGCCGATGCAGATCATGCAGGGGCGGATCTTCGAACAGCAGAATGCCCGGTGGTACCTCGATGCCGTTGAACAGGATGTCTGCTGTCGTACCCTTACCGGATCGGTAAGTCTCCCAATCCGGCAGCGCCGCGGCGACGTCGTCGTACCGGCTCAGCGCATAGAAACCGTACTTGTCGTTGAAGTACAGCGGCGCCTCCTCGCGCATACGCCGCCACACCGGGTACGGATCGTCGTCGATTGCGTAATCGTAAGGGTCGTAATATAACTCGACGCCAGGATCAATGGTCAACGGATGCCTACCTATCAGGTTTCGTGCCGTGCAGCGGCTGGTTCTCGATGCCGGGGAACAACTGCTCTGTCGGCCCCTCGGTCACGTATCCGCCGAGCTTCGTCGCGAGATGCGGTGCGAACACCGCGCCGTACGTGAGATGTCCGACCACCACGACGGCCGCGATCGACAGGACCGCCGACCCCACGCGACTCGACGAACGCTTGTCGGCCCACATCTCGATGACGTTGCGGCCCTGCTCATCGGTGCGGCCCAGAAGGTAGGTGAACACCATCATCTGCACACCCATGGCGATGGAGTCGTAGATCGGATATTGATGCTTGGTGCCTTCGAAGATCGCGAGCCCGGGGATCACGTAGCCGTAGTAGAAGACGCCCAGCTGGGCGCCGACAAACGCGTTGAAGAACAGCGCCCAGCAGAAGCCGACGAGGAAGCCGACGACCAGCAGGGTCTGCGGCCTGCGCCAACCGAACCGTGCGATCAATCGGCGGCCCAAGGCTGCGCCGATGACGGCCGGCAGCACGAAGTAGGCAATGTAGCCGATGGGCACCGCCGAGGGCAGCCCGCCACCCCAGGTCATGTTCATCGGCCACCACGAGGGCATCCGCGGCAGGGCCGGAGGGAATTGCGCGTACATCGCCCAGTCGTACGGCGCCTCGATCCAGGAGAAGGAGATCGCCGAAATCGACACCAGCAACAGCGGATGGAGACGCCCCCGCCTGATGCTCAAGAACACGCCGAACGCCAAGAACGCGATCCCGCCGACGTAGGCGAACGTCTGGCCGGCGATCAGCACCGGCGTCATCTCCGTCTCCATCAGATCCCTCGCCGCGCCTCGGGGTCCAAGTAGATGACCAGCCCGACGACGAGCGCGATCAGACCGAACAATGTGCCGAGCATGATGACTGCACCCACATTTAATAGTGGACACTATTACAA
This sequence comes from Mycobacterium sp. 236(2023), assembly GCF_029623955.1. Taxonomy (GTDB): domain Bacteria; phylum Actinomycetota; class Actinomycetes; order Mycobacteriales; family Mycobacteriaceae; genus Mycobacterium. Next base: position 1,475,358 of record NZ_JARSBP010000002.1, on the reverse strand, counting down.
CGGTCTCGGTCAAGACCCGACTAGGGTGAAAGCCAGTGCCCCAGCGAAGTTCGTCCAAGAGCGGGACCTCAGCAGAGGTCCCGGCCAGCCGCCGGCCACGAGGTGAGGCGAGACGGCTGTTGCTCGATGCTGCGCGTGAGCTGTTCGCGCGCAAGGACTACCGCGCCACCACCACCCGGGAGATCGCTGAGGCCGCCGGAGTCAGCGAGTACCTGCTGTTCCGCCATTTCGGCTCGAAGGCCGGCCTGTTCCGCGAAGCGCTGGTCGTGCCGTTCACCAGCTTCCTCGACGAGTTCCGCGACACCTGGCAGGCTGTCGTCCCCGAAGAGACCGACGAAGAGCAATTGTCCCGCCAGTTCGTCGGTCAGCTCTACGACGTCCTCATCGAGCACCGCGGGCTGCTCCTCACCCTCGTCGCCGCGGACGGGCTCAGCGAGGACGACATCGAGGCCGCCGGCATCGCCGATATCAGGCGCGCCATCAACGTGCTGGGTCAGATCAGCGCGGAAGGAATGAGCCTGCGGGGCATGCAGTCGAACCAGCCCGACCTACCCGCCCACTCGACCGTCGCGATGATCGTCGGGATGGTCGCGCTGCGGTCCACCTTCTTCGGCGCCAGGCCACCGTCTCGCGAAGCGATCGTCGACGAACTCGTCCAGGCGATTCTGCACGGATTCCTGCACCGGCCGGAGTGAACGGGCCTAGCCCCCAGGACCGTTGGGCCACTTCAGCAGTGATCCGGCATCGACGCGGATCTGCTGACCGGTGATGTATCGGCTGTCGTCGCTGGCGAGGAACACCCCGAGGTTGGCCATGTCCTCGGGCTCGATGTACGGGATCGGCATGGCCTGGAAGAGACTGAACAGCGGTTCGGCGTCCTCACGCGTCGGAGTCTTGCCCTCCATCTTGAGGTCGGGGCGGAACACGCCGTACATGCCCTCGTTCTGCAGCAGATGGGTGTTGCAGTTCGTCGGGTGAATCGCATTGACCCGAATCATCCGCGACGCGAGATGCAGGCTCATCTCCTCTACGTACTCGATGACGATCCGCTTGCTCCACCCATAACCCGCTCCGCCGGGACCCATGTCCGGGCTCGTGGTGGTGCCGCGGATCATGCCCGCCGTCGATCCGGTCACGATGATCGACGCACCGTCGGGCAGATGCGGAATCGCCACGGCGACAGTGTTCATCACACCCACGAGGTCGACATCGGACGCGTCGACGAATCCCATCGGGTCGGGATTGCCCATCGCCATCGGCAGGATTCCGGCGTTGGCGACGACGATGTCGATCTTGCCGAGATCGGCCACCCCCGCCTCGACCGCGTCCCGAAGTTCATGCCGCTCACGGACATCGGCGACACGGGCGACCACCCGGCGACCGGTCTCCTTGACGGAGCGTTCGGTTTCGGCCAGATCGTCCGGCGTCGCCAACGGGTAAGGGTTGGACGGAATGTCGCGGCAGATGTCGACGGCGATGATGTCTGCGCCTTCGCGTGCCATGGCGATCGCGTGGGCGCGCCCCTGCCCACGGGCGGCGCCCGTGATGAAGGCAACCTTGCCTTCAAGTTTTGCTGTCATCGAACCTCCAGTGTGTTTCTCGATGTCGCCGAGAAGGTGGTCAGTCTTTGTTGCCGGTCAGGTTCTTGGCACTGGCGGCGAAGTCGGCGAACGTCGCGCCGGTCTTCTCCTTGTGCGACAACGCCTGAATCGACACATCGTGCCCTTCCGACGCTTGACGTAGTGCGCCGACGGTGGCCTGTTCCCGCGAGATGTGGGTGAAGGGATCCCAGTTGTACCAGCGCATCGCGTTCTCGAACGTCATCTTGTTGATCTCGTCATCGGGCACAGAGTTGACCTTGTAGACGTCGTCGAGTTGTTCGGGGGCGCCGGGCCACATCGAATCGGAGTGTGGGTAGTCGGCTTCCCAGCAGATGTTGTCGATCCCGATCTGATGCCGCGTGGTGACACCGACGGGGTCGGCGATGAAGCACGTCAGGAAGTGGTCGCGGAACACCTCGGATGGCAGCTTGCCTTTGAAGTCCTGCCCGGTCCACGTCGAATGCATTTCGTAGGTGCGGTCGACGCGCTCCAGGAAGTAGGGGATCCACCCGGTGCCGCCCTCGGAGAGGGCGATCTTCAGATCGGGGTATTCCTTGATCGGGCGTGACCACAACAGGTCCGCCGCCGCCTGCACGATGTTCATCGGCTGCAGCGTGATCATCACGTCCATCGGCGCATCCGGCGCCGTGATGGCGAGTCGCCCCGACGACCCGATGTGCACGTTGAGGACGGTGTCGGTGTCGACGATGGCGTCCCACATGGGCTTCCAGTGGTCGAAGTCGTGGAAGCTGGGATACCCCATCGCCGCGGGGTTTTCGGTGAAGGTCATCGAGTGCACGCCGCGTGCGGCGTTGCGGCGGATCTCCTTCGCGCACGCCTCGGGGTCCCAGATCACCGGCAGCGTCATCGGGATGAACCGCGCCGGATACGCCCCGCACCACTCCTCCACATGCCAGTCGTTGTAGGCCTGCACCAACGCCAGCGAGAAATCATGGTCTTCGGTGGCGAAGAGGCGACCCGCGAACCCGGGGAACGACGGGAAACACATCGACCCCAGGATGCCGCCGGCATTCATGTCCTTGACGCGCTCATCGACCTGCCAGCACCCCGGCCGGATCTCGTCCAACCCCTGGGGCTCTAGGCCGTACTCCTCCTTCGGTCGGCCCGCCACCGCATTCAAGGCCACATTCGGGATCACCACGTCGCGGAACTGCCAGGTATCCGAACCGTCCTCGTTGTGCACCAACCGCGGCGCCTCATCCAGATACTTCTTCGACAGATGGTTCCTGAACATGTCCGGCGGCTCGACGATATGGTCGTCCACGCTGATCAAAATCATGTCATCGCGATTCACTGTTTTCTCCAATCACTTGCTCATCCGTTCAGGCACGGTCGAATTCGATGTGCAGCTCGCTGAGCCCGCGCATGATGAACGTCGGCTCGTAGGAGTAACGACGGTTCTCGGCCGGTCCGTGGTGTTCCTCGTCGATCGCGATGTTCGTCATCCGGTCGAGGATGCGTTCCAGGGAGATCCGGCCCTCTGCGCGGGCCAACGGCGCTCCGGGGCAGGAATGCACACCTCGGATGAATGCGATCTGCTCGCGCACATTGGACCGGTCAGGCTGGAACTCGTTGGGATCGACAAACTTTCGAGCATCCCGGTTGCAGGCCCCGGGCAGCACCATGACAGTGGTTCCAGCAGGGACGTCGACGTCACCGATCGTCGTCGAGGTGCTCGCCATCCGGAAGTGCGACTTCACGGGACTCTCCAGGCGCAGTGTCTCCTCCAGGAATGCGGGGATCTTGCTGCGGTCCCGACGCAGCATCGTCTCGAAACCAGGGTTGTCCGCAATGAATCGGACTGCCGAGCTGACCAGCTTCGTCGTCGTCTCCGTGCCGGCGGCGAACAGGAATGTCGACAGATTCATGACATCCTCGATGTCGGGCGTCGAGCCGTCCTCGTGTTTGGCCAGGGCGAGCTCGGTCAGCACGTCATCGCGGGGTTCACGCCTGCGATCCTCGATATAGGCGTAGAACTTCTCGTTGAGCCACTCCAGTGGGTTGTGCGTCGTCGGTGCGTCCTTGCCGAGTTCGCCCACGGTCTCCCCCGCGAACACCGCTTTGAACTCTTCGTGATCCGCCGCGGGCACACCCAGCAGATCGGCGATCACGAGGAGCGAAAACGGCTTCGCGTAGTCGGTGAGGAATTCGGACCGGCCGTTGTCGATGAAGGTGTCCAACTGTTGATCCGCCAGCCGCCACATGAAGTCCTCGTTCTCCTTGAGGCGCTTCGGCGTGATCAGCCTGCTCAACAACCCCCGCGTCCGCGTGTGCAGCGGCGGATCCTGAGACGTGATGTGCTCGGCCATCGGGACCGCGGCACGATGCTGCTCGATCAGTTCCGTGACGTCGTCACTCTCGCCAGGTCCGAACGGCATCCCCGAGAACGGACCGGCCACCGAGTTGCACGACGAGAAGGCCGGGTTCTTATACACCGACAGGGCCTCGGCATAGCCGGTCACCGCCAGGACGTTGAACGGGGTGGCGTGCGACACCGGACATTTGGACCGCAGGTGGTCGAAATACGGATACGGATCGGGTACCAGCGACTCGGCGGTGAAGTAGTCGACGGTGTCGAAATCGACAGGTTCGGTCACGCGGCACCCCTGGGGTCGAACAGCACGGGAAGTGATGTGGGCGAACGGAACACCTGCCCACGGATATGAGGATCGTCCCCGTCGGGATCCATCCGCAGATTGGGAAGTCGGTCGAGCAGAAGGTTGACGGCCGTGCGCATTTCCAGCCGAGCAAGATGCATGCCCAGGCACACGTGCACACCGTGTCCCCATCCGAGGCTTCCCTTGGGCGTCCGGAAGATGTCGAACTGGTCAGGATCGTCCCACCGGTCTTCCTGCCGGTTGGTCGACCCGAGCATCGGAAGCACCGAGCACCCTTCGGGAATCGCCACTCCGCCCAGCTCGGTGTCACAGGTTGTCGTTCGAGTGATGGTGAGCAGCGGCGGATTCCAGCGCACCGCTTCCTCGATGGCCTGCGGCAGCAGCGAACGGTCGGCGCGAACGGCCTCCAGCTGTGTCGTGTCCGTGAGCAAGGCGAACAGCAGGTTGCCCAGGGAGCGGTACGTGGTCTCGACGCCGGCGGGAAGCAGCAACCTCAGGAACGAGAAGATCTCGTCGTCGGTCAGCTTCTCGCCGTCGATCTCCGCTTCGGCGAGCAGACTGATCAGGTCATCCTTCGGCTCCTCGCGGCGCGCCTGGAGAATCGGTGCGAAGTAGTCACATAACGCGGCCGCCGCGGCAAGTCCCCGTTCGGGATTCATGATCCAACTCAGCAGCGAGATCGACCAGCGTTGGAACTGCGGGTAGTCCTCCTCGGGCAGCCCGAGCAGACCCGCGATGATTCTGCTCGGATAGTCAAAGGTGAACTGTTTGACCAGATCTGCTTTCCCATCCGCTTCAAACCTGTCGATCAGCTCGTTGCCGACGCGCCCGACCAGTTCGTCCTGCCAGCGCGCCAACGACTTCTGCGAGAACGCTTTCGACACCAGCGAGCGCAGCCTGCCGTGGACGGGCTCGTCCATGCCGAGCATGACCCGCTCCCCCAGCACTGGACCGAACGCCGCGATGACACCCGACGACGAAAACGTCACGTTGTCCCGCAACATCTGCTGGGCGTCCTCGAAGCGGTAGACGATGAAGACGGGTTTGCCTTCTTCGCCGGGCATCGCCGACATGTCGATCCGCTGAATGGGCTCTTCGCGACGGAGCCGGGCCAATTCAGGGTAGGGATCCCGCACATCGCCGGACACGGCGTCGTCGAACGACCCGAAGTCCTCGAGGTCGTCAAACAGCTGTTCCACGGTTGAACTCCTTCAGGCTGGATTCGCTACTGGGCTGGGTAGGCGACGGACTTGATCTCGGTGTACTGGCTGAATCCGGCGAGCCCGTTCTGACGTCCGACCCCGCTGTCCTTGTATCCGCCGAACGGTGTGTCCGCGCCGTAGCCCGCGGTTCCGTTGAGACCGATGAAACCGGCGCGCAGACGTCGCGCGACGCGCAGCGAGTTCTCCAACGAACTCGACATCACGTTCCCCGCAAGCCCGTAAGGACTGTCGTTCGCGATGCGGATCGCGTCGTGCTCGTCGTCGTACGGAATCACCGCGAGAACCGGGCCGAAGATCTCTTCCTGCGCGATGGTCATGGTGTTGTCGACGTCGGTGAACAACGTCGGCCTGACCCAGAATTCGCTGCCGAATTGCTTGGGCGCCTCGGTGCTTCCGACCAGGAGCGTGGCGCCCTCGTCCACACCCTTGTTGATGTAACCGAGGATGCGAGACTGCTGTTTGGCCGAGATCACCGGACCGCAGAGGGTGCCCGGGTCCTGCGGATCACCGGCGGCGATGCTCTCGTAGAGGCCTTTGAGGATCGCGACGCCCTCGTCATACCTTGAGCGGGGCAACAACATCCGGGTCGGCGCGGCACACCCCTGGCCGGCGTGCATGAGCGGCCCGATGCCGAGCATGCAGGCGAACCCGAAGTCGGCATCCTCCAGCACGATCGTCGCCGACTTGCCGCCGAGCTCGAGGAAGAGCCGCTTCATCGTCGCGGCGCCCTTCTCCATGATCCGTTTGCCGACGACGGTCGAGCCGGTGAACGAGATCATGTCGACCTTGGGCGACAACGTCAGCTCCTCGCCGACGAAATGGTCCGAGGCGGTCACGACATTGACGACTCCGGCGGGGATGTCGGTCTGCTCGGCGATGAGCCTGCCGAGTCGTGTCGCGTTGAAAGGCGTGTCCGGCGCGGGTTTGAGGACGACGGTGTTTCCTGTCGCCAAAGCCTGGCCGAGTTTGTTGAGGGTCACTTCGAACGGAAAATTCCACGGCGTGATGGCGCCGACCACCCCGACCGGTTCGTGCCACACCTTGCGCGTGGTGTTGACGCCGGTGACCGAGACGACGGTATCGCCGAGATCGGTCTCCCATGGGAACGTGTCGATCAGCCGCGCGGGGTACAGGAGGCCGTCGGCGAGCGGAGCGTCGAGCTGGGGCCCGTGCGTGACGGCACGGGGCGCGCCGACCTCGCGGATCAGTTCCTCCCGCAACTCTTCCTGTTCGCCGACGATCGCCTCGTGCAGTTGCTCCAGACAGCGTTTGCGCAGTTGATGATTGGTGGACCAATCGGTCTCGTCGAACGAACGACGGGCAGCGTCGATGGCGCGGTTCATGTCGGCCTTGGAGGCATCCGACACCTCGCCGAGAACGTCCTCGGTCGCCGGGTTGATGTTGGCGAACACCCCGGCTTCACCGTCGACGAGCTTTCCGTCGATCAACATCCGTGCCTCGTACGTTGCGACGTCAGCCACGGCTCTCACCCGCCTTTCGTGCGGCCCGGTCGGCGAGGAGTTTCATCACCGGTTGCGGGATCACCCTGGCTGCCAACACCATCGCCTTCTGTGCGGTGGTCAGCGGCCACGCTCCGTCCCGCATGGCGCCCTGCGACGGTATTCCCATCACCACCCTGGATATGTGATGCATCGCCGACGCCGGCAGAACCCTGTTGAGCACCAACAACATCGACGCGTCCGGACCTACGCCGTGACGACGGAAGGACCCCGTGTCGCCCAGCGCACGAACCAGGCCGTCCGCGAAGAGCCGCGGAGGTCGTGCCATCCGCATCGCGAGTCGGCCTCGCCCGTCCATGGTGGAGTGGATCCGGGCGTACGGACCGTCGAGCTTGCGGTCGTCGGTGGTACCCGCGTCGGTGATGATGTCGGTGTCGTAGGTGCCCGTCACCAGGACGGTGACGCCGAGACCGAATGGCGCGATCTCCACTGCCATCGACTCACCCCAGCGCTCCAGCGCCCCCTTGGCCGCCGAGTACGGTGCGATCGCCGGTTGACCGCGTACGCCACTAGCACTCGACACCAACACGATTCGGCCCCGGCCTGCCGCCCGCATGGCGGGAAGCAACGCCTTGGTGAGCTCCACCGGGCCCATGACGTGCGTGGCGAACATGCGCTGCCACAGATCGGCATCGACCTCCTCGACCGTACCCGCCGCCGAGATCCCCGCATTGTGGACGATGGCATACGGTGCTCCGACGGTTTCCTCGATGGTCTTGGCCGCCGCGGCGATCGAGGCGGAATCCAGCAGATCCAGCTGGACACCGATCAACCTGTCATCGTCGGGTGCTGCTCCGGTCTCACTGCGCAGCAACGGCATTCCCCGGTCTGGTGTACGCATCGCCGCGACCACGCGCCACCCCTCGCGATACAGGCGCGCGGCCGACGCGAAGCCCAGACCTCGGGAGGCGCCGGTGATGACAACGGTGCGGGGCTCGTTCACGCGTTGGCCCCCGTGGCGCACCGCATGCTCTTCGACCCGTATTCGACATCGGGCCGGCCGTCGGGCAGCGCGTACTGCCAGGTGGACCATTTCCCGACCGAGTAAGGACCCTCCGCGCCGTTCTCCTCGTAATAGCCCTGCGGGTCGAAGACTTTCGCCTCGGGATACGGCCACGGGCACGCCACCGACGTGGCCAATCCGCTGGCCTTGATGGCCCAGAACCAGCCGCCGTAGGCGAAATACGACACGTTGATGATCGCGAACATGACCAGGAATGTGCCGAGCACAGGCTTCTTCGGGAACAGCTTCGCCTTCGCAGCGAGCTTCTCGGCCACCGACTTTCCGGTGTCGTCGCGGTAGACGAGGATCGCCGCCGGGATCATCACGAAGGTCACTGACAGCGACTCCCACAGCAGCGGAAACTGGAATGTGCTGCCCGCGAAGATGGTCCCGAACGGGATTGTCTGCGAGTAAATGTAGAGGCCCGTTCGCACCAGGCTGACTTCGAGGATCGCGTCGAAGACGAAGCCGATCACGAGCACCAGCAGACCAAGGCTGATCAGCGGCCGGCGCGACACGAACGACTCGGGCCCGTACTTCGCCTGCCATTTCCGCAAAATCCAGATCGCGGGGAAGTACGGGCCGAAGTAGAAGGTGACATACCCGAACACGATGAACGGTTCGACCGTCGGAGACATCATGATCAGGTACCAGTTCTCTGGCCAGTGCAGCAGCGCCGGGTTGTACACGGCGTACGGCGACCAGTTCATGATCGGGTCCTGCCAGACGATCAGCGTCGTCACGAGGACCATCAGCAGCACGGGACTGCCGGGATTCTTCCGCCAGCCGCGGATGAACACGATGGTCAGCGCCACGACCATGGTCAGTGCGCCCACCTGCGGGATGACCTGCCAGTGGTCGAACGACGTCAGGAACTCGACCGGGCGAGGCCGTCCTTCGACGTTCGGGTTGGCCACGCGCGGATCGACGGCGACACGTCCCACGGCGGCGAAAAGGCCGAGAAAGCCGAGCCACGCCAACAGCGAGATGACCCGACCCCAGTTGGGGCCCTTACCTTTCGGCGCCTCCGCCGCAGTGTCCGGCTTCTGCTGAGTCGTCACGTCATACCTCCCCGAAGCGATCGACAAGTTGGGAGTTGACGCCGTCGGCGTCAAGTGAGCGAGCCACCAGATAGCCGGCGCCCATCCACGCTCGCCGCGTCCACTTGCCGAGGGAGACGAAGGTTCCCGGCGCACCCGAGGCGGCAGGCATCATCTTCACGCGTTCCAGCGCCTCCTTGACTCCGCGAGGGCTCAGTGGGTGGGCATCGGTGAATGCCCGGACCAGCGTGGCGGCGACATCCCGGTTGACTACGGACACGCAGTACTCGGGACGGCTGCCGTCGTATCTCGCGGCATAGCGATCCAGAAATTCCTGTCCGACGGTGTTGCCCTCGTCGTACTGATCGATCCCGACCCAGCCGAGGAACGCGTTCCACATGATCGGATTGACCCACGCGTTCTGAAATGCGGTGGTGGTGAAGCGTGGCGGATCCCAGTCGACCGCCTCCAGGGCCGGGTTGATGAACACGATCCCGAACCCGAACCCGAGATGGACGATCGCCTCGGCTTTCGCGTCGTGCAGCGTCGCCACCGCAGCGTTGATGTCCTGCGCGGTCTGGGCGATCGGTGCCTCGGCGACGATACGAATACCCTTGCGGGCAAACGCACTTCGCAGGTTACGCAGGTAACTGTCCCCGATCAGGTTCTGCTCGACGAGCACACCGATCTCACGCAGACCCCTCTTCGCGACGAGGTCGGCCAGGAAGATCGGCTCGTCGGTCATCGATCCCTGAGGGAATGCGAAGGTCCACTCGCCCAACCAGTCGTCGGTGCCCGTGACGCTGATGGCCGGCACCTTGAACCGCTCCTCGATCGCCTCGCGCATCGGCACGCAATTGTCGGTGATGTTCGGCCCGAACACGACGAGGCACCCTTCGTCGACCAGTTCGGCGTACGCGTCGATGACGGCCTTGACCGACCCTTTCGGCAGCCCCTCCACCTCCCGGTAGATCATCTGCACGGGTCGATCCATCAGACCCTGTTCGACGGCCTCGGAGAAGACGAGCTCGAAAGTCCGGGTGAAGGAGGCCATCAACTCGTCCGGAAAGCCGGGCGGCAGCGTGAAGTCCATCAGATAGCCGACTTTGATGGGTTCGGCAGTGCTCTCGTAGGACATCTGACCTCCTCGGCAGACGTGCGTCCTGTCGCGACTCGATAAAACCTAATATTTGTTCTGACCCTAGCGGGCGGTTACAGCCAGCGTCAATCACCTGATCCCGCGGGTTGATTCAGATAGACGTCGATCATCTCCGCCAGGCCGCGGCTCACGGCGGGATCATCGGTGAGCGGACCCGCGATGGCGGCGAGCGCGGCCTCGCCCAGGGCCAGCCCCTCGGCGGTCAACCGGGCGGCTGCGATGAGCACGCGGGTGGAGGCGACTTCGCGCAGTCCGCCGGTCTCGAGCCGACGGATCGCCTGCCCCAGGCGCACCAGCGCGGCGGCGGTCTCAGTGTCCACCCCGGCTTCCCGAGTCACGATCGACTCTTCCAACTCTGCTGCGGGATAAGAGAATTCGATGGCAACCATGCGCTGCCTGGTGGAGTCTTTGAGATCCTTCAACACGCTCTGGTAGCCGGGGTTGTAGGACACCACCAAGCCGAAACCTGGCGCGGCGTCCAGCGTCAGCCCGAGACGTTCGATGGGCAATTGCCGGCGGTGGTCGGCGAGTGGATGAAGCACGACGGTGGTGTCCTGCCTGGCTTCGACGACCTCGTCGAGATAGCAGATCGCGCCTTCCCGTACGGCGCGTGTCAGCGGGCCGTCCACCCATACGGTCTCGTCGCCGCGCAGCAGATACCGACCGACGAGGTCTGCCGTCGTGAGGTCGTCGTGACACGCAACGGTGATCAGTGGCCGCCCCAGTTCGTGCGCCATTGCTTCGACGAAGCGGGTCTTGCCGCAGCCCGTCGGCCCTTTCAGTACCACCGACAGGCCCTGGCGGTAGGCGGCCCGGAAAACCGCCTCCTCGTTGCCGACCGCGGCGTAGTAGGGACGTCCCGCGTCCGGCGCGGGGGGCGCACCATTGCGGTAGGCAACCTCGGCTACCGAATCCGTTTCGCTGGTCATCGTGTCCTTCCTCGCCGCTTCCGCGCGGCGTCTGGAGATTTCACTGTCATCACGCCACGCGCCGCTTGACCTCCGCGGCACGCAGAGCGGATCGAAAGAGCGGGCCGATGACCGCGGGCATCTGCTCGGGACGTCCGATCATGGCGTGTGCAGTACTGCCGAACACCGCGCGCAGCGAAGTCACGTCAGTGGTCGCGCCGACCGTCAGACACACACAGCCGGTCCCCCGCCTGCGAGCCTCCGTCAGTGCGCGACGTGCGTCCGCGGCGCCGTAGGCGCGCTCGTAGCCGTGGTCGTAGGCCAGCCCGTCGGAGATCACGACGAGAAGCCGGCGCGACGTACCCCCGCGGTGCTCCAGGACCGCCGCCCCGTGACGGACCGCCGCGCCGAGCCGTGAATACGCCCCCGGCTCAAGGCTGTTGAGGCGTCGGCTGACCTGGACGTCCAGGTGGTCGTCGAAACGCTTGACCGGCATCATCGTCACGTCCTTACGCCCCTGGGAGAAGTACGCATACAGCGCGACACGATCACCGAGGTCGTGCAGCGCCACCGTCAGGTTGGCTACCGCTTCGCGTTGTTGCTGATGCACGGTGCGGCCGAGCGAACCCGCCTCCGCCGCGGAACCCGAGACATCGAGCAGCAGCAGCACCGAAAGATCGCGGCGCCGGCGCAGACTGTCCAGGTAGACCGCCTCGTCGGGCGACGAGCCTGCCCTCACTTCCACCCGCGCCTCGATGGCAGCGTCGATGTCGATGTCGTCGCCCTGAGACTGGCGGTGGCGGCGGTGCAGACCCATTCCCAGTCGCGCGAGTGGCCGCCGCACACCGATCGCACCGTCGATCTCTTGTGCAGCAGAGGTTTTGACACGAGGTTCGACCTCGCGCACGGTGCACCAGGCCGGCCGATAGCACTTTCGCTCGGCATCCCATTCGGGATATGTGAAGCCACTGGAGGAGATATCGGCTCCCGGTTCGGACGATGCCGCCGCCAGCGACGACACCGCATGCGCGCCACGCTTACCCGAGTTGATGCGGTGCGTCGGCGAATCGGCGCCCGGCGGTCCACCGCCGCTGCCGTTCTTGCGGGCCGACGACAGCATCTTCTTCAGCCACTTGCCGATGAAACCGCCACCGCCGACGGGACTCGAGAACAGGTCTGGATCATCGGTGTCGTCGACCTCACCGTCGTCGAGCTCTTCCAACTCCCGCTTGGCGTCCTTGCGGGGAATGTGTCCAGGACTCTGGTGGTCCACCTGCTGCGCGGAGCCTCGACCGACGGCGAGCACCTGCTTGGGCTTGAGAACACCGAAGATGCCCGGTGGGTCGGCCAGAGCGACCTTGCCCGACGCGACGTCCAGAGAGGAGGCAGCCGAGTCGCTGCGACCACCGACAGTGGGATCGGCGATCGCGCCGAGGTGACCCGGCAACAGATCGCCGTTGGCCAGCAGCGCACGGTGGCCCTCGATCAACAGGTACCGCTTGGCCCATCGCGGGTGCCGCACCAGAGACTCCATGACATCGGCGGCGAGGCTGCCGGCCGCGATCAGCGACGACTGGACGGCGATCGCCATGAGCCGCTCACGGGCCGCCGCGGAGAGATCCACGAAGACTGTTCGTCCGTCCGTCCACGGCGATTCGCCGGGGCCGACCGACGCCAACGCCACGTCGCGACCGGCCAGCGCGGATGCGAGCATCTCAAGGCCCCGCAAGCGCTCGGTGTCTGCGCCGTCGGCCACTTCGCCTCCTCAGCAACACCCGGACCGTCGTTGACCAAATATCTGTTCCACCGTAAAGTTCGGGCCGACTGGAGTCAATCAACGATGAGGTCGCCGAGCAGACGTGGAATTCTCGTACCCGCCAGAGGCGGAGCAGTTTCGCAAGGAGCTACGTGGGTGGCTGTCCGCCCACCTGACCGACGGCGTGATCGCCAGTGGCGAGCGACGCGGCTCCGACGACGCCGCGTTCGAAACCCTGCGGTTGTGGAACGCGACGATCGCCGATGCCGGGTGGGCCGCGGTGTCGTGGCCGAGGGCGTACGGCGGTCGTGACGCATCGCCGATCGAGCAGCTGATCTACGCCGAGGAGGTCACCCGCGCCCGAGTTCCCCTGCCGCTGAATGTCATCGGCATCAACAACATCGCTCCGGCGGTCATGCAGTACGGGACCGATGCGCAGAAGGACACGCTGTTACCCCGGATGGTGCGCGCGGACGACATCTGGTGTCAGGGAATGTCCGAACCCGAAGCCGGATCCGACCTGGCGTCGCTGCGCACCAGAGCAACCCGCGACGGCGACGACTTCATCGTGACCGGACAGAAGATCTGGACCTCGCTGGGACATCGAGCCGATTGGTGTCAGCTGTATGTCCGAACCGACCCCGAAGCTCCCAAACACAAGGGGATTTCGTGCCTGATCGTCGACATGTCGTCGCCCGGGATCACCGCAAGTCCCCTCGTCACGCTCAACGGCGACAGCGATTTCGCCGAAGTCTTCTTCACCGACGTGCGGGTGCCTGCCGATGCGCTACTCGGACCGCTCAACCAAGGATGGCAGGTCGCCACCACCACGCTGAGCTTCGAGCGCGCCGCCGCGGCGCGCCTTTACGCCGAGATGCAGGTTCGACTACGTGACCTCGTCGAAGACCTGCGACACAGCAAGCGCCGACCACTCGACCGCCCCGAGGTGCTGCAGCGGCTCGGCGCACTCGACGTCCGAATCAAGAACCTCGAAGTATTGTGCCAGCGGTCCATCTCGGCGGGCATGCACGGCGGCGACGGATTCGCCACCGCCAGCCTCGCGAAGTCCGTCTGGGGTGAGATCGGCAAAGATCTTGCCGCACTGGCTTTCGACACGCTGGAACCCGGTGCGGCCGACGGCCGGTGGGACGGCTTCCGGCTGACCTCCCACGCGCTGACCATCGCTGGTGGAACCACCCAGATCAACAAGAACATCACCGCGCAACGAGTGCTGGGACTCCCCCGCCCGTGAACCTCGAACTCACCGACGAGCATCTGGCGCTGCGTGCCACCGTGCGGCGTTTCCTCGCGGAGAAGGCAAGCGTGGCAAGCCATGTCCGGCCGTTGCTCGACGACCCGACCGGCTCCACCGATGCCGTGTGGCAGGGCCTCGTCAGTCTCGGGACGACCTCTCTGCTGATCCCGGTGGATCACGGCGGCGACGGGATGTCGATGATCGAAGCCGGAATCGTCTGCGAAGAACTGGGCGCCGCACTGCATCCGGGCCCGTGGCTGTCCAGCGCGGTCGCGGGGTCGCGGGCCTTGGCACGATTCGGCGCCGAGGGCGAACAGGCGCGAGCGCTGCGCTCCGGCATCGCGGACGGCTCCGCAATCGTCACCGTGGCCGTCGCAGGCGACGGAGACGAGGTCGCCGAGCGTGACGGGTTGCTCCGCGGCGAGATCGGTCAGGTCCCCGATGCGGCCGCCGCCGACGTTCTGCTCGTCGTCAGCGGCGCGATGTTGTACGCGGTGCCGCTGCCTCACCCGCATGTCCGCGTCACGCAGATTCCGGGAATCGACAACACGCGCAAGAAGTTCGGTGTCTCCTTCGACGACGCGCCCGCCCGACTGCTCGCCACTGCCGACGACTTCGCCGCGGAGGCGCTCGTCGACGACATCGTGGTGGGATGGGCGGCCGACGCTCTCGGCGCCGCACGACAGATTCTCGAGATGACCGTCGAATACGCCAAGGCGCGCCACCAGTTCGGCGTTCCCATCGGGAGTTTCCAGGCGGTGGCGCACCTGTGCGCCGACATGTACGAGACGGTGGAGTTGGCCCGCAGCGGCATACTTCACGCCTTGTGGGCCGCTGACTTCGCCGACCGGGCGGAACGCCACCGCGCCGCGCTGCGGGTCAAAGCCTTCGCCGGCCGTCTCGCCGCGGTCGGCGACCAGGCGATCCAGGTCTTCGGCGGCATCGGATTCACCTGGGAGCACGACGCGCACCTGTATCTCAAGCGCCTGCTGAGTTTCAGCAGGTTGCACACCAGCCCGGAGGTTGCCCTCGAGCAGCTCGGACGCGACCTTGTCAGGACCGCTTCATGATCGACTTCGCCGGACAGGTGGCCGTCGTCACCGGAGCGGGGCGCGGACTCGGCCGCCTCTACGCCCTGGACCTCGCGCGCCGGGGTGCGTCGGTCGTCGTCAACGATCTCGGCGGAACCATGCACGGCGGCGGCTCCGACAACGCGGTCGCCGACCAGGTGGTCGACGAGATCACCGCGGCGGGCGGCCGGGCGGTGGCCTCATACGATTCGGTGGGCAGCCCCGAGGGCGGTCAGGCGATCGTCGACACCGCAGTCGAGCACTTCGGCAGGCTCGACACCGTGGTCAGCAACGCCGGCATCTTCAACACCGTTGCTTTCGAACAACTCTCGACCGACCAGTGGAGGCAGATGCTGCGTGTGCATCTCGACGGCGGCTTCTACCTGAGCCAACCCGCCTACAAGGTGATGATGCAGCAGAAGTACGGGCGATTCGTCTTCATCTCCTCCTCGGCGGGCAACTTCGGGCAGCCTATGGAGGCTCACTACGCCGCGGCGAAGACCGGTCTCGTCGGCTTGTCCAATGTCATCGCCATCGAAGGGTCGGCACACGGCATACTTTCCAACACCGTTCTGCCGACCGGGTTCTCACGGATGGTGACCGAGACGGTCGGCGACGAGAAATTTCTGGCCGAGTCAGGATTCATGCGTGCCATCCGCCCGGAACTCGTGGTCCCGCTCGTCACTTTCCTCGCCAGCCGCCACTGCACCTTCACCCACCGCAACTATTCGGCATGCGCCGGACGGTATGCACGGGTCTTCGCCGGACTCGGTGACGGCTGGCTTGCTGACGCCGACAGCGACCCGACCGCCGAGGACATCGAGACGCATCTGGACGAGGTCTCGTCGACCGATTGGTTCATCGTGCCGGATTCGATCGTCGACGAGGTGTTGCAGGTCTGCGAACGCCGAGGGATCAGCGCGATGCCCGACAACGCCGAGATCGCGTTCCCCGAGCACAGGCACTGACCATGCGCGCATCCCCTGGTTGCGGCACGCGATCGGTAGGATCAGGCACCGTGCAGCGATCTTCGGGCAGTGTGGGCTAGCAATGGCCGGCGTCGACGCCGCCGGGCGAAATCCCAAACGGGGTTCCGCAGGCAAGAAGCGTCCCGGGGCGGCACGGCTGTCTGCCGTCTCCGACGCTCCGTCCACCGACGCGACGCGGCGCACCGAGATCCTGAAGACCGCGAACACTGTTATCGCCACGACCGGGCTACGCAGTTCTCTGCAGCAGATCGCCGATGCGGCCGGCATTCTCGCAGGCAGCCTCTACCACCATTTCGAATCCAAAGAAGCGATCCTCGTCGAGCTCATCAGGCTCTATCACGCGGATTTGGATCGCATCGGGGACGCCGCACTCGACCGCCTCGATGACGCCGATTCCCGGACAGTGTCGGAACGGATCATCGAGCTGGGATGTGCGATCGCCCGGTGCGCGGTCGAGCACCGGGCCGCTCTGCAGATGTCGTTCTATGAGGGCCCGAGCAACGACCCCGAGCTCATCGAGCTGACTGCCCGCCAACCCACGAAGATCCAGGCCGCGATGCTGCAGACATTGCGCGCCGGCCGATGGAGCGGCGAGATCCGCTCGGATCTCGAGTTGCCGACGCTGGCCGATCGGTTGTGCCAGAGCATGTTGCACGTCGGTCTCGACGTCATCAGGCACAACGCCGGAACAGATCACGTCGCGACGTTGAAGTGCCGGATCGCGCTGGAGGGGCTGGCGGCCGAGTCGCCGTCAGATGCGGACCTGGACGCGTCGAATGCGTTCACCGTGGCAGAGAACATCATCCAGAGTTGGGACGACACCGAGGACGACACCGACCTCAAAGCGGCGCATGTGCGTGCCGTGGCGCGTTCGGAATTCGGCCGCAGGGGCTACGAGATGACCACGATCCGTGACATCGCGTCTGCGGCGGGGCTGGGCACCGGGACCGTCTACCGGGTGATCGGCTCCAAAGACGAGTTGTTGATGTCGATCATGCTGGAGTTCGGCCACAAGGTGGGTGGCGCGTGGGCTGACATCGTGCGGTCCGACTCCACCACGCTGGAGAAGCTCGATGCGCTCAGCTGGCTGAACATCAACGCCCTCGACCAGTTTCCCGACGAGTTCCGCATCCAACTCGCCTGGCTGCGCCACACTCCGCCCGACTCCGCCAACCCCGCCTGGTCGTTCACCACCCGCATCCGCCAGATGAAAGCCCTTCTATCCGAAGGAATCCGAAGCGGCGATATTCATATCGACAGTGCCGGCGCCGACATGCTCACCCGCTGCATCATC
The DNA here is from genome assembly GCF_029623955.1 of Mycobacterium sp. 236(2023). GTDB lineage: Bacteria > Actinomycetota > Actinomycetes > Mycobacteriales > Mycobacteriaceae > Mycobacterium. The sequence goes on along the minus strand of NZ_JARSBP010000002.1, from coordinate 1,457,901 downwards.
GGCGAGCAGTGGATACCGGAGAACATCCTGCAGGAGATCGGCGTACGCAATGCGTTGATCCTTGCCCGCGACACCGTCCTGCGGGGTGTCGCCGTGCGGCGTTGACCGCTGCACGTCCTCAACCGGCGGTTATGCGTTATCGGGGCGCCCCTTCGAACCAGGCCTCTGATAGCGTGAGCAAATATTGGGTCTGCACGACCCGTCAGAGCAGGCCCGTCGTGGAGGTGTCGTGGGGCGTCCGCACATGGCCCGTGCCGCCGACACTCACGACGGTAGCTTCCGCCGTACCGAGATCCTCAATACCGCAGCAGCATTGATCGCCGCATCCGGTCTGCGCACCTCGTTGCAGGAGATCGCCGATGCCGCGGGCATTCTGCCCGGAAGCCTCTACCACCACTTCGACTCCAAAGAGGCGATCCTGGTGGAACTGCTGCGCCGATTTCACACCGACCTCGACCACGTCGCCGAACAGGCTCTCGATCGGCTCGACGAGACAGCGCGGCCGGCATTCGACAGGATCGCCACGCTCGGCTGCGCCATCGCCAGATGTGCCGTCGCACATCCGGCCGCGCTGCAGATGTCGAACTACGAGAGCCCGAGTCCCAACCCGGAGCTGATCGAGCTGACGCAGCGCCGGCCCGACGCGGCCATGGACGCGATGCTGCAGACGTTGCGGACCGCAAGGTGGGAAGGCTACCTGCGAGCCGATGTCGATCTCCCGCTGCTGGCCGACCGGATGTGCCAGGCGATGCTCCACGTCGGCCTCGATGTGATGCGGCACAACGCCGCCACCGACAAGGCCGCTGTCCTGCGGTGTCAGATTCTCCTCGAGGGCCTGGCCGCCGCCCCACCGAGCGACGACCAGCTCGACAATTCCGCTGCCTTTGCGGCCGCCGATGACGTGATCCGCAGCTGGCGCGACGAGGGCCCTGCGGACGATAAGGCCGCACATGTGCGTGCGGTGGCCCGGAGCGAGTTCGGCAGACGGGGTTACGAGAACACGACGGTGCGCGACATCTCCGCCGCGGCCGGACTGGGCACCGGCACCGTCTACCGGCTGATCGGGTCGAAGGACGAGCTGCTGTTGTCGATCATGAAGTCATTCGGTGAGAAGATCGCGATCGGCTGGGATGACGTCATGAAATCCGATTCGTCACCGATCGAAAAGCTGGACGCGGTGAGCTGGATCAACACCAACATCCTCGATCAATACGGCGACGAGTTCCGCATCCAGCTGGCGTGGATGCGTCAGTCACCGCCCGATACGCCGAATCCCGGGTGGCAGTTCGCTTCCCGGCTGCGGCAGATGAAAACACTGATCGCCAGCGCAGTTCGGTCCGGTGAGATCCGCATCGACAGTCCCTCCATGGAACTGTTGGCCCGTTCAGTGATCGGGCTCGGCTATGTCCCCGAGAACGTCCTGCGTGAACGAGGAACGCGCGCTGCACAACTGCACGTTCGCGACACCTGCCTGCGCGGCGTCGTCAACCGCTCAGGCTGATCCCGTCACCCTGCCGGCGATCCGGCCTCAGTCGAAGGCGTACCGCGGCAGGGTTTTCGGCAGGTCCAGCGAACTGAGCAGTCCGGGGGGCGCGGCCACGACGAAGGGGATCGCATTGACCACCCGCATCGCCGTGGCCGCCATGGCCGCCCTGCCTGCTCCATGACCTTCGGCATCCCCCAGGTTCATCGCACAGTGGATGTCGGGTTCGCCCTCGATGTCCACCCGGTACGTCGCGTCGAATTCCGAAGCCGGCCAGTCGGGTGCCACATCGCGGCTCATCCGGATGATGTGCTCGACCACGACGGCTTCCCGGCCGTTGACGACGCCCACCGCCCGGGTGCACACCGCACCGCAGGTGCCCGCGGGTATGGTGCCGAATGCCACCTCGATGTCGCGGTCGGTGGTACGGCGATCCAGGGAGCCGTGGACCTCGGTCACCTCGACACCCAGTGCGGCTGCAATCAGGTGAATCGGTGCGCTCCAAGACATTTCGATGAAGCCTGGCGTCTTGAGCATCGGTTCGAAGTCCAGCGGGCGTGCGAAGCCCATGCCGTCCATCATCACATCGGCGACCGGGTAGTGATCGTTGAGCGAGATCTCGGTGACCGTGAGGCGGGTGATCTTCTTCGACTGTGTCGTCAGGGACAGGGCCAGTTCGTCGGTCCCGAAGCCGGGGAAGATCCCCGAAGCGTAGAACGACGCGTCACCGGACGCTGCTGCCGCCGCAAGCTCGTCGCGCCACTGGATCGCGTAGTACGCCGGCGGATAGATCAGGCTCGTCGAAGTCGTTGTGACGACATTGATCCCCGCCTCGAGGAGCCGTACGTAATCGGGAACAGCCGCCGCGTCGCGGTCGGGTCCGCTGGCGGCATAGACCACACAGTCGGGGCGCAGCGCGATCAGAGCCTCGGCGTCTCCCGTCGCGGCAACACCGACGGGAGCACCGCCCGCCAACGTGCCGGCGTCACGCCCCGCCTTATCCTCGGAGTGCACCCAGACACCGACGAGGTCGAGGTCGGGCCGTCGCGTGATCGCGTCGATGGCGGCGGAGCCGACGCCACCGGTCGACCACACCACAATGCGTGAAGGCTGCTGCGGGGTGCACATCCGTTCCTCCTTGACTAAACGCTCTGAACTGACAGGACGGCACGTTCGAGGTAGGGCCACGCCACTTTCGGGGGGATGCCACCACACAGCGGCAGTAGTGGCAGCGGCGTGCCGGCCGCGATGTAGTCGGCGGCTTGCCCCGGCGTGACAATCCGGTAGGGGCCCGCGGATTCGCGCAGTGCTTCCACGCTTTCGGCGTGGCTGATGCTCGCGACCGACACGTCACCGTGGCGGTAGGACGCCGCCGTCATCGCATCGTGCAGGAGATACGGCCCCAGTTCGGCCCAGGCGGCATCGACGTCGTCGGCCACGAACACCGTCGTCGGCGCACCCGGCACCGGGAATTGCATCGACCCGGGCTGCTGTCCATGGACGCGGCAACGGGACTCGTAGTAGTCGCGCAGGCTCCGCGACGACGTCTGCGAGATGAAGCCCAAACCGAATCTGGCGGCTCTGTCCGCCGCCGCCTCGCTGCCGCCCGCGACAAGCAGGTACGGTCTGTCACCCGGGCACGACGGTGTGACCCGCACGGTGCGCCCCCGATACTTGACTGTGTCGCCTCGCAGCAGACCGAGGAGGGTTCCGAGATTCTCGTCGGCGAGTCGGCCACGCTGACGGATGTCGATACCGAAATGCTCGTACTCCTGCGGACGGTGGCCGATGCCGAAAGCGTGCATGACACGCCCCCGACTGATGATGTCGAGGGCGCAGATCTGCTCTGCCTGCCGCACTGGGTCCCATAACGGAATAGGCACGGCGGCAACCATGATGGCCAACTGCGACGTGCGCGCCGCGATCGCCGATGCGAGCAGGTAGGGGGCCGCCAGGTGCCCGTCACTGGTGGCGTGGTGTTCCGACAGCACGGCCACGACGGCACCGCGCTTCTCCGCCCATGCGCACATGTCGACGGCGGCGGCGTACAGATCAGGAGTCGATGCGGCCCCTTCGGAGGCCCGCATGTCGAAGCGCAGGGTGAACATCAGCGCCGCCTCAGTGCTGGCTTTCGCACGTCCATCAATCTAACCTAATTTTTGTTTCGCCTCCGCAATACCGCCCTTGACCGCCTCCTCGAACGCCTGCTAGCTTGCGGAGCAAACGTTAGGTTCGCAGCTCGACGGAGGCGGTCTCCCGACACCTCTCCGACCAGACGGGGTGATACCGGCACCGTTCACGGTGCGGGCACCACACCCGCAGGAGGATCGAAATGGCAACGGACAACAAGCGAGTCGTGGTCTGGTCGACCGGCGGCATCGGGTCGATCGCCATCCATGCCATAGCTCGGCGCCCGAACCTCGACCTGGTCGGCGTGTGGGTGCATTCGCCTGAGAAGGACGGCAAGGATGCCGGTGAACTCGCCAACGGTGTTCCCATCGGCCTTGCGGCCACCGCTGACGCCGACGCACTGATCTCGTTGAAACCGGATTGCGTGGTCTACGCGGCAAGCGGTCCCGAACGCGATGCGCTGGCCATCCCCGATTACGTCAAGCTTCTCCACGCAGGCATCAACGTCGTCACGACGAGCACCACACGACTGGTGAACCCACACGCCTACGAGCCGGCGGAATGGCGCGACCAACTGGTCGCCGCCGCCAAAGAAGGTCAGGCCTCGCTGTACGCCTCAGGTATCGAGCCGGGCTTCGCCGCCGATTACCTACCGCTGGTGCTGTCCACGCAGTCCTCACAGATCGAGAAGATCCACTCCTACGAAATGGGACTGTACGACGACTACGGTGTGCCCGACATCATGAGCGATGCGCTCGGCTTCGGGCGGCCACTGTCCTATGAGCCGTGGATCGGCTTCCCTGGCGCCATCGCCGGTGAATGGCAGGGACAACTCCGACTCGTCGCCGACGCTCTCGGCATCGAATTGGACGAAGTACGAGAGACCTTCGATCGCGCCGTCACCGAGCGGACGCTGGAGGTCGCCATGGGCACCGTCGAGGCAGGAACCTGCGGCGCGCTGCGCATGCAGGCGATCGGGATGGCCGGCGGCCGCGAGGTCATCGTCATCGAACACGTCACCCGCCTCGCGCACGATGTCGCACCAGAATGGCCCCGCGGAATCGGCGACCTGTCCTATCGCGTCGTCATCACCGGGCAACCCGACATCGACTGCTCGATGGCCGCGACCCTGCGCGATCCGCAACAGGCCGGCATCGCGGGGATGACCTCGGGGGCCGGAGCCATGGTCGCCACGGCCATGCGCGTCGTGAACGCCGTGCCCTACGTCGTCGCGGCCCAACCGGGTCTGCTCAGCTCAGTCGATCTTCCCCTCACCATCCCCCGACACGCGTTCGCCGACACGACGAGGTGAAGCGATGAGCCGAATGCTGGTGCGCCCGCTGGTCGGGCTGTCCAGCATCGCCTTCGTCGTCGGTCTTGTCCTGTTGTCCGCCACTCTGTTTCGCGACGGATTCACCACGTCGGTACCCGTCACCGTGGTATCGCCCCGCGCGGGACTCGTCATGAATCCCGATGCCAAGGTCACGCTGTACGGCGTGCAGGTGGGCACGGTCAGGACGATCGAAGAACTACCGGACGGACGAGCAGCCATTCACCTGGCGCTGGATCCGTCCCGGTTGGACGTCATACCCGCCAACGTCGCGGTCGACATCGCATCGACCACGGTGTTCGGAGCCAAACGTATTCAGCTGGTGCCGCCGGAAATCCCGTCGTCCGACAGCATCCGCGCCGGGCAGACGCTGGACGCCGACCACGTGATGCTCGAGGCGAACACCATCTTCGAGCAATTGGTCTCGGTGCTGTCGACCATCCAGCCCGAGAAGCTGAACGAAACGCTCGGAGCGATCGCGGCCGCATTCCACGGTCGCGGCCCGCAACTCGGCGAAACGCTGCATAACCTCAATTCCGTTCTGGCGCGCATCAATCCGCATCTCGATGCGCTCAGCCACGACCTGGCCACGGCACCCCCGGTGTTCGCGGCGTATGCAGACGCCGCACCCGACCTGATGTCGATCGCGCGGGACGTCACGCCGCTGAGTGCGACCGTGGTCGAACACGCCGACGATCTCGATGCGCTCCTTGTCAGTGCCACCGGACTGGGGCAGGTGGGCAACGATGTGCTGACACAGAACGGTCCTGCTCTGGCTCACGTACTCGACCTGCTCGTTCCCACCACGAGCTTGACCGACAAGTACCGGGATGCCCTCAACTGCGGGCTGGGTGCCCTGCGTGTGATGGCGAACAATCCGCCGCTCAACGAACCCGGTGTCGAGGTGCTGGCCGGCTTCTTCTGGGGTCAGGAGCGATATCGCTACCCCTCGGACCTGCCCAAGGTGGCGGCGACCGGCGGACCGCAGTGCACTGATCTGCCCCAGGTCCCGTACGGCAAAGCCCCGCCGTTCGTCATCGCCGACACCGGCGCGAACCCCTGGAAGTACGGCAACACCGGAATCGTCCTGAATTCCGATCTGCTCAAACAGATCCTGTTCGGCCCGACGGACGGGCCGCCCCGGAACAGCGCACAGATCGGACATCCCGGATGAGGCGTGGCGACGGGCGCACCCTGGTCAAGCTGGGCGCCTTTGCGCTCGTCATGGTGTTCCTGACGGTGTGTCTGTTCGCGGTCTTCGGCGAATACCGCTCCCGGTCGACGACCACCTACACCGCGGTGTTCGCCGACGTCTCCAAACTCAAAGCCGGCGAGAGTGTGCGATTCGCCGGTGTCCGCGTGGGCAGCGTCCACAAACTGCAGATGCAACCCGACAAAAGCATTGTCGTCACCTTCGACGCCGACCGCGACATCGCGATCACCGAAGGCACCCACGCCGCGGTGCGCTACCTCAATCTCGTCGGTGACCGCTATCTCGAACTCGTCGATGCGGAAGGGTCGAACCGAATCCTTCCGCCTGGCGCCGAGATTCCGCGCACCCGCACCGCACCCGCACTGGACCTCGACCTGCTGCTCGGCGGACTCAAGCCTGTCATTCGCGGGTTGAACGCCCAGGATGTGAACGCGCTGGCAGCCTCCCTCATCCAGATCGTGCAGGGGCAGGGCGGGTCGATCGAATCCCTGCTGTCGCGCACATCCTCGTTCTCGCAGGCACTGGCAGACAAGAGCGCGGTGATCCAACAGCTCATCGACAACCTCCGGACGACGCTGAAAACACTGTCGGCGCAGGGAACTCAGTTCTCCGGCGCGCTGGACCGACTCCAACAGCTGACCTCGGAACTGGCAGCCGACCGCGAACCGATCGGTCAGGCGATCGACTCGTTGAGCGCGGGGACTGCAACGCTGGCCGATCTTCTCGTCGATGTCCGCCCCCCGCTGGCCGACACCGTCGATCAACTAAACCGGCTCGCACCCAACATCGCCGAGAAGCAGGACCGAATCGAGACAGCACTCGTCAAAGCGCCGGAGAACTACCGCAAGCTCGTCCGCATCGGGTCGTACGGCAGCTTCGTCAATTACTACATCTGCTCCCTCGCCGTCCGGGTCACCGACCTGCAGGGCCGTACCGCCAACTTCCCCGTCTTCAAACAGGACGGCGGAAGGTGCGAGGAGAACTGATGCTGAAATATCGCGGCGCCAAAGTCATTCGGGCCGGATTCATCGGGTTCGTCGTCGTCCTCCTCGTCGTCGCGGTGGGCCTCGCGCCCGAGCGGCTGCTCGGCTGGGCGACGTCGCTGCGATACCAGGCGCTGTTCACCGATGCCAGCGGCCTGGCCGTCGGCAACGACGTCACCGTCGGCGGTATGACCGTCGGAGAGATCACCGGCGTCGAACTGAAGGACCCCAACGCACTGGTGACCTTCACCGTCGACGGCAGCGTTTCACTGGGCGCACAGACCACCGCCCACATCCGTACCGGCACGCTGCTCGGCGAACGCACACTGACGCTCGAATCCACCGGCGACGGCACGTTGCGTCCGATGCAGGTGATCCCGACATCACGGACGTTTTCCCCCTACTCACTGACCGACGCCGTCGGCGAACTCACCACCAATGTCACCGGAACCGATACCGCGAGCGTGAACCAGGCCCTGGACACGCTGTCGGCCACCATCGACCAGATAGCACCTCAGCTCGGCCCCGCCTTCGACGGGCTCGCCCGCATCTCCGCCGCGCTACAGGAACGCAACACCGCGCTGGGCGAATTGTTCACCAGCGGACGCGATGTCACCGATATCCTCGCTGAGCGCAGCGATCAGATCGCCGCGCTCATCGTCAACGCCAACGATCTGGTCGGGATGCTGGCGGAGCGCCGCTCGGCGATTGTCGAGCTACTCGCCCACACCTCGGTGGTGGCGCGTGAAGTGTCCGGCCTGGTGGCCGACAACGACGCCGAACTGGCCCCGACACTGGACAAGCTCAACTCGGTGCTGGCCATGCTCGAACGTCAACGCGACAACATCGCGCTGGCGCTCCCCCGGCTCGCCAAATACCAGATCACCCTCGGCGAAACCGTGTCCAACGGACCGTACTACAGCGCATACATCCCTAACCTCGACCTGCCGCCGATCCTGCAACCGTTCCTCGATTACGCCTTCGGGTTCCGGCGCGGTGTGAACGCCGGTCAGCCTCCCGACGACGCCGGGCCGCGCGCCGAAATACCGTTCCCGTACAACGGGATTCCCGAAGACGTTGTCCTGCCACCCGGGCCGCCCCGATGACCCGCGGCACAGCGAGGAGAATGACCGCGATCGGCCTGGTGGCGTTGACCGTGCTCGCCGGCGCCTTCCTTGTGACTCGGCACGTCTTCGGACCCACCCGGATCACCGCGACCTTCAGCAGCGCGACCGCGATCTATCCCGGCGATCAGGTACGCATCGCGGGCGTCGAAGTCGGCACCATCGAGTCGATCCGGCCCGCTGGAGAATTCGCGGAAATCACCCTCCACGTCGACCACGGCATCCGGGTGCCCGCCGACGCCAGGGCCGTCATCGTGGCACCAAACCTCGTGGCGGCTCGGTTCGTCCAACTCGCCCCGGCCTACGATGGCGGCGCGGTCATGGCCGACGGCGCCGAGATCCCGCTGACCCGAACCGCCGTCCCTGTCGAATGGGACGAGGTCAAAGAACAATTATCGCGGCTCGCAACAGATCTCGGCCCGCACGGCGACCTGGACACCAGCTCGATCGGCAGGTTCATCGACAGCGCAGCCAACGCGATGGACGGGAACGGCGAAAAGCTGCGACGCACCCTGCGCGAGCTCGCGGGCATCAGCCGGGTGATCGCCGAAGGCAGCGGCGACATCGCCCAGATGATCGAGAACCTGCAGGCGTTCGTCGCGGTCCTGCGCGACACCAACGTCCAGGTGGTCCAGTTCCAGGATCGACTCGCCTCGCTCAGCAGCGTCCTCGACGGTGGGCGCGGCGACCTGGACGCGGCACTGACGAACCTGGCCGGCGCGGTCGGCGATGTCCAGCGCTTCGTGGCCGCCAACCGCGACAAGACGGGCGAGCAGGTTCAGCGTCTCGCCAACGTGACCCAGAACCTCGTCGACCACCGAGGCGATCTCGAGCAGGTCCTGCATATCGCGCCGTCAGCGCTCGCCAACGCGTACAACATGATGGACCCGCGGACCGGTGGGGCCAGCGGGGTGTTCGTCCTCAACAACATGGCCAATCCGACGATGTTCATCTGCGGCATGATCTCGGCACTCGAGAACGTCACCGCGCCCGAGACCAGCAAGCTGTGTTCGCAGTACCTCGGCCCCGCCCTGGACCGGGTCAACTTCAATTACCTTCCGTTCCCGGTGAATCCATTGCTCACCGCGGTCCCGTCACCGGAAAAGCTCGTGTACACCGACCCGAAGCTGATGCCCGGCGGGCCGGGCACCAAGTCCGGGCCGATGGCGATCGATCCGAACAACTCGGCCTACGCAGGCGCGGCCCCGCCACCTCCGCCGCCCGCCGCGACCACCGTGCCCGAACTCCTGTTACCCGCAGAGAGGCCGACACCGTGAACACCTGCACCCGCCTCACTGCCGCCGCGCTGGCCGCCGTGACAATGACGTCGTGTGGGTTCGGCGGAGTCAACACGCTGCCGCTGCCGGGCACCGTCGGCCGCGGCGACGACGCCACGACCTACACCGTCGACCTCACCAACGTCGGTACCCTGGAACCCAATTCACCCGTCATGATCGACGACGTCGTGGTCGGCAGCATCCGCAGCATCGGTATCGTGAACCGCCATGCCCGGGTGGAGCTGTCCGTCAAACCCGGGGTGCGCCTCCCCGCCAACGTGACCGCAGCCGTCGGACAGACCAGTCTGCTGGGCTCGATGCATCTGGAGCTGACGGCACCGCCCGGCCAACCCGCGACGGGACAGCTGATGGCCGGCGCGCATACCCCGGACATCCCTCTCAACCGCTCGTCGACGTATCCGTCCACCGAGCAGACCCTCGCGGCGCTGTCCACAGTGGCCAACGCCGGCGGTCTCGGTCAGATCGGCGACATCATCGGATCGCTCAACGCAACGTTCACCGGACGCGAGACCGACATCCGCGAGTTGCTCTCGCAGCTCGACATTTTCGTCGGCACCCTCGATACCCAACGCGACAACATCATCGCCGCGGCGACTGAACTCAACCGATTCGCGGCCACGCTGGCCGACGAAAAGGACACCCTCGCCGCGGCACTGCGAGACATTCGGCCCGCGCTCGACGTCCTGCGACGGGAGCGCCCGCAACTCGTCGATGCCCTCAACTCCCTGAGGACGTTCTCGGACACCGCGACCCGCGTGATCACCGACGTCCACGGTGACCTCGTCGAGAACCTGACCCACCTGGCACCGACTCTGCAGGCACTGGCCGACCTCGGTCCCGACATCAGCAGCGCGCTGGGATACGCGACGATCTTCCCACTCAACCAGAACATCATCGACCGCGGAATCCGCGGCGACTACATGAATCTCTTTGTCACCGTTGACCTCACCTTGAGCCGGTTCCGGCGCGGGCTGTTGGCAGGCACCTCGTTCGGGGACGAGAACGCCCCGCTGGTGCCGGCGCCCGGCGATCCCGGCTATCAGGATTTCTATTCCAAGAACCCACTCGGGGAAGCGGTCGCGCTGCCCCCAGGCGTCATGGGGCCGGACCGGCTACCGCCGCCTCCGGCGCGAGGCGGTGGCTGATGTTCCCTCGTCTCATCCGGATTCAGCTCGCGCTGTTCGCGGTGGCGTCGCTGATCGGAATCTCGGCCATGGTGGTCAATTACCTTCAAGCTCCGGCCATGCTCGGCATCGGCCGCATGACAGTCACGATGCAGCTACCCGACGCTGGTGGGCTGTACCGCTTCGCCAACGTCACCTACCGCGGGGTGCAGATCGGCAAGGTCACCGATGTGGACGTCCATCGTGGCGGCGCCGTCGCGACGCTGTCGCTGGACACCTCCACCGATGTCCCCAGCGATCTGCATGCTGAGGTGCGCAGCGTGTCGGCGGTCGGAGAGCAATACGTGGACCTGCAACCCCGAACGGAGTCAGGGCCTTTCCTTCGGGATGGCTCGGTGATTCAAGCGTCCGAGGTCACGATCCCGCAGCCGGTCGGGCCGATGATGGACCAGCTCAGCGCGATGGTCACCAGCATCCCGAAGGACTCCCTGGGGCGGCTGCTCGACGAGTCGTTCCTGGCCTTCAACGGCGCGGGACCCGACCTCGCGTCTCTCACCGACTCCGCCTCGCGCATCTCCACCGACGCGGCTGCCACCACCGACCGGGCCGTCGCGTTGATCGAGGACTCGCGCCCCGTGCTCGACGGGCAGTTAGCCAGTGCCGACGCGCTGCGCACCTGGTCGAACCGGTTGGCAGGCGTCAGCGCCCAACTCGTCGCCGACGAACCGCACATCCGCACCCTCCTGACCTCCGGACCCGCTGCAGCGCAAGAGGTTTCCCGGCTCATGGAGCAGGTGAAGCCGACCCTGCCCGTGCTGCTGGCGAACATGACGTCTCTGGGACAGGTCGCCGTCACCTATCACGCCGGGCTGGAGCAGTTGCTGGTGCTCCTACCGCCGGCCGCCGCGATGTACCAGTCGGCGACGCCGGCGAACAACCCCACCGGAATCCCCGTCGGGGATTTCCGGATCTCCATCGACGACCCGCCCGCCTGCACTGTCGGCTTCCTGCCGCCGTCGCAGTGGCGCAGTCCCGCCGACACGACCACCATCGACACCCCCGACGGCCTGTACTGCAAGCTGCCGCAGGATTCCGCGATCTCGGTCAGAGGCGCGCGTAACTTTCCTTGCATGGACAACCCGGGCAAGTACGCGCCGACCGTCGAACAATGCAAGAGCGACAAGCCTTTCCAACCGCTTGCAGTTCGCCAGCACGCGACCGGCCCCTACCCCTTCGACCCCAACCTCGTCGGGCAGGGCGTGCCTCCGGATGACCGGGTCACCGAGGGCGAGCTCGACTTCGCCCCGCCGCAGGGCACCCCTCCACCGCCACCGGCAGCCCCGGCGCTCTACGACCCCGGCAGCGGCCGCGTCGCCGCCCCGGACGGCACCGTGTTCACCCAGGCCGATCTCGCGGCCGGCGGAGGCGCCGCCACCTGGCAGGAGCTGATCCTGCCCCCCGCCGTCGCGGGGCCGCGATGAAAGCCGTCCTCGCCGGCGTGATGACGGTGGTGCTGATCGGCGCCTGCCCAGCGGCATCTGCCGACCCGAACGACGTTGCGCTCAACGGGACGTTCACCGCGGTATCGGACGGCGGTTGGGCCAAGAAAAACGAGGGCTTCTCCCCCCATGCCACCGTCACGGCCACCTGGACGATCTCGTCGTCGTGCACCACATTCCAGGACTGCACCGGAACATTGAGCAGCGACCAGGGCTGGACCGCCGACCTCGTCTATGCGAGCCAGCGGTGGCGCGCCACCCACATCGTCGACAATTGGGAACCGTGTCCCGACGGGACGGCCGCCCCCGGCACGCAGACGTTCACGTTCTGGGCGCGACGACTGGACAACGCCGACCGGCACGACGAATTGATCGGCTGGGACGAGACCGTCGGCCCCAGCGGAGCCTGCGGCATCAACGAGTGGCTGACGATCCGGATGCCCCTGCTGGTGACCAGGAACCCCTGAACACTATTCGGGCAGACGCAGCTCGGGCTTCTCGACCTCTTCGATGTTGACGTCTTTGAACGTGATCACCCGGACCTGCTTGACGAAGCGAGCCGGCCGGTACATGTCCCACACCCACGCGTCGCCGAGGCGCAACTCGAAGTAGACCTCGCCGTCCGCGTTGCGGGGCACCATCTCGACACTGTTGGCCAGGTAGAACCGCCGCTCCGTCTCGACGACGTAACTGAACTGCCCGACGATGTCCTTGTACTCGCGGTAGAGCGAGAGCTCCATCTCGGTTTCGTACTTCTCGAGATCTTCGGCACTCATCGGCTCAACTGTCCTTCATGTAGATAAGAATCCACAGGCATTTTCCCGCACTCAAGTTCTCCACGCTCCCCGGGTTCCCCGTTCAGAGTCAGACGCCGCACGTTGATGAACGAATACCGGTGCTGACTGGACGGACCCAGCCGACTCAACGCCGCAATGTGCGCCCGCGTGCTGTAGCCCTTGTGGTCGGCGAAACCATAGCCGGGGTGCTCCTTCTCCATCGCGACCATAAGCCGATCACGGCTCACCTTGGCCAGCACACTGGCCGCCGCGATGCAGGCCGCAGCAGCATCGCCACCCACCACCGGCAGCGACGGCGTCGGCAGGCCGGGTACCCGGAAGCCGTCCGACAACACATAGCCGGGCCGCATCGGCAACCCCGCGATCGCGCGACGCATGCCCTCGATGTTGGCGACGTGCACGCCGCGGCGGTCGACCTCCACCGACGGGATGAACACCACGTGGTAGGCCAACGCGTAGCGCCGGATCAGCGGGAACAGCCGTTCCCGTTCGGCTTCGTTCAGCTTCTTCGAATCATCGAGGGCGGACAGGCTTTCCAGCCGGTTCGGTCCCAGCACACACGCGGCCACCACCAGCGGACCCGCGCATGCGCCGCGTCCGACCTCGTCGACGCCGGCGACGGGGCCCAGACCCGCCCGGTACAGGGCTGATTCCAGCGTGCGCAGGCCCGACGATTTGCGGATGACGGCCCTCGGGGGCCAAACAGCCGGCAAGTGTCAGTGCCTCCTTTCGACCCGCCCGTTACGACTGGGGGTTGACCGAGTTCACGCCGCCCCAGCGTCCCGGCGGCCAGGCGATGAACTGTGCCTTGCCGATGACATTCTCCACCGGGATCGTTCCGGCCGTCGGGTCACCGGTGCAGATCAAACCCTTCTGCACATCGGCGGGCTCGTTGGTGCAGTGGGTGCGGGAGTCGGCCGAATGGGTCCTGTTGTCGCCCATCACCCAGAGCCGGTTCTCGGGGACCGTGACGGGGCCGAACTCGTTACCCAGGCAGGGATAAACAGCAGGATCGGCCATCATCGTGTCCGGATCGAGGTAGGGCTCGTCGAGCTTCTTCCCGTCGACCGTGAGCCCGGTGTCGACGCGGCACTGGACCGTCTGCCCGCCGGTGGCGATGATGCGCTTCACCAGGTCGTTCTCGTCAGGCGGGACGAACCCCACCACCGACAGCGCGTTCTGCACCCAGCGCACCGCGGTGTTGTCCGAACGGATCGACTTGTAGCCGACGCTCCAATTCGGGGGCCCCTTGAAGACGATGACATCGCCGGGCTCGGGCGACCCAAACCGGTAGGACAGCTTGTCGACCATGATGCGATCGCCGACGCATCCGTTGCAGCCGTGCAACGTGGGTTCCATCGACTCCGACGGAATCAGGTACGGCCGGGCGATGAACGTCAGCATCACGTAATACAGGACGAGAGCGATGCTGATCAGAATCGCGAACTCTTTGAGAGCACCGCGCTTCTTCTTGTCGGGCTTCTCGCCGGATTCGGCGGCAGCGTCGTCTTCGAGCGTGCGCTCGGCTGACGAATCTCCGGACGGGTCAGGGTGGCCAGAAGGCCCAGAGGACGACGTCACGTGATCAGACTAGCCAGCGCACGTCGGTCCAGGCGCGACCCGTAGGGGTCAGCGCTTCTCCTTGATCTTGGCCTTCTTGCCACGCAGCTCACGCAGGTAGTACAGCTTCGCCCGGCGCACATCACCGCGGGTGACGATGTCGATGTGGTCGATGTTGGGCGAATGCACCGGGAAAGTGCGCTCGACACCCACGCCGTAGCTCTCCTTGCGCACCGTGAAGGTCTCTCGCACGCCGCCACCCTGGCGACGGATCACGACGCCCTTGAAGACCTGGATGCGTTCCTTCGAGCCCTCGATGACCTTGACGTGGACATTGACGGTGTCGCCGGGGCCGAAAGCCGGGACATCGTCACGCAACGACGTCTGGTCGACGAAATCCAGCGTGTTCATCGGTGCCACTTCCTTGTTGTTCGCGGCTCCTTGCCGGCGTCAGGATGACGCGCGCAGAGCCGATGGGTAAATCGGACGTCTTGGGCGAGTCGTGCGACTCGGACCGGAAATGCTCCCGGCCGTGCACAGACAACTGCCCAATTGTGCCAGACGCAGGCCTCATCCCTGAAATCCGGTGCGTGGCCACCGCACGGGGGCCCACGTCGCCAGACCGCGCGACGGGTACACAGCGGTTACGCTTGCTTCACCGGGCAAGTATTCAGCGTTGTCCGGATTCGGGGGAACAGCGTTTCAGGAAAGCAGCGTCGGCCCACACATTCTGGAGGATTGAGCGATGCGACGGCCGCTGAGGCTGTTCACCACCACCGCCGGGCTGTCGCTGCTCGTCGCGTGCACGGCGACCGGACACAGCGCGTCGCCGGTCGCGTCGGGCCCGGACCTGACCGTGGTTGCCCCCTCGGAAGCGATGGCCCCACTGCCCGAAGTGCGCCCCGCCACGCCCGCGCCGACGTTCTACGGGCTCGCCGCCCGCGAACGGGAGGCGACCAGCCAGGCGGCCGCCGCTGGTGCCGACATCACCGCCGCGGTGCTCGACCGCAAGACCGGTCAGCTGGTGACCAACGGCAACGGCATGCCGATCGCGATCGCCTCGGTGGTGAAGCTGTTCATCGCCGACGATCTCCTCCTGCAGGTCGCCCAGGGCCGCACCACACTCACCCCCGAAGACCGCAAGTCACTCGACGTCATGCTGCGCTCGTCCGACGACAGCGCGGCCGAAGTGTTCTGGAACCGTAGCGGCGGCAGCGTGATCGTCGACCGGATCGTCAAACGCTACGGGCTGCAGTCCACCAGCCGGCCGTCCAACGGGCGGTGGTTCAACACCATCAGCACCGCCGCCGACCTGGTGCGCTACTACGACATGCTGCTCTCGGGCGCGGGTGGCCTGCCGTCCGAGCAGGTCAACATCATCCTGTCCGATCTCGCCGCCTCGACACCGACGGCTCCCGACGGCATGGTGCCCGGCGGCATCTACCCGCAGCGGTTCGGCATCCCCGAGGGACTGTTCGCCGAGCGGGTCGCCGTCAAGCAGGGCTGGATGTGTTGCGTCGGCGCCGACTGGATGCACCTGTCCACCGGCGTCGTCGGCCCCAACCGGCGCTACGTGATGGTGATCGGGTCGATGCAGGCCACCGGCGACGACGCCGCCCGCCAGACGATCACCGACGCCGTGAAGACGATGTTCCCGGCCGGCAAGATCTAGTCGAGCAGATCGGGACGGCGCTCACGCGTGCGCTCCAACCCCTGCTCGCGCCGCCACGCGGCGATCCGCGCGTGGTCCCCGGAGAGCAGCACGTCGGGTACGTCGAGTCCGCGCCAGCTCGCCGGCCGCGTGTAGCTGGGGCCTTCGAGCAGGCCGCCCACGAGTTCGGAGTGCGAATCATCCTGGTGCGACGCGGGATTGCCGAGGACGTCGGGCAGCAGCCGGACGACGGCCTCGATCATCACCACTGCGGCTGATTCACCGCCAGGTAGCACGTAGTCGCCGATGGAGATCTCCTCCACCCGCATCCGCGTCGCGGCATCCTCGACCACCCGCTGATCGATGCCTTCGTAACGACCACAGGCGAACACCAGATGCCGCTCCTCCGACCACCGTTGCGCGACGGATTGGGTGAACAGCCGGCCCGCAGGCGACGGCACAACGAGAAGCGTTTCCGGGGAACAGATCTCGTCGAGCGCCGGGCCCCATACGGGAGCTTTCATCACCATGCCCGGGCCGCCACCGTATGGGGAGTCGTCCACGGAGCGGTGCACGTCGTGCGTCCAGTCGCGCAGATCATGCACGGCGAGTTCGACGATCCCGGCGTCGATTGCCTTGCCCGGCAACGCCTGCCGCAGAGCGTCGAGGAAGGCGGGGAAGATCGTCACCACGTCAATGCGCACGGTCACTCCAAATCGAGTAGACCCTCGGGCGGATCGATCGCGATGGCCCGATCCTGCAACGACACCGACACGACGATGGCCGACACGAACGGCACCAGTACCTCGGCTCCGTCGGCGCCGCGCACGGCCAACAGTTCACCTGCGGCCGTGTGCAACACCTCCGCGACCGTGCCCACCTCTACCCCGGCGGTGGTCGTCACCGTCATGCCTTCGAGTTGGTGATCGTAGAACTCGTCGGGGTCCTCGATCGGGGGAAGACCTTCGGAGTCGACGAGGAACAGCGTGCCGCGCAGCGCGTCAGCCGAATTCCGGTCCGCGACACCCTCGAGCCGGACCAGCAGCCGATCACCATGCGCGCGAACGGATTCGATGACGTAATCACGCTCGGTTCCGCCGCGCGAGGGCCGCCCGCGCAGCACGACTCCGGGCGCGAAACGCTCGTCCGGGTCGTCGGTACGGATGTCGACGGCCAATTCACCGGTGATGCCGTGCGCTTTGACGACGCGCCCCACAACCAGATCCATCAGGCAGGGCCCTTCGCGTCGTTACTGGTCGGTGTCCACCACGTCGACGCGGATTCCGCGACCGCCGATGCCCGCCACCAGTGTGCGCAGCGCGGTCGCGGTGCGACCGCCGCGCCCGATGACCTTGCCCAGGTCCTCGGGGTGGACGTGAACCTCGACAGTACGGCCGCGCCGGTTGGTCACCATGTCCACGCGGACATCGTCGGGATTGTCGACGATTCCGCGAACCAGATGCTCAACGGCGTCGACGACGACAGAGCTCACAGCCGGACTCAGCTCTCGGACTCAGCCGGCGCCTCGGCGGCGGGCTCAGCGGGAGCTTCGGCCTCGGTGGCCTCAGGGGCCTCGGTGGCTTCGGCTTTCTCGTCCTTCTTGGCCGGCGCCTTCTTCTTCTTGGCGGTGGTGGCCTCGGTCGACGGACCGCCGTCGGCCTCGGCGAGCGCGGCGTTGAACAGATCCAGCTTGCTGGTCTTGGGCTCCTTGACCTTCAGCGTGCCCTCGGCACCGGGCAGGCCCTTGAACTTCTGCCAGTCACCGGTGATCTTCAGCAGCTGCAGAACCGGTTCGGTCGGCTGGGCGCCGACGCCGAGCCAGTACTGGGCGCGCTCCGAGTCGATCTCGATGAGGCTCGGCTCTTCCTTGGGGTGGTAACGGCCGATGACCTCGATGGAACGACCGTCGCGGCGGGTGCGCGAGTCGGCGACCGCGATGCGGTACTGCGGATTGCGGATCTTCCCGAGGCGGGTGAGCTTGATCTTGACAGCCATGATTGAGCTACTTCTCCTGTGATTGCCACGCTGCAATTCAGCGATCGCCGCGGGATGCTGCGATCCGGTTTTGCCTTACGTGTGTGACCAGCTCACGGCACATCCATCGAATTCGAGGAAGCCGGGACCGGACAGCCGACCATTGTGCCAGACCAGAGGCCGTCGGCGAAAATCGCTCAGACCAGCTTGTCGAAGCACTTCTCCTCGACACGCTTGCTCATCCGCCACCCCTGGTCGGTGCGGACGAACTCGTCGAGGTACCAGATCCCGACGAAATAGATCTGCCCTGCGTCACCGCCCATCACCATCGGGTTGAAGCAGATCGCGCGCGACGTGGCCGTGTCGCCGGAGACGCGGATATCGGCATTGCCGATCAGGTGGTAGTACGCGGGGAAGTTGGGCAGCACGTCCTTCAGCCACGCCTTCACCTCACCGAAACTGCCGTCGATCCCACCGGCCACGTGGTAGTCGATGTAGGCGTCGGGGGTGAAGACGGCGTCGAGGTCGTCGAAGCGGCGCTGGTCGATCGCCGTGGAGTAGTCGATCAGCAGTTGCTGGATCTCCAGCCGGTCCGAGATCTCCTCGATGCTCAACATGGCCTTGATTGAACACGATGAGCCGGCCGCACCGGCCCTGGATGGACCCAAGATAGAGTCAGCCGCCATGACAAGGCTTCTCGCTGGCCTCGCGGCCACCCTGTGCCTGGTCTCCGGGGCCGCTACAGTCACCGCCCCCACGGCCTCGGCTCAGCCTCCCTCCGGAATCGTCCAGCCCGCCGGCTCGGTACCGATCCCCGACGGCCCGGCCCAGGCCTGGATCCTCGCCGACATGGACACCGGGGCGGTCCTGGCCGGCCGAGACGAGAACAGCCGCTTCGCCCCCGCGAGCACGATCAAGATCCTGCTCGCGCTGGTCGTCCTCGACGAGCTGCCGCTGGACGCGACGATCGTGGCCAACGAAGCCGACACCTCGGTCGAGTGCAACTGCGCCGGAGTGACGCCGGGTATGACCTACACGACCCGCCAGCTCCTTGAAGGCCTGTTGCTGGCGTCGGGCAACGACGCCGCCAACACGCTGGCCACGATGCTCGGCGGCCGCGATGCCGCGGTGATGAAGATGAACGCCAAGGCCGCGACGGTGGGCGCCCACGGCACCAGCGCCGGGTCACCGTCGGGGATCGACGGGCCCGGCATCGACATCTGGTCCACCCCGCACGATCTCGCCGTCATCTTCCGGGCCGCGATGGCCAACCCGGTGTTCGCGCAGATCACCGCTCAGCCCACCGCGGTGTTCCCGACCAAGACCGGCGACACCGTCCTGCTCAACCAGGACGAACTGCTGCACCGCTACCCCGGCGCCTTCGGTGGCAAGACCGGCTACACCGACCTTGCCCGCAAGACGTTCGTCGCCGGCGCGTCCCGGGGCGGCAGGCATCTGGTCGTCGCCTTGATGTACGGCCTGGTCAAAGAGGGCGGACCGACGTACTGGGATCAGGCGGCGGCGCTGCTCGACTGGGGGTTCGCGCTCGGTCCCAACTCCGGGGTCAGCCGGCTCTAAACCCGTCGATACCGGATGGATATCTGATCGCGCGCTTGTCGAGTCCTGGCGCGATTAGCGTCCCCGATCGTGCGAAGACAACTCGCGGGGCTGGCGCTCGCCCTCAGTGCGCTGCTGCCTGCCGCCTCGATGTCGGTCGCGCCCACGGTTTTCGCCCAGCCCGTTGAACCCGCTGCCGCACAACCACTTCCGGACGGACCGGCCCAGGCGTGGCTGGTCGCCGACATGGACACCGGCCGTGTGCTCGCCAGCAAGGACCCGTACGGGAAATTCGCGCCCGCGAGCACGATCAAGGTGCTGCTGGCGATGACGGTGCTCGACCACCTGCGGCCCGACAACTTCGCCAGGGCCAACGAATCCCACACCAAGATCGAATGTTCCTGTGTCGGACTCAAATCCGGCCAGGCCTACACCACCGCGCAGCTGGTGGCGGCGATCCTGATGGTGTCGGGCAACGACGCCGCGACCATGCTCGGAGACATGCTGGGTGGGCAGCCCGTGGCCGTCGCCGCCATGAACCGAAAGGCCGCCCTCGTCGGCGCCCGCAGCACCAAGGCATCGTCGACCTCAGGGCTCGACGGCCCCGGCTGGGAATCGATCACCACGCCACACGATCTGGCGGTCATCATGCGGGCAGCGTTGAAATATCCGCTGATCGCTCAGATCATGCGGTCCCCGACGGCCCCGTTCCCCGGCAAGACGCTGCACAACCAGAACGAGCTTCTCAGCCGCTATCCCGGGGACCTCGGGGGCAAGACCGGCTTCACCAACCTGGCCCGCAAGACCTATGTCGGGGCGGCGCAGCGCGGGAACCGGCGGCTGGTCGTCGTGCAGATGTACGGCAGCGGCGACCTGTACGGGCAGGCGATCAGCTTGCTGGACTACGGATTCCGGCAACCGTAGATCGCTATCCGATCTCGGCGAAGGCGCGCACCGGGAAGGTGCCGAAGCCCTCGATCGCAGGCGGAGCGGCGGTGAACCGCGCCCCCTGTTCGGGCAACGCACCGAGATTGGTGAGGTGCTCCACCACGTGCACCCCGGCGCCCAGGAGCAGTGAATGCACCGGGCGGTGTCCACCGGATTCCGTGTCGTCGATGTTGACCGAGTCGATCCCCACGAGCACCGCACCGGCGTCGACGAGGTACTGGGCCGCTTCGGCGGTGACGAAAGGCGCTCCACTTCCGTACGCGTCGGTGCCGAAATGCCGGTCCCACCCGGTGTGCAGGAGCACCGCGGCTCCCCGCACGTTCCGGTCGGCGAGATGCGCGACGGTGACGGCGCGCTTGTCACCGAGGTGGAAGACCTCGGCGGGCAGCCCCACCAGCGTCGCCAGGTCCAGCCCAGCGAGGTCCGCACCGTCGGCGTAGCGGTGGAACGGCGAGTCCAAATACGTCCCGGTGTTTCCGATCATCGTGATGATGTCCATCGCGAATTCCGTTCCGGGAGCGTACTTCTCGCGGGATTCCTGGCGAGTCAGGTGCGGCGTGATCACCGGCGCCGGTAGTCCCGGGTACGTCAGCAGCCCGGCCCGGATCCGGTGGCTGAGGTCGACGACGCGCCGCGCCATCTAGTAGGCGATTCCGCGCAGGATGACCACATCGGGGTTGCCGAGCACCCCGGCGCCCGTGCGCGGATCCTCGGAGAAGCACACCAGGTCAGCCGACGCGCCGTGCTCGAGACCTGGCCGACGAAGCCACTCACGCGCGTCCCAGCACGCCGCGCCCAGCGCCTCGATCGGCGACATGCCGATCCCCTTGAGTGCGTCGACTTCCTCGGCGATGCGGCCGTGCGCCACGGTGCTGCCCGCGTCCGAGCCCGCGAAGATCGGCACCCCGGCCTCGCGCGCGGCACCGATTCTGGCCGAACAGGTTTCGTACAGATCGCGCATGTGCTGTTGATAGGTCGGGTACTTGTGTGCCGCCCCAGCGATGTCCGGGAAGTTCTCGATGTTGATCAGCGTCGGCACCAGCGCCGTGCCGTATTCGACCATCAGGTCGATCGTGTCCTCGGTGAGCCCGGTGCCGTGCTCGATGCAGTCGATGCCGGCCTTGATGAGTCCCGCGAGTGCGTCCTCGCCGAACACGTGCGCGGTGACGCGGGCCCCGTTGGCATGCGCGGCGTCGATCGCCGCTTCGAGGACGTCGTCGGACCACAACGGCTCCAGGTCGCCGGTCTCCCGGTCGATCCAGTCCCCCACCAGCTTGATCCAACCGTCCCCCCAGCGCGCCTGCTGCGCGACCGCGTCGGGCAGCTGCCACTGGTCGTCGAGCTCGGCGGCGAATCCACGCTGATATCGCTTGGGGCGCGCCAGGTGTCGGCCGGCGCGAATGATGCGTGGCAATTCGGGGCGGTCGTCGAAGCTGCGGGTGTCGGTCGGCGATCCGGCGTCACGCAGCAACAGCGCGCCGACGCCGCGTTCTGTTTCGGCCTGAGCCGCGGCATCGTCCAGCGAGATCTCGCCATCCGACCCGAGCCCGACGTGGCAGTGCGCGTCGACCAGACCGGGGAGCACCCAGCCGCCGTCAAATACCGTCTCGGCGTCTGCCACTGGTTCCGCGGACAGCCGCCCGTCGACGACCCACCATTCGACCGGCTCGTCGTGGGGCAATCCGCGACCGCGGACATGCAGCGGCATCAGCTAGTTCTTCGGGAACTTCAGCTTCGACAAATCGATGTCGGCCAATCCCGGCGGCAGCTCGTCGAGCCCCTTCGGCATGTTCGACAGGTCGGGGAAACCGGCGGGCAGACCGGGCATTCCTGCGCCGAGCGGATTGCGCGGCGGCGTGGGCCCCCTGTTGCCCTTTTTCTTACCCGCCTGCTTGTTCTTGCCCTTGCCACCGGACTTGCGGGAGTTCTTGCGGCCGAACGGCATTCCCATCTGCCCGGCCATCTGCGACATCATCTTGCGCGCCTCGAAGAACCGGTCGACGAGCTGGTTCACCTCGGCGACGGTGACGCCGGAGCCGTTGGCGATGCGCAACCGGCGCGAAGCGTTGATGATCTTCGGGTCCTCGCGCTCCTGAGGAGTCATGCCGCGGATGATCGCCTGCACGCGGTCGAGCTGGCTGTCGTCGACGGCGGCCAACGCGTCCTTCATCTGGCCGGCGCCGGGCAGCATGCCGAGTAGGTTGCCGATCGGTCCCATCTTGCGGATCGCGAGCATCTGCTCGAGGAAGTCCTCCAGCGTGAGCTCACCGCTGCCGATCTTGGCTGCGGTGGCCTCGGCCTGCGCGGCGTCGAAAACCTGCTCGGCCTGTTCGATGAGGGTGAGCACGTCACCCATGCCCAGGATGCGGCTGGCCATCCGGTCGGGATGGAAGACGTCGAAGTCTTCGAGCTTCTCGCCCGCCGACGCGAACATGATCGGCTGACCCGTGACTTCACGCACCGACAGCGCAGCACCACCGCGGGCGTCGCCATCGAGCTTGGTCAGCACGACACCGGTGAAGCCGACCCCCTCGCGGAACGCGTCGGCCGTGGTGACGGCATCCTGACCGATCATCGCGTCGAGGACGAACAGCACCTCGTCGGGGTTGACGGCGTCGCGGATCGCGGCGGCCTGAGCCATCAGCTCCTGATCGATACCGAGCCGGCCCGCGGTGTCGACGATGACGACGTCGTAGTGCTTGGACTTCGCCTCGGCGAGGCCCGCGGCGGCCACCGACACCGGATCGCCAGTGGCCATCTGCTCGATCGTGACGCCGTCCGGGGACACACCGGGATGCGGGGCGAACACGTGCACGCCGGCACGCTCACCGACGATCTGCAGCTGGTTGACGGCGCCGGGGCGTTGCAGGTCGCAGGCCACCAGCAGCGGCGTATGCCCTTGCGCCTTGAGCCATCTCGCGAGCTTTCCGGCCAGCGTCGTCTTACCCGAACCCTGCAGGCCCGCCAGCATGATGACCGTCGGTGGGTTCCTCGCGAACGAGAGCTGACGCGTTTCGCCACCGAGGATCGCGATGAGCTCCTCGTTGACGATCTTGACGACCTGTTGCGCGGGGTTGAGCGCCCCGGACACCTCCGCGCCCTTGGCGCGGTCCTTGATGCGGGAGATGAACTCGCGGACGACGGGCAGCGAGACGTCGGCCTCGAGCAACGCCAGTCGGATCTCGCGCGCGGTGGCATCGATGTCGGCGTCAGTCAGCCGACCCTTGCCCCGCAGGCCGGAGAGGGCACCGGTCAACCGGTCGGACAGGGATTCAAACACGAGGGCAAGCCTATCGCGGCTGGCCGCACCGCCTCGATAGCCGCCTGGCCTGGGCGGTCAACCGTTCTGGATGATGTCGCGGGCGATCGCGACGGCCCGGTCGATGGGCACCGCGAACCCGATGCCGATGCTGCCGGCCTCCGGCCCGCCCACCGTGGCGATCGCGGTGTTCATGCCGATGACCTGACCGTCGAGATTGGCCAGCGGACCGCCGGAATTGCCCGGGTTGATCGACGCATCCGTCTGCAGCAATTGCTGCGCAGGATTCGGCCCCAGCCGCGCCGTCCGATCCACGGCGCTGATGATGCCCGCGGTGACGGTGCTGTTGAGGCCCAGCGGGGCACCGACCGCGATGACGGGCGCACCGATCGCCAGACCCTCGCTGACACCGAGCGCCGCGGGAGGCGGCGGCGTGCCCGACACCTCCAGCACGGCGACGTCGGTCGCGGGATCGGAGCCGACCACCCGCGCGGGACTGCGGCGGCCGTCGGCCATCCGCACCGCGACCCGCGAATAGCCTTCGATCACATGGCTGTTCGTCATGATCCGGCCCTGATCGTCGATCGCGAACCCCGATCCGATGCTGTTGCCCGCGCTGATCTGCACGACGCTGGGCAGCAACGCCTGCGATGCGCCCTGCATGGTGCCGCCGGGTGCAGGCGCCGAAGGCGCGGGCGAACTCTGCCGGATCACCGTCGCGCGGCCGGCGTCGGCGGCGAGGAATCCGGCGCCTCCCCCGGCCGCCGCACCGGTCAGCAGGCAGGCGCCGATGAGCAGCGCCGACATTCGAGGACGCCGGGGCGCCGCCGGTACCGCGAGGGGGTCAGGTACCGGCGGCGCGGTCTGTGGGGGTGGGTCGACGCGGATCCGGGTCGGCACGACGGGTGGGCCCGGCGGCAGGAACGACGGTCCCGCGGGCCTGCCACCCAGGTCGAACCGTTGATCGAAGGTCATGGGTGCTCCTGTCAGACGAGACGGGCGAACCAGCGCATGGACAGGGCCGCGGCCACGATGCCGCAGGCCAGCGCGATACCGGCGACGAACGGGGTCACCTCGCGCCATTCGGTGCGCCAGCCGATGGAGGATCCGATGTCGCGGTACACGGCTTCGAGTTCGTCGCTGCTCGCCGCCGAATAGGCGATACCGCCGGTGCTCTCCGCCAGCGTCGTCAGAGTCTCGGCGTCGACGGGCACCGGGACCTCGTAGCCTCCGCTGCTGAACACACCGTCGGGCGTGCCGTACGCGATCGTCGAGACCGGGACGCCGGCCGCCACCGCCGCGAGTGCGGCCGCGTCGGTGTCGCGGCCACTGGTATTGGTGCCGTCCGACAGCAGCACGATGTGTGCTGGCACCCGGTCCTGACCCTCCTCGGGCTCCTGCGTGATCGCCAGGATCTGATCCAGCGACGTGAACACGCCTTCCCCGATCGCGGTACGCGACTGCGTCGTCAGCGTCTGCAGGCTGGACTTGGCCGTGGCGCGGTCGGTGTCGGGGGCGTGCGCCACGGTTGTCGTCCCGGCGAACGTCACGACTCCGACGTTGAACGTCGCCGGGAGTTGGTCGATGAAGTCTCCCGCGGCGGCGACGGCCGCGGTCAACCTGTCCGGGCTGACATCTTCGGCGCGCATCGATTCCGACGTGTCGATCGCGACGACGATGGTGGCGCGTTCGTAGGGCACCCGCACGGGCATCTCCGGACGGGCGACCGCCAGTGCGCACAGCGTCAGCGCGGCGAGCAGGAACACCGCGGGCAGATGCCGTCGCCATTTCGGCCGCTCCGGAATCACTTTCTCCAACAACGGAAGTGCCGCATAGCGGACGGCGTAGCGTTGCCTGCGCCGGACGGTGACGAGGTATGTGGCAGCAAGAAGCGCGACCGGCACCAGCATCAGAAGGCCGAGCGGGAACAGGAACGTCATCGGCGCACCGGGCCTCTCCCCCGGCGCAGCGTGCGCTGTCGTTCGCGCAGGAACTTCGCCAGATCGCGGATCCAGTCGCCGGCGGTGCTCGCCCGCAGATGGTCGGCACCGGAGGCCGAGATCGCCGCGGCCACCGCGTTGCGGTGTTCGGCGGCCGCGTCGCGGTATCGGCGGCGCAGCCGTTCGTCGGACGTCCACACCTGGCGCTGGCGTCCCGATTCGGGATCGACGAGCACCACCGCGCCGACGTCGGGCAGCTCAAGTTCACGCGGGTCGAGAATCTCCACGGCGACGACGTCGTGGCGCGCCGCCAGCCGGCGCAATGGGGTCTGCCAGTCGAAGGGCGCTTCGTTGGCGCCGCCGGGATCGAGGAAGTCCGACACGACGACGCGCAAGCCGGGCCCGCCTCGGCGGGCCCCGAGCGCGGTGAGAGCCTGTGCGAGCGTTGGCGATCCGGCACCCGTTCGGGAAGCGGCGCGGGACAACGTCTGCGGCGCTCTGGACGCCGCGAGCCGCGCGCGCAGCGGCCGATACCACCGGATGCCGTCCGGTCCGAAAGTCTGCAGTCCGACCGTGTTCCCCGGGGCGTCGGTGAGTAGGCCGACCGCGGCGACGATCCGTGCTGCGAGTTCACTCTTCTCGTCCGCGACGGTGCCGAACGCCATGCTCGGTGTCATGTCGACCATCACCTGGGTGTCGAGCCTGTTGTCGGCCCGCGGCCGCCACACGTGCGGCTCGCCGGCGCGGGCGGTGATGTTCCAGTCGATACTGCGCACGTCGTCACCCGGTTGGTAGCGCGACAGCTCCTCGCGCTCGCTGCCGACGCCGAGCCGCATTCCCTCGTACTCTCCGCTGACGATGCTGTCCACCCGTCGGCGTACCGACAGATCCATTGCCCGCCAGGCATTTCCGGAACTCTCGGTCATGACGCGACCTCGGCGAGTTCGTGGCTGTTCGGTGCGATTTGCGGTGGGGCTACGTATTCGAGCACACGGGCGATCACCGACCGGGGGTCGACTCCGTCGGCGACCGCGTCGAACGTCAGCACCAGCCGGTGGGCCAGCACGTCGGGGGCGATGTCGGCGACGTCGGCGGGCAGCACGTAGTCGCGTCCGCGCAACATCGCCAGGGCCCGGCTGGCCGACAGCAGGCCGAGAGAGCCGCGCGGGCCGATCCCGTAGTCGAGCACGCTCGCGATCGGCGCCGCCCCGTACTCGGCCGGCTCGCGGGTCGCCATCACCAGCCGCACGATGTAGTGGGCCACCGCGTGGTGGACGAAGACCTGCTCGGTGATGCGCTGCAGCCTCAACACGTCGGCGGGCGTCATCAGGTTGCGTGCGGTGGGCGGTTGCGCGCCCATCCTGGCCAGGATGGCGAGTTCTTCGAGCTCGGTGGGGTGTGTCAGGTCGATCTTGAGCAGGAATCGGTCCCGCTGCGCTTCCGGGAGGTGGTAGACACCGTCGGTCTCGATGGGGTTCTGCGTGGCGAGCACGAGGAACGGTTCGGGCAGCCCGAAGGTGCGCCCGCCGATGCTGACCTGCCGCTCCGCCATCGCCTCCAGCAGCGCCGACTGCACCTTCGCGGGTGCGCGGTTGATCTCGTCGGCCAGCACCAGGTTCGCGAAGATCGGGCCCAGCTCGATGTCGAAGGTCTCGGTGGACGGCCGCCACACGCGGGTGCCGATGATGTCGGCGGGCATCAGATCCGGAGTGAACTGCAGACGGTGGAACGTGCCGCCGACGACGGTTGCCGCGGTGCGCACCGCCAGCGTCTTGGCGAGACCGGGGACGCCTTCGAGCAGGACGTGCCCACCGGCCAGCAATCCCACCAGCAGCCGCTCCAGCATCGAGTCCTGGCCCACCACAACATGTTTCATTTCGAACAGGGCCCGCTCGATGAGCGCGCCTGCGCCGTGTTCGCGGTCGTTGTTGCTCATGACCGACAGTTCACCAGCCCGGTGCGAAAACCCCAGGAAACCGGGGCGAAAGTCCACCGAAAGCCAAGTGGTCGGGTTCCCGCGACGGCGCTACCCTCGGCGTATATGCGGATTCTGATCGTCGAGGACGAGGAAGGGCTGGTCAGCGCCCTCCGCATCGGGCTGCAGCGAGAAGGCTATGCCGTCGACGCCGCGATGACCGAAGCGGAGGCGCTCGAACGCCTCACCGTCAACTCCTACGACGTCGCGCTCATCGACGTCAACCTTCCCGACGGCGACGGCCTCGAGCTGGCGCGGCGCCTGCGGGCCGGCGACCTCGCCTCACCGGTAGGGCGAGAGATCCGCATCGTCATGCTGACGGCGCGAGGCACCCTGCCCGACCGGGTCCGGGGTCTCGACGCGGGCGCCGACGACTACATCGTCAAACCGTTCGCGCTGGCCGAACTGACAGCACGCCTGCGGGCCGTGCTGCGCCGAGAGGTATCCGGGGATTCATCGGTGCTGCGACTCGGCGACATCTCCGTCGACACCGCACGCCAGATCGTGCGCCGCGGCCCACGCGAAGTCGACCTGACGCTCAAGGAGTTCTCGGTGCTGCGCTACCTGATGACGCGGCCCGACCACGTGGTGTCGGCAGAGCAGATCCTCGAGCACGTGTGGGACGAGAACGCCGACCCGTTCACCCAGACCGTGCGGGTGACCGTCGGAACGCTGCGCCGCAAGCTGACCGTCGACGGCGAACAACAGGTGCTGCACACTCTCGTCGGCCGCGGCTACCGATTGCGCACTCCCGCAGAGCAGCCTTCGGCGAAATCCTCCTGATGCGCACGATCCGCGTCAGATTGGCGTTGACCACATCACTGTGGCTGTCCGCCATCTCCGCGGTGATCCTTGCCGGCGTGTATTTCGCGCTGTCGGCCACCATCGATGCCGCGCCGCTGGATCCGGTGACGGTCAAGAAGTTCGAGCGCAAGCCCGACGGCACCATGGTCTACCGCGGCGGCGAGAGCTTCCAGGCGGCCGACCTCGAAAGTGTCCAGCGCGCAGTCAATCACTCGACCTTGGAAACGCTGCGGAACTACTCGCTGCTCGCGCTCGGCGTCATCTTCCTGATCAGCCTCGTCGTCGGATGGTTCGTCGCGGGACGCATGCTCCGGCCCGTCGGCGAGATCACCGCAACGGCGCGACGGCTGTCGGCCAGCGACCTCTCGCAGCGGATCAACGCCACCGGGCCGCAGGACGAACTGCGCACCCTGGCCGACACCATCGACGGCATGCTGGACCGGCTCGACGACGCGTTCCGCGCCGAACGCGCACTGGTCGAGGATGTTTCGCACGAACTGCGCAACCCGGTGGCGGTCGTGCAGGCCAACGTCGAAGCAGTCCTCGCCGACGAGCACGCCACCCCGGACGAACGAGCGCACGCGCTCGCCGTCATCTCCCGTGCCACTACGCGGATGTCGCGGCTGCTCGAAGATCTCCTCGCCACGGCCCGGCGCCGATCGGGATCGTTCGCCGACCAGAAGGTCGATCTGCACACCTTCGTCGCCGAGGTCGTCGAAGAACACCGCCTCCTGGCCGGTGAACGGCCGCTGCGACTCACCGCCCGGCTTTCTCCCGGGCCGGTGGTGTACGCCGATCCGGAGTCGCTGGCACGGGCGGTGGCCAACCTGCTGTCGAACGCAATCCGGCTGGCGCCCAGTGATTCCGAACTGACCGTCGGCAGCGGCAGCACACGGGGCTGGGCATGGATCGCGGTTCGTGACGAGGGCCCCGGAATCGCCGAAGACGATCAGCAGCGGGTGTTCGACCGCTTCCGGCAGGGGCGTACGGCCACCGAAAGAAACGGAGGCCGCGGATCGGGTCTGGGTCTTGCGATCGCCAGGCAGATCGTCGAGAGCCACGAAGGCAAGATGTCGTTGTTCAGCGCTCTCGGCGCCGGAAGCACGTTTGTGATCTGGCTTCCCGACCGCGCGATCGCGGACCGGCCGGAACGCAGCGCCCAACCGCCGCAGACCTGTCCGCTCTAGCTCGCCTCGACCTGCGCCGGTGGAGGCGGCGGCGCAGGCAGGACCGCGAACAGCTCACGTTCCAGACTCTGTCGCATCCCACTGTCGTTCTCGGCCAACTCGATTCCGAAGACGTCGACCACCGACGACCCCAGCGTCGTCACCTTCGCCCACGCGATGTCTGCCCCGGCACGCTCGAAGACTCCGGTGAGCACCGCCAGCAGACCGGCACGATCGGTGGCGCGAATCTCGGCCACCAGCTGTCCGACGCCGGCACCGTCGTGCCACAGCACCCGCGGCGGGGCCGTCGGGGCGTTGATCGGGACGGCGGCCCGGACTTCGCCGGCGCGGGCCGTGCTGGCGCTCTCCGCCTCTTTCTTGTCCAACGCCCCCATCACGTCGAGATCGCCGTCGATCGCGAGAATCAGCTGCTGACGCAAGAGCTCGGCCGCCGGCGGCGAGCCGAAATGCGGTGACACGACAAAGCTGTTGATGGCCGAACCTTCATGGCCGTTGACCGAAGCCGAGTGCACGCGCAGCGAGTTCAGGGCCAACACCCCCGCGGCTTTCGACAACAGACCGCGGCTGTCCGGCGCGATCATCGTCACGTTGAAGATGTGGGCGGTGTCGGCGGGTGTCAGCTCGACGTGCACGCGGTCCCCTCCGGCCAGCGAAATGAACCGGGGATCAACGGGATCGGGGTGAGGCAGCGGTTCGCCGGCCATCACCAATCGGCAGCGACGGACGAGTTCTCCGATCAGCGACGCCTTCCAGTCACCCCACACACCCGGGCCGGTCGCCAGCGAGTCGGCCTCGGCAAGCACGTGGAGCAGCTCGAGGACGACGGGGTCGCCGTCGAGCGCCTCGACGACCGCGGCGATGACGGCCGGATCCTGCAGATCCCGTCGAGTGGCGGTGTGCGGCAACAGCAGATGATGGCGCACGACTTTGGACAGGATCGTGATGTCCGACGGCCAGAGCCCGAGGCGGCTGCCAATCTGCTGGGCCAACTCGGCGCCGATGACGCTGTGATCGCCGCCGCGGCCCTTGCCGATGTCGTGGACGAGCGCACCGAGCAGAAGCAGGTCGGGACGCGACACCCTGGTGGTGAAAGCGCTTGCCCGGGACACAGCTTCGACGAGGTGCCGATCCACCGTCCAGATGTGGACGACGTCGCGGGGCGGAAGGTCGCGGACCGCACCCCACTCGGGGAACAGCCGCCCCCAGAGTCCGGTGCGGTCGAGCGCCTCGATGGTGCCGACCGCGGACGGGCCGGCAGCGAGCATCACCAACAGATCCTTGAGTGCCTGCCGCGGCCACGGGGTGCGCAATTCGGGCGCGGCCTCCACAAGCCGGCTCAGCGTCGACGCCGCGATCGGAAGCGCGGTCGTCGCCGATGCGGCCGCCACCCGCAGGATCAAGCCGGGGTCGCGTTCCGGCCTGGCGTCGCGGGCCAGGATCACCTCGCCCGCGAACTCGATGACACCTTCGTCGAGTGGGCGGCGAACCGGGCGCCGCAGCGCGGCCAGGCCTCGGCGGGGCAATGCGTTTGCCGCCGTGCGGATCCCGGCGTCGACGTAATAGCTGACGGTCCTCGCCGCGTCGGAGAGCATGCGCGCCAGGTCGAAACGGTCGCCGATGCGCAGCGAGGCGCCGATCTCGTCGGCGTGCTGAGCGAGCAGCAGCTCGCGGCCGCGGCCCGCCACCCGGTGGAGCTCGGTGCGGACGTTGAGCAGCGAAAGGTGTGCTTCGCCGAGGGTTTCGGTGGGTGAGGCCAGCGACCGGCTGGGGTACACGTCGGCCAGCTGGGCGATGGCGAGTGCGTTGAGCAGTTGAACGTCCCGCAGACCGCCCCTGCCGCACTTGAGGTCCGGCTCGGCGCGGTGTGCGATCTGGCCGCTGCGCTTCCAGCGCGCCTCTGTGTGCGCGACGAGTTCGTCGAAGCGGGGCGCGATTCCGGTGCGCCACTGACGGCGCGCACCCCCGATGAGCAACGACGACAGGTCACTGTCACCGGCGATGTGGCGCGCCTCCAGCATCGCCAGCCCTGCGGACATGTCCTCGCCGGCGACCCGGAGCGCCTCTGCCACGGTGCGCACGCTGTGGTCCATGCGAATGTTGGCGTCCCACAACGGATACCACAACAGCTCGGCGACTTCGCTGACGGCCTCGGCAGGCATGTTGTCGTGCAGAAGCATCAGATCGAGATCGGAGTACGGAAGCAGCTCACCCCTGCCGAGGCTGCCGGTGGCGACGATCGCGAAGCCACTGGTCGGGGTAATACCGATCTCGGTTGCCTTTGTGGTGAGCCAGAAGTCGTGCAGATCGAGCAGCGCGTCCCGCAGTGCGGCCGAGTCGAGTTGGCGTGCACTGCCGCTCAGCAGCTGCTCGGCGGCGGCGACGAGATCGGTTGCCGGACGGGACGAGACCGCCGCCGGACGCTCCCAACGGGAAGCGCCGGCGGCGGGCTGCGACTTCGAATCCTTCATGAGTTGTCCTCCCGGCACTTGACGATCCAGCATTCACACGGCCCAACTGCCGGGAGACGACCTCTCATTCCACGATACGGCTCAAAGGGCATCGGCCCCGCGCTCGCCGGTACGCACCCGGACGACGGTTTCGACCGGGCTGACCCAGACCTTCCCGTCGCCGATCTTGCCGGTGCGGGCGGCCTGGACGATGACGTCGACAACCTTGTCCACCGCGGCGTCGTCCACGACGACCTCCACGCGGACCTTCGGGACGAAATCGACCGAGTATTCCGCGCCGCGGTAGACCTCGGTGTGTCCCTTCTGACGGCCGTAGCCCTGTACCTCACTGACTGTCATACCGAGGATGCCCGTCTGCTCAAGGCCGGTCTTGACGTCCTCCAGCGTGAACGGCTTGACGATCGCAGTAATCAACTTCATGTGTAGATGATCCCTTCCGGTGAAAGTGTCGCCGGTCAGGCGAGCTCGTAAGCCGTTTCGGCGTGTTCGGTCTCATCGATACCAGTGTCCTCATCCTCCTGGGACACCCGCCAGCCCAAAGGCTTGACGACGAACGCGATGATCGCGGTCATGATCGCGGTGAAAACGAGTGCTACCAGCGCAATCACCGCCTGCACCACCAGCTGCTGAACGCCGCCGCCGTAGAACAGGCCGGTTTCGGTGGCCAGGAAGCCGATGCCGATGGTGCCCCACAGGCCCGCCACGAGGTGCACGCCCACGACGTCGAGCGAATCGTCGTAGCCGAACTTGTACTTCAGCGCGATGGCCAGCGCCGAGAGCACACCGGCGACCGCACCGAGGATCAGCGAGCCGATGGCGCTGAGCGAGCCACAGGCAGGCGTGATCGCGACCAGACCCGCGACGATGCCGGACGCGGCTCCGACGCTGGTGGCGTGGCCGTCACGAATGCGCTCCACGAGAAGCCAGCCCAGCATCGCGGCGGCGGTGGCCGCGGTCGTGTTGACCCAGACCGCACCGGCGAGCATGTCGGCAGCGCCCTCAGAGCCCACGTTGAAGCCGAACCATCCGAACCACAGGATCGCTGCACCCAGCATCACGAACGGGATGTTGTGCGGGCGGTACGGGGTTTTGCCGAAGCCGGCCCGCTTGCCCAGCAGGATCGCCAGGACCAAGGCGGCCATGCCTGCGTTGATGTGGACCACGGTGCCGCCGGCGAAGTCGATGGGCGACACGTTGGCTACGCCTTCTTCGTCCACGCCGAAAAGCTTTGCCGCAATGCCGTCTTCGGCGCCCGAGAGCAGACCGCCACCCCAAACCATGTGCGACAGCGGGAAGTACACGAGAGTGACCCAGATGCCGCCGAAGACCAGCCACGTTCCGAACTTCATCCGCTCGGCCACCGCACCGCTGATCAGCGCGACGGTGATGACGGCGAACGTCAGCTGGAAGGCGACCCACACGATGGCGGGCACCGTGCCGAATCCACCGAGGACGAACGTGTCGACGCCGTCGATCTCGCGGACTTCCGTCAACTGGCTCACCCCGAACAACGCAAAGGGGTTGTCGAACACGCCGAAGTAGTCACTTTCGCCGGTGTGCGCCGAGGCGAAGGACATCGAGTAGCCCCACAGCACGTAGATGACGCTGACGACACCGATGGAGCCGAACGACATCATCATCATGTTGAGGACGGACTTCTGGCGCGACAGACCGCCGTAGAAGAACGCCAGGCCCGGTGTCATGAACAACACCAGCGCGGCAGACGTGAGCACCCAGGCTGTATCGCCCGCGCTCAGGCCCTCTGGCCCGAACGGCAGAAACGATTCGTCTGGTAACGCGGCCAGCAGTGTCTCTGGCAAGGCTGAAACCACTTTGTGTGAACCTCCTTGGGATGACGGCCGACCATGATCGGCCTCCCGAAGAGACTCTTTTGCAAGCGTTTCACCTGTGATTCTGTTGTGTTTCACCCAGGTGAACGGACGCGCCTATGTCGTTACGCTCATGTTTCATCAGGCACGAGGCGCAAATTTTCGCTCTGGCACAGCGAAATTCGGGCCTCAGCCAAGCAGTGCATCGACGAATGCCGACGGCTCGAACGGCGCCAGATCGTCCGGGCCCTCGCCCAGACCGACCAGTTTGACGGGCACGCCGAGTTCTTGTTGGACGCGGAACACGATGCCGCCCTTGGCCGTCCCGTCCAGTTTGGTCAGCACCACGCCGGTGATGTTGACGACCTCGGCGAACACCCGCGCCTGCGGCAGGCTGTTCTGACCGATCGTGGCGTCGAGCACCAGCAGGACCTCGTCGACCTCGGCGCGCTTGCCGACGACGCGTTTGACCTTGCCCAGTTCGTCCATGAGCCCCGTCTTGGTGTGGAGCCGTCCCGCGGTGTCGATGACGACAACGTCGGCGCCCGCAGCGATACCCGTGTCGACGGCGTCGAACGCGACCGACGCCGGGTCCGCCCCTTCGGGCCCACGGACCACCTGCGCTCCGACCCGGACCGCCCACGACTGAAGCTGGTCGGCGGCCGCGGCACGGAACGTGTCCGCCGCCCCGAGGACGACGCGGCGCCCGTCGGCCACCAGCACGCGGGCGAGCTTGCCGACCGTCGTCGTCTTCCCGGTGCCGTTGACTCCGACCACCAGCAGAACCGACGGCTTGTCGGCGTGTGGGAGCGCCCGGATCGAGCGGTCGAGGTCGGGCTGCAACTCGCTGACCAACACCTCCCGCAGCACGGCGCGCGCATCGGCCTCCGTGCGGACCTTGCTGCTCGCCATCTTGGCCCGCAGGGACGCCACCACCGATTCCGTGACGACGGGCCCCAGGTCGGCGATCAGGAGGGTGTCCTCGACCTCCTCCCAGGAGTCCTCGTCGAGGTCGCCACCGCCGAGCAGGCCCAGCATGCTGCGGCCCAGCGTGTTCTGCGACTTGGACAAACGCCCGCGCAGCCGGTCCAGGCGGCCCTCGGTGGGCGCAATGGCGTCTATCTCGGGTGCGGCGACAGACTGCTCAGGCGCGGGCTCGGGAACCTCGGTGACCGGCTCAGGCGTCTCGACCGGCGGCTCGGGCTCCGGCGCCGCGACGGGCTCCTCCGCCACCGGCGGTTCGGGCAGCCTGACGTCCGCGATGGGGCGTTTGGGCGCGTCCCTGGGGATGGTGGCATCATCGCCCACAGCGGGCAGACCGCTGGTGTCCAGGCGCTCCGGAGCCTTTTCCGGGGCCTTTGGGGGCGCCGATTGCGAGAACGTGATGCTTGACGAGGCGGTATAGCCGCCAGAGCGATCGACGGGAGTGGCAGTGTCAGGAGCCTTGAGGCTGATCTGGCGGCGGCGGAACCGCACCAGGCCCACCACGAGCGCGACGACGAGCAGAACGGCGATGACCGCGATCGCGATCCAGAGACCCTCACTCACCGTGACATTGTGTCAGGGGACATAACCGGTGACGCCTGACCCCGGGTCCGCCCTTCGCCACCGCAAGCGGCGCCACATCGACGTCTGCCTGACCGAGCCGGTCGACTATCAGACGGTCACCACCGGATTCGAACGCGTCCGACTGCCCTACAACGCGCTGACCCAGACCGACCTCGACTGCGTCGACCTCGGAACGGAGTTCCTCGGGTCGCAACTGCGCGCGCCGGTGCTGATCGGGGCCATGACCGGCGGAGCCGAACTCTCCGGCATCATCAACCGCAATCTCGCCGAGGCGGCTCAGCAGCTCGGGATCGGCATGATGCTGGGTTCGCAACGAGTGATGATCGATGACGCCGTGGCCGCGGCGAGCTTCGACGTCCGCGGTGTCGCGCCCGACGTCCTGCTGATCGGCAACATCGGCCTCGCCCAATTGCAGACCGCGACCGTCCCGCGGCTCGCGTCAACGCTGGAGCGGGTCGGCGCCAACGCCCTTGCGGTGCACACCAATCCGCTCCAGGAGGCGATGCAGCACAACGGCGACACCGACTTCTCGGGATCGATGGCACGGCTGCGTGACGTCGCCGGGTCGACCGGCTACCCCGTGATGCTCAAAGAGGTGGGCCACGGAATCGGAGCGGCCGCGGCCGCCCAACTCGTCGACTGCCCGGTCGCGGCGATCGATGTCGCGGGTGCGGGCGGAACGTCCTGGGCCCGCATCGAACAGTTCGTCCGTTACGGCGAGGTGCGCTACCCGGCGCTCGCCGAATGGGGCATCCCGACCGCGCAGGCACTCACCGAAGTCAAGGAGCTACTGCCCGACGTTCCGCTCGTCGCATCAGGCGGGATCCGCACCGGCATGGATGCCGCCAAGGCCCTCGCGATGGGCGCAGAGGTGGTGGCCATCGCCCGCCCGCTACTGGCCCCGGCCGTGGAATCTGCTGCCGCCGTGGTGGATTGGCTTCAGGCGTTTCTCGAAGAGCTGCTGGTCTGCCTGCACGGCTGCGGCGCGGCCGACCTCGCCGGACTGCGCGAACGCGGTGTGACGACGATCTGAGATCTCCTTCACCGAGTGTGCGGTGAGGGCGGAAAATCACCGGAACTTCCGCCCTGTGCGCACGTTCGGCGTGGGAGTAAGCCTAGGAGGGGACCGCGACGAGTTCCTGGCCGCGCATGCGCTGAGAGATCACCGTCGTGATGCCGTCGCCGCGCATCGTCACGCCGTACAGCGCGTCGGCGATCTCCATCGTCGGCTTCTGGTGCGTGATGACGATGAGCTGCGATACCTCGCGCAGTTGCTCGAAGAGGCTGATCAGACGTCGCAGGTTGACGTCGTCGAGCGCGGCTTCGACCTCGTCCATGACGTAGAACGGTGAGGGCCGCGCCCGGAAGATCGCGACCAGCATCGCCACCGCGGTCAACGACTTCTCGCCACCGGACAGCAGCGAAAGCCGCTTGATCTTCTTGCCCGGCGGACGGGCCTCCACCTCGATGCCGGTGGTCAGCATGTCGCCCGGGTTGGTGAGCAGCAGCCTGCCCTCGCCGCCGGGGAACAGCGTCGAGAAGACCTGGGTGAATTCACGTTCGACGTCCATGTAGGCCTCGGTGAAGACCTGCAGGATCCGCGTGTCGACCTCGGCGATGACGTCGAGAAGATCTTTACGGGCGGCCTTGACGTCTTCGAGCTGGGTCGACAGGAAGTTGTAGCGTTCCTCCAGCGCGGCGAACTCTTCCAGCGCAAGGGGATTCACGCGGCCGAGCTCTTTGAGTTCCTTCTCGGCGCGCTTGGCCCGCCGCTCCTGGGTGGACCTGTCGTAGGGCATCGGCGCAGGCGCGGTGACCTGCTCGCCGCGCTCCTTCGCCTGCTCGTACTCGGCCATCTCCAGTTCCGACGGCGGCAGCGCGACATCGGGGCCGTACTCGGCGATGAGGTCGGCGACAGCCATGCCGAACTGCTCGAGCACCTGTTCTTCCAGCTGCTCGATGCGAAGTGCCGCTTGCGCTTTGGCGACCTCGTCGCGATGCAGCGCATCGGTGAGGGCAGTGATGCGGGTGGTGAGTTCGTTGACCTCTTCTCGCGCCTTGGTCAGCGCGCCCGCACGGACCTGACGTTCGGCGGCGACCTCGTCGCGGATCCGGGACGCCACGGCGACCGCCTCGCTCAGTCGTCGCGCGACGATTCGGCCCGACTCGGCGACGGCGGCAGCCACTGCGGCCGCGTGCACCCTGGCCTCGCGAGCCCGCTGCGCCCGTGCCCGCGAATCGCGCTCGGCGACGGCGGCGCGGCGCAATGAATCAGCGCGCCCGCGAACCGCATTGGCGCGTTCCTCGGCGGTGCGCACCGACAACCGGGCTTCCACTTCGGCCGAGCGCGCAGCTTCGGCGGCGGCCGTGAACTCGGTCCTATCGACGACCTCGGCGTCGAACGTGGGCTCCTGTTGCGCGTAGTGCAGCCGCGACTCCAACTCCGCGAGCTCCTCGACCGTACGGTTACGGCTCGCCTCCAGCTCGTCGCGCTGCTTGATCAGCCGCTGCCACTCGTCGTCGGCCGCACGAGCGTCCTGCCCGAGCCGTCCCAGCTGTTCGTAGATGGACGAGATCGCGGCATCGGACTCGTTGAGCGCGGCCAGTGCCTGTTCGGCGGCGTCCTGGCGAGCGGATTGTTCGTCCAGTGCACCCGACAGTGCGGCCGACAACTCCCCCGTCTGCCGCTCGGCGTCGGTGAGTTCGTTACGGGCCTTGTCGACCTCGGACTGGATCTCCAGCGTGCTGGGCTTGCGATCGGATCCGCCGCTGACCCAGCCCGCCCCCACGAGGTCACCGTCGGCAGTGACCGCACGCAACTGTGGCTGGGCCGCAACGAGTTCCAGCGCCGCAGCAAGATCGCCGACAACCGCCACACCAGCCAGCATCGCCCGCACGGCACCCAGCACGCGGGGTTCCGGCTCCACGAGATCCACCGCCCACAGCGCACCGGCAGGCAGCTGTCCTGCGACCGGCGACTGAGAGGGCCAGTCCCCCAGCACGATCGCCGCCCGGCCACCGTCGGACTCCTTCAGCGCGGCGACTGCGGCGCGCGCGGCACCGGAGTTCTCCGCGGCGACCGCATCCGCCGCGGCGCCGAGCACCGCCGCGATCGCCGATTCGTGACCGGGGCGGACCTTGACCAGGTTGGCGATCGATCCGAAAAGTCCTGCGCCACTGCGGTTTTCCTGCAACCAGGCGGCACCGTCCTTGCGGTCGAGACCGACCGACAGCGCGTCGATACGCGCCTGAAGCGAGGCGACCAGGCGCTCGGCGGCGCGCTCCCCCGACTGAAGCTCGGTGACACGTTCGTCGGCGAGCCGCAGCGCACTCACCGTCCGGTCATGGTGCTCGTCCAGACCGACTTCGCCCGCGTCGAGCTCACTGACGCGGCTCTGCACCGTCTCGAACTCGGCTTGGGTCTGCTGGGCGCGGGTCGCGGCCTCGTCGATGTTGGCGGTCAGCCGCGCGACCGTCTCGTCGACCGACTCCACGCGGGTGCGCATGGTGTCGACCTGGCCGGACAACCGGGCCAGCCCTTCCCTGCGGTCCGCCTCGGCACGGGCAGCGGCCATGTGCGCGCGCTCGGCGTCCGCAGCCGCCTGCTCACGCTCGGACAGCTCGGCGCGCGCCGATTCGAGGCGGGCCTGCGATTCGGCCAGCTCCTCGAGCAGCTGGCGCTCCTGCTCGGCAACCTCGTCGGCCTGGGCCTCCAGTTCGTCCGGGTCGGGCCCGGCCGAGAAATCCGGCTCGGAGTCGAGGTGCTGGGCGCGTTCGCTAGCGATGCGCACCGTGGCTCCGACGCGCTCGGCCAGAGCCGACAGCCGGAACCAGCGCTGTTGCGCCGCGTCGGCACGCTCGCTGAGATCCTCGACGGCGCTCTCGTGGGCGTCGAGCTCCGCAGCCCTGGCCTCGAGCCGCTCGCTGAGCTCGTCGTGCTCGCGGCGCAGCGTCGTTTCGGCCTGGTTGGTGTCGTCGAACTCGGCCTTGCGGCTGACGAGGTCATCGGCGGCCAGCCGTAGCCGCGAGTCACGCAGGTCGGCCTGGATGGTCTGGGCGCGGCGGGCCATCTCGGCCTGGCGACCGAGCGGTTTGAGCTGCCGGCGCAGCTCGGTGGTCAGATCCGTCAGGCGCGCCAGGTTGGCCGACATCGAGTCGAGCTTGCGGACAGCCTTTTCCTTGCGCTTGCGGTGCTTGAGGACGCCAGCCGCCTCTTCGATGAAGGCGCGCCGGTCCTCGGGCCGCGATTCCAGGATCTCGGAGAGCTTGCCCTGCCCGACGATGACGTGCATCTCGCGGCCGATGCCGGAGTCGGACAGCAGCTCCTGCACATCCATCAAACGGCAACTGCTGCCGTTGATTTCGTACTCGCCGGCGCCGTCGCGGAACATCCGCCGGGTGATCGACACCTCGGAGTACTCGATCGGCAGCGCATTGTCGGAGTTGTCGATCGTCAGCGTCACCTCGGCCCGGCCGAGCGGTGCCCGCGAGGACGTGCCGGCGAAGATGACGTCTTCCATCTTCCCGCCGCGCAGCGTCTTGGCGCCCTGCTCGCCCATCACCCACGTCAGCGCGTCGACAACGTTGGACTTTCCGGAGCCGTTGGGACCGACGACGCAGGTGATGCCGGGTTCGAAGCGCAGAGTCGTCGGCGATGCGAAGGACTTGAAGCCCTTCAGCGTCAGACTCTTCAGATGCATGACGCGTTACCCTACCGCCGAGACCGTCACCGCTCGGTGAAGCCGGAGATCGCGTCGGCCGGTTCGGTCCAGTCGGAGATCACCTTGTCGACGTGACCCGGTGTATCGCCGCTTTTCAGCAGCTCAAGCAGCTTTTCGGTGGCTTCTCGCCGCCCCTGCGCGACCACCTGGACGCGCCCGTCGGGTTTGTTCGCCGCGTATCCCGTCAGCCCGAGCTCAAGGGCCCGCGACCGCGTCCACCAGCGGAAACCCACTCCCTGGACGTGTCCGTGCACCCACGCCGTGAGCCGAACATCACTTTGCCCCAAGATCTTTCACCTCAAACGTCACTTCTGTCCCACTCTTTAACGTCCGCCCCACGGTGCACACGGTGTCGATCGCCCGCTCGACCACAGTGAGCAGTCGCGCCTTCTCGTCGGCGCTCAAAGAGGACAGGTCGACCTCGAGCTTCTCTGCGAGCAGCGGGTAGCGCTCCTGCTCGCGATCGGCAGGACCGGACACCCTGATCGTCGTTTCGTAGTCGTCACCCAGTCGGCGGCGCAGCGGCTGGTCGCTCGACATCCCGCTGCACGCCGCGAGCGCGATCTTCATCAGCTCGCCCGGCGTGAACACGCCCTCGACGTCCTCGGAACCCACCAGCACCTCGGCACCTCGCGTGCTACGGCCCGTATAGCGGCGCACCCCGGTGCGCTCCACCCACAAATCGGTCACGCCTATTTGTACAACGCCCCGCGGAATAGCATTCCTGGCTGTCCCAGAGCGCCGATCCGCAACCCGGAATCCTATTCCGCGGTCAGATGCGGGGGCGCGGTTGGCAGCGGGGGCAGTAGAACGACGAGCGGTTCATGAACTTGTCCCGCCGCATGATCGCGCCGCACCGCCGGCACGGCTCGCCTTCGCGACCGTAGGCGTCCAGCGACCGGTCGAAGTACCCCGATTCGCCGTTGACGTTGACGTACAGCGAGTCGAACGACGTGCCGCCCTGCCCGAGCGCGTCGGTCATCACGTCGGCCGCCGCGTCCAGGAGCTGGATGAGCTTGGCCTTCGACACTCCTGAGGCCAGCCGGGCGCCGTTCACCTTGGCCCGCCAGAGCGACTCGTCGGCGTAGATGTTGCCGATCCCGGACACCACGGTCTGATCCAGGAGCTGCCGCTTGATCTCAGAATGCTTGTGCCGCAATACATCAACAACAGCGCGACGATCAAAACGCGGGTCCAGCGGATCACGGGCGATATGGGCCACCGGTTCTGGAACCTCGGTGCCGTCCACGTCGACCAGATCCGCCAGCATCCACCCGCCGAACGTGCGCTGGTCCACAAAGCTCAGCGTGGTGCCGTCGTCGAGCAGCGCCGCGATGCGCAGATGGTTCTCGTTGGGAACGGGACCTAGCAGCATCTGGCCGCTCATCCCTAGATGAACGACCAGCGAGGCCCCGTCACCGAGCGTCAGCCACAGGTACTTACCGCGACGACCGGTCCCGGTGATCGTCGTGTCCAGCAGCCGGGCGGTCAGATCGGCGGGGCCGGCCTCGTGCCTCCGCACCGCCCGCGGATGATGCACGCGCACCGCGGTGATGGTCTTGCCGGTGACGTGCTCGGCCAACCCGCGCCGGACAACCTCGACCTCAGGGAGTTCAGGCATCCGGATGGGCGCGCTTGAGTGCGTTCCACGCGGCAGCGGCGGCCTTGAGCTCGGCCTCTTTCTTCGTCCGGCCCACGCCCCTGCCGTACTCGGTCTCGCCGATGATGACCACGGCGGTGAACTCTTTGTCGTGATCGGGACCGGTGGACGTCACCAGATACGCCGGGGCGCCCAGTGCGAGGGCCGCCGTCAGCTCCTGCAGGCTGCTCTTCCAGTCCAGCCCGGGCCCCCGCGTCGGCGCGGTGTCCAGCAGGTCGGCGAACAAGCGGAGGATGACGTCACGCGCGATCCCGATGCCATGTTCCAAATAGATTGCCCCCAGCAAGGATTCGACACCGTCGGCGAGGATGCTCGACTTGCCGGCACCGCCCGAGTTCTCCTCGCCCTTGCCGAGAAGCAGATAGGCGCCGAGGCCGTGCTCTGTCAGGTGGCGGCCGACGTCGGCCAGCGCCTGGGTGTTGACGATGCTGGCGCGCAGCTTGGCGAGGTCACCTTCGGACCGGTCGGGGTGGCGATAGTAGAGCTCTTCGGTGATCGTCAGCCCGAGCACCGAATCGCCGAGGAACTCGAGGCGTTCGTTGGTGGGGACACCACCGTTTTCGTAGGAGTAGCTGCGATGGGTGAGGGCAGTGGTCAACAGCTCGGCGGGCAACTCGACGCCGAGGGCTTCGAGGAGAAGCGCGCGATCGACCGTCACTGCTTGTCCTCACCGGTCTGGTCCCGCAACTGCGCGAGCTTGGCCCACCGCGGATCGATCTGCTCATGGTGGTGATCGGGCTCCGCATCGATCAGAGGCACACCGCATTCGGTGCACAGACCCGCACAGTCAGGGCTGCACACCGGCGAGAACGGTAGTGCGAGCCCGACGGCATCGACGATCGGCTGCTCGAGGTCGACGGTCTCGGCGCCACCGTCGCGGCCGACGCGCGGCACCTCGTCGGCCTCCGTCGTCTCATCGGTGGCGCTGTCCGGGTAGGCGTACAACTCGGTCAGATCGATCTCGACCTCGCCGCTGACCGGTTTGAGGCAGCGCGCGCATTCGCCCGAGGTCGGCGCCGACACCGTCCCGGTCACCAGCACCCCCTCAGACACCGACTCCAGGCGCAGGTCCAGATCCAGGGGTGCACCTTCGTCGATCGCGATCAGCTCCACGCCGATTCGCGCAGGGCTGGGAACCGTCGAGGTGACGGTGATCATCGAACCCGGACGCCGACCGAGCCGGGAA
Organism: Mycobacterium sp. 236(2023); assembly: GCF_029623955.1. Lineage (GTDB taxonomy): Bacteria > Actinomycetota > Actinomycetes > Mycobacteriales > Mycobacteriaceae > Mycobacterium. Next base: position 1,414,632 of record NZ_JARSBP010000002.1, on the reverse strand, counting down.
ATATCGATCACCAGCGGCGACCGTGACTTTCGGTGCGCCGCAGCGTTGACGTGCGTCGCCATGTCCGTATCGTACGGTGGGCTCAGCGACGAATTTCTCGCGCGTGCCCGCTCACGATCACGGCGGGCTACCGGGCCGCGTAGTCGTGCATGCCAGCCGACGTCCGCAGCTGGTGGCGACCGCGGCCGACCGACCGGATCGTGCCGTTGAGGAAGTCCTCGAACTCGGCCAGTTTGCTGTCGACGTAGATGTCGCACTCGCCGCGGAGCCGGTCGGCTTCGGCGTGCGCGGAGTCGATCATCCTGGTGGCCTCGGCGGTGGCGGTCGCGACGACCTCGGTCTGCGAGACCAGGCGCTGCTGCTCCTTGATGCCTTCCTGGACGGCCTTCTCGTAGGCCAGGTTGCCGTTCTCGAGGAGCCGGTCGGCCTCGGACTTGGCGCGCCCGGTGCTGGCTTCGTACTCACGCTTGGCCGTCGCGTTGAGTCGCGCGGCCTCCTCACGAGCCTCGATCACCATGCGCTCGCTGTGCTGACGCGCCTCGGCGACCATGCGGTCGGCCTGGGACTTGGCGTCGGCGAGCAGCCGATCGGCCTCGGTCCTGGCGTGGTTGACCATCGAATCGGCCTCGGTGTTGGCCGTGGAGACCGTCGACTCGGCATGGTCCTTCGCCTCGCGCAGCAGAGAATCGCGCGCGTCGAGGACGTCCTGCGCATCGTCGAGCTCACCGGGGATCGCGTCCTTGATGTCGTCGATCAGCTCGAGGACATCACCGCGCGGCACCACGCAGCCTGCCGTCATCGGCACGCCGCGGGCTTCTTCGACGATCGCACCCAACTCATCGAGAGCTTCAAAAACTCGGTACACGGCGACACCCTCCAGGCGTAGTTGACAGTGACCAGTGTGCCTGGTGTTACGCCTGTGACTCGATTTCTTGCTCGGTGTGTCGCCTCCGGATCACGGGAAATCGGCGGCAGGCCAGCCGCGCGCCCGGTCTCTCAGGCGCGCTCGGCCAGCTTGGCCATCAGGCGCGCGTGGACCGGCGCGGGCAGCAGCGCCGACACGTCGCCGCCGAAGGTCGCGACCTCCTTGGCCAACGACGACGACACGAACGAATACTGGGGCGTGGTGGCGACGAAAAAGGTGTCGACGCCCGCGATGTGTTTGTTCATCTGCGCCATCTGCAACTCGTACTCGAAGTCCGTCCCGGTGCGCAGTCCCTTGACGATGGCGGTGAGTCCCCGCTCCTTGACGAAGTCGACGATCAGACCCTGGCCGGATTCGACCCGCACATTCGGCAGGTGGGTGGTGGACTCCTCGATCAGCGCGATCCGCTCGTCGAGGGTGAACATGCCCTTCTTGTTCGGGTTGACCATCACGGCAACGACGAGCTCGTCGAACTGTGCGGCCGCCCGCTCGAAGATGTCGACGTGACCGAGGGTCACCGGATCGAAGGATCCTGGGCACACCGCACCGCTCATGACGTGTGACGGTAGCAGGCGCGCACGCCCACTAGGCCGTTCGGCGCCGCCGCACCACCGCTCCGATGGGCTCCGCCGCGACCATGGTGAACGGCACCTCGACCGGGAAGTCCGTTGCTGTGGAGGTGATCTCGACGTCACGCACGATGGCGGCCAGCGCCAGGGTGGCTTCCAGCATGGCGAAGTGATCCCCGATGCACGACCTCTGCCCCGCTCCGAACGGAAGGTACTGCCAGCGATCGCGCCGCGTGCCCGCGCCACCGGCGAAACGGCCGGGATCGAATGTTAACGGATCGTCCCACAGCGCCGGATCGCGCTGCACCGCATAGATGCCGACGACCAACATGGTGCCCGCATCGACGCGATGGCCGTCAACCGCGATGTCCTGCACCGCAACCCGGCTGGTGGCAGGAGCCGGCGGACACAGTCGCAGAGCTTCGCGCAGCACGGCCACCGTGAACCCGAGCTGTGCGACGGCGGCTGGGCCGAGGCTGCCGCGGTCCCCCACCGCGACAGCCTCGGCCAGCACTTTGTCCTGCAACTCCGGATGCCTGCCCAACTGCCAGAGGGCGTAGGCCAGTGTCGTTGCAGTCGTATCGTGCCCGGCGATCACGAAAGCCAGCAGGTCCTCGGCGATCTCGCCGTCCGACAGCGGGGCTCCGGTGTCCGGATCGACGGCGTCGATCATGGCGCGCACAAGCGGGGCGTCACGCGACGGATCAGTCCGGCACGCCGAGACGATGTCGACTGCGAGTTCGCGCAGTGTCGCGCCGGCCGCACGTGCCCGGCGGCGTGCCGGCGTCATCAGCCACCGCGGCGGCTTGATCGGAGAAGCGGTCCGATTCGCCAAATAGGACAGCGCGATGCCGATCGGCGCCGCGATCGCCTCAGCCTTCTCGTCGAGGTCGACGCCCAGCACCGACCGTCCGAGCGCACGCAGGGTGAGTCGGCGGCACTGACTGTCCAGATCGATCTCGGCACCGTCGGCCCACCCGCCGGAGATCGTCTCCGCCGCCGCGACCATATGGCTCCCGAACTCCTCCACCCGCTTCCTGGTGAACACCGATTGCACAGCGCGCCGCCGTGGCAGCCATGCGTCGTGTTCGAGGTCGAACAGGTTGTTACCCAACAGGTGCCGCATCTCGGCATGCACGACGGTCTTGTCGACCAGCGCACCGGGGCGCCCGAGGACGTCGCGGATCGCGCGCGGAGACGTGGCGACCACCACGGGCGGCATCAACCAACGCGGACCGAGCTTCAGCCGGGTCACCGGACCGCCGGCATCGCGGAGTAGTTCGGGTCCTGTGTGAAAGTTGCGCAAGGCCGCTATCTGGCGCCGTTTCGTCAGCGGACTGAAGGGTGCCGGCGGCATCGTCTGAACCGCCGGCTCCGCAACCATCGACGAGCTGGACATAGCCGCAAGCCAACAACGAATCGGCGCGTGCGTCGTCAACCGAACGGATGAGATCCGTCTTTCACCCCGAAACGGCGGAAACGGATTACAGTCGCATCACTACCAGCAGCCCGGGGGGTACCTGTGATGGTGGCGATCGAGGATTTCTCGCGCATGGTGTCCGGCGTCTACGGCGCGGCAGCCGCATCCGACACCTGGGCCTGCGCCATGGCTGAGATTCGTTCGGTATTCGGCGGCCTGACCGCCGCGATGATCGAAACCGACGGCACCGATCGGATCGTCAAGAGCGCCAACCTCTCCGACGAAGCGGCCACCGCCTACGTGGGCTACTACCGCAACATCGACTACGTCTTGTCGGCGGTCGAGCGCAGCCCCGTCGGGCTCGTCCAGGGCGGCCGAGAGTTGATCGCCCTGCAGCCGCGGTCTGAATTCGATGCCGATTGGATGCGGCCGAACAACCTCAATGACGGTCTGTTCGTCCGGCTGTCGGGGGCAGCGCACACCACCAGCTTCCTCGTCGCCGGAGACCGCACGCGTGAGGAGTTCGACACCGCGGAGCGGGCGGCGTTGCTCGACCTGTTCATCCCGCACCTGCAGCAGGCGCTGCGCACCGAACGTTCCCTGCGCAAGCACTCCCTCAGCCGCGACGCCTTGACCCTGGCGATCGACACCGTCGGCTACGGCGTCGTTGCCATCGGCGCCAATGCCGTTGTGCAGCAGATGAATCAGCCGGCCGAGCAGATGGTGCGCGACGCCGACGGAATCACGCTGCGCTCAGGTTCGATCTCGGCCTCGGATCCGGTTGCGGCACGGCGGCTGGCACGCAGCATCGCCGCGGCGCTGGGCGGCGCCGGTGACACCGTGCGCAGCGGTGATTCGCTGCTCTGTCCGCGCCCGTCGGGGTTACGGCCCTACGTGGTGCACGTCCTGCCGTCCACCCGTGACGCCACGGCGTGCGCGGTGGTGGTGGTCATCGATCCCGAACGGATTCCCGAGCCGACCATCGCCATGCTGCGCAGACTGTACGAGCTCACGTACAGCGAGGCCCTGGTGGCGACCCACGTGCTGCGTGGACACGGACTGCGCGCCATCGCCGACGACCTGTCGGTGTCGCTGGCAACGGTCAAAACCCATCTGCAACATGTCTTCGCGAAAACGGAAACACATCGCCAGTCCGAACTGGTCCGTCTCCTGCTCTCGATCAATCGCTGACCGAGGCCAGCTCGATCCTGGTGTCCCCGTACTTGCGGGGCTTCCACACCGACCAGCCGTCCGGCCAAGCGATCTCGCGACCCGATGCCGGCCGTTCGACGACGGCGACAGTGCCCGGCGCTGTCCAGCCGGCGCTGACGAGCGTTGCCACGACGTCGGCGACCTGGTCGTCACCGACCTCGTACGGCGGATCCGCGAGCACAAGATCCACCGGTCGCGTCGCACCCGAGGCCAGCACCGTCGAGACGCTGCCGCGGCGCACCGACGCCCCTCGCGCCCCGAGCGTCGCAATGTTCTGCTCGATCACCGCGGCGGCCCGCGCATCGGACTCCACGAACAGCGCGGACGCGGCCCCGCGCGACAACGACTCCAGACCGAGCGCCCCGGACCCTGCGTACAGATCGAGCACGCTGATACCCGCGAAGTCGATCCGCGCGGACAACAGATTGAAAAGGGCTTCGCGCACCCGATCGGTCGTCGGCCGAGTGCCCCGCCCAGATTTCTGCTGCGGCACCACAATCCGGCGGCCGCCGAAGGAACCGGCGACGATTCGGGTCAGGTCGGCTCCCCTGACGCGTCGCCTGCACCAGCCGAACCGATCACGACGAGCAGGTCCCCGCCTTCGACCTGCGCGGTGGCCGCCACGGCGACGCGACCGACGGTGCCGCCCTTCGGCGCGGTGATCGCGGCCTCCATCTTCATCGCCTCGATGGTCGCGATCGTCTGGCCGGTTTCGACCGTATCGCCTTCGGACACGCTGACGGTGACCACACCCGCGAACGGAGCGGCCACATGGTCGGCGTTGTTGCGATCGGCTTTCTCGGCAGCCGGTACCTCGCTGGCGACGCTGCGGTCGCGGACCACGACGGGGCGCAGCTGCCCGTTGAGGATGCACATGACGGTGCGCATGCCGCGTTCGTCGGGATCGGAGATCGCCTCGAGGCCGATGAGCAGTTCCACGCCCTTTTCGAGTTGCACGCGGTGTTCTTCGCCGTGGCGCAGCCCGTAGAAGAACTGATTGGCCGACAGCGTCGACGTATCGCCGTAGAGCTCGCGATGGGCCTCGAATTCTTTGGTGGGACCAGGAAACAACAGCCTGTTCAGCGTGGCCTGCCGCTGCGGTCCCGCCTCACCGAGCACCTGCTCGTCCTCGGCGCTGACATCGGCCTGCGGCTTGGCAGGCGCTCGACCGGCCAGCGCCTTGGTGCGCAGCGGCTCCGGCCAGCCGCCGGGTGGGTCTCCGAGTTCCCCGCGCAGGAACCCGATCACCGAGTCCGGGATGTCGTACCGCTCAGGGTCGGCCGCGAATTCGTCGGCCGACGCTCCCGCACCGACCAGCGCCAGCGCCAGATCGCCGACCACCTTCGACGACGGCGTCACCTTCACCAAACGGCCCAGGATCCGGTCCGCCGCAGCGTAACTCGCCTCGATCTCCTCGAACCGATCCCCAAGTCCCAGCGCGATCGCCTGCTGCCGGAGGTTCGACAACTGCCCGCCCGGGATCTCGTGGTGATAGACGCGGCCCGTCGGGGTCGTCGGTCCTGCTGCAGCAACGTCGAAGGGCGCGTAGACCTTTCGCAGCGCCTCCCAGAACGGCTCCAGATCGCACACCGCCGACAGCGACAGCCCGGTGTCGTATTCGGTGTGCGCGGTCGCCGCCACGATCGAGGACAGCGCGGGCTGACTCGTGGTCCCGGCCAGCGGCGACGACGCACCGTCGACCGCACTCGCGCCGGCCTGCCACGCCGCGAGGTACGTCGCCAGCTGCCCGCCCGGGGTGTCGTGGGTGTGCACGTGGACCGGAAGATCGAAGCGGCTGCGCAGCGCCCGCACCAGAATGTCTGCCGCCTGCGGGCGCAGCAGACCCGCCATGTCCTTGATGCCGAGCACATGCGCGCCGGCGTCGACGATCTGCTCGGCCAGCTTGAGGTAGTAGTCGAGCGTGTAGAGGTTCTCGTCCGGGTTGGACAGATCACCGGTGTAGGACATCGCGACTTCGGCCACCGCCGTGCCGGTCTCGCGCACGGCGTCGATCGCCGGACGCATCGAGTCGACGTTGTTGAGCGCGTCGAAGATTCGGTAGATGTCGATGCCGGTTGCCGTCGCCTCCTGGACGAACGCGTGGGTCACCGACTCCGGATACGGCGTGTAACCGACCGTGTTGCGCCCGCGCAGCAGCATCTGCAGACAGATGTTGGGCACCGCTTCGCGCAACGCGGCCAGCCGCTCCCACGGATCCTCCTTGAGGAACCGCAGCGCGACGTCATACGTTGCTCCGCCCCAGCATTCGATTGACAGCAATTGCGGCGTCATCCGCGCGATGTAGGGCGCCACCATCAACAGACCCGACGTGCGGATCCGGGTGGCCAGCAACGACTGGTGCGCATCGCGGAACGTCGTATCGGTGACGCCGACCGACTTGGATTCGCGCATCCACCGCGCGAACGCCTCGGGTCCGACTTCGGAGAGCAGATGCTTGCTGCCCCGCGGCGGCATCGAGTTCAGATCGACCTGGGGCAGCTTGTCCTGCGGGTACACCGTGGCCGCGCGCTCACCGTGCGGATGGTTCACCGTGACGTCGGCGAGGTAGTTGAGGATCTTGGTGCCGCGGTCGGCGGGGGTGTGCGAGGTGAGCAGCTCGGGTCGCTCGTCGATGAACGACGTGGTGACCCGGCCCGCCCGGAAGTCCGGGTCGTCGATGACGGCCTGCAGGAACGGGATGTTCGTCGACACGCCACGTACCCGGAACTCGGCGAGCGCGCGATGGGCACGCTTGACGGCTGTGGCGAAATCTCTTCCGCGGCATGTCAATTTGACCAGCATCGAGTCGAAGTGCGCGCCGATCTCGGCACCCAGCACCGCGCCGCCGTCCAGCCGGATCCCCGCGCCGCCCGGTGACCGGTAGGCCGTGATCCGCCCGGTGTCGGGCCGGAAGCCGTTGGCCGGGTCCTCAGTGGTGATCCGGCACTGCATCGCCGCGCCGCGGATGACGAGATCGTCCTGGCTCAGGCCCAGTTCGGCCAGCGTCTCCCCCGACGCGATCCGCAGCTGGCTGGCCACCAAGTCGACATCGGTGATCTCCTCGGTGACGGTGTGCTCCACCTGGATACGCGGGTTGCACTCGATGAAGACGTGATGACCGCGCTCGTCGAGCAGGAATTCCACGGTGCCCGCACACGTGTAGTCGATCTCGCGAGCGAAAGCCACTGCGTCAGAACAGATTTTCTGGCGCAACTCTTCCGGCAGGTTCGGGGCCGGCGCCAGCTCGATGACCTTCTGATGACGTCGCTGCACACTGCAGTCCCGCTCGAACAGGTGCATGACGTTGCCGTCGGCATCGGCGAGGATCTGCACCTCGATGTGGCGCGGGTTGAGCACCGCCTGCTCGAGATACACCGTGGCGTCACCGAACGCCGACTCCGCTTCCCGGCTGGCAGCTTCGATCGCCTCGGCCAGCGCGCCACGCTCGGCGACCCGTCGCATACCGCGTCCACCGCCGCCGGAGACGGCCTTGACGAACAGCGGGAACTCCATCGACTCGGCGGCCGCGACGAGATCGGCGACCGAGGACGACGGCTCCGACGAGGCCAGCACCGGCAACCCGGCCGAGCGAGCCGCCGCGATCGCGCGGGCCTTGTTGCCCGTCAGCTCCAGCACATGGGAACTCGGCCCGACGAACGTGATGCCCGCCGCTGCGCACGCCGAGGCCAACTCCGGATTCTCCGACAGGAAGCCGTAACCCGGGTAGACCGCGTCGCAGCCCGCCTCCAACGCGACCCGCATGATCTCGTCGACCGACAGGTATGCCCGGACCGGATGGCCGACGTCCCCGATCTGATAGGACTCGTCAGCCTTCAGACGATGCAGCGAATTGCGGTCCTCGTGCGGGTACACCGCCACCGTCGCGATGCCCATCTCATAGGCCGCGCGGAACGCGCGGATCGCGATTTCACCACGGTTGGCGACAAGAACCTTCGTAATTCGACCAGCCACAGTTCACCTTAACCATGCAGGTCAATCTCACAGAGGCAGACCGCTGGGTGTGAACAGAACGCAGCAGATGTCCGGCGTCAGATCAGGGTCGACCAGTAGTTCCAGAATCGTTCGAGGATCAGCAGCACGACGCCGGTGAACCACAACGTCACCAGCGACCAGCGCCACGTGTGGAGCGCCCGGACGACCGCGTTGCCGCTGCGCTGGGGCGCGACGGCGATCGACGTGGCGACCACGAGTAGCGGAATCGTCACCGCCCACACGACCATGCAGTACGGGCAGAGCGCTCCGATGCGGTACAGGCTCTGGAAGATCAGCCAGTGCACGAAGACGGTGCCCAGAAGCGTGCCGACGGCCAGGCCCGCCCAGTACCACCGCGGTAGGTTGACCTTGGCCAGCGCCAGGACGCCGGTGACCGTGACGACGGCGAAAGCCACGATCCCGATGAGCGGGTTCGGAAAACCGAACAGCGAGGCCTGCGGCGTGATCATCACCGACCCGCAGGACAGGACCGGGTTGATGCTGCACGACGGGATGTAGTCGGGGTTGATCAGCAGCTCGATCTTCTCGATCGTCAACGTCAGTGCCGACGCCAGGCCGACGACACCGGCGATCAGCACCCACAGCGCGCTGCTCCGTGGAACCGCGACCCCCGTCGGCTCATCCGCGCCCGCACCGTCGGTGTGCTCGGCTGAACTGGTCGCGGTCACGGTCATGACGCGGGCGCCGGCTGCGGGGCAGGTGCCGGCGGAGCGGCTTCGAGTCCGGGAACGTCGCCGACGATCTCCTTGATCTTGGCGACCAGCGCTTCCGGCGTGCTGTATTGGTAGTCCTCGCCGTTGATCTTGACCGTGGGAGTCGACTGGATGCCGGTCGCCCCGGCGAGGCCGCCGACGAGGTCGACATAGGTGCCGTTGTTGATGCAGTCGGGGACGCCGCCGGCGGCACCGGACTGGCGGGCGGTCTCGACGAGGCGCGCGTTGTCCGGGTACGCCGAGCCCGTCTCACTGGGCTGCTGGGCGTACAGCGCGGCGTGAAAGCGGCGGAACGCGTCCGTCGACTCGTCGGCGACGCAGTAGGCCGCCGCACCCGCACGCGCCGGGTAATTCTGGTTCTGCGGACGGTCGAGGATGGCGACCATGTAGTAGTCCGCGGCGATCGCGCCCGCGTCGACGAGTTTGTTGATCGTGGGGCCGAACTGCTGCTCGAAGGCTCCGCAGTGCGGGCACAAGAAGTCCTCGTACATGCTCACAACGGCCTTGGGCTCGTCGGTGCCTTCCTTCTTGATCAGGCTTGCCGACTCGACCCGGATCGCCCGGTCCTCGCCCGCGGTGGGCTTGTCGTCGGCCGACAGCACGATGTACAGCACCAAGGTGACCGCGAAGATGACGACGACGGCGGTCAGACCGATCTGGACGAGCAGATTGCGTTTACGGTCCGCTGCCTTCAGGTCGTACCGCGCGTTCTTCTTGGGTTTGGTGGCCACGGGTCACAGAGTACCGGCGATACCGCGGGGCTTTAGCCGGCGCGGGTCAGATGAGCGCGGATGGCCGAGATGAAGTCGGCGGTCGCGGTGGCGCTGTCGCCACCGAGGGCGAAGAAGTTGGCGAATCCGTGCACCACGGTCCCGTATTCGCGGTAGTCGACGGCTGTTCCCGCGACGCGCAGGGCCTCCGCATACTGCTTGCCCTCGTCACGCAGCGGATCGAAGCCCGCGGTGATGACCAGCGCGGGCGCCAGCCCCGACAGATCGTCGGCCAGCAGTGGCGACACCCGCGGATCAGTGGTCTCGATCCCGGTGCCGTCGAGGTGAGTGGCCTTGAACCACTCGATGTCGTGCCGGGTGAGGAAGAACCCGTTGGAGAACAGGGTCATCGACCGGGTTTGCGCGGCAGCGTTGGTGCCCGGGTAGATGAGGACCTGCAGCGCGGGCTGCGGCGCGTTCTCATCGCGGGCCCGCTGAGTCACCAGCGCCGTCAGGTTGCCGCCGGCGCTGTCCCCGCCCACCGCGATGCGGGAGGCGTCGGCACCGAGCTCGGCGGCGTGTTCGACGGCCCAGAGGTACGCGGCGTAGGCATCGTCGGCACCTGCGGGCGCCTTGTGCTCGGGGGCGAGCCGGTAGTCGACCGACAGAACGTGGACCTGGGCGCTCCGGCAGACCTCCCGACACAGGTCGTCGTGGGTCTCGATGCTGCCCATCGCGTGACCGCCGCCGTGGAAGAAGACGAGCAGCGGGGCGTCGGGGACGTCCGTGCCGTAGTGGCGTGCCTTTCTCGGACCGGCACCGCCGGGCACCGTGAGATCGGCCACCGAGGCCACCGGGATGTGCTGTTTATAGGTGCCGGCGAGGAGCTCCAGCTGGGCGCGTGCGGTGACGACGTCGTCGTCACCGACGAGCCCGTCGAGGCCGAGCGCGCGCTGGCCGGCCAGCATCAGCTGCAACGTGGTGTCGAGTGTGTTGCCGTCCACGGTGATCGACCGGCCGCCCAGCATGAGCCGTTTGAAGGACTCCGGAATGTGGGGCAGGCCACGCAACGTGACGCCGGCGGCCTTGGTGGCGACTTTCTCGGCGGTACTCACTGTCACTGCTCCTTCTCGTGGTCAGCCTCTGTTCGTGGTGTCTGCCGCGAATTCGGCGCCAGCCTACGGCGTGGCGAACGCCGTCACGGCTCGGCGGCCGGTATTAGGGAGACACAGCCGACGGCAATATAGTCGTCGCGAGCATTCCACTTCAGAAAAGAAGGTGACATGACGTCGGCGGAATCAATCCCCACCGTCACACTGAACGACGACAACACCATGCCGGTTCTGGGCCTCGGTGTGGGTGAGTTGTCGGACGCAGAGACCGAGCAGTCGGTGCTGGCTGCGCTGTCGGCCGGATACCGGCTGATCGACACGGCGGCGGCATACGGCAACGAGGCGGCCGTGGGCCGCGCGATCGCCGCCTCCGGTGTGCCCCGTGACGAGCTGTTCGTCACGACGAAGCTCGCCACCGAGGACCAGGGTTTCGGGGGTTCGCGGGACGCGCTCAAGGCCAGCCTCGAGCGCCTCGGACTCGACTATGTCGACCTGTACCTGATCCATTGGCCGGCGGGCAGCGCGGACCGGTTCGTGGACAGCTGGGGCGGCATGATGAAGTCCAAGGAACTCGGTGACGCCCGGTCGATCGGCGTCTGCAACTTCCACGAGCATCATCTCGACGACCTGATCGGATTGTCGTTCTTCACCCCGGCGGTCAACCAGATCGAGCTTCATCCGCTGCTGAATCAGGCCGAACTGCGCGCGGTCAACGCCGGGCACGGCATCGCCACCGAGGCCTACGGCCCGCTCGGCGTCGGCAGTCTGCTCGGGAATTCCGCGGTCACCGAGGTCGCCGAGTCGCATGGCAAGACGCCGGCTCAGGTGCTCATCCGTTGGAGCCTGCAGCTCGGCAACATCGTCATTCCGCGTTCGTCGTCGCCGGAGCGGATCGCGTCGAACATCGACGTGTTCGGCTTCGAGCTCACCGACGACCAGATGGCGACCCTCAACGGCCTCAACGACGGCACCCGTTTCCGTCCCGATCCCGAGACCTACACAGGCACCTAAGCCCGCCGCTCTACTAGGCCATGTAGTAGCCGCGCGGTACAGTGCGCGCATGCGTTCGCCGAAGACGCGTGCCCGATGGGCGCGCGGTGCCCTGGTCGGGCTGTCTTCGGCTGTCCTGACCGTCGGCGCACACGCCGCCGCGGGCGGCGGTCTGCCCCACGGCAGCGCGCTGGTGTTGACGCTGCTCTTGTGCGCGACCGTAGGGGCCCTGGCGGGCAGCGTGCACCTCGAGGGCCACGCCGCGCGATGGGCCGCGATCACCTCCGCCTTGGCCTCGGCCCAGTTCCTCGGACACGCTGCGCTGACGGTCACCGGCCACCATCACGGCGGGTTCGACATGGGCCTCGGACCGTCGATGATCGCGGCGCACGCCGGAGCGGCGCTGATTCTCGGTGCGGCGATCTCTGCCGCCGAATATCTCTATGTCGTCTGCGCATCGGTGCTGTGCTGGCTGCGGCTGTTCGCCCAGTCCAGCACCCGCCCGGCCATTCGCGTCAGACGCCGTGTCACGAAAGTCGTTGCGGTTCGGCCGGTTCTGGCCACCGGTCTGGGGATGCGCGCTCCCCCGTCAGCAGTCGCGGCCGCCTGACGGCCTGCTCCACCTCAAGCACCTGTCACCCGAGCCACGGCGTACCGCCGCGGTGGCCGGGCACTGCCGTCGCACCCGTGCGTGCTGATGGCCCCTGCGCGACGCTTCGACGTGAAAGCCCCAACCCATGACCATCCCCGATGACACTCTCGACCCCACTCCTACCCGCACTCCCGAACCACCACAGGCGATTCCACGACATCGTTGGCGCGCCTTCATCGTCCGGCTGCACTTCTACGCCGGCATTCTCGTGGCGCCCTTCCTCGTCGTCGCCGCCATCACCGGCGGCCTGTACGCCATGGCACCGACGCTCGAAAAGTTCGTCTACCGCGACGTGTTGACCGTCGAGCCCGCGGAGCGGCCGGTGCCGTTGCGCGACCAGGTCGCCGCGGCTCAGTCGGCACACCCCGGCCTGACCGTCACGGGCATGCGCCCGGCCGCCGCACCGGACGAGTCCACCCGCATCTATTTCACCGACCCGGATCTCGACGAGGAACTGTTGCGCGCGGTCTTCGTCGACCCGTACTCCGGGCGCGTCCTGGGTGAGGAGGCGACCTGGTTGGGTTATCTGCCGTTGAGCACCTGGCTCGACGGGTTCCACCGCCACCTCAACCTCGGTGAGCCGGGCCGCATCTACAGCGAGCTCGCGGCGTCATGGCTGTGGGTGGTGGCGCTCGGTGGACTGTACCTGTGGCTGGTCAAGACAGCCGGGGACCGCCGACGCGGCCGCAAGGCGCGGGTCCTGACGGTGGATCGCACCGTGTCGGGGCGGTCCCGAACGCTGAATTGGCATGGGGCGACGGGCGTTTGGCTTCTCGCCGGGCTGCTGTTCCTGTCCGCCACCGGGATCACGTGGTCAACCTACGCCGGAGCTCACGTGACCGACATCAGGACGGCGCTGAACTGGCAACGCCCCCAGTTGGATACGGAACTGCCCTCCGGTGGCGAGCACGCCGGCCACGGTGGGACATCGGCCGAACACGCAACACTCGACCCGTCGACGGTGGACTTCTCCGCTGTCCTGGACTCCGCCGCCGCGGCAGGCGTGCACCTTCCCGTCGAGCTGACGATGCCCGTCGAACACGGTGAGGGCATCACCGTGGCCGAGATCGACAAACCGTACCGGTGGACGACGAACTCCGCGTCGGTCGATCCCGCCGGGTTCCGGGTGACCAGTGAGATCGACTACTGGCGTGACTATTCGCTGATCGCCAAGCTCGCCGACTGGGGCATCCGGGGCCATATGGGCTTCCTGTTCGGTCTGCTCAATCAGCTGGTGCTGCTCGGCATCGCCGTCGGGCTGGTGACGGTGATCAGCCGCGGCTACCTGATGTGGTGGCAGCGCAGGCCGACACGCGGCTCGCGCTGGGCGGTCGGACGGCCTCCGGTCAGGGGCGGTGTCAGGCGGCTTCACCCGGTCGCGATCGGTGGTGTCGTCGTTGCGACTGTGGCGGTCGGCTGGTTCCTGCCGCTGCTCGGGGTAAGCCTCGCCGCGTTCATCGCGATCGACGTCATCATCGGAGCGATCAAGCGAAACAAGGCGAACGCCGATGTCTGACAAGAAGATCGGCGCACTCGTCATCGCACTTGCCGCGGCGTTGCTTCCCGGTTGCTCCACGCCGGAGCCTACGGAACCGGTCACGATGGCTTCTTCCACGACGTTCGACAGTCCGTGGGCCAGCGCAGCGGATTCCGGGATGACGGCAGTGTTCGGCACCCTGACCAACACCGGTGACCATGACGTTCAGATCGTCGGCGCGGAGTCGCCCGCAGCGGAGCGCGGAGAAGTGCACGAGATTGCGCCGGGTGCCGGCGGGACGAACACGATGCGCCCCAAGGAGGGAGGTGTCACGATCCCGCCGGGCGGCACCCACGAACTGACCCCCGGCGGTGACCACCTGATGCTGATGGATCTCACGGAGCCGCTGCGGCCGGGCGCCGATGTCGAGGTGACCGTCGCCTTCGAGGACGGGTCGACGATGTCGGTCACCGCCCAGGTCCGTGACTTCGCCGGAGGCAACGAGGAGTACTCCCCCAGCGCCCACGGCCATGGCTGAGCGACGCTGGACCGTCAACCGGCGGCACCTCTTCACCGGAGGTGCCGCCTTGGCGGCCACAGCAACACTGACCAAGTGCGCCACCGCTGAATCAGCCACACCGCCACGGGGATTCGGCACGGACACCGAGCCGTTTCACGGACCGCACCAAGCCGGAGTCAGCACCGCCGCACAGGCGCACGCGTTGTTCGTCGCGTTGGACCTGACGCCCAGCGCCGGCCGTGGGGTTCGCGACACGCTGACAGCGATTCTCAAACTGTGGAGCGCCGATGCGGCGAGACTCACCCAGGGCCGAGCCGCGGTGGCCGACACCGAACCGGAACTGGCGCACCGGCCCGCACGGCTGACCGTCACCGTGGGCATCAGCCCCCGCACCTTCGATGCCATCGGGCTGCCACGCCGTCGCCCCGATGCGGCGGCCGAGCTTCCCGCGTTCGGCACCGACCGACTTGAACCGCGATGGTGCGGTGGCGATGTGCTGCTGCAGATCTGCGCCGACGACCCGTCCGCCGTCTCGCATACGGCAAGGGTTCTGCTGAAGAACGTTCGGACGTTGGCCCGCCAACGGTGGCGGCAGAGTGGGTTCCGTACCGCGCGAGGGGCCGACGCCTCCGGTGCGACGATGCGGAACCTGATGGGGCAGGTCGACGGCACCGCGAACCTGCGCGACACCGCGGAACTCGACCGGAACGTGTGGGACGACGGATCGCAGCAGCCGTGGTTCCGCGGCGGGACGATCCTGGTGGTCCGCCGGGTGCGCGCCGAGTTGGACACGTGGGACGAACTCGACCGGACCAGTAAGGAACTGACCGTGGGCCGCCGGCTCGACAGCGGCGCTCCGTTGACGGGCACGCAGGAGTTCGACGAACCCGATCTCGCGGCCACAGAGAACGGCATCCCGGTCATCCCGCCGAATTCCCATGTGGCGCTGGCCCGTCACCGTGGAGACGGCGAGCGGTTTCTGCGGCGCGCATACAACTACGACGACCCGCCGATCGACGGAACCACCGACGCCGGACTGATTTTCGCCGCATACCAACGTGATCCGGCGAGGCAGTTCGTGCCGGTACAGCAACGGCTGGCCGACGCCGACGCGCTGAACCTCTGGATCACGACGATCGGCTCAGCGATCTTCGCGATCCTGCCTGGCGTGCCCGACGGCGGGTATCTCGGTCAGTCTCTGCTGGAGTGAGGGACCGCCGTCACAGGATGCCGGGCATGCCCGCGCCGCCCGACATCGTCGGTGAGATCGACGGTGTCGAGATGGTCGGCATGACCGGTGGCGGCGCCATCACCGGCGGGGCCATGACGGGCGGCGGCGCGATGACGGGCGGGGCCATCACGGGCGGCGGCGTGATGATCGGTGGCGGAGCGACCGGTGGCGGAGCAATCGGCGGCGCGACCGGAGGCGGCGGCGCCACGGGTGGCGGCGGTGGCGGCGGCGGAGTCGGCACATAGGGGCTGCCGACGCAGGCCGCATCGGCGGGATTGGACATGCAGCTCGGGTCCAGCGGGCCCGTCGGCGGGCCGGGTGAAGCGGGTGGAGCCGGCGGCGCATAGGGACCGCCGTGACACACCGGATCCGTCGGCATGGTGATGCACCGTGGGTCGTCGGGACCGGTGGGGGCGCCCGGCTGCGCCGACGCGGGCGCGGCAGCGCCTGCGGCAAGGATGCCCGCGAAAGCCGCACCCACAGCAGCCCTTATCAGGACTCTTGCGATGACCGTCATCAACCACTCCCCATCCGCGAGGTTGTCCAGATTTGCCGCAGGTAGCTCTGCGTCGCCATAGTGACACGTAGAGAGGTCATTACGCAGGGAGTCGCCGCGATGTCGATTAGCTGAACCCGTCAATATCCGTTGCGCCGGAGCCGGGCAGACCTGCCGCGACCCCGGCGCACACCGGAAAACAATTCACGTCGCGGCGGCGCTCTAATCGCTGTGCCGACCTCGGCATCTTCGACTCCCCAGGGGCGCCCCGAACGCGCCCCAGAGGTTTGCTGCCTGCAACGTCAACACAGTCATAGTTACACGCATACAGCCCAGATCAAACTTAAATTTATGTTCCGTAATTAGCTGCGTACGTCAATATTGCCGATCGGCACGCCTGTCAGGCGACGGGGCAGGTGCGCGCCGCATCACGCAGAACCGGGGCGGATGCCGCGTCGACAGGCAGCGCGTAACCGCGAAGGACCTCGACGAACTGGACCGCGTACTGGCAGTGGAACGCCGCGTTCGGTGGCATCCACAGCGACGGCTGTTTGTCCCCCTTGTCCTGGTTCGCCCCTCCGGCGACGGCAAGCAGATTGGCGGGATCGTTGGCGAACCGTTCCCGCATGTCGGCGGTCCAGTCACGCGCGCCGAGGTCCCACGCCAAAGCGAGCGGTACGAGGTGGTCGATCTGCACCGAGGCGCCGGTCTGGTTGCCGCGGGTGAACGGCACGGTCGCGTTGGTGTAGGGATCGAGCAGCACCCCGGTGGCCACGGCTGTGGGGCACCGCGAGATCGCCACATAGGTCTTGTCGATCAGGTCCCGGTCGAGGATGTCATTGCGGGTGTCACAGCCGTTGTGTCCGCCAGGCGCCGTCGTGTCGTCGGACCACGACTCGCCGAAAGCTGCTCTGCGATAGTCATTTCCACGGATCCGCTCAGGCACCTCGACGATGCCGGACAGCACGTCGGCACCGGGCGCGACCGTCGGGATGTCGGCGTCGGCGACGTAATGCGACGGGCCTTCCGACGTCACGCTCACCTGATAGGCGACGAGGACCGCCAGCACCACCGCGACCGCCAGCCACAACGTCTGCTTGCGCCTCACGACATGTCCAGGAACTGCACTTTGTCGGCGTCGACGAACGGCGCCGACAGCGCAGCCATCCCCGCATCGAGCGGATCGGCCTCGTAGACGTTCTCGCACAACGCCTTTGCCGTCAGGATGATGTCGAGGTGGTGAGCGAGTGAGAGGAACTGCAACGTGATCGCCCGCCCGGACTGGTGGAAGCCCAGCACATCACCCTCGCTGCGCTCGGCGAGATCGAGGTCGGCGAGCGCGAAACCGTCCTGGGTGGCCGCGACCGCGTTGAGTCGCTGGCCCGCCTTGGAGGATTCGGGCAACTTGGTGACCAGAAGGCACAGGCTGGGGTGCTCGCCGCGGCCGATCCGGCCGCGCAGCTGGTGCAGTTGGCTGATTCCGAAGCGATCACCGTCCATCACCACCATGACGGTGGCATTGGGCACGTCGACTCCCACCTCGATGACCGTCGTGCAGACCAGCACATCGATCTCACCGGCGCGGAACGCGGCCATCACCGCTTCCTTCTCATCCCCGGAGAGCCGCCCGTGCATCAGCCCCAGCCGCAACCCCTTCAACGGGCCACGCTCGAGCCGGGCGAGAAGGTCGATGACGGTGACGGGTGGTGGCCCCTTGTCGAGCGTCTCCCCCTTCGCCGCCTTCTTGGACTTCTTGGCGCCCTTCGTTGCCTCGTCGGCAGGTTTGTCGTCCTCGTCGATCCGCGACGCGACGACATAGGCCTGCCGTCCGGCGGCGACCTCCTCCGCGACGCGCGCCCAGGCACGCTCGAGCCACGCCGGCTTCTGCGTCTCGAAGATGGTGTTCGTGACGATGGGTTGCCTGCCCCGGGGAAGCTCCCGCAGCGTCGAGGTCTCCAGATCGCCGTAATAGGTCAGCGCCACCGTCCTGGGGATCGGCGTCGCCGTCATCACGAGCAGGTGTGGCGTGATTCCCGCAGGGGCCTTGGCGCGCAACCGATCACGCTGCTCGACGCCGAACCGGTGCTGCTCGTCCACGACGACCATGCCCAGGTTGTCGAACTCCACGGCGTCCTGCAGCAGCGCGTGGGTGCCGATCACGATGCCCGCTTGACCCGACGAGATCTCCCTGCGCACATCGCGCTTCTGCTGCGCCGTCATCGATCCCGTCAGCAGCGCGACCCTCGTCGCGTTCTCGGCGCCGCCGAGTTCCCCGGCGCCGGCCAGCGGTCCGAGCATCGCCCGCATCGACAACGCATGTTGTGCGGCAAGGACTTCCGTCGGCGCGAGCAGGGCGCACTGATACCCGGCGTCGATCATCTGCAGCATCGCCAGCAACGAGACCACGGTCTTGCCGGACCCGACCTCGCCCTGCAGCATCCTGTTCATCGGCCGGGGCAGCCCCAATTCGGCCGAGATGACGCCGAGCACCTCGTCCTGCCCGGCCGTCAGTTCGAACGGCAGCTGCGCCGTCATCGCCGTCCTCAACCCGCCGGCCCGGAGCGCACCGGGGGGACCGGAGGCGCCGAGCTCACTGTTCCTGCGCGTCACCAGTCCCCACTGCAGGCCGATGGCCTCGTCGAACGTGAGCCGCTCGATGGCCCGGGTGCGGTCTGCCTCGTTGTCACTGAGGTGGACGGCGCGCAGTGCCTCGTCCTCGCCCATCAGATTGTGCTCGCGCACAAATTGATCCGGAAGCGGCTCGGGAACCGGGTCGAGTACCGCCAGCGCCTGCCGCACACAGGCGTAGATGTCCCAGGTCTGCACCTTCGCGGTGGCGGCGTAGATCGGGAAGAACGCCTTCTCGAACTCGGCGAGCAGATCATCGCCCGTGGCCGCGCTGGCGTCGGCGATCTTCGTCAGTGACTTGGTGCCGATGGTCCTGCCGCCCTTGGCATTGAGCACCATGAACGCCGGGTGGGTCAGCTGCATGACGCCACGGAAGTAGCCGACCTCCCCCGACAGCATCACCTCCGCACCTTCGACGAGGGCGTTCTTGAGCCACTTGGGATTGAAGAACGTCGCAGTCACCTTCGGCCGGCGATCGCGCAGCGTGACGACCATGAACTCCCGCGAGGGCTGGTTCCTGACGCGTTTGAGCTCGACGGCGGCGATGGTGTCGACGAACGTGACGTGTTCACCCACTTCGAGATCGATCTCCTCGCCCTCGCCGCGCACCGCCATCGCGTCGCTGTACTTGCGCGGGAAGTAGCGCACCAGATCGTCGACGGTGCGAAGACCGAGATGCTCCTCGAGCGGGTCGGCCGCCTTCTTCCCGAGTACGAAGTCCAAACCGTCACTGAGCTTGGCCATCTCACTCCACCCCGATCAGCAGCGCATCGATCCGGTGGCCGGTGTGGAACGTGACCATGTCCGTCCCGGGGTGAGTGCTGTGGACGTGGTCGGCAAGGGCCGCACCGACTTCGGGGCCGACTCCATCACCGGTGAGCACGGTGACCAGCTCGCCGCCCGCCGCGAGGAGCAGGTCGATCAGTCCCGCTGCCGCGGTGGCGATGTCGTCGCCGACGATGACCACCTCGTCACCGGCGACCCCGAGCCCGTCGCCGGGTTTGCATGTGCCCGCCCACGTGAGGGCCTCCTCGGCGGCGACCCGCACCGATCCGAACCGGGCCCCTGCGGCTGCTCTGGCCATCGTGTAGCCGTCGTCGACGAGGCGACGCTCCGGGTCGTGGACGGCAAGCGCGGCCAGGCCCTGCACCATCGACCCCGTCGGAACCGGCACCATGTCGATGCCCCAGTCGGAGGCGACAGCGCAGCCGGCCACGATCTCCTCGGCGGCGACGTAGCCGTTGGGCAGCACCATCACCTGCGCGGCGCCGGTGTTGACCAGGGCGTGTAGCAGTTGCTGCGCGCTGACCGGCACATCGCTGGACGGGCGCAGCGTCTCGGCTCCCTCGCCGGTGAACAGTTCGTCCGCGCCGTCACCGTCGACGACCGCCAGCACCGCACGTTCCCGGCTCCAGCTGCCGACGGGATGACGGTCGGCACCCCCGCTCAGTGACGTGATCTGGATGCGGCTCAACGTGCCCACAGCCAGGCCCGCCTCGACCGCCGCGCCCGCGTCGTCGGCGTGCACGTGAACCGAGTACCGGCCCGCGCCCGCGTCCCCGAAGCCCGACGCCGCGATGGCGATGGAGTCCCCCAGATCGTCGAGGCGGGCGCGCAGCCGCTCGATGTTGTCGGCCTCACAGTCGTCGAGCAGGTACATGACTTCAAACCGCGGGGATGTCGTGGTCGCTGGAGATGCTGCGGAGGTCGCCGCGACCGGCGCGACGCGGGCGGCCGCCCGATAGACGGCGCGCCGTGCTGAGTGGCCCGTCAGTACGGCGCTCAACGCGTCGAGCAGGACGAGCAGACCGCGCCCTCCCGCATCGACGACACCGGCGTCGGCCAATACGTCGAGTTGAGTCGGAGTCAGGTCGAGCGCCGCCGCGGCCGCCTGCGTGCTCGCCGCGACGACCGCCACGAGATCGGCCTGCTCGGACACAGCATCCTCGGCGGCGGCCGCGGCGTCGTGCAAGACGGACACGATGGTGCCCGGGACCGCCTCGCCCATGGACGCCACCACCAGCGTCACGGCGTGCCGCAGCGAGGTGCTCCACAACGGTCCGCTGATGTCGCGCAGGACGCCTCCGCGGTCGTCGGCGGCGGCCGCCGTGACCTCGGCGATCGCCCGCAGGATCTGCGACAGGATCACCCCGGAGTTGCCGCGCGCGCCGCGCAGCGCACCCTCGGCCAGTGCCGACGCCACCGCGGTGACGTCGTCGACGGCCGGGTCCGCATCGGCCTGTGCCCACGCCGCGCGCATCGTGAACAGCATGTTCGTGCCCGTGTCGGCGTCGGCGACCGGAAACACGTTCAGCTGGTTGATCTCTTCGGTGTGGCTGATCAAATCGGCGACCGCGGTGTGCGCCCAGCGCCGCAAGGTGGAGGCATCCAGCCGCCGAGCCGCCATTCCACCTCCCAATGCTGCCGCCGTCGGCGTCAGCCTAGTCAGTGCCGCGGACACCACCGAAGACCCTGGCCACGCGCCTGTGGACAGCTCGATTCACCGCGTTTTTGTGATCGCAGCGACGGCCGGTATCCTGGTCAGGTTGTCGGGTCACCCGGCCCTGTTCCGGTCGTTGGCCCCCAGTACTGACTTAACAAGGAGTTCTCACTATGGCTGCCGTGTGCGAGATCTGCGGGAAGGGCCCCGGCTTCGGTAAGTCGGTGTCGCACTCCCATCGCCGGACGAGCCGTCGGTGGAATCCGAACATCCAGTCCGTGCGCGCCACGTCGACGCCCGGTGGCAACAAGCACCGCGTCAACGTGTGCACGTCGTGCCTGAAGGCCGGCAAGGTCTCACGCGGCTAGTCGCCGGATTTCACGTTCGGCCGTCACCACCGGCTACGGCAGGCGCCAGTCGATCGGCTCGGCGCCTCGCTGCGTCAGCAGGTCGTTGGCTCGGCTGAACGGTTTTGACCCGAAGAATCCCCGCGACGCCGACAGCGGTGACGGATGCGCCGACTCGATGACCGCGGTGTCTCCGAGCATCGGCTTCAACGTCGACGCGTCGCGCCCCCACAGCACCGCGACCAGGGCCTGATCGCGGGCCACCAGTGCGCGGATCGCGCATTCTGTGACCGCCTCCCACCCCTTGCCCCGATGCGAGGCAGGCGTTCCCGGCCGCACCGTGAGAACCCTGTTGAGCAACATGACACCCTGCTCGCACCACGGTGTCAGATCGCCGGTCGACGGGGCCGGATGCCCGAGGTCCTCGCGGTACTCCTTGAATATGTTGTCCAGGCTGCGCGGCAGCGGGCGCACGTCGGCGGCCACCGAGAAACTCAGGCCCACCGCGTGCCCCGGTGTCGGGTAGGGGTCCTGGCCGACGATCAGCACCCGCACCTTGTCCAGCGGGAACGTGAACGCACGCAACACGTTCGGGCCCGCAGGCAGATACCGGTGCCCGGCCGCGATCTCGGCGCGCAGGAACTCGCCCATCTGCGACACCTGAGGTTCCACGGGTGCGAGGGCCGCAGCCCAGCCGGGGTCTACCAACTCGTTGAGGGGACGTGCGCTCACGAGAGGCCAACATAGCGGGCCGGGTCGGTCAGAACGACTGCCAGCCCGAGTTGCCGTGCCACGGCGCGCCGTCGACGGTCACGCGCGGTGGCCCGTCACCGACCGCCACCACGGCGCCGATGACGCGCCAGCCCGGTGGCACCGCAGCGGGGAAGGTCGCGACGAGCGCGTGATCCTCGCCACCGCCGAGCACCCACTGCAGCGGATCCGTGCCCGCCGCTTCGGCTGCGGCAGCCACTGTGTCGACGTCGGACCGCAGGCCGTGCCCGGCGAGGTCGATGTGCACCGCGGAGGCGGACGCGATGTGGCCGAGGTCGGCCAGCAGGCCGTCGGAGACATCCGTCATCGCCGTCGCGCCCGCGTCGGCGGCCACCGCACCCTGCCCGTAGGGCGGTTCGGGAACGAGATGCCGTCGCCTCAGTTCATCGAAGCCGCCAATTCCTTTGTCCCACAATGTGTATCCCGCTTCGGACCAGCCCAATTCGCCGCAGACCGCCACGGTGTCGCCGGGTCGCGCACCGTCGCGCCGCACCGGTGCACGCCCGCCGAGATCACCGAGCGCGGCCACCGAGATCACCCATTGCGGCGCCGCGACGATGTCGCCGCCGACGATGCCCGCGCCCATCAGGCCGGCCTCGTGCCACATTCCGTCGGCGAGTTCGACCGCCCGCGCGGTTTCCGTGCCGCCCGGAGCTCCGAAGCCGACGACGAACGCCGTCGACCTGCCACCCATCGCCTCGATGTCAGCGGCGTTCTGCGCGATCGCTTTTCGGCCCACGTCGTGCGGCGAAGACCAGTCCAGCCGAAAGTGCCGATGCTCCACCAGCATGTCGGTGCACACCACGGTCCTGCCGTCCGCCGCGGCGACGACGGCCGCGTCGTCCCCGGGGCCGAGCGTGACGAACGGAGGCTGCAGACG
Source organism: Mycobacterium sp. 236(2023) (assembly GCF_029623955.1). Lineage (GTDB taxonomy): Bacteria > Actinomycetota > Actinomycetes > Mycobacteriales > Mycobacteriaceae > Mycobacterium. Next base: position 1,391,525 of record NZ_JARSBP010000002.1, on the reverse strand, counting down.
GCCGGCCACAAGCCGGTCGATGACGGCGAACTCGCCCAACCCCGACAGTGTCGCGTCGGCGTCATCGGCCGTCATGGTTGCTCCTCCGGTCGACTTCGTAGCCTGAACGCTCGGCTCACCTGCGGTACGTTTGGTCCCTGCGGCGTGGAGTCTATGCAGTCAGATGGAGGTATTTCGGCGTGGTCGAGGCTTTCGTTCTCATCCAGACGGAGGTCGGTCGCGCCGAGGTGATCGCCAAACAGCTCGCCGCCCTCACCGGCGTTCTGTCATCGGAGTACGTCACCGGCCCCTATGACGTCGTGGTGCGCGTCGGCGCGCCGTCCCTGGACGAGCTGAAATCGACCGTGGTGCCCAGCGTGCAGCAGGTCGTCGGCATCACACGCACCCTGACCTGTCCGATCGCCGACGGAGTGCAGCCCTAGAGTTTGGCGTGTGAACAGCAAGACCGGGGACGCCCCGCCGCGCGCTGTATTGATCGCCGCGCTCGTGGTCGCCGTCGGAGGCGTCGTGGCCGTCCTCGTCGTCGCCGCGGTGATGCAGCGCTCCCCCGCACAGGCACCGGTGGCCGTCACCACCATCCCTGCCCCGCAGGCCGACAGCCCGGAGTGCCGGTCGTTGGTCGATGCGCTGCCCGACGCCGTCGGCGACTACCGCCGTGCAGCGCTGGTCGACCCCGCCCCGGCGGGCGCCGCCGCGTGGCAGCCGCAGGAGCCCGGTGGTGAACCACTGGTCCTGCGGTGCGGGTTGGACCGGCCGGCGGAATTCGTCGTCGGGGCGCCCCAGCAGGTGGTCGACGACGTCTCGTGGTTTCAGGTCGACGACCCGGCGGGAGACGGGCGCGCCACCTGGTTCGCCGTCGACCGGCCCGTCTACGTGGCGCTCACCCTGCCGCCGGGGTCCGGGCCGACACCCATCCAGACGCTGTCGACGACGATCGCGGACACTCTGGCTGCGCGTCGGCCGGAGCCGGCGCCCGTCGGCTAACGCAGTCCGGTACCGCGCGCGACGGCCGTTTCGACCATCGTCGCGAGCAGCGTTGGATAGTCCATGCCACTGGCCGCCCACATCCGCGGATACATCGAGATCGTGGTGAACCCAGGCATCGTGTTGATCTCGTTGATGACGGGACCGCGGTCGGTGAGGAAGAAGTCGACGCGGGCCAAACCCTGGCAGTCGATCGCGTTGAACGCACGGATCGACAGGGCGCGGATCTCTTCGGCGACGGCATCGTCGACCTTCGCCGGCACGTCGAGTTCGGCGGCGTCGTCGAGGTACTTCGTCTCGAAGTCGTAGAACCCGTCCTCGCGTCCGCGGACGCCCGCGACGCGGATCTCGCCGACCGAGCTCGCTTCGAGATGCCCGTCGGGAAATTCCAGGACACCGCATTCCAGCTCGCGCCCCGAGATCGCCGCCTCGATGATCACCTTGGGGTCATGCCGGCGGGCCGAGTCGATCGCGGCGGGCAGCAGATCCCATGCGGTGACCCTGCTGACGCCGATCGACGATCCTCCGCGGGCGGGTTTGACGAACACCGGCAACCCGAGCCGTTCCTTGTCTTCCAGCGACAACGTGGTGTCGCGCGGCCGCAGCACCAACTGCTCGCCGATCGGCAGGTCCGCGGCGGCCAGCAGCTTCTTGGTGAACTCTTTGTCCATGCCCGCCGCGCTGGCCAGTACCCCGGCACCGACGTAGGGCACGCCGGCGAGCTCGAGCAGGCCCTGGATGGTGCCGTCCTCGCCGTAGGGTCCGTGCAACACCGGGAAGACGACGTCGACGTCGGCCAGCACATCGCCGGCCGCTTCCCCGAGCGAGAGAAATTGACCCTTGCGGGCCGGATCGGCGGCGAGGGCGAGCTCGGTGCCCGAGGATCCGGTGACGCCCGGCAGCTTGCCGTCGGTGATCGCCAGCGTCTCCGGGCGGCCGTCGGTGAGGACCCATGACCCCCCGGGCGTGATGCCGACGGCTGTCACCTCGAACCGCTCCGGGTCGAGGTTGCGCAGGATGGAGCCTGCAGAGACGCACGAGATCGCGTGTTCGGAGCTACGTCCGCCGTAGACAACGGCGACGCGGATGCGGGCACTCACAACCTAGAGAGGCTACCGGCTGGGCGGATTCACGCTGGTCCGAGTGCCTGGCTCAGGTCGCTGACCAGGTCATCGGTGTCCTCGATGCCCATCGAGAGCCTGGCGAAACCGGGTCCGACGGGGTCCCCCCACCGCGCCCGGCGATCCACCGAGGTGTGGATGCCCCCGAAGCTGGTCGACGCGACCAGCAGCTCACTCCTGCGCACGAGGTCGTGCACGGCGTCGGCGTCGGCGAGTTCGGCGGCGACGATCCCGCCGAACCTTCGCATCTGCACCGCCGCGACGGCGTGGGACGGATCCCCGGGCAGGCCGGGATACCGCACCGACCGCACCGCTGGGTGCGACCTGAGCATCAGCGCGACCGCGGCCGCGTTCTGGCACTGCCGCTCGATCCGCAGCCCTGCGCTGCCGAGGCTGCGCAGCACCAGCCAGGCCTCGAATGCACCGAGAATCGGGCCGGCGTGCAGCCGTTCCCGTTCCACCCGTGCCATCAACTCCACCTGGTTGCCCGCGACGTAGCCGGCCAGTACATCGCTGTGCCCGGACAGCGCCTTGGTGGCGCTGGCCACCACAAGGTCGGCCCCCAGGGAGAGGGGCTGCTGGCCCAGCGGCGTCGCGGTGGTGTTGTCGACGACCAGGAGCGTGCCCTGTGACCGGCAGATCATCGCCAGCTGGTGCAGATCCACGACGTCCAGGCCGGGATTCGACGGCGTCTCGGCCAGTACGACGTCAGCGCCGCGCGCGGCCTCGCACATCTCGGTGCACCGGGCCGGCACCACGGTGACCCCGCGGCCGGCGAGGAACTCCTCGGCGTATGCCCGCACCTGGTAGTAACCGTCGGCAGGGACGACAAGGGTGCGGCCCGGCTCGGCGACAACCCGAAGCACCGCGGTGAGCGCAGCCATACCGGATCCGAAAGTTAGCGCATTAGAAGCACTTTCGAGCTGAGCGAGCGCAGATTCCAGCTGGCGCCACGTCGGGTTCGACCTGCGGCCGTAGCTGTCGAATGCGTCGCTTTCATCGGCGGAGAGGTGGTACGCCGACGCCGGAACGGGCGGCGGGGATACGGGTGCGCCCGGAATCGGTTCGGAGGAGACGGCTTTGACGCTCCTCGTGGAATCCCCGTAGGTGCCCGCCATGTGTCACTCCGGCTTGGTAGTTCGGCCGAGCAGCAGGGCCACCGCGTCGTCGACCGACAAACCCTTGTGGCACACCCGATGTACGGCTTCGGTGAGCGGCATCTCCACGTCGTAGCTCGAGGCCAGCGCCAACACCGACTGACATGAGGTGACGCCCTCTGCGACATGACCGCCGGTCGCGTCGAGTGCCGCCTGCATCGTCCCACCCTTGCCCAATCGCTCGCCGAAGGAACGATTTCGGGAGTGCGGCGACGTACAGGTTGCCACGAGGTCACCGATTCCCGCGAGTCCGGCCAGTGTGGCGGGCTTGGCCCCCAAGGCAATTCCCAGCCGCATGATCTCCGCCAGCCCCCTGGTGATGATGGCGGCCGCGGTGTTCTCCCCCAGCCCCACGCCTGCGGCCATCCCGCTGGCCAGGGCGATGACGTTCTTACACGCGCCGCCGACCTCGGCGCCGATGACGTCGGCGTTGGTGTAGGGCCGGAAATATCCCGTCGCCAGCGCCCGCTGCAGTGCCACGGCCCGGCCGGAATCGCTGCATGCCACGACGGTGGCCGCCGGCTGCTCCTCACCGATCTCGCTGGCCAGGTTGGGCCCGGTGACGACGGCGATCCGCGCCGGATCGGCGCCGGTGACCTGCGCGATGACCTGACTCATCCGCAACAACGAATCCAACTCGACACCCTTGGCCAGGCTCACCAACGACGTATCCGCGCCGAGGTGGGGCTTCCAGTTCTCCAGATTGGCGCGCAGAGTCTGGGAGGGAACGGCGAGCAGCACCGTGCACGCGCCGGTGAGCGCCTCGGCATGGTCGCTGGTGGCGCGGATCGATTCGGGCAGTGCGGCATCGAGGTAGTTGGTGTTCCGATGGGTGCGGTTGATCTCGTCCGCCAGTTCAGGTCGACGAGCCCACAGAGTGACGCTGTTGCCGGCGTCTGCCAATACCTTCGCCAGGGCCGTCCCCCACGCCCCTGCGCCCATCACCGCCGCCTCGACCACGGCTTCAGCGTAGCCGGGAATAATTGACTGGCAGGATGACGCTCGTGAGCGGCATGAGGAACACCGACATCGGGCTGGTGATCGCGGTCAAGCGGCTCACCGCGGCCAAGACGCGGCTGGCTCCGGAATTTTCGGCCGCCGCCCGTGAAGACGTCGTCCTCGCGATGCTGGTCGACACGATCACCGCGGCACTGGCCGTGCCCGCTGTGCTGTCGGTGCTCATCGTCACTCCCGACGAAGTGGCAGCCGACGCCGCCAAGCAGCTGGGCGCGCGGGTACTGCTCGATCCGACGCCGGAAGGCCACCGCGACCCCCTCAACAATGCGCTGACTGCGGCAGAGGGCGTGGTCCGGCAGGAGAACTCCAACATCGTTGTGCTGCAAGGCGATCTGCCTGCCCTCAAGAGCCGCGAGCTTGACGAGGCGATCGTGCAGGCGCGAACGCACACCCGCAGCTTCGTCGCCGACCGGCACGGAACCGGCACCGCCGCCTTGTTCTCGTTCGACGCGGCGCTGGATCCGCGCTTCGGCGCCGACTCCGCGCGACGGCACCTGCAGTCGGGGGCGGTCGAATTGACAGGAGAGTGGCCGGGTCTACGGGCGGACATCGACACCCCCGACGACCTCGCCGCCGCGCGCGAACTCGGCCTCGGCCCGGCGACCGCACAGGCCATCGCCCGTGCCGGATGAATTCGCCTACGCGTTGCCCGACACGGTGGCACGAGCAGCAGGACATAGGGAATCATCGGACGCATGACCGAAGCCCAGACCCGACCGGATCAGACGGAGTCATCGGAGCCGGCGGTCACGCCCGCCGCGGATTCGGCCCCCGAGGCACCGCCCGCGGCGACCGCCCCGGCGGTCGAGAACCCGCTTCCCGAGAAGCGCTACCTCAACCGTGAGCTGAGCTGGCTGGACTTCAACGCCCGCGTGCTGGCGCTGGCGGCAGACCCGTCGCTTCCCCTGTTGGAGCGTGCGAAGTTCCTGGCGATCTTCGCGTCGAATCTCGACGAGTTCTACATGGTCCGCGTCGCCGGTCTCAAGCGGCGCGACGAGATGGGCTTGTCGGTCCGTTCGGCCGACGGGTTGTCGCCGCGCGAACAGCTGCGCCGGATCAGCGAGCGCACACAGCAGATCGCCAGTAGGCATGCGAACGTCTTCCTCGATTCGGTGCGGCCCGCGCTCGCCGACGAGGGGATCTTCATCGTCACGTGGTCCGAGCTCGACGAGGCCGAGCGCGGCAGACTGTCGACCTACTTCCACGAACAGGTCTTCCCGGTGCTGACGCCTCTGGCCGTCGACCCGGCGCATCCGTTCCCGTTCGTGAGCGGTCTGAGCCTCAATCTCGCCATCACCGTCAAACACCCCGACGACGGCGGTCAGCACTTCGCGCGAATCAAGGTGCCGGACAACGTCGACCGCTTCGTCGAGCTTGCGGCCCGCGACGACTCTGCCGGGGCCGTGCGCTTCCTTCCGATGGAGGAGCTGATCGCGGCGTTCCTGCCGGTGCTGTTCCCGGGCCTGGAAATCGTGGAGCACCACGCCTTCCGGATCACCCGCAACGCCGATTTCGAGGTCGAGGAAGACCGCGACGAGGACCTGCTGCAAGCGCTGGAACGCGAGCTGGCCCGCAGGCGGTTCGGCTCGCCGGTGCGCCTGGAAGTCTCTAACGACATGACCGAGAGCATGCTCGAGCTGCTGCTGCGCGAGCTCGACGTGGCACCCGGCGATGTCGTCGAAGTGCCCGGGCTGCTGGACCTCTCGTCGCTGTGGCAGGTATACGGCGTGGATCGTCCTGCACTGAAGGATCCGCCGTTCGTGCCGGCCACCCCGCCGGCGTTCGGCGAACGCGAGACGCCGAAGAGCATCTTCTCGGCGCTCCGCGACGGCGACGTGCTGGTCCACCATCCCTACGACTCGTTCTCCACGACCGTGCAGCGCTTCATCGAGCAGGCAGCCGCAGATCCCAATGTGCTGGCGATCAAACAGACGCTGTACCGCACGTCGGGTGATTCGCCGATCGTGAACGCGCTCATCGACGCCGCCGAGGCAGGCAAGCAGGTCGTCGCACTCGTGGAGATCAAGGCGAGGTTCGACGAGCAGGCCAACATCAAGTGGGCGCGTGCTCTCGAACAAGCCGGCGTGCACGTCGTTTACGGCCTCATCGGGTTGAAGACACACTGCAAGACCTGTCTTGTGGTGCGTCGTGAAGGGTCGACGATCCGGCGGTACTGCCACATCGGCACCGGCAACTACAACCCGAAAACCGCGCGGCTGTACGAGGATGTGGGCCTGCTGACCGCCGCCCCGGACATCGGTGCCGACCTCACCGACCTCTTCAACTCGCTGACCGGGTACTCCCGCAAGGAGTCCTACCGCAACCTGCTGGTCGCGCCGTACGGGGTGCGGCGCGGGATCATCGAACGCATCGAGCGCGAGATCGCCGCGACCCGCGACGGTGCCGAAGGCCGGATCCGCTTGAAAGCCAACGCATTGGTCGACGAGCAGGTGATCGATGCCCTGTACCGGGCGTCGCAAGCCGGCGTACGCGTCGAGGTAGTGGTCCGTGGCATTTGCGCACTGCTGCCCGGGGACCCCGCCTTCTCGGAGAACATCGTGGTCCGGTCGATCCTCGGGCGCTTCCTCGAACATTCACGGATCATTCATTTCCGCGCCATCGACGAATACTGGATAGGCAGCGCCGACATGATGCATCGTAATCTCGACCGGCGCGTGGAAGTCATGGCGCAGGTAAAGGATCCACGACTGACCGCACAACTGAACGACATCTTCGAATCGGCGGCCGACCCCAGCACCCGATGCTGGGAGCTGAGCCCCGACGGCCACTGGACGGCGCTGCCCCAGGCGGGGCACACCGTGCGTGACCACCAGATAGCGCTGATGGAACGCCACCGACATCCGTAACCGCGACGATGCGTGCACGGGTTGAGGCACGAGAGCCGAAGGAACTCCCGGACCTCCCGAACCTTATGACACGCAGGAGTTGAGGTGCCGAAGGAGAATCGACCGGATGCAGCTGTGGTGAAGAAGTCCACCGTCCTGGCCGCAGGCGCCGTCCTCTGGCGACCGCAGGACGGCACCGGCGCACCGGAGGTCGCGATCATCCACCGGCCGCGCTACGACGACTGGTCCCTGCCGAAGGGCAAGGTCGACGCCGGTGAGACCGAACCCGTCACGGCGGTCCGGGAAATCGAGGAAGAGACCGGATTTCGGTCACAGCTGGGCCGGAGGCTGCCCACGGTGGCCTACCCCGTCGACCACGGCATCAAGAAGGTGCGGTACTGGTCGGCGCGCGCCGTCGGCGGCGAGTTCTCCCCCAACGACGAAGTGGACGAACTGAAGTGGCTGCCGCCGAAGCAGGCGATGAGCGAATTGGTCTACCCCCACGACCGCAAGGTGCTTCGCCGATTCCTCAAGCAGCCACCCGACACCAGGACGGTTCTGATCGTCCGGCACGCCACCGCAGGTGTGAAGAAGCGCTACCGCGGCGACGATCGAAAGCGACCGCTGGACAAGCGCGGTCGCGCGCAGGCCGAGTCGCTGGTCGGACAACTGCTCGCCTTCGGCGCCCATGATCTGTTCGCGGCCGACCGCGTGCGCTGTCATCAGACGCTCGACCCGCTCGCCGAGGAGCTGGGTGTGTCGATCAGCAACGAGCCCACGCTGACCGAAGAGGCCTACGCCGACGATCGCAAGGCCGGGCGCCAGCGCGTCCTCGAGATCGCCGAGACCTCGCAGACGCCGGTGATCTGCACTCAGGGCAAGGTGATCCCGGATCTCATCGCATGGTGGTGTGAACGCGACGGGGTGCGGCCGGACAAGTCCCGAAACCGCAAGGGCAGCACATGGGTGATGTCACTCCACGGTGACCGGCTGATCTCCGCCGACCACATCGGCAGTCCGCTGCCCCCGAAGAAGTGACACCACAATTGAATTCAAGTTAGGCCGACACACGAATACGCCGCGGATCCTCAGGATCCGCGGCGTAAACGTCAGGTCGTGACTACTTGCGTCCGCGCTTGGCCGGAGCCTTCTTGGCGGGCGCCTTCTTGGCGGGCGCAGCCTTCTTGGCCGGAGCCTTGGTCGCTGCCTTCTTGGCCGGAGCGGCCTTCTTCGCGGGAGCGGCCTTCTTCACTGCGGCCTTCTTGGCCGGAGCGGCCTTCTTGGCCGGAGCCTTCTTGGCCGGAGCGGCCTTCTTGGCCGGAGCGGCCTTCTTGGCCGGAGCGGCCTTCTTGGCCGGAGCCTTCTTGGCGGGAGCAGCCTTCTTCACTGCAGCCTTCTTGGCCGGAGCGGCCTTCTTGGCCGGAGCCTTCTTGGCCACCTTACGGGCGGTGCTCGCCGCGGCGACGCCACGCTTGACCGCGGGGCCGTCGGCCGGAAGCTTCTGTGCGCCAGCCACAACGGCCTTGAACTGAGCGCCGGGGCGGAACGCGGGCACGGAGGTGGGCTTAACCTTCACCGTCTCGCCCGTGCGGGGGTTGCGCGCCACTCGGGCTGCGCGACGACGCTGCTCGAAAACACCGAAGCCGGTGATGGTGACGCTCTCACCCTTGTGCACCGCGCGGACGATGGTGTCAACAACGTTCTCCACCGCCGCAGTTGCCTGCCGACGATCCGAGCCCAATTTCTCCGTGAGTACGTCGATGAGCTCTGCTTTATTCATGCAAAACCTCCGAAAACCAGTGGCCCTCTTTGGGCCGACTAGTGCACACGGTAAACCTTTTGCCCGCTGATTTCCAAGAGCCACGCGCAATTTCAGGCCCGCTCAGCGAATTTTCTTCAATCCGCTTGGCCCCCTTACCCTCCTGCGAGGACCCGCGAAAAGGGGGTTACAGACGCGGGATTTCAGCTATTTCGACCGCGGATCACGCGGGCAGAGTGCGCGGCTTCCAGTCCGGCCTGCGCCCTTCGAACTCCTCGATCTCCTCGAGTTTCCGCAGCGTAAGGCCTATATCGTCAAGTCCCTCGAGCAGCCGCCATGCGGTGTAATCGTCAATGTTGAACGGCACCATCATGGTTCCGGCGGTGATCGACCGATCTTGAAGATTGACAGTGATTTCCGTACCCGGGTGCTGCTCGATCAACTTCCACAACAATTCCACATCATCTTGTGAGACTTCGGCCGCCAGCAGACCGGCCTTGCCGGCGTTGCCGCGGAAGATATCGGCGAATCGAGGTGAGATGACTACCCGGAATCCGAAGTCCATCAGCGCCCAGACCGCATGCTCGCGCGACGAGCCGGTGCCGAAATCGGCTCCTGCGACCAGAACCGAACCCTTGTCGAAGGGCGCCAAATTCAGGATGAAAGAGGGGTCATTGCGCCACGCGGCGAACAGCCCGTCCTCAAATCCCGTTCGTGTCACCCGCTTCAGATAGACCGCCGGGATGATCTGATCGGTGTCGACATTCGAGCGGCGCAGGGGCACACCGATTCCGGTGTGGGTACGGAAGGCATCCATCAAAGTCTCCTGTCGGCTTTCAGTGTTTTTCAGCGGCTTGTCTCGACGAGATCGGCAGGCGACGACAGGGTGCCGCGCACGGCGGTCGCCGCGGCAACAGCCGGCGACACCAAATGCGTTCGGCCGCCTTTGCCTTGCCTGCCCTCGAAATTGCGGTTCGATGTCGATGCGCAGCGCTGCCCCGGAGAGAGCTGGTCTGGATTCATTCCAAGACACATCGAGCATCCGGCCTGGCGCCATTCCGCTCCTGCGGCCGTGAAGATCTCGCCGAGGCCTTCGGTTTCGGCCTGCGCCCGCACCTGCATCGAGCCGGGCACGACCAGCATCCGGACGTTGTCGGCGACCCTGCGGCCCCGCAGCACGTCGGCGACGACACGCAGGTCCTCGATCCGGCCGTTGGTGCACGAGCCGACGAACACCGTGTCGACCGGGATCTCGCGCATCGGGGTGCCGGCTTGAAGGTCCATGTACGTCAACGCCTTTTCGGCAGCCAGTCGCTCGGCCTCCTCGAAGATCTGCTCCGGGTCGGGCACCGTGGCCGACAGCGGAACACCCTGGCCGGGGTTGGTTCCCCACGTGACGAACGGGCTCAGCGTCGAGGCGTCGATGTAGACCTCGGTGTCGAATGTCGCGCCCTCGTCGGTGCGCAACTGCTTCCACGCCTCGACGGCGGCATCCCAGTCAGCACCTTGCGGAGCGTGCGGGCGACCGCGCAGAAACTCGAACGTGGTCTCGTCGGGCGCGACCATGCCCGCACGGGCGCCCGCTTCGATGCTCATGTTGCAGACCGTCATCCGGCCCTCCATCGACAGCGATTCGATGGCGCTGCCCCGGTATTCGATGACGTGGCCCTGACCGCCTCCGGTGCCGATCTTCGCGATGACCGCGAGGATGATGTCTTTGGCGCTCACGCCTGCGGGCAGTTCGCCGTCCACGGTCACGGCCATCGTCTTGAACGGTTTGAGCGCCAGCGTCTGAGTGGCCATCACGTGCTCGACTTCCGATGTGCCGATGCCCATCGCGATCGACCCGAACGCACCGTGGGTCGAGGTGTGGCTGTCGCCGCAGACCACGGTCATACCCGGCTGGGTCAGTCCGAGCTGCGGTCCGATGATGTGCACGATCCCCTGCTCGGCGTCGCCCATCGGATGGAGCCTGATGCCGAATTCCTCACAGTTGCGGCGCAGTGTCTCCACCTGCGTCCGCGAGACCGGGTCCGCGATCGGCTTGTCGATGTCGACCGTGGGCACGTTGTGGTCCTCGGTGGCGATCGTCAGATCAGGCCTGCGCACCGGACGTCCGGCCAGTCGCAGCCCGTCGAAAGCCTGCGGGCTGGTGACCTCGTGCACGAGGTGGAGATCGATGTAGATCAGGTCGGGCTGACGCGCGCTGCCCTCGCCGGTGCCGGGAACGACCACGTGGTCGTCCCATACCTTCTCGGCGAGAGTGCGGGGCTGGTTCGCGATGGCCATCTTGACTATCTCACATTCTGGGAAGCTAGTATCTCCTTGTGAGACAGGATAGCGGTATCGGCGTTCTGGACAAAGCGATCACCGTGTTGCATGCGGTGGCCGAGTCTCCCTGCGGGCTTGCCGATCTCCGCGATCGGACCGGCCTGCCGCGAGCCACCGCGCATCGCCTGGCCGTCGGGCTGGAAGTGCACCGGTTCCTGACCAGAGACGCCGACGGACAGTGGCGGCTCGGCCCGGCGCTAACCGAACTGGCAGGGCATGTCAGGGATCCGCTGCTCTCCGCAGGGGCGGTCGTACTGCCACGTCTACGCGAACTGACCGGCGAGAGCGTGCAGCTGTACCGCAGGGAAGGCTCGACGAGAATCTGCGTGGCCGCGCTGGAACCCCCTGCCGGGCTTCGCGATACGGTGCCCATCGGGACACGACTGCCGATGACTGCAGGGTCGGGAGCCAAGGTGCTGCTCGCGTACGCAGACGCAACCACCCAACAGACGGTCCTGGCCGGAGCCAAGTTCACCGACCGCACGCTGGCCGAGGTGCGCAAGCGCGGCTGGGCACAGAGTGCCGCGGAACGCGAGCCGGGTGTGGCCAGCGTCTCCGCCCCTGTCCGCGACGGCAGGGGTGCGGTGATCGCCGCGGTGTCGGTGTCGGGACCCATCGACAGGATGGGCAGACGCCCCGGCGCGCGCTGGGCGGCCGATCTCGTCGCCGCCGCCGAGGCGCTGACGCGTCGCCTCTGAGCAACCCAGGCCGACCCGCGAGAGTGCGGTCAGATCGCCGAACGGCGCAGACCTGCGATCTGAGCGCTCTCTCGGTGAAACGCGAAACGGGACCTCGCCGAGGTCCCGTTTCGATGTTGTACCCCCGATGGGATTCGAACCCACGCTACCGCCGTGAGAGGGCGGCGTCCTAGGCCGCTAGACGACGGGGGCTAGAACTGCTTTCCGGTTGGCCAGCATATCTCAGGCGAGATTGCTGACCTAATCACTCACATTGGCTGGGGTACCAGGACTCGAACCTAGAATGAGGGAATCAGAATCCCTAGTGTTGCCAATTACACCATACCCCACTGCAACTTGTAACCGCTGGTCACAAGCCCTTTTCCGGCCCATTGCTCTGCGGTGGTGCCGCTCGGCGACTCAACTCGGGCCGACGAGCAGACTACCAAAGATTTCGGGTCGGTTTTTCACCCCTCCGTCGTCGCGACCGCTGCCGCGTGGTCGCGGCCCGCCTTCAGCCGGTCCAGGCTGCGGTCACGGCCGAGCAACTCGAGCGACTCGAACAGCGGGGGGCTCACCGACGATCCGGTCGCCGCGACGCGGACCGGACCGAACGCCTTCCTGGGCTTCAGCTCAAGGCCGTCGATGAGTGCCGCTTTCAGCGCCGCCTCGATCGCCGGGGTGCCCCACTCCCCCACGCCCTCGAGCGCGGCCACGGCGGCGTCGAGAACCGGCACGGCGTCGCCCTTCAGTTCCTTGGCCGCCGATTTCTCGTCGAGGCCGAACGTGGAGTCGTTGAGGAACTTGAGCAGATCCCAGGCGTCACCCAGAACGACGATGCGTGTCTGGACGAGCGCCGCCGCCTCGACGAACTGCGCGTCGTCGAGGCCCGTGCTGTGGCCGTGCGCGGCGAAGAAGTCGGCGAGCCGGCGCGCGAACTCCGCCTCGTCGAGCATGCGGATGTGCTCGGCGTTCAGCGCATCGGCCTTCTTCTGGTCGAACCGCGCGGGATTGGAGTTGACGTCGGCGACGTCGAATGCCGCGACCATCTCGTCGAGGCTGAAGATGTCGTGGTCGTCGGCGATCGACCAGCCCAGCAGCGCAAGGTAGTTCAGCAGGCCTTCGGGGATGAACCCGCGATCGCGGTGCAGGAACAGATTGGACTGCGGATCGCGCTTGGACAGCTTCTTGTTGCCGTCACCCAGCACCGGCGGCAGGTGCGCGAACTGCGGTGTCATATCCGTCACACCGATGCGGATGAGCGCCGCATAGAGCGCCAGCTGGCGCGGCGTCGACGGCAGCAGATCCTCACCCCGCAGCACGTGGGTGATCTTCATCAACGCGTCGTCGACGGGATTGACCAACGTGTACAACGGGTCTCCGCTGCCACGCGTCAGCGCGAAGTCCGGCACCGAGCCGGCGGGGAACGTCGTCTCTCCACGCACCAGATCCACCCACGTGAGATCCGTGTCGGGCATGCGCAGCCGAACGACGGGTTGGCGCCCCTCGGCACGGAAGGCTGCACGCTGCTCGTCGGTCAGGTCGCGGTCGTAATTGTCGTAGCCCAGCTTCGGATTCCGGCCCGCGGCCACATGGCGGGCCTCGACTTCCTCGGCGGTCGAGAACGCCTCGTAGGCCTCGCCTGCCGCCAGCAGCCGTTCGATCACGTCGAGGTGGATGTCCCGGCGCAGCGACTGGCGATACGGCTCGTACGGACCGCCGACCTCGGGCCCCTCGTCCCAGTCCATGCCCAGCCAGCGCAGCGCGTCGAGAAGCGCGAGATAGCTTTCCTCGCTGTCGCGCTGGGCATCGGTGTCTTCGATGCGGAACACGAACGCGCCTCCGGTGTGCCGCGCGTAGGCCCAGTTGAACAACGCCGTCCTGATCAGCCCGACGTGCGGCGTTCCGGTCGGCGAGGGACAGAATCGGACGCGCACGGGTGTATCGGTCACGACTGTCCTTTTCGCACAACGGGATTGGTCAGCGTGCCGATTCCTTCGACGCTGATGCTCACCGAGTCGCCATGTTCGAGCGGGCCGACGCCCTCCGGCGTTCCGGTCAGGATCAGGTCACCCGGCAGCAGCGTCATCACGGCCGAGATCCATTCGATGATCGCGCCGATGTCGTGAATCATCAGCGAGGTACGGCTGCGCTGTTTGATCTCGCCGTTGACCTCCGTGCGGATTTCGAGATCCGACGGGTCGACATCGGTGACGATCCACGGGCCGACAGGGCAGAACGTGTCATGCCCCTTGGCCCGGATCCACTGACCGTCCTTCTTCTGCTGATCTCGCGCGGACACGTCGTTGGCGATCGTGTAGCCGAGGATGTTCTCGGCCGCCCGGGACGCGGGAACGTCCTTGCAGGGCCTGCCGATCACGGCCGCCAGCTCGCCCTCGAAGTGGACGGGGTTGGCGTCGGCGGGAAGTTGAATCGTCGTGTTGGGCCCGATGATCGCCGTGTTGGGCTTGAGGAAGATGATCGGATCCTCGAAGGTGCCCCCGCCCATCTCCTCGATGTGCGCGGCGTAGTTCTTGCCCATGCAGACGACCTTGCTCGCCAGGATCGGCGCGAGCAGTCGCACGTCGGCCAGCGGCCATTGACGGCCGGTGAACGTCGGGGTGCCGAACGGATGTTCGGCGATCTCCCGCACGATGGCCTCGGCCGGATTGTCGGGCGGACCCTCGACGGCGACGAAGGCAACTCCATCGGGACTGGCGATTCGGCCTAAACGCATGACGTCAGCCTAGTGCCCGCCCGCCGCGCCCCGGAGGCCGCAGCGGCGACCTTGGTCCCATCTCACTATATGGAATCCATGTTCAGCATTTTGGGACGGCTGTGGAACCATGGCGCCATGGTCACCCGAGAGATCAGCGCGGTACGACGCTGGTCGATGCTGGTCATCGGGCTGCTGGCGACACTGTGCGCCAACGTGTTCATCAACGGTGTCGCGTTCCTGATCCCGACCCTGCACAACGAGCGGGGACTCGACCTCGCCTCCGCCGGCTTGATGTCGTCGCTGCCCAGCCTGGGCATGGTGGTGACCCTCATCGCGTGGGGCTATGTCGTCGACCGGGTCGGAGAACGCGTCGTGCTGGCATTGGGCTCCGCGCTGACCGCCGTCGCGGCATTCGCGGCCGCGGAGTCGGAATCCCTCGTGACGACAGGCGTCTTCCTGTTTCTCGGCGGGATGGCCGCCGCAAGCAGCAACACGGCCAGCGGCCGGCTGGTGGTCGGTTGGTTCGATGCCGAGAAGCGCGGATTGGTGATGGGAATCCGGCAGACCGCGCAGCCGCTGGGCGTCGGCCTCGGCGCGCTGGTCATCCCGCGTATCGCCGAGTTCGGCGGCGTGTCAGCGGCGCTGCTCTTCCCCGCAGCCGTGTGCGCGGCCTCGGCGGTGCTGTGCGCGGTCGCGGTGATCGACCCACCCCGGCCACCGCGAGCCCAGGCCACGGCCGCGGATCTGGCCAACCCGTATCGCGGGTCGGCGATGTTGTGGCGGATCCATCTCACGTCGGTCCTACTCGTCGTCCCGCAGGTGTTCGTATGGACGTTCGCGCTGGTGTGGATGATGATCGAGCACGGGTGGTCGGCCCAATCGGCAGGCATCCTCGTCATGTTCGCCCAGATCCTCGGTGCCGCAGGGCGAATCGCCGCGGGCCGCTGGTCGGACATGTTCGTGAAACGCTCAGGGCACGTCGCATCCTCGCGGCTGCGCCCCATCCGGATGATTGCGATGGCAGCCGCGGCAGCGATGGCGTTGCTCGCGGTCACCGACTGGCTCAACACCCCGGTCAGCATGGCTGTCTTGATCGCGGCGTCGGTGATCACCGTGTCCGACAACGGGTTGGCCTTCACGTTCATCGCCGAATACGCCGGTCCGTTCTGGAGCGGGCGCGCGTTGGGAGCACAGAACACGAGCCAGCTCTTCGCGCAGGGAGTCGCTCCCCCACTGTTCGGCGGACTGATCGCCTTCGCGGGCTACCCGGTGGCCTTCGCGGTCTGTGCACTGTTTCCGCTCCTGGCGATTCCGGCGGTACCTCTGAAGGTCAACCCGGATCGCTAGGCCCCGCTTCCAGATTCGTCGCGCACCTCTACACCGAGGAGTCGGTGCACTCACGCTGAGTGGGGCTTGCGGGGCAGTTCGATCAGCGCGGCGATCAGGAAGCACAACGCTCCGATGAACGTGCCGAGGTTGGCCAGCACCTCGTCTGCGGTCACTCCGTCCTTGCGGACAAAGGCAGCGAGAGCCGAAACACCGAACGCGACACAGCCGATCAGGTTGATCGCACCGGCGGCCCAGTCACGCGACCGCAGCTCAAGAAGTCCGGTCACGGCCGTGATCGCCATCATCGCCAGCGCACCGCTGAGGAGAAAGAACAGCGATCCGGTCGCGTCGGGGACCCAGACGTAGCGCCGCTCGGCGATCACGGCGTGCGCCCAGACCGCGGCACCCGTACTGATGTTGAACAGCACGGTCCCGGCGAATTGCACTGCGGCTGACCACCATTCGAACTTCTTCGACCGGTCGGACAGCACCAGCTGCATCCACGCCGCGGTGGTGAAGAACCACGAGCCGGCAAAGCACAGCAGGTTCGCCGTACCACCGCCGGCCCACGCGGGGAACCCCGGCGCGGTGGCCGCCGCGAACAGCGTCGAGCCGATCGCGAACAGCCAGCACTGTCGCGTCAGTGACGCGAACCCCGTGATGGCTAGAGCTTTCCGAGGATCCGCTCGCCGACCTGCGAGGTCGACAGTTTCTCGTCGCCGCGGGTTGCCAGGTGTTCCGCGACAGCCTTGTCGACCCGTGCCGCGGCATCGAACTGGGCCATGTGGGCCAACAGCAGCGACACGGACATGACCGCGGCGGTCGGGTCCGCGATGCCCTGCCCGGCGATGTCGGGCGCGCTGCCGTGCACCGGCTCGAACATCGACGGATTCGTCAGCGTCGCATCGATATTGCCGCTGGCCGCCAATCCGATGCCGCCGCACACCGCGGCAGCCAGATCGGTGATGATGTCGCCGAACAGGTTGTCGGTGACGATGACGTCGAACCGCCCGGGGTCGGTGACCATGTGGATGGTTGCGGCATCGACATGCTGGTAGGCAATCTCGACGTCCGGATACTCGGCCCCCACGGCCTGAACGGTGCGCCACCACAACGATCCGGCGTTGGTGAGCACATTGTTCTTGTGCACCAACGTCAGATGCTTGCGGCGCTGCTGTGCCCGCCCGAACGCGTCCTGCACGACCCGGCGCACCCCGTAGGCGGTGTTGACGCTGACCTCGGTCGCGATCTCGTGCGGCGTGCCGACTCGGATCGCCCCGCCGTTGCCCGTGTACGGACCCTCGGTGCCTTCGCGGACGACGACGAAATCGATCTCCGGATTACCCGCGAGCGGACTCTGCACGCCGGCGTACAGACGTCCGGGTCGCAGGTTGATGTGGTGGTCGAGTTCGAATCGGATGCGCAGCAACAGACCACGCTCCAACAGCCCGCTGGGCACCGACGGATCGCCGATGGCGCCGAGCAGGATCGCGTCATAACCTTTCAGCTCCTCGAGCACCGAATCCGGAAGCACCTCACCGCTCTTGTGGTACTGGCGCGCACCGAGGTCGTATTCGTTCTTCGCCACGCCCGGCACCACGGCGTCGAGCACCTTGAGTGCTTCACCGATGACCTCAGGTCCGATGCCGTCGCCGGCGATGACTGCGAGTTTCACGACAGATCAACCACTTCCAGTGTCGAGGCGGCGACATCGCTGCCGATGGCGGTGAGCACGTCCTGGGGCACCTCGCGGTCCAGGCGCAGCATGATCGTCGCGCCCTCACCGTCGGCGTCCTGGCTGAGCTGAGCCGCGAGGATGTTGACGGCGGCACCGCCGAGGAGTGTGCCGATCTTTCCGAGTGCACCCGGCTGGTCGTCGTAGTTGATGATCAGGTTGACACCCTCGGCGCGCAGATCCAGGTTGCGGCCGTTGATCTGGACGATCTTCTCCACCTGCTGCGGCCCGGACAGCGCACCCGCGACGTTGACGGTGGTCCCGTCGGCAGCCACCGCCCGCACGTCGACGACGCTGCGGTGGTTGGGGCTTTCCGCCTCGCTATCGATCGAGGCCTCCACGCCGCGCTCGGCGGCCAGCGCCGGGGCGTTGACGAAGGTCACCTGATCTTCGATGACGGCGGAGAACAATCCGCGCAGCGCCGAGAGCCGCAGCACCTCGACCTCCTCGGAGGCCAGCTCGCCGCGGACCTGCACGCAGAGATTGGTGGGCAGCTCCGCGGACAGGGCACCGACGAGCAGACCGAGTTTGCGGACCAGATCCAGCCACGGCGCGACCTCCTCGCCGACGACGCCGCCGCCGACGTTGACGGCGTCGGGGACGAACTCCCCCGCCAGCGCCAGTTTCACACTCGCCGCGACGTCGGTACCCGCTCGATCCTGGGCCTCCGAGGTGGATGCGCCGAGGTGCGGCGTCACGACGACCTGCGGCAGCTCGAACAGCGGGCTGTCCGTACACGGTTCGGTGGAGAACACGTCCAGACCCGCGCCGCGCACGTGGCCGCTGATGATCGCGTCGGCGAGCGCCTGCTCATCGATCAGACCGCCGCGGGCGGCGTTGACGATGATGGCGCCCGGCTTGATCTTGGCCAGCGCCTCCTTGCCGATCAGGCCTGCGGTCTCCTTGGTCTTGGGCAGGTGCACCGAGATGAAGTCGGCGCGGCCGAGAAGTTCGTCCAGCGTCAACAGCTCGATGCCCAACTGCGCGGCGCGCGCCTGCGACACATAGGGGTCGTACGCGGTGATGTGGGCGCCGAAGGCGGCCAGACGCTGGGCGACCAGCTGACCGATGCGGCCCAGACCCACCACGCCGACCGTCTTGCCGAAGATCTCGGTTCCCGAGAACGACGAACGCTTCCACGTGTGCTCACGCAGCGTGGCGTCGGCAGCGGGGATCTGGCGCGCGGTGGACAGCAGCAACGCCAATGCGTGCTCGGCCGCGCTGTGGATGTTCGAGGTGGGAGCGTTGACGACCAGCACACCGCGCGCGGTCGCTGCGTCGACGTCGACGTTGTCCAACCCGACGCCGGCGCGGGCGACGATCTTGAGTTTGGGAGCTGCGGCGAGCACCTCGGCATCGACGGTGGTCGCCGAACGCACGAGGAGTGCGTCGGCGTCGGCCACGGCGGCCAGCAGCTTCTCTCGGTCCGGCCCGTCGACCCAGCGGACTTCCACCTGGCCCCCCAGGGCCTCCACAGTCGATTGGGCCAGCTTGTCGGCGATCAGTACAACAGGAAGACTCACGAGGCCTCAGCCTAATGGGCTGTAATGGCCCCGTGGAATTGACCGTCGTCGGAAGCGGCCCCAACGGGCTGGCCGCAGCTGTGATCTGCGCACGAGCAGGGGTTTCGGTGCGGGTCATCGAGGCTCAGCCCACGTTCGGTGGAGGGGCGCGCACGCTACCCGACCCCGAGTTCACCGGCGTCTCGCACGACATCTGCTCGGCGGTGCACCCGCTGGCGCTGGCGTCGCCGTTCTTCGCGGCGTTCGATCTGCGCGCCCGCGGAGTGGAGCTAGCCGTGCCGGAGATCTCGTACGGCAATCCGCTGCCGGGCCGCCCCGCCGCCATCGGCTACCGCGACATCGAGCGCACGTGCGCCGAACTGGAGGACGGCGACTCGTGGCGCAAGCTGCTCGGGCCGCTGGCCGCCGACTGCGACGGCGTGGTCGGGCTGCTCCTCGGCGACAAGCGCTCGATTCCGCCGAGCATCCCGGCGGCCTTGCGGGTCGCCCCGCGACTGCTCGCGCAGGGAAGTCCCGCCTGGAACACCTTGGCCGGCGACGATGCCCGCGCGTTGTTCACCGGCGTTGCCGCCCACACGATTTCGCAGATGCCGTCGCTGGTGGCGTCGGGGGCCGGCATGATGCTGGCCACGCTCGCGCACGCGGTGGGCTGGCCCATCCCGGTCGGCGGCTCGCAGGCGATCCCCGACGCCCTGCTGGCCGATCTGCGGGCCCACGGCGGCGAGTTGGTGCTCGGCGAGGAAGTGACGGCACCGCCGTCGGGAGTCGTTCTGTATGACACCGCGCCCACGGCACTGTTGCGGGTCTACGGCGACCGCATGCCCGCCGGCTACGCGAAGACGTTGCGCCGCTACCGTTACGGGCCGGGCGTGGCGAAGGTCGACTTCGTGCTCTCCGACGAAATACCTTGGCTGGATTCACGTTTGGCGCAAGCCCCGACGCTGCACCTCGGTGGCGACCGCCCCACGATGGCGCTGGCCGAGAAGGAGATCGCCCAAGGCCGTCACGCCGACTGGCCGATGGTCCTGGCCGCACTCCCCCACCTCGCGGACCCGACTCGCATCGACGCGCAGGGACGCCGCCCGTTCTGGACGTACGCCCACGTGCCCGCGGGTTCGACGGTCGACATGGCCGAGGCCGTCACCACCATCATCGAACGGTTCGCGCCGGGGTTCCGCGACGTGGTGGTCGGCGTACGCAGCGTGCCGGCCGCCCGGCTCGCCGACCACAACGCCAACCTCGTCGGTGGCGACATCGGCGTCGGCGGCAACAACATGATCAGCGCGTTGACCGGCCCGTCGCCGCGGTGGAATCCGTGGGCGACGCCGATCCCGCACGCATACCTGTGCTCGTCGGCCGCTCCGCCCGGCGGCGGCGTACACGGGATGGCCGGCTTCTACGCGGCCCGCACGGTGCTCAAGCGCGAGTTCGGCATCAAGGAACTGCCGACGCTCTCCCCGTGAGTAGGCTTCCGATATGACGAAGCTCGCAGTCATCTATTACTCGGCGACAGGCCACGGAACGACGATGGCCACCCGCCTCGCGGCGACGGCGGAAGCTGCGGGCGCCGAAGTCCGATTGCGTCACGTCGCCGAGACCCGCGATCCCGAATCCTTCGCCGGCAATCCGGCGTGGACGGCGAATTACGAAGCCACCAAAGACCTTCCGGCCGCCACCGGTGACGACATCGTGTGGGCCGACGCGGTGATCTTCGGATCGCCGACCCGGTTCGGCAACACCGCATCGCAGTTCCGGGCATTCATCGACTCGCTCGGCGGGCTGTGGGCCAAAGGGCTGCTCGCCGACAAGGTCTATGCGGGCTTCACGTCGTCACAGACCGCGCACGGTGGCCAGGAGACGACGCTGATGACGCTCTACATCACGCTGATGCACTTCGGCGGCATCATCGTTCCCCCGGGTTACACCGACGGGGTCAAGTTCGCCGACGGAAACCCCTACGGCGTAGGACATGTCACCGGCCCCGAGAACAAGAACGAACTCGACGACGCCACGCTGGCGGCGCTCGACCATCTGGCGCGGCGCGTCGTCAGCGTCGCCGACCGCCTCGACTAACCGGTGCGGGGCAGCGTCCGCATGGCGGTGCGGATCGCGAAGTAGATCAGGGTCGACGTCACCAGGAAGATCGGCCAGCCCATCGCGATGCGCGCGACGGCGAGCAGGCCTTCCTGGTCGGTGTCGTACAGATAGAACTGCACGGCAAAGCGCGTCGCCGACACCACGGCCATCATCAACGTGACGAGATCGAACGCCATCCGCACGCGGCGAGTGCGCCGCCACGTGTCGTCCCGGCCGGTCATCCACGCCCAGACGACGCCGATGAGCGGGCGTCCGACCACCACCGAGACGGTGAACAGCACGGCCATCGCGAGGTACATCCAGATGCCGGGCAGATAGAAGTCTTTCGCCTGTCCGGTGACGAGCGCGAAGCCCGCGCCGACGGCGATGCCGGCGAAGCCGAACAGGGCGGGCCGGGTCGATTCCCGGCGCACCAATTGCCAGGTCAGGACGACGGCGCCGACGGCCACCGCCGCGATCAGCGCGGGCATCAGACCTGCGAGTGCGTTGACCGCCGCGAACACGACGACCGGCAACGCCGAGTACACCAGTCCGCGGATGCCGCCCGCGCGGGCCAGCAGCGCGGCGGCCGGCGTATCAGTGCCCGTCATGAAATCCGAGGGTACCGACCGCAGCGATTTCGACGTGCGCAGTCGCGCCCAGCGCTACTGCGCACGCCGAAATCACCAACTAAGCCGTTTCGGTGATGGGGCGGTCGACCCAGCTCATCAGGTCGCGCAGCTTCTTGCCGGTGACCTCGATCGGGTGCTCGGCGTTCTCCTTGCGCAGGCCCTCGAGCTCCTTGTTACCGCCTTCGACGTTGGCGACGAGGCGCTTGACGAAGGTGCCGTCCTGGATCTCGGTCAGGATCTGCTTCATCCGCTGCTTGGTACCGGCATCAATAACTCGGGGACCTGACAAATACCCGCCGAACTCGGCGGTGTCGGACACCGAGTAGTTCATCCGGGCGATGCCACCCTCGTACATCAGGTCGACGATCAGCTTGAGCTCGTGCAGCACCTCGAAGTAGGCGAGCTCAGGCGCGTAGCCCGCCTCGACCATGGTGTCGAAGCCGGCCTTGACCAGTTCCTCGGTACCACCGCACAGCACGGCCTGCTCACCGAACAGGTCGGTCTCGGTCTCGTCCTTGAACGTCGTCTTGATGACGCCGGCGCGCGCGCCACCGATGCCCTTGGCGTAGGACAGCACCAGCGCCAGGCCCTCACCCTTGGGGTCCTGCTCGACGGCGACCAGGCACGGCACACCCTTGCCGTCGACGAACTGGCGGCGTACCAGGTGGCCCGGGCCCTTCGGCGCGACCATGCCGACGGTGACATTGGCGGGCGGCTTGACCAGGCCGAAGTGGATGTTGAGGCCGTGTCCGAAGAACAGCGCGTCGCCGTCGGAGAGGTTCGGCTCGATGTCGTTGGTGAAGATGTCGGCCTGGGCGGTGTCGGGCGCCAGCACCATGATCACGTCGGCCCACTTGGCGACCTCGGCGGGCGTATCGACCTCGAGACCCTGCTCGGTGACCTTGTCGCGGGACTTCGACCCCTCTTTGAGGCCGACCTTCACCTGGACACCGGAGTCGCGCAGGCTCAGCGAATGCGCGTGACCCTGGCTGCCGTAGCCGATGACGCCGACCTTGCGACCCTGGATGATCGACAGGTCCGCGTCGTCGTCATAGAACATCTCAACTGCCATCTTCGTGAAACTTCCTTCTGCTCTTTATTTTTCGTTGTTATTTGGTGCTGATACCGCGAGGGCCGCGGGACAGCGACACCACACCGGACTGGACGATCTCGCGGACCCCATAAGGCTCGAGAACACGCAGCAGCGCCTCGATCTTCTCAGCTGTGCCGGTGGCCTCGACAGTCAGTGACTCCGTAGACACGTCGACGACCTTGGCGCGGAACAGATTGACCGCCTCGATGACCTGACCACGAGTGCTGGCATCGGTGCGGACCTTGATCAGGGCGAGCTCCCGGGAGACCGAGTTCTCCTCGTCCTGCTCGACGATCTTGATCACGTTGATCAGCTTGTTGAGCTGCTTGGTGATCTGCTCCAGGGGGGACTCCTCGACGTCGACCACGATGGTCATCCGCGAGAGGTCCTTGTGCTCGGTGGCACCGACGGCCAGTGACTGGATGTTGTAGCCGCGGCGGGAGAACAGGGACGCCACCCGGGCCAGGACGCCGGGCTTGTCCTCGACGAGCACCGACAGCGTGTGCGTGGTGGTCATTAGGCGTGTCCCTCTTCGTTGTCGAACAGCGGGCGGATACCGCGCGCCGCCTGGATCTCATCATTGCTGGTGCCCGCGGCGACCATCGGCCAGACCTGTGCGTCGGCGCCCACCACGAACTCCACGACGACGGGACGGTCGTTGATCGCGCGTGCTTGCGCGATCGCGTCGGCCACGTCTTCTTCACGCTCGCAACGTATTCCGACGCAGCCCAACGCTTCGGCGAGCTTGACGAAGTCCGGGATGCGACGGGTGTGGGTGGCCAGATCGGTCTGGCTGTACCGCTGGTCGTAGAACAGCGTCTGCCACTGGCGCACCATGCCCAGGTTGCCGTTGTTGATCAGGGCGACCTTGATCGGCACCCCCTCGATCGCACACGTCGCGAGCTCCTGGTTGGTCATCTGGAAGCAGCCGTCGCCGTCGATGGCCCACACCTCGGCCTCGGGGCGGCCCATCTTGGCGCCCATGGCGGCGGGCACCGCGAAGCCCATCGTGCCCAGGCCACCCGAGTTGATCCACGTCTTCGGGTTCTCATAGGAGATGAACTGCGCGGCCCACATCTGGTGCTGGCCAACGCCGGCAACGTAGACGGCGTCGGGGCCTGCCATCTTGCCGAGACTCTCGATGACGAACTCCGGCGAGAGGCTGCCGTCGCTCTGCGGGCCGTAGCTCAGCGGGTAGGTCGACTGGACGCCCCGCAGGTACTCCCACCAGCTGTCGAGTTTGACCGTGGCGGCCGCACCCTCGCGGCGGATGGCCTCGATCAGATCGGTGATGACGTTCTTGACGTCGCCCACGATCGGCACGTCGGCGTGCCGGTTCTTGCCGATCTCGGCGGGGTCGATGTCGGCGTGGATGACCTTGGCGTCGGGCGCGAACGAATCGAGCTTGCCGGTCACCCGGTCGTCGAAGCGGGTGCCCAGCGCGATCAGCAGGTCGCTGCGCTGCAGTGCGGCCACCGCGGCGACGGTGCCGTGCATGCCCGGCATACCCATGTTCTGCGGGTGGCTGTCGGGGAACGCACCGCGGGCCATCAGGGTCGTGACGACCGGGATTCCGGTCAGCTCGGCCAGATCGAGCAGCTGCTGGCTGGCCTCACCGCGGATGACGCCGCCGCCGACGTAGAGCACCGGCTTGCGGGCCTCGCCGATCAGTTTGGCGGCTTCGCGGATCTGACGGTTGTGAGGCTTGGTGTTCGGCTTGTAGCCGGGCAGTTCGAACTGCGGCGGCCACGCGAACGTGCACTCTCCCTGCAGCACGTCCTTGGGGATGTCGACGAGGACCGGGCCGGGGCGGCCGCTCTCGGCGATGTGGAACGCCTCGGCGATGACGCGGGCGATGTCGTCGCCGTTGCGGACGAGGAAGTTGTGCTTGGTGACGGGCATCGTGATGCCCGAGATGTCGGCCTCTTGGAAGGCATCGGTGCCGATGAGCGCACGCCCGACCTGTCCGGTGATCGCCACCATCGGGATCGAGTCCATGTAGGCGTCGGCCAGCGGGGTCACCAGGTTGGTCGCACCGGGACCCGAGGTCGCCATGCACACGCCGACGCGGCCGGTCGCGTGCGCGTAGCCGCTGGCGGCGTGGCCACCACCCTGCTCGTGACGGACCAGGACGTGGCGCAGCTTCTGCGAGTCGAAAAGCGGGTCATACACCGGCAGCACGGCGCCGCCGGGGATACCGAAGATGACGTCGACACCGAGCTCTTCGAGCGAGCGGATGACCGCTTGCGCTCCCGTGAGTTGGTGCGGGGCAACGACATTCGCCTGACGTGCGGCTTGCGCCTGGGCAGTCGCGGAGTTGTTCTTCGCGGCAGCCGCTGTCCCGTTCGTCGGGGTGGCCGACTGCTCGGGCGGTCGCGTAGTGGGTGCGCTCACGGTGTCCTCTGGTCTTTCTCGCTCGGTGCGATCTTCTCAAATCGGTGCTGGGGCAACAAAAAACCCCCGTCAGCCCAGCGGCTGTACGAGGGTTGCGCGTCGATGCTGCGTGCTATGCCCGAACTGGGGCTAGCGCGGCATCAACGCGCAACCCAATTACTACGAGCATGGTCTGCATAGCAGACGACGGTAGACCCCGAGCTTGTCAAACGTCAAATCCCGACGAGCGCTCGCGCGAGGGGTCGAGGACACCGGCCTCGATGGAATGATGGCGGGATGCGTACCCCGTCGGCGCCAGAGTCGGCCCCCGTCGTCATCAGGATCTCGCCGATGGCTCATATTGCCGTCGGATTCCTCACCCTCGGGCTCGCGGCGCTGGTGTTCGCCGGGCCGCCGTGGTTCGTGGTCCTGCTGCTGATTCCGGTGGTCCTGTCGATCGTGATCGCGCGCTACCGCACCGTCGCGGGCCGCGACACCGTCACGGCACGGACCCTGCTGGGTCGCCAGACCGTCCCCTGGGACGACATCGACGGGCTGCGGTTCGGGCGCAGGGCATGGGCCGTGGCACGACGCCGCGACGGCTCCGAGTTCCCGCTGCCCGCGGTGACGTTCTCGACCTTGCCGGTGTTGACGGAGGCCAGCGGCGGACGCGTGCCCAACCCGTACGAGTCAGGGTCCGAATAGGCGCTCAGCCCAGCGGATTTCCTCCGTTGAGCAGAACCCAGATCGCCACGCCCGCGCCGATGCCGAGGATCAGCGCCGCGATCGAACCCACGAAGGGCCTGCGGGCCCAGCCACGTCCGGCGTCCAGGCCGTATCGGCCGGGGCCGACCAAAATGATTGCGGCGACGGCGAACAGCAGGATCAGCTGGTATTCGTGCCCGTCAGTGAGGAACGACCCCAGTCGGGCGTCGTTGTGCGCGGTCATCGCTTCGGCCAGCGTCGCAGTCACCAGATAGCCCAGCGCACCGGCTGCCGCGATCGGGGTGAACAGCCCGATGACGAGCAGAACTCCCGCCGCGATCTGTCCGCCGGCAGCCACGTAGGTCAGGATGTCGGCGTTGCGGAAGCCGACGTCGGTGAGTTGGTCGCGGAAGCCGTCGAGGCCGGGGCCACCCCACAAGCCGAACACCTTTTGCAGGCCGTGACCGATGAGCAGGACGCCGACCGCGACCCGAAGAAGCAACAGCCCGAGATCCTGGGTGCCCCTGCGGTCGTCACCGTTGCGTTCGGGATCGACGACGACTTCAGTGGGGGTGGCGGACGACCCGTAGGCGCCCGCGGCCAATCCGGTGCTGGGCTGCACGTATGGCAGCGGTTCGGGGTCGTTCAGCAGGGCGAAGGGCTGTGGCTCCGACGGCTTGGCCGAGTCGTAGCGCGGGATGGCCGTGGTTTCGAAGTCGCCGCCGTAGTGCGCGGAGGGAAGATCGTCTTCGGGGTCCACCAGGCTCGCCGACGCGGGCCGGCCAGCCGAATCGTCGGGCCGCTGCCAGGGGCGTGGGTCTTGGGGACTCGTCACGACAGCCAGGGTAAGTCCAAGTCGTGCGGGTGCCGGGAATTGGCGCGGCGCGTTGATCACGTGTTTTTCCCCGGCGGCGCAGGTCCGGGCCGGTGACCGCGGCGGGCCGCGTCGAGGGCAGGGCGTGCGACCGCGTGGCGGGCACTCCCGGACGATCCGTAACCTGGCCTGCATGAGCGTGCGTCGGTCGTCAGGGGCTTTCGTCGTGCTGCTGTGTGCGGCGCTGCTGGCCGGTGCCGGCTGCGCGCGGTTCGACTCGACGCAGTCGCAGCCTTTCACCACCGAGCCCGAGCTCGCGCCGGGACCGACGTCGACACCGCCTCCTCCGCCTCCGCTGCCCGCCAAGCCGTTCCCCAAGGAATGCCCGGCACCGGGCGTCATGCAGGGCTGCCTGGGGAGCACCAGTGGGCTGATCATGCTTCCCGACAGCCAGTCGGCACTGGTCGCCGAGCGTCTGACCGGCACCGTCAAGCAGGTGTCGGTCAAGGCCGAGCCGATCCAGAAGATGTCGATCCCCGTCGACGGGAGCGGTGACGGCGGCCTGATGGACATCGTGCTGTCCCCCACCTACGCGCAGGACCGGTTGATGTACGCCTACATCAGCACCCCCACCGACAACCGCGTGGTCCGCATCGCCGAGGGCGATCCGCCCAAGCCGATCCTGACGGGCATCCCGAAGGGTGCCACCGGCAACACCGGCTCGCTGATCTTCACCAGCCCGACGACGCTCGTGGTGCAGACAGGCGACGCGGGCGATCCCGCCCAGGCCGCCGACCCCGGCTCGATGGCGGGCAAGCTGCTGCGCATCGAGCAGCCGACGACGGTCAATCAGGCGCCGACGACGACCGCGCTGTCGGGCCTGGGGCCCGGGGGTGGCATGTGCATCGACCCGGCAGACGAGTCGCTCTACGTCACCGACCGGACGCCGACCGCCGACCGGCTGCAGCGGATCACGAAGGATTCGCAGGTATCGACGGTGTGGACGTGGCCGGATCGGCCCGGCGTCGCGGGCTGCGCGGCGCTGGACGGCACCGTGCTGGTGAACCTCGTCAACTCCAAGCAGACCGTCGCGGTGCGCATGGCTCCCGAAACCGGTGCGGTGACCGGGGATCCGGAGGTGGTCCGCCAGGATCAGCACGGTCATGCGTGGGCGCTTCAGGTGTCGCCGGACGGCAACGTCTGGGGCGCCACCGTCAACAAGACCTCCGGTGACGCGATGAATCTCGATGACGTGGTGTTCCCCCTCTTCCCGCAGGGCGGCGGGTTCCCGCGGACCAACGCCGACAACACGTAGGCGACTCTCGCCCGACGCCGAGCGTGCGCTGGTGGCGGCGTTCGGCCGAAATTCTCGCCCTGGACGCACACTCGACGCGCCAGCGCACCAGCGTGGCTAGCTGGGTCCGGACCCGGGCAGTCGCAGCATCATCCGCGTGCCACCCTGCGGGCTGACCTCCAATGCTGCTGTGCCACCGTGTATTTCGGCCTGCTGCGCCACCAGTGCCAGACCCAGACCCGAACCCGACCGCGAGGCCGTGGTCCCCCGGTGGAAACGCGCGAACACCTCGGCCCGCTCCTCCTCCGGCACTCCGGATCCGTTGTCGTCGACCGCGATCTCGACACCCTCGTGCGAGGAGACCACGCTGAGTCGAATCTGGGTCGCACCACCGTGTTTGACGGCATTGGCGATCGCATTGTCGATGACGAGCCGAAGCCCGGCGGGCATGCCCAGCATCAACACCGTCGTCGACGACGCCAGCGACACATCGAGCCCCGGGTAGTGGTGCATCGCGTCGTGCGCGGCGCGGTCGAGCAGTTCGGCGACATCCACGGGGACGAAGTCGTCCACCGTCGTCAGCTCGCCCTGCGCCAGACGCTCCAGGGCCGTCAGCGTCGCCTCGATGCGCGACTGCGTCCGGATGACGTCGCCGAGCACCTCCTGGCGCTGTTCGGCACCGAGGTCGAGTGTCGAGAGCACCTCGAGGTTGGTGCGCATCGCGGTCAGCGGGGTGCGCAGTTCGTGGGACGCGACGGCGGCGAAGTCACGCGCGGATTCCAGCGCGGCCCTGGTGCGCTGCTGCTCGTCGCCGATGCGGGCGAGCATGCCCTCGACGGCCTCGGAGATCTCGACCGCCTCCCAGACGCCGCGCACCTGGACTTCGTCCGGATTCGACTGCGCGTTGATGGCGCGGGCCTGCTGGGCCAGTAGCCGGAACGGATTCACCATGATCAATGCGATGACCCAGCCGACCAGCATCGTGGTCAGGATGACGCCGGAGCAGATCCAGAAGACGCGCCAGTGCAGGGAATCGATGCGTGCCTGGGTGTCGGCCATCGGCGCGCCGAGGGCGATGGATGCGTTCCCGGTCTTGATGGTGCGAACCCGGTATTCGACGCCGTCGATGGTGGCGTCGGCGTAACCGCTGTCGAGTGCGGGCAGCACGATGTCGGCGGGGGTGGACACCGTGATGCCGCCGATCCGCGCGGTGCGCACCAGTCCGCCCTCGGTCGGTTCGGGTCCGACGCCGTCCTGTGCGCTACGCAGGAGCGTGTTGACGTCACCGAGGCTCGACAGCGAGTCCAACCGGCGGTCCAACTGGTCGTACTGGTCGTTGGTGACGCCGACCCACACCCAGACGCCCAGGGTCAGCACCAGGATCGTGACACCCAGTTGGGAGAGGATGACGATCGACCGCAGCGACAGCCACCTCAGCGGGTGCTGCAGAACCCGGAAGACCAGATCCTGGACTCGTTTTCGCAAGGCAGGCCTTCGGGCTAGCTACAGGCGGCCATGACGAGTTCGCGCACCCGCGCGGCATCGGCCTGACCCTTGGTCGCCTTCATCACCGCGCCGACGATCGCGCCCGCGGCCTGCACCTTGCCACCGCGGATCTTCTCGGCCACATCGGGATTGGCGGCCAACGCTTCGTCGACGGCGGCCTGAATGAGCGAATCATCGCGGACCACGACCAGCCCGCGGTCTTTCATCACCTGCTCGGGTTCGCCCTCACCGGCCAGCACGCCTTCGACGACCTGCCGGGCCAGCTTGTTGGACAGCTTGCCGTCGTCGACGAGCTTGACCACCGCGGCCACCTGCGCGGGCGTGATCGGGAGCGCTTCGAGCTCGACTCCGGACTCGTTGGCCTTCTGCACGAGGAAGTTTCCCCACCAGGCGCGGGCGGCGTCGCTGGAGGCCCCCTGCGCGACGGTGGCAGCGATCAGGTCGAGCGCACCGATGTTGACGAGGTCGCGCATCACCTCGTCACCGATACCCCACTCCTGCTGAATTCGCTTGCGCGCCAGCCACGGAAGCTCCGGGATGGTCGCACGCAGCCGCTCGACGAGCTCAGCGCTGGGAGCGACGGGTTCGAGGTCGGGCTCCGGGAAGTACCGGTAGTCCTGCGCGGTCTCCTTGCTGCGCCCCGGCGAGGTGTAGCCGTCCTCGTGGAAGTGGCGGGTTTCTTGCGTCACCGTCCCGCCGGACTCCAGAACCGCTGCCTGCCTGCGCATCTCGTAGCGGACAGCCACCTCCACGCTCTTGAGGGAGTTGACGTTCTTCGTCTCGGTGCGGGTACCGAACTCGGCCCGGCCGATCGGCTTGATGGACACGTTGGAATCGCAGCGCACCGAGCCCTGATCCATCCGGACGTCGGATACATCCAAGGCGCGCAACAAGTCCCGCAGTGCCGTCACGTAGGCGCGGGCGATCTCGGGGGCGCGCTCGCCGGCACCCTCCACCGGTTTCGTCACGATCTCGATCAGCGGCACACCCGACCGGTTGTAATCGGCAAGCGAATTCGTGGCGCCGGCAATGCGTCCGGTGTCGCTGCCGACGTGGGTGAGCTTGCCGGTGTCCTCCTCCATGTGGGCGCGCTCGATCTCGATGCGCCAGGTGGTGCCGTCGTCGAGCGGCACGTCGAGGTAACCGTTGATCGCGATCGGCTCGTCGTACTGGGAGATCTGGTAGTTCTTCGGCTGGTCCGGATAGAAGTAGTTCTTCCTCGCGAAGCGGCCCCACGGCGCGATGTCGCAGTTCAGTGCCAGCCCGATGCGGATCGCCGACTCGACGGCGCTCTCGTTCAGAACCGGCAGCGACCCCGGCAGACCGAGGCAGACCGGGCACACCAGCGTGTTGGGCTCGGCACCGAACTTGTTGGCGCACCCGCAGAACATTTTCGTGGCGGTCGACAGCTCGACGTGGACCTCAAGGCCGAGCACAGGCTCGTAGGAGGCCAGGACTTCGTCGTAGTCGAGCAGATCAGCGGTCGCGACAGACATGTCCCAGATCCTAGTGGGTCACCTTTTCCCGGCGAGCAGACACAAACTCACGCGATTCAGCCGCAATTCGTGTGAGTTTCCGTCTTCTCGCGAGAAAAACTCAGCCGAAGAACTCGGCGGCGTCGTCGTAGCGGCTCTGTGGGACGAGCTTGAGCTGCTTGACGGCGTCGGCGAGCGGCACCCGCCCGATCTCCGTACCGCGGGCCGACACCATCATCCCGTACTCGCCGGCATGCGCGGCGTCGGCGGCGTTGACCCCGAAGCGGGTGGCCAGCACCCGGTCGTACGCGGTGGGGGTGCCGCCGCGCTGTACGTGGCCGAGCACCGTGACGCGTACTTCCTTCTTGATGCGCTTCTCCACCTCGATCGCCAGCTGCTGCGCCACGCCGGTGAACTTCTCGTGGCCGAACTCGTCCATGCCGCCCTGGCGCAGCTGCATCGAGCCTTCGGCAGGCTTGGCGCCTTCGGCGACCACGCAGATGAAGTGCGCATCGCCACGCTGGAAGCGCCGCTTCACCAGCCGGCACACCTCCTCGACGTCGAACGGCTGCTCGGGGATCAGCGTCATGTGCGCGCCGGAGGCCATGCCCGCGTTCAGTGCGATCCAGCCGGCGTGGCGGCCCATCACCTCGACCAGCATGACGCGCTGGTGGGATTCGGCGGTGCTGTGCAGCCGGTCGATGGCCTCGGTCGCGATGGTCAGCGCCGTGTCGTGGCCGAAAGTCACATCCGTGCAGTCGATGTCGTTGTCGATCGTCTTCGGCACGCCGACGACGGGCACACCTTCCTCGGACAGCCAGTGCGCGGCGGTCAGCGTGCCCTCGCCCCCGATCGGGATGAGCACGTCGATGCCGTTGTCCTCCAGCGTCTGCTTGATCTGGTCCAGTCCGGCACGCAACTTCTCGGGGTTGGTCCGCGCGGTGCCGAGCATCGTGCCGCCCTTGGCCAGCAGGCGATCGTTGCGGTCGTCGTTGGCGAGCTGAATCCGGCGATCCTCCAACAAGCCGCGCCAGCCGTCGAGGAACCCGACGACCGACGACCCGTACCGCGCGTCACAGGTGCGCACGACCGCTCTGATCACCGCGTTGAGGCCAGGACAGTCGCCGCCGCCGGTCAATACTCCGATACGCATGCTGTGCATCCTCCCCTGTTACAGCGCAGTTGGCAGCGGGCCGCGCGCCCTTTCGTAGGCTGCACCGACGCGGTAGAGCCGATCGTCGGCCAGCGCCGGCGCCATGATCTGCAGGCCGACCGGCAGGCCGTCGTCGGCGGAAAGACCAGACGGGACCGACATCCCGCAGTGACCGGCGAGGTTCAGCGGCAACGTGCACAGATCGAACAGGTACATCGCCAGCGGATCGTCGACCTTCTCGCCGATGCCGAAGGCCGTAGAAGGTGTTGCGGGCGACACCAGGACGTCGACCTTCTTGTAGGCCTCGTCGAGGTCACGAGCGATCAGCGTGCGCACCTTCTGCGCCTGGTTGTAGTAGGCGTCGTAATACCCGGCCGACAGCGCATACGCACCGATCATGATGCGGCGCTTGACCTCTGGGCCGAAGCCCGCGGCGCGCGTCAGCGCCATGACCTCCTCGGCGCTGTGTGTGCCGTCGTCGCCGACCCGCAGGCCGTAGCGCATGCCGTCGAACTTCGCCAGGTTCGACGACACCTCCGACGGCAGGATCAGGTAGTAGGCGGGCAGCGAGTAGTCGAAATGCGGGCAGTCGACCTCGGTGACCTCCGCGCCCAGCGCAGTCAGCTGCTCGACCGCGGCCGTGAACGACGCGAGGACGCCCGGCTGGTAGCCCTCGCCGCTGCGCAGCTGCTTGACGACGCCGATGCGCACACCGGTGAGGTCGCCGTCCGCACCCGCGCGGGCCGCGGCGACCACGTCGGGCACCGGGGCGTCGACCGACGTCGAATCCCGCGGATCGTGACCGGCGATGACCTGGTGCAACAGCGCGGTGTCGAGCACGGTACGCGCGCACGGCCCGCCCTGGTCCAGCGATGACGCACACGCGATCAACCCGTACCGGGACACCGTGCCGTAGGTGGGTTTCACGCCGACGGTGGCGGTGAGCGCCGCGGGCTGACGGATCGAGCCACCCGTGTCGGAGCCGATGGCGAGTGGGGCCTGGAAGGCGGCCAGCGCTGCCGCGCTGCCGCCACCCGATCCGCCGGGCACCTTGTCGACGTTCCACGGGTTGCGGGTGGGCCCGTACGCCGAGTTCTCGGTGGAGCTGCCCATCGCGAACTCGTCCATGTTGGTCTTGCCGAGGATCGGGATGCCGGCGGCGCGCAGCCGCGCGGTCACCGTCGCGTCGTACGGCGACGTCCACCCGTCGAGGATCTTCGATCCGCAGGTGGTCGGCATGTCGGTCGTCGTGAAGACGTCCTTGAGCGCCAGCGGGACGCCCGCGAGCGGCGAAGGAAGGTTGTCACCGGCGGCGACAGCGTTGTCGACGGCGGCGGCGGCGGCCAGCGCCCGCTCCCCCGCGACGTGCAGGAACGCGTGGTATTCGCCGTCGGTGGCGGAGATCTGGTCGAGATGGGCCTGGGTGACCTCGACCGACGACACCTCCTTGGCGGCGATCTTCGCGCCGAGGGTGGCCGCATCGAGCTTGATCAGGTCGCTCATTCGGCTTCTCCCAGAATCCGCGGCACCTCGAACCGGCCGTCCACCGCGGCGGGCGCGCCGGACAGCGCCTCGTCCTGAGTCAGGCACGGCTGCGGCTCGTCGGTCCGGAACACGTTGACCGATGTGAGTGGGTTGTCGGTGGCTTCGACGCCCGTGACGTCGACGGCCTGGATCTGGCTGACGTGGCCGAGAATGGCGTCGAGCTGCCCGGCGAAGCTGTCGAGTTCACTGTCGGTCAGGGCGAGGCGCGCGAGGCGTGCGAGGTGCGCAACCTCGTCTCGGGAGATCTGGGACACGACCACGAAGCCTAGTCGAGGCACTCTCACAGCCTTCTCGCCCGAGTCGCCCAAACCTGTCAGGCCATGACACAGTGTTGGCCGTGCCTTCCTATCTGCTGCGGGTCCAGCTACAGGACCGGCCCGGCAGCCTCGGCTCTCTGGCCGTGGCTCTGGGTTCGGTGGGCGCCGACATCTTGTCCCTCGACGTGGTGGAACGCGCTGCGGGCTACGCGATCGACGATCTGGTGGTGGAACTCCCGCCCGGCGCCATGCCCGACATGCTCATCACGGCCGCCGAGAACATCAACGGCGTCTACGTCGACAGCATCCGACCCCATACCGGCCTTCTCGAGGCGCATCGTGAACTCGAACTGATCGACCAGGTTGCCGCCGCCGACGGGAGGCTCAAGCGGCTGCAGGTACTCGTCGACGAGGCGCCGAAGGTGTTGCGCGTCGGCTGGTGCACGGTCGTCGAGCTGACCGATGCCGGCGCCACTCGCGTCGTCGGCAGCTCCGGCGCGCCCGAGACGCAGGCCGCCGACCTGCCGTGGCTGCCGATCGAGCGGGCAGAGGCGCTGGACGCCACCGCGGACTGGGTGCCGCAGGTGTGGCGGGACATGGACACCACGCTGGCCGCAGCACCGCTGAGCGATCCGCGTACGGCCATCATGCTGGGCCGGGCAGGGGGCCCGGCGTTCCGGCCGAGCGAGGTCGCCCGGCTCGGCTATCTAGCCGGAATCGTCACGACGATCATCGGCTGACCCCTACTCGGGGTCGCCCTCCGGCTCCGGCGTCGCAGGACCGTTGGCCAGCAGGTCGCGGAATCCGTCCTCGTCGAGGACCGGCACGCCGAGCTCGACCGCCTTGTCGTACTTGGATCCGGGAGCGTCGCCCGCGACGACGTACGCCGTCTTCTTCGACACCGAGCTGGCCGCTTTACCGCCCCGGGTGATGATCGCTTCCTTGGCCTCATCGCGGCTGAACCCGGTCAGCGATCCGGTGACGACGATGGACAGTCCCTCAAGCGTGCGCTCGATGCCGGCGTCACGTTCGTCGGCCATCCGCACGCCCGCCTCGCGCCATTTGTCGACGATCGCGCGGTGCCAGTCGACGGTGAACCAGTCGATCACCGCGGCTGCGATGGTCGGTCCGACGCCCTCGGTGCCGGCCAGCTGCTCCTCCGATGCGGCCACGATCGCGTCCAGGCTGCCGAATTCGGTGGCCAGCGCCCGTGCCGCCGTGGGGCCGACGTGGCGGATCGACAGCGCGACCAGCACCCGCCACAGCGGCTGCGCTTTGGCCTTGCCCAGGTTGGCCAGCAGCCGCTTGCCGTTGGCCGACACCTCACCGGCCTTGGTCGTAAACAACTCGGTGCGCAGCAGGTCCTCGGCCGTCAAACCGAACAGGTCACCCTCGTCGCCGATGACCTCGGTCTGCAGCAGGGCTGACGCGGCCTCGTAACCCAGGCCCTCGATGTCGAACGCGCCGCGGCCCGCGACGTGAAAGACGCGCTCCCGCAACTGCGCTGGACAACTGCGTGTATTGGGGCAGCGGATGTCCGCATCGCCCTCTTTGGCCGGAGCCAGTTGCGTGCCGCACTCCGGGCAGTGGGTCGGAAATTCGAATTCGCGCTCAGTGCCGTCGCGGAGATCCACGACCGGTCCGAGCACCTCCGGGATGACATCGCCCGCCTTGCGGATCACCACGGTGTCGCCGATCAGCACGCCTTTGCGCTTGACTTCCGACGCGTTGTGCAGCGTGGCCAGCCCGACGGTCGAACCGGCGACCCTGACCGGTTCCATGTAGGCGAACGGGGTGACCCGACCGGTGCGGCCGACGTTGACCCGGATGTCGAGGAGCTTGGTCTGCGCCTCCTCCGGCGGGTATTTGTAGGCGACGGCCCAGCGCGGCGCACGCGACGTCGCGCCGAGACGGCGCTGCAGCGCCACGTCGTCGACTTTGACCACCAGGCCGTCGATTTCGTGTTCGACGTCGTGGCGGTGCTCACCCCAGTAGGCGATCCGTTCGGTGACCGCGTCGAGCCCCTTGACCTGTGCGGTGTGGTCGGAGACGGGCAGCCCCCACGCCTTGAGCGCCCGGTACGCGTCGTGCAGGGACTTGAACGGGAATCCGCCCGGGCTTTCGATGTGCCCGAGGCCGTGGCAGATCATCCGCAGCCGCCGCTTGGCCGTGACGGCGGGGTTCTTCTGGCGCAGCGAGCCCGCGGCACTGTTGCGGGGATTGGCGAACGGCGGCTTGCCCTCGGCGACCAGGCCGGCGTTGAGGTCTTCGAAGTCGGCGACCCGGAAGAAGACCTCGCCACGCACCTCGAGAACATTCGGCAGCGGGAATTCGTCTGTGCCGCTGAGCTTCTCGGGAATGTCGTCGATGGTTCGGGCATTCAGCGTGACGTCCTCACCCGTGCGGCCGTCGCCGCGGGTCGCCGCCCGTTCCAGGCGGCCGTCTCGGTACACCAGCGCCAGCGCGACGCCGTCGATCTTGAGCTCACACAGATACTGGGCGTCGGCACCGATCTCGTTCTTGAGCCGCGCAGCCCAGGCCGCCAGCTCGTCGGGGTCGAACACGTTGTCCAGGCTGAGCATCCGCTCGAGGTGATCGGCGGACGTGAAGTCGGTGGCGAACCCGGCGCCGCCGACGAGCTGGGTCGGCGAATCCGGGGTGCGCAGTTCGGGATGGGCGTCCTCGAGCGCCTGCAACGCGCGCAGAAGCGTGTCGAACTCGGCGTCCGTGATGATCGGAGAGTCCCTGACGTAGTAGCGGAACTGGTGCTCGCGAACCTCGTCGGCGAGCTCCTGCCACGTCCGGCGCACATCGGCGTCGGGAGCATCGTCGGCCTGCGCGGCCAGCACCGACTCGGGATTCGCCTTCGCACTCACCCCCGCAGGTTATCGGAGCGCGCCGACATCCCGAATCACGTCTGACGGGCTGGGTAGCCTGACACCATGCCGCATCCGGTCATGTTTCGCGACGACGATCTGGGGCTGGCTGAGGTGCGTGAGATCGCGCTCGGGTTCCCGGCGGCGTTCGAGAAGATCTCGTGGGGCAGGCCGGTCTTCTGCGCGCCGAAGATGTTCGTCATGTACGGCGGCAGCGTGAAGGGTGACGCCAAAGGCGAATACGTCCAGTACCCGCACTCGATCCTGATCAAGGTCGACGACAGCGACCGCGCCGCGCTCGAGCAGGACCGCCGCTTCTTCTTCCCTGCCTACATGGGCCCCTTCGGTTGGCTGGGCCTCGACTTCACGGCCAAGAAGGTCGACTGGGATGAGGTCACCGAACTGGTTGACGCGTCGTTCCGGATGGTCGCGGCCAAGAAATTGATCAGACAACTCGACGAACGCTGACCCAGACGCGGCGCGTCGTGGTTCGATCGGAGACACCATGAGCTTCGCAAGCCCCTTCCCCGAAGTCGACATCCCCACCGCCAGCGTCCACGATTTCCTGTTCTCCGGGATCAGCGACGCCGACCTCGACCGCGTCGCGTTGATCGACGCCAGGTCCGGCAGACAGACCTCCTACCGCGAGATGGTCGCCCGCATCGACTCGTTCGCCGGTGCACTGGCCGCACGCGGTATCGGCGTCGGGGACGTAGTCGGTCTGCTCGCCCCCAACAGCTCGGCGTTCGCCGTTGCGTTCCACGGCATCCTGCGCGCCGGGGCGACGGCCACGACGATCAACGCGCTGTTCACCCCCAAGGACATCGCCAAGCAGCTGGCCGACTCCAAAGCCCGGATGCTGATCACAGTGACGCCTCTGCTCGCCTCTGCGAAGGAGGGCGCCGCGCTCGCGGAACTCAGCGACGAGGATCTCGTTGTGCTCGACGGGGCGGGACGCGCAACAGACGGCCATCCCAACGCCGCCGATCTTCTCGCCTCGGGAACCGCTGCGCCACAAGTGGATTTCGCCCCGTCGTCGCATCTGGCAGCTCTGCCGTACAGCTCGGGGACCACCGGCAATCCCAAGGGCGTGATGCTCACCCATCGCAACCTGGTCGCCAACGTTGCGCAGATCCGCCCGCTGCACGGCATGCAACCCGACGACGTCGTGCTGGCCGTGCTGCCGTTCTTCCACATCTACGGGATGACGGTGCTGCTCAACGCCGCTCTGCACGCGCGGGCGCGGCTCGTCATCATGCCGAGCTTCGACCTGGGCGAGTTCCTCGGCAACATCGCCGGGCACAAGTGCACGATCGCGTTCATCGCGCCTCCCGTCGCGGTGGCGCTGGCCAAGCACCCGCTCGTCGACGATCACGACCTGTCGTCGCTGAACGTGGTCATGTCGGGCGCCGCACCATTGGACGCCGACCTCGGCCATGCCGTCGCGAAACGACTGGGCTGCAAGGTCGTTCAGGGTTACGGCATGAGCGAGCTCAGCCCTGTCAGCCACATCACCCCGTTCGACGGCGGACGCGTCAACATGCACGACGAGGCGCCGCTGAGCTCGGTCGGATGGACGGTCTCCAATGCCGCATCCAAGCTTGTCGACCCCGAGACCGGTGACGAAATCGACGTCCCCGAACAGGGTTTGAGCAAGACCGGCGAGCTGTGGTTCAAGGGGCCCAACGTGATGGCCGGCTACCTCAACAACGACAGCGCCACCAAGGAGACGATCGACGACGACGGCTGGCTGCACACCGGCGACCTCGCCCAGGTGGACGACAAGGGCCTGGTCTACATCGTCGACAGGCTCAAAGAGCTGATCAAGTACAAGGGCTACCAGGTGCCGCCCGCCGAACTGGAGGCGGTTCTGCTGTCTCACCCCGACATCGCCGACGCCGCCGTGATCGGCGTGCGTGACGACGAGGGCGAGGAAGTGCCGAAGGCGTTCGTCGTCAAGCAGGCCGATGCAGCGCTGTCCGAAGCCGACGTGATCGAGTTCGTCGCCGGTCAGGTCTCGCCCTACAAGAAGGTCCGTCAGGTCCAGTTCATCGACGCGATACCGAAGTCGGCGTCGGGCAAGATCCTGCGCAAGGACCTCCGAAACTAGAGCTGCGTCAACTGGTTTCGTCCCTGGCTCTTGGCCTGATAGAGAGCTTTGTCGGCGCGCACCACCGTCTCGATCAACGTTTCGGAGATCAGATGCACGGTGTAGCCAATCGAGCAGGTCTGGCCGAAGGGCACGCAGTGGCGCAGCCTGTTCAACAGCCACTCGGCATGCGCCGGAGTCGCACCCGGCAGCGCGACGATGAATTCCTCGCCGCCCCAGCGCGCGAACACGTCCTCGTCGCGGATCGACGCCGCGGCTGCCGCGGCGAAGCGCTGCAACAGCGCGTCGCCCGCGGTGTGGCCACGACTGTCGTTGTAGGACTTGAAGTTGTCCAGATCGATGACGGCAACCGTCAATGGGGCCTGCGGTGACGCAGCGGGGATCAGTTCGGACACCCGCGCATCCCAGGCCTGCCGGTTCAGCACGCCGGTCAGCGGATCGGTTGCGGCCGAAAGCCGCAGTGCCGCTTGGGCGGCGGCGTCGGCGGAGACATCGCGGACTTCGAGTTGGACGCTGGGAACACCGGCGTGGTTGACCGCTGTCGCGTTGAATTCGACGAGGATCTCGGCGCCGTCGAGCCGGCGCAGTACACCCCGCACCGCCCGCACCGGCGCCAGTCCCGCCAGAGTCTCGTCCAGCAGCACCTGCGTGTCGGGCCGACGCCGGGCCGGCACGAAATCCAGGGCCGGAAGCAGCGCGACATCCTCGGCGCTCGTCGCGCCGAGCAGTACCACTCCCTCAGGGTTGACGTAGGCGAGTTTGCCCTGATCGTCGACGACGATCACCGCGGCAGGCGACTGCTCGACCAGCCCGCGCCATCGCTGTTCGGCCGCGGCATGCGCGGCGCGCGCGGCGGCCAGATCGGTCACGTCCGTGGACACCCCGCCGACACCGATGACGTCGCCACCGTCGTCGAAGATCGGGAACTTCATCGACTGGTAGATGTGCACGGATCCGTCGGGGTGGATCACTTCCTCGCTGAAAACCTGACGCTCCCTGGCTTCCATGATCCGGCGATCGTTTTCGCGGTACGCATCGGCCACCTCGCGGGGAAAGAAGTCGTAATCCGTTCCGCCGGTCAGTTCACCCCCGGCCTGCGTCACATGTTCGAGCGCCCGGTTCGACATCAGGAAGCGGCCCTTGACGTCCTTGGCGTACACGAGGACATCGGTGTGCTCCAGCACGCCGGAGAGCACGCGCTGCTGCAGGCGCAGCGCCAGATCGGCCGCTTGGCGCGCTTCGACTTCGGAGGCGAAGCGTCGGGCCCGGCGGCGCAGAGTCAGCAGGCTGAGGATCTGGTCGGCGAGCGCCTCCAGGTGCGTGCGCTGCTCGGCTGACAGTGTCCGCGGTTCACGGTCCAGCACGCAGAGCGCCCCGAGCGCGTGCCCACCGTCGGTGAGCAGGGGTACCCCTGAGTAGAAGCGCACGAACGGATCGCCGACGACCATGGGGTGATGAGCGAAGCGGGAATCCCGGTGGGTGTCGGGAATCTCGACGGTTTCGGCGCCGGACATGATCTGCGCGCAGAAAGACAGCTCGCGTGGGGTCTCGCCGATGTTCACCCCGTGGCCGGACTTGATCCACTGACGCTCGGCGTCGACGAAGCCGACCAGGGCCATCGGCACCCCGCACACGTGTGCCGCGAGGGCGGCGACCCGGTCGAACATGACTTCGGGCGCGGTGTCGAGGATTTCGTAGGAATGCAGCGCAGCAAGGCGAGCCGTCTCACCGTCCGAGAGGTTCCCCGACAACAGCATCATCCTCGTGACGTTCCACACGCCGGCAATCGATCCAGCGGCACCCGCGACTGAGAGTAGACGAGTGTGCGGGGTCGTTCGACTCTCAGATTCCGTCGGGATCGTCGGTGAGGCCATCGGCTGCCCGCTGCGCCAATTCGACGGCCGAACGCGCCCACGCCGCAGTCGCGCCTGCGAGCCCGCAGGCAGGGGTGATGCCGACGCGGTCGAGCAGCACGGAACGGGCGAAACCCAGCCGGTCGGTGATGCCTGCGACCGTGGCGGCGATCTGCTCGGCCGTGGGCTTCTGCCCCGAGATTCCGGTGGGTACCGCGCCCAACAGAACCGTCCTGCCCGAATCGATGAACTCGCCGATCCCGTCCAGGTCGCTGGCCGTCACGGTGTTGACATCTACAGACACCGCGCTGATGCTGCTGCGCTGCAACAGTTTCCATGGCAACCCCGCGGCGCAGCTGTGCAGTGCGACCTCGCTGCCCACGGCGGCGACGCAGTCGTCGAACAGCGCGGCGACGACGGCCTCGTCGACCGGATGCACCGGGTTCAGGCTGGTCACCCCCGTGAGCCTGCCTGCCAGCGCTGCGGGCAGTGACGGCTCGTCGAACTGCACGACCACCGGGCTTTCCAGCCTCCGCTCCAGATGCTTGCAGTGCTGGGCCACGCCCTCGGCAAGGGAGGCGGTCAGATCGCGGACCGCGCCGGCGTCGGTGATCGCGCGGTGCCCGCCCGGCAGTTCCAGCTGGGCGGCCAACGTCACCGGGCCGGGGGCCTGCACCTTGACGACGCGCTCGCCGCCACGCAGACCCGCTTTCTCCCAGGCTTCCTCCAGTGCGTCGACGTCCTCGTCGAGCAGGCTGACGGCGCGCCGGGTCACCGAGCTGCGACCCTGGGCGATGCGGTAACCCCGCGGGACGGTGTCGAGGGCGATGTCGACGAGCAGGGCGCCGGCACGCCCGATCAGGTCGGCGCCCAGGCCACGGGCGGGCAGCTCGACGAGGTGCGGTAGTCGGTGGAGTTCACCGACCACCACCTCGGCCGCATCCCTGGCAGAGGTACCGGGCCAGGACCCGATGCCGGTCGCGGCGGCGAAGACACTCACTCGCCCGACGATATTGCACGCACTAGGGTCCTGGTATGACGGGCCGCGCATCGACGTCACTGCTGTGCGCTACCGCGCTGCTCGTCGCGGGGTGCACTCAGACCGTCGGCGGCACCGCCGTCCGCCCTGTCCCGGGGATCGACGAGGATTCGCGCTCCCCCGTCGATGTCGACGGCGTCCTCCTCGATCGATCGCAGATGCAGGCGATCACCGGTGCCGGCGTCGACCTCACACCCATCCCCGGCACGGACAGCAAGGTTCCCGTGGATCTGTCGATGCCGGATTTCTTCCTGAAAAATATTCCGCAACAATGCCATTGGGCCTACGACGAGACACAGATCTTCGGTCCCGACGTCGAGGAGTTCCGCAAAGAGAGCTACCAGAACCCGCCCGGTGGCGGCATCATCTCCCAAGGCGCCGCGGGCTACCGCGACACCGCAACGGCGCGTGGGGTGTTCGACGACGTCGTCGCCCAGATCCAGGAGTGCGGCACCACGCGCTCCAGCGGGGCGACGGTGGGCGAGATCACGGCCACACCGGATTCCATACACACAAGGACCGGCAACTGCGGCCGCGACTACCGGGTGAAGTCGGCCGTGCTCGTGGAGGTCACGTTCTGCGCGTTCCCGGATTCGGTGCCGGACATCGTGGTGACCAACATCGTGGCCAACATCCCGGATTAGCGCGCGGAGCGGATGGTCGCGCTCGCCAGCACCTCGTCGCCGTCGGGGTCGGGCCGGTACAGCACCAGCGTCTGGCCGGGTGCGACGCCGCGCAGTGGTGTGCGCAACGTGACGTCGAGGGTCTCGCCGTGGAGTTCGGCGACGGCGTCGGCGATGCCTCCGTGCGCGCGCACCTGCACGACGCATTCCACCGGCCCCTCGGGCGCCTCACCGGAGGTGAACACCGGAGCGTCCCCGACAAGGCCCGAGACCTCGAGGTCGGCGACATCGCCGACGTGCACGGTGCCCGTCTGTGCGTCGATCCCGGTCACGTACCGCGGACGACCGTCAGGGCCGGGGCCCGGAATGCCGAGGCCTTTGCGCTGGCCGATCGTGAAGCCGTGTATGCCGTCGTGCTCGGCGAGAACCGCACCGGCGGAGTCGACGACGCTACCGCGGCGCACACCGATGCGGGCCCCGAGGAAGGCCTTGGTGTCCCCCGACGGGATGAAGCAGATGTCGTGGCTGTCGGCCTTGTCGGCGACGGACAACCCGAGGCGTGCAGCTTCTTCGCGAATCTGCGACTTCGGGGTGTCCCCGATCGGAAAGACGGCGTGGCGCAGTTGTTCGGCCGACAGCACGGCCAGCACATAGGACTGATCTTTGTCATGGTCGACCGCACGGCGCAGGCGGCCGTCGGACAGCCGAGCGTAGTGACCGGTGGCGAGGGCATCGAAGCCGAGCGCGAGCGCGCGGGCAGCCAACGCGGAGAACTTGATTCGCTCGTTGCAGCGCACACACGGGTTGGGGGTCTCGCCGCGCGCGTAGGATTCGACGAAATCGTCGATCACGTCCTCTTTGAAGCGGTCGGCGAAATCCCACACGTAGAACGGGATCTCGAGCACGTCGGCCACTCGCCGCGCGTCGCCGGCGTCCTCCTTCGAGCAACAGCCGCGGGATCCGGTGCGCAACGTTCCCGGCGCCGACGACAGTGCCAGGTGCACGCCGACCACGTCGTGTCCGGCGGCGACCATTCTGGCTGCGGCCACCGAGGAGTCGACGCCACCGCTCATCGCGACCAGTACCCGCATGGCTAGTGCCGTCCCGAACTGGCGAGCGCCGCCTGCCGGGCCCGCTCCACCGCGGCGGGCAGGACTTCGAGCACTGCCTCGACGTCGGCGTCGGTACTGGTGTGGCCCAGCGACATCCGCAGCGACCCCCGGGCGCTGGCCGGATCGGCACCCATCGCGGTCAGCACGTGGGAGGGCTGCGCCACACCTGCCGTGCAGGCCGACCCCGTCGAGCATTCGATTCCCTTGGCATCCAGCAGCATCAGCAGCGAGTCGCCTTCGCAGCCGCGGAAGGTGAAGTGGGCGTTGCCTGGCAGCCGACCCGCGCCGGACGCACCGTTGACGTCGACGTCGTCGATCGCGTCGAGCACACCGTCGATGAGGCGGTCGCGCAACTCGGCCACCCGGACGCTGCCCGTCTCCATCGAGTCGACGGCGATCCGCGCGGCGGCCGCCATACCGACCACGCCGGCGACATCCTGTGTGCCCGAACGTACGTCGCGCTCCTGGCCGCCGCCGTGCAACTGCGGGACGCACGCCGCGTCGCGGCGCAGCAGGAGCGCCCCGACACCGGTAGGACCGCCGAACTTGTGGGCGGCGATACTCATCGCCGACAGTCCGCTGGCGGCGAAGTCGACGGGCAACTGGCCGATCGCCTGGATCGCGTCGCTGTGCATCGGGATG
Source organism: Mycobacterium sp. 236(2023) (assembly GCF_029623955.1). Classification (GTDB taxonomy): domain Bacteria; phylum Actinomycetota; class Actinomycetes; order Mycobacteriales; family Mycobacteriaceae; genus Mycobacterium. The sequence goes on along the minus strand of NZ_JARSBP010000002.1, from coordinate 1,347,149 downwards.
TCGAATTCTGCTGCGATGGAGGCGAGTTCGGCGATCGGCATGACCGTCCCGACTTCGTTGTTGGCCCACATCACCGAGACAAGTGCCACGTCGTCGGGTTCACTCAATGCGGCGCGCAGATCGGCGGGGCCGACGGCGCCGTGCTCGTCGACAGGCAGCCAGGTCACCTCCGCGTCCTCGTGCTCGACCAGCCAGGCCACCGCGTCGAGGACGGCGTGATGCTCGACGGGGGTCGTCACGATGCGGCGGCGCTGCGGCGCCCCGTCGCGGCGGGCCCAGAAGATGCCCTTGATGGCGAGGTTGTCGCTTTCCGTTCCGCCGGCGGTGAAGATCACCTCGGACGGGCGCGCGCCCAGCAGATGGGCCAGGGTCTCCCGCGACTCCTCGAGACGGCGCCTCGCGAGCCGGCCGGAGCCGTGCAGCGACGAGGCGTTTCCGACCGTCGCCAGCGCAGCGGCCATCGCCTCGATGGCGGCGGGACGCATCGGGGTGGTGGCGGCGTGGTCGAGGTAGACCGGCCTGGGAGCGGGCGCGGACGCAGACATAGCCGTTCCAGGATAGCCGTCGCGTCGCCGACTTCTCCTACCGCGCTCAGGCGACCAGTGCGTGACCCTCACCGCGGTCGGAAGTCGTCACCTGCGTCGACCGGCCGGCTCCGCGGACGGCGTCCTCGCACCGCGCCATCAGGTCGCGGCGGTCCTCGCCGGGCAGTTGCAGTGATTCGACGTGGATGTGGCACACCGTCCTGCGCGCCGTGATGACCCGCTTGATGGAGGTCAGCAGCGTGTCGTCACCGACGAACGCGGGCACGGTGGACGGTCGCCCGTCCTTGTGACGATAGGTCAGCCGCAGCGGCTGTACTGGCCTTCCTGCGTCGATCGCGGCCTGGAACATCGCGGGACGGAATCGCCCGTGTCCGAGGCCGCACCAGGTCGTCCCCTCGGGGAACGCGACGACCGTGTGTCCGGCACGCAGCCGATCGGCCACGGCTGCGACCACGGCGGGCAGACGGCGCAGGCGGGCGCGGTCGATCGGGATCACCTTCATGATCCGCACGATCGGTCCGAGGGCAGGCCAGCTGGTGAGGTCGGCACGGGCCACGAACGAACCGGGCAGCACTGTGCCGATGGCGAAGACGTCCAGCCACGACACGTGGCCGCTGACGACGAGGACGCCGCGCAGATTGCGGATCGGCCCACCCGACACCGCCATCCTCACCCCGAGGCAGCGCAGCATCATGCGGCAGTATCCGCGCTGCAGATGCGAACGGCCCGGCAGCGGCAGGGCCAGCAGCCACACACAGGAGAAGAGCGTCACCGCCGCGGCGACGCGCACCGACGTGCGCAGCGCGACCACCCACCGGTGGCCGGGACCGTCGGCTCCGGCGTGGACGCACCCTATGCCGCAGGTGGCGGGCTGCAGCCAGGCATGTTCGGTGCCGACGGTCATGACTGCACTCCGACCGCGGCCGCGGCGCCTACCGACCGCAGCCGTTTCAGGTAGCGGACGTCAGCGCGGCGTTTGTCGAGCAGGGCCGGGAAATCGCCCACGCCGAAATCCGGGTCGTGGGCCGGCTCGCCGCAGATCTGCGCGCCCAGCCGCAGGTAACCGCGCATCAGGGGCGGCACCGACACCCGCGCGGGCGGTTCGATGTCGTCGAGGGCGCGCCCCTCGACGACGACCGGGCGGTACGGGTAGACGGTGTATTCGGCCGGGGCGGCGTTGCGCCGCATGACGAAATCGCGGACTCCGCGCAGCTGGCTGCCCGGCGGGTCCTGCTGTTGCGGGTCTTCGACCGGGACAGACACGCAACCGGTCACGTAGTCGTAGCCGCTGCGGTCCAGGTAGGCGAGGATGCCGGCCCACATCATCAGCACGACGGCACCGTTGCGGTGATCGTGACGCACGACGGCGCGTCCCATCTCGACCAGCGACGGCCGCAGCGTGTCCAGCGCGGCGACCTCGAATTCGGTGGCGGTGTAGAGCCCGCCGGCAGCGGTCGCGCCCGGCGGCGGGAGCATGCGGTAGCAGCCGACGAGTTCGCCGGTGTCGTCGTCCCGTACCAGGAGGTGGTCGCAGAACTCGTCGAAGCGGTCAGCGTCCAGCCCGGCCCCGCCGTCGCCGGATCGGCTGGTGTCTTTCAGCGCGAAGCCGGGCTCCGAGGTGAACACATCGTGTCGTAGGCGTTGAGCGGCTTCGATGGAATCGGCGTCGGTGCACAGCAGCATCGAATATCTCGGTGCGGAGCCGGCGGGGATAGAGGTGTCGCTGGGGATGAGTACAGAGGCAGTGCTCATAGCTGCACGGTCGCGCAGGCGTTGGGCGCGATGGCAATCGCTGCGTGACGTGTTCGTGAGCGCTAGGTGACGGTTCGGTTGGCCGAGATGAAGCAACAGGCCCCCATCTCGGTGTGAGATGGGGGCCTGTTGTTGGTGCTTGGCTGCGGTATCAGCCCTTGCGGGACTTGACCGCCTCGGTCAGCTGCGGGGTGACCTTGAACAGGTCGCCCACGATGCCCAGATCCGCGATCTCGAAGATCGGGGCTTCTTCGTCCTTGTTGACCGCGATGATCGTCTTGGACGTCTGCATGCCGGCCCGGTGCTGGATGGCTCCGGAGATGCCCAGCGCGATGTAGAGCTGCGGGGACACGGTCTTGCCGGTCTGGCCCACCTGGAACTGGCCCGGGTAGTAGCCGGAGTCGACCGCGGCGCGCGAGGCACCGACGGCACCGCCGAGCGAGTCGGCGAGGTCCTCGACGACCTTGAAGTTCTCCTCGCTGCCGACACCGCGGCCACCGGAGACGACGACGGTCGCCTCGGTGAGCTCGGGACGGTCGCCGGCGACGGCCGGCTCACGCGAGGTGATCTTGGTGGCGTTCTCCGCCGCGGCGGGCACCTCGACGTTGACGACCTCACCGGCTCCGTCGGCCGGCTCGGCTTCGATCGATCCGGGACGGACGGTGATGACCGGGGTGTCACCGACGGCCTCGGCTTCGACGGTGTAGGCGCCACCGAAGATCGAGTGGATGCCCTTGCCGCCTTCCTTCACCTCGACGACGTCGCTGAGGATGCCGGAGCCGATGCGGGCGGCCAGGCGTCCCGCGATCTCCTTGCCGTCGGCGCTGGCGGCAAGCACGACGGCCGCCGGCGTCGCGGACTCGGCCAGCGAAGCCAGCACATCCACGTACGGGGTGATCAGGTAGTTCTCTGCGTCGTCGGACTCGGCGACGTAGACCTTGGCAGCGCCGGCGGACTTCAGTCCGTCGACGAGGCCCTCGGCGGTGCCGGGCTCGCCGACGACGACGGCCGCGGGCTCGCCCAGTGCGCGGGCGGCGGTGATCAGTTCGGCGGTGACTTTCTTCAACGCGCCTTCGGCGTGCTCGACGAGCACAAGTACTTCAGCCATGGGTTTCGTTTACCTCTATGTCTGTTCGGATTCTGGATGTCTTAGATGATCTTTTGACCGACCAGGTACTCGGCGATCTTCTTGCCGCCCTCGCCCTCGTCGGTGACCTTTTCGCCCGCGGTCTTCGGCGGCTTCGGCGTCGATGACAGCACCTTCGAGCCGGCGTTGGCGACGCCGACCTCGTCGGCCTCGACACCGATCTCGGCCAGCGTGAGCTTTGTCACTTCCTTCTTCTTGGCGGCCATGATGCCCTTGAAGGACGGGAAGCGGGGCTCGTTGATCTTCTCGTTGACGCTGACCACGGCGGGCAGACTCGCTTCGAGCGTGAAAACGCCGTCGTCGGTCTCGCGCTCGGCGGTGACGTTGCCGCCCTCGACGGTCAGCTTGCGCACGTGGGTCAGCTGCGGCAGACCCAGGTATTCAGCGATGATCGCCGGGACGGCGCCGCCGGTGCCGTCGGTGGCTTCGTTGCCGGCGATGACCAGCTCGGTGCCCTCGATGGTGCCCAGCGCACGGGCCAATGCCCATCCGGTCTGCACCATGTCGGATCCGTGCAGGCCCTCGTCGACCAGGTGAACCGCCTTGTCGGCTCCCATGGACAGCGCCTTGCGGATGGCCTCGGTGGCGCGCTCAGGACCTGCGGTCAGAACCGTTACGGTGCTGTCTCCGCCTTCTTTCTCCTTGATCAGCAGCGCCTCCTCGACGGCGCGCTCGTTGATCTCGTCCAGCACGGCGTCCGCTGCTTCCCGGTCGAGGGTCCAATCACCCTCGGACAGCTTGCGCTCGGACCACGTGTCAGGGACCTGTTTGATCAGGACCACGATGTTCGTCATGACTCTGGTTCGTCCTCCTCGATGAGGCCGCCAACCGGCCTGCATTACCACGTTCGAAGCAATCACCCCCATGTTACCCGCGGGTAACTTCAGGGGGTTCGCAGAAACACCATAGCTGGTCGAAGTTTGCGATCTGTATCGCCCGGGCTCGCGAAGAGTTCGCCATCTGTCGGTTACGGGTTAGCCTGCCTTCCAATGAGCGCAACTGTGAGCAACGGCACGCATGGCGACTACACGCCCATGGCGTTGACCGGTGAGCGGACCGTCCCCGGCCTCGCCGAGGAGAACTACTGGTTTCGCCGCCACGAGGTGGTCTACCGCCGGCTGCTGGAGCGCTGCCGCGGCCGCGACGTGCTGGAAGCCGGCTCCGGTGAGGGTTACGGCGCCGACCTGATCGCTGACGTCGCCTCCAGCGTGATCGGCCTGGATTACGACGAATCAGCGGTGGCGCACGTCCGCGCGAGGTACCCCCGTGTCGACATGCGGCAGGGAAATCTGGCGAATCTGCCGCTACCGGACTCCTCCGTCGATGTCGTCGTCAACTTCCAGGTGATCGAGCACCTGTGGGATCAGGGCCAGTTCGTCGCCGAATGCGCGCGCGTCCTGCGTCCCGGCGGGATCCTGCTGATGTCGACGCCCAACCGCATCACCTTCTCCCCCGGGCGCGACACCCCCGTCAACCCGTTCCACACGCGCGAGCTCAACGCCGCGGAGATGACCGAGCTGCTCGAGTCCGCCGGCTTCGAGCTGGAGGCGATGCTCGGGGTCTTTCACGGCACCGCGCTCACGGAGATGGATGCCCGCCACGGCGGCTCGATCATCGACGCACAGATCGCCCGCGCGCTGGCCGACGCCCCGTGGCCGGCAGAGCTGCTCGCCGATGTCGAGTCCGTCACCATCGACGACTTCGACCTCACGCCTGCATCGGAGCGCAACATCGACGACAGCCTGGATCTGGTCGCCATCGCGGTCGTCCCGGCGTGAGCAACAGCACCGAGCCCGTTCCCGGGCTCTTCACCCTGGTCCTGCACACGCACCTGCCGTGGCTCGCGCACCACGGCCGGTGGCCGGTCGGTGAGGAATGGCTCTACCAGTCCTGGTCCGCGGCATACCTGCCGCTGATCCGGGTGCTGCGAACCCTGGCCGCCGAGGACCGCAGACACCTGGTCACGCTCGGCATCACGCCGGTGGTCGCTGCACAGCTCGACGATCCGTACTGCCTGCAGGGCATGAACCACTGGCTCGCAAACTGGCAGCTGCGCGCCCTCGAAGCCGCGTCGACGCGCGTCGCATCGGGAACCTCGGCCGCATCGGAGCCGAATGCGTTGCGGCAGTTCGGTTCCCGCGAGTACGCCGAGGCGCAGCGTGAGCTCACCGAATTCGACACCCTGTGGCGGCACGGCGCCAGCCCGCTGGTGCGGGAACTGCTCGACGGGCAGGTCGTCGAACTGCTCGGCGGGCCGCTCGCCCATCCGTTCCAGCCTCTGCTGAATCCGAGGCTGCGTGAGTTCGCGCTGCGCGAGGGCCTCGGCGACGCGAACGCCCGATTCGCGCACACGCCCACGGGTATCTGGGCGCCCGAGTGCGCCTACGCGCCCGGCATGGAAACCGGCTACGCCACCGCCGGGGTGAGCCACTTCATGGTGGACGGACCGTCGTTGCGTGGCGACACCGCACTCGGGCGGCCTGTCGCCGACTCCGGCGTCGTCGCCTTCGGCCGCGACCTCCAGGTCAGCTACCGCGTCTGGTCACCGCGGTCGGGGTATCCCGGCCACGCCGCCTACCGCGACTTCCACACCTACGACCACGCCACCGGGCTCAAACCGGCCAGGGTGACCGGGCGCAACGTCGCCTCAGAAGACAAGGCGCCCTACGACCCTGAGCGCGCCGATGCCGCCGTCGACATCCATGTGGCCGACTTCGTCGAGACGGTGCGCCAGCGCCTCGTCAACGAGAGCGCCCGCATCGGCAGACCGGCCCACGTCGTCGCCGCGTTCGACACCGAACTGTTCGGCCACTGGTGGTACGAGGGGCCCGTGTGGCTCGAACGCGTGCTGCGGGCTCTGCCCGCCGCCGGTGTGCGCGTCGGCACCCTGTCCGATGCGATCACCGACGGATATGTCGGAACACCGGTCGAATTGCCGCCCAGCTCATGGGGTTCGGGCAAGGACTGGCAGGTGTGGTCGGGCGACAAGGTCGCCGATCTCGTCCGGCTCAACAGCGAGGTCGTCGACACGGCGCTGAGCACCGTCGATAAGGCGCTCGCTCACGGCGCTGCGCTGGGCTCCCCCATCCCGAGGAATTTCGTCGCCGATCAGATCTTGCGCGAGACCCTGTTGACCGTGTCGAGCGACTGGCCGTTCATGGTCAGCAAGGATTCCGCGGCCGATTACGCGCGCTACCGCGCCCACCTGCACGCCCACGCCACTCGTGAGATCTCTGCGGCGGTGGCGTCCGGTCGTCACGACCATGCGCTCCGACTCGCCGAGGGGTGGAACCGCGCCGACGGACTGTTCGGCGCGCTCGACGCGCGGAGGTTGCCGAGGCCGTGAGAATGAAAATCCTTCTGGTGTCGTGGGAGTACCCGCCGGTGGTGATCGGCGGCCTCGGCCGCCACGTCCACCACCTGGCAACCGAACTCGTGACGGCGGGCCATGACGTCGTCGTGCTGAGTCGCCGTCCGACGGCCACGGATCCGCAGACGCACCCGACCACCGACGAGGTCCACGAGGGCGTGCGGGTCATCGCGGCGGCCGAAGACCCGCACGAGTTCACCTTCGGCACCGACATGATGGCGTGGACATCGGCGATGGGCCACGCGATGGTCCGCGCCGGCCTGATGCTTGCCGACTGGCGCCCCGACATCGTGCACGCCCACGACTGGCTGGTCGCCCAGCCCGCGGTGGCTCTGGCCCAATTCTTCGACGTGCCTCTGGTTTCGACGATCCATGCGACCGAGGCCGGCCGACACTCCGGCTGGGTATCGGGTGCGGTGAGCCGTCAGGTGCACGCGCTCGAGTCGTGGTTGGCGCGTGACTCGGATTCGCTGATCGCCTGTTCGGCGTCCATGCGCGACGAGATCACCACGCTGTTCGGTCCCGAATTGGCGGAGATCACGGTCATCCCCAACGGGATCGATACCGATGGTTGGCCTTTCGCGCCGCGCCGGCCGCACGCCGGGCCGCCGGAGCTGCTGTATTTCGGCCGCCTCGAATACGAGAAGGGCGTGCATGACGCCATCGCAGCGCTGCCCAGGATCAGACGCGCGCACCCCGGCACGATGCTGACCATCGCGGGTGACGGGACGCAGCTGGACTTCTTGACCGAGCAGGCGCGCAAGTACAAGGTGTTCAAGGCAACGAAATTCGTTGGTCGCGTTGATCATTCGCAACTCCTGACACTCCTGCACCGCGCAGACGTGGCGGTGCTGCCGTCGCACTACGAGCCCTTCGGGATCGTCGCCCTCGAGGCGGCCGCCGCCGGTATCCCGTTGGTCACGTCGACGGCGGGTGGACTCGGCGAGGCCGTCATCGACGGTGAAACGGGTATGTCGTACCCGCCGAGCAACATCGGAGCTCTCGCCAATTCGGTCCGCGCGGTTCTCGACGACCCAGCCGGAGCCCAGCAACGAGCGATCGCCGCGCGGGAGCGGCTCACGTCCGACTTCGCCTGGCAGACAGTAGCTTCCGAAACAGCACAGGTGTATCTGGCCGCCAAGCGCGCCGTGCGCAGGCCGCAGCCGAGAAGGCCGATCGAGGAGCGCCCACTGCCCGACCGATGAGCGCTCGCGCGAAGAGGAGAGAGCACCGGTAGGGCTCAGCTCTTCTTGTCCCGCCACGCCCGCTCGAAGGGCAGCCGCCACGCATTCGGCGCGATCAGCTGGTGGATCGAGTTGGGACCCCACGTCCCCGGCTGATAGCTCTTGACCGCAGGAGGATCGGCGAGCAGATCCACCGAACGCTCCCACAGGGATTCGATGCCCTCGGCGGTCGTGAACAAGGTGTGATCGCCGCGCATCGCGTCGAGGATCAGCCGCTCGTACGCTTCGAGCACATCCCCGAGCTGCTCGGTCTCCTGAGTGGAGAACTGCATCGACATCTTCTCCAGCTTCATCCCCGGCCCGGGTCGCTTGCCGTAGAACGACAACGACACCTTCGAGGCGTCGGCGAGGTCGAACGTCAGATGGTCCGGCCCCTGGGACCCGACGCCCGACCCCGACGGGAACATTGTGCGCGGCGCCTCCTTGAACGCGATCGAGATGATGCGCATGCCCTCGGCGAGCTGCTTGCCGGTGCGCAGGTAGATCGGCACCCCGGCCCAACGCCAGTTGTCGATGCCGACCTTGAGGGCGATGAATGTCTCGGTATCGGAATCCCTTGCCACACCGTCGAGTTCGCGATATCCGGCAAACTGCCCGCGGACCACGTCGGAACACTCGATCGGCAGCATCGAGCGGAACACCTTGTTCTTCTCTTCGCTGATCGCGCGAGGCTCCAGCGCGGTCGGCGGCTCCATCACGACGAACGCCATCACCTGGAACAGGTGGGTGACGACCATGTCCTTGAAGGCACCGGTGCTTTCGTAGAAATTGGCCCGCTCGTCGAGGCCGAGCGTCTCGGGGATGTCGATCTGGATGTGGTCGATGAAGTTGCGGTTCCAGATCGGTTCGAAGAGGCCGTTGGCGAACCGGAACGCAAGGATGTTCTGCGCCGCTTCCTTGCCGAGGAAGTGGTCGATGCGGAAGATCTGGCGCTCCCGGAACGTCTCGTGCACAAAGTCGTTCAATGCGACAGCACTGGCTAGGTCGGTGCCGAACGGCTTCTCCATGACGACGCGCGAGCGGGCCACCAGGTCGGCATCGCGCAACATCGTGATCACCGCGCGCGCCGCCTTGGGCGGTACCGACAGGTAGTGCAGCCGCTGGACTTCCAGATCGACGTCCGCACCCTCGGTCAGTCGAGCCTCCGCCTCTGCGACCGCCTTGGCCAGCACCTCAGGGCCCGCGCCCTGCGGGACGTAGGTCACGATTTTCGCGAAGTTGGCCCACTGCTCGTCGGTGAGCTTGTGGGTGCCGTACTTCTCGATGGATTCCTTGGCCAGTGCACGGAACTCGTCGTCGGTGAGGTCCTCCAACGATGTGCCGACCACCTGGATGTGAGGCGCCAACTCGGATTGGTCCAGGTAGGCCATGCCCGGGATCAGCTTCCGCTTGGCCAGATCACCCGTCGCACCGAACAGCACGATGACGTGGGGTGCGAGCGGTTCCTCGTCCCTGCGGTAGGGGCGAGCGCCGGGGGCGGGATACGAGATCGTCTGGGGCTTCCTAGCGGTCACACCGACAAGGCTGTCATCTGCGCGGCCGCGATGCAGGGCTTACACCCATCCGATTAGCGCGCCGCCTTCTTCCGTTCGATGTCAGCCAGCGCCGCAGCCAGTTCAGCGCGTTCGGACGCCGACGTCTCCCACGACAGCTTGCGGTTCTTCACGACCTTGGCGGGCGCGCCGACCGCGATCGAATAGTCCGGGATGTCGCCCCTGACCACAGCGTGGGAGCCCAGGACACATCCCCGGCCGATCGTCGTGTTGCGCAGCACGCTGACCTTGACGCCGACCCAGGTGTCGGGCCCGATGCGCACCGGGCCCTTGACGATGCCCTGGTCCTTGATGGGCAGCTCGATGCTGTCCATCCTGTGGTCGAAGTCGCAGATGTAGCACCAGTCGGCCATCAGCACCGAGTCGCCGAGTTCGATGTCGAGGTAGGTGTTGATGACGTTGTCGCGGCCGAGCACCACCTTGTCGCCGATGCGCAGCGATCCCTCATGACAGCGGATCGTGTTCTTGTCACCGATGTGGACCCAACGCCCGATTTCCATCTGCGACAGCTCCGGCGTGGCCTGGATCTCGACACCCTTGCCGAGGAACACCATTCCCCGTGTGATGACGTGCGGGTTGGCCAGCTTGAACTTCAGGAGGCGGAAGTACCGCACCAGGTACCAGGGCGTGTAAGCACGGTTGGCCAGCACCCATTTCAACGACGCGAGGGTCAGGAACTTCGCTTGACGCGGATCCCGTAAGCGCGAACCTCGCCAACGTTTGTGCAGCGGAGCACCCCACATCGTTGTCATGGCCGGAAAGCCTACGCGCTCGGACATTTGACATCCCGGGTCGCTGCGCTCCTGCCCTCCGGCATGGCCAGCGGTTACCCTCACGTGGGCTCGACGTACAACGCGACCAGAAGGGACCTCGTGCTCCGGCGAATCTTCGTAGTGGCGTTGACCGCGCTGATCGCTGGGGTGCTCGCCGGCTGTGGCGACACCGACACCTGGGTCGAAGCCCGCGCTGCGACCGGCTGGTCTGCGCAGTACGCCGACGCGGCCAACACCAGTTCCGCGCCTGTCGACGGGGCCGACTCCCTACGGCTCGAATGGGCGCGGGCGGTGAAGGGAAGCCTCGCGGCTCAGGTCGCGCTCGGCTCGGGCAATTACCTCGCCGCCAACGGACAGACTGCGGCCGGCTGCTCGCTGATGGTCTGGGAGGTCAACAACCAGGCGCGCCAACGCTGGTGCACCCGGCTTGTGCAGGGCGGCGGCATCGCGAGCCCGCTGTTCGACGGATTCGACAACCTCTACATCGGCCAACCAGGGCTGCTGCAGTCTTTCCCTTCGACGCAGTGGGTGCGCTGGCGCACCCCGGTGATCGGCCTGCCGCTGACGACCCGCATGGTGGCACCCGGTCGCCTGTTGGTAGTCACGCACCTGGGTCAGGTGCTGGTGTTCGATGCGCACCGCGGCACCGTCGCGGGCACGTCCCTCGACCTCGTCGCCGACCTCGACCCCACCAATTCCGAACGGGGACTCGACGACTGCCGGCTGGCGCGACGCGGGTGCCCGGTCGCCGCCGCGCCCGCCTATTCGGCGGCGAACGGCATGGTGGTTCTCACGCTGTGGGAACCCGGCGCCGAAACGCCTGTGCTGGTCGGCCTGCGATACCAGCAAGGACAGACGCCGCAGCTCACCCGCGAGTGGACCAGCGACGCGGTCGGAGGTGGTCCGCTGGCCAGCCCGGTGCTGTCGGCGGACGGCGCGACGGTCTACGTCAACGGCCGCGACGAGCATCTCTGGGCGATCAACACCGAAGACGGCACGGCGAAGTGGTCGGTGCCGCTGAACTATCTCGCGCAGACTCCCCCGTCGGTGACGCCGGAGGGGCTCGTCATCGCAGGCGGCGGTCCCGGATCGGCGCTGACCGCGGTACGCGACACGGCCGAGCAGGGTGAGGAAGTGTGGACGCGCGACGACGTGGCGCCGCTGACGACGTCGAGCCTGGCCGGCGTCGGGTACGCGGTGGTGCGCAACGGTGACGACGACGCGGCGGGGCTTGCTCTGACGGTCTTCAGCCTGGGTGACGGGACCACGTTCAACACCTATCCGCTGCCCAATGCGACGGGGTGGCCGGTCGGGGTCTCGGTGGGCCACGATCGTCGCGTGATCGCCGCGACGAGCGACGGGCAGGTCTACGGCTTCGCGCCGGAATGACCACTTGATGCCCAGGTCGCTAACAGCCAGTTCACAGTAAGGCAACACGCGACACCCTCATCCCTGCCAGCATGCAAGGCGGGACTCGAGTGACGAGACGATGAAGGGGACGTGAAGTGTCGGAGTTTCTGAGCACGCTCAACAGCTACATCTGGAGTAACGCGCTCGTCTACCTGTGCCTGGGGGTCGGCATCTACTTCTCCTTCCGGTCGCGCTTCGTGCAGGTCCGGCAGATCCCCGAGATGATCAGGGTGATGATCCACGGCGAGAAATCGCCCGACGGGGTGTCCTCTTTCCAAGCCCTGATGATGTCGCTGGCCGGCCGCGTCGGCACCGGCAACATCGCCGGCGTCGCGACCGCCATCGCCTTCGGCGGACCCGGCGCGCTGTTCTGGATGTGGGCCATGGCGTTCCTCGGCGCCTCCACGTCGTTCGTCGAGTGCACGCTGGGCCAGATCTACAAGACCCGTGACAAGCTAACCGGCGAGTATCGCGGCGGACCGGCCTACTACTTCAGCAAGGCGTTCGCGCACACGTCCGCTGCGCCGCTGTTCAAGATCTACGGACTCGTCTTCGCGGCCGTGACCATCCTCGCCTGCGGACTCCTTCTCCCCAGCGTCCAGTCAAACTCGATGGCCGTCGCGATGAACAACGCGTGGGGCTGGTCGGAATGGTGGGTCGCCGTCGGCACCGTCATCGTGCTGGCGTTCGTCATCATCGGCGGCGTCAAGCGCATCGCGTCGTTCGCCGCCGTCGTCGTGCCGTTCATGGCGATTGCCTACATCGTGCTGGCGCTGATCGTCGTCGCGCTCAACGCCTCTGAAGTGCCGGCGATGTTCAGCCTCATCTTCGCAAGCGCCTTCGGGTTCGACGCCGCATTCGGCGCCATCCTCGGCGCCGCGATCATGTGGGGCGTCAAACGCGGCATCTACTCCAACGAAGCCGGACAGGGCACAGGCCCCCACGCGGCCGCGGCGGCCGAGGTGTCGCACCCCGCCAAACAGGGTCTCGTGCAGGCGTTCGCGGTATACGTGGACACCCTGTTCGTCTGCTCGGCAACCGGCTTCCTGATCCTGTCCACCGGCGCATACCGCGTGTACGAAGGTGAGAGCGCCGACGGAGCCGTCATGGCCGAAGGTGGACTGCTGCCCGCCGATGTCGCCGTGGGACCGACATACGCGCAGGTGGGTTTCGACACGCTGTGGAGTGGTGCGGGGTCCAGCTTCGTCGCGATCTCGCTGTTCTTCTTCTGCCTGACCACGATCATCGCCTACTACTACATGGCGGAGACCAACCTGCGCTTCATCCTGGGCAAGGCGTCGACCACCGACCTGCCGTTCGTGCGTGGCACCGTCGGCGGTGGCGCGACCATGCTGCTGCAGGCGCTGATCCTGGTGTCGGTGACCATCGGCGCCGTATCGACCGCCTCGGACGCCTGGACCCTCGGCGACATCGGCGTCGGGTTGATGGCGTGGCTGAACATCATCGGGATCCTGGTCCTGCAGCAGCCTGCGTACAAGGCGCTGTGGGACTACGAGAAGCAGAAGAAGGCCGGATTGGATCCGGTCTTCGATCCGCTGGCGCTGGGCATCACCGGGGCGACGTTCTGGGAGAGCTACGAACCCGTCGGCAAGAGCCGGGAAGCGGCTAAGGCGTGACAGCGGCGGGCAATGCCAGCATGTCGGCGATCGCCGAGCGCGGAATCGTCGCCTGAAGTGCCCCGCCGGCGCCGGCCATGATCTCGCCCTGACCGAAGTAGAAGATCACCGAATCGTCGGTGATGGCGAATTCGGTGTACTTGGCGGGGTCCAGGCCGTCGGTCGGCGTGATCGGGGCGTCGACGCCGAGCTGGCGCGAAATGTCGGTCTGCACGATCGGGAAGATGACGTCCAGTGGCTCGGCGCCCGGCTTGAACAGCGTGTCGAAGGTGATCGGCGCCTTTTTCGCGACGTCCCAGTTGAACGACTTGAACCACGTCTGCGGGTGTGCGCCCCCGACGTTCTCGTACACCTCGAACACCACGCTGCGGGTACCGGCGTTGTCGGGGCCCGTCCGGTAGCCGGTTCCACGGCCGTCGAGGACATACGGCAGATTCCACGATCCGGGCATCTCCGAGACGTTGACGAAGCCGTCGCGGGTCTGCTTCAGGTAGGCGGTCAGCGCCTCCTGGTCGGGGTAGTCCGCTGGGAACGTGTAGTCCAGCGTGTACGTGGGCTTCTCGGTGTGCACCCGGCAGATCTGGTCGGCGTCGACCGTGCCGCCCAGGTCGACGCACGCCGACGGGGCGGGCACCACGGACGGCTGGGCGGCGGCCGTGGGCGCGGCCGCCAAGCCGGCCGCAACACCGGCCGCCGTCAGAACACCAGCGAGAAAGCGCATTGTCGGTCGTCCTCAAGATTGGGGGGCTACACACACATTTCGGTGCTGAGGCCAGCGCCGTTACGGCCAGGGTACGTGAGCTTTCACCGTGACGGACGGCATAGGAATGCCGTTGCCCTACTTGCCGCCCCGGACCCCAGCCGTGTGATGACAACCGACATTGCCGCCGAGCCCCGAAGCTTCAGCCGCGCCCGCAGGGCGTCCGGGTCGACGTCGACGCCGCGGACGAGAATTTCGACCGCGCCGACGTCGCGGGCCGAAAGCGCTTGGCGCAGGTGGCGTTCGCTGAACGCCAGTTGCTCGACCACTTCGAACCCACGCACGCCGTCGGGTAGCAGGTCGCCGGACAGATAGGCGATGTCGGGGTCGAGCTGCCACAGACCGTGCCGGGCGGCGTAGTGGCGGACCAGACCGGAGCGCACCACCGCCCCGTCGGGGTCGACGATCCAGCGGCCGGCCAGGGCGACCCCGCAGTCGTCGGGCGCGGTGTCGTCGATCTGCTCCCCGGTGTCGAGTATCGTCGCCCGGCGCCGCGCCCCGTCCGTGAATTTCCGTGACCACAGGCACGCCTCACGGACGCTGCCGCCCAGCGACGTGACTTCGATCTCCCCGTCGAACCCGAGCTGCTCGACAACACCGAAATCGATTCCAGGAGCGCACTTTACGACGTAATCCCGGCCACCCAGCACCTCCAGGAGTTCGTCGAGCGGCGGGACGTAGGCGCGGGGGTCGAAGCGGCGCCGCGATCCACTGCGGCGAGCCGGGTCGACCAGAACGACGGCATCGTTGGTCACGGGACGCAACGCGTCGGCCCGGCACAGCCCGACGGCCGGACCGCCGAGCCCGAGGTTGTGGCTTGCCATCGCCAGACGGACCGGGTCGATGTCGCTGCCCACCGCGGTCTTCGCCGAATGACGAAGTGCCACAAGCTCCGTGCCGATCGAACAGGTGGCGTCGTGGACGACGGCGCCGGCCAGTCGCCTGGCGCGGTGTTCGGCGACCGGGGCCGCCGTCGCCTGCTGTAGCGCGTCGTCGGTGAACAACCACTGCGCGGCATCGGTGAACTTCGCGGCCGCTTTGCGGCGCAGTTTCACCGTCTCCACGAGAACAGCGGTTCGGTCACCGAAAAGTGTTCTCGCCGAGGCGATGTCAGCTACGAGAGTGGAGTCGGTCAGCCCGTATCGGGCGACCTCGGTCAACGCCGACTGTCCCGCATCGCTGCGGAGATACCCGACGTCGTCGAGGCTGAACTCTACGACGAGCCGGCCTCGGGCTTGACCCCGGTGATCATCACGTTGTAGAACCAGCCCTTCGGCACCACCCGGCGCCAGACGTTGGCGTCGACCCACGACAGCGTCGTCCAGCTGCCGAACGCGAATCTCGCCCAGCCCCAACCCAATCGGCCCGGTGGCACGGCGGCCTCGAAGGTCCGGACCGGCCAGCCGAGCATCGCGGCGGTGAATTCCTCGCTGGCGGTGCGGACATCGACGGCGCCGGCGTGGGTCGCCATCCGCTCAAGGTCGGCTGGGTCGAAGGTGTGCAGGTCGACGACGGCCTCGAGCGCTGCCGCCCGGGACGACTCGTCGAGCTCGGCCTGCGGCCTGCGCCAGCCGGCCAGCATCGGCAGCTTCGTCACGTTCGTCGCGACGTGCCACGTCAGCGTCGAAAGCTCACGGGCGTAACGGTTGCCGACCGTCGTCGGCTCACCGGCGAACACGAACCGCCCGCCCGGTTTGAGAATGCGCACGACCTCGCGCAGCGACAGTTCCACGTCGGGGATGTGGTGCAGCACCGCGTGACCGACGACGAGATCGAAGGTGTTGTCCTCGTAGGGAATGCCCTCGGCGTCGGCGACCCGGCCGTCGATGTCCAGCCCGAGCGATTGGCCGTTGCGGGTGGCCACCTTCACCATGCCGGGCGACAGGTCGGTCACGGACCCGCGCCGGGCCACCCCGGCCTGGATCAGGTTGAGCAGGAAGAAGCCCGTCCCGCAGCCGAGCTCCAGGGCTCGGTCATACGGCAGCTCGCGCTGAATCTCCTCGGGCACCGCGGCGTCGAAGCGGCCGCGCGCGTAGTCGACGCAGCGCTGGTCGTACGAGATCGACCATTTCTCGTCGTAGGTCTCGGCCTCCCAGTCGTGGTACAGGACCTGGGCCAGCTTGGTGTCCTTCATCGCGGCCTCGACCTGCTCCTGGGTCGCCCGTGGCTGCGGAGCGGGGTCGGTGACATCGGAACTCGTCATCAGGGCAGCCTAACGTCAACTACCGCGTCGGCCCTCAGCACCTTCACTGCCCGCGAACACCCTGGGCTCCGAGAACGAGGCCTTCGCCGCCGCCAGCACCTCCGGTGGATAGCCGACGAAACGCCGCGCCCAGGCCAGGGCCGCGTCGTAGACCCCGTCCGGCGCCACCAGCTCGTCGACAAGCCCGAGCGTCAGCGCCTCACGGGCGTCGACGAACCGCCCGCTGAACACCAGGTCCTTGGCTTTGCTCCTGCCGACGGCGTCGGCCAACCGACCCGCACCGTCACCTGCGGGCACCAACCCGGCCAGGATCTCCGTCGCACCGAACTTGACGTTGTCACCGCTGACCCGCCAGTCCGCGGCCAGGGCCAGGGTCAGGCCGGCGCCCAGCGCGTAGCCGGTGATCGCGGCGACGGTCGGTTTCGGCAGCGCGGCCAGTGCGTCGACGGCTTCGGCGCAGACGCCCGCAGCGACGGCAGCCTCGTCGGCGTTCAAGGTCTGAAGCTCGGGCATGTCCTCGCCGGCGGAGAAGGTTTCGTGACCGCCGAAGACGATGACGGCGGCGACGTCGTCCCGCGCGCCGAGTTCGGCGGCGGCCTCGGCGATCTCCCGGCACACCTGCCGGGTCAGCGCGTTGGTCGGCGGCCGTGACAGCAGCAGCGTCGCCACGCGACGCTCCCCGCTGTCAGGGGCGGCGTCCTCGGACACCACGACACCCACGAACTCCCTCACGCGAGCGGCGCCCCGTCGGTGTAACCCTGCGGCGCGCGCCGGTTGCGGGCCTCGTTGTAGCGCTCGCTGTTGAAGAATTCGATCTCCCAGTTGCCGCCCTTGTCCGCCTCCAGGGACGGTTCGATGGCGACGATCTTGCGTTCGACGGCGAGCACCTCGGCGACCGTGCGGCCGTTGAGCGCGTCGAGTTGCGTCCACGTCGGCGGCAGCAGGAAGCTGCGCCCCTCGGCGAAGTCGTCGAGAGCGGACTGCGGGGTGACCCAGTCGGCCTTGTCGGTCTCGGTGTTGTCGCCGTCGGCGCGCTGTCCCTGAGGCAGAGCACCGACGAAGAAAAAGGTGTCGTAGCGCCGGGTGCGTTCCTCTTTCGGGGTGACCCAGTTGGCCCACGGCCTCAGCAGGTCCGCCCGCAGCACCAGCTTCTCCGCGCGCAGGAACTCCCCGAAGGACAGCGACTTGTTCTCCAGCGCCGCCCGCTGCTCGCGGTATACCGAAGCATCGTCGACCAGCAGGTCGGGATCATCGGCCGGACCCGCAAACAGGACCCCCGACTCTTCGAAGGTCTCACGTGCCGCCGCGCACACCAGCGCCTCGGCGAGTTCTTCGTCCGTGCCCAACCTCTCGGCCCACCACCGGCGGTCGGGTCCGTGCCAGGCGACGTCGGCGTTGCGGTCGCGGTTGTCCACTCCCCCGCCCGGAAACACCATGACGCCGGCGACGAAGTCCATTGCCGAATGCCTGCGCATCAGGAAGATCTTGATGCCCTCGGGGGTGTCCCGGACCAGCATCACCGTCGCGGCGGGACGGGGCACCAAGGGATCGTCGGTCTGGCTCGTCATGCACGTCTCCTGTGTGCTGCGCGGCTGCGGACCCGCCGCGCGAAATAGCGTCCGTCGATGACATCCAGCGCGATCGACTGACCGAATGCGGTCGACAAGTTCTCCGCGGTGAGCACGTCGCTGAGCAGACCGGCGTCCACGACCTTTCCCTCGGACAGGATCAGGCAGTGCGAGAACCCGGGCGGGATCTCTTCGACGTGGTGGGTGACCAGCACGAGGGCGGGCGCGTCCGGGTCGGCGGCCAGATCGCTCATGCGCGCGACGAACTCCTCGCGCCCACCCAGGTCCAGTCCCGCGGCGGGTTCGTCGAGCAGCAGCAGCTCGGGGTCGGTCATGAGTGAGCGCGCAATCAGCACACGCTTGCGTTCACCTTCGGACAACGTGCCGTAGGTGCGCTCCGCGAGGTGTTCGGCGCCGACGCTCTCCAACATGTCGACGGCCTGCTCGTAGTCGACGTCGTCGTACTTCTCCCGCCAGCGCCCCAGCACCGCGTAGCCGGCCGACACGACGAGGTCGCGCACGGTCTCGTCGTCTGGGATGCGCTGGGCCAGCGCAGCGCTGCTCAGTCCGACGCGGGACCGCAACTCGGCCATGTCGACTCTGCCGAGCCGCTCGCCGAGGACGTAGGCGGTGCCCGATGACGGGTATTCCATCGCGGCGGCGATGCGCAGCAGCGAGGTCTTGCCGGCACCGTTGGGGCCGATCACGACCCACCGCTCATCGAGTTCGACCGACCAGGTGACCGGTCCGACCAGGATTCGGCCGTTGCGGCGCAGGCTGACCCTGGCGAAGTCGATCAGCAGATCGGGGTCGGCTGCTTCTGCTTCCTCGGCGGGCACCCGCCCATCGTAATCAGGCCGAAAGCGCCCAGCCGCGCGCGCCGTTGACGATGACGCGGTCCGCGGTGTCCGCCGTCGCGGAAACCAGTTCGGCGTTGCGCTCGTCGACGCCGGTCACCCACGCCCGGGCTGCTGCCGGGCTTTTCCCGAACTCGATGTGCCGGGCGACGAGCCGGTCGACCCGGGTCCGCTCGTCGGCGATGACGAACCACACCCGATCCATCGCCCGCCGCGCGCGTCTCCATTCGGGGCGATCCACCAGAAAGTAGTTGCCCTCGGTGACGACGAGCCGCGCCGAACGCGGTACGACCAGCGCGGCGGCCAGCGGCTGTTCCAGGGTCCGGTCGAACCCGGGGACGTAGACGTCCTCGTCGATGTCCTGACGGACCCGCTCCAGCAGGTGCGCATAGCCGGATGCGTCGAACGTCGCCGGTGCGCCCTTGCGGTCGAGGAGTCCGAGGCGGCGCAGTTGGGTGTCGGCGAGATGGAAACCGTCCATCGGGACGTGCGCGACCCAGCCGGGTCCCTGCCGGTCTTCGATGGCGGCGAGCAGCAGCGCGGTGAGTGTCGACTTGCCCGCGCCGGGGCTGCCGGCGATGCCGAGCACGGCGCGGGGGGAACTATCGACCACAGCGATGGCGTCAGCCGCCAACGACTCCAACACCCGTGGGCTG
The DNA here is from genome assembly GCF_029623955.1 of Mycobacterium sp. 236(2023). Lineage (GTDB taxonomy): Bacteria > Actinomycetota > Actinomycetes > Mycobacteriales > Mycobacteriaceae > Mycobacterium. Next base: position 1,327,674 of record NZ_JARSBP010000002.1, on the reverse strand, counting down.
TCCATCCTTGTCATCTTCTCCGGCGCGCTGGGCGGAATCCACCCCGGCCCAGCCACTCACAGCGAGTATCCGTTCCGGTGTCAGCCGCACGAACATCTGCACCAGCGGGCCGATGCCGAACGCGTAGAGGACGGTTCCCACTCCGACGGTCCCGCCGAGCAGCCATCCGACGGTCAACACCGACACCTCGATCGTGGTGCGCACCACGCGGACCGATCGACCCGTGCGCACGACAAGGCCGGTCATCAGCCCGTCGCGAGGCCCTGGCCCGAGACCCGCGCCGATGTAGAGGACCGTGCTGAAGGCGTTGAGGACGACCGCGCCGACCATCAAGGCGATCCGCACGGGCAGCGACTCGAGGGTCGGGATCAGCCAGAGCGCGGCGTCGACGGTGACCGCGATGACGATGACGTTGGCGATGGTGCCGATGCCCGGCCGGTTGCGCAGCGGGATCCAGGCCAGGAGCACCGCCACACCGACCACTGCCGAGGCCAGTCCGATCGTCATGCCGGTCCGCAGCGCCAGGCCTTGATGGAACACGTCCCACGGGTCCAGTCCCAGGCCACTTCGGACCATCATGGCCATCGACAGGCCGTAGCCCGACAGCCCCACAAGCAGCGCCAGCGCGCGCACTACCGCAGACAATTACGCGTGGTCCGGGAAGTGCATGCGGATGGCGTCCAGTTCGGAGCGCATCCGGCGGGCGTCCGCATCGCGCTCGTCGACCATGCCGGCGGTCGGCGGGAATTCGTAGAGGTCGGCCAGTCGGCGGGCCAGCCGAGATATCCAGTGCGTCATGTGGCCATGATCTTCCCCAACTGGCTTGCCATTCAATATCCAGTTCGGCGATACTGGCCCCAATGACTGAGGCACTGGCTACCCGATCGCTCGATGTGGACCTCCTCGCCCGCGAGCTCGGCAACTGGCGGACATCCAGTCGGAGTGGACCGGCCTACATCGGTCTGGCCGACGCCATCCGGCTGTTGATCGTCGACGGCCGGCTGCCCGTGGGCGCGCGGCTGCCCAGCGAGCGTGCCCTCGCTGATGCTTTGCGCGTCTCACGCACCACCGTCACCGCCGCCTACACGCAGCTGCGCGACGACGGTTACCTCAACGCTCGTCGCGGTGCCCGCAGCACGACCGCGCTGCCGCTCTCCCCGACTGCCCCTGCCGCCCTGACCGGGGCGGCCGCCAATCTGGCCGCGGCCACCCTCGCCGCTCCGGCGGCCGTCGCCGCGCGGGCCTTCACCGAAGCCGCCGAACAGGTCACGCCGTATCTGCACGACATCGGGATCGAGCTGACCGGCGTTATGCCACTGCGCTCCGCGATCGCCGAAAGATACAGTGCCCGTGGGCTTCCCACGGACCCCGACGAGATCATGGTGACGACGGGTGCGCTCCACGCGATCGGGCTGATCCTGGCGACCTACACCCAGCCCGACGATCGGGTGCTCGTCGAGCAACCGACCTACCACGGCGCCCTCGCGGCGATGGCGACCCGCGGCCTGCGCCCGGTCCCCGTGGCACTGGCACCCGACGGTTGGGAACTCGACGCCGTCGAAGCGGCGATCCGCCAACTGGCGCCCAATCTGGCCTACCTGATTCCCGACAATCACAACCCGACGGGGATGACGATGCCGGTGCCCGACCGAAAACGGTTGGCGCAGATCATCTGCGAGACCCGCACCCGCACGATCATCGACGAGACCATCACCGACATGTGGCTCGACGAAGAGGTGCCCGCGCCGTTTGCCGCCGCGGTGACCACGCGTCGCGACCTCGTGATGACGGTCGGTTCGATGTCGAAGTCGTTCTGGGGCGGCCTGCGGATCGGCTGGATCAGGGCGGACCGCAGCACCCTGGCCACGATCGCCGCGCTACGCCCTGCCATCGACATGGGCACGCCGATTCTCGAACAGCTGGCTGCGGCAGCGCTTTTGGCTGCCGAGGCCGAGGTGCTGCCCGAGCGCCGCGATATCCTCCGGTCGCGACGCGCATTGCTGTTGCGGCTGCTGGCCCATCACCTCCCCGACTGGAAGCCCGTTCCGGGCAAGGGCGGAATGTCGCTGTGGGTTCGGTTGCCGGCGCCGATGAGTTCCGCGCTGTCGGCGGCCGCATCGCGGATGGGACTGGAGATCCCGCCCGGCCCCCGCTTCGGGCTCGACGGCACACTCGAGCGATTCATCCGGGTGCCGTTCACGCTGCCCGACGATCAGCTCGTCGAAGCTGTCGAACTCCTGGCCCGCGCCTGGCGCACCGTCACCGGGCTGACGGCACCCGAACCCACCACGGTCGTCGTCTAGGCACGGATCAGTCGGGGATATCGACCCGGCGCACCATACCGTCGAGCTTGTCGGCCGCTTCGATCTCACCGCGGGTCACCCCGAGGATGAACAGCACGGTGTCGAGATACGGGTGGCTCAGCGACGCGTCGGCCACCTCGCGCAACGCGGGCTTGGCGTTGAACGCCACGCCGAGACCCGCCGCCGACAGCATGTCGATGTCGTTGGCGCCGTCGCCCACAGCCACGGTCTGCTCCATCGGCACCCCGACCTGGGCGGCGAAATCACGCAGCGCCTTGGCTTTCGCAGGCCGGTCGATGACTGGTCCGATCACCCGTCCGGTGAGCTTGCCGTCGACGATCTCCAAGTGGTTGGCCGCGACGTAGTCGAGCATCAGTTCCTCGGCCAGCGGCTGGATCACCTGCCGGAAGCCCCCGGAGACGACGCCGCAGTGATACCCCAGTCTGCGCAGAGTCCGGATGGTGGTCCGGGCCCCCGGGGTGAGCTCCAACTGGTCGGCCACCTCGTCGACGACCTCGGCGGGCAGACCTTCGAGGGTCGCCACGCGGCGGTGCAGCGATTCGGCGAAGTCCAATTCACCGCGCATCGCCGCTTCGGTGACCTCGGCGACGGCCGCCTCGGCACCCGCGTGGGCGGCCAGCATCTCGATGACCTCGCCCTGGATCAGCGTGGAATCGACGTCGAACACGATGAGCCGCTTGGCCCTTCGCGTGAGGCTGTAATCCTCGACCGCGATGTCGACGGCCTCTTCGACCGCCACGCGGGCGAGCACCGCCTGAAGCTCGCTGTAGGTTCCCTCCGGCACCGACACGCGCAGTTCGAGACCGGTGACGGGATAGTCCGAGACACCTCGGATGGTGTCGATATTGACGCCCAGCTTCGCCGCCTCGCGGGCCACCACACCGAAAGCACCGGCGGTGATCGGCCTGCCCAGGACCACGATGGTGTGCGTGGACGGCTCCCGCAGCACGGGAAGATGGTCGCTGCCCTCGATGGTCACGTCGAGGCCGACGTTCCAGATGGCCTTCTGCACTTCGTCGCGCAGCGCGGTCCCGCCGGCGACGTCCGCCGGGCCCGCCACGAGGACACCGAGGGTCAGCCGGCCGCGAACCACCACCTGCTCGACGTTGAGGAGTTCGACGTCGTGTCCCGACAGCACCTCGAAAAGGGCCGACGTGACGCCTGGCTTATCGCGACCGGTGACGGTGATCAGAACCGACACCTTCGACGTAGTCACCACCCCCGGGGACCGACCCGACCGCTGCGTGTCAGGTGCGAACGTTCTCGTTGTCGAGCCGTGTCACGTCCCCGTCTTCGGGGCCGTGCGCGCGCCCGACATGGGCCTCGCGGCGCATCCGCTCGACCATGTGCGGGTAGTGCAGCTCGAACGCCGGGCGCTCCGAACGGATACGCGGCAGCTCGGTGAAGTTGTGGCGCGGCGGCGGGCAGCTGGTGGCCCACTCCAGGGAGTTGCCGTAGCCCCACGGATCGTCGACCGTGACGACCTCGCCGTAACGCCAGCTCTTGAAGACGTTCCACAGGAACGGCAGCGTCGAGGCGCCCAGGATGAACGCGCCGATCGTCGACACGACATTCAGTGTCGTGAAGCCGTCGCTGGGCAGGTAGTCCGCGTAGCGCCGCGGCATGCCCTCGTCACCGAGCCAGTGCTGCACCAGGAACGTGGTGTGGAAGCCGATGAACGTCAGCCAGAAGTGCACCTTGCCGAGTCGCTCGTCGAGCAGGCGGCCCGTCATCTTCGGGAACCAGAAGTAGATGCCCGCATAGGTGGCGAACACGATGGTGCCGAACAGCACGTAGTGGAAGTGCGCGATGACGAAGTAACTGTCGGTGACGTGGAAGTCCAGCGGCGGGCTGGCCAGCAGCACGCCCGACAGGCCACCGAGGAGGAATGTCGCGATGAAGCCGACGGAGAACAGCATCGGTGTCTCGAACGTCAACTGGCCTTTCCACATCGTGCCTATCCAGTTGAAGAACTTGATGCCCGTCGGGACGGCGATGAGGAACGTCATGAACGAGAAGAACGGCAGCAGCACCGCACCGGTGGCGTACATGTGGTGCGCCCACACGGCCACCGACAGCGCGGCGATGCCCAGCGTCGCGTAGATCAGCGTGGTGTAGCCGAAGATCGGCTTGCGGCTGAAGACGGGGAAGATCTCGGACACGATGCCGAAGAACGGCAGCGCGATGATGTACACCTCGGGGTGCCCGAAGAACCAGAACAAGTGCTGCCACAGCAGCACACCGCCGTTGGCCGGGTCGTAGACGTGGGCGCCGAGATGGCGGTCGGCGGCGAGGCCGAAGAGTGCGGCGGTCAGCAGCGGGAAGGCCAGCAGCACCAGGATCGACGTCACCAGGATGTTCCAGGTGAAGATCGGCATCCGGAACATCGTCATGCCCGGGGCGCGCATGCAGACCACGGTCGTGATCATGTTGACGCCACCGAGGATGGTGCCGAGACCACCGACGGCCAGGCCCATGATCCAGAGGTCACCGCCGGGGCCAGGCGAGTGGATTGCATCGGTCAGGGGCGAGTAGGCGGTCCAGCCGAAGTCGGCGGCGCCACCGGGGGTGATGAAGCCGGCGGTCGCGATCAGCGCGCCGAACAGGAACAGCCAGAACGAAAACGCGTTGAGGCGCGGGAACGCGACGTCGGGTGCGCCGATCTGCAGCGGCAGCACCAGGTTCGCGAATCCGAAGACGATCGGGGTGGCGTAGAACAGCAGCATCACGGTGCCGTGCATCGTGAACAGCTGGTTGAACTGCTCATTGCTCAGGAACTGCAGGCCGGGAGCGGCCAGTTCCGTACGCATGAACAGCGCCATCAACCCGCCGATGAGGAAGAACGCGAAGCAGGCGACGCAGTACATGACACCGATCAGCTTGTGATCGGTGGTGGTGATCAGCTTGTAGATCAGGTTGCCCTTGGGGCCGATCCGCGCCGGGAAGGGGCGACGGGCTTCGAGCTCACCGATTGGGGGCGCTTCGGCTACCAACTGGTCCTCCAACCTTCCGTAGCACTGACCGGATACCCGGCTTTGAGCGTCGGCGAGCCGACACATCGATATGAATCCTAACTCCCCGACCTGTCCGGAGTCGGGGTGGTCCTACAAACTGTCGTATTTGATTCCGCTGCGCGGTGGTGACGCGCCGTGACCTGGCGCGAAGCGCCAGAATGTTACGGTCGGCGCGTGCCATTGACGGGAGCGCGGGCGGGCCTTTGGATCTCCCGGTCGACAGGGCTGGCCGCAGCCGGCACCGCCGTCGTCGTCTTCGCTCTCAGCGGATGCGGTTCCTCCGCAGAAACGCCCGCGACGGGGGCCACTGGCTCGGTGGTCACCAGCACGACGCGCGTCGCCAATGCCGGCGTGCTCGGCAACGATCGCCGACCTGACGAATCGTGCGCGCCCGAACCTGCGCGTCTCGACCCGGGTGTTTCGGATGGGTCCCCCGATAGAGAGGTGCGCAACGCCACGGGTCACGGCGTGTCGCCGCCGATCCCGGCGGTGACGACCGTCCGCGCGGATCCGCAGCGGATCGTGGCGCTCTCGGGTGACGAACTCGACGCCCTCTGCGCGCTCGGTCTGCAGTCGCGGATCGTGGCCGCCGCCCTCCCCGACGGCTCCGACGTGCAACCGTCCTATCTCGGTGGCGTCGTGCATGCCGTGCCCGGCGCGGGAAGTCGCTCCGATCCCGACCTCGCCGCGATCCGCGACGCCGGCCCCGACCTCATCGTCGGGTCGGTGGCGCTGACTCCCGACGAACACCCCGCGCTGAGCGAGATCGCACCAACCGTGTTCAGCGGGCCGCCGGGGGCGGCCTGGAAGGACAACCTGCGCACGGTCGGCGCGGCCACCGGCCGCGTCGAAGCGACCGATGCGCTGATCGCCGACTTCGACCGCGCCGCCGACAAAACGGGCCAGGACAACGACGCCACCCACTTCCAGGCGTCGGTGGTGCAGTTCACCGACACCACCATGCGGGTGTTCGGGGTCGACAATTTCGCGGGCAGCGTGCTCGCCGATGTGGGCGTGGATCGTCCTGCCTCACAACGGTTTACGGACAAGCCATATGTCGAGATCGGCATCACCGACGAAGACCTCGGAAATTCGCCGGACTTCTCCGACGCGGACGGCGATCTCATCTACGTGTCGTTCGGCACGGCCGAAGCCCGCGAGCGCGCACCGAAGATCATGGACAGCGACGCATGGAGGCGGCTGTCGGCCAACCGGGACAACCGGGTGTTCGCGGTCAACAACGAGGTGTGGCAGACGGGCGAAGGAATCTCTGCGGCCCGCGGCATCCTCGCCGACCTGCGCTGGGTGAACTCGCCGATCAACTGACCCGGTCGCCACCCACAACACCGTGGATTGCCTGCTGGCCGAACTGGCCCGTCTGCAGCGATCCGTCGGGCAGCACCAGTTCACCGGATTCGACGCGGTCGCGTAGGTACCGGAAGGTCTGGGCAGTCTGGGCGAACAGATGCTCACCAGCACGCAGCGCGGCACGTTCGGCGGCGCCTTCGGGGACGAACTGCGGTAGCGGTCTGACTTCGGTGTCGTAGTCGACGTTGAAGAACAGCGGAAATGAGTAGCGCTCCTCGACGACCTTGCGGACCCGATGGCTGGTGGCAACGAACGCACCGTTGGTCCACAGCTCGAGCAGATCGCCGATGTTGACGACATAGGTACCTTCTATGGGCGGGACGTCGATCCACTCCCCTGCCCCGTTGAGCACCTCGAGTCCCGGCGCCGTCGGTTTGAGGAGCGTGAAGCACTCGTAGTCGGTGTGGGCGCCGATGCCGAGGACGTCTTCGGCGTGCGGGTTGAACGGGTAGTGGACGAGACGCAGCTGGCTGGGCGTCTTGGTGGCGTGGCGGGAGAAGACGTCGGGGTCCTCACCGAGCGCAACGGCGAACGCACGCAACAGGCGGCGGCCCACGTCGAGAACTGCGTCGTAATAGGCGGTCACGGCGTCGGCGAAGCCCGGCAGATCCGGCCACGTGTTGGGGCCGAGCATCGGGTTGCCCGCGACGTAGTCGGGATCGTCGGCGGGCAGATCCAGTGCCGTGTCGAAGGCTTCCTTCACATCGGGGGTCCCGGTCTCCACTCCTTCTTCGCCGACAGGTACGTAGCCGCGGTGGCATCGCGACAGCCCGATGTAGGTCCGCATCTTCTCCTCGACCGGCATGGCGAAGAACTCTTTGGTCGCTGCCAGCATCTGCTCGAACAGGGCGTCCTCGATGCCGCTGCCGCTGACGTAGAAGAAGCCGACTTCGCGTGCGGCTCGCCCGATCTCGTCGGATACCCGGTCGCGTTCGGCGGCGACCGGGGAGCGCAGATTACTGATGTCGATGATCGGAATCGACGTGAACGATGTTGCACCACTCATAATTTCGCAATCCCTTCGCATCCGTCGACCGTCCAGAGCACGCCATTGGCCCGCACGCAGTCCTGCCCGATCTCGATGTCCCGCCATTCGGGCCCGCCGACTTCGCCCATCACGACCTTTACGGCGCAGGCGATGCCGAATCGCCCACCGACGCGCAGCAGCAGGCCCGGTCCGCCGTCGGGGGCGGTCAGGAAATACGCCCAGCACGGTGTCTGCGGCACGTCGTCGCGCACCCAGTGCTCGGTGTAGTCGGCGTACACCCCGGTTTCGACCAGAGTGTTTCCCTCCCAGTGCATCTCACCGAAGTCTGGAGCGGAAGCAGGGTCGAGATCGATGGGGCGGCGCCACTCGAAGACGCCGTCGCTGTCGTGCAGTGTGCCCGCGAACCCGCGTGAGTCGATGAAAGCGGTGACCCCCTGCAGCCACGTCACGTCGGTGCCGGTGTCGCGAGTGCCATCCGCCTCCACAAGCAGGGTGCGCCGCCACAACCCGACGCAGTCCGACGCCCGTACAGTGCTCACGATGACCGCTCCCACCGGCGTCGCAGCCGGGTGATGCCGCCGTCGGTCGGCGTACCGAACGCCCGGATGCGGGCGATGCCGCCGTCGGGATAGGCGGCCACCCTCAGCGCGGTGATGTCCCGCGCGTCCACCCGGAACACCTGCCGGGCATCCCTTGCCAGTGTGGTCTTCTCCAGCACCGGAACGTCGAACGGCACCATCGCCCAGCCGTGCCTGCCATCGGGGCTGCAGCGGCTACCGAGCACGGACACCGCAAGCGAGGCATTGAACACGAAGTACGACGTGTCGACCTCGATGCGCAGCAGGTCCGCGGGCACGGCGAACGAGATGATGACGGCGTCGTGGCTGTCGGGCCCGATGTCGCGGCGTCTGCGGGTCTCCCAACCGTCGCCCATGTTGCGTGGCCGGTCGGGTGAGATCACCCCGTAGGCGTGCGAATAGAAGCTGTCGCTGCACCATTCGACGCGGCCGCCCTGCTCGACTCCGGACATCTCGACCGTAATGTCCTTCCAGTCCGCCGGGTCCGGGATCACGGTGCCGTAGACGCGCAGGCGCGCGACTCCGCCGTCGGATGCCAGGCGCAGCCGCACATGGGTCCAGCGGCGTCTGTCGTCGACGGCGAATACGTTGTGCGAATCCGCTTTGAGCTCCGTGTGTTCCACCAGCTGAGCCCACGCGACGTCTTCCGCGGTGGGGTCGGCGGTGCGGTCGAGCAGGCAGGCCTGCACACTGCACGCCGTCGGGTGGTTGCCGGAGAAGAAGCGGGTGTCGACGTCGACGGCCGTCACCTGTCCCGGCGTCCCGAGTCGCACGACCACCCAATCGCCTTCGGGCCCGGCATGTCTGCGGGTTTCCCATCCGTCGACCACCTCGCCGCGCAGGTCGTACGTACCGGGAACGAACGCAGGCTCGGCCGGATCGACAAGCCGCTCCTTGACTCCGAACGACTCGTCGCTTGCCGCCACGGCGCTTCCCCCGAGCACTCGGGAAGCGAGGTCGACACCGTTCACCTGGGTCACGAGTTCAATCCCAGCGCCGTCGAGATCGGCCAGTGGCTGCGCGGGTTGTCGGGGCCCGGCGCGTACACGCCGGCCTTGCTGGTCTGCAGGCCGAGCCCTACGACGGCCTGCGCCAGCCCGACGGCCGCGGCGACGCCGTCGACGGCGGGAACGCCGACTTTCGCCGAGATCGCCTCGGTGACACCTGCCATGCCGGCACAACCGAGACAGATCACGTCAGCTCCGTCGTCGGCGACAGCGCGGGCGGCTTCGGCGACGATCGCGTCGACCGCGCCTTGCGGGTCGGCGTCGACGTCCGCTGTTCCCAGGCCACAGGCACGCACCGATGCGCACCGCGTATTCAGCCCGGCGAGCAGCAGCCGGTCCTCGATGGGCGGGATCGATCTGGCCAGTGTCGTGACCACGGAGAATCTCCTTCCGATGAGACACGCGACGTGCGCGGCACTTTCGGCGATGTCAAACACCGGCACGAGCAGCATCTCGGCAAGGGCGTCCCTGCCGTGTTCGCCGAAACCGGCGAGTACCACGGCATCGAAGTCGAAGGTGCCATCGGCGAGGGCCACCGCCACGACATCCATCACGCCGACCGCCGACAGGTAGCTCTCCGACGCCGAATCGATCGCAGTAGCCCCGAACCTCGGTCTCATGCAGACGATTTCGGTTCCCGGCTGCGCGGCGGCCGAGGCTGCCGCGGAGATCTCCGTCGTCATCGTCTCGGAGGTGTTCGGATTCAGGACGAGAATTCTCACGCCGGGACTCCCGGTCGCTCGAATACCGACCGGCCTGCCGACCAGGTCTGCCGCACACCACCGCGCAACGTCAGACCGTCGTAGGGGGTGATGGCGTGGCGGTGCAGGAGGTCCGCCGCGCGGACCACGCCGTGGGTGTCCGGTTCGAACGTGCAGAGGTCTGCGCGCATACCCACGGCGATGGCGCCGCGGTCGGTGAGACCTGCGAGGGCGGCGGGCTCTGCGGACATCCACCGGCTCAGGTCGACGATTCCGAAATCACGCGCCTCTGACTGCGTCCAGACGATCCGCGGACCCAGTTGCAGCGAGCTGATGCCGCCGAATGTGGCACCGAAATCGCCGTCGCCCTTGAGTTTCGGCGAGCAGGGCGAATGGTCGGACACCACCATGTCGAGAATGCCGTCGCGCAGTGCGGCCCACAGCAGTTCCGCGTTGGCTGCTCCGCGGATCGGCGGACATGCGGCGAACTCGGTGGCGCCTTCTTCGACGTCCTCCGCGGCGAAGGTGAGGTAGTGCGGACATGTCTCCGCGGTGATCGCCACACCGGAGGCCTTGGCCTGCGCAATGATCGGCAGTACGCGGGCGCTGGAGACGTGAACAATATGGACGCGCGCCCCGGTCTGGCGTGCGGTGTCGACGACGAGGCGGACCGCTTCCTGTTCGGCAGCGTCAGGACGTGAGGCGAGAAAGGACGCGTAGTCGCGCCCGCCCGGTTGCTCGCTGCAGGCGATCACGTCGTGGCTCTCGGCGTGGACGAGCAGAACTGATCCGAGTTCGGCGATCTCGACCATCGCGGCGCGCAACTCGGCCGGTGTGAGGTGTTCGAAGTTCGGGTTCCCCGAGTAGGTGAGGAAGCACTTGAAGCCCGCGACGCCGGCCGCGGCGAGATCGGCGAGTTCACCTATATTCTCGGGCACCACACCCGCCCAGTAAGCGATCTCAGCGGCGCAATGTGGCTGTGCCACCTCCTGTTTGATCCGCAGCGCCGCGACGCTCGTGGTGACAGGGTCGCTGTCCAGCGGCATGTCCACCAGGGTGGTGATGCCTGCCGACGCTGCCGCCGTGGTGGCCGTCGCAAAGCCCTCCCAGTCGGTGCCCGGCTCGTTGATGTGAACGTGACTGTCGACGAAACCGGGCAGCAGAACCGCATCCGAGTGGATCTCGACGTCTTCAGCCGAGCCGCAGGGAGCATCGCGCGCGTCGATGGCGACGATGATGCCGTCGGCGACCACGACCGAGGCCGGACGGAGTTCGCCGTCGAGCAGCACCCGCTCACCGCGCAGCACGAGATCCATCAGTCGGCGAACCGGTCGTGGAAATGCTGTGTCATCGCCGGCCAGACATGGGGGTCGTGGCCGGGGATCAGCGGGTAGCCCTTGTCCTCGGCGAGTTTCTTCAGCCTGCGGATCGGTTCGATCGTCTCCTCCGTTCGACGTCGATGTAACCGCCGATCGCGAGCTCGTTCTCGATGTTCTCGGTCAGATCTGCGGCGTCGAAGGCGAACACATACCCAGCGGCTCCGTCGCCGACGACGGACTCGTCGAGTTCGACGACAAAGCTCTGATGCCCTGGCGTGTGGCCGTACGTCGGCACTGCGCTGATGCCCGGGGCGATGTCGGCCTCGCCGTCGGCGAGCTGCCAGTCGATTCTCGGGTCGTCGAAGTCGACGCGGAAGATCGCATGGCGTTCGGGTTCTGGATGGTTGGACAAACCGTATTCGAGCTCGCGCCGCTGCGCGTGCACGGGAACCCTGCCCGCGAACAACTTCAGGCCTCCGGCGTGGTCGACGTGGAGGTGGGACACCGCGACGAGGTGAATGTCGTCGACATCGATTCCGATGGCGGACAACGACTCTTCGATCGGCTCACCCGGGCCTGGCAGCAGCGGCTGGTACTCCATGCTCGGGAAGTACCGCCGATGCAGATACGGGTCGCGGATCAGCGCGGTGTTGAAGCCGGTGTCGAGAAGCACCCAGCCGCCGTCGGTCTGCAGCAGCACGCCGGGCACCGGCTCCCGCATCCGCACCTCGGAGGACGCGCCGTGTACCGATACCGATTTCGGCAGATCCTCCCACCCGAGCGTCAGAAGGACGATCCGGCGTACTCCGCTCTTGCGGACCAGTGTCGCCATCAGCCCACCGAGAGTCCCGCCAGCCGCAGTGAGTTCGGGTTCGTCACCACATGGCCTTCCTCGACGCCCTTGAGCCACGGTTGCGCGACCATGAAATCGTCGACGTCGGCGACGTTGAGCCAGCACCCGGTATCCGCAGCAGCCGCCGCGGCCTCCGAGAAGGCCTGTGCGTCACCGGTTTCCAGCCCGCGGGCCAAGGCGGCCGTGATCGGCGGAGCCGAGCATCCCAGATAGTTCAGGCCACCGTCGGGATCCCAGGAGATGTGCCCCCACGTGTAGGGAGACGGAGCGTCCGGCCATGCCAGCAACGTCAGCACCTCGGGGGCATCCATCCCGTCCCCGCCGATCCACTCGTAGATCTGCGATGTCGGGTAGCTCTGCACCGTGGCGGTCAGGCCCGCGGCCGCCAACTGGGTCTGGATCAGGTTGCTGACCAACTGATTGTCGGGGTTGCTGGAGTCGTAGCCGATCGTGACCGCTTTCTGGTCTGCCGGCAGCCCACCGGCGATACCCGACAGCACCGACGGGTCGTGGGCGACACTCTGTGAGGCCAGGTCACTGGCGATCATGTTGGGCGGGTAGAGCTGGTCGGCGACTTCACCGCGGCCGAAATAGGTTTGTTTGACCAGCTCGTCCACGTTGACCGCCTGCAGCAAGGCCTTGCGGTTCGTCGCGTCGGTGAGCATTCCCTTGTGCGGGTTGACGTAGAGGTAGTTCGACATCATCGTCGGCAGCGAGTAGTTCGCGAACGCGTCGTTGTCGAGGTAGGACTGGACAGCCGACGACGGCAGGTCGTGCAGGATCGCCGCGAGCTGGCCGTTGTTGAACTGCAGCTGTTGAGCCGACACGTCGGTGATGACCGGGATCTCGACCTTCTCGAAATACGGCTTGTCACCCCAGTATTCGGGGTACGCCGCCAGCTCGTAGCGTGAGCCGACCTCCGCGGCGGTCAGCGTGAACGGGCCGGTGCCGAGGTCGTGGTTGGTCAGGTAGGTCTGCGCGTTGTCGGAGCCGGCGTTCTTCGCCAGCCCCTCCGGGCTGAGCATCCGCGGACCGTAGGGGCAGGCGAGATAGTCCAGGAACGCCGAATTCGGGGCCTTCAACGTGATCGTGACGTCGTAATCGCCCTGGGCGGTCACCGATTCGACGTCGGCGACCATGTAGGCGGGGCCCTGGTTGACGGCGAGCCGGCGGTCGAACGACGCTTTGACCGCCGCCGATGTGAACGGGGTGCCGTCGTGGAACGTCACGCCCTCGCGCAGCTTGAACGTGAACACCTTGTTGTCCGGCGACGCGGTCCACTCGGTGGCCAGCAGGGGTTCCAGCTCCGGCGTCTCGGTGCCGGCCTTGTACTGGAGCAGTCCTTCGTAGGTGTTGGTGGTCAGCAGTAGACCCTGCCCTGCGTAGAAGATGTCGGGGTCCGGCGGCTGTCCGGGATCCTGCAGGAACGACAGGTGCAGCACCTTGTCCGTCGGGGCCGCATTCGGGGTGGTGGTTCCGGAGTCCGAACCGCCGCAGGCGCTGAGAGTCAGAACTGCTGCGGCGCCGACCGCCGCAAGCGCACGGAATCTGATCATCGTGAGGCTCCTTCGAGGACGGGGGCAGAACTCAGTGTGGAGAAGGCGGCGAGGATCTCGTTTGTGGTGCGCAGGGCACCGGTCTGCAGGTACTCCATCGCGTCGAGTGCCGCGTCGTGGCGGTACTGCGACGAGCCCCCGACGCAGTCGGTCACGACGCGGACGTAGAAGTCGCGCTGGTGCGCGTCGGCGAACGTGTAGTGCACGCACACGTCGGTGAGGCCGCCGATCAGGATCAGCGTCGAGGCCTTCAGTCCGGACAGCACGATCTCGAAATCGGTTCCGATGAAACCGGAGTAGCGGCGCTTGACGATGTGGAACTCGTGGTTGGGGCCGTCGAGGTTGGGCCGAAGCGTGGGCTCCAGGTCGGTGCCGGGACCACCTTCGACGCAGTGCACCCCCTCGGTCCCGTCGAGTTCTCTGCCGAAGTCGATGCCGCTGGGGCGATGCACCTCCTGGAAGAACACGATGGGCACGCCCGCGTCTCGCGCTGCGGCGACCAGTCGCTCGGCCCGCCCGACACGTTCGGCATGGCCCGGCATGACGGGGATGCCGGCGTCGTCGGCGGACATGCCTCCGCCCTCCTGGATGTCGACGACGACGAGGACGGGATTGCCCACGATCAGTGGTTGTTTCGGCACCTAACCTCCTGTGAGTGCGATACGCGGGTCGGCGGCGGCCTGGAGCAGATCCACCGCGGTGTTGATGACGACATAGAGCGCGCCGAGCATGAGGGTCACACCGGCGATCGCCGGGAAGTCCGCGACCGGGATGCTCTGCGCGATGTACTGGCCGATGCCCGGCCACCCGAACACCTGCTCGACGACGAGGACTCCCGAGAACATCAGCCCGATCTGCAGACCGGTCATCGACAACGCGGACCCGACGGAGTTGCGCAGGACGTGGCGCGCCATGATCTGCGACTCGGAAAGCCCTTTGGCGCGAGCGGTTCTCGCGTAGTCGCTGTCGATGTCGCCGAGCAGGCTGCTGCGCAGGACCCGCCCGATGGCGACCGCGGGGCCGAGTGCGATGACGAGTGCGGGCAGGATCAGGTGGTGCAGCGCGTCACCGACGACGTCGAATCGACCGTGGACGAGGCCGTCGACCGTCAGCAGCCCGGTCGGTCCGTCGGGCGGGTTCGCGATGCCGATGCGGCCGTTGGCCGGCACCCAGCCCAGAGTCTTGTAGAAGACCAGCAAGCCGAGGATGCCGAGCAGGAACATCGGTGCCGATGAACCGGTGAACAATACGGCCCGCAGGACCCCGGCGCCGCGCCATTTCAGCGTCGTGCTGAAGGCCAGCAGGATCGCCAGCACGATGGCTATCGCGATGCCGTACAGCGCGAGTTCGAGTGTGGCGGGGAAGAAGTCGCCCAGGTCCGACAGGACCGGATGCCGGGTCCGGTACGAGGTGCCCAGATCCCCTGTGACGGCTCCGGTCAGATAGTTCCAGAACTGAACCAGCACTGGCTCGTTGAGGCCGAGCGCCTCCCGCCGCGCCGCGACGGCCTCCTGGGAGGCCTGCGCCCCCAGCTGAGCTTTGACCGGGTCCAACGGAGAGATGTTCTGGAGCACGAACATCACGCCGGTCAACGCGACCAGGATGAGCACCATCGCGCCCAGCCGGGTCGCCACGAAGGTCTTCATGTCTAGCTCGTCTTCATCAGGTTGCGCAGGCAGTCCCCCGCGACGTTGGCGACCAGCGCGAGTACGAGCACGCCGAGGCCGGGCATCACCGGAATCCACCACTGCTGCAGGAAATAACTGAGGTTGCGGGCGGAGTCGGCGCCCAGCTCCGCCGCCGGGGCGGCCTGTCCGAGGCCGAGGAACGACAGCGCGGCCAGGGTCAGGATCAGCGTGCCGATGTCGAGGCTGGCCGCGACGAGCGTGTTGGGCACGGCGCCGGGCAGCAGGTGCCTGCCCGCCAGCCGAAGCGGGCTCACCCCTGCGAGTTTCGCCGCTTCCACGTGCGGCCGCGCGGCCAGCCTGGCCACTTCTCCGCGCACGAGTCGCGCATAGAACGGCCACCACACGATCGACACCGCGAACAGGGTGTGCAGGAACCCGGGCCCCAACGCGGCGACGACAGCGATCGCGAGCACCGGCGCGGGGATGGACAGGAACGCATCGGTGATGCGCATCAGCACGGTGTCCACCCAGCCACCCGCGGTCCCCGCGACGAGCCCGACGAAACCGCCGATCGCAACGCCGATCGCGACGACGGCCAGGGCGGCGAACCAGCTCGATCGTGCTCCGTAGAGCACGCGCGAGAGGATGTCGCGGCCGATGCTGTCGGTGCCGAGCAGGAAACCGTCGGTGCCCGGTGGTTGCAGCGGCATCCCAGCGGGGGTGAGCGGGTCGTACGGCGCGAGCACAGGAACCGCGACGCAGACCAGAGTCACGACGATCACCAGCGAGAAACCGACCCAGTTGATCACCGTCGAGCGCGACTGCGGCAGCGCCAACAGGCGGCGTTCGCGGCCGCGGACGGCCGGAGCGGCAGGAAGGGCGACAGCCATCAGACCGCCTTCCGCTCGATGCAGGCGACCTGATGCGGGTGGCCGGGGAAGCCCTCGAGCCGGACGTCGAGTTCGATTCCACTGCAGGCGTCGACGGAGATCGGGCACCTCGGATGGAAGGCGCATCCGTCGGGCGGCGACAGCGGGCTTGCGGGTTCGCCTGCCAGAACGTGGGATTCGCGACCGAGGTCGGGGATGGAGTCGACCAGCGCACGGGTGTACGGGTGGGTCGGGTCACCGATCACCTGGTCGGCCGGGCCGAGCTCGACGATGCGCCCGAGGTACATGACGGCGATGCGGTCGGCGATCACCCGCGCCACCGAGAGGTCGTGGGTGACGAAAACGACCGACATGTCCAGGGTTCGGCGCAGGTCACTGATCAGGTTCAGCACCGACGCCGCCAGTGACACGTCGAGCGCGCTGGTCGGTTCGTCGCACAGCAGCACCGACGGCGGTACGACGGTCGCCCTCGCGAGCGCCACCCGCTGTCGCTGCCCGCCTGAGAGCTGACCCGCACGCGATTTCGCGACCTCGCCGGACAAGCCCACGCGTTCCAGCACGGCTGCGACGGCGTCGGCCCGCGCGACGCGGGACATCCCGCTGCCCCGTAGGCGTTCGCCGATCAGCTCTCCGACGGACAGCCACGGCGTCAGTGACGCGCCCGCATCCTGAAACACCATCTGCGGCCGCGTGTCACCCGCGAGGGCGACCTCCCCCGAGGTCGCCTTCTCAAGCCCCGCGATGACCCGCAACAGCGTGGACTTGCCGGATCCGCTCTCGCCGACGAGCGCGACGGACTCGCCATGTTCGACGCGCAGCGAGACGCCGCGCAACGCGTGCAGCTTGCCGTGGTTGTCGGCGGAGCGGTCGAGCCAGCGCCGCGACACCGAGAACGTCTTCATCACGTCCCGCAGTTCCACCGACGGCGGATGCGCCGCGTCGTCACCGCACGGCTGGGACGGGACGGGCTCGTCGGTGGTGGTCGACGCAGCTCCCAACCGTGCGGTGACCTGCGCCATCGGCAGCACACATGCGCTGACCCGATCGGCGCCGACCGCAATCGGGTCCGGCGGAGCCTTGGTGCATTCGTCAGTGGCCAGCTCGCACCGAGGTTCGAACGCACATCCCGGTAGCGGCGTCACCGGACTCGGTACCGACCCCGGTAGCGCGGCAAGGCGACGGTCACGGGCGGTCTCCAGCGTCAGCCTGGATCGCAGCAGCCCGTGGGTGTACGGGTGCGCCGGATGTCCGAGAAGCTCTGCAGTCGGCCCGATTTCAGCGATGCGGCCGGCATAGAGCACCGCGATCCGATCCGCGATCTTTGCCGCGACACCGAGGTCGTGAGTGATCAGCACGATGCTGCAGCCGATTTCGTCCCGCAGGCGTTGCAGGAGGCGCAGCACCTGCGCCTGCACGGTGACGTCGAGTGCGGTGGTCGGTTCGTCGGCGACGATCAGTTCGGGATCGCCGGCGATGGCGATGGCGATCATGACACGCTGCCTCAGCCCGCCGGAGAGCTCGTGAGGGTAGGACCGCATCCGCCGCTCGGGGTCGGGAATCCCGACGGCGCCGAGCAGGCGAAGCGCTTCCTCTTCGCTGCCCGTGACCTCGGCAACCTGCCTGCCGATCCGCATCGTCGGGTTCAACGACGTCATCGGGTCCTGGAACACAGCGCCGAGATCCAGTCGACGCACTTTGCGCAGGGTCTTCGCCTCGAACTCGGGCATCCCCTTCAGCATGTCGGATCCGGCCACCCGCACACTGCCGTCAGTACGGGCCTGCTCGGGCAGCAACCCCAGCATGCTGAAGCCCAAAACGCTTTTACCGGAACCTGATTCGCCGACCAGACCCAGGATCTCCGAAGGCGCGATGGACAGCGAGACGCCTCGCAACGCGTGAATGTCGCGCCCGCTTCTGGAAAACGTGACGTGGAGGTCGCCGACCGTCGCCACCGGAGCGGTCGTCGGCATCCCAGGAGTCACCGCGCGCGGGTCGACCGCGGATACCGTGATTCCCATCAGAGCACTCCAGGGGGTAGAAGACACTCGTGCGACCCGCCACTGCGTCGCCTGCCTGTCGGTTGACAGTTTTGCCGAGAGGCGACACCGGTGGGTGTCGCTGGCGTAACCAATTGACGCCCGGGGTAACCGGCGCGTATCCGACGTTTCTATCGCGTGACAGATATCTGGGAGCCTGCCGTTGATCGATTCCGTGGGCGACGATGGGACCATGCCTCTCGCCCGCGCCGGCCGGCCGCGTCTGCACGCGCAACGCCGTCCGGGCACCACTGCGCGAGACGAAATCCTCGATGCCGCGGGCGAACTGTTCACCACCCTCGGGTACGCGGCGACCTCCACCCGCACCATCGCCGAATCCGTGGGCATCCGGCAGGCGTCGCTCTATCACTATTTCAAGACCAAAGACGACATCCTCTGCGCGCTCCTGAGCCAGACGGTCACACCCACGCTCGCGTTCCTCCCAACGCTTCGCGATGCTCGGCCGGCGCTCACCGAAGCCCAGCAATTGCATGCACTGGCGGCGTTCGACGGGCAGCAACTGCTCAGCGGTCGCTGGAACCTCGGCGCGCTGTACCTTCTACCGGAGCTTCGCGACGCGCGGCTGGAGCCGTTCTTCTCCGAGCGTGAGCGGCTCCGCCTTCACTACCTGCAGTTGAGCCTCACGATCGTGGGGCATACCGGTGTCGACGAGGCGGCCGCCGACCTGCCGTTCCGGCTGGTCGAGTCGCTGGTCAACATGTGGTCGACGGCCGACGGCGTCCAGCGCTCACAGCTTCCGGTGCACGTCGCGGACGCCTGCCTCCGTGTCCTGGGCTTCTCTGACATCGCGTCGGCGTGACGTTCGCAACTATCTTCGGCCTACAGGATCGGAATGAACCTGGACACTCTGTACGTTTTTTCGGATGAGACCGCAACGGCGCGGAACGTTTTGTCGCGCCTCGTAACGGGGTAGGCGAATACCACTGAAGATGACCGAAAGATTGAGATGAGCACCGTTACCGCTTATGCAGCCCCCTCGGCGACCGAGCCGCTGAGCAAAACCACGATCACCCGCCGCGACGTCGGCCCTCACGACGTCTCACTCGACATCCACTTCGCCGGCGTATGCCACTCGGACATCCACACGGTGCGCGGCGAATGGGGCGGCGTCGAGTACCCCATGGTTCCTGGCCATGAGATCGCGGGGATCGTCACCGAAGTCGGATCGGACGTGACCAAGTTCAAGGTCGGCGACCGCGTCGGTGTCGGATGCTTCGTCGACTCCTGTCGCGAGTGTGAGTACTGCCTCGCCGGCGAAGAGCAGTACTGCAACAACCCCGGCATGATCGGCACCTACAACGGCACCGGACGCGACGGCCAGCCGACGCAGGGTGGCTACAGCGGCGCGATCGTCGTCGACGAGAACTACGTCCTCAACATCCCGGACTCCATCCCGTTGGACAAGGCCGCTCCCCTGCTGTGCGCCGGCATCACCACGTATTCACCTCTGCGGCACTGGAATGCGGGCCCAGGCACCAAGGTGGCCGTCATCGGCCTCGGCGGTCTCGGGCACCTCGGCGTCAAGCTCGCCGCTGCGATGGGTGCTCACGTCACGGTTCTCAGCCAGTCGCTGAAGAAGATGGAAGACGGCCTGCGACTCGGCGCCTCCGAGTACTACGCGACCAGTGACCGGGACACGTTCAAGAGCCTGAAGGGTTCCTTCGACCTCATCCTGAACACGGTGTCGGCGAACCTCGACCTGCAGGACTACCTCGGCCTGCTCAAGCTCGACGGCACGTTGGTGGAGCTCGGCATGCCCGAACATCCGATGGAAGTGCCTGCGGCAGCGCTGATCTTCGGCCGCCGCCGGCTATCCGGGTCGCTGATCGGCGGCATCGCCGAAACCCAGGAGATGCTCGACTTCTGCGCCGAACACGACGTGACTCCCGAGATCGAAATCATCGCACCCGATTACGTCAACGAGGCGTACGAGCGCGTGCTGGCCAGCGACGTGCGCTACCGGTTCGTGATCGACACCGAATCCCTGCGCTGACGCAGCACGCGGCCCGCGCCACCTCCGCGTGGTGCGGGCCGAGCTGTGTTCTGTTGGCGTCAGCCCTCTTTCGAGGATGTGTCGGTGTCGACACCGGCGAGCGGCCAGCCCGCCGCCGCGAGCCGTGACGCGACCCGCGCAACGTTCTCCGGCCCCGCGTCGTGGTGTGTGACGTCTTTGATGAAGGCGGCGATCTCATCGGTGTCGATGGGGCCGTCCGCAGTGGCCGCCGGGCCACCGCCCGTCAGATTTCCGATGACCTCTTTGACCTGCTCTTCGGTCAGTGGGGTGGCGCGCAACAGCGACAACAGCGGTACCCGGTCCGGGCCCGGAACGCCCTCCGGGTAGCCGGCGCGGAGCCAGTTCAGAATCGACTGCAGCAAGGACATGGCGCTCACGCAACCAGTGTCGCCTCCTGTCTTCGTGAGCGCCATGAGCGCGGCGCAACACCAATCTGAAAGGTCGCTGGGAACTCTGTTAAGAGTGAGTGACCACGGTTGTTGCATGGTCTATACAGTGCAAGGCTCTCTTCGGTCTGCAGCGCGGCAGGCGCTCGATTCACCGCAATTCGAAGCAGGAGACCTAGATGGCGACTGATTCCGCAGCCGTCGAGCCCGCCGCACCGGCGGGCTTGAAGAAAGGCGCGATCGGCATGGTGGCGGTCATCTTCATGGCCGTCGCGAACGCGGCGCCCATCACCGCGATGACCGGCAACACACCGATCGCGGTGGGCTACGGCAACGGGCTCGGCGCGCCCGCCGGGTTCCTCTTCGCGACGATCATCCTGACGCTGTTCGCTCTCGGCTACGTCGCGATGGCCAAACACATCACCACCACGGGAGCCTTCTACGGCTTCATCTCCCACGGCCTCGGTCAGGTGTGGGGCATGGCCAGCGGCTTCCTCGCCACCTTCGCCTACGTGGTCTTCGAGGGATCGCTCATCGGCGGGTGTGCCTACTTCGCCAACGACGCGCTCAACACGATTGTCGGAGTGGACATTCCGTGGCTCGTCTTCGCTGTCGGAGCGATCCTGATCATCGCCGCGCTGTGCTACTTCCACATCAGTTTCACCGCCGCCATCCTCGGCGTGACGCTCGTGGCCGAGGTGCTGATCCTGTTCGCCTTGGCGTTCTCCGTGATCTTCTCCGGCGGTGGTCCCGACGGGTTCATGCTCGACAAGACCGTGCTGCTGAACAGGGCGTTTGAAGGCCTGCCCGGCGGCGCGTTTGGAACGGCCGCGGCGGCCGGATCGATGGCGATCGGCCTGTTCTTCGCCTTCTGGTCCTGGGTGGGGTTCGAGACCACCGCGGTGTACGGCGAGGAGTCGCGCAACCCGAAGAAGATCATCCCGCGGGCCACGCTGATCGCGGTGATCGGACTCGGACTGTTCTACACGTTCATCTCGGCGATGGTGTTGGCGGGCAACGGCGCCAAGGCGTCGGTGGAGGCGTCGATCAGCGCCTCACCGCTCGACCTGTTCTTCGGACTGGTGGAGACCAACCTGGGCGGGTTCCTGCTGGACGTCTACAAGATCCTGCTCGTCATCGGCTCATTCGCCTGCGCGCTGGCCTTCCACAACGCGGCGTCGCGCTACCTGTTCGCTCTCGGGCGCGAAATCCCTTCTCTCACAGCGCAGAAGACTATCGGCGCCGCGCACCCCAAGCACGGATCGCCGTACATCGCGTCCACGCTGCAGAGCGTCATCACGTTGGTGATCGTGTTGTTGTTCGCCGGCTTCACCGCGGTGCAGGTCCCCGACGCCGACGGCATCCCCGTGGACACTCCGGCGCTGGTCCCGTATGTGAACATCTACGGCCTGCTCGCGCTGATCGGCACCGCCGCGATCCTGCTCGTACAGGCGATCTGCTCAGCCGCCGTGATCTCGTACTTCTGGGCCCGCAAGACGCACTCCGGCAACGTCATCACCACGCTGATCTGCCCCGCGATCGGCGGTGTGGCGATGCTGTATGTCGTGTGGCTGTTGTGGGACAACCGCGCTTTCGCCGCCGGGCTTGCCGCGAACTCGCAGGTGTTCAAAGTCGGCCCGTACATGATCCTCGCGGTGTTCGTCGTCGGTCTGGTCTACGCGCTGTGGCTTCGGTATTCGCGTCCGCAGGCGTACGCCGAGATCGGGCGAACCGTCATGGAGGACAGCCACGAGCGCGCCTAGACTTCCGCGGCCCGGGTCAGTGCACGCACCACACTGTTCTTCGCCAGTGTGACCTTGAAACCGTTCTGGCTCAACGGTGTTGCCCCGGCGAGGGCCGCCTCGGCGACCGCCAGAAAGGTCTCTCGCCGCGGCGGCTTGCCGATCACCACGGATTCGGCCGCAGGCACTCGCCACGGCATTGCGGCGACGCCACCGAGAGCCACCGCCGCTGATCGGATCTCGCCGCCGTCGATGTGCAGCGCGGCGGCGACGGACACCAGCGCGAACGCATAGCTGTGCCGGTCGCGAACCTTCAGATACCAGGTTCTCGGTCCGAACGGAGACGGTGGCAATTCCACGGACAGGATCATCTCGCCTGTGCGGAGACCGTTGTCCCGATGAGGTTCGGCGCCTGGTGTCAGGAAGAACTCGCCGATCGGAAGTGCTCGTGCCCCGTCCGGCCCGGACACGTGGAGCACGGCGTCCAGCGCAGTGAGGGCCACGGCCATGTCCGAGGGGTGGACTGCGACGCACGGCGACTCGGTGCCGAAAAGGGCATGTTCGCGGTTGAATCCGTCGCGGGCACCGCAACCCGACCCGGGCGTCCGTTTGTTGCATTGCGCGAATGAAGGGTTCATGAAGTACGGGCATCGGGTGCGCTGCATGAGATTTCCGCCGATGGTCGCCATGTTGCGGATCTGTGTGGTGGCGCCCGACAGAATGGCCTGCGAGAGCATCGGATACCGGGTGCGCACCAGTGTGTGGTTCGCGACAGCGCTGTTCGTGGCGCCCGCGCCGAGCAGGACGCCACCGGTAGGGGTTTCGGCGATCGTGTCGAGGCCGAGTCGGCGGACGTCGACGAGCACGTCGGGATTCTCGACGCCCGACTTCATCAGATCGAGCAGGTTCGTCCCGCCGGCGTAGTAGCGGGCGCCGGGCACCGATCCGCTCGCGATCGCCTCGGACAGCGTCTGTGGGCGCCGGTAGTCGAAGACCTTCATGATGGAAGGCACACCGAGGCGATCGCGGCGACGATGTTGGCGTAGGCACCGCAACGGCAGATGTTGCCTGCCATCCGTTCCCGAATCTCATTCTCCGACAGGGCTTCGGGACCGCTGACGACGTCACTGGACGGGCCGTCGAAGGACGCCGCGGACAGGTCGCCGCGCGCGTGTTCCCGTAGCATCGCGCGCGCCGAACAGAGCTGACCAGGCGTGCAGTAACCGCACTGGAAACCGTCGTGCTCGATGAACGCCTCCTGCAGCGGGTCGAGACGGTCGCCGGCGAGACCTTCGACGGTACCGACGTCCGCACCGTCGATCGACACCGCCAGCGTCAGGCAGCTCAGCACCCGCTCGCCGTCCACCTCCACGGTGCACGCACCACAGAGACCGTGATCGCAGCCCTTCTTCGTGCCCGTGTGAGCCAGTCGCTCCCGCAGCAGATCGAGCAATGTGGACCTGACATCGACATCGGCTTCTCTGCCGACCCCGTTGACGGTCAGCCGGACATGGCGGGACGGTGTCACAACCACTGCTCCTCGAATGGTTCCAATAGGGCTTCCAGGGTTATCGGCAGTTCCCGCAACCTCTTTCCGGTTGCGTGGTGAATCGCGTTGGCGATCGCTGCGGGTACGCCGCAGGCCCCGATCTCCCCGATCCCGCGCACGCCGATCGGATCGAGCCCGTAGTCCGCGCCGTCGACGAACGTGATGTCGAACGCCGGCCGGTCGGCATGCGTGGGGACGTAGTACTCGCCGATCATCTGCCCGGTGGCGGGATCGGAGGGCAGCCGCTCCAACAGCGCCATTCCCACGCCGAACGTGATGCCGCCCATGATCTGGTTGGTGGCCAGCTTCGGGTTGAGCACGCGCCCACAGTCCATCACCGCGACCCAGCGGGTGACCGTGGCCCGACCGATGTGTTCGTCGACCTCGATTTCGCAGAAGTGGGCGCCGAACGACTGCGACACCACGCGGTCGTCGGGCACATCGTCGGTGTGATGTGTAAAGCTCAGCAGCGCAGCCAGTTCGGGGCCTCCTCGGGAAATCGCCGCTGCCAGGTCTGGTCCGCTGACCGGACTGTGCGCCCCGGGACGGGAGGCCGCCAGCCACTTCTCGAATCGCCGCCGCCACTCCTGAGCAGCGCCGTGGACGGCCGTGCCGACGGTCGCGGTGGTTTGGGAGGCGCCGCTGTACGGGGCGTCCGGGAACGCTGAGTCGCCCGAGTCGAACGTCACGTGGGACAACGGCAGACCGGTGCCGTCGGCGGCCAACTGAGCCATCACAGTCCGCACGCCCGTGCCGATCTCATGCGTCGCGGCACTGAACCGGATCCGCCCGTCGTCGCCAGTCTCGACACGGCAGCCGGCCGGCATCCTGCGGCCCGGGTAGGTGGCGGTCGCCATCCCCCAGCCCACACGAACACCGTTGCGCTGCATGGCCCTCGCTTCGGCGGGACGCCCGGCCCAGCCGAATCGCTCCGCCCCGGCCGTGTAGCACTCGGCCAGGTGCGCGGCAGACCACGGACGGCCGTTGGTCTGATCGCGATCGGCCAGGTTCGCCAGACGAAGCGCCACGGGATCCCGTCCGGTCGCAAACGCCAATTCGTCCATCGCGACTTCCAACGCGAACAGGCCGGGTGCTTCCCCCGGTCCCCGCATGAAACACGGTGTGGGCGCGTTGATCCGCGCGACCGTATGCGTCACCTGCAGCCGCGGCGAGTGGTATAGGAATCGTGACGAGAGCCCGGCCGGCTCGCAGAAGTGCGCGACGGTCGATGTTTCGGTCACCGTGTGATGCTCGGTGCTCGCGATCGATCCGTCGGTGCCGCAGACGAGCGCGACGCGCTGCTCGGTCCGCGGCCGGTGTCCGGTCGAGGTGAACATCTGGTCGCGGGTCAGCACCAGCTTGACCGGGCGATCCACCGCGCGGGCGGCCACCGCGCACAGCACCACATGCATCCACAGGAAGCTCTTCGAACCGAATGCCCCTCCGACCAACGGCGACAGCACCCGGATGTGGTCTTCGCGCATGCCGAGATAGGCGGCCAGGACGCGACGCTCGCCGGCGATCCACCGTGTGGTGTCGTGAATTGTCAGGTGGTCGCCGTCCCAGTGCGCGATCGTCGCCGACAGTTCGATCGGATAGTGCGCATTGAGGGGCGTCCGGTACGTCGCCTCGACGGTGGTCCCGGCAGGCGCGGCGTCCGGCCCGCGGCGATCCTGCAGTTTCTCCTCGACGAGCTTGACGAAATGGTCTGGGCGATAGGCGCCGTGGCGGATCATCGCACCTGGCGTGTCATCCGCCGGCGGCCCGGCCCACACGTCGGCAGCACTCAACTGGGCGGGTGATTCGACGTAATCGAAGGCCATCGTGGCTGCGGCCTCGGTCGCGTTCTCCGGTGAATCCGCGACCACAAGCGCCATGTGCTGGCCGGCGTACTGCACGGTCAGGTCGGACAGCGGCGGCCGGCGCTCGAGAGGAAAATCCCACGTCAGCGCCTCCGGAAGTGCCTGCAGCCGTGGACAATTCAGCGGCGTCAGCACATGCTGCACCCCAGCCCGGGCGGCGGTCCGTCGCTCCGCCTCAGACACGGACTCGGCAGTGACGCGACCGTGCGCGATCGGGGACTGCACCAGCGCCGCGTAGAGCACCCCGTCGATTCGGGTGTCGGCGGTGTAGCGCGCGGCGCCGGTGACCTTGTCGACTCCGTCGACGCGGTTGACGGATCGCCCGACGGAATGTGCCATGGCTCCAGCTTCGCGGATGAGCAGCCTCCGCGTCGTCACTACTGCCGGGACTCTGTGGTTACCGCTAGCCCCCATTCCGCGCGGTAGCACTGCCGTTTCGGCTCGCGGTGCGAGAATGTGGCGCTATGGGTGCCCTGAAAGTGGTCGTCGCCGACGATGATGTGCTGCTGCGCGAGGGGCTGGCCAGCCTGCTGGATCGTTCCGGATTCGAGATCACCGGGCAGGCGGGCGACGGCGAGGCGCTGCTGGCCGCGGTCCGCGCGCAGAAACCGGATGTCGTGATCACCGATATCCGCATGCCACCGACGCACACGAACGAGGGGCTCGACGCCGCGCGGGTGATCCGCGAGGAGTCTCCTGAGATCGGCATCGTCGTGCTGTCGGCCCACGTCGAGGTGGACCACGCGATGGAGCTTCTGGCCGGCGGGCACGCGATCGGCTATCTGCTGAAGACCCGGGTCACCGACGTCACCGATTTCGTCGAGACGTTGCAGCGGATCGCCAACGGTGCATCCGTGATCGACCCGGCCCTGGTGGCGGAGCTGGTGTCCGCGCGCAAGCGCGACGATCCGCTGGCGGCGCTGTCGACGCGCGAGCACGAGGTGCTGACGCTGATGGCGGAGGGCTTGTCGAATGCCGGGATCGGCCGTCGGCTGTGGGTGACCGAGGGCACCGTGGAAAAGCACGTGCGCAGCATCCTGACCAAACTGAATCTGCCCGAGACGGGTGACAATCACCGCCGCGTGCGCGCCGTGATCATGTATCTGGAATCGCGCTAGGGCTGCTTGTCGAGCAGTTCCCGCACGGCCCCGGGCGACAGCGCAAATTTCGGCAGGAAACCCAGCGCCGGGCTTGCCGCGATCAGGTCGGCGAAGTCTTGTTCGTCGTGGGTCGAGGTCAGGATCACCGCGACGTCCTTCAGGCGCGCGGCGACGTCGAAGCCGCTCTCGGCGCCCAGGTCGACGTCGACGAGGGCCACGTCGGGCCGCAGTTCTTCGGCCTGCAGCATCGCCTCGGCACCGTCGCAGGCCATGCCGACCACCTCGATTCCGCCGCGTTCGAGCATGGCGCGGGCGGCATCGCGGAAGGCGGCACTGTCATCGACGATCAGGCAGCGCGGACTCATGCTTCGAGCTTGTCAGCCGCAAGCGCCGATGGCATTCCCGTTAACGGGAATCTTCTCCGATTACCATCTGTCGGTGACCTGGCAATCAAAGCCGGCCCGCTTCCTCGAGCAGGTCGTGCGCTCCCCGGCTCGGCCTCTGGGCCTCGGCATCGCCGTCGCGATGGTCCTACTCACCGCCGAGGTGCTCACGGTCTTCGCGCTCAAGAAGATCGCCCCCGAGAACGCGTTCGGCGCCCTGCTGCTGCTCGGCGTGCTGGTGGTGTCTGCCGGGTGGGGCATCGGGTTGTCGATCGCCACCTCGCTGGCCAGCGCCGCGGTCTATGCGTATCTGCATCTGGAGGGGCAGGACAGCCTCGCCCCCGCCCTGGCGATCTTTCTCACGCTGGCGTTCCTCACCAATGGGCTTGTCGGCCAGGCTCGATTACGTGCCGCGGAGGCCGAGCAGCGGCGCCGCGAGGCCGACCTCTCTGCCGACCTGGCCCGGGTCATGTTGCGAGCGCCCGCGTTGGGCCCGGCGCTCGACGACGCAGGCCGGCGTCTGGCCGACGTGCTCGGAATTCCGTACGCGCAGTTGTCCGTCGGGTCCGCCGAACCGGGCGCTGACCAGATCGTCATCGAGCTCCGTGACGAAACAGAGCTCACCGGAACACTTCTCGTCCCGAAAGGTCTGCGCCCGGCCTCGGTGCGGCGGGTGCACCGCATGGTGCCGGCATTGCAGGCGCTTCTGGCTGCCGCGTGCGACCGCGAGGGAATGACCGCGGAGCTGGAAGTCAGCCGCCGCGAGTTGGAGCGCTTCTTCGCGGTCGCGACGGATCTGCTGTTTCTCGGTGTCTCGCCTGCCGGAACCGAAGCCGAGGACGGCGCCGCGCGGCTCACCCGCGTCAATCCGGCATTCGAGCGGACGCTGGGGTATTCGGCGGCTGAACTCGTCGCCCGTCCGCTCGTCGATTTCATCCACCCCGACGATCGGGACACCACACGCGTCGCGCTGGCGACGGTGCCCGGGGCAGACGGCGCCATCCAGTTCGAGAATCGGTGCCGGCAACGCGACGGAACCGTGCGCTGGCTGGAATGGAATGTCGTCTTCGATCACGGTGTGCTGCTGGGCGGGGCGCGCGATGTGACGGAGCGCAGGCAGGAACAGGACCGCCTTCGGGCGACGCGGGCTCAGCAGGCGGCTCTGCGGCGGGTCGCCACGCTGGTGGCCCGGGGTGCCGCGTTGGAGGATGTCTACGAGGTCGCCGTGGCGGAGCTGGCGGACAGCCTCGGGGTCGAGCACGTCACGCTGGCCGCCTTCGAACCCGACGATGTCGGCGTCGTCCTGGCCGGCCTGAATCGTGGTGGCGAGTCGGGATGGGATGTCGGAGAGCGTTTCTCGATCGAGGACGGCACCGTCAGCGATCAGGTCCGCCGCACCGGAAACCCGGCTCGCATCGACGACTATGACACGACGTCGGCTCGGATCGCGCCCCGGCTGCGGGGGTTCGGGGTGCGCGCGGGCGCAGGGGCCCCGCTGATCGTGGACGGCCGAACCCGCGGCGTGTTGCTCGTCGGATCGTATGTCCCGCACGGCATTCCCGATACCGCCGAGGCACACATCCGCGACTTCGCCGATCTCATCTCGACGGCCATCACCAATGCCGAGACGCGGGCGGAGCTCACCGCATCCCGAGCACGCATCGTGGCGGCGGCTGACGAGGCCCGGCGTGGGTTCGAACGCGATCTCCACGACGGCGCCCAGCAGCGCATCGTGTCGCTGAGCCTGCAGCTGCGCGCTGCCGAAGCGGCGGCCGAAGGCGACGAGGAGTTGCGGTCGCAGCTGTCCACGGTGGTCGACGGTCTTGCCGGGCTGCATTCCGATCTGCAGGAGTTGTCACGGGGTCTGCACCCTGCGGTGCTGTCACGCGGTGGGTTGCGGCCGGCGATGCGGAATCTGGCGCGCCGGTCGCCGGTGCCCGTCGACCTCGATGTCGACGTCGAGCAACGCCTGCCCGAACCCGTCGAGGTGGCGGCGTATTACGTTGCCGCAGAAGCATTGACGAATGCGGCCAAGCATGCGAATGCCGAGTCGGTCACCGTCCGGGTCGAGCTCACAGAGGATTCCGACGGCGGCAGTCTGCTGCACCTCTCGGTCTCCGACGACGGGGCGGGCGGCGCTTCCGCCGGCGGCGGGTCGGGATTGGTCGGTTTGCGCGACCGGGTGGAGGCGTTGTCGGGAGAGCTGACGGTGACGAGCCGTCCCGGCGACGGCACCCAGATCAGCGCGATCATCCCGGTGAACGGATCAGCCTGACGGCGCCAACCCGTTCATCAACAGCTCGACGACGCCGTCGGCGACCGTTTTCTCGGACGTTTCGGAGTCGATGACGTTGTGCAGCATGGCCGTCAGGATCACGGCCCCGAAGATGCTGACGGCGTCACTTCCCGGATCCCGCACGGCCCGCAGCGAACCGTCTTCGGCACCGGCCCGAAGCACTCTGGTGATGGGGTCGTAGAAAACTTCCTGGACCGCTGTCGCGAGTTCGGGCAGCCGGATCGCGCGGCCGAGGTCGCCGACGAGCGCCCGGCTGGAGCCGGGCCTGCGCATGGTGTGCTGGACGTGCACGCGGATCACCGCCGCGAGGCGGTCCCGGCCCGAGCCCGCGGAGTCGGCGGCGTCGGCCACTTCTGCTGCCATCACTGCCAGCGAGTCTTTGAGCAGGAAGGCGAGGATCTCGTCCTTTCCGGCGAAGTGGTAGTACAGCGTGGCCTTGGGCACTCCGGACGCCTTGGCGATGTCCTCGATCTTCGTGTTCTCGAGCCCCTTGGCCGCGATGACGTCGGACGCGGCGTACAGCTTCGTCGCGACCGAGGCCGGAACCTGCCGCCGGGATTGCTCGCTCACACACGCAGTGTACGAGGCGCTAGACTCCGACTTTGTACTTTGAGTACAAACTAGGAGTTTAGGAATTGGGTATGGACGCTTTTCACGCTGATGTCGTGGTGGTCGGATACGGCGCGGCCGGGGTATGCGCCGCCTTGGAGGCCAGGTCGCGCGGTGCCGATGTACTCGCCGTGGACCGGTTCGACGGCGGTGGCACAACCCAGGTGTCCGGGGGCATCATCTACGCCGGCGGCGGGACGTGGGTGCAACATGACGCGGGAATCTCCGACAGCCCCGAGGCGATGTATGCCTACCTGGAAGCCGAGATCGGCGACGCGGTCCGACCCGAGACTCTGCGCCGGTTCGTGGACTCCAGCCCGGCGATGATCGATTGGCTCAGCGGGCACGGCGTGCCGTTCGAGGCGTCTCTGTGCCCGTACAAGACGTCCTACCCGAACAACAAGTACTACCTGTACTTTTCGGGTAGCGAGAACTCCGGCCGGTTCCGCGCCGTCACCCCACCGGTCCAGCGGGGCCACCGCGCCAGAGGGGCGGGTGCGTCGGGCAAGAAGATCTACCAGCCACTCGCCGCATCAGCGCAGCGCCTCGGTGTCCGCACGCAGTTCCATACTCGCGCAACATCTTTGCTCACCGATGCGGACGGGCGGGTGGTGGGAGTCCGCGTCCGAACCCTCGTCGAAGCTCCGCGCGGCGTCCGGTCCCGATACCGTCGCTACGCCGCGCTGGCGATCAAGCCGGGCATCTACTACCCGCCGCTGCGGGCTGCGATGGACAGGCTCATGCACGGGCTGGAGCGAAAGTATGGGCGCGAGGTCGTCATCCACGCCCGTCAAGCGGTGATCCTCTCGACCGGCGGATACATCGCCAATCGGGAGTTGATCGCCGAGCACGCGCCCGAGTATCTCGACGGACTGCAGCTCGGCACCTCCGCCGACGACGGAGCGGGAATGCGCTTGGCGACCGACATCGGCGCGGCCGTCGACCGTCTCGATAACGTCTCGGCGTGGCGCTTCATCACTCCCCCGAGCGCCTTCCTCGGTGCACTCATCGTCGATGAGCAGGGACAGCGATTCATCGACGAAACCCGATACGGCGCCGCGGTCGGACACGCGATGATCCAGGAACACGGTGGCCGCGGCTGGATCCTGGCAGATGACGAACTCCTGCGGCGGGCGCGCAAAGACCTTGCCCGTCAGGCGATCTGGTTTCAGCGTCTTCAGATGGAAGCCATGCTGCGCGTCGACCGCGTCGAAGCCGACACTCTCGCCGAGGTCGCACGCAAAGCCGGCGTCGACCCCGAGGGTCTGCGTCGAACGGTGGACGCGCACAACGTCGCGGCCACCATGGGCGACCCGGACCCGATGGGCAAACCCGCCGAGTTCGTCCGCCCCGTGGGTCGCGGACCGTTCTCGCTGATCTCGATTTCGGTGAAACCGAGCCTGATCAACCCGTGCCCGATGTTCACCCTCGGTGGTCTCGTCGTCGACGAAGACACCGGCGCGGTGAAAACACCGTCGGGAGAACCCATCCCGGGCTTGTTCGCCGCAGGCCGCACCGCGGTCGGCATCTGCGCCAACTCGTATGTCAGCGGACTGTCGTTGTCCGACTGCGTATTCTCCGGGCGCAGGGCCGCCGAGCACGCGCTCCGGTAGCGCTACTTCTTGCGCTGACTCTCGGCGTATTCCTCAGGCCGGTTCTTCTTCATCCACGCCCGCATCGGCCAGAACAGCACCCACAGCACCGGATACACCGTGATGTAGAACAGACCGTAGACCGCCAGGCAGCCGAGGATTCCGAGTACCCAGCCGGGGTAGACGACGATCAGGCAGAACTGGACAAACTGTTTGAGCACCACGGGTTGGCCATCGGCCATGTGCCACACCGTCTTCGGGCTCAGCGCGCTGACGAGCACCCGCCAGGTGGATGGCTTCGGCTCGGGGGCAGGTTCCTCCACCGCGTCGCTCACAGGCTCGGTCATCGCCAGCTCCCCCAGGCCACGAAGCCGCCGACGGCAGCACCGATCATGGGTGCTTGTCTAGCACACAGATTGGACGCCAGCCAGCAGAAGCGCCTCACCGCCCGGGCAACCCTTAGAAGTCCCAGTCCTCGTCTTCGGTGTTGACGGCCTTGCCGATCACGTACGACGAGCCCGACCCGGAGAAGAAGTCGTGGTTCTCGTCGGCGTTCGGCGACAGCGCCGACAGGATCGCCGGGTTGACGTCGGTCTCGTCGCGCGGGAACAGCGCCTCGTAGCCGAGGTTCATCAACGCCTTGTTCGCGTTGTAGCGCAGGAACTTCTTGACGTCCTCGGTCAGCCCGACCTCGTCGTACAGATCCTGCGTGTACTCGACCTCGTTGTCGTAGAGCTCGAAGAGCAGCTCGTAGGTGTAATCCTTGAGTTCCTGGCGGGTGGACTCGTCGGCCAGCGCCAACCCCTTCTGGAACTTGTAGCCGATGTAGTAGCCATGCACGGCCTCGTCGCGGATGATCAGCCGGATCATGTCGGCGGTGTTGGTCAGCTTGGCCCGGCTGCTCCAGTACATCGGCAGGTAGAAGCCGGAGTAGAACAGGAAGCTCTCCAGCAGGGTCGAAGCCACCTTGCGCTTGAGCGGCTCGTCGCCCTTGTAGTACTGCATGACGATCTCGGCCTTGCGCTGCAGGTTGGGGTTCTCCTCGGACCAGCGGAACGCGTCGTCGATCTCGTTCGTCGAGCACAGCGTCGAGAAGATGTTGGAGTAGCTGCGCGCGTGCACCGACTCCATGAACGCGATGTTGGTGTACACCGCCTCTTCGTGCGGGGTCAGCGCGTCGGGGATCAGGCTCACGGCGCCGACGGTGCCCTGGATGGTGTCCAGGAGCGTCAGGCCGGTGAAGACCCGCATCGTCAGCTGCTTCTCGTGCGCGGTCAGCGTGTTCCAGGACGGGATGTCGTTGGACACCGGCACCTTCTCGGGGAGCCAGAAGTTACCCGTGAGGCGATCCCAGACTTCAGCGTCTTTGTCGTCCTGCAGGCGGTTCCAGTTGATGGCCGAGACACGGTCGATCAGTTTCATGCCATCGCTCACAAGAACCCCATTTCACCTGCGAAAAGTAGTCGTGCCCGTCTGATCCGACCGGCTCCGTTGACACTACCCCTGGTGCCTGACGTCGCGCGGCAACACGAGATGTTGTGCCTGGCGTGTCGCGCCGGTCGCGCCGAACGCCAGGTCAGCGGAAGGTGTACTCAGCCTTCTTGAACCGTCGGGTCGCCAGCCAGTACTGCCACGTCATGCCGCTCCACAGCGTCCGGTTGACGCCGTGGTCGTCCAAGTACCAGCTGCGGCAGCCGCCGGTGTTCCACACGGTGCCCGTCAGGTCGTCCTGCAACTCGTCGTTGTAGTCGTTCTGGGCGGCACGGGTCGGTGCCAGCACCTGGGCGCCCGCTTTCTCGACCGCGGCGATGGCCTTACCCGCATAGCGGATCTGCGACTCGATCATGAACACCACCGAGTTGTGGCCCAGCGCGGTGTTCGGCCCGAGCAGGAAGAACAGGTTCGGCATGTCGGCGACGGTGATGCCCCGTAGCGCCGAGATGCCCTCACGGTTCCAGCGGTCGACGAGGTCCTCGCCCTTGAGGCCCTTGATGTCGACGTAGGTGTAGGAGTCGGTGACGTGGAACCCGGTCGCGAAGACCACCACATCGACCTCGCGCTCCACCCCGTCGGACGTCACGATGCCCCGAGGCGTGAACCGGGCGATCCCTTCGGTGACGACCTCGGTCTTCGGGTCGGCGATGCCTCGATAGTAGGTGTCGGAGTTGAGGATTCGCTTGCAGCCGGCACGGTAGTCGGGGGTCAGCTTGC
The DNA here is from genome assembly GCF_029623955.1 of Mycobacterium sp. 236(2023). Taxonomy (GTDB): domain Bacteria; phylum Actinomycetota; class Actinomycetes; order Mycobacteriales; family Mycobacteriaceae; genus Mycobacterium. The sequence goes on along the minus strand of NZ_JARSBP010000002.1, from coordinate 1,293,647 downwards.
GCCGCAGCTCGCGGTCTTTGACCGAGCGGCGGATGTTCCACTTGCCTGCCATCTCACCGAGCTTGAGCAACCGGGGCTGCTTGGTCATCGCGAAGCCGACGACCTCGTGCAACCAGTAGATGCCTGCGCGCATCGCCGCCCGGGTGCCGGGCACGTTGGTGAACGCACGCTGCATCGCGTCCGGAATCGGATTGTTCGGTCGCGGCATCACCCAGGCCGGGGTGCGCTGGTAGAGCTGGAGTTCGCCGACGTCGTTGACGATCTCAGGGACGATCTGGATGGCGCTGGCGCCGGTGCCGATGACGGCGACCTTCTTGCCGGCGATGTCGACCCCGTGATCCCACTGCGCGGAGTGGAAGGCCGACCCTCCCGCGGCGAGGTATTCGTCGAGGCCGTCGAAGTCGGGCACCAGCGGGATGTGGAGGCCGCCGGCGCCGGAGATCAGGAACTGTGCGATGAATTCGCGACCGTCCTTGGTGAAGACGTGCCAGCGCAGCTCGTCGTCGTCCCAGATCGCCCGGTCGACCTCGGCCCCGAACTCGATGGAGCGTCGCAGCCCGTACTTGGCGGTGACGCCGAGCAGGTACTCCTGGATCTCGGGCTGGAACGACCACATGTGCGTCCAGTCCGGTTTGGGCTCGAACGAGAACGAGTACATGTGCGACGGGATGTCGCAGGCGCAGCCGGGGTAGGTGTTGTCCCGCCACGTGCCGCCGATCTCGCCGGCCTTCTCCAGGATCAGGAAGTCGACGCCACGCTTCTGCAGTTCGATGGCCATGCCGAGGCCGGAGAACCCGGAGCCGATGATCAGCGCGCGGGTACGCACCGGCGTGGTCTCGGTCGTCGCGTCAGCGTGTTCCGCCAAGGTCATGACGGCGATGGTACCTGGGAACGCCGGTACCGGATACGTGCGTCATGCGCCGAAATTGCATTCCGGCAGATCTGTTCTCGCACTTTTGCTGCGTGGACGCAGTCTCGGCGATGAAAGTCAGGCGACCTGTTCGCGGCGCTTGACACCCTCGTGGAGCGGCACATCGGGGTCGACCTTGATACCGAGTACCTCGCAAGTGCCGTTGATCGACCCCATCATGATCGTCGTCAGGTACTCCACGAATTTCTCCGACGGCAGCCGGCGTGGGCTGTCCCGGTCTGACCCGAGCCACCAGTCGGTGGCCGACGCGGCGGCACCGAACGTCGCGAACCCGGCGAGTTCGAATGCGGCGTAATCCAATTCCATCTCGGCCAGTTCTTTGTTGAACATGTCGGCCATCGCCAGCGTGATGTGGCGACCCTCGTTGAGCGCGCGCATCGCCGACTCGCTCTGCTGGGCGAACCGGCCCTGCATCAGGAACCGCACCACATTGGGGTGCTCGTCGACGAGCCGCACGTACTGCTCGACGGCGCGCAGGATCACGGTGCGCGCCGGATCTTTGGCGATGTCGATCGTGGGGAAGATGGCCGACCACAACATGTCGCGCATCCGCTGCCCGATTGCCTGGAACAGATCCGACTTGTCGGTGAAGTGGCGGTAGATCTTGGGCTTGGCGGTGCCGGCCTCCTCGGCGATCTCTCGCAGCGACACCTCGGGACCCAACTGGTCGATGGCGCGAAAGGCGGCGTCGACGATTTCGGAGCGCACCTTCTTGCGGTGCTCGCGCCAGCGCTCGCTGCGGGCGTCCACTTTGACACCCGGTTCCTCGCCAACGCGCGCTCTCGACCCTCGTCGCACGCGCTCACTGTACCCGCTCGGTGCCGCTGACCAGCCCAGACCTCGCCGTGCACGTTCAGTCTCGGCGGGTACTATCTCCTGCGACAGCCGCTCAACGAGAGAGATCTATGACGCAGCGATACGACCTGGTCATCGCAGGTGGTGGACCGTCCGGCGCCGCCGCAGCGTGGCAGGCCGCGCAGTCAGGCGCCAATGTGCTGGTCTGCGACAAGGCACAGTTCCCCCGGTCCAAGCCCTGCGGCGACGGCCTGACGGCCCGCGCGGTCAGCTACCTCCAGAAGATGGGCCTGGCCGATGAGGTGGCCACCTACCACCGGGTGAACCGGGTGACGGTGTTCAGCCCGAGCCGTTGGGAGCTGTCGTTCCCGAAGCGCCCCGGCATGCCCGATCATGGGCACACGGTCAGCCGCGAACACCTCGACACCGTGCTGCTCAAGCACGCCGAGTCCGCCGGCGCCCAGATCCGCCAGGGCGCTGAGGTGTCCGGCCCGGAGTTCGACGCCAACGGCCGCGTCATCGGAGTCGTGCTCAAGGGCGGCGAGAAGGTGTACGGCGATGCGGTGATCGCCGCCGACGGCGCGTACTCCCCCATCAAGCGCGCGCTGAAGATCGACTCCGAGTACAACGGCTACTCCGCGATCGCGATCCGCTCGGAGATGCCCGCCAACCGGGCCGATTCCGATTCGCTCGACATTTATCTCAAGCTGATGTTCGAAGGCGATCAGCTGCCCGGCTACGGCTGGGTGTTCCCGATGGGCGACGGCATCTTCAACATCGGGCTGGGCTATGTGAACAGCTACAAGAACTGGCAGTCGATCAATGCGACCCAGTTCCTCGGCGACTTCCTGCGCACCCTGCCGCGCGAATGGGAGCTGCCGCCGATCGAAGAGCTGAAGAAGAACAAGAGCGTGCGCGCGTGGCGACTGCCGATGGGCTTCACGGCGTGGCCGCCGTGGCGACCTGGCGTGCTGTTCACCGGCGACTCGCTGGGTGCAGGCAAGCCGGCTTCGGGTGCGGGTATCTCCAAGGCGCTCGAATCTGGTTTGGCCGCAGGTGAATGCGCGGTGGCCGCGCTGACCAACGGCGGGCCGGACGACTTCACGAACTACGCGCAGCGGATGGAAGCGGCGTGGGGCCGGGAGTACAAGCGTGGCCGCTACATGCACAAGCTGATCGGGCAGCCGAAGCTGGCGAACGCCGGCGTGAAGCTGATCGACAACGCCGCGTTCCGCGATCGCATGCTCAAGGCGCTGTACAAAAAGGCCCAGGGCCCGCAGCACAGCTTCTGATCGGCGATGGTCGAGCCTGGGCTGACCGACGACGAGATCGCACGTATCGAGGACACGTTCGGCTTCGAGTTCGCCGACGACCACCGGGCGTTCCTGGCTGCGGGGCTGCCTGTCGGTGCCGCATGGCCGCATTGGCGTGACGAGGGACGCAGGAGCCTGGCCAAGCGGATGCAGCTGCCGGTCGAAGGCGTTCTGTTCGCGGTCGAATGGAGTCGGTTCTGGCACGAACCGTGGGGGCCGCGACCTGCGCAGATGAAGCACGCGCTGCGTACCGCGAAATATGAATTGGAGCGCGCCCCGCAACTCGTTCCGGTGCACGCCCACCACTACCTGCCGGCGGGTCGGGGTTCAACCGGTCATCCGGTGTTGTCGGTGGTCCGCACCGAGGTTGTCGTGTCGGCGGCCACCCTGGCCGACTACGTCGACGGGCCGACGGCAACGACGGCGACGCCGACCGTCGGATTCTGGTCGGACCTGGTCAGCCGCTGAACAGCCGCTCAGGCGCTGCGGTAAGACAGAGGGCATGACTTCGGTGCACCTGTCGGCGTTCGTCTGCTATCGCGACCCTGATGCGGCGGTGCGCTGGATCACCGACGTGCTGGGGTTCGAGCTGGTCCGCGAGTTCCGCCACGAAGGCGCGCTCAGCCACGCCGAATTGAAGCGGGATGACGCCGTAGTGTGCGTGCAACGCGACGACCGCGGGTACGACGTCCCAGCTCCCCGGGGTGACTGTGTCGGCTCAGGTCTGTATGTCGTTGTCGACCGTGCGGGCATCGTCGAGATTCACGACCGCGCCGTCGCCTACGGGTCGACGGTGCTCATCGCACCCGAAACCACGGCGTGGGGCAATTTCCGCACCGAGCTGCTCGACCCCGAAGGTCGCCAGTGGTCGATCGGCGCCTATCGGCCGGGCCAGCCGGGAGACTGGTGACCATGGAGCAGCGGATCAGTTTGATCACCCTCGGTGTCGACGACCTCGCGCGGGCGCGTCGCTTCTACGAGGAGGGCCTGGGCTGGGTTCCGAAGGCGGCGCCCGACGGCGTCGTGTTCTATCAGCTGCCGGGCGTCGCGTTGGCCTTGTTCGGCCGCGATGATCTGGCCGAGGACGCCCATCACCCTGTCGATGGCCGGTTCAGCGGCATCACCATCGCGATCAATCAGCGCTCCGAGACCGACGTCGACGCGGTGCTGGCGCAGGCCGAAGCCGCAGGCGCGATGATCCTGAAGCCGGCCGAAAGGGTGTTCTGGGGCGGGTATTCGGGATATTTCGCCGACCTCGACGGCCACGTGTGGGAGGTCGCACTGAACCCGGAGTGGACCATCAACGATGACGGCACGCTGACCATCTGACTCCCCCAGACGGAAACCACGCAGCGAAAGTGCGAGAAGACCCCTGCACAGGTTCAGTTTCGACGGCGCCCCGGCTTGCGGGCGACCTTGCCGGCAGCGGCACGGGCAGCCTGCTTGGCCAGGGTCTTCTCCCGCGCGGTCCGTTTGGGCGCGGGCTGGCTCTGCGCCCGCGACGACCCGGCCTTGCGGCCCCGCACGATGCCGATGAACTCTTCGACCAACGGCGCCTGCGGCCCTTCCGGGACGGCAAGCGCGACCGCGCAGGTGGGCGCGCCGACGATCGGCCGGTACGTCAGGTCCTTGCGGTGATACAGCCGCGCGAGTGACTGTGGGACGACCAGCGTGCCCATCCCGGCGGCCACGAGTTCTGTTGCGCCCTCGGTGGTTTCGGGCCGGTGATCGACGGGATCCCCCGGAAGATCGGCCCAGTCGACTACGTCGTCGAGGGGCAGCAGAATCGGCTCACCGGCCAGGTCAGCAGCGGTGATCTCGTCGGCGGCAGCGAGAAGGTGATCGGTCGGCACGACGGCCACCGTCGTCTCCTCGTACAGCGGGATGACCGCGAGCCCCGTGGTGTCTGCAGGCAGGCGGAGCAGCGCCACGTCGACGGCGCCGGTACGGACCTCTGCGGCTGCGTCCGCCGCGGTCACCGCGCACAACTGCAACCGCACGTCGGGCTGACGCTCGGCCCAGATCCTGGCCCACTTCGCCGGCGTCCCGCCGGGGACGTACCCGACGGTCAGCGACGGCCGCGAGGATGAAGCCACGGCATCAGGCTACCGATACGCTGATCCCATGAGCAGGCCGAACGCGCAGTCCATGAAGCCGGCCACGGCGGCCAAGAAGCTCGACGTGTATCTGCCGGCGACACCCGCGGAGTTCCAGGAGAACGCGATCACCCGCGATGAACTGGCCGCGCTGCAGGCGGACCCGCCGGAATGGCTCAAGGACCTTCGCAGGAACGGGCCGCACCCGAAGAACTTGGTCGCCGCGAAGTTAGGGGTCTCGATCGCAGGCCTCGGGCGCGGCGGCGTCGTGGACGCGTTGACGACCGAGCAGATCGATGCCCTGCTCGAGGACAAGCCGGATTGGCTGGTCGCCGAACGCGAGAGCTATCAGAACGTTCTTCGCGAGGAGCGACGTCTCAAGGCGCTGCGGGCCGACGAGGCTCGCGGCTAATCCTGACGCCCGCGGCCTGAAATTGGCGTCAAGGGGTGCACGCCGGCGGCTCTACGGTGGGATATGCCCGGCATCGGGTGAATCACCACGAGAAAGCGAGACCGGCATGACTTCGAAGAGGATCGGTTTCCTGACCACCGCGGCTGCGGCACTGGCCGCTGGGGCGGCGCTGACCGTGAGTATCGCCCCGGCATCGGCGTGGCCGATGCCTTTCACCGCTGAACAGCAGCGGTTCATCGACCAGTCCCGAGCCGCAGGCTTCCCCGGCAACGACGACGCGATCATGACGGCTGGGCTGCAGGCATGCCGGTTGCTCTATACCGGCCAAGGACATGACGCTGCGGTGGCCGCGGTGACCGCTCCGTACGGCGCGAGCCCCCAGCAGGCCAGCGCTCTGGTGGGCGCCGCGCGCGGCACCATGTGCACGCAGGCCCCTGGCTGATCTCGCAGAGGAGCCGCGAGCTCTGAGCCAAACGCGCAGCGCCGCCGGGGAAATCACCGGCGGCGCTGGACATTTCAGCTCACAACATGCAGGAGACGCAACCCTCCACCTCAGTGCCCTCGAGAGCCATCTGACGTAGGCGGATGTAGTAGAGCGTCTTGATTCCCTTGCGCCAGGCGTAGATCTGCGCCTTGTTCACGTCACGCGTGGTGGCGGTGTCCTTGAAGAACAGCGTCAGGCTCAGGCCCTGGTCCACGTGCTGGGTGGCCGCGGCATAGGTGTCGATGACCTTCTCGTAGCCGATCTCGTAGGCGTCCTGGTAGTACTCCAGGTTGTCGTTGGTCATATAGGGCGCCGGGTAGTAGACGCGACCGATCTTGCCTTCCTTGCGAATCTCCACCTTCGAGGCGATCGGGTGGATCGAGCTCGTCGAGTGGTTGATGTAGGAGATCGACCCGGTCGGCGGAACCGCCTGCAGGTTTTGGTTGTAGATGCCGTGCTGTTGCACCGACTCCTTCAACCGCTTCCAGTCGTCCTGGTTGGGGATCCGAATGCCGGCGTCGGCAAACAGCCCACGCACCTTGTCGGTCTTGGGCTCCCACACCTGATCGGTGTACTTGTCGAAGAACTCACCCGACTTGTACTTCGACTTCTCGAACCCGCCGAACGCCGTACCCCGTTCGATCGCAATGCGATTCGAGGCGCGCAGCGCGTGGTAGAGCACGCAGTAGAAGTAGATGTTGGTGAAGTCCACACCCTCTTCGGAGCCGTAGTAGATCTGCTCACGGGCCAGGTAGCCGTGCAGGTTCATCTGCCCGAGACCGATGGCGTGAGAGCTGTTGTTGCCCTGCTCGATCGAGGGCACCGACCAGATGTGGGTCTGGTCGCTCACCGCGGTCAGCGCACGGATCGACACCTCGATGGTCTGCGCGAAGTCCGGCGAATCCATCGCCTTGGCGATGTTGAGCGAGCCGAGGTTGCACGAGATGTCCTTGCCGACTTTCGCATACGACAGATCCTCGTTGAACACGGACGGCGTCGACACCTGCAGGATCTCCGAGCACAGGTTCGAGTGGGTGATCTTGCCCTCGACCGGGTTGGCCCGGTTCACCGTGTCCTCGTACATGATGTACGGGTAGCCGGACTCGAACTGCAGCTCGGCCAGCGTCTGGAAGAACTCGCGCGCCTTGATCTTCGTCTTGCGGATCCTCGCGTCGTCGACCATCTCGTAGTACTTCTCGGTGACCGAGATGTCGGCGAACGGGACGCCGTAGACCCGCTCGACGTCATACGGCGAGAACAGGTACATGTCCTCGTTGTTCTTCGCCAACTCGAACGTGATGTCCGGGATCACGACACCCAGGCTCAGGGTCTTGATGCGGATCTTCTCGTCGGCGTTCTCCCGCTTGGTGTCGAGGAAGCGGTAGATGTCGGGATGGTGCGCGTGCAGGTAGACCGCCCCCGCACCTTGGCGGGCACCGAGCTGATTGGCGTAGGAGAACGAGTCCTCCAGCAGCTTCATGATCGGGATGACACCGGAGCTCTGGTTCTCGATGTTCTTGATCGGCGCACCGTGCTCACGAATGTTGGAGAGCAGCAACGCAACTCCGCCACCGCGCTTCGACAGCTGCAGTGCCGAGTTGATGGAGCGCCCGATGGACTCCATGTTGTCCTCGATGCGCAGCAGGAAGCAGGACACCGGCTCGCCGCGCTGCTTCTTACCCGAGTTGAGGAATGTCGGGGTGGCCGGCTGGAACCGGCCGTCCATGATCTCGTCGACCAGCTGCTCGGCCAGCGTGGTGTCACCCGAGGCCAGCGTCAGCGCCACCATGACAACGCGGTCCTCGAAGCGCTCCAGGTAGCGCTTACCGTCGAACGTCTTCAACGTGTAGGACGTGTAGTACTTGAACGCGCCGACGAACGTCGGGAAGCGGAACTTCTTGGCGTACGCACGATCCAGCAGCGTCTTGACGAAGTTGCGCGAGTACTGGTCGAGCACCTCGCGCTCGTAGTAGTTCTTCTGCACCAGGTAGTCGAGCTTCTCGTCCTGGTTGTGGAAGAACACCGTGTTTTGGTTGACATGCTGCAAGAAGTATTCGCGGGCGGCCTGCACGTCGCGCTCGAACTGAATCTTGCCGTCTGCGTCATACAGATTGAGCATCGCGTTGAGCGCGTGGTAGTCCATCTCGCCCGGAAGCGCGTGCGCGCCGGTGGTTAACGGTTCTGCAGCTGTGACGGTTGGTGGCACGTCTGGTCCTTCCAGAAGTCGGCGAGTCCGGCGCGGACGGCGAAGACGTCGTCGGTCGTTCCCATGAGTTCGAATCGGTAGAGAAACGGGACGCCGCACTTGCGGGAGACGACGACCCCCGCGTAGCCGAATTCGGCGCCGAAGTTGGTGTTGCCCGCGGCGATGACGCCGCGGATCAACGACCGGTTGTGTTCGTTGTTGAGGAAGGCGATCACCTGCTTGGGGACGTAGCCCCCGCGATCGGGATCGGGACCGTTGGCGTGCCCGCCGCCGTAGGTGGGCAATACCAGAACGTAGGGCTCGTCAACCTGAATCCGTTCCTTCAGCGGGATCCGGATGGCAGGTATCTCGAGCTTCTCGACAAAGCGGTGGGTGTTCTCCGAGACGCTGGAGAAGTAGACGAGATTGCTCACGATCACCTCTCCGATTGCCCTGTCGACGTAGTGCTACTTCAGTGAGGACGGCCTGAGAGCCGTCCGAGCTACGCGGATGCGACGGCCGCGCCGGCCAGCGCCTTGATGCGGTCCGGACGGAAGCCCGACCAGTGATCGTTGCCGACCACCACGACGGGCGCCTGCAGGTAGCCGAGTGCCATGACGTAGTCGCGGGCCTCGGTATCGACGCTGATGTCGACGATGTCGTACGCGATGCCCGCCTTGTCGAGGGCCTTGTAGGTGGCATTGCACTGAACGCAGGCCGGCTTGGTGTACACGGTGACGGTTGCGGGCTGAGTCATCTGCGGTACGGCTCCTATCGAGAAGGCTGGCAACTGCTGAGGTGGTGTCTCTCGCTCTATTTCAGCGGCCCGGAGACCCCCAAAATTCCAGGCTGCCCCGGCGGCGAGGCGAGGGATGGAAAACCCGACTCTGCTGGAACTTCTGGCTCCGGCTGACCCCTAGATCTTGGGGGTCCGTCGGTGTTCGAAACACTACACCTAGTGTCCGACAATCCGTAGAGATACAAGATGTTCTGAATAACATTTTTGAAATTCCCAGGTCGTAACCACTTCAGAGCATTTCAAACCGGCGTGTCGCGCGTCACATCGGCGTGTCGCCTCGGCACGGCGTCGGACCGCGTCCGGTCTACCAGAACCCACCGACAAAACACGCCGTCGACCCCGCAGGCGCCCGGGCGGTCAGCAAACACAGCACGCCCACCGCAGCGATGCCAGCAAAGCGCCCTCCGCAGACTGACCGGCCAGCCTTGATCCGGGGAGGCGGATCCGCAAACATCGGGCGCACGAAAAGGCCGGCGCGGCAAGTGCCGCGCCGGCCGTCGTGGTCGGGGAATCAGCTGATCTCGGCGGCCAGCTTGCCGACGATGTTGCGCAGCCGGGCCGCGATCTCCGCGTTCTCCCGTGGGTGCTTGTCGCCGAGCGTCTTCGCCGGGATCGACAGGTCCAGGTCGTCGACGACCCTCGGGCCCGCGATGCCGAACGACTTGCGCGTCTCGTCGTGGGCCCACACCCCGCCGTACTGGCCGAGCGCTGCACCGACGACCGCGAAGGGCTTGCCCTTGAGCGCACCGTTGCCGAACGGCCGGGACAGCCAGTCGATGGCATTCTTCAGCACGGCGGGAATGCTGCCGTTGTATTCGGGAGTGACCACCAACGCAGCGCCGGCACGCGCCGCGGCGTCGCGCAATGCCACTACCGGCTCAGGGGCGTCATCGGTGTCGATGTCCTCGTTGTAGAACGGCAATTCGCCCAACCGGTCGAACAATTCCAGCGTGACGCCGTCCGGCGCGGACTCGACGGCCAGTTCCGCCAGCCGGCGGTTCACCGACGCGGCGCGCAGACTGCCGACAAGGACAAGTACCGTGCTGTTCACGGTGTCCGACATCGCTCTTCCTCCATGGGTCGTTGTGCGTTGATCCTCGCACGGCTCAACCGGACCGCGGTCCGTTCTATTCCTCCTGAGTTAAAGTTGCCAGGTGAGCGTCGTGGGAAGCCGGAAGGAGCTGCCGGTGCTGCCGGCGAGCGATCCGGGCCCGGTTGAACGCGGTGACGCGGCACGCAATCGAGCTTTGCTGCTGGACGCGGCACGCCGGTTGGTCGACGAGCGAGGTGCCGAGTCGGTGACGACCGACGACATCGCCGTCGCCGCCGGAGTCGGGAAAGGCACGTTGTTCCGGCGATTCGGAAGCCGTGCCGGACTGATGATCGTGCTCCTCGACGAAGACGAGAAGATCCAACAGCAGGCCTTCCTGTTCGGCCCCCCACCGCTGGGCCCCGGCGCCCCGCCCCTCGACAGGCTCCTCGCCTACGGACGGGAACGGTTGAAGTTCGTCGAGGCCCACCACGCCCTGCTCTCCGACGTCGGCCGCGACCTGCAGATGCGCTTCAACGCACCGATGATGTTGCACCACAGCCACATCCGCCTCCTTCTCGACTCCGCAGGGACCACCGGGGATCTCGACACCCAGGCCGCGGCGCTGCTGGCCCTCCTCGACGCGGACTACGTGCATCACCAGCTCACCGACCGCGGCCGCACGTTGGCCGACCTCGGTGACGCGTGGGAAACGGTGGCGCGCAAGCTCTGTGGCTCATGACCGACTCCGGGACCGCGGCCCGGCCTCAGTGGGTCCTGCACGTCGACCTCGACCAGTTCCTCGCATCCGTGGAACTGCAGCGCCATCCCGAACTCGTCGGCCTCCCGGTCATCGTGGGCGGGAACGGCGATCCGACCGAACCGCGCAAGGTCGTCACCTGCGCCTCCTACGAGGCGAGGGAGTTCGGAGTGCATGCCGGCATGCCGCTACGAACAGCGGCGCGCCGCTGCCCCGACGCGACGTTCCTGCCGTCGGATTCCGAGGCCTACGACGCCGCGTCCGAGCGCGTGATGGGCGCGCTGCGTGACCTCGGCCACCCCGTCGAGGTGTGGGGCTGGGACGAGGCCTACGTCGGCGCGCACGTCGCCGATCCGTTCGCGCTGGCCCGCCGGATCCAGGACGTCGTCACATCCGAGACGGGGTTGTCCTGCTCGGTCGGCATCAGTGACAACAAGCAGCGCGCGAAGGTGGCCACCGGGTTCGGCAAACCCGCGGGCATCTACGCGCTCACCGACGACACCTGGATGACGACGATGGGCGACCGACCCGTCGACGCGTTGTGGGGCGTGGGACCCAAGACCTCGAAAAAGCTTGCCGCCATGGGCATCACGACTGTCGCCGACCTTGCCTCCACCGACTCTGCGGTGCTCACGGCAGCGTTCGGTCCGACAACCGGATTGTGGATTCTTCTGCTCGCCAAGGGCGGCGGCGACACCACCGTCAGCGCGGAGCCGTGGATACCGCGGTCGCGCAGCCATGTCGTCACGTTCGCCCAGGACCTGACCGACCGCGCCGACATGGACGCCGCCGTCGTCGACCTCGCCCGACGCACCCTCGTCGAGGTCGTCGAGCAGCGACGGCACGTCACCCGTGTCGCGGTCACGGTGCGCACCAAGACGTTCTACACCAGGACCAAGATCCGCAAGCTGACCTCGCCGACCACCGACGCGGGCCCCGTTGTCGAGACCGCGCTCGAACTGCTCGGCCAATTCGAGCTCGATCGCCCGATCCGCCTGCTCGGCGTGCGCCTGGAGCTGGCGATGGACGGTGCGACGGCCCCGGTTGTCGCCGGGGGCGGCTAGCGTCGCAGCCATGCTGGAGACGGTCGCGATCCGCGGGTACCGCTCGCTTCGGGAGTTGGTGCTTCCGCTGCGCAGGCTCACCGTCGTCACCGGCGCCAACGGAACCGGCAAGTCGTCGTTGTACCGGGCGTTGCGTCTGCTGGCCGACTGCGGCCGCGGCGAGGTCATCGCGTCGTTCGCCCGCGAGGGCGGCGTCGAATCCGCGATGTGGGCGGGGCCAGAACACCTCACCGGGGCGCGGCGCACCGGTACCGCCCAGGGCGGCGCGCGAAGCCGCCCGGTGTCCATCGAACTCGGCTATGCAGCAGACGATTTCGGGTACCTGATCGATCTCGGCCTGCCGCAGGCGCGCGAGACCGCTTTCGAGCGCGACCCGGAAGTCAAACGCGAGTCGGTGTTCGCGGGTCAGGTACCTCGTCCGACGACCACCCTGGTGCGCCGGGTCCGCGGGCTCGTCGAGGTCGCCTCAGAATCCGGCCGCGGTTTCGATGAGCTGGCCCGCGCCCTACCCGCGCACCGCAGCGTGCTGTCGGACTGGGCCGGCGCCACCCCGGAATTGATCATGGTCCGGGAACGGTTGCGGGACTGGCGGTTCTACGACGGCTTCCGTGCCGACAGCCATGCTCCGGCGCGTCTGCCCCAGGTGGGCACCAGGACGCCGGTGCTCGCCAACGACGGAGCCGATCTGGCCGCCGCCGTGCAGACGATTCTGGAGACCGGCACCGACGATCTGGCCCGCGCTGTGGCCACCGCATTCGACGGTGCGACGGTGTCGGTGTCGATCACCGACGGCCTTTTCGATCTGTTGCTGCATCAGCGCGGCATGCTGCGTCCGCTGCGCAGCGCCGAGATCTCCGACGGCACACTGCGTTTCCTGCTGTGGACGGCTGCCCTGCTGAGCCCACAACCGCCGTCGCTGATGGTCCTCAACGAGCCGGAGACGTCGCTGCATCCCGACCTGGTTCCGCCGCTGGCCGAGCTGATCGGCGCCGCAGCCAACCGTACGCAGGTCGTCGTCGTGACGCACTCCAAGATCCTGCGGGAACGCCTGGGCACAGAGCCGATCGGGTCCGACGGCGACGCCTGGGAGATCGAGTTGTACAAAGACTGGGGCGAGACGAAGATCGCCGAGCAGGGGCTGCTGACCACGCCGCCGTGGGACTGGGGAAAGCGCTGACCGTCAGCGCAGCTTGGATTTCGGGCGAAGCACGCGAGTGAAGATCGGGTTCACCTGCTTCATCGCCACGCTGTAGGGAACCCACGCCGTCCGCTTGAACAGATACAACGCCCGGATGTCGGTCGAGGTGTAGATCAGGTACCGGTTCTTGGCGACACCGTCGAGGATCTTGTCGGCGGCGAACTCCGGCGACACGGCGTGGCCCGAGAACCGGTCGATCCATTTCTTCACGCCTGGGTCGTCGCGGTCGACACCGGCGATGTGCACGGTGTCCACCAGCGGCGTCTTCACAGCGCCGGGCACCACCACCGACACCCCGATCCGGTAGCGGGCCAGGTCGAACCGGAGCACCTCCGAAAGGCCGCGCAGCCCATACTTGCTCGCGCTGTAGGCCGCGTGCCACGGCAGGGCCACGATGCCTGCGGCCGAGGACACGTTCACGAGGTGGCCGCCGCGGCGCGCCTTCATCATCGGCGGCACGAACGCCTCGATGACGTGGATGGGGCCCATCAAGTTGATGTCGATCAACGACTTCCAGTCCTGGTGGGTCAGCGTGTCCACAGTGCCCCACGCCGAGATCCCGGCGATGTTCATCACCAGGTCCATCGCCGGGTGGTCCGCATGGATGTCGTCGGCGAACGCGGTCACCGCATCGTGATCGGAGATGTCGAGTACCCGGTGTTCGGCGACCACCCCACCCATCGCGCGGGCGTCGGCGACCGTCAGCGCCAGGCCGTCGGCGTCCCTGTCGGTCAGGTAGAGCTCCGCGCCCTGGGCGGCCAGCTTGAGCGCGGTCGCGCGTCCGATGCCGCTGGCGGCGCCGGTGAGAAAGCATCGCTTACCGGAAAATCGGTCAGATCCGTTCGGCTGCGCCATATGACGTGACACTACCGGCGCACCGAATACCATCTGCTGATGATCAAGAACGGCACCAGGTTGCAGAGCCAGGTCTGCGATACGCAGGTCATCGTTGTCCGCAGCGCCGACAGCCTCGACGATCTCCGTGCCGGCGGCGCTCTGATGGTCCCGCTGGACGCCGAGAAGGACGGTTCGCTGTCACTGGATCCGGAGCGCTCCGGCGGCAACGCGATGGGTAAGCGCTACGTCGACGACGGCGGTGCCGAGGTGCTCGTGACGAAGGCAGGAGCCGGGACGCTGTCGGTCGGGACGACGCCACTGGCGCTCAAAGAAGCGAAACCGCTGCCTGCCAGCGACTAAGTCGAATGGGGACGCAGGTTGTCGCCGCCCCACAGAGCGCTCAGCCACAGCCGCTCCACGATCTCGATCGCCTGAGTGGGATCGTCGCGGCCGACGAAGGCACTGTCGTGCGACAGCGTCATCGACGTGACCGCGGTCAGGGTCCGCACGAGTCCCGTGAGGTCTGAGGTGACCGGGCGGGCGCCGGAGTCCTGCTGCACGAGACCCACGATCTTCTCGACGACGGAATCCTGAAAGTCGTCCATGATCTCGCGAATCTGCGCGTCGGTGCTGCGCGCCAGATTGCAGGCGCCCATGATCGGGTCGTTCAGCGCGAACACTGTCGCTGCGTACCCGACCATGCGCTTGGCGAAGTCGGACGGCGACTCACCCTCTTCGCGCGGCGTGTAGTGGTGGGTCAGCTGGTCGAGGTCGGCCATCGCGTCGGCGACGATGACGGCGAGCACGGCGTACTTCGAATCGAAATAGAAGTAGAAGCCTGAGCGGGCCACCCCGGCGCGCTCGCTGATGGTGCTCACCGACAGATCGGCGAACGAACGTTCCTGCAGCAATTCACGGACCGCGGTGACGATGGCGTCCCGCTGCCGGTCGCCCCTGCTGCGGCGAAGGTCAGTCGGTTCGGCCGTCATGGCTGTCAACCTTGGCATCGCGACACCTCCGACACAAACTCTTCCAAACTTGACAGGCGTCAAGTTCGTCTACCAGGATAAGGGCAAAGTGACATCGACCACAGCCCCGGAATTCAAGGAGTGCTCAGATGCCGACGATCTCTACGCCGGATTACCTGCTTGACCAGGCGAAAAGGCGTCTCAAGCCCACGCCGGTGACCATCCCGGGGATGGGCGCGATCGAGAAGCGACTGCTCGACCGTGAGTGGGACGAGATCACCCTCGCCGAGCCGCCCGCCGGCAGTGGCCTCAAAGCCGTCAAAGGCGACAACGGCCTGCCGATCTTGGCGCACATGATCGAGATGTTCCGGGGTGGTCCGGACTTCATCCTGCACCAGTACCGCAAGTACGGACCCGTGTTCTACTCGGGCTCGCAGGTGCTGCCCGCGGTGGGCGCGCTCGGCCCCGACGCCACGCAGGCCGTGTTCTCCAACCGCAACAAGGACTTCTCGCAGCGCGCGTGGGATCCGGTGATCGGACCGTTCTTCGAAGGCGGCCTGATGCTGCGCGATTTCGAGGACCACATGTATCACCGGCGGATCATGCAGGAGGCGTTCACCCGCAGCCGGCTCACCGGATACGTCGAGCACATCGACTCGGTGGCCTCCGCGGTCATCGCCAACGACTGGGTCGCCAACGACCGCCGGTTCCTGTTCCACCCCGCCGTCAAGGAGCTGACGCTCGACATCGCGTCCGTCGTGTTCATGGGCCACAAGGCCGGCACCGACAAGCAGTTGGTGACGACCGTCAACGAGGCGTTCACAACCACCACGCGCGCGGGCAACGCCATCGTGCGCAAGCCGGTGCCGCCGCTGAGCTGGTGGCGAGGCATCAAGGCCCGCAAGGTCCTTGAGGACTACTTCAACGCAGGCATCGCCGAGAAGCGCCGCTCGGAGAGCTGGGACATGTTCAGCGTGCTCTGTCATGCGCAGGACGAGGACGGCCAGAGCTTCACCGACGAGGACATCGTCAGCCACATGATCTTCCTGATGATGGCGGCGCACGACACGTCGACGTCGACGCTGACGACGATGGCCTATCACCTGGCCGCCAACCCGGAGTGGCAGGACCGCTGCCGCGAAGAGTCGGAGCGGATCGGCGACGGCCCGCTCGATATCGAGGCGTTGGAGAAGCTCGAGACCTACGACCTGGTGATCAACGAGGCGCTGCGGATGGTGACGCCGCTGCCGTTCAACTTCCGTGAGGCGGTGCGCGACACGGAACTGCTGGGCTTCTTCATCCCGGCCGGCACCGCGATCATGACGTGGCCGGCGCTGAACCACCGCCTCCCAGAGCTGTGGACCGACCCGGAGAAGTTCGACCCGTCGCGCTTCGCCGAGCCTCGTAACGAGCACAAGAAGCACCGGTACGCATTCGCGCCGTTCGGCGGCGGCGCGCACAAGTGCATCGGCATGGTGTTCGGCCAGCTGGAGATCAAGACGGTCATGCACCGGCTGCTGCGCAAGTACCGTCTGGAGCTTCCGCACGCCGGCTACACCCCTCTCTACGATCACGGCGGCATGGCCGTGCCCGTTGACGGGATGCCGATCGTCCTGCGTCCGCTGCACTGAACCCATGACCGAACAAGGCAGCCGGGTGGCCGACACGGGAATCGTCGCGCTGGCGGCGATGCGGATCGGAATCGGAGCTCTGGCGTGGGCACGGCCGGATGTCACGGCCACGTTGTTCGGCTTCTCGCAGCCTGATGGGCAGGCGCGTTACGTGTGGCGGCTGTTCGGCGTGCGCGACGTGCTGATCGGCCTGGGCACCGTGACGTCGTCGGGTCCGCGGCGGCGCACCTGGGCGGGCGTCGGACTGGCGTGCGACGTCGCCGATGGCGCGGCGGGCGCGTTGGGCCGCAACGAGGTCAACGCGGTCAGCGCTGCCGCGATGACCGGGGTGCCCGCGGCTGCCGTCGCGTTCGGTGCGTGGGCTTTATCGCGTCGAAACCCGTAGACCTGCACGTCGTGATCAGCAGGCCAGCAGTCGGTTGGCGCATGCGATGACGGCGCGCAGCGCCGAGTCCGTCGGGTCGTCCGACCACCCCATCGCCCACTGATCGCTGCCGTCGCGGCTGCCACGGATGAACGTCGCGGTGTGGTCGCCGGCCGGCAACTGGTGGAACGCGGTCATCTCGAGGGCGACCCCACGTTCGTGGAGCATCTCCGTCAGAGCGGCCACAGGCCCGCACGCCGCCGCACGGGAGGTCCCGATGCGGTCCCCCAGCGCGAGCGTCGCCTGATAGTTGCGGGCCTGCGGACCGAGGCGGCCCGACGGGCGCTCTCCGTCGGTGCAGGCCCACTGGCCCAGCCGGAGGGGGCCGGCGGCGGGGGCGTATTCGTCGACGAACTCGTCGAACGTCTTCGCTTCCGCCGTTTCACGCAGTGCGCGCGGCATCCGACCGTTGACGTAGGTGGCAAAAGACATCAGAGACTCAGCAGACTGGGCTGCTGGGGTGGCGACTGGGGAATTCATGTGCCGGCCTTCTGATCCGAAGAGAAGCGACCGACAACGTAGCGACGACCCACAGCGAGGGGTCGGTCAGGATCAGACCCCGCTGCGGGTTGCTACTACGAGTCGCCTCGGCACGTCAGCGATGCTAGACCTCCCGCTGCGATTCGTGCAAACACATATCGCCGGACAAGAATGTGCCGAGTGTCCTGGTCGCATGCGGTACTGCTCTTTGCGGCCGGAATCCTCGGGGGGCTGTGCGGCAGCGTCGCGGGTCTTGCGTCCGTCGCGACCTATCCGGCGCTGCTGCTGACCGGACTTCCCCCGGTGACGGCCAACGTCACCAACACCGTGGCCCTCGTGTTCACCGGCGTCGGTTCGGTGTGGGGCTCGCGGCCCGAACTCGTGGGCCAGGGCCCGCTGCTCAAACGGATCCTGCCGTTCTCGCTCGTCGGCGGTGTGGTCGGCGCGGTGCTGCTGCTGTCCACTCCGGCCGAGGGCTTCGAGATGGTCGTCCCGGCTCTGCTCGGGTTCGCATCCCTGGCGATCCTGCTGCCTACACGGCAGCGCCGAGACGCAATGGTGTCGACCCACCGTCGGCACATGACGACCTTGATTCTGCAAGCCGTCGCCGCGTTCGCGATCTGCATCTACGGCGGCTATTTCGGTGCCGCTGCGGGGGTTCTGCTGCTCGCCCTGTATCTGCGGATCGGTGGCGAGACGCTGGCGCACGCCAACGCCGCCAAGAACGTCACCCTGGGAGTGGCCAACGGTGTCGCGGCGCTCATCTTCGTCGTCGTGGCGCCCGTGCAATGGCCCGCGGTCGTGGCACTCGGTCTCGGGTGTCTGGTCGGTGGCCGCCTCGGCCCCGTGGTGGTGCGGCACACGCCGGAGAAGCCGATGCGGTTCGTCATCGGCATCGCGGGTCTCGCCCTGGCCGTCAAGCTCGGCGTCGACACCTATCTTTCGTGACGATGATCAGACAAATGGGTTGTCGCCCTTCGACACCCGCGTGCCGAGCGCGATGAGGTTCTCCGCCGACGTGTGCAGCCGCTCACCGGCTTCGGCGCTGGCCTGCCCGGCGAGGTAGCGCGACCAGGTGCCCTCGATGACGATCGCCAGCTTGAAGCAGGCCATCGCGACGTACCAGTCCAGTCGCGCCGTCGCGCGCCCTCCCGTGGCGAGGTAGGCGTCGATCAGCTCTGCGCGTGACGCGAGCCCGCCGAGTGCGGCCAGGGCGGAACCGGCGTCGATCGGGTTCGGTCCGTCGGGCCAGCAGACCAGCATCCAGCCGAGGTCGAGCAGCGGATCGCCGACCGTGCACATCTCCCAGTCGATGAACGCCGCCAACTCGGGGACGTCACGGCGGAGCAACACGTTGTTGAGGTGGCAGTCCCCGTGCATGATCGCGGGCTCGGCGTCGTCGGGGCGGTTCGCGTCGAGCCATTCGGCCAGCACGTGGACCGACGGGAACGACTCGGGCGCGTAGTTGCTGTGCCGGTAACTCTCCAGCAGCCGCATGAACTGCGGAACCTGGCGTGCCAGAAAGGATCCCGGCCGTTTGAGCGCTGCGAGCGGACTGCCCTCCCACGCGACCCTGCCGAGCTTGGCCAGGCTGGCCGCATAGGACAACCCGACCTGCTTTCGCATCGCGGCGTCGCGTTCGTAGGCCTCGTCGGTCTCGGTGCCCGGGTTGAATCCGTCCACTGCCTCCATCAGGTAGAACACGACGCCGAGCACGTCGAGGTCGTCACACCCGGCGATCAGGCCGGGGTGCGGCACGTCGCTGCCCTTCAGTGTCTCGAGCACCGCGATCTCGCGTCGCATGGTGTTGTCGCTTGTGGGCCTCGGGTGTGGCGGCGGGCGGCGCAGCACCACGGTCCGGCCGTCGATGTCGAGGCGCACGACGATGTTCTGCGAGCCGCCGGTCAGCGGCTGGACGTCGGAGACCGTCGACCCGATCCCGGCCCGACGGACCCAGCCCCGCAACGCATTGGTGTCGGTGTCGCTCAGTGTCACGTCGACGGGCATGCCGCCATCGTGTCAGGTTCTGCGACGCTGCGTTCGCAAATTACGGCTCCAACGTCACGCAGGGTTCTGCGCCTTCGAGCACACCCTCACGGAAGGCGCGCACCCGCGCGTCGCCTGCACCCTGACGATCGACGTCGCCCTCCCCTCGGAACACCAGCAGCGCCTTGATGCCCTCGTCGAGGTCACCGGGCGAGATGCCGAATGTGCTCGTCTCGGGACGGTTCTGGAGGATGACGCTCGCGGTGTAGGCGCCGGCGAAGCAGTCGCCGCGCAGAGTCGAGGTCTTCTCATCGGATGAGTCGCCCAGCCGGCTGAGCACCGCGAGGCCATATTGCGTGGCCAACAGCGTCGCGACGGCGTAGTCGCCGCCCTTGCGCGCGATCTCGGGCATCGCTTCCGTGTTGTCCCAGCCGACGTAATCCTCTGGCACGCAATAGAACAACGCATAGCCTTCTGCCGACTGGTTGCCGCACATGGGCGGATTCGACGGGTCGAACGGCTCCAGCCCTTTCACCGGCACCCACGGCTGTCCGTTGGACACCAACGGGTACACGTTGTTCCAGTAGTCCTCGAGGTCGTACGGCACGGTGTTGACGACGTAGTCGTAGTCCATGTCCCCGCCGCGGGCTTCGTCCTCGGCACTGGCGAACGGCAGGGCGAGCACCATCGGCTCGTTGTCGCGGTACTCCTTGCAACGTTCCGGCCCGTTGGCGAAGCCGTCCTGGAACGCGCCGACGCGATCGAATCCGCTGCCGTGGGCGTTCGGGTCCTCCGCGCTGGTGCCGGGGCTGTCGCGCAGGTCGAGGATGCCGGCCAGGGCGGTGTCGAGCTGAGCGGCGTTGACGTCGAAGACGTTGTCGTCGAAGACGTGCTTGGACCATGCGCCGGCGAAGCAGTCCGCCTGCAGCTCCCTGGTGACGGTCATGCCCTCGACGTCGGCGCGGAACTGCACGGCATGCCCGAATTCGTGCGCCATCACGACCGGGATGACGAAGTCGCCGAACTTGGACTGCAGTTCCGGCAGCAGCCCTTCTGCATCCCAGGCCACGACGTCCTCGGTGAAGCAGTAAAACGCGTTGCCCGCGACGTCGTTGGGGCTGGTGGCGCACGGCGGCACATCGCCCCGGGACGGATAGGCCGCGTAGTAGCCACCCTCGATCGGCTTGAACTCGGTGCCGTAAAGCTCGGGATATTCTTTCTCCCAATACTTTTCAAGGTCGGCGATCGCCTGCATCACCAGCTGGTTGACGTCGTCGCTCTCGTCGCCGTGGATCTTGACGTTGCTGGTGTCGGGAGCCGCGACGGCCGAGGTCGCGGGTGCGTCACTCGAAGGCGACTTCGCGGCCTGCGGGGCAGAACCACCGCAGGCCGTCAGGAGAAGAGCGACGGCGGCGAGCGCCGAACACGCTGGGATTCGCATGGGCAAACATTAGCGACGCGTCGCCAAATCAGAGTGATTTCGGCGTGCCGGGTTGCGCCCACCGCTACCCAGCACGCCGAAATCGCGGCTACTTCGGGGCGAATCGCTGCCCGGCGTCCAGGCGCAGGCACTGGCCGTTGAGCATCGGGTTCTCGACGATGGCCAGCGCGAGCTTCGCGTACTCCTCGGGCTTGCCGAGACGCTTCGGGAACGCGGCGTCCTTGGTGAGCACGGACGCGAACTCGTCCGGAATGCCCTCGGTCAGGCCGGTGGCGAACAGGCTCGGCGCGATGGCGAGCGCCCGAATTCCCAAGCTGCCCAGGTCTCGTGCCATCGTCAGGCACATCCCGGCGACGGCGGCCTTGGTCGCGGTGTAGGCCACCTGGCCGATCTGTCCTTCGAACGCGGCGATCGAGGAGGTGTTGATGATGACGCCACGCTCTTCGGCTTCGTCGTCGACCGGATCGTTCTTCGACATGTGCCACGCCGCCAACCTGCTGACGTTGAACGTGCCGATCAGGTTGAGGTCCACCGTCTTACGGAAGCTGTCCAGCGCGTGTGGGCCGTCCTTCTTGATGGTCCGCTCACCGACGCCGCCACCGGCAGTCGTGACGGCGATGTGCAGTCCGCCCAGACCTTCGACGGCCGCATTGATGACCGACTCGGTGCCGTCGAAATCGGTGACGTCGATTTCGTGGAACGCGCCGCCGATCTGGTCGGCGACTTCCTTGCCCTTGGATTGGGGGCGGTCCAGGATCGCCACGCTCGCGCCGCGCTTGGCCAGCGCTTCCGCGGTTGCCCGCCCGAAGCCCGATGCCCCACCGACGACGATGGCCTTCTTGCCCTCGATCTCCATCTGCCTGCCTTTCGCAAACTTTCCAATAAGTGGTCGATGTGTAAAGCCCACCTGCAACCTAGCCGATGACATATTTCGGTAAGGCTTTCGGGTTCGCTCCGGCGGTACTTTGGCTGCATGACCTCGATGAGCGCCAAAGCGCTGGCCGGCATCGCCGCGGCCACCGTGGCCGTCGGCGTCGCGCAGCTCGTCGGTGCAGCGTTCGGCCCCGAAGCTGATGTGCGCACCGCCGTCGGATCGTCGGTGATCGAGCTGACACCGGGGCCCGTCAAGGAATGGGCCATCCAGACGTTCGGCACCGCCGACAAACTCTTCCTGAGCGTCATGGTGCTGCTCACGATCGCCGCCGTCGCGGCGGTGGCGGGAATACTGGAGACCCGGCGCAGACCGTTGGGCAGCCTGCTGGTCGTGGCGGCAGGAGGGCTGGGCTGCGCCGCGGTGCTGTCGCGGGCGGGGGCGACTCTCGTCGACGTCGTACCCACGGTGGTCGGTGCCGCGTGCGGCGTGGCGGTGCTGCGGCTGCTGGTGTCCGGCCGCTTGTCCGACCCCACGAGCAGCGACACCGACACCGATCAGGGCAGGCGGCGGTCGCTGGTGACGCTGGGCCTGCTCGGGGCCGGCGTGGCGAGCGGCGTGGCCGGGGTCGTGATCAGCCGTTTGACGTCGTCGGTGTCGGGCGACCGGCAGCAGTTCGCGCTGCCCCGGGCGGATGTGACCGCTCCCCCGATCCCGGACGCGGTGCAACCCAAAGGTGTTGCGCTGCCGTCATTTGTCACCGGCAACGACGCCTTCTACCGCATCGACACTGCGCTGACCGTGCCGCAGGTGAGCCGAACCGACTGGGCGCTGCGGATTCACGGGTTGGTCGACCGCGAAGTGACGTTCCGCTACGAGGACCTGGATCGGTTCGAGGTCGTCGAGAAGGTGGTCACGCTGACGTGTGTGTCCAATCCCGTTGGCGGCGACCTCATTTCGAATGCCGTGTGGACCGGCTACCGCGTCAAGGATCTGCTCGCCGAGGCCGGCGTGCAGGCCGATGCCGACATGGTGCTGTCGATGTCGGTCGACGGCTGGACGGCAGGTACGCCGGTCGAGGCGCTCACCGGCGAGGACGCGATTCTCGCGATCGGCATGAACGGCGAGCCACTTCCCATCGAGCACGGCTACCCGGCCCGGCTTGTCGTGCCCGGCCTGTACGGCTACGTGTCGGCGACGAAGTGGGTGACGGATCTGGAGCTGACCCGGTTCGATCGCGCCCAGGCCTACTGGACGCGACTGGGCTGGTCGGCCCGCGGCCCGATCAAGACCGAGTCGCGCATCGATGTGCCACGCAGCGGCGCGGATGTCGCCGTCGGTCCGGTCACGTTCGGCGGCGTGGCGTGGGCGCAGAACCGCGGGGTGCGCAGCGTCGAGGTGCAGATCGACGACGGTGAGTGGCAGCAGGCGTCGCTGGGCGACAGCTATTCCGGCGACACCTGGCGGCTGTGGAGCATCCCGTGGGAGGCGCGGGACCCCGGCCTGCACAAGATCACCGTGCGCGCGACGGACAACTCCGGCTACACGCAGACACCCGACCGGGCCGACCCGGTCCCCGACGGCGCCACCGGATGGCATTCGATCACTTTCGCCGTCAGGTGATGTCGGTGGCTCGTGCCAGGGTGATGTCGTGCTGTTGACGGAGGTCGCCCAGGCATCGCGGGACGTGGCGGCGTCGTCGTCGAGGTTGGCGAAGATCGCCCGTATCGCCGAGCTTCTGCGGCTGGCAGGTTTCGACGACATCCCGGTCGTGGTGACGTGGCTGTCCGGCGAGCTGACGCAACGCCAGATCGGGGTGGGCTATGCGTCGCTGCGCTCCGTCCCGGACGCCGCCGCGTCCGCCACGCTGACCGTCGACGGTGTCGACGCTCTCTTCAGCGAGATCGGGGCGACGTCGGGGAGGGGATCCCAGGCGCGCCGCGCAGAGCTGCTGTCCGGGCTCTTCAGCGCGGCGACCGCCGTCGAGCAGACGTTCCTGCGCCGCCTGCTCACCGGCGAGCTGCGCCAGGGTGCCCTGGTCGGCGTCATGGCCGACGCGGTTGCGAAGGCGGTGGGTCTGCCTGCCGCCGCTGTCCGGCGGGCCGCGATGCTCGGTGGCGACCTGCCCGCCGTGGCGGCGGCCGCACTCGCGGACGGTGAATCGGCGCTCTCGCAGTTCACGCTTCGGGCGGGCCAGCCGGTCGGTCCGATGCTCGCCCAGACCGCGACGAGCGTCACGGATGCGCTCGAACGACTCGGCGGCACAGCGATGTTCGAGGCGAAGCTCGACGGGGCGCGCGTTCAGATTCACCGCCGCGGCGATGAGGTGTCGATCTTCACCCGTAGCCTCGACGACGTCACCGCCCGCCTGCCCGAGGTGGTCGACGCGACGCTGGCCCTTCCTGTCACCGAGCTCATCGCCGACGCCGAGGCGATCGCGCTGAAGCCCGACGGGCGTCCGCACCGTTTCCAGATCACCGCGTCGCGCTTCGGCCGTCGCGGCGGAAACACAAGCGAGCAAACACAGAGGTTGTCGGTGTTCTTCTTCGATCTGCTCCACGTGGACGGCGTCGACCTGCTTGATCTCCCCGCAGACGAACGCATCGCGAAGCTCGACGCGATCGTGCCCGAGGCGCAGCGGGTGGATCGCCTCGTGACCTCCGATGGTGCTGCCGCCCAAGCGTTTCTCGGTGACACGCTGGCCGCCGGGCACGAGGGCGTGATGGCCAAGTCGACGACAGCGCCGTACGAGGCGGGCCGCCGTGGCGCCGGCTGGCTGAAAGTCAAGCCCGTCCACACCCTCGACCTTGTCGTGCTCGCCGTCGAGTGGGGGTCGGGACGGCGCACCGGGAAGCTGTCGAACATCCACCTCGGTGCTCGCGATCCCGACAGCGGCGGCTTGGTGATGCTGGGCAAGACGTTCAAGGGCATGACCGACGAGATGCTGGCGTGGCAGACGGAACGGTTCCTGGAACTGGCGGACTCGGCGACCGACGGTTACGTCGTCACGGTACGGCCCGAGCAGGTCGTCGAGATCGCGTTCGACGGTTTGCAGACGTCGACGCGGTACCCGGGCGGCATGGCGCTGCGCTTCGCCCGGGTGCTGCGCTACCGCGACGACAAGAGCGCCGCTGACGCCGACACGATCGACACCGTGCGCGCCCTGTACCAACGCGCCGACTGACGCGATCTGGGCGCGCCGCCACGACGACGGGGCCAACGCTGTCATGATGGCCGTTTACCGAAAACGGGAGGTGCATCATCAGCAGCGAAGTGACGAACGGTGATCTCGTCGCGGGTGTCCCCCGTCGGCGCATCGTCACCGCCTCGATGGTCGGAACCACCATCGAGTTCTACGACTTCTACATCTATGCGACGGCGGCCGTATCGGTCTTCCCCCATCTGTTCTTTCCGAAGAGCGACTCGACCACCGCGCTGCTGGCGTCGCTGGCCACCTTCGGACTCGCGTTCGTCGCCCGTCCGCTGGGCTCGATCCTGTTCGGCCATTTCGGTGATCGCGCCGGGCGCAAGACCACGCTCGTCGCCTCGCTGCTGCTGATGGGGATCGCGACGTTCGCGATCGGTCTACTGCCGACGTATTCGCAGGTGGGCATCCTCGCCCCGGCCCTGCTCGCGTTGATGCGGTTCTGCCAGGGCCTCGCGCTCGGCGGCGAATGGAGCGGCGCGGCGCTGCTGGCCACCGAGACCGCCAAACCGGGCCGCCGCGGGTGGGCGGCGATGTGGCCGCAGCTCGGCGCACCGTTCGGATTCCTTCTCGCCAACGGCCTCTTCATCACCCTCATCCTGCTGCTGGGCCACAGCAACGTGAAGCCCGACCTGGACGGCACGTTCCTGACGTGGGGCTGGCGTGTTCCGTTCCTGCTGAGCGCCGTGATGGTCGCGATCGGCCTCTACGTGCGACTACGGATCATGGAGACACCGGTGTTCACCCGCGCAGTGGAGCGGGGCGAGAAGGTGAAAACGCCTGTGACCGAAGTCTTCCGGACCAGCTGGCGGCAGCTGATCATCGGCACGTTCGTGATGCTCGCGACGTACACGCTGTTCTACATCGTCACGACATGGGCCCTGAGCTTCGGCACCGCTAAGTTGCCGCCGGAAGGCAAGGGCCTCGGGTTCGCGTATGTCGACTTCCTCCAGATGCAGCTCATCGCGGTGCTGTTCTTCGCGGGCGCCCTTCCGCTGTCGGGTCTTCTCGCCGACAAGTTCGGACGGCGACGTCTGCTCCTGGTCGTGACGGCTGGGATCATGGTGTACGGCGGGCTGTTCGCGCCGCTGCTCGGTGACGGCGACACCTCCTACGGCACCATGCTGGTGTTCCTCATCATCGGAATGACGTTGATGGGCTTCACTTTCGCCCCGATGAGCGCCGTACTGCCCGAACTGTTCCCGACCAATGTGCGCTACACGGGATCCGGCATCTCCTACAACGCGTCGAGCATTCTCGGCGCAGCCGTCGCTCCGTTCATCGCGACGTGGCTGGCGACCACCTACGGCGTCTCGTGGGTCGGCGTCTACCTGCTCGCCGCGGCGTCGCTGACATTCATCGCGGTGCTGATCATGCGCGAGACCAGGGATGAGTCGTTGGACACCGTCGTTCATTAAGGCTGTCGTCACGTCCACGCTAAACTGTCGGCCATACGGTAAGCATCCACAGGACGGGACTGCGATGAACAAAGACGACATGATCCTGATCAGCGTTGACGACCACGTGGTCGAGCCGCCCGACATGTTCAAGAACCACCTGCCGAAGAAGTATCTCGACGAGGCGCCGCGCCTGGTGCACAACGAGGATGGTTCCGACACTTGGCAGTTCCGCGACGTCGTGATCCCGAACGTGGCCCTCAACGCGGTCGCGGGCAGGCCCAAAGAGGAATACGGGCTGGAGCCGCAGGGCCTCGACGAGATCCGGCCGGGCTGCTGGAAGGTCGACGAGCGGGTCAAGGACATGAACGCCGGCGGCATCCTCGGTTCGGTGTGCTTCCCGTCGTTCCCCGGTTTCGCCGGTCGCCTGTTCGCCACCGAGGATCCCGAGTTCTCCCTGGCGCTGCTGCAGGCCTACAACGACTGGCACGTCGAGGAGTGGTGCGGGGCCTACCCGGCGCGCTTCATCCCGATGACGCTGCCCGTCATCTGGGACGCCGAGGCCTGCGCCAAGGAGATCCGCCGTAACGCCGAACGCGGCGTGCACGCGCTGACCTTCTCCGAGAACCCTGCCGCGATGGGTTACCCGAGCTTCCACGACGAGTACTGGGACCCGGTCTGGAAGGCGCTCGTCGACACCGACACCGTGATGAATGTGCATATCGGTTCCTCGGGCAAGTTGGCCATCACCGCCCCGGATGCCCCGATGGACGTGATGATCACGCTGCAGCCGATGAACATCGTGCAGGCTGCCGCGGATCTGTTGTGGTCCAAGCCCATCAAGAAATACAAGGACCTCAAGATCGCGCTGTCGGAGGGTGGCACGGGCTGGATCCCCTACTTCCTCGAGCGCGCCGACCGCACCTATGAGATGCATTCGACGTGGACGGGCCAGGACTTCGGCAAGCAGAAGCCGTCAGAGGTGTTCCGCGATCACTTCCTGACCTGTTTCATCTCCGACCCGGTCGGAGTGGCGCTGCGCAACGAGATCGGCATCGACAACATCTGCTGGGAAGCAGACTACCCGCACTCGGATTCGATGTGGCCCAACGCGCCCGAGGAACTCGACGCAGTTCTCAAGGCCCACAACGTGACCGATGACGAGACCAACAAGATGACCTACGAGAACGCGATGCGCTGGTACCACTGGGACCCGTTCACGCACATCCCGAAGGAGCAGGCGACGGTCGGGGCCCTACGCAAGGCTGCCGAAGGTCACGACGTCACCATCCAGGCGCTGTCGCACAACCCGAAAACCGGTGACGCGGCCAAGAATTGGCAGGAGCAGATGAGCGCTGCCACCGCGGCGCAGAAGTAGACCGGGGTCGTCAGGCCTTGAGCGAGTAGCGGATCGGCAGGTGCTTGAGCCCACCGACGAAGATCGTCGCGGTGTGCTCGGGCCTGCCGGCCAACTCCACCGACTTCAGCCGGGGCAGCAGTTCGGCGTAGAAGCTGTTGATCTCCATGCGTGCCAGCGCGGCACCGAGACAGAAGTGCACACCGTAGCCGAACGCGACATGCTTGTTGGGGTCGCGGCCGACGTCGAACCGGAACGGATCGGTGAAAATGTCCTCGTCGCGGTTGCCCGACGGGTAGGCCAGCAGCACCGACTCCCCCGCTGAGATCGGCACACCGCGAACCACGGTGTCCTGCTGGGCCGTTCGCATGAATTCCTTGACGGGCGTCACCCAGCGGATCATCTCCTCGACCGCCAGCGGGAGCAGGTCCGGGTTCTGCTGGAGGCGTTGCAGCTGATCGGGGTTCTCGGCGAGCGCCTGCAGTCCGCCCGAGATCGTCGCACTGGTGGTGTCGTGGCCTGCCGTGGCCACGATCAGGTAGTAGGACACGGTGTCGATGTCCGAGAGCGGTTCGCCGTCGATGCGCGCGTTCGCGATCGCCGACGCAAGGTCCTCGGTCGGTGTGGCCCGCCGCGAGGCGGTGATCTCGTTGAAGTACGTGAACATGTCGAACAGCGCCAGCCCGCGCTCTTCCATCGTGGCCCCGCGCTGAAGCTCGGCGTCGTCGTTGCCGAACAGTTCCTGGGTGTAGGTCAGCATGCGCGGGAAGTCGGATTCCGGGATGCCGAGCAGCGACATGATCACGAAGAGCGGGAAGTTGACAGCGACCTCCTGGACGAAGTCGCACTCGCCGCCCCGGTCGGCCATCTGGTCGACGAACGTCTTGGCCAGCTCGTCGACGCGAACCTTCAACGCCCGCATGGCCTTCGGGCGGAACCAGTCCGCGCCGATCGCCCTGACCTTGCGGTGCTGCGGATCGTCCATGTGGATCAGCGTGCTGATACCCATGGCTTCGTGCTGCGCGTCGCCTTCGGCCGTCGTGAGCACCGGACGCGGATAGTTGGTGAAGACGAGGTTGTCGCGTTCGATGGCCATGATGTCGGCGTGCTTGGTGATCGCCCAGAACGGGTTGTAGCCCTCGGCTTCCACCCAGGACACCGGAGCATGCGCCCGCAGGTGCGTCATCGCCGCATGCAGTCGCGCCTCGTCGGCGTAGGCCGTGGGGTCGGCGAAGACCTTGCCCGCTTCGTCGGCGATTCGGACGGTCATGTCAGCTCCTCAATTCGGATACCAGGTCGACAACCGTCGCCTCGTCGATCGATGACGGAAAGCCCACCAGCACACGGTCGATCAGTCCGTCGCAGCGGGTCCGGATCTTGTGCACGACTTCCTCGACGGGCGCGACGACGGCGAACTTACCGAGCATCGTGTCGTCGATCAGCGTCCCCATCGTGTCCCACTGACCCTCGCGGGAGAGCCGGTGCAGCTCGGTCTGCAGGTCACCCCAGCCGTGCAGTTCAAGCACGCTGCGATACGCGGGTGTGGATGCGTAGAACGCGATCTGCTTGCGGGTGGCCGTCGAGGCCTGCGCCAACTCCTGCTCGTCGCGGCCGGTCACGACGAACAGCGGGCTGGCCACCTCGACATCGGTTCGCTGACGCCCGGCACGCTCGATGCCGCGCGTCAGCGTCGGGATGGTGACTTCGCTGAAGTACCGCTGTGTCGAGAATGCATGGGCGAGAAGACCGTCGGCGACCTCGCCGCACATCTCGGTCATCTTGTCGCCGACGGCGGCGAGGAACACCTTCGGATCACCGTAGGGGTGTGGCTGCGGCACGAACATCGGCGTCATCAGGGTGTGGGTGTAGAACTCGCCGTCGAACTGCAGCCGCGTCCCGTCGCGCCAGCAACCCCAGATCTCGTGCAGCGCAGCCACGAACTCCCGCATCCGCGCGACCGGCTTGCCCCACGGCATGCTGAACCGTTTCTCGATGTGCGGCTTGATCTGCGAACCCAAACCCAACAGGAACCGGCCCTGCGAGTAGTCCTGCAGGTCCCACCCGATCTGGGCCACGGTCATCGGGTTGCGCGCGAAGGCGACCGCGATGCTGGTGCCCAGTTCGATGCGACTGGTGTGCTCGGCTGCCAGTGCCAACGGCAGGAACGGGTCATGGTTGATCTCCGCCGTCCAGCAACCGTCGTAGCCGCGGTCCTCGAGCCTTCTCGCGCCCTCGGGAACATGGGACAGTTGACTGACGACGGCAGCATCGACCTTGAGGCCGCCTCCCGCACCCATGTTGAATGAAGCTACAGTAAGCAATTCAGTAAGGTCAACGTTGCGACGCGCCGCACGCCAAAGACGACGTTGCGCGGCTTCGTACGTCGCCGAGGACAGGAGTCAGCGCATGGCCAAACCCGAGGACTGGGCCGAGACACTTGACGAACTCGCTCGCCGCCGCGGCGTTTCCCGGGCGATGGGCGGCGACGAGCGGCTCGCCAAGCACCACGGGAAGGGCAAGCTCGACGCTCGCGGACGCATCGCCCATCTGCTGGACAAGGGTTCGTTCCGGGAGTTCGGCACCCTCGTCGGCGGGGATATCGCCGCCGACGGGATCGTCGCCGGTTCGGGACTGGTCGACGGCAGGCCCGTGATGATCGGTGCCGAGGACTTCACGACGCTGGCCGGCAGCATCGGCCCCGGCGGCAACGCCAAGCGGTATCGCCTCGCCGAGCTCGCGCTGCGCGACCGGGTGCCGATGGTCATGCTGCTGGAGGGCGCGGGGTTCCGGCCCAGCGGCGAGCATTACGGCCGCACGCCCACCGACCTGCTGGCTCAGGCGCAGTGCTCCGGCAAGGTTCCGACCGTCGGCGGCTTGTTCGGGCCCTCAGCCGGGCACGGGGCCCTCGTCGCGCCGGTGTGCGACTGGACGATCATGACCAACCAGGGCGCCATCTTCACCGCCGGTCCCCCGGTCGTCAAAGAGTCCACCGGCGAGGAGATTTCGAAAGAAGACCTCGGCGGGCCGTCGGTCGCGCTGGCCAGCGGCGTCATCCACAACTTCGGCCAGGACGACGTCGCGGTCCTCGACGACATCCGGCGCTACCTGTCGTACTTCCCGTCCAGTGCATGGTCGTATCCGGCGTCGGCACCGGCGAGCGAAGCCACCGCACGCCGATCCACGCCCGAGCTGCTGGAGATCGTGCCCCGGGGTAACCGCCAGGTCTACGACATGCGCGCCGTGCTCGACGTCGTCTTCGACGACACCGACTGGTTCGAGGTGCAGCCGAAGTTCGGCAAGGCCATGATCACCGCGCTCGCCCATCTCGGCGGTCATCCGGTCGCGGTGGTGGCCAACCAGCCCAACGTGCTCGCCGGGTCCATCGACGCCGACGCCGCCGACAAGGCAGCCCATTTCATCCAGGTCGCCGACGCCTTCCATCTGCCGATCGTGTTCCTCGCCGACAACCCGGGCATGCTGCCGGGGAGCCGGTCGGAGAAGACGGGCGTGTTGCGCAGTGGCGCAAGGATGTTCGCGGCGCAGACCGCGGCGACCACGCTGAAACTGCATGTGACGATTCGCAAGGCGTACGGCTTCGGGTCGATGGTCATGTCGCTGCTCGGCTTCGACAACCAGAGCGCGACGTTCGCGTTCCCCGGGGCGACGATGGGTGCGATGAGCGCCGCCGCACTGAGCAAGGCGTCGCACGCCACCGAGGACATCGAGGCCAAGCTGCGCCAGGCCGAGGTGGATGCGTCGTTCCGCTCGGCGGGCCACCTTGGCTTCGATGATCTGATCCACCCGCAGGAGACCCGCGACGTGCTGATCGATGCGCTGGAGCGAGGGCTCTACAGCCGCCAGGCCGCCGCGGAACCGGTGACCCGAACGACCATCACGCCCTAGCCCCCTTGTGATTTCGGCGTGCCTGGTCGCGCTCAGCGCGACTCAGCACGCCGAAATCACTACTCGCTGGCGCGGTAGGCGGCGATGATCGGTTCGAGTTCGTCGGGCGTCGCGCCGTGCATGATGACGGCATCGGCCCCGTAGTCGAATTCCTTGCGCACGCGGTCGACGCACTGCTGCGCCGAACCGGTGGCCGATGGCTCCAGCCACTCGTCGGGGATCAGCGTGGCGATGTGCTCGATCTGCTCGGCAGTCGCCTTGTGGTCGATGCCGCCGGGGACCGACTGCACGACCTTGTCGTCACGGAAGCGCTGCAGCACAGCGGGATCCCAGCCGTTCGTGTTGACCAGGAGCTCGCCGTAGCCCTGCAGATAGGTCGCCAGCCGGGCCACGGTCTTCTTCAGCCGCAGTTCCTCGGGCAGGTGATCGCCGACGGTGGCGAAGCACGACCACACCCGCACGCTGGCGGGGTCGCGGCCGGCCTGCTCGGCGGCGTCCTTGACCGTCTTGACCGCACGCTGCAACGTCTCCGGCGTGAAATAGGTGTGCAGGATGACGTCGTCGAACTCGCGGCCGCCGAGCGCGAGCGTCTGCGGGCCGAACGCGACGATCGCCAGCCGGATGTCCTCACGGAACTCGGGGTCGAGGAAGAGCACCTGGTACTTGCCGATCGGACCGTCGTGGTTGAAGATCAGCTCGCCGTGCCAGAGCTTGCGCATGACCTGCGCGAAGTCTTCCATCTGCGCCGTCGTCACCGCGGGCACGCCAAAAGCGTTGTACATGGCGGCAATACCGCGGCCGAGTCCCAGGGTGAAGCGTCCGCCCGAGAGCCGGTGCATGGTGGTGGCCCACGATCCGGTGATCAGCGGATGGCGCGTGTTGTGGTTGGTCGCGGCCGTCGCGATCTGCATGCGGCTGGTGACCGCGAGTGCCGCCCCGGTCAGCGAGGACGCCTCTTTGACGTTCCACCGCTCGGAGATGAAACCGGTGCCGAAGCCGAGTTCCTCGCCCCGGCGTGCTTCGTCCATCAAGGTGGCGGGCCCCTCGCCGCCGGCCCCGGCCAGCAGGTAGTAACCCAGCTCGTCCAATGTGCGTGTCACGCCCAGACTCCTTGCTTGTAGCCGCAATTCCAGACTTCGGTGATTCTGCCGTCGACGACGCGGAAGATCTCCATGCTCCCGACGGTGGTCTCGGTGCCGTCCTTGAGCTTCATCGGTGATTGATACACGATCGCCACGTGTTCGTCGTCGTCACCGGCGACGACGAGGTTCAGGTCGAACCGGATCGTCTCGAACAGGTCCCAGTGATCGACCACGCGCGCGACGGCCTCGTCGTGGGTGAGCGTGGTCGACTCCCCCACGTCGTGGCGAATGACGCTGTCGCCGAGCAGTTCTTCGGCCAGGGCGAAGTCGCGCTCGTTCCAGACGACGAGGTTGTACAGCTCCACCACCTCGCGCGCACTGCGGGTCACGCGAACACCTCCATCGCATCGATGTCGTCGGCCGCGGCGATCGCGCGGGACGTGAGCTCAGGCACAGGGCTCGCGCACCACCGGCCTCCAGAAGTTATTTGACGATGCGCAACTAAGTTAGTTGTCGTCCGGCTAATATGCAAGGGTGCCTTCCCCCGCCAGGGGGCTGACCCAGCCCCAGCGCCTGGAGATCTCAGGCCGCAAACTTCTCGAGGCGGCTGTGGCGCTGATCGGCGAAAAAGGCTGGGAGGCAACGACTGCCGCAGAGATCGGTCGCCGGGCCGGCTACAGCCGGGCCATGGTGCACGCCCGGTACGGCAGCAAGGACGCGATCCTCGAGGCGCTGTTCGCCGCCGAGTACGAGAAGAAGTTGACCCCGGCACCGGATCCCGATTCCACGGGAATCGGCCAGGCCCTCGCCCACCTGGATCGGATCGCATTGCTCTACGCCGAGGACCGCGAGCTGTTGCGGGCGATCTTCGTGCTGACGTTCGAAGCCGCCAAGGCCACGTCGCAGGCGCATCCGTACATCCAGATGTGGCTGCGTCGCGCGGCCGACACCGTCGAGTCCGGACTGCGGGCCGGTGTGGCCGACGGATCCGTGCGACCCGACGTCGACGTCGAGCGCGCGGTCAACGACTTCGGGGCCGCCGTCCTCGGTATCGCATACCAGTGGGTCATGCAGGCGTTCCCGTACGACATGGCCGCCGAGCTGGCAGGGGTGCGCGCGAGGCTCATCCGGGACTACGGGTCGATGTCTGGCTGACAGCCCTGAGGTGTTTCTCCGAGGCCGCCTGCACCGATGGCGCGAACAGATGCCCGACATGGCTGCCGTGATGCCAATGCAGCTCACCGCCCCAGCGTTCGTGGAGCACGTCTGCGGGCTCACGCCCGGCCATCTGGTCGTGCGTCGCGCCGACGATGAGACGCCGGTCCGGCGGCGCCGTCGGCGCGACGGACTGATAGTCGACGACTGACATCACCTGTTCGACGGCGTCGGACCGCAGGAGTTCGACGGTCTCGTCCACCGACGGCCCCCAGCGGCCGAGGTGCGCGGCGATCATCGCGTTCAAGCCGAAGATCGGTGTATAGACGGCGACCGCGTCGACGGGCTCCAGATGCGAAACCATTCCGGCCACAGGGCTTCCCATCGACACCCCGGCCACCGCGATCGCGCAGGCCTGCGGCCGCAACCACCGAACGACGGCACGCACCTCCGACACCACGCGCATCATGCCTGCGACATTGGCCAGCGGATCCATGTTCGGGTACTCGGGCCACGCGTTGGCGCGCACTCCGCACCCGGGCTGGACCGGCAACGCGACGTTGAACCCGAGTTCCTCCTGAAGCCATCGCGCGCGGGAGAACAACAGATCGATCGGCTGCCCCTGCCCTGCCCCGTGCACCCAGACCAGCCACGGTCTGTCCGCATCTTCGGTGCGGCACAGATGCATGACCGCGGTCGACGGACCGCCGAACCCTTCGGCCGCCAGCGATGCGGGCAGCCGGGGGTCGTGCTCGAACCGCACCTGCTCGTAGGAAGGCCGCCCGAATCGCCGGCGCCGCAAGGTCTCGACATGAAGCGGGTCCGGCTCGGTATGCGCGCCGCCCACACCGAGCGCACCGAGCTCCGACGCCGCCGCTGCACAGGAGGCCACCGACCGCTCGAGCTTGGGCGGCGGCGCCGTCAACGTCATCCCGGTCAGTGCCAGCTCGTCGAGCACGACTTCACCGAGTTGACGAAGGTCGTTCCACGACAATGGGTTCCACTCGCCGGCTGCGGTGACGGCACGGTGGGCCCGTGGTACCACCCCCGCGAAGTCGCTGCCGATCCGCCAGACCCGCTCGGCGGTCTTCACGCGAGCTTGAATCCGGTGTATCCGCCGGCGGCGATCTCGTCGCATCGCCTGCGGTACTCGGGAATGCCTGCCGTGTATCCCATGTACATCCGTTTCTTCCCGGGGACGTTTCCGCCGTTGTACCAGGAATTGCACGACGGGTGGACGAGCACGGTCGGCGCGACGATGGCCGTGGCCTGCTCGATCCATTCGTCCTGGGCTTCGGGAAGTGCCTCGATGGTCCGGTAGCCGTGCCCGCGCAGATGTGCGATGCAGGCACCGATCCATTCCACGTTCTGTTCCAGTGCGGCGACGAAGTTCGATGCCGCCGAGGGGCTTCCCGGCCCCTGGATCGTGAACAGGTTGGGGAAGGAGGCCACCGCGAGTCCGAGGTAACTCAACGGGCCTTCTTCGGCCCAGAACGCTCCGAGCGACACTCCGCCCCGTCCTCGGACGTCGATGCGACTCAACGCACCCGTCATCGCATCGAAACCCGTTGCGTAGACGATGGCGTCGAGCTCGTGCACACCGCTCTCGGTCTCGATGCCGGTGGGGCGGACCGAGACGATCGGGTCGCTGCGAAGGTCCACAAGCGTGACGTTGTCGCGGTTGTAGGTCTCGTAGTAGCCCTGGTCGATGATCGGCCGTTTGCACGCGAACGGGTGGCTCGGTGTCAGTGCCCGCGCCGTGTCGGGGTCGACGACGATACGGGCCACCGCCTCGCCGTAGAGTTCGGCCGCCATCTGGTTGGCCTCGATGTCGAAGAACAGGTCGCCCCAGTTGAGTGCGCCCATGATGCCGCCCTCGTCGATGGCGCGGGTCCGTTCCTCGCGGGACGCGGACTTCAGCGGCGGCTTGACGAGCATCTCGAGCAGGACCGAGAAGGCGCTGAGCCGGGCGGCTCCGACCGGATGCTCGCGCTGCGCGGCGCGAATCTCGGGGTACCGGGCCTTCAGCTCGTCGAGCTCCCCCGGCTCGAAGGCCCGCACCTCCCACGGCAACGTGTAAGCGGGAGAACGCTGAAACACCTTGAGCTGTCGCGCTTCCTGAGCCACCACGGGGATCAGCTGGACGCCGGTCGACCCGGTGCCGATCACCCCGACCCGCAGGCCGGTCAGGTCGACGCCGCCTTCGGGCCAGCGGCTGGTGAACAGCGACGTTCCGCCGAAGGTGTCCATGCCGGGGATCGTCGGTTCCAGCGGTACCGACAGGATCCCGGTGGCGGCGACGACGAACGGTGCGACGAACGACTCACCCGTCTCGGTGGTCAGCGTCCACACCGACGCGTCCTCGTCGAAGGTCATCGCGACGACGTTCGTGTTGAACGCGATGTCGCGGCGGAGGTCGAGTCGGTCGGCGACGAAGTTGAGGTACGCCTCGATCTCGGGCTGGGCCGGCATCGTCTCGGTCCACACCCACTCCTGCTGGATGTCGTCGGAGAAGCTGTACGAGTACTCGATGCTCTCGATGTCGCACCGCGCGCCCGGGTAGCGGTTGAACAACCACGTGCCGCCGACGTTGTGCGCCTTTTCCAGGACGCGGACCCGCAGGCCGCGTTCGCGCAGGTGATGAAGCATGTAGAGCCCGGAGAACCCGGCTCCGACAACGATCGCGTCGAAGGTCTGTTCGGCCATAGGCGAACGATACTGTAATGATTACAGTAGTAACGCCGAAAACGGTGCGTGCATTCGGCACCGAGTCCTCGCTTTCGCCGTCTGGAGCGCCGATGAAATTCACGTTGGAGTACCCGAGCGAGCTTCCCGCCGCGACCGACGAGTTCCTGCGCCCCGACGCGATCCGTGCCGTTGCCGTGGCCGCCGAGGCGGCGGGCTTCGATGCCGTCGCGCTCAGCGAGCACCCCGCGCCGTCGGTGAAATGGCGGAGCAACGGCGGGCACAACACGCTCGATCCGGTCGCGGCGTTGGGTTTCATGGCGGGCGTGACGTCGACGCTGCGGCTGATGACGAACCTGTATGTGCTGCCCTACCGCAATCCGTATCTGGCCGCCAAGGCGCTGACCAGTCTCGACCAGGTGTCCGGCGGCAGGCTCATCGCGGGGCTCGGCGCGGGCTACCTGCGGTCGGAGTTCGCCGCTCTTGGCGTCGATTTCGACCGTCGCGCAGCGTTGTTCGACGAGGCGCTCGCCGCCCTGTGGTCCATCTGGGTCGACCCCGAGGTTCCTGTCAGCGGGTCCGGGTACGCCGCCGTCGGGTCGGTCTGGACGCAACGACCGACTCAGCGCCCCCATCCGCCGATCTGGATCGGCGGCAACGGCGAGGCGGCCATGCGTCGCGTCGTCGACTACGGCTCGGGGTGGATGCCGATCATCGCGCCGGCACAGCTCGCTACCGTCATGCGCACAACGACCATCCAGAACGCGCGCGAGTTTGCCCGCTCGGTCCGCCGGCTGCGGACGTGGATGGAGGACGCGGGCCGAGATCCCGACACCCTCGACGTACAGGTCGTATGCCCGCCTTTTGCCTCCGACGACGCCGCGGCAGTGGCGGCCGCCCTGGAGACGCTTGCCGAACTCGCCGACTGCGGCGCGACGTGGGCCGTCATCCACGCCGACGGCAGGTGTCCGGCGGCAGCAGTCGAGTCC
Source organism: Mycobacterium sp. 236(2023) (assembly GCF_029623955.1). Taxonomy (GTDB): domain Bacteria; phylum Actinomycetota; class Actinomycetes; order Mycobacteriales; family Mycobacteriaceae; genus Mycobacterium. The sequence goes on along the minus strand of NZ_JARSBP010000002.1, from coordinate 1,256,169 downwards.
GTCCAGGCGTTCGGCGCGGAGGTCATCGGCGCCGGATCCATCATCTGAACCAACCGGCCGATTTCTCGAAACCTCTACTGTAACCTCATCCATATCTCCGCAGCCCATACAAGGAGTCGCCATGAAAGTGCCGTTCACGTGGAAGGTCACCGGGTGGTTCATGATCGGCTGGTCCGCCGAGTACGAAGTCGGAGACGTCAAGGCGCTCAAGTACTTCGGTGAAGACCTGGCCGCCTACCGGGACGACTCCGGAGCCCTGCACGTCCTGGAAGCGCACTGCAAACACCTGGGCGCGCACATCGGGCACGGCGGCAAGGTTGTCGGCGACTGCATCGAGTGCCCGTTCCACGGCTGGCGCTGGGGCCCCGAGGGCAACAACACCTACATCCCCTACCAGCCCGACCGGCCCAACCGAGGTTTGCGGCTGCGCTCCTACCCGGTCAAGGAGCAATACGGCTGTGTCTTCATGTGGTACCAGCCCCAAGGAAAGGAACCGCAGTGGGAGCTTCCCGACATCTTCCACAAGTTCCCGCAGTTCGAGACGGACGCGAACGCCTACTACCGGCCGTACCCCGAGTTCTCCAGCCGGGCCGACGCGATCCCGGTGCACCCGCAGATCGTCGCCGAGAACGGACCCGACAGCTCACATTTCCGCTACGTGCACGGCGCCTCCGTCACGCCCGTGTGCCTGCACTGGGAGAACGTCGATGAGGAATGGCGCTTCCTGACCGGATGGCCGGACGCCCGCAGTGACGACCCCGACAAGATGGCGCTGAAGATCCATAGCCACTTCTCGGGCCTCGGCTTCGCGATGAGCGCGTTCGAGGGATCCTCGAACCACCGCCTGATCTTCGCGTGCACGCCCGTCGACGACGAGGTGTCCGACATGTTCTATTCGATCTGGTGGCCGAAGGTTCCCGGTGAAGCGTCGGACATCCCGCCAGACGACGTCCGCGCCAAGGTGGAGCGCCAGTTCCTCAAGACCGTGTGGGAGGACTGCGACATCTGGCGATACCAGAAATACGTCGAGAACCCGCCATTGGCGAAGATCGACGCCAAGCCCTACATGACGATGCGTAAGTGGGCGCAGCAGTTTTACGAGGTGCCCCCGGTCGGGGAATCCGTCAAGGCATGAGGATTCCGCTCGCCGAACTGGTGGCACCCGGCCACACCGCGGTCGTCACCCAGGAGTGCCAGGGTGCGGTCGTCGGCCCCGACGCGGGGTTGGCCGTGCTGGCCGACGAAGCCAGGCGGGAGGCGCTGCCGAACATCGCGCGGCTGTTGCCCGTGGCGCGCGCCGCGGGCACGTCCGTCGTGCACTGCCTCGTGCAGCGCCGCGCGGACGGACTGGGCGCCAACCACAACGCCAAGATCTTCGCCGTCGGCGCGTCCGGTGTCGACATCACGCCCGGCAGTCCGGGGACGCAGCTGGTCCCCGAACTCGACCAGCAGCCAAGCGATCTCGTGCTCTACCGCTGGCACGGCCTCGGCCCGATGGGCGGCACCGACCTCGACGCGATCCTGCGCAACCTCGGCGTGACGACGATCGTGGCCGTCGGCGTCTCGGTCAACGTCGCGATCACCAACCTGGTGATGGACGCGGTCAACGCCGGCTACCGCGTCGTCGTCCCCCGCGACGCCGTGGCCGGCATCCCCACCGCCTACGCGACGGCGGTCGTCGACAACACCCTGTCGCTGCTGGCCACGGTGACGACCACCGATGACCTGCTCGAAGCGTGGAAGCCGTGAGCGCGACTAGACAACTTTCACCCAACTGTCCACTCGTCCCGCGGGGCCGTCTAGAGTCCATCGCATGAACGAGTCGATTCAGTTCACCGTCCCGGCCGCCGCCGACGCCGTCGCGGCAGTGATCGGCGAGCGCGAGTTCATCATCCAGGGTGATCGTCGGTTCACCTTCGCGCAGATCGTCGAGCGGTCGAACCGCCTCGCAGCGTTCCTTCACGCGCAGGGCCTGGGCTGCCACACCGAACGCTCGGAGCTGCCCGGTCACGAGGTGGGCCAGGACCTGCTCGGCATTTACGCCCACAACGGCCCCGAGTACGTCGAGGGCATGCTCGGCGCCTGGCGCGCCCGCGTCGCACCGTTCAACGTGAACTACCGCTACGTCAAGAGCGAGCTGCAGTATCTGCTGTCCGACGCCGGCGCGACAGCGCTGCTCTACCACGCGGCGTTCGCCCCGCGCCTGGCCGAGGTCATCGCCGACCTGCCCGACTTGAAGGTCCTGATCCAGATCGCCGACGGATCCGGTAACGAATTGCTGCCCGGCGCAGTCGATTACGAATCGATCGTGGCCGAGGGTCCCGCGCAGGCTCCGCCCGTCGAACCGTCGCCCGACGACCTCTACGTGCTCTACACGGGCGGCACCACGGGGATGCCCAAGGGGGTGCTGTGGCGCCAGCACGACATCTTCATGACCTCGTTCGGCGGCCGCAGCCTCTACACCGGGGAACTCGCCACGTCCTACGACGACATCGCCAAGCGCAGCGCCGAGAATCCGGGCACGAAGCTCATGGTGCTTCCGCCGTTGATGCACGGCGCCGCGCAGTGGGCCCTGTTCACGGCGATGAACACCGGCCAGACCGTCGTGTTCTCCCCCGTCGTCGATCATCTCGACGTCGATGACGTCGTCGCCACCATCGAACGCGAGAAGGTGCTCGCGGTCACCGTCGTCGGCGACGCGATGGCCCGCCCGCTGGCGGATGCGTTCGAACGCACCAGCGCCGACCTGTCGTCACTGGCGGTCGTCGCCAACGGCGGCGCGCAGCTCACCCCGACCGCCAAGCAGCGCCTCATCGACGCCAAGCAGAACCTGATGGTCGTCGACGGTGTCGGCTCGTCGGAGACGGGCGCGCAGATGACGCACATGTCGGCCCCCGGTGCAGTGTCGACCGGAAAGTTCACCGCGGGACCCGACACGTTCGTCGCCGCAGAGGATCTCGCGACGATCCTGGAAGCGGGGCACGACGGCATGGGCTGGCTCGCCCAGCGCGGCTATGTCCCCCTCGGCTACAAGGGCGACGCGACGAAGACGGCGGCGACGTTCCCCGTCATCGACGGGGTGCGCTACTCCGTGCCGGGTGACCGCGCGCGCCATCTCGAAGACGGAGCGGTCGAGTTGCTCGGCCGCGATTCGGTGACCATCAACTCCGGCGGCGAGAAGATTTTCGCCGAAGAGGTGGAGTCGGCCGTCGCATCGCATCCGGCCGTGGCCGACGTCGTGGTCGCCGGCAGGCCCAGTGAGCGGTGGGGTCAGGAAGTCGTGGCCGTGGTCGCGTTGGCCGACGGTGCCACCGCGACCGCGGAGGAGCTCATCGAGCACGCGTCGGCGGTGATCGCCCGCTACAAACTGCCGAAGGCGGTCGTGTTCCGCTCCGTCATCGAGCGCAGCCCAGCAGGCAAGGCCGACTACCGCTGGGCGCGCGAACAGGCCATCAGCGGGTCCTGAGCCTTTTCTGCGTGCGGCGGTGCGCCATCCGCAGCGCCAGCGTGGTCGTCAGCCGCATCGACCGGGTGAACGGCGGTGCCGCGCGACCGGTGATGGTGAACGGCAGATCTGAACCGACGACGGTGCGGTGGTGGCTGAACGCGTCGAAGCCCGCCTTTCCGTGGTAGGCGCCCATCCCGCTGCGGCCGACGCCACCGAACGGTGCCGATGACGGAATCATCTGGGCGGCAAAGTCATTGCGGGCCACCCCGCCGCTGCGCGTGGTCCTGACGAAGCTGCGGAACTCGTCGTCGTCGGGCCCGAACCAGTACGCCACCAACGGCGACGGGCGGGCGTTGACGTAGTCGACGACGTCGGTGAGCTGCTCGTAGGGGCGCACGGTCAGGACCGGACCGAACGTCTCCTCGGACGCCAGCAGCATGTCGTCGTCGATCCCCTGCACGATCGTCGGAGCGATCTTGCGGCTGCCGCGGTCGGGCAGCTTCTCCCCCGGCGGGCCGACGGATTCGACGTGCGCGCCCTTGGCTCGCGCATCCTCGATGAGACCGACGACGCGGTCGAAGTTGGCCTCGTTGACCGACGAACAGTAATCGTCGCTCGCGATGATCGACGGGAACATCGCTCGCCAGGTCTCGCGGACGGTGCCGACGAACTCGTCGACCCGCGCGGCGGGAACGAACACATAGTCCGGACAGACGCAGACCTGACCGCCGTTGATCATGCGGCCCTGCGCAATTCGGGTGGCAGCGCGCAGGACGTCGGCGCTTCCGGACACGACGACAGGGTTCTTCCCGCCCAGTTCCAACGTCACCGGGACCAGGTTGGGTGCGGCAGCCTGCTGGACCAGCGCACCCACCGACGGCGACCCGGTGAAGAACAGATGGTCGAACGGCAGCGCCGCGAAATCCGCTGCGACATCGGCACCCCCGGTCACCACCGACAGTTCGGCCGGCGTGAAGTAAGCGGCCGCCAACGATGCCATCAGCTCGGCGGTGCGCGGCGTGACCTCCGACATCTTGATCATCACGCGGTTGCCCGCGGCGAAGGCCGCCGCGGCGGGCAGGATGACGAGGTTCAACGGGAAGTTCCAGGGGCCGATGATCCCGATGACGCCAAGCGGCGACGGTTCGACTTCGGCGCGCAGCCCGAAGACGCGGGCCGGGCGCATCAACCGGTTCGGGCGCATCCACTGGGCCACATGGGATCTGGTGTGCTCGATCACCGACATCATGCCCATGATCTCGGTGAACAGCGAGCCTGCCCGCGGCCTCGTGCCGAAGTCGGCGGCCATCGCGTCGACGAAGTCGTCGACGTTGTCGAGCACCAGGGCCGTCAACCGGTCGATGCGATTGCGCCGCAAGGCCGCATCGGGTGGGCCGTCGGCGATGAACGCAGCACGCTGGCGTTCGAGGACGGCCGCCATGGGTTCCTGCCGACGGGCGTTCACGCTGTCGAGTACCACGGCCATGCGCGACTCCTCTGTCTTGCGGTAAGGGCAACAGTAACAGTCGCCGGGTGATTGTCGGAGGCACGCGGATTGTTTACAGTCATGCCTACTGTCGTAATTTCGGGAAAGCGGTGCGCATGGGTGTCGATAGGCGCAGGATCGTCGTCGTCGGAGCGGGTTCCGGTATCGGGGCCGCCGTCGCCACGCACTTCCACGACGCCGGTGATCATGTCCTCGCCGTCGATCTGCGCCCCAGCGATACCCCGGCCTCTGAACACGCCCAGTGCGACCTCCGCGACCCTGCGAGCGTCGCCGCACTGCTGGAGCGCATCGGCACGGGGTGGGACATGCTGGCCCACGTCGCGGGCGTTCCGGGGACCGCTCCCGCCGACGACGTCCTGACCGTCAACTACCTCGGCATGCGCCGGATGGTCGAGGGGATGCTGCCGCGGATCCGGCGCGGCGGCTCCGTCGTGGCGGTCGCCTCGATCGCCGGAATCGGCTGGGAGCAACGGCTCGAGGAACTGTCCGAACTTCTGTCGGCCACCGATGCCGAGAGCGTCGCGGCCTGGCAGGCCCGCCAGGATCCCAACTATCCCGTCTACACGTCGTCCAAGCAGGCCGTCATCCTCTACGCCAAGCGTCTCGCGGGCGCGGCGCTGGCCAAGTACGGCGTGCGGATCAACACCGTGAGCCCCGGACCCGTCGAGACGCCGATCCTGGTCGACTTCGAGAAGACGATGGGCAAGGACATCCTCGACGTGCTGCGCGACACCTACGGCAGGCATGGCACGGTGGCCGACATCGTGCCGGTCATCGCGTTCCTCGGCTCCGATGCCGCCCAGTGGATCAACGGCCAGGACGTGCACGTCGATTCGGGCTTCGTCACGTCGATGACCTCGGGCGTACCCATCGCACTCTGAGCGATGCTGTACAGGTAGATACTGTAAGAGTTACAGTAACCGCGTGGAGACTCCGGTACTGGACGTCGCGATGGAGGAACCCATCGACTTGCGCGACCCCTACCCCATGTTCGCGCGCCGCCGCGCCGAAGGCGGCGTGTTCCGCGGTTCGGTGATGGACTGGTCCAAGACGCCGGACTCACTCAAGCCCGAGAACCTCTATGCGGCGGTCTCGTTCGATGCCGTCAATCGGGTGTTCCGCGACGGCAAGGTGTTCAACTCGAAGATCTACGACGCCACCATCGGCCTGTTCATCGGGCCGACCATTCTCGCGATGGAGGGCAAACCCCACTGGGAACACCGCAATCTGGTCTCCGCGGCGTTCAAGACGCGTTCGCTGGCGCGCTGGGAACCCGAGATCGTCCGACCGGTGGTCAACGAGCTGATCGACGAGTTCATCGACACCGGCGAGGCAGATCTGGTGCGCGACTTCACCTTCGAGTTCCCGACGCGCGTCATCTCGCGACTGCTGGGACTCCCGCAGGAGGACCTGCCGTGGTTCCGCAAGCGCGCGGTCGAACTGATCAGCTACACGATCAAGTACAAGCGCGCCTTCGAAGCCTCCGCCGCTCTGAAGGACTACTTCCTCGACCAGATCGAGAAACGGCGCTCCGCCCCGACGGACGACATCATCGGCGATCTGGTCTCGGCCGAGATCGACGGGGAACGCCTCACCGACGAGGCCATCTTCTCGTTCCTGCGGCTTCTGCTGCCCGCCGGACTGGAAACCACCTACCGGTCGTCGGGCAACCTCTTGTACCTGTTGCTGACTCACCGGGATCAGTTCGAAGCGGTCAACGCCGACCACGAGCTGATCGGCCCGGCGATCGAGGAGGGCCTGCGACTCGAGACCCCGCTGACCACAGTGCAGCGGTTCGCCACCGAGGACACCGAAATCGACGGGGTCGCCATCAAGGCGGGCTCGGTGATCGACGTGTGCATCGGCTCGGCGAACCGTGACGAACAACGCTGGGAGCGCTCCGAGGAGTTCGACATCTTCCGAAAGCGAGTGCCGCACTTGTCTTTCGCCGCGGGCGAGCACACCTGCATGGGCCTGCACCTGGCCCGCATGGAGACCCGGGTGGCCGTGGAGACCTTACTGACCCGGCTGTCCGACATCCAGCTGGTCACCGACGGCGACCCGCACATCTACGGTCAGCCGTTCCGGTCGCCGACGGCGATCCCGGTGACGTTCACCCCCGCGCCCGCGGAATAGCATTCCGGGCTGCCGTTCTCGCCGAAACCACAGCCCTGGCTTCACGCTCGCGGCCGGGCGTCAGCTCTGCCGGCGTTCGCGCCGGGCAATGGTCTTGGTCTCGAGGTACTGCTGAAAGCCTTCGATGCCGCACTGCCTGCCGACGCCACTGCTCTTGTAGCCCCCAAAGGGTGCGTCGGCGCCGTAGAACATCCCGCCGTTGACACCGAACGACCCGGTGCGGATGCGACGGGCGATGCTCATGCCGCGCTCGGCGGAGCGCGACATCACCGCCCCGGCAAGGCCGAACGCGCTGTCGTTGGCCAGTCGCACAGCCTCGTCGTCATCGTCGAACGGCAGCAGCACCAGCACCGGACCGAACACTTCCTGCTGGGCGATCCCGGCACTGTTGTCGACGCCGGTGATGACCGTCGGTGCGACGAAATGCCCGCCGGCCAGATGCTCGGGCAACCCGGCGACCTCGCCTCCCCCCGCGGTGATCTCGGCACCGTCGCGGCGCGCCCCGTCGATCGCCGACAGCACGCGCTCCTTCTGCGCGGCGCTGATCACCGGCCCGACCAACGTGCCGGGATCGGCCGGATCACCCACCGGCACAAATTGATACGCCATGGTGATGTCGGCGACGGCCTGGTCGTACAGAGACCGGTGGATGAGCATCCGGCTGGTGGCCGCGCAGGCTTGCCCCGCATGAACGCACACCCCGACGGCGGTCGGCACGATGACAGCGGGGTTCGCGTCGTCGAGAACGATGGCGGCGGACTTGCCGCCGAGCTCGAGGAACATCCGCTTCATCGAGTCCGCGCCCTGACGCATCAACAGTTTCCCCACGGCGGTGGAGCCGGTGAACGACACGAGGTCGACGCGCGGGTCGGTGCCGAGCAGGCCGGCGACGTCGTTGGACGGCGTCGTGACGATGTTGAGCACACCGGGCGGGATGTCGGTCTTCTCCGCGACGAGACGGCCGAGGCGGGTCGCGTTCCACGGTGTGTGCGGGTCGGGTTTGAGGATGACGGTATTGCCCGCGGCGAGCGCCGGGCCGAGCTTGTTGAGGATGACCTCGATCGGGAAGTTGGACGGCGTCACTGCGGCGACGACACCGGCGGCTTCCTTGACGACGAGCCGGATGTTGCGGTCGCCGAACAGGCCGCCACCGTCGAGCACCCGCTCCCACTCGAAATCGTCGATCAGCGTGGTCGGGTACCGAAGCCCCTCCGACAGCGGCCAGTCGAGCTGTGCGGACTCGGTCGTCATCACCGGGCAGCCGACCTCAGCGACGAGTTCCTCACGCAGCGCGTCCTTCTCGGACTCGATGGCCGCCTGCAATTGTTCGAGGCACCGCTTGCGCAACGCGCGGTTCGTCGACCAGTCGGTGGTGTCGAACGCTCGGCGCGCCGCCGCGATGGCCCGGTCCATGTCGTGTTCGTCGGCGGCCGCCGCCACGCCGAGTACCGCACCGGTGGCGGGGCTGTGGTTGTCGAACTCCGCGCCGGAGGCGGCAGCGACAAGCTTCCCGTCGATCAGCATGCGACGCTCGGCCCCGGCAGCGGCGCGCCGGCCTATCTCGACACTCGAGCTCACCTGGCACCTCCGGCTGTTTCTCGGATGATCAACGGTAAACATTACAGTATCTGACCTCCGCTAGACTCCCCCCAAGGCCGAAAGACGTCGTCGTCAGAAGGGGTTCGCATTGATCAAGGTGATGGAGGGCGTCCGCGTCCTCGAGGTTGCACAGTTCACGTTCGTCCCCGCGGCAGGTGCGATCCTGGCCGACTGGGGCGCCGACGTCATCAAGGTCGAACACCCGGTCCGCGGCGACACCCAACGCGGGTTCGTCAACATGGGCGGGTTCCAGCTCGACCCGAATCGTCATCCGCTGATCGAGCACCCCAACCGGGGAAAGCGCAGCGTCGGCATCGACGTGTCGAAACCCGAAGGGCAGGAGGTGCTCTACGAGATCGCCAAGACGGCCGACGTCTTCCTGACCAACTACATGCCGCAGGCTCGCCAGAAGAACAAGTTCGACATCGAGCACATCCGCGCCGTCAACCCGAACATCATCTATGCACGTGGCAGCGCGTACGGCGACAAGGGACCGGAGCGGCTGGTCGGCGGATTCGACGGCACCGCCTTCTGGACGCGCAGCGGCGTCGGCCACGCCCTGACCCCCGAGGAGCTGGGTGGCGCTCTGCCCCAGGGCATTCCGGCCTTCGGAGATTCGATCGGCGGCATGAACATCGCGGGCGGGATCTCGGCGGCGCTGTTCCACCGCGAGCGTACCGGGGAGGCCGTCGAGCTCGACGTGTCACTGCTGAGCACGGCGTGGTGGGCGGCGGGCGCCAGCGTGACGCAGGGCATGGAGACCGGCGAGACGATGCGCTCGCTGATGCCGGGCACCACGACATCGGTCAACCCGTTCATGGCCAACTACGCGACCTCCGACGGCGGCACGATCAACCTGTGCATCGTCAGCCCGACCGGCTACATCCGCGACACCTTCGAACATCTGGGCTTGCCCGAACTGGCCGACGACCCGCGGTTCTGCGACGTGATGCCGCTGATCCAGAACGCCGAAGCCGGTGTGGAACTCATCGCCGCCGCGATCGCGGCCAGGCCCTTCGAGTACTGGCGTCAGCACCTGAAGTCGATGAAGGGTCAGTGGGCCCCGTTCCAGAGCCTCGTGGACCTCGGCACCGACGAGCAGGCCATCGCCAACGACATGATCACCGAGGTGGAGGCGAGCGACGGCGGCAGACCGTTCAAGGTGGTTCGTGGTCCCGTGCAGTTCAACCACGAGCCGCTGGAGACCACGCGCGCCCCGCAGGCCTCCGAGCACACCGAACTCGTGCTCATGGAGATCGGGCTGGAATGGGACCGCATCGAAGAGCTCAAGGACGCCGGCGCAATCGCCTAGACCCGATCGACGCGGACGGGAACTCCTGTCAGCCAAGCCATCCCGGACAACGACTCCACGTCGCCGGGATCACTCGACGTCAGCTGATTCACGTTAGCGCCACCGGCCTTGTTGGCGACCTTCCAGCCGCCGGTCCCCTTGTGTCCCCAGCCATGTGGCACCGCGATCACCCCGGGCATGATGTCCTTGGTCAGCGTGATGGGCACCGTGATGGCGCCGTAGGGCGAGCTGACCCGCACCTCACTGCCGTCGATGACATCCAGCTCCGCGGCGTCGTCGGCGTTCATCAGCCCGTGGTGGCTCCGATCGCCGCGCATCAGCAGCGGGGCGTTGTGCATCCACGAGTTCTCCGAACGCGGTTCGCGCATCCCGATCATCCGCAGCGGAAACGACTCCGGCTGTTCGAGCCCCAGCAGCGTCGCCACCTCGTCGGCGACGTCCCTGTGCTCCAGCTGAATTCGACCGTTCGGGTAGGAGATCGCCTCCTTGAGCACCCCGGTCTTCAGGTGCGGTGTGATCACCTTGCCGTGCGCGTGGTCGCGCGACAGCCGCCCGAAGTTCAGCCCACCACGACGAAGCCCGAAGAAGTCCCCGCCCGCCGAGAACCGGATGATCCCGTCGGCGATCATCCGCGGATCGAACTGAATGCCTAACCGCCGCATGGCCTTACCCGATGCGGTCAGCGCACCGAACACCCGTGATTCCTTCGACAGCCGTCCGATCAGATCGCCGACGATCTCCCACTCCTGGCGGGCCTGCCCCCGTGGCGCGACGACGGCTTCGGTGGCCTGACGGAACGGTGTCGCCTGGAACGGCTGGAACGTCAGCGGGAAGTCGTCGCGCTCGTACATCGTCGTCACCGGCAGCACGTAGTCACAGTGCGCCGTCGTCTCGGTCAGGTAGAAGTCAAGGGCGACAGACAGATCCAGCGCGTCGAGCGCTCCCTCGAGTTCGTCGCCGTTGGGCACCGACAACACCGGGTTGCCCGCGCTGATGAACATCGCCCGGATCTGCCGCTCCCCCGGCGTCAGCATCTCCTTGGCCATCAGTGCCGCCGGCTCGGAGCCGATGATCGCCCGGAAGCCGCCGATACGGGACTTCCTGCGCCGGTAGGTGCGGCGCAGGATCGCGCCCATGCCGATGTTCACCAGCCGCTGGGCCGGCAATCCGAGGCCACTGATGACCGAACCTCCCGGCTTGTCGAGGTTGCCCGCGACGAGGTTGACGACGTCGATCAGGTACGACGTCAACGTTCCGTACCGGCCGACGCATGTCCCCAGCCGGCCGTACACCGCCGCACGCGGGGACGCGACCAGGTCACGGGCCAGTCCACGCACCACGTCGGGGTCGATGCCGGTGTGCGGTGCCGTCGCCTCGGGCGAGAACGGGGTCACCTGCCGCTGGAGCCAGTCGAACCCGTCGACCATCGAGGCGGTTCCTCGGGTGCGGGCCAGTCCTTCGGCGAACATCACCTGCAGCAGCGACAGCAGCAGCAGCGCATCGGTGTCCGGGACGATGCCACACCATTCGAACTGCGCGGCGGTCTCCGTCTTGCGCGGGTCGATGACCACGACCCGCCCGCCGCGCTTGACGATGTCGTGCATGCGGTCCTTGATGCGTGGCGCGGTGAGGAAACTGCCATGGGAGACCACGGGATTCGCGCCCATCACGACGAGAAGATCCGTCCGGGTCAGGTCCGGGATCGGGACACTCGTCGGCGTTCCGTACAGCAGCTGGCTGGCCATCAGCCGGCTGTTGGTGTCCTGCGAGGACGCCGTATAGAAGTGGGTGCCGCGGCCGATTCCCTTGATGAAGGCCATGATCGACGACACGTGGGCGTAGCTGAACGCCCCGGGGTTGCCCATGTACCAGCCGACCGAACCGGCCCCGTGCGTGCGCAACACCGTGGACAGCCGAGACGCGATGTCGCCGAGGGCTTCGTCCCAACTGACCGGCACGAACCCCTCCGGCGTGCGCCGCAGCGGCGTCGTGACGCGGTCGGGGTCGTTGACGACCTCGGTGAACGCGATGCCCTTCTGACAGGCGAATCCCGCCGACAGCGGATGGTCCTTGTCGGGGCGCAACGCGGTGAGCTTGCCGTCCTCGACCGTGGCGATCATCCCGCAGAGGGGCTCACAGATCCGGCAGAACGTGACCTTGTTTTCGACGTGCGTGGCCATATCGATCCTCTTCTGGGGCTGTACTACTTCGATAGTCTGCGGTGGATGCGCTGGATTGTCGATGGAATGAATGTGATCGGGTCGCGGCCCGACGGCTGGTGGCGTGACCGGCACGCCGCCATGGTCACCCTGGTCGAGCGACTGGAGCGGTGGGCCGAGATGGAGGGCGCCGACGTCACGGTGGTCTTCGAGCGTCCCCCGTCACCACCCATCGAATCCGCCGTCGTCACGGTGGCCCACGCACCCGCGTCCGCACCGAATTCCGCCGACCACGAGATCGTCAGGATCGTCGGCTCTGACCCGAACCCCGACGAGATCATGGTCGCGACGTCGGATCGGGAGCTCGCGGGGCGAATACGGGACTCGGGCGCGAAAGTCTCTCCCGCCGAGAACTTTCGGAGACTCATCGACGAGTGATTTCGGCGTAGTTGGTCACGCTGACGTTGACCAACTACGCCGAAATCGCGAGTCACGGCAGGATCCGCACCGGTACGTTGGCCCACCCCGACACGTTCTGCATGCTGACGCGGCGGCAGCCGTCCCAGCGCACCTCGTAACGAGGCATCAGGTCGAGGAGTTTGTTGATCGCCACAGAGCTCTCCAGCCGCGCCAGCGCCGCGCCCAGGCAGCTGTGGATGCCGTAGCCGAACGCCAGGTTCTGCGCCTCGGCGCGGTCACGATTGATGTCGAACACATCCGGGTCGGTCCACGCGTCGGGATCGCGATTGGCCGACGCGCCGAGCAGGAACACCGGCGCTCCTGCCGGAATCGTCACGCCGTGCAAAGTCACCTCGGTGTTGGACCGGCGCACGTTGTACTGCACGGGCGCGTCGTAGCGCAGCAGTTCCTCGATCGCGACTGCGACCTTGCTGCGGTCGTCGAGCAGTTGTTGCCACTGGTCGGGGTGCTTCGCGAACGTGTACACGGCGCTGCCGACGAGCTTGGTGACGGTCTCGGCGCCGGCGCCGCCCAGGAGGGTGGCGAACCCGGCGATCTCGGAATCCCTGAGCCGGTCGGAGGTTCCGTCGTCGCGGGTGACCTCGGCGGCGATCAGGGCGGTGATCATGTCGTCCTGCGGATCGTCGCGCCGCTGCTTGATCAGGTCGTAGTACATCAGCCACATCTCGGCCATCGCCTGCATGCCGGACTCCGACATGTCGATCTGGCCGGGCTCGCGGTGCAGTGACTCATCGATCCACAGCCGGACCTGCTGTCGATACCTGTCCGGAACCCCGAGCATCTGGGTGATCACGTCGACCGGGAAGTACACCGAGAAGTCCTGCACCACATCAAATTCCCGATCGCCGGCTTCGACCAGGAAGCGCTCCACGGTGTCGGAGACCATCGCGCGCAGGGCTTCGATGGCACGGGGCGTGAACACCTTGTTGACCAGACTGCGCATGGCGCGGTGCTCGGGCGGGTCGATCGAGATGATCATCTTTGCCGGCACTTTCTCGCCCCGGCGGACCATACCCAGATCCACTCCGTAGGCCGACGAATACGTGGTGAAATCCTTCAACCCTGCCGCGACGTCGGCATGCCTGCTCAGCGCATAGAAGTCATGGGTGGCGTTGTAGAAGACCGGCGCCTGCGCGCGCAGCCGCGGGTACCAGGCGTGCGGATCGCTGTAGAAGTCCGCGCTGAACGGGTCGAAGACCACGTCCGTCTCCACGACGCCCACGACGACCTCCTGTAAGCCATCCAGTTGTGCTTTCGATAACCGTCACCATATCCTGCTGATGGCCGCCGCCGCGCGCAGACAGGACGGGACGTGACTGACGCCTATTACGAGCTCGTCGACAGCGACGATCCTCGCGGGGAGAGGTTCGCGGCGTCCGACCACGTCATCAGCACCTGGGGCGCCTCCATGCAGAACGCGGCACCGGTGTCGGCGCTGCTGGTGCGGGCCGCGGAGAACTGCGCACCCCGTGACGACGCCCGGCTCAGCCGCGTCGTCGTCGACCTGTGGGGCCCGGTGCCGACGAGCGATGTCTGGGTGCGCGCCACCGTCGAAAGGCCGGGCCGCCAGATAGAGTTGGTGGGCGCCGAGATGACTGCGGCAGGTCCCGACGGCGCGCTGCGGGTTGTCGCCAAGGCGTCCGCATGGCGGTTCCTGCGCTCGGAAACCGAGACGCTTCCCGCCACCCCTATCGAGCCGATGAGACCGGTCGGTGACGGCACCCGCCGGCTGCCCGACGACGGAGCCGACCCGACGTACATCCAGAGCCTGGATTGGCGCTGGCTCAACGACATCCTGCACAGCGTGCAGGCCGAATGCTGGGCGACCCCGCTGGTGGATCTGGTCGCCGGCGAAGAGATGACGCCGCTGCAGCGGTTGTTCTCGGTGGCCGACATCGCCAACGGCATGGGCAGCCGGCTCGATCCGAGCAAATACACGTTCCTCAACACCGATCTCGCCGTACACATCCACCGCGTCCCTGAGGGACGCTGGATCGGCGTGCGGTCGGAGAACCATTACGGCTCCGACGGAGTCGGGGTATCCAAGGGCACTCTGTTCGACGAACAGGGTCCGGTGGCGGCCATCCAGCAGGCGCAACTGGTGCGCGCACGGCTTTGAGTGAAAGGAAGCCTGACCCATGCACGACGTCGCGATCATCGGGGTGGGACTGCACCCGTTCGGCCGGTTCGAAGGCAAAACCGCCATGCAGATGGGTGTCGACGCGATCGCCGCCGCGGTGGCCGATGCGGGCATTTCGTGGAACGACATCCAGTTCGGCGTGGGAGGCAGCTGGACGGTCGCCAACCCCGATGCGATCGTCGGGATGATCGGGCTGTCAGGCATCCCGTTCACGAACGTCTTCAACGCCTGCGCGACGGCGGCAAGCGCCACCAAGGCCTGCGCTGACGGAATCCGGTTGGGCGACTATGAGATCGGCATCGCCGTAGGGCTCGACAAGCATCCGCGCGGCGCGTTCACCGAGGATCCCGGACTGGTCGGAATGCCCAGCTGGTACGCGGAGAACGGCCAGTACCTCACGACACAGTTCTTCGGCATGAAGGCCAACCGGTATCTCCACAGCCACGGCATCAGCCATCGAACGCTGGCCAAGGTCGTCAACAAGAACCTGCGCAACGGAGCCCTGAACCCGAATGCATTCCGGCGCAAGCCGATGGACGAGGACGCGATCCTCAACTCGCCGATGCTCAATTACCCGCTGACGCAGTACATGTTCTGCTCCCCGGACGAGGGGGCCGCCGCCGTCGTCATGTGCCGGGCCGACCTTGCCCACAAGTACACCAACAAGCCCGTCTTCGTCCGGGCCGTCGAGGTGCGCACCCGCAAGTACGGTGCCTACGAGGTCAACACGACGTTCGCGCCGGTCGACGAGGATGTCGCCCCGACGGTCTACGCGTCACGGGCGGCTTTCGAGAAGGCGGGAATCGAGCCGTCGGATGTCGACGTGATCCAGTTGCAGGACACCGATGCCGGCGCCGAGATCATCCACATGGCCGAGGCCGGTTTCTGCGCCGACGGCGATCAGGA
Source organism: Mycobacterium sp. 236(2023) (assembly GCF_029623955.1). Lineage (GTDB taxonomy): Bacteria > Actinomycetota > Actinomycetes > Mycobacteriales > Mycobacteriaceae > Mycobacterium. Next base: position 1,240,482 of record NZ_JARSBP010000002.1, on the reverse strand, counting down.
GAAGCTGATCGCCGACGGCGCGACGGAGATCGGCGGCGCGATGCCCGTCAACACCGACGGCGGCCTGCTCGCCAACGGGGAGCCGATCGGCGCGTCCGGGTTGCGGCAGCTGCACGAGATCGTGCGCCAACTGCGCGGTGAGGCCGGCGACCGCCAGATCCCGGGCGAGCCGAAGGTCGGCTTCGCCCAGCTCTACGGCGCCCCCGGCACGGCGGGCGCCACCATCCTCAGCACGTAGCGATTTGGGCGTGCTGGGTCGCGCTGAGCGCGACCGCGCACGCCCAAATCACTTGGCAGGCGAGTAGCTCGGCTTGCCGAGGCCCAGGACGTGCTGCGCGATCATGTTGCGGAACACCTCGAGCGTGCCGCCGTAGATGCCGACGAGCGGGGCAAACCGGTACACGTACTCGGCGGCACCGTCGTCGGCGGCACCGTCGGTCCCCACGGGCAACGCCGAGGCGGCCCCGAGGATGTCCATCAGATCGGGTGAGATGTCGCGCATGGTCTGCGCGAGCGCCACGCGGCCGAAGATGCTCGGCGCCGACAGCGACGCTTCGAGCCGGGCCACGCTGCGGCCCAACCGGTACGCCACCGCACCGTCGTCGATCAGCCTGCGGCCGCCCGGATCCGCCACCGCCGACTTCTCGGCGGCCTTGTCGACGGCGTGCGCCATGAACATCGCCTGATGCATCATGATCGCCACATCGGCCAGGCCGTCGTCGGCCGCCGCCACATCACCGTGCTCGGCGTTGAGCGGTTCACGGACGACGGTCCAGCCTCCGTTGACGTCGCCGAGCCGATAGCGATCAGGCACCCGGACATCGCTGTAGTAGACGATGTTGGTGCGGTCACCGTCGACGGTGCGGATGCCCTGGATCTCGACGCCAGGGGTGTCGAGCGGGACGAGAAACATGGTGAGGCTCTTGTGTTTCGGAGCGCTCGGGTCGGTGTTGGTGATGAGGAAGACGTACTGGCAGTTGTGTGCGCCGGTGGTGAACATCTTCGACCCGTTGATCACCCAGTCGTCACCGTCGCGGACGGCTCGGGTCTTACAGGTCGCGACGTCGGAGCCGCCCTCGGGCTCGGTGTAGCCGAGGCACATCCGAACGTGTCCGCTGTAGACCCGCGGCAGCACTTCGTCCTTGAGCTCTGCGGACCCGAACTTCTCCACCGACTTGGTGATCATCGCCGTCGTGCCCGAGGTCACCCACGGCACATGGTAGCGACGCTTCTCGAGTTCCCAGATCCGCCGCTCGACCCGACTGAACGCCTGCGCGGAGCCGGTTTTCCACTCACGCTCCAGGTATCCGGCGTCACCGAGCGCGAGGTGCACGCCCTCGTCGAAGTTGTCGCCGGTCTCCCGGTCGCGACGGATGACGTCGTCGGTGACGATCTCGCTCAGGAACGACCGGACCTCGTCCTGAAACTTCTGCTCGTCATCGGACAGTGCGACCTGTGAGAAATCCATGGTCAGTTCCGTCCTTCGCGGTCGGCGACGATCGAGGCGATGTACTTGGCGGCAGCTCCCGGGTCTCCCCCGGCGACCGCCCATCCCCTGGCCCGCACCAGATAGGCCGTGGCCGCCGCTTCCGCGGAGACGCCGAGGCCGCCCTGGACGTGGACGGCCATCGTCGCCGCCTTGGCGGCCTCCTCGGCCATGAAGACGAACACCGACGGCGCCAGCTCGCGCCGCTCGTCGGGCTCGTTGTCGAGAAACCATGCCGCGCGGCGGGCCAGGTTGCGACCGGCCTGCACGGTGATGGCGATGTTGGCCAGCGGATGCGAGATCGCCTGCAGCGTCGAGATGGGGACGCCGAGGGTGTAGCGCGTCTTGGAGAACTCGGCGGCGATCGTCATCGTCGCCTCGACCAGACCGACAAGTGCGGCACCGGTCAGAAGCCGCCATTCATCCACGGCGACTTGATATTCGGCGAGCGCTGCCGCCCCACTGCCCAACACCTCACGGTTGTCGGCGGCAGCGGGATCCGCCCACGCCATCGGCAGCTTGCCGATATTGTCGACCCGCGCGGGCCGGGACGAGAAGCTGAGGAGCACGATGTTGTCGCCGTCCCGGACGATCACGTGGTCGGCGACCGATCCCGCCGGCACCAACCTGGCGCCCGAGACGCCGTCCTGCGCCGGGTCGAGCGCGACGAGTTTCGTGCCGTTGACGACGTCGGGTTCGACCGCGCCGAGCCGAGCCAGCAGACGCGCGGCCACCACATGGTCGATCCACGGCACCGGCGCGAGCGAGCGCCCGATCTCCTCGGCGACCAACGTCAGATCGACCAGCGTCGCGCCGTCACCGCCGACCGATTCCGGCAGCGCCATCGTCGTTGCACCCATGGCGCACAACCGCTCCCAGAGGTTCTTGTCGAAGCCTGACTCCTCGGCGGCGCGAACCGTCTCGATGGTGCAGCGGGTTTCGAAGAAGTCCTTGTAGGCCGCCTGCAGCGCACGATGATCCTCGGACAGGCTGTAATCAAGCCTGCGCAGTTCATAGCGGTCCATCAGGATCCCTTCTGCCCGAAGAAGAAGTCGTCGGCGTTGTTGTAGAGGTAGTTGTCGAGCACATCGGGCGGCAGATCGAGCGCCAGGGCCTCGGGGACGACGCGGCTCTGCCGCAGCACCGGCCAGTCGGAGGCGAAGATCACCTTGTTCTTGCCGCGGGTGCGCATGAAGTGAAGCAGGCTGTCGGGCAAGCGTTTCGGCGACCAGGCCGACGTCATGATCCGTAGGTTGGCGTACTTGATCAGCAGCCGGATCGCGACGTCCCACCACGGGTCGGCCCCGTGGATCATGCACAGTTTGAGCTCGGGGAATCGGACGCACACCCGGTCGAGGTGGATCGGGTTTTGCACCTCACCGGGGATCGGCGGCCCGGGCAGCCCGGTGTTGATACACAGCGGCAGTTCGAGTTCCGCACATTTCGTGTACAGCGGGTAGTACACGGCGTCGCTGGGCGGGTACATGCCGTCGCCCCAGAAGCTCGGCCCCACCGCCACATAGGCAACGGGGAGGTCGGCGACGACGGCCGACAGTTCCCGCAGTGCCGGCATGGGGCGCAGCAGGTTGACGCCGCCGATCGCGAGCGCGAACTTGTCGGGTCTCTCCTCGGCGAACTTGCGCGCCGTCACCGATGGCTTGACGAGGTTGTCCATCAGGATGGCCTTCTCGACGCCGTGCTCGGCCATCTCGTCGAGCAGGGCAGGCAACTCCACCTGGTCGTAGAGCGACTGCGGGCCCTTGAAGTAGTCGTCGCGGACCTTGAGCATGAACTCGGGCTGCTTGGCGGTCTCGCCGAAATGGACGTTGACCAGGCAGTCAATCACTCTCCGCGTCACGAATTCACCGCCGCACCGTGCTGCGCCACATGACTTTTCGCCCACCGGTAGTCAGCCTTGCCGTTGCCGAGCCTGCGGACCTTGTCGACGAACACGACCTCCTTGGGAGCCTTGAACCGCGCCAATTCCGCGGTGCACGCACCCACCAGCGTTTCTGCATCGACGTCTGCGTTCGGATGCCGCTGGATCAACGCGACGATCTCCTGACCCCATCTGTCACTGTCGCGCCCGACGACCAGCGCGTCGGCGACGCCTGGCTGTGCGCGCAGCACGCCCTCGACCTCTTCCACGAACACCTTCTCACCCCCGGTGTTGACCACCAGCGAGTCACGCCCGAACAGTCGCAGCGTGCCGTCGACTTCCAGCGACGCGCGATCCCCGGAGACGACGACGCGCAGTCCGTCGACCACCGGGAAGGTCTTCTGCGTCGCCTGCGCATCGTCGAAGTAGCCCAACGGGATTCGTCCCTTACGGACCACCCATCCGACTTCCGCCTCCCCGGGGGCGACGAACCGGCTGAGGTCCTCGGAGACCACGGTGCCGCCTTCGCGGAGGTCGAACGTCTCACGGTGCGATCCGCGCTGATTGTGGCCGAATCCCATGTTCCCGGTCTCGGATGAGCCGTAGCCGTTGATGATCGTCAGCTGCGGCAGCTTGTCCAACAGCGCGCTGACGTGTTTGGGATTGGTTGCGGCACCGCCGGTTCCGATCGCGTACAGCGACGACAGATCGTAGGCGCAGCGCTGCAGTTCGCCGATCAGCGGAGCGGCGTACGCATCACCGACCATCGTCATCAAGCCGACCTTTTCCTGCTCGGCCGTCTTCCAGACCCGCTGCGGATCGAACTTGGCCCTGTCGTCGTAGAGGACCACCGGCAGGCCCGCCAACGAGCCGGAGAACACGGTCCACAGCCCTGCGGCGTGCATCAGCGGCGAGACGGCGAACCACGCCGCCCCGGTGTTCCCGGTGACCTTGTCGTGGATCTCGGTGGCCGACGCGTGGTCGGCGCCGACCATCGATGAGACGTACGTGTCGCTCTGACGCCACATCACGCCCTTGGGCCGGCCCGTGGTGCCTCCCGTGCAGTACATGATCACGTCGTCCGGCGAGCCCTGAATTCTGTTGTCCGGATTCCCCTGCGCGACAGCGTCATCGAGATTCACCGCGCCAGAAAGGCTGGGCCCGTCGCTGCCGTCGTCGACCTCGACGAGCAGTTCGGCGCTCGCGGGGAGTACGTCGGCGAACTTGGCGCCCAGCGCTTTGTGGTAGACGACCGCGCGCGGCTTGAGGTAGTCGAGCAGTTCGGCGACTTCGCGCGGCGTGTAGTGATGGTTGATGTTGACCGGGACGGTGCGCGCCTTCAGGCAACCGATCACGAGTTCGGGATAGCGATCGTTGTACATGATGAGCGCGACGCGATCCTGCCCGCACTCCCAGTTGTTCAACTCGCCGCGCTCGCGGTGAGCGCCGAATCCCCTGTCCGCGAGGAAGTTGGCGAATCGGCGTGTACGCAACGCCATGTCACCGTAGGTGGTTCGGCGATCCCCGCACAGCGTCATCGTGCGCTCGGGAATCGCCTCGGCGATGGCGTCGACGACACCGCCCAGCGTCCACTCGCCCATGTCAGTGCGACGTCAATACGTGCGCGCCGACGAGCGTGAGTGCGTTGTCCCGCATCACTTTTCGGGTGTCCTCGTAACTGAACTCGGGGAACTGCGGGATGTCGGCGGTGAACGTCATCGGATCCGCCAGACCCTCACCGTGGGGCCAGTCCGACCCGAACAGGATCTTGTCCACTCCGATGGTGTCGGCCAGGACCTTCACGTCGTCCTCGTAGTACGGCGCGATCCACACGTTGTTCTTCAGCTGCTCGACCGGATCTTCCTTGTAGTGGCCCGGTGCTGAGTTCGCGGACTTCTTGAGCCGCTTGATCAACCGGTAGACGAAATACGAACCGTTCTCGATGCTCGCCACCTTGAGCTTGGGGTGCCGGGTGAAGACCTGGTGCACGATCATCGACGCCATCGCGTCGTGAATGGCCCGGTCGTCCATCAGCACCATGTCCAGCGGGTCGCGCTTGCCGAACCCTTCGAACGTGTCCTTGCCGCCCCACAGTGCGGGGACCGCCATGTAGCCGCTGTCGGACAGGTGGAAGACCACCGGCACCCCGGCTTCGGCCAGGCGCGCCCACACCGGGTCGTGCAGCGGGTCGCCGAGCGAGCGCGGCTTGACCACGCCGGGCACGGGAGCCGGCCGCACGCACACGATCTTGGCGCCCCGGCCGAGCACGAACTCGACTTCCTCGACGGCCTTGTCCGGGTCGGCCAACGAGATGATCGGCGCAGACAGGAAGCGGTGGTCGGGACGGTCGAAGCCCCAGTCTTCGTCGAGCCACAGGTTGAAGGCGTGCACGGAGACCATCGTGGCCTCGACGTCGTGTTTGAGCGCTTCTTCGACGCCGCAGGCGAACGTCGGCAGCATGAACACCGTCTCGAGATTCTGCTTGTCGAGGATCTTCACCCGCGCGTCCCGGTTGCGGTACTCAGGATGGTCGGAGATCCGGTCCACCTTCATCAGCGAAGCCGGGTTGACGCCTTCGGGGATCTCGCCGCGGAACAACAGGTCCAGACAGCCCGGTTCGATGATCGGGTCGAACGTGGGGTTCGGGATGAACGTGTTGACCCGCCCACCCATGACCGCCCAGGTGCGCTTGCCGTCCTGGTACATCTGCACGCCGCGGCGGCTGAACTCCTTGGGCAGGTGCCGGGTGAACGAGTCGATCGGCTCGTAGTAGTGGTTGTCGACGTCGATCGCGCGGTAATCCAGGGGCGCAACGTTGGCGGTCATGGCTGATCCTCCTTGAGCGGTGGGAAGTTCGGCTGTCGCTTTTCGAAGAAGGCGGTGATGCCTTCGATGAAGTCGGGCCGCTGCATCGACTCGTGCATCAGTGTCTCCGCACGACTGCTGGTGTCGTGCACGTTTCGCAAAGCATCGTCGTAGAGCTGGCGCTTGATGACCTCGAGGGAACTCGGCGCGCAGTTGCGGGCCATGTCCTGGGCATAGGCCAGCGTCCGGGTCATCAGCTCGTCGGGTGCCACGACCTCTTTGACGAGACCCAGCTCCTTGGCTTCCTCGGCGAAGAACGTCCGACCCGACAACAACAGGTCCTGCGCGGCACCCCAGCCGACCAGCCGGGGCAGGATCCACGAGATCCCGTACTCGGCGATCAGACCCCGCCGCGCGAAGGCGGTCGTGAATTTGGCGCCGGCCGCGGCGAACCGGATGTCGCACATCAACGCCTGGGTGAGCCCGATGCCCGCGCAGGCACCGTTGATCGCCGCGATTACGGGCTTGCGGAGCTGGGTCACGAAATGCGGGTGACGTTCCCCGACAAGCTGCGTGACGTCCGTGTCGCCGTCGGTTCCCGCTCCCCCGATCGTGTCCAGATCACCCATGTCGGCGCCGGCACAGAACGCCCGCCCGTTGCCAGTGAGAACGATGACGCGGACATCGGGGTCGGCCTCGGCGCGGTCGATGCACCGGTAGAAACCGCGGGCCAACCCGCCGCCCCAGGAATTCATCCGCTCGGGCCGGTTCAGCGTGAGGAGCGCGACGCCACTGTCGAGCTTGGAGAAAAGCACCGCGTCGGCGGCCTGGGAACCAGCCGGTTCCGCAATGCTGTCGACAGTGCTCACTTGACCTCCTCAGCTCGATAGATGCTCATACTGTACACCTATCGGTAGTGGCTTCCGCAATCGCTGCGGACCCCTATCCGTCGACCAATCCGAGGGTCTTGTACGCGGCGCGAATCTGGTTCTGCGCCAACTGCGGAAGCTCCGCCTGCGGCGGTCGGGAATGCGGGTATGCACCGATCGGGAGGCCCAGCACCGACGCTGCGAACTTGAACGCCCCGCCCCAGTGCGTGAAGTAGTCCGCGCGGCCCGGATAACACGTGAACCACGAGCCCATGTCGAGGTCGAACTGGTCGAGGCCCGAGTCGCGGCCGTAGTCCATCGCCTCGATCAAACTGCCGGAGACGATGAGGTCCCAGTATTCGGAAAAGATTGGGCGCTGCGGCGTTTCGAACAGGTACCCCGCCGTGCCGAGCTGCGCCGCGCACACGATCCCGTCGCGCAGCCAGCCGGCTCGGTAAACCGTCTTGTCACACTCCCAGATCGTCAGGTCCGGCGCGAGTTGGTGCAGCATCCGGCTGGCCATGGGCCGGAACGCGCCCTCCTTGGTGGCGCACACGGCCGGGATCTCGTCATAGATCCGGGCGCTCTCCGCGGGCGTCAGCACATATCCCGACGACGGCGAGTTGAACATGCCGAGGGCGATGTCGGTGCGGTCGGCGATGTAGGAGAAGAACCTCAGCACGCCTTCGCCGCCGTGCGCCTCCATCATCGGCGTTTGGATGTAGACGATGTCGGCGCCCGCGTCCTGCGCATGGCGGGTCAACTCCAGGCAGTCCTTGGCCGACATGGCCGCCGTGCACGCCTGGATCACCACGTCCGGGTTGGCCGCGCGCCCTTCGTCAATGGCCACTTCTAGCAAGGATTTTCGCTCGTCGAGCGTCAGCGACCAGAACTCGGAGATGCCGCTGGTGCACCACAGCAGAGGATGCCTCAGATCACCGACGCAGTAGCGCACCAGCGTCCGGTAGGCCTCCCAGTCGATGTCGTCGCCGTCGGGACCGCAGAACGGCGTGTACAGCGAGTCACCGATGCCACGCAGGGCGACGCGCGCCCAGTCCCGAGCTTCCTTCGCTGTCGCCATACCGCTCTCCCGTCAGGTGAAGTCGCTACCGCCGTCGACGTTGATGTTCGCGCCGGTCATGTACGAATTGCGCCGCGATGCCAGGAACGCGACGACGGGCCCGATCTCGGTGGGCAGACCCGCCCGCGGCAGGTGTGCGGGATGGCCGAAATGCTCGTCGATCGCGGCCATCAGCGCATAGGGGTCGGCGCCGTCGACACCGACCGAATCCGCCCAGCCCACAAGCGCTTCCGATGCGATGCTGCCCGGGGACACCACGTTGACAAGGATCTCGTCGCGGGCCAGCAGCAGCGAGAGGTTCTTTGAGACGCTGGTGACCATCGCCTTGGCCGCGGTGTACGCGGGCAGGATCTCACTCTGCCGCTGCGTCGAGTGCGCGGAGAAGTTCACGATCCGGGCCCACTCGGCGGCGCGCAGCAGCGGAAGCGCCGCGCGGACGCAGTGCACCATGCCCATCGCACCTTCGTCGATGGCTTGGCGCCAATCGGCGTCGCTGAGTTCGTCGAACGTGCCGCGCACCGATGGCCCGACGGCGTTGACGAGGATGTTCAACTGTCCGCCCCACCGGTCACCCAGGTCCGAGAAGGCTTGGCGCACAGCATTTTCGTCGGAGGTGTCGGCGACGACCCCGATCGCATCGGGGCTGCCCCGCTCACGAAGTTGAGCGGCCGCCGCGTCGAGCAGCGCGCGAGTACGTCCGATCAGCGCAACGCGGGCGCCGTCGTCGGCGAAGCAGTGGGCGGCCGCCAGTCCCATCCCGCGGCCGCCACCGACGACGACCGCGGTGGCGTCCCGCAGACCCAGATCCATCAGCCGGGGGCGGCTACGTGCCCGTCCAGTTGGGCTTGCGCTTCTCGGCGAACGCCGTGGCACCCTCCATCGCGTCCTTGGATCCGAAGACCGGGTAGGCGATCTCACCCTGCTTCTTCCACATCTCGGCCTCGCTCCACTCGGCCGACTTGATGATGATCTCCTTGGTCGCGGCGACCGCCAACGGCCCGTTGGCCGTGATGCGCGCGGCCAGCTCCAGCGCGCCGTTGAGCGCTTCGCCCGGCTCGGTGAGGACGTTGACGAAGCCCCACTGCGAGGCCTCCTCAGCGGTGAAGCTGTCACCGGTCAGCGCGAGCTCCAGCGCCTTCTGATACGGAATCCGCTTCTGCAGCCGAAGCAGCCCGCCGCCCGCGGCCACCAGACCGCGCTTGACTTCGGGGATGCCGAACTTGGCGTTCTTGGCCGCAACGATCAGGTCCGTCGCCAGGACGATCTCCGTACCGCCGGCCAAGGCATAGCCCTCGACCGCGGCGATCACCGGCTTACGGGGCGGGCGCTCGGTGAAGCCGATTCCGCGACCCTCGATCGCGGGCACCTCACCGGCCATGAAGGCCTTCAGGTCCATGCCTGCACAGAAGTTGCCTCCCGCACCGGTGACGATCGACACCGACAACTCCGGCGAGTTGTCGAGTTCGTCCATCGCATCGGCCAGCCCCTGGGCCACTGCGAGGTTGAAGGCGTTGCGCGCCTCCGGACGGTTGATGGTGATGATCAGTACTCGACCCTGACGTTCTACGAGAACCTCGTCGGACACTTGTCGCCCTTCATCTTTCGTGCGGGGATACCACCGGAGAATGCTCCGAAAAGCTTACTATAGGTCTTACTGTAAAAGGCGTGAAGAGCGGTGGCCGCTGCTCGTCACGCCCCTGACGGTAAGGTCGCGTACACAGTACCGCCGCGACACGGCTGCAAAGGCGCAGTTCAGGGTAGTCGGCGCGAACGCGAGAACGCACGGAGACGATGGAGGTGCCCCGGTGGCCAAACAAGCGACTGCGGAGAAGCGCCAGCGCCGTGAACGCGGGTCCATCAACCCCGACGACATCATCAAAGGCGCGTTCGAACTGGCCGAGCAGGTCGGCATCGACAACCTCAGCATGCCGCTGCTGGGCAAGCACCTCGGTGTCGGCGTCACCAGCATCTACTGGTACTTCCGCAAGAAGGACGACCTTCTCAACGCGATGACCGATCGTGCCTTGAGCCAGTACGCCTTTGCCACGCCGTACGTCGAGGCCAAGGACTGGCGTGAGTCGCTTGCCACCCACGCACGGTCGATGCGAAACACCTTCAACGGCAATCCGATCCTCTGCGATCTGATCCTCATCCGGTCCGCGCTGAGTCCCCGTGCCGCGAAAGTGGGTGTCCAGGAGGTCGAGAGAGCGATAGGCAGCCTCGTCGAGGCGGGCTTGTCCGCCGAGGACGCCTTCAACACGTATTCGGCGATGTCGGTTCACGTCCGCGGATCGGTGGTGCTGCAGCGGCTGCGGGAGAAGAATTTGGCGGGCGAGGACGGGCACGGCGACATCGACGACACCATGGCCTTCGATCCCGAATCCGCTCCGCTGTTGGCCAGCGTCACGCAAAAGGGCCACCATCTGAGCGCCCCCGATGACCGCAACTTCGAATACGGCCTCGAATGCATCCTCGAGCATGCCGCCCGCCTGATCGACGGAGACGCCCCGGTCGATGAAGAGAGGAAGCCGGCTCGCAAGGCCACCGCCCGCAAACGCTGAAACCCGTTACGCCGAAACTGCATTCCGGCAGAGTGCCTCTCGCACTGTGCCTGCTGGAATGCAATTCCGGCGATCGTGGGTCCTACACCTCGATGACGACGCCGCCACCCTGGCCGCCGCCGGCGCACATCGCGGCGACACCGATGCCGCCGCCACGACGCTGCAGTTCGTAGACCAGCGTGGTGATCATGCGCGCGCCGGACGCCGCGATCGGGTGCCCGAGGCTGCAGCCGCTGCCGGAGAAGTTGACCAGTTCCTCGTCGATGCCGTACTCGCGAACTGCGGCGATCGGCACGGAGGCGAACGCCTCGTTGATCTCCCACAGCGCCACATCGGACGGCTTGAGACCGGCGCGGTCGAGCACCTTGCCGACGACCTTGACGCCGCCCAGACCGGTGTCGCGGGGATCGACGCCGACGGCGCCCCAGGCACGAACCTTGGCCATGACGTTGAGCCCGTTGGCAGCGGCGTAGTCGGCGTCGGCCAGGGCCACGCCTGCAGCCGCGTCGTTGGTGCCGCTGGCATTGCCCGCGGTGATCGAGAAGCCCTCGATCTCCGGATGCAGCACCTTCAGGCCCGCGAGCTTCTCGACCGAGGTGTCACGACGCGGTTGCTCGTCGACGCTGAAGTCGATGACCGAGCCGTCGAACTGGGTGACCTTGAGCGGAACGATCTCGTCGAGGAACTTGCCCGCGTCGATCGCGGCGATCGCACGATGGTGCGAGCGGGCGGCCCATTCGTCCATGTCCTGGCGCGTGATGCCGGCAGCCTGAGCGGTGTTCCAGCCCACGGTGATCGACATGTCCTTGGTGGGCGCGTCCGGGGTCTCGACGTGCGTGGGGGGCATCCAGCGCTCTTCGAACTTCAGCTCGGGGCCGGGGATACGCCAGTTGACCAGGGGCGTCATCGACAGCGACTGCACGCCGCCTGCGATCAGCACACGCTCCATGCCGGAGCCGATCTGCGCCGAGGCATTGCCGATCGCCGTGAGGCTGCCCGCGCAGTGCCGGTTGACCGACTGGCCGGGCACGTGCTTGAGACCAGTGGCGTCGGCGGCGTAGCGCGCCAGATCGCCGCCGCCGTAATGCGATTCGGCGAAGATGATGTCGTCGATGTCGGCCGGATCCACGCCGGAGCGGCGGACGATCTCCGGGAGCACCGTGGTGATCAGGGTCTCGGGCGGCGTGTTGACCAGGGTCCCCTTGAACGAGCGGCCGATGGCCGTCCTGGCTGCTCCGACGATGACGGGTGTGGGCATGCTCTTGACCTCGGTTTCGTGACAGACGGACGTTACAAAAGTAACAGAGAATGTAGTGCTGAAAGTAGGTGACCCGAGTCACTCGGGTTCTGGGACGAAGAAATGCTCGTCACGCAGGCGGAATGCCTCCTTGGTGCCGTGCTGCGCGCGGGTCTTGACGAAGTTGAACTCGCCGTCGGCGAACTGCAGGTTCGTGCCGTAGGCATGGAACAGATAGCTCGCGACCTCTTCACCCTGGTAGGCCTGACTCTGCTCGACGAGGCGGAACGCCTCCTTGGCGATGACCACGCCGTCGGCGGGCATCTTGGCGGCCTTCTCCGCCCAGTACCGCGCGCGGGCCGTGACCTTCTCCGGCTCGCAGGTCTCGGTGAAGACGCCGAGATGCTCGAACTCCGCCGCCCGGATGATGTCCCCGGTGAGCAGCATGCGCCGGGCCAGCACGGGGCCGAGCCGGTGGAAGAACATGTGCAGACTCCCCAGTGCGGGCCCGAGGAAGCGCGTGGCAGGCATCCCGATGCGGGTATCGCGGGCGATGACGGAGATGTCGGTCATCAACGCCATCTCGAAACCGCCGCCGAGCGCGTAACCACTGATCTCACCGACGGTGACCTTCGGGAAGCCCATCAGATTGTGATAGAAGCCGAACGACTTGCGGTCGACGGTCAGGCGGCGCCGCTGGGACGGCCTGCTCTTCTTCTCGGGTTCCCGACCGGGGCCGTACCAGCCGTACGCGTTGTTCATGTCCGCACCCGTGCTGAAGACACCCTCGGCACCACGGAGCAGCACCACGGTGATGTCGTCGTCCTCGGCGACCTCGTCGAGGTAGCGGCCGAGCAGATTGCGCATCGACGCGTCGTAGGAGTTGCGCTGCTTGGGATTGTTCAGCGTGATCGTGGCGATGCGCGAGTCGCGGTCGACATCGAACAGCACACGGTCGTCTTCGGTCGTCGTCATGGCTGAGCCTTTCACGGTGAGATCAGTTTGGCTTGAATGAATTTGGTTTCTCCGTCGGCCCCGACAGCGAGCGTGTTGCGACGCGCGGCGGCCAGATGGTCCTGGGCCAGACGGACCGCGCGGGCGGAGTTGCCGTCGGCGATCGCGTCGATCAGCTTCTCGTGATCGCGCAGTGCCGCGCGCATCGTCTTGGGCTCCATCGGATCGCTCGGGTGGTACTCGTCGCTCCACACCGACGACTCGTGGGCCGACCAGATGACCTCCAGCGACCCGATCAGAAGGATCATCGGCTCGTTTCCGCACCGCGACACGATCGCCTCGTGGAACTTGCGGGCGTTCGGTACGTAGCGCGCCGGGGTGCCGAAGTCCTCGATCTGCGCGTCGATCGCCGCACGCAGGTACGGAACGACTTCGGCCGCACGGTCGTCGCGGGCAGCGCACATACCTGCGCACACGGGTTCGAGGTGCAGCAGCGCCTCGCTGACGTCACCGGGGGTGGCCGACCGGGTCTGCAGGACCATGCCGATCATCTGCGCCGTGCGCTCGGCCGAGGGAAGGTGTACCACCGCGCCCCCGACATTGCCGCGCCGCACCGAGATGAGGCCGTCGGACTCGAGGATGTGGATCGCCTCACGCACCGCGGGCGGGCTGACGCCGAACTCGGCGAACAGCGACTCCTGCGACGGCAGCACGTCGCCTTCCTTGAGCCGGCCCGTGAGGATGTCGTCGCGCAGCCGAGACGCCACGAGTTCGGCAACCCGGGGCTGACGAATTCGTGGTCCTGGCAGTTGAGACGACACTGTTCCGCCGCTGGCCTTTCCTTGCTAACTTGTACAGGATAGTAATCGTAGTACCAACTGTATGGCTATCTGTAAAGCGATGTTCCTGATCCGAGAGGACGGTTCCCCGGTGCGCGACGATGCGGACGCAGGCGCGGTGCGACTGTCCACAGACCAGGGCATCCTGCGCATCACCCTCGACCGGCCAGACCGGCGAAACTCGTTGAGCCACACGATGGTCGACGACCTCGTGAAGGTCCTCACCGAAGCCGCCACCGACGACTCGCTGCGGGCCATCCACCTCGCGGGAGCGGGCGACGACTTCTGCGCCGGCGCCGACTGGGTCGCCACGAACAGCGGCGATCGCAAGCCCCGGCCGGGCAATCTCACGCGGCGCATCCCGCACACCGCCAACCGCGTCATCGAGCTCGTCGCAACCATCCAACTTCCCGTGGTGTGCAGCGTGCAGGGGTGGGCGGTCGGACTCGGATGCAATCTGGCGCTCGCCGCCGACTTCACCGTGGCTGCCACCGACGCCAACCTGTGGGAGCCGTTCATCGACCGCGGGTTCAGCCCCGATTCAGGTGCGACATGGCTCCTCCCCAGACTCGCCGGCGTCACCAGAGCCAAACGGATGTTGCTGCTCGGCGAGAAGATCACCGGAGATGACGCCGCCGACTGGGGTCTCATCTACGATGCGGTACCGCGCGACCAGATCGCCGCTGCCGCAGACGATCTGCTGAAGCGCCTCGCGTCGGGCCCCACCGTCGCGATCGGATTGGCCAAACGCGCCATCAACTTCGGCTTGCACGCCACGCTGTCCGACTCGATGGACCACGAGTTGTCCAGCCTCGAACTGTCTTGCAGAACAGCTGATTTCAAAGAAGGCCTGGCCGCGTTCCGTGCTCGTCGCGGGCCGGATTTCCAGGGTCGATAGACGAAAGAAGGCCCGTGAGTCCCTCCAGCTACGACACCATCTCCTACGACGTCGACGGCCACAAGGCCACCATCACACTCAATCGGCCCGAGGCTCTCAACGCGCTGTCGCCCCACATGGTGACCGAACTACGCGCCGCCTACGACGAAGCCGAGGGCGACGACAACATCTGGCTGATGATCGTCACCGGGACGGGCCGGGCGTTCTGCACCGGCGCCGACGTCAAGGAGATCCCCGAGGACGGCAAGGTGATCTACGAGCGTCCCTACCTGTCCACCTACGACCAGTGGGAGGCGCCGCAGGAAGGCACTCCCCCGTTCCGCCGGATGGCCAAACCTGTTCTCGCCGCGATCAACGGGATCTGCTGCGGGGCCGGCCTGGACTGGGTCACCACCGGTGACATCGTCATCGCCTCCGACAAAGCCACCTTCTTCGACCCCCATGTGAGCATCGGACTGGTCGCCGCGCGTGAGATGGTGCGGCTGGCCCGCGCGCTGCCACGATCTGTGGCCCTGCGAATGGCGTTGATGGGCAAGCACGAACGGATGTCAGCGGAACGCGCCTACGAACTCGGCATGATCACCGAGGTCGTCGAACACGACAAGCTGCTCGAGCGCGCCCACGAGATCGCTGACATCGTGAACTCCAACGCGCCGCTGGCAGTTCGCGGCACCCGGCTGGCCATCCACAAGACACTCGACCTGCCTCTCCTGGAGGGCGAGATCCTCGCCGAGACGTTCCGCGAGCGGGTGGTCCGCACCGAAGACGCCCAGGAAGGGCCGCTGGCCTTCGTCGAGAAGCGCACACCCAATTGGCAGTGCCGATGACGCAGTTCGACACCATCCTTCTCGACCTCGACCACGACAGTCGCGTCGCGACCGTCACGCTGAACCGGCCCGAGGCGTTGAACTCGTTCAACCGGACCATGTGCGAGGAGATGCGCGACGTCTGGCACACGATCAAGTCCGACGAGGAGATCAACGCTGTCGTGCTGCGCGCGGCAGGCGAGCGAGCCTTCAGCGCCGGCCTCGATGTGAAATCCAGTTACGGGCAGCCCGAGATCGTCTGGAACCACGAGGATCCGGGTGAACTTCTGAGTCCGAAATGGCAGAAGATGTGGAAGCCGGTGGTGTGCGCCGTCCAGGGCATGTGCACCGCCGGGGCGCTGTACTTCGTCAACGAGGCCGACGTCGTCATCTGCTCCGACGGCGCGACCTTCTTCGACTCCCATGTCAGCGCCGGACTGGTCTCCGCACTGGAACCCGTCGGGCTCATGCGACGCGTCGGTCTCGGCGACACACTCCGGATGGCGTTGATGGGCAACGACGAACGTGTCGGAGCGCAGACCGCGCTGCGGATCGGGTTGGTCACCGAAGTGGTTGCCGAGGGCCAACTCTGGGACCGCGCACAGGAGATCGCCGCCACCATCGCCGCCAAACCACCGACCGCCACACAGGGCACGGTCAAGGCGATCTGGGAATCGCTCGACAAGCCGTACCGGACAGCGATGGACCAGGGCCTGATCTACACCCGCCTCGGGAACCCGATCGCCAAAGCCGAGCTGGCGAAGCGTCCCATCCCGAAATCGAAGCCGCGGGTCCGCTAGTGCGTCATCCCCTGTCGCGGCGGATCGACGACGTGCTCGCGATCGAGCCCACCGCCCCAGCAATCCAGTTCAGCGGCGAATGGTCCACCTGGGGCCAGGTGGGCACGCTCACGGCGCGCATCCGTGATCTCGTCGGCACCGCACGGGCCGGAATCATGCTGCGCAACAGCCCGGTCCACATCGCCGCATTGCTCGGTGTGCTGTCGGCAGGTGGCACCGTCGTCGTCATCAACCCGTCGCGCGGTAACGACCGGACCCGGGCAGACATCGACCAGTTGCGTCTGCCGATCATCATCGGCACCGCCGACGACCTCGCTGCGCTCGCGTCCGGGACCTCGGCGACGACGATCGCACTGTCCGATCTGGATTCCCCGCCGGACGTCGCGCCCGGCGCCGCGACCGACCACCCGGGCCGGCCCGGCGTCGCGGTCTGGATGCTCACCAGCGGAACCACCGGTCCCCCCAAACGGGTGGACCTCACCTACGAGATGCTGGCCCGCAGCGTCATGGGACGGGAACCGTCGAAGTCGCCGTCCCCCACCGAACTTCGTCGGGGCGTCGCGATCGTCAACTCTCCACTCGTCCACGTCGGCGGGGTGTTCCGGGTGTTGCTCTGTCTGGCCGAGGCCCGCCCGTTCGTCCTGCTCCCGAAATTCGACCTTCGGCAGTGGGCCGATGCCGTGCGTGAGCACCGACCGAAGGCGGTGTCGCTGGTACCCGCCGCGCTACGCATGGTGCTGCACTCCGACCTGACCCGCGACGACCTCGACAGTGTGCGCGCGGTGACGTCGGGAACGGCACCGTTGTCAGCCGAAGACGCCGACGCGTTCACCGAGAAGTTCGGCATCCCGGTGTTGACATCCTATGCGGCAACCGAATTCGGCGGCGGCGTCGCGAGCTGGACGCTGGCCGACCACCAGAAGCACTGGCGCGACAAGCGTGGCAGCGTTGGCCGGGCCAACCCGGGCGCGCGCCTTCGCGTCGTCGACGACAACCGCATCGAAGTCCCGCCCGGCGGGCAAGGCCTCCTCGAGGTCATCCCGGCGCAATTGGCCGAAAGCGGCGAATGGATGCAAACCACCGACGTGGCGCGCATCGACGCCGACGGATTTCTCTGGATCCTCGGACGCGCCGACCAGGCGATCATCCGCGGCGGCTTCAAGGTGATGCCCGACGACGTCAAATCCGCGATCGAGGGGCACCCCGCCGTTGCCGGCGCCGCAGTGGTCGGCCGGCCCGACGAGCGGCTCGGCGAGACGCCGGTCGCCCTCGTCGAGCTTCGCGCGGGCACCACCGTCACATCCGAGGAGCTGCTCGCGTATCTCCAGACCCGCTTGGCGCGCTACGAGATTCCCACAGCGGTGGTGATCACCGGCGAGATTCCCCGGACCCCTTCTGGTAAGCCCGATCTCACCGCCGTCCGGTCGCATTTCCCCGCGCCGTGAGCCCCGCGCCGACCACCATCGCCGGCGTCCTGCGCGAGCAGCGTCGGTACGCCGACAAACCCCTGCTGATCTGTGACGACGAACACCTCACCTATGTCGAGGCCGACACCCGATCGGCGGTGCTGGCCGAGCATCTCGTCGAACTCGGCGCGGGCAAGGGAACGCACATCGGCCTGCTGTATCCCAACGGACCGCAGTTCGCCGTCGCCACGCTGGCCGCCGCGCGTATCGGTGCCGTCGTCGTCCCCTTTTCCACCTTCAGCACCGCCCCGGAACTTCGCAGGCAGCTTCTCGACAGCGACGTCGCCATCCTTCTCGCGACGTCGGCGTACCGGGGGCACGACTTCGTGGCCGACCTCGGCGAAGTGGTCGGACTGCCGACTGCCGAGGGTCCGCTGTTCAGTGCCGAGATCCCGGTGTTGCGCCACATCGTCTTCGACGTCGAGGCCGTCGCCGGTGGCGGGCCCGCGATCCTGGAAGGCCTCGAAGATCAGGTCGACGGCTCTGACGTGCTCGCGATCATCTACACGTCGGGCTCGACGAGTGATCCCAAAGGTGTCGTCCACACCCACGGGTCGCTGATCGCACACCAGCGAAGTCTCAACGGGATTCGCGGGCTCACCGACGACGATCGCCTGTTCTGCAACTCACCGTTCTTCTGGATCGGCGGCTTCGCGTTCGGGCTTCTTGCTACCCTCCTCGCCGGTGCCACGCTGATCTGTTCGAACGCCACCGACGCCGCAATCACACTCGATCTCCTCGAATCCGAGAAGCCCACTGTCACCAACGGCTTCGTGGCAGGAATCGCCCACCTCGCCCGTCATCCGACCTTCGCCTCCCGCGACCTGTCCTCGATGCGGCGCGGCAATCTGTACCCCATCATGGCCCCCGAGACCAGGCCCGCGGATCCGGCTTTGCGGCACAACATGCTCGGCATGACCGAGGCCGGCAGCGTCGTACTGCTCAGCGGCGACGAATCCGACCAGCCCGAATCCCGGCGTGGCTCCTACGGTTACCTGGCACCGGGCTTCGAGGCACGCATCGTCGACAGCGAGCTCCTGCTGCGCGGCCCCCATTTGATGCAGGGTTATTACGGCCGCAGCCGCGAGGAGACCTTCGACGCCGACGGCTGGTTCCGCACCGGAGACCTGGTGCGCCGTGACGACGACGGACTGTTCTACTTCATCGGTCGGGCCGGCTCGATGATCAAGACCGCCGGCGCCAACGTCGCCCCCGCCGAGGTCGAGAAGGCTGTCACCGCAGCACTGCAGACAATCGACGCCAGCGTCGCGGTGCACGTCCTCGGCCTGCCCGACGACGAACGAGGGCAGATCGTGGCCGCTGCGATCGCGACCGACTCCGGCGCGGTGATCGACCGCGACACCGTGTCCGGTGCCGTGCGATCGCTGTTGTCCGCGTACAAGATCCCACGCCGGGTCGTTTCGCTGCGGCACGGCGACGTCCCGATGCTGTCCAGCGGGAAGGTCGACCTCCCCGCGCTGCGAAAGCTCTTCGATGAGTGAAACCATCGACGGATTGATCCGCGACCGAGCATTGCTGGGGTCGAAGGATGCGATCGTCGATCCCGTCGACCGGATCACCTATGGCGAGATGGACCGGGATTCCCGCGACCTCGGCGCGGCGTTCGTCGCCGCGGGAATCGGCAAGGGTGCGCGGGTCGCCCTGCTGATGCCCAACGGTGTGGAATGGGCCCGAATCGGACTGGCGCTCATGCGCATCGGCGCGGTACTCGTGCCGTTGAGCACACTGCTGACACCACCCGAGCTGGCCGCCCACCTGCGGACCGCCTCGGTGCAGCATCTCATCGCCGTCGAAGAGTTCCGCGGGCACCGCTACCTCGATCAACTCGAAGGACCGCTGCCTGCCCTGCGAACCATCTGGACTGCCGAGGAGGTAGCCGCACTGCCGCGTCATCCGGCTGCGGTCAGCACCGCCGAGGCGATGGCACGCGGCATCCGGCCCGCCGATCCGATGGCGATCATGTTCACCTCCGGCAGCAGCGGACCACCCAAGGGAGTTCGGCACTCCCACGGCAACGCCCTCGGCGCGGTCCGATCCGGACTCGCGGCACGCTGCATCGGCGCCGACACCCGGCTCTACCTGCCGATGCCGTTCTTCTGGGTCGGCGGGTTCGGCGGCGGCCTGTTGTCGGCACTCGCCGCCGGCGCGACATTGGTGACCGAGCCTGTCCCCCAGCCTGATTCGACATTGCGCCTGCTTGCCGCAGAGCGGGTGACGCTGTTCCGGGGCTGGCCCGATCAAGCCGAAGCGCTCGCGCGACACCTGCCCGCGTCGAGGGTGCAGCTCACGACACTGAGACCGGGCAGCCTCGACGCGCTGCTTCCAGCCGGGCTGCAAGGGCGACCCGGATCCCGTGCCCGGCTGTTCGGCATGACGGAGTCGTTCGGGCCCTACTGCGGCTATGCCGCCGATACCGACATGCCCGAAGCAGCGTGGGGCAGCTGCGGAAAACCATTCTCCGACGTAAATGTTCGGATAGCAGACCCCGACACCGGCGACACCGTGCCGGCAGGAACCATCGGGATGATCCACATCCGCGGCCCGCACATCTTGCGCGGCATCTGCGGTCGGACCCGTGAGGAGGTGTTCACCGCCGACGGCTACTATCCGACCGGCGACCTCGGCCACCTGACGGACGACGGATTCCTGTTCTACGACGGCCGCTCCGACGACATGTTCAAGGTCAGCGGCGCCACCGTGTACCCCATCGAAGTGGAGCAGGCGCTCCGCACCCTCGTCGGTGTCCTGGCGGCATTCGTGACCAATGTGCCGGGCCCGCAGGGCAATCGCGTCGGGGCGGCCGTCGTGTGCGACCCCACCCACACTGCCGACGGGCTTCGCGAGGCGGCACGCAAGGTGCTCAGCAGCTTCAAGGTGCCCACGGTCTGGACACTCCTCGACAACGACTCGGTGATCCCCCGGGGTGCGACGGGCAAGGTCGACACCGTGCGGTTGCGTGATCTGCTGAGCGGCTGACCGCTATCCGGTGTCGAGTAGGGAGCGGGCGGTGTCGAGGATCGTGTCGTGCACCGGACGCGGCATCCAGCCGAGGAGTTCCTTCGCTTTGGCGTTACTGATTCGCGGGCGTTTGCCGAGTTGACTGAGCGCCTCGCGAAACACCGGATCGCTCTGCGCCAACTCCCGGACCTCTTCGTCGGAGAATTCGGCAGTCGGGACCCTGCTCGCCGATTCGCCCAGCCCCTTGCGGAGAATCGTCGCCGGACCCAGAAAGCTCTGCGCGGGGCCGTCGGCGACGACGAGGATGCGTTCGCCTGCCGCCGCATCTGTGGTCATCGCGCGAAGGTGGGCGTCTGCGACGTCGCGAACGTCGACCACCCCGAAGTATTGCGGCAGCACACGTTCCATCTCGCCGGTGAGCATCGCCTGGATGAACCGCACCGACGTCGACAGGTGCTCGCCGATCGTCGGTCCGAAGATCCCGACCGGGACGATCGTCGTCAGTTCGAGGCTTTCCCCTTCGGAGGCAACGAAGTCCCACGCGGCGCGTTCGGCGATGGCCTTCGAACGGATGTAGGCCGTGTTCGTGTCGGACGGGTCCGTCCAGTCGGCCTCCGACCAGTTGTCCGTACTGCTGGGCGAGTAGCCGACCGCGGCGAAGGATGAGGTCAGCACCACCCGCGAGCATCCGGCGTCGCGTGCCGCGGCCAACACCCTCAGCGTCCCATCCCGTGCGGGGGCGATGATCTCGTCGTCGGTGCGGGGTGTGTGCGACGGGAACGGTGAGGCGACGTGCATCACAAACGTTGTGCCAGTGGCTGCTTCGCGCCAGCCCTCATCGGCGCCGAGATCGGTGAGGGCGAACTCCAGCCTGCCGGTGTCGAGCGCCTCGGCGGCGACATTTCGGCGCACCTCGTCGGCACGCCGGTCACTGCGGACCGCCGCGCGGACGCGGTAACCGCGGCGCAGTAGCTGGTTGACCACATGGCTGCCGACGTAACCTGCGGCCCCTGTGACGAGTACGGTCGTATCGCTGTGCATTGGGGATTACCGCGCGAACACGTTCTGCAGAGTCCGAATCGCGAGATCGATGGCGGCAGAAGCCGCCGCTGTGTCCCTGACCGGATTGAGCATCATGAAGTCGTGGATGATGCCGTTGACACGCACGCTCGTGGTACGGACGCCCGCCGCGGTCAACTTGCGCGCGTAGGCTTCACCTTCGTCGCGCAGGACGTCGTTCTCGTCGACGATCACCAGTGCGGGCGGAAGCCCACGAAGATCGTCGCGCGTCGCCCGCAGCGGGGACGCCGTGATCTCTGACCGCAAGGCGATGTCGGGAAGATAGCAATCCCAGAACCACGCCATCGATTTCGCCGTCAGGAACGGGCCGTCGGCGAACTCTGCGTAACTCGCCGCGTCTTGCGCCGCATCGGTGACCGGGTAGTACATCGACTGATGAACGAACGTGACGTCGCCGCGCTGCTTCGCCATGAGGGCTACCGCCGCAGTCATGTTGCTGCCCACGGAATCTCCCGCGACGGCAAGCCGTCCGGCATCCAGGCCTTCATCCGCTCCGTGGCGGGTGATCCATTGCCCCGTCGCGTATGCCTGTTCGATCGCGACGGGGTAGCGGGCCTCCGGTGACCGGTCGTACTCCACGAAGACGACCGCTGCGTGGGCACCCACGGCAAGCTCACGTACCAACCGGTCGTGCGTGCCGGCGTTCCCGAGAACCCAGCCGCCACCGTGAATGTAGAGCACGACGGGGAGCGGGCCGTCACTACGGGCGGGGGTGACAATTCGCACCGGGACGTCTCCGACGTCGCACGGGACGGTGATCCATCGTTCCTCGACGTCGAGCTTGCCGACCGGAGCGGCCTGCACGTCGTCGAGCACTTTTCAGGCGCCCACCGGCCCCAGTTAGTAGAGAAACGGTGGCTTGGCGGTCGCATCCGCGAAGGCTTGCGCCGCAGGTTCCAGCACGTGTTTATCGGTCATGAATCCAGGAATACCAGCGGCCGGTGCCGCGATCACCCCGGAAAGTCCGTAGTCCTCGCGACCCGTGGTCAGACGACGGACCGCTCCCGCAGCCCGGCGATCTCGTCGTCGGTGTAGCCGATTTCTGCGAGGATCTCGCCGGTGTGCTCGCCGAGCAGCGGCGCCCGACGACGAATCTCGCCCGGGGTGGCCGAGAGCCGGAAGGGTGTCTCGATGATCGGCACGCCCTGCGAGGTCCCGGGAAACGGAATCCGCTGCAGGTAGCCCATCGCCTGCACATGGGGGTCGTCGAGGACATCCTGCGTGGAATGCATCGGCGCGGCAGGCAGTTTCGCGGCCTCCAAGAGTTCGAGCACCTCGGCCTTGGTCTTGCCGGCGCACCAGTCGGCCATGATGCCGTTGAGCACATCACCGTGCTTCCACCGCAGATCGTCGTCGGCGAACCGCGGATCGTCGAACAGATCGAGCCGCTCGACCAGGCGGCACCATCGTCTGAACATCGGCGCCCCGGCGATCTGCAACAGGACCCAGCCGTCGTCAGAAGTCCGGTACAGGTCGCAGGGCGCCACCGAGGCGCCTTGATTGCCCATGCGGGGCTTGTCGATGCCGAGCAGGTCTCGCTCGATCAGGAAGGCGTTCGACAGCATCATCGCCGTAGGCAGCAACGCCCCTTCGACGTGCTGGCCCACGCCGGTGCGGTCGCGGTGGAACAGCGCCATCATGACCCCGATGGTCAGCGTGAGCGCCGTGCCGAAGTCCGCATACGGCACCACCGTCCGGATGGGCATCTCCGGCAGACCCTGTCGGTAGACCGCGCCCGACATCACCTGGCCGGCGCCGTCGAACCCGATTCGCTCACTGTAGGGCCCGCCCTCGCCGTAGGCCGTCGCGCTGGCAAGGATGATGTCGGCCTTGATCGCCCGCAGCGTCTCGTAATCCAGACCGCTGGAACGCATTCCGGCCGCTGGCATGTTGGCGACGACGATGTCCGCGTCGGCCACCAGCTTGCGGGTGATCTCTTTACCTTCGTCGGTGGTGGTGTCCAGCGTCAGCGACCGCTTGTTGCGGTTGCACTGCAGGAAGGTGCCGCCCTCCCCACCCTCGGTGACCGACTGCACCCAGCGGTCCTCACCGCCTTCGCGTTTCTCCACCCGGATCACGTCGGCACCCATGTCGGCGAGCAACGCCGAGCACCATGGTGCTGCGATGAACCTGCCGTAGTCGAGCACGCGTATGCCGTCGAGAACCCCCATCAGCTGACCACCCCGCGGTCGGTGAGATGGTCGATCAGCGGCCCCGCGGCCGCACACAGGTGTTTCGACATGGCCGACCGCGCCGCCTCCCCGTCGCGCTTCTTCAGTGCGGCGAGGAGCAGGCGGTGATCCTTCATCGAATGGGCGGGCCAGCCTTTGACGGTGGGATACACCGATTCGAGCGCGAACCGGGTGATCTGTCCCATCAGCTGTGCGAGTTTCGGTGACCCCGCCGCGAGGTTGACAGCCCGGTGGAACTCGTGGTTGAGCCGCACCGCGGCCTCGTGATCGTCTGCTTTGTAGGCGCTTTCGAGTTCCTGCTGGATGCGGGTAAGGTCGCGCAGCTGTTCGTCGGTGATGCACTCGGCGGCGCGGCTGGCTAGCACCCCGCCGATGTGGGCCTGCACGTCGGCGACATCGGCGATATCGCGTTTCGTGATCGGCAGGACGACGAATCCGCGCCGCGGCAACAGGTCCAGCAGACCCTCGGCGCGCAGCCCGAACAGCGCCTCCCGCACCGGGGTGACACTGATACCGAGTTCGGCAGCCAACTGCTCCAACCGGATGTACTTCCCCGCCGGATAGGTGCCCTCGAAGATGCGTCGGCGCACGAACCGGGCGACGTCCTCGGCCAGCTGCGGCCTGGCCGCGAATTCGGGGATGCTCATCGCCCTAGACCCGGTAATCTGCCAGCAGTCTCTTGCTGATGATGTTCTTCTGGATCTCGCTGGTGCCTTCACCGATGAGCAGGAACGGGGCGTCGCGCATCAGCCGCTCGATCTCGTACTCCTTGGAGTAGCCGTACCCGCCGTGGATCCGGAAGCTCTGCTGGGTCACCTCGGCACACACCTCGCTCGCGAAGTACTTGGCCATGCCCGCCGCGACATCGTTGCGGTCGCCGGAGTCCTTGAGCCGCGCCGCGTTGACCATCATCAGGTGCGCTGCCTCGACTTTGGTTGCCATCTCGGCCAATTGGAACGCGATGGCCTGGTGTTCGGCGATCGGCTTGCCGAAGGTGCTGCGCTGCTGGGCATACCGGACCGCCAGCTCGAACGCCCGCACCCCGACCCCGCAAGCACGGGCGGACACGTTCACCCGTCCGACCTCGACGCCGTCCATCATCTGGAAGAAGCCCTGCCCCGGCGCCTCGCCGAGGATGTCGGTGGCCTTGGCCTGGTACCCGTCGAAGACGAGCTCGGTGGTGTCGATGCCTTTGTAGCCGAGTTTGTCGAGCTTGCCCGGAATGGTCAGCCCCGGGACGACTTCGCCGAAGCCCGTGGGCTTTTCGACCAGGAACGCCGTCAGGTTGCGGTGGGCCTTGTCGGCGCCCTCGTCGGTACGGACCAGTGTCGCGACCAGTGTCGAACTGCCGCCGTTGGTGAGCCACATCTTCTGGCCGTCGATCGTGTAGGTGCCGTCGCCGTTGTTCTTGGCGCGGGTGCGGATCGCCGCGACATCGGATCCGAGTTCGGGTTCCGACATCGAGAATGCGCCCCGTGTCTCGCCGGTGGCCATTCGCGGAAGGTGGTGCTGCTTCTGCGCATCGGTGCCGTGCTGGCGGATCATGTACGCGACGATGAAGTGGGTGTTGATGACACCCGAGACGCTCATCCAGCCGCGCGCCAGTTCCTCGACACACAGAGCGTAGGTGAGCAGCGATTCCCCCAGTCCGCCGTACTCCTCCGGGATCATGAGCCCGAACAGGCCCATCTCCTTCATGGCGTCGACTATCGCCTGCGGGTAGGTGTCGCCGTGCTCGAGTTCCTGGGCGGTCGGGATGACTTCCTTGTCGACGAATTGCCGTACCGTCGAGACGATCTCGGTTTGAAACTCGGTCAGGCCAAGCGTCTGAGCCAGTCTTGTCATGACACCCTCTCGAAAACAGCCGCGAGACCCTGCCCGCCACCGATGCACATCGTCTCCAGGCCGTAGCGGCCGTCGCGCCGGTGCAGCTCACGCGCCAGGGTCGCAAGCATCCGTCCGCCCGTCGCACCGACGGGATGCCCCAACGAGATTCCGGAACCGTGGACGTTGGTGCGCTCCAGGTCCGCGTCGGTGAACGTGAACTCCCGCATACAGGCCAACGCCTGCGCGGCGAACGCCTCGTTCAGTTCGATGAGATCCATGTCCGCCAGTGTGAGGCCGGCCTTGGCCAGGGCGACGTCAGTGGCGGGGACGGGACCTATGCCCATCACGTTGGGGGCAACCCCGGCGACACCCCAGGACACGATCCGGACGAGTGGTTGCAGGCCGAGTTCGGCGGCCTTCTCCGGAGTCGTCACCAGACACATCGACGCGGCGTCGTTCTGGCCGCTGGAGTTTCCTGCGGTGACGGTGGCCTCGGGATCCGACTTGCCCAGTACGGGTTTGAGTTTGGCGAGCGCCTCGACCGACGTGTCGGAGCGCGGATGCTCGTCGGTATCGATCACCTCGTCGCCGGAGCGACTGGATACCGTCACCGGCACGATCGTCTCCGCGAGCAGGCCGTCCTTCTGGGCCGCCACCGCACGCTGATGCGACCGCACGGCGAGTTCGTCCTGCTCCTGCCGCCCGATTCCGTACTCACGGCGCAGATTCTCCGCGGTCTCGAGCATGCCGCCCGGTACCGGATAGTTCTTGCCTCCGGCGGTGCTGCGACCGCGGGCCAGCGCGTCGTGCACAGTGACGCCGCTTCTGGCTCCGCCCCAGCGCATGTCGGTCGAGTGGAAGACGACGTTGCTCATCGATTCGGCGCCGCCGGCGACGACGAGATCGTTGTTGCCGCTTGCCACTTGCATGGCTGCCTGGATGACGGCCTGCAGTCCTGAACCGCAGCGCCGGTCGATCTGCATGCCGGGCACGCTCACCGGCAGGCCCGCGTCGAGGGCGATCACCCTGCCGATGGCGGGTGCTTCCATGCTCGGGTAGCAGTGTCCGACGATGACGTCCTCGACCACCTCGGGTGCGACCCCGGTGCGGTCGAGGAGTCCCTGCAGTGCCACAACCCCGAGCTCGACGGCTGTCAGCGACTTGAACATCCCGTTGTAGCGTCCGATCGGTGTGCGGACCGGTTCGCAGATGACCGCGTCGCGCATCACAGGTGCCGTCCGCCGGTGACCTCCAGGACGGTGCCCGTCATGTAGGACGACAGATCCGAGGCCAGGAACAGTGCGACGTTGGCGACCTCGTCGGGTTCGCCGGCCCGTCCCATCGGGACCTCGGCGACCTTGGAGTCCCAAATACGTTGCGGCATGGCCTCTGTCATGGCCGATCGGATGAGACCGGGCTGGATGGCGTTGACCCGGACGCCGAGGTAGGCGAGCTCCTTGGATGCGGCCTTGGTCATGCCGACGATCCCGGCTTTGGCGGCCGAGTAGTTGGTCTGCCCGACCATGCCGACCTTTCCGGAGATCGACGACATGTTCACGATCGCGCCGCGCTTGTTCTCCCGCATGACCGCACCCGCGGCACGCAGTCCGTTCCAGGTGCCCTTCAGGTGCACGGCGATCACCTGGTCGAAGTCATCCTCACTCATCTTGCGCATCGTCGCGTCGCGGGTGATCCCCGCGTTGTTGACCATGACGTCGAGCCCGCCGAACTCGACCGCCGCCGCGACCAGCGCCTCCACTTCGGCAGCGTTCGTCACGTCGCACCGGACCGCGCGGGCCACGTCGGCGCCGCCGAGTTTCTCGGCGGCGACCTGCGTGGCATCCAGGTTCAGGTCACCGAGCACGACCCGCGCACCCTCGTCGACGAACCGCTGCGCGATCGCGAAACCCAATCCCTGAGCCGCTCCGGTGACCACGGCGGTCCGACCTGCCAGCAATGACATCTGTTTCACCCATCCTCGTGCCCGTAAGGGATGCCCGACATTCGGGACGCTATCGTATTTCATATACGATATTGGCCGTTCACGTCCCCCGCGAGATCGCCCCGAGGAGCACCTGACGATGACCGCACCTGAAGTCAGCGACGAGGATTTCGAGGCGATCCTGTCGCAGACCCGCCACTTCGTCCGTACCGCCGTGGTGCCGCGTGAACAGGAGATCCTCGCCGACGACCGCGTGCCCGACGACCTGCGGGAGCAGGTCAAGAAGATGGGTCTGTTCGGTTATGCGATCCCCCAGGAGTGGGGTGGACTCGGCCTGAACCTCGCCCAGGACGTCGAACTGGCGATGGAACTGGGCTACACATCGCTGGCGTTGCGCTCGATGTTCGGGACCAACAACGGCATTGCCGGTCAGGTGCTCGTCGGCTACGGCACCGACGAACAGAAGTCGGCGTGGCTGGAGGGAATCGCCTCAGGCGACGTGGTCGCTTCCTTCGCGCTCACCGAACCCGGTGCCGGCTCGAATCCGTCCGGTCTGCGGACCAAGGCCGTGCGTGACGGGTCCGGGACAGACGCAGACTGGATCATCAACGGGCAGAAGCAATACATCACCAACGCTCCCGACGCCGACCTGTTCGTCACGTTCGCCAGGAGCAGACCGGCCGACGATAAGGGCGCCGGTATCGCCGTCTTCCTCGTTCCCGCCGACAGCCCGGGGGTCGAGGTCGGCGCCAAGGACAAGAAGATGGGCCAGGAGGGCGCCTGGACCGCGGACGTGAGTTTCACCGACGTGCGAGTCCCCGCAAGCGCACTCGTCGGCGGAGCCGAGGACATCGGTTACCGCGCCGCGATGACGTCACTGGCGCGCGGCCGCGTCCACATCGCGGCACTGGCGGTCGGCACCGCACAGCGCGCACTCGACGAGTCGGTGGCCTATGCCGCCACCGCGACACAAGGTGGCACACGCATCGGGGTCTTCCAACTTGTGCAGGCGATGCTGGCCGACCAGCAGACCGGCGTGATGGCCGGCCGCGCACTGGTCCGCGACGCTGCCCACCGGTGGGTCACCGAGCAGGATCGCCGCATCGCGCCGTCTGCCGCCAAGCTCTTCTGCACCGAGATGGCGGGCAAGGTCGCTGATCTCGCGGTCCAGATCCACGGCGGCAGTGGCTATATGCGCGACGTGCCGGTCGAGCGGATCTACCGCGACGTGCGCTTGTTGAGGTTGTACGAGGGCACCAGTGAGATTCAGAGATTGATCATCGGAGGAGGACTAGTGAAGGCAGCGGCGAAGGCGGGCAAGCGATGACCGGCAGGCTGGACGGACGGGTCGCCTTCATCACCGGCGCTGCCCGCGGGCAGGGCCGGGCGCACGCGGTGCGGATGGCCAACGAGGGCGCCGACATCATCGCGGTCGACATCGCGGGTCCGCTGCCCGCGTGCGTGCGCTACGACCCTGCTACTCCCGACGACCTGGCCGAGACCGTGAAATTGGTGGAGGCGACGGGTCGCCGCATTCTGGCGTCGGCGGTCGACACCCGCGACTGCGACGGGCTGAACGCCGCGGTGGCAACCGGGGTAGCCGAACTCGGCAGGCTGGACGTCATCGTTGCCAATGCCGGTGTTGCCGCGCCTCAGGTGTGGGATCAAATTCGGCCTGAAGACTTCCGCGACGTGATGGACATCAATGTGACCGGAACGTGGAATGCGGTGATGGCCGGTGCCCAGAAGATCATCGACGGTGGCCGCGGCGGCTCGATCATCCTGATCAGCTCTGCAGCGGGAGTCAAGATGCAGCCGTTCATGATTCACTACACGGCCAGCAAGCATGCGGTCACCGGCATGGCGCGCGCCTTCGCTGCCGAATTGGGTAAACATTCGATCCGCGTGAATAGCGTTCACCCGGGCCCGGTTCTGACTCCCATGGGTAGCGGCGAAATGGCCGCGGCGATCGGTAAGACGCTGGAGACGAACCCGCAGTTGCAGCACATGATGACGCCCTTTCTACCGACCTGGGTGTTGGAACCGGAGGACATCGCCGACACCGTGTGCTGGCTGGCCAGCGACGAGGCCAGATACATCACTGCGAGCGCGATCGCGGTGGATCAGGGCTCCACTCAGTACTGAGCGCCCACGGCTTTTCTCAGGAACGCGACCTGATCGTCGACGGTCTTGTCGAACCAGTCGTTGCCCGGCCAGACATCGAAGTGGTCGCACGGGTAATGGTGCACCTGTGCCCGGCCGTGCGCGGCGGTCGTCGCGACGGCACCGGCGGGAACGTACTGGTCGAAGTCGGCGATCTGGACCAGAAGCGGGCACCTCAGCTTCTTGGCTGCCGCCGTGGTGCGCACCCCGAGGACCTCCAGCCCGATCGAGCTGTCGATCTCGTTGCGCCACGTGGGACCTGCGAGCGCGGTGTAGCTTTCGAAGGCACCGGCGAGCGCCAGCGCACCCGACTCCCCCACGGGTGAGACCAAGGGCATGAGCGTGGGAGTCTGACCGCGCCGCACCGCGATTCGGCTCTTGATGCCGGTCAGCGTCCAGCGCAACGACGTGACGACGTCGCGTGACGACGCGGCGGCGCGGCTCACGGCGATCCCGCTCGTCAACGGCGTCAATGCGATCACCGCCCCGATGTCACCCCGCTCGGCGGCCACCTGCAGGACGTGCCCGCCGGAGAACGAGGCGCCCCAGACCGCGATCCGGCCGGGATCTACCCCGTCGAGCCCCTTGGCCGCCTCAACGGCGGCGTGGTAGTCGTCGATCTGTTTGCGCACCGAAAGCGATTGCCGGGGTTGGCCTCCCGATGCTCCGAAGCCTCGGTAATCGAACGCGAACACGTCGAAGCCCGCCGAGGCGAACCGTGTGGCGAACGGTTCCAGACCGGAATCCTTGGTACCGCCAAAGCCATGGGCCATGACGATCACCGCACGTTTCGTGCCCGCAGCGGCGAAATGCCATGCGCTGCAGGTATCGCCACCGCTGACGAAGCTGATCTCGGTATGGGCCATCACACCGCCACCCGCGCCGCCCGCTTGATGCCCGCGGGGATCTCGCGCGTGCGCAGATCGTGCTCGTAGATGAAGTAGTCGACCTGCTGGGTGTGGCGCGGACGGTCGGTGCAGTGACCGGCGTGAAGGTGTTGGTCAGCGTCGATGACGCGCTCCATCTCGTCGACCGGCGGTAGCACGTACCGTCCGACGGCGTAGGCGGCGAGCAGACGCGCTTGGCACTCGACGAACGGGAACAACGTCGGCACCGCCTGGGCGAAGCCCATGAAGACCAGATTGTCCATGCCCGGCAGGAACATTCGCTTGTACAGGCGCAAAGTGTTGCCCGGGGCGCTGATGAAGTCGGGATCGAAGAACGGGAACGTGATGTTGTATCCGGTCGCGTAGACGATGACGTCGAAGTCGCTGCTCGTGCCGTCGATGAAATGCACGGTGTCGCCGTCGAGGCGTTCGACGTTCGGCTTCGGGGTGACGTCGCCCGAGCCCAACCGCAACGGCAACTCGACCGACTGGGTGGGATGCGCTTCGAACAGCTTGTGATCCGCAGGCGGCAGGCCGTACATCGTCGGATCGGTCCCCAGCATCGGGGCGATGAACTGAACGGCCTTGCGCTGCCACGACAGTGGCAGGTGAGGTGAGGTTCGGAACAGCGTGTCGCCGGGCCGTCCCGCAATGTATTTCGGCACGATCCAGGCTGACGACCTGGTCGACAACGTCACCTGGTTACGCAGAGCCTTGGACGAGAGTTCGACGGTGATGTCGGCGGCACTGTTGCCGATCCCGACGACGAGGATGCGTTTGCCGGTGAGCGCCAGTGGTGTCGTGGGGTCGATGTAGGAGTGCGAGTGGATCGACTCACCGGCGAACGCGCCGGGAAAGTCGGGCAACCGGGGGTCCCAATGGTGGCCGTTGCCGACCACCAGGAGGTCGAATTGCCGTTGTGCTCCGGCCTGATCGCGGATGAGCCACGTGCCGTCGTCGGCCTTGGCCGCGTGCACCACGCCGTTGCCGAACTCGATGTGATCGAGCAACCCGAACACCTCGGCGTAGTCGTCGAGGTATGCCTTGACCTCCGAGTGGTGTGGGAACGACGGGTAATGGGCCGGCATCGGATAGTCCTTGAACGACAACCGATCCTTGGACGTGTCGATGTGCAACGACCGGTAGGCACTGCTGTGCCCGTTGGGATTACCGAACGCCCAGTTCCCGCCGACACGATCTGACGTCTCGAAGGTGGTGTAGTCGACGCCGTAGTCCTTGAGCATCTTGCCTGCGGTCAGGCCACTGATTCCGGCCCCGATGATCGCAACCCGCGGGTGTGTTTGTTGCACCGTCGCTCCTCACGCCAAATGGCAATCTAGAAGCGTTTTTGACGTACGTCAATAGTTTCTGACGCATGTCGCCGCGGTGCGGAGGTCCGGACTCAGCCGATGAACCGCACGATCGATTCGGCCACCGCCGCCGGCTTCGAAGCGCCCTCGATTTCGACCGTCGTCGTCAGGGTCGCCTGGACGGCGTTGTCGAGCTGAGCCACCGACGTGATCTCGGCCCGGGCACGCAGCTTGGCGCCGACGCGAACCGGCGTGATGAATCGAACCTTGTTATAGCCGTAATTGATTGCCATCGCGACATTGCCGACCGTATAGAGCTGGTGGGTGAAATGCGGGAGCAGCGACAGCGTCAGCAGCCCGTGCGCGATGGTTCCTCCGAACGGCCCGTCCGCCGCACGATCGGGATCGACGTGGATCCACTGATGGTCCTCGGTCGCGTCGGCGAACAGGTTGACCCGATCCTGGGTGATCTCCAGCCATTCGGTGGGGCCGAGCTGCGCACCTTCGGCTGCGACCAACTCGGTCAGATCGTTGAACTTCTTCACGCCATCTCTCCTTTGGGAGCCGTTCTCCGATGTCGGGTCCGGGCGTCGTCAACGCTCACAGATCCGGCGCTCACTGTGCCACACCGCGAAAAAGAAACCATCCCGACGCCCCCCGATGTCGCCATCCGACAATGGCAATAATTGGCGTTACGCCGTCCATTTATGACGCCTCTCCGAATTCGCGATCGCGCCCACAGCGCCGTCGCTTCCGGTAGCCCAAAGACCGGGATAGACACAAAAATCGGGCTGGACGAGACCGTCAAATGTCGGTGCCGAGAATCCACGGCTGCGACAAAAACACCTTTCAGCAAATTTTTTCGAACTCGCTTCCCGGGCGCGGCAAATTCGCTGGGCGTGCCTCTGAATAGCCCGTCAATATTGAGTTACCCGGCGGTAACCATTCGTGGACGAGCATTCTTGTATGCACACCGGCTAAACAATGCGACGTCCCGTGCGACTTCGCGAGCAAAATTGTTCTTTCCCCTGCACCGCGCCGTGGTCCCCGCTCTACAGACCTGCAATGTTCGCTAAACCGCAAGAAGAGGCAATTTGACCTGCACGTACCGAGAAATTATTGATAGCTCATCTATCGGCTTAGCGCACGAAACCGCTTTCGGGCAATCAGCGGTGGTCGCCGAATTGATGGACACGAGACCTTGATAACTAACACTGCGCGGTCTTGTAGCGAGATACTTGACGGGCGTGCAGATAACGGCGCCTTCCCCCACGAAGTACAGCCGCGATCGAAGGCTGGCCCTGATGAATGGACGAATAGTGACCCTCCCCGATTTTCGCTCCCCCACCCGAGATTTCGCGCCGTTAGCGACAAGCCCGAACTACTGGGACCCGACCATCGAATGCTCGATGGTCTATGCGACACCGTCCACCGAACCCGATCTGTGGAACGACTACGTGCAGGGCGCGTACACGAGCTATCGGAAGCACAACATCGACGTTGCCCTCGACGTCGACGCCCTGCGCAGTGGACACGACACCGCACTGTTCGCCGCATGCGTCAACAGGTCGGGAAAGGTGATCGGCGGCCTGCGTGCTCGAGGACCCTACGGCTCCGCCGACGAGTGCCACGCCGTCAAGGAATGGGACGGACAGCCCGGCCAGGACGCCGTGTACAAGATGGTCGCCGACCGTATCCCGTTCGGCGTCGCCGAGATGAAGACCGCCTGGGTCACCGACGACCCCGAAGAGGGCCGACGCGTCACCACAGCGATCGCCCGAACCCCGCTGCACGCGATGACGCTTCTCGATATCCAGTTCGTCGTAGCCACCGCCGCGTCGTACGTCCTCAAACGCTGGGTCACCTCCGGTGGCGTCCTCGCCTCCAAGATTCCTGCCACGCCGTACCCCGACAAGCGCTACGGCACCAGGCTGGCATGGTGGGATCGTGCGAACTTCGCGAACCACGCTGAACCCAGGCAGGTTTCAGCCTTCTTCGCCGAGCAACGCCAGATGGCCGCAACCATGGAACCGAGGAGAACACCTGTCGTGAGCGACGTAGCCACTCGATGACCGATGCCGATGCCCGCCACCGCGCAGTGCTTCTGGATGCCGCCGACCCGGCTGACGCGCAGGAGATCGCCCGGCTGAGAGCCGATACCGGGATCGAGTTCATCGACCGAATCGAAACCGCCGGCGCCGCGCGGTGGGCGTACTACCCGTGGCGCCGCGCGGTGGTCCGGGTGCTGGGGCCGGACGAGTTCCGGCGTGTGCGACTGGACAGGAATCGCTACCTCATCACCGATTCCGAACTGGACCACCTCGGTTCCTTGCGGATCGGCGTGGTCGGGCTCAGCGTGGGGCATGCGATCGCTCACGCACTCGCGGCGGAGGGGCTGTGTGGCGCCCTGCGTCTCGCCGACTTCGACGATCTCGAGCTGTCCAACCTCAACCGGGTCCCGGCGTCGGTCTTCGATCTCGGGGTGAACAAAGCCGTGGCGTGCGCGCGGCGCATCGCCGAGCTGGACCCGTACCTGCCTGTCGACGTCACCCCGTCGGGCATCACGGCCGAGTCCATCGACGAGTTCCTCGACGGGCTCGACATCGTCATCGAGGAGTGCGATTCGCTCGATGTGAAGGTGCAGGTTCGCGAGGGTGCGCGCAAGCGGCGGCTGCCCGTTCTGATGGCCACCAGCAGCGGCGGCCTGCTCGATGTCGAACGCTTCGACGAAGAACCCGACCGGCCGGTGTTCCACGGTCTGCTCGGAGATGTCGACGCCGGCCGACTGGCCCAACTCAGCGCCAAGGAGAAGGTGCCGCACGTCCTGAGGGTGATCGACGCCGCCCTGCTCCGTCCCCGCATGCAGGCCTCGTTGATCGAGGTCGGCAAGACGTTGTCGACATGGCCACAACTGTCCTCGGAGGTCGCGGTCGGGGCGGCGACGGTCGCTGAAGCTGTGCGACGGATCGGGCTCGGCGAAGCGCTGCCCTCAGGCCGGGTGCGGGTCGACCTCCCCGCGATCCTCGACGGCATCCGCGACCCGGCGGGCGCCGCGCAGGCGCCGGATCGACCCGCAGACGCCACCACCGCATCAGCCCTACCGGTGTCCGGTGACGCCATCGCCGCGGTGGCCGCAGCGGCCGGCCGAGCGCCGTCGGGCGGCAACAGTCAGCCCTGGAGCTTCGAGTCCGACGACGAATCATTGACGATCCGGCTCGACCCCGACCTCACGTCCGCCATGGACGTCGGTTACCGCGGCAGCGCCGTCGCCATCGGGGCTGCCACCTTCAACGCACGGATCGCCGCCGCCGCCCACGGCCTGACCGCGAAGGTCGACTTTCGCGAGGGCGACGGACCCTCGCCGCTGACCGCGGTGATCCACACGAGCGCCGGCGGCGACAGTGGCAACGACGGCGACGGCGGGGACCTCGCGCAGCGCTACGAGGCGATGCTGCGTCGCGAGACGAATCGCCACGTGGGAAGTCGAGTGCCGATCACCCCCGAGGTGGTTGCCTCGCTGACACGCATCGCCGAGCACGAGGGCGCACGGCTTCGGCTGATCACCTCCAGCGCCGAGATCGGCAGCGTCGCATCGATACTGGGCGAGGCCGATCGGATCAGGTACCTGACTCCGCTGCTGCACTCGGAGATGATCAGCGAGCTTCGCTGGCCAGGAGATGCGCGACCCGACACGGGAATCGATGTCAGGAGCCTCGAGCTCGATAATGCCGACGTCGCGTTTCTCGACATCCTCCGGAGCCCGACGGTGATGGCCAACCTGGCCGCGTGGGACGCCGGCTCGGCACTGGGCGAGATCACCCACTCGGCGCTGCGTGCCGCTGCCGGCGTCGCCGTCGTCTCCGTGACAGGCGGTTCGCTCGCCGACTATGCGCGCGGAGGATCCGCCCTCGAGGCGGTGTGGATCGCTGCGCAGGAACAGAATTTGGCGGTACAACCTATCTCACCCGCGTTCCTGTACGCGCGGGAGCCTCGCGAACTCGACGCGCTGTCGCCGGCATTCTCGCGGCGCCTCGGCAACCTGCAATACTCTCTCGAAAGGTTCTTTGACATCGAATCGGATGAGTCGCTGATCCTGATCCTCAGGCTCTGCCGCGCACCCCGACCCTCGGTGCCGAGCCGGCGCCGACAAGTGCCCGGTCCTCCGGCATCGAACTGAAGCAGGACGGAGGTCAGTGTCCGAAAGTCTGGATCTCGTGGTCACTTCGGTGGCGACCCGTCTCATGGGTGTCGAGGCAGCAACCTACGTTGAGGCGAGCCAGCAGGTCCTGGCCGATCTCGGCCGGTATTTCGACGTCGATGCGAGCTTCCTGCGTCGCAACGATCATTCGATCCGAGCTTCGGTACTGGTGGCGGATTGGCCTCTTCGGCCCGGGGTGCCCGATCCGGATCCGCTGGGTGTCGTCTATTTCGCCGACGCGGATCCTGTCTTCGCCATGGCGGAACATCAGAAGGAGCCGGTGGTCATCCGCCCGGAACCGGCCACCGACGAATACCAGCAGACGATCAAGGAGAGCAGGCAGACTCCCGAGATTTCGATGGCCTGCGTGCCGTTGCTGTCTGGCGAGATCACCTCCGGGGTGATCGGCTTCATCAAGTTCGGCGACCGCGACTGGACCGACGCCGAACTCAACGCGCTCAAGGCGATCGCCTCGTTGTTCGCCCAGGCGCAGGCTCGGGTGCAGGCCGAGGAGAAGTTGCGCTACCTCGCCGAGCACGACGACCTGACCGGCCTCTACAACCGCCGGGCCTTGCTGGCGCATCTCGACGAGAGACTCGCCGAAGGTCGACCGGGGCCGGTGTCGGCACTGTTCTTCGACCTCGACCGGCTCAAGGCGATCAACGACTATCTCGGGCACACGGCGGGCGACTGGTTCATCCGCGTGCTCGCCGAACGACTGCGCAGGGGTGCCGAAACTCCGAACCTGATCGCCCGGTTGGGCGGCGACGAGTTCGTCGTCGTGCCGACGCTGCCGATGGACAGCGACGCGGCCATGGAACTCGCCGGCCATCTGCAGGCGGCCCTTCGCGAGCGCGTGTCCATCGACGGTGAAATGTTGACACGCACGGTGAGTATCGGTGTCGCGGTGGGCATCCCGGGAGTCGACAGCACCTCCGATCTGCTCCGCCGCGCCGACCAAGCTGTGCTGGCCGCGAAAAGCTCCGGCGGCAACACGATTTCGGCCTTCACCGACGACATGTCGCGGAAGAACGAGTTCAACAACGACATCGAGCTTCATCTGCAAAGCGTCATCGAGAACGGGGCGCTGCTGCTGCACTACCTTCCCGAGGTCGACATGCGCACCGGGGACATCCTGGCCGCCGAGGCGCTGGTCCGCTGGCAGCATCCCACCCGCGGACTCCTGTCCCCCGAATCGTTCATCGGCGTCGCCGAGTCGATCAATCTCGCCGGCGAGCTGGGCCGGTGGGTGATGCGCACGGCGTGTTCGGATTTCGCGGCCTGGCGGTCTCGCGGCATCGCGAAGGACGCGATCATGCGGATCAACGTCTCACCGGTGCAACTCGTCACCGACGATTTCGTGGAAACCGTCGCGAGCATCATCGACGAGTTCGGCCTCGACCACGGATCGGTCTGCCTGGAGATCACGGAGAGCGTCGTGGTGCAGGACATCGAGACGACCCGGGTGACGCTCAACAGACTCAAGGAAGCCGGTGTGCGGATCGCCATCGACGACTTCGGCACGGGTTACAGCGCGCTGTCGCACCTGAAGTCGTTGCCGGTCGACACGCTGAAGATCGACAAGAGTTTCGTCCTGCAGCTGGGATCCGACCCGGGTGATCTCGCCATCGTGCGCGCCATCATCGCGCTCGCCGAAGCTTTCGGGCTGGAGTTGGTCGCCGAGGGTGTGGAAACCGACGCGGCCGCGCTCACGCTGCTGCGCCACGGTTGTCATCGGGCGCAGGGCTTCCTGCTGTCGCGCCCGATCGCCGGCGCGGCGATGGAGTCGTTGTTCGCGAAAGGGCGGATCCCCGTCAGCTTTTCGAAGCCGTGAGTTCACCCGGGCGGCCAGCGACATCGGCGACCGCGCCGTCTTCGGTCAGCAGTTCCACGCGCCCGAACCGGCTCGCTTCCTTACCGACCAGCGCGACGGTCAGGGCGGTGCCGTCCGGAGAACGCACAGTGGCGCTCTGCCCGGCGTCAGGTGTGTTCCTGCAGATCAGCACTCCGTGCCGCGCGCGGATGGTCATGGGACCCCGGTCGGTCGTGAACACCGCCCCGACCACCACACCTTCGTCGAAGACCAGTCCGTCGAAATGTGTCACGGGCTCCGGCGTCAGGTCGCGCTCGTGTGCTTCTGCGATCAGCCACTCGCGTACCGATCCGATCGGACGGGACGGGTCCGGAGTCATCGACCCGATCTCGGCGATCTTGAGCAGGTTGCCGTCGCCGCAGTCGACCGTCGGTGATCTCCAGTCGGTCACCTGGGTGTAGAGGTAGCCGGTCGGCGACGGTATGCACGTGGCCGCCCACTCTCGTAACCGCCAACCCTCATACGGGGGAATCGGGCGGCGCCGGGCCGGGACGGGTTCACCGGCGCGACGCACCGGCAGGTCGGCATCGGCCTGGGTGAGCGCCGCCACGTCGATGTCGCTCGTCAATTCGCGGAGATACTCGAGCGTTCCCGCGTCGCCGGGCACAGAGAACCAGCTTCGCTGAGGGCGGCCGGGAGCCCGGTACCCGGGCGGTGGCAGCTCGGCGATGAAGACCTCACCGTCTTCGTCGACCGCCGAGATCGCCGTCGCGAGGCCACCGACACCGCTGTCGGTGCACACGACGTCGACTTCGTCGTCCCATTCGAACTCACAGGACAAGGTGTTTCTGCCTCGCAATTTGGGGTGGATTAGCCGGAGCGGAACCCGCTCGGCCGCTAAAGGCTATGACATGGCCGATAGACAACCAAACCGACGATGCATTTCAGGGTCGCCACAGCCGTGATGGGTTCTGAGGGGATTTGCCATCACGAACTGTGGCAACCGATGAAAAACCTACCACCGGTGCCGGAACGCCCACGGCGCGACGTTCTGCCGGTCGCACGCACCGCGACACCCCCCCGCCACGACGACCGATTCGCCCCACGGAATCGCACCCACATACCTTCCACTTAACTAACTAGGTTTACTGTGTGTGTACCGTGCGGCGGAAAGGAGACATCGATGGATCTGGAGTGGTCGAAGACCGACCTCGAGTTCCGTGACGAGGTTCGGGCCTTTTTCGACGACAAGCTCACCCCGGAGCTCCGGCGTGCCGGCCAGCTGATGACCAGCGTGTACGCCGATCATGACGCCAGCATGGAATGGCAGCGGATCCTGCACGAGCGGGGTTGGGCGGCGCCGGCATGGCCGGTGGCCCACGGCGGCTGCAACTGGAGCCTGACGCAGCACTACATCTTCAGCAGGGAATCGACCCTGGCCGGCGCGCCGTCGCTCTCCCCGATGGGCATCAGGATGGTCGCGCACGCGATCATCAAGTTCGGCACCGACGAGCAAAAGAAGTACTTCTTGCCGCGGATCCTCACCGGTGAGGTCTTCTTCTGCCAGGGCTACTCCGAACCGGAGGCGGGCTCCGATCTGGCCGCACTGTCGATGGCCGCGCGCGACGACGGCGACGACCTCGTCTGCACCGGCAGCAAAATCTGGACCACGCACGCCCAGGAAGCCAACTGGATCTTCGCGCTGGTGCGCACCACCCGCTCCGACAAGAAGCAGCGGGGCATCACGTTCATCCTCATCGACATGTCCGCACCGGGCATCGAGATCCGGCCACTGGTCATGACCTCCGGTGAGGAGGTGCAGAACCAGGTTTTCTTCGACGACGTACGGGTGCCCAAGTCCAACGTCATCGGCCAGATCGACGACGGCTGGACGGTCGCGAAGTATCTGCTGGAGTTCGAACGCGGCGGCGGCGCCGTCGCCCCGGCACTGCAGGTGATGGCCGAGAACATCGCGGCCGTCGCCGCCGACCAACCCGGTCCCGACGGCGGCCGCCTCCTCGACGACCCGGCGTTCGCCCGCAAGCTTGCCGACGCGCGCATGCGCACCGAGGTGCTCGAGATCCTGGAGTACCAGGTGCTGGCGGTCGTCGCCGAAGGCGGCAACCCGGGTGCGAAATCGTCGATGCTCAAGGTGCTGGGCACCGAATTGAGCCAGGCGATCACCGAACTCGCGATGGAGGCGGCAGGCCCCCGCGGGCGGGTGTATCAACCCCACGCGACGTTCCCCGGCGGCCCCATCGCCGATTTCGAGCCGCCCGCCGGTGACTACGTCAGCGGCGAGCCGTGGCAGGCCGTCGCCCCCCTGAGGTACTTCAACGATCGCGCCGGCTCGATCTACGCCGGCAGCAACGAAATCCAGCGCAACATCCTCGCCAAAGCCGCATTGGGACTCTAAATGGACTTCAAGCTCAACGACGAACAAACGCTGCTGCGCGACGGCCTGACCCGATTCCTCGCGACCCGTTACGACCTCGAAAAGAGCCGTGCCGCAGCGAAAACCGGGGCCGGCTGGCAGCCCGAGATCTGGCGGGCGTTCGCCGAAGACCTCGGCATTCTGGGCGCGGCGCTTCCCGAGGAGGCCGGCGGCATCGGCGGCGGCCCGGTGGAGATGATGCTGATCGCCGAGGCCCTGGGACATGCCCTGGTGGTCGAGCCGTACGTCGACACCGCCGTGGTGGCGGCCGGTCTGTTGCGCCGCGCCGGCGGGGATACCGCGTCCGCTCTGCTCGAGAAGATCGTCGAGGGCACCGCCCTGGTGTCCCTGGCCGCCACCGAGCCCACCTCGGGCGAGTTCTGGCAGGACGTGGCCACCGAGGCCGTCCGTGACGGCGACGACTGGGTGCTGACCGGCGAGAAGATCGTCTCCGCCGCGACCCCGCTCGCCGGCCACGTGCTGATCACCGCACGCACCTCGGGCGAGCGCGCCGACACCGACGGGATCTCGCTGTTCCTCGTCGACATCGCGTCCGCACCAACGGGTATCGAGCTCCGCAACTACCGAACCATCGACGACCGGCGCGCATCCGACATCACGCTGCAGGGTCTGCTGCTGCCGGCTACGGCGCTGCTCGGCGACGAGGGCGGCGCGTGGCCGTCGATCGCGAAGGCCCGCGACGAGGGTGCCGCGGCAGTCAGCGCCGAGGCCGTCGGATGCATGCGCCGCGTGCTCGCCGACACGGTCGAGTACTGCAAGCAGCGCCAGCAGTTCGGGCAGCCGATCGGGAGCTTCCAGGTGCTGCAGCACCGGATGGTCGACATGTACATGGAGGTCGAACAGGCCGCGGCGGCAGTGCTTTTGGCGATCCTCAAGCTCGACGAGGATGACGCCACTCGCGCGCAGGCGGTGTCGACAGCCAAGGCGACGGTGGGTCGGGCCGCTCAGTTCGTCGGCCAGCAGGCGGTGCAGTTGCACGGCGGGATGGGCATGACCGAA
This sequence comes from Mycobacterium sp. 236(2023), assembly GCF_029623955.1. Classification (GTDB taxonomy): domain Bacteria; phylum Actinomycetota; class Actinomycetes; order Mycobacteriales; family Mycobacteriaceae; genus Mycobacterium. The sequence continues at coordinate 1,198,956 of NZ_JARSBP010000002.1, read as the reverse complement.
GAGCTCGCCATCGGCCACTACTTCAAAAGGCTGACGGCCCTGCAGTTCGAATTCGGGTCAACCGACCATCACGTCACGCGGTACGGCCGGCTGACAACGCGATAGACGTCACGCCGTCCTCGCGACGATGACGGGCGTTCGCGCCGACTGGACGACCTGCGACCCGACCGAGCCGAGCAGCATGCCGGCGAACCCACCCCTGCCGTGGCTGCCGACCACCAGCAGTTGCGCTCGTTCGGATTCGTCGAGCAGCCGGCGGGCCGGCTGGTCGCGGCACACCACCCGCGCCACCGTCACATCCGGGTAGCGTTCCTGCCAGCCCGCCAACCGTTCGGCGAGAAGCAAGTCTTCCTCGGGCTGAATCTCCGCCCAGCCCGCCTCGGGCAGCGCGTATCCCGCGTCGCTCCAGGTGTGCACCGCGACCAGGTCGACTCCGCGACGCGACGCCTGGTCGAAAGCGATGGCGGTGGCGTGCTCCGAGGCGGGCGAACCGTCGATGCCGACGACGACAGGCGCGTCGGCCGGATGCGGGATCAACGGGTCCTCGTCATGGATCACCGCGACGGGGCAGTGCGCGTGCTGGACCAGTCCGGTGCTGACCGAGCCGAGCAGGCGCCGCTCCCACTTCCCCAGTCCCCTGCTGCCGACGACGAGCAGGTCGGCGTTCTTCGACAGGTCGGAAAGTGTCGGCACGGGCTGTCCGGAAACGACCTTTTCGGTGATCTCCGGCAGCCCGGTGGCCGCCGCGTCGACGACGGCGCGTGCGTCGGCGAGAATCCTTGTCGCTTCTCGCTTTTCGTCTTCGTAGAACGCAGAAGGCAGTGGGACCTGGATCCAGGACTGCACGGCGGCGCTGGGCAGGACGTGCACCAGTGTCAGCGGCGCCCTCCGCATCGCGGCGTCGCGGGCGCCCCAGTCGACCGCCACTCTCGATGCTGCCGACCCGTCTACTCCGACGACGACGCCAAGCGGTGCTGATTGGGTGGACATCATGGGCCTCCTCACCGGGACGGCACTCCGGTGATTCCGGCGCCTTTGCCGTCCGACAGTTCCAAGCTATCGCCGCCCGGCGGTGCGGGACAGAGGCAGCAGTCCCTCGGGGGTGGGACGAAAGTCCTTTCGCGTGGTGGCGTGGAGCTCAGCCCACCGCCGTCGGGGCGTCGCCGACCTTGACCAGGGTGACTTCGGGCCGGGCGGGTACCTCATCGGCCAGGAACCAGCGGAACGCGAGGTTCCCTCGCGGATAATTCAGCGTCGTCAGCGAATTGGGATGGCTCGTCATCCCGCGGGAGACGACCACCGTCACCGACCCGTCGCTGTTGGGTACCGCTGTGGAGCCGTTGACCGAGCTCCGCGCGTCGAACACCCCTGGGACCGCCATGAATTGGTTCCAGACGACGAGGTTCCAGAACCGGCACGTCGGTGGCCGGTGCGTGATCACCAGCGCTTCGTCGTCGGCGAGGTCGAAACTGCCGTAGGCGTAACAGGCGTCGCGCGCCGACCACCCGAAGTTGGCGTCCGGCACCTGGTACGGCTCCGCGAAATCGTTGGCCGACATCGCGGTTTCGTGGCCGAGGTTGTGCGCGTCGGTGTTCTTCACACCGACGGCCAGCGGCAGGATCGCGAACATCGTGCGCAGCCAGGCGGCGCTGGCCCGCAACGCCGCCGCGGTCTCGGCCTCGCCGTGCCGGAACGGCTCCGGCGGATCGAGAGCCTCGATCGTCCAGGTCACCGGACGGCCCACCAGCGGATCGGCCTGGTAGTCCCGCGTCATCAACACCGCGGCGTCGGGTTCGGGTCCGAACTCGAAGGTGAAGTTGCCGTCCTCGTCGATGTCGAGGTCGTCGTCGCGCAGGATCGCGACAATCCGGTCCGACCAGGCGCCCGGCGAAGGCTCGTTGTACGCGGTCACCGAAAAATAGACGCTGTCACCGCGATTGCCGCTGATCCGGTAGCGCCGCGCCGGGTCGACGGGGCACATGTAGTAGATGGCGTCGGTGTTGTCGCCGCCCCACCGCCGATCCGGGCGGAACGGCGAGTTGACCTCGAGCCATCGCGGCCGGCTGGGGTCGGCGAACAGATAGGTGTCGAGCGCGACCCCGAGCGTCGTCGCGATCATCCGGTAGCCGTCAGCGACGTGGCGATCGTCGGTGACCGCCTTCGGTCCGGTCATGAACGACTCGTCGAGACCGCGTAGCGTATCGAGCAGTTCACGCCATGCGTCCGTCGCCTCGTGGGTTTCGGCGGTCATGCACTGATTCCTTTCGTGATGAGCCTGGCGGTGTGGTCGATCCATGTCTCGTCGACGTTCGCACCGCGAGTGATCAACGCCAGCAATGTCATTCCGGCAACGGCCTCGGCGAGGTCGGATGCGGTGACATCGTCGCGGACCGCACCGCGCGTGATCGCGTCCCGGAGATAGTCGCTGAGCTCGCGCACGAGGATGTCGCCGAATCGTTCCAGCAGCGCGGAGTGCAGTGTCGGGTCGGACGCCATCTCGCCGATGAGTCCTGGCAGCGCTGCACGAGCCGCAGGTGTGCTGAGCACGGCCAGGGTGCGCCGAATCATCTCGCGCACATCGCCTTCCAGCGTGCCGGTGGCAGGGATCTCAGTGGTGGCGTTGATGGGGAACACCGCCTCGTGCACCAGGTGCGCCTTGCTCCGCCACCTCCGGTAGATCGCCGGCTTGCTGGTGCCGGCCCGTGCTGCGACGACCTCGAGCGACAGATCAGCGTAGGAGGACTCGCCGAGCAGCGCGACCGTCGCGCGGAGCACCGCGTCGTCGATCGCCCGATTTCGGGGGCGTCCAACGTCTGTTCTCATTACGATACTCAGAGTAACATAACCTGCCGTGACGGATATCGCAGACGGCGTGATCTACCTCGACGACCTCTCGGAACCTCGATACAGCGCTGAGGCACAACAACTTCGGCAGTTGATGGCGTCCCTGGCGGCCGACTGCCCGCTGGACGCCGACGTGCTGCACACACGAGCGCGCGAGGCGACGGGGCTCGACGACTTCGGACCCGACGACTACCGCGAACGGCTCGACCTCTACCTGGCGGAGCTCGGTGAGATAGACATGCACGAACCGGGAATCGTGAACTTCCACGCGCAACTCGTGCAGTGGCTGAAGAATCGCCTCCTTCTCACCGACCTGCTGGCGCGCCATCCCGAGATCGACGACATCGAACTCGCCCCACCGGTCATCATCGCGGGTCTCCCGCGGTCCGGCACCACGCATCTGCACAACCTGCTGGCCGCCGCCCCCACCTTCCGCAGCCTCCCGTACTGGGAGAGCGTCGAACCGTTCCCCCTGCCCAGCGAGAGCGGTATGGACCCGGACCCCAGAATCGGGCGGATGGACATCGCCGTCCAGACAATGGACCTGCTGATGCCGCATTTCGCGTTGATGCACGAGATGACCACCGACCACGTCCACGAAGAGATTCAGTTATTGGCCAACGACTTCTCGACGATGTTGATGGAGACGCTGGCACACGTTCCCCGCTGGACGGAGTACTACTGGAACCGCGACCAGACGCCGACGTATGAGTATCTGGTCACCCAGCTCAAGGCATTGCAGTTCCTTCGCGGCGGCGGGCGATGGGTGCTGAAGTCACCGCAACACCTCGGTGAGCTCACCGTTCTCAATCAGGTCGTACCGAACGCCAGTGTGGTGTTCACACACCGAGATCCGGTCCCCGTCGCGTTGTCGATGATCGCGATGGTGACCTACTCGGGTCGGATGCACCTCGACAAGGTCGACGTCCCCACGGTGGCGGCCGCCTGGGTCGACCGGCTGGAGAAGCTGCTCGGCGCGGTGGTCCGGGACCGCGACACCGTTTCCGCCGACAGGTCGATCGACGTGCGCTTCGACGACTTCATGAACGACGAGATGGGAGTCGCCGAGTCCGTGTTCACACTCACCGGCGACCCCTTCGACGGGCCTGAGCGATCAGCCATCGCCGACTATCTCGACAGCCACCGCCGTGGGCGGCACGGCCGCGTCCACACCTCGGCGGAGATGTTCGGCCTCGACACCGCTGAACTGCGAGAACGCTTCGCGCCCTACACATCTCGCTTTCTCAGCTGAGCGAGCCGCCCGCGCGCTCAATCCGAACCGCCAGCGGCCGGTGGTCGGAGACGGGCAGCTCGGGCGTCTCCCAGGAGTAGGCGGCCAACGAAGGATCATCGGTGAGCACATGGTCGAGCTGGCGCGACGGGCGGTCGGAGGGGAAGGTCGCCGCCGACGCAAGCGGTCGAAGGCGGGACCATCGCCGGACGGCGGCAGCCGACATGTTGAGGTCGCCCGTGACGATCCGCGGCCACGGCAGGCCGCGGGCATCGCGCATCAACCTGCGCAGTTGCAGGCGGTTCCAGACCGGGACGAAGGACAGATGGGTGTTGATGACGGTCATCTCTCCCATCGGTGTGTCGAACCGGCCGATCACCGCGGCCCTGGGCTCCTCGTCGACGATCACGATCTTGCCCGGCTCGCGCAGATAGAGAGGAAAGCGGAACGGGATGCGCGGCAGCCGCGACACCTGCCAGCTCAGCGCGGGATAACGCGACAACAGCGCCACGCCGTACGCAGCCGTCCCCGGCTGCTCCTCCCCCGTCGCGGCCATCCAGGTGGCGCCGGGGGTCCCGGCGATCGCCGCGACGAAGCGGTGGCTGCGCGCCCCCATGGCTTCCGCCGCCAGCGCGGTCAGATCCGCCAGGCCCGACCTGGCCTGTATCGAGTCCACTTCCTGCAGCGCAAGGATGTCGGCATCCAGCGCTCTGACACATTCGACGAAGCGGTCCAGGTTCACCCCGTCACCGGGCGTGCGCCCGTGCAGGATGTTGAAGGTCACCAACTTCATGGGTACCCAACTACCCACCCTGAGACAGAAACCAACGGCGGTATTACATGTCCCACGAAGATCTGCGTGACGCGCTGAAGCGGGCCGCGTCGGCCCTCAACGCCGACGGCCCACCGTTCGCCCTGGCCGGCAGCTATGCGCTGTGGGTGCACGGCGCACCCGAACCGGTCCACGACGTCGACTTCGTCGTGGCCGAGCAGGACGTCGAGGCGGCGGCGGCCACCTTGTCCAAGGCGGGCTTCGACATCCGGCGTCCACCGGAGGAGTGGCTCTTCAAGGCCGCGCTCACCGTGGACGGTCCCGTTGTCGTGGACGTCCTGCACAAGATCAACCAGGTACCGGTCGATGCCTCGCTCATCGAGACCGCCGAGATCCAGGACGTCCTCGCCCTCGCCGTTCCAGTGCTCTCGCCGACCCAGGTCGTCACCCAGAAGCTGCGTGCGCTGCACGAGCACCACTGTGATTTCGCCGCCCTGCTTCCCGCGGTACGGGCTGTGCGCGAACAGCTCGACTGGGCGGAGCTGCGTCGCAACACCTCCGAGAACCCGTTCGCGACAGCCTTCCTCTCGCTGTGCGAAAGCCTTGGCATCAGCGAAAAGCGTTGACACCCAAGCCCACAATCCAGCGGCACGACTAATTCGCTTGCGTGGCACGGGGAGCCGGGGTCACGATGGGAAGGTCATGCAGGTGATCTAGGGGGCTGGAAATGGCGCGTTATCACAAGGGAGACAAAGTAACCGCGCAGCGAACGATCGAGGACATCGACGTTCCCGTCGTTCCGGAAGGCGCGGAGGGCACAGTGGTGACGACAACGGTATTCGGGCGACCCAAGCATGTGGCGTTTGCTGTGTCCGACGGTTGGGGGCTCAAGCGTTTCCAGGCCAGGGTGCGTCCCAGCGACGTCCGGCGGGCTCGCGCCATCGACGAGTAGCTGCTAATTTACGGATGCTCTTGACCGTGTAATACGCACAGCCTGTGGAGGCGGCTCCGGATCAAGCGCGTGAGCCGGAGAGGGCAGTGTGAACGACGTATTGGCGCGGGCGGCCATCTTTCAGGGCGTGGACCCCGAGGCTGTGGCGGCACTGAGCAGCCAATTGCAGGAGGTTTCCTTTCGCCGCGGCCACAAGGTGTTCACCGAGGGCGAGCTGGGCGACCGGCTCTACATCATCACTGCGGGCACGGTGAAGGTCGGCTGCACTGCGCCCGACGGCCGCGAGAGCCTGCTGACGCTGATGGGCCCGGGGGATATGTTCGGTGAGCTCGCGATTTTCGATCCCGGGCCACGCACGTCGACGGTGACCACGCTGTCGCCGCTGCAGGCCGTCACGATGGACCGTGATGCGCTGCGCTATTGGATCGCCCGGCGTCCGGAGATCGCCGAACAGCTCCTGCGGGTGCTGGCGCGCAGGCTGCGCCGCACCAACGACACGCTCAGCGATCTGATCTTCACCGATGTTCCCGGTCGCGTCGCCAAGCAGCTCCTCGATCTCGCGCGCAGATTCGGCACCCAGCAGGGCACATCGCTGCGCGTCGATCACGGGCTCACGCAGGAGGAGCTCGCGCAGCTCGCGGGCTCGTCTCGCGAGACGATCAACAAGGCCCTGTCCGAGTTCTCCCAGCGCGGCTGGATCGAGCAAATGGGCAAGACGACCATCATCCACGATCCCGCACGGCTGGCCCGACGCGCGCGTCGTTAGCCCGCCGGGCCTTCTTCGAAGCGTGCGGTCTTCGCCCTGCCCCGGGCCTTGGCCTGATACATCGCAGCATCGGCGTCCCGGAACACCTCGGCGATGTTGCGTGAATCGTCGGCTGTGACCGTCGTGATCCCGATGCTCGCGCCGATCAGCAGCGTCAGCGGGCCCAGCACGATGTCCTCACCGAGCGCATCGTGCAGTCGGGAGGCCATCGCCTCCAACTCGGTATCCGCGATCGGGCCGAGAAGCAGGAAGACGAACTCGTCGCCGCCCATCCGCGCGACGAGATCCTGAGGTCGTGCGACGGAGCGCATCCGGTGCGCGACGTTGCGCAATACATCGTCACCGATGGGGTGCCCGTAACTGTCGTTGATGACCTTCAGCCGGTCGAGGTCGATGAACAACACCGCGGAGAGCCGGCCCGCTCCCGTGTCGGCAAGCATCGCCGCGGCCTTGTCGAGCGCGTGTCCCCGATTCGGCAGGCCGGTCAGCCAGTCGTGGGTCGCATCATGCAGCAGTTGCTTGCGGGCAGCGTGATGCTCCGTGATGTCGGTGAAGGACAACAACACTCGCGATGTCTGCGGGTTGTCCGGATCCATCAGGCAGCCGTGCCCGGTGACCCATACGCGCGAGTCGTCGAGCCGGTCGACGCCGACCACCTGGCCGCCGACGTCCTGCCCGGTCGCCACAATCCGTCTGAGCGGGTGCGATTTCGCGGTGATCGGCTCACCATGGGCGTCGTACATCAGCAGATCCACACCGCGACTGCTGTGGTGCATGCCGACGAGGGCGTCGGCTCCGCTGTGCAGGATTTCGCGTGCGGCCTTGTTGGTGAACTCGAACCGGCCGTGGTGGCCCATGATGACCACGCCGACGTGGAGAAGATCAAGGACAGCGCGCATCCGCTGTTCGGCGATGTCGGTGGCGTTCACGATCTCGGTGAAGGTGAGCTCGTAGGTGCGCACTTCGTCGCGGATGCGCAGGGTCGTCTGCGCACGGACCGTGAGGACGCTGCCGTCGCCGCACCGAAGTGACAGTTCACAAGTCGGCAACACGTCCTCATCCGCCTGCAGAGTTGCCAGACTTTCGCGCACGATGGCTCCCGACGTCCCCGCTACGACGTCGTCGATCGGGCGGCCGACGAACTCCGTCCCGAGGGCTCGTGTCGCCGCCGGGTTCGCATACTGCACGGACCGCCCATCGTGGATGACCACCGGAACCAGACTTCGGTCCAGGAACCGCCGGTACTCGGCCTCAGCGATCACGGGAACGGCTGGGTCGTCACAAGGTCCCTCCGAACGCTCATCGCCGAGCAGCGTTGACTGAGCCACCTCCCCGCGGCCTGAAGGGTCAGGCTAACAAGGCCGATGCCCTGGGGTGGTCATGTCGGACAAGTCGCTGGTGAGGGGATCTGGCGGCACGCACGCTGACCACCAGCCTGCGATGCGCGCGGAATTACGCTGACCCGATTTGTCGGTGGTCGAATGTATGTTCGAAGAATGTCGACCGGGGAGCTGCAGGCCAAGGTTGCCGCGCTGCGCTCTGCATACGCCGACGTGGCGGCTTGCGAAGTCGATCTGTTGACTCGGCACGAACTGGTCTCTGCCCTCGATGAACTCGAGGTTCTCGGCTGTCAGTTGCCGTCGGTGAGTCACCGACTGCTGGCGCGGCTGCAGGTGGAGTCGACCCCGCAGCAGATGGGCGCCAAGTCGTGGAAAGAGGTGCTGTCGGTGCGATGGCGCATCTCCACTTCCGAGGCCCATCGCCGCCTATCTGAGGCGTCGGTGTTGGCGCCGCGCCAACCGATCACCGGGCCCGCCCTGCCGCCGGTGCTGCATGCGACGGCGGTGGCCGCGGCCCAAGGGTTGATCAACGCTGAACACGTCACCGTGATCCGCAAAGCGGTGGCCAAGTTGCCGGGTTTCGTCGACACGGTCACCCGGGAGCAGTTCGAAGTCACACTCGTGCGGGCTGCGGTCGGCAACGGACCCAAAGAGGTCAAAGAGTCCGCGGAGTTGATGCTGTTCCTGCTCGATCAGGACGGCCCTGCACCCGACGACACCGAGCGTGGCCGTCGGCGAGGCGTCACGATGGGCACGCAGAAGCCTGACGGCACGACGGATCTGACCGCGACGTTGACCCCGGAACTGCGAGCAATGGTAGAAGTGCTGTTCGCCAAGTACGCCGCCCCCGGGATGTGTAACCCCGACGATCCCGAACCGTGTACCTCGGGCACACCGACACAAGAGCAGATCGACAACGATCACCGCACCCTGTTCCAGCGCCAGCACGACGCCTTGACCGCGGTCCTGCGGATCGCGTTGATGAGTGGCGGGCTCGGCCAACTCAACGGGCTGCCGGTCACCGTCATCATCCGAACCACGCTGCAGGATCTGGAATCCCGCGCCGGGGTCGGGGTCACCGGGGGTGGCACGAAGCTGCCGATCGCCGAAGTAGTGCGCATGGCCGGCCACTCGAACTGTCAGCTCGCCGTGTTCGACAAAGCCACCGGCTCCGCCCTGGACTTGTTCCGGGCACGACGGGTCGCGTCACCGGCGCAGCGGATCATGCTGATCGCCCGCGACGGCGGCTGCACCAAACCCGGCTGCACCATCGGCGCCTACGGCTCACAAGCCCATCACGTCGTCACCGATTGGATCAAAGGCGGCAACACCAACGTCGACGAACTCGGCCTGGCCTGCGGGTCCGACAACCGCAGCGTCACCGACGGCGGCTGGACCACCACCATGAACGACCAGCATGAGGTCGAATGGATTCCCCCCGAACCCTTGGACACCGGGCAAGCCAGGGTCAACAACTACCACGTTCCCGAACGCCTCCTGCGCCCCGAAGATCCAGAACCCCCAGCCGACAACACCATTGACGACCCTGCCGAGCCCACCGATGGCGGTAAGGCAGCCGACGAGGAAGCAGGCCAGATACAGAGCGACGACCCCGGCGAACCCGGCGGCCCCGCACCACCCGACAACCAAGTGGCGTGACCGCCGCACACCTTCACACAGCGCAGCCGGACCGGACGTCGCCTATCCGTAGGCGGGATAGCGGCCCTCCCAGATGGCGAGCTGCGCAACACGATGTTCGCGGGCGATTCCTGTCTCGGACCCGAGCAGCATCGTCGCGCCGCCGGCACCGTCGTAGCGTTCCCACGGCGCTCCCCCGCGGATGAACTCCACCCAGAGGTCTTGAACCGCATCCGACATGTCGCGCGCAGCCTCGTCGTCACCGGCCAGTGCCCGCGCCGCGTCAAGGTTTCCGAAGAGCAGAGGCAGGCACGAATCGTGGCACGCGCCGAAACCTGGCCGCGGAGAGGGCCATTGCAGTTCGTAACGGAACACGGCATTGCCGCGCCCGGCGTGCGCCCGCACGAATTGCTCGGTCGGTGCGGTGAAGTGGTAGTCGGTGACCATTGCGCTGGCGACATCGCGAAGCGTCTGTTGGCCTGCACGGTACATCGCCACGACCGAGTCGGCGTCATGACGATCCCCGGCAAGCGCGTGCGCCCTGTCCCGCACGTACTGCTCGGTGAAGACCTCGTCGTCGAGAGCCGCGTCGAAGATCCGCCACTCGTCGCGCGTCGTCCCTGCGAGGATGGGGATCGTCGAAGTGTGCTGGGCCAGCAACGGATGCTCGGCGATCACGTCACCGTCGATGCAGGGATGGAAAGGGCCCTGCGGCGGCACGAACCCGCTGTCGATGCGGCGTTGCGCAGCAAGGACTTCCTCGACGCTTGCCTCGCCAGTGAGGGTGCCGAGTTGCCGGGCAACCGCTGAGGACGCCGCCGTGGACCGGACGCGTTCCAAGCCGCCGCTCTGCAGGATCGCACGGTCGAAGAGATCGCACCCGCCGGCGAGCAGGGCCGAGATCGCGATCGCACCGGAGGACTGTCCCGCCACCGTGATGGCGCCGGGGTCGCCGCCGAACGCGGCGATCTGCTCGCGCACCCACTGCAGCGCGTGGCGCTGGTCCCGCAACGTCAAATTGGTGGAGTCTGCCCCGAGCTGCCCCGGTACGTAGAGCGCACCCAGCGCACCGAGCCGGAAATTCATTGTCACGACGACGATGTCGCCCCGGCGCGCGAGACGCGCACCATCGAGCAGCGGCGCGGATCCGTGCCCCTGCGTCTGCCCGCCACCGTGCAGGAAGACCAGCACGGGTCGGTCGTGGTCATCGACCGCGGGCGTCCAGATGTTGAGCGTGAGGCAGTCCTCGCTCATCGACAGGCCACGCTTGGCGAGCCGCTCCGGCGAGATGTCCTGGGGTGCAATGGCACCGAACTCGATCGAGTCCCGCACACCGACCCACGAGGGCGGAGGCTGGGGCGGCCGCCAACGGTTCGGTCCCGTCGGCGGTGCGGCGTACGGCACACCGCGGAACGCGACGATGCCCTGGCTCGCATCGCCGCGCAGCGCTCCGTACGAGGTGTGCGCAACGGTGGTCACGGGCGCTCGGTCAACGGGTACGCCGCCCCCATCTCGCCGCTGAGCACCCGCGTCATGAAGTCGCGGCCTTTGAAGCTCACGACCTCGACGCGAAGCCCACTCGCCGGATCGCGCAGGAACGCGACGCCGGCACCGATGCGCTCCAATTCCCAACCTTTGCTCTGCAATCGGGCGGTTTCGTCGCGCCAGCGCTGTGCGTAGAAGCCGACGTGATGGATGCCACCGAGCTTCGGTTCGGCGAAGATGGAATCGGCTGCAGCGACGACTTCGATCAGTTCCAGGTACGACGGGCCGGACATCGAGAATGCGATGCGCACCGGCTGGTCGTCGGCCGACCCGTCCGCGCGGGTAAATCCGCTGCGCATCTCGAACGGTGGGGCCCACGTGATCTGCAGGGACCTGCCGAGTGTCTGCATGGCAGCTGACAGATCCGGGACGACGTGGCCGACGTGGTAGACGTTGTCGAAGGCCGCTGCGGCGAGCGTGTTGAGTGTCGGGTCCATGTCAGATCCGGTACCTGCTGCGGATGGCGTCGAAGCGTGCATGCAGTTGGGCGGCCCGCTCCTCCTGCGTGACGCGCCGGGTGTCGGCAGGTAGGACGGCATCCAGTTCGGCGAGACTGACGACCCTGGTGCTGACCTCGGGCAACTGCCTGCTCCCGATGACGCGCATCGTCAGGTAGCCCTCGCTGAAGCGCTGCGTGTCGATCCAGTTGTGTACACCGGGGTCGTTGTGCGCCATCACCATTCGCACGCACCCGTCGGAGTCGATCGCCGACCTGGCCGGCGTATAGCTCACGGGCCGATACAGATAGTCCATGCTGTTCCAGAATGCGCCCATGTTCGTCAGCATCCAGAACTCGTTGTCGTCGGCGAACTCGAAAATCAACGCTTCGTCCGGCTCCAGACGCCACGGCATGGTGACAATGAGCCGGCCGCGGCGCGCGTCACGTTGCTCGGCGGTGCCCGCAAAACGCGCACCCGGAAACACGTTGGGTTCGGGTTCGCCGAAGAGCGAGCCGATCTGCAGTTCGCGATCCGGCCAGTCCGTCATGACCCCGGTGAGAAAATCGCCGGCCCACTGCATCGACGCGATGAGATCCTGCGGTTCCGGAACGGGACGAGGCTCGTCCATGTCGATGCGCTCGATGCTGAACTGCGCCGAGCGCTCGGTCCACGAGTCGAATCCCTGACGCATGAAGAGCTTTCGCGAACCAGGAGTGGTGGGAAGCCAATTCAGTTCTCGTCGTTCACCTCCGACGTACAGCACGAAGCTGCCGTCGGACTCGGTGACCAGATCGTCGCCGGTGATGTTCGCTTCGGGAGTGTCACCGAAGGGCTCGTGCAGGTTCGGGTGGTCGGCACCGTAATACACGTCCTTGTCGGGGCGCGGACCCTGCACGGTGAAGTTGATGAACCGCGCCGTGCCCCGGTCGCCCGCAATCCGGTAGGTCGAGCCGCCGTCGATCCATGCCTGCAGATAGACGAAGTCGGCGTTGTCACCGCCGAGCTTTCGGCTCGGCCCGCAGAACGGATGAATCACCGGATAGCGGGTGTCCTTGGTCTCGAGCGCCAGATCATAGGCCTGCCCCAGATTCTGCGTCAGATAGCGGAACGCGTCGGCCCGCTGCAGGGCGTTTCCCGGCGAGGTGTCCTTGAAGGCGAGGTCCCCAGCCGCCTTGAGCCGGTCACAGAACCGATGCCACGCCGCGCGCAGCGGCTCGTCGTCGTCGCTGTCCCCGAACGCCATCAGCGCCTCGTCTCGATGTCGATGCCGAATCGCTGGCGATAGTCGGCGAATTCGTTGTGCAGCTGCTCCACCGGGACCGGCAGCACATCGGTGGAGTAGGTGAACTTGCCGTAGCGATCGCTGCGGTTGGTGACGAGGTAGTCGCGCATGCCCTTTTCGGCTTCGGCGGACAACTGCAGACCGGCGAAGTCGTAGAAGCCGCCGATGGTGGCGACCGGGTCCGCGACGAAGTCGCGGTAGCGGACGTGGTGGATGCGCGGATCGTCGACGAGCGGATCGGTCAGGTAGGCATGGAAGTTGGCCCGCGAGCCCTCGATCGTCGCCCGGGCGTACTGAGTCCAGTCCAATCCCCCGGCAAGGCTCTCGTTGATCTGCCCGAAAGCAACGATCTGCGAGGCCAGCACCTGCACGGGATCACGGTGCACCCAGACGATGCGGGCGTCGGGATAGGTGTCGAAGAGCGCGCGCAGACGTCGGCCGTGAAATCCTTTGAGAATCCAGCGCTTCGGGGGTCGGGCGTGTTGGATGTGCTGCAGCATCATCAGGTGCAGTGCGTACTGCGCGTGATGGTCTTGCGGGAAGTTCTTGATGGTCATGGGAACTCGCCACCAGGCGCTCGGGTTCGTCGCGCGGAAGTCGAAGGCCCACGTGCGTTCACACTCGGGCAGACCGTCGCCGAGCAGGTCGTTGTACGGGTGACTGATGACCCACGGCGGGATGCGGTCGAGGATGTCGCGCCAGTCGGCGTCGGCCCGGGCCCGGCGCGGGTCGTCGATCGCGGCCGGACCGGGCGGCGGCGACGGGTACATGACTTCCCAGAACCTCAGTGCGCGCGAACCCTCGTCCTCGGCGAGCAGGGCGTGCAGCAGCGTCGTGCCCGACCGCGGCTCGCCGGTCGCGAACAGCGGGGATGTGATCTTTTCGTCCGCGAGCGGCAGCCGCGCGTGGTCGGCGACGAAGCGCAGGCGGCTCGTCAGCAGGCCGTTGATCGTGAGTGCGGCTGCCTGCAAGCCTGGTTCATCCAGTTCGGCGCTGTTGACGCTGTCGACGACCAATGCCACACGCTCAGGCAGGGTGTCATCCCCGAAATCGCTGAGCCCCTCCGATTCTCGCGCGTCGGCGATGAGGACGTCGGTCTGCAAGAGTGTCATGTCGTACTTTCCGTGAGCTGCAACAGAGCGTCCTCGACCTCGCGTACTTTGCGGGCCGACTCGGCGGCATAGTCCTGTCCGGCCATTCCGCTGTAATCGAGCACCGAGACGACGCGGGCACCGGCCTCGCCGAACTCGGCGATCTGCTCGGCGACCTGCTTCGGTGTGCCATGCGGAACGACAGACAGGATTGCGGCCGGGTCGACGTCTTCGAAAAGCTGGAGCAGTCTGTCGCGGGTCAGCACGCGCGGATCGATGTCCTGGATGCCTCGCCAGGTCTCCCCCATCGGATGGGGGTGGCCGGCGGCTGCCAGTGCGTCGCCGGTCAGTTGCAGCACGAGCGACTTCACCAACGGCTTTCGCATGATCGCGCTCAGTTCGTCGGGTTCGCCGATGAGGCAGACGACCATCTTCGCCGGCGTGATCGCCAGCGGGTCGCGGCCCGCCCGTTCGGCCGCCTCCCTGATGCGCGCCAGCTGGGCGGCGTACGTCTGCGGACCGGCACTGCCCGTCGGCCACCAGCCGTCGCCGAACTCTCCGACCAGCTGCAGCATGCGGGGTCCGTTGGCCCCGATCCAGACGGGCGGCGGACCCGTGTGGTGAACGTCGGTGTCGAGCCGTGCGTGTTCCAGCGTGAAGTGCTCACCGGTGAAGTCGACCGGTCCATCGGCGTTCCAGAGGAGGCGGATCAGCCGGAGCGCCTCGGCGAATCGGCCGACGGTACGCCGGTGGTCGAATCCGTAGGGCGCCAGGTTCTCGCGCTCACCGGCACCGAGTCCCAGGATGAACCGGCCACCCGACAGGTGGCTCAGGGTCAGAGCCGACTGGGCCAACATGACGGGGTGGCGGCGGACGGTGTCGAGCACGCTCGTCGCGAGCCGAGTGCGTTCCGTGCGCGCAGCGACGGCACCGGCGAGTGCGACGGTGTCGAGGTAGCGGTGCGGAGACGGCGACGCGTGCGCGAGGTCGGTGAACTCGGGCGTCCAGATCGAGTCAGGCCAGAAGCTCACGAGGTGATCGGGCAGCCACAGAGAGTGGTAACGGCCGTCGTCGAGAGCATCCAGCCTGCCGAGATCGAGCGGCAGAGTCGTCCTGAAGAACGAAGCCAGCTCCAAGGGCATGAAGCGCAAGCTACACGCACGATGACGACTACGTCAGCGAAATGCTGTGCATCTGCTCAGCACGACTTCGAAGCGCCCGCGGCCCCACTCTTGCAAGAATTCGTTGGTGACGCGAGACCCAGCGATCGACGGCGTTCGCGGGCTCTGCATTTTCAGCATGGTCATCGGCCACATCTGTTTCGGCTCGACGGTGTGGCGGATCGTTCATCCGGTGCCATGGATCGACGGTGCGTCCGGGTTCGTTCTGCTGGCCGGACTGGTCCTCGGCATGGTCAGCCGGCGGCGCGTTGATTCGGCCGGCGTGGTGCGCTCTCAAATTCTCCTGATGCGCCGCATGGCGCTGTTGTACGTCGCTCACGTTGGCGTCACGACACTGGCAGTTGTCGTATCGCCCATGACGCCTCACACCGATCCCGGGCTCGCCGATATCGGCGAGGCCTCCCCGGCGCAGATGGCGTGGTGGCTCGCCACGATGCAGATCAACCCCGACCGCGTCGACATCCTGTCGATGTACGTCGCGCTGCTGGCACTTGCGGCCGTGTGGGTCTGGGCATTGAGCCGCCGATGGTGGCCCCTGGTGGGGGTCTCGTCGGCTGTGCTCTACACCGCGGCGGTGACCCTGGATTGGGGCCGGTTTCCCAACCGGCCGGACGGCTGGGCGTATTTCAACACTGCGGCGTGGCAGGCATTGTTCGGTGTCGCTTTCGTTGCGGGCTGGTACTGGTCCCGGCTACGCGATCCGCTTCGCGGGCGGGCGGCCCTGGCGATCGCGTCCGGCGGTGGGTTGCTGGTCGCCGCGGCCGGCGTTGCGCTGCACCACTTCGGGACGGGCGCATGGCTTTTCGACAAGGCCAACTGCGGGCCGGGCCGAATTCTGTTGGCGTTGGCTGCCTTCGTGGTGCTCTACCAGATGATGCGATTCGCGATCGCGTATGTACCGAGGCTCGTCGCGCCCGTGGTGCTGGTGGGTTCGCGCAGCCTTGCATGCTTCGTCGCATTATGCGTCGCCGGAACACTGCTACCGCTGGCGATCGGCTATCACCCGACGAGTGCCGCCGCTCAGATCGCGGCGGTGCTCACGCTGCTGGCCATGTACCCGGTCGCGCGCGCTCGCGGAGCAGCCGGAACGGCACTGGCCCGCCGGCGCTGATTGACACACCCGACAGTCGGTGCCATATTTCATTCGAAATATGGATCATTGCATTCCATTATTGGAACATGAATTGGGGCGTCGATGCACACGCAGGAATTCCTGGACCACATCGCCACGGCAGAGCAACTGGTGCGAAATGCAACACACGTCGAAAGCGAGGCCGATCTCCTCGAAGGCCTGCAGTACTTGGCCGGCTGTATCGCGGCCTGCACCCGCCTCGCCTTCGACCACGACCGCGATCACCCGTTCCTGCACACGGGCACAGGGCCTTTCACGAAGATGGCGCTCGACAATCCGGACACGCTGTATTTCGGCACGTGGCTCCAGCGCGGCCACGAGTACGTCCTCACGGGGCGCCGCGGCACCACAACCGACCTCAGCTTCCAACTGCTCGCCGGCGACTACACCGACGACAACGTGCCCGACAGCCAGTTCGCCTTCGACGATCGCGAACTCGACCTCACCGCCGACGGCCGTTTCCAATGGCACTTCACCCCCGACTGTGACGCCCAATTGGTCGTCCGCGAGGTCTACAACGACTGGTCAGCCCAGCGAGGCACCATCGCGATCGCGCGCACGGACGGCGCCGACACCCGGCCTGGCACACTCACGCCCGAGCTGGTCGCGGCCCGCTATGCGGCTGCCGGCAAGCACCTGACGCGACGCATCAAGACGTGGCTGTCGTTCCCGCAGTGGTTCTACCTCAATGTCCCCGTCAACACGTTGACCGCGCCCCGCATCACCCCGGGCGGACTGGTTACCCAGTACTCCTCGGTCGGGCACTTCGACCTCGGTCCGGACCAGGCCATGGTGATCACTCTGCCGGCCGGCGCCGCCCCCTACCTCGGCTTCCAACTCGGGAGCATGTGGTACATCTCGCTGGACTACATCAACCATCAGACGTCCCTCAACGGCACGCAAGCACACGTGGACCCCGACGGAATGATCCGGATCGTTGTCGCACATGAGAGCCCGGGTGTCACGAACTGGGTCGAAACCCTGGGCCGTCGACGGGGTTACCTGCAGTTCCGCTGGCAACGGACATCACGTCAGCTCACAGACGCCGACGGCCCGACGGCCGAGGTCGTGGACTTCGACGCGATACCGTCCCGACTGCCCTTCTTCGACCACAACACCATCAGCGATGACGACTTCCGAACGCGGATTGCCCTGCGCCAGAATCACATTGCCAACCGGATGGTGGCCTAGCGCTATTCGGCGCCGCGGAAATAGGGTTCGACTGTCCCGTTGAGCTTGACCATCATCGGATTTCCGCGACGGTCCTTGGCGGTCGGCACGGCAACACGCACCCAGCCCTCGGCCACGTTGTACTCGAGGACATTGGTTTTCTCGGACCCATTGAAGCGAATACCGACGTCGCGGCTAAGCACCTCAGCGTCATACAGAGGGCTGTTCGGATCAATGGAAAGGGCATTCGGCGGAACGTCGGCGATCTGGTCCTCGGACATGATGTCTTTCGTTAGATGCTGCGTCTGAGCTGCCTGTTCAAATGGGTGGAGCTAAGGGGATTCGAACCCCTGACCCCCACACTGCCAGTGTGGTGCGCTACCAACTGCGCCATAGCCCCTTGTTGTGCTCATCGAAGTTACACCACGAGGAGTATGCCTTCAAAATCGCTGGTCACGGCACTTCTCCGCCGGCCTCCGGTCCCAGCGGACGCGACGGTGTGTGCTCCGTCGACGGCTCCGGGCGCGTTTCCGGAGCGAAGATCCACCACACCGCAGCGAGGCCCAGGATGATGCCGCTGACCAGGAACGCCAACCCGAACGACGTGTACTGCGCGATCAAGCCGACCAGCAGCGATCCGCCGATCGAGCCGAAGTCGGCCATCATCTGGAACGTCGCCACCGCCGTTCCGCCCCGCGACTTGCTGCCCACCACGTCGGCCACCGCGGCCTGCTGCGGTGAGACGAAGATGCCCGTCGCCGCCCCCGCGACGTAGGCCGCCACCAGGAACACCGGCATCGACGTCGTGTAGCCGACCAGCGCCGTCGACACCGCCGCCAACGACAGCCCGAAGATCATCAGCTTGCGTCGCCCGAATCGGTCCGACAGATACCCACTCGGGATGACCACCGAGATGTTGCCCACCGCGAACGCCGTCAGCGCCAGACCCGCCGCACCCGGTCCGCGGCCCAGCACCTCCACGATGAACAGCGGCACCAACGCGATGCGCAGACCAAACGACGCCCACCCCGTCGCGAAATTGGAGAACAGCGCCGCCTTGTACGCCCGGTGCCGGAACACCTCCCGGAACGGCACAGGCGGACCGGTGTCCTCGTCCGACTGCCCGATCACGGCCGAGTTGCGCAGGCTGACGAACACGACCGTCGCCGCGACCAACAGCGCCGCACCGTAGATCAGGAACGGCGCCGAGAGCCCGAACCCGGCTGTCAGGCTGCCGAGGATCGGCCCGCCCACCGACCCGAACATGAACCCCGACGAGAACAGTCCGGCCACCCGGCCACGCGCGTCGGTCGGCGAGATCCGGATCATCAGCCCCAGCGACGACACCGTGAACATCGCCGACCCGACACCGCCGGCCGTGCGGAAAAGCAGCAGCTGCCAATAGGTTTCAGCGAATGCACACGCCGCGGTCGACACCGCCACGATGATCAGGCCGCTGATGTAGACCCGCCGCTCCCCCAGCTTCTGCACCAGGAACCCGGCAGGCGGTGCACCCACCAACCGCATGACGGCGAAGGCAGTGATGATGAACGTCGCTGCGCTGATGCTGACCCCGAAGTGCCGCGCGTACTGCGGCAGCACCGGGGCCACCACCCCGTAGCCCAATGCGACTACGACATTGGCGGCGACCAGAACCCAGACTTCTCGCGGCAACCGGCGTTTGGCCTGAGGCTGACACTCGCCCTCCGTCCGCGTCACGCGATGACTGAGTTGACCACGGCGCGCGCAGCGTCCTGAACTTCGGTGAGATGATCTGGGCCGCGAAACGATTCCGCGTAGATCTTGTACACGTCCTCAGTGCCCGACGGGCGTGCGGCGAACCACGCGTTCTCCGTCGTCACCTTCAGCCCGCCCAGCGAGGCACCGTTGCCCGGTGCGGTCGTCAGTTTCGCCGTGATCGGCTCACCCGCCAGCTCGGTCGCGGTCACCTGATCGGCCGACAGTTTGGCCAGCCGCGCCTTCTGCTCGCGGTTGGCAGGTGCGTCGATGCGGGCATACGTTGGGGCGCCGTACTTTTCGGCGAGCTCCGCGTACCGCTGCGACGGCGTTGACCCTGTCACCGCGAGGATCTCCGACGCGAGCAGCGCCATGATGATGCCGTCCTTGTCGGTCGTCCACACCGAGCCGTCGCGGCGCAGGAGCGACGCGCCCGCGCTCTCCTCGCCGCCGAAACCGATCGTCCCGGAGATCAGCCCGTCGACGAACCACTTGAATCCCACCGGCACCTCGACCAGCGTGCGACCCAGACCGGCCACCACGCGATCGATGATCGACGAACTCACCGCGGTCTTGCCCACCGACGTGTCCGGCGCCCATTCCGGCCGGTGCGCGAACAGGTAGTCGATCGCCACCGCGAGGTAGTGGTTCGGGTTCATCAGGCCGCCGTCGGGCGTGACGATGCCGTGCCGGTCGGAGTCGGCGTCGTTGCCTGTGGCGATCTGGTAGGAGTCCCGATTGGCAATGAGCGAGGCCATCGCGTTCGGTGAGCTGCAGTCCATCCGGATCTTGCCGTCGGTGTCGAGGGTCATGAAGCGCCACGTGGCGTCGACGAGCGGGTTCACCACGGTCAGCTTCAGGTTGTGACGCTCGGCGATGGCACCCCAGTAGTCGACGCTCGCGCCACCCAGTGGGTCGGCGCCGATGCGGATCTCCTCGGCGCTGATCGCGTGCAGGTCGACCACGTTGGGCAGGTCGGCGACGTAGGCGTCGAGGTAGTCATGGCGCTGCGCAGTACCCAGAGCGCGAACCAGCGGGATGCGCTTCACGTCCTTGAGGCCGCCGCGCAGAATCTCGTTGGCGCGCTTGGCGATGACGCCGGTGGCGTCGGTGTCGGCGGGACCGCCGTTTGGCGGGTTGTACTTGAAGCCACCGTCGCGGGGCGGGTTGTGCGACGGGGTCACGACTATTCCGTCTGCGAGATCACCCTCGCGCCCGCGATTGAACGCCAGGATAGCGTGGCTGACCGCAGGCGTCGGGGTGTAGCGGTCCGCCGAATCGATCATCACGACAACGTCGTTGGCGGCCAGCACCTCCAACGCCGACGCCCACGCCGGCTCGGACAGCGCGTGCGTGTCGCGGCCGATGAACAGCGGGCCGGTGGTGCCCTGCGCGGCGCGGTACTCGACGATGGCCTGCGTCGTCGCGACGATGTGCGCTTCGTTGAACGCCGCGTCGAGGCTCGATCCCCGGTGCCCCGAGGTGCCGAACACGACCTGTTGGTCGACGTTGTCGGGGTCGGGACTGACGGTGTAGTACGCCGTGACGACCTGGGCCACGTCGATGAGGTCTTCGGGCTGCGCCACTTGGCCGGCACGCGGATTCGCCATGCCGTTGATTCTGCTCCTACCGCCTCCCGCACGGCACGGGCAGGGATGGGCATACTTTGCCAATGGCGCTCGACCGGCGAGAACTGGCTGCAGTGTTCGCCGGTGGCGCGGTGGGCACGCTGGCGCGCGCAGGCTTCGAGGAACTCGCCGCGCCGGATCCGGGCCGCTGGCCATGGCCGACGTTCACGGTCAACATCGTCGGCGCGTTCCTGCTCGCCGTGTTCGTCACCCGACTCCTGGAACGCCTGCCGGTGTCGAGTTATCGGCGGCCCTTCCTCGGCACCGGTCTCTGCGGCGGCCTCACGACCTTCTCCACGATGCAGGTCGAGACCATCAAGATGGTCGAACACGGCCATTACGGTCTGGCGGCCGGCTATCTCGCGGCCAGCATCGCGCTGGGCCTGCTCGCGGCCTATTTCGGCACGATGCTCGTGCGCCGCGCGAGGGTCTGGCGATGACCGACGTGCTCGTCTGGATGGGGGTGGCGCTGCTCGGCGGTCTCGGTGCGGTCACCCGGCTGACCGTCGACAAGGCCGTCTCGAAACGCGCGGGGACGGCGTTCCCCGTCGGGACGCTCGTCGTCAATGTCAGCGGTGCCCTGCTCCTCGGGTTCCTCGCCGGCCTCGCGCTGCCCCCACATCTGGCACTGATGGCGGGGACCGGCTTCGTCGGGTCCTACACGACGTTCTCCACGTGGATGCTCGAAACCCACCGACTCGCCGAGGAACGCCAGATCTGGCTCGCGGTGGCCAACATCGCGGTGAGCCTCGCGCTGGGGCTTCCGGCGGCCTTCGCCGGCCAGACGCTGGGGGCATGGGTATGAGCGACATCCTGACGCTGAAGGTGTACTTCGCCGAACGTGAGCGCAGCGGGGACCGATTTCTCGCCGACGCGATGCTCGACCTCTTCGAGAAGCGCGCGATCGCGACCAGCATCATGCTGCGGGGCATCGCCAGCTTCGGACCCACCAACATCCTTCGCAGCGACCGCTCGCTGAGCCTGTCCGAGGACCCGCCCGTGACGATCTCGGCGATCGACACCTCGGACAAGATCACGGCACTGGCCGACGACGTCGCCGCACTCACCCGCCGCGGTGTCATCACCGTGGAGCGCGAAGGCGAACCCTCCGGTATCCCGCACGACACCGTCCGCATGACACTTCACCTGGGCCGGCGCCACAGGATCAGCGGCGAGCCCGCCTATGTCACCGTCTGCGCGGTCCTGCACCGCCACGGGTTCGCCGGCGCCGACGTCTATCTCGGCGTCGACGGGACAGTCGCAGGCCTGCGGCACCGCGCGAAGTTCTTCAGCCGCAACAACGACGTCCCGCTGTCGATCGTCGGTGTCGGCACCGGCGCTCAGGCCGACGCCGCTGTCGACGAACTCCGCGGGTTGCTGCCCGACGCATGGTTCACGATCGAGCCCACCCTCCTGTGCAGGAACGGCGGTCAACGCCTGGCGTCACCGGCGCTGCAGGACAGCGGGTTCTACGCACTCGCGGTCAGCACGTCCGAATCGTCACTGCACGACGGGCGCCCCATCCACCGACAGCTGATCCGGCGGCTCAAAGAGTCCCCCCATGCCAGCGGTGCCACCGTGCTGCGTGGAATCTGGGGGTTCCGCGGGGCCGAACGCCCGCACGGTGACCGGTTCCTCCAGCTGGCCCGCCACGTACCGGTGACGACGGTCCTGCTCGACACGGCGGAGAACATCGCCGCGTCCTATCCGATCGTGGACGACCTGACCGAGCACGAGGGACTGGTCACCATCGGGGTGCTGGCGAGGATGTTCGAGGTGCACGGTGAGGGCCACCCTAACAAAGTGTGAGGGTAGCCTATCTTTAGCTGACCGAGTAACCTGTGCCGCCATGACCACTCCGAACACCGTCGGCGCCGCCCTCGAGGAGATCCTGCGCGACGACCTCAACGTCGACATGAGCCGGGTGACGCGCGACTCGCGCCTCATCGACGACGTCGGCCTGGATTCGGTCGCGTTCGCCGTCGGCATGGTGGCCATCGAGGACAAGCTCGGCGTGGCGCTCACCGAGGAAGATCTGCTCACCTGCGACACCGTCGGCGATCTCGAGTCGGCAATCCTGGCGAAGGTGCCCGCAGCCCAGTGAGCGTCCTCGCTACCGCACTGTCGGAGGCGATGACCTCGTCGACAGATGACCTTGTGCTGCTCGATCGTGCCAGCGGACAATGGATCCGGCATCCGTGGCAGGAACTGCACACGCGTGCGGAGAACATCGCCCAACGCATCCTCGACGGGCACGACGGTGCCGTCGGCCTCGTCGGTGATCCCACCGCCGAGTTCGTCGCAGCGATCCAGGGTGTTTGGATGGCGGGCCGCTCGCTGTCGATCCTGCCCGGACCCGTGCGCGGCGCCGACAACCGGCAGTGGGCCGACGCGACCGCACAACGCTTCGCCGGGATCGGCGTCCGCCAGATCTTCACCCACGGCGACTACCCGGAACTCCTGCGCAGCAACGACTTCGGCGTCGACGTTCATGACGTGACCGCCGTCGGTCATGCGCAACGCGCCACGACGCTGGCCGCGCTGCCGGCACCGCCGGGCGTCCCGGCGGTGTTGCAGGGCACCGCCGGATCCACCGGATCTCCCCGCACCGCGATGCTGTCCCCCGAGGCGGTCATGGCCAACGTCACGGCCCTGCTCGAACACACCGGAACCGACAAGACCAGAGACCGCGGCCTGACGTGGCTGCCGCTCTATCACGACATGGGCCTTACATTCCTGCTGACCGGGTTCCTCACCGGCGGCGAGATGTGGCTCGCACCCACGGCATCCTTTGCCGCATCACCCTTCCGTTGGCTCAGCTGGCTGTCGGAGAGCCGGGCAACCCTGACGGCCGCACCGAATTTCGCGTACACCGTGCTGGGCCGATACGCGCGCCGTATCCCCGACGTCGACCTCGGCAACCTGCGTTTCGCGCTCAACGGCGGCGAGCCGATCGACTGCGACGGGTTCGAGCTGTTCTTGACCGAGCTCGCCCGATTCGGACTCGATCCAGGCGTGGCCGCCCCGTCCTACGGGCTGGCGGAATCGACCTGCGCCGTCACCTCCCCGAGGCCGGGAACCGGTCTGCTCGTCGACGAAATCCTCGATGCGGCAACGGATTCAGTACAGCGCCACGCCGTCCTCGGCAGTCCGATCCCCGGCATGGAAGTGCGTATCGCGCCGTCCGACGCCGCGGACGGGTCCGCAGAGCGGGAGATCGGCGAGGTGGAGATACGTGGCACCTCGATGATGTCGGGCTACCTCGGCGGCGAGCAGCTGGCCGCCGGAGAGTGGTTCCGCACCGGCGATCTGGGCTACCTGACCGACGATGGTCTCGTCGTGTGCGGTCGGGTCAAAGAGCTGATCACCGTGGCCGGGCGCAACATCTTCCCCAACGAGATCGAACGCGTCGCCGCCCAGGTACGCGGTGTTCGCGAAGGCGCCGTCGTCGCGGTCGGCACACAGGCCGATTCGGCGCGACAAAGCCTCGTCATCGCCGCGGAGTTCCGTGGACCCGACGAGTCGGGCGCCAGAAGTGAAGTGGTGCAGCGCGTTGCGTCGCAATGCGGCGTGGTGCCGGCCGACGTGGTGTTCATGGCGCCGGGTTCGTTGCCGCGCACCAGCTCGGGCAAGCTGAAACGTCTCGAGGTGAAGAGAAACTTTGAGGGTGCGCGGGTATGACCGTCGAGGCCTACCGTGAGCTCCTGGACGAGACGTTCGGCGAGTCCGTGATCGGGTGGACCGCCGAAGCCGAGGCCTCGGAACGCTTCCCCCGCAAGATGATCGAGCATCTGGGCACCAGCGGCGTCTTCCGCAGCAAGTGGGGTCCGGCCGGCACGCAGCACCCCGACGTGGCCAAGCTCAACGAATTGGCGTTCCGGCTGGGCCATCTCGGTTCCGCAGGCATCGGCGTCGGCGTCAGCCTGCACGACTCGGCCATCGCGATCCTGCGCCGGTTCGGTAAGTCCGATCACCTCAAGACGATCTGCGAGCAGGCCATCGACGGTGAGGCGGTGCTGTGCATCGCCGCATCCGAAGAGTCAGGCGGTTCGGATCTGCAGATCGTCGAGACCGAAGTCCGTTCCGCGCGAGACGGTTTCGAGATCCGCGGGATCAAGAAGTTCGTCTCGTTGTCTCCGATCGCCGACCACATCATGGTGGTGGCTCGCGGCGTGGACCACGACCCGGCCAGCAGACACGGCAACGTCCTGGTGATCGCAGTGCCCACGAAGCAGGTCGACGTACAGACCCCGTGGCGCAAGGTCGGAGCGGGCCCCCTCGACACAGCTGCGGTGCACATCGACACCTGGGTGCCCGCCGACCATCTCGTCGCACGGCCCGGCGCCGGCCTGGCCGCCATCTCGTGGGGGCTGGCCCACGAACGCATGTCGATCGCCGGCCAGGTGGCCTCGTCGTGCCAGCGCGTCCTCGGTATCACGCACGCCCGGATGGTGCAACGCCGACAGTTCGGCGCCACGCTGTTCGAGCACCAGGCGCTGCGGCTGCGCATGGCGGACCTGCAGGCCCGCGTCGACCTGCTCCGCCACGGCCTGAATGGCATTGCTGCACAAGGCAAGCTGGATCTCCGCTCGGCGGCAGCGGTGAAGGTGACCGCGGCCCGGCTCGGCGAAGAGGTGCTGTCAGAGTGCATGCACATCTTCGGCGGATCGGGCTACCTCGTCGACGAGACACCGCTGGGCCGCTGGTGGCGCGACATGAAGCTGGCGCGCGTCGGCGGCGGCACCGACGAGGTGCTGTGGGAGTTGGTGGCCGCTTCGATGAAACCCGACTTCGACGGCTACGCCGAAATGATCGGCGGGCCCGCCGAATAAGTGCGCACGTAGATCAGGCCGGCCGGTTCATCGCGTACAGCGCCATCCGCCGGTTCGACATCTGGTGCTCACCGAGGAAGTCGCACTTGGCGTATTCGCACAGCCGGCGTGCGCCCGTGTTGCGATGGTCCGGATCGAACATGATGCGTCGGCACTGCGGTTCGATCGTGAACAGACTGGCGGCCAGGCGCGGCAGCAACAGCGGGCCGAACCCGCGGTTGACGATGTTGAGGTCGGCGATGGCGGCATGCAGCCCGAGGTCGTAGGGGTCGGCGTCGTAGCGCGGCGCGATCGAGTCTTTCGCGGCCCGATACACCTCGACGTAGCCGTGCGGTTCCCGTTTGTAGGTACCCATCAGCGGCCGCGAGTAGGTCCCGGCCAACTGCGCGCGCAGGTAGCCGTGCCACCACTCGACGGGCCGGTCGTACTCCCACGCCTCGGCCAGGTGCGGACGGTTCATCCACTCCGAGATCACCGCTGCGTCGGTGTCGGGATCCACGATTCGGATCTCGTAGGGCTCGGACAATTGCGGAATCGGCGGCGGTGGCACAGCGCGAATCTCGTCGCTGAGCTCGGTGAGCTCCCTGGGCAGGATCGGCAGCACATCAGTCATCGTGAGCGCAGAGCCTACCGGAGTCAGGTGAGGCTAGGTTTACCTCACAGCAGCAGCGTTACGCCGGCGACGGCGAGCGATACCACCTTGACGAACTCCAGCGCGACGTAGACGTAATGCGCGCGCGAGCGCGGACCGTCAGAACCCGCCAGGACGCGATCCGACCGCCGCGTCAGGGCGGGCCGCACCGCCACGATCTGCGCGACCAGCATGACCGTCGCGACGACCACCGCCGCCCGAGCGCCCGCCGACGAGGCGGATCCGAACGCCCCGACCAACGCCGCCGCGGCCAGGACGACCTCGCAGACATTGAGCGCGCGGAACACCAAACGCCCGATGCCGAGCCCGATCTGCAATGTCACACCCGGAGCGCGGAACTTCAGTGGCGCCTCGAGGAAGGAGATCGCCAACACCATGCCCAGCCAGACGAACGACGCTGCAACGGCGAGGGCGAGAAGGCCGGGCATTCGCGGAAGCTTAGGTGACAAGCTTGTCGCATGGACGTTGACCGTGTCGCCGAGTTGCGGCGCTGGGAGGATTCCGGGGCCGTGTGGCGGGTGATCGGCCGCACCGCAACCACCGTCACGGTGGCGCTGCTGACCTGCGACGGCGGCGAAGAGGTCGGAAGATTCACCAGCGACGAGCCGCACCTTCTGGGGTTCCTCGGCAAACGATCCGCGAGCGACGACTGAACGTGGCACCGTACGTCCATGGCGACGATGCCTCAGAATCCGTTCTCACAGCACGGCCGCTTCGTCGGACGTGTCGGCGCGCTCGCGGTAGCGCTCGGTATCGGCGCCGCCATCGCACACGGGGCGGCCGTCGCGATGGCCGACGACGGTCCGCCTGGTTCTGAGTCGTCCTCGACCTCCGACGGCGCTGGCACGAGCAAGCGCGACCAGCCTTCCGATCCCTCGGCGGATTCTTCGATAGATACGACGGCCCCGGACACCGACGACGAGCACTCGGATGCCACAGACGATGACACTGAGGAAAAAACTCAGGACGAGGACGCCGCGGCTGACGACAACTCCGGCCACAAGACCAAGCGCACCGCGAAGGTCGAGTCCGCCGCACCCGAGAACGACGATCCCGACGTCGTATCCGAGGCGCCCTCGACGCCGGCGGTGACCTCGACCGGCCCGGAGGCCCCGACCGAAACGGAATCCGTCACCGTCGCCGCGGCGAGTAGCCCGTTGGGAACTGAGCAGCAGTTGGAAGCGGAGAGGATCGCGGCGCGGACCGTCAAGACACTGCCCGTGCAACTGATGAAGCTCGTGCTGGCGGCGGGCTGGCTGACCACCGCGCAGCGCGAGTACAGCGAGATGGGTGGTATCGACGGGAAGAACTACTGGCATCTCGGTCGGTCCATCGACGAGTACGCCCTCGGCGCGGCATTCCAGCAGCAGCTGCTCAATCCGATGAAACCGACGGTGGTCACGCAGGTCGCTCCCCCGCACTCGTGGTACGGCCGTGACGTTTCCGGCTCGCGCATCCTGTACGACAACCCCGACACCATCTACCGGTTCATGGGCGTGAACATGACGTCCACGTATGTGATCAAGGGTCAGTTCACCGGAGCGATGCCCGCGGACACGAACTTCAGTGTGTTGACCGGGCTTTCGGGCGTCACCGCCGACAACCTGAGCGGCCGCCAGTTGATCGTCGAGCCCGATGGCTCGTTCACCATCACCGTCAGCGGCGACCCGGCCGTCCCCGGCCAGGGCAACCATCTGCAGCTGACCGCCGACACGACTCTGATCGCGGTGCGAAACACGCTGTCGGACTGGGGTACTCAACCGCCGATGAGCTTGTCGATCGAGCGATTGACAGGCCCACGCGACAGCTTGTTCAGCCAGCTCGGCGGGTTCGCCATACCGGGCCTCGGACCGATGGTCACCAAGAGCCCGCTGCTCACGGCGTTGGTGTCGCTGATTCCGCCGATGAAGGAGCCGCCCCCGCTGTTGCGGGGCGCGTTCACCGCCATCGTGATGGCCCTCGGCCTGGGCCAGGAGTCGAAATACATCAAGGTCGCCACCACCGACGCCGAGACCGGTGAACGCGTGCAGCCCAACGAGTTGAGGAACCCGACCCGCAACGCCGAGTTCCTCGCAACGCAGTTGCAGAGCGCAGGCTACTTCGACCTGGCCGATGACGAGGCGCTCGTCGTCACCATCACCCCGGGCAACGCCCGCTACTTCACGGTTCCGGTGACCAACCTGTGGACCATCACCGACAACTATTGGGACGAGCAGACGAGCCTCAACAATGCTCAGGCCGTTGCCAATCCGGACGGCAGCTTCACTTTCGTCATCTCACCGACCGACTCCCGGGTCTACAACTGGGTGTCGACGGGCGGATTCAACAAGGGCACGATCTCGATCCGATTCCAGGATCTGAACCTGACGTCATCCGTCACGCCGACCGTCACAGCGCAGAAGGTGTCGCTGGCCGAGCTGCCGGCTGTGCTGCCTCCGACGACGAAGTACGTCACCGGCCCCGAGCGGCAGGATCAGCTGGCGATCCGAAAAGCCGGATTCGACAACCGTTTCGCGTACTGACGGTCAGTGCTTGACTTTCTTGCCGAACGGCAGCACGTGCACGACGGCAACCACAATGGCGCCCACGACCAGACCGATGACCGCCGAGATCGCGGTGTTGATCAGCCAGGCCAGCACCCCGCCGACAGCCGCGAGGTGTTTAACCGCTTCCTCGGCGTGGTGAACGAGTTCGTAGGGAGCGTGCCAGCCGAGTTCGTCGACCCCGACGAGCAAGATATGACCACCGACCCACAGCATCGCCACGGTGCCGATGACCGAGAGGGCCGACATCAGCTTGGGCATCCCGGCGACGAGGCCGCGGCCGATTTTCTGGGCGAACGCCGATGACCGCTGGGTGAGGGCGAGCCCGACGTCGTCCATTTTCACGATGCCGGCGACGACGCCGTAGACCGCGACGGTGATCACCACGGCGACGACGAGCAGGATGATCAGCCTCGGCACGAACGACTGGTCGGCCACCTCGTTCAGGGCAATCACCATGATCTCGGCCGACAAGATGAAGTCGGTCCGGATCGCTCCGGTCACCATGTATTTCTCGGCGTCGGGGCCCGATCCGGCAACGGGCGACGCATGCGAGTCGTGGCCCCGAATCATCCCCCAGACTTTCTCCGCGCCCTCAAAACACAGATATGTCGCGCCCAGCATCAGGATCGGCGTCAGCGCCCACGGCAGGAACTGGCTCAGCAGTAGTGCTGCCGGGAGGATGAAGACGACCTTGTTGCGCAGCGACCCGATCGCGATGCGCTTGATGATCGGCAGCTCGCGTTCGGCGGCGATGCCGTGGACATATTGCGGTGTGACGGCGGTGTCGTCGATGACGACGCCGGCGGCCTTCGCGGTCGCCCGTCCCGCTGCGGCACCGATGTCGTCGACGGACGCGGCGGCAAGGCGCGCCAACGCTGCAACGTCGTCAAGGAGCGCGAACAGGCCCCCGCTCATCGAGTCATCCCGATTGCTCCGGCGGTCATGCCACCGAACGTTACCCAACTGCCACAGGCATGGCGATGCCGCTGAAGGCCTGACCCGACACGCGGGCCGTCGTTGCCCGACACGCGGCAAACTATCCCCCTTTGACCTGCGCGTGAGCTAGTTTTAGGGACTGGCCACCACAGGCTGCTGCGCAGCAGCGCCCGCGGGGGCTGATTCTGGGGGTGCGTGATGTCGAGTTCGATTCGTCCATGGGTCACGGCGGGTATCGCCGTCGTGGGCGTAGGCGTGATCGCCGTGGCTCCGTTCGAGCCACTGCCGCCCGGTGACAGCATCCAGATCACCAATTCCGCCGTCGAACTGAACACGACACCGCGCCCGTTGGACTACTACCCACAAGTCGTGATGCGGTCGCTGGAGAACGCCAGCGATCGTCTCGCTGAGTATCTGGCCGCTCCACTGCCCATCGTCACAGCGGTCCTTGAGAGTCAGTACGACGCGATCACGGACATCGTGAGCGCAGGCGAAGATCGCGATGCGGTCGCCGTCGTCAACGCGCTCGTCGGCGCCGTCGCGCTACCCGTCGTCAATCTGACGAAGGTCGTCGGCAGCGGTGAGCCGTTCGACATGATCGCCAGCCTCATCATCCGGCTGGCGCTACCGATCGTCAGCGGCGTCCTCGCCGCCGGCTCCACGGTCGGCGACGTCGTCGAGTCGTTGCTCGATCTCGACGTCGTCGGTGCCGTCAGCGCCATCACCAACCTGCCAGCGCGAATCGTCGACGGCATACTCAACGGGCGCGTCGACCCCGCCGGTAACGCATACTTCGGCCTGCTCGCCCCGGTGGCTGATGAGCCGGTCACCGACCAGTTGACCGGCCCCGTGTCGTTTCTGATCGACTCTCTCCAGGGCATCGGCGACACCATTTCCGCGCCCGCTCCGGTCGGCGTCGGCGAAGGCCCGGCCGACCTCCCACTGGTCGGGTCGGCGACGGTGACAGTGCCCGTCACGCCGCCCGCGGGCGCGCCGTCGTCCGCAGGACCGGGGACGCCGAACTCGGACAGATCCGACGATCCGCCGACGGATCCGCCGGATGCCGGCGGGGTCGACGAGCCGCCTTCGTCGGATCCAGAAGACTCCGCACCCGAGGAGTCCGTCGATCCCGAGCAGGCAGAACCCGGCGGGAACCCCACAATCGGCAGCGAACCGGCGAGCGTAGCGACGGCGTCCGATGACGCAGGGTCCGACGACGAAGCCGGCCCGCCGTCCAGCGACGGGCCGGACGCTTCGACCAGCACGGGTGACTAGCCACAACCTGCGGCGAGTTTGCGTCATTTTCATCGGGGTACCAACGAAGAGTTCCTCGACAGTCAGGTGGACCCATGCGAACTCAACGGACAACAGCGGTAGCCACACTCGGCGGCGCCGCACTGCTGATGCTTGCCGTCGGATGCGGCGGCAGTGACAGCGGGGAGGAATCGACCTCCACTACCTCCGAAACGTCGGAGACCACGAGCGTGACCACAACGACGCCGACCGCGACGACGGTTGCACCCACCGAGACGACCGCGCCGGAAGGCGGCGGCGGAGCCGACGGGGGCGGCGGATCGATCCCCGGCGGACCCACGGGTGGCGGCGGAGCCGACGGCGGCGGCGGATCCATCCCCGGCGGACCCACCGGTGGCGGCGGACCCGGCGGCGGCGGCGGATCCATCCCTGGCGGACCCACCGGTAGCGGCGGACCCGGCGGCGGCGGCGGATCCATCCCCGGCGGACCCACCGGCAGCGGCGGACCCGGCGGCGGCAGTGTCACCATTCCCGGCGGGCCGACAGTCGCCATCCCGGCTCCCTGATCCGGAGTGACGTCCGAAACACGGCGCCCCGCTGTTCTGTTCGACATCGACGGCACGCTGGTTGATTCCAACTATCTCCACGTGTACGCGTGGCTGCGGTCCTTCGACGAAGAAGGTCTGCCGGTCGACGGTTGGCGGATTCACCGCGGCATCGGCATGGACGGGACGAGTCTCGTGCGCTCCCTCGCCGAGCATGCCGGCCAAGATGTGCTCGACCGACTCAAAGACGGGCACGACCGGTTCTACAAGGAGAGTTCCGGTCTGCTCGCCCCGCTACCGGGTGCACGCGACCTTCTTCGCTGGGTGGCGTTGAAAGGGCTACAGGTGGTGTTGGCAACATCGGCACCTGAAGACGAATTGGCCATGCTGCGAGACGTTCTCGATTGCGAAGACCTGATCGCGGCAGTGACTTCGTCAGAGGATGTCGACACGGCCAAACCCAAACCCGACATCGTCGAGGTCGCACTGGACCGAGCCGGTGTCACCGCAGAGCAGGCGGTGTTCGTCGGCGACGCGATGTGGGACTGCGAGGCGGCGGGACGGGCGGGCGTCCCGTCGATCGGCGTGCTCAGCGGCGGCGTCTCACGCGCGGAACTGCTCGACGCAGGCGCGTCCCAGGTCTTCGACGATGCGGCCGACCTTCTGGCGAAGCTGGATTCGACACGCATCGCCGAGTTGGCGGTCAGCGACTCGCGGTAGCCGTCTTGGTGCGCAATGCGGCCAGTCGTCGTTGCGACGCGGCGGTCTGGATCTTCTGCGGCCACCAGAACCACCGCCCCAGCATCGCGGCGACGGCTGGTGTCATGAACGAACGCACGATCAGTGTGTCGAACAGCAGACCCAGTGCGATTGTCGAACCCACCTGTGCCATCACCTTCAGGTCGCTGAACGCGAACGTGGCCATGGTGAACGCGAACACCAGACCGGCGGAAGTGACGACGGACCCGGTGCCGGCCATAGCGCGGATGATGCCGGTTTTCAGACCGCCGGACAGCTCCTCCTTGAAGCGTGACACCAGCAGCAGGTTGTAGTCGGAGCCCACCGCCAGAAGAAGGATCACCGACATCGGCAGCACCATCCAGTGCAGTTCCAGCCCGATGATGTGTTGCCACAGCAGAACCGAGAGCCCGAACGACGCACCGAGGGACAGCAGGACGGTGCCGACGATCACCGCGGCGGCGACCACGCTGCGCGTGATGATCAACATGATGACGAAAATGAGTGTGACAGCGGCTATTCCGGCGATGAGCAGATCGTAGAAGGCGCCGTCCTTCATGTCCTTGTAGGTGGCGCCGGTGCCCGCGAGGTACACCGTGGATCCTTCCAGCGGAGTGCCTTTGATGGCTTCCTTCGCCGCGGTCTTGATCGGCACGATCTGCGAGATGCCCTCGACCGTCGCCGGATCGCCCTCATGGCTGATGATGAAGCGCACCGACTTGCCGTCCGGGGAGATGAAGTTCTCCATGCCGCGCTTGAAGTCGTCGTTGTCGAACGCCTCCGGCGGCAGATAGAACGAGTCGTCGTTCATCGAATCGTCGAACGCATCGCCCATGGCGTCGGAGTCCTCGGACATCGCTGCGTTCTGATCGAGCTGACCCTTCTGGGTCTGGTACTGCCGCAACATCATTCCCTGCATCGAGCGCATCGTCTCGATCTGCGACGGCAGCAGCGCGATCAGCTGCGGCATCGTGGCGTCGAGTCGTTCGAGTTCGGGGACGAGTTCCAGAATGTCGTCGGTCAGCGGGTTGATGCCGTCGAGGGTGTCGAAGATCGACCGCATGCTCCAGCACACCGGGATGTTGAAGCAGTGCGGTTCCCAGTACAGGTAGTTCCGGATGGGCCGGATGAAATCGTCGAGATCGGAGATGTGGTCCCGCAATTCGACGATGTCGACCGCCGTGGCTTTCGTCTTCTCGACCATGCTGTGGGTGACTCCAGACATCTGGGTCATCAAGTTGGACATCCTGGTCATCACGTCGATGTTGGTCTGCATCGTGTCGGCCTGGACCAGCATGTCGGCCATCCGGTCCTGCATGTACTTCTCGTTGAGCTGGCTCGTCGTGCTGCGCATGCTCATCTGGAACGGGATGGTGGTGTGCTTGATCGGCTTGCCGTCGGGTCTGGTAATCGTCTGGACACGCGCCACTCCGGGCACCTTGAAGATGGCCTTGGCGATCTTGTCGATGACCAGGAAATCAGCCGGGTTTCGCAGATCGTGGTCGCTTTGGACCATCAACAGTTCAGGGTTCATGCGCGCGGTACCGAAGTGCTTGTCGGCGACGGCG
Organism: Mycobacterium sp. 236(2023); assembly: GCF_029623955.1. Taxonomy (GTDB): domain Bacteria; phylum Actinomycetota; class Actinomycetes; order Mycobacteriales; family Mycobacteriaceae; genus Mycobacterium. The sequence goes on along the minus strand of NZ_JARSBP010000002.1, from coordinate 1,165,136 downwards.
TAACCGATGTTGGCGGGCACCTCCTCGGGGAGGTAGTCGCGCGCGTCGTAATTCGTCTTGTAGCCCGGCAGGGTGAGAAGCCCGACAAGGGCGAGCGCCAACGTCGCGGCCAGTACTGGTCCCGGCCACCGCACGACGGCGACACCGACGCGCCGCCAGCCCCGGGACCGAATGGCGCGCTTGGGTTCGAAGAGCCCGAAACGACTGCCGACCACGATGACTGCGGGGCCCAGCGTCAGTGCCGCGACGACGGCGACGAGGGTGCCCACCGCACACGGAACACCCATCGTCTGGAAGTACGGCAGCCGGGTGAAGCTCAGGCACAGCATCGCGCCGGCGATCGTCAGGCCCGAACCCAGGACGACGTGCGCGGTGCCGTGAAACATCGTGTAGTAGGCGGTTTCCCGGTCCTCGCCCGCGCCTCGGGCTTCCTGATATCGGCCGATCGCGAAGATGGCATAGTCGGTTCCCGCGGCGATCACCATCAGGGTCAGCAGGTTCACCGCGAATGTCGACAGACCGATGATCTCGGCGTTGGCGAGGAACGCGACCATGCCGCGAGCCGCTCCGAGTTCGATGAACACCATCAGCAGGACCAGAACCGTGGTGGCTATCGAGCCGTAGACGAGCAGCAGCATCACGATGATGACGCCGAAGGTGATCATGGTGACGCGGAAAACGCTCTTGTCGCCGGCGCTGTGCTGGTCGGCGACCAGCGGCGCACCGCCCGTCACATAGGTCTTCACCCCTTGCGGCGCGGGCACCTCGGCGACGATCTCGCGCACCGCGGCCACGGCCTCGTTGGCGCGCGGCTCCCCCTGATTGCCGTGCAGATACACCTGGACGTAGGCCGCCAGGCCGTCGGTGCTCTGCGCGCCCGACGCGGTCAGCGGGTCACCCCAGAAGTCGGCGACGTGCTGGACGTTCTCGGTGTCGGCTTCCAGCTTGTCGATGAGCTCGTCGTAGTAGCGGTGCGCCGCGTCGCCCAGCGGCTGCTCGCCTTCCAGGACGATCATCGCGCTGCTGTCGGAGTCGAACTCCTGGAAGTCGGCGCCGATCCGCCGCATCGAGATCATCGACGGCGCATCGTTGGCGCTCAGGCCGACAGTGTGTTCCTCACCGACCTTCTCGAGCGGCGGGACGGCGACATTGGTGACGACTGTCAGCGCGATCCAGCCGAGAATGATCGGAAGTGCAAGGAGGCGGATGATCCTGCCGATCCCGGAGCGCCCGGCACCTGCCACGTCCACCGCCCCCGATCAAGCCTGACACCGGCACGCTCAGCGGCGGCCTGCGTGACACTCAGTGTGTCGCGTGTCATACATGTAGCCCGTCAAAGCATTCCCTGTCAATTGCGAATTGACAGCGAGTTCACAGCTTGACCAGCACGTTCGGGGATGGATGCCGGCGCGCAGGCGCGCCGGTCCGTCAGATCACCAGTCGCCGATAGCGGGACCGGGCGCGTAGCTGCCCTGGAACTCGCGGGCCCTGGTGCCGGTGACCGCTTTGACGCTGTCGCGGACCTCGCCCTGGGCGCTCACGATGCCGGCGTCACCGAGACGCGCCTCGGAGGTCCCCCGGGCAACACCGAAGTCGTTGATGCGGATCACGGAGTTCTCGGAGGCCTGGCGGCTCGTCACAATCGGGCCGGGGGCGATCTGGTCGACTTCGGCCCCGGCTACCCCGGAACCCATACCGATGAACGCCGCGGCGCCGAATGCGCCGAGTCCCACCACTGCGAGCGCTTTCACACTGCGAGTCAGGACGATGGAACGGACGCGGGTCATTCGAGGACTCCTCGGCGGTTGAGAATCAGGGATCGTTCGCTTGCGCCACTACAGTCCCACATGAATACAACCGATACACAGCTAACTCCGACAAAACTGTCAGCCGGGCCTGAATCCACAGCTTCCTCTTAGGTGGACACCAGCACATCGGTCAACGAGGGGCGTTCAGCTCATCGAGGGCGAGTTCGGCGCCGCGGTTGAGCGGCACCGGGTCGGTGTCACGCGCGTTCTCCAGTGTGATGCCCTTAGCGGCGCCGACGACCTGCGCCAGCTCCGGCTGCTTCTCGAACAACGTCTTCGTCAGCACGCAGGCCAGATTGGCGTCGAGGTCATCGCGGACCAGCAGCACGTTGGGCACGACGATCGTCGGGACTGCCGACGGCAGCTGGTAGGTCTCGGCAGGGATCAAACCCTCTTCGTAGGCGGGGCTGATCTCGGCCATCGGACCCAGCTGCGACGTGATGTCGATGAACGCGACGTCGTTGCGGGCGGAGGTGAACAGGTCGGTGATGCCTGGTGTCGGCAGACCGCCGGACCAGAACATCGCGTCGATCGACCCGTCCTTCATGCCGTCGACGGTCTTGGTGAGGTCCAGTCGCTGCGCCGCGACGTCCGATTGCGGGTTGAGGCTCGCCGATTCCAGCAGCCGGTTGGCGATGACCTCGGTCCCCGACCCCGGCGACCCGGTGGACACCCGCTTGCCCCGCATGTCGGCGATGGACGTGATGCCACTGTCGTTGCGGACGATGACCTGGGTGTAGTTCGGATAGATCCGCGACAGCGCCTGGATCGGTTGCTCTTTACCGTCGAAGCTTCCGGTGCCTCCGATCGCGTCGGACGCGGTGTCGGCAAGCGAGAACGCCACCTGATAGTTGCCCGAGACGAGCTGCTGGATGTTCTGCACCGAGGCCCCGGTCTCGGCGGCGGTGGCCTTGACCGTTCCGTTGGTCGCGGCCGAGATCTGTTCGGCATAGGCGTTTCCGAGGGAGAAGTACACGCCGGTCGAGTTGCCCGTGGCGATGCTCACCCGGGTGTCCGAGCCCACCTCGCAGGTGATCTCGCCGCCGGAATCGGCCGTCGGGGTGTCCTGCCTGCCCCCGCACCCGGTCGCGGCGGCAACGGTGAGCACCAGCGCGGCGAACACCGTCACAGTGCGTTTCATGTCGATCTCCTCTTGTTGGTGATAAAGGTCAGCGCAACCGCGCCGAGTAGGCACGCGAATCCTGCCGCGATCGTCCACGGATTCAGGAACAGCAGCAGCAGAGCCGCAATTGCCGTGAGAATGCGGCAGATTCGGCCCATCGCGCCGGCGCCGAGCGCCCAGCCGCCCGCGGCGAACGACAGCGCGACGATGCCGATACATGCGACCGCCGATGCCCAGATGACGCCGAGCACCGGGCCGCGGCCCAAGAGGTACTCCCCCGGGTCGGTCAGCACGAACGCGATGGGCACCAGGAAGGCGGGCGCCGCATAACGCAACGCCTGCCACATCGTCGGGATCGCCCGACCACCGGTGACCGCGGACGCGCCGACGGCCGCCAGCGCGGTCGGCGGGGTCACCTCGGACAGCACCGAGTAGTAGAAGACGAACATTGCGGCCGCCGGCGCAGGGACGTCGAGAGCCAGCAGGGCCGGGCCGATGATGACCCAGCCGATGACGAACGACGCGGTCACCGGGATCGCGAGGCCGAGCAGCGCCAGCGCGATCGCCGCGAACACCGCCGTCAGCGCCAGCATCACCGTCCGGTTGTCTGTCAGGGCGTCCACCCCACCGACGAGTACCGACGAGAACTGCGCTCCCAGACCGGTTTTCGTCGTCATCGCGGTGATCACCCCGGCGGCCGCGCACACGGCGACGACCGGCAGCACGCCGCGAACACCGGCACTGAGCGCGTCGAACAGGCGGCGCGGCGTCAGCTTATAGCGGCGGTCGAGAAAAGAGAGCACGAAGGCCAGCGCGGTCGCGTACACCACGGCCCTGGTGGCCGACATCCCCACTGCCAGCAGCACCACGATCGCGATCAGCGACGAGAAGTGATACCCGAAGCGGCCCAACAGCTTCCACACCGACTGCGTGTCCAGGTGGGCTGCCTTCATCCCGAACCGTCGGGCGTCGATCTCGACGGCCAGCAGGATGCCCAGGTAGTAGAGGACGGTGGGGATCATGGCCCAGCCCAGGACCGTCAGGTACGTGACCTCAAGGTATTCGGCGACGATGAAAGCCGCGGCGCCCAGCGTCGGCGGCGACAGCAGCGCGCCGACCCCGGCGGCAGCCAGCACTCCGCCCGCGCGTTCGGGGGTATAGCCCGCCCGCCGCATGATCGGCCACGTCACCGCGCCCACGCTGACCGCGGTCGCGGTCCCCGATCCGGACACCGTGCCCAGCAGGAAGCCCGATGCCACCGCCGTGCGCCCCGCAGCGCTGCGACTGCGGCGGAAGGCGGCGACCGACAGGTCGACGAAGAACCGTGCCCCGCCGGAGAGTTCGAGGACGGCACCGTAGATGGTGAACAACACGATGTAGGTCGCCGCGACGTCGAGCGGGGTTCCGTAGAACCCGCTGCCCGAGTTGTACAGCGCGTCGACGATCTGATCGAAGTCCAGGCCCGCGTGCGCGATCGCCCACCCCTGCGGCAGCAGACCGCCGTAGTAGCCGTAGGCCAGGAACACGGCGCACACGATGGGCAACGCCCACCCGGTGGTCCTCCTGCACGCTTCGAGGATGAGCACGAGCAGCAGTGCGCCCATGACGACGTCGGCCGGTTCGAGCATGCCCTGCCGATCCAGGAACGCGTTGTAACCGCCACCGCCGGACCCCATGGCCATGGGCAGCACCGGATACAGACACACCGCCAGCGTGAGCACGGCGAGCACCCAGTCGACGATCCCCGGCCGGTCCTCCGGATCGAGCCTGCCCCAACCGGACCGGTACACCAGATACACCAGCGGCAACGAGCCGGACAGGAACACGATGAGGTAGAACTGGCTGCCCTGCGCGAGCGGCCGGAACACCTGCCAGATCGTCAGGACCGCGACGGCGAACGCCACGCCCGCGACGAAACGTTGGGTCCAGCCGCCGAGTTCGCGTCCGGGTTTCTCCTGATCGTCGACCTGGGGTACGGCAGAGCCGCCTGCCGCCGCTGAAGAGGGTGCCGCCGTGGCGACTACGGTCGGCGAGTCGCCGGGCTCCGTTGATGGGCTCCGGTCCATATGCACCAAACGTTAAGCGCCGATCGTGACGATCGCGGCGGAATCCCGACTTCCGTTGGCGCAGGACCTTTATCGCGGCGCCTCGGCCCCTAGGCTGGGCGGATGAGCACCGACGAGCAGCGTGCCGGCGTCGATCTGACCAACCTCGACCAGTCGCTGTCCGACACCGCGGGGGCCACCAAGCGCGACCTCGTCGACTACCTCGACGCCGTGGCCGACCGGATGCTGCCGGTACTCGCCGACCGGCCGCTGACGGTGCTGCGCGCGCTTCGCGGCCGGGCTCCGTTCATGCAGAAGAACGTCCCCAAGTACACGCCGGACTGGGTGCGCACGGTGCCGATCTGGGCTGAGGCGTCCCATCGCGAGATCCATTACGCGCTGTGCGACGACCGCCGCACGCTGCTGTGGCTGGCCAATCAGCGCTCCATCGAATACCACCCGGCGCTGGGCCTGGCCGACAACATCTACCGTCCGACCCATCTCATCCTCGACCTGGACCCGCCCACCGACGACGACTTCGCGGCCGTGGTGGCCGTCGCGCACCTCGTTCGCCGGGCGCTCGACGATTGCGAGTTGGCCGGTGCGGTGAAGACCAGCGGCTCCAGAGGCGTGCACATCTTCGTGCCCATCGACGACAGCGCCCCGGTCGAGGATGTGGCCGCGGCGACGCGCGCGCTGGCCGCCCGTGCCGAGGCCCTCGACCCGTCGATCGCGACGACAGCGTTCATCGTCGAGGACCGTGAAGGGAAGGTGTTCGTCGACGCCACCCGGGCGGGCGGCGCCACCGTCGCCGCGGCGTACAGCCCCCGGCTACGTGCGGGCACGCCGGTCTCGTTTCCGGTGGCCTGGTCCGACCTCGACCGGGTGCGGCCGGGCGACTTCACGGTGCACACCGCGGTCGACGCGCTGGCCGGGAGCGACCCGTGGGCGGAGTCGATGCCGGCACCGCAGCGACTGCCCGACGACCTCATCGAACAGGGGCGCACGATTCCGGTGGCGCGAGTGGCGGCGATGCACGAGGGGAAACGCCGCGCCCGGGCCAGACGGGGTGAGGAAAGGTAGATCGGTTACGGCGCGGGCGCCGGCTTGACCGTCACCACGTCGGTCAAGCCGCTGACCGTCAGCACGGGCAGCAGCATCGGGTTGACGACCAGTTCGATGGACTTGGCGTATTCGAACAGGACATTGATCGCCCCGCTGTCGAGGTACTCGACCGCACTGAAGTCGACGCGCAGCGGTGACCCGTCGGACCCGACCACCGAGTGCGCCAGGGTGTTGGCGAAGACCTCGACATTGCTGAGGTCCACCTCGCCGATCGCGGTCAGCACAAGGCGGCCGTCGTCGCGACGGTCGGTGCTGAGCTGCAGCGGGGTGGCCATCAGGCGATCCTTGTATTCATGTGCACGGTGGTGCCGGTGGTCTCCGATTCGATGGTGACATCGTGCATCAGCGCCCTCATCAGCGCGATGCCACGTCCGCGATGCACCGAGGCGATTTCGGAGGGTGTCTTCCACGTGCCGGTGTCGATCACGGTCAGCTGCAGACGGTCGGGCATTGCGATCGCATGCAGCCGGACCCGCCCGTCCGGGCTGTCCCGGTGACCGTGCTCGATGGCGTTGGCGAGCGCCTCACCGGCGGCGATGAGGACATCGAGCGCCTGGTCGGGCGGCACGCCCGCACTTTCGAGCCACCCTCGCAGCGCGCTGCGACTGCCGGCCAGTTCACCGACGTCGGCGGCCATGTCGAGGTCCAGCGGCGCGGGCTGCCGGTAGAGGAGGAGAGCCACATCATCGTGATACCCATCCGCGGGCGCGAGCCGCGACATGATGACGTTGGCCAGCTCGTCCAGGTCGGTGGCGCGGTTGTCCTGGACGACGTCGGTCGCCCGGGCGATGCCGTCGTCGATTGACTCACGACGGCGTTCCACCAGTCCGTCGGTGTACAGAAGCAACGTGGCGCGCGGCGGAATCATCTCCCGCGCCTCGATGCGGTGCGGCGGGTCCTTGAGCCCCAGCGGCGTTGCGCGCGCGCCTTCGAGCAGCCGCGTCGACCGGTCGGCGAAGACCAGGATCGGGGGTGGGTGCCCCGCGCACGAGTACACCATCTCGCCGGTCTCCGGATTGAGCACCGCGCACAGCGCCGTGGTGCACCGTGCGCCGGGCAACCGGGCGGCGAATCGGTCCAGCGCCGACAGCGTCGCCGCGGGACTGGGATTCTCCAGAAGGAGGGCACGGCAGGCGCTCCGCAGCTGCCCCATGACGGTGGCGGCGGCCAGCCCGTGGCCGACACAGTCGCCGACGATCAGGCCGATCCTGCCGTCGTCGAGGTCCACGACGTCGTACCAGTCGCCGCCGACCTGCAGCGGCCGGGTCGCCGGCTGGTACCGCACGGCGAAACCACCCGACAGAGCCGGCCCGAGGATGGCGTGCTGCAACGCCAGCGCGGTCTCTCGCTGCTGGTCGATCTGATGCACGCGCTGCAGCCCCTGACCCAGCCGGCCGGCGAGCACCGTCAACAGGGTGTGGTCCTCCGACGTGAAACGCCGATGCTCGAGAAGTTCGATGTAGACGACGAGCACACCGCGCGGATGCCGCAGCGCGACTCCCGCCTCGCCCGCCACCGACGTGTCCGGGTCGAGCAGATCGCCGTCGCGCAGCGCAGTGATCGCATCGCGCGTGCGAGCCGACAGATCACCCCACCGGATGGGCTCCCCCACGACGACGACGTCCGGCGGGTCGGCCGTGTCGGCATCACCGGTCCACGTAGCGGCGAGAACCCGCCGCGCTTGCCACACCGTCGAAAAGCCTTCGGCCGCAGCGGCGATGGCGTCATCAAGGGTGTCGGCCTGCGCGAGCTTCTCGTTCAGTGACGCCAGCGCGGACTCGCGCTGCACGATGTAGCGCTCCGCGGTGACGTCACGCAGCGTGCCCACGACGACGTCGCGGCCGGTTTCGGGATCCTCCACGTGGGTGAACGTCACGGAAACCCAGATGCGGTGACCGTCGCGATGGGCGACCGGCACCGCGTTCAAGGTGCCGTGGGATTCGTCCATCACACTGTTGAACGCATCAGCCACCCGCCGGTGCGCGATGGGGTCACCGTCCGCCGACGGCCACCACGGGTACTGCGGTCGGTACGGCAGGCCGGCGGCGTCGAAACCGAGGATGTCGGTGAAGGCCGGGTTGATCTCGACGACGGCACCCTCTTCGTCGCAGACGAAGAAGGCTTCCTGAAGCGATTCGACAAGTGCTGTGCGCCAACGTGCGTGGTGGTCGCGCAGCCGCGCGAGTTCCACGTTGGCACGTACCCGGGCGAGAAGCTCCGCGGCGGCGAACGGCTTGACGAGATAGTCGTCAGCTCCCGCACGCAAGCCGCTGATCGAGGCCTCCTGGCCTGCCCTCGCCGACAACAACAGCACCGGGATCGCGGCGGTCCTGCGATCGGCGCGCAATTCGGCCACGAGACCGAGCCCGTCGAGCCGCGGCATCATCACGTCGCTGACGACGATGTCCGGCGCGCTGGCGCGAACGGCCTCCACGGCTTCAATTCCGTCGACGACGGCGTCCACCTGATAGCCGTCGGACCGCAGCAGCCGGGTCAGATACTCCCGCATGTCGGCGTTGTCGTCGGCGATCAGGACACGTGCAGGCGGTGCGGAGCCTCGTTCGGATGTTGATGCCGCATAGGTGAATTCGGACACCGACCCGCTGACGTCGGTGGGAATCCAGCGCAACGCCTCTTCAACGTAGGCGTCCGCGCCGCCCGCCGTCCTGCGGTGTGCATTCGGCGAGGCGATCGCGTCGGCGGGAAGATGCGCCGCCCCGAACGGCAGCCTGATGGTGAAGGTGGTCCCCCGCGCTTCGGCGCTGTCGGCGGTGATCGTGCCCCCGTGTAGTGCGATCAGTTCTTGCACCAACGCCAGACCGATGCCGCTGCCCTCATTCGAGCGCGCTCTGGCGTTCTCGATCCGGTGGAACCGTTCGAACAGGCGCGGCATCTCGTCGGCCGGCACCCCGGTGCCAGTGTCGGACACCTCGACCACTGCCTCGGTGCCGTCCTGGCGGGCCGTCACCGAAACGCTGCCCTCGAACGTGAATTTCAGCGCGTTGGACAGCAGGTTGAAGATCACCTTCTCCCACATGTCGCGATCGATGTAGACCACGTCGTCCATCGGTTCCGAGTCGACGTCGAATTCCAGTCCGGCCCGCTCGATGGCAGAGCGGAACACGCTGGCCAGCTCCGCGGTCAACGCGCCGAGGTCGACGGCCTCGTAGCGTGCCTGAGTACGTCCCGCCTCGATCCTGGAGAAGTCGAGCAGCGTGTTCACCAGCTTCGTGAGCCGTAAACCGTTGCGCCACACCACATCGAGTTCTTCGCGGGCCGCTTCGTCGACCGTGCCGGACCGGCGCAGTTCGGAGACGGGGTCGAGGATCAACGTCAGCGGTGTACGGAACTCGTGGCTGATGTTGGAGAAGAAGGTGGTCTTGGCGCGGTCGAGTTCGGCCAGCTCCTCGGCCCGCTTCTCCTGCGTGCGGTAGCTGCGGGACAAGCCGATGCCCGCGGCGATGTGGCCGGCGACCAAGGTGACGAAGCCCCGGTACGCCTCGTCGAGCGGCCGGTAGCGGTTGAGGCCCGCAACCAGGAATCCACTGGGCGAACCTCCGTGCAGGAGCGGCACGACCAGTGCCTGCTTGGGCGGTTCGCGCCAATCTCCGCTGGGCAGAGCCGGATACATGCCGCCGCCGACGTCGACGAGAGTCGAATCGCCCAGGGTCGGGTCTGCCAGCGACCAGAATTCGCCGTCCACTCCGGAGAGCAACGCGGGCGCCGCCGGGTGATCGGCTGTGATGCCGCTCGTTCCGGCAAGCGCGGCAGTCCCGTCGTCGTTGAACAGATAGGTGAGTGTGAAGGGCAGGTCCCGAAGGTTGTGCGACAGCTGCTGGTCGACGTAGCGCAGAATGTCGCGCTCGGTGCGTAACAAACTGGGATCCGACCCGAGGTCGCGCAGCGTCGCCATCCGGCGCTCGGCGACCACCTGCAGCGTGTCTTCGCTGACGACACACAACATCCCGACGATGCGGGCATCGTCATTACGCAGCGGGCTGTAGGAAAACGTGTGGTAGGACTCCTCCGTGTAGCCCGACCTCTCCAGGAACAACAGCAACTGCGTGTCCCAGGTCGCCTCACCGGTCGTCAGAACCCGGTCGATACGGGGCCCGATGTCTGCCCAGATCTCGGCCCACACCTCGGACGCCGGCCGACCCAACGCCCAGGGATACTTGCGCCCCAGCGTGTCCCGGCGATATGCGTCGTTACAGAAGAACGTGAGCTCAGGCCCCCAGGCCATCCACATCGGGAACCGCGACGACAGCAGGATGCTCACGGCCGTCAGCAGGCTCTGCGGCCAGCCTTCCGGGGGGCCGAGCGGAGTCGCCGACCAGTCCACCTGCGCATGGTCGCGGCCGACGTCGCCGCCGTCGGCGAAAACCTGTGCAGGCGAGGACCGTTCATGACCGTTGCCGCTCACTGCGGGTCCTCCAGCGTCGCAAGGGCCTCCGCCAGCGTCGGGTACGGAGGCAGCACGGCATTGACTCTGGTCACTTCGATGGGCCGGAGCACCTCGGCGTTGGTGGCGACCACCCGCACCGCGACCGACTCCGCCCGCGCCTTCTCGCAGCAGTTGAGGAGCGCGTTGAGTCCTGCACTGCCGAAATAGGTGACCCCGTCCAAGTCGATGACGAGCGCCCGCGTGCGATGCGAGGCTGCCGCGGCCACCGCGGCCTCCAGCGCCGCGGATAGCTTTTCGATTGTGCCGGTGTCGACTTCACCGCGGGCACGGACGACCACCGCGGCATCACCGACGTCCTGTAGGACCTCCAACAGTTCCACGCGCTACCGCACCCTCACTCGACGCGCTGATGCACGGTGAGCAGGAGATGGTCGAACTGCCTTCTCAGTTCATCGCGTGCTGCGCTGATGGTGGAGAACTCGGCCACGATCTGAGCGGCCAGCGACCGCAGCTTCGTGTTGGTCTGCTGCGAGCGCCACTGCAGGAGCTCGAAAGCCTGATCTGCGCCTACCCCGTAGACCAGCATCAGCGCGCCCTTGGCCTGCTCGATCTCCGCGCGGGCGGCGAACAGATCGGGCAATGAGGTGTTCAGGGCGTCGCGGCGAACCTGCCGCAGCGTGTCGGTCAGTTCGACGTAGTGCCCCTCGGTGCCCACCACCGCTCCGCTGGCGTCGAGCATGCGGTCGGCGAGGACGAGAACGGTGTGCTCGCGACCCTGGGTGTCGATGAACCGATGGCGGCTGGAGAACGCACCGCCCGAGTGCAGAGCGTGGTCGAGCAGTTCCTGCACATGCCGGCGGTCGTCCGGGTGTTTGTGTGCGAGCAGGAGTTCGGTGGTCGGCGTGACGGTGCCCGGTTCGTAGCCGTGCATGCGGGCGACCTCATCGGACCACTCCCACCTTTGCCCGACGAACCAGAACCGGAAGCTGCCCACGCCCAGATCGCCACTGGACCTCGGCAACGCGTCCAACGCGGGTTCGGGCACCCGGTCAGTGTGCGGCATTGCCGCATTATTCCACTTGACCGGGAACCGCAAACCTTCTTCAGCCCTGCTGGCGCGCGGTGTGAGGCCCGAACTCGTTCGCCACCGGGACGACGACGGTCGCCGGGAAACCACCGCGGCGGGAATGCTCCCGGATGGCCTCCTCGTCGTCCGCCTCATGGATGCAGTACACCTTGTCGCCCGCGACATAGCTGGTGATCCACCGGTAGGGAACGCCCAGCGATTGCATTGCCGCGTTGGATGTTTGGGAGATCTCGGCGAGCTGCTCCTTGGTCAGCTCCGAGGCCCCCGGGATGTCGCGTTCGATGAGGAAGCGTGTCATTGGCGTCTCCTGGTTGTCTGGTCGTGGTGTGGTCGGCCGGTCGGCCATCACCAACAGTGCGATCCGACTGCCGTGGCAGTCATCGGTAATACCTCCCCATTTGCCGCCGGAGGCACGTTTTCCCTGGTAAGAGCGGTCTATTGCCGATAAGATCGGCGCGTGACGCTCACCGAGCGCGAGCGGGAGCTCGATCAGCTCGCGGTTTGGGAGGCCGCTTCCCGCGCGGGCCGCGGAAGCGCCGTGATGGTGTGCGGCGAGTCGGGCGCGGGCAAGACCACGTTCGTCGAGGCGTTCGTCAGCGGGCTGGCCGAGGGAACACGCGTGCTGTGGGGTGCGTGCGACCCGCTCTCGACACCGCGCCCCCTGGGACCGCTGCACGATCTCGCCCACCACTTCAGCGCTGCGACGCAGAAGCAGCTGAAGAGCAGCGACCAGCCGTACGACATCTTCGGGGCGGTGTTCGACGAGTTGCGCGGCCAACCGACTGTCCTGGTCCTCGACGATCTGCACTGGGCCGATCAGGGCACCATCGACCTGTTGCGATTCCTGCTGCGCCGCGCGCCGCAATCGCGACTGCTGACCATCGGCACCCTGCGTGACGACGAGGTCAGCCTCGCGCATCCGCTGCGTGGCCTGCTGGGCGACATCGCGCGGTCGACGCATGCGAACTCGGTAACACTGCACCCGCTGAGCGTCGCGGGCATCGCGACGCTGGTGGGCGACCGCGGCGTGGATCCGGTGTGGCTCCATCAGGTGACCGGTGGCAATGCGTTCTTCGTCTGCGAAATGCTCGACCATGACAGTTCGGCAGGAAGCACCGAGCTGCCCACGACGGTGCGCGACGCGATCCTTGCCCGTACCGCCGATCTGAATCCGGACGCCTGGGATCTGCTGAATCTGCTGACATGCGCCCCTGGTGCCATCGGCGATCACCTGCTCACCGATCTCGGTGTGACCCTGCCCGCGCTGCGGGCACTTCACCAGGCCAAGCTGATCAAGCGGGACGCTCGCGGTGTGGCGTTCCGGCATGACCTGTGCCGGCGCGCGGTCTCGACCGTCATCCCTCCCGGTGCCCAACCGGGGCTGCACCGCCGCCTGCTCGAAGCTCATCGCGCCGCCTTCGACGAGGATCCGGCGGTGCTCACCCACCATGCGCTGGGCGGCGGCGACAAGACCCTGATCACTGCGGCAGCGGCCGAAGCGGGTCGCGCGGCCGCCCGATCGGGCGCCCACACCCAAGCCTGCGAGTTCTTCCAAATCGCGATGGACCGAGGCGGAATGCTCAGCCCCGCAGCGGAGGCCGAGGTGCTGGAACAGCTGGCCGACGAGTACTACCTCACCGACCGGCTGGACGACGCCGTCGGCGCATGCCACCGGGCGATGCGGATCCGCGAGGATATGGCGGCACCCGTCGCGGTGAGCGCCAACCATCATTCGCTCGCTGTGTACGAGTGGTACAACGGCAACCGGACGATCGCCGACCACCACGTCGCCGAGGCCATCGCCACGCTGAACACTGCAGCGGCACAGGACGACCCGTGCTGGACTGCCCAACTGGGACACGGATTGGCCATGCGGGCCTTCCTCGCCGTCCAGTCGAGTCAGGCCGAGGACGCAGCCCGTGCCCTGGAGCAGGCGCGCACGATTGCCGACGAGATCGGCGATCCTCACCTGTCCGTGCGGGTGCGGCTCATCGGGTACTACCGGGAGATCCTCGTCGGCCGCGCGGCGGTGCGCGATCAATTGCTCTCGGAGTTGGCCGCCGGTCCCCGCCACATCGACGAGACGTACTCCGGCGGGTACACCAATCTGACCTACTTCGACGTGGAACAGCGCCGCCTCGGCGCCGCGGCCTCGCTGTTGGACACCAGCATTCCGTTGATGGTCGAGCACGATCTGCCCATCTGCCGGATGGTTCAACTGGGATCGCGTAGCCGGATGAGGCTGCTGACCGGGGACTGGGATGAAGCCCTCGTCGACGCCGACTCGGTCCTGGGAGGTCCCAGTGCCCCGTTGGCGCGCACCTGGCCGCTGCTGATCCGCGCGTTGGTCGCGTTGCGCCGCACGGGCGACGACTCCGGTGCCATCGACGAGGCATGGCGATTGGCTTGTCGCTTCGGCGAACTGGTGCGGGTGCTGCCGGTGGCTTCGGCGATCGTCGAACGTACCTGGCTGACCGGCGTGGCCGACGCCCGCGTGCAGGAGTGCGGGGCTCTGCTGCGCACAGCGCCCCGGCAGGGTCTTGAGTGGGCGCGCGGCGAACTCGGTATGTGGCTGCGGCGCATCGGCGAATCGCCCGATCCCGGTGCCGCCGCCGACATCGCGCACCCGTATGGGTTACTCGCCGACGGCGACCACGAAGGAGCCGCGGCAGCATTCGACGGGTTGTCGACGCCTTACGACGCCGCACTCGCGCTGATCGATTCCGGCGATCCGGCGGCGGCCCGCCGTGCTCTCGACGTGCTCGATCGGCTCGGCGCCGATGCCGTTGCCGCGAAGGTGCGGTCCGATCTTCGCGCCGCGGGCGCACCGGTGGTCCCCGGCCCGCGGCGGGCATCGACACTGGCCAACCCCGCCGGCCTGACCACCCGTCAGATCGAGGTGCTCCGTCTGCTGGGCGACGGACTCACCAACGCCGAACTCGCCGAGCGGCTGTTCCTGTCGGTCAAGACCGTCGATCACCACGTGTCGGCCATCCTGACCAAGCTGGACGTGTCGAAGCGACGTGACGCGGTGCGTCGCGCCCGCGAGGTCGGCATCCTCACCTGAGCCGGAGGCGGGCCGTGCCCGTCAAAATAGGTAACCGCTCCCGATGGCGCTGCACCTGCGGTCGACGATCCTTCTCGCAACACCATCGACAGATTCGAGGATCGACATGACCACTGCGGACACCGGCGTCCTGAGTGACGCGGAGGCCGACCGCCAACTCAAGGCCAAGCACCGCGCCCTGTGGGCGTCGGGCCACTACGAGGCCGTCGCGACTGAACTCATCCCTGCTCTGGGACCGCGTCTCGTCGAGGCCTGCGGAATCGGGTCCGGACAGCGCGTCCTCGACGTCGCGGCCGGAGCCGGGAATGCGGCCATCCCGGCCGCCCTCGCCGGAGCCACCGTCGTCGCGAGCGACCTGACGCCCGAACTGTTCGACGCCGGACGGAGCCAGGCCGCCCAGCGAGGTGCGGACCTGGAATGGGTGGAGGCCGACGTCGAGTCAATGCCGTTCGCCGACAACGAGTTCGACGTGGTGATGTCGTGCGTCGGCGCAATGTTCGCCCCGCACCATCAGGTAGCCGCCGACGAGATCGTCCGAGTCACCAGGCCGGGTGGCACGATCGGGATGATCAACTGGACGCCCGAGGGATTCATCGGCCACCTCTTCACGACGATGAAGCCCTACGCTCCCCCGCCGCCACCCGGCGCCGGCCCGGCACCGCTGTGGGGCAGCGAAGACCATGTCCGAACACTGTTCGGCGCCAACGTCTCCGACCTGACGATGCAGCGCCAGACGGTCGTGTTCGATCGCTGTGCGACACCCCTGGAGTTCCGCGAGTACTGGAAGACGAACTACGGCCCGACCATCGCGACATACCGGTTCAACGCCGGCGACACCGAGCGCACCGCCGCACTCGATCGCGAATTCCTCACGTTCCTCGAGGACTGGAACCGAGCCGCCGAGCTTGGCATGACCCGTTACGAAGCCGAGTACTTGCTGGTGACGGCCACCAAGCGGTAGGCGGATCCGCGCGGCGCTTCAGCGAATTCACGACGGCGTCAACCAGGTTCGCGGACAGACCACCATTGCCCCGACGGGGTGCGCTGACCTACGGTAAGCCTTACCGGAACTGCGGCGGATTCGACGACAAGGCCGGCGACGGCTGTGCATATAGCGCACGTCGAGGATCCTCAAAGTGGAGGCGACACATGGCGTCTGACCGGAACATGGCCTTGGCCGCACGGCTCGGAGGGCTCGCCGCCGCGGTCGGGGCGGGAACCGTGATCGCCTGTAGCGTCGCCGCGCCGGCGTGGGCCGCCGAGGACGGAACGACAGCATCGTCAGCGGCTTCCGAGACGTCGAAGGACAGCGGGTCCGCCGAAACCGCGTCGCCGTCTTCGCGAGAAGGTCACGCCACGAAGCGAAGCGAACGCACCGAGCAGGCTGCCGACGCCGGCGGCCGCGCCACCGACGACGGTGACGACGCCGCGGAGGACACCGAACAGCACACCACGAAGACCCGAATCGCCATCGGCGATGACGACGAACCCACCGGCGACACCGTCACGACGAAGGACACTGAGCCTCCTGCGGCCGGCCCGGCAGTCTGGTCACTGCTCGGCACAGCCCGCCGCAGTGACGATGCCGAGGATGCCGCCGATAGCGCCGACGCGGCGCCGACATCACAGGCGGGAACCGGGCATGTCGTCGAACCAGTGGCGGCACAGACGGAATCGACGTCCGAACTCCTCGAGGACGGACCCGAGTGGGAGTCGCTGTACACGGGCGAACCGTCGTGGTTCCACAACGTCGTCACCGCTGGCCTGAATGTGCTCAAGGTGGTGTTCAAGCCGCTCGGCGGACTACTGCGGTACACCAGCCTGAAGATCCCGATCTTCACCGACGGCGTACCGCCATTCTTCGTACGACCGGGACTCGACGTCGAGCGCACCGAATTCGAGGGAATGAAGGTCTGGTCTCTCGCCCCGCGCGAGAACAAGACCGACAAGGTCGTCGTCGCGCTGCACGGCGGCTCCTACGAAGGCCAGGTCAACGTCTTCCAATGGTCGACGTACGCAGTCATGGCCCGTGACACCGGCGCCACAGTGGTCGTGCCGCTCTACGAGCTGGCACCCAAAGGCACCGCCGCCACCGAGGTGCCTCGCACCGCGAATTTCATCACGACGATGATCGACGAGCACGGTGCCGAAAACGTCAGCGTGCTGGGCGATTCGGCCGGCGGCGGGTTGGCACTGGCCGCGCTCCAGGAAGTCGCGCGGCGCAATTCGCGACAGCCGTCGAGGCTGGTGCTGCTGGCGCCGTGGCTCGACGTGTCGATGAGCGATCCGCGCAGCGAAGAGATCAAGGACCCGCTGCTGGACATCCCCAACCTCGCGAGGCCGGGCGCGCAGTGGGCCGGGCCGGCCGGCACCGCGGATCCGATGGCCAGCCCGCTGTTCGGATCCCTGGATGGACTGCCGCCGACCTACGTCTACAGCTCGTCGCGCGACCTACTCACCGTCGACACACTTCGATTGCGCGATCGCGTTCTCGCCGAGGGCATTCCGGATGTCACCTTCCGCCTCCGCGCCGGGTTGATCCACGATTGGTACATCTTCCCGTTCCTGCCCGACGCCCGAGCCGAACGGCCCAATGTCTATGCGGACCTGCTGGGTTCGCCTGTTTCAGCGCCCGCCTTCCTGGCGACGAAATAGAGCACCACGCCGACCGCCAGGAGGGCAGCGCCGAGCAGCCACACTGTCGCGCTCTGCTGGGTCAGCAGCAGCAGGCAAGAGCCGATGCCGAGAACCGGCACGAACGTCCACACCCGGAAGTGGTCGTGGTCGACGCGGTCGCGGCGCAGCACGAGAACCGACACATTCGCCGACAGGAACACGAACAACAGGAGCAGCACCACCGTCTCGGCCAGCGTCGAGAGATCGCCGATCAGCGTGAGCAGCATCGCGACCACCGTCGTCGCGACGATCGCCACCCACGGGGTGCGCCGGTTCGGTAGCACCCGCGCGAAAACACTTGGCAGCAGGCTTTGTTCGGACATGCCGAATGTCAGCCGGCTTGACATGATCATCGTCAGCAAGGCCCCGTTGGCCACCGCGATCAGCGCGATCAGGCTGAACAGCCAGTCGGGTACCGCCACCCCCGACGCCGCGACGACATCGAGCAGCGGCCCCGACGACTGCGAAAGCTCTTCCGGCGGTAGTGCGATCGCGCTCGCGAGGCCCACCAGCACGTAGACGACGCCTGCGGTGAGCAGCGCCGAGAACAGCGCGCGCGGGTAGACGCGGCTGGGGTCGGTGATCTCTTCGACGACGTTCGCAGACGTCTCGAAGCCGACGAAGGAGTAGTACGCCAGGATGGCGCCACCGAGAATTGCGAGCCCGGGGTTGGCTCCGTCGGGGAACTGACCGACCCGTGCGACATCCCCGTCGCCCCGACCCACCATCAGCGCGACCACCGCGATCACCAGAACGAGGCCGGAGAGCTCGATGACCGTCATGACGACGTTCGACTTCAGCGATTCGCTGATGCCGCGTGCGTTCAGGCATGCCACCAGCACCAGGAACACGAGGGCCGCCACGGTGACGGGGACGTCGATGAACGTCGCGAGGTAGTCGCCCGAGAACGCCACGGCCAGTCCCGCGGCACTCGTCACGCCGGCGGCGAGCATGCTGAACCCCACCAGGAACGAGATCAACGGCTTTCCGAAGGCCCGCTCGGCGAACACCGACGCACCGCCGGCGCGCGGATACTTCGTCACCAGTTCCGCGTACGAACCCGCCGTGAGCAGCGCCAGCAATAGCGCGACCGCCAGCGGCGCCCACAGCACGCCGCCGACCTCCGCCGACAATTCGCCCATCAGCGCGTAGACACCGGCGCCCAGGACGTCGCCGAGAATGAACAGGAACAACAGCGGCCCGGTGATCTTGCGCGCGAGCTTCGTCGGGGCGTTGCCCGCCTCGGTCGTCTCGGATGACATGTCCGCGTTTTACCCCACCGCAGACGTTCGATACATGGGGACTTCGCGAGGGCCAGAGGCGCCGGTCTAGCCTGGGCTCCCGGCAAGCGCTTTGAAGTCGGCGATCGCGTCGTCGAGGACCGTGCCGTAATCCCGGGCGGTGCGGTCGGCGGCCCATCGCGCGAACGCGACCTTGAACACGGCGAGACCGGCTTCGGCAGCCATCTGTGCCGGTTCGGGGGCGACACCTCTGCCCCGCAGCGCCCGGGCCATGGCGTCGGCCAACGTCGCGAGCTTGCCCAATTCGCGTTCCTGCAGGCTGAGATTGGCGTCGATGACTCGCTGCCGCTGTCGTGCCCGATCGCCGCGCGCGTCGAGATACGGCGCAAATGCCGCCAGGCCCGCTGCCACGGCGTCGAATGCGGTGGCAGATGCCGGGTGCGAGGTGACGGCGTCGGTGACCGTGTCGATCAACATCTCCTGGCCCGAGAACAACACCTCACGCTTGTCGGCGAAGTGCCGGAAGAACGTCCGCTCGGTCAGGCCCGCGCGCTGGGCGATGTCGTTGACGGTGGTCTGGTCGAAACCCCGTTCGGTGTAGAGCTCAAGCGCGGCGTTCTCCAGACGCTCACGCGCGTTCGGCTGCCAGCGGCTCATCCGTCGATGGTAGAGGGAATGTCAGCGGCTGACATCGCGTTGGGACCCGATGACAGTCACTGACATCGAGGAGTTGCCATGAAGGTTTTCGTCACAGGAGCATCCGGATTCGTCGGGTCGGCGGTTGTCGCCGACCTCCTCGCCCACGGACATCACGTCGTCGGGCTCGCGCGGTCGGAATCAGCCGCACAGCGGGTCGCCGACGCCGGCGCGGAGGTGTTGCGCGGAGGTCTCGACGACCTCGAGAGCCTTGCGTCCGGCGCCGCGGCCGCCGACGCCGTCATCCATCTGGCGTATCACCACGATTTCGCCGACTACGCCGCCGCAGGCCGGCTCGACCGGCAGGCGATCACGGCGCTCGGAGAGGCGCTGGCCGGATCGGACCGCGGGCTCGTCGTCGCCTCCGGGATGGCCGGACTGGGCCAAGGCAGGCTTCTGACCGAAGCCGACGTCGTCGCCGCGGACTCCCCTAGAGGTTCGGAACCTTCTGTGTTCGCGTGGGCCGACCGCGGCGTGCGCGCCTCGGCGGTGCGGCTGGCACCCACCGTGCACGGGGAGGGCGACCACGGCTTCGTCCCGACGCTCATCGCCGGCGCCCGCACCGCGGGCGTCTCGACCTACCCCGGCGACGGGTCCAACCGCTGGCCGGCGGTACACCGGTGGGACGCCGCGGCACTGTTCCGGATCGCTGCGGAGCACGCCCCTGCGGGCACCGTCCTTCACGGCGTCGCCGAGGAGGCGATCGCCGTGCGCGACATCGCGGAGGCCATCGGAAAGGGGCTCGGCGTCCCCGTCGAACCCACGACCCCCGAAGCGGCGATCGAGCGCGACGGCTTCGTCGGAGCGGTGTTCGGGATGGACATTCCTGCGTCGAGCGCGGTGACCAGAGCGCGCTTCGACTGGACGCCGGTGCACCCCAATCTGCTGACCGACCTGGAGCATGCGCACTACTTTGGCTAGATGCGCTTCGGAAATTTCATGGCCCCGTTCCACCCGACGGGCCAGAACCCGACCCTGGCCCTGGAACGGGATCTCGACCTGATCGTCGCGATGGACCGCCTCGGGTTCGCAGAAGCGTGGGTCGGGGAGCACCACTCGGCCGGCTTCGAGATCATCGCCTCACCCGAGGTGTTCATCGGTATCGCGGCAGAACGCACCAAACACATCAGGCTCGGCACCGGCGTCAGCTCGCTGCCGTACCACAACCCGTTGATGCTCGCGGATCGCATGGTGCTGCTCGACCACCTAACCCGCGGACGGGTGATGCTGGGCTGCGGCCCCGGACAACTCACGTCCGACGCCCACATGCTCGGCATCCCCGCCGACGAGCAGCGCCCGCGGATGGAGCAGAGCCTCGACGCCATCGTGCGGCTACTTCGCGGCGAGATCGTCACGATGCACACCGAGGGCTTCACGCTGCAGGACGCGCGTCTCCAGCTGAAGCCGTACAGCGACCCGTGCTTCGACGTGGCCGTGGCGGCGTCGTTCTCCCCCACCGGACCTCGGGGCGCGGGAAAACACGGCATTGGCATGCTCTCGATCGCTGCCACCGCCAAGCAGGGAATGGATCTTCTTGCCCAGCACTGGAATACGTGGGAGGAGGTCGCGATGGAGCACGGTCACGTGGCGGACCGCTCCAAGTGGCGCCTCGTCGGACCCATGCATCTCGCCGAGACGCGGGAGCAGGCCGAGCGCGACGTCGAATACGGAATCGCCCAGTTCTCCGACTATTTCACTAACATCCTGCCGGCGGGACCGGTCCAGGGTGAGACGGCCGAGGAGATCATCGCGAACAACCGGCAATCGGGTTTCGCGGTCATCGGGACTCCCGACGACGCGATCGCCAAGATCGAAGAACTCGTCGAGGCGAGTAACGGCGGGTTCGGCGCATTTCTGCTCTTCGACCATGACTGGGCGCCGCCGGCGGCAAAATTGCGCAGCTACGAACTGTTCGCCGAGAAGGTGATTCCGCATTTCACGGGCCAACTCGGCGGACCCATCGCCTCCCGCGACTGGGTGACCGGCAGCGGCCGCACCTTCGTCGACCAGGCGGCCCAGGCCATCGGCAAAGCCATCGAATCGCACGCCGCCGAACAGCAGGCGAAGCAGGCGCCGGCCGCGAACTAGATGAATCCTGCCGATCTGGCCGACCTCGTACGCGAACAACTCGGCACGTGGTCGCTGCGCGCTGACGGTGCGCCGCAGCACGGCACCGCAACCGTTGTCGTCCCGGTGCGCACGGGCGACGGCGACGCCGCCGTCCTCAAGCTCGGCGTACCGCGACCCGACACCGAACATGCCCACCTCGTCCTGCGCCGCTGGGCTGGCCACGGCGCGGTCAGGTTGCTTCGCGCGGACCCGCACCGCAACGCGCTTCTCCTCGAACGCGCCGACGGGCCAGATCTCGCCTCGTTGCCGGATCATCATGCGTGCGAAGTGGTCGCCGAACTCTACGGACGTCTGCATGTGCCGGCGATGCCGCAATTGGACTCTCTCACCACCCATCTCGAGCGGTGGATCAGAGACTTCGACCAACTGCCGCGGGGCGCACCGATCCCGCACCGGCTCGTCGACCAGGCGTCGACGCTGGCGCGCGACCTTGTGGCCGAACCTCAGGACCGCGACGTCGTCCTTCACGGGGACCTGCACTACGGCAATGTCCTCGCCGCCGCTCGGCAACCGTGGCTGGCGATCTCTCCCCGGCCGGTCAACGGCGACAGGCACTTCGAGCTCGCGCCGATGCTGTGGCACCGCTGGGACGAACTCGCAGGCAACGTTCGGGACGGCGTCCGGCACCGCTTCTACACAGTGGTCGATGCGGCCGGCCTCGACGAGGATCTGGGCCGGGCATGGACCCTGGTCAGGGTCGTCCACCGCGCCGTCCGCGAAATATCCGATGGTGCAACCGAATTGACCAGGTACGTGGCGATCGCCAAGGCCGTGCAGGACTGAAAGGCGGGAACCGATGACCGATGAGCTGATGCAGGAGATGCTCGACGAACACGAGCTGCGCCGGCTGGTGCACCGTTACTGCCGGGCCGTCGACCGTGGGCACATCGACGAGTTGCGAAGCCTCTATCACCACGACGCGTCGGATTCTCACGGCGGCTTCTCGTCGGGATCGGCAGGGGACTTCATCGACCAGATCGCCGCGGCGCGCCCCTACCTGCGGTCGATGCAGCACCACGTCACGACCACCAACTTCGCGATCGACGGGGACACCGCCGAAGGCGAGATCTACACGATCGCGACCCACACGTTCATTGCCGACGGCCGCGATGTCGACATCATCGTCGGTGGCAGATACCTCGACCGCTACGAGAAGCGGGACGGGACATGGAAGATCGCCGAACGCGCGATTGTCACCGACACGGCACACGTCAACGACCCCTCCACCCGGGACCTCAGCCATCCGATCACCCGTGGCACCCCCGCCGGCTCGCCGGGCGACGACGACCCCTCGCACGCGTCATTCCGACTCCTGGGGACCTAGCTCACCTGGCGATTCCGGGAACTCAACGGCCTGCTCAGCTGTTATTAGAGTGAAAACTGAGACTTATGGGTATCCGATGCCCAACATCCAACCGCGTCAGGTCGAGGAGAGGCCCGTGGCTGTCCGCAACACCACTGCGCGTGCACGTCGGCTGCTGGTCGCCGCGGGATCGGCGCTCGCCATGTTCGCGACCGCAGGAACCGTGGCCATGCCCGTCGCCGCGGCCGCGCCGAAATGCAACGACATCGAGGTCGTTTTCGCCCGCGGCACCGACGAGCCGGCGGGGCTCGGCGTCGTCGGCACCTCACTCGTCGAGATCCTGCGCCCCATGGTCAAGGGCGAGTCGATCGGCACCTACGCCGTGAAGTATCCGGCGACATGGGACTTCGGGCAGGTGGCCGTCGGCGCCAACGACGCCAGTCGGCGCGTCCAAACCATCGCGGCGAACTGCCCCGACACCAAGATCGTGCTCGGCGGCTACTCGCAAGGTGCGGCCGTCATCGACGTCGTCGCGACCGCGCCGATGGCAGGGCTCGGCTACACCGCACCGCTACCGCTGGCCATGGTCCCCCACATCGCGGCGATCGCCGTGTTCGGCAACCCGTCGGCCCGCATCGGCAGACCGTTGACGGTACTCAGTCCTGACTTCGGGGCGCGCACCGCGGACCTGTGCAACACCGGTGACCCGATCTGTTCTCGCGGCGACGATTTCAACGCGCACGTGCGCTACCCGCAGTCCGGATTGGTGAAGCTGGCCGCACAGTGGATCACCAAGCATGTGCAACAACGGGTTTAGACTCCCAGTTCGCGCAGTCTCGCGTGGTAGGAGTCGACGCCGGCCAGCTTGATGTCTTCGTAGCCGCGCACCATATCGGGCAGTCCGGCGATTTCCACGGCGCGGTCGTAGTTGTCCGTGTCGAGTTCGACGGCCAACCGGGTGACGATATCGATGTACTCGGCGAGCAGTTCCCGCTCGACCTTGCGCAGGTGCGCGTATCCGAACGGATCGAAGATGGTGCCGCGCAGCCGCTTTCCCTTCGCGAGGACACGCAGGGCGACGTGGCTACGCGGGCCGAGTCCGATCTTCTTTGTGCGTCCCATCGCCCGCAGGGTCGGTGGGTGCAGCTTGTAGGTCAGCTTCTCGCCGCCGGGGACTTCCGACGTCACGTGGGCCAGGAATTCCGGGTCGGTCAGTAGCCGCGCGACCTCGTACTCGTCTTTGTATGAGGTGAACTTGTAGAGCCCCTTGGCGACGGCCTCGCTGAACTCGGTCCGGTCACCGACAGCCCGCTCGGCGGTCCAGAGCTGTTCGAGCAGAAGCACATAGCGGCGCGCGACCTTGGCGTTCTGATAAGCGACGAGATCGGCGGCGCGCCGGGCGATGAGATCGCCGACGTGGCCGGAAAAGGTGGTGCCTGCCAGGACATGCGCGGGTGCGACGGCGGCCGGTCGCCCATATACCGGCGAGACGATGTCGTGGAAATGCGCGGGGTCGGCGATCACAACCCTGCCCCAGCGGAATGCCGCGATGTTCACTGCGACGGCAACGCCGTTGATCTCGATGGCCTCCTCGACCGCCGACGCCGGAATCCCCAGTGCCCCGGTCTGATACGCAGCGCCGATCAGCAGGAAGTTCGCGGCGGCGGTGTCGCCGAACAGCGTTTGGGCTGCGGCGAGCGCGTCGAACGACTGCACGGTGCGGGACACGCGGCCCAACCGTTCGAGCAGGTAGGCCGTTTCGGGGTAAGCGATCGACTTGTCGTACACCATGTCCCCGGTGGGCGTCTTGCTGGTGGAGGCGATCGACACCGTCCTGGCGGGGTCTCCGTAGCCGAGGTTCTTGACGTCGGCGGCGGCCAGCAGGTCGAAGGCCACGATGCAGTCCGCGCTGCCAGGGGTGATCCGATTGGCCGGATCCAGCTTGGCTGCGGCGAACCGCAGATGCGAGACGACCGGTCCGGCCTTCTGGCTCAGCCCGATCTGGTCCAGGCTCTCCACGTCGTAACCCGCCCGCAGCGCCGCAGTGGCGAGCACCTGGTTCACGGTGACGATCCCGGTGCCACCGATTCCGGCGAAGAACACGTTGTGCGTCGACGTGACCGGTTCGGTGTCGAGCTCCGGTAGCTCGGGCGGATTCGGCGCCGGCGCTGCGGGCTTCTTCGCGCCAGTGACCTCGACCGTCACGAAGGACGGGCAGTCGCCGTCGAGGCAGCTGTAGTCGGTGTTGCAGGAGGTCTGGTCGATCCGTGTCTTACGGCCGAACTCGGTGTCGACCGGTTGCACGGAAAGGCAATTCGACTTCACGCCGCAATCGCCGCACCCTTCACAAACAGCCTCGTTGATGACCACACGGGTGGTGCGCGTCGGCAGGCTGCCGCGCTTGCGTTGCCTGCGGGCGTCGGCGGCGCAGTGCTGGTCGTAGATAAGGACCGTGACGCCCTTGACGTCGCGCAGCCGCTTCTGCGCCTCGTCGAGACGGTCCCGGTGCCAGACCAGAGTTCCCTTCGCCAGAGCGCGCTTGGCGTGCCGCTTCGGTTCGTCGGCGCAGATGATGATCTGTTGGACGCCTTCGTATTTCAGCTTATGGGTGAGCGTGGCGACCGCGAGCGCCCCTTCGGCGTGCTGAGCGCCGGTCATGGCGACGACGTCGTTGTACAGCAATTTGTAGGTGATGTTGACCCCGGCGGCGACACAGGCCTGGACGGCGAGTTGGCCGGAGTGGAAGAAGGTTCCGTCGCCGATGTTCTGAAACAGGTGAGGAATGTCGGTGAACGGAGCCTGCCCGATCCACTGGCTGCCCTCGCCGCCCATCTGCGTCAGCCCGGTAACGGCGCTGTCCTTGCGGCCCGACATCGTGACCATCGTGTGGCAGCCGATCCCGCCCCCGGCCAGCGAACCTTCGGGGACTGCTGTCGACCGATTGTGCGGGCAGCCGCTGCAGAAGTAGGCGGCACGCCGCACGGAGAGATCCTGTGCGGGAAGGACTTCGAGCGTCAGCGCGGGCGGCGGCGGCTTCTTCAGGTCGAGGCGGCCGCCGAGCACGCGGCGCAGCGGGGCGAGCAGGCGCCCAGCGGTCAGCTCGCCCCCGGCGGGCACCAGCAGCGCACCGTGGGCGTCCTTCTTGCCGATGATGCGTGGCGCGTCCGCCGTGCCGTAGAGGATCTCGCGCATCTGTGTCTCGACGAACGCGGTCTTGTCCTCGACCACCAGGATCTCATCGAGGCCGTCGGCGAAAGCAGCCACCGTATCGGGCCCGAGCGGCGTGGGCATGCCGATCCGCAACAACCGCACCCCGGCGCGGCGCAGCTCGAAGTCGTCGGCGCCGAGGTCCGCGAGCGCCTGTCGTACCGAATCGAATGCCGTTCCGGTGGCGGCGATTCCGATGCGTGCAGCCGGCGGGTCGATCTCGACGACGTCGAGGCAGTTGGCCGCGCCGTAGGCGCGGACCACCTCTGCGCGGGGTCCGTAGAGATCCGCCTCGGCAAGCAGGCTGTCCGCGGGAGCGGCCATCGGGCGCTGCCGGTAGACGAACGGCCTTCCTTCCCAAAGGATTTCGGGAACGACGATGTCGACGTCGACGTCATGGCCGTCCACGGACCAGGCGCCGTCGGCGACATCGGCGACGATCTTGAGCGCCACCACACAGCCGGACGCTCGCGACAACGCGATGCCGTGCATCACCATCGTGACGATCTCGCGCGCGTTGCGGGGGAAGAGCACCGGAATGCCGAGCGCCGCCAAGGATCGTTCGCTGACCGCCGGGACCGTCGACGATTTCGACGCAGGATCGTCGCCGACCAGCAGAAGCATCCCGCCGCGGGCGCTGGCGCCGTACATGTTGGC
This sequence comes from Mycobacterium sp. 236(2023), assembly GCF_029623955.1. Classification (GTDB taxonomy): domain Bacteria; phylum Actinomycetota; class Actinomycetes; order Mycobacteriales; family Mycobacteriaceae; genus Mycobacterium. The sequence goes on along the minus strand of NZ_JARSBP010000002.1, from coordinate 1,138,566 downwards.
GTGCCGAAGGGCATCGGTCGCCCGGTCGAGGCCCGGGCCCTTGCCGTACCAGACGCCGACGACACCGTCGTGGGTCGGCGTGCCCGCGCCGAGGTCGGCTTGGCTCCCCCACACCGACGTCGCCGCGAGTTCCTCGTTGAGGCCGGGCACGAACGTGATGTCGTTCGCGGCCAGGACGTCGGGCATTCCGGCCAGCATGCGGTCGACGCCGCCCAGGGGGCTGCCCTGATAACCCGACACGAACGTCGCTGTGCGGAGTCCGGCGCGGGCGTCGCGCTCGTGCTGTTCGACGAGCGCACGCGCGATCGCCTGCACACCGGTGAGCAACACCGCGCCTGATCCGGAGCGATACCGGTCGCCGAGTTGGTAGTCGCCGCTGTCGGGTCGGCGGACGTCGAGATCGGTCACCGGGTTTCACCACCTCAGCTGTCGATTAGCGTATTGCTCTATCAAGGGTGGCAGTCGACTACAGAGTGAGCAAGCCAACCACTTCTTTTTGAGCATGTTGCGCATAATTTGGCTAGTGTGACGTGGGATACTGCGCGACATGGCAAAACTGGACCGCACCGACGCCCGGCTGCTGCTGGCGTTGTGTGACGCACCGCGAGCCACAGGCGTTCAGCTGGCGGCGATGCTCAACCTGGCACGCAACACCGTCCAGGCGCGGCTGGCGCGATGGGACCAGGACAAGGTGCTCGCACCGATCGATCGTTGCGTCTCACCGCGCGATCTCGGCTATCCGCTTAAGGCATTCATCACCGTTGTGGTGGATCAGCACAAGCTGGAGAACGTGATCGCCGAGCTGGAAACCGTCACCCAGGTCACCCAGGTCACCGGTCTGTCCGGCGCTGCGGACCTGCTCGTCGGCGTCGTCGCGACCGATGCCGACGACCTGTACCGCGTCGCGGGCCTGATTCTCGCGGTCCCCGGCGTCGAACGCACGACGATGTCGGTGGCGATGCACGAAGTCGTCGCCTACCGCACACGCCCGCTCCTGGAGGAGCTCGCGCGGCGGGGGTGAGCCGCCGCTACAGGCGTCCGAAGCAGGGGTTGGCGTCCTCGTTCGGGATCGACGCATCCTGGCTGGAGAACGTTCCCACGACACCGGCTCCAGTGACCTCGACGCTGTCCGCGTGGATCCCGAGCGGATAGTTGTCGTTGAGCTTCTTCGTCAGATCGTTGAGCGCCGACTGCACCACATCCTTGGAGAACGGGCCGCTGACGTCGAGCACCTCCAGGTTCAGATCGCCATCCGTGACAACGGGTTTCGCGGTGATACTGGTGTCTCCGGCGTCCATCACCAGGGTTCCGGCCGCCGGGTCGGCGCGAACGCCGGTGACCAAACTGCCGACGCCCGGCAGGTTTTCGGCCACAGTGTCCTTGATGCCGGCCGACGTCCAGGTCAGCGTGGCATCCAGCGCCCCGATCGTGCCCTTGGAGTCGCCGGAATCCGCAAGCCTGACGTCACGGAGGGTGACGTCTGCCGTCATCCCCCTGGCGGACTGCACCCGATCGCCCGCCGTCTCGACGGAGATGTTCGTGTAGTGGCCGGTGATGTGCTGCCACAGGAACGGCGGATTGACCCCGTACGAGATCGTCGCGCCGTCTTCGACAACACATTCAGCAACCGCGACGAGAACACCGTCGGCGCGGTGCCGGGCGTAGAGTTCGGCCCCCGCCAATCCGCCAGCGAGAACCGCGATCACGAGGATCGCGGTCAAGACGATCGTCTGCCGATTGAAAAACGGTGCGCGACGGGGCTTTTCGGCGGGACGCTGCGCAACGGGGCCAGGTGCAGGCGGGCTCGGCAATTTGGGCGGTCCAGGCGGCCTGGGCGGAGGAGGTACGGGGCGCTGCTGCGGAGGCGGCGGGCGCCGGATCTGTTCGGTGGGGACCGCGTCGGGAGGCCGGACGGGACCGGCAGGCCGGGCCCGGATCTTCTCGGTCGGCGAATCCGGCCCGCTCGGCCTGCGCAGTCGCCGCGTCGCAGGATCAGGCGGCGGGCCCCCAGGGCCGCGCCCGCCAGGCTGTCCGGGTCGTCGCGGCGGGATCGTCACCTGCGCAATTCTGCCCCATCGCACTGGGACCGCGAGGAAAGTCCTGCAGCGCGGCTATTTTGAGCGGATGGATTCTGGACCGAGCCCATTCATCAGCACGGTGCCGAGGCCGCACCCCGCGCGACTCGACGTCGCGTCGTATCCGGTCCGCCAACCCATCGACGCGCGGTTCGGCGACATGGACGCCAACGGCCATCTCAACAACGTGGCCCTCGAATCACTGCATGAGAACACCCGCGCGACACTCAACCGGCAGGTCTTCCCGAACGTCTACGACCGGACTGAACGTCGCCTGCGCATCGTCACATCCACGATCGTCGTCCACTACCTGCGCGAAGCGCCGTGGCCATCGGTGATCGACACCGCGATCGGCATCGGCCACGTCGGCCGCACCTCGTTCGTCGCATCGACGGGGCTGTTCCACAGCGACGCGTGCGTCAGCCTGTGCGACACCGTCCTGGTCCTGCTCGACGATGACGGACCGACGCCGATCCCCGCCGACGCCCGGCAGCATCTCGAATCCCTGAGACTGCGGATCTGATTACCGCCAGCAGGTAGCACGAAGGCGTGGCCAACGTCCATGACAGCGCACCTTCGAGGGAGAAGAGTCACCTTCGACGGAGCCCACCGGTCAGGAGGACAACATGACAACGTCGTTCGCGCACAGCAGCCACACAACGTCATTGCACGAAGGAGAGATCGTCGAGGAGTCCTACCTCGGCTCCATGCGACGCGTCACCGCCGACAACCTGCCGATCCTCAAGGGTTTGTCGATCAAGCGCGTTCTGCTCAACCCCGGCGCGATGCGGACGCCGCACTGGCACGCCAACGCCGACGAACTCACCTACTGCGTCTCTGGAACCGCGCTCGTGTCGATCCTCGACGACGGCAGCACGTTCTCGACGTTCGTCGTCACCGCGGGGCAGATGTTCCACGCGGCATCGGGGTCGCTGCACCACATCGAGAACATCGGCGACGACGTGGCCGAGTTCATCATCGCCTTCCGCAACGAGCGGCCCGAGGATTTCGGGTTCGGCGCCACACTCGGAGCGTTCTCCGACGCGGTCCTGGGCAACACCTACGACCTGCCGTCCTCGGATCTGGCCAAGATTCGCCGCGACACCCGCGATCACAAACTCGCGGCCCGCAGCGGCGCCCCCGAGATCCCCGGCACCGCGTACTTCAGCAATCCGCACAAGTTCGACATCGAGGCCCAGGAGCCCGGCCTGAACTACGTCAGCGGCAACGCCCGTTTCGCGCGCAGCCAGTACTGGCCTGCGCTGAAGGACATCTCGATGTATTCACTGCGCGTCACCGAAGAAGGTATGCGCGAACCACATTGGCACCCGGTGACAGCCGAGATGGGTTACGTCCGCCACGGCGACGCCCGCATGACCATCATGAATCCCGATGGAACGCTGGATACCTGGACGATGACGACCGGGGATATGTACTTCATCCCTCGCGCGTACCCGCACCACATCGAGAACATCGGCACCGACGACTGGCATTTCCTGATCTTCTTCGACCAGCCGTTCCCCGCCGACATCGGCTACCGCGCGTCGGCGAGCGCGTACTCGCGCGAGGTTCTCGCCGCCGCGTTCAACACCCACATCGACGAGCTGCCTCAATTCCCTTTCACGCCAGCCGATCCGCTGATCGTCTCACGCAGGAACCCCGTCGACTGACCTCGTGGCCTACCAGTTGCTCTTCGCGTAATCCTTGAGGAAGCAGCCGTACAGGTCCTCGCCCGCCTCGCCGCGCACGATCGGGTCGTACACGCGGGCTGCCCCGTCGACGAGATCCAGCGGCGCGTGGAAACCTTCGTCGGCGAGCCGCAGCTTCGTCGGATGTGGCCGCTCGTCGGTGATCCAGCCGGTGTCCACGGCGGTCATCAGAATGCCGTCCTTCTCCAGCATCTCCCCCGCGCTGGTGCGGGTCAGCATGTTCAGGGCGGCCTTGGCCATGTTGGTGTGCGGGTGGCCGGGCCCCTTGTAGGCGCGGCTGAACTGGCCTTCCATCGCCGAGACGTTGACGACGTAGGTGCGGCGTGCCGCTGCGGCGGCCATCGACGGACGGAGCCGGCTCACGAGGATGAACGGCGCGGTCTGATTACACAGCTGCACCTCGAGCAGTTCCAGCGCGTCGACCTCGTGCACGCGCTGGGTCCAGCTGTTCACCGACGCGGTGTCGGGCAGCAGGCCGCCCGCGTCGATCGCGGTGCCCGCGGCGATCCGCTCCGGGGATGCGCTGCGGGCGGCCAGCGCCAACTCGGTGACGGCGTGCGGGGCGTGATGCTCGGCCAGACTTCCCGCCAGAGCCGACGGGTGGGCATCGCTGACCCGGTCGAACGTGACCACGTCCACGAGTTCCGGCGGCGGGGTGCGCTCCGCCTCGACGAGCGCCGCGTAGGAACCGGGCGATCGGCGCACCGTCTGGGCGGCGTTGTTGATCAGGATGTCCAACGGCCCCTGCGCGGCCACATTGTCGGCGAGCGCAACGACCTGGGCCGGGTCCCGCAAGTCGATGCCGACGATGCGCAACCGATGCAACCAGTCGGCGCTGTCCGGCATCGCGGCGAAGCGGCGGACGGCGTCGTTCGGGAACCGGGTCGTGATGGTCGTGTGCGCGCCGTCGCGGAGCAGTCGCAGCGCGATGTACATGCCGATTTTGGCGCGACCACCGGTGAGCAGGGCACGCCGGCCGGTGAGGTCGGTGCGGGCGTCGCGTTTCGACCGGTTCAGCGCGGCGCAGTCGGGGCACAGCTGGTGGTAGAACGCGTCGACGACGGTGTGGTGGTTCTTGCAGATGTAGCAGGCGCGGGAGCGCAGCAGGGTGCCCGCGGTGGCACCCGGCGCCGTGGAGACCAGCGGCAGGCCTGCCGTCTCGTCGTCGATGCGGCCGGGCGCGCCGGTGGCCGTGGCGGCGATGACGGCGCGGTCGGCGGCAGCCACCGCATCGCGTCGGGCGGTCCGGCGGGCCTTCTTCACCGCTTTGAAGACGCCCGCCGTGGCCCTGCGCACGGCGACGGAATCGGGGTGCTCGGGAGGCAGCCCCTCGATGTCGGCGAGCACCTGCAGACACGTGCGGAGCTTGTCGGGGTCGATCGCTGTCACCTGAAAAGGGTAAAGCCTGTTCACGCGCATCTTCACCACGCCGCATCGGACGTAGGCGGCGAACACTCGTTGAATGCGGATGCGTAACAGACTGCTCCTGGACGTGCTGCCGTGCCGCAACTGTGTAACCATCGAAACGTGGGACTGAAAGCCTGTCTAACTGATGTCACACGCCCCGGCCTCGCTGTCGCCGTCGCCGTGATGCTCTCGCCTCTTGCCGCGCCGCACGCTGTCGCCCAGCCTGCACCCGGCCCCGTCGCACCGCCGGCACCAGGGCCGGCGGGCGTCGGCCCCGCCCCTGGCCCGGTGGCCGCACCGGCGCCCGGGCCCGTTCCCGATCCGGCTGCGCCGCCGCCTCCTGTCGTGCCCGCGCCGCTGACAGCCCCCACTGCTCCTGGCTGCCCCGACGTCGAAGTCGTGTTCGCGCGCGGCACCACCGAAGCTCCCGGCCTCGGCGCGATGGGCCAGGCGTTCGTCGACGATCTGCAGGCCAGGCTGAGCGGGAAATCGGTCCGGGTGTACGCGGTCGACTACCCGGCCAGCCCTGACTTTCCCACCGCCGTGCAGGGCGTCTCCGATGCCAGCACGCACGTGCAGGAGATCGCGATGAACTGCCCCGACACCAAGCTGATCCTCGGCGGCTATTCGCAGGGCGCGGCCGTCATGGGTTTCGTCACAACGGAATTGATCCCGGACGGGGTTTCGGCGTCGCAGGTGCCCCAACCGATGCCCGCCACCATCGCCGACCACGTCGCGGCGGTCGCGTTGCTGGGCACCCCGTCCAACCGGTTCATGGACGTGATCAAGCAACCGCCCGTGACCATCGGTCCGCTGTATCAGCCCAAGACCATCGAATTGTGCGTACCCAACGACTTCGTCTGCTCGGCAGGCAACGACCTCGGCGCCCACGCGCGCTACATCTCCGACGGTCTGGTGATGCAGGCCGCCGACTTCGCCGTGAGCAAACTGGCCGAGACCCCGGCGTCCTCGTCGACGACAGAGCAGCAGCCGGGTTGATCCCGAAGCCAACCGCTTGTCTCCTCGTCCCGGTACCGCGCAAAGCCCTCGACCCCCACCGCGCGGTGATGTTGCGCGCCGTGACGGGGATACTAGCTGCGCCGGGCGTCCGCCCCGCGAACGATGAGTGCCGCCGCCGCCAGTAGTTCCCACGCGATGATCGGGTACACCGAACCGCGCTCCACCACGCCGGGCGGCAATGCATGAGAGCCGTCGGCGGCGTCGGCGATCAAGACGACCAGGCAGATGATGCCGAAGCTGCCCAGCACAATGCTGGCTCGGCGGAAGCCGTGGCCGGCACCGAATGCCCGGCTGCCGATGCCGCCGGTGATCACCGCAGCATTGCCGCCGAGGATCGCCAATCCCGCTCCGAGAACATGCCATTGCGCCTGGGCCGTCCCGCTGTGGAACAGGCCGACCATGACGTTGCCGACCATGTTCGCGGTGGCCGAAGCGACGAAGGCCCGCCCGACGCCGCTCCCCCACGCGCCCGCCCCGGCGATCACGAGGGCGCCCACCAGGAACAGCACCCCGTGGACGATGAATCCCCCGATGTTCATCACCGGGACCACGCCGAGGTCGCTGATGAAGTCGCCGGCGTAGCTGTAGCCGCCGGCGCGTGCCGCGGAGACCGCCTCACTGCCGAGATAGACGGTGGCGCCCATAATCCAAACGATCGCGGCCAGACGCGCAGAAGTCACCCAGCCATCTTTGCGTACCAAACTCGGGCGACTGTCCACTCGCGCTCCGCCGCCTGTCAGCGGTTGTCGGTGACTCGCTGTGCCCGCCGATCGAGCTTCTCGGTATCGGCCAGTTGTTCAAGTCGATCAGCCTGTACCCGTTTACTTTCGGCTACCTGGCTCTTGTTCCGGGCATTGTCGAGCTTGGTTTCGGCCGCCGAGGTGGCCTTCTTCTCCTCTGCCTGAATTCTGGACTGCTCGACGCGCCTGGCATCTTTCACCGACTTGGCGCGTGTGGCAGCCTTCGCATCGACCTGCTTCTTTGCTGCCGCTGTGCGTTTGTCAGCGGACTCCCCGCCATCTTCCTTCCGTTCCTGTGCACGTATCTGCGCATCCCGGAAATTGTGTTCCTTGTCATCGCTGGCCTGCTTCTGGTCTTTGATTGCCTTGTCGCTCTTGAACTTCAATTCAGCGTCGGCGCGCAGCTGCTTCGTCGTTGCCGCCGCGTCGAGTTTGGCGGCCCGGCTGAGCGCGTCGCTACGCTCGGCCATCGCCGCGCCACGCTGGCGCAGGCGCGGATCCCCCAGCGCGCTGCCGACAGCCGCGTCGAGCATGCCCAACATGCGCTCGTAGAACAGTCGAGCGGGAGCCTCCGACTCCATACGAGCCATCACCCCGTCTTCAATCAGATCGAGCGGGAACCTGGCGATCTTGTACTGAAATCCTAGAATTGCGAAGGGAACTGTGGTGATCTTCATCGTTGACTCCTGTGTCGCGCCGGTGCTCAAGGCAGGTCGGCTTCGTCGGTCAGACGGGCGGCGCGCGCCCTGATCCGGTCTGCTTCGTCGTGGGCGTTCTCGGCGATGTGCTCGGCGGTCTGCCGCTCGGCTTCCGCCTGGGATGCTTCGTCAGCGGCCGCTCTGATGTCGACGCGTTCCTGAGCCTCCGCCTGTTTCATCTCACGTTCAGCAACGAGTTCGGCCTGCGCTGTGGCCGCGGCGGCCTCCTCTGCTTCGGCAGTCTCCACCGCACGCTTCTGCGCGGCCTGCTCGACTCGTATGGACTCCTCGAGCGCCGCCGTTTCAGCCTGCAGCTCAGCGCGCTCCCGCGTGCTTTCCAGTCTCGCGTCAGCGGCTTCCCCGCGGGCCTGCTCCGCCTCGGCATCGGCCACCGCTTCGGCGCTGTTGGCTTCCTTGCGTTCCCGAGCCTGAGCCTGCTCAAGTTGGCCCTCCGCGGTCAGAGAGTCATTGCCGGTCACGGCCCCTGCAAGTTCCTTCGCCTTGCCCTTCACCGAGTCCATCAGTCCTTTTCGGGCCTGGTCCGCCGTGTCGCGGTTTGTCATGTGAAATTCCTGTCTCGAGTTGTTGTTGAAAGGTCGCGGCGCCCGCGCGTCGCCCACGTACGCGGCGCATCCCTCAAAGGATCTGGCCATCGTGGAAGTCGAGGGCTGCGGGCGATAACGCAACTGCGACCGTGCTTCTCGGCACAGCCGTCGTCAGCGAGGCAGGCGTGGAACGCGCGGGTTGTCGGTCGATCTAAATTACTTGTTGCTCAACATCATTGCGTCGGGAATCTCCGGCAGCGGCCGTTATCCGACCGGTCTGTTCGATGAGCTGCGCCGACCGGTGATCCCTACGTACGCCGCGATGAGAGCCATGGCGACGATGATGCCCACGAGGAACGGGATGATCTTGAATCCGCCGTTCTGGTTGGAATATCCCAATTTGTACGAAATCCAGGCCCCGAGGAAAGAGCCGACCGCGCCCAGCACCACCGTCATGATGACACCGATATTCTGCTTGCCCGGCATGATCAGACGCGCCAGAGCGCCGACTATGAGCCCGACGACAACGGCGCCGATAATGGTTCCGATCATTTTTTTCTCTGCTCTCGTTAGTGTTTGCCCGTCAGGCCAGAGAGCCTTCAAAGTCTGTTGTGATGCGGTTACCCGCATGTGCGGCGCGTAATCACGGTTGCGGGAACGGGTTTCTGGGGTCCCGATGAGTGCGGTTTCACAGAGTCTGTGCGGCAACCTCACCGTGCGCGGCTCAGCGCATCGGTGGCGGGATGGCGGCCGGGCCGAGCAGATCTTCGCTGCCGTTGGAATGGGTTCGCCGCCACCGCCCGTACAACCGCAACCCGCGCATCGGTTCGGCAACCGACCACCGGCGGGCGATGAACCGGATCACGGTGCGGATGTAGCGGTTCGTCTCGGAGTACCAGCGCCACTCGTAAAGCCAACCGCCGCAAAGGCGTTGGGCCAGCGCCTCGGATTCAACCCCCTGCAGGTAAGGTCGCACCCAGGTCACCATGACCCACGCCGCCTCGGCGTCGTCGTCGCAGAGTCGGAACGTCCATTCGACGGGGGCGTCCCCCGCGGCCATCGTGTGCCGCAATGCGGGCCGTTGCTGCGCGACACCGTCGGCGGATTCGGGCACATCGATCAGTTGCACGACGGTGTTGTGGAATACCCCGGGTCCGCCGACCTCGAACCGCACCCGGTAGTCGCGATGACCCTCAAGATCGGTGGAGTCGTCGCGGTCGATCGAAAACGCCACCAGCCCGCCCACGGCCACATACCGGGCGAACACCACATCGCCCAGCATTGTCAGGACCCGGCGTACCGCGATCAGCACTGTGAACGTCGCGACGGTCAGCGCGACCACACCCCACATCAGGTCCACACGCACAGAGTGTCAGAAGCCGACGAAGTTTCGGTGACGAACTCCTGACACTGCAGCGATCACATATCGCAACACCATGGTGCGGCGGTCCGTCAGGCGGCATCAGGTGATCGAGTAGATACGCGCATCCCACCCGAGCAGGTCAAGCGATGTCGACAGCAACGCGGGCGCAGTGCCGGGCAGGTTTCCGAGCAGCAATTCGGCCGAAACCCATCCTGGGTCGATGTCGACCGTCCGCGGCGCGCGGCCGCAGTTGGCGATCACCAACAGCTTTCGGTCCTCGGCTGTTCTGGTGTAGGCCCAGATCTGCGGGTCGTCGGCCATCAACGGGGTGAAATCGCCGTCAGCCAGGACCGGCAATTCGTGGCGCAGCCGGATCAATGCCCGATAGTGCGCGAATACCGTTTCCGGCGAGTCGATTTGGGCAGCGGCGTTGAGCCAGTGGTAGTTCGGGTTGACGGGCAGCCAAGGCTCCCCGGTCGTGAAGCCTGCGCACGGTTCAGCGTCCCACTGCATCGGTGTCCGGGCGTTGTCGCGGCTCACTCTTGCCATACCGGCCAGCGCGGCACGCTCGTCGCCGCCGAGCGCAAGCACGCTCCGGTAATAGTTGACGGCCTCAAGGTCCTTGTGGTCCTGCGGAATTCGGAAGGGATAGTTCGTCATGCCGAGTTCCTCCCCTTGATAGACGAAGGGCGTGCCGCGCATGCCGTGCAGAATCGTTGCCAGCGCTTTCGCCGAGACTGCCCACCAGCCCGGGTCGTCGTCGCCGAACCGGGACACGACGCGGGGCTGGTCGTGGTTGTTCCAGTAGAGGCTGTTCCAGCCGCAGTCCGCCAGCGCCGCCTGCCACCGGTGCAGCGCTACTTTCAACGCGACGAGGTCCAGACCGACGTAGTCGAACTTGTTCGTCGGGCTCTGGTCTACGGCCATGTGCTCGAACTGAAAGACCATGTTGAGCTCACCGCGCGCCGGATCCGTGTAGAGCCGCGCCTGCTCGGGCGTCACGCCCGGCATCTCGCCGACGGTGAGGTACTCGCCGGTGCGACTACCGAACACCTCGCGGGTCAATTCGGCGAGGTACTCGTGAACGTGGGGCCCGTCCGCGAAACCGTCGAAGGCGAGGACGAAGCGCTGCCCGGGGACGACCCGGGTGTCGGGTAGTCCGTCGACTTTGGAGATGAAGTTGATGACATCCATGCGGAACCCGTCGACACCGCGGTCGAGCCACCAGCGCATCATCTCGTGCACGGCCTGACGCACCTGCGGGTTGTCCCAGTTGAGGTCCGGTTGCTTGCGGTCGAACAGGTGCAGGTAGTACTGGCCGGTGGCCTGATCCCACGTCCACGCAGGACCACTGAAGAACGAGCCCCAGTTGTTCGGTTCGGCGCCCTCGTGGAGATCGTCACCCTTGCGACCGTCTCGCCAGACGTACCAATCCCGCTTCGGGTTGTCCCGCGACGACCGCGACTCGACGAACCATGGGTGCTCGTCGGAGGTGTGATTGACCACCAGGTCCATCACCAGCTTCATGCCGAGACCGTGCACCGTGGTGAGCAGCGTGTCGAACTCTGCGAGCGTGCCGAACATCGGATCGATATCGCAGTAGTCGCTGATGTCGTAGCCGTTGTCGATCTGCGGTGAACGGTAGATCGGCGACAACCAGATGACGTCGACCCCGAGCGCGCGCACATACTCGAGGCGATCGATGATGCCGCGCAGATCGCCGACCCCGTCGCCGTTCGAATCCGCGAAACTCCGGGGATAGATCTGATAGACGACCGCAGACTTCCACCACTCGGCGTCTGGGGTCACCTCCGCTCCCCGAGGACTTCGCGGTACACCGCGACGTACTTGTCGACCATCGCCGAGACGGTGAAGCGCTCGGCGGCGAGCGCGGCGATCGCGGCTCGGTCGAGATCACCGACCGCCGCGACCGCGGTGACCGCCGACTCGATGCCGTCGACCAGAAATCCGTTCTGGCCGTTGGCAATCAGCTCCCCCATCGAGCCTCTCGCGTTGGCAATGACCGGTGTACCGCAGGCCATCGCCTCGACGACGCTGAAGCCGAACGGTTCCTCGAAGTCGATCAGGTGCAGCAGGGCATGCGCGCCTCCCAACACCTCGGCGCGCGCATTCGCGTCGACGGCGCCGAGGTAGCGCACCCGCTCGCCGTCGACGTGCGGTGCCACCTCTTCACGGAAGTACGCCTCATCCTGAATGATCCCGGCGATGTCGAGCCTGCGACCACATCGGCGGGCGACCTCGATGGCGTGAGCCGTTCCCTTGTCCGGATGGATCCGACCGAAGAACAGCAGATGCTCACCGGGACAGGGATGTACCGCGAAACCACGCACATCGATGCCGTGGTGCACGGTAGCCGAGTAGTGCAGGTCCGGATGTCGATCCGCATCACTGATCGATACATAGGTGGTGCTGTTGCCGTAGCGCGTGTAGACGGGAACGATCCGTTCCGAGGAGAACCCGTGGATCGTGGTCACCACGGGTGTTTCGACCAGATCGCTGTACGTCAGCGGCAGGAAGTCGAACCCATTGTGGATGATGTCGAATTCGTCGGCGCGCTCGAACACCGATGCGATGTGGAGGCATTCGGCGACCTTGGCGTCGATCGTCGGGTCTTCGGACCAGCCGCCCGGCGCGGTGGCGGACAACTCGGCAGTGGTGATCGAGTCTGCGGTGGCAAACAACGTGACGTGGTGACCTGCAGCCACCAGCCCCTCGGTGAGCAATGACGCGAACAGTTCCCACGGCCCGTAGTGCCGCGGAGGTGTGCGCCACGCGATCGGCGCCAGCACAGCCACCCGGATCGGTTTGTCGGCCGCGCCTCGGATAGGAATGAACTCAGGCTACGCCCAGGCGATTTCCGGTGACGCCGGGTCTACACTCCGCGCTCTACCGGAATGCGGCCGCTGTCGACTGCGGCCACCAGCGCAGCATGGTCGGCTTCGGTCTGGTCGGCGTACCGGCGCGCGAAGGTACACAGGGCGTCGTCGACCTTGTCCGACCGACCCATGTAGCCGGCGATCATCGATGCGCCGCTGGTTCTGGCGTGGCCCTTGGCGAGCAGCTGGCCGACCACGCTCGTGTAATCGATCAGTGCCTTCGGGTGCATCGCATCCAACGGGATGGTGCCCTTCATATTGCGGAACTGACGCACGTAGAACTGCAGACCGTTCATTGTCGTCCAACCAAGCAGCGGGTCACTGACCGTCTGCAGCGCCTGCTGATACTCGACGACCCGCTGACCCTGATGTGCGTGCCACGCGGACTCACCATGCACGTAGCGCGCCAGCACGGATCGGCGGGCCTGCTTGAGTTGCAAGAACACGACATCTTCGGATGAAGAACCTTCCAGCAGAGCCACATAGGCGCGCAAGCCGACGCTGCCGACACCGACCACTTTGTGTGCGACATCGAGGAGGGTGTAGCCGCCGAGCACGCGACGCCAGTGTGTGGACAGGGTGGGGAGGTAGTCGTCGAGCGCCTCGGCCAGCGCGTCGGCCTCCTGAGAAGGCAGTCGGGTGATCAGCGGCGCTTCCTCGATGATCCTGCGGACCCCGTCGACCTCTTCGGTGAACCGAGGCAGCGCACGGTCGCTGGTGCGGTTGCGCGCCCTCTCGGCCGACCGCCTGACTTCGTCGGCCAGCGGACCCTCGGTCTCGCCTGTCAGCCGGTCGACATCGAGACGGGTGAACGACCGAGAGAACAGCGGCTGGTCTGCCAGCCTGCGGACCTCCGCCCGGTACGCCGACACACAGGAGCGCACCGCCGCGCCGCAGTCTTCCTCGGGCGCACCGTTGTGGCGTCCCGCTACCCAGATGCTGGCGACGAGCCGGCGGAGGTCCCATTCCCAGCTGCCTGGGTGCGCCTCGTCGAAGTCGTTGAGGTCGATGACGAGGTCACGCTCGGGCGAGGCGTAGAAGCCGAAATTGCCGAGATGCGAGTCGCCGCACACGACTGGCATGATCCCCGTTGCCGGCAGCCGCGCGACGTCCTCGGCCATCACCACGGCCGTGCCGCGGAGAAAGCCGTAGGGCGAGGCGATCATCCGCCCCACCCGGACCGGGATCAGCCGCTCCACCCTGCCGCGGTGGCTGGCCTCGATGAGCCGTATCGGGTCGGGCCGGCCCGCCTGCGGTGCCCAGTCGGCGAGCGTCCTACGGGGCACCCGTTTGCGCAGGCTCCTCCCGAGGGCGTACCGCTCGGCACGCGTTACGGGGCGCTGACGCAGCGAATGGTAGGCCGCGGCGTCCGCCTCAGCCAACACGGTATGTCTGGTCGGCTCGGGGGTCGCCATGCTCACCGGTGCCATGTTCCGCTGGTCGACACTGATGAGGGGCGCCTTTGGGGAATCGCTGCTGGAGATGCCAACACCGACTGTGCCGGGCCTCCATCGATGAGACTGGGTGTTGTGACGGAATACGGCGCGACCCGCGTTGCGGTGTATCTTGACTTCGACAACATCGTGATTTCGCGATATGACCAGGTCAACGGACGCAACTCCTTCCAGCGCGACAAGAGTAGAGACTTCGAGGACGGCGACAGGCTGGCTCGCGCCACCGTCGATGTCGGCTCCATCATCGACTTCGCGTCATCCTTCGGCACGTTGGTGCTGACTCGCGCGTATGCCGACTGGTCTGCCGAGATCAACGCGGGCTACCGCGGCCAGCTCGTCGGACGCGCGGTCGAGCTCGTGCAGTTGTTCCCGGCGGCGGCATATGGGAAGAACGGCGCCGACATCAGGCTGGCTGTGGACGCGGTCGAGGACATGTTCCGCCTGCCGGATCTGACCCATGTCGTGATCGTCGCCGGCGACTCCGACTACATCGCGCTGGCGCAGCGGTGCAAGCGCCTCGGCCGGTACGTGGTGTGCATCGGGGTGGCCGGTTCCTCGAGTCGGATGCTCGCCGCGGCGTGCGACGAATTCGTCACCTACGACGCGCTCCCCGGAGTGCCGGTATTCGAGCCCGACCCCGTCATCGAGGAGAAGCCCGCACCGAAGCGGCGGTCCTCGCGGGCCAAAGCCGCCGAGTCGACGGAGACGCCCGAGGAGCCTGCACCGCCGGATCCGCAGGTCACCGCGACCGGGCTGCTGACCCGCGCCCTGCGTATCGGGCTGGAGAAAGACGACGCCGACTGGCTGCACAACTCCGCGGTCAAAGCTCAGATGAAGCGGATGGATCCGTCCTTCAGCGAAAGTCCTTGGGCTTCCGGTCTTTCAGCGATTTCCTCCGCTCGCGCTCGGACATCGTCGAGCTGGACGAGAGCTCCACCACCCGGATGGTGCGTTTGCGCGACGCGGCGCCGTAGCCCGCGCAGAGGAACGACGCGTCCATTCTCACCAGCTCCATCGTGCCGCGATGCCTGCCCGGCCCGCGACTCAGACCGCGGTGCGCCCGGGGTCGGAGTGCGAAAAGCGCGCCATTCCGCGCAGGATCCACGGCGCGCGTTTCGCGACGGCGCCGACAGCGCGGTCCGCCGGTTGCATCGACACCCGGGGACCTGGAGTCGGCGTCGAGGCCAACTCCGCTTCGTAGGATCCCGCGCGAGGACCGTTGCGGTCGACGGCGAGAAGTTCCCAAACCCCGGGCACTCCACGCAGTTCCACGGTTCCGCGGTCCGCGAAGCTGGTCCCCGAGCCGACGACGAGGTCACGGACCGTCCGCGAGACGATCACGTCGCCTGCGCCTGCGTGCCCGAGAATCCGTGCGGCGATATGGACGGCGATGCCGCCGATGTCGCCGTCCATCAATTCGCACTCCCCCGTGTGTATTCCGGCACGGATGTCGATTCCCAGCTTGTCCGCCTCGATGTGGAGCGCCTCGGCGCACCGAATCGCCTGCGTCGGACCGTCGAACGTGGCGAGATGGCCGTCACCGGTGCTCTTGACGACAGTGCCGCCGAAGCGTTGCGCGAGTTCGGTGGTGATCTGACTGAAGCGCTCAAGCACTGCACGCCACTGTTCGTCGCCCACCGATGCGGCCCGCCGTGTCGAGGCGACGATGTCGGTGAACAGCACTGAGCGCAGCGCGCGATGCGACGGCGACGGGGCGGCGTGGCTTCCGGTGAGAAACTCCTCGATGCCCACCAGCACTCTGCCGGGCTCGGTGTACCAGGGGGCGTGATCGACACCCTCGACTTCGAGATACCGCGCGCCGGGAATGTGGTCGGCCAGGAACCGGCTGCACTGCACCGGCATCGTGTCCGCGCGCGCGTGGACGACCAGGGTGGGCGCGGAAATCGTTGGTAGCACCGGCCTTACGTCGATGTGCAGGTTCGACTCCAGCGTCGCCCGCGCCATCCCGGGGCTTGAACTCATCCGCTCGAACACGGCGAGCTGCCGCACCGAACGAACGGACGGGAACATGGCTTTGGCGGTCCCGCCGCTGCCCCAAGCCGATTTGGCGACCCGACCGAATTCCTGAAGGCGCGCCACCTGCTCGACCGATGGCGTGTACTTCTCCCCCAGCTCGCCGAACAACTGAGCGCAGACCTCAGCCGGATCTTTCTCGACGTCGGCCCACCCACCACCGATGAGGTAGGCGAAAGCACCGAACGTGATCAGCGCGCGCGTCCGCTGCGGACGCTTGGCGCTGAAGTACACCGATTGCGCGCCGCCTTCACTCATCCCGAAGATGACCGCTCGATCGAGACCGACGGCGTCCATCAC
Organism: Mycobacterium sp. 236(2023); assembly: GCF_029623955.1. Classification (GTDB taxonomy): domain Bacteria; phylum Actinomycetota; class Actinomycetes; order Mycobacteriales; family Mycobacteriaceae; genus Mycobacterium. The sequence goes on along the minus strand of NZ_JARSBP010000002.1, from coordinate 1,122,324 downwards.
CGCTTCGATCTCGGTCACCCGGTCGTCGAGTGTGCGCACCTGAGGGACCGGATCGGACAAGCCGACCCCCGCCTTGTCGAAGATCACGACGCGGCAGAACGTGGCGAGCTGGTCGAAGAACGACTTGAATTCGGGCACGGTCCAGAAGAGCTCGATGTGGCTGACCATCGGCCCCACGAAGACAAGGTCGACCGGCCCGTCGCCGAAGACCTGATACGCCAGGCTGAGCTCGCCGCAGGCCGCGTACGAAGTATCCGCCATGCCGCAAAAGCGTAATTGACGGGCGGGCAGACCTCGGGTTTTCTGCAGGAGTGCATCGCTACTGCGCGAGATATCCCCCGTCAACGGGCAGTACGGCGCCGGTGATGAACGAGGCGTCGTCGGACGCGAGGAAGACGACCGCACTGGCGACCTCGGCCGGCTCGCCGATGCGGCCCATCGGATGCATCTGCTCGATCGCCGCCAGGTATTCGGAGCCTCCGGGCTCGTCGGGCAGTCGCTGGACCCGTTCAGTGCGGATCGTCCCGGGCGCGACCGCGTTGACTCTGATGCCGCGATCCGCCCACTCCACAGCCAGATGCTGGGTCAGCCCGGTGGCGACGAACTTGGCGGGCCCGTAGGCCGCTTGCCGCTTCTGGCCCGCCACGCCCGAGATCGAGGACAGACAGACGATGGCGCCGCCGCCGGCCGCCGTCATCGCCTCGATCGCGTACTTGCAGGTGAGGAACATGCCGCGGCCATCGATGGCCATCACCTCGTCCCAGTCGGCGACCGTCATCTCTGTCACGTCGCCGAGCGGGATGATGCCGGCGTTGGCCACCAGGATGTCGAGTCGACCGAACCGCTCGACCGCTGCCGCGATCATCCGGCGCGCGTCCCCTTCGACCGAGACGTCGCCGACCACAGTCTCGACCTCGGCACCGGCGCCACGCAGTTCGTCGGCCACGGCCAACAAAGGGTCACCCTGGATGTCGGTCAGGATCAACCGTGCCCCCTCGCGCGCGAAGGCTTCGGCGGTTGCCCGTCCGATGCCGAACGCTGCGCCGGTGATCACCGCGGATTTCCCGTCCAGGCGTTTCGATGCGTTACTCACAGTGTCCTGTCGCCTTTGTCCACCGCCGCACGCGCTGGGCGGTGTCATCGTTGCACTGCCCGGCGCCCCCTCGTCACCTCTTGGCGCGAATCACGGTTGGCCGTCGATGACTCCGGCCAGATGTGGATTTCCCGCGGTTTGCAGCCTGCGCAGAATATTGGCGAGAACCGTCTTCTTGACTTGGACGCAACCTGCCGTGTTGTTGTTGACCCCGTCGGTGCAGTGCAAGAAGATCGCGCAGCTCTTGCCGGGTGTGTTGGTGGGGTTGTGGTCGACGAAGATCGCGAGGTCGTAGGCAGAGTTCTGTTCCTCGCCGGGCTTGGCGTTCCGGTCTTCAGGTTCCAGCGACTCGGTCTCACGTTCGGGCAGAGCATCCCCGAATTTCTTGACGCACTGGGGATTGCGGTCGGGCAGATTCCGCGATGTGACCCATTGGGTGTACGTCGATGCCGATTCAGGGACGCCCTTGCCGAGAAGAAAAGTCCAATAGTCGATGCCGGTGTCCCACCACGCATCCGCATCGGCCCACCGGTACTCGACGTGGACGGGGAACGGAAGGTCCTCTTCCAGGGTGTGCCCGAACGCGAGGCCCAGAAAAAGATTCCCTCCGGCGTACGCGACTTATTGTCTTCGACGTCTTCGAGCGGCCACATCCCGTTCTCGCCTATCTGGGCGGCTATTCCCGAGATGATCTTGTGCCAGACAGCAGGTCTGTGAACGTCGCGCTCCCAATACTCGAGAACGGCTTTGGAGCTCGTGTAGTTCGGCTTTTCCTCTTCGTCGTAGTCCGCTGTGACGACGACAAGCTGCTTGCAATCGTCTGGCGCGTTCGGAACGTCTGGCGCTTCCGCCGCTTTGGTCATGACGGAAATCGTCGCCGCAGGATGGCACTACCGTCTACAAATAGGCTGTGACGTGCATCACTGCGGTAACGAAGTCCGTTCCACCGCAGGGTAATTGGATTTGATCAATTTCGACGGCGGGCCCATGGTGACGAGGATCGGCACACAAAGGCCTTCGGCGCGGGGTTCGAGAAGTGGCACGGAGAGCGACGCATGGTTCCCAACGACCGCGTCCGCCTCCTGCGCACGCCTCCTGCGCAACGACTGCCGAACAGCCCCTTTGCTCTCGTATGTGCTTTCTATCGTGCTAGCATCTAGTGCACTATGGAATCGCGCGCTGGCTATTCATCTACGGCAAGGGCGAAGGGCCGAGACGACCGACTCGGTGAACAACTGTCGTTCGCGCTCTACGGTGCTGCGAACCGGATGGTTCGGCTACACAAGCCGTTTCTCGAGCCGCTGGGACTCACCTTCCCGCAGTACCTGGTCATTCTGGCGCTGCTCGACGGAGCACCCCAGACCGTCGGCGCGCTCGGCGCCCGATTGGACATGGACACGGGCACGATCACGCCCCTGGTGAAACGCCTGGAAGCCGCCGGAATGGTGTCGCGGGTACGAGATCGCACCGACGAGCGGCGGGTGCTGGTCGACCTGACCGAAGCGGGGCGCGGGATCGAGTCGGAGGTCCGCGGCGTCACCGACCAGATCAAGTCAGCGTGTCAACTCGACGACGCAGGCCTGCACGACCTTCGGCGCACGCTCGAAGGCCTCGCCTACCCGGCCGCCGACTGACAAACACACAACCACGAGGGAGCAAGTATGAGGATCGGCATCGTTGGCGCCGGGAATATCGGTCGGACGTTGAGTCGCAAGTTGAGCGCAGCGGGTCACGACGTCAAGATCGCCAACTCCCGTGGTCCGGGAACGATCGACCCCGAAGCGTTGTCCACCGGCGCACGCGCCGTCGACGCGGCCGACGCGGTTCGCGAGGTCGAGGTCGTCATCTTGTCGATGCCGCTGAATCGCATGCCGGCCTTCGCATCGACGCTGTCCGCGGCACCGCCCGACGCGGTTGTCGTTGACACCTCGAACTACTACCCGCTGCGCGATGAGCGGATCCGAGCCATCGACGACGGCGAGGTCGAGAGCGTGTGGTTGTCCGAGCAGATTGGACGGCCAATCGTCAAGGCGTGGAACGCCATCGGGTCGGCATCATTCGCCGAGAAAGGTGCACCCGCCGGGACGCCCGGCCGTATCGCTATCCCGGTCGCCGCCAACGATGCCGCGGCACGCCAGCTGGGAATGACGTTGGTCGATCAGACCGGGTTCGACGGCTTCGATGCCGGCCCGCTGTCGGAGTCGTGGCGTCAGCAACCCGGGGCCCCGTGCTACTGCACCGACCTCACCAGCGAGGAGATGGGCGATGCACTCGCCACGGCCGAGAAGGATCGGCTGCCCAAGCGCCGCGACATCTCCATCGCGGCCATCGCCGAACGCGTCGGCGACGGCACGACCAATCCTGATTCGGACTACGCCGTCCGGCTGACGCGCGCGATCTTCCTGTGAGCGTGCACCTAAACCATGAACAGAGGTACTGACGATGACTGAGAAGCCTGGCAACATCGATTTTTCGTCCAAGGTCGGCGTGTTCTGGAACAGCGAGCCCTGGCCGATCCGCGACGCGCAGAACATGGTGCGCGAGATCGAGGAGCTCGGTTACGGGTCGTTGTTCATGCCCGAGGGCGGCGGCAAGGACGCTCTGGTCGAATCCGCAGCCATCCTCGGTGCTACCGAGCGCCTGGTGGTCGGTACCGGCATCGCCAACATCCACGTGCGGTTGCCCTTGATGGCCGAAAGCGGCGCCCGGATCCTCACCGCCCTGTACCCGGGACGGTTCGTCCTCGGCCTGGGCGTCAGCCACGCCCCCCATGTCGAAGGCACCCTTGGCGGCGCCTATCGCAAGCCGCTGGCGATGATGCGCACCTATCTCGACGCCATGGACTCGGTGCCGGCCGACCTCGAACCCGGCGCGCGACCGACGCGTCTGCTGGCGGCGCTTGGACCCAAGATGATCGAACTCTCCGGCGAGCGCGCCGACGGCGCACACCCCTATCTTGTTCTGCCCGAACAAACCCGAACCACCCGCGCCATCCTCGGTGCCGACCGGTGGATCGTCACCGAACAAGCCATCGCCATCGGCGGCAGCACCGAAGACCAACTGCGGCGCGCCCACAACCACCTGGATCTCTACTCGCGGCTGGACAACTACCGAAACTCCTGGCTGCGACAAGGTTTCGACGAGACCGACCTGGTGATCGGCGGGTCCGATCGGCTGGCACGTGCCCTCGTCGGTACAGGAACAGCCGAGGAGGCGGCCACCTCGGTCACCGCCCATCTGGACGCCGGCGCCGACCACGTGGTGGTGCAAGTCGCCGTCGACGCGCCGACCGACGACCCGCTTCCCAACCTGCGCGCACTCGCCGAAGCATTGGACCTGTAATGCGTGTCGGAGTCACCTACCCCCAAACCGAGTTCGGCGGCGACCCCGGTGCCATACGCGCCTACGGACAGCGCGTCGAGGAACTGGGGTACAACCACATCCTGGCCTACGACCACGTGGTCGGCGCCGATCCAGAGGTCCACACCGGCTGGGACCGCGCATACGACGTGCACACCACGTTCAGCGAACCGCTGGTCATGTTCGGCTACCTCGCCGCAGTCACCCAGACGGTGGAACTCGTCACCGGGGTGATCATTCTGCCGCAACGTCAGACCGTCCTGGTGGCCAAACAAGCAGCCGAGGTGGACCTGCTCAGCGGCGGCCGTCTGCGACTCGGGGTCGGCGTCGGCTGGAACGCCGTCGAATTCGAAGCGCTCGGAGAGGATTTCACGAACCGGGGTGAACGATCAGACGAGCAGATCGACCTGCTGCGTCGCCTGTGGTGCAAGCAAAGCGTGACCTTCGTCGGCGAGTATCACCGCATCATCGGAGCCGGCATCGCTCCGCTGCCGGTGCAACGCCCGGTCCCGATCTGGATCGGCGCAGCATCGGCACCGGGTTACCGGCGGGCCGGTCGGATCGCCGACGGCTGGTTCCCGCTGATCGAGCCCGGACCCGAACTCGACGACGCGCGCGCCATCGTTGCTCAGGCTGCGCTCGACGCCGGCCGCGACCCTGCGGCGATCGGCATGGAGGGCCGCATCGTCTACGCCGGCGACCTCGAGGCCGTGGCACGCGAGCTTTCGGCGTGGAAAGACGCTGGTGCGACGCATGTTTCGATCAGCACCATGGACGCCGGCCTGGCGACCGTGGACGACCACCTCGCCGTCCTGACCTCGGTGGCAGAGTCGCTGCTCTGATGTTCGGCACACCTCCAACGGAGAGATTGACTCGTGGGAACTGACATCGATTCAACGAAGCCCCTTGTGCTCGTCGTCGGGACGACCGGCCAGGTCGGCAGACTGATCATGGCGGAGTTCGACCGCGACCCAGGCGACGTCCGAGTCCGCTACGCCGCACGCAAACCCGACCAGGTCGACAAGTTGCGCGCCGCAGGACGTGACGCGGTGCGCCTCGACCTCGATGATCCGAGCACCTTCGCTCACGCGTTGCACGGTGTGGACCGGGTGTATCTGCTGACCGGCTACACCGTTGCCATGCTGACGCAGAGCAAGACACTCGTCGACGCCGCAGTCAAAGCAGGTGTCGGCCACATCGTGCATCAGGGTGTATTCGCCAACTGGGACGTCACCGACCCGCACTTCGTCTGGCACCAGATGATCGAACGCTATATCGAAGGAAGCGGCCTGCAGTGGACACATCTGCACCCCAACGTGTTCATGGAGGGGCTCGCGTCCATGACACCGGTCGAAGACGGTGCCTTCTCCGTCTTCTGGGGTGACCGCCGCGTCGGATGGATCGCTGCACGCGACATCGCGGCCGTCGCCGCAACAGTGCTACGGGAAGGCCCCGTACGACACGGCAGCAAAGAATACTGGCTGTCCACTGAGGTCGCCTCGGGCCCTGAGGTGGCGGCCATCCTCTCCGAGGTCCTCGGCCAAGAGATCCGCTGTGACATCCGTGGGCCAGAAGAGTTCAAGGCATCCATCGCCAACGGCAGCACGACGGTGGAGTCGTGGTACGCCGACGCCGGTGTGGAATTCACCCGACAGGTCATCGATGGAAGGATGGGCTACATCGGCACCGTGCGCGACGACGTGGAGTTCGTGACCGGCCGCCCCTCGACCTCACTACAGGGCTGGGCGATCGAGAACCGTGACCGGCTCACCGCCGGCTCCTCCACATAGCGTTCGAGTCCGGCAACACGAGGTTCGCCCGCCGCCGGTGAGAGCTTCGGTCCACCTGGCTACGTGCTCACGGGTCAGCGGAAGGTCACCCAGTGCCGGTCCGATGTCTATTCAAGTACGACCGGTAGTCCCAGAGCAGCAGTTGACGGAAAAGAAAGCTGGCCAGAGAAAATTGCTCTGACCAGCTTTCTTGGGTGGAGCTGCCGGGAATCGAACCCGGGTCCTACGGCATTCCCTCGAGGCTTCTCCGTGCGCAGTTCGCTATGCCTCTACTCGGATCTCCTGATCACGCGAACAAGTCAGGATGACGATCCCAGTCGCTGTTTGATGTCCCCACGGGTCCCGCGACCGAACCCGTGGGTGGGTCCCTCTAGATGACGCCAGGGTCCGGGCCGAGGGCCCTCCCGGTCTGACGGATTAGCTTCGCTTAGGCAGCGAGAGCGTAATCGCGCTGATTGGAATCGGCGCTTAATTGGTTACAACGACGCTTACGGTGGTCAGTTGTCTGCACCGGCACGCTTCCCTTGATTCGATGCGCGAAGTCGAAACCGTTCAGCCCCTTGTCTGTGAAACTTCGTGCACAACCCCGCCGATTTCGACGGGATGAACCATCATACCGAGCGTTTCAACGCGGGCCAGTGATTAATTCATCCCCGACGAGCATGGCGAGTCGCACATCGTCGATCGACATGGGGCGCCCGAACATGTGCCCCTGCCCCAGATGGCATCCGGCGGCGAAAACGGACTGGGCCTGAGTTGGCGTTTCGAGGCCCTCGGCGATGACCGACATCCCGAGTTCACTGCACACGCCGACCACGGAACGGTAGATCGCGAAGTCACGCCCTTCGTCGGTGCCCAGCAGCAGACTGCGGTCGAGCTTGACGAACTGCACCGGCAGGGCGTGCAGGTAGGTCAGCGAGTTGAAGCCGGCCCCGAAGTCGTCGAGAGCGAACTGCACGCCGAAAGCGCTGAACCGCGCTATCTGCGCTGCGGCGTCGTCGAGATCCACGATCGGAACGGTCTCGGTGATCTCCATGACCACTCGTTCCGGCGGGATGGCGTAGGTGTCCAGGGCGCGACGCACGTTCTCCTCGAACGACGGGTTCCCCAGCCGGGCGGCGCCCACGTTCACGTGGATATCGAGTTCCAGTCCCGCCTTTGCGACCTCGGCGCACGCCATCTCCAACACCAGCGCGTCGAGCTTGGCGCCCAGTCCGGCCGCTTCGGCCACCGCCACGAACGTCTCCGGCGAGATCTGCAGCCCGTTCGGCGCTGTCCAGCGTGACAGCACCTCCACGGCGGCGAGCTGCCCTTTCGGCAGCTCCACGATCGGCTGGTAGACGAGGCTGAATCCCGCGAGGCTGCCGGTGCCCGCATTGCGCAGCGCGGTCGGGAAATCCACATGGACCCCCGACTGGGGCTGATAGACGACGGCAGTGTTCTTGCCCAGCCGTTTCCCGGCATACATCGAGACGTCGGCCTGCCTGAGCAGATCGTCGGAGGTCTGTGCAGGGTCCAGATCGGGACGGACCAGCCCCATGCTGGCGCGCACCCGGACCGACGAGCCGTGAACGGAGAACGGTGCCCGCAACGCGACCCGCAGGCGGTGCGCGACGACCTCCGGCTCCTCGACGGCATCGTCGACCAGAATCGCGAACTCGTCACCACCGATCCGCGCGAGGGTGTCGGAACCGTTGAGGCACCGCGCGAGCCGCTCACCCACCGCACACAGCAACTCGTCGCCTGCCGCGTGTCCGAACCGGTCGTTGACGTCCTTGAAGTCGTCGAGGTCGACGAAGATCAGCACAAACCGGCGATTCACCATGGCGGCGTCGAGGCGCCGCGCAAACGCCAGCCTGTTCGGCAGCCCGGTCAGGGAGTCGTGCAGGACCTGGTGGGCCAGGCCTCGCTGGGCGGTGATCAGCCGCTGGGTCAGCAGGTATTGCGCGCGCATGGCCACGACCTGTCGCACGGCGACCAGCAGCACCATCACGACCGTCACCCAGATGACCGCCGGCGACAACGCCTCGCCGATGAGCACGTGGAACGCGAAGAGCACGGCGGTCCCCAGGAAGCCGACGTAGGGCAGCAGCAGCTGCGCCCAGTCCATGCCCGTTGTCTCCGCGGTGGTCTCGGCCTGCGGTCGGGACAGATCCAGCATCGCGAACGCGATCAGCAGTGGTCCGATCACATAACCGATCCCGGCCCACAGCGCGGCGTCCACGTTGACCGACGCGAAGTAGGCGGCGATGCGTTCCGAGGACGCCACGGCGACGCAGCCGCCTGCCAGGAGCAGATAGTTTGCCCGGTCGGGACGTTCCGGGTTGTAGATCATCGCAAGGACGACGACGGCGACGATGACGATCAGTTCGGTCACGGCGTAGCCGGCGGAGATGATCGGAATACTCGTCCGCGGCAGCGATTCGAGTTCTTCGCCGACACCGAACTCACCCATGGCGACCAGGATGAAGAACGAGCATCCCGCCACGATGCCGTCGATGAGCGTGGTGACAAACGTGTAGCGGGGCCGGCCTCCCGACGGTGTCCCCACTCCCCCGGAGGCCCGCAGCAGCGTGAGGACAGCGGCGAATGCGAGCAGCGGAGCGGTGACGTAGGCGACGACGCCGACGGGTGTCGGCTCCCCGTCGCCGGCCCACCACAGGATCTGCCCGAGGAGGAAGCCCGTCATCCCGGCCACCATCAGCAGCCGCCACCGGCGTTCCAGACCGGTCATGCGGGCCGCCACGACCAGACCGCAGATCACCGCCCCCAGGCCTGTCATGAGCTGGAGTGCGATCTCGCCTCGGTGCGCCACATCCTTGCCCCACAGAGCCAGCGCGTTCACCAGCGTCAACGCGATGGCCGAGACGAGCAGCCCGACACGTATGCGGTACCCGGTTACTCCATCACCCCCTGTTACGCCAGACTTCCCGTGCCTGTCGTGTGCCCCCTCTGAGACGGTAGCTAACCGGCGGCGATCATTGCGACAGATCCGAGCGCCAAGACCATTCCGAGCGCCTGCAGTCGGCTGACACGCTCGCCGAGCACCGCGATCGCGAGCAGCACGGTCGCTGCCGGATACAGCGCGATCAGCACCCCGGCCAGCGACAGCATCGACGACTGCAGGGCGATCAGGGTGGCGACGTTGGCGACGGTGTCGAGCACGCCCGCGACGACGGCCAGCCGCATCGGTACCCCACGTTCGAGCACCAGGTTGGCGGTCACCGCCGCCGCGATCACCACGATCGCGTTGGCCGCGACCCGGCCGAGGACCAGCGGCCACAGCTTCGCCTCGGGGGGAACCTGATGCAGGATCACGAAGTTCAACCCGAAGGCGACGCCCGCTCCGACGGTCAGAGCGGCCACTTTCGGGGTGAACCGGGGCGTCGTGGCCTCGGTCCCGCCGCCGGAATCCCGGCTCACCAGCACCACCGCGAGCAGGGCCAGCGCCACGCCCGTGCCGGCGAGAACGCCCGGCTGTTCGCCCAGCGCCAGCCCAGTGGCGACGGGGACGCCGGCGACCAGCAGCGCCGTCAGCGGCGACACCACCGAGATGGGACCGGAACCCAGCGCCGCGTAGAACCACCACACGCCGAACGCCTGCCCGACCCCGGATAACAGGCCCAGCACGATCGCGGCGGTGCGGAGCTGCCCGCCCATGGGGATGGCCAGCGCGACGAGCAGAACCAGCGCGATCGGGTACGAGACGATGACAACCCGCAGCGCCGCCACGCGCCGCGACGCGATGCCCCCGACGAAATCGCTGATGCCGTACCCGAGCGCTGCGACGAGCGCGCTGAGGATGCCCGTCAGGAGGACATGCCCTTGACCCGGCGCCCGAGCTCGCGGGTCACTTCTCGCTCCGCGTCGCGGCGGGCCATGTCCTGGCGTTTGTCGTGCGCCTGCTTGCCGCGGGCCAGCGCCAGTTCGACTTTCACCTTGCCGCCGGTGAAGTAGAGCGACAGCGGGACGAGCGTCAGGTTGCCGTCACGGATCTTGCCGACCAGGTTGTCGATCTCGTTGCGGTGCAACAGCAGCTTGCGGTTACGACGAGGCGTGTGGTTCGTCCAAGTGCCGTGGTGATACTCGGGGATGTGCAGGTTGCGCAGCCAGATCTCGCCGTCGTCGACGGTGGCGAACGCATCGGCCAGCGACGCCGTCCCGTCGCGCAGAGACTTCACCTCGGTGCCCATCAGCGCGACCCCGGCCTCGTAGGTCTCCAGGATCGAATAGTTGTGCCGAGCCTTGCGATTGGACGCGACAACCTGGTTGTTGCTGTCCTTGAGGGTCTTCTTTTTCTTGGCGTTTCCCGCCATCCCGCTACCTTCGTACGTAGAGCCGCAGCGTGACGTATGACGTGATGCCCGACATCGCCAAGCCGAGGAACAGCATCCACGGCGCGCTGTAATAGAGAACGTCAGCGTAGTCGACCTTGGCAATCAAATTCGCCTGATAAAACTGGTCGAGCGCGCTCTCCAGGAACAGCGCCCGCACGAGTATCAGGCCCACGATGGCGATGGCGACACCGATGAACGCCGCCAGCATCGCCTCGAGCAGGAACGGCAACTGTGTGTACCAGCGGGTGGCACCGACCAGTCTCATGATGCCTATCTCGGTACGTCTTGTGTACGCCGCGACTTGAACCATGTTGGCGATCAACAGGACTGCGCCGACCGCCTGGACGAGAGCGATGGCGAACGCCGCGTTGCTGATGCCGTCGAGGACGGCGAAGAGTCTGTCTATCAAGTCTTTCTGATTGAGCACGTTGAGCACGCCGGGCTGACCGACCATCGATTCGTCGAAGGCCTGGTGCTGCTCGGGGTCGTCGAGCTTGACGACGAACGACGCGGGGAACGCGTCGCGACCGGCCACATCCTTGTACTGCGGGAACTTCCGGATCGCGTCCTCGTAGGCCTCGTCGCGGTTGAGGAACCGCACCGACCGCACGTCCTCCCGATCTTCGATCGTCTGACGCAACGCCTTGCACGGATCGTTGTCACATGTCGGGTCGTTGGCCGACACGTCGTCGGTGAGGAAGACCTGGCTCTCCACCCGGTCCAGGTAGATGGCCCGGGACTGGTCGGCCAGCCGCACCACCAGCAGTCCGCCACCGAACAGGCCGATCGAGATGGCCGTGGTGAGGATCATCGCGACCGTCATGGTCACGTTGCGTCGAAGCCCCGTGAGGACTTCGTTGACGAGAAAGCCGAAGCGCACTTAGCGATCCATTCCGTAGACGCCGCGCTGTTCGTCGCGAATCAGCCGGCCGAGTTCGAGTTCGACGACACGTTGGCGCATCGAGTCGACGATGTGGTGGTCGTGGGTGGCCATCACCACCGTGGTGCCCGTGCGGTTGATGCGCTCGAGCAGGTCCATGATGTCCTTGCTGGTGTCCGGGTCCAGGTTGCCGGTCGGCTCGTCGGCCAGAAGTACCAGCGGCCGGTTCACGAACGCCCTGGCGATGGCGACGCGTTGTTGTTCGCCACCGGACAGTTCGGCGGGCAGCCGGTTCGCCTTGCCGGACAGGCCCACCATCTCCAGCACGTCGGGCACCACGCGGTTGATGGTGTCGGCGCGCTTGCCGATCACTTCCAGGGCGAATGCGACGTTCTCGAACACGGTCTTCTGCTGCAGCAGTCGGAAATCCTGGAAGACGCAGCCGATGACCTGGCGCAGCCCGGGGATGTGGCGACCCGAGAGCTTGTTGACATGGAACTTGGACACGCGGATGTCGCCCGAGGATGGGTTGTCCTCTGCCAGCAGAAGCCGCATGAACGTGGATTTGCCGGAGCCGGACGGGCCGATGAGGAAGACGAACTCACCCTTGTCGATCTTGACCGACACGTTGTCGAGCGCCGGGCGGGCGGACGACTTGTACTGCTTGGACACGCGGTCGAGGGTGATCATCACGGCACGCCAGTGTAGCGGGGCCGCCTGCGCTCACCCCGGCACTAGGGGCGTGGCTGCGTCGTCGGCGGTGTCGCTCCCGGTGGGGCGACCGTTGTCGGCGTCAGGGTGACGGGTGCCTGGGTGAACGTCTGAGGGCTCAGCGGGCCGGGGCCGTCGGGGTCGATGACGGTCGTCGTCGGCCCGAACGGGACGACGGGCCCGACCGGTGTGGACGTCGGATCCTCCGGGGAGGTCGGGCTCGTCGGTGACGTCGTCTCCGGAGGCGTTGTGGTGGTGGTCGTGGTGGTCGGCGCGGTCGTCGTCGTGGTTCGCGGGTACTCGGTTTCGCGGGGCGCGACGTTGGTGCGGGGCACCCAGGTGTAGTTGGGGTCGGGCACGAAGCCGGGCGGCACCACCTGCTGCGCCGGATCGACTGCGGGTGTGGGCGGGGCGGGCTGGTAGTTCTGGTTCACCCAGAACAGTGCGACGAACGCCAGGATCAGTCCGGCCGTCGAGACGCGCATGCGTCCGCCGAGAAGGTAGTGGGGCCACACACGGTTCTCGCCTTCGCGGCGCTTCAGGGTGAACTTCACTTGTCTGCAGCCTCCGCGCGCTGCGTTTCCTTCTCGACATCGGGGGTCGAGGCGGAATGCGGGATGGCCCCCAGAACCGGCGGGGCCATCTCCCCCGGCGCGACGATGCCCGCGATACGCAGTGCCCGGATCACCAGGATGCGCAGGCGCCGACCGACCTCGAACTGCTTGCCGGGCAGGGTGCGGGCGACCATCCGCAGGTTGACCGTGTCCAGTTCGATGCTCTCCACGCCCATCAGCTGGGGTGCGTCGAGCAGCAGATCTTTCAGCTGCGGGTCGTCGATGGCCTTCTTGGCCACCTCGTGGAGCACGTCGTTGACCGCGTTCAGATCAGCCGACGAGGGCACCGGGATGTCGATGACGGCCCGCGCCCAGTCCTTGGACAGGTTCACGGTTTTGACGATCTGCCCGTTGGGGATGGTGAACATCTCCCCCTCCGCCGAGCGCAGTTTGGTGACGCGCAGCGTGACGTCTTCGACCGTGCCTTCGGCGGGTAGTGCGATACCGGAGACGGTCAGCGCTACGAGGTCACCGAAGCCGTACTGCTTCTCGGTGATGATGAAGAAGCCCGACAGGAGGTCCTGCACCAACCGCTGGGCGCCGAAGCCCAGCGCGGCACCGATGACGGCGGCGGGGGCGACGAGCGAGCCGATCGGTATCGCCAGGATGTCCGTGATCTGTACCGCCACCATGACGAACAGCAGTGCGACCGCCAGCCACGAGATGACCGAGGCGACGGCCTGGCGGTGTTTGGCGCTCTCCGAGCGCACCAGCTGGTCGCTCTCCTGATATTCGGCGTCGATGCGACGGGTGACCCGCTGGGCAACCCAGTTGATGAAACGGGCCGCCAGAAGCCCGCCGATGAGCAGGAGCGCGATCCGTACGCCGCGATCGAGAATCCACACCCCGATATCGCCTCGCCAGAAGCCGTGCCACCGCGAGGCGAAATCGAATGCCAGAAGAGTGCTATTCACCGTCGTCTTTTTGGTTGCGCCATCGGATGCCGGCCTCGAGGAAACCGTCGATGTCACCGTCGAGCACCGCGGCCGGGTTGCCGACTTCGTACTCGGTGCGCAGGTCCTTGACCATCTGGTATGGGTGCAGAACGTAACTGCGCATCTGGTTGCCCCACGAGCTGCCGCCGTCGCCCTTGAGCGCGTCCATTTCGGCGCGCTCTTCCAATCGCTTGCGCTCCAACAGCTTTGCTTGCAGCACGCGCATCGCCGAGACCTTGTTCTGCAGCTGCGACTTCTCGTTCTGACAGGTGACGACGATTCCGGTCGGGATGTGGGTCAGCCGGACCGCCGAGTCGGTCGTGTTGACCGACTGCCCGCCCGGACCGCTGGACCGGTAGACGTCGACGCGGACGTCGCCTTCGGGGATCTCGATGTGGTCGGTGGTCTCGACCACCGGCAGCACCTCGACGTCGGCGAACGAGGTCTGCCGTCGGCTCTGGTTATCGAACGGGCTGATCCGCACCAGCCGGTGGGTGCCCTGCTCGACGGACAGGTTGCCGTAGGCGTAGGGCGCATGGACGGCGAAGGTGGCGCTCTTGATCCCGGCTTCTTCGGCGTAGGACGTGTCGAACACCTCGACGGGATAGTCGTGCTGCTCGGCCCACCGGATGTACATCCGCATCAGCATCTCGGCCCAGTCGGCGGCGTCGACACCGCCCGCGCCGGAACGGATGTTGACGAGCGCCTCACGCTCGTCGTACTCACCCGAGAGCAGGGTGCGCACTTCCATCGCCTCGATGTCCTCGCGAAGCTTGTTCAGCTCGGCGTCGGCCTCGGCGAGCTCGTCCGCCCCGCCCTCTTCGGCGGCCAGTTCATAGAGCACCGGAAGGTCGTCGACCCGGCTGCGCAGCTCTTCGACACGCCGCAACTCGTTCTGGGCGTGCGACAGGTCGCTGGTGACCTTCTGCGCGTGCGTCTGGTCGTCCCACAGCTTCGGGTCGGACGCCTGTTGCTCGAGCTGTCTGATCTTCTCGCGAAGCTCGTCGACGTCGACGACGCGCTCCACTGTGGTCAGCGTTGCGTCGAGGGCGGCGATGTCGGCTTGGCGGTCGGGATCCACGGGAGATCAGGGTACTCACTCCGCCGACGGTGCTGGTCGTGTCCTCTTCGGAGACTGTTTTCGCCGCGACCTCGCCGAATGCCGTCGATCGCGATCTTGGCGTTCTAGAGTCGGGGCTGGAACCTCGTCCGGCCGCGGCGCGACAGCCCCTTGCGCGCAGCCGGGCAGCGACAGAAGGCGTATAGATGCCCCCTTTGCGGCCGTATTACGTGGCCATCGTCGGCTCGGGACCCTCCGGGTACTTCGCCGCCGCTTCCCTGCTGAAGGCCGCCGGCCCGGATGCCGAGCGCGACGTGCGGATCGACATGCTCGAGATGCTGCCGACCCCGTGGGGTCTGGTGCGTTCCGGCGTCGCCCCGGACCATCCGAAGATCAAGTCGATCAGCGGCCAGTTCGAGAAGACGTCGCTGGACCCGCGCTTCCGGTTCTTCGGCAACCTCGTCGTCGGGGAGCACGTGCACCCGTCGGAACTGGCCGAACGCTACGACGCCGTCATCTACGCGATCGGGGCCCAATCCGATCGGGCGCTCGGCATTCCCGGTGAGGAGCTTCCCGGCAGTGTGGCCGCCGTCGATTTCGTCGGCTGGTACAACGCGCACCCGCACTTCGAAGAGATGGCGCCCGACGTGTCGGGGGGCCGGGCCGTGGTGGTGGGCAACGGCAATGTCGCCATCGACGTGGCCCGCATCCTGGTCAGCGATCCCGACATCCTGGGCGAGACCGACATCGCCGACCACGCGCTGGAGTCGCTGCACGCCCGCGGCGTCGAGGAGGTCCTCGTCATCGGCCGGCGCGGGCCCCTGCAAGCCCCGTTCACGACGCTGGAGCTCCGCGAGCTCGGTGACCTCGAAGCCCTCGGCGACGTCGATGTTGTCATCGATCCCGCCGACTTCGCCGACATCACCGACGACGATCTCGAGGCCGCCGGGAAGACGGTGCGCAACAACATCAAGGTGTTGCGCGGATATGCCGAAAGGACCCCGAAGGGCGCCAAGCGCCGGATCGTCTTCCGGTTCTGCACGTCGCCGATCGAGATCAAGGGCGATACGCGGGTCCAGTCGATCGTGTTGGGCCGCAACGAGTTGATCAGCGGCGCCGACGGTCGGGTGTCGGCCAAGGACACCGGCGAGCGGGAGGAGGTGCCTGCGCAGCTGGTCGTGCGCGCGGTCGGATACCGCGGGATTCCGACGCCGGGGCTTCCGTTCGACGAGCGGTCGGCGACGATCCCGCACACCGACGGGAAGATCGAGGGCAGCCGCAACGAGTACGTGGTCGGCTGGATCAAGCGCGGTCCCACCGGCGTGATCGGCAGCAACAAGAAGGACTCGCAGGACACCGTCGACACGCTGCTGGCTGAGCTGGGCAGCGCGGAACTCGCCGATCTCGGCGCCGATCAGCCCGACACCGTCGAGCGGTGGCTGCTGGAGCGTCAGCCGAAGCTCGTCACCAACGAGCACTGGAGCCTGATCGACGCGCACGAGCGGTCGTCGGGTGAGGGGTCGGGCCGGCCGAGGGTGAAGCTGACGAGTGTCGCCGAGCTACTGCGGATCGGACACGCTTAGCTGTACGGCTGCTGATCGGGCGGCGGCGGCAGCGGCTCGGGGCGGGAACCGAACGCCCACTTCTCCGGGTTTCCCGGCGAGTACATGACGGGGATCAACTGCCCCATCGCCGGCCACTCGGTGACGTCGACGGCCATCCGGGTGTAGACGGTGTACTCGTTGACCGTGGGTCCGTTGATGACGCCGGTGATCGTCACGTACTGCGCACCGGTGACGCCGTCTGGTCGGGGGCTGACGCCGGTGATCAGCAGCGTGCCCTGCACCCAGTCATTGCCTGCACCGCGCTTGCGCATGATCCTCGGCCCGATCAGAAGCACGAACGCGCCGAGGATCAGGAGGAGTATCGCGAGTTCGCCCACAACGACATGGTAGGACGACACCTATGAGTACCCCCGTGGACGACGTGACCCTCGCGCTGCAACTCGCCGACGAAGCGGACGCGCTGACGATGCAGCGCTTCGGCGCGGTCGATCTGCGGGTCGAGACCAAGCCGGACATGACGCCGGCCACCGATGCGGATCTCGACACCGAGAAGCTGCTGCGCAACCGGCTCGGCGAGTACCGGCCGGACGACTCGGTGTTCGGTGAGGAGTTCGGCGGGACGAAGGAGTTCACGGGCCGCCAGTGGGTGGTCGATCCGATCGACGGCACAAAGAATTTCGTTCGTGGTGTTCCGGTGTGGTCGACGCTGATCGCGCTGCTCGTCGACGGTGTGCCTGTTGTCGGCGTGGTGAGCGCGCCGGCGCTCGCCCGTCGGTGGTGGGCGGCGGCCGGGCAGGGGGCGTTCACGTCGTTCGGCGGTGTGACGCGGCCGATTTCGGTCTCGGGGGTGGGCGACGTCGCGTCAGCGAGCGTGTCGTACTCCGACCTGACCACAGGGTGGGATGAGCTGCGCCCCCGGTTTGTCGAACTGCTCGACACCGTGTGGCGCGTGCGCGGCTATGGCGATTTCTGGTCGTACTGTCTGGTGGCCGAGGGTGCCGTCGACGTCACGGTGGAACCCGAGGTCAAACTGTGGGATCTGGCCCCGCTCGACATCCTGGTGCGGGAGGCCGGCGGCCGGTTCACCGATCTTTCGGGGCAGGCAGGTCCGCACGGCGGTAGTGCCGTGGCGACGAACGGGCTGCTGCACGATGCGGTGCTCACCGCGCTCAACGTCGACGGTTGACTCGGGACCTGAACTCTGGCAAGCACTTTCGCAGTTCGCGCGAACTATCCGGTTGCCACGGCCGACGCCTGCGGGCGTGTGCGGTAGGCGTGCTCCAGAAAGAGGCCGCTGGCGCGGACCGCTGCACTCGTTCTGGTTCCGTCGGTGAGGTCGAATCCGTGTCCGGCACCGGGCAATTCGACGTAACCAACCGAATTCTTCGACACCGCGCGCATCCGCTCGACGAAACTTCGCGCTTCGCCGACGGGGATGATCACGTCTTTGTCGCCATGCAGGACAAGGAAGGGCGGGGCCGATGGGTTCACCCGCGCCATCGGGGAGGCCGCCTGGAAGACGCCGGGTCGGCGCGACTGCTCGCGTTTGACGACGACACGCTCCAGGAAGTCCATGAAGCGCGCCCGTTCGGGTGTCGAGCGGTCCTCCCAGTCGTAGCGGCCGTAGACGCTGACGACCGCATCGACCGAGGTGTCCGCCGACGCAGGCAGGCCTTGCTGCCATTGCGAGTCGCCGGGCGTCAGACCGACGAGCGAAGCCATGTGCCCGCCCGCGGAACATCCTGCGACGGCGACGAATTCGCGATCACCACCGAACTGACCGACGTTCCGCCTGGCCCACGCGATCGCCGTCTTGACGTCGATGATCTGCCGCGGCCACCGGTGCTTGGGGCTGGTCCGGTACTGCACCGAAAGGCACACCCAACCCAGCTCGACAAGGTGGGCCATCAGTTCGTGGCCCTGCAGGATGCGGCTGCCGAAAATCCATGCGCCACCGGGGATGAACACGAGTACCGGCGCGGGCCCGGTCACGTCGACCCGGCGCCACACGTCGAGCACCTGCCCCGGTTCGTCGCCGTAGGGCACGGACGCCCGGTGGATGGCGCGGCGCTGCCCGGCGGCATTGCGCCACGGGGCACCGGTGTCGGAGACGGGCCACGGTTGAGCCAGTGCGTCGGCGGCGAGTACGTCCCGCATGCCTGCGGTCATGACGTCGCCGAGCCCGTGCACATGCGTCCGTCGCTGTTCGGCAGCCCCGGGTCCGACCCGGCTGCGGGCCGACGTCACGAAGTCGGGCAGGTAGCGCACGCCCCATGCGCCGAGTGTGGCGATTCCGGCGATGGGTTCGAGGTGGCGACCGATCAACGGCAGTCCGGATGTCATCGCCCCCGCGGCGACCAGGTAATCATCGAACCGTGCCCGCGCGAACCAGCGCACGTGGGCGCGGACCATCCGCGTCGCTTGCGTGCAACTCGGCGCGGAAATCACCGGTGCAGCATAAGCCGGTGGAGCCGTCTGCAAACTGATTTCGGACCAGATGTCACAAGTCAATCTTCTTGCCGCACATCAGGTCAGCCCGGTCACGCCACTACCCAGTGGCACCATCCAGCTAAGATGACTCCCACCAGCCCGTTTGTGACTTGTGTTACAGATCCAGGCAACTTACCGACGAGTCAGTTGGGATACCTTACTCTGGAGTCAGTTGCGGGTATGTGCACGTCCACGCGTCGATGAGGAAGGCGAGATGACCAACACCATTCCCTCCAAGCGAAACGGCAAGGAGAGCGCCGTCGGCCTCTACAAACAACCGCGTTCAGCTGTCTCCATCGGCATCGCCCTCCTCACGCCGCTGGTCGGCCAGGAGTTCATGGACAAGTACAAGCTGCGCGAGCCGTTCAACCGCGGACTGAAGCTCGGGGTCAAACACGCGTTCTCGGCTGCCGGTGCCTCCACCCGGCAGTTCAAGAAGATCCAGGGCCTGGGCAAGGCCCCCACGCGCTTGAAGGCCAGTGGGGCCGACTACTTCGACCTGACCCCCGACGACGACCAGAAGATGATCGTCGAAACCGTCGACGAGTTCGCCGAAGAGATCCTGCGCCCCGCTGCCCATGACGCCGACGCCGCAGCGACGTACCCGCCAGATCTGATCGCGAAGGCCGCCGAACTCGGCATCACGGCCATCAACATTCCCGAGGATTTCGACGGCATCGCCGAGCACCGCAGCACCGTCACCAATGCTCTTGTCGCCGAGGCGCTGGCGTACGGCGACATGGGACTGGCCCTGCCGATCCTGGCCCCCGGTGGCGTGGCCTCTGCTCTGACGCACTGGGGCAGCGCCGATCAGCAGGCGACCTATCTCAAGGAGTTCGCCGGCGAGAACGTGCCGCAGGCATGCGTCGCGATCGCCGAGCCCCATCCGCTGTTCGACCCCACCGCACTGAAGACGACGGCGGTCCGCACGCCCAGCGGGTACCGCCTCGACGGCGTGAAGTCGTTGGTCCCGGCGGCCGCCGATGCCGAGATGTTCATCATCGGCGCCCAGCTCAACGGCAGGCCCGCGCTCTTCATCGTCGAAGCGTCGACCGCGGGCCTGACGGTCACAGCGGACCCGAGCATGGGCATCCGCGCCGCCGCACTGGGCAGGGTCGAACTCGACAAGGTGACGGTGCCGCTGAGCGCACGACTCGGCGAGGACGAAGCCAGCGCCGCTCAATACTCCGAGGCGATCGCGCTGTCGCGCCTGGGCTGGGCCGCCCTGGCCGTCGGCACGTCACATGCGGTGCTCGACTATGTCATCCCGTACATCAAGGAGCGCACGGCGTTCGGCGAGCCGATCGCTCATCGGCAGTCGGTGGCGTTCATGACCGCCAACATCGCCATCGAGCTCGACGGGCTGCGGTTGATCACGTGGCGCGGCGCAGCCCGTGCCGAGCAGGGGCTGCCGTTCGCCCGCGAAGCCGCGCTGGCCAAGAAGCTCGGTAGCGACAAGGGCATGCAGATCGGCCTCGACGGCGTTCAGCTGCTCGGTGGCCACGGGTACACCAAGGAACACCCGGTCGAACGCTGGTACCGCGATCTGCGGGCAATCGGTGTCGCCGAAGGTGTTGTGGTTCTCTAGAAAGGCTTGTGAATCATGGCGATCAATCTGGAAATGCCCAAGAAGCTGCAGGCTGTCATCGAGAAGGGCCACGAGGGCGCGGCCGAGATGCTGCGACCGATCTCGCGCAAGTACGACCTTGCCGAACACGCCTACCCCGTCGAACTTGACACGCTCGCAACGCTGTTCGAGGGCATCACTGCGGCCAAGACGATCTCGTTCGCCGGCACCGATGCGTTCCGCGCCGGTGACGGGCCGAAGGAAAATATGAACGGCGCCAACATGTCTGCGCTGTTGAACGCTCTCGAAGTCAGCTGGGGCGACGTGGCCCTGCTGTTGTCGGTGCCGTTTCAGGGCCTCGGCAACGCCGCGATCTCCGGCGTGGCCACCGCTGAGCAACTCGAACGTCTGGGCAAGGTGTGGGCCGCGATGGCGATCACCGAACCCGAGTTCGGTTCGGATTCCGCTGCAGTCGCGACGACGGCGAAGCTCGACGGCGACGAGTACGTGATCAACGGCGAGAAGATCTACGTCACCGCCGGTTCCCGCGCGACCCACATCGTCGTATGGGCGACCCTGGACAAGTCCAAGGGCCGCGCGGCGATCAAGTCCTTCATCGTGCCGCGCGAACACCCCGGGGTCACGGTCGAGCGACTGGAGAACAAGCTCGGCATCAAGGCCTCCGACACCGCCGCGATCCGGTTCGACAACGCCCGTATCCCGAAGGAGAACCTGCTCGGCAGCCCCGACATCAACGTCGAAAAGGGCTTCGCCGGCGTCATGGAGACGTTCGACGCGACCCGGCCGGTCGTCGCTGCGATGGCGGTCGGAGTCGCCCGGGCCGCTTTGGAGGAACTCCGCAAGATCCTCACCGACGCGGGCATCGAGATCGATTACGACAAGCCGGCTCACGCGCAGAGTGCTGCGGCTGCGGAGTTCATCCGGATGGAGGCCGATTGGGAGGCCGGCTACCTGCTGACGGTCCGCTCGGCATGGCAGGCCGACAACAGGATCCCCAACTCGAAGGAAGCTTCGATGGGCAAGGCGAAGGCCGCGCGGGTGGGCAGCGACATCACCCTCAAAGCGGTCGAGATGGCAGGCACCACAGGCTATTCGGAGCAGACGCTGCTGGAGAAATGGGCGCGCGACTCGAAGATTCTGGACATCTTCGAGGGCACCCAGCAGATTCAGCAGCTGGTGGTGGCGCGGCGCCTGCTCGGGCTGTCGTCCGCGGAGCTCAAGTAGGGCTTTCGCTCAGAAGCCGTCGTGTACCGCGACGCGGGTGCGGCCGATGACGCCGCCGCCGATGATGGTGCCGAGCACGTCGGCGACCTCGCGCACCGAGACGTCTCTGGTTACCCGCGCCAAATGCTGTGGCATCAGTTCGGTTTCGATCTGCGCCCAGATCTTGCGCCGCTTGTCGATGGGCAGCAGCACCGAGTCGATGCCCGCGAGCGTCACACCGCGCAGGATGAACGGCATGACGGTGGTGGGCAGATCTGTCGATCCCGCAAGTCCTGAGATCGCCGCCACGCCATCGTATTTCAGAGTGCTGAGGGCGTAGGCCAGCGTCTTGCCGCCCACGCAGTCGACGACGGCGGCCCAGTGCGCTTTGCCGAGTGGCCGCACCTTCTCGTCGGGGCCGGGTACGCGGGCGATGACCTCGGCCGCCCCGAGATCACGCAGCAGGTCGTGGGCGTCGGTCTTTCCGGTCGAGGCGACGACTTCGTATCCGAGGCCCGCCAGCAGGTCCACGCTGACGCTGCCGACGCCGCCGGTGGCCCCGGTGACCAACACGGGCCCGTCGGACGGCGTGATCCCATGGGCGCGAACGGCGTTGACGCTCATGGCCGCCGTGAAGCCTGCGGTCCCGATGGCGGCGGCGTCGGCGGTGCTCAGGCTGTCCAGCTTGACCAGATAGTCGGCCGGGTACCGCGCGGTCTGCGCGTAGCCGCCGTGGCGGCCGGTGCCGATGTCCTGGCCGTGGGCGATGACGCGGTCTCCGACCGTGAAGTCGGGCGATGTGCTCGCGGTGACTGTCCCCGCGACGTCGATTCCCGGAATCAACGGATACGACCGGGCCACTCCTCCTTTCGGGGTGATGGCCAACGCGTCCTTGTAGTTCACGCTGGAGTACTCGACGTGGATCTCGACGTCCCCGTCTGGCAGGAATGACTCGTCGACGACTTCGTGGCGCAGCACGATTCCGCCGTCGGCATCTTCGTGGGCCACCATCGCGTTGATTTCGGTCATGACGGCCACACTAACCGCGCGTCTGGCGGAAACGAAGAAGCCCCCGACCGATTGGCCGGGGGCTCCGTTCGTCAGTTCTTAACCGATGAGGTGGGCCTGCAGGTCAGGCTTCATGGCCTGCAGTTCACGACCCCAGTACGCCCAGTTGTGCGTGCCGTTGTTGGGGAAGTTGAAGACACCGTTGGTGCCGCCCGCGGCGATGTAGTTGTCGCGGAAGGTGATGTTGGTCTTGATGGTCAGGCCCTCGAGGAAGGTGGCCGGCAGGTCGCCGCCGCCGAGTTCGTTGGGCTGGCCGTTACCGCAGTACACCCAGATCCGGGTGCCGTTGGCGACCAGGTTGGGGATCTGCACCATCGCGTCGTTGTACTTCCACGCCGGGTCCGTCTCCGCCGGGCCCCACATGTCGTTGGCCTTGTAGCCGCCGGCGTCACCCATCGAGATGTTGATGAGGAAGGGCCACCAGCCCTCGGACGGGTTCAGGAAGCCCGACATCGAGCCGGCGTACGGGAACAGCTGCGGGTGGTGCGCACCGAGCACGAGCGAGGAACCGCCGGCCATCGAGAGGCCGATCGCCGCCATACCGGTCGGCTTCACCTGCCGGTTGGCGTTCAGCCATGCAGGCAGCTCCTGGGTCAGGAACGTCTCCCAGTTGTAGGTCAGGCAGCCGCTCTTACCGCAGGCGGGCTTGTACCAGTTCGAGTAGAAGCTGGACTGGCCGCCGACGGGCATCACGAGGGACAGACCCGAGTCGAGGTACCACTCGAACGCCTGGGTGTTGATGTCCCAGCCGTTGAAGTCATCCTGCGCGCGCAGGCCGTCGAGCAGGTACACGGCGGGCGAGTTGGGACCACCGCTCTGGAACTGGATCTTGATGTCGCGTCCCATCGACGGGGACGGCACCATCAGGTACTCCACCGGCAGGCCCGGGCGGGAGAACGCTCCGGCGGTCGCCGATTGCCCTGTCAGGCCGATCACGCCGGGCAGCAGCAGCGCTGCAAGCGCGGCAACGCCGAAACGACGCGCCCACGGCGCGCGAATCCTGTCGAGAAGTCTCATACCGTCAATCCATCCATCTTCCGGTACCGCCTGGCGCGGCTTGTCCTGTGCTCCCGGGCGGACGTTTACGCCACAGACATCACAGCGATGTCTTCACCGCGTTGTCGCACCACTCCGAATCTCCCAATTGAACGACTCTGCCAATTGAACGACGGAGGGGCCCGGAAAAACTTCAGTTGTAGCGGTTGCAGTAAAGCATGTGGGCACGCTGTGAGGAACCCCTGCCACGCCGTACGGCGCGTCTTGCTGCGGGAAAGCGAATTTTACGAATACGAAAAACTCCGGTCCGAGGTGGGAGAAAGTGCCGGAACTTCTGTCGACGTCGATTCGAGTAACGAATTGCTTACAACTATTAATTTGCGCGGGAGCGAAGCGATGCCCATCACACTCCCGAGCTTCAGTAGGCTCCGGCGAATGGCGAAGAGCCGCGCAAGCACACCACGTTTGTCGATCGACGACTGGATTCACGCCGGATATGCACTGGTGGCCGACGACGGCCTTGAGGCGCTGAAGGTCGATCGCCTGTGCGCCCGCCTGGGCGTCACCAAGGGCAGTTTCTATTGGCATTTCAAGGACATCGCGGCGTATCGCGCGGCTCTCGTCCGTGCCTGGGCCGAGCTTCGCGACCTCGACCGGAGCCACTTCGGTGAAATCGGCCATCTCGCTCCCCGTGAGCGACTGGCCCAGATGATGGCGTCGCTGCTCAGTGAGCGGCAGTGGACCCTGGAGAGGGCCATGCGGGAGTGGGCGCGCACCGATCCGCTGGTCGCCGACAGCGTCCGTGCAGCCGATCACCTTGTCCTCAAGGCCGTGCGTCAGGCGTTTCACGATGCCGGGTTCGACGGGGACGACGCCGATGTCAGGGCGAACGCGACCTTCGCCGCCGGCATCGGCTTCCTCCACATTTCCGACGCGCCGCCGGGTGACATGGGGGCGCAGCACAATCGCTTCCTGGATCTGATGCTCGCGCGCTGATCGACCCTTCCATACCAAAAGGTATGGTAGCTTTCGGGCATGATCGCCGCTGCGCCGACGGAGCACTCGCCCGTCACCTCTGAACTCGTCGCCCGACTGGCCGATCGGGCGCGCGAGGCCGAGCGGCTCCGCCGGCTTCCCGCCGCCACGCTGGCCGACGCCACCGAGTCGGGACTCTTCGATCTGCTGGTGCCGGCCCGCTACGGCGGGCAGGAAGCTCCGTTCTCGGCGATCCTCGACCCGGTCCGGCGGATGGCGCACGGCTGCGCGTCGAGTGCCTGGACGCTGGGCTTCTACACGTTGCACAACTGGATGCTCGCGCTGTTCAGCGAGCAGGCGCAGACCGAAGCGTTCGCGGCCCGGCCGTTTCTGGCACCCGCCCCGCTGGCGCCGACCGGACACGGCGTCGCCTGCGACGGCGGAATCCGCCTGACGGGTCGGTGGTCGTGGGCCACGGGCGTGATGGACGGCAACTGGATCATGGTCGGCGCGCTCTGCGAACGCACCGCAGGCGATCCCAGTTCGATCTATCCGGTCCTGGCGCTGCTGCCGATCGCCGATGCCCGGATCGAAGACGTCTGGCATACCGACGGAATGCGTGCGACGGGATCCAACGACGTCGTCATCGACGGCGCATTCGTCCCCGAGCATCGGCTCGTACAGGTCGCCGACATCTATTCGGGCACCGCGCCGGGTGCGGCGCTGCACGACTCGGACACCTACCGCTGGCCGATGGTGCCTGCACTCGCCCTGCTGGCCGCGATGCCAGCGCTGGGCAGCGCGGAGCGAGCCGCCGAACTCTACACCGAACGGCTCTCCCAACGGTTCCTCGCCTATGAAGGCGTGATGCAGAAGGACAAACCGGTGGCCTCGATTCATCTCGGGGAGGCGCTTGTGCGCCTGCGGGCGTTGAGGAGCCTGCTCGCCGATACCGTCGGCGAGATCGAGTCGATCGTCGCCGCAGGCGATCCCGTGGACCTCCCGGTCCGGGGCCAGGCGCGAGTGGCCGCGGCCCACATCGTTCACGAGTCCCGCGCGGTGATCGGCGCACTTCTGGGCGCATCGGGTGCGAGTGCACATTTCGTCGACAATCCGTTGCAGCGACTGAAGCGTGACGTGGACGTCATCATCGGCCACGTCATCTTCGACTACGACACCAGTCGCGAACTCGCCGGAGCATTGACAATCGGACAGAAGATTCCGCGCACCGCGATGGTGTGACGGACCCACGGAAGGGATCCCGCATGCCCGAATCCGCGCGCGATCGCGCCACCAAGTTCTTCCAGAAGAACGTCGCCAACCGGCTGATGCGCCACATTCCGATCCAGACCCTGCTGGAGACCACGGGCCGCAAGTCCGGTCAACCGCGCACCACTCCCCTGGGCGGACGCCGCGTCGGCAACGAATTCTGGTTCGTCTCCGAGTTCGGAGACAGGTCGCAGTACATCCGCAACATCATGGCCGACCCGAAGGTGCGGTTGCGCCTGCGAGGCCGCTGGCATCACGGGACCGCGGTCCTGCTTCCCGATGACGATCCGCAGGCGCGGATGCGTGAGTTGCCCGGCTACAACAACTTCGGTGTCCGCACCTTCGGGACGAACCTGCTCACGGTTCGCGTCGACCTGGCGGACTGAGCGGCCATTTCTTAGTCGCAGGCTTGAGCGGGTGTTGACGACCCTCGGATCTAAAACTAAAGTCAGTTTTACTTTTGATCGAGGAGATGACCATGGAATCGTTCGTCCACCTTCGAAAAGGTAAGACTCCCAAGCGCGTTCACGCCGACCTCGACGGTCTCAAAGACGACGAGCTGGGCCGCGGCGGATTCGTCGGACGCACCGCGAACATGTACCGCCGCAACGATCCGACGGCCTACCGCACTGTCGGGCCGCTGCGTCCCACCGACGTGTTGAGTTCCGAACTCAAGCCCAGCGACGCCACCGACCCGCACGGCGCTCCCCTGCTGATGTTCTCCAACGCCGACTGCCTGGTGCTGCTGTCACGCCGCTCCGAGGAGATGCCGTTCTTCGTCCGCTACGTCGACGGCGACCTGCTGTCCTTCGTGCATCGCGGGTCGGGATCCCTGGAGACGGAGTTCGGTCCGCTCGACTACCGCCAGGGCGACTGGATCTACATCCCCAAGGCGTGCACCTGGCGGCAGGTGCCTGCCGAAGAAACCACCCTGCTGATGATCCAGGCGACCGACGAATTCCGTGTCCCCCCACCCGGCACGCTCGGACGGCATTTCCCATTCGACCCGGCGCAGGCGGTCATCCCGGAGCCGCAGCCGATCGAATCCGACGGCAGGGACGAGTACGAGGTTCGCCTGATGCACGAGGGCGGCCCCACTTCGCTGTTCTACCAACATCATCCGCTCGACGTCGAAGGCTGGCGCGGCGACAACTTTCCGTTCACGTTCAACATCGACGACTACACGGTCATCAGCTCGGAGAGCGTCCACCTGCCACCGACCGTGCACCTGTTCATGCAGGCCACCGGGGTTTACATCATGAACTTCCTGCCCAAGCCCGCCGAGTCGGTCCCCGGCACCGAACGCACCCCCTGGTACCACCGCAACGTCGACTTCGACGAGATCGCGTTCTTCCACGACGGGTCGCTCTACGGGATCCCGATGCCGCCGGGCCTGGTGTCCCATGCTCCGCAGGGCGTGCACCACGGCGCACCCGAGAAGGCGCGCGAGCGGGCCCGGCGCAAGTTCGACGACTACGACCGGGTGGACTGGTCGGTCATCGCGATCGACACGCGTCGCCGGCTCATTCCGTCCGCAGAAATTCTCGCCAACGATCTGGAGCAGCACTAGACATGGCAACCACAACCGAGGCTCCCGTCAAGCACGAGTACGACCGGGTCCCCTATCTGGTTGCCTACCAGAACAATTCGGCTGTGCGCGACGTCTATGGCGGTGTCGCCGAGCTGGTCGTCCTGGAGAGCTACCTTCTGCGGCCGAAGACGCCGTCCGAAACCGTCCTGGTGTTCATGCACCCGATCGGCGGCGGTGCCTACCTGCCGATGATCAATGCGCTCGCCCGTGCCGGGCACCACGTCATCTACTGCAACAGCCGGTTCCGGGGCACCGACTCGGCGTTGCTGATGGAGAAGGTCGTGGAAGATCTCGGCGAGTGCATCAAGGACGCGAAGAACCGGCTCGGCTACTCGAAGGTGGTTCTCGCGGGCTGGAGCGGTGGCGGTTCGCTGTCGGTGTTCTATCAGCAGCAGGCTCAGAATCCGACGGTCACCGCGAGCCCGTCGGGCGACGGCCCTGACCTGACCCAGCTCGGGCTGATCCCGGCCGACGGCATCATGCTGCTCGCGGCCCACATCAGCAGGCACGGCACGATGACCGAGTGGATGGACGCGTCGATCCTCGACGAGGCCGATCCCACCAAGCGTGATCCCGAGCTGGATCTGTACAACCCCGACAATCCCAACCAGCCGCCCTACACGCAGGAATTCCTCGAGCGGTATCACCAGGCCCAGATCGCCCGGAATCGCCGAATAACGAAGTGGGTCAAGGACAAACTGGCCGAGCTGAAAGCTGCCGGTCGGCCTGACGACGAGTTCGCGTTCGTCGTGCACGGGACGATGGCCGATCCGCGCTGGCTTGATCCTGCCGTCGATCCGAACGAACGCACCCCCGGCACCTGTTATCTAGGTGATCCTCAGGTGGTGAACATGAGCCCCGTCGGGCTGGCGCGGTTCTGCACGCTGCGCAGCTGGCTTTCCCAGTGGAGCTATGACGACGCCAACGGTGACGCGGTCAAGGCCGGCCCCGACATCGCGGTGCCCGCGCTGGTCATCGGCAACCTCGCCGACGATGCATGTACTCCCAGCCATACCCGCAGAATCTTCGAAGCCATCGGGCACGAAGATAAGGAGATGCACGAGATCACCGGAGCCAACCACTACTACGCCGGCGCCGACCAGCGCGACAAACTGCGCGAGGCCGTCGGCATCGCCACCGACTGGCTCACGCGACACGGTTTCGCAGGCACCCGATGACGACGGGGCCGCTGGACGGCATCCGGGTCATCGAGGTCGGCACGCTGATCTCCGGCCCGTTCGCCGGACGACTGCTCGGGGACATGGGTGCCGAGGTCATCAAGATCGAACCTCCCGGCGCACCCGACCCGCTGCGCACGTGGGGGCAGGCCGAGCTGGAGGGCCATCACTTCTTCTGGACCGTGCACGCGCGAAACAAGAAAGCGATCACGCTGAACCTCCGGGTGCCTCAGGGACGGGAACTGTTCCTCGATCTCGTCGAGCGCAGCGACGTGATCGTCGAGAACTTCCGGCCGGGGACCCTGGAGAAGTGGGACCTCGGTTACGACGTTCTGCGCGAACGCAATCGCGGCATCGTCCTGGTGCGGGTCTCCGGATACGGACAGACCGGGCCGGACGCGCACAAGGCGGGGTACGCATCGGTCGCCGAAGCGGCCAGCGGGCTCCGTCACATGAACGGATTTCCCGGCGGTCCTCCCCCGCGGTTGGCGTTGTCCCTCGGGGACAGTCTGGCCGGCATGTTCGCCGTGCAGGGCGCACTCGCGGCGCTCTACCGCCGCTCGGTCACCGGGGAAGGTCAGATCGTCGATGCCGCGTTGACCGAATCCTGTTTGGCGGTGCAGGAATCGACGATCCCGGACTACGACGTCGGTGGGGTCGTGCGGGGACCGTCCGGTACCCGGTTGGAAGGGATCGCCCCGTCGAACATCTATCCGACCGCGGACGGCAGCTGGGTGGTGATCGCGGCCAACCAGGACACCGTGTTCCGCCGGTTGTGCGGGGCGATGGATCAACCCGAACTCGCCACGGACGAGCGGTTCTCCAACCACGTTGCGCGCGGCCGTCATCAGGACGAACTCGACAAGATCATCGGTGCCTGGGCGGCCGAACGCCAGCCCGCGGACATCATCGCGACGTTGTCTGCAGCCGGCGTCATCAGCGGGCCGATCAACACCGTCGCCGAAGTCGTCGAGGACCCTCAGCTGCAGGCTCGCGGGATGATCGCCGACCATTGGGACGATCGCATCGGGCGAAACGTCAAGGGTCCCGGCGTGGTACCGGTGCTGTCGGAGACGCCGGGCACCATCCGGTACGCCGGGTCGTCGCGGCCCGGCCAACACAACAGCGACGTCTACGGCGGCCTTCTCGGACGTAGTGAGGCCGAACTCGACGAGCTCCGGGCGGAGGGTGTGCTGTGAGTGAGCTCCCCACCCACGTCGATATCCGGGACGTGTCGATGCGCGACGGTCTGCAGATCGAGGAACCGATTCCGTTGTCTGCCAAGCTCGAACTGCTGGCCGCCGTCGCCGCGACCGGGGTGCGCGAGATGGAGGCGACGGCCTTCGTGTCGCCGTCGAAAGTGCCAGCCCTCGCCGACGCGGCCGAGCTGGCGGCCGAACTCTACAACTTCCCCGGCATCGAGTTCTCGGCACTGGTCGCCAGCCCCAACGGAGCAAAGCGCGCCATCGCCGCGGGTCTGGGTTCCATCGAGTACGTGGTATCGGCGGCCGACAGTCACAGCCGCGCCAATGTCGGCCGGTCCAGCGCCGAAGCGACCGCCCAGATTCCTGAGATCGTCGCGATCGCCCACGACAGCGACGTGACCGTGGAGGTCATCGTCGCCACTGCGTGGGACTGTCCCTTCGACGGGCCGACGGCGCCTCAGCGGGTGCTCGACATCGTCACGGCCGCAGTCGAAGCCGGCGTAGACCGCGTCGCCATCGCCGACACCATCGGCACCGCCACGCCGCGCCGGGTCTCCGACCTGATCGCCTTGGTGCGCCCGCTCATCGGCGACACCCCGCTGGGTGCGCACTTCCACAACACCCGCGGCGCCGGCCTGGCGAGCGCGTACGCGGCGGTCACCGCCGGAGTCACCCGGCTGGATGCATCGATCGGCGGGCTCGGCGGCTGCCCGTTCGCCCCGGGCGCCAGCGGCAACATCGCCACCGAAGATCTCACTTACCTGCTGCGCGACAGCGGTATTCACGTCGATGTCGATCTGGGCGCGGCCATCGCGGCGGCCGGCGTCGCGCAGAGGCTCGTGAACCACGGGCTGCCCAGCGCGCTGCTGCGCGCCGGCGACCGGATTTTGGGCTAGCGATGCCGCAGGCATCGTCGGAAGCGCTGAGCGCCAAGGGCCGCCAGACTCGGGACGCGATCGAGCAAGCAGCCCGGAAGCTCTTCGCCGAACGCGGCTTTCACGGCACCACGCTCAGCGACATCACGTCGGCGGCGGGCAAGTCACCTGCGGTGTTCTATCGGTACTTCACCGACAAAGAGGACCTGCTGGCCGCACTGGCCGAACGGTTCCTGCACGAGGTGGTCGCGCCGTCGGGTCTCAGCGTGTCCCTGCCACAATCCCCCGATGACGATGCGTTCTTCACCACGGTGGTCACCGGGTACTGGACGATGTTCAAACAGAACATCGGGATCATGATCGCCGTGGCCCAACTGGCGACTACCCAGCCGCGCTTCGCGCTGGTGCAGAACGAGTTCCGGCGCTTCGGCATGGACATCGTGGCAGCCTCGGTACGGCGCGCGCAGGAACAGGGCCACGGGGCCGAGCTCAACCCGGAACACACCGCGGCAGCCATCGCCCTGCTGTTCGAGAACTTCACCACCGTGTTCGTCGGAGCGTCCGGCCTCGGCGTGGACATGAACGATCAGGATGCGATCGCGACACTGTCGCGGATCTGGAAGAAAACGCTGTACGGGTACTGACCAGCCCTGTCCCAAAGACCGAAGACGTTCAAAGGAGAACCAGTGGATTTCAGCCTTCCCGACCACCTGCCTGGACTGCTGGCAGAGATGGACGCGTTCATCGAAGCCGAGATCAAACCTCTGGAGCGGGAGAACATCCAGTACTTCGATCAGCGACGCGAACACGCCCGCACCGATTGGGACAACGGCGGTACCCCGCGGCGGGAGTGGGAGGACCTGCTCGGCGAGATGCGCAGGCGCGCCGACGCGGCGGGCTGGTTGCGGTACGGGCTGCCGTCGCAGTTCGGCGGACGCGACGGCAGCAACATCGACATGGCTGTCATCCGAGAGCATCTGGCGCACAAGGGGCTCGGCCTCCACAACGACCTGCAGGACGAGTCGTCGATCGTCGGCAACTTCCCGCAGGTGATCATGATGGACCGGTTCGGCACCGACGATCAGAAGAAGGAATGGACCGACGCGCTGATCACCGGTGAACGATCCATGGCGTTCGGGCTCACCGAACCCAACCACGGCTCCGATGCCACGTGGCTGGAGACCACCGCCGTGCAGGACGGCAGCGACTGGGTGATCAACGGCGCCAAGCGATTCAACACCGGCGTGCATCGCGCCACCCACGACCTGGTTTTCGCGCGGACGTCCGGCGATCCGGGTCAGGCGCGCGGCATCAGCGCGTTCCTGGTCCCCACGGACGCACCGGGGTTCTCGGTGCCGTACTACTGGTGGACTTTCAACATGCCCACCGACCACGGCGAGGTGTTACTGGAGAATGTGCGGGTGCCTGCCGACGCGGTGCTCGGTGAGATCGACAGGGGTCTGGAGGTCGGTCAGACGTTCCTTCACGAGAACAGGATTCGCCAGGCGGCATCCAGTCTCGGAGCAGGCCAGTACTGCATCGACCGTGCCGTCGGCTATGCCAACGAGCGCAACGTATTCGGCAAACCGCTGGCGGTGAACCAGGCGGTGCAGTGGCCGCTGGTGGAACTGCAGACCGAGGCGCAGATGGTGCGGCTGCTGGTGCGCTTCGCCGCGTCCGAACTCGATCGCAACCATCACATGGAGGTCTCCGACAAGGTCTCGATGGCGAACTACCGGGCCAACCGCCTGGTGTGCGAGGCCGCCGACCGGGCGATGCAGGTGTTCGGTGGCGTCGGGTACAGCAGACACGAGCCGTTCGAACACATCTACCGCCACCACCGCCGCTACCGGATCACCGAGGGCGCGGAAGAAATCCAGATCCGGCGGGTGGCGCAGCGACTGTTCGGGTTCGGGAAGCGCGGGTGACGGCCGAGACGGCCTCGGCTCTGGCCGCGGTGCTGGCGCCGGCGCTCGGCGCCGCCGATATCGAAGATCTGCAGCGCCTCACCGGCGGCGCGAGCCGCACGACGTGGGCGTTCACCGCCGTGAACGACGACGGCAGGCACGCACTCATCCTGCGGACCGGCGCGCGGGACGACATCCACGCCAGCATGGAGCTGGAAGCCAAGGTGCAGCAGCGCGCTGCCGCGGTGGGCGCACCCGTCCCCCACATCCTCGCCGCCGACAACTCTCCTGCGGCCCTTGGCAATCCGTACCTGATCTGCAACGCCATCGGCGGTGAGACGATCGTGCGGCGGATCTTCCGCGGACTCGACGACGACGGCCGGGCACGGTTGCTCACCCAGTGCGCGAGCGCCCTGGCCGCCATCCATCGGGCCGACCCGTCCGGCATCGGCCTCACCACCCCCGACGAACTGGCCGGCTGGCGGACGAGGCTCGACGAAATCGGCGATACCACGGCAACTTTCGAATGGACCTTCCGCCGACTGAACGACGAGCGGCCCGATCCGTCGCCGATGGTGCTGGTCCACGGCGACTTCCGGATGGGCAACCTCATCGTCGACGAGTCCGGCCTGGCGGCCGTGCTCGACTGGGAACTCACCCACATCGGGGAGATCTACGAGGACCTCGCATGGTTCTGCATCAGAGCCTGGCGTTTCGGCGCACCCGAGACGCTCGGCGCGGGTGGACTCGGCAGCGTCGAGACGTTCCTGCGGGCGTACGAGGAAGCGTCGGGGAAGGAGTTGGACCGGCATGCCTTCCGATGGTGGCTGACGGTCGCGACACTGCGGTGGGGCGTCATCTGCCGGCATCAGGCCGAACGTCACCTGTCGGGCGAGTCACCGTCGGTCGAGCTCGCAGCGATCGGCAGGCGTGTCAGCGAGACGGAGTGGGACCTGCTGGACTTGCTGTCGGGAAGGGGACCTGAGTGAGCGGGCTGACGTCACGTCCCACTGCGGCCGAACTCATCGCTGCTGTCGCGGATTTCCTCGACAGTGACGTGCGCGCCGCCGGAGGGCAGGTGGGATTTCACGCGCGTGTGGCCGCCAACGTCCTGCGCATCGTCGAGCGGGAACTGCTCGACGACAGCGGCGAATCGGTCCGGACGGCGCTGGAGGGCCTCGGCTTCGCCGACGAGAAGTCACTGGCACACGCGATCCGCGACGGGCACCTCGACGATCGCTCCGACGAGGTGCTCGAATCCCTGCGAACGCTGGTCAGGCACCGGTTGTCGATCGACCATCCGGGGTACGCCGACGGGCCGTGACGCAGCTCAGAGCCTGCGCACCCGGACGAGCCAGGCCGGCTCGTCGACACGCGCCCCGACGTCGAGCCCGAGCGCTTCGGCGTGCATCTGGGTGACCACTCCCCGGTAGGTGGTCGTCGACAGTGATTCGATGTCCCAGCCCGCGCGGAAGCCGCCACGGATGTCGGCCTCGCTGACCTGCGGCCCGAACCCGCGTCCGGCGTCGGACAACGCCAACACGTGAACGATCGATCCGGGCCTTGTCGCGGCGTGCAGACTGGCCACGTAGGTGGCGCGATCTCCATCGTCGAAGATGTGGAACAGCGCGCTGTCCACGATCGTGTCGTAGATCGGGTCGTTCCGGAGATTCAGTGCGTCCGCCACCTCGAATCGGGCATCGACACCCTGCCCTCGGGCATTACGGCGGGCCTGGTCGACGGCGGTCGGCGCACCGTCGACGCCGATGACGTCGTATCCGGCGCGGGCCAGCAGGATCGTGTGCTCACCGGTCCCGCAGCCGATGTCGAGCACACGACCCGAGATGAGTCCGGCCCGCTCGAGCTCGACGACCGCCGGCTGCGGTTCGCCGATGACCCACGGGGGTGACTGGGCGGTGTCCTTGTAGAAGTCGTCGAAACGGGAGATGGTGGGAGTCAGGTCCATGGAGCCAGTGTTCAACCTGAACCGAAGTTGAGGTCAACCCATGCTCGACATTCAGACGGACGTCGCCGACCGCCTGTTCGGCGCCATCGAGCGCAGCGACATCGACGCGGTCTCGCACTTGTTCAGCCCCGACGTGGCGGTATGGAAGAGCGGTGACACCCGCGACAACGACCATCGGCGGTCCGTGAAGATCATCGAGTGGTTCATCACCTCCACCACCGACCGGCGCTACGAGATCCTGGACCGCCGACTCTTCGACGGCGGGTTCGTCCAGCAGCACGTCCTGCATGCCACCGCACGCTCTGGGCCGTCGATCGCAATGCGCGTGTGCATCGTCATCAAGGTCGGTAGCGACGGCCTGATCACCCGGATCGACGAGTATTTCGACCCTGCGGAGATCCAGCCGTTGCTGTAAGGCTCTCCGCGACAGTCATTTTCGCCAGTCGAGAGACGGCCTTGCGGCTCACGGCTAACATCGCGCCCATGGCTGTGCCATCCTCCGGGTCGTCGCGGACGCCAGAGCCGCTGCGGATTCTCGTGTACAGCGACAACCCGCGGACCCGCGAACAGGTCCAGCTGGCCCTGGGGAGGCGGATCCACCCGGAACTCCCCGAGCTGAATTACGTGGAGGTCGCCACCGGGCCCATGGTCATCCGGAAGATGGATGAGGGCGGATTCGATCTGGCTATTCTCGACGGCGAGGCCACCCCGGTCGGGGGCATGGGAATCGCCAAGCAACTCAAAGACGAGATCAACGACTGCCCACCGGTACTGGTGCTGACCGGACGCCCGGATGACGCCTGGCTGGCCAACTGGTCACGCGCGGAGGCGGCGGTTCCCCATCCCATCGACCCGATCCGGTTGGGCGACGCCGTCGTGTCGCTCCTGCGCCCGGTCGGATAGCCCGGCGAATAGCGAAAATTACTGGTGCACTTGCCCATTCGAGGCAGTGCGCTATCGCCGAATGGCGCCAGTAGCGATACTAACCAAAATGTGTGGCTTGCATCAAAAACAGGACTAGGGTGTGGGATAGCTCACATCGACAGCCCCCGAGGGAGCCGCTGCACAGTATGAATCTGTACACGCCAATCCTGGTGCTTGGTGCGATAGCTGCTGCATTCGCCATCGGATCGGTCGGAATAGCCCTGCTCATCGGTCCCAAGCGCTATAACCGCGCCAAGCTCGAGGCCTACGAATGCGGCATCGAGCCGATGGACGCCTCCGACCCCGCCGCCGCCGCGACAGCCCAGCGGTTCCCGATCCGCTACTACCTGACGGCGATGTTGTTCATCGTGTTCGACATCGAGATCGTCTTCCTCTACCCGTGGGCGGTGGCGTTCGACAGCCTCGGACTGTTTGCGCTGGTAGAGATGCTTCTTTTCATGGTCATCGTGTTCGTGGCCTACACCTACGTGTGGCGCCGGGGAGGCTTGCAATGGGATTAGAGGAAAAGCTTCCCGGCGGCATTCTGTTGTCGACGGTCGAGAAGGTCGCCGGGTATGTCCGCAAAGGCTCGTTGTGGCCGGCGACGTTCGGCCTGGCGTGCTGCGCCATCGAGATGATGGCCACCGCCGGGCCGCGATTCGACATCTCGCGGTTCGGGATGGAGCGGTTCTCGGCGACACCGCGACAGGCGGATCTGATGATCGTCGCGGGTCGCGTGAGCCAGAAGATGGCACCGGTGCTGCGTCAGATCTATGACCAGATGGCCGAGCCGAAGTGGGTTC
Source organism: Mycobacterium sp. 236(2023) (assembly GCF_029623955.1). Taxonomy (GTDB): domain Bacteria; phylum Actinomycetota; class Actinomycetes; order Mycobacteriales; family Mycobacteriaceae; genus Mycobacterium. The sequence continues at coordinate 1,085,941 of NZ_JARSBP010000002.1, read as the reverse complement.
TGGCGATGGGTGTCTGCGCGTCATCGGGCGGGATGTTCAACAACTACGCCGTGGTCCAGGGTGTCGACCACGTGGTGCCGGTCGACATCTATCTCCCCGGTTGCCCACCCCGGCCGGAGATGTTGTTGCACGCAATCCTGAAACTGCACGACAAGATTCAGGAGATGCCGCTCGGCGTGAACCGCGAGGAAGCCATCAGGGAGGCCGAACAGGCGGCGATGGCGGTGACTCCGACGATCGAGCTGAAAGGTCTGTTGCGATGACGGAGACCACCGGAAAGGACGCCCGGGAGATCATCGGTGTGCGGCGCGGCATGTTCGGCGCCAAGGGTTCTGGCGACACGTCGGGCTACGGCAGGCTGATCCGCCCGGTCGCGTTGCCGGGCAGCACCCCCAAGCCGTACGGCGGGTACTTCGATGACGTCGTCGACGCGCTGGCCGCCGCCCTCGGCGAGGACGGATTCGCCGAATCCATCGAGCGGGTCGTGGTGTATCGCGATGAGCTCACCCTCGAAGTCCATCGAGACCGCCTGGTCGAGGTGGCGCAGGCCCTGCGCAACGATCCGGCCCTGCGTTTCGAACTGTGTCTGGGCGTCAACGGTGTGCACTATCCCGACGACGCAGGCCGCGAGTTGCATGCGGTATATCCGTTGATGTCGATCACCCACAACCGCCGGATCCGCGTGGAAGTGGCCGCCCCCGACAGCGATCCGCACATCCCGTCGTTGTTCGGCGTCTACCCGACCACCGACTGGCACGAGCGCGAAACCTACGACTTCTTCGGCATTCTCTTCGACGGGCATCCGTCGCTGACCCGGATCGAGATGCCCGACGACTGGGTGGGTCACCCCCAGCGCAAGGACTATCCGCTCGGCGGAATTCCGGTCGAGTATCACGGCGCCGAGATCCCGCCGCCCGACGAGCGGAGGGCTTACAGCTGATGACCATCTCAGAACCGCCCGAGCGGGTCGTCGTCGTCGGCGGCCAGGACTGGGACCAAGTGGTCACTGCCGCAAGGCAAATGTCCTCCCGGCCGGGCAACGCGGCGGAGAACGCCGGCGAACGCATCGTTGTCAACATGGGCCCCCAGCATCCGTCGACGCACGGGGTGCTGCGCCTCATCCTGGAGATCGAGGGCGAGACGATCGTCGAGGCGCGCTGCGGTATCGGGTATCTGCACACCGGTATCGAGAAGAACCTGGAATACCGCACCTGGACGCAAGGCGTCACGTTCGTCACCCGGATGGATTACCTGTCACCGTTTTTCAACGAGACGGTGTACTGCCTCGGCGTGGAGAAGCTACTCGGGGTCACCGATGCGATCCCGGAACGGGCATCGGTGATCCGGGTGATGATGATGGAGCTCAACCGGATCTCCAGTCACCTGGTCGCGCTGGCCACCGGCGGGATGGAACTCGGCGCGATGACCGCGATGTTCCTCGGGTTCCGGGAACGCGAGCTGATCCTGTCGGTGTTCGAGACCATCACCGGGCTTCGGATGAACAACGCCTACGTCCGTCCGGGAGGTGTGGCGGCCGACCTGCCCGACGAAGGCCTGCCTCAGGTCCGGGATCTCCTCAAGCTGCTGCCGACGCGCCTGCGCGACATGGAGAATCTGCTCAACGAGAACTACATCTGGAAGGCTCGGACGCAAGGCATCGGCTACCTCGATCTGACCGGATGCATGGCGCTGGGCATCACGGGACCGGTGCTGCGCTCCACCGGCCTACCGCACGACCTGCGCAAGTCACAGCCGTACTGCGGTTACGAAACCTACGATTTCGACGTCATCACCGACGACCAATGTGATTCCTACGGCCGCTATCTGATTCGTGTCAAGGAGATGCGCGAATCCATCAAGATCGTCGAGCAGTGTGTGGAACGTCTTGACCGACTTGCGGGGCAGCCGGTGATGATCGAGGACAAGAAGCTTGCGTGGCCTGCCGATCTGAAGGTCGGGCCCGACGGTCTCGGCAACTCCCCCGAGCACATCGCCAAGATCATGGGCCACTCGATGGAAGGCCTGATCCACCACTTCAAGCTGGTCACCGAGGGCATCCGGGTTCCCGCCGGCCAGGTCTACGTCGCGGTCGAGTCACCGCGCGGCGAGCTGGGTGTCCACATGGTCTCCGACGGCGGGACGCGACCCTATCGGGTGCACTACCGGGATCCGTCGTTCACGAATCTTCAGGCGGTGGCGGCGATGTGCGAGGGAGGCATGGTCGCCGATGCGATCACGGCGGTGGCGTCGATCGATCCGGTGATGGGCGGGGTGGACAGGTGACGGTATTCCTCGATCTCGGCCAGCGGCCCGACGAACCAGGCCCCCCGATCCACGGTCTGGCGACCTACCCTGCCGATGTCACCGAGCGTCTGGCAACCGACGCCGCGACGATCGTCGGCCGATACCCTCAGGCCAGATCGGCACTGCTTCCGTTGCTGCACCTCGTTCAGTCCGAGGACGGATGCCTGACCCCGGCCGGAATCGGCTTCTGTGCGCGCCAATTGGACTTGACCGAGGCTGAGGTCACGGCGGTCGCGACGTTCTACTCGATGTACCGCCGCACGCCGACGGGCGACTACCTCGTCGGGGTGTGCACCAACACGCTGTGCGCCATCATGGGGGGTGACGCGATTCTGGACAGTCTGGAGAGCCATCTGGACATCGCGCCGGGCCAGACCACTGCAGACGGCCGGATCACGCTAGAGCACGTCGAGTGCAACGCGGCCTGCGATTACGCGCCGGTGGTGATGGTCAACTGGGACTTCTTCGACAATCAGACCCCGTCGTCGGTACGCGATCTCGTCGATGCGCTGCGCACCGGTGAGATCCCGCAGCCGTCGCGCAGCGGTTCGCTGTGCACGTTCCGCGAGACCGCGAGAACACTTGCCGGACTGAGCGATACCGCCGCTGCCGGTGGCGGTCCGGTCGGGAACGCCACCCTCGCAGGCTTGCAATACGCGCAGGCGCACGACATGACTGCGCCCGAACCCGGCGCCGCGAGCGATTCGTCCGACGCCCCGAGCGACGAGGCGGTCGCGGCCGAGTCCACAAGAGACGAACCGGCGCCCGCGCCGGAAGCCAGTGTCCCGGCGCGCTCGTCGACACCGGAAACCGACCCCGGATCGGCGGATTCGCGATGACTCCGTTGACACCGGTGCTCAGCCGCTTCTGGGACGAACCGCAGCCTTGGACGTTGGACACGTACCGACGCCACGGCGGGTACCAGGCGCTGGAACGCGCGCTGGCGATGAGCCCCGACGACGTGATCACCACGGTGAAGGATTCCGGACTGCGCGGCCGAGGTGGCGCGGGATTCCCGACGGGCACGAAGTGGTCGTTCATCCCGCAGGGCGATGAGGGCGCTGCCGCCAAACCGCACTACCTGGTGATCAATGCGGACGAGTCGGAACCTGGTACGTGTAAAGACATTCCGCTGATGATGACGACGCCGCATTTCCTGGTGGAGGGTGCGATCATCGCGGCGTACGCCATCCGCGCCCATCACGCGTTCATCTATCTGCGGGGTGAGGTCGTGCCGGTGCTGCGGCGGCTGCAGGCAGCTGTCGCGGAGGCCTATGCGGCCGGGCATCTGGGGTCCGACATCCACGGTTCCGGGTTCGACCTGGACCTGATCGTGCATGCCGGTGCGGGCGCCTACATCTGCGGAGAGGAGACAGCGCTGCTGGACTCTCTGGAAGGCCGCCGCGGTCAGCCCCGGTTACGCCCGCCGTTTCCCGCCGTCGCGGGGCTCTACGCGTGCCCGACGGTGGTCAACAACGTCGAGTCGATCGCCAGCGTGCCGCCGATCCTGCTCAACGGCGTCGACTGGTTCCGCTCGATGGGATCGGAGAAGTCCCCCGGTTTCACGCTGTATTCACTGTCGGGTCACGTCACCACACCGGGCCAGTACGAGGCACCGCTGGGCATCACGCTGCGCGAGCTTCTCGACTACGCGGGCGGCGTGCGCGCCGGACACGAGTTGAAGTTCTGGACGCCGGGCGGCTCGTCGACACCGCTGCTGACCGCCGAGCACCTCGATGTGCCACTGGATTACGAAGGCATGGCCAAGGTCGGCTCGATGCTCGGCACGAAGGCGCTGCAGATCTTCGACGAGACCACCTGCGTGGTGCGGGCGGTGCGCCGATGGACGCAGTTCTACGCCCACGAGTCGTGCGGCAAGTGCACCCCGTGCCGGGAGGGTACGTACTGGCTGGCGCAAATCTACGAACGGTTGGAGACCGGCCGTGGCACCGAGGCCGATCTCGACAAGCTCCTCGACATCGCCGACAGCATCTTCGGCAAGTCGTTCTGCGCGTTGGGTGACGGCGCGGCAAGCCCGATCGTGTCCTCCATCAAGTACTTCCGCAGCGAGTACGAGGCGCACCTCGCAGACGGCTGCCCGTTCGACCCGTACGCCTCGATGCTGGCCGCACCGGAAGGGGTGGGTGCATGACGCTCGCTGAGAGCAGCCCGGACGCGCCGCCGGTCGAAATGGTGACGCTGACGATCGACGACCACGAGATCTCGGTTCCCAAGGGCACCTTGGTGATTCGCGCCGCCGAGCTGATGGGCGTCCAGATCCCGCGGTTCTGCGACCACCCGCTGCTCGATCCTGTCGGCGCATGCCGGCAGTGCCTGGTGGAAGTCGAAGGGCAGCGAAAGCCGTTGGCGTCGTGCACGACCACGGTCGCGCCTGACATGGTGGTACGCACCCAGTACACCTCCGAGGCGGCCGACAAGGCGCAGCACGGTGTCATGGAGCTGCTGCTCATCAACCACCCGCTCGACTGCCCGGTCTGCGACAAGGGCGGCGAGTGCCCGCTGCAGAACCAGGCGATGTCGAACGGACGCGTCGAAACCCGGTTCGAGGACGTCAAGCGCACCTTCCCGAAACCGATCAACATCTCCTCGCAGGTGCTGCTCGACCGCGAACGCTGCGTCCTGTGCGCGCGATGCACCCGATTCTCCGACCAGATCGCCGGGGACCGCTTCATCGACCTCATGGAACGCGGTGCGCTCCAACAGGTCGGCATCGCGCCCGGCGAACCGTTCCAGTCGTACTACTCCGGCAACACCGTGCAGATCTGCCCGGTCGGTGCGCTGACCGGAACGGCCTACCGGTTCCGAGCGCGGCCGTTCGACCTCGTGTCCAGTCCCAGCGTCTGCGAACACTGCGCCTCCGGCTGCGCGCAGCGCACCGACCACCGGCGCGGAAAAGTGTTGCGCCGCCTCGCCGGTGACGAACCCGAGGTCAACGAGGAGTGGAACTGCGACAAGGGCCGGTGGGCCTTCACCTACGCCACCGTCGGTGACCGGATCACCACCCCGCTGCTGCGTAACGACGACGGCTCGCTGCGTCCCGCGTCATGGTCCGAGGCACTGCACGTGGCCGGCACGGGTCTGGTGGCCGCCGGAGAGAGCACCGGTGTGCTAGTCGGCGGCCGGTCGACGTCGGAGGAGGCGTACGCGTACGCCAAGTTCGCTCGAATTGTGCTGAATACCAACGACATCGACTTCAGGTCGCGGCCCCACAGCGCCGAAGAGGCCGACTTCCTCGCCGCGCACATCGCGGGCAGGCCGATGACCGTGACGTATGCCGCGCTGGAGAAGGCACCCGCGGTGCTGCTCGCCGGGCTGGAGCCCGAGGAGGAGTCCCCGATCGTCTTCCTGCGGTTGCGCAAGGCGGTCCGCAAGCGGGGCCTTCGGGTGATGTCGGTGGCGCCGCTGGCCACCCGCAGCCTCGGCAAGCTGTCGGGACGGTTGATCAGGACCGCACCCGGGTCGGAGGCTGCGGCGCTGGACAGTCTGGCCGGCGACGAACTCCTGACGATGCCAGGGGCGTTGATCCTGCTCGGCGAGCGGCTCGCAACCTCGCCCGGTGCGCTGTCCGCCGCCGCCCGACTCGCTGAGGCGACCGGTGCGCAGATCGCGTGGATCCCCCGCCGTGCCGGCGACCGCGGCGCCGTCGAAGCGGGCGCGATGCCCAATCTGTTGCCGGGCGGTCGGCCGCTGGCAGATACGAGCGCCCGCGAACAGGTCGCTGCGGCGTGGAACGTCGACGACCTCCCCAGCGCGCCCGGACGCGATACCGCGGGAATCCTGGGGGCCGCGCGCGAGGGCACGCTGGCCGCACTTCTGGTCGGTGGCGTCGAGCTCGCCGACCTTCCCGATCCGGCCGCGGCACTGGCGGCGATCGACAACACGCCGTTCGTCGTCGCCCTCGAGCTGCGGCACAGCGCGGTCACCGAGCGTGCCGATGTGGTGTTCCCGGTCGCCCCCGTGGTCGAGAAGGCAGGGTCGTTCCTCAACTGGGAGGGCCGGATCCGGCCGTTCGAACCGTCCCTGCACACCAACGCCGTGACGGATCTGCGGGTGTTGACGTTCCTGGCCGACGAGATCGGGGTGGACCTCGGTATCCCGACCGCCGCGGCGGCCGCCGACGAAAGGGCCCGTCTCGGGCTGTGGTCGGGTGGGCGAGGCGACACGCCGCAGACCGATCCGTCTCCGGCCACACCGGCCAGCGGGCAGGCCGTGCTCGCCGGCTGGCGGATGCTTCTGGACTCCGGGCGGCTGCAGGACGGTGAGCCCTACCTGGCCGGGACGGCGCGCACGCCCGCCGCCCGGCTGTCGGAGGGCACCGCGGCCGAGATCGGGGTGCTGGACGGCCAATTGGTGACCGTCAGCACCGAGCGCGGCGCCATCACGCTACCGCTGCAGGTCACGGACATGGATGACCGCGTGGTGTGGTTGCCGTTGAACTCCCCCGGCAGCCACGTGCACGAAACGCTGGGTGTCACAGCGGGAGCCGTGGTGTCGATCGGGCAGGCAAGCGCATGACATATCCCGATCCGACACTGTTCGGGCACGACCCGTGGTGGCTCATCCTGGCCAAGTCGCTCGGAATCTTCGTCTTCCTGCTGCTGACCGTGCTCGCAGCCATCCTCATCGAACGAAAGATCCTCGGCCGCATGCAGTTGCGGTTCGGGCCGAACCGGGTCGGGCCGCGCGGCCTGCTGCAGTCGCTGGCCGACGGCGTCAAACTCGCCCTCAAGGAGGGTCTGATCCCGGCGGGTGTCGACAAGTGGATCTACCTTGCCGCGCCGGTGATCTCGGTGATCCCGGCGTTCATGGCGTTCGCGGTGATTCCCCTGGGTGGTGAGGTGTCGATCTTCGGGCACCGCACCGCACTGCAGCTGACGGACCTCCCCGTCGCGGTGCTCTACATTCTGGCGGTCACGTCGATCGGGGTGTACGGCATCGTGTTGGCCGGCTGGGCATCCGGATCGGTGTATCCCTTGCTGGGCGGGCTGAGGTCCTCGGCGCAGGTGGTGTCGTACGAGATCGCGATGGCGCTGTCGTTCGCCGCGGTGTTCATCTACTCCGGGACGATGTCGACCTCGGGGATCGTCGCCGCGCAGAACGACACCTGGTACATCTTCCTGCTGCTTCCGTCGTTCCTCGTGTACCTGACGTCGATGGTCGGCGAAACCAACCGTGCGCCTTTCGATCTGCCCGAGGCCGAAGGCGAGCTCGTCGGCGGCTTCCACACCGAATATTCGTCGCTGAAGTTCGCGATGTTCATGCTCGCCGAGTACGTCAACATGACGACGGTCTCGGCGCTGGCCACCACGCTGTTCCTCGGGGGCTGGCATGCGCCGTGGCCGATCAGCCTCTGGGAAGGAGCCAACTCCGGATGGTGGCCGCTGCTGTGGTTCACCGCCAAGGTCTGGCTGTTCCTGTTCGTCTTCATGTGGCTGCGCGCGACTCTGCCGCGGATGCGCTACGACCAGTTCATGGCGCTGGGCTGGAAGATCCTGATTCCGGCGTCGCTGGGCTGGATCGCGATCGTCGCCGCCACGCACACGTTGCAAAACCAGGGCTACCAGGCGTGGGCGACAGCGTTGATCGGCCTGGCGATCGTCGCCGTCGTTCTCGCCGCACTGATCGGTTGGAGATCTTTGCGGGCCAAACGTATTCGGAAGACTCCGCAAGCCCCGGTCCCGGTGGCCGACGATGGCGCGTTCCCCGTGCCGCCGATGCCAATGAAGGAGCATGCCGATGCCTAAGATCCGCGAGGCGCTTGCCGGGTTCGGTGTCACGTTCGGTTCGATGTTCAAGAAGCCGGTGACCGAGGAGTATCCCGAGAAGCCCGGCCCGGTGGCCAAGCGCTACCACGGCCGCCACCAACTCAACCGGTACGCCGACGGGCTGGAGAAATGCATCGGCTGCGAGCTGTGCGCCTGGGCCTGCCCGGCGGATGCGATCTTCGTCGAAGGCGCCGACAACACTGAGGCCGAACGGTTTTCGCCCGGAGAACGATACGGCCGGGTGTACCAGATCAACTATCTGCGCTGCATCGGATGCGGTCTGTGTATCGAGGCGTGCCCCACCCGGGCGCTGACGATGACCAACGAGTACGAGATGGCCGACGACAACCGGGCCGACCTGATCTACGGCAAGGACAAGCTGCTGGCCCCGCTCAAACCCGGGATGGAGGCTCCCCCGCACGCCATGGCACCTGGCTGCACCGACGACGACTACTACCGGGGCAATGTCCTGGGCAGTATCGCGCCTGCTGCGACGGAGGCCACCAATGGGTGAAACGATCCTGTTCTGGGCCCTGGCTCTGGTGTCGGTGGCCGGCGCGCTCGGTGTGGTCGCCGCTCCGAAGGCGGTGTACTCGGCGATCTCGCTGGCCACGACGATGATCGCGCTGGCAGTGCTGTATATCGCCCAGGACGCACCGTTCCTCGGCGTCGTGCAGATCGTCGTCTACACGGGTGCGGTCATGATGCTGTTCCTGTTCGTCGTGATGCTCATCGGCGTGGATTCGTCCGAATCGCTGGTGGAAACCCTTCGGGGACAACGGGTCGCGGCGATGGGGGTCGGTCTCGGCTTCGGCATCCTGCTCGTCGCGGGGATCGGCAACGTCTCGGTCGCGGGGTTCATCGGGCTCGATCAGGCCAATGCGGCCGGCAACGTCGAAGGCCTGGCCGCACTGATCTTCACGCAGTACCTGTGGGCATTCGAGTTGACCGGCGCCCTGTTGATCACGGCCGCGCTGGGCGCCATGGTGCTCGCACACCGGGAACGCTTCGAGCGCCGCAAGACTCAGCGAGAGCTGGCCGTGGAGCGCTTCGCCCCCGGCGGGCATCCCACGACGCTGCCCAATCCCGGTGTCTATGCGCGGCACAACGCCGTCGACGTGCCTGCCCGACTCCCCGACGGATCGGGTTCGGAACTGTCGGTGAGTGCGATCCTGCAGATCCGCCCGGTGCCGGCCGATAGGGGTGGCGATGAATCCCGATAACTATTTGTACCTGTCGGCGCTGTTGTTCACGATCGGCGCAGCCGGAGTGCTGTTGCGGCGCAACGCCATCGTCATGTTCATGTGCGTCGAACTGATGCTCAACGCCGCCAACCTCGCCTTCGTCGCGTTCTCCCGCATCCACGGGCATCTCGACGGCCAGGTGGTCGCGTTCTTCACGATGGTGGTCGCCGCGTGTGAGGTCGTGATCGGCCTGGCGATCATCATGACGATCTTCCGGACCCGGCGCTCCGCCAGCGTCGACGCAGCCAGCCTCCTGAAAAACTGAGGGCCGGATGACTCTTCCCGTGTGGCTGCTCATCGCGCTTCCACTCGCCGGTGCGGCCGTCCTGTTGCTGGGCGGCCGGCGAACCGACGGGTGGGGTCACCTCCTCGGCACCGCCGCATCGCTGGCGTCCTTCGTCTGCGCCGCAGTGCTGTTCACCGGCATGCTCGGTCGCGGCGCGGAGGACCGCGGCGTCCACGAGACGCTGTTCAGCTGGGTTCCGGTCGGCGAACTGCGTGTGGATTTCGGGCTCCAACTCGACCAGCTTTCGATGTGTTTCGTCCTGCTCATCACCGGTGTCGGGTCGCTGATCCACATCTACTCGATCGGCTACATGGCGCACGATGCGCAGCGGCGAAGGTTTTTCGCGTATCTCAACCTGTTCCTGGCCGCCATGCTGCTGCTCGTGCTCGCCGACAACTACCTCGGCCTCTACATGGGTTGGGAGGGTGTGGGTCTCGCGTCGTACCTGCTGATCGGATTCTGGTCGCACAAGCCGTCGGCGGCGACGGCCGCCAAGAAGGCGTTCGTCGTCAACCGGGTCGGCGACATCGGTCTGGCCGTTGCGCTGATGGTGATGTTCACCGCGATCGGGGCGGTGTCGTTCACGGCGGTGTTCGAGGCCGCACCGCAACTCGGCGAGGGCGCGCTGACAGCGATCGCTTTCATGCTGTTGTTGGCGGCGTGCGGGAAGTCGGCTCAGGTTCCGCTGCAGTCGTGGCTCGGGGACGCGATGGAAGGCCCCACGCCGGTGTCCGCCCTCATCCACGCCGCGACGATGGTCACCGCCGGTGTGTATCTGATCGTGCGGTCGGGTCCCGTCTTCGACCTCGCACCGCACGCCCAGACCGCCGTCGTGGTGGTCGGCGCCGTCACGCTGCTCTTCGGCGCGGTGATCGGTTGCGCCAAGAACGACATCAAGAAGGCGCTCGCCGCGTCGACCATGAGCCAGATCGGCTACATGGTGCTGGCCGCCGGCCTCGGACCGGCCGGGTACGCGTTCGCGATCATGCACCTGCTGACGCACGGCTTTTTCAAGGCCGGCCTGTTTCTCGGTGCGGGTTCGGTGATGCATGCGATGGACGACGAGGTCAACATGCGCCGCTACGGCGGGCTGCGCAAGGCCCTGCCGATCACGTTCGCCACCTTCGGTCTCGGATACCTCGCGATCATCGGCATCCCGCCGCTGGCCGGGTTCTTCTCCAAGGACGGCATCATCGAGGTGGCCCTGGGTGCCGGCGGCGCCAAGGGCGTGATCCTGGGCGGGGCAACGATTCTCGGCGCCGGGATCACCGCGTTCTATATGACGCGGGTGATGCTGATGACGTTCTTCGGCGAGAAGCGGTGGGCCTCCCACGTACACCCGCATGAGTCACCCGCCGTGATGACGTGGCCGATGATCCTGCTGGCGATCGGGTCGGTGACGGCGGGCGGCGCACTGGCCATCGGCGGAACCCTGGAACATTGGCTGGAACCGGTGGTCGGTTCGCACGAGATCCACCACGTCCTGCCGGTCTGGGTTGTCACCGCGATCGTGCTGTCGGTCGTTGCTGTCGGCATCGTGGTCGCGTACCGGATGTACGGATCTCGGTCGGTACCCGAGGAGGTCCCGGCCGGATCGGCGCTGACCGTCGCCGCTCGCGCCGATCTGTACGGGGATGCGTTCAACGAGAAAGTGTTGATGGGGCCCGGCTTGAACTTCACCCGCGGACTGGTCGAACTCGACGACGAGGCTGTCGACGGTGTGGCCGGGGGCCTTGCGGCCGGGGTGTCGCGTCTCTCGGAAAGGCTGCGGCAGTTGCAAACCGGCTTCGCCCGCTCGTATGCGCTGTCCATGCTGGCGGGCGCCGCGGTCGTCGTCGCCATGATCCTGGCGGTGAACCTGTGGTACTGACCGTCTTGTGGGCAATCCCGATGGTGGGCGCGGCCATCGTGATGCTGTTGCCCGCCGCGGCGCGAAATCTCGTGAAGTGGGTGGCACTGGCGGTATCGCTCGCCGTGCTCGCCGTCACCGTCGTGATCGCGGTCGGTTTCGATCCCTCGGGCGAGCAGTACCAGTTCGTCGAGAACTATCGCTGGATACCGTCTTTCGGCACCGGCTACATCCTCGGCATCGACGGCATCGCGCTGGCGCTGGTGGTGCTCACGGCGGTGCTGCTTCCCATCCTGATCATCGCCGGCTGGAACGACGCCCGCGACGAACTCAGCTGGGGCGGCCGCTCGGTCCACATCTACTTCGCGCTCACGCTGGCGGTCGAAGGCATGGTGCTGATCTCGCTGGTGTCGCTGGACATCCTGCTGTTCTACGTGTTCTTCGAGGCGATGCTGATACCGATGTACTTCCTCATCGGTGGCTTCGGCGGCGAGAACCGGAGCAAGGCCGCGGTGAAGTTCCTGCTGTACAACCTTTTCGGTGGACTGATCATGCTCGCCGCTGTCGTCGGCCTGTATGTCGCGACAGCGAACAGCGGCGCCTTCGATGCGGGCACGTTCGATTTCCGTGCGATCGTCGCCGCGGTGTCCAGCGGCGAGTTCGTCGTCAACCCTGCGGTCATGCACCTGCTTTTCGGCGGGTTCATGTTCGCCTTCGCCGTCAAGGCTCCGCTGTGGCCGTTCCACCGCTGGCTGCCGGATTCGGCCGTGGAGGCCACACCCGCCAGTGCCGTGTTGATGATGGCGATCATGGACAAGGTCGGCACCTTCGGCATGATCCGTTATTGCCTGCCGCTGTTCCCCGACTCCGCAGCGTGGTTCAGCCCCGCGATCATCACGCTCGCCGTCATCGGCATCGTCTACGGCGCCGTCGTCGCGATCGGCCAGACCGATGTGATGCGGCTGATCGCCTATACCTCGATCTCCCACTTCGGCTTCATCATTCTCGGAATCTTCGTGATGACCACGCAGGGCCAGTCCGGGTCGACGCTGTACATGGTCAACCACGGCATCTCGACGGCGGCACTGTTCCTGATCGCCGGCTTCCTGGTGTCGCGCCGGGGATCCCGGCTCATCTCCTCCTACGGCGGCGTGCAGAAGGTCGCGCCGGTGCTGGCCGGTACGTTCCTGGTGGCCGGCCTTGCCACGTTGTCGCTGCCGGGGCTGGCACCGTTCATCAGCGAATTCCTGGTTCTGATCGGCACGTTCACCCGCTATCCGGTGTTCGCGGTGCTGGCGGCCAGCGCCCTGGTCCTGTCTGCGATCTACATCCTGTGGATGTATCAGCGGATGATGACCGGCCCGGTTCCGGCGGTGCTCGTCGAAGGTGACTCCAAGATCCGTGATCTGGTCCCGCGCGAACTTGCCGTCGTGGTACCGCTGATCGCGCTGCTGCTGGTGCTCGGCATCTATCCGAAGCCGGCACTCGAGGTCATCAACCCCGCCGTCACCCACACGCTGACGACGATCGAACAGACCGACCCGGCACCCCGGATGGCGGAAGGCCCGGTGCGATGAACGTCCCCACGCCCTTGCAAACACCTTCTGTCGAATACGGTCTCATCTCGCCGATGCTCATCGTGTTGGGCGCCGCAGTGCTCGGTGTCCTCGTCGAAGCGTTCCTGCCGCGCCGTCAGCGGTACACCACCCAGGTCGTCCTCAACCTGGTCGCACTGATCGCGGCGTTCGTCGCGGTCGTTCTCGTCGCCCGGGATCTACACGGCGGCACGGGCGTTGCCGCCGTGATGGGTGCGGTGGCCATCGACATGCCCGCGCTGTTCCTGCAGGGCACCATCCTGCTGGTCGGGGTCCTGGGCATCCTGCTGATCGGCGAGAAACAGATCGGAGTGTCGGGCGAAGCCGAAAATGGCAGAGGCCTGGATGCTTTCACGCCGCAGGCATCGGCCGTCGCCGGAAGCGTCGCCGAGAAGCTGGCCACGAGAGCAGGCGTCATTCAGACCGAGGTCTTCCCGCTGACGATGTTCGCCGTCGGCGGCATGCTGCTCTTCCCCGCATCCAACGACCTGCTGACGATGTTCATCGCGCTGGAGGTCCTGTCGCTGCCGCTGTACTTGCTCTGCGGGCTGGCGCGGCGCCGTCGGTTGCTCTCGCAGGAATCCGCGCTGAAATACTTTCTGCTGGGAGCGTTCTCGTCGGCGTTCTTCCTGTACGGCGCCGCCATGCTGTACGGATACGCTGGCACGCTGAAGCTGCAGGGCATCGCCGATGCGGTCTCGTCCGGAACCGGCAAGCTGTCGCTGGCGCTGATCGGCATCGCACTGTTGCTCGTCGGGGTGCTGTTCAAAGTCGGTGCCGTGCCGTTTCATTCGTGGATCCCCGACGTGTATCAGGGCGCGCCCACTCCGATCACCGCGTTCATGGCAGCGGCCACCAAGATCGCGGCGTTCGGCGCGATGCTGCGCATCTTCTACGTGGCGCTACCCGAACTGCGCGACGACTGGCGTCCGGTGCTGTGGGCGATCGCGATCCTGACGATGGTGGTCGGCACCGTCACTGCGGTCACCCAGAACGACGTCAAACGCATGCTGGGCTACTCGGCGGTGGCGCACAGCGGCTTCATCCTCACCGGTGTGATCGCCGGCAACGAGGCGGGTCTGTCGTCGACGCTGTTCTATCTGTTCGCCTACGGGTTCTCCACTGTCGGTGCATTCGCCATCGTGAGCTTGGTGCGCGACGCCGACGGCGAGGAGGACACCGCGATGGCGCGCTGGGCCGGCCTGGGCAGACGTTATCCTCTTGTCGGCATTGCCTTTTCCCTTTTCCTACTTGCCTTTGCGGGGATTCCGTTGACGAGTGGGTTCGTCAGCAAGTTCGCCGTCTTCAAGGCGGCGGGAGAGGGCGGCGCGATCCCGCTCGTCGTGGTCGGCGTCGTCGCGAGCGCGATCGCGGCCTACTTCTATGTACGCGTGATCGTGTTGATGTTCTTCACCGACCGGCCCGACGACGCCCCGACGGTGGTGGTCCCCAGCGCGTTGACCACGGCCGTCGTCACGGTCACCGCCGCCGTCACGTTCGCGCTGGGCGCACTGCCGCAGCCGTTGCTGGACCTCGTGAATTCGGCTGACCGCTTCTTCTGATACCAACTAGGGATGACCGCTGACCTTGTGTTGACCGCCGACCGCGACGGCGTACGCGTGATCACGCTGAACCGGCCGTCGGCCAGGAACGCACTCTGCCGCGACCTGATCCGCGCGTCCTATGCGGCGTTGACCGAGGCCGATGCCGACGAAGCGGTGCGGGCCGTCGTCCTCACCGGCAGCGATCCGGCGTTCTGCGCCGGGGTGGATCTGAAAGAGGCTGCCCGCGATGGTCTCTCGTACTTCGACGAGTTCCGGTCCCAGAGCTGCATCGCCGCGGTCGCGCAGATGCGCACGCCGGTGGTCGGTGCGATCAACGGCGCCACCTTCACCGGCGGTTTGGAGATGGCTCTCGGGTGTGACTTCATGATCGCCTCGGAGCGCGCGGTATTCGCCGACACCCATGCGCGGGTCGGCATCCTGCCCGGCGGGGGCATGACGGCACGGCTGCCGCAGTTGGTCGGTGTGGCGATGGCGAAGCGGTTGTCGATGACCGGCGAGGTGGTCGACGCCGTGCGCGCCGAGCGGATCGGGTTGGTGACGGAGGTGGTCGCGCACGAGGCCCTGGTGGAGCGTGCCGTGGAACTCGCCAGGCAGATCGCCGAGGTGCCACGCGCGACGATGCGCAGCCTGAAGGAGATCTACACGTCGGGCGCCGCAGCCGTCGTCGACCCCGCACTCAAGGCCGAGGAGACGATCGCGTTCGCTCAGCACCGTGAGTTCGAGGGCCTCGGCGATAAATTCAGCGCGGTGTCGCAGCGGAACAAGGAACAGATCGACCGCGGCTGAACCACACCCCTTGCACCGCGAGCGCGCGTGTCTGCACGCAAAAACGCCGCCCAGCTTGGCATTTCGCGCACGCTCGCGGCGCGAATCTCCCGGCACTTACGGGCGGCGCTGGATGAACTCCACGGTCGGACGCCCATCGAACGAAGGCGTCGCCTCCTCGACCTGTCGGCGCGCCTGCTCGACGACGGGAGTATCGGGGTCGAGCACCCGCAGATACACCTCGTGTGCTGCCAAGGAAGCCACCGCGGTATCGACGAAGCCGTCCACCGGCTGCCCGTGGGTCGCGCCGGGTCCGTTCTCGAAGAGCCATCTCGGCGGCGAGTCCAGCGAATCGTAAGCTGCCGCAACAGCGTTCGCGAACTCGATGTGGTCGCGCTGGTTGGGCATCCCTGGCCCCCACTCCGGCCCGCTGTAGATCGTGACGACGACGTCGGGTTCGACCTCCTCGATCGCCGCCGCGATCCGGGCGCGCAGGCGTGGGGTGTCGCGCACCTCGGTGTCGGCGAAATCCCAGAACGTCACGTCGTCGACGCCGACGATCGCCGCAGAACGCCGCTGTTCGCCCTCCCGCAGCGGGCCGGCCTGGTCGGCGGGCATGCCCTCGATCCCCTGTTCGCCGCGTGTCGCCAGCGCATAGCGAACTGTTCGGCCCGCCGACGTCCACGCCGCCACTGCGGCACCGATGCCGTACTCGGGATCGTCGGGATGGGGCACGAGCACCAGCGCGGTACGCCAATCCTCGGGGAACGGTTCCAGCCCGGCCGCCACGTCCCTACGCCACGACACCGTGCAGCAGGATGTCGGTGGTCTTGTCGACCCACGCCGTGTCGGCCAGGTCCTCGGGGGTCTGCAGCAACGCCAGCAGCGTCGCGCCGCCGACGAGGTTGACGAGCCGGTCCGGATCGACGCTGTCGCGCACTTCGCCACGCTCGACCGCATCGTGGAGCCGCCCGCCGACCAGCGCGAACAGATCGGTGAAGCGGGCCCCGATCCGGCCGGTGAGCTCGGGGTTGGCCGACATGTCGGCGATCAGGCCCGGTAGGGCTGCCTGCACGACCGGGCTGAGGAAGACGTCGCGCGCGGCTTCGATCATCGCGCGCAGATCAGCCGCGATGTCGCCGGGCGGCGCCTGGATGGCTGTCGGAGTCACCGGAAAGGCCGCCTCGTGGACGAGCTCGGCCTTGCTCGACCACCGGCGGTACAACGCTGTCTTCGTGGTGCCCGCGCGTTCCGCGACGGCCGCCATCGTCACGTTCGAATATCCGATTTCGACAAGTAGATCCGCGGTGGCTTGCAATATGGCAGCGTCAATCCGCGGATCCCGCGGGCGTCCGGCGCCCGGGGTCTTGCCTACCGGAGACGGGTCTGATTTCATATCGCTACCCACGGTATCGTATTAGTGCCGTGCCGTGACCGCGTTGCGGCAGGAAGGACTGTTTCTGTGTCCAACGAACCCGCCGTCGACAACGTGGACCGGCTCCAGCGCTCCAGCCGCGACATGTCCCACGTGCCGACGGCCCTGTCACAGTGGCTGTCGACACTGCTGCCGAACACCACTCCCGATATCACCGTGGAGAGCGGCATCGATGCCAACGGCATGTCCTCCGAAACGATTCTGTTGCAGGGGCGCTGGCTGCAGGCCGGCAGCCCGGTCGAGCACAAATGGGTCGCACGGGTCGCGCCCGCCGAAGCGGACATCCCCGTGTTCAAACACTACCGTCTCGACCACCAGCACGAGGTGATGAGGCTGGTCGGTGAGCTGACGGATGTGGCGGTTCCGCCCGTGCGCTGGCTCGAGAGCACCGGCGACGTGCTGGGCCGCCCGTTCTTTCTGATGGATCGCGTCGACGGTGTCGTCCCTCCCGACGTGATGCCCTATACGTTCGGCGACAACTGGTTGTTCGACGCTCCCGCCGAGCAGCAGCGCAACCTTCAGGACCGCACGGTCGAGGTGCTCGCCAAGCTGCATTCAATCCCGAACGCACAGCAGGTCTTCAGCTTCCTGCAGGACATCGATCCGCCCGGTGAGACGGCACTGCACCGCCACTTCGGATGGCTGAAGGACTGGTACGCGTTCAGCGTTCCCGACATCGGGAGCTCCCCGCTGGTCGAGCGGGCGCTCGCATGGCTGGAGGACCACTTCCCCGACGATGTCGCCGCCACCGAACCTGTTCTGGTGTGGGGAGATTCGCGCATCGGCAACGTCATGTACGAGGACTTCACCCCCGTCGCCGTCCTCGACTGGGAGATGGCGACCGTCGGACCCCGGGAGTTCGATGTCGCGTGGATCAGCTTCGCGCACATGGTCTTCCAGGAGCTCACCAAGCTGGCCGGGATGACGGGGATGCCGGACTTCCTCCGCGAGGACGATGTCCGCGCCACCTACCGCGACCTGACGGGTGTCGAGCTCGGCGACCTCGACTGGTTCTACGTGTACTCCGCAGTGGTCTGGTGCTGTGTCTTCATGCGCACAGGGGCCCGTCGCGTGCATTTCGGGGAGATCGAGAAACCTGACGACGTCGAATCGCTGTTCTATCACGGATCGCTGCTCAAACGACTGATCGGAGAGACCGCCTGATGCTCGGACCGATGGACGAATACCCGATTCACCAGGTGCCGCAGCCGATCGCCTGGCCGGGGTCGTCGGATCGCAACTTCTATGACAGGTCCTACTACAACGCCCACGACCGCACCGGCGACATCTTCGTCGTCACCGGTATCGGCTACTACCCCAATCTCGGGGTGAAGGACGCCTTCCTGCTGACGAGGCGCGGGGACACCCAGACGGCGGTGCACCTGTCCGACGCCATCGACGGCGACAGGCTCAACCAGCACGTCGGCAACTACCGCGTCGAGGTCGTCGAACCACTGCGCAAGCTGCGCATCGTCCTCGACGAAACCGAAGGTATCGCAGCCGATCTCACGTGGGAAGGCCTGTTCGACGTCGTCCAGGAACAACCCCACATCATGCGGCGCGGCAACCGGGTGACGCTGGACGCACAGCGCTTCGCGCAGGTTGGTACATGGAGCGGCCAACTCTCCATCGACGGGCAGGACATCGCCGTGGACCCCGCGCAGTGGCTCGGCACCCGGGACCGGTCATGGGGCATCCGGCCGATCGGCGAAGCCGAACCCGCGGGCCGTCCCGACCACCCGCCGTTCGAGGGCATGTGGTGGCTGTATGTGCCGATGGCGTTCGACGACTTCGGCATCGTCGTCATCATCCAGGAGGATCACCTGGGCTTCCGTTCGCTCAACGACTGCACGCGGATCTGGAAGGACGGCCGCGTCGAACAGCTGGGCTGGCCGCGCGTCCAGATCCACTACCGATCTGGCACCCGCATCCCGACCGGCGCGACGATCGATGCGACCGCATTCGACGGCAGCCCAGTCCACTTCGAGGTGGAGTCCAAACTGCCCGTGCCGATTCACGTCGGCGGCGGCTACGGCGGTGACTCGGACTGGATCCACGGCATGTGGAAGGGCGAGAACTTCACCGAGCGCTTCACCTACGACATGACCGATCCCGCGATCATCGGGCGCGCAGGGTTTGGCGTCATCGATCACGTCGGCCGGGCAGTGTGCCGCGACGCCGCCGGCGTCGAGCACGAAGGGTGGGGCTTGTTCGAGCACGGAGCGCTGGGCCGCCACGACCCGTCCGGTTTCGCCGACTGGCTGACCGTCGCCCCCTAGCTATCAACCGGAATTGCGTTCCAGCAGAACTTCACTCGATCTATTGCTGCTGCGATGCAATTCCGTCGAGGCACGGCCGAACACCATCGATTCGTCGATGCGGTCGAAGCGCGCGTCGATCGCGTCGAGCACAAAGTTGTGCCGCACGTTCCACGGCCGGTGCGTGCCGGACTTCGGCAGTACGTGCGGAGCGCGATGCACGTAACCCGCATTGATGTTCCAGGCCGGCTTCTCCTCCATCGTCACCCCACCAAGATGCGGGTAGGCGTGGGTGTAACCATGAGAGTCCATGTGCGCCAACAACTTCGCCACCGCACGCGCGGTGAGGTCGGCTCGCAGCGTCCACGACGCGTTGATGTAACCCACGCACCAGGCCAGGTTCGGGATGTCTTCGAGCAGATGTTCTTTGTAGACGAACCGGTCGGCCGGCTTGACCTCCTGGCCGTCGACACGCAAGGCGATGCCACCCAAAGCCTGCAGCTGCAGACCGGTCGCGGTGACGATCACGTCGGCGTCGACCCGGTCACCGGACTTCAGCACCACGCCGTCGGCGTCGATGTGGTCGATCTGATCGGTGACGACCTCGGCGCGGCCATCGGCGATCGCCTCGTAGAAGTCGCCCTCCAGGATCAGGCACAGCCGCTGGTCCCACGGGTCGTATCGGGGCTTGAAATGCGTGTCCACAGGATAGTTTTCGGGCAGATGACTCTTCGCGACCGTCCGGATCAACCGTCTGGTGAAGCGTGGCGCTTTCCTGGCGAGACCGTAGAACGCCACGATGAACATCACGTTGTAAAGCCACGCCAGGCGGTAGCCGAGCTTGCGCGGTGGCACCCTGCGCAACAGGTTGACGACGGCGTTGACCCGTTGACCGGACATCAGATACGTCGGTGAGCGCTGCACCATCGTGACATGGCCGGCGGTGCGCGCCAGGGCCGGAATCATGCTGATCGCCGTGGCGCCGCTGCCGATGACGGCGACCCGCTTGCCGGTGTAGTCGAGGCCCTCGGGCCACAGCTGTGGATGCGCCACCGTCCCGCCGAACGTGTCGATGCCGGGGAACTCGGGCCGGTACGGGTCGTCGTAGTTGTAGTAGCCGGTGCCGAAGAACAGGAACCTGGCCCGATACACCCGCGGGCCGCCCGTGTCCTCGACGTGCACCGTCCACGCGTCGGTCGAAGAGTCCCAGTCGGCCGAGGTGACCCGGGTGTCGAACCGGATGTGTTCGTCGATGCCGTGCTTGCGGGCGGCGTTCGTCAGGTACATCCGGATATCTTCGCCGTCGGCGACGTTCTCCGGGCGATCCCACGGCTCCCACGGGAACGACAGCGTGAAGATGTCGCTGTCGGACCGAATCCCGGGATACCGGTGCAGGTCCCAGGTCCCGCCGATGCGTGAACGCCGCTCCAGGATCGTGTATTTCAGCTGGGGATTGCGTTCCTGGATCCGGTAGGCAGCACCGATTCCGGAAATGCCCGCACCAATGATCAGAACGTCAGAGAACTCGTCGTCGCGAATACCACCCTGCACCCGCAACCTCCTTTGGTCCGGTCACGTACCACCCTAGAACGATTTCGGCGTGAATATCGGCGCTCAGCGACGAGAACCACGCCGAATCCGCGAGGATGGGCCGATGGTCGACGTCGTGGTCGTGGGCGCGGGATTCGCAGGGCTGGCAGCGGCGCGGGAACTGACCCGCCTCGGGCGCGACGTGACGGTGCTGGAAGGCCGCGACCGCGTCGGCGGTCGGTCCTATACCGGGTTCGTCGGCGGTGTGGCCGTCGACTTCGGCGCGACGTTCGTCGGGCCGACGCAGGACGCGGTGTTGACGCTGGCCAAGGAGCTGGGTGTCGAGCCGGTGCCGACGTACGGCCGCGGCAAGAACCTGATCCGGTGGCGCGGCCGGGTGCGCTCGTATCGCAGCACGATCCCCCGGCTGTCGATCCTCGAGCTGCTCGACGTGTCGCGGATCCAGTGGCGCTTCGACCGCATCCGCACGAAGGTCCCGGTGGACCAGCCGTGGACGTCGCCGATCGCCGCGGACCTCGACGCCATCTCGCTCGATGACTGGCTGCGCTCGGTGCACGCGGGTGCGTCCACCCGCGATCTGATGGCGATCATGTCGCGGGTGACGTGGGGCGCCGAGCCCGATGCGGTGTCGATGCTGCACGCGGTCCGCTACGTCGGGGCTGCCGGCGGCCTCAACCGCATGCTCGACGTGGAAGGCGGTGCGCAGCAGGACCGCTTCGTGGCAGGAACCCAGCAGATCGCGCAGCTGATGGCCGACGAGCTGGGCGAACGCGTAGTCCTGAATACCCCGGTCCGGCGCATCGCGCGCCGTCCCGATCGCACGCTGACCGTGACGACGGATCGCGGTGAGTTCTCGGCGGGCGCGGTCGTCGTCGCGGTCCCGCCCGAGCATCGCGCCGGCATCGCCTTCGATCCCGCGCTGCCCGCCGAGTATGACGAGCTGAACCGGCACTGGCCGCAAGGTCATCTGAGCAAGGCCTACGCGGCGTACTCCACCCCGTTCTGGCGCAGCGACGGCCACTCCGGTGAGGCGCTGTCGGACGAGGGCCCGGTGTTCATCACGTTCGACGTCAGCCCGGGCGATGCCGGCCCCGGCGTGCTGCTCGGCTTCACCGACGCCCGCACCTTCGATCCGCTGCCGCCGCAGCAGCGACGCGAAGTCGCGCTCGCCGGATTCGCCGCCCTGTTCGGCAACGCTGCGCTACAGCCGCTGGACTACGTTGATCATTGTTGGGGTGCAGAACCTTTCGCGCCCGGCGGCCCGACGGCGGCGGTGCCGCCCGGCTCGTGGACCACGTATGGCCGCTGGCTCAAGGCACCGGTCGACGGCATCTTCTGGGCGGGCACCGAGACGGCGGACAGGTGGACCGGCTTCCTCGACGGCGCGGTGCGCTCAGGAGTTCGCGCCGCAGGCGAAGCCCATCAGGAACTGACGCGGCGCTTCTCCTGAGCAGTCACCGACTCGACCAGCCACCGCAACTGCGCGTTGACATCGTCGGGCCGCTCCAGGATCGCGCAATGGCCCCCGGACAACTCCACAAAGCGGGCCAGGTTCGGTGCGGTCGCGGCGATGCGGCGCGACGAGACCATCGGCAGCAGCCGGTCTTTCTCGCTGCCGATCACCAGCGTGGGCACCGTGAGGTTCTTCAGCGCGATGTGCCGCGGCCCGAGGTTGTCGATCAGCACGCGGGCCCAGGCGCCGCGGCCCGCCGGCGGGGTGCCGTTGAACAGCTCGAAGACGAAGTCGACGATCGCCGGGTCGGCATCGCGGCCCACCGCGATCACCGACACGAAGCGGCGGCTCGGCCGGTCCGCGGCGCGCATCAGCGGAGCGCCGCCGAATGTCCGCAGCATCCCGCCCGCCGCGCGCACCCTGGCGTCGGCGAAACGGGCGGGCACGGGCAGCAGGTTGACATTGCGCAGCAGGTCACCGGTCGTCGTGTTGATCAGCGCCACGGCGTCCGCGCGCTGGGCGACGCGCTGCGGAAGACGCTCGGACCACGCCGAGATCGCGATGCCGCCCATCGAGTGTCCGGCGATGACGGCCCGCTCCCCCGGCGCCAGCGTCGCCTCGAGCACCGCGTCCAGGTCGGCGGCGAGGTAGTCCAGGCTGTAACCGCCGCGACGGGGCGGCACTCCGCTGCGGCCGTGGCCACGATGGTCGAAGGCGATGACCCGGTAATCCCTTGCCAGGTCCGCGATCTGGTAGGCCCACACCCGGATGGCGCAGGTGATGCCGTGCGCCAGCACGATCGGATAGCCGTCCTCGGGACCGAACACCTCGGTGTGGATCCGGACGCCGTCCTTGGACCGCACGTCGACCACCCGGCCCGGCGGCAGGGCTTCGGCGGGACCGAATCCCCCACGCCGCAGTCGGGTGCTGCTGCCTCGTGCCATCTGTGCTCCTCGGGTTCGGCGACGGTGCCGGGTACGTGACTGTACCCGGCGGGCACCACCGGCAACCTCGGATCGCCGGGTGGGTTAAATGGTCTGCGGCGACGACACAGGAGGCCGACCATGCGTGCAATTCAGATAGCCGAGCTCGACGGGCCGCAGGCCGCGAAGGTCGTCGATATCGACGAACCCACCGGCGACGACGGCACGGTGCTCGTCGACGTCCACGCCGCCGGGGTCGCGTTCCCGGACGCGCTGCAATCTCGCGGGCTCTACCAGTACAAGCCCGAGATGCCGTACACGCCGGGCGCCGAGATCGCCGGCGTGGTGCGCAGCGCGCCCGACGGTGCGCACGTGCAGCCAGGCGATCGGGTGATCGGTCTGACGATGCTGTGCGGCGCGATGGCCGAAGTCGTTGCGCTGCAGCCAGAACGGGTGTTCAAGCTCCCCGATTCGCTGTCGTTCGAGGCGGGCGCAGGCGTGCTGTTCAACGACCTGACAGTGCAATTCGCGCTGCGTACCCGCGGCCGGTTGGCACCCGGTGAGACGGTGCTCGTGCATGGCGCCGCCGGTGGTATCGGAACATCCACGCTGCGCATGGCGCCCGCGTTCGGCGCGTCACGCACCATCGCGGTCGTCAGCACCGAGGAGAAGGCGGCCGTCGCTCGCGCGGCGGGCGCGTCGGACGTCGTGCTTGCCGACGGTTTCAAGGATGCGGTCAAGGAACTGACCGGGGGCCGCGGTGTGGACATCGTCGTCGACCCGGTCGGCGGCGACCGGTTCACCGATTCGCTGCGCTCCCTGGCGCCGGGCGGGCGGTTGCTGGTCGTCGGTTTCACAGGCGGCGAGATCCCGACGGTCAAGGTGAATCGTCTGCTGCTCAACAACGTGGACACCGTCGGCGTGGGCTGGGGCGCGTGGACTATGACACATCCCGGCTACCTGCAGGAACAGTGGGCCGATCTGGCCCCGCTGCTGGCTTCCGGCGCGGTGCCCGCACCCGAACCCGTGGTGTATCCGCTCGAGAAGGCCGCCGAGGCGATCGCGTCGCTGGAAGATCGCTCGGCCAGGGGCAAGGTCGTCGTCGCCGTCCGCTGACACATTTTCGTCCGGTAAGAGACGGAAGTGGTGCGCGGGGTTTTGCCCACTGCGATGATGAGTGGCATGTCCAGCGCTAGTTCGGGAGCAGGTGACGATCCGCGCGTTGCTGGGTTCCTGCAGTCGGCGGCGTCAACGCCGACGGGCCTGGTCATCGAGGGTGAAGCGGGCATCGGCAAGACCACGCTGTGGCTGACGCAGTTGCAGCGCGCGAAAGAACTCGGTTTTCGGGTGCTGACGGCGCGCGTCGGGCAGGCCGAATCCGTGATGGCGTTCGCGGCGCTGGCCGACCTGCTCGACGACGTGGAGGACGAGCACTTCGTGTCGCTGCCCGGACTGCAGCGTCTTGCCCTGGACCGCCTGCTGCTCCGCGCGGGCAGTGACGGTCCGCCGACCGACCAGCGCGTGGTCGCGGCCGGTTTCGTCGCGGTACTGCACGCACTCGCCGAGAAGTCCCCGGTCCTCATCGCGATCGACGACGCCCAGTGGCTGGACACGTCCAGTCGCGTGGCCATCGAGTTCGCGGTGCGCCGCCTGCACGGCCCGTTCGGCGTCCTGGTGACGGAGCGGTGCGCGCCCGGCGAGTCCACGACGATGGGCTGGTTGCGGCTCGACCGCCCCGACGGGGTCGGCCGGGTGTGCGTGCATCCGATGAACACCGCGCAGGTGCACACGCTCATCTCGGAGCGGCTGGGCCGCAAACTCACTCGGCCCGTGGTGCTACGGATCGCCGAAACATCGGGCGGCAACCCGTTTTTCGCCCTGGAACTGGCGCAGGCGGTCGGTGATGGCGCGGTAGGGCCCGAACTGCCCCTGCCCGCCACCCTGACCGATGTGGTGCGCCGCAGGATCGGTCAGCTCGACAGCGATACCCGCGAGTTGCTGCTCAGCGTTGCCTGCGTGGCCAATCCGACCACGGAGCTGCTGGCTCAGGCCGGCGGCACCACGGTCGAGGATGTGGCGGAACGGCTGGAGCGTGCCGAAGCGGCGGGCATCGTCGTCCTTTCGGGTCATCGGGTCCGCTTCACGCATCCCCTGCTGGCCAGTGGCGTCTACACCGACGCCGGCCCCACCGCGCGCCGCGCGATGCACCGCACGATGGGTCTGCTGGAGACCCAGCCGGAACTGCGGGCCAGGCATCTGGCGCTGGCGTCGGCGAGTGGTGACGAGCAGATCTTCACCGCCCTCGATCAGGCGGCCGACGCCGCCCGGGCCCGCGGCGCGCCCGCGGCGGCCGCCGAGCTGGTGGACCTGGCGATCGGGCTGGGCGGAGACGGCCCCATGCGTCGGATGAAGTCCGCGGAGAATCACTTCCTGGCCGGCAACACGGCAAAAGCCGCTACGGCACTGGGCCGCATCGACTCGTTCGAGCCCGCAATCCTGCGTGCTCTGGCGGCGAGTCAGCTGGCCACGGTGCGCATGTACGAGAACGAACACAGCGGGGCGGTCGAGCTGTTACGGGCCGCACTGGACGACGCGGCGGGCGCCGCACCGGTCCAGGTGCAGGTGTTGCTGCGACTGTCCTTCGCGCTGAACAACATCGGCGAACTGGACGAAGCGCTGCGGTACGCGCGCGACGGCGTGAAACTCGCCGAGGAACTCGGCATACCCGGGGTCACCAGCGCCGCACTGGCTTGGTCGGTCCACGTCCGGTTCCAGAGCGGACGCGGCCTCGACGAGGAATCGCTGACCCGGGCGCTGACGCTCTACGACAGCGCATTCGATGTGCCGATCATCTTCCGCGCCCCGTTCGTGAACGCGCTCGCGATGTCGTGGACGGGTCGGCTCGAGCAGGCGCACCGGGAACTGACGGAGTTGCGCAGTGTCTGTGTCGAGCGCGGCGCCGAAAGCGACATGATGGCCATCGCCGGGTTTCTTGCGATCAATCACCTGTGGCGTGGCCAGCTCGCCGAGGCCGAGACCGAAACCGCCGAGGCCGTGGAACGCGCCGAACAGCTCGGCGGCGATGACGTCCTCATCATCCCGATGACGGTGCGCGGCGCGATGTCGGCGTTCGCCGGCAGGGTCGAGGACGCGCGGGCCGACGCCCGGTGGGTTCTCGGTGCGGTCAGGAACCGCCAGGCGTCCCACATCGCCGACTGGCCCGGTATGACACTGTGCTTCCTCGAGGAGTCACTGGGAAATCACCGGGAAGCCCTTGAGGCGCTGGATACTTCGTTCCTGGAGCGAGGCCGGGTGCCGTCGACGGAGCTGATGTATGCCTGGCACCTCCCGGACGTGATCGAGGCGATGGTGGGCGTCGGCCGGCTCGACGACGCCGAGTTTCTCACGGCGGCACTGGAACTCAACGGCGCCGAGCATGACCGGCGCTGGATGAAGGCGGTGGGGTCTCGGTGCCGGGCGATGCTGCTCGCCGCCCGCGGAGATATCAGTGCCGCAGAGCTGGAGGCGCATCGAGCGATGGCCGAGCACGACCAGCTTCCGATGCCGTTCGACCGGGCGAGAACCCAGCTGTTGCTCGGCCAGCTTCAGCGGCGGCTGCGTCAGAAGCACACGGCAGCAACCAACTTGACCGAGGCGCTGCAGGAGTTCGAACGGTTGGGTATCCCGCTCTGGGCGGCGCGAGCCAAGGCCGAGCTGGCCCGCACCATCGTCGCCTCGGCGGACAGTCTGAGCCCGTTGACGCCGTCGGAGCAACGCGTCGCCGAAATGGCGGCCTCCGGTGCGACCAACAAGGACATCGCGGCCGCGATGTTCATCAGCGCCAAGACGGTCGAGCACAACCTGACGAAGATCTATCGCAAGCTGGGGATCAACTCGCGCGCCGAGCTGGGCAGGCGGATGGACCGCGACAGTACAGCGAACGACACGGGCGCCGCCCCCCTTAGGTGATCCACTCCGGCTGCTGGTCGACGTCCACGGCGGAGAAGTCCTTGTGCGCGAGGCCGGCGATGGTGCCGCCGTCGACGACGAACTCCGCGCCGGTCGAGTAACTGGACTCGTCGCCGGCGAGATACACCACGAGGTTGCTGACCTCGTGGGGCTGCGCGATCCGGCCCAGCGCGGACTGGAAGATGTCCTCGGGAACCCAGTCGGCCATCGGGGTCTTGACCAGGCCGGGGTGTACCGAGTTGACCCGAATTCCGAAGGGCCCCAATTCAAGTGCCGTTGACTTGGTCAGACCGCGGACGGCGAACTTGGTGGCGGTGTAGCCGTGGCAGCCGACAGTGCCCGCCATGCCCTCGATCGAGGAGATGTTGACGATCGACCCGCGCCCTGCGGCTTTCATCGTCGGCGTCACCGCGCGGATTCCGAGGAAGACGCCGGTGAGGTTGATGTCGAGGATGCGCTGCCATTCGGCGAGGTCGTAATCCTCGACGGTGCCGATGTTGAGGATGCCCGCGTTGTTGACGAGGATGTCGAGTCCGCCGAATTCGTCGACGGCCGTCGTGACGGCCGCATCCCAGTCCTCAGTGCGCGTCACGTCGAGGTGGACGTAGCGGGCGGCGTCTCCGAGTTCCTCGGCGACGAGTTCGCCGTCGGCATCGAGGACGTCGCCGCACACCACCTTCGCCCCGTGGCCGACCATCACCCGGGCGTGCGATGCGCCCATCCCTCTGGCGCCGCCGCTGATGAGAGCGACCTTGCCCGCCAACCGTCCTGACATCAATCCTCCTGAGCTCAAGGCTTTTCGGCCCACACCATACGCTTGGCACCTAGTGGATGGTCACGGTTTCGCCACATCGTGGCGCGCGAGGAAGTCGAGCACCGCATCGGCAAACAGGTCGTTGCGATCGCCGGCCACCATGTGACCCGCACCCTCGACGTCCACGAAGTCGATCTGAGGGAAGCGCTCAAGAAACTCCGCGGCGCGATCGCGGCTGACGAGGTCACTGACCTGTCCGCGGACCAGGAGCACGGGGACTCCGTCGGCGACGACCCGCGCCACCGCAGCGTGGAGACGATCGGTGTCGACGACCTCCATCGGCGGATACGCGGCGGTGCCGTCGATGAACTGCGGATCCCAGTGCCAGTACCAGCGATCTCCCCTGCGCCGCAGGTTATTTCGCAGACCGTCGAGGTCGCTCGGCCTCGGCCGGTGCGGGTTGTACTCGGCGATCATGTCGGCGACCTCGTCGAGCGAGGCGAAACCGTCCGCCATCTTGTCGGCCATGAACGCATGGATGCGCTCGGCTCCCGTCGGATCCATGTCGGGCACGATGTCGACCAGCACCAGCGCGGCCGCGATACCGGGCGACAATTCGCCTGCCAGCAGTATCGACGTCAGTCCGCCGAGCGACGCGCCGACCAGGACAGGGTGCGGCGGCAACTGTTGCAGAAGTTCCCGGATATCGGCGGCAAAGCTCATCACCCGGTAGTCGCCCTCGGACGACCAGTCCGACTCACCGTGCCCGCGCATGTCGACCGTCACGGCCTGCCATCCGCGCTGCGCGACGGTGGCTGCCGCGCGGCCCCACGACCGACGGGTCTGGCCACCGCCGTGGAGGAACACCACGGCGCGCGCGTCGGGCCGACCCTGCCGGTCGGCCACGATCCGGACGCCGCCGTGGCCGCCGGCGAGGAGGGGCACCGGCGCCCCCGTCATCTCCGTCATCTTCGGATGGTAGCGAGGATCCTGTCGGTGATCCCGTAGGCCATACTGTCCCGATGCTCAATGGTCTTGCCGGCAAGGGTGTTCTGGTCACGGGTGCCGCGTCGGGTATCGGCGAAGCCACCGCACGGCGGCTGCTCGACGAAGGTGCCACGGTCGTCGGCATCGACCTCGCATCCGCCGCTCCGCCCGAACTGTCCGGCACGTTCGAGTACGTCACCGGAGACGTCCTCGACAGCGCGACGATCGAGCGGGCGGTGGCGGCTGTCGTCGCCAGTGCCGGCCGGCTCGACGGCGTCGTCCATTCAGCCGGGGTCGGCGGCGGTGGACCCATCCACCTGCTGCCCGACGACGAATGGGATCGCGTCGTCGACGTCAACCTCAAGGGCACGTTCGTCGTGATGCGTGCCGCGCTCGCGCAGATGATGACGCAGGACCGCCTCGACGGTGAACGCGGTGCGATCGTCACACTGTCCAGCATCGAGGGGTTGGAGGGCACCGCCGGTGGCAGCGCCTACAACGCGTCCAAGGGCGGCGTCGTGCTACTGACCAAGAATGCTGCGATCGACTACGGCCCCAGCGGGATTCGGGTCAACGCCATCTGCCCCGGCTTCATCGAGACACCGCTGTTCGACTCGGTGATGGGCATCCCCGGCATGGAGGGACCCCGGGACGGACTGCGCCACGAGCACAAGCTGCGTCGCTTCGGCCGCCCACACGAGGTCGCCGCCGTCGCCTCGTTCCTCGTGTCCGCCGATGCCAGCTTCGTCAGCGGCCAGGCCGTTGCCGTCGATGGTGGCTACACCGCCGGCCGCGACCACCACGTCACGGAGTTGATGGGCCTCGGCGAGCAGTAGTCACCAGATCACTGCGATGCCGGCGGCGGTGAAGGCGAGCGCGCCGACGGCGAAGAACAGCGGTCGCGGCACCGCGTTCCCGGTGCGGCGCTGGCGCGCGTTGCCCATGCCCAGCAGTCCGCCCAGTGTCACCAGGATCGCCAGTTTGATCCCGATCTTCGGATAGTTCAGTTCGATCCCCGCCGGCCAGGGCGCCGCGAGCACGAACCCGGTGAGCAGCGAGACCAGCAGGCCGTAATCCATCAGGCGCGTCGTCCGGAAGCGGCCGGCCACCGCTTCGGCGGCCCACGCCCCGAACGTGACGGCGAAGCCGACGATGTGCAGCAGAACAACTACAGACCGTAGTACTTCCATGGGCTGAGGCTACAACACTCGCGCATACCGTCAACCCTCGAATTCCGCCTCGTTCCGCTCGGATCGCGCCATCCGGCAGCGCCCGTGAGTTACGGGCTCAGGCAAGGCATTCGGAAGACGAGCAGAGCTCCGCCCTCATGTTCTGCTTCATCATCTGCAGCGCCGCGCTACCGAGTTCGGCGTCGATGTGCGCCACGGCGTCAGCGGCGACCACCACGTCGTAGTGCCGCACGTACCCGTCGAGGGCCGTGTAGAGGATGCACTGCTCGGTTACTTGTCCACTGAGGATGATGCGCTGGGCCCCCAGACGACTGAGCATGTAGTCCAGCGGGGTCGCATAGAACGCGCTGTGACGCACCTTCGTCAGGAACCGGCTGTCGGGGCCCGGCGTCAGCGGTCGCACCAGCTCCGGGCGCGCCCCATCGAGCGCGGCGTTGACGATGTCGGACGGTTCCGCCGTGAAGTCGCCGTAGTTGTCGTTGACGTACACGAGGTCGGTGTCGTCTCGATTCCGCGCTTGCTCGACCAGGCGGGTCAACGGTTCGATGACCTCTTCGGCGCTGGCGGCGAGCGCGTCGGCATCGGGGTGGTTGTAGCTGTTGAACATGTCGATCACCAAAAGCGCGGTCTCACTCATGAAGGTCGAATTACCCGGTGCGGGCGCATCTAGTCAGGGCGGGGTCAGCGCTGCGGCCAACATGCGTGCGGTCAGCGCGACCATCGCGTCGCGGTCCGAGTCCGGCGGGCGTTGCAGCGCGATCCGCAGGCAGGCACTCGACGTGACCCCCATCGTCAGGAACACCAGATCGTGCAATTCGGCCGGCGACAGGTCCGGCCGGGCCCGTCCGGGGATCGCCGAACCCAGCGGCAGAAGGCTGCGCTCGATCTCGTCCATAGCGGCGTGATTGAGGTACGGCGGCACGTCAAAAGATGAGGATGTCAACGCTGCCTGCAACACCGGCGCATGCTTTTCGTAGGCGGTGGTCAACGTGTCCACCACCGCAAGAGATGCGGTGTCGACGTCGAGATCGAGGGCCTTGCCGACGCCGCGGACGAGTTCGAACGAGATGTCGCGGGCGGCCTCGTCGACGAGCTCGGCGAGGATTGCGGCACGGTCGGGAAAGTACCGATATACAGTGCCGATGCTGACGTGGGCAGTGTCGGCGATGGCCTGGGTGGTCAGCGTCGCGACGCCGTGGCGGGACACGATCCGCAATGCGCTGTCGAGCAGGCGCCTGCGCATCTCCCTGGCGCGCTGCTGCTGAGGTCGGGACCGCATCTGTGTGGCCATCGGCCACCTCCCAGAAGGTGAGTAGTAAGTGAGTGATTCTCATGTTTGCATAGACTCATGACACAGGTGAGCAGCTCGGTCCCCAATGCCGACGTCGCGGTGCGCCGGTACGGACAGTTCGGCCGCGACTGGGTCGCCGGAGCGGGCATCGCCGACCCGCTGGCGGACGCGGTCGTCGAGGACTTCGCCTCGCTGCCTCCCGGGGCGGGGATGGTCATGTTCCGCGCCGCTGTCGCCGGCGGTATCGACTCGGCCGCCGGGGCGCCGCCATCGCTGCGCGCCTTCTTCGCCGAGGTGGACGCCGAACCGGACTGGCTCGACCGCGGGCGCCTCGATCGTGCGGCCGGGCACCTCGTGCGTCACATGGCGTCGTACGGCATCGTGCTCGGCGCCGCGTCGCTGACGGCCGGGGCGATGAATTCGACTGCCGGGATGCCGTTGGTGATGACCGGGCGCTACACCAGCCAGGCGGCGGTGCGGTCTCTGGAAGTCGGGTCGTGGATGGAGACGATCCTGACCCCGGGCGGTCTGCGCCGGGACGGCGCGGGTTTCGCGACGACGTTGCGGGTCCGCATGATCCACGCGTCCGTTCGCCGTCACCTGTGGCAGAGCGGCGACTGGGACGAGCGGGCATGGGGTGCACCGATCCCGCAGAGCTTCATGGCGTTCACGATCGCCGAATTCGGCCACGTCGCCCTGGCGGCCATGCGCAAACTCGGCATCCGCTACACCGCAAGCGAACTCGACGACATCTACCACTTCTGGCGCTATGTCGGCTTCCTCAACGGTGTCGGCCCCGAGCTGAACCCCACGAGCGAAGCCGACCACGTCCGGATCGAGAAGCTTTACGTGCTCACCGCCACCGATCCCGACGACGGCGACAGGGACTTCGTCCGGGCGTTGAATCGCGACTACCTCGCCGTCGAGATCGCCGATCTGCTCCCGTTCGGCGGCGGCCGCAGGCACGGGTTCGCGGTCTCGGTGGTGGACGGGCTTACCCGTGCATTCCTGGGTGACGCCGCTGCGACGAAACTCGGCGTCCCCGACACGCCGTTCAAGCACCTGCCGTCTTTGCTCAGCCCGGTGATCGGCACGGTGAATCTGGCACTTTCGGCCATTCCCGGGGTGACCGATCTGCGAACAAAACGGGCCCTCGCCGGCTATCCCCGGGTAATGACTCAGCAAAGGTTACGCTATGGAATGGCGCATGACCTGGTCGATGAGGCGCCGGACAGCAGTGCACACCCCGCCTCGGTGTGAGGTAAACGACTGAATAAATCTCTTCAGAAATACCCATGTTCACGATCAGCCTTTTGTCGGCCGTGTAAGATTTGCTACTGGTGAGTTCGTCGAGACGCGGCGAACAGTTTTACACGGAGGTTGGGCAATGAGCGCCACGCCTTTGACTTCAGTACCGACCGCGGCACTACCGACGGCGCCGGTCGTGGCACATCCCGACACCTGCGACGCCGAGTACGTCCGCGGTATGACGCGGCTCATGCAGGCCGTGCAGGAGCTGTCGCTGGCCCGCAGCCTTAACGACATCATGCGCATCGTCCGCACCGCAGCCCGTGAGCTCACCGGTTGTGACGGCGCGACGTTCGTGCTGCGCGACAACGGCAAGTGCTACTACGCCGACGAGGACGCCATCGCTCCGCTGTGGAAGGGCAGTCGGTTCCCGATGGAGATCTGCATCAGCGGGTGGGCAATGCTCAACAAGGATGCCGCCGTCATCCCCGACATCTACGTCGATGAGCGCATCCCCCACGAGGCGTACCGCCCGACCTTCGTCAAGAGCCTGGTGATGGTGCCGATCCGCACCCTGGACCCGGTCGGCGCGATCGGTAATTACTGGGCGCACGAGCGTCAGCCCACGCCGCGCGAGATCTCGCTGCTGCGTGCGCTGGCCGACTCGACGTCGATCGCGATGGAGAACGTCGCGGTGTACTCCGAACTGGAACAGCGGGTGACCGACCGCACCGCCGCTCTCGAGCAGGCGAACGACGAGATCCGCCACCTGTCCCTGACCGATGACCTGACCGGGCTCTACAACCGCCGCGGGTTCCACCTTCTTGCCAATGCCGCGCTGCTCGCTGGGCGGACCCACGGCCATGACAGTGCGCTGGCATTCCTCGATGTCGACGGCCTCAAGCGCATCAACGACGAGGACGGTCACGATGTCGGTGACGTCCTCATCGGCGACGTCGCAGAGGTGCTGCGGGACGCTGTGCGCGCATCCGACATCGTGGGACGTTTGGGTGGTGACGAATTTTCCGTGCTGGTACCGGAATTCACCGACGGTGCGGCGGCACTGCACGCGCGGCTGCTGGATGCCTTCCGACGGTTCAACGACACCGGCGCGCGGCACTACCGTCTGGCCGCGAGCATCGGCGTGATCGATGTGCCACACGACGACATCAGCACCCTGGAACAACTGCTGGCCCGCGCCGATGAGCTGATGTACGAGGACAAGAAGGCCAAGTCCGGCGGTGCGGAAGTCATCGCGGGCTAGTCGGTGCGTCCGAGCTCGGCGTGTACCAGATCGACTGCCCGCGAAGCGCTTTGCGCAGCACCCTCCATGGTGGTCGGCCAGTCGTTGTGGGTCCAGTCGCCCGCGAGCACGAGATTCGGCAGTGCCGTGCGGTTGTCCGGCCGGATCGTGGACATGCCCACGCGGGACGAGAACGTGGCCTTGGGCCACGGCACCACGGTGACGTCCAGCACCTCGGCGTCACGCGCGGCGGGATAGCTGACCCGCAGCGCTGCGACCAGCCGGTCGCCGGCCTCCCCGTTCTTGAGCGACATCAGGTCGTAGGCGGCGCACGTCGTCAGGGCATACAGATGCTTGCCGTCCTCGCGGGGACCATGCATGTGGTCGCGGTCGAAGACCCAGCCGATGTCGCTGTCCAACAAGGATTCCCACGGGGCGACGGTGCCGAGCGGGCGATCGAGGAGCACGTAGGCGTTCATGATCGGGATCGGCTCGAGCTTCTTGGCGGACAACCGGACATCCTCTGAACTCGGCACCTCGTCCAGCAACGTACGCAGATTCCACGACGGAACGGCGAGGATGACGGCGTCGGCGTCGAGCGTGGATCCATCGCCCAATCGGACGCCGGTGGCCCGGCCCTCCTGCGTGGTCACCGACGTCGCGCGGGTGCGCAGACGCACGTCTACCCCGCGTTCGATCATGACCCTGCGCGCACCGTCGAGATAGAGGGTGTCCAGATCGACGGTCGGGTAGCCGATCCGCACCGCTGTGCTTCCCATCCGGCGCGCGCGATCCGCACCGGTACGCAGCAGCGCCGCGAACGCATGAGCCGACGCCAGGTGGGGCAGCTCGTTGAGAAGCCCGATCACCATCGAGTTCAACACGACCCTGCGAACTTCGCGGGGCATCCGGACGCGGTCGAACCACTCGTCGACGGTGATGTCATCGAGCGAGTCGTCGAAACCGATGACGTCGCGCACCAGCCGCGCCCATGCGGGCGCCGCGCGGAGCATGGTTCCGATCCCCAACCCCTTGACCCGGCCGAGCATGACGCGGCGCAGGTTCGCGGGCCGGATGCCGAATCTCTCGGCGTGCCCGCCGGGGTAGCGAACGCCGAACTGGTCGGGGAACTCCAGAAGGTGGCGGGTGCCAATGGAATCCAGATAGCGGAACACGTTCTCGTAGGAACCGGCGAAGACATGCTGCCCGTTCTCGATCGCGTCGCCGTGGCCCGACGTCAGCCCGATGGTGCGGCCGCCGAGCGAACCGTTGCTCTCCAGCAGTGTGACGCGGTAGCCGAGTTCGGACAGCCAGACCGTGGCTGCCAGGCCCGCCAATCCGCCTCCCACGACGACGACGCGCTTCACCGCGACTGTGGCCATAACGGAATCGTAGGGGGCTGCTCGTATCGGCGACGTTGCGCTACGGTCGACCAGCGATATACGTTACCGCTCGTAGCGTATTGGACGAGAGGACACCAATGACGCGCACGTTTCACGCCGGGCAGCGCTTCTCCACGTCGACGTCCGAGATCGCCGACGCCCTGGAGCAGGTCAGCATTCCGACGCTGCTGCTGTCGATGGTGCACATCACGGGCGACCCGGCGTTCATCCGCGACTTCGCGCAGGCCGGCCTGTTCCTCAACGAAGTGCAGGGGTTCATGTCCGAGGAGGACAAGGCCCGCGCCCGCGCGGCCGCCCTGCCCGCCATCGTCGACTACCGCGATCGCGGTTGTCCGCCGCCTGCTCCGTTACCTGCCGACCTCGTCAGGGAGATGCTCGATTGGGCGGCCGCTGAACCGGTGGACGACGCCAATCTCCCGTTGGTGCTCGAGGAGCTCGACCTCGACGGCGCCGATCCGCGCCGCCCGGCCCCGCTGGATCCCGTGCGGGCCGAGAACTTCCGGGTGATCGTCATCGGCTGCGGCGAGTCGGGGGTGCTCGCCGGGCTACGGCTCAAACAGGCAGGTGTGTCGTTCGAGATCATCGAGAAGAACGGCGGTCCCGGCGGAACCTGGTGGGAGAACACCTATCCCGGGGCGCGCGTCGATGTGGCCAACCATCTCTACTGCTACAGCTTCGAACCGAGTAACC
The DNA here is from genome assembly GCF_029623955.1 of Mycobacterium sp. 236(2023). Classification (GTDB taxonomy): domain Bacteria; phylum Actinomycetota; class Actinomycetes; order Mycobacteriales; family Mycobacteriaceae; genus Mycobacterium. The sequence goes on along the minus strand of NZ_JARSBP010000002.1, from coordinate 1,050,152 downwards.
ACTGGCAGCACTTCTTCGCCGAGCAGCCGGAGCTCGCGGGGTACTTCGACGACGTCATGAACCGCCATGGGCTGCATGCCCACACGCGCTGGAACACCGAGGTGCTGTCCGCGGCATGGGACGACGCGACGGGCCTGTGGACGGTGACGGTACGCACGGACGCGGGCACGCAAACCTTGACCGCGAATGCTGTCATCTGCGCAGTCGGACAGTTGAATCGGCCGAACATGCCGGATTTCCCCGGGCAGGACACGTTCTCGGGCCCGGCGTTCCATTCCGCGGCGTGGGACCACTCGGTGGACATCGACGGTAAACGGGTTGCGTTGATCGGGGCCGGCGCCAGTGGATTTCAGATCGCCCCCGCCATCGCGGACAGGGTCGACTGCCTGGATGTCTTCCAGCGCACCGCCCAGTGGATGTTCCCGAACCCCGCCTATCACGAGGCCGTCCCCGACGGCGTCCGGTGGGCGATGGAGAATCTGCCGTACTACGCCCGCTGGTACCGCTTCCTGCTGATGTGGCCCGGCGCCGACAAGGGACTCGACGCCGCGAGGGTGGATCCGGATTACACCGATCCGTCCGACGAGAAGAACTACGCCGTCAGCGAGATCAATGCGCTCGCGCGGATGATGTTCACCGACTGGATCACCACTCAGGTGGGCGATGACGCAGAGCTTCTGGCCAAAGTCCTGCCCGACTATCCCGCGACGGGCAAGCGCACGCTGCAGGACAACGGCAGCTGGTTGTCGACGCTGAAACGACAGAACGTCAACCTCATTCGCACGCCCGTGCGTGAGATCACCCCGCAAGGGATCGTGACCGAGGACGGCCTGGCCTACGACATCGACGTGATCGTCTACGCCACCGGGTTTCGTGCCACCGAGATTCTGGCGCCGATGACCGTGACCGGTCGCGGTGGCGCCGATCTGCACGCCGAGTGGGGCAGGCGGCCGTTCGCCTACCTCGGCATCACGGTCCCGAAGTTCCCGAACTTCTTCATGATCTACGGCCCGGGAACGCATCTGGCCCACGGCGGCAGCCTGATCATGCATTCCGAACTTGAGATGCAGTACATCAATGCGTGTCTCGAACACCTCGTGTCGACGGGCGCGCGGTCGATGGAGCCGAGGCCCGAACCGACCGAGGCATGGCATGAGCGCACGCAGGAGGGGATCAAGCAGACCGTGTGGGCCCACCCCGCGGTGAAGCACTCCTATTTCAAGAATCCCTCCGGCGAGATCCACACCGTAAGCCCCTGGCGTCTCTGCGAATATCGGGCTGCGCTGCAAGATCCCGACTGGTCACAGTTCCGTTTCACCGAGGAGGTCTGATGCGTGCGGTGGTCATCGACAGCGAGCGCCGGATCAGCGTCGCCACTCGTCCCGACCCGGAGCTGCCTGCGGCCGACGGCGCCATCGTGGAGGTGTCGGCCACCGCGATCTGCGGATCGGATCTGCACTTCCTGGAGGGCCACTATCCCATCGATCAACCGGTGTCGATCGGCCACGAGGCCGTCGGCGTGGTCGTCGAGACCGGTTCGGAGGTCACCGGTTTCCGTTCCGGCGACCGCGTGCTGGTGTCATCGGTCTCGGGATGCGGCCGCTGCGCGGGATGCGACACGCAGGACCCGGTGAAGTGCGTCCGCGGTCCGCAGATCTTCGGTTCGGGTCTGCTCGGCGGCGCGCAGGCGGATCTCCTCGCGGTGCCGGCCGCCGATTTCCAGCTCCTCGCGATCCCGGACGGTATCGACACCGAACAGGCGCTGCTGTTGACCGACAATCTCGCCACCGGGTGGGCCGCGGCCAAGCGGGCCGACATCCCAATGGGGGGCACCGTGGTGGTGATCGGCGCGGGAGCGGTCGGTCAGTGCGCAATACGCAGTGCCTTCACCCTGGGGGCGGCAAGGGTTTTCGCGGTCGACCCGGTCGAGGCGCGTCGCGCCCGCGCGACCGCCGTCGGCGCACAGGCACTGGAAACCCCCGCCGCACAGGCTGTCCTGGAGGCCACCGGTGGACTGGGTGCCGACGCGGTGATCGACGCCGTCGGCACGGACACGTCCCTCGACGACGCCATGACATGTGTGCGCACCGGTGGCACGCTGTCGGTCGTGGGGGTGCACGATCTGCAGCCCTATCCCCTACCGGCACTGGTCGCCTTGCTGCGCAGCCTGACGATCCGGTTCACCACCGCGCCCGTGCAGCAGACGTGGCCCGAACTTATTCCCCTGCTGCAGGCGGGCCGCCTGCGCGTGGACGGGATCTTCACCGGTGCGATGCCGTTGGACGATGCGGCCCAGGCTTACGCCGCGGCGTTCTCCCGGTCGGCAGAGCACCTCAAGGTTCAGCTCATTCCCTGATCCCCCTGCACCGCGAACAACGCTGCGGCAGCCACAGATTCGACGAGGAAGTAGAACCAGTTGGGATAGAAGCGCGTCGGGCCGTCGAGCGCGGAGATCAGCCGCCCGAACGCCATCCCCGCCAGCGCTGCGCCGACGGCGACGACGATGCCGGTCCGCAGTGCCTGGTCGGTGGCGGCAAGGACGAGGATCGCCGCGATCGCCAGGCCGAAGCCACCGTAGACGGCCCGAACCTCCGACCGCGCTGCCGCCGACCCGAGTGTGATGCCGAACGGAGCGACCAACCTGGCGGGTACGGCGAGCGCGTAAACCCCCATCCCCGCGAAGAACACCGCGGCGACGGCAATGACGACAGTGGCGACCACGCTAACCTCCTAGTTGACGTCCAGGAGATCACCATGACAGCTGCGGAAGTCTCGGCGCTTCCACGAACCTGCTATCCGGCGGTGTGGCTGTGGCCGGGCCAGGCGCTCTACGCCGGTCCGAGCCTGAATCTCGAACCTCATTCCGGGTCCGTCTGGTGCCTGGCCGTCGGCGTCGACGGCGATCTCACGGTCACTTCCGGCAAGAGCCGGGTCGTGGCGCGTAGCGTTCTGATTCCACCGCGACTCGTCCACCATCTCGACACGCACGGCGGCGGCTTGGTGTCATGCTATTTCGACGCGTCCTCGGACCGGGTGGCTGGATGCCGCGCGAAATGCACAGGGGCGACGGGTCAGTTCGCCACTGAACACGCCGATTCAGCTGTGCTGGCGCAGGTTCCACGTGACGACGCCTCGGCACTGCGATGGCTTGATCTCGCCGCGCCCGCGTCGAGACGCGGACTCGACCCACGAATCGCTGAGGCCATCGCGCGGATCGCGGCGGATCCCGCCGGCGCACCAGCGGCCCGAGAACTCGCGGCCGAACTCGGGCTGTCGGAATCGCGTTTCCTTCACCTGTTCCGCGCCGCCGTCGGCACCAGCCTTCGCCGCTACCGGATATGGATGCGGTTGATCGGCGTCGGCGTCGCGCTCGCGGCGGGCACGAACCTGACGGATGCCGCAGCCGATGCGGGCTTCGCGAGCCCGTCACATCTCGCGGACCGTTTCAAGTCGACGTTCGGCCTGACCGCCACCGACTTGCTCAGTCGCGGTACCGCCCTTCATCTTCCGGATGCCGGCGCCCGCTCACGCACTGGGTGACGCGCCCTGCCGGAGATACCACGATGCCCCGGCCAGAAGGCCGGGGCATCGGGTCAGCGGAGCCCGGGGAGGTTACTCCGAAGATCCTGCGGATGTTCCGCTGTCGTTCGATGAGTCGGACTCGGTCGAGCCGGCGTCATCGGACTCCCCGCCGTCCTCGTCGTCCCCGTTCGAGGACGAGACGGCGGAGGTGTCGCTGTCGGCTGCCTCGGCCTCGGCCGCTGCATCGGCTTCCGCGGCTGCTTCGGCGCTCTCCGCGACGGCAGCCTCGTCGGCCTTGTCGTCGGCCTTGTCGTCGACCTTGACCTCGTCTTCGGCGGCAACGCGCAGCGATGCCACAGCGGTGCTCGGCACCTCGGCCGGCGAGCCGGAGACGACCCGCGCGTTGGTGGCCTTGGTGGTGGCTTCGGCGGCCGGCGCCGCGACCACGACCGGAGCGGCGGCTGCGGTGACCGGTGCAGCCAAGGTCGCGACCCGTGCAGTCGGCGCGGTGAGGGCGACGGGAGCCGCGGAGACGAGAGACTTCGGCGCAGCCTTGGGAGCATCGTTGCGGATGTAGGCCGCATCGATCTTCGCCTTGAGCTCGGCTTCCTTCGACGCGAGCGACGGGAACATCCGCACCAACGGCAACTTCTCGGCTGGAACCAGGTAGTGAGTCGTCTTGCCGCCCAACGAGTTCACGTCGACGTCGATGTTCTTGGCCGGCACCTTCGACAGGTCTGCATACATCACGGGCACGTGCTGGTAAAGGGCACCGGCGATGGCGTTGGTGACGGCGAGTGTGTTCCACCAGCGGTCCGGGAAGTCGGCCATGCCGTCGTACTCGCCCGTGATGACGATGACGTCGTACTTGGTCTCGGGCGCGGGGCGGTAGGTGTAGTCGAACTTCTTGTTGTACTTGGCGTTGTCGTCAATGATGTTCTGGCGGCTGGAATCTGCGACCACGACGAACGTGATCTTGTCCTTGCCCGGCGCAGTGGCGCTGGACGCGAGATCGCGCAGCACCTCGTTGACGACGAGGGATCCAGCCGACAGCCCGACGACGGTGACCTTTTCACCGGCCTTGAGTTGTCCCAGCGAGGAATTGATCTGCGTGGTGAGGTTGGTCTTGCCCACGTTGATGGACTGACCGAGCGTCAGGTGGTTCTTGCCGGTCATCGGGCCCGCCTGGGCCGGCCAGTTGATGCTCACGCGCTGCTGGTTCTTGAAAGTGCCGCCGAGCAGCGGAGCCATGATGACGTCGCTCATCGACGGTGTCGAGATGCCGCCGATGACGAGGGCCTGGTTCGCCGCGTGCCCCGCGGTGGCGGTGGACAGCGCGACGGCCGCCGAAGCAAAGAGGGTGCCGCAGGCGACACCGGTTTTGCGCAGAGTGATTCCCATGAGTTCTCCCCGGATTAAATGCGATGTTGGTTCGCCGGATCACCGGCGCCAGGGAAGCATATGGGTCCGGTTGACTTCGGCGATAGCAAAATTTTTCAAATTCTAATGAATGCACCTTTAGCAAAGCTCGTTAACTTCGCCTTTTCGAGCATTTTCGCGCAATATGCACGCGCACCGGCGCGGCAAACGACAAAATGCGGTTTGAGTCGATGATCATGGCCAGTCACATAAGTTGCTGTTGAAAGGCTGTAATCGAGCTACCCGCTTCACCGGCCCCTCCGGCTTTGATCACTTCAGTATCACTAATCCCATCAGCAACTTCGCAAACGCTGATAGCGTCAATTTTGCCAGCAGCAGCTGAAGGCTAATAAAAGTTCCTTGCACTTTAACGATCAAGAAGCACACGTATCTGAGCGGTTAACGACGTTACGCAGCAACCTTCTTCGAAGGGCTTACCTTCGGGCAGATCCAACTTGATCAGCGGCGGGTAAATTTACACATAAGTGAATTTATGTCGTTAACACAGCAAAGCAATGACAGAAGAGCTGTCACGGGCGCTGCACACGACGTGCGTCGCCTGCCCGGCACCAACAGTCACCGCGAGATTGTGAGATACCGCTAAACCCTTGAGCACCTGCGGATTTGAGAGACGAAACGTGCGCGTGTCAGGCTCTGCGCAGCGTGACGACGGTGACGTCGTCGTCGACGAAACCGGCCGCCGTCGCCGTCCAGATCGCGGACGCGGACATGTCACCGGCGCCACCGAGCCGTGTGGCCAGCCGGTGGAGCCCGTCGTCGATCGCCTCGCCGCGCCTTTCGACCAGCCCGTCGGAGTAGAGGACCAAACCATGTCCCGGCTCGACGACGAACTCGCTCTGTGCGTATGTCGCCCTGGTGACCCCGATCGGGGGTGACAACCGAATCGGTGCCGGCTCCGCGATCGGCGCCGAGTTCGTCAGATACGGCATCAGGTGCCCCGCCGACGTCGCTTCCACTGCACCCGAACCAAGATCTACCCGAGCCACCAACACTGTCGCGAAAGCACCGACCAGCATGTGCAGGGCGAAATCGTTGAGCTGGCTGACCGCATCGCCGGGCGCGGCACCCATGAACAGGTGCGCTCGCAGGGCGTTTCGCAACTGCGCCATCGTCCCCGCGACGGTCACGCCGTGACCGGCGACGTCGCCGACCACGACGACCAACCGGCCGTCGCGCAGTTCGAAAGCGTCGTACCAGTCGCCGCCGACGCGACCACCCGCGGCAGGCTCGTAGTGGGCCGTGAGGTGCCAATCGGTCAGTGTCGGAATCGTTTCGGGGATCAGGCTGCGCTGCATTATCTCCGCAACCCGCAATGCGCCACGGGTGCGTTGATAGAGCGACTCCACCAGATGGCGCCGTAGCGCGTCGGCCGAGTCGGTCTCCGTCTGCCTCCACGGCTCGCCGCGCTCGCGCACGGTTTCGCGCCAACGCTCGAAAGACTTGCGGGGGCTGAGCCGGACTTCGTCACCCTCACTGACGGCGATGGCCTTGTTGTGCGGGTCGCCGCCCCAGTCGACCGAGCGGAGCACTTCGCGCCGGAACCACACGACGAACTGGCCGTCGGGGAGGTTGAGGGCCAGCGCTCCGGCGGCCAGCCGAGGATCGACGTCCAGGTCCGGCAGCGTCCGCGAAAGGCTCTCGGTCCACGCGATCTCAGCCCCCGAGGAACGGGCCCATGCAGCGACCGCGGCGACCACCCCGTCGGGCGGGATGGTCCCGCGCACCTGACGGTTTTCTCCGATGTCGGCCACGACGCCGTCGGCCGGCACCAGATCGAGCAGATCGGGCGCCCCGAACAGCGCCGCCGTCAACGGCTTTCTGTCATCCATCGTGGCGGCGGTCAGTTTTGTCAGCATGGCCTGCGCATCGAGGCGTCGGTGCAGCTCGTCGTCCTCGAACTGGTCGACCAGGCGCAGCGACAGCGTGGACCCGAGGAACTCAGCGGCGGCCCTGGCACCGAACGGCGGCACATGCGGACCGGCGTAGTGGTGACACGCGATCAACCCCCACAGCTTTCCGTGCCTCAGCAGCGAAATCGACATCGACGCCTGCACACCCATGTTGTGCAGATATTCGATGTGGATCGGCGAGACGCTGCGCAGCGTCGCGTGCGTGAGGTCTTGGGGTGTACCGACGGCCGGGTCGATCGACGGGACGAGAGGAGCGGGCACGTAGCTGACATCGGAGATGAGCCGCAACCAGTTCTTCTCGTACAGCGCCCGCGCCTGCGCCGGGATGTCTGTCGACGGGTAGTGCAGGCCAAGAAACGAGTTGAGATCGTCGCGCCTCGCCTCGGCGACCACCTCGCCGTTGTACTCCTCGTCGTAGCGGTACACCATCACACGGTCGAACCCGGTGAGTTCACGCACCGCCCGGGCGGTGGTGTCGTAGAGCTCGGTCAGCGTGGCGGCCTGATTGAGCTCCTCGACCGAACTGCGGACGGCTTGGTAGGTGTTCGGGAACGAGTACGGGCGCTCACCGTAGGCGATCTCCAATTCGACGAGCAGTACCCCGCCGGGTTCGCGGTGCAGGATCGCGTCGAATTCGCGCAACTCGCCCCGCACGTCGATCGAGCATTCGACAGGGTTGCGGCGATGCAGGTCGCCGAAGATCGACGCCGCTGTCTCGACGAGGGCCGCCTGGTCGGCGCCCATCAGTGCCGACAGATGGTTGCCGAGCACGGTATCCACGGGACGACCCAGCAGTTCGTCGACGTTCGCGCTGACCTGCCGGACCTCGAAGTCGGGCTCACGAACGACGGCGAGTACACCGCGCGGCTGGATGCTGCCCGGGATGTGGATCGGCTCGCGGGCACAGTTGTCGAGATCGATCGGCGTCCCGACGGGGACGAGGTCGTCGCCGTCGGTCACGCGATCAGCGCCGCCGGTTCGGTGATGAGCAAGTGCGCCTCCCCCGTTCCACATGTCCGACAGCCGATCGTGCCGAACCCCCACGTCGACGAAGCTGTTCATCAACCTTTACCACTGATCATCCAACCAGTAGGGCCATGTGACGACATCTCCGGTGGGTGCGCGCGTCCGGACACCAGTCGGCCCCTGGCGCGAGACCAGGGGCCGACGGCGGGAAGCGTTGTGTCAGTTCATATTCCATGGAGTTCCATAGGTACTGACGCTGTCGCCGTTTTTCGAGATCAGTCGCGCGTAGGGTCGCAGCAGCACGCCACCTGCCGCACCGGTCACCGTGCCGTGGGCGTTGGATACCGCGACGGAGCCGCCGGCGCCGGAGACGTCGACCGAGAAGGTCGCGACTTCCTGGATACCCGGACCGTTTCCGAGGTCTGCCGAGATCGATACACCGGGCAGCAGCGGCGGAGTCACGATGGAGTTCAACAGACCTCCGTCCGGGTCGGTGCCGTCGTACACCGCGCCATAGCCGTCGTAGGCGATGTTCGGGGTGGTGTAGCTGAAGTTGATCGCGACGCCCAGTGACCAGGGGAAGCCGACCTGGTAGCCCAGCTCCATCGTGCCCTCGAACTCGTCGGCGCCCTCACCGGCCACGATGTAGGTCGCCTTACCGGAGTGGAACCACTCGCGGGTGAGGCGGTTGCGGTCGAGCGGAAACACTCCGTTTAGGAACGTGTCCCACTGCTGGATCGTCAGCGTTCGGCCTTGCCCGTCGACCAGGCTCAGCTCGTTGTCCAGTCCCGCGTGGGAGGTGCCGGTGCCCACGAACAACGCCGCGACGGCCGTCGCCATCGCGATCAGCACCCGACTGATTGCCTTCATGTTTCCCCTAGTTGGTATTCGGCGGCGTGATGACCGCCGGTGATGTGGTCGCCTGGCACCGTGGCGATCGGCATTGACCCGGGTGTAGGAGTTCCTGCTGCGCAAGCGTGGTTTTGTCGGGCTCAACGTAAAGCATCGATGGCGCGACACAGCCGCAGCGCAGTCGGCATTGGGCGGTCAGGGGAAGCCGCTGAACGTCAATTCGGCAGGTCGGACGGACCAGCAAACTGGCAGCACACTAGCAGCGCTAAACGATCTGATACCGCCGGTGAGAGCGTTTCCGGCGCGCGCGGCCGCTATTGCTGGAGGGCTTTGTCGATCGCCGCGCCGAGGTCTCCGTAGGAGCGGATCGTCAGCTGCTCGCCGTTGAGGAAGAAGGTGGGGGTGCCCTGGACCCCGAGCGCCGTACCGTCCGCGACGTCTTCCCTGATGCGCTCCAGCGTGGCGGGGGCGTTGTAGGCATGCTCGAAAGCAGCCATGTCGAGCCCCAGATCGCGTGCGAATCCTGTGAAGACGTCGTCGGCCGGCGCCTGCTGTTCGCCCCATTGGCCCTGTGTCTCGAACATCCTGGTGTACATCTGCTCGAACCGGCCTTGCTGGGCTGCCGCCTCGACGGCGCGGGCCGCGCGTTCTCCGTTGACGTGGCCGGGCATGGGAAAGTACCGGGCGACGAAGTTGACGCGCGTCCCGTATTCGGCCCGCAACTGTTCGACGATCGGGTAGGCGGCGCGGCAGCCTTCACATTCGAAGTCGAGGAATTCGACCAGCGTCACGTCGCTGTCCGGTACCGAATTGAGCCGGTGGCTGTTCTCGCGGACTACCGGGGTCGATCCGTCGGCCGACGCAGCATTGCCGGCGCCGTCCCTGCTGGAGAAGTAGATGCCGGCGCCGATCGCGGCCGTGACGGCGACGAAGAGTGTGGCCAGAATCCGCGTGAAGGGAGCCATGCGTCGGGTCCTTTCCTGCGCCGTGCCGACTATCTACGTAGTAACTACGTAGATAGTTCTACCAGGCGACACCGGTTGCCACTGCGCCGACGGCAGACGCGTGCGACTGCCGCGCCCCGTCGGCGGTCCTACCGAATCAGACCCGTTCGACCGGCAGGCCGTACTGAGCAGCTATGCCGTTGAGCAGCATCGTGATTCGATGCTCGAAGGCTTCATCACCGAAGGGGTCGTAGCCGGACTGGGCGACCGCGCGCAGTGTTGGGTACGTCGACGGGCCGCGTCGGCTCACCAGCCGCGCGATGCGCGCAGGCCACGGCTGACCGGTTTCGGCCTGCAGATGTTCCCGGTGCGCCTCACTCACGCTCCCGATCGCCAGCGCACTCACGGCGGCCCACACCGCGATCGCGTCGTCGGGCTCCAACCCGACGCTGTTGAGCGCGTCGAGTGCGGCTCCGATGTAATCCATCTCGTCATCGTCGGTCACGGCCCCACTCACGAACTTCTCCAGCAGTGCCGGCTCGGCCGCCAGCACGGTCCGGATATAGGTGGCATAAGTGTATAGCCATGTCGCCCAGTGCCCACCGTCGTAGCGCGGCGGCGGCGATTGCGTCAGCGCTCCCCTGGCGGCCAGCCGCAGCAGTTCGTCCTGATTCTTCACATGGTGGTACAGACCCGGCAGGCTGATCCCGAGGTGGTCGGCCACCCGACGCATCGTGACGTTGTCGGCGCCGATGTCGAGGACGGCGTTGACGATCGCGTCTCTGTCCACTCGCGGTGGTCGGCCCCGGCGTGGCGCCCTCTCGTCGCCGCTCACTCGCCGGGTCCCACCGCTGTGACCCGGCAGGCAATTCCGTTGGTGGCGTGGGTATTACTGGGGACATCGATGACGTCGACAGGGTTGAGCAGGTTGTTGTTGACCCCTGGGTGGGCGTTGGCGATGTCCAGTTCCGTACCGGGCACGCCATGTCCCCACCCGTGCGGCAGACTCACCACACCCGGGGTCATCTCGTCGGACACCTCGACGAGGACGCGGACGGCGCCCTCGGTGGTACTGACCGTCGCGGTGGAACCCGAGCTCACGCCGACGCGATCGGCGTCGTCGGGGTGGATGAGCAATGTACAGCGATCGCGACCCTTCATCAGTGCCGGCACGTTGTGCAGCCACGAGTTGTTGGAACGCAGATGACGCCGGCTGGTCATCACCAGATCGGTTGTCTCACGGTCCATCCGCGCGATCAGCCGCGGGATGTCGTCGGTGATGTGGCGGTGCAGCAGCTCGACTTTGCCCGACGGGGTGGTCACCGTGTCGTCGAGTCGGCCGCCGTCGAGCTCACCGAGCCGCAGGCCGTCGGGGTGGCGTTTCACCTCCGCCAGCGTCAGGCCGTCGGGGCGCTCCCCGAACCGGTCACCCCACGGCCCGACGCGAATACTCAAGTCGGCCAGACGTTCCGGGCCCCGACCCGTCAGCACCCCCATGACCTTTTCCGCGTCCAGACCGGTGAGTGGATTGTCCGGCAGCCCGGCGAAGGTCGCGATCGTGCCTGCCGTGTAGAGATCGTCGAGCGCGTGGACGTCCACGTCGGGTACCGGGGTACCGAACAGCGAACCGCCCAGACGCAACAACAACTCCCACTCGTGTGGGCGGTCCGCGTCCGGCTGTGGTTCGAACACCGCCTCGGAGTACTTGACGCAGGAGGCGATCGCGTAGATCCAGTACAGATCGTCGATGTGGACGTGCTCCAACGGAGACAAGCCCGGGAAGATCACGTGTGCATGCCGGGTGGTCTCGTTGAGCCAGTTGTCGATCGAGATCATCGCGTCGAGGTTGCCCAGAGCTGTCGTCAACCTGCCCGCTCCCGGGACCGACACCGCGGGGTTTCCCGCCACGGTGATCAGAGCGCGTATCCGGCCGTCTCCCGGGGTGTCGATCTCCTCGGCCAGACAACCGACCGGGAAGCAGCTCAGGACTTCCGGCGCTCCACGCACCCGGCTGTGGAAGCGCCCGAACGTGTAGCCCGCGCCGTCCTGGTCGGGCGGCTTGCCGAACATGGGCACCCATACCGGCGGCTTGGCGAACACCGCACCGCCCACGCGGTCCAGGGCTCCGAGCGCGGTGTTGATGACGAAGACCAGCCAGGTGGCAAGCGTGCCGAACTCTTGGGCGCACGTACCGATTCGCCCATACACCACAGGGTTTCGCGCATGTGCGAGATCATGTGCGAGGCGGCGGATCTCCTGGGCGCTGATCCCGGTGGCACCGGCCACCCGCTCCGGAGTGAACGGTGCCGCCAGTACGACAACCTCGTCGAGGCCCAGCACGCGGTCGCGGAGATGATCAGGCTTGCGCACCCAGCCGTTCTCGCCGAGCGTGCGGAGGATCGCGAAGAGCAGCAGCGCGTCGGTGCCCGGCTGGATCGGCACCCATTCGCTGGCCCGCTCGGCGGTGCGGGTCCGGCGCGGATCGACAACAACGACCTTGCCGCGCTGGGTGATCGACTTCAGCAGCCCCATGATGTCGGGTGCCGACAGCATCGAGCCCTGCGATTCAGCAGGGTTCGCGCCGAGCATCAGGAGGTGGTCGGTGCGGTACAGGTCGGGGACCGGCCCGTTCCACATTCCGCCGAAAAGTAAGCAGGACACCACATTCAGGGGCCACTGGTCGACGGTACCGGGCGAGTAGTACCCCTGCATTCCGCCCGCCTGCGCGAAGCCGAGCAATGAGCCAATGTAAGTCGCGAGATCGCTGTTGTGCGCCACCGGATTTCCGATGTACACGGTCAGCGCGCGAATGCCGTCGGTGTCCAGCACGGGCCGCAATACCCGTTCGGCCTCGACGTAGGCGTCTTCCCAGGAGACCTCGACATGACGGCCGTCGTCGCGGCGGATCAGTGGGCGGCGCAACCGGTTCGGGTCTTCGTGGAGTTGACCGAGCGCTGCGCCTTTCGGGCAGATGTGACCGGCCGACCAGACGTCATTCTTGTTCGGACGCACGCGCGCCACCCGTCCGCTGTCGACCTCGACGCGCAGTCCGCACATCGCCTCGCAGAGGGGGCAGGTCACGAGATGCTCACTGCGTGCCATCGACACCTCCCGGGACGCCTACCAAAACTATTTTGATAATTACTATCAAAATAGTCGGTGTCAACGGTCGACCTCAGCATCGGATGCACGATGAAGACCGTGACAACGCCACCCGGCGTCGCTGATCTCGTCCAAGTCAGCCTGCGCGCGTCGGCGGGCGTCGCACCTGCGCTGTGATGTGATCACGTCATGACCGTTGATTTCGCCACCGCATGCCGGATGGTCGCGGCCGCTCACGCCGAGGCGGAGAAGCGATCGGTTCTGGTGTCCGCAGCCGTCGTGGATGCCGGCGGGCACCTCGTGGCGTTCGGCAGGATGGACGGTGCGGAGATCGCGGGACCCGTTCTCGCCGTGGACAAGGCGTACACGGCCGTGGCCAACCGCATCGCCACATCCGAGCTCGCGGTGCTGGCCGCGCCGGGCGGAGAACTTTTCGGCCTGCACGCCAATGGTGGCGGTCGCTTCGTGATCTTCAGTGGTGGCGTCCCGGTGTGGAGCGACGGCGTCGTGGTCGGCGGGGTGGGGGTCAGTGGCGCGAGTGCCGCCGATGACGACGCGTGCGCACGTGCGGCTATCGGGCTTCTCGGCTGACGGCATCTTCCCACACCTGGTCGCTGTCCAGGTCGACATTCTGGTCGCGGATGGCCTGGGCCACCAGAAGCTTTCCCGTCGATGTGAGGTGAATGCGCATCGCGCTCAATGCATCCGACGGTCGGTTGGCGACGATGGCGTCGATGATCGGATGATGCTCGGCATCGATCTCGGCCAAAGTCCGCGCGGTCGTGGCACCGAGAAGCCGTGTGGACTCGCGAAGGGATCGCACGATGGCACGGGCGCGGGCATTGCCTGCGGCGTCGAGGATGTCGTCGTGCAGCAGTTGGTCGTGGCGAGCGAAGGCGCGCGGGTCGGCTGCCCGCATAGCGTTCGCCAGTTGGCGCATCCGGTCGCGCAGGCGTGAGGCCAACGCGTCATCGCAGATCTGTGCGGCCCGTGCGGTGGCGGGCAGTTCCAGTGCGAGCCGGATCGCGAAGATGTCGGCGATCTCGCACGGGTCGGGCACCTGGATGCGGAAGCCCTGCCTGGCCTCGAAACGAATGAGACCGACCTCCTCGAGACGCAGCAGCGCATCGCGCACCGGGGTTCGCGAGATTCCGAGCGCGTCGGCCAGCTGGTACACCGAGTACTTCTCACCGGCACGCATCACTCCGGCGTCGAGCGCCGCGCGCACCGCCTCCATGACCTGCTCGGTGCGCCTGCCGCCGGAGGCCGGGAGCGGCGGCATGCGCAGCTTTGCGCTCTCCCCCACGTCGGCCGCCATCTCCGCACTGTAACAAGGCAGACCGGCTCGTAGCATGCTAGGTTTGTAGCATGCTACGCAGCTCGCCGGTGCAATCTCTGCAGCGTGCGTTGAAGTCAGCAGGCATCGGGGACGTTCGCGTCGACACCACCTCCCGCGCCGCATACTCGTCCGACGCGTCCCTGTACCGCGTCGTGCCGACCGCGGTGGTCTTCCCCAGGGGCGCCGACGACGTGGCGCAGACCCTGGCCGTGTGCCGCGGCGAAGGTGTCCCCTTCACCGCCCGCGGCGGAGGCACATCGATCGCCGGAAACGCCGTCGGCACCGGGGCGGTCCTGGACTTCAGCCGTTACATGAACGCCGTTCTCGACGTGGATCCGGACACTCGCACCGCCGTCGTTCAACCGGGTGTCGTGCAGGCAGCGCTCCAAACGGCCGCGGCGCCGTACGGGCTGCGGTTCGGTCCCGATCCGTCGAGCCACACCCGCTGCACGATCGGCGGGATGATCGGCAACAATGCCTGTGGCTCAAGAGCTTTGGGATACGGCCGGACGTCCGACAACGTTGCCGCACTGCACGTACTGACCGCAGCCGGCGACCACCTTCGGCTCGACGCTGCTCAGCCGTCAGTACCCATTCTCGACGAGCTCGCCGCCGTGACCCGCGCCGGGCTGGGGACGATCCGCACCCAGTTCGGCAGATTCGGACGCCAGGTGTCGGGCTACGCGCTGGAAACCCTGCTCCCGGAAAACCGCTTCGACGTCGCCCGACTGATGGCGGGCAGCGAGGGCACCCTGACGGTGATCACCGAGGCCACAGTGCGATTGGTCAGCGAACCGGCGCATCGCATGCTGGTGGTGCTCGGATACCCCGACATCGCATCCGCCGGCGACGCCACCCCACTGATTCTCGAGCATCGCCCCACCGCGTGCGAAGGGATCGACTCGCGCATCGTCGACGTGGTTCGCGAACGGAAGGGGCCGGCCTCGGTGCCCCCGCTGCCCGACGGAGCGGCATGGGTGTTCGTCGAAGTCGTCGGCGACAACGTCAAAGAGGCGCGCGATCGCGCCGCCCGCGTCGGAACATCCTGCGCGGCAGCGGACTACCTCGTCGTGGAGGACACATCCCGCGCCGCCGCGCTGTGGCGAATCCGCGAGGACGGCGCCGGCTTGTCCGCGCGCAGCATCAGGGACCGCCCCGCCCATGCGGGGTGGGAGGACGCCGCCGTGCCCCCGGAGCGACTGGGCGACTACCTGCGCGACTTCGACGCGCTGATGGCGGACTTCGACGTCACCGGCATGCCGTACGGACACTTCGGTGACGGGTGCATGCACGTCCGGATCGACTTTCCACTCGATCGCCCCGGCGGCAATACGGCGTTTCGTGAATTCCTCTTCGCCGCAGCCACATTGGTGGCCGGGTACGGCGGTTCGCTGTCCGGCGAGCACGGTGACGGCCGTGCGCGCTCCGAACTGCTGCCGCTGATGTACTCCCCCGAGGCGCTGGCGCTGCAGGCGGCGGTCAAGCACGTCTTCGATCCCGGCAACCTGTTGAACCCTGGCGTCATCGTCGACCCCGCGCCACTGGACGCCGACCTGCGCGTGGCGGCAGCACCGGCGATCCGGCGCAACCTCGCACTGGCCTACCGGCACGACGGCGGCGACTTCACCCAGGCCGTCCACCGATGCACCGGGGTCGGAAAGTGCCGCGCCGACAACACGGCGATCGGCGGGGTCATGTGCCCGTCCTATCTGGCCACGCGTGAAGAGAAGGATTCGACGCGCGGGCGTGCCCGGGTTCTGCAGGAGATGATCAACGGCACCGAGGTGCGCGGAGGTTGGCGCTCCCCCGAAGTTCACGAGGCACTCGATCTGTGCCTGTCCTGCAAGGGATGTGCCTCCGACTGCCCGACCGGTGTCGACATGGCGACCTACAAGTCCGAGGTGCTGCATCAGAGCTACCGGCGACGCATCCGGCCCGCGTCGCACTATTCGCTCGGATGGCTCCCGCGGTGGGCGAAGATGGCGAGCATTGCCCCGGGCATCGTCAATGGGGCGGCCCGCCTGGCGGGTCCGGCCGGGATGTCACTCGCGGGCGTCGATCGGCGGCGCCACATACCTGCGTTCGCACGCACGACATTCCGATCTTGGTTCGCCGGGAATGTCCCGGCCACCGCACCGGGTGACGATGTGGTGTTGTTCGTCGACACGTTCACCAACCACTTCTCCCCCGAGGTCGGTGTCGCTGCGGTTCGGGTGCTTCAGGACGCCGGGTACCACCCGCGACTGACCGCGCGCCAGCAGTGCTGCGGCCTGACGTGGATCTCCACCGGTCAGCTCGATACGGCGCGCCGGATCCTCGGCCGCACGGTCTCGGCCCTGACGCCGTTCGCCGAGGAGGGCGTCCCGATCGTGGGTGTCGAACCGTCCTGCACTGCGGTATTGCGTTCCGACGCTGCCGAACTCGTCGGCACCGACGCCGCAGACGCCGTGGGAGGCGTGACGCGAACCCTCGCGGAACTGCTCACCGAACGAGGTTGGCAGCCTCCCTCGCTGGCCGGTCAGAAGGTCGTCGCGCAGCCGCACTGCCACCACCACTCGGTGATGGGGTGGAGCCCGGACGCCACGTTGTTGGCGTCAGCGGGTGCCGAGCTGACCAGACTCGGCGGATGTTGCGGTCTTGCAGGCAATTTCGGTGTCGAGAAGGGGCACTACGAGGTGTCGGTGACCGTGGCCGAACAACAACTGCTCCCTGCGGTGCGTGCCGCGGATCCCGGCACCGCAGTCCTGGCCGACGGGTATTCGTGCCGCACCCAACTCGACGACCTGTCCGACCGCAGCGGCATACACCTGGCGCAACTACTGGCCGGCCGACTGACCGGCTGACACGACGCTCAGCTGATTCGGGGTTCCGGCTTTGGGATGAACACCGCGATGGCGGTGCACAGTATCGCCGCTCCCAGGCCGAAGAAGAAGGCCACCTGAAAGCCGTCTGCGCTGGGGACAGGCGTGCCGCCGACCTCGACCGTCGACCGGGCGAGGACCACGGCGATCACCGCCGCGGCCGTGGCCGTTCCCAAAGACCGCATCAACGTGTTGAGGCCGTTGGCCGCACCCGTCTCGGACTCCGGCACTGCGCGGATGATCAGCGTCGGCATCGCGGCATAGCCCAGTCCGATGCCCACGCCGATGAACACGTTGATGAGCAGGATGTGCCATACCTGCAGGTCCGACAGCACCGCGATGGTGTAACCGGCGGCGATGACCGCCGCCCCCGCGACCAGAAGCGGTTTGGGACCCCAGCGTCGTTCGAGGCGACCGGAGACCGGTGACATCGCGAGCATCGCCAACCCGGCAGGCATCAGGATGACGCTGGCCTGCAGCAGCGAACGGCCGAGTCCCCCTGCCTCCGTGGGCAGCTCGAGGAGTTGTGGAAACGCGATCTGCGACGAGAACAATGCGAATCCCATGGCGATCGAGGCAAGATTCGTCAGCAGCACCGGTCCGCTGGCGCTGACGCGCAGGTCGACGAGCGGCTCGCGAATGCGCAACTCCAGCCAGCCCCAGACGAGCAGGACGAGGATGCCGCCGATCAGCAGTCCGAGGGTGCGCGACGACGTCCACCCCCAGTCGTTGCCCCGCGAGATGGCCAGCAGCACACCGGACAAACCGACGGCCAGCCCGACCACGCCGACGACGTCCACCCGACCGCCGGCCCTCAGTGCGCTCTCGGGCACGATCGAAGCCATCAGCGCGAACGTGGCCACACTGAGCCCTGCGGCCAACCAGAACAGCATGTGCCAGTCGAAATGCTCGGTGACCAAAGCACTTATCGGAAGGCCCAACGCTCCGCCGACACCCAGCGTGGCACTGACCAAGGCGATCGCCGAGCCGAGCCGGTCTGCGGGAAGCGTGTCGCGGAGGATCGCGATGCCGAGCGGAATGACACCCATCCCCATGCCCTGCAGGCCGCGGCCGACGATCAACGGAACCACAGTCGGCGAGAGTGCAGCGACGACCGACCCCGACGCCAGCACCCCGAGTAGGCAGAGGGCCACACGGCGCTTGCCGTACATGTCGCCCAACTTCCCCGAGATCGGTGTACAGATCGCGGCGACGAGCAGGGTGATCGTGATGACCCATGCCGTGTCGCCACTGGACGCATTGAGGAGCTGCGGCAGTTCGCCCTGGATCGGGATCAGAATGGTCTGAGTAAACGAGGCGCACATGCCGGCCAGGGCCAACACGGCCACCACCCCGCCGGTTCGGGCCGGGCGCATCACCAGCTCCGCCTCGACCTGGTTTGTGACAGCCATCAGCGCGCCCTCCTTCGTGATGCCGACCAACATAGCGCGGACTGAGACTCGGTATCAATTTCGATCTGGTGTTGCTTCGGTGATATCGAAGTTCACCTGCGGTACGGTGGGCGCATGGCCGCAGGAATCCGCGAACGGGCCAGACAGGCCTTGCGTACCGAGATCGCCCAAGCGATGAGCGACCTGTTCGCCCAGCGCGGCTTCGACACCGTGACCGTCGACGAAGCGGCCGCCGAAGTCGGCATTTCGCGAGCCACATTCTTCCGGTACTTCGGCTCGAAAGAAGACGCCGTCCTCGCGGCGATAGAGGCGTCGTCGATCGACTACGCGGCCATCCTCGCGTCGATGCCCGTGGTCGACGGCGAGTCGCCCTGGCAATTGATGCTGCGCGCATTCAAGAGTGCGCTCGCCGACGCGGAGGAGTCGTCCGATTTCGATCGCGCCCGGCTCAGGATGATCACCACGACGATTTCATTGCGGACCCGCATGGCGCAGCGGCGGTTTGCCCACGAGGAGGCCTTGACCCCGGTCGTCGCTGAACGCATCGGTTCCATCGACGCCGCCCGGTCGATCACAGTCGCCGCTCTTGCCGCCCTCGATCTGGCATGGCGGCGTTGGGCAGAGGACGAACAACTCACGTTGACGAGTTCGCTGGACTACGTGTTCGAGCATCTGATGTCTGCCAATGATCCGCCAGGGTAGAAATCAGACCGCAGGTGTCGGCCCCGTGTGGACCCCGCGCTGCTCGCCGGCGGGTCCGAACGTCGAACCGGACAGCCGAAGGCGTCGCTCGAACAGTCGCTGAAGCGGAGTGGCGACGAGCGTGGTCACGATTGTCATGAGTGCCAGCACGGTGTAGAGCTTGCCGGAGATGAGCCCGGCCTCGAATCCGATGTTGAGCAGGATGAGTTCCATCAAGCCACGGGCATTGGCGAGCGCGCCCATCGAGCCGGCCTCATACCAGCTCATTCCCTGCCAGCGTGCCGCCAGCCCGATCGCACCGAATTTCGCGGCGAACGACACGACGAGCACGATGGCCGCCATGGTCAATGTCGCGGGGTCGAGGATGAGGTTGAGCTGCGTGTTGAGACCCGAGTAGATGAAGAACGCCGGCAGTAGCAGGTAGGCCACCAGCGGCTCGAACCGCTCGCGGATCTTGGCCAGCAGTGGCCCTCGGGGCATCACCGTACCGGCGACGAAAGCACCGAACACCGAATAGATTCCGACCACATCGGTGAACCAGCTCGCCAGCAGCACCACCAGGAGTATGGCGCTGAGGTGGGCGATCGGTATGCCGCCGGTCTGTTCGGCCTCGGCTCGAGGCGGCGTCCACGCCGGCAATCGGGCCAGCAGCGGGCGGCCGACGAACAGCATGAACAGCAGGTAGGCCAGTCCTCCTCCGACCGCGAGCAGCGCGCCGAACAGACTCCCCTTCGCCGTGGCCACCACGGTCGCGAGCAGAACCCACGAGCAAGCGTCGTCGATGGCGGCACACGACAGCGCCATCGTCCCGAGCCGCGTATTCAGGAGACCGGAATCGGTGATGATCCACGCCAGCATCGGAAACGCTGTGATAGCCACGGCGGCGGCGACGAAAAGCCCACCCTGCCAATGCACGACCTTGTCAGTGAAGTATCCGCCGACGCTCACCATCCACCATCCGACGAGACCGCCCATGACGAGCGGAACGCCGATCCCGGCCGCCGACGTGACGCCGGCCTGCCGCACATGCGCACCGAGGATCTCCAGCTTGAACGACGCGCCGACGAGGAACATGTAGAGCACGAGTCCGAGCTGACCGACGACGTAGATGACGGTCAGGTTCGGGTGCGGAATGGTTTCGGATCCGATCGTCAGCGTGGTCGGGAACAGCCACTGCTGTCCACTGGGCCAGATCCATCCCAAACCCGAAGGCCCGAGCAGGAACCCGGCCACCATGATCGCGACGACCTGTACCTGGGCGAGCCGGCGGAACAGCGGCCACAGCAGCCGGTAGGCCACCAGGATGACGACGATCTGAAGAAAGAAATGGGCCGAGATCGACAGCAGGGAGGGCATCGGCGTCAGTCCCGGTCCGACCAGCGGAACACGTAGAGACAGGCCAGCAGACCTCCGATGCTCCACGCCGCCAACACCAGAAATATCCGGCCGTGCTCCCAGGAGCCGGCGGGTTCGAAGAACACCATCTGCGGCGGCAGCAGCACCGAGCGGAAGCCCTGTGCCATCCATTTGACGGGAAAGATCGAGCCGATGGTGAGCATCCAGGTCGGTAACACCATCAACGGGACGTAGGTGCCCGACACGAACTGCAGCCCGACGGCCGGCCCGTTGGTCAGCGTGGCTGCCGATACGGCATTGCTCGCGTAGTTGCTGACGAGGATTCCCAACAGTGAGCAGCTGATGGTGCCCAGCACGAAAACCCAGACGAGAGTGAACCATCCCGACATCGCGGTGGGCAGGTGGAGGCCGAAGACCATCACACCCAACGCGAGAATGATGACGGCCTCGGCGATGCTGGCGATGGCGACCAGCATGATCTTGCCGATGAAGTACGACGATGCAGTGGCCGGTGTCCCCCGAAGACGCCGCAGCGCACCGGTTTCCCGGTCGGCGGCGATACCGATGCCGAGGTTGATGAACGACGTCGACAGAATTCCGTAGGCAAGCATGCTTGCCGCGATGACCGAGCCGGTACTGGTTGGCGTGCCGGGAACTTCGGCGGTGAAGATCGATCCGAGAAGCAGGCAGATGACGGCGGGCATCGAAAATGTCAGGACCAGCTGTTCGGGCCGGCGGTAGAACATCTTGAGCTCAGGCACGACGCGCGAGAAGCCGATGCGGACGGCGGAGGGCAGCGCCGAATCTGGATTGCGGGCGCGGTGTTTCGACGTTTCGGCCGATGGTGTGGAATCGACGGCCATCATGCGTGACCGATCAACTGCAGGTACGCGTCTTCGAGGGTGGGCCGCGTGACGGTGAGCTCCGCCAGCTCCGATCCGTCGGCGGAGCGCTGCCGAATCAATGCGGTCGGATGGTCGGTCTCCTCGAAGCGCGGAATGCCACCCTCCACCCACCGCACGGTCGCGGCCGTGTTGACGTGTGCGGTCAGACGGGCCGGTGAGTCGACCGCTGCGACCCGGCCGTCGGCGATCACCGCGACCCGGTCGGCCAGAGCCGCCGCCTCTTCCAGATAGTGAGTGGTGAGCACGATGGTGGTCCCGTCGGCGGCCAGCAACCGGATGAGATCCCAGAATTGCCGCCGCGCTTCCGGATCGAAACCCGTCGTCGGTTCATCCAGGAACAGCAGTTCTGGCTTGGCGATGATTCCGAGAGCGACATCGAGGCGGCGGCGCTGCCCACCCGACAGCGTCCTGACCCTCGACGCCGAGGTGGATTGGAGACCGACGAGCTCGAGGAGTTCCTCAGGGCCACGGGCCTTTCCATAGCATTTCGCGAACATCCGAACCGTCTCGAGCACCGTGAGCATCCCGAAGTCACTGCTCTCCTGAAGCACGACACCGATCCTCGCGCGCCAGGTGCGTCCCGCAGTCGCCGGGTCGTCGCCGAGAACGTTCACCTGCCCCGCATCGCGGCGGCGGTGCCCTTCGAGGATCTCGATGGTCGTCGACTTGCCCGCACCGTTGGGCCCCAGAATCGCGACCACCTCACCGAAGCCGACGTCGAGATCGAGTTCCTGTACGGCTTGCCGCCGCCCGTAGCTCTTGGACAGGCCGCGCACGTGAACGGCATGGGTCTCGCGCGTCATCGATTCGCCTCCCCCGGTCCGCTATCCGCGTCGGGCTCCAGTTCACCGAGCAACTCCAGAAGCTCTGCCTCTGTCAGGCCCTCCATCAGCCGATCGGCATCGTCGTCGCCTCCAACCGGAGCCGGTTCGACCACTTCGGTTGTCTCGGTTGCCTCGGCGTGTCCGTGGATCGAATTAAGCTCGGCCAGAATGCGTTCGGACAGCGAATTCACGCTGACGCCTTTGAGGATCTCCAGCACCGGAAGATCGATCGAGAAGGTCATGTTGATCCGCACCCGGAATTCCATCGCCATCATGGAATCCAGACCGATGTCTTCGAGCAGCGCATCCGAGGCGAAATCGTCCTCCCCGCAATCGAAGACGGTGGCCACAAGGCTACGGATGAGGTCGCCGACGACCGCCAACCGGTCGCTCTCCGGCGTGGACGCCAGGATGGTCAGCACAGAAGCGCCGTCGTCCGCGCCGGCGAAATCCTGTTCGGGACTTTGCAGATCGGAGAACATCAGTGGCAGATGCGCGCCGAGGCCGGCCTGACGCGCACGGTTCCAGTCGGCACTGATCGCGACGACGGCGGCGACGTCCTGGTTGATCAGCCGGTCGAGGATCCGCACGCCGACGGCGGGGCTGATCAGATCGATGCCTCGCTGGGCATACATCTTCTCCAACCCGAGTTCTTCGACCATTCCGACCGACCATGGTCCCCAGCCGATCGTCAGCGCCGGCAGACCCTGGGCCCTGCGGTGATGGGCGAATGCGTCCAGGAAGGCGTTGGCGGCGGCGTAATTGCCTTGACCTGGCGAGGCTATCGTCGAGCCCGCAGACCCGAACATGACGAAGAAATCCAGATTGTCGCCAAACGCCTTGTGCAACAGCATGGTTCCCGTGATCTTCGGGCCGACCACCGAGGCGTAGTCGTCTTCGCTCATGTTCACCAGAAGCTGGTCGTGGACCGATCCTGCGGCGTGGATGATGCCGCGGATGGGTCTGCCGCCCTCCCGCTCGTGGTCGGCCAACCACGCGTCGATCTGGCCGCCGTCGGTGATGTCGAGACTACGGACCGTGACGGTCGCGCCGAGTTGCTCGATCGCGCGGATGGCGTCGACAGTCGAACGGTGCGGGTCGTCGTCGGGCAGGGCCGACCACTGATCGCGGTGCGGAAATCGGCGCCTGCCCAGCAGCGTCAGGTGCTGGGCGCCCCGTTCGGCGAGATAGGTGGCGGCGATGCGGCCGAGCGCCCCCATGCCTCCCGTCACGACGTAGGTGGCATCGGGGGCGAGCTTGGCGGGGAACGGCTTGGTCAGGCGGGTGCAGGGGCGCAGCCGCGGGACATAGGTCGTCGCCGACCGGATCGCGATCTGGTCCTCGGACTCGTCGTCGAGAACGTGGCGGCGGATGCGGGCGACGGTCTCTGCGGTGTTGTCCGAGGTCTCGATGTCGATGAGGCCACCCCAGTACTCGGCGAGTTCCTGGTGTCCGATCACCCTCCCCAGCCCCCAGAGGGCAGCTTGGTCGACGTCGCGAACCACACTGCCGGGGGTTGGCTGCGAGTTCGACGTGACGACGTACATGAGGGGTTTGACGGTGTCGTTCTCGGCGAGAGTCTTGACCAGCCGGAGCATGGTGAACGCACCCAGATGGTGGCCTGGGACGGGCCCTCCGATGTCGAGCGGCCAACAGTTGATGATGCCCGCGAGGTCCTGCTCGTTGTCGAGGTGTTCGGTGATGAGCTGTGTCATCTGTTCGGGGCGTTGCGGATTCATCAGCCAGCCGTCGTCCACCACCGTCAGCACATCCACCGCGTGGTGGCGTACGGTGCGGGCGCGCTGGTCGTAGCGGCGCAGTTCCTCTGCCAGCAGTGCGCCGATGCCGGAGTCGTCGTCGAGGATCAGCCAGGACCGCTTATCGGCGAACGGTTCGCGCTCGTCGTGGGAAGCGTAGTCCATCGCGCACCAGTGGATTTCGAGGATCCCCTTGTCGATCCGCTCCGAGGACATTCGCGATGAGGTGGCCAGCGATTGGACGATGAAGCCCTCGATGGCGACGAGCGCGCGGCCCGACAGGTCGCTGATGACGAGGTCGCATTCGATCCGCTCGGCGGTGGCCGACACGACATCGGCGCGCACCGTCATGTGTTGTTCGGGCTGACCGTAGATCGCACACCGCCGGATGCGCGTCGGCAGATACGGGTCGCTGCCCTCCTCCTGCCCGAGAAACGGTGCACCGAACAAGGTTTGGAAGGCCCCGTCGATCAGCGCGGGATGGAAGTCATAGTCGGCGACCTCGTCGACGAGGGTGGCCGGGATGTTCAGTTCGGCGACTGCCCAGTCGTGCCCGGCGGTCACGCCGCAGATCGGGCGGAACGCGGCGCCGTAGTCGAATCCCAGAGCCTCGGTGCGGGCATAGAAGTCTGCGCCGTCGAGGGAGGTGACCGCCTCCTCGACCGACGGGTGATGTCGGGGCCGTCGTGAGGGAACGGTGTTCAGCTCAGCGGTCGCGGTGATGACCCACTTGAGATCGCCATCGGCGTTGGCGGTGAACGCTGCGAACTCGAGCGTGCCATCGGCCTCGTTGAGGGTGGTTCGCAGGAGGGGGTCGCAGGTCGCGTCGAGGATGACGGCGCGATGCAACACCAGATTGTTGACGCTGTGATTCGACCCGTACGTTTCCCTGGCTGCGGCGTGTGCCATCTCGATGTACACAGCGCCGGGAACGACGACGCTGCCTTGCACCCGGTGGTCGGCGAGAAACGGGTTGAGGACGGCGCTCACCTCCGCTTCCCAGGTGGGATGGACGGCGCTGACTTCCTGTCCCAAGAGTGGATGCACCGGGTGGTAGAAAAGCAGTTCGGTCGCTTCCTGGGTGTCGTTCCAGTACCGCTTGGTCTGCCAGGGATAGGACGGCAGCTTGAGGAGTCGGGCGTCTCCGGTCGGGTTGACGGCGTCCCAGGCGATGTCGTGGCCACTGCAGTGCAATTCGCCGACGCAGCCGAGCAGCGTGCGGGCATCGTCGTGCTCGCGGCGTTGCGTCGCCGTCACCGAAACACGCTCCTGGCCAGCAGTTTCGAAGATGGAAGCAGCCAGAACGGGGTGGGGACCCAACTCGACGAAATGGGTGTATCCGTCGTCGATCATCTGGCGCAGTGCAGGCTCGAACAGCACCGTGGCTCGGGTGTTCTGCCACCAATAGGCCGCACCCGCTCCGTAGTGGTCCAGGCGTCCGCCGGTGACGGTGGAATACAACGGAAGAGTGGCCTGCTCGGAGGACAGTCCGTCGAAAGCCGACAGCAGGTCGTCTTTCACCGTCTCCATGAAATGCGTGTGGTAGGGGACGTTGCCCGCGAGCAGTCGGTTGAAGATGCCTGCGGCGTCGAGTTGTCGCGCGATGTCGTCGAGGACGTCGCCGTCGCCGGCGAGAGTGACGGCGGACGGGCTGTTGACAGCGGCCACCGATACCTGGCGGCCGATCTCGGCCAGTGCGTCGCCGGTCAGTGCACTCATCAGCGCGTCCGCATCGACGCCGACAGCAAGCATCCGTCCCAGTCCACTGGTGCGTTGCTGGAGCCGGCTCCGGTGGTAGATGACCTCGACCGCTTGCTCGAAGCTGAGCAGACCGGCGAGGTGATGTGCGGCGACTTCGCCTGCGCTGTGGCCGATCACCGCATCTGGGGTGATGCCATAGTGCGCGAGCAGATCGGCGAGGGCGATCTGGATGGCGAAGTTCGCCGGCTGGGCGATCTGCGTCTCTGCCATCCGGGTGGTGGCCTCGTCGCGCTGCAGTTCTTCGAGCAGCGACCAGTCGGCGTGGCGCGCCAGTTCACGATCGGTGCGCGCGATGCTGTCGGCGAAGACGGGGAAGGCCTCGAGCAGACCTCGGCACATCCGCCACCACTGGGGTCCCATGCCCGTGCACACGAAGGCGAGTTTGGGTGCATCGGTGGCTGCGCGCGCGGTGACGATCTGTCCGCCTTCGGCGAGTGCGTGAAGCTGTTGTCGCACTTCGTCGATGCTGTCGGCGATCACCGTGTGACGGTGACTGAGGTGGGCGCGTCGGAGACCGAGCGTGTAGGCAAGCGAGGTGAGCTCGACCTCGGGCTGCGAATCCAGATAGCCGGCCAGTTGCCTCGCGGTCGCGGCGAGCGCATCGTCGCTGCGTGCCGAAATCGGCAGCAGGGCCGGTCCTGTTGCCCGCGCGGATCCCGAGCTGGATTCCTCACGGGGCGTGGGGGGTTCGGCGAGGACGACGTGCGCGTTCGTGCCGCCGAAACCGAATGAGTTGACGCCTACCACGCGTCGGGCGCATTCGGGAAACGGTCGTCCCCGGTTTGAGATGTCGATGTTCAGGTCGGTCAGAGAGACATGTCTGGTCGGAGTCTGGAAGTGCACCGTGGCGGGGATGTACCCGTGCTTGGCGACCAACGCCGCCTTGATGAGTCCGGCCACTCCGGCGCCGGCCTCAAGGTGGCCGATGTTCGTCTTGACCGACCCGACGACGAGTGGGTTCGTCCTGTTTCGTCCGCCGGTCAACGCCGCGGCGAGAGCGCGGATCTCGATCGGGTCTCCGAGAGGTGTTCCGGTGCCGTGCGCTTCGACGTATCCGACGTCGTCGGGCTCGACACGTGCCCGACCGAGAGCGGTTCTGATCGCGCCTTCCTGGGCGTCCTCCCGCGGCACGGTGATGCCGTCGGTGTGCCCATCCTGTGTCACCGCGGTGCCCAGAATCTGGGCGTAGATGTCGTCACCGTCGCGGAGCGCGTCCGACAGAGGTTTCACAACGACGACGGCAGCGCCTTCGCCGCGGGCATAGCCGTCGGCCGAGTCATCGAACGCTTTGGAGCGCCCCTCCGGACTGAGGAACCCGCTCTTCGACTCGGCGATGGCGGTGTTGGGGCCCACCATGACATTGACTCCACCGACCAGCGCAAGCTGACAGTCACCGCTCCAGATGCTCTGCGCCGCAAGATGTACCGCGACCAGCGAGCTGGAACACGCGGTGTCGACCGACATGCTCGGCCCGCGCAGATCGAAGGCATGCGAGATGCGGTTCGCCAGCATCGTCATCATCATCCCGGTGGCCGAATGCGCCTTGAAGCGGTACCGGCTGGTGCGTCCCTGATTCTGCAACAGCTGATAGTCGAGGGTGAAGCCGCCGACGAACACGCCGACGTCGGTTCCCGCCAGCCGGTCGGCAGGCATCCCCGCGTCCTCCAGCGCTTCCCAGGTAGCTTGCAGCAGCAGCCGTTGTTGCGGGTCGAGCGAATGCGCTTCGCGGGGCGAGATTCCGAAGAACTGTGGATCGAACTGGTCGATCTCTGCGAGGAATCCCCCGCGGCGCGTGACGATCTTGCCGACCTTCGACGTATTCGGATCGTGGAAGCGCGCTGCGTGCCACCGAGTTTCCGGGACGTCGCGCGTGGCGTCGGCTCCGTCGCACAACAGGCTCCATAGCTCTCGCGCCGAACGGACATCACCGGGCAGGCGACAGCCGATACCGACGATCGCCAACGCCTCGTGCTTGCCGTCCTCACCGGACATGCCCACTCCCATCGTCAGGACGGCTGCAGAGCAACAGCGGTGGGAACGATCCATGCGCTGCTGACCGGGTTGACCGACTGTTCCTGGCGGTACACCGAACGCAGCTCACGCAGGAGTGAATCCTGTTGCCACGCTTGCACCTGGCGCATCACGTCGTCGTCGCCGAACATCGCCGACTTCTCGGCGATCACTGTCTCGACCAGCTGTCCGGCCAGCTGCCGGAGCAGCCGGGCATTGGCGTCGAACTGTACGGCGAAATCGGGACTCGTGCCGATCATTGCCGTGTGCAGCGTGACCATGAAGTTCAGCGGCGCATAGAGATCGACGAAAGATGCTGTTGCCGTGCCCTTCTCGATCGATGCCCACTCTCGGAAGAAGTGCTGGAGCCGATTGCTCAGGTCGATGAGACCCTGGAGGTAGGGCACGAAGTCGGGCTCGTCGGCGATCCGGACGAACCGGTCGTTCATGTAGAGGAGGCCGATGAAGCCCCAGTAGAACGCCACATCCCAGACCACTTTGGCCGACATGACCGCCGGTGCCCCCATCAGCACGTACTGATCCTGGTAGATGGCCAGCCACATGTCGGTCAGTGACCGGAAGAGGGTGTCGCTGATCGTCGAGCGCGCCAGTACGTCCTCGCCGTCCAGTTCGCGGATGATCATGTCGGTGATCAGCCCGTTGCCGATCGCGACCAGATCCAGCCCCGACGAATACAGCGGGTCCAGGAAGACTCCCGCGTCTCCGGTGAGGCACCATCGGGCACCGCCGTCGAACATCTTCGTCACGCCGTGGCTGTACTTCTTCATGACCCGGAAGTCGCGAATCCCGTCGTAATGCTCGGCCAGCACGTCGGCGCACTGAGGTTCGTGCTCACGCAGCCACGCCATCGCCTTCTCAAGAGTGTTGAAACCGTCGAAGGAATGAAACGCGGGGTCGGCCACGATGCCGACGCTGGTGGCACCCGAAGCAAGACGGATCAACCACACCCAGTAACCCTCGCCCATGAGGTGATTCGTCGACATCGCTCGATCACCTTCAACGAGACGGCTGTGGAACTCCGGGTCGTCGCTCCACCGATTGACGTCGATCTCCGTTGCCACCCGCAGCCAGGCGGCGTTGCAGTGATGCCCGTTGACCTGTCGCAGATCGAGTTGTCGCGGCAACAGCCGATTCCGGCCCGACGCGTCGACGACCCACCGCGACGTGGTCTCGGTGACGGTGTCCCCACTCTGGTAGGTGATCGTGTGCGCCGACGCGTCGGCACCGAGTTCGACGCTGCGAACTCGGCCGCAGACCAGGGCTATTCCTTCGGACCGGCAGTGGTCGTAGAGCTCGTTTTCCAGCCTTCCGCGGTCGATCTGGTAGGTCACCTGCGGCACGAACGATGAGCCCCCCAACTCCATCCTGCGGGCGATGTCGGTATTTCCGTTGTTGGAGAAGAACATCCGCAGGCCCATCTTGCGGATTTGGGCTGTGCGGAGATGGTCGGCAAGGCCGATGCGTTCCCGCAGGTAATGTGCTGACACTTCGACGGTCGACTCCCCGACTGTGTGCGTGACCTCGGGGATGGGATGCGCGTTGGGCTCGATGACTTGGATCCGGGTGTCGGGGCGGTCCCGACGGATCTGCAGTGCCAATGTCAGCGCGGCGGTACCGCCGCCGATGACGACGACGTCGTGGTCGGTCGCCGGCTTGTCAGCATGAGTCAGGCGTGACTTGATCCGCTGCGCGAGGGCCGCCCTGGCCTCGGGGCTCATCTGCGACACCTGTGCTCGGACGTCCACCGACAACCTCCATCTAGTCCTGTCGACGGTGTACCCAGCGGCTCGACCTGCATGCAGGCAGCGACGATCAAGGCCGCACCGAACGGCCCTTCCAGCGAATCACAGGACTCGGTCGCGCACAGGGGGACGATGATTACCGAATCCTGACGTGCGCCCGGACGTCATCACCGCGTCGAGGCGGTCGATCTGAGGCTGCCGGCGGGGCCGAAAGTTCGCGACGCCCCCGGCCTCCGCGTTGGCGACCGTCAGTATCGTGCCTCGGATGGCTCGTCGACGATCCGGTCGCCTGGCGCGATATCTGCAGAGCACCCTTCCGGGGCGCCGCGACCCCGCTCCCGACGCTGGGCAGCGCCGACGCAGCGGGCAGGAACTGGACGAACGGCACACCCGGGCGGTCCTCGACCTGACGGTCCGGCTCGCGGAGGTCATGCTCTTCTGCGGGTCAGGAACGGCCGACGTCGTTGCGACAGCTAAAGACGTGGCGGAGGCATACCGGCTGACCGACTGCGTCGTCGACGTCTTCGTCACCACGGTCTTCGTCTCTGCCCTGCCGACCGCCGAAAGCCC
Organism: Mycobacterium sp. 236(2023); assembly: GCF_029623955.1. GTDB lineage: Bacteria > Actinomycetota > Actinomycetes > Mycobacteriales > Mycobacteriaceae > Mycobacterium. Next base: position 1,020,156 of record NZ_JARSBP010000002.1, on the reverse strand, counting down.
GCCGGTCACGATTGTGCGGACGGTACGCGCGCGCTCGACGGACTACACCCGCCTCGCCGAGCTGGACCGCCTGGTTCAGCGCGTCACTTCGGGCGGCGTCACCGTCGACGAAGCACATCGCGTCATGGACGAGTTGACCGAACGACCGCACGCCTACCCGCGCTGGCTGGCCACGGTCGGGTGGGCGGGTTTCGGTTTGGGCATCGCCATGCTTCTCGGTGGCACCTGGCTGACATGCCTGCTGGCCGCAGTCAGTGCAGCGGTCATCGATCGCGTCGGCCGCATCCTCAATCGCTTCGGCACGCCCTTCTTCTTCCAGAACGTTGCGGGGGCGGCCATCGTCACGTTGGTGGCGGTCGCGGCGTACTGGTTCGCAGGTCTCAATCCCACCGCACTCGTGGCCACCGGAATCGTGATGCTGCTGACCGGGTTGACCTTCGTCGGTGCGATGCAGGACGCCGTGACCGGTTACACGATGACCGCGGTGACCCGATTCGGCGAGGCGTTGTTCCTCACCGCGGGCATCGTTGTCGGCATCGTGACAGGGCTCGAGCTCGCCGCGCTCGCCGGAGTCATCATCGACCTGCATGTGGATGCGACGGTGAGCGTCGTCATTCCCAACCAGCCGCTGCCCATCGCGCTGGCCGTCTTCGGCGCCGGCCTTGCCGGGCTGTGTCTGACCATCGCGAGTTACTCGCCGCTGAGGCCGGCCTTCATCGGAGGGATCGCTGCTGCCGCAGCAGAACTCGTGCTGATCGGCCTCGGCCTCGCCGGGGTCGGCCAGGTCTTGGCAACGGGAGTCGCGGCAGTACTGGCCGGCTTTCTCGCCACGCTGATCTCGATCCGGAGACAGGCTCCCGCTTTGATCACCGCCACGGCCGCCATCATGCCCATGCTGCCGGGCCTGGCGGTGTTCCGGGCCGTCTTCTATCTGGCCGTCGACGAAAACTTCGCCGACGGCCTGGCGCAGCTGCTCTCGGCGACGGCGATTGCGCTGGCGCTGGGCAGCGGCGTGGTGCTCGGCGAGCTCCTCGGATCGCCGCTGCGCTATCGCGCAGGACGCGTCGGCGACTTCGTTCGCGCTGACGGGCCTCCCGGCCTGCGACGCGCGATCGGACGCGTGGTCCATCTGCAACCGTCCGATGCCGAACAGGTGACCGTGGAGCCTGCGGCAGAGAGCGTGGCGCTGGAGCCGGTCATGGATGAGGGCGCACATGACGATGCCGACGAAACGGCGCACGGGTGATGCGGCCGCAGCACATGGATGTTCTGGTGGTCGGGAGCGGCCCCGCCGGTCTTGCGCTGGCGGGAGCCTGTGCGCGGGTGGGCCTGGACACCGGCTTGGTCGACCCGGCGCCCGAGAAGCCGTTCACCGCGACGTACGGCATGTGGAGCAGCGAGCTGCCACCGGATCTGCCACCGGACGTGGTTGCGGCTAGCGCAACAGGCCGAGCGTTCGCACTGACAGAGCACGATCTGGGGTGGGAGTACGCCGTTCTCGATGTGCCTGCGCTGCATTCGCATCTCGCCGATCAAGCGCGCGGGGTCAGCGTCCAAACCGGGCGGGTGGTGGGATCGCCGGAACGCGGCGTGGTCACCTTGGCCGACGGGTCCCGACTACGCGCTTCGATCGTCGTCGACGCCGGCGGACGGGCACGCCCTTTGCATCCCGCCTCGACGCGCCGCACACCTGCCGAACAGACCGCGTACGGGGTGATGGTCGACAAAGAGATCGCCGCCCCGCTCGTGGCTCCCGGTGAAGCGCTGTTCATGGATTGGCGCGCCGATCACGGCGAAACCGGTTGGCCGACATTTCTTTACGCGATCCCGCTCGGGCGTGATGCGGTGCTGCTGGAGGAAACCTCGCTCGCGCGCCGACCCGGCCTTCCCCTGCCGACGCTGAAGAGGCGACTCCATGCCCGGTTGGCACATCACGGCATCTCCATTCCGGAAGGCCTACCCACAGAGAAGGTATGGTTTCCGGTCGACCAGAAGCGTCATGGCGCGCGGGAAGTCCTCGGGTTCGGGGCCGCCGCACCTCTCATTCATCCAGCGACCGGATTCAGTGTGGCGACAACACTTCGGCTCGCTCCGCTGGTCGCCGACGCCTTCGCCTCGCATCTGCCGCATGACCCGGACAGGGCCGTGGCGGCAGCTCGTCACGTGGTCTGGCCATCTGCCGCGACGGTCATCCACCGCTTCCGTCAGATCGGCCTGGAGGCACTGCTGCGCATGCCCCCAGACGATGTACCCGGATTCTTTGAACGCTTCTTCGGCCTACCGGCGGAACATCGGTTGACCTACCTGACCTCGCGGGACGACATCCGCGGTACGGCCGTGGCCATGGCCCACCTGTTCCGCGCATCAGACGGCCTGTTGAGACGCCGCCTCGTCACGTCCGCCGTCCGGCGTCCGGTGTTCAATGACGATTGAGGATTAACGGCCCACCTGCAACCGTCCGAGGCCGAACCGGTGACGTCCCAACCGGCATCGGAAAGCGTCACTGTAGAACCTGTCGTGAGCGATGCCCGCGATGTCGGTGGTTCGGAGTCACAGGACGACACGTGAGGCGTTTGGCCGGATTGCCGCTGGGAACTCGTGCCTCAGGCGCACAGCCCCGCGCCGCATTCGACGTCGTGAAGCAGAGGTATCCCCATGGTTGAAACATTCGTGCAGTCCACCGATGACGTGGTCGAATTTCTACGGGGGCAGCACAACTTGATCAAGGACATGTTCGACGACGTGGTGCACGCGTCGGGATCGAAGGCGCGCGAGGCCGCCTTCGTCAACCTTCGCCAGTTGCTGGCCGTCCACGAGACCGCCGAAGAGATGGTGGTTCACCCCCGCGTCCGGCGGGAAGTCGACGGCGGAGACACGATCGTCGACGCCCGATTGCGCGAGGAGCACGAGGCCAAGGAGCAGTTGTCTGCACTGGAAGCCATGGACGTCGACTCGCCGGAATTTCTGGACGCGCTCCTGCTCTTCAAGTCCGCGGTCATCGATCACGCGGAGCGCGAAGAGACCGAGGAGTTCAACCGACTGCAACGCGAACTCGATCCGGACGATCTGAAGCGGTTGGTGGCCGCCGTTCAAGCCGCCCAGGCGATCGCCCCGACGCGCCCGCACCCCGGTGTCGAATCGGCGGTCCTGAACTTCGCCGTCGGACCGTTCGCATCGATGCTCGACCGAGCGCGCGATGCGATCTCGGCAGCACTGCGATGAACGTCCTGGCTGGCTCGATGTAACGCGTTCGCACGAATGCCCCTCGGTATCCGAGGGGCATTCGTACGCGTCCGGGCTGCGGGCGTCAGGCGTCGTTGCCTGATCTGGCTGCCCGGCGACGCGCCTTCTCCGTGTCGGCCAGTTCGTCGAGTTGATCGGCTTTCGCTCGACGGCTCGCCGCTTCGCCGCGCTTGGACGCCACGTCGTCCAAGGTCGACTGCGCCGCGGCCGTCGCCGCCTTGTCTTCTGCGCGGATGGCTTCCTTCGCGTTCGTCCTCGTCTTTTCGGCTGAACTCACCCGCTTGTCGGCGACGTCGTCGACACTTTGCTTCGCCGCGGCGGTGCGCTTCCGCACCGATTCGGCCGCCTGACCGGTCCGCTGCTGCGCCGCTTTGCGTGCCGCTCCGATTTCGTCCGCAGCGGTCTCGCCGGCCTCCTGCTGTTCGGCATCAGCCTCGGCGCGCTTGGCATCGAGCTCTTCATCAGCCTTCTCGCGCTTGGCATCAGCGGCCGAGTCCAATCTGACTGCCCGCTGCAACGCGTCACTGCGGGCCGCGAGCGCAGCTCCTTTGTTCTGCAGCTCCACGTCTCCCAACGCTTCTCCTACTACAGCGTCCACGGTGCCCAAGGAGCGTTCGTAAACCAGGCGGGCGGGAGTCTCGGCGTCGAACCGCGTCATGATGGTGTCCGCGACGAGTTGTAGGGGGTATCGGGCGATCCGATACTGCAATCGCAAGATCGCAACGGGCACATGGAGAATGTTCATGGAACGTATTCCTGCTTCTGTCGGCATTTACGGCAGGTCGGCTTGCTCGGTGATGTTGTCGGCCCGTTCTCTGAGACGGTCCGCCTCGGACTTCGCGGCACCGGTCACCTTGACCGCCGTCTCGTGCTCGGCGGCCGCTTCGACGACATCCTCGCGCGCGGCCTCCTTTTCGGCGTCGGCGCGGGCCTGCGCTTCGCGCACCTCTTGCTGCGCATCGACTTGAGCGGTGGTCGCAGCGGTGGCCATCTCGTGTCGCCCCTGCTCCTCCACGATGCGCTTCTCGTCCTGCCGTTGAGTCTGGATCTCGGCCTTGGCCGCCGCTGTCTCGGCGTCGACCTCGGCGCGCTCGCGTGCCGTTTCGGCCCGCGCGTTCTCCAACTGTTCCCGGGTCTCGTCGACTTCGGCGTCCGCGACAGCTTCGGTGATGTTGGCTTCCTTGCGCTCTCGGGCCTGCGCTTGCTCGAGTTGTCCTTCGATGGTCAGCGATTCGTTGCCGATGACTGCACCGACAACTTCCTTTGTCTTGCCTTTGACCGAATCCAGCAGTCCCTCTCGGGCCTGACCGGTCTTGTTGTCATCACCCATAGGGCTCCTTTCGACGAGCGGCGACAGCCCACACCGAAGATGGGGCCGCACACGCGTTCTGATCACCCCTGAGCGGGGTGCTTCTTCTTCGGCATTCTCGGCCGCCTGACAATCCCGGGATGGGGTGCTCGGTCACCACTAATGCTGCGCAACAGATTTCGGGAATGAAGCACGAAGGCGCTGTGTCGAGAGTGTTTCAGTGGGTGGGTCACCGACGGTGCTCCACGGGCTAGAAGCGAAGGCTTACCAGGCTTACCAGGCGCGAGCTCGGACAAAAACATTCATTCGAGGTAGTTGTCGGCCCGGGTTACAGGACCGGTCGACCACCTGTCACCGCAACGCGCGCGCCGGAGATGTAGCTGCCGTCGTCGGAGGCCAGCAACACATACACGGGCGCCAGTTCGGCCGGTTGACCGGCACGGCCCAACGGGGTGTCGTCGCCGAAGTTCGCGACCTTCTTCTCGGGCATCGTGGCGGGTATCAGCGGAGTCCAAATCGGTCCTGGTGCGACGCTGTTGACTCGAATGCCTTTTTCGCCCAACAGTTGTGCCAGGCTGGCCGACAGGTTCGCGATGGCAGCCTTCGTAGCCGCATAGGGCGCGAGTGTCGGCGACGGCATATCCGAGTTCACCGAGGAGCTGCCGATGATCGATGAGCCCGGACCCAGGTGCGGCAACGCCGCTTTCACAAGATGGAAGTAGGCTCCGACGTTGAGTCGCAGTGTGTAGTCCCATTCCTCGTCGCTGATCTCGTTCAGATCCTCGTGGCTCATCTGGAATGCCGCATTGCTCACCAGCACATCGAGGCCACCGAGGTCTGCTACGGCACGCTCGACGACTGCGCGACAGTGGGCGGGCTCGGACAGGTCTCCCCGCACAAGCACGCATTTGCGACCTGCCTCTTCGACCAGCCGGGCGACGTCGGCGGCATCGTCATCCTCGTCGAGGTAGGCGATCAACACGTCGGCGCCCTCACGCGCGTAGGCGATCGCGACCGCCCGCCCGATTCCGCTGTCCCCGCCGGTGATCAGCGCCCGTTTGCCGGTCATCCGGCCCGAGCCCCGATAGGTGTCCTCCCCGCAATCGGGGATGGGATCCATGAGCGACTGAGTACCCGGAACTTCTTGCTGCTGTTCGGGAAAACCCATCGGTCGACCTCCTCGTCAACGGCTGTTTCGAACGTGCCCACGGCCTTGAAACGTGGACGAGCGAGTACCCGCGAGTGGGTCGCGAAAACGCGGGTAACCCACTTTCTGCAGACATCTGTGTCTCGCGGTCTTCAGGACGCGCACGTGAGGAGGTGCGGCCGATGCCGAATAGCGCGGCGCCCTCCACCACGCGACCTTCAAGCAGCGAAATGCCCGCCCACCGGGCGGCCGGCAGGATCGTAACGGCGCCGCTCACGATCGACCGGAGCGTCGCCTCGGTATCATCCTGATCCTGCATTTCCAAGGCGAGACGCCCCAGGACCTGCCACGATCGCCGGGCTCCTCCACGTGATCAGCAACCGAGCCCGACCGCTCCCCGCCGTGCAGCGACGTGCGCGGCCATGCGGATGGGCGCGTCGGCGAGCGGTCGTCCTCGGTAGTTGCCTCGCCGTTCGATGATCTCGAAGTAGACCTGCGAACCGATCACTCTCGTGTAGGCGTGGAGATATTCGCCGTCGGCGCTCCGGTCGAAGAGGATGTTCAGTCGTTGCAGGGTCGCGACGAACTCGGCCGACAGATCGAACCGAGCCAGCAGGTCGGCGTAGTAGTTGCTCGGGATCGGAAGGATCGGAGTCTCTGAACTCATCGTGGTCAGGCTTCCGATGATGTCGTCGGTGGTCAATGCAATGTGTTGCGGCGTCTGCACCCCGGGCGACCAATTGCCCCGCCTCAACAACGGCCCGTCGAGTGCGACACCGAATCCGCTGTCGGGCAGCCGAAGAAGATGGCTTCGCACCAATCCATAGGGTCCGGGATACTCCGCGACATCGTCGGTTCGCATCCCGACCACCGAGCGATAGAACAGCACGCTCTCGTCGTAGCGATCGAACGGTGCCGTCACCGAAATATGGTCGATGCCAGTGATACCGGAGCCTTCGACGGTCTCTTCCGGGGAGGTCGATTCGAAATCTCTGCGCCAATCCAGTCCGGCGCGGTTCGCCGATACGAAGAAGATCGACAATCCGTCGGGTGCGGCGACCGCGGGAAGGTCGGCCTCTCCCTGCCGTACTACACGCGGCACGGGCGCGACATGGAGATCATCCGCCGACGCCGCCATTGAATGGGCATCTTCTGTGTCGAACGCGATCGCTGCGACCGCTGACGAGTCGTCGTCGGGAGCATCCGTGGTGACGGTCAGCAAGATGGTTGCCGCCGCCTGAGTCCACACAGCGACCGTCTTCGAACGGTGCCGCGCCGACTTCGTAAAACCGAGACCAGCCAACGTATGTTCTGCCGCATCGATGTTGGTCGGCGTCACGGTCAACTCGACGAAGGCCGTGGCCATGGGACATGCCCGCCGGCCATGGCTCATGCCGGCTTCCAGAGACGCCAGCGATCGCACCGCATCGATAGCGGTTCGTACCGGCGACGACTGGCGGAAGACGTCGTTGAAGACCTCCAGGGAGAGTGGTCCTGCGTAGCCGGCGTCGAGAGCGGCCCGGGTGAAACCGACGAGATCGAACGCGCCTTCACCGGGAAACAGCCGGTAGTGCCGACTCCACTGCAGCACGTCCATGTCCTTATGGGGTGCATCGGCGAGTTGGAGGAAGAAGATCTTCTCGCCGGGCACGTCGGTGAAATCGGGCACCGTCGGGGATTTGGACAAGATGTGAAAACTGTCGAGGCAGAGGCCGACGGCGGGGTGGTCGGCGCGCCGGACCGCGTCCCAGGACTGCTCCCAGAGGTTGACCGCGCTGCCCCACGCGAGCGCCTCGTACGCGATGCACATCCCGCGGTTACGTGCCAGCTCGCCGGCAACGTGTAATTGCCGGGCCAATTCGTCCATGTCTTGCACGGCGTCTGCAGAAGCGTTGGAGCACACCAGGATCGTGTCGGTGCCGAGTTGCTCCATGACGTCGAATTTGTGTTGCAGCCGACGGAGGTTGCGCTCGACCTGTTCCGGGTCTGTGCTGTCGAGGTCTCTGAAGGGTTGGTAGAGCACGATGCGCAGCCCGAGTTCCTCGCATCGTCGTCGCAGGGCCTTCGGACTCGACGTTGAAGTGATGAGATCGGGTTCGAAGAGTTCGATCCCCTCAAATCCTGCGTGGGCGGCGGCGGTCACCTTGTCATCGAGAATCCCCGAGAGACATACCGTGGCAATCGTTTTCGAGTGATGAGTGTCAGCGTGGGTCATTGCCCGCCTCCTCCATCCGCTGCAGTGGCGAGTCGATACGCCCCTGCAGGTCATCCACTGAGATCCCGTAGGTGGCGATGACGCGGACACCTTCCGGCCCGACGGCAAAGGTGCCCAGCTCGGTGTAGACCCGACTGACACACGCCAAACCCGTGAGCGGGTACGTACACTGCGGCACAAGTTTTGGGGCGCCGTCCTTGGTGAACAGCGACATCATCACGAAGACGTCTTTGGCACCGATGGCGAGGTCCATCGCGCCCCCAACAGCGGGTATGGCGCCCTCCGCTCCGGTGTGCCAGTTGGCGAGATCGCCACGTTCGGAGACCTGGAAGGCCCCCAGGACGCACACGTCGAGATGGCCGCCGCGCATCATCGCGAAGGAATCGGCGTGATGAAAGTATGCCGCACCGGGCAATTCGGTGACCGGGATCTTCCCGGCATTGGTCAGGTCGGGGTCGATCTCGTCCCCGACGGCTTCCGGACCCATCCCCAGCATGCCGTTCTCGGTATGCAGGATGATGCCGCTGTCGGGGGCAAGGTAGTCCGACACCTTCGTGGGTTGCCCGATTCCGAGATTCACGAACGATCCGGCAGGGATGTCGGCAGCGACCGCCCTGGCCATCTCGTCGCGGCGCAGCGGCCCCCGGTCCAGGTTCTCGACGGTGCGGGTGGTGGTCAGTGCGATGGTCATGAGGCCTCCGGCATCGTCGCTTTGGTGGCGCTGAGATCGACTACCCTGTCGACGTAAATCGACGGCGTGACAACGATTTCGGGGTCGATGCCGCCCGTCTCGACCACCGAGGACACCTCGACGATGGTCAGTGCCGCCGCAGTCGCCATGACGGGGCCGAAGTTTCGGGCCGTCTTGCGGTACACCAGGTTGCCCAGCCGGTCGCTGACGTGAGCGCCGATCAGGGCGACGTCGCCCCGGATCGGATACTCGAGGACGTAATTCCGTCCGTCTATCGTGCGGGTCTCTCGGTCAGCGGCGAGCGAGGTCCCGAAGCCGGTCGGGCAGAAGAAGGCGCCTATACCCGCACCTGCGGCCCGCATGCGTTCGGCGAGATTCCCCTGCGGGACCACTTCGAGGTCGATCTCGCCTGCGCGGTAGAGCCGGTCGAAGACGTGCGAGTCGCTTTGACGCGGGAACGAACAGATGATCCGGCGGACCCGGCCTGCGGCCAGCAATGCCGCCAGGCCGGTGTCACCGTTGCCGGCGTTGTTGCTGACGATCGTCAGGTCGGTGGCGCCCTGCTCGATCAGCGCGTCGATCAGCGTGGTCGGCATCCCCGCCATGCCGAAGCCACCGACGAGAATGGTTGCACCGTCGGCGATTCCCTCGACCGCCTCGGCCGGATTGCCGGTGATGAGCGTCATGATGGATCCTCGCCGGCGCTGCCGAGTTCGGACAGCACGGTCGACGTGATGCGGAACGCGGCGTTCGCATCAGGGACGCCGCAGTAGATGGCGGCCTGCATGATCAGCTCCTTGATCTCTTCGTTCGTCAGTCCGTTCCGGCGGGCGGCACGCACGTGCATGGCGAACTCCTCGTGGTGCCCGCGCGCGATCAGCGCAGTGAGCGTGATCATCGACCGACTGCGACGATCCAGACCGGGGCGGGTCCAGATGCCACCCCACGCGTACTCGGTGATCATGCGCTGGAAATCCGCGGTCAGCTCGGTGGTGGCAGCCACCGCGCGGTCGACGTGTGCGTCACCGAGTACTTCGCGGCGTACTGCCATCCCAGCCTTGTAGACCTCGTCCACCGTCTGCAGATTGCGCTGCGGCGAAAATCCGTGGTGTTCGGCGATCAGCGCCGCGACGCGATCCGGCGCTTCGGCCGGTGCGAGATGACCAACTTGGTCCAGCACGACCAGGTCGCCGTCCTTCACTCCGGACGCTATGCGCTGCAACGACTCCGGTGGTGTGGCCGCGTCGTCGGCGCCGGCGATGGCCAGCACGGGTGTCACGATCTCAGCCAACCGTGCGGAGACGTCGAACGTGGCGAGCGCTTCACACGTCTGTGCGTAGGATTCCGGATCGGTGTGCCGCAGGCTGTCCAGCAGGGCCGCGCTGACGGCAGGGGGCCGCCCGGCGAACCACCGTTGGGGTGCGGCGGCGAGCATCGGGTCGATCCCCTCGGCGCGCACCACGGCAGCGCGTTCGTGCCAGCTCCCGGGAGTACCGATCTTCGCCCCCGTGCACAGAAGCGTTGCGGCTTCGATCCGGTGCGGGGCATCGAGCGCCAGCTGCAGGCCGACGCATCCTCCGACGGAATCTCCTGCGTAGTCGAATGTTTCGGCGCCCATGCGGTCCGCGATGGTCAGCACCGCTGCGGCAAGCTCGTCGATAGCGAACGGTTCTGCCGAACCGCTGCGCCCGTGCCCGGGGAGGTCCCACCCGACGACACGGGCATATGCGGTCAGCCGCTGCGCGACGGCAGCCCACAGGGTCGCCGACGAGGTTCCCAGCGATGGGCCCAGGATGAGCACCGGCCCGCTCTCCGGCCCCCCGAAGTCGACGGTGGCCAGCACCGGCGTGGTCATGATGCCTCCTTGACGAAGCGGCGGGCGCGGGTGAGTGTCGATTCGACGACACGGTCGGTGGCACCGAGGTAGTCGGGCAGGGCTGTGCGGCCTGTCAATTCGGCCATGGCGTGCTGCTCGGCGTCCAGCCCTTGGGCAGCGGCGAGGTTGGCGGAGGTGCGTGCCTCGTCGACGCGGAGTCCTGAGACGAGCTCGGACGTATGGATGGCGGCGACGACCGTGTGTCGCGCCAGTGTCCGCAGGGTTGCCCACTCCGCGTGCCACGCACCGTCGGAACGCTCGTCGACACTCAGACCCGAGGCGGTGTGCAAGGTCGATGACAGCGGTGCTGCCACCAGCGCGGCTCTGCGGATCAGCACCGATCGCACTGGATTGTTCTTGTGCGGCATGGTCGATGAGCCTCCGCTGCTTCCTTCGGAGAACTCACCGACCTCGGTGCGGGCGCCCGTCGCAACGTCGGCGGCGATGTGCCCCCACGCGTCCGAGCATCGGACGAAGGCGTCGCCCATGCCGGTGATCGTCACCCTGGTGGTGTGCCATGGCAGTGCCGGGACGAGTCGCAACTTCTCGGCGAACGCGTCGCCGAGGGCGATGGCGCGGTCGGCAGATCCTGCGAGCTCGGTGGCCGCAGCGAGAGTCCCGACCGCACCGCCGAACTGCGCGGGCAGCGAGGTCGTCACATCCGCCAACGGCTCGGCGGCATCCAGCAGGCCGGTAAGCCAGCGTGCGAACTTGGCGCCGAGGGTGCTCGGCAACGCCGCCTGGGTCAGGGTGCGCGCGAGAGCCTTTGTGCACCGGTGTGTGTCGGCGAGCATCGCCAGCGCGGTCACCTGCGTCACGCACTCGTCCAGAACTCTGGTCAGCGCGTCGCGCGCGCAGAGGACGAGCGCGGTGTCGAGCACGTCCTGACTCGTCAGACCTCGATGCAGCCATCGTCGCGGCTCCGCGCCCGACCGGTCCCTGAGCATCGCGACCGTGGCACTGACCGGATTTCCGTCGACGTCGGCGCGGCGCGCGATCGTGTCGATGTCGGCCTCGGTGACGATGGCGGCCAGGTCGATCCGCGCCTCGCCGGGTGCAATCGCGGCACTCACGAGAACGTCGAGCCAGGCTTGTTCGACGGCCACCATCGCCGACAGCAAGGCGCTGTCGCTCATGAGATCACCGGCGAGGTGATCGCCCGGCCAGAACAGATCGGTCATCGGTGATGCCCCGGGTAGCGCAGGAAGACGGTCTCGGGCTTTCCTGGGGCGTCCTGCAAGTGGATGTCGAACTGCAGTCCGCTGCCCACCCGGGTGGCGACGAGAGTCTCACGCCGCTCGGGGGGCAGCGATGCCAGCAGAGGATCGTCGGCGAGGCACTCCCCCGGGACGTAGGCGCGGGTGAACAGACGGTTCAGCAGCCCTCGCGCGAAGACGGTGACCATGATGAACGGCGCGGCGCCGGGTCGCGTCGCGCCGGGGATGACGGTGGAGAAGCTGTACCGGCCGTCGTCGCCGGTGCTGGCTCGCCCCCACCCGGTGAAGGTGTAGCCGTCGCGGTGCAGGGAGCCCGCTGCGTCGCACGTCGTACCGTCGGCGTGCGCCTGCCAGATCTCGAGCAGGGCGTCACAGACCGGGCGCCCCTGCCCGTCGGAGACTACCCCTGAGAACTGCACGGCCCCAGGCGATCCGGGCGGTACCAGCTCGCTGCATCGGTCAAAGGGCAATGCGTACCCGAAGAAGGGGCCTACGGTCTGACCAGGTGTGGCGGTCAGCAGCGCGCTCATCGGTGGCCACCTTCGGCGTCTTCGACGGGTGTGCGCGACGCACCGGTCAGCACGATGTCCCACCGATATCCGGTGGCCCACTCGTGGGTGGTGACGTCGTGGTCGTAACTGGCCACGAGCCGATCGCGAGCCTTCTGGTCGGTGATGGCCTGGTAGATCGGATCGAGGCCGAACAAGGGGTCTCCCGGAAAGTACATCTGCGTCACCATCCGCTGCGTGAATTCCGTTCCGAACAACGAGAAATGGATATGTGCAGGGCGCCAGGCGTTGCGATGGTTCTTCCACGGGTACGGGCCCGGCTTGATGGTGGTGAAGCGGTAGCGACCGTCGTCGTCGGTCAGGCACCGGCCGACACCGGAGAAGTTCGGATCGATCGCCGCCGGGTGCTGGTCGCGTTTGTGGATGTAGCGTCCGCCGGCGTTGGCCTGCCAGATCTCGACGAGTTGGCGTCGCACCGGTCTGCCGTCGCCGTCGACAACCCGCCCGGTCACCACCATCCGCTCGCCGATGGGCTCACCGGCGTGCTGGATGGTCAGGTCGGCCTCGAGGGGATTGACGTCACGCTCGGAGAAACACGGCGTCCACAACTCGACGCCTTCCGGATCGGCGTGGTGGAGATCCTTGGTCGGGTGCCGTAGCAGGCTGCTGCGGTAGGGCGCATACGCCAGCCGGGGCTGCGTCTCCTCGGATCCCGCTCGTAGATAACCGGATTCGATCGCCGCGATCTCCTCGCTGATCGACTGCTGGGTTGCCTCAGCACTGTCGGGATCGGTGCCCGCCATCGTGGTGATGGATTGCATGTGCGCCACTCCCTCAGTGGTCGACGAGTGCGCGGGCGTCACCGGAAGTCCTGACACCCAGCTGCGCGGTCGGCACGTCCTTGGTCTCCTTCGCCGTCAGCGCGGCGCCTGTTGCGATGAGGCAGACAGCCGCTGTGAAGACGCTGATCACCACCCAGCCGCCTTCCTGCACGCCGCCGAGAGCGGTCACGATCGCGGGGGCGAAACCGGCGACCAGGAAACCCAATTGGGTGCCGATGGCCAAGCCGGAGAATCGGACTTGAGTGGAGAACATCTCCCCGTAGAACGACGGCCAGACTGCGTTGGCGGCAGCGTAGCCGAACGAGAAGGTGGCGGCCGCCAGCGCGAACATCACGAAGGTGTTGTCGCCGCTCATCGACAGGAGGTAGAAGGGCATCAGCACCGCGGACGACAACGCGCCGTAGATGAACACCGGCTTGCGGCCGAAGCGGTCAGCGAGCTTTCCGAACAACGGCTGCGTTCCCAGGGCCACCAGGTTGGCCACAACGACGAGCCACAGCGTCTCGTCCGAGTCGAGCCCCATCTCCTTGCCGTACGCGATGGCCAGATTGGCGAACACTGTGGACACCGCGGCGATCATCGCGCAGAAGATCACCCTCAGGACGTCGCGCCAGTGGTTGCGCAGCAGCGGCGCCAGCGGCATCCGGGCGATGGTGCCGGCGGATTTGGCTTCCTCGAATTCCGGCGTCTCGTGTAGACGGCGCCGGATGAAGTAGGCGACCACGACGACGACGGCGCTGAGCCAGAACGGAACTCGCCATCCCCAGCTGTAGAGATCTTCGTCGGGCAATGCCACGATCGGGATGACCACGAGTGAGGCCAGGATGAGCCCGCCCTGGGTTCCGGTCAGTGTCCAGGAGGTGAAGAATGCTCGCTGCCGATCGGGTGAATGTTCCAAGGTGAGCGAGCTCGCACCGGCTTGCTCACCAGCCGCGGAAAAGCCCTGCAGCAAGCGGCAGGTCACCAGGAGGATCGGCGCGAGGACACCCACTGTCTCGTAGGTGGGCAGGCAGCCGATCGCGAAGGTCGACGCACCCATGAGCAGCAGGGTGAACATCAGAACGTTCCGCCGGCCGATCCGATCGCCGAAGTGGCCGATGACGAAGGCGCCGATCGGTCGGGCGATATAGGCGACGCCAAGCGTGGCGAAAGACTGCGCCAGCGCTACCGTCTCGTCCCCTTCAGGAAAGAACACCTTCGGAAATACCAGCGCGGCAACGAAACCGAAGACGAAGAAGTCGTAGTACTCGACCGCGCTGCCCATGAAGCTGGCAAGTGCTGCTTTCTTCGGCGTTCGATCGGGTGCGGCCGTTGGCGCCCGGTCGGGCGGGTTGTTGTCCAGGACACTCACGATTTCCTCCTCGGTTTACTGCTGTGCGGTTGGAGCGTCGGTTCTCATGACGCGAGTTCGCGGAAGTGCCGCGACATGCGATCACTGTCGGGGGTGATGCCGGTGATCAGCTCGAAGGCAGTGGTCGCCTGGTGTACTGCCATGTGGCCGCCGTCGACCGTGCGGCAGCCGGCCTCGCGCGCTGCGATGAGCAGCGCGGTGTTCAGTGGCCGATAGACGATGTCGGCGACCCAGAGACCGGGATGCAGGAGCTCTTTGTCGAACGGCAGGCCCGGGTGATCGGCCATCCCGGTCGGCGTGCAGTGCACGACACCGTCGCTGTGCGGCAACAGAATTGACACCTTGTCGAACGCTGACGCTTCGACTCGCGCTCGACGGTGCCGGGCACCGAGTTCGCCGGCCAGGCCGGCAGCGCGGTCGACATCGAGGTCGACGATTGTCAGGTGCTCGGCGCCGAGATCGAGCAGGGCATGGCCGACGGCGGCACCGGCCCCACCGGCGCCCATCAGCGTCACGGATCGTGTTGCAGCGTCGGGCAATCCCTCTCGGAAGCCGAGGGCGAAGCCGGGGGCGTCCGTGTTGTATCCGACGGTGCGATCCGCCTCGAAGATCACTGTGTTGACCGCACCCAGGGCTGCCGCTTCATCGTCGAGTGCGTCGAGGTGCGGGATGACCAGCTGCTTGCACGGGTGCGTGATGTTGAGTGCGTCGAAGCCGAGCGCACGCGCCCAGGTCAGGATGTCGCCGATCCGCTCAGGCGCGAGGCCGACGGCGTTCAGGTCGATGGTGCGGTAGACGTAGTCGAGGCCGTGGGCTCGACCCTCGGCCATGTGGAGAGCCGGCGTCAGCGACGGGCCAACGCCCTGTCCGACGAGACCGACCAAGAATGGGCTGCGTTCCACGGTACACCGTCCTGCTTAATGTACTAACTAGTACGTTCACTATTGAGTACAGCACTGTGGCCTACGTCTCGTCAAGAAGAAAATGTGAGGCGCGCCGTGATCAGCGCGTGGTGAGCCAGCCGACCACGACGTCACCGATCATGCGACGCAGACGAGCGTGCACATCGGCCTCGGTGAAATCCACATCGAACAGGAAACCGAAGGTGTAGCGGTTCGCGACCTGGAACACGCAGTACGAGCTGATCACGAGGTGGACGTCGAGCGCCTCGACGTCTGCGCGGAAGACTCCCTGCTCACGCCCCCGCGCCAGAATCTCGTCGAGCAGCGACGTCGCCGGCCTGGACATGCTGCGCAACGACTCCAGACGACCGATGTACTCACCCCGGTGGATGTTCTCGATCGCCACGAGTCGGATGAAGGCCTGGTGGTCGAGATGGTGGTCGAAGGTGAGCTCGGCCAGGCGACGCATGGCATCAACCGGGTCGACATGTTCGACCTGCAGCCGCTGCTCCGCCTCGCGGATCCCGCGGTAGGCGTTCTCCAGCACGGCCATGTACAGGCCCTCTTTGCCGCCGAAGTAGTAGTAGATCATCCGCTTGGTGGTGCGGGTACGCTCGGCGATCACGTCAACCCGTGCGCCCGAGAACCCCGACTCAGCGAACACTTCCGTTGCCACGGACAGTAATTCGGCGCGAGTGCGATCCTTATCGCGCAGCAGCTCGGCACGGGGCTCGGCGGTCACGATGCAGAGTTTACTGAGTGGGCGATTGCACGAACACGCTCTCGGCGCTGAACCGACGCGCGCTGTTTGCCGCGGCCGGCATCGCCGTGACCGTGAACGCCCGAGGCCAGCTGCGCCCGCGATCAGCGGACTGCCACGCTGCCATTGCATTGCGCGTGTGCGCTTCTCGATGCTTTTGCGATCCGTCGCTATCGCACCTCAGCCGTTGCGGCTGAGCAGGATTCAGCGGTTTTCAGCGAGACTTCGGTTGCGAATTCCGCCACCTTCTCGCGCGAACACTAGCGCCCTGTGCGACGGCTGAGCGAATCACCGATCGTGCACATCCGTTTCTCACCGGATTGCCACTGCGCGGGCCGAACGTAACCTACTATGGTTTGCTGGGGAGCGTTGAGACGATGGGCGGGGGCGGCAATTTCCCAGGTAGGACGGGTGCTCACGCTGCTCCGTGGTGCTGATGCCTTCGATAGTGTCTCGGCGCTTCTGCGCCGTCGCCGACTGGTGCGCCAAACACAGCTCATCATGGCAATGATCGCGTCGATCTCGGCACTCGTACCGTTGACGATCCTGCTGACGTCCGGCTCGTACACGCTGCTCGGAATATCCCTGAGCGTGTTGGGGCTGCTATTCGCCGTTGGCACCACAGTGTTCTGGTTGACGCGGTGGCCGACCCGGGTGCAGTCCGAAGCTCTGGCACTGAGTGGAATCGCCTTCATCGCGTGGTGGAGCGTCGCACAACCCTTTTCGACGACAGCCGCGTTGGCCGGCGGAGTTCTCGCAGTTGCAAGCGGTTATCTCGCGCTCTTCCATGGCCCGCGCGCCGCCACCGTCGGAGGATTCGCGGCCGGGGCGGTTGCGGCATACACAGCGTTTCGGCTCTCCAACGAGACTGACCCGACCACCGCGACCACGACCTTCTGGCTGATGATGTTTCCCAACGTCGCCGTGCCTGTCACCGCGGCCGCGCTCTCGCGTGCCCTGAGGATCTACGCGATGCGCGCCGACGAAGACGAGCTCACCGGGTTGTTCAACCGCCGTGGCTTCGTCGATGAGGTAGAGCGCATCCTGCACGAATCATCACAAGTGGACGGCAATCCGACGGACCAACTGAGGTTGGCCGTCTTCATGATCGACATCGACAACTTCAAGCGGATCAACGACACCTACGGGCACGCCGCGGGCGATCAGGCCATCCTCGCCGTGGCTCAACTGTTGCGGCGCCAGGCTCCGCTGCCCGCTGTCATCTGCCGGTCGGGCGGCGAGGAATTCCTCATCGCGGCCGTCACTCGTTCGGACACGGTGGCGATGGCCCGTCGCATCTGTGCCGCCGTGGTCGACCTCCCCGTGGGCATCACCGCGAGCATCGGCCTGTCGGCGTCGGCGGTGGACGAACTTCGCGACCGTGACCCCAGATCGATGGTGGCCGCCCTCATCGCTGATGCCGACGCAGCGATGTACGAGGCAAAACGCCAAGGCGGCAACGATGTTCGACTTGCACCGCGATGCCCCTAGTTCCCCGGCAATTCTTGAGATCTCGACGCCAGCCACCTCTGAACAAGGTCGCCGTCGTCCGCCGCAACGGACTGCAGTGCCGTCAACGTCGGATGACCGGCGACCAGCAATGCGCTGTCGGTGCCTTCCTCTGGCTCGTCGGACACCTCGACTTCGGTCAGGTGAAGATCACCGTCGCGGACTTCGTCGACGCGCATCTGGACCTCTCCTCCACGAGCTAAACTGGCATGGCGCAGAGGGCGGAGTTCGGCTGCCGGACGATCGGGAACGTTGAGGGACAAGGCCGTTCCCTCTGGAGCGTGGAGTAGCAACTCCAACACCGGCCCCACCAGCTGGACCGCGCTGTCCCAATGCCGCTCACCGGTCGGGTGCAACGCCAGATCGAGCGACACCGCCAGTCCCCTGGTGTCGTTGATCTTCGCAGTCAGCGCCGCGCCGACAGTCCCCGAGTGCAGCACGGCCCGACCCACATTGCCGCCGTGGTTGATTCCCGACAGCACCAGATCGGGTCGCGGATCGAGCCATCCGTTGAGTGCGGCAGCCACGATGTGCCCGGGCTGCGCGTACACCGCCCAGGCCTCGACGCCGTCCAGGCCTGGCAGGTCGCGCACCCTGTCTGTTTATTCAGTCCACGGTGAATCGTTCCCAGGCTGACTGGCGGGTCACGCCCAACTCAGCCGCGATCCGAGACCACGTGACTTTTCGCTGCCGGAGCTCCCGGACCCGCGCCCGCAAGTCTTCCTCGACGCTGGCTTTGGTCGCCGCAACCCGCGGAATCTGACTGAGCAACTCTTCGTCACAACACGCCTCGCGATGACGACGACGAAAGCCCTCCACCCCAAGGCGACCCTCCAGGATCGAGACACATTCTGCGATGCAGACCTCGCAGATATAGACGCCAAGACCGGCGACGACCTGCGCCCGCGGGCGGGCTTCGCCGCAGAACGCGCAATACCTCGTTTCGGCCATCGTGGCGCCCATGAGCTATCTCGTCTGGGCCGGGCGGACGGATCCGACAAACTGACGCGGGCGGGTCATTGTCGTCATCGCTTGCGATGCCGGCCAGATCGCCGGGCCCGCTTGGCGTCTCGCTGATCGCCTTCTCCGGCGTGCTCGCCGAACCTCCCCGCTGTAACCATCGGCTCGCTCGTTTCGTGCCGTCTGCGCAAGAACGTCCATTGCCGCCCGTCACGGCCGGGAGCCCATAAAGCCATGAGCATGGCACCGGCGGCAAGGGTGATGCTGAGAACGGTAAGAGCCTGTTCCATCGCGTGCCCGAAGGCCGACTCGGCTTGCTGGATGAGTTGAGCACCCGCTGGGCCCATCTGCTGACCAGCCGCGAGAGCCGAACCCAACGAATTGGCAGCAGCATCACGCAGCTCGGCCGGGGCAGAGCTTAGGTGCGGCATCAACGCGTCGCGATACCCGGCCGCGAGCACCGAACCCGCGACCGCAATGCCAAGCGCGGCACCGACTTCCCTCGTCGCGTCGTTGACCGCGGAAGCCACACCCTGCTTCTCGTCCGGAGCTGCGTTCATGATCGCACTGGTCATCGGAGCCATGCACAGCCCGATTCCGGCCGCATTGATCAGCATCGGGCCTGCCAGATCGAGGTAGGTCGAGTTCTCATCGACCGCTCTCATCAGCCAGAAGCCGATGGCGTTGAGCAACAGGCCGATGCTCGTGGCGGCCCGCAATCCAACCTTCGGCAAGGCGAGATGCATGGTCGCGCCCAGAACAAGCATTGGCACTGCGAGCGGGGATAAGGCAAATGCGGTCTGGAGGGCCGTGTAGCCCATCACCAGCTGTAGTAGCTGCATGACGACATAGAAGAAGCCGAAGAGCGCGAAGAAGAGAAAGGTCAATCCTGTTGCGCCGGTGCCGAAGGCCGGTGAGGCGAAGAGGCGGACGTCGAGCAGTGGGTGGCGCGTCCGCAGTTGCACCCAGGCGAACAAGCTTGCCAGCACGACGCCGCCTGCAAGTAAACAGAGAACGAGGACGTCGTCCCAGCCTCGGGTCGGCACTTCGATGACACCGAGCACGAAGACGGCGATAGCGGTGCCGATGAGTACGGCACCCGCCCAGTCGACGGGTGTGGCGCTGTCGTCACGCGACGACCCGATGGAGCAGGTGAGAATGCCCAACAACAGACCGCAGCCGGCCAACCCGTAGAACAGTGACGGCCATTCGAAGAACATGAGAAGCAGTCCCGCACCGAGCATGCCCAGGATGGCCCCACACCCGGCTACTCCGGCCCACACGCCGACCGCCTTGTTTCGCTCTGCCCGCGGAAATGCTGATGTGATCAGCGACAACGTCGCCGGCATGATGAGCGCCGCACCGATGCCGGCGACGGCGCGCGACGCGATCACCTGCCAGGGATCGTGCCAGATGACCGGTGCCGCAGAGGCAAGCGTGAAGATCGCCAGGCCGACCAGTAGGGCGCCGCGACGGCCGTAGCGGTCGCCGAGGGCGCCCGCGGGCAGCAGCAGGCAGGCCAGCGCCACGGTATAACCATCGACGATCCACGTGAGCTGGGTCTGAGTCGCCGATGTCTCGACCGCAATGTCTGGCAACGCAGCGTTGAGTGCAACCATGGAAGCCAGCACCAGCACTACCCCCGCGCTCGCCACGAACAGCACCCAGCGCTGACGACGCGGTGAAAGATTTGGGGACTCGATCCGGCCACTGTCCGAAACTGTCAGCGCCGGATCGACCTGTGGTGTATCCATCATCGAGGTCTTTAGAATTCTCCGGGTTCTGGCCTGCTCAGCGACGCCGCGTGACCCGCACGGGGAGGGAATCGATGCCGATCCCGACGTTGTGGACCGGACCGGCACCGGCCCACACGGGCGGCCCCATGAGCTCAATCCGATAGCCGTTTGCGATCGCGTCGAAGACCACTTGGATCTCCTTGCGGGCCAGGTTCGCGCCGAGGCAGTAATGTGCTCCTCCCCCGCCGAATGACAGGTGCGGGTTGGGTGATCGGTGGATGTCGAAACGAAACGGGTCGTCGAACACGGTCTCGTCTCTGTTCCCCGACGGATACCAGAACACCACGCGTTCCCCTGCCGCCACGACCTGATCACCGACAGTCACGTCTTCGGTGGCGGTTCGGCCGAAGAGGAGCACCGGACTCGACCAGCGAAGCACCTCATCGGCGGCCGAGAGCGAAAGGCTTCGGTCCGAAGCGATCTCGTCGAACTGGTCAGGTCTGTCGAGCAGCGCGATAAGCCCCTGTGTCAACGCATTTCGGGTGGTTTCACTTCCGGCGACGGCAAGGATGAGAAAGAACATGTCGAGCTCGAAGCCGTCGAGCTGGTGTGCCAGTTTCGTCCATACGTCGTCGGTCGGATTCGCCCGCTTGGCTGCGGAGATGCGTTGCGCGTACTCGAACAGTTCGACCTGCAGCCCGAGCCGCTCCTCGTCCGAGTGGCCCGAATACGGATCAGCAGTCTTCAGCAAGCGGTCGGTGCGCTCGAACACCCACGCCCGATCGTCCTCGGGGATGCCGACGATATCGGCGATCAGATGCATGGGCACCTGATAGGCGATGTCCGCCACAAAGTCGACGGTATTCCCTTGGGCCGCAGCAAGAATCCGCTCGGTTCTGGACGCGATGCGTTGTTCGAGTCTGCCGATCATGCGCGGCGTGAACTCTGAGGTGATGATGCGGCGCATCGTATTGTGCTCGGGCGGGTCCAGCGTGAGGATGGTTCTGCCCTGGGAGATCAACGGGTCTTTTCCGACCATCGGCCCATCGGTGGCAGCGAACGTCTTCCAGTCGCGGTTGGCTTGCTGAATCTCGGGATGGGTGACGATCGACCAGAATTCCGTCGACGGAACACCCGGGCGTCCTTCGACAACGGGGTGCCGGTGTACCGGTCCGCGGCGGCGCAGCTCCGTGAACACTTCGTGCGGAAATCCATTGCGATACAGTCGCGGATCCGTCAGATCCACCTCGACAGCTCGAGTCAAAATCCCTCCTTGGAACTCGGTGAGCAGCTTTGAGTGGCTTGGCCGATGAGGGTTCGCACAGCGGAAGCATCGACTGCTTCACCGAGGAGCAGACGCCGATACAAGAGCCCACCCGCCACCATCTGGACAAGCGCGTCAGCGTCGGTCGAACTCGCAATCTCACCGGCTTGACGGGCACGCTCCACGGCGGCCACGGCCTGCTGACGGGACCTGGTGGCGAATGTTCGCAAGGTGTCGCGAATCGACCCATCCGTGGCGGCCTCGACGAGCAACGCAGGCAGTAGCGCGTCCAGGTCCGGCCGCGCCAACATGTCGGCGATCGGGAGTACAGCCGCGAAGAGGTCCTCGGACAGCGAGCCGGTCTCCGGCACTTCGACCGGTTGGGTGATGGACGACGCGGCGTAGTGAAACAGTTCGGTTTTGCTCGACCAGCGCCGGTAGATCGTCGCCCGACCTACACCGGCGCGGGCGGCAATCCCCTCGATTGTGGCCCCAGTCCACCCTTTTGCGCCCACCTCGGCGATGGCTGCACTCACGATGACGTCATCGAGACGCTCATCGCGCGGCCTCCCACGACGAACGTCGCGGCCTGTTGCCACTGAGGTCCCGTCGCTACTCACCGCCATATGGCAATACTGGACGCCTAAGTTCCGGAATTCAAGAGTCTCGTAATAATCCGCTACCGTCGATCTTCGTCAGCACCAATGCGGCTTCGTCGTAGGGAAACAGGCGATAGAACAACCGGGATGCGGGCGAGATGAGTGGAGCTGCATCAGCCTTATCCGTGAGCCGCGGACTCCCCAGTGCGACGACCGAGCCCCGCTTACGCAGTGCCGTTGGGCCGCCGGCAAATACGTTCTTCAGCCAGTCCGACTCAGGCCCGTAGCCAATAAGGACGACGAATCCGTCTTCGGTTTTGAAGACGAGGAGGGGTGTTCGGTACTTTTTACCGGATCTGCGTCCGATGTGTTCGAGCGTTCCCAGATACGGGAGCCAGGGCGCAATCGGCCGAGCCGCGGGATTGGTGAAACGCCGATTGAAGATCGCCACGGCACGGGGCATACGCATGGAAGTCCTTTCGCAAAGGTGACTTGTTCTGCACTTGTTCGCGGGACCCCGCTTTCCACGCGTTCGCTTTCATGCATGGCGTCGCGTTTTTGCCAGGCCCTGGCTCAAGGAGCGACCGGCCGAACGAGGCGACGTATGCGAGAGCATCGTCGATGTCGAAATCCGCCCCTCCTCGCGCAGTCAGGTCTCCATCAGCCACTTGGCATTGTCGGCCAGACTCGCTTGGCGCCCTTCCTGTTCGTGAAAACGGTCAGTCGTCGACCGGCGAACAGACCGGTGCCGTCCCGTACTGAACAGTTCGAGCAGAATTCTACCGAGCGGTCCAAAGCCCGGTAGATGGCCGCCGCGCTCGTGGCCGGAACGCGGCAGGCCTCGGCAACCAAGCGCCTGATGGGGTGTCCGGAGTCGAGTGGTGAGGCGAAAAGAAGTGTTCCACAACGGATCTCCAGCCCGCCGACGCATCGGCGCTGCGAACGCGTCGACGACTGCGCGGAGCCGGGTATCGCAGGATACTGCTACGGTCCTAACAGTTGTTCCGCGTCGTGAGGAGATTTGCGTGGCAAAGGCCTCCTTCCTGCAGAAGCTCGCCGTAACGATGTGCGCACTCACCCGCAGCACGGACCTGGCTGCCCGCTGGACCGGGGCTACGCCATTTCTGCCTGCCCTGTTCGTGCTGCGCTACGCCAACATGGGCGGTCTCGACCGCGCCCTGTTCGCCGAGCAGATCCGCGCTGCACGGTCCTTCCGCGACGACCGCTGGTGCAGCT
This sequence comes from Mycobacterium sp. 236(2023), assembly GCF_029623955.1. Lineage (GTDB taxonomy): Bacteria > Actinomycetota > Actinomycetes > Mycobacteriales > Mycobacteriaceae > Mycobacterium. The sequence continues at coordinate 996,790 of NZ_JARSBP010000002.1, read as the reverse complement.
ATTGGAACCGCACCGCGGAAGCCCAGGCCAATCGCGCCACCGATCTGTTGCGCGCTCTGGCCGGTCCCAACTCCGCGGACGTGGCCGACCTCACCGACCCGAGCACCCCACCGGTGCCCCTCGATGGGCTGACCCCGTGGATGGCCTCCGCTGCGGCGCTGTTCGCTGATCACGGGCCACAACCAGACCCGTGTGCGCTCGCCGCGATCGTCGACGAGTACGTGCCCACCGAAGATCGCGAACCAGTCACATTGGCCTTCAGCGTAATTGACGCATGGGTGAAGGCGATCACGTACTATCAGGTCAGCGCCTTCCCTGGCCACGACCCTCAGCGGTTGCAGGCTTATTGGCGTTCCCGGCACCTCTTCGATCGGTTGGTCGAGGTGGTGGTACCTGCGCTGGGACTCAGCGTCGCACACGTCGACATCCCGCTCGCAGGCGGTGACGCCGTCCGCGGCTACCTCGTCGTACCGCCCGGACCGGGTCCCCACCCGGTGGTGCTGACAACCAACGGCCTGGAGGGCACCGTCCAGGAGTTGGCGATCCCGCAACTTCGCTACCGCGATTCGGGTATGGCGATGTTCGTCATGGAGATGCCCGGCAGCTACGCCTACACAGATTCGATGCGCCCGGAGTCCCAAGCGGTCTACCACCAGGTAATCGACTACCTCGCCTCCGACGAACGGCTCGACGCAAACCGGATTGCGATGGTGGGGGTCAGCTTCGGCGCCTACTGGACCGCGCGCGTGGCCGCCACCAGTGGCCGATTGAACTGTGCGATCGCCTGCGGGGCGCCAACACACCGGTCTTTTCATGGTGGCGCACTTGGCACACCACAGATCATCTTGCACGCACTCGCCAGGACTGTCGGTGCGGTTCACCCGATCGACCTGGTAAAGAAGCTCAGGGCTTTGTCTATCCGAGATCTGTACCAGGACATCACAATTCCGCTCCTGGTGATCAACGGAGACCACGACACCCTGATGAGCACCCAGGACAGCCGAGACCTCGCCCGCGCCGCACCGAATGCCACGCTACTGCTCTATCCCGACGACGATCACTGCGCGATGGGCCACTACCGCCAATGGCTGGATTACTCCCAGCGCTGGCTTCTGGAAAACCTCAACGCCGCCGTGGTCTAGAAACGTGCACCGCAAGAGGCGCTCGATCGGGGCGTTCGAGGGCGATCACCCCGACGTGTAAATCGGCCAGGTACCGCTCGCGTTCGGTGCCGGTCATCTTCGGCACTACGCGACCAATTGCGTGGAACGTGACGCGATTCCCGACGCCACGAGAGGCGGGGGTCCATTGCACACCCCGCCTCTCGTGGCTCGCGGCCTCACCGAAGAGGTCGATGAACCATCACTCGGCTTCTCCTTATGCGCCGGCCTTGGCCTCTTCTGCCTTCGCGGGATCCGGGATGGTCTGTGTGTCCCCGTCGAGCGTCGAGGTGATGTGGCCCGTGACCGACTGGGTGAACGCATTCACCACAGCGTTGGCGTCCAGGTTGCCTCTGCTGGCACCGGTGGCGTCGGTGACATCGATGTCCGCCAGGTACGTGACGCTGCTCTGACTCGGTCCATAGGTCGAGGACTCGGTGCCGTTGAGAATGAGGCCGTCCTCGTTGACATAGTTGGTGTAGGTCACGGTGCGCGTGGTCTGGAAGGTGGTCGGATTGACGACCTCGCTGACCAGCGCCGAACCCCCCTTGGCGCCGGCGTAGGTTCCGGTCGGCGGCAGCGGCGTCGCCTTGGCCACGTACGTGCTCAGCGCCGGGAACGCGGATGCGTCGAAGTCCGTCGCCGTATTGCCCACCGGTCCAACGCTTGTCGTGTACTTCACGTTCGCGATCACGATCCGCGATTCCGTCGGGGCCACGCCATGCTCGTCGCCGTTACCGGACTCCCAGAACGTGATCGCGGTACCGTCGGCATTCCAGCTCGGCATGCTTCGCGAGGCCCACCCGTCACCCTCATCGATATCCGGCGTATTCGGATCGTCCTGGATGAACAGCGGAATACCGTTCTCCCGCTTGAGATCATCCTCGATAGCCACCAGCCAGTTCTGGTTCGACACGTTGCGGACCTGATCGTCGGCGTACTGCGCGTAAACCGCAGCACCGACGTAGACCGGCAGGAAGTTCTGCCGGATGATCCGCGTCATCGGTGTCAGCGCCTCGAATCCGCGCGTGCTGCCGATCGCCATCCACAACATGTTGGGCGAGAGGTCGAGATCCTCGTCGTAGTCGAGATTGCCGGTGATGCGGTGGGCGCGGAACGGGCTACCCGGGATCAGGTTGTCACCCGTCTTACCCGAGACGTCGACCATGATGTCGTCGACGTTGCCCGCATCGATGGCCCCGCCCAGGATGATCACGCCCTTACCGTCCGGGGTCCACTGCTTGCCTTCACCGGTCGGCCAGACGACCACCGCGTCCGTCACGGTGTACTGATCACCGTTGCGTGTCAGCTCACCGACGATGGGCAGTGCCTGCAGACCTCCCGTCTGACCGAACACGATGCGGGTGAACAGCACGTGCTTGCCGTCGGGCGACGGCCGCATCTCACGCTGCGCTTCGAGAACTCCGCCCGGCGGCAGTCCCGGCAAGCTGGCTCCCCCTCCGGGGGGCGTGATCACCGCCACGATGCGCGCTTCCGCGTTGCCCAAATAGCCCGTCGGCTCGAACACCGAGTAGCGCGGTCCGCCCGTTGCACCGAGACCATTCTGGAGCACCAGGACTCGTCCCGAACCATCAGTGAACGGAACAGGTTTGAACAACCCGCCCGTCTCACTCGGCGCCGCGCCGCAAGTGACACAGCGGACCGTCGATCCGTCGACATCGTCGACGTCGATCTCATAGATCTCCGCGCGGCCACCGGCTGTGGGCGTCCCGGAGAAGAAGATCGACTTGCCGTCCTGCGAGTAGCGCGGATTGACCGGCTTGGTGACGCTGTCGGGCATGTTCAAGATGACGCGTTGCACCTGCGGATTCAGCACGTCGACATCGACGGTGTTCTTCACGGTGCGCGGTGTGAGTAGCCCCAACAGGTTGAAGCCGCGGTCCGACACTGACACCGTGAACGAATCTTCCTGTATCGCGGTGTAATTGATGTCATTCGGCGTGTAGGTGAAAATGCCCGTGGCCTGATCGATCGTCACCGTGCCGCTCTTGGGCTGCTGCTTGATCACATAGAACAGTTCGTCACCCTCGGCGTCGATCACACCGATGTTGCCCGTGACGGTCTGCCCGGTCTGAGAGATGGTGGTCGGAACGCTCACCACCGGGGCCTGATTGAACAGGTTGCGCCGGACCCAGCCGAGAACACCCCACACCAGAGGTGTGATCGGCTCACCCGTGGAGGGCGCCGGCTCGAGGAACGGATTGAGCAGGTTCGTGACGACCGAATTCAGGAGACTGAAGAAGCCACGTACCGGAGGGGCCGCCTCAGTCACCGGGGTGACGGAAACAGTGTCGACCGTCGCGCTCCGAACGGTGTCGTTGCTCTGCGTGCTGCCGTGGGTTTGGCCGACGGGCGCTTCATCCGCCTCGCGTTCCGGGGTCGTGCTGACGGTGTCACTGCTCTCGACCGGAACGGTGCTTGCCTGAGAACGTGACGCCTTGGTAGTGGCGCCAGCTCTGTCATCTGCTGCGCTCGACTCTGCTTCGACAGTCGAGCTCACCGGGAGTTCCTCAGCCACTGGCGTTTCCGTCGGAGCGGGCTCAGATGGGGCGTCAGTATCGGCGTCAGGGCTGTCGTCGGTGTCGGGCTCATCAGTAGCCGGCGACTCTTCGTCCGGGGCTTGCGTCTCGGTATCGTCGACGTCGTCCCCACTCGTGACGTCATCCTCGGCTCCTGCGTCCGCTTCGCCGGCGGTTGGCTCGCCTTTGGTGGTCGACTTCGTTCGACCGGAGGGCGCGGAGTCCTGGGCGCTCGCAGTGTCCGATTGGCTCGACGATTCAGCACTGGAGTCACCAGTGTCCGCGCCGGCAATCACGGGAGAGGTGCCGACCAGAACGCCGATTCCCAGTGCGGCGGCCAGCGCGCCGACGCGTCCGACATAACGGCCGTAGGTGGTCTGGTGTGTTTTGTGTGTGCCCATGTCATTCCCAGGTGTTGATGGAGCGCCCGGGAAGATCGACTTACCGAGCGTAAAGTGTGATCTGTATGACAGTAAAGCCGTTACTTACCGATCGTCAAGCATCAACTTTCCGGCGTAAAGCAGCGACTTGACGCACGTCCAGTACACTGAGGCCGACACGAAGGAGGTACACCGTGACGTCTGCGCGGCTCGATGAACCCGTTGTCCCAGTCGACACGCGGCAACGACTGCTCGACGTTGCGATGGAGCTGATCAGTCGAAATGGCTGCGCCGGTACTTCCCTGCAGATGATTGCCGACGAACTCGGGTTCACGAAAGCGGCCATCTATTACCATTTTCGAACGCGCGATGAGCTTCTCGCTGCGCTGATGGACCCGATCCTGAGGCAGAACCAGCGCGCAGTCGAAAACGCCGAAGCCCAGGCGTCGCCGCGGGCACAAATGGAGGCCATGGTTCGCGGCTACGCCGAGGTGGTCGCCCAAAATCGTTCCCTCGCGTCGGTCGTCGTTTTCGATTCCAGCGTTCGGCGCATCGTCCAAACTGAGCCCGAATGGGTTGATCTCATCGAGCGCCAATTGGCGATACTGATGCAGACCGAGCCTGACACGGCGGGATTCGTCCGGGCGACGACGTTCTTCAGCGGACTCGCTGGGGCGGCGACCGCCGCGCCACGCGATCTTGGCTCAGCCGAACTGGTTGAGGAGCTGAGCACGGTCGGTAGGCGAATCTTGGGGCTTCGGCAGCCGCGCCGCTCGCCCATGCCTCAAGCCACGGCAGGAACCAAGGCCCAGCGACCAAAACCGTTGCCGCGGCGTTGGAAAGACCTCCTCGCCGAGTCGTGATCTTAGCGCCGAGATCAGAAGTCCACCATCCGGTGTCACGTCAGCCGATCACTCTTTCTGGAGCTGGTGTGAACTCGATGTGCAACTCACTGAGACCGCGGAGAAGGAAGGTGGGTTCGTAGGCGTAGGAGCGTTGTTCGCGGGGGCCGTGTTTGTGCTCGCTGATATGGAACTCCGTCATACGGTCGAGGAGCCGGTTCAGAGTGACGCGACCCTCGACGCGAGCGAGCGGTGCGCCTGCGCACGTATGGATGCCGCGACCGAAGGAGATATGTTCACGGACGTTCTTGCGGTCGAGATCGAACTCGCCGGGATTGTCGAACTTTCGCGGATCACGATTGGCAGCACCTAGGCACAACATCAGAACGGTGCCGGCCTTGATGGGTACACCTCCAAGCGTCGTCGACTTCCGGGCGAGCCGGAAGTCAACCTTGGTCGGGCTTTCGAAACGCAACGACTCCTCGATGAAAGCTGGGATCAAGGACCGGTCTGCGCGCAGCCGCTGTTGGAGATCCGGCCGGTCTCCCAGGACCTGCAGCGCAGAGCTGAGCAACTTGACCACGGTTTCTTGCCCGGCGCCGAACAGGAATGTGGCCGGGCGGACCACCTCGAGCAGCGGGGGTGTCGAGCCGTCGGGGTAGGTCGCCGTGGCCAGACCCGTCAGGACGTCGTCGCGCGGATTGCTGCGCCGATCGGCGATGTACTCGCTGAACAGATCATCGAGATACTTCAACGGATTGCTGCCCACCGGCGTCGAATCGAGAGCGCCGACCTGGTGGTCCGGTGCGCTGCCGGCCCCGAGATTCCTGCGCAGCTTCGGACGATCTTCGTGGGGCACTCCGAGAAGATCCGCAATCGCCAGCGTTGCATAGGGTTTCGCATACTCGGAGAGGAACTCGCACTGGCCGTTGCCGATGAACTCGTCGAACTGCCGATCAGCGAGAGTCCAGATGTACTCTTCGTTCTCTTGGAGCCGGCGCGGTGTCAACAGCCGACCAAGTAATGACCGCGCCTTTTCGTGGTGCGGCGGATCCATCACGACCATGTGCTCGAAGATCGGGAACAGATGCCGGTGGGTCTCGATCAGATCACTGATGTCGTCGCCCTCCGGGGTAAACGGGAGCGGGGGAAACGGCCCACCGATGGCATTGACCGCAGAAAAGCAGTCCACATCTTTGAATGCCGCGTGGACCTCCTGATAGCCGGTGACAGCCACGACCCCGTAATGCGGCTCACGTGCAACGGGTCCCTGGCCACGCAGATATTCCCAGTACTCATAGGGGTTCTGCGCAAGGTCAGCGTCGGCGAAGTAGTCGAGGTCAGCAAGATCAGGCATGCTATAGGCCTTTCGATGCGAGTTTTGATATTGGGAGCGGGGCGGGTCAGTGAACCCAACTGATGGCCTGCCGCGGGCAAGCCGAGACGGCCGCGTCGACATCGCGTGCGTCGTCGGGGTCTGGCGACTTCTCCACCGTCGCAATGTCTTCACTGAGGTCGAAGACGTTTGGTGCCAACTCGATGCACAGCGCGTGGGCTTCGCACAATCGCGGATCGACCTGTACCGAACGGTGTTTCGCCATTGACGCCTCTCTGTGATTCACCTCGCCTGAAACCCCTCGGTCCAAGCGCGCCCGCCTGCTCTGATCGATCGATCAGCCTGCTACGATGCAGTATGCCTACCACGCAGCTTTGGCGCCGGTCAAGTGGATCAGGCCTCTGATGCCGGCTACCCAGCGGGCGAAGACCTCAGACGGGGCCACTCGTCGCCGGCTCATCGAGGCGGCGACCCAGATCATGCACGACGAGGGCTATGCCGCGGCGACGTCACGGCGAGTCGCAGCCAAGGCGGACGTCAAGCAGGCGCTGGTCTATTACTACTTCCCCACCATGGATGATCTGTTCCTCGAGGTGCTGCGGGCAGGATCTGAAGCATCCCTAACGCGCCTTCGCGACTCGCTTCGAGATGACAATCCGGCGCGCACGCTGTGGCTGATCAACAGCGACACGCGAAACACCGTGCTGAGTACCGAATTCATGGCATTGGCGAATCATCGCAAAGCTATCGGCGCGGAACTGAAGAACTATGCAGAGCGGGTACGGGATATCGAGTCGGCTGCGGTCACGATGATGCTTCGCGCCCAGGGTGTCGACATTGGACGGTATCCACCCGTCGCCATCTCGATGTTGATCACGCAGCTCGCGCGCAGTATGGCCAATGAACGTGCCGTCGGGGTCTCCTACGGCCACGAGGAACTTCAACGCTTCCTCGAAGAGCAGCTGCCCTGGCTGCTCTCCCCTTCTCCGAGCGGACACACCTGACACCTCCCGTTGAGCCGTGGTTGACAGATGAACCCACCCGTGCCAGCCTTCCTGATCGAATGACAAATACTCGAGGTCTCGGCGCACGCCGTTGGCCTCGGGCTCAACGGCAGCGAGGTGCCCTATGGCTGGACGTGTTGACGGAAAAGTCGCTTTCATCACCGGGGCCGCGCGCGGCCAGGGACGTAGCCACGCGGTGCGGCTTGCCGAGGAAGGTGCCGACATCATCGCGATCGACATCTGCGGTCCGGTGAGCAGCAACCCGCAGATCGAGCCCGCAACCGTCGACGATCTCGCCGAAACCGCGGATCTGGTCAAGCAGTTGAACCGACGCATCGTCACCGCCGAGGTCGATGTCCGCGACTACGACGCCATCAAGGCCGCCGTCGACAGCGGCGTCGAGCAGCTCGGCCGGCTCGACATCATCTGCGCGAATGCGGGTATCGGCAACGGCGGCCAGACGCTGGATCACACCAGCGAAGCCGACTGGACGGACATGATCGACGTCAACCTCTCAGGCGTCTGGAAGACCGTCAAAGCAGCTGTCCCGCACCTTATCTCGCAAGGACAGGGTGGATCAATCATCCTGACCAGCTCGGTAGGCGGGCTGAAGCCCTACCCGCATACCGGTCACTACATCGCCGCCAAACACGGTGTCGTCGGCCTGATGCGCACGTTCGCTGTGGAACTCGGCCAGCACTCGATCCGCGTGAATTCGGTACACCCCACCAACGTCAACACCCCACTGTTCATGAACGAGGGCACCATGAAGCTCTTCCGTCCCGACCTGGAGAACCCGGGCCCAGACGACCTTGCGGTCGCCGCACAGTTCATGCACGTCCTCCCCGTCGGCTGGGTCGAACCGGTCGACATCAGCAATGCCGTGCTCTTCCTGGCCTCCGACGAATCCCGTTACGTCACCGGACTACCGATGACTGTCGATGCCGGAAGCATGCTCAAATAGCGGCTTCTCGCTGACAGGCGGCCGGCGGCGCATCCCACAGGATCGCCGGCCGCGGCACTATCCGTGTTCGAGAACGACCTGACAATCGAAAGCCTGAGGAAGAATGCAGGGGGATCGCGCCCGGATTGTGGCTGGGCTGGGTATGGTCGCCGCCCTTGTTGCCGCCGTTGCGGTGTCGATCGGGCTGTTTCGGGGGTCGTTCACCGAAACCGTTCCCGTGACCGTGATCTCCGACCGCGCCGGGCTCGTGATGAATCCCGATGCGAAGGTCAAACTGCGTGGCGTGCAGGTCGGCACCGTCAAATCGATCGCCTATCTGCCCGACGGCAAGGCCCAGCTGCAACTGGACATGGACCCGTCCCAGCTGCACCTCATTCCCGGAAATGTCGGCGTCGACATCGCGTCGTCAACCGTGTTCGGCGCCAAGTTCGTTCAGCTCCAAGCGCCGGAGAATCCCTCCGGCGAACTACGCAACGGGCAGGTGCTCGAAGGTGACCACGTCACCGTCGAGATCAACACCGTGTTCCAGAGCCTGGTGCAGGTGCTCGACGCCGTCGAGCCCACGAAACTCAACGAGACCCTCGGGGCGATCTCGCAGGCGTTCAGTGGACGCGGCGAGAAGTTCGGCCAAACCCTGTCGGACTTCAACGCGCTGCTGGCCAAGCTCGAACCGAGTCTGCCGAACCTGTCCCACGACATCGAGGCGTCGGTCCCCATGCTGCAGGCCTACGCCGATGCTTCACCCGATCTGGTGGGTACGGTCGAGAACACCACCACGCTGAGCAACTCCATCGTCGACGAGCAGGACAACCTCGACCAGTTCCTCATCAGGTCAATCGGTCTGGCCGACCTCGGCAATGAAGTCGTCGGCGGTAACCGGGTGGCGCTGACCGATGTGCTGCACAAGCTCGAACCCACCACCGGCCTGCTGAACCTGTACAAGAAGTCGCTGTGGTGCGGCATCGGCGGTCTGGTTCCGTTCGCCAAGTCGCCACCGCAGTTTTCGGGTGTGCTGATCTCCTCCGGTCTGACGCTGGGCGTCGAACGCTACCGCTACCCGCGTGACCTCCCCAAGGTGGCCGCCAAGAGCGGTGGGCGCGACTACTGCACCGAGCTCGGCCTGCCCGAGATGCCGGCCGAATTCATCCCGCCATTCATTGCCGCAGACGTCGGATCCAACCCCGCGCAATACGGCAACCAAGGCATCCTGCTCAACTCAGAAGGCCTGAAAAACTGGCTGTTCGGACCGCTTGACGGGCCACCGCGCAACACCGCACAGATCGGAATGCCCGGATAGTCCGTACGCCGGTTGAAGCAACTTGGGCGACGGACTGGTCGAGCGCGCTCTTATCCGAGTCCGATTCGAATGTTCTTGACCTGTTGGAATTCTCGGAGGCCTTCCAGGCCTCCGGTGCGCCCGGAGCCACTCTGCTTGTAGCCGCCGTAGGGCCCCTGCGGGGAGATGCGGCTGCCCTGGTTGATCCACACCGACCCGGACTGCAGTCGGCGGGCCACGGTGTGGGCGCGCGTGAGATCTCGTGTGTGCACGAAGGCGTTCAATCCGTACGGAGTGTCGTTGGCAATACGAACGGCTTCGTCGTCATCGGCGAACGGGATCAGTGACACCACGGGGCCGAATGTCTCGTTCTGTGCCAGTGTGGATGCGTTGTCGACATGGCCCAGCACGGTCGGTTCCAAGTAATGGCCGCCCGTGAGCGCGTCGTCGGTGAAACGACGGCCGCCCGTGAGGAGCTCGCCGCTGCCGCTGTCGATGGCCTCCCCGATCACACCCAGGATGCGATCTAGGGCGGCGGCCGATATGACTGGGCCGAAAACCGTTGCGGGATCGATCGGATCGCCGATGCGGGCGGATTCGATCACGGCAAGGAACCTTTCGGTGAACGCGTCGTAGACGGTTTCGTGGACGAGGATCCTGCTGGCGCACGCACAGCTCTGCCCCGACTGCATCAGCGGACCTTGATGGGCAGACCGTGCGGCGGCGGTGTCGAGATCGGCGTCGTCGAAGATGATGTTGGCCGACTTGCCACCAAGTTCGGTGACCACCGGGGTCAGATTGTCTGCCGCGGCGCGCAGAATGGCGCGGGCCGTGTGCCCGCCGCCGGTGAAGTGGATCTTCGCGATGCCCGGATGTCTGACGAGGGCGTCGCCGCCGTCGCCTGCGGCGGGGACGATGTTCACCAGGCCGGGCGGAAGTCCTGCCTCCAAACAAAGTTCACCGAACCGCAGAGCGGCCAGCGGCGCCACCTCGGATGGTTTGAACACCACCGCATTGCCCGCCGCTAGCGCAGGCGCGACGCACGATGCGGCCACGACGAGCGACCCGTTCCAGGGCGCAATCACTCCGACGGCGCCAAGAGGTTCTCGTTCGATGAGGTTGAGGTCGTCGCTGCCGCTGACCGGTGTGCTGGTGCCGTGCGGTTTGTCGACGTAGCCGGCGAAGTGACGCAGGAACTGGTCGAGCATCACGGCGTTACCGGCGTAGGAGATCGGGACGCCGTAGTCGAGCGTGTTGAGCTCGGCGAGTTCATTCAGGTGCTCGCGCACGACGTCGGCGAGATCGATCAGCATGTCTCTGCGCTGATCGACATTCAGGGCGATCCACTCGCGCTGCGCCTCTTTCGCGGCCGCCACCGCCATGTTCATCTCGGCAACGCCGGCCAGCGCCACGGTAGCGTTGGGTGCGCCGGTGGCCGGATAGATGTGCGGATGCGGATCGAGCGACGTGTGGGTGAGCCGGTCTGACCCAATCAGAAGCCCGACGGGAGTGGCTATGTCGAGCGCCCTCACGAGACGGGTGCCCCTTCTGCGGCCCACTCCGCTGTCACGCGCTCCTTCTGCTCGGCGATCACCTGGTTCAGATGCGAACCTTTCGGCCACCCGTAATGCGCGGCGAAGTGCAGTGCCAGTTCGTCCATTTCCTCGAAGGAGATGTCGCGGCTCTTCAAGGCTGCATAGACGTGGCTGAGGATGGGATACGGCGAATCCTGGAAGGCGACGCAGGCGACGGTGATGAGCCTGCGCTCCTTCATGCCGAGGTTCGGCCGTAGCCACATCTCGCCGAAGACGAAGTTCAGGATGCCGGCGCCTTGAAAGGGGTTGTCCCGCTGGGGCGCAAACGGGAGGCAGTTGACGTCCTTGAAGGACTGTTCGCCGACGGACAGCCGAGCCTCCGGGTCACTCGGCGTGCTCAGCGGCAGCAGCGGTGGCGGCGGCGGCACTGGCTGTCCGCGTTCGCGGTGGATCCGGTCCCACTGCTCGTCGACGACCATGTTGAACCGCGAGGCCTTTGGCCAGCCGGCATACACCGCGAAATGCAGGACAGCTTCTCGCATCTCGTCGATGCTGAGATCGCCGCTGTTGAGTGCGGCGTAGACGTGGTCGCGCATGGGGGCCTCGGCATCGGCTGCCGCCACGCAGGGCAGGGTGACGAACCGACGTTCCCTGCGGGTCAGGCCCGGGCGCTGCCACACCTCGGCGAACACGAAGTCCAGCAGATGCTGCGTCGCCGGCGACGTGTCTTCGGGGGCAGGCGCCGTCATGATGTCGGTGTACGCTCTCCGTCCGCGGTCCATCCGATCGGTGCTCACCGGATCGTCACTCCTGCATCGACCTTGAACTCCAGACCCGTGACGTAGCGCGCCTCGTCGGAGATCAGGAACAGGACCGCGTTGCTGATGTCGATGGCCTCGGCCATGACGATCGGCAGCGCGTTCTGAAAGATCGGCCCGAGGTCGCTGCGGGTGTCGTGCAGCAGCTGATGCAGCGACGCGGGCTGCATGCCCGTCGGCACCCCGGTCGGATGCACGGTGTTGACCCGGATGTTCACGGCGGCGAGCTCATTGGCCAGCGCCTTGCTCAGGCCGACGACGCCCGCTTTGGAGGCGGTATATGGCGTATGAAGCGGTGAGCCCTTGATACCCGCCGCGGAGCTCACGTTGATCAGGCTGCCGCCGCGCTCCAGCAGGTGCGGGATCGCGGCGCGGCAGGTGTTCCACGTGCCGATGAGATTGACGTCGACGACGGTGCGCCACTGCTGCGCCGTGGTGGTGTCCCATGTCCCACCAGTCAGTACGCCGGCGTTGGCCACGGCGGCTTCGAGGCCGCCGAGTTGCGCGACACCGTCGTCGACGGCTCCCGTCAGCGCCTGCTCGTCGCGCACGTCAACGATGTGGGTGACCACGCGGCGGCCGTGCTGCGCCACAAGCTCCGCGGTCTCGGCGAGCTCTTCGACTGTGGCAAGCGGATATTCGATCTCCGGCAGGGAGTCGCAGATGTCGACCAGGATGAGATCGGCGCCTTCTTGCGCCAACCGGACCGCGTGACTGCGTCCCATACCGCGGGCTGCGCCGGTGATCAGTACGCGCTTGCCCTCGACCCGGCCGCTCATAGCTTGTTGCAGAAGCCGGCGTCGACGGGGAACGTGACCCCGGTGACGTACTTGGCGGCATCGGACACCAGATACGAGATCGCCGCGCTGATGTCTTCGGGTTCGAGCAGCGAGACCGGCATGGGGTTCTGCAGGTGGGGTCCACCGTCGGGGTACGCGTCCAGGAACGCGGTCATCGCGGGGTTGGTCGCCATCATGGTGTTGACGGCCGTCGGATGAACGGTGTTCACCCGGATACTGTGCGGTGCAAGGGCATTGGCGAGTGTGCGCATCAACCCGACGATGCCGTGCTTGGAAGCCGCGTACCCCAGGCCGCCGCCCTGCGATCCGCCGAAGCCCTTGAGTCCCGCGGTGGAACTGGTGAACACGATCGCGCCACCCCGGCCACCGTCGATCAGGTGCGGAATGGCCGCCTTCGCGGTGTGGAACGAACCGACCAAGTTGACGTCGATCGCCGCGGCCCACATCTCCAGGTCCTCTTCGATGCTCACCTCCCGAAATGCGGTGGGCGCGATTCCTGCGTTAGCGCAGACGATGTCGAGGCGGCCGAAGTGCCCGACACCTGAGTCGAGCGCAGCCTTGAGTGCCGCGAAATCTCGGACGTCGGCAACGGACCCGAGCATCTTGCCGCCTGCCGATTCGACGAGCGCAATGGTCTCGTCCAATTCGTCGCGGGACGCCATCGGATATCCGTTGGCCTCGATGTCGGCGCAGATGTCCACCCCGACGATGTCGGCGCCTTCGGAGGCCAGGCGGATCGCGTGACTTCGCCCCTGCCCCCGGGCCACGCCCGTGATGAATGCAACCCTGCCGTCCAGTGAACCCATTGCCCTCGCCTCGTCACACGCGTCGGATAGCGACTCCAGAAGGAGTAACCGCGTTACTCACGGTAGGGTAACCGCGTTATCCACGGAAAGGCAAGGGGGCATGGACGAGGGCACGGCGTCACCGCCAGAGGGTGATCGGCTTCTCGATGTCGTCGTCGACATGCTCGAAACCGAGGGCTACGAATCAGTCCAACTGCGCGCCGTGGCGAAGCGTGCGAGAAGTTCACTGGCAACGATCTACAGGCGTTACCCCACCCGGGACGACCTGATCCTGGCCGCACTCGAGTACTGGATGGCCAGACACCGCTACGCCGGCATCGCCGGCCCGCCGGCGGACGGCGTAACGTCGCTGCGAGAGGGGCTTATGTCGTTGTTCCGCACCATCTTCGAGCCGTGGGAACGCCACCCGGAAATGCTGAAGACCTACTTCCGGGTGCGCTCTTCTCCGAACGGGCAGAAGTTGTTCCGCTTCGGATTCGATATCGTCGCCCCAGCGGGCATGGAACTGCTCAAAGGTGTGGACGACGATCTCGTCGCCGACCTGGAGGCCGTTCTCGAGAACGTCATCTATGGGCTGCTGGGACGCTTCTCCGCCGGCGAGATCGCGGTGACCGACATACTGCCTGTCCTCGACCGAACCGTGTACTGGCTCACCCGAGTTGGTCTGGGCCGCGACGACTAGGAGGTTGCTCAGGACCAATTCGCCCTAGCGAACCTCTGCTGCTGGCGTGCGCCATAAGCGGCCTGTTTGACCGCCTGGTCGTCCTCAAGGCCTGATCCGAGGGCACCACCCAACGTGGCGATCGCAGCTACCAGCCATGCCAGCCGGAGGAAATCGGGGAGGCCGACGGGATGACCGATGTTCTGCTCCAACAGTTGCGGAGGCAACGTCCACCACGCCGTCAGCAACAACAGCACGAAGCACGTGGCATGCAGAACAACGACACCAATCGTTAGTGTGGCGACCGTCGACGCGTTGTACAGGGCGGCACGCTCACGTTCCGTTGGTGAACTCGGCTTCTCCCAGAGTTTGTGATTCACGATCAGCCATCCCACCATCGCGGCGGTGGCCAAAACCGTTGTGACCCCGAGTCGGAACGAACCCATAGTCGACGACAGCTGCCAGATTGTCGGATAGGCCAGGCTGACCGCCCCCGTCGCGAAGGTCGCCATAAGGACCCGCGACAAACCGGCGGTCAGCTTCCATGGGCGGTTGGCGTAGATCATGCCCATGAGCAGACGCAGACGAGCGAACCGGGGCGGCGCGACATAGCGCACCACGCCGTCGGCTTCGGTTCGATTCAGCCGGCCAGGAACAGCAGGGTCTTTACCGCGGCCCTCAGCGACTTCGGCGATGACGGACTCGACCATCGCCCGCACCCGCCGGCCAATGAACAGGCCGCCGACGCTCGGCACCGAGATGACGCCGAAGCGCTGTTCAAGGCTGATGTCTGCCACCACCGGTTGGGTGCCGTCGCGGCGCGGCAGGTCGGTCACATAGACCACGACGTCATGGCGTTGGCTTGCGGGATCGACGGCGTCGAGAACGTCGTCGAGCGGGTCCTGTTCGGTGAGACGGTAAGAGCCCGTTTGCACCGACACCGCCGGGCTGGACGACGAGTCCCGCGTGAGCAGCTTCGGCAAATCCTTGGACAGGTCCTCTGCCAACTCCGCTGGCGCGCCAGGATCTGCGATCAACAGTACGGACGGCGACATCAGGCCGCCTTTCGAATCGATACCCGCCCGCGGAGCGGCGTCACGAGGGCCGCAGCGACCGCCCCGGCCAGGGCTGCCGCCGAGGGCTTCGGAGACCAGCGCAGCGCGGCCACCGCCCAGCCAATGGGCTTGTCGAGAGCGGGATCTGACTCGACAGCGTTGGTCACAGTCTGCGGGTGGCTGGCCGGCTGGGCGAAGATGTCGACCATGGCCGGCACGAACATCTTCAGGTCCTGGGGACCGCGGCTGGTGAGTAGGTTGCGGTCGCGCACGACGTCGCGATCGAGCCACGTCGCGCCGGCGTTGATGAGATCGTCACGGATACCCGGCCACGATGTCAGGGTTCGTCCGGTGAGGAATCCGGCCGACGCCAGCACCCACGGGCCGTGACACAGTGTTGCTATTGGCTTTCCGCTGTGGTCGAAGGCGCGCACGAAATCCCTGGCATCAGCTGACTGGCGCAGCAGATCTGGGTTGATGAAGCCTCCCGGAAGGAGCAGCGCGTCGTAGTCGTCGGGGTTCGCGTCAGCAACGGTCGTGTCCACGCCGACCCGGGTCGCGGGCATGTGGAGATTCACCCCGCGAATTCGTCCATGGCGCAGCGACACGATGTCGACATCCGCACCGGCCCGTTGCAGTGCCCGCATCGGAACCACCAACTCGACCTTCTCGAACCCGTCGGCGGCCAGCACCGCGATCTTCTTCCCCGAAAGGCGTCGTCCGTTCGACATTATCCTCCTCCTTTGCCTACGACACTTGTAGTGCCACCGGCGGTTTCGACAATCAGCTAGCTTCTCGAAAGCGCACCGTGCCGCGGCGCGGTACGCAGGGCGGTCCGGCTCTACTTGCGGCCCCGGAACAGCCTTCGCAGCAGGTAGATACCGAGAACCCATGGGCCGGCGACCAGAACGGGGTCAATCCACATGTGCTTGACGTCGACACGCTTGCGACCGACCCGAGACCTCATGCCGTTGTGGGTCAATTCCGCCCTTAAGCCCGACTCGGTGATCGGATTGTCAGGACGCATGGTCAGCAGTGAACGAAAGTGATGCTCGGCCGCGTCGACGCGATCCGCATACAGCAGAATCAGCCAGTGGGCGGCACGCCCCTCGCTGAACTTCGCGTACGCGAACTTGCGAAGAATTCCGGAGAGGCCGCTGGGTGGTTGCGCCGTACCGAACACCGGCGTGAGGAACCGATGTTCGACCGAACGCTCCCGCGGCCACTTCTCGGGCTGGCGCTCCGGGAAATCCCAATGCGCCCCCGTCTCAAGGAACTTCAACTTCGGCGACGAGGGCCGATCCGCCTTGTCGAGATCGGCGCCCCATCCCGGGATGCGGGCCCGAAGAGCCTCGCTGTCAGGGACCGGTGGATGATCGGCCGTGTAGGCCGGCACTCGTGGCGTTGTCTGGGTCATGACGGTTCTCCCTAGGTTCGATCAGTTGTGGTTGACGACGACGACCGGTTTGATGATGTCGTCCAGCTTGGATGAAAAGATGTGATAGCCCTCCGCAATATGTTCGAGCGGGAACCTGTGTGTGACAATCTCATTCGGCTTGATATGACCGTTTTCGATATGCGACCACAACCGAGGCCACTGTCGCTTTACCGGACATTGGTTAGCGTGGATGGTGAGGCCTTTGTTCATCGCGTCGCCGAACTTCACCGCACTGAACATCGGCCCGTAGGCGCCGACGACCGAGACCGTTCCGCCTTTGCGCACCGAGTCGATGGCCCAGTTGAGGGCAATGGGAGAGCCGCCCTGCATCTTGAGCTTTGCCGTGGTGATGTGCTGTATCAGATTGCCGTCGGCTTCGGCGCCAACCGCGTCGATGGCGACATCGGCGCCGAGAAAGTCGGTCGCCTTCTTCATCTCGACGACGATGTCGCCGTACTCGCCAAAGTTGTACGTCTCGGCGTGCGCAAAGGAGCGCGCCTTCTCCAGCCGGTGCTCCAGGTGGTCGATGACGATGACGCGGGCCGCCCCCATCAGCCATGAACTCTTCGCCGCGTACAGACCGACCGGCCCCGCCCCGAAGACGACGACGGTGTCTCCTTCGACGATGTCGCCCAGTTGTGCGCCGAAGTAACCCGTCGAGAGGGCATCAGTGCACAACAACGCATCCTCGGCCTCCATCCAGTCCGGGATCACAGAGGGGCCGACGTCGGCAAAGGGCACCCGCACGAACTCCGCCTGACCTCCGTCGTAACCACCGCAGGTATGGGAATAGCCGTAGATGCCGCCCACCGCGGTGGCGTTCGGGTTCACGTTGTGGCAGTTCGAGTACAGGCCGCGGGCGCAGAAGTAGCACGACCCGCAGTAGACGTTGAACGGCACCATCACCCGGTCCCCCGGCGCAAGGTTCTGCACGGACGGACCCACCGACTCCACCACCCCGATGAACTCATGTCCGAAGGTGTGACCGATCCGCGTGTCCGGCATCAACCCGTGATAGAGATGCAGGTCCGATCCGCAGATCGCCGCCAATTCCACCCGCACGATTGCATCGTTGGGGTGTTCAATAACCGGGACGTCCTTCTCCTCGATACGGACCTTGTAAGGACCGCGGTACGTCATCGCCTTCATTGCGCCTCCTAGCGGATCGGTATTCGGCGCGGCATACCCGGCACCAATGCGTGAAAACGGTCCTGCTGTAGCGAAAAACGTCGTCGGATTTCCGCCCCCGAGTACCAAGACCGCCGCCTGGGTGTCCTGAACAGTGGAGAATCACCACCGACGCGTCGCCGCGCACAGCCGCGCCGGGGACTGCACTCGCGTACCGCCGCAGACGCAAGCATCGGGACTTCACGACCGACTGCGTGCCTGGAAACCTGTTGCTATTGCTCAGGAACACCCGGCCGCGAGCGTTGAAAACAGCGATGATGTCCTACTCAACACGGTGGTTGATGGCTCTGGTTCCGGGTATCTGGTGGCCATAGAAGTTGGCCATGCGCGGGTGACAGCGGTGCCTGTTCGCGTTTCAGCACACACCGGGAGTTCGTAGTATGCGGGTCGCGTCAGTGCCGCAGTCGCACGTGTACGTGCGTCACCTATCGCACCCGATGGGCGTCGACGCCGTCGTCCGACTGCCGGACCCGGTCCCGGCCGACGGACGGATAGTGCCGGGCGGGTGGTGGCCCCCATTAATGCTCGAACCCTCATGGATTGAGCGGCATCACAACGAATTTGACGTATTTCATGTCCATTTCGGATTCGACGCCGTCGGTTCCGAGATTCTCGGCGATGTGGTGCACGCGTTGGAGAGGCATGACAAACCCCTCGTCTACACCGTCCATGACTTACGCAACCCGCACCACCCAGACCCCGCGGCACATACTGAGCAGCAGAACATCCTCGTTTCAGCAGCCCAATCCCTGATCACGTTGACCCCTGGCGCCGCCACAACCGTCGAGCGGCGCTGGGGCCGCCGAGCTCTCGTCGCTCCCCACCCGCACGTCGTAGAAAGTGCCCGCATCCAAGCAGTCCGCAAGCCTTCCACTCAGTTCGTCGTCGCAGTTCACGTCAAGAGCTTGCGCGCCAACATGGATCCACTCCCAGTGCTGCACACCCTTGTGTCCACCATTACGACGCTGCCCCATGCGCGATTGCAGATCAACGTTCACGACGAGATCTTCGACGAGAACAATCATTGGTTCTCACCTCGGGCCGGTGCGGCGATCATGGCCTTCGAGCGGTTCGAGCACGTGGATGTGCGCGTGCACCCGTACTTCTCGGAAGACCAACTGTGGGAATATCTTTCGGCTGTTGATGTGTCAGTGCTGCCGTACCGGTTCGGCACACACTCGGGTTGGCTGGAAGCCTGTTTCGACCTTGGCACCGCGGTCATCGCACCCAGTTGCGGCTTCTACGACGAACAGCGCCCGTGCGGTGTTTTCGGCTTCACTGAAGACTATTTCGACTCCGAATCACTCGACGCAGCCGTGCGGACCCAGCATGCGCGCTGGGCAACGGGCGATTCGGCGCCGCGCGCCGACTGGGCAACCCGACGAGCCGAGCGGGTTCTCTTGGCCGAGGCGCACCAGGACCTTTACAGACAGCTGTCGTCGTGACCGCCCCGATGCGGATAGCGTTGATCGCCTCCAATCAGTTTCCGATCCGCCAGCCGTTCGCCGGCGGACTGGAGGCTCATGTCTGGCACCTTGCTCGCGCACTCGTCCAGGCAGGACATCGCGTCTCATTGTTCGCAGGACCCGACTCGGACCCCGGTCTGGATTGTCCCGCCCTAGAGGTCCAAAGTCTCGGACTCAGTGCTGCGGCCCTGTCCGACTCGTCCATGCCCAGCGCGGTATTCATGGCCGATCATCACGCATACCTGACACTGATGCTGCAATTGGCAGGCTCGGCAGGGAAGGAATTCGACGTCATCCACAACCACAGCCTGCATCACCTGCCTGTGGCGATGGCACCGACACTGTCCACTCCTATGCTGTGCACCCTGCATACTCCCCCAACTCCGTGGCTCGAATCGGCACTGGGCGCCACAGCCGGAGCCGGCGCCCAGTTCGCAGCTGTCAGCGCCTTCACTGCACGTTCTTGGCAGCACCTATTGTCTGATATTGCGTTGGTGCGCAACGGTATCGACTGTCGGTACTGGCCGGTGGGCTCCGGCGGAGACGACCTTGTCTGGTTCGGCCGGATCACCCGGGAGAAGGCACCCCACCTGGCCATCGCCGCCGCTCGCCTCGCCCGCCGGCAGCTGATTCTTGCCGGGCCCATCTCTGACGTCGACTACTTTGTGCACGATGTTCAGCCCCATCTGGGCGGGAACGTCCGTTATGCCGGGCATCTGGCTCATGCCGAACTTGCGCAGCTAGTCGGAAACTCGGCGGCAGCTTTGGTGACCCCGCAATGGGATGAGCCGTACGGGCTGGTCGTCGCCGAGGCGATGATGTGTGGCACGCCTGTCATTGCTTTCGCCCGCGGCGGAATCCCCGAAATTGTTGGTACGCAGGGTGGCCGGCTCGTTCCGGATGGTGACGTTAACGGAATGGCCGCCGCTATCGGTCACGCGCTCACCTTGCCTAGATCCGCTGTGCATGCGCAGGCCGCAAGCCACTGCTCGGCGGCGTCGATGGTTGACAGATATCTCAACCTTTACCGCACCATGATCGAGAATTCAGGACAAGTCAACGTGCCTGCGCAGGCGACCTAACGAAGCACTTCCGTGAATCGGTTGCATGCCAAGGATCTTTGAGATCGCGGCTGCCGAACTTCCGCCATCGATGACGATCGGCATCATCGGACCGCGACACCGCGGTGCTGAATCAGGGCACGAGCACGACCTTTCCGGTGGCGTGCCCCTCCTCGATCAGCGCGAGAGCAGACGCCGCATCGGCGAGCGGCATCACATCCGTGACATGGGGATCCAATTGGCCCGATGCGACGAGTTGGGCGAGTTCAGCCAGCACGGCGGAACTGCGATCGCGTACCAGCTCGAAACCGCCCAGCTCCACGACAAGTGACTTGTCCGCAAGAGACGTCAATCGTGACCGGTCGGCCATTAGGCCCGCGACGATCCGCAGGGGTTCGCCACCGACCATATCGAGGACTGCATCCACTCCCTGCGGGGCCGCGTCGCGTATCCGCTGTTCGACGCCGGAGCCGTAATCCACTGGCGTGGCGCCGAACTCAGCGATCAGAGCATGCTTGGCAGGGCTCGCAACCCCTATCGTCCGCAGTCCGCGCGCCCGTGCGAGTTGCACCGCGGCAACGCCGACGCCACCTCCTGCGCCATTGACCAACAACGTCGAACCGGCGGCAAGGTCGAACCGTCTCAACGCGTCCAGCGCCGTCCCCGCCGCTACCGGCAGCACGGCGGCGGCCTCGGGCCGAACCGCGGCCGGCCGATGGGCGGTGAACGAGGCGATGGTGAGAGCCTGTTCCGCCCACCCGCCCGTCATCCCGGGGCAACCACCGAAGACTTCTTCCCCGATTTCGAAGCCCGATACCTCAGGCCCTACGGCAGTCACCGTCCCCGCCACTTCCCGACCGAGCACCGTCGGGCCGTGATGGCCTTGCGATCCTTCACGCACGCGCCAGTCGCCGGGGTTAACCCCCGCCGCGCGCACGCGAACGCGCACCTCGTCTCGCCCGGGTTCTGGAACGGGCACGTCCAGGAGGGCCTGATTTTGAGGACCACCTACTTCGGTGAAGCCGTAGGCACGCATGTCGATCCCTTTCCGCTCACGTCCGCTAGTCCCAGTCGTTCTGCAACACCGCGCCTTTGGACGGTACTAGGCCTGACCCAGGGCGGTGTCGATGAGGACCGTCGCGATGGCGGCGGCGGTCTCGAAGCTTTCGGCGTTGAGGACCCGGTTGCGGGCTGAGGCCCCGTCGAGCAGCAGCGCCAGCTGTTCGCCGAGTCGTTCGGGGTGGGCGGCGCCAGCCTCGCGCGCGGCGTCGGTCAGCCGTGCGGCAAAGGCCAGCTTGTAGTCGCGGGCGTGTTCGCGTGCGGGATGGTCAGGGTCGTGAATTTCGACGGCCGCCGCGATGTACGGGCACAGGGGGCCGTGGAGGTCGAAGACAGCGAGGAGTCGTTCCCGCGGAGTGAGATCAGTGCGGTCGAACACCTCGGGCAGGATGTCGGGATCGAATCGCCGTAGGTGTTCAGCGATCAGCTCGTCCTTGCCCGCAAAGTGCTGGTAGAAGGTGCGCTTGGACACCTGCGCCACCGAGCACAGCTGGTCCAGTCCCGTGTTGTTGATGCCTTGCTCCCGGAACAGTTGTCGGGACGCACCAAGGATTCGCTCTCGCGCGCCCCTGCCACGACGCAGGCCTCGCGGCCCCTTTTCCAACTCCGTCACGCACGAAGCGTAACTCAGCGGGTACGAATCTGTGTACATAACTTGCGCGCCCTCGCAACGTTCGCTACGTTAAGCACCCTGTTCGGTGTACATAATTTTCCGCTACGAAATGGAGCGATCGTGGGAAAGCTCGATGGCAAGGTCGCGGTGATCACCGGCGCGACAAGTGGTTTGGCGCTAGCGGGTGCGAAGCTGTTCGTCGACGAAGGCGCATACGTCTTCATCTCGGGCCGCAGGAAAGACGCGCTGGACGAGGCCGTCAACCTGATCGGTTCGAATGTGACTGGTGTTCAGGGCAATTCGGCAGATCTCAATGACCTCGACCGGTTGTTCGACACCGTCAAACGGGAAAAGGGGGCGATCGACGTGCTGTGGGCCAGTGCCGGCACCGGCGCGCAGAGCCGACTCGGCGAGATCACCGAGGAGCACTTCGACGCCACCTTCGGACTGAACGCGCGCGGCACGCTGTTCACGGTCCAGAAGGCGCTGCCGCTGTTCAACGACGGCGGCTCAATTCTCATGACGGGATCGAACGCCTCGCTGAAGGGCTACCCCGAGTGGAGTGTGTACGCGGCAAGCAAGGCCGTACTGCAGGCCTACGCCCGGGTGTGGTTGACCGAGTTGAAGGACAGGAAGATCCGGGTCAACGTCCTGACCCCCGGCCAGGTCGCCACGCCGATACAGGAGCAGTTGTTCGACGCAGACACGAAGGCGCAGTTCGAATCCTTGATTCCGCGGGGAAAGATGGGCCGCCCCGACGAGATCGCAGATGCCGCGTTGTTCCTCGCCTCGGACGCGTCAAGCTACGTCAACGGCCTCGAACTCGTCATCGACGGCGGCGTCTCAGCGATCTAGCGGTAGCCCTCGATAACCGAGGGTCAAGAATGGACGCTGCACGATAGGCAATTCATGGGGACGCCGGGTTCGCGGTGAACCGCGGTGGGAGGCTCAAGGCACTTGCCCGACTCGTCGCGTCGATCGATCGTCATCGCGCACCGGCTACGACCATGCGCTTTGGCATTGAACACGAAGACCCCAGCCTTGCTGCTGTCGAAGGCATCCAGCGGTCGGTCGATCTGTCGAGCAGCGCCGGGTCTGACATCCAGCTGGACCCTGTCGGCATCGCGAGTGCACTCGAATGGCTGTGGTGACCCGTCAGGAATACTGAACAAGAAGTTCAGTAGGATCGAAGAGGTGCCGGGCTCCGCTCAGACACCAGCGCGGAACTCCCCGACCAGCTCAGAATCAATCGATGCTGGGGACTCAACATCGGTCAGCAGTCGGGGAGTTCCGCTCGCGAGGTCGTACCCATCGACGCAACACTTAACCCATCAAACTTGCGACTCAGATCGCCAGGGCCCCGGCGGCACGTTCGCACTGCCGCGTCGCTCGCGGCAGTGGGCGAGGGTACTTGCATGCCTTGCCCCCAAAGAAGGCCTCGACTGTTCAGCGGTGTAGGCGTGCGACAATCTGCCCGACGCGGATCGTCGACGAGATGTGGCAGATAGGAGTTCGGCTGTTGAACACCGGGGCCGGCGTGACCGACAACCACGACATTGTGACTGCAGTGCGCGAATCCATGGCGAAGGTGGTGCGAGAATTTGCAAACCCCCGCACCGTAGAAGCCACCCTGGAATCGATCACCGCCGCCGCAACGACGTTGATCGCCGACATCGACAGCGTTGACGTGCTCCTCATCGACGAAGGCGGCGGCTACCGCTCGGTGGCGCCCACCTCTGCGCTGGCCAGCGACATGAGTCGCCTCCAACACCGCCTCGGCTACGGCCCCTGCATCGACGCCGCGGTCGGCGAAACGTTGGTGCTCAGCCACGATCTCAGCAACGACCAGCGTTGGTCCGAATACACCAGGGCTGCGGTCGCCGCGGGCGCCCGCAGCGTCATGTCGCTGCAGCTTTACACCCATCAGGGACGCCCCAGCTGCCGAGCTGCGCTGAACCTCTTCAGCCGCTCCCCCAACGCATTTCAACCAGAGAGCCAAGCGGCAGCAGTAACGCTGGCCACTCATGGGGCATTGGCGCTCATCGCCCACGACCGCGAGGCGCAGTTCCACTCAGCACTGGCCAGCCGCGACACCATCGGGCAGGCCAAAGGAATGCTGATGGAACGATTCACTATCGACGCCGTCCGAGCATTCGAACTTCTGGTCAAACTGTCTCAAGACACGAATACCAAAATTGTCAACATCGCCGCTCAGATTGTCGCGGCAGGCCCTGAACGCTAGACGGGAACAGAGAAAGATCTCCATCACCGGTGAACCTTTCCATTACTCCTGCGGCGAGACCGAATCGGCGGCGATCGAAGTCGTGGGTACTTCTCTCAGCGTTGAGTTGGGTTCGGCTCAGTCCGGAAAAGGGACTCCCCAAGACGTCAGAAAGTGCCTTGGAGTCCGGTCAGGCTGGGAGGATGTAAACCTGCGGCCACTTGACCCCCAGTCGGACATTGGTCGAATTGCGCTGTCGCGCAATGCTTCCGAAAGTCTTCTGACCAGGAGGATGTGTGTCACGGCGTCTCCTCTGAACCCTGCTGGTCTGCACCCAATTGTGACAACGTCGTGACAACTGCATACGGGGCGCCATAGCAGCAGCCGTCCTATGTTCCCTTTGCTAGCCGTTTCGCCTGTGGTCAATGTCGGTTAGCGCCGACGCGTCTTGAATGCTTTGTGATGCCGTATTCGCCGCTGCTCGATATGGAGTAGCGCTGCAGCGGCCGTCGCCATGGGGTTGTTCTTCGCTCGGTTGGTGGCGCCCTGATGTTGCGGAGGCGATGATTATGCGATCGCACGTTTGGCCGGCCGATTAACGAAACAGTCAGTCTGCGAGATCGGCTGGTAATGGCATGGGGGTCATAAGTCCAGCGGAGGTTCGGCCAGTGTTGCCTGGTGGATAACGTCCCGTGAGTGAGCCGGGTGCGGCGAGTATCAGGCGCAGGACTTGCCCGAGCGCTTCGCGTCGATCATGTTGTCGCAGCGCGAGTTTAAGCATTTCACCATGATTGGAGGTGTGCCTCCACGGGTCAGGCTGGGAGATGATGTGTGCCCGCTCTAGGTGGTGCCATCGCAAGTCCGGTGTCTGCGCCAAACGTGCCGCCGCCATCTCATCGCTATAGAGGCGCTTGGCCTGTTCGTCGAGTCGGGTCACGGCATCTCCTGTTCAATCCGCACAGCAGTCACAGGAGTCGCCGCGCCCGGAACTGGGGGCGACGGTGGTGGTCGGCGCGCAGCACAAGTCTCCGCGCCATGCTTGGATGCCTTCGCGTACTGCGATGACGGCGATGACCAGGGCTGCGATGGGATCAGCCCATGACCATCCAAACACCGAGTTGAGGAGTAGCCCGACTAAGAGGACTGCGGACAGGTACGTGCAGAGCAGTGTCTGTTTTGAGTCGGCGACCGCCGACGACGAGCCAAGTTCTCTTCCGGCTCTGCGCTGCGCCCATGACAACACGGGCATGATCGCGAGACTCACTGCGGCCAAGACGATCCCGACCGTGGAATGTTCAGCTTCGCCGTAGCCGAGCAGTGTTCGTACGGACTCGACGGTGACGAAGGCTGCTAGTCCGAAGAAGGAGAAGGCGATGATCCGCAATGCGACCTTTTCGCGTGCTTGCGGGTCAGGTCCTGCGAACTGCCAGGCCACCGCTGCTGCCGAGGAGACTTCGATGACCGAGTCGAGGCCGAAGCCGATCAGGGCCGTCGAGGAGACGCGGGCACCTTCGCCAAGAGCGATGATCGCCTCGACGACGTTGTAGCTGATGGTGACCGCCACGAAAAGGCGAATGCGCCGCGACAGGGCGCGGCGACGACCCTCGGAAAGCAATGGTGGCGCGGGTATACCGAGGTCGTGTGCCATCAGCAGCAGCCTTCGTCGCTGCTGGCCGCGCAGCAGTTCGGGTCGACGGCGAGTACCAGACCGACCAGGTCTTGTAGGGCGTGTCCAATGCGAGGGTCGGCGAGTTCATAGCGGCTGCGCCTGCCTTCGGGCACTGCGACCACTAGTCCGCAGCCACGAAGGCACGCGAGATGGTTTGACACGATCTGACGGGACACGTCCATCTCGTCGGCGAGGTCAGACGGGTAGCGACCACCCTGGCGAAGGCTGAGCAGAATCGACGCCCTGGTGGCATCCGAAAGGGCGTAGCCGAACCGTGCTAGCGCGTCACGGTGCATAAGAGTCTCCACAACCAGGAGAGTACATCTATTTCTGAATTAAGAAAATTATGTATTAATTGACGGATCTATCCCAGGCGGTGGGCCAGTACCGCCTGGCCTGGTCCCGACAAGTCATCAGCGACGACCGTGCGACCGGCCATCGCCATGAGCAGCGCCTCGCCGGTCCCGACCACCTCCGGCCCGTCATGACCGTGTCGCCAGTCAACGTCATTGGCGCGCAGGCGAAGTCCTCTGATCCGCTTACTCGCACCCAATCTCGGATTCGACTTTGACGGATCCCGACCTATGTCCTTTAAGCCGGTTAATTCTTAATGTAACAAGGCTTTTCACACTATTTCGGCACCCAGCGGACCCGAGCAATTCCGGCCGAATCGCAATCATTACCGCTGAATATTCGATGACCAGATAGCCGCTGGTGCTTTGAGCCTGGTGGGACGGCTGTGGCTGCCGCAGGTGGCGAGGCAGGCGGCCCTTGATTTGCGAGAGAGCCGGTGTGCGCGTTTATCGGCGCCGGGGCTGAACTGCCGCGAGGTGTTCCGAGAGCGTCGCGTGAGGCCCTGGCGCCAACGAACGTCACCTCAGAAAATGAGGCCCTGCGTCTTGCTCGTCGCCGCGGCGAAGCGGTTCTGGATGTCTTCCCAATTGACGACGTTCCAGAATGCCTTGACATAGTCAGCCTTTACGTTCTTGTACTGCAGGTAGTAGGCGTGCTCCCACATATCGACCTGCAGCAGCGGAATGATTCCCAGCGGCACGTTTGCCTGCTGGTCATAGAGCTGGAAGGTGAGCAGTCGATCACCGAGGGTGTCGTAGCCCAGCACCGCCCAGCCGGAGCCCTGGAGCCCGTTGGCGGCAGCGGTGAACTGTGCGCGGAAGTTGTCGAACGATCCGAACTGGTCGTCGATTGCGGCGGCCAGGTCGCCGGTCGGCTTGTCACCGCCGTTGGGCGACAGGTTCTTCCACCAGATCGTGTGGTTGACGTGTCCGCCGAGATGGAAGGCAAGGTTCTTCTCGTTAAGGAAGATGGCGCCATGGTCACTATCCGCGCGAGCCTCTTCGAGTTTGGCGATCGCGTCGTTGAGCCCTTTGACGTACGTCGCGTGGTGCCTGCTGTGGTGAATCTCGTTGATCTGGCCTGAAATGTGGGGTTCGAGTGCGCCGTAGTCGTAATCGAGCTCCGGCAGCGTGTACTCGGCCATAACGTTCTCTGCTCTCCGTTGGTGGGTTGAGCATGGGCCATCGCGGACGTCTTCACAGCAGACGCCAGTTGCGATGCTCAAGCGGTGTCCGCCTTCACCCTATGGCGGCAATCGCTTACCTGTCCACCACCACACATGTACACCTGTTAAGATGAACATACGGGATCGGTTGTGGCGTCGTCGATGCAGCACATCACGAGGCCCTCTCGCTGAGTCAGCGGGAGCCGTGCCGCGACCGACCCGTTCGAAACACGATGATTCTTAACCGTTTAACGGATTGTCAGGCGGCCCCGCATGGCGGATGACGAGAAGACGCGGTGGGCGGTCGATGTAATGACCGCCTGGATCGACCACGATCACGACAGCGACTTCATGCATGCCCGGATCGACAGCTATCTGTCCGAACCCAACGGTTCATCAGATTTGACCACCGGCTTGATCAATCTCTCGGGTCTCTTGTTAATGGGTATGGAAGCAACGCTGGGCAGGAGCCCACGGGAAATCCTCCAGACCATCGCGGTGACACTCTCCCGCCACGAAGATCCATCCGAATAGAGGCGAGCGGGCCGTCAGAGCGTGACGCGGGCGGCCTCACGCAGTAGTGCGTGCACATCTGCACCCGTCTGGTGCCGCAGCTGCAGCAGCAAGATCGCGGTGAGATTGATGAACCCGACGGTGAGTTTCATCGTGCCCTCCGGTGATTCTGCCGCGTAGGTCGCTACCCGATCAGCAGCGAACGAATACCCCTCGTCATGGGTGGCCCACGCGGTCATGACGTCGATGGCTTGCCGAGTCCACTCGCCCTTTTCGCCGAGTTCGTCGTCATCCGCGGTGCGCTGTTCGTGCATCGTCGCTCTCCTCTCCGGGGATTACGCGTCCCCGCCTTGGGTTTCGGTGCGAGGGGGCAGTATCTGACTCCCAGACCCGAGGGGCCTGGTCACAGTGGCGCGACCGTCCTGGAGTTTCACCAGGTTCCTGTTGATCCCACGCGGTTGCGACGATAGGAACAAATGGGCGATTACGTCAATGACCGGCTATTGTCAGTGCTGGCCGGTCGACCCGATCGGCCCCGATGAGTAGGCAGGAAGCCGGTGTGAATCCGGCACGGTCCCGCCACTGTGACTGGGGAGCAAGCCCCGCATCGACCACGGCCCGTCGAGGGTTGGAAGGTCGGGGTGCGTGTCGATCCGGGAGTCAGGATACTGCTCTTGTCGGCCCTCTTGCTGGGACGCGGAGATCCCGGATGGAGCCGATGAAGTGTTCTTCACATTTTGGTGTCAGGCCGCCGTGGTGGCCCGATGACACTCAATACCATTGCGCTGGAGCTTGTTCCGTCGAATCTGGAAAGTGGCGCAGCTAGGGCCTCGGAAGATGGACGGCGTGTCAGAAACCTGCGTGCGGCAGCGGGTTTGGACGAGCGGATCAGGCACCTCATGATTCCGGGGATGATCGAAGAGGACGGGGACCGTCCGATCGAGATGAAGCCGAAGTTCGATGTAGTCGACTACTGGGAAATGGTGCAGAAGGAACTTCCCAACGTACGAGGCCTCTGCACCCAGGTCACGTCGTTCCTCGACGAGCAGGCCCTGCATCAGCGCCTGACTACGTTGACCCGCATCGGGTTCGAGGGAATCGCATTCGTCGGTGTGCCGCGCACCATGAACGACGGTGACGGGGCCGGAGTCGCCCCGACCGATGCGCTGTCGACGTACGCCAATCTGGTGCCACACCGCGGCGTGATCCTCATTCCAACCCGCGACGACGAACAAGGCCGGTTCGCGTTCAAGTGCTCCAGTGGAGCCACCTACGGGATGACGCAGCTGCTGTATTCGGATGCCATCGTCGACTTCCTCACCGAATTCGCGCGCCGATCCGACCATCGCCCCGAGATCCTGCTGTCGTTCGGCTTCGTGCCGAAGATGGAAGGCAACGTTGGACTCATCGACTGGCTGATCAAGGATCCGGGCAACGAAATCGTCGCCGCTGAGCAGGATTTCGTGCGCCAGCTGGCGGCCTCTGAACCGCTCAAGCGTCGGGCCCTGCTGATGGATCTGTACAAGCGCGTGATTGACGGCGTTGTCGATCTCGGCTTCCCGCTGAGCCTGCATCTCGAGGCGACCTACGGGGTCTCGACGCCGGCCTTCGACACCTTCGCCGAAATGATCGACTACTGGGCGCCCGACCGCTGAGTTCGATCCGAACGCGCCCGAGGCCGCTGCACGTGACGGGGCAGACCGTGGTCAGCGCAATACAGCGACATCGAGAAGGATCGACACCATGGCCCTGGACCGGACCCGACCCACCGTCAGCGTGTGCCGAGGGTGCTGCTGCGGTACCGCGAAGAAGCACCCCGACACCGACCACCACGCTCAGCTCAGTGCGCTGCGCAAACTGTTGCGCGACATCGCCGACCTGCGGGTCACCGACTGCCTTGGACCGTGCGAGCGTTCCAATGTCCTAGTGGTCACACCGTCGGAGGGTGGACATCGTCGCGGCGGACGTTCCACCTGGCTCGGCTACGTCTTCACCGATGAAGCGGGGTCGAATATCGCCGACTGGTTGCGAGACGGCGGGCCCGGGTTGGCCGACTTTCCGCAGAGCCTGCGGCGGTATCGGTTCACCAGGCTGAGAAAGCGTCGCTGACAGCGCACACGGCGCTGAAATCGATGCTCAGACCACCACGACGAGGAGGTCTCCCCCATCGACCTGGGAGGTGGGAGACACCGCAATCCGTTCGACCACACCGTCTTTCGGTGCAGTGATGGCGGCCTCCATCTTCATGGCCTCGATTGTGGCGATGGTCTGTCCTGCCTCGACGGCGTCACCCTGCTTGACGGTGACGGTGACGACGCCGGCGAAGGGCGCAGGCACATGATCGGGGTCCGCGCGGTCGGCCTTCTCCGCGGCGGGCACATCCGCAGCGATACTGCGGTCGCGCACCACGATGGGACGGAGTTGACCGTTCATGAGGCACATCACGCTGCGCATGCCCCGCTCATCAGCGTCAGAGACGGCCTCCAGGCCGATGAGCAGCTCGACGCCTTTCTCCAGCGTCACCTTGTGTTCCTCGCCGTACCGCAGCCCGTAGAAGAACTGATTGGCGCTCAACCGTGAGGTGTCACCGTACTCATCCCTGTGCGCCTCGAACTCTCTTGTGGGCCCGGGGAAAAGAAGCCGATTCAGCGTGGCCTGGCGCCTGGTTCCCGGCTCGGTCAGCAGCCCCTCATCCTCCAGAGACAAGGGAACATCGTCGACGGCCGGAGTACGCCCTTCTAAAGCTTTGGTGCGCAGCGGTTCCGCCCAACCACCCGCCGGGTCCCCGAGTTCCCCGCGGAGGAAGCCGATCACGCTGGCAGGAATGTCGACGCGGCCCGGGTCGGCGGCGAACTCGTCGGCGGAAATCCCGGCGCCAACCAGGGTCAACGCTAGGTCGCCGACAACCTTGCTCGACGGCGTCACCTTCACCAGGTGGCCCAGCACGCGGTCGGCGGCGGCATAGTTTTCCTCGATCTGCTCGAACTGGTCACCCAGACCCAGGCCTATCGCCTGTTGACGCAGGTTGGACAGCTGACCGCCCGGGATCTCGTGGCGGTACACCCGGCCCGTGGGGGTGGGCGGTCCGGATGCTGCAACATCGAATGGTGCATAGACCTTGCGGAGCGCCTCCCAGTACGGCTCCAGTTCGCAGACCGCCGCCAGGCTCAGTCCCGTGTCGTGCTCGGTATGTGCCGCTGCCGCCACGATCGAGCTGAGTGCCGGCTGACTGGTGGTCCCCGCCAGCGGCGCCGCGGCACCGTCGACCGCGCTCGCGCCTGCCTGCCACGCCGTCAGATAGGTGGCCAACTGGCCTCCGGGGGTGTCGTGGGTGTGGACATGCACCGGCAGGTCGAAGCGACTCCGCAGCGCGGAGACCAATGTTGCCGCCGCCGGCGGACGCAATAGCCCGGCCATGTCCTTGATCGCCAGGACATGGGCTCCGGCCACGACGATCTGTTCGGCCAGCTTCAGGTAGTAGTCGAGTGTGTAAAGGTTCTCTGCCGGGTCCGACAAGTCAGACGTGTAGGACATAGCGACCTCGGCGACCGCGGTGCCAGTGGCGCGCACGGCGTCGATCGCCGGTCGCATCGACTCGACGTTGTTGAGCGCATCGAAGATTCGGAAGATGTCGATACCCGTTGCCGTGGCCTCCACCACGAACGCTTCGGTGACCGATTCGGGGTACGGCGTGTAACCCACGGTATTGCGTCCACGAAGCAGCATCTGAAGGCAGATGTTCGGCACCGCGCCACGCAGGACGGCCAACCGCTCCCACGGGTCTTCCTTCAGGAAGCGCAGGGCAACGTCGTACGTCGCTCCGCCCCAACATTCGATGGACAGCAGTTCCGGCATCGTGCGGGCGATGTACGGGGCGACAGTCACCAACCCCGAGGTGCGAACTCTCGTCGCCAGCAGGGATTGATGCGCATCGCGAAACGTCGTGTCGGTGACCCCTACCTCCGGGCTGTCCCGCAGCCAGGCCGAGAACCCCTCGGGGCCAAGCTTTTCGAGTCGCTGTTTGCTGCCCGCAGGTGGTGGGACCGACAGGTCGATGGCCGGCAGCTTGTCGTGCGGATACACCGTCGACAGTCGCTCGCCGTGCGGCTTGTTGACCGTGACATCGGCAAGGTAGTTGAGGATGCGCGTCCCGCGGTCGGCCAGGGTGTGAGCGGTCAGTAGATGCGGACGCTCGTCGATGAACGATGTGGTGGCTCGTCCCGCCCGGAAGTCGGGATCGTCGACGACGGCGAGCAGAAACGGAATATTCGTCGAGACTCCGCGAATTCGGAACTCGGCCAGAGCGCGGCGCGCACGTGTCACTGCACCGGCGAAATCGCTTCCGCGACAGGTCAACTTCACCAGCATCGAGTCGAAGTGGGCGCTGATCTCCGCACCGGTGTGGGTGCCACCGTCGAGTCGGACTCCGGCGCCACCCGGTGACCGGTACGCAGTGACCCTGCCGGTGTCGGGCCGGAACCCGTTGGCGGGATCTTCGGTGGTGATGCGGCACTGCATCGCCGCCCCGCGAATGCGGACACTGTCTTGCGACAGCCCGAGATCGGCCAGTGTCTCCCCCGACGCGATCCGCAGTTGGCTGGCAACCAGATCGACGTCGGTGATCTCCTCGGTCACGGTGTGCTCGACCTGAATCCGGGGATTGCACTCGATGAACACGTGGTGGCCGCGTTCGTCGAGCAGGAACTCGACGGTGCCGGCGCAGAAGTAATCGATCTGCCGGGCGAAGGCGACGGCGTCGGCGCAGATCCGCTGCCGCTGTTCGTCCCTCACGTTTGGCGCGGGTGCCAGCTCGATGACCTTCTGGTGGCGCCGCTGCATGCTGCAGTCGCGTTCGAACAGGTGGATGATCTCGCCGGTGCGGTCCGCAAGGATCTGCACCTCGATGTGCCGCGGGTTGAGGACGGCCTGCTCGAGGTAGACCATCGGGTCACCGAATGCCGACTCCGCTTCGCGGCTGGCCGCCTCGATCGACTCGGCCAGCGCCGCCGGCTCGGTCACGCGCCGCATTCCCCTACCGCCGCCACCGGAGACTGCCTTGACGAAGAGCGGGAAGTCCATCGACTCCGCAGCCGCCACGAGTTCGGTAACGGAAGCCGATGGCGCCGTCGACGCGAGCACCGGCAGGCCGGCCTCGCGTGCGGCCGCGATGGCGCTCGCCTTGTTCCCGGTCAGCTCGAGAACTTGTGCGCGCGGCCCGACGAACACGATGCCCGCCTCTTCGCACGCCGCCGAAAGCTCCGGATTCTCGGAGAGGAATCCGTAACCGGGGTAGACCGCGTCCGCTCCCGAATGCTTGGCCACCCTGATGATCTCGTCGACCGATAGATAGGCACGGACCGGGTGACCGACCTCGCCGATTTCGTAGGCCTCGTCGGCTTTGAGACGGTGCGGCGAATTGCGGTCCTCGTAGGCGAACACCGCGACGGTGGAGATCCCGAGTTCGTAGGCCGCACGGAATGCCCTTATCGCAATCTCTCCGCGATTGGCGACGAGGAGCTTGGTGATCTCAGACAAGAGCGCGTTGGGGCTGGCCCGAGTATTCACTCAGGGGACGGATCAGTGCGTTGGAAGCGGCCTGCTCCATGATGTGGGCGGTCCAGCCGGTGATTCGGCTCATCACGAACAGCGGGGTGAAGGTCTCGATCGGAAAGCCCATCAGGTAGTACGCCGGTCCTGTCGGAAAATCGAGGTTGGGCTTGATGCGCGTCACGGCGAACATCGCGCTCTCTAACACGGCGTAGATGTCAAGCCATTGCTGGCCACCGCGGGCCTGGGCCACCTGCTGCAGTGCGGCCTTCATCGTCGGGACGCGAGAGTCGCCGTTCTTGTAGACGCGGTGACCGAAACCCATCACCTTGTCTTTGCGGGACAGCTTGCCGTGCAACCATTCTGCCGCCTTGTCGGCCGAACCGATCTCGATCATGTCGTGCATCACGGCCTCGTTGGCTCCGCCGTGCAGCGATCCTTTGAGTGCCCCGATGGCTGCGGTGACCGCGCTGTAGATGTCGGACTGCGTGGAAGTGACGACCCGGGCGGCGAACGTGGAGGCATTGAAGCTGTGCTCGGCATACAGCACCATTGACTGCTCGAATGCATTCACGATGGCTGGCTCGGGGATCCTGCCGAAACACATGTTCAGGAAGTTCTCCGAATACCCCATATCGCTGTGCGGAGCGGTCGGCGCTAATCCCTGTCGCCGCCGGATGTCGGTCGCGACGATCGTCGGCAGCACGGCGAACATGCGCAACGACTTCGCATAATTCGCCTCGGGGGTGGCGACGTCCTCGTCGGGATCCTCGGCGCCCAGAACGCTGATCGCCGTACGCACCACATCCATCGGGTGGCACGTGTCCGGCAGCTTCGCCAGCAGCGACTGCATCGACCGATCGATGCGCCGTGACGCACGCTCACGCTGGTTGAACAGCGCCAGTTGTCCGTCGGTGGGCAGTTCTCCGTGCCACAGCAGGTACGCGACCTGCTCGAAGGAGCACTTCGTCGCGAGATCCTGCACCGGGTAACCCCGGTAGGTCAGGCTGTTGGTTTCCGGCACCACTTTGGAGATCGTCGTGGTGTCGACGACGACACCGGCCAGGCCTTTGTAGATGTGAGGAGCCTCGGTGGTGGTGCTCATGCTTTCACGTCCTGGAGGGCGAAGTTATATATATCGGAGTCGAATTCGTTGTATTCGGCGTAGCGGAGAAGCTCGTAGAGCTTGCTGCGGTGCTGCATGTTGTCGAGCAGGCCGGATTGCGTTCCGGCGTCGAAGACTTCGCGCATCCCGATCTCGACGGCGTGCATGGCCAGCCGCAACGTGGTCACCGGATAGATCACGACGTTATAGCCGATCTCGGCCAGCGTGCGGGCGTTGACGAGCTCGGATTTGCCGAACTCGGTCATGTTCGCCAGCAGTGGGGTATCGACAGCGGCACGGAACTTGGCGAACTCCTCGGGCGTCGACAGCGCTTCGGTGAAGATCAGGTCTGCGCCGGCTCCCGCGTATGCTTTCGCCCTCTCGACGGCAGCGTCGACACCCTCGATGCCCGCGGCGTCGGTGCGTGCGCAGATGATGAAGTTCGGATCCCGTCGCGCAGTCACCGCGGCGCGCAGACGCTTGACCATCTCTTCGGTCGGGACCACGGCCTTGCCGTCGAGGTGCCCACATCGCTTCGGATTCACCTGATCCTCAAGGTGGCAACCCGCCAGGCCTGCGTCCTCCAGAAGGGTGACGGTCCGAGCCGCACTCATCGGCTCACCAAAGCCCGTATCGGCGTCGATCAGCGTGGGAAGGTCTGAGGCAGAGGCGATCTGGGCGCCTCGGGTAACCACCTCGGTGAGCGTGGTCAGCCCAATATCGGGCAGGCCGAGGTCGGCCGACAGCACCGCGCCCGACACATACACGCCCTCGAACCCGATATTCGCCAGCAGCTTTGCAACGAGAGGCGAGAATGCCCCCGGATAGCGTTGCAGCTGACCCGATTCGAGCGCCCGACGAAAGTTCGCCCGCTTCTCGTGGGCCGGGACGACCGACCCGAGCAACCCGCTCACCTGTGCCGTCTGCTCTTCGCGCACGCGGCTCATCGGAAGATTCCCGAGGGGATCGTCGGCGCCTTCTCCAGCACCGTCGCATCGACCCGCACGTTGAGCCCACCGAGACCGCCGGACTTGGCCGACGCGACCTCGTCGACAGCTTTCAGGAACCGTTGCTGCTCAGCAGCATCGACGACACCGTCGGCAAGGATTGCGAACTTCTTGCGGTACT
This sequence comes from Mycobacterium sp. 236(2023), assembly GCF_029623955.1. Lineage (GTDB taxonomy): Bacteria > Actinomycetota > Actinomycetes > Mycobacteriales > Mycobacteriaceae > Mycobacterium. The sequence goes on along the minus strand of NZ_JARSBP010000002.1, from coordinate 961,086 downwards.
GCTCGCGGGCGAACGGGCGGGCGCCTAGCGGATGTGCATCCGCCACCGCGAGTTCGTCGACGATGACCTCACCGCTCTTGAGCGTGATCTCGGCGCGGGCACCGAACGCCTTCTCGGCCGGGTTATTCGAGTGGTAGCGCCGCGTCCACTCCGGATCCTCGACCGTAGAGATCTTGCTCCACAGCTCGATCGTGTCCGGACGATGCGAGCGCTCCGGGGCGTACGACGCCTCGTGATGCCAGACGCCGTCCTGCAAAGCGACCGCGAAGATGTACATCACTGAGTGGTCGAGAGTCTCGCGGGAAGCCGACGGATCGAACTTCTGGGGGTCGTTGCTGCCGGTACCGATCACCACATGAGTGTGGTTGCTGGTGTGCAGCACGATCGAGGCGATCTGGTCGAGATCGCCGATGCGGGAACGCATCCGGCGTGCCAGGTCGATCGGAGCCTGGCTCTGGTACTCGGCCGAGTGCTCCTTGGTGTAGGTGTCGAGGATCGCGCGCTTCGGCTCACCGGGACCCGGCAGCGGCACCTGGTAGGTGTGCTCGGGGCCGGCCAACATCCACGAGATGACACCGTCCTCGCCCTCCCAGATCGGGGCGGGCGATCCCTCGCCGCGCATGGCACGGTCGACAGCCTCGATCGCGACCTTGCCCGCCCATGCCGGTGCGTAGGCCTTCCAGCTGGAGATCAGGCCCTTGCGCGACTGGCGAGTGGCGGTCGTCAAGTGCAGCGCCTGCCCGATCGCCGCGTAGATCGTCTCGGGATCAAGACGCAGCATCGTGCCGATACCCGCGGCAGCCGACGGTCCGAGGTGGGCAACGTGGTCGATCTTGTGCCTGTGCAGGCAGATGCCCTTGACCAGATCGACCTGAACCTCGTAGGCGGTGGCCAGGCCGCGAACGAGATCAGACCCGCGGACTCCCATCTGCTGCGCGACGGCCACAAGTGGCGGGATGTTGTCGCCAGGATGCGAATACTCTGCGGCCAGGAACGTGTCGTGGAAGTCGAGCTCACGCACGGCGACCCCGTTGGCCCACGCGGCCCACTCCGGCGAGTACATGCCGTCGATACCGAACACGGCGGCACCGGACTTGGCGCGATGCGCCTGAGCCTGTGCGCGGGCGACGGTGACGGGACGGCGGATCACCGATGCGGCAGACACGGCGGCGTTGTCGATGATGCGGTTGAGGACCATCTCTTCGACGTCGGCATCGACGGCAACCGGGTCGGCGGCGATCTGGGCGATCTTCCACGCGAGGTGTTCGCTGCGGGGGAAGTCTTCGGCGCTGCGCCGGGTGCGGACGTCGTGGAGTTGCATGATCCGCACGCTACGCAGAGGCCGGTGACCGAAAAAGGCCCTGTAAGTGCGTAATTATGTGTCCTTCTGCAAGAGATCTTGCGAACGTTGTGTAAGGCCTTCGCGTTACGCTGTGCGCGGTGGCGAAGACGTTTGTGGGTGCCCGCCTCCGGCGGTTGCGGGAGGAACACGGCCTGACTCAGGTCGCGCTGGCGCGTGCCTTGAACCTGTCGACGAGCTATGTCAATCAGCTGGAGAACGACCAACGGCCGATCACGGTGCCGGTGCTGTTGTCACTGTCGGAGCGTTTCGACCTGCCGACGCACTACTTCACCCCCGACTCCGATGCACGTCTGGTATCCGACCTGCGGGACGTCCTGGCGGACAGTCAAGCGACCCCGGCCCAGATCGACGAGCTCGTGGCGCGGATGCCCGCGGTCGGGCAGACGCTGGTGAGCCTGCACCGCCGGCTATACGACGCCACCGCCGAGCTGGAAGCCATGCACACACGCGCCAGCGCGGACACGCCGACTCCGCTGCAGCAGCCGATGCCTTTCGAGGAAGTCCGCGACTTCTTCTACGACCGCAAGAACCACATCGCAGAGCTCGACCTGGCAGCCGAGACACTGTTCGTCGAACGGGGCCTACGCGTCGGCGGCCTGGACGTCCAACTCGCCGAGCTTCTTTCAGACCAGTTGGGAATCAACGTCGTGATTGACGACGGAGACGTGCTGACCCCCAATGCAAAACGCGCCTACCGCCCGGACGCTGCAACCTTATATGTGGCTCGGTGGCTGCATCCCGGGCAGCGAGCGTTCCAGATGGCCACCCAGTACGCGTTGCTGACCCAGGCTGACCTGATCTCCGCTCTCGTCGCCGGTGCAGAACGTCTCAGCAGCGAAGCACGCGAGGTGGCCCGCATCGGATTGGCCAACTACTTCGCGGGCGCCCTGATGCTTCCCTATCGGATCTTCCTTTCGGCGGCCGAAGAACTGCGCTACGACATCGACCAACTGGGGCGGCGGTTCGAAGTAGGCTTCGAAACCGTCTGTCACCGGTTGTCGACGATGCAGCGGCCCGACGCGCGCGGGGTACCGTTCATCTTCGTCCGCACCGACAGCGCGGGCAACATCTCGAAGCGTCAGTCCGCCACGGCTTTTCACTTCTCCCGCGTCGGCGGGAACTGCCCCTTGTGGGTGGTCCACCACGCGTTCACCCAGCCCGGGCAGTTCATCACGCAGGTTGCGCAGATGCCCGACGGCCGCGCGTACTTCTGGATCGCCAGGACCACACCGCCGGGTCAGAGCCGCTACCTGGGCCCGACGAAGAGCTTTGCGATCGGCTTGGGTTGCGACCTGGCACACGCGGACCGCCTGATCTATTCGGCGGGAATCGATCTTGCCGATGCCGACGCCGCCGTACCGATCGGTGCCGGCTGCAAGATCTGCGAGCGGCCGGCGTGCCCCCAGCGCGCGTTTCCCTACATCGGCCGTGCGGTCAAAGTCGATCCGCACGCCAGCAGCGATCTGCCGTATCCGACAGTCAGCGACTGCCGTTGATGAGTGCGACGCGCGCCAGCGTCTCTTCGGCCATCTTGACGTGGGCGGCGTCCACGAGCACGCCCTCGACGCCGACGGCGCCGCGCCCCTGGGCTTCGGCCTCTCGGTAGGCCGCGACATTGCGCTCTGCACGGGCGATCTCGTCGTCGGTCGGTGCATACACCTGGTTGGCGATCGGCACCTGGTCAGGGTGGATGGCCCACTTGCCCGTGTAGCCGTACAGCGCCGAACGTCGAGCGTCGCGTTCGTAGCCGTCAACATTTTTGTAGTCGGGATAGGGCGAGTCGATGGCGTCGATACCGGCTATTCGGGCCGCAACCATGATCTTGTTCCGCGCGTACGCCCAGAAATCACCGGGATAGCCACCTAGCGGATCAAAGTTAGTGTCCACCCTCGCCCCTTGCGACAACGAGAAGTCACCGACGCCGAAGATCACCGCGTCCAGGCGTGAACTGGCCTGTGCGATCTCCTCGGCATTGGCGAGCCCCTCGACCTCTTCGATCAGCACTTCCAGCCGGATCTGTTTGGCCAAGCCAAGTTTGGCCTCGAGCTGGGTGAGCAGCACGTCGACCCACCACACATCGCGTGCCGTCTTGGCCTTAGGGATCACAATCGTGTCGAGTTGTTCTCCTGCGTGCGTGACGACGTCGATGATGTCGTCATGGCACCATTCGGTGTCAAGCCCGTTGATCCGGATGGCGCGCGCGGTGCGGCCCCAATCCAACTCCGTCAGCGCATGAATGGCCTTGGCACGCGATTCCACCTTGAGCCCGACCGGTGTGGCGTCCTCCAGATCCAGAAACACCAGATCGGCGCCACAGGTGACTCCCTTGGCGAACATGTGGTCGTTGCAGGCCGGTAGCGCCAGTTCAGAGCGGCGCAGCAAATTCGTCATTAAGGTTCCTTTGTCCTCAGAGCACGCCGCGGGCGTGCAGATCGTCGATTTCAGAAGGGCTGAGCCCCAACAATTTTCCGTAGACCTCGTCGTTGTGTTCGCCGAGACGGGGTCCGAGGTGTGCCACGCATCCGTCGGCGTCCGAGAATTTCGGTACGGGTGCCTGCACCGTCATCCGGCCGAGTTCCTCGTCATCGACCGAGATGAAGACGCCCCGATGCTGCAGTTGTTCGTCGGCGAGCAGCGACTCGATGTCGTAGACCGGGGCGGCGGCGACCTCGGCGGCCTCGAACACCGTCATCGCCTCGGCCAGCGTCTTGGTGGCCACCCAGTCGGCGACCACGGCGTCGACTTCGCGGGCGCGGGCGAGACGTCGCTGCGGATCGGAGAAGTCGTCATCGTCGACGAGGTCAGCGCGACCGATAGCCTTGAACACCCGAAGTGCCAGTGCCGGTGAACTTCCCGACATCGCCAGCCAAATACCGTCGGCGGTCTGATAGGTGTTGCGCGGGGCCGAGATGTCCCACCGGTTACCCGCGCGCTGCGGCACTATGCCCAGCTGGTCGTATCCCAGCAGCGTCTGTTCCAGCAGACGAGCGAGCGGGTCGACGAGGTTGATGTCGATCAATTGTCCACCGGCGCCATGGACGTCGCGGTGATACAGCGCCATCATGATGGCGTACGCCGCGTTCAGGGACGCGACCCCGTCGGCGAGCATGAACGGCGGCAGGGTGGGAGGGCCGTCGGCCTCACCGGTGATGTGGGCGAAACCGCTCATCGCCTCACCGAGCGTGCCGAATCCCGGCCGAGTCGATTTCGGCCCGCTGAGACCGTAGCCGGTGATGTGCAGCATCACGATGCGGTCATTGACCTTCCGCAGCGCGTCGTAGTCGAGGTTCCAGCCACTCAAAGTCTGGGGCCGGGTGTTGACGATCACGACGTCAGCCTGTTCGACCAGGCGATGCGCCAACGACTGACCTTCGGCGCCCCGCAGGTCGAGCGTGATCGCTTTTTTGTTGCGCGACACAGACTTCCACATCAGGCCGACGTCGTCGCGCTGATTTCCCCATCCACGGATCGGGTCGCCATGGCGGGGTTGTTCGATCTTGATGACCTCGGCGCCGAATTCGCCGAGATAGGTGGCGGCCAGAGGCGCAGCAGCCAGGGTCGCGAAGTCGAGGACTCGGACGCCCTCAAGCATCTGTTGCTGAGACATCTACGCCGACACGCCTGCCGTCGCCCGCGTCGACTCCGGCCGATCGAGACCGAGATGGCCACGCAGAGTAGAGGATTCGTATTGTGTGCGGAACAGGCCGCGGCGCTGGAGTTCAGGGACGACCATGCGAACGACGTCCTCGAAGGCACCGGGCATGTGGGTAGCAGCGAGCACGAAGCCGTCGCACGCTCCCCCTTCGAACCATTCCGCCATCTGATCGGCGACCTGTTCGCCCGTGCCGACGAACCGCGGCCCCTGCAACAGGGTCGCGCGATGCCCGGCGAGGTCGCGCACCGTGACCGTGTCTCCACCGATGTGCTTGCGAATGTTCTGCACCAGACCGCGGATTCCCGAGACCGATGCGATCAGATCGTCGTTGATCGGGTCGTCGAGATCGTGCTGGGCGAAGTCGTAGTTCATCAACTCCGACAGCAAGGTCAGCGACGCCATGGGGTGGACGAGGTCGTTGAGGAACATCGCCTCACGGTCCTTGGCATGGGATTCGCTCTCCCCCACCACCGCGTAGGCCATGGGACAGATGCGGACGGCGTCCGGATTGCGCCCGGCCTCAGCGATGCGCGCCTTCTGATCGGCGTAATGCTCCCGCGCAATGGCCAGGCCGGGGTCGCCGGTGAAGATCAATTCCGCCCAGCGCGAAGCGAATTCGCGTCCCCGCCCCGAGGATCCGGCCTGCAGGATCACCGGGCGACCCTGGGGAGTCCGAGGCACGGTCAACGGCCCCCGCGCCGAGAAGTACTGGCCCACATGACCAAGTTCGTGCACCTTCGCCGCATCGGCGTAGACGCCCTCGGCGCGATTGTGCAGGACGGCGCCGTCGTCCCAGGTGTCCCACAGGCCGGTCACGACGTCGAGAAACTCGTCCGCGCGGTCGTAACGTTCGTCGTGGCCCAGGTGGGCGTCGACACCGAAGTTCTGCGCCTCGCTGTCGTTGACCGACGTGACGACGTTCCACGCGGCCCGCCCGCCGGACAGATGATCGAGCGTGGCGAAGGTCCGCGCTACGTGGAACGGCGCGTAGTACGTCGTGGAATACGTTGCGCCGAGCCCGATATGCGATGTCGTCTGGGCGAGCACACCGAGGACGACACCGAGGTCGAGTTTCACCGGCCGCGCACCGTAGCGGACCGCTTCACCAACCGATCTGCCGTAGATGCCGGGCATCGCGAGGCGGTCGTCGAAGAACATCAGATCGAAGCAGCCCTCTTCGAGCTGCCGCCCGACCTTCGCGTAGTAGGACGCATCGAGGTAGCTGTGCTCGGTGGCGGGGTGCCGCCATGATCCGGCGTAGACGGAGGTGCTGCCTGCTTGCATGAACGCGACGAGGGACATCTTGTCGGTGCGCTGCTGAACCATGCCGCGAACCTAACATCTGATATATTAGATTTCAAATGTCAGATGCTGCACATTGCTAGACTTCCCCCATGACGGGCGCCCTCAACATCGGCGGCACAGTGCGTGAGCGTGCGGCTCGCGAACTGCGCGACCGGATCCTCACCGGGGCCCTGCCAGCCGGCACCCGCATCGATCTCGATGCCATCACCGAAGAGTTCGCCACCAGCCGCACCCCCGTCCGGGAAGCGTTCCTGGAGTTGTCCTTTGAGGGATTAGTCCGGATCGCCCCCCGTAGCGGCATCACCGTTATCGGCATCAGCACGCGCGACATCCTGGACAGCTTCACGATTCTCGGGGTGCTGACTGGGCAGGCCGCGGCCTGGGCCGCCCAGCGCGTCGACCCCGACGAACTGGCGCGGATGCGTGACCTCGCCGCCGAAGTGGCCGCCAAGTCCGGAGACGACACGATCGGCGAGGCCAATTGGCGATTTCACCAGGAGATCCACCGCGCAGCCCACTCTCCCCGGTTGATGGCCCAACTGAAGCAGGCAGCGCGCGTCGTCCCGACGAACTTCTTGACCGTGTTCCCCGACCATGAGGAGCACTCGCTGTCCGAGCATGAGGATCTGCTCGACGCGCTCGCCGTCCACGATGCCGACTCAGCACGCGGGATCGCCGAGCGCCATGTCCTGGAGGCCGGTCGTTCCCTGGTCGACTGGCTCGACCGCCGCGCGGTGACGTCCTAGAGGTACGCTCCACCTGCAACTGGTTTGACCGGAGCACGCACTGTGCGCCGGCCACCGAGTGCCACACGCCCCGTCGGGTGTGGTGCGAGAGGGAACCCGGTGAGAATCCGGGACTGTCCCGCAGCGGTATGCAGGAACGACCGCCGTCACAAGCACTGGCCCCTCCGGGCCGGGAAGCGACGGCCAGTAGGTGTGCGCGACTGTGCACGTGCTTGTGAGTCCGAAGACCTGCCAGCTGTACCGGGCGCGCCGCGCCCGGTGGTTCATCGCCTCGCGGAATGGGCAGTGGCCGAAGCGGTGGACTGTGTGGCTGTCGACCGCGCTCGGTTCGACGTCTCCAGGCGATGGCCTCCCGCCGTACCGAAGGGCACGTCCTCATGACCGCAACACGTTTCACCGCCACCATCCTCGGATCACCGCGCATCGGACCCAACCGCGAACTCAAACGCGCCGTCGAGAAGTACTGGGCCGGCAACCTCGACCAAGCCGACCTCGAAGCCGTGGCCACCAAGATCCGCCGCGACACCTGGGAATCGCTCGCCGCATCGGGCCTGGACTCAATTCCGGTGAACACCTTCTCCTACTACGACCAAGTGCTCGACACGGCCGTCCTCGTCGGCGCGCTGCCCGAGCGTGTCTCGGGAGTGGCAGACGACCTAGACCGCTACTTTGCCGCGGCACGCGGGGGCACCTACGCCGGAGCCGACATCGCACCGCTGGAGATGACAAAGTGGTTCGACACCAACTACCACTACATCGTCCCCGAGATCGGCCCGGACACCGCCTTCACACTGAATCCCGCCAAAGTTCTGGCAGAGCTGGAAGAGGCTCGCGCCCAGGCTATTCCGGCTCGCCCGGTGATCGTCGGACCGATCACGTTCTTGGCGTTGAGCAAGGCCGTCGACGGTGCGGGCCACCCAATCAGGCGGTTGGTCGATCTCGTGGCCGTTTACGGGGAGCTGTTGGCACTGCTCGCGGACAACGGCATCGAGTGGGTGCAGATCGACGAGCCCATCCTTGTCACCGATGCTCTCGACAACGTCGCCGAACTGGTCGAGCAGACCTACCAAGCCCTCGGCCAGATGGCGACGCGACCCTTCATCTTCGTCGCGACGTACTTCGGCGAGCTGACCGACGCATTGCCTGCGCTGGCCCGCACGCCCGTCGAAGCCATCGGCGTCGACCTCGTCGCAGGCGGGGTGTCGGCCATCGCGGCCGTGCCAGAGTTGGCGAGCAAGACCGTCGTCGCGGGCGTCGTCGACGGACGCAACATCTGGCGCACCGACCTGGAAGCGGCATTCGACACGCTGGCCTCGCTGTCAGGATCTGTCGGACACCTTGCGGTCTCGACGTCCTGTTCGACGCTCCATGTGCCGTACACCCTTGACGCCGAGACCGATCTCGATGCGGCACTGCGTAGCTGGCTCGCCTTCGGATTCGAGAAGGTGACCGAAGTCGTGGCGCTCGCCCGTGGACTCTCCGATAGCCGCGACTCCATCACCGCTGAGATCGCCGCATCCAATGCGGCGATCGAGTCGCGAAACGCTGATCCGCGACTCAACAACGGCGACGTCCGATCCCGGATATCGACGATCACCGCGTCCGGCGCCGCGCGAGGACCTGCCGAGCAGCGTCGGCTGGCCCAGCAAGACCGGCTGAACCTGCCGGCACTGCCGACGACGACGATCGGTTCGTACCCCCAGACATCCGAAATCCGCGTCGCGCGAGCAGATCTGCGGTCAGGCAAGATCGACACGGCCGAGTACGACCGCCGAATGAGAGCTGAAATCGCGGACGTCATCGCGCTGCAAGAGGACCTCGGGCTCGACGTGTTGGTACACGGAGAGCCGGAGCGCAACGACATGGTGCAGTACTTCGCCGAGCAACTCGACGGGTTCTTCGCCACGCAGAACGGGTGGGTCCAGTCCTACGGCAGCCGCTGCGTGCGCCCGCCGATCCTGTACGGCGACGTCGCACGGCCCACGCCGATGACGGTCGACTGGGCCATCTACGCCCAATCGCTGACGGCCAAGCCGGTCAAGGGCATGCTGACGGGCCCGGTGACGATCCTGGCGTGGTCATTCGTGCGGGACGACCAGCCGCTGGCCGAAACGGCGGCGCAGGTGGCGCTGGCGATCCGTGACGAAACCATCGACCTGCAATCCGCGGGCATCGCGATCATCCAGGTCGATGAGCCCGCGTTGCGTGAGCTACTGCCGCTGCGTTCGAAAGAGAAAGAGGCGTACCTGAAGTGGGCAGTGGAAGCGTTCAAGCTGTCCACTTCCGGGGTAGACGACTCGACGCAGATCCACACGCATCTGTGCTACTCCGAGTTCGGTGAAGTCATCGGCGCGATCGCCGACCTCGACGCCGACGTGACCTCGATCGAGGCCGCCCGATCGCACATGGAGGTGCTTGGCGACCTCAACGCGGTCGGCTTCGCCAACAGCGTCGGTCCGGGCGTCTACGACATCCACTCGCCGCGCGTCCCGGGAGTCGACGAGATTTCGACATCACTGCGTGAAGCTCTGAACTCGGTTCCTGCGGAACGCCTCTGGGTCAATCCGGACTGCGGACTCAAGACGCGCAAGACCAACGAAGTGTCGGCCGCGCTGCGCAACCTGGTGGCGGCCACCGAACAGGTACGACAGAACGCGTGATAGTCGGCGGTGGCGGCGGCCGGCGGGTCGCCACCACCGCCCGATCGGTGACGGCCTGGACAACGCCATGATGGAAAGCTTCTGGTCCTCCATGCAGATCGAACTTCTCGACCGCCAGAAGTGGAAGACCCGCGTCGAGCTGGCCAACGCAATCTTCGACTACATCGAGATCTTCCACAACCGCCAACGCCGCCACTCAGCACTGAACTACCGCACCCCGATCGAGTACGAACTATCCTTCACCAACGACACCCTCACCGCCGTCAGTTAGCCACCACAACTGGAACCCAACAGGTAGGTCAGGTCAAACCGTCACCCGATCGTGCAGCAGACCCAAGGCTGGCGGGCTGAGCGCGTCGCGCTAGCCCCGAGGCGGCGAAGTGGTGGCTGATTCGACTTCCGGCTGGTTCTCCTCGCTTTCAAGTGCTTCGAGGAGCAGTGGCACGCCTTCTGAGATTGAATGCACGCCGACGAGGGTGACGAGCTGGAGCGTTTCGAGGATTTCCTCCTTGGTGGCTCCGAGCTTCCGTGCCTCCTTTATGTGAAAGAGGGTTCCTGGGTTGTAGAGGTGTGTGGCGGCAGCGTCGATGGCGATGAAGATGAGTTCGCGGACCTTGGGGTCTAGGGCGTTCTTGGCGATGGTGGCGTTGTAGTAGTTGGCGAATGCAGTCATGAACGGCGGGTCCACCTCGTAGATGGCAGCCATCGCGCTTTCCCAGGTGTGCTCGGCGGCGTCGTTCTGACCGGTCGGTGTCGTGTTGCTCGTGCTCATTGCGGGTCCTTTACCAGAGCGAGTGGTCAGGGGTGCGTGGTGATATCTCGCGAACTGAGTTGCAGGCTCGGCGGCCGTGTCAGCGGCGACCTTCGGACAGGTCGCTTTGCGGCGTCGACATTCTTTGGCGTGTTCACAACGACTCTCCGCTGGCCTGATTGCCGACGTAGGTGTCGATCATTTTCAGGAGGCCGGCCTGTACGGCCGGGTCGTCGCTCAGTGGTGCCGCGATAGCGATTCGTGCGGCGTCGTGCGGTGTGAGACCTTCTGCGATGAGTCTTCCCGCGGCGATGAGCACGCGCGTTGATGCGACTTCGCGCAGGCCTGGTGTTTCAAGTCGTCGTATGGCTTGGCTGAATCGGACGAGGGTTGCGGCGGTGTCGGGGCTGATACCTGCCTCTTCGGTGATTATCTTCTCTTCGGTTTCGGGTGCGGGGAAGCCGAATTCGATGGCGACCATTCGTTGACGAGTGGAGTCTTTGAGGTCTTTGAGGACGCTTTGATAGCCAGGGTTGTACGACACCACCAGGCCGAACCCTGGTGCTGCGTCGAGGGTGATGCCGAGACGTTCGATGGGTAGCTGTCTTCTGTGGTCGGCGAGGGGGTGCAGCACGACGGTGGTGTCCTGTCGGGCCTCGACGACCTCGTCGAGGTAGCAGATGGCTCCTTCTCGGACCGCGCGGGTGAGCGGACCGTCGACCCATTCGGTTTCCCCGCCGCGGAGGTGGAAGCGCCCGACGAGGTCGGCGGTCGTCAGGTCGTCGTGGCAGGACACGGTGATCAGCGGTCGGTTGAGGTCGTGTGCCATCGCTTCGACGAAACGTGTCTTGCCGCATCCGGTCGGTCCTTTGAGAACGATGGACAGCCCTTGGCGATAGGCGGCTTTGAAGTGTTGCTCCTCATCTCCGGTGGATACGTAGAAGGGCCGTGGTTGGTGCATGGTAGGCGTTTTGGAAACAGCATGGTGGGTGTGGACGGAGGTCATCGGATGTCGTCTGCTCCTTCGGGTGCACTGATGTGGTCGGGATGTGGTTAGGACACGCGCCGGCGAACGTCGGCGGATCGCAGGGCTGAGTGGACGAGCGCACTGACTGCGTGAGCGAGGTGGGCTTGATTGGAAACGGTTGCGTGCGCTGCTGTTCCAAAGACGCGTTCCAGTGAGTCTTCATCGGCATGCACGCCGAAGGTGAGGCAGAGCGCGCCTATTCCTCGGTGGCGGGCTTCGGTGAGCGCCCGCCGCGCGTCGGCGGCTCCGTAGTCCTTGTCGTAGCCGTGGTCGTAGGCCAGTCCATCGGAAAGGACGATGAGCAGTCGGCGCGATGTGCCGCCCTGGGATTCCAGGACAGCAGCTCCGTGGCGGACGGCTGCTCCGAGTCGGGAGTATGCGCCGGGTGTCAGGCTGTGCAATCGGCGCAGTGTGTCGGCGTTGAAGCGGTCGTCGAACTTCTTGACCGGCACCAGCTGGACCGACGATCGTCCCTGCGAGTTGTAGGCGTAGAGCCCGGTGCGGTCGCCGAGGTCGTGAAGAGTGGAGGTGATGGCGGCTGCGGCGGTCCGCTGGCGCTCGTGGACACTGCTGCCGAAACCGTCGGGTTCAGCCGCGGAACCTGAGATGTCGAGCAGCACCATGACCGAGAGATCGCGGCGACGGCGCAGACTCGCGATGTAGACGTTGTCGTCTGGGGTGGAAGACGCCGCTGCTTGAACGTAGGACTCCATGGCGGCGTCGATGTCGATGTCGTCTCCATGGGATCGCCGGTGGCATTGGTCGAGGCCGAGAGCGAGACGTCCCAGTGAACGGCGAAGTCGCGCCGTGTCGGGCACTCTCGCGTCTCCCACCTCCCGAGGAGGCGGCTCAATCTCGTTGACGGTGCACCAATCTCGCCGGTAGGCCTTGCGCTTCACATCCCATTCGGGGTACTTGGTTGCACCGTCCTTCGGCGCTTCGTCGTCATCGACCCTCATTGCGGCCTGGGACAAGACACCGTTTCCTCGTCGCTGGGCGAGACCGCGTGACAGGTGCGTTGCCGAGTCCGTACCGGGGTTGCCGCCGCTGGGCTCGCGTCTGCGCATGGACTTGAGAAGGCGTTTCAACAAGCGGCCAAAGATGCCGGATACCCCACCCGCGGAGAACATGTCGACCGCAGTGCCTTCGTCGGAGTCAGCGAAGTCGTTGTCTTCCAGTTCCTCCAACGCTTCACTTTGACGCTTCGGTGTGTGGTGCTGGTCGTTCGCCTCGGCGCCTTCCGTACGTGCAGCAGCGGCTAGTGCACGTTTGGGGTTGAGCGTGCCGAACAGTGGCGACGGTGAGGTGAGTGAAACTGCAGACTTTGCGATCGCCAGTGATTGGGCTGGCGATGCGGACCGCGCAGCGAGAGCGCGATCAACCAGCAGATTCATCGCCGGGGGAAGGACGGCGCTGTTTGCCTTTAACGCCCGGTGTACCTCAACCACCAGGTAGCGCTGCGCGAGCCTGCCGCGCCGGTGCAGCTGCCGCAGCATTTCTGGTGCCAGACTCCCGGCTGAGATGAGCGATGCCTGCACAAGTATGGTGGCGATCTGCTCCCGCTCAGGCAATGTGTCGTCGACGTAGACCAATTTTCCGTCTGTCCAGCACTTTTCGCCAGGTTGGCCGCCAACAACCCGCAGCGTCCTACCCGCGACAGCGGAAGCCAGGATGTCGAAGTGCGGAATGAGACTTTCTGTTGTCGGCTCGTCAGCGACCACGGTGCCTCGTTCGCCCACGCTCGTTAGTGGAGCGACCGGCGACCTTAGTCATGGCCGGGACCGCAGCGACCGGCCGGCACCGGTCCCTCGATGACCGGGCGTCCGTCGGGCTGGCCTGACATCCAGGTGCTCCACTTACCCTCGTAGAACGGTCCGGGGTGGCCGGCCATCTCGTAAAACCCCTGAGGGTCATACACCTTCGACTCGGGGAAGGGCCAGGGGCAAGCCACCGAGGTAGCAAGCTTTGCCGCGCGAATGATGGTGAACCCTCCCCCGTACACCACGGCGTAGGCGAGGCTCAAAGCGGTGATCATCACAATGAAGGAAGCCAGTGCGGGTTTGGTCGGCAGCAGTCGCAGTCGCTGGGCGAGCTTCTCGGCGTACGTCTTTCCGGTGTCGTCCCGGTAGACGGAGATCGACGCGGCGATCATCATCGAGGTCGCCAGGCCGCTCTCCCACAGCAGAGGGAATTGGTTGTACTGACCGACGAAGATCGACCCGAATTCGGGCACCTGGGTGTAGGCATACACGCGCTTGCTGACGCAGAAGATTTCCACCACGGCGTCCAAGGTGAAGCCGATGACGAAGGTGATCGCGCTCAGTGTGATCAAGGGGTGGCGCCACACAAAGCTGTCGGTTGACCGACCCTGTTGCAGTCGTCGCAGCAAGGGGATCGCAGCGAACGTGGGGACGATCAACACCGACGCATAAGCGATGCACACGAACGGTTCGACCAAAGGTGCGATATTCACCCACGGCCAGTCAACCGGATAGTGGTAGAGCTCGGGACTGAACGCCGAATACGACACCCAGTTGGCGAACGGGTCAAGCCATACAAGCACCGTGCCTGCGAGAACCAGCAGTAGATAAGGGTGCTTCGGATGTCGTCGCCAACTGATGATGAACGCGGTAATGCCGACCACCATCATGACGGCGGTCCATACATTGCACAGCGATGCCCAACTCGTAATGCCCGCAACCGACTCTCGCGCTTCATCAGTCACGTTGGGGTTGGCGATTCGTGGCTCGCTGGCACCGACTTGAGCATTCAGCCCGATCAGAACGAGCATTCCGATCCCGAACAGCCACCACAGCGCAATCGGCAGCCGACTGCCGCTCTTGCTCGCACTGTCGCTGGGCGGTCGCGTCTCCGGCTTCGTCATCTCAGTCACTCTCTCGTTTTGAACGCTGATGGGCTGAGCACGCTCCACCCCCGATGACGGTTCAGCGTGCGAGCCATGTTTAACCCAAATTGCTGACAAATGTCAACGTTCAGGGCCGAAGCGAGCGTCAGTTACGAAGAACGTGAGACTGCTATCGAACCCATCAGAGTGCGCAGTTCCATCCTGGTCTGATTGTTCCTGCCATCGCGCGCCGTCGCTCTCGGGATCTGATTGCTGACAATTGCCAGGAAATATTGACGATCGTCAGCACCCAGCCGGGAATGGTGCAGAATATGGGTGTGGAGGCGACGCCGAACAAACACGAGGCTCAGAGGCGGAGGACACGCGAGCGAGTGTTAGATGCCGCCATCGTGGAGTTCAGGCGCGCCGGTGCGGCGGCCGCCGACATCAACGCCGTGGTTAAGGCTGCCGGTGTATCGCGGGGCACGTTCTACTTTCACTTTCCCACCAGAGAGCACGTGCTGCACGAGTTGATTTGCCGGGAGGAAGCAAGGGTCGCCGCAGAACTCGGTACGTTTCTGGACTCTTCTCGCGATCTCGCCGCCGTCCTCAAACAGATCGTCAGACTGGTCGTCGACCTCGAAAACCGTTGGGGCAGCGCACTTTTTCGAGATGTCATCGGACTGTACTTCTCACCCACCCGGCCTGAGAACGACGAGTGGACCGACCATCCCACCATCGTGCTGCTAGCTGCAGAAATCGTGCGCGCCCGCAACCGAGGCGAGGTCTTCGCCGACGTGGACGCATTCCATAGCGCCGTGTTCTTCCTGCTAGGCCTCTACGCACTGGTCACCACCATGCGCAGCGAAACTCCTGGCCGCGACGGACTGCTCGATAAGTACGTGGCTAGAGAGCTGCGAAGCCTGCGAGCGGAAGTCCCGTCGCCTGCGTAGTAGCCCTCAGTCCGATACCCCGTGGGTGTGCCCCGCGTCTGTCACTGCATCGCGACTCCAAGAGTCTCCTCGCTCCCTTGACCTCGTCGCAGAGGGCCTTAATCAAAGCGGCTCATGCACGAGTCGCCATCGCGTCGAGCTGAGTATTCTCATCGCCTCCGTAGTCAGAAGGCGGATCTTGCGGCGGGTTGACGGCGCAACCACCAATCCGGCCCAATAACCTTAAGAAAGTAGTGCGCGGCAGCGTCTTCTCGTGCCTATAGCGTGAATATGTGCCGATTCTGGTGCTCTTCAGACCTACGGGAGCTGTCGCGTCGCAGGAGATGCGAATCGACGAGTTCGCGAATACCTATGGCTTCCAGATGGTTCCGGCGATACTTGATGGCGATGTGTGCGTCAAGCTCGTGTTGGGCGGTCAATGGATTGCGACCGCGCAATACATCTGGCGCGGCTGTCGCCTAACGGATCTCAGAGTTCCAGGCTGTCGTCGGCATCTCGACTCAGGAGGATATCGCGCTCCCGAGCCGACCCCGGCCGGGCGGAATCATTGGCGGCCGCAGCCCGCCAAGTGCGGAAGGCGTCGCGGCGGACTTGAATCGCAGATGCCCTACTGCGCAGCAACTCTGCGACGGTTTCAGGCAGGACAGCAGGGTGAATCGCCCTGGAAATGTTGGAGGTGATGTGCCCTGGGTTGCATGGAGTCGGTTTGCTCGACTTTTGGTCACGACGTCCACGAAGGAGCCGTGTCCGTGCCCAAGCGTTATCCCGAAGAGTTCCGCCGCAAGGTGCCCGATCTAGTAGCCGCTGGCCGTCCGATTGCGCAGATCTGAATATCAGCGACCAGACGATCTACGGCTGGCGCCGCCAGGAGTTGATCGACACCGGCCAGCTACCCGGGCTCAACCGCGCTGAGTTGGCCCGAGCTCAGCGCGGCCAACAGGCGCATCCGCGAGTTGGAAACCGAGGTGGCCGTCCTGAAAAGGGCGCGTGAGCTGCTGCGGGAGCCGCACGACCCAAAAGGCGGTACGCGGCCATAGAAACCATGGCCGCGAAAGGACTGCCCGTCCAGGTGGCCTGCCGACTGTTGGAGGTCACCGAGTCGGGCTACTACGCATGGCGCAGCCGGGCGCCGTCAGCTCGGGAGATCCGTCATGGGTAGCTGACCGAGCAGATCCTCGCCGTCCACATAGCCTCTCGGAGTACTTACGGCGCCCGCCGGGTTCACGCCGAACTCACCCTTGGGCTGGGGCTACAGGTCGGCCATAACCAGGTCGAGATGTTGATGGCTCGCGCGAGCATCAAGGGGCTTCCAGGTACTCGTCGTGCCGGCCCCGTCATGAGACGCCCACGGCGACGGATCTGGTGGAGCGGATGTTCACTCGTGATGCTCCAAATCGGTTGTGTGTCACTGATATCACTGAGCACCGCACCTATGAGGGCAAGGTGCATTGCGCGGTGGTGCTGGACACGTTCTCCCGACGTGTGGTCGGCTGGTCGATCGATTCGAGTCAGACCGCGGCGCTGGTCACCAACGCGCTGGGCATGGCGATTGGCAACCGCGACCCGCAGGCCGGTGGGATCATTCATTCCGACCACGGAGTGCAATTCACCTCCTGGGCGTTCACCGATCGGGCCAAGCGGTCCGGGTTGGTCCCGTCGATGGGTTCGATCGGTGACTGTTACGACAATGCGATGATCGAATCATTCTGGGGCAGAATGCAAACCGAGCTACTCAACCGCAAGCGTTGGAAGACAAGAATCGAACTAGCCAACGCGATCTTCGACTACTTGGAGATCTTCCACAACCGCCAGCGTCGCCATTCCGCCCTCGGGATGCGCACTCCGATAGAGTTCGAACTGCTACACCAGTCCACCCAACCTGTGGCCTGAAACCAAGTATGGCGACACCACCGAACCCAGGGCACATCAGAGTCTCCGGCAAAGCCAGGGCGATTCAGTTCGGTGATACAAGTCCGGCCTGGTTTCCAAGAAGGTCTCCCCCGGTCTGTCACCGAAGACGGTCCGCAACGTTCACGCGATGATCCACCGCGCGCTCGTCGATACCGTTGCGTGGAAGTACGTCAGCGACAACCCTGCAAGCAACGTCAAGCCTCCCAAACTTGCTCGAACGCGGCGGCAGGTCTGGACAACCGAAGAGATCCAAACGTTCCTCGCCTCGATCCACAGCGACAGGTTCGCGGCACTTTTCATGCTGGAGTTGACCACTGGCATTCGGCGCGGCCAAGTCTGCGGGCTCAAGTGGGCAGCGGTCGACCTCGACGCCGGCGAGATCACCGTGCACGACAACCGCGTGGTCGTCGGAGGACGCGTACGGAACGAGTCGGGCGGCAAGACCAAGAACGCCGACCAAACAATCTCCATCGACCGCGCAACGGTCGCCGCGCTGCGCGAGTGGCGCAGGGTCCAGGACGCGGAGCGCGCGTTCTTCGGGAGCGACTATCACCCGGGCGACTACGTCTTCACCTATCAAGACGGGCGCCCACCGCACCCGGACACCATCCGGCAGCGATTTGACCGCCTATCGGCCGCAGCAGGGCTCTCGCGCATCACCTTCCATGATCTCCGGCACTCGTACGCCACAGCGGCGTTGAAGGCGGGTGTGAGCCCCAAGGTGGTCAGTGACCGAATCGGTCATGCCAACGTCGGCTTCTTGCTGGAGACCTACGCACACGTGCTGAAGAAGGACGACCGCGAAGCTGCCGAGCAGGCAGCCTCGTTCCTTCTCGGACCTGACCTGTACCCGTCACAAATTGATGAGCATGGCTAGGTTCACAAATCCGTTCACAAATGGCATGAAAACGGCCCCCGGACTGACGTCCGAGGGCCGTTTTACCTGGTAGCGGGGACAGGATTCGAACCTGCGACCTCTGGGTTATGAGCCCAGCGAGCTACCGAGCTGCTCCACCCCGCGATGGTGAACGTTAGGTTACCGGGGCGGCCGGTTGCGCTCCAAATCGCCTGTTCAGCGGCTCGTTGGAACGCGACGACCTGCTAGGACGGGTCCCCCATCGCACGTGTCAACCGGTCGGCCAGAAGCCCGGCGAAGCGCGCCGGATCCTCCAGCACCCCTCCCTCCGCAAGAAGGGCGGTCCCGTAGAGCAATTCGGCGGTGCCGGTCAGCTCGTCGCTGGCGCCTCCACTCTTGTGCGCCTGCCCGAGGCCCACGATGAGCGGGTGGCTCGGATTGAGCTCCAGAATCCGCTTCTCGACCGGCACCGGCTGCCCGGACGCCCGGTACATGCGGGCCAACGCCGGAGTGATGCCGAAGGTGTCGGTGATCAGGCACGCCGGCGAATCGGTCAGGCGGGTGGACAACCGCACTTCCTTGACGTGGTCGCTCAGCGCCTCCTTCAGCCACGCCGTCAGGTCGGCGAATTCCTGCTCGCGCTCCTGACGTTCGGCTTCCTGTGCGGCTTTGTCCGTCTCGGAGTCGAGGTCCACCTCCCCCTTGGCCACCGACTGCAACGGCTTGCCGTCGAACTCATGGATCGATTCGACCCAGACCTCATCGACAGGGTCGGTGAGCAACAGCACCTCGTACCCTTTGGCCTTGAACGCCTCCAAGTGCGGCGAATTCAGCAGTTGTTGCCGCGATTCGCCTGCGGCGTAGAAGATCTGGCTCTGCCCGTCTGGCATCCGCGTGACGTAATCGGCCAGCGTGGTCGGTTCGTCGTCGCTGCGCGTCGATGCGAAGGAGCACAGGCGCAGCAACGTCTCCTTGTTGTCGTCATCGCTCAGCAAGCCCTCTTTGAGGACTCTGCCGAACTGCGTCCAGAAGGTGCGGTACTTCTCCGGCTGCTCGTTCTGCATCTCCGTGATCGTCGACAGTACCTTCTTCGTCAGTCGACGCCGGATCGCCCTGATCTGCCGGTCCTGCTGCAGGATCTCGCGAGAAACGTTGAGGGACATGTCTTGTGCATCGACCACGCCCTTGACGAAGCGCAGATACGGCGGCATCAGCTGATCGCAGTCGGCCATGATGAACACCCGCTTCACGTACAGCTGAACTCCGACCGCGGCGTTCTGGTTGAAGAGGTCGAACGGTGCGTGCGACGGGATGAACAGCAGCGCCTGGTATTCGAACGTGCCTTCGGCCTTCATCGCGATGATGTCCAACGGCTCGTCCCACGCGTGGGCGATGTGCTTGTAGAACTCCGTGTACTCCTCGTCGGACACGTCGTCGCGGGACCTGGCCCACAGGGCTTTCATCGAGTTCAGGGTCTGAGTCTCGACGGTCACCGACTCCTCACCCCCGTCCTCGGACGCCGGCGTCCTGCGCTCGACATCCATCCGGACGGGCCAGGCGATGAAGTCCGAATACTGCTTGACGAGCTCCCGGATCTTCCACTCCGAGGTGTAGTCGTGCAGCTCGTCCTCGCGGTCTTCGGGTTTGAGGTGCAGCGTGACCGAAGTGCCATGCGGCACTTCGCTTTCGGCCTGGTCCACCGTCTCGATGGTGTAACTACCCTCGCCGGTGGACTCCCACCGGGTCGCCTCACTCTCGCCGGCTTTGCGCGTGACGAGCTCCACCCGGTCGGCCACCATGAAGCTTGCATAGAAGCCGATCCCGAACTGACCGATCAGTTCTTCAGACGAGTCCTGGTCCTTGGCCTCCCGCAGCTGTTGACGCAGCTCGGCCGTTCCCGACTTCGCCAGCGTTCCGATGAGCCGTACCACCTCGTCACGCGACATGCCGATGCCGTTGTCGCGCACCGTCAGAGTGCGGGCCTGCTTGTCGACATCGAGCTCGATGTGCAAATCGGAGGTGTCAACATCGAGTTCCTTGTTGCGGAACGCTTCCAGCCGCACCTTGTCCAACGCATCGGAAGCATTCGAGATGAGCTCCCGCAGGAACGAGTCCTTGTTGCTGTACACGGAGTGGATCATCAGATCCAGCAGTTGGCGTGCCTCCGCCTGAAATTCGAGCTGCTCCACCTGTGCGGCCATGTGCATTCCCCTTCGACAAAACGACCTCGGATGCCGGGAGAAAAATAGTAACCAGTGTCACCGGGCGGCCGAACCGCCGGTCACACAGGCGTCCGGATGACCTGCCCCGTCGCCAGCACCCGGGCTGGGTCGTAACGGTCGGCCAGAGCAGCCAGCCAGTGCAGCGTGTCCTGGTTGTAGACGCGCGACGGGCGTGCCGGGTCATAGGACGGCGCGAAGTTCGGCATCTGCCCACCGATTGCCCACGGGTCCACCGCCCTGGCCGTCGCCTCCGCATGCTCGACCACGGGCGCCGCTTCGGGCATCGGCACCCCGATGATGGTCAACGCGTACGCAGCATTGCGGTGACAGAACGCACTGCGATGGCGGGGCTCCCGGGCCATCGCGCCCCCGAGCAACCGCAACTCGACGATCACCTGTGGCGACCCCGACTGCGGACCCGCGGCCGCCAGCACCGCGTCGATCGCTTCGGCCGGTAACTCGCGCAGCAGCGCCTGGTCCTCGCAGATCGGCATCGGATCCAGCGGATCGGCGTGCACCATGCCGATCGCCGCGTAGGGCATCACCGCGACGGCATCCATCAGCGGGTTCGCAGCGGCCCGTATGGGCGCGAAAAGCTGCTCCGCTTCGGCGAAGTCGCCGACCGCGGTGTAGCGCACCGCGACCGTCATCCGTCCCGCCAACGGCTCAGGCACACCCGGCAGCGGCGGCAGCTGCTGGATCGCGATCGACGTGTTCGCAGTATCCGGAAGACGTTCGCTCCAGTCACGCCACGCATGTAGCACCGTGGCCGCATCGGATCCGTCGAAATAGATTGCACCGCCGTAGAATTGCGGCACGGCGGGCAGGTCGATCTGCACGGCCGTGACGATGCCCAACGTTGCCTTGCCGCCGCGCAGCCCCCAGAAAAGGTCGGCGTACTCGTCGGCCGTGGCGCGAAGCAGCCGGCCGTCGCCGGTCACGACGTCGAACGCCCGCACATGATCCGAGGACAGCCCGAATGTGCGGACCAGCGGACCGATCCCCCCGCCGGTGAGGAACCCCACTACCCCGACGTTCGGTGCCGAACCGCACAGCGGCGCAAGCCCGTGCGGGGCAGCCGCGTCGAGAACGTCCTGCCACCGGGCGCCCGCGCCGACCCACGCGGTGCGGTTCAGCGCGTCCACGGTGCAGTGCTTCATCGCCGAGGTCACCACGAGGATCGCGTCCGGACCCACCCCGACCGCGCCGTGCCCCGTTGCCTGGACAGTGACGGTAAACCCGTGCGCCGCGGCAAACCTCACGGTGCCCGCCACGTCCTCCGGCGTGGTCGCCAGCACCACGGCGGCGGGCGCCACCGTCGCGGCCACGTTCCACGGCATGCAGCGCTCGTAGCCCGGTTCACCGGGCAATGCGATCGGGGTGGCGACCTGTTCGCGCAACGTGCGCAGCGCCTCGTCGCGCGCCAGGTCGGTCGTCATCGTCATCGGGGTCCTTTCTCGGATTCCTTGTGTCGGCGTGAAGCATCGCCGACCAGGCTTGGCAATGCCTTGGCCGGGCATGCCAAGAAAAATCCAAGCGGACGGTACCGCGCGACCAGTGGGAACGCGCGGCAGGGCGCAGACCTGTCTGTCAGACCATCTCGGGGACCCTCAGATGCGCCAGCACGAGGTCGAATTCGCTCTTGTCCAGCACCTCGACGCCGTCACGCACCGAGGCGGCCTCGAGCTCGTCCATCGCGTGTCGACTCCGTCGCATGGCCGCAGCGCTGTCGAACGTCACCGAGACCACCCCGAAGCCCGAATCGCGGTCGGCCAGCAGGCTGGCGCTGCAGAAACCCTCCATCTCCTCCATCGCGGGAATCGTCGCGAACCGGAACCCGTCGATAGCCCGGTCAGCCTGCTCGGTGTCGACCCGCGCCCACGTCACCCGCACGCAGGCGCCGGGCGTCGAATGATGATTACGGTGGAGCGCGGCGATCTCCCACTCGTCGACGGTCGGGCTGCCGCCGAGGATCTGGGCCGCTGTGTCTCGGTACGTGTTCGTGGCCTGTCTGCTGGCGGCCATGGTGTGCTCGGACTCCCAGGCCGTGGTCGCGATGCACCGACCGTTGAGCCGGTCGACGAGCAGTGACAGGCCGACGTAGCCGTCCAGACCGGTCAGCGCCGGCCATACCGTGTCGTGGATGTAGGCGATCCCGGAGTCGATGGCCGAGGACCGAGCGTGAATAGTGGAGCTGCGCGCATACATGTCTGCCTCCGTGGTACGCGGCAGCGTCCCAGCGGCGCCGCCGGACCCTTCGATCGTCCTCCCACCTGACGCCCCCGGCAATGCCTGATGTGGTACCGCGAGCGCGCCCAAAATGCCAGCAGATGGCCGCGTGTTGCCGGGCAAACACGCGCGCTCGCGGAGCAAAGGGTCCTACTCCAGGGCGCGAGCCGCGGCAGCAACTGCCGCCATGCCGACGTCTGCGGCCTCGGTCGCCAGACGCCGTGCCGCAGCGGACCGTTCGGGCGAAGGCTCGGCCAGTTCGCATTCCAGCAGACGGCACCTCAGCAGTGTCGGGACGCCGGCGCTGCGCTCGGCGATACCGCGCGCGACGGTGAGATCGTCGAGGGCTTGACCGTGGTCACCCCGCAGCGCGTGCAACCGCGCCGTCGCCAGCGCCACCGGCCCCGCCAGCCCGACCTGTCCGATCACCGCGATGCGGTCGCGGTACGGGGCAAGCTCCGCCAACAACTGCTCCGCGAACTCCGGTAGATCGTGCTCGACGGCCAGATGCGCGAGCAGCGCATGGTGACCGAGCGTCGTCCAGATGTGCGCACGGTCGATATCGGACGACCATTGACGCAGCGTGGCGAGAGCCTCGGCACGCGCATCCGGCCCGGTCAGCAGGGTCAGCACGGCAGTCCGGACGACGCCGACCATGCCCATCCCGCCGGTCTCCTGACTGGGGTGCAGTTCGTGCCACCGAGGATCGACGGGCCCGCCCCGCTCGCGAAGAAGCGTCGCCGTCGCCAGCAGCCCACTGCCCGCCTCGTACAGCTCGGTCTGCTCATGCACGTGCGCGGCGATCGCGTGATGACGCTCGGCTTCGGCGAAGTCGCCGACCCACACCGCCAGCACCGCCTCCATCCACCGCAATTGCGCACGCAGCACCGGCAATTGGAGCTCTTCGCTGCCGGCAATTCCCGCCTGGACATGCCTGCGCGCACCCGCAACATCGCTGAGGTTCATCGCCGCCATCGTCGCCACAGAATGCGCGATCACCGCATCCTCACGAGACCTGCTGTGCTGCAACGAATCCAGGCGATCGACCCACGACAGTGTCTGCTCGCTCAGCGTCGACACTCCTGAGAAGGTGATGAGCCTGCCGATCAGGACGTCGGCGATGACGTCGGGATCTCCCGTCGCGTCGGCGAGAATGTCGGCGCGGTCCAGCAGGTCAGGCGCGACCGTCGCATCCGGGTTGTAGCAGTGCCCGACCGCCAGCGCGGGCAGAACCCGTGCCGCCGAAGCCGGCTCACCCTCCGACAGCGTGGCGGCCCTCGCCAGCAGCCCGAGCAACTCGCCGGGGTCGTGCCCCGGCGCCAGCCACGGCCACCCACCGCTGGCGCGCAACAGCGCGCTGGCCACCCGACCCGCCGACGCAATACGGCCGGTGCGCAACGCCTCTCCCAGGTAGCGCTGCACGCTGTCGAGCACCAGTTGGCCGCGCCCCGCGCGTGAGTGAGCCTCGAGCAGCTCCACGGTCAGCGCATCGCGCTCGCCGTCATCGCGCAGCGACGCCGGCTGGCTGTCGTAGGCGTCCAGCGCCGCCTGCCACCAGCGCGCGGCGATATCCGAACTCCATTGCGCTGTCGCCTGTTCCGCGGCGAGACGGCACGCCTGGACGACGACCGCCGGCTCGACCAGAGGCTGCGCCGCGACGAGATGCTGGGCGCGACGCGTCGGCGCGTCGTGAGCCGTGCTGTCGGCCAGCACCTCGGCGACCTTGGCGTGGATACGCTGTCGTCGCAGCGCGGGCATGCTCGCGAGCAGTTGTTCGCGCAGCAGTCCGTGGGCGAACTCGTAGCCGCCACCGGCGTGCGCCGTCACGACGATCCGCTCGTCGGCCGCTTCATCGAGGTAGTCGGCGAGCGTGTCCAGGTCGAGCCGGGTGGCCTGCGCGAGCACCGGCACCGCTCCTGCGTCGATCTCGTCGCCGATCACCGCTGCCGCCCGCAGCACCTGCACCACCGCCGGGTCCAGCGCGGCCAGACGTCGGTCGAGCACCGAGCGCACCGCGTGCGGAATCTCATTGCCCGCCCGCTCAGCTCGTGGCAGCCGGGCGTACTCGGACACGAAGAACGGGTTCCCGCCGGTACGGTCGGCCAACTCCGCAGCCTCCGCGGCCGTCACCGCCTCCTCAGCCACCTCGTTGGCCAGGGTCGCGACATCGGCCGACGACAGCGCGGGCACCTCGATGTGCCGGTTGTCCTCCCCGCGGGCGACGGTGCTCAGCAGGCGGGCGACTTCAGGGGCGTGCTCGCCGTCGCGCACGGTGACGATGACCAGCACGGGATGGTCACGCAGCGAACCCGCGATGTAGGCAAGGCAACTCGCCGACGCCGTGTCCGACCACTGCACGTCGTCGACAACCACCGCCAACAATCGCGGCGAGCTTTCAAGCAGTCTTTGAACTCGTTCGTAGACAAGGAATCTGGCGGTGTCGGGATCGGCGTGGGGCGGTACCTCGAGCACCGAGTCGGCGTCGGCACCCAGCGCCCTGACCAGATGACGCATCGGCCACCACGGCGGCGTTCCCCGTTCGTCGGGGCAGTTGACCCACACGGTGTCACCGCCGCCCGCCGTCACCAGCCCCGCGATCTCCTCGGCCAGCCGGGTCTTGCCGATCCCCGGCGGTCCCGACAACACCAGCCAGCGCGCGGCTCCCGCTGTCACCCGTGCGAGAACATCAGCAGCTCTTGCCAATTCACGTCGACGTCCCACCAGGGGCGCGCGGTGCGGCGCGGATTCGACCACCACCGACGATGCTGGGACAGATTCGGGCTCGGGGAGCGTCACCGCGCCCGTCCACTCCGGAGACCGCGGCCACCCCGCGAGCTCCGGGGCCTGACGGAGCACCGCGGTCTGCAGCTCCCTCAGCTCCGGGCCCGGTTGCAGCCCCAGCTCGTCGTCGAGCACCCGGGCGTGCCGCGTATAGGCGTCCAGAGCCTCGGCTGCCCGTCCCGCCCGGTACAGCGTGAGCATGTGCAGCCGACAGCCGCGGTCGGCCAGCGGGTCCAGCGCACGCAGCCGTGTCACCTCGGCCAGCGCAGCAGGGATCTTCCCCAGCGCCAGTAGCGAGATCACCTTGTTGGCAAGGCATTCGGTGTGCATCTCGGCCAGCCGGGCGGCGTCCTCACGTATCCAGTCAGCGTCGCCCATGTCCTCCAGCAGACTGCCCCGTACCAGGCTCAGCGCCCCGTCGGACTCGGCGAGCGCCTCCTCCCAGCGCTCGGCGTCGATGGCCGTCGCGGCACGAGCGCACGACGCCGCGAAGACGGTGACATCCACGTCGTCCGGGGTGACGTCGAGGAAGTATCCCGGAGGCTGCCGAACGATCGGCGACGCCATCTGCGCGACACCGCGCAGTGCGCGGCGCAGATTCGAGATGTAGACCTGCAGGCTCGCGGTGGCGCTGGCAGGGACATCGTCCCCCCACACCGCATCGGTGAGCCGGTCAGTCGAGACCACCCTGCCCTGCGCGAGCAGCAACGCCGCCAGCACGGCGCGCTGCTTGCGCGGCCCGATATCGACCGGCACCTCCCCGTCGACCACCTGCAGTGGCCCGAGCAACCGATAGCGCACCGGCGTCGACGGTCAGTTGGTCGACTGGTACTTGGTCACCGCATCGTCGAGACGCTGCAGAGCGTCACCATACTGCGCGAAGTCCCCGCTCTCCTGAGCACCCTTGAGGGCATCCAATGCGGCGTTGACATCTTGCAGCGCTGCGGCTTTCGCTGCCGACAGCTGCGTCGGACCGGCACCCGGAACCGCCACCGGAACCTCCGGCTGCCCGGCCGGCGGCGTCTGCCCCGGCCGGTTCGGCGGCGCGGCAGGCGGACTGGCAGGCGGCCGCTGCTGCGGAGCCTGGCCCGCAGGCACATCGGTGGCCGCCGGCCCCGTGGCCGTCGCGTCGGCCCCCGGACCGAACAGGTCGGTCAACGCTTCGCGCACCGTCGGCCCGTACCCGATCTGGTCGTTGTACATCATCGCCACACGGATGAGGCGGGGATACGACGACGCCGCATCACTGGCACCTGGTGACGCGTAAACCGGTGCGACATAGAGCAATCCGCCCTGACCCAGAGGAAGTGTCAGCAGGTTGCCCCAGCGGATCCGGTTCTGGTTGTCGCGGCCGATCACACCGAGGTCCTGGCTGACCGCGGTATCGGTACTGATCGCGTTGAACGCAAGCTTGGGACCGTTGACCTGCCCCGGAATCGTCAGAACGGTGATCCGCCCGTACGTTTCGGGATCGGAGCTAGCACTGATGTAGGCCGCCAGGAAGTCCCGTCGGAACCGGTTCATCGCGCTCGTCAGCTGGAACGACGTCGAACTGTTGTTCTCGGCAAGGTCTTTGGCGACGATGTAGTACGGCGGCTGGTAGCTGCTGGCCGTCGGGTTCGGATCCAGTGGGACGTCCCAGAAGTCCGACGTCGAGAAGAACGTCACCGGGTCGTCGACGTGGTACTTGGCGAGCAGCGCGCGCTGCACCTTGAACAGATCCTCGGGATAGCGCAGATGCTCCTGCAGCTCTGGGCTGATGTCGGCCTTGGGCTTGACGGTGTCGGGGAACACCTTCATCCACGCCTGCAGCACCGGGTCTTGCTCGTCCTGGGCGTACAGCGTCACGGTGCCGTCGTAGGCGTCGACCGTGGCCTTGACCGAGTTGCGGATGTAGGACACCTGCTTGTCGAGCTGCAGTCGGTTCTGCGCCACCTCGTTGGAGTCGGTGGTCACCGACGACAGCGACTGCAATTCCGAATACGGGTAGTTGTCCAATGTTGTGTAACCGTCGACGATCCAGACGATCCGTTCGTTGACAATCGCCGGATATACCGTGGTGTCGGTGGTCAGCCACGGGGCGACCGCCTCGACACGATCGGCAGGGTCCCGGTTGAACAGAATCTTGCTGCTGTCGTTGATGACGTTGGAGAACAGGAAGTTCCGCTCGGCATACTTCGCGGCGAAGACGCTGCGCGTCAACCAGCTGCCGATCGGAACACCGCCGCTGCCCGTGTAGGTGTAGTTGCGGGTGTCGGTGTTGGTCTCGTAGTCGTACTCGCGCGGAGTGCCGCTCTCCCCGACGATCGCGTAGTCGTCGGCCGCGCTGGCGATCACGGGACCGTAGTAGATGCGCGGCTGGGACAGCGGAGCGGGGCCGGGCGACGTCACCTCGCCGTTGGCGCCGACGACGCTGGCCAGGAACTCGGGGTAACCGCCGTTCTGGTTGGGGTCGTTGGCGATTCCGCGCACCGTGTTGGCCGGCGACGCGATGAAGCCGTTGCCGTGGGTGTAGACGGTGTGGCGGTTGATCCAGTCCCGCTGGTTGTCGATGAGGCGATCGGGGTTCAGCTCACGCGCGGCCACCACGTAGTCCCGCAGGCTGCCGGTCTCGTCCCGGTAGCGGTCCATGTTCAGCTGGTCGGGGAAGAAGTAGAAGTTCTTGCCCTGCTGGAACTGCGTGAACGCCGGGCTGACGATGTTCGGGTCGAGCACGCGGATGTTCGACGTCGTCGCCCGGTCTGCGGCCACCTGTTGCGCCGTCGCACTGGTGTTGCCCGGGTAGTCGCGGTAGGTGACGGCGTCCTCCGTCAGCCCGTACGCCTGTCTCGTCGCCGAGATACTGCGACTGATGTATTCGCTTTCCTTCTGCGCGGCATTGGGGCGGACGCTGATCTGCTCGACCACCAGCGGCCAGCCAGCACCGATCACCAACGACGACAGCAGCAGCAGCACCACGCCGATGGCCGGGATCCGCAAGTCGCGCAGGAAGATCGCGGAGAACACCGCGACGGCGCAGATGACCGCGATGGCCATCAGGATCAGCTTGGCAGGCAGCACGGCGTTGATGTCGGTGTACCCGGCGCCGGTGAACGGCTTACCGCCCCGCGTGTGGCTCAGCAGCTCGTAGCGGTCCAGCCAGTACGCCACCGCCTTAAGCAGCATCAGCAAGCCGACGAGCGTGATCAGCTGGATGCGGGCCGCGCGACTGAGCGCACCACTGCGACCGGCCAACCGGATACCGCCGAACAGGTAGTGGCCCAACAGGTTCGCGATGAACGCCAGGAACGTCGCGACGAACAGGTAGGACAGGATGAGACGGTAGAACGGCAGATCGAAGGCATAGAAACCGAGGTCGATGCCGAACTGCGGGTCCGTCACCCCGAAACTGCCGCCGTGCAGGAACAGCTGCACCTGCTGCCAATAGCTCTGCGCCACGAAACCGGCGAGCACGCCGATGAACGCCGGCACCCCGATGCCCACCAGCCGCAGGCGCGACATCACCGCGGTGCGATAACGGGCGATCGGGTCGTTGGGGCCGGCAGTCGGGACGAACACCGGCCGCGTGCGATAGGCCAGCGTCAGGCCCGCGAAGACGACGGCACCCAACAGGATCGCGACGACGAAGAAGATGACCACCCGGGTCACGATCTGCGTCGTGAACACCGACCGGTAGCCGAGCTCCCCGAACCACAGCCAGTCGACATAGGTGTCGATGAACCGTGGCCCCAACAGCAGCAGCACGACCACGGCCAAGGCGACCGCGATCAGAAACCGGCTTCGTTGCGTCAGCTTCGGCATTCTCGCCGCGGGCCGCATACCCACTCGACTACTCCACTCTCAGAAATTCCCAGCAGATTTACAGGTGCGATAACTCAGCCATAACTTTACGCATCCCTCCGACGGTGCCGTCTCAGCAGCGGGGAGGTTCACCACCAGCGGAAAGCGTCCTCAAGCCGTCGATCGCGTGTTCGAGGGTGTCCACCTTGAGCAACTCGATCCCGTCGGCGTCGGCGGTCTTGGCCTCCGCACAGTTGTCGGCGGGCACCAGGAACACGGTGGCGCCGGCTTCCTGGGCGGCGACGATCTTGTGGGTGATGCCGCCGATCGAGCCGACGACGCCGTCCCCGGTGATGGTCCCGGTGCCTGCGACGAACTTGCCGCCGTTGATGTCCCCGGTGGTCAGCTTGTCGACGACGGCCAGGCTGAACATCAGCCCCGCCGACGGACCGCCGATGTTGGCGAGGTTGAAGTCGATCGTGAACGGTGCCCACGGCGCGTCGAGAACGTTGATCCCGAGGATTCCCTTGTCGGCCTGGTCCGGGTGCTTGCCGAGCGTGATCTCGGCGGTGCCGGGCGCCTCGTTCTTGCGGCGATAGTCGACGACGATCACGTCGCCCGGCTTCTTGTCCTTGAGCAGCGCCTGGAACTCCTCAAGGGTGGCGACGGGCTGGTTGTCGACCGCGTCGACAGCATCACCGCCCTGCAGCTTGCCCTTCGACGGGCCTTCCTCGTCGATGCTCTCGATCGTGACGGCCATCGGATACTTCAGGTAGTGCAGCGCGGCGTACTCGGCGCTGTCCTCGGACTGGCGGAAGTCGGCGCTGTTGGCCTCGTCGATCTCCTCGCGCGTCTTGTCCGGCGGGTAGACCAGATCGCGCGGGATGAGCTGGTCGCGGCCCGACGCCCAGAAGATGAGTGCCTGCCCCAGCGTCATCCCGTCACGCTGCGAGACCGTCGTCATGTTGAGGTGCCCGGACGTCTTCTGTAGCTCGGTGCCCTCGATATCGACGACCTCCATGCCGTCGACTTCGCCCAGCGTGTCGAACGTCGGCCCCGGGCCCAGCGCCACGTACGGCACGGTCACCGCGGACAGCAGCAGCCCGAAGATCAGGATCGGCGCCAGCGCGACGATCAGGGTCGACATCCGCCTGTTCACGCCGCCCACAGTAGAGGGCAATGCCCGCCGCGGGCCGCGAAGATCACCTGGGTTCACTCTCAGCGTGACCCGCGCGGGCGCGCGGCGCGCCCATGGTGAGTACCGTTGGGGGCATGGCTGACCTGCCCTTCGGCTTCTCCGCCGGGGATGACCCCGACCGTGACAAGCGTAAGAAAGACGGCCCCGAGCAGGGGGCCGACCCCTTCGGTATGGGCATGCCGGGCGGTGAATTCGACATGTCGCAGCTCGGCCAGATCTTCTCCAAGCTCGGCGAGATGTTCAGCGGCGCAGGCACGTCGATGGCCGGCGGCTCCTCCGGCGGACCGGTGAACTACGACCTCGCCCGCCAGCTCGCGTCCAGCTCGATCGGTTTCGTCACGCCCGTTCCCGAGCAGACGACAACGGCGATCTCCGATGCGGTCCGCCTGGCCGAGACCTGGCTCGACGGAGTCACCCCGCTGCCCGCGGGCACCAGCAG
This sequence comes from Mycobacterium sp. 236(2023), assembly GCF_029623955.1. GTDB lineage: Bacteria > Actinomycetota > Actinomycetes > Mycobacteriales > Mycobacteriaceae > Mycobacterium. The sequence goes on along the minus strand of NZ_JARSBP010000002.1, from coordinate 930,365 downwards.
AACGGTGGCGTGGACACCGACCGACTGGATCGACAACACGATGGACACCTGGAAGCGCCTGTGCGATCCGGTGGCCGAGCAGATCTCGACGGTGTGGGCTCAGGCCCTGCCCGAGGAGGCCAAAGCGATGGCCGGTCCGCTGCTGGCGATGATGTCGCAGATGGGCGGAATGGCGTTCGGCTCCCAGTTGGGGCAGGCGCTCGGGAAGCTGTCCAAGGAGGTGCTCACCTCCACCGACATCGGACTTCCGTTGGGCCCCAAGGGAGTTGCGGCTCTCATGCCCGAGGCGGTCGAGTCGCTGGCCGAGGGGCTGGAGCAGCCGCGCAGCGAGATCGTGACGTTCCTTGCCGCACGCGAGGCCGCCCATCACCGCCTGTTCAGCCATGTGCCGTGGCTATCGAGCCAGCTGCTCAGCGCCGTCGAGGCGTTCGCCAAGGGCACCAAGATCGACATGTCCGGCATCGAAGATTTCGCCCGCGACTTCAACCCGGCCTCGCTGACCGATCCGTCGCAAATGGAGCAGCTGCTCAACCAGGGGATCTTCGAGCCCAAGGCCACCCCGGAGCAGACAGCGGCGCTGGAACGCCTCGAAACACTGCTGGCGCTCATCGAAGGCTGGGTGCAGACCGTCGTCTCCAACGCCCTCGGTGACCGGATCCCGGGAACCGCCGCGCTGAGCGAGATGCTGCGCAGGCGACGCGCCACCGGTGGGCCCGCCGAGCAGACGTTCGCCACGCTGGTCGGCCTCGAACTGCGGCCCCGCAAGATGCGCGAAGCCGCCGACCTGTGGGTGAAGCTGACCGACGCCGTCGGCGCCGATGCGCGCGACGGTGTGTGGCAGCACCCCGACCTGCTGCCCAGCGCATCGGATCTCGACGAGCCGGCCGGGTTCATCGACCGGATGATCGGCGGCGACACCAGCGGCATCGAAGAAGCGATCGCCGACCTGGAACGCGACCTGCAGCGCGGCAGCGACGAGGGCGACTCCCCCAAGGAGTAGCCGCGCCCGCGCCGGGTCTCGGCCGAACCTCGCGCTGCCCAGTGCGAGCGACAAAGTCGGCCTCTGCTTAGCCTGCCTGCCCAACGAGCGACAATGTCGCTCGCGGTGGGTAACTCGACAACCACCGCCGAGCCTGGCCCCTTCGCCTCACGACCCCACCAGAGCCTGTGGATAACTCGGCTGGGTGTCCGCGCGCCGTGACAGGGTCGAGCCATGACGCGATACGCGCTGAGCCCCAGCACCCCGGTGTTGTCGAGGCCTGACGGCACCGTCCAGGTCGGGTGGGATCCGCGTCGCGCCCTCATCGTCCACCCACCCGCAGGACTGCCCCGCACCGTCCTCGTCGAACTGCTCCGCACGTTGCAAACCGCCGCGACCACCGCCGAACTACAGACCATGGCCGCCGGACACGGCGTCGAGGCGACCCTCGTCGACGGGCTCGTCACCCACCTCGTCAGCAGCGGCGTCGTCACCTCCGCGCCACGCACCCACGTGCGGGCCGTATCGGTGCGCGTCCACGGCGACGGTCCGCTCGCCGATCTCCTGACCACGTCACTGCGCTGCTCCAACGTGAAGATCAGCCGGACCACGCGAACCAACGCGTCGAGCACCAAAGCCGATCTCGTCGTCCTGACGGACTACCTCGTCGCCGACCCCCGCCTGGTCCGCGACCTCCATGAGGCCGGCGTGCCCCATCTGCCCGTGCGCGTCCGCGACGGCACCGGTCTCGTCGGGCCGCTGGTCATCCCCGGGGCGACGAGCTGCCTGCGCTGTGGTGACCTGCACCGCAGCGATCGCGACGCCGCCTGGCCGGCCGTCGCAGCACAGCTGTGCCGCACCGTCGGCAGCGCGGACCGGGCCACCGTCCTGGCGACCGCAGCGCTGGCGCTCAAAGAGATCGAGCACATCATCCGGGGAATCCGCGCGGAGGTCCCGGTGGCGAACCCGTCGACCCTGGAAACCACGCTGGAATTCGACGTCGCCAGCGGCTCGATCGACGCCCGCCGATGGTCGCGGCACCCTTCGTGCTCGTGTTGACAACACCGGTTTCCAACTAGTTGGTGGAAGTGTGCCGCGGTCGTGGATGATGGTCATGTGAGTGAGATCAAGCGGGGCAGCGTCGCACGCAACGCCAAGTTGGCGTCGCTGCCGGTTGGTATGGCAGGACGTGCCGCACTCGGCTTCGGTAAACGGCTGACCGGCAAGTCGAAAGACGAGGTCAACGCCGAACTGCTCGACAAGGCGGCCCAACAGCTGTTCACGGTGCTCGGCGAGCTCAAGGGCGGCGCGATGAAAGTCGGCCAAGCCCTGTCGGTGATGGAAGCAGCGATTCCCGAGCAATACGGAAAGCCCTACCGCGAAGCTCTGACCAAACTCCAGCGCGAAGCGCCACCGCTGCCCGCGGCCAAGGTGCACCGCGTGCTCGACCAGCAGCTCGGCACCAAGTGGCGCGAACGGTTCCAATCGTTCGACGACAAAGCCGTGGCCTCGGCCAGCATCGGCCAGGTGCACAAAGCGGTGTGGTCCGACGGCCGTGAGGTCGCCGTCAAGATCCAGTACCCCGGCGCCGACGAAGCCTTGCGCGCCGACCTGAAAACGATGCAGCGCATGGTCAGCGTGCTGAAACAGCTGTCCCCCGGCGCCGACGTGCAAGGCGTCGTCGACGAGCTGATCGAACGCACCGAGATGGAACTCGACTATCGACTCGAAGCCGACAACCAGCGTGCGTTCGCGAAAGCCTACGAAGGCGATCCGCATTTCGTCGTACCCCACGTTGTCGCCAGCGCGCCCAAGGTTGTCATCCAGGAATGGATCGAAGGCATCCCGCTGTCGCAGATCATCCGCGACGGTGACCAGGAGACGCGTGACCTGATGGCCACCCGGATGTTCGAGTTCTGCGACGACGCCCCCACCCGGCTTGAAATGGTGCACGGCGATGCCCACCCCGGAAACTTCATGCTGCTGCCCGGCAAGAAGATGGGTGTCATCGACTTCGGCGCCGTGGCACCGATGCCCGGCGGCTGGCCCATCGAGCTGGGCCAGATCCTGCGCTATGGCGTCGACAAGAACTACGAGAAGCTGCTGCCGACGATGGAAAAGGTCGGGTTCATCCAGAAGGGCCAGCAGGTGTCGACCCGCGAGATCGACGACCTACTGCGCCAATACGTCGAGCCGCTTGAGGTCCCCGTCTTCCACTACACCCGCAAGTGGCTGCAGAAGATGACCGCCCTCGAACTCGACAAGGCGCCCGGCCAGATCAAAGCCGCGCGGCAGATGGACCTTCCACCCAAGCTGATCATTCCGATGCGGGTGATCGCGTCGATCGTCGCGATCTCATGCCAGCTCGACGCCCACGTCGACACCCGGCGCATCGCGATGGAAAAGGTGCCGGGGTTCGCCAACCCCGACGAGGTTTAGCGGCAGACCCCGCCGCCGCGCGTGAAAGTCACGCGGCGACAGGGTCTTTCGCATCCTTGCGCGGCCGTCCACGCGGCCGCTTCCGTGCGATGACCGTGCCCCGGTCGAGGATTTCGCCGCCCCAGACACCCCACGGCTCCTGACGCTGCAGCGCAGCGTTCAGGCATTCCCGCCGGATCGGGCAATCCGCGCACAGCGCCTTGGCGCGTTCCAGCTCACGCGGATCCTCGGCAAACCACAGATCGGGTTCCTCGACATGACACGGCACAATCATCTTGGTCAGCGTCGTCGTCTCGCATGTCGGCGAAGACATGTCCGGTCCTCTGCTTCCTGGTCGTTGGATTTGGGTTGGTGTGTGAACTCTTTTCGGTGGATCTGGGACCAGGCTTGATTGGGAGGAAACCCAAACAAAAAGGCCACGGATCCGGTGTTTACGGGTCCGTGGCCTGGGAGGCGGTTGGGGCTGTACCTAGATATAACCCCTCACGGACACGGCAACCGTGCCGGCGGCGGCGCGACGCTTACGCGGCGCGGCGGCGGCAGCTGCTTTGGCAGTGGGATGTGCGGGATGCCCCTGAACCTGGGCGTGGAGGGCCCTGATGCCGGCAGCGGCTACGCCGGAGAAATCGAAATTGCTGTTCATGTCGGACACCCTCCTTTCGCACATGGCACTCGTCTGTGTGTTTCTGAGGTTAGACGCTAGCAGCCAGAACCGACAACATATTTTTGACCAGCGGTTTTGGCGCGATCTTTACTTTTTTTGGCGGCCTTTGACCAACGCGAGGACATCGGCTCCGTACTGCTCGAGCTTGCGGGCGCCGATGCCGGGGATCGCGACGAGCGCGGCGTCATCGGTCGGCAGGGATTCGGCGATCGCGATCAGGGTGTTGTCGGAGAACACCACGAACGCGGGCACGCTGGCCTCCTTCGAGGTTCGCAGCCGCCAGTCCTTGAGCTCGGCGAGCAACTCGTCGTCGATGTCGGACGGGCACGTCTCGCAGCGGCGCAGCATGATCGCCGGCGGTGAAGTCAGTGCCGCATTGCAGACACGGCAGCGCGGCGTCGGCCCACGGGGCTTGCGCGGCTTGCTCGGCCCGTCGTCACGCTGGGACTGTGGCGCGATGCCGTTGAGGAACCGTGACGGGCGCCTGCCCTGACGGCCACCCGGCTTGCGGGCCAGCGCCCAGGTCAACGTCAGGTGCACGCGCGCCCGGGTGACTCCCACGTAGAGCAGGCGGCGCTCCTCCTCGACCGGTTCGCTGTCGGGTCCGTGGGACAACGCATGCGAGATCGGCAGGGTGCCGTCCGCTAGCCCGACCAGATACACCGCGTCCCACTCCAGCCCCTTCGCGGCGTGCAACGACGCCAGCGTGACGCCCTGGACCACCGGTGGGTGCCGCGCGTCGGCGCGCTGACGCAGTTCGGCGAGCAGCGCGCGCAGATCGAGATGCGGGCGTTGCTCGACCTCGTCATCGACCAGTTCGGCGAGCGCGACGAGCGCCTCCCAGCGATCGCGGGCGCTGGTGCCCGCGGGCGGCTCGGCCGTCAACCCGAGCGGCTCGAGGGCGGTGCGCACGATCTGCGGAAGCTCCCCGACGGTGTCCCCCTCGGTACGTTCGGCCGTCCGCTGCAGCGCCAGCTGCGCCTGCCGGATCTCCTGGCGGCTGAAAAACCCTTCGCCGCCGCGCACCTGGAACGGGACACCCGCCTCGGTGAGCGCCTCTTCGTAGACCTCCGATTGCGCGTTGATCCGATACAACACCGCGATTTCTGAAGCGGGAGTGCCGGATTCGATGAGCTTCTGAATACTCTTGGCCACCGCCGCGGCCTCGGCGACCTCGTCGGGATACTCCCGGAACACCGGGTTGGGCCCAGGCTTGCGCTGCCCGACGAGATGCAGCTTGCTGCCCGCCATGCGGCCGCGGGCCGCGGCGATGACGCGATTGGCCAGCGACACCACCTGCGGGGTCGAGCGGTAATCACGTTCGAGGCGCACCACTGTGGCCTCCGGGAAGCGGCGCGAGAAGTCCAGCAGATAGCGCGGCGAGGCGCCGGTGAACGAGTAGATGGTCTGGTTGGCATCGCCGACGACGGTCAGATCGTCGCGGCCGCCGAGCCACGCGTCGAGCACACGCTGCTGCAGCGGTGTGACGTCCTGATATTCGTCGACGACGAAACAGCGGTATCGATCGCGGAACTCCTGCGCGACGGCGACGTCGTTCTCGATCGCGGCGGCTGTGTGCAGCAGCAGGTCGTCGAAGTCGAGGAGGACCATGCCTTCCCGCCGGGTCTTGAGCGCCTCGTAGTTGGCGTAGACCGTGGCGATCTTGGCCGCGTCGAAAGGGATGTCGCGGCCCGCCTCGGCGACCGCCGCCGGGTAGGTCTCCGGACTGATCAAAGACGCCTTGGCCCACTCGATTTCGCCGGCGAGGTCGCGGACGTTGTCGGTGCCGGTGGGCAGCCCGCCGCGGTTGGCGGCCTGCGCGACGACGGCGAACTTGCTGTCCATCAACTGCCACTCGGTGCTGCCGACGACGCGTGGCCAGAAGTACGCGAGCTGGCGACGTGCGGCGGCGTGGAACGTCTGCGCCTGCACCGATTCGGTGGACGCACCCACTCCATCTTCGCTGAGCGCGCGCAGCCGTCCCCGCATCTCACCGGCCGCACGGGAGGTGAACGTCACCGCCAGCACCTGGCCGGGCGCAACATGCCCGGCCGTCACGAGATGAGCGATCCGGCGGGTGATGGTGCGCGTCTTGCCGGTGCCTGCACCGGCAAGCACGCAGACCGGGCCGCGAGGAGCGAGCACCGCGTCGCGCTGCTCCTCATCGAGGTCGCCCAGTAACCGGTCGCGGGAGGCCGTGGGAGACATGGCGACCATCATGTCAGCGCGGCCCGACAATCGCGGGCCTCGACCCGGGCATGTTGGGGACGTCGGCTACGTTGAATGGCTTATGAGTACTGATGGCGCCGCTCTGACCATGTACACGACGACGTGGTGCGGCTACTGCTCGCGCCTCAAGATGGCCCTCAAGTCCGAAGGCATCGTCTGGGACGAGGTCGACATCGAGGCCGAACCCGCCGCGGCGGAGTTCGTCGGATCGGTGAACAACGGGAACCATGTGGTGCCGACGGTGAAGTTCGCCGACGGTTCGACGCTGACCAACCCGAGCATCAAGCAGGTCAAGGCCAAGCTCGCCAGCTAGATCGCGATCTGTTCGCCGTCTGCGCCACGCCACACGTCGACGGCGTGATCAAGCGGAAGACCGAGTGCGTCGCACAGACCGACGACCGTCCCGAAGCTGGGGCTCGGCAGCCTGCCGACCTCGATCTTGCGCAGAGTCTCGGGTGAGATGCCCGCTTCGCGGGCGATGACGTCGGCCGGACGGCCTGCGCGTGCCGTTCTGATCAACGCACCGAGGCGCTGTCCGGCACGGATCTGCTCGGGACTCAGGGGCACGCGAACCATGGGCCCAGCCTAACCGAACCGGTATTAAAGTACCGCGACTGGTATCGTCGGCTCGGTATAAAAATACCGAGCTGATGGAGTTGCCCGCGATGATCGAACTCAAGACCGCCAAAGAAATCGACATGATGGCCGTCACCGGGCAATTCGTCGCCTACACGTTGGACACGCTGGCGCGCGAGGCGGCGCCCGGCATGAACCTGATGGAGCTCGAACACCGGGCTCGAGCGCTCGTCGCTGAGCGCGGAGCCACCTCGTGCTATTGGGACTACGCACCGTCGTTCGGCCGCGGACCCTTCCAGAACGTCATCTGTCTGTCGGTCAACGACGGTGTGCTGCACGGGCTTCCACACTCCTATGTGCTGCGCGACGGCGACGTGCTGACGATGGACTTCGCCGTGACCATCGACGGATGGGCCGCCGACGCCGCGCGAACCGTCATCGTCGGATCACCCAAGGACCCCGCCGACGTCGCCCTTGTCGACTCCACCCGACGGGCCCTGGCCGCGGCCATCGACGCCGCGGTTCCCGGCGGCCACCTCGGCGACATCTCCGCGGCCATCGGCGCCGTCGCCGCCGCGGATGGCTACGCCGTCAACACCGACTTCGGCGGGCACGGCATCGGACGCACCATGCACGAGGACCCCCACGTCCCCAACCGCGGGAAACCGGGCCGCGGGCTGCGGCTCCAGGCCGGCATGACCCTGGCGCTGGAACCGTGGTGGGGTCGCGGGACGAACCAGCTAATCGTCGACGACGACGGCTGGACGTTGCGGTCGGCCGACGGCTCGAACACTGCGCACTCAGAACACACCATCGCGGTCACCGAGGACGGTCCGCGGGTTCTCACCGAACTCGGCTGAAATAGATTGCCGCTGAGGCTAATCGAGCCAGCCAGGACTCGAGGCTAATCCAGCGCAGCCCAAGATTCGATGATCTCCCTGGCAATCGAGATCGAGCCGGGCAGAAGCAGCCGGGAACTGCCGCCCGAACCCCAGTCACCCTGATCGAGCGCCTCGCGGATCTCGGCGCGGGTGAACCACTGCGCCTCGGCGATCTCCCCGTCGTTGAACGAGAACGGCTGATCGGGATCGCCGAGAGCGTGAAAGCCGATCATCAGCGACCGCGGGAACGGCCACGGCTGCGAGCCCAGATACTGGACGTCGGTGACCGTCAGGCCGACCTCCTCGGCGATCTCGCGCGCCACACAGGACTCGAACGACTCCCCCGCCTCGACGAACCCCGCGAGGATCGAGAACAGCCGCGGCGGCCACACTGTCTGCCGCGCCAGCACGGCGCGGTCGTGGCCGTCGTGCACCAGACAGATCACCGCAGGGTCGATGCGCGGGAACTCTTCGTGGCCGGTGACCGGGTTGACCCGCGACCAACCGCTCTTGACCGGCTTCGTCGGGGCACCGTCGACCGGGCTGAACCGCGCGTTGTCATGCCAATTCAGCAGCGCCGTCGCGGTCGCGACGAGTTGAGCGCTCACATCGTCGAACACGTCACCGGTGCGGCGAAGGTCGAGGACCTCGGTCTTCAGGCCGGGATCCTCGGGAGGCTCCAAGTCGGAGCGCATCGCCCACACATGTCGGCCGTCGTCGAGCTTGCCGAGGAACACGGCGTCCTCGGGTGGGCTGTCCGCCGCGCCACTGGCCTTGTTCAGCACAGCGCGGCCGTCGGCGATCAGCACCTGATTGCGCCGATCCACCCGCAGCAGCAGCGCATCGGCCCAGCCGGCCACTGCGGCGTCGAGATCGGTGCGCAGCGTGTCGGCGCGATCGGCGCCCACCCGCGACAGCAACGGGACATTGCGAAGCCGAAACCCTGGGCTGTTGACCGGGTTGACCGAGTGCTCGTCGCTCATCGGTGCTCTCTGCTCTTCGCGCAAGCGCTCATCGGTCCTCGTCCGCGGACCGGATGTACAACAGCCGATCCCCCAATTCCAACGCGTCGACCTCGGGGTCGTCGACGCGGATCAGCCTGTTGCCCCGCACCACACCCAGCACGATGTCGGTCTGATGCCGGGGCGAACCGCCCGCCTCCTTCGGCGTGACCTCCCGCTCGGCGATGGCGAACCCGCGGTCGGGAGTCAACAGGTCTTCCATCATCTCGACGACGCTCGGCGTCTGCACGGCGATGCCCAACAGGCGGCCCGCGGTCTCCGAGGTCACCACCGTCGAGTCGGCGCCGGACTGTTCGAGCAGATGCTGATTCTCCGCCTCACGGACGGCGGCGATGATCTTCGCCTTCGGCGCGAGCTCGCGCGCCGTGAGCGTCACGAGCACAGCGGTGTCGTCGCGATTGGTCGCCACGATGATCGATTTGGCGTGTTGCGCGCCGGCCAGTCGAAGCACTTCGGAGTCGGTGGCGCTGCCGCGAACGGTCACCAGCCCCGCGCTCTTCGCGCGTTCCAGCGAGGCGGAGTCTTCGTCCACCACGACGATGTCCGCGGGAGCGACCTCGTCGCCGACCATCGCTGCGGCCGCAGTCCGGCCCTTGGTGCCGTAGCCGACGATGATGATGTGGTTGCGCAATCTGCTCCTCCATCGCTGGATCTGGTAGACCTGCCGCGACTGCGTGGTGAGGGTTTCTACCGTGGTACCGATGAGCACGATCAGGAAGGCCACGCGCAGTGGCGTGATCACCAGGACGTTGATCAGCCGGGCCGTCGGAGAGACAGGCGTGATGTCGCCATAGCCGGTGGTCGACAGCGACACCGTCGCGTAATACAGACAATCCAGAAACGACAGCGGATTGGCGGGGTCCGGTTCGCTCCCGATGTCGCGATAGCCGTCCCGATCCAGATAGACGATGATGACCGCGGCGAACAGCGCGGTGAGCGCATAGACGACGCGGACCGTGATCCGTCGGGCCGGGCCGACGAGCGTCGTCGGGATCTGAACGCGGTCGGTGAGCGCGTGGTCGGGCAACTCGGCCAAGGACTGATCGAACCGACGCACCCGTCGCCGCAGGCGTCCCTTAGCCACGAGGGCCGGTCATAAGGTGAGGCAGCCACACCAGCACAATGTAATCATGACCTCTTCCACGTCGGCACTGCAGCGCATCACCAATTCATCTCGGGGCGCCAAGACCGGCGCCTGGCTCGTCGGGATGGGCATCCTCCACTTCGCGGCGCCCAAGCCGTTCGACACCATCGTTCCGGAGGAGCTTCCTGGCTCGGCGCGGTTCTACACCTACGCTTCCGGCGTCGCCGAGGTCGGTGTCGGCGCCCTGCTGCTGGCGCCCAAGACTCGCAAGGCCGGAGCGCTGTCAGCGATTGCGCTCTACGCCGGTGTCTTCCCCGGCAACGTGAACATGGTGCGGCTCTGGTTTAAAGATCCGACCAAGAACCTGCCAATGCGGATCGGCGCGATCGCGCGGCTGCCCTTGCAGATCCCTATGATCACGCAGGCCTGGAAAATCTACAAAGAGAGCTAGGCGGCCTCCTCTCCGATCTGGTCGGTCAGCAAGGCGATCAGATCGTCCTCGTCGGGCAGCACATCGGGCATCACCGTCCGCCCGGTGCGCACATAGTGGAACGCGGCCCGCACCGACGACACCGGGCATCCGTGCAGCCGAGCCCACGCCAACCGATACACGGCGAGCTGAATAGCGTTGAGCTGCAGGTCTTCCGGTGTTGACGGCTCATCGCCCGTCTTCCAGTCCACGACGGTGACCGTGTCGTCCGAACCGGCGAAGATGGCGTCGATACGGCCACGCACCACCCGGCCCGCGATCATCATGTCGAACGGCACCTCGACATCGATCGGCGTGCGGGCGGCCCAGGGCGACAGCGCAAACGCGGTCTGCAACTCCTCGAGCTCTCCCCTGTCCTGACGGTCGGCGTCGACGGCGCCGGGCAGATCGTCGAGATCGAACAGCTTCTCCGCCTGGAAATAGCGTTGCACCCACTCGTGAAACGCGGTGCCGAGCAACGCCTGCGCGTCCGGGCGGCGCGGCAGACGCCGCTGCAACCGCTGCGCGACCGCGCCCGGATCCCGACCGAGTTCGACCATCGCGCTCACCGACAGCTGCACGGGCAGCACCGGTACCGGTCGACGCGCGGCCATCTCCCGCTCGGCCAGCAGCGCGTCGACGTCCGCGGCCCAGCCGTGACGATCCTCCTCCTCGGCCGCGTCAGGAGCGGCGGCCGACATCGCGGCGCTCACCAGGTGTGCTCCGTGGTCGACCGGCGCGCGGCGACCGCCCATCGGATCCACCGGCCACATGGCCTCGATCACGCGGTCCCGCAAAGGGTTCGCCTCGCCGTCGGCGGGAGCGTCGGCCCACACATCGACGGCTCCGCACGGCGTGCCCGCCACGACGGATGCGTCGATGACCTCCCTGAGCTCGCACAGGAACGTCGACGGACCGCGCGGCTTGGATTCGGTCGCTCCCCAATGGTGCCCCGACACCAGCAGCGTGTGCTCGGCCCGGGTGATCGCGACGTAGAGCAACCGTCGCTCCTCGTCGGTGCGACGCTGATCCAGGCTGGCCTTGTGATCGGAGATCTTGTCTGACAGCCCTTTCCGATCGCTGACATCGGAGGTGTCGAGAACCGGAACCCCGTGCGCCGAGACTGTCGCACAGTCGCCGCGCAGCAGCGGCGGCAGGTCCGCGGCGTCGGTGAGCCACGTCCGCGGAGAGGCCGTGGACGGGAAAACCCGCCCCGACAGATGGGGCACGGCGACGACCTGCCACTCGAGGCCCTTTGCCGCGTGCACCGTCAGGATCTGCACGCGGTCCGCGGACACGGAGACCTCGGCCGGCGCGAGCCCGTTTTCGACCTCTTCGGCCGTGTCGAGGTAGGCGAGCAGACTCGACACCGTCACCGGCCCCCGCAATGCGAAGTCGGCCACCACGTCACCGAATCTGTCCAGATGTTCGGATCCCGTCCAACCGGCAGAGACCGGTTGGGCGGCACGGACTTCCACGTCCACTCCGAGAACGCGTCGCACCTCGGCGACGAGGTCGGGCAGTGGGCTTCCCAGATGCGCCCGCAGTCCTGTCAGCTCACGTCCGAGCGCGACGATCCGCGCGTGGCCGACGTCGGAGTAAGCCGCGGCGGCCCCGGGATCGCAGATCGCGTCGGCCAGACATGCGCCATCGGCGTCGGGCCCCAACTCGGCCACGATCTCCGCGGTCGCCGACGCGGTGTCCGAGGCCGGGCTGCCGGCATCCACCAGTGCGACCGCCCGCTTCCACAGGGCCGCGACATCGCGCGCACCGAGCCGCCACCTCGGTCCGGTCAGCACGCGGACGGCGGCGGCACCGGCAGTCGGATCCGCGCACAGGCGCAGCATCGCAACGACATCGGCGACCTCGGGAACGGCGAGCAGACCGGCCAACCCCACCACCTCGACGGGAACCCCTCGCCGGCCCAGCGCTTCGGCCATCGGCGCCGCATCGGCGTTCCTGCGTACGAGCACCGCTGCGGTCGGGACCGCGCCGGACTGCGCGATACCGCCGTGCCATCGGCCCGCGATCTGATCGGCGACCCAATCCCGTTCGGCCTCAACGTCGGACAGCAGCGCAGCGCGGACGGTTCCCGGTTCCGCGGCGGGCCGCGGCTGCAACGCCCGAACCGCGACGGAGCGGCGTCTCGCGTCGACCGACACCTCGTTGGCCAGATGCAACACCTCCGGTGGGTTGCGCCAGCTGGTGCGCAGTTCCAGCGTGGGCGCGGGTGTGCCGTCCGACAACGGGAAATCGGTGGTGAACCGCGGCAGGTTCGTCGCCGACGCGCCACGCCACCCGTAGATGGATTGGATGGGATCGCCGACGGCCGTCAGAGCCAGGTCGTCGTCGGCGCCTCCCCCGAACAACGATGACAGCGCGACCCGCTGTGAATGCCCTGTGTCCTGATACTCGTCGAGGAGCACCACCCGATAGCGCTGCCGCAATTGCTCACCGACAGTGGGGAATTGCGATGCCAGCCGCGCGGCCGAGGCCATCTGCATCCCGAAGTCCATGACCCTGCCCTCGCGCATCCTGCGGTGCAGCTCGTCGATCAGCGGAACCAGCATCGTGCGCTCGGACTGCGTCGCCAGCATCCGCAGCAGCCATTGGCTGGGACCCCGGTCACGCTGATACCTGCCGGCGGGGAGCGCGTGGACGAGACGCTCCAGTTCCACGTGGGTGTCGTTCAGTTGTGCGGTGTCGACGAGATGCTCCGACAGCTGGCCGGCCAGGCGCAGCACCATGCCGGTGATCGACGTCGGCGACTTGTCGGTGTCGAGAGCAGCCGGATGTTCACACACCACGCCGAAAGCCAACTGCCACAGCTCGGTCTCGCCGAGCAGACGGGTGTCGGGCTCCACCGGGAGCATCAGCCCGTACTCGCGCAACAGGTTTCCCGCGAAAGCGTGATAGGTGCCGATGGTCACGGGGTCCTCGGCGAAATCCGCGCTCCCCGAGGGGATCGTCAGCCCCGCCCCGGCAAGCCGCGCCAGCCTGGACCGCACGCGGCGCAGCAGTTGACCGGCCGCCTTGCGGGTGAAGGTCAGGCCCAGCACCTCGCCGGGATGCGCGTAACCGTTCGCGACCAGCCACACCACGCGCGCCGCCATCGTCTCGGTCTTGCCGGCACCGGCGCCGGCAATGACGACGAGCGGGCCCGGCGGCGCCGCAATGACGGCAGCTTGTTCGTCAGTCGGCTCGAAAAGACCCAGCGCCTTGGACAGTTCGGCGGGGCTGTATCGGGGTGTGCTCACGTATCACTCCTGGTGTCCTGCGCCGGGCACATCGCCCGGACCGGGCAATGCGCGCAACCGTCGTTGACCCGGGCGACGAACTCCGGGCCCTGCGTCGCCGCCGCGGCGCGCTGGACCTGGGATCGCCACTCGGCGCGGCCTTCTTCGGTCAGCGCATCCTGATGACGTTCGGTGGCGCCGCCACCGGTGGTCTTGCCCAGGTAGACCAGCCGGCCGCCGCCGGGCTCATCCCCCTCGGCGAGAAGGCCGGCCGCCACCGCGAGCTGGTACATCGCCAGCTGTGCGTGGGTTTGAGCGTCCCCCTTGGTCACCGGGCTCTTTCCGGTCTTGAGGTCGACGACGACCAGGCGACCCTCGCTGTCGCGTTCCAGACGATCGAGCCGTCCCCTGACCCGCACCGCAGGCCCGTCGTCGTCCACGTCGTCGATCTCACCGTCGACGTCGATCTCGGTGCCGATCTCGGTCAGCTCGGTGCGGGTGTCGGTGCGCCAACGCAGGAACGTGGCCAGCATTTCGAGGTGCCGGCCGAGCTCGTTGTCGGAATGCCATTGAGCATCGAACGGGAGTTCCTCCCATACTTTTTCCAGTGCACTGCCAAGCTGTGACTCGGACTTCCCCGTCTCCGAGACCAGGGCGTGTACGAGCGAACCCAACGCCGAGCGCACATCGCGGCCACGCGACCCCCCGTGCCGTTCCAACAACCAGCGCAGCGGGCAGTCGGACAGCATCTGCAGCGTCGACGGCGACAACGTGACCACGTGATCGTCGCCATCCCACAGCGGTTGGTCGCTGGAGAGTTCACGCGCGCCGTACCACGCGCCGGGATCGGCACCGTGCACACCCGCGTCCGCCAGACGCGCCAACTGGGCTGCCGCACAGGCCCGTTCGATGTCATCCACGGCGCCGGGGGCGGCGCAGACCACGGCACGCAGCCGACCGACCACGGCAGCGGGCGCCAACACTCTGGGCGCCCGGACCGGCAGATCGGGCTCGGGCGCCGGTTCGGTGGCCAGCGCGGCCAGCTCATGACAGAACGACGACGGCAACATGGCGTCCTCGCCCGCATCGCTGTCGACGGCCGTGACAAGCAACCGCCGGCGGGCCCGTCCCATCGCGGCGATCAGCAACCGCCGCTCCTCGGCCAGAAGCGGTGCGCGGGAGGACAAGCGCTGTCCGGCCTCCGCGACACCATCGATGACGTCGACGAGCTGCTGAGTGGCCAGCACGCCGCCCCGCGGAGAAACGTTGGGCCACAGACCTTCCTGCACACCCGCGATCACGACGAACTCCCACTCACGATTGAGCGCCGAGTGCGCGCTGACCAGTGCGACCGCGTGACCGGCCTGGTCGTCGCGGCGAACCGGCGGCAGGGACAGCGCTGTGATGTGATCGATCAGTCCGCGGATCGACGCTCCGGCGGTGCGGTCGACGTACTGCTCGGCGACGTCGAACATCGCGGTGACCGCGTCGAGATCGCGTTCCGCCTGCGCGGCAGCGGGACCCCCGCGTTCCTCCGCCGCCAGCCAGCGCCTCTGCAGGCCCGACCGGTGCCACGCCTGCCACAACGTGTGTCGCGGATCGCTGCCCTCGTCGGCGCTGCGCCGTGCGGCGGTCAGAACCGCGCGGACGCGTCGCAACGCACGAGCCTGCTCGTCAGACAGCGGGACCGAATCACGGTGCAGCGCGGCGACGAGAAGTTCCCCGAAGCCGCCCGATGACTCGTCCACACCGCGACGCAGCGCACGTCGGAGCTGGCGCAGCGACACCGGGTCGATCCGTCCGATGGGTCCGGTCACCAACGCCAGCGCGCGTTCCCCGTCGAGGCCGTCGGCAGTTGCTTCCAGCGCCGTCAGCAGCGCCCGCACCGCCGGCTGATCGGCAAGCGGCGCATCGGTGTGCGGCTGATCGACCGGCACGCCGGCCGCGGTCAACGCGCGCGCCAGGGACGCACCCATGCGGGACACGGACCGGACGATGACGGCCATGTCCTCCCAGGGCACGCCGTCGACAAGGTGTGCGCGCCGCAACGCGTCGGCGATGAGGGCCGACTCGGCGTGCGATGAGGCGGCGATGCGGACGGCGACCGAACCCGGCCCATTGCCGCCGGTGAACGGGCGTGAGGCGTCGGCGCCGGGAAGCCGACGCGTGACAGCGCCGATCGCATCGGCGAGCGGTGCCGCGCACCGGTGCGACTCGGTGAGCGTCAGCGTGTGGCCGTCTCCACGCAACAGCGTCGGATCGGCGCCGCGGTATCCGAACACCGTCTGATGAGGATCGCCGGCGATGACGGTCAGTTCGGCACCCGCGCCGAGGATCTCGACGAGGCGAGCGGCCTGTGGATCGAGGTGCTGGGCGTCGTCGACCAGGAGCAGGTGTACACGCGCGCGCTCAGCTGCCAGCAGGTCGGGATCCGTCGCGAACGCCTCCAGCGCCGCGCCGACGAGTTCAGCGGCGCCCAGTGCAGGCACAGTGGCCTGGGGGGCGGCCATGCCCACCGCGGAACGCAGAAGCATGATCTGCTCGTAGGCCTGGGCAAAGCGCCCGGCCGCCTGCCACTCGGGGCGGCCGTTGATGCGGCCGATGCGTTGCAGGGCAAGCGGATCGACGCCGCGCTCGCTGCAGCGGGCCATAAGATCACGCAGTTCGGTCACGAACCCGACAGTGCTCAAGGCCGGCCGCAGACGCTCCGGCCACCGCACGGGTGATGCGTCGCCGTCCTCGACGTCGCCGGCCAGCATTTCGCGGATGATGCCGTCCTGTTCGGCGCTCGTGATCAGCCGTGGTTGCGGGCTTCCGTTGCGCTGCGCGGCGAGCCGCAACACCGCGAAAGCGTAGGAGTGAATGGTGCGCACCAGAGGCTCCCGAACCGCGTCACGCCCCCCGGCACCCAACAGTCTGGTCGTGATCGAGGCCCGGGCCTCGGAGCTCAGCCGCGCCGAACCCGTCAGCAGCAGAACCGATTCCGGGTCGCAACCGGCCGCGATATGCGCCACCGCGGTGTCGATGAGCAGGCTGCTCTTACCGGTGCCCGGGCCTCCCAGCACCCGCACGGTGCCGCGGGTGTCCCGCAGACCCAGGGCCTCGGGCGTCAGTTCGGTGTGTGGCGCGGACATGCAGGCATGACATCACGGGGGTCCGACAAGTCGCCCTCACGAGGCCGGCGGCCGGCGGGCCTGGCAGCATCGTCGTTGTGACCGACGTGTTGTGCACCTACCGTTACGGGCCCTCCGGGCCGCCGCGTGTGCTGGCGATCCACGGCCTGACCGGACACGGCAAACGCTGGGAAAGCCTGTTCGCCCAGCACCTGCCCGGCGTTCCCGCCGTCGCCCCCGACCTCCTCGGGCACGGCCGCTCGTCGTGGGATGCGCCGTGGACGATCGACGCGAACGTCGCGGCACTGGCCGGCCTACTCGATGCCGAAGCGGACGGCCCGGTCGTCGTCACCGGCCACTCGTTCGGCGGAGCGGTCGCGCTGAACCTCGCTGCGGCCCGGCCGGATCTGGTCGCCGGACTGGTCCTGCTGGATCCTGCGGTGGCACTCGACGGCCGGTGGATGCGGGAAGTCGCCGACGACATGTACGGCTCCCCCGACTACACCGATCGCGAGGAGGCCCGCCAGGAGAAGGTCGGCGGGTCCTGGAGCGAGGTCGCCGAGGACGAACTCGAACGCGAACTCGACGAACACCTCGTCGATGCGGCAGACGGACGGGTGGGTTGGCGCATCTCCATCCCCGCGATGCTGTGCTACTGGAGCGAGTTGACACGGCCCGTCGCCGTCCCGGCAACCGGCACCCCGACCACGCTGGTGCGAGCCACCTACACGGAACCGCCGTATGCCAGCGATGATCTGATCGCCGGCCTCGAAACGGCGATCGGCCCAAAGTTCACTCTGCTGCAATGGGATTGCGACCACATGGTGCCGCTGGCCAAACCCGCCGAAACGGCCGCCGCCATCCGGGACCTGCTGGGCTGACGATGGCCGCCATCACCGAGGAGCAGGTCGAGACGGTCCGTGGTCTCGTCGCCTCGATTCCGTCCGGCCGGGTGTCGACCTACGGTGATATCGCTGACGCTGCAGGGCTTTCCAGCCCGCGCATCGTCGCGTGGATCATGCGCACCGACTCATCGGATCTGCCCTGGCATCGGGTGATCAAGGCGACGGGACGTCCCGCCCCGCATCTGGAGACCCGTCAGCTGGAACGATTGCGCGCCGAGGGCGTGCTCGCCGACGACGGCAGAATCTCACTGGCCGAGCACCGTCACACCTTCTGACTCGCGAGCGAGAAGCCAGGGCTGCTGAACCGGGCCGGACCACAGCCCGGAATGCTATTCCGCGGCCCGGCTCAGAGAGCCAGGCGCACCAGCGCGGCGGTGCGGGACAGACCGGGGAAGGCGGCAGCCGTCGACCGCGGGTGCAGTGCGTGCACGGCGAGACGGAACATCAAGGCCCGCAACAGCATCTGCGGCCACTCCGGCAGCGCGGACCAGCGCTCGATCAGCGCGTCATCCGCCTCGCCCCAGGCGATCGCGTCAACCACGACCACACCGGCGGCCCACGCCGGCGGACGCCAGTACGGCGTGATGTCGGTGATCCCCGGCGCCGCCGTTCCGGCGAAAAGCACTGTGCCGTAAAGGTCCCCGTGCACCAGCTGGCTGGGACTCTTCGTCGGCCTGCGCAGCGTCGCGAGCTGGTTGATCAGCTCGATGGACTTCTGGCCGTCCGCGCTGCCCGGTCCGACCTGCGCGCCCGGCGGAAGCGAATGCAGCGGGCGTTCCTCCCACGCGGCCCGATCGGCGGCGATGAATACGTCGACGTCACCCCACGGCGCGATCGGCGGCTGAGTCAGGAACCGGGGGCGCTCCAGTTTCGCCGTCGCCTCGTGCAACCGCACTGCGGCAGAGACGACTTCGTCGTGGCGCGGCTCAGGGGTGCCCGCGACGTAGGTGTCGGCCCGCCAGCCCGCGACCACGTAGCGACCGTCGGTCGAGCGGACGGGCCGGGCCAGCCGCACCCCGTCGACGAACAACGTCTCCCGGATCTTCGCCGACCAAGCGGCGCGGGCATGGTCGGCAACCATCGACAGCACGACCTCGCCGCAGCGCCAGCCACCCTCCCAGCTCGATCCGAGCGGGGCCGGTTGCACTCCGGACAGCCCGAAAGCTGCGAGTACGTGCTCTGGCGGGCGCTCTGCGGTCACCGCAACAGCGTAAGCGCAGCGATGCCCAACCCAGCGTTAGTACATCACCATGTCGGGTTCGAGTTGCTTGCCCCAAGCCACGATTCCGCCCTGCACGTGCAGCGCGTCGGAGAAGCCCGCCTTCTTCACGATGGCGAGCACCTCGGCCGACCGCACCCCGGTCTTGCAATAAAACACCGGGGTCTGATCGACCTTCAGCTTCGACAGCGCCTCACCGGTTTCGAACGCACCCTTCGGGATCAGCTCGGCGCCCTTGATGTGGTTGATGTCCCACTCGACGGACTCGCGCACGTCGATCAATGCCACCGGCTTGCCGGAGTCCAGCAGCTCGCGCAGCTCGCGAGGCGTGATGGTGGAATTCGCGGCGGCCTCGGCGGCCTCGTCGGACACGGCACCGCAGAACGCCTCGTAATCGATGAGCTCGGTGATCTTCGGCGTGGCCGGATCCTTGCGGATCTTGATCGTGCGGTAGCTCATGTCGAGCGCGTCGTACACCATCAGACGGCCCAGCAGCGGCTCACCGATTCCGGTGATCAGCTTGATGGCCTCGGTGCCCATCACCGACGCGATCGACGCGCAGAGGATGCCCAGGACGCCGCCCTCGGCGCACGACGGCACCATGCCGGGTGGCGGGGGCTCCGGGTAGAGGTCGCGGTAATTCAGGCCCAGGCCGTTGGGCGCGTCCTCC
The DNA here is from genome assembly GCF_029623955.1 of Mycobacterium sp. 236(2023). GTDB lineage: Bacteria > Actinomycetota > Actinomycetes > Mycobacteriales > Mycobacteriaceae > Mycobacterium. Next base: position 910,879 of record NZ_JARSBP010000002.1, on the reverse strand, counting down.
CAGAAGACCGAGACCTGGCCTTCGAAGCGGTAGATCGAACCCCACACGTAGGGCTTGCCGGCCAGCACCGCGGCGTCGTTGACGAGGTAGCGGGTCGCGAAGTTGTCCGTGCCGTCGAGGATCAGGTCGTATTGCTCGAAGAGCTCGACCGCGTTGTCCGGTTCGAGACGGAACTCGTGCAGATTGACGTTGACGAGCGGGTTGACCTCGAGGACCGACTCCTTGGCGCTCTGCGCCTTGGAGCGCCCGATGTCGGACTGGCCGTGAATGATCTGGCGCTGCAGGTTGGATTCGTCGACGACGTCGAACTCGACGATGCCGATGGTGCCGACGCCTGCGGCGGCGAGATACAGCAGCGTGGGCGATCCGAGCCCGCCGGCGCCGATGACGAGGACGCGGGCGTTCTTCAACCGCTTCTGCCCGTCAAGGCCGAGGTCAGGGATGATGAGGTGGCGACTGTAGCGCGCGACCTCTTCGCGAGTGAGTTCAGCCGCTGGCTTGACCAGCGGCGGCAACGGTGATGACACCGACAATCTCCTTGGTTGGGCTATCCACCATCTCAGCAGGTCTAAATCTCAACAGCAACGAGGCCCTATCGCTTCCCGCGCGCTCGAATGCGGCGAGCGCGCACACAGGTACGGGATTTGCGGCGCGTCAGCGTACAAACACGTGCGCTCGCGGTGCAGGTCTTGCGGAAATCAGGCGATCGGATACGGCCACGGATTGAAACGGCATGTCAGCCCGTCGGCCGTCACCGTGCCGGGGTCGAACTTCGCCGCATCGTTGTTGGCCGTGGAGAACGTCTGCTGCATCATGATCGGCGCCAGCGCGCCGTTCTCCAGGCACTGCTCGTGCCGGGCGTATCCCATGGCATGGCCGACCTCGTGGTTGATCACATACTGCCGATACGAGCCGATGTCCCCCTGGAACGGCACCGCGCCGCGAACCCAGCGCGCCTCGTTGAGGAACACCCGCGACTCCCCCTCGAACGCCGGGTTGTAGCAGGACGCCTCGAGCTGGATGTCGTAGCCGCAGCCGTCGCGGATCGTCATCGGTGACGTGAGCGACACCCGGAAATCGGGATCCACCCCTGATGCGGCGTCAACTCGCGTGAACGCGAACTCGGGGTTGTGCGTCCAGCTCTTCGGGTTGGTCAGCGTCTCATCGACCATCCGGGCGAAACCTTCGTCGCCGCCGAAGCTGGTCGTGTCGATGCCGTCCTCGACCTCGACGGTGTAGGTGAAGACCTTCGTGGTGCCCTGCCCGATCTGCGGGTAGCCGCCCGGCACGACATGCCAGGTGCGGGCGCCGGCCTCGGTGAACGCACCGCCTTGCGGCAGGATCCCCGTCGGCAGGCTCGCATCGAACTCCGTGAGCCCCTTGGGCGGTGCACCGACGATCGCAGTACTGGCCATGCCGATCGTCGGCGGCCCCTGCACTGGCCCTTCCTCATCGACGGCCGGCGGCGCGCTGGTGCCGGTGATCGTCTGATAGATGACGACCACGGTCAGCACCACCAGAAGCGGCAGTGCATACGCCCGCCATCCGTAGGTGGAGACGAAACGTCCGATCCAGGTCTGCTTGCGCCAGTGCGCGCGCTCGTCCCGGTTGGCGCGGACCCGGCCCGGCTGCTCGGCCAGCGGGTCCCGTTGCGCGCGAAGCGGCTCCCGCCACTCGTCATGCAGCACCGGTGCGCGGCTGTTCCCCGGGCGCCCCGGACCCACGTCCCCTCCTCGCGTGCGGGGGTCGTAGGTCACCGAGACAGGATGACACAGGTCAACAGAGTTGCTGCTCTGGCGCGCCACCGAAGCGGACTCCCAACTGCCACAGAACGCAGGTCCGAACGTCGCGGAGCGACGGGGCCAGCTGTCCTGCGGCGTATGGTCAGCCAACGGTAGTACTGTCATTCGAAGCGAATTCATGACGCCGGTCGCGCCGGTGAGTAGATCTCGAGGTTCTGATGAGGGAAGTCGCCAAGACGGCGCAGCGGCGCGGAGGCCAGCCGGCGAACGGCACCGGTTCCCCCGCCGTGGCCCGGCGCGGCAACCGTCTGCCGCGTGACGAGCGCCGTGGGCAGCTGCTGGCTGCCGCCAGCGAGGTTTTCGTCGATCGCGGCTATCACGCCGCAGGCATGGACGAGATCGCCGACCGCGCAGGCGTCAGTAAACCCGTTCTCTACCAACACTTCTCGTCCAAGGTCGAGCTGTACCTGGCCGTCCTGAACCGGCACGTCGACAATCTCGTCTCCGGTGTGCGGCAGGCGTTGCGGACCACCACCGACAACCGTCAGCGTGTCCGCGCAGCCGTGCAGGCGTTCTTCGACTTCATCGAGCACGACAGCCAGGGCTACCGGCTGATCTTCGAGAACGATTACGTGACCGAACCCCAGGTCGCCGCGCAGGTCAAGGTCGCGACCGAGTCCTGCACCGATGCGGTGTTCGACCTCATCAGCCACGATTCCGGGCTCGAGCCACACCGTGCGCGGATGATCGCCGTCGGGCTGGTCAGCATCAGTGTCGACTCGGCGCGGTACTGGCTCAACAACGAGCGCCCGATCGAGAAGGACGACGCCGTCGAAGGCACTGTGCAGTTCATCTGGGGCGGGTTGTCACACGTCCCCATGACGCGGTCCTGATCCCGCCAGTTCGCCGAAGCTGCGTTCCCGCAGCGCTTCTCGTGAGTACGCGCCGCGGGAACGCCGTCGGCTAGCCCTTCGTGACCTCAGCGCCCAGCGCGTTCACACCGAACCCGACGCGACGCGAATCGGCGGCACCGATCTCGACGTAGGCGATCCGCGCGGACTGCACGAGGAACCGTCGCCCCTTCTCGTCGGTGAGACCGAGGACGGCGGGTTCGCCACTCAGCGCGTCGGTGACCAACTTCTCCACCTCGGCCGGCGTCTGTGCGCTGGCGAAAACCAGCTCGCGCGGGCTGTCGGTGACACCGATCTTGACCTCCACGGTGAGAACCCTTCTGTTCGTGTGCTCGTCTACTCCAAGGAGGCTAGTGGACGTCGGCGAAATAGGCCGCCGCCGGGCGGCCTCGTACGCGGCCAGCGAACGGCGTCGTCGCGCACCCGCTGTCGCGGCCATAACAGCGCGGCGACCGAACCGAGTCCCGACCGTGACCGCGATGAAGGCGCGTCAGTCCCACTGGTCACTTCCGTCTCAGTAGCATCGGCCACGAAAACGGATTCAGGCAACTGGGAAAGTGGCATGAACAGGTCTTATACCGCGCAATCACCGTATTCTCTGACGCCGACGGAGCGCATCCGCACCCCGCGAGGCAGCGGCCGGCGCGGCAGCTACGGGACGGATCCAGACGGCTACGACGACCTGGACACCGACGCGCTGCCCCCGTACCCCGGCGACGGCTACGACGCCGCGGAGAATTACGACGACTACATCGACGAGGCCCGGCTCGACCGTCGGTGGATGTGGATCGGCGGCGTGGCAGGCGCGATCCTGTTCGTCGCCGTGATCACCGCCAGCATGATCCTGGGTGGCGGCGACAGCGGTTCGGTGTCGGCGACGGTCGCGTCCCCGCTGCCGACCTCCAGCGCACCCGAACCGTCAGCGGCGCCGGCCCCGCGCGCTGCCGCCCCGGCTGCCCCGTCCCTGCCCGCGGAGACGGTGACCACCGTGACCCCGAGCGCTGAGGCCCCCGTGGTCGCCGCGCCCGCCGCACCGGCTCCTGTGCTGCCTGCACCGCAGGCCGCGCCGCCGCCGGCAGCCGCCGTGCCCGGAACCGTCACCTACCGGATCACCGGCAATCGCGCACTGCTCGACCTCGTGACGGTGATCTACACCGACGCGCAGGGCGCACTGCAGACCGATGTGAACGCGGCGCTGCCGTGGACGAAGACGATCGTGCTGAACCCGGGCGTCTCGCTGAGCTCGGTGACCGCGACCAGCGTGTCGGGTCAGCTCAACTGCGCGATCCTCGACGCCAACGGTTCATTGATCGCCGTGCAGAACAACAACTCGATCATCACCAACTGCACGCGATAGGCCTGACGTCAGGCCAGGCCGAGTTCCTGCATGCGGCTGCTGTGGGTCTGCTGCAGCCGTTCGAAGAAGCCGGTCATCTGCGACAGTCCCCCGCCTGCCATGACCAGGTCGACGAGTTCGTCATGGTCGGCCAGGACGAACTGGGCCTGGGTGATCGCCTCGCCGAGCAGCCGCCGCGACCACAGCGCCAGCCGGTGGCGCTGACGGTCGCTGGCCGTCACCGCCGCCCGGACCTCGGCGACGACGAACTGCGAATGTCCCGTCTCGGCCAGCACCGAACGGACCACGTCGGCGACCTCGTCGGGCATCACGTCGGCGATCTCCAGATAGAAATCCGCGGCGAGCGCATCCCCGACATAGGTCTTGACCAGCGCCTCCAGCCATGTGCTCGGCGTGGTCAGGCGGTGATAGTTCTCCAGCGCGGACGCGTACTTCGTCATCGCCGGGACGATGTCGACACCGCGCCGCTCCAGCGCGTCGCGAAGCACCTCGTAGTGGTTCATCTCCGCGGCCGCCATGCTCGCCATGTTGATCCGGCCGTTCAGGTTGGGCGCCATCCTGGCTTCTTCGGTCAGCCGGTAGAACGCGGCGACTTCGCCGTAGGCGAGGAGCGCGAACAGCTCGTTGATGCCGTCGTGGCCGAGCGACACACGGGGTCCGTCCGCCCCCTCGGGCTCGCCCGCAGAAGCGGATGCAGCGGCCGCAGGCGGCGTCGAAGTCATGGCCCAACTCTAATGGCCACCCGCGGCGATGCCGCTTCTGAGCAGGCGACCAGCTACCATGGCGGTGGTGTCGGTGCGAATACCGACGGATCAACCCAGGTCACGCCGGCAGCTCTCGCCGCAGACACCTTGGAAATGTGCGTGCATGTAGGCGGCCCGCCCCCTCAGCGCAGGGCCCGGAAGTTCTCACTTCACAACTTCATGCGCGCGTGGAAACGCATGAGGATTGAATAGTGAAAGGCTTCGTTTACCGAGCATGACTCCCGTAACCCCGCATCCCACCCCGACATTCGCCGAACTCGGCGTCCGCGACGAGATCGTGCGCGCGCTCGCCGAGAAAGGCATCGAACACGCCTTCGCGATCCAGGAGCTGACACTGCCCCTGGCGCTGGCCGGCGACGACCTGATCGGCCAGGCCCGCACCGGCATGGGCAAGACCTTCGCCTTCGGCGTGCCGCTGCTGCACCGGATCAGCACCGACACCGAGCGTCCCCTGACCGGGATCCCGCGCGCCCTCGTCGTCGTCCCCACCCGCGAACTCTGTATCCAGGTGTACGAAGACCTCGTCGGCGCGTCGAAGTACCTCATGGCCGATGAGTCCCGCAAGCTGACCGTGACCTCGATCTACGGTGGACGCCCCTACGAGCCGCAGATCGAAGCGCTGCAGAAGGGCGTCGACGTCGTCGTCGGCACCCCCGGCCGCCTCCTCGACCTCGCCCAGCAGGGCCACCTGCAGCTCGGCGGGCTCTCGACGCTGGTCCTCGACGAGGCCGACGAGATGCTCGATCTGGGCTTCCTCCCCGACATCGAGCGGATCCTCAAGCAGATCCCGGACAAGCGTCAGGCGATGCTGTTCTCGGCGACCATGCCGGACCCCATCATCACGCTGGCCCGCACGTTCATGACCCAGCCGACGCACATTCGCGCGGAGGGCGTTCAAGGCTCGGCCACACACGACACCACCGAGCAGTTCGCCTACCGGGCGCACGCACTCGACAAGGTCGAGATGGTCAGCCGCATCCTGCAGGCCGAGGGCCGCGGCGCCACGATGATCTTCACCCGCACCAAGCGCACCGCCCAGAAGGTCGCCGACGAACTCGGCGAGCGCGGCTTCAAAGTCGGCGCAGTGCACGGCGACCTCGGCCAGGGAGCGCGCGAGAAGGCACTCAAGGCGTTCCGTACCGGCCAGGTCGACGTTCTGGTCGCCACCGACGTCGCGGCCCGCGGTATCGACATCGACGACATCACCCACGTCATCAACTTCCAGATCCCCGAGGACGAGCAGTCCTACGTGCACCGCATCGGCCGCACCGGCCGCGCCGGCAAGACCGGCATCGCCGTCACGCTCGTCGACTGGGACGAGCTTCCGCGCTGGACGATGATCGACAAAGCCCTCGGGCTGGAAACACCCGACCCCGCCGAGACGTACTCCAGCTCGCCGCACCTGTACGAAGAGCTGAAGATCCCGACCGACGCCGGAGGGTCGATCGGGAAGCCGAAGCGCACCGCCGACAAGGAGCCCCGCGAGCCGCGTGAGCCCCGCGAGGCGCGTGAGAAGCCCGCACGCAATCGCAACCGTCGGCGCACCCGTGGCGGCCAGTCCGTCAGCGGCCACGTCGAAGGGACGACCGAGCAGCCCGCATCCGAGGACACCGACGCCGGTGCCGAGACGACCGAGGGCGGTGCGCGTCCCGCGCGTCGTCGCCGTCGCCGCCGGCCGAGCAAGGCCGCGGCCGCAGGCACCAGCTAACGGCCCACGTGGTCAAACCCGAACGCCGCACTCGGGCGGACCTGATGGTGGCGGGGGCGATCGTCGTGGTCGTCGCCGTCGTAGCAGCCGTCGTGTGGTGGACCAGCGATGCCAGAGCCACCGTCAACCGTCCCGCCGCGGAGCCGGTGCCGAGCCTGAAACCTGCCATCTCCGTTCCCGATTCGCTCGAGCAGAAGTGGACCGCTCCGAGCGGGAAGACCACGCAGCCGCTCGTGGTCACCGGGGCAGTCGTCACCGGTGACGGCAACGGGATGGAGGGCCGAGACCCGGCCACCGGCGACGTCCTGTGGAGCTACACCCGCGACCTCGAGCTGTGCGGCGTCACCTACGTCTACAACTACGCGGTGGGCGTCTACCCCGATGTGCGCGGGTGCGGACAGGTCAGCACCGTCGACGCCAAGACCGGTCTTCGTGGCCCGTCGCGAACCAGCTACTCCGATCCCCGCGTCACGTTGTCGGGCGACGGCTCGACCGTGCTGTCGGCCGGTGAGACACGGTTGGAGATGTGGCGTTCCGACATGGTGCGGATGCTCAGCTACGGGGCTCTCGACGCGCCGATCAAACCCGGGGTGCCGGCGTCGCCGCTGTGCCGCTTCGTATCCGCGGGCGCGAGCTCCAGCTCGGTGTCGGTGTTGGAGGCCTGCGACAACCAGGATCTGCGTCTGACGCTGCTGCGTCCGTCCGACGAAGAAGACAGCCCCGAGGTGAAGTACGCGCAGCAGAACGGCGTGGCCGACGGCACCGGAGCCAGGGTCGTGGCGGTGACCGACACCTACACCGCGCTCTACGTCCCGACACCCAAGCCGCGGCTCGATGTCATCGACGACACCGGCGCGACGGTCGACACCACGATCGTCGACGGCCTTCCCTCGGCCGGGGCGACGGCCTCGCGGGCCGGCGATCTCATCACGTGGTGGACGGGCAACGCGCTGATGGTGTTCTCCGCCAACAACCTTCAGTACAAATACACCGTCGCGGCGTCGGGAGACGACGCACCGGTGGGGCCGGCCACTCTCATGGCCGGCAAGCTGCTCGTGCCCGTCACCACCGGCTACGACGTCTTCGACCCGGAGACGGGGACCGGCGACAAGCACATCGCGGTGCAGCGTCCCCCCGTGGACGGTCCCGTGGTGCCGGCAGTGGCCGGGTCGACGTTGCTCGAGCAGCGGGGCTCAGAACTCGTGGCCCTGGGTTAGACCTCGGGGGTGAACGTCGCCAGTGCTTTGCCGGTCTTCCAGTGCTTCAGCAGTGCCGAGGCGAACTCCCGGTAGGCCACCGCACCCTTGTTCTTGCGGCCGGTGAGCACCGATGCACCCGAGGCGCTGGCCTCGGCGAAGCGGACGGTGCGTGGGATCGGCGGGGCGAGCACCGGCAGGTTGTAGCGGTCGACCACGTCGAACAGCACGTCCCTGCTGTGTGTGGTGCGGGAGTCATAGAGCGTCGGCAACGCACCCAGCATCGTCAGATTCGGGTTGGTGATCGCCTGCACGTCGGACACCGTGCGCAGGAACTGACCCACGCCTCGGTGCGCGAGCGTCTCACACTGCAGCGGTACGACGACCTCGTCGGCGGCGGTCAGCCCATTGAGCGTCAGCACGCCCAGCGAGGGCGGGCAGTCGATGATCACGACGTCGAAGTCGGCACTCACTTTGTCGAGCGCCCGCTTGAGCGCGTGCTCGCGGCCGGCGCGCATCAGCAGCATCGCCTCGGCCCCGGCGAGGTCGATGTTGGCGGGCAGCAGTGTCATGCCTTCCGGCGTCTGGACCAGGGCCGCGTCGGGTTCCACGTCACCGAGAAGAACCTCGTGCACGGAGACCGGCAGTTTGTCCGGGTCGTGCCCCAGCGAGAAGGTCAGCGAGCCCTGCGGGTCGAGGTCGACAAGCAATACCTTCTTGCCCTGCTCGGTCATTGCTGCGCCCAACGACGCCACCGTCGTCGTTTTGGCAACTCCACCTTTTTGATTGGCGACCGCAAGTACCCGCGTCACAATCCACATCCTGACATTTGTTGTCCTCCCCTGTGCATCTTCGCCCGCACGCACCGAGGAATCTGCGGCGTACGGCAGAATCGAGCGTTGTGGGCCTTCTGCAGCACCGCCTGATCCTGCTCCGGCACGGCGAAACCGAGTGGTCGAAATCGGGCAAGCATACGAGCACGACCGAACTCGAGCTCACCGAGCATGGCCGTGTCCAGGCCGAGGCCGCCGCAGACACGCTGAAGCAGATGCAACTCGATGACCCGTACGTCATCAGCAGCCCCCGGATTCGCGCCAGGACCACCGCGGAATTGGCGGGTCTGACCGTCGACGAGATCAGCCCGTTGATCAGCGAATGGGATTACGGCGACTACGAAGGCACCACCACCGCCGACATCCGCAAGGCGGTACCCAACTGGCTGGTGTGGACGCACGGTTGTCCCGGCGGCGAGACCTCAGCGGAGGTCTGCGAACGCGCCGACCGTGCCATCGACGTGGCGTTGCAGCACATGGAATCCCGCGACGTCGTGTTCGTCGGACACGGGCACTTCTCCCGCTCGGTGATCACCCGGTGGATCGAGCAGCCCGTCTACGAGGGCATCCGGTTCGCGATGCCCGCCGCATCCATCGCGGTGTGCGGTTTCGAACACGGTGTCCGCCAGCTCAGCGCGCTCGCGCAGACCGGCCATCCCAATCCCGCCGTGTCGACGTGACGCGCGAACCCACGTTCGTCTTCGACGGCCCCGACGGGGCGGTCGTTGCTGACGGTGTGCACACCGCCTTCCCGCACATTGCCGAGGCACGAGCCGCCTTGGCTTCGCACAGCGCACCAATTGTGCTGGGCGCCTTGCCTTTCGACTTGACCCAGCCAGCTGCGCTCATCAGGCCGCAGTCGGTGCGGTTCACCGATGCGCTGCCGGAGTGGCCGCTGCGCGACCTGCCCACCGTGGAGGTCACCGAGACCACGCCCGACGCCGACGAGCACCGTCGGCGTATCCGAACCGCGCTGGCCCGGTTGGGCGATCCGGCCGACGACCTGCACAAGGTCGTACTTGCGCGCGCACTCCGGCTGACCGCCGACGGCAGGCTGGACGCCAGGACGGTGCTGCACCGACTGGCGGCCAAGGACGCGCAGGCCACCAAGTATCTCGTGGATCTATCGGCGGCGGGCGACGGTTACTCGGGAACCGTTCTGGTGGGGGCCAGCCCCGAGCTGCTGGTGGCCCGTCGCGGCCCGCAGATGTTCTGCCGTCCGTTCGCCGGTTCGGCCCCACGCCGGGCGGACCCCGACGAGGACGCGGCCGGCGGCGCGGCGCTGGCCGATTCGGCGAAGAACCGCCACGAGCACCAACTGGTGGTCGACGCGCTGCGCGCCGCACTCGAACCGTTGTGCACGGACCTGGAGATCGCCGAACGACCCGCCCTCAGCAAGACCGCCGCGGTCTGGCACCTGTACACCCCGATCTCCGGACGGGTTCGCGAAAAGTCAACCACCGCACTGGATCTCGCTGTCGCCCTGCATCCCACACCCGCGGTTGGCGGCTCCCCCACCGATCAGGCCGTCGCGTTGATCGACGACATCGAGGGCGACCGCGGCTTCTATGCCGGCACCGTGGGGTGGTGCGATCAGCGCGGCGACGGACGCTGGGTGGTGTCGATCCGGTGTGCGCAACTGTCCGCCGACCGGCGTACCGCCACGGCGCATTCCGGTGGCGGCATCGTCGCCGAATCCGATCCCGACGACGAAGTCGACGAGACCACCACGAAGTTCCGGACCATCCTGTCGGCGCTGGGAGTCGAATCATGAGTGAACACGTTCGCCCCGTCCGCCGCGGCGACGAGACCGAACTGTCGGCGATGATCCACGAGCTCGCCGAGTTCGAGCATGCCGCAGACGAGTGCACGGTGACCGAAAGTCAGCTGGCAGACGCGCTTTTCGGGCCGGACCCCACCGTCCGCGGACATCTGGTCGAGGTGGACGGGCAGGCTGCGGCGGCAGCGCTGTGGTTCCGCAACTTCTCCACGTGGGACGGTGTGGCCGGGATCTACCTTGAGGACCTGTTCGTCCGTCCCCAGTTCCGCAGACGTGGCCTCGCCCGCAAGCTTCTCGCCACCCTGGCCCACGAATGCGTCGAAAACGGCTACACGCGGCTGAGCTGGGCGGTCCTCGACTGGAACGTCAACGCGATCGCGCTGTACGACGCCGTCGGCGGGAAGCCGCAGAGCGAGTGGATCACCTACAGGGTGTCGGGACCCGAACTGTCGGATCTGGCGGCCGAGTCCGGCGCCTGAGTCAGCCACTGCAGTCCCGACGGGCTGAACAGACACGCCAGCACCGTAACGGCCACAGCCGCCACCACGACGGCGATCAGCAACCAGCCTGAAGTGAACACATACCAGGCCACCGGCAGCAGAATCAGGTTCGCGAACACGGCGATGCCACGCCCCCACCGGCGACCGGTGACCAGCGCCCAGCCCGACGCCGCCACACCCGAGCCCATGATCGCGAACCAGGCCGCGGTGCCGTAACCACTGATCGCGACCTCGTGATGCCCGGCGGCTTCCCGCACGACCAGCACGATCGCCATCACGATCGCCAGAACGCCTTCCAGAGCGGCGATTCCGCCCGCGACGCGAACCGGACGGGGCGTCACTCGGCGAGCCTGCTCACGAGGTACTCGACGGCCATCCGATAGCCCAGGGGCCCTGCGCCGGCCACCACCATGTCGGCGACGGCGGATACGTACGAATGGTGCCGGAACTCTTCGCGGGCGTGGATGTTGCTCAGGTGCACCTCGGCGACAGGCAGGTCGACCGACCGCAGCGCGTCCGCGATGGCCACGGAGGTGTGGCTGTATGCGGCGGGGTTGATGATGATGCCGACACAGTCGGTGCGCGCGGCCTGGATGGCGTCGACGAGCTCACCCTCGTGATTGCTCTGCATCGCGCGCACCTTGAGGTCATGCGCAGCGGCGGCCTCGGTCACGCTCGCCTCGATCTCGGCCAGCGTCGTCGAGCCGTACACCTCGGGTTGCCGGGTGCCCAGCAGGTTGAGGTTCGGGCCGTTGACGAGGAGCAGTCGGCGTTCGGTCACCGTTGTACGGTACCGGCGCAGTGTGTCGGAACGGCTGCTTGATCGCTCCATGAGCTGCTGCGCCTGCGGCCCCGTTAGGCTGGGGCCCCGTGCGTGCCGTGCTGATCGTCAACCCCAATGCGACCTCGACGACGCCTGCCGGGCGCGATCTGTTGGCCCACGCACTGGAAAGCCGCGTCCGCCTGACCGTCGCCCACACCGACCATCGAGGCCATGCCATCGAGATCGCACAGCGGGCCGCGCGCGACGGCGTCGACGTGCTGATCGTGCACGGCGGGGACGGCACGGTGAACGAGGTCGTCAACGGGATCCTCGGGGAATGCGGGCCCGGCACCGCCGGCCCGGCGGTGGGTGTGGTGCCCGGCGGTTCGGCGAACGTCTTCGCCCGCGCTCTCGGCATCAGCCCGGACCCGACGGAGGCGACCAACCAGCTCGTCGACCTGCTCGGCGACTACCGGCGCGGCGGGACCTGGCGGCGGATCGGCCTGATGGACTGCGGCGAACGCTGGGGTGTTTTCACCGCGGGCATGGGTGTCGACGGCGATGTCGTCGCCGCCGTCGAGGCGCAGCGCGAGAAGGGCCGCAAGGTCACCGCGTCCCGCTACGTCCGGGTCGCGATCCGTGAGGTGCTGGCCAGCGCGCGCAGGGAGCCGCATCTGACGCTGCATCTACCCGGCCAGGAGCCGGTTTCCGGCGTGCATTTCGCATTCGTGTCGAATTCCAGCCCCTGGACCTACGCCAATTCGCGGCCGGTGTGGACGAACCCGGACACGACCTTCGAGACGGGCCTGGGCGTGTTCGCGACGACCAGCATGAATGTCTGGGCGAATCTGGGCCTGGTACGGCAGATGAACTCGCGCAGGCCACGCCTGGAAGCCAAGCATCTGATCCGTGACGACAGCCTCGCCTGGCTCACGGTGAGCAGTGACACCCCCGTGGCCTGCCAGATCGACGGAGATTTCGTCGGCAAGCGCGAAAAGATGGAGTTCACCTCGGTGCCCGACGCTCTCGCCGTCGTCGCACCCGCGCGAAAATTCGGTAAATAAGAGGTTTGAACTGCGCAAACCGCGGTTACCAGGTCATTGCCAGGGCCGAATCAGGGCGCAGCTGGATTGAGTGTAGTACAACGGAGTTAGGGGTCCGGTAACGGTCCTAGGCAGTGACATTGCCCACGTGTTAACCAACTGCTATTGACATCTGTTCAGCCTGTGAAAGCATCTCATGCAACAGCGCAGAAACATTTGGTGCGCTTGCGTTAACAGCCGAAGTAAAGCTCGTGCGCCTTTGTCGCGCGCACACCTGATGATTAAGAGGAGTTAGATCTTATGGATTGGCGCCACAAGGCGGTCTGTCGCGACGAGGATCCGGAACTGTTCTTCCCCGTGGGGAACAGCGGCCCGGCCCTTGCCCAGATCGCTGACGCGAAGCTCGTCTGCAACCGCTGCCCCGTGACGGCGGACTGCCTGAGCTGGGCTTTGGAGTCCGGCCAGGATGCGGGCGTGTGGGGCGGCATGAGCGAGGACGAGCGTCGCGCCCTCAAGCGTCGCAATGCGCGGACCAAGGCCCGCACCGGAGTCTGAGCCCCGAACCGACTTAACAAAGTGACGGCCCCGACGAAAGTCGGGGCCGTCACTTTGTGTTCTGAATTACACCGAATTGCATTCGTTAGCGAAATTAGCCAGTGCGGTCAGTATTGGCTGACGCGAACGCGTCTACCGATCGGTACGCGCAGCACGACGTCCGTCCCGCCGTCGGCGCCGTCGTGCATCCCCAATGACCCGTCCAGCTCCGCCGACACCAGCGTGCGGACGATCTGAAGACCGAGCCGGTCCGACTTCTCCAGGCTGAATCCGTCAGGGAGACCGCGTCCGTCGTCGTGGACGATCACGTCGAGCCACCTCGCGGACCGCTGGGCGCGAATCGTCACGCAACCCTGCGGCGCCGTGGCGTCGAAGGCGTGCTCGATGGCGTTCTGCACGAGTTCGGTGATGACCATGATCAGCGCGGTCGCCCGGTCCGCGTCGAGGACACCGAGATCGCCGGCGCGATTGATGCGGATCGGGGAGTCGACGGCAGCGACGTCGTTCATGATCGGCAGGATGCGGTCGATCACCTCGTCGAGGTTGACCTCCTCGTCGACCGACATCGACAGTGCGTCGTGCACCAGAGCGATGGACGACACCCGTCGCACAGATTCCATCAGCGCTTCGCGCCCTTCAGGATTCGTCGTGCGGCGGGCCTGCAGGCGCAACAGCGCGGCGACGGTCTGAAGATTGTTCTTCACGCGGTGGTGGATCTCGCGGATCGTCGCGTCCTTTGACAGCAGCGCGCGGTCGCGGCGCTTCACCTCGGTGACATCCCGGATGAGGACGGCGGCACCCACACCCACCCCGTGCACCCCCAGCGGCAACGTGCGCAGCAGAACGGTGGCTCCGCCTGCATCCAGCTCCATGCGCATGCTCGAGCCGCCAGCGAGCGAATCACGGATGTGATTGGCCATCTCCTGGGCTTCGAAGGTGTCGGCGATCAGGGGTCGCGTGACGCTGACGAGGTTGTGGCCCTCGAGTTCGGCGGACAACCCCATGCGGTGATACGCCGAGATCGCGTTCGGGCTGGCGAACGCCACGACACCGGCCTCGTCGAGCCGGATGAAGCCGTCCCCGACGCGGGGGCTCGACCGCGACATCGCCAGATCACCCACGTTGGGGAAGGTGCCCTCGGACAGCATGTGCAGCAGGTCGCCGGCGCAGTCGACGTAGGCGGCCTCCAGCGGGCTGGCCTGCCGCGGCGCCAGGGACGTCTGATGGGTCAGGACGGCGACGACGTCGCTCTTGTACCGCACCGGGACGGCTTCGACGTTGAGACCGGGTGCGCCGAGTTCGCCCTCGACGGTGGCGCGGCCGATGGCACCGGAACGGAACGCGGCCGCGACGATCGGAAGGTCTTCGGACTCGGCGAGCGTGCCGACGGCATCGGCGAGCAGCACGGTTGGCGCGGTGTTGGGCCGCACCTGCGCGACGCACACCACCATGCCGTCGTCGCGGTGCACCCACATCAGGTAGTCGGCAAACGAGAGGTCGGCCAGCAGCTGCCATTCGCCGACGACAGCATGCAGGTGGTCGACCGCGTTTCCGGGCAGGATGGTGTGCTCGGCGAGCAGATCACCGAGGGTGGACATGGCTTACCGCGACGACAGGATTCGGGATCCGGGCGGGGCGCTAGCTGATGACGGCGATGAGGTCGCCGGCCTGGATGACGTCGCCGACGGACACGCTGACCTGGCTGACCGTCCCGGCGACCTCCGCAAGGACCGGGATCTCCATCTTCATCGACTCGAGCAGCACCAGGGTGTCGCCTTCACCGATCTGATCGCCTTCGTGAACCACGACCTCGAGCACACTGGCCACGATTTCCGCGCGAACATCCTCGGCCATCTTCACCCCACTCACTAACGCTGGTGCTGGACGCGTCTATCGAACCACACCGTTGCTACCGATGTCGCCGGTCACAGCCCGCGGCGAAATCGGTGTCGGCAAAGCATGCGACAATAGGGGCAACTCGGCCCGTTCAACGGGACGGTTCTGATCCGATACCCGACCAATACCGGAGGTACATCATGGCCAAGCGTGGCCGTAAGAAGCGTGACCGCAAGCACTCGAAGGCCAACCACGGCAAGCGGCCCAACGCAGGCTCGAAGTCAGTGGGCCGCTAGTCGGACCGCTCGACAAACAACCGCCCGGCACTCTGTGGAGTGGCCGGGCGGTTCTGTGTCTGCCGACAGCGTCAGCCCCGCCGGATGATGGTGGTTTGGCTGATCTGGATGCGTAGCCGCTCACGCAAGCTCTCAGGAGCCCGCTCGCCGCTGCACTTGGTGGCGATCAGATTCTTGATCTTCTCCTCGACGCCGTAATGCCGCAGGCACGTCGGGCACTCTTCGAGGTGGACCCTGAGCTTGTCGCGCGTCTCGACCGTGCATTCGCCGTCGAGCAGCGTCCACACCTCGGCTATGACAGCCGCACACTCGGGATGCTCGGGGTCGATCGGGCCTACCGGAGGGGTCCAGCGATCTTCGGTGGCGTCGCTCATGAGATGACCTCCTCCGCTGCATCGAGCTGCTCACCCCGGATGAAACCACGGTCACGGGCCACGCCGGCCAGCAACTCGCGCAGTTGACGCCTGCCGCGATGCAACCGCGACATCACCGTCCCGATCGGCGTATCCATGATTTCGGCGATCTCCTTGTAGGGGAAGCCCTCGACGTCGGCGTAGTACACCGCCATCCGGAACTCTTCCGGCAGCGCCTGTAGGGCTTCCTTGATTTCGTTGTCAGGCAACAGCTCCAACGCTTCGACCTCGGCCGACCGCAGCCCCGTCGAGGAGTGCTCGGCGTTGGCTGCCAGCTGCCAATCGGTGATCTCGTCGGTCGGATACTCCGACGGCTGGCGCTGCTTCTTGCGGTAGCTGTTGATGTAGGTGTTGGTCAGGATCCGGTACAGCCACGCCTTCAGGTTGGTGCCCTCGCGGAACGAGCGGAATCCCGAGTAGGCCTTGACCATCGTTTCCTGCAACAGGTCCTCGGCGTCGGCGGGGTTGCGCGTCATGCGCAGAGCGCCGCCGTAGAGCTGATCGAGCATCGGAATCGCATCGCGCTCGAAACGAGCGGTCAGCTCGGCGTCGGTCTCTTCGCGGACCGGAACCGCGTCTGCGTCCAGGGTGGCCTCAGGGGCCGACCCGTTGGTTTCGGTCATTCTGGGGAACACCGTCCCTTCCCTAACCCGCTCAGTAGCGGCATCACCGATCACGTCCAGCACGTGCACCGAACGCGACGGGGCCTCCATGGCCATCACTGGCACCATCAAATCCCCTTCTGTTGATCCTAAAGGTAGACACCGACTACTGACCCTGACCGGCCACGAAGGCCCATCACAGCTGTCGTGAACAACAGCGGTCACAGGGGTCGTTGTTCCCGCCCCTACGCTGAGCGGGTGGCACGCGCAGCAACCCCGGCGATCGCCGCCCTGGTGGCCGCCGGCGTCACCCACGACGTCGTGCAGTACAAGCACGACCCGCGTGCCGACTCGTTCGGCGACGAGGCGGTCAACGAGCTCGCGCAGGCCGGCGGTCTGGTCCCCGAACAGATCTTCAAGACGCTCGTCGTCGCGCTGCCCACAGGGCTCGCGGTGGCCGTGCTCCCCGTCCCGTCGAAGTTGTCGCTCAAAGCCGCGGCGGCGGCGCTGGGCGCGGCGAAGGCGTCGATGGCCGATCCGGCCGATGCGCAGCGCTCGTCGGGCTACGTCGTGGGCGGGATCTCCCCTCTCGGGCAGCGCCGGGCGCTGCCGACGGTCGTCGACGCATCGGCGCTGCGGTGGGACCGCGTGCTGTGCAGCGCTGGGAAGCGCGGCTGGGACGTCTCGCTCCACCCTGCCGACCTGGTGCGGCTGACCAATGCCGTCACCGCCGATATCTGCGCTGTCTAGTGTTGGGCCATGTCACTCGCGGGAAAGACCATGTTCATCTCAGGCGCCAGCCGCGGTATCGGGCTGGCGATCGCCAAGCGGGCCGCCGCGGACGGCGCCAACATCGCGCTGGTCGCCAAGACCGCCGAACCCCACCCGAAGCTGCCGGGAACCGTCTACACCGCGGCCAAGGAGATCGAGGAGGCCGGCGGTCAGGCGCTGCCCATCGTCGGTGACGTCCGCGACGGCGATTCGGTGGCGGCGGCGGTGGCCGCGGCCGTCGAACAGTTCGGCGCCATCGACATCTGCGTGAACAACGCCTCGGCGATCAACCTCGGCTCCATCGAAGATGTGCCGCTCAAGCGCTTCGACCTGATGAACGGCATCCAGGTGCGCGGCACCTACGCGGTGTCGCAGGCGTGCATCCCACACATGAAAGGGCGCGACAACCCGCACATTCTGACGTTGTCACCGCCGATCCTGCTCGAGTCGAAGTGGCTCAAGCCGACGCCGTACATGATGGCGAAGTTCGGGATGACGTTGTGCGCGTTGGGAATTGCCGAAGAACTTCGCGGCGCCGGGATCGCCTCCAACACCCTGTGGCCCCGCACCATGGTCGCTACCGCCGCCGTGCAGAACCTGCTGGGCGGGGACGAGTCGATGGCACGCTCCCGCAAGCCCGAGGTGTACTCCGATGCGGCGTACGCGATCCTGACCAAGCCGTCGAGCTACACGGGCAACACGCTGCTGTGCGAGGACGTGCTGCTGGAGTCCGGCGTCACCGACCTGTCGGTGTACGACTGCATCCCGGGCTCCGACCTCGGCGTGGATTTCTGGGTCGAGTCGGCCAATCCCCCGGGCTACACGGGCCCCTAGGTTTCGCCGCGCTTCGCCGCGGCTAGCGGCGTGGCGTGATCCCGAGACGGCGCCAGCCCCGACCGGCCGCCGCGCGGATGACGCCGGTGAACACCTTCGTCTTGCGGCGCGAGTACGGGTACCAGTTGATCTCGCGCGACTGCGTGGGGATACGCGGAGCGGTGATCGCTTGCGGGCGGCAGTATTTCAGGATCCCGTCGGGACCGCCGTTGCGGGAACCGACGCCCGAGTTCTTCCACCCCGGCATCGGCAACGCGAAGCTGAACCCGTTGGACAGGACGTCGTTGATGTTGACGGCGCCGGCTTCGAGGCGGCGTGCGATCCGTTCCCCGCGCGCGAGGTCAGCCGTCCACACGGACGCCGACAGACCGTAGGTGGAATCGTTGGCCAGCCGGATGGCTTCCTCCTCGTCGGCGACCTTGACCACGGGGAGGGTCGGGCCGAACGTCTCCTCGTTGACACACGCCATCGACTGGGTGACATCGGCGAGAACCGTTGGCTGGAAGAAGGTCCCGACGCCGGTGGGCTTGCCGCCGGTGGTGATGCGGGCCCCGTCGGCGACAGCGCCCTCGACGTGACGCTCGACGATGTCGCGCTGCGCCGATGTGGCCATCGCCCCGACATCGAAGCGGTAGCCGTCATCGTCCTGGCCCTGCCGCAGCCGACCGACTTCGTCGGTGAGCTTGCCGACGAACTCGTCGTACGCCGGGGCTTCGACGTACACGCGCTCGACGGATACGCACACCTGGCCGGAGTTGAACATCCCGCCCCACGCGATGCCGGCCGCCGCACGGTCGAGGTCGGCATCGGCGAGCACGATCGCGGGGTCCTTGCCGCCCAGCTCCAGCGAGCACGGGATCAGCCGCTCCGCGCACGCCACCGCGACCTTGCGGCCGGTTGCCGTCGATCCGGTGAAGTGCACGCAGTCGGAGTTCGCGATCACTGCGGCCCCGGTCTCGGCATACCCGGTGGTCAGTGAGAGTACTTGTGGTGCACCGATTTCCGACCAGCCGCGGGCGAACTCGACGGCGCTCAGCGGTGTGACCTCGGACGGTTTCAACAGCACCGCGGCGCCGGCGGCCAACGGAGCGACCCCGTCGAGTGCGACATTGAGCAGCGGGAAGTTCCAAGGGATGATCAGGCCGACGACAGGATAGGGCCGGTAGACGGTGGTCAGTCGCTTCACCTTGCCGAGCGGACTGTGGGACGCCGGGTGACGGTCGGCGAGGAAGCGCTCTGCGTTGCGCGCCCAGTACTTGAGCAGGTCGCCGCACAGCGGCGGTTCCATCGTCGCCTCGGTGCGGGGTTTGCCCGTTTCGGACTGCAGGACGTCGGCCAGGCGCTCGGCATTGTCGAGGATCCAGTCCTGCATCGCCAGGAGCCAGGGCTTGCGGCCGTCCGGGCCGAGTGCTTCCCATTCGGGTTGCGCGTCGCGCAGGGCGCGCGCCTTGGCGGCGACGGTGTCGGGTTCGTCGATCGGGACGGAGCCGGCGATGGTGCCGTCGGCGGGGTTGCGCACGGTGATGGTCGTGAGAGCACGCGCCTGCAGGTCGGTCATCTTCGCAGTATCGACCTATCCACGGCCCGGCGATCGAGTCTTTGGACTACTCGATTGTCATCGGACCACAGCAGGCCGGCCGAATCGGGCCGCGACGCCAGGTGAGAACAGGGGGCGCAGCATCGGACCCGACGTGGGAATGCTTGCCGCAGCAATGAGTTCGTCGTCGAGTTCGGTGATCTCGGCGCTGTGTAGCCGCCAGGTCGGATGGTCGTTGGGCACCCACCAGGTGCGGCCCGCTTTGCGGGTGTGGGCGCCCCAGCGTGCGGTCAGCCAGATTTCCAGAGGCGTCGGTTCGACGGGTTCGCCGACTGTCACGGTGACGTGGCTGCGCAGGCCGCGGCGCGGCCATCTCCGCGCGCTCACGTAGGAGATCTGCCCGGGCGACCGGGTGACGGTCATCTTGGCCCACGTGTACGGCACTCCCATTGCGATCCTGACCGCCGGTACCACGGCCAGCCGTTCGGTCTCCAGCGAGCAGAACAGCACACCGTGCCTGCCCGCGCTGTCGACGGAGTAGAGCCGCACGTTGGTTTCGGCGAAGGACCCGATGTACGGAAGACGAACGACTCCAGCCACTTTGGTGTAGTTCATGACGAACGGAACGAGCCCGACGTAGGTCTGGCGGTCGAACAGGTCGGGACGGGTGCCGACGGGGAAGAGGTGTTCGACGGCGGCAGGGTCGACGGGCCAGTGCAGGAAGGTCAGGTCGGCCCAGAACTGCGCGAACGTCACCGGGCGCGGCAACGGCGGCGCGAGAGCCGGGACGTCACTGTTCACCGAGTCATCGTGGCACGCTGGAGTCATGGCTTCGTCGACAATGTGGGCATCGGGACGCTACGACGCTGTCGGGGATCGCATCGCGCCGATCGCCGGCGAGGTGGTCGCCGCGGCCGCGAGGCGGGTGGCGTTGCAGGGCGCGGCGGTCGTCGACCTCGCATGCGGAACCGGCAGTGCGGCGTTGGCGGCCGCCGCCCGGGGCGCACGAGTGACAGGCGTGGACATCACCCCCGAGCTGGTGGCCATCGCCGCGCAGCGGGCCGGTGCCGAGGCGGTGGACTGGCGCACCGGCGACGCCGCCGACACCGGGCTCCCCGTGGCCTCCTTCGACGCGGCGGTATCGAACATGGGCATCATCTTCGTCGACCCCGAGCAGCAGGTTCCCGAGCTGAACCGGCTACTGAAACCTGATGCGGTGCTTGCTTTCTCGGCATGGGTGCGCACCGCCAGCAACCCGCTCTTCGACCCGGTCGTGGCCGTTCTGGGCGCCCCTCCCACGTCGACCTTCTCCCCCGATCAGTGGAGCGACCCCGAGATCCTCGCGGCCCGGTTGGGCCCGCACTTCGCCAACGTCGATGTCGAGCGAGGCGATCATCGCTGGGAATTCGCGTCGATGTCCGCCGCGCTGCATTGGCTACGCGCGGAATCACCGGTGCACGTCGAGACGTTCCGGCGGGCCGACCCCGATCAGCAGCAGCGGCTGGCCGCCGAGTTCGAGGCAACGTTGCGACCGTTTGAAGAACCCTCGGGCACAGTCGCTTTCACATCGCCCTATGTCGTGGTCTGCGCCTCGTAGAGGATGCCGCGACCGATCGCTTCCCGCACGACCGGCATCGCCGCGCCGGCGAGCGCGCCTGCGTCGACGCCGTGATGAGCCGCCAGCAGTTCGACGAGCGTCCCGAGTGGCACCTCGCCACGGCAACCGGCCAGAAGTGCGCGCGACACCTCGTCGACCCCGATGACGGCGGCAGGACCTCCGGGACGGCGTACGGCCGCGCCGACGCTCTGCCAGCCCTGTTCCCCGGGCAGTGACTGCTCTTCGAGGAACACCGGCGCAGTCGACAGCTTGGCGGCGAGCAGTTGCTCGTCGCTGGTGTCGTGCAGGTATTCGCGGCGCGCGAAGAAGGCCTCGACTTCGGGGCCCGTGAGCGCCTCGCCCGCTCCGGTGATCTCTTCGAGGATGTGTTCGGGTGGACGGTGTTCGCCGCGGCGGGGCGCGCGCAGCGTGATCATGCCCATGCCGACACCCGCAATCCCCTCGGCGTCGAACCAGTCGAGCCACCGACCGCCGCGCTGCGCGGCCTGCTCCGGCGTCTCCCCCGCATCCGAGGTCCACAGCGACACGTAGCTGATCGGATCCGCGAACTCGCGCTGCACCACCCAGGCGTGCAGTCCGCTACCCGCCAACCATCCGCGCACCCGCTCCTGCCAGTTCTCCGGGTCCCGCACGATCCAGTTCGCCATGATCTGCGCGGTGCCACCGGGTTCCAGGTGGTCGGCGGCTTGTTCGATGAGCTTCTGGCACAACGTGTCTCCGGCCATGCCCGAGTCGCGGTAAATGTAGTCCAGCGCGCCGGCGCCCACGACGAACGGCGGGTTGGACACGATGAGGTCGAACCGTTTACCGGCGACGGGCTCGAACATGCTGCCGCACCGCAGATCCCATGACATGCCGTTGAGGCGCGCGGTCGCCGCGGCCAGCGTCAGCGCGCGCTGATTGGTGTCGGTGGCGACGATCTCGTCGCAGTGGGCGTCCAGATGCAGGGCCTGGATACCGCAGCCGGTGCCGAGGTCGAGCGCGCGACGTACCGGGGCGCGGACGACGGCGTGCGCGAGGGAGACCGACGCGCCGCCGATGCCGAGCACGTGGTCGCGGCTGACGGGCCCGGCGCTCAGTGCCGCGTCCTGATCGGAGACGACGAGGAAGTCGCGGGCGCCGTCACTGGTCGGGCGGATGTCGAGGACGGCGCGCAATCCGTCCGCTGAGGCGCCTTCGACGACGCCATTGGCTGTCAGCTCGTCGATGCTCGTGCCGGGCAGCGCATGTGCCACGCGGTCGCGGGGTTCGTCGGTGCCGAGCAGGAACAGCCGCACGAGCGTGGCGAGGCGCTGCTGTTGCGGTGTGGCGCGGTCGGTGACGCGCAGCGCCGACCACCACAGTCCGCGGCTGAACGCCGCACCCGCGTCGGCGCCGAGAAGGTCCGCCACCCCGTCGGTGGTGTAGCCGGCCGAGCGCAGATCGGCCGCGAGCGCGTCGACGACCGCGCCCGCATGCAGCGGACCGCTCAAAGCAGCGTGCCTTGTTCGGCCTCCGGCGCCGCGGGCTCTATCAGTTCCGGCCCGTTGTTGCGAACGCTGTTCACGAGCTTGGACACCTCGCGGATCTCGATGCGGTCCAGATCGCCGTGGCCGCGCAGCAGGCCCTCGTCGATCGGCGCATCGGGGTCGAGCCAGCGATCCCAGTCCGGCGCACTGATGGTCAGCGGCATCCGATCGTGGATGTCCGACAGTTGAGCCGCCGCGTCGGTGGTGATGATCGTGCAGCTCAGCAGCGGCTTGCTGTCCTTGGGGGCATCTTTCGGCCGCCACGTGGTCCACAGCCCGGCCATGAACAACGGCTCACCATCGCCTGCGTACATGTAGAACGGCGTCTTGTTGCCCTTGGTGCCCTTCCACTCGTACCAGCCGTCCATCGGCACCAGGCACCGCTTGGCCTTCGCCGAGCTACGGAACGCCGGCGATGACGTCACCTTGTCCGAGCGGGCGTTGATCAGCAGCGGGCCGCTCTTCGTGTCGGGTCCGCCGTCCTCGGCCGTCTTGGCCCACGGCGGCACCAGACCCCACCGCATCAGCCGCACCCTCCGCGTCGACTCGTCATCGGGGTCGGTGTGGCGCTTCACGACGGTGGCGACAGTGGTCGTCGGCGCCACGTTGAAATTGGCACTGAAATTGGCCGACGGCGGATCTTTCTTCTCGGAGGTCGCTTCGTCGATCGCCTTGATCTTCTCGGCCAGCAGCGCCGGATCGGTCGTCACCGCGAATCGCCCGCACATGATCCCCATGGTGGCAGAAACTCCCGACAGGCAAGAATGGGAGCTGTGAGCACCTGGCCGGCCCCGTCGACCGCGACCCCTGTCCATGCGACCGTCACCGTGCCGGGCTCGAAGTCCCAGACCAACCGCGCGCTGGTCCTCGCCGCCCTGGCGGTGCGGGAGGGCACATCGCGAATCAGCGGGGCGCTCCGCAGCCGCGACACCGACCTGATGATCGCCGCGCTGCAGGCACTCGGTGTCTCCGTCGAGTCATCCGACACCGACAACACTGAGCTCACGGTCAGCGGGACGCTGGCGCCGAAGGCCGATACCCGCATCGACTGCGGACTCGCCGGAACCGTGCTGCGATTTCTCCCGCCCGTCGCCGCGTTGAGCACCGAGACAGTGACGTTCGACGGCGACGAACAGGCCCGCGCCCGGCCCATCGCTCCTCTGCTCGACGGCCTCCGAGGGCTCGGCGTGCCCGTCGACGGGGACAGCCTGCCGTTCGCGGTCCGCGGGGACGGGTCGGTGCGCGGCGGCACCGTCGAGATCGACGCATCGGGCTCGTCGCAGTTCGTGTCGGGTCTGCTGTTGTCGGGCGCCGCGTTCACCGACGGACTCACGGTCGTACACACCGGCGAATCGGTTCCGTCAGCCCCGCACATCGCGATGACGGTGTCGATGCTGCGTGATGCGGGAGTCCAGGTCGACGACTCGACACCCGAGCGCTGGCGGGTGACGCCGGGGGCGATCGCCGCGCGGCACTGGGCCATCGAGCCCGACCTGTCCAACTCCGTGCCGTTTCTCGCCGCCGCGGTGGTCAGCGGAGGCGCGGTGCGGATCACCGGATGGCCCGCCGTCAGCACCCAGCCGGCCGACACGATCCTGTCGATCCTGGAGAGCCTGGGGTCGGTGGTGCGCCGCGGGAGTTCGTATCTCGAAGTGCAGGGCACCGCGAACTACGAGGGCATCGATGTCGACCTGCGCGACGTCGGCGAACTCGCCCCGTCGGTCGCGGCAATGGCCGCGCTCGCCGCACCGGGTTCGGTGTCGCGGCTGCGCGGCATCGCGCATCTGCGTGGGCACGAGACCGACCGGCTGGCCGCCCTGAGCACGGAGCTCAACCGCCTCGGCGGGCAGTGCGAGGAAACCGACGACGGACTCGTCATCACCGCGCAGCTGATGCACGGCGGGACATGGCTCTCGTATGCCGACCATCGCATGGCGACAGCCGGTGCCATCGTCGGTCTGCGGGTGCCCGGCGTCGAGGTCGAGGACATCGGTACCACCGCGAAGACGCTCCCGGACTTTCCGCAGCTGTGGGCCGACATGCTGGGCGGTCAGGCGGACGACCCGCGGGCCAACGCTTGAGCAGACGCGAGTACGACGAGTCCGATGTCCGGGTGCGTCCCGGACGGGGCTCTCGGCCGCGGACGAAGACCCGTCCCGAACACGCCGATGCCGAGCAGGCGATGGTGGTGACGGTCGACCGGGGCCGGTGGGGGTGTGTGCTCGACGGCGATCCGCAGTGCCGCGTGACGGCCATGCGGGCGCGCGAGCTGGGCCGCACACCGATCGTCGTCGGCGATGACGTCGACGTCGTCGGCGATCTTTCCGGGCGCACCGACACGCTGGCCCGCATCGTGCGGCGCGGTGAGCGGCGAACAGTGTTGCGCCGCACCGCCGATGACACCGACCCCACCGAACGGGTTGTGGTGGCCAACGCCGACCAGCTGTTGATCGTCGTGGCTCTGGCCGACCCGCCGCCGCGCACCGGTCTGGTCGAGCGGGCGCTGATCGCCGCGTATGCCGGCGGACTGGTGCCGATCCTGTGCCTGACGAAAACCGACCTGGCTCCCGCGGAACCGTTTGCCGCGCAGTTCCGCGACCTCGACCTGACCATCACCACGGCGGGCCGCGACGATCCCCTTGAGGCCGTCGGGTCTCTGCTCGCCGACAAGGTCACCGCC
This sequence comes from Mycobacterium sp. 236(2023), assembly GCF_029623955.1. Lineage (GTDB taxonomy): Bacteria > Actinomycetota > Actinomycetes > Mycobacteriales > Mycobacteriaceae > Mycobacterium. The sequence continues at coordinate 885,632 of NZ_JARSBP010000002.1, read as the reverse complement.
CTGCTCGGACATTCGGGTGTCGGCAAGTCGACGTTGGTGAATCGTCTTGTCCCCGAAGCGGAGAGGGCCACCGGCGAGGTGACCGATGTCGGCAAGGGCAGGCACACCTCCACGCAGTCGGTGGCGCTGCCGCTGGCGCTCGGGGGCTGGGTGATCGACACCCCGGGCATCCGGTCGTTCGGGCTGGCGCACATCGAGCCCGATGACGTCGTGCTGGCGTTCTCCGATCTGGCCGACGCGATCGACGACTGCCCGCGCGGATGCGGGCACATGGGCCCGCCCGCCGATCCGGAGTGCGCGCTCGACGCGCTGACCGGCGCCGCGGAGGGCCGCGTGCACGCCGCTCGCAGACTCTTGTCGGCCCTGCGCGAAACCTGACCCCCGGCCCCGCGCGGGTCTGCACGACAGCGCACTCACAGCTCAACCGGGACAATGGACGCAGCGGGGGGTTTGCAGCGACTGCGTGCTGGGCACGCTCTCGCCGAGAAGGAGGAAGAACTTGACACAGGTACCCGCGATTGCATTGAACAACGGCACGAGTATTCCCCAGTTGGGGTTCGGCGTGTTCCAGATCCCGCCCGAGGACACGGCGGATTCGGTGAAGCAGGCCCTGGAGGTCGGCTACCGCCACATCGACACCGCGCAGATGTATCAGAACGAGAAGGGTGTCGGCGACGGCATCCGCGACTCGGGCATCGATCGCTCAGAGGTCTTCGTCACGAGCAAGCTCAACAACAGCTTCCACAAACCGGACGACGCCCGCCGCGCGTTCGACGACACGCTCAGCGCGCTCGGCTTCGACTACGTCGATCTGTTCCTGATCCACTGGCCACTGCCGACGCTGTACGACGGTGACTACGTATCGACGTGGAAGACGTTGGAGGAGTTCGCCAAGGACGGCCGCGCCCGCAGCATCGGCGTCTCCAACTTCCAAATTGGACACTTGCAGCGGCTGGCCGACGAGACCGGCACGGTGCCCGCGGTCAATCAGATCGAGGTGCACCCGTACTTCGCCAACGACGAGGTTCGCGCCTACGGCAACGAACATGGCATCGTGACGGAGGCGTGGTCGCCGATCGCGCAGGGCAAGGTGCTCGACGACCCGGTTGTCACGCGGATCGCCGAGTCGACCGGCAAGTCGCCCGCCCAGGTCGTGCTGCGCTGGCACATTCAGCGCGGTGACATCGTTTTCCCGAAATCGGTGACGCTGCAGCGCATCAAGGACAATTTTGCGCTGTTCGACTTCGAACTGGGCTCCGACGATTTCGACGCGATCTCCGGTCTCGACAAGGGTGAGGACGGACGCATTGGGCCGAATCCAAACACGTTCGACTACGTGCCCGACTGAATTTTCCCAGCAACGCAAAGCGCGCGTGTCCACCACTGGGCACGCGCGCTTTGCGTCGTTTCAGCTCCCGAGCGCCATATAATGTGATTGAATACACTTCAAAACGGCTGAACCGCAGTTTCGGGAGGCGCATACCTGTGGATGCAGTGCACGCCCACAAGGCGCTGCCGCGCAATGTCTTCGGAGAAGCCGCGATCGGTCCGGTCGTTGTCAGGAACCGTTTGATCCGCGCCGGCACCGGCGAATCCATGGCGGATCCTGGCGGACGGATCGGCCAGGATTACGTCGATCTGCACGAGAAGCTCGCGCGCGGCGGCGTCGGTCTGGCGTTCACCGGACACATCTACAGCCACCGCCGCGGACGCTATGGCGAATTACAGGCCGGGCTCGACACCGACGACGCGATACCGGGCTTCCGCCGCGTGACCGACGCCGTGCATCGCCACGGCGGCCGCATCTTCGCCCAGATCGCCCACGCCGGAAGCCAATCCATGTCGTTCGCGACGCAGCCACTGGCCCCCTCCCCCGTCGACAACGTGATGACGGGCCGCAAGGTGTCCGCGGCATCCGACGACGAAATCCACGAAACCATCGAGGCCTTCCAGTCCGCCGCACGACGCGCGGTCGAGGCGGGCTTCGACGGTGTTCATCTCCACGGCGCCAACGGCTACCTGGTCAGTCAGTTCCGGTCCCCGCTGACCAACCGGCGCGACGACCGGTGGGGTGGTTCGCAGGAGAACCGGGATCGCTTCGCGTGCGAGATCATTCGCGCGATCCGCGCCGAACTACCGCCCGACCGGGGATTGACGATGAAGGTCGGTCTCGCCGACCTCGTCGACGAACCGGGCGGCCTCGCGCTCGACGATGCCGTGGCCGGCGTATCGCGGTTCGTCGCAGCGGGACTCGACGGAGTCGAGATCTCGTCGAATCTGATGAGCGACTATGTCAGCGCGTCCATCAGGGGGTATGTCGCCGTGGGCCCGAAGGAGGCCGCACGCGATCTGCTGTTCCATCGGCTGCACCGGCAGGCGGAGCCGGAGGCGTATTTCCTGCCGTTCGCCGACGCGGTACGCGCCGAGGTCGACACGACGATCATCCTGGTCGGTGGCATCCGCAGACTGGCGACGATGGAGGCGCTGATCCGCGACGAGCGCGCCGATTTCCTGTCCATGGCACGACCATTCATCCGCGAGCCCGATCTTGCACTGCGACTGTCGCGCGGCGGCCAGACGTCACCGGCCTGTGTGTCGTGCAACATTTGCCTCATGCACGACGAGCACCACCCGTTGCAGTGCTGGCGTATACCGCGGGCCAACCTGTTACGGCACGCGCGCTACCGGTTCACCGGTGGGTTCAAAGGCAAAGGGACGGGACGCAAACCCACGGCCCACGAATGAAGTTACGTTGAGGGCGGGAGAGCGGACCCGCCCTCAACGAAAACCCTTGGGCGTCAGGCAGCCAACTCTGGGCGGCTGCTCGAAGCCTTCTGCGCACGCTTGGCGCGACGACGTGTCCGCACGGCGGCGATCGCGGACTTCAGCCCGCTGCGCTCGGCGGGCTCCAGCCCTTCGAACATCCGCTCGCTGCGCGTCTCCGGTGCATCGTCGCGGGTGTCGCTGAGGAACTTGTCCGGCAGCGACAGTTTCGCGATGGTGCGCCACGACTTTCCGTACTGCACCAGGAACTGCCCGGTGGTGTACGGCAGGTCGTACTTGTCGCAGATTTCGCGCACGCGCAGCGAGATCTCGTAGTACCGGTTGCTCGGCAGATCCGGGAACAGGTGGTGCTCGATCTGGTGGCACAGGTTGCCGCTCATGAAGCGCAACACCGGACCGTTCTCGAAGTTCGCACTGCCCAGCATCTGACGCAGATACCACTCGCCGCGCGTCTCGCCGACCATGTCGGTCTTGGTGAACTTCTCTGCGCCGTCAGGGAAATGGCCGCAGAAGATCACGGCGTTGGCCCAGACGTTGCGGATGACGTTCGCCACCGCGTTGGCCTTCATCGTCGACTTGAACGTCGCGCCCGGGGACAGCGAGGTCAGCGCGGGCCACAGGACGTAGTCCTTGGCGACCTGATGGCCGGCCTTGACCCCAAACTCCTTGACGCGCACCATCGTCGCCCTGCGGTCGTCGCGACCCTTGAAGATCTTGCCGAGCTCGAGGTGCTGCAACCCGACACCCCATTCGAAAGCCACGCACAGCAGGGTGTTGAAGAACAGGTTGCCCAGGTTCATCGGGGTCCAGCGTTGATCACGGGTAACGCGAATCACGCCATAGCCCACGTCGTCATCCATGCCGAGGATGTTCGTGTACTTGTGATGCATGAAGTTGTGGGTGAACCGCCAGTGCTTGGACGCCCCGCTCATGTCCCATTCCCACGAGGAGGAATGGATCTCGGGATCGTTCATCCAATCCCACTGGCCGTGCATGACGTTGTGGCCGATCTCCATGTTCTCGACGATCTTGGCCACGCCCAGCGTCGCCGTGCCCGCCCACCAGAATTTGCGCTTGGAGCTTCCCGCGAGCAGCAGCCGGCCTGCGATCTCGAGGCCGCGCTGAAATGCGATGGTGCGGCGGATGTAGCGCGCGTCGCGCGCGCCTCGGGAGTCCTCGATGTCCTGGCGGATCGCGTCGAGTTCGCGTGCCAGGTTCTCGATGTCCGCTTCTGTCAGATGCGTGAACTCGGGAACGTCTGTAATCGCCATGTTGTGGCCTCCTCTCGTCTACCTACGCTACCGTAACCTACGATCTCGTAGGTTACTACCCAGTAAAGCCTAAACGTCGAGCACGCAGTCGCCCGAAGCGGCGGATACGCACGTCTGCACCCGCGTCCCCGGTTCGTGCTCGACCCCAGTGCGCAGATCCCGCACGTGCCCTTCCACCAGGCCCACGACACATGACTGGCAGATGCCCATGCGGCAGCCGAACGGCATCCGCACGCCCGCATCCTCGCCGGCATCCATCAACGACGTCGCCGCGTCGACCGTCGCGGTACGTCCCGATCGCCGAAACTCGACGGTGCCGCCGCTGCCGTGGACCTTGGCCCGCGACACCGCGAACCGCTCCAGATGCAGACGGTCGACCGCACCGGCGGCGGTCCATGTGCGTTCGGCGTCCTCCAGCATCGCCTCGGGCCCGCAGGCCCACGTCTGACGTTCCCGCCAGTCCGGCACCGCCTCGGCGAGGCGTTCCAGATCGAGCCGGCCCTCGGTTCGGGTTGCCCGCAATTGCAGCCGGTAACCCTCGTGGCGGGTGGCGAGCTGCGACAGCTCCGAGGCGAACATCACATCCGATTCGGTGGGCGCCGAGTGCAGGTGTACGACATCACCGATCTGATCGCGCCGCGCCAGCGTCCGCAGCATCGACATCACCGGGGTGATCCCCGAACCGGCCGTCAGGAACAGCACCGACGCCGGAGCGGGATCCGGCATCACGAAGTTTCCTTGCGGCGCCGCAAGCCTCACGATCGTGCCAGGCTCAACCCCGCCGACCAGGTGCGTCGACAGGAACCCCTCGGGCATGGCCTTGACCGTGATGGTGATGGTGCGCGAACCCCTGCTGGTCACTGGACTGGAGGTGAGCGAGTAGGACCGCCACCGCCAGCGGCCCTCCATCAGCAGACCGATGCCGACGTACTGACCGGCTTCGTAGTCGAAGGAGAAACCCCAGCCCGGCTTGATGACCAACGTGGCTGAGTCGACAGTTTCGCGACGCACTTCGAGGACGCGACCGCGCAACTCACGTGCCGACCACAACGGGTTGGCGAGTTTGAGGTAGTCGTCGGGCAGCAGCGGGGTGGTGATCCGGCCCGCGATGGTCCGAAGGACATGCCATCCCGGCCGCTCTTTCGCGCCGGCGACGGTGGGCCGAACGGTGTCGGCGACCTTCGCGGTGGTCTTGACTGTCGTCTTGGCCATGACGGCTCCTGCCCGGCTTGCACATGATCGTGGCGTTCCCCAAGCCTAGTAGGGAACACTAACCTACGGTACCGTAACTTACGGTACCGTATCCAGCCCTAGAGCAGGTCAAGAAGAAATGGGAGCTCCTGTGGCGCGTACCACGCCAGGTCATGATCCTGCGCGTCACCGACCGTGAGATCGGCGTCCTCGTCACCCAGATCCGCGGAATCGATCACCTCGACCGCGGCCTCGACGGCCGACTCCGCGGCCGCATTGTCGACATACGCGGCGATCACCCGCCCGATCGCCAACTCCCCCGCGATCCGGACCACCGCGTCGTCGAGATCGGGCCGCAACGTCACGTCGTCGGCGTCGGCTTCGACAACGACCCGGCGCGACGGCAGCCCGCCGGAGGCCTCGTTCCCGAGGAGGCGCAGTGACGCCATCGCGGCTTCGCGCAATGCGACGTCGGCCAGCTCGTCGTCGTCACCCTCGGCATACGCCTCGCGCAACGTCGGCGTCACCGCGAACGCGGTCCCGTTGACGGGACGCAACGATCCGTCGGCGACCATCTGTTGCAGCATGGCCAGGGTTGCGGGGACGTAGACGCGCACGACGCGAGCCTAGTGCGCACACGAGGAGCAGTCCTACAGGAGCGCTATTCGGGGTCGCCCGTCAACGCGGCGACGTGATCATCCACATAGGTCGACAATTCCCGAGGCGGCCGCTGATAGTCACCGCTGAGCACCGGACGCTTGGGCAGCTTCACCTTCGGGGCGTCGACGTCGTAGTAGTCGATGGTCGACAGCAGGTGCGAGATCATGTTCAACCGCGCGTGCTTCTTGATATCGGATTCGACGACATACCAGGGGCTCAACGGAGTATCGGTGTGGACCATCATCTGGTCCTTGGCCCGCGAATAGTCTTCCCACCGGTACACCGACTCCAGATCCATCGGCGACAGCTTCCACCGCCGCACCGGATCGTTGAGCCTCGACTTGAAGCGGCGCAGCTGCTCGTCGTCGGACACCGAGAACCAGTACTTGCGCAGGATCACGCCGTCCTCGATCAGCATCTGCTCGAAAATCGGTGTCTGGCGCAGGAACAACGCATGTTCGGCCGGGGTGCAGAACCCCATCACCTTCTCCACGCCGGCCCGGTTGTACCAGGACCGGTCGAACAGCACGATCTCACCCTTGGCCGGCAGATGCTCGATGTAACGCTGGAAATACCACTGCCCACGTTCGCGGTCCGAGGGTGCGGGAAGTGCTGCGATCCGGGCGACGCGCGCACTCAGATATTCGGTGATCCGCTTGATGGTGCCGCCCTTACCGGCGGCATCGCGGCCCTCGAAGACGATGACGACACGTGCCCCGGTGACCCGCACCCACTCCTGAAGCTTCACCAATTCCGTTTGGAGGCGGAACAATTCGGCTTCGTAGACGTCGTTGGACAGCTTGTTCTTGGACTTCTTCGCCACCTAGTTCGCCTTGCCGGCGTCGCTGTTGGGGTCCTTCTCGATCGAGATGATGAAGTCGTCGCCGTGCTGGGTGACGCCCGAGATCACCGCTGTGTTGACGACCTCGGCGGCGTACTCGCGTCGCACCACCTTCGGGTCGTGCCGCAGGTCCTTCACCAAAGAGACTGCGAGCCCGACCATCACGAGAAGGAACGGCAGCGCTGCGATGATCGTGATGGTCTGCAGCCCGGTCAGCGCGTCCTCACCGCCGACGAGGAGCATCACCGCGGCCACCGCGCCGGTGGCGACACCCCAGAACACCACGGTGCTCCGGCTGGGGTGGATGGTGCCCTTCTGCGACAGCGAGCCCATCACGATCGACGCGGCGTCGGCGCCCGAGACGAAGAAGATCGCGACGAGCACCATCACGACGACGCTGGCGATGGTCGCGATCGGATACTGATCGAGCAGGGTGAACAGCTGCGCCTCCACACCACCTTCGCCGGCGAGGTCGGTTCCGTTCTGCTGCACGTTGATTGCGGCTCCGCCGAAGATGGCGAACCAGATCAGCGACACGACGCTTGGGACCAACAGCACGCCGCCGACGAACTGCCGGATGGTGCGGCCCCGCGAGATGCGGGCGATGAACATGCCGACGAACGGCGTCCACGACACCCACCACGCCCAGTAGAAGATCGTCCAGGACTGCAGCCAGGCATTGACGTCGGCGCCTTCGGCTCCGGTGCGCGCCGACATCATGTTCAGGTCGGCGAAGTAGCTGCCCAGTGATGTCGGCAGCAGGTTGAGGATGAAGACCGTCGGCCCGACGACGAAGACGAACAGCGCGAGCGCCAGCGCCAGCACCATGTTGATGTTCGACAACCACTGGATGCCGCGAGCGATGCCCGACACCGCCGACAACACGAAGCACACGGTCAGCACCGAGATGATGACGACGAGGATCGCATTGCCGGTCTCGCCGATGCCGGCGACGATCTGCAGGCCACTGCGGATCTGCAGCGCGCCGAGCCCGAGCGAGGCAGCCGACCCGAACAGCGTGGCGAAGATCGCCAGCATGTCGATGACCTTGCCCCACGCCCCGTTCGCCCGAGACCCGAGCAGCGGCTCGAACGCGGCGCTGATCAGTTGCAGACGGCCCTTGCGGTACACGCCGTAGGCGATCGCCAGGCCGACGACGGCGTAGATGGCCCACGGGTGCAGGGTCCAGTGGAACAGCGTGGTGGCCATCGCGTTCTGGACCGCCTCGGGGTTGCCCTCGGCGCCGGTGCCCGGCGGCGGTGTGGCGAAATGCGAGAGCGGTTCGGCGACACCGAAGAACATCAGGCCGATGCCCATGCCTGCGCTGAACATCATCGCGACCCAGGACACGCCGTTGAACTCCGGCTCCTCGTCGTCGCGGCCGAGCGGAATGGTGCCGTAACGGCCCAGCGCGAGATACAGCACGAACACCACGAAACCGGTGCTGGTGAGCGCGAACAGCCAACCGGTGTTGTCCATCACCCAGGTCAGCGCGGTGCTGGAGGCGTTCGCGAGCGACTCGGTGCTCAGGAAGCCCCACACCAGGAACGCGCAGGCGATGGCCGCGGTGACACCGAACACCACCCAGTCGATGCCACGCGATCTGGTGATTTCTTCTTCGACGACGGGAACGTCGAGCACTGGATGGGTGGCAGGTTCGACGGCGTCACTCGCGGGGACTGCGGTGACTTCGTCCTCAGATGTCGACATTCACATCATTCGACCCCTGCGGCGTGCCCTCGTCAAATCCCAAAGGGCTACGAAGAGGTCACTTTGCGGCTTCCACCAGTTCATCGAGGGCTTCGCGCAGCAGGCTGGGCAGCACTTCGACGTCGCTCATCGCGTCGCGGTCGGCGTTGATCCCGAAATAGAGCATGCCGTTGTAGGAGGTGACGCCGATGGCGAGCGTCTGGTTGTGCAGCAGTGGCGGCACCGCGTAGGTCTCCAGCAGTTTGGTGCCCGCGATGTACATCTGGCTCTGCGCGCCCGGCACATTCGTGACGAGCAGGTTGAACTGACGTGCCGAGAAGCTCGTGGCGACACGAATTCCCATGGCGTGCAACGTCGGTGGCGCGAAGCCCGACAGCGTGACGATGGTGCGGGCGTCAACGAGACTGGCCGCGGTGGGGTGCGATTCGGTGGCGTGCGAGATCTGCGACAGGCGCACGACGGCGTTGGCCTCGCCCACCGGAAGATCGACCAGGAACGGCGCCACTTCACTGATGGCCTGGCCGGGGCTCGACGAATCGATCTCGGCGTCGGGATAGACCGACATCGGCGCCATCGCCCGCACGGTCGTCGTCGCGGTGACGGGTTCGCCCCGGGACAGCAACCAGTTACGCAGCGCCCCGGCCACCATCGCCAGCACGACGTCGTTGACGTCGCAGTCGTAGCGGGCACGCACGATCCGGAACTCTTCGAGACTGCCCGACGCGACCGAGAACCGCCGGTTCCGCGACACGGTGGTGTTCAGCGGGCTGCTCGGCGCGGTGCCCCGGGCGACGGTCCGCGCGACGTCGGCGATGCGGCGGCCGAGGTCGACGATTTGGGCTGTGCTGGAAACAGTTTCGGTGATCGCGTTGCGCACGGCGGCGGCTTGCGCGGTCGGCCGCATGACCCACTCACCGAGCGCGCCGATCAGCAGCTGACGGTCGCTGGGTTCGCGACCGGGGATCCAGATGTCCTCCCCGAATTCGGGCGGCTTCTGGGTGCGGTCGGCGATGACGTGACCGATCTCCAGCGCCGTCATGCCGTTGACGAGCGCCTGGTGCGTCTTCGTGTAGATCGCGACGCGGTTCTTGGCCAGACCTTCGACGAGGGTCATCTCCCACAGGGGGCGTGACTTGTCGAGGGGCCGGGAGCCCAGGCGCGCGACGAGATCGTGCAGTTGCGCGTCGGTGCCCGGGGACGGCAGTGCCGAACGCCGGACGTGATAGGTGATGTCGAAGTCGCCGTCGTCCACCCACACGGGACGGGCAAGCCCGAGCGTGACCTCGCGGACCTTCTGCCGGTACCGCGGGATCTGCGGCAGGCGCCGCTCGACGGTCGCCAGCAGCGTCTCGTAGCTCAGCCCGTTGCGCGGTTTCCGCAGGATCTGCAGGGACCCGACGTACATCGGCGTCGAAGAGTTCTCCAGCCGGAAGAAGGACGAGTCGGCCGCCGACAATCTGTTCACCATGTGCGGCGCAACCCCCCTCGATCTTTCGTCAAAGAGTCAGACCCTGACACGTTATCCGTTGTTTCTGAGCTCCCGCAGAACGGGTGCTCTCCGGTGTCTGACATGCGTGCGATCATTGAGCGGTCTGCGACTCTCCAGCAGCGGCCCGTCAAACGCTGGAGATCAACCATGTCCTCTTCCCCCGTTCCGTCGGATGTGCCGTCGGCCGTGTTGCCCCCTGCGGCCTGGACGACCTCGCCGATCATCGATTACGAACCGGCCCCTCATCCGTTCACTCCGCGGCCGTGCCCGACGCCGTCCGGTGCTGCGCTGCACCGGCCGTCACCGCACACGCTGCGCGCCCCACGGCCGGCCGTCCAGGAGATTCCGCCGCCGCAGTCTGCGGTCGTGTTCGCCGAGTCTGCGCTGCGCAGGGTCATCGAGGTGATCGATCGGCGCAGGCCGATCTCGCAGTTGCGTCCGCTGATGACCCCGTTCCTCATCGACTGCGTCATCGCCCGGTCGTGCGCTCCACGCACCGGCAGCGCGGCGCTGCGCCGGGTGCGCGTCCGCTCGGTCCACGCTGTCGATGTGGCAGACGAGGTGACCGCCGCGGAGGTGTTCGCGTCCTTCACCCGAAGCGGCCGCGTCCATGCGGTCGCCGGGCGCATCGAACGCTACCGGGACAGCTGGCGGCTCGTCGCGCTGCAGATCGGGTGATCAACCACGCTTGGAGTGCCGGCCCGCCTTCTGCTGCTGGCGGGCGGCCTCGCGCCTCTCCTTGCGGGTGGTCCCGGTGGTCGGTGCGGCACCGCTGCGCTTGACCTCCACGCCCCCGTCTTCCGACGGACCGGAGTAGGTCAGGCGCTGCTGCTGGTCGTCGATGCCCTTCGCGCGCACGCCTGCAGCGGCGGGCCGTTCCTTGGTGGCCACGGCACCGGCCTGCTGCGCGGCGGCCGCCGCGAACTCGGCCAGCCCGGAGGGCGTCGCCTGCGCCGCCACCGCGGGGGCGGGCGCACGCTCGACCTGCACGTTGAACAGGAAGCCGACCGACTCCTCTTTCATGCCGTCGAGCATGCCGATGAACATGTCGTAGCCCTCGCGCGCGTACTCGACCTCGGGACGCTGCTGCGCCAGCCCGCGCAGGCCGATGCCCTCGCGCAGGTAATCCATCTCGTAGAGATGCTCGCGCCACTTGCGGTCGAGCACATTGAGAAGGACGTTGCGCTCCAGCTGCCGCATCGCGCCTTCGCCGGCGATCTCCTCGAGCTCGGCCTCACGCGCGGCGTACGCGCGCTTGGCGTCGGAGACCAGCGCGTCGAGAAGCTCGTCATGGGTCAGCTCGCCGGGCTCTCCGACGGCGTCGGAGTCGATCAGATCGTGGTGATCGATACTCACCGGGTAGAGCTGCTTGAGCCCTTCCCACAGCTTCTCCAGGTCCCAGTCCTCCGAGTAGCCCTCGGCAGTGGCGCCGTCCACGTACGCGGTGACGACGTCGACGAGCATCTTCTCGGCCTGCTCGGCCAGGTTCTCCCCTTCGAGGATGCGGCGGCGCTCGGCATAGATGACCTTGCGCTGCTGGTTCATCACCTCGTCGTACTTGAGAACTTCCTTGCGGATGTCGAAGTTCTGCTGCTCGACCTGGGTCTGCGCGCTCTTGATGGCGCGGGAGACCATCTTGGCCTCGATCGGCACGTCGTCGGGCAGGTTCAGGCGGGTCAGCAGCGTCTCCAGCGTCGCTCCGTTGAAGCGGCGCATCAGCTCGTCGGCCAGCGACAGATAGAAGCGGGACTCGCCCGGGTCGCCCTGACGACCGGAGCGACCGCGCAGCTGGTTGTCGATGCGGCGCGACTCGTGCCGTTCGGTGCCGAGCACATACAGACCACCCGCGGCGATCACGTCCTTGGCCTCGGCGGCAACCTGCTCCTTGATGTGGGGCAGATCTTCGTGCCAGGCCTGCTCGTACTCGTCGGCGGTCTCGATCGGGTCGAGCCCGCGCTGACGGAGACGACGGTCCAGCAGGTAGTCGACGTTGCCGCCGAGCACGACGTCGGTGCCGCGGCCGGCCATGTTGGTGGCGACGGTGATCGCGCCGAGCCGGCCGGCCTCGGCGATGATGCCGGCCTCCTGCTCGTGGTACTTCGCGTTGAGCACGTTGTGCGGGATGCGGCGCTTCTCGAACTGGCGGCTCAAGAACTCGGAGCGCTCGACGCTCGTCGTACCGATGAGGACCGGCTGGCCTTTCTCGTAGCGCTCGGCGACGTCGTCGACGACCGCGATGAACTTGGCTTCCTCGGTCTTGTAGATCAGGTCGGACTGGTCGGAGCGGATCATCGGCCGGTTCGTCGGAATCGGCACGACGCCCAACTTGTAGATCTCGTGCAGCTCGGCGGCCTCGGTCTCGGCGGTACCGGTCATGCCGGCGAGCTTGTCGTAGAGACGGAAGTAGTTCTGCAGCGTGATCGTGGCGACCGTCTGGTTCTCGGCCTTGATCTCGACCTGCTCCTTGGCCTCGATGGCCTGGTGCAGGCCCTCGTTGTAGCGGCGTCCGATCAGCACGCGGCCGGTGAAGTCGTCGACGATGAGGACCTCACCGTTGCGGACGATGTAGTGCTTGTCGCGCTCGAAGAGCTCCTTGGCCTTGATCGAGTTGTTCAGGTAGCTGATCAGCGGCGAGTTGGCGGCCTCGTAGAGGTTCTCGATACCGAGCTGGTCTTCGACGAACTCGACGCCGATCTCGTTGATGCCGACGACGCGCTTCTTGATGTCGACCTCGTAGTGCACGTCTTTCTCCATCAGCGGAGCAAGCCGGGCGAACTCGGTGTACCAGTTGGATCCGCCGTCGGCGGGGCCGGAGATGATCAGCGGGGTACGGGCTTCGTCGATGAGAATCGAGTCGACCTCGTCGACGATGGCGAAGTTGTGGCCGCGCTGCACGCAGTCTTCGAGGCGCAGAGCCATGTTGTCGCGCAGGTAGTCGAAGCCGAACTCGTTGTTGGTGCCGTACGTGATGTCGGCGGCGTACGCGGCGCGACGCTGCTCCGGCGTCAGCTGCGACAGGATGACGCCGACGTCCAGGCCGAGGAAGCGGTGGACGCGGCCCATCTGCTCGGCGTCGCGCTTGGCGAGGTAGTCGTTGACGGTGACGATGTGCATGCCCTTGCCGGACAGCGCGTTGAGGTAGGCGGGCAGCACGGCGGTCAGGGTCTTGCCCTCACCGGTTTTCATCTCCGCGACGTTGCCGAAGTGCAGCGCGGCGCCGCCCATGACCTGGACGTCGAAGTGACGCTGATTGAGCACCCGCCAGGCCGCTTCGCGAGCGACGGCGAACGCCTCGGGCATCAGATCGTCGAGGTCCTCTTTACCGACCTCCAGACGACCGCGGAACTCGTCGGTCTTGGCGCGCAGTTCGGCGTCGGAGAGCTTCTCCATGTCGTCGGACAGGGTGTTGACGTAGTCAGCCACCCCCTTGAGGCGCTTGACCATGCGGCCTTCGCCGATTCGGAGCAACTTCCCAAGCACGGTAAACCTTTTTCCCTCGTCTGTTCCTGTCGGATTCGGCATCACGACAGACGGAGCCCATCGTAGGCGACGTACCGAAATCGCTGGTTACATGCCGCGTCTACAACGCAAAATCCCCCGGGATGCCCCCGGGGGATGTCGCGTGCTCAGGCCGTCTCAGGCGAGTTTGATCAGCCCGTAGTCGTAGGCGTGTCGCCGGTAGACCACACACGGCCGGTCGCTCTCCTTGTCGTGGAACAGGAAGAAGTCGTGGCCCACGAGCTCCATCTCGTAGAGGGCGTCGTCGACGGTCATCGGGACGGCGCTGTGCTCCTTGGTGCGCACGATGCGGCCCGGCTCGTGGTCGTCGGTGGGCGCCTCTGCCGGGGCAGCGTCGGCGGCCACCCGGGCGAACGCGGCGTCGAGCCGGTCGAGGGCCGTCGCTTCGTGCAACGACACCGGTGTCTTGTCTCCGTAGTGGATCTTGCGGCGGTCCTTGCTCTTGCGGAGCCTGGCTTCGAGTTTGCTCACCGCGGATTCGAAGGCGGCGTAGAAACTGTCGGCGCACGCCTCACCGCGGACGACGGGCCCGCGGCCCTTCGCGGTGATCTCGACGTGCTGACAGTTCTTGCGTTGACGGCGGTTCTTCTCGTGGTCGAGTTCGACGTCGAAGAGGTAGATGGTGCGGTCGAATCGTTCCAGACGTGACAGCTTTTCGGCGACGTAGACGCGGAAATGATCGGGGACTTCGACGTTGCGGCCCTTGACCACAACTTCGGCGTTCGGGAGGTCGGTTGACTCGTTCGTGCTCTCCGGGTCAATCACCATCGTGCTGTCGGACCTGACGGAATGACTTGACATACTTGGCAACTCGATTCTCTCGCGTTCGCACGCTGTCGCGTGCCGGCCGGGAAGACATCGCGCCGACGAGGCATATGTGATCGCGCCGCTCGCCGGAGCAAGGTGTCGACTGATCACCTCCTACCGCTGACGCGATATCGGCGCCCTCATCCTGAGCGCCGCCGTGATTTGTTCACGGACGATTGGTGCCGACGGTAGTCGTTGTTCACCTGCCATGCCATAAATTCAGCCGACCTGTTTTCAGTTCTTCATGCGCGATTGATCTCGGGGTAATCGTCTTCAGGCGATCAGGCGTTCGCCAACGTCAGCACAGCGACGACGTCAGCCCCCGCGGTTTGCAGGACGCGGACGGACTCGGTGGCGGTGGCGCCGGTGGTCACGACGTCGTCGACGAGGACGACCTGGCCGGTAACGGGCCGGGCGAGGCGCACGCGACCTGCGACGTTGCGCTGGCGATTGGCGCTGGAGAGGCCGACGGAGTCCCGGGTGAACGCTTTGTAGCGCAGGACGGGCGCGACTTCCATCTGCGGTTGGGCGGCCAGTCGGGCGATGCGGGTGACGGGGTCGCCGCCGCGGCGGCGGGCTGCCGACCGCCTTGTCGGAGCAGGCACAAGCGCGAGCGGTGTGGCCAGGACGCCCCAGTCGAGCAGGTTGTCGATCGCGTGGTGGAGGGCTTCGGCGAGGGGGTGCTGCAGGTCGGAGCGGCCGTGCTCTTTGAGGGCGATGATCGCCTGGCGGCGCGGGCCGGCGTAGCGCCCGAGCGACAGGACGGGCACGCCGGGATCGAGCCGGGGCGTCACCAGGTGGGGTTCGTCTTTCTTCACGAGTAGGTCTTTGGCGCAGTCGGAGCACCAGGCGGTCGCGGCGGCGTCGCACCCGCCGCACTGCAGAGGAAGAACGAGATCAAGCACGGGTTCCTCAGCTCGCACGCCGAACGTGCGTCCAGGGCGGCAAAACGGCCGGATCCTCGCCCAGAGCGCACAGTCGCTGACGCCACACCGCCGCGAGCGTCGCGATGATCCCTCCCTCGGTGTCACTGGCGGTCACTCGAATGTCCGTCCAACCGAGCTGGGTCACCGCGTCATGCCGCCGGATGCCTTTGTTGAAGGCCTCCCGTGTCTGGCGGTGATGGTCACCCTCGTAATCGAGGGCGATCATCATGGCGTCCCAACCCATATCGAGCTCGGCGACCAAGCCACCGTGGTCGTCGTACACCGGGATCTGGGTCTGCGGTGGCGGGAAGCCATGGCTGATGACTGACAGCCGCAGATAGGTCTCCTGAGGCGACTCCGCGCCGGGGTCGACGAGATTCAGGGTTCTGCGGGCCTGCCGGATCCCGCGCCGGCCTTTGTGCCGATCGGCGAGCAATTCGACGTCGGCGATCTTCATCCGGGTCGCGCGGGCGAGCGCGTCGATCGCGGCGACCGCCGGCTTCGTCGGATAGCGGCAGGCAATGTCGAGGGCGGTCCGTTCCGGCGTCGTGACGCGGATCCCGCGCAGCGTCTGCACCTCGTCGTCAGCCACCCAATCGGACCACACATGCATGCCGCGGGGCGCTCTTCGGTTGTCCCACAACACTTCAGCAGGCGGGCCTGCGCTGACCCACCGGGATCTGTGAAGCGCCGCAGCCGAACGGCCGGCGACGATACCGTCGCGTCTCGTCCACAACCACGCGGCTTCGGCTTTCGAGACGGCAGTCGGCTCGGTTCCCGCAGACAGGTAGACGTCGGGATAGATCGCGACGAACCGCGTCCTCAACGCATGCCGTGACAGCCTGCCTTCGCGGAGCGCTTCGCTGCCGATGAACGGTTCCCCCATGGCAGGAGTGTGCCGAGAGCCACCGACACGACAGGCAGTCGCGCGTCGAACGTGCGCTCACGGCGCGGAAAAGCGCGAATGGCCGCCCTCACCGCACGCTCGGCGAGCGCGACTCCCTACTCCGCGACGATCGAACCTCCCTGCACGCTGATCGCCACCGGCTCCAACGGCTTCTTCGCCGGGCCGTTGACCACCGCGCCGTCGAGACTGAACTTGCTGCCGTGGCACGGGCAGTTGATCGTCCCGTCGGCAACCTCGTTGAGCAGGCAGCCGGTGTGCGTGCACACCGCCGAGAAGCCTTTGAAGTCGCCGGCGGCCGGTTGCGTCAGCACCACCTCGCCGACGATGACGCCCGACCCGACGGGGACGTCGGTCGTCGACGCCAACGCCTCCCCCGCCGGCGCCGCCGACGAACCAGAGTCCGATGAAGACTCCGAACCACGCGAACACGCCGCGACCGCAGCCGCCGCCAAGCCGACCCCCGCTCCGGCGAGCACCGTCTTCCTGGGAACCATCACCATGCCGAACACCTCTCCGTCGAGCCTCTGCCGGAGGGCTGTTCCGGCAGCACATTCAGTGTCAGCCCGGGAGTACCGGCACGGCGCCGGAAGCCATCAGCGGACGCACCTCGACCCATCCCGGGTCTTCTGCTGCCGAGCCGGACAGTTGCAGCACGCCCCGTCCGTCGGAGACGTACACCGCCGACGGGTTGGCGGCGACCGTCTCGACGGGCATGAGCAGGTTCCGGCTGGGTCCGTCGGAGTTGACCCCGTCGAGGTTGACGTACGACACGGGACTCTGCGCCTCCGTTCGCGTGACGACGATGTCGTCGCCGGTGCGCCACGACAGCGACACGGCGGTGTCACCGAGCCCGTAGCCGAGTCGGCGCGGATATGTCAGGGCGAAGCCGCCGTTGGGCGTCTGCTCGACGCCCGCGAGGATGACCTTGCCGTCGATCACCATTGCCGCTCGCGTCCCGTCGCGGGACAGCTGCAATTCGGCGATGCCACCCGGATAGCGCGTCAACACCGCGGTGGCATCGACGGGGATGCGCGCAGGCGCACCGGACGCGTCCTGGATGACACGCACCACGGTGTTGCCGTCGATGACGACCCACACCGCATCGTCGAGTGACCAGCTGGGCCGGCTCAGACTGCGGGCGTCCAAAGCTTGAGAAGCGTTGCCCCCCAACGGCCCAACCCAGAGCGATGCCGCCATGTCCGGGGCGCCGGGCCGCAGGATGACGATGGATGCGACGTCCTGACCCGATCGCGACAACGCCGCCGCGATCTGCCCGGGCATCTGCCCGAACGGGCCGGCAACCTTCGGCGCGCGCTGGCCATCCAGCCGCACCAGCGAGCCTCCGACCAAGGCGTGCAGGCCTGCGGCGGCGCCGTCGAGCGCGCCGGGGTCCGTCGCGGCCACGTCACCGGTGTCCCAGCCTTCGGCGAACCGGTCGTCGAGGGACGTACCGTCGGCGTTGATGACGTAGGGTCCGTTGATTCCCGACCGTGACAGCGTCCAAATGAGCTGCGCGGCAAGCAGTTGCCTGCTGTGCGGGTCGGTTGTCGAGAGGTTCTCCAGATCGATACGGGCGCCGCCGTAGCCCCGGCCGATCCCGGTCTTGCCGCCGTCGGCGCGCGTCACCGGGCCGCGCAGGCGCAGCGGCGGTCCCAGCAGGTTGCGCACCGTCCTGTCCATCTCCGGACGGGGCCCCGCGATCAGCTTGCTCACCAGCTCGGTGGCCAACTGGTCGGGTTCGGAGACCGCGACGTAGCGCGGGTCGGGCACCACCGTCTTGCCGGTCGGATCCGCGAAGTACAGCGTGTGCCGTTTGTAGGTGGCCTGAAACTGCTGCCAGTCCAGGAAGACTCCGTTGGGCAGGCTGTCGATGCGCCAGCCGCCGGTCGTCTTGATCAGCTCGATAGGTCCAGGGTCGGGCAGTGCGCCGGCACCTGTCTCGAAAACGCCCATGTCCGACAGTGATCCGAGGATGTCGGCGCGCATCGTCACCGTGACCCGTTCGGGTGTACGGGTTTCGACGAACACCACGTTGTCGATCAGCAGCGCACTACCGGCGTCGTCCCACGAACTCGATGCGGACTCGGTCAGGAACTGGCGCGCCGCGAGGTGCCGGTTCGCGGGATCGGCGGTGGCTTTGAGGAATTCGCGCAGCAGCACGTCGGGGTCCATGCCGGGGGTCGGCTTGGGCAGGCTCGGCGGGGCGGGCCGGTCGACGGTGCCGATCGCTTGGGGCGAGGAAGAATTCGGGACGCCGGCGCAGCCGGCGAGGACAAGCGCGAGCACGGCAAGCAATGCCGCGAGGCTGCGCGTCACACGCTTTCCCCTGCCGGCTCGCGAACACGGCGACTTGCGGGCGCCCCCGATACCTCGATCGGCTTGACCGGCAGCGGACTGCTGGTGACCTTGTGCCCGCGGACCAACGGAAGGGTCAGTCGGAAGCATGCGCCCTTGCCCGGTTCGCCCCACGCCTCGAGCCGACCCTGGTGCAGCCGGGCGTCTTCGATGCTGATCGCCAGGCCCAAACCTGTTCCGCCGGAACGTCGTACCCGAGACGGATCGGCGCGCCAGAATCGGCTGAACACGAGCTTCTCCTCGCCGGGGCGCAGGCCGACGCCGTAGTCGCGGACGGTGACGGCGACGGTGTCGACGTCGGCGGCCATCCGGATCCGGACGGGCTTGTGTTCGGCATGGTCGATGGCGTTGGCGATGAGGTTGCGCAGGATCCGTTCGACACGGCGCGGGTCGACCTCGGCGATGACATCTTCGGCGGGCACGTCGACGACCATGTCGACGCTGGCGGCATCGGCGAGGTGGCCGACATTGTCGAGGGCCTTCTGGACGATCGAGCGCAGATCAACTGCCTCGACCGCCAATTCGGCGACACCGGCGTCGTGGCGCGAGATTTCCAGCAGGTCGTTGAGCAGTGATTCGAACCGGTCGAGCTCGTTGACCATCAGCTCGGTCGAGCGCCGCAATGCGGGGTCGAGGTCCTCGGCGTGGTCGTGGATCAGGTCGGCGGCCATCCGCACGGTCGTCAGCGGGGTGCGCAGTTCGTGGCTGACGTCGGAGGTGAAACGGCGCTGAAGGTTTCCGAACTCTTCGAGCTGGGTGATCTGGCGCTGCAGGCTTTCGGCCATGTCGTTGAACGACACCGCCAGCCGGGCCATGTCGTCCTCACCACGGACGGGCATGCGCTCAGACAGATGCCCCTCGGCGAAGCGTTCGGCGATCCGAGACGCCGACCGCACGGGCAGCACGATCTGCCGCGCGACGAGCAGCGAGATCGCGGCCAGCAGGCCGAGCAGCACGATGCCCGCGGTGGCCATCGTGCCGCGCACCAAAGCGATCGTGGAGTCCTCGTTGTTCAGCGGAAAGATCAGGTACAGCTCAAGATTGGTGACGGGTGACGACGTCGGGCTGCCGATGATCAGCGCGGGCCCGGAGAAGCCGTCGGTGTGCACGGTCGCGTACTGGTAGCTGACCTGCCCGGCTTTGACGAAGTCGCGCAACGTGTTCGGGACCTGATCGATCGGTCCGGCGGCGGTCGCCGCGCGGGGGCCGTCCCCGGGGACCACGAGCACCGCGTCGAACGCGCCCGCGAGCACCGGTCCGGTGTCGGCTTTGCGGTCGATCAGAGTGTTGCGGGCCAGCTGCAGGCTGCTGTCCAGCGAGCGGGTTTCCTCACCGCCGACGATGCCGCTGACCGTGGTGCGTGCCCGTTCGATCTCCTCGGTCGCGGCACCCACCTTGACTTCGAGGATGCGGTCGGTGATCTGGCTCGTCAGCACGAAGCCCAGCACCAGGATGACGGCGAGCGAGAGGCCCAGCGTCAACGTCACGACACGCAGCTGCAGCGACCGTCGCCACGCGAGGCTCAGCGCACGACCAAGCGCACCCAGTCCGCGGACCAGCGGAGCTGATCGCCTGTGGATGCGCCGTCGTGAACCAAAGATCATCGTCGAGGGCCTATGGAGGTCCGGCCTTGTATCCCACTCCTCGAACGGTCAGCACCACCTGCGGGTTCTCCGGGTCCTTCTCTACCTTGGCCCGCAGACGCTGGACATGCACGTTCACCAAACGGGTGTCGGCGGGATGGCGGTAGCCCCACACCTGTTCGAGCAGCACATCACGAGTAAACACCTGGCGCGGTTTGCGTGCCAGCGCCACCAGCAGGTCGAACTCCAGCGGGGTCAGCGAGATCTGCTCGCCCTGCCGGGTGACCTTGTGGGCCGGGACGTCGATGTCGACGTCGGCGATGGAGAGCAGCTCAGCCGGTTCGTCCTCGTTGCGCCGCAGCCGGGCGCGCACGCGGGCGACCAGTTCCTTGGGCTTGAACGGCTTCATGACGTAGTCGTCGGCGCCGGACTCGAGGCCGAGGACCACGTCGACGGTGTCGGTCTTGGCGGTCAGCATGACGATCGGCACGCCGGAGTCGGCGCGCAGCACCCGGCACACGTCGATGCCGTTCATGCCGGGCAGCATGAGGTCCAACAGCACCAGGTCGGGCCGCAACTCGCGGACGGCGGTCAGCGCCTGGGTGCCGTCACCGATGACCGCGGTGTCGAAACCCTCCCCCCGCAGAACGATGGTGAGCATCTCGGCGAGCGAAGGGTCGTCGTCGACTACCAGGATCCTTTGCCTCATGGTGTCCATGGTGTCACCAGATGGCGATAAAACCCTGCTACCACACTGGGCGTTTTGCGTCTTTACCGGGATTCGTCGGGAATTAGCCCGATCACGTCGCGCTGCTCGGTGATGGACTGCATGACCTCGTAGCCGATCTGGCGGACGCTGGCGACGACCGGGTTCGCGCACAGCGGCTTGTCGCAGTCGCCCACCACCCAGCCGAGCGAGGCGCTGGATTCCAGCGCGTAATGCGCGGCTTCGGATTCGGGGTCGTGCGATTGACCGAGCGCGAGGACGAGTTGCTTGCGGGAGTACAGATGACCGTCGGTGTCGGTGACGACCGGGTTGGTCCACCAGTGCTCGAACGGGATGCGCGTCCCGCTGGAGATCCGGTCACCGCTGCGCGTGCGGATCGGCACGGGCGGATACATGGCCAGCTTGGGTACGAACTCGCCGGCGCCGTGGTGACGGCTGCGGATCCGCATCAACGTCAACGCCGCCGTCGAGCAGGTTGTCTTCGGGTTGGGCACACCGGCGGTGTCGACCCACGTCAGTTCGTCGTGCAGGCCGAGCTGATCGATGAGTCCAACTGAGGCGTCGCAGCGGTGCAGCAACCTGCCCAGGTGGCCGGCCAACGACTTCACCTCGGTGTGGTGGCCCTGGTCGAAGTGCTGGCTCGCGGCCTTGATGGACGACACTAGATCGTCGAGCTTCTGCAGCGGCGTGGCCTGTGTACGAGTAGAAACGAGCATCGCATCCCCCTCCGAAGCGACCCGTCGCCGAAGCGACCTTCCCCTGAGGCGGAGCTTAACTGCCGACGTGTCAATTCGCTCGGCTACGAACTTTTCAGCCGGCCCGCCAATTCGGCGGGGTCGACATCCTTGGGGACGACGGCCCAGGGGCCACCCCAGTGGGCGGCCGCCAGCTCGGCGTAGACCGCGTTGGTGCGCTGCTGCAGCCCGTCGTCACGCTCGTAGGCGTCGCGGGCCCGGTCGGCTTCCTTCGCGGCTCGGTCGACGGCTCGTTGCGCGGCGAGTTCTGTCGGAACATCCAGCAGCAGCTGCCAATCCGGGACGGGCAGCTGCAGTCGCCCGTACTCGAGGTCGCGCACCCAGGCGACGACCTCACCGTCGGCGTGCTGGTGTAGACGCGCCGCGCTGTAGGCCGCATTGGAGGCGACGTAGCGGTCGAGGATCACGACGGAGTGCGCGGAGGTCAACTGTGCGATGTCGTCGCGGGCGCCGGCGCGGTCCATCGCGAACAGCACCGCCATGGCGTAGACCGACTCGGCGAGGTCGCCGTGGTTGCCATGCAGCGCCTCTGCCGCGACGTCGGCATGCACCGACTGTCCGTAGCGCGGGAAGGCCAGGGTGGCGACGGAGCGACCGTCGGCCTCGAATGCGGCGCGCAGTCCGTTGGTCAGCGTCCGCTTCCCCGCGCCGTCCACACCTTCGATGACGATGAGCACCCGGCGAGCGTAATCCAGGTCGTCCTTAAGGACCGCAAGCAAACATTGACCGCGGCGGGTTCCGCGCTCATAGTTTGAAAAACACGGGGAGGTTCGAGGATGGGCAAAGGGGCGAATATCGCGGCGGCGGCCGGGGTCGGCGCGGCGGTGTTCATCGGCTTGGGATGCGGGGTGGCGTCAGCGTCCGAGACGGGTGACGCCGGCGGGACCGATTCGTCGGAGCAGCGCGACGCTGGCCCGGCCGCTACCACCAAGCGGAGCCGGGACGCCGCGGTCACCGAGTCCGAGGGGAACGTCGAAGACAAGCAAACCGACATCACCGCCGACGAGGAGGAGACCGACGACGAACCCGATGACCATGACACCGTGGTTGTCGACGTCGACGACGAGCCCGATGACACGGAACCGGACGCGGAACCCGACGACGTACCGGTCGACGACGTGCCCGAACCGCTGGCCGCCGCGACCATGTTGACCTCCACCGCCGCGTCGCGGCACGAGCTCGACGGAGAGCCCGCGGCCACGGCCGCCGTCGCCCAGAACGAGGTGGTCTACACCGACAAGCCCACCTTCTTCGATCAGGTCGTCGTCACGAGCCTCTACGTCATGCGCGGGATCTCGAGCTTCATCGGCGTCGACGTCTACGGTCTCATCGGCAAGGTGCTGGAGAACGACGACCCGCCCTGGTTCGTGAAGGGCGGCCTCGACGTCCGCCGCACGGAGTTCGAGGCGTCCGAAGACAGCACGTGGGATGTCTGGGAGTTCCACCCGCCCAACCCGACCGGCAAGACGGTCGTCGCCGTGCACGGCGGCGGGTTCATCGTCGAACCGCTCGTCACCCACTGGCTGGCGTACGCGAACATGGCGCGCGACACCGGCGCGACGGTGATCGTCCCGATGTATCCGCTCGCGAAGACCGAGGCCGGCACGGCCGTCAAGGTCGTTCCGGCGATGGCGCAGTTCCTCTCCGACCAGATCGACGCCTACGGCGCGGAGAACGTCAGCATCTACTCCGACTCGGCCGGCCCCACCCTGGCGTTGGCGGCGGTGCGTGAGCTCATTCGCGATGGGAAGCCGGTGCCGGCCAGCATGGTGCTGCTGTCGTTCGCACCCGACCTGTCGCTGTCGAACCCCGACATCTACGAGATCAACGATCCGATCATCGATGTGCGCAACCTCGACTTCTACACGCGCGAAAACCACTGGAGCGATGGCCTCGATCCGAAGGACCCGCTGCTGAGCCCGTTGTTCTTCGAAGACGAGGTGCTGGCCGCGCTGCCGCCGACGACGATCTATGTCGGCGAATTGGAGTACCTGCTGCCCGACACGCTGCTGTTGCAGGAGAAGTGGTCGGCGGCAGGCGGCACGGTGTCGACGGTCGTCGGCAGGGGCCAGTTCCACGACTGGGCGCTCGGCGGGCTGTCGTTCAACTCGGCGGGCCCGAAGGTGCGTCAGGACATCTACCGCCAGCTCGGCCTCAATGATGTTGCGCCAGGGCCGAAGACGATCACGACCGGTCCGCCCTCCTACAGTGACCGGCTGGTCGCCGACATTCTGCGGACCCTGAGGTGGCTCAACGAGGAGACCGGCATCAAAATCCTCAGTGGGGTCGTCTCGGCGTCGACGTTCACGACTCCCCCGCCGCAGCTGATGCGCGGACTCGACGTGACCGCACGGGAATTCAACGGCTGGACGGTGTGGCAGATCGCGTCGCCGGCCCCGACGGACGAGGTCGTTGTTGCCCTGCACGGCGGCGGCTTCGTCGACGAAGCCAACACCTTGCACTGGTCCGACTATGCGCAGACGGTCCGGGACACGGGCGCCACCGTTCTGGTGCCGATCTACCCGCTGGCGCCGCCGAAGGGCACGGGCACGGTGACGACGCTGGTGCCGCCGATGGCCGACTTCCTGTCGATGTTGATCGACGAGCACGGCGTCGACAATGTGAGCCTGTACGGGGACTCGTCCGGCGGCTCGTACGCGGTCCTGGTTGTGCAGGAGTTGTTGCGGCGCTGCCGATCTGACATCGCGTGCGTGGTGTCGGAATCACAGCCGTCGCGCATGGTGCTCGTCTCCCCCGCGCTGCATATCACGCTGCGCGGACCGCAGGTCGATGCGATCGATGACCCCATCCTGCCCAGGGACAAGCCCGGCGAGGGGCCACGCTACAACGGCGACCTCGACCTGGATGATCCTCTGGTGAACCCGATTTCGAGCGACGACTTGACGGGCCTGCCGCCGACGGCGATCTACATCGGCACCCAGGAGAAGCTGTATCCCGGCGCGATCGCGTTCCGCGACAAGGTGCTGTCGCAGGATCCGGCGGCGGACCTCACGGTGATCATCGGCGACGGGCAGCTGCACGGCTGGGCGCTCGGCGGCATCGTCGTGAACTCCCAAGCTCAGCTGTGGCGACCCAACGTGTATCGGCAGCTGGGCCTGCTGGCGTGATCAGTCGTCGATTGCGCTGATCACCAACAGGTTTCGTGCGGGATCCAGATAGCCGGTCGCCATCCACCCCGTGGTGCTCAGCGCACCGTCCAACTCCTCGCCCGTCAGGAATGGGCCGCCCGCGACTGCGGGACGCAGTTCGTCGGCGACCTCGGGAGCCTTGCCCTGCGCGGCGATCTTCAATGCTTCGAGCGCCTTCGTGGTCTGCGGTGCCAGCGTGACGACGGCGTCGATCCAGTACGTCGTCGGACCCGGCGCACCGCCGGTCGCGGAGTCCCACGTCACCCAACTGACCGTCAACGGTTCACCGATCGCAGGGAACCGTTCCGTCAAAGGTGCGGTGTCGGTGCGTATTTCACGATCGGCCACCGGGGCATCCGGCGCGCACGCCACCAGCAGCCCGCACAGCAACAGCGCCGCGGGGCGGGTCATCAGCCGGCGACGCTGGACTGCAGGACGACGGTGTTGACCGGCGGATCCAGGAAAGCCCTTGTGCTGCGGCGCGGGCCGCCGAAAAAGATGTTGAGCTCGACGCCGGTCAGAAACGGTCCGGGTGGCAGGTCGGGTTCGAGGACCTTCTGCACGGCGGGGCGATGGCCGAGGTCCTCGGCGCTGTACTTGTCGACGAGTCCGGTCATTGTCTCGGGCGTCACCTCGACGACCGCGTCGATCCACTGCAGGCTCAACTTGGTCGTCTGGTCGTCGGAGTTGTCCCAGGCGATCCACGACGCCGACACCGGAGTTCCCAACGCGGGGAACGTTTTTGCGAGTTCGGCGGTGTCGTGGCTGATCTGCAGCGCCGGCCCTGTGACGTTGGGCTCTGCCCCGTCGACCTCGTCGGACGCCGGCTGGCCCTGACACGCGGTCAGGGCCAGCACGAGTCCGAAAAGTACTGCTGTTGAGCGTTTTACCACGTCAGTAGCGGTAGTGCTCCGGCTTGTACGGGCCCTCGACGTCGACGCCGATGTACTCGGCCTGGTCCTTCGAGAGCCTGGTCAGCGTGCCACCGAGCGCCTCGACGTGGATCTTGGCGACCTTCTCGTCGAGGTGCTTGGCGAGGCGGTAGACCTCGTTGTCGTACTCGTCGTTCTTGGTCCACAGCTCGATCTGCGCGATGACCTGGTTGGAGAAGCTGTTGCTCATCACGAACGACGGGTGGCCGGTCGCGTTGCCCAGGTTCAGCAGACGTCCCTCGGACAGCACGATGATCGACTTGCCCGAGTCGCCGAAGGTCCATTCGTCCACCTGCGGCTTGATGTTGATGCGGGTGGCACCGGAACGCTCCAGGGCGGCCATGTCGATCTCGTTGTCGAAGTGGCCGATGTTGCCCAGGATGGCGTGATCCTTCATCGACTTCATGTGGTCGAGGGTGATGATGTCCTTGTTGCCGGTCGACGTGATGACGATGTCGGCGTCGCCGATCGCCTGCTCGACGGTCACGACGTCATACCCGTCCATCAGCGCCTGCAGCGCGTTGATCGGGTCGATCTCGGTGACCTGCACGCGTCCACCCTGACCGGCCAGCGACTCGGCGCAACCCTTGCCCACGTCGCCGTAACCGGCGATGAGCACCTTCTTGCCACCGATGAGCGCATCGGTGCCGCGGTTGATGCCGTCGATCAGCGAGTGACGGGTGCCGTACTTGTTGTCGAACTTGCTCTTGGTGACGGAGTCGTTGACGTTGATCGCGGGGAACGACAGCTCACCGGCGGCGGCGAACTGGTACAGGCGCAGGACACCGGTGGTGGTCTCCTCGGTGACACCCTTGACCGACGCGGCGATCTTGGACCACTTCGTCTTGTCCTTCTCGAAGCCGGCCTTCACCAGCGCCAGGAAGACCTTCCACTCGGCCGAGTCGTCGTCCTCGGCGGGCGGGACGACGCCGGCCTTCTCGTACTGCGCGCCGCGCAGCACGAGCATGGTGGCGTCGCCGCCGTCGTCGAGGATCATGTTGGCCGGCTCGCCCTCCCAGGTGAGCATCTGCTCGGCAGCCCACCAGTACTCCTCGAGCGTCTCGCCCTTCCACGCGAACACCGGGGTGCCCTTGGGCTCCTCCGGGGTTCCGTTCGGGCCGACGACGACAGCCGCGGCGGCATGGTCCTGCGTGGAGAAGATGTTGCAGGACGCCCAGCGGACCTCGGCGCCCAGGCTGGTCAGCGTTTCGATCAGCACCGCGGTCTGCACGGTCATGTGCAGCGAGCCGGAGATCCGCGCGCCCTTGAGCGGCTGGACGTCGGCGTATTCACGGCGAAGCGCCATCAGGCCGGGCATCTCGTGCTCGGCGAGGCGGATCTCCTTGCGGCCGAACTCGGCCTCGTTCAGGTCCCGGACCTTGTAATCGATGCCGTTGCGGACATCGGCGGTCAGAGCAGTCATAAATAGAGCCCCTTTTGTTCTCAACCAGCTTTGTGGTTCGTCAGTTGCGTGTGAACGGATGTGCAGCGACAACATCCGAGCAGACGCCTACCAGCCTGCGGGCTCGCGGGACAGGCGCTGTGCGCTCTGCCGGCCAGGGGCGTCCTCTACACCGTAGCGCCTCGGGGATCGCCTTTTCATGTCGCCGTCCCGTCACCGCAGGTTGCTGAAGATTCACAGCGCTTCAGCAGGCGCGTCCCGGTTTGCGGAAACCAGCGCGCCGGGTATGGCACCCGAGCCGATCGGAGGTGGGCTGATGGACGAACGCGCCGCCTCCGTGGGTCGGCGGTCCTTGCTCAGCTTGGCACTGCTGAACTTCTTCCTGGCCGACGCCCGCGACGGCCTCGGCCCTTTTCTCGACGCGTTCCTCGCCACACGGGGATGGTCGCCGGTCGCGTTGGGCGCCATCGCCACTGTGGGAGGTCTCATCGGCCTGGTGGCCACGCCACTGTTCGGAGCGCTGGTCGACCGATCTCGTTCCAAGCGGGCGCTGGTCGCGGTTCCGGTGATCGTCGTGACGGCCGTTGCGCTCGCCACGCTGATCGCACCCAACCCGGTTGTCGTGTGGGTAGGCCAGGTCGGCACCGCCGTCGTCGGCGCGGTGATCGGTCCGGCTCTCATGGGTCTCACCCTCGGCGTCGTGGGCGAGCGCCTCTTCGGGATCCAGGTGTCACGGAACGAAGTCTGGAACCACGCGGGCAATGTCGTCTCGCTGATCGCCATCTTCGTGCTCGTCTCGATGTACGGCGAGCACGCGATCATCGGGCTCATGTTGCTGACCGCGGTAGGCGCCGTCGCGGCGGCTGCAGCCATCGATCCCGCCCGCATCGATCACGCTGCCGCTCGCGGTCTGGCCGAGGCCTCGCCCGACACTCGACCGACGGGTCTGCGGACGGTGCTGTCCACGACTCCGGGGCTGATGCTTTTCGGCATCGTGCTGTTGATGTTCCATTTCGGCAACGCACCTATCAGCAGGCTCGTCGCGCAGGACTTCGCCATCGAGCTGGGCACGCCCTTTCGGACGACGGCCATCATCACCGGCGTCGCGCAGGTGTCGATGATCGTCGTGGCCTTGGTGGCGCCGATTCTCATCCGGCGATTCGGGTTGACGGCCGTCGTCGTGACCGGGCTGTGTGCGCTACCGGTTCGCGGACTGATCGCCGGCACCGAGTCACAGTTCTGGGCCATCTTCCCTGTCCAGATCCTCGACGGGGTCGGCGCGGGGTTGATCGGAATTACCACGCCTATTGCCGCCGAGCTGCTGCTGGCGGGGTCCGGGCGCTTCAACGCGGGAGTCGCTGCGTTGATGACGATCCAGGGTGTGGGCGCGTCGCTGAGCAACGTGATCGCCGGCGCCGTGGTCGAGGCGTACGGCTATCAGGCTTCGCATCTGCTCAGCGGGGTCGTCGCGGTGGTGGCGGTCGCCGCGTTTCTTCGCTGGCGGCGTCTGATCGTCCGCACGCAACCCGACGATCCCGTCGAACCTCAGCTTTCGATGACTCCGTAGCGCTCGGCGAACGGCGTCATCAAGCGGGCCAGGTCGCGGGCCACATCGTGGTCAGCTTCCGGCGGCATCGAGATGTAGCTCATCGCGAGCCGCACGATGGCCCTGGCCAGCACGCCGGCATCCTCTTCGCTGCAGCGCACCCAGCTGCTCATGAACGTCTCGGTGAGCCGCGCCGAGCAGTGGTTGATGATGGGCGCGCTGTCGGTGGTGATCAGCTGAAGCAGGTCGGGCTTGGACGTGCCGGTCAGCAGCGAGATCACGAGCGGGTCGGCCGCGGATTCGTGGAAGAAGTCCCGGAAGCCCTGCAGGAACGCGGCGTAGACGTCACCGACGTTGCTGTTGATCGACGTGTGGATCTGGTCGACGAGGCGGTCGGCCAGGCGCATCGCATACCCCTGCGCCAGGCCCTGCCGTGACCCGAATTCGTTGTAGATGGTCTGGCGGCTGATGCCGGCGGCCTTGGCGACATCCGACAGCGTGATCTGCGACCAGTCGCGGATCAGCAGCATCTCGCGCATGCCGTCGAGGATCGAGTCGCGCAGCAGCACGCGCGACGCCTCGGCGTAGGTGATGCGCTTGTCGTTGGGGCCGCTCACACGCGCGACAATAACGGTTGCCCGCGGCGGACTTGCACCGCGAGCGCGCGTGTCTGCACGCTGCTGCTCGGCGTGTCCCGTGCCTTCGCGCTCGCTCGTCGGGATCGACAGTGCGGTCACGGCCGCGCCACCTCGACCATCTCGAAGTCGGTCTTGGCAGCGCCACAGTCCGGGCAGCTCCAGTCCTCGGGGATGTCATCCCACCGGGTGCCCGGGGCGATGCCGTCCTCGGGCCAGCCCTTGGCTTCGTCGTATTCGAATCCGCACTGCACGCAGACGAACAGCTTGTAGTCGTCGGTCATTTCTTCACTCCCATTTCTTCGAAGTCGAGCTTCTCGCGCACCGCGCAGTCGGGGCAGCACCAGTCGTCGGGCACGTCGGCCCATGCTGTGCCGGCCGGAAAGCCTTCGCGCGGTTCACCTTTGGTCTCGTCGTAGACGTAATCGCAGCCGGGGCAGCGATAGACGGTCATGCACCGGCCCTCTTCGCCTCGCGCGAGCGCTCGTCGGCGTACCGCGCCGTGACCTTGTCGCGCATCCGCGGATGGACGTTGACCCGGCTGATGTCGCCGTCATAGTGGTCGAGCACTCGGTGGTCCATCACCTTGCGCCACACCGGCGGGAAGTACGTCAGGCCGATCATCGACGCGTACCCGCTGGGCAGGTTCGGCGCGCCGTCCATGCTGCGCAGCGTTTGGTAGCGACGGGTCGGGTTGGCGTGGTGATCGCTGTGGCGCTGCAGGTGGTACAGGAACAGGTTCGTGACGATGTGATCGGAGTTCCAGCTGTGCACCGGCGCGCATCGCTCGTAGCGACCGTTGTCGAGCTTCTGCCTCAAGAGTCCGTAATGCTCAAGGTAATTCACGGTTTCCAGCAGCGTGAAGCCGAAGATCGCCGAGATCAGGATGTACGGGATCAACTGCAGGCCGAAGACCGCGAGCAGCGCGCCGTAGAGCACCATCGACATCGCCCACGCGTTGAGCACGTCGTTGGACCAGTGCCACGTGCTCTTTCCCGCACGTTCCAGCCGCTTGGCTTCCAGCTCCCACGAGGACTTCAGGCTTCCGAACACGCTGCGCGGCAGGAATTCCCAAAACGTCTCACCGAAGCGCGCCGACGCCGGATCTTCCGGCGTGGCAACGCGGACGTGGTGGCCGCGGTTGTGCTCGATGTAGAAGTGGCCGTAAACGGTCTGCGCGAGCGTGATTTTCGCGAGCCAACGCTCCAATGATTCTTTCTTGTGGCCCATTTCGTGCGCGGTGTTGATTCCCACGCCACCGAGCAGACCGACTGACAGCGCCAGCCCGATCTTGGCCGGCCAGGCCAGGCCGCCATCGAACCCGAGCCAGCTGAGATCCGACGCCGTGAACAGGTAGGCGCCGAAGATGACGCTCGCGTACTGGAACGGGATGTAGAGGTAGGTGCAGTAGCGGTAGTACTTGTCGTTCTCGAGGCGCTCCATCACCTCGTCGGGCGGATTCTGGCCGTCGGGGCCGAAGAACCGGTCCAGGGCGGGCAGCAGGATGTAGAGCAGGATCGGGCCGATCCAGAACGGCACCTGCGCGACGGCGTGCCAACTGAACTGATTGAACGCCCACACCAGCGGCAGCATGACGAACAGCGCCGTGGGGGCGATGAGGCCCATCAGCCACAGGTAGCGCTTCCTGTCGCGCCACTGCTCGACGTGTGGGGCCCCGGACATTTCTTGCGTGGTCACCTCGATGCCTCCTTGCTGTGAGTGCGGTCACCCATTGCAGTTGACTATAGCGAGCATTTTGTCACTCGTCTAGACAGCAAGTGGCGTTTTGTAAAAAGCACTGGTCCGAGCTTTGCAGCTTCGCACCGCGAAGGCGCGTGTTTGCACGGTGCCGTGCGGTGTGTTGTGTGCAATTTCGCGCGCTCGGGGTCAGCGAGAGCGCTGGTAGCGCCCGGGACAGTCGAAGTCGGCAGCGCTTGGATAGCGAAGTCGCCGGTGAGATGGGCACAAACACGCACGCTCGGAGTCAGCGAGAGCGCGCAGGATGCCAAGAATTACGGCGCGGCGGCGTGCAAACACGCGCGCTCGCGGTGCAGGCCTGCCCCTCGAGAACGGGAGTGACTAGACCTGGGAGCGCTTGCCCACGAGGGAATGCCTACGGCCGTAGAGGAAGTACACGACCACACCGATGGCCATCCAGATGGTGAATCGGATCCACGTCAACCCGGTCAGGTTCAGCATCAGCCACACGCACGCGATGATCGACAGGATCGGCAGCACCGGAACCCACGGCGTCCGGAAGCCGCGCTTCAAGTCGGGCCGGGTGCGGCGCAGCACGATGACGCCGGCCGACACGAGCACGAACGCGAACAGCGTGCCGATGTTGACCATCTCTTCGAGCTTGTCGATCGGGAACACCGTCGCAGTGACCGCGACGACGAATCCGACGATCAGCGTGATGCGCACCGGCGTGCCGTGGTCGTTGGTCTTGGCGAGCTGACGCGGCAGCAGGCCGTCGCGCGACATCGCGAACAGCACCCGCGTCTGTCCCAGCACCAGCACGATGACGACCGTCGTCAGGCCCGCAAGCGCACCGATGGAGATGACCTTCGCCGCCCAGTCCACACCGTTGAGGGAGAAGGCCGTCGCCAGGTTCGCGGTTTCGGCTTCGCGCAGTTCCTTGTAGCTGACCATTCCGGTCAGCACCACGGCG
The DNA here is from genome assembly GCF_029623955.1 of Mycobacterium sp. 236(2023). Lineage (GTDB taxonomy): Bacteria > Actinomycetota > Actinomycetes > Mycobacteriales > Mycobacteriaceae > Mycobacterium. The sequence continues at coordinate 853,772 of NZ_JARSBP010000002.1, read as the reverse complement.
ACCGCGACGTAGAGGACGGTCACGATGCCCAGCGATGCGAGGATGCCGCGGGGCACGTTGCGCTGGGGGTCTTTCGTCTCTTCGGCTGTCGTCGCGACGATGTCGAATCCGATGAACGCGAAGAACACGATCGATGCGCCGGCCAGCACCCCGTACCAGCCGTAGCTGCTGCCCTCGGCGCCGGTGATCAGAGAGAACAGCGACTGTTCGGTTCCTGTCCCTCCCTCACCCGGTTCCGGTGACGGAACGAACGGCGAGAAGTTCGAGGCCTTGATGTAGAACGCCCCGACGACGACCACCAGCAGCACGACGGCAACCTTGAGCGCGGTGATGGCGAGGCTGACACCCGCCGACAGCTTGGTGCCCATCGCCAGGATCATCGTGACAAACGCGATGATGATCAGCGCGCCCCAATCCAGTTGAAATCCAGCCACTTCGGCGGTGCCGCCGGCAAACCCGAAAACTGTGCCGAGGTAGCTGGACCAGCCTTTGGCGACGACGGCGGCTGCGACGGCGAACTCGAGGATCAGATCCCAGCCGATGATCCACGCGACGAATTCGCCAAACGTGGCGTACGAGAACGTGTATGCGCTGCCGGCAACCGGAACCGTCGACGCGAACTCCGCGTAGCACAGCGCGGCGAGCCCGCAGGCGATCGCGGCGATGATGAACGACACCGAGATCGCCGGACCGGTGAGGTTGGCAGCGGTGGACGCGGTGATGGTGAAGATGCCCGCACCGATGACTACCGAGACGCCGAAAACGGTCAGGTCCCACCAGTTCAGGTCCCTGCGGAGCTTGGTGTCCGGCTCGTCGGTGTCGGCGATCGACTGTTCGACCGACTTCAGCCGAAGCTTGCCTGCTGTCTGCGCACCCGGCTCCTGAGCCATCAAGCGTCCTCTTTTCGTCATTCTTTGAGCGGAATGTACCCACTAGCGTGGGTCTCGATGCGGGAAAAGCACGCGATCGTGATCGGCGCGAGTCTTGGCGGGCTGTGCGCGGCCCGGGTACTGGCGAACTTCCATCATCGGGTGACGGTGTACGACCGCGATCTGTTACCCGAGACTCCGGGGCATCGCGCCGCGGTTCCACAGAGCAGGCACGTCCATCTGCTGATGGCGCGCGGGGCCATGGAATTCGAGAAGCTGTTTCCTGGACTGCTCGACGACATGGTGGCCGCCGGTGTCCCCGTGTTGGAGAACCGGCCCGATTGCATACATTTCGGCGCCGCGGGCCACGTCCTCGGGACGCACCACCGACTGCAGGATGAGTTCACGGCCTACGTACCCAGTCGGGTGCATTTGGAATGGCAGATTCGCCGACGCGTCAGCGCGCTTCCCAACGTCACGCTGGTCCACGGAGACGTTGACGAGCCGATTTTCGACGGACGCACGGTGACCGGCGTGCGGACAGCGGACGGTGCGACGGTCGACGCCGACCTCGTCATCGACGCGACCGGGCGTGGTACCAGACTTCCTGTGTGGTTGGAGCAGTGGGATTTTCGCCGTCCTGAGGAAAATACGGTCGACGTCGGCATCAGCTACGCCACCCAGCAGTTGCGGATCCCCGAGGGACTGGTCGCCGAGAAGGTCGTTGTCGCCGGGGCGTCCCGGGACCAGCCGCTGGGTCTCGGCATGCTCCACTATGAGGACGGCACGTGGGGGTTGACAACCTTTGGCGTCGCAAAGGTGAAGCCGCCCAAAGATTTCGCCGAGATGTGCGCACTGGCGGACGAGATCCTGCCCGTCCATCTCGCCGTCGCGGTTCGCCGCAGTGAGCCGCTGGGAGACATTGCGCTGCACAAGTATCCGACGAGCAGGTGGCGCCGCTTCGACAAGATCGCAGAGTACCCCCGAGGTATCCTGCCGTTCGGCGATGCGGTGGTGAGCTTCAATCCGACGTTCGGGCAAGGGATGACGATGACGTCGCTGCAGGCCGGCCATCTGCGCAAGGCACTGCTGACGCCGGATCCGGAAGCGACGTTTCTCAAAGCGACGGCGAAGACCACCTACCCGGTGTGGACGATGAATGCGATCGGCGACCTGACGATGCACGGCGCCACCGGCAAGGCACCGCGGTGGTATGGGCCCGTCGGCGCGCTGTTCGACCAGTTCCTCGGCGCCGCCGAAACGGATCCCGTTCTCGCGGAATGGTTCCTGCGGCGCTTCAGCCTGCTCGACAGCCTGTGGATGGTGCCGTCCGCCCGGCTCGTCGGCCGCACGGTACGCCACAACATGACGCTGTGGGTCAGATCCCGACGCTCACCCGGAACAGCTGCGTCGGTTCCTGCGCAACGAGTCTGATGGGTCCGTCGTCGGCGGCGACCCATGCCGCGGCACCGCGCGCCAGGGCCACGGCACTGGATTTCGCGTGCGCCGTGACAGCGCCCTCCGTGCACAGCAGGATCTGCGGACCCTCGTGCCGGTTCGGGGCATCGATCTCGTGACCCAGCTGCTCGCCATCGATTCCGAGCACCGACACCGCGAACTCGGGGGCCGGTGTCGGATACACGATTTCGCTGCCGTCGCGGATCGCTTCGGGTACCACGATGACATCCTCTGCCGGGGTGAAGTCCAGCACCCGCAGAAGCTCGGGCACGTCGACGTGCTTGGGTGTCAATCCACCGCGAAGCACGTTGTCGGAGTTGGCCATCACTTCCACCCCGACCCCGTGCAGGTAGGCGTGCAGGTTGCCGGCCGGTAGGTAGAGGGCCTCCCCGGGCGCCAGCGAGAGGCGGTTGAGCAGCAGGGACGCCAGAACTCCCGCATCCCCGGGGTAGGCCTCCCCCAGCTCAAGGACCGTCTTGGCCTCGCGGGCGAATTCCTTTTCACCAGAGCGCACATAGACGATCGCACCGTCGATGACGGCGGGCACCAGCTCATCCAGATCGGGTTGCGGGCACGTGATCCACGTCGTGAACAGCGCACGCAGACCGTCCTCGTCGCGTTGTCCGGCGAGCAGGTTGATGTACGGGTCGAGGCCGGCCACACCGAGCGCCTGCATCAGCGCGACGGTCCGTGCGGCGGGTCGGAAACCCGCCAGCGCCTCGAATTGGCTGAGCGCCACGATGATTTCGGGCTTGTGACTGCGGTCGCGGTAGTTGCGGTCGGGCGCTGTGATCGGGATGCCCATCCGGTCTTCGCGGGCGAAACCCTCGACGGCCTGCTCCGTGCTCGGGTGCGCCTGCAGCGACAGCGGCTCGTCGGCGGCGAGGACCTTCACCAGGAACGGCAACGTGTCGCCGAACCGGCCGCGTACTGCGGAACCCAACTCCCCCTCCGGGTCGGCGCGCAGCGCGTCGAGCAGCGACCGCTCCCCGTCGTCGGTCTGTAACCACGCCGGGTCCCCGGGGTGCGCGCCGAACCACAGTTCAGCCTCGGGATGTGGTGTCGGACTTGGAGCTCCGACGAAATCGGCGATTGCGGTCCTCGAACCCCACGCATAGGTCCGCACCGCACCTCTGAGCAGATGCACTCGTCTCAACCTCGAACCAGGCGCTGGTAGACGGCCGCCATTTCCAGTCGGACAGCCAGCAGCGCCAATTGTTGTTCGGGACGCGTAGATCCGGGCGTCGTTCCTGAGCCCGACTCGCTGATCCCCCCTTGTTCCCGGACCTCTGGGACGTCCGGTACGTCGTTGGCGTTGACGACGTCGACGTCGTCGAAGCCCTGCAATCGAGCCGACACGGCGGGCCGTTCGGCGTCGGTGGTCAACACGATGGTGCGTGTGCGCTGCGGCAGCGGGCCGTCGATCTCCTCATCGTGGAAGATCGAGGACCCGACCGATCCCGCATCGCGTCCCCAGCCAGATCCGATGGCGGACAGCGCATCTGCGAGCCCGACCGCCGCCACGGTGTGGTGGGCGATCCGGAGCATCGCCGTGCAGGCGTGGCGCGCCAGCGCCAGCGTGGCGGCGGAGTCGCCTGCGAAAGCCACCTGCCTGTCACGCACGCGTTCGGCCAGGCTCTTGGCGGGGTTGGTGAAAGTGTCACGTCCGGCGCTGTTTCGGAACGCCTCGGCGTCCAGCTCGTCGGCCATCGCCGCCAGATCGGCCGAGAATCCCGGGGCGATCACGTGCAACACGGCCAGGCCTGCCGCGAGATAGCGTGGCAGCGCGAAGTCGTCGGGTACGGGCAACCGCGGCGGTAGCGCGACAGAACGCCCCGCGGTCGCGTCGCGCAACGGTCCCTCGTAGGGCGCCACCACGATGACGCGGGCTCCGCGCCGAACCGCGGTGGCGGCAGCGGTGACCAAGGCCGGATCACCCGGATCGTCACCGGCGACGACCATCACGTCGAGCGTGCCGATCCACGGCGGCGCCTCGGACGCAACGACGATCGGCGCGCCGACCGACCGTCCGAGTTGAACGGCCAGCATCGTGCCCGCGGTCTCGGCGGTCCCATGGCCTGCCACCCACACGATGGTGCGGGGCGGCGTGTCCGAACGGAGCGAATCGAGCTCACCCTCGTCGAGTGCTGCGGCGGTGGCACGCACCTGCGCGCCGGCCATCGACGCCGCGCGCAGCAGACCCAGACGGTCGGCGGCCAGCAGGCCGTCGGCGTCGTCGAGGTCGACTTCGGCAGCCGACAGCGGGCGCGTGGTCACGTCGATTCCTCTGCCCCCGAGGTGATGTAACCGCCGATCTCGTCGACGAGTTCCTTGACCTCTTCGGCACTTCGCGCTTCGACGTTGAGCCGCAACAACGGTTCGGTGTTGGACATCCGAATGTTGAACCACCGGCCGTCACCGAGGTCGACGGTGACGCCGTCGAGGTGATCGATCGCGTGCACCCGGGATCCGAACGCCTGCAACACAACGTCGACGATGGCGGGCGCGTCGGTCACGGTGAAGTTGATCTCCCCGGAGGCCTCGTAGCGCTGATAGTCGGCCATCATCTCCGACAACGGCCGGTCCTGTTCGGCGAGCGCAGCCAGGACATGCAGGGCGGCAAGCATTCCGGAGTCGGCGCCCCAGAAGTCGCGGAAGTAATAGTGCGCCGAGTGTTCCCCGCCGAAGATCGCGCCGGTCTCGGCCATCAGGCCCTTGATGTAGGAGTGGCCGACTCGTGAGCGGACCGGTGTGCCACCGCGTTCGGTCACCAATTCGGGGACTGCGCGGGACGTGATGAGGTTGTGGATGACCGTCGCGCCGATCTCACGCTGCAACTCGCGCGCGGCGACCAGTGCGGTGACCGCCGACGGCGAGACGGCCTGTCCCCGTTCGTCGACGACGAAGCACCGGTCGGCGTCCCCGTCGAACGCCAGACCGATGTCGGCGCCGGTCTCCAGGACGAAGGCCTGGAGGTCGACGAGGTTGGCCGGGTCGAGCGGATTGGCTTCGTGGTTGGGGAAGTTTCCGTCGAGCTCGAAGTACAGCGGCGACAGCTTGATCGACGGGATGGGCCCCAGCACCCCGGGGGTGGTGTGGCCGGCCATGCCGTTGCCCGCGTCGACCGCGACGCTCAGCGACCGTATCCCTGCGACATCGACGAGTGAGCGCAGGAAATCGCCGTAGTCCGCGAGGACGTCGCGGTCGGAGGCGCTGCCACGCGGTCCGTCGAATTCCGGCACACCGGCGATGACTTCATCGCTGATGACCGTCAGCCCGGTGTCCTTGCCGACCGGTTTGGCACCGGCGCGGCACAGCTTGATGCCGTTGTAGGCCGCCGGGTTGTGGCTGGCCGTGAACATCGCGCCCGGGCAGTCCAGCAGGCCCGAAGCAAAGTAGAGCTGATCGGTCGAAGCCAGCCCGATGCGCACGACATCGAGCCCCTGGGCCATGACGCCGTCGGCGAACGCCTCAGAAAGGGCCGGTGAACTGTCCCGCATGTCATGCCCGATGACGACCTGCGTCGCATTTCCCCGCACGAGTCGCGCGAAGGCGGCGCCCACTTCGCCGACAAAGGCCTCGTCGATCTCCTTGCCGACAAGTCCACGCACGTCATACGCCTTGATGACGCGCTGTACCGCCTCGGCGGACCGGGACATGGGACTCCTTGGACGAAGAGACTGTTCTTGGAATCAGCCTAGCCGTCGCGGCCGGTCCCCATGGTCAGTCGGTCGGGTCGGGCAGCACGCGCAAATGCCCGCGGCGGCGCCCGTTGGTCTCCGGTCGCCGGGCCGGCGGAGCCATCAACGCCCCGCCGTGTGCTCCGGTGACAGGGTCGGTGAATCCCGTGGTGAAGCCCGCAGTCATACCCGGAGGGACGGCGCCCTCTCGGCCTTCTCGAACAGCGTCGGCGAGCGCCACCAAATCGTCGTCGTCGGGGTGCGAAGGCAACGGCCCCGCGTGACGAACCAACTCCCATCCGCGGGGAGCGGTGATTCGGCCGGCGTGCATGACGCACAGATCCCACGAGTGCGGCTCGGACACGGTGGCCAGCGGGCCGACGACAGCCGTCGAATCTGAATAGACGAAGGTGAGCGTCGCGACCGCATAGTGCGGGCACCCTGGCCGGCAGCAGCGACGGGGAACATTCACAGCGGAAGGCTATCGTGCACGATCCCCCGCATCGCGGCGGACACGCGCAGTCGTGAGTCGCCCGAAGCCCAACCGTTACGATCTTTTTCGTGACGAGGCGCCAGCACCGCGGGTCGCGGCGGGGCCGAGAGATGCGCGGGCCGCTGCTGCCGCCGACCGTTCCGGGGTGGCGAAGCCGCGCGGAGCGCTTTGATATGGCGGTCCTGGAGGCCTACGAGCCGATCGAGCGGCGCTGGCATGAGAGGGTGTCGACGCTCGATGTGGCAGTCGATGAGATTCCGCGGATCTCGCCGAAAGATCCGGACAGCGTGCAGTGGCCGCCGGAAGTGGTGGCGGACGGCCCGATTGCGCTGGCGCGCCTCATCCCTGCCGGGGTTGACGTCCGCGGAAATTCCACGCGTGCGCGAATAGTGTTGTTCCGCAAGCCGATCGAGCGTCGGGCTAAAGACACCGAAGAGCTGACCGAGCTTCTTCACGAATTGCTGGTGGCTCAGGTAGCCACGTATCTAGGCGTTGAGCCCTCAGTCATCGACCCGACCCTGGACGACGACTAGGGGCTCGCTACTTCTCGAAAACTAGATGATGCCGCGCTTGAGGCGACGGCGCTCGCGCTCGGACAGGCCGCCCCAGATACCGAAGCGCTCGTCGTTGGCAAGTGCGTACTCCAGGCACATGTCCTTGACTTCGCAGCCCTGGCAGATGCGCTTGGCCTCGCGGGTCGATCCACCCTTTTCGGGGAAGAACGCCTCGGGATCGGTCTGCGCGCACAGTGCGCGCTCCTGCCACTGGTCCTCATCCGAGGCGTCAGCGACGTCGCTGAAAGGATCTCCATACTCAAGGCGTTCGGGCACCAAACTCAATTGGGGACGCCCATTCGCTCCACTCGGTGCCGGTCCGGTCTGGATGTGCGGCGCACTTCCTACCGAGCCGAGGAGCCTGCTGTCGAACCGAATCGAATCACCGAAATCGGCCTGTTCAAATGCCATGTTCCCCTCCTCCACGGGTCTCGTAGTTCCGTATATGCCAGCCCCACTATGAAACGTGCGGCCATCCCAATTCGAACAAGTGATCGAATCTTGGTCTGCGACACCGAAACCGGCCGGAGAACCGCGAAATGACACTGCTGTGATTACACACGCGTTAGCTGCGTCGGTCAAGCGGTAGAACAGGAATTCATATCATTCTGTGACTGGATTTCGGCGCGTCGCGCTTTGGCGTGTCTGTCACGCTCCCACCCGCCGCCTGATGCCGGCCTCGGAACCGCCTACCCTCGTTCGCGTGAAGGTCACTGTTCTTGTCGGCGGCGTCGGTGGTGCACGCTTCCTGCTCGGCGTCCAACATCTGTTGGGCTTGGGGCAGTTCAACACTCACGATACCAATGAGCATGAAGTGACTGCTGTGGTCAACGTCGGGGATGACGCGTGGATGTTCGGCGTGCGCATCTGCCCCGACCTCGACACGTGCATGTACACCCTCGGCGGCGGCATCGATCCCGAGCGCGGCTGGGGCCACCGCGACGAAACCTGGAATGCCAAAGAGGAACTCGCAGCCTACGGCGTGCAGCCGGACTGGTTCGGCCTCGGCGATCGCGACCTCGCCACCCACCTGGTACGCAGCCAGATGCTGCGCGCGGGCTACCCCCTGTCGGAGGTCACCGAGGCACTATGCCGGCGGTGGTCACCCGGCGTCCGCCTGCTCCCGGCCTCCGACGATCGCAGCGAAACCCACGTCGTCATCACCGATCCCGAGGACGGCGAGAAGCGCGCCATCCACTTCCAGGAGTGGTGGGTGCGCCACCGCGCGCAAGTCCCGACGGACAGCTTTGCGTTCGTCGGCGCCGACAAGGCAACTGCCGCACCCGGTGTCGCGGACGCGATCGAGGGCGCCGACGTGGTGTTGATCGCGCCGTCGAACCCGGTCGTCAGCGTCGGCGCGATCCTGAATATCGGCGGCATTCGCGGCGCCTTGCGTGCGACGAAGGCACCGGTGATCGGCTACTCCCCGATCATCGCCGGAAAGCCGTTGCGCGGCATGGCCGACGCGTGCCTGTCCGTCATCGGCATCGAGAGCACGTCCGAGGCGGTCGGTAACTATTACGGCGCGCGGTCGGCGACCGGCATCCTCGACGGTTGGCTGATCCACGAGGGTGATAGCGCCGAGATCGAGGGCGTGAACGTGCGGGCGGTACCGCTGCTGATGTCCGATCCGGCGACCACCGCCGAGATGGTGCGCGCAGGAATGGAACTGGCCGGGGTCACCCCGTGACCGACGGTGTGAACGAGCACGGGACATCGGCGCGGGTCGAACTGCTGCCCGTGCCCGGCCTCCCGGAGTTCCGGCCCGGCGACGACCTCGCCGCCGCCATCGCCCAAGCCGCCCCGTGGTTGCAGGACAACGACATCCTCGTCGTCACCAGCAAGGTGCTCTCCAAGACCGAAGGCCGGATGGTCGATGCTCCCTCCGACCCAGAGCTGCGGGACACACTGCGGCGCAGACTGATCGACAACGAGGCGGTCCGCGTACTGGCCCGCAAGGGCCGGACGCTGATCACCGAGAACGCGTTGGGGCTGGTCCAGGCAGCCGCCGGGGTCGACGGCTCCAACGTCGACTCCAACGAATTGGCCCTGCTTCCGGTCGATCCCGACGGCAGCGCGCGAAAGCTCGTCAACGCGATCCACACGCGCCTCGGTGTGACGGTCGGCGTCGTCGTCACCGACACGATGGGACGGGCGTGGCGGACGGGCCAGACCGACGTCGCGATCGGTTCGGCCGGCCTCACAGTCCTGCATGCCTATGCGGGCGAACACGACCAGCACGGCAACGAATTGATCGTCACCGAGATCGCTGTGGCGGATGAGATCGCCGCAGCCGCGGATCTGGTGAAGGGCAAGCTGACTGCCGTGCCGGTCGCGGTCGTACGCGGGCTGACGCTGAATGACGACGGATCGTCGGCACGAAATCTGGTGCGCGCCGGCGAGGAGGATCTGTTCTGGCTCGGCACCGAGGAGGCGCTCGCGCTGGGCCGGTCGCAGGCCCAGCTGTTGCGCCGGTCGGTGCGCCAGTTCAGCTCCGAGCCTGTCGATCCCGATCTGGTCGAAGCGTCGGTCGGTGAGGCGCTGACCGCGCCCGCGCCGCACCACACCCGGCCGGTGCGGTTCGTCTGGGTGCAGGACAGCGACGTGCGAATCGGTTTGCTGGATGCGATGAAAGACCGGTGGCGCGACGACCTCAGCGGCGACGGACGCGACGCCGGTTCCGTGGAGCGCCGCGTCGGTCGCGGCCAGATTCTCTACGACGCACCCGAACTGGTCATCCCGTTCATGGTCCCCGACGGCGCCCACACCTATCCGGATGAACGTCGCACCGCAGCCGAGCACACCATGTTCACGGTCGCAGCCGGCGCCGCGGTGCAGGGGCTGCTCGTCGCGCTGGCCGTGCGCGGGGTGGGCAGCTGCTGGATCGGGTCGACCATCTTCGCCCCCGAGCTGGTGCGCGAGCGGCTGGATCTGCCGGCGGACTGGGAGCCACTGGGCGCCATTGCGATCGGCTATCCGCTGGAACCGTCGGGGCCGAAAGAGCCGGTCCCGACGGACGGCCTGCTGGTGCGCAAGTGAGCCTGCACTCCTCGACGATCGATGTGCTCACTGCGTGGAATCCGGTTGATCCGGAGCAGGATTCGCTGCGTCACGCCTATCTGGCGTTCCTGGCTGCCCGCGGGGACGGGTGTCTGCGCGAATGCGTGCCCGGCCACATCACCGGATCGGCATTGGTTCTCGACCACACAGGCAGCCAGGCGCTGCTGACCTTGCATCCGCGTTTCGGGCGATGGCTGCAGCTCGGCGGGCATTGCGAACCGGACGACGAGACGATCGTGGCCGCGGCATTGCGGGAGGCCACTGAGGAATCCGGCATCGAGGGCCTGGCCATCGCGGCGGAACCGGCTGCGCTGCACGTCCACCCGGTGACATGCTCGCTGGGCGTGCCGACCCGCCATCTCGATGTGCAGTTCGTCGTGCGGGCGCCCGAGGGCGCGCAGATCGTCTGCAGTGACGAGTCTTTGGAATTGCGGTGGTGGCCGCTCGATCAACTGCCCGACGACAGCGACTTCGGCCTCACCCAGCTGGCCACGGCCGCGGCGGCCGCCCGCCCCCTCGAGCCTCCCGCGGAATAGGATTCCTGGCTGCGGAATCCGAGTTATCCACAGCCCTGACTTCTCACTGGCGGCACGCGGGGCTTCCCGCGGCATGCTCATCGATGTGCAGGAAGTGATCATCGGCTCGGACGCCGTGCTGTCAGGTGCGTTGACGCGGGGGCAGCTTCGCTGGAACTACCGGGCCATTTATCCCGACATATATCTGCCCAAGCACCTCGAAGCGACATTGGCCCACCGCAGCCGGGGCGCGTGGCTGTGGTCGCGACGCCGTGGGATTATCACGGGAAGGGCAGCTGCAGCAATGCACGGCGCCAAATGGATAAGCGAAACCACCCCCGTCGGGATCATATGGGCGAACAACTATTCACCGGCAGGGATCATCAGCCGCCGCGAGCCCATTGCTCCGGGTGAAATCTGTTGGCGCGAAGGATCACCCGTCGTAGTACCCGCACGCGCTGCTCTAGACATTGGACGCCACCTCCGCAGGGATGAAGCTGTGGCGCACCTCGACGCGCTCGCGCGCGCGACGGGAGTTCTGGCTTCTGAAGTCCTCGACCTCAGCTATCGATACAAGGGCAGCCGCGGCGTCCGGAGGTGTCGTGAGGCCGTCGCGCTCATGGACGCCGGAGCCGAATCGCCGCAAGAAAGCAGACTGCGCTTGGTACTGATTGACCACGGCTTTCCGCGTCCGCTCACTCAGATCCCGATGTGTGATGCAGGCGGCTATGTGTTCGCGCGGCTCGACATGGGCTGGCCGGACCTAAAAATCGCGGTGGAATATGACGGTGAGCACCACCGCACCGACGACGCGCAGTACCGCAAGGACGCTCGGCGCCTCCGCAGGATCAACGATATGGGGTGGATTGTCATCAGGGTCATGAAGGGCGATCGACCAGATGAGATCGCGGCATGGGTTCGGGCCGCCTTTGCGCTACGCGAGCGAGAAGCCATGGCTGTGAAGGAGTCCGCTTGAGCAGCCAGGAATCCTATTCCGCGGTCAGATGTCGGTCGAGAAGCGCAGGCCGCCGTCGGGAATCGTGATGCCCGGCCACACGCGCGCGCCGCGCAGCAGTTCGCAGCGGGCTCCGATGTCTGCGCCGTCGCCGATCACGCCGTCACGGATCAGCGCCCGCGGGCCGATGTGCGCGCCGAAGCCGATGATGGATCGCTCGATCACCGCTCCCGCACCGATTTTCGCGCCGTCGAAGATAACCGCTCCGTCGAGTCGGGCTCCGCCGGCCACTTCGGCGCCGCGGCCGACGACCGTCCCGCCGATCAACAGCGCGCCGGGCGCCACAGATGCCCCGTCGTGCACGAGCTTCTCTCCCCGCTGATGCGTCAACGCCGGCGACGGCGCAATGCCGCGCACCAGATCCGCAGATCCGCGCACGAAATCCTCCGGCGTACCCATGTCTCGCCAGTACGTGGCGTCGACGTAGCCGCAGACCTTCTTCCCGTCCGAGAGCAGCTGAGGGAACACTTCGCGTTCCACCGAAAGCGCACGTCCCTTGGGAATCTCCTCGATGATCGAGCGTTTGAAGACGTAGCAGCCTGCGTTGATCTGGTCAGTCGGCGGGTCCTGCGTCTTCTCCAGGAAGGCCGTCACGACACCCTCGGAATCTGTTGGCACACAACCGAATGCGCGGGGATCCCCCACACGCACCAGGTGCAGGGTGACGTCGGCACCGCTCGATTCGTGCGAGTCGAGCAGCGCCCGCAGGTCGCAACCGGACAGCACGTCGCCGTTGAAAACGACTGCGGTGTCGTGCCGTAGCTTCGACGAGACGTTGGCGATACCGCCGCCGGTGCCCAACGCCTCTTCCTCGACGACGTAGTCGATCTGGAGGCCGAGCTTCGATCCGTCACCGAACTCCGCCTCGAATACGCCCGCCTTATAGGACGTGCCCAGGACGACGTGTTCGATACCCGCCTCGGCGATCCGCGACAGCAGGTGCGTCAGGAACGCGAGACCGGCCGTCGGCAACATCGGTTTCGGTGCGGACAGCGTCAGCGGGCGAAGGCGTGTGCCCATCCCACCGACGAGAACGACAGCATCGACTTCGGCTGGATTGACCACTAGCCCCGCCCTTTCGCTCGCTTCCTTCGCGAATTCCGCACAACCAGAGTGGCCCTCGCCCCCAATGCCCCGCGGAATGCCCAGCGTAGTGGCGCTTGCCACCATTTCGGGTACCGGTCGGCGAGAAAAGTGTAAGTGCTGACGTGGTGTGCGGCCAGGTTGCTTGCCGGATCGCGACCGGTCGAGTGTCCCTTGACGTGCAAAACCTCCGCCTCGGGCACGTAGACGTTCTGCCAGCCTGCGCGGCCGAGGCGATCTCCGAGGTCGACGTCTTCCATGTACATGAAGTAGCGCTCGTCGAAACCGGAGATCTCGGAGAATGCGGCGCCGCGCAGCAACAGGCACGAGCCGGACAGCCAGCCGACGGCGCGTTCGCTGGGGTCGGTGCGCTCCTGGCGGTAGGCCGCCGTCCACGGATTCGACTTCCATATCGGGCCGACGACCGCGTGCATGCCGCCGCGCATGATCGAGGGCAGGTGCCGCGCCGACGGGTAGACGGTGCCGTCGGGGTCGCGGATCAGCGGTCCGAGCGCGCCGGCGCCGGGCCAGCGCTCGGCGGCCTCCAAGAGAAGGTCGATGCTGCGCGGGCCCCATTGGACGTCGGGGTTGGCCACGATGAAGTAGTCGGACGCCGCCACGTTGTGTTCGGCGACCGCGCGATTGACCGCGGTGCCGTAGCCGAGGTTGCCGCCGGTGCGGTAGAGCGTGGCGTTCGAGTACTGCTCGACGGCCTCTTCGGGGGCGCCGTCGGTGGACCCGTTGTCGGAGATGATGACGGTGACCGGCCGCTCGGTCGCGTGCGCCAGCGTCGCGAGGAACCGGTCCAGGTGCGGACCCGGCGAGTACGTCACCGTCACGACAAACAGCACGGCGTAGAGACTAACTACCGGCTTGCTGTGGCGAGCGCCTCAGCCAACGCTTCGCGCCACGGCCGCAACGGTGTCAGACCCGCGGCCTCCGATTTGGCCGACGACAGCGCGGAATAGGCGGGGCGCGGCGCGGGGCGCGGATGCTCGTCGGAACCGACCGGCCGAACGCGCGAAACGTCCTCGCCCAGGGCGGCGAACACGGCTTGCGCCTGCTCGAACCGGCTCGCCGAACCGGCGTTGGCGGCGTGCAGGACGGGTTCGCGAATCGCGCCGTCGGCGATCTGCAGCAGCGCGCGGCACAGATCGACGACGTATGTCGGCGAGCCGATCTGGTCGGCGACGACATCGACGGTGCCGTCGCCCCGGGCCGCGCGGCGCATGACGGCGGCGAAGTCGGAACCGTCGGCCCCCTCGTAGATCCATGAGGTGCGGACGATGTGCGCGTCGGGCATCGCGGCCAGCACCAACATTTCGCCGGCGAGCTTGGTGCGCCCGTAGACCGACAACGGCCCGGTCGGGTCGTCGATGTCGTAGGGGCGCTGCAGCGAGCCGGAGAACACATAGTCGGTGGAGATATGGATGAACGTTGCGCCGGCTCGGGCGCAGGCCTGCGCGACGTTCTCGGCACCGCCAGCGTTGACGGCGTGGGCGCGGTCGGGCTCGGATTCGGCGGCGTCGACCTTGGTGAACGCGGCGCAGTTGACGACGACATCGCCGTCGGCGATGTGACGTTCTGCAGCCGTCGGATCCGTGACGTCCCACTCCGACGATGTGAGCGCCACCACGTCGCGCCCGTCGGCGCGCGCCTGACCTGCCAACACGCGGCCAACCAGGCCGCCTCCTCCTGAAATCACGATTCGGCCGGTCACGTCACGAGTTTGGCACGCCGACCGCAGCTCCTCGGAATGCGGGCTGGTCGCAAGTAGCCTGGGCAAATGCCTGCCGCTCACATGATTCGCGCCATTTCTGTGGCCATGGCTGTTGCCGTCGTCATCGGAACCGGCGTGGCGTGGGGCAAGATCCGCTCGTTCGAATCAGGCATCAACCACATCAATCCGATCGCACTGGGCGAGGGTGGCGAAGACGGCGCGATCGACATTCTGCTGGTGGGCGCTGACAGCCGCACCGATGCGCACGGCAATCCGTTGACCGACGAGGAGCGCGCGATGCTGCGCGCCGGCGACGAGGTCTCCACCAACACGGACACGATCATTTTGATCCGCATCCCGAACAACGGAAAGTCGGCGACGGCCATCTCGATCCCCCGCGACTCCTATGTCGAGGCGCCGGGCATCGGGAAGATGAAGATCAACGGCGTGTACGGGTCGGTGCATCTGGAGAAGCTCAAAGAGCTTGTCGAGGAGCAGGGCGTGGATCCGGTGGTCGCGGAGCCCGAGGCTCAGGACGCGGGCCGCGAGGAGTTGATCAAGACCGTTGCCAACCTGACCGACGTCACGGTCGATCACTACGCCGAGATCGGTCTGCTCGGGTTCGCTCTGATCACCGACGCGCTGGGCGGCGTCAACGTCTGCCTCAACAATGCTGTGTACGAACCACTTTCGGGCGCTGATTTCCCGGCCGGCTGGCAGAAGCTCAACGGCGCGCAGGCGCTGAGCTTCGTGCGTCAGCGGCACGACCTGCCGCGCGGCGACCTCGACCGGGTGACGCGCCAGCAGGCGGTGATGGCGTCGATGGCGCACGACGTGATCTCCAGCAAGACTCTGACGAGTCCCACCACATTGGGCAATCTCGAAGCGGCAGTGCAGCGTTCGGTCGTCCTGTCCGAGGGCTGGGACATCATGGATTTCGTCGAGCAGCTGCAGAAGCTGGCGGCAGGCAACGTGGCGTTCGCGACCATCCCGATCCTCGAGGAGGCGGGCTGGAGCGACGACGGCATGCAGAGCGTGGTGCGGGTCGATCCGACGGAGGTCAAAGACTGGGTGACCAGCCTGCTGCACGATCAGGACGAGGGTAAGACCGAGGAGCTGACGTACAGCAACGACAAGACCACTGTCGAGGTGGTCAACGACAGTGACATCAACGGTCTGGCTGCGGCGGTCGCACATGTGTTGACGGGCAAGGGCTTTACGCAGGGCAACGTCGGCAACAACGAGGGCACCAAGGTGGACAACAGCCAGGTGCAGGCCGCGAAGTCCGACGATATGGGCGCCCAGGCCGTCGCTCTGGAGTTGGGCGGCCTTCCGGTCGTCGAGGACTCCTCGATTCCCGAGGGTTCGGTGCGGGTGGTGCTGTCGGCCGATTACACCGGTCCCGGCGCGGGACTGGACGGTTCGGATGTGACGCTGATGGGCGCGGACCCGAGTGCATCCAGCGTGGTGTCGGGCGATGGCGAGATGGTGCCGCCGCCGTCGCCGATCATCACGGCCGGCTCGACCGATCCGCAGTGCGTCAACTGACGTGACGAACGTCAGCTCCGTAATCCTGGATCCGTTGATGGCCGCCAACCCGGCGGGGCCGCGGATCACCTATTACGACGACGCCACCGGCGAGCGCATCGAGTTGTCGACGGCGACGCTGGCCAACTGGGCCGCTAAGACCGGCAATCTGTTGCGGGACGAGTTGGGTGCGACGCCGGGCAGTCGGGTCGCGGTGTTGCTGCCCGCGCACTGGCAGACGGCGGCGGTGTTGTTCGGGATCTGGTGGATCGGCGCCGAGGTGGTACTCGAGGGCGAGGCCGATATCGCATTGTGCACAGCAGACCGGCTCGACGAGGCCGAGGCGGCGGTCGGTATGGGCGAGATCGCGGTGTTGTCGCTCGATCCGTTCGGCAAGCCGGTCCCCGATCTCGCGGTGGGGCTGACGGACTACGCGACGGCGGTGCGGGTGCACGGCGATCAGATCGTCCCCGAGCGGGCGCCGGGTCCGGCTCTGAGTGGCCGGTCGGCAGATGACGTCCTCGAGGCGGCGCGAGAGTCGGCGGCGGCGCAGGGCATCACCGGAACCGACCGGGTGCTGTCGACGGGATCGTGGGAGTCCGCCGACGACATCGTTGAGCGACTGCTCGCGCTCTATGTCGTCGGCGCGTCGCTGGTCCAAGTGGCAAATCCGGATCCCACGTTGGTGGAGCGCCGACGCGAGACGGAAAAATTGACGCGGATGTCGTTTTAGCAACTACCTGAAGCCCGACATCCCTTCCTGGGTCACAGAAGTCCCACGGGTCTCGCTGGTCAAAAATGTGACATGGCCTGACGCTCTAGCGAATGTCGCAACACATTGTTCAGGCAACACGCAGATTACGAATTGTTGACGTAAATGCAACATTGACCTTATCGTTTACCTCAACCAGGCTGATCGTCTTTACTGCTCGCAAGTATGCTTGCGTCGGGAACATCCAGTTCTGGCAAAGAGCGCCTCAAGAACCGGGGCCCTTGTAGTAAGGGGCGGTCAATGGAGTCCACCTTGTATGTCGCGGCAACCGTCGCTGCCCTTGTGGCGTGGCACGTGCGGAACCGCCGTCACCCCGGTTGGCAGGCAAGCGATGAAGGCAGGTCCTACCTCCTCTGCGGCTACTCCGTCGTCGTCACGTTGGCGTATTGGCTGGCCGTGGCGTCGGACCCATCGTGGGAATGGGGGGTTGCCGGCGTCTGGGCACTTGGCGGGCTTGCCGCGTTCGTCCTCGGATTCGGCGCGATGAATCGTGCGGCCGCGCCGAATCCCTCGTCGCCCCATGAAGCCATCCATTCAGACCACTCGTTCGACGCGGCGTCGCCGCCGGCTGCCTGACGGCCCCTTATTCGCCTGGCCGACGAACGAACCATTGCGGAGTGCGCAATACGCATCGCTACGCTCGACGACGTGCCTTCCTCTCAACCGTTGCGTGTTGACGAACTAACCACCGCCATCTCTGAGACAGAGTGGCGCCGCGTCGATGTGGTCGACGAAACCGGTTCGACGAACGCCGACCTGATTGCTCGTGCGACGGCCGGCGAGGACATCGCCGGCACTGTGCTTCTCGCCGAATTCCAGACGGCAGGCCGCGGTCGTCATGGCCGGCAGTGGTCAGCGCCACCCCGCTCTCAGATCTCGATGTCCGTCGCGGTGGATACCACCGGGATTCCGCCGGCCGGCTGGGGGTGGCTGCCCCTGCTCACCGGCCTGGCGGTGGCCCGAACGATGCGCGACGACTACGGGGTCGACGCGGGCGTGAAGTGGCCCAACGATGTCCTCGTCGGCAACGGCAAATTGGCCGGGATCCTCGCCGAGGTCTCCGGGCCGGTGATCGTTGTCGGGCTCGGACTCAATGTCAGCTTCACCGCCGACGAGCTGCCGGATCCGAACGCGGTGTCGCTGGCGATGCTCGGCCACGACGCCGACCGAACCGAGCTGGCCGGCAAGCTCCTGCAGGAACTGGGCCGGCTTGTGGGTCGATGGCGCGCCGCCGCCGGCGACGACTCGCAGCTGGCTGCCGAGTACCGCGAGGTCAGTACGACGATCGGCACGCGCGTCCGCGCGCTGCTGCCGGGCGACTCCCAAATCATCGGTGTTGCAACGGGTATCGACGATTCCGGGCGGCTGCAGATCGACGAGTCGGGCATGACGATGACGGTGTCTGCCGGGGATATCACCCACCTGCGGCCGGCGGAAGCTTAGCGCGCGGGCTGTCGCCCCGCAACGGCGGCGTCGAGCTTGCCCCGCATCTCGGTGAATCCGCGGTCGACGTGGTCGCGAAGGTCGACGAGATCTTGCCGCATCGCGTTGAAACCCGCGGTCGTCGCTTTGCCGAAATTCCTGAGCTCACCGCGGATCTCACCGACGTCGCGATCTGCCCCACCTGCGAGAACACGGGCCGCTGCCGCATCATGCTCCGTCGCCCGCACCCGTGCGGTCAGGTCTTGTACCTGCTCCTCGAGGGCCTGAACCCTGGGTTCGAGATCGTCGGACGCCATGCGCCAACTTTAGCCACCGACCGGCCGCGAGAACGGCGCCAATTCCGCGAGAGTTAAGCAACGGCTGTGGTGCGCCACGCGATCACAGCCCGGAATGATACTTCGCGGCGAGGGCGCGTTGCGGCGTGACGCCAGAGCGGCTGACGCACGGCTGACGTTGTCGCAGGATTTGGCTCGCTCTTTGCTGGCTCGGCCATACGCGCTCCCATGTCGTCCGTTCGTATGACTTCGTTCGGCTCGCTCAAGTGGGCATCCACCGCGTTCGTTGATGTGGTAAACACTTCTACTGCAGCGCCAATTACGTTCGCTGTCGTTGTCGCACGCTGACGCGACCATAGGCCGGGGGGCATCGTGGGTGCACACAGACGTCGCAAGCACAACAAGATCCAGCCCTACCGCTGGCTGGGTACCGGGGCGTTGGCAATCGGTATCGGTGCCGCGGCATTGACGGGGTCCGGCATCGCCTATGCCGACGACGCCTCCGGGGACTCGTCGCCCGCATCCGCGGCAGCGGATCGGGGGAAATCCTCCGCCGCACCCCGCAGCACATCCACGGGTTCGGACACCGACACTGGGACGGAGACAGGAAACGGAAAAGACGACGCCGACGAGGCGCCCGACACCGAGCCTGTCAGCGAAACCGATAACGATGACAACGACCTCCAGATAGCCGACTTTGCCGACGCTGAGGACTCCGGCGAGCGCTCGTCCATACCTGACAGCAGCGAGGACGACACGGCGGGCGCCGACGACGAGGTAGTCGTGGATCTGCCGCTAGCGATCGAGCAGTCAATTCCCCGCGACGGTGCCACTGTCACCGCCGATGACGGAACGCCTTCGCCAGTCTCCAAGGATGTCGATCGGCAGGCGGTCGTGATCTCTACCGTCGTGTCGATTGCGGGCGCGGACTCCCCGCCCGCGCCAAGTCCGGCGGCACCAGTCCCACCCGACGATCTCCTGGCGGCAATCCTGCGCCGCCTGCAGGTCGCCTTCTTTAACGAAAGCCCTACTGCCGCACCAGAACAGTACGCAGGGCAGTCGGCGCTGGGCGCAGTCACCGGATCCGCGGGCGCCGAAGATCCCGACGGCGATCCGTTGGTCGTCACATTAGTAGCGGGCCCACAGAAGGGCACCGTCACCGTCAACCCGGATGGTACATATACCTACACGCCGTCAAAATCGCATGCCCTCACCGGCGGCACCGACACGTTCACCGTGTCCATCGCGGAGACCAACGCCAGCGAGCACCTGCACGGCTTCCGCGGCTTGTGGAGTGCGATCGTCCGGATAGTCACCTTCGGTGCGGTCCGGCTTGACGACGGCAGCACGATCCGCCAGACCATCACGGTGAGCATCGCCAAGGTGAATTTCGCCCCGACCGCCGGGCCGCCCCGCATCGACTCCGTGGATGACGAAACCGGTTCAGTGACTGGGACACTCGGATTCAGCGACGACAACGGTGATGTTCTCAGCTACGCGGTCACCGGTGCGCCTACGCGTGGTTCGGTAACGGTGACTGCCGCCGGTGGGTTCACCTACCTGCCGGACGACAACAAACGCCCTGTCGTCGGGAGCGCACTGGTCACCGACAGCTTCATCGTCACGGCCACCGACCCCGGCGGCCAGTCCGGGTTCGTGACGGTGACGGTGACCGTCGTTCCCAAGGAAGAGGTCGTAGACCCCAACAGTCCGCCGGTGGCCGGCAGCCCGGCCTACGTCTACACGGTCGACGGGGCCACCGGAATCGTGCGGGGCCATCTGTTCGTATCGGACGCCGACGACGACGAGCTGACCTATCGCCTTGGCGGGGGTCTCAATTCGGCGGACGGCAGCGTGGCGGTGAACGCGGCGACGGGACAGTGGGTGTTCCGTCCGTCACCGCGGGCACGGTTGGCGTCCTGGAGCGGCGAACACAGCACCCAAGCTCTGTCGATCGTCGTCTCGGACGGCAGCGCCAGCATCACCGTCGACATCAGTGCACCCGTCACGCCCGGGTTCGATCTGCAGGCCGATGCCACGCCTGGCGTGGCAGCCCAGCCGACCGGCGTTGCAGTGTCCGGTGACGGCCATGTCTACATCGCCAGCTCCGGCGACGGGACCATTCGCGTCATCCGCCCGGACGGCTCGACCGCGCCGTCCATCCAGGTGGGCGGAACTATTTTCGGTCTCGCACTGGATGATTCGGGACGCCTTGTGCTGGCGGACCCGGGAACCGGCGCAGTCACCGTGGTCGACCCGACGGGTGTGACGCCGAAGCAGCAGATCGCGACGGTGGCCGGCGCCGCTGGAGTGGCCATCGACGCGTCCGGCCACATCGTTGTCAGCAGCGTCTCCCGCCCGACGCTGACGGTGCTGGACGGAGACGGCACCGTCATCGACACCATCGCGTTGCCCGGCGCCGCCTTTGGTGTCGCTGCAGGCGCCGATGGCCGGACCTACGTCACCGTGGGCGATTCGGTGGTCGTCATCGACGGCAACGGTGAGGTCGAGAACACGATTCGGCCCGGGTTCGGTCAGCTGTATACCGTCGCCGCCGACGGGCGCGGCACGCTGTACCTAACCGACGTCACCGGCAAGCTCCACGTCGTCGCCCCCGGAGGCGCCGTGCGGACCGTCACGCTGGGTGGGGTGTCGGCGGGTGTCGCCGTCACGGCCACCGGCGTCCTCGCCACGGACTTGACCGGCGGGTTGACCGAAATCTCGTTCGTCGCACCGGCAGAGCTCGGCACCGACCGCATCGTCAACCCGATCACCGGGGTGGTGGCCGGCGGTACCGACGTCTTGGATCCGGGTGGTTTCCGGTATGCGTTGGGGTCCGGCCCCGGCACGCAGACCGGTCTGATCGTCGTCGACGCCGAGACGGGCGGGTGGCGGTTCACCCCGACCCCGGGTGCCCGGCACCTCGCGCAGGGCAACCCGTCGGCGGCCAGCGTCACGTTCACGATCGTCGTCACCGGCGGCATCGAGCCCGTCGTGGTGACCATTACCGCGCCGATCGTGGCCGCCGTCGCCGACGACGACCGGGTGATCGATCCCGATGACCTGGTTGCCCTGTCTCGCGAAGGACAGGTGGAGGTCGTCCAGAACGTCGACGGCACCGTCCGCAGTATCGACGGCAACTTCACCACCATGCCCGTCCGCAATGCCGAGGACGCCGCCGAGGTATTCAACCGCATAGCCGGATTGCTGGGCTACAGCCCAGGTTTCGTCGGTGCGGACGATTTCACGTCCTACAGCCCGGAGGCTACCGACGGCCAGGCCGCGCCGGTCTACTACTACCTGAACCTCACGACCGGCGGAATTCCGTTGGTGGGCCGCAGTTCCGGCGCGGTGCTGATCACCGACGCGAACGGTGCGGTACAGGGCGTGTTCAGCGGGCTTTCTCGCACCGACGACGACGTCGACCTGGATCCGGCTGACGGTTTCGAGACGGCGGGCGCGGCGGAGGCTGTCGCGAAAGCCGCACTGCGCGGGCAATTGTCCGAGTATCTCAGCGACGCCGAACTCGACTCTTACCTGGCGACGGCGCCCCTTCAGAGTGAACAGGTGGTCTACTACGCGAGCCCATCGGCGTCAGGCGTGCTGACGTGGCGCGTCATCGCGTACTCTCCCCCGAGTTCGGACACCGGTGAAGACATCCCGGCGGCCTCCTTCGCTCTACACACGTTCTACGTCCAGGCGACGGGCACCGCGGCGGGCGAGATCGTCGGACAGCAGTCGGCCTTCGATGGATTGATCGCCTCGCAGACTGTCCAGGCCGAAGACCTGCACGACGTCATCCGCAGCATCGTGGTCTCGACATACTCCAGTGACGGGACCGATCGATGGTTCCACGATCGCTCGCGGGGCATTTCGGTCTACCGTGGTCCGTCCAACCCGAAGTTTCTGCCGGGCACCAAAGCTGGCTACAACCCGGCGAATCCGGATAAGCGGGCGGTGTCGGCCCTGGCCAATGTCGCGGAGGTGTACGACTACTACCGCGACCAACTCGGGTTCACACCCCGCGGCCACGTGTTCGTCACTGTCGTTCCCACGCTTGACGAATCGGCGTACTACATCACCGGCACTTCTGGCTCGATGGCCCTCGTGTTCGGTGACTCGTGGGAGTCGGCGCGCGATGTCGTCGCGCACGAATACACCCATGGACTACTCGATTACCGGCCTGGATTTGGGCGAGGCAACGGAAGCGGTTTGGGCAATACTGCGCAGGCGGAGGCGCTCGAGGAGGCATTCGGCGACATCCTCGGCAGTCTGTTCGAAGCGAAGACGACCATCGGGTTGGAGTTCTTGATCGGTGACGACAAGGTCGGCTGCGGCAACTCGAAGGTCACGTGCTCGATCCGGATTCTGTCGGATCCTTCTATCAAGGGCGACCGCGAACACTTCAGGGACTTCGTGGAGCCGTCGGATCTGAGCACGTACAACGAATACCCCGACAGCACGATTTTCGGCTTCGCCGTTGCCAAGATGAACTCAGACAAGCGCACTGCCGCCATTTCGCGTGAGCAGTGGACGCAGGTTTTCGGTCACGCCATCTACACGCTTGCCCCGAACCCCACCTTCGCGGATGCCCGTGACGCAGTGGTGTTCTCGGCCAAGATGTTCGGCTTCAATTCCGATCAACTGGCCGCTGTCAAAAAAGCTTTCAACGACGTAGGTATCTCCAGTGGGAGCGGCTCATACAGCCCGCCGAAGAGTTGGCAGGGCGTGACGATGAGAGGGGCGCCACTCATGCAGGCGCCTTTGTCAACGGGCACGTTCAATCGCGACGGCAGCGTCACGCTGATGACGACCTACGACATGCTGGACAACACCACCCGCGTCGCGTTGATCGATGCCGCGACGGGAACGCAGTTCGGACGCACCACACACATCACCGGTATTGCGGGCGCGAAGTTCTTGGCCGACGGCACTCACATCCTCGTCACGTCGATCGACGACCGTGAACGGGGCCAGATCGCGGTTATCGACAGGTGGACGGGAAACCAGATCGGACAGACCGTGACGCTCTCGGGATCGATAGTGAGCCACGAGCTCGTCAATGGCGATTCCATTCTGGTTGCCGCGGTGGAGAAGGACGACTTGACAACTGACGTCGTCCTTTTCGATACGTATCAAGCGAAATTGATCGGTACCCGTACGGAGTTGCGGGGCCGGGTTGTTACCTCGGACTACGACGTCGCACTTCATCGCGCGGTGTTTCAGACGTCTCGCGTCGTCAACGGCAAAACGGTGTTCGAAATGCATCTCGTCGATACCTTTGGGGGAGGCAAGGTCGGTACCGCCGTGCAACTCCCAGGGCAAGCAATTCTCGAAGCGAGCACTGACGGCACCCGGCTGCTTGCGGCGTACCGCGATTCGGTTCAGGGGCTTCTGGTCTTCACGATGGATGTGGACACGGGCAGCCAAATCGGCGGAGTGCTCAGTGTCGGGGGCTCGCTTCATAACCCAGGCGTTGAGGTAACGGTCACGGCGAACCGAGCGGTGATCACGACCAGTGGTGAAGGAACCGACGGTGTCCTCACGACGCGACTTGACGTCGTCGATCTGGCCACTGGCGCACGCGTAGGAAGCACTAGTTCATTCACTGGTCAGCCGTGGCACACCGCCATCAGCGCCGACGGCACGCGAGCCTTGCTGATCCGGCGCACATACAGCCCCGAACAGTATGTCCCTCAATATATTTCAGTTATCAATCTCACCTCGGGCGGTTCGATCGGTACCGAAATTGCGGTACCGGGAACCGGCCATTACGAGGTGATGACGATCGGCGAAAACTGGGTAATTGCCAGCGATTACGACGGTGAGTTCCACGTGGCGATCGTGAATTCCGTTACCGGAACTCAGGTGGGCTCGACGACGGTGATATCCGGCTGGTTGGATCAGAACGTCGCGCGTGCCGGCAACAACATCGTCGCGGTCTCTCAATCAGCTTCTGGGGCAAGGTACGCCGTAGTCATCGACGGCCTCACTGGCCGCCAGGTCGGCGTCTCAGCACTCACCTCCTCCTACCAGCCGATGTCCCGAGTGGTCGTCAATGCGGACGGTTCGCGCGCCGCGATCACCCGCCTCACCATGAATTCCAACGAGTACGTCCTCGAGGTCCTCG
Organism: Mycobacterium sp. 236(2023); assembly: GCF_029623955.1. Lineage (GTDB taxonomy): Bacteria > Actinomycetota > Actinomycetes > Mycobacteriales > Mycobacteriaceae > Mycobacterium. The sequence goes on along the minus strand of NZ_JARSBP010000002.1, from coordinate 829,178 downwards.
ATACGCGAACCGGCGCCATCGTCGGCGCGCCCGTGAGGATGGACGGGCATCAGTCGACGAATAGCGCTGAATTCACCAGCGACGGAAGTCGCATCGTGATGTCGACGTCTGGCTTGACCGAATCGCCCCTTGTGGTAGTTGACGCCGCCACTGGGCAAGAGCTCAGCCGCCTGATCTTCGCGACGGGATACGGGTCACTGTGGCCTGCGAAGCTGACGCCCGACGGTCGGCGTGCGCTCGTCGTCACGTACGGTTTGTCGCAAGGGCAGCCGAGAAGATCGGTCAGCGTGGTCGATATCGCCACAGGCAAGCTGATCGGCAAGACCGTTCATCTCCCGGCAATCAACGGCTACGAACTGCTCGATGCTCAAGGCCGGCGCGCCACTCTGACGACGTATGGCTACGACGTCGATAACGGCTCATCCTGGACAGAGGTGGTAGTCCTCGACATGGAGACGGGCAAGCAGATCAGCCCGTTCGTGCGGACGTAGGCCGGCCCCGTTCTTAATGAACCCGCGGTCCACCTGGTCGCGCAGGGCGCCGAATACTTGCGAGTGGCCCCTGCGCGCCAGAGGCGCTCCTGGTTTCGCGGCTAGCTCACTTCAGCAGGGCGCGGCTCATCACGACACGCTGAATCTGGTTGGTGCCCTCGTAGATCTGAGTGATCTTGGCATCGCGCATCATTCGCTCGACGGGGAAGTCCACGGTGTAGCCGGCGCCGCCGAAAAGCTGGACCGCGTCGGTGGTCACTTCCATCGCCACGTCGGAGGCCAGGCACTTCGATGCTGCCGAGATGAAACCGAGGTTGCCTTCGCCGCGCTCGGCCCGCGCCGCTGCCGAGTAGACCATCAAGCGGGCAGCTTCGACCTTCATCGCCATGTCGGCCAGCATGAACTGCACGGCCTGGAAGTCGCTGATCGACTTGCCGAACTGCTTGCGGTCCTTGGTGTATTCGATCGCCGCGTCCAGCGCGCCCTGCGCGATGCCGACGGCCTGCGCCCCGATGGTCGGGCGAGTGTGGTCGAGGGTGGCGAGTGCGGTCTTGAAGCCGGTGCCCGGGTCGCCGATGATCCGGTCGCCCGGGATGCGGCAGTTCTCGAAGTACAGCTCGGTGGTCGGTGAGCCCTTGATGCCGAGCTTGCGCTCCTTGGGGCCGATGCTGAAGCCCTCGTCGTCGAGATGAACCATGAACGCCGAGATGCCGTTGGCACCCTTGTCCGGATCGGTGACAGCCATGACCGTGTACCAGGAAGACTTGCCGCCGTTGGTGATCCAGCATTTGGCACCGTTGAGGATCCAGTCGTCGCCGTCGGCCTTGGCGCGGGTGCGCATCGCCGCGGCGTCGCTGCCCGCCTCACGCTCGGACAGAGCGTAGGAGGCCATCGCCTCGCCGGAGGCCAGCGACGGCAGCACCTTCTGCTTGAGTTCGTCGGAGCCACGAAGGATCAGGCCCATGGTGCCCAGCTTGTTGACGGCCGGGATCAGCGATGCCGACGCGTCCACGCGGGCGACTTCTTCTATGACGATGCACGCCGCGACCGAGTCGGCGCCCTGGCCGTCGTACTCCTCGGGGACATGCACGGCGTTGAAGCCGTTGGCCACCAGCGCGTCCAGGGCTTCCTGAGGGAAGCGCGCGTTCTCGTCGACGTCGGCGGCGTGCGGGGCGATCTCTTTTTCACACAGCGCTCGTATCGCCGACCGCAGTTCTTCGTGCTCCTCCGGCAACTGGAAGAGATCGAACGACGGGTTTCCGCCCCAACTAGCCATCTTCATCTCCTTGCTACTCGCCAGTAACTTTACCGCGGCTGCGTCACTATACGAATTCGTGACCGTCTTCTCAGCTTGGGCTCAGTCGTGGCGACGGTTTTTTCTCAGTCTTCCCGCCTAATTTTCACGGTATGCAGACCTACGTCGACAGTGACGCCTTTCGCCATGTTGCGCGGTGCGACTGTGGATGGGACGGGCGTCGACGCTGGTCCCGCGCCTCCGCGGAGGTCGACGCGGCGATCCACGACGTAGCGCACGCTCATCTTGAGGCCGCTCCCCGCCAACTGCAGCTCGTGCCCTTGATGGCCTCCTGATACCGGCGCTTGAGACTGCGCCAGCGGCGCGCCCTACTCGAACTTTCCCGCCCTCACCGCAGCCTCAACTCGCTGCCCGCACCTTCAACCGAGATGCCTCCTGCAGGGCCGCCCGGACTCTAGCCAAGATGACGCGCTTGGGCGTCTTCGCCACGACCCGGACCACGATCCAGCCGACGCGCTGGACGTACTCCATCCGGATGATGTCGTTGCGGTAGGTTTCCGGATCCTTGCGGTGATGCTCGCCGTCGTACTCCACCGCGACGCCGAGATCCTCCCAGCCCATGTCTAGGTAATAGTACGAGTAGCGGTCGGCCCGCAACACCGGGATCTGCGTCTCGGGCCGCGGAAATCCCTGCTCTATCAACAGCATTCGCAGCCAGGTCTCTTGCGGAGATTGCGCGCCGATGTCCATTAGATCGAGCACTAAGGGCATTCGCTTGAGGCCGCGGTTGCGGGGGTGCCGCTCGGCGAGAGCGAGGACGCTCTCGGCCTCGAACCGCGTCGCCTGCTGCAAAGCGTCGAGTCGGGCCACGGCCTCCCCGATGGTTCCGCGGCGGGCAAGGTCGAACGCGGTTCGCTCCACAGTCGTGACGTCGAGTCCGCTGCGCCGGGTGATCTCGTCGTTGAGCAGCGTGTCGTTGCGAGTGATGACACCCGTCGGCGCACGGTGGTTCGGCCATACCAGTTCGACGGGCGCCTGCAGACCTACCCACCTCGCGCCGTGCAGCGCCGAGGCTGCCAGCCCCGCTACCACTGCCTGCCGATGCGACCACAGGTACGCCGCCGTCGCCTTGTCGGTCAGTGTGAGCTTCTGATGCTTGAGCGCGTAGACGTCGGGCAACAGTCTGCGGTGATGTGTGCGTAAGTCGTGGCGGGTCAGCTCGCCCCGAGCCATCGCCTCGCTGCCGATGAACACCGCCACGGTCGGAGCGTGGCATTTTCTCGCTGTGGTCCGCTTGGCCTATCCACAGGGACCGCCCTCACCGCGGCCTCAACCCGGGAGTCGCGTACCTATCCACAGGTCACTGGCCGGCGGAGTATGCCTCTTCCTCCAAGTCCGCAATGATCAATCGATTGAGCAGCAGGCGCGCTTCTTCGGCTCCGTGCAGCTGCACCAAGTTGGTGACGGCGAGCTCGGCCACGTCCGACAGTACCGAGATTGCTGTCTCAGGACCTTGCTCGCGGATTTCTTGGAGCGCCGGAGTGCCCTGTTGAGAGTCGTCGATGAGCTCGAGAAGCAGCTTCACCACGAGACGACGGACGATGGCCGCTTCAGGATCGATCCCAGTCATGAAAGCCAGCGTAGCGGCGTCTCCGGCTTGCTGAAACCGTCAGGCACCGAACATTCGGGCCGTGGCAACACCGGCGAGATCGTCGAGAATTTGAATGTGGCCGGGCCGCCACTGACGGGGAACGTGGTCGAAAACGCTCAGTGCGCCGACGGTGTTTCCCGCGCTGTCAGCCAGCGGCACACCGAGGTAGGAGACAACGCGGCCGGCACCGACGACCGAGTATTTCTTGAACAGCGGGTGGCCGCGCGCGTCGTCGACGCGGACCAGCGAACCATTCACGACGACGTACTTGTCGAAGGACTCGGCAAGATTCCCAAGCTGTTCCGGGTCGATTCCGCAGGCGCTCTTGGCGACCTGGCGATCGGCACCGACGAGAACGAGCGCTGCCGCGGGAACCGCCAGCGCATCAGCAGCAGTGGTGGTGATCCGGGAAAGTCCGCCGGCGCGTCCATCAGCCCGGTGGCGTTCAGTGCCTGCAGACGGCGGGGATCGGCGAGTACCGAGCCGATGCCGTCGCTGACGGTTTCCCCCGATAACCCGGATTGCGACAGCCGTGCCTTCAGTTTGTTCGCCGAGGCACCGTCGGTGCGCTCGCAGTCGGTGATCATCTGCGCGGCGACGGCCCGGGCCACGTAGGTCTCGACGTGTTCACCAGAATCGCCGGCGCACTCCTCGAGGCGCTCGGTGAGCCAGGAATCGAACCCAGGCAACGAGATGGACACAAGGGAACGGTACCCAACATTCGCCAGATACACACACAGACGTCGAAAAACACTGGTGGAGACCAGTTTTATTGACGTCTTTGAATACGCCAGAATCGCAGCTGAACGCCTAGTTTCCCATCAGCCGCTGGCGCAGAGCCTCATCTTTCTGCAGCACCATCTGCTCCAGCGAGGCCTGGAACGCCGTCATCCGCTCGCGCAGCGCGGTATCCGATGCCCCGAGTATCCGGACGGCGAGCAGACCCGCGTTGCGGGCTCCGCCGATCGACACCGTCGCCACGGGCACACCAGCCGGCATCTGGACGATCGACAGCAGCGAATCCATGCCGTCCAGTCGCGCCAGCGGCACCGGCACGCCGATGACCGGCAGCGGCGTCGCCGAGGCAACCATGCCCGGCAGGTGAGCTGCCCCACCCGCGCCGGCGATGATCACTTCGAGGCCCCGGTCGGCGGCCTCCTGGGCGTACGTCAACATGCGGCCCGGGGTGCGATGCGCGGACACCACGCCGACCTCGAAGGGCACCTCAAACTCGGCGAGCGCCTCGGCGGCATCCGACATCACCGGCCAGTCGCTGTCGCTGCCCATGATCAAGCCAACCCTGGCGCTCATGCGTGGGGGTCCCATCCGTCGGTCCACTGTGCGTGCGACAACCAGTGTGCCGCCCGCTCGGCGCGCTCCCGCAGGGACGTCACCGACTCTGCTGGGCCACCAACGATGTTGACGTGGCCGATCTTGCGTCCCGCTCGCTCCCCCTTGCCGTAGAGATGCACTTTGGCGTCGGGCATGCGCGCGAACAGATGGTGGACGCGCTCGTCCATCGACATCGACGGCGTCTCGGGTGCACCGAGCACGTTGCCCATGACGGTCGGCGCCAGCGCCGAGGTGTCTCCCAGGGGGTAGTCGAGGACCGCGCGCAGGTGCTGTTCGAACTGACTGGTGCGCGACCCGTCCATCGTCCAGTGGCCGGAGTTGTGCGGCCGCATCGCCAGCTCGTTGACCACCAGCGCACCATCGACTGTCTCGAACAATTCGACCGCGAGCACCCCGACCACTCCGAGCGCCGAGGCGATTCGTAGCGCCAATTCCGAAGCGGCGGAACCGAGTTCATCGGAGAGGTCGGGTGCGGGGGCGATCACGGTGACGCAGATGCCGTCGCGTTGCACGGTCTCGACCACCGGCCACGCCGCGCCCTGCCCGAACGGGGAGCGCGCGATGAGGGCAGCCAGTTCGCGGCGCATCGCGACACGTTCCTCGATCATCACCGCCACCCCGTCGGCGAGGTAACGCTCGACGACCTCCCGCGCTTCGTCGGGCCCGGAGGCCATGACCACGCCGCGCCCGTCGTACCCGCCGCGGACGGTCTTGATCACCACGGGTCCGCCGATATCAACGGCGAAGGCTACGGCGTCGTCGACCGAGTTCACTTCGGAAAAGCGCGGGACGGGAGCGCCGAGTTCGGACAGCCGGCGCCGCATGACCAGCTTGTCCTGAGCGTGCACGAGGGCCTGCGGCGGCGGCGCGACGTTGACCCCGTCGGCCACCAGAACGTCGAGCAGTTCGGTCGGAACGTGCTCGTGATCGAAAGTGAAGGCGGTGGCGCCCTCGGCGACGCGGCGCAGCGCGTCGAGGTCTGTGTGGGAGCCGATGACGACGTCGGGGGTGACCTGGGCTGCTGATTCGTCACTGGTGACGGCGAGCACCCGCAGCGTCTGTCCGAGGGCGATTGCCGCCTGCGCGGTCATTCTGGCGAGTTGTCCGCCTCCGATCATTGCTACGACGGGCGGCGACGCTGAAGCTCTTGACACGGCATACATGGTGTCATGACGTACGCCACAGGGTTGACCTGCGGTTACTGACGGATGCGGCATGGAGGACAAGCGTTACGTAGACTCGCTCCTTGTGTCCTTTGCCGATGCGACGATCCGCCGCCTTCCGGGCCCGGTCCGTCCCTACGCCGAACGGCACCATGAGCTCATCAAGTTCGCCATCGTCGGTGCGACGACGTTCATCATCGATTCGGCGATCTTTTTCACGCTCAAGCTGACCATCCTCGAGCCCAAGCCGGTGACGGCGAAGATCATCGCGGGCATCGTCGCGGTCATCGCGTCCTACATTCTCAATCGGGAGTGGAGCTTCCGCGACCGCGGCGGCCGGGAGCGCCACCACGAGGCGCTGCTGTTCTTCGGTGTGAGCGCTGTCGGCGTGCTGTTGAGCATGGCCCCGCTGTGGGTGTCGAGCTACGTGTTCATGCTGCGTGTCCCGATGGTGTCGCTGGCCGCCGAGAACGTCGCCGACTTCATCTCGGCCTACATCATCGGCAACCTGCTCCAGATGGCGTTCCGGTTCTGGGCGTTCCGGCGCTTCGTCTTCCCCGACGAGTTCGCGCGGAATCCGGAGAAGGCGCTGGAGTCCACGCTGACCGGCGGCGGCATCGCCGAGGCGCTCGAAGACGAGTACGAGCTGCGGCACCCGCACGGTCCCATCGAGGACAAGGACGGCGACAACGTCACCCCGATGCGGTTGTCGCGCCGTCGGCGCGCGCAGCGTCGTGTGGGCGACGAGCCGAGGGTGTCGAAGACCTCTTAATCCGGTCGACGGCGCTGCCGGAGAATCGCCTTCTGCCGGTACATCAGCGCGTCGACCCGGGCGATGAGGCTTACCGCGTCGGCGTCGCTCTTGCGGGCACGCGCCCGCCCGATGCTGACGGAAATGTCGAAAGATCTGCCGCGGCTGTCGGCGACCTGCCTGATGCTTCGGTAGATGCGGTCGGTGATGGCGCCGACTTCGGCGACGGCGGTGTCCACCAGGCCGACGCAGAACTCGTCCCCACCTAGTCGCGCGGCGAAGTCGGATACCTGGATCTGTTCACGCAGTACGTTGGCAATCGATGTCAGCACCCTGTCGCCCGCGGGGTGGCCGAAGCGATCGTTGACGGACTTGAAATCGTCGACGTCGAGCAGCAACAGGTCCAGGGTGCCGTCGCCGCGGCCGACTCGGGTCAGTTCACTGTCAATTCGCTCCAGCAGACTGCGCCGATTGAGCAGAGACGTCAGCGCGTCGGTTTGTGCGAGGATTTCCAGCTCATGTTGGACCGCTTTGAGTTCGGTGAGGTCGCGAGCGGCGTTGAGCACGGCTTTGACCGATCCGTCGCCGGCGAACTCGGGAACTGCACGGAAGAGGAAGTAGCGAGGCCCCTCCGGCGCCGGGAACACGAACTCGTGGGCGACGGGTTCGCCGGCCTCGAACACTCTGCCCATGACCTTCTGCCACAGGGTGACGAGATGTTCGGGCATACCGACTTCGCGATGGTCTTTGCCGACGAAGTCCGCTGCTGTCACCGGCGTTGTGATCCGGTCTATTGCCGAATTGACGTACAGGTGCCGGATGTTGCGGTCGTGGCGAGATACGACGTCGGGGAGGTTCTCGACGATGTCATGGAAGAGGTCGTCGCGGAGCTGCCGATCGGTGGGTGTGCGCATCAATCCCAGGTACTCGTCGTCGGCATCCATGCGCTGCGCGACGCACGTCCATGAGGGCGCGTGGATCTCGACGAGGTCGTCGGTGGGCCCGCCTGCCAACCGCGTCGCGAGCTCGGCCAGCGCGGCCGAGCGATGCTCATCGGTGATGTCGATGGCGAATTGCTCGGTGTGAGCCGTCAATTCGAGGGTTCCGTCGTGATGACGGCAGAGGAAGGCCGGCGCTGCTGCGGCGCGGAAGAAGTCCAGCCAATCGAGTCCCGCCCCCATCCTCCGAACTGTACGTCCCGCGGGCGGCATCTCACTGGCGTGTTGCGGGCTTTTTCGCTTCGTAGAGCAGAGCGTCGACGCGGGCGATCAACGCCGCGACGTCGACGTCGCGCGAAGTAGCTTCGGCGACGCCGACGCTTGCGCGCACGGTCGTCTGTCCGCCGTCGACGTCGATGGCGGCGATGCGCTTCAGGATTCGCTGCGCTGTCTCACGGGCTGCGTCGTACCCGACTCCGTCGAGGGCGATGCAGAATTCGTCGCCGCCGATCCGCGCAGCGAGGTGCTGCCCGTCGGTCTCGGCGGCCAGGGCGTGCCCGACCTCTTCGAGGACCCTGTCCCCCACGGCGTGGCCGTGCCGATCGTTGACGACCTTCATGTTGTCGACGTCCAGCGACAGGATGCTGAGCTGAGCCGCGCCGGAGCGCACACGCTCGAGTGACGCAGAGACACTGTCGAAGAAGCTGCGACGGTTCGGCAGCGCCGTCAAAGCGTCGGTACCGGCCAGCCGCTCCAGCTGTTGCTGTAGCCGTTTGAGCTCGGTGATGTCCCGGACGACCGAGAGCACGCCGTCTATCTGACCGTCCCCGTTGCGTTCCGGCACCGCCCGGGAGGCGTAATGCCGCCGGCCGCCCGGACCCGGATAGCTGAATTCGGTGTCCGATGGCGTCCCGGTGTCGAAGACACGCTGCATCCGCGCCTCGAATTCGGCCGCGACGGGGTCGGGTACGCCGACCTCGCGATGGGTTCGGCCGAGGTACTGCTCGGAGGTTTTCTCGGTGGCCTTCTCGAATGCCGGGTTGGCATAGACGTACCGGTAGTTGCGATCGTGGCGGGTCACAACATCGGGCAGGTTCTCGACCATCGTGTAGAACACGTCGTGGTGTTCGTCGAATCCCGGTGGCGGCGTGAGCACTGCCAGGAACACCCGTTCCTCGCCGGTGGCACGAACGACGCAGCGCCAGCCCGGCATCACCTCCACCACCGTGTCCTCGGTGTGTGGCAGCCGGGCAAGCAGGGTGGGTTCGTCGAGCTCGCTCGCGAGGGTCTGCAAGACCCGTAGGTAGTCCGTGGTGCGCCCGACGACAACGAGGCCGGAACCGTCGTGTCGGTAGAGGAATGCCGGTAGGCCCGCGACGCCGAGCATTCGAAGCCAGCGCTGCGCCGAACCCATCTCCGCAATGTAGGGGCCTGAGGTGCTGCGGTCTATCCAACCAGCGGCGTGTGTCGGGCTGCCGCGGAACCGGAGTAGACATAACGTGGACGCGGTGCCGGGTCGACATCGCCGAAATCAACTGCGGCCGTTGGCTCTCATCGCTGGGGGGACGGTCGGCGCGCTGCTGCGTTATGGGCTGGCCATCACGTGGCCGCTCCCCCAGCAGATGCTCGTGTCGACGATCGTGACGGTCGGCGTCGCGTTCCTGATCGCTGCGTTCGTGCTGGCGTCCGGGGCTAGGACCGCGCTGCACGATGTGGTCCTGGGTGTCTGCGGGAGCGCGGCGAGCCTGAGCGCGTGGGCGGTGCTGACGATCAGCCAGCCGATGAAGTTGTCGCTGGCGTTCCTGGTTCTGACGCCCGCCGCGGCGATCGTCGGGCTGCTGTGCGGATTGGTGGTGGCGCGTGCAGTGGCTCGGTGACCCCGTCGCACGGTGGGTGCTTGTCGCCGTGGGCGGCGCGGTGGGAAGCGCGTTGGGGCTGCTGATCCTGCGAAGGCCATCGAGGCGTCGGCTGTTGGTCGGCACGGCGGTGGTCTGCGGGCTGTTGGGTGTGCGCAGCGCGTACCCGTACTGGCCGGCGTTGACGGCGCCACTGGTCTTCGGGGTCCTCGGCTCGGCCGCGAGCATGGTGCTGATCGCGACCGCGCCACCGCTGTTTCTCGACAGCCAATCGATTTGGCGTACAACACTTGCCGTCACCAAGCGGCTGGCGGTGTACTGCGTGGTGGGCGTGACGTTCGCGTTGGCCGGCTACCTCGCCGTGCGCGCGGGGATCACGCTGTACGTCAAGTTGCGCTAACCGCAGGTTCCCTGAATTGCAGCCTTGCCCCAGCCGCCGTACTGATAGAGAAACTGGTATTGCCACTGAGCTACCGTGAATGGATACGTGCGCGGGACGTCACGCATGATCACCGAACGATCCGGTGAGGTGAAGCACTGGTCGAAAATATAGCGAGCGCGGGGCAAGTGAAACCGCCAGCTGACGACGATGACGGACTTCCACCCGTACTTCTCGGCGAGCTGCCGCGTCATGATCGCTTCTCCGCGGGTGGTCCACGGAGTTGCGACACTGCAGTACACCTGGATCCGAGCATGGGGCTGGCATGCTGCCTGCATCGTCCGATCTCTCGGCCCCGGAGGTGTCGACAAAAGCACTGCGGGTGCATAACCCTGCTCGGCAAGGGAAATCCCGTAGGCCTCGCGGCCATCGTGCTCGCCGGACAGCACGACGATGGCATCGGCACGCGTCAGCGGATCCGCGGCGGCGCGGGCGAAAAGGATTGTGCCGCTGGCACCGTTGACGAACAGCAGCAGCACGAGCGCTGCGATCGACGTGTACACGAGGTGGCGTTGGCGGCGCCGCATCTACTGCACGCTAGGGCACGTGCGCCCGCTCCGCAGACTCAGCTCGGGCGTTCCTCGGTTCCCAGGGTGTCGAAGACCTCGTGGTACAGCAGCGAATGGACGCGCTCCACCTGGGGAATGTCCTTGAATTCCAAGGGGTCCTGAGACGCCGATTCGATGATGAGTGTTCCGGTGCGAAAGATGCGGTCGACGAGACCGTGTCGGAATTCGACGCTGTTGATCCGCGCGAGGGGGATGTCGATGCCCGACCGGGCGACAAGGCCGTGCCGGTACATGACGCGACGGTCGGTCAGGACGAAGTGGGTGGTCCACCAGTTCAGGAATTTCCACACCGACAGCCAACCGACGAGGACGAGCCAGATCGCCGCGATGACAGCGAAGATGATGTTCTTGGCGTTCTGCTCCCAATTCAACGTGTTGACGTAGCCCGCGACGAAGGCAGCCGCTGCCGACACCACGATGAGAATCAAGGCCGGGATGGCAAGTCGCCCCCAGTGCGGGTGGCGGTGCAAGACGACGTGCTCATCTTTGGCCAGCACATTTTCCGGGTAGCCCACGGCAGCACTGTACTGGGGATCGAGTCTGCCGGCGGCGTGTTCGCGGTGCCGCAAACCCTCTTATTTTCGCACACGTAAACCGAGTGTCATTTGCTGGGGAACTCGGCGCGCAGCGCGTAAATTGGGGTCCGTGCAGACGGGGGTATGCAGGTGCGGTCATGAGCGCTCTGCGCATGAGCACTATCGGGCCGGTACAGACTGCTCGTCCTGCGAGTGCCCGCGATTTCGAGCGGGTGGCAATAACGTTCGCTCGTGGCTTCGGCGGTTGCTGGCTCGCTGAGGCAGCACGTCAGCTTCGGAGAAGTCCGGATTCGTGGTAGCCGAGGTCTGTGTTGACCAGCCACGGGTCGGCGTTCTCACCGAAGTAGCGGGCGACACTGCGCAGGGCACTCAGCATCGCGTGATCTTGGTTGTCGTACCGGTGCATGCCGTTGCGGCCGATGGGATGCAGGGTCGGGTGGTTTTGGCGGAGGTAGTCCCGAATCCGGACGACGTTCCGCTCGCGGCCCGGGTCGTAGATCGGGTAGGCGTACTGGGACCGGACGATCATGACGTGCTCGAGGTCGGATGCGTCGAAACCCAGCGCGCGCAGGTCCTGCTCGACGATATCGCCCAGACTCTCGTCGCCGGCGATCCAGAGGTCGTCGTGCGGGAGGGTGAAGTATTCGAGGCCCAGGTGCGTGCCGGTGAAGCCTTCGGGGGCGAGGTCGGGCGACCAGCGGCCGTAGTTCTGGATCCGGCCGACGCGGAATTCTGGGCCGGGGGTGTACACCCAGTTGAACGGCATGTCGTACTGCTTGCGCAGGGCGACGGCGACGGTGATGACGGAGCGGTGCCGCAACGATGAGGCGATCGCCCGCACATACTTGGGCGGCCGCGGTTCGAGCATGTTCACGAGCAGTTGCAGCGGCATGCTGGAGAACACCGCGTCCCCTGAGGCTGTCCTGCCGTCTTTCATCTCGATGGTCCAGCCGTCTCCTTCGTCGCAGATGCTGACGACGGGCGAGTTCAGCGACGGCGCGACTCCCCTGGCCTCGAGTGACGCAGCGGCCGCATCCCAGAGTTGCCCCGGCCCGAGCCGCGGGTACCGGAAGACGTCCTGGTCGGCGTCCCGCTCCCGGGCGTGGCGCCAATCGATTGGCTTGATCCGTTGGTTCGCCCAATCGCTGGCGAGGTGGTCGGGATCGGCCAGCCAGGTCTTGCGGACGTAACCGTCGAAGAACAACTGGTACCAGTGGCGACCGAACTCCTCGATCCCCCACTCGCGGAACGACTGTGGTTTGTCGATGACACGCCAGCTTCGCCGAATTCGCGAGCGCGTGATGCTGCCGAGGCCGCGCACGCCACTGCGAAAACCCAACTGCTTCAACAGATCTCGCCCGCGCAGCGGATAAGGGACCAAATGGTTCTCGACGAACATCGCCGAGCTTCGGGGCACCGCAATCCATTGATCGTGGGGCAGTAACGACTTCCACAGGTCGAGGATCTCTTCGTGCCTGGTGAAGAAGCGGTGGCCGCCGGGGTCGACCCGCCAATCGCCGACGGTTGGCGTGCGTGCCAACCCCCCGACGTGGGAGGACCCTTCGTAGATTCGGGGCGTCACTCCCCTGCCCACCAGGTCCAGCGCAGCGGTGAGCCCGGCGGGTCCCGCCCCGATGATCAAGGGATTCTTGGCGGCCACCGCGGCGCTACCTCCCCCGCCTCTGCGGGAAGCCGCGGTGCGCAGCGATCAGGTCGTCGATGTCGTGTGCGGTCAGCTCGTTGAGCGGGGTCGACAGGAACATGAGTTCGGCGTACTGGCTTTGCAGCGGCAAGAAGCCGCTGAGAAGAGGCTCCGCCGTGGTGCGGATGACGAGGTCGACGGTCGGGATGTCGAAGGCGGCGCTGATGTCGCACCCTTCGGCCTGAGCACGGGCGTGCGCCGCGCGAAGTTCGTCCATGGCGTCATAGGGCGCAAGGATGTTGATGCGGAAGGCGCTGCCGGTGGTTGCGCTCTCCAACTCGGCGGCCGCCGCAACGTACTCATCGGGTAGCAGGCTGCGGTCACCGTGCAGGCGGACGGCGCACTCGTCAAGATCGAAGTGGGCGGGAATCAGATTCGTGAAGAAGTGAAGCGACGCGGCGTAAACGGCGTCCAACTCGGCGCTGGGCCGGGCCAGGTTGGCGCGACTGAGGTTGTACACCGACACCGTGTGGACGCCGTTGCGTTGTAGCGCGAGCAGGATCTCGACGACCTTCTTGGATCCGCGTCGATACGACTCGGCCAGCGAGGTACCGTTTGCATCCGCCCATCGCCGCAGGCCGTCGGGTATCAGACCCACGTGCGCTGGCTTCATGGCACACTCACACCCCCGCCCGATTTCTGCCCCCACAGCAAATGTAGTCCAGCTTGCTTTCCCAATCCGCAGATTCCGTAAACTTCGTGAAAGCGCAAGGTGGAGTGTGATAATTGGGGCGAGAGTGAAAACCGATAGGCAAAGCCGGATGCCATCCCGATGGCGCTCGGACCGGGCGAACTACCGCGCAAGCGCGGCTTCGGCACCCTTCACATAGATTTCGAGCATTTCGAGAGCGTCGCCAGGCACGAATCCGGTCTCCTGCAGACGAGCTAAGTCAAGAACACTGTTGCGTGGTCTCGGCGCGACCGGGCTGGGCGCTGAGGCGTAGTACTCATCGGTGCTGACGCCCGTTACCCTGTCCGGATCGTGTCCCGAGATCGCGAAAACGTGCCGCGCCACGTCAGCCCACGACATGGTCGGTCCGGAGCCGGTCACGTTGTAGGTTCCGCTAGGCGCGCGTGTATCGACGAGATGCTTAATCGACCGAGAGATTTCGGACGCGAATGTGAGCCGGCCATATTGGTCATCGACGACAGACGGGTTCACCCCTCGATGTGCAAGTGACAACATTGTCTGCACGAAATTACGGCCTTCGCCGATCACCCACGATGAACGCACGATGTAGTGGTCGGAGAGGGTCGCGACTATCTGATCGCCCGCCGCTTTCGTCTGCCCGTACACCCCTAACGGCGACACCGGGTCATCCTCGCGGTAAGGCCTGTCGCTCGTTCCGTCAAAGACATAGTCCGAGGAGACGTGGACAACCGTCACAGAGTTTGCGGCGGCGACCTTAGCCAGCTCGCGCACACCCGTTACGTTCGTCGCCCAGGCCTCGGTGCGCCCTCTGTTCGTCTCGGCGGCATCGACTGCGGTGAAGGCCGCACCATTGACGATGGCGCCGAAATCTCGCCAGTTGCGGGCGTTCGCCAGATCCGTTGATGCCAAATCAATCTCGGACCTTTCAGCGAATTCGACCATCGGCGAATCGCCCCAGTCGCCGCGCAGAGCACGCCCCAATTGCCCTCCAGCGCCGAGCACCAGAGTCTTTCGCGGCGGTACCGGCTGGACATCGCTGAGTAGCGGATGCGCACGGTCCTTCACCGACAATTCCGCACGGTCGAGGGGAATTGGCCACTCGATGCCGAGACTGCGGTCAGCAAGATTCACCGACGTGTAAGGCGCGTCAGCTCTCCAGTGGTCGTTGACGAGATAGGTATAGCTGGTATTCGGTTCGAGCGTCTGGAAGGCGTTACCGACGCCTCGTGGAACGAAAATGGCCCGAGACGGGTCCAGTTCTGCTGTGAAGACTTTCCCGAACGAAGGGCCTGATCGCAGATCGACCCACGCGCCGAAAATTCGACCCCCTGCAACGGAAACGAATTTGTCCCAGGGTTCTGCGTGGATACCGCGCGTCGTGCCGACGGCGTCGTTGAACGACACGTTGTTCTGCACAGGGTGAAAATCGGGCAGCCCGGCGGCAACCATCTTCTCGCGCTGCCAGTTCTCTTTGAACCACCCGCGGTTATCGCCGTGGACCGGCAATTCCCACAGCAGGAGTCCCGGTATGGGACTCATGCTGACAGACAAGGCTTTTCCGTAAGCCGTCAAAGTCGTATACCCCGCTACTGCCCGAGACCCGCGTAGAACGCCTCGGTGCTGTCTTTGGAGCCAGCCCACCACTTCTCGTTGTCTCGGTACCAATCGATCGTTGCGGTCAAGCCATGCTCGAAATCCCGGTACTTCGGCTCCCAGCCCAACTCGCTCCTCAACTTCGAGGCATCGATGGCATATCTGAGATCGTGGCCCGCGCGATCATTGACAAGATCGTATGCGTCGGCAGGTTGACCCATGAGCGTCAAGATCAATTCGACGACGTCCCGGTTAGTACGTTCGCCATCGGCGCCGATGAGGTAGGTCTCACCCGCCCGACCCTTCTCTAGGATCTTCAGGACCGCCGAGGAGTGATCGTCGGCATGGATCCAGTCTCGTACGTTCGCGCCGAGGCCGTACAGCTTCGGACGCAGCCCCCGCAGGACGTTGGTGATTTGGCGAGGAATGAACTTCTCGACGTGCTGATACGGGCCATAGTTGTTAGAGCAGTTGGAAATTGTCGCGTCAACGCCAAACGAACGAACCCAGGCACGTGTCAGTAGGTCGCTTCCCGCCTTAGTTGACGAGTAAGGCGATGACGGGTTGTAGGAAGTGATCTCGGTGAATCTACTCGGGTCATCGAACTCGAGATCTCCGTAAACCTCGTCGGTGGAAATATGATGAAGCCGGGTTCCATGCCGCCGCGCGGCCTCGAGCAACGTGTAGGTACCCACGATGTTCGTTTCCAGAAATGGCCGGGGGTCGCTCAGCGAGTTGTCGTTGTGCGACTCGGCGGCGAAGTGCACCACCGCATCCGCAGGAGCCATCAAGTCATCGACAAGCGCCGTGTCGACGACATCTCCGTGAACGAACGTGACTCGAGAGTCCAGACCTGCCAGGGACGCTCGATTACCTGCGTACGTGAGTTTGTCCAGCACGGTGACGTGGTAGTCGGTGTGGTCGACGACGTGGTGCACGAAGTTCGAGCCGATGAACCCCGCTCCCCCGGTGACAAGCAGTCCCCCCACTAGTGTCCCCTTTCCAGCAGCTCCAGCAGATAACGGCCGTAGCCAGACTTGCTCAAGCTTTCTCCACATTGTCTGAGCTCGTCGTCGGTGAGAAAGCCCTGCTCCCAAGCGATTTCCTCGGGTACCCCAATCTTGAGCCCCGTACGTCGCTCGATGGTGCGGACGTATTCGGCCGCATCGGTCATCTGGTCAAAAGTCCCGGTATCGAGCCACGCCGTCCCCCGCGGTAGGACTTCGACCTGGAGACGCTGCTGTGCCAGATAGGCGAGGTTGACGTCTGTGATCTCGTATTCGCCGCGATCGCTAGGGGCGAGCTGCCGCGCTATCTCCACGACGTCGTTGTCATAGAAATAGAGGCCCGGTATGGCGTAATTGCTCTTGGGCCTCTTCGGCTTCTCTTCCAAAGAGATTGCTATTCCGTGTTTATCAAACTCGACTACGCCATACGCGGACGGCTCCGCGACGCGGTAGGCGAAGATTGCCCCTCCGTCGATGTCGGCGAAGCGCGTGAGCTGCCGGCCCATTCCGGGGCCGTAGATCAAGTTGTCTCCCAGGATGAGCGCAACTGCATCGGAGCCAATGAAATCCGCGCCAATGGTGAAAGCCTGTGCGAGACCATCCGGCGACGGCTGCTGAGCGAAAGTGAGCGAAATTCCGAATCGGGATCCATCACCGAGTAGCCTCGCGAAATGCTCGGCATCGTGCGGAGTGGTGATCACCAGAATGTCGCGTATACCCGCCAGCATCAACGTGGAAAGCGGATAGTAGATCATCGGTTTGTCGTAGACCGGGATGAGCTGCTTCGAAACTCCGAGCGTGATCGGATGCAAGCGTGTTCCAGACCCACCCGCCAGAATGATCCCCCTCACGCGGCTATGGTGACACATGTCCGACGTTCGAGCTATTCAGCAGCCCTGGCCAGCAATGAGCGACGAGGGATATAGGAGATCGTTCTGCATATCTTGTTCGTTTGCACCGGTAATATTTGCCGATCGCCGACCGCCGAGCGTCTCGCTACCGCGTTCGCAGCCGAATTGGGGATCCCCGATTTTCGGGCATCCAGCGCGGGCACGAGGGCAGTGGTCAACCATCCGGTTCATGCCGACGCGGCGCTGGTACTCCAGCAACTGGGAGGTGACCCCTCCGGCTTTGCGGCCAGACAGCTGACAGCGAAAATCGCCGCCAACGCTGACCTCATCGTGGCAATGACCATGGGGCACCGTGACCGAGTATTGGAGATGAGCCCCCAGAAACTCAACAGGACGTTCACTCTCGCCGAAGCTTCGCTCCTCGCAACAAAATTTGGCGCCGAGACCGTGGCAGACTTTGCCGGACTGCGACCACACATGGCTGCGGGAGAGCTGGTAGATATTGTTGACCCCATTGGCCAGAGCTCAGACGTCTTTGAAGCCGTCGGCTCGCAGATCGCAGATCTGGTGTCGCCGATCATCAGCCTCTGCCGCCCGGCTTAGCTTCGGGCCGCGCGATCAATCAGTAGGCGCCGCTACGACCGAACACAACGCGCGGTGTCTTCGCCATGATGCGCACGTCCCACATCAGCGACCACGAGCGGACGTACACCGAGTCCAGGTGCTGCAGGTCGGCGTAGGTCAGGTCGCTGCGACCGCAGACCTGCCAGAGTCCTGTGATTCCGGGCTTCGCATCAAGGCGAGCCAGTCCAGCCGCGCCGTCGATAAGGTCCGCTTCCTCAGTGGGCAGTGGACGTGGGCCAACCAACGACATCTCGCCGCGAACCACGTTGATGAGCTGCGGCAGTTCGTCGAGGCTGGTCTTTCGGATGAAGGCTCCGACCCGAGTGACGCGTGGATCGTTCTCCATTTTGAACAGCGGACCGTCCGATTCGTTCAGTTTCGCGACGGTGTTGCGCTTCTGCCACGCGTCGGCGGTCATCGAGCGGAACTTGAAGATCCGGAACGGCATGCCGCCCTGGCCACCCCGCTCCTGGCGGAAGAAGACCGGCCCCCGGGTATCGAGCTTGATGGCCAGTGCAATTACCAACAGGACGGGAGATGCAGCTAGTAGCGCACAGCTCGCCAGCGTTACGTCCATGGCCCGCTTCATAATTCGCGCGCTAGGCCCGAGGGACGCGGTGGGGAGGTGGGTCAGAGTGAGGCCATGTAGCTCTTCGGACTCGCTTCTCCAGTTGTGCAGCTCGAAGTACCGCGGGATCTCCGATATCGGCACTCTTCCCTGAAGTTGACGCAACGCTTCGAGGACTATGGCATCGCTGGTATTGGGGAATCCGACGATGACGCGGTCAATCTGGTAGGCGGCGC
Source organism: Mycobacterium sp. 236(2023) (assembly GCF_029623955.1). Classification (GTDB taxonomy): domain Bacteria; phylum Actinomycetota; class Actinomycetes; order Mycobacteriales; family Mycobacteriaceae; genus Mycobacterium. Next base: position 810,943 of record NZ_JARSBP010000002.1, on the reverse strand, counting down.
AGACTGAAGATAAGTCGCTGAGCCCGCCGAGCACGGCAGAATTAGTTCCCGGCGCGACGTTGTCATCAACGTGCCCGACGACGAAAGTGTCAGGGCATCGTTGCAGCCTCGACGTCAGGCGATCCGAGATCGGGCCGGTCCCAATCACCAGGATTCGACTCACGGTGGGATCCGTCATCCGGACGATCAGCCGTCGGCCGAGAGGGACGAGCAGGATCGCGGGCAAGGTCATCGCCACGGCGGCGGTCAATGTCATTCCCCGGCCATCGCGGAGAGCAAAGGCATCCATGAACAGAGCCAACAAAGCACCGGTCGGCACGCACCGGGCGATCACAGCAGGCTTCCACCACTCGCTGGGCCTCAACCGCGCGGCAGGGCGTCGGTAGAGCCCGTGCAGGTGCAGAGCCAAGGCCATGCAGAGGATCGTGACGGCAATGTCGACAGCCACGTTCGCAAGGTCGACGTAACCCGCGCGGGCAGGGGTGGCCACGTTGACAGCCACGGCGCCGAGCATCGCAGACACCGCCAAAGTGGCGATGTCGGCCAGCTGAAGGTAATAACGGTGCCGCAGGCCGAGTTTCATCGCCTGGTGCGTGTCGTTCGGACGCCAGTTCGACGATGATCCCCCAGTTGACCCGTCGGTTTCTGGCGCCGACGATGTCGGTGTCGCCTCGATGGTCATGCTCTCCCCCTAGCAGTGCTTCTGTACGACTACCAGCCGAAGCCCATGAGCCGGAGACCCGATCCGGCGAAGCTGGCTTCCGGCAGAATATTACGGCCATCCACGACAAGATCGCCACGCATGACCCGACGTAATCCGGCAGGATCGAGAAGTCGGAACTCCGGCCACTCTGTAGTCAGGACCACCGCGTCGACCCGATTGGCGGCTTCGTATGCGTCATCGGTCATCCGCACCGCCGCATACTCGCTCGGCAAGGTCTTCACGACCGGATCGAACGCGGAGACGATGGCTCCGGCGGCAATCAGCCGTTTGGCGATATCCAGAGCTGGCGCGTCGCGGAGGTCGTCGGTCCCCGGCTTGAACGTCAAGCCCAGCAACGCGATGCGGCGACCTTTAAGCATGTGCAGCTCGCGCTGCAGCTTGCGCACGGCACTTGACCGTTGACCCTTGTTGATTTCGACGGTTGCCTGCAGCATCGACGGCGTGTAGCCGTATTCCTGGCCCGAAGAGATGAGCGCTGCCACATCTTTACCAAAGCACGAACCGCCCCATCCCACCCCGGGATTCAGGAATGCGCTCCCGACGCGGTGGTCGGCGCCGATCGCAGGCATGACTTCGCGCACATCGGCACCGAAGACTTCGCACAACTGCGCGATCTCGTTGGCAAAGCTGATCTTGGTCGCCAGGAACGCATTCGCGGCGTACTTGATCATTTCGGCAGACGCCAGTTCCGTGGTGATCAGCGACGGGCTGATATCTCGCCGCCCTCCCTCGAACGATTGATCGAGGACAGGCTCGTACAACTCAGCGACGCGGCTGACATCGGACTCTGGACCCCCGAGCACGATGCGGTCCGGATACAGGAAGTCATCAAGAGCGCAGCCTTCCCGCAGGAACTCTGGGTTCGACACTACGTGGAAAGACAATTGGCGCGTACCTTCGAGGGCGTCCTCAAGGATCGTGCGTGTCCAGTTGCCCGAGCCGACGGGCACAGTCGATTTGTTGACAATCACCACACCCGCGCGCAAATAGGGAGCGAGCGATTGGATGGCGCTTTCAAGTTGCGTCAGGTCGGGCGACCCGTCCGGACCCGGCGGCGTTCCCACGCAAAGAAACACAAAATCGGCGTCGGTCAGCGCCTCAGCTGGCTGATCGGTGAAGCGGAGCCGGCCCGTGGCCAACGATGCTTCGAGCATCTCCGGCAGGCCCGGTTCGTGAAAAGGCGTTTGCCCCTTGTTCAACTGGCCAGCACGAACGGAATCGCTGTCGAGGCCACATACGGTATGGCCCAAATACGCCAAACACGTCGAGGTCACAGCACCGACGTAACCGGTGCCGATCACCGCGACTTTGTGCCGGGGGTGCGACTCGGCCACCCGAAGAGGGGTCGAGACGACGGACTCGTGGGTTCCATCGCCGCGGTCGCGGAACCACGCGATGGTCTTTAGGAGGCCGTCGCGGGGTGCCACTTGTGGCTCCCACTGGAGTTCGGTGCGCGCCAAGTTGATGTCGGGCTGGCGCTGCGACGGATCGTCCTGGGGGCGTGCAACGAACTCCACGGGCGACTCGCTGCCAGCGAGTTCACGGATGAACTCTGCCAATTCCAGAATCGTCAGCTCATGCGGATTGCCAATGTTGACCGGACCGGCGAGATCTGAGAACAACAACTGGAGTGCACCTTCGACGAGGTCGTCGACGTAACACACCGACCGGGTGTGGCTGCCATCTCCGTGCACGGTGATGGGGTTACCTGAAAGCGCCTGGGTGATGAAGTTCGGGATCGCGCGCCCGTCGTTGGGGCGCATCCGCGGGCCGTACGTGTTGAAAATCCGCATAATTGCGGTGTTGACGCCGTGCGCCTTTCGATACGACATCGTAAGAGCCTCGGCGAATCGCTTGGCCTCGTCGTAGCAAGCACGCGGGCCGACCGGATTGACGTTGCCCCAATAGGTTTCGGGTTGGGGGTGCACCTGTGGATCGCCGTACGTTTCGGACGTCGACGCAAGAAGATAGCGCGCGCCCTTCTCCTTGGCCAGACCTAATGTGTGGAGAGTACCGAGCGAACCCGCTTTCATCGTTTGGATCGGCAGCTGCGCGTAGTCAATTGGCGACGCCGGCGACGCGAAATGGAGCACGTAGTCTACAGATCCGGGGATTGAGATATGGTCGCTGACGTCGACCTTCATCAGGCGGAATCCGTCACGCCCTTGCAGGTGGGCCACGTTGTCTGCGGATCCGGTGATGAAGTTGTCCAGGCACACAACGTCGATGTCACGATCTAAAAGCCGCTCAGCCAGGTGCGACCCAACGAAGCCTGCACCGCCAGTAACAACCGCCCGCTGCCGCATACCCCACCCTTATTGTGAGCTCCGAGGACGTCTCATAATTACACCTCGCAGCTTGTACCGCGCCATGTTCTCAACACTGACAGAAAGCTGGTGACCCGTGGTGCTTGAGGTGGCGATTAGCTAACACGCTGACGTGCAGCCACCCGGCGCCAATCTCCATCGAAGGAGTCCCCCGCGAGCAAGCTTCCAGGTTAAAGCTATCACCGCGTATTACGCGCAGCAACCTGAAACAGCACGTCGTTGAGGCGATCTAACTAATAATAAGTGTCGCCGTGATCAGTGACCGGACTTGTTCATCGATCGTCATGCCATTCTGAAAATTCTCCGTTGGCCGCTACTGCGGCGATCCTCGTAATGCCGTCGCCTAGTACTGCAGCCGTAGGTTGGGGCTGCGGGGATTCAGCGTGTCTGCGCTGTTCAGGGCGGTGACTGCGGCTTTGCTCGGAGTTCGTGACAACATCTGAAGATGCCGCGACCACCACGGCTCATAGCGTAAACCCTGACCAATGACAGACCGAGTAGTCTGCGGTGTTGGATTGGATCGCGCCGCGTTTCGCTCGTTGGGGCCGTTGCGACGTGCTGGTAAACTGATGGTGCAATATGCTGGCGAATCACGCTAGGTGAACGCACTGCGATCTCTCGCAAAACTGGCCTAAGAGACCCAACTCTGGCCTGATGGGCGGCCACGCCGCAGTCACCTAGCGTTTTCTCCTGAATCGTCAGACGTTGAACTATCAGTGAGGCTGCCCCCATACCCGTCGGAAGACGCGCATTACAGACTCGACACTTTACCCAGAGGCGCGCTGCTAGCGGCCAATCCACCGACCCGCATAATCTGCGCAAACGCTAGGAAGTCCGAGCGGTGAAACCTGGAAGTCCAGAAATCCGACGTACGGACTAAGGCGTTACCCCGCTGGCCTCAATGGAGGCGCACCCGACCATTCCGACTCGCATCTTCGGGCGCCCGCAGGAGATCGCCGAGCCGCGGGGCCAAGTCTCAAATGATTGCACTGGAGGCCGAAGCCCGCGCCGCTGAGACAAACAATTCACTCGCGTCCGCGGACAGTGCCATTCAAAGGCCAATGACGATGTAGTAAATCTCCATTCGCTAAACTTTCCGCCGAGCACTGCGGACCCTCCTGATCAACCATGTTGGCGCACGTTGCAAAGCATGAAGATCGGATTTCCTAAAGCGGTAAAACTCAGACAACTCGACGCCGCAGCGTTTATGCAGAAAGTAGATATTGAGGTACCCAGGCACAACGGAGGCCAAAAACATCGCGAATGCAGCGCCAAGGGCGCCCCATCGAGGGATGAGCATAAACATTGCCAGGACGTAAACGACAGTACTTATTGCCAAGGACGCGCTCCGCAGCCCTGGGTGGCCTCGGCCGACCAATACCGCTCCTGCAACCGAACCTGGTATAGAAAGGCAAATCCAGAGTAGCAATACTAAGAGTACTGGCGTCGCAGGGGAAAACTCAGCGCCGAACAAAATGGGAATAAGAAACGGAGCAACGGCGGCGAGACAAGCAGCGACAAACACGGTGACCAATGTCGTTATTCGAGCCGCGCGTCCCACCCTAGTTTCGTTGGTATCACCTGATTCCACGGCAAACATTACCTGAATTACTGCGCTATTGAAGAGCAGCGCGACATTCGAAAGATTGGCCGCAATAACGTAGATGCCAAGCTGCGCCACCCCAGCGAGCGGCGTCATAATTACCTGATCCAAGCGCAAAAGAATAACCCCCGCGATGGACCCTGCCCACACGCGTACAGCATATAGGGACAACTCTCGGAAGGATTCAGTCCCCTCGGTCTGACTTGATGCGCGTAGCACGCGCCACCATTTTGGCGCTGCAAGATAGACGACCGCACCGGCAAATTGGCTCGCCGTAATCGTCAACGTAGCAGTAAGCGGTGTTAGTTCTTCGACCACGTACAACACGCAGATCACAGCCAATTGGAGAAGCGCGCCCAACGACCGTTCCGCTGTAACAAGCCACCAGCGTCGTGCCCCCAGAGCCACGCCCCTAAGCGCGGCTGTCAGCAGTGACGGCACCAGCGCCACCGAAGCGATACCTATTAGCGCGGCGATCTCGTCATTATTCCCACTCAAAGGTCTGGCAAGGGCAACCAACAAACAAGTTCCGGCTAGTCCCGAAATAGTCAAAGCAATAAGTGTCAATACGAACTGCCTGACTGCGCGAACTGCGCGACTACCGGCGAGAAAGTAGGTGACCGCCTCGGGAAAACCAAGAGTTAGAAGCCCTATTGCGAGCATCAGCGGAGCGGTCGCCGCCGCGGCCGTCCCTCGACCACTCACGCCAAGGCTCTGAGCGAGTAAAATTTGGATCACCAGCAGAACTGCCGGAGGCAGGCAACTGCCGATTGCGGTGATCGCAATGCCTTTGGTTACTGATGTCTCCGGACGGCTCACTGGGGCTTAATCCGGACCCTCACACACTGCCCTCGTGCGATCCTCGCCGCGCTCTTTAACTGCAATTAACGAATATCCCAAGGGAAATCGATCCTCGCTTCGCGCTGATAACAGCCGGCCAGGACCGTGATCAGCCAACAAGGCGCCCACTGCCTGAACAATCGCAGCAGAGGCCCTTCCCGCAACAGGAAGTTGCTGGAGAACTTTAGACATCAGGTCGATAATTATCTCCGGTATACCACCTAGAGAAGAAATCTCTATAATCCTGAGCCCAGAGCGTTCGCACATATCGTTCAGCGCATAGCGCGTATACCGATAAAAATCAAATGGTTCCTCGTGAATGGAATAATAAAATGGTACATTCATCAGTAGGACTCCAGTACCACTCCGCAGCACCCTACTGATCTCATTCAATAGCTCCTGAGGTTTTCGAATATGCTCAAGCACGTCCGACAAAATCACGGTGTCAAATTTTTCAGCTTCAAGGAGTAGCGGTTCATTAAGATCACATATCAAGTCCAACAACGGATTCGCGTGACGCGAGTTCGCCCAGTCTACTAAAGTTACACTGTCGACGAAGTCGGAATAATAGCCCAGCAGTGGGGCATTGCCGCATCCCAAATCCAACAGGCTACCCTGGGCATACTGGGGAATCGCACGGCTGTAAAAGGCCGCAGTACGATCGCCGACAAGTCGTGACCCAGGTAGCCCCTTCCGGTCTCGTCGAGTCCTAAGTACGCCGGTTCGGGGATGTAACTCGAATTTCGACTGGCGCCAGCCGGCGGGGCTCTTCATCTTTCGATCCCGTATGCTCTCTGCTTACTCAACCGATATCCCCTTTGTCCAAATTCCGATCGAAATCATCGCACCACTGGCCAGTTGCTGCGGCGAACTGTGCGTTCGACGCTCACACGCTCGACGCGGTAATGGTAGAGCGCTACCGAAAACGCCACCCGTTCCACACAAGGTCTCGTCGTGTCCGAAAGGCATTGTCGTCGTTTGTCTAATCATGCCACGTCCGGGACCGCAATAATCATGTCATAGAAACGCTTCTCGAAGAAATTAGTTCGTCTCACTATCTTACGAAAGCCGAATAATATCCGCAGAAAGAACGACAACTGCCTTGCGCCAAGCCGCCGCCCCAGATAGAAGTTGTTCTCGATTGTATAGAACCCGTATCCTTTATTGCGCAGAAAGTCAATTGCGGCGCTCGTGCCGTCGCGAATCTCTTCTTCCCCTTGCTCAAAAACAATTACCGGGCGCGCCGAATCAATCGTGCTGACCGCACCTCTTAACACGTCGAGTTCATGCCCTTCCACGTCAATTTTAACGAGCGAAATGGGCTGATTGGCAATAATCTCCTCGTCGTCGAGGCGCTTAACCTCAATGTTAATCGTACCCTCCTGATCGGACTCCGCCGCGCTACTATCGATAATATGCGAGGCGCCAATATTGCCTCTGTCAATACGGAAGGCGAGCATAGATTTCTTAGAGCTCAACCCGTAGTTGCGTGGCGTAATATTCGAGCGCGCGCAGTTGTGTTGCAGAAGTGAAAAAGTTGCCGGATTCGGCTCGTAAGCCACTACCTTACTAAATATACTGCCAAAAAAGATAGAATGATTGCCGATATTCGCGCCAATATCGATTGCCATCGCGTCGGTTTTCACTCCGAGGACTTGACTGAGGAAGTGCTCCAGCGCATTGAGACTATCGCGCTCATATCTACCCTCTATGTTGATTGTTAAGCCGATATTGTCGAATGCAAATATTGCCAATTGCGGGTAAACATCAATATTTTGGGCCGCAATCTTGTGGTTTAGCCGATTTAATATCAAGCGTTGCATATATGCCGCCCGGGCAGTTTTAGGACTGCGAACTTTCACTTTAGTCAAGGTGTGACCCTCCCCCGGCAAATCCTACAACGACAACGCTGATTGTTACACTTGTGACAGCAAGGAGCGATCCGGCGGGTGTGCGACTGGCGTGAGGCGGAATCTGCTGATGCCGTCGAAGGTGTAGAGGGGGTCGGCGCGCCGTTGCCGGGGTCGGATGCGCTCATGCGTGGCGCGAAGACAAGGGTAGGCCGGCCGAGACCACGCGCCAGGCTGTCCCGACGCTAACTGCCGTGGGCGCTGGAAGCTATTGTGTGCCAACATCTATCCGTTGCTCGGGCCGCCGAAGCGCCGGCGGTGTCGTGGAACACCGCCTACAACGCCGTGCTCACCGAGGGTTGCCGGGCGACTGGTCGTCGATCCGGCTCGTTTCGAGGGCGTAAAAGTGAACGGGGTCAACGAGCACGTGTGGCGGCACACCGGCCGCGGTGACAAGTACGTCACCCGTCACCGTCATCATCGACTTGGCTCCTCTGCCGGACAAGACCGGGCTGCCGGCTACTCGATATGGTCGAAGGGCCGCTCCAGAAGGTTTCGTCGATTGGCCGGCCCGGCGACCGCAGGACTGGCGTGATGGCGTGGAATTCGTTGCGATGGTCGGCTTCACGGGGTTCAACACTGCCACCGCCGAAGAACTCCCCGCCGCAGCAACGGTTATGGACCCGTTTCAGGTGGTGCCGACTGGCCAGCAACGCCCTCGACGAATGTCGCCGCCGCGTGCAGCAACTGCCACCTGCGGGCACCGCGGCCTCAGCACAGGCCTGCTCTACCGACCACGGCGCACGCTGAATACCGGCGCTGATCTGCTCACCGACCGTCAGAAAGCCCGACTGGCCGCTCTGTTCGCCGTCGACGCCCACGCCGAGGTCGAGCTGCCTGGCAGGTTTATCAGCGCACCGTGGCCGTCTACCGTGAACCCGACCACGCGAGGGCGCGCTATGGCGGCGGCACTGAGCAACAACGTTCCCAAGCTACTGACCATACTGATCACCTCGGACGGACACTCAAGAAACGCGCCGCCACGTCCCGGCCTACTCCAACCGGCCTGACACCTCGGGCGCCCGACTGAGGCCATCTACGGCCGCCTTCAACACCTCCACGGATCCAAGCTAGGCTTCCGCAACCTCACCAACTACATCGCCGAATCCCTACAGGAAACCAGCGGATTCAAACCCCGACCACACCCTCAATCATGAAGAGCCTGGAACGGATGCACGAAGTCACCGCTCCCAAGGTCGAACGTCAACTCCGTAGCCGCAGCGGCCCCGCCGTGGCACTCAAGCCTCCGACGCAACTGCGGTGGAGAGCTCCAACGAAACGAACGGGTGCGCGAGTACGCGCTCCACATCGGTGGCGCACAAGCACTTTCCCCTCTGCGGCTCAGGCGCATGAGTGGCTTGCACTGCCAACCGATCTTGGAGTCAGAGTATTAAGCTTCATCCAACGCCGGGTTCAGTAAAAGCGGCGACGCGGCGGCGCATAGCTGTGGGGAGAGGGGAAAACCAAGTGCTCGTGGGCGCCGGAGTATCGGCACTACTGCTGGTCATCAACTTGATGATGCCGCACCGCATGCGCCTCATTGGTGTCGCACTTCTAACGGTTCCGCAGTTCTACTTGCCGGGTATGCCGCTGCCGCTAGCAACGATTTGGACGGTGATCACCTGCATCGTCGGCCTCCTGGACCGCGATCGAACCCCTGCAGATAGTAGACTCGTGACACTAATTGGCCTGTTCGTCTGCGTAACTGCAGTTTCCCTCCTGTGGGCCACTAGTTCCGGAATTCGACCCGGAATAGTCACCGTCACATATGCACTCGTATTCCTTTTATGGCTACGCGAGATGATTGTCCTTGCACGCAACACTCCTGAGTTAATTGACACTTTTGTGATCTGGATGGTTCCAGGAGTTATGCTTCAATCATTTCTAGTAATACTATTTCGCGTCAGTCCAACGCTGGAAGAGCGCTTCCTTCGTTCGCAAGCCGCTGCCATCACAGTTGGCCCTACTGCATCTCGCCTCTACACCGACTTAGGCAACAACGTGCTGGACGTATCCAAATCGGGCGGCTTGCTTGTGAATGGCAACGTAGCGTCCTTGTTTGGAGGCGTCGCGGGTCTTTTGTTATGCGTTGCCGCTCGTCGCACTGGGCACCGGTTACTCTTCTTATGCGCAGGCATCTCATTAGCAGGTTCGCTGTTCACAGGCTCCAAATCAGCCATTCTCGTGGGAACATGTTGCGCGATTTCCGTTATCATCTTCCCCCACATGCGCCGTGGGTCGGCAATACAATTTGCGCTGCCCGCGCTCCTCACAATGCCACTGGCATACCTTGTAGCTAGCGACATTGTCCAGCGCATAGCGCCGTCGTTCTACGCGGCGTCCGATAGCAGCTACGACACCCGTCAACTGCTATGGGCAAGAGCTGCTTCGATGTTTCGCGAGCATCCTATCCTCGGGCCCGGCTTCGGCGGCTGGACTGAACAGGTCGGTCGGATAGGAAGTCACTACAATCTTCCACCCCATAACTACGTGATCGCTGCATGGGCATATTCGGGTATCGTCGCTGCGCTTATTGCGATTGCATTTGTCGCTGCTTCACTCGCCTTCGGATTCCGCGTAGCAGTCGCACAACCGTCGCTGCGCGACCGACGCACAGCAATTTTGGCATTATGTGCACTAGCATGGGTGTTCTTTCATGGCATGGCAGACAACACTCCGTTTTACGGCGACAGGTTGACAATGATTCTTTTTGCTGCCGCCCTTAGCTATCTTTACGTTATTGCGTCTCCATTCGAGCAGGATGCATCAGGCGGGACGGTAAGCAACGCCGGCAGTACCGCGCATTCGTCGCTTTTGCGACGGCCACCACCGTTAAAGATAGCGAGCACAAGAAAGATCGGATAAAACGTTGCATCACCGTCTGCAGGGCACGGTAAATTGTTGGAAGCAAGTAATCGGGACAAATAGGATCGCCGGCAGTACGTCGTCCGCGAAATACGACGCTGACCGGCGGCCAAACCAGCATTGCATTCGCTCATCTCAACGCATTGGTGCAATGGGGCGTCGATGAAGAATAATGGACGCCGCCCAGTGCGATATTTGCCAAAGCTACTCATGCACATGCAGATATTCATCTACTGCCTCCTACTTCGAATTCACAACGTGTACTCCCGTCGGCCTATCACCGGGGATTCCGATGTTGATGTTTCAATGACTACGTACGGCAAGAGAACTAAGAGTGTCTGGAAGTCCCTAGAAACGATAGGGCGAGGTGACATTAGACCTCGCCGACTTATTCTTTGGCACGAGGACGCGGCTGTCGTGGAGAAACCTCCTCGCCCGTTACAACGCCTTGTCAACCGTGGGCTTATATTGAGACACTGCATAGACTACGGTCCGCACAAGAAGTACTTCCCTTATGTGTTGGACGAAGAGCTCAACCGGCCCCTCGTCACAGCCGATGACGACGTAATCTATCCGCGAGATTGGCTCGCCGGATTGATGAAAGCGTATCGACCGGACGAGGTAATTGCCTATCGCGCCCGGGTGATTGAGGAGGACAAGCCCTACTCTTCTTGGCGACCGTGCACGCATTCATCTCCTGCGGCAAACCTATTGGCGACCGGTGTTTCGGGAATCCTATATCCGCCGAAGGTGCTAAGGTCGTTGCGCCTCAAAGGAGACGAGTTTATGGGCGTCTGTCCGCGGGCAGACGACTTTTGGCTTCACTACGCGGCTATCGCCTCAGGTGTACTCACTCGACAAGTCTCGAACTCGGCGGCCACGTGGTGGCCGATTAAGCCCCGCCTGGAGGGACTCGAAGTGCACAACGTCCTGGGCGGCGGAAACGATGCTATCGCGAAAGCGGTCAGAGACAGCTGGATATCGTAGGGGACGAAGTTGCACCCAAAGCATCACGGAACGAGTCGACGACGTAGTTACGCAGATCGTCGCGCACCTCATTAGTGTCCCAACTGGCCGCGGCCAGCAGATGCTGCAACCCGTCGGGAGTCGACGCGCCGCGGTGCTCGGCAATCGTCCAGCAATTCTTGCGATCCAGGTCCGCAATCATTCCGGGCCAGCAGCGCACTGGCGTGCCGCAGCGGCCCATACGGACAAAACGCGGCGCAATGCGGTGCAACATCGCGCAGAACTCGGTCTGCCATTGGTCGGAGTCTACGCGGTGGCCCCGGCATATTCAGATATCTTGACATACTCCGTACAATGCCGTGGTCACCGCTCTGACCAGCGCAGACACGGCGAAATCCGAGCTACTCGTGCGGTACTAGCTAGTTAGCATCCGTATTCTCGATTTCTTGAACGATGCGCGCTATGAAGCGCTCTTCTGAAAATCCTTCAGCATGATCTTGAATCGCGGCACTATCCCATTTGTGCGCTCTCGCATCATTTACTGCCTGGACGATCGCGGGAGACTCCGGGCGGTCGAAATAGACACCAGTTACCCCTTCTCGAATAGTGTCCAGAAAGCCACCCCAGCGCAGAACTATTGCAGGCTTGCCGTAAGCTGCCGCCTCTATCGGAGTCAAACCGTAGTCTTCATAACTGGCCGATACAACAGCCAGGCAGTTTGCGTATAGCCATCTGATTTGCTCGTCGGGTATCTCTTTCATCATCAGCACCGTCGGCCCCGCCAAGGGCCGCAGTCGGCCTTCTTCGGGCCCGGCCCCAACAACGATCAAAGGTAATCCAAGTGAGTTGAACGCACTTATTACCGCATCGACGTTCTTGTATGGCAATAGACGGCAGATGCAGAGATAGAATCCGCCCCGCGACGCTCCCGGTATTTTCGTGACGTCGACAGCCTCCTGAGGCAGTGACGTATCGATAGAATGTGGCGCTGGCAACACCTCCGCCTCGATACCGTAGGTGCGCCGTATCCGATCTTGGACCACTGTGGAGTTCGCAAAATATGTTGTTGCTGTAGCAGCCATTCTTTTGTCCCACCGCCTCAAGAATGGTCCCAGAACTGAAAGCGCGATCTTCTTGATGGAAAGTTTTCCAGGGCCGAGATACACATCGGCCTGATACAGCCATCGCGCTGGTGTATGGCAGTAGACAATTTTCGACCCGGATGTCTGAAATCCATGTGCCCAACCGCTCGTACTCGCTATCGACACCTTCGCGTCCATCCTTGTACGTTCGGCCACACTAGCCAAAAATGGTAGCGCAATTCGATGCGATCTTCGCAGGAAAGACACCCGATTTAGCCAACTGGCTCGGATCTCGTGCTGAGCGAAGTCCGGATAGGTCGAGTCGGCATCGTATAACAGGGTGTATATCGGCGCATCCGGAAAAGCGCGAGCCAATGCGAGGATGACTCGCTCCGCTCCACCAAGTTGCGTCAGGTGGTCGTATGCAATGGCGATGTCGTCACGAGTCACGCTGTAAATGCTAGCGCGAATCCAACATGACCGGTCGGCACCCAAGCGGCGACGGGTCTAACATTAGGTACCCCGCTCTCCATCTGTTCCGGCGCTGTCTGAATACGACCGCATTGGCCGACGGGCGAGCCTAACGGCCTTGCGCGCCAGCCGTTCCGACATGCTCAACGTGCCCTTGAGTATGTCCACGGCGCCCCGCTCGGCAGCAGGACTCAGAATTTTCCCCTCGCGACCTCCCGCAACGCGTCCTTCGCCAGCTCGGCATCGGCCAGTAGCCGCTTGAGGCGGGCGTTCTGCTCGCGCAGTTACTTGAGTTCCCTGGACGCGTCGTTGACCATCCCGCCGTAAGCGCGCCGCCGTTTTTACAGCGTCGCCGCCGACACCCACTTCGGCGGCGATTTGATCGCCGTTCTAGCCCTCGTCAGCCAATTCACTCGCGCGGCACAACCTGCGCACGATGTCTTCCCGGAATGCCGTTTGCATCCAGCCACGAGTTTCATCATCCCTTACCCGGGCCACAGGACTCTAGAAACGGTTGATCTGTACCGCGTAGTTGGTCCACTGGTTTGAGGTCGAGGGCAGAGTGATCATCGGGAGGTCATGTGCCGTCAGTATTCGCCTTCGGTGCGCCGGCAAATCGTCGCGAGGCTTCGCTCGGGTGAACCAGTGGCCGTGCTGGCCGCTGAGACCCGGAAATCTGCCAGGCAACAATGATCCGCTGGAAACGCCAGGCCCTGATCGACGCCGGCGTCAGTGAGGGCACCCCGAGCGTGGAGGCAGACAAGCTCTCGGCGGCCCATTGCGCAACGTGAGGCTGAATTTGCCTTAACCCGCGACGCCTGCGAGTTGTCCGATGAGCAGGCGGTGGTGCCCCCAAACGCCGACGCGCGGTCGCTGAATAGCTGATCGCGCGAGAACACTCAGCCCGATCAGCTTGTTGGATAACGGGATTGGTCCGATTCTTGCTGCAATATCGTCCCCAGCGACTACACGCCGATCGTAAGAGGCTAAATCACCCTACAAAGAACCAGTGTTGAAACTCGCGCTCTTGGCGCACGGTACGCCGTATCCAAACTCACGTCTGGATACGGTTTCGAATAACGCGGCCTAGCCACGCGATCCTGCTAGGTTTGCTTGCGACCCGCCATGCGAGCGATGCGGCTGAGCGCGTTCTGCTTGCTGCTAGCGCTGGACGACTGATGGCCGTTGCGGCCATTCCGATGTCGAAGTACTCAGCGAGTACCCTAGGATTGGCTCGAACGCCTCTCGCCCGATTTCCCAAGTTTCGGCCATGAACCATTTGAAGCCACATGGGATGGGCCTTTACTTGCCGCACTGGCCCATGATTCGCCAGCTTGTCGTGAGGCGAAAGATAGACGGAACGCACTGGGTCGCCCTTACGCCTTTCTACCAACGATACAAAGGCATTTGATGGGTCTAACCGGTGGTAAAGTTCGCCGGAATCGGTCAGTTGCAGCCCGGACTGAAAATTAATGAACTCGAATTCTTGTTGCCGAAAGTTCGATTGAACGGCTTCCACGTAGTCACGCGCTATAGCATCATCGTTATCTACTCTGCTAGTGATAAGCCAGTCCGATGAAGAACGCTCCGCTGCGATGGACGCCGCGAGCGACGCGGTTAGAGGTTGCTCGAGCCACACCGCCTCGAAAAGTCCGTCCCGGGACAGCCGCTGCACCTCGGCGTCAAACCAGGCTTCGCGGGAGGCGTCAAAGAGAACAACCCAACGAAAGTTCTGATTAGTTTGACATTTCATCGATGGGCAGCAGACGTCGCGAAAGTACCGCAGTCGGTGACGGAGCCAATCATCGTCTGCGACCCAGTCGTCGATGCGCACATTAAACCGAGTGATAATAAGGTGGTCGAAGCTCACGAGTTTCCCTTGGCGGCTGGGGTCTGGTCGGATCTTAGTTCGCACTTTTCATCCAATCACGTCGCTGAGCGATGTGCAGGCGCACTCCTTCGGAAATTTCAGGGTGAACACTCCAGCAGCATGGCCCCGTTGATCCCCGGGCGTGTCGGTAGGATCTGTTATCTGAGTGCCTCCTCGGTGTGCCGTTGGCGATGGTAGTAGAGCGTTTCGACGCGGTCGGGTGTCAGGTCGTGGCAGGAGCCGTAACGCGTTCACTGTTATAGAAGCGAAGGCGACTCATTCGGCGGTCGCCAGGGATAGCTTTGTCGTGCCGGGATAAAGCGGTTGGTGGTCAATGAGTTCGGTCTTGCAGCTGCTCTTACCGATCCGGCCAGCGCGTTGTCGAAACTATCGCTGACCGATCCGATCGAACGCACGATCCTCTCGTCGGTCAGATGCTCCGTGAACGCCACAGCGGTATATTGAGAGTCTGCGTTGCTGTGATGGATTAAATCAACCAAAGCGGTTGCACCAGAACGCTTCCTGGTATTGATAGCGTGATTGATCGCACCGTGCGCCAGGCAAGTGATTCGTCGGCGTCCTGCACGGTTGCCTACGCCACCACACCGCCTACGACGAACAAGGAGCCTGGACGCACCGACAACCTGACAAGGCAACGTGGCAACTTAAGACGGCGGTATGTCTGACCGAAACTTCACCTGCTCGAGCACTTCGCGTGTTGCTGCCGCGGCAGCGGATTGCTGGCCGCGGCAAGGGCTAAGCGGCTGGACAGATGCCGCGGCCTGCCAGCCGACGCGCCGGTATTGTCAGAAACGCCCGAATAGGAGCTAGGCAATTCGTTGAGAACCTGGCGCCCTCAGACCGACGGTGCGGCGCCCCACGGGGCAGGGCCTAGAAGAGAAAGCGTGACAATGAGCCCAAAACGTGTCGTGATCCTTTCCACTGCGGACTTCAACAGCGCAATATGGACGAACAAGCAACACTTAGCGCGCGAACTTGTCCGTCAACTTCCTGTCAGTTACATCGAATCCTTCGGGCTTCGGCGGCCCACATTGGGGTCGACTGACATACGCCGCGCGATATCGCGACTGCGGGCTAGCCGAGCCGTCACCATTTCAAGTGCCGAAACGTGGGGCATTGAAGTCATACACCCCATGGTGGTCCCTCTTCACGGTCTCCGACCGGTTCGTGCTTTGAACAAGCGTCTTGTGGAACGCCTACCCGTCGACGGGCAAGACGCCGTACTGTGGACATTCTCGCCGGTTACCTACGGCCTCGAAGACCGCTTTGCCCGCACGGTTTACCATTCGGTCGACTTGTTGCATACTCAACCTTTGTGGCCGGCCGAGGTTTGCCTGGCCGCTGAGGAGTCGCTCCTCGCAAAGGCCGACTGTGTCATTGCGAGCAGTTCGGGGGTCCGCAATCACCTGCAGAGCATGGGCCGTAAAGACGTCCTGCTCTGGGAGAACGTAGCCGATACCGACCTTTACGAAGCCGCTAACGAAATGCGCCAGCCTCGCGCAGTTTTCGCTGGAAACTTGACGCCGACCAAAGTGGATTTTGACCTGCTGAGGTCGTTGACTGCCGCGCAAGTGCCAGTCGTTGTGGCTGGACCGACAGCGATCGACGGCACGTCCGCCCGACGAGAAATGGACGATCTATTCGCTTCACCAGGTATCGACTACGTCGGTAATCTGGCGCCCCAAGAACTTGCTCGACTCTTGGCCTCATCAACTGTTGGAATCATTCCGTATCGATTAAATGATTACACTTCGGGTGTCTTTCCGATGAAAGTTTATGAGTACTTGGCTGCGGGACTACAAGTTGTTTCAACCGCGCTGCCCAGTCTCGAGCATACGAAATCGGAAGATATTGTCTTGGCAGAAGGCGGTGCATTTCTGCTCGCCGTTCAAAAAGGCATAGCGACATGGTCCGAGCAAGCGGCCGCGCGGCGGCGAACAGTAGCGCGAGGCCACTCCTGGCGCTCACGCGGCGAGCAGGCGCTAACGCTGCTGGAAGGCCTGTTTCCCAAGTGACGGCGTTACTCGTCGAATAAGGTCAAGTCTGGGGACGTCGTGTATGACGTCGGTCAACGGCCCGAGGGTGATCTGCGGTTCCAGTCGGCATTGGACAAGCCGGGTTCGCGGAATCCGGCGCCTGCACGGTTCCGGAGTGCAGCGTGGACATATTGAAGAGCACCCAGCGCTGTGCGTTGAGCCCAGGTGTTCGATCGAGCGCGATTCTCACCGGTTTGACCCACGATCTGCACCTCGGTCGCACCCGAGGCGGTCTTTACGGTGCGCACATAGGCCACCCCCGCAGCCTACGGCGCCAACTTAATGCACAAATTCTCGCCGAACCGAACAATAAAACACAGGTCAAAATCCTACGGCCACCATCAAGCCAAGAACGTGATCCAAGTCAGGTCAAACCCCTGCGCTCGGCCACCATCGACATCAACGGCGTCTGTCAGTGTGCGGTCTCAGGACATGCTTGACGACTCTGCTTCCGGGCGCCCTTGACAGATTCGCTCTGCGTCGACGGCTGCGGAGAACAGATGCTGTGGCGCCGGGACAGGCCTCGAAGATGGTGACGTCGCTGTCGAGTTGTCTTGCGTGGGTGCAGATCTCAGTGCCGTCGATGAAAACGCGAAAAACGGTGTCTTCAATGGCGATAGCGACCGTCTGGCCTTGGTAACTGTGTCCGATGCGTAGCCGTTGGCCGGCGACGGTGTCTGTTCCGTTGGCCGCTACGCGGCGCAAGGCTCGGTGTGAAGGCGGTGGCAAGGGTTCAGAGGTGGGTCGCGTACCGCGCGGAGCGGTGCGCCGGCAGTGTCTTGAACAGTCTGCCGTTGGCCACGATGTGCGTCGGTGTGCCCTCGGGGCGCACGATGACGCGCCGGCCGTCCATCGCTGACTCCAGCAGCACTTTGTGGCCACCCAGTCGGTGCAGCCTTCGCGGGACACGGCGCGCGCGCTAGCCGGGCAGGCCGGGCAGGCTTCGCACGATCTCGCCGGCTCAGCTTCCGGCCTTGCGCCGCCTTCCCGGGGCCGGGGCTTCCTCCGACTTGGAAACGTCCGCGCTTGGCGATCCGGGGTCAAGCGCAGCAGGCGGCGCGGCAGGCATTTGCGAGCTATCAACCCCGTAATAGGTGTAGCTGTAGCTATACGACGAACTTCCGCGCGTGGGCATAAGAGTGAACACTGCACCGAGCAGTGGAGCACCCACACTCTCAAGATTGCCTACCGCATGCTCGAGTTGGTCTAGCTTGGTGTGCCCGAACCGCGCAACCAGCAGGACGCCATCTCCGCCAGCCGCCAAGATTGCAGCGTCAGTCACCGCTAGCAGCGGGGTCGAGTCGACAATCACATAATCAAACTTCGAGCGCAGCTCGCTGAGCAGATGTTTTGCCGACTGAGAGCCGAGCAGTTCACTCGGGTTTGGAGGGATCGTTCCCGATGTGAGAACAGTAAGGCCAGGAAAGCGCGTCTTCTGGAGCGCCTCATCGAGGGAAGCCGCGCTGCTCAGCACTGTACTGAATCCAACGGCGCCCACTAAATCTAGGTACTTATGAATCGTTGGACGTCGCATATCGCCGTCGACGAGAACCACATTGTGCTCCGCCTCTGCGAGTGCCAGAGCAATGTTTATTGACGTAGTGGATTTTCCCTCGCTCGGCATCGAACTCGTAACAACGATTACGCGAGGCGGGTTATCCACGGACACGAACTGCAGATTGGTCCGGAGCTTTCGAAAAGACTCCGCTATCCCGGAATTATCGTTGTCGAACGAGATCGCCGGATGCTTACGCCGCTCTTTGTCGAGCGGGATACTTCCCACTACCCCAGTGCCGGTGATTTCTTCAAGGGCCTCGCGACTCTTGACGGTGTTATCTAGCAAATCACGAACAACTGCAAGCCCCACACCCAATGCAACACCAAATGCCAGAGCGATCGCTATGTTTTTAGCGGTCTCTGGCACTACAGGGTCACGAGGAATCGAGGCGCGTTGCTCTACCACCACGCGGGAGTCCGGCGGTGCACCATTCTCCGGCGTCTCCAATTCCCGCACCATGGCAACGAACTCATCGGACAAGGTATTGGCAATATCACGAGCCCTGACCGGGGATTCGTCGAGAACTTCGACGTTAATCAGGACGGTATCGGGCTTCGCGCTGGCTGTCACATTCTCCCGAAGCTCAGCTGCGGTCATATCTAAACCCAGTTTATCGACAGTGTTCTGAGCCAAAGTCTCGCCCATCAGCAACTCTGCGTACGACACCACGCGTTCTTGCGAGAAACGGCTGCCCTGATACGCATCGGAGAGAGAGGAACCGGCGTTCGTGGAGACGAACAATCTTGTCGTCGCCTGGTACAGCGGCGTCGTGAGTAAGCTGAGTACAACTCCTCCGAGCACTGCCACAAGGACGGTTACGCACACCGTGATCCACCGAGAGCGCAGTACTTTGACGAAGTCTCGCAGATTCAATGCAACCCCCCTCTTGCTGTGTTCATTTGCTGCGGAGCTTCGCTCTGCTTGATCTGCCCCGCGCTCAAGAACCCGATCAACCCGAGCACTCAGGCACCATCACCTTCGGAGTCACCGTCTCCACTAGAGGCTGGCTGGGCGCTTGGGGCGGTCCCGACACCGTTGGTTCAGAGAGTTGAAACATGATGTCAGCGGTTTGGCCGGCCGTCATGATTACCTGCACCTCGAACACCGGGTGACCCCTTTCGGTGTAGTGAATCGCCGGTACTCGTTCGCCGTTGAGGATCACGCCCGACAACTCCGAGCCTTTGGTGGCGAAAAGCCGCACAGACGTGACGCTCGTGCCCTCGGGAAGATTGAGCCCTAGATCGGGTGACAGTCCGGAAGCTCCCGCGACGTAGTCGGGTAAGGGTCCGTTCGGTACTGCGTTCGTCAACTTGACAGTGACCGTCGATGCTCGAGTCGGACCGTGACATTCATCTGCCGCGTATTCGATCTGTGTCTTGAGGTAGTAGTCGAGTTTGTTACCCCCGAGGTTGTTAAGGACCACTGCGGCGAATGGCCCTTCACCGTCAGGAAGGACATGGGCTAGTGGAGTCTCCTCTAGGAGTTGTTGCTCCTCCGGTACCGCGCTCCAAATCGCAATCCGACGCTCGCCTACGGCCTTTCCAAGCGCATCCAGGAGCTGACTGGGCGACCCGACTCGTCCGGTCATCTTGGTCACGACCGCATTAGCGATGTCCTGCAGGTACTGCTTCCGTGCAACTTGATCGGTCGGAAATCGAAGGTAGGCCGTCGACTCCGTCAGTTCGACTACGTTGTCCTTCGTCACAACCTCGCCGTCGGGCATCGTCACCGGTCCGACGGCGCCCAGAATATAACTCAACGCGACAGGATCGATGGCGATCACGCCGTCGACATTCATCCCCGTTCGTTCCAGCCACATCCCCTGCCAAATCTGCGCGGCATACGGGAAGTGCGGACTGATGTTGCTGTTACGGAAGTCGAAGAACGGCTGCTGGTACCCGTACTGCAGGTCGTACTCGTCGCCGAACTCCACGGGTGCCACCGCGTCATCGAGAGTCGAATTAGGGGCGAGCGTGTCGACGCTCGGGACCCCGTTGTCGAATCGGAGAATGCCGTAGCCACCCAGCAGTCCCCCGGTGCCACGTACTTCGGCGTTGGTTTGAAATCCCATGAAGTAGTTACGCGGACCGTCGACGCCCATCATCGACGGTGCAAGTCGCGCAGCCAAAGCGACATTTTCGATCAGCGAAGTGACTTCGGAGATCTGACTTTGTAGCTGGGAGCGCGCGTCACTCAACAGGGATACGTATCGGGGATCCGTGATCGCGGCAGCTTCGCCGTTGAGGCGCGTTGCACTAGTTGATAATTCGCGCAGATCGGGTTCTTGACTACGTAGCAGTTCGACGTCCACTCGGCCGTCTCGATACAGCCTCTCAGGAGAAATCGTCAGGCCGACGTCGGCCGCCGGTCGCAGAACGTCGGACGCGAGGCCGAGAACGACTTCGGTGACCTGTTGACCGGTCTTGAACGGGCTGCCGATCCATGGCACTCCCGAGACGATGTTCCATGCTAGGGAGTGCGTCGCGTCCCGCGCATCTTGCGCGTGGGATAGGGCTTCGTCAGCTGACCGCGATGCGGCTTCGGTATCGCCCTCCAGCAGAGAGTCTTTCGCTTGCTGCGCACTCGTACGGGCCTGCTCGAGGTTGGACTTCGCCTGGAAAGCGCCGACAGCTATCCAGCACCCCAGCCCGACGATGATAAGCACCAGCAACCCAGCGGCCAAGAGAAAGCCGCGCCGTCCTCGACCATCTTCATAGCCGGTTTCGGTGTCATCGCCGTCATCGGCATTGGAACTCGGGTCAGATCGGCGTCTCGGAAAAAATCGCACTCAGCATTCCTGTAAAAGATTGAAGCCTGCACGCCAAGTCGACGTGCAGGCTTCAATATTTAGCATTTGTATGAGCGTCAGACCTACGTCGTGCAGGTTCCCGTCGAGACGTTTCCATACGATCCGGCGACAATGGACGTCGACCGACCGTTGAAGCACGCCGAGACATTGACCTGCCCGTAGCGGGTCAGCTGAGCATTCAGCTGGTTGAGCCGGCGCTGATAGAACGAAGCGAAAATCGAGTTCGGGTTAGCCGCCAGCAACGACTGGTAGTTCAGGATGGTATTACGGGTGAAGTACACCGACGTGCGCGTCACTGCGCCGGTGAACTGCACCGAGAAGACTCCGAACAGGCCCTGCGGCTGTTGCGCGAGGTCGGAGATGGCCGGTGCTGCCGGCAGCTGGATGGCCGGAGCGGCGTTGGCGGCGACCGGAACAAAGACTGCGCTCGCAGCCATGGCCGCAGCGGCTGCCGACACCTTCACCTTAGTAGCGATGGCGTTCATGTGATTTCCCCCCAAAAGGTTCGTGATCCTTTGTGTGTTGCTGGAAGCATCCCAGACCCCGCACACCCTGTCAACCGGAATGGAAGAACTCGATCGATCTAGACCGCAATCTCCAAAAGGGGCGTTCACCTGCACGTCATCTTCTCATTGCAACCCCGTTCGACATCTCCGGCACCGTTTGACACGGGTCAAGACACACGCTCGTAACTCTCCTTAACCGCCCGTCATAATTGTTTGCAGCGTCGATTGATTGCCCTGGCGGGATCTTTTGGTTTGAAAGCAAGTCGGCCGCGAAAAGATCTGGCAACGCCTGTATGAGCCTGATCTTGGCCTGGACCATCGCAGCAGCTGTGCGGTACCCCTCCCCGCGAAGTCGTGACATCGCACGCCACCCCGAAACGCCACAATCCTAAGGGACCGATAAGACCCACCCGCGACACCGCGTCGGCCCGCCGTTAGCATCAAGTCTCATGACCAGCGTGACTGAATCTTCTCCGACGCCCTCCGCCGAACACGAGATCGACATTCACACCACCGCCGGGAAGCTCGCCGATCTGCGACAGCGCGCCGAAGAGGCGCTGCACCCGGTCGGTGAGGCCGCCGTGGAGAAGGTGCACGCAAAGGGCAAGCTGACGGCCCGCGAACGCATCCTGGCGCTGCTCGACGAGGGCTCGTTCGTCGAGCTCGATGCGCTGGCCAAGCACCGCAGCAAGAACTTCGGCCTGGAAAAGAACCGGCCCACCGGCGACGGCGTGGTCACCGGGTACGGGACCATCGACGGCCGCGACGTCTGCATCTTCAGCCAGGACGCCACCGTCTTCGGCGGCAGCCTTGGCGAGGTGTACGGCGAGAAGATCGTCAAGGTTCAGGAGTTGGCCATCAAGACCGGCCGCCCGCTCATCGGCATCAACGACGGCGCCGGCGCCCGCATCCAGGAAGGTGTCGTCTCCCTGGGCCTCTACAGCCGCATCTTCCACAACAACATCAAGGCCTCCGGCGTTATCCCGCAGATCTCGCTGATCATGGGAGCCGCCGCCGGCGGACACGTCTACTCCCCCGCCCTGACCGACTTCGTCATCATGGTCGACCAGACCAGCCAGATGTTCATCACCGGCCCCGACGTCATCAAGACCGTCACCGGCGAAGACGTCACCATGGAAGAACTCGGCGGCGCCACCACCCACATGGCCAAGTCCGGGACCGTGCACTACGTCGCCTCCGGCGAACAGGACGCCCTCGACTACGTCCGCGACCTCCTGGGCTACCTGCCGCCGAACAACTACGCCGAGCCGCCGCGCTACCCGGCGCCGCTTGGAGGCCCGATCGAGGAGAGCCTCACTGACGAGGACCTCGAGCTCGACACGCTGATCCCGGATTCGCCGAACCAGCCCTACGACATGCACGAGGTCATCACCCGGATCCTCGACGACGACGAATTCCTCGAAGTACAAGCCGGTTACGCGGGCAACATCGTCGTCGGCTTCGGCCGCGTCGACGGCCGCCCGGTCGGCATCGTGGCCAACCAGCCCACCCAGTTCGCCGGCTGCCTCGACATCAACGCTTCCGAGAAGGCCGCCCGGTTCATCCGGACCTGCGACTGCTACAACATCCCGATCGTCCTTCTCGTCGACGTTCCGGGCTTCTTGCCGGGCACCGACCAGGAGTACAACGGCATCATCCGCCGCGGCGCCAAACTGCTCTATGCCTACGGTGAGGCCACCGTCGCCAAAGTCACTGTCATCACGCGTAAGTCCTACGGTGGCGCGTACTGCGTCATGGGGTCCAAGGACATGGGCGCCGACGTCGTCGTCGCCTGGCCGACCGCTCAGATCGCGGTGATGGGTGCCTCGGGCGCAGTCGGTTTCGTCTACCGCGGCCAGATCAAGGAAGCCGCCAACAACGGCGAGGACGTCGACGCCCTGCGCCTGAAGTTGCAGCAGGAATACGAGGACACCCTCGTCAACCCCTACATCGCCGCCGAACGCGGATATGTCGATGCGGTCATCCCGCCGTCGCACACCCGCGGGTACGTCGCCACCGCGCTGAAACTGTTGGAACGCAAGGTCGTTCAGACCCCGCCGAAGAAGCACGGGAACATCCCGCTCTGATCCGGCGCCTGCCTTCTACGACAAGGAATTCAGCTATGAATCACGACGCCGACATCGTCGAGGTCTCCGACCCTCGGGACATGACGATCGACGACCCGCCCGCCCCCGCACCGCATTTCAACGTCGTCAAAGGCGAACCCTCCGTCGAGGAACTCGCTGCGCTCGTAGCGGTACTTGCCGGCGCGGGCGGCGGCGCCCAGGGCGAGCCGGGCCCTCAAGAGCTCAACCTGTGGGGCCACCCCGTCGACAAACTGCGCTACGACGTCACCAGTTGGCAGCGCATCACGCTCTGGGAACGCATGCACATGCGCAAATGACGCGAGTCGTACTCGCGTCGGCGTCTCAAGGCCGACTGCGCGTGTTGCGCCAGGCGGGCATCGAGCCTCTGGTAATCGTGTCCGACGTTGACGAGGATGCGTTGATCGCCTCGCTCGACCGGGAGCTGCCGCCGGAGGCGGTCGTCGCCAAGCTTGCCAACGCGAAAGCGCTCAGTGTTGCGGCGCAACTGCCGGACGAGCTGACCACGGATTGCCTTGTGATCGGCTGTGATTCGATGCTGTACCTCGACGGCCAGCTGTGCGGAAAGCCCGGATCAGCCGAAGCCGCCCGCCGCCAATGGGAATCGATGGCGGGCTCCACCGGGCATCTGCTCACGGGTCACGCCCTCCTGCGTCTCACCGCGGGCGTCATTACACACACCGAGGGCGACACCGGAAGTACCACAATCCATTTCGGCCACCCATCCGCAGACGAGCTGAGCCGCTATGTCGGCAGCGGCGAACCCCTCAACGTCGCGGGCGCCTTCACCCTCGACGGGCTCGGCGGATGGTTTATCGACCGCCTCGAGGGCGACCCCTCGAACGTGATTGGACTGAGCCTGCCGCTGATTTACCGGATGGTGCGGCAGGCCGGTATATCGATCTCGGAGCTGTGGGATCGCCGAGCGATCTAGCAGCCGGACGCACGGCGCTGGAGCGCCATGCTCACGCGTTGAGGCTTTTCGCCAACTTTCACGGTGGCGTCCGCCCGTGGCGACTGACCGCACACGACCCAGTTGGTGTAGTTGTACACAACCTGATTGTTTCCGGCGTCGTAGATGTTAAAGGTGACGTTGTCCGCTCCTGCGGCTTCGAGCACGCTGTCGACGGCGTTCTGGAGAACTTCTTCCCTCAGCGAAGGCATGGTCCAGGATCCCTCCTGCGCGGCCGCGACGGGCGCCGTCGCTCCCAGTACCACCCCGAAAGAAACCGCCGCGATAGCGGCACCGCGAGCATGTCGCTTAAACCCCTTGGACTCCATGACGAGAACCCTAGTAGAGGCTGTCAGTTTCCTCCCAGGCGTTTGATAACAATTGAGTCACCGCTACACCCCGCAGTTGTCGGCGCCCGGGCGCTCGACCAACAGCGTCACGCCCTTCGTCTTCTTCGTGAGGTCGGTCCCCGCTTTCGGCGATTCTCCGCAGACGACCCAGTCCTCCAGGTTGTAGACGGGCGCGTTATTCGGCGCCTGCGTCTTTATTTTCAGCGGCATCTGCTCGACGACGGTCTCGACGTCCGCCTCGGCCGTGAAGAGGATCTCGTCCTTCAGATCCGGCATCACCCACATCGCATTGGGCTCTTTGTACTGAATCATCGCGTCATCGGCATGCGCACTTGCTGGCCCCGCTGTCGCAAGGCCACCGGCGACCACGGCGCAAGCCGTCGTTGCTATCAAGATCGTCTTCTTCATCGTCAGTCCCTCACGTCAATCATGAAATGACCCGGCATGTGCGCATCTCCTCAGGAGAAGTCCGGGTTACGCCAGCTGTCGCGACTTTGCTAAATCAGCTGAATCGGTGTCCCGATGACTGTAAGGCGGCACGGCCCCCGACGCTCTACGCCCCAGCACATCAACAGAATTCGCGAAGTTGACGCGCAGGCTTAACCTGCCGTCACAGCGCCGAAACGGGCGGTTGCGACCTCGTGATCTGTAACACGTACAGGTTGCACACTGTGCCACTTACGGGTAGACAGCGAATTACTAACGTGCACGCATATTCATTGCATGTGGGGGGCAAAACATGGTCACAAGACTCGATCGAATACGGCAATCATCCGCTCGTCGACGCCGACGTGCAGAACGAGCAAACTACCGCCTCGACATCCAAGGGCTGCGGATGGTTGCCGTCCTCGCAGTCCTCGCGTTCAACCTCACTGGCTGGCCACACGGTGGCTTCGTCGGCATCGACGTCTTCTTCGTCGTTGCCGGATTCCTTGTAACTGAAAGTTTGCTGCGAGCGGCCGCCGATTCGGGACCCCCGTCACTGAGCACGTTCTTCCTCGCACGGGTCCGACGCATCGTCCCAGCGGCGACCGTCGTGCTGGCTTTGACCGTTGCCGTATCCGCGGTCGTGCTGCCGTCTCGTCTTGGCAGCATCAGCGTCGACGCGCTCTATTCGTTCTTCTTCCTGGGCAACTGGCGTTTCGCTGCCAGCGGCACCGCGCATACGGCAGCTACTGACACCGCATCACCGCTCCTGCACTTTTGGCCGCTGTCGATTGAAGAGCAGTTCTTCGTCGTCTGGCCGCTGCTGATCGTCGCGGTCGCCGCCATCGCGATTCGCAGTTCGTGGTCCGACGCGCGCCGCCGCATCGTTATCGGCGCAGCAGCCGGCACTGTCGTCGTCGCGTCTCTCGCCTGGGCGCTGTACGAAACGGCCGCCTCCCCCGGCTGGGCGCGTTTCGGCACCTTCGCGCGCATCTGGGAACTCGGCATCGGCGCGCTGCTCGCGACCGCGACGTTGACCCTCGCCCGCATCCCGGACGTGGCGCGACCAATCCTGTCCTGGCTGGGCCTGGCCCTCATCGGCGCCTCGCTCGTGTTCATCGACGGATCCGCAGGCTTCCCCGCACCCTGGGCGCTGCTTCCTGTCGCCGGCACCGCGCTCGTCATCGCCGCGGGCATCGGCCGCGAACCCGACCTACAGCCCTTCCTGCGCAACCGCGTCAGCACCTACCTGGGCGACATCTCCTACTCGCTGTACCTGGTGCACTGGCCTGTCTTCGTGCTGCTGGCGGCCACGAAGGAGCCGACCCTCTACTACTACGCCAGCGCGCTGACCCTGACCTTCGGGCTGGCTCTGCTGCTCTACCACTTCGTCGAGAGCCCGCTGCGCGACGCGAGCTGGGGCCGATTCCAGCAGGCCCGCCAGGACATGAAGCACGGGCTGCACCAGGTCGAGCTGTCGACGAAGGTCGGCGTGGTTGGCGGCCTGATCCTGATCACGGTCAGCATCATCAGCTTCGCGATGAGCCCCGGGGCCATCACCTAACTGGGCACGCTTGCGCCCAAAGCTTTCTGTGAGCCACCGGTAGGCTCGGACACGTGCCGCTACCTGCTGATCCCAGCCCCGCCCTGCAGTCATATGCCCACCCCGAGCGGCTCGTCACCTCCGACTGGCTGTCGGGCAATCTCGGCAGGCCCGGCCTCGCGATCGTTGAGTCCGACGAGGACGTCCTGCTCTACGACACCGGCCACATTCCGGGCGCCGTCAAGATCGACTGGCACACCGACCTCAACGACGCGAACGTGCGCGACTACATCACCGGCGAGCAGTTCGCCGACCTGATGAACCGCAAGGGCATCTCGCGCGACGACACCGTCGTCATCTACGGCGACAAGAGCAACTGGTGGGCCGCCTACGCCCTCTGGGTCTTCACGCTGTTCGGCCACCCCGACGTCCGCCTGCTCGACGGCGGACGCACGCTGTGGATCTCCGACGGCCGCGACACCACGCTCGACGTGCCCAGCAAGGAAACCACCGGCTATCCGGTCGTCGAACGAAATGACGCCCCGATCCGCGCGTTCAAAGAGGACGTCCTCAACGCCCTCGGCACGCAACCGCTGATCGACGTGCGCTCCCCCCAGGAGTACACCGGCGAGCGCACCCACATGCCCGACTACCCCGAAGAGGGCGCGCTGCGCGGCGGCCACATCCCCACCGCGGTGTCGATCCCGTGGGGCAAGGCCGCCAACGAGAGCGGACGCTTCCGCAGCCGCGCCGAGCTCGACGAGCTGTACGGCTTCCTCGCCGACTCGCCGAATACAATCGCCTACTGCCGCATCGGCGAGCGCTCCAGCCACACCTGGTTTGTACTGACCCACCTCCTGGGCCTTCCGGGCGTGCGCAACTACGACGGTTCGTGGACCGAATGGGGCAACGCCGTCCGGGTGCCCGTCGCCGTCGGGGAAGAGCCAGGCGAAGCGCCGTGAGTATGCCGGCCGCGCTGGCCGAGGTGGTCTCCGACTTCAAAGATGTTGAGGGACAAGACAAGCTGGCCCTGCTCCTCGAGTTCGCCGACGAACTTCCGCCGCTGCCTTCCGATCTCGAAGAGGCGGCGATGGAGCCCGTCCCGGAGTGCCAGTCGCCGCTGTTCCTTCATGTCGATGCCGGCGACCGCGACCATGTGCGGCTGTACTTCAGTGCTCCCGCCGAGGCTCCGACGACGCGGGGCTTCGCGGCAATTCTCGCGACTGGCCTGGACGGTCTACCCGCCGACGACATCCTCGCCGTGCCCGACGATTTCTACACCGACCTCGGCCTCGCCAAGCTGATCAGCCCGCTGCGCCTGCGTGGCATGTCAGCGATGCTCGCCCGCATCAAGAACCGGCTGAAATAGCCACCCGTCTCCGTAACACCCGCACACCACCGCCGATAAGCAGACGACCGCACATAGCGCCATGAGGAGATACATGCCGAAAACCAAGTTCGTCGCGTGGGGCGCCGTCCTCGCCGCACCCGCCGCGCTCCTCGCACTGTCGAGCGGCACCGCGTCCGCCGACGAGATCAAGCCCGGTCACACCGTCACCAGCGGCCAGGGCACCGTCTCCCGCGACGCCACCTTCGGTGAAGTCCGCGGCGCCGGCGACTACCTGAATGGCCAGGGCGAGATCCGCGACTCGATGATCGCGGTCCCGGGACGCGTCCCCGGCACCCGCGCCCGGCCCTTCATGCCCAACTGGTCCGGCGGCCCCGGCATCGGCGGCTGGTGAGCTAACCGCCCCCTCCACACCGGTTCACCCCCGTACCCTCTCGTACGGTGAACGCGGTTTTGCGGTGGTGGCGACTACCCGACCACTACGACTGGCTGTCGAGCTACCTGCACGCCCGCAATTTCACCCGCCCCGTACAGCTCGGCATGGCAACGATCTGCGGGGCCGCGGTGCTGTTCCCCGCGAACGCGGTCCTCTTACCTGACACACCTCAACGCGTTACCTACATCGTCATCGGCGTCGTCTTCGCCGTCGTCCACCTGGGATGGGCGGCTCTGTGGTTGACGCGATGGCCCAGCCGCGCCCAATCCGTCGCGTTCGGCATGACCTTCTCGGCAAGCATCGGCCTGACGACCTGGCTGTCCGGTGACCCCTCGGTCGGCGTGGTCGGGTGTACGGCGCTGGCACTCTCCGGGGCGTACCTCGCGTTCTTTCACACCAGCCGCATGGTGACGGCGAACTTCGTCCTCGCACTGGTCATCGCGGCCGTGCACGCGGCCTCGCTTCCCTGGCCACAGAACGCGGTGCTGACCCTGTCGATGATCTTCCTCGTCATCGAGCTCAACGCCGGCGTCCCGCTGGCCGTCCAGCTCGTCGTCCATGCGCTCGGTTTCGACCTCGTGCAATCCGACCGGGATCCGTTGACCGGGCTCCTCAACCGTCGTTCCTTCGAACGCGAGATCATCGCCGCGGTGCTCGACGGTCAACGTCGCGGCAGCCACCTGATGCTCACCATGATCGATCTCGACCGCTTCAAAGCCCTCAACGACGCCCACGGCCACCACACCGGTGACGCGGCGCTGGTGGCCGTGAGCGAGGCACTCACCGAATATCTTCCTGACACCGCGGTCCTCGCCCGCGTCGGAGGCGAGGAGTTCCTCGCAGCCGACATCGTCGCCGCCACCGACATCGCCGATCTCGCCGAACGCGCCCGGCATGCCGTCACCACCACCGACTATCGGTTGACCGCCAGCGTGGGCACCGCATACGTCGACGTGTCGGTCGTCGAGAGCACGGACATCGTCGACTCGCTGCGATGGCTGACCGCACAGGCCGACGTCGCCATGTACCGCGCCAAGCGGGCCGGCGGAAATCGCGTGCGTCATCTGGAGCTCACGGAACCTACCGAGGAGTAACCGATACCGGCTTGGCGTGGTCACAAGGCTCTTGCTTAAACTGCCCGATAAGTTCTTAAAGACGTTTCTTAGAGATGGCCGTCCGGGCCATCACACCATGCCGTCAGGAGGCGCAGTGGCCAGTCACGCCAGCTCGAAGATCTCCAAGGTGCTCGTCGCCAACCGTGGAGAAATTGCGGTCCGCGTGATCCGCGCAGCCAAGGATGCAGGACTGCAGAGCGTGGCCGTCTACGCCGAACCCGACGCCGACGCCCCGCACGTCCGTCTCGCCGACGAGGCCTTCGCCCTTGGCGGTCAGACCTCCGCCGAGTCCTACCTCGTGTTCGAGAAGCTCCTCGACGCCGCCGCCAAGTCCGGCGCCAACGCCGTCCACCCCGGATACGGCTTTCTCTCCGAGAACGCCGACTTCGCCCAGGCCGTGCTCGACGCCGGGCTGATCTGGATCGGCCCCAGCCCGCAGTCGATCCGCGACCTCGGCGACAAGGTGACCGCCCGCCACATCGCTGCCCGCGCCGACGCTCCCCTGGTGCCCGGCACCCCGGACCCCGTCAAGGACGCCGACGAGATCCTGGCCTTCGCCAAGGAGCACGGCCTCCCCATCGCCATCAAGGCCGCCTTCGGCGGTGGCGGGCGCGGCATGAAGGTCGCCCGCACCATCGAGGAGATCCCCGAGCTGTTCGACTCGGCCACCCGTGAGGCCGTCGCCGCGTTCGGTCGCGGCGAATGCTTCGTCGAGCGCTACCTCGACAAGCCGCGCCACGTCGAGGCACAGGTCATCGCCGACACCCACGGCAACGTCGTCGTCGCGGGCACCCGTGACTGCTCGCTGCAGCGCCGCTTCCAGAAGCTGGTCGAGGAAGCGCCCGCGCCCTTCCTCACCGACGCGCAGCGCAAGGAGATCCACGAGTCCGCCAAGCGCATCTGCAAGGAAGCCGGCTACTACGGCGCGGGCACGGTTGAGTACCTGGTCGGTCAGGACGGTCTGATCTCGTTCCTGGAGGTCAACACCCGCCTGCAGGTGGAACACCCGGTCACCGAGGAGACCTCCGGCATCGACCTGGTTCAGCAGCAGTTCAAGATCGCCAACGGCGAAGCTCTCGACATCACCGAGGATCCGACCCCGCGCGGTCACAGCTTCGAGTTCCGCATCAACGGCGAGGACGCCGGCCGCGGCTTCCTGCCCGCCCCCGGACCCGTGACGCGCTACGACATCCCCACCGGCCCCGGCGTGCGGCTGGACTCCGGGGTGGAGGCCGGCTCCGTCATCGGCGGCCAGTTCGACTCCATGCTGTCCAAGCTGATCGTCACCGGCGCCACCCGCGAAGAAGCCCTGGCCCGGTCGCGCCGCGCGCTGGCCGAGTTCCACGTCGAGGGTCTCGCGACCGTCATCCCGTTCCACCGCGCTGTCGTCTCCGACCCCGCGTTCATCGGTGACGGTGAGAAGTTCGACGTGCACACCCGCTGGATCGAGACCGAGTGGGACAACACCGTCGAGCCGTTCACCGGTGGCGACCCGATCGACGAGGAAGACACCATCCCCCGGCAGACCGTCGTGGTCGAGGTCGGCGGACGTCGCCTCGAGGTGTCGCTGCCCGGCGATCTCGCCCTCGGTGGCGGTGGCGGTGCACCCGCGCACGGCGCGATCCGCAAGAAGCCGAAGGCGCGCAAGCGTGGCGGTGGCGGCGGTGCCGCGGCGTCCGGCGATGCTGTGACGGCCCCGATGCAGGGCACCGTCGTGAAGGTCGCGGTCGAAGAAGGCCAGACCGTGGCCGCCGGCGATCTGGTCGTCGTGCTGGAAGCCATGAAGATGGAAAACCCGGTCACGGCACACAAGGACGGTGTCGTCACCGGGCTGTCCGTCGAAGCGGGCGCAGCGATCACCCAGGGCACTGTCATCGCGGAGCTCAAGAGCGCCGAGTAATTTCTGACTGCCGAAGCGGGGTGTCATCAGTTGATGACACCCCGTTTCGCGTCATTGCTGAGCAACTAGTTCACAACGATTTCACGTAAACGTAGGCATTGAGTTTCACACGTCGACTTAGCTATTAGTTGGCCGCACCGTTGCCTGGCCGCCCCAACGTTGCGCGGTGCCTCGCGATGCCGTGCACGAGTTTCACGAACCGACAGTGCATTTCGGCGACATCCGATAGCGTTTGCTCACGCAAGATTCATCGGTTTGCCAAGGGGCGTTGCGGCTTCGACGAGTAGGACCGAGGGGTGAACGGCCCCGTTTTCCGCGGCGACGCCGCGGAGGGCGGGGCCGATCCCGTTCCCGGCACGTGGCAAGCTGGCCGGGTGGAGCCCGTCGAGATCAACGCCGGCGCCTGGTATCTGCGCGCATTGCGTGCCGATGACCGCGTCGACGACCGGCCCGCACTGGGCGAACTCGGCGAGCAGAGGCTTGACTACGTGGAAACCTCTGCCGCGCACTGGGATTCAGAGACACTGTTCACCTGGGCGGTCTGCGAGCCCACGACGGGTGAGCTGCTCGCCGAAGTGACGCTCGACCCCGCGACGCGGGTCGTCGCGACACGGGCGCGACCCGGCCACGACGACGCGGCCGCCACCGGGGCCGACGCCGTCGCCCGCTTCGCCGACGCGATGCTCGGCTAGGGGCGCTCGTCGATATCGCGACCGGTCCCCAGGTCCGCACATTCGACGTCGACGACGTCGGGACGCCCTCGCAGAAATGGGCCCGCTCCGTCGTCACCCGTCAGGACGCCCAGAAGCTCCGGCCAGTGCCTGCGTGCCAGCACCACCGGATGACCCGGACGCCCGTCATAGCGCGCACGAGCGAGCCCCGACTCCGCCTCCGTCGCCGCGCTCAAGACCCGCCGCACGGCGGCCGCGCCCACGTCAGGGGTATCGACAGTCGTCAGTACGACGAACTCCGCGGACCCGTCGGCCGCCAGAATGCCGGTGCGCACCGACGCGCTGATACCGTCCGCCCAGTTGTCTGCGACCACCGCCCGCGACCCCGCAGGCACGTCGACCACGGCAGCCCCGAGCACCACCACGACGTCACGGCAGCCGCCGTCGCGCAGCGCGGCGACACTCATCCGCAACCACCGGCCCTCCTCGGCAAGCACCTTCGGCATGCCGAAGCGTTTCCCCCCGCCCGCCGCGAGAACTATGCCGGTAGCCCAAAGCTCCTGTGCCACAATAACTTCAGCGCACCTTCCCGATGATTTTGACGCCGGCGACAACTCCGTGCTGAGTGTTTGTTAATAACCTCTCACATTCGTTGTCCCTGGCCACGGCAAGAGCGTATGGTTCGTGCAGGGTTGAAATCGCAGCCTTCTGCAACGCCCGCGCTGGCTTTGAGACCTAGGGCCCACCTTGGCGTGAACCGCAGCACGAATACGCACTCTCGAATGGAGTCACCGTGCCTCACGTCCCCCCGTCTGACCGACCGCCAGACCGCTTTGTCTGCCGCACGGCCTACTTCGAGACCGCCTGGCCCCAGTCCGCGACCGCCGTCGTGAAAGCTCACGGTGAGCTCGACGCGGCCAACGGCATCACGTTCGTCAACTACGCGCTGCGCCACAGCGCCACGACAAACTGGCTCGTCGTCGACCTGTCGGGGCTGAGCTTCTTCTCAACGGCCGGCTTCTCGGCGCTCCACACGCTGAACGTGCGGTGCGTCGGTGAGGACATCCGGTGGGCAGTCGTGCCCGGCAAGGCCGTCAGGCGCGTGCTGAAAATCTGCGACCCTGATTCGGCGTTGCCGATCTGCGCCGACATCTCCGACGCGCTGACAGCGGTTCAGCAGGAACCGCCGCAGTCATTCCAGCTGATCCCGCAGACGAGCTAGCGACTTCGCGAGCAGTCGCGACACGTGCATCTGCGAGATGCCGACCCGCTCGGCGATCTGTGTCTGCGTCATCGATTCGAAAAACCGCAACACGAGTACCGTGCGTTCCCGCTCGGGTAGCTGCGCCAGCAGCGGTCGCAGGGCTTCGCGGTTTTCGATCTGATCGAGGGTGAGGTCGACGTCGCCCAGCGTGTCGGCGATCGCGGGAGCCTCCTCGCTGCCGCTGCCGCCGCTGTCGATGGACAACGTGTTGTACGAGCTTCCAGCGACGAGACCTTCGACCACCTCGTCGCGATCCATCTCCAGTTCGGCGGCCAGCTCGGTGGCGGTCGGCGCACGACCCAGACGCTGCGACAGCTCGGCCGTCGCGGCACCCAGACGCAAATGCAGCTCCTTGAGGCGGCGCGGAACCTTCACCGACCAGCTGTTGTCGCGGAAATGGCGGCGAACCTCGCCCATGATGGTCGGCACCGCGAACGAGACGAAGTCCGAACCGGCCGTCACATCGAAGCGGATGACCGCGTTCACCAGACCCACCCGCGCGACCTGAACCAGATCGTCGCGGGGCTCGCCGCGGCCGTCGAAGCGGCGGGCGATGTGGTCGGCCAGCGGAAGGCAACGCTCGACAATGCGGTCGCGCTGACGCTGGAACTTCGCCGACCCCTCCTCGAGTTTGGCCAACTCGCGGAACATGTCGGCAACGTCGGAGTATTCAGAACTCGACCGTGACGAGCCCTTCGACGACGGCCGCGTCACTGCAACGAACTCGCTCGCCTTGTCGTCATGGAGATGCCGAAGACCTCGCCGTCCCCGGCCGACTGGCCATCAGAAAATGTGGTGACCTCATCGGTCAGGGAGCTCAGGACGTGCCAGCTGAAGCTGCCCGGCGCGAGGATGTCCGTGCTGTCGCACGTGGTCGAGGCGTGCACAACGAGTGCCTCGGGTTGCGGATCGACGACGACGAGGAGCGTCGACTCCGGCACCGCCGACCTGATCAGCCGCGTGCAGGCCTCGTCGACGGCGAGCCTGAGGTCGGCGACGGCGTCGAAATCGAGATCCTCGAACGTGCCGACTGCGGCCACCAGGGTGCGCAGCACCGCCAAATTCTCCAACGTAGCCGCAACTCGGAGCTCTACCGACTGCGGGCTATGACGTTGTCCATTGCTGTGGCTCGCGACATCGGCCATGTGACCTCCCGGAAACTTCCAAGCGAGATTACCCCAGGCTGTGTCCCCACTATCCATGGGCGCTCCGGGCATTGACGAGTGCATTTGTTAGTGACCATTCCGACCCGGGTAACCCGACAGAATGAACCAGAACATCAAGCCGCTGCGCCGGATTCTGGTGATCGCCGTAAGCATTCTTGCGGCCCTCATCCTGATAGGCGTCGCCATCTACGCCGGCGCTTTCCTCATCCTCGCGCCGATCATGCAATGACGCAGCCTGCAGTGTCAGTCTGTTCATGGTGCGTGGTTCATACCCCGTGACCCGTGAGGACCAAACCGGGTGAGCTGCGTACGCCATGGCACGCGGCGTACCCGTGACGGCCCTGGACAAACCCAGGGAAAACCGTTGCTACCGAGTCGTTATCGGGTGAGACGACAGTCACCCGTTTAGCGGCTTCGGCGCCCGGGAAGCCTCGGTGTGGCTCAAGAACTGGGCTTCCAATATCCACCCACCAACGGAGGCAGATATGAGCGACAAGGACAGTGGCCCCGAGGCCGGCATCAAGGGCGTCGTCGAAGACGTGAAGGGCAAGGCCAAGGAAGCGGTCGGTACCGTCACAGGTAACGACGACTTGGCGCAAGAGGGCGAGGCTCAGCAGGACAAGGCCGACGCGCAGCGCGACGTCGCCAAGAAGGAAGGCGAAGCCGAAGCTGCCCGTGCCGCTGCGGAAGCCGCCGAGGCACGCCAGAAGGCTGCCGAGTAGGACTTCCCGTGATGGGCCCGACCAGGAGACTGGTTGGGCCCATTGCTATTTCGGCTTCGGGTTAAGCGTTATGCGCCGATGTTGCGCTGACGGCGGTTGCGTCGGCGGGTTTGCGGCCGTGGACGCAATCTGGGCGTGTAGCCGCGACGCGCGAACGCCTCACCGACCCGCGACAGCACGAAGGCTGCCGAATGCTCCTTCACCACTTTGATGGTGATCCAGCCGCAGCGATCGATGAATTCCGAGCGCCCGATGTCATAGACATAGGTCCCGCGATCCTCGCTGTGGTGTGACCCCTCATATTCGAGGCCGACCATTGGCGCGTCATAACCCATGTCGAGGTGCGCCCGTCCTCCGCCCACCCCGATTTGTGTCCGCACCGGGTCGAGCCAGGTATTGACTAGAAGCAGGCGTAACTATGACTCTTTCGGTGACTGTGCGCCGCCGTCAGTCAGAGCCAGAGATTCGATCGCCCGGCGGATACCCCTGGCAGCCGGATAGCGCCGCGCGAGAAGCAGCGCATCGACGGCCTCGACCTCAGTGGCATTCGCGAGGGCATCCAACCGCGCCACAGCCTGATTGCGCGGCAGATGTCTGGCGAGATCGAAAGCGGTCCGTTCTGGTGTTGTCACCAGCACGCCGCCAACCTCGACGACCTCGTCGCCGTCGAGACGTTCGTTGCGCACGACAATTCCGGGTGGCGGACGGCCGCAGCGGTAGATCATCTCGATCTGTGTTTCGGCGCTCACCCACCGGGCGCCGTGCAGCGCCGATGCGGCCGCGCCGGCGATGACGCCAGCCCGACGGGACCAGAGCCAAGCCCCGATCGTGCGATCGCGCAATGTCGGTACGGCTTTCGCGTCGATATAGACATCGGGAAAGATTCGCTGGTAATTCCATCGAAGCGCCGACCGCGTCAACAGCCCCGACGCGAGTGCCTCACTTGCGATGAAAACCCTTCCCATGCAGCGATCGTCGGCACGGGATCCGACAGGTTGGGCCGTTGCGCGCCCAAACTGCGCTCAGGGCTGTGGATAACGATCCTCCCGCAGCCCTCAGCGCAATCTCGGCGCCAACCCCTCAGCTGTTGGGGTGCTGCCGGTACGACCCGGGATGATCTGCGTACCAACGCTGTTCGAGACGGCGCACGCGCTGATGCTCGACGATCAACCACCCTCCCCCGAACACGAGGCCGGCCAGCGCGATCGCGCCGAACATGAGACCGACACCGTGATGGGAAGTGGCGAACGCCGACAGCGCCGCGACGAAACTGACCAGCGACAGACCGATCACCACGAGCCCCGGCATGATCTTGTTGTCCTTTATCGACTCACCGGCGTGCGGGCGTGTCGTACGCACGTGATCGACAGGATCTTGGGGACCCTTCATGCGGTACTCCTTAGAACTACCCCTCCAGTGTGCTACTGACCGGGTAGTGAAGGAAGGGCCAAAACGGTGCACAGCACCGCAAGCACGAGCAGGCTCCAACCTGCGGCCTGCCAGGCCAACCACGCATTCTGCTCGTTCTTGACGCGCATGCCACGGACGAGCGACCACACGCCGCCCGCCAACAGAATCGCCGGTGATCCGAGCGCCAGCATCGCCTGTTCCGGGACCCCGCAGCCGACCGCCTGAGCGAGCGAGCCGGTGCACGTGCCGTTCCACATGTCGGCCACGAGCAGGAACACCAGACCTACCGCCGCCAGACCCAGTCCGGTGCGGGCGGCCTCGCGCACTCCGGCGTCGATGCCGCCGCCGTGGCGGCGCAACTCACGGGTCTGGTGAGACAGGTCGGCCATCGTGTGGTCTCCGTTTTCGCGAAAAGAAGCCGGTGCTTCGATTTGCGGGGAGTTCCCGTCACGCTTTCGAGATAAACCTGTGATGTCGGTACGCCCGCTTAGGATGCGGCCGTGACAACGCTGAGGTGGAAGCTCTACATGGCCCTTGGCATCGCGGCTGGGGCCACCGTGTATCTCGCCGGATCCCACGTCGTGCTGAGCCTGGTCGCTGCGTTGCTGATCCCGGTTCTCGTGATGGCCGCGCCCCGTTTCCTGCGCGCCGCCATCGTAGGCGCCGCGACGCCCGGCGCGCATGAGCGACCAGCCGATGCCGACATGTCGGGCCTGGAGTTCGAGGACTACGTCGCCCGAATCGCCCGCACGTGCGGGGTGCCGGTGATCATGACCCCGCTCAGCGGTGACTGGGGTGTCGATCTGATCGTCGGTCACCGGCCCCATCGATTGGCGGTCCAGTGCAAACGACTGTCCCGGCCGGTCGGCGCAAGCGCCGTGCAGGAAGTCGTCGCGGGCGCGCCGATGCAGGACTGCACCCGAACCATGGTCGTCACGAACCACGAATTCACCCCAGCGGCAAGAAAACTCGCCGAACTGCACGGCTGTGAACTCGTCGGCGGCGCGGACCTACCGCGCCTGCGGTCGACGATCCGTCGGCTCACCCAGTCTGCAGCGTCCTGAGGACCGCACGCACCGCCACGAGCGCCGCGTCGATCTCGGCGCGCGACACCGTCAGCGCCGGCCGGAACCGGACACTGTCCGCTCCGCACCCGAGCATGATCACGCCACATTCCCACAGCCCCGCGACGAGCTCGTCGCGCTGGGCCGCCGACGGCATGCTGAACGCGCACATCACCCCGCGGCCGCGGACATCGCGCACCAATCCGGGGAACTCACTTGCCAATTCGCCGAGGCCGTCGAGCAAGTAGCCGCCGACATCCGCCGCGTGATCGAAAAGTCCGTCGGCCTCGATGATCTCGAGGATTCGCCGGGACCGGACCATGTCGACCAGGTTGCCGCCCCACGTCGAGTTGATCCGTGAGCTGACGGAGAACACGTTGTCGGCGATCTCGTCGACGCGGCCCCCGGCCATCACACCGCACACCTGCGTCTTCTTGCCGAACGCGACAACATCCGGCTGAACACCCAATTGCTGGTAGGCCCAGGCAGTTCCGGTGATCCCACACCCGGTCTGAACCTCGTCGAAGATCAGCAGCGCGTCGAACTCGTCGCACAGGTCGCGCATCGAAGCGAAGAACTGCGGGCGGAAGTGCCGGTCGCCGCCCTCCCCCTGGATCGGCTCGGCGATGAAGCACGCGATGTCGTGCGGATGAGCGACGAACGCCGCGCGGGCCTGACGCAGCGACTCGGCTTCCAGCGCGTCGATGTCGGCGCCCGCACGAAGGTAGGGAGCGTCGATCCTCGGCCAGTCGAATTTCGGGAAGCGCGCCACCTTGTTCGGGTCGGTGTTCGTCAGCGACATCGTGTAGCCGCTGCGACCATGGAACGCGCCGCGCAGATGAAGCACCTTGGTGCCCAGCGCAGGATCGACGCCCTTGGATTCGTTGAGGCGGCTCTTCCAGTCGAACGCGACCTTGAGCGCGTTTTCGACGGCGAGCGCACCGCCGTCGACGAAGAACAGGTGGGGCAGCTTCGGGTCGCCGAGGACGCGAGCGAACGTCGCGACGAATCGGGCCATCGGGACGCTGTAGACGTCGGAGTTGCTTGGCTTGTTCACTGCCGCCGCAGCAAGCTCTGCGCGGAATTCGTCGTCGTCGGCGAGGCCCGGGTGGTTCATCCCCAGCGCGGACGACGCGAAGAAGGTGAACATGTCGAGGTAGCCCCGGCCCGACCGCGCGTCTATCAGGTAGGACCCGTGCGACCGGTCGATGTCGAGGACCAGGTCGAGCCCGTCGGCCAGGATGCTGCGGGCCAGTACGCCGCGCACGTCGGCGGGGGCCACGGACGTCGTGGCGACATGGCGTGTTTCCGGAAGAACAGCGGTCATACCGCCGAGCTTAACGGAATATTTATGCTCAGTCGACCTTGAACAAGAACTATTCCGGTATGTATCGGCGATCGCTGTAAAATTTATGTAGGATGATCGTGCTTCGCGTCTTCACGTCGGCCGCGGTGCGGATCTTCTGCAGCAGGCCTTCCAGCGCCCGCGCCGACTCGACGTGGACCAGCAGGACGTAGCTGTCCTCACCGGCGACGGAGTAGCACGCCTCGATTTCGGGGATGTGCTCCAGCCTCGCGGGTGCATCATCGGGTTGAGAGGGATCGAGAGGAGTGATGGCGACGAACGCCGACAGCATGCTGCCGACGGCATCCGGGTCAATACGGGCCGCGTACCCGCTGACGACTCCGCGTGCCTCCAGGCGCCGCACCCTCGACTGCACCGCCGACACCGATAGCCCCGCCGTGGCCGCCAGATGCGCCAGCGTGGCCCGCCCGTCGGCGACGAGCTCGCGCGCCAGCACCCGGTCGATCTCGTCGAGCGGCGCGTGCGACTGGGGTTCGACGGGCTCGGTCATGGCCGCACTGTATCGGAGGGTTCGTGGGTAGTTCTGTTGAAACCTGGCAATTGCGGGCGCAATTCGCCGCCGGACTGTCGAGCATGTACGGCGCCGAGGTACCGGCCTACCACACGCTCGTGGAAGTCAGCGGTCTCGTCAACGCCGAGTACGCCTCGTCGCATGCACAACGGCTCGGATCGCTGGAGCGCGTCACCGCCGAACGCCACGGCGCGATCCGTGTCGGCAACGTCCGTGAGCTGACACAGGTCGCCGACCTGTTCTCCGCATTCGGCATGCACCCTGTCGGCTACTACGATCTGCGCGAGGCCGCCTCCCCCGTGCCCGTGGTCTCCACCGCGTTCCGGCCCACCGACCAGAATGAGCTGGCGCGCAATCCCTTTCGCGTCTTCACCTCGATGCTCGCATCCGCCGACGAACGGTTCTTCAGTTCAGACCTGCGCTCCCGGGTCGACACGTTCATCAGCAGCCGCGAACTGTTCGACCCGTCGCTGATCGCCCAGGCACGTCGGATCGCCGCATCGGGCGGATGCTCAGACACCGAGGCGAGCGACTTCGTCGCATCCGCGGTCTCGGCGTTCGCGCTGTCCCGCGAGCCGATCGATCACCGCTGGTACGAAGAACTCTCGGCGGTGTCCGCCGTCGCCGCCGACATCGCCGGTGTCACGTCGACACACATCAACCA
Organism: Mycobacterium sp. 236(2023); assembly: GCF_029623955.1. Classification (GTDB taxonomy): domain Bacteria; phylum Actinomycetota; class Actinomycetes; order Mycobacteriales; family Mycobacteriaceae; genus Mycobacterium. The sequence goes on along the minus strand of NZ_JARSBP010000002.1, from coordinate 770,342 downwards.
TCTGACCCCGCGCGTCCTCGACATCGACGCACTGCAGCGCCGTATGACGGAACGCGGAATCACAATGATCGACCACATCCAGGGCCCGCCGCGGATCGATGGGCCGCAGGTGTTGTTGCGGCAGACGTCGTTTCGGGCGCTGGCCGAACCCCGGCGTTTCCGGCAGTCGGACGGCGCAGTCACGGACGGAACGCTGCGGGTGCGCTTCGGCGAGGTCGAGCAGCGCGGGGTGGCACTGACCCCGCTGGGACGTCAGCGCTACGACCTGGCAATGGCCTCTCCCGACCCCGCCGCAGCGTGGCAACAGCACTTTCCGCCCACCGACGTGGAGATGGCAACCGCCGGGCTGGCCTACTACGTGGGCGGAGATCCGACGAAACCCGTTGTCTATGAAGACTTCCTGCCGGCCTCGGCGGCCGGGATCTTCCGTTCCAACCTCGATACCGACGCCGCGGTGTCTTCCGGAACCGACGAGACCCATTACAACCTCGAGTGGATGGCCGGCCAGATCGGACATCACATTCACGACCCCTACGACCTCTACGAGAAAGTCGCATGCTCATGACCACCGTGCTGTCCTCCCCGCTGCCCACCGCCGACGCCCTGCGCTCACGCGTCCGCGACGCCTTATCCGCCGTCGGCGCCACCGTCACGTTGGGTGAACCCGGCGACCATGGCCTGCCCGCCAGTACACCGATCACCGGTGACGTGCTGTTCACTGTGCCCGCGTCGACGGTCGCCGACACCGATGCCGCGATCGAGGCAGCCTCCGCGGCCTTTTCGACGTGGCGGACGGTTCCGGCACCGGTGCGTGGCGCGCTGGTCGCGCGGTTGGGCCAGCTGCTCGTCGAGCACAAGGCGGCGCTCGCCTCGCTGGTCACGATCGAGGCAGGCAAGATCAACTCCGAGGCACTGGGCGAGGTGCAGGAGATGATCGACATCTGCGAGTTCGCCGTGGGCCTGTCCCGCCAGCTGTATGGCAAGACGATCGCGTCGGAGCGACCCGGTCACCGGCTGATGGAGACGTGGCACCCGCTCGGGGTCGTCGGCGTCATCACCGCGTTCAACTTTCCTGTCGCCGTGTGGGCCTGGAATACCGCGGTCGCGTTGGTGTGCGGCGACACGGTGGTGTGGAAGCCCTCCGAGCTGACGCCGCTGACCGCGGTCGCCTGCCAGGCCTTGATCGAGCGTGCGTGTGCCGATGTCGGGGCACCTGCTGAGGTTTCGCGGCTGGTGCTCGGTGAGCGCGAGGTCGGCGAGAAGCTGGTCGACGACCCGCGGGTCGCGTTGGTGTCGGCGACCGGGTCGGTGCGGATGGGCCGCGAGGTGGGACCGCGGGTGGCTGCCCGGTTCGGACGTTCCCTGTTGGAACTGGGCGGGAACAACGGCGCCATCGTGACACCGGCCGCCGATCTCGACCTCGCGGTACGCGGCATCGTGTTCTCCGCGGCGGGCACTGCCGGCCAGCGGTGCACGACGCTGCGGCGGCTGATCGTGCATAAGTCGATCGCCGACGAGCTGGTGTCGCGGATCGTCGCGGCCTACGAGCAGCTGCCGGTCGGCGATCCTTTCGGCGACGGCACGTTGGTCGGTCCGCTGATCCACGAACGGTCCTACCGGGACATGGTGGGCGCGTTACAGCAGGCCGAGGCTGAGGGCGGCTCGGTGACCGGCGGACACCGGGTCGACGTGGACGCGGAAGGGTTCTACGTGACACCCGCGGTCGTCCGGATGCCGGCGCAGAGCGCGGTCGTGCATCAAGAGACGTTCGCGCCGATCCTCTACGTGCTGACCTATGAAACCCTGGACGAGGCCATTGCACTCAACAATGCTGTGCCTCAGGGTCTTTCGTCATCGATCTTCACGCTGGACGTCCGCGAGGCCGAACGCTTCCTGGCGGCCGACGGTTCGGACTGTGGCATCGCCAACGTGAACATCGGCACGTCGGGCGCCGAGATCGGCGGCGCGTTCGGCGGCGAGAAGGAGACCGGTGGCGGCCGCGAGTCCGGGTCGGATTCGTGGAAGGCGTACATGCGGCGCGCGACGAACACGGTGAACTACTCGTCGGAGCTGCCGCTGGCCCAGGGCGTCCACTTCGGCTGAGTCGGTTGCCGGCCTGCACCGCGAGCGCGCGGGTTTGCCCGGCGACACGCGGCAACCCACGTACATTTTGGGCGCGCTCGCCGCGCAGAATCGGACCATGGAGTTACAGGGCAAGACAGCGATCGTCACCGGCGCGGCATCGGGTATCGGCGCGGCGCTGGCCGCCGAACTGGCATCCCACGGCGTCAGTGTCGTCGTCGGCGATCTCGACGACGCCGGAGCGCACACCACCGCAGCTTCCATCCGGGATGCGGGCGGCAACGCAGCCGCGTTGCGCGCCGACGCCTCCGACGTCGGCGACATCGAGGCCCTCATCACGCTGGCGACCCGCGAGTTCGCGCCCGTCGACATCTACGTCGCCAACGCCGGCGTCATCGGAAAGCCCGGCCTCGGAACGGAATCCGACTGGGACATCATCCTCGACGTGAACCTGCGCGCACACATCCGGGCGGCTCGGCTGCTCGTTCCCCACTGGCAGTCGCAGGGATCCGGGCATTTCGTGTCGGTGGCGTCGGCGGCTGGTCTGCTGACACAGTTGGGTGCGGCCGGGTACGCGGTGAGCAAGCATGCCGCGGTCGGCTTTGCCGAGTGGCTCGCCATCACCTACGGCGACGACGGCATCGGGGTCAGCTGCGTGTGCCCGTTGGGCGTGGAAACGCCGCTGCTGCAGACGATCCGAGGGATCGACGATCCGGATGCGAAGCTCGGGGCGTCGTCGATCGAGCAGTCGGCAAACGTGCTCAGCGCGGCCGATGTGGCAACGACGACCGTCGAGGCGATCCAGGCGGACCGCTTCATGGTCCTGCCGCACGCCGAACTGCTCGAGATGTACCGCCACAAGGGCGGTGACTACGACCGTTGGGTCAGCGGGATGCGGCGGTATCAGCGGGCACTGCGGGCGCTTTGAAAGGCGGCGAGGGCGCGCAAAATGCCGGAGGGCGCGGCGCGGCGGCGTGCAGACACGCGCGCTCGCGGTGCAAAGCTACCGATGCATCAAGGTGAGGTGGAAGTCCTTGGGCATCAACGTGAGTCGCTGCGCGACCTGCAGCCGATAGTCGGGGTCCGGGACGAACTCATAGCGCCGGATGAGCACAGCCAGCAGCAGGATTGCTTCGTGGAGCGCGAACTGCCGCCCGATACAGGAGCGCGGGCCGGTGCCGAACGGCTTGTACAGCCCGGCCGGGCGGGCCTTGACCTGTTCTGGCGCGAAACGATCGGGATCGAAGACGGCGGTGTCCCCGCCCCAGCGCGGATCGCGGTGCAGCGACAGCGTCAACGCCAGCACCCAGTCTCCCTTGCGCATCGGATGCACGCCGGCGAGCACGGTGTCCTCACGCGCCTCCCGGTAGTAGCCCGGCACCGTGGGCTGCAACCGCAAGGCCTCGTCGAAGATCCGTCGCACATACCGTAATTTCGCGATCATCTCGAAGGCCGGCCGATCCTCGACACCCCATACCTCGGCGACCTCGGCGCGCGCCTTCTCCGCGACCTCAGGATGCCGCGACAGGTAATACAACGCGAAAGACAAGGCGCCGGAGGTGGTTTCATGTCCGGCGACCAGGAAGTTGATCAGCTGGTAGCGAATGTTTTCTCGATCGAGGTCCGAGGTCAGCATCAGCTCGAGGAGGTCGTCATGGCGTCCCAGGCCCTGGCGGACCCGGTCGGCGATGATCTCGTCGGCGATGGCGTGCATCTTCGCAGCGTGCTGCCGCACCGGCCGTTCCGCCCGTCGCGCAACGTATTTCGGCAGAAATGTCTGCCGATACACCCCGACTTTGTCCGAACCCCGCAGACCCGCCACCATGTGCTCGACGAAGGGATGGGTCTCCTCGGAGGCGAAACATCCGAACGGATGGCCGGCCGCGCACCGTCCGATCGTCTCAAGCGTCACCCGCGTCGTGTCGGCCGAAACGTCGACGACCTCACCGGTGAGGGCCCGCGCATCCCAGCGCGCGACCAGCTCGTCGGCGACATCGAACATGATGGAGTGATAGCGCCGCATCGCCTGCTGGCTGAACGCGGGCATCAGCACGTCGTGCGCTTTCTGCCAGTTGGGCTCGTCGTTGTATGCCGTGAACAGTCCGTCGCCGCCCAGCAGGCGCAGCGCGTCGATGTCGGGGCCAACATGCTTGCAGAAGCGACTTTCGTCGCTCAGCTCGGCTACCGCCTCCGCGCCCGCGGCGACCACCCAGCGGGCACCGAGAAAACGGAACTCGAACACCGGACCGAGGCCCGCGAGATCTGACGACGGTTGCGAGAGAATGTCCGGGCTGATGCCGAGCACATCGCCCAGCACAGGCAGTCGACGCGGCGGATGGGGCAATTCCGGAAACGACCGCCGGTCGTCCACAATGGCCATATCACCAAGCCTCCGCCGCTGTTATACATGTGTCAACTAGTATCGTGCCATGGCTGAGGCGCGCCGCAGGCTCTCCCCCGATGACCGCCGCAACGAACTGCTGGCGCTCGGTGCCGACGTGTTCGGCCAACGACCCTACGACGAGGTGCGGATCGACGAGATCGCCGAGCGCGCCGGAGTTTCCCGCGCCCTGATGTACCACTACTTCCCGGATAAGCGGGCGTTCTTCGCGGCCGTCGTCCGCGCCGAGGGCGAGCGGCTGTTCGAGGCGACGAACACCCCGCCACTACCCGGGCAGACCCTGTTCGGTCAGGTCCGCGCCGGCGTCCTGGCATATCTGCAGTACGACGAGCATCACCCGCACGGCGCCTGGGCGGCCTACATGGGGATGGGCCGATCCGACCCGGTGCTACGCGGGATCGACGACATCGACAACGACCGGCAGGCCAATCGCATCATCGACCGCATCACCCATGAGGTCGGCGACATCGACTCCAAAGTGGAACGGGACCTGCGGGCCACCGTCTACGGGTGGCTGGCGTTCACGTTCGAGATGTGCCGCCAACGGCTGATCGACTCGTCACTGGACGCCGACTTCATCGCAGACCTCTGCGCGCACGGATTGATGGACGCGATCGGCCGGGTGCCGGGGATTCCCGCGGTGCTCGCGGAAGCGGTGGCGCTCGGCCAACGCTGAATCACACCGGCGGCTGCAGGTGATGGCAGCGATGCCGGAAGTCGGTCAACGGCTGCCGGATACCCCGCAACTCGGCCGCGATCTGCGGATTCGCGTCGGCGTATTCGGTCACCGCCGCCTCCTTCTCGTCAGGACCCATATCGAGAAGCGACGTGAAGAACTCGTTGACCGGTGGATGCGTGAACAAATATGCCGACGTGGCAGCGCTGACGCCGGTCGCGATGCCGGCAAGGTCGGCCGCCGTGCAATTCGGCGCCGGCTGAGCCTGCGCGGGGATGGCGACGGCGAGCAGGACACCACCGCTGCCGAGGGCTGCGGCGACCGAGCGCCGTACGAAATGGGAACGCACACCCGAATGGTAGGCCGCCGTCAGCCGCAGCGGTTCCGGAAGTCCTTCATCGGCTGGCGAATCCCCTGAAGTTCCGCGCCCACTTGAGGGTTGGCAGTCATGAAGGCTTCGAGTGCTGCGCGACGCTCCTCGGGTGATTTCCCCTTCAGGGTGGAGAAGAAGTCATTGACCGGCGGGTGGGTGAACAGGTACGCCGACGTCGCCGCCATGACGCCGGTCATCACACCGGTGAGGTCGGCCGACGAGCAGTTCGGTGGAGCAGGCGGCTGGGCATGTGCCGCGGCGGGGCCGAGTGCGATGACACCCGCGAGGGCCGCCCCCGCAAGGACCAGTGAACGAAACGCCATGTGGTTCTCCTCGTTTGCCGTTCTCATCGTCCGCGCCCGCCGCCGCGGCCGCCGCCCCCACCAAAGCCACCGCCGCCGCCGCCGAAGCCGGGCCCGCCGATACCGCCCGGCCCGCCCGGTCGACCCGGTCCGCCGGGGCCTCCCGGCCCTCCCGGGCCACCGGGACGTCCGGGATCCCAGTCGATGTCGGCGTCCAGGTCGAACTCGACCCCCCACCACTCGTCGCAGTCGTACCAGTCGATGTCGCACGGATACGGGGCGTACGGCCCCGACGACCCGCTGGGGCCGTCGCCGGTGTTACTGCCGCGCACGGTGCCTTGGGAACAGATGGTCGTTCCGCCGGCACTCGTGCAATCGGCCGCGGCAGGGGGCGCCACCGCCACCGCAGTCGACACCACTACAGGTGCGACTAACAAGGTGGCCAACCGCATCGCAGACTCCTCCCGCGCTGATTCGGACCTGAGGTTAGGCACCGAAAACCATGAGGACATCCCCCACAAAGGGTGAAACTTTGCTGATACGGACCGTCCGGGGACCGAACCGGGGTAGCGTCGAATTCGCCTGGGGTCAGGCCACTTCGGCTGTCCCTAGCAGCCACGCCGCCCGGCGTGACCCCAGGCTCTAATATTGCGAGCTTCCCCCAGTTCGGGGGAGGACACCGTATGCGGGCCGTCCTAGCATCCGATCGACACGATCGGGAGGGTGGTCATGGCGGACGACACTTGGGCGAGGCCCGCAGCGATGGCGATCCCACCCGAGGGGTACCACGAACTCGAGCGTGGCCGCTACGGACCGGTCTTCCCCCGCACGCCGGCGTGCCACGGCTTCTCCATCATCGCGAAAGTCAAGGACGGGCGCGAGGACGCCGTCCGTGCCTATGGCAAGCAGATCGAAGAAGCGATCGCGGGCAGCCCCGACGTGCTCGCCCCACTGCGCCTGCACTACCTGCGCTGGATTCTGTTCGACGTGGGGTCGGGGCTGCACTTCCAGTATCAGGGCATCTTCGACACCGACTTCGACAAGTACACCGAGGACGCGGTGCGACTGTTCAGCGCGACCGGTATCACCACTGTCTTCACCAATCTCGAAGGCTTCCCGGAAGATTGGAAGACCAACCCCGAAGCGTTCATCAACTTCGTCCGCGAACATCAGGTTCCGAGCTTCCTGGAGTACGGCGAGTACCCCTACGTGACCGCCGACGAGATCAAGAAAGCGCTGCGGCTCAAGGCCGCGTTCTCCGACATGCTCGACCAGATGCAGTGACCCAGTGGAAGCCACGCTCGATCTCGACGACATCCAGCACATCCTGCTGACCCGGACGCCGGCCATGACGGGTCGGTACGAGTTCCTGACGTTCGACACCCCTGCCGGGGGACGGGCTTGGTTGTCGGAGCTTCTCGATCGGGTGCAGTCGGCGTCGGACGCTGCCGCCACCATGGATGCGTCCAAACGGTGGATTACGTTGGCGTTCACCTGGACTGGGCTTCGCGCGCTCGGCGTTCCCGAGGAAGCACTGGCCACCTTTCCCGACGAGTTCCGCGAGGGCATGGCAGCCCGCGCCGACATCCTCGGCGACACCGGTGCCAATGCTCCGGAACACTGGGTGGGCGGGCTGGCCGGAGACGACATCCACGCGATCGCCATCCTTTTCGCCCGCGATGACGAGGAACACCGGCGCTGCGTCGGTGAACACGACAAGCTCGTCGCGCGCTGCGACGGCGTCCGCACGGTGTCCTATCTCGACCTGAACGCCAACCCGCCGTTCAACTACGCCCACGACCATTTCGGGTTCCGGGACAGGCTCTCCCAGCCCGTCATGAAGGGTTCCGGAGAGCAGCCGACGCCAGGGTCGGGAGCGCCTCTGGAACCCGGCGAGTTCATCCTCGGCTACCCCGACGAGTTCAGCCCGACACCCGAGATCCCAGAGCCACAGATACTGTCGCGCAACGGAAGCTACATGGCCTACCGGATGCTTCAGGAGCACGTCGGGGCCTTCCGCTCCTATCTTGCGGACAACGCCGCGAGTCCTCAAGAGCAGGAGTTGTTGGCCGCCAAGTTCATGGGGCGCTGGCGCAGCGGCGCTCCCCTCGTACTGGCACCCGACGCCGACGACCCCGAGTTGGGGGCGGATCCGATGCGCAACAACGACTTCGACTACAAGGAGATGGACCCTCTGGGCTACGCATGCCCACTCGGTTCGCACGCGCGCCGCCTCAATCCGAGGGACACCGCCCATAACATGAACCGCCGCAGGATGATTCGTCGCGGCGCAACCTACGGGCCGGCTCTGCCTGACGGTGCGCCCGAGGACGGCGTCGACCGCGGTATCGCCGCGTTCATCATCTGCGCGAGCCTGATCCGCCAGTTCGAGTTCGCGCAGAACGTGTGGATCAACGACAAGTCGTTCCACGAACTCCGCAACGAACACGACCCGATCTGCGGCACTCAGGACGGCACGTTGGACTTCACCGTGCCCAAACGTCCGATCCGCAAGGTCCACAAGGGAATCCCAGCGTTCACCACGCTGCGCGGTGGCGCGTATTTCTTCCTGCCGGGCCTCAACGCGCTGCGCTATCTGGCAGAGGGACCCCAATGAGAGTACGAGCGGCCCGCACGTACAACCAGGACCATCTGCCCCGGCCGCGCGACGGCCGCCGTCGGGTCAGCATCTACTGGACGTGGAGTTATCCCTGGGAAGCACAACGTGATCCGGCAGCAATGTCGAATCGGTTCTCCACTCTCACCGAAGTTCGCAACGTCGTCTATCCCGCCTACGAGAAGCCTGAGTTCGAAGCCGAGAATTTCCTCCAGGGCATCGCCGGGACACTCGAGCTCTTCCATCGCTCCACCCTCTCCTTCCAGGACCTGGCGGGAGAGGAAACCGGCCATCCCGTCGCCGTCTTCCAGCGTGTCGACCAGGCCGGCTACCGGCAGCCGATCGACGAACGGATCCTCGCAGACACCGACACGTTGATGATCTTCGGACTCGATCACCTGAATTCGGGACTGGAAGCCGACCGCGAAGAGGTCGAAGCGATCCGCGAATGGCTCCGCGGTGAAGGCACCTGCCTGTTGCTCGCCCCACATCACGACGTCGGATTCACCGACGACCTCGCCCAACGTCAGATCGAGTACGAACACCACGGCGACAGGCTTGTGCCACGCAAGCAACGATTCAGCCGCTATACCCGATCACTGATGCGTGCGCTGGGCGTCCCGGTGCACAACATCTGGGGCCTTCGGCCGGCGCTTCAATCCGGCACCCGAGAACCTTTACCACTGACCACTTTTCGTGATTTCGATGAGCTCGCGCTACTGGCTGGGGTTTCGACGCTGAGCTTCCACCAGCACCTGCCCCACTACGAACTGACGGCCCCCGAAGGCGCCGCGCTTCGGGTGCTGGGGCGCCAGCCGGTCGATCTCGACCGGCCGCACCCGTTCACCGCGTCAGGCAATATCGAGTTCAACGCAGTGATCTGGATGCCGCCGGACGGTGACCGGGCCGGCGACATCGTGCTCATCGACTCCACGCATTTCACAACGCTGTTCGGCGGTACCGAGAGTCTGCAGAACCTATGGCGGAATGTGGCGAGAATGACCTATGGATGAGACGCCCCAGGCTCACTCCGGGATCAGACCGACCCTCTTGGCTTCGGCGACCGTCTCAGCGCGGGATGAGACTCCGAGTTTTCGGTAGATCGATGTCGCCTGGCTCTTCACGGTTTCACGACCGAGCACTAGTTCTTCGGAAATCCGTTGCAGCGAAAGATGGGTGGCCAGCTGCGGTAACAGTCGAAGTTCGGCGGCTGTGAGGGGATGGGTGCCACCTGCCGCCATCGCTTTCACCCGCTCGACGCGTTGCACCAGTGCGATGGCGTCAGGTTCGCGGTGGCGGATGCGGTCCGCCACGGCGAGATGGCCGCTGAGCATTTCCGGATCCTGCATCACCGCCGCCGTCCAGGCGAGCAGTCCGTGCCCCAGCAGTGCGGTGCGCGCCGACAGGTGTCCCAGACGGTCGAGCAGCGTCTGGGCCGTCGCAGCTGAGCTCCGCGCCCCTGCCTCGTCCCCCACGCGTGCCGCCATGACCGCACTCGTCGAGTACACGACGATCATCGGCACCACGTCGCACAGGTCGTACTTGTCGACGAGCATCCGGGCCGCGTCGGAACGTTGCACGGCCCCTTCGTCGTCTCCGGCACCCAGATCGAGAAGTGCGAGGTGCGCCAGCGCCGCGGCGTGAAACCCGGGCAGATCCTCGATGACCGGTAGGGCGGATTCCAAGAGCAGGCGCGCCTTGTTGACCTGCCCCCGCATGGCTTCGGCGGCGCCTTTCATCACGGTCGCCGCACCCCACCATGGGTTGACCAGGCTGTCACCGGCGGCGCGGACGATATCGGCATGCCGCACGACCTCGGCCACTCCGCCGGCGCCCACGAGCGAACTGATCAGGGCTACAGCAACATTGACCGACGGCGTGCCGTCGGACAGTGGACTTCCGTGATCGCTGCGCAGCGCCAGCATCAGTGACCGCTGGATGAGCTCGGCGTCGGCCTTCGTGACGCCGAGCCATGCGCGCGCGACCGCGGCGTCCGGATGCTCGGCGAAGGTGCGTGCGTCGAGCATGCTCAGCCTTCTGGCGAGCACACCGACTCGGCCGTCGAAGCCGAGCCGGACCGCTTCGCGGCCCACCAGCGCGGCGGCGCGCTCCCGGTCCCCCGCCTCGAGCGCATGAAGAAGGGCACCGTCGATATCACCCACACGTTCCAGCAGATCTGCTGCGCCAGAGGCCAACGTCCGAAATCGAGCCGGCTGGACATCACGCAGACGACCCCGCAGCACATCCCCGAAAAGGTGATGGTACCGAAACCAATCCCCTTGGTGATCAAGAGAAATCAGGAAGGGATTGCCCGATGTCGACATCACGCCCAGCATGCGGGCCGAGTCATCACGCCCGAGGACAGCATCCAACTGTTCGGCGTTGAAACGGTCGAGCACCGCCGATTCGAGAACGAAAGTCGCCGTGTGGGCGTCGAGTCGGTCGATGACCTCCTCGACGATGTAGTCGACCACGAAGTTATTGCGCCCCGCGAGCGCCTCCAGCGCGGCACCGTCGCGCAGTGCCATCGCCGTCAGGATCACCCCGGCCGCCCAGCCCTCACACAGGTTGACCACCGCAGCCAAGGTGGCGTCGTCGCTGAGTCCGATCACCGACTCGACAGCGGCCACCGCCTCGTCAGCAGAGAAACGCAACAGATCCTGCCCGACTTCGATGACGTCGCCCTGGAGTCGGCGGCGCGGGACTTCCAGCGGCAACAGGTAGCGACCGAGGAGGGCAATGGTCGTCGTCGGCGGAGCCGCATCGACGAGGGCGTGCAGCGTCGTGGTTGCCTCAGGAGTCGATAGCTTGTGGACGTCGTCGAGCACCACGACCACGGGCCCGCATTCCTCAAGAAGCTGGACGACCGCAGGCAAGAGGTGCGTGTTCGCATCTCGACCGGGTCCGCCGAGGAAGGACAGCAGGTTGTTGTCGGCATCGGTGCTCCGCACGATCGCGGTGGCGATGTGCAGGAGCAGGTGAGTGGGGTCGTCGTCGAGGTGGTCGATACGTGCCCACGCGAACGTGCGGCTGTCCTCGGTATCCCACACCGCCGCCGCGGTGGTCTTGCCGTAGCCCGCTGGGGCGGTCACGACCACGAGGTCACCACCGGCAGCCGCTCCCAGCTTCGTGAGCAGGTCCGGACGCCGGACGATGCGGTCGGCGATTCTCGGCCGCCCCAAAGTCGCGGCCGGAACATGCGGCCGCCAATCCCCCGCCACCACGATCAAGATCTTATGTCTGAATCTGACAAAAGGTCGCCGTTATTGACGGTGCCGATCCCGCCCACCCGCCTAATTGTCGGCACCTGAGGGCACCATGGACCCATGTCCACCACGACCGACCCGCTGGCGCGTTTCAGCGGACTCACACGTGAGTGGTTCACGGGCACGTTCGTCGAGCCGACTCCGGCGCAGGCCGAGGCGTGGAACGCCATCGCCGACGGTGATAACACGCTGGTCATCGCACCGACCGGCTCAGGTAAGACGCTCGCCGCGTTCCTGTGGGCGATCGATGGCTTGGCTCGCGAGCCCCGAGACACCCGCGCCACCCGGGTTCTGTATGTCTCCCCGTTGAAGGCGCTGGCTGTCGACGTCGAGCGCAACCTTCGCACCCCTCTGACCGGGATCTCACGCATCGCCGAGCGCGTCGGCGAGGAGCCGCCGGCCATCAGCGTCGGGGTCCGGTCCGGCGACACCACCCCCAGCAAGCGCCGGGAGCTGATCACTAAGCCGCCCGACATCCTGATCACCACACCCGAATCTCTGTTCCTGATGCTCACGTCGGCGGCCCGCGAGACGTTGGCAAGCGTGCACACGGTGATCATCGACGAGGTGCACGCCGTCGCCGGCACTAAGCGTGGCGCGCACCTGGCCCTGTCCTTGGAGCGCCTGGACGCGATGCTGGACTCGCCCGCCCAACGGATCGGCCTGTCCGCGACGGTGCGTCCCGCCGAGGAAGTCGCGCGTTTCCTGTCGGGCGCATCCCCGACGACCATCGTCGCCCCGCCCGCCGCCAAGACGTTCGACCTGTCGGTCCAGGTTCCCGTGCCCGACATGGCCAACCTCGAGGACAACTCGATCTGGCCGGATGTCGAGGAACGGATCGTCGACCTCGTCGAAGCGCACAATTCGTCGATCGTCTTCACCAACTCCCGCCGCCTCGCTGAACGACTGACGGCCCGGCTCAACGAGATCCATGCCGAGCGGGCCGGTGTCGAACTGGGCGCCCACAACCCCGGTGTGGCCGGCGGGGCGCCCGCCCACATCATGGGCAGCGGGCAGACCTACGGCGCGGAGCCGGTGCTGGCCCGCGCCCACCACGGCTCGGTGAGCAAGGAAGCCCGCGCCGACGTCGAGGACGCCCTCAAGAGCGGTCGGCTCAAGGCCGTCGTCGCCACATCGAGCCTCGAGCTCGGAATCGACATGGGCTCGGTCGATCTGGTGATCCAGGTCGAAACCCCGCCCTCGGTGGCCAGCGGCCTGCAGCGCATCGGCCGCGCCGGCCACCAGGTCGGCGAGATCAGCCAGGGTGTGCTGTTCCCCAAGCATCGCACCGACCTCATCGGGTGTGCCGTCAGCGTGCAGCGCATGCTGGCCGGACAGATCGAGACGATGCGGGTGCCCGCCAACCCGCTCGACGTTCTCGCCCAGCACACGGTCGCCGCCGCGGCGCTGGAGCCCATCAGCGCTGAGGCGTGGTTCGACACCGTGCGGCGCAGCGCACCGTTCGCGACACTCCCGCGCAGCGCTTTCGAAGCGACCCTCGACCTGCTCTCAGGCAAGTACCCGTCGACGGAGTTCGCCGAGTTGCGCCCCCGCATCGTGTACGACCGCGACACCGGCACGCTGACATCGCGGCCCGGTGCGCAGCGGCTCGCGGTCACGTCCGGTGGCGCGATTCCCGACCGCGGCCTGTTCACGGTGTTCCTGGCATCGAGCGCCGATTCCGAGAAGCCCTCTCGCGTGGGTGAACTCGACGAGGAGATGGTGTACGAGTCGCGGCCGGGCGACGTGATCTCCCTCGGCGCGACGAGCTGGCGGATCACCGAGATCACCCACGACAGGGTGCTCGTGATTCCCGCCCCGGGTGAGCCGGCCCGCTTGCCGTTCTGGCGCGGCGACGGAGTCGGGCGGCCCGCTGAGCTGGGAGCGGCGATCGGCGCGTTCACCGGTGAGCTCGCCCGGCTCGACCGCCCGGACTTCGAATTGCGTTGTCAACAAGTCGGATTCGACAGCTACGCGACAGACAATCTGTGGCAGCTGATCGACGAACAGCGCGCGGCGACGTCGGCGGTGCCGTCGGACACCACGCTCGTCGTGGAGCGATTCCGTGACGAGCTGGGCGACTGGCGGGTGATCCTGCACTCTCCCTATGGACTTCGGGTTCACGGCCCGCTGGCCCTTGCTGTGGGCAAGCGGCTTTACGAGCGGTACGGCATCGACGAGAAACCGACCGCCTCCGATGACGGCATCATCGTGCGCCTGCCCGACACCGATGACACCGCCCCCGGTGCCGACATTTTCGTGTTCGACGCCGACGAGATCGAACCTTTGGTCACAACGGAGGTCAGTTCGTCGGCGCTGTTCGCGTCGCGGTTCCGGGAGTGCGCCGCCCGTGCGTTGCTGCTGCCCCGCCGCCACCCCGGCAAGCGCTCACCGCTGTGGCACCAGCGTCAGCGAGCCGCTCAACTGCTCGACGTCGCGCGCAACTACCCCGACTTCCCCATCGTGCTCGAAGCGGTCCGGGAATGCCTGCAGGATGTCTACGACGTCCCCACGCTGAGCGCATTGATGGGCCGGATCGCCCAACGCCGGGTGCGGCTCATGGAGGTCGAGACGCAAACCCCGTCCCCGTTCGCGGCGTCGCTGCTGTTCGGATACGTGGGCGCGTTCATGTACGAGGGCGACAGCCCCCTGGCCGAACGGCGCGCCGCCGCACTCGCTTTGGATCCGACGCTGCTGGCCGAGCTGCTGGGCCGCGTCGAACTGCGCGAGCTGCTCGACGCCGACGTGATCGTGAACACGACGCGCCAGTTGCAGCACCTCACCCCGGAACGGCTCGTGCGCGACGCCGAGGGTGTGGCAGACCTGCTACGTCTCCTCGGGCCGCTGACATCCGACGAGATCGCCGAGCGGTGCGCTCAATCGGAGGTCGGTGGTTGGCTCGAAGGTCTGCTGACCGCCAAGCGGGTCGTGACGGTCTCCTACGCCGGACAGACCTGGTGGGCGGCAGTCGAGGACATCGGGCGGTTGCGTGACGGTGTCGGCGTGGCCGTGCCCGTCGGCGTCCCGATGGCGTTTCTCGAACCCATTGTCGATCCGTTGGGTGAACTGCTGTCGCGGTATGCGCGCACCCGCGGGCCGTTCACCACCGCCGACGCGGCGGCGCGGTTCGGCCTGGGGCTCCGAGTCGCCGCCGACGTGCTGGGCCGACTGGCCGCCGACGGCAAGCTCGTCCGGGGCGAATTCACCGACGTGCCCACCGATTCCGGCGGGGTCGACCAGTGGTGCGACGCCGAGGTGCTGCGCATTCTGCGTCGGCGCTCGCTGGCCGCCCTCCGCGCACAGATCGAACCGGTCAGCACGGCGGCGTTCGGCCGGTTCCTCCCTGCATGGCAGATGCTGGGTTCGGACTCGGTGTCCGGGGTGGACGGCCTCGCGTCGGTGATCGACCAGCTGGCCGGGGTGCCGATGCCCGCCTCGGCGGTCGAGCCGCTGGTCTTCGGTCAGCGCGTCCGCGACTACCAGCCCGGCATGCTCGACGAATTGCTGGCCTCCGGCGAGGTGCTGTGGTCGGGATCCGGGTCGCTGTCGGCCGCGGACGGTTGGGTGTCGTTCCACCCGACGGATACCGCACCGTTGTCGCTCGCACCGCCGGGCGAGCTCGATCTGACCGACGTCCACCATCAGGTCCTGGCGGCGCTGTCGGGTGGTGGCGCCTACTTCTTCCGGCAACTGTCCATTGACGGAGTGTCGACAGAGTCGTTGAAAGAAGCTCTGTGGCAGTTGATCTGGGCCGGCTATGTCGGTGGGGACACGTTCGCTCCGGTGCGGGCGCTGCTGGCAGGCACGAAGGGATCGGGTAGCCGGCGGACGGCCACGCCGTCGCATCGACACCGGCGGGCGCCGCGGTTGAGCCGTTACAGCCTCAGCACGTCCAGCCTCAGCGCACACCGTGATTCCGATCCGACAGTGGCCGGGCGGTGGTCGGCGCTGCCCGTGGCAGAGGTGGATTCGACTGTGCGGGCGCACTACCAGGCCGACCAACTACTGGCACGCCACGGAGTGCTGACGAAAGGCGCGGTGGCCGCCGAGAACATTGCCGGCGGGTTCGCCTCGATGTACAAGGTGCTGACCACGATGGAGGATGCGGGCCGCTGCCAGCGCGGCTATTTCGTCGAATCCCTTGGCGGCGCACAGTTTGCGACCGCCAGCACCGTCGACCGGCTGCGCAGTCACGCCGACAGCATCGACGATAAGCAACAGAGCCTGCGCGCCATCGCGTTGGCCGCCACCGATCCCGCCAATCCCTATGGTGCCGCGCTTCCGTGGCCGACCCGAAGCACCGACGGCGAAACCGCCCACCGACCCGGTCGTAAAGCGGGCGCTCTCGTCGTGCTCGTCGACGGCGAGCTGACCTGGTTCGTGGAACGGGGTGGCCGGTCGCTGCTGAGCTTCACCGCCGACCCCGAGACGGCCAACGCCGCCGCGGCTGCACTGGCTGAACTCGTGACGCGCCAACGGGTTCCGGCATTGCTTGTGGAACGCATCGACGGGGTGCCCGTCCTGGAGTCGCGCGGGTCGGCGATGGTCGAGGCGTTGACGACGGCCGGGTTCTCGCGGACACCCCGAGGACTGCGGCTGCGCTGATGCCCGAAGGTGACACCGTCTTTCGCGCCGCCTCCAAACTGCGGGACGCTCTGGAGGGCCGGCAACTGACGCGGTGCGACGTCCGCGTCCCGCGCTATGCGGCGGTGGACCTTTCGGGTCAAGTCGTCGACGAAGTGCTCAGTCGCGGTAAGCACCTGTTCATCCGGGTGGGTCAGGCCAGCATCCATTCGCATCTGAAGATGGACGGCGCGTGGGTGATCGGCCGGGTCCGGGTCCCGGCATACAAGATCCGCATCGTGCTGGAGACCGCCGAGTCCCGGGCCTCGGGTGTGGATCTCGGGGTGCTGGAGGTCCTCGACCGCGCGACCGATATGGAGTCGGTCGCGCACCTGGGCCCGGATCTGCTCGGGCCCGACTGGTCGGCCGAGCTGGCGGCCGCCAATATGGTGGCCGACCCCGATCGGCCGCTGGCCGAGACGCTGCTGGATCAGCGGGTCATGGCCGGCGTCGGCAACGTGTTTGCCAACGAGCTGTGCTTCGTGTTCGGGCTGCTGCCGTGGACGCCGGTTCGGGAGGTCACCGATCCGCTCCGGTTGGCCACGCGCTCGCAACAGATGTTGTGGGCGAACCGATTACGCAACAATCGCACGACGACCGGCAACACCCGCCACGGCCAGGATGTGTGGGTGTATGGACGGGCCGGCCTCCCCTGCCGTCGATGCAACACGCCTATCGAGACCGACAAGGACACCGAACGCGTCACCTACTGGTGCCCGAACTGCCAGCGCTAGTTCCCGCCGAAATTGCATTCCAGCAGCAGAAGTTCGAGTAGACGTCTGCGCATACGCAATCTCGGCGGTCGCTGTGGATAACATCGGTGGCAGGCCTCAGTTTCGTCGGTCCCCACGACGACCATTCGGCCATGAGCAACATCATCATCGGCACCGAAGCGATCGCGAATGGCGTCGTCACCCGACACGAGCTATGCCGGCACTACCAACCGATATTCAGAAATGTTCACGCACCACGGGTTCAGAGCCTGACAGTCCGTGATCGCGCGATCGGCGCGTGGCTCTATTCGCAGCGCGTCGCAGTGATCAGCGGATTGGCGGCAGCGGCACTGCACGGCGCGCAGTGGATCGATGACACCGTCGATATCGAGCTGGTCTACAAATGCCCCCGCCCACCGGGTGGCATCATCGCCCGGAACGAGCGGATCGCCGCGGACGAGTGGCAGGATCTCGACGGTCTGCCTCTCGCATCCCCCGCCCGCACTGCATTCGACCTCGGCCGCTATCGACCCGACTACGACGCCATGGCGCGCCTCGATGCGCTCATGGCGGCGCGGCCGTACTCAATCGAAGACGTCTTGGTCTTGACCAAGCGGTACAAGGGAGCCCGCGGCGTCGCGCGCCTCAAGGCCGTACTTCCCTTCGTCGACGGTGGCGCCCAGTCGCCTCGCGAGTCCTGGTGGCGAAAGCTCGTCATCGACAGTGGCTTTCCGATCCCCCAGACCCAGATTCCCGTCGTCGACGAACACGGGAAGCACATTCGCACCGTCGACTTCGGCTGGGACGGCTATCAAGTCGCCTTCGAGTACGACGGGGGCCAACACCAGTCCGATCGCAAGCAGTATCTGTTGGACCGATACGCCATTCCTGCACTGCGCCGCCGCGGATGGGCCGTCTCCGTCGTCGTCAAAGAAGACGACCCCATCCACGTCATAGAGGAGCTGAAGGCTGCGATGTATGCCCGTGGTTGGCGTGGTGCGGTGCAGATCCCCCGCTACGCCTACTCATCCCGGCGCCGCGCCGAGATTGCTTCCAGACAGGGAAAGTGCGAGTAGAGCCCTGCTGGAATGCAATTTCGGCGCGCGTGAAGGAAGCTAGACCGTGCAGTCGACGCCGGCGACGTCGCGCGCGATCACGCAGGCCGACGGGTTCGACAGCTTCCAGGTGCCGTCCTGGTCGATCCAGTAGATGTTGTGCGTCTTGGTACCGAAGATCGGGATGGTGACGGCGATCTGCGCATCGAGCTGGTTGCCGTTGAGCACCGGGTTCTGGACCTGCCAGTTCACCATGCCTCCATAGGTGTTGAGCCGGTTGGCAATGTTGTCGGCGGTCGGCACGGCGGCGTCGCCGCCGGCCAGCTTCGACGCGCGCACCTGGGTCGGCGTTCCGGTGTTGAGCACCTGCTGCAACTCCGACGTCAGCTCGCCCGCAGAGGGAACCGGGGGTTGTGCCCAGGCAACGCCGATCCCGCTCAGGGCACCTGCTGCCGCCAACACCGATACCGCCGCAACCGCAGCACGCATGAAACGTTCCTTCCGCAAAGATGACCCGACCCTGCACACCTCACCATGCGGACAGCGTTCCGACAAGACCTACGTCCCGAGACCGTAGATGCCGAAAATCGCACTCCACGCGGCGGATCCGACGGGCGGGCCGCGTGGAGTGCGATTCGAACAAGATCAGAAGGGAAGCGCGAACTTGACGATCTTGCGAACCACCGTCGCAAACTGCTTCGGCAGCGGACCCGTGTTGTAGGGCACGCCGTAGCGCTCGCAGATCTCGCGAACCTTAGGCGCGATCTCCGCGTGCCGGAACGCCGGAATGTCGGGGAACAGGTGGTGCTCGATCTGGAACGACAGGTTGCCGCTCAAGATGTGGAACAGCTTTCCGCCCGTGAGGTTGGCGGAGCCGAGCACCTGGCGGAAGTACCACTGCCCGCGCGTCTCGGCCTTGGTCTCCTCGATCGAGAACTCCTGGACGTCTTCAGGGAAATGTCCGCAGAAGATGATCATGTACGACCACACGTTGCGCATCAGGTTCGCGGTCAGATTCCCCGCGAACACCCACGGCGCGAACGGTCCGGCCAGCAGCGGGAACGCGACATAGTCCTTGAGCGTCTGGCGCTTCGTCTTCGCCCAGATCTCACTGAGGATCTCCCGCTTGTCGGTCAGCGTGATCTCACCGGACGCGATCTTCTCGCTCTCCAGCTCGTGCAACGCCACCCCGTACTGGAACAGCACCATCAGCAGGAACGCATACACCGGGTTACCCAGGTAGTAGGGCCGCCACTTCTGGTCGGAACTCATACGCAGGATGCCGTAGCCGATATCACGGTCCAGCCCAACGATATTGGTGTAGGTGTGGTGCATGTAGTTGTGCGAGTGGCGCCACTGGTCGGCCGGGCACGCGGTGTCCCATTCGAAGCCCTTGCTGGAGATCGCCGGGTCACCCATCCAGTCGTACTGGCCGTGCATGACGTTGTGGCCGATCTCCATGTTGTCGATGATCTTCGACAGACCGAGCATCGCGGTGCCGGCGAGCCAGAACGGCGGGAAAATGCCGCCGAACAGGAGCGCCCGGCCACCGATCTCAAGGCCGCGCTGCGCCTTGATCATTCGCCGGATGTAGGTCGCGTCGCGCTCGCCGAGGTCGGCGATGACACTTTCCTTGAGTGCGTCGAGCTCGCGGCCGAACGCTTCGGCCTGCTCGGGTGTCAACGTGATGGGCTTGCCCGCCACGGTCTTGGTGATGGTCCGCGCCTGCGCGGCGGTGGTGGCGGCGGTGTTGTCGAGAACTTCAGTCATGACTTTGCCTCCCTTGTCTATTCAGGTCCGATTTAAAGGTCGATGCAGACGTCGCCGACGGGTGCGGACACGCAGATCTGCACGTCCTCTTCCTCGCTCGAGGACACCGCTCCGGTGACGACATTGCGGACGATTCCGCTGGTCTTGCGTCGTGTGCAGGAGAAGCAGATGCCCATGCGGCATCCGCTCTCCGGAGTCAGGCCCGCGTCCTCGGCCTGGTTGAGAAGCGGCCTGCCGTCGTCGACGACGTCCTGGCCGCTGGCGGTGAAGCGCACCGTGCCTCCGGTCGATTCCGAGGCCGAGAAGTCCGGGGGCACGAAGCTTTCCGACTGCGCTTCGGGGAACACCTCCCGGACCGCGTCGACGAGCGATGGCGGCCCGCACACGTACACCGCGTCGGGATCGATGTCGACGTGCTCACGGCCGAAGCGGCCGTCCAGGTTCGAGCCGATGCGGTTGCGCGTGAACCCGTGCAGCACGGTCACATTCGGCATCGCATACGCAATCTCGGCGAGTTCTGCTCGGTAGCAGGCCTCGTCGGCAGAGCGGGCGTAGTGGACGAACACCACCTCACCGGTGTGCCGCCTCGCACGCAGCGTGCGCAGCATCGACATGACGGGTGTGATCCCGCTGCCGCCGGCGACGAACAACACTCGGCCCACCCCGGAGGCAGGCAACGTGAAGTCGCCTCCGACCGAGTCGAGGCCGACGACCATGCCGGGGCGCGCGTGCTCGAACAGGTAGGTCGACATCAGTCCGCCGTCGTGGCGGCCGATGGTGAGCTCGATGTTGCCCTCGTTCTCGCCGTTGGCGGGCGAGTACGGCCGGGTCCGGCGGCGACCGTCGATCTCGACGGAGACATTGATGTGCTGGCCGGCGCGGAAACCGGTGAACGCGCGATTGGGCGCCAATGTCAGGGTCACACTTCGCGACGTGGTGCGTCGCACCCCGATGACCCGGGCGCGGCCCTGACCACGCGTCCAGGTGGGGTCGACCAGCTCGGTGTACCGGTCGACGCCGTGCGGACCGGTCAGGAGGTCCAGCAGGGCGGACCGCTTACTCCGCTTGGTCAATGTTTCAGTGAACATATGTACACCGTGCGCGCCACGGATCGGCTGCGTCAAGAGATCGACCCAGCTTGTGGTAGGTTTCACATAGTGAACAGTCGTACGCCCAGCTCACGATCGGGGCGTTCACGCAGGGATCGGGACGACAAGACCCAGTCACGCGAGGAACGTAAGGAAGCCACCCGCCGCGCCATCGTCGACGCGGCACTACACCTGCTTGCCGAGCGCGGCTTCAGCGCCCTGAGCCTGCGTGAGGTCACCCGCGAAGCCGGGATCGTGCCCGCGGCGTTCTACCGCCACTTCGAGTCGATGGAGACGCTCGGTCTCGTCCTGATCGACGAGTCCTTCCGGTCGCTACGCGACATGTTGCGGGGCGCACGCGCCGGCAAGCTCGACCCGAACCGCGTCATCGAATCGTCGGTCGACATCCTCATCGACGGCGTCCAGGCGCGTCGCGAGCACTGGCGGTTCATCGGGCGGGAGCGGTCCACCGGCGTCACCGCGCTGCGCTACGCCATTCGCACCGAAATCCGGTTGATCACTTCGGAATTGGCGATCGACCTGGCCCGCTTCCCCAATCTGAACACCTGGAGCAGCGAGGACCTCAACATCCTGGCCAGCGTGTTCGTCAACACGATGATCGTCATCGCCGAGTCGCTTGAAGATGCCACGGACCCGGCCAGTGTCGAAGAGATCCGGCGCACCGCGGTCAAACAACTGCGGATGATCACTGTCGGCGTGGCGGGTTGGCGCAGCAGTTAACGTGACGGGCATGTCGCCCGTACTGGAAGTCGTCCATCCCCGACCCGAGATCGCGGTCGTCACGCTGAATCGGCCCGACAAGCTCAATGCGCTGTCCTACGAGCTGGTCGAGGCGTTGCACGCCGCGCTGGACGCCATCGCCGCCGACAACACGTGCCGTGTCGTGGTGCTCACGGGTGCGGGACGGGGTTTCTGCTCCGGACTGGACCTGAGCGTGCCCAATCCGGACGAGGCCGGCGGCGGGACCGAATTTCCACGGTCGGGCATGCGGTGGCAGGAGCGCATCGCCGATCTCACCGCCAAGATCCACCGCCTGCGCCAGCCGGTGATCGCGGCCGTCAACGGCGTGGCCTACGGCGGCGGGCTCGGAATCGCCGCGGCGTGCGATCTGCGCATCGCGTCACCGTCGGCACGGTTCTGCACACAGTTCATCAAGCTGGGACTCGGAGGTTGTGACATCGGAGTCAGCTACACCCTGCCCCGAATCGTCGGCGCCGGTGCAGCTTTCGACCTCATTCTCACCGCTCGCGCGGTGGATGCCGACGAAGCACTGCGCATCGGACTGGTGTCGCGGGTGAACGAAGCACCCCTTGATGAAGCGTTGTCTGTCGCCGAAACCCTCTGCGGCTATGGAAAATTCGGCGTCGAATCGACCAAGCAGGTGCTGTGGGCGAACCTTGAAGCATCGAGCCTGGAGGCCGCTCTGCACTTGGAGAACCGCAGCCAAATCCTGTCGTCGACCAGCGGCGAGATGCGCGAGGCCGCCGCGAAGATCCTGAAGAAGGCCTGAGCGCTGCAGGTCAGTCCAGCGCGACGCCCAGCTCGCCCGCGAGCACACGGATCATGTGCTGCACGCCGATCTCGTTGCGGCCGATGACCATATGGTCGTGCTGTCCGTGCCGCACTCCTTCCCCACATTGGGGCAGCATCACGAAATCCTCGTCGCGCACGGCGGCGTGCACCTGGCTGTAGATCTCGTCGTAAAACGCGCGTTGCGCGTCGTCAGTCGCCGGGTAGCGCGCCATCCAGCTGTGCCGCACCGAGCACCGCGTAGGCTCACCCGCGGGCAGGATGTCGATGATCTCCACTCCCACGGGGCTGTTGGCGAGGACCAGGTTCGGATAGATCCAGTAGATGACACCCATGCGCAGGATGGGATCCCAGTCCTCGGACGGGCTTTCGTTGAGATCGGCGATGTTGTTGAACGGGAAGCCGATTCGGTGATGACGCCCCCATTCGTCATAGACGTGCGTGTTGGCGACGGTGTTCTGCCCTATGACGCTCTGGCCGTGGACGAACGGGAAATGGTAGCCCTCGGCGAATGCCTCCAATGCCCCCTTCCAACTGGTTTCGGATTCGAACTCGCGCTGGTCGTGGTAACCGAACGCCGCGTAGTTCCACTGGTCGAGCTCGGCGGCAAAGCTGCCCAGGTGTGCGTCGAGGTCGATGTCGGCTCCCGCTGTCAGCACCGCCCAGACGAAGCCGAAGCGTTCCTCGTTCGGCAGCTCGAGGAGCCCGTAGCCATCCGGGTCGATTCCGTCGAAACCCGCTTTCCCGGGTATCCGCACCAACTTGCCTGCAGTGTCGTAATTCCAAGCGTGATAAGGACATACGAAGCGACGGGCGTTGCCGCTGCCGCAGGCGGGCATGGCGCCACGGTGGCGGCAGTAGTTCAGGAAAACGTGCGCCCGCCCTTCGCCGTCGCGGGTGACCAACAGGGAATCGCCCAGCACCGAGCGCACCACATAGTCGTGGTTCTGCGGGATCTGCGCACTCGGCACGATCGCAAGCGGAGTGCGCCGGAGGATCGACGACTCCTCGATCTCGGTGATCTTGGGGTCGCGGTAGTAGTGCAGCGGCACCCGCAGGACTGAATCCGCCATGTCGGTGGTCTTGCCGTTCACCAGAGCGAGGCCGCGCTCGGTCAACGTCCGATCGATCGTCATACCGTCACCATACACATCGACTCATGCGTATGGTCAACAACTGGCGGGTGGCCCTACCTGGGCGTCCCACCACCGTCGACGATGATGACCTGCCCGGTCATGTAGCTGCCGGCATCCGACGTGAGCAGCAGCGCGGGCCCAACCATCTCGTCCGCGGTCGCAAGCCGCCCGACCAGCGTGCCGCCGACCATGCCGTCGATGGCCTCCTGCGGGTTCTTGCGCATCATGTCCGTGTCGACGGGCCCCGGCGCCAAGGCGTTGACGCGAATGCCGTCCTTGACGAGTTCGGCCGCCATCGACCTGGTGAACGACATCATCGCCGCCTTCATCGACGCGTAGATCGACAACATCGGCGCGAAGATGAACGCCCCGACCGAGACCATGTTCAGCACCGCGGCGTGCTCGCTGGCCTTCAGATGCGGCATCGCCTCCTGCACCAGCAGAACGGGGCCGCGGAGGTTGACGTCGAAGGACTTGGTCATCGCCTCTGCGGTGATGGTGCCCAGCGGCATCGCCAGCGGGTTCGCGGCGTTGTTGACCACGACGTCCAGGCCGCCGAACTCCGAGACGGTGCGTTCGACGAGCGCACCGACATCGTCGACCTCCCCCAGATGCGCAGGCACACCGACGGCCTGGCCGCCAAGTTCACGTAAATGCTGCGCCGCCCGCTCACACGCCTCGGCCTTGCGGCTCGCGACGACGACGCGGGCGCCGGCCAGGATGTATCCCTCCGCGAGGGCCAGCCCGATCCCGCGCGTGCCGCCGGTGACGATGACGGTCCGATCGGTCATGTCGAAAAGCCGGTCGAAAGACGAACGGTCCATCAGATGCACCCGCTCACGTTGATCCTGCGTCCGACGTCGGCACAGACCGCGACGTTCGGCGTCGGCGGGATGTACACCGGCGGAGGCGGCGGGGGCGGGGGATAGTCCAGGACGTCGTTGAGCTCGGACAACGGGTCCGAGCAACCGGTGACGTCCAGATGCACGCCACCGACCGACCCGCAGACCACCGCCCGGCTTGGCGGGGCGGGCGCCAGAGCCCCTCCCAGGACCACTGCTGCCGCCACCACGAGCCAGCTCGTACGCAAGGCCACTCCTCTGCTTCGGGCGGTCGACGCCGCCGACATCTTGCAGATTGTGGCAGCCGTTACGCCGCCATGAGGCTCAACTCGCGCAACACGAAGCGGTCGACGTGCGCACGCGAGCACTGCACCCAAGGACTGCGTGATCTTTGCCGCACTTGCACTGTGACGGCGCGTTTTCGCGCATAGATACAGCATTTGACCTTGGTATGACGCCAGCGCAAACACCGCGCTTAGTAGCCGAAATTCAGCCTAGTGCGCAAATGAACTATACAAACGACTTGTCGGAGCTTTGCCTAGTCAGGGCGTAGATTGACGGGGAAGCCAAATCGGTCAGCGAACTCTTTGCGGATGCAGTACATTGCCGTGTGTGCGGAGTCGGGGCCGCGCGGGCACGGAACGGAAATCGCGTCACAACGCTTCCGGTGTGCGCTCAGATCGCGATCATGCGCGATCGACCGAGGGGAGTCGCGATCTGAGCGCACACTATCCGCCCGCCACCATCCGATCACTGGCGAATCGGCGGTAGATGCCCGTCAGCGGATCCCTGAACTCCAGCGACTGCGCGAGAAGCGCCAGCGGTGCGGAGAAGTCAGCGGGATCGACGTCGATGATGTTGGGATACAACGGATCTCCGGTGATCGGCACGCCGAGCCTCGACATGTGCACGCGTAGCTGGTGAGTACGACCCGTCCTCGGGGACAGTCGGTACAGACCGTCGACATGCTCGACCAGCGTCTCCGCGTTCGGCTCACCTGGCTCCTCCACCGCTTGCAAACTCCCCCGCCGCTTGACGATTCGGCTTCGAACCGTCACGGGCAACTCCAGCTCGGTGTCCGTCGAGGAGTGCGCCAGGTAGATCTTCGTCACTTCCCCGCGCGCGAACAGGGTCTGGTACGCGCCGCGGATCTCGCGGCGGACGGTGAACAGCAGAACACCCGCGGTCAGTCGGTCGAGCCGATGTGCAGGACTCAGATCGGGCAACGCCAATTCCCGCCGGAGCCGGACCAGTGCCGTCTGGACGACGTGCCGGCCGCGCGGCATGGTCGCGAGGAAGTGCGGCTTGTCCACGACGACGATGTCGCTGTCGCGGTACAGAATGGGAATGTCGAAGGGAACGGGCACTTCGTCGGGCAGATCGCGGTACAGGAATACATGCGAGTTCGGCGGCAGCACCGTCGACGCGGTCACGACTGTGCCGTCGGCGCAGAACACCTCTCCGGCAAGGACTTTCGCAGCAGCAGGTTCGCCGAAGCGGTCGGCCATCTCGACCAGGACCGCTCCCCCGCGCAGTCTGACCCGCGCCGGTCCGAGGCCGTCCCGATCCGGCAGCGGGCGAGGCCTCAATTCAGCGGTACCGGCTCAAGGATCTCGGCCCGCGCCTCAGGAGCAGCGGCCCGCAACGCATCTGCGGACGCGTCGTCGGGTTGGGTCTGGGAACGCACCTCGGCCTCGACCCGGGCCAGGTACGTCTGAACTTCACGGTCGACGTCCTCGGGGCTCCAACCCAGAATGGGCGCAACGACTTCGGCGACCTCACGCGCACAGTCGACGCCCCGGTGGGGGTACTCGATGGAGATGCGCATCCGGCGGGCGAGGATGTCTTCGAGGTGCAGCGCCCCCTCGGCCGCGGCCGCATAGGCCGCTTCGACTTTGAGGTAGACCGGCGCCTCGGTGATCGGTCCCAGCAGTTCAGGTCGGTCTTCGGCGAACTTGAGCACTTCCCCGATCAGCGAACCGTAGCGATCCAACAGATGCCTGACCCGATACGGATGCAGATCGTAATGCGAACCGACACTTCCTGTTTGGTTGACCAGAGCGAAGTATCCGTCAGCTCCCATCAACGGGACCTTCTCGGTGATCGATTTCGCCACCCGCGTCGGGATGAACTCGGCGGCAGCGTCGATCGCATCCTCGGCCATCACGCGATAGGTGGTGTACTTGCCGCCGGCAATCGCCACCAGTCCCGGCGACGGTACCGCCACCGCATGCTCACGCGAGAGCTTCGAGGTCTCTTCGCTCTCCCCCGCCAGCAGCGGACGCAGCCCGGCATAGACCCCGTCGATGTCGTCGTGGGTCAGCGGGGTGGCCAGCACCTTGTTGACGTGACCCAAGATGTAGTCGATGTCGGCCTTCGTCGCGGCCGGGTGGGCAAGGTCGAGATTCCAGTCGGTGTCGGTGGTCCCGATGATCCAGTGCGTGCCCCACGGGATGACGAACAGCACCGACTTCTCGGTACGCAGGATGATCGCCACCTCGCTGACGACACGGTCCCGCGGCACCACGATGTGCACGCCCTTGGACGCGCGCACCCGGAACCGGCCGCGCTGCTTCGACAGCGCCTGGATCTCGTCGGTCCACACGCCGGTGGCGTTGACGACCACGTGGCCCCGCACCTCGGTGACGGCGCCGTCCTCGGAGTCCCGCACCCGCACACCGGTGACCCGGTCACCCTCGCGCAGCAACGCCACCACCTGCGTCGACGTCCGGACGACAGCACCGTAATGCGCCGCGGTGCGCGCGACGGTCGTGGTGTGGCGCGCATCGTCGACGACCGTGTCGTAATAGCGGATCCCGCCGATGAGGGAACTGCGCTTCAGCCCCGGCGACAGCCGGAGAGCACCCGAACGCGTCAGATGCTTCTGTGCCGGAACGGATTTCGAACCGCCCAGTTGGTCATAGAGGAAGATGCCGGCTGCGATGTAGGGCCTCTCCCAGTACCGCTTGGTCAGCGGGAACAGGAACGGCAGCGGTTTCACCAAATGCGGCGCCAGCGTCGTCAGCGACAGCTCACGCTCGTGCAGTGCTTCCCGCACCAGCCCGAACTCCAGCTGCTCGAGATAGCGCAACCCGCCGTGGAACATCTTGCTGCTGCGACTCGACGTCCCGGACGCGAAATCGCGCGCCTCGACAAGCGCCACCTTCAGGCCGCGGGTGGCCGCGTCCAGGGCGGCACCCGCCCCGACGATGCCCCCGCCGATGACGATGACGTCGAACTGTTCGCTGCTGAGCCGCTCCCAGGCGCGACCGCGCTGGTCAGGGCCCAGGAATGTCTGCCCGTTGCCTGGAGCTGGGATCGGGTCACTCACGCTGGCCGACTCCTCGGTTACTCGTCAGTACGGATTGCCGTTCCCAGGCTAGCCGGATGACGATCGGGCGGCGAGGAAGCAGGTACCGAAACCGGACAACCGGCTAGTCGAGATCGTCGTGGGCCATCAACCGGCGGGCAGCCTCCACGATGGACCCCGACAACGACGGATACACCGACAGCGTCTGCGCCAGGTCGGTCACCGACAGGTTGTTCTGCACCGCCAGCGCGATCGGCAGGATCAGCTCCGAGGCGATGGGCGCGACCACGACGCCGCCGATCACGACGCCCGTCGCCGGCCGGCAGAAGATCTTCACGAAGCCGTGCTGCAGCAGCGACATCTTCGCGCGTGCGTTCGTGCTCAGCGGCAACATCAAGGTCCGAGCGGGCACACTGCCGTCGTCGATCGCCGACTGCGGGATGCCGACGGCGCCGATCTCGGGGCGGGTGAACGTCGCCGCCGCAACCGTGCGCAACCGGATCGGCGACACCCCCTCGCCGAGCGCGTGGTACATCGCGATGCGGCCCTGCATGGCGGCCACCGACGCCAGCGGCAGCAGCCCGGTGCAGTCACCGGCGGCATAGATGCCGGGGGCGGGAGTGCGCGACACCCGGTCGACCGGGATATAGCCGCCCGGTTTGAGCTCGACGCCGACGCGGTCGAGCCCCAGCCCCGACGTGTTGGGCACCGACCCGACGGTCATCAGGGCGTGACTGCCGTCGATGACACGTCCATCGGCGATCGCGACGCGGACACCGGTGTCGGTGCGCGTCACGGAGTCCGCACGCGCGTTCTTGACCAACGTCACGCCCCGCTGCTCGAAAACCTGCTCGAGAACCGCGGCCGCATCGGAGTCCTCGTGCGGCAGGATCTGATCGCGGCTGGCCACCACCGTCACCGTCACACCGAGCTCGGTGTAGGCGTTGCAGAACTCCGCACCCGTCACGCCGGAGCCGACGATGATCAGGTGCGTCGGCAGCTCGTTGAGTTCGTAGAGCTGGCGCCACGTCAGGATCCGCTCGCCGTCGGGGACCGCATGCGGCAGCACCCGCGGCTGCGCACCGGTGGCAATGAGCACGACGTCGGCTTTGAGGACTCCCACCTTGCCGTCCGCGGTGGTGACCTTCACGCGGTGGTGTGCCATACCGGGGACGTCGTCGACCAACTCGCCGCGGCCGCCGATGATCGTCACGCCCTGGTTGAGCAGCTGGCTGCCGATGTCGGCGGACTGCGAGGCGGCCAGCGTCTTGGCCCGGTTGTTGATCTTGGGCAGCTCGATCTTGGCGGCGTCGATGTCGATGTCGAAGCCCATGCCACCGGCGCGGCGCAATTCCGTGCGAACACCCGTCGAGGCGATCAGCGTCTTCGACGGCACGCAGTCATAGAGAACGCAGGCGCCGCCGAGCCCGTCCTCGTCGACGACCGTCACCTGGGTGACGTCACGTCCCCGGGCGGCCGCCACCAGCGCCGCCTCGTATCCAGCCGGTCCTCCGCCGATGATGACGATGCGCGTTACCACTGTTCCAACCTAAGGCACCGAGGTGACGATGGCCCCCAAGCGTCGGTACCGCCGGATGGCAGCCGTCTCAACACGATGCGTTTAAGCTTCTCGCGTGCCGATCTACGCCGCCTACGGCTCGAATATGCATCCCGAGCAGATGCTGGAGCGGGCTCCGCACTCCCCGATGGCGGGGACGGGCTGGCTGCACGGGTGGCGGCTGACGTTCGGCGGCGCCGACATCGGCTGGGAGGGCGCGCTGGCCACGATCGTCGAGGACCCGACGTCGAGCGTGTTCGTCGTGCTGTACGACATGACCAAGGAAGACGAGGAGAGTCTCGACCGCTGGGAAGGTTCCGAGCTCGGATTCCACAAGAAGATCCGCTGCCGGGTGCACCGCACGTCGTCGGATACGACGACCGATCCCGTGCTGGCGTGGCTGTATGTCCTCGACGCGTGGGAGGGCGGAATCCCGTCAGCGCGCTATCTCGGCGTGATGGCTGAAGCCGCTGAAATCGCCGGCGCCCCTGCCGAATACGTGCACGATCTGCGCACCCGCCCAGCAGGCAACGTGGGCCCCGGCTCGTAGCGGGTTCAGTCGGCACCGCGAGCGCGCGTGTCTGCACGCCGCCGCGCTGCGATATCTGGCATCTCGCGCTCGCTCACGCCGCGCGAGCGCTGCGCAACTGCTCACCGATGCGGCCCGCCATCTCCCAACCTCCGTCTCTCAGGTCGTCCGCCACGATCGAGATGACGGTGAGTCCCACGGCCATCAACGCGGCCTGACGCTGCCGGTCACGCTTGAGGGCGTCCGGGTCCGAGTGCCAATCGACACCGTCGTACTCCGCAGCGACACCGCGGTCCGGCCAGGCGAAGTCGAGCCGGCGCAGGTCGCCGTTCCCGTCGATGACCTCGTACTGCAACTCCGGGACAGGCAAACCGCCGTCGAGCATCGCCAGGCGCGCCATACTCTCGCCCGGAGACTCGGCCCGTGGGTCGGCGATCGGCAGCAGGTTGCGCACCGCGACGATGCCGCGGCGGCCTTTCTGCTCCAGGGCTGCGCGCCAGAGATCCGGCAGGCAGCACGTCTGGCTGCGCAGCGCGGCGTCGAGAGTGGCCAACGCGCGCGGCCGTCGCACGCTGCGAGCCACTTCGATCGCCGTCCACGCCGGCGACGTAGCCCGACGACCGTCGACGAGGACCAGCGGCGCGCCGTCGCGGCGGTGCACGACGAGCCCGTCCGCGTCGCGCAAAGCGCACCCGGGCGGGTTGAGCACATGCAGGTCAGCAGGTCCCTCGGTGTCGAACCCGTACATCGCCGCCGCCGTGCCGAGGCACACCGCGACCCGCTTCCCCGCCGACAGGTCCAGGCCGCGCAGACGCATCTCGTCGTTCGGCTCACCCACGCAATAGATTCCTTGCCAAAGCCGTTCCAGCACACCGGTTTTCACTGCCCGCTCGAAGGCCCGCCGTGGCATTCGGTCGAGGATCTGGCCGCTGGTCGCGACTCCACCCTGCGCCCGAAAAAGCTGTCGGAGTTCGTCGTTCATGACGTCGATGCTGCGACGACGAAGTGATGTCAGCTAGCGCCGATGGGTCCGTCTGGGGATGAACGAGCGTTTGTGCATAACTCGCGGGCCGCGAGCGGGCGTGAGATGCCGTTAGATGCGGCGCGTCACTGTTCAGACACGCGCGCTCGCGGTGCGAGTCCCCCTGAACCCCACGGCACCGGGCGCGGCCTCAGCCGCACCTTCTGCGGCCACCAGAACCACCGACCGAGCATCGCCGCGATGGACGGTGTCATGAACGACCGGATCACCAAGGTGTCGAAGATCAGACCCATGCCGATGGTCGTACCGACCTGACCCATGATCGTCAGGTCGCTGACCGCCATCGTCATCATCGTCAGCGCGAAAACCATGCCCGCCGCGGTCACCACCGAACCGCTGCCGCCCATCGTGCGGATCAAGCCTGTGTGCAGACCGGCGTGGACCTCTTCTTTGAGGCGCGACACCACCAGCAGGTTGTAGTCCGCGCCGACGGCCAACAGGATGATCACCGCCATCGGTAACACCATCCAGTGCAACTCGATACCCACCAGGTGCTGCCACACGAGCACCGACAGCCCGAACGACGCACCCAGCGAGAGCACCACCGTGCCGACGATCACCGCGGCAGCCACCACAGCCCGCGTCAAGATCAGCATGATGATGAAAATCAGTCCGATGGCGGCGATTCCGGCGATCAGGAGGTCGTACTGGGTGCCGTCGGCCATGTCCTTGAAGGTGGCTGCCGTGCCGCCCAGGTAGATCGTCGACCCCTCCAGCGGCGTGCCCTTGATCGCCTCTTTCGCCGCGGTCTTGAGCGCTTCGATCTTCGCGATGCCGTCGGGGCTCAGCGGATCGCCCTCGTGGGCGATGATGAACCGCACCGCATGGCCGTTGGGCGAAATGAACTGCTCCAGACCGCTCTGAAAGTCCTTGTTCTGGAACACTTCCGGCGGCATGTAGAAGGTGTCGGCGTTCATCGCGTCATTGAACGCGTCACCCATGTCGGTGGCGTCGCCGCTCATCTCGGCCGACGCCTTGAGCTGCCCACCCTGGGTCTGCTGCATCGTCAGCATCATGTCGCGCTGCGAGCGCATCGATTCGATCTGCGACGGCATCAGTTCGAGCAGCTTGGGCATGGTCGCGGCGAGGCGCTCCAGCTCGGGAACGAGATCCTGCACGTTGTCGGTCAGCAGGTTCGTGCCGTCGATCAGGTCGAAGATGGACCTCATCGAGTTGCAGACCGGGATGTTGTAGCAGTGCGGTTCCCAGTAGAAGTACGCACGGATGGGGCGGATGAAATCGTCGAGATCGGCGATGTGGTCCCGTAATTGGGCGATGTCCTCGGCCATGATCGTGGTCTTGGCCACCATGCTGTTGGTGATCTCCGACATCTGCCCCATCAGCGACATCATCTTTGTCATCGTCGCGATGGTGTTGTCGAGCGATGCGGCCTGGACGGACATGTCGTCCATCCGATCCAGCATGTACTTCTCGTTGAGCTTCTGCGTCCCGCCTTGGCGGCTCATGATGTACGGGATCGTGGTGCCCTCGATCGGCGTCCCGTCCGGTCGGGTGATCGTCTGCACGCGGCCGATTCCCTCGACCGCGAACAGCGCTTTGGCGATCTTGTCGATGACGATGAAGTCCGCCGAGTTCCGCAGATCGTGATCGGACTCGATCATCAACATCTCGGGGTTCAGCCGCGCCGGTGAGAAGTGCCTCTCGGCAGCCGCGTAACCGATATTGGAGTCGATGTCGGCCGGCAGATAATTGCGATCGTTGTAACTGGTTTGGTAGCCGGGCAGGGCAAGAAGGCCGATCAACGAGACCGCGACGCTGGCCACCAGGATGGCGCCCGGCCAGCGCACCGTGGCCGCACCGATCTTGCGCCAGCCGCGAACGCGCATGGCGCGCTTGGGTTCCAGCAGCCCGAACCGGCTCGCTACGACGACTACCGCGGGTCCGAACGTCATCGCCACACAGATCAGCACCAGCATGCCCAGCGCCAGCGGCACACCGAGGGTCTGGAAGTACGGCAGCCGCGTGAAGCTCAGACAGAACGTCGCGCCAGCGATGGTCAGGCCGGAGCCGACGATGACGTGCGCGTTGCCGCCGAACATCGTGTAGTAGGCGGCTTCTCGCGTCTGCCCGCTCCCCCTCGCCTCCTGATAGCGGCCGATGAGGAAGATGGCGTAGTCCACCGCGATCGCAATGGCCAGCGTGACGAGCAGGCTCGTCGCAAACGTGGACAGCCCGATGATGCCGTGGAAGCCGAGGAACGCGACCGCACCCCGGACCGTCATCAAGCTCAGGCCGACCATGACCAGAATCAGCAACGTCGTCACGATGGAGCGGAAGAACAGCACCAGCATGATCGTGATGACGAGGAACGTCAGCGCCTCGACCATCCGCAGGCTTTCGGTACCCGCCGTCTCCTGTTCGGCGGCGAGCACCGAGGCGCCGGTCACGTAGGCCTGCACGCCTGCCGGAGGCTCGCTGTCGGCGACGAGCTGCTGGACGGCGGCCACCGACTCGTTGGCCAGCGCCTCGCCCTGGTTGCCCGCGAGGTTGACCTGGAAGTACATCGACTTGGCATCAGCGCTCTGCACGCCCGCGGCCGTCAGCGGATCACCCCAGAGGTCCTGCACATGCTCGACGTGTTTGGAATCGGACTCCAGCGCCTCGATCAGCCGGGCGTAGTAGGCGCGCGCGTCATCGCCGAGCGGCTCGTCGCTTTCGAGCACGATCATCGCCGAGCTGCTCGATTCGTACTCCTCGAACACCGCGCCGATGCGCTCCATCGAGATCACGGCCGGCGCCTCGTCGGGGCTCATCGACACCGACCGCAATTTGCCGACGGCTTCGAGCTGCGGGACGGCGATGTTCAGGAAGGCGGCGAGAGCCACCCAGATGAGGATGATCGGCAGGGACGCTCGTCGGATAAAGCGGGCGATGCCGTAGAAGTGCGGCTTGGTCTCTTGCTCTGTCACCGAAGCCCCGTGCACCGTGTCGACCCCTCTTGTCGAAAGTCGTTACGGCGGGGCCGTGTTCGACAGGAATTATCCGTTTAGCAGAGCTAACCTATCCAATCGGCTAACTTCACACAAGCCGTCCGACTAACTAGTGATCTGCCACAGCGTCAACCCGGCCGCGTGACCTGGGATACAGTTCCGCGGATCGGTGCGCGAAGGGGGTGGCATGGCCAAGCCGGTGGCAACGCGCGGCTTCGCGCGCGAGCGCGTGCTCGACGCTGCCCTCGAGCTTTTCTCCGATCACGGCGTCAGTGGCACCTCGCTGCAGATGATCGCCGACCGCCTCGGGGTGACGAAGGCCGCCGTCTACTACCAGTTCCACTCCAAGGACGACATCGCGCTGGCCGTGGTGAAGCCGGTGTTCGACGACATCGAGCACCTGCTGCGCATCGCCGACACGCTGCCGACGACCGAGACGCGGCGCAGCGTGACGATGGGCGGCATGGTCGAGCTGATCATCCGGCACCGCCGAGTTTCCAGCGTCTTCTACGGCGACCCCACGGTGCATCACCTGCTGGAGGGGCACGACGAGTACCGCCTCATCGGCGACAGACTCGCCGACGTCTTGCTCGGCCCCGAGCCTGACGCGACCACGCGCGTGGCGGTGTCGATGCTCAGTGGCGGCATCCACGGCTGCGTCGGCGACCCCATGATCGACGACCTGGACGACGCCGAGTTGCAGAAAATTCTGCTCGATCTGACGAAACGGTTTTTGGAAGTGTGCGTGCCTCAGGGCTGAGCCCCTCAAAGGACCGAGGCGCTGTTCTCCACCAGGTTGACCAGCAGCCGCACCCCGACACCGAGCGCGCGCTCGTCCAGATCAAACGTCGGCTGGTGCAGATCCAACTGCGGGCCACGTCCGTCCCACACACCGAGGCGGGCCATCGCGCCGGGCACCTCCTCGAGGTACCAGGAGAAGTCCTCGCCACCACCGGACTGCTGGGTGTCGGCGAGCACGTCGGGCCCGATCGCCTCGATGGCGTGGGTCATGATGCGGGTGGAGATCTCCTCGTTGACCACCGGCGGGACCCCGCGGCGGTACTGCACCACATACTCGATACCCAGCGGCGCAAGCAACGACGAAATCGCTTCCTGCACAACATCTTCCAAAGTCAGCCAGGTCTCCCGGCTGGCAGTACGGATGGTGCCCGCCATCGTGCCCGTCTGCGGTATCGCATTCGCCGCGACACCGGCGTGCACTGCACCCCACACCATGACGGTGCTGTTGCGTGGATCGATCCGGCGCGACAGGATCCCAGGAACCCCGGTGATCAGCGTGCCGAGACCGTAGACCAGATCGCCGGTCAGATGCGGCCGCGACGTGTGGCCACCGGGCGAATGCAGCGTCACCTCGATGTGATCGGCCGCCGACGTGATCGGACCCGCCTTCACCGCGACGCGCCCCACCGCCAGGTGTGGATCGCAGTGCAGCGCATAGATCCGCGACACCCCGTTCAGCGCACCCGCCTCGATCGCGTCGATCGCACCGCCGGGCATCAACTCCTCGGCAGCCTGGAAGATCAGCCGCACACCGACCGGCAGCTCGGCCTCCGACGCCATCGCCATCGCCGCACCCAGCAGCACCGAGGTGTGGGCGTCGTGGCCGCAGGCATGCGCTGCGCCCGCCACCTCCGACGAGAACGGCAACCCTGTGCGCTCGGTCATCGGCAGGGCGTCCATGTCGGCACGCAACGCCACCCGCGGACCGTCGTCCGGCCCGAAGTCACACGTCAAGCCGGTCCCGCCGGGCAGCACCTTCGGGTTGAGGCCCGCGTCGGCGAGCACCGACGCGACGAACTGCGTCGTCGCGAACTCCTGCCGCCCGAGCTCGGGATGCCGGTGCATGTGCCTGCGCCACCCGACGAGGTCGTCGTAGTGTTCGCTCAACCAGCGCGCGGCGGCATGCTTCAACACGCTCATGAGGCCCGCCTCTGCCACTGCTCCAGCACCCGGCTCCTCTCGACGTCGGACTCCGCCAGCGCCACCACGGTACGGCCCAGCATGATGGCCCCTTCGACGACCGCGACGTCCGCGCTGTCTGACACCGCGGCAGCGGTGAACGCGGGCTGGTGGATGGACGCACCGCCGGCGTCGATCCCGACGATCGGGTGGATGCCGGGCATCACCTGCGTCACGTTGCCCATGTCCGTGCTACCCAACGGCAACGTCGCCTCCAGCTCGGCAGGCAGCGGAGTCCGGCCGACGCGCACCATCTCGGCGCGCAACGTCTCCGCAAGCCATGGATCGGGTGACAACTCTGCGTAGGCAGGCGCGGTCTCGGTGACGACGTGCTCGCATCCCGTCGCGACAGCACCCGCTGCGAAACACCCCGCCATGCGAGATTCCAACTCGCGCAACGACTCCGAGTTCGTCGCCCGCATCGTGTAACGCAACTCGGCGTAGGCGGGGATGACGTTGGAGGCCTGACCGCCGTCGGTGACGATGCCGTGCACCATCTGACCGGGCGCCAACTGCTGGCGCTGAAGACCGATGGCCACCTGTGTCACCGTGACGGCGTCGGCGGCGTTGATACCCAGATACGGCGCGACCGCGGCGTGCGACTCCCTGCCGGTGTAACCGATCGTCACCTCTGAGAGCGCGAGCGAGCGCGCCGCGGCAATATCGACGGGGCCCGGATGCAGCATCACCGACGCCGCGATGTCATCGAATGCGCCCGCGTCGAGCATCAGCGCCTTGCCGCCGCCGAGTTCCTCGGCCGGGGTGCCGAGCAGCACGACCGTCAACCCGAGTGCGTCGGCGACCTCCGCCAACGCCAGCGCCGTGCCGACCGCCGACGCCGCGATGATGTTGTGGCCGCAGGCGTGCCCGATGCCGGGCAGCGCGTCGTACTCGGCGCAGACACCGATGACGAGCGGTCCGCTGCCGAATACGGCACGGAACGCGGTGTCCAGTCCGGCGACCGGTGAGATCTCGAAACCCCGCTCCGCGACCAGCGCCTTGGTCTTGGCGCAGCTGCGATGCTCGGCGAACGCCAGCTCCGGCTCGGCGTGAATCGCGTGCGACAACGCGACCAGGTCCGTACTGCGCCCGCGCACCGCCTCTTCGACGCATGTCGATGGGGCGGCAGTGGGCATGCAGGCAAGTATCGCACTGCGCGATTAGGCTGCCGCCTGTGGACGATCCGGCAGCACAGGCCCGGCTGGCAGCGAACACGTTGCGCGAGCGCACCGGCGTCGACTCCTATGACGTGGCCGTTGTCCTCGGATCAGGATGGGCGCCCGCCGCGGCGCAGATCGGCGAACCCACGGCCACCGTCCCGATGGCAGAACTCCCCGGCTTCACGCCGCCCAGCGCCCAGGGGCACGGCGGCCAGGTGTTGTCGCTGCGCGTCGGTCCGCACCGGGTTCTGGTGCTGCTCGGCCGCATCCACGCCTACGAGGGACACGCGTTGCGTCACGTCGTGCACCCCGTGCGGACCGCATGCGCGGCCGGCGCGCGCACCGTCGTGCTGACCAACGCCGCCGGCGGTCTGCGGTCGGACTTCTCGGTGGGCGAACCGGTGCTGATCAGCGACCACCTGAACCTGACCGCCCGCTCACCTCTGGAGGGTGCGCAGTTCGTCGACCTCGTCGATGCGTACTCGCCGCGGCTGCGCGCCATCGCGCGCGAGATCGATCCGTCACTGGCCGACGGCGTCTACGCCGGATTGCCCGGCCCTCATTACGAGACGCCGGCCGAGATCCGGATGTTGCGCACGCTCGGCGCGGACCTGGTGGGGATGTCGACGGTGCACGAGACGATCGCGGCCCGCGCCGAAGGTGCCGACGTGCTGGGGGTGTCGCTGGTGACGAACCTTGCAGCGGGCATGACGGGACAGCCGCTGAGTCACGACGAGGTGCTCGAGGCGGGCCGTCAGTCGGCGACGCGGATGGGTTCCCTGCTGTCTTCGGTGATCACCCGGCTGTGACCCTCTGACATGCGGCGACCTCCGGTCAGCTTTCGGCTCGCCCACACCACGCCGCGGGCCATCAGCGGCGCCGCGAACAGCATCAGCAGGATCCGCACCACCTGTGCGGCGATGATGAACGTGACGTTCGAGCCGGTCTCGACCGCGGTGGCCAGCACGGCGTAGACACCGCCCGGGCTGGTCGCGAGGTAACCCTCCAGCGGGGTCAGCCCTGCCACGTGTGCCAGCACGATGCCGAGCCCGGCCGTCGCGACACCGATGAACACGATCAGCGCCAGAGCCGCGGGCAGCATGCGCCCGACATCGCGCAACGACTCACGGGTGAAGGCCAGACCTGCCTGCCAGCCGATCAGCATGTAGCCGGCCTGCACGAGCAGCATCGGCACCGACAGTCCGAACGACCAACCGCTCACCTCCAGCGCGACCGTCAGCGCGAGGGGCCCGAGCAGCCCAGCACCGGGAAGGCGGATCAGCCGTCCGCCGGCCACACCGACGACGATCAGCGCGGCCATGATCGCAACGCTGAGATACCAAGGTGCCGCAGTGGTTTCGGTGACCTGCGCAGCCTCATGCGACCGGTCGGCGTGGTAGATCAACGTGACGACGACGGGCATCGACGCGGTGACGAGCGCGACGCGCAGGTACTGCACCACGGCGACGACACGGTCGTCACCGCCGAGTTCCCGGGCGATGGCCACCAGCCCTGAGGCTCCGCCCGCCACCAGCGCGAGTGATCCCGTCAGCGGGGTGACGTCCCGGCGCATCCCGAGTAAAGCGCCGGCGATGACGCTGAGCAGCAGCGTCCCGACAGCGACCGCGACGACGATCAACCAGTCACCTTGAAGCGTGGAGAGGGCGTCCTGCTGCACCATCGTGCCGATGTAGACGCCGAGGACACCTTGCGCCGCGACACCCAACCTCCTCGGCACCCTCTCGGGGCCCACCGCGAACAGTGCGAGGACGATACCGACCGCAAGGGCGGCGAACAGCGCCGCTGACGGCACGCCGAGCTTCGTCAACGGAACGGTGACCGCAACGGTCACCGCGAGAAGAATCGTCCACCTGAGTACTTGTCGCCACCACTTCATCCTGATCGCAAGTATGCTCTTGGCAATTCAAGATCTCAACAAGGGACGATGTTGCATGGGGCACACCTATTACCAAGGTTTATCTTGGTAATCATGGACACGAGCTTTACGAGCTTTTCAGCGGCCACTGAGCTGCGCGAATCCATGATGGCGGTGACACGTCAGCTTCGACGCCACCGTCCCGACAACGGGCTGACGCTGAGCCAGATGCAGCTGCTCGGCGAGATCAGCCGAGCCGGCGTGACCACCCCCGCCGAGCTCGGCGTGCGGATGCACGTCAAAGTCCAGTCGCTGACCGATTCGCTCAACGAGTTGGTGGCGCGGGACCTGATTGCGCGCAGGCCCGACGAAGCCGACCGTCGTCGCCAACTGGTCGAGATGACCGCGACGGGGACGACGCTGCTGGAGGCCGACCGCGCCGAGCGCGACGCGTGGCTGCACGAAACCATGCGCGACACCCTTACCGAGCTGGAGTTCGACCTGCTGATGCTGGTGGCTCCGATCCTGCGCAAGCTCGCCTCTGGTGGGGTGGAAAGGTGACCTCGGACGCCGTGCAGGAGTGGATCGCTCACGATCCCGACCCCGACGCGGCCGCCGAACTGGAGGCCTGCAGCGCCGACGAGATCGCCGACCGTTTCTCACAGTCGCTCACCTTCGGCACCGCGGGGCTTCGCGGCCCGTTGCGGGCAGGACCCAACGGGATGAATCTCGCCGTGGTGATCCGGGCGACGTGGGCCGTCGCCCAGGTACTCAAGGCGCGCGGGCTGGGCGGCGGCGACGTGATCGTCGGCTACGACGCCCGCCACCGCTCCGCGGCGTTCGGGCAGGCCGCCGCAGAAGTCTTTGCCGCCCATGGTTTCTCAGTGACCTTGATGGCCGCACCGGTGCCGACTCCCGCCGTCGCCCACGCTGTCAAAAACACCGGTGCTGCGGCAGGCGTACAGATCACCGCGTCGCACAACCCGCCGACAGACAACGGATACAAGGTGTATTTCCCGGGCGGCCTGCAGATCGTCTCGCCCACCGACCGCGACATCGAAGCTGCCATCGCCGCAGCGCCACCCGCCGACGAGATCGCCAGGACACCGGTCAACGCGTCCGGGACCGAACTGCTGCGCGCCTACCTCGAACGTGCCGCGTCGGTCCGCCGCACCACCGGCTCCACCCGGATCGCGCTCACGCCGATGCACGGCGTCGGCGGCGAGTTCGCGCTGGATGCGTTGGCGCTCGCCGGTTTCGCCGATGTGCACGTCGTCGATCAGCAGTTCGCCCCGGACCCCGACTTCCCGACCGTGCCGTTCCCCAATCCCGAGGAACCTGGCGCCTCGGACGAATTGCTCAAGCTGGCCGCCGACATCGACGCCGACATCGCGATTGCGCTGGACCCCGATGCCGACCGGTGCGCCGTCGGCGTGCCCGGACCGGATGGCTGGCGGATGCTCAGCGGCGACGAAACCGGTTGGCTGCTCGGCGAATACATCCTCTCATCCGGAGTTGCGGATGCTGTGGTGGCCAGCACCGTGGTCTCGTCACGCATGCTGGCGAGCATCGCGTCCGCCCACCGAGCTCGGCATGTCGAGACGTTGACGGGGTTCAAGTGGCTGGCCCGTTCCGACGAGGACCTCGACGCGACACTGGTGTACGCCTACGAGGAGGCCATCGGACACTGCGTCGATCCCGAGGCGGTACGCGACAAAGACGGCATCAGCGCTGCGGTGCTGGCGTGTGATCTGGTTGTCGCGCTGCGCAATCAGGGGCGCACCATGCCCGATGCGCTCGACGATCTGGCCCGTCGCCACGGGGTGCACACCACCGTCGCCGTCACCCGGCGCGTCGACTCCCCCGAGGACGCCGCCGCCCTGATGACACGGCTGCGCGCTGAACCCCCAACGGAAGTTGCCGGATTCTGCGTCACCGTCGCCGATCTCAAGCCCGACACCGACGCGCTGATCTTCACCGGCGGAGACGACGACGCCTCGGTCCGGGTGGTGACGCGGCCGTCGGGTACCGAACCGAAACTGAAGTCCTACATTGAGATTCGCTGCGGCGGAGAACTCGGAGCGGCACGCACGAGGGCAGCGGAACTGCTAACGCGGACCGAACTGGCGGTCGCCGGCATCACCCAATCCGGGGACGATATAGGCGATGTCGTTGAGGCCTGAGTCGATCGACGCGGTGAACAGCCGTAGTTCCGGCGCCGCTTTCTCCAGCGCCGCAATACCTTCCGGCGCAGCGACCACACAGATCACCGTGACATCGACGGCGTCGCGCGAATAGAGCAACTCCAGCGTGTGCACCATCGACCCACCGGTGGCCAGCATCGGGTCGAGCACGATGACCGGTTGGCGGCTGAGATTGTCGGGCAGGGACTCCAGATACGGCGTGGGCTGGTGGGTCTCCTCGTTGCGGGCCACCCCGACGAATCCCACCCTCGCCTCGGGGATCAGCTCGTGCGCCTGATCGACCATGCCGAGCCCCGCCCGCAGCACCGGTACCAGCAACGGCGGCACCGTTAACTTGGTGCCCGCGGTCTCGGCCAACGGAGTGCGCACAGGGATGGTGTCGGTCGGCAGTTCCCGCGTGGCCTCGTAGACGAGCATCAGCGTGAGATCGCGAAGCGCCGCGCGGAAGCCCGCATTGTTGGTGCGCTCGTCGCGCAGGGTCGTGAGTCGGGCCGCGGCCAGCGGGTGATCGACGACGCGCACATCCATGGGTCACGACCTTAACGGGAACCGACGGGCGTTTCGCGGCGTCATAACCATATGTTCGTGAGCCTGTCCGCAGACACCGGCCTGATCCGTGACTACGCTGCCGCCTGCTCCGCCCACGCCGAGCGGCTGCAGCGGGCGGCCGCGGCGATGGCAACTGCGGGCGGCGGGTCCGAGGCGATGTTCGGGGCCGTCGGGGCGCGGTTCCTCGGCGCGCTGGCCAGGGCGGGGTGCGACGACGCCGACAGCATCGCCCGGCTGAGTACTTCGCTGATGGCGGGGCGAGCCGCGGCGATGGAATCCGCGGACGCCTACGCGCGTGCCGACGACGACACCGGCAGCCGCATCGCAGGCTCTCTCTGATGACTGTCGAGGCGCTGTCCGCTCCGCTGCGGCGGGTGCAAGCGCTGGTCGGGCCCGGGTGGAGCGCCGATCCGGGAGCTGATCCGGTCGCCGCGCTGACCCGGGTGCGTGACGTGCTTGCCGACGTCGCCGGGGCGGCCGGTCAGGCATGGGTTCACGCCGGCGACGGCTGGACAGGCGCCGGAGCCGACGCCGCCGCCGACTTCGCAGCCTCTACGACCGCGGCGATCAACGGCGCCGCCGACCGGGCGGATCTGCTCGGTGTGCTGACTGAGGACGCCGCGCGAGCGGTCGCCGATGCCCACCGCAGACTGCAGGACATCGTCGATGAGTTCGAGGCCAAGGCTGCGGGGCTGGAACCGCATCTCGATTCGCCCGGAGTGGCGCGAGAACTGCTGACCGCGGCACGCGACGCACTCACACGGGCGATTGCGATCGTCGAGGAACTACAGGACGAGCTCGACGGGCATGCGGCCCGTCTGGATTCCCGCGCTCCTGCGGCGGCTCCGACAACACCTGCGGGATTTTCAGGCGGGGGCACTGGACTTCCGGCGGCCTCACCTGCGGGAGGCTTCGGGTCTGCCGGCGGAGCCGGTCTCGGAGGCTTCGGCAGCGGTGTGGGCACGCCCGCCGAGCTGGCCTCGTTCACACGCCCCGACGGGATCGATACGCCGGAGGCCGCGGAGTTCGGTGAAGGCGTTGCGGTGCGGTTGCCCGACGGAAGTGTGGTGATGGCACCGAATGCCCTGGCGGCCAGCGCTGTTCGGCACGCACTGACGCAGCTGGGCGTGCCCTACCAGTGGGGTGGGACCACACCGGGCGTCGGGCTGGATTGCAGCGGGCTGACGCAGTGGGCGTATCAGGAAGCGGGACTGAACATTCCGCGGCTGGCTCAGGAGCAAGACGTCGGTGCCGCGGTGCCCTCGGGTTCGCTGCTACCGGGCGATCTTGCGGTGTGGGACGGCCATGTTGCGATGGTCGTCGGCGACGGCGTCATGATCGAGGCGGGCGATCCCGTGAAACTATCGCCGATCCGAACGGCGAACGCAGGTCAGGGCTTCCAGGGATTCTGGCGACCCACTGGCTGAGATCCTGAATCGATGAACTCCTGCCGAATTAGCACTGACTTCGAATAGGCACTGGACACGATTGCATTGCTCGGCTTCGTAGATTCTTTCGTTTCCGAGGCGTCATCTTTGCGGTGAACATTGAGCAACTTCTGCGACGCGCACGATCGCCGAACGATGCAACTTCGCCAGCGGTAGGCATCGACATCGGCCGTTTCCGCACTTCAAATGCGCCCCGCAGGCGCCATGCGAATCCGCCGCGGGCGACGCCCGATTTAGTAAAAGGGAGTTGTATTTGCAAGTGCACTTACTTGCCCTAACGTTGCTGCAATTGCTAGACGCTTTACTGTCCCTCCAGTAAATTTATGCCGTAATGCGCGTCAATCAGGCAGCGTAGTCCGGGGGGCGAACATCGTGCCGGTTCGAAAATGCTCGTATGTCAACGGCAAGGTCACTTCAATTCCGCCGCAGCGCGGCACGCACTGGATAGCCAGTACCACTCTGGCGGCCACGGGCCTGGTGGCATTTTGGCTCGCTCTATCTGCACCGGTCGATTCGCCGCCGTCCGTAGCGCTCGTCAGCGTCACCTCCGAAGACGACGCACCGACCGACAAAGGGGACTCGCAAGATCCTGCTGGTGCCATAGACGCCCCAGAGGTGCCGACCGAATCGAATGACGCGGAGAACGAGGGCGAATCGGAAGATGTAACTCCGCCCTCGGATACAACGGAACTTCCCGAAAACGACGTCGATTCCACCGACGGTGACGACAGTGACCCGAGCAACGCTGACCAGGACGGCGATGGCTACACCGATGCGGAGGAATCAGCTGCTGGCACTGACCCTCTCGACGCCAACAACTACCCCGGATCCGGGGGCACCGGACCCGACTACACCGACTCCGACGGAGACGGCTACACCGACGCCGAGGAAAACAACTCCGGCACCGACCCCAACAACGCATCGAATTATCCGGGGTCCTACAACACCGACTCCGACGGTGACGGCTACAGCGATTCCGACGAAACCGCCTCCGGCACCAACCCCAACGACGCCTCCAGCTACCCCGGCTCAACCAGCTACACCGACTCCGACGGCGACGGCCACTCCGACGCCGACGAACTAGCCGCCGGCACCGACCCCAACAACCCCTCCAACTACCCCGGCTCAGGCTCCGGTGATTCCGATGGCGACGGGTTCAGCGACGACGACGAAAACGCCTTCGGCAGTGATCCATCCAACCCATCGAGTTACCCCGGATCTGATGACGGATACTCTGTCGACACCGACGGCGACGGCCACCACGACGGCGACGAAATCGCCATGGGCACCAATCCCAACGATCCGACCAGCTACCCCGGCTCCGACTACGACTCGGATGGGGACGGCGTCTCGGACGGCAATGAAATCGGCTCCGG
Source organism: Mycobacterium sp. 236(2023) (assembly GCF_029623955.1). GTDB lineage: Bacteria > Actinomycetota > Actinomycetes > Mycobacteriales > Mycobacteriaceae > Mycobacterium. Next base: position 725,864 of record NZ_JARSBP010000002.1, on the reverse strand, counting down.
AACCGACCCATACAACCCGTCCTCCTACCCGGGTTCCGATACGGATTCCGACGGAGACGGCTATACCGACGCCGATGAAACCACCTCGGGCACTGACCCTTTCGATGCGAATAACTATCCCGGCTCGGGCGGACCTGACTACTACACCGATTCCGACGGCGATGGATACACCGACGCCGAGGAAAACAACTCCGGCACCGACCCCAACAACGCATCGAATTATCCGGGGTCCTACAACACCGACTCCGACGGTGACGGCTACAGCGACTCCGACGAAGCCGCCTCCGGCACCAACCCCAACGACGCCTCCAGCTACCCCGGCTCAACCAGCTACACCGACTCCGACGGCGACGGCCACTCCGACGCCGACGAACTAGCCGCCGGCACCGACCCCAACAACCCCTCCAACTACCCCGGCTCAGGCTCCGGAGATTCCGACGGCGACGGCTACACCGACGACCAAGAAACCCTGGCCGGCACCGACCCCAACAACCCCTGGAGCTACCCAGGATCCGGCGGCCCCAACTACACCGACTCCGACAACGACGGATACACCGACGCCGACGAGGCCACTGCCGGCACCAACCCCTACGACAACACCAGCTACCCCGGCGCACCCCCCGTCGACTCCGATGGCGATGGCTACTCCGACGTCGACGAAACCGCCTCGGGCACCGACCCTCTCGACGCCAACAACTACCCCGGATCCGGGGGCACCGGACCCGACTACACCGACTCCGACGGCGATGGCTACACCGACGCCGACGAACTAGCCGCCGGCACCGACCCCAACAACCCCTCGAATTATCCGGGGTCCTACAACACCGACTCCGACGGTGACGGCTACAGCGACTCCGACGAAACCGCCTCCGGCACCAACCCCAACGACGCCTCCAGCTACCCCGGCTCAACCAGCTACACCGACTCCGACGGCGACGGCCACTCCGACGCCGACGAACTAGCCGCCGGCACCGACCCCAACAACCCCTCCAACTACCCCGGCTCAGGCTCCGGAGATTCCGACGGCGACGGCTACACCGACGACCAAGAAACCCTGGCCGGCACCGACCCCAACAACCCCTGGAGCTACCCAGGATCCGGCGGCCCCAACTACACCGACTCCGACAACGACGGATACACCGACGCCGACGAGGCCACTGCCGGCACCAACCCCTACGACAACACCAGCTACCCCGGCGCACCCCCCGTCGACTCCGATGGCGATGGCTACTCCGATATCGACGAAACCGCCTCCGGCACCGACCCTCTCGACGCCAACAACTACCCCGGATCCGGGGGCACCGGACCCGACTACACCGACTCCGACGGAGACGGCCACTCCGACGCCGAGGAAAACATCAACGGCACCGACCCGTCCGACCCCAACAACTACCCCGGCTCCGACGCCGACGGCGACGGGTTCAGCGACGCCGACGAAAACTCCTTCGGCAGCGATCCCAACAACCCCTACAGCTACCCCGGCTCCGACGACGGATACTCCGCCGACACCGACGGCGACGGCCACCACGACGGCGACGAAATCGCCATGGGAACCGACCCCAACGACCCCTACAGCTACCCCGGCTCCGACTACGACTCCGACGGCGACGGACACACCGACGGCCAAGAACTATCCGCCGGCACCGACCCCAACAACCCCTCCAACTACCCGGGATCGGACACCGACTCCGATGGCGATGGCTACTCCGACGTCGACGAAACCACCTCGGGCACCGACCCTCTCGACGCCAACAACTACCCCGGATCCGGGGGCACCGGACCCGACTACACCGACTCCGACGGAGACGGATACACCGACGCCGAAGAAAACAACTCCGGCACCGACCCCAACAACGCATCGAACTATCCGGGGTCCTACAACACCGACTCCGACGGTGACGGCTACAGCGACTCCGACGAGAACAACTCCGGCACCAACCCCGGCGATGCCACCAGCTACCCCGGCGCACCCCCCGTCGACTCGGACGGCGACGGCTACTCCGACGTCGATGAAACTGCCTCGGGCACTGACCCTCTCGATGCCAACAACTACCCCGGCTCCGGGGGAACCGGACCCGATAACACCGACTCCGACGGAGACGGTCACACCGACGATGAGGAGAACACGGCTGGCACCGACCCCACCGACCCCTCGAGCTACCCCGGCTCGACGCCTGACCCCAGCGATACGCCTGGCGACACTGATTCCGACGGTGACGGCGCTAGCGATGCAGATGAGGTCGCTGCGGGCACAGATCCCGACGATGCCAACGACACGCCCACACCGCCCGAAAATCCAGGCACGGATCCTGGGACACCGGAAGAGCCCCAGCCCGGTTTCTTCGAAAGAGTGGCAGCAGCTTTCAGAGAGGCCGTTTCCAACACGGTGGCATTCATCTCAAGTCTGTTCAGCATGTTCCTCGGCCTGTTTGGGCTGCGAACCGGTTCGGATGGCTGGTGGCAATAGCGGGCCAGCGGCAACCACGGGTCCGCAAACGAGCCAGCTGGTAGGTCCGGGGTCTAGCCGTGTCGTGATTGAACGGTTGACCACAGACTCCCGTTCGCTCTTACATGCGAACGAGAGCCAGGGATTTCAGGGACTTGGCAAACCTTCAGGAACTCCTCAGCGAATTTATCTACGGCATCGTTAGCGTCGGCACTCATGGTCGCGCGTTGGAGGCTGCTGGATTGGCCGCTGAAGATCACTTTGGGCATCGCGGCTCTGTTCATCTGCTTAGCGGCCGTCGGAGTCGTCGCCGGTTATCGCCATCTGAACCACATCGAGCAGGCAGCCGTCCAGGACTGCGTGGATACAGCCAACCAGCACCGTCGGAGTGTGCACGACTGTCACATCCCCGCCGACTCATCGCTGTTCTCGGATGACTCGACCCAGGCCAACCTGCAACTGATCAGGGTGGCCGCAGGCACGCCCTAGCTTCCTAGTGCAGGGGCAGTCCGGCGCGAGAAACTCAGGCGCGCACCCGCAGCCACTTTCCGGCCAGATCCGCGATCCACGCCTCGGCGGCGATCGGGTCCGCCGGCGGCCCCGCGACGAGGACGAGTTCGTCGATGCCCGCGTCGGCCAATCGCATCGCGTCGGTCGGTACCGGGTCTTGCAGCGACACCGCCAACCTCAGTTCGGTCGGATCACGGCCGACTTCTCGGCACAGCGCCCGCAGCTTCGACGCGCGGTAGGCCGCCTCCTCCACGTCGGCGAGGTTGAAGCCGTACCAGCCGTCGCCCCATTCGGCGACACGGCGCAGCGCAGCGTCCGAGTTGCCGCCCAGCACGATCGGGACCGCTCGGCCGTGCGGTTTCGGGTTGATCCGCACCCGGTCGAACGAGACGAACTCGCCGGAGAAGGACGCCACATCGTCGCGCCACAGCGTCCGCATCGCCGCGACGTACTCGGCCATCCGCGCCCCACGTCCCTCGAACGGAACACCGAGCGCGTCGTACTCCTCTTTCGACCACCCGACCCCGACGCCCAGCGACAGCCGGCCACCCGTCATCCGGTCCAGAGACGCGGCCTGCTTGGCGACTATCACCGGGTTGTGCTCAGGCAGCAGCATCACGCCCGTCGCCAATTCGATGCGGTTCGTCGCGGCCGCCGCGAAACTCAATGTGATCAGCGGGTCCAGCCAGTCGGCGTCCGCGGAGATCGCGATCCGGCCGTCGTCGCTGTACGGGTAGTGCGAATCGGACTCGTCGACCATCACGACGTGCTCGCCGACCCAGAGCGTTGCGAAGCCGGAGCGCTCGGCCGCCGCGGCGACGGCATCGATCACGGTGCGTTGCGCACCCGCGGCGATACCGAGGCCGTGCAGGCCGAGTCTGATCATCCGGCCATCCTGGCAGGCCTGACAAACACTCCAAGCGACGAACGGGTTGCGGTACGGCAACAGTGAGCCGACCGTCCTCTTACCCCAACCATGCCCTCGGTACCACCAGCGCAGGTGGTTAGGCTGTGCCGCATGGCTGCTGACATCGTGCCGATCGGGCTGAAGCTGACCAAGGGCGACGTGTACACACTGTGGGCGCCGCGGTGGCGTGCCGACGGCGACGAGTGGGAGGCCTTCCTCGGCAAAGACGAGGACCTCTACGTCCTGGAATCGGTCGCCGATCTGGTCGCGTTCGTTCGCACCAACAACGACAACGATCTCGCCGACCACCCGGCGTGGGAGAAGCTGACCTCGGCCAACGCCCACCGGCTCGATCCGAGCGAAGACCACACCCACGACCTCGTCGTGCTGGAGGAGCTGCTGTCTCAGAAGCCCACCGAGGAGAGCGTGCGCGCTCTTCACGGGGCACTGGCCGTCGTGTCGTCGATGGGATCGGTGTGTGAGCTGCCCGCCGTCACGAAGTTCTTCAACGGCAACCCGGTGCTCGGAACCGTCGGCGGAGGGGCGGAGGCGTTCGCCGGCCGCGCAGGACGCAAGCGCTGGGCCGAGATCGAGAAGATCATCGCCCGGAGCTGGGACAACGTGATCGAGGCACTCGACGCCGTGATCACCGTCCCCGACGTCGACGCGGCCGCCGCGGAGAAGGCGCAGGCCGAGCTCGACGAGGACGCCCCCGAACTCGACGACGACCTCGTGATCGATGACATCGTCGACACGGAGGAGGAGGCCGACGACCTCGCCGCCGAGGCCGAGACCAAGGTCCTGGGTAGCGACAAGGACTTCTGGGAGCGCGTTGGCATCGACCCGATCCGCATCATGATGACCGGCGGCACCTACTTCACGCTGCGCTGCTACTTCGACGACCGGCCGATCTTCCTCGGCCGAAACGGCCGCATCAGCGTGTTCCCGTCCGAACGCGCGCTGGCCCGCTACCTCGCCGACGAGCACGACCACGACCTGTCCGACCTGGCCACCTATGACGACATCCGGACCGCGGCGACGGACGGTTCACTGCGCGTGGACGTCACCGACGACAACGTCTACGTGCTGACCGACATCGTCGACGACCTCGCCGAAGGCCCCGACGCACTCGACCGCGACCAGATCGACCTGGCGGTCGAACTGCTGCGCGACATCGGCGACTACTCCGAGGAGACGACGGTCGACACCAAGCTCGACCCGGACACCGAACTCGGCCGCGTGATCGCGTTCGTGCTCGACCCCGAGTCTGCCAAGCGCCCGAGCGCGCCTTATGCCGACGCGGTGACGCAGTGGGAGTCGCTGGAGCGCTTCGTCGAGTCCCGGCTGCGCAGCGAGTCCTAGGCTCCTAGCCCACTAGGACGGCGTAGCGGGGTTTGATCACCTCGTCGATGATCGTGAGCCGCTCGCGGAACGGGATGAACGCCGACTTCATCGCGTTGATGGTGAATCGCTCGAGATCGCTCCAGCCGTAGCCGAACGCCTCGACCAGACGCAGCATCTCCTGGCTCATCGTCGTATCGCTCATCAAGCGGTTGTCGGTGTTCACCGTGACCCGGAAGCGCAGTCTCGCCAGCAGAGCGAACGGATGCTCGGCGATGCTCGCGACAGCTCCGGTCTGCACATTGCTGCTGGGACACAGCTCCAGTGGAATCCGCTTGTCCCGCAACAGGGATGCCAGACGTCCCAGGGTCGCGTCGTGATCGGTGTGCACTTCGATGTCGTCGACGATGCGGACGCCGTGGCCGAGCCGGTCAGCACCGCAGAACGCGATCGCCTCGTGGATCGACGGCAGGCCGAAGGCCTCCCCGGCGTGAATTGTGAAGCGCGCGTTGTTGCCTCGCATGTATTCGAACGCGTCGAGGTGACGGGTGGGAGGGTAACCGGCCTCCGCTCCGGCGATGTCGAACCCCACAACACCCTTGTCCCGGAACCGGACCGCGAGCTCTGCGATCTCGCGTGAGCGTGCAGCGTGGCGCATCGCGGTGACCAGACAGCGCACCGTGATGGTGCGCCCGTCGGCGGCAGCGGCCTTCTCACCGTCAGCGAACCCCGCCAGAACAGAGTCCACGACGGCATCGAGCGACAGCCCGTTGTCGATGTGCAGTTCGGGCGCGAACCGGACTTCGGCGTAGACGACGTTGTCGTTGGCGAGGTCCTCGACGCATTCGCGGGCGACGCGGTGCAGCGCGTCGGGAGTCTGCATCACGCCGACGGTGTGCGCGAAGGGCTCCAGATAGCGCACCAGCGACCCGCTGTGCGCCGCGGTGCGGAAGAACGTCGCCAGCCCGTCGACATCGGAGGCAGGCAGGTCGCGGTAGCCGTGCTCCTGGGCCAGCTCGAGCACCGTCGACGGTCGCAGTCCCCCGTCGAGGTGGTCATGGAGCAGCGCTTTGGGCGCTTTCCTGATGTTGTCGAGAGTCAGCGGTGTCGTCACGGGATCCCCTACCTCTTCGGTCGATCAAAAGCGGCCGATGCCTCCATCGTGCCACCGACGAGTTCGCTTGCGGCGCCGCGGCGCCGACGGTCACGGCGTCTCCTCCGCGGGCACCGGGTTGCGCGCCAGATCGTCGGGCCCGAAAGCATCGGGAAGCAGTTCGCCCAGAGGGCGCGGCCCCAGGGGGTGGTCGATCAACAGGGCCGTGCCGCCGTGCTCCAACAGGACCTGCCTGCACCGCCCGCACGGCATCAGAACCTCACCGTCGGGGCCCACACACGACAGCGCGATCAGCCGTCCACCACCGCCGGAATGTAGGGCGCAGACCACTGCACACTCGGCACAGAGACCTAGGCCATATGAGACATTTTCCACATTGCATCCGGCCACAATGCGATGATCGTCGACCAATGCGGCCGCCCCGACGCGAAATCGCGAGTAGGGCGCATAAGCGTGCTCCGATGCGTCGATTGCCTTGCGCCGCAACATTTTCCAGTCAACTTCAGTCGTCACGTCACGCCTCCCGCTGCGATTCTGAATCCATTCCGAACCCCCTGCCGCGTGACCCGAAGCCGCAGATAGGGCACCCTAACTCGGGCCCCAATCGGCGGCATTTCGCTTCACGCTAGTTCGTTGAAGAGTACGAAGGGGATTAGAGTCGCCCCGAGGTTTGGGGCCCGGTAAGCAGCACCGAATTCCCAAGCCTCCACCGATGGCGTTGGAGGGTCCTATGAGTACGGCTACACCAGCCGATACCGATTTGCCGGCACCGCGATCAAAGCCGACGCGCCGCCGCACTTTCTACCGCGGCGACCCGGGTATGTGGTCGTGGGTATTGCACCGCATCTCGGGCGCGACGATCTTCTTCTTCTTGTTCGTCCACGTGCTCGACACCGCCCTGGTTCGCGTCAGTCCGCAGGCCTACAACGAGATCATCGAGACGTACAAGACCCCGATCATCGGTCTGATGGAGATCGGGCTCGTCGCCGCGGTCCTCTACCACGCCCTCAACGGGATCCGGATCATCCTCATCGACTTCTGGTCGGAGGGGCCGCGCCACCAGCGCAAGATGCTGTGGGTGATCGCGGGCATCTTCCTCGTCCTGTTCATCGCGTCCGTCGGAGTGATCGGCATGCACATGGTGGAGAGGTTCTTCTGATGCCTGAGAACCCCTACGACCACATCTCCGACCGCGGCGGACCCGCGCCCGTCATGCAACGCAGCTTCGACCGTCCCGCCGGCCTGGACAACCCTCGTGCGCCGCGCCGCGCGGGGGGCATGCCGAACTTCGAGAAGTACACCTGGCTGTTCATGCGCTTCTCGGGCATCGTGCTCGTCTTCCTGGCGCTGGGCCACCTCTTCATCATGCTGATGTGGGAGAACGGCGTGTACCGCATTGACTTCAACTACGTCGCCGAACGCTGGTCGTCGCCGTTCTGGCAGACCTGGGACCTGCTGCTGCTGTGGCTGGCCCAGCTGCACGGCGGTAACGGGATGCGCACGATCATCGCCGACTACACGCGCAAGGACTCCACGAAGTTCTGGCTCAACACGCTGCTTCTGCTGTCGATCGTGTTCACCGTGGTGCTGGGGACCTACGTGCTCGTGACGTTCGACGCGTCGATTTCCTGAAACGGAGAAGCCGAATGATTGTTGAACACCGCTACGACGTCGTCATCGTCGGCGCAGGTGGCGCCGGTATGCGCGCGGCCGTCGAGTCCGGACCCCGCGTCCGCACGGCCGTGCTGACCAAGCTCTACCCCACCCGGTCGCACACCGGCGCGGCCCAGGGCGGCATGTGCGCCGCGCTGGCCAACGTCGAGGAAGACAACTGGGAGTGGCACACGTTCGACACCGTCAAGGGCGGCGACTACCTCGCCGACCAGGACGCCGTCGAGATCATGGCCAAGGAGGCCATCGACGCGGTGCTCGACCTGGAGAAGATGGGGATGCCGTTCAACCGCACCCCCGAAGGCCGCATCGACCAGCGCCGCTTCGGCGGCCACACCCGCGACCACGGCAAGGCGCCTGTGCGCCGCGCCTGCTACGCCGCCGACCGCACCGGCCACATGATCCTGCAGACGCTGTACCAAAACTGCGTCAAGCACGACGTCGAGTTCTTCAACGAGTACTACGCGCTGGACATCGCGCTGACCGACACACCGTCGGGCCCCGTCGCCACCGGCGTCATCGCCTACGAGCTGGCGACCGGCGACGTGCATGTGTTCCACGCCAAGGCGATCGTGTTCGCCACCGGCGGCTCGGGCCGCATGTACAAGACGACGTCGAACGCCCACACGTTGACCGGCGACGGCCTCGGCATCATCTTCCGCAAGGGACTTCCCTTGGAGGACATGGAGTTTCACCAGTTCCACCCGACAGGTCTTGCCGGTCTCGGCATCCTGATCTCCGAGGCGGTGCGCGGTGAGGGCGGGCGCCTGCTCAACGGCGACGGTGAGCGGTTCATGGAGCGCTACGCCCCGACGATCGTCGACCTGGCACCGCGTGACATCGTCGCTCGCTCAATGGTTCTCGAGGTTCTGGAAGGCCGCGGCGCCGGACCGAACAAGGACTACGTGTACATCGACGTGCGCCACCTCGGCGAGGACGTCCTGGAAGCCAAGCTGCCCGACATCACCGAGTTCGCCCGGACGTACCTCGGCGTCGACCCGGTCAAGGAACTCGTGCCGGTGTATCCGACATGCCACTACGTCATGGGCGGCATCCCGACGACCATCAACGGTCAAGTGCTGCGGGACAACACGACGATCATCCCCGGCCTCTACGCCGCGGGTGAGTGCGCGTGTGTGTCGGTGCACGGAGCCAACCGGCTGGGCACCAACTCGCTGCTCGACATCAACGTGTTCGGCCGCCGGGCCGGTATCGCCGCCGCGAATTACGCACTGGGACACGACTTCGTCGACCTGCCCGAGCGTCCGGCGGAGATGGTGGTCGGCTGGGTCGGCGACATTCTGAGTGACCACGGCAACGAGCGTGTTGCCGACATCCGTGGCGCGCTGCAGCAGTCGATGGACAACAACGCCGCGGTGTTCCGCACCGAGGAGACTCTTAAGCAGGCGTTGACCGACATCCACGCCCTCAAGGAGCGGTACTCGCGAATCACGGTGCACGACAAGGGCAAGCGCTACAACAGCGACCTGCTCGAGGCGATCGAGCTCGGCTTCCTGCTGGAGCTTGCCGAAGTCACCGTGGTGGGCGCGTTGAACCGCAAGGAGTCTCGCGGCGGCCACGCGCGCGAGGACTACCCCAACCGCGACGACACCAACTACATGCGCCACACGATGGCCTACAAGGAAGGTTCCGACCTTCTCAGCGACATCCGGTTGGACTACAAACCTGTGACGCAGACCCGGTATGAGCCGATGGAACGGAAGTACTAATGACCAGCGTTCTCGAGAAGCCCGAAACCGGCGACCCCGAGCTGCCTCCCGTGCCCGACGGCGCGGTGATGGTGACGCTCAAGATCGCCCGGTTCAATCCGGAGTCGCCCGATGACGCCGGCTACCAGAGCTTCCGGGTGCCGTGCCTGCCGTCGGACCGTCTGCTCAACCTGCTGCACTACGTGAAGTGGTACCTGGACGGCACGTTGACGTTCCGCCGGTCCTGCGCGCACGGCGTGTGCGGCTCGGACGCGATGCGCATCAACGGCGTCAACCGCCTGGCGTGCAAGGTGCTGATGCGCGACATGCTGCCGAAGAAGGCGTCCAAGCAGCTGACCATCACGATCGAGCCGATCCGCGGGCTGCCCGTGGAGAAGGATCTCGTCGTCGACATGGAGCCGTTCTTCGATGCGTTCCGGGCGATCAAGCCGTACCTGATCACGTCGGGCAATCAGCCCACCCGCGAGCGCATCCAGAGCCAGACCGACCGCGCCCGCTACGACGACACCACCAAGTGCATTCTGTGCGCGTGCTGCACCACGTCGTGCCCGGTGTATTGGAGCGAGGGTTCCTACTTCGGCCCGGCGGCGATCGTCAACGCCCACCGCTTCATCTTCGACTCGCGTGACGAGGGGGCGGCCGAGCGGCTCGACATCCTCAACGACGTCGACGGGGTGTGGCGCTGCCGGACGACGTTCAACTGCACCGAGGCCTGCCCGCGTGGGATTCAGGTGACGAAGGCGATCCAGGAGGTCAAGCGCGCGCTCATGTTCGCGCGCTGACGAAAGCGGGCGAGGGACGAGCCCGACGAGGAAGCGCGCCATCCAACACCGCGCGCTGACGAACGCGGGTGGCAGAGTGTGCCACCGCCGTAACACACCGTTGAGAACGACTAACTAGGATCTCGGCTGTGGTCGATGCGGCGCCGTCCTACGATGACGAGAAGGTCATCGCCGCGCCGACGCCTGCCATCATCGCGTTGGCGACTCCGTATCTCCCTTTGATCCAGTTCCACGCCGAGGCCCTCGTCGACGACTTCTACGCGAGCTTGCTTCAGCGGACCGAGTCGCATCGGTATCTGAACAATTCTGTCGTCGAGACCCGACTGAAGACCGAGCTGGTGTCGTGGCTGCGGCACGCCTTCTCTGTCGAGGCACTGAACGACCCCGCCGCGTTCGAGCAGAGACAGCAACAGATCGGCGAATTCCACGCCAGGCTGCGCATCCCGATCCATCTCGTCCACATCGGCGCGCTGCGCCTACGCACCCGGATCTCCGAGTTGGTGCGCGACGACGTCACCCAACCGTGGGAGAACTGCTACGACGTGATGCGGTTTTTCGACGCCTGGATCGACGGGGCGATCACGGCAATGAGCCGTTCGGGCATCCGTCGCATCGTCAACCGCACCCGCCTCGAGGAGTCCTACCGGTTGTTCTCCCTCGACCAGGACATGAACCTGGAACGCGAACGGCAACGCGCCAGTCTCCTCGAGTGGTCGCAGTCGACCCTGCTGAGCGTTCTTCACAGCCACGCCAACAATGCACCGACCGACCCTCTGGCGCTGGCGCCGTTCGGGCTCTGGGTGCGTCACCGCGCCGAGGTGATGTTCGAAACCGCACCGCAGATGGCCGAGATCAAGCAGGCCGTCGCCCGCGTCGACGATGTGCTGCTGCCATCGCTGCGCTCACCGGATTCGGGTCGGCAGACGTCGGCACTGCAGGCGCTGGGCGCTGAGGTGGACCGGATCCTGGCTCTACTCGGCGACATGTTCCAGGGTCTGTCGGAGGTCGAACTCGGTCGTGATGCGTTGACGCGCACCTTGAATCGCCGGTTCCTGCCTTCGATCCTGCTGCGCGAGATCGGCTTCGTGTCGCGAACGTCGATGAGCCTGTCGGGCTTCATGCTCGACGTCGACAACTTCAAGAACATCAACAGCATTCACGGACATCACACCGGCGATGCGGTGCTGCGCACGCTCGCCGGGATCCTGTCCGACAACGTCCGTTCGACCGATTTCATCTTCCGCTACGGCGGCGAGGAGTTCTTTGTCCTGCTGGTCGAGACGCAGCTGCACGAGAGTGTCGAGACCGCCGAACGGGTCCGCCGTGCCGTCGCCGATGCCGACTTCCGCGCGGGCGACACGAGCATCAACGTGACCGTCTCGATCGGGGTGGCGACGCACAACGGCCACCCCGACCCCGACGATCTGGTGAAGCGGGCCGACTTCGCGTTGATCGAGGCCAAACAGGAGGGGCGCAACCGCGTCGTCGTTTCCGGCTAGTTCACAGCCGGCGCGACAGGAAGTCGCGGATCAGACCGGTCACCGCTGGCAGGTCACTTTCGAGGAGAAAGTGGCCGCCGTCGAGCAGGTGGATCTCACCGTCGACGGCGTCGTCGCCGAAGGCCCGCGCCCCGTCGGGACCGAAGAACGGGTCCTTGTCCCCCCAAACAGCAAGCAGCGGAACGGCACTCGCGCGCAGATAGTCGTGCAGCGCCGGGTAGATCTTCGGGTTGGTGGCGTAGTCGAGGAACAGCTTCAGCTGGATCCTGTCGTTGCCCGGACGTGACAGCAGCGCGTAGTCGTGGTGCCACGTGTCGGGGCTGACGACGGACTCGTCGGGTACGCCGGCGACGTACTGCGTCTTGGTGGCTTCGAAACTCAGGAAGCTACGCAGCGCCGCCTCGGTCTCGGGTGTCTGTTCGCGTTGGTAGTTCCACACCGGCACCCAACCGTCGGTGACGAACCCAGCGTCGTAACCGTTGCCGTTCTGCGTGACGATCGCGGTGATCGCCTGCGGATCCCGCAACGCCAGCCGCCACCCGACGGGCGCGCCGTAGTCCTGAACGTAGATGGCGTACCGGGACACGCCGAGCTGCGCGAGCAGACCCGCGACGAGTGCTGCCAGCGCGTCGAAGGTGTAGTCGAACTCGTCGACCGAGGGCGCGTCGGAGTAACCGAAGCCCAGGTAGTCGGGCGCGATGACGTGATAGTCGTCGGCGAGTTCGGGGATCAAGTTGCGGAACATGAACGAACTGGTCGGGAATCCGTGAAGCAGGACGACGACGGGGGCGTCGGCGGGGCCGGCCTCCCGATAGAACAACTGATGGCCGTCGACGGTGGCGTAGCGGTGATGAACGTCTGCCATGACTAACTCCTTATTTCTGATTTAACGGTTAGTCGGAGTAAACCCGTGGTGATGTAACCTGTCAATAGCACTTTGGAGGTTAGACATGGATGTGTGTGCCGCTACGGCCGACGACGAGAAATTTCTGCTCGACCTGTTGAACACGACACCGGTCATCGACGGCGTGCACACCGACGCACTCCCCGACCTCGCGGGCTCCGCACAATGGCTCTCCGACCACGACGTCGCCGCCACCGAGCAGGAGTGGGCGACGCTCGTCGACGCGCGCGCGTCGCTGCAGGCGGTGATTCGCGGCGACGCAGCACCGACCGAGCTACACCGATTCCTGTCGAACGTTCAGCTGGCACCGACGATGACCGCCGACGGGGTCCAGTGGCGCCTCGACGGCGCCAACGGTGCCGCCCGCGCGGTGCTGGCGTGGGACGGCCTCCGGATCACCAGTCCCGGACGACTGCGCCCGTGCGCCAACACCGAATGCCACCTGTTTCTCATCGACCGCAGTAAGCCGAACACCGCGCGCTGGTGCTCGATGGCCATCTGCGGCAATCGCATGAAGGCCCGAAGGCACTATCAGCGGTCGCGGGGCTGAACCTCCTCCGACTCCTCCTGCTCCGATTCGGCCACTTCAGCATCCGCAGTCTCGCCTGACTTCTCGGCGACCTGCTCGCCGTAGTACCGGATGATGACGGCCGCCGCGGCCGCCACCGGAACCGCCAGGAAGGCGCCGATGACGCCAAAAGTGGACGCGCCCAACGTCACTGCCAACAGCACGATCACCGCATGCAGATTCATCGACTTCGACTGCAACCACGGCTGCAGCACGTTGCCTTCGATCTGCTGCACAGCGACGATGATCGCGAGCACGATGAGCGCGGTCACCGGCCCGTTGGCGACCAACGCGATCAACACCGCGAGACCACCGGCGACGAACGCGCCGACGATCGGCACGAAGCCCGCGATGAACGTGATGATCGCCAACGCGTAGGCCAACGGCACCCCGAGGATCACCAGCCCGATGCCGATGAGCACTGCGTCAACCAGGCTCACGATCGCCTGTGTCCGAATGAAACCGCCGAGCGTCGACCACACCCGCTGAAGCACCTCGGCGAGATGCCGCCCAGCGGGCGCGCCGACGACGCGTCGCAGCCACGGAAGGAATCCGGGCCCGTCCTTGAGGAAGAAAAACGTCACGACGACGGCGGTGAACACCGTGACCAGAGCCGACGTCGCCGCCCCGACCCCGGTGAACACGCCCGACGCTATCTGCGCGCTGCTGGAGTTCAGCCTGTCGGTGATCGCGGCCACCGCCGAATTGAGTTGTTCCTCACTGATTTTCAGCGGCGGACCACCCAGCCAGTCGCGCACCTGCACGACACCGGCCGTGGCCTGCTCGGCGAGTTCGGCCGTCTGCCCGACGATCGCGGGTGCCACCGCGGCGACGATGCCCGCGATCACGCCGACCGCGACGAGCAGTGCCAGCAGGACAGCCAACGCCGGCGGCACTCCCCTGTCCCGCAACCAGCGCACCGGCGGCCACAGGACCGTGCACACGATCAGCGCCAGCACCACCGGCAGGAGGATCACCCACGTCTGTCCCACCACCCAGGACAGGACCCACAGCGCGGCGGCCACCGCGATGAATTGGAGAGCGACCACCGCAGTCGATCGCAGGTGGGCGCTGTAGACCGCGCCTCGGTTCGGAGCGTTTTCTGTCACGCCCCACATCTACCCGACAGCCACCGAGTCACACTTCGAGGTGTCGCCTCGTCTGACAGGTATGACCACCACACGCCTCGAACCCGTCCCACCGCACCGCGCATCGCTGATGACCCGACTGATGTGGCATTACGCCAAACGTCGCTTCGGTGAGGTTCCGGAACCGTTTGCCATCTACGCCCACCATCCCGGGCTGATGGTGGCCGGCGCCCTGCACGAGGGGATGCTGGAGCGCGCCTCCGACGAGCTGCCCGCCAGCGTCCGCGAGCTGGCCGTCTTCTGGGTGGCCCGGCAGATCGGATGCTCCTGGTGCGTCGACTTCGGGTCGATGCTGATGCGCCTCGACGGCCTGGACCTGCTGCGGCTCAAGGATATTGACGACTATGCGACCTCGCCTGCCTTCTCCGACGACGAGCGCGCGGCCATCGCCTACGCCGCGGCCGTGACGACCGATCCGCACACGGTGACCGACGAGCAGGTAGCTGATCTACGCCGCCGCTTCGGCGACAAGGGTGTCATGGAGCTCACGTACCAGATCGGTGTCGAGAACATGCGGGCCCGGATGAACGCCGCGCTGGGCATCACCGAGCAGGGCTTCAGCTCCGGCGACGCCTGCCGGGTGCCCTGGAGCTGACATCCGATCGTCTGGTTAGGGTACCCTAACCGGCTATGCGATTCGGCGTACTGCTCAACATGGGCGCGAGCCTGGGCGCGACTGCCGGCGATGTCGTCGACCTGACCGTGACGCAGGCCGAGCTCGCGGAGGAGCTCGGCTATGACGAGTTGTGGGTCACCGAGCATCACTTCATCCGGTTCGGGATCAACCCCAGCGCACTGACCGCCGCGGGATTCCTGCTCGGGCGTACCCGCACGATCCGCGTCGGCACGTCCGTCGTCCTCTCACCGCTGTGCCACCCGGTCGACCTCGCGGAACGGGCCGCACTGCTCGACCAGCTCAGCGGCGGCCGTTTCGAACTCGGACTCGGCCGGGGCGGCTACCGGCGCGACTACGAGATGCTCGACGTCGACTTCGCTCGGTGGAACGACGAACCCCACGCGACGGTCGACCGGCTGGTCGACTTGTGGTCATCGCCGGAGATTCAGCCGCCCATACGCACCAGCCCGCACCCGCCGCTGCTGATGGCCACCTCGAGCGACGCCGGTCTCAAGTGCGCTGCCGCCAACGGCTTTGCGCTGCAACACTATTTCGCCACCCCGGCGTCGGCGCGGGTGGCGCTGGAGCAGCGCTACCGCGACATCGCAGGCGCCGATCCGCACCACCTGCATACGGTGATCGCCATCGTCGACGACGCGGCCGATGCCAGGGAGCGCCTCATCGCGTCGCTGCGAACGTCATTCCGGGACGGCGACCATCCGCACGTTCCGCAGGCGCCCGAGCGTCACCTCGGGCCGGACGGCACCCCGATCGACGCGGATGCGATGGCCGAGATGGTCGGGGCGGCCGCGATCATCGGACCCGTCGGTCAGGTCGTCGACGAACTCGGCGACTTCATCCTCGAAACCGGTGCACGCCGCGTGGCGGTCTATCACGAGGCGATCGGCAGCCCGGTCCGCGCGCTGGGGTCGCTGCGCGACTTCGGCGAGTACGTGGTGCCGCAGCTGTCGCAGATGTAGCGGTCACACTCACCGCAGCGGCGAACCCGTGAACTTGTCCGGGTTGGCGACGTCGTAGATGGCGACCACCCGCCCGTCGTGCACAGTCATCGCCTGGATCCGCGGCGTGATCGCCGGCGCACCATCGACGGCGTCCGCACCCGGTGAGTAGAGCCCGAGTTCGCCGTTGACCAATCCGAGGACGCTGCTCGCCAACAACCGATCCGGTCCGTACTTGGCGCCGAGGCCGAGCAGGAACCGGGCCACCTTGTCCGAACCGTGGATGACCCGCGCCGCCGTCGGCGCCCTGCGGTTCGCGTCGCCCGTGAACGTCACATCCGGGTGCAGCACCGCCACGACCGACGAGAGGTCCCCCGACGCCATCGCCGCCAACAGCTTTCCGACGACCTCGGCGTGCTCGGACGCGGGTGGCGGCGCCGCTGATACGGCACGGCGGGCCCGCGACGCCAACTGCCGTGCCGACTCCGCCGTCGACCCGAGGATGTCGGCGATCTCGGTGAACGGCACCGAGAACCCGTCATGCAAGACGAAGGCGACGCGCTGATCCGGTGTCAGGTTCTCCAGCACCACCATCGCCGCGAACCGGGCGTCCTCACCGGCGACCACCGCAGCCAGTGGATCGGACCCGTCCAAGTCCGTCACCACCGGCTCCGGCAGCCACTCGCCGACGTAGGCCTCGCGCCGATGCGCGGCCGACCGCAACCGGTCCAGCGCGAGCCGGCTCACCACCGTCGTCAACCACGCCTTCAGATTTTCGACCGCGAGGCTGTCTCGTGCGGCCCATCGCAGCCACGCGTCCTGCACGATGTCCTCGGCGTCGGCGACCGTACCGGTCAGGCGATACGCGACCGAGAGCAGATGCGGTCGCATCTGCTCGAATTCATCGACGCGCGCGCTCGCGGTCACGCCTTTGAGTCTATGACGGGGCCTCCCGCGAACGGATTTCGTCGCAAAGTTTCCTGCATGCAACGATTTCCGCGTACATCACGCACGGCTACCACCGGAAACGTATATTTCGGCCATGGCAATCACGGAGGAACCGTCGACTCCTGCTGTCGGCGGTAAGGGTCTGCAGTCGGGGGCCCTCGGCCTCGTCGGCAACGTCGTCATCGGCCTCGGCGCTGTCGCCCCCGCATACAGTCTCGCAGCGACGCTCGGCTACGTCGTACTGAACGTCCAGGAGAAGGCGCCGGCGATGTTCGTGCTGGCGTTCATCCCGATGCTCCTCGTGGCCTTCGCCTACAAAGAGCTCTCCCAGGACACCCCGGACTGCGGCACCACCTTCACGTGGGGCACCAAGGCGTTCGGGCCGTGGATCGGCTGGATCGGCGGCTGGGGCCTGGCGGTGTCGGCGATCATCGTGCTGGCCAACGTCTCCGAGATCGCCGCGATCTACCTCTACAGCTTCCTCGGCCTCGACAACCTCGCCGAGAGCGTGCCCGCGACAGTGGGCCTCGGCTGCTTCTTCATCATCGCGATGACGCTGGTCTCCGCCCGCGGCATCGTCGTCAGCGAGCGGGTGCAGAACGTCCTCATTGTCATCCAGTTCGGCGTGCTGATCATCGTCAGCGTCATCGCACTGATCCGGGTGTTCAGCGGCACCGCCGGGGCGCAGGCCATCACCCCACAACTGTCCTGGCTGTGGCCGAGCGGACTCGACGTGTCGTCGATCGCCGCCGCCGTCATCCTCTGCATCTTCATCTACTGGGGCTGGGATGCCTGCCTGGCCGTCGGCGAGGAAACCAAGGACCCGGGCAAGACACCCGGCATCGCGGCGCTCATCACGACGGTGATCCTGGTGTGCACCTACGTGCTCGTCGCCTACGCGCTGCAATCCTTCGCAGGCTTCAGCGAAGTCGGCATCGGACTGAACAACCCCAACAACACCGATGACGTCCTCACCGTCCTCGGCGAACCGGTCGCCGGCCAGATCGCCGCATCCGCACTCCTGTTGACCGTGTCGGTATCGGCGCTGTCGTCGACCCAGACCACGATCCTGCCGACCGCGCGCGGCACCCTGTCGATGGCCGTCTACGAGGCGATCCCCAAGCGCTTCGCCAGCGTGCACCCGCGCTACATGACCCCCGCCTTCGGGACCATCGTCATGGGGATCTCGGCGCTGTTCTTCTACCTGGTCCTGAAGATGCTGTCCGAGAACGCGCTGCTCGACTCGGTCGCCTCGCTCGGCCTGGCAGTGGCGTTCTACTACGGTGTCACCGCGTTCGCCTGCGTCTGGTACTTCCGCAGGACGCTGTTCCAGTCGGCCCGAAACCTGTTCTTCCGCGGCATCTTCCCGTTCCTCGGCGGCGCCGCGATGGCCGCGGCGTTCATCATCAGCGCCAAGGACATGATCCAGCCCGACTACGGCTACACCGCCTTCGGACCCATCGGCGGCGTGTTCGTCCTCGGCATCGGGATGCTCGTGCTCGGCATCCCACTGATGCTGGCGTGCTTCGCCTTCGGCACCAAGCGGTTCTTCCGTGGCGAAACGCTGAACGCGACCACCGAAGTCAAGGTCCCGGACACCTTCTAAAGAGAGAGTCCCGCAATGCATTTGACAGTCGGCTACCTCGCCACCCCGACCGGTGACGACGGAATCGCACTCGCCAGCGCCCTCGCCAAGACCTTCGATGCCAGCGTCGACGTCGTCATCGTCGTCCGCGAAGAACTGCCCGACGGCCACCCCGGCCGCGCCGAGTACCAGAAGATGCTCATCAGCCGCGGCCAGGAGTGGGTCGCCAAAGCCGTTGCCGCACTGGCCGCCGACGGTGTCAGCGCAGGATCTGAGGTGATCGTCGGAGAGTCGTTCGCGCAGACGCTGGTCGACTTCGCCGAACAGAAATCGTCCGACCTGATCGTGGTCGGCGGGGCGCGCGACGGATTCTTCGGACGGCACACCATCGGCCCGGTCACGTCGGCTCTGCTGCACGTGTCGCCGATTCCTGTCGCCCTGGCCCCTCGCGGATACGCCGAGGACCCCGACGATGCGATCGAGACGTTGACGGCCGCGGTTCCCACCCGGCCGGGCGACGACAATCCGCTGCCGTTCACGATCACGCTGGCGAGTGCGGCGGGACTGGGCATCCGGATGCTCTCGCTCGTGTCGTCGGAGAACCTGGCCGAAGCGGGCAGCGCCAAAGAAGTCCGCGCGCTGCAGCGCGAGGCCGCGGAGGAAAATCTTGCCGTCGCCGCCAGGGCCCTGCCCGACGCACCCGAGATCGAGTCGTTGGTCGCCGACGGTATGACGTTGGAGTCGGCGCTGAAGAAGCTGCGCTGGGAGGACGGCGATCTGCTGATCGTGGGGTCGTCGCGCTTCGCCGCGCCGCGACGCATCTTCCTCGGCTCCACGGCGTCACGAATCCTCGCAGGCGTTGACGTGCCTGTGATCGTCGTGCCGCGCGACGACGAGTAGACAAGAAGTAGTCCCTTTGGAAGTCAACGACAAGGAGTGAGTGAAGTGTCGATGTATGCGGTGATCGATCCGGCGACCGGCGACGTGGTCAAGGAATACCCGACCGCCAGCGACGCACAGATCGAGGAGGCGATCGCCTCAGCCGCCAAAGCGCACAGCGACTGGTCGAAGAACTCGACTGTGGCCGAACGGGCCGCCCTGATCCGCCGGGTCGCCGAGCTGCACAACGAGCGCAAGGAAGAGCTGGCGAAGATCATCCAGCGCGAGATGGGCAAGCCGCTCGACCAGTCCGAGGGTGAGGTGGAGTTCAGCGCCGCGATCTACGAGTTCTACGCCGACAACGCGGAGAAGTTCCTCGCCGACGAGCCGATCGATCTGCTCGAAGGCGAAGGCTCGGCACTGATCCGGCGCAGCTCCGTCGGCGTGCTGCTGGGCATCATGCCGTGGAACTACCCGTACTACCAGGTCGCCCGGTTCGCCGGCCCGAACTTGGTGCTGGGCAACACGATTGTGCTCAAGCATGCTCCGCAGTGCCCCGAGTCCGCCGCAGCGCTGGAGAAGATCTTCCTCGATGCCGGGTTCCCCGAGGGCGCCTATGTGAACGTCTACGCAACCAACGAGCAGATCGCCGACGCCATCGCCGACCCACGGGTCCAAGGGGTTTCGCTGACCGGCTCCGAGCGGGCCGGTGCCGCCGTCGCCGAGATCGCCGGGCGCAACCTGAAGAAGGTCGTGCTGGAACTCGGTGGGTCCGACCCGTTCATCCTCTTGTCGTCCGACGACCTCGACGCAGCGGTCGAGGCCGCTGTCGACGGTCGGTTCGAGAACACCGGGCAGGCGTGCAATGCGGCCAAGCGGATCATCGTGGACGAGGGCATCTACGACGCGTTCCTGGAGAAGTTCACGGCGAAGGTGCTGGCCAAGGCAGACGGGCTGGCACCGTTGTCGTCGGTAGCTGCTGCCGAACGCCTCGACGAGCAGGTCCAGCGGGCCGTCTCCAGCGGTGCAGCGCTGACGTCGGAGGGGCAGCGCAACGGCGCGTTCTACCCGCCGGGCGTGCTGACCGGGCTGCCCACGGACTTCCGTGAGGAGCTCTTCGGGCCCGTCGCGTCGGTGTACAAGGTCAGCTCTGAAGCCGAAGCCGTCGAACTGGCCAACGACACCCCGTTCGGTCTCGGGTCCTATGTGTTCACCACCGACAGCGAGCAGGCCAAGCGCGTCGCCGACAAGATCGACGCGGGCATGGTGTTCGTGAATGCCGTTGGCGCAGAAGGAGCCGAGCTGCCGTTCGGCGGCGTCAAGCGTTCGGGCTTCGGCCGCGAGCTGGGCAGGTTCGGCATCGACGAGTTCGTGAACAAGAAGCTGATCCGCATCGCGGGGTAGCTCGTCGCGGGTTTCCGTGAAATATCATTCCGGGTTGCGGTCACGGCCGATTTCACAACCCGGAATGATATTTCGCGGCTGGGCCCCGACCCTCAGTCGTCCAGGTTGAAGGGCGCCCGCAGAGTGTCGAACATCGGATAGTGCCGGATGTTCAATGTGGCAAATTCGTGGCCCCGCACGTCCACGCTCGCGGCGATCAAATAGTCGCCGAGTCCGATCCCGTTGTTACTGCGTCGGTACTGCCGCCGGTAGTCGCCGGCACGTCGCGCGATGATCTCGGTGACCGGTTCGACGCGAAATGACGCCAGCAACCGCCAGACCTCGCGCCGCTCGGAACTGCGCATCCCGCCGACGATTTCGGCAATGGACACCACGCTGATCGCCAGCGGGCCCTCCCGCCGAGCGCCGGTGAGCCAGTTGCGTGCCGCGTCGACTCCGCGCAGGTGAGCGATCAGAACATCGGAGTCGACCAGGATCACGACGTGCGTCGCCACATCCAGTCGAGATGGCGTTCACGATCACCGGGACTGCGCTCCGGCGAATCCGCGTCACGCAGCACGCCGAACGAATCGCCGATCGCCTTGAGGTCGGATTCCAGATCGTCGTCGGCATTGTTGAGCGCCCGATCCAGCAGGTTGCGGATGACTTCGGCACGTGACACACCCTGCTGCTCGGCGAGCTTGTCGAGACTGGCCGCCTGCGCCTCATCGAGATAGATGTTGGTGCGCTTCATACACCACAACATACACCGCTAGACGTGAGCCCTCTCGCGAGCGCGCACAGAATGCCAGGAATGCCGGCGCGCCGCTGTGCAGACACGCGCGCTCGCGGTGCAAGGTTCCCCTCGACGAACTACCGCTTAGTGAAAATTGTTCTGTGCCAACCCTTGTCGACCGTGCCCGTGATGTCGCTCATCACATGCTTGATCGATAGGTATTCCTCGAGCGAGTACTGGCTCATGTCCTTGCCGAAGCCAGAAGCACCGAAACCGCCGTGCGGCATCTCGGAGATGATCGGAATGTGGTCGTTGATCCACACACAGCCGGCGTGAATTTCACGCGAAGCCCGTTGTGCGCGATACACATCCCGCGTCCACGCCGACGCCGCCAACCCGTAGGCGGTGTCGTTCGCCTGCCGCAGCGCATCGTCGTCATCGGTGAACGACCGCACGGCCAAGACCGGGCCGAAGATCTCGTCGCGCCACACCTCTGACTGCTCGGATACATCGGCGATCAACGTCGGCCGGTAGAACGACCCCGGACCCTCCGGTGCGACACCGCCCGTCACGATCCGCCCGCCCTCCCCCGGCGCGCGCTCCACCATGCCCGCGACCTTCGCCCGGTGCGCCTTCGTGATCAGCGGGCCCAGATCCGTATCCGGATCCGCCGGGTCCCCGATGACGATCGACGACATCACCTCGGCGACGCCCGCCACGAAGTCGTCGTACAGATCCCGCGACACGATCGCGCGCGTGGCCGCCGTGCAGTCCTGCCCCGTGTTGATCAGCGACCCCGCGACAGCTCCGTACACAGCCGCATCCAGGTCCGCGTCGTCGAACACGACGAACGGCGCCTTGCCACCCAGCTCCAGCTGCGTGCGATGCCCATGTTCCGCGGCGGCGAGCATGACGCGCCGCCCCACTGGCGTCGACCCCGTGAACGTCACCATGTCCACGTCGGCATGCCCGGCCAGCGCCGCGCCGACGTCCGCGCCGGCACCCGTCACCACGTTGAACACGCCGTCCGGCAGCCCCGCCTCCGAGGCCAACCGGGCCAGCGTCAGCGTCGTCAGCGGTGTGATCTCCGCAGGCTTGATCACCACCGAACAACCGGCCGCCAACGCGGGCAACACCTTCCATACCGCCATCTGCAGCGGGTAGTTCCACGGCGTGATGGTGGCGACGACACCGACGGCCTCGCGCCGGATCGACGACGTGTGATCGCCCGAGTACTCCGCCGACGCCTTGCCTTCGAGGTGTCGCGCCGCGCCCGCGAAGAAGTCGATATTGTCGACGCTGCCCGGAACGTCGAACTCGGTGGCGAGCCGCACCGGCTTACCGGTCTGGCTCACCTCCTCCTCCACCAGAGAAGTCGACGCCTCGTCGGCCAGCTTCGCGAGCTTGGCCAGCACCGCCGAACGCTCCGCAGGGGTCGCCCCCGCCCAGCCCCCCAACGCCGCGCGCGCTGATGCCACGGCCGCATCGACATCGACGGGTTGCGCCAAGGCATACTCGGCGACGGGGGTGTCGGTCGCCGGATTGACGACCTGATGGATGGGTCCGCTGGTCTTCACCGGCGCGCCGTCGATCCAGCTGCTTGCGACAGTCATGGGTCAACGCTATCGCGGACAAGGCCCGAGAGCTACGCATACCGCATCGTCAGACAGCCCCAACAATTGATTTCGCCGTCATGGTTGCCCGATACGACGGATTCCGTGCACAATCTCATGCATGGCTAACCCCGGGTTACCGCATGCCGTCGGGCCCGTCTCGTTCCGTGTCAATCAGTCTCGCCCGGGCGCCGCATTCCAGCTCGACGAACTGTCCAAAGCGATCATCGAGAAGCTCCAACAGGACGGTCGCCGCTCCTACGCGGGCATCGGAAAGGCCGTCGGGCTGTCCGAGGCCGCCGTCCGGCAACGCGTGCAGCGCATGGTCGACGCCGGGGTCATGCAGATCGTCGCCGTCACCGATCCCCTGCAGCTCGGTTTCGCACGTCAAGCGATGATCGGCATCAAGTGCACCGGCGACACCACGAAGATCGCCCAGAAACTCGCCGAACTCGAATCCGTCGATTACGTCGTGCTCACCGCCGGCTCGTTCGACGCCATCGTCGAGGTCGTCTGCGAGGACGACGACAGCTTGCTCGAACTACTCAACACCCAGATCCGCGCACTGCCGGGAGTGATATCCACCGAAACCCTTGTCTATCTCAAACTCGTTAAACAGCAATACAATTGGGGTACACGATGACCATCATCTCCGAAACTGAAACTTCCTCAACCTCCGCCATGGGCGCCAAGGCGAACCGTCATCTGTGGGGGCATTTCGCTCGCCACGGCGCGGGCATCACCCCGACGATCATCACCCGCGGTGAAGGCGTCAACATCTGGGATAGCAACGGCAACAAGTACATCGACGGACTTTCCGGCCTGTTCGTCGTCCAGGTCGGGCACGGCCGCGCCGAACTGGCCGAGGCGGCCGCCAAGCAGGCCGAAAGCTTGGCGTTCTTTCCGCTGTGGTCCTTCGCGACGCCGCCGGCGATCGAGCTCGCCGAACGCATCGCCAATTACGCTCCCGGTGATTTGAACCGCGTCTTCTTCACCACCGGCGGCGGAGAAGCTGTCGAGAGCGCCTGGAAGCTGGCCAAGCAGTACTTCAAGCTGACCGGCAAACCGGGTAAGTACAAGGTTCTTTCGCGCTCCATCGCCTACCACGGCACGCCGCAGGGCGCGCTCGCCATCACCGGTATCCCTGCGTTCAAGGCGCCGTTCGATCCGCCGACCCCCGGCGGCTTCCGCGTCCCCAACACGAACTTCTACCGGGCACCGGAGCAGTACAGCACCGACCCCAAGGCCTTCGGCCGGTATTGCGCCGACCGCATCGCCGAGGCCATCGAGTTCGAAGGCCCCGATACCGTCGCCGCAGTGTTCCTCGAGCCCGTGCAGAACGCCGGCGGCTGCTTTCCACCGCCACCGGGATACTTCGAGCGGGTCCGCGAGATCTGCGACGAGTACGACGTGCTCCTGGTGTCCGATGAAGTGATCTGCGCCTACGGCCGCATCGGATCGATGTTCGCCTGCAACGACTTTGGCTACGTGCCCGACATCATCACCTGCGCGAAAGGTCTGACGTCGGGGTACTCGCCGATCGGCGCGATGATCGCCAGCGACCGGCTTTTCGAGCCGTTCGACGACGGGCAGACGGTGTTCGGGCACGGCTACACGTTCGGCGGGCACCCGGTGTCGGCGGCGGTGGCATTGGCCAACCTCGACATCTTTGAGCGCGAGGGCATCAACGACCACGTCAAGGAGAGCGCTCCGGCCTTCAGGTCGACGCTGGAGAAGTTGTACGACATCCCGATCGTCGGCGACGTCCGCGGCGAGGGTTTCTTCTACGGCATCGAGCTCGTCAAGGACAAGGCCACCAAGGAAACTTTCAACGACGACGAGTGCGAGCGTCTGCTGCGCGGCTTCCTCACCCCCGCCCTGTTCGAGGCTGGGCTGTACTGCCGCGCCGACGACCGCGGCGACCCGGTCGTGCAGCTCGCCCCGCCGCTGATCTGCGGGCAGGCCGAGTTCGACGCCATCTACGACATCCTGCACAACGTCCTCACCGAGGCTTCCGCCCGGATGTAGGCGTCGGGCGGTGAAGCCCCCAGCGGCTGGCCCGGGGATTAACGTCGTCATGGTGAGCACAGCCAAACCGCCGATCGATCCGGCGCGTTGGAACGCACCGCCCGTCGACCCGCTGCCCGAACTCCCGCGCGCCGAACTCACGTTGGTGCCGGTCCCGGGCGGCGAACCGGAAGACGTCGTCGTCGACGCCGACGGCAACCTGTGGGTCGGCGCACGCGACGGCGGCATCGTGCGGCTTGCGCCAGACGGCACCGCGCCCGAGGTGATCGCCAACACCGGGGGCCGTCCGCTCGGGCTCGCCTTCGCGCACGACGGGCGCCTTCTGGTGTGCGACAGCCCGCGCGGGCTACTCGCCCTCGACACGACGACTGGTGCCATCGAGACACTGGTGACGTCCATCGGCGGACGTCCACTGAGGTTCTGCTCGAACGTCACCCAAACCGACGACGGCACAATCTACTTCACCGAATCGACCAGTGCTTTCACCATCGATCACTACGTGGCTGCGATCCTGGAAGCGCGTGGCCGCGGCGCGTTGCACCGCCTCGAGCCCGACGGCACCGTCACCACGCTCGTCGACGGGCTCTACTTCGCCAACGGCGTCACCCCGACCGCGGACGGCTCGGCGCTCGTCTTCGCCGAGACGCAGGGCCGCCGGCTGTCGAAGTACTGGCTCACCGGCCCCAAAGCGGGATCGGTCACGTCGTTGGTTGCGAATCTGCCCGCAATGCCCGACAACTTGTCGACGGGCCCCGACGGCAGAATCTGGTGCGCGATGGTCACTGCCGCCAATGCCGTGGCCGATCGATTCGCCGGCTGGGCGCCGGTACTGCGCAAGGTCGTGTGGGCACTCCCCCCACGCTTGCAGCCCAAACCGACGGCCGTGGTGTGGGCGGTCGCATTCGATCCCGACAGCGGCGAGGCGGTCAGTGGACTGAAGATGACGCACCCCACCTTCAGCATGGTCACGGGGCTCGTGGAGGTCGGTCACCGGCTGTGGCTCGGCAGCATCGGCGGCCCGCACCTCGGCTGGGTCTACCTCCCGACGACGCTTTAGAGGCCGAGGTCGCTGAGCCCTGGATGGTCTGCCGGCCGCGGCCCGCTGGAATCCCAATGGAACAGCCGTTCGCCCTCGGCGATCGGAACGTCGTTGATGCTCGCGTGCCGCGCCTTCATCAGACCGTCGGCGACGAACTCCCAGTTCTCGTTGCCGTAGGCGCGGTACCAGGCGCCGGATTCGTCGTGGTACTCGTAGGCGAACCGCACCGCGATCCGGTCCGCGCCGTAGGCCCACAGCTCCTTGATCAGCCGGTAGTCGAACTCGCGCTGCCACTTGCCCGTCAGGAACCCGACGATCTCGTCGCGCCCCTGCACGAACTGCGACCGGTTGCGCCACCAACTGTCCGGCGTGTAGGCCAGCGCCACGCGCTGCGGATCCCGCGTGTTCCACAGATCCTCGCCGGCACGGACTTTGGCCACAGCGGAGTCGTGGGTGAACGGCGGTGCAAGCGACATGAGGTCAGCCTTTCAGGAACTCGAGCAGTTCAGCGTTGACCACATCGGCGTGCGTGGTGGGCATGCCGTGCGGAAAGTCCTTGTACGTCTTGAGGATTCCGTTCTTGAGCAGCTTGGCGGACTTCGGCCCGGCGGCGACGTAGGGCACAATCTGGTCGTCTTCGCTGTGCATCACCAGCACCGGCACTGTGATCTTGGTGAGGTCCTCGGTGAAATCGGTCTGCGAGAACGCGACGATGCCGTCGTAGTGCGAGTAGGCGTCACCCATCATCCCTTGGCGCCACCAGTTCGCGATGATGGCCTCCTGCGGCTCGACACCGGGACGGTTGAACCCGTAGAACGGCCCGGAGGCGAGATTGCGATAGAACACGGACCGATTGGCCGCCAGCTGCGCCTGCAGATCGTCGAACGCCTCCTTCGGCAACCCTTCCGGATTGGCCTCGGTGCGCACCATCAGCGGCGGTACGGCGCTGATGAGCGCGGCCTTGGCCACCCGGTCCTCGCCGTGGCGGGCCAGGTACCGCACCACCTCACCGCCGCCGGTCGAGTGTCCGATGTGGATGGCGTCGTGCAGGTCCAGGTGGGCCACGACGGCGGCGAGGTCGTCGGCGTAGTGGTCGACGTCGTGCCCGCCCGGCGTCTGGGTGGATCTGCCGTGCCCGCGCCGGTCGTGAGCGATGACGCGATAGCCCTGCCGGAGAAAGAACAGCATCTGGTTGTCCCAGTCGTCTGACGACAGAGGCCAGCCGTGGCTGAACACGATGGGCTGCCCTGTGCCCCAGTCCTTGTAGAAGATGTCGGTGCCGTCAGAGGTGGTGAGGATGCTCATGGTCTCACCTAAGACGCCTCCCGGCGATCGGGCATCGACGCTGACCGCCATCACATCTACCGGTTAACCCCCAGATCGATTCCTGCCAACCGGCATCGAAATCCTGCCACGTGAAATGAACCTGCGGGACCGAGGGTTTATCCCATCAGAACCGACAAAAGGGAAGAGCAGGAACCGAAATGAAGAACCTCGCGATCACCACCGCCGCCGGAGCCGCACTCACCGCCGGGTTGTTCGCCCTGGCCGCCCCCGCCGCAGCAGCGCCCGCAGGCGGCGACGCACAAGACACCATCAGCCAGCTGGAAGCCGACGGCAACCGCGTCATCGTCAACCGGCTGTCCGACACCCCCTTGTCCCAGGCCACCGTGGTCGGTGTCAACCCGGGCGCCGACATCCGCGGAACCGTTGCAGGGCAGGGCGACAGCAGCGCCCAGCAGAACACGATCACCGGCAAGATCTACTACGTGAACGTCCAGTAGTAGCTTCACCAGACTCAAAGGGGCGCCTTCTTCTCCCCCGCTGGAGGCGCCCCTTTGCCGTGCCTAGGGAATGAGCCGCAGCAGCCGGGCCCGCGACACCGATTCGTACCGGGTGCGCGTCCCCAGCTTCGTTGCCGCACTGTGTAAATAGCTCTTGACGGTCTCTGGCTTCAGTGAGAGGCGCTGTGCAGCTTCGGCATTGGTGCAGCCGAGAGCGACCTGAGCCAGCACATCCAGCTCACGCGGAGCGAGTGCCACGACGGGTGAGTCCTCGGCCGCCCCCGACAGCGTTTCGGCCATGGCGCGCAACCGTTCCTGCATCGCAGGCGGTGCGGAAACGGCTAGCAGCCGAAGCTCGGCGTGCACCTCGCGGATCTTCTCGGCACTCACATCGCCGCGGTTGGCCAGCTGCGTCTCCCGCAGCCTCAGCCGCCTGTCCACCTCGTCGCGGATGCGCAGCTCTTCGCTGAGCCGCCGCGCCGATTCCACCAACAGGTCTGCCGCGCGCCCGCCGAACGGCGCGGCGCTGCGGTAGGCGCCGTAGAGCATTGCGCGGGCCCGGCCGTCGACCAGAACCGGCACCGCCAGCACCGACTGGATCCCCTCGGACAGCACCGGGCCGTCGTAGTCGTGGGTGATCGACGATGCGCTGCGGTAGTCCGCCACCGACAGAGGCCGGCCGGCCACCATGCTGGCCCCGCCGAGGCCGGAGCTGGACCGCACGGCCAGCCCACGCAGGCCGCCGGTCCGCACACCCAAGTACTCACTGATGAGCAACGTGTCGCCGTGCACCTCGCCGCCGAACATCACCGGAACGTCACCCGTGGCGGCGACTTTCCGCAGCTCAGCGCGCAACGCATCGCCGTCGCGCGGGCGCAGGAGAAGCATCCGACCGATACCCAACTTTCGGGGGTAGTGCACGGGCAAGTGTGACCTGGATCCTATTAGGCATGGCCACCAACACCGAGCTGTTCCGCAACGCCCGTGACCACCTGGTCGACGCCATAGCCGACTACGACAAAGCCGTCGACACGTTTTCGTGGCCCCGGCTGACGGGTGCCTTCAACTGGGCGACCGACTGGTTCGACGTCATCGCCTGCGACAACGACCGCGTCGCGCTGTGGATCGTCGAAGAGGAGGGCAGCGAGACCAAGGTGACGTTCGACGAGATGGCGCGCCGTTCGGATCAGGTCGCCTCATGGCTGTCCGGGCTCGGCGTCGCCAAGGGCGAGCGCGTCATCCTGATGCTCGGCAACCAGGTCGAGTTGTGGGAGGCGATGCTGGCGGTCGCGAAGCTGGGCGCGGTCATCATGCCGACGACGGGTGCACTCGGACCTGCCGACCTGGCCGACCGCATCGGCCGGGGTGGCGCCGGTGTCGTCATCGCGAACGCCGCGGACGCACCGAAGTTCGACGACGTGCCCGGCGGGTACACCCGCATCGCCGTCGGCGATGCCGTCCCCGGCTGGCACCCGTACTCGGACTCGTTCTCGGCGACACCGCAGACGCTGGACCCGGGCACGACCGTCGACGATCCGCTGCTGGTGTACTTCACCTCAGGCACCACGAGCAAGCCCAAACTCGTCGAGCACTCCCAGATCAGCTATCCCGTCGGACATCTCACGACGATGGCGTGGATCGGCGTCAAACCCGGCGACGTGCATCTGGCGATCAGTTCACCGGGCTGGGCCAAGCACGCGTGGAGTTGTTTCTTCGCGCCGTGGATCGCCGAAGCCACGATTTTCGTCTACAACTACAGCCGGTTCCAGCCGGCGGCGCTGCTCGAGCAGATCCGACGGGCCGGTGTGAACACGTTCTGCGCGCCCCCGACGGTGTGGCGGATGCTCATCCAGTCCGACCTCGGCGAGAAGCCCGCCGCGCTGCGGGAGGTGCTCGGAGCCGGGGAGCCGCTGAACCCCGAGGTCATCGGCGCGGTGGAGCGCGCCTGGGGGCTGACGATCCGCGACGGGTTCGGCCAGACCGAGACCACTCTGCAGGTCGGAAACACTCCGGGACAACCGGTCAAGGCAGGCTCGATGGGCCGTCCGATGCCCGGCGTGCCCGTCGTACTGGTCGACCCGCTGACGGGTGAGCTCGCCGACGAAGGCGAGATCTGCCTGGACCTGAGCCGCGCACCGGTGAACCTGATGACGGGATATCTCGGCGACGACCACCGCAACGCGGCGGTGATGCGCGACGGCTACTACCACACCGGCGACGTCGCAGGTCGCGACGCCGACGGCTACATCACCTACATCGGGCGCACCGACGACGTCTTCAAGTCCTCCGACTACAAGGTGTCCCCGTTCGAACTGGAGAGTGTCCTCATCGAGCATCCGGCCGTCGTCGAAGCTGCCGTCGTGCCGCAGCCCGACGACACCCGGCTGGCGGTGCCGAAGGCCTACGTTGCGCTCGCCGACGGATGGGCGGCCGACGCCGACACCGCGCGGTCGATCCTCGAGCATTCCCGAGACCACCTCGCCCCCTATCTGAAAGTGCGGCGTGTGGAGTTTTACGAACTGCCGAAGACGATCTCGGGCAAGATCCGTCGGGTGGAGCTGCGCCGCCGCGAGGAGGACGCGCACCACCGCTCACAGCCGATCGACACCGAATACCGATACGAAGACCTGGTGCAGTGATGAAGTCCATTGACGCGGGCCCGAAAGACACCCCGATCCTGGAAGAGACGATCGGTGCCAACTTCGAGCGGATCGCCGCGACCTATCCCGGTCACGAGGCGCTGGTCGACGCGCCGAGCGGCCGACGCTGGACCTACTCCGAGCTCGACGATGAAATCGACACGGTGGCAAGGGGTTTGATGGCACTCGGGGTTGCAGCGGGCGACCGCGTCGGCATCTGGGCACCGAACTGCCCCGAGTGGACGATCACCCAGTACGCCACCGCGAAGATCGGCGCGATCCTCGTGAACATCAACCCGGCCTACCGGACGCACGAACTGCGCTACGTACTCGACCAGTCGCAGGTGAGCACACTGATCTCGGCCACGCAGTTCAAGACGTCCGACTACGTCGCGATGATCGACGAGGTACGCCCCGAAGTCGTTGCGCTGCAACGTGTCCTGTTCATCGGCACGCCGGACTGGGATGCGTTGCGCGCCGGCGCCGCCGACGTCGACGATGGTCAGCTGAGGAAGCGCGGTGCGTCGCTGTCGAACCGGGACCCGATCAACATCCAGTACACCTCGGGCACGACAGGCTTCCCGAAGGGCGCCACCCTGTCGCATCGCAACATCCTCAACAACGGCTTCTTCGTCACCGAGCAGATCCGCTTCGGGCCCGGGGATCGCCTGTGCATCCCGGTGCCGTTCTATCACTGCTTCGGCATGGTGATGGGCAACCTGGGCTGCACCACGCACGGCGCGACGATGGTGATCCCTGCCCAGGCGTTCGACCCGGGCGCAACCCTGCGTGCCATCGAAAAGGAAAGGTGCACAGGCATTTACGGGGTACCGACAATGTTCATCGCGATGCAGAACCACGCCGAGTTCGCCCAAGTCGACCTGTCGTCGCTGCGCACCGGCATCATGGCCGGCGCCGTCTGCCCCGTCGAGGTCATGAAGCGCTGCATCGAAGAGATGCACCTGACGGAGATGTCGATCGCGTACGGCATGACCGAGACGTCTCCGGTGTCATGCCAGACGCTGCACGACGACGACCTGGAACGTAGAACGTCGTCGATCGGCCGCGTTCATCCGCATGTCGAGATCAAGATCATCGACCCCGAGACCGGCGACGTGGTGGACCGCGGTGAGCCGGGAGAGTTCTGCACGCGGGGTTACTCGGTGATGCTGGGGTACTGGCGCGATGACGCCAAGACCGCGGAGGCCGTCGACGCGGACGGCTGGATGCATACCGGTGACCTGGCGGTGATGCGGCCCGACGGCTACTGCAACATCGTCGGACGCATCAAGGATCTCGTGATCCGCGGCGGCGAGAACATCTATCCCCGCGAGATCGAAGAGTTCCTCTACACCCATCCCGATATCGAGGACGCGCAGGTGATCGGCGTGCCCGACGACAAGTACGGCGAGGAGTTGTGCGCCTGGATCCGCATGAGGCCTGGCCGCGACTCCGTCGACGCGACCACGCTGCGCCAGTTCGCGGACGGCAAGCTCGCCCACTACAAGATCCCGCGCTACGTGCACATCGTCGACGAGTTCCCGATGACGGTGACGGGCAAGATCCGCAAGGTCGAGATGCGCGAAGTGAGCACCCGGGTTCTCAACCTGTAGACCTGTACGCACGGAGAAGGGGCGCCCCCACCACCAGGAGCGCCCCTTCTCCGCGCGACTAGACGACCCGCAGGGGCGGGGTCAGCGCTCGGGATTGAAAGGCTGGGTGCCTGCGCATGGCCTCTTCGAGTTCGCGCGATCGCCGCTCTGCGGCCTTCCACGCGGGATGGGTATCGAGTCGAACAACAACGGCGCCTGTTTCCGTCATCATCCACGCCCTTTCAGTGAACTCTGTGTTCTTTAAGGGTGCTGGCCGCTCCTGAGCGTTGAGACCAGAAGAGACCGTGAAGTTGCTTAGAAATGCCCCTTCGTCCGCTCATCTAAACCTCAGCCACCGACAAGTTGGATCACGCTGATATCCGGTGGCGCCCCCACACGGACGGGCGGTCCCCAGAACCCGGCCCCGCGCGACACATACAGCTGCGTGTCCCCCACCGTCGACAAGCCCGCCAGCGACGGCTGTGCCAGCTCGACCGCGTAGTGGAAGGGCCACATCTGGCCGCCATGGGTGTGGCCGGACAGTTGCAGATCGACACCGCGATCGGCGGCGTCGGCGACCATGATCGGCTGGTGAGCCAGCAGCACGGTCGCACCGGTGGGGTCTACGCCGGCGAGCGCCCGGTCGAAATCCGGCGGGTCCGACCGCTCCTCTCCGGCGATGTCGTTGACGCCGGCAAGCGCGAACGCCGCACCGCCGCGCGAGATCCGTGTGTTCTCGTTGCGCAGCACATTCAGACCGAACCGTTCCAGCTCCCGCATCCATTCCGCGGTGTCGTCGACGAAGTATTCGTGGTTGCCGGTGACGAAGAACGACCCTTCGCGCGCCACCAGATCCTGCAGCGGTTCCGCCGCGGCGCCCAGTTCCGCGACGGTCCCGTCGATGAGATCGCCGACCACGGCCACCAGATCCGGCTCGGTCTCGTTGATCATCCGCACGATGCGTTCGGTGTGCGCGCGACCCAGCAGCGGACCGAGATGGATGTCGGACACCACCGCGATGCGAAAGCCGTTGAACGCCGGGTCGAGCCGCGGCAACCGCACCGGCACCCGAAGCACATCAGGCGGTCCCAGTGCCCGGGCGACACCGAATCCCGTCACGCCGACGGCGGCGACGCCGGCCGTCAGCGCGGCGGTCCGCGCGAGGAACAGTCGCCGGTCGGGTTGCTCGGGCGCGTCGGGTTCGGTGCGTTCTGGGGCGCGCTTGACCCACCGGCGCAGCGCCAGCCGAACCGGTTCGAGCACCAGGGAGGCCAGGAACAGATAGGCGAGCAGGCCGAACCACAGGTAGCCGGGCCACGCGAGCCATCCCGACTCCTCCACATCGAAGAACCGGGGCACGAACAGCGTCGCGACGAGCAGCAGCATCAGCGCGACAACGAGGGCGGACAGCACGCGGCGGGAACGGCCGGGCCGGGTCGCGTCCCTGACGTATCGCTTCCAGACGTACAGGTGCATCAACGCAAGGACAGAACCCAGAACAAGAATGAACATGCACGCCCTTCACGCGGCTCACAGGAAATCACCAGCCTAGTGACGCCAACCGCGTCGGCCGCGATTGCATTCCAGCCGGTTCCCGCAGCCAGAGTGCGGCCAGATCGCCCATCCCGGGGATTTCGCGATCTGTGCGCACTCTCGGCGCCCCGCGCCGCGCGGTACCCCGGCCAGTCACATTTGAAACTCTGACCACACCAGTCACCGCGTGGCTCCCGGATCGGAGGCGCCGCATCGCTTAATCTGCGCGGACGATGGCGACCTTACGCACTGTCCTGACGCGCGCATCGGCGCTGGTCACAGCCTCCCTGCTGACACTGGCACCTGTTGCTGCCGCCCAGCCCGACCCGGCGGCAGACCCGTGCCCGTACCGCGTGTCGACACCACCGGCCGTCGACGCCTCAGAGGTTCCGAAGCCTGGCGATCCGACGCCCGGTCCGCTGGCTGTGCCCGCCAAGCCGGTGGGCGGAGACGCCATGTCCGGTTGCGGGATCATCGTCGCCCCCGGCACCCCGCCGGTCCCCGGTGACGTCTCCGCCGAGGCTTGGCTGGTCGCGGATCTCGACACCGGCGACGTCATCGCCGCCCGCGACCCACACGGAAGGCACCGACCCGCCAGCATCATCAAGGTGCTGACCGCCATGCAGGCGATCACCGACCTGCCGCTGATGAAGACGGTGCCCGGCACCGAAGAGGACGCCGCCCAGGAGGGCACCAAGGTCGGTGTCGGAGAAGGCGGCATGTACACCGTCAACGACCTGCTGCACGGCCTGCTCATGTACTCGGGCAACGACGCCGCGCATGCGCTGGCGATGCAGATGGGCGGCATGCCGACCGCCCTCAACAAACTCAACGTGCTCGCCGGCAAGCTGGGCGCCCGCGACACCCGGGTCGCCACGCCGTCGGGCCTCGACGGCCCCGGCATGAGCACCTCGGCCTACGACATCGGCCTCTTCTACCGGTATGCCTGGCAGAACCCGGTGTTCACCGACATCGTCGCCACCCGCTCCTCGGAGTTCCCGGGCCGCGACGGCGCCGGCTACCCGATCGAGAACGACAACAAGCTGCTCGCAAACTATCCGGGCGCGATGGGCGGCAAGACCGGCTACACCGACGATGCGGGCCAGACGTTCGTCGGCGCCGCCGAGCGGGATGGCCGCCGCCTGGTCGCGGTCCTGATGCGCGGAACGAGGCAGCCGATCGCACCGTGGGAGCAGGCCGCCAGGCTGCTGGACTACGGCTTCGCTCTCCCTGCCGGCACCAAGGTCGGCACGCTCGTCGAACCGGACCCGTCGCTGCAGGGCACGGAAGGGGACACCGCCGCAGCGACATCGGCGACGAAGAACAACGCCGGCGCCGTGCTGCCCGATGTCGACGCGACGCCCGTCCGGATCGGCGTCGGCGTCATCGGCGCGGCCATCGTCTTCAGCCTGATCATGGGCGCGCGGGCACTCAACCGCCGCCCCGCCCGCTAACGTCTCCGGCGCGAAAAGCTCAGCGCGCCAAGCGCTCCCACTGCAAACGCGGTTGCGGCCTGCCAGATCTGCAGCCCGGGCCGCGCGATGATGCGGTTGTTGATCACCGCGGGTTCAGGCGGGGGAATCTCGTTCTCGCCCAAGTTCTCGGGTGTCGTCGCCGCCCAGCAGGTGGAAAACAGGATCAGCCGGGACGTGATGTAGGCGAACACCATCAGGCCCAGCACCGGACCGAACGTCGCGCCGGCGGGACCGGTGAGCACCGAACGCAGATAGATCGACGCGACCAATTTGAACACTTCGAACGCGACCGCGGCGATGAGGCCGGCGCGCACGCTGCTGCGGAAGCTGATCGACTCCCGGGGCAGCCGGGCGATGATCCAGCTGAACAGCAACCACGACACGAGCACCGACACCGTGATCGAAGTCAACCGAAGCACGACGCTGAGAACCGGGGAGTCCGGAAAACCGAACCAGTTCAACACGTTTTCCATCACCGACGAATTGCCGAGCGCGGACAGGGCGAGCGTGACGACGATCGCCAGGAACGTCGACAGCAGCGCGCCGAGATCCGACAGCTTGGTCTTGATGAACCCGGGTGGCTCGTCGCGGAACCGGCCCCACATCTGGCTCAGGGCCTCACGCAAATTGGCCATCCAGCCCAACCCAGCCCATGCGGCCGCCGCCAGACCGATGATGCCGACGGTCCCGCGCGAGTCGATCGCCGAATCCATCAGGGTGACCAGTTGCTGACCGAGATCACCGCTGAACGTCGACCTGATCCGCCCCTCCACGTCGTCGAGCAGCTCCGGCTGGTTGGCCAGCACGAAGCCGCCGATCGCGAAGCCGACCATCAACAGCGGGAACATCGCGAAGATGGTGTAGTACGTGATGCCCGCGGCGTAGAAGTCGCCTTTGCAGTCGTTGTAACGCTGCTGCGCGCGCATCACGTGGTCGAACCACGGCATCCGCGCGCGGAGCCGGTCGAGGAGACCGGGCTTCTCTCCGGCGTCGGTGGTGGAGTCGGTCACTGCGGGTGGCGCGGTCATCCAACCCCCTTGTGGTTATCGAGACGCTAGGAACCCTAACCGGTCATATACCCGGCGCAGCGTTTGTCCAGACACCTCGCGTGCACGCTGAGCACCGGTGGCCAGCACGCTCTCGAGTTCGGCCTGATCCCTGAGCAATTCGTCGACCCTGGCTTTGATCGGCGTCACGAACTCGACGACAGCCTCTGCCGTTTCCTTCTTCAGATCGCCGTATCCGCGGCCCGCATAGCCCTCGACGAGCTTGTCGATGTCGGTGCCCGTCACCGCCGCCTGGATCGTGAGCAGGTTGGACACCCCGGGCTTGGCGTCGCGGTCGAAGCGGATCTCACGCTCGCTGTCGGTGACCGCCGAGCGAATCTTCTTCGCAGTCTTGGCCGGATCGTCGAGCAAGCTGATCAGCCCGGCGTCGGACTCGGCGGACTTGCTCATCTTCGCCGTCGGATCCTGCAGGTCGTAGATCTTGGCGGTGGCCTTCGGGATCATCGCCTCGGGGACGACGAATGTGTCGGGGAACCGTGCGTTGATGCGTCCGGCGACGTCGCGGGCGAGCTCGAGATGCTGGCGCTGATCTTCCCCGACGGGCACCAACTCGGTGCCGTAGAGCAGCACGTCGGCCGCCATCAGCACGGGGTAGGTGAACAACCCCACGGTGGTGGCGTCGGCGCCTTGCTTCAGCGATTTGTCCTTGAACTGCGTCATCCGCGATGCCTGCCCGAAACCGGTGAAACATCCGAGCACCCAAGCCAATTCGGCGTGGGTCGGGACGTGGCTCTGCACGAAGACGGTGGCGCGGGCGGGGTCGATGCCGAGAGCGAGGTACTGGGCGGCGGTGACGAGGGTGCGCTTGCGCAGCGTCGCCGGGTCCTGCGCGACGGTGATCGCGTGCAGATCGACGACGCAGAAGTAGGCGTCGTATCCGTCCTGCAGGGCGACCCACTGGCTGACCGCCCCCAGCGCATTGCCCAGGTGCAGTGAGTCAGACGTGGGTTGCGCGCCCGAGAAGACAACGGGCCT
Source organism: Mycobacterium sp. 236(2023) (assembly GCF_029623955.1). Taxonomy (GTDB): domain Bacteria; phylum Actinomycetota; class Actinomycetes; order Mycobacteriales; family Mycobacteriaceae; genus Mycobacterium. Next base: position 688,393 of record NZ_JARSBP010000002.1, on the reverse strand, counting down.
GGCTGTGGTGCTCATGATGAATTCCATCTTTCCACTGGCCCCCGGCGCGTCATTCTCGGGTCAGCCGCTGCAGCGCGCGCAGGAACACCGCACGCTCCCCGGCGCTGAGCTCCCCGAGCCAGTGCTCCTCGCCGCGTTGGATCTCCGCCTGGACGGCGTCTTTGACCGCACGACCCTTGTCGGTGATCGCGAGGAGCCGAACCCGCCGGTCGTCCGGGTCGGGGTGGCGCTCGATGTAGCCATCGTCCTGCAGCTCGTCGAGGGTGCGGATGATGCGCGTCTTGTCGGCGTTGATCGCCTCCGCGAGCGCAGCCTGGGTGCGGAACGCACCGCGGTCCAGCGTGCACAGCACCGCGTAGCCCCACATCGTGACGCCGTGGCGGGCCAGCACCGGCTCCTCGGCGGCGATCAGCGCGCGGACCAGCGGCACGAGCATCGCTGCCAGGTCGGGACGCGAATTGGGTGACACCGACCCAGGGTAAGCATTGCGCAATCATATGCTCCTGCTTACTATATGCTCATGCGTACTTTCAAGGAACTGCATCACACGGCGCTCCAGTCCTCCACCGACATCGTCAGCACGGTCCGCCCCGACCAGCTGACGCTGCCCACCCCGTGCGCGGGGTGGCGCCTCGCCGACCTGCTCACCCACATGACCGCCCAGCACCACGGGTTCGCCGCGGCCGCCCGCGGTCACGGCGCCGACCTCGGCCGGTGGCGTACCGAACCTCTCGCCGATGCCGTCGCCGCCGACCCCGCAGGCGCCTACGCCGCCGCGGCCCGCGACGTCCTCGAGGCCTTCGCCGCCCCCCGCGTCGAGGATGTCGCGTTCGCCCTGCCCGAGTTCGGAGCCGACGTCACCGTGCCAGGCGCCATGGCGATGGGCTTCCACTTCGTCGACTACGTGGTGCACGGCTGGGACGTCGCCGCGTCACTGGGGCACCCGTTCTCCGTGCCCGACGACGTCGCCGCCGCCGCCCTGCCGATCGCGCTGGGTGTGCCCGACGGCGAGGTGCGCGACGCGGAGAACTCGCCGTTCGCACGCGCGACGACGCCGGCCGACACCGACGACGACTTCGCGCGCATCCTGCGCCATCTGGGGCGCAATCCCGAATACCGTTAGGCCCGTGCGCCGATTCGCGATCGCCCTCGCCTGTTTGATGGTCACGTCGATGCTCGGCGCCGGAAACGCCCATGGCGCACCGCAACCCGCGGGGCGCGCGGTGGTGATCGTGTCCGGCGGCGACGCTACGAGCCCGTTCACGACGCCCGACCAGGCGTGCATGTCAGGCCTGGCCGCGGGAAACACCGACACGGCGCTGCGGCAGCACCTGCTCGACCACGGCTACCGGGCGTTCACGTCCCCTGCCCTGGCGGGCCGAGGCCCGGTGGTCGACCAGGCCGGGTTCGGTGCGTTCGGGAACTGCCCGATCACGTTGCCCGAGAACATGACTGTCAACTCCACCGGCAGCATCGACACCGCGGGCGAGCATCTCGCGCGGTTCCTCACCCACCTGCACGACACCTACGGCGTCAGGGAGATCGACGTCGTCGGCCACTCCATGGGCGGGCTGTACTCGCGCGCCGCGTTCCGAGTACTGCAGAGCCTCGGCTCCCCCATCAGGATCCGGTCGCTGACGACGATCGGCACACCGTGGCAGGGGTCGTACCTGTCCGACTACGCCAACGGCATCACGTCGAGGTCCGACTGCCTCGGCGACCGGTTCTGCGAGGTCGCGATGGACGGCATGAAGGACGAGGTGCAGCGGCTGATGGCCGGCTCCGGGCGTGAGGTCAACCAGGCGTTCCTGATGGGCCCCGACGGCTGGAACGACTATCAGACCGGGGTGCTCGACGGGATTCCCGTCACGTTGATCGCCGGCAACCGCTTCGCCGCGCCCGCAGCCGGCGCGAACCCGACGGTGTGGCCGAACGACGGCATCGTCGCCGAGTGGAGCGCCCTGGCCACCGACATCAGCTCACGGGTGCTGCCGAACCGGCGGACGTTCACGTTCGACGACACCCACAGCATCTACGTCTCGAATGAGGCCGGGCTGCCCTGGGAGACGGGACTCACGTGGGATCCGCGGGTGCTCGGCGTGGTTCGCGACGCGATCGATGCGGCGTGATCAGCCGTAGGCGACCGTGACCGGGCAGTGGTCCGACCAGCGCAACGCGTAGGCAGCCGGGCGTTCGGTCGCGACCGACGCGACGCGCGCGGCCAGTCCCGGCGTCGCCAGGTGGTAGTCGATGCGCCAGCCCGCGTCGTTGTCGAACGCCTTGCCACGCCAGGACCACCACGCGTACGGGCCCGCCACATCCGGGTGCGCCACCCGCACCACGTCGACCCAGCCGGTGCCCAGCAACTCCGTCAGCCACTGCCGTTCCTGCGGCAGGAACCCGGCCTTCTTGACGTTGCCCTTCCAGTTCTTGATGTCGTTCTCGGTGTGGGCGATGTTCCAATCGCCGCACAGCACGGCGTCTTTCCCGGCCGCCAGTAGCACCGCCATTCGCGTTGCGACGGCGGCCATGAACCGTTCCTTCTCCAGCTGACGGTCCGTCTCGGCCTCGCCGGTCGGGAAGTACACGCTGGCCACCGTCACCCCCGCCGTGTCGGCCTCGACGTAGCGTCCATGGGTCGCGAATTCCTCGGCGCCGCAGCCGATTCTGATGTCGTCGATCGGCGCGCGAGACAGCACCGCCACGCCGTTACGGCCCTTCACCGACGGTTCCGCCGAGGCGAGATGCCACCCGTCGGCCAGTACCGGGCCCAGCGCATCGGTCAGTTGATCGTTGTCGGCGCGCGTCTCCTGCAGACAGACGACATCGGCCGTCGTCTCCTTGAACCACGGCAGCATCCCGAGGTTCTCCGGGGAGCGCTGCTTGACCGCCGCGCGGATGCCGTTGACGTTGATCGTGCTTACCGTTATGGGCCGCGTCACGTCCGCAGACCCTAACCGAAGCGCACCACTGCTTCTTGCGGTACCGACGGTATCACCTTATCGTCGGCCCATGGCGCCACGAGACCCGATCCACGCCGGGACCGGCGAACCGATTCTTTTGCTGCATCCGTTCCTGTGCTCCCAGAACGTCTGGAACACGGTGGCCGGCCAGCTCGCCGACACCGGCCGCTTCGAGGTGTATGCGCCGACGATGGTCGGCCATCACGGCGGGGAGAAGTCCCCGACCTGGCTGCTCGACACCACACACTTGGTGGACGACATCGAGCGGCGCCTTGACCAGCTCGGATGGGAGACGGCGCACGTCGTCGGGAACTCATTGGGCGGTTGGGTCGCGTTCGAGCTCGAACGCCGGGGACGGGCTCGCACACTCTCCGCGATCGCCCCCGCGGGCGGCTGGTCGCAGCACTCTGCCACTAAGTACGAGACCGTTCTCAAGTTCATCGCGGGCGGCCCCGCGCTGATCGCCGCGCGGTTGCTCGGACCACGCATCCTAAAGCTGCCCGGCGCGCGCAGGCTGGCGACCCTGCCGGTCAGCGGCCCCGCTGACGGCCCGTCGCAGGCCGACCTGCTGGCGCTGATGGAAGATGCCACCCACTGCAGCGCCTACCTGCAACTGCTGGTCAAGACGCTGCGACTGCCGGGCCTGCTGGAGCTGGCCAGCCTGGGCGCCCCGACGCAGCTCGTGCTGTGCGAAAAGGACCGCGTGTTCCCCACCCCGCGCGGGAACCGCTACTTCCTCGATCACCTGCCCAAGGACACCCGCGTGGTCCGCCTCGACGGTGTGGGCCACATCCCGATGCTCGAAGCACCCGGGATCGTCACGGAGCTGATCGCCGGATTCGTCGACGAACACACCAGCCCGAACGAAGCCATCGGCTGACCGTCGACACAGGCGCGGCCAACCTAGTGGCATCGTCTGCGCCGCGTGAGATACAGTTCGTTTCGGTCATGAGTGCCAGCGCATAGCCCCGGCTTGCTGGCCGGCAACCCTCCAACCGCGGTGGGGTGCCCCGGGAGACGACCAGGTTGAGTAGCCGACCACGGCTATAAGGCAAGCGCGGGTCCACCGTGAAATGGGCCCCCCGGTTTCATGGAGGAGCACGTCAAATGACCGAACCCGATCCCACTGCTGCGTGGGCGTTCGAGACCAAGCAGGTGCACGCGGGGCAGACCCCCGACATCGCGACCAACGCGCGCGCCCTGCCGATCTACCAGACCACCAGCTACACGTTCAACAGCACCGAGCACGCCGCGGCGCTGTTCGGGCTGGCCGAGCCGGGCAACATCTACACCCGCATCATGAACCCGACGACCGACACCGTCGAGCAGCGCATCGCCGCGCTCGAAGGTGGTGTGGCCGCGCTGTTCCTGGCGTCGGGGCAGGCTGCGGAAACGTTCGCGATCCTCAACATCGCCAACCACGGAGATCACATCGTCTCCTCGCCCCGGCTCTACGGCGGCACGTACAACCTCTTCCACTACACGCTGCCCAAGCTGGGCATCGAGGTGTCGTTCGTCGAGAACCCGGACGATCTGGAGTCGTGGCGCGCGGCGGCCCGGCCGAACACGAAGGCGTTCTTCGCCGAGACGATCTCCAACCCCCAGATCGACATCCTCGACATCCCTGGCGTCTCGGGCGTCGCGCATGAGATCGGTGTGCCGCTGATCGTCGACAACACCATCGCCACGCCGTATCTGATCCAGCCACTCGCCCACGGCGCCGACATCGTCGTGCACTCGGCGACAAAGTATCTGGGCGGGCACGGCTCGGCGATCGCCGGAGTCATCGTCGACGGCGGCACGTTCGACTGGACCAACGGGCGATTCCCCGGGTTCACTGAACCGGACCCGAGCTACCACGGTGTCGTCTTCGCCGAACTCGGCCCGCCTGCCTACGCGCTCAAGGCGCGTGTGCAGCTGCTGCGCGACCTCGGCTCTGCCGCTTCACCTTTCAACGCGTTCCTCATCGCCCAGGGCCTGGAGACGCTGAGCCTGCGCATCGAACGCCACGTGTCCAACGCCCAGCGGGTCGCGGAGTTCCTGGAGGCGCACCCCGACGTGACGTCGGTGAACTACGCCGGTCTGCCGTGTTCACCGTGGTACGAGCTCGGGAAGAAGCTGGCCCCGAAGGGAACTGGCGCCGTGGTGGCGTTCGAGCTCGCAGGCGGGATCGAGGCGGGCAAGGCGTTCGTCAATGCGCTGTCACTGCACAGCCATGTCGCCAACATCGGCGACGTGCGGTCGCTGGTGATCCATCCGGCATCGACGACGCACCAGCAACTCTCGGCCGAAGAGCAGCTGGCCACCGGCGTGACGCCGGGTCTGGTTCGGCTCGCGGTCGGCATCGAGGGGATCGACGACATCCTCGCCGACCTCGAGCAGGGTTTCGCCGCCGCCAAGGCTGTGCACTCCAGCGCTGTGGGTGTGTCGTGACGATCGTGGATGTGACAACGGATTTGGTAACCCTGCCGCCTGAAGGCGAAGTCGGCATCGTCGAGATCGGCAACCTCACGCTGGAGAACGGCGAGGTCATCGAGGATGCGTTCATCGCGGTGCAGCGGTGGGGTGAACTCTCGCCCAACCGAGACAACGTCGTCGTCGTTCTGCATGCCCTGACCGGTGATTCACACATCACCGGCCCCGCCGGACCGGATCATCCGACCCCGGGCTGGTGGGACGGCGTCGCAGGCCCCGGGGCGCCGATCGACACCGACAAGTGGTGCGCGATCTCGACCAACGTGCTCGGTGGCTGCCGCGGCTCGATCGGTCCCAGCTCGGTGGCCCCGGACGGAAAAGCCTGGGGCTCACGTTTTCCCGTGATCACGGTGCGTGACCAGGTGAGCGCCGATGTGGCCGCGCTCGAGCGCCTCGGCATCACCGAGGTGGCCGCCGTGATCGGCGGATCGATGGGCGGCGCACGGGCGCTGGAGTGGATCGTGGCTCACCCGGACAACGTCCGCTCGGCGCTGGTGCTTGCCGTCGGCGCACGTGCCACCGCCGACCAGATCGGCACCCAGAGCACTCAGGTGGCGGCGATCAAGGCCGATCCGCACTGGGCCGGCGGCGACTACCACGACACCGGCCACTCTCCCGATGCCGGACTCGAAATCGCCCGGCGATTCGCCCATCTGACGTACCGCGGCGAGGCCGAACTCGACGACCGGTTCGGTAACGACGCCCAGGCCGGCGAGGACCCGGGCACCGGAGGCCGGTACGCCGTGCAGAGCTACCTGGAATACCAGGGCCGGAAACTGTTGGCGCGCTTCGATGCCGGGACCTACGTCACGCTGACCGACGCTCTGTCCAGCCATGATGTGGGACGCGGCCGTGGCGGAGTCGCTGCGGCGCTGCGCGACTGCCCGGTGCCGACGGTCGTCGGCGGAATCACCTCCGACCGGTTGTATCCGCTGCGGTTGCAGACCGAACTGGCCGAACTGCTGCCCAGCTGTGAACGACTCGACGTCGTCGATTCGGTGTACGGGCACGACGGCTTCCTGGTGGAGACCGACGCCGTCTACAAGTTGATCCGGCGGACGCTGGAGCTGGCATGCAAATGAGCGGGCGGTGAGTCCGTCACCGGATCCCCGCCCGCTGTCTTTCGGCGCGGAGGCGGCCGCCTACGAACGAGGTCGTCCGTCGTACCCGCCGGAGGCGATCGACTGGCTCCTGCCCGACGCCGGTTCGAATGTCCTCGACGTGCTCGACCTCGGCGCCGGCACAGGCAAACTGACCACCCGGCTGGTCGAACGCGGACTGAATGTCATTGCGGTGGACCCGATCCCCGAGATGCTGGAACTGCTGTCGTCGTCGCTGCCCGACACGCCTGCACTGTTGGGCACCGCCGAGGAGATCCCGCTGCCCGACGACAGCGTCGACGCCGTACTGGTCGCCCAGGCATGGCACTGGTTCGACGAGGAGCGGGCGGTCAAGGAGATCGCCCGCGTGCTGCGGCCCGGCGGCCGACTCGGCCTGGTGTGGAACAACCGTGACGAAAGGCTGGGCTGGGTCAAGGATCTCGGCAAGATCATCGGCCACGAGGTCGACCCGTTCAGCCAGATGGTCGAGTTCGCCGCGCCGTTCGGAGAATCGGAGCGACACCTCGTCGAGTGGACGAACTACCTGACGCCGCAGGCTGTCGTCGATCTGGTTGCCTCGCGCAGCTACTGCATCACGTCGCCCGAACAGGTGCGCACCCATACGCTGGACCGGGTGCGGGAACTACTGAACACCCACCCCGCGCTCGCCAACAGCAGCGGGCTGGCGCTGCCCTACGTCACGGTCTGTATACGCGCGACGCTGAGCTGAACCACCGCGATACCGCCTCGTCCAGCCCGGGTTTCGCGAGATCGTCTGCGGCCCAGGCGACATAGCCGTCGGGGCGCAGAAGCATCGCCGCAGGTCCCTCGACGACGTCGCGCACGATTACAGGGCGCGCGTCGTGAAGCAGTTCTGCCACGCGACGTCCGTCGGCGAGCGTGAAGTCCGGCACCAGATAGCCCGACAGCGGGTGGTCGTCTCCGACGTCGTAGCGCACATCCGATCCCGCGAGGAGCGCGCCGATATGACCGGCAACACCTGGGACACTCATCAGCTCGGTGAAAAGCTCGCGCAGAGCGCCGATTTCGGGACCCGGCGAGAAGAGCGCGGTCTGTGACATCGAATGCATCATGACCCGCCGCCCGACCGGGTACCGCTCACTTTCGTACGTGTCGAGCAACCCGGACGAGGCCTGGCCGGTGGCGGCGGCGGCGAGCTTCCAACCGAGGTTCATCGCATCCTGCAAACCCAGATTGAGACCGGGGCCGCCCATGGCGGAATGGACGTGCGCCGAATCCCCCAGTAGCAGGACGCGTCCCGCGCGGTAGCGCGTCGCTTGGCGCGTGTTCTGTCCGGCGATCCGGCGCAGCGCCTGTGGGCCGCCGTCGGCGGGCTCCTCGATCGGGAGATCGACACCCAGTACCCGCGAGACGCTGTCACGGAGTTCGCCCACCGTCATCGGATTCTTATCTGACGCCGAACCGGCGGCCCCGGAACCGAACTCGATCGTGCCGAGCATGGGCCTGCCCGGCTCGAACTCGGCGTAGACGATGCCGCCGCGATCCAGCCGGGTATGCCCGAACTCGACCCTGCCGAATCCCGGCACGTCCAGCCCGCCAGAACCGGTGCGCCACTGCTCAGGAACGCGCACGTGCCCGATGCGGGCCACCGTGTCGGCCGTGTGACCGGGAAAATCGATACCCGCCAGTTTGCGCACCGCGCTGCGCCCGCCGTCGGCGCCGACGAGATACTGCGACGAGAACGCGTAGACGCCCTCCGGTGCCGCCACGGTGGTGACGATGCCGTCACCCCTGTCCTCGAAGCCAACGACCTCGTGGCCCCAGCGGACCTCGGCGCCGAGCTCGCGGGCGCGGGCGTACAGCAGCCGGACCAGTTCCGGCTGCGCGATGAGCTGCGCGTACACCGGATTGTCGGCGACTTCGGCGAGAGGCACCGGGACTCCCGAGAACATCCATGCCGCAACCGGTTTCGGTGCCGACGACGATTCGGCGATCCTGGCGTAGAGCCCGCGCATGTCGAGTTGACGCACCACCTGGCCGACGAGCCCGTTGGCCTTGGGTTCTTCGCTGGGCGCGGGCAGCCGGTCGACGACGACGGCGCGCACGCCCGCCAGCGCGAGCTCGCACGCCAGCATCAGGCCGTTCGGCCCCGCTCCCGCGATGATCACTGGTGCTTCAGGCATTTCGCGTGCTCCCTTCGGGCAGTCCTGCGGCTATCGCCGCAAATCCTTGACGCAGCAGATCGACATAAGGTGTGGGAGGGTCGGCACTCGTGTAGCTGTCCACCGCCGCTTCCCCCACCGCACGGATCGCACCGACGACCAGGCGTGGATACATGTCGCCAGGCTGGGCGCCGACCCGGTCGGCGACAGCGACAACCCACTCCTCGACGAGCGTCTTCGACACCGCGGCGCGGGCTTCGGGCGCCAGAAGAACTTTGCGAATCTCGTCGCGTTGCGCAGCCGTCGGGACCACACCCGCGGCACCTTCCTCCAGCAGCGGGTCGATGACCGACTCCGAGATCGCATCCCACAGCGGTTGATCGGCCGGTTGGTCGCGAAACCGTGCCAGCGCCAATTGCATTCGTTCAATCTGGCGGTAGGCCACGGCCTCGTACTTGTTGGAGAAGTAGTTGTTGAAGGTCCGCAACGACACCCCGGCCGTCGCGGCGATCTCGTCGCGGGTGACGTGATCGAGCCCCCGCTCGAAGGCGAGCGCGAGCGCGGCGTCACTGAGCGCACGTCTTGTGTCCAACTTCTTACGCTCGCGCAAGCCCGTCATGACTCCGACCGTACCCCAAATATTGCCCGATAGGCAATAATGCCTAGTGGGCAATAAACATGAGTAGAACTACCCACCGGCCACCAGACGACACTTGGAACATGAACGCACTCAACGACATCTCCAAGAGCACGTCGGCATTCTTCGTCCAGGCCGCCATCTCGTTCGGCGTGAGCTTCGTGGGCGCGGTCGGCGGAATCTACTTCCTGCCGCTGGATCCGTGGCAGCGGCTGTTCCTCGCGATGACGGTGTTGTTCCTCGTCGCCAGCTCATTCACACTGGCCAAGGTCATCCGCGATCAGCAGGAGGCCGCGAGCATCCGCGTCCGTCTCGACGAAGCCCGCATGGAAAAGCTCATCTCCGAACACAATCCGTTCACCACGAGCTAGAACGGCGCGGGCTAGCTGGTGCCCAGCGGGTCGATCGTCCATGCGATGTAGAGCATCGCCGCGCTGACCGACGCGGTGGTGACCACGTCGACCGTCCGTGTGCGCACCGCGAGCAGACCCGCCCGGTCGTCGGACAACGTCAGCCGCAAAGCAGCGGCCGCGGCGACGCCGAACGCCAAGACGAGCGCACCGCGTCGCCAGTACCCGCCCGCGACGAGAGCGAACGCAGCGATCAGGAATAGGGCGACAACCAGGATCGGCCATTGCCCCGTGAAGACCTTGCGCACGAACTCCCGTGCGGTCACGCGAGAACTTCGGCCCGCTCGACGACGTTGGTCAACAGGAACGCGCGAGTCAACGGCCCGACACCACCCGGGTTCGGCGACACGTGGCCAGCCACCTCCCACACATCGGGCGCCACGTCGCCGACGAGCTTGCCCGCATCGTCACGACTCACGCCGACATCGACGACGGCCGCCCCCGGCCGCACCATCTCCGCGGTCACCATGTGCGGCACCCCCGCCGCGGCGACGATGATGTCCGCCTCGCGGGCGATCTCGGGAAGGTGGCGGGTTGCGGTGTGACACAACGTGACCGTCGCGTTCTCCGAACGGCGGGTCAGCAGCAGACCCAACGGGCGCCCGACCGTGACACCACGACCGATCACGACGACGTGCGCGCCCGCGATCTCGACCTCGTAGCGCCGCAGCAGATGGACGATCCCGCGGGGAGTGCACGGCAGCGGCGCGGGTTCGTTGAGGACCAGCCGCCCCAGGTTCGTCGGATGCAGGCCGTCGGCGTCCTTGCCCGGATCGACCCGCTCCAGTGCGGCGTTCTCATCGAGGTGCTTGGGCAGCGGCAGCTGCACGATGTAGCCGGTGCACTCCGGGTTGGCGTTGAGCTCGTCGATCGTCTCGTCGAGCGTCGCCTGGCTGATGTCGGCGGGCAGGTCCCGGCGAATGGAGTTGATGCCGACCTTGGCGCAGTCGGCGTGCTTGCCGCGGACATAGGCGTGTGATCCAGGGTCGTCTCCGACCAGCACGGTGCCGAGCCCCGGCGTCCGGCCGGCCTCGGTAAGCCGCGCCACCCGCTCCTTGAGGTCGACGAAGATCTCGTCGCGCGTGGCCTTGCCGTCCAAAGTGATCGCACCCACGACGATCATTGTGACAGGCTCAGCGACATGACAGCCCCACGCGATGTGTTCACTCCCGCCAAGCTCGGCCCGGTGACCCTGCGCAACCGCATCATCAAGGCCGCGACGTTCGAGGCGTCCACGCCGAACGCACTGGTCACCGACGACCTGATCACGTATCACCGGCTGCCTGCCGCGGGCGGTGTCGGTATGACGACCGTCGCCTACCTCGCGGTGTCCCCCGGTGGGCGGACCGAGGGCAAGCAGATCTACTGGCGCTCCGAGGCGATGCCGGGCCTGCGCAGGCTGATCGGCGAGATCCATGCCACCGGGGCCGCGATCAGCGCGCAGATCGGGCACGCCGGGCCGGTGGCCAACGCCCGTTCCAACAAGGCCAAGGCATACGCACCCGTCCGGTTCTTCAACCCGCTGTCGATGCGGTTCGCCAAGCGGGCCACCCGCGACGACATCGACGACATCGTCGAGGCCCACGCCAACGCCGCGAGGATGGCCGTCGAGGTCGGCTTCGACGCGGTCGAGGTCCACCTGGGCCACAACTACTTCGCGAGCTCGTTCCTGTCGCCGTTGATCAACCGGCGCGACGACGAGTTCGGCGGGTCCTTGGAGAATCGCGCCAAGGTCGCCCGCGCCACGGTGATGGCGGTGCGTCGCGCGGTGGGCGATCAGATCGCGGTGACGGCCAAGCTGAACATGACCGACGGAGTGCGCGGCGGGATCTCGACCGAGGAGTCACTGCAGACCGCCAAATGGCTGGAGTCCGACGGCGGACTCGACGCCATCGAGCTCACGGCGGGCAGCTCACTGGTCAACCCGATGTACCTGTTCCGGGGCGACGCGCCGATCAAACAGTTCGCGGGCGCGTTCAAGCCGCCACTGCGTTGGGGCATCCGGATGACCGGCAAGAAGTTCCTGCGCGAGTACCCGTACCGCGAGGCCTACCTGCTGCGCGACGCGAAGCTGTTCCGCGCCGAGCTGACGATGCCATTGATCCTGCTGGGCGGCATCACCAACCGCGAGACCATGGACCTCGCGATGGCCGAGGGCTTCGACTTCGTCGCGATGGGCCGGGCTCTGCTCGCCGAACCCGACCTGATCAACCGCATCCAGGCCGACAGCGCCCAGCGCTCGATCTGCAACCACTGCAACCAGTGCATGGCCACCATCTACAGCCACACCCATTGCGTGGTGACAGGGTCACCGGAGAAGCCGGTCAGTTCGGGGGTATGAGCGCCCGCGCGCACGCCGCGACGATGTCGTCGGCGCTGGCCGGAATGGCCTGACGCGCGCGCAGGTGCCGGCGCACGACCGCCGCCGGTACATCCATGACCGCGGCGTTCACCCGGCCGCCGTCGTCGGGCAGTTCACCGAGGACCTTTCGCAACTTGCGCTGCAAGCGTTTCCGGCGCCCCGAGACGGTTTCGGGCCAGTCGACCATGCCGAGCTCGTTGGGGCCGGCGAGGAGAACCTGCGCTTCGACGGGGTTCTCGCGGCACCATGCCACGATGCGCAGCGCACCCGCCACGCAGCGCTGCTGCGGATCGTCGTCGGCGCAGAGCGCTTCGAGCAATCCCTCCTGGAAGCGCTCTTCGGTGCGCACCCACAGCTCGCCGCACAACGCTGCACGCGTCGGGAATCGGTGGTAGACGGAGCCGCTGGGAGCACCGGTGGTGCGGGCGACCGCCGACATCGTCACTGCCGCAGGCCCTTCAGCGGCGAGCAGTTCGGCGGCTGCGTCGAGAAGGACGTCGACGGTGTATCTGGCAGGCCGCGGCATTGTTCTAGCGTAAAATAGAGGATAGCCTCCAAAAAGAGAGCAGATCCCTTGAACACCACCACAGAAGTCGCACATCGCTTCTATCGCGCACTGGCAGAAGGTGACGGAAGCGCGTTATTCGATTTGCTCACAGACGATTTCGAGGGTGTGGTCAGCGCAGGCATGCCACACGGCGTAGGTGGCGAACATCATGGGCGTGTCGCGATGATCACTGACGTCTGGGCGCGCATCGATTCGCTGTACGACATCCGGCCGGTGCCGGCGCAGTTCCTGGCCACCGAGAATCGCGAACAGGTCGTCGTCCTCGGCGCCTACCGCGGATCGGCACGCGCTGGAACCGAACGAGTCGACGCGGCGTTTGCCCACATCATCACCGTGAGAAACGGGCAGATTACGGCGCTGCAACAGATCACCGACACCGCTAGGTGGCACATCCCCGCATAGGCGGCTACCGATACAGTTGGTCACGATGTTTAATGTCGCCGCCGGAGCGGCTCCGTGAGTCGACCCGCATCCCCCACGCTGACCGTTCGTTACGACGGATCGACACGCACCTTCGCGGCAGGCAACGACGTTGTCGTCGGCAGGGACCTGCGCGCCGACGTCCGGATCGCCCACCCGCTGATCTCGCGCGCCCACCTCGTCCTGCGATTCGACCAGGGCCGATGGATCGCGATCGACAACGGCAGCCTCAACGGCATGTTCGTCGGCGGCCGCCGGGTGCCCGCCGCCGACATCGCCGACGGCGGCCAGATCCACGTCGGCAACCCCGACGGGCCGTTGCTGACATTCGAGGTCGGCCGCCACCAGGGCTCCGCGGGCACACCGCCGCCCACGCAGGCCGTACCCGTGCAGTCCCCGGGCCGCCCGAGCGCGACCTGGCCGTCGCAGCACCAACCCCCCACCGGCCGCCCGCCGGTGCAGCGTCCGCCCACGCAGGGCGGCCTGTATCCGCCGAGCCAGCCGCATCGCACGCCGCCCCCGCCCCCACCGAGCCAGCCCCACCCCGTCGCGCAATCGCACAGCGCCCCGGTCCACCAGCCCATCTCCGCGCCGGCGATGGACCCCGTCACGGTGATGGGACCCGCGGCCGCACCCCGGTCCAGCAGTGGCGACGGCAACCTCGCCACGAGCATGCTGAAGATCCTGCGGCCCGGCAGTCCCCCGAAGGCACCACCCGGGTCGATCACGATCGGTCGCGCCAGCGACAACGACATCGTCATCCCGGACGTGCTGGCCGGCCGTCACCACGCCACCCTGGTGCAGACGCCCAGCGGCACCGAGATCCGCGACAACCGCAGCATCAACGGCACGTTCGTCAACGGATCCCGCGTCGACGCCGCGCACCTCAACGAGGGCGACACCGTCACCATCGGCAACGTCGACCTGCTGTTCCGCGACGGAACACTGGCACGTCGTACCGAGACCGCCGCCGCCACCGCCACCGGCGGCCTCGAAGTCCACGGCGTGACCTGGACGATCGAGAACAACAAGACGCTGCTCGACAACATCTCCATCGCGGCACGGCCCGGCACGCTCACCGCGGTCATCGGACCGTCCGGCGCAGGCAAGTCGACCTTCGCGAGACTCGTCGCGGGCTACACCCACCCGACGTCCGGGCAGGTGTCGTTCGAAGGCCACGACGTCCACGCCGAGTACGCCTCGCTGCGCTCCCGAATCGGCATGGTTCCGCAGGACGACGTCGTGCACGGCGAGCTGACGGTGCGCCAGGCCCTGATGTACGCCGCCGAGCTGCGGCTGCCGCCGGACACGACGAAGGCCGACCGCGAGCAGGTCGTCAACGAGGTGCTCGAAGAGCTCGAGATGACCAAGCATCTCGACACCCGCGTCGACAAGCTCTCCGGCGGCCAGCGCAAACGCGCGTCGGTCGCGCTCGAGCTGCTGACCGGCCCGTCGCTGCTGATCCTCGACGAACCCACCTCCGGGCTCGATCCGGCGCTGGACCGCCAGGTCATGACGATGCTGCGGCAGCTGGCCGACGCCGGCCGCGTCGTCCTCGTCGTCACCCACTCGCTGACCTACCTCGACGTCTGCGACCAGGTGCTGCTGCTCGCCCCCGGTGGCAAGACCGCCTTCTACGGTTCGCCGAGCCAGATCGGCCCGTCGATGGGCACCACGAACTGGGCCGACATCTTCAGCTCCGTCGCGGGCGACCCCGACGCCGCCGCGCAGCGCTACCTTCAGCAGAACGGGCCACCACCGCCGCAGCCGCCCGCGCTGACGCCATCCGAGCTCGGCAGCCCGACGCGCACGAGCTTGCGACGGCAGCTGTCCACGATCGCGCGACGCCAAATCCGCTTGGTGATCTCCGACCGCGGCTACTTCACCTTCCTCATGCTGCTGCCGTTCATCATGGGCATCCTGTCCCTGTCGGTGCCCGGCGACGTCGGCTTCGGTGTGCCCAAAACCGCGCTGGAAGGCGGCGAGGCGCCCAACGAGCCGGGCCAGATCCTGGTCATGCTCAACGTCGGCGCCATCTTCATGGGCACCGCGCTGACGATCCGCGCGCTGATCAACGAACGCGCCATCTTCCGGCGCGAACAGGCCGTTGGCCTGTCCACCTCGGCCTACCTGCTCGCTAAGGTGATGGTGTTCACCGCGTTCGCGATCGTGCAGTCCGCGATCGTCACGTCGATCGCCATTCTCGGAAAGGGCTGGGGCCCAGGGGCAGTCGAGAGCGGCGCCGTCATCGGCAACCGCAGCATCGAGTTGTTCACCGACATCGCGGTGACGTGTGTGGCCGCGGCGATGGTCGGGCTTGCCCTGTCGGCGCTCGCCAAATCCGCCGAGCAGATCATGCCGCTGCTGGTCGTCGCGATCATGTCGCAGCTGGTGTTCTCCGGCGGCATGATCCCGGTGACCGATCGCATCGTCCTTGACCAGATGTCCTGGCTCACGCCGGCTCGGTGGGGATTCGCCGCATCGGCGTCGACCGTCGACCTGATCCGATTGGTGCCCGGTCCGCTGACCCCGCAGGACCGGCACTGGGAACACACCTCGGGCGCGTGGCTGTTCGACATCGGGATGCTGGCGGCGATCAGCGTCGCCTACCTGGCGTTCGTCAGGTGGCGGATCCGGCTGAAAGCCGCGTGACGACGAAGCGCCGAGGTACGAGGTGCGAGGAGTCGCGCCATCAAATTCCGCAGGCTAGGGTCTATCGAAGACCGACGCGTCGACTTCCTGACCGGTCACCATGCTGACCGCGTCGAAGACGAACTCGTCGTCGGTCATGCCCGCTTCCGCGGCGATCTGCGACAGCGTCTCGTTGACCAACGGAAAGCCGGCCGCCAGGTCGAAGGTCCACTCCGAACCGACGCGGGCGAACTCCCATTCGACCCCGCTCGGCGCGGCGTCCAACAGCATCTCGGCGTACCCGCGGTCGCCCTCGACGCGGATCTCACCGAGGCTGTTGCCGTCGACCGACGACGCGTCGATCATGCCCTCGTCGACGCCGTAGGCGAGTAGCCCGGCGCCGTCCATCGACGCGAAGTCCGGCGGAGTCTCGACACGCAACCGGGCGATCATGACGCGGTCCATGACGCCGGTGCCGGCGATCTCGGCGGGGCCGGCCGTCTGCGCGAGGTCCACCACGTAGTCGTAGTGCTCGATCGTCGACGGGCTCACCAATGCCGGTACGGCGGCGCCGTTCTGGGCCAACAGCTCGCTGCGGTACTGCTCGAAGGTGGCCTCGATGGCTTCGATGTCGGCTGCGGGATCGCCGGATTGGGCGGTACCGGTCTCGGCCGCGGCGACCGGGTGGCCCGGCACCTGCCGGTCGCCGCCACAGCCGGCGATCAACACCGCCGACGAAACCAACACACTTGTCGCCCAATGAAGTCGCACTCAGACCACCCTAGTACGACGCTGTGAATCTGCTGTGCCCCGCATTTGGTTGAAAGGCACAGCAGATGCGTCCGGTTTCCGTACGCTCGTCGCCGGGACAGGGGGTTGTCGAGTTGTCGGACCACGACATGACGCAACGCACCGCCGCGATCGAGGCGGCGTTGGCGGAAGTGCAGCAGTGGGGCGTCGATCGCTTCCGCATCGAAGGGGTGGCGCATCGTGCCCGTCTGAGCCCCGAGTATCTACGTCAGACGTGGCGCAACGAACACGAGCTGATCGCCGAGGCTCTGCTGAGCTACAGCGAGGCAGCGATGGACCTGCCCGACACTGGCACGTTGCACGGCGACCTCACCGGACTCGCGCTGGCTCTGGCCGCCTACCTCAACGAGCCGGTGGGCCGCCGGATCTCTCGCATGATGGTCATCGACAGTAAATCCGAGGCCGTCGACCCGACCACGCGTAACCATTTCTGGACGATCCGGCGCGAGATGGTCGAGGGGATGTTCAGGCGAGCCGCCGAGCGCGGCGAATTGCGGGACGACGTCAAACCCGTCGTCGCCCTGCAGTTGCTCACCTCGCCCTTGCACACCTTCGCGTTGTATTCGAACGACGCCATCGGTGAGGACTACTGCCGCACGATCGCCACGCTGGTGGCACGAGCGATCTGCAAGAACTAGCCCAACAGCCAGTCGTCGGGCGAGAACAGGAGCAGTTCAGCCGCCGATATCGAGACCGTGTGCGGCGGCGAACGCGATCGCCTGGTCGATGTCGACCTTGGCGCCACGGAGTTTGGCGGTGGTCCAGAACGTGGGGTCGACCCGGGCGCCGCGCAGGTCCGCGGATTCCAGCCGGGCGTCCTGCACGCGGGCCCCGGTCAGGTCAGAACGCGCGAGCGTCGCCTCGCGCAGGTCAGTGCCCACCAGGCTGGTCTCACGCAGGCGGCAGTCCGACAGGTCCGCCTTGCGCAGGTCGGCGCCGGCGAGCACAGCGAGCGTGAAATCCACTTCGATTAGTGTCAGCGGCCGCATCCGGCACTCCGTGAAATTCGAACCCAAGAAGCTGCAATGGCGAAACGTGCTGTGCCACAACGATGTACGGCGAAAGGTGCAGTTGCGGAAGGCGGATCCGGTGTGCTCGGAATCCGACAGGTCGGCACCCGTGAAATCGCATTCGGTGAAGACCACCCGCTCGGTGCGCAGCCGGCTGAGATCCTCGTCGCGAAAGCTCTGCCCCTCGAACTCGCGGTCGGCTTCGGTAGGGTCCATCCGTTCAGCCGGTCGGCGCCAGCCGGCTCAACGCATACTCCGACACGGCGATCAGCGCGGCCTTCGCCGATTCGCGGCTGCGCGCATCCACGGAGATCACCGGGATGTGCTCGGACAGCGCGAGCGCCTCGCGGACCGCGTGCAGCGGATGGCGTGGAGCACCGTCGAACTCGTTGACGGCAACCAGAAACGGCAGCTTGCGTGCCTCGAAGAAATCGACGGCGGCAAAGCTGTCCTCAAGCCTGCGGACGTCGACCAGGATGATGGCGCCGATCGCGCCACGCACCAGGTCGTCCCACATGAACCAGAACCGGCGCTGCCCGGGCGTGCCGAACAGGTAGAGCACCAGGTCGTCGCCGAGGCTGATGCGCCCGAAGTCCATCGCGACGGTCGTCGTCGACTTCTCGGGGGTGGCGGCCAGACCGTCGAACCCCGTCGACGCGTTGGTCACCAGCGCCTCGGTGCGCAACGGCACGATCTCCGACACCGCGCCAACGAACGTCGTCTTGCCCGCGCCGAAGCCGCCGGAGACGACGATCTTCGTCGACGCCGCTCGGCCGCGGACGCGATCAGAGTGCCCTGAGGCCACGCAGTGTCCTTCCGATCAGTTCTCGTCGTTCGTCGGCCGTCGCGGCCTCGCCCAAGGTGGCGTGAACCCGCACATAACCCTGCATCACCAGATCCCCGACGAGTACCCGCGCCACGCCGAGCGGCAACGAGAGATGCGCGGCAATCTCGGCGACCGACGGCCGGTCTGCGCACAACGCGAGGATCTGACTGCGGACGTCGTTGCCCGGCCAGCCGGACTGCAGGGCCGGGGTCACGATACCGACGGGCGCCTCCAGCGGAAGCGGCACCGCGGCATCGGTGCGACCTGCCGTCAGCGTGTACGGACGTACCAGGTTGGGCTTGTCGCTCACGAGTGATGCGGGGAGCGGCGCTGCGACTGCACGACCGTGCCGACACGTTCGACGAGGATCGCCATCTCATAGCCGATCTGACCGATGTCGCAGTTGCGGGTGGCAAGCGTGGCGAGATTGGAGCCGTCGCCCACCCGCATCAGCAGCAGATAGCCGTTCTCCATCTCGACGACCGACTGCAGGACGTGCCCGCCGTCGAACAGTTGGGCGGCCCCGACCGACAGGCTCGCCAGCCCTGACGCCACGGCGGCGAGCTGGTCGGCACGCTCCCCCGGCAGGTGTTCGCTCGCCGCGACCAGCAGCCCGTCCGCCGACACCAGGATCGCGTGCGACACCCCGGCCACTTCGCGGGCGAACTTGGCGACCAGCCAGTCCAGCGAAGATCCGGGTTCCGTCGGCGCACTCACTGGAAGTCGGTCCCTCCCGTTTCCTGGGCTCGACGGCGGCCGGCATGCACGCCGCCGAAGTGGCCCCCGATGCTGGCACGCACCGCGTCCGGGTCGCGGACGGGCAACGCGTGCCCGTTCTCGGGCTCGTCGGCCGATGGTACCGGCCGTTCTTCCGCGTGGCCGGGGACCAGTCGCGCGCCCGGCTGCCGGACCGGAAGCCCGTCGACGGTGTGATCGCGCACCGGGGTGGCTTCCGCGGCCTCGGCCGCCGACCAGCCGTTGTCCCACACCGACTTCCAGTTGAGGTCGGAGCTCTGCGACAGCTCGTGCGGGTCGACGAGCCACTCGGACAGCATCTTCTGATAGATCGCGTCGTCGTCATCGTCGATCGTGGCGTGCCCGGCGCGGGGAGGGGCGGGCTGGGGCTCGACCTGCGGCTGGGGCTCGACCTGCGGCTGGGGCCGCGCGGAAAAGAACGACGACACATCGGTGCGCACGGGCGGCTCGTGCGCCGGAGGTTCCGGCCGCGGCGGAGCAGGTGCGGCCGGAGTCTCGGTGATACCGCTGGCGCCGGGGCGCCGCTGGGGCAGCAGCTCCGCGGCAGGCTGGGCGACGGGTGCAACGGGTTCGGCAGCGGGCGCAGGGTCAGGGACCACGGTGGGTGCGGCCGCCGGCCAGCGCGCGCCCTCGAGAGCCAGAGCGGTCACCAGACCGGCATGGGCGTCGGCGGGCACCCGCCGGGCGCTGCCGTTGCGTACCTCGGCGCGGGCGTGGATCAGCAGACGGCTCGGGATGTAGACCCCGGCCGTGGTTCCGGAATCCGCTTGGCCGGCGACGGTGCTACGCAGCCGCACGACGAGGCCGTGCTGTGCGGCGAGCCGGCCCACGACGAACAGGCCCATGTGGCGGGCCGTGTACGGGTTCACCTCGCCGCCGGATTCCAGCCGGGTGTTCGCAACCCGCAGGTCGGATTCCGTCATGCCGAGACCCGTGTCGCTGACCTCGATGACCAGGCCGTTGTTGCCGGTGTGTACCGCCGAGACCGTCACCCGCGTGGTCGGCGGCGAGTAACGCAATGCGTTGTCGAGAAGTTCGGCGAGCAGGTGCACGAGGTCGCCCGCGACGACGCCGTCGATCTCGCTGTCGGGCAGACCGGCGGTGACGACCCGGGTGTACTCCTCCACTTCGGAGGCGGCGGCGTTGACCAGAGCCGCAGTGGGCACCGATTCGGCCTGCTCACGTGACATCGGCGCACCCGCCAACACCATCAGGTTGGAGCCGTTGCGTCGCATGCGGGCCGCCAGGTGGTCCAACCGGAACAGGCTCTCCAGCCGGGCCGGGTCCTCTTCGTCGCGCTCGAGCTGATCGATGAGCGAGAGCTGTTGATCGACGAGCGAGCGGTTGCGCCGCGACAGCGTCTCGAACATGTCGGTGACCTGAAGCTGAAGACGCGCCTGCTCCCCGGCCAGCATGATCGCCTGCTGGTGCAGCTCGTCGACAGCATGCGCGACCTGGCCCACCTCTTCGGAGGTGCGCACCGGGATGGGCTGCACCGGAAATTCCTTGCCGTCGCTGCGCACGTGCTCGACCTCGCGGGCGAGGTCTTCGTGTGCGACCTTCAACGCGCTGTCGCGCAGTGTCCGCAGCGGAAGCACGAGCGAGCGGGCGACGAGGGTGACCAGGATCAGCGCGATGAGGATCGCGGCGCCGACGAGGGCGGCATCCCTGATCGCGGCGGTACGCGCCGCATCGGCCTGACCGCCGACGGTGGCCGGTATCGCATCGGAGGTTTGGGCGATGACGCCGTCGGCGATGTCGCCGGTGATCTGCTGGGAGGCCAGCAGATCAGGGTTGCCGACCAGCACCGCCCCGGGATCTGAGATAACAGACAGCCGCTTGACCATCTCGGAGCGCAGCGCCGCCGCCTGGTCGGTGGTGCCGCCGAGGAAGGTGCCCATCGCGGCAACCGTGGCGGGTTCGGTACCTGCGATCGTCACGATCGCCGAGCGCAGCTCGGGCTCGGGAAGCTCCCCGCCTCGGGTGACGAGCATGCGCTGCATGGCCATCTGCCCACGGGCACCGACAGCGCGCGCCAGCACGTCCCCCTCGGCACGCACCGTCGCATCGTCTGGGCCGACGAGCCCGGTGATGGCCGTCTCTGCGGTGATCAGCAGCGGCGCGTAGGTCATTACCCGGGCGCGCAGATCGACCGTATTGGCAGCGATCTTGTCGAGCAGGTCCTGCCCGTAGTCCATCAGGGTGTTCGTCGCGAGCCGGACGCTGTCGTCGACGTCGGTCGCCTCCAGCAGATGGTGCAGCTCGGTCTTGCTGGAGTCGAACTCCGCCAGGGCCGCGGAGGTGTCCGCGCCTTCGGTGGCCGTCACCATCGCACGTTCGAGGGCGGCCATGTAGTCGACGACGGCAGGCACCATCGCGCCACGGTCGGCGGACTCCCGAAGGTCCATCGCCGCGGTCGCGCTCGTCGACACCCTCAGCCCGCCGAACACGCACGCGAGCACGAGCGGGACGAGAACGATGGCCAGTACTTTCGCCCGCACCGGCCAGTTGGACAGCGCCAACCGGGACGGCCGTTTGTCGGGCTTCATCGATTACCCGCGCCGGCGAGCGGGCGCGCGCAGATCACGGATCGAGCGTCGTTCATAAGGCTTCCTGCGGATGGCGCCCTCATGCACGGGGGACGTGAACTGGGCGAGCCTGGCGATTGCACGAGTATGCCAGCCCATACGTGCCCTTTCCACAGCTGGCAACGCCCAGCGCCACCCCGCAAACACGCCCACCGGTGCGGGGCGTTGCTTGCCAGCAAAGGCGTGGTCGAGCGCCGCCGACAGCGACGGAATTGCCCCGGTGAACCGGTAGAAGATCGTTATCGGTCCGAGTCGGACACGCGCTGATGGCCGCGAAGAATTTGATCAGGACGCGCGTAGCTTGGGAGTAAGGAACCAGCACAACGGAGGTGCACTATGGTCCGGAACGGCGTCGAGGTTGCCCTGTTGGCAGATGCCTCGGAAATCGGCGACTCACCCATGATGCGGGCAATGAGCAGCGAGGTGGTCGACCTCGACACCCTCGCGGGCCTGGTCTCCATCGCCAGCTACGAAACCTGCCTGGACTGACTGCGGGTCAGTCCAGCCCTTCTTCGTAGCGACAGATCGAAGCCAACCGGTCGTGGGTCTCACGGCTGACCACTTCGTTCTTCATCACCCGCATCATCGGCGAATCACCGATCAGCGACACATCGGCCAAAGTGGCTAAATGTGGTGAATTGTCGCCCGTCATGAATACCTCCACTCGACAAGGCGTATTTACCCTGCTTAGCGGTGGTCCAATCCCTACGATCCGAAACAATTCGCTCAGCAAATCCGCGGAAATTGCAAACACAACCGGTGGCGTGCCGCCCCGGCCGCGTGGCCGTGGAGCAATGGACGTAAATTTCGCGATCGGCCGGGGATTTCGTGGCCGTCGAGCACACAGGAAAGGTGGCGGGTCGTGTTCAGGGTGCTGTTCTACTCGCCGCGCATCGCACCCAACACCGGCAACGCGATCCGGATGGTGGCCGGCACCGGGTGCGAACTACATCTGGTCGAACCGCTCGGCTTCGACCTGTCCGAACCGAAGCTGCGCCGCGCCGGACTCGACTATCACGACCTCGCGTCCGTCACCGTGCATCCCGATCTGGATACGGCGTGGTCGGCACTGATGCCTGCTCGTGTGTTCGCGTTCACCGCGCACGCCACCAAGCCGTTCGCCGACGTCGCCTATCAGCCCGGTGACGTCCTGATGTTCGGCCCGGAACCCACCGGCCTCGACCAGGAAACGCTGGCCGACCCGCACATCACGTCGCAGCTGCGCATCCCGATGCTCAGCGGCAGGCGCTCACTGAACCTGTCCAACGCCGCAGCGGTCGCGGTCTACGAGGCGTGGCGTCAGCACGGATTTCCAGGAGCTGTGTGACTACCTTCCGATGAGCGCTTGCGCGAAGAGCATTACCAACTGTTCCAGTGCGTCAACTGCTCGGCGGGCAGCCGCTTGGCCTTCTTGAAGTCGGTGCCCTTGGTGTAGGCGATCGGGAACAGCCCGCCCTGCGAGTACTTCTCGAACGGGATGCCCAACACTTCGGCAGCCTGCTTCTCGCCGTCGCCCATCAGATGCAACGTGGTCCATGCCGACCCGAGGCCACGCGAACGCAGCGCCAGCATGAAGCTCCACGCTGCGGGCAGCAGGGAACCCCAGAACCCCGCGCTCATCCCGGCGGGCGCGCCGTCGGGCCGACCCTCCAGGCACGGGATCAACATCACCGGCACCTCGTGCAGACGATCGTTGAGGTACTTGGCGGAGTCGACAACGAGTGGGGTCCGCTCGTCGCGGATGTCGCCGTACGTGGGCTTCTCCGCGTCGAGATACGGCGTGGCCGCGGTCCGGTAGATGTCGGCGATTGCCTTCTTCTTCTCGGGATCGTCGACGAACATGAACTGCCAGCCCTGCGCGTTCGATCCGGTGGGTGCCTGGAGGGCGATGTCGAGACATTCCATGAGCACCTCGCGTGGAACCGGCTTGTCGAAATCGAGGCGCTTGCGCACCGAACGGGTCGTCGTCAGAACTTCATCGGCAGACAGGTTGAGCGTCATCTCGCCGAGACTACATTCGGTGCATGGCGGTGAATTTTTCCGACGAGGTCACCCAGCGACTGACGTCCGACGCCTTCGGCTGGCTCACCACGGTGGCCACGTCGGGGCAGCCCGTCCCTCGTCTCGTGTCCGCAACCATCAGCGGGTCAGCCTGAACCTGGACTCCGACGGGCACGGGTCGGGAATCATCGCCGTCGGTGGTGTCGCGACAGTCGACGCCGAGGGCGCCGATCCGCGTGAGGACGCCGCGTACTGGGCGAAGTACTCCGCCTACGCGGAGCAGATCGGGATGACCGACATGATGGGCAACTACGACCTCCGCCTGCGGATCGCGATCGACAAGGTATGGACGACGCCGACGCAACCGGCATGACCCGGCGTCGGCGTAGCCTTCGACCATGGGGGACTTCGCGACATACCGCGCCGTGACCGCCGATTCGCTGGCCAGTGCGGTCAGCGCGCGGGAGCCGGGACCGGCGCTCGGGGCGCTGGCGCTCAGCGACCGGGATGAAGGTCTGCGGCTGGATCTGACCAACGCGTACGGCCCGCTGGTGTACGTACTGGCGGGGCCCGACGGTGACCGCGAGGATTTCGACGACCCTCTGGTCGCGGCGGTACTCGGACACGAGGAAGTCGCGTTCGACTCGCCCACGGTCAACGACGTGCAGTGGACGGCGGAGATCGAACGCGCGCTGATGGATTTCGACCGGGCGCTGATCGCCGAGCATTTCGACGCGGAGGAGATGGACGACGAAGGGGTGGAGCCTGGCGGCTTCTCCTCCGATCCCGGCTGGCTCGGCACCGTGCGCGAGGCGTTCGACCAGCTGCGCGAGTTCTATCGTTCGGCGGCCGAGAACGAGATGGCGGTGCTGGTCCTCATCGGCTGAGGCTCACCGGAAGTCGCGGGATTTCGACGCGACCCGCATGTTGATCGGGCTCATCCGGTCGGCGACGACGGTGACGGCCCCGGTCGCGTTCTGCACGATGCCGCGGACCACCAGCGCCGACGCGGTCTGCGCCAACTTGCGGTGCCGGGCCCAAACCCCGCGGGAACACAGCACATTGACCATGCCCGTCTCGTCCTCGAGGTTCATGAACGTCACCCCCTGCGCGGTGGCCGGCCGCTGCCGGTGCGTCACCGCTCCCGCCACCAGCACCCGGGTGCCGTCGCGCACCGACAGCAGCCGATCGGCGGGCACCACCCCTATTGCGTCCAGATCGTCGCGGAGAAACTCCGTCGGATAGCGGTCCGGTGACACGCCGGTGGCCCACACATCGGCGGCGGTCAGCTCCAGTTCCGTCATCCCGGGCAGCGACGGAACGTGTGATGCCGACCCGACGCCGGGTAGCCGGTCGGGCCGTTCCGTGGCGGCGGCGCCCGCGGCCCACAGACCTTCCCGTCGCGAGATCCCGAAGCATCCCAGCGCCCCCGCGGTGGCGAGTGCCTCGGTCTGTGGCACCGACAGCTGCACCCGCCTGGTCAGATCGGTGAGAGATCCGAAGGGGCCGTGAGCTTTTCGCTCCTCGACCAGTTGCTCGGCCAGCTCGGTGCCGATGTGCCGGACGCTGCCAAGGCCGAGCCGAACGTCCAACCCCCGGTTTTCCAACGTCGCATGCGGGAGGCTGGCGTTCACGTCGGGGCCGTGGACGACGACACCGTGCCTTCGGGCATCGGCGACCAGCGTCTGCGGCGAGTAGAAACCCATCGGCTGGGCACGGAGCAGCGCCGCGCAGAACGCCGCGGGATGGTGCAGTTTGAACCATGACGAGTAGAACACCAGCGATGCGAAGCTCAGCGAATGGCTCTCCGGGAAACCGAAATTGGCGAATGCCTCCAACTTCTCGTAGATCCGTTCGGCCACTCCGCCGGTGACGCCGTGCAGTTCGGCCATCCCGTCGAAGAACCGCTGCCGCAGTCTGCGCATCTTCTCCGTCGAGCGTTTCGACCCCATCGCACGACGAAGCTGATCGGCCTCAGCGGCGGAAAAGCCGGCACAGTCGACGGCCAGTTGCATCAACTGTTCCTGGAACAGCGGAACTCCCAACGTCTTTCGCAGCGACGACTCCATCGAGGGGTGGTCGTAGGTGACCTCCTCCTGGCCGTTGCGTCGCTTGATGTAGGGATGCACGGACCCACCCTGGATCGGGCCGGGGCGGATCAGCGCGACCTCGACCACCAGGTCGTAGAAGACTCGCGGTTTGAGCCGAGGCAGGGTGGCCATCTGCGCCCGTGACTCCACCTGGAACACGCCGACGGAATCCGCGCGCTGCAACATCTCGTACACGGCAGGTTCGGACAGGTCCAGCTTCGACAGGTCGACCTCAAGATCCTTGTGTTCGGCCACCAGGTCGATGCAGTAGTGCAGCGCCGAGAGCATGCCGAGGCCCAGCATGTCGAACTTCACCAAACCGATTGCCGCGCAGTCGTCTTTGTCCCACTGCAGCACGCTGCGGTTCTCCATTCGCGCCCATTCGACAGGACACACGTCGGCGATCGGCCGGTCGCAGATCACCATGCCCCCGGAGTGGATCCCCATGTGCCGGGGCAGGTTGGCGATCTGCTTGGCCAGATCGATCACCGGCTCGGGGATGTCCTCGGTGTGGGTGGCGTCGGCGAGGTTGCCCCACTGACTGATCTGCTTGCTCCAAGCGTCCTGCTGCCCCTGCGAGAACCCCAGCGCGCGGGCCATGTCGCGAACCGCGCTGCGGCCGCGGTAGGTGATCACGTTGGCCACCTGTGCGGCGTACTCACGCCCGTACGTCTTGTAGACATATTGAATCGCGTTCTCGCGCAAGTCGGATTCGATGTCGATGTCTATGTCGGGTGGACCGTCGCGGGCCGGCGACAGGAAGCGTTCGAACAACAGCTCGTTGGCGATCGGGTCGACGTTGGTGACCTTGAGCGCGTAACAGACCGCCGAGTTGGCCGCCGACCCTCTGCCCTGCGACAGGATGTCGTTCTCCCGGCAGAACCGGGTGATGTCGTGCACCACCAGGAAGTAGCCGGGAAAGTTCAGCTCCTCGATGACCCTGAGCTCGTGCTCGATCTGGGCGTAGGCGCGCGATGCCCGTTCGGGTGGCCCGTAGCGCTCCCGAGCCCCCTCCATCACCAACTGCCGCAGCCAGCTGTCCTCGGTATGCCCGGCGGGCACCTTGAACGGCGGCAACTGCGGCGCGATCAGAGCCAGCCCGAAGGCGCACTGCTCCCCCAGATCTGCGGCAGCCGTCACCACCTCGGGACTGTGGGCGAACACCCGCGCCATCTCCTCTCCCGAGCGCAGATGTGAACCACCCAGCGGCGCAAGGTAACCCGCGGCCTCGTCGACGGAATTCCTGGCCCGGATGGCCCCCATCGCCATGGCCAGGCGGCCCCGCGCGGGGGCGGCAAAATGCGCGGCGGTGGTGGCGACGACGCCGAGACCGAACCGCGGCGCGAGAGCGGCAAGCGCGGCGTTGCGTTCACTGTCGAGAGGATGCCCATGGTGGGTGAGCTCGACGGTGACCCGGTCCCGGCCGAACCGGTCGACCAGATCGGCGAGCGCCGCCTCGGCAGCCTCCGGCCCACCCGCCGAGAGCGCCTGACGGACATGGCCTTTGCGGCAGCCGGTCAGTACCTGCCAGTGCCCGCCTGCCGCCTCGGTGAGTGCGTCGTAGTCGTAGCGCAGCAGTCCCTTCTCCCCGCCTGCCAGATGCGCGGCGGCCAGCTGCCGCGACAACCGCCGGTAGCCCTCCGGCCCCCGTGCGAGCACCAGCAGATGCGGCCCTGGCGGGTCCGGAACGTCGGTGCGGGTTCCGCCCCCCAGCGACAGTTCGGCGCCGAACACCGTGGCCATGTCGAGCTCCCTGGCCGCCTCGGCGAACCGCACGACACCGTAGAGCCCGTCGTGATCGGTCAGTGCGATGGCCCGCAGATTCAGCCGGGCCGCCTCCTCGACGAGCTCTTCCGGCGTGCTGGCGCCGTCGAGGAAGCTGTAGGCCGAGTGGGCGTGCAACTCGGCATAGGGCGTACCGCCGGCCGCCCGGCCGTGAGCATGCGGGGCCTCGTACTGCCCCCGCTTGCGCGACCACGCCGGGCTGTCCCCGCCGTCACCGACCTGGGCGTCGATGGGCCAGCCGGCACGGCGCGGCTTGCCTTCCAGCACGCGCCGCATTTCGCCCCAGCTCGGCGGACCGGTATGCCAACCCACCCGGGCAGTCTATCGAACAATTGTTCGAAAATCAGGCGGTCTTGCCGGCTCCCGGCCAATCGTCGTCGGCGCCGCCGTCCCCGCCGGGGCCGTCTTCGAGGTTGGGCCGCAGAACGTAGCGGACCTGGTTACCGCCGGTCATCCTGGCCTGCTCGATGGCCTGCTTGGCGATCGCGATCAACTTGTCGAGAACCTCGTCGGGCGGTTCCGCCGCAAGTGGCGGCAGCGGGGTGACCACCACGCCGATGCTGGCCGTCAACCGCTGCGGAGTCGCGGCGATCGACCCACGGATGCGCTCGACCAGTGGCGACGCGTCAGCAGTGGTGAAGGTGTCGGCGATCAGGAAGTCGTCGTCGGCGACATGAGCGACGATCGCGTTATGCCGCACGGTCTCACGCAGCGCCTGCCCGACCGTGACCCTGGCCCGATTGCCACCCCCCGAACCGGAGAGCCCGAGCAGCAACGAGAAGCTGTCGATGTTGACAGCGAGGACGACGAGATACTGATCCGCGCTGCGACTGCGGGACGCCAGCAGCGTGGCGACGGAGTTGTAGAAGGCGTCACGGTGCAGCAGGCCGGTGAGCTGCTCGATGTCGCCGTGGTGGGCGTCCGGCTTGAGCAGTTTGATCACCGCGCGGCAGGAGATCGCGACGAAGACGTTGAGGAGCACCACGGTCACCAGCGCGCAGATCGCCACCGCGAGATCGGTTGCCATCAACCGGACGAAGAGCACGCCGAGCGCGACCGCGGCGATGGTCCACGTCAGCGTGAGCAAGCGAGTGGCGTGGAAATACACGACGAACACCGTGAGCACCACATAGGTCGCGGTGCCGAGAAACCCGATGACCGGGTTGCCGACGATCAGGGAAGAGATACACACACCGACAGATACGGCGGCGACGCAGAACAGCGACTGCACCCGCGTCGGCCAGTGATCCCGCAACCATAATGCAGCCAGTGCCAGCGAACCGACGGCGACAACCGCTGCGACGATCCGGGCGCCGACCGATTGCGGACCGAACGCGCTGGCCAACAGGCCGACCGGCAATAGTCCCAGGGCCGCAATACACAGCGCTACCAGGCGACATGCTGCTGTCTGATACCCGCGCGCGGCGAGCACAGCGGTGAACCAGTAGTACTGATCGAACTTCCACAGAGCAGGACCGATCGCGGCAGCGGACGTACTCCGCAAACCATCAAACATCCGCCCACCCCTGTCGCAAGCGTCCTAGGTCCAGATCACAACCGCCGCGCATCGCGAAGGCTACCAGTACAGCAAATAATTGCCCAGCTTCGATATTTGCTGGGCGACCCTATTGTGCGGCGTATTCGACCTCGCCGTCTTCCAGGACCAGGCGGGGATTGGATCCGTCGGTGTCGGACGCCTCGGTGCGGAAAACCGCCCGGCCCGATTCTAGGCGCCATATCGAGGTCGTCAGCACATCTCCGGGGAATACGGGAGACGTGAAACGCGCCGCGATCGCGGTGACCTTGGAGGCGTCCCCGCCGCCGAGTTCGGCGACCAGTGCCCGCCCGGCGACGCCGTACGTGCACAACCCATGCAGGATCGGCTTCGGGAAACCGGCGAGCTGAGCAAACCACGGATCGCTGTGCAGCGGGTTGCGGTCACCGGACAGTCGGTAGATCAGCGCCTGGTCTTCCCGGGTGGGCAGCGGGACGCGGGCGTCGGGTTCGCGGTCGGGAATCTCCGGCGCCGGTGGGCGCTGGCCGGGCTGACCGCCGAATCCGCCCTCCCCGCGGATGACGAGGGTGGTCAGCGACTCGGCGACGGCTTCCCCGGAATCGGGATCGCTGCCGGTCGCCCTGAGCATGACGACGGCGTTCTTGCCTTCACCTTTGTCCTGGATGTCGGCGACCTCGCAGACCACGCTGAGCTTGCCTGCGGGCGGTAGCGGGGAGAAGACCCGGATGCTCTGCGACCCGTGCAGCAGCCGGCTGAAGTCGAACGATCCGATCTTCGTCGCCGCGGCGAACGGCGAGCACGCGATGACGGCGTAGGTCGGCAGGACCTGCTGGGCAACCTCGTGACTGTTCTCGGTGGTGAACGCGAGATCGTCGGTGCCTGCGCCGACGCCGAGCGCGTACAGCAACGTGTCGCGGTCGCCCCAGCTGAACGTCTGCGCCGGTGTGGTCTCGCCGATGGCATTGGGATCGATGGGCATGGGCCGACAGTAACCACATTGCCGCCGCCGTCGTTGACACCCGGCCAGGAGCGGGTGAACATGTCTCGCATGCGCTATGTCGTTACCGGCGGTACCGGGTTTATCGGCGCCCGATTGGTCACCCGACTCCTCTCCCTCCCCGACACCGCGGCGGTGCACGTGCTGGTGCGCCGACAGTCGCTCGGCCGCTTCGAGCGGCTCGCGCAGCGCTGGGACGATCGGGCGCTGCCGCTGGTCGGAGATCTCACCGAAGCCGATCTGGGGCTCACCGATTCGACGCTCGCGGAGCTCGGTTCGGTCGACCACATCGTGCATTGCGCGGCGATCTACGACATCACCGCCGCCGAGGACCGGCAGCGCGCCGCCAACGTCGACGGCACCAAGGCCGTCATCGCCCTCGCCCGACGGCTCGACGCGACCCTGCACCACATGTCGTCGATCGCCGTCGCGGGCACCTACCGCGGGGTCTTCACCGAAGACGACTTCGACGTCGCCCAGAGCCTTCCGACGCCGTATCACCAGACCAAGTTCGAGGCCGAGCTGCTGGTGCGTTCGGCCGATCGGCTCCGGTACCGGATCTACCGACCCGCGGTCGTCGTCGGGGACTCGCGCACCGGTGAGATCGACAAGATCGACGGGCCCTACTACTTCTTCCCCATCCTGTCGGCACTCGCCGCCCTTCCCCGGTTCACGCCGATGGTGCTGCCCGACAGCGGACGCACCAACATCGTGCCGGTCGACTATGTCGTTGAAGCTGTCGTCGCCTTGATGCACCTCGACGGGCGCGACGGGCAGACGTTCCACCTGACGGCTCCGAAGACCACCGGGCTGCGCAGCATCTACCGCGGCGTCGCACCAGCTGCCGGCCTGCCACCGCTGGTCGGGTCACTTCCCCGCGCGACCGCCGCACCGCTGCTGCAGGTAACAGGACGCGCGAAAATTCTGCGCAACATGGCCGCGACGCAACTGGGCATTCCCGGCGAGATCCTCGACGTGGTGGAACTGGCGCCGACGTTCACCTCCGAGCGCACCGACGAGGCGCTCCGCGGCACCGGGATCAGCGTGCCGGAGTTCGCGTCGTACGCCCCGCAACTGTGGCGCTACTGGGCCGAACATCTCGACCCGAACCGCGCGCGGCGGAACGATCCGGCCGGACCGCTCGTCGGCAAGCACGTGGTCATCACCGGTGCGTCCAGCGGTATCGGCCGCGCCTCGGCGGTCGCTGTAGCCGCACACGGAGCGACGGTGTTCGCGCTGGCCCGCAACGCCACCGCACTCGACGACCTCGTCGACGAGATCCGCGGGTCGGGCGGTGATGCGCACGCATTCACCTGTGACGTCACCGATTCGGCAGCTGTCGAGCACACGATCAAGGACATCCTCGGCCGCTTCGGCCACGTCGACTATCTGGTCAACAATGCGGGACGCTCGATCCGGCGTTCCGTGGCCGCCTCCACCGACCGGTTGCACGACTACGAGCGGGTGATGGCAGTCAACTACTTCGGCCCGGTGCGGATGGTGCTGGCACTGTTGCCGCACTGGCGGGAACGAAAGTTCGGGCATGTCGTCAACGTCTCCAGCGCCGGGGTGCAGGCCGCCAGCCCGAAGTACAGCGCCTACGTCCCCAGCAAGGCCGCGCTGGACGCGTTCTCGGAAGTCGTTGGCACCGAGACACTCTCGGATCACATCACGTTCACCAACATCCACATGCCGCTGGTCGAGACGCCGATGATCGCGCCGTCGCGTAGGCTCAACCCGATGCCACCGATCACCGCCGAACACGCCGCCGCGATGGTGGTCCGCGGGCTCGTCGAAAAGCCCGCGCGGATCGACACCCCCGTCGGCACCCTGGCCGACCTCGGGATGTACTTCACTCCGAGGTTGTCGCGGCGGGTACTGCATCAGGTGTATCTCGGCTACCCGGATTCCGCTGCGGCACGCGGCATTACGCGCGACGAGCCGGAAGCGGTAGCCGTCAGACGGCCGGAGCCGCCCGCCCGGCCCAAGCCGTCGTTGCGTGTCCCCGGCCCGGTCAAGCGCGCCGTGCGGCTGGTGCCCGGCGTGCACTGGTGAGCGGAGTGCGACACCCCGTCTTCCTCGATGTCGACACCGGCGTCGACGACGCGATGGCCCTGGTGTATCTGTTCGGCAGCCCGGAGGCCGACCTGGTCGGTATCGCCTCGACCGCGGGAAACGTTGGCGTGCACGATGTCTGCCGCAACAACCTGGCGTTGTTGGAGTTGTGCGGGATCGCCGGCGTTCCGGTGTCCCAAGGCTCGGAAACGCCGCTGGTGGCACCATTGCGCACCGCCGAGGACACCCACGGGCCTCAGGGCCTCGGGTACGCGCAGTTGCCCGCACCCACCACGGAGCTCACCGACTTCGACGCCGCCGAAGCATGGGTGCGCGCCGCGCGCGCCCATTCCGGTGAATTGATCGGCATCGCGACGGGACCGCTGACCAACCTGGCGCTGGCGCTGCGCTCCGAACCTGCGCTGCCGCACATGCTGAAGCGGCTTGTCATCATGGGTGGCGCATTCGACTACCGCGGCAATACGACGCCGGTGGCCGAGTGGAATGTCAGCGTCGACCCGGAATCGGCCGCCGAGGTTTTCGCGGCATGGCACCACGCAGACGTCGAGAACCTGCCGATCGTGTTGGGGCTCAACCTCACCGAGCACGCCGCGATGACACCAGAACTGCTGAGCCAGCTGGCCGTCGCAGCCGGAGCGCCGTCGTCACCGATGTCGGTGCTCGACCCACGCGGAACGCGGTCGACCGCTGCCAACCCGCTGATCCGGGTGCTCGAGGACGCGATGCGCTTCTACTTCGAGTTCCATCACGACCAAGGCGAAGGCTATCTGGCGCATCTGCACGATCCGCTGGCGGCCGCGGTCGCGCTCGACACCGCACTGGTCCGGTACCGTCCCGCGGCAGTCGATGTCGAGCTGACCGGCACCCTCACGCGCGGCATGACGATCGCCGACTGGAGCAGGCACTGGGGGCGGGAACCCAACGCGCTCATCGGTGTCGAGGTCGACCCCGCCGAGTTCTTCGACCGTTTCATCGCACGCGTCGGTGCATTCGCGGCGCAGCTCGGTCACTCGTAGACGCCTTCCAGATACCACCTCCTCTGCCGGTAACACAGCAACAGCGCGTGCGTCTCGTCGAGCAGCACCTGCGCTCGTGCTGTCCTGCCGCTCCTCGCGTGCGCAGAATCTGTTTCGCTCCTCGCGTGCGCAGAATCCCACCACCTCTCGTCGACCGGCCACGGCCCCGCCCACCACGACAACCGGCCGGACCTCCCCGGTGCGTGCAGCCGGAACGGATCGGCGGAGAACAACCCGCGGCTGGTGACCCGCACCAGATCTCCTTCGGCGTCGAAGAGTTCGACCGGGTCGTCGAGCAGAACGGTCGGTGACGGCTCCGGCAGCCGTCCCGGCCACGGCTGGTTCGGATCAGACTGTGGCGCAAGCTCATCCCCCAGGGGAATGAACGTGATGCGTTCGGCGGGACCGCGGCCGCCGCTGAGCACCGGAACCCTGACCGCGTCGGGACCCAGCAGGCCCTGCACCCGCACCAGCGCCCGCCGCGCGCGCAGCCTGTCCTCTTCGCCCACCCCACCCCACAGCGGTAGCTGCAACGCCTCGGCGGACACCACCTCCACCGGGCGCAGACGCAGCACCGTGATCGGCGCAGACGGACGGTCGCCGGCATTCCGCCGGTTCAGCCACCCATCCAGCTGCCAGCGCACCCGGTCGGCCGTCGCGTCCTCGGTCAGCGGCTCGGCACACCGCCAAACCCGTTCCAGCTCTTGACCGTTGGCAGTCACGGCGTGGATGGCCAACCGGGTACATCCCACGCCCGCCGCCTCAAGGCTTCGGTGCAGCACGCTGGCCAGCGACCGCCCCGCGAAGGCCGCGGCATCGACCCTGTCGACCGGCGGATCGCAGTTCATCACCGCGTCGAGTTCGGCTTCGGGCTCCCTCCCCGACGGGCCGCGGGTGGGCTCCCCACGCGCCACCTGGTGCGCAGCGACGGCGTCGGCCCCGAACCGGGAGGCCACATCACTGCGGGACAGCTCAGCGAACTGGCCTACCTTGCGAATCCCCATGCGCCACAACAGGTCGACCAGATCTTCCCGGGTGGCCGGGGCGAGGCTCGGTTCGGTGGCCAGCTGCCGGATGGACAACTCCGACAGGAAGGGCGCGTCCCCACCGGCATCAACGATCCGACCTGCCCTGGCCGCGAAGACCGCCGTGGGCAGCTGATCGGCCACACCGATCTGGCATTCGGCCCCGGCCGCCGCCACCGCGTCGATCAGCCGTTCAGCCGCGGCCTGCTCGGAGCCGAAGTACCGGGCGGCACCGCGGACCGACAGCGCCAGCAGCCCGGGTCGCAGCACCTCGGCGCGCGGCACGAGTTCGTCCACGGCGAGCGTGACGTTCTCGAAATGCCGGGCGTCGCGGGCCGGATCGGCGGCGACGACGTGCAATTCAGGGCAGCGGGCCTGCGACTCCCGACGCCGCAACCCCCGTCGCACGCCCACGGCCCTGGCCGCTGCCGAACACGCGATGACCCGGTTGGCCAGAGTCACCGCGACCGGAACGGTCGGCGACAGCTCGGCCGCCGTCGCGGCGGCGACGGCGGGCCAGTCCATGCACCAGAGCGCCAGAACTCTGCCCGCCATCTCATCCGCCCACGGCGCGTGCCGGGCGACCGACGGAACGCCCCCTGGCGCGCATGGCCAGCCGCACCCTGCTGATCCGCCCGCACCCAGGGGTGGGAACCCCGTCGCGACCGCCCGCGATGTCGTATCCGCTGACGTGGGCGTCCAACCGTGCGGAAGCGCCCTGCCAGTCCCCATCAGTGACGAGCAGCGTGCATCCTCGCTGCCGGGCGCGAGCCACCACCGCCCTGGCCCTGGTCGAGGTCACCGTGCGGCCGCCGAGACCGAGGACAACCAAGTCCATTCCGTCCATCAGGACGGCGGCCACCTCGACCGGATCGGCCCCTGGTTCCGGGATCACCGCGATCCTGCTCAGGTCGGCGCCCATTTCTGCCGCGGCCAACAGCCCGACGTCGGGTTGGCCGATGATCGCGACGTGCCCGCCGGCGGCCGTCACCGCCGCCACCATGCTCAGCTGCAGCGAACGAGCCCCGGAAAGGACTGCCACAGTTCCGCGCGGCAACGAATCGGGAAGCACTTCAGTCAGGGATTCCGGCACCGGCAGCAAAGAATCCGGAGTGCTCGACAGCTCCGGAACAGGGGCAACGGCGCGTCGGCTACCACCCACCTTGCTGGACACCGACGCAATCTGCTTGCGCAGCTGTTCTACCTGCTCAGCGCGCGTGACAGAGCACTGACTCAGGCTTTTTGGCGTTGCCACAGCAGCACCTTTCGCCCCATCCGACACTTCCGTTTTTCGAAACTTTGTTCGATGCCGCCAGTAAACACCCACCCACCGACAAGCGTCAACAGAACGGACCCTGGTCAACGCTGACACCACCAAATAGTGACATTGACAAATGTCATCATTCGGGGTTGTATCCGACACGTGCTCAACGAAGAGACCGGCGAACTTCCGCGCGGATCGTGGCGCTCCCGCAGCGCCGCATTCGTCAGCAGCCTCACCCTGCGACAGATCAGCACCGTGCTCCCACCCGATCAGGCCTGGGGGTTGTGGGCCTCCCGGCAGATCGTCGCCGGGATCATGGACACCTTCGGGCCCTCACTCGCCGGGACCAAGGCCGTCCGGGTCGACACCACCACTCACGACGATCGCCGCGTCGTCGGCGAATGGGTGTGGGGCGCAGGCGTGCCCCGCGGCACCACCACCCAGGCGATCTACTTCGTCCACGGCAGCGGCTACGCCCTGTGCTCCCCCCGCACACACCGCCGGCTCACCGCATGGCTATCCCAGCTGACGGGACTTCCCGTCTTCAGCATCGACTACCGGTTGGCTCCGCGGCACCGGTTTCCCACTGCCGCAGACGATGTCCGCAACGGCTGGGACTGGCTCACCGAAAGGTGCGGCATCGCCCCTGACCAGATCGTGGTCGCCGGAGACTCGGCGGGCGGACACCTCGCCGTCGATCTCCTGCTGCAACCCGACGTGCGTCATCCCGCAGGCCTGGTGCTGATGTCCCCGCTTGTGGACCTCACGTTCGGCCTTGCCCGGTCACGCGAACAGCACCGCCCAGACCCCGCGATCCGGTCCCGAGACGCGGCGCGCCTCGTCGAGTTGTACTGCACAGGAACCGAATCCGGCCACCCCCGGCTGCGTCTGGAAGTGGCGGCAGGACGCCAGTTGCCTGCGACGCTGATCCAGGCCGGCGGCGCAGAGATGCTCGCGGCCGACGCGATCGCCCTCGCCGAGGATCTCCGCACGGCAGGTGCGCAGTGTGATCTGCAGATCTGGCCCGACCAGGTGCACGTTTTCCAGGCGTTACCGCGGCTCACCCCGGAGGCAATGCCCGCGATGCGCGCGATCTCTTCGTTCATCGCCGACGCGTTGTCCGACAACACCATCGAACAGGCGGGCTGAGCCATGTGGCCGTTCGGAACCAAGCGCACCCATCAGGCAGACGCGGTGATCACCGGTGCGGGCAGCGGCATCGGCGCCGCGTTCGCCAAAGAGCTCGCCCACCGTGGCGGGAGGGTGGTGTGCAGTGACATCGACCTCGACGCGGCGAAGGCCACTGCCCACGAGATCGGCGAGAAGGCCCTGCCGCTGCGCTGCGACGTATCCGACGTCGACGAGGTGTATCTCCTTGCCCGCGATGCGCAGTCGTGGTTCGGCGGCCCACCGACGCTGGTGATCAACAACGCGGGAGTCGGAGCGGGCGGAGCGATGATCGGCGACTCCGATCTCGCCGACTGGCAATGGGTGCTCGACATCAACCTCTGGGGTCCGATCCACGGCTGCCATGTCTTCGCCCCGATCCTGCGGGAAGCCGGTCGTCCCGCCGGAATCATCAACGTCGCCTCCGCGGCCGCATTCGGCGCCGCCCCCGGTATGGCTGCCTATAACGTCAGCAAGGCGGGCACACTGTCGCTGTCGGAGACGCTGGCCGCCGAGCTCGCAGGCACCGGCATCAACGTCACCGCGCTGTGTCCGACGTTCGTCAAGACGAACATTGTGAGCTCTGGCCGTATCCCCTCGGAGACAACACAACTGGCCGACAGGCTGATGCGGATCACCGGCTTCTCCCCCGAACGCGTCGCCCGCACCTGCCTGGACACCCTCGACCGCGGCGGTCTCTACTGCATGCCGCAGCCCGAAGCCCGGATCGGATGGGGCATCAAACGTTTCACCCCGACGGTGTACACCCGCGCCGCCGGACTGGCCACCCGAGTCACCACGTAGGAGGATCGAAGATGGCGATCGACATGGATGTGATGCTGGCGAAGATCAAGGACCGGCAGTGGGCCCTGGCCGACATCGACTGGGCAGCTCCGGGTGCTGAGAAGATCACCGACGAGCAACGGCCGAAACTGAAGGCATTCATGGCCGATCTGTGCTGGATCGAGAACATCGGTGCGCGCGGTTTCGCGGCGCTGGCCAAGAAAGCACCCACCCCGACGATCGCCGAGATCTACCGCTACTTCCACGCCGAGGAGCAGCGCCACGCGAATGCCGAACTGGCGCTGATGAAGCGGTGGGGAATGCTCGACGATGGAGAGATGCCCGAGCCCAACGTCAACATCAGGATGGCGATGGACTGGCTGGACACCTACGCCGACGACATGTCGCTGTCGATCCTGGGCACCGTCATCCCGATGCTCGAGGTCGCGCTCGACGGTGCGCTGCTGAAGTTCCTGCTCGAAGAGGTCGACGACCCGGTCTGCCACCAGGTGTTCGAGAAGATCAACAACGACGAATCCCGGCACATCGCCGTCGATTTCGAGGTGCTGAACATGATCGGCCACGCCGACCTCCGGCGACTGGCCATCGAGTTCGTCGGCAACGTCGCCACCCCAGGCTTGATCATCGGGGCGATCATGTACGTCCCGCTGCTCAACCGCATCCGCAACGAGATCGTCGGTATGGGGCTGGAACCCGACCGGCTCTACAACGCGGTCAAGCGCTTCCAAACTCTCGGCGAGCGAGGCGAATTCACCCACCGGGTGCCCACCTACCAGGTGCTCAAGCGGCACGCCTCGGCGGTGGTCAACCCGCGCCATCCCTACCATCTGCTGGCCAATTCGATGGTGTGGGTGTCCGAGCTCTACCCCAGGAGGCTGCTGAAGCCGATACCGAGCTGGTTCAAGGAACTGACCCACGAGCCGGCGGCCTGACCATGACCGTTCACGACACGCTTGTCATCGGTGCCGGGTTCACCGGGCTGGGCACCGCCATCAAGCTCAAACAGGCCGGCGTCGACGACATCGTCATCGTCGAACGCGGCGACGGCGTCGGTGGCACCTGGCGTGACAACACCTATCCCGGTGTCGCGTGCGACATCCCGTCGCTGCTCTACTCGTTCTCGTTCGTCAAGAACCCGTCGTGGTCGCGGGCGTACCCGTCGGGCACCGAGATCTGTGACCACATCGAGGCCATGACCGACCAGCACGGTCTCCGGCCGTTGATCAGGTTCAACACCGAGATCACCGGTCTGAGCTTCGACGAACAGACCGGAGTGTGGACCGCCACCACGAAGCAGCGCAAGCGTTTTCAAGCGCGCACGGTGGTCCTTGCCTCGGGCCCGCTGGCCGACCACAAGTTCCCGGAGATCCGTGGCATCGACACCTACGAGGGGCACAAGATCCACAGTGCATCGTGGGACCACGACTACGACTTCACCGGGAAGCGCGTCGCCGTCATCGGAACCGGCGCCACCGCCGTACAGATCATCCCCGAGCTCGTCAAGACCGCGCAGTTCGTCAAGGTGTTCCAGCGCACCCCCGGCTGGGTGCTGCCGCGGCTCGACGTTCCGATGCCGTCCGCAGTCCAGTCGCTGTTCGCCAAAGTTCCTGCGACACAGGAGATTGCCCGCCAGGTCCTGTACTGGGGCCACGAGGCAACCGCCACCGCACTGGTCTGGAACTCTCCACTGTCGGGCTTGGTCGCCCGGCTCGGGAAGGCGCATCTGCGGGCTCAGGTCAAGGATCCCTGGATGCGCCGCCAGCTCACCCCCGATTTCAC
This sequence comes from Mycobacterium sp. 236(2023), assembly GCF_029623955.1. Classification (GTDB taxonomy): domain Bacteria; phylum Actinomycetota; class Actinomycetes; order Mycobacteriales; family Mycobacteriaceae; genus Mycobacterium. The sequence goes on along the minus strand of NZ_JARSBP010000002.1, from coordinate 649,173 downwards.
GCCCGGCTGCAAGCGCATGCTGATGTCCAGCGACTACTACCCCGCACTGCAACGCGACAACTGCAAACTGATCGACTGGCCGATCGCCACCCTCAGCCCAGTCGGGATCCGCACCAGCGACGGCGTGGAACACCACCTGGATGCGATCGTGTTCGCCACCGGGTACGACGTCCACCTCTCGGGTCCCCCGTTCCCCATCACGGGGCTGGGAGGGCGCTCGCTGCAACAGGAATGGTCCGACCACGCCGAGGCGTACAAGAGCGCCAGCGCCCACGGCTACCCGAATCTGTTCTTCATGACGGGCCCGAACTCCGGACCCGGACACAACTCGCTGCTCGTGTATGTCGAGGGACAGATCGACTACGCCGTCACCGCCATCACCGCGATCCTCGACCAGAACCTGCGTTACCTCGACGTCCGCGCCGATGTCCAGCGACGGTACAACGACCGCATGCAGCAGCGCCTGACCAAGACGACGTGGATGTCGGGCTGCAACAGCTGGTATCTGACGGCCGACGGATTCAACGCCTCGATGTATCCGGGTTTCGCGACGCAGTATCTTCGACAGATGCGCACGATCCAGTTCGAGGACTACGTCACCTCGACGGCCTGACACATGTCTGGTCCGATTCCCACCATTCTCCGGCGCATCCGCCGCGGTTCGCGCGATGTGATCGAGAATGCCGTGTCCCAGTTGTTCGATGCGGCCGTGCAGCCGCACGGCGTCGCCGAATCCGGCGAATACCGCATCGACGAACTGGCGCGGCTCGCAGGCACCACCACCCGCAACATCAGGGTGTACCGCGACCGTGGGCTGCTGCATCCACCGCTGAGGGTGGGCCGCATCGCACTGTTCAACGACACCCACCTGACCCGGCTCCGCCTCATCACGTCGATGCTGGACCGCGGCTACAACATCGCCCACGTCAACGAGATGCTCTCGGCGTGGGAGCAGGGTAAGGATCTGGGCGACATGCTCGGACTCGAGTCGGCGATCGCGGGTAGCTGGGCCACTGAGAAACCGCAGCGGATGTCATTGTCGCAGGCGCGCAAGCTGATCGACGATCCGGCCGGGTTCGAGCGGCTGGTCGGCCTCGGGATCATCCGGGTGGACGACGATCACGCCACGATCGTGCGACCCACGCTGGTGGAGGCGTTCACCGAGATCCGCCAGCACGGTGTGGCGCTCGACAAGCTCATCGACGTCCACGTCGAGGTGAGCCCGCTACTGGATCAGATCAGCGCGATCCTGGTGCGGGCCGGACTCGACGAGGTCCTCGACAAGATCAACCCCGGCGCGGCGATGCCCGACGACGTCGAAGTCGCCGAGCTGGTAACGACTTTGGTGCGCTTCCGCACGCAGGCGGTGGCGGCGGTGGGAGCGACGCTGGCGTTCTCCATCGAGGCGGCCGTGGAGTCCACGGTCGCCCAATTGCTCGGCGACCTGATCACCAAGAGCGACGAGGCTGCCGGGGAGTAACCTGCCTGGGTGCTTGACGATTTGTGGGCTGAGGCCACCCGACACCGGTTCCTCGACGCGGTGCGTGACGGCGCCATCACCGATGCGGACTTCAACCGGTGGCTCGTGCAGGACTCCGTGTTCGTCGGTGATCTCCTGACGTTCCAGGCGCGACTACTGGCCAGGGCGCAACGCAATGCTCAGGCGACGCTGGCCTCTGGCTGCGTTGCGCTGGAGTCCGAGCTCGCTTGGTTCGACGAACAGGCCGCCCTTCGCGGCATCGACATGGACCAGCCTCCGCTGCCGGCGACGCTCGCCTACCGCGCACTGCTCACACGTCTCGACGAAGCGCCCTACGACACCGCCATCACCGCACTATGGGTCGTCGAAGAGGTGTACCTGCGTGCGTGGACCACCGCCGCGTCCGAGTCCTCGCCCTACCGAGAGTTCGTCGAGCACTGGACCGATCCGGGCTTCGCCGCCTACGTCGCGGCACTGCGCGACCTGGCGGTGCCCGCTGGCCGCGACGACATCATCGCCGAGGTGCTGTCCCACGAAATCGCCTTCTGGGACATGGCTTTGACGAACACCTGACGAACTAATCGCCGCTCAGCTGAGGGCCGGGCCGATCGTCGTGTTCCACGACTCCTGCATCTCGGACTCGAACAGGCCCCAGGTGTGGGAGCCATCCGGCCTGACGACGTAGGTGATGGGGACGCCCGCAGCGGCGGCGCGGTCGGCGAACACCCGCGTGCTGTCGGCGACGATGCGCTCGATGAACCCGCCGGTGATGTTGGGCCCGAAGCCCGGGGGCAGCCGGTCGACGGCTCCCGCGTTGCCCGAGGGCGACGCCGCGACGTAGACCGCGACGCCGCGCAGCTTCTCGACATTCTTCGACGGGTCGTGCGCCACCCACAGCGGGTCACCCGGCGGGCCCCACATCGCGGCGGCGTTGGCACCGCCGCTGCTGAGCGTCAATTCGACGTTCTGCACGTTGTCGGACGGGTTGAGGATCCCGCTGTACGACCCGACTCCCTGATAGAGGCCGGGTACCTGCACCGCGTAGTCGAGGGCTGTGCCGCCGGTGCTGGACAGGCCGCCCACGCCGTTCTTGCCACTGGTGTCGTACTCCGCGTCGATCAGCGGAGGCAGCTCCTGGGTCATGTAGGTCTGATACTGCTTGCTCGGATCGCCGACCCAGTTTGTGTACCAACTGAATTGGCCGCCGAGCGGCGAGACGACGTTGACGTTCTTGTCGGCGAAGAAGCCGGGGATGTCGGCCATGCCGAACCAGCTCTTCATACCGGGGGCGATGCCGCCGCCTGCGATGTCGTCGCCACCGTCGATGCCGGGCAGCAGGTAGAAGGTCGGCGCTCCGGCCTTGCCCGCCTTGTACACGTCGTTGACGACGACCTTGTTCATCGACGGCGAGAACACCGACACCTTGTCCCAGCGCTCGTTGACGTGCTCGATGCCGGTGATGTGGGCGCCCTGCGGCTGCGCCGAGGCGGTGGGAACTACCAGGAAACTCAATACAGCGGTCAACACAATAGCAAGCGTGGCATTTCCGCGCGTCAGGCTGATCACCGGCTGATTATGTAGTCGACCCCTGATTTCAGCAAGCCTTTGCGTGTGATTGCCATTTGCAATCTTTGCGGAACGACCGCGACATGTTCCCCAACGAGTTTGCTGATCTAGAGAGCTCTCACTACCACGGGAGGGCTTGGAGCCCAACGTGATCCGTGCCCGTCACTCCCACTCGATGGTGCCCGGCGGCTTGCTGGTGATGTCCAGGACCACCCGGTTTACCTCCGGCACCTCGTTGGTGATCCGCGTCGAGATACGTTCCAGCACTTCGTAGGGAACCCGTGTCCAGTCGGCCGTCATCGCGTCTTCGCTCGACACCGGGCGCAGCACGATCGGATGTCCGTACGTGCGGCCGTCGCCCTGCACACCGACCGACCTGACGTCGCCCAGCAAAACAACCGGGCACTGCCAGATCTGGTGGTCCAGTCCGGCCGAGGTGAGTTCCTCCCGCGCGATCGCGTCGGCGCGCCGCAACGTATCGAGCCGCTCAGCGGTGACCTCCCCGACGATCCGGATCCCGAGCCCGGGACCCGGGAAAGGTTGGCGGGCAACGATTTCCTCGGGAAGCCCGAGTTCGCGTCCCACCGCGCGGACCTCATCCTTGAACAACAGCCGCAGCGGCTCGACGAGGCCGAACTTCAGGTCCTCGGGCAGGCCGCCGACATTGTGGTGACTCTTGATGTTGGCCGTCCCGGAACCGCCACCGGACTCCACCACATCTGGGTAGAGGGTGCCCTGGACGAGGAACTCGACATCACCGTCGGCTCCGCCCAGTGCATCGCGGACCGCCCCTTCGAACGCGCGGATGAACTCGCGGCCGATGATCTTGCGCTTGCCTTCGGGGTTGGTCACCCCGGACAGCGCTTCGAGGAAGCGGTCGGCCACGTCGACGGTCACCAGCTTGGCCCCGGTCGCGGCGACGAAATCGCGCTGCACCTGCGCCCGTTCACCGGCGCGGAGCAACCCGTGGTCGACGAACACACAGGTGAGCCGGTCACCGATCGCGCGTTGCACCAGCGCGGCCGCCACGGCGGAGTCGACACCACCGGAGAGCCCGCAGATGGCCCGTCCGTCGCCGATCTGCGTCCGAACCTGCTCGACGAGGGCGTCGGCGATGTTGGCGGGCGTCCATGTGGCGTCGATGCCGGCGAAGTCGTGCAGGAAGCGGCTCAGCACCTGCTGGCCGTGCGGGCTGTGCATGACCTCGGGGTGGTACTGGACGCCGGCCAGGCGCCGCTCCCGGTTCTCGAACGCGGCGACAGGCGCACCGGCACTGGTGGCCACCACATCGAAGCCGTCGGGCGCCGCGGTGACCGCGTCGCCATGGCTCATCCACACCGGCTGCGTCGCGGGCAACTCGGAATGCAGTTCCCCGCCAGCGACTTTCAACTCGGTACGACCGTATTCGCTGGTGCCGGTGTGGGCGACCGTGCCACCGAGCGCCTGCGCCATCGCCTGGAAGCCGTAACAGATGCCGAACACCGGGATGTCGAGGTCGAACAGCGCGGGATCGAGCCGCGGCGCCCCGTCGGCGTAGACGCTCGCCGGCCCGCCGGACAGGACGACGGCCCGCGGATTGCGGGCTTTGATCTCCTCGACACTGGCGGTGTGCGGAACGACTTCCGAGAACACCCGCGCCTCACGAACGCGGCGTGCGATCAGCTGCGCATACTGCGCGCCGAAGTCGACGACCAACACGGGACGGGGAGCTGCTGATTCCACCGGGTCAGTGTAGTTAAGGCCCAGGGACAACGTGATCACCGGAGCGCCAGAGCATTCGGCGAACCCCCTTGCCGCCGATCACCTCACCTGCGCTTCCGGTGACCACATCGGCTCCCCCAAGCACTGCACACGCTAACCACGCGCCGCTGCGCTGTCTGTCGGCCGAACGAATGAACCTTTCAGGTCGACACAGCTAGCCGAGATCCTTGAGGCTCAGGATGCCGTCCTCGATGGCCCGCGCAAGCAGGGCCGACTTGGTCGATGCCGAGCGCCCCACGCTGGCGTACTTGGCCCGGGCCCGCTGGAGGTGGGTCCGCACCGTCGTCGGCGCGATGAACAGTCGCTTGGCGACGAGGTCCTTGCTCTCGGTCTGGAACCACGCGATGAGCACCTGCTTCTCGCGGTCGGTCAGCTTGATACGGCCCATCGTGCTGTCGTTGAGCATGGCTTTGCCCATCCGCGGGCCGACGTAGGGCGTTGTGGTGTGCGCGGAATGGATCGCCTCGATCAGGTGCCGTTTGCCCTCCGACTTGACCAGGTAGGTCACCGCCCCCAGGTCGAGACAGGACAGGATGACCTCGTCGGTGGTGATGTGCGAATACACGATCACTCGCCTGCCGGTGTCGGCGAGCTTCGCCAGCGTCTCGAAGTCGGGCCGGTTGCCTTCGATCTGCAGATCGAGCAGCACCACGTCGACGTCGTCGCCGGCCGAATCCGGATGGCTGTCGAAGAACTCGCCCGGCCGCATGAAGCTGTCGACGAGGGCGATGGGAGGGTCGGCCTCCGTGCACCATGCCTGAATTCCCGCGTGCACGACATCGTGATCGTCGATGATCGCGATACGCACCGGCCGCGCAGTTCCCTCGCGGGACATCCCCCCACACCTCCCCCTGCTAGACACCCGTGAGACAGGTGTCTGCTCCCCTGCGCGTATTTAATCGCAGCGCGTAGTTCAACGCGAGACAAACACTCGTTGAAATTGCACAAACGTCAATTTCTCCGTACATTCCAGCTCCAGTCGAGCCTAGGAAGCGGCTCGCAGAGAGTGAAAGTCGACGTCGGGAATTGATACGTTCGACCGACGCTTCGGCGACGCGCGTGGGCACTGGGGAGGGCCGTGGCGACAATCGAGGGGCCGGCCGCCCGCTATCAGCTGATGAGCCGGGCGGCCATGGTCGGGCTGCTGATGCGCGGCAGCATCAATCTCGGGGTAGCGCTGATCGCGCTCGCCGACCCCGGCTCGCTGGCCGTTCCCGCGGGCAAGTGGCTACTCGTTGCACTCGCCGCATGGTCCGGCTACCGGCTCCTCACCCGCTCTCAGAACGCCATACCCCTCGCCGCGGATTACGCGCTGACGCTCGCGGTGTGCCTGGCCATCCCGCTGCTCGCGCCGGCCACCGACTTCTTCATGTCGAACACCGCTCCGCAGGCCATCGCCGGAACCGCGGTGATCAGCATCTGTGTCTCCGTGTCGGTGTCGGTGAGCATCCCGATGACCCTCGGCATCGCGGCGGCCTACGCGACGGGCGCCGCGCAGGTCATCGGGTGGGAATCCCTGTCATCGGTGACGGCGCTGTACTACTTCGCAGTCCAATGCGCGACGGCGTCGATCATCCGATTCATGTTGTTGCGCGTTGCCGGTGCCATCGACACGGCGCGCCGCGACCGCGCTGAAGCCGAGGTGGCCCGACAGGTATCCGTAGCGGTCCGCGACTACGAACACGAACAACTGGCATTGCTTCACGACACCGCCGCATCGACGCTGCTGATGGTCGGCCAGGGCCTCCCACTCCCCTCCGGCCGACTCGCCGCCCAGGCACGCCGCGACCTGGACCTTCTCAACGAGGGCGCCTGGGTGGCTCCGCCGCCGCGCGTGGAACTCGTTGCCGCCCTGCGTGAATGCGCCAGCCACCTAATGACTCCGGTGCGATTCACGGGCTGCGAACTGCTGTGGCTGCCCGGAGAGCAGGCCCACCCCGTGATAGCTGCCGCCCGGGAAGCGATGACGAACGTCGACCGGCATGCCCGGGCGTCGCTTCTGACGGTCACCGTCTCCGACGCGGCCGTCGCCCTCGCCGACGACGGGGTCGGGTTCGATCCCGACGAGCCGCACCACGGCCACGGCATCGACGACTCGATCCGCCGGCGTATGGCGCGTGCCGGCGGCCACGCAAGGATCAGATCCGCACCCGGGTCAGGGACGACAACCGAATTAAGCTGGGTGCCAACACAATCTGTCGCCGCAACCATCAAGGTCGACCCCGATCGTCTCATCGACAGGACCCGGACCCGTTACGGCCTCGCTCTCACCGTGTACGCGGTGGTGAACCTCGCCGTCACGGTTCGACCCGAGGACACCGTCCTCGGCGCCATCGCCGGGCTTGCCACCCTTGCCGCTGTGCCCGGAATCCTCTGGCAGCGTTGGATATACGCGTGGCCGGCCGGCGCCGCGATCGTGGCGGTGGCGGTCGCCCAACCCGCGCTGCTTCCCCAGTCGGATGTCCTCGGCTACGCGCACTGGGCGCAGGGCGCAATAGGCTGGTGCGTACTGCCGCTCCTCCTGTCCCTGCCCACCGGCGCCGGCGGTGCGATCATCACCGGACTCTGGGTGACCAACAGCGTCGTGCTCCTGGTCCGCGATCCCTCGCCGGAAATCCTCGTCAACATAGGTCTGGGCAGCGCAAGCATTCTCGGTGTGCAACTCTTCGCGCTGGCCTTCGCCGGACTGATGCGCGAAGCAGCGGCGGTGGTCGAGCAGGAGGACGGCGAGCGCCGCCGGCTCCTCACCCGCGACCGGATCTCGCAGGCGCTACAAGGCGAGTATCAGCGGCGATACGCGACCATCGTCGACAATGTCGTGCCCCTTCTGCAGGAGCTCGGTCGCGGTGGCGACGTCGATCCGGCGATGCAGCGCCGGGCGCGTGCCGAATGCCGGCGACTACGGGCACTTTTCGACCAGGCCGCCACCTTCGATCACCCGCTGACGCAGGCGATCCGGCCGCTCATCGATGCAGCCGAGGCTCGGCATGTCGACGTGGCCACCGACTTGTCCGGTGCGCTCCCCGATCTCGACGACAGCCAGATCTCCGCACTGATCGAGCCGTTGTCCCACGTCCTCGATCGTGCTGCGACGTCGGCACGGATCGTGATGGCCGATATCGGCGATGAGGTGGAAATCAGCGTCGTCATCGACACGGAGAACGGCGCCGGGCCGCCGCCCGAGGGCAGCATCACCGATGTCATCGTGTCCGGCCGCGAAATGTGGTGCCTCATTCGCGCCGCCACAGCACCGACGCCGCTTCGGTAACCTTCTCCATCACCTCGAAGCCAGCCACGCCTCCATCAGAGCGTGCACTTCGCGCCCGAACGGCTGCAGCACCACGGGCTCTCGGTCGGGTAGCTCGAATCTGATTGCCCGCCAAGACCCCAACGGGATCGGTCCCACTGTGCGCGTCCGGTTCGCCTCGATGATCCACAGCCGTGTCGCCCCTGCACCGACGAGTACCCACTCGGAACGGCGTCAGGTGAAGTTCGCGACAGCTGCGAGCGGCTCGGCGGCGAACGGCTGCGCTCGATCGATGAGCTTGCGCGCCCGCCGCCGGTGCAGCATTTAGCCCGCCGAGCTGACCGGTTCGATAGGGATTCTGCGAAGCGCGGCGGGGGCATCGGCCGGCACCACGGGGTGGGCCGGCTCGATCGGCGACAGCCGCCGATACGGCTCACCCTGGGCCGGGCGCAGATCCTCTTCGCCCTTGTTCGGCCACAGCGATGCGACGCGCTCGGCTTGCGCCGTGATCGAAAGAGACGGATTGACACCGAGATTCGCCGAGATCGCGGCACCGTCGACCACCGAGAGCGTCGGGTAGTTCCACACCCTCTGGTACGCGTCGATGACGCCCGCGTCGGGGCTGTCGCCGATCGCGGCGCCGCCGAGGAAGTGCGCGGTCAGCGGGATGTTGAACAGCTCGCCCCAGGTGCCGCCCGCCACGCCGTCGATCTTCTCGGCGATGCGGCGGGTCACCTCGTTGCCGGCGGGGATCCAGCTCGGGTTCGGTTCACCGTGGCCCTGCTTGCTGTCGAGCATGCGGAAGCCGAGTTTGGTCTTGCGGGTGAACGTGGTGATCGAGTTGTCCAGGTTCTGCATGACGAGCGCGATCATGGTGCGCTCGCTCCAGCGCCTCGGGTTCAGCAGCCGCAACGTTCCCTTGCGGTCCTCGCGCGCCAGGTCGAGCAGCTGCTTCCAGCGCGGGACATCGGTGCCCTGCGGCCCGGCGCCGTCGGTCATCAGCGTCTGCAGCAGGCCCATCGCGTTGGAGCCCTTGCCGTAGCGGCAGGGCTCGACATGGGTGTCGGACGTGGGGTGGATCGATGACGTGATCGCGACGCCGTGGGTCAGGTCGAGATCGTCGCCGACCTTCAACCGGCCCGCGCCGACGATGGATTCGGAGTTGGTGCGGGTGAGCACACCCAGCTTCTCGGACAGTTTCGGGAGCTTGCCGCGGTCGCGCATCTTGAAGAGCAGCTTCTGGGTGCCGTACGTGCCGGCGGCCAGGATGACGTGGTTGGCGGTGAACGTCTTGCGGCGGCGACGCAGCTTGCCGCCGGTGCGTGCCGTCGTCACCTCCCACACCCCGTCGGGGCGCTGCTCGAAGCTGGTCACCATCGTCAGCGGATGGACGCGTGCACCGGCCTTCTCGGCCAGCCCGAGGTAGTTCTTCAGCAGCGTGTTCTTCGCGCCGAATCGGCATCCGGTCATGCAGGAACCACACTCGATGCAGCCGGTGCGCTGCGGACCGGCTCCGCCGAAGTACGGATCGGGGACGGTCTTGCCCGGTGCCTTCTCACCGTCGGGCCCGAAGAACACACCCACCGGAGTGGGCACGAACGTGTCGCCGACGCCCATGTCCTCGGCGACTTCCTTCATGATGCGGTCGGCGTCGGTGAACGTCGGGTTGGTGACGACGCCGAGCATCCGCTGGGCCTGGTCGTAGTGCGACATCAGTTCGGCGCGCCAGTCGGTGATGTCGCGCCACTGCGGGTCGTTGAAGAACGGCTCCGGCGGGACATACAACGTGTTGGCGTAGTTCAGGGAGCCGCCGCCGACGCCCGCGCCGGCCAGGATCATGACGTTACGCAGCAGATGGATGCGCTGGATGCCGTACATGCCGAACTGTGGCGCCCACAGGAACTTCCGCAGGTTCCAGGACGTCTTGGCGAACTCCTCGTCGGCGTAGCGCCGGCCGGCCTCCAGTACGCCGACGCGGTAGCCCTTCTCCGTCAAGCGCAGCGCACTCACGCTGCCGCCGAACCCCGAGCCGATGATCAGCACGTCATAATCTGGACTCATTGGACCAGTATGAACTTACCCGTCGGTAACCTGCTAGAGAGGCGACCCTAATCCCCCAAGGCATCACAGCTCGCGAGGCAAAACGCCTGCAGACGCGAGAGCGGCTGCTCGGTGCCGCGATCGTCGAGTTCAAGCGCGCCGGCATGGCGGACGCCGACGTCGGCGCGATCGTTGCGGCGGCCGGCGTTGCCCACGGCACGTTCTTCTTCCACTTCCCCACCAAGGAACACGTGCTTCTCGAGCTCGAGCGCCGCGAAGAGGACCGCATCGCCAAGCGCTTCGCGACGTTCGCCAAGACCCATCAAGATCTCGCAGCCCAACTGCGCGAGGCCGCCGACCTGGCGCTCGGCCTCGAGCGCCGCCTGGGCGAAGTGCTGTTCAAAGACTTTCTGGCGCTTCATTTTTCGCCGACCCGCCCTCCAGCTGAGCATGGTGACGACCATCCGCTCATCGTCCTCGTCGCCGATCAGATCGAGAACGCCAGACAGCGCGGCGAGACCGCAGCCGACGTGACGCCGATGAACAGCGCGATCTACTTCCTGCTCGGGCTCTACGCGCTGCTGATCACCACCGACGAATCGACCGGCCGGTCCGAACTGGTCAGCGACTATCTCGCTCGCACGCTGCGCAGCATGCAGTGAGCGTCAGCTTCCGACGGTGAGCCCGACCTTCTGGAATTCCTTGAGGTCGCAGTAGCCGGCCTTGGCCATCGACCGGGCCAGCCCACCGACGAGGTTCAGCGAGCCGAACGGGTCGTCGGACGGCCCGTCGAGAACCTGCGCCAGCGAGGGGCGCTCCTCGTCGGCCACCTGCAGCAGCGAGCCACGCGGCAGCGACGGGTGCGCCGCCGCGGACGGCCAGAACCAGCCGCCGCCAAGGGCTTCCGCCGCGATGGCAAGCGGGGTGCCGAGCACCACGGCGTCGGCACCGCACGCGATCGCCTTCGCGAGATCACCTGACGTGTGGATGTCGCCGTCGGCGAGCACGTGCACGTACCGGCCACCGGTCTCGTCGAGGTATTCGCGGCGCGCAGCGGCCGCGTCGGCGATCGCCGTCGCCATCGGCACGCTGATGCCGAGCACCTCGTCCGACGTCGTCACCCCGGACGTCGACCCGTAGCCCACGATCACGCCGGCGGCCCCGGTCCGCATCAGATGCAGCGCCGTGCGGTGGTCGAGCACGCCGCCCGCGACGACCGGGATGTCGAGCTCGGAGATGAACGTCTTGAGGTTCAACGGCTCGCCAGCTCCGTCATGATCCTTGGCGACCCGCTCCGCGGAGATGATCGTGCCCTGGATGACCAGGAGATCGATGCCGGCGGCCACCAGTGTCGGCGTCAGCGACTGCGCGTTCTGCGGGCTGACGCGCACCGCGGTCGTCACGCCCGCCTCGCGGATCCGCGCGACAGCGGCCCCGAGCAGCTCGGGATCCAAAGGCGCGGAATGCAATTGCTGCAGCAGCCGAGTCGGCGCCGACGGGTCGGGATCCTTCTCGGCGATGTCGATCACCTGGGCGATCTTGTCCTCGACATCGGCGTGCCTGCCGATCAGACCCTCACCGTTGAGCACGCCGAGCCCGCCGAGGCGGCCCATCTCGATCGCGAACTCGACCGACACCAGCGCGTCGGTCGGGTGGGCGAGCACCGGGATCTCGAAGCGGTAGGCATCGAGCTGCCACGCTGTGGAGACGTCCTTCGACGACCGGGTGCGCCTCGACGGCACGATGTTGATGTCGCCGAGTTCGTAGGTGCGACGGGCGGTCCGGCCCATGCCGATTTCCACCATGTCTCGCATTGTTCTGACTCCCCTGTTCGGCCCTTGAGACCCTAGCGGGTGGTGTAGTTCGGGGCCTCGACCGTCATCGTGATGTCGTGAGGATGGCTCTCCTTGAGCCCCGCCGCCGTGATCTGGACGAATTGCGCCTGCTGCAGATGTTCGATCGTCGGCGAGCCCGTGTAGCCCATCGCGGCGCGCAAACCGCCGGTGAGCTGGTGGATGACGGTGGACAGCGGGCCGCGGAACGGCACCCGGCCCTCGATGCCCTCGGGCACCAGCTTGTCCTCCGACAGCACGTCGTCCTGGAAGTAGCGGTCCTTGGAGTAGGAGCCCCGCAGGTTGCCGGTAGCGCCGCGGCCCTGCATGGCGCCCAGCGAGCCCATGCCGCGGTAGCTCTTGAACTGCTTGCCATTGACGAAGATCAGGTCACCGGGCGATTCCGCGGTGCCGGCCAGCAGCGAGCCGAGCATCGCGGTGGATGCACCGGCGGCCAGGGCCTTGGCGATGTCGCCCGAGTACTGCAGGCCGCCGTCGGCGATCACCGGAACGCCGCGGGGAGCGCACGCGGCGACGGCTTCCAAGATCGCGGTGATCTGGGGCGCGCCGACGCCCGCGACCACGCGCGTCGTGCAGATCGAGCCGGGTCCGACGCCGACCTTGACTGCGTCGGCGCCCGCGTCGACGAGGGCGGCGGCCGCGGCGCGGGTCGCGACGTTGCCGCCCACGACGTCGACTCGGTCACCGACGGCCAGCTTGAGCCGGTGCACCATGTCGAGCACGCCGCGGTTGTGGGCGTGGGCGGTGTCGACGATCAGCACGTCGGCTCCCGCGTCGGCGAGGGTCATCGCACGCGTCCACGCGTCGTCACCGACGCCGACAGCGGCACCGACGAGCAGCCGGCCGTCGCTGTCCTTGGTCGACAGCGGGAACTGCTCGGTCTTGACGAAGTCCTTGACGGTGATCAGGCCGGTCAGCTTGCCGTGTCCGTCGACGATGGGCAGCTTCTCGATCTTGTTGCGGCGCAACAGGCCTAGCGCGGCCTCGGCCGACACACCCTCCTGCGCGGTGATCAACGGGGCCTTGGTCATGACCTCGGACACCGGCTTGGACTGGTCGACCTCGAAGCGCATGTCGCGGTTGGTGATGATTCCAACGAGCTGCCCGTCCTTGTCCACGACCGGCAGACCGGAGATCCGGAACCGCGCGCACATCGCGTCGACCTCGGCGAGCGTATTGTCCGGCGAGCACGTCACCGGATCGGTCACCATGCCGGCCTCGGACCGCTTGACTGTCTCGACCTGGCCGGCCTGTTCGGCAATCGGCAGGTTGCGATGCAGCACGCCCATGCCGCCGGCGCGGGCCATCGCGATCGCCATCCGCGACTCGGTGACGGTGTCCATCGCGGAACTCACCAACGGCACCTTCAGCCGGATCCGGCGGGTGAGCTGACTGGAAGTGTCTGCTGTGGCGGGGATCACATCCGACGCGGCGGGCAGCAGTAGCACGTCATCGAATGTGAGCCCGAGCATCGCGACCTTGGTGGGATCATCGCCGCCGGTGGGGACCGGCACGGCGATGGGGATGCTGCTTTCGGCGATCGACATGTAGGAAGCCTCCCGTGCACCTGGAAAGGAACATCCTATCGGCTCCTAGCTGATGGTTCTGTTCCCCGCGACGTGCCGGGAGAGCGCTGGCGAGATACCTGGGCGGTTGCGTAGTCTGGGGGCGTGCGAGACCACCTGCCACCAGGATTGCCGCCTGATCCGTTCGCCGACGATCCGAGTGATCCGTCGGCGGCGCTCGACGCCCTGGAGCCGGGACAGCCGCTCGATCCGCAGGAACGTACCGCCGTCGAAGCCGACCTGGCCGACCTGGCTGTCTACGAGGCATTGCTGGCGCACAAAGGAATTCGCGGTCTGGTCGTCTGCTGTGACGAATGCCAGCAGGATCACTACCACGACTGGGACATGCTGCGCGCGAACCTGCTGCAGCTCCTCGTCGACGGGACCGTCCGCCCGCACGAGCCGGCCTACGATCCCGAGCCTGACTCCTACGTCACGTGGGATTACTGCCGCGGCTACGCCGACGCCTCACTCAACGAGGCCACGTCGGAGCCTGACGGCTATCGCTGATAGCTGAATTCCTCGGGGTTCTACTAACCCTCTGAATCCGCTCCCGGCAGGACCGGCGTTGTCGTCGTCGGAACCAACGCGACCGTCGGTGACGGCGCTTCTGGCGTCGGCAGCGGCGCCTCGGGCGTCGGGATCGGTGCGGCCGTCGGCGTCGGAGCCGGCACAGCCGCAGACGGCGTCGGTAGCGGCGCCCGCGTCGTCGTAGTCGACTGAACCACGATCGTCGTCGATGTCGGCGACGGCGAACGCGTTGTCGTCGTCGGTGCCGTCGTGGACGTCGGTGCCGCCGTAGAAGTCGTGGACGTCGGCGACGGCGAACGCGTCGTCGTCGGTGCCGTCGTCGTCGGTGCCGCCGTGCTTGTCGGCGCCGTCGTCGAGGACTGCGTCGCGCCGACCGATGTCGACGGGGTGCTCGAGGGTGCCGACGTCGCGGAGGACGGTGGCGTCGTCTCCGGCGACGTGCCCGATGACGGAGGGGTGGACGGCGTCGTCTCGGTGCTGGTTCCCGAGCTGGTCTCCCACGGCGCCAGCGGCACCGTTGCGGGATCGAGCAGCTCGGTCGGAATGTCGGGGAAGGTGGGCAGCGGAACATCGGGGGCCACCGTGGCGACAGGGTCCTGAGCCTCGACCTTGACCGTCAGCTCCTGCCACTGAGTGATCAATTCTTGTTTCTGCTCAAAGTCATTCACCGTTGCGACCGTTGTCGTGACAGCTTCCAGCCTCTGCTGCGCACCAGCCCAGTCGCCCTGATCGATGAGCTGCTGCACCTGCTGCATCTCCGTCTGGGCGGCCAGGATCACGGCGTCGTCACGGGTCTTCGTCTGCTGCTCACCGAACAGCATCGTGCGCAGGCCGTAGAGCGCATCACCGGGACCGGAGCCGGCCACCACGGCGCCGAAGCCACCGATCGCGAGCATCGCTGCCGCGGCCGAGCCGACCACCGCCAGCGAGAACCGCCGCCTCGGCGCAGGCTTGGTCACGCGGTCCAGCGCGGCCGCCGCATCCTGCGGAGTCAGCACGTGCCCCATCGGCGTTTCGCGCACGTCGTCGCGCCAGCCCGCCAGCAACTGCGCCAGCTCGGCCTCGTCGCGATCGATCACATACGGCCGCTGCTGCGCGGCGAGCGCGTCGAGGAACTGGTCGGTCCGGTTGATCTCGTTGAGCGAAGGATCACCGCCGCTGGCATTCCACCGTCCGAAATCAGGCATAGTCGCGCCCCTGCCCTGACGCACCGATCTCCGCCTTCAACCGAGACAGCGCGCGGTGCTGAGCCACCCGTACCGCTCCCGCAGTGCTGCCCACGGCTTCCGCGGTTTCTTCCGCGCTCATACCGACGACGACACGCAGGATGATGATCTCGCGCTGCTTCTCGGGAAGGACCTGGAGCAGGGCAGCCATTCGGGCCGACGATTCGGAATCGATCGCCATCTGCTCTGGACCGGCCTCACCGGAGGAACGCTCCGGGACCACATCCATCGGATCGGCCCGGTTGCGACCAGCTGCCCGGTGCGCGTCAGCAACCTTATGCGCTGCAATCCCGTATACGAAGGCCAGGAATGGTCGTCCCTGATCCTTGTAACGCGGCAGCGCCGTTATGGCGGCCAAGCACACCTCCTGAGCTACGTCATCAGCTGAGAGACCGCTACGTTCCGCAGTCCCTACCCGTGCCCGGCAATACCGGACAACAAGGGGGCGGATGGTCTCCAGCACCTCCCGGAGTGCGTTCCGATCACCAGTCACCGCTTCAGCAACGACAGCATCGAGACGTTCTCCCGAAATTGTCATCGTGAGCAGGCTCTCCAGCGTTACGTCGGGAACACACATCCCGGAAGGGACGTGGCTACAGCAGGTCGGCACCAGAAGGTGCCGGTCAGCTAAACAATAACGACAGACATGGGCACAATCCGGTTAGCGCGGGCGCCACACGCCGCCCCTCTTGATCACCTTTTCGGCACTGACGTCACGAACAGCCAGAATCTCGGCTTCCGACCGCTCATCGGAACCGATATCGGCGAGCAGGCTGGCGACCGCCCACTGCAGCGGAACGAGCCCGGCATCCTCGGCCTGACCCAGCACGGAGTCGCCTTCGCGCCGAGCCGATGCGAGGTCCCCGGCGCTGCACAGCGCGGCCGCGAGGACGACTCGGGACTTCACAGCGTGGCGCACCGACACGAAACCCGATGCCAGGCGCACCCCCTGTTCGGCGTGCTCGACGGCCGTCGAACCGTCGCCACAGAACATCGCCAACTCGGCCGACACCCACGCCAGTCGAATCGGCAGCCTCGGCGACCCGGACGCGTCGACGGATTCGGCCGCGCGTTCCAGGGCACGCGCGGACGCGGCAAACCGCCCGACGCCCAGCGCGTCGGCGGCGAGACCGATCATCGCGTCTGCCCGCGCCTCGTCTGTCTGCGCGACCGCCGCCGCGCGGCCGTCCCACAGACGAGCAACGTCATGCCACCCGAGCTGACGCAGAAACGACGCACGAGTGCTCAGCGCGAGCGACGCGACGACCGCATCCCCCGAGGTCCGGCGGACCCGATCCAGGTCGGCCAGCGCCGTCGCGTAGCGGCCCTGCCCGCCCGCGGCGACCGCGCGCAGCCACAGGGCGCGGGCGTCGACGGCGGGCGGCAACGGCCACGAACCGGGGTTGCTGTGGAAGGCGGCGGCCTCGATTGCGTTTGCGGTACTCGCAGGCTCCGTGCTCATTGGACCGCGACGGTATCAATCACCGAGTGTTTTTGAAATCACGTTAGTTAACAGTTGATGGACCGCTTGTTACAGCCATATCAACTGGCAACCGGACAAACGTAGAGGAATGTCAGGTCCCGTCAGTGGCGAGCAGCCGAAACCATGGTCACCGACAGCGACATCACCGCCCGTTAGCACCAGTTCCGTTGGCAAAACATCACTTCGATGAACGTGATGTAAATTTTCAGCCTGCGGATATGTGGTTCAGCACACCGCGGGGCTATTGACGACAATTCGCAAGCCCTTCTACGTTGTCTTCACGAGTGGTCATCGGCGACTGTGCTCGGATTAGTTCCACGACTCACGTATCCACCGTGATGCGTACCGGGTCTGAGGGAGAGGTCTTCCATTGCCACAGCCGCAACAGCTTCCGGGACCGAACGCTGACATCTGGGATTGGCAGATGCAGGGAGTTTGCCGGGGCGTCGAATCATCGATGTTTTTCCATCCTGACGGCGAGCGCGGCCGCGCCCGCGCGCAGCGCGAAATGCGGGCCAAAGAGATGTGCCGCCGCTGTCCCGTCATCGCACAGTGCCGTTCTCATGCGCTCGCCGTCGGCGAGCCCTACGGCATCTGGGGCGGACTGAGCGAATCCGAGCGCGAGCTTCTGCTCAAGCGCGGAATCCGCCGCACCGCCTGACACACCTTTCGAAGAGCCCACCCCGGGAGTCGCCGCCGGGGTGGGCTTTTTGATGGGCGCTTTCCCGTCAATCGCGCCCGATCGCAGCAGCTTGTTGAGAGTATTTAGCTGTCTCGGGTTCCGACGAAGGGCACTGCCATGAGCACCGCCGCTGAACGCGCCACCCAGCTCGAGCTCGTCGCGCGGCTCAAGTCCGCCTTCCCTGAGCTTCCCGATGCCCCGACGCCCGATCTGCTCGACCATGCGCGGATCAAGGCCTACCTCAAGCCTGTCCACGACGTCGGCGGCGAACCGGACGCGCCGATGAAGTACGAGAACAAGCAGTACGAGCAGTGGGAAGAGCTGACCTACGTCATCTGCGAGGTGCTGGCCTGGCGCGGGATCTGGTTGTCGGAGGAGCGACGTCGCATCGGCAATGTCGACGTCGGGCGCGCCGAGTACCTCGGCCTGCCGTACTACGGTCGCTGGCTTCTGTCCGTCGCGCGCATTCTGGTCGAGAAGCACCACATCAGCCTTGGGGAGTTGAGCGAACGCATGGCCGAGGTACAGGCCCGCTACGCCGACGGACTTGGTGGCAAAAAGCTTGAGGCACAACCCAAATCGGAGGGCGACGGTTCCCAGGTCAAGCGCAACGCACATCACATCCACGCCGTCGGCAAGGGCGACCCGCAGGTCTATGCCGGACTTGCCGGCGAGCCGAAGTTCACAGTCGGCGACGCCGTCGTGGTGCGCGATCTCCCGGTGATCTTCTACACCCGCACCCCCGAGTACGTGCGCGGAGCGACGGGCGAGATCGCGACGGTCGCCTACGAGAGCCCCGCCGCCGAGGACGAGACCTGGGACAGGCCCGATGCCAAGCCGGAATGGTTCTACGTCGTGAAGTTCACGATGGCCGACCTGTGGCACGGCTACACCGGGACTGCCACCGACGTCCTGCGGACCGAGATTCCCGAGCGCTGGCTCGAAGCCGCCCACTGACTCGCTCTGCGCAGGAGAGGAATTCGCTCATGTCACACGACCACGACCATGATCATGACCGGACCGTCAAACCGATGGTGGACGAGATCACCGACTTCGAGGTGCTGGAGATCGCCCTTCGCGAGTTGTGCATCGAGAAGGGGATTTTCACCGCGGAGGAGCATCGCCACTTCACCGAGTTCGCCGAGCAGATCGGGCCGACTCCGGCAGCGAAACTGGTGGCCAAGGCGTGGCTGGATCCCGATTTCAAACAGCTCGCGCTCACGGAGCCGATGACGGCGAGCAAGGAGGTCGGAGTCGATTGGATGGAGCCCACCGGTTTCGGGACTCCCAGTGATTTCACGGCTTTCGAGATCCTGGCCGACACCCCGACGTTGCACAACGTGATCGTGTGCGCGCTGTGCTCGTGCTACCCACGGCCGATCCTCGGGAACTCTCCTGAGTGGTATCGGACGCCGAATTACCGTCGCCGCCTTGTCCGTTGGCCGCGCCAGGTCCTGGCGGAGTTCGGTCTTTACCTTCCCGACGACATCGACGTCCGCGTTCAGGACTCCAACCAGAAGCACCGGTTCATGGTGATGCCGTTGCAGCCCGAAGGCACCGAAGGCTGGACCGAAGACCAGTTGGCCGAGATCGTCACGCGCGATTGCCTCATCGGCGTCGCGCTCCCCAAGGCCGGCGTCACCACGAACGTCATCGTCGACACCCGTCCCGCCGTGCATCCGATCACCGACTGACGTGGACGCATCGGACAGAGTGGCAGCGCTCGATCAGATCGTCGATCGCAACCAGGTGTGGCCGCGGATGGCCGCCAAGTACGGCGTCGAAAATCCCGTACCGCCGTGGAAGACGAGTCTCGACGGCTTCTGCGATGCCCTCGATCACGCGTCGTGCGACGCGGAGGTGCCGACGTTCAAGGAGCGCCGCGACGAGGAGGACGCGTTGTCGGCGACCCTCTACGCCGATCTTCCGTATCCGGAGAACCAACTCGTCGCTCTCGCGCATTCACTGCTGACGCGCGGCGTCATTGACGAGGCGGCTCTGGCTCAGAAGATGGCTGCTGTTCGGGCTCGACTGGAGGCGTGACCTCAGCATGCGGCGCCGCGGCGCTGCGCGCCTGCGACACCCGGACGATGCCGTAGACGATGGCACCGAGCACGACGACGACACCGAGCCACGGCAGCATCAGGCCGAGGATCAAAATCGCGCCACCCGTGACAGCGACGAGCCCGTCCCAGCCTCGCCGGACCTGGCCGAGAAACCCGACGTACTCCTCGGGTGCGGGACCGCCGACCACTTCGGCGTAGAACGTCACGTCGACGGTGCTGTAGGAGACGCGATCGCCCAGCGCCTCACGTTGCGCGCGAAGGCTGTCGAGTTCGGCCTGCCGCTCCGAGAGCGCGTCCTCGGCCGTGATCAGGGCCTCGGGATCGCGGGCGTCACGCATGATCCCCAGCAGCCGGTCCACCGAGGTCCGCAGCGCCTCGATCCGGGCGTCCAGGTCGACCCGCTGGGCCGTGACGTCCTCCGATGTCGTCGACGCCGTCTCGACGACGCCGAGCTCCTTGAGCTCGCGCATCACCTCGTCGAGCTTGGCCACCGGCACCCGCAGGACCACGGACGTGACCGCCCGGCCGGTGCCGGAACCCGCGTCCTCGGTGCGGCTGTCGACCCGGCCGTCGGACCGTTCGACGATGACGGCGGCCTCGTCGGCGGCCTCGGACGGGTCGGGCACAGTCACCGTCATCGACGCGGTCTTGACGACGTCGCGCTTCTCTTCGACCGGCGGTGGCGCCTGGGGCGGCCCGAACTCGGGCGCGGCCCCGACGAACGAATCCGTTGCGCCGCCCGGTGTCGCGACCTCTGTGGCCGCCGACTCGTTGCTGGACGGCGCCTGCCCCGCACAACCGGTCATGATCCCCAGCGTCGCGATGCCCGCGACCGTCAGCGCCATGGCGCGGGTGATCTTGTTCATGGCTGGAAATCTACTGCGAGGCAGCGCCTCCAAAGCTGAGAATCAGCCGTGGTTTGCGAGCTCTCGCAACACCAGATCGGTTGCACCCCAGTCCATGCACTTGTCCGTCACCGACTGGCCGTAGGTCAGTGGACGGGATTCGGGTGCCTGCGCTCCTGCCACCAGGAAGCTCTCCAGCATCACGCCGCTGACGGGGAGGCCGTCGCGCACGAGCTGCGCGACATCCACGGCGACCTGCGCCTGACGGATGTGGTCCTTGCCGGAATTGGCGTGGCTGCAGTCGATCACGACCCGCCCGGGCAGACCCGCCTTGACCAGCTTGGCGGCCGCGTCGGTCACCGATTGGCCATCGCAGTTCGGCCCGTCGGTGCCGCCCCGCAGGATCACGTGGCAGTCCTGGTTTCCGGTGGTGCTCACGAGTGCGCCCCGGCCGAGGTCGTTCATGCCGAAGAAGACGTGCGGGGCCGCCGCCGCCTTCACCCCGTCGACGGCGACCTGGATGTTGCCGTCGGTGCCGTTCTTGAAGCCGACCGGCATCGACAGGCCCGACGCCAGCTGGCGGTGCACCTGTGATTCGGTGGTGCGGGCCCCGATCGCGCCCCACGCGACCGCGTCGGCGATGTACTGCGGGCTCGTGGGCTCCAGGAACTCACATCCGACGGGCAGGCCGATGTCGATGATGTCGAGCAGCAGCTGGCGGGCGATGCGCAGGCCGCGGGTGACGTCGAACGTGCCGTCCATGCCCGGGTCGTTGATCAGGCCTTTCCAGCCGATCGTGGTTCGGGGCTTCTCGAAGTACACGCGCATGACGATCTTGAGCCGATCGCCGAGTTCGTCGGCCACCTTGACCAGCCGGCTGGCGTACTCCAGGGCGGCGGCGGGGTCGTGCACGGAGCACGGTCCGACGACGACGAGCAGCCGGTCGTCGCGCCCGGCGAGGATGCCGGCGATCTCGTCGCGGTCGCGGGCGACCCGTTCCGCGCGGCGGGCGCCCAGCGGGAACTCGGCGAGGACGGCATGGGGGCTGGGGATGTCGCTGAAGCTGCGGATGCGCCTGTCGGACGTCGTTTCCGGGGTGGCGATCTGCGCCATGTTCACGGTGGTGCCTTTCTGGTGTGGGCACCTGCCTGTGGTTCCGGTGCCCTTGAATGACGAAAGGCAGCGACCAGATGGTCACTGCCTGGGCTCCGGGTGGATGCGTTGCTTAGCGCTGCGCTTTATCGGCTCCGCCCGGAGCCTGGATAAAGCGCCAATAGGCGGCGCGCACAGCGGTGTTCACGGGGTCGAGGGTATACCGGCTTCCGCGGGCATTCCAAACCGGGTCAGGGAACCCGCACCCACGGTTGACAATTCCGCGACTCGAAGGCCTTGACCGTTTCGTTGATGGTCGCGTACATCGGGCCCATCGAGATGTTCGTCGCGACGACGTTGTCCTTGTTCGTATCTGGCGTGCTGTAGGTGAACCACAGGCACATCGAGTCCTCTGTCGGCACATCGTTGATCCACACCCCGAAAACCGACCCCGAGCCGTCCGTTCGGTACAGGCCGGGGGCGACGTCGGGGCCCACGAGGAAGAACCCGTTGCCGGGGATGGGGTTCAGCGGATCGGCCGCCGCGGGCGGCGCACACAGCAGCGCGACTGCGAGGGCGAGGAGCCCGGCCGGAAAGCGAGGCATGGTCGGCAGCGTAACTCTCGTCGACACATTGCCGATTACATATCTGTGAAGTCGACTCCGGTGATCCTGGCCGCTCTGGCGATCCCGGCAGTGCTGGGCATCGCGCCTGCCCACGCCACCCCCGCACTACCCTCGTCGTGCACGCCCGCCGTTGTCGTCGACGGGGTGTGCACGGCACGGCTGGCGTCGGTGACGGCGGACGTCGTGAACGGCACGATCACCGGGACGCCCGTCGGCGGCACGGAGGTGGTCACGCTCGCCGGACCGGCAGAGGCGTATCTGAAGTCGGAGGGTTTCGGGCCGACGCCGCCGGAGGCGGTACAGAGCTGGGATACCACGATCGAACAGACCGCTGGTCTCTCCGTCGACCCGTCCGATCCCAACTGGTACGGCAACGCGAAAGCCAGGGTGTTCCTGTCCAGGACGTTGAACGGCCTGGCCACCCAATTTCCCGCCGACACTTTGGTGGTCCGGTTCGTGGCCGACGAGGCTCAGCCGTACGCGCTGCGTCTCGTCTCGATCCAGCCGGTCGCGCAGTAGTACGAAAACACCCCCGGCCCAACAGGACCGGGGGCGATTTCGTTACTGCCTAGTGGTGGTGATGACCGTGGCCATGCCCATGGCCGTGGCCGTCATCCTCCGGCTCGGCCGGCTTATCGACAACCGCGGTCTCAGTGGTGAGAATCATCCGTGCCACCGATGCCGCGTTGACCACCGCGGAGCGAGTGACCTTCACGGGATCGATGACGCCGTCGGCGATCAGGTCGCCGTACTCCAGCGTGGCGGCGTTGAAGCCTTGCCCCGCAGGAAGTTCCGAGACCTTGTTCACCACAACCGCTCCGTCGAGACCGGCGTTGGTGGCGATCCAGTACAGCGGCGCGGACAGCGCGGCGGCGAACACGTCGACGCCGATGGCCTCGTCACCCTTGAGCTCCGAGCGGAGCTTGTCCAGGGCACTGCGGGCCTGCACGAGGGCGGCGCCGCCGCCGACGACGATGCCTTCCTCGACAGCTGCCTTGGCTGCCGACACGGCGTCCTCGACGGCTTCCTTGCGCTTCTTCAGGTCCGTCTCGGTGGCTGCGCCGACCTTGATGACGGCAACGCCGCCGGCCAGCTTCGCCAGACGCTCTTCGAGCTTTTCGCGGTCCCAGTCGGAGTCGGAAACCTCGATCTCCGAACGCAACTGGGCCTTGCGGCCCTCGATCGCGTCCTGAGTGCCGCCTCCGTCGACGATCACGGTGCTGTCCTTGTCGACGACGACGCGGCGCGCCGTGCCCAGCACCTCCAGGCCGACCTCGCGCAGGACCAGGCCCACGTCGGGGTTGACGACCTGGCCGCCGGTGACGACCGCGAGGTCGTCGAGGAACGCCTTGCGACGGTCACCGAAGAACGGCGCCTTCACGGCGACGGCCTTCAGCGTCTTGCGGATCGCGTTGACGACCAGGGTCGAAAGCGCTTCGCCCTCAACGTCTTCGGCGACGATCAGCAGCGGCTTGCCGGCCTCGGCGACCTTCTCCAGCAGCGGCAGCAGGTCCGGCAGGGAGCTGATCTTCTCGCGGTGCAGCAGCACCACCGCGTCCTCGAGAACCGCTTCCTGCGAATCGAAGTCGGTGACGAAGTAGGCCGAGATGAAGCCCTTGTCGAAGCCGACGCCCTCGGTGACCTCGAGCTCTGTGTTCAGCGTCGAGGACTCCTCGACCGTGACGACGCCGTCGGTGCCGACCTTGGTCATGGCCTCGCCCACCAATTCGCCGACCAGTTCGTCACGCGACGAGACGGTGGCGACCTGGCCGATGGACTTGGCGTCCTTGACCGGGGTGGCGGCAGCGAGTAGCGCCTCCGAGACGGCCTCGGCCGCCTTGGAGATGCCTTGGCCGAGTGCGATCGGGTTGGCACCGGCCGCGACGTTGCGCAGACCGGCCTTGACGAGCGCCTGGGCCAGCACGGTGGCGGTGGTGGTGCCGTCGCCGGCGATGTCGTTGGTCTTGGTGGCCACCGACTTGACCAGTTGCGCACCGAGGTTCTCGAAGGGGTCCTCGAGGTCGATGTCACGGGCGATGGTCACGCCGTCGTTGGTGACGGTCGGGCCGCCCCATGCCTTGGCGAGCACCACATGGCGGCCGCGCGGGCCCAGCGTGATCTTGACCGCGTCGGCGAGCTTGTCGACGCCGGCCTCCATGGCGCGACGCGCGGTTTCGTTGAACTCAATCTGCTTGCTCATATTTGTCCTTTTACGCGGACCGCCCCGGACATCACCGCGCGGATGCGCACGGGATCTCCGGGGCGGTCACAGTCGCTTACTTGGAGACGACAGCCAGCACGTCGCGGGCCGACAGGATCAAGTACTCCTCGCCGTTGTACTTGATCTCGGTGCCGCCGTACTTGCTGTAGATGACCACGTCACCCTCCGACACGTCCAGAGGAATCCGCTTCTCGCCATCCTCATCCCAGCGGCCGGGGCCAACTGCGACGACGGTGCCTTCCTGCGGCTTTTCCTTGGCGGTGTCGGGGATGACCAGACCGGAAGCGGTCGTGGTCTCGGCCTCGTTGGCCTGAACGAGGATCTTGTCCTCGAGTGGCTTGATGTTCACGCTCGCCACGATGGAGCCCCTTCACTTTTGTTTACGTAGGTGTCTGCTTACGCGGTGGCCGATGCCTACCCTCGCGCCGTCGTCGCGGGTGCCGACACAGGGGTGAACCGACCTGCCGCCTAGCACTCTATACACGAGAGTGCTAGCGCTCAAGATCGGGGCCGCACCGTTCTTCCGTCAGCGAACGACGCGGTACCGCAGATGGGCGACACCAGGAGCCTCAAGCACGCGTTGGAGCTCCATTTTGGGAGCCCCCGGAGCGAAGCCGTCGAAGAGTCGCTCGCCGGCGCCGAGGATCTCGGGGCTCACTTGCAGGTCGATCTCGTCGACGATTCCGGCCGCGATGGCCTGTCGGGCACACGAAGCTCCGCCGGCGATCGAGATGGATCCACCCGCGGCCACCTCGGTCGCCTGCCGATAGGCGGACTCGATCCCGTCGGTGACGAAGTAAAAGGTGGTCCCCTTCAGTTCGATCGGCTCGTGCGCAAAGTGCGTCAGCACGAAAACCGGGCAATGATAGGGCGGCTCGTCACCCCACCAGCCCTGCCATTGCGATGCACCCCACTCGCCGCGAACCGGGCCGAACATGTTGCGGCCCATGATCGTGGCCTTCATGCCATCGAGCATCTCCGATACGACCTGCTTGTTGACCGGATGCTCCGCGTCGGGACCGATGTGCCACTTGTGCAGCAATTCGCCGCCAATGCCGAGCGGATGCTCCTCGCTCTGATTCGGCCCGGCGACGTACCCGTCCGCCGAGATGGACATCGAAAGATTCGTTCTACTCATGTGCGCCTCCGTATCAAGTCACCGTTATAGACGTCGACGCGTGGAAGAAGTCATCGCGACGGGAGATCGGGGCGTTATCCACAGGCAAGTCGCGAATACGGAGTTATCCCCAGGTGCGGTTGCGCCCGCTCGTGGGGCACTTCGCACCTCGATAGACTCGCACATATGTTCGATAAATCGGTTCCCGAACCCAGCCGACTGGCTGAGCTGACGGCGGCCGAACTGATCGACGCCGCCGGCGTCACCGGCCGGGCCGAGAACGCCGCATGCGCCCGCAAACTGGCCGTGATGGCCGAGTTGTTTGCGCGCCGCACCGGCCTGGCCCCCGAGGATCGCCTCGACTGGTGGGTCGACCCCGACGCCGCCGTGGCCGCCGAAATCGCCGCCGCGTTCGGCATCACCCAAGGCCTGGCCCTGCACCAGACCTACCGCGGCGTCGTCCTGCGCGTCCGCCTGCCCAAAATCGGTGCACTGTTTCTTGACGGACTAATCAGCGACCTGCTCGTGCGGGCCATCATCACCCGCACCGACTGGATCATTGACAACACCCTCATCGCCGCCGTCGATACCGACCTGGCCGCCGAAATCCTGGGCTGGGGCCCACTATCGATCAAGAAAACCGCCGCCGCCATCGACGCGATCGTCGCCCGCCACGACCCCGACGCGGTGCACCCATCCCGCGACGCAGACCTCGACCGCACCGTCGAATTCGGCCAACCCGGCGACGCCCCCGGCTTCAGCACCATCTACGCCCGCCTCTTCGCCGCCGACACCGCCGCCGCCGAACGCACCATCACCGCCATGGCCTACAGCGTCTGCGACGCCGACCCCCGCACCCTCGCAGACCGCCGCAACGACGCCTTCACCGCCCTCATGCACGGAAACCTCACCCTGGCCTGCCACTGCAACACCCCCGACTGCGAAGCAGCCACCAACCCCACACCGCTACGCGACATCACCCTCTACGCCATCACCGACAACACCACCCCAGCCGCCAAGACCGAAGCTGAGGTCGACGTCGACCTGTCCGCCGGCAACAACGCAGCGGGGGCCGAGGCGGACGTGGTGGTGACCGACGCCGAGGCGCCGCGGCCCGTCCCCGAGCCGCCTACCGACGAGAACGCAACGGCGGCCCAAGCGGAAGTGGCCGACGCCGCTGAGCCCAATGAGACCGGAGCGAAGCCCGGCGACGAGCCGGCTGACGACATCGCAGAGGCGAACAAGCCGGCGCAGGCCCGGCCCGGCTACATCTTCGGATCCGGGTTCATGCCCGCACCCCTGTTCGCCGCCATGACCGAGGGCGCCGCCACCACCCGCGAAATCACCCACCCCGGCAACGCCGCACCCGAGGCCGGACGATTCCCCTCCGCCGCCCTGGCCGCGTTCATCCGCTGCCGCGACCTGACGTGCCGCTTCCCCGGCTGCGACAAACCCGCCACCGGAGCCGACATCGACCACACCGTCGCCCACCCGGCCGGACCCACCCACGCCTCAAACCTGAAGGCGCTCTGCCGTTTTCACCATCTCCTGAAAACCTTCTGGACCGGACCCGGCGGCTGGCGCGACCGACAACTGCCCGACGGCACCATCATCTGGACCGCCCCCACCGGCCACACCTACACCACACACCCCGGCAGCAAACTGCTCTACCCGACGCTGTGCCTGCCCACAGCCACCCTCTGGCACGGCGACCCACCCCCACCGCCGTCAACCCCCAATAAAGGCGACGACAGCATGCCCCGCCGCCGACGCACCCGCGCCCAAGGCCGCGCCGGCTACATCGCCGCCCAGCGACTCCGCAACCGCACCGAACGCCTCACCCAGACCGCCCTCAACAACGGCGACACCCTGCCACCGGACTACGACTACCAAACCGACCCCGCCGGCTACGGCAACGACCCACCACCGTTTTAGCCGAGGCGATCAAGGTAGTTGAACAGCGCCACACCGGAATCGTCACTGACCTTGTCCAATTGCTCTGGTGTGGCGGTCATCTGGTCGCCCTGCAGCCGGTCCACCACCGTGGCGCAGATCATCGCGAACTTCGGGAAACCCCAATGGTTGAGGTAGCCCGCCAGCATCGCGCCCTCCATTTCGATGTTGCGCACACCGGCATCGTGGAGCCACTGCAACCATGCCATTTTGGACTCCGGCGTCTCGAAACTGACCGCACCGTCCAGGCGGTACTGCTCCAGAAAGAAGTCGTTGGCGGATACCGTCTTTCCCGCCACGATCTCGAAGTCGACCTCCCGGTTGGCGGCCATGATCGCATCGGCGGTCTCGGCGGGGAATGTGCCGTCGAACCAGTACTCCCCGTCACGCCCGCGCAACAGCCGGTACGGCTTGAGGTCGGCCATCAACCCCTCCGTCGACACCACCACGCTGCCGCCAGGCACTCCGACTGCCCCGCTGGTGCCGACGCGGCACCAGAACACCTCGTCGAGGGCCTCGAGGTCACCGCGCTTGAGGACGAACACCAACCGCATGAGTTCCTGCACGGCAATCGATGCGCTCGCCATCCCCATGCCGTGCGAGACGAACAACACGCCCGCGGTGTACCGGCTGACGAACCGGTCCTCCTTCGGGAAGGCGATGATTTCGGAGCCACCGTTGCGCTCACTCCACAGGCGCGCGAACTTCCGGATCCGCTCTCCGGAGCCCGCCATCACCACGGCCCGCACATCGCGGAGCCCGGCCGTAATCGGCTCGGACGCAGCAATACCGAGGTGGTAGTAGATATCGTCGTAACTGCCGTCGAGAACGCCGTCGAGGAATGCGCGGTTGATGTTCTCGGCTCTCACGCGACCTGGCCCTGCACCACAGGCAATCCCGGGTTGCTGACCGCGTCCAGTGGCGACGGCGCCGCACCGGCGGCGATCAGATGCGCCGCGAACGACGCGATCATCGCGCCGTTGTCCGTGCACAGCCGCGGCCGTGGAATCCGCAACGTCATCCCTGCCTCCTCGCACCTGCGCGCCGCCAACTCCCTGAGCCGTGAATTCGCCGCCACTCCCCCGGCGATCAGCAGCGTGTCCACCTCGAGTTCCTTGGCCGCACGCACCGCCTTGGCCGTCAGCACGTCGGCGACCGCCTCCTGAAAGCCTGCGGCCACATCGGCCTGCGACGCCTCCGGATGACTTTCCACATAGCGCGCCACAGCGGTCTTGAGGCCGGAGAAGCTGAAAGCATACGGGGCATCCCGCGGCCCCGTCATGCCGCGGGGAAACCTGATCGCCGTCGGATCACCCTCGCGCGCAAGCTCATCGAGCACCCTGCCACCGGGATACCCCAGCCCCAACAGCCTGGCGATCTTGTCGTAAGCCTCCCCCGCCGCATCGTCGACGGTCGAACCCAACTCGACGATCGGCTCCCCGAGCGACTTCACATGCAACAGATTCGTGTGCCCACCCGACACCAGCAGACCGATACTCTCTGGCAGCGGCCCGTGGTCGAACACATCAGCGGCCAGATGCCCGCCGAGGTGGTTGACCGCGTAGAACGGCACCTGCCACGCCGCCGAATACGCCTTGGCGGCAGCGACTCCCACCAACAGCGCGCCCGCCAGACCGGGGCCGATCGTGGCCGCGACGACATCGGGCTTGGACACTCCCGCGGTCGCCAGCGCCCGCCGCATCGTCGGCCCCAATGCCTCCAGGTGTGCACGGGATGCGATCTCGGGTACGACACCGCCGAACCGGGCATGTTCGTCGACGCTGGAGGCGACCTCGTCAGCGAGCAGCGTCACCGACCCGTCGTCGCCGAGTTCGGCGATACCGACTCCTGTTTCGTCGCAAGAACTCTCGATGGCCAAGATGATCATCGCTGCTCCTGTTGTTCGCGCTTCATCGTGTAGGCGTCCGCGCCGCTGACCCGGTAATACCGCTTGCGCACACCGATCTTCGCGAAGCCTTCGCTCTCGTACAGCGCGATCGCCGCTGCGTTGTCGGTACGCACTTCGAGAAAAATCGTTGCGCCGTCGGCGTGGTCGAACAGACGGTGCAGCATCGCCCTGCCGATGCCCTGCCCCTGATACGCCGGGTCCACCCCGATCGTGTGGACCTCGTATTCGAACGGTTTGAACCGGCCGAGTCGCGCGATGCCCGCATAGCCGACGAGCTTGTCGTCGACACGGGCACCGACGTACAGGTTGTGCTTGGCGGCGAGTTCGGCGAGGAACGCACGCTCCGGCCACGGGTCGTCACTGTCGAAAAGCTCGGCCTCCAACTCTGCGCACCGCGCCGCGTCGGCCGGCATCAGCGGGCCGTACTGCGCGGTCACTGTCCCGCCTGCGGCTTGGCGTCGGGCCTGCGCAGGTACAGCGGGACCAGCGGCTCGGGCTCGGCATCCCAATCAGCCACCGCTGCAACCAATCCCGCCGATGTCGGATACACCGGACCCAGGCGCGGGAGGTCGAACAACGCCACGTGATCGGGAGACCCTGTGACCGCCGCCGCGCCCGCAGGCACGTCGACCGCGGCGTTCACGGCGGGCCCGTCGACGCGAGCCCCGTCCCGGTAGCGCGCCCAATACACCTCACGCCTGCGGGCATCGGTCACGACGAGGACCTCCCCGTCCGTGCCCGCCGCGATCGCGTCCAGGCTGCACACGCCATGCACCGGGGCACCCAGGGCATGACCGAACGCCGCCGCCGTCGCCATTCCGACCCGGAGCCCCGTAAACGGTCCCGGACCGCAGCCCACGACCACCGCGTCGAGCTGATCCATCGCAATCTCGGCGTCAGCGAGCGCCCCGACGATATTGGGGGTCAACTGTTCGGCGTGCGCCCGGGCGTCGACGGTCACCCGTTCGGCCAGCACCTCCACCGCATCGCCGTCGACCCGGACCACCCCAGCCGTCACCGCAGGCGTTGCGGTGTCGACGGCCAGCACCAGCCTGCTCACGCGCGACTCCACGTCCACAGTGCGGTGCGCGCCTCGGTGTCGGCCGACCGCTCCAACCGGATGTCGAGGTGGCGCTCCGATAGCCGTTCCGCGAGGCCCTCTCCCCACTCGACCACCACGACGGCGTCGTCGAGATCGGTGTCGAGGTCCAGCGAGTCCAGTTCTGCCAGAAGGTCCACCGAATCCTGGTCGAGCAGCCGGTACAGGTCGACGTGGATCATCGCCGGGGCGCCGTCGGCCCGCGCGCGGTGCACCCGGGCCAGCACGAACGTCGGCGAAACCACCGGCCCCTCGACGTCCATAGCCTGCGCAATTCCCTTGGCCAGCACCGTTTTACCCGCACCCAGCGGGCCGGACAGCACAACCACATCGCCGGCACGAAGCTGCTTACCGAACTCCGCGCCCAACGCGATCGTGTCGTCAGCGGTCATCAACTCCGCCGTTCCCGAGGTCTCAGCCATTGGAGCGCACCCGTTCCTTGACGCGCCTGGTCAATGCGGTCAGCTTCGACGGCGTGGCCCGCTCGACGAGTCGCACGAGCGCGTCGTCGATGACTTCCGGCTGCTCCAACTGGACGAGATGTCCTGCACCCTCGACGATTACCAGCTCCGACTTCGCCAGCGCGTCCGCCATTTCCTGCGAGTACTCCATCGGCGTCAGCAGGTCGCTGTCACCGCACGCCACCAGTGTCTCGATCTTGTTCAACGTTTCCAGGCCACCTGTCTCGTCGTGGACTTCCAGCGCATGCAGGAATTCGACCAGCGTGGCGATCGGGGTGTCGTGCATCATGCGTTCGGAAAAGGCGACGACGCTCGGGCTGACCTTCTCGTCGCCGTAGGACGCGGCCCGAAGGATCGGCCCGATGATGGACCGCGCCGCGCCGCGGCCGCGGTGCACCGTCTTCGGCGCGTAGCGCGCTGCGAACCGTACGGCTTCCAGCGCAGGGTTTTTCAGGATCTCGCCCAGCGGGGAGCGAGAAACACCTTCCGCAGCTGACGAGATCAGCGCCGCGCCGACGATCCGCGACGGGTACCGCTGCGGGAACTGCCGCGCGTGGGACAGCACCGTCATACCGCCCATCGAATGGCCGACGAGCACGACGGGCCCACGCGGAACCATCACGGCCAGCACACTTTCGAGATCTTGGCCCAGCTGTTCCACCGTGTACGTCTCCGGCGGCGCCTCGCCGGAGGCGCCGTGGCCGCGCTGGTCGTAGAAGACCATGCGCACCTGGTCACCCCACTGCTCGGTGAGCCGGGCCCGCTGAAAGTGGAACGACCCCATGCGAAGACAGAAGCCGTGCGCGAACACGACGGTCAGCGGTGCGTTGCCGGGACCCACTTCGCGGGCCACCAACGGCACGCCGTCCGGAGTGGTGACGACGCAGCCACGGTCGGCGTCGAGCAGTTCGAAGTCCTCGTCGCGGTGCGGGTCTTCGTCGGTGACCCGGCGCCGCAGCGACCGTGCCACCGTGACACCGGCGGCCGAACCGACGGCAGCCACGCCCGCCGCACCGGCGAGCCAGCCTGCTCCGCCGCGGCTCATCGGGGACCCCCGATGTAGGTGCGCCCGATTCTGCCGCGCGGACTCGTCACCACCTCGTAGTTGATGGTGCCCAGCAGCTCCGCCCAATCCTGCGCCGTCGGCTCACCATCGGTTCCCGGACCGAAAAGGATGGCGTCGTCGCCCTCGGCCACGGCCACAGGACCCGGCCCCAGATCCACCACGAACTGGTCCATGCACACCCGCCCCACATTCGGATAGCGGCGGCCGTTGATCAGCACCTCGAAGCGGTTGCTCAGCCCGCGGAACACCCCGTCGGCGTACCCGGCGGGCACCAGAGCCACCGTCGTATCCCGCGGCGCGGTCCACGTATGTCCATACGACACACCGTCACCCGCGGACAACGAACGAACGAGAACCACAGGACATTTCACTGTCATCGCCGGGCGCAGATCCATGTCACCACGCTCGGGGATCGGCGTCTGCCCGTACACCGCAATTCCGGGCCGGACCATGTCGAACGCGAGGTCGGGTCGAGTCATCGCCGCAGGCGAATTGCTCAAGTGCACAACGTCGTACGTCACACCGGCGGTATGTGCCACCGAAACCAGTTCGGTGAGCCGGCGGGCTTGCTCGCCGTTGAACGGGTGGTCCGGGACATCGCCGTGCGCCAGATGCGACATCAGGCCGCGCAATCGCACCGCGTCACCGGCCTTCTGCAGGTCGGCCAGAACGCCCGGATAGTCGGCCGGGCTGACGCCGTTGCGGCTGAGCCCGGTGTCGGCCTTGATCGTGACGACCGCGGTGCGGCCGGTGCGCTCGGCCGCGTCAAGCACCTCGGCCACCTGTCGCCGCGAGGTCACCGCGATCTCGACATCGGCGGCGAGCGCGGGCGCGAAGTCGGTGCCCGGCGGATTCAGCCAGGACAGCACCGGGGCCGTGATCCCATCGCGACGCAACGCCAGCGCCTCGTCGACGGTCACCACGCCGAGTTCGGCGGCGCCCGCGGCCAGCGCGGCGCGCCCCACCTCCACCGCGCCGTGCCCGTAGCCGTCGGCCTTGACGACCGCCATCACCGCAGCTGAACCGGCACGTTCGCGCAGTACACCCACGTTGTGGGCGATGGCGTCGAGGTCGATCACCGCGCTGGACGTGTTCATGAGCCTGTTCTCGGTTGTGGTCACCGCCCGCAATTCTCCCAGGCCCAGCCTCAGTGGGCGAAATGCTCCTCTTCGGCGAAGCCGCCGATCCCCGCCTTCTCCACTTTGCCGATCACTTCGATCAGGTCGTCGCGCAGGGCCCGGGCCAGGTTCGCCGAGAAGCCTTCACGCACCACAATGCGCAGGACAGCGACGTCGGTGGCGTTGTCGGGCATCGTGTACGCGGGCACCTGCCAGCCATAGCTGCGCAACAACGCTGAGACGTCGAACACCGTGTACTTGGCACCTTCTGCCAGTTTGAACGCGACCACGGGGATCGCCGAGCCATCGGTGATGACGTCGAACACCGGCTTGTTGTCGGACCCGGTCATGGCGGCCAGTTCCCGCGACAGCCACGTCGCCGTCTCGGACAGGCACTTCATCACCTGGGTGTAGCCGTCGCGGCCCAGCCGCAGGAAGTTGTAGTACTGCCCCACCACCTGATTGCCGGGGCGGGAGAAGTTCAGCGTGAACGTGGGCATGTCGCCGCCCAGGTAGTTCACCCGGAACACCAGATCCTCGGGCAGGTGGTCCTTGTTGCGCCAGACG
This sequence comes from Mycobacterium sp. 236(2023), assembly GCF_029623955.1. Classification (GTDB taxonomy): domain Bacteria; phylum Actinomycetota; class Actinomycetes; order Mycobacteriales; family Mycobacteriaceae; genus Mycobacterium. The sequence continues at coordinate 615,599 of NZ_JARSBP010000002.1, read as the reverse complement.
ACGAAGCCGATACCCGGGTAGGTCAGGCCGTACTTGTGGCCGCTGACGTTGATCGACACGACTCGCGGCAGCCGGAAATCCCACACCAGCAGCGGATGCAGGAACGGCACGACGAACCCGCCGCTGGCCGCGTCGACATGCACGGGAATGTCGAGACCCTTGTCCTGCGCAAGCTTGTCCAGCGCGGCGCAGATCTCTCCGATGGGCTCCAGCTCGCCCGTGAAGGTCGTGCCGAGGATGCCGACCACGCCGATGGTGTTCTCGTCGACGGCATCGAGCACCTGCTGGGGCGTGATGACGTAGCGGCCCTCCTCCATCGGTAGATAGCGCGCCTCGACGTCGAAGTAACGGCAGAACTTCTCCCACACCACCTGCACGTTGGAGCCCATGATCAGGTTGGGGGTGCGGCTCTTCCAGTTCTCACCGACCTTGTCGCGCCACCGCCATTTCATGGCGAGCCCGGCCAGCATCACGGCCTCACTGGAGCCGACCGTCGACACACCGATCGCGGTCGACGGGTCGTCGTCGCGGAGATCCTCGGCGTGGAACAAGTCGGCCACCATGCACACGCAGCGCTGCTCGATCGCCGCGGTGACCGGGTACTCGTCCTTATCGATCATGTTCTTGTCGAACGTCTCCGACATCAGCTGGCCCGCCTCGGGGTCCATCCACGTCGTCACGAACGTCGCCAGATTGAGCCGCGAACTGCCGTCGAGCATCAGCTCGTCGTGAATGAACCGGTAGGTCTGCTCGGGCTCCATCGACTCGTCCGGCAGCCGCAGCGCCGGGACGGGAGATGTCGAGAGCCGACCGCAGTAGGCGGGGGTCAGCGACGAGTGGTGCGAAATGTTCGGCATAGCCTCATTTCTAGAGGATCGAAGCCAGTGCCGTACGCAGATGAGCCAGGACGCGCGACGCGGACGTCGGCGCGGGCGCCGGACCGGGGTCGTGGGCGGACAGATCCGCGGCGCGAGCGTGGACGAACGCCGCCGCAGCGGCCGCCTCGCCCGGGTCGCGACCGGCAGCCAGCAACGCGCCGACGACGCCCGACAGCACATCGCCCGAACCCGCGGTGGCCGCCCACGAATTACCTGCCGCATTGAGGTGCACCCGGCCCCCCGGTTCAGCGATGACGGTGACGTTGCCCTTCAACAGCACCGTCACTCCGAGCCGGTCGGCGAGCCTGCGGGTGTCGGCGATGCGGTCGTCCCCCGGCGGCGCGCCGGCCAGCCGGGCGAACTCGCCCGCATGCGGGGTCAGGACCGTCGGGGCGGTGCGGCCGGCGACGAGCTCGGGGTGCGCGGACAGGATCGTCAATCCGTCGGCGTCGACGAGGACGGGAAGATCGGTCTCGAGCGCGAACACCAAAGCGGCCGCGGCGGTCTCGTCGGTGCCCAGTCCGGGACCGACCACCCACGCCTGCACGCGGCCCGCCGTCGCGAAGCCGGGTGTCGCGATGACTTCGGGCCAGTGCGAAACCACCTCGCCCGCAGCAGTTCCCGCGTAGCGCACCATGCCGGAGGTGGCGGCCACAGCAGCTCCGGTGCACAGGATGGCCGCGCCGGGATACGTCGACGAACCGGCCATCACACCGGTGACGCCCTGGCTGTACTTGTCGTCCTTCACCCCGGGCACGGGCCAGCGCTGGGCGACGTCGGCAGCGTCGAAGGCGCGGATGTCGCTGGGCGCCAGGTCGAGTCCGATGTCCACGAGTTCCACGCGACCGCAATCACCGAGGGCGTGGACGGGTTTGAGCCCGCCGAAGGTGACGGTCAGCGCCGGCGACACGTGAGGGCCGTCGGTGGTTCCGGTGTCGACGTCGACACCGCTGGGCAGGTCGACGGCGACGACGGGTGCGCTCAGGTCTTCGAAGACCGCCGCGGCATCAGGTCGCAGGGGTCCCGAACCCGAGATCCCGACGACGCCGTCGATGACCAGATCCGTTGCCTCGGGGACGGTTTCGACGATCCGTCCGCCCGAGCGCAGGAACGCCGCGAGGGCTTGCCTGTGGGTCTTCTCGGGCTTCAGCAGCACTGCGGACGCGCCGGCGCCGCGCCTACGCAGGAACGTCGTCGCCCACAGCGCATCGCCGCCGTTGTCACCGGAGCCGACGACCGCGCACACGGACTTGCCGGAGACGGTGCCCAACTCCCGGGCGATCGCGGTGGCCAGACCGAACGCCGCCCGCCGCATCAGCACCCCGTCGGGAAGTGCTGCGAGCAACGGGGCCTCCGCGTCGCGGATGGCGTCGGCGCTGTAGAAGTACCGCATCGGACCCAGGCTACGTGGATATCCGTGTGCGATAGAACCGCCGGTCTAGCCTTGCCGACCGTTTCTGGCTTCGGCCAGTGTGGGATAGAGGTCGAGCACCTCGTCGAGGCGCATCATGCGCAGCGGCCGGCTGGTCGCCGGACCGTCGGCGACGACCCGCAGGGAGATGCCCGCGCGGTCAGTGAGGCGGTGCGCCTCGACCAGCAGGCTGATTCCCGCCGACGACAGAAACCCCACATCGGTGATGTCGACGATCAGCAGTTCCGGCGAGTCGGTCAGGGCCACGTCGAGGTGCGTGCCCAGTGTCGGTGCGGTCAGCACGTCGAGGTCGCCGGAAACGTGCAGCACCAAGATGTCGTCATCACGGCGCGGCAGGACAGTGAACCTGCCACTACGCGCGTCTGTTCTCGAGTTCATTGCCGTCCCCCGGCCCATAGCTTGCTGTCCTTCTGCAGGCCACATGTCTAGAGCCGCACCCGCTACGTCGTAACGGTCATTTCCTTGATTATCGTCCGAGGCGCCGTCCGCGTTAACGCCGAGGCCACGCTCAAGCCTCACGATGCGTCGACACCGTCCCAGAATGCGCAGGTAGAGGCGGTGATCTCGGCGGGATATTCGCCGTTGATGGCGTGCGACGCATGAGGCCAGAGTTCAACGTGTGCCTGCGGCAACAGCGTGCGCGCCGCCCGGCCGAGGCGATCAACGCCGCGACAGGATCCGAGTCGTCGACGTCCGCACCGCCGGCAATCCACCGCATGACCCACCGCCGGTATCGCTGCGGCGTCGCAGGGATACTCATCGGGATCGATGCCAGCAGCATCCGAAAGGCGATGGGCGCGAACGTCATCGCCGGATCCAGCAGCACCAGCGACGCCACGCGGCCGGGGCGGCGCACCGCGAAATTGGTCGCTGACCAGCCACCGAACGAAACGCCCATCAAGTGCGGAGCGTCCAGACCCAGTACGTCGAGCATCTCGCCGAACCACTGGGCCTGGTCTTTCAGAACCCGTGATCGGCCGCTGCTGTACCGACATTCCCGGCTCGCCCAGAAGATCGACGGCGAACACCGTGCGGTGCGCGACAAACCCCGGCAGGTTGTCCGCCCACATCGGGGTGGAGCCGGTGCGGCCGGGCAGCAGCACAACCGGCCGTCCCTCGGGGCCGTCGAAGCGGCACACGCGCACCGTCCCGAAATTCGTTGGCACATCCAATGACTCGTCATAGGAAGGCATGCACGCGTCATACACCGCGACGAAGCGCGCACGCGCCGCCGCGTCGCGGAAGTGACCGACCCGCGCGCTATTCGACAGTGACAGACTTCGCCAGGTTGCGCGGCTTGTCGACGTCGTAGCCGCGAGCCTGGGCCACGCCCGCAGAGAACAGCTGCATCGGGATCGTCGACAGCAGAGGCTGGAAAAGCGTTGACACCGCCGGGATCTCGATCAGGTGATCGGCGTACGGCCGCACGGTGTCGTCGCCTTCCTCGGCGATGACGATCGTGACGGCGCCGCGGGCCTGGATCTCGCGGATGTTCGACAGCAGCTTGGAGTGCAGCACGGCCGAGTTCTTCGGCGACGGCATCACGACGATCACCGGCAGGTCGTCCTCGATCAGAGCGATCGGACCGTGCTTGAGCTCACCGGCCGCGAACCCCTCGGCATGCATGTATGCCAACTCTTTGAGTTTGAGCGCACCCTCGAGCGCGACGGGGTAGCCGACGTGGCGACCGAGGAACAGCACCGTCTGCGAGGACGCGAACTGCTTCGCGAGCTCCCTGACCGGGTCCGCTGTTGCCAGCACACGGGCGATCAGCTCCGGCATCGCCTCGAGGTCGTGGTATTCGCGGGCGACCTCGTCGGGGTACTTGGTCCCGCGCGCCTGCGCAAGCGCAAGTCCGACAAGGTAATTCGCGGCCACCTGAGCCAGGAACGTCTTGGTCGAGGCGACACCGATCTCCGGCCCGGCGCGGGTGTAGAGCACCGCGTCGCATTCGCGCGGGATCTGCGAACCGTTGGTATTGCAGATCGCCAACACCTTGGCCTTCTGCTCCTTGGCGTGCCGCACCGCCTCCAACGTGTCGGCGGTCTCACCGGACTGCGAGATCGCAACGACGAGGGTGTGACTGTCCAGAACCGGGTCCCGATAACGGAATTCGCTGGCAAGCTCGACCTCGACGGGCAGTCTGGTCCAGTGCTCGATCGCGTACTTGGCCAGCAACCCGGAGTGGTACGCCGTGCCGCAGGCGACGACGAAGACCTTGTCGATGTCGCGGAGTTCCTGATCGGAGAGCCGCTGTTCGTCGAGCACGATGCGGTTGTTCGCGAAATGCCCCAGCAGCGTGTCGGATACGGCTGCGGGCTGCTCGGCGATCTCCTTGAGCATGAAGTACTCGTAGCCGCCCTTCTCGGCGGCCGAGGTGTCCCAGTCGATGTGGAACGCGCGGTAGTCGTCGGTGTCGGTTCCGTCGAAGTTGGTCACCCGATAGCTGTCGGCGGTGACGACGACAGCCTGGTCCTGACCGAGTTCGACGGCGTCTCGGGTGTGCTCGATGAACGCGGCGACATCGGAGCCGACGAACATCTCACCGTTCCCGACGCCGAGCACCAGCGGCGTCGACCGGCGCGCGGCCACGATGGTGCCGGGGTCGTCGGCGTGGGCGAACACCAGCGTGAAGTGGCCCTCCAGCCGCCCGAGGACCGAGAAGACCGATGCGGGGAAATCACCCGCGGTCTCGCCCTCGGCGTAAGCGCGGGCGACCAGGTGCACCGTGACCTCGGTGTCGGTGTCGCTGGCGAACTCGACACCGGCGGCCTCCAGTTCGGCGCGCAGTACCGCGAAGTTCTCGATGATGCCGTTGTGGACGACCGCGACCTTGCCTGACGCGTCGCGGTGCGGGTGCGCGTTGCGGTCGGTGGGCCTGCCGTGCGTCGCCCAACGGGTGTGGCCGAGGCCGGTCGCCCCTGCGGGACTCTCGGCGCCCGCCTCGGCCAGCGCCGCCTCGAGATTGGCCAGCCGGCCTGCCTTGCGGCGGACGGTAAGCCCGCCGTGGCCGTCGAGCAGCGCAACGCCGGAGGAGTCGTAACCTCGGTATTCCATGCGGCGAAGCGCGTCGACGACGATGTCGCAGGCAGGGCGCTGCCCGACATAGCCGACGATTCCACACATAGCCATCCAGGGTACGGCAGAACGCACCTCGAACCCGGTTGGGCTACGGTCATCAGGTGGCCAGCACGAAGAAGCTCTACACCGCGTTGACCCGCCGCGGACCGCATCGAGTTCTCCGCGGTGACCTGGCCTTTGCCGGCCAGCCGGGCGTCGTCTACACGCCTGCGGAGGGCAAGAATCTGCCCGGCGTGGTGTTCGCCCACGATTGGGTCACATCCGCCGGCCGCTACGACGGAACGCTGGAGCATCTCGCGTCGTGGGGCATCGTGGCCGCCGCCCCCAACACCGAGACCGGTCTGGCGCCGTCGGTGCTCAACCTTGCCTACGACCTGGGCACGACGCTCGACATCATCGCTGGTGTCCGGCTCGGCGAGGGCAACATCAGCGTGCACCCCGACAAGCTGGGCATCGCGGGCCACGGATTCGGAGCATCCGCGGCGGTGTTCGCGGCTGCGGGCATGCCCGTCAAACCCAAGGGTGTCTTCGCGGCCTATCCGACCGTCTCCGCCCCGGCCGCCGAGGATCCCGCGTCGGGACTCGCGGTACCGGGCCTGATCCTCACCGACACCGGCGATCCGATGACGCTGCGCTCCAACGCCGTGGAACTCGCCCGCGCGTGGAAGACCGCCACGCTGCGGGCGACGTCGAAGACCAAGTCGGGCGGACTCGTCGAGGGACGGCGCCTGGCCAAGGTGATCGGCCTTCCCGGTGCCGACACCGGCACCCAGAAGATCGTCCGTGCCCTGATGACGGGGTTTTTGCTGCATCTACTGGCCGGCGACAAGGCCTACCGGGACTTCTCCGATGCCGAGGCGGAACTGCCCCGGACAGAGGTGATGGACCCGTTCGCCGACGACCCGGTCGCCCTGGAGAACAAAGTGGTGGCGCTGCTCAAGCCCTAGCTTTCCTAAAGCCCTAGCTTTCCCAACCAACCGGTTGGGTGTTATACCTGTCCCATGCGCACCGGGATTTTCCTCAGCTATGCAGGCGGCTTCCTCGAAGCGGTCGACGAAGTCGTCGAGATGGAGAAGCTCGGCGTCGACATCGCCCTGGTCGCCGAGGCGTACTCCTACGACGCGATCAGCCAGCTCGGCTTCCTGGCGGCGCGGACATCGCGGATCGAGCTGGGCACCGGCGTCGTCCCGATCTACACCCGCACCCCCGCCCTGATGGCGATGACGGCCGCGGGCGTCGACTACGTCTCCGACGGCCGCTTCCGGCTCGGGCTAGGCACGTCCGGCCCGCAGGTGGTGGAGGGCTTCCACGGCATCCCGTTCGATGCACCGCTGGGCCGCACCCGCGAGGTCGTCGAGATCTGCAGGCAGGTGTGGCGGCGCGAGCGGGTCAGCTATGACGGCAAGTACTACCAGCTGCCGCTGCCGGCCGAGCGCGGCACCGGTCTGGGCAAGCCACTGAAGCTGATCAATCACCCGGTGCGCGAACAGATCCCGATCACCATCGCGGCGCTGGGCCCGAAGAACGTCGAGCTGACCGCCGAGATCGCCGAAGGCTGGCAGCCGGTCTTCTTCTACCCCGAGAAGGCCGACGACGTCTGGGGCGACGCGCTGCGCGCCGGCGCGTCCAAACGCGACCCCGCCCTCGGCCCGCTGGACGTCATGGTCAGCGCCAGCCTCGCGATCGGCGACGATGTCGAGGACCGATTGGCTTGGGCCAAGCCACAATTGGCGCTCTACATCGGCGGCATGGGTGCTCGCGGCAAGAACTTCTATCACAACCTCGCCACGCGGTACGGCTTCGGCGAGGTGGCCGACCACATCCAGGATCTGTACCTCGCCGGCAAGAAAGCCGAGGCCGTCGACGCGGTGCCCGACGAGCTCGTCCGTCAGGTCTCGCTCGTCGGTCCGGCCGGGTTCGTCAAGGAACGGCTCGCCGCCTACGCCGAGGCCGGTGTTACGACGATGCTGGTGCATCCGCTCTCCGGTGATCGACAGGAGACGGTGAAGTTCGTGGAGCAACTACAGTCGCTGGTATGACGGAGCTGACCGAAGACGTCATCGCCTTCCTCTCTGCAGGCACCCGCACGGCCAAGCTGAGTTACCTGGCCAAGGACGGCAGACCCCTGATCGCACCGGTCTGGTTCGTCGTCGACGGGCAGCAGCTGGTCTTCAACACCGGCAGGGACACCGCCAAAGGCCATGCGCTGTCGCGTGATCCGCGCGTCGCGATCTGCGTGGACGACGAGCGGCCGCCGTTTTCGTTCGTGCAGATCCAGGGCACGGTGACGTTCAGCGAGGATCCCGACGAACTGCTGGACACCGCTACCCGGATCGGCGGGCGCTACATGGGCGCCGACCGTGCCGAGGAGTTCGGCCGTCGCAACGGTGTGCCGGGCGAACTGGTGGTCCGGGTGACGCCGACGAAGGTCATCGCCGCCTTCGACATCGCTGATTGAACAGAGCGAGCCGACTAGCTACCGGAGAGCGTGTCCTCCCAGAACAACAACCGCGCGCGGACTCTCGGATTGCTCAAGTTGTCGAGCACCTTCAGGCCCGCCGTCGTCAGCGCGGGCACACCGACGAGGCGGTGGAACATCCGGCCGCGCCGATACTCTCTGCCCCACGTCGCCTCGACCACCTGCTGATAGTTCGTGAAATCGTCGGGGCCGCCGTTCGTCAATGCCGCGACCGCGCACTCGCCCGCCGCCAGCCCCGACTGCACAGCTTTGGAGATGCCCGCGCCCGAGACGGGACGCGCCGCGCCCATCGCGTCGCCGACGAACAGCACCCCGGGCCGCCACGGCGGCCACGCCGTGAATCCCATCGGCAATCGCCAGGCCTGCAACGCTTTTGATCGCTGAAGTTCGGCGACCGAGGGCAGGTTCCACTCCCGTGGCAGCCCGTCCATGAAGTCGCCGAGCAGGCGGGCGGCGTTGATCTCATGCCAGCGCTTGTAGCTGTTGACGTAGCCCACCCCGATGTTGACCCGGCCGTCGCCCAGCGGGAAGACCCAGCCGTAGCCGGGAAGCTGCTGCCCCTGATGTGAGATCTTGAGGTGGATGTCGAGCGAGTCGGCGTCGGGGCGATTCGCCGACATCTCGGCCCGGATCGCGATCGCCGAGTAGCCGTTGTACTTCGACGCCAGATTCAGCGAACGTTTGACCGGTGAATACGTGCCGTCGGCGGCGATCACCGCGTCGGCGCGAATCACCTCACCGCTCTTGAGCGTGAGGCCGTTGACGCGGCCCCTGTCATCGACGGTCGCCCCGTCCACCTCGGCGCCTTGACGGACCTCGGCGCCCGCGGACGCGGCGTGCATCAGCAGCATCGTGTCCAGTTCGGTACGCCGGATTCCGTGCCCGTGGTCGGGCATGCCGGGACGGCGCGGAAAGGACAGTTCCCACTCGGTCGGGCTGAAGATCGTCGCGCGGTTGAGCCGGTGGAACTTCGCGACCTCGTCGGCCAGGCCCATCTTCTGCAGGAAGCTGACCGCGCGCGGGGTGAGCCCGTCGCCGCAAGGCTTGTCCCGCGGAAATTCCGCCTTGTCGAGCACGATCACCTTCGCGCCGGTTTTCGCCGCTTTCCACGCGGCCGCTGACCCGCCCGGGCCCCCGCCCGCAACCGCCACGTCGTATCGATCCGCCATATCGTGTATTCGGAGCCGACGTACCGACGGATGGGTGTGGATCAGGCCTGAATTCCGCCGGTGAGGATCGCGGCCAGCTCGCGGTAGGCGGCCGCGTCGTCGAGGCCGGTGTTGCCGCGCACCACTCTCTGCTGGATCTGCACCATGACGGTGGCGACCAACTCGGCCGCGAACGCGGCGTGCACATCGCGGAACTCCCCCGCCTCGACTCCTTCGGCGATCAGCTCGCGGACCCGCCGCGCCGCGATGCGCGTGTTCTTCTCGTACGTCGCGCGGGCGGGCGCGAAAGCGTCGAGGTCGGCCATGAACTGGTCCGATGCGGGATCGAGCGCCGTCCCGACGGCCTCGAGGTAGGCCGCGATGCGACCGCGGGCCCCGGAGACGGCACCGACGCGGGCTTCGACCGACTCTGTCGCTGTCCGGAAGAAGTGCACGGTCGCCGCTTGCACGAGCTGTTCCTTGCTGCCCGCCAGCGCGTAGAGCGTGGACTTCGAACAGCGCAGACGCGCCGCGATCTCGTCGAGCGTCAGGTGCGCGAAGCCCTCGGCCAGAAACAGCGACACCAGCGCGTCGAACAGCTCCGTCTGTCGCCGAGTGGCGAACGCAGGCCTGGTCACGCCGTAATAGTACTGCGAAAGGTCCTGTAGTACTGTCCAGCGTATGGCAGTGGATCGACTCCTTCCCAACGACGAGTCCCGCGAACTGGTCGATCTGGCCCGCCAGATCGCCGACAAGGTCCTGGATCCGATCGTCGACCAGCACGAAAAGGACGAGACCTACCCCGACGGAGTGTTCGCGACGCTCGGCGAAGCAGGGCTTCTAAGTCTGCCGTACCCCGAGGAGTGGGGCGGCGGAGGTCAGCCCTACGAGGTGTATCTCCAGGTCCTCGAGGAGCTCGCTGCGCGGTGGGCCGCCGTGGCCGTCGCCGTCAGTGTGCACAGCCTCTCGTGCCACCCGTTGATGAGCTTCGGCACCGACGAGCAGCGGCAACGCTGGCTTCCCGACATGCTGGGCGGATCGACCATCGGCGCCTACAGCTTGTCCGAGCCGCAGGCCGGCTCCGACGCAGCCGCGCTGACATGCAAGGCGACAGCCGTCGACGGCGGCTATCGCATCAACGGCGCGAAAGCGTGGATCACCCACGGCGGCATCGCCGACTTCTACAACCTGTTCGCTCGCACCGGCGAAGGCTCACAGGGTATCTCGTGCTTCCTCGTTCCCAACGGCACTGAGGGGCTGACCTTCGGCAAGCCAGAGGAGAAGATGGGTTTGCACGCGGTCCCGACCACCGCCGCACACTACGACGACGCGTTCCTCGACGCCGACCGGCGAATCGGCTCCGAAGGACAGGGTCTTCAAATCGCCTTCAGCGCACTCGATTCCGGCCGCCTGGGCATCGCGGCGGTCGCCGTCGGGCTGGCGCAGGCGGCGCTCGACAACGCCGTCGACTACAGCCAGGAGCGAACGACGTTCGGCCGCAAGATCATCGACCACCAAGGGTTGGCATTCCTGCTCGCCGATATGGCCGCCGCAGTCGATTCGGCGCGGGCGACCTACCTCGATGCGGCGCGGCGGCGCGATGCGGGCCTTCCGTATTCGCGGCAGGCGTCGGTGGCCAAGCTCGTCGCCACCGATGCGGCGATGAAGGTCACCACCGATGCCGTACAGGTGCTGGGGGGCGCCGGTTACACACGCGACTATCGCGTCGAGCGGTACATGCGCGAAGCCAAGATCACCCAGATCTTCGAGGGCACCAACCAGATTCAGCGGCTGGTCATCAGCCGGCATCTGGCGCGCGGCTGACGCTGTCGCAGACGAGCGTGGCGGCTTGCGGCCTGCGCGCGGCGGCCAACTCGGCGAGCAGTGCGACGACGACGCCGAACGCGTAGTACAGCGGCACCAGGAACGGGCCTACCCCGAAAAGCCCGTCCGAGCCGGGGCTGTAGGCGAACACCCCGATCTCGACCAGGCCGATCTCGACGGCGGGGCCGACGACCGCGATCGCCGCGCCGCACACCGCGCCCGGCCCGTCGCCGAGGACGCACCAGGTGAGGACGGCGGCGACAACGAGCAGCGCGGTGGCGGGGACGACGGGTGCGCCGTGTAACAGCGCCGTCGTCACGTACATGCCGACGACGGTCGCGATGCCGGCCAAGGCCTGTCTGGCGGTCACGCCGTCGCGTATCCCCGGTAGATGCAGTCGCAGCTCGGCCAGCGACACGGTGGCCCCGCCGACGAGCAGCGGGAACCAGAACGGGCTGCTCCATACGAACGGGACGGCGTCGGTGTAATAGACCGTGGTGCCGGTGACGACGTGGCTGTGATCGCCGATCAACGCTGCCAGCCCGCCGACCACGAACAGCACGACCGCTTCCGGGATGCGCAGCTTCACGCGGCCTGACGCTACTCCGCGTTACTTCTCAGGCTCTCCGACTTGCGGCACTTCGCCGGCCGCGACCTCACACGGGGTCGACTCAGCCGCAACGGGTTCGGCAGGCGGCAGCGGCTCGGCCGGTGGCGGGGGCGGCGGTGGTTCCGGAGCAGGCTCGCACGGCGCCTCCTCGACCGGAGCGGCTTCGCCGGTCTCGATCACCGCTTCGGCCGGCGGTTCTTCGGCAGCCGGCGCCCCGTCGTCCTCGACGTCATCGTCCTCGAGCTCGTCTTCTGTGAGCTCTTCTTCAGGCTCCTCGACCTCGGGCTCGTCCGGGTCGAGCTCCGGCGGTTCGGGGAGCTCGCCGCCGATATCGCCTGCGCCACCGAGCAGCCCACCCAAGGTGTCGGCGAACTGCTGGCCCAGGCCCGACCGGCCACCGCCCAGGTCCGGCAACGCCGAACCCATGGCGCCCAGTGGCGGTGCCACCGGTGGGGCAGGAGCCGGTGCCGGGACAGGCTCGACGGGTGCGGGGACAGGAGGCGCAGCAGTCCAGGCGGCCGCCGGCACGGTGGCGGCCGCCGGCGCGGTGGCGGGAGCCGGCGCCGGCGCCACACCTGGAGCCGCAAGCACGCTCCGCAGCTCATCGCACTCGGGTCGGGAGGGCGGGCAGTCTGTTTCGACGGTAGGTGGGCACGCCGGCCCGAAATCACCCGGGACGTCGAACACCGGTGCGGGTTCGGCATCGATCTCGGCGACCGCGCGCTCGTAGGCCGCAGTCACCGAGCCTGTCGCCGTCCGCATCGCGCCCAGCCATTCGGTGCCGATTGTGTTGTCCACGAACGGTTTCACGGCCTGGTCGACGAGCTCGCTGGCCGCGGCCTGGTCCCCCGCACCTGTCGTCACTGTTGCCGACGCCGCCGACCATTCGGCACGTGCGCCCTCGGTACGCCCTTCGATGGCGACGACGGCGTCCACCTTCGCACCAACAGCCCGCCACAGCTCTTCTCGCAGAGCGGCCAACGCATCCGCGGCCGTCTGCACCGCTGCCGCGACGGTTGCCGACGCATCACTGTGCCGTCGCAGGAATTGGTGCGCCGCCTGTCCGCCGACTCCCCGCCAGGCCGTCGGAATCTCGGCAAGCTGGCGCTCCTGAATCGTCAGCGCCTCCTGCGACGAGCGCACCGCGGCGTCCAGCGCCAGACATCCTTGCTGCAGGGCGCTGAGATCCATCCCATCCTCGGTGGCATACCAGTCGGAGACCTGCGCCGGGTTCAGAGTCAGATCCTGGTGTTGATAGCCGAGTCGATGGCACGCCCACACGTAGCGCTGCACGGTCTCGACGGCGGGCAGGCCCTGCGCCAACCGCGAAGCCACGTCATAATTTTCGGCCATCGTGCTAGCCCAGCCGCCGGGCCGCCGCAGCGTCCGAGTCCTCGTAGCGGTCGGCAGACGTCTCCAGCACCGCGGCGATCTCGGCGGCCGCTCGCGACCACTCCTGCAGCGATGCCGCCACCCCGAAGATCGTCTGCCGCAGCGCGTCGCCGTGATGGACATAGGCACGCCCTGCCGTCGCTCCCCCGAAATCGAAGTGGCTCAGGTGTTTTCGCACCGCGTCATCGACTATGGACGAGACTGCACCGAACTCCTGCGCCATCGCGCGCACCGCACCTGTGTCGACGCGCGCCGCGTCTGCCGTCCCCATATGAGATAGGACGCACGCACGCGTGCGACGGTTCCCACAGGTTTTAGCTTTCCGCGCTGACCGACTCCGCGACGCGTACCGCCATCTGCCGGGCGGTGTCCTCGTCGGCGGCTTCGACCATGACGCGCACCACCTGCTCGGTTCCCGAGGGCCGCAACAGGATTCGCCCGCTGTCGCCGAGTTCCTCTTCGACCTGGGCGACCGCGTCGCGCACCGAAGGCGCGTCGGCGACCGTCGCCTTGTCGGAGACCTCGACGTTGATGAGCACCTGAGGGAGGGTCTGCATGGGCTCGGCCAGACTGGCCAGGCTGCGTCCGGTCTGCGCCACGCGCGCCATCAGCCGCAGCCCGGTCACGATGCCGTCGCCTGTGGTACCGAAATCCGGCAGCACGATGTGGCCGGACTGTTCACCGCCGAGGGTGAAGTTGCCGGCCCGCAGTTCTTCGAGGACATAGCGGTCGCCGACGCCGGTGGTGCGGACGTCGATGTCGGCCGACCGCATGGCCAGATGCAACCCCATGTTGCTCATCACGGTGGCGACCAGGGTGTCGGATGCCAGTTCGCCGGCCTCCTGCATGGCCAGCGCGAGGACGACCATGATCGCGTCACCGTCGATGACACGGCCGTGCGCGTCCACCGCGAGGCAGCGGTCGGCGTCACCGTCGAAGGCGAGGCCGAGATCGGCGCGGTAGGAGACCACTGCGGCGCGCAGGCCGTCCATGTGGGTCGAACCGCAGCCGTCGTTGATGTTGAGACCGTCGGGCTCGGCGTGGATCGGGATGACGTTGGCGCCCGCGGCGCGAAAGGCCAGCGGTCCGGCCACCGACGCCGCACCGTGCGCGCAGTCGACGACGACGGTCAAGGAGTCCAGACGGGTGGTGGCGGCCTTCCCGGCATGACGCAGGTACCGCTCGAGAGCGTCCTCGGCGTCGAGGACGCGGCCGATGCCGGCGCCCGTCGGACGGCTGCCGGGGCCCTGGTGCACAAGCTCCTCGATGCGGTCCTCGGTGTCGTCGTCGAGTTTGTGCCCACCGGGCCCGAAGATCTTGATGCCGTTGTCGGGCATCGGGTTGTGCGAGGCGGAGATCATGACGCCGAAGTCGGCGTCATAGGCGCCCGTCAGGTACGCCACCGCCGGTGTGGGCAGGATCCCGACGCGCAGCGCGTCCACGCCCTCACTGGTGATTCCTGCAATGACAGCCGCTTCCAGCATCTCGCCGCTGGCCCGCGGATCCCGACCCACCACGGCAACGCGGTGGCGCTCCCCCGGTCTGCCGAGCCGCCGGGCCGCCGCCGCACCAAGAGCCATCGCCAATTCGGCGGAAAGTTGCTGGTTGGCGACACCGCGCACGCCGTCGGTGCCGAACAGTCGAGCCATCGTGACAACCTCTCACACGTGAGGGCCCCCGAGCTAATTGCACGCCCCCGGGTGATTATCGCCCGTTTTGGGCCGGAAACGCCTCACCGCCCGCACCCGGGCGTGGATGCGGGCGGTGAGAGTGGCTCAATCAGCCCTCTTCGCTGGGCAGCGGCACGAAGCCGCCGTCCGCGGTACCGGTGCCCTCGGGCGCGCCGAGGCCGTCACCGCTGCCGGTGTCGCCCGCGCCGTCCTCGGCGGGAGCTTCCTCAACCGGGACCTCCTCGGCCGGGGCGGCAGGCGCTTCCTCGGCAGGTGCCGGGGCGGGCGCGGCCGGAGCCGGGGCCGTTACGGACGCGTTCTGGGCGACCACCAGGTCGCCACCGGGCAGACCCGAGCACACGGTCTGCGCGCTGCCATCGCCGTCGACCTGGGTCACCAGCGCGGTGACGTCGGCAGGCACGCCGCCGCACAGGGCGCTCGCGGCAGTTGCGGCGGTATCGGCGGTCACGCTCTCCAGCAGCGTCACCTCGCCGACCGAAAGATTCACGAGACCATCCGGAGCGTCCACAGGCTGCGCCTGCGCCATTCCGAGTCCGGCGGTGAAAAGCAACGATCCACCGAGGACAGCACCCGCTGCGGCGTTCTTGACGAAGCTCATCAATCACTCCTTTGCGTTCACGAAACCACGTATTGGCTTCGGAATTGAGCGTTGCGTACGCCGCTGGGCGAATTCAAATTGCATCCCTATGTGAATGCGAAAAGGGCAATTCCCCTAATTAACTATTTGCGCATCAAACCAGCGCATGGCTCCGGACAATTTTCCTGAAATGGCCTTTATGGGACAGGTCACACTTTTCCTGTGAGGCGAAAGTCCAATGACAAACGCCCGGCCACTCGCTGGGCGAGTAGACCGGGCGTCCGTCGAAGAAACGATCAGCGCTTGCTGTACTGCGGCGCCTTACGGGCCTTCTTGAGGCCGTACTTCTTGCGCTCGATGGCACGCGGGTCACGCGTGAGGAACCCGGCGCGCTTGAGTGCGGGCCGGTCTTCCGGCTGCACCAGGATCAGCGCACGGGCGATGGCCAGACGCAGCGCGCCGGCCTGGCCCGAGGGGCCGCCACCATCGAGGTGGGCGAAGATGTCGAACTGCTCCACCCGGTCGACGGTCACCAGCGGAGCCTTGATCAGCTGCTGGTGCACCTTGTTGGGGAAGTAGTTCTCCAGGGTGCGACCGTCCAGGTTGAACTGGCCGGTGCCGGGCACCAGGCGGACGCGGACGACGGCCTCCTTGCGGCGGCCGACGGTCTGGATCGGACGGTCGATGATGACGGGCTCGCGCGGGGCCGCCTCAGACTCGGCACCGGACTCAACACCAGAATCGACGACGACGTCGGTCTCGGGAGCTTCTGCGGCCTCGGGGGCTTCTGCGGTCTCGACGCCTTCGACGTCGGTCACTTCAGTCTCGGTCACTGCGCCACCTGCTTGATCTCGAACGGAATGGGCTGCTGCGCGGCATGCGGATGCTCCGGGCCTGCGTAGACCTTCAGCTTCTTCTGGACCTGGCGCGACAGCTTGTTGTGCGGGAGCATGCCGACGATCGCGTTCTCGACGACGCGGGTCGGGTGCTTGCCCAGCAGCTCGCCCATGGTGCGCTTACGCAGGCCGCCGGGATAACCCGAGTGGCTGTAGGCGAACTTCTTGGTGAGCTTGTCGCCGCTGAGGGCGATCTTGTCGGCGTTGATGACGATGACGAAGTCACCGCCGTCGACATTCGGCGTGAACGTCGGCTTGTGCTTGCCGCGCAGCAGCTTGGCTGCTTCGACGGCGAGCCGGCCGAGCACGACGTCGGTGGCGTCGATGACGTACCACGAACGTGTGGTGTCACCCGCCTTCGGCGTGTACGTAGACACAGCGCTACCTTCTATCTTCTCGGGTGGATCCCGGGTGACCCGGGGGCCGGTCCGGCCTGCGCTGAAGGAATTCACCTCGGCGACCGGCGGGGACCCAAGGTTCCGGCGAGCCAGCGCACGCCAACGACGCAGCTTACGCGCGGATATCCGCGCAGGTCAAAACGCGGATATCCGGGACAACCGGGCGAGTAGCTCCTGGTCGCCGGATGCGACCACCGCACCGTGCACTGTGGAGCGCGACTCGACCCGCAACCGGGTGATTCCCGGGGCCGTCGAATTGGGCAGCAGCGGGCCACCATAGTGGTCCAGTGCCGTACGGACGTCGCCGGCTTCGAGGGCGCGCAACACGATGTCGAGATCGCTGGTCACGGGCTCGAGCAGGCGATACGGCTTGGACCCCACGAAGCGTGCCCCGATGGCGCGCCGCAGCCGGGTCACCTCGGCCCGTACGGTCACGACGTCGAGGTCCTCGCTGTCGAGCAGGACGGCCAGATGGTCGGCGGACAGTCCTTCGGGATGCCGGGTCAGCAGCACCAGGATGTCGGCGTGACGCGGCGCCAACGTGCTGGTCCGCGTCACTCCGGCCGCGTCGCGGGCCGTCCAGGTCGCGCGTTCGGCGCCGAGCACGGTCAGCCGCGCAGCCGAATCATCGGTCGCCGGTTCGGCCGCCGGCTCGGTCAGCCGCTGCAACGCGATGTACTTTCCGACCGCCTCCGCGGTGGCACGGACGAGCGCGAGGGTCTGCGGCGTCGCGGCCGACGAGAGACCCGTCAGATCGATGGCGCCGAGGACGACGCCGGTGGTCGGATCGAGTACCGGTGCGGCCGTGCAGCTCCACGGCTGCGCGACTCGGGAGAAGTGCTCCCACCCGCGGATCTGCACCTCCCGCCCCAGAACCAGCGAGGTCCCCGGCGCGTTGGTGCCCGCGCTGCGCTCGCTCCAATCGGCTCCGGGAAGGAAATTCATGTCCTCGGCCTTGCGGATGGCGCGGCGATGGCCCTCGACCCACAGCAGCGTTCCGCGCACATCGGTGACGGCGACCATGAAGCCGGAGTCGGTGGCGTCGTCGACGAGCAGCCTTCGGATCATCGGCATCGCTGCGGTCAGCGGGTTGTCCCGACGGAGAATTTCGAGGACGTCGTCGGTCGCCGAGCGCGGACCTTGCCGGTCCGGATCCACTCCCTTGCCGAGGCTGCGCCGCCAGCTCTCCGCGACGACACCGGGCAGCGGCAACTTGACGAGTTCGGTCGGATCCACCTGGCCCCCCACGACAAGGTCGTGTAACGCACGCACCTGCTTCTGCGGCAGGCGGTGGCGGGACACTCCGTTGAACGCGGGTTGAGGCAGCGGTGACTCCTTATGACGCGCACACTCACCGGAAACGGTAGTGGATGTTCGCGCCGTCGGGCGTCCGCGCACGTCAGAGTCGCAGCGGGATACCGACAACGATCCGCGCCGCGTTGTGTCCGGCTCTGCGCGCAAACGACGGTGTGGCCGCGCCACCCGACACGAGCCCCGGCACCGGTTCACGCAGCATTTCGTGGGCGACGCTGATCCGGCCGTCGGCATCGATGCCCACTCCGACGTCGAGACTGGAACGGCGCGCCGCTTCGCGGGCCAGGTCGTCGGCGGATGCGGCGTTGCGGGGCCGCACGACGATGCACGGCACTCCTTCTTCCTCGATGCCCGCGAGGACTTCGCGTTCAATGTCGGAGTTGACCGCGCTGCGCACCTGGATCGCGGGGGGCTCTGGCTGGCCGCCCTCAAGCACGGTGCCCATCAAACCCGGCGCTCACCTGAGGCGAACGCCTCGACCAGGCCGGAGGCGACCGCGTTGCGCGGCCCCTCGGTGCCCCGCACGTTGCCGGTTCCGCAGACGATTCCGTAGGGCGCCACGGCGTCGGCGATGAGTTGCGGGATCTCGAAATCCAACGCGCACCCTCCGAGCAGCACAACGAAGCCGATCCGGCGCAAATCCGCCGCGGGGGCGATGCTGCGCAGCGCGCGCAGCGCGTTGACGACGAACACCCGTTCTTTGGCGGTGCGGCGCACGTCGCGGATGCGGTCGAGTGAGTGCCGGGTGGGGATGGGGTTCATCAACGCGTCGCCGACCCCGCGATCGAACAGGGTCACGACCCTCGCGAACGCGGTGGACGGCAGGGGTGTCTCGAAGAACTGCGCTGTCCCGTTCTCCAGCCGGATGTGGAAGAAGCTCTCGGCCTTTCCCAGCGGAGACCGCTTGATCTCCTCGGCGAGCTCGAGGTTCTCCAAACCGAGTTCGGAGTCGATGAGCTTCGTGACGAGATCTCCGGCACCGGCGAGGTGGACGGCGTCGATGACGCCGTCGGTGCCGATCACCGCGGCGTCGGTGGAGCCGCCGCCCATGTCGAGCACCACGAGCGGACGGTCGGTGCCGGGCGTGGTCAGCGCGCCGCGCACCGCCATCTCGGCCTCCACTCCACCGACCACGGCGCTGACCCGCTCCGCGCCGGCGATCCGCAGACGCTCGGCGATCGCGTCGGCGACCGCCTGCATGCCGCTCTCTCTGGTCCGCACCATCGCAGCGAGCGCCACCGCATTCTCCAGTGCGACTTCGCCTGCCACCCCGCCGCGCACCTCCTGCGGGACCTGCGTGTCGATCGCGAGCAGGTCGGTGATCTTGACGTCGCGGATCTCATGCTTGGACAGGTCGGCCATGTTCTGGCGCACGTTCGCGATCATTCCGCCGGCGTTGGTCCCGGACTCCCCCACGACGTCGACCAACGGACCGACGCGCTCCACCTCGGCCATGATGTCGCGTGCGCCACGCGAGACATCCACCGAGACAACCCTGTTCGGGCCGACGAGCTCCAGTGAGCCTGCCGGGATGGCCCGGTCGGCCACATCGCCGGAGGGCGTGCGGACGACGACGGCGGACCGGTTGCCCGTCAGCGCCCGCGCCACCGGGGAGACCACTCGCGTCTGGTCGGCATCCAACCCGAAGATGGTGGCCAGGCCATACGCGTTGGACAGCGTGCGGATCGACTGGCCCGGCGCCACCACCTCGACGGCGGCGAGCATGCCTCTCGGGACGGCGTCGATGCGCGAGACCTCGTCGATGATCGGGATCCGCGTACTCAGGCGGTTCGACACCAGGACGGCGTCGTCGTTGCCGAGGATCGCGGCCGCCACCTCCACACCGCGGCCCACCGCGGCCTCGATTCCGGCGGCGGCGTCCTCGAAGTCGATGCCCTTGGGCACCAAGGCGATTACCGGTTCGGTGGCAGTCCGCTCGGCCAACGATGCGAAGTCGACGATCACCCCGACACCGAGGCCGCGCCCGCCCGGCGTCCTCGGGTCGTGGCCGATCATCGTCGACTCGGTGATGATGGTCTCGGTGATCGTCTCCATGGCCAGGCCGCTGATCACCGGGGTCGCCTCGTTCAGCAGGACGACGTCCAGGTCGGCAAGGGCGACGCGGGCGTCCTCGAGCGCCCGGGTGACCGCCTTGAGCACACCGTCGACGTTCTTGACGGTCCCCTTGATGCCCGTCGTGTGGGTCAGCGCGACACCGATGTAGTGGACCGATCCGTCCGAATCGACCCGCGCGACACTGGCTTCCGTGGTCGAGTTGCCGATGTCGACCCCGACGACGATCCGTTCCGCAGTCACCACTGTCAGGAGAACACAGCTTTCACCTCGAGCGGCTTCGCCCCCTTGACGATCTGCTCGGTCTCCTTGAGGTGCAGCAGCGCCGCCTTGGCCTGCCACCGCGGGCGTGCCATCTGGTCGTTCAGCGTGGGAACCGGTTGCGGCGAATCGCCTTTCGCATACTGCGCGGCGTTGGAGCCGATGCTGCGGTAGGTCTCCAGGGTGAGCAGCGGGCACTGCGGGAACAGTTCCAGGCTCGACAGGCGGGGCAGGTCGCGCTGGTGGATCATCGACGTCCCCCGGGAGAGGATGCCGATACCGATCCCCGACCCGGACAGTTTGGCGGCCGTATGCGCCACCACCGCGAGGTCGGAGCTGTGCCGCACCCGCACGATGCGCATCGCGACCTCCTGCTCCTCGATGCCGGCCAGGATCTGCCGCAACACCTCACCGTGAGACACGTTGACGATCGTCTGGCTGAAGAAATCGGCGAACGCGGGCGACACCCCGATCACGACCTCGTCGGAGCGAGATCCCCGCTCGGCGGGCCCGACCTCGTCGAACGTGACGGTCCGCTGCTCGGTCTCTGTTGTCGCCACGCTCATTCCACCTCTTCTTCCGGATTCGACGCACTGGTCACGTGCCGCAGCCGCTTCATCTCTTCCCACCGTTTGCCCGATGGGCGGTAGCCGGTGCCGGGACCCAGATAATCGTTGTCGTCGTTGACCGCCGACAGCGGAGTGAAGTCGGGCGTCATGATCGCCGAGGTCTGCAGCATGTCACCGGAAACTCGTTGCCGCAGAACCGACAACAGATTCGACGCCATGTCCGAGAAGCCCGTCGCGTCGAGCGCCTTGACCAGGTCCAGACCCGTGATTCCGCGGTCCATGACCTGCTGGGCGCCCTTGAGGTCTTCCAGCACATCGCGCGGGATCAGATCGCGGGATCCGTTGGCGTACACCGCCGCATCGATCTCCGCATCGGTGATCGCGGGCAGGTCCAGATAGCCGAAGACCGCCTGCAGCGCCTTGGCCGCCCTCATGCGCACTTCGAGGATCTCGGACTCCCTGACGTGCCGAAGGCCGCCGTCGATCTGGAGATCACGCTGGATCGTGTTGAAGTCGTCGAAGTCGTCGCTGTCGACGTTCGAACCGGCGAACATGTTGTCGTAGTTCGGCGTCGCCGAGTAGCCGGAACAGACGAAGTCCGTCCCCGGCATCATCTGGGGCATCAGACGCGCCGTCCGCCGCATCGGCGAGTGCGAGAACGACTGATCGTTACCCGAGGCGCATTCGAGGTCAAGCGCGGAAGCGATCATGTTCTCCGCCGCGACGGCCCGGATGCCCGCGGGGACCGCGCCCGGCACACCGATGCAGGAGATGGAGCCGTTCTGCAGCCCCTGCACGCCGGCACCCTTCGTCACCATGATGCAGCGAATTTCCAGGTACAGCATGGACTTTCCCTGCGCGTTGCCCATCTGCACCTCGGATCCGGTGCCGGAGGTGAACCGCATCTTGATACCGCGCGACGCGTAGGCGGCCGCCAGAAACGCCTTCGACCACGGGGTGTCGTCACCGTCGACGAAGACGGGTTCGGTGCCGTAGACCGAGATCGTCTCCGCGTAGCCGGTGATGCCGCGCATGCCGAGTTCGAGTTCGGTTGCCTCTTCCAGCGCGCACTGCGTCATCGGTCCGCCGGGGTTGACCTGGCCGCCGATCTGCAGCGCCATCGCCACCAGCGGCGCGTACCGCACCACACCGAGAGTTGTTTCCACCTCGGCGAATCCGCGGATGGCGGCCTCGGCCGCCTCGCACACGACCTGCAGCGGATTGTCGCGGGCACTGGTGCAGTGCGCCTGGTTGGCGGGCGTACGCCGGGCCCGCATCTTCTGCATGCCCATCATGATCTCGACGATGTTCATCGTCTTGGCGACCTCGAGCAGCTTGGCTGCGGTGAGCCCACGGGTGATGTCGATGACCTCGGCACGAGAGACATTGGGATCGACCAGCATTCGGGCTATCTCGACGGCCGGTATCGCCATCGACGCCTCGGTGGTCTCGATGTCGATCGCTTTGTCCGCGATGAACTGGTCGATGAAGTCGAAGTCGGCGCGGGCGGTCCCGTCCATCTCGACGATCACGCCGTTCTCGACGCGGACGCTCGGCTGGGGGTCGAACGCGCTGTCGAGGGCCACCATGCCGACCTCGGGCCACTCCTCGACGAACCCGTCGAGGTTGACCGGTCGGCTTTCAAGGGCTTCGGTCCGCAGGGACCGGCGGGTGCCGTCGGTCGAAGACCGCTGGGGCGCTTCTGCGGCAGTCATTACCTTTGTCTCTCCTATTCGCTCGTCGCCAGAATGTCGCGGCGCTCGTAGACGTCTGCCGCCTCGCGCACCAACTCGGCCAGAAGTTCAGCTCCGTACTGCGAAGAGAGCTCGTCGGCGATCGACTCGAGCTCCTCCTTCGTCGACGCGTTCGGCCGCAACGCGTTATAGATCTGCAGCACCCGCTCGTCGGAGATCGCCGTCATCTCCGCGGCCCGGCGCAGGTTGGCGCCGAGTTGCACGCGCCCGGACTTCTCCGAGATCTGCGCCTGCAACCGCAGTGTCTCCGGTGAGATCCGCAGATCCGCAGCCTCGATGTCGCCCGCGACGACAGCGGACATCGTGATGGCGTCGATCGGCTTTCCCGTCGGCGTGCGCAGCAGATCGCCGCGATTGACGCTCAACGGATAGTCCACGGCAGGGTCGAGGTCGGGTTCTTGCATGGCGGATTCGTGCATGGCCACAGTGTGGCTCCCGTCACGTTGCACCGACGTTGCAGTTTTCGTCTACCGTGATCGACCCATGGAGCGCCGACCGTTTCCGGGACGAGTCGAGCGGCTCGGCGAGTACTTCACGCTCACCGAACCGCATGGCGCGGGGTGGCGGCCGATGGCCGAGCTCGATGACGACACCGTCTGGCAGGGCCTAGTGGCCGGAACCCGCCGCGCCATCGCAATTTACGCGAAAGTCGAATCCACGGCCGTGCCGGCGCGGGTCGCCGCATCGTCGTTGCACCTGTCGACGGCATCGCGACTCCTCTCGCCGGTCATCGGCACATTCGCCGTCGGAGCAGGGATTCCCTTGCTGACCGCAGACGTGCTCCGCTGGCGCACCGTCGGTCACTCCGTGCACTTCGCGGCCAGTGCACCGGCATGGCGCGACGCCCTCGATTCTCGCGCCGCCGCCGACCTCATCGACGGGTCGCTGGTGGCGTCGGTGCTGGCCCCGATCATCGATCGGTTGAGCGCGGTGACGGCGCTGTCGACCAAGGTGATGTGGGGAAACCTGATGTCGGCGGCCAACGGGGCCGTCACGGTGATGGGCCTGTCGGACTCCGAATTGGCATCTGCGGGGCAGACATTGGTGCGCTCAATGCTGGAACTGCCACACTTCGAGGGCACGGCGACGCTGACCGGATCGACGTTCCGGCGCCGCAACTGCTGCCTGTTCTACCTCGCGCCGGGCGGAGGCCTCTGCGGCGACTGCGTGCTGAACGAGGCGAGGGCGTCACACTGACCCACCGGAGTGGATCTGGTCTCATTGCAACGTCGATGCAACGCGACGCTGGCTAGCATTCACCCCCGCCGACCGACCGACGGAGTCACAGATGAGCCTGTCCCACCCGGGATATGCAGCACCGCTGGATATCGATCGCCATCCGCGTCCCCGGGTGAGCGCCAAGATCGGTTCCGCGCGAACAGGTTTCGGGAATCTTCGCCGACGCCGCACCGCGGTGCTGATGGATGACGAACTGCTGCGCCACGGCGTGGTCCACATGATGGCTCGCACCGATGCGGTGCAACTCGTCGCCGACATGCGGCCGGGTCCCGACGCGGTGGCGCGGCTGCGCGATCTCCGGCCGGAGCTGCTGGTGCTCGGCTCCGACAGCGGAGCGCGGCTGGCCGAACTCCTCGACGGACTGGCGCCGCGGCCCAGCGTGATCGTCGTCGTCGACACCCAGGACTCGCACTTCGATCCTGTCGCGCTGATCCGCTCCGGCGCCGACGGTCTCATCGACCGCCGCTCACCGTCAGGGGAACTGCTCGTCACGTTGATGCGGGTCGTCAACGGGCACCCGGCGCTGGACTCGGCGAGCACCGACGCCATCGTCGCCCGGCTGCGCACCAACGATCCTTCGCTTGAGTCGGCAGACATGCCCGCGCTGACGCGGCGCGAGCGCGAGGTACTTGGCCTGGTCACCGACGGCCACGACAACCGTACGATCGCCCGCCACCTCTTCATCAGCGAGGCGACAGTGAAGTTCCACCTGCACAACATCATGGCCAAGTTCGGTGTGCACAAACGTGCGGCGCTCGTCGCGACGGCACTGCGGGGTAACTGGAGCAGCGCGCCCTGATGTCAGCCGTTCCCGTCGACCTGCCGGTCCGCGGCCACCCGGTAGTAGTCGCAGGATCCGCGCCTCGGGCCATCGCGGTGACGGCTTCACTGCTGGATGCCGGTGCGACCGTCACGGTGGCCACCGCCGATCCGACGCCCTACTTCGACGACCTTGCCGCGCGAGGGTTGGTGACACTGCATCGTCGCGATCTCGTCGAGGGCGACATCGATTCGGCCGCAATCGTATTCGCGCACACCGGCGATCCGTCCCAGGACCGGCTGATCCGCAAACTGGCGCTGGTGCGCCGACGATTCTGCGTCCTCGATCCGGACGACTCGGGCAGCGCGCCGCCGACCGAGGGCACCGGACGGGTCATCCTCGTCGGTGGCGGTCCCGGCGACCCCGGCCTGCTGACCGTCGCGGGCCGCGACGCGCTGGCACGCGCACACGTCATCGTCACCGACCGGCTCGCCCCGGTCGGGGTGCTGGCCGGGATCGCGCCGCACGCGACGATCATCGATGTGTCCAAGATCCCCGGCGGCAGACGTACCGAACAGAAGACGATCAACGAGCTGCTGGTCGAACACGCCGCCATGGGGCGCACCGTGGTGCGCTTCAAGGGCGGCGACGGCTTCGTCTTCGGCAGAGGCGGCGAGGAACGCGACCACTGCGAGCGGGTGGGCATTCCCGTCGACGTGATCCCTGGCGTGAGCTCGTCGATCGCGGCGCCCGCCTCGGCTCGCATCCCGGTCACCCATCGCGGCCTCACCCAGGGGTTCACCGTGATCACCGGGCACGTCCCGCCGGGACATCCGGAATCAACCATCGACTATGCCGCTCTCGCCCGGTCCAACACCACGCTGATCCTGATGATGGCCGTGGCCAACCTGGGTGCCATCGCCGGTGAGTTGATCACCGCCGGAATGGATCCCGACACCCCGGCCGCGGGCGTCGCCGACGGCTGCTTGCCGTCGCAGCGCGTGGTGCGCGCGACCGTGAGCACGATAGCCGCGGCCGCCTCGGCGGCAGACATCCGCCCGCCGGCCACGACGATCATCGGCCAGGTGGCCGCGTTCGCCGCCGAGCGTCAGGCCAGTGCACCGGCGAGCAGCGCCGCCAACGCCGCACCGACGAGCGGACCGAAGACCGGCACCCACGAGTAGGACCACACCGCATCGCCTTTGCCCTTGATCGGCAACAGCGCGTAGGCGATTCGCGGCCCGAGGTCACGCGCGGGGTTGATCGCATAACCGGTGGGACCACCCAGACCGAAGCCGATGGCCATGATCACGAAGGTCACGCCTGCGTAGCCCAGCGTGTTGTTGATCTCGGGCGTGGTCAGCACCCACAGGATCAACACGAACGTCGCGATCACCTCGGTGGCGAAGTTCCAGCCGATGCCCTTGATCGCCGGGGCGGTGCAGAAGATGCCCCGGGTGCCGGAGTTGTCCTCGTTGGCGTCGAACTGCAGTTTGAACACCACCCAGGCCAACGTGGCACCCACGATGGCACCGAGCATCTGCCCGGCCCAGTAGAACGGGACGGCCCCCCACGGCAGATCGCCGCTGATCGCGACAGCCAAGGTGACCGCCGGATTGATATGCGCACCAGACGGACTGGCGATGCTGGCCGCGGTGAACACACCGAAGCCCCAGCCCAGCACGATCACCAGCCAGTTCCCGCCACCACCGTGTGAGAACGAGTTCGGCAGCACCACCGCAGCCACCGACCCGCTGCCGATGAGGATGAGAACCGCGGTGCCGATGAACTCCCAGATGAAGAAGTCGGTGTAGGACACTGGCCAACCTTCCTGAAGGTGCGATTTCATTCAGTGTTCGCGCCCGGAAGGCGAAAAAGGTTGTGCCGTGCTATCTCCCAACCCCTAACTGTCCTACACCCTGAGCATTCGGATAGGTTGTGGCCATAATCACCCAGGGAATACCATGAGCCCATGACTTCCCTGCCGTTGGCCAAGGCCCAGAACATCATTGACGCGGCGATCGCCAAGGCGAACGAGATCGGCCAGCCGATGAACATTGCCGTGGTCGACGACGGCGGTCACCTGATCGCCTTCGCCCGCATGGACGGAGCCATCAAGGCCAGCATCGACATCTCGACCCGCAAGGCGCGCACATCGATCCTGATGAACGCCCCCACTGCCGCCCTGTCGGACCTGGTGCAGCCGGGCGCTGAACTCTATGGGCTGGAACAGCTTTCGGGCGGTCT
The DNA here is from genome assembly GCF_029623955.1 of Mycobacterium sp. 236(2023). Lineage (GTDB taxonomy): Bacteria > Actinomycetota > Actinomycetes > Mycobacteriales > Mycobacteriaceae > Mycobacterium. The sequence continues at coordinate 588,976 of NZ_JARSBP010000002.1, read as the reverse complement.
GGTGATCTTCGGCGGTGGAATCCCGCTCGAGATCGACGGCACGGTCGTGGGCGCCATCGGCGTCAGCGCCGGCAGCGTCTCCCAGGACGTCGCCGTCGCCGAGGCCGGGGTGGCTGCCCTTTGAGTCAGACCTGACTGGCTCCACCGTCGACGTAGATTTCTGAGCCGGTCATGAACGTGCTGCCGTCGGAGGCGAGAAACGTGATCACACTTCCGATTTCCTGCGGGTGGGCACGGCGCTTCATGGGGATCGACGCGGTCAGGTTCGCGAGTCCATCCTCTGCACCGGCGAAAAGGCCCGCGAGCCCGGGCGTCTCCGTGACCCCGGGGGCAACGACGTTGACGCGGATCCCTCGGTCCACCAGTTCCGCGGCCCAGCTCCGGCCCAGCGACCGGATCGCGGCCTTGGACGCGGCATAGACACTCGTCCCCGGCGCCGCCTTCACGTCACCCGCGGATCCGCAGAGGATGACCGATGCGCCCTCGTCGAGCAGCGGAAGGATCGTCTGCACCGTGAAGATGATGCCGCCGACGTTGGTGTTGAACGTCGTGGAGTAATGCTCCCAGCTGAGATCTCCGAGCGCCGCCACCTCGGCGATGCCGGCGTTGGCGAAGAGGATGTCGAGTCTGCGCCCGGTCGCCTCTATGGTCGACGCGACCCGGTCCAGGTCGGACTGCTCGGTCACGTCGGCACGAATGAAAGCGGCTCGCTCCTCACCGATCTCGGCCTGGATCTCGGCGGCGGCGTGCTCGAGCGCATCCTGGCGGCGCCCGACCAGGAAGACGTAAGCACCTTCGCGGGCGAGCGCCCGGGCCGCTTCGCGGCCGATCCCTGACGTCGCCCCGGTGACGAGCGCGGTCTTTCCTGTCAATGACGACACGTGGTCCTCCAGTTTTGTACCGATCGGTTGCGCAGCCGACACTACCAGTTTTGTACCGTTCGGTAGGATCGGGCCATGAGCGCAGAACCTCGGAGCGTGAAAGGCAGGCCGCGCGCATTCGACGAAGACGACGCGCTCGATCGCGCCACCGAGGTGTTTTGGCGCCTCGGCTTCGAGGGGGCATCGATGGCCGAGCTGACCCAGGCCATGGGCATCAACAAACCGAGCCTGTACCAGGCGTTCGGCAGCAAAGAGGAACTCTTCGTGCGCGCCCTGCAGCGGTACCGGCTCTCCTATTTCGACCGCCTCACGACGCTGCTCGCGCAGCCCACCGCCTACGGCATCGTCGAGTCCTATTTGCGCGCGACGGCGAACGCCGTCCGCGCGGGAGCGGTACCGGGGTGCCTGTCGATCCAGGGCGGGCTGTCCTGCGCGCCGACCAATGCGCGCATACCCGAGATGCTCGCCCAGTACCGCCACGGCATCGAGGACGCCATCGCCGCCGCACTGGCAAGCTGCGAGGATGCCGAAGCGGGCATCGACACCGCAGCGTTGGCGGGATACGCGGTGACGATCGGTCAGGGCCTCGCCGTGGACGCCGCCGGCGGCGCATCGCAGCCCAGGCTGGACGCCGTCGTCGACGTCGCTCTGGCAGGGCTCGCGAAACTCCTTGCCCCCCAGTCAGAAAGACGGGGACGCTAGTCGACGTCGACCCAGTCCAGTGTCCGCTGGACCGCCTTCTGCCATCCGGCGTAGCCCTGCGTCCGCTGCTCCTCGCTCCACTGCGGGGACCAGCGCTTGTCCTCCTGCCAGTTGGCACGCAGCTCGTCTTCGTCTTTCCAGAAGCCGACCGCCAGCCCCGCCGCATACGCCGCGCCGAGCGCAGTCGTCTCGGCCACAACGGGTTTCACGACGTCGGTACCGATCACGTCGGCCTGGATCTGCATGCACAGTTCGTTGGCGGTGATGCCCCCGTCCACCTTGAGCACCTCGAGGTGCACACCACTGTCGGCCTCCATGGCGTCGACGACGTCGCGCGTCTGGTAGCAGATGGATTCCAGGGTGGCGCGCGCGAGATGCGCGTTAGTGTTGAACCGGGACAGCCCGACGATCGCACCGCGCGCGTCGGAACGCCAGTAGGGAGCGAACAGTCCGGAGAACGCCGGCACGAAGTAGACGCCGCCGTTGTCCTCAACCTGGCGGGCCAGCGACTCGCTCTGGGAGGCGCCGCTGATGATGCCCAACTGATCGCGCAGCCACTGCACTGCCGAACCGGTCACAGCGATCGAACCCTCAAGGGCGTAAACAGGTTTCGCGTCGCCGAAGCGGTAGCAGACCGTCGTGAGCAGGCCGTGCTCGGAGCGCACGATCTTCTCACCGGTGTTGAGGAGAAGGAAGTTTCCGGTTCCGTAGGTGTTCTTGGCCTCCCCCGCCGACAGACACACCTGGCCCACCATGGCGGCCTGCTGATCGCCGAGGATTCCCGTCAGCGGGATCTCGGCGCCCAGCGGCCCATCCGACCGTGTCACGCCGTAGGCCTCCGGCGCCGACGACGAGGCGATCTCCGGCAGCATCTGCCGCGGAATCCCGAAGAACCCCAACAGTTCCTCGTCCCAGTCCAGCGTCTCCAGGTTCATCAGCATCGTGCGGCTGGCGTTGGTCACGTCGGTGACGTGCACACCGCCCCGCGGACCGCCGGTCAGGTTCCACAGCACCCACGTGTCGCAGGTGCCGAAGATCGCGTCGCCCCGCTCGGCGGCTTCGCGGACACCGTCGACGTTCTCCAGGATCCACTGCACCTTGCCGCCCGAAAAATACGTGGCCGGCGGCAGCCCCGCCTTCGTCCTGATGACGTCACCGCGGCCGTCGCGGTCCAATGCGGAGGCGATGCGGTCGGTTCTGGTGTCTTGCCACACGATGGCGTTGTAGTACGGGCGGCCCGTCTTGCGGTCCCACACCAGCGCCGTCTCCCGCTGGTTCGTGATACCCAGCGCGACGATGTCCTCGGTGGAGAGCTTGCCCTTGTTCAGCGCGGTCTGGAGCACCGAGGCGGTGCGTTCCCAGATCTCGACCGGATTGTGCTCGACCCAACCGGCTTTCGGAAGGATCTGTTCGTGCTCGAGTTGATGCCGGGCGACCTCGCGGCCGGCGTGGTCGAACACCATGGCCCTGGTGCTGGTCGTTCCCTGGTCGATAGCCGCTACGAAATCGCCCATGTACCAACTCCTTTGTGAGTACGCACTGTCCACCTGCGTTCCTTGCCGAACCTACCGACCGCAGGACTCCCGCATGAGAGGTCTGACCCTCACCTGACCGAATGATCAGGGTCACCCACCCTCGAATGCACAAACTCGCACGGACCAAGGGGGGTCCGTGCGAGTCTGCGGCTGATGAGCTGAGGCTTGGGAATCAGAAGAATCCGAGGGCCTGGTCGCTGTAGCTCACCAGCAGGTTCTTCGTCTGCTGGTAGTGGTCGAGCATCATCTTGTGGTTCTCGCGGCCGATGCCGGACTGCTTGTAGCCACCGAACGCGGCGTGCGCGGGGTACTGGTGGTAGCAGTTCGTCCACACCCGGCCGGCCTTGATGTCGCGGCCCGCGCGGTAGGCGGTGTTGCCGTCGCGGCTCCACACGCCGGCGCCGAGGCCGTACAAGGTGTCGTTGGCGATGCTGATCGCGTCGTCGTAGTCGGTGAACGACGTGACGGCCACGACGGGCCCGAAGATCTCCTCCTGGAAGACCCGCATCTTGTTGTTGCCGGTGAAGATCGTCGGCGCCACGTAGTAGCCGCCGTTGAGGTCGCCGCCGAGCTGGGCGCGCTCGCCGCCGGTGACGACCTGCGCACCTTCGCTCTTGCCGATCTCGATGTAGGACAGGATCTTCTCGAGCTGATCGTTGGACGCCTGCGCGCCGATCATCGTCTCGGTGTCCAGCGGGTCGCCCTGGCGGACGGCCTTGGTGCGGATGGCGGCCAGCGCCAGGAACTCGTCGTAGATGTCGGCCTGGATCAGCGACCGCGACGGGCAGGTGCAGACCTCACCCTGGTTGAGGGCGAACATCGTGAAGCCCTCGAGCGCCTTGTCCTGGTAGTTGTCCGCCTGAGCGAGCACATCGCTGAAGAAGATGTTGGGGCTCTTGCCGCCGAGCTCCAGAGTCACCGGGATCAGGTTCTGCGAGGCGTACTGCATGATCAGCCGGCCGGTGGTGGTCTCACCGGTGAACGCGATCTTGGCGATCCGGTTGGACGACGCGAGCGGCTTGCCCGCCTCGACACCGAAGCCGTTGACGACGTTGACCACGCCGGCGGGCAGCAGGTCGCCGATGATCTCCATCAGGTACAGGATCGAGGCGGGAGTCTGCTCGGCCGGCTTGAGGACGACGGCGTTGCCTGCGGCCAGCGCGGGGGCCAGCTTCCACACCGCCATCAGGATCGGAAAGTTCCACGGGATGATCTGCCCGACGACGCCGAGCGGCTCATGGAAGTGGTAGGCCACGGTGTCGGCGTCGACCTCCGACAGCGAGCCCTCCTGCGCACGGATGCAACCGGCGAAGTAGCGGAAGTGATCGACGGCCAGCGGGATGTCGGCGTTCAGCGTCTCGCGGATCGGCTTGCCGTTGTCCCACGATTCGGCCAGCGCGATCGACTCGAGGTTTTCCTCGATGCGGTCGGCGATCTTGTTGAGGATCACGGCGCGCTCGGCGGCCGAGGTCTTGCCCCAGGCGGGCGCGGCTGCGTGGGCGGCGTCCAGGGCCTTGTCGATGTCGCTCTCGTCGGAACGCGCGACCTCGGTGAACGGCTGGCCGGTCACGGGTGTCGGGTTCTCGAAGTAGCGTCCGGCGTTCGGCGCGACCCACTGGCCGCCGATGAAGTTGTCGTAGCGGGGCTTGAACGACATCAGGGCGCCGTCAGCCCCGGGGCGGGCGTACACAGTCATGGTGAGTCTCCTGCTCGTGTGGTGTGCGTCACTGAACCTACGGCCCCAACCGTTGCAGCGCAGTTGCACGGTTGGGCAGACTTGCACCCATCGACCAGAACCGCCGCACGCCCCGCCAGCAGCGCTCCCGCGACACGGTGAACACGCTGGTGGAGGCGGCCGCGCAGGTGTTCTCGCGCGAAGGCGTCACCGCGACGACCAACCGCATCGCCGATCGGGCAGGTCTGTCGATCGGCACGCTGTACCAGTACTTCCCCGACAAGCTGGCGCTGCTGCGGGCGGTGGCCGAGCGGCATGTGCGCGACGCCGATGGGCGGCTGACGCCGATGTTCGCGCAACTACGGGACGAGGCGCCCCCGTTCGAGAGGACCATGCGGCTGTTTCTGGAGGCGCTGGTCGATCTGCACGCCGACCAGCCGGGACTGCACGCACTGTTACACCGCCTCGTGCAGCCGACGCTGGAGCAGCTCGACGAGATGCGCGGCTTCGAGGACAGGATCTGCGACGAGGTCGCGTTTCACCTCAAGCGGTGCGACCGCGGGGGTGACGACCTGGAGCTGACGGCGCGCACGCTGGTGCACACGATCGACGCCCAACTACACCGGGTGCTGACACGCCACGCGCTCACGGTCGACGCGCTGATGGTCACGGTCGACCGGCTTGCACCTGGCTGAGCACGGTCCGCATCGCGTCACGTAGTTGCGTCAGGCCCGGCTCCTCGATCGGGAAGTGGCCACAGTTCTCCAGCATCACCAGTTCGGTGCGTGCCGAAATACGTTGCATGAAGCGGATACTCAGTTCGGGTGGGGTCCACTTGTCGGCGGCGGGCGCGACGAGGGTGACGGGCGCGCCGCGGTACTGCTCGGGGACGGTGTGCGTATACGTCATGAAGCTCGACAGGAAGCCCAGCGGTGCGCTGCCTCCGCCTCCGCGGGGATCGGACGCGCACAGCTGCGACAGCCGCGGATCGTTGCTCATGTTGTCCATGTCTTCGAGCCAGCGCAGTGGCACCCGAAGGCGGCCGAGGACCGGTGTGAGCGCGGGAAGCAGATGCGGGGCGGATCTGCCCATCCACGGGTAGCGGGTCGCAGCGGCGCGGGCGGCGGAGTCGCGCATGTCGAGCAGGCAGGTCGCGACGACAGCCGCGATGTCACGAGTGCGGGCGGCCACCTCGTAGGCGAGCATTCCCCCCATGCTGGCGCCGAAGAGGATGAGCGGCCGCGGATCTCGCGTTCTTTCGGCACGGACGAGGTCGCTGAGCAGGTCGACCCAGTCGTCGTAGCGGACGCGCGACGCGTCGGCGGGGACGGTGTCGCCGAACAGCGGCAAGTCCGGCGCGAAGACTTCGAAGCCCTCGTCGGCGGCCATTCCCGAGACGGGCCACAGCGCGCCGCTGTGCCCGCCGCCGCCGTGGATGACCATCGCGCGCACCGCCGCCTCGGGGGCCTGAGAGCGCGCGATGTGGACGTGGGTGTCCCGCCACTGCCACCAGGTGCTGACGGGCGGGATGAGGTTGTCGGTGTATGCGGCGGGCAGGAACTCGGCGTACGCGCGGTAATCCATGCCTCAATCGTGGAACTGGTTGCAGCTCTTGACAACTCGCATCTTTATACCGCCTGAGCTGGCGTTATGCCGGGTTGCTCAGGTTTTCAGCCGAGTTCGAAGTCGAGCCCCGCGAGGTGGCCGCGGGCCTGCGCCCGCGCTACGGCGGTGAGCCCGGCACTGTCGCGCAACGCCTGCCAGCCGTCGCGGTCGTCGCGTCCTTCGGGCAGGTCGAGCCAGCGGCGCAGCAGGTCGGTACGCCCCTGCGTGTTCTCGGCGAGCACGGCGTCGCGAAGGGTCGCCGAGAGTTGGGTGCGCAGCCGGGCGATCGCCGGGGACACCGACTGCGTCAGCAGCGGGCCGGCGTAGCGGTTCATGGCGGTCTCGACGTCGCCGGCGTCGAGGGCCTCGAACACCTCCGCGATGTCGCTGGTGATCGGCGTGAGCAGCCGGTACGGCCGCGAGCCGAGGCTGTCAGGCCCGATGACCTTGCGCAGCCGCGACATCTCGGCCCGCACGGTGACGACGTCGAGGTCCTTGTCGTCGAGCAGCACTGCGAGGTGGTCTGCCGAGAGACCTTCGGGGTGGCGGCTGAGCAGTACGAGGATGTCGGCGTGCCTGCCGGTGAGATGGGTGGCCTGCAGGTGGCCGTAACTGTCGGTGGTCACCCAGCGCGGGCGGTCTCCACCGAGGACGACGAGGTGCGGTTTGCGGGCGGCAGGTTCGGCACCGACGCCGGCCAGCCGCAGCAGCGCCAAATGGTTCTCGACGGCCACCGCTGTCGCGCGGACCAGCGCCAGCGTCTGCGACGTCGCGGTCTGCGTGCCGCCGGTCAGGTCGATCGCGCCGAGCAGCGCCCCGGTGGTGGGGTCGTGCACGGGTGCCGCGGTGCAGCTCCAGGGCTGGACGATGCGGGAGAAGTGTTCGGAGCCGTGGATCTGGAGCTCGCGGTCGAGCGTCAGCGCGGTGCCGGGGGCGTTGGTGCCCGCACCGTGTTCGCTCCAGTCGGCGCCGGGAACGAAGTTCATCGCCTCGGCTTTGCGGCAGGCCTTCGGGTCGCCTTCCACCCATAACAACGTGCCGTCGGCGGCGCTGACCGCGACGACGACGCCGGAGTCCAGGGCGTCGTCGACGAGGAGACGCCGGATCACCGGAAGCGCCGGCGCCAGCGGATGCGTGTCCCGCAGCCGTTCGACGGCGGCGACGGCGGACACGGCGCGTGCCCCGTCGAGGTCGGGGTCGACCCCACCTGCGAGGCTGCGTTCCCAGCTCTGCGCGACGACAGGACGGATGGAATTCGAGTTCAGATAGGTGGCGTCGACCTCGCCGGCGATGAACAGCTCATGGACCGCCTGCAGACGCGCCGGTGACGGGCGGGTCGTGCCCCGTCCGGTTGAGGTGTTTGAAGCTGCCACCCGGCTTTAGTCCTTTATCCAGCGGTGTGTGCGCCATCACACGTGGTGCCAGCCTAGCGCGATCGGCGGCGCGATTGGGTTGCGTGCAGAGAGTACTGTGCGGCTCCCCGTTCGGCTCCCCTCCTCCCGGGGAGCCGCACAGACTCGGGGCGGGGCGTCAGGCGCCCCAGGCGTTGGCGGCTCTACGGTCGGTGTCGGCGACGTCCTCGGAGCCGTCGCGGACCGCATTACCGAGGCTGACGAGGATCTCGTTGAGCGCTCCGGCGGACTGTTCCCAGCGCGCCTGCTCGATGCGGTAGGCCTCGGCGGCCTCGCGCGTCCATGTCGCCTGTAGCGGTGCGATCTGCGCGCGCAGGTCTTCCAGTGCGGCGTTGAACCGGGCCGACGTCGAATGGATCTCCTGACGGACCGTGTACTCGATCTCACCGAAGTCGTAGTTCAGCATGTTCGTCATCTCGCCGTCCCCTACATGCTTGCCGCGACGGAACCGATGCGCTGCGAATGGCCGTCGGCGACGTCCTGCAGGACGCGCTGGTTGTCGCGGATGGTCTCGGCGATGCGCTGCAGGGACGAATGCAGTTTCAGGGACTCGGCGTTCCAGCGCTCCACCACCTCCCGGAACCGCACGGCCGCGGCGCCGCCCCACACCGAGGGCGGCACATTGCTCATGGCCGTGATGAAGGACTGCAGCATCGCCCGGATCTCGTCGTTGCGGGTGTCGGTCTTGGCGGCGACCGACACCATGAGCTCCAGGTCGGTGGCCAGCGCGGCCCCTGATGACGTCGACATGTGAATCCTTTCCGTTCCTGTTGAGGTTCTCGGCATCTATTAGATTGGACGCGCCGGTGCCGAATTCGGTTCCATGGAATCGCTTTTCAGTCCGGTACGTGTACCGAGCGCACGGCCTCGTCGCAGATCGCCTCGATCGAGGCGCGGTGCGCGGAGGCGTGCTGGCAGCCGATCGCGATGCGCGTGACGCCGTCGACGACGACGGCCCAGCGGGTTTCCGTGCCTGCCCGGCGTTCGACGTAGGTCACCGCGGGCCGCCCTCCGCGATCTGCCGCCGCCTCGAAATCGACGAACACACCGGCCGGCTCGGAAGCGATTGCGTGGCGCAGTGTTTCGGCAACAACATCGAGCGTCGCCTTCTGCGCACCGGAGGATTGTGTGATGTGCAGAGCCGGAAGCCCGCCGGGTGCGGAGACCCTCACCCGGGCCGTTACGGCATCATCGGTGACGCGCTCGGCAGCCCAGGTGGCCGGGACGGAAAGCTCAACCCGGCCCTCGGTCAAAAGTCGGGTCGCGTCGCCGCCAGCCCGCTGCGGCGTGAACGTCTGTGCCGCCCAACCCCCGACGACAGCGGCCGTCGTCACCGCGACGCCCGTCATGACCGCGATCGTGCGGCGACCCGGGCGGGCGACGGTGCGCCGCCGCCGGCACGGCACCTCGGGGATCGCCCGGGCGGCGGCGTCGCGCATCCGGTGACGAGCGCTGTACGACACAGGGATTCCGCGCTGTCGAAGCCGCGCGAGCACGTCGGCGCACAGCGGTGCCACGCCTTCGGGAACATCGACGAGCACCGATGGGGCGGCGGTCAGGTGCGCCTCGACTTCGGCGTCATCACGGTCGAGGACGCGGCAGTCCGATGCCGGCGGCGTCACGACGGCGAAGTCGGCGGACAGTTCGACAACCGTGGCATCGCTGTCGCGCGCCAAGATCGAACGTTGCAGGACAACGGCTTCAGCGAAGATCTCCTCGGCGGCCGCGGCGACGATCCGGATACGGCCCGCCGGCCACCACGTCGGGGTGACGATCGCGATCGTCCCGTCGTGATCACCGGTTGCGTGACCGAGGACGTCGCACCACAGTTCGTCGACGTCGACCGCGCGGTCGTCGATCAGTGCGAGCCGATCGTCGATGCAGGCCAGCGCCGCCGTCATCGTGTCCTGCGGGACAGCTTCTGGGCCACACACTGTTTCGGGGCCGACTTCGACGACGATCACGGGGGTGGTTCCACCCACGCGACCTGGATCAGTTCCTCAGGCCTGCCACGAGCGACGAGAGTCCCGCGGCCCGGCGGAAGCGCCGACGGTCGGACGCTGCCCAGCAGCACCCCTTCGTCCGGGGCGGCGCTCATCATCAGCCCGGCGCAGCCCATATCCCTCATCCGCGCCAGCACCGGGTCGAACATCGCCCGCGCCGCACCACCGGACCGGCGGGCGATCACAAGGTGCAGGCCGAGATCCTTGGCGTGGGGCAGGAAGTCGGCCAATGGCGTCAGCGGGTTTCCGGTCGCTCCTGCGACGAGGTCGTAGTCGTCGACGACGATGTAGATCTCGGGCCCCTGCCACCACGAGCGGTCCCGCAGCTGGCGCTGGGTGACGTGCTCGTCGGGCATTCTGCCGGTCAGTGTCTGCGTCAGCGCGGCCATCCGCGATGTCACCGCCTTCGGCGACACCGAGTAACCGGTCTCGACGACGCCGAGCAGCGTGCGGCGATAGTCGACGATCTCGAGCGCGACCTCGTTCGACCCGGCCAGTTCGGTACACAACAGGCGCAGGAGATTCGTCTTGCCGCAAGAGCTTTCGCCGAGAACCAGCAGATGGGGGTGCTCGGCGAAAGCGAGTACGACAGGGGTGAGGTCACGCTCGCCGAGGCCGAGGACGACGTCACCGGCTCGACGTGCGACGGTTGCCATCGCACGGCGCTCGACCCGGTCCGGGAGCAGCTCGACAGGCGGAGCCGCGCGGCCATCGGCACGGCGACGCACGCGGTCCGCGCTGGGCAGTGCGATCGCCGTCTCGCGGCCCTCCCGGGTGAGGCCGCGGCCTGGGGGTCTTTCGGCGAGGTCACGGGCTCGCCTGCGATCCATCTCGGAATCGGCGGGGTCTCCCAGTCGAAGCTCGATCCGCGTGCCGATCTGGTCTTTGAGACCGGGCCGCAGATCCGCCCAGCGCGACGCGGCGATCATCACGTGGATCCCATAGGAAAGTCCCTGCGCCGCAATCGCGGTGATCGCCGGCTCGAGTCCGTCGAAGTCCTGCCGCAGGGCCGCCCAACCGTCGATGACGAGAAACACATCGCCGCGAGATGCCCTGTCGGCGCCGGATTCACGGGCCCGCAGCAGCGCTTCGACCACCGCCACCGTGCGCCGGGACAGGTCGCTGTCACGCCGGCCCGCCACCGAGCCAACATGAGGCAGATCCCGCAGCGCCGCCAGATCGCCGCCACCGAAATCCAGGCAGTAGAACTGCACCTCGGTCGCATCGTGCGTTGTGGCCAGCGCGCAGATGATCGTCTTCAGGGCAGTCGATTTTCCCGTCTTCGGTGCGCCCACCACGGCGACGTTGCCTGCCGACCCGGACACGTCGACGACGTACGGGTCTCGTCTCTGCTCGTAGGGACGGTCCACCACGCCGATGGGCACCCGCAGCCGGCGCGCGGGTTCGGAAGGCAGCAGATCCTGCAAGGCGGGCGGCGACCCGAGTGGCGCCAACCAGACCCGGTGCGCCTGCGCCCCGCGGCCGGCCAGCTGACGCAACACGGTGGGCAGCAGCGGTCGCTGCCGGGCGGGCGCCGCCTGTACCCGGCCGTCGTCACCGAGGGAGAAACGGTGCACCGCACGGGTCTGATGCGCCGGGAAAGGACGCCGCGGGGTGTAACCGCCGGACACGAAGGCCGTCTGAAACCGGGTCAGCCCGCCTGCGGCCGTCTTCAGGTAGGCCGCCCCCGGTTCCGACGGTAGATGATAGGCATCGGGAACACCCAGCACCGCGCGTGATTCGCTCGCCGAGAACGTTTTCAGGCAGATCCGGTAGGAAAGGTGCGTTTCGAGTCCCCGAAGGCGCCCTTCGTCGAGCCGCTGGCTCGCCAACAGCAGATGGATGCCCAGCGACCGGCCGAGCCGACCGATGGCGACGAACAGCTCGGCGAAATCGGGATGCTGGCTGAGCAACTCGGAGAATTCGTCGACGATGATGAACAGCGCGGGCAGCGGAGCCAACGCACCACCGTGTGCGCGGGCCCGCGCGTACTCGCCGATGTTCGTCAGATTCCCTGCCGCCCGCAACAGCTCCTGTCGCCGGTTGACCTCCCCCGACAGCGCCTCACGCATCCGCGACACCAGCGCGGCCTCGTCGGCCAGATTGGTGATCACCGCCGAGACATGATGGGCCGTCTCCAGGCCGAGGAATGTCGCACCGCCCTTGAAGTCGACCAGTACGAGGTTCAGGGTGTCCGGGGAATGCGCCGTGATCATTCCGAGCACGAGCGTGCGGAGAAACTCCGACTTGCCCGAACCCGTTGCCCCCACGCACAATCCGTGTGGGCCGAGCCCGCCCGCTGCAGCCTCCTTGATGTCCAGATCGACGATGGTCCCGTCGTCGGCCACACCGATTGGCACCCGCAACGCGGCAGCCCCGGCCGACCTCGACCAGAGCGCGTCGGGGTCGATCCGCTCGGGGTCGGCGATACCCATCAAGGCGGGCCAGTCCAACCGCCCCCGCGGCCCCGACGACCCCTGCGGTCTGTACCGCGCGATCTGCCGTGCGCATGCCACGGCGTCGGCCCGAGACATGTCGTCGCACACCACGTCGCGTGGCCCGCCATCCGGTTGGACATCGATGACCGTCGTCGCCGCTGCAGGAGCGGGCGCCGCACCGTCCTCACAGATCACAATCCTGTGCACCGACCGGTGAACACCCTGGTGTGGAAGCCATTTCACCCAGTCCCACTCCGGTGACGCAGGGACAGACACCGCGACCGTATCGGGGTGGTGAAACATCGCAGCCTGGCACACCAACGCCCGCGCCGCTGCCCGGGGCAGTTGAATCGACGCCGACGAGTGCAGCGGCACCGTCACCGGCACATCGGCGACCGTCGCTCGATGGTCCACCAACCGCCGGAGCGCGCCGACCGTCACCGGATCCGCTTCCGCATCGGGCCCGAGATTTGGGACAACCGCCAGCGTCGTCGCGGGCTGCGCGCCCACCCCGATGCGGACGACAAGGAAATCCGGGTGATCTTCGCCGCGCTCCCACATGCGATCTCGGCCTGCGAGCATCCACAACGACACCGGATGGGGATGGTCGCCGTGTTGCGAGCGGTACTGGTCCTCGGCGGCGGCCATCAGCACACCGTCGAGAGTGTCGAGATAGCGCAGATATTCGGTCCGCTGGGCGGTGACCTCACCCGTGCGGGCCGCGCCGCTCCTGCCGCCGTAGGCCAGTGTGCCGATCAGTGACACCAGCATCATGACGGGGAAGAACAGGAACATCGGATTGCGCGCAGCGCTGTCCGTCGACGTCAGATACAAGGCCGTCATCCCGCCCATCGCGACGATCATCGCGACGGGCATCAAGCGCGCCACCGGGTTCACCGGTGCGGGCACCGGCGGATCCGGTGGTGCCTCGATGACGATCCGACTCGACTCCATGTGTGAGTAGACGCACGGCACGCCGCGTGCGTTCCATCCACAGCCCACAAAGTCGTGCATCGGGCGGGGTGCACGGCGAGTTAGGTTGAAACGGTGCCGGATACGTTGTGCAGACTCGCCGTTGAGGTGACCGGCGCAGATCAGTCCGGGGTGGTCGATCTCGTTCTGCCTGCCGAGTGCCCGCTCGGTGAGTTGATGCCCTCGCTGGTCGACGCGGTCTTCGGCGACTCTGCGGAACCTCGACGCTGGCACCTGACGCGCATGGCAGGGTCCGCATTGGACACGTCGGTCTCGCTGCGGGACAACCAGATTCGGGACGGAGACCTGGTGACGCTCGCACCGTATCCACTGCCGCCACCGCGCCTCACACCCACCGAGTTCTCGGGCGTGGTGGCGCTGACATCGGATAGGACCGCGTTTTCCCGCGATGCCGTGCTCGCCGCGGGTATCGCGGGCGTGTTCGCGGCGGCCGTCGCTCTGGTCTGGTCAGGTGTCGTGGGTCCGTCGGTCTGGCACGTCTGGTCGGCGGCGGCGCTCGCCATCGCGGCGGCAGCGACGGCGGTCGCGGTCGACCGGAGCGACCGCGGGACTGCGCGGTTGGCGAGCTCGGGAGCGGTGCTCTTCGCCACGGCGACAGGAGCACTCGCGGTCCAGGGTGCCGGCTGGGCTGCATCGGCGCTGCTTGCGGCGGCGTCGGCGTTGGCGATGTCCACCCTGCTGATGCGCGTCACCACCGACGACGGGCTGCTGATCGCCTTCGCTGCCGCCGCGGGGGCGACGCTGGCCGCAGCGGCGTTATGTGTCACGGCGACAACCCATTTCGACGTGGCCGGCACCACCTTGGTGGTCATCGCACTGGCCGGGCTGGCGGCCGCCCCGAGAATCGCGGCCCTCACGGCGCGTCTCGACGCCGGCGCCGCGCACCGGGTGTTGACCGGACTTGTCGCCGGCTGGTCGGTGGCAGCGGCGCTGGGCGCCGCACTCATCGTCGTGGAAGCAGTGCGCCCCGGTTCGTCGGCGACGCTCGCCGCCGCGTTCTGCGCCGACCTCGGGCTGCTTCTGGTTCTCCGCCAGCGGTGCTACGCGGATATCCGACGTCGGCTCTGGCTGACGGTCGGCGGAGTCGTCGCCCTGGTCTCCTCGCTGTTCGTCTCAGTGGCAGCCTTTGCGGGACACGGGCATTGGTCGTGCATGGCCTTCGCCGTCGCCTGCGCGGTCTGCGTGTGGTGGTCGGGCCGCGCGACCGAGCCGAATCCGATCATTCGACAGAGCATCCAGGTGACCGAGTACCTGGCGTTGGCGGCCATCCTGCCGCTGGCGTTCTGGCTGACCGGACTTTACGGGTGGGTCCGCGAGTCGAGCCTGTCGTGACGGGGCGGGCATCGCGGGTGCTCATGGTGACGGCGTTGACGATCGCGCAGTCTTCCGCTGTGGCCGGCGCGGTCAGCCCACCCCCGATCGACGAGCACAGGCTTCCCGCCGCGGGCCCGGCCGCCCCGGCCAGCCCGACCGCGCAGTTCGCCACCTGTGTCGTCGCTCCGCCCGAGCCCACCGCCGCCGCGGGTCAGCTGACCGGACTGGACCTGCCCAGTGTCTGGGCGTTGACGCGGGGCGCCGGGCAGACGGTCGCCGTGATCGACACGGGGGTGGCCCGTCATCGCCGGCTGCCGCACCTGGTGGCCGGCGGAGACTATGTCTCCCACCACGATGGCACCGCCGACTGCGACGGTCATGGCACGATCGTCGCAGGAATCATCGGCGCCACGCCCGACTCCGCCGATCCCGGCGGCTTCTCCGGCGTCGCGCCGGACGTGTCGGTGTTGTCGATCCGCCAGTCCAGCAATAAGTTCCACGCGATCGACGATCCAGGCGCAACCGGCGTCGGCGACGTCGCGTCGCTGGCGGCGGCCGTCCGAACCGCAGCCGATCTCGGCGCGACGGTCATCAACATCTCGACCGTCGCGTGTGTACCCGTGGGAGCCGAACTCGACGACCAGGAACTGGGAGCGGCGCTGTCGTACGCGGTCGAGCTGAAGAACGTCGTCGTGGTGGCCGCGGCAGGAAACGTCGGCGGTCCGGGTCAGTGTCTGGAACACAATCCCCGAGAAACCCCGAGCGCAGACGAGGTCGCCGTGGTGGTGAGTCCGGCGTGGTACGACGGCCTGGTGCTGACGGTCGGATCCGTCGGCGCCGACGGCGCGCCGTCCGATTTCAGCCTGGCCGGGCCGTGGGTGGACGTCGCCGCCCCGGGCGAGAACGTCGTGTCGCTGGCGTCGGCGGGCGACGGATTGGCCGGTGTGTCCCCGGCTGGCGCGCCGCTCTCGGGCACCAGCTATGCGGCGCCCGTCGTGAGCGCGGTCGCCGCCATGGTTCGGGCCCGGTTCCCCGAATTGACCGCGCGACAGGTCATGCAGCGCATCGAGGACACTGCACACCATTCATCGTCGGCATGGAATCCCGTCGTCGGCCACGGTGTTGTCGATCCGCTGGCGGCGGTCAGCGGTCCCGGCGCGACATCGGCCGCACCGTCTGTGGCGGTGCCGATCAGAACCGCCACGGCGACGGCTGCCGAATCCGCACCTCTGCGCAAGGCGATCGACGGCGCGGCCATCTGTTTCGCACTGACGGTTACCGTCGCGGCACTGTCGGCCGCCGTTGCCCGGTTACGGCGCCGCGTCGAGGCCGTCTCTGACGACTGATGCGCCGCCGCGGCTGAGCTCGGGTCCGCGCGGCAGCACAGCGAGAACCGGCCATGGCGCAGGGGCCGGGACATCCGCCAGTCCGAGGGCCGCCGCGCTCTCGTCGTCGCGGATCCCGTACCGCACACCGGTGTCCGCGACCAGGAACAGCGATCCCGAGGTCCTGCCGTCGCCGGTGAGCGCGACGGACCGCACGAACACGCTACGTCCCGTCGGGACGGCGACGGAGTCCACAGCCGGCCCCTCGCCGTCGGCCTGCGCCAACACGACAGACGCCGCGACGCGCGGTATCTGCTCCCCCACGAGAACTCGGGTGTGCGAACGACCTTCGGTGACATCGTGGTCCCATTGCGCGCAGATGACGGGTTCCGTCGTGACCCCCGCGCTCTGCGGGTACGTCGTCACCGGCAGTGTCGTGACGACGGGCACGGCCCCGACGGCATCACCGGACAGGGTGGGGATCTCCGCGCCGGCACGCGCGTCCGTGTAGCGGATCAGATCCGCGGCCACCTGACCGATGCGCTGGAGACCGTCGACGAGGACGACGAAAAGGTCGTCGCCGGAGCGCAGGACCGTGCCCACGGGGTGGTCACCAACAATTCCCGCCGTGCCGAGTTCGGCGATGCGCGGAGGCTCGATTGCGGGCGCCTCGGGGATGGCCGCGAGCACCGACGGTGACACCGGTTGCGGGACAACGCCGTCGATGCGCAGAGCCCGCACCACGGCGGCGTGCCGCAGATCGACCCTGGCCCGCCAGCCGCCGTACAGGAGGTAGGTGATTGCCGCGCTCTCCCCGCGTGGCGTGACCAGCACGCTGCGCCCAGGACCCACCCCGTCCGGGGTGACCGGACCGGCGATCACCGACGTGGAACCGTCCTGATCGTCACACACCAACCAGTGGGCGTCCTCGGCAGCCAACGGTGTCGAGATCTGATCCGGCGCAACGGGAATGCCCATCATCGGCCCGCGCTCGACGCGATCCACCGCCCTCTGTGACACCACGCGGGGCTGCGCCGCCTGCCCGACGATGAGCCGCGCCGAGGCGAGATTGAACACCGGGTGCAGCATGTCCTCGACACTCACGAACATCGCCCCCGACTCACGCACGACGACGATGGGCGCGTCACCGACCTCTCCACCCGGACGAATGAACGCGAGCACCGCGCACACGGCGACGCCGATCACCGCCAGCACAGCCCCGGCCACCAACGAAAGCGATTGGGCGCGAAGCGGATCGTCGAGCATGCGGGTATCACCGCGCACCAGCGCGTGGTCCATCCTGCGCGCCATGAAGCGGTGTCCGCTGACCTCCAGCCGTGTCGTCGGTTGTGCCATCACTCCCCCTCGGCCAGCGTAACGGCGGCGCCTGAGGGGTCAGATCACTTGTTGGAGCGGCGTTCCCGGTAGGCGGCGACGTGCTGGCGGTTGCCGCAGTTTCCGGTGTCGCAGAACTTGCCCGACCGGTTGCGCGACAGGTCGACAAGGGTGGCGTGGCAGTCGGGCGCGGCGCAGACCTTGAGCCTCCGCAGTTCCCCGCCGCGGATCAGGTCGGCCAGCGCCATGGCCATCTCGGCGCCCATCCGCTGCCAGAGCGGGTCGTGGATCGACGCGAGGTGCAGATGCCACTCGGGCATCTCCGGATGCCGCGTCAGCCACGGCGAGGCCTTCGTGTCGGACAGCAGCGCATTGACCTGACCGACCGCACGAGGCTCGTCGTCGGCGGACTCCCAGATGCGGCCCAGCCGCTCGCGCAACTGGTGTACCGCCGTCAGCTCGGCAGCGTCATGGTCGCGACGGCCCGTCCACCCGAACCCGTGGAGATATTCGTCGAGCGCGGCGAGGTCGCCCATCTGCTCACCGTCGACCCGGTTGCTGTTGATCAGGACACTCGCGGCACGCAGTGTGAGCTCAGTGTCATGGGTAAAAAGCATTTGACTCCTGACTCCCCTCTCGGCTAACGTCATGACCAACGTTCACTTTACTCATGACATCCCTTATCAGACCACGGAGGTGTTCCCCCATGACCGCACTCGAGACCCCGCGCGCCCGGGCGGACCACTTTCGGTCAGGCCTACTCTTCGCGATCGGCTCCGCCTTTGCGTTCGGTTCGTCAGGTCCGTTCGCGAAAGCATTGATGGAAGCCGGCTGGACCCCGACCGCCGCGGTGACGGCACGACTGGCCGCCGGGGCGCTCGCCATGGCAGTGTTCGCCTTCGTCGTGCGCCCAGGCTGGCTGCGCGAGGCGCGCACGCACGCCAAGACCGTCGTCCTCTACGGCCTCGTGCCGATCGCCGGCGCCCAACTCTTCTACTACAACGCCGTCTCACATCTGTCGGTCGGCGTCGCACTCCTGCTCGAATACACCGCACCGATCCTCGTCGTGGGCTGGCTGTGGGCCACCACCCGTAGGCGGCCCACCAACCTGACACTCGCAGGCGTGGCGCTCGCCGTCGCCGGAATCATGTTGGTACTCGGCATCTTCGGGCCGGGCGGGCTTGCCGCCGCCCACATCAACCTCGTCGGTGTCGGGTGGGGGTTGGCCGCGGCCGTGTGCGCGGCCTGCTACTTCCTGATGTCGGACAAGGCCGGCACCGAAGGCCCCTATGGCGAGGCTCCGGTGCACCCGATCACGCTGGCCGCGGGCGGCCTCGTCGTCGGCGCCGTCACCGTCGCCGCACTCGGCGCCTCGGGGATCATGCCGCTGACCTTCACCGCCAACGACGCGGTGATCGCGGGCTGGACCACATCGTGGATCGTGCCCGTTGTCGCGCTCGCGCTGATCCCGACCGCCATCGCCTACACCCTCGGAATCGTCGGCATCGCCCGGCTGCGGCCCCGGTTCGCGTCACTGGTCGGGCTGTCCGAGGTGATGTTCGCCGTGCTCGCCGCGTGGGTGCTGCTGGGCGAGGCCATGAGCGTCACCCAAGCCGTCGGCGGTGCGATCGTGCTGGTCGGGTTGGCGCTGGCCCGCCAGGGTGACCGCAGCGAAGTCGACGAGACAGACCTGCTGACATGGCCGGATGCACCGATCCACCCTGAGGTCAGCCGCTAGTCCAGCTAACATCGGTCGGGTGAAGATCGATCTTGTTGCCGGCCCGCGCAGGGTCGCCGCGTTCGCTGCCGCTGCCGTCACCGCCGCCGCCCTGCTCATCGCCCCGACCGTGACGGCGCCGGCCGCGAACGCGCAGGGCTGCCCGGACATCGAGGTCGTCTTCGCCCGCGGCACCGACGAACCAGCGGGCCTCGGCCGCGTCGGATCAGCGTTCGTCAACTCGTTGCAGGGCCGCGTCGGCGGACGGTCCGTCGGTTCGTACGCGGTCGTCTACCCGGCGACGTTCGACTTCCTCGCGGCCGCAGGCGGAGCTAACGACGCCAGCGCGCACATCCAGTACATGATGGCCAACTGCCCGGCCACGCACCTGGTTCTCGGTGGATACTCGCAAGGCGCCGCCGTCATGGACGTCATCGCCGCGGTGCCGTTCCCGGCCGTCGGATTCACCAACCCGCTGCCGCCGAACGCCCCCGATTTCGTCAAGGCCATCGCACTGTTCGGCAACCCGACGACCAAGGTGGGCCTGCCGATCACCGCCAGCCCGGTGTGGGGTTCACGCTCGATCGATCTCTGCAACGCCGGCGACCCGGTCTGCTCACCCGGCGACAACATCGCCGCGCACAGCAACTACGGTCCGGCCGGCTTCACCGACCAGGCCGCCGCGTTCGTCGCCGGTCTCGTCTAGGTCAGCTAAGTGTTACGGTGTCTTGTGCATTCTGATCGACCGAGCCGCCGGATTCTCGCGGCCGCAGCAGCTGTGATGGCCCCGTTGGCCCTGATGGCCGTTGCGCCCGCTGTCACCGCTTCCGCCCAGCCCTGCCCCGATGTCGAGGTGGTGTTCGCCCGCGGAACCAGTGAGCCTGCCGGTGTCGGGCGCGTCGGCCAGGCGCTCGCAGACCAGCTCCGCAACCAGCTGGGTGGTCGCACCGTCGGCACGTACGGCGTGAACTACCCCGCGACGTACGACTTCTTCACCTCCGCCGACGGCGCCAATGACGCCGCCAACCGCATCGCGACCATGGCATCGCAGTGTCCCAGCACACGCATCGTGCTCGGCGGCTACTCGCAAGGTGCGGCCGTCGTCGATATGCTCGCCGGCGTCCCGCCGCTGGGCAACAGGGTCGGCAACATCGGCTCCGCGCCTCCCCTGGCGGGCGGCCTGAACGGCAACGTCGCCGCCGTCGCGGTGTTCGGCAACCCCTCGGCCAAGTTCAGCCTTCCGCTGTCGTCCAGTGGCTCGTTCGCCGGGAAGGCGCTCGACCTGTGTGCCGATGGCGACCCGATCTGCTCAGACGGCCGTAATCCATTCGCCCATACGAGTTACGAACGTTCCCCGTTCATCGGTCAGGCCGCCGGCTTCGCCGCAGGCCGGGTCTGAATGCTGACAGCCAACTAGGATCGGCCCAGTGATTGGTCAGTTGCGAAAATTCCGGGTTCTCCCGCTCGTCGCCGCGCTCGTGATGGGTGTCGCCGCACTGATCCTGCCTCCTGCGGCATCGGCGCAGTCGTGCCCCGACGCCGAGCTGATCTTCGCCCGCGGCCGTGTCGAACCCGCAGGCGTGGGGCAGATCGGCAACGCCTTGATCAGCGCGCTGCGCTCGAAGACCGGTAAGAACATCGGGCTCTACGCGGTGAAGTATCCCGCCGACACCGAGATCGACATCGGCGCCAACGACATGAGCAACCGCATCCAGTGGAACATGGCCAACTGCCCCAACACCCGGCTGGTGCTGGGCGGCTACTCCCTCGGTGCCGCCGTGACGGACGTGGTGCTCGCCGTTCCGTTCGCGGCGTTCGGGTTCAAGAGACCGCTGCCGCCCGGAGCCGATCAGCACATCGCTGCGATCTCACTCTTCGGCAACGGCATCGCGTGGGTCGCCCCGATCGCGAACTTCAATCCGCTGTACCGGGAACGCACCATCGAGCTGTGCCATGGGGACGACCCGATCTGCAGCCCGACCGATCCGGAGAACTGGCAGGACTACTGGCCCGACCACCTCGCCCCCGCCTACATCAGCGCGGGCATGGTCAACCAGGCCGCCGACTTCATCGCTCCGCGTATCTGACAGCTGTCTGCTGCACAGCCCTCTCCGCGATGCTCAACGCCACATCATCCGTGCGGCTGCGATATTTGCGAAGATCCCGCGGCGCGCAGCCGCAAAGTCCATCTCGACGAGTTGGACACGAAGGCTGGCGTCTCCGGCTCCGCAGGGGTAATCGACGACCGCGACGACACATTGGGCTCGAGCATTAGCGGTCGATCTCGTCGGCGGTCCGAAGGTCCCGCGTGATGACGTTGCGCGCGACGAGCGCGTCATCGGCCGGATAGTCCACGCCGACCAGCGTCAGCCCCCGGGCCGGAGCCGCCGCGAAGTCACTGGACCGGTGTGTTTCGCCCAGCAGCGCCGCCAGCCATTCGGCGTCGCGGCGGTGCTCGCCGACAGCCAGCAGCGCACCCACCAGAGACCGCACCATGTTCCAGCAGAACGCGTCGGCGCTGACGTGCACCTCGACGCGGTCGCCCACGCGCACACAATCCAGCCGCTGCAACTCCCGGATCGTCGTCGCGCCCTCGCGGTGCCGACAGAAGGCGGCGAAGTTCCGCAGCCCCAACAGGTTCCGCGCGGCTTCGGCCATGGCGTCGACATCGAGCGCACGGGGCCATGCCGTGACATACCGCGCCTCGGCGGGCTCGGCGCCGAACGCGGCCGTCGTCAGACGGTAGACGTAGTGGCGGCGCAGCGCCGAGAACCGGGCGTCGAAACCTGGTGCGGCGCGGGTGATGTCGCGGATCCGGACGTCCTCGGTCAGCATCCGTGCCAGCCGACGGACGAGCGGTCCGAACTCTGACTCCCCGGGGCGCACGGTCCGGGGATAGGCATGCGCGACGGCATCGACGGGGATGTCGACATGCGCGACCTGCCCAGTGGCGTGCACCCCCGAGTCGGTACGGCCGGCGGCCCCCGTCAGCACCGGCGTGCGGAAAATAGTCGACAACGCGTCGTCGATGACACCCGCGACCGTGCGGTGCCCGGCCTGCGCCGCCCATCCCGCGAAATCGGTTCCGTCGTAAGCGATATCGAGCCGCAAACGAACAAACCCGCCACCGGAATCGGTGGCGGGTTCGTTCATGCGATGACTACTTGTCGTCAGACTTCTCGTCCTCAGCTGACTCGGCGGCCTCTTCGGCGGCTTCCTCGGACACGGTGCCGGGGGTCTCGACCTCGGCCTCATCGGCGATCGGGGTCTCCTCCACAGCCTCGGCCTCTTCAGCAGTCGGGCCTTCGGTGACCTCGGGCTCGACAGCGGCCTGCGGCGCGGCTGCGGCCGCGACCTTCTGAGCACCGGCCGCGCGACGTGCGCGGTTGGCCTCCGAGGTCACGGTCTTCTCCCGCACCAGCTCGATGACCGCCATCGGGGCGTTGTCGCCCTTGCGGTTCTCGACCTTGATGATGCGGGTGTAGCCACCCTCACGATCGGCGAAAAACGGGCCGATCTCGGCGAACAGGACGTGGACGATGTCCTTGTCGCGGATCTTCTTCATCACCTCACGCCGGTTGTGCAGCGTGCCCTTCTTGGCGTGGGTGATGAGCTTCTCCGCGTACGGACGCAGCGCCCGTGCCTTCGGCTCGGTCGTCTTGATGCGGCCGTGCTCGAACAGCGACGTGGCCAGGTTGGCCAGCAGCGCCTTCTGGTGCGAGGACGATCCGCCGAGACGGGGACCCTTGGTGGGCTTGGGCATTGCGACTATCTCCTTGTGGGGCCGGCCCCCGTATCAGGTAGGGCCGGGACGGTGAATCTCGTTAGAGCTGTTCGGTTTCGGCGTAGTCCTGGTTGTCGTCCAGGTCGTAGCCGGCATCGCTGTTCCAGGTGCCGGTGGCGACGTCGTAGCCGGCGACCTCGGACGGGTCGAAGCTGGCCGGGCTGTCCTTCAGCGAGAGACCGAGCTGATGCAGCTTGATCTTCACCTCGTCGATGGACTTCTGGCCGAAGTTGCGGATGTCCAGCAGATCGGACTCCGTGCGGGCCACGAGCTCACCCACCGTGTGCACACCCTCGCGCTTGAGGCAGTTGTACGACCGCACCGTCAGGTCCAGGTCGTCGATCGGCAGCGCGAAGTGCGCGGCCTGATCGGCCTCGGCAGGCGAGGGACCGATCTCGATGTGCTCGGAATCTGCATTGAGTTCCCGTGCCAGACCGAACAATTCGACCAGCGTGCCGCCCGCCGAAGCGAGAGCGTCACGCGGGCTGATCGAATTCTTGGTCTCGACGTCGAGGATCAACTTGTCGAAGTCGGTGCGCTGCTCGACACGGGTGGCCTCCACCTTGTAGGTGACCTTGAGGACCGGGCTGTAGATGGAATCGACCGGGATACGGCCGATCTCGGCGCCGGAGGCCTTGTTCTGCACGGCCGGCACGTAGCCGCGGCCGCGCTCGACGACCAGCTCGACCTCGAGCTTGCCCTTGTCGTTCAGGGTGGCGATGTGCATGTCCGGGTTGTGCACCGTGACGTTGGCGGGCGGGACGATGTCGCCCGCGGTGACCGCACCCGGTCCCTGCTTGCGCAGGTACATGGTGACCGGCTCGTCTTCCTCGGACGACACGACCAGACCCTTGAGGTTCAGGATGATGTCGGTGACGTCTTCCTTCACCCCGGGAACGGTGGTGAACTCGTGCAGCACACCGTCGATGCGGATGCTGGTGACCGCCGCGCCCGGGATGGACGACAGCAGCGTGCGACGCAGCGAATTGCCGAGGGTGTAACCGAATCCGGGCTCCAGCGGTTCGATGACGAACTGGGACCGGTTCTCGGCGAGGACCTCTTCGCTGAGTGCTGGGCGCTGAGAAATCAGCATTCTTGTTTCTCCTTCTCGGCAACCGCTATTTGATGCCGTTAGGTGAGCTACCGCCGGATGGCGGCAACCTTTACTACTTCGAGTAGAGCTCGACGATCAGCTGCTCGGTCAGCGGGACGTCGATCTGCGCGCGCTCGGGCAGCTGGTGCACGAGGATGCGCTGACGTTCGCCGACGACCTGCAGCCAGCCCGGGATGGGGCGCTCGCCGGCAGTCTGCCGGGAGACCTCGAAGGGCAGGGTGTTGATCGACTTGTCCTTGATGTCGATGATGTCGTACTGCGCCACCCGGTAGCTGGGCACATCGACCTTCACACCGTTGACGGTGAAGTGGCCGTGGCTGACCAGCTGACGCGCCATACGGCGGGTGCGGGCCAGGCCTGCGCGGTAGACGACGTTGTCGAGCCGGCTCTCCAGGATGCGGAGCAGGTTGTCACCGGTCTTGCCGGGAAGGCGGTTGGCCTCCTCGTAGTAACGGCGGAACTGCTTCTCCATGACGCCGTAGGTGAAGCGGGCCTTCTGCTTCTCCTGCAGCTGGGTGCGGTATTCGCTCTCCTTGATCCGCGCGCGGCCGTGCTGGCCGGGCGGGTAGGGGCGCTTCTCGAAGGACTGATCTCCACCGACGAGGTCGACGCCGAGACGGCGCGACTTGCGGGTGACGGGTCCGGTATAACGAGCCATTTTCTAGTTCTCCCTGTTCCCTAGACCCGGCGCCGCTTGGGCGGACGGCAGCCGTTGTGCGGCTGCGGTGTGACGTCGGAGATCGCGCCCACCTCGAGGCCTGCAGCCTGCAGCGAGCGGATGGCGGTCTCGCGACCCGAACCCGGGCCCTTCACGAAGACGTCGACCTTCTTGACGCCATGCTCCTGCGCCTTGCGGGCAGCGTTCTCGGCAGCGAGCTGCGCGGCGAACGGGGTGGACTTACGCGACCCCTTGAAGCCGACATGTCCCGACGAGGCCCAGGCGATGACGTTGCCCTGAGGATCGGTGATGGACACAATCGTGTTGTTGAACGTGCTCTTGATGTGTGCGGCGCCGTGCGGGACGTTCTTCTTTTCCCTGCGACGGGTCTTCTGCCCCTTCTTGGGGGCGCCTGCCTTCTTTGCCTGTGCCATCCGGGGTTACCTGGCCTTCTTCTTGCCGGCGATGGTGCGCTTCGGGCCCTTGCGGGTGCGCGCATTGGTCTTAGTCCGCTGGCCGCGCACCGGCAGACCGCGGCGGTGCCGCAAGCCCTGGTAGCAGCCGATCTCGATCTTGCGACGGATGTCGGCCTGCACCTCGCGGCGCAGATCACCTTCCACCTTGAGGTTGCCCTCGATGTAGTCGCGCAGCTGGGTGACCTGATCGTCGGTCAGATCCTTGGTGCGCAGTTCCCGGCTGATACCGGTGGCTTCCAGGATCTCCTGGGAGCGGGTACGGCCGACGCCGTAGATGTAGGTCAGTGCGATCTCCATGCGCTTGTCGCGCGGGAGGTCAACACCCATAAGACGTGCCATTGAGTGTGCCATTCCTTCTCTGCGGAGGTCTTGTCCCAGCCCGTTCCCGGTCTCTTGCCGGGGCCCGGCCTCCGTGCCGGACGTGTGCGAGCGGCCAATCCGCTCAGTGGTGCTGGGAGTTCATCATTCAGTTGTGGGTACTGCGTCGAGGCTGGACTCTTAGCCCTGCCGCTGCTTGTGGCGGGGATCGGAGCAGATCACCATGACCCGCCCGTGCCGGCGGATCACCCTGCACTTGTCGCAGATCGGCTTGACGCTCGGGTTCACCTTCACGGCTGTGTCGATCCTTCTTCTCGAGGTTGTTCTGGGGTCGTGCGGAACGCGGTGCTCAATGGTGACTCGCGCGAGCGCTCGTCACTTGTAGCGGTAGACGATGCGGCCACGAGACAGGTCGTAGGGCGAGAGCTCCACGACCACGCGATCCTCGGGGAGGATGCGGATGTAGTGCTGCCGCATCTTGCCGCTGATGTGGGCGAGGACCTTGTGTCCGTTCTCCAGCTCAATGCGGAACATCGCATTGGGCAGGGGTTCGACGACACGACCCTCAACCTCTATGGCACCGTCTTTTTTGGCCATACTCTGTAACGATCCTTGCTTCCGTTTCGTACCTGACTTGCTGGCCTGCTCGGCGCAGCCTTCGATCCGACTTGAAAACGTGAGCCGGATCTAGGGAATTCCCTGGAATCAGGTTCTCCCGATGGGGCACGCAAAAAGTCGGCGCGTAAGTCGCACCGTTGATCCATGTTACTCGCAGCGGGCCTGTGCCCAAAATCTGCGCGGTCGGGGTGCCGCTCGGGTGCGAAGATCGTCCTGTGATGTGGGTCTATCTCGCCGCGTTCGGTGTCGGAGGGGTCGCGATACTGGCCGCTGTCCTGCTGACCGACGTCGAGTTCGGCCATGACGGCCTGCCCTTCCTGAGTCTGACCAGCCTGTCCGCCGGCCTTCTCGGCGCGGGCACCGGCGGGTTGATCGCCACCTGGACCGGACTCGGCACGCTCGGCTCGGCTGTCGTCGCCGTGGTGAGCGGCCTGCTGCTCATCGGCGCCCTGCAGGGGGTCCTGCTGCCGTACCTGCGGCGTCAGGAGTCGAATTCCCTGCGCGGTATGGACTCCTACATCGGGCTGCTCGGAACCGTCGTCCTCGACATCCCCACCGACGGGTGGGGCGAGGTGGCGTTCGTCGATCCCGACGGCTACCGGATCCGGGCCCGCGCGGTCACCGCCGAACCCGCCACGCTGGCCAAATCCACCCAGGTCTACATCGCCGACGTCGACGCCGACTACATCCACGTCGTCACCGTCCCCGGCCTCGACCCCGATCTGCCCACCGCCGAAAGGAACTGACCCGAATGTCCTTCCTGATGATCGTCATCGTCGCCGTCGTCGCCGGCCTGCTGTTGTTCGTGGCGCTGCCGATCGTCTACGTCAAGAACTACATCAAGGTGCCGCCGAACGAGGTCGCGGTGTTCACCGGACGCGGCACGCCGAAAGTCGTGCGCGGCGGTGCGCGGTTCCGGGTCCCCGGCATCGAACGCGTCGACATCATGAGCCTGGAGCCGTTCAACGTCAGCATCAACCTGCAGAACGCGCTGTCCAACAACGGCGTTCCGGTCAACGTCGAGGCCGTCGGCCTGGTGCGGATCGGGTCCGCCGACGAGGCCGTCCAGACCGCCGTCCAGCGGTTCCTGACGTCCGACCTCAACGAGTTGCAGCGCCAGATCAACGAGATCCTCGCGGGCAGCCTGCGCGGCATCACCGCCACCATGACCGTCGAGGACCTCAACTCCAACCGCGACACCCTGGCCCGCAGCGTCGTCGAAGAGGCCGGCAGCGACCTCGCCCGCATCGGCATGGAGGTCGACGTCCTCAAGATCGCCGGCATCTCCGACGCCAACGACTACCTCAAGTCCCTCGGTCAGCGCCGTATCGCCGAGGTCAAGCGCGACGCCACCGTCGGCACCGCCGAAGCCGAGCGCGATGCGCAGATCCAGTCGGCACGGGCACGGCAGGCGGGATCCATCGCCCAGGCCGAGGCCGATACCGCGATCGCCACGGCCAACCAGAAGCGCGACGTCGAGCTGGCCCGGCTGCGCGCCCAGACCGAAGCCGAGAACGCGCAGGCCGATCAGGCCGGCCCGCTGGCCAACGCCCGCGCGCAGAAGGACGTCGGTATCGCGATCGAACAGGCCGAGGCCGCACGCGTGCAGGCCCGCATCGAGGTCGAGCAACGCCGCGCCGAACAGTCGCAGGCGGCGCTGCAGGCCGACGTCATCGCCCCCGCCGAGGCACAACGCGCGGCCGACATCGCCCGGGCCGAGGGCCAGCGCCAGGCCACGATCCTGGCCGGTCAAGCCGCCGCCGACGCAAGAAAGGCCGCCGCGGACGCGCTGCGCGTCGAACGCCAGGCCGAGGCCGACGGCATCAAGGCCAGGCTGGTCGCCGAGGCCGCAGGCAAGAAGGAGATCGCCGCCGCACTGAATTCCTACTCCCCCGAGGCCGCGCGCCTGCAGACGCTGCCCGACGTACTGCAGTCGGTGGTCAAGGCGACCGAGGCCGCGGCGATGCCCCTCTCGGAGATCGAACGGCTGTCGATCATCGGCGGCGCGTCGGACACCCAGGACGCCCTCGGCGGTCTGCTCGGCGTCAGCCCGCTCGCGGTGGCCAAGATCGTCGAGACGCTGAAGTCGTCCGGTATCGATCTCGCGGGGATGCTCAACCGCAGTCCTGAGCAGGCGGTTGCGCCCACGGAGAACGGCCCGGCCTGACCCAGATTCCCGCTGGACAGCGGGCGCATACTTATCGTGATGACTGGACCTGAGCACCAGCCCCGCAAACCCGTGATCTTGACCGTTGACGACGACCCCGCGGTGTCGCGTGCCGTGGCGCGCGATCTGCGCCGGCATTACGGCGAGAAGTACCGCATCGTGCGTGCGGAATCGGGCCCCGATGCGCTGGAGACGCTGAACGAACTGAAGTTGCGCGGGGAGACGGTGGCGGTGTTCGTCGCCGACTACCGGATGCCGCAGATGAGCGGCATCGAGTTCCTCGAAGCCGCGATGGACATCTTCCCGATGGCCCGCCGCGTGCTGCTCACCGCCTACGCCGACACGCACGCCGCGATCGACGCCATCAACGTCGTCGACCTGGACCACTACCTGCTCAAGCCGTGGGATCCGCCGGAGGAGAAGCTGTACCCGGTGATCGACGCACTGCTCGATGCATGGCGCTCGACGGGCGACCGCGCGATCCCGCACACCAAGATCATCGGGCACCCGTGGAACGCGCGATCCTCGGAGGTGCGCGAGTTCCTGGCCCGAAATCGCCTGTACTACACGTGGTTTCGCTCCGACGAGGCCAAGGGCGCACAGCTGCTGGAGGCCGCGGGCCAGGACGGGCTGACACTGCCGATCGTCATCACCGAGCAGGGCGAGACGCTGGTCGACCCGACCGACGCCGAGCTGGCCGCCACCCTCGGCCTGACCACCACCCCGTCGGACGACTTCTACGACCTCGTCGTCATCGGCGGTGGCCCCGCAGGTCTGGCCGCCGCCGTGTACGGGGCGTCCGAGGGTCTCAAGACGGTGCTCATCGAGCGCACCGCCACCGGCGGACAGGCTGGGCAGAGCTCCCGCATCGAGAACTATCTGGGCTTCCCCGACGGACTCTCCGGGGCGCAGCTGGCCGAGCGGGCCCGCCGCCAGGCCGAGAAGTTCGAGGCCGAACTGATCACCGCGGCCGAGGTGACCCATCTGGAGGTCGACGGCAGCGCCCGCACGATCCACCTGTCCGACGGTCGCACCATCGGGACCCGCGCGGTGATCCTTGCAATGGGCGTCGAGTACCGGCAGCTGTCGGCGGAAGGCTGCGACGGCCTGACCGGCGCGGGCGTCTACTACGGGGCGACGGCGTCGGTGGCTTCGGACTGCGACAACGACGAGGTGTTCGTCATCGGCGGCGCCAACTCGGCCGGGCAGGCCGCGATGTACCTGGCCCGCACCGCCAAGACCGTGAACATCGTCATCCGCCGCACGCTCGAGGATTCGATGTCGCATTACCTGATCCAGCAGATCAGGGCGCAGGACAACATCAGGGAGATGCCCAACACCGTCGTGCATGCGGTCAAGGGCGACGGCCACCTCGAAGGCATCTGCCTGGAGAACACCAAGACCGGTGAGCGCGAGGAACACCAGTGCGGGCGGATGTTCATCTTCATCGGCGCCGAACCCCGCACCGAATGGCTCGACGGTGTCGTCGTCCGCGACGACCACGGGTTCATCGTGTCCGGACCGGACCTGCGTGACATCAGCGGCTGGACGCTGGAACGCCCACCGCACCACCTAGAGTCGAGCGTTCCCGGGGTGTTCGTGGCCGGCGACGTCCGCGCCGAGTCGGCCAAGCGGGTGGCGGCGGCCGTCGGCGAAGGATCGATGGCGGTGATGCTCGTGCACCGGTACCTGGCCGAGACATGAGCACGTGCGACCTGTCCGAATTGCGCGGGCTCTTCATCTTCGAAGGTCTGACCGACGCGCAGCTGATGACGCTGTGCGCAGACGGCCGGGTCGACACCTATCCCGCCGGTGAGCTCTGCCGCGAGGGGGAGCCCGCCGACTACTTCTATGTGCTGCTCGACGGTGAGGTGGCGCTGTCGAAGCGGTCCGGCACCCGCGACATCGACATCTGGCGTGCGGACACCCCGGGCTCGTATTTCGGGGCGTGGTCGGCGTTCCTGCTCGACGAGCCGACCACCTACGAGAACACCGGCACGCTGACCCGTCCGTCGCGGGTCCTGGCGATCCCGGCGACCACGCTGGGGAACCTCCTCGTCACGGAGTTCCCGATGGCGACGCACCTGCTCGTCGGCCACTCCCACGGCCGCTTCCATCAACGCCGCATCCTCGGGCCGCACGACCGGCTGGTGCAGCTCGGCCAGATGACCGCGGGGCTCACCCACGAGCTGAACAATCCGGCGGCGGCCGCCGTCCGGGCCGCCAACGGTCTGCGCACCCAGATCGCCGGGATGCGGCACCGCCGCGCGGAGCTGCCCCGCACGGTGGCGCCGGAGGCGATGGACTCACTCGTCGAATTGCAGGACCGGGTCGCCGAATTGGCGGGCAAGCCCAAGGACCTCACCGCGGTCGAGAAGTCCGATCTGGAGGAAGCGCTCGGCCAGTGGCTCGACGACCACGGCGTCGAGGACGCCTGGGAGCACGCCGCGATCTTCGCCGAGGCCGGCCTCGACATCGACTGGATGGAACGGATCTCGGCGTCCCCGTGCTGCGTCGCAGATGACCTCACCCCCGTGATCCGCTGGCTCGCGTGCACGGCCGAGACCGAGCTGCTGCTGACCGAGATCACCGACTCGACCAAGCGGATCTCGACGCTGGTCGACCAGGCCAAGCAGTACACGCAACTCGACCGCGCGCCGTTCGACGTCGTCGACGTCCACGAGCTTCTGGAGGCGACCCTGTCGATGGTCTCCCACCGGCTCGGGGCGGGCGTGTCGGTGGTCCGCGACTTCGACCTCGCGCTACCCCCGCTGCCCTGCTACCCGGCCGAGCTGAACCAGGTGTGGACGAACCTGATCCACAACGCCCTCGACGCGATGGGCGCCGAATCGGAGGTGCCGCGCGTGCTCACCCTGCGCACCCGGCGCGTCCAGGACAGGGTGCGGGTCGAAGTGTGCGACAACGGCGCCGGCATCCCGGACGACGTGTTGGCTTTAGTCTTCGACCCGTTCTTCACCACCAAACCGTTCGGCGAGGGCACCGGTCTGGGCCTCGACCTCGCCGCGCGCATCGTCGACCGCCACCTCGGCAGCCTCTGGGCGGAATCAAATCCCGGCGATACGCGTTTCATTTGTTCACTGCCACTCCAGGCTCCCGACACGCTCGCTGCCGACAGGCCATAGGAAGGATCCCGCCATGGGCGAAAAGTGCCTGCCCACCGAGCTTCGCACCCTGTTCCTGTTCGAGAAGCTCACCGACGAACAGCTGCAGACCCTGTGCGACAACGGCCACATCGCGGTCTTCGAGCCGGGTCCGATCTGCACCGAAGGTGATCCGGCGACGTGTTTCTACGTCCTCATCGACGGTGAGCTGGTGATGTCCAAACGCTCGGGCGGCGTCGATCTCGAGACCAACCGGACGTCGCAGCGCGGCGTGTACTGCGGGGCGTGGTCGGCCTACGTGCCGGGCGAGGACAAGAATTATCAAGCATCCGTTCGGGTAACCCGGCCGTCACGCTTCTTCGTGCTCGACGCCAATGCGTTCGCGACGTTCATGCAGAAGGAATTCCCGATGGCCGTGCACCTGCTGGAGGGCCACATGGTCGGCGGGATGCGGCAGCGCCAGATCATCGACACCCGCGAGAAGCTGCTGGCCCTCGGCCAGCTGTCCGCGGGTCTGACCCATCAGCTCAACAACCCGGCGGGCGCGACGGCCCGCGCTGTCGCCGACCTCCGCGAGGGTGTCGGCAAGATGCGGCACAAGCTGGCGATGCTGGCCGACGGCAAGTTCACGCCCGAGGCGTTGCGGGTTCTGATCAGCATTCAGGACGAGGTGGCCGAGCAGGTCGCCAAGTCGAAGGGGCAGGAGCTGACCGCGCTGGAGACCTCCGACCGGGAGGACCAGATCGGGGACTGGCTCGAAGATCACGGGATCTCGGCGGCGTGGGATTACGCGCCGACGTTCGTGGAGGCCGGACTCGACGTCGACTGGCTCGAACGAGTACAGGCCTCGGTCGACGACGTCGACTGTTCGGCGACGCTGCCCGGCGCGATCGGCTGGCTGAAGTACACGATCGACAACGAGCTGCTGATGAACCAGATCGCCGAGGCCTCCAAGCGCATCTCGGCGCTGCTGGCCGGCGCCAAGCAGTACTCGCAGATGGACCGCGCGCCGTACCAGAGCGCCGACGTGCACGAATTGCTGCACAGCACGCTGATGATGTTCGGCGACAAGATCGGCAAGAACAACCCGGTCAAGCTGGTCAAGGACTGCGACAAGTCACTGCCCCAATTGCTTTGCTACCCAGGCGATCTCAATCAGGTCTGGACGAACATCATCGACAACGCGATTCAGGCGATGGGCGGCGAAGGCACGCTGACCCTGCGCACGATGCGCGAGAACGAGAACACCATCCGGGTCGAGATCGAGGATGACGGTCCGGGCATCCCCGAGGACATCATCGAGCGGATCTTCACCCCGTTCTTCACGACCAAACCGTTCGGCGAGGGCACCGGACTCGGCCTGGATCTGGCCTGGCGCATCATCGTCGAGAAGCACCACGGCAACCTGTCGGTGCAGTCACAGCCCGGGAAGACCACGTTCAGCATCTGTCTGCCGCTGGAAGCGCCTGCGCCGGAGAACTACACCGAAGCCCTCGCCGAGTGAGTGAATCCAAGCCCGATCTGGGCACGTTCGGATCGTTCGGCCGCGGGGTCACCCCGCAACAGGCCAAGGACATCGAGGCGCTGGGCTACGGCGCCGTGTGGGTCGGCGGATCGCCGCCCGCGGAGCTCGACTGGGTCGAGCCACTCCTCGACGCGACCACCACGCTGAAGGTGGCCACCGGCATCGTCAACGTCTGGACTGCCGCGGCAGGCCCCGTCGCCGAGTCGTTCCACCGGATCGAGACCGCACACCCCGGACGTTTCCTGCTCGGAATCGGAGTCGGGCACCCCGAGGCACATCAGGAGTACCGCAAGCCCGTCGACGCCCTGATCGAGTACCTCGACAAGCTCGACGAGTACGGCGTCCCGCGTGGACGGCGCGTCGTCGCCGCGCTCGGCCCGCGGGTGCTCAAGCTCTCGGCGGACCGCTCGGCCGGTGCGCACCCGTATCTGACCACTCCCGAACACACCGCCATGGCCCGCGAGCTGATCGGTCCCGAAGCGTTCCTGGCCCCCGAGCACAAGGTCATCCTGACCACCGACCCCGACAGGGCCCGCGAGACCGGCCGCAAGGCTCTGGATGTCTATCTGAACCTGGCCAATTACCTGAACAGCTGGAAACGCCTCGGATTCAGTGATCAGGATCTGGCGAAACCGGGTAGTGACCGTCTGGTGGACGCCGTCGTCGCCTACGGGACCGTCGACGCCATCGCGGCCCGGCTGCGGGAACATCTCGACGCCGGCGCCGACCACGTACCGGTGCAGGTGCTGACAGGTAAGAACGGGGAAGCCAAACTCGTGCCTGCACTGGCCGAGCTGGCCGGACCGTTGGGCCTGAAGGGATGAAGGAACTATGAGCGAGTCCGCGATCAACTCCGGTGGCCCGTCGCTGAAGCCCGCACTGGGCCGTTACGGCGTGTGGACCGGGCAGCCGGTGTCGCCGGAGCAGGCGGTGGAGATCGAGAAGCTCGGCTACGGCGCGGTGTGGGTGGGCGCCTCCCCCGCCGCCGATCTGGCGTTCGTCGAACCGATCCTGGAGAAGACCGAGACGCTTCAGGTCGCCACCGGCATCGTCAACATCTGGACGGCGGACGCCGGCGAGGTGGCCGAGTCCTACCACCGCATCGAGAAGGCGTTCCCCGGCCGCTTCCTGCTGGGCGTCGGGGTGGGGCATCCCGAGCACACTCAGGAGTACACGAAGCCCTACCAGGCGCTGGTCGATTACCTCGACAAGCTGGATGCGGCGAAGGTGCCGACCAGCCGCCGCGTGGTCGCCGCGCTGGGCCCGCAGGTGCTGCAACTGTCCGCGCAGCGCAGCGCAGGCGCGCACCCGTATCTGACGACACCCGTGCACACCGGGCAGGCACGCGAATTACTGGGCCCGACAGTGTTCATCGCGCCCGAGCACACCGTCGTGCTGACCAACGACGCGGAGGCGGCCCGTGAGATCGGCCGCGGGACCGTCGACTTCTATCTCGGCCTGTCCAACTACGTGAACAACTGGAAGCGGCTGGGATTCACCGAGGAGGACCTGGAGCGTCCCGGCAGCGACCGGTTCATCGATGCCGTCGTCGCGTACGGATCGCCGGACCAGATCGCTGCGAAGCTCTCCGAACACCTGGCCGCCGGTGCGGACCATGTCGCGATTCAGGTGCTCGGCGGCGAAGACGAGCTGCTGTCGACGCTGGAGGAGCTGACGGGGCCGCTCAAGGCGTGATCGTGGTGCCGCTGTCGATCGTGGTCATCGCCGCGAGGATGGCGTCCTGCTGCTCGACGGGCCCCTGAGCGTCGAGGGCGAGCATGTAGGTGTGCTCGGCCCCCTCGATGACGACGCCCTTGCGCGCCACAAAGGTCGGCGCTCCGTCGACGAGCGCGGTCCCGGCAATGGCGACCGCCTCGAACCCGCCGAGCTCGGCGGGCTCGCCCACCAACGGGCCCTGCCACCCGTCCAGCTTGGTGACGGCGTTCGGGACGAGCTCGAGGATCGTGGCGACGTCGAACTCGCCGCCCTCCAGGCGCGCCATCCTGGCGATGACGGCGGGCGGGTTCGGCGTGCCCTTGGCGGCGGACAGGAAGATGGCGCCGTAAGCGTCCTGCGGGAGGTCGGCGTCCGGGATGGGCTCCCAGCCTTCGGGCATCGGCAGATCCACCTTCGGCACACCCGGCTCGTTGGCCTTGACGATGGTGTGGCTGACGCCGTTGGCCGTCAGGTACTCGCCGACGGTCTGCTTGTCCGCGGGGGCGGCAGCGCTGGTCTCGGTGGCCTCGGCGGTCGTCGTCTCGGCCGACGACGAGGCGGCAGATGAGGTTGCGGAAGACTCACCGGACTTGTCGTCGCCGGAGCCGCACCCCGTCAGGACGGACCAGGTCATAGGAGAACACAGGGCACGCGGTTCCAAGCCGGATTGCGATAGATAGGGTCACTGTTCATGCGGTTGCTGATAACCGGTGGTGCGGGGTTTATCGGCGCCAATTTCGTCCGCAACGCCGTGCGTGAGCACCCCGGCGTGCGTGTCACGGTGCTGGATTCGCTGACGTATGCGGGTAGCCGGGAAGCGTTGGCCGACGTGGATTCCGAGATCCAGCTGGTGCAGGGCGACATCACCGACGCCGCCCTGGTCGGTGCACTCGTCGCCGAATCGGATGCGGTTGTCCACTTCGCCGCGGAGACGCACGTCGACAATGCGCTGGCCGATCCTGAACCGTTCGTCCATTCCAACGTGCTCGGGACGTTCACGATCCTGGAGGCCGTACGCCACGCGTCTGCCTCCAGAATGGTTCGCCTGCACCACATTTCGACCGACGAGGTGTACGGGGACCTCCCCCTCGGAGATTCCTCGCGTTTCACCGAGACGACGCCATACAACCCGTCGAGTCCGTACTCGTCGACCAAAGCCGCCGCCGACCTGCTGGTGCGCGCGTGGGTGAGGTCCTACAACGTCGCGGCGACGCTGTCGAACTGCTCCAACAACTACGGCCCGTTCCAGCACGTCGAGAAGTTCATCCCACGACAGATCACGAATGTGCTGACGGGCAGACGACCGAAGCTGTACGGCACCGGCGCGAACGTGCGGGACTGGATTCACGTCGACGACCACAACAGCGCGGTGTGGCGGATCCTGACACACGGGACGATCGGCCGCACCTATCTGATCGGCGCCGACGGTGAACGCGACAACCTGTCGGTGATGCAGACGATCCTGCGACTCATGGATCGCTCCCCCGACGACTTCGAGCATGTCGTCGACCGGCAGGGGCACGACCTGCGGTACGCCATCGACGCGTCCCCGCTGCGCGACGAACTCGGCTGGCGCCCCGCGCACACCGATTTCGAGGCGGGCCTGCGGGACACGATCGCGTGGTACCGGGACAACGAATCCTGGTGGGGGCCAATCAAAGACGGTGTCGAGAAGGCCTACGAGGGGCGTGCCCAGTGAAGGTCCGCGAGCTCGCGATCCCCGGTTCGTGGGAGTTCACGCCGGTCGTGCACAGCGATTCGCGGGGCGCGTTTCTCGAGTGGTTCACCGATGAGTCGTTCACCGCGGTCACCGGGCACCGGCTGGATGTGTTCCAGGCCAACTGTTCGGTGTCGAAAGCGGGGGTCCTGCGGGGTGTGCATTTCGCCGCGGTACCACCCGGCCAGGCGAAGTACGTGACGTGCGTACGGGGTTCGATCGTCGACGTCGTCGTCGACATCCGGGTCGGGTCGCCGACGTTCGGTCGGTGGGACGCGGTGACGCTCGATGACCGGGAGCACCGCGCCGTGTACCTGGCCGAGGGACTCGGGCACGCGTTCCTGTCGTTGGACGACGATTCAACGGTCACCTATCTGTGTTCGTCCGGCTACGACCCGGCCCGCGAGCACACCGTCGATCCGCTCGACCCTGCCCTGGGCATCGACTGGTCGTCCTGGTTCTCCGGTGAGCTGATCCTGTCCGACCGCGACCGGGCCGCACCACCGTTCGCGGAGCTCGAGGCCGCGAGCCTGCTACCCACCTGGAGCTAAGAGCCTTCCGCGTCGCGCAGCGGCTTGCCGCGGCTCGCGTAGAGCACCTCGTCCGCCTGGCGCAGCAGGCGTGGGATATCGATCTCACGGGTCCGCCCGGTTGCGGTGCCGATGCTGACTTCCGGCGTCGACGCGCGAATCGTCTGCACGAACGTCTCCGCGACACCGTCGCGCGCGGCGATGCACCCAGCGAACTCGTCGCCCCCGAGCCGGGCCAGAATCGCTCCGCGCGGCGCCGCGGCGCGCCACGCGGTCGCGTATTCGGTGATGCGACGGTCGCCGGCGTCATGCCCGTAGGTGTCGTTGAGGTGCTTGAGCTTGTCAATGTCCAGCGCGACCACTGTGACGACGTCCGACTGGGGCCGCCGACCGGTCAGCAGTTCCGCGGTGGCGATCTCCCAGCCCGCCCGGTTGAACAGACCGGTCATCGGATCGGTGCACGCCGCGGTCAGCAGTGCGCGCATCACAATTCCGAACGACTCCGCGGTGCCGACGATCGCGACGGCGATGATCAGGAACGTGATCACCCCGACATGGGGCGCGGGAGAGACGGCGACGGCTGCGAGGACAGCCCCGGTCAGCAGCGCGATCAGCACCGCCGCCCGGCGGGGTGAGTAGAACGCACGCACATACATCGCAAGGAACATCGACGCGGTCATGCAGACGTAGATCGAGGTCAACGTGACGTGGAACGCGATCACCAGCGGTGTCGCGACGATGGCGGCCGCCAGTGCGGGCCCGGAGTTCTGCGGGCTGAACGCGAGGTACCCCAACGCGGCGATTCCGAGCACGATCGCGGCGATCCCGCCGGCCGGGTTGGCGAACTCCAGGTCCGTTCGGACGGGGAACAGCGTGAAGGTGACCCCGTAGGCGTACAGGAATGTCGTGGCCGCGAGGTAGATGCGCAGCAGCCGGATCTTCTGTCGGCCGAACACGCGGCCGTCGGCGCCGGCCAGCGAGCTGAGCAGATGCATGACCGACAGCTTGCCCTGCGGCCCTTGCCAATGCCCGACACCCATTACTAGGATATCCAAGTATCTATAGGCGGTCGCTTTTGGAAGGCTTGAGCATGTCCACACGGATCCCCCACTTCATCGACGGCAAGCGCAGCGAGCTGGCGTCCACGCGCACCGCCGGCGTCCTGAACCCGAGCACCGGCGAGGTGCAGGCCGAGGTTCTGCTCGCCAGCAAGGCCGACGTCGACACCGCGGTCGCCTCGGCTGTCGAGGCACAGAAGGAGTGGGCCGCCTGGAACCCGCAGCGCCGCGCCCGCGTGATGATGAAGTTCATCGCACTGGTCAATGAGCACGTCGAAGAACTAGCGGAGCTCCTCAGCATGGAGCACGGCAAGACCGTCGCCGACTCCAAGGGCGACATCCAACGCGGCATTGAGGTCATCGAGTTCGCGATCGGCATCCCGCACCTGCTCAAGGGCGAGTTCACCGAGGGCGCGGGCGGTGGCATCGACGTCTACTCGATCCGGCAGCCGCTCGGTGTCGTCGCCGGCATCACCCCGTTCAACTTCCCTGCGATGATCCCGCTGTGGAAGGCCGGACCCGCGCTCGCGTGCGGAAACGCGTTCATCCTCAAGCCTTCTGAGCGCGACCCCTCCGTTCCGCTGCGTCTCGCCGAACTCTTCCTCGAAGCCGGCCTGCCAGCAGGCGTCTTCCAGGTCGTGCAGGGCGACAAGGAAGCCGTCGACGCGATCCTGACCCACCCCGACATCCAGGCCGTCGGCTTCGTCGGCAGCTCCGACATCGCGCAGTACATCTACTCGACCGCCGCGGCCCACGGGAAGCGCAGCCAGTGCTTCGGCGGCGCCAAGAACCACATGATCGTCATGCCCGACGCCGACCTCGACCAGGCCGTCGACGCGCTCATCGGCGCCGGCTACGGCAGCGCCGGCGAGCGCTGCATGGCGATCAGCGTCGCCGTCCCCGTTGGTGAAGAGACGGCAAACCGCTTGCGCAACAGGCTGGTTGAGCGCGTCAACCAGCTTCGTGTCGGCCACAGCCTCGACCCCAAGGCCGACTACGGCCCGCTGGTCACCGGCGCCGCGTTGGAGCGCGTCCGTGACTACATCGGTCAGGGCGTCGAGTCCGGCGCCGATCTGGTGGTCGACGGCCGCGAACGCGCCACCGATGAACTGACGTTCGATGATCAGAGCCTGGAGAAGGGCTTCTTTATCGGCCCGACGCTGTTCGACCACGTCACCACCGACATGTCGATCTACACCGACGAGATCTTCGGGCCGGTGCTGTGCATCGTGCGCGCCAAGGATTACGAAGAAGCGCTGAGTCTTCCGACGAAGCACGAGTACGGCAACGGTGTCGCGATCTTCACCCGCGACGGCGACGCGGCCCGCGATTTCGTGTCCCGCGTGCAGGTCGGCATGGTCGGCGTCAACGTGCCGATCCCGGTTCCGGTGGCCTACCACACCTTTGGCGGCTGGAAGCGCTCCGGCTTCGGCGATCTCAACCAGCACGGGCCCGCGTCGATCCAGTTCTACACCAAGGTCAAGACCGTCACCGAGCGCTGGCCGTCGGGCATCAAGGATGGCGCCGAGTTCGTCATTCCCACGATGAACTAACACCGCCGACGAGCGCTCGCGCGAGGAGCAGACAACTGTGGATTACTTCGGGTTGGACGACGACGAGCGCGTCATCGCCGAGACAGCAGCCGCGTTCGCCGAAAAGCGGCTGGCGCCAAACGCTCTCGAATGGGATGCGACGCATCACTTCCCCACCGATGTGTTGCGGGAGGCCGCCGAGCTCGGGATGGCGGCCATCTACTGCCGTGACGACGTCGGCGGCAGCGAGCTTCGCCGTATCGACGCGGTGCGCATATTCGAGAAGCTGGCATCGGCCGATCCGACCGTGGCGGCGTTCCTGTCGATCCACAACATGTGCGCCTGGATGGTGGACAGCTTCGGCACCGACGAGCAGCGCAAGACGTGGGTGCCGAAGCTGGCGTCGATGGACGCCATCGCGAGCTACTGCTTGACGGAGCCGGGCGCGGGGTCCGACGCGTCCGCTCTGCGCACCAAAGCGGTGCGCTCGGGCGATGAGTGGGTGCTCGACGGTGTCAAGCAATTCATCTCCGGTGCGGGCGAGTCCGATGTGTATGTCGTCATGGCGCGCACCGGAAGCGAAGGCCCGAAAGGGATCTCGGCGTTCATCATTCCGAAGGACACGCCGGGCCTGAGCTTCGGCGCCAACGAGGAGAAGATGGGCTGGAACGCCCAGCCCACGGCACAGGTCATCCTCGAGGGCGCCCGCGTTCCCGCCGACGCACTGCTCGGCGGTGAGGAGGGCACCGGCTTCGGCATCGCGATGAAGGGCCTCAACGGCGGCCGCATCAACATCGCCGCCTGCTCGCTCGGCGGCGCACAGGCCGCCTACGACAAGGCCGTCTCCTACCTCGCAGACCGGCAGGCGTTCGGCGGCGCACTGCTCGACGAGCCGACGATCCGCTTCACGCTGGCCGACATGGCCACCGCGCTGCAGACGTCGCGCACCTTGTTGTGGCGCGCCGCAACAGCTCTCGACGACGACCATCCCGATCGGGTCGAGCTGTGCGCGATGGCCAAGCGCTACGTCACCGACGCGTGCTTCGAGGTCGCCGACCAAGCGCTGCAATTGCACGGCGGCTACGGCTATCTGCGGGAGTACGGGCTGGAGAAGATCGTCCGCGACCTGCGGGTGCACCGAATTCTTGAGGGCAGCAACGAAATCATGCGTGTGGTCATCGGCCGGGCGGCCGCGGGCCGGGCGCGCGCATCCTGACGGGAGAACAGAACATGACGACGATCGCGTTCCTGGGGCTGGGCAACATGGGTGGCCCGATGGCCGCGAACCTGGTGTCGGCCGGGCACACCGTGCACGGTTTCGACCCGGTTCCTGCGCTCAAGGAGGCCGCAAAGGCCAACGGCGCCAGCGTGTTCGACAGCGGCGCCGACGCGGTCGCCGACGCCGATGTGATCATCACGTCGCTGCCCAACGGCGCGATCGTCAAGGCCGCCTACGCCGAGATCCTGCCCAAGGCGAAGTCCGGCGCGCTGCTGATCGACACGTCGACCATCTCGGTCGACGACGCCCGCGACATCCACGGCCAGGCCAAGGAGCACGGTCTCGCGCAGCTCGACGCCCCCGTCTCCGGCGGCATCAAGGGGGCCGCGGCAGGCACCCTGGCGTTCATGGTCGGCGGCGACGACGATGCTTTCGAGAGCGCCAAGCCGGTGCTCGAACCCATGGCGGGCAAGATTATTCACTGCGGCGCCTCGGGCGCGGGGCAGGCCGCGAAGCTGTGCAACAACATGGTGCTCGCGGTGCAGCAGATCGCGATCGGCGAGGCGTTCGTGCTCGCCGAGAAGCTCGGGCTGCCGGCGCAGTCGCTGTTCGACGTGATCACCGGCGCGACGGGAAACTGCTGGTCGGTGCACACCAACT
The DNA here is from genome assembly GCF_029623955.1 of Mycobacterium sp. 236(2023). GTDB lineage: Bacteria > Actinomycetota > Actinomycetes > Mycobacteriales > Mycobacteriaceae > Mycobacterium. The sequence goes on along the minus strand of NZ_JARSBP010000002.1, from coordinate 547,827 downwards.
GCCCAGTGCCGGGCCCTGTTCCGACGTCGCCGGCCAACAACGATTTCAAGCCGGGCTTTGCGACGGCGCTGATGAACAAGGACCTCGGGCTGGCGATGGCCGCCGTCACGTCGACCGGGTCGAAGGCACCGCTTGGCACACACGCCGCCGAGATCTACGGCAAGTTCAATGAGGACCACGCGGACAAGGACTTCAGCGCCGTCATCGAAGCACTGCGCGGATAGAGACACCGGCGCCGAATCTGAAGTAGTTGGCGAGAAACCGGGGAGATCACACGCAAAGGTTCAGATTCGACGCCGGCGCCGGCTTCAGGGGTCAGGCAGCCGTCGGCCTCGGATGGGTCTCCCACCACGCGTCGTGCGCGCGCTGGCAGTCGGCGACTCGCAGCGGGGCTCCCCCACCGGCACTGTCACCTTCGACCAGCACCGTCGCCAGACCGGTGGCGGTGGCTATGCGCTGACTCGCCTGCGACCCCGCGAACGCAAGTGAGTCGTTGACCGGTGCGCCGAGTTCGGCCAGCGCTGCCGCGTAGAGCTCTTTGCGCGGCACGTCGTCGGTGGTCACCACCGCGCCGGCGATGCCCTCTCCGATCAGTTGGCGTACCAACGGCTCCACCCAGCCGTGGCTGCCGGAGCTGACGATGCCGACTCCGACGCCGGCGCCGTAGGCCTCGGTCAGCAGGTCGACCATGCCCGGTCGCGCGGCGATGTCCGCGTCGAGGATCGTCTCGTCGAGGATCATCGCCTTGGTCGCGCAGATCTCGTCGACGAGCAACTCGGCCAGGACGTCGCATTCGCTGCTGACGCCGCGTTTGCGCAGTTCGGCGGCGACCCGCCGACGTTCGTCGGCCAGCGCCTGGAGCTGCCGGTATCGAGGTTCCGACCAGGCGATGTCGAGCCCCAGCGCGGCGAAGGCGGCGTTGAACGCCCGCCGGTGGCCTGCGCTCTCGACATCGGCGAGGGCATCGAGATCGACGATGACCGCACTGAGCTTCGTGAGTGGCTGCGGCTGCGCCGGAGACGGCCAATCCCACCAGAACCGTCCGGCACGCCATGCTTTCTGCTGTGTGGGCTGCACGAATCAAATGGTGGCCTACGTCACACCCCAAGCGCCTCCCCCATGTGGGGGATTCCTTACAGTGGGGCCATGGCGGGCGGCGCTCCGGTGCGAATAGTGCTGGTAGATGACCATGAGATGGTCATCGAAGGCCTCAAGGCGATGCTTGCCGCGTTCGGCGACAGGGTCACCGTGGTCGGCCAGGCGGTCGGTGCGGACCGGGTGATGAGCGTGGTCGCCGACCTGGACCCCGACATCGTGCTCTGCGATGTCCGGATGCAGGGATCCAGCGGGCTGGACGTGTGCCAGCAGCTGCGCAAGCGCTACCCGGACCGCAAGATCGTGATGCTGTCGGTGTACGACGATGAGCAGTACCTCTTCCAGGCGTTGCGGGTGGGCGCGTCGGGATACCTGCTCAAGAGCATCAGCAGCGAGGAGCTGGTCCGGCAGCTGGAGTTCGTGCACGGCGGCCAGACCGCGATCGACCCGACTATGGCGTCCCGCGTCGTGGAATGGCCGGGCGCCCGCCAAGGCCTCACCCAGCGGGAGAGCGAGATCCTGGAGCTGGTCGTCAACGGACTGCCCAACCGGGCGATCGCCGCGAAGCTGGTCATCGGCGACGAGACGGTCAAGACGCACCTGAGCTCGATCTACCGCAAGCTCAACGTCAGCGACCGCACCGGAGCGGTGGCGACCGCGCTGCGCGAAGGGATCTTCCAGTGAACCGGCCGCTGCTGACCGCCGATCGCGAGCTGGCCCTGCTGCGCGAGCTCATCCAGGCCGCCTCCAGCGGGCCGGGCGTCGAACCGCTCGCCGCCGCGGCAGCCCGGATGATCACCGCGGCCACCGACAGCGACGTGTGCTTCGTGCACGTCCTCGACGACACGGAACGGTCGTTGACGCTGGCCGGGGCGACGCCCCCGTTCGACGCCGAGGTCGGCAAGATCAGACTTCCTCTGGGACAAGGCATCTCGGGCTGGGTGGCGAGTCACCACGAGCCGGTGGTGATCAGGAAGGACAAGGAGTCCGACCCGCGCTACCTACCGTTCAGCTCGCTGCGCGGCCGCGATTTCACGTCGATGGTGTCGGTTCCGATGGAGACGGACCCCGGCGGGCTGGTCGGCGTGCTCAACGTGCACACCGTCGCCGAGCGCGAGTTCGGTGCGCGCGACGTCGAGATCCTGCTCGTCATCGGTCGGCTGATCGCCGGCGCCATGCATCAAGCCCGGATGCACCGCCAGCTGGTGGCCCGCGAACGGGCGCACGAAAATTTCGTCGAGCAGGTCATCGAGGCCCAGGAGCTGGAGCGCCGCAGGCTGGCCGGCGACATCCACGACGGCATCTCGCAGCGGCTCGTCACGCTGTCCTACCGGCTCGACGCGGCCGCACAGGCGGCGAAGAATCCGGACGACCGCGCGGCGCTGACCGAACAGCTCGACCGGGCACGCGAACTCGCCGATCTGACGCTGCAGGAGGCCCGCGCCGCGATCAGCGGGCTGCGGCCGCCGGTGCTCGACGACCTCGGCCTGTCCGGTGGGCTGGCGAGCCTGGCCCGGTCGATCCCGCAGATCGGCATCGAGGTCACGCTGGCCGAGGACCGCGTACCCGACCACATCGAGTTGGCGCTGTACCGCATCGCGCAGGAATGCCTGCAGAACGTCGTCAAGCACGCACGCGCCGACAAGGCCAAGCTCACGTTCTCCGTCGAGAGATCCGACACCGGAGACGTCGCCCGGCTGGAGATCGTCGACGACGGCGTCGGGTTCGACACGCTGGAGCATCCGCTGGGCAGCGACGAGATGGGCGGTTACGGGCTGCTGTCCATGGCCGAGCGCGCCGAGATAGTCGGGGGCAGACTGAACATCCGGTCGCGCCCGGGCAACGGCACCGCCGTGACCGCGACGATCCCGCTGGCTCGAAGCAGTTAGAAGTCGCCGGCGCTGCGGCGCAGTGTCTCGATCGCGGTGGCCAGCGTGCGGGACTGCTCGTCGGTGATCCCGATGTCGCCGAAGACGTCCTTGTTCAGCGTGACGGTCGCATCCTCGACGGTGGAGCGGCCCAAATCGGTGATCTGCACCAATGTGGTGCGGCCGTCGGTGGGGTGCGGCAGCCGCTCGACGAGACCGTCGGATTCCAGCCGCCGGATGGCGTGGGTGACGCTGGTGACGTGCACCTGCAGCCGGTCGGATGCTTTCGTGATGGGCAGTGCCCCGGTGCGGCTGAACGCCAGTAGCCGCAGCAGCTCGTACCGCGAGAAGCTCAGGTCGTAGGGGCGCAACGCGTTTTCGACGCGCGCGAGCAGGATCTGGTGGGCCCGCATCACCGACGTCACCGCGACCATGCCGTCGGCGACCTCACCCCACCCGGAGCGCTCCCAGTTGGCACGCGCCGTCGCGATCGGGTCGCGCCGCTCGGATGCCACACATGTCTTCTTACCGCAAAGCCTTACTCGATTGCCTCACCGACAGCGCGGACCACCGCGCGGGTGGATGCCCGCGATCCGACGGTGATCCGGACGCCGCCACTGGCGTAGTGGCGTACCTGGAGGCCGGTGTCGTTGAACACGTGCGGCCAGGGCAGCTTGCCGGCGGGCAGGTAGACGAAGTTCGCGTGCGCGTCGGTGCTGTACACCCCCATCGTGCGCAGCCGTACATGCAACCGTCGCCGTTCGGCGGTGATGGTCCGGATCCGCTGCCGCAGCTGACTTTCCGCCTCGAAGGACGCCGCCACCGCGACGGTCGCCGCGAGCGGAATGCCGAACGGCAGCTGCATCGTCCACAGCCTCCGGCCCAGGGCGGGCGCGCAGAAGCCGTACCCCACCCGCAACCCGGCCAGCCCGTAGGCCTTCGAGAACGTCCGGACCACGACGACATTGTCGAACCGCTGCACGAGATCGATCGCGTCGATGCGGTGTTCGGGCGCCAGGAATTCGGCGTAGGCCTCGTCGAGGATCACCACGGTGTCCGACGGCACCCGCGACAGAAATCGTTCGAGTTCGTCGATGGGGTCGATCGTTCCGGTCGGGTTGTGCGGCCGGCACACGATGACCACACGGGCACGCCCCGCCACGGCGTCGGCCATCGCGTCGAGGTCGTGGCGGCCGTGCGCATCCAAGGGCACGGTGACCGATCGCAGCCGTGCCATCTGCGCGAAGATCGGATAGCCGTCGAACGTCGGGAATGACATCACCATCGTGTCGCCAGGCGTCGTCACCGCTTGCAGCACCTGCATGATCACACCCGTCGCCCCGACCCCGATGACCACCTGGTCGTCGGCGACGCCGAGCCGGCGAGCAATCACCGACCGCAGGCGCTGCGGCAGGAACTCCGGATACCGGTTGAGGGAATCCAGTGATGTGGCGAGCGCGGCGCGCACCGCGGGTAGCGGCGGGAAGGGACATTCGTTGAGCGACAACGCCAGTGGGTTGACCGCTGCTGGCAGGGCGGCGACAGCGTCGGCGAGTGCAACTCCTGCGGCCATCAGCCCCGCCCGCCCCACTGGACAGCGGCGGCACCCGCGAAATCACCGGCATGCGCGAAGGCCGCCATCAGTACGGTGTCGCCCCGCTCGACCCGGCCGTCGGAGACGGCGCGGTCCAGGTTGACGGGGATGCCTGCGGCGAACAGGTTGCCGCACTGGTCGAACGTGTCGACGTGGCGTTCGGCGGGCAGCTCGAGGGCGTCGCGCCAGTTGCGCAGGAACGCGCGGTTCGGTTGATTGGTGACGAACAGGTCGACGTCCTTGGGTGACAGGCCGATTCGATCGCACACCGCGTAGCTGACCTCGGGAACCTGGCGGTTGCCGCGAGCGAGCACCTTGGTGATCTTGCTTTCGGTGAAGCCGATGCAGCCTTCACCGGGACCGGCCTGCCACCATTTCCTGGGCGGGTCGACGGCGATCGTCATGTCGCCCGCATACTCCCCGTACGTGCGGCATTCGACGTCGAGGATCGGCGACTCGTCCGAGACCGTGACCAGCCCCACCGCGGCGCCGTCGCCGGGCACCGAGGACTGCGCACGACGGCGGATCGTCGGCTGCTCGAAGATCTGCCCCGCGGCATTCTGCACGACGGCGATCAGCGCCGTGCGGCCTTCTCCGGAGGCCAGCAGGTTGCGGGCGAGTTTCATGCCCAGGAGGAACGCCGCACACCCGCCGTTGTGCAGGTCGATCACCCAATTCGGTTTCATGCCAAGGCGATGCGCCATTCCCCCACCACCGCCGTAGAACGGCACGTCGGGCAGCTGGGTGTGCGTGATCAGGATGTCGGCGCCACTGACGACATCCTGACCGTGCCGCGCGATCAGGCCTTCGGCGGCCCGCTCGGCCATGTCGACGGCCGTCGTCTCGGGATCCACGTGGTGCCGGTAGCGGGGTGCCCGGAACATGACGTTGTCGCGCAGTTCGTCGGTCTCGGCGAACTGCGCGTAGTACTCGGCACCGATCGGTTCGCCGGGCAGATGCACCGACACGTCGACGAGACTCACGGCGTTGTTCATCGTCATCGCATCCATCCGGGGGTGATGGACTGTCCGTTGCGGTGGCGGTATTCGGCGATCGCCTTGAGGTTCTTCAGTTCCAGCAGGTGGCCGGGGCCGAACATGTCCCAGAAGTCTCCCACCCACACCGCCCTGTTCGGCGGGGCCGTCTCCGGATAGGGGTTGTGGTCGTAGAACGGATGGTGGCAATTCGTCCACAGCACAACCGATCCCGGTTTGTCGAACACCACCTGAGCGTCGACGATGCGCATCAGGTAGATCATCCACAGGTGCTTGCCCTGGTCCCATGCGCAGTGATAATCGACGGTCAGCGCATCGCGGTTGGCGACGGTGCGCGTGTAGATCGCGCTGCCCGGCCCGGTAGGTCCTGCGCCCAGCCGGTCGTGGGCCAGCCACAACCCCGGTTCGTCGGTGGGTGTGAACCCGCGCAGGCTGTACGTCCACTCTTCGAGAGACCTTGTGTCGGAGAGGTACTCGAACAGTTCGTCGGGAGGACAGGCGATGTAGTCGTTGACGGTGCAGTAGGTGCCGAACACGTCGTCGTGCGGGTAGACCGACCGCATCATGTCCATGATGATCGGGGTGGCCTTCTCCCTGGGCGACGTCTCGATCCTGATGAGCTCGTCGATATCGTCAAGTACGGGCAGCGACATGAGAATCCTCTTTCGTGGTGAGAAACGCGGCGAACGGCGGAATTTCGTCCGGTGAACAGTCGACGGCCACTACGGCGGGGCCGTCATGATCGAGGGCGACGCGCAGCGCCGCGGGCAACTGGTCGACATCGGACACGTCGAGGGCGGTCAGGCCGGGGAACATCGCGGCCAGACCTGCGCCGAGCCGGCTGGGGCCGAATCGGTTGTAGCTGTAGCGGTCTCCGTAGAACTGCTGTTCCCGGGTCACACACATGGCGTGAGCGTGATTGTCGAAGAGGCAGAACGTGATCGGCAACCGGTACTGCAACGCGGTGTGGATCTCCATGCCGTGCATGAAGAAGGCGCCGTCACCGGCGATGACGACGGTACGGCGGCCGCGGTGGAACGAGACGCCGATTCCCGCCCCGAAGCTGTATCCCATCCCGCCCATGCCGAGCGCGACGAGGAACCGCCCGTCCCGGCGTGCGGGCAGGTAGTGGATGGCGGAGGCGCCGATGTTGCCCGCGTCGACGACGATGTCGCAGCCGTCCGGGATGGCCTCGTCCATGATGCGCATCGCGGCGCGGTAGCGGACCCCGGGCCCCTCGGCAGGAGGGGGCTGTAACTCCCTGCGCGGCAGGGGTGCCGGAACGGCGCGCCGCGACCGTCGGACCGCTTCGAACAATGCCGAGAGCGATGCGCGGAGGTTTTCGCTGTGGACGTGTGCGCACGGAAGATACGGCGGCGCAGACCCGATCGACAGTGTCGGCACCGTCGTCAGGACACCGTCGAGTCCGGCCCGCGCCGTGACCGACATCCGCGTGCCGAGCAGCAGGCAGACCGCGCTCTGCGCGACCGCGGTGACGACACTGGGATGCCCCATCACCCCCGACACCCCGATGGGCGATTCTGCGACGTCCTTGGCGTCGGGCACCGTGACCACCCGCGCGCGGAGCGCCGTGCCCAGCCGCATCAGTTCCAGACGCGCGTCGTCGGCGCCCACCTGCTCACCCGCGATGATCGTGACCGGCCCCGTGGTGCTCAGCAGTGCCTCGGCAACGGCGGTGACGTCCGAACACACTGGCCTGCGACGCTTTCCGTCCGTCCAGTGGGCGTCCTCGATCGCGGTCTGCTGAATATTCTTGGGCAGTAGGAGCACCGCGGGACCCCCGCGTTCAGCTTCGGCGAGCGCTTCGGGTAACGCAGTGAGAATCTCCTGTGCGGTCCGTATCCGGCGGCAGTAGCGCGAGACGGCGGAGAACAGTGCCACTGCGTCCAGGGCGCCGTTGTCGCCGCTGGTGTCCTGGAAGGACCCGTGGCCGTCGAGCGGGGTCGGAGCCTGGCCGATCAGCGCCAGGACAGGAACGCGGCTGGCCAGCGATTCACCCAGTCCAGCAAGGGTATTGAGACATCCGCCACCCGAGGTCGCCGCGACGACGGCGATCGGCCCTCCGCTGCGGCGGTAACCGTCCGCCATGGCCGCCGCCGAGAACTCGTGCTTGGTCAGGACCGCCGTGATGTCATCGCGGAAATACGCTGCGTCATAGAGGTCTTCGATGTTGGCGCCGTCGACGCCGAAGATATGCCTGACACCGTGTGCGGCCAGATGGTCGACGATGTGATCGACGACGCGGATGCCTTCGCCCGACCTGACTTCCATACCGGTGACACGAGACCTCTAGGAGGGTCGGTTCACCTGGATTCCGGATTCACAGGTCTTTCTCAAGCAGCACTTTCCCGTCGGCCGTCGAAACCAGTTGCACCGCAGCGATTTCGCCCATGTTCATCGGGGTGGTACCACTGGGCAGCGCTGTCGCACCGGACAGGCCGAGCCACGTCGCGATCTGTGCGCGGCTGCCGTCGTGACCGACCACGACCATGCCGAGGTCCTGCGGCTTGACCGCTTGGGCGCTCTGTCCCCACTCGCCGTAGGAGCATTCCATGTCGATACGCGTGCCCCAGCCGTAACCGGTCAACGCGATGCTCGCGTTGATCGGCGTCTGGGACACCTTCTCCATGTCCAGCATCTGTGCCGACGTCTGCTGCGTGCGCGCCCTGTGCAACCCGAAGATCTCGGGCCGCAACGCCACCACCACCGCCATGGCCAGCAGCACGGCGGCCACCCCGGCGGCCGTCGACGTCATCCAGCGGGCCCGGCGCCTGCGCGCGCCGACACGGTCGATCACCGAGGTGAGCACCTCGGGTCGCAGCGGCGGGTCGGGTTCTTCGTCGTCGAGCGCCATCACCTCGTCGAGGTCGAGCATCGAAAGCAGCGCCGGCATCCCGCCGAGTTCGGCGACCGCCGTGCGGCACCGGGTGCAGGCTTCCAGATGCGCTTCGTATTCACGGCGTTCATCGCTGGACAGCGCGCCCAATACGTAGGCGGCGTCCCACGTCCGGTAGGTGTCATCACTCATCATCGAGTCACCCCCATCTCTTGTAGGCCGAGCCGCAAGGCCCGCATGGCGTAGTGCAGCCGGGATTTCACGGTGCCTTCCGGGATCTGCAGATCGGCTGCGATCTGCGCGGTGGTCCAGCCCTGGTAGTACGCCCGACGCACCACGGCTCGATGCTCATCGGACAGTTGTCGCAATGCGGTGCCCAGCAGTATCCGGTCCAGCGCACCGTCCACCTCGTCGGGTGACGCCAGATCGGAGACCTGCTCCGGATCGGGTACCCCCGTCTCATGCCTGTGCCGGGCACTTCGACGTTCGTCGATGATCATGTTGCGCGCCACTGTGAACAGCCATGCCCTCGCCGACCGGTCGACGTCGGCGGTGACATCGGGATGCCGCCAGGCGCGCAGCAGTGTCTCCTGCACCACGTCCTCGGCCCGTGCGCGGTCGCCGGTGAGTCGCAACGCATAGCGCCACAACGCGGCGGCGTGCTCGTTGTAGAGCGCCCGCATCACCGCGGCCTCGGGGTCGTCCCGGTGGTTCACTGCTGTCATCCTCCGCTAGGTAATACGGAGACAGCGAGCTTTCAGTTCACCGAGCGGTGAGAATCCGGGGCCCGTCGTCGGTGACCGCGACGGTGTGCTCCCAGTGCGCCGCGCGGGATCCGTCGGTGGTGACGACGGTCCAACCGTCGTCGAGGACGGCCGTCTTGCGGGTTCCGAGGGTGAGCATGGGTTCGATGGCCAGCACCGAGCCGACGGCCAGGTACGGCCCGCGTCCCGGCGAGCCCTCGTTGGCGAGGAACGGATCCATGTGCATCTCGCGCCCGATGCCGTGGCCGCCGTATCCCGCGACGATGCCGAACTTGCGGTCGTAGCGGATCTCGGCGGCCTTGGTGCCCTGTTCGATGGCATGAGAGACGTCGGTCAGCCGGTTGCCTGGCACCATCGCGGCGATGCCGGCCTCCATGGAATCCCGCGTCGCAGCGGACAGCGCCTCGTCGGCGGGAATCAGGTCGCCGACGCCGTAGGTGAAGGCGGAGTCGCCGTGCCAGCCGTCCAGGATCGCCCCGCAGTCAATCGACACCAGGTCGCCCGCGGCGAGCACATCGTCGGCGGTGGGGATGCCGTGCACGACGCGGTCGTTGACCGACGAACAGATCGTCGCGGGAAAGCCGTGGTAGCCGAGGAAGGACGGAGTGCCGCCACCGTCGCGGATCACCGCTTCGGCGACCGCGTCGAGGTCCAGAGTGCTCACTCCCGGCGCAGTCGCGGCGCGGACCGCTGTGAGGGCGGCGGCCACGAGTGCTCCCGCGGCCGCCATGGCGTCGAGTTCCCCCGCGGTGCGTTGGGGAACGACCTTGCGGCTGCGCAGGCCGGGCAGAGAAACCATGGGCGACCGCTAGCGGCCGAGCGCCTTCAGCGCGCGGGCAAACACCTCGTCGAGCTCGCCGACGGCGTCGACGGTCTTGAGGTCGTCGGAATAGAAGTCCAGCAGCGGGGCCGTCTCGTCGCGGTACACCTTGAACCGGTTGCGGATGACGTCCTCGGTGTCGTCGGCACGGCCGCGGCCCTTGAGGCGGTCGACCAGCTCTTCCTCCGGCACCCGGAACTCCATGACGGCGTCGAGCGCCAGGCCCCGCTTCTCCAGCATCCCTGCGAGCGCCTCGGCCTGCTCGACCGAGCGCGGGAAGCCGTCGAGGATGAATCCCTCTTTGGCGTCGTCGTCGTTGAGTCGGTCGTCGACCAGCGCGTTGGTGAGGGTGGCCGGGACCAGATCGCCGGCGTCGAGGTACTTCTTGGCCTCGACGCCCAGCTCGGTGTTGTTGCTGATGTTGTAGCGGAACAGGTCGCCGGTGGAGATCTGCGGGATCCCGAGCTTTTCGGCCAGCTTCTGGGCCTGCGTTCCCTTGCCCGCGCCGGGCGGTCCCAACAACACGATTCTCACTTGAGGAACCCTTCATAGTTGCGCTGCATCAGCTGGCTTTCGATTTGCTTGACGGTGTCGAGGCCGACGCCGACAGCGATGAGGACAGCAGTACCGCCGAACGGCAGGTTCTGCACCGAACCGGTGTTGCCGATCTCCAGGAACAGGTTCGGCAGAACGGCGATGACGCCCAGGTAGATCGAGCCCGGCAGGGTGATCCTGGACAGGACGAAGCTCAGGTATTCGGCCGTCGGCTTGCCCGGGCGGATGCCGGGGATGAAGCCGCCGTACTTCTTCATCTCGTCGGCACGTTCCTCGGGGTTGAACGTGATCGAGACATAGAAGTAGGTGAAGAAGATGATCAGGCCGAAGTAGATCGCGATGTAGACCGGGCTGCTCGGGTCGGTCAGGTAGTCGGCGACGAACGTCTGCCACCAGCCGGTGCTGGGGGTGGAGCTGCCGCTGGTGATGAGCTGGGTGATCAGGTGCGGGATGTAGATCAGCGACGACGCGAAGATGACCGGGATGACGCCGGCCTGGTTGACCTTCAGCGGCAGGTAGGTCGACGTGCCGCCGTACATCTTGCGGCCGACCATGCGCTTGGCGTACTGGACGGGAATCCGGCGCTGGCCCTGCTCGACGAAGACGACGCCGATGACGATGACCAGGGCCGCGACGCAGACCAGCGCGAAGACCATGCCACCGCGGCTGTCGAGGATGTTCTTGCCCTCGCCGGGGATCGCCGAGGCGATGCTGGCGAAGATGATCAGCGACATGCCGTTGCCGACGCCGCGCTCGGTGACGAGCTCGCCCATCCACATGACCAGCGCGGCCCCGGCGGTCATGACGATGACGATGACGGCCAGCGTCCAGATGTTGAGGCCCTCACCCTGGCCCTGGATGATGTCCAGCGAGCAGCCCTGCAGCAGCCCGCCGTTGGCGGCGAGCGCCACGATGCTGGTGGCCTGCAGGATCGCCAGCGCGATCGCGAGGTAGCGGGTGTATTGCGTGAGCTTGGTCTGGCCCGCCTGGCCCTCCTTGCGGAGCTGTTCGAAGCGCGGGATGACGACGCCGAGCAGCTGCACGATGATGCTGGCGGTGATGTAGGGCATGATGCCCACCGCGAACACCGAGAGCTGCAGGAGCGCGCCGCCGGAGAACAGGTTGATCAGCGAGTAGATCTGACCCGATTCGCCGCCGCTGACCTGCGCGATGCACTGCTGCACGTTGGGGTAGTTGACGCCGGGGGATGGGATGGAGGCACCGACCCGGTAGAGGATCACGATGCCCAGCGTGAACAGGATCTTTCGCCTCAGATCGACTGTCCGCAGGGACGAGATGAAAGCCGAGAGCACTCTTTCCTCCTGCACGGCCGAGCGCTTAGGTCGCGGCGTGCTCATGGGGCTGGCGTGACCAGCGTCGGTTAAGTCGTGTGCGAGACGGCGCGAGCAGGCCAAACGACCTGCGCAAGTCACGCGTTCAAACAGTCTACGAGACTAACAGTTGCATTCTCGTTGGCCCGAATCATGCAGTCTCAGTCGATGCTCAGTTTCGGCGCGTACGGTGGCGAGAGTTGTTAAGTCACCTAATTAAAAAGGACAGGACATGCCCCGCACCGCAGATGACACCTGGGACCTCGCCTCCAGCGTAGGAGCCACCGCGACGATGGTCGCCGCTGCCCGCGCGGTAGCCACCAGGGCCGAGGAACCCGTCATCAACGACCCGTTCGCCGAGCCGCTCGTGCGCGCCGTCGGCGTCGACTTCTTCACCCGTCTCGCGAGCGGCGACCTGACCCCTGCCGACCTCGACACGACCGAGTCCGGCGAATCGCCGGTCGGGATGAACCGCTTCGCCGACGGCATGGCCGCGCGCACGCGGTTCTTCGACGACTTCTTCGCCGCCGCAGTGAGCGCGGGACCAGAAAAGATCAGACAGGCCGTCATCCTCGCCTCCGGGTTGGACGCCCGCGGCTACCGCCTGACGTGGCCCGCCGACATGACGGTGTTCGAGATCGACCAGCCCGAGGTCATCGAGTTCAAGGCCACCACGCTGGCCGGCCTGGGGGCGTCCCCGTCGACGAACCTCAAGACCGTCGCGATCGATCTGCGCAACGACTGGCCCTCGGCGCTGGCCGAGGCGGGCTTCGATGCGAGCGCGCCGACCGCGTGGATCGCCGAGGGACTGCTGGGCTACCTGCCGCCGGATGCACAGGACCGGCTGCTGGACACCATCGGCGAGCTCAGCGCGCCCGGAAGCCGTCTGGCAGTCGAGGCCGTTCCCTCCCATAACGACGTCGACCACGACGAGATGCGGGAGAAGATGAAGGAGTCGACGGACCGCTGGCGCAGCCACGGCTTCGACCTCGACTTCTCCGAGCTGGTGTTTCTCGGCGACCGCAACGACGTCACCGAGTACTTGCGCACCGGGGGCTGGACAGTCGAGGGCACCCCGACCAACGATCTTCTGGTGCGTTACGGACTCGAACCTCTCGAAAGCGACGAGGGCTTCGCCGACGTCGTCTACGTCAGCGCCGCCAAGTAGAGGACACACGGCTTCAAGGAGGCACGGATGGCGCGTACCGAGGGTGACACCTGGGACCTCGCGTCCAGCGTCGGGGCGACGGCGACGATGGTCGCCGCCGCGCGCGCCGTCGCCAGCCGCGAAGCCGAGGCGCTGATCGACGACCCCTATGCCGCGCCGCTGGTGCGCGCCGTCGGGATCGAGTTCTTCACCAAGGTCGTCGACGGCGAGATCGACTACTCCTCCGGGGACGATTCCGGGGCGGCCTCGTTGATGACGGACGTGATGGCGGTCCGGACGCGGTTCTTCGACGACTTCTTCGCAGATTCGTGGGCCGCCGGCATCCGGCAGGCCGTCATCCTCGCGTCCGGGTTGGACTCGCGTGCCTACCGGCTGGATTGGCCGACGGGCACCACCGTGTTCGAGATCGATCAACCTGCCGTCATCGAGTTCAAGACGGCGACGCTGGCCGCGTTGGGCGCGAAGCCGGCGGCGCCACTGCACACCGTCGCGGTCGACCTGCGCGACGACTGGCCCACCGCATTGCGTGAGGCCGGGTTCGACGCCTCCGTGCCGACCGCGTGGATCGCCGAAGGGTTGCTCGTCTATCTACCGCCCGACGCGCAGGACCGGCTGTTCGACGAGATCACCGACCTCAGCGCACCGGGCAGCATGCTCGCCACCGAGTACCACCCCGACGCGGGGGCCAGCATCGGCGAACGCAGCCGCGCCCTGCGGGACCAGTTTCAGGACCAGGGACTTGATCTCGACGTGGCGAGCCTGTTCCACACCGGGGAACGCACTCCCCCGGCCGACTATCTGGGAGCGCTGGGCTGGCAGGTCGGCGCCCAGGCCCGACCGGACGTGTTCGCCAAGTACGGCCGGCAGTTCCACGCTCCTGAAAGCCTTGCTGCACTGCGTGATTCGATGGCACTCACCGCAGCTCTCCCCGAAAGGAACACCGATGTCACGCACTGATGGAGACACCTGGGACCTGACCTCAAGCGTCGGCGCCACCGCGACATCGGTGGCCGCGTCGCGGGCGTTCGCGAGCCGCGGCCCCGATCCACTGATCCACGATCCGTATGCCGAACTCCTCGTCGAGGCTGTGGGAATCCCGCACTTCGTGCAGGTCGCCAAGGGCGACATCAACTTCGAGGGCGATCCGCTCTTCGGCGCCGACCAGATGAAGAGTCACATCGCGGTGCGCACCCGCTTCTTCGACGACTTCTTCACCGACGCGTGCGCCGCCGGTATCCGGCAGGCCGTCATCCTGGCCTCGGGGCTCGACACCCGCGCATACCGGCTGGCGTGGCCCGCGGGCACCGTCGTCTACGAGATCGACCAGCCGCCCGTCATCGAGTTCAAGACCCGGGTCCTCGCCGATGCCGGAGCACCGCCCACAGCGGAGCGCAGGACCGTCGGGATCGATCTGCGCGAGGACTGGCCGAAAGCGTTGCGGGAGGCAGGTTTCGAGCCCTCGGCGCCGACGGCGTGGATCGCCGAGGGGTTGCTCATCTATCTGCCGCCCGAGGCGCAGGACCGGCTGCTGGACAACATCTGCGCCCTCAGCGCGCCCGGCAGCCGCCTGGCCACCGAACACATGGACGTCAAGGCGCTGACCGGCGACTGGGCCAGGGCGATGACCGAGCGGGCCCGCAGGCATGGCAGCGACATCAACCTCGAGGAGCTGTTCTACAACGGCCCGCGCGCCAGCGCCGCCGATCACCTTCGCGCCCAGGGTTGGCGGACCGAGGTGCTGACCAGCTCGCAGGCCTACGTCGCGTACGGCTTCGAACCGGTCGACGATTCGCTACAGGCGATGGTCGGCGATTCCGGTTACCTCACAGCGACGTTGGGATAGCAGCCGTGGCGCGGACCGCAGACGATTCCTGGGATCTGGCTTCCAGCGTGGGGGCGACGGCGACGATGGTTGCGGCGGGCAGGGCTGCGGCCAGTGCGGATCCCGACCCGCTGATCAACGACCCGTTCGCCGAGCCGTTGGTGCGCGCCGTCGGCATCGAGTTCTTCACGAAGCTGCTCGACGGCGAGATCGACACGTCGCAGTTCCCCGACAGTTCGGCCGAGCGTGTGCAAGCGATGATCGACGGAATGGCGGTGCGCACCAAGTTCTTCGACGACTGCTGCGCGGCGGCGACGGCCGCAGGTGTCCGCCAGGTGGTGATCCTGGCCTCCGGGCTGGATGCACGCGCGTACCGGCTGACGTGGCCGGCGGGCACCGTTGTCTACGAGCTGGACCAGCCGAAGGTCATCGCGTTCAAGACGCAGACACTGAGCGGCCTCGGCGCCCAGCCGACGGCGACGCATCGTCCGGTCGCGATCGACCTTCGCGAGGATTGGCCTACGGCATTGCGAGATGCCGGATTCGACTCGTCGCAGCCCACCGCCTGGCTGGCCGAGGGACTGCTGATCTACCTGCCGCCCGAAGCGCAGGACGCGCTGTTCGACCGCATCACTGCGCTGTCCGCGCCGGGCAGCTCCATCGCCACCGAATATGCCCCCGGCATCATCGATTTCGACGCGACGAAGGTGAGCGCACTGTCCGAACCGCTGCGCGAGCACGGCCTCGATCTCGATATGCCGTCGCTGGTGTACGCCGGGGCGCGCAGCCATGTCATGGAGTATCTGAGCGGCACGGGCTGGACCGTCACCGGTGCGCCGCGCCTGGAGTTGTTCGAGCGCTACGGCCGGACGGCGCCGCCGGTCACCGACGAGACGGACCCGCTCGGCGAGATCGTCTACGTCAGTGCGACGTTGGAGCGCGGTAACCCAGGCTAGGCAACAGCACGTCGTCGACGAGGACCCTGACGGTCTCCTCCGTCGGCGTCCGCGGTGACACCAACCCCCGGAACACCAGATATCCGGGTAGCAAGTCGTAGATCTCGTCGTCGATCGCACCGGCGTCGATCTCGTCGCGTGCCACGGCGTCGGCGAGGACCGACTGCATCACCCGCCTGCGCTGGTCGATGAACTCGTGCTGCATGGCGTCGCGCAACCGGGGGCTGTGCGACATCTCGTTGAGTACCGCCCGCATCGTGCTGCCGTGCTCGCGGGCCTGCCTGCACACCGTCGCGCCGACCGCGAGCAGATCACCCCTCAGCGACCCGGTGTTCGGCGGCGAGTTCGCGCCCCGGGTTCCCTCGATGAAGGCGGCGAGCACCAGGTCGGCCTTCGACGGCCAGCGCCGGTACACCGTCGCCTTGCTCGCCTTGGCCTGCATCGCGACCGCATCCACGGTCAGCCGGTCGTAGCCGTGTTGCTGCAGTAGTTGCAGCGTGACCGCCAACAGCTCGGCTTCCCTGGTCGTCCAGTCGGACACATCTCCACCTTCGAAGGCGCTGATCGGAACAGTTGCGCCAGTGAGTACGGTACCGTACCGTTCTGATTCGGTGCGCCAGAACCGGACTTCGAAAGGCATTCGGGTGAGTGGTTTTTCGGCTGGCAAGGTGATGCGACGGCACTGGGCGTCGCTCGTGGCGGTCCTCGTCGTCGCCGTTGTCAGCTTCGGCATCTTCCGCCTCCACGGCATCTTCGGGTCCGACAACGTCGTCCAGAAACTCGGCGCCGACGCCCTGGAGAACACCGGCTTCGACCCCAAAGAAGTCCTACTCGAGGTGTTCGGCTCCCCCGGCTCGACCGCCACCGTCAACTTCCTCGACGAGAACGCCCAGCCCCAACGCGTCGACAACACGACGCTGCCGTGGTCGCACACGTTGACCACCGACGAGCCCACCCTGTTCGCCGACCTGCGCGCCCAGGGCGACGGCGACACCATCGGCTGCCGCATCACCGTCGACGGCGTCGTCAAGGACGAAAGGTCGACATCGAACGTGAACGGCTACATCTCGTGCCTGGACAAGACCGCATGAGCAACCTGATCCGCCGGCTGGCCGTCCCGATCCTGCTGCTGTGGATCGCCGTCGCCGCGGTGTCGAATATCATTGCGCCCCAACTGGAAGTCGTCGGGGCCGAGCGTTCGGTGTCGATGAACGCCGCCGACTCTCCGTCGATCATGGCGATGCGCCACATCGGCCAGGTCTTCGACGAGTTCGATTCCGACAGCGCTGCGATGATCGTCCTCGAAAGCGACCAGCCGCTGGGCGCGCAAGCCCACGAGTACTACGACGGACTGGTCAAGAAGCTCGGCGAGGACACCAAGCACGTCCAGCACATCCAGGACTTCTGGGGTGATCCGCTGACCGCGGGCGGGTCGCAGAGCAAGGACGGCAAGGCCGCACTCGTGCAGCTGTACCTGTCCGGCAACCAGGGCGAGGCCCTGGCCAACGAGTCCGTCGACGCCGTCCGCACGATCGTCGCCGACAACCCGCCGCCGCCGGGACTGCGGGCCTACGTCACCGGGGCCGCCCCGCTGATCACCGACAACTTCGAGGTGGGCAGCGCGGGTACCCACAAGGTCACCGGCATCACGTTCCTCGTCATCGCGGTCATGCTGCTCGTCGTCTACCGATCCATCGTCACGACGCTGCTCATGCTCGTGACCGTCCTCATCGAGCTCGCCGCGGCCCGCGGAGTCGTCGCGGCGCTCGCCGATGCCGGCGTCATCGGGCTGTCCACGTATGCCACCAACCTGCTGACGCTACTGGCCATCGCGGCGGGCACCGACTACGCGATCTTCGTCGTCGGCCGCTACCACGAGGCCCGCAACAGGGGGCTGGATCGAACAGCCGCCTATCAGGACATGTACCGCGGCACGGTGCACGTCATCGTCGGCTCGGGCCTGACGATCGCCGGCGCGGTGGCCTGCCTGAGCTTCACCCGGTTGCCGTACTTCCAGACTCTGGGCATCCCCGCCGCCATCGGCGTCCTCGTCACGCTGGCAGCGGCACTCACGCTGGGTCCGGCCGTCCTGCTGATCGCCAGCAGGTTCGGGCTGATGGAGCCAAAACGCAAGGTGCGCGCCAGCGGATGGCGACGCATCGGCACGGCGATCGTGCGGTGGCCGGGCCCGATCCTCGTCGTGTCGTGCATCATCGCCGTCATCGGCCTGGTCGCGCTGCCCGGTTACAAGACCAGTTACGACGCCCGTCCGTACCTGCCCGACTCCGCGCCCGCGGTCGAGGGTTACGCCGCCGCCGAACGGCATTTCTCCCAGGCCCGGCTCAACCCCGAGCTGCTGATGGTCGAATCCGATCACGACATGCGCAATCCCTCCGACATGCTGATTTTGGAGCGCATCGCCAAGAGCGTGCTGCACACTCCCGGCGTCAATCTGGTGCAGTCGATCACGCGGCCCCTCGGCACGCCGATCAGCCACAGCTCCATCCCGTTCCAGATCAGCGCCCAGAGTGCCAGTCAGATCATGAACCTGAGCTACCAGCAGGACCGCGGCGCGGATCTGCTCAAGCAGGCCAACGAGATCACGAACACCGTCGACATCCTGCGGCAGCAACTGACACTGCAGCAGGCCAGCGCCGCGGCCACCCACGATCAGACGCAGGCGTTCCACGACACCGTGACGATCGTCAACGACCTGCGCGACAAGATCGCCAACTTCGATGACCAGTTCCGGCCGATCCGCAACTACTTCTATTGGGAGCCACACTGTTTCGACATCCCGATGTGTGCGGCCCTGCGGTCGGTGTTCGACGCGATCGACGGAATCAGCCAGCTCAGTGAGCAGTTCACCACGATCACGGCGAGCCTCGACAAACTCGACGCACTGCAGCCCCAACTGCTCGCTCTGCTCCCACCACAGATCGCGATCCAGGAACGCAACCGCGACCTGATCCTGTCCAACTACGCCACCACGACCGGCACCAACAATCAGAGCCAGGAGGCGCTGGAGAACGCGACCGCGATGGGGCAGGCCTTCGATGACGCCAAGAACGACGACTCGTTCTATCTGCCGCCGGAGGCGTTCGACAACCCCGATTTCCAGCGCGGGCTGAAACTGTTCATGTCGCCCGACGGCAAGGCCGCCCGCATGATCATCACCCATGAGGGCAATCCCGCGACGCCCGAGGGTATTTCACATATCGATGCGATCAAGAACTCGGCCTTCGACGCGATCAAGGCCACGCCGCTGTCGGATGCCAAGATCTACGTCGCGGGAACCGCGTCGACGTACAAGGACATTCAGGACGGCGCCAAGTACGACCTGCTGATCGTCGCGATGGCGGCGATGGCGCTGATCCTGCTGATCATGATCTTCATCACCCGCAGCCTCGTCGCGGCGTTCGTCATCGTCGGCACGGTCGCATTATCGCTCGGAGCTTCGTTCGGGTTGTCGGTTCTGGTGTGGCAGTACATCTTCGGGATAGAGCTGTACTGGATCGTGCTGGCGCTGGCGATCATCCTGCTGTTGGCGGTGGGGGCCGACTACAACCTGTTGTTGATCTCCCGGTTCCAGGAGGAGATCGGCGCCGGGCTCAAGACGGGCGTCATCCGGGCGATGGCAGGCACCGGTGGGGTGGTGACGGCGGCCGGGCTGGTGTTCGCGGCGACGATGTCGTCGTTCATCTTCAGCGATCTGGTGGTGCTCGGGCAGATCGGCACAACGATCGGGCTCGGTCTGCTCTTCGACACGCTGATTGTTCGCTCCTTCATGACGCCGTCGATCGCCGCGATGCTCGGGCGCTGGTTCTGGTGGCCGCTGAATGTCCGGACACGGCCCGCCAGCCAGATGCTGCGACCGTTCGGATCCCGCAATGCCGTTCGGGCGCTGCTGGAACCGAGCTCGCCGCGCGACACCGCGTCCTGACACGCACAATCGTCGGATGACCAATAAGCCACGCAGCGCCATCGTCACGGGAGCTTCGAGCGGCATCGGCCTCGCCATCGCACAGGTTCTCCGCGAGGAGGGCTTCGCGCTGACCCTGGTGTCGCGCAGCCCGGGCAAGCTCGACGTCGCGGCCGAATCGCTGCGCGCGCAGCCTGGTCCCGAGGTGTCCACCGTGGCCGGATCGCTGGCCGACGAAGGCTTCCTCGATCAGATCGTCGACGCACACACCGAAGCATTGGGATCTCTCGACCTGCTGGTGAACAATGCCGGGGTCGCCGGCAACAGCACCGTCGCCGACATCACGGCAGAATTGCTCGACGCCCAGTTGGCGGTCAACGTGCGCGCGGTGGTGCTGTTGACGAGCAAGTGCCTGCCGCTGCTGAAAGAGGCTGTGCAAGAGCGCGGTTCCGCCCAGGTCGTCAACACCGCATCCAACGCGGGCAAGCGCGGTGAGGCGACGTTGTCGTCGTATTCAGCGACGAAGTTCGCCGTCGTCGGATTCACCGAGGCACTCCACGACGAGCTCGCGACGTCGGGCATCAAGGCGACCGCCCTGTGCCCCGGGCTGGTCGACACCCCGATGGCCGACGCCTACCGCGACCAGATCGCCGCTCCTGCCATGATCAGCCCGCGGGATGTCGCCGAGGTCGTGCGGATGACCACGCGGCTGTCTACGGCGTGCATCGTCCCCGAAGTGGTGCTGCTGCGGCCCACCGAATGGCTGCAACCCGACGAGGTCCGCGCCTAGCATCCGGCACACTGGCGGAGGTGGATCCGACGCGAACGACATGGACCTTGACGGAAGCAACAGACCTCGGCGGCGGGGCCGTCCGCTGGGACTGCTTCGGTGACGGCCCGCCGGTCGTCCTCGTTCACGGAACGCCGTACTCGTCGTTCCTGTGGCGCGATATCGCACCGGCCCTCGCTCGGCTCGGCCGGCGGGTCTACGTTTTCGATCACCTGGGGTACGGGCAGTCCGACAAGCACGAGGGCCAGGACCTCACCCTCGCGGCACAGGGCCGCAATTTCGCCGAACTGCTGGCCGAGTGGAAACTCAACCGCCCCAGCGTGGTCGCCTGCGACATCGGCGGCGCAATCGTGCTGCGCGCGCTGCTCCTCGAAAACGCCCGATTCTCAGACCTTTTCCTGTTCGACGCCGTCACCGGAGGCACCTGGGAGCACGGGCTGTTCGGTCTCATCCGGCAACACCACGACGTGTTCGAACAGCTGCCGGCCTATGCCCACGAAGCACTCGTCACCGCGCATCTGCGCAACGGCACCCACGCCGGTTACCGGGATGGTGTCCTCGACACTTACCTGGCCCCGTGGCTGGGCACCGACGGCCAGGCGGCGTTCTACCGCCAGTACCGGCAACTCAGCCAGAGCGACACCGCCGAATACGAAGCCCTGTTGGGCACCGTCGACATTCCGGTGACGTTGGCGTGGGGCCGTGAAGATCGCATTCTTCCTGCGCCGCACGGGGAATGGATCGCCGAGCGCATTCCGAACCGGGGCTTGACGTGGATCGACGACGGAGGCCATCTCCTGCCGGAGGACCAACCCGCGCAGCTGGTGGAGCGCCTGGCCGAACACCTCGGTCAGTAGCGGGTCTCCCCCAACCACAACACGTTGACGCCGGTGAGTGACCGCTGCGTCTGGTCGACCACCCCCAGTGCCGAGCGGACCGCCATGGCGCCCAACAGATCCGGTAGCGATACCGCCGCAGGCTGCGAAGAAGGCTTGGGCCGCAACACGTCCCACATCGAAGAGCCGGGCAGGTGCGCCAGCTCGACCTTGACATCGTCGTCGATCCCGGCCAACGCCTTCGCCCGCTTGATCGCGGTACGCAGGCCACCCAACTCGTCGACGAGACCACGGTCGAGCGCGTCGGCACCCGTCCACACCCTGCCCCGCGCGACCTGCTCGACCGCCTCGACCGTCATGTTGCGCCCCTCGGCGACCCGCTCGACGAAGTCGGTGTAGATCTCGTCGGCCCCGGCCACCACGTGGGCGTGCTGCTCCTCGGTGAACGGCGCATTGATCGACCACGCGTCGGCATTGGCGTTGGTGCGCACCGAATCCGAGCCGACCCCCAGCCGGTCCTTCAGATCCCTGGCGATGAACTTGCCGGTGACGACGCCGATGGAGCCTGTGATGGTGCCCGGGTTGGCGACGATCGCGTCGGCGGCCATCGACACGTAGTAGCCACCCGAGGCGGCCACCGAACCCATCGACGCCACGATCGGCTTGCCCCGCTCGCGGACACGCACGACTTCGCGCCAGATCGTCTCCGAGGCGGACACTGCACCTCCGGGGCTGTCGACCCGTAGCACGATCGCCGCCACGTCGTCGTCGGCGGCGGCCTGCCGCAGTGCGGCGGCGATGGTGTCGCCGCCGGCGTTGGATCCGCCGAGCGGCGACTGCCGCCCGCCACGACCGCCGACTATCGGACCGGCGACCGTCACCACCGCGACGCGAGGGGTGTTCTTCAGGCCGGGAACCGCCGGCTTCTTGGCCCGCGCGTACCGCGACAGATACAGCCGCGACGGCGCGTCGTCGCCGTCGGCGTCGCCGGACTCCGGTGAAACACCCTCCGCACCTGACTTTTCCGCGATCCGGGCGTAGGCCTCGTCACGGAATCCGATGCGGTCCACCAGTCCCGCCGTCACCGCGTCGTTGCGCATCAGCGGCGCCCTGTCGGCGATCGCGTCGAGGGCCGTCACGTCGATACCGCGGGAGGCAGCCACCGCCTCCCACACCTGCGCGCGCAGCCCGTCGATCAGCGCGGTGTCGGCTTCGCGATGAGCCTCGGTGTAGCTGTCCTGGGTGAAAAGATTTGCCGCGGACTTGTATTCGCCGCGGGCGACGAACTGTGCCTCGACCCCGAGCTTGTCGAGGGCGTCCCGCAGGAACAACGCACTGGTGGCGAAGCCGACCAGGCCGACCGTGCCCGACGGCTGCATCCACACCTCGCCGAACGCCGAGGCCAGGTAGTAGGACAGCGTGCCGGGGTAGGTTTCGGCCCACGCCAGCGACGGCTTCTTCGCCGTGAACGCGACGATCGCCTCGCGCAGCTCCTGCACGGGCCCCGGCGGCGCCGCGTCGATCTGGACGCGGGCGATCAGACCGGCCACCCGCGGGTCGTCCGCCGCGCGATGCAGCGCGGAAACGGCCTCACGCAGCAGCAGGGGCTTTCCCGCGCCGTTGATGATCGCCATCGGATCGAAGCCCGCGGATTCCGGCGGCGCGCTCTGCAGATCGAGCTCGAGGATGCAGCCGTCGGGCACGCCCTGATGGCGGGCGGTGTCGACCTTGCGGACGATCTGACGGACTTCGTCGAACCCGGGCACCCCGGACAACAGAGAGAACATAAAACGAGCGTACCGACGACGAAGAAGCGGTCAGCGCCCGATGATCCTGGCCCACTGCGGGCAGTAGATGTACGACGACGCCTGCATCATCCCAACCGCCTGCTGCTTGGTGATGTCGGCATTGCCCTCGAGCGTCTGCACCACGCCGCGCACCGCGGGAACCGGGTTCGGATTGCCGGTGAGCGCACCGGAGAGCATGTCGCACACCTTGTGCCCGACCAGCGACAGGTCCTCTTCAGGACCGAACGGAATGCCCAGGCGCGTCATCGCATTGGTGAATGCCTCGTCCTGTGTCTGGGCCTGCGCGGTCGCGGTGCTCCCGAACATGGCGAAGCCTGCGGCGAACATCGCGATGGCGACAGTTCGACGATGGCGAATCATGGCGTGCTCCTCGGTCTCATCCCCCGGCGAAGTGTAGATCGGATTCGGCGGTCGTGCCGTTACGAGCCGGGCCCCTCAACGCAAGAACCCCCGCCGAGGCGGGGGTTCTTGTCGTCTGACAAATCAGAGTTCGGTGGCCGTGCCACCTGCGGCGGTGATCGCCTCGCGGGCGCTGCCGCTGAACTTGTGCGCGGTCACGTCGACCTTCGCAGCCAGCTTGCCGTCGCCGAGCACCTTGACCAGGACGTTCTTGCGAACGAGGCCCTTGGCCACCAGCTCGTCGACACCGACGGTGCCGCCCTCGGGGAAAACCCGGGCGATGTCGCCGACGTTGACGACGCCGTACTCGGTGCGGAAGCGGTTACGGAAGCCCTTGAGCTTCGGCAGACGCATGTGGATCGGCATCTGGCCACCCTCGAACATCACGGGGACGTTCTTGCGGGCCTTGGTGCCCTTGGTGCCGCGACCCGCGGTCTTACCCTTGGACCCCTCACCACGACCCACGCGGGTCTTGGCCTTCTTCTCGCCAGGAGCGGGCTTCAGGTCGTGAAGCTTGATGACGTCACTCATTTGGCGACCTCCTCAACCTCGACAAGGTGGTGCACGGTCTTGATCAGACCGCGCGTCTGGGCGGTGTCCTCACGGACGACGGACTGGCGGATCTTGCGCAGCCCGAGCGTCCGCAGCGTTTCACGCTGCTTCCAGCGCGCCCCGATGGTGCTGCGCACCTGGGTGATTTTGAGCTCTGCCATGGTTAAGCCGTTCCCTCACGCGCTGCGCTGGCGGCGACGGCCTCGGCCTCACGGCGAGCCCGGAGCATGCCCGCGGGCGCTACATCCTCGATCGGCAGGCCACGGCGCGCCGCGACCTCTTCGGGACGCTGCAGCAGCTTCAGCGCGGCAACGGTGGCGTGCACCACGTTGATCGCGTTGTCGCTACCCAGCGACTTGGCCAGGACGTCGTGCACCCCGGCGCATTCCAACACCGCACGGCACGCGCCGCCGGCGATGACGCCGGTACCGGGGCTGGCCGGACGCAGCATGACGACTCCGGCCGCGGCCTCGCCCTGAACGGGGTGGGTCACGGTGCCACCGATCAGCGGCACGCGGAAGAAGTTCTTGCGAGCCTCTTCTACGCCCTTGGCGATGGCGGCGGGAACTTCCTTGGCCTTGCCGTAGCCGACACCGACCATGCCCTTGCCGTCGCCGACGATCACCAGCGCGGTGAAGCTGAACCGGCGGCCACCCTTGACGACCTTGGAGACGCGGTTGATCGTGACGACCCGCTCCAGGTAGTTGCTCTTCTCGCGGTCGTCACGTCCGCCGCGGCCACCACGATCGTCCCGGCGGCCCCGGCCACCACGATCGTCGCGTCCGCCGCCGCGATTGTCCTGCGCCGAACCGGCGCCAGCCTGCTCGGCCACTATGCAGTCCTCTCGTTAACAGTCATCAGAATTTCAGCCCGCCTTCGCGTGCAGCGTCGGCCAGGGCCGCGATACGTCCGCCGTAGGTGTACCCACCGCGGTCGAACACGACCTCTTCGATGCCCGCGGCCTTGGCGCGCTCGGCGATCAGCTGGCCGACCCGCGAACTGGCGGCCTTCTTGTCGCCGTCGACGGCGCGCACATCGGCCTCGATCGAGGACGCCGCGGCCAGCGTGACGCCTTCGAGGTCGTCGATGAGCTGCACGTGGATGTGCCGCGCCGACCGGTTGACCATCAGCCGCGGACGGCTCGCCGTGCCCTCGACCTTCTTGCGCAGACGTGCGTGCCTGCGCAGCCGCGCGGTGCGGCGGGTTTCGGAGATGTTCTTGCCGACCGGGGCGTGCCCGGCGGCCTCTGTCGTTTTGGTCTTGGTAGCCATCACTACTTACCTGTCTTTCCGACCTTGCGACGGATCTGCTCGCCCTCGTAGCGAATTCCCTTGCCCTTGTAGGGATCGCTCTTACGGAGGCGGCGGATGTTCGCCGCGATCTGGCCGACAGCCTGCTTGTCGATACCGGAGATCGAGAACTTGGTGGGCGTTTCCACCGCGAAGGTGACACCGTCAGGCGCGGTGATCAGCACCGGGTGGCTGTAACCGAGAGCGAACTCCAGGTTGCTGCCCTTGGCCACCACGCGGTAACCGACACCGAAGATCTCCATCTTCGTGGTGTAGCCCTTGGTCACGCCTTCCACCAGGTTGGCGATCAGGGTGCGGGACAGCCCGTGCAGCGAGCGGTTGCGACGCTCGTCGTTCGGGCGGCTGACCACGATGGCACCGTCGTCGTTGCGCGAAACCTCAATCGGCTCAGCGACATCGAGCGTCAGCGTGCCCTTCGGGCCCTTCACGGACACGTTCTGCCCGGCGATCGTCACGTCAACTCCGGACGGGACCTCGACCGGCTGCTTACCAATGCGAGACATGTTCTAACCCTCCCTCACCACACGTAAGCGAGAACCTCGCCGCCGACACCCTCGCGGGAAGCCTGGCGGTCGGTCCTCAAACCGGACGACGTGGAAATGATGGCCACACCGAGCCCGCCGAGCACGCGCGGCAGGTTGGTGGACTTCGCGTAGACCCGCAGACCGGGCTTGCTCACGCGGCGCAGGCCGGCGATGCTTCGCTCGCGGCTCGGGCCGTACTTGAGCTGCACCACAAGAGACTTGCCCACGCGGGCATCCTCGGTGTGGTAGTCGGAGATGTAACCCTCGGACTTCAGGATCTCGGCGATGTTGGCCTTGATCTTGCTGTGCGGCAAGGTCACTTCGTCGTGGTACGCCGAATTGGCGTTGCGCAGACGTGTCAAGAAGTCTGCGATCGGATCCGTCATGGTCATGACAGCCGGCTCACCTTTCTCGCGGCGGTTCCTACCCGTGTCTTCAAGGGTGGCCTACCGCAACATTTTTCGTTGGTTCTGGGGTTACCAGCTGGACTTCTGGACGCCGGGCAGTTCGCCCGCGTGTGCCATCTCGCGAAGGCAGATGCGGCACAGGCCGAACTTGCGGTACACCGCGTGCGGGCGACCGCAACGGTTGCAGCGCGTGTAGCCCCGCACCTTGAACTTGGGCTTCTTGTTGGCCTTGTTGACCAGAGCCTTCTTTGCCATGTGCTCAGTTCTCCTTGAACGGGAAGCCGAGCGCCCGCAGCAGCGCACGTCCCTCGTCGTCGTTCGTCGCCGAGGTGACGACGGTGATGTCCATGCCACGGGGGCGATCGATGCTGTCCACGTCGATCTCGTGGAACACCGACTGCTCGGTCAGACCGAACGTGTAGTTGCCGGTGCCGTCGAACTGCTTGGCGCTCAGGCCGCGGAAGTCGCGGATACGGGGCAGCGAGATCGAGATCAGGCGGTCCAGGAACTCCCACATGCGGTCGCCGCGCAACGTGACGCGGGCACCGATGGGCATTCCTTCGCGAAGCTTGAACTGCGCGATGGACTTGCGGGCCTTGCGGATCTCCGGCTTCTGGCCGGTAATCAGCGCCAGGTCGTTGACTGCGCCGTTGATCAGCTTGGCGTCGCGGGCGGCGTCGCCGACGCCCATGTTGACGACGACCTTGGTGACGCCGGGGATCTGCATCACGTTCGCGTAGCCGAATTCCTTGAGCAGCGACTCGCGGATCTCTTCGCGGTAGCGCTGCTTCAGGCGAGGGAGGGTCTTTTCAGTGGTGGTCATTAGACGATGTCCTTGCCGTTGGTCTTGGCGATGCGGACCTTCTTGCCGGTCTCATCGTCGACGCGGAACCCGACGCGGGTCGGCTTGCCGTCCGAGTCGAGCAGCATCACGTTCGACACCGGGATCGGCGCTTCCTGCGTGACGATGCCGCCCGATGCCGCACCGCGCTCGGTGCGCGACTCGGGGGTGTGCTTCTTGATGCGGTTGACGCCTTCGACCAGGATCTTGTCGCGGTCGGGGTAGGCCACGAGGACCTTGCCCTTGGCGCCCTTGTCCTTGCCCGAGATGACGAGCACCGTGTCGCCCTTGCGGACCTTCATCTACAACACCTCCGGGGCGAGCGAGACGATCTTCATGAACTTCTTCTCGCGCAGCTCGCGGCCGACCGGCCCGAAGATGCGGGTGCCACGCGGATCGTTGTCGTTCTTGATGATGACGGCGGCGTTCTCGTCGAACTTGATGTAGCTGCCGTCGGCGCGGCGGCGCTCCTTGACGGTGCGCACGATGACGGCCTTGACGACGTCGCCGCGCTTGACGTTGCCGCCGGGAATGGCGTCCTTGACGGTCGCCACGATGACATCACCGATGCCGGCGTAGCGCCGCGACGAGCCGCCGAGAACGCGGATGCACAAGATCTCCTTGGCACCCGTGTTGTCGGCGACCTTGAGCCGCGATTCTTGCTGAATCACTAGATCTCCTCGACCTGGGTTTGTTTGCACGCCAGATACCGACCTGGACGTGCGCGGTCTTTGTCACCCAAAGAGCACGCAGGGTTTTCTCAAGACGAGATAACCGAGGTCTGCTCTAGGCAACCCCTACATAGTAGGTGAGCTCGGGGAATGCTCCAAATCGCAGGTCAGGGCAGGCTGATCTCGAAGTCGCCGGTCACCACCGTCGCCGCGGCGTCGAATCCCGGCGTCTCACCAGGCGCCTCGACGTACACCGCGATCAGATAAGCCTGCCCGGCCGCCGTGACGTGCACGATCCGGGCTTCGTACTGCACCGATCCTGGGGTATCTGTGCCGGTCAGGACCCCCATGAGCTTCTGCCCAGGGTAGCCGCACAACTCCCCCGGCAGCACGCTGACGGTGCTGATGTCCGTCTCCGCGGTCATGTCGTCGGTGTAGGTGCGGAAGGCTTCCTCGGCGTCCGGTGACGACGGTGCGATCGTCACCGTCGCCCACATCCCGTCCGGTCCCTCCAGGCGGGCGCCGCCCGGTGCCGCGGTCATCGACCAGCCGTCGGGCACCCCGACGACGGCCTTCGGTGCACCCGGTTCGGGTATCTCGGCGGTCACGCGCACCGGCGGTAGCGCTGCGGGCGCACACGGCGCCCCCGCGGGCGCGCTCGTCACGCTCGTCGCGCTCGTCGGGTTCGTCGCGCTCGACTGCTCCGCTGCCGCGGGCACCCCGTCGCTGGTCTGCGTGCACGCCGGCAGGGCCAGCGCCACACACACCAGTGTTGCCGCGGCAACGAGGCGCCCCACGACGGTCAGTCCCTCGCGAACGCTCGGGCGAAGTCCCGTTCCAGATCGGCGTACGGAGTGCCGGACACGTCGACGTTTACCCGCGCGATGGTGCCGCCGGTGAACGGGAACGGTGCCCGGAAACCGCGGGACACTGCCGACCCGGTGTTGCGCCCCACGCTCAGGGTTGCCCCTGCGAGGCCGAAAGTTCCTGGGTGGGAACGCATTTCGGCGAGGGTGGACACGATCTCGGTGTCGACGTACAGCGCGGCATCACCGACCGGGGTGTGACTTCCCTCGGCGGTGCCGGTGCGGGTGTACGTGAAACCGAGTGTGTGCGTGCCCGGTTCGACAGGATTCGGCGACGACAGGAACTGCTCGTACTCGCCGAGGAAGTTGTACACGAAGCACAATTGGCCGCCTTGCAGGTACATCACGTAACCGCCGTGCGCAGCACCATGTTTCACGATGACACCACTGGCGCCGGCGTCGTCGATCGTGACTTCGGCCAGCACCGCGAACGTCCGGCCCTTCAACTCCACGACCGCGCCCATACCGACATCGGCCGTTCCCGGGTAATACACGTAGGACTCACGCTCCCCGGCCAGGTATGGCCGCCACCGCGACATCGTCTCCAGAACGTTGAGGTCGCCCAACGGAAGTCCGTTGTACTTGTCGGCTTCGCTGAACCACAGCGCCTTGAGTTCCTCGAGCTTGTCCGGGTGCTCGGCGGCCAGGTCGTGGCACTGACTCCGGTCGGCTTCGATGTGGAACAGTTCCCAGCGGTCGTCGTCGAAGTGTGACCAGCCGGCCGGTGACGCCGCGTGCAGGGCGTTGGCGAACCAGCCCTTGTGCCAGATCCCACGGGTACCCAGCATGGTGTAGAACTGGGTCTCCTTTCCGGTGGGCGCGGTCGGATTCTCCAGTGCCACTTTGAAACTCACACCGTCGAGCGGCTTCTGCGACACCCCGCGCACCGTCAGGGGCGGGGTGATGTCCAGCAGGTCATAGACCGTCGGGGTGATGTCGGCGACGTTGACGTAGATGTCGCGGACCTCACCGTGGGCGGCAATCCCGTTGGGCCACGAGATGATTGCGGTGTCGGCGATACCACCCTCGTGGGATGCGTAGCGCTTGAACAACTTGTACGGGGTGTTGAACGCCATCGCCCACCCGATCGGGTAATGGTTGTAGGTGGTGGTGCCACCGAGTTCGTCGAAGACCTTGAGGCTCTCCTCGGCCGAGTCGATGTAGCCGTTGAAGAACTTGACCTCGTTAGTCGAACCGTTCGGCCCGCCCTCGCCACTGGCACCGTTGTCCGAGATGACAACGATGATGGTGTTGTCGAGTTGGCCCGACTCCTCCAGATAGTCGAGCACACGCCCGATCTGGGCGTCGGTGTAGGACAGGAAGCCCGCGAACACCTCGGCCATCCGCGCGAAAAGCCGCTTCTCGTCCTCAGACAGCGAATCCCAGGGGCGAACGGTGTCCTGCAGTGGCCAGTCTTCCCCGTTGGGCCCCTTGACATCCAGGTAGGGGTTCACCGGCGACAGCTCGGTGTCGGTAGGCACGATGCCCATCCGCTTCTGGTTCTCCAGCACGATCTCGCGGTAGGCCTCGTAACCCATGTCGAAGCGGCCGGCGTAGCGGTCCGCCCACTCCTTGAAGACGTGGTGCGGTGCGTGACCGGCACCGGGGCACAGGTAGGAGAACCACGGCTTGTCGGGGGCGATCACCTTGGCGTCGCGGATGAACTCGATCGTCTTGTCGGCGAGGTCCTTTGACAGGTGATACCCCTCCTCCGGCGTGGCCGGCGGAGTGACGGGGTGGTTGTCGTACATGAGATCGGGATACCACTGGTCGGTTTCGCCGCCCATGAAGCCGTAGAAACGCTCGAAGCCGCGCCCGAGCGGCCAATGCCGTTTGGTCGACGCGAGGTTCGACTCCTCCAGTGGCGTAAGGTGCCACTTTCCGACGCAGTACGTGTTGTAGCCGTTTTCGGCCAGCACCTCTGGCAGCAGCGCGGTGTCGAACGGAATTCGGCCGTTGCAGTTGGGGAAACCGTCGGTGAACTCTTCGACCGTCGCCATGCCGACGGTCGTGGGATTGCGGCCCGTCAGCAATGACGCCCGGGTGGGCGAGCACAGCGCGGTGGTGTGGAACTGCGAAAGTCGCACTCCTCGTTCGGAGATGCGGCTCATCGCGGGCATGTCCACCAAGCCGCCGAAGCAGTCCCAGGTGGCGATCCCGATGTCGTCCCACACCAGGTAGAGGACGTTCGGCGCATCGGGTTGCGCCGTCGGAGCAGCGAAAGGCCCCCAGTCCGGTTCGGAATCGCGGATGTCGAGTTCGATCTTGCCCTTGAATTCCGTGGCCACGCCCGGAGATTACACCCGCTGAGGTCGATAAGCCCTGAAGAAGCCAATTGGCGCACCGCAACCGGATTGCGCTCGGAAACCAGAAAACCCCCGCAGCCGAATGGCGTACGGGGATTTTCCTACGGTAAAAGTCTTACTTCGCCCGCTCGAGAACCTCGACGAGGCGCCAGCGCTTCGTGGCCGACGTCGGCCGGGTCTCCATCAACGACACGCGATCGCCAATGCCGGCGTCCTCGTTCTCATCGTGGGCCTTGACCTTCGTCGTGGTGCGAATGATCTTGCCGTACAAGGGATGCGACTTACGTGATTCGAGTTCGACCACGATCGTCTTCTGCATCTTGTCCGACACGACGTAACCGATGGCCGTCTTGCGACGACCGCGGTTCTCTTCGGTACGAGGGGTGTGCGCCGGGCCCTTCGACCCAGCTTGAGTGTCTGCCATTACGAATCCTCACCTCCGGGTCCGGCGGCCAGACCCAACTCACGTTCGCGCAGCACGGTGTAGACGCGTGCAATCTCCTGCCGGACCGTGCGCAGCCGGCGGTTGTTGGCAAGCTGACCGGTCGCCATCTGGAAGCGCAGGTTGAACAGCTCTTCCTTCGACTCGCGGAGCTTGTCGGTCAGTTCGTCGTCGCTGAGCTCGCGCAGTTCGCCGGTCGAAACTCCAACTGCCATCAGAACTGCTCCTCTCTCGTGACGATGCGTGCCTTGATCGGCAGCTTGTGGATGGCGCGGGTCAGGGCTTCCCTGGCGACCTTCTCGTCCGGGTAGCTCAGCTCGAACAGGATCCGGCCCGGCTTGACGTTGGACACCCACCATTCCGGCGAACCCTTACCGGAACCCATGCGGGTCTCGGCGGGCTTCTTGGTCAGCGGGCGGTCCGGGAAGATGTTGATCCAGACCTTGCCGCCACGCTTGATGTGCCGGTTGATGGCGATACGAGCGGACTCGATCTGCCGGTTGGTGACGTAGGCATGGCCCAGGGCCTGGATGCCGTAGTCGCCGAAGCTCACCGACGTGCCACCGCTGGCGATGCCGCGCTGGCGGGGGTGGTGCTGCTTGCGGTGCTTGACCTTGCGGGGAATCAGCATGACTAGCTCTCCGTAGTTTCCGGCTGCCCTGCAGAAGGTGCAGTGGTGGCGGCTTCGGTTGCGGGCGCTTCAGCCGCACCTTCGGTGGCGGCCCGGCCTGCGTCGGTGCTCGTCGCGGTGGTACCCGACGCGCCGCTGCGGCGGGGACGGGTGCCCGACGGACGCTCGCGACGCGGACGGTCCGCACCGGCGGGAGCGGCGGCGGCGAGCTCGCGCTTGCCACCGACGATGTCGCCCTTGTAGATCCAGACCTTCACGCCGATCCGGCCGAAGGTGGTTTTCGCCTCGTAGAGGCCGTAGTCAATGTCCGCGCGCAGCGTGTGCAGCGGGACGCGACCTTCGCGGTAGAACTCCGAGCGGCTCATCTCAGCACCGCCGAGGCGGCCCGAGCACTGCACCCGGATGCCCTTGACGTTGGGCTGGCGCATCGCCGACTGGATCGCCTTGCGCATCGCGCGGCGGAACGCCACACGGTTGCTCAGCTGCTCGGCGACACCCTGCGCGACAAGCTGCGCCTGGCTCTCGGGGTTCTTCACCTCGAGGATGTTCAGCTGAACCTGCTTCTTGGTCAGCTTCTCCAGGTCGGCGCGGATGCGGTCGGCCTCGGTGCCGCGGCGACCGATCACGATGCCCGGGCGCGCGGTGTGGATGTCCACACGGACGCGGTCACGGGTGCGCTCGATCTCCACGTCGGCGATGCCGGCGCGCTCAAGGCCGGTGGCCAGGAGCTTGCGGATCGCGACATCTTCCTTGATGTAGTCCGCGTACTGCTTGTCGGCATACCAGCGGGACTTCCAGTCGGTGGTGATACCGAGACGGAAGCCGTGGGGATTGATCTTCTGGCCCACTACTCCGAGCCCTCCTTCTTGCTGGCGGCCTTACTGCCCTGGGCACGGCGCGCGCGGGCATTACCGGCGGAACCCTGCTGCCCGCCCTTCTTGGGGGGTCGGCTTTCGACGATCACCGTGATGTGGCTCGTGCGCTTGCGGATCCGGTAGGCGCGACCCTGCGCGCGGGGACGGATGCGCTTGGCGGTCGGCCCCTCGTCGGCCATGATCGTCGCGACCACCAGGGTGGTCGGGTCGAGGCCCTCGTTGTTCTGCGCGTTGGCGGCAGCGCTGGCGATCACCTTGGCGACCGGGTCGCTGGCCTGCTGCGGAGCCCACCGCAGGATGTCGAGGGCATCCTCGACACTCTTGCCGCGGACCAGGTCGATGACGCGACGCGCCTTGGTTGCCGAGATGCCGATGTGGCGGGCAACCGCGGTCGCAGACGGATATTCAATCGCTGTAGTCATTAGCGCCTCTTGGCCTTCCGGTCATCCTTGATATGACCCTTGAAGGTGCGGGTGGGGGCGAACTCGCCCAGCTTGTGCCCGACCATCGCCTCGGTGACGAACACCGGCACGTGCTTGCGACCGTCGTGGACGGCGAAGGTGTGACCGATGAAGTCCGGGATGATGGTGGACCGACGGGACCAGGTCTTGATGACCTGCTTGGTGTTCTTCTCGTTCTGGACGTCGACCTTCTTGAGCAGATGGTCGTCGACGAACGGGCCCTTCTTCAGGCTGCGTGGCATCGCTGGCTACTCCTACCGCTTATTCTTGCCGGTGCGCCGGCGACGGACGATGAGCTTGTCGCTGGCCTTGTTGGGCTTGCGAGTGCGGCCCTCGGGCTTACCCCACGGGCTGACGGGGTGGCGGCCACCGGAGGTTTTACCCTCACCACCGCCGTGCGGGTGGTCGACCGGGTTCATGACGACACCACGGACGGTGGGGCGCTTGCCCTTCCACCGCATACGGCCGGCCTTGCCCCAGTTGATGTTGGCCTGCTCGGCGTTGCCGACCTCGCCGACGGTGGCGCGGCAGCGCACGTCGACGCGGCGGATCTCACCGCTGGGCATACGCAGGGAGGCGTAGGTGCCTTCCTTGCCCAGCAGCTGGATCGACGCACCGGCCGAACGCGCCATCTTCGCGCCACCACCGGGACGCAGCTCCACAGCGTGGATCAGCGTGCCCGCGGGGATGTTGCGCAGCGGCAGGTTGTTGCCCGGCTTGATGTCGGCGTTGGCGCCCGACTCGACGACCGCGCCCTGCTTGAGTCCCTGCGGCGCGATGATGTAGCGCTTCTCGCCGTCCAGGTAGTGCAGCAGCGCGATGTTCGCGGTGCGGTTGGGGTCGTACTCGATGTGCGCGACCTTGGCGTTGACGCCGTCCTTGTCGTGGCGACGGAAGTCGATGACGCGGTAGGCGCGCTTGTGGCCACCACCCTTGTGGCGGGTGGTGATGCGGCCGTGGGCGTTACGCCCGCCCTTGCCGTGCAGCGGACGGATCAGCGACTTCTCCGGATGATCACGCGTGATCTCGGCGAAGTCGGAGACGCTCGAACCGCGACGGCCCGGGGTCGTCGGCTTGTACTTGCGAATAGCCATCTTCTAAATCTCCCTGCCGGACTACGCCGGCGCTCCGAACAGATCGATGGGCTTGCTTCCCGCGGCCAGCGTGACGATGGCGCGCTTGGTGGACTTGCGCTGGCCGTAGCCGGCGCGGGTCCGCTTGCGCTTGCCCTGTCGATTGGCCGTGTTCACCGAATCGACCTTGACCTTGAAGATCTTCTCGATCGCGATCTTGATCTGGGTCTTGTTCGAGTCGGGGTGAACGATGAACGTGTAGACGTTGTCCTCGATGAGTCCGTAGGACTTCTCGGAGATCACCGGGGACAGGATGATGTCGCGGGGATCGGTCACGTTTGCCATCAGGCCGACACCTCCTCAGTCTTCGTATTCGCTGCGATGAACGCGTTGAGCGCCTCGACGCTGAACACCACGTCGTCGGCCTTGAGCACGTCGTAGGTGTTCAACTGGTCCGGCGAGATGACATGCACGCCAGGCAGATTGCGCACGCTCAGCGTGCTGGTCTCGTCGGCGCGACCGATGACCACCAGGACTCGATTGCG
Source organism: Mycobacterium sp. 236(2023) (assembly GCF_029623955.1). Lineage (GTDB taxonomy): Bacteria > Actinomycetota > Actinomycetes > Mycobacteriales > Mycobacteriaceae > Mycobacterium. The sequence goes on along the minus strand of NZ_JARSBP010000002.1, from coordinate 512,743 downwards.
CTCGGTCAGCGTCGCCAGGAACGCCTTCGCGCTCTTGGTCGACGGGGTCTGACCCTCGACGATCTCGGTGATCGCGTGAATCCGGTCGTTGCGTGCCCGGTCCGAGAGCGCTCCGCGCAGTGCAGCGCGGATCATCTTCTTCGGGGTCCGCTCGCTGTAGTCGCGCGGCTGCGGGCCGTGGACGACGCCGCCACCGGTGAACTGCGGTGCACGGGTCGAACCCTGACGGGCGCGGCCGGTGCCCTTCTGCCGGTACGGCTTCTTGCCACCGCCGGAGACCTCGCCACGCGTCTTGGTCGCGTGGGTGCCCTGGCGCTTGGCGGCCAGCTGCGCGTTGACGACCTGATGCATCAGCGCGATGTTGGGTTCGACATCAAAAAGTGCAGCAGGCAGGGTGACGTTTCCGTCCTTCTTGCCTGCCGGCGTCAGAACGTCAATTTTCTTGTCAGCCATTACTTCTCGCCTCGCTTGATTGCGGTGCGGACAACTACCAGACCACCGTTGCGGCCGGGGATGGCGCCCTTGATCAACAGCACGCCGTTCTCTGCGTCGACCTTGTGCACCTTCAGGTTCTGGGTCGTGACGCGGTCGCTACCCATGCGGCCCGACATGCGCGTGCCCTTGAAGACGCGGCCCGGGGTGGCGCAGCCACCGATCGAGCCCGGCCGGCGGTGCACAGCCTGCGCACCGTGGCTGGCGCCCTGGCCCTTGAAGCCGTGGCGCTTCATGGTTCCCGCGAAGCCCTTGCCCTTGCTGGTGCCGGTCACGTCGACGTAGGCGCCGTCGGCGAAGATCTCCGCCGTCAGCTCCTGGCCGACCTCGTACTCCGCGGCGGCCTCGTCGTCGAGACGCAGCTCGGCGAGGTGGCGGCGCGGGTTGACACCGGCGGCCGCGTACTGGCCCGTCACGGGCTTGTTCACCTTGCGCGGGCTGATCTCGCCGTAGGCGAGTTGCACGGCGCTGTAACCGTCACGCTCCTGGGTGCGGATGAGCGTCACGACGTTCGGGCCGGCCTTGACGACCGTCACCGGGACGACTTTGTTGTTCTCGTCGAACACCTGCGTCATGCCCAGCTTGGTACCCAGAATGCCTTTTCTTGCCATGGTTCTGGAATCTCCTACTGGATGTTGACGTCGACGCTGGCCGGCAGATCGATGCGCATGAGTGCGTCAACCGTCTTCGGCGTGGGGTCGAGAATGTCGATCAGCCGCTTGTGTGTACGCATCTCGAAGTGCTCCCGCGAGTCCTTGTACTTGTGCGGGGACCGGATGACGCAATACACGTTCTTCTCGGTCGGCAGCGGCACAGGGCCGACCACGCTGGCGCCCGTACGGGTGACCGTCTCGACGATCTTGCGCGCAGAGGCGTCAATCGCCTCATGGTCGTAGGCCTTGAGCCTGATGCGGATCTTTTGTCCCGCCACGCTTCTCCTACCTTCACTACTAACGGGCCCGATTCGAACTCGGGCCTGGCTGTGCCGCCGCTGTTTACCTGTCTGTGGTTCACCGGCCCCCGCGGTCGGGTGTGTCGCCCGCACGCACACTCATTCGCGGCAGATTTGTCGCGATCGAGGTGGGGACCGGATGCGCCCCGCTAGGGGCGCCGGTCGCATGCCCGAACCGGCCAAACCGGCTCAAGGCAACCCGAACAGTATGCCTGACGATCCCGCCTGCTCCAAATCCCTGGTGGAGGGGCTCGAGCGTGGGACCTGTGTACGCAAAACCGCCCTCAACCGTACATAACGCCCACGCTGGCGTCGGTTAGCGCAGTCCGTCCCAGAAATCGCAGTGATGCTCGCGGCCGAACTCGTCGACCATCCGGTCACCGTCCGGCTGCAGGGACAGGACACCGCCGCTCAGGTTCTTCCAGTCGCCGCCCGGTTCGCCCGTCTTCACGAACGAGGCCCAGTAGTCGATCATGCGGTCACCGAGCGCGAACTGCGCTTCGTCCGGTGGCGGTGCCCCGCCGACGTCGAAGAGGTAGCGCAGCTCGAGTGAATGACTCGCACCGACCGGGAACGGCAGCGTCCGCAGCGGCTCGGGTGCCGGGGCATCGCGGTCGTTGAACTCGTAGAAGTAGACGTCCTCATCACGAGAGAGGTCCCCGGCCCACCGTTGCGCCGGGCACGCCAGCACCCCGTCGGTGACGGTGGCCGCGTAGGCCAGCGCGACGTCCGGGTAGCCGGTCAACGGATAGCGCCCCTCCACCGCGGCGGCATCGGCGCCGTAGGTCTGCGCCAGCAGACGCGGATAGTTGCCGGCCGTGTAGTCACCGGCTCCCCGCAGTTTCTGCAGCGCGACGAACAGCGTCCACTCATCACGCGTCGTACCCATCAGCACCGGCACCCGCGCGGCCCGGGCCTCGGCGAATGCGGCGACAGGATCCGTCGGCAGCGCAGCCGTCCCGGTCACCGGCCCGCTGAGCTGGTCTTCGCCGATGTCGTAGTACCAGATCGGGGTGCGCAGCCGGTTGGCGGGAAGCGCCCGCAGGCACTCGCCCGCAGTCGCCGGATCGGGGCACCCTACCTGCGCGGCGTAGTCGAGGCTGCGCTGTTGCGCGACGGGCAGGCCGACCTGCGCCTGGCACAGGGAGCTCATCATGATCGCGGCGTCGAACAGTCCCTGCGATCCGGGCGCCACCAGGTGGTCGCACACCGACATCGCACCCGCGGACTCCCCCGCGATCGTCACCCTGGCGGGATCGCCGCCGAACGCGCCGATGTTGTCCCGAACCCAGCGCAGCGCCGCCTGCTGATCGGCCAGCCCGTAGTTTCCGACCGCACCGGGCGCCCCCAGCGCGGGATGGGCGAGGAAGCCGAGTGTCCCGAGCCGGTAGTTCACGGTGACGACGACGATGTCGCCACGAGAGACCAGCCGACGCGAGTCGTAGATCCCGCCGCTGCCTGCGACGAAGGAGCCGCCGTGGATCCACACCATCACCGGGCGGGGCTTGTCAGACTCGCCGGCCGGGGTCCACACGTTGAGGCTCAGGCAGTCCTCGTCGGTCTGCCTCCCGAGTTCGATGTCGCCGTTGAGGTCCTGCATGCAGCGCGGGCCGAAGGCAGTCGCGTCGCGCTCCCCCTGCCATGCCGGCGCCGGCTCCGGATCCTTCCATCGCAGCGGGCCGACAGGTGGTGCGGCATAAGGGATTCCGGCGAACAGACGATGATCCTCGGCGACAGTGCCGCGCACGGCGCCCGCCGCCGTCTGCACGACGGCCGGATCCGATGGCGCCGGCGGAGGTGCGGCGTCGTCGCGCGCGCTGGCACATCCGGCGACAAGCAGAAGCGCCATCAAGGCGGACATGAGGCGCACAACTCCCGAGCTTAACGGCGACGATCCCGCTGGCCCCTTTCGCAAAGTGGCGGCCGTCACATAGACTGGCGCGAGTTGACACCCGTCAAGTTTCCTGACAGCCCCGAAGGAGATGGCATGACCACACCCACCATGGATGAGCACGCCAAGGTGCTTGCCGACCCGACGGCGTATGCCGACGACGCGCGGCTGCACACAGCGTTGACGCATCTGCGGGCCAACGAGCCTGTCGCGTGGGTGGACCTCAAGCCGTACCGCCCCTTCTGGGCGATCACCAAGCACGCCGACATCATGGCGATCGAGCGGGCCAACGACCTGTTCCTGTCGGCGCCGCGCTCGCTGCTGGCCACCGCGCAGGCCGACGACTACATGAAGGAACAGCTCGACGCAGGCGTGGGCCTGCGCACGCTGATCCACATGGACGACCCCCACCACCGCAAGGTACGCGCCATCGGCGCCGACTGGTTCCGCCCGAAAGCCATGCGCGACTTGAAAGTTCGCGTCGACGAGCTTGCCAAGCGCTACGTCGACCGGATGCGCGACATCGGCCCCGAGTGTGACTTCGTCACCGACATCGCGGTGCAGTTCCCGCTGTACGTCATCATGTCCCTGCTCGGCCTGCCCGAAGAGGACTACGGCCGCATGCACTCACTGACGCAGGAAATGTTCGGCGGCGACGACGACGAGTACAAGCGCGGCGTCAGCCCCGAAGAGCAGATGGCGGTGCTGCTGGACTTCTTCACCTACTTCGCCCAGCTGACGGCGTCACGGCGGGAAACCCCCACCGATGACCTGGCCTCGGCGATCGCCAACGGCACCATCGACGGCGAACCGATGTCCGACATCGACACCGCCTCCTACTACGTCATCGTCGCCAGCGCCGGCCACGACACCACCAAGGACGCGATCTCCGGAGGGTTACACGCCCTCATCGAGAACCCGGGCGAACTGGACCGGCTGCGCAACAACATGGACCTGATGCCGACGGCGGTGGAAGAGATGATCCGCTGGACGACGCCCGTCAAGGAATTCATGCGCACCGCTGCCGAGGACACCACGGTCCGCGGCGTGCCGATCGCCAAGGGCGAGTCCGTCTACCTGGCCTACGTGTCGGGCAACCGCGACGAAGAGATCTTCGACGAGCCGTTCCGCTTCGACGTCGGCCGGGAACCCAACAAGCACTTGGCGTTCGGCTACGGCGTGCATTTCTGCCTCGGCGCCGCGCTGGCGCGTATGGAGATGAACAGCCTGTTCACCGAGCTGATCCCGAGGCTGGAATCCATCGAGCTCGCGGGCGAGGCCGAACTCGCGGCGACGACGTTCGTCGGCGGGCTCAAGCACCTGCCGGTTCGGTACTCGCTTCGCTGAACTTGAGGAATCCGTCGACGGCGGCGACCGCCACCGCGCGGTAGTCGAACTCGGTGAGCGTGCTGATGCGGCCGAACGCGAGGGGCCCGATCAGCAGGGCGAACGCCATCGTGCGGTCGACGGTCCCGAGTTCGGCGGCCCCCTGTGGACCGTCGAAGATGGCGTCGAACGGCGCGGAGTACTGCTCTGCGATCCGTTCCCTCAGCGAGCGCACGCCGTCAGTCCCCCCGCTGGGCACCTCTCCGATGTCGGGGCCCAATGACAGCCACGCCATCGCGGTGAGGGTCGTGGGCGCTTCGGCGATCGACCCGGCCCATTCCGCGACGACGGCGAGCAGACGGTCCCGCAGGCTGCCCTCGGCCGGCGGCATCGGCGGTGGCGGGATGAGGCTCATGAAGGCCGCAGCGACAAGGTCGTTCGAGCTCGGGAAGTGGCGGTAGAGGGTCGCGCGCGCCACGTTGGCTTTGCGCGTGACGGCGTCGATCGTCACCGCTCCCGGGCCGCCGGCACGCAGCAGCGCCGTTGCCGCGTCGAGCAGGCGGGCCCGTGACCGGGCCGGCCGCGGATCGCCACTTACGGCGGTCATGGTTTCCTCCACCTCCAGAGCGGGAACAGGACTGATGGTCTCCGTCCGAGACTGATAGTCTCAAAACTCCCAGCCGAGAGAGGAACGACGTGGTCGACACCCTCGCGCGCTCAGACCAGGATATCCACGGCGAAATGGCGACGTTGTCCCGGAAAGCGCGCATCTGGCTGCTCACCGTCGCCAGCCTCGACGTGCTGATCGTCATCTCGTCGATGGTGGCGCTGAACGCGGCGCTTCCCGACATCGCCGTGGAGACCTCGGCGACACAGACACAATTGACCTGGGTGGTCGACGGATACACCTTGGCGCTGGCGTGCCTGCTACTCCCCGCGGGGGCAATCGGCGACCGCTACGGCAGGCGCGGGGCGCTGCTCGCGGGCCTGGCCATCTTCGCGCTGGCGTCGCTGGCACCGGTGTGGTTCGCCAGCCCCACGCAGATCATCATCACCCGCGTGGTGGCGGGCGTCGGTGCCGCGCTCATCATGCCCGCCACTTTGTCGCTGTTAACCGCCGCCTTCCCGAAATCGGAGCGCAACAAGGCCGTTGGCATCTGGGCCGGTGCAGCAGGCTGCGCTGCGATCGTCGGCTTCCTCGGCACCGGCGTTCTGCTGCATTTCTTCGCGTGGCAGTCGATCTTCTACGCCTTTGCTGCGGCTGGCCTCCTGATGTTTGCGCTCACCTGCACGATCGGGTCGTCCAAGGACGAGACCGCAACGCCCATCGACTGGTTGGGCGGTGGGCTGATCGCCGCGGCGATCGCGGTGTTCGTGCTCGGCATCGTCGAGGCGCCCGTTCGGGGGTGGACCGACCCGGTGGTTGTGGGCTGTGTCGCGGGCGGGGTGGCCATCGCCGCGTTGTTCGCCGTGGTCCAGCTCCGACGCAGCCATCCCCTGCTCGACGTGCGCCTGTTCCGCAGGCCCGACTTCGCGACCGGCGCGGTCGGCATCACGTTCCTGTTCCTCGCCAACTTCGGCTTCTTCTTCGTCGAGATGCAGTTCATGCAACTCGTGCTGGGCTATACCGCGCTGCAGACCGCGTTCGCGCTGGCTCCGCTGGCACTGCCGGTACTGGTGTTCAGCGCGACGATGCACCTCTACCTGCCCAAGATCGGCCTGCGGACCGCGGTGAGCGTCGGCCTCCTCCTGATCGCCGCCGGCTTGTTCTGCATGCGGTACCTGGAGGCGGACGCGACGTTCTTGGATCTGGCCTGGCCGATGCTGATCGCCGCTTCCGGCATCGGACTCTGCACGGCGCCAACGACTTCGGCGATCATGAACGCCGTGCCCGACGAGAAGCAGGGCGTTGCGTCGGCGGTCAACGACGCCACGCGCGAGGTCGGCGCCGCCGTCGGTATCGCCGTCGCGGGATCCATCCTCGCCGCCGTTTATCACAGCTCGCTGGCACCCAAGCTCGACGCGTTCCCCGACCAGATCCGCCAGACCGCGACCGATTCACTGGCCCACGCGCTGGCCATGTCCGAGCAGATGGGACCCCAGGGCGCCCAACTCGCCACACTGGCGCAGACGGCGTTCCTGCACGCCGCCGATCAGGCGCTCCTCGTTCTGTCGGCGGTACTGGTCGCGGGCGCGGCGTTCGTCGCGGTCTGGTCACCGGGACGCGACGGCAAGCAGTGGAGGGTGTTGCGCCGTAACCTGTGAGGGTGCGGCTGCTGCTCGTCAACCCCAACACCACCGCGTCGATGACGGTGGCCATCGCCGCCAGCGCGTCGGGCATCGCACGCCCCGGGACGGTCGTCGAAGCGCTCAACCCCGTCGACGGGCCGCCCAGTATCGAGAACGATGCCGATGAAAAGCGCAGCGTTCCAGGACTTCTCGATATCCTGCGAACCGCACAGCAGCGCCCCGTCGATCAGCGACCCGACGCCTACGTGGTGGCCTGCTTCGGGGACCCCGGCCTCGTGGAGGCCCGCGCCCTGCTCGATGTGCCCGTGCTCGGGATCGCGCAGGCGGCCATGCACGCGGCGGCCCTGGCGGCGGGGAGCTTCTCGGTGGTGACGTCGATGTCGGCGACGATCGAGCGGGCCTGGCAACTGGCCAAGGACTACACCCCGAACCAGTGTATGGGGGTGTACGCCTGCGATATCCCGGTGCTGCGTATCGATTCCGACCCCACGACCATCGACCCGATCGGCGCATTGTGCCGCCGGGCGCTCGATCAGGACGACAGCAGGGCCATCGTGCTGGGCTGCGCCGCGATGGCACCGTATGCGCCCGAGCTGACGCGACGCCTCGGCGTGCCCGTGATCGACGGCGTCGTGGCGGCGACGGTGCTCGCCGAGGCCCTCACCGCCCTGCGCTGACGAACTCGGCGGCGCGGTGCCCCGCCATCACGATGGTCGCATGCGGCCCGCGACTGGGAATGTCCGGCAGGATCGAACCGTCCACGACCCACAGGTTCTCCATCCCGTAGACGCGGCACCGCTCGTCGACGACGACGCCCATCTTCGCGGTCCCGCACAGGTGCTGAGAGGTTGACCAAGAGGCCCCGACTTGCACTGTGGCACCGGCGAGTTCGTGCGCCAGTTGCATTCCGGCACGCAGCCGTTCGGTATCGGCGGAGGCGCTGTCGTAACGGTGCTCGATGACGGGGTCGACCGCAGGATCGGCCGACGCGATGGTCACCCGCCCCCGCGACTGCGGCCGCATCAGCGCCACCCCGATGTGCGGTTGGTCTGCCGGGTCGTCGTGATGCCCGTTCGTCATGGCCCCGAAGCCCGCGGTGTACGGCCGGATCTCGAGTCCGTCCGTCGTCAGCACCGCCTCCAGAGGCGGCACCCCGTGCGTGGGAGGCCACGTCACCGGCAGCACCCACTCCGGGTGGTCGATCGTATCGACGCCGACGGGCAGATCCAGGACGGTGGGAACGCCGGCGTCCCGCAGCACCGTCGAAGGTCCGACGCCGGACACCATCAGCAGCTGCGCCGACGCGATGGCCCCGGCGGACAGCACGACGCGTGCCGCGCTCAATGTCACCGGGCCGTCGGGTCCGACGCAGTCGACCCCGGCCACGCGCCCCTTCGCGAACCGCAGCCGAACGACCTTGGTGTCGGTCAGGACGGTCAGATTCGGGCGCCCCAGCGCCGGGTGCAGGAATGCCCCGCCCGGACCCACACGCGTGCCGCCCTCGATGTTCAGCGGCACGGCGCCGATGCCGGACGGCAGCGGGTGGCGCCGCGTCGAACCGTTGAGGTCGTCGATCCAACCGAACCCCGCGGCGCGGACCGATTCGACGAATGCCGCTGTGCAGCCGTCGAATTCGGCGACACGCCGCACGCTGATCGGACCGGCGGAGCCGTGCAGAGGACCGTCGAAGTCCCGATCGGTCTCGATCGCCCGGTAGTGCGGCAGGACGTCGTCCCACGTCCAGCCCGCCAGTCCCCATCCGTCGACGTCGGTGGGCAGGGCACGGCAGAAGTAGCCACCGTTGACCGCGCCCGAACCACCCACCACCGCACCGCGCAGGATCTGCACATCGCGCCTCGGCTCGTCGGTCAACACCGTCCGATACCGCCGGATCACCGAGCTCGCGACGCCGATCGGCAACCGCAGCCCGTCGCTGATCTGGCTGCCCACCCGCGGATCGGTGGGCCCGGGACCGGCCTCCACCACCGTGACGTGGCACCGCTCATCGGCGGAAAGCCGTTCTGCCAGCACCGAACCCGCGCTACCGGCCCCGAGGATCAGGACATCCACTAGGTCCGGATCTGCGGCTTGAGTGCGCCGGCGTGCCGCTCGCGCACGACACCGGTCCACAGACCGAGGCCGTAGGCGATGTCGTCGAGTCTCTTGAGCAGGACGTAGGTGAACAGCCCGACGCGTTTGGTGTCCTCGTCGGCGTTGCCGTTGCGGGTCGCCCAGTCGAACACGCCGTCGAGCACGGCGGCCACCACAACCACCCGCCTACAGCGTTTCGACAGCACCGCGGCGACGAGCGCGATCGGCCAATAGTGGCGACAGATCGCCGACGCCAGCTGCAACGCCGCAGACCACAGCCCGTGGGCGGCCACGACCGCCACCTCCATGGGTTCGGTCTGCACGCTCGACAGCGACTTGGCGATGCGGCGGCCGGTGATCGCGGCGACGGCCACCGAGGACAGGTACCCGATCCCGGAGCCGATCGCGACAAGCATCCAGACCACGAGCGTCCACCCTGAGATGACCAACGGTGCAGTCTTGCCGGGATGACGAATCGTCAGCGGGGCCGCCGAACCGCCGTAGAAAGATTTACGGGCGAACCACTTTCGCAGTTCGGTGCGGTGATCGTGGGCGACCAGGGCGATCGGCTCGTAACGCAGCCGCGCGCCCGCCTCGTTGAGGCGCCAGCACAAATCGACGTCCTCACCGGAGGCCAGCGACTCGTCGAACCCGCCGACGTCGAGGATCGCGACGCGCCGGCAGATGATCGCGGCGCTGGGCACGTAGGACACGGTGCCGAACGGGATCACCGGGGCTTCCCGCAGCCCCAGGTCGAGCGACGAGCGCACAGCCTCGTAGCGGGCGACGACGCTGTCGGACTGCTCGAGCGCGACGATCCGCGGAGCCACCAGCGCCACCGCCGGGTCGCAGAAGTGACCCAGCAGCGCTTCCAGCCACCCTTTACGCGGCACCACATCGGAGTCGAGGAACGCCACGTAGTCGGTGGCGCACAGCGCCAGACCGGCGTTGCGCGCCGCGGCAGGCCCCTTGCTCCTGGCATTCCGCACGATCCGCAGGTCGCAGTGCGCCGACGCGAAGTCCGCGTGCTGCACCGGCCGCGACGATCCGTCGTCGACGATGACGACCTTGAGACCGCGCAACGCCGCGACCAGCCTGGTCAATCCAGAAGAATTGTCCCGCACCGGGATAACGACGGTGACGTCGCGGTGCGACGGGCCGCTCAGTGGACGCGGGTGAGCGACGGTGGCGTCGAGCAGGGTGCGGGCCAACTGCGCACTGACCGCGTCGTGCACCTCGAGCCTGCCCCCGTTGAGCATCGTCTGGGCGGCGGGTGCCAGGCGGAGCAGCCGGGTCGGTGAGCCACCGAGCAGCGCCGCGCCCTCACCGAGGACGCGCACACGCCGGTCCACCTGGACGGCGAACCCGTCAGGGAGTCGCGGCCCCGTCATGTCAACATCCCCTCGCGATCAGGCGCCCAACGAGTGACGCGGATCGAACACGCGTCCACCATTTCGGCAAAGATCTTCCTCCCCTCGTCCGCCGTCGCTGTCGTGGGGTCCCCCAGGACTCCCAGCGAACTCACGGCCGCAACTCCCCCACGTCGCATCTCCGGCAGCAGTTCCGCCAGCGGAGCGCGGTTCCCCGGTACCAGCTCATCTTGCCTCACGGCGTCCGGCGAAATATGTAGCAATACGGATGTTTCGGTATGCCCGGCATGCGCATCGGCGTTGCTGGACACGCATGAGCACCATCCCGCGTCGCGGCCCTCGTACCTCAGCAGGGCCACCGCACGTCGCAGTGCCTCGACATTGCCGCCGTGGCCGTTGACGAACACCAGCCGCGACGCCCACCGGCAGGCGGATCGGGCGAATTCGGTGAGAAGTTCCGCCAGTGCCGGTGTGCCAATCGACACCGTCCCCGCAAAGCCCTCGTGCTCCCCGCTCGCGCCGTACGCGATGGCGGGGGCCGTCATCCAATGACCTTCAACCTGCGCCCGCAAGCGCGTGACGAGGGCCTCGGCGACCGCGGTGGCGATGCGGGTGTCGGTGTCCAACGGGAGATGGGGTCCGTGCTGCTCGGTGGAACCAACCGGGATGACCAATGCCGCAGACGTGTCATGGAGCTGTCTCGACGTTGAGTTCCCGAGCTCACGGGGGAAGACCACGCGACGATGGTAGGCCGAATTCACCTGGCGTGCGCCAAATGTTGGCGCATGCGTGGCATTTGATTTTCCGCGGTTTGCGGGCGCTTGCGACCTCGCGTTCACGCCTGCCCCCTGAGCCACGCCAGCCTCAGAGAAGTCAGGCTCCCAGGGTGCGGGTGAACCCCTCCGGGATCAGGATGTCCTCGCGCGTCAGCTCGTGGATCGATGATTTGCCCAGACCCCGCAGCGCCGAGTCGATGCCGCCGCTCATGATGTCGAGGACGTTCTCCACGCCGGCCTGTCCGTTGGCCGCAAGGCCCCACAGGTATGCCCGGCCGATCATGACCGCGCGAGCACCCAGGGCGACGGCTTTCACGACGTCGCTGCCGCGCCGGATTCCGCCGTCCAGCAAAACCTCGACCTGATCGCCGACCGCATCGGCGATCGCCGGCAGGCAACGGATCGCCGCAGGCGTCCCGTCGAGGTTGTTGCCGCCGTGATTGGACACGGTGATCGCCGAAACGCCCGCATCCACAGCCCTTTTGGCGTCGTCGACGCGGACCATGCCCTTGAGCAGGAACGGCCCGCCCCACTGCTCGCGCAGCCAGGCCACGTCTTCCCAGGTCGGCGGCGGAGTGCCCATCCATTCGCCGTAGGCCTCGAAGAAGGTGGGGCCCGGTTCACCGGCCCGGCCCTGGTTGGGAACTCGCAGGTCCGGCGGGCGCAGATGCTTCCCGAAACTCCACAGCCAGCGCGGCTTGGTGAGTACCTCGGGGCTCATCTTGATCATGGTCTTCAGATCCATCTGCTCCGGGATCTTCGGACTGCCCCAGTCGCGACCGTGGCTGAAACTCCAGTCGGTGGTCAGGATGAGACCCTTGGCGCCCGCGGCCCGCGCACGCTCCATCCGTGCGGCGATGGCATCGCGGCTGCCGAGCCAGTAGATCTGGAAGAAGATCTTGTCGTTGACCGCAGTGACTTCCTCCATGGGCTTGCTCGCGAACGACGACAAACCCATCGCGGTGCCGCGCGCGGCCGCCGCGCGGGCGACGGCCACCTCACCGTCGGGGTGCACCGCCTGCACACCCGTCGGCGAGATGATGACGGGCAGCGGAATGTCCTGTCCCATCACGGTTGTCGCCATCTCACGCTTTTCGGTGGCACCGATGACGTGCGGGGCGAAGCCGAGTTCGGCGAACGACTCGACGTTGTCGGAGACTGATACGCCCTTCTCGCTCGCCGAGATCAGCGACGAGTAGGCCGACTTCGGGAGGCGTTTCTTCGCCCGCTGCTGGGCAATGGCGACGGTTTCGAACCAGGTATCACGAGCCAGGAGGGGCATGGTCAGACTGGACTTTCGTTGCAGAATTTTTTCGGGGGGACGGTGAGGAGCTTCAGCGGGATCGGGCCCTTGCGGCCACCCGCGCGGGAGTGATCCACGCTGGACTTCGGCTTGTCACGTTCGAGCGCCAGGGCCGGCTCGCCGTATCCCTGGACGCATTCGGGATCGGGTCCGTCCATCGGCAGGCCTGTGAAGAACTTGGCGGCCATGCAGCCGCCGCGGCACGCGTCGTAGTGGTTGCACCCACTGCAGGCACCGGCCGATTGCGGCTCCCGCAGCTCACGGAACAGTTCGGAGTTCTGCCACACATCTTGAAAACCGTTGCTGGTCAGGATGTTTCCGGCGAGAAACTTGTCGTGGATGGCGAACGGGCAGGCGTACACGTCGCCGACGGGGTCGATCAGGCACACCACGCGTCCGGCGCCGCACAGGTTCAGGCCGGCCAGGGCGCCGGGCTCACCGAGGCCCGACAGGTGGAAGAACGAATCGCCGGTGAGCACGCGCTCACCGCGGGCCACCAGCCAGTCGTAGAGCTGGACCTGCTGCGCCGGGGTCGGATGCAGATCGTCCCAGACGTCGGCACCGCGGCCCGACGGCCGCAGGCGGGTGATGCGCAGTGTCGCGCCGTACGTGTCGGCGAGCGCCTTGAAGTCGTCGAGCTGGTCGATGTTGTGGCGGGTCACCACCACCGAGATCTTGGCGTCCTTGAAGCCCGCCTCTTTGAGGTTCTCCAGCGCGCGCACGGCCATCGCGAACGAACCGGGGCCGCGCACGGCGTCGTTGACCTCGGCGGTCGCGCCGTCCAGTGAGATCTGGACATCGACGTAATCGCTGGCGGCCAGTTTGGCGGCCACCTCTTTGTCGATGCGCACGCCGTTGGTGGAGAACTTGACGCCGACATGATGTTCGGTGGCGTAGTCGACGAGTTCCCAGAAATCGCTGCGCACCGTCGGTTCACCGCCACCGATGTTGACGTAGAACACCTGCATGCGCTCGAGCTCGTCGATGATCGCCTTGCACTGCTCGGTGGACAGCTCGCGCGGATCGCGCTTGCCCGACGACGAAAGGCAGTGCACGCACGACAGATTGCAGGCGTAGGTCAGCTCCCACGTCAGGCAGATGGGCGCGTCGAGACCGCGCTCGAACTGGTCGACGAGACGGGGCACCGGGGCTGCCAGTGTCATGCGTTCTCTCCTTCGGGGTCGGCGACGAGCATCTTCGATGCGACGAGCACGCCAAGGGCGTGGAGGTAGGGCGCCTGATCGACGTCGTCGATTCCTGCGGCGCGGCAAGCGGATCGAGCGTCGGGGTGATCGGACAGCGAGTTGATCACCTCGACGATCGTCCGGTTCTTCAAAAACGACAGCTTACGGGTTCCGAAGTGGTAGAGCAGCGCGCCGAAGGGCTCGGGCCGCACCGCCACCTGCGGGTGCAGACGCCACCGCAGGTTGGGGTCGAACGTCGTGTCCGTCGGCGCGCTCATGCTCAGTAGACCCCGCACATCCCGTCGATCGAGACCTCTTCGACGAGGCTCTCGGTCACCAGTTCTTCGGTTTCGGCCTGCGGATTCTGATCCATTGATGTCGCCTTTCTTCGGACTGGACCCCGGATAGGGTCTCGACATTTGTGACGTAGGTCGCTAACAATAAGGCACCGAGTGCCGAAACGGAAGAGGGGAATGTGACCGACGCCTCCAAGCCGCGCGTGGGCCGTCGTCGCTCGACCAGCTGGGAGCACATCAGCGACGTCGCGATCGATCTGTTCATGGCGCGCGGATTCGACGAGGTCAGCGTCGACGACGTGGCCGCGGCGGCCGGAATCGCCCGCAGGACCCTGTTCCGCTACTACCCCTCCAAGAGCGCCCTGCCGTGGGGCGACTTCGACGCCCATCTCGACCTGATGCGCGGGTTGTTGGCCGAACTGGACCCCTCCGTGCCGATCCGGGACGCCTTGCGCACCGCGCTGCTGGCGTTCAACGACTTCGACGACGCCGACCGGCACCGCCAGCGCATGCGCCTCATTCTGGAAACCGAAGCGCTGCAGGCTTATTCGATGACGATGTACGCCGGCTGGCGCGCCGTGGTGGCGACGTTCGTCGCGGGGCGGCTCGGCGTGGCCGAGTCTTCACTGGTCCCGCAGACCGTCGCGTGGACGATGCTGGCCGTGTCGCTGTCGGCCTACGAATACTGGCTGGCCGACGAGTCGGCGTCACTGGCCGTCTCGCTGGGCGACGCATTCGACCTACTCGCCTCAGGCCTCGCCGATATCGAAATTGGGGTGTCGGAGTTCGGTCGCTGACGGCGACGATAGAGATGTGACCACCGAATCGGAGGGCGACACCGCTCCCCGGGCGCTGCTCGCGCTGTACGACGAAGCCCTGCCCGCCGTCTACGGGTACTTCGTCCGGCGGTGCGCAGACCGGGGAACGGCCGAGGACCTCACGTCGGAAACCTTTCTGGCGGCGATGGACGCCGCCAGAAAGCCGACGCCGCCGGCGCTGTCCGTGCCGTGGCTGATCGGCGTGGCGCGGCACAAGCTTGCCGACCACTACCGGCGCCGCCACTCGGTACCCGTAGCCGACGTGCCGGAACCGGGCGACCCCATCGACGGGTGGGACGCCCACCTCGACCGGATCGTCGCCGAGCAGGTGCTGTATCGCCTGCCCGAGCAACACCGCACCGTGCTGGCGCTGCGCTACCTCGACGACTGCTCGGTGGGTGAGTGCGCCGAACTCATCGGCCGCACGGTGCACGCCACGGAGGCGCTGCTGGTGCGGGCGCGACGGGCATTCCGAGCCCACTACCCACAACCGGAAGGAGGACTGCCGTGACCGACCCCCTGGATGTACTGCGCGGCGACGACCTCCCCGTCGACCCCGACCCGGCGTTCGCGGCGCGCCTGCGCGCGCGGCTTGAGTCGGCCGCGAATCTCTTTGAACAGCAACCTGATCGAACACGAGGAGTGATCATGAGTGGCACCGATACGACTCTCGCCGAGCTGACTTCGCAGCCCGATGTCCAGCTTGGCGCCGCAGTCCCCTACCTGACCGTCGCCGACGCCCGCGCCGCCATCGACTGGTACGTGGACGTGCTGGGCGCGCGCGTTGTCGGCGACCCGGTCGAGATGGACGATGGCCGCATCGGCCACGCCGAACTCGCCGTCGCCGGAGGCGTGCTCTACCTGGCCGACGAGTATCCCGAGATCGGATTGAAAGCCCCTTCACCCCAGTCGGTTTCGGTGAGCCTGATGCTGACCGTCGACTCGACCGACCGGGTTCTCGAGCGTGCACGCGCGCAGGGTGCGCAGGTGCAGCGTGAGCCGTATGAGGACTACGGTTCGCGCAGCGCCGCGATCGTCGACCCGTTCGGGCATCGGTGGATGCTCACCGGCCCGATGACCGGCGCGGCGGTACCGATCCAGCACGGCGACGTCGGCTACGTCTCGGTGTGGACGCCGGATGCCGAACGGGCGGCGCAGTTCTACGGACACGTGCTCGGTTGGGTCTACGACCCAAAGACGCACATGGTGACCAACACCGGACAGCGCATCGGCATCTTCTCGATCGCCGGGAAGAACACGCTGTTCTGCTGCTACGCCGTCACCGACCTCGACGGGGCGCGCGAGAGCATCCTCGCCGGCGGCGGAACGGTCGACGAGGTCGTGGAATTCGATTTCGGATCGGTGATGGGGGCGACGGACTCGGCGGGCATGGAGTTCGCCGTGTACCGGCCTCTGCCTGGCGATCCGCGACCCTTGCTGAACGGAGGAGGCCCGGGCGAGCTGTCCTACATCACCTACCAGGTGCCGGATTCCGCGGCCTTTAAAGCGTTCTACAGCCGGCTGCTGTTCTGGACGTTCGAACCGGGCCACATCGGAGACGGCTGGCAGGTCGCTTCGACGCACCCGATGGCGGGGGCGGCAGGCGGCAGCGATGCACCGGTGACGGTGCCGATGTGGACGGTCGCCGACATCGAGCTCGCAGTCTCCCGCGTGCGCGAGGCCGGGGGCACCGTGATCGACGAGCCGTCACAACAGTCGTACGGGAAGTCCGCGCTGTGCACCGACGACCAGGGCACCCGGTTCTACCTCGGCGAGCACTGACCGAACGTCACGGTCAGGCTCTGCGGGCCGCGGATCGCGGGGGTGTCGCGCCAGGTCGGGTCGCCATCCAGGGTCGGCGCGCGCGCCAGGACGTGCTGGAGTGCGACGGTCATCTCGAGGCGGGCAAGTGCCGCGCCGAGACAGAAGTGGGCGCCGTAGCCGAACGTGATGGGTGCAGGGCCGCCGCGTTCCTGTCGGAAGTCGTTGGGCGCGTGGAAGATCGCCGGATCACGGTTGTCCTCGCCTCCCTGGGCATCAACAGCATCCTTGGAGCCCGTTTTGCGACAAGGCTTTTCCGCGAGTCCGAGGTGCGCATCAGCGACGAGGAATACCTCGGTGAGTGGACGGCGATACTTGCCGCCCGGGTGAAGGCCGAGCGCTAGAAAGGCGGTGGATCGTCGCCGTAATCGGGTGGCGGTTGCGGCCCGCGGGATTGTTGCTCGAAAGCGTTTTGCGCGGCATTGAATTCGCGCTCGGCTTGAATGCGCGCAGCCCTGTCGGCGGCCCGGGTGCGCTGCCGTTTCGGCATCTGATCGATCTTGTCCGGATCCGGCGGCGGCTCAGCCAGTGGCGGCAATGCCGCCGTCGTCGTGTCCCACGCGGGGAAGAACAGCCGACTGCCGGGCACGGTGGTGTAGGTCTTCCCCGCCGGTGTCGTCCAGATGACAGTGCCATCGGGCAACTGCCGATCGTGCCAGCCGTCAGGCCCGCCCCAGAAAGTCTTCATCAGATGATGGGTTCGACACTTGCAATGCATATTCGAGGCATGGGTTGGGCCGTAGGGGTGCGGGACGACGTGGTCGATGTCGCAACGTTCGGCAGGAACATCGCACCCCGGGAACCGGCAGAACAGGTCCCGGGCGCGGATGAATGCGGCCAGCTTGGCCGAGGGCTCGTAGTGCGGTTCCGGATCGGGGCCGGGCAACCACAACGGCTTGATCACCGCTCCCGAGCGGATGGCTTCCGCCAACGCCGCGATCGGCAGGACCTGCGACCCAGGCATGAGCGCCAGCCCCAAATCTTTCGAACAGGGCGCGGCGTTCTGCTGTTCGCGATCTTCGGCGGCGATCAACTGCTTCGCGGTGTCGACAGCAGCCTGATCGGCGATAACGCGAATCACCACAGGGGATTTCACGGGGCCGTTCGCGGCGCACTTTGCGGATCCGCACCGGCACGGCAGGTGGTCTTCGCCGCGACCGATCGCTCCCATCGCGTCAGACCGGCGCTCCCCCATCGGCCGCGGATCCGCGTCACACAGGCCGTTGACGAGTCTGGCGATACGCGCCTTGTATGCCGCGGCGTCGGGCGGCAGCAGTAGACCCCAGACGGATGTAGCCGCGTTGGGGTCGTCATGGGCTCCGATGTGTACATCGCGCTTCTTGAGTACTTCCTTGGCACGGCTCACCGCGTCGGGGTCGTGGCGCTCGATCTCAGCGTTGATCTTCTGGATCAGTTTCTCGTCGGACAGCGGCCCCCACTTCTCGGCCTTGGCGGCCAGTGCCGCATCGACGATGGCGATGATCTCATCGGTGACGAGGCGCGTGCGCCACGTGAGTTCGGCGATCAACCGACTGCTCAACCTGCCCTCCAGGTAGAGCGCGGCCACCTTGGGCAGCCGGTAACGCAGCGCCGTCGCGATGCACATCTGGGCCGAAGCGCGTTGCTGGCTGATCGACAACGAGGCGCCGACCTGGCACGCGGCGTTCTTCCACGAATCGAAGGCCCAGAGGCCGCGTTCGTCATCCCAATCGACGGTCTGCTCGACCAACTCGGCTATCGCGGCCAACTTGCGCGCACCGGCCCGGGCTTCCTCCTGCGCATCCTGCTCGATGGCGGCGATCAGGGCCGGCTCATCCAGCTCGGCGCGCATTCTGTCGAACATGTGTTCGATTCTACGTGCACCCACCGACAGGTCGGCACACTGATTTCAGCCAACGGCCGAAGCTGTTGCAGCTACCCCAACAGATCCGAAATCGGAGCTCCCGCAGCGATCTTCGCCCGAACCTTCATCACCTTGCCGGGGAATCCGCCACCGACGACTCCGACCACGACACCGTCGCGCTCGTAGTAGGCGAGGAACTTGCGACCGTCGTCCTCGACGATGTGGACGGTATCGGTGGCCTCGGGCTCACCGAGCGCCTGGATCTTGACGTCGTACTGGTCGCTCCAGAAGTACGGGACCGAGACCGCGGCGGGCGGCTCCTGGCCGAGCAGCGACGGCACCAGCACCCGTGCCTGATCGGCGACGTTGCTCCAATGTTCCACGCGCACTTGGCCTCCTACGGTGTCGCGCCACGACGCCACATCGCCGATCGCCCACACATTGGGCGCACTCGCGCGACCCACCTCGTCGCACACCACACCGTTGTCGATCTCGAGGCCGCTGCCATCCAGCCACTCCGTCGCCGGGTGCGAACCGATCCCGACGATGACGATGTCAGCGTCGAGCTCGGTGCCGTCGCTCAGCGTCACCTTGCGCACCCGGTCGTCACCGCTGACATCGGAAACGCCGACGCCACAACGGACGTCGACCCCTTCCGCGCGGTGCAGCCGCGTCACCAGATCGCCGATCTGCTCGCCCAGCACGGACGCCAGCGGCGCCGGCTGCGGCTCCACCAGGGACACCTCGACGCCCAACTTGCGCAAGCTGGCCGCCACCTCGCAACCGATGAATCCCGCGCCGACGACGACCGCGCGACTCGCGGAGCCGGCCTCGCGGCGCAGCGCCAGACTCTCGTCGAAGTTGCGCAGCACGTGGATCCCGGGCAGGTCGGGAAATGACCGGATCCGCTTCGGCACAAGGCCGGTCGCGATGATCAGCTCGTCATAGCCGATCTGCGACCCGTCGGCCAGCGTCAGCGTCTTGGCTGCAGTGTCGACGGACTTCGCACCGTTACCCAGTGCCACGGTGATGTTGTTCTCGGAATAGAACTCGGCGGGCTTCAGCGTGACGTCGTCCGTCTCGGCGCGCAGCACTTCCTTGGACAGCGGCGGCCTGTCGTACGGCAGATGGTCTTCGTCGCTGACGATGGTGATCGCGCCGGCGTACTCAGATCGGCGCAGCTGCTCCGCGGTACGCGCGGCGGCGAGCCCGCCACCGACTATGACAACGCCGGAATCCCCTGATGTGCCCACTTGGGTTTTTTACACGATGCCGCCGAACTGATGCGCGCCACCCCACGAGCACGTGCTCAGCTTCTTACCCCGGTGAACGCTCGATGATGTTCGACAGGACGACGATGCTTTCACTGCGCTCGATGTCTGCACTGGCGCGAATCCGTTCCAAAGCCTCCTCCAAATGCCGCATGTCGCGGGCCAGCACATGCAGCATTGCGTCCGCTGTCCCCGTCACCGTCGCGGCGCCGACCACCTCCGGAATGTCCTTCCAGGCGGCACGCAATTCCGCGGGCGCGATCGTGCCGTGGCAGAAGACCTGCACGTACGCCTCGGTGGTCCAGCCGAGTGCGTTGCGGTCGATCACTGCGGTGAACCCCCTGATCACACCGTTGTCCACCATGCGGTCGACACGTCTCTTGACAGCGGGGGCCGACAGGTTCACCTGCAGTCCGATCTCGGCGAAGGTGGCCCGCGCGTTGTCCGCGAGTTCGGCCAGAATTCGCTCGTCGGTCTCGTCGAGACGGTCCATGTTCACCTCTGCACAATAAATCACTGCAAACAGCTCGATGGCGCAATGAATCTAACTTAGACACGCAAGATTCGTCGATTGATTGCGTCACAGAGCCCTCATATCGTTGATCCCATGACGATGGACATCGCCGCTGCCCAGGTAACCGACACCGCGACCGAGCGTTCTACCCGTACCCGCCGCTACCTCATGACCGCGCCCACGTTCTTTGCCGTCGAGTACGTCATCAACCCGTGGATGGACGCCGCCACCCCCGTCGACACCGACCGCGCCCTGTCCCAGTGGGATGCGCTGCGCGGGACCTACCTCGACCTCGGCCACAGCGTCGAGCTCATCGAACCGATGGCCGGACTTCCCGACATGGTCTACGCCGCCAACGGCGGGACCATCGTCAACGGCAAGGCCGTCGTCGCGCGATTCGCACACGCCGAGCGCGCCGGCGAGGCCGTCGCCTACGCCGAGTGGATGGCCCGCAGCGGCTACGAGCCGTTCGAGACCCGGCACGTCAACGAGGGTCAGGGCGATTTCCTCACCGTCGGCTCCGTCATCCTCGCGGGCTACGGCTTCCGCACCGACCGCCGCGCGCACGACGAGGTCGCCGCACACGTCGGGATGCCGATCGTCAGCCTGGAGCTCGTCGACCCCCGCTTCTATCACCTCGACACCGCCCTGGCCGTCCTCGATGACGCCACTATCGCCTATTACCCACCGGCGTTCGCTCCGGAATCCCGCGTCACGTTGGCCCGGATGTTCCCGACGGCCATCGAGGTCGCCAGCGCCGACGCCTACGTGCTCGGCCTCAACGTGGTGTCCGACGGTCTCAACGTGGTGCTGCCCGCGGCTGCCACCGGATTCGCCGACCAGCTGCGCAACGCCGGATTCGCGCCCGTCGGGGTCGATCTGTCCGAGCTGCTCAAGGGCGGCGGATCGGTGAAATGCTGCACGCTGGAGGTACATTCGTGACAATCATGACGTCAAGAACCGAGGCGATGATCGAGCTCGATGCGCGCCACGTCGCGCACAACTACTCGCCGCTGCCTGTCGTCGCCGCCACTGCCGACGGCGCCTGGATCACCGACGTCGAAGGTCGCCGGTATCTCGACTGCCTGGCCGCGTACTCGGCCGTCAACTTCGGCCACCGCAACCCCGAGATCATCGCCGCTGCGCACGCGCAGCTCGACGCGGTGACGTTGGTGAGCCGGGCGTTCCACTCCGACCGCCTCGCCCCGTTCTGCGAAGCGCTGGCCGGACTGTGCGGCAAGGACATGGTGCTGCCGATGAACAGCGGCGCCGAGGCTGTCGAGAGCGGCATCAAGGTCGCGCGAAAATGGGGCGCGGACGTCAAGGGCATTACCAACTCGAATATCATTGTGGCGCAGAACAACTTCCACGGACGCACCACAACGATCATCAGCTTCTCCGACGACGAGACGGCTCGCCGGGGCTTCGGGCCCTACACCCCGGGATTCCGGTCCGTCCCCTTCGGAGACGCCGACGCTCTCGCGCGCGCCATCGATGACGAGACCGTCGCCGTCCTGATCGAGCCGATTCAGGGTGAGGCCGGAATCATCGTGCCGCCCGACGACTACCTGCCGCGCGTGCGCGCCCTGTGCACCAAGCGCGACGTGCTGATGATCGCCGACGAGATCCAATCGGGCCTCGCACGGACCGGACGGACGTTCGCATGCGACCACTGGGACGTGGTCCCTGACATCTACCTGCTGGGCAAAGCACTCGGCGGCGGTGTCATGCCGCTGTCCGCGGTGGTCGCGGACCGCGACGTCCTCGGCGTGCTGCATCCCGGCGAGCACGGCTCGACCTTCGGCGGCAACCCGCTTGCCGCGGCGATCGGCGCCACGGTCGTCGCGATGCTGGGGCGTGACGAATTCCAGCAGCGCTCAACGGAACTCGGAATGCATCTGCACTCCCGATTGCGGGGAATGATCGGGCGTGGGGTCACAGCTGTCCGCGGCAAAGGACTGTGGGCCGGCGTCGACATCGACCCGGCCTTGGGGACGGGCAAGCAGATCAGCGTCCGGCTCGCCGAGCGGGGCGTGCTCGTCAAGGACACGCACGGATCGACGCTGCGGTTCGCACCGCCGCTGGTGATCACCGCCGACGAAATCGACTGGGCCGTCGATCGATTCGCCGAGGTACTGTCTCAGGGGTGAGCGCACTACAGAATCTGGGTCTCGAACTGCCCGTGCTCCCCGCACCGATGGCCGGTGGAGCGACGACGCCCGCGATGGTGATCGCCGCCGCCCGCGCCGGGTCGCTGGGGCAACTCGGCGCCGGGTACAAGAGCGCCGAGGCCCTGGCCGCCGAGATCGCCACCGTGCGCGAGGCGTCGATTCCGTTCGGCGTCAACGTGTTCGCGCCGAATCCCGTGCCGATCTCGCAGCCGGACTATCACCGGTATGCCGCCGAGATCCAGCGCGAAGCGGACCGATTCGGTCTCACCCTGCCCGCCGAACCGATCGAGGACGACGACGCCTTCGACGCCAAGATCGACCTTCTGCTGAGCGCTCCGGTGCCCGTCGTCAGCTTCACCTTCGGGCTGCCGGAACTGCAGACCGTCCAGGCCTTGCAGAAGGCCGGAACCGTCGTCATCCAGACCGTGACATCGCCCGAAGAGGCCGCACTGGCGGCGGCGATCGGGGTGGACGCGCTCGCGGTCCAGGCCAGTATCGCCGGCGGACACTCAGGCACCCTGACCCCCGAACGGCTGCCCGAGGCCGTTCCCGTCGACGAACTGGTCCGTCGGGTGCGCGCCGCAGTGGCGCTGCCCCTCCTCGCCGCGGGCGGCCTGTCGACCCCGCAGGACGTGCGCGCGGTGCTCGGGGCGGGAGCCGAAGCCGCGGTGGTCGGCACCGCATTGTTGCGCGCCGACGAGAGCGGCGCGTCGGCCACCCACAAGCTTGCGTTGACGGATCCCTCTGCGCCACCGACGGTGCTCACGCGGGCCTTCACCGGACGTCCCGCGCGCGGGATCCTCAACGGATTCATCGAAAAGTACGAGCCTTCGGCACCTTTGGGGTACCCGGCCGTCCACTATCTGACCAGCCCGCTGCGCAAAGCTGCGGCGGCCGCCGGCGAGCCGGGACTCGTACACCTATGGGCCGGAACGGGATACCGGCACGCCACCGCGAAACCCACCGCGACGATCCTGGCGCGGCTGGCCTCTGCGGCCTGAAACTGCGGCCTAGTACTTGGCGGTGCCGCGGTCCACGGCGATCTGGGACCCGGAGATCGTGGCCGACCCGTCACTGGCCAGCCACGCCACCACGTCGGAGACCTCGTCGGGCGTCATGAATTCCTGCAGGCCCGGCTTGCCGTCGTGCGCAACGGGTTTGTACGGCATCGGCGAGAAGCTGTGCAGGAACGCCGGGTACTTGCCGAAGATCTTCATCATCTCTTCGGGTTCCACCATCGGGGTGTCGATCGAGTACGGGTGGATCGAGTTGACCCGGATCCCGAACTCCCCCGCCTCGATCGCCAGCGCGTTGGTGAGCGCCACCAGACCGTGCTTCGATGCGGCGTAATGCGCATTGCCCGGGGTGGCCTTTGTCCCCGCCGACGAGCTGACGATGACGATGGAGCCGCCATTGCCCGCCTCGATCATCGCGGGCAGGACGGCCTTGATCGTGCGCCACGTGCCGTTGAGGTTGACGTCGATGACGCTGTCCCACTGCTCCTCGGACATCTCCCAGATGCGGCCCCAGCTCAGGATCCCCGCGTTGGCGACGACGATGTCGAGCCGGCCGAACTGCTCCACACCGTCGGCGACGAGCTGCTGCTGCGCGGCGAGATCGCGGATGTCCACCTCGCGGGCAAGGGCCTTGCGGCCGGTGGCCTCGACGAGACGCACGGTCTCGGCCAGGTCCTCCGACGTGGGCATCGGATACGTGACCGCCTCGGAGACCGGCTTGCAGACGTCGATGGCGATGATGTCGGCGCCGTCGTTGGCGAGGCGGACCGCGTGGGACCGGCCCTGACCTCGTGCCGCCCCGGTGATCAGAGCGACGCGGCCTTCGAGTGGTGCACCTGATGACATGGGCATCAGGCTAACAGCAGAACTAGAACGCGTTCTAGAGTCCGGGAATCAGATGTCGGCGATGATCTGCTGGCGCTTGGCGGTGTACTCGGCGTCGGTGATCGACCCGGTTGCCCGCAACGTCTCGAGCTCCTGAAGGCGTTGCGCGGTGGTCGCTTCGGCGGGCGGCGCGCTGTAGGAAGCGGCGGCCGGCACCGGAGGCGGCACGGCCTGCTGCGCCGCGGCACGGCGGACGATGGACTGCACCTGTGCTCGGGCGGTCGGGTTGGAACGAAGGTCGATCATGTTGTTCATGCTGATGCCGTTGGACTTGAGCACCTGCAGGATCTCCATCAGCGGCTCCGTCTGCCCCGTCAGGTCGTAGGTCCTGTTGTCCTCCGCGACGCTGAACGTCGCGGGCATCAGACCGCCGACCAAAGCGCTGCGCTCCCAATCGATCTGGTAATCGTTGGTCGCCGGGTCGACCAGCGCGACAAGCTTGCGGTTCGTGATCATCGGCAGCCTGCCCACCGACGCCACCACCTGATCCTGCGTCGAGAACGGCGTGATCCCCGGCCCGGACACCTGAAGGTCGATCTTCACCAGAGGCTGGTCGTTGATGCGGGTGTTCGTCTCGTGGATGCCGACGACCTGGGCCAGCGCCAGCACCCCGGTGGCCTCCAGAGCTTTGGTCTTGGCGGCCGACCTGGCCCCGAAACCGGTGATCGCCACAGCGATGAGGACGTCGACGACAGTGATCAGCAGACCCGTCCACAACATCCATTCCAGCATCGGGTCGGCACCGGTCGCGAAATAGATGACCAGGAAAATCGGGCCGACGATGCCGCACAACAACGCGAACAGCTGGATCTTGACATAGCGCCAGAACGTGGACACCGCGACAGATTAGCGCCAAACGGGGTCAGGAACCCGCTGTTACCTGCACCGGAAGCGCGACGGGATTCGGCAGCAAGGCCGGGCGCTGCGCAACGAGCTGATACAGCGGGGCGGTCCATGAGTCCATCGCGGCTGTGCTGCGTGCATAGCTGGTGTGGATGGCCACCGCGGCCGGATTCATCTCGTCCTCGGCGTCAGGGTCGTAGTCGCACACCGCATCACCGATATTGCAGACGCTGATCGTGCGGGCACCCATCGTCACCGGCAGCGGTGCGGGAGCGTGCGCGAGAATCGGCCAGTCCTGCGCGACGCCCTTGCCCGCCCCGGGCACCGAGACCACGGAACCGATGTTGATGGTCGGGTCCTCGGGCAGGCGATCGCCGTCGGCGACCAGCAGTGCGGCCGCGAGGTTGGGGCTCACATCGAGGGCATGCAGATTGCGGTGCACCACCATCGCGCCCTGGGAGTAGCCGGCGAGGACGACCTGCGAGGTCGGGCACTGCGCCACGAAAGCCTGATACTGCTCACCGAGCGCGGTGGCACCGGTGTCGACGCTACCCATGAAGCCGAGCCAGTCGAGCGCACCGCCATCCTCGGGGACGGCGGTGGCCGGGTAGTTGACGGCCTCCGCCGTGATCGTGCGGCCGCTCTGCTGTACGTAAGCGGCGAAGTCGCGGTAGGACTTGTACATGACGCGGCCCATGCCGCCGTCAGCGGTCAGATCCCCGGCGCGCTCACCCGAACCGGCCGCGCCGATCCAGTGAACATCCGGGCATGCAGGCTGTGCAGATGCCGTTCCGGCGGACAGACCGAGCATGGCAGCGCCGCCCACCAGGACAGAGCCTGCGAAGGCGGCGATACCACTGAAAATGCTTCTCACTACGTGAACCTCATAACTCACCCCGGCCGACCCCTCGACAGCCGTCGCCACATACATCGGCTCGCCCGGAGCGGGTGTTACAGGTCAGAAGTGGGGGATGATCCTGTCCCAGTGGATCAGAGGCGGCCGCGGTGGCGGAATCTTCGTAATGTCCAGCTCACGCGGCCACTGCGGCGGCGGGATCTTCGTGACGTCCAGTTCGCGTGGCCACTGCGGCGGCGGGATCCTGGTGATGTCCAGCTCGCGGGGCAATTGCGGAGGCGGGATCCGGGTGAGCGCCGCGAGGGGGTCTGTCGGCCGCTGGTTGTTCATGGCCGACGCGACGATCGCGTCACCGATCAGGTTCAGGGTGCCGCCGCCGACCCAGCCGGCAGTGCCCGTCACCGCGCCGATGATCGCGTCGATGCTGAACCCGGGATTCACCATGACGTTCGGGGTCAGGTTGATCGGAGGCAGCGCGGCGGGGCCCGCGAACGGCCACACCGGCATCCCCCCTTGCGGCGGCGGAGGCGCGCCATCGGGGTTGCGGGCCGGCGCGGTGGCCGCCATCGGGAAGTACTGATTGAGCGGACGGTCCCAGTTGATCGAATTCGACCTCGGCGCAACCGGTTCCGATGGAGCCGCCGTCATGGTGATCGGTGCGGGCGCCGCCGGCTGCGGGGGTGGCGGTGGTGGTGCGGCTGCGGGGGTCACTCCGGCGGCCACGCTCGTGCGTTCGGCAGGCGTCGGGTCGTCGGAGACCTTGTCGACGGTCCACACCAGCGTGGCGATCGTCGCCACGGAGACGGCCGTCGACACGCAGGCGATGATCTTCCAGGGATCGACCCGGCGTCTGCGCTCAGGCACCGAGATCGGTTCTGTTTCATCTACGTTCGACATCGCGTCGGTCACGCTATCAAGGCGGCCGTTGCTTTGGGGGGCTACCTATTGCAGCCGGCGAGCGTGCGCCAAATGCCAGATTTCGCGGCGCGTCAGCGTGCAGACACGCGCGCTCGCGGTGCAAGCCGGATACCGCGAAAACGACAGTGGCGCCCACCCTTTCGGGTGAGCGCCACCAATCGTTGGCTGAGACTAGATCACTTGTGGATCTTGGTCACGCGGCCGGCGCCGACCGTACGGCCACCCTCGCGGATCGCGAAGCGCAGGCCCTCGTCCATGGCGACGGGCTGGATCAGCTTGACGGAGATGTCGGTGTTGTCACCGGGCATCACCATCTCGGTGCCCTCGGGAAGGGTCACCACGCCGGTCACGTCCGTCGTACGGAAGTAGAACTGCGGGCGGTAGTTGTTGAAGAACGGCGTGTGGCGGCCACCCTCGTCCTTCGACAGGATGTAGACGCTGCCGTCGAACTCGGTGTGCGGCGTCGTGGTGCCGGGCTTGACCACAACCTGGCCACGCTCGACGTCCTCGCGCTTGATGCCACGAACCAGCAGACCGACGTTGTCGCCCGCCTGGCCCTGATCGAGCAGCTTGCGGAACATCTCGACACCGGTGACGGTCGTCTTGGTGACGGTCGGGCGGATGCCGACGATCTCGACTTCCTCGTTCACGTTGATCACGCCACGCTCGACGCGACCGGTGACCACGGTGCCGCGGCCGGTGATCGTGAAGACGTCCTCGACGGGCATCAGGAACGGCTTGTCGGTCTCGCGGACCGGATCCGGGATCGACTCGTCGACAGCAGCCATGAGCTCCTGAACCGACTTGACCCACTTCTCGTCACCCTCAAGCGCCTTCAGGGCCGAAACCTTGACGACCGGGGCGTCCTCGTCGAAGTCCTGGGCGGCCAGCAGTTCGCGGACCTCCATCTCGACGAGCTCGATGAGCTCCTCGTCGTCGACCATGTCGGCCTTGTTCAGCGCGACCAGGATGTAGGGCACGCCGACCTGGCGGGCGAGCAGCACGTGCTCGCGGGTCTGCGGCATCGGGCCGTCCGTGGCGGCGACCACGAGGATTGCGCCGTCCATCTGGGCGGCACCGGTGATCATGTTCTTGATGTAGTCAGCGTGACCGGGGGCGTCGACGTGCGCGTAGTGACGCTTCTCGGTCTGGTACTCCACGTGGGAGATGTTGATCGTGATACCGCGCTGACGCTCCTCGGGCGCATTGTCGATCTGGTCGAATGCGCGCGACTCGTTCAAATCGGGGTACTGGTCGTGCAGAACCTTGGTGATTGCTGCAGTGAGAGTGGTCTTGCCGTGGTCAACGTGACCGATGGTCCCGATGTTGACGTGCGGCTTCGTCCGCTCGAACTTCGCCTTCGCCACTTCTGTGTCCTCCTGGACTTGTTGGTGCTCTTACAAAGCAGTTGATGTGTTCAGTTGTGCGGTCCTCGCGAGAGGCTACCGGTTACTGTCCGGTGGCCTTCGCGATGATCTCCTTCGACACGGCCGCCGGAACTTCGGCGTACGAGTCGAACACCATGGAGTAGTTCGCCCGGCCCTGGGTCTTCGACCGCAGGTCTCCGACGTAGCCGAACATCTCCGACAGCGGCACGTGCGCCTTGACGACGCGGGCACCGCTGCGCTCCTCCATGGCCTGGATCTGACCACGGCGAGAATTCAGGTCGCCGATCACTTCACCCATGTAGTCCTCGGGTGTGGTGACCTCGACGGCCATCACCGGTTCCAGGATGACCGGCTGCGCCTGCGCGGCAGCCTTCTTCATGACCTGGGATCCGGCAACCTTGAAGGCCATCTCAGACGAGTCGACCTCGTGGTACGCACCGTCGAGCAGCGTCAGCTTGACGTTGACCAACGGGTAGCCGGCCAGCACGCCGTACTGCATGGCGTCCTGCGCACCGGCATCCACCGACGGGATGTACTCGCGCGGGATACGACCGCCGGTGACCTTGCTCTCGAACTCGTAGGTGGCACCGTCTTCGCCGGTGAACGGCTCGATGCTGACGAGAACCTTCGCGAACTGACCCGAGCCACCCGTCTGCTTCTTGTGGGTGAACTCGACCTTCTCGACCGCGCGCTTGATGGTCTCCTTGTAGGCCACCTGCGGCTTGCCGACGTTGGCCTCGACCTTGAACTCGCGACGCATGCGGTCCACCAGGATGTCCAGGTGAAGCTCGCCCATACCGCCGATGACGGTCTGGCCGGTCTCCTGGTCCAGGTGCACCTTGAACGTCGGATCCTCTTCGGCGAGCTTCTGGATGGCCGTTCCCAGCTTCTCCTGGTCGCTCTTGGTCTTCGGCTCGATGGCCACCTCGATGACCGGATCCGGGAACGTCATCGACTCCAGAACGATCTGCTCGTTCGGGTCGCTCAGCGTGTCACCGGTGGTGGTGTCCTTGAGGCCGATCACGGCGTAGATGTGGCCGGCGGACGCCGTCTCGACCGGGTTCTCTTTGTTGGAGTGCATCTGGAACAGCTTGCCCAGCCGCTCCTTCTTGCCCTTGGTCGAGTTGACGACCTGAGAACCCGAATCGACCTTGCCCGAGTACACGCGGACGTAGGTCAGCTTGCCGAAGAACGGGTGCGTCGCGACCTTGAACGCCAGGCCGGAGAACGGCTCGTCGGCGGACGGCTTACGAGAGATGATCTCGTCTTCCTTGCCGGGAGCATGGCCTTCGGCTGCGGGGACGTCCAGCGGGGTCGGCAGGTAGTCGATGACGGCGTCGAGCATGGGCTGCACGCCCTTGTTCTTGAACGCCGAACCACACAGCACGGGGTAGCCGGAGCTGGTCACGGTCAGCTTGCGCAGACCGCGCTTGATCTCCTCGATCGTGAGCTCTTCGCCGCCGAGGTACTTCTCCATCAGGTCGTCGTCGGTTTCGGCGACGGCCTCGATCATCGCGGTGCGGTACTCCTCGGCCTTCTCCTGCAGATCGGCCGGGATGTCGACGACGTCGTACTTCTCGCCGAGCTTGGTCTCGCCACGCCACACCTTGGCCTTCATCTCGACCAGGTCGACGACGCCCTCGAAGTCACCTTCGGAGCCGATCGGCAGCTGGATCGGGACGACGTTGGCACCCAGGCGGTCCTTCATCGTCTGCACCGAGAAGTAGAAGTCGGCGCCCAGCTTGTCCATCTTGTTGACGAAGCAGATGCGCGGCACGTCGTACTTGTCGGCCTGACGCCAGACCTGCTCGGACTGCGGCTCGACGCCCTCTTTACCGTCGAACACCGCGACCGCGCCGTCGAGCACGCGCAGCGAACGCTCCACCTCGACGGTGAAGTCGACGTGGCCGGGGGTGTCGATGATGTTGATCTGGTTGTCGTTCCAGAAGCAGGTGGTCGCAGCCGAGGTGATCGTGATACCCCGCTCCTGCTCCTGCTCCATCCAGTCCATCGTCGCGGCGCCGTCGTGCACCTCACCGATCTTGTAGCTGATACCGGTGTAGAAGAGGATGCGCTCGGTTGTCGTCGTCTTGCCGGCATCGATGTGCGCCATGATGCCGATGTTGCGGACCTTCGTGAGGTCGGTCAGCACGTCCTGTGCCACGGCTAAGTTCCCACTCTTTCGCTTGCTCGGTTGCTGTCGTCTTGCACACCTGCGGCGCCTTTACCGCAGGTGTCGAATCACCAGCGGTAGTGCGCGAAGGCGCGGTTCGCCTCGGCCATCTTGTGGGTGTCCTCGCGTCGCTTGACGGCGGCACCCAGGCCATTGCTCGCGTCGAGGATCTCGTTCGCGAGGCGCTCGATCATCGTCTTCTCGCGGCGGGCCTTGGAGAAGCTGACCAGCCAGCGCAGCGCCAGCGTGGTGGACCGGTCGGGGCGGACCTCGACGGGCACCTGGTAGGTGGCGCCACCGACGCGGCGGCTACGGACCTCAAGCGAAGGCTTGACGTTGTCCATGGCCCGCTTAAGCGTCACGACCGGATCGGTGCCGGTCTTGTCGCGGGCCTGCTCGAGCGCACCATAAACAATGCGTTCGGCCAGCGATTTCTTCCCGTCCAGCAGGACCTTGTTGACCAGCTGGGTGACCAGCTGGGATCCGTAGACCGGATCGTTGACCAGCGGACGCTTGGGTGCGGGGCCCTTGCGCGGCATCAGCTCTTCTCCTTCTTGGCGCCGTAACGGCTGCGGGCTTGCTTGCGGTTCTTGACGCCCTGGGTGTCGAGCGAGCCGCGGATGATCTTGTAGCGCACACCGGGGAGGTCCTTCACACGACCACCGCGAACGAGCACCATCGAGTGCTCCTGCAGGTTGTGGCCTTCACCCGGGATGTAGGCGGTGACCTCGACCGCGCTGGTCAGGCGCACGCGCGCGACCTTACGAAGCGCCGAGTTCGGCTTCTTCGGGGTCGTCGTGTACACGCGAGTGCACACGCCACGGCGCTGCGGGCTGCCCTTGAGGGCCGCGGTCTTCACCTTGGCGATCTTGTCGCGGCGACCCTTACGGACCAGCTGGTTGATGGTTGGCATGTACCGGCTTTCTGTGTTGCTTCGTCTAGCTACGTCTTAAGTTCTCTGTACTGCTGCTATGCCCGCGCTGGTTCCCCCGCGGCCGGGCGTGTCGCATGCGGCCACCGTGGATTCTCGGATAATTTCCAAGGCACCCCACGAGGCGGGACGTGCGCATTAGCCCGGCGTGCAGGCATGCTGATGCCCGCAAAGGACACAAGCGCCCTATCTGCCAGGCACGAACGTCCACAATACCAGGGCTACATACCTCGACAAAACCCGCTGACCTGCGCTATCGGGACTGCATACCCGATGCGAGCCGCATGACCATGTCGGTGAACACGGCATCGGTGTCGATTCCGCTCATCACTCCGGTCATCTCCAGCAGCACGAAGCCGTGCATCGCCGACCAGAACTCGAGCGCGGCGAAGAAACCTGCCTCGTCGTCGAGGCCGTAGGACGCCAGCACTGCGATGACCGGCGCGGCCGCCGCGCGGGTGACCTCGGTGAACTCCGGGTCATCACCCCCGCCGAGCGGCATCCGGGTGAACGCGGAGTACCGGCCGGGATGGTGATGGGCATAACTGCGGTAGGCGCTGGCCATCACGACGACCGCGTCGTCGGGGTTGCGGCCCTGGCCGACCGTGTTCAGCATGTCGATGATGTCGCCGACGACGCGCATCCGCACCGTGCGGCGCAGATCGTCGAGGCTGTGCACGTGGTTGTACAGCGACGGCCCCTTGGTGCCGAGCTGATTGGCCAGCGCGTTGATCGTCAGCGCGTCCCAGCCTTCCCGGTCCAGGAACGTCAGCGCGGCGTTGACGATGGAATCACGGCTCAGCTTCGCCGAACGCGGCGGCCGAGCTGCCATGTCGCCATCCCCCTCGGATCGTCAGTCAACCCAGGGCTGCCGGGTCAGCGAGCACTCTAGTTCACGCGCTGTTGGCTCAGCTGCGCCAGCTGTTCGATGATCGAACACAGATCAGGCATGGTTTGTGAATTCATCGTCTGGATCGACCACGTGATCACATCGCCACCCTTGGCCACATAGATGCTGCACGCGGTGTCGTCGTAGGCCTTGAATCCCTTGTTGTCGTCGATGGACAACTCCGTCAGCGTGCGGCCGGCGAGCTCTTCGAGTTCCCGCTCGGTGTCCATGTCGCTGCCGCGGTACCACCACGTCGAGATGCCCATCCCGGCACCGAAGTTGTCGATCATGCTGTTCTCCTGCCAGAAACACCCGGCATCGCTGACCACGGCAGGCAGGTAGAGATCAGATCCGGCGGCCGCGGCGACGTCGCCATCGGTGACGCCGTTGCAGTCGACGCTCTGGAAGCCCTCCCCGGACTGCTGCGCCGGGCCCTCGGCGGTTTCGTCGGCCTGGTCCGGTGCGCCGCATCCGGCCAGCAGGACACCCAGAGTCAGCGCCGCACAGATGCGGCCGGCAGTTCGTGCACGCATGTCACAGGTCCGAGCGCAGCGTCGCCGACAGCAGCTTCTCGGCGTCGAGACAGGGGTCCCCGGAGGATTGCCCGCGGTACTGCACCCACCAGCTCAGCACTCCGCTTCCCGCCGCGGCGGTCGCCGAGCAGGCCGCCCCCGTCGTGTCGCGACGCGCCAGGAACGCCTTGTGCCGCTCCACGACGACGTCGGTGACCGCCGCGCCCCGGGCCGTGGCGACACCGCGCTCCCGCGCCAGACTTCCGGCGTCGAACCAGGAGAAGATCACGTCGACGGTGGTGGTCTCATCGCGCTTGCCGCGCATCAGGATGTACTGGCAGACCGCGCCGCTGTAGGGCCGCGTGACATCGTCGGCGCCCAACGTGGATTGCACGGTGGTGTTGTCGAGCAGACCACATCGCTCGTTCTGGTAGCCGTAGCTACGGCCGGGATCGGGGACACCGGGGTCGGACCTCTGCGCCGTTCCCGTCACCGTCTGCGAGCAGCCCACCAGGGTCGCTGTCGCTGTGACCGCCACCATGACTTTCCGCATGAAAACCTGCACCACACGTTGACGCATCGCCGCTCACGCTACTCGTCTCCGTGATCCACGACAGCGTGAGCGAACGACGTCGTAGGCTGCGGGGGTGACTGCAACGGCTGTTGGACGAATGCTGGCTGTGGGTGCGCTCGCGGTGTCGGCCGCGCTGACGTCGGTGTCCCCCGTGGCACACGCCGAGAACGGCGACACCCACATCACCGGGCAGGGCATCGTCCGGACTTTGAATTGCAATGATTCGACGCTGTTCGTCATGGGCACCGGCAACCAGATCTTCGCCCTCGGCAACTGCTACGCGGTGACGGTGCAGGGGTCCTCCAACGTGATCGTCGCCGACAACGTCGTCAACGACATCACCGTGTACGGCTTCGACCAGACCGTCTTCTACAAGACCGGCTCCCCCTTCGTCTGGGACCGCGGACGTGAACTGGGGATGACAAACCGCATCGATCGGGTACCCGCCTAGACATGCTGGTTCGTCTGGGCGTCTTCCCCGTCGTTGCTCTCTCCTTTGTTCTGGCGGGGTGCGGGTCCGGCGGCTCCGACAACCCGACCGTGACGGCAGGCACCTCCGGCGCGCAGGTCGAGATCGGCAACACGATCAACTACGGATCCTTCGGCACAACCACCGAGATCGACTGCGCCGACGGCAAATCGCTCAACGTCGGAGGGTCCAACAACACCCTGACCGTCACGGGGACATGCGCGGGCGCCAACATCGGCGGCGCCGACAACAAGATCACGTTCGACAGGGTCGACGGCGAGTTGTCGGTCGTCGGCATCAACAACACCGTCACCTACCGCGACGGCGAACCCACGATCAACGACACCGGCAGCAACAACAGCGTCACCAAGGGCTAGCTGTCAGGCTTTGCTGCCGTGCCTGCCCGCCCCCTTGGCGAACCGGGCAGCACCCGCCAGCGACTCCACGGCGACGCGCGACAGGCTTCCGAACTCGACGTCCATCGCCTCGGCCTCCGTCATGCCCCATTGAGTGAGCACCGACATGCGATCCGAACGAAGACACTGCTGAGGCAGAGCAGCCAGTTCTGCGGCGAGCTCCTCGGCTTTCGCGCGGGCCTGCCCCGTCGGCACCACGCGGTTGGCCAGCCCGATCGCCAGCGCCTCCTCGGCGTGCACGGCGCGTCCGGTCAGGATCAGATCCATCGCGCGGCTGTGACCGATCAGACGGGGCAACCGAACAGTGCCGCCGTCGATCAGCGGGACGCCCCAGCGCCGGCAGAAGACGCCCATCACGGCATCCTCTTCGACGACGCGCATGTCGCACCACAACGCCAATTCCAGACCGCCCGCGACAGCGAAACCACTGATCGCCGCGATGACGGGTTTGGACAGCACCATGCGACTCGGCCCCATCGGGCCCGGACCGGTGCGGTGCACAGGGTTGGAGTCCGCGGTGCCCATCGCCTTCAGATCCGCTCCGGCGCAAAAGGTTCCGTTGTCACCCCACAGGACGGCGACGGCCGCGGACTCGTCCTTGTCGAACTCGTCGAACGCGGCGTGCAGCTCCATGGCTGTCGGCCCGTCGACCGCGTTGCGCGCCTGCGGCCGGTCCATGATGACCGTGGTGACGGGACCGTTCTTCTCAACCTTGACACTCATCGGGCCTCCATCAGTTCTGCACCGTCGCGTCGCGCGACGAGTTCGGCGGCGAAATTCTGATAGGCGCTGCGCAACTGCGCTCCCGGCCAGCCGGCAGGCAGCAGCTCGTCGGGCAACACCGGATCGGTCAGCAGATGGCGCACGATGGCCGCCGCGACGGTGAACCGGCCGGGAACATCTCCGGCTCCGGCCATCTCGGTCAGCAGGCGAGCACCGGTGTCCGACCAGTCGGACAGATCCCACAGCTGCGCGGCGAGTTCGGCCGAATCACCGTCACGCGCCGCCAGGACGCGCACCCGGTTCCGGACGTCCTCGCCGAGATCCAGCGCCACGTTGTCCGGACGCATCCAGACGCCTTCGCGAAGTTCGGCAAAGCGTTTGTCCTGCAGGGTGTTTCGCAGATTGGCGCGGGTCTTGGCATCGTTGCCCGTGCTCGTGATCACGAGCGCCACCCAGCTGCCGTCCCATGCGTGACTCGTCGGAGTGATGGCACCGTCCTGCCTGCGCTGGCGGGCCAGCAGTCGATCCGAGAGCCGGTAACCGTCCTCGGAACGCACCAGGTCGCCGGCACTGACCATCCGCGTCAGCGCCACCCGCACCGTCGACTCTCTGATCTCGAAATCACTGGTGAGACGGATCAATTCGGCAGCAGTCGCCCAGGCCGGGTGCGCGCCCAGCAGCACGCTCAGCACGACAGAACGCGCCGTCATCCGCTGCACGGTCACACCCCGGAGGTCGAGCGCCCGTGATCGCCGAAGGGCTCGTCGCGCCGGCGCACCGCATCACGGAAGCCGTGTTCGCGGGCCTGCGCGACGAAGTCGTGCCCCTCAGGAGTGTGCCGGGCGATTCCGTCGAACACCGTGGAGATCATCGCGCTGTTGGCGACCCCCTGGCTGTAGAGCGCGCTGTTCATCGCGAGCTTGACCATGATGAGCTGGTTGACGGGGACCGCGGCGATGCGCTCGACGAGACGCTCGGTGCGGTCATCCAGGTCGGCAGGATCCGGCGCCTCGACCGCGAGACCCCACTCGGCTGCCTGCGCGCCGGTGATCGTATCTCCGGTCAGCAGAAGACGTTTCGCACGCTGATCACCGAGCCGATGCGCCCACAGGCCGGCGGCCGGAACACCCCACACGCGCGTGGGCGGGTAGCCGATCTTGGCGTCCGCCGCAGCGATCACCTGGTCGGCGTGCAACGCGATGTCGGTACCTCCGGCCACGCAATAGCCATGGATCTTGACCACCGTCGGCTTGTCACAGCGCATCAGGCTGGAGAAGCCGCGGACGAAGCGGCTCATCATCTGGTAGTCGACCATCGGGTCCCACGGCTGGTCGGGCAGATGGTTGATCGCCTGCGTCTTCCCGGACAGCACCGTGCCCTTGTAGGGGTTTCCGCCACCTGCCGACGACGCCCCCTCGGCATACGCCGACAGGTCGAAGCCCGCGCAGAACCCCTGGCCGCGGCCCGAAACCAGGATCACGTGCACATCCGGGTCCAGGTCGGCACGCTCGACGAGCGCCGAGAGTTCCAGTGGAGTGTCGGCGATGATCGCGTTTCCCTTGTCCGGCCGGTTGAACGTGATACGGGCGACGCGGTCGGTGACCTCGTAGGTCATCGTCTTCAGGTTGTCGAAGTCGACGGGCCTGATTGCGTGCGTCACGATTTGACCAGCGCGCGCTCGATGATCGGCGCCAGGTCCAGGCCCGTCGGCAACGTGCCGAAGGCACCACCCCACTGCCCGCCGAGCCTGCTGGTCAGGAACGCTTCGGCGACCGCGGGGTTGCCGTGGCGCACGAGCAGCGAACCCTGCAGAGCCAGCGCGATGTCCTCGGCTACCTGGCGGGCGCGGTACTGGACCGACTCGAGGGCGGCGAGTTGGTGCTTGAGGTGTTCGACCCGGGA
Source organism: Mycobacterium sp. 236(2023) (assembly GCF_029623955.1). Classification (GTDB taxonomy): domain Bacteria; phylum Actinomycetota; class Actinomycetes; order Mycobacteriales; family Mycobacteriaceae; genus Mycobacterium. The sequence goes on along the minus strand of NZ_JARSBP010000002.1, from coordinate 475,879 downwards.
GTCCAGACGGGGGTCGTGCCCCTGTGTCCCGGCAAGCTCGTCGAAGAGCACGTCGATGCACTCGGGCCGGGTTGCCATGGCGCGCAACGTATCCAGTGCGCTGACGTTGCCCGATCCTTCCCAGATGCCCATCAGCGGCGCCTCCCGGTACAGGCGCGGCATGCCGGAGTCCTCGACGTAACCGTTGCCGCCCAGGCACTCCATCGCCTCGGCGGCGTGCGGGGTCGCCCGTTTGCACACCCAGTACTTGGCCGCCGCCAAACCGATTCTGCGCAGCAGTGTTTCGCGCTCGTCACCCCTGACTGCGCGGTCGGTGGCTCCGGCCATCCGCATCGCCAGCATCGTGGCGGCCTCAGCCTCGACGGCGAGGTCGGCGAGCACGTTGCGCATCAGCGGCTGGTCGATCAGGTAGGACCCGAACGCCATGCGGTGCTGCGCGTGGTGGGTGGCCCGCATCAGCCCGTTGCGCATGCTCGTCGCGCTGCCCAGCGTGCAGTCCAGCCGCGTCAGGTTGACCATCTCGATGATCGTCGCGACCCCGCGGCCCTCCTCCCCCACCAGCCACGCCGTCGCGCCGTCGTACTCGACCTCACTGGAGGCGTTGGCGTGGTTGCCCAGCTTGTCTTTCAGACGTTGCAGGAACATCCGGTTTCGGCTGCCGTCAGGCAGGATCCGCGGCAGGAAGAAGCAGCTCAAGCCGCCAGCAGCCTGGGCCAGAACGAGGAAGACATCGCACATCGGGGCGGACGTGAACCACTTGTGGCCGCGCAGCGCGTACGTGCCGTCGCCATTCGGGGTCGCCTGCGTCGTGCCCGCGCGCACATCGGAGCCGCCCTGCTTCTCCGTCATCGACATGCCCGCCGTGATGCCCGGCTTCGTCGTCGGCACAGCCAGTTCGGGGTCGTAGACCCGGCTGGTCAGCAGCGGTTCGTAGACCGCGGCCAGTTCGGGATTGTGGCGCAGCGCGGGCACGACGGCGTACGTCATCGATATCGGGCAGACGTGGCCGGGCTCCGGTGTCCACACCGAGGTCTTGGCCGCCCGGACCACGTGGGAGCCGGGGCGGTCGTCGGCCCACGGCGCCGCGTGCAGGCCGTGACCCACGGCCACGGTCATCAGCTCGTGATAGGCGGGGTCGAATTCGACCTCGTCGACGCGGTGGCCGTAGCGATCGTGGGTGTGCAGCACCGGCCGGTTGCGGTCGGCGAGTTCACCCCAGCGCTGCGCCTGGGTGGAACCGCCGAGGGCGCCCAGCGTCCACACCTCGTCGGCACCCCATTCGCCGCCTTCGCGGATCAGCGCCTCGGCGAGGACCGGCGTCGACGCCGGGTTGAAGTTCTCCAGCGGTGGAACCTGATTGGTGACGACATGCGTGTCCTGCATGTCCCCACTGTTACATCAAACGAACGATCGCACAAGAACTGTAATACGGCCTAGCTGCCGCCGCAGAGCTGGGCGAGTTTGTCGCGAGCCTGCTCTGCTGCCAGATAGCGGCCGGCTTGGAGTTTGTCGTCGTTCGCTATACCGGCGAGGGCGTTGATGCCGAGCTGCTGCAGGGTGGTGCCGAACGATCGCGCGGCATCGGCGAGATCTGCAGGAGCGTCGGTGCCGATCTGGCTCAGCAGATAGTCACCACCACCCAGCATCGCCAGACGCGCATTGCCCGCAACCGCTTCAACTGCGGCGGGCTCAGGTCCGATATTGGCGTTGGTCTGCAGTTGTACGGCCATGGCGACGACGTGCCCCGCCGTGCAGACACGCTCCTTGGCATCCCCGGAAAGCGGTGTGCCCTCGGCGGTAACGCCCACCGGCTCAGGCGTGCTCACCAGCGCCCACACCGCCAGAGCCACAGCAATCAGCGCTACCAGCAACGCAATTGGGCCGGTTTTCGAGTTGGTGATAGTGACCTTCTGCGCTTTGCGCGATACCCGAGATTCGGTGCGCGCTTCCGTTGAGTCGTCTCTGCGATCGGTCACGACGCGATGGTAAAGGCATAAGGCGGCACCCCGTGTGGAGAATGTCGAAAAGCGACATTTCGGCGACCCGATCGACACCTCGACTTACGTTCCTCCGCAATGGATGTGTTGTGTATTGTCAGCCGTCGGGGATGCGATTCTTAGGGGTGTATTGATGTCGATAGACACGACGTACATGCGCGACGCAATGACGCGTCGACTGCTGCGGCGAGGCGTTTCGAGTGGGCAGATCACTCTGCCGGCGGTACCGGCGCTGCTTGAGGAATACGTTTCGCTGTGCAGCAAGACCTTTGCCGCGCTCGGGCGGAAATTCTCGACAGCCGAGATCGATCACTTGAGATCTTTGCTTGCGAAAGAATTGGGCAACGCTTTCGCTGCCTCGAATCGGTCCAATATCGTCATTTCCTATGAGGCGCCCATTGGGACGGTGCTGAATTACCACATCCTCCCTCAGGCCACCTCGCTCGCCGACACCTACGACAACTGGGTCGCCACCCGCAAACCTCCGCTGTTCGGCACGCACCCTGACGCCAGAGTGTCGGCGCTGGCCGCCGAGGCAGGCGATCCGACGACGGCCCGTGTCCTCGATATCGGTGCAGGCACAGGCCGCAACGCGCTTGCGCTGGCACGCGGCGGACATCCGGTCGACGCCGTCGAGCTGACGCCAAAGTTCGCCGAGATCCTGCGACAAGAGTCCTACAAGCATCTGCTGAACATGCAGATCATCGATCGCGACATCTTCGACACACTCGACGACCTGCAGAAGGACTACCAGCTGATCATCCTTTCGGAGGTCACGCCCGACTTCAGGAATGTCCAGCAGCTGCGCGCGGTGTTCGAACTCGCCGCCGAATGCTTGAATCCCGGTGGATCCCTGGTGTTCAACGTCTTCATGCCCCGTCCCGGCTACATGTCCGACGATGCGGTCAACCAGCTCGCCCAGGCAGCGCGTGAGCTCGCGCAGCAGGTGTACTCCGGGATCTTCACGGGCGAAGAGATCGACGTCTGCGCGGCCGGGCTACCGCTGCGGCTGCAAACGAACGACTCCGTCTACGAGTACGAGAAAGCCAACCTCCCGGTCGGCGTCTGGCCGCCGACCGGTTGGTACGCCGAGTGGATCAGCGGCCAGGACATCTTCGACGTCCCGCGCGAGCAGTCGCCTGTCGAAATGCGTTGGCTGGTCTACCAGAAGACGGGATAGCGTCCCATGTCCGGCTCCGCGCCCGCGATCTGCCTGAACATGATCGTGCGCAACGAGGCGCACGTCGTGCACGAGGTTCTTGACTCCGTCGCCCCATTCATCAGCTCGTGGGTGATTGTGGACACCGGATCGGACGACGGCACGCAGGACAAAATCCGCGACCACATGGCCGGCCTGGGCATCCCGGGAAAGCTGCACGAACGGCCCTGGGTGAACTTCGGGCACAACCGCAGTGAGGCGATCGACCTTGCCCAGGGCCACGGGGACTACATCTGGGTGATGGATGCCGACGACTTGCTCGTCGGCGCACCGGATTTCAGCGACCTCACCGCTGATGTGTACCAGCTCCATTACGGCCCCGATGTCTCCTACTGGCGGCGCCAGCTCTTTCGCGACGGACTGCCGTGGAAATACGTCGGTGTCCTGCACGAGTACGCGGACTGCGACCAGCCCTACGATGAGCATCGGCTACAGGGTGACTACTACATCGAGTCGCGCCGCATCGGCGGCCGAAACCTCGATCCGCAGAAGTACGCCCGCGACGCCGAGGTCCTGCTCGCCGAAGTCGAGCGCAACCCCGACGACCCACGGTCGGTCTTCTATCTCGCTCAGAGCTACTACGATTACGGCGATTTCGCGAACGCCCACCGCTGGTATTCGCGGCGCTCCGAGATGGGCGGCTTCGACGAAGAGACCTATTACTCGCTGCTGCGTGTCGGAGACACCCTGCTGAACCTCGGCAAACCGTGGCCCCTGGTGCAAGACGCCTACCTTCGCGCCTGGGAATACCGTCCGACGCGCGCCGAAGCCTTGTACGTGATTGCGCGGTGTTACCGCGATCAGCAGCGATACCAGCTCGGCTATCTGTTCGCCGAACGCGCGGCGGCCATTCCGCTACCGCAGCAGGACGTCCTGTTCGTCAACGCCGAGATCTACAACTGGCGTGCCCTCGACGAACAGGCGGTCTCTGCGTCGTGGATCGGCAAGCTCGAAGAGTCTTTTCGCCTCTGCCGTCGACTTCTCCAGCGGGCCGACATCCCGGAGGACGATCGGCAGCGCATTGCGTCCAACAGGGACGTTGGCGTCCCTGCGGTAATCGAGACGGCCACCGCATTCCATCGCGATCTGGCAATAGTCGGTCAAGACGGCGACATCACCATCACCATCGTTGGCGGACCGGACCGGGACGCGACGGAACGGACACTGAATTCGTTGCTGTACAGCTGTTCCGACTTTTCACGAGTGCGACGCGTCCTCATCGTCGACATCGGCATGTGGGCCGAGGACCACGCAGCACTCACGCAGAAGTACCCCTTCGTGGATATTCAGCCCGCACCGCCCGGCGTGCAACTGTGCCAGATCCGCGAGTCGGTCGACACCCGCTTCTGGTTGAACCTCGGGCTGGGATGGCATTTCTTCGGTTCGGACGACTTCTTTGATCGGCTCGCGGCGATCCTCGACACGGAGGCGGGCATCTACCAGGTGGGGATCAATTACGGCGATGCAGAACAGTTGACGGGTTCTGTTGCGCCGCAGAGCTCTACCCGCCACGGGGGCGTTTCCGGCCGCTACGTCTTGACGGGGACCGCCGCGAACGGACCCGCCATGTTCGATTGTGACCGCTGGGACGGGACCCAGACCGACTTGGGCACAGCCACCCTCGACGAAGTGCTGTGCATCCGCCAGAGATGAGCCGATGACCGAACACACCGGTACCGAAATTCATGCACCTCGCGATATCGGCCGACTGCTGCTGCGCTGCGAAGACCGGCCAGGCCTCGTCGCCGCGGTAAGCAGATTCCTGGCGGAGACCGGTGCCAACATCATTTCACTTGACCAGCATTCGACAGAGCGCTCCGGTGGAACTTTCATGCAGCGCACCATCTTTCACCTGCCCGGGCTGACCGCAGCCCGCGACGGACTGGAGCGCGAGTTCGTCGAGAAAGTGGCTGGACCCTTTCACATGGACTTCCGCCTCACCGAAGCGGCCAAACCGAAGCGCGTGGCGATCATGGCTTCGAAAGAGGACCACTGCCTCCTCGATCTGCTGTGGCGAAATCGGCGGGGCGAGCTCGACATGTCCGTCGTGATGGTCGTCTCCAATCACCCCGACCTTGCCGACGCGGTCCGGCCGTTCGGCGTGCCGTTCATTCATGTCCCGGCGCGCAAGGACATTCGCGAGGAGGCCGAGCGGCGTCAACTCGACCTTCTGCGGGGCAACACCGACCTCGTAGTGCTGGCTCGCTACATGCAGATCCTGACGCCGAGCTTCATCGAACAGGTCGGCTGTCCGCTGATCAACATTCACCACTCGTTCCTGCCCGCATTCATCGGCGCATCACCATACCGGCGGGCGAAAGAGCGCGGCGTCAAACTTGTTGGCGCCACGGCACATTACGTCACCGATGATCTGGATGAGGGTCCGATCATCGAGCAGGATGTGGTTCGGGTCGACCATCGACACAGCGTCGACGACCTGGTCCGGCTCGGTGCCGACGTGGAACGCGCCGTGCTGTCGCGAGCGGTGTTGTGGCACTGCGAAGATCGCGTGATCCGCTTCGGCAATCAGACCATCTGCCTCTGAACGACGTGCCAAAGGGGAAGGCCCCCCTCCCGAAGGAGGGGGGCCTACCCGATCGGTTGTCGGACTAGTCCGAGTCACCGGCGCTGCCGCCGGCACCTCCGCCGCCGCCTTCGCCGCCGCCACCGCCGGCACCACCGCCGCCGCCGGTACCGCCGCCGCCACCGGATCCACCGGTGCCCGAGCTGCCGCCGGAGCCACCGTTGCCGCCTGCGCCACCGGCGCCGCCGGCGCCGCCCTTGCCGCCTGCGCCGCCCTTGCCGTCCGACGTTCCCGGAGTGCCGTTGCTACCGCCGGTGCCGGCCGTCCCGGATGAACCGGAAGCACCGTCGCCGCCCTTGCCTCCGGCCGCACCGGTTGCACCCTGGGCACCGGTCGCACCTTCAGCGCCGGCCGAACCGGCCTTGCCGGCACTACCTGCGGCTCCGGTCGCACCTGCGGCTCCACTGGCACCGGTGGCGCCTGTGATACCGGGAGCACCCGAGGCACCCTGCGCACCGGTCGCACCCTGGGCGCCGGTAGCACCACTCGCGCCTGCCGCGCCGGTCACGCCGCCCTTACCGGCAAGTCCGGAACCGCCGAAGAGGCCGCCCTTGCCTGCCTGACCGGCCGTACCGGCCTGACCGCCTGCACCACCGGTGCTGCCGCCCAGACCGCCCTTACCGCCCGCGCCGCCGTTGCCGCCGAGACCGCCGGCACCTCCGGCGCCACCGTCACCACCGAGTCCACCAGCACCGCCGGTGCCACCGGTACCACCGGTGCCACCCGTGCCGCCAGTGCCACCCTGGCCACCTGCGCCGCCGACGGCTCCAGCGCCACCGGTACCGCCGGTTCCGCCGGTGCCACCCTTGCCGCCGGTTCCACCGGTACCGCCGACCCCGCCGAGACCGCCCTGGCCACCGAACCCGGTCCCGAGGTCGCCGCTGCCGCCGGCACCGCCGGTGCCACCGGTTCCACCGGTGCCACCAGTTCCACCGGTGCCACCCTTGCCGCCGATACCACCGACGCCGCCGTTACCGCCGGCACCGCCGGTTCCACCGGTTCCACCGGTGCCACCAGTTCCGCCGGTGCCACCCGTACCGCCGGTGCCACCCACGCCACCTGTGGCGCCAGCGCCGCCGACGCCGCCCTTGCCGCCCTGAGCGCCTGTGCCACCCGTACCGCCGGTGCCACCCGTACCGCCGGCGCCACCAGCACCACCGGTACCGCCGTTACCGGCGTTACCGGCGTTGCCGCCCTTGCCGAACAGGCCGCCGCTGCCGCCGTTGCCGCCGTTGCCGCCCTTGCCGCCGACACCGCCGGTGCCGCCCTGGACCTGAGGTGCATCACCGCCGACACCGCCGGTTCCGCCGGCCGAGCCTGCGCCACCGGCCTTGCCGGTGCCACCCTTCTGTCCCTGGCCGCCGACACCACCGACACCGCCGGTGCCACCGACGCCACCGGTGACGCCAACACCGCCGGTGCCACCAGCGGCACCGTCTCCACCGGCGCCACCGACACCGCCGGCATCGCCCGCGACGCCTGTCGCGCCGGTTCCACCGGTTCCACCGGTTCCACCGGCAGCGCCCGTTCCACCAGTGCCGGTGCCACCTGCAGCACCCGTGGCGCCCACGGGCCCGGCAGCTCCGACCCCGCCTGCGGTACCAGCCGCACCAGCGCCACCCGTGGTGCCTGTAGCACCGGTCGAGCCAGCCTTGCCGGTGGTACCAACCGTGCCAACGCCACCAACGGTTCCGGCTGACCCCACTCCGCCCGCGGCGCCGGTCGAGCCCACCTGTGTCGCGTCATCGCCGTTGCCACCGTCGGCACCCACCGTTGCACCGGCCTGGCCGTAGACGCCCGCATTTCCGGACGGGCCAACCGCGCCGGTCGCACCGGTTGCACCGTTACCGCCGTTACCGCCGTTACCGCCGCGCCCGAACAGAGCCAGGCTGCCTGCGTTACCGCCGTTACCGCCGTCGGCCCCGAATCCGCCGTTACCGCCGTTGCCGCCGTTACCGCCGAAGAGGCCGCCGTTACCGCCGTTACCGCCGGCGACCCCGGCGATCTCGCTGTTCCAACCGCTACCGCCGTTGCCGAAGAGGATGCCGCCGTTCTGGCCGGTTCCGTCCTGGCCGTTGCAGATCAGGCCACAGGACGTGCCGCTGAGATCAACGAGGCCGGAGACGAGGTTGTTGGGCGCCGGATTGCCGGAGCCGCCGAAGGTGACCTGGTACCACGGTTCCGTTGCGTCCGAGCCGGTCGACGTCAACTGAATGGCGGCGGAGATGGGTCCCGGCCCCCCGGGCGGCGCGAGGAACATCATTCCCGCGGCCACCATTCCTGCGCCGGCGAGGCCGGTGGTGATTACAGGGCGGACCACACTCTTGGTACCGCCAGACTTTTGCTTACGTCGATTGGACAAGGCGAACAACCCCCTAAAGAGAAACCCGATCGGTGTCTGCAGGAGCGCAGACGCACGGAAGTTAACACCCGAAAATCCCTGTTCGAAGGTTTTCTGCACGTGAACTTTTGTGAAGTTTGCGATATCAAGTAGCTATCCGAAAGATTCTGTGCATAGGGAAGTTTTTTCGGCAACGTAAGTTTGCTGAAGCGCTCTGCATCCGTAGTAAAAACGCAAGGTCAGATGCTATGGACAACCCGTCACACCTGTGCTTTGGCTGAGAAAACTTGTGAGCCGATGGCCCGTAGTTGACAACACGTCAACAGCGACCGGCGGGCAAATTGGTCTGGCGTTGCGATCGGCGGTGTCCGTCGCGTTCTCGCAACATGATCCACGGTCAGGTGCGGGCCACCCGGTCGAGGACACGTTGATCACTCAAAACCGCGTTCCTGCAACACTGTCCGGCTCTCAAACAGCGAGTAGGACGTTCGGATGACAACCGCGAGCAGCAAAGGTGGCATAAGCGTGCTAATAGTTGCCTGCAAGCTGTGAGACATCCTCTGCTGTACAGATAACGAAGCAGCACCGGAAGCGGCGTCGCGCCGGCACGCTACATTCGTGACGCACTTGCCACCGGGTTCCTGGACACCGCACGAAGGCGATTCCCATGAGCACTGCTTTTCGAGATCTTCTCGCCCCCCAGCGCCTGATCGACGTCGTGGACGTCGGCGCCAACCCCATCGACGGCGAACCGCCCTACGCGCCCATCCTGACCGCGGGACTCTGCCGCGTCACCGGGTTCGAACCTCAGGCAGACGCGCTACTGGCGCTGCAACAGAACAAGGGGCCCTACGAGAGGTACCTCCCCTATGCGGTGGGCGACGGCGGCGAACACACCCTCAACATCTGCAGCGGATCGGGGATGACAAGCCTTTTCGAGCCCGATGAAGCCACGCTCAGCATGTTCGAGGTGCTGGCCCCTTACGCACACGTGGTCAACCAGGTGCCGCTCGCCACGCAACGCCTGGACGACATCGACGAGATCGTCGACATCGATTTCCTCAAGATCGACATACAGGGCGGCGAACTCGCCGTCTTTCAGAACGGCCGGACGAAGCTGTCCGGCGCCGTCGCGATCCAGACCGAAGTGTCATTCGTGACGCTTTACAAGGACCAACCCGCCATGGGCGACATCGACATCGAACTCCGCAGACAAGGTTTCGTCCCGCACTGCTTCGCCGCGGTGAAGCGCTGGCCGATCGCCCCGTACGTGGCCAACGAGGACCCACGCCGGCCCGTCAATCAACTTCTGGAAGCCGACATCGTCTACGTCCGCGACTTCTCTCGCCCGGATCTGCTGAGCGACGAACAACTCAAGCACCTCGCTCTGATCGCCCACCATTGCTATGGCTCAACCGATCTCTCGCTGCGCTGCGTCATGCTCCTCGAACAGCGAGGATCCCTGGATGCCGGCGCACAACAGCAGTACCTGGGGCTGCTCGCCGGCTGAAGCTACTTGACGTGCTCGCGCAGGAACGCGATGTCGTCCTTGCGGCCCTCGTCCGACGTCTCGCAGATGACGGGCGCATTCGCCGCGTTCACCACGGCCGCCAGCAGCTGCGGGTCGATCTGACCCGTCCCGAAGTTGGCGTGCCTGTCCGCGCCCGACCCAGCGGCGTCACGCGAGTCGTTGCAGTGCACCAGGTCGATGCGGCCCGTGATGCCTTTGATCCGCTCCACGGCGTCGATGAGCGCTTCGCCGGCGGCCCACGCGTGGCAGGTATCGAGGCAGAAACCGATACCGGTGTCGCCGATGTGGTCCCACAGCTTGGCGATCGTGTCGAAGTGCCGAGCCATCGCGTGGTCGCCGCCGGCGGTGTTCTCCAACAGAACCTGCACGTCGGTCTCCAAGTAGTCCAGCGCCTTCGCCCAACGCTCGAAGCCGGCGTCCATGTCGTTGTCGTCGGCGTGGCCCCCGTGCACGATGACGGCGGTGGCCCCGATGGCTGAGGCGGCATCGCAGGTGTCCTGCAAGATCTTTCGAGACGGAATGCGCACGCGATTGTTGGCCGACGCGACATTGATCAGGTACGGCGCGTGCACATAGATCGGCATCGACGAGGCCTTGAGCACCTCGGTGTCGTCGCGAGGCGGTGGCTTCTTCCAGCTCTGGGGATTGCCGAGGAAGAACTGTACGACGTCGGCGCCGTCGGCCTCCGCCGCCGCCAAGGGGTCATCACCGTGGACATGCGAACCAATGAGCACGACGCCCACTCTAGGCGGGCCCGGTGACAGCGTCGGGTCAGCCTCGGATCGAGATGGGGACGCGGGGCATGTAGCTGTCGAACAACCTCGTCGCGACGGCCGCGACGTCGTCGCCGAGCGGGTACATGTGCCGGTACTGCAACACCTGCTTGCCGATCAGCCCGAGTCGCTCGGTGAACGTCGGCATGCGGCCGGGGTCGAGCAGAGGGCTGTTGAACGGCGCCCGGTCGCCGCGCTGGAACTCGAACGCGGCGCTGATCCTCGCCGCCGTACCCAGCCGGCTCCCCCTGCTCCCCCAGTGCAGAACCGCCTGATTCCACGCCAGCAGGCTGCCCGCAGTCGCCGGTAGCGCTCGGATGTCCTGCGGGTTGAGCACGACGTTGTTGCCCTCTCCGTCCCAGCGGCGCTCGACGAAACGCGGATCATGGTGTGCGGGAAGCACATACATGCAGCCGTTGAGCGGCGTGGCATCGGTGAACGGCAGCCACACGGTCAATGTGTGCGGCGAGTTGTCGGGGTCCAGAGTGGGCTGCACGCGATCACGGTGCGGGCCCCACCCGCACGCGTTCTCGTTGGGCTGCACGTACCAGACCCAGAAGTCGGGCAGCGCCCGATAGTCCTCGCCGAGGACCGTCGTCAGGAACTCCGACAGCCCCTGGAATGCCAGCCACATCTCGTCGTAGACGAACGCGAACGGCAACGGGATCCCGCGCTGCCACAACGTGGCAACGGCATCGCGGATCGGCGCGGTGCAGGCTTCGCCGAACGCGTCGGGAACCTGGACGTAGCCCTCCCGCTTCAGGTCGGCCATGAGCGCACCGGTGTCGCCGACGGCGGCACCCGCCGGGGTCGCGGTTGCCTCGATCGTCATGTGCGGGCACAGGTCGCGCCAGAACTCCCGACGCTCGACCTCGTGCGCGGACAGCGTGCTCAACATGTCCGTCACGGTAGCGCAGAAGGTTTGCTGTTCAGGCCGGTTTGTTCCAGAGGCTCACCTGGTGATTGCGTGTGCAACAAGGCTCGCACCACGAAAAAGCCCCCGCCGAAGCGGGGGCTCTTCCGTCGATGACTACCGGTAGTCGGAGTAGCCGTAATCGTCCAGTGGCACCGCAGCGCCGGTGGCCTGGCCGAAGTCCGGGCTGTAGTACTGATCCTCGTAGGACGGGATCGTGTACGCCGCAGCACGGGCCTCTTCGGTCGGCTGAACCTGGATGTTGCGGTACCGGTTGATGCCGGTGCCGGCCGGGATCAGCTTGCCGATGATCACGTTCTCCTTCAGACCCTGCAGCTTGTCGCTGCGGCAGTTGATCGCCGCATCGGTGAGCACGCGGGTGGTCTCCTGGAACGACGCCGCCGACAGCCACGAATCGGTCGCGAGCGACGCCTTCGTGATACCCATCAGCACCGGACGTCCGGCCGCGGGCTCGCCGCCCTCGGCCACGACGCGACGGTTCTCGGTCTCGAACTCGCCACGCTCGGTCAGCGAACCGGGCAGGAACTCCGTCGAACCCGAATCGATGATCGTCACGCGACGCAGCATCTGCCGGACGATGACCTCGATGTGCTTGTCGTGGATCGACACACCCTGTGCGCGGTACACCTCCTGGACCTCCTTGACGAGGTGGATCTGCACCTCGCGGGGGCCCTGGACGCGGAGCACCTCGTGCGGGTCGGCCGAGCCTTCCAGCAGCTGCTGTCCGACCTCGACGTGGTCGCCGTCGGTCAGCAGACGCTCGGAGCCGTCGTCGTGCTTGAACACCTTCAGACGCTGACGACGCGAGAGCTTGTCGTACACGACCTCCTCGCCCCCGTCGTCGGGAACGATGGTGATCTTGTAGAACTTCTCGCTCTCCTCCAGGCGAACCCGCCCGGCGACGTCGGCGATCGGTGCACGGTTCTTCGGCACGCGGGCCTCGAACAGCTCCTGGACACGCGGCAGACCACCGACGATGTCGGCGCCACCGGTGACACCACCCTGGTGGAAGGTACGCATCGTCAGCTGCGTGCCGGGCTCACCGATGGACTGCGCGGCCACGATGCCGACGGCCTCGCCGATGTCGACCAGCTTGCCGGTCGCCATCGAGCGGCCGTAGCACATGGCGCAGACGCCGGTGCCGGTTGCGCAGGTCAGCACGGAGCGGACCTTGACCTCGGTGATGCCCGCGGCCAGCAGCGCATCGATGGCCGGGTCACCGAGGTCGTGCCCACGCTCGACGACAACGTTGCCGCTGCTGTCGACCGCGTCGGTGGCCAGGGTCCGCGCGTACGCAGACGTCTCGATGTGCTGATCACGAACCAGCGCCCCGTCTCCGGCGGCCTGCAGTTCCGCCAGCGTGACGTTGATGCCGCGCTCGGTCTCACAGTCGGTCTCGCGCACGATGACGTCCTGCGACACGTCGACGAGACGACGGGTCAGGTAGCCCGAGTCGGCGGTACGCAGCGCGGTGTCCGCGAGGCCCTTACGGGCGCCGTGGGTGTTGATGAAGTACTCCAACACCGTCAGGCCCTCACGGAATGAGGACTTGATCGGACGCGGGATGAACTCACCCTTCGGGTTGGTCACCAGACCCTTCATGCCCGCCAGCGTGCGGGTCTGGGTCAGGTTGCCCGTCGCGCCGGACTTCACGATCGTGATGATCGGGTTGTCGGACGGGTAGTGAGCCTCCAGCGCTTTACCGACCTCTTCGGTCGCGTCCTGCCAGATCTTCACCAACGCTTCGTTGCGCTCGTCCTTGTTGAGCTTGCCGCGCTGGTACTGCTTCTCGATGCTGTCGGCTTCCGCCTCGTAGCGCTCGAGGATCTCGGTCTTCTCCGGCGGCACCAGCACGTCCGCCATCGACACGGTGACACCCGAACGGGTGGCCCAGTGGAAACCGGCGTCCTTGAGCTTGTCGACGGTCTGCGCCACGACGATCATCGGGTAGCGCTCGGCCAGATCGTTGATGATCCGGGCCTGGACCTTCTTGTGCATCTGCTCGTTGACGAACGGATAGCCCCTCGGCATCAGCTCGTTGAACAGCACCCGACCCAGCGTCGTATCGGCGGTCCAGGCGTCGCCCAGATTCCAGCCGTCGGGGAAACGCTCGGCCTCGACGTCGGCAGGCGGACGCAGCTGCGTCAACCGGATCCGGATCTTGGCCCGCGGGCTCAGCGCACCGCGATCCATCGCCATGATGGCCTCGGCCGGCGAGCTGTACACACCGGACTCCGGCTGATCCTTGCCGGCAGCGGTGAACGCACCGGTGTCGCCGTCGATCTCGGTGGTCAGGAAGTACAGACCGGTCACCATGTCCAGACGGGGCATGGCCAGCGGCCGACCCGACGCCGGGGACAGAATGTTGTTCGACGACAGCATCAGGATGCGTGCCTCGGCCTGCGCCTCCGCGGACAGCGGGAGGTGCACGGCCATCTGGTCACCGTCGAAGTCGGCGTTGAACGCCTCACAGACCAGCGGGTGCAGCTGGATGGCCTTGCCTTCGACCAGCTGCGGCTCGAAGGCCTGGATACCGAGGCGGTGCAGGGTAGGTGCACGGTTCAGCAGCACCGGGTGTTCGGCGATGACCTCTTCGAGGACATCCCACACCTGGGGACGCTGACGCTCGACCATGCGCTTGGCGCTCTTGATGTTCTGCGCGTGGTTCAGGTCGACGAGACGCTTCATCACGAACGGCTTGAACAGCTCGAGAGCCATCAGCTTCGGCAGACCGCACTGGTGCAGCTTCAGCTGCGGACCGACGACGATGACCGAACGGCCCGAGTAGTCGACGCGCTTACCGAGCAGGTTCTGACGGAAGCGGCCCTGCTTGCCCTTGAGCAGATCGGACAGCGACTTGAGCGGACGGTTGCCGGGCCCGGTGACGGGACGGCCGCGCCGGCCGTTGTCGAACAGCGCGTCGACCGACTCCTGAAGCATGCGCTTCTCGTTGTTGACGATGATCTCGGGAGCACCGAGGTCGATCAGTCGCTTGAGGCGGTTGTTGCGGTTGATGACGCGGCGGTACAGGTCGTTGAGGTCGGAGGTCGCGAAGCGGCCACCGTCGAGCTGAACCATCGGGCGCAGTTCCGGCGGGATCACCGGGACGGCGTCGAGGACCATGCCCATCGGCGAGTTGCGGTTCATCTGGAACGCCGCGACGACCTTGAGCCGCTTGAGTGCGCGCAGCTTCTTCTGGCCCTTGCCGTTGCGGATCGTGTCGCGCAGGCTCTCGGCCTCGGCCTCGATGTCGAACGTCTCGATGAGCTTCTTGATCGACTCGGCACCCATGGCGCCTTCGAAGTACTCGCCGTAGCGGTCCTGCAGCTCGCGGTAGAGAAGCTCGTCGACGATCAGCTGCTTGGGAGCCAGCTTCGTGAACGTCGTCCAGATCTCGTCGAGACGCTCCAGCTCGCGACCGGCACGGTCACGCAGCTGACGCATCTCACGCTCGCCACCGTCGCGCACCTTGCGGCGCACGTCGGACTTGGCGCCCTCTTCCTCGAGCTCCTTCATGTCGGCTTCGAGCTTCTGCGCACGAGCTTCGAGGTCGGCGTCGCGCTGATCCTCGATGGCCTTGCGCTCGACGGCCATCTCGGCCTCGAGCGTCGAGAGCTCGTTGTGGCGCATCTCGTCGTCGACGGCGGTGATGACGTAGGCCGCGAAGTAGATGATCTTCTCGAGATCCTTCGGGGCCAGGTCGAGCAGGTACCCCAGACGCGACGGGACGCCCTTGAAGTACCAGATGTGCGTGACGGGTGCGGCCAGTTCGATGTGGCCCATCCGCTCACGTCGCACCTTGGCGCGGGTCACCTCGACGCCGCAGCGCTCACAGATGATGCCCTTGAACCGGACGCGCTTGTACTTGCCGCAGTAGCACTCCCAGTCGCGAGTCGGTCCGAAGATCTTCTCGCAGAACAGGCCGTCCTTTTCCGGCTTCAGCGTGCGGTAGTTGATGGTCTCCGGCTTCTTGACCTCACCGAAGGACCAGTTACGGATGTCGTCCGCGGTCGCGAGACCGATGCGGAGTTCATCGAAGAAGTTGACGTCGAGCACGTAACTTCCTTTCCCCTTGCGGGTGTAGTGACTATTTAGGCCAGATCTTCGACAGAGGCGGATTCGTTGCGCGACAGGTTGATTCCGAGGTTGGCAGCAGCACGCTCCAGGTCCTCGTCGTCTCCGTCACGCATTTCGATCGCCGCGCCGTCCGAAGACAGCACCTCAACATTCAGGCAGAGCGACTGCAGCTCCTTGAGAAGCACCTTGAACGACTCCGGGATGCCCGGCTCGGGGATGTTCTCGCCCTTGACAATGGCCTCGTAGACCTTGACGCGGCCGACGGTGTCGTCGGACTTGATCGTCAGCAGCTCCTGCAGCGTGTAGGCGGCGCCGTAGGCCTGCATGGCCCAGCACTCCATCTCGCCGAATCGCTGACCACCGAACTGCGCCTTACCACCGAGCGGCTGCTGGGTGATCATCGAGTACGGGCCGGTCGAGCGCGCGTGGATCTTGTCGTCGACGAGGTGGTGCAGCTTCAGGATGTACATGTAGCCGACCGTCACCGGGTACGGGAACGGTTCGCCACTGCGTCCGTCGAACAGCACGGCCTTGCCGTCGGCGTTGACCATCGTCTCGCCGTCGCGGTTGGGCAGCGTCGCACCGAGCAGACCCTGCAGCTCACCTTCCTGGGCACCGTCGAACACCGGGGTGGCGACGATGCTGTCGGCCGGGGCCGAGAGCATGTTCTCGGGCAACCTCGACGCCCATTCCGGTAGTGCGTCTGCGCCGCCGTTTGCAACCGAGATGTTCCAGCCGGCCTTGGCGACCCACCCGAGGTGGGTTTCCAGGATCTGGCCGATGTTCATACGACGCGGCACACCGTGGGTGTTGAGGATGATGTCCACCGGGGTGCCGTCGGGCAGGAACGGCATGTCCTCGACGGGCAGGATCTTGCCGATGACGCCCTTGTTGCCGTGGCGTCCGGCGAGCTTGTCGCCGTCGGAGATCTTGCGCTTCTGGGCCACGTAGACGCGGACCAGCTCGTTGACGCCGGCGGGCAGCTCGTCGTCGTCCTCGCGCGAGAACACACGGATGCCGATGACCTTGCCGGACTCACCGTGGGGCACCTTCAGCGACGTGTCGCGAACCTCGCGGGCCTTCTCACCGAAGATGGCACGCAGCAGGCGCTCCTCCGGGGTCAGCTCGGTCTCGCCCTTCGGCGTGACCTTGCCGACGAGGATGTCGCCGTCGCGGACCTCGGCGCCGATGCGGATGATGCCGCGCTCGTCGAGATCGGCCAGCACCTCATCGGAGACGTTCGGGATGTCCCGGGTGATCTCCTCGGCGCCCAGCTTGGTGTCGCGGGCATCGATCTCGTGCTCTTCGATGTGAATCGAGGTGAGCACGTCCTCTTCGACCAGACGGTTCGAGAGGATGATCGCGTCCTCGTAGTTGTGACCCTCCCACGGCATGATCGCCACGAGCAGGTTCTTGCCCAGGGCCATCTCACCGTTCTCGGTGCACGGACCATCAGCGAGAACCTGGCCCGACTCGACACGCTGCCCGGCGTCCACGATCGGACGCTGGTTGGCGCACGTGCCGTGGTTGGAGCGGGCGAACTTGCGCATCCGGTAGGTGTGCCGGCTGCCGTCGTCGGCCATCACGGTGATGTAGTCGGCGGAGACCTCCTCGACCACACCGGCCTTGTCGGTCACGACCACGTCGCCGGCGTCGATCGCGGCGCGCAGCTCCATACCGGTACCGACCAGCGGAGCCTCGCTGCGCACCAGCGGAACGGCCTGGCGCTGCATGTTGGCACCCATCAGGGCACGGTTGGCGTCGTCGTGCTCGAGGAACGGGATCATCGCCGTCGCGACCGACACCATCTGGCGCGGCGAGACGTCCATGTAGTCGACCTCGGTGGCCGAGACGAACTCGACCTCGCCGCCCTTACGGCGAACCAGGATCTTCGCTTCGGTGAAGCGGCTGTCACCGTCGAGCGGCGAGTTGGCCTGCGCCACGACGTGGCGGTCCTCCTCGTCGGCTGTCAGGTAGTCGATCTGGTCGGTGACCTGGCCGTCGATGACCTTGCGGTACGGCGTCTCGATGAAGCCGAACGGGTTGACCCGCGCGTACACCGACAGCGAACCGATCAGGCCGATGTTCGGGCCCTCAGGGGTCTCGATCGGGCACATGCGGCCGTAGTGGCTCGAGTGGACGTCGCGGACCTCGAGGCCGGCACGCTCGCGGGACAGACCGCCGGGGCCCAGCGCCGACAGACGGCGCTTGTGGGTCAGACCCGACAGCGGGTTGTTCTGGTCCATGAACTGCGACAGCTGCGATGTGCCGAAGAACTCCTTGATCGCCGCCACGACGGGACGGATGTTGATCAGGGTCTGCGGCGTGATCGCCTCGACGTCCTGGGTGGTCATGCGCTCACGCACGACGCGCTCCATACGCGAGAGACCGACGCGGATCTGGTTCTGGATCAGCTCGCCCACGGTGCGCAGACGACGGTTGCCGAAGTGGTCGATGTCGTCGACCTCGACGGGAACCTCGGAGCCGCCGGGGGCGGTCATCGTCTGGTCGCCCTGGTGCAGCCGCACCAGGTACTCGATGGTCGCGACGACGTCCTCTTCGGTCAGCGTCGAGCTGGTGATCGGCGCGCCGACGTTGAGCCCGAGCTTCTTGTTGACCTTGTAGCGACCCACGCGGGCCAGGTCGTAGCGCTTCTCCTTGAAGAACAGGTTCTCCAGCAGGGTCTGCGCGGACTCCTTGGTCGGCGGCTCGCCCGGACGCAGCTTCCGGTAGATGTCCAGCAGGGCCTCGTCGGTGCCTGCGGTGTTGTCCTTCTCCAGCGTGCTCATCATGATCTCGGAGAAGCCGAAGCGCTCCACGATCTGCTCGTTGGTCCAGCCGAGCGCCTTGAGCAGCACGGTGACGGGCTGACGACGCTTGCGGTCGATGCGGACGCCGACGGTGTCGCGCTTGTCGACGTCGAACTCCAGCCATGCACCGCGGCCGGGGATCACCTTGACGCTGTGCAGCGTCTTCTCGGTGGACTTGTCGATGCTCTCGTCGAAGTACACACCGGGCGAACGGACGAGCTGCGACACGACGACGCGCTCGGTGCCGTTGATGATGAAGGTGCCCTTTTCGGTCATCATCGGGAAGTCGCCCATGAAGACCGTCTGGCTCTTGATCTCGCCGGTGTTGTTGTTGATGAACTCGGCCGTGACGAACAGCGGGGCCGCGTACGTCATGTCCTTGTCTTTGCACTCGTCGACCGGCGCCTTGACCTCGTCGAAGCGCGGGTCCGAGAAGGACAGCGACATGGAGCCGGAGAAGTCTTCGATCGGGGAGAGCTCTTCGAGTACCTCCTGCAGACCGCCCTTGGGGTCTACATCACCGCGGTCGACAGCACGCTGGAACCAATCCTCCGCACCGATGAGCCATTCGAAGGACTCGGTCTGTACGTCGAGAAGCCCCGGAACCTCGAGCGGCTCACGGAGCTTTGCGAAAGAAATACGGTTTGGTGCTCCGGGAACGGAGTTGTTGATGGTTGACTCGATCTGGCGGGACCCTGCCAAGATGCATCCTTCCAGCACCTCACGCGGCTTACCGGAACCGGAACACCGGACCGTTGACCGCTCATCTGCGTCGGTTCGGCTGGCTTCGCTCAGCCTTCCGGACGCACGGCACGCGACAAGATCTCTGAGCAGGGCTCAGACGAAATCACGGCGGTCAGTGCGAATGAGGGTGGGCAGGGCGCAGCCAGCGCAACGTCCAACGATAGCGCAGGACGGTCTATTCCTCAACCCTCGAGGCAGCAACGTGTGGTACGGAACCGTCGGCGCTGGCTGGCACGCTGATCTTCGTTATCCGTGTACACATTGCTGGCCAATAGACTGGCCCGCTTTCGCCCTTCCGTCAAGAGATAACGCGGTGTTTGGCCCGACCATTTCTGCATCATCGTGTTCCGGGTCGTCGGCGCAGGTGGCGAAGTCGATGCCGAACAGGATCTTCGCGCCGAACGTGAACAGCCAGTCGATGATCGTCTGCTGCTGGGCCGGGCCCGGCAGAACGTAGGCACCCGCGGTGCCGCTGCTGGTCTCGATCTCGAAAGTCTCGTTCGGTGCGCCGTAGAAACCGGACGTCCGGGTACCGGTGAACATGTCGTTGAGCCAGCCCGCGCTGATCATCTCGGCGGCCTTGACGTTTGCCGGCTTCGGCCAGCCGGTGACGAGGTTCATGGCGACCTGCACGAACAGGTTGCCGCCGGTCATCGCGTCGCCGTGAGAGCTGTTGGTGAGCTTGACGCCGTTGAACGCGCCGGGCCGCCAGGTCTCCATCGCGTCGTTGGTCGTCCCGGACAGGTTCCAGAAGTACGCGCGTGCGGCCAGGTTGTAGATCGGTAAGTCCGTGGGCAGTTTGGCCAGTGCCTCCGGCGTGACGTCGCCGAATCCGACGCCGTCGAGCATCACCACGCCGGCGAGTTTGCCGATTGTGCCGTTCTCGGTCATGTAACCGGCAGCGCCCGCCGACAGTCCGCCGCCGGCGGAATGCCCGATCAGCGCCACCTTCTGCACGCCGTCGAGCAGCGTGCTGCTGTAGCCCGCCGCCAACGCACTCTCGGCGAGCGCACTGTTGCCGTCGACGAACAGGTCGGCGACGGCCTTGTGCATCGGTGAGCCGCCGACCCAGCAGCCGTCGCACGACAGGAAGTTCGATGTCAGCGTCGTCGAGACGACGATGCTGTGGGTCGCCTCGGCGAGCCGGGCCGCGGTGTAGCTGTAGAAGGGACCTGCCGCCATGAAGCCATGCTGGAAGTAGATCAGCCGGGTCGGGGTCACACCTTCGGGGACGTACCAGTCGGCGGGGACCTCGTAGCCGTCGCCGCAGTCGATTTCCAGCTTGGCGGTCTTGACCGTGACGGTGCTGTTCGGTGGCAGGATCGGCGGGCCGCCGAGGACGCGGATGGCGACCGAGTAGATGTTGAAGATGACGGTGCCGATGAGGCTCAGGAGTGTCTGCCTGCGCGGCGTTGCCGCGGCCTCCTGGACGGCCCCCTGATGGGCCTCAGTGGCGGTGTCGAGCGCGGTGACCGTGGCGAGGCGTTCGGCGGTGACGGCCGATTCGGGATCGGCCTCCTGGGCCTCGGCTTCGACGACGGGCGGCGCGTGAACGACGGGCGGCGCCTCTACTGTCTCGTTCACCGGTTCTTCTTCGGTGATGGCTTCTTCTTCGACGACGGCTTCGTCGGTTACTTCTTCTGTGACGACTTCTTCTTCTGTGGCGACTTCGGTGACGTCTTCGTCGACGACGGTCGAGCCGTCGGCGTCCTCGTCGTCAGCCGACTCTTCGGGCTCGGCGGCGGTGTCGTCGTCAGCCGTTTCGCCGGTACCGGTTTCGGCGGCGGCCTCGTCGTCGTCTCGCCGGTCGGACGGCTTGACGGACTCGGACTTCGTCGTCGCACCGCCGCCCGACGTCGAGTCCGGCGATGCGACTGCGACGCCGGCACCGGCCAGCAGCGCCGCCGACACCCCGGCCGTGACCACGCCCGCACCAAGAAGCACCGATAGCCGGTCGCCCATTTATTGCCCCTCTGCCCGAAAACCTGGCAAACAATATCGCGGGGATTCGACGGCTAGAGTAATTTTGCCCAAACCAGGGCACGCGCCGTGCGGCGGCACCTACTCGGTTGCCGATTCATACGAAGAGCCGCAACCGTGTGCCGTTCAGCAATACGTGGTCCGAAAACGAACGTGGGGCCTAGGCACGCAGATCGGTTGATCCGCGCACGTAAGCCCCACGCTCGGGAAGTAAGGGTCAGCGCTCCCCGGAGACCGGGATGCGTCCGGTGGGCGCATCGTCCTCGTGGCCTTGGTGCGCGGCGACGTGGCCGGGCTCGTGGCTCGAGTACTGGTGTGTGCCCTCGAGGTCGTCGCGGATGGCTTCCTGGGCGGCCGGGGGTAGCGTGTGCATGATCTCGCGCACTCGGGCCTGGCGACGGGCCACGGCCTTGCGCTCGGGCATACCCGGGGTCGCGGACACCTGCGGCGGCACGCCTTCGATCTCCTCGACACCACCGTCGTGGTGGCCGGCATCGGCGAGGGCCTGCTCCTCGGCCATCGTCGACTCGTCCTTTTCCTCCGACATACCGATCGGGCCGAGACGGCGGCCGTTGAGGAACTGCTTGACGACCGGCTCGTCGGAGGTCAGCAGCACCTCACGAGGGCCGAACATCACCAGATGCTTCCGGAACAGCATGCCCATGTTGTCGGGCACGGTGCGGGCGATGTTGATGTTGTGCGTGACGATCAGGATCGTGCAGTCGATCTGGGCATTGATGTCGATCAGCAGCTGCGACAGGTAGGCGGTACGCACCGGATCCAGACCGGAGTCGGGCTCGTCGCAGAGGATGATCTGCGGGTCGAGCACCAGCGAGCGGGCCAGGCCGGCACGCTTGCGCATACCGCCGGAGATCTCACCGGGGAACTTGCCCTCGTCGCCGCCCAGACCCACCAGGTCCAGCTTCTCCATCACGATCTGACGGATCTCGGATTCCTTCTTCTTCGTGTGCTCACGAAGCGGGAACGCCGTGTTGTCGTAGAGGCTCATCGAGCCGAACAGCGCGCCGTCCTGGAACATGACGCCGAACAGCGTGCGGATCTCGTAGAGCTCCTTGGCCGAGCACTCGATGATGTTGGTGCCGTCGACGATGATCTTGCCGCGCTCAGGCCGCAGCAGACCGATCAGTGACTTCAGGAACACCGATTTGCCGGTACCGGAGGGCCCCAGCAGAACAGACACCTCACCAGCGGGAAGATCGAACGTGACATCTTCCCAGATTCGCTGGGAACCAAAGGACTTGGTCAGCCCCTCAACCTGAATACCGATGCCCACGCGAATTCCTCTCGCCAGTGCCAAAACGTGCACGCCACAGGCTCCCCGCCTGTGGCTTGAGTCACTGTAACCTACCCACCCGCGCCGCCACACAAGGTCTGCGAACACCGCGTAACACATACCTGCAGAAATGACTGTGGGGCCGGTCTGTTTGCCAGACCAGCCCCACAGCTGACGTCGATCGTCACGCTCGCGTCAAATACGACCCGCAAGCCGACGTGACCTTCGTTACGTGACTTACTTGACGGTGACCGAAGCGCCGGCGGCCTCGAGCTTGGCCTTGGCGTCGTCGGCGGCTTCCTTGGTGACCTTCTCCAGCAGCGGCTTGGGGGCGCTGTCGACGAGGTCCTTGGCTTCCTTGAGGCCGAGGCCGGAGACGATCTCGCGGACGACCTTGATGACGCCGATCTTCTTCTCGCCGGCACCTTCGAGGATGACGTCGAATTCCGACTGCTCCTCGGCGGCCTCGGCGGGGGCGCCACCGGCGGGGCCGGCAGCGGCGACGGCGACCGGAGCGGCCGCGGTGACGTCGAAGGTCTCCTCGAACTGCTTCACGAACTCGGAGAGCTCGAGCAGGGTCATTTCCTTGAACGCGTCGAGCAGGTCATCGGTGGACAGCTTGGCCATGTGAATGGTCCTTTCCTAATTACTTCTTTGGGTGGTTTGTCAGGCGGCGTTTTCTTCGCCGGCCTTCTTCTCTTGCAGAGCTGCGGCCAGACGGGCGATCTGGGACGCGGGCGCCACGAACAGCGCCGCGGTCTGGGACTGCTTCGCCTTCATCGCGCCGGCCAGCTTGGACAGCAGGACCTCGCGCGATTCGAGGTCGGCGATCTTGTCGACCTCGGCGACGGACAGCGCTTTGCCGTCCATGTAGCCGCCCTTGACGATCAGCGCCTTGTTGTCCTTGGCGAACTTCTTGATCGCCTTGGCGGCGTCGACCGGCTCACCCTCGATGAACGCGATGGCGGTCGGGCCGGCGAAGAGCTCGTCGAGCCCCTCGATGCCGGCTTCGGCCGCCGCACGCTTCACCAGGGTGTTCTTGGCGACGGTGTAGGTCGTGGACGAACCCAGCGACCTGCGCAGCTCGGCAAGGTTGGCCACTGACAGGCCGCGGTACTCGGTGACGACGGCGGCCGTCGCCTCCTTGAACTTCTCGGCGATGTCGGCGACCGCGGTGGCCTTTTCAGCATTGGCCATGCTTGCCTCCTCGTGATGGTTGGGATGTCCACCAACCGACGGTCACGAGGGACCGGAAATGACGAACGCCCCGACGCAGACAGGTCGGGGCGCACTTTGCAACAAGTGAAGCACGTGGAACACGCACTAGCCTCGTCCTCCTGCGTGGGCCGCCCGGAAATCCGGGACCTTCAACCGATGCTCAAACGCTCATCGGTGACCGACGGTCTTCGGTGGAACCGGGAAAGAATAGCGTGTCGTACCCAGATCAGCCAAAACGCATCAGGGCGGCCGCTCCGACCAGACCCGCGTCACCACCGAGTTCGGCGGCCTCGACCCGCAACCCGCGGATGAAGTCGAGGCCGGCGTACGTGGTCAGCGCTTCCCGCAGCGGATCGAACAGCAGCGCGCCCGCCTTCGCGACGCCGCCTCCGACGACGACGAGATCGAGGTCGCACACCGCTGCCACCGATGCGATCATGCGCGCGATCGCGTCGGCGCCCCGGCCGAACGCCCGCAGCGCCACGTCGTCGCCGCGTCCCGCGGCTCCGGACAGTTCTTTGGCATCGGCACCTGACCAGCCGTGATTCCGTGCCCACTGGGCCAGGTGCGGACCCGACGCCACCGTTTCTATGCAACCGCGTCCACCGCACGTGCACAGCGCACCGTCGGGTTCGACGACGACGTGCCCGACGTGCCCGGCGTTCCCGGAGCGCCCGTGGAACGGCGCCCCGTCGAGAACGAGCCCGCCGCCGATGCCCGTCGACACCACAATTCCGAGCATGAACCGGGCCCCGCGGCCGGCACCGCGCCACCACTCCCCCAGCGCCATGCACAATCCGTCGCCGCCCAGGCGTACCGGGAGCCCGGTGGCAGCAGCCACCCGATCGACGATCGGGAAGGCCATCCACTCGGTGATGTTGATGGGGCTGACCGTTCCTCCGGGAACGTCGATGGGTCCTGCTGAGGCGATGCCGGCCGCCGACACCGGGCCGTCGGCGGCGGCCAGCGTCTCGGACAGCAGCGACCGGACCGCCGCCCACACGGTTTCGGCATCACCGTCGGGGGTGGGTCGCTGGGCGCGGTGCACCAGCGTGCCGTCGGCGTCGACCAGTCCGGCGGCGATCTTGGTTCCGCCGACGTCCAGCGCGAGGATCAGTTCGCTCATCAGTGCCTGTGGGTGTTGTCGGGCTGGCGTGGATCACCGGGATGCTCGTACCCGGCGGCCAGGGTGGTGAGCTCGGCGCAACGCGCGTCGAGCCAGCGGCGGTAGTGACGGCGCCGCGCGGCGGCGAGCAGATGCGAAGCGATGTCGGCCCGCACGGCGAACCGGTGCGGGTTGCGGGCGTGGTAGTCGGCGACTTCCGTGTCGGTGACGGCGATGTCCGCGGTGATGGCGGCGAACACGGCCCTGCCGTGCGGGTCGGACAGGGTCGCCGCGGCGACGCTGCCGAGCTCCATGCGCGCGACGACATCGGGCAGGACGTCGGCTTCGGACGGGACCTGGCCTTCGCCGCGCGAGGACATCGCGACCACCCGCTCGGCGACGAGGACCTGCGTGAGCCAGCGGCGCATCTGCCGGGCCTCGCTGGTGCCGGGCCGGGGCAGCGCATGCCGGCGGTCGCCGGTCCTGAGCACTTGTTCGCGGGCGTCGACGTCGGCGACGGTAACGACCTCCGAGCCGACGTGGGCCGCGATCGCCGTCATCGCACGGTCACCGGGACGGCCTCGGAGTACACCAGCGCCCCAGCGCACGCCACCCGGATCAGGGCCCACCACTGGCCAGGCTCAGTGCCGTGCGGCGGCGCGACGTCGAAGGTCAGCTCCAGCGTCCCCCTCGCGGGAACGATTCCGCCAACGATGTTGGGGCTCAACCACTCCCAGGTTCCCCACGGGGAGATGGCGTGTGCTTCGACGGTGAGGTCGGCCTGGGCGTCGGTGCCGACTTCGACGCTCAGCCTCGCGGTGTCGCCGGCTGCGACGTCGACGGCTGCGGGCTCACCCACCAGTGTGAGCAACCGGTCGTCGTGGTGTCCGACCGAGATCACGGCGACGTCTTCGACCGTCTGGTGCCACGACGCCGGGATGGCGCCGCCGGTGGCGGCCAGTTCGGCGCGCACCGGATACACCCCGGGTGCGGCGGAGCCGGGGACGCTCACGTCGATCGCCGACTCCAGATACTCACCGGGCGGCAGCATGAACGGCAGTTCCGTCACGCCGATGTCCCAGCCGGGTGGTGCAACGAGGCGCACCCTGCCGTGCAGCGTGGCGTCGGTGGCGTCACTGGCCGCGGTGAGGCGCAGCGTGACGACATCGCCGGGCTCGGCCCGAAGCCGGTGGGGATGCAGGTGGGCGACGGCGGGTAGCCCGCCGAGCGGCGCCGGGCCCCGATTGTGCAGCCAGTACCGGGCATAGAGGGGCTGGACCGGTTCGGCCTCGGGTGCCAGCGACACCTGCTGGGCGTCGAGTACCCGCGGGAGGTTGAGTTCGGTTCGCAGCGTGGATATTTCGTAGCCCTGCAGAGTGACGCCGGCGATGTCCGCATCGAGCTCGCCTTCGACGAGGTCGAGCCGCCGCGGCGCCGTGAGGTGGCGCAGTCCGGATTGCACGGAGACCTCGGCGGGCCGGCCCAGGGTCTCGACCAGACGGACGGTGACGCCGACGGCCGGATCGGCGTGGTGTGCGCTGCCCCGGGCGGTCGGGTTGCCGAAAGCCTTGAGCGCGCCGACGCGCACGGCGCGTTCGGGTTGGACCTCCAGCAGTGAGCCCCAGGGTGGCAGCCCGCCACCGGCCGTGTCGTGGTGGGCCCGGACGGGCAGTAGCGGCTGGTTGAACTCTGCGCTCCGGGAGGGCATGTGGGTGTCCCGCCAGTCGCCGGGGCCCGTGACGACGGCGTAGTCGAAGGTGTGGGTCCAGTGCTGGAGTTGGAAGTTGGACCCGTCGGGATGGGTGCGCCGCGGCGGGTCGATCCACGTCCCGGACGGCCAGCCCGTGCAAGACCGCATCAGGGACATGTGCAGGGTGCCGTCGGCCTCGACCGCGAATCCTGGTACGCCCTTGTTGATTACCGCGACCGTGTGGGATTCGAACGGCGCCTCGACATCCTGGTCGACGGAGATCTCCGCGTCGGCGAGATCGTCGATCAGCGCGGCCAGTTCCTCTGCCGCGACCACGAGGACGGGAAGCGCCACCGGGCCGCGCAGATCGGCGCCGGGCACCCACACCTCGCGCAGCGGCCGGGCAGCGGGCACCCAGGTGCGCGATCCGGCGGCAGATCCGGCGAGAACCGCTGTCGTGAAGGAGCTCTCACCGACGCTGATCCGGACGTCCGGAAGGTTCGAGTCGACGGAAAGGTCGCCGTAGCGGGGCGCGTCGGCAGCCGTGCAGGTGACGGTGACACCGGCCCGTGCCAGGGCGGCGACGAGCTCACGCACCTCGGGTTCGGCGCCGGTGGGTGAGATCACCTCGGCCACCGAGACCGCTCGGACCGCTCCTGCGCGGAAGCGGATCCGCAGCGCCGACGACAGGCCGAACCAGCCGTAGGCGGGGTTGTCCAACGTGTACGGAAAGTTGGCGGTGTCAATCGATTCCGAAGAACCAGGGTGGTGCAGCAGCGCGAACCCGCGTCCGATCACGGCGTTGCCGACCTCGCTGACGGGCATCGCGCCGGGCACCGGACACGGCCACCTCAGCCGCAGCAGCTGGTCGGCGCCGGTGAACTCGTCGATCGTGGTGCGGCAGTCCACCCGGTCCACCCCGTGCCACAACGTCAGGGTCTGGGTGTACCGCATCAAACCCGGGATCTCACCGGACACTTCCAGCCGTTGGCCGAGGGCGCTGCGGTATCCGGACACCGCAGTCGCCGAGTGCTGCGACGATGTGACCACCGGTCCTTTGGGCAGCAGGTGCCAGGGCCCCTCTCCGACGGTGGGGTGCGCCGGGTACTCCTCGTATACGGCGAGCTCGTTGCCCAACTGCCCGTCGGCGATCAGTTCACGCCCGCCCACCGACATCGAGCTCACCCCGCCTCCGCGGGCCGGGGCGACCCGGAGACGACAGTGTTCGTTCGCGATTTCATTGCCGGGCAACGATTCCCATCCGGATGCCGGGTCTCCGGGGACCAGCCGGTAGGACCGCCAGCCCAGCGACGGCACGTCACAGGCCAGCCAGGTCAGCGTCCGCCCGCCGTGTTCGGCGAGCACCGCCACGTCGTGGCCGTCGTGGTCGACCATACGTCCCTCGAACGGGTCATCCAGGTGCAGCGTTACGACGTCGGTTCTGTTGTGTGACAACGGGTTCCATACGGCGACCGAGGCGTCGACCGCCCGCGACAGCAGGTTCAGGGCGGTATCGCGTGCATCGCGGCCGAGCTGCCATGCATCGCGCCAGCCCGTGAGCAGGTCGAGGTACACCTGGTCGGATTCCGATCCGGTGATCGCGTCGTGGTGGGCGCCGTAGGCAAGTTGCACCCAGGATTTGGCCAGCGCGGCCTCCGGATAGGTGGCGCCGGTCAGTACGCCCGCGAACACCGCGAACTGTTCGGCCTCCAGTGTCGCGTTCTCCGCCGCGCGGTTGGCCTGCTTGGTGTCGATGTAGGAGACGTCCTTGCCGGTGTAGATGGGGTTCATGTCCCGGGTCTGCGGCGAGGCCGCCGTGCCGCGTCCGGCGAGTTCGGCACGCACTGCGGCGAAGAACTCGCGGGGCAGCGCGCAGACGAACCGCGGCCACGTGTAGCGGGCGTTCCAGTCGCGGTGGATGTCGGTGACCCACTTGTTGGGCGGCGTGTAGTCGGTGCCGACGGGCAGCAGCACGTTGCGGGTCAGCGCGACCTTCTTCATCCTTGTGAAGAGCTCGAACGTCGCGGCTTCGGCTTCCTGCAGCGACGCCGCGGAATCCATCCACCATCCGGCCGCGTAGTGCGCGGGCATGTAGTGGGTGAGCAGGCCGCGCCCCGAGGGCGCCATCCACTCGAATTCGCTGGCGAACTGCATGCGTTCGGGCTCGCCGTCGTCCGCCATCGGTCCCCACTGGTGGTGCGGCCCGCGCGCCCACGAACTCGACGTCAGGCCCGCATCGGCGGCCATGCCGGGGAACTGCGGATCGTGCCCGAACACGTCGAGCTGCCAGGCGGTGTGCGGGTCGGCCCCCAGGACGTCACGCTGAAACCCGATGCCGTGCACGAAGTTCCGTATCGCGGTCTCCGGGCTGGTCAGATTGGTGTTGGGCTCGTTGTAGGTGCCGCCCATGATCTCGACTCGGCCGTCGGCGATCATCGTGCGCAGGTCCGCGCGCTCCCACGGGTGGGTGTCCCAGAATGGCTTGAGGTAATCGACTTCGGCCAACACGAACTTGTAAACCGGTTCCCGCCTTGCCATCTCGAGGTGCGCGCTGACGAGTTCGAAGCCGTTGGTCTGGCGGCAGCGGCCAGGTGGCTCTTCGGTCCACACACTGGTGTAGGCCGCCTGCGTGTTCCACCACACCGGGTCATAGTGGAAATGGCTGATCATGTACATGGTCCAGCCGGGTTCGGCGACGACGAAATCGAACTCGAGGGTGCTGCCGGAGGCCGAGGCGGCAGCGCGAAACCGCTGTCCGGGGACAGGTTCGGTGACGGACACGGCCACCTCGACGACGCCGTCGCCGACAACAGCGATGTGTTCTCCGGAAGTCCGCAGCCCCGCAACCTCGACGCGGACCGGCGTCGGCGCGATGCATCCGCGGTAATGCACTCGCACCACCTGCGACGGCGCATTTGACGGGCCAGTAAACAGCTCCGTCGACTCGGCGGAGGTGATGTCCACCCCAAAACCCTACGGCGTCACACCCCACAAATGTCGGCGATCGGATTGTCCTGTCGCCCACGGAAAGGCTCCTGCAGGTCACGGGCGCCGGCAGGTGTTGCGGTGCAGCCGGGTGCGAATCGGGAGCTCTTGCGCGAGCCGAGAACTGTGACAGCATCGCCAACCGCAAGCAACGAAACGCTGAATGACCCGTGACTGAAGGAGATTGCCGATGAGCGCCCCCACCCGAGCCCTCGCCCGTAGTGCGAAAGCATTGGGCATTGCGGGAATCGGCGCCGTCGGTGCGGCCGCTTCGATAGGTCTTGGCGCGGGCGTGGCGGCTGCCGAGGTCGAAGAGGTCGCCCCCGGGCCGATCGTGACGAGCCGTCAGGCCTCGGAGAACTCGGTGATCCGCATCAACGATTTCGGTGTCGCGCGAGGAACCTCGGAGGCGCGCCTGGGTGATGCGGGAGTGGTCAGCGCCCAGGGCGACGTCCGCGACAGCGTGAAGGCGGTGCCCGGCAGTTCCGCGGCAGACTTCGAGGGCAGCTTCCCCACCGGCCCGGCCATCGGCGACTGGTGATCTGACGTCAGCGCGCGCCCGCCTTGGCGATCCGTTCGCCGACGGCGCGCACGGCGTCGACAACCTCCTGCGGTTCCAGAACCTGGAAGTCACATCCGGGCATCGCCAGCCACGGCACCATCCGTTCGGGGTCGTCTGCGCCGACGGTGACGATGCACGCGTCCGGGCCGTCGGGCTCGATGTCCGCCGATGCCGCTGAAAACGTCTGTGCCACAACGTCAGCCGAGGCGAAGTACCTGACGCGGGCGACGTAGGGGTACGGCGACGACGTGATCGCTCTGCGCACGTACGCCGCCGCATCGGGCGCGTCGCGCGGCGCGAACGTCGTTCCGACGGCCGCCACCTGCGACATGCGGTCCAGCCGCAGGCTTCGCCAGTCGTCGCGGTCACGGTCGAAACACATCAGATACCAGCGGCGTCCCGTCGTCACCAGCTGGTAGGGCTCCAGCCGACGCTGCGTGACGTTGCCGCGGATGTCGGTGTATCCGGCGGTGACGTGCTCGTGGTCTCGACTGGCGCGGGCCAGCGTCATCAGCACGTCCGGTTCCACGGGGGTGTCGGTCGCCGCACCCAAGGTGACCGTCGCCTCGTGTACCGCCGTCACCTGCGACCGCAATCGCGCAGGCATGACCTGGTCAAGCTTGCTCAGCGCCCGTAGCGCGGACTCCCCGACGCCCGCCACGCTGCCGCCGGCTGCGACGCGCAGGCAGACGGCCATCGCGACGGCCTCCTCAGGGTCGAGCAGCAGCGGAGGCAGCGCAGCTCCGGCGCCGAGCTGGTAGCCGCCGCCGTGGCCGACGCTGGCGTGTACCGGATAGCCGAGCTCACGTAGCCGGTCGACGTCGCGGCGCACGCTCCGCGTCGTCACGCCGAGCCGTTCGGCGAGTTCCTCTCCGCTCCACACGCGTCTGGACTGCAGCAGGCCGAGGAGTTGGAGCACCCGGCCGGTGGTTTCGGACATGACAACAGTCTCCCTCGGTTTTAGGACGGGAACTGTCCTAAATAGGTGGAAGAGTGACGTTCATGAGCAACGAACTGGTTTCTCACCTGGCAGAACAGCTCGACTTCCACTGGATCAACCAACTGCGCCCGCGGCTCGACGGCCTCACCGACGAGGAGTACTTCTGGGAACCCGTAGCCGATTGCTGGACGGTGCACCGCGACGGAGCGATCGACTTCTCGATGCCGCCGCCGCAGCCCGAGCCGGTGACGACGATCGCGTGGCGGCTCGCGCACGTCATCGTCGGCGTGCTGGCGATGCGGACACACTCGCACTTCGGCGGGCCGCCCGCCGACTACCTGAGTTGGGACTATGCGACCGACGCAGCGTCCGCCCTCGCGCAACTCGACGCGGCGTACGCCGGCTGGATCAAGGGCGTGCGCGGTCTCGATGACGCCGACCTGTCCAAGCCTTGCGGACCTGCCGAAGGCCCGTACGCCGCGGAACCGATGACCGTCCTGGTCTTGCACATCAACCGCGAAATGATCCACCACGGAGCCGAAATCGCTTTGCTCCGTGACCTTTACCTGCACACCACCAACAATCCGGAAGGACACTGACACCATGGCCGCAATGCCCCCTCCCAT
Organism: Mycobacterium sp. 236(2023); assembly: GCF_029623955.1. Classification (GTDB taxonomy): domain Bacteria; phylum Actinomycetota; class Actinomycetes; order Mycobacteriales; family Mycobacteriaceae; genus Mycobacterium. The sequence goes on along the minus strand of NZ_JARSBP010000002.1, from coordinate 444,469 downwards.
CGCCGACGAACGCGCCGGGCTCAAGGAGTATCTGAAGGCGCAGCAGTACGCGTTCCACGCGATCGCGTTCGGACTCACCGACGATCAGGCCCGGTCGACGCCGTCGGTGAGCGCGCTGTCCATCGGCGGCCTCATCAAGCATGTGACGCACTGCCAGCACGGCTGGATGGAGCGGGTCTCCGCGGCGCCCGACCTGTGCGAGAGCGACAAGCGGCCGATGGAGGATCAAGCCGCCGACTACGGCGACGAGTTCGTGATGCGCGTCGACGAGACCCTCGCCGATGTCCTGGCGGCGTTCGATCGGCAGAACGCCGAGACGATCCGGTTGGTGGAGACGACGGATCTGAGTGCGGCAGTGCCGATTCCGCAGCACGTGCCGTGGTTCCCGAAGGACGTCCCCGCATGGTCGGTGCGGTGGGTGCTGTTCCACATGATCGAGGAGCTCGCCCGGCACGCGGGTCAGGGCGACATCATCCGAGAAAGCATCGACGGCGCAACGCTTTACGAGTTGCTGGCCGGGCTGGAGGGATGGCCCGAGACGGAGTGGCTCAAGCCTTTCAGCCCGGCCGGAGCGTGACTACCTCAGCACCAGTTGCAGTGCGTGGTCGACGACGGTGTCGAGGTCGTCTCCGAGGCTGCCCGCCAGCCACTGCTGCGCCACTTCGGCCATTGCACCCGTGTACATCGCGGCGCCGACGACGGCGGCGACGGGATCGGATCCGGGTTGAAGGCGCCAGCCTTCGGTGAGGACGGCCTCCCTGAGCAGGTCCTGGGTCGCGGCGCGGCGCTCGTTCAGTACCGGGTTGGACCGCGCGTCGGTGAACAGCACCCGGCCGCGACGCGGGTCGGCGGAGCTGAAGTGCAGGACGGCGGTCATACCGGCACGGGTGCGTGCGCGCAGTGAATCGCCCGCCCGCGTCATCGCGTCCTCGACGACCTCGGCCAGTTCGGCGCTGATCCTGTCGTAGACGGCTCCGAGCAGGTCGTCGGTGCCGGTGAAGCTCTCGTAGAAGTAGCGGGTGTTCAGGCCGCTCTCCCGGGACACCGACCGGACGGACAGCGCCGCTTCGCCTCCGTCACCGAACAGCCGGTAGGCGGCGGCGACGAGCAGGGCGCGGCGTTCGGTGCGGCGGTCGGTCAGCGGTACGCCGGCCCACCGGGTCGGGGTCGACGCCGCGCTGGACATCGTTACAGCCTAGGCGGTTCTCCTGTGGTTCTGGCCACATCCGTACCCAAGAGCTATTCTGGTGACGGCCGTAACCACTTTTGGGAGGCACCGTGTATCTGCCACATCAGATCGTCGGAAACGAACTGAACAAGCAGTTCGACGCCCGCGTGCGTAAGTACTTCTTCAAGGGCATGGACTTCGCGGGCCCCGCCGGCGACCCAGGCTGGTTCGGTCCGGGCAGCGCGGTGTGGCACGTGCACTCCCACGTGGAGGCGCTGATCTTCGGTCTGCAGTGCGCCGCGTTCATCGAACGGCTCGACCCGTCGATCTACTGGATGGGCGTCCATCACTCACGCCTTGTGAAGCCCGAGACCAAGAACGATCCGATGCCCGAACTCGACCCAGCGGGCTTCGGCGCGCGGCTCGGACACTCCGTCGCGTTCTTCACCGGCACCGCGTACGGCTCGACCCCGACGGCCGAGCGGCTTGCGCTGGCCGTGCGCTCAATGCACCACACCATCAAGGGCACGCGTCCCGATGGCGCCCGCTACGACGCCGACGACCCCGAGTGGCTGCGCTGGAACTACGCCACCGTGGTGTGGGGTATCGCCACCGCGCACGAGCTGTATCACCCGAACCCGTTGCGCGGCAAGAAGCTTGACGCCTACTACGGCGAGTTCGTGCGCGTCGGCCATGCTCTGGGCGGCACCGATCTGCCCACCACCAAGCAGGAGACGCTGGACTGCCTGAAGTCGTATCTGCCGAAACTCGCCGTCACCTACGGCGCCGCGATGGCGACGGGCCCAGGGCTGCCGCTGCCGCTGGCGGCGCTCAACTGGGCGGTCCGCGACACGATGCCGAACTGGGCCAAGGGGATGATCCAGCATCGCGACCCCAACATCGTCGAGCGCACCGCGCGCCGCGCCACGGTGTGGTCGGTGATCAACGGCATCCACGCCGCGTCAGGTCCGTTGCCGGAGTACGAGCAGGCCAAAGCCCGGGTCGCCGGCGGCCTGGACCCGGCCCTGGCACCGCACACACTGCCCACCTACACGCCGGGAAGCGACCCGGTGCGCACCCGGTCCGAGCTCGAGGACGCCTTCGCGTGAGGCTGTGAGCTGGTGCACAGCTTTTCCGCCCACGCGCGGCTTTTTGAGACACTGCGTCTATGAGTGCACCACGCAAGACACCACACCGCGAGGTTGCCAGGCTGGATCGGGTACCACTTCCGGTCGAGGCAGCCCGCATCGGAGTGACCGGCTGGCAGATCACCCGTACAGGTGCCCGCGTCCTGTCCAAGCTCACCGGGCGCGGCTCGCTGCAGCAGAAAGTCGTCAAGCAGATCCCGCAGACGTTCGCCGACCTGGGGCCCACCTACGTCAAGTTCGGGCAGATCATCGCGTCCAGCCCCGGCGCCTTCGGCGAACCGCTGAGCAAGGAGTTCCGCGGCCTGCTGGACCGGGTGCCGCCCGCTGACACCGACGCCGTCCACAAGCTCTTCCGTGAGGACCTCGGCGACGAGCCGCAGAACCTGTTCAAGTCGTTCGACGAGAAGCCGTTCGCGTCCGCGTCGATCGCCCAGGTGCACTATGCGACGCTGCACTCGGGTGAGGAGGTCGTGGTCAAGATCCAGCGGCCGGGCATCCGGCGGCGGGTCGCCGCCGACCTGCAGATCCTCAAGCGCGGTGCGCAGCTGGTGGAACTGGCCAAGATGGGCCGGCGCCTGTCCGCGCAGGACGTCGTCGCCGACTTCGCCGACAACCTGGCCGAGGAGCTCGACTTCCGGCTCGAAGCACAGTCCATGGACGCGTGGGTGGCGCACATGCACGCGTCGCCGTTGGGCGAGAACATCCGTGTGCCGCAGGTCTACTGGGATCTGACCAGCGAGCGGGTGCTGACGATGGAGCGCATCACCGGTGTGCGCATCGACGATGTGGCCGCGATCCGCAAGAAGGGCTTCGACGGCACCGAGTTGGTGAAGGCGTTGCTGTTCAGCGTGTTCGAGGGCGGCCTGCGCCACGGGCTGTTCCACGGCGACCTGCACGCGGGCAACCTCTACGTCGACGACGACGGCAAGATCGTGTTCTTCGATTTCGGCATCATGGGCCGCATCGATCCGCGCACCCGGTGGCTGCTGCGCGAACTCGTGTACGCGCTTCTGGTGAAGAAGGACCACGCCGCGGCGGGCAAGATCGTGGTGCTGATGGGCGCGGTCGGGACCGTCCGGCCCGAGGCCCAAGCCGCCAAGGATCTGGAGAAGTTCGCCGAGCCGTTGACGCTGAAGTCGTTGGGCGACTTGAGTTATGCCGAGATCGGTAAGCAACTGTCGACGCTGGCCGACGCGTACGACGTAAAGCTGCCGCGCGAACTCGTGCTGATCGGCAAGCAGTTCCTCTATGTGGAGCGCTACATGAAGCTGCTGGCGCCGAAGTGGCAGATGATGAGCGATCCCGCGTTGACCGGTTACTTCGCGAACTTCATGGTCGAGGTGTCCCGCGAGCATAAAGACGAGCTGGACGCGTAGTGCAGGTCCGCACCGGCACCGCGCCGTCGGGTGATCTGGAGATCTACTACGAGGACATGGGCGACCCGAACGACCCGGCCGTCCTGCTGATCATGGGCCTGGGCGCGCAATTGGTGTTCTGGCGCAACGGTTTCTGCGAGAAGTTGATCAATCAGGGCTTGCGGGTGATCAGGTTCGACAACCGCGATGTGGGCCTGTCGAGCAAGCTGCCCGGCCATTCTTCGGGCGCGCCGCTGCTGCCCCGGATGGCGCGGTCGTTCGTCGGAATGGCCAGCCCGGCCGCGTACACGCTCGAAGACATGAGCGACGACGCAGCGGCGTTGCTCGACCACCTCGGCATCGAGAATGCCCACGTGGTCGGCGGTTCGATGGGCGGCATGATCGCGCAGATCTTCGCGGCGCGCCACCGCGCCCGCACCAAGACGCTCGGGGTGATCTTCTCGAGCAATAACCGGGCAGTCTTGCCCCCGCCGGGTCCCCAGCAGCTGCTGGCGATCCTTCGGAAGCCCAACGGCGCGTCCCGCGAAGCGATCATCGACAACGCAGTGCGCGTCACCAGGATCATCGGCAGCCCGGGCTACCCCGTCCCGGAGGACACAGTTCGCGCCGACGCGGTCGAAGGCTATGACCGCAGCTACTACCCCGCCGGCGTCGGCCGACACTTCGCGGCGATTCTCGGCAGCGGCAGTCTGCGTCGTTACGACCGTCAGATCGTCGCGCCTACGGTGGTGATCCACGGCAAGGCGGACAAATTGATGCGTCCCTCGGGCGGGCGCGCCATCGCACGTGCCATTCCGAACTCCCGGCTGGTCCTGTTCGACGGGATGGGACACGAGCTTCCCGAGCCGCTGTGGGACGACATTGTCGGCGAGTTGAAGACCACGTTCTCCGAAGTTCTTTGACATACATGTCAATTCACAGTTGGGCCAATGCGCGTATTGTTCGCGCCATGGGCATGATCGCCGACTAACAGGAGATCCTCTTCGGGCTGTGTCCGCAGGAAGGCCTCCACGTGGCCTCACAACAAAACCGCGATCTCACACCTCATTTCGACGACGTTCAGGCGCATTACGACCTGTCGGATGAATTCTTCCGACTGTTCCTCGACCCGTCCCAGACCTACAGTTGCGCGTACTTCGAGCGCGACGACATGACACTGGAAGAAGCGCAGTCCGCCAAGGTCGATCTGGCTCTCGGAAAATTGGGGCTGCAGCCGGGAATGACGCTGCTCGACATCGGGTGCGGCTGGGGCGCCACGATGATGCGGGCGGTGGAACGCTACGACGTCGACACCATCGGGTTGACACTGAGCGAGAACCAGAAGTCCCATGTCGAAAAGGTTTTCGCGGGTTCAACCGATTCCCGAAGCAAAGAGATTCTGTTGCAAGGCTGGGAGCAGTTCGACCGTCCGGTCGACCGCATCGTGTCGATCGGCGCGTTCGAACACTTCGGACGGGATCGTTGGGACGACTTCTTCACAATGGCCTACCGGGCGCTGCCCGACGACGGCGTGATGCTGCTGCACACCATCACGGCGCTGACCTTGCCTCAGATGTCCGAGCGCGGGATGCCGCTGACGATCTCGGTGGCGCGGTTCGTGAAGTTCATCCTCAGCGAGATCTTCCCTGGCGGCTACCTGCCGACCATCGAGCTGGTCGGCGAGCATGCAGAGAAGGCCGGATTCACGCTGACCAGGACACAGTCTCTACAGCCCCATTACGCCCGGACCCTGGACTGCTGGGCGCAGGCCCTAGAAGCCCACCGCGATGAGGCGATCGCCGTGCAGTCAGAAGAGGTCTACGACCGTTACATGCGCTACCTGACGGGATGCGCCGACGGATTCCGCATCGGCTACATCGACGTCAACCAGTTCACGCTCACGAAGTAACGGCGCCGAGCGGATTACATCGTTCGACAGGCAGGACGCTAGGCTGTTTCCCTCAAGGCGCGTGTTTGCAGAAGGTCGAGCGGCGTCTTCGGTACGGTCGTGGACATCTCTATCGGGGTGATGTCCAACTGCACGGAAACAGAGGAACTATGTCTGACCAATCCACCGGCACAAAGGATATGACGCCTCATTTTGAGGACATCCAGGCTCATTACGACCTGTCAGACGACTTTTTCGGGGTGTTTCAGGATCCGACCCGCAAGTACAGCAGCGGCTTCTTCACCGGCCCGAACTGCACACTCTCCGAAGCGCAGATCGCCAACGTCGACCAGCATCTCGACAAGCTCGACCTCAAGCCCGGCATGACGCTGCTCGAAGTCGGCTGCGGTTGGGGTCTGACCATGCAGCGCGCGATGGAGAAGTACGACGTCAATGTCATCGGACTGACCCTGTCGAAGAACCAACAGGCCTACTGCGAACAACTGCTGGGCAAGCTGGACTCCGGACGCACGTTCGATGTTCGACTGGAGGGCTGGGAGCAGTTCGGCAGTTCGGTTGACAGGATCGTGTCGATCGAGGCCTTCGAGCATTTCGGGTTCGAGCGCTACGACGACTTCTTCAAGATGTGTTACGACGTGCTGCCCGAAGACGGCCGGATGACGATTCAGAGCAGCGTCGGCTACCACCCGTATGACCTGGCCGAGCGCGGTAAGAAACTGACCTTCGAGTTGGCCCGCTTCATCAAGTTCATGATCACCGAGATCTTCCCGGGCGGGCGCCTGCCGACCACCGAGATGATGGTGGAGCACGGTGAGAAGGCCGGCTTCGTCGTTCCGGAAACCTTGTCGCTGCGCAACCACTACATCAAGACGCTCGGCATCTGGGCCGACCGCCTGGAGGCCCACAAGGACCAGGCGATCGCGGCGACCGACGAGGAGAACTACGAGCGGTACATGCGCTACCTCAAAGGCTGCCAGTACTACTTCATCGACGAGGCGATCGACGTGAGCCTGGTGACATACCTGAAGCAGGCCGCCGCCGCGTAGGCCGCGCTTCAGAAGGAAGAATCCCCCGCACGCCTGAATGCGGGGGATTCTCCATACCGGCCCAGGGGCCGCGGCTCTCGGATGCCACTGCTCGTGATTGCCACCGCCAGTATCGCCGGAAAAGTTTAGGGAAACACCCGATTCGTCAAAGCTGCGCCGTGGCTACCGTCGGGGAATGGGCGATGTCGGTGGCACGATGAGCTTCCTCGCGGAGTGGTACCTACCCGACCTGGCCGAGGCGACCGTCGACCACATCGTCACGCAGCTCCACACCGCTGCGGCGGCGCTCACCGGGGAGGGCGCATCGGTGCGTCTGGTGGCGACGCTGTCGGTGCCGACGGACGAGGTTCTGTACGGGGTCTTCGAGGCTGCCTCGAAGGACTTGGTCGAGACCACCTGTGAGCGCGCGGGCTTCCCGCAACAGCGCCTGTCCGAGGACGTCGTCGCGCGCTTCGTATCTGGCGCGGCGTGAAGAGTTTGCTATCCCGAGCAAGTTGCCCAACTAAGCCTGTGAAAACTGGGGCCACAGCGATGCCTGCGACAATGTTCACCATTCAACGACGGAATTGACGGGCTCGGTGCTATGTTGCTGCGCGAGGGTGCTTCTCGGTCGCCGCGTCGCGGTTCACCAGGGGGATACCGTCGACATCTGACCGTCGCGCCTGGTCCGCCGTTCGTGGGGGACAAAGGATCGGGCGAGGCCAGGACGGCGACCGAGGAGCACTCACATTCGCTCGAATGCAAGAAACCCCGCACCGATGGTGCGGGGTTTCTTGTTGGGGTGACGGCTTACGCCGACTCCTCCGTGAAGTTGCGGGTCACCGCCGGATCCACCGGGATGCCGGGGCCGGTGGTCGTGGAGACGACGACCTTCTTCAGGTAGCGGCCCTTCGACGACGACGGCTTGGCCCGAAGGATCTCGTCGAGCGCGGCGCCGTAGTTCTCGGCGAGCGCCTTCTCGTCGAACGATGCCTTGCCGATGACGAAGTGCAGGTTGGCCTGCTTGTCGACACGGAAGTTGATCTTGCCGCCCTTGATGTCGTTCACAGCCTTCGCGACATCGGGGGTGACCGTTCCGGTCTTCGGGTTCGGCATCAGGCCACGCGGGCCGAGGATGCGGGCGATGCGGCCGACCTTGGCCATCTGGTCGGGCGTCGCGATCGCGGCGTCGAAGTCGAGGAACCCTCCCTGGATCTTCTCGATCAGGTCGTCGCTGCCGACGATGTCGGCGCCGGCGGCCTCGGCGGCCTCGGCCTTGTCACCGACGGCGAAGACGGCAACGCGCGCGGTCTTGCCGGTGCCGTTGGGCAGGTTCACGGTGCCGCGGACCATCTGGTCGGCCTTGCGCGGGTCGACGCCCAGCCGGATCGCGACCTCGACGGTGGCGTCCTGCTTCTTCGACGACGTCTCCTTGGCCAGCTTCGCGGCCTCCAGCGGCGAGTAGAGACGGGCCTTGTCGACCTTCTCGGCCGCTTCCTTGTATGCCTTGCTGTTCTTGCTCATTGGTTTCTCCTGAGTGATGAGTTCGTGGTTCCCGAGCCGAGCCGGCTCTCCCACGCGTTCGGGTACTGCGTACTACTCGACTGCGGTCTGGTCGATCCGCAAGCTACTCGACCGTGATGCCCATGGACCGGGCAGTGCCGGCGATGATCTTGGCGGCCTGATCGATGTCGTTGGCGTTGAGATCTTCCTTCTTGGTCTCGGCGATCTCGCGCACCTGATCCCAGGTCACCTTGGCGACCTTGGTCTTGTGCGGCTCGCCGGAACCCTTCGGCACGCCGGCGGCCTTGAGCAGCAGCTTGGCGGCGGGCGGGGTCTTCAGCGCGAACGTGAAGCTGCGGTCCTCGTAGACGGTGATCTCCACGGGGATGACGTTGCCGCGCTGCGACTCGGTCGCGGCGTTGTACGCCTTGCAGAACTCCATGATGTTGACGCCGTGCTGGCCGAGCGCGGGACCGACCGGCGGGGCGGGGTTGGCCTGCCCGGCCTGGATCTGCAGCTTGATCAGCCCGACGACCTTCTTCTTCGGGGGCATGGCTGTGCTTTCTCTTTCTCTTCCTGGTGGGCTCGGGGCCCGTCTTAAATCTTGGCGACCTGGTTGAAGGTCAGTTCGACCGGCGTTTCACGTCCAAAGATGGACACCAGCACCTTGAGCTTCTGTTGCTCGGCGTTGACCTCGCTGATGGACGCGGGGAGCGTCGCGAACGGGCCGTCCATGACGGTGACCGACTCGCCGACCTCGAAGTCCACCAGGATGACCGGGCGCTCGATGCCGCCGGCTTCCGATGTCGCAGCCGCGGCGGCCGCGGTGGACTTGCCAGGCTTCTTGGCCGCGGCGGGCGGAAGCAGGAACTTCACCACGTCGTCCAGCGACAGCGGCGACGGACGCGAGGTCGCGCCGACGAAGCCCGTCACGCCGGGGGTGTTGCGCACCGCGCCCCACGACTCGTCGATGAGTTCCATGCGGACGAGGATGTAGCCGGGCAGCACCTTGCGGTTGACCTGCTTGCGCTGGCCGTTCTTGATCTCGGTGACCTCTTCGGTGGGCACCTCGACCTGGAAGATGTAGTCGCCGACGTCGAGGTTCTGCACGCGGGTCTCGAGGTTGGCCTTCACCTTGTTCTCGTAGCCGGCGTAGGAGTGGATGACGTACCACTCGCCGGGCAGGAGCCGCAGTTCCTTCTTGAGCGCAACGGCCGGGTCTTCGTCTTCCTCGGCGTCTGCTGCTTCCGCGATCTCGGTGCTCTCGCCGGCATCGCTGCCCTCGATGACGTCAGTCACGTCCGTGGGTGCGGCGTCGTCAACGGCCTCGGCCGGGGTGCTGCTCTCGAGATGCTCGGCAGCCTCGTCAGCGATCACGACCGCCGGGTCTGCGGCCTCAACGCGCGCCTCGGACACGCTCGCGGCTGTCTCGCCGTCGAAGCTAGTCACAGGTCAGTCCTCTCTCAATGTCTTTCGTGCCGGTCAGGCGAAGATCCAGGTCACGAGCTTGGCAAGGCCCAGGTCGACCCCGCCGATCAACGCCACCATGAAGATCAGGAACAGGAGCACGACGGTCGTGTAGCTAACCATCTGCTTGCGGTTCGGCCAGATGACCTTCCGCAGCTCACCGACAACTTCCTTCAGGTAGTTGATGATGTAGGTGATCGGGTTGCGCGACGGCCCGTCCTTGGGCTTCTTGGCCGTCTTCTTCTTGCGCTTCGGACCGTCGCCGTCGTCCTTGGACCCCGAACTGTCCGTGTCGGGCGCGTCGTCGGTGTCGTCGGCGTCGTCGACGGCGCGCCTCGACCGCTTGCCGGTCGGCCGCAGCGGCCGCGTCACCACCGCGGTCTGCCCGCGGTTGTCACCGTCGTCGGTCTCCGCGCCGCTGTCGGTGTCCGCGGAGCTGACACCGTCGCGCTCGTCGCTCACCGCATGCCTTTCGTTCGTTGCCGGATGTTCACTTCCAGTATGACAACCGGGGGATCCAGTTGAGCAGGGGCGACAGGACTTGAACCTGCAACCTGCGGTTTTGGAGACCGCTGCTCTGCCAGTTGAGCTACGCCCCTTCAGTGATGCATTTCAGGGCTCACACAATTCGCGCGCTCCCCGTTCGGTCGATCAGAGCCGACGGACAGCGCGCTTAACTGGGAAAACCCCGAAGCCCGAGTGTAGCGCGACCCGGGTCTGTCTTACTAATCCGTTCCCGTCGCGGCAGGCTCGTCGTGGCGCACGGGAGTCCGCACGACCTGGCCGGTCTCGGGGTCCCAACCGGCCGAGATGGAGTTGTCACCTTCGTGGCCCATCAGCGTGGTGAACGCTTCCATGACGACCTCGCCGTGCTGGTCGGTCAGGATGTTCCGCGTCGTGACGATGTCGGCACCGAAGCGCTCGTCGACCGTCTCGATGTGCATGACACCGGTGAGGCTGTCCCCTTCCCTGATCGGCCGGTGGAAGAGGAACTTCTGGTCGACCTGAACGATCTGCATGGTCTCCATGCCGATGTCGACGTTCTGGAAGAAGTGCCGCTGGATCATCACGGCGAAGATCGACAGGAACGTCGGGCCGGCGACCAGCCCCTCGTGCCCGAGCGCGCTGGCGGCGTCGACGTCCAGCGATGCGGGATCGGTCGCTTTGACCGAGTGCGCGTACTGCCGGATCTGTTCGCGTCCGACGACGAAAGGGTCGGGGTACTTGTAGACCATCCCGCGGATGTCTGTCTTGAGGGCCATGCCTGGGTCCTTATGCCAGCTTGGCGACCGCGATCGCGCGGCCGAAGATCTTCTTGCCGCCCGAGGTTGCGCTCAGGGCGATCGTCACGGACTTCGCGTCGGCGTCGACGGACTTCACCCGTCCGCTGAACACGATCTCGGCACCCTTGCCGTCGTTGGGGACGGGCACGACGGCGGTGAAGCGGACGTTGTATTCGGTCACGGCGGCCGGGTCGCCGACCCACTCGGTGATGAATCCTCCGCCGAGGCCCATGGTCAGCATGCCGTGGGCGATCGCGGTGTCGAGGCCGACCTGCTTGGCGATCTCGTCGTCCCAGTGGATCGGGTTGAGGTCACCGGATACGCCGGCGTAGTTGACCAGGTCGGCCCGCGTCAGCGGGATGACTTTCTCGGGCAGTTGGTCGCCGACAGTGACCGAACTGAACTCACGAAGTGCCATCTGTGAAGCCACTCTCTCCGTCTTCTTCGCTACGCCCGGCCAGGGTGGTGTAGCTCTCCTGGACGACGTCGCCGTTTTCTCTGCTGACGATGTTCTTGGTGACGATGATGTCGGTGCCGTGCGCCTTGCGGACCGAGTCGATCCACACATCGCACACGAGGATGTCGCCGGCCTTGATCGGCTGGATGAACTTCAGCGCCTGGTCGACCTGGACGATCTGCGCGTCGGCGATGCCGATTCCGGCGGCCGCGAACATCGCGGATTGGGCTTGATAGCCGAAGATCGAGATGAAGGTCAAGGGTGCAGGCAGCGAGTCGTGCCCCAGGTCGGCGGCGACGGCCTCGTCGAAGAATTCGGCGCCGTCGTTCTTGACCGCGACGGCATACTCGCGAATCTTCTCGCGGCCCACCGAGTAGTGGTCGGGAAAGCGGAAATGCGTTCCGACGTAGTCAGCCAGCGACGACACGAGAGTTGAACCTACCTAGTAGGCCTCAGCGCGACTCTTTGTGGGCCTGGTGCTTGCCGCAGTTCGGGCAGAACTTCTTGATCTCGAGGCGATCGGGATCGTTACGGCGGTTCTTCTTGGTGATGTAGTTGCGGTGCTTGCACACCTCGCAGGCCAAGGTGATCTTGGGCCGTACGTCTGTACTGGAGGCCACGTCAGTCGTCTCTTTCTTTCACGTCATTCACGCATTGCACGGTCTTGTAGCGGTGGGGAGGCTCGATCTCCCGACCTCACGATTATGAGTCGTGCGCTCTAACCAGCTGAGCTACACCGCCCCGGCTCCCGGGCCACAGCCCGTTTCCACCGAGCCCCCTAACGGAATCGAACCGTTGACCTTTTCCTTACCATGGAAACGCTCTACCGACTGAGCTAAGGGGGCCTGCGCTCGCGCAAGTGCCGCAAGCCTTAAAGAGGGTACATTCTCACCGTTTCCGGCGCCAAACCGCTGGTCATCGCGGGCCTTTCGAGGCCGAAACCACCGTACGCGCTATTAAGGCGATCTGTTGTCTGCCTACGCTGACGGGTATGGCCGACACCGACCGCCTCTATTTCAAGCAGCTGCTCTCCGGACGTGACTTCGCGGCAAGCGACATGATCGCCCAGCAGATGCGCAATTTCGCCTATCTGATCGGGGACCGGGAGACCGGTGACACCGTGGTCGTGGATCCTGCGTATGCGGCACAGGATCTGGTGGATGCGCTGGAAGCCGACGGCATGCATCTGTCCGGGGTTCTCGTCACCCACCACCACCCCGACCACGTCGGCGGGTCGATGATGGGGTTCACCCTCGCCGGGCTGGCCGAACTGCTGGAACGGGTCAGTGTGCCGGTGCACGTCAACGCCCATGAGGCCGACTGGGTTTCGCGGGTCACCGGCATCGCCGAAAGCGAGTTGACCTCGCACCAGCACGGCGACAAGGTCTCGGTCGGTGCCATCGACATCGAGTTGCTGCACACTCCGGGGCACACCCCGGGCAGCCAGTGCTTCCTGCTCGACGGTCGCCTGGTCGCCGGCGACACCCTGTTCCTGGAGGGTTGCGGGCGGACCGACTTCCCCGGCGGCGACGTCGACGAGATGTTCCGCAGCCTGCAGGCGCTGGCGCAGCTGCCCGGCGATCCCACGGTCTTCCCCGGCCACTGGTATTCGGCCGAGCCGAGCGCGTCGCTGTCCGATGTGCGCAACACCAACTACGTCTATCGGGCGAGCAATCTGGACCAGTGGCGGATGCTGATGGGCGGCTGACGGTGGCGGCACCGCCGCCGGCGGACGGCTCCGGGGGTCTGCTGGTCCGCTATCTCTCTGTATGCGCCGCGCTGTTCGTGGTCCTGATCGGCGTGGTCATCTACAGCGTTGTGAGTGCGGGAAGCGGAGACGTCACGATCAGCGCGGCCGACGGTTCGACGACGCAGGTCACGGAGCCGACCGGGCCGGCATCTCCCCCTCCGGCCGGCGGCACGACGGACGGGCCGATGGAGTTCTCGGTGTCCTCTGCCGAATTCCGGCCGACGGTCACCTCGCCCGACGCTCCGGTCGAGAAGACAGCGGCCGGCATGTTCATCGTCGTGCAGCTGACCGTCACGAACACCAGCGACGCCCCGACGACATTCCTCGGGACCTTCCAGAAGCTCAGGGCCTCGGGAGAGGTGTTCTCGATCGACGATGAGGCCACTTTCTATGCCGGCGGCGGCAGCGCCGAACTCAATGCCGGTGATTCGGTCGACGTCGGGCTGGTCTTCGATGTGCCGCCCGGCACGGTCCCCGAATCGGTCGAGCTGCATGCCGACCCGACGAGCCGCGGCGTCGAGATGTCGCTGCTGCCGTAACCACGCCAGAACAATCCGTAAACCGCGGACGCCCACCGGCAGTTCTGGCAAACTCAATGGTCAGCGCTATCCGCCACTCACGTCGGGGGTCTTCGTGAAGAACATCGCGCTGTGCTTCGACCATGCCCGTGGCCTTCGCGGTGTCGGGGGAACCACCAACGCCACGGTGCTGGCAGACCTGATGCGCCCGGATGACGGGCAGATCGTGTGGTCGCCGTCCGGCATCGGCCGCACCCGCCTGAGCCGGCTCCATCGTCGACACATCCAGGCGAACGCGGCCAGGACAGCCGTCACCGAAGCGTATGGCTTCCTGGTTGCCGAATGGTCGCCCGGCGACCGACTTTTCCTGCTGGGCGCCGGTCTCGGCGCCGCCTGCGCGCGGGCGCTGGCCCGATTGCTCGGCACGGTCGGCGTCATCGACGCCGACGTGCCCGGTTGGACGGCCGCGGAGTTCCGGGAGTACGTGCTGGCCAACTATGTCCTGCCCCGCACCGGTCGCGACGACACGGACTGGGAGCGGTTCGGCCGGTTGGCCGTCGCTTTGTCGGGCGGCGACGACGTGGCGGTCGACGTAAATTTCCTCGGGCTGTGGGACACGGTCGCGGTACCCGGGTCTGGGTGCGCAGCACCGGTGCTCGGCAACGTTCTGGCGGCCCGGCACGCCGTCGCGATCGACGGCGGTTCCCGCGACGCGCAGCTGACGGGAAACGCCGGCGAGGCGGTGCAGGAGGTGTGGTTCCGCGGCGCGCACTGCGATGTCGCCGGCGATCACCACGCCTGTCAGGCGCTGTCGGGCATCGCGTTGGACTGGGTCCTCGACGGTGCCGTCCGGGCCGGGGCCCGGGTCCGCCAATCCCCGCAGCGGCATGCGCCGAACGCCGTCGACGCCCTCGCGGGCAGCGCGCACACGGTGTCGCTACGCACGTTGCCCGCGGACGCGGTGGTGCACGCGAGCGTGGAGAGCTACCTGCGTGCACATCCGTCGTATTGGCGACGCCTGCCCGCGCGGGTGGAATGGGCCGACCCGGACTGGGTGGCCCGCGCGGAACGACTCGTGCCGGGCTCTCCGCCGAACTCTGCGACCGCCCCCACCGTCGCCACGGAAAACCCGGCACCAGCCGTCCCCGAATTACTTCCAGGCTGAGCCGACCCCGCACTCCCACAGGCTCAGCTTCGGGACCCCGCTGCGCGAGCGGGTGCGACGGCGTTTGGCGCTGCGTTCGGATTCCAGATGTTCGGCAGAGCGTTTCCGTTTCGCACGCATGGCGTCCCCTTCGGTCGAGGCGCGATACCCCCTCGTGTACCGCGCACTGATGACGCTATGAACGCCCAGGCTCGACGTCGCGAGTAGTCGACTACCTCTTCTCGGACCGCCGCGCCAAACCCGGCTAGGTAGTCCCGCGGACGGCGCTGTTACGTTCGTCCCATGACCAGCACCGTCTCCTATGAGCTCGCTGATTCCGTGGCCACGATCACCCTCGACGACGGCAAGGTGAACGTGCTCGGGCCCGCCATGCAGGCCGCGATCAACGAGGCCCTCGACCGCGCCGAGGCGGACAAGGCCAAGGCTGTCGTGCTCGCCGGTAACTCCCGGGTGTTCAGCGGCGGGTTCGACCTCGCGGTGTTCCAGTCCGGCGACGCGGCCGCGGCGCTCGGCATGCTGGCCGGCGGGTTCAAGCTTTCCCTGCGGACGCTGACGTTCCCGGTGCCGGTGATCATCGCTGCGACGGGTCCTGCGATCGCGATGGGTTCGTTCCTGCTGCTGTCGGCCGATCACCGCGTGGGTCAGCCGAAGTCGCGCTGCCAGGCGATCGAGGTCGCGATCGGCATGACGATCCCGATCTCGGCACTGGAGATCATGCGGGCCCGGTTGACCCCTGCGGCGTTCGAGCGTGGAGCGGCGCTGGCGGCGACGTTCGTCGGCGACGAGGCGATCGCCGGCGGCTGGCTCGACGAGATCGTCGAGGCCGATCAGGTGCTGGCCCGCGCGCAGCAGGTGGCTGCCGAGGCAGCGGCCACGCTCAATGCGGGTGCCCATCTGGCGACCAAGCTGAAGGCGCGCAAGGGTGCGCTCGAGGCCATCCAGGCCGGAATCGACGGCCTGGCAACCGAGTTCACCCTCGGCTGACGCCGCCCGCGGTGTCATGATGGTCGGGTGACTCACGTCCGGGGCCGGATCTGGCGCGACGGCAAGCCGACTGACGATTTCGAGTTCTCGAAGATCTCGGACTGTCTGGCCTCCGACGACACCCTGGTGTGGTGCGACATCTACGATCCCGACCACGCCATCCTCAAGGATCTCGCCCAGGAGCTCGGACTGAACGTTTGGGCTGTCGAGGATGCGATCGCCGAATCCGAGCGCACCAAGGCTGTCGTGTACAAGACCCACACGTTCTTCACGGTGTACGAGGTGTCCGTCAAGGATCCCCCGCCCGTCGACGTCTCCGAGCCGACCCTCGAGATCCACCGCATCTCGGGCTTCGTGCTGCCGCGCGGTCTGATCACGGTCCGCCTGTCCCCCCATTTCGACATGGACGAGGTGTCGCAACGGTTCGACGAGCTCGGCGGCCAGGAGTACGGCGTCGGGTCGCTGGTGCACGGCCTGCTCGACGTGGTGGTCGACGGACACTTTGCCGCTGTCCAGGCTCTCGATGACGGTATCGAAAGCTTGGAGGACGAGCTGTTCGCCGAGCGTCCCACCCGGGGTGGCCTGCAGCGCAAGACTTTTCAGCTGCGCAAGGATCTGGTGGCGCTGCGCCGCGTGGTGCTGCCGATGCGCGAGGTGGTGACGACCATCCAGCACCGCAGGATGGACGCCAAGACTGCGGCGGAACTCGATCCGGTGTACGCCGACCTGTACGACCATGTGCTGCGGGTGTCGGAGTGGACGGAATCGTTGCGCGACATGGTGACCACGGTGTTCGAGACGAACCTGTCACTTCAGGACGCACGCCTGAACACGGTGATGAAGAAGCTGACGGGGTGGGCGGCGATCATCGCCGTCCCCACCGCGATCACCGGCTTCTACGGACAGAACGTGAGCTATCCCGGGATCGACACCGTCGGCGGTTTCGTGACGAGCACATCGGTGATCGTGGTCATGGTGATCGTGCTGTTCTGGGCGTTCAAGGCACGGGACTGGCTGTGACGTCCAACGTTCCGACGACGCGACCGCCTGAGCGGTAGGTCACGAAGAACCCGGTATCCCGCTCGGCGAGGGTCGACGAGTCGTAACCGCCGCCCCAGCCACGGTAGCTGAGCACGAATCGCCCTACCGTGCAGGTGAATCCGGGGATCTTGTTCCACACCGCGGTCGCTCCGGCGGCGGTGAGGCCGGCGACGAGTCCCTGCTGCGCCGCGTCCCGCCAGTGCTCCGAGATGACCGGACGGCCGGCGGCGACATTGTGGGCCATCGCGACATCGCCTGCGGCATAGATGTTCCGGGCCGATGTCCGCATGCGTTCGTCGACGACGACGCGGCCGCCCTCCGTTGCGAGACCGGCATCGGTGGCCAGCTGGATGTCGGGGCGCACCCCGGTGGCCGCGACGACGACGTCTCCGCCGACCGTGTCGCCCGTCGCCAGGGTGACACCGGTGTCACCGACGGTGTCGACGATGGCGTCGGCCACGACGCGCACGCCCGCGTCGCTCAGCATGTCGGCCACCCGCAGGCCGACGTCCGCCCCGAAACGCCGGCACAGCGGCGCGGCTTCAGGGAACACGAGGGTGGTGGTCAGCCCGAGCCGCGTCAGGCAGCTCGCGGTCTCGCAGCCGATCAGACCTCCGCCGATCACGACGGCGGTGTCGGCGAAGCGCGCCGCCATCCGCAGGGCGACGGCATCGGCGAAGGACCGCAGCGGTTGCGCGGCGCCACCACCGGGCACGCCGAGCGGCACCGCCGCCGACCCCGACGCCAGCACCAGGTGCCAGTACGGGTACCGGGCGCCACCCACGGTGACGACCTCCTGCGCGTCGACGTCGATGCGCTCGACGGTGACGCCGAGCAGGAGATCGATGTCGTGGCGGGCGAACCAGCCCGCGCTGTGCAGGTCGAGGTTCGTGTGACCGCCGCCAAGGAACTCCTTGTTCAGCGGTGGCTTGGCGTAGGGAAGGGCGGGGTCGGCGGAGAGGATCCGGACAGGGATGTGCGGGTGCCTGCGACGGAACGTCTCAGCTGCGCTGACGCCCGCGGGACCACTGCCGATGGCGAGAAAACCCGGTGCCGCCATGGTCTGTGGATACCACCACCCGGTCCGCGCGAACCCTGGGGCCGGGGTCCCCGTCAGGCTTTGGTCAGATTCGCTGTTGCAACCCGTTGAGCACGGGCGTTGCGGTGTGCAAACATCTGCGCATGGAGCCGTACGGGGATCCCGAAGCCCGCATCCGGGATCTTGAGCGTCCGCTCGCGGGTCGCGCCCAGTCCAACGAGCTGGGCACCCAGCCCTACGACGTCGCACCGCCGCCCACGGTGCCGGTTCCGCCGTACCAGTACGCGCCCCCACCTCCCCCGCCACCGCCGCTGGACCCGTACCAGGCTGCGCCGTACGGTCAGTACGACTCCCAGTACGGCACGCCGCAGTACACGTCGCCGTACTACGCAGCCCCGCAACACGTGGTGCAGAAGCGGTCGTCGACGACGTTGCTGTGGGTGATCCCGCTCGTCGTGGCCGGGATCCTCGCCGCGGGAACGATTGCGATCGTCGTCTACTTCAACGCGGCGAGCCCCGACAGCTACACCTACGACCCCAGCCCGCCGATCTCGGGCGGCGGCGGACCGCTCGACCCGCCGCGGATCCCGCAGGTCGATCCCATCGCCCCCGAGGAACAGGTCATCACGGTGGAGCCGGGCGGCTCGGTCAGCGTCAGCGGTGTCGACAAGACCCAGACCATCGTCTGTAACGGCGGCACGGTGAGCGTCAGCGGCGTGGAGAACACTGTCGAGGTCCAGGGCCAGTGTGCGGTTGTGTCGGTCTCCGGCATGAAGAACCGCGTCACCGTCGAGACGGCGGGCGCGATCAGCACGTCGGGTTTCGAGAACCGCGTGACGTACCGCACCGGCACTCCGGACATCAACAACTCGGGCCCGGACAACGTCGTCGAGCAAGGATGAGCGAAAAGACCACGGCACCAATACTTTCGGGGCAGTTCTCGAAAGCGATGGTGTACGCCGAGCTCAAACACCACAACCAGGTCCGCAAAGGCGGGGACGTCCCCTACGTCGGCCATCTGCTGTCGGTGACGAGCCTGGTCATCAACGACGGCGGATCCGAGGACCAGGGCGGTCCGCCGATCATCTCTGGTATTACGGCGGGCTCATCGCGGCCTATCGCAGACGCGGCCTGGACAGCTGGATGGTCGACGAATTGACCAGGGTTGTCGACGAACTCTCCGGAGCCGTCGTAGTCTGACCGCCGATGGCGCTGTACCTCCATCGGGCCGACCGCACCGATCTGCTCGCCGACGGCCTCGGCGCGATGCTGGCCACCCCGCCCCCCGACCCGTTCGCCGAGGACCTGGTCCTGGTGTCGGCGCGGGGCACCGAGCGATGGCTCAGCCAGCGGCTCTCGCACGTCCTCGGGGCGACCGGTCAGGACGGGATCTGTGCGGGGGTGACGTTCCGTCATCCGAGGTCGCTGATCGCGGAACTCAGTCACGCCGGGCAGGACGACCCGTGGTCGCCGGACGCGATGGTGTGGCCACTGCTCGACACCATCGACAGCAGTCTCGATCAACCGTGGTGCCGGACTCTGGCGACGCATCTCGGCCATGACGCAGCCGGTGAGGAGAAGGAGCTGCGCCAGGGCCGCCGTTACGCGGTCGCGCGCCGCCTGGCGGGTCTGTTCGCCTCCTACGCCGCTCAGCGCCCACAGCTGCTCGCCGACTGGGCCGAGGGGCGCACCGGCGATCTCGACGCCGATCTGAGGTGGCAATCCGCGCTGTATCGGGCACTACTGGCGAACGTCGACGCCGATCCACCGCACGTGCGGCACGCGAGAACCGTTGCCCGGCTGCAGGAGTCGGGTACCGATCTGCCGGATCGGATGTCGCTGTTCGGGCACACCCGGTTGCCGGTCACCGACATCGAACTGCTCTCCGCCCTGAGCACTCATCACGAGCTGCATCTGTGGCTCCCGCACCCCAGCGACGCGCTGTGGAACTCGTTGCGCGACGTGCACGGAACCGTCGCGCGGCGCACGGACACCTCGCACCGCGACGTGGGGCATCCCCTGCTGGCCACCCTCGGCCGCGACCTGCGTGAGCTGCAGCGCGGGCTTCCGCCGTCGGTCGTGACGGATGAGTGCCTGGGTACCGCAGACCGCCCGGCCACGCTTCTCGGCTGGCTGCAGTCCGATATCGCCGCCAATGTCGCACGGCCGCAGGGCCGTTCACACACAAAAGCAGACCGCTCCGTTCAGGTACACAGCTGCCACGGCCCCGCGCGCCAGATCGACGTGCTGCGGGAGGTACTGCTGGGGTTGCTCGCCGACGATCCGTCGCTGGAGCCGCGCGACATCCTCGTCATGTGCCCCGACATCGAGACGTACGCGCCGCTGATCGTGGCGGGCTTCGGCCTCGGCGATGTCGTCGAGGGTGTGCACCCCGCCCATCAGCTGCGGGTCAAGCTCGCCGATCGCGCACTGACACAGACCAATCCGCTGCTGGGCGTCGCCCACGACCTGCTCGGGCTGGCGGACAGCCGGGCCACCGCCAGCGAGGTACTCAACCTCGCCGAGGCGGCCCCCGTGCGGTTCCGGTTCGGATTCTCCGACGACGACCTCGACGCGATCGGCGACTGGGTGCGTGAGGCCAACATCCGCTGGGGCTTCGATCGCGACCACCGCCACCCGTACAACGTGGATTTCGTGCAGAACACCTGGCGTTTCGGCATCGACCGGGTGCTGGCAGGCGTCGCGATGTCCGACGACTCCCGCGCCTGGCTGGACACCACGCTTCCGCTCGACGACGTCAGCAGCAACCGGGTCGAGCTCGCGGGCCGCCTCGCCGAGTTCGTCGAGTTGCTGCGCACTGCTGTCACAGCACTGTCCGGCGCGAAACCGTTGGGCGCCTGGCTGGCTGCGCTGTCCGCGGGCGTGGCCGCCCTGACGGGCGTATCGGATGCCGATCTGTGGCAGGTCAGCCAGATGGAACGCGAGCTCAACGACATCGCGGCCGCCGCAGATACCCACCGCGACATCGTGTTACGCCTGCCCGATGTCAAGGCGCTACTGGATCGCCATCTCGCGGGCAGGCCAACCCGGGCCAATTTCCGGACCGGCACATTGACGGTGTGCACGATGGTGCCGATGCGGTCGGTGCCCCATCGCGTGGTGTGTCTGGTAGGTCTCGACGACGGGGTCTTCCCCCGGCTCGGTGCCGTCGACGGCGACGACGTCCTGGCTCGTGAGCCGATGACGGGCGAGCGCGACATCCGTTCGGAGGAACGCCAATTGCTGCTGGATGCCATCGGCGCGGCCACCGAGCAGCTGGTGATCACCTACACGGGCACCAACGAGTACAGCGGGCAACGCAAACCGCCCGCGGTGCCGGTGGTCGAGCTGCTCGACGCCCTCGACGTGACCACGCAGTCGCCCGTCAGTGGACGCGTACACATCACACATCCGTTGCAGCCCTTCGACGTCGACAACGTCACGCCCGGGGCGCTCGGAATGCCCGACGGTCAACCGTTCTCGTTCGACCCGACCGCCCTGACTGCTGCGAAAGTGGCTGCGGGACATCGCGCGGAGCGGCCCCGCCTGCTCGGTGAGCCGCTTCCCGCGCAGCCGCCCGGTGACGTGGCGCTCGACGAACTCGTCGCCTTCTTCAAGGACCCGGTGAAGGGCTTCTTCCGGGCGCTGGACTACACGCTGCCGTGGGATGTCGATGCGGTCGAGGATTCGATGCCGGTCGACATCGATGCGTTGAGCGAGTGGAAGATCGGCGACCGCATGCTCGACGACATGGTGCGCGGGATGACTCCCGCCGATGCGCAGCAGGCGGAGTGGCGCCGCGGGTCGCTCCCGCCGGGGCGTCTCGGCTGGCGCAGGGCGCAGGAGATCGCCGCGCGTTCCGCCGCGCTGGCGGCCGCGGCACACCAGCACCGTCGCCAGAAGCCCACGGCGGTCGACGTCGACGTCGTCATCGCCCCGAGACGGCGGGTGACGGGGACGGTTCCGCAGCTCTACGGCGACCGCCTGGTCGACGTCACGTACTCGAAGCTGGACGGCAGGCACCTGCTCACATCGTGGATCCGGTTGGTGGCGTTGACCGCCCAGGATTCAGGCACGGAGTGGCTGGCGGTGTGCATCGGCAGAGGCCGGAAGGGTGACCAGACCAGGGAGCGGCTGCTCGGGCCGCCCGAGTCCGCCGCGGACGTGTTGCGCGACCTGGTCGCGATCTACGACGCGGGCCGGCGCGAACCGATCCCGTTGCCGCTCAAGACCTCCTACGCGTGGGCGGAGGCCAGGTACAGCCGTGGATGGCCGGAACGTGAGTCCCGCTACAAGTGGGCATCGGGCAAGTTCCCCGGCGAGGGTGAGCAACCCGCGCACGAACTCGTCTGGGGTAGACGCTCCCCGGTGGAGGTGCTGATGACGCCGGTCAAGCCGGGCGAGGAATGTGACGACGAGAAGACCCGCCTGGGCGCCTACGCCGCGCGACTGTGGCTACCGCTGCTGCACGCCGAGAGGGGCGGGCAGTGATGGAACCCTTCGATCTGCTGGGCCCCCTGCCTGCGCCGCGCACCACGACGGTATTGGAGGCCAGCGCGGGCACCGGCAAGACGTTCGCGCTCGCCGGGCTCGTCACCCGCTACGTCGCCGAGGGCGTGGCCACCCTCGATCAGATGCTGCTGATCACATTCGGGCGTGCTGCCAGCCAGGAGTTGCGGGAGCGGGTGCGTGGGCAGATCCGCGACGCACTAAGGGCTTTCGACGATCCGACGGTTGCTATCGACAATGAGATCATCGCCCATCTCCTCGACGGCACCCCCGAGGAACGGGCCGAGCGCCGGCTGCGGCTGCGCGACGCGCTGGCCGGTTTCGATGCCGCGACGATCGCCACCACGCATCAGTTCTGTCAACTGGTGCTGCGTTCGCTCGGGGTGGCCGGTGACTCCGACTCCGGCGTGGAGCTGGTGGAGAGCCTCGACGATCTGGTGACCGAGATCGTCGACGACCTGTATCTCGCGCATTTCGGGCAGGAACGCGACGAGCCGCTGCTGTCCTACGACGACGCTCTCGGTCTCGCCCGCGAGGTCGTCGGTAACGCGCATACCGAGTTGCGCCCCGAAAACCCTGCCCCGGGTTTCGATCCCGCGGTCCGGGTGCACTTCGCGAGGGCGGTCTGCGCCGAGCTGGAAACGCGCAAACGCAAGCTCGGCATCCTGCATTACGACGATCTGCTGTCGCGGCTGGCCGATGCGCTCGAGGCTCCGGACTCACCGGCCCGCGCCCGCATGCAGCGCAGGTGGTCGATCGTGATGGTCGACGAGTTCCAGGACACCGACCCCGTGCAGTGGCAGGTGATCGACCGCGCGTTCAGCGGACAGTCGACCGTGATCCTGATCGGTGACCCGAAGCAGGCGATCTATGCGTTCCGCGGCGGCGACATCGTCACGTATCTGCACGCCGCGTCCACTGCCGGAGCGCAGAGAACCCTTGGCACCAACTACCGCAGCGACGGCCCGCTCGTCGAGCGCCTGCAGGTCGTCATGCGCGACGCCCAGCTCGGCGACCCGCGGATCGTCGTGCGCAAGGTCGAGGCACGGCACGCCGAGCATCGCCTCAAGGGCGCACCGCACAACGACCCGTTCCGACTGCGGGTCGTCAACCGCGACCAGTTCGGTACGCGACCCAACCGTGTCATCCCGATCGACACTCTGCGCCAACACATCCCGAAGGATCTCGCCACCGACGTCGCGGCACTGCTGGCGAGCGGTGCGACGTTCTGCGATAACCCCCTCGCACCCGGGGACATCGCGGTGATCGTGGAAAGCCACCGCGATGGGCACGCCTGCTTCGACGCGCTGGCCGACGCCGGTGTGCCCGCCGTGTACACCGGCGATTCGGACGTCTTCACCTCCCCCGCAGCCGACGACTGGCTGTGCCTGCTCGAGGCGTTCGACCAACCGCACCGGTCCGGGCTGGTGCGGGCTGCGGCCACGACGATGTTCTTCGGTGCCACCGCAGAAGACCTTGCCGGTCAGGGTGATTCGCTGACCGACGACGTCGCCGAGACAGTGCGCCGGTGGGCCGGTTTCGCCCGCGAGCGCGGCGTGGCGGCCGTCTTCGCGGCCGCCCAGCTCGCCGGTATGGGCGACCGCGTGCTGTCGTGGGTGGACGGCGAACGCCACATGACCGACCTCGCGCACCTCACCCAGATCCTGCACGACACCGCTCATCGCGAGCATTTCGGCCTGCCTGCGCTGCGGGACTGGTTGCGCACCCAGCGCGAGGAGCGCGGAGGTACGACGGAACGCAACCGCCGCCTCGACAGCGATGCCGCGGCAGTCCAGATCATGACGGTCTGGGTGAGCAAGGGATTGCAGTTCCCGGTGGTGTATCTGCCGTTCGCATTCAACCGCAACGTCCAGAGCCGCGACGTCGTGATGTACCACGACAACGACACCCGTTGCCTGCACATCGGCGGAGAGCTCAGCCCCGACTTCGCCGCGGTCCAGCAGCAGGGCCGGCGGGAGGCCGCCGGCGACGACGTCCGGCTCACCTACGTCGCACTGACACGCGCGCAGTCGCAGGTGGTGGCCTGGTGGGCGCCGTCCAACGACGAACCCAACGGCGGCCTGTCCCGGTTGTTGCGGGGCCGCGCGCCGGGTGACCCGATCGTGCCGGACCGCTGCGATCCGCCGCGGATCGACGACCCCGAAGCGATGGCGCTGCTTCGCGCGTGGGCCGACCGGGGCGGTCCGGTCCTGGAGGATTCGATCGTGGCGGCCGGCACTGATATCGAATTGCCCGGTCCCCCAGATGATCTCGAGGTACGACATTTCCACCGGCGCATCGACACGTCCTGGCGGCGCACGTCGTATTCGGGGCTCATCCGGGCCGCCGAGCAGCCCCGCGGCGTCAGCAGTGAGCCCGAGGTCGCCGAGCTCGACGACGAGGCGGGCGAGGTGACTCTGCACGAGCGGGTCCCCGTGGGCGAGGATGTGCCGTCGCCGATGGGTGAGATGCCGATGGGCGCCACGTTCGGAACGCTCGTGCACGCCGTCCTCGAGACGGCCGACCCGCACTCCGCCGACCTCGCCGCCGAACTGGAGGTCTCGATCGCCGAGCACTCGGTGTGGTGGCCGGTCGATGTGGCGGCCACCGACCTCGCCGCGGCGATGGTGCCGATGCACGACACTCCGTTGGGCCCGCTGCTGCCCGGCGTGACGCTGCGCGCCATCGGCCTACGGGACCGGTTGCGGGAGTTGGACTTCGAGTTTCCGTTGGCCGGCGGGGACCGCCGCGGTGCGGCGCCGGCCATCTCGCTCGCCGACGTCGGACGTCTGCTCCGCGCGCATCTTCCCGGCGGAGATCCGTTGGCGCCCTATGCCGACCGGCTGACCGGCAGCGTGCTGGCCGCTCAGTCGCTGAAGGGCTATCTGAACGGGTCGCTGGACGCGGTGCTCCGGGTCGGTGACCGCTACGTCGTCGTCGACTACAAGACCAATTGGCTCGGTGAGCCCGGCGTGCCGCTGACCGCCGCGGATTACGGGCAGGCCCGGATGGCCGAGGCGATGCTGCACTCCGATTACCCGCTCCAGGCTCTGCTGTATTGCGTTGTACTGCACCGCTTCCTGCGATGGAGGCTTCCGGGATACTCCGCGCAGCGCCACATCGGCGGGGTGTTGTACCTGTTCGTGCGCGGCATGTGCGGTGCACAGACGCCGGTGGTCGACGGACACCCGGCGGGCGTCTTCAGCTGGCAACCACCGCCGGCGCTGATCGAGGCGTTGTCCGACCTGCTCGACAGCGGAGCGGGGGCACAGTGACTCTGGAAGCTTTCGTGGAGTTGTTCGAGCCGGCGGATCTCCATGTGGCACAACGGCTCACCACGCTTGCCAAGGACGAGGACCCCAGCGTGGCGCTGGCGGTCGCACTGGCCGTGCGCGCGCTGCGTGGCGGCTCGGTGTGTGTGGACCTGCGGTCGGTCGCCGATCAGACCGGAGTTCCCGACCTGCCCTGGCCTGCGCCCGACCAGTGGCTCGCCACGGTGCAGGCCAGCCCGCTGGCCGCGGAGAAGGTGCTTCGCGTGCAGGGCGACCTGCTCTATCTGGACCGCTACTGGCGCGAAGAACAGCAGGTGTGTGACGACATCCTTGCGCTGCTCTCGGCGCCTCCGCGACCGGTGGTACCCGCTGCCGAGCGCCTGTTCCCCGCAGGGTGGGAGGAGCAGCGCGCGGCGGCCGAGGTCGCGCTGCGGCAGTCGCTCACGGTGCTCACGGGCGGGCCGGGCACCGGCAAGACGACGACGGTCGCGCGGCTGCTCGCCGCGATCGCCGACCAGGCCGACGGCGCGCCGCCGCGGATGGCGCTGGCGGCGCCGACCGGTAAGGCGGCCGCCCGGCTGCAGGACGCGGTGGCGGCCGAAGTCGGCAGGCTGGACGCGGTCGACCAGGCCCGGCTGGCCGGCCTGACCGCGACGACGCTGCACCGGCTGCTCGGCAGCCTTCCGGACACGTCGTCCCGGTTCCGGCATCACCGGGGCAACCGGTTGCCGCACGACGTCATCGTCGTGGACGAGACGTCGATGGTGTCGCTGACGATGATGGCCCGGCTGCTCGAGGCGGTGCGCCCCGATGTCCGGTTGTTGTTCGTCGGCGACCCCGACCAGCTGGCATCGGTCGATGCGGGCGCCGTGCTGGCAGACCTCGTCGACGGGCTGGGCGACCCTGGCGTCGTGGAGCTGAGAACGTCGCACCGGTTCGGGGAGACGATCGGGGCGCTGGCGCAGGCCATCCGCAGCGGCGATGCCGACGCCACGGTGGATCTGCTGCGCGAGGGCGGCGACGCGGTCGCGTGGCTCGACACCGACGACCCGGCCGAGGAGCTGCGCCCGGCGCTGGTCGCCCGTGCGGCGGAACTGCGGGAGGCCGCGCTGCTGGGCGACGCGGCGTCCGCGCTGGCCGTCCTCGACGGGCACCGGTTGCTGTGCGCGCACCGGTCGGGCCCGTACGGGGTGGCGCACTGGAACCGCCGCATCGAGCGCTGGCTGGCCGACAAGACGGGGCAGGCCATGTGGTCGCAGTGGTACCCGGGCAGGCCGCTTCTGGTGACCGCCAACGACTACGGTCTCGGCGTCTACAACGGCGACACCGGCGTCGTCGTGGCCGCACGCGACGGGCTGCGGGCCCACATCGGGTCGGCGCGGGGTTCGCTGCAGTTCGCGCCCGGACGTCTCGGCGAGGTCGAGACGATGTTCGCGATGACGATCCACAAAAGCCAGGGCAGCCAGGCCGACGAGGTGACGGTGTTGATGCCGCCCGAGGATTCGCGGTTGTTGACCCGCGAGCTGTTCTACACGGCCGTCACGCGCGCCAAGAAACGCATTCAGGTGGTCGGCACCGAGGCGTCTGTGCGCGCGGCGGTGGGGCATCGCGCCGTCCGGGCGTCGGGGCTGGCCCGGCGCCTGCGCGACCACGGGAAGGTCACGATTACCGCAGGCTGAAATGAATTGGCCCGGTTGACGGTTTTACCTATCGCACAAGTCAGAACCGCGCGATTCGCTCCACGGCTCCGACCCGTTTCAGGGAAGAGCAGGAAAGTCACAATGAAGAACCTCACCGTCGCTACCGGCCTGGCCGCCGGACTCGCTGCCGCCGCCCTCGGGCTAGCCGGTACCGCGAGCGCCGGGCCTGCAGGACCCGGCAGCGCGAGCGAGACCATCAGCCAGCTGGAGAAGCTGGGCAACACGGTGATCGTCGACAGGTTGTCGGACGCGCCGCTGTCGGACGCCTCCGTGGTGTCCGTCCGCACGGACGCCGACATCCGCCAGATGTCGTGGGACTCCGGCCAGGGCGCCGGCGCAGGACAGGTCGTCTACGTCACCATCCGCTGACACACCGAGAAAGGGGCACTCCGCGTGGCGCGGGGTGCCCCTTTTTTTCATGATTCCAGCCGGGAGAAACAGTCCGGACCTATCCGCGTAACGAAACTGTGGTCAGAGGACACCACTGTCCAGATGTCCCACACACAGAAAGCGCAGGACCCGCCATGATCTCCACCAACACCGTCGCCACTGTCGTCGCCGGCCTGACCGCCGCAGCCATCGGGTTCGCCGGCCCGGCGGCCGCCGCCCCCATGGGTGACGGCGATGCCGCCGCCACGATCAGCATGCTCGAGGCCGAAGGCAATCGCGTCGTCGTCAACCGACTCTCGGACGTTCCGCTCGATCAGGCGGACGTCCTCAGCGTCAACCGCGGAACGGCACTTCGCAGCACCGTGATGGACGAGTTCGGCGACCGCACGTTCCAGCAGACGATCACGGGCTACGTCTACTACGTCAACGTCGGCTGAGCTGATCTTCGCCGAAACTGCATTCCAGCATGTCGTCACTCGACTTTTCGCTGCGCCGATGCAGTTTCGGCGGATTGCTATTTTGTTTCCTGTGCGAGTTGACGGGCGGGACGTTGCTGTTTCGGGCAGCCTGCTCCAGCCGTTGACCCGACGCACCAACGACATCTTCCGCCTGTCGCTGGCCGGGATCTTCCTCGTCGTCATCGTCACCAGCTCGCTGATCACGCGAAATGAGTGGGATGCGCTGGAGCGGTCGATCTCGGGGATCGTCGGCGTGCTGAGCCCGACGCAGTCCAACACCGTCTACTTGATCTACGGCATCGTGATTCTGGCGTTGCCGTTCTTCATCCTCATCGGTCTCGTCCTGGAGCGGCAGTGGAAGCTGCTCGGCGCGTACGCCGCGGCCGGTGTCCTGGCTATTCTCGCGCTGTCCATCACGGGCAACGGCATCGCTGCGCCTCGCTGGCATTTCGACCTGTCCGAGCGGCTCGACACCTTGCTGTCGCAGTTCCTCGACGATCCGCGGTGGATCGCGATGCTGGCGGCGGTGCTGACGGTGTCGGGCCCGTGGTTGCCGGCCCGGTGGCGGCACTGGTGGTGGGCTCTGCTGCTGGCGTTCGTCCCGATCCATCTGGTCGTCAGCGCCGTCATCCCGGCCCGGTCGCTGCTGGGTCTGGCGGTCGGCTGGTTTGTCGGCGCGCTGGTCGTCCTCGTCAGCGGCACACCGGCGCTGGAGGTACCGCTCGACGGTGCCGTGCGCGCGATCACGCGACGCGGGTTCGAGGTCGCGGCGCTGCGGGTGATCCGTCCGGCGGGTCAGGGCCCGATGGTGCTGACGGCGACCGACAGCGCGACCGATCCCGAGACGGCGGTGGTCGAGCTCTACGGGCCGCACCAGCGCGGCGGCGGCTTCCTACGGCAGTTCTGGCGCAAGCTGCGACTGCGTGACAGCGAGACGGCGCCGATCCAGCCGTCGCTGCGCCGCGCCGTGGAGCATCGGGCGTTGATGGCGCTGGCCGTCGGCAACCTCGGCATGGCGAACACGGCACCGATCGCGGTGGCGACATTGGACCGCGGGTGGACGGTGTACGCGCACAAGCCGGCCCGCGGCACCGCGCTGATCCGCTGCCACGTCGACACCCCGGTGAGCCGGGTGTGGGATTCGCTGGGCGTGTTGCACAGTCAGCAGATCTCGCACGGTGATCTGCGCACCACCGAGATCACGGTTGTCGACGGCACTCCGATGTTCGGCGGTTTCGCCTACGCCGAGTACGGCGCCTCCGATGCACACCTGCACACCGACATCGCCCAGCTGTTGATCACGACGGCGGACCTGTACGGCGCCCCCAAGGCTGTCGCCGCGGCCATCACCGTCTTCGGCAATGACGTGGTGCTGGCGGCGTCCCGGCGGCTGACCAAAGCGGCTGTGCCGAAACGTGTCCGGGATTCGGTGCGCGACGCGGGCACCGCGATGTCGACTTTGCGGGACGAGGTGAAGCAGCAGACGGGCGCCGATCAGATCAAGGCGGCGACGATAACGCGGTTCACCCGCGGTCAGCTGATCCAGATCGCGCTGCTGGTCGCGCTGGTCTATGTCGCGTATCCGTTCATCAGTTCGGCTCCGGTGTTCTTCTCCGAGTTGCAGTCGGCGAACTGGTGGTGGGCGCTGGCCGGGTTGTTGGTGTCGGTGCTGAAGTACATGGGCGCGGCGGCGGCGTTGTGGGCGTGCGCCGACGGCATGGTCAAGTACTGGACGCTGACGATCATGCAGGTCGCCAACACGTTCGCCGCGACGACGACTCCGGCCGGCGTCGGGGGTCTCGCGCTGAGCACCCGCTTCCTTCAGAAGGGCGGGCTGGGGGCGTTGCGGGCGACGACCGCGGTGGCGATGCAGCAGTCGGTTCAGGTGATCACCCACATCACGTTGCTCATCGTGTTCAGTACGGTTGCGGGTGCGTCGGCGAATCTGTCGCGTTTCGTGCCGAATGCGACGGTGCTGTATCTGATCGCGGGCATCGTGCTGGGTGCCATCGGGGTGTCGCTGTTCGTGCCGAAGCTGCGGCACTGGCTGGGTACGGCGGTGCGGCCGAAGCTCAAGGAGGTTCTGGACGACCTCATCCTGCTCGCGCGCGAACCGAAGCGACTGGCGATCATCATTTTGGGTTGTGCGACAACGACTCTCGGATCGGCGCTGGCGTTGTGGGCGAGTATCGAGGCATTCGGCGGGGATGCCAGCTTCATCACCGTCACGATCGTGACGATGGTCGGCGGCACGCTGGCGTCGGCCGCCCCGACCCCCGGCGGCGTCGGCGCGGTGGAGGCGGCGCTGATCGGTGGGCTCGCGGCGTTCGGGGTGCCCGCCGCCGTGGCGGTGCCGGCCGTGCTGCTGTACCGGATCCTGACGTGCTGGCTGCCGGTGTTCCTCGGCTGGCCGATCATGCGGTGGCTCACCCAGCGGGAGATGGTCTAGCCCAGTCCGTGGTCGACTCGCACCGCGAGCGCGCATGTCTGGACACCGACACGCCGCCAAAACTGGCATTTAGCGCGCGGTCGTCGCACCCGAAACTCAGCCGCTACCGGCAGTAATCTCCCCGAAACCCACCTATGGTTTCCTCCTGTAAGACGTTGTTTCACCGCAGAGATCGCCCTGGAGGCTCCATGACGAGTACCGTCCCCGCTCCGTTCCTGGTCACGTCCGGCTTCTGGCAGAAGCTCCCGCAGATGTCGCTCGAGAAGTACCCGGGCACCGAGGGATTCATCGACGACGTCTACGCCACCCCGAACGGCGTGCCGATGTGCTCGGGGTATTTCGAGCTGCGCAACACCGATGCGCCGCTGGACTACTACTACGACTACGACGAGATGAAGGTCGTCCTCGAAGGCGAATTCCGGTTGGAGAACGTCGACACCGGCCAGGTCGAGATCGCCAGGGAGAAGGATGCGATCTTCTTCCCCAAGGGTTCTCGCATTCTGTTCTCCACACCGACGCGCGCCCTCGCGTTCTACGTCGGCTACCGCTCCTTCGCGCCCTGACCCCGGTCTCCATGGAGCGTTTCCGCGTCGCCCCCGGCTCGGTGACCGCGGTGAAGGTCTTCGGCGGCGACCGGCTGGAGATCATCGACCACTACGGTCGCCAGCCCGCCGAGCTCACCGTGCTGGCGACCGACCCGCGGGCGGTCGCCGACGCCAGACCCGACACCGCGGCCACCGTGCTGCGTCATCTCGTGCCCGGCCCGGACGAAAACGGCTACGCCGCAGGCAGAATCCTGTCCCTGCTGTCTGAGCACCGCGTCGATCAGCACGACTCCGTGGCCACCCGCCTCTTCGGGGAGTGGTCCCCGGCCGGGTCCCGGGCCCGCTTCGCGGTGGCGGGGGATGCCGTCGTCCTCGTCGCCGCGCCGGCATCGCCGATGAGCCTCACCGGCGACGAACCCAACCCACCGTCGGAAGTCCGCGTCGAGGTGCACCGCGCCGACCTCCGTCGCCCCGAGATCTGCGACGAACTCCCCGCACCGCTGGCCGAGCCGTTGTTCGACATGCGCATCGACGCCGCGACGGCATCGTCGTACGACGTCAAGGAGGGCCAGTTCATACAGGTGATCGACGTTGCGGGACAACAGTGTTCGGACTTTCTCGCGTTCGAAGCACGCTCACTCGGTGACGGGCGCGAGTACGGACTCGACGCAACCACCACCCGCACCATCGGCGGCGGTGCGTATCCGCAGCCCGGCCTGTCGGGGAAGTTCTTCGACGCCCGGGCCCGCCCGCTGGTCGAGGTGGTGCGCGACACCGTCGGCAGGCACGACACGTTCGCGCTGGCATGCAACGCGAAGTTCTACGCGGACATGGGTTATCCCGGCCACGTCAACTGCACGGACAACTTCAACGCCGCACTGTCACGCTTCGGCATCGGGCAACGTCAGGGTTGGCCCGCGCTGAACCTGTTCTACAACACAGCATTCGACGCGCAGCACCAGCTGATCTCCGAGGAACCCTGGTCCCGGCCCGGCGACTACGTGCTGTTCCGCGCGTGCGCCGATCTGGTCTGCGCGTCGTCGGCGTGCCCGGACGACATCGACCCCGCCAACGGCTGGAACCTGACCGACATCCACGTCCGCGTCTACGACTCCACCAGGAGGTTCTCTGTGGCGGTGGGACACCGGCTGACGCCGGACTCCGAGCCCGTGCTGACCAAGCACACCGCATTCGCATCCCGGACGGGCGCCCTCACCACCAATGTCACCGAGTACAAGGGGTATTGGCTGCCGAACAGCTACGACAACCACGGCCCGCACCAGGAGTACTGGGCGTGTCGCGAACGGGTCGCGGTCATGGACCTGTCGGCGTTGCGCAAATTCGAGGTTCTCGGCCCGGACGCCGAGGCACTGCTGCAGACCACGCTGACCCGCGACATCCGCAGGCTCGCCCGCGGCCAGGTCGTCTACTCGGCGATGTGCACCGACACCGGCGGGGTGATCGACGACTGCACAGTCCTGAGGCTGGGCGACAACAACTTCCGATTCATCGGCGGCGATCCGTACGACGGCATCTGGCTGCGCACCCAAGCCGAGAAGCTCGGTCTGGAACAGGTGTGGATCAAGGATTCCACCGATCAGATGCACAACCTCGCGGTGCAGGGCCCCTCCAGCCGAGACCTGCTGGGCGCCATGATCTGGAGCCCGCCGGGACAGCCCGCGTTGCGTGACCTCGGCTGGTTCCGTTTCCTGATCGGCAGGCTCGACGGCCCTCACGGTGCGCCGCTGGTGGTGTCACGGACGGGCTACTCGGGCGAACTCGGCTACGAACTGTGGGTCCATCCCGACGACGCCGAAACGGTGTGGGACCGGGTGTGGGAAGCCGGCCTGCCGTTCGGTCTGACGCCGTTGGGCCTGGAGGCTCTGGAGATGCTGCGGGTGGAATCGGGCCTGATCGCCGCAGGCAACGAATTCGACGAGCAGACAGACCCGTTCGAAGCCGGAATCGGTTTCGCGGTACCGCTGAAGAGCAAGACTGACGACTTCGTCGGCCGTGACGCGCTGCTCGAGCGCAAGGCCCACCCACAGCGCACGCTGGTCGGGTTGCGGCTGGACAGCAACGAGGTCGCCGGGCACGGGGATTGCGTGCACATCGGCCGCTCCCAGGTGGGGGTCGTCACGAGTGGAACCCGCTCCCCGATTCTGAACGCCAGTATCGCGTTGTGCCGCATGGCGGTTCAGCATGCCGAACCCGGCACCCGGGTCGAGGTCGGCAAGCTCGACGGGCACCGCAAGCGAATCCCCGCCACCGTCACGACGTTCCCGTTCTACGACCCCGACAAGACCCGTCCCCGTTCATGAGGAGAGAGATATGACGCGCACCGCGGTGATCGGCGCAGGCCCGTGCGGCCTGGCGCAGCTGCACGCCTTCGAACTGGCCCGCCAAGACGGCGTCGACGTCGGCGAGGTCGTGTGCTTCGAGAAGCAGAGCGACTGGGGTGGGCTGTGGAACTACACGTGGCGCACCGGGCTCGACTGCCATGGAGATCCCGTGCACGGCAGCATGTATCGCTACCTCTGGTCGAACGGACCCAAGGAATGCCTGGAGTTCGCCGACTACACCTTCGACGAGCACTTCGGCGGACCCATCCCGTCGTTCCCGCCGCGCGAGGTGCTCTACGACTACATCACCGGGCGCGCCAAGAAGAGCAACGTGCGCCAGTTCATCCAGTTCGACACCGCGGTGCGCGGTGTGACGCAAGACGACGCGAGCGGGTCGTTCGCCGTCACCGTCGAATCGTGGCAGGACGGCGAAAGCTCGCTCCGGACAGAATCTTTCGACAACGTTGTGGTGGCTACCGGCCATTTCTCGACGCCGAACGTCCCGGAGTATCCCGGGTTCGAGTCGTTCCCCGGCCGGATCCTGCATTCCCACGATTTCCGCGACGCCGTCGAGTTCGCAGGCAAGAATCTGCTTATCCTGGGCAGCAGCTACTCGGCTGAGGACATCGCCCTGCAGTCGCTCAAGTACGGTGCGGCTTCGATCACGATCGCCTACCGCAACGCCCCCATGGGTTTCGGCTGGCCTGACGGCATCAGCGAAGTCCCGGCGCTGCAGCATGTCGAAGGACGCACCGCACACTTCGCCGACGGCACCGCCCGCGACGTCGACGCCATCATCATGTGCACGGGATATCAGCATCACTTCCCGTTCATCGACACCGCGCTGCAGCTGAAGACGACGAACAACCTCTACCCCGACGGCCTCTACAAGGGCGTGGTCTCACTGGCCAACCCGAAGCTGATGTACCTCGGTATGCAGGACCAGTTCTATACGTTCAACATGTTCGACGCGCAGGCCTTCTTCGCGCGCGATGTCGCACTGGGCACGTTCGCCCTGCCCGACGCCGAGGCGATGGCTGCCGATGTGGCCGCCTGGCGCGCGAAGTACGCCGACGTCGACTCAGTCGCAGGCCAGATCGACTTCCAAACCGACTACGTCCGCGATCTGATGCCGCTCAGCGACTACGCCGCGTTCGACATCGACATGGTCCATCGGCACTTCTTCACCTGGGAGCACGATAAGGAGGTCAGCATCACCGGCTATCGAGACAAGTGTTTCGCCTCGCCGTGCACCGGGACCGTCGGCCCGCCGGCGCACACGACGTGGTGGGACGAGCTCGATGACAGCCTGGCCCGCTTCCTCAAGCGGTAGACCACCCCAAGAATCGCCGTGAGATAAACCCTGGACCGGCCCGCGGCTGCCGGGGAGAATTCCGTGGTGACTCCTGCGATCAAATTGCACTGGTTCCTCCCGACCTACGGCGACAGCCGGCTGATCGTCGGAGGCGGTCACGGCACCCCCGCCGGCGCCGCGCACAGCGACCGGGACGCATCGATCGACTATCTCGCCTCGATCGTGCGCGCCGCTGAGACGTTCGGTTTCACCGGGGCGCTGATCCCGACGGGCGCCTGGTGCGAGGACGCGTTCGTCACCGCTGCACTGCTGGCCAGGGAGACGACGTCTCTCGGTTTTCTCGTCGCGTTCCGGCCCGGTCTCGTCAGCCCCACGCTGTCGGCCCAGATGGCCGCGACGTTCGCGCGGCATGCACCGGGCCGGATCCTGCTCAACGTGGTGATCGGCGGTGAGGCGCACGAGCAGCGTGCCTTCGGCGATCATCTCGACAAGGACAGCCGCTATGCCCGCGCCGACGAGTTCCTCGACGTGGTGCGACGACTGTGGGACGGGCAGACGGTGTCGCTGGCGGGCGAGCACATCCAGGTCGAGGACGCCGCGATCCCGACGCTGCCGAATCCGGTGCCGCCCTTCTACTTCGGCGGGAGTTCCGCTGCTGCGGGGCCGGTGGCGGCACGCCACGCCGACGTCTATCTGACGTGGGGTGAGCCGCCCGCCGCTGTCGCCGAGAAGGTCGACTGGATCCGCAGGCTTGCGGCCAAGCAGGGCAGGAAGCCACGCTTCGGCATCCGCCTGCACGTCATCACCCGCGACACCGCCGACGAAGCCTGGACTCAGGCGGACAAGCTGGTCGCGGCGCTCGACGAGGACACTGTCCGCAACGCCCAGAAAGGCCTTGGCCGTAGCGAATCCGAGGGGCAGAAACGCATGCTCGCGTTGCACGAGCAGCATCGGGCGAACGGCAGCTGGCATGATGCGCGCTCGCTGGAGATCGCACCGAATCTGTGGGCCGGTGTCGGCCTGGTGCGCGGTGGGGCGGGTACCGCGCTGGTCGGCAGCCACACCGAGGTCGCCGATCGCATCGCCGAGTACGCCGAGGTGGGCATCGACGAGTTCATCTTCTCCGGCTATCCGCATCTGGAGGAGCTGTACTGGCTCGGCGAGGGCGTGGTGCCGCTGCTGCGGGAACGCGGCCTGTTCAACCCGGACACGAAAGCTGCTGCGCCCGCGTCGATTCCGTTCGTGGGCGCCGCACGGTGACGCTCGCGTCCACCGACGAGGCGCTGGCCGTCGCCGCGGAGCTGGCACAGAACTTCGCCGCTGAGGCGTCACAGCGCGACGCCGACCGCGTCTTGCCGCACGATCAGGTCAAGGCGCTCAAGGAGTCCGGCCTACTTGCGCTGCCGGTGCCGCACAAGTACGGCGGCCTCGACGCGCCGGCCACCGTCATCGCCGAGGTGTTCCGGTTGATCGCGCACGCCGATCCCTCGCTGGCCCAGATCCCGCATTCGCATTTCGTGTTCCTGGAGGCGGTGCGCCTGCAGGGTACCGAGGCTCAGCAGGCGTTCTTCTACGGCGAGGTGACCGAGGGGAAGCTGTTCGCCAACGCGCAGAACGAGCGCGGCCCCCATCCCGTCAACGTCGACAGCACCACTTTGGTGGAGCAGGACGGCTACCGCCTCAACGGCCGCAAGTTCTATTCGACGGGTGCGCTGTTCGCCGACTGGGTGATCGTGCGAGCCTCATTGTCCGACGGGTCCGGCGAGGTGCCGACCGCGTCGACGCCGAAGGCGCTGGCATTCGTCCCGCGCGATGCTCGCGGACTCGGCGTCGTCGACGACTGGGACGGGATGGGTCAGCGCACGACCGCGTCGGGGACGGTGACGCTCGACGATGTCGCGGTGCCTGCCGAGCACGTGGTGCCGTTCTCGCCGATCTTCTCGGGTCCGACGACGTACGGGGCCCGGGCGCAGTTGTGGCATTCCGCGCTCGATGTCGGCATCGCGACCGGCGCGCTGGAGGCCGGGGTGCGTCAGGCCGAACGGGCGCGGGCGCATTTCGAGGCGGACGTGAACAAGGCGCAGGACGATCCGACGCTGATCACGATCGCCGGTGAACTGACGGTGACGGTGCGCGGGGCGCAGGCGTTGCTTGCCGAGGCAGCCCGTCACGTCGACGCCGCGACGGCGGACCTCACCGACGAGTCGACCGCGCAGGCCTCGATCGCGGTGGCGGTGGCGAAGGTCGCCGCCGTGCGCGCGTCATTGGACGCGTCGAATGTGCTGTTCGAGCTCGGCGGCACCCGGAGCGCGTCGGCGTCGGGGAATCTCTCACGGTACTGGCGTGATGCGCGCACGCACACGCTGCACGACCCCACGCGGTGGAAACTGCAGCACATCGGCCGCCATACATTGTCAGGGATCAACCCGCCCCGACACGGCCAGATCTAGCAGGCCTGCTGGTGGTCGGCGTCAGTCGATCGCGCAGGGCAGAGTCTTGATTCCGTGGACGAACACCGACCGCAGCGGATCCGGCTCGGCCGTGGTGTGCAGATTCGGGAATGCTGCCAGTAGTTTGCCAAGGACAACCCGGATCTCCATCCGCGCCAGACCGGCGCCTAGACAGAAGTGCGGTCCGCCTGCGCCGAAGGCGACGTGGTCACGGGAGTTCTCGCGGTAGATATCGAAGCGCGTCGGTTCGGCGAAGAGGCCGGGATCGTGGTTCGCGGCCAGGTACCACACAACGACTTTGTCCCCGGCGCGGATAACGTACTCGCCGAAAGGGACATCGACGGTCGCGGTACGGCGCATGTGCAGCACCGGTGAGGACCACCGCAGCACCTCCTCGATGGCATTGGTGGCACGGCCCTCGAAGTCATCGGCCAACGCGGCCTTCTGATCGGGATGTCGGCTGAGCAGATGCATCGCCCACGACAATCCGGTTCGCGTGGTGTCGTTGCCCGCTGCTGCCAGCAAGATGACGAACGATCCGAATTCTGCTGCGGTCAGTCGCTTTCCGTCGACTTCGGCCTGCATCAGGTGAGAGGTGATGTCGTCACCAGGATTCTGCCGCCGGCTCCGGCCCAGGTCGATGGTGTACTCGAAGAATTCGGCGACCGCGCGCAGGCTGGTGTCGACGTCGCTAACCTGTCCGTCGTTGACGCCAAGGATGAGGTCGATCAGTTCCCGCAGCCTGGGACGGTCGACTACGGGGATGCCCAGCAGGTCGGCGATCACCTGGAAAGGCAGATTGGCGCCAACGGTCTCCACGAAATCGAATTCCCGACGCTCCCTGATTGTTTCGACGATCGCAGTGGCGAGCTCGGCGACATAGTCCGTCATCTGCCGGATTGCCCTCGGTGAGAACGCGACTTGGACCAGACGTCTGTACTGCCGGTGCTTGGGATCGTCCATCGTGATGATCGAGCCGAGCATCTCCAGCAATTCGGGGGGCATGTCGTCCAGCGAAAACCCACGCGTACTGGTGAAACTCGCCGGATCGCGGGTCACCGCGCTGACGGCGGCATGGGAAGTCATCGACCAGAAGCCGGCCCCCGAGCGCTGCGGAATGAACTCGACGCCATCGCTGCGCTCGCGCATCGCGGCGAATTCCGCAAGGCGCGTGTCGATGTCGCTGTCCCAGAATGAGCTGAGAATCGAAGGATCGGAGGGATGTTCGACCCGCGGCGCAGATTCCATACTTTAAAGTATGGCATATGCGATGTGATACAGCCGAGGGTGTCTCGTCGGGCGGAAACCCGCATTTAGTGAGCGCAGCCGTCAATAACTACTGTTTGCCGAAATCGGATTTCTATACGAAAAAGTATGTTGTACTGGGGCGACGGATTCAGCGCACTGATCGAGGGGCAGCCATGCAGTCCACCACGCGAACAGGCCGGCCGTGACCCGGTCCTACCGGGCGGCAGGCACATTGCTCGTCGCGCTGGCCGTCGCGGTTGTGACGCTGGTCTACCTTCAATTCCGGGGATCGTTGACGCCGTCGGTTCAGTTGACGGTGCTCGCACCGCGCGCAGGTCTGGTGCTCGACCCCGGGTCCAAGGTCACCCTCGACGGCGTCCCGATTGGGCGGGTCTCGCGGGTTCAGCTGATCAGCGACGAAGACGTCCCGTCCGCACGCATCCTGGTCGACATCGAACCCAGGTACCTCCCTGTGCTTCCCGTCAACGTCGAGACGACGATCACCGCGTCGACGGTCTTCGGCAACAAGTACGTCGCGTTCCGTTCGCCCCGCAATCCGCAACGGCCCGTCACGTCGTCGGACGTGCTACATGTCGCTGCTGACGGAGCGGTGACCACCGAGTTCAACACGCTCTTCGAGGCGGTGACCGACATCGCCGAGAAGGTGGATCCCATCCAGCTCAATATGACGTTGAAGTCAACGGCCACTGCCCTGACGGGGCTCGGCGACGACTTCGGCCGGTCCCTCGTCGATGCGAATTCGGTTCTCGGCAGGGTCAATCCGAGAATGCCGCAGCTGCGCCAGGACATCGATCGGCTCGCCGACCTCGCCGACATCTACCGGGGAGCCGCGCAACCCCTGCTAGACGGGCTCCGGGACGCGGTGGTCACTGCGCGCACACTCACCGACGAGCGCGATAATCTCGACGCCGCACTGCTGGCGGCGGTGGGGTTCGCGGAACCGGGTGCAGATACGATCGAGCGGTCCACGCCGTTTCTGGTGCGAGGTCAGGCGGA
This sequence comes from Mycobacterium sp. 236(2023), assembly GCF_029623955.1. Lineage (GTDB taxonomy): Bacteria > Actinomycetota > Actinomycetes > Mycobacteriales > Mycobacteriaceae > Mycobacterium. The sequence continues at coordinate 404,962 of NZ_JARSBP010000002.1, read as the reverse complement.
CCTCACACCCACCGCCCAACTTCTGGACGAGTATTCGCCCGCCTTGCTGTGCACCATACGCAACTATCACGATGTTGCGCCGAAAGTCTCTGCCGCACTGGGAAAGAACGGATATGCCGCAGTGACGTCCACGGAACTGCTCGGCGGCGCCGCGCCGTACGTCTACCCCGACAACCTTCCCCGCACCAACGCGAGGGGCGGGCCGGGCGGCGCCCCCGGCTGCTGGCAGCCCATCACACGCGAGTTGTGGCCGGCACCCGCACTAGTGATGGACACCGGCGCGTCGCTGGCCCCCTACAACCACTTCGAACTGGGACAGCCTCTGCTCAACGAGTATGTGTGGGGCCGCCAGGTCGGTGAGTACACGGTGAATCCATGATGATTCGACAGACCGCCGTCAAGCTCGGCGCCGCCTCGCTCATCCTGCTGACGTTCACCGCGCTCATCATCGTGGTGTTCGGCCAGCTCCGCTTCGATCGCACGCATACCTATCTCGCAAAGTTCAGCAATGCTAGCGGAATCCGGCCGGGACAGTTCGTACGCGCTGCGGGAGTGGAGGTCGGTAAGGTCGAGGACATCCGTCTCGACGCCGACGGCCACACCATCGTCGTCGCGTTCGACGTCGACCAGTCCCTGCAACTCGAACAGGGCACACGCGCCCGCATCCGCTACGCCGACCTCATCGGCAACCGGTTCCTCGAGCTCGAGCAGAGCAGCATCAACGCACCGGCAGGGTTGCTGATGCCCGGCGGCACCATCCCTGTGGAACGTACCGAGCCCGCGCTGGACCTCGACGCGCTCATCGGTGGCTTCGAGCCCCTCTTCGAGTCTCTCGACCCCGACAAGGTCAACACCATCGCTCAGTCATTGATCACCGTCTTCCAGGGGCAGGGCGGCACCATCAACGACATCCTGACCCAGGCGGCGCAGCTGACGCAGACGCTCGCGCACCGCGATCGCGTCATCGGCGAGGTCATCTCCAACCTCAATGTGCTGCTCCAGACCACGGCGCGACACCAGAGGGAACTCGACGGAATGGTCGTCAATCTCCGCAATCTCGTTGTCGGACTGAATGAACGAGGCGACGCCATCGCGGCCGGAGTCGCCGATATCGGCAGCACCGCCGGAACCCTGGCCGACCTGCTCGCAGACAATCGCCCAGTCCTGCAGAGCACCGTGTCGAAGCTTCAGACAGTGCAACAGCCACTCGTCAGCCAGGAGGCACAGTTCGCTGATCTCCTGAACAAGTTGCCCGATGCACTGGCGATACTGGCCAGGTCCGGCGGGATCTACGGCGACTTCTTCAATTTCTACCTCTGCGACGCCAGCCTCAAACTCAACGGTCTGCAACCCGGCGGCCCCGTCCGGACCGTCAAGCTGCTCAGTCAACCCTCGGGCCGGTGTACCCCGAAATGAGGGCACTCACCTCCGGCAAACTCGTCCGCAATGGGTTCATGGGCATCGTGATCACCGCGATGGTGACCGGAGTCGGTCAGAGCCTGACCACCGTGCCGATGTTGTTCGCCACCCCGGAGTACTACGGGCAGTTCAGCGAAAGCGGCGGGCTCCACGCCGGGGATACGGTGCGGCTCAACGGAATGGATGTCGGATCAGTGGTGTCGATCAAGGTTGACGGCGACCGGGTCCGTGTCGGGTTCACGTTGGGCGCGACAACTGTGGGCACCGACAGCCGCGTGAGCATCCGCACCGACACCATCCTGGGAAAGAAGACCCTGGAGATCGAGCCGCGCGGCTCGACCAGGCTCAGAGCAAACGAGACACTGCCGCTGGACCAGAGCACCACGCCCTACCAGATCTACGACGCATTCGACGACCTCACTCGCTCGACGGCCGGCTGGGACATCGACAGCCTCAGAGAATCGCTGAACGTGCTGTCAGAGACCATCACCGCCACCGCGCCCGAATTGTCTGCCGCACTGACGGGCGTCGCCGAATTCTCCGACACCATCGGCACCCGCGACGAGCAGCTCAACGACCTGCTGTCCAACGCTGACCAGGTCGCCACAGTCCTCGGCAATCGGAGCGACAACATCAACCAGCTGGTCCTCAACGCACAGGCACTGTTGGCGAAATTCAATGCCCGCCAAGCCGATATCGACACGCTGCTGGGCAACGTCACCGCCGTGTCGACACAGGTGGCCGGTTTCATCGATGACAACCCCAATCTCAACGCGGTGTTGACACAGCTGCGGACCCTGTCCCAGACCCTGGTCGAGAACAAGGCGAAGCTGACGCAGACCTTGGCGACTGTCGACCGCTTCGTCGGGGCGATCTCCGAGGCGGTGGCGTCGGGCCCATACTTCAAGGTGATGGTGGCCAATCTGATGCCGGGCCAGGTCCTGCAGCCGTTCATCGACGCCGCCTTCAAGAAGCGCGGAATAGACCCGCAGAAGTTCTGGGGCGATGCGGGCCTGCCCGCCTTCCGGTTTCCCGAACCCAACGGCCAGGGCTTCCCCAACGGCGCGCCACCTCCTGCTCCGGCGCCGCTGGAGGGAACCCCCCAGTTCCCCGGGCCGGCGGTCGAGAAGGGCTCACCGTGCTCGTACACCCCGGGACCCGGCGCGCTGCCGGCCCCCGGCGATCCACTGCCCTGCAGTCGGGAGACATTGGGCCCCTTCGGAGACAACCCGTACGGCCCGAATTACGGACCGCCCCGAGTCGCGGTATCAGATCCGCAACCGGGCGGTGCGCCTGCGCCGGGCATTCCGGCCGCCGCGGCGCCCGGCCAGGCGCCTCCGCCCGTACCCGGCGCGCCCATGCCACTTCCCGACGCACTCCCCGGGGCGCGTACGGTACCCACCGCACCGCCGCCCTCCCAGGTCGGGCAGTGACATGATGCGACTTCCGGCGAAGACATCCCATCGAATAGGTGTACTGGTGGCGGTTGGCCTCGTGGCCGCGGCCGCGATCCTGGGCGCGGCCGTCTTCGGCCACAAGATCTACCGCAACCTGACAACGACCACGGTCACCGCCTACTTCCCCAGCACCATCGCGCTGTACCCAGGCGACCAGGTCCTGGTGATGGGTGTCCGGGTAGGCACCATCGACTCCATCGAACCCGGTGGGGGACAGTCGAAAGTCGTTCTCCACTTCGATGAGTCCGTCAAGGTGCCCGCCGACGCCACGGCGTCCATCATCAACCCCAGCCTCGTCGCCTCCCGGGCGATCCAGCTGTCGCCGCCCTACCGTGGCGGTCAGACGCTCGACGACGGCGCGGTGATCCCGCTCAACCGCACGAGGATTCCCGTCGAATGGGACGATCTTCGACAACAGCTCGCCGCCGTCCTCGATGGGCTCGGTCCGACGCCGGAGCAACCCCGGGGGCCCGTCGGTGAGGTCGTGTCGGCATTCGCCGACGGCCTCGCCGGGAAGGGTGACCAGCTCAACACCACCTTCACCAGCTTGTCGAATGCGTTGTCTGCGTTGAACAAAGGCCGTGGTGACCTGTTTTCCGTGGTCCGCAACCTCGCCTTGTTCGTCAGCACGCTGCGCACCAGCGATCAGCAGTTCAGCGCGTTCAACACCGACCTGGCCACACTGACCGGAGCCCTCGACAACTCCGATGAGGAACTCGCGCGAGGCGTCGAGGAGTTCCGGCAGCTCCTCAACCGGACGAGTGACTTCCTCGCGCGCAACGGCGACGTCGCCGTCACCGACGTCAACAACCTGCGCGAGGTCACCGACGCGCTGCTGCAGCCGGAAGCGCGCCAGGGCCTGGAGAACACCCTGCATGTGCTGCCATCGTTCGGCGGCAACTTCGTCAACATCTACTCCCCGGTGAACGGCGCACTGACCGCCGTTCCGGTCATCAACAACTTCGCCAACCCACTTCAGTTGATGTGCAGTTCAATTCAGGCAGGAAGCCGGCTGGGTTACCAGGAATCCGCCGAACTGTGCGCGCAGTACCTGGCCCCCATCCTCGACGCGATCAAATTCAACTACCTTCCCTTCGGCGTGCAGCCGTTCACCACCGCCAGCACACTGCCGAAGTACGTCGCGTATTCCGAGGACCGGCTACGTCCCCCGCCGGGCTTCAAGGACACGACAGTTCCCGGGCTGTGGGCCCGTGATACGCCGTTCTCCCACGGCAATCACGAACCGGGCTGGGTGGTGGCCCCCGGTATGCAGGGACTCGACGTCCAGGCCCTGACACGCCTGATGGTGGCGCCCGATTCGCTGGCCGCGCTACTCGGGGGCCCCGACCCGGTACCGCCACAGCCAGGAGTGCGCGGTGGCGCACCCCCCAACGCCTACGACCAGAGCAATCCGCTTCCGCCCCCGTGGTATCCGCAGCCTGCCCCGACGCCGGCTCCGCAGCCTCCGACACCACCCTTGGCCGCCGAAGTGGGAGGACAGCCGTGACCGACCGAGTGAAACGCATCGCTGTGAAGGTGGTCGGTCTGCTGTGCTGCCTGCTGCTCGTCACCGGTTGCGGCTCGTGGCGCGGACTGGCCAACGTGCCCATGCCCGGCGGGCCTGGAACCGGGCCCGACCATTCGACCATCTATGTGGAGCTACGAAATTCGTTGGCGCTCAATGTCAACAGCCGCGTCCGCGTCGCCGATGTGTTCGTCGGCCGGGTGTCGAACATCGAATTCCGGCCGTGGAAGGCGCTGCTGACGTTGGACCTGGACGCAGGGGTGAGGCTGCCCCGCAATGCGACAGCGAAGGTCGGCCAGACCAGCGTGCTCGGCAGCCAGCACGTCGAGTTGGCAGCTCCACCCGACCCGTCCCCGCAGTCGCTGCTTTCCGGCGACACCATTCCGCTGGAGCGCACAGCAGCCTTCCCGACGACGGAGAGGACGCTCGCCAGCATCGCCACCGTCCTGCGCGGCGGCGGCATCTCCAACCTCGACACCATTTCCACCGAACTCGACAAGTTGTTCACCGGCCGCGCCGAGCAGATCAGGGAGTTCCTCAACCAACTCGACACCTTCGTCACCGAGCTCAACGCCCAGCGTGACGGCATCACCCGTGCCCTCGACGCCACCAACGGCCTGCTGAAGATCCTGGCCGCAGGCAACGACGTCGTCGATGCCGCACTCACCGAATTGCCACCGCTGATCGCCCATTTCGATGCCAAGCGCGACGTGTTCGCCGATGCGACCTCCGCCCTCGGACGGCTGTCCAGGGTCACCGACGATGCCATCGAAGCCTCCCGCGCCGACCTGGAAACCAATTTGGCCCTGTTGCAGCGGCCACTCACCCAGCTCGGCTACGCGGCCCCGTATGTGCTCGGCGCTCTGAAGGTCCTCCTCACCGCACCGTTCAACATCGACGATGTGCCCAAAGTGGTGCGGGGAGACTATGTGAACATCTCGGCGACACTCGATTTCACCCTCAGCGCGATCGACAACGCCCTGCTGAGCGGCACCGGATTCTCCGGGGCGCTGCGCGCGCTCGAGCAGGCGTGGGGCCGCGACCCCGCCACGATGATCCCCGACGTCCGCTACACGCCGAACCCCGCCGACCTTCCCCCTGAGCGGGGGCAATAGCGATGCTCAGCAGAGGCCGCCGCATCCAGCTCGTCGTGTTCGCAATCCTGACGGTCATTTCGGTGGGGATCCTGGCGATCTACTACCTACGGGTGCCCGCTCTGGTCGGTGTCGGAAGGTACACGCTGAACGTCGAGCTGGAGTCCTCGGGTGGGCTGTACCCGACCGCCAACGTCACCTATCGCGGCACCACGATCGGCAGGGTCACGTCGGTGGAACCCATCGGTGGCCGCGTGCGGGCCACGCTCTCGGTCGACGACGAGTACCGGGTGCCAGTCGACGTGGTCGCGAACGTGCACTCTGTCTCGGCGGTCGGAGAACAGTTCCTCGATCTCGTCGACGACGGACCGAGCAACGAATTCCTCGCCGACGGCCAGACGATCGTCAGAAGCACCGTGCCACAACCCATCGGCCCGCTCATCGATGCAGCCAACGAAGCCGTCGACGCCCTTCCTCAGGACAAGCTGGCCGCTCTTCTGCAGGAAACATCTACGGCGGTGGGAGGTCTCGGTCCGTCGCTGCAACGGCTGGTCGACTCGGCGCAGGCACTCGGCGGCGACTTCGCGGCCAACGCAGACTCCCTCGATGCGCTCATCGACGACTCCGGGCCCCTGCTCGAGAGCCAGGTTTCAACCGGCGCGGCAATCAACCGGTGGGCCCGCAACGTGCGCGACCTCGCCCGCCAGAGCGCGCAGGAGGATCAGGCGGTGCGCGCGATCCTGCAGACCGCGGCGCCGACCGCGGATCAGCTGGGTGCCGTGTTCGGTGGCGTGCAGGAGGCACTCCCCCAGGTGCTCGCCAACACCGCAGTCGTCTTCGACATGCTGAAGCGCTACAACGCCGGCGTGGAGCAGGGCCTCGTGTTCCTCCCTCAGGGTGCGTCGATCGCCCAGACGGTCGTCGCCCCGTTCACCGACTCGGCGGCCCTCGACTTCCGGCTGGCCATCAACGAACCGCCGCCGTGCCTGACGGGTTTTCTGCCCGCCTCCGAGTGGCGCTCGCCCGCGGAGACCACGACGATCGAACCGCCTGCGCGCGCGTACTGCAGGATTCCGAAGGACTTTCAGGCCAACGTGGTGCGCGGTGCCCGCAACTACCCCTGTGCAGACGTGCCCGGCAAACGGGCCGCCAACCCCGAAGAGTGCCGCGGTGAGGAACCGTATGTGCCGGCGGGGACCAACCCCTGGTACGGCGATCCGAACCAGATCCTCGCGTGTCCGGCACCCGGAGCCCGGTGCGACCAGCCGGTCGCGCCGGGGCTGGTCGTCCCCGCCCCCAGTGTCAACAACGGCCGCAATCCGGCACCGGCTGACACCCTGTCACCCTCGCAGCCCCCGGTGAGTGACCCGCTGACCCCGCCGCGCACCGGCACGACGCAGTGCAACCGGCAGCAACCGGTGCAGTGCACGTACACACCCGCCGACATTCCGTCGGCGATCTACGACGTGTCCCGCGGCCAGGTGGTGGCCAGTGACGGCACCGTGTTCAGGGTGAATTCGCCTGCCCCGACGGGTGAGGAATGGAAGGACATGCTGGCTCCCGCCGGATAGCCGACCACGCGGACCGACGTCAGCGCGGCGGTAACATCGAGGGCGCCCGTAGTCAGCCCCGCGCCGCGTTATCTCGATTGCTAAGCGGCCCAACATGACCGAGCAGCTGAGATGTCTTCCTGACGAGACGGTGGCCGAGGCCCGTCGCAGCGGGCTTTTCGAGCTGCTCTTGCCCCTCGCGCTAGGCGGGCAACAGACCTCATTCCCCGCAGTGCTGGAACCGGTCCGACGTCTGGGCCATGGTTGCACGTCCAGCGCCTGGCCCCTGGGCTTCTACGCCCTGCGCAATCGGAGGCTTGCGCTGTTCGACGAATCGGCGCAGGACGAGATCTTCGATTGCGATCCGGTTTTGGCCGCTGGCACCGTGTGGGCGGGGAACTCGACGGCGCGCCGCAGGTGGGCGGCGTCATCTCACCGATAGCCAAGATATGAGCGCACCGGCGCCGGCGCGAAGCCCCTTGAACGCCGCACCAGGACCAAGCGAGGTGGAGCCGTAAGCTGGCGCGGTGGCAAGACCCGAGCGCCGCGGCGCGGGGCGCAGCACCCCCGACGAGTGGCTGCAGGCTGGGTTCGCGATCCTGGCAGAGAACGGCTTCACGTCGCTGAAGATCGACACACTGTCGGCGCGCCTCGGGATGACGAAGGGTAGCTTCTACTGGCACTTCACCGATATGGGCGCTTACAAGGCCGCACTCGTGTCGGCATGGGCGCAGTGGCGCGACGATGACCATCGCCGATTCGGTGAACTGCAACAGCTGGCGCCCCGCGATCGGTTGATCGAGATGACGGCCTTCTTGATCAGCCCCCGTCAGTGGATGCTCGAACGGGCGATGCGCGAATGGGCACGATCAGATCGAGCAGCAGCCCGCAGCGTCAACGCCGCCGACCGTCGAGCCCGTGCAGCTGTGCGGCAGGCTTTCCTCGACGTCGGACTGAGCGAGGCGGTTGCCGCGCAGCGCGCGCAGTGGCTCTTCGCGATCGGCATCGGTGCACTTCATCTGTCGAACGCAAAGTCACCGCGGATTTCGCTCGCGCGGCGAGAGGAGCTGGTCGACTTCTTACTGCGCCCCTGATAGCTGTGGCTGCCTGCCGTCAGCAGGCGACGCCGGCGAAGATTGCGCCGGTGACCAGCGCGATCACCAACGCGAGCGTCGGCATTCCGCTGAAGAGAGCGACGGTGACCCCCGCGATGGCGGCGATCAGGATCGTCAGCATGAGGAACGCGAGCACCCAGTTGACCTGGCCGTGGGCGTGCGTCGCACGGGGCGTGTCGACAGCCTGCGGGACTATCGCACCTTCTCCGAATCCGACCATGTCACGTCCTCTCTGTGATGACGGACACAATATAACGCGACCATGGCGCAAATCACACCAATGACGAACGGGTTGTGATCTATTCGTCAATTTCGAAAGCCCTACTAACAGAAGTGATTAGCGCAACTAACACCGATTTCGGGCCGGGTAGGTTGGGCTCGGTGAAGGTTGCGGGCCTGGCCGCGCTGGCGGTCGTGACGGTGACGCTGGTGCAGTGCGCGCCGGCGTCGAGCCCGGCCCCGGCCCCGAGCCCGGCACCCCCGCCCGCCCCCGCGACGACGACAGCACTCCCGCCGGAGACGTTCCGCACCGTCGCCCCGACGACGACACCCGGACAGCCCCCCGCGGTCGCGCCCGTCAGCGCCGAAGACCTCGGCACGACGTGGCGTCCGGGGTGCCCCGCGGCCCCCGAGGAACTGACGCGGGTGGATCTGGACTACTGGGGATTCGACGGCCAGACCCACCGCGGCCGGCTCGTGATCAACCAGGACCTGACGGACAGGGTCATCGACGTCTTCGCCCAGCTCTACGAGCTCCGGTACCCGATCGAGAAGATGGTCACGGTCGACAACTATCCGGGCGCCGACGACGAACTGTCGATGCGCGACAACAACACCTCCGCGTTCAACTGCCGCGGTATCCCCGGCTCGGACAGCTGGTCACTGCACGCGTACGGCCGCGCCATCGACATCAATCCCAAGCTCAACCCCTACATCCCGAGAAACGGGAGATACGAGCCCGCGAATGCCGGGCCGTGGGTAGATCGCACCCGCACCGAACCTGGAATGCTGCACGACGGGGATGACGTAGTCGGCGCATTCACAGCCAGGGGCTGGGAATGGGGCGGACACTGGCGGACACCGCTGGATTACCAACACGTCGAAATTCGTTGACAGCGGGCGGACCCCGGTCCGAATATGTCGAAAAGGTGAACCCCCGCGGGAGGTATTACGTGTCGTAAATTAAGGCGCTTTCCTCTTGGACTGGAGACTCAGCTGCTTCACAGAATCGCCCTTTCGGCTCTTGCCGCACCGCGTCGCATCTTGTTTGCCGCGGCGCTCCTGACGGTCGCCCTCGGCGTGTTCGGTGTCCCCGTCGCCAAGAGTCTGTCGCCCAGCGGATTCTCGGATCCGGGTTCCGAATCCGCCCACGCCGCCGAACTTCTCACCGACAAGTTCGGTCAGGGCGACGTCCAGATGCTCATCGTCGTCTCATCCTCCGACGGCATCGACGCACCGAACGTGCGCGACGTCGGCACCGACATCGTCGATGAGCTCACCGCCAATCAGCACGTCGCGGGCGTGTCCTCCCCCTGGACCACACCGCCGGCAGCCTCTGCCGACTTGGTCAGCCGGGACCGCACGGCCGGCCTGATCGTCGCGGGCATCAAGGGCACCGAGGCGCAGCAGCAGACATACGCCAAGGAGATCTCCGATCAGGTCAGCCGTGCCGCCGAGGACCCAGACGGCATCGTCGTCAAGACCGGTGGCACGGCCATGGTCAACGTGCAGATCACCGAGCAGTCCCAGCGCGATCTGCTGGTCATGGAGTCGCTGGCGATCCCGCTGAGCTTCCTGGTCCTGGTGTGGGTGTTCGGCGGGCTGCTCGCTGCGGCGCTGCCCGTCGCGATCGGCGGAATGGCGATCCTCGGGGCGCTGGCGGTGCTGCGGCTGGTCACCTTCACCACCGATGTGTCGATCTTCGCGCTGAATCTCGCCACCGCGATGGGCCTGGCGCTGGCCATCGACTACACGTTGCTGATCCTGTCGCGCTACCGCGACGAACTCGCCGCGGGCAAGGACCGTCCCGAAGCCATCAAACGGACGATGACGACGGCCGGGCGCACGGTGATCTTCTCGGCGACGACGGTGGCGTTGTCGATGGCCGCGATGGTGCTGTTCCCGATGCACTTCCTCAAATCGTTCGCCTACGCCGGGGTGGCCACCGTCGCGTTTGCAGCGGCCGCCGCCGTCATCGTGACCCCCGCGGCGCTGGTGCTGCTCGGCGATCGGCTGGACTCGTATGACGTCCGCAAGCTGGTGCGCCGCATCCTGCGCAGGCCCGACCCGCAGCCGGTACCCGTCGAACGGCGGTTCTGGTACCGCTGCGCGACGTCCGTGATGCGCCGGGCGCTGCCGCTGGGCGTGGCCGTCGTCGTGCTGCTCCTCGTTCTCGGCGCGCCGTTCCTGGGCGTCAAGTGGGGCTTCCCCGATGACCGGGTGCTGCCGCAGTCCGCGTCGGCGCATCAGGTCGGCGACCAGTTGCGGTCGGACTTCGCCGACAACACCGACACCAATGTCACGATCGTCATCCCCGACAGCGCCGGACTGAACCCCGCCGACCTGACCACCTATGCGATGGAGCTGTCCCGCGTCCCCGACGTGCCTGCTGTCTCCGCGCCGACGGGCACGTTCGTCGACGGCGCCAAGGCCGGCCCGCCGTCGGCTCCGGCCGGCGAGAAGGACGGCAGCACGTTCCTGACCGTCACGAGCACCGCCCCGCTGTTCTCCGACGCCTCGGAAACCCAGCTGGACCGGCTGCACGCCGTCGAGAAACCCGGTGGCCGCGACGTCCAGTTCACCGGCACCGCCCAGGTCAACCGCGACAGCGTCGACGCGATCATTTCCAAGCTTCCGCTGGTGCTCGCCGTGATCGCGGTCATCATGTTCGCGCTGCTGTTCCTGCTCACCGGCAGCATCGTGGTTCCGCTGAAAGCACTTGTGCTGAACATGCTTTCGCTGACGGCAGCGTTCGGCGCGCTCGTGTGGATCTTCCAGGACGGGCACCTCGCCGGCTTGGGCACCACGTCGACGGGCACGCTGGTGGCGAACATGCCGGTGCTGTTGTTCTGCATCGCGTTCGGTCTGTCGATGGATTACGAGGTGTTCCTCGTCGCGCGTATCCGCGAGTTCCTGCTCGAGGGCCACGACAACGACACCGCGGTCGCGTTGGGTATCGCCCACACCGGCCGCATCATCACGGCCGCCGCGTTGATCATGTCGATCTCGTTCGCGGCGTTGATCGCGGCGAACGTGTCGTTCATGCGCATGTTCGGTCTCGGCCTCACGCTGGCGGTCCTCGTCGACGCCACCCTTGTGCGGATGGTCCTCGTTCCCGCCTTCATGCATCTGATGGGCGGCGTGAACTGGTGGGCCCCGCCCTTCCTCAAACGTGTCCACGAGCGCCTCGGCTTCAGCGAAGAACCGGCGCCCAAACCCGACGATACGAAACAGACGGAACAGGTCAGCACATGAGTGAGAACCCGATCAGTGTCATCGCGGCGGTGCAGGGGGCCCTGCCACCGCACCGCTACAGCCAGGAGCAAGTCACCGAGACATTTCTCTCGGTTCCTGCCTTCCAGGGCGTCGAGGAATTGCTGCGCGGTCTGCACAAGAACGCGAAAGTCGATGCCCGGCACTTCGTCCTGCCGCTGGAGCAGTACACCGACCTGCTCGATTTCGGCCAGGCGAACGACCTTTACGTCGAGCACGCCGTCGATCTGGCCTGCGAGGCACTGACCGCCGCGCTCGACGAAGCCGGCCTGGCACCAACGGATCTCGACATGATCATGTCGACGACGGTCACCGGCATCGCCGTGCCGTCGCTGGACGCCCGAATCGCCGCCCGCCTGGGTCTGCGGTCCGACGTGCGCCGCGTGCCGTTGTTCGGGCTCGGCTGCGTGGCCGGCGCGGCGGGCATGGCTCGCGTGCACGACTACCTCAAGGGCGCGCCCGACCACGTCGCCGCGCTGGTGTCGGTCGAGCTGTGCTCGTTGACGCGTCCCGCGCTGGAGCCGACGATCGGCAGCCTGGTGGGCAGCGCGCTGTTCGGTGACGGCGCGGCCGCCGTCATCGCGGCCGGCGAGAACCGGGCCGAGGCGATCAACGCGGCGGGCCCGGCGATCGTCGACACCCGCAGCCGCATGTACCCCGACTCGCTCGACATCATGGGATGGACGGTGAACCGCAACGGTTTCCAGCTCGTCCTGTCCCCCAAGCTGCCCGAGCTGATCATGCAGTACCTGCCCGGCGACATGTCCGGCTTCCTCGGCGAGCACGACCTGGCCGTCGGCGACATCGCCACGTGGATCTCCCATCCGGGCGGACCCAAGGTGCTGGAGGCGATCTCGGCGGCGCTCGACCTCGGCGACGACGCACTTGAGCTGTCGTGGCGTTCACTGGCCGAGGTGGGCAACATGTCGTCCTCGTCGGTGCTGCACATCTTCCGCGACACCATCGCCAAGCGGCCGGCCGCAGGCCAGCCCGGCCTGTTGATGGCGATGGGCCCGGGCTTCTGTTCCGAGCTCGTCCTGCTGCGCTGGCAGTGACATGCTTGCCTACACGATTCTCATCGGTGCCGTCGCGATCGAGCGGCTCGCGGAACTGGTTGTCTCCCAGCGCAATCTGAAGTGGAGCAAGGCCCGCGGCGGTGTCGAGTTCGGCCTGTCCCACTACCCGGTCATGGTGCTCCTGCACACCGGGCTGCTGGTGGGCTGTCTGGTCGAGGCGTCCCACCGCGAGTTCATCCCGCTGCTGGGATGGCCGATGTTCGTCGTCGCGATCGCCGCCCAGGGCCTGCGCTGGTGGTGCATCACCACGCTCGGCCACCAGTGGAACACCCGGGTTGTGGTCGTGCCCAACGGCGGGCGCGTCACCGGAGGGCCCTACAAGTTCATGTCGCACCCGAACTACGTCGCGGTCGTCGTCGAAGGCGTCGCGCTGCCGCTGGTGTACTCCGCCTGGGTGACGGCGTTGGTGTTCACTATCCTCAACGCACTGCTGCTGTGGTTGCGAATCTCGGTGGAGAACAAGGCACTTCAGTCCCTCACCAAAACCCCAGCATGATCGACCTGGTGGTGGCCGGGGGCGGGCCCGCGGGTCTGGCCACCGCCATCCACGCGGCCAGGGCGGGCCTGGAAACAGTCGTCATCGAGAAGCGCACCGGCCCCATCGACAAGGCGTGCGGCGAGGGCCTGATGCCGCACGCGGTGCGTCAACTCAACCTGCTCGGCGCCCGCCCCGAGGGGCGGACGTTCCGCGGGATCTCGTATCTCGACGAACGACGCAGCGTGACCGCGCATTTCGCCAACGGGAACGGCTTCGGGGTGAGGCGCAAGACGCTGCATGCCGCCCTGCTGACGGAGGCCGACAGGGTCGGCGTCAAGATCGTGCACGACAGGGTCGGTCCGCTGACCCAGGACGCGGATTCGGTGACCGTCAACGGTATTCGCGCCCGCTACCTCGCCGCCGCCGATGGGCTGCACTCCCCGATCCGGGCCGCGCTGGGCTCGGAGCTGTCGCCGGGCAAAACGAAACGCTGGGGTCTCAAACGACACGTCGCGATCGCGCCGTGGAGCGATTTCGTCGAGGTGTACTGGTCCGACCACACCGAGGCCTACATCACGCCGGTGGCCGACGACTGTGTCGGCATCGCGATCCTCACCTCGAAGCAGGGGCGCTTCGAGCACCACATCGACGCGTTTCCCGAACTGCGCGAACGCATCGACGGCCTCCCCCACGAGCCGGACCGAGCGGCGGGGCCGCTGCGCCAGCGGGTGCGCAGTCGTGTGGCGGGCCGGGTGCTGCTGGTCGGCGACGCCGCCGGCTACGTCGACGCGCTCACCGGCGAAGGATTGGGGCTGGCCTTCACGGCGTCGAAGTTGCTCGTCGACTGCATCGTGGCGGACCGGCCGGGTGACTACGAACGGCAGTGGCGCAAGGCGACGCAGCGGTACCGGGTGTTGACGGGCGGCCTTCTGCACGCGGCGACGTCGCCGGTGCGCTCAGTCATCGTGCCCGCTGCCTGCCGTCTCCCTCGGGTGTTCTCCGGTGTGGTGAACCTGCTCGCCGATTGACAGCGCGTCCTCCTCGCCGTAGATGGAGATGGCGTTGCGGCCGTTCGATTTCGCGACGTAGAGGGCCTTGTCGGCGCGGTCGAGGAGTTCGGCGACGGCCGAATCGGGATCGGATCCGGCGCTGTGCCAGGGACGCAGCGTCGCGACGCCCGCGCTGATCGTCACCGATCCGGAGTCCGAACCCAGGTGCGGAATCGCCAGGGCGCGGATCGCCGCGGCGAGACCGTTGGCGAACTCGTGCGGCGCGTCGCATCCGGACAGCACGACGGCGAACTCCTCTCCGCCGTAGCGGGCGGGCACGCACAGGGACGGGTCGGCGAGGTTCTGCAGCACGTTGGCGATCTGGCGCAGGCACTGGTCGCCGGCCTGGTGACCGTAGAGATCGTTGAACGACTTGAACCGGTCCAGGTCGATGAACACCGCGGTGACCTGCTCGCCGTCGGCGCGGGCCCGCGACCAGATTTCGGCCGCGCGCAGCGCCAGCCCGCGGCGGTTGGCCAGCCCGGTCAGCGGATCGGTGTTGGCCATGTCGGTCAGCGAGTCCTGCACTTCGCGTTCCAGCGTCACGTCCCGCAGCACCGCCGCGGTCAATCCGTCGGAGGTGCGCCTGCTGTGCACGACGTACCAGCCCCACGTGCCGTCCCGCTTGCGGATCCGGAACGGGTCGGACGGCCCGGGCCGGGCCGATTCGGGGAAGTCGACGCGGCTGGGACGGTCCTCGGGATGAACCTGCTTGAGCCATTCCTCTTTGGTGACGCGGCCGTCGGGGAGGTCGAGGATCTCGTGGCCGGGTGATGCGCGGCGCAACAGGTTGCCGTCGGCGTCGACGAGGATGACGACGTCTCCGGTGAGTTCGGCGACCAGCTGGTAGGCCTGATAGCTGGCGTTGTCGAGTTCGGCCAGCCGCATCCGGTCTTCCAGCGCGGCGGCCACCAGGACGACCATCGTGAACGCACCGAGGACGAACACCTGCGCCGAGATCATCGCCTGACCGGGGCTGTCCAGTGACGCCGCGAACGGCCCATAGCCGGCGAACGTGCTGCCCAGCACGAGACCAGATCCGACCGCCATCTCGGCGAACGCCGCCGCTATCCCGGAACGGATCAGCACCAGTAGCGCGGGCAGGCCGGTGAGGAAGATGAGCACGAAGCTGGGCTTGGTCGCCGACGCTGCGCACAACGCGACGGTCAAGGCTGTCATGGCCGCGAACCACCACACCTCGCGCCAGGTGTGGCGGCGCCGGTAGTGCTTCCATCGCAGCATCAGCGGAACGAGGAAGGCGATGCCGACCGCTTCGGTGAGGAACCAGGCCATCACGGCGTAGACGAGCGACTGCGAGGACGTGGTGACCTCGCCGTTCCAGATCAGGCCGGCGACGCCGATGGGGGTGGCGAGCAGCGGTGCCAGGTTGACGCCGTAGACGAGGAACCGCCGCCAGCTGCGCAGCGAGTCGCTGCGGCCGGTGACCCAGTCCTGATCGCCGTGCAGCATGGCGGCCGCGAACACGACCGCGGTCATCGTGGACAGCACGCCGACTTCGGGTGACATGTCGAGCGCGACGCGGGCGGGAACGATCTGGATGGCGGCGAATGACGCCAGGTAGACCGGCCATTGCCTGCGCGGCGAGGTCAGCAGCGCGACGAGTTGCGGCGCGACGGCGGGCCAGACCATCGCATACGACCAGCTGTCGAAGTAGACCAGCGTCCGTACGAGGAAGCACGCGACGCCGACGGTGACGGTCCAGCCGACCAGGCGGCGCCACGGTGGCACCGCGTCGGAGACGCGCATGAAGGCGCTGGCATGCGCGCGCAGCGCAGCACCGCGGTCCCCACCGATCGCCATTCGCACAGTCAACATCGTCAATATTCCGTTCGGCAATCCCTGGGCAATCTTTCGGGGGATGAACCCTGACAAAGCTTCCAGTTCACATCCCCGACCCGTTTAGGAAATGCTTGGGCGGAACAATGACGCGTCCGCTATTGCACCGCCGACCCCAGGAGACGCCGTGACCGATGTCGTGAACCCCGCCTCAGGCGAATCCCTCGAGGTCAACGGGGCGCAGGTGGGGCCGACGGGACAGACCCGCTCGGGAATGACCGCCGACGCGCTGCGGGCCGCCGTCAAGGATCACCTGATGTATTCGATCGCGCGGCCTGCGGCGGTACTCACTCCCGAGCATTACTACCGTGCGCTGTCGCTGGCCGTGCGCGACCGTATGCAGAAGCGCTGGATGGCGACGACCCAGGACTGGCTCGACCTGTCGGCGAAGGTGACCTGCTACCTGTCGGCGGAGTTCCTGATGGGTCCGCAGCTGGGCAACAACCTGCTCAACCTCGGCATCGAGGACGCGGCGCGCACGGCACTGGCCGATCTCGGCCAGGACCTCGACGAGATCCTCGCCTGTGAGGGCGAACCCGGCCTGGGCAACGGCGGCCTGGGCAGGCTGGCGGCGTGCTACCTGGATTCGCTGGCCACGCTGGAGCGGCCGTCGATCGGCTACGGCATCCGCTACGAGTTCGGCATCTTCCGTCAGGAGATCGCCGACGGCTGGCAGGTCGAGAAGACCGACAACTGGCTGGTGCGTGGCAACCCGTGGGAGATCGACAAGCCGGACGCCAGCTACGTCGTGAACTGGGGTGGCCACACCGAGCAGTACGAGGATGTGACGGGCAAGCTGCGGGTCCGCTGGATTCCGCTGCGGGTGCTGCAGGGCGTCTCGTATGACACCCCGGTGCAGGGCTACGGCGTCAACACCTGCAACACGTTGACGCTGTGGAGCGCGCGGGCGGTGGAGTCGTTCGCCCTCGACGCGTTCAACAGCGGCGACTTCTACAAGGCCGTCGACCAGGAGGTCGTCTCCGAGACGGTGTCGAAGGTGCTCTACCCCAACGACGAGCCCGAAGCCGGTAAGCGGCTGCGCCTGCTGCAGCAGTACTTCTTCGTGACGTGCTCGCTGCAGGACATCCTCGACATCCATCTGCAGCGCGCCGGGCTGGCGTTGGAGAAGCTGCCTGACAAGTGGGCGATCCAGCTCAACGACACCCACCCGTCGATCGCGGTGGCCGAGCTGATGCGGCTGCTGATCGACGAGCACCAGCTGTCGTGGGACGACGCGTGGGACCTGACGGTGCGCACGTTCGGTTACACCAACCACACGCTGCTGCCCGAGGCGCTGGAGACATGGCCGCTGCGCATCTTCGGTGAGGCGCTGCCGCGCCACCTCGAGCTCATCTACGAGATCAACGAGCGCTTCCTCGACGAGGTGCGCGCGAAGTTCCCCGGCGACGAGGAGCGGGTGGCTCGGATGTCGCTGATAGGCGAGGAGGGCGGCAAGTCGGTGCGCATGGCGCACCTGGCCACCGTCGGCAGCCACGCCGTCAACGGTGTCGCCGCGCTGCACTCCGAACTGCTGAAGGCCAGCGTGCTCAAGGACTTCTACGAGATGTGGCCGGAGCGCTTCGGCAACGTGACCAACGGTGTGACGCCGCGCCGGTTCCTGGCGCTGTCGAATCCGGGGTTGCGGGAGTTGCTCGACGAGACGATCGGGCAGGGCTGGATGACCGACCTGGGCCGGCTGAAGGGGCTGGAGTCCTTCGTCGACGATCCGGCGTTCCGGCAGCGGTGGAGAGATGTCAAGCGCGCCAACAAGTCCCGGCTGGCCGATCTGGTCCATTCGCAGACCGGCATCGAGCTGGACCCGACGTGGATGTTCGACGTCCAGGTCAAACGCATTCACGAGTACAAGCGTCAGCACCTGATGGCGCTGCACATCATCGCGCTGTACCGGCAGCTCAAGGCGAACCCCGGCATGTCGATCCCGCAGCGGGTGTTCATCTTCGGAGGCAAGGCCGCACCCGGCTATTTCATGGCCAAGCGGATCATCAAGCTCATCACCGCGGTCGGCGAGGTCGTCAACGCCGACCCGGACGTGAACCGCTGCATGAAGGTCGTCTTCCTGCCCAACTTCAACGTCAAAAGCGCGCACCTGGTGTACCCGGCCGCCAACCTCAGCGAGCAGATCTCGACGGCGGGCAAGGAGGCCTCGGGCACCGGCAACATGAAGTTCATGATCAACGGCGCGCTGACGATCGGGACGCTCGACGGTGCGAACGTCGAGATCCGGCAGGAGGCGGGGGCGGAGAACTTCTTCCTGTTCGGCCTCACCGAGAATCAGGTCGAGAAGGTCAAGTCCGAGGGTTACCGCCCGTTGGACTATGTGGAATCCGATCCTGAGCTGGCCGGTGTGCTGGAGCTGATCGCCGGCGGGGAGTTCACCCACGGCGACACCGAGGTGCTGCGGCCCGTCGTGGACAACCTGATCCACCACGACCCGTTCCTGGCGCTGGCCGACTTCCGGTCCTACATGAACTGTCAGGCCGAGGTCAGCAATGCGTGGCTCGATCGCGATCAGTGGTCGCGGATGTCGATTCGCAACACCGCGCGCAGCGGCAAGTTCTCCAGCGACCGGGCGATCCGCGAGTACTGCGACGAGATCTGGGGCGTGCGCCCGATGTCGGTCGACCTGGACTAGGGATTTCGGCGTAGTTGGTCAATCTCACGTTGTCCAACTACGCCCCAATCACGCGTAGAGCCCACGCTCCAGCGCCCGCAGCAGCGGTAGCGCCGCGGCGATGTCGACCTTGTCGCCCGACGCTTCCAGTGCTTCGTCGAACAGGCGCGCCCAGATCGCCCGCACCCGCGCCAAATTCTCGAAGGCCAGGTCGGTCGAATGCAGCACCATCTGACGGCTGTCGGTCGGGTCGGTGGCGCGACGCACCAGCCCTTTGGCTTCGAGGTCGCGGAGCGCGCGGCTGAGGTTGCTCCGCTGCAGACCGGTTGCGGCAGCGACGGCGCTGGGGCTGACGTCGGGGTGATGGTCGATGTAACGGAGCACGGTGACCTCGGTGACCGAGAGGTCGAAGACGGTCGCATCCGTCGACACGTGCGCTTTGAGCGCACGGGCTACCGCAGAGACGAGGTCGGCCAGGTCCGCGAGTTGCTCCGCGCGCGCTTGCATGTGACGAGCCTACCTGATAGTTATAGTTTGATAACTATCATTTGATAACCAATTCGGGAGTTCCCTCATGACCGTCGACGCCTCTCCGCGGCCCGACACCGCGCCCAGGATCACGACTGGGCTCCTCGTCACGCTCGCGCTGCTGTCCGCGGTGGCGCCGTTCGCGACAGACCTGTACCTGCCCGCGTTCCCGGCGATGGTCGATGACCTCCACACGTCACCGACGAACGTCCAGCTCACCCTCACCGCGTTCCTGATCGGGCTCGCGGCCGGACAGCTGATCTTCGGACCGCTGTCGGACCGCTTCGGCCGCGTCAAACCCTTGGTCGTCGGCGCAGCGGTCTGCGTGGCCGCGAGCCTGGTGGCCGTGATCGCCCCGACCATCGAGGTCCTGATCGCCGCGCGCCTCGCGCAGGGCCTCACCGGCGCTGCGGGCATGGTGATCGGACGGGCCATCATCTCCGACCTGGCGACCGGCCGCGCCGCAGCCCGCGCGTTCAGCCTGATGATGATCGTCGGCGGCGTCGCCCCGATCGCCGCGCCGCTGGCGGGCGGCTTCCTCGTCGGGCCGCTCGGGTGGCGTGGCTCGCTGGCCGTCATCCTCGCTCTCGTCGTCGCCATGCTCGTCGCTGCACTGGTCGTGATCCGGGAGACGCACACCGAAGAGCGCCGCGCCCGGCTGCGTGACGAAAAGGCCACGGCCGGTTCACCTTTGCGTGACCTGACCCGCCGCACGTACGTCGGCAACCTGCTCGCGTTCGGCTTCGCCTTCGCGGTAATGATGGCCTACATCTCGGCGTCGCCGTTCATCTACCAGACGATGATGGGGCTGTCGTCGGCCGAGTACGGAGCCATGTTCGGCGTCAACGCGTTCGGGCTGTTGTTGATGAGCGCGCTCAGCGCCCGCCTGACCAGGCAACGCGAGCCGCGCGCCGTGGCCGCTGTCGGGCTGGCCGCCATCCTCGCCGCCAGCGTCGCCGTGCTGTTGCTTGCTGTATCCGGTGCCGCGGCGGGCTGGCTGGCCCTGCCGCTCTTCGTCGCGGTGGCTGGCATGGGTCTGGTCTTCGGAAACACCACCGCGCTGGCGTTGTCGTCGGCACCGCGCGCCGCGGGCGCCGCGTCGGCTGTTCTCGGCGCCACCCAGTTCCTGCTGGCGGCCGCGGTGTCACCGCTGGTGAGCCTCGGCGGCGAGCACTCGGCTGCACCACTGGGCATCGTGATGGTGTGCGCGGCGACCGTGGCGTGCGTGGGCTTCGCCGTCGCGACGCAGCGCTAGGACTTCGGCTTGGGGGTGCGGGTTTTCGGCGGCTTCGGCTCGGCCGCTTCCCCACCCCCGCGGTTGGTGAATCGTCCGAGCGTCGACACCCCGGGAACCGAGGACACCGTCCGGTAGACCTCGTTGCCCGCAGACACCAGCGCTTCCAGTTGCGGCAGCAGCGCGTCCATCGTGCGCAGCATCGGGCCGGCGAGCGCCAGGTAGCGCTCCATCCGGTCGACGGCCACGTTCAGCCGCTCGGTCGCGGTGGCCAGGTTCTCGATGAGGTCGGGCACTTCCGACGCGAGTTTGAGCGACGCGGGCGGGATCCGCAGGGCTCCTGATGCGACGGCCTGAGCCGCCTCGGCCGCCTCCTGCGCCGCGGCCCGGATAGCTTTGACGTCCGGAGGTCTGGGTACTTTCTGTTTCGCCATACCTCAACGATGACGCACAATCGCCGCTTCTGCGGGATATCGCGCAGGGCCGCGCCGAAAAGCATTGGCGCACAAACTCGCTGCTGTGCCACTCTCGGGGCCATGGTCGATGTCGAGAGTTTCGCCGCCGACGGTTTCATCAAAGTGGAGCAAGCGGCGCCCCGTGCCGTCGCCGACGCCGCGCGCGAACTGCTGTGGCAGCGCATCGGATTGTCGCCGCACGAGCGGGCGGGCTGGCGCGAACCGGTGGTGTGGACGGCCGACCTGACCGGTGAGGGCCCGTTCGGCGAGATCGCCCGAAGTCCGGTGCTGGCCGACGCGCTGGACCAGATCTGCGGTGCGGGCGGGTGGGTTCCGCGCGGGTCGCTGGGCAACATCCCGGTGCGGTTCCCGGTCGCTCCCGCCGCCGACGACCGCGGCTGGCACATCGATCTGAACACCGCGCTGCCCGACGGCTCGTGGGTGGTGAGCGGGCGTCCTCAGACGCTGCTGCTGTTGACGTTGCTCTCGGAGGTGACGGTCGACGACGCACCGACGCGGATCCGCGCCGGTTCGCATCGCGACGTCGCCACCGCACTCGAAGATCTACAGCTGGATGCGTTCGCGGCCGGCGCGCTGGTCGACAGGGTCAGCGCGGGCCGGCCTGTCCGCCACGCCATCGGCAGCCCCGGCGACATGTACATCGTGCACCCGTTCACCGTGCACGCCGCCGACGAACACCGAGGCAGCGCACCGCGATTCATGGCCCAATCCCCGCTCATGCTCCGCGATTTCGGCGTGCTCAGTCGCGCTCACCGCAACTAGGCACGCCCAAATCAATCAGATAACAACCCGATCACTGCCCCGCGCGCCCCTCACGACTGCGCGGGAACGCTTGTAACTTCGCGCGCGTGAAATCCTTCGCCCAGCGGATCGCCCGTGCAGGCGCCGGTATCGCCACCGCGGTGCTCGTCGCCGCCGGAATGCTCGCCGTGACTCCCGTTCCTCAGTCCCACGCGTTCTCCCGGCCCGGTCTGCCCGTCGAGCAGCTCGACATTCCGTCGCCCTCGATGGGGCGCACCATCCGCGTCGAGTTCCAAGGCGGCGGCCCGCATTCGGTGCTGCTCCTTGACGGTCTGCGCGCGCAGGACGACTTCAACGGCTGGGACATCAACACCGCCGCTTTCGAGTGGTTCCACGAGTCAGGCGTATCGGTGATCATGCCGGTCGGCGGGCAGTCCAGCTTCTACGCCGACTGGTACCGCCCCGCGAAGAACCGCAACGGCACGCTGACCTACAAGTGGGAGACGTTCCTGACCAACGAGATGCCGACGTGGCTGGCCACCAATCGGGGTCAGGATCCGTTCGGCAATGCCGTTGTGGGACTGTCGATGTCAGGCGGTGCCGCGTTGACGATGGCCGCCTACTATCCACGCCAGTACAAGTTCGCCGCGTCGCTGTCGGGGTATCTGGCGCCGTCGCAGAAGCTGTGGCCGCCGCTGATCGACATCGCGATGCAAGATGCGGGCGGCTTCGACTCCTTCGACATGTGGGGTCCGTCCGGTTCGCCGGCCTGGAAGCGGGCCGACCCGATGCTGAACATCAATCGGCTCGTCGCCAACCGCACCGCATTGTGGATCTACTGCGGCAACGGCATCGCATCCGACCTCGACACCGGAACGGATCTCGGCATCAACGTCAGCGCCGGCTCGCTGGAGTCGATCACGATCGCCACCAACAAGGAGTTTCGCGACAAGTACCTCGCTGCGGGCGGGCGCAACGCGGTCTTCAACTTCCCGCCCAACGGCACGCACAGCTGGGGGTACTGGGGTGCGCAGCTGCAGGCGATGAAGCCCGACATCGTGCGCCTGCTGGCGACGCCGCCGCCACCACCGTTGCCGCCGCCGCTGCCGCCGGGCGCACCCTTGCCGCCCGCTCTGGCCCCCGCGCCCACTCCCGCCGGATAGCTACTTGAAATAGGGGTCGAGCAGGGTCGCCCACGCGTTGTCGAGCTGCTGCCATTCCGCCTGGCATCCGTCGGCGCGGCTTTCGGGAAGCTCTCCTCCGGTCACGATGTCGGCGTTGGCGTCCGGGTTGGATCCGTAGATCCAGCACAGCAGGTTGTAGTTGCGTGCCTCGTTGAGGGTGTGTTCGTCGGCGAAATCGCTGTCGCCGAGCGGGCCGTCCTCCTCGCCGGAAATGTCGAACACCTTCGCGAAGTCCTTGACCGCCTGCACCGATTCCATGTCGGGTGCTCCGTCGTCACCGGGTTGCAGCAGCACGTAGGCCGCCAGCTGATCGGCGACGTCCTCCTCGCGTCCGGTGATCGGCAGGTTGTAGATCGTGACCGTCATGTGGCCGACCTCGTGATAGAACGTCGCCCATTCCGCGTTGATCGCGGACGCGACGGGGTCGGGTTCCTTCAGCTCGGTGAAGATCCGTTCGCTGTTGGAGGTGTCCTCGTAGCAGATGGTGATGGTCTTCTCGCTGGGGCTCCAGAAGGCGTTGGGCTGGTCGCATTGTGCGCCGAGCAGCGGGATGTCGTAGGGCAGGTTCAGCGTCTCGTTGATGTCGGCGGCCATGTCCTCGAGCGCATGGTCGCCCTCCAGAATCTCCTTGCCGCGCAGCGCCTCCGGGCTCGTGGCGTCCTGATAGGTCGCGATCATCGACCCCCCGCCCGGCGCCGGGTCCTCGGGCGCCTGTTCGGGTGCGTCGTTCTTGCCCTTGTCGGGTGCGGCCTCGGAGGTCTCGTCGGCTGCTGCGGCCGCTGAAGACTCCGACGACTGCTGCTCCTGCTGCCCGCTTCCACACGCGACGAGCAACAGGCCGGCTGCCATGAGCGGCAGAATCCGTTCGCGCATGATTGTCCCCTTTGCTGGAAACTGTCTATTGACACGGTCGCAGATTTAGGGGCGATTTGGCGCTACTTCGAATAATCCGTGCTCAACCAGCGCTTCGGACGCATCCGGATGACGACCGAGGACGGCGTCAGGTTCTGATCGGCGAATGCGCCGCCCTCTTGCTCGCCGAGGTAGCGCACGGCGATCGCGCGGACCTCGGCGTCCTCGGCCTTCTCGATCGACGTGACGTCGCCTTCGGCGGTGACGTACTTGTACGGCGGCTGCTCGTCCTGCGCGGTGATGCTGAACCGCCCCGCGTCGCGGATCAGCGTGTGCTTGATGGATCCCGATTCGGTCCACAGCAGCACGTCACCGCCGGGCTGGTAGCCGTACCAGATCGGCACCACCAGCGGCGCCCTACCGGGTCGCTCGACTGCGACCACGCCGACGTGGAGGTCGGCCAGATACTGTTCACGCTCTTCGCTCGTCATCTTCGCCATGTCCGTGGAACGACCTCTGCGCGAAATATCATTCCGGGCTGCGGGCGGGCGGCGACGGGACGAGGATGGCGGGATGGATCACGTCACCTTCATCCCGACGCCTGACCAGTACCGGTACACGTTCGGCGGCGCGGAGCCGGTGATGCGGATCAAACCCCAGACGGTCCTGACCCTGTGGGCCGAGGACGCCTACGGCGGCCGGATCACGACGACCGACGACGTCGCGTCGGCGGCGCTGAACACCTGGGACCTCAACCCGCAGACGGGCCCGTTCTATGTCGAGGGCGCCGAACCCGGTGACACGTTGGCCATCCACCTGGTCGACCTGACGCCGGCGCGCAGCTGGGGCGCGTCGACGCTGATCCCGTTTTTCGGTGGGCTGACGAGCGTGCCGGTGAGCCCGACGCTGCAGGAACCCCTGCCCGAACGCACCTGGATCTACGAATACGATTCGGCCGCAAAGACAGTGGCGTTCGCGGCGCAGGGCAGCGACTTCAGTGTCGCCCTGCCGGCCAACCCGATGCTCGGCACAGTGGGCGTGGCACCGGACCGCCGCGAGGTTCGCACCGCGCTGGTGCCCGACATCTTCGGCGGCAACATGGACACCCCCGAGATGGCAGCGGGCGCAACGTGTTATCTGCGGGTGAACGTTCCGGGCGCCCTGTTCTCCCTGGGCGACGGCCATTACCGCCAGGGCGAGGGTGAGTCGTGTGGTTGCGCGGTCGAAGGCGCGATGCACGTGACGGCGATCGTCGAGCTGATCAAAGGTGGCAACTCGGCGTGGCCGCGGCTGGAGACGGACACCCACCTGATGTGCATTGGTTCGGGACGGCCCATGGAGGAGGCGTGGCGGGCCGGCCAGGTCGAGATGATCGGCTGGCTGGGCGAGTTGTACGGGCTCGACCGTCTCGACGCCTATCAGCTGCTCACGCAGATTTCGCTGTCACCGATCGCCAACGTCGTCGATACCAACTACAGCGCGGTGACCAAGATCGACAAGCGGCTGCTGCCGCCCGCGCCTGCGTACGGCGGGGTGCACGCTGAGATGCGCTCAGCGGCAAGGACTTTGGGGTCGATCAGCTATTGACCAGCGTCAGATGTGACCCGGATCTCGTGAGGGAGGCCTTGCGCCTCGACACAACCTACTTAGGCTTGCCTTACCTAAGAAGATAGGGAAGGTGTATGCGAAAGATCCGAGTCGCCGTCGTCGGTGCAGGTCCGGCTGGCATCTATGCCGCCGACATTCTCAGCGACGAGCACGAGGGCGCCACCGTCGATGTCTTCGACCGTCTGCCCACGCCGTACGGACTGGTGCGCTACGGCGTCGCCCCCGATCATCCCCGCATCAAGGAGATCATCAAGGCCCTGCGCCGGGTCTTGTCCAAGGACCCGATCCGGTTCATCGGCAATGTCCACTACGGCACCGCCATCGCGCTCGGGGATCTGCGGCGCCATTACGACGCGGTGATCTTCTCGACCGGTGCCCGCGCCGACCGGGCGCTCGACATCCCGGGCGTCGACCTGCCCGGAAGTTTCGGCGCCGCCGATTTCGTGTCCTGGTACGACGGGCATCCCGACGTCCCGCGCGACTGGCCGCTGACCGCGAAGAGCGTCGCCGTGATCGGGGCGGGCAACGTCGCGCTCGACGTCGCGCGCGTACTCGCCAAACCGGCCGACGAACAATTGGTCACCGAGATCCCCGACAACGTGTATCAGGGCCTGAAAGCCAACCAGGCCAGCGACATTCACGTCTTCGCCCGGCGCGGTCCGGCGCAGATCAAGTTCACGCCGATGGAGTTCCGCGAGTTGTCGCACTCCCCCAGCATCGATGTCATCGTGCACCCGGAGGGATTCGAGCTCGACGAGGCGAGTCAGGCCGCCGTCACGAAGAGCAAGTCGACCCGCCTCGTCGTCGACACGATGCTCAAGTACATGGAGCGTGAGCCCACGGGCGCACCGCACCGCATCCACATCCACCTGTGTCAGGCGCCCGTCGCGATCCTGGGCACGGACCGGGTCGAGGGGTTCCGGACCGAACGTACCGAGTTGACCGGTGACGGGAATGTCCGTGGTACAGGCGATTTCACCGATTGGCCGGTCGAGGCGGTGTACCGCGCCGTCGGGTATCTGTCGTCGCATCTGGCCGACCTACCGTTCGACCACTTCGAGGGTGTCGTCCCCAACGCCGCGGGCCGGGTGCTGGAATGCGACGGCGTGGAGATGTCCGGCACCTATGTCACCGGATGGATCAAACGCGGGCCGATCGGCCTGATCGGACACACGAAATCCGATGCCGCCGAGACAGTGTCGAGCCTGATCGCCGATCTGCCGGGTCTGCGGACCCCGGAGGTCACCGATCCGGACGGCATCCTCGATCATCTGTCGGCCGCCGGTGTCGACTACACAACGTGGGACGACTGGGAACGGCTCGACGCGCACGAGATCTCGCTCGGCGAGGTGCAGGACCGCGAGCGCGTCAAGGTCGTTCCGCGGGAGGCGATGCTGCGCGCCGGCCGCGCGCCGATTGTTGCGCGTGCATGACGGCCGTTCTCGGACGAGGATGGCCCCATGGATCTTGGACTCACTGGTAAACGCTTCGCCGTCACCGGAGGCACCCGCGGTATCGGCCGTGCCGTCGTCGAAGGGTTGCTCGCCGAGGGGGCATCGGTCGCGTTCTGCGCCCGCACCCCGGAGCTCGTGGGCGAGGCGCAGGCCGAGCTGACGTCAGGCGGTGCGACGGCCGTCGGCACCGCGGTCGACGTCGGCGACGCGGCCGCTGTCGGCGCGTGGGTCGAAGCCACCGCGCAGGCGTTGGGCGGGCTCGACGGTGTGGTGGCCAACGTGAGCGCGCTGGCGATTCCGGAGACTCCGGAGAACTGGCGCACCACGTTCGAGGTCGACCTGATGGGCACGGTCAGCCTCGTCGACGCGGCGCTGCCGCATCTGTTGGCGAGCGGTGCCGGGTCGATCGTGTCGATCTCGAGCGTCTCCGGTCGCGAGGTCGATTTCGCCGCAGGCCCGTACGGCACGATGAAGGCCGCGATCATCCACTACACCCAGGGGCTCGCCTACCAGCTCGCCGGAAAGGGTGTGCGCGCCAACAGCGTCAGCCCCGGCAACACCTACTTCCCCGGCGGCGTGTGGCCGTCGATCGAGGAGAACAACCCCGAGTTGTTCGCCCAGGCACTCGCGCTGAACCCGACGGGCCGGATGGCGACGCCGCAGGAGGTGGCCAACGCCGTGGTGTTCCTGTCGAGTGCGGCGGCCAGCTTCATCACCGGCACCAACCTCGTCGTCGACGGGGCGCTGACCCGAGGCGTCCAGTTCTGACCGCTACGGCGCCAAACCGCGCAGCAACACTGCCAAGCCGTATTCGAACGCGTCGTCTGCCCTGGCCGGTTTCGGCGCTCCCGTGGCCAGGGCGGCGGCCAACTCGGGACCGACCTCGGTCCCGGATCGCCAGGGTTCATCGGGCGCGGCGACATCAAGCGCGGCGCCCAGAACGTAGTTGTCCACCAAGGTGATCGAGCGCAGGGTGTCAGCAGGGCTGAATCCGGCTCGGTGCAGCGTGATCGCCAGCGCGTTGTACATCGTGAAGGCCTGCGGGCTGTTGACGGCGAACTCGGTCAGCAGGGGGATCAGGGTCGGATACCGCGCGAAGCTGGACCGATAGGACCGCGCGATGTCGGCGACGACGTCTCGCCACGGCCGGCCGGGATCGTCGTCGGGCAGGTGCACCTCCGACATGGCGCGTTCCCGAAGGAGTTCGACGATCGCGGCGCGACCGGACACATGGTTGTAGAGCGATGACGGCTGCACCCGGAGCTTGCGCGCGACGCCGGGCATCGTGAATCCGCCCGTGGTGCGGACGAGGTCGAGCGCGGCCCCGGCGATGACGTCGACAGACAGGATCGGCTTCGGTGGTCGTCCCATCGGATCTCCTCTTGCGGTGTCCGGTGACGGAGTTCACAATAAACGAACTTGATTCGTTTTAGGAGCAGGATGATCGTTCTCACCGCCCCGGTCGCGCCACCGCTGTCGCGCACGACCGAGTCGTCACGGGAGCCGCTGCGCGTCGGTCTGGTCCAGCACCGGTGGCGTCCCGACGCAGGTGAGTTGGCGACGGTGCTGCGGTCCGGAATCGACCGTGCCGCCGCCGAAGGTGCGACGGCGGTATTCCTGCCCGAGATCACGCTTCTGCGGTACCCAGCCGACGAGCCGGGCGGCGAGAACGCGGACGCCTTGGCCGAGGACCTGACCAGCGGCCCGACGTTCACGCTGGCCGCCGAGGCCGCCACCGCGAACGGCATCTTCGTGCACGCCTCGCTGTACCAGCGCGCGCCGGGAGCCGACGGCCTGGGCCTGAACACCGCGATACTCGTCTCTCCCGCAGGGGAATTGGTCGCCAAGACCCACAAGCTGCACATTCCGATCTCGGCCGGCTACTACGAGGACACCTACTTCCGCGCAGGCCCTGCCGATGATCCCTATCCCGTCTACGACCCCGCAGGCCTCGGTGCCCGCATCGGTATGCCCACGTGCTGGGACGAGTGGTTCCCCGAGGTGGCACGCAGTTATTCGCTGGGCGGCGCCGAGATTGTCGTCTACCCGACGGCCATCGGCTCGGAGCCGGTGTTCCCCGATTTCGATACCCGGCCGCTGTGGCAGCAGGTCATCGTTGCCAACGGCATCAGCAGCGGCCTGTTCATGATTGTCCCGAACCGGGTCGGCGACGAGGGCTCGCTGTCGTTCTACGGCTCCTCGTTCATCTCGGACCCTTACGGCCGCGTACTGGTTCAGGCACCGCGCGACGAGGAGGCCGTGCTCGTCGCCGATCTCGACCTCGACCAGCGCCGCGACTGGCTGGAGTTGTTCCCGTTCCTGTTGACGCGGCGGCCCGACACCTACGGAGCTCTGTCGAAACCCGTTGAGCCGCAATCACCGTACGGCAACGGGCACGAGGCGACGGCGGTGGTCAAGTGAGCGCGACGCTGTTCACCGGCGGCGCCATCTGGACGGGACGTGAGGTGACGGACGCGCTCCTTGTCGTCGACGGCCTCGTCGTCGCGACCGGCGATGACGCCCGCGGGCGTGACGCGGTGACGGTGGATCTCGACGGCGGATTCTTGATGCCGTCGTTCGGAGACGGCCATGCCCACCCGCTCTACGGCGGGCTGGAGGCCGTCGGCCCCGCGGTGCGCCAGGCCACCACGGTCGACGAGATCGTGCTCGCCGTCAAACGTTTCGCCGACGAGAACCCCGACGAGGAGTGGATCGTCGGAGCGTCATATGACGGAAGCCTGGCCGAGGGCGGGCTTTTCGACGCGCGCTGGCTGGACGCCGCCGTGCCGGACCGGCCGGTGGTGCTGCGGGCCTGGGATTACCACACGGTGTGGTGCAACTCCGTTGCGCTGGAACGGGCGGGGATCACGCCCGACACCCCGGACCCGGTGCTTGGCGAGATCCCGCACCGCGAGGACGGCTCCGTTCTCGGCACGTTACGTGAATGGGGCGCAGTCGATCTCGTCATGAATGTGATGCCGCCCCGCGACGAGCAGGTGCGCATCGACGCGCTGGGCACGGCGGCCGACTACTACCTGGCCCGCGGTGTGACGTGGGTGCAGGACGCCTGGGTGGAACCCGCCGACGTCGCGACCTATGTCGATGCTGCACGCCGCGACGCGCTCCGCATGCGCTTCAACCTTGCGCTGTACGCCGACCCGCGCCACTTCGACAACCAGATCACGCAGTTCACCGAGCAGCGCCGTCTCGTCGAGGAGGCGGGCAATCCGCTGCTGACCGCGAACACGGTGAAGTTCTTCGCCGACGGTGTCGTCGAGAACGAGACCGGCGCACTGTTGCAACCGTACTGCTCGGGCATGCACTCCCACGGCATGCGGAACTGGGAGGGTGACGCGCTGGCCGAGGCCGCCCGCCAAGTGGACGAACTCGGCTTCCAGATTCACATCCATGCGATCGGTGACGCCGCGGTGCGCCAGGCTCTCGACGCGATCGAATACGTTGTGGCGCAGAATCCCTCGCGGGACCGCCGCCCGGTCATCGCGCACTGCCAGCTCGTCGACGACACCGACCTGGCCCGTTTCGCCGCGCTCGGGGTGATTCCGAACATGCAGCCGCTGTGGGCGCAGCTCGACGCGCTGATGACGGTCCTGACGATCCCGCGACTGGGGGCCGAACGCGCCGACAAGCAGTACCCGATCAACACCCTGGACACGTCGGGGGCGCCGCTGGGCTTCGGGTCGGACTGGCCGGTCTCGTCGGGCGCCCCGCTGGACGGGATCGCCGTCGCGACGTCGCGGCGCACCGCTGAGGGTGAGCCGGCGGGCGGCTGGACCCCACACGAGGTGCTGCCGATCGAGCGGGCGCTGTCCGCGTACACCGAGGGCGTGGCCAAACAGGGCTTCGCCGAACATATCTGGGGTGTCCTGGCACCCGGAGCCAGCGCCGACATGGTCTGGCTTGAGCGCGACCCGCGCACCACACCACCGCTGGACCTTCCGTCGGTGGGCATCAAGGCGACGTATCTACGTGGTACGGCAGTCTTCACGGCGGAGTGAAAGGTCAACGATGACTGAAAGATCGGGTTTCCTGCCAGACACCGACGAGGGCAGCCTCAAGCGGGCACTGGGACTGCCGTCCCTGGTGTTGTTCGGCCTCGTCTACATGGTGCCGCTGACGGTCTTCACGACGTACGGCATCGTCACCGAAACCTCCGGTGGACGGCTGCCGTTGGCGTACATCGTCACCCTCGTCGCGATGATCTTCACCGCCCTGTCGTATGCGCGCATGGCCGCGGCGATCCCGGTGGCCGGTTCGGCGTACACCTACACGCAGAAGACATTCGGCGCACCGGTGGGGTTCCTGGCCGGCTGGTCGCTGATGTTGGACTACCTGTTCCTGCCGATGCTGAACTACCTCGTCATCGGGCTCTATCTGAATGCGGCGGTGCCCGCGCTGCCCGAGTGGGTCATCGTGATCGTGACGATCGCGATCGTCACCGTGCTCAACATCGTCGGCATCGTGTCGGTGGCGCGCGCCAACTTCCTCATCATCGCGATCCAGGCGATCTTCATCGTCGTTTTCATCGCCCTGTCCGTCGGAAAGATCGCGGGCTACGGCTCGGTCGACTTCCTGGCACCGTTCACCGGTGACGGCTCGGCCGGCGGCCTGAGCCCAGTGCTCGCGGGAGCCGCGATCCTGTGTCTGTCGTTCCTGGGCTTCGACGCGGTGTCCACGCTGTCGGAGGAGGCCAAGGACGCCAGACGCACGGTCCCGCAGGCGATCCTGATCGCGACCATCGTGTCCGGCATCATCTTCATCCTGCTGTCCTACGTGTCGCAGCTGGTGTTCCCGTCCAACGAGTTCGCCGACGTCGACTCCGGTTCACTCGACGTCATGGTGGCCGCGGGCGGCACCTTCCTTAACGCCCTCTTCACCGCCGCGTACGTCGCAGGAGCTACCGGTTCGGCACTGACCTCACAGGCGTCGGTGGCACGCATCCTGTTCGCGATGGGCCGCGACGGTATCCTGCCCCGCAAGGTCTTCGGACACGTCTCGGCGAAGTACAGCACCCCGGTGTACGCCATTCTCGTGGTCAGCGTGATCTCGCTGCTGGCGATCGTCATCGATCTGGCCACGCTGGCATCGCTGGTCAGTTTCGGTGCGCTGGTGGCATTCTCGGTGGTGAACCTGTCGGTGATCAAGCACTACTTCATCGACCTGAAGGATCGCAGCAACATCGTGCTGAACCTCATCGCGCCGGCGATCGGCTTCCTGCTGACGGTGTGGCTGTGGACCAGTCTGTCCGGGATGACGTTGGTGATCGGGTTGATCTGGCTGGCCATCGGTTTCGTCTGGCTGCTCGGCGTAACGCGGGGCTTCACGCGTCCCACCCCGGTCCTCGATCTGGAAGAAACCCCGTGATATCGGCGCGTTCACAGCTGCTCAGCGTCGCCGGTGCGCCGGATTGCCGGGATTCTCCTCTCCACGACGTTCCGAAGACCTTGTCCTCTTGCAAAACGCGTCACCTGATCGGCGATGAACTGCTGAATCCGGGGTGATTGAGCATCCGACTTCGCACCGACATGCGGGGTCAGAATCAGGTTGGGCGCACCCCACAGGGGATGGTCGCTCGGGAGCGGTTCAGGGTCTGTCACGTCCAACGCGGCCGAGAGCCGATGGTCGTAAAGCGCCTCGACGAGATCGTCGGTCACCACGACGCCACCGCGGGAAACGTTGACTAGCAGAGTGTCTCGTAGCAGATGGCTCAGAAACGTGGAATCCACCAGCCCGCGCGTCTCGTCGTTCAACGGGACGGCAAGAACGACGACATCCGCGTCGGGCAACAGTTTCGGTAGGTCTGCCATCGCGCTGACACCTGACCTGGCGGTCCGCGCGACGGGAACCACATCGGCCTCGAAGCAGCGCAATCGCGTCGCGATTGCGGCTCCGATGGAGCCGTGGCCGACGACGATCACCTTCTTATCGGCCAGCCCCGGGGACGTCACCGGCTCCCACCTCCGAGCAGCTTGATCCCCGAGGTAGCCGGGCACACCGCGGCTCGCCGCCAGTATCAGAGTCAAGGCGAGTTCGGCCGTGGCCGTTGTGTGCGCACCGTGGGCACTACACAAAACGACACCGTCATTGATGAAAGGCAAAACACGGTCGACTCCAGCCGCCAAGCTCTGCACGACCCGCAGTCGTGGCATCTCTTTGAGAAGACCTAGTACACCTCTGCTCGGCCCGTACGGTAGGACCACGAACTCGACTTCGTCGATTCCGGCCGGTCGCCGAGACCCGAAATCAACGACATCGCAACGCACTCTGTCTGGTAGCTGCGACGTGAGTGTGAAAGGCAACCAGACGAGCGGGGCGGTCTCTACTGCTGCGTGCGTCACCTCACGGCGAATCGTGCGTCACGCCAAGCGAATGCAGCGCGCATCCCTTCGGCCTCCGCGATTCGGTCGAACTCCTCGCGTTCTTCCGAGGTGCTCGATTGCAGCATGACGAAAGTCTCTCGTCCCGAATCGATCGCGGCGCGCATGCCTTGTACCTCGTAGGCGCGGTTGAAGGCCTTCTTGTTCATGGCGACGGAGATCGGCGGAGACTTGGCCAGATCGGAGGCGAGCTCGAGCACCTTTCTCTCCAACTCGTCGGGCGCCACGACCGCGTTCACCATGCCGATCTCCAATGCCTCAGTGGCACCGACACGTCGGCCGGTCAGGATGAGTTCGCGTGCTTTCTTCATTCCGACGATCCAGGGCAGGATGTTGAACGGAGGCGATGCCTGGAACTGCACGTCGGGGATTCCGAACTGTACGTCGTTCGAAGCGACGGTCATGTCACAGATCATCGCCAGTTCGTTGGCGCCGCCCAGGCAGTAGCCGTGCACTTGCGCGATCCACGGAAGACGGCTGTTCCACAGCCGCCACCACGGCGCAGCGTTGCGTTCGGTGTAGGACAACAGATCGGGTGGGGTCTCGCGCGGAATGAGCTCATCCGACATGTCGTGTCCGGCCGAGAATGCGCGACCGGCACCGCAGATGATGCCAACACGGATATCGACATTTGATTCCAGAATATCGATGGCCGAACCAATTTCGGCGATCATGCGCTCGTCGATCGC
The DNA here is from genome assembly GCF_029623955.1 of Mycobacterium sp. 236(2023). Lineage (GTDB taxonomy): Bacteria > Actinomycetota > Actinomycetes > Mycobacteriales > Mycobacteriaceae > Mycobacterium. Next base: position 371,057 of record NZ_JARSBP010000002.1, on the reverse strand, counting down.
ATTGAGAACCTCGGGGCGGTTCAGCTTCACGATGCCTACGTAGTCGCGCGTGGTCAATTCGATGGTGTCAAACTTCGTCATGCGGCTCCAAGCCTCTGGTCGATTTGAGATGGTCGAGTGATTCGGCCCTTAAGGTGCGGTGTGCGCCCACCGCCGGCCGGGGATCGCGCGGAGCAACTCCTGCGTGTATTCCTGTTTCGGCGCGCCGAAAATCTCGTCGACAGTGCCGGCTTCGACGATGCTGCCCTTGCGCATCACCGCGACGTGATCGGATATCTGCCGCACCACTGCAAGGTCGTGGGAGATGAAGAGGTACGTCAGGCCGCGCTCATCCTGAAGCCTGACAAGCAGCTCGAGTATCTGTGCCTGCACAGTCACATCGAGCGCTGACACAGCCTCATCGCACACGATGAATTCGGGATCCAGTGCCAAAGCCCTTGCAATCGCGACACGTTGGCGCTGGCCTCCGGATAGTTCTGCGGGTTGCCTACCGAGCATCTTCACTGGAAGCGCGATCTGCTCCATCAACTCGCTGGCCTTGGCCGACCGTTCGCGTTTCGAGCCGATACCGAACGAAACGAGCGGCTCTGTGATGATCTGCTCGACGGTGAAGCGAGGATCCAGTGACGCGTAGGGGTTCTGATACACCAGCTGCATACGCCCTCGCATGTCGCGCATCTTGTTCGCCGCCAGCGCCGTGACGTCGGTACCGTCGAACGCCACCTGTCCGGATGTCGGGGTCTCAAGCCGCAAGACCATCCGCGCGGTTGTGCTCTTGCCCGAACCGGATTCACCGACGAGACTGAAGGTTTCGCCGCGCCGAACCTCGAAGGATACTTCGTCGACGGCACGTAGCGTCCGCGATCCCGTCGACGTTCTCGGCAGCGTGAACTCCTTGCTGAGTCCCTCGACCTTCAGTAAAGGTGGTTTCGCAACGCTGGCCTTGATCGGGTGTGCGCGTGTCGCGCCGAGGCGAACGCTCGACATGCTCGGCGCGTTCGACAGGAGAGTCTGCGTGTATTCGTGTTGGGGTGACCCGAGCACGGTATCGGTGGGACCTGCTTCGACCACTCGCCCCCGTGACATCACCACGATCTTGCTGGCGCGGTCGGCGGCTACTCCCAAGTCGTGAGTGATGAGCAGCATCGCGGTGCCGGTCTCTTCGGTGAGTCTCTCGATGTGGTCCAGGATCTGGCGCTGCACGGTGACGTCGAGCGCGCTCGTCGGTTCGTCGGCAATGATCAGTTTCGGGTTCGCCGCCATGGCCGCGGCGATGAGCACGCGCTGGCGCATGCCGCCGGACAACTGGTGCGGGTACTGCTGGGCCCTGGCGGCGGGGTCACTCAAGCCCGCCTGTTCCAGCAGCTCGACTGCCCGAGCGGCCGCGTCTCGTCGCCGGGCGATGCCGTGGATGCGCAGAACCTCGCTGACCTGGTCACCGACCTTCTTCACTGGGTTGAGTGAAACGATAGGGTCCTGCGGCACCAGTCCGATCCCACATCCCCGAACCCGTTGCCATGCACGTTCTTTCAGGGATGTGAGATCCGTACCGTCGAACATGATCGCACCGCTCATCACCGTCGCGTTGCGCGGCAGCATGCCGATGACGGCTTGTGCACTCGTAGACTTTCCGGAGCCGGATTCACCCACGATCGCGACCACTTCCCCGGCACCGACGTCGAAGGACACATCCTCGGCGGCGACCAACACGTCGCCGGACGTAGAATAGGACACCGTCAGGTCGCGGACGCTGAGAAGTGGACGCGGTGGTTTACCACCCTGCTGCAGGCCTGTCGGACGCGAACTGATGGTCGTCACAGCTCTTCCTCCCGTTCGATCGCGCGGGCGATGCGGTTGGCCGCCAGCACTATTGCGGTGACGACGAGACCGGGCAGCAGCGTCAGCCACCACGCGGTCGCCATGTAGTCGCGGCCCGCAGAGATCAACGAACCCCACTCCGGCGTCGGCGGTTGCGCACCGTAGCCGAGGAAGCTCAGCGAGGACACCGCGAGGACGGCTCCACCCAGCTCCAGTGCAGCCATGGCCAATACGGGTCCGGATGCGTTCGGCAGGACGTGCCGGACGAGGATCTGGCTCCGCCGCGCTCCAACCGCGGTCGCCGCCTCCACGAACGTCGCGGTCCGCACCCGCATCACCTCCGCCCGCATCAGTCGCGCGAAGCTCGCAACACTGGCCAGACCGACAGCGATCGCGACGTTCGTGGTGCCGGGGCCCAGCACCGTGATCAACGCCAGGGACAGAAGAAGACTGGGGATCGACATCAACAGATCGACTGCCCGCATGACGACCGTGTCGACGAAGCCGCCCAGGAAGCCCGCCAAGAGCCCGAAGACCGAGCCGACACACAACGCGATGGCCACCGCGGTGACAATCGCCTGCAACGACAACCGCGAGCCGTAGACCAAGCGCGCATAGTTGTCTCGGCCGAGCTGATCGGTGCCGAACAGATGCGTGAGGCTGGGGGCCTGCAACGCGTCCGAGGGCACCCCGGTCATCGGGTCATAGCTGGTGAATACGCCGGGGATGATCGCCCACAGCGCGGCCATCACGAGGATCGCCAGCGAGATTGCCAGACCCCACGTCATCCGACCACGGAGACGCGTGAGAATGCCGCCGGCGGCACGGCGCGCGCGGGCAGCGCGCACGCCGTGCTTCACCGACTCGGAACCGGCTTGCTGAGCGACGATGAGCTCAGTCATGGCTGCAACACCTACTTGTGTCGACCATCAACTCACGACAGCCACGCGTCGTAGAGCTTCAGGCGAGAACCCGAATCGAACTCGAAACCCTGCACCGACTCACTCATGGCCCAGACGTTGACGAAATCGTGGATCGGGATGACCACCCCTTGTTCGATGATGAAATTCATCGCGTCTTCGAGGATTCGGGCGCGCTCCTCCTGGGACGGGGCGACGGCCTGCGCCTGGAGCATGGCGTCCAGCTCACTGGGCGCGTTGCGGTAGGGGTTCTCTCCGGTCGAGTCGAGGATCACCCGCAGGATGTCGGGGTCCGGACGGGTCCAGTGTGCGTAGATGGTGTCCCAGTCGCCGGCAGCTTCGACCGCATCCGACTCCGAGCTGCTCATTGCCCGGATCTCGACGCCGATTCCGATCTCGGCGAGCTGCTGCTGCATGAGCTCGATGGTGGGCGTCTCGTTCGGGTAGAACTGGATCACATCGAAAGATACTGGCGTGCCGTTCTTCTCGTAGATTCCCGATCCGCCGTTTCGCGTGTATCCGGCGCCCTCGAGCAATGCACGGGCTGCGTCCGGGTCGTAGGCCAGAAGATCGGACTGGTCTACGAAGCCTGTTGTGGTGGCTGCCAGTGTCCCTTTCGACGGCGGGGTCAGATCCGTGAAGACCGTGTCCATCAGCTGCTGCCGATTGATGCCGATCTGGACCGCCTGACGCACCGCCGGGTCTTGCCAGACCTCCTTCTCGCGGTTGAGGAAAAGCACCATCGGAATGCCGGGGTTGGCGCGTCCCTCGATGACGTACCCGCCGGCCTCCAGCGCGGGAATGTCCTGGGCGGCGGTGCCGTCGATGATGTCGAGCTCACCCGATTGCAGACTGCCGACGCGCACACTGGATTCCGGCACGATGTTGAACTCGATCCGATCCAGGTAGGCGTCACCGGCGTGATCGGCGAAGCCAGAGGGCCAGTTGTACCCGGTGCGCTTGGTCAGCACGGTGGATGCATCCTTGACGCGGCTCTCGACCACGAAGGATCCAGAACCGATCAGACCTTCGCCGTTGCAGCGCGCTTCGGGAGATGCCTGCAGCGCGGCGGGCGACAGCATTCCCAGCGTCGTCGTGGACGTCGCGTTGAGGAACTGCGGGTTGGGCTGTGAGAACTTGACGACCACGGTCGAGGGATCCGGCGTCTCCACCGACTCGATTCCCGCGACCATGGCGGCGCCCAGCGAGGACAACGGCCCAAGGGCGGCAATCGATTCCAGGTTTGCCTTCACGACACCGGAGTCAAAGGGTGCGCCGTCGCTGAACGTGACACCCTGGCGGAGTTTGAAGGTAAACCGCGTGTTGTTCGGGTCGACCTCCCACGACTCGGCCAGCCACGGCCCGAGCTCCATCGTCTCGGCGTCCTGATCGGTGAGGGAGTCCACCACCTGGCGGTTCATCGAGATGACGTTGTGGTTGCCCGTCTGGTGCGGGTCGAGACATGCCGCGTCGCTGGATATTCCGATCCGCAGCGTGCCACCGGATTGAGGCGGACCGTCGGCCGCACCACCGCCCCCGCCGGAACCGCTGGAACCGCAGGCGGCGACGAGGGTTGTAGCGCAGACGGTCGCGGCGATCGCGGCGACGCGTGACCGCCGTTCTCGACGGGGTGTTGTCATGGTGTCTCCTTGGAAAAGTGTTCGTGTTCGTTGTTTATGCGGATGCCGTATTCGACTGCCCGCGAGAGAAAATCGTCCTCACATCTGCGACGGTGTGACGACTACATCGATGACGCGTAGGCCTTTCCCGAGAACGGTCACCGGGTTGAATTCCACCTCCCCGATACGTTCATCGAGAGTTGCGGCCAGACGGTTCAGGCCCATGAGGAATGTGCGGACACCAGTTTCGTCAGAGGGTTCCGCGCCACGTACCCCCGCCAGGAACTCCGACGCGCGTGACTCGGCAAGCAACCGGTCGACATCCCGATCGGTGATGGGAGCAAGGGCGCTCGCCGTCGACCTGATCAGTTCGACTAGAATGCCGCCCAATCCGACCGTCACCAGGACACCGAACGGCGTCCTGCGCAGTGACACCAGCAGTTCCACGCCTTGGGGAACCATCTCTTCGACAAGGATGCCGTCCAATCGAGCGTCAGGCTCGGCGGCCGTGACCGCACCTTCCATCCGGACGTATGCGTCGGTCAGCTCGGCGACCGACGCGATGTTGAGAGCGACGCCGCCGATCTCTGTCTTGTGCAGGATGTCGGGTGAGGAAATCTTCAGCGCGACAGGGAAACCGATGCGCTCTGCAGCCTCGGCAGCAGTCTGTACATCGGACGTGAGCTCCCCGCCGGGAATCGGTAGTTCGTAAGCGGCGATCATTGCGCGCCCGGTCGCTTCTGGCAGTGCTACGACCGTCGTCGGCGGTTCCGCATCCATCGCAGCACTCCGACTGAGTGCCCGTTCACGCAGCGCAGGATAGGCCAGGGCGGCGCTGACGGCGGCCATTCCCTCGCGGATGCCCTGCAGACCCGGAACCGGGCCAAGGGCGCCGCGGACCAGCGGATCGATCTCCGCGCCCACACTCGACATGAAGAAGATCGGCTTGTGGGTTTCGCCGGCGACAGCGGCCACGTCAGCGGCGATTCGCGCGTAGTTGTGGGCGTGCGGTCGATCGAGCCCGGTTGGTGCATCGAGGCCCACCCCGACGAGGCCAATGCCAGGATCGGCGATCAGCGCTCGCAGCGCCGCTCGGTACATGTCGCCGTCATGCACTGCACTTCCTGTCGCGTCCAGCGGATTTCGTGGGTTGGCGAAGTCCGGCAGCACAGTGGTCAGCGTGGCGATGGTCTCGTCGGCGAGTTCGGGGAAAACCACCCCGGCGTCTGTTGCGAGATCTGACACCAGAGAGTTCTCACCACCGGACAGGCTCAGAATCGCCAGCCCGCCCTCTGCCGGTACTGCACCGCTGGCGAGCAGTTCGACGGTTTCGGTCAACTCGTCGAGATCTCGGACGACGACGACCCCCACTGATTCGGCGAATGCCTGAAATTCGTCGTAGCTACCGACCAGTGCGCCGGTGTGTGCGGCGGCAGCTTTTGCTCCCACGTCCGTACGCCCGAGTTTGAGGCATATGACGGGCTTTCCAGCCCTGGCGGCCGCCAGTGCGCCGGACCTGAAGGACGCGACGTCGCGGACCGTCTCGACGATCAGCGCGATGACTTCAACCTTCGGATCGGCTGCGAAGTGATGCAGATATGCACCGGCGTCGAGGACGGCTTCGTTGCCGGCGGAGATCACGTGGGAGAAAGCGAACCTTCCGCACGACACCATGGCGATGCAGATCGATCCCGAATGTGACAGCAGGGCAACACCACCCGCAGACATGTTCTCGGGAAGGGATGAGTAATACAGTGCCGAGCTGTTCGCCGGGGAGAACACACCAAGGCAATTCGGTCCCGCGAAGGCCAGTTCGTTGACGCGGCAGGTTGCGGTCAGCCGGGCCTGCAGGGCGTCGCCGCCATCGACCTCGGCGAAGCCAGATGCATAGCTGACCGCCGCCTTGACGCCGAGTTTTCCTGCCTCCTCGGCGACGGTGACGACACTTTCGCCGCCGACACAGATGATGACCGCTTCCGGCACCGCGGGTAGATCACCCAGGCTGGGAAAACAGGGCACTCCGGAGATCTCGCTGCGTTTGGGATGAACTCCCCAGATCTCGCCGGCGTAGCCGAAGTTTCGGAGGTTCGTCAAAGATCCGGCCCCCACCGAACCTTTGCGATCCGAGAGCCCCACGATGGCTACCGACGTCGGGTTGAACAGCGCAGAAATGTTGTCGGTGATCACTTCTGGCTTTTCTTCTGAAGACGCCCGATGAAGGGTTCGAGATCGATGATGAAGCGTTCGTGGGTTCCGCGGCCGATCAGTTCGACATCATCGGTAGCCTCCACCTCGAAGCTGACCCGCCGGCGATCGACTGCCGTCACGGTCGCCTTGGCCGTCACCGACATGCCTACTGGCGTCGCCGCGACGTGTGCGACGTCGACGGTGCTGCCGACCGTCTCCTGAGCCTCGGTGATATAGGGCGCCAGAGCAGCCATCGCTGCTTCCTCCATGAGCAGGACCATGTTCGGTGTCGAGAAAACTTCGACCGGGCCGCGGGTGATCGTCCGGGTACCGTCGACGGTCCAAGTGCGGGTTCCCGTGGCACCTACGGGGACGGAGGTTGTCATTGATTCCTTTCGTTGGCGGCGCGGCCCGGCGGTCCCGATATGTGGGCCGCTGTTGCGTCGCTGTGTTCTGTTGGTAGAAAGCGCTTTACGTCGTACTGGCCAGGGACCGCACGTTGACCCGCGGGTCGATGAGCGAGTACAGAAGGTCGACAACCAGGCTGGTGATGACGAAGATCAATGCGGACAGCACGACGACACCGAGTACGACCGGAAGGTCCTGCCGGTTGACCGCTGACACCGTCAGCCGCCCGAGTCCTGCTCTGGAGAAAACGGTTTCGGTGACCACGGCACCGGCCACCAACTGGCCGACCAGCAGGCCAATCATGGTCAATGGCGGGATCGCCGCGTTACGTACCGCGTGGCGCAGCAGTACGTACAGGCGCGATGCTCCTTTGGCTCGCGCGGTGACCACGTAAGGCTCCGCCATAGCGGTGCGAAGGCTTCTGGCGAGGATCTGCGCGATGGCCGCACCGACGGGCAGCGACAAGGTGACGACCGGCATGACGAGGCTGCCCCAGCCCTTGTTACCCATCGGGGGAAACCACCCGAGTTTGAACGAGAAGATCTGAATCAGCAACAGCCCCAGCCAGAATGCCGGCACCGAAGCTCCGACGGAGGGCAGCGAAAGCAGGAACTGTCGCAGCCAGCCCATCCTCGTGTAGGTGCTCACAACCGCCAGCGCGGTGCCCCACAGGACCGCGAAGACGAGGGCCAACGACGCCAGCAGGAGCGTGCTCGGCAGGACGGACGCGATCTCGGCCACCACAGGTTGACGACTTTGCAGGGAGGTGCCGAAATCCCCGCGGACAGCGTTGCCCAAGGCCGACAGATACTGCACGACAGGAGGCCGGTCGAACCCGAATTCCGCGTTGATGGCTGCGATCTGCTCCGGCGACACTGTCGCCGCGACGTTCCCCGCACCCCCGGAGTTCAGGACCAACCGAACTGGGTCCGACGGCATGATGAAGAGGATGACAAAGGCCAAAGTGAAAGCGGCCCAGAGGACGAGCAGTGACTGGCCGACGCGGCGTATCACGTAGAGAAGCACGCTCATAGTTTAATCACACTGAGATTCTTCGCGCAGGATTTGATGAGAATAAAATTTGTCGATACCGCCCGTTTTCATCGGAGCACTCCAATACCGGAACAGTTTGTGCACGTAGATATTTCGTTGCACACGGGAGTAACCCGTTTAGCGGCTGGGTAGCCTCCGCATCACCAGTCCGAAGTGTCGCGACCGTCGGAAGGTTCTTCCAGAGGCGTCAAACATGTTGGCGCTGACTATTTTTGGCGGATCATAAGATTGAAGACCTGCCCCGGGGGTCGGCAAGCCAATAAGTCGTTGTACAACAACACTTTTAGCGACACCGGGCAGCGCAAAGATCTTGCCCGGCCGCGCGCCGAATGGTCTGACGCATGTGCGGCCACAGGTGTCGGCACATCAACGACGCGACGGTGGTGCCCGCAACCGGGCGCTGACGATGAGTGTCGACGCCCCCGCCGTAGGCAGAGTGAGCTCCATCGCCCAGAGATTATATTATATTCTGGAACATGCCAACCCAAGCCGTCGATCAGGACGGTACTCACAGAACGACGGGCCAACCGATGCGACGATCCGCCGATAACATGCTCCGATGACCGCCACCGAGGATCTGCGGCAGCCGAGGTCCCCCGAACCTGGCGACCCGAAGACCGGCCCGAAGACCACTGTGACGCACCGGCTGGTTGCCGCACTGCGTGACCGCATCCTGGCCAACGATCTGGAGCCAGGATCCCGCATCGTCGTCGACGACATCCGTCAGCGATACAGCGTGTCTCATATCCCGGTGCGTGAGGCACTGCGAACGTTGGAGGGCGAAGGCCTCATTCAAAGCGTTCCCAACCACGGCGCGCGGGTCACCGATCTGAGTGCCTCCGAGATCGACGGCCTCTACGAACTTCGTCTGATCGTGGAGACCGCGCTGATTGCTCGGGCGTGCACGGCGAAGACCCCGGAGGATGTCGAGCGGGCCAAACGGGCACTCGACGCGATGGGTCGACTGGATCCCGTCAACGACCCCGTCCGCTTCCAAGAAGCGCACCGCGACTTCCACGCCGCTTTGATCCTGCCGGCCACCACCGACGTGACTCGCCGGATCCTCGAACCCGTATGGCAGAGCGTTCAACGCTATTTGGTTCGCATGTACCGCTTGCCGGTGGTGGCGCCTCGTGGCTCGGTGCAGCACCCGCGAATCTTCGAAGCATGGGCCGCGGGGGACGAACGTTGCGTGGACTTCCTCAGGAGCCATCTTGAGGGTGGTCGGACACAGATGGCCAAAGCGCTTGGCGCCGATTCATGCTGCGGGCACGCACCCGATCTCCCTGAGTAATCGAAGTGCCCAGGTCTCTTCCAGTCCGCTCGGCGTCGGGCAATATGCCGCGTATCCACTTCCGTGACCCCGACGGCATCTCCCTGGAGTTCTTGACTCCTCGCGAAATACCTCAGTCGAAGTACTCGCGGTCTGCCGAGTTGACCGCCGACCGCACGGCCGCGGCCAGTTCGTCGACGCGGTCGCGGTCTTCGGGCAGCTGCAGGATCGAGAAACGCAGCAGTCCCTCGGCGGGATTGACGAACGACTTCGCTCCCGCGGCGGCGACGATGCCCTGCCGGGCGAGGTTGATCAAGGCCGACGTCTCGTCGGGCACCCGCACCCAGACGACGAAACCGTCAGGGCTCGCCGACGCCCGCAGGCCGACACCGGCGAAGGCGTCGAGCGCCGCGCGTCGGCGCAGCCGATACCGTGCGCGGGCCCGCGTCATCGTGTGCGCAGCTTCGGGGTCGTCGATCAGGTGCGCGAGCGCGTTCTGCAGGACCCGGCTGTTGGACGCCATGCCGAAGCTGCGCAGCCGGACGGTGCGCTCGATCAGTTCGGCGCTGCCACCGAGGACCGCGGTCCTCAGGTCGATGCCGAAAGCCTTGCAGTAGCTGCGGATTCGCAATACCCGGTCAGGAAGGTGCACTCCCAGCGACACCGGTTCGGCCGACGCGAGCGGTCCCGCACTGTCGTCTTCCACCACCCACGTGTCGGGCCCGATGACGTCGGCGAGTTCGCGAGCCCGCTCCACGCTCAGCGTCCCGCCCATCGCATAGGCCCCGCTGGGTTGCAGCACGAGCGCTGTGGCACCGCGGTTCAGTGCCGCCTCGACGGACGCGACGGTGGGACCGTGCGTGTCGGCCCGGATGCCGAACGCCTCGATGCCGAGTTGCCGGACGGTGTCGAGATAGCCGGGACTGACGGGCTCTTCGACACCGACCGGCCCGCCCGACGCCGCGGCCGCGGTCGCCAGCACGACGGCTTCGCTGCCGCCGCCGACGCAGTTCCACGCCGCCGCCTCGAACGGCCAGGTGTGTTCGACGCTGTGGCGCAGTCGCTCGCTGAGGTAGGCGCGTTCGGGGTTGTGTAGATCTGGGGTAGCGGCCAACGCCTCGACGAGCGCGGCGCCGAGGTCAGGTTGCAGTGCGGAATCCGGTGTCACCAAAGCCATCTCGATCTGGGGCCAGTCCACGTGCGCGTGCGACGGCTCCGGACGATTCGGATCGACGACGACTGTGCCGCCGCGGCGACGGGTGTGCAGTCGGCCCGAGTCGCGTACCCGACTCCAGGCGGTCATCACCGTGCCGGGACTGACACCGGCGGCACGCGCGAAGTCGCGAATCGTCGGCAGGTGGGATCCCGGGGCCAGCTCGCCTCCGTCGATGAGCCCAGTCAGTCCGTGGCCCAGGTCTTTTGACGACGTGGCTTGCAGGCGCTGCGCCAGCCACGCCGCGTCGACGTGGTCCGACGTCGTCACACTCGCTCCGGAAGTCCGAGGCGGTCACGCAGGTGGTGGTCGGTGGGTGGCTTCCACAGACCTCGCTCGGCCAACAGCGGCATCACCTCGTCGGCGAATTGGGCGATACCTGATCCGTAGCCGACCATGAAGCCGTCGGCGGCGCCTGCGAGGAACCACTTCTCCAACTCGTCGGCTACGGCCGACGGGCTCGCCGTGAGCGCGAAGTGCCCGTGTTCCAGCGCGATTCGCTCCAGCACTTCACGCAAGGTCACGCCGGGCTCTTGGGCCCACCGCAGGTAGATCAGCGCGCGGCTGCGCCGGCCGGCCGAGGCGTCGAGTTCGGCTTCGGTCGGCAGATGGGAGGCCGGGATCGGTTCGTCGAGCGGCAGGTCGACGAACTCGAAGCGGTCGGATTCCCGCAGCACCGCGCGCCGCGCCTTGTCGAGTAGATCGGGTGTGACGTGGGTGGACCGCACGCGTCTGGCGTCGGCGGCATCGGCGCCCAGGAATGCCCGGAAGCCGGGGACGATAAGGACGGCGTCGGGTGCGCGCCCCGCCGCGGCGACCTCGTCGGTCAGCCGCGTCCTGAACTCGATGGCCTCCTCGAGGTTCGGTACCGCGACGAACACGACGTCGGCGTTGCGTGCCGCGAACGCCACCCCCTCGGGCGACGACCCCGCCTGCACGAGTACCGGCCGCCTGACCGGGCCCGGCTTGTCGAGTGGCCCGGACACCGAGAAGTGCTCGCCCACATGGTCGATGGCGTGGATTCGCCCTACATCCACGTACCTGCCGGCGGTCTTGTCGTCGATGACCGCGGACTCCGGGAAGCTCTTCCACAGTGCGTCCACGACGTCGAGGAACTCCTGCGCGCGGGCATACCGGTGCGCCGGGGACGGCAGCCCGTCCAGCCCGAAGTTGGCTTCACCCGTGAACGACGTGACGATGTTCCACGCGACCCGCCCTCCGCTGAGGCGATCCAGCGACGCGAGCGAGCGGGCGACGTGGAACGGCGTGCCGAACGTCGTCGACGATGTGGTGATGAATCCGAGGTGCCGGGTGCGCGCGACCAGTGCCGCCGTCAGGGTCACCGGATCGAACGGCAGGCGGGGGCTCAGCTGACGAACCGGGTCGAAGCCGAGGAAGTCGGCGTAGAACAGGGCGTCGAAACCGGTGTCCTCGGCCCAGCCCGCATAGGCGGCGTGCTGGTCGAGATCGGCGATGTCCGAAGGAGTGACGGCAGGGTCGCGCCAGCGGGCGATCGGCCCGAAGGCATGCTCACCCGACGCAATCAGCCGCAGCCCCCGGGTCATCGACTCAACACACCTGCCCCGAGCCGGTGCGGCGCCAGCCCGTAGTGCTCACGCAGCGTGGTGCCCGCGTAGTCCTCGTGGAACACGCCACCTGCCTGCAGGAGTGGCACCACATGCTCGACGAAATCGGCGAGGACTCCGGGAGAGCTTGCGACGTGCAAGTTGAATCCGTCGGCCGCACCGGCGAGGTACCACCCGGTGATCGTGTCGGCCACCTGCTCGGGGGTCCCGATCACTGACACGTGCTGGGTTCCGTTGCGGCGTAACGCCAAGACCTGCCGGGCGGTGAGGTTGTCGCGCGCCGCCACGTCGAGCAGCGTGTCGAGTTCGCTGGCAGCGCTGCGGCTGATCTCGGACTTGGCGATCAGGTCGAACGGCAGCGCCTGGTCCATCCCGAACTCCGAGACCGGGATGCCGAGCTGGCGGGCGAAGAACGACAGCCGCGTGGCATCCGGCGTCGCTTCGGTGAGCTCGTGGTGCCTGCGCTGCGCCGCGGCTTCGGTGTCCCCGATCACGACGAAGAAGCCGGGCAGCAGCTTCATCGTGTCCGGATCGCGTCCCGCCGCGGCAGCCTTGCCACGCAACAGGTTCCGGTAGGCGATACCGTCGTCGATCTCGGTCTGATGGGTATACACCGCGTCCGCGGTGCGGGCAGCGAGTGCAATGCCACGCTCGGAAGCACCTGCCTGCACCAGCAGCGGCCGCCCCTGCCGAGACGGCGGCACGAGCGGCTCCCCCGCCACTTGGATGCGCTGCCCCGCGAACGCAGCGGGCCGGATCGCGCCGGGCCTCAGGTAGTCGCCGGTGGCCCTGTCCCCGGCGATCGGGTCGGGTTCCCACGCCTCCCACAACGCAACCACCGCGTCGAGGAACTCCTCGGCACGCGCGTACCGCTCGTCCTTCGGATCGGCTTGCGCCGCCGAGAAATTGCGGGCCGGGCGGTCACCGGCGGTGACGACATAGTTCCACGCCGCCCTGCCGTCACTGACCAGATCCAGCGATGCCACCTGGCGGGCCAGGTTGTACGGGTCGTTGTAGGACGTCGACGCGGTACCGATGAGCCCGACCCGTTCGGTGCGGGCGGCGATCGCGGTCAGCGCGATGAACGGCGTCATCGCCCGCCACGGATGGTGCCAGTACGCGTCGTCCCACGCGGGGGTGTCGGCCAGGAACACCGCCTGGAACTTTCCGCGCTCCGCGAGCTGGGCGGCCTCGATGTAGTGGTGGTGCGACACGAACCAGGACGGGTCGCGCTCGTCGAGCCGCCACGACCCCTTCGCTGTGCCACCGGGCAGCAGGTTGAGGTTGAGGATCAAGCCTGGGTCGTCGAGGGCACGGTCACGAGATCCGGGCATACTCGCGTGCCTCCTTGCGCAGAGGATCGAGCACTTCCGACACGGTCAGGCCCAGGCTGGCTTTCCATTGCGCCAGCGTGAGTTTGGCCGGTGCCACCTGCAGGAGTACCTCGTCGACGTGGTCGAGTTCAGGATCGTTTCGCAGCCGTTCGCGCACCAGTTCGGGGTCGCCGTACCACGGGACACCGTTGCCGTGTTTGACGTGCAGATCGATCGCCGCCTGCCCCGCCAACCGCCGTGCCTCCCCGACAGTGTCGGCGACGATGACGGTCCGGGACGCGGCGATCCGTTGCTGCGGACCGGCATTCGACCGGAACGCGTCGATGGCCTCGCTGTGGCGTTCCAGATTTCCCTCGAACGTGAGCGCTTTCGATGACCGCAGCAGCAGGTTGTCACCCACTCTGCCGATCTCCTCGGCATGGGCCGGGGCGCTGGCGACCCGCCACAACCGCTGCCTCAGTGCGCCCGCAGGCGGGTAGAGCCTGCGGCCGCCACCGAGGTCGTCGCCGTCGAGCACCGACCGCAGGTGTGCCACCTTGTCGGCGTAGACCCGCAGCCGGTCTTCCCAATCGACGCCGAACGGCCCGAACGCCCAATCCTCCAGTCCCGAGCCGAGTCCCAGCTGCAGGCGGCCACCGGCGAGGGCGTCGGCGATCACCGCATCCTCAGCCACCCGGATCGGATTCTCCAGCGTGATGACGACGACGCCCGCCCCGAGCTTGATCCGGCTCGTGCGCTGGCTCGCCGCGGCAAGGAACACCAGCGGGGAGGCGATGGTGCCTTTGTCGGAGCGGAAGTGATGCGACGTGACCCAGGCCGTCGACAGTCCGAGCTTCTCTGCGTGGACGATCAGGTCGATCCCGTCGTGGTACTGGCGGACGGGATCAGCCTGGGTGTCGTTGAGCCGGAAGAAGATCCCAAACTCGGGCAGGCCGTTACGTGGCCGAGTCATCGCCCAACCACGTGTCGTACGCCCAGAAGTTCACCATGCCGCGGGGCGCGTCGAGCCAGCGCTCGATCTCGTTGACCCGGCTGGTGGCCGCCGCGTTGTAGCGCTCCGTGTAGAGCGGCAGCGTAGTGACGTCGTCGATCAGGGCGAACTGGGCGACCTTGTCGTAGGCGGCCTTGCGGTCGGCATCGTCGAGCGCGGTGCGTCCGTCGGCCAGCCAGCCGTCGACCTGCGGGTCCTCCAGCTTGGGTCCGTTGATCGCACCGCCGGTCTCGTAGATCTTCTCCAGCACCACACCGATGTCCACGCCACCGACGGCGCGGGGGAACGCCTCATAGGTGTTGGTCTCGCGGACCACGTCCACGGTGCCCTCATCGCGGAACTGCAGATCGACCTCGACGCCTGCGTTGGTGCGCAGCTCGGCCTGGTAGGCCTCCAGCACGGTCGACAGCGGCGGTTTGGGTTCGGTGGCGATCAGGCGGATCGTCAGCCGCTGGCCCGCGGCGTTGGTGCGGTAGCCGTCGCTGTCGCGGCCGGTCCAGCCGGCCTCGTCGAGCAGCTGGTTGGCCAGTTCGACGTTGCCGCCGTAGGCGTTCTCGTACTTGGCGTCGTAGAACGGGCTCTGCGGACCCACGATGCTCCACGCACGGTCGGAGCTGCCCTGCAGGACGGTGTCGATGATCGGGTTCAGGTCGACGGCCTCGCGCAGCGCGCGCCGGACCCGCACGTCCTTGGTGTTGTCGCCGGTGACGTTGAAGTACAGCGACCACGGTGACACGTTGGACGGCTTCCACTCGAACTGGAAGCCCTCGACGCCGTCGAACTGGGCGATGTCGGCCGGGGCAACCTGGGCGATCGCGTCGATCTCGTTCGAGCTCAGCAGTCCCGCACGCACATTCGGCTCGGGGATCACCTTGACGACGAGCTCGTCGAGGTAGGCCGGGCCTTCGTGCTTGGCCAGAGCCGACGGCCAGTTGTAGTCCTCGTTGCGCTTGAACCGCAGTTCGGCGCCCTCGACCACCTCGGTCAGGACGAACGGGCCGGTGCCTGCGATGCCCACGCCGCCCGCGGCGACATCGGGGTTCTCCAACGACTTGGGCGAGATCTGACCGCCCTGCAGCGAGGCAAGTGTGTTGAGCCAGTTCGCAGTCGGCTCCGACAGCACCGTGCGGACCGTGTAGTCGTCGACGACCTCGGTCGACTTGAGCGTCTGGAAGGTGCTCTTGGCGGTCGAGGGGGCGTATTCCTTGTCGGTGATGATCTTGTCGAAGTTGGCCTTCACCGCGGCGGCGTTGAACGGCTCACCGTCGCTGAACTTCACCCCCTGCTTCAGGGTGAACGTGTACACCAGGCCGTCGGGTGAGCGGTCCCACTTCTCGGCCAGCCAGGGGTGGATGGACTCGTCGTAGTCGATGGCCACCAGGCTGTCGTAGACGTTGCGCAGCACCTGGATCTCGGTGCAGCAGCCACGCACATGAGGGTTCATTCCCTCTTCGGGGTAGTCGGCCTGGGCGACGGTCAGCACACCGCCGCGCACGGGTTCACCGTTGCCGCCGCCGCTCCCGGAGTCGCTGCCGCACGCGGTCAGCGCGAGCAACGCGCCCACCGCGAGGGCCACCCAGCGCAAGGCCAGGAAGAGGGGTCGTCTCCTACGGGTCATATCGTCGTTCCATTCGTGAAGGGGTCACACACCTTGTGTGACCAAAGGGCAAGGGGATGAACGGGAATGCTGCTCAGTGACAGCGACAGGAATCCGGACAGCTCACAGTGAAGGCACCGCCTTCAGCAGGGCCTGCGTGTACGGGTCACGCGGGGTGTCGAACACGTCGTCGGCGCTGCCTTCCTCGATCACGCGGCCGCGATGCATGACAAGCACACGGTCGGCGACGTGGTGGACCACGCCGATGTCGTGGGAGATGAACAGCAGAGCCGTGTTCCGGCCGGCGCGGATCTCCAGCAGCAGGTCGAGGATCTGGGCCTGGATGGACACGTCGAGAGCGGAAACCGCTTCGTCGCACACCAGTAGTTCGGGGTCGGAGCCGAGCGCCCGCGCGATGGACACCCGCTGGCGCTGCCCCCCGGACAACGAGCGGGGATGCCGGTCGATCACCGCGGTGGGAAGGTGTACGAGGTCGAGCAGTTCCCGAATCCGCGCATCCCGTTCGGTCTTGCCGCGATGCCCGAGAGCGACTGTCTCACCGATGATCTCGCGCACCGTGTAGCGAGGGTCGAAGGATCCGACCGAGTCCTGCGCGACGAGCTGGACCGCGCCGAGGCGTGCATCCGCGAGGTCGACATTCCCGGCGTCGGGAGCGAGCAACCCGGTGACGATCCGCGCCACCGTCGACTTGCCCGACCCTGACTCGCCCACCAACCCGACGATCTCGCCGCGGTGGATCGCGAAGGTCACGTCGTCGGCGGCAGTAAATTCCTGGCGCCGGCCCTGGCGGTAATACTTGCCGACCCCGACCACGTCAGCGACGACCTCGGTGACGATCGAAACTTGTTCGGGTGCAGCCTCGTCGGGTGCGCTGAGCCGGCGTCCCCGGGTATCGCGGCCGGGTACCGCCGCGACCAGCTTGCGAGTGTAGTCGTGTTGCGGCTGGTGGATCACGTCGGCGACGGACCCTCGTTCGACGACGCGGCCGTTGTGCATGACGAGCACGTCGTCGGCCACCCGGGACACCACCGCGAGGTCGTGACTGATGAGCAGCACTCCGCGGCCGTCATCGGCAAGTTGGCGCAGCAGCGCGAGAATGCGAGCCTGGACGGTGACGTCCAGCGCGGTCGTCGGTTCGTCGGCGATCAGTACGTCGGGCCTGCCCGCCAGCGCCGATGCGATCAACGCGCGCTGCCGCAGCCCACCCGAGAGTTGGTGCGGGTAATTGCGCCTGCGGTATGCAGGATCGGGAATGCCGACAGAGTCGAGGAGTTCCTCGATGGCCGGGACGCGCTGCTTGCGCGGCAGCCGCAATGCCTCGGCGACCTCGGCCTGCACGGTACGCAAGGGGTCGAGCGACGTCAGGGCGTCCTGCAGGACGAAACCGATCTGCGCGCCGCGGACCTTGCGCCACTCCTTGTCGCTGTAACCGCGGGCATCGGCACCGCCGACGTCGAGTGTGGTTGCCGTGACCTGACTTCCGTCACCGGCGAGGCCGACGAGCGTGCGGGCGGTCACCGACTTCCCCGAACCGGATTCGCCGACGATCGCCAGGACGCGTCCGCGCCGGATCGTGAAGTCGACATCGGACACCACCGCCAGCGGGTCACCGTCCTCACCGCGCACGCTGTCGAACGCCACGGTCAGTCCCTTGACGTCGACGAGGACGTCGCCGGTGCTCCCCTCCGGCGGGGCGGTCACTTCCGACACAGCACTGGTCACGGCTGGGCCCTCCGCTCGAATCGGCGCTGGAGGTTCCTGCCGACGATCGACACGCTCACCACAGTGATGGTGATGAACAGGCCGGGGAAGAACCCGACCCACCACGCGACGCGCAGGTCCTGGCGTGCGTCCGACAGCATCGAACCCCATTCGGGCAGTGGCGGTGTCGGACCGAAGCCGAGGAAGCTCAGGCCTGCCGCGCCGATGATTGCGGTGCCGATGCCGAGCGTCGCGAGGACGGGCACCGTGCCGAGGGCGTTGGGCAGGACGTGACGGACGGTGCGCCGCGCGGCGGATGCGATCGCGAGCCGAGACTGCGCCACGTAGTCGGATTCGCGCACCCGTAGCGTCTCCGCCCGTACCACGCGCCCGTAGCGCGGGGCCGACGCGATTGCGATGGCGGCGATGACGTTTCCCGTTCCCGGACCGGTCAGCGTGATGAGCATCAGCGCGAACAGCAGGTCGGGGAACGCGCCGACGGCGTCGAACACGCGGGAGATGGCTTCGTCGACGCGGCGATGCGAGACGCCGGCGATCAGCCCGAAGAACACCCCGATCACGACGCCGAGCACAGTGGAGGCGACGCCGATGAGGATCGAGTAGCGCGCACCGTGCACCACTCGCGACCACACGTCGCGGCCGAGATGGTCGGTGCCGAAGATGTGCTCGAAGCTGGGGGCGGCCAATGCATTCGACATGTCGCTGGCCAGCGGGTCACGGCCGGTGAATACGTCCGGGAACACGACGGCGAGTACCAGCAGCGCCAGGATCGCCCCGGCGATCAGCAGCCCGGTGCTGCGGAAGCCGGTCAGTCCCGAGGACAGGGAGCGGCCGGGGAACGCGAAAGTCGTTGCCATCTAACGCACCCGCAGTCTGGGGTCGATCCACAGGTACGCGATGTCGACGATCGTGTTGACCGCGACGTACAGCGCGACGGCCAGCAGCGTGATGCCCAGGACCGTCGGGACGTCCTGCCGCGTCACCGCGACGACGGTGGCCTGACCGATGCCGGGCCTGCCGAAGACCTGCTCGACGATGACGGTGCCGGTGAGCATTCCGCCCACCGACCAGCCGGCCAGTGTGGCCGCCGGAATCAGGGCATGCCGCAGGCCGTGCCGGATCTTGAGCTGCCACGGCGAGATGCCGCGAGCGAGAGCCGTGACGGCATAGGGCTGTTCGAGGGAGCGCTCGATACCCTCCCGCAGCACCTGGGACAGCACTGCCGCCAACGGCAGACCCAGTGTGAGGGCGGGCAGTATCAGGTTCTCCAGCTTGCTGCCGCCGACCACGGGGAGTAGTCCCAGCTGGAACGACAGCACGGTGATGAACACGATGCCCAGCCAGAACGTCGGGATCGAGGCGAAGGTCAGCTCGCCGAGATAGGTGATGCGGGTTCCGACGCCTTTCCTGCCCGCCGTCGTCACCGACACGACCAGCGCGACCACGACGGCGACCAGTGTCGCGGCGGCGGTGAGTTGGGCGCTGGCCACGAGCCGATGGCTGAATAGGATGTCGCTCACTGGAACTCGCTGCACATACGACATTCCGAAGTCGCCCTGCACCAGCCGGGTGAGGAAGTCGGTGTACTGCACGAACAGCGACTTGTCGAGACCCCACTGAGCTTCGATGGAGGCGCGGAGCTCAGGGGTGTCGAACTCCCCCATCAGCAGCGTCACCGGATCGCCGGGAGACAGGTGCACGGCGAGGAACGCCGCCGACGCCGCGAGCCACAGCACCACCGCAGCGGCGAGAAGCTTCTCAGCGATGTAGCGCGCCTGGAAGGCGGCACTCGACCAGCGACTGGTCCGGCGCGGCGGCGTGGTGCGCCCAGCATCCTGGGCCACCGCGGCGTCCGCACCGGGGAGGCTGGTGTGTGAAGTCTCGAGGACGGTCATAGACGATGCGCCGGCGATCAGCCGAACGCTGCCTCCCCCACTGAATGAAGGCTCTTACCGTTCGGGACGTAGTTGTCGAAGCCGTCGCCGGGCCGCTCCAGACCGAGGGTGTCGCGCAACGTCGTACCCGGGTACTCCGTGCGGAAGATGCCCTTGCGCTGCAGCAGCGGCACCACGTGATCGACGAATTCGGTCGCCACGTCCGGCAGTTGGGCGGACATGATGTTGAAGCCGTCGGAGGCGCCCGCCTGGACCCAGGTCTCGATCTGGTCGGCCACCTGCTCGGGAGACCCGATCGCGGTGACGTGGGTCAGGCCGCCACCCTGGCGGGCCAGGATCTGCCTGACCGTGAACTTCTCGCGGCGCGCGGTGCCGATCAGCGCGGCGAAATGTCCGCCGGACGCACCGAGTTCACCGTCGGCGGGGACCAGATCCCACGGCAGTTCCTTGTCGAGTTCCAGCGCTTCAACCGGTACACCGACCTGCAATGCCAGCGCGTTGATCGCGAAACGCTCGGTGTGCAGTTCGCGCAGCTCGATCTCACGGGCGCGCGCCTCGGCCTCGGTCGGCGCGACGAGCGTGATCAGTCCGGGCAGAACACGGATCGTATCGGGGTTACGACCCCAGCCCTTGGCGCTCTCGCGGACGGTGTTGCGGAACGCGATGGCCGACTCGATGGTCGGCTGCACGGTATAGACGGCGTCGGCGAACCGGGACGCCAGCCCGATGCCGTCAGGGGACGAACCTGCCTGCACAAGCACCGGATGCCCCTGCGGCGAACGCGGAAGCGGAAGCGGCCCAGAAGTGTTGACGTGCTCTCCGGCGTAGTCCACGGCGCGGATGCGGGCTTCATCGACATAGGTTCCGGTTTCGCGGTCGGCCACCCACGCATCGTCGGCCCAGCCGTCCCACAGCGCGACGACGGCTTCGACGAACTCATGAGCCCGCTGGTAGCGGGCATCGTGATCGAGCCCGTGCTCGCGACCGAAGTTTCGCGCGACGTCATCTCCGTTGGTGGCCACGATGTTCCACGCCGCCCGACCGTTACTGATGTGGTCGAGGGTCGAGATGCGCCGGGCCAGGTTGTAGGCCGAGTTGTACGAGCTGGAGCCCGTGGCGACCAGGCCGATGTGGCTGGTGTGCTGGGCGACGGCGGCGAACGCCAGCGTCGGATCGAGACCGCGGAATGGACGGTACTCGCCGCGGTAGCGCCACACCGGGGTGTCGGCGAGGAAGACAGCGTCGAACAGGCCGCGCTCGGCAATCTTGGCGACCTCGATGTAGTGCTCGAGGCTGCTGTACTGCTGGGCGTCTCCGCTGCCGGCACGCCAGGCTCCGGGGAACACTCCACCGGGAATCAAGTTGAGATTCAGCGTGATCGAGTCGTGGGGGAAGGTCATGGTTGTTCCTATCTCTCTACCGGGAAGCCGACGATGCTTCCCCATTCGGTCCATGAGCCGTCGTACACGCGCACGTTGTCGAAGCCGAGAACTTCCGACAGGGCGATCCAGCCGAGCGTGGAGCGGTGCGACAACCGGCAGTAGTTGACGATCAAAGCCGTTGATTCGCCGACCTTCTCGTCGACGAGGCGCTGCAGCTCCGCCCGCTCGCGTAGCCGACCATGCTCGTCGAGAAGGTCGCGGAAAAACAGGTGCTTGGCCCCTGGGATGCGCCCGTGGCGCTCGGCGCCGTGGTCGATCGGCGCGTTCGGGCCGCTGACCCGGGCACCGCTGTACTCCTCGGGGGTGCGGTAGTCGAGGAGCACGACGTCGTCGCGGCCCAGGAGTGCGCGGACGTCGTCGCGGCCGATCCGGAGCTTTTCGTGCGCCTCGGTGGGTTCGGGCACGGGCAGTGGCGACGTGGCGGCCGTGCGTTCGACGGCGACTCCGGTGGGCAGTCCTGCCGCTCGCCACGCGTCCAATCCACCGTCGAGGTAGGCGATGTCAGCGAAGCCGCGCACCCGCAGCGTCCACAGCACATAGGCGGCGAACTGGGTGGGGTCACCGGCAAGAACGATCTGGGATCCTTCGCCTGCACCCAGTGCGAACAACCGGGCCGAAAGTTCGTCGCCGGTGGCCAGCTCGCGCTCGAGCGGGTGCCACGCGAGGTCCTTCCAGAACACCGCCCTGGCTCCGGGAATCAGCGGTTGCTCCGGCGCCGAGGCGTACACCTCGATGACGGCCAGGGTGGGGTCGTCGAGGCGCGCGGCGAGGCTCTCGGCGGAGATCACGCTGTGGGTGATCAGACTCATTCCCGGTCCTTTTGTTACAAAGATATTTGATACAAAATGTGTTGTCTTGCAAGCACATTAAAAGCCCAGGACGGGGCCGTCCATAATTTCTCTTACCGCGAGAATAAGTACCGATACCCGCTCTCAGCTGCGGCTGGAGGGTTTGCGTCATGCGTAGTTTTTGTCGGACCGGTCGGCCGTCTGCAATGTTATGAAACATAATTCGTGACCGACGAGGGAGAAACACATGAGTGAGGCGGCACGCAGCGCCCACCTGATCGGGTCCGCGGAGTTGCAACTGTGGCTCACCGGGCGGCCTGAGACGGTCCTTCTCGATGTGCGCCATGTGATGCCTGCCGACCGTGCCGACCGCGCCGCCTACCTCGCGGGCCATCTGCCCGGTGCGCAGTTCGTCGATGTCGATGCCGATCTTGCCGGCACGGCAACGGGCCGCAACGGCAAGCGTCCGCTGCCCGGCGCGGCCGAGTTCGAGAAGACGGTGCGGCAGTGGGGTGTCGATGCCACCACGCCGGTCGTCGTCTACGGAGTCGCCCGCTCTCCCGCGCCGGCGCGGGCATGGTGGCTGCTGAAGTGGGCGGGCGTCGAGTCCGTCCGGCTGCTCGACGGTGGTCTTGAGAGCTGGCCCGGCGCACTGGAGACCGGCCGGGCGCGTGAGCGTCCCGAGTCCGAGTTCGTCATCCGGCCGGGCGGGCTGCCCGTCGTCGAGGTGGCCGACGTCCCGTCGTTCGCCGATCGCGGTCTGCTCCTCGACGCGCGTCCCGCGATCAAGTTCTCTCACCCCACCGATGCCGGTGCCGGCCACATTCCGGGGGCACGCAGCGCGCCTGTCGCCGACTTCTTCGACGCCGCAGGTTTTCTGCGTCCCGACGACGAGTTGCGCGGCCGTTTCTCCGCGCTCGGCGTCACTGCCGGCGCCGAGCCAGCCGCCTACTGCGGGACCGGGGTGGCCGCCGCCCTCGAGGTCTTTGTGCTCTCGGTCCTCGGCGTGCGGGCCCGTCTCTACGTCGGCTCGGCATCGGAGTGGGCGGCTGACCCGTCCCGCGTTCTCGTTCGGTGACCCCGCCGACGCAACGCACCGGCCGCCGCCTGCTGCTCGACCTGGCCCCCTTCCGGCACAGCCGCGCCTACGGCCGGCTCTGGCTCGGGACGGCGCTGGGCAGCATCGGCCAGGAGATGACCGTCGTCACGGTCTCTCTGCAGGTCTACGCCATCACGTCGTCGACGTTCGCGGTGGCGTTGATCGCTGGTATCGCGCTGGGGCCCATGATCGTTCTCGGCCTGTACGGCGGCACGCTGGCCGACCGGTTCGACCGTCGTTGGGTCGCGATGATCGCGTCGGTGATCTCCTGGGTGGCGATCATCGTGCTGACGGTGCACGCCATGGTCGGCGGCACATCGCTGTGGTTGTTGTACGCGGCGGCCACCGTCAACTCCGTGGCGGGCACGGTAGGCGGAATCACCAGGCGCGCCATCGTTCCGCGGTTGCTGCCCCGGGAACTCCTTCCCGCGGCGGGTGCGCTCAACGGCATCAACGTCGGATTGATGGCCACGCTGGGGCCGCTGTTCGCGGCCGCAGCCGTCGGCGCCGGTGGTTTCCAGACGGCGTTCCTGATCGATGCAATCCTGCACACCGCAGCGTTTCTCGGGGTGTGGGCGCTGCCCGCACTGCGTCCGCTGGACGAGTCGCGCGTCGCCGGGGTCCGCGCGCTGCGCGCGGTGCGCGAGGGCTTGAGTTACCTCCGGCGCGCCCGGAACATCCGTTTCGCGTTGACCATCGACCTGTTCGCCATGGCGCTCGCGCAACCGCGGGTGCTGTATCCGGCGCTGGGCGCGGTGACGCTGGGCGGCGGGGTCACGACGGTCGGTGTCCTGTCGGCGACGTTCGCGGCGGGCGCGATGTTGATCTCGTTGTTCTCCGGGTGGACGGGCGGGGTGCGGCGTCAAGGTGCCGCCATCGTCGTGGTGTCCTATATCTATGCGGCGTCGATCGCGGTGGCCGGAATCATCCTGTTGGTGGCGGTGATTCGGCCCGCCCATGACGGCACCAACACGGCGGCGATCGTCGCGCTGGCGATCACGCTCGCGATCGGTGGCGCCGCCGACGGCGTGTCGGCCATCTTCCGGGGTGCGATCCTGCAGGCCGCCGTGCCCGACGAACTGCGTGGCCGGGTGCAGAGCATCTTCTCGATCATCGTCGCCGGCGGTCCACGCGTCGGCGATGTCGTGACCGGTGCGGTCGCCAGCATGCTCGCGATCTGGAGTCCGCTCGTCGCCGGCGGGGTGGCAATGCTGCTGGCGATCTGGATCCTGGTCCGCCGCACGCCGTCGTTCCGCGAGTACGACAGAGACGACCCGAAGCCGTGATCTACTTCGGCGCTTGGGGTTGCAACGCGTTACGGGCCCCCGGAGACCGTCCTTTGCCCCAGCCGAGCACGGCGCGGTAGCCGCCCAGCAGACCTTCCTCCCGCAGGGCGTCGACGTCACGGAAGCGCGAATCCTCGGGCACCGGATGCACCAGCGGCGCAACGAACATCGCGTCGACCGGGCAGTACGCCTCGCATTGGAAGCACGTCTGGCAGCTGTCGTGCCTGGCGATCACGGGGACGCCGTCCTCGCCACGCTCGAACACCCGGGTGGGGCACACCTCGATGCACTTGTCGCACGTGATGCACCGGTCGCCGTCGACGATCTCGATCATGCGGCGCGCTTACGGTCGGCCAGCCACTGCGGCTCAGGCGCGGTCCACAGCGCATCGAGGCCGCCGGTCACGAGGCGATGCTGCTGTCCGGGGTCGAGCTCGGGGAAGTCCGATCGGTGATGCATTCCCCGGGATTCGGTGCGGTGTAGCGCGGCGTGATACATCCACCGGCCGTGGGCGAGCATCGCCGCGGTCTCCCGCGCGCGCAGTCCCGTTCCCGCCCGCGCACCCCGCCACAACGCATCCAGCTCGTCGAATGCGGGCACCAATCGGTCGGCGTTGCGCAGATAGTTGATGTCGTAGGACGTCGACAGCCGCTGGATCTCGGGTAGCGCTTCGGGGTGCACGCCGAGGCCGCCCACGTCGTTCAGAGATACCGGCGGCCGGCCCCTGGTGTGAGCGAAGTCGGCGGCGCCGCGGCCCGCCCAGGCACCCGAGCACGCCGCCCAAGATGCGTTGTGCGCTCCGCCGCCGGTGGAAGCGCCGGCGATGAGCTGGCGGGTCGCGGTGTCCCCCGCCGCATACAGCCCGGGAACATCGGTGGCACAGTCATTTCCGGCAATCCGGACACCGCCGGTGCCGCGCACCGTGCCCTCACACAGCAGCTCGATCTCGAAGTACTCGGTGAACGGATCGATGCCGAGCCGGTCGAAGGTCAGGAAGAAGTTCGGCTGCCCGGTGCGCATCGTGGCCCGGTCCGCCTCGGGCGCGAGGTCGAGGCGGGCGTACACCGGTTCGGTCAGCAGGGTCTGCGCGATGAGCCTGCGGTCCTTGGTGGCGCCGGGCGCTTCGAGAAAGCTTCCGTCGCTGCGATAGAACGTCGCCCACGCGTAGTAGGCGTTCTTCGTCATCGACGTGTTCTTCGGCGCGATGGCATACGCGCTGGAGAATTCCATCCCCGACAGCACCGCCCCGGCCTCGACAGCCATCAGCGCGCCGTCGCCGGTGTCGGTGTCACAGCCCATCGTCTTGGACTGGAACGCACACCCGCCGGTGGCCAGGACCACCGCTCCCGCGGTGATCCGGACCCCCGTGCCGTCGGACCGGCGCTGCGCGACCGCGCCGGACGCGGTGCCCTCGCGGTCGGTCAGCAGATGTAGCGCCGGGGTGTGGTCGAGAATGCGAACACCGAGTCGCTGCAACCGGATTCGCTGCCTACGCATGTATTCGGGCCCCTGCAGGTCTTCGCGGATCTGCCGTCCGTCGGCCCCGAGGGGGAACGGGTAGCGCTGGATGGTCGCGAGCTCGTCCATCCGGACGATGGTGTCGTCGAGTACCCGCGACATCCAACCGCGGTCGGTCAGCCCGGCGCCGAGTTTCTCGCGCTTGTCCATCGCCGCCTCGCGCAACTCGGGGACGTCGTGGACGTACCAGACGCCGGTTCCCGCCGAGGCGGTCGCGCCACTGGCTCCGGTGTAGCCCTTATCGGCGAGGATGACGTCGACGCCCGCCTCGGCGGCCTTGATCGCCGCCCAGGTTCCTGCGGGTCCACCGCCGATCACCAGCACGTCGGCGACGAGCGACTCGGCTTCGCGCGAGGTGGTCAGTCGAGTCACCCGGCGATCCTTCCAGCGCCGGACGACTCACGACACCAATGCAATCGCCGCGATTCTTACTGCGCGGCCAGGCGCGCCAGGTCCTCGACTGTGTAGACGCCCGGCCCCTTGCCCGAGGCCGCGGCCTCCCGGGTCAGCCGTGCGAGCAGCGCGTTCAACGGCGCCGTCGCGCCGTGGCGGTGGGCGATGCGGGCGATCTCGCCGTTGAGGTAGTCGGTTTCGACGCTTCCGCTCTTGCGGGCCAGCGACTGCCATGTCGAGTTGGAGATCATCCCCTCGGCCCCGGCAACCGGGCGCGGTGTCGGGCCCTGCGCCCGAGCGGCTTTCGACGTCTCGAAGGACACCCACTCGATGCCCGCGAGCGTCAACACCTCTTCGGCCTCGCGCCGGACGGCGGCACTCACCTTGTCGTCGCGCGAATCCGTTCCCGTCAACGCGACGATCGCATTGCTCAGATTGCTCAGCAGCTTGTTGTACTTCCACGGCGCCACGTCGGCGGGCTGCTGAACCAGGATCCCCGCCGCGGACCAGCCGGCGGCGATCTCGTCGACCAGCACCCGATCCTCGGCGGATGTCAGCGCGGCAGGCCAGCGGGCGATGTGGAACTGTCCGGCCACCGGCCAGGACCGCACGATCACCTCGCCCGGCGACGGGAATGACGCGGGCATCCACACGCACACCCCGAACACCCTGGCGAAGTAGCGAAGCGCCTTGTCCTCCGCCGACACCCCGTTCAGCGCGGTCAGCGCCGGCAACACCTGGCCCGCCGTGCCGACGACGTCACCATCGCGGTCGCCATCGAACACCGGCCGGTCGGCCCATTCCTGCAGCGCCGCGTCGAGTTGATGGGTCTTGGTGGCGAAGACGAGCACGTCGCGCGATGTCAGGCGCACCCCGTCGGGGCCCGCGGCCGACGCCACCGGGACCTCGAACACCCCATCCGGTGTGCGCAGTGTCAGACCCTGTTCGGCCAGCGCCTCCGCGTGCGCGCCGCGGGCGACGAGGACGACGTCGACGCCTCCTCGGGCCAGCGTCCCGCCCGTCCCTCCGCCGATCGATCCGGCACCGATGATGATGAAGCGGCGTGTGGCAGGCATGACACCACGGTACCCACGTGATTTCGGCGTACTTTGTCACGCTGACGTTGTCGAAGTGCGCCCAAATCACGCGCTCCGTTGGGCCAGCGAGAGCACCTCCTCCGCCGACGGCGGGCTCGGCGGATGGTAGGACAGGCACCACGGGGCGACGATGCGGTGGAACGCCTCGCCTTCGGTCGCGACGTAGAAGTTGCCGGAGCGCAGCCTGCTGATGTCGTGGACGAGACCACCTTTGGCGCGGGCCATTTCGCGTGCCGTCTCGATCTGTGCCGGGGCGTTGAGCAATCCGTAGAACTGGGTCGCCGCATTGCCCGGGATGTTCAGGTTGATCCCCTTGGGCGCCTGCGTGGCGAAGACGAGACCGAGCCCGTACTTGCGGGCCTGCGACGACAGCGCCAACGTGCTGCGCGTGCACGCCGTGAAACCCTGTGCGGGCGCGAAGTTCTGCGCTTCGTCGAGCACCAGCAGGCCGCGCAGCGGCTTCTCCCCGGCAGGGTTGCGCTTGATCCACGCGAAGAGCGCCATCTGCAGCTGGTTGACGAAGCTCTGCCGCTGCTCGTCGGACGGGAGCCCGATCATGCTGATCACCGACACCCTGGCCCGGTACCCGTCGGACGGCGTCAGCAGCGCGCCGGGGTCGACGGGCTCGCCCGCGCCACCGAACAGCGGATCGTTGACCATGGCCGCCCGCAGGTTCTGCGACAGGTCGGCCGCGATGGCGCGGGCGCCTGACATGTCACTGATGTCGTCGGGCAGGTCGGCCAGGAGCCGGACGAAGCCCGCCAGCGACGGGTCGGGTGTCTTTCCGTAGTGCTGCAACGCTTCCCGCAGCACCGCCCGGGACCGGGTGGCCTTCTGGCTCTTCCCGGTGATCAGCGCGCGCGGCTCCAGCGCCGAGCATGCCGATTCGACAGCCTCGGTGAACTCGTCGGCGTCGTCGACGACGCTGGGAAAGTCGGGCAGCGGCTGAAACGCCAGCGGCCTGCCGTTGGTGCGCCGCGGCGTCCAGATCGTCACCTCGGTGTTGCTCAGGTAGTCGTCGGCACGGCCGTCGTCGGAGCGGCGCCATCCCCCTGGCGACTGCGGCCACGCCGCGCCGAGGCGGGACAGGTCGTTGTTGGGGTCCAGCACTATGGATGAGACGCCGCGCAACGCGCATTCTTCGACGAGCCGCCGGATGAGCACGGTCTTGCCCGACCCTGAGCCCGCGAAGATGGCCACGTGCTTGCGTAACGCCGAAAGTTCCACCGTCACGGGCTCTTCGGTGTGCAGATCGAAACCGAGGGCGATTTCGGAGTCAGGCACGTCGACAGGGACGTCCTCGATGGATTCCGGCTCGGGTTCGTCGACGATGGGCGGCGCGGCGGCGGGCTCGTCGAGGCCGAGCGCCTCGATCAGCAGCGCCAGGCTGTGCGCCGGCCGCCGGGCGCGAAGCCAGGCGGGGAGGTCGGGGTGGTCGTCGCCGATCATGTCGCGCAGCGCGGTCATGGTGCGGACGTCGTCTTCCGACAGCGCCACGGTGCGGCCGCCGTTGGCGTGGAACTCGTCGATGGCCTCGGCGGTCTTCTTGCCGCTCGGCCACGGCGTGTTGCGCAGCAGGAACAGCTGGCGGCGGTCCTCGCCGGAGCTGAAACCCGTTGCGGTCATGGCTTTTCGCACGCGACTCAACGCTGCGCTGGCGTTGGTTGCCGAGACGGCCCGGAAGGCCCAGTGCCGTTCGTCCTCCGTCGTGCGGTCGAGGTTTTCGCGCAGCCGGGCGTGCAGCATCACCTGGGTGCCCGGGGGTGGATCGCACACGAAGGTGCCCTCGCCGTCCTTCTCGGCGATCCACGCGGTCAGCGCCGCCGACAGCAATTCGGGCATCGTGATGTCTTCACCGTCGTGAGCGATCGCCGCGGCGGGCACGGCACGCCGCCGGTACTCGGCGAACTGTCGATCCAAAATGCTTGAGGCTGAGGAACTCTCGCGTTCCTCAGTGGACTCCCACACCGGCTGCGCGTCGGCGCTCAGGTGCGTGAGCTCGACGACCTCGCCGCGCTTGAGGCATTCCCGCACGTGGGTGTCGGCCCGGATGAGCAGTTGCCGAGGCGTGTACGACGGGGCCTCCTCGAACGCTTCGGGCGCCAGCGGCCAACTCGCATAGGGCGGAGTGAACCCCACAAACGAGTAGCTCGCCGCGAAGCGACGCTCGAGAATGGCGCGGCCGACGTCGGCGCTGGGCAGCGGCGACAGCACGCCCGTCACGCGGAATCGGTCGGCGACGCTCGCGGCGGCCCGGTCCTGGATGTGCTCCCACACCGCGGGCAGGCACGCCACCACCGGCACGGTGCGGCGCGTCGTCTGCCGCAGCGCCATCAGCCCGTGGGCGACCTGTTCGAGCACACCGTCGTCGGAACGCGACGACATCGACTGTGCGAGCAGCGTGTCGATCTGGTCGATGGCCAGGACGGACGGTCCGGCCAGTGCGACGAGGCGGGAGATGTCGCGCACGCATTCCTGCGCCGAGGTCGGCGCCGCGCGCAACCCCCACGGTCCGCGCTCTTCACTGCTGAACTCCTCGCTGCCCTGAAGGAAGCCCTCGCCGATATCGTGGGCGACGAAGTCGTTGGACCCGAGCAGCACCAGAGCGCGCAGCGTCTGATGGCATTGCCACACAGTCTCTTTGGCAACGACCGACAGCGCCTTGATGAAGCGGTACAGCGTTTCCGCGTCGAGGTCGTCGTCTCCGATGATGGCGCGGCGGTCGGCGCGCGACACGTGCGCCAGCGAAGACAGCTCCCACAGCAGGTCCTTGAGCTGTGTTTCGCGACCCGAGCCGGGACGGCCGAGGCTTTCCAGGATGCCGCTGCGCACCGACTGCCAGAAGCTGGCCGCGTCGAGCAGTTCGACGACGAAGAAGAATCCGCTCTCGGCCTGCACGCGTTCGCGGATCTGGCCGAGCAGGTGCGTCTTTCCCGATCCGGCCGGCCCGCGGATCACGACGCCGAGCGGGCTGGACGCCTCGTCGCGCAGCGCGTCACCGAATGCGGCCATCACGTCGTCGACGGCGTGCTCGTTGAGGCCGGTGACGTGGGTCGCGTCCTGGGGACGCCACAGGTCGTCGGATGTCGGCGCCCACGTCAGTCGCAGTGATGCGAGCGCATCCCGTTGCAGTGCGTCCATCACGCCTCCATCGCGATCAGATGTTTGGGCTTGTCGCCGATGACCACCGCCGAGGCCCGGTCCGCGTCGGTCAGCACCTTCTGGTCCTCCTGCGGGATGACGCTGACGCCGGGGGTGCGGTGCAGTTGCGCCAGGGCCGCGTCGACGTCGGCGCGGGGATCGGTGAGCTCGGCGCGCAGCTTGGTGAGCGACACCCAGCCGCCCGGCCGCGCCGTCAGGCGCCCGTAGGCGGCCCGGATCCGGTCCTCGGTGGTGGCGGGTGTCGTACCGAACACGTCGGCCAGGCTGAGGTCGGCGTGGTCCAGATAGCGGGCCACTCCACCGAGCACGGTGTAGAGCGTCTTTGCCGGTCCGGCGGACCTGGGCGGCGGTCCAGCATCGATGAGGTCTCGGCACAGTCGCCAGCCGCGATCGGTGAGCTCGTGCACGAATCTGTTTCCCACACGCTGGGATTCGATCAAGCCGAGCCTGTTGAGTTTGTCGCGGCCGGGTTTGTCCAGCGCAGGGCCCAGGGCGGCCAGCTGCATATTGGGCACGGGTCTCGACTCGACCATCAGCACCAGCAGCACCGCCCGCTCGGTCCCGGTCAGGTCCGTCGCCGTCACACTCACGGGTGCCAACTTAACGGTGTACGGCAGGATTGCGGTGGCATGGTTGACCCCGAAGACACTCCACCGACGTCCAGGCGGCCGCATATCGCGCGCCTGGTTTTGTTTGTGGCGTTGCTGTCGGTGTTGTTCTATCTGACCGCGATCGAGCGGGTCATCGACCTCCAGGCGGTGCGTGGCCTGATCGAGTCGACGGGCGCGCTCGCGCCGCTCGTGTATGTCGTCGTGTCGGCGGTTCTCGGGGCGTTGCTGGTGCCGGGACCGCTGTTAGCCGGCGGCAGCGGATTTCTTTTCGGGCCCGTGGTGGGAACTTTCGTCACGTTGGGGGCGACGATCGGTTCTGCCGTCATCACCGCGGCGGTGGGTAAGCGCGCGGGCCGCGCCAGCGCCCGCGGGGTGCTCGGCGACCAGCGCGCGGAGCGGATCGACTCGCTGATCCAGCGTGGCGGGCTCTGGGCGGTGGTCGGGCAGCGGTTCGTGCCGGGGATCAACGATGCTTTGGCGTCGTACGCGTTCGGCGCGTTCGGGGTGCCGCTCTGGCAGATGGCTGTCGGTGCATTCATCGGGTCGGCGCCGAAAGCATTCGCGTATACGGCACTGGGTTCGACGGTCGGCGAGTTCTCGGCGCCGCTGCTGGCTGCGGCGATCGCGGTGTGGTGCGTGACGGCGGTGGCCGGCGCGTTCGCGGCCCGCCGCGGCTGGCGCAGGTGGCGCTCGCCACCTCGCCGAGAGTGAGCTCAGGGTCGTGAATCCGGCCGGTCAACGACCGTGGGTGCACGTTCGGCGCAGTAATCTGGGCATCCATGGCGGGCATCGTCCTCACCGAGGAGTTCCGGGAGGCCTTGACCCTGCTCGCGGGCGGCAGGCATGTCTTTCTCACCGGTAAGGCGGGCACCGGCAAGTCGACGCTGATCCGCCGCTTCATGGCCGAGACGGATCGCAATGTGGTCGTGGTGGCGCCGACGGGGATCGCCGCGCTCAACGTCGACGGCTACACGATTCACCGGATGTTCGGTTTCCGGTCGACGACGACGCTCGACGACATCCGGGGCGGCGGCGAGTACCGGCCCGGCCGCTTCACGAAGACCCTGTCCTCGCTGCAGACGCTGATCATCGACGAGGCCTCGATGGTGCGGGCCGACGTCTTCGACATGATCGCGGCCGCGCTGGAACGTTTCGGGCCTGCGCCGGGCACGCCGTTCGGCGGTGTGCAGATCGTGCTCGTCGGGGATCTGTACCAGTTGCCGCCAGTGGTGCGCGAGGACGAGGCCGGCTTTTTCTCGACGACGTATGAGACGCCATACTTCTTCTCCGCCAGATCCTTTGACCGCGAAGACTTTCCGACGGTGTCGTTGACGACGGTGTTCCGCCAGCTCGGTGACGACCGGATGACGGCCATTCTCAATGAGATTCGCGAGGGTGTGTTACTCGGCCATGCCCAGGAGCAGCTGAATGCGCGTGCCGACAAGGAGTTCGTCCCGCCCGACGGCGAGTTCTGGCTGACGTTGGCGCCGACGAACCGCCTTGTGACGGCGCGTAATCGGCAACAGCTGGAGCGGCTGCCCGGCGACGAGATGGTGCATCACGCGAAGACCTCGGGCGACTTGTCGATGTTCGAGGCGCCGGTCGAGGAAACGCTGCGCTTCAAGGTTGGCGCGCAGGTGATGATGCTAAACAACGACCAGGGCAACCGCTGGGTCAACGGCACCGTCGCCCGCATCGCCGGCGTGGGGTACGACCGCTACGGGGCTGTTGTCGAGGTCGAGTTCCCTGACGGCACGTGCGCCGACGTCTCCCCGTTCACGTGGGAGGTGACGCGGCCGGTGATGTCGGGATCGTCACTGGGCCGCGAGGTCGTCGGCGCCTACACGCAGCTGCCGTTCAAATTGGCGTGGGCTATCACGATCCACAAGAGCCAAGGCCAGACGCTCGAGCGTGTCGTCGTCGACCTGACAGGCGGCATGTTCTCGACGGGCCAGCTGTATGTGGCGCTGAGCCGTTGCACGTCACTCGCGGGTCTGGTGCTGAAAAGGCCTGTGCTGCCGAAAGATTTGAAGACCGACCGGCGCATCGCGCGCTATCTACGGACGACGTCGGGCGACGCGGGTTCGCGCAGGTATTGCGCGATCGGCATGCTGACGGTCGGCGACGAGGGCCGGATGTCGCGGCCGCGGCCTGTCGAGTTGGCGGTCGCGTTCGACGACGGGACGGCCGTCACGACGCTGATCAATCCGCAGCGGGATCTGGCCGATGCGCGCGCGGCGTTCGGCATCACCGTCTCCGACGTGTTGATGGCGCCGACGTTGCGCGAGGCGTGGGCGGTGATCGCCCCGATGCTGGCGGGGCGCACACCGGTCGGCGTCGGTGTCGACGAGCAGCTGGGCCTGCTGGACTTCGAGCTCAAGCGGCTCGGCTTTGTGACGGCGATGCCGCTCGGTATCGAGTTGCGCGGGACGCGGATCCGTGGGGATACGGCGCTGGAGCGGGCACGCGCGGCACTCGACGCCCACCGCGACAGCGACGCGGAGAGTGGTTCGTCGGCGTTCGACGATCCGGACTCGGCGGAGACGTCGGGTCTGTTGGTCAGCCGGGACGCGGAGGTCCCGACGCCGGCGGCGGATCATCTGCCCGGGCTGTCGGCGCTGTTGCGGATCAGCCGCGACGTGGGGACGGTGCTGCTGGGCGGTCAGGCGCCGTCCGCAGGCGCGAGCACGGGATGGGAGGCGGGTGCGCGGCAGACGGTAGCTGATCAGCTGCGGGCCGCCGCCTCGCGGGTGCAGTTGACCGACGAGGTGCTGGGCCGGTTGCGCGCGGCCGAGGACATGCTGGGCGTCGAAATCCTCTCCGGCGCCGAACTCGTCGTGCAGCATGACGTCTCTGACATTCTGGTCCCCGGGACGCGGATCTGCTTCACGGGCACGGCGCAGGACTCGACGGGGCGGGTCGTCGAGCGCGACGAGATGGAACGCCTGGCGCTTGCGGCGGGCCTGGCTCCGGTGAAGACGGTGACGAAGACACGCTGCGACGTGCTGGTCACGGCCGAGGCGGGCACGCAGTCGGGCAAGGCACGCAAAGCGCTCGAGTACGGGAAGCCCGTGCTCAACGCGGACGACTTCTTCACCTGGCTCGCCACCCGCTCCCCCGCGGAATAGCATTCCTGGCAGCGATTCACACCCCGTCCACAGCCCTGGCTTCTCGCTCGGCGCATGATGGAGAGCGTGCCGTCTACCGCTTTCGCCTCGGACAACGCCGCTCCGGCGCACCCGTTGGTCCTGGAGGCCCTGCGCCGTGCCAATGAGGGCTCAGCCCCCGCCTACGGCAACGACGACATCACCGCGCATGCCGCCGACGGACTCAGGCAGGCGTTCGGCTCCCCCGACGCCGATGTGCTGTTCGCGTTCACCGGCACGGCGGCGAACATCATCTCGCTGGCGTCGGCAGCGCGGCCCTGGAGTGAGATCTTCTGCAGCGACGTCGCGCATGTCCTGGTCGACGAGGCCGGCGGGCCGGTGCGGCTGTCGGGGGCCCAGCTGACGCGGCTGCCGAGCGTCGACGGCCTGATCGCGCCAGACGAACTGGAACGCAAAGTACTGGGCCGCACGGCTGTGCACCATTCGCAGCCCCGCATCGTGTCGATCACGCAGTCGACGGAGAGCGGGCGCGTGTGGACAGCCGAAGCGCTCAAGGAGTTCGTCGACCGCGCCCACGCGCTTGGCCTGCTCGTACACATCGACGGCGCCCGTATCGCCAATGCCATTGCCGCACTCGCTGTCTCCCCTGCCGAAGCGATCGGCGACGCCGACATCATCAGCGTCGGCGGCACCAAGAACGGCACGATGTTCGGCGACGCAATCCTCGTTCGGCGACCTGAGCACTTCGACGGTATTCACTTCGTGCAGAAGCAGATCGGCCATTTGGCAAGCAAGCACCGGTTCATCGCGGCGCAGTTCGCGGCGCTCTTCGACGGTGGGCTGTGGCTCCACAACGCCGCGCACGCCAACGCGATGGCCCGCAGGCTCAGCGCCGGACTGGAGGCGCTGGGGTTGCAGCTGGCGTGCCCGGTAGAAGCCAACGAGGTGTTCGTCAAGCTCGACGCCGACGTTCACCGGGCACTGTCCGAGCACTACCTGGTCCATCAGCCCGACGCCGGCGAACCGGTGGTCCGCTTCGTGTGCTCGTGGGCCACCACCGAGGCAGAGGTCGACGACGTCCTGGACGTCCTCGCCTCCACCCTCTGAGACTTGCCACCCGCGCAAGTCCTGCCGCTCGGCCTCTGCCATCCAATACGATTGCCGCCCAGCCACTCTCGAACCAGGGACCCGGTCCCGGCCAGATCTCGCCCTGCAGATTCGGAACAGCCCTGCTACGGTCGTGTATACAGTACACGCGGGAGGAACAGTGGTTCGACTCTCCGAAAGCGACCGGCACCAGCCGGAGCATGCCGCGCTGGTCGTGGTCGACGTCCAGAACGACTTCTGCAGTCCGACCGGTTCGTTACCTGTCGGATATGGGTTCGACCTGCAGTTCGTCAACGCGATGGTGCCGACGCTGCAACGCCTGATCTCCGCCGCACGGCGCGCGGGCATGCCCGTGATCTTCGTGCGCACCGTGCACGACCCGTCCAACGACAGCCCTGCGTGGCTTGGCCGTCTCGGTGACGGGGACGGCAGCGAGCGCACCGGCGTCACCTGCCGCACGGGCACCTGGGGTGCCGAATTCTTCGGCGTCGCACCAGAGCCCGGCGATCATGTGGTGACCAAGCATCGATTCTCGGCGTTCGTGGGCACCAATCTCGCCATCGTCTTGCGGTCACTGGGTGCCCGGTCGGCGTTGTTTACCGGCGTCGCCACCGAGGTGTGCGTGGAGTCGAGCCTGCGCGACGGCCTGTTCAACGATTTCTATGTCACGCTGGTCCAAGACTGCGCCGCATCGTATTCTCGACAAGCCCACGACGCGTCGGTCCACGTCATCGGCAAGCACTTCGGGCTGGTCACGACGGCGGACGAGCTCATCACCCGGTGGACGTCGGTCAGCCGGATCGAGGAGGTCGGCCTTGGGAGCCAATGAGCCTGCATCGCAGTTGATTCCCACCATCCAGCAGGAACCAGTCCTGCGCGACCGGGTCTACTCCACGCTCGAAGATCTGATCGTGCGTCGGGTCCTGCAGCCCGGCGAGCGCCTGCTGGAAAACGAGTTGGCGGCGCAACTGGGTGTCAGCCGAAACCCTGTCCGCGAAGCGCTGACGATGCTCGCCCGGGCCGGCTGGGTCGATATCCACGCGCGCACCGGCGCCTACGTCCATGCACCTACGCGCGACGAAATCGACGATTTCTTCGATATGCGAACGCTACTGGAGTCCTACGCCGCTGAACGCGCCGCCACCAGGGTCAGCAGCGAACAGTTGGAGATCCTCGAAGAGATTTGGCGCGAAGGCGTTGCCGCGGTCGAGGCGGGCGACGTGCAGGGCATCGTGTCGGCCAATTCGACCTTTCACGACCGCATCAGCGAATGGTCGGGCAACGGCATGCTGCACTCGACCCTGTCGATGATGAAAAAGCGTGTCCGATGGTACTTCTCGTCGGTCGCCGACGTCCGTGGCATGACATCGTGGGATGAGCACCGGCGCATCATCGACGCACTTCGGGCCCGGGACGGCGCCCACGCCTCTACGCTGATGCGCGCTCACACGATCGCCACCGCCGACATGTACCGCAGTCTGGCCGCCTCCGACCCGGCAAGCGCGTGACCCGGCCAGATCGACGCATGCAGTAAACCAACAGGAAATAATCAGGAAACATGTTGATGGTCCACTCGGTGTATACAACATACCGAGAGGAGCCGGCATGGCAGCCGCCGCCGTGGAGTCGTCAGTCGCGACAGACGCCATCTCGATCGCGGGTCTCACCAAGGTCTACGAGCGGATCAGTGGTCGGGAGATCGTTCGCACCTTTGCGCTGAGCGGCGTCGACCTCACCGTGCGCCCAGAGGAATTCGTCTCTCTCGTCGGTCCCTCCGGGTGCGGAAAAACCACGGTACTCAAGGTGATCGCCGGCCTGCTGCCGCCAACCGCCGGTCGCGTCGACGTCAACGGCAACGCCGTCACCGGTACCGGTATCGACCGCGGGGTGGTGTTCCAACAGCCGTCGCTGCTTCCGTGGCGCACGGTGCAGCAGAACATCATCGAGTCACTGCAGTTCGCCGGAATCCCGCGCGCCGAGCGCAAGCCACGTGCCGTGAAGTACCTCGAATTGGTCGGCCTTTCAGGCTTTTTCGACCACTACCCCGGTGAGCTGTCGGGTGGTATGCAGCAACGGGTCGGTATCGCCCGCGCGTTGGCCCTCGAGCCACAGGTGCTTCTGATGGACGAGCCCTTCGGCGCGCTCGACGCGATCACCCGCCAGCACATGCAGACCGAGCTCATGCGGATCTGGAGCCAGGAGAAGCGCTCGGTCCTGTTCGTGACGCACTCGATCGAGGAAGCGATGCTGCTGTCGGACCGCATCGTCGTGATGGCCGACGGGAAGGTCCGCGCTGACATCGCCGTGCCGATCGACAGGCCACGTTCACGCGCGGAGTTGATCAACGACCCAGCAGCTCGTGAGCTGCGCACCCGTCTCGAAGCACTCCTGTAGACCACCGGAACGGAAACCCACTCTCATGCCTGCTGTCATCGAGCGCGAAACAATCAGCACCGCAAAACTGGTGCAGCGCAAGCTGTTCAACTGGGAGCGCCTGGTCCAGGTGTTACTCGTCGTGGTGGTTCTCACGATATGGGAGGTCTCGGGTCGGATCGTCGGCGATTTCTTCCTCGCTCCTCCGTCGCA
Source organism: Mycobacterium sp. 236(2023) (assembly GCF_029623955.1). Lineage (GTDB taxonomy): Bacteria > Actinomycetota > Actinomycetes > Mycobacteriales > Mycobacteriaceae > Mycobacterium. The sequence goes on along the minus strand of NZ_JARSBP010000002.1, from coordinate 333,224 downwards.
GCTGCCTTCGGCCTTCTGGGAGATGTGGGAGACCGGCGAACTGTGGCGCGCCGTGCTGGACAGCCTCAGCTCACTGCTCGTCGGATTCTGTCTCGCGATCGTGGTAGGCATCACCGTCGGGTTCTTCATGGGGTGGTACGGCCCGGCAGGCCGCACGCTCAATCCGTTCGTCTCGGCGCTGTATGTCGTTCCCACGGCGGCACTGGTGCCGATGTTCATCATCTGGTTCGGGCTCGGCTTCACCGCCCGCACCGTCACCGTGTTCCTGTTCTGCGTGTTCGAGATCCTGATCAGTACCTACACCGGTGTACGCAACGTCGATCGCAACCTCGTCGATGCGGCGCGGGCATTCGGCGCCAGCCGCTGGCAACTGTTCAGCCGGGTCGTGTCCTACGCCTCCCTGCCCTACATCTTCGCGGGCCTGCGAATGGGCATCTCCCGCGCCGTCAAAGGCATGGTCGTCGCCGAATTGCTCTTCGCCGTCACCGGTCTCGGCGGGCTCATCAGCACAGCGGCCAACTATTACCGAACCGACAAGGTGTTCGTCGGTGTCATCGTCCTCGCGCTGCTCGGCGTCACCCTTGCAGCCGCCGTACAGCTTCTCGAACGCCGCCTCATGCCCTGGCATCGCGGCATCCACGCCTAAACCGAAGTCAATCGACCAGAAGGAAAATCATGAATTTCACACGTCTTGGCGCGGTGGTGGCCGCCGCCGCGCTCGCCCTGGCGGGCTGCTCGTCGAACAGCGCCGCCCCCGAGGGTGGTCCGGCTGCGCCGCTGAAGGTGGCGTTCGCCTCCGACCTCGATCCCGCGGACATCGCCGACTACCTGGGCGCGGAGAAGGCCGGCGCCGAGATCACCGCCCTCAACGAGGACAGCGCCGTGGTCGCAGGTCTGCAGAACGGCAACTTCGACATCGGCAACATGGACGGTGCGTCGGCGATCAAGGCCGCACAGAGCGGGATCGACGTCAAGATCGTCTATGTCAGCCAGGTGATCCCGGAGTTCGTTCTCGTCGCCCAGCCGCAGTACAAGAGCGTCTCCGATCTGGCGGGAGCGCGCGTGGCCTATCACGGCCCGGGATCGCCCACCGAGACGCTGCCGCGCGAGCTGGCCCGCCAGAGCGGACCCGACCTGGAGAACCAGATCAACTGGAGCGTGCTGCCGGAGTCGCCCAATCGCGCCGCTGCGATGCTCGGCCAGCAGATCGACGCCACCGCATTGGAATTCGGTGACGTCCTGACTCTGCAGGATGAGGGCGAGTTCACGGTTCTCGGCGACTGGAGCGACCTCAAGGGCGACAGCGCCAGTGCGTTCAACACCGTCTGGGTGACATCCGGAAAGTTTCTGGAGGCCAACCGTGACCGCGTCGTCGACTTCCTGACCAATGTCCAGAGCGCCTACGACGAGTTCTATCTCGACGAGGCGGCATGGGCGGCTTCGGTGAAGGAGCAGTTGCCCGACGTCCGGGAGGACTTCCTGCCCCAGATCTACCAGTACTACAACGATGCCAAGTTCTACCCCCAGACAGGAAACGCTCCGCTGACTGCGGAAAGCTGGGGCAACATGGACGCCTTCTTCCAGTCGCTCGGCGAATACAACCAGCCCGCCGATCCTTCGATGGTCGACTTCGACGTGATCAACGAAGTCTCCGGCGCGAAATGACCCAAGCGGGCATGGTCGCCGCCAGTCACCCGGCGGCTGTCGAGGCAGCGGTCACGATCCTCGAGGAGGGCGGCACCGCCGCCGACGCCGCGGTTGCGGCGTCGGCGATGCTCACCGTCGTCGATCCGAGGTCCACCGGGGTGGGCGGCGACATGTTCGCGCTCTACTGGGATGTCGACGCGACAGAGCCGGTCGGGCTTGCCGCCGTGGGCGGTGCCCCGGCGGGGATGACGGTGCAGGCCCTGCGCGAGCAGGGATTTGACTCCATGCCTGCCGACGGACCGTGGACAGTGACCGTGCCGGGTGCCACGTGGGGGTGGACGGATCTTCTGGAACGCTACGGCCGCGTCGGAGCCGAGCGGATCCTGCGGCCGGCGATCGAGGCCGCGCGCAGCGGGTTCGCGGTACCGCCGATCATCGCCGAGGAATGGAAGCTGGGCGAGGACAAGCTGCGCCGCAACCCGGCCGCCGCAGCGGTATTCCTCCCCGGCGACCACGTTCCGAACGCGGGCGACACGTTCGTCAACGCCGGCCTCGCCGACGCCTTGGAAAGCTATGTCGCCGAGGGGCACGCCCCGTTCTACACCGGTGACATCGCCGCCGGATTCGCCGACGCGGTGGAAGCACTCGGGGGTCCGCTACGTCGATCCGATCTCGCTGGTTGGGCTGGGCCAGAATGGAGCGCGCCGATTCGAGGCAGCTTCCGTGGCATGGACATCTACGAAATGCCACCTCCAGGACAGGGTTTGGTGGTTCTGGAGGCGGCACGTCTGTACGAGGAGTTGCCGCTGACATCGCCGGGTGAAGCCGACCACCACCTCATCGAATGCATGAAGATCGCGTTCGCCGATGCCGCCGACCACGTCGCCGACCCTCGGTTTCATCCGGTGCGGGTCGCCGATCTGCTCGACGAAGAGCGTCTGAACAAGGTGCGGAGTCAGATCGCATCGGAGGCCTCATTCGCGAATGGCCCGGGGGTGCCGTCGGACACGGTGTACGTGTGTGTGGTGGATCGCTCCGGCGCCGCGTGTTCGCTGATCCAGAGCCTCTACGAGAGCTTCGGTTCCGGGGTGATGGCCCCCGGCAGTGGAGTCCTGTTGCACAACCGGGGGAACGGGTTCACGTTGCGTGACGGGCACCCGAACCGACCCGAAGGCGGAAAACGTCCGTATCACACGATCATTCCTGCGATGCTCGGCGACGCGACCGGTTTCCGGGGCTGCCTCGGGATCGTCGGTGGGTTCATGCAGCCGCAGGGGCAGTTGCAGATTCTGCGCAACGTGTTCGACCGTGGGATGTCGGCCCAGCAGGCGCTCGACGCACCGAGGCTGCGGGTTATGCGCGGCCGCGCCGTCGGGTTGGAGGCGGGCTACGACAACGCCACCGCCACCGAGCTGGCTCGCAGGGGCCATGAGATCACCGAGTTGCCCCGCTTCGAATGCGGTGGCGCACAGATGATCCTGCGCACCGAGACCGGCTTGCAGGGTGGATCCGACCGACGCAAGGACGGTCACGTCGGCGTCTGCTGACCTTGACAGAGCTGTTGATCAACTGAGGGAGCACCATGCAGGGAATAGGTCTGAGCCTGCCCAATCGCGGAATCCTGTTCGGCGCCATCAGCGTCGCGGAGATGCTGGAACTGGCCGAGTTCGCCGACAGGGGTGATTTCTTCGACTCGGTCTGGGTCGGAGATGGATTGATCGCGAAACCGCGGGTGGAGGCGATCGCCAGCCTGGCGGCGATCAGCGCTCGTACCGAGCGCGTCAAGCTCGGAGTGTGTTGTTTGGCCACGTTCCCACTGCGCCAGCCCGTCGTGTTCGCCGCGCAGTGGGCGAGCCTCGATGTGCTCTCGGGTGGTCGGGCGCTGCTGGCGGTGTGTCTGGGTGCGACGACCGAACGCAGCGGCGGCAACGTCGTGGCCGAGCTGGCCGCGGCGGGGATCACCGGCCGTGAGCGCGTGCCCCGCCTGGAAGAAGGCATCCGCCTGGTGCGTGCGCTGTGGAGCGGCCCGACGTCATGGGACGGCCCGTTCTGGTCGTTTCCCGAGGTTTCGTTGGAGCCCAAGCCGATTCAGGACCCGTGCCCGATCTGGATCGCGAGCAATCCTGATCCGGCCCGGATGCCCGAACGGCGGTACAAGGCGGCCATCGAACGGGTTGCGACGCTGGCCGACGGCTGGCAGACGGCCGTGACCACACCCGAGGAGTTCGGCCGCAAGTGGGACGATATTCGGACCGCCGCCGATGCGGCGGGGCGCGACCCATCGACGCTGACCTCGTCGGCGCATCTGATGATCAACCTGGGCGCCGACCGCGACGATGCACGAGCCGACGGCAAGCGGTTCCTCGATACGTACTACTCGATGGACAGCAGTGACGAGATCCTGGACCGTTGGGGCGCATTCGGCACACCGGACGACGTCCTGGCGCGTATCGATCAGTATCTGGAACGGGGCCTGGACATCCCGATCCTGCGCTTCGCGTCGTTCAATCAGTCGCAGCAGATGGAACTCGCCGAGCAGACCCTGTTGCCGGAGCTACAGCGCCGCCGCCGGGCCGTCCCTGCCTGTTGATGGTCGACTATCTGGAGACCACACTGCTGCACCTGGTCCGAACCGACACCGCTGTTCCGGCGGGCAGCACCGAGATTTCACCCGGAGATCCACGGCTGCGGGCCACCGTCGGTGCCGAGATCCTGCCCGTGGTCGAGGCCCTCGGTCCCGATGAGATCCGTCGGCATCCCTGTGGTGACATCGCCGCCCGTTTCGGGCCCGACACCGCCGACGGAGTGCTGTTGCAGACATACATCGTCTCGCAGCACGGCAATTTGATGGCCGACCCTCATGACGCGCGCATCGTCGACGGTGCGCCCATGGGCCTCGAAGGTCCGGCAGTGGTGGGCCAGGGCGCCAACCAGAACAAGGGCCCGATGGCGGCGGCGCTGGCCGCAGTGCGCGGACTCTCCTCGCTGCGGCGCCCGGTCTGGTTGACGGTGAACTGCGAAGGCAGCAGCAGCCATGACGGATCCCGTCGGATCTACCACGACCTCGGCGTGACGGCGGCCCACTCGATCCTGGCTTTCGGGACGAATCTCCGTGTTTCACTGGGCAATCGTGGCCGCATCGATGTCCACGTGGCGGTCTCGGGTGCGTCGTCGCATTCGAGTCAGCCCGAGTTGGGCCGCAACCCGATCCCTCCGGCAGCAGCGGTGGTGGGCAAGCTGGCGACGACACCGTTGCCCTCTCCGCATCCGGATCTCGGTCCGGCGACCGCAACCCCTTACCAGTTCCAGTGTGATCCGATCGCGCCCCACACATTGCCGTCGACGGTGCGAGTGGTCGTGGACCGTCGACTCCTGCCGGGCGAGGATCCTGCCGACGCGGTTGCCGCACTGCGCGATCACCTGGACGGGACGTGGCCGGACCTCGACATCACTGTCGGCGCGTCGATGTTCCCTGCGCAGGTCGACATCTCCGCACCGGTGGTCACTGCTCTGGCGGGGTTTCCGACCATGTACAGCCGCAACGCCTTCGATGCCGGATACGGTTGTTCGCTCGGCGTGCCCACCGTCATGTTCGGGCCCGGGCGCCGTGACTTCGGTGCGGGAGTCGTTGCCACCGAGGCGGTATCGATGACGGATTGCCGCACCGCGGCTGCGGCTTTCGCCGAGGCCGCGCGGACCCTGTGCGGCTGATCGATGCTGGAGATCGCGGTCGTCATTCTGGCGGGGCTGGCGGCAGGCGGGATCAACGCGGTGGTGGGCTCGGGCACGCTGGTGACGTTCCCCGCGCTCATCGCGTTGGGTTATCCGCCCGTCGTGGCGACGATGAGCAACGCTATCGGTCTGGTGGCCGGTGGCGTCAGCGGGGCGTGGGGCTATCGGCGGGAGATCGCCGCCCAGAAGCGCACCGTGCTGATGCTACTGCCGGCATCGGCGCTCGGCGCGTTGACCGGCTCGTTCCTGCTGCTCGCCCTGCCCGACGACACCTTCGAGATCGTGGTGCCGGTCTTACTCGTCGCGGCGCTCGGCTTGGTCGTTGTACAGCCGCGACTGCAGAAGTGGGTCGCCACGCGTCGGTCCGATGCCGCCGTGGCAGTGAGCCCGAGCCTGGTGCTGGCGGTGTATCTGGTCGGGGTATATGGCGGATATTTCGCTGCGGCGCAGGGGGTTCTGCTGATGGGCGTATTGGGGGTGATGCTCGCGCAGGACCTGCAGATGTCCAACGGGCTGAAGAACCTGCTCGTCGGTGTGGTGAATCTGCTGGCGGCGATCACCTACACCGTCGTGGCGTTCGACCGCATTGCGTGGACGGTGGCCGCCTGCATCGCCGCAGGTGCGCTGGTGGGTGGGTGGCTGGGCGCGAAGTACGGGCGGCTGCTGAGCCCGCGCGTACTGCGCACCGTCATCGTGCTTCTGGGGCTCACTGCGCTCGCCCGGATTGTCCTGACCGGCTGAAGTCTGTGTTTCGCTGACAGCGAACTCTGGTTCTACACAACATGTTTGGCATCAGCTATTCCATCGACTCATCGCATTCTCATAAAGCGCTCCTACGGTGGGACCCACACCGGACACAAAGGAGTGAGTGGTGACGCGATATCAACTTCCCGACACGGACGACCTGCGACGGCTCGGAGATCCGCACGAATTGGCGGTCACCGTCTACGTCGAAACCCTTCCCGGACCAGATCAGCGCAACAACAATCTGCTGACCGCCAAGAGCGCCGTCGATCGGCTACTGCGTGAGGTCCGCGAGCGCGGCGCCCGCGACGCCATTGCCGAGCGTCTGCGTGAGCGCTGGGAGGAGATCGCGGAATCCGATGTCTGGCTCCGGCTTTCACGATCACTTGCCATTTTCATCGCCGACGATTTCCACGAGGTGTACGTCCTGCCCAACGCGCTGCTCAATCAGTCGCAGGTTGGGGCATACTTCGACATCAGCCAGCTGGTGCGCGCCGTCACGACCCCGCAGGACGCCTTCGCGCTGACGCTGTCGGCCAACGGCTGGAATCTGTGGCGGGCGACGGCCACGTCCCGCGCCGAAGAGATGACCTTGCTCGGCGATTATCCCGAAGATGTCGCCGACGCGACCCATCGTGCGACGGTTCGAGACCGTGACCATGTCGGCAGGCTCGTCGGCGACGAGGGCAAGAAGGTGCTTCTGGAGACCTACGCGAAGCGGGTGGCCGAGGCCGTCGAGGCGGAGCTGGGTCATGTCGATCCAGCCTGCCGAATCCCGTTGTTCCTCTTCGCCTCCGACCCGCTGCTCAACCTCTACCGAAGGACGGACAGCAAGCGCGAGATCGTCGCGGTGCACGGCGCACCCGAGACACTGCGGGCAGATCAGATCGACGACACCATCCGCGAATCGCTGGCGCAGCTCAACATGCGGCGCACCGACGCGCTGGTGGACGAGATCGGCGACGGGGTCGCCCGCGGCCTGGTCGCCTCGGACCTCGCCGACATCGGTCGCGCCGCCGTCGCCGGCGCGATCTCCACGCTGGTGTACGACTTCACGAAAGACGTGATCGGCCGGTTCAACGACGCGAACGGTCGGATCACGTACGGAAGCGGCGGCTATGACCTGCTGTCACGCATCGTGATCAGCGTGCTCGACAAGGGCGGTGAGGTTGTGGCGGTCCGGCCAGGTGAGGTGACCGCGGATATCTGGAACGGAACGGCCGTCGCCGCGTTGCGATACCCACTGTCCTGAACCGCGCTATTGGAGCCCCAACATGCGGGCCGGGTTGGTCGACAGGATCGCCGTGCGCTCCTCCTCGGTGATGCCTGGCATGCTCTCCAGCCAGTCGACCGGATCCTCCTGGACCATCGGCGCGGGATAGTCGGTGCCAAGGACCACCCGGTCGATGCCGACGGCGTCGATGAGGAACCGTAATGTCGACTCGGTGTAGGTACAGGAGTCATAGTAGAACCGACTGAGGTACTCGCTCGGTGGGCGCGTCAGCGTCGACTTCGCATCAGAGAACTCCGGTACTTCCATGTCCGCCGCGCGCCAGGTCTTGTCCATCCGGGCCGCACCGAACGCCGAGTAGCCGCCCGCATGTCCGAGGCAGATCTTCAGATCCGGGTAGCGGTCCATGACGCCGCCGAACACGAGCGTGCCGAAGGTGACGGCACGGTCGACGAGGTTGCCGATGCTATTGGGCAACGCGTACCTCGACGTCCGCGCTTTGACGAGCGTCGGCCCGCACTGGTGGAAGAACACGACGGCCCCAAGGGATTCCGCGGCCTCCCAAAAGGGATAGAACTCCGGTTCGTCGAACGTCAGCCCGTTGACATGATCGTTGATCGTGACGCCGCGGTAGTCGAGCTTGGACATCGCGAACTCCATCTCGGTGACGGCCATGTCGACGTCCTGCATCGGTACCGTAGCCAGTCCGGTGAACCGGTCGGGGTGGTCGCGCATCATCGCGCCGATCTCCTCGTTGCAGGCTCGCGCGATGTCGAGCGTCAGCGCAGGGTCCAGGTCGTACCGGTAGAAGTCGTTGTTGACGGTCAGCACATGCATGTCGACGCGTGCGGCGTCCATCTTCGCGATGCGGTCGGCCGGTGCGATCGAGAACTCCGGTATCTCGAGTTCGCCGATCTCACTGGTCAGCGTGTGCCAGGTTCCTCCATCCAGCACCGTCTCCCGGAAGCTGGGTGGCGTGACGTGGGAGTGAACATCTATGACGGACAACTGTTTTCGACCTCTCTACTCGTCACGTCGCCGAGCAGCGACGCGGCGGTCCCCCGCAGGATCGATTCGATCTCACCTTCTGTCAGGACCCCGATGCGGCTCAGCCGCGTGACAGGATCCAGCACCCGCATCGGCGCGGGCCAGTCTGTACCGAGAACCACCCGGTCGGCGCCGACGACGTCGACGAGGTAGCGCAGCGTCCTCGGCTCGTAGGTCACCGCGTCGTAGATGAACCTGCGCGCATAGGTGCTCGGCGGGCCCGTCGTGGCGCCCCGCATGTCCGGGAACGCACGCCAGCCCTGGTCCATCCGGTCGAGAGCGAACGCCGTGTAGCCGCCGCCATGCCCGAGGCACACTTTCAGATCCGGATAGCGGTCCATGACCCCGCCGTAGACGAGCGCCCCGAAGGTGATGGTGCGGTCCACGAGGTTGCCGATCGAGTTGAAGAAGAAGTACTTCTCGATCCGCGACTCCACGGACGTCGGCGCGTACTGGTGCACCAGGATCAGCGCGCCGAGCTCCTCGGCGGCCTCCCAGAACGCGTCAAACCGCGGTGCGTCATAGGTTTCGCCATTGACATGGTCATCGATCATCACCCCGCGGAGGCCGAGGTCTACGACGGCCCTCGTCAGTTCGGCGACGGCCAAATCGGTGTCCTGCATCGGCACAGTGGCCAGCCCGGCGATGCGACGCGGACGGGCCCGCACCATCTCGGCGACCTCGTCGTTGACGTCGCGGGCGATGACCGCAGCGTCACCCGGATGCCGGTGGTACTGGTAGAACACGTCGGTCGGCGACGTCAGTTGCACATCGATGCCGTCGGCGTCCATCGCTTCGACGCGCTGCTCCAGCGACCAGCGGTTCATCGGGTTGTGTAGCTCCCCGTCCACCGACGTCATGCCGTGCCAGTCGCTTCCGGACAGGACCGCGTCACTGAAACAGCGCGGCGTGACGTGTGCGTGGACGTCGACGATGGCGTGGCTCATAGGCCGTGCATGGTGTGGGACAGGCGGGCGGTCCATTCGTACTGCGTGGCCTCGCCGACCTGCTTCATCACGCGGGCATATTCCTCGCCCGCGATGAGCTCCGCTGCGGCCTCCTTTGTGGCGCAGCGGATGTCGACGATGAAGTCGAAATCGGTTGTCAGGTCCCCGACATTTTTTCCGATGAGAACCTGCTCGACCTGCGGCGTGTCCTGCAAGCCGCGCAACGCATCCAGCGACAGTTCTTTGGTGGCGTCGTCGGTCTCGTCGGACCATAGGAACATCGCCGAGTGCTTGACCTGATCTCTCACGATCGGTGGCTCATCGTCATACCACCAGTCGACGCGCGCCGTGATCTCGCCCTGGCAGATTGAGGCGTTGTAGACGGCGACCTCATGGTGCACATCGTCGACGTTGTAGGCCTCCAGCCCCTCCAGGTCGTCGAAGTCCAGGTGCAACGCGACGTCGTAACTCATTGCGGGGCCGAGTTTCTGGCTGCGCCACTTGGGCGCCCGCTTCCACGGCTTGACTTCGCGCAGCAGCGCCGATCCACCGAACAGGTCGGTGCCGAAGTCCAGTGCCCGCACCATCGGGCAGGCGAATCTCATATAGGCCAGGCCCTTCAGCATCTGCATTTGCTGCTCGGGGGTTGATTCTTCGCGGAGCATAAAAAACGCACTATGACGCAACATCAGAATTGGTTTCCCTTCGAAGGTGAATAGTGTTCAGGCGCTCAGCGGTTCGAGGCGCATCTGCTCGAACAACGCCAGCACGTCGGCTTGCTGGGTGACCACGGCCCGGTCGGTCTGCAACCGCGGCCGCGGAAGCGTGATCGGGATGTCGGCGTAGAGGATGCCGCCGGTGTTCATCATCAGGATCCGGTCGGACAGTTGCACCGCCTCGTTGACGTCGTGGGTGACGAAAAGGACGGTGGCCCCCGACGCCTGCCACAGCTGTTGCAGATCGGTCCGCAGTCCACGGGCCGTGATGGCGTCGAGGTGGCTGAACGGCTCATCCATCAGTAGCAGATCAGGTTCGATGGACAGTGCCCTGGCGATGCCGATGCGCTGCCGCATTCCGCCCGACAGTTGCGCAGGATACATCGACGCAGTGTGCGCTAGACCGACCATATCCAGGTAGTGCAAGCACTTTCGTTCTCTGCTCTTACGGTCGCCTGTGTCGTGGACGTACATCATGTTGTCGAGCACGGTCCGCCAGGGCAGCAGCCGGGGGTCCTGGAAGACGTACCCGATCTTGGCTCGCGCCGATTCCCCGGTGACCGAAATAACACCAGCCGTGGGCTTTTCGACTCCGGATACCAGGTTGAGGAACGTGCTCTTGCCGCAGCCTGACGGACCGACGAGGCAGACGAATGTGTGGCCGGACACCTCGAAGGTGAAATCGTTGATCGCGAGGACACCGTTCTGATCGCTTGCCCGGGCCTCGTAGGCCTTGCTGACATGGTCGGCTACGAGTCTTGCCATGATGTCTCCTGTCGCGGATCTACCATCGTTCCGTTCCTTCCTGCCACCGCCGCGACCAGCGGGCGAGGCGTTCGAGTATCAGTCTGTCCACGGCGAGGATGACCGCGATCTCGATCAGTCCCCATCCCATCAATCCGTTGAAATTGCCTGCGTCGTACCAATATGCGGCGCGGTAACCGGCCCCCCAGTTGCTGGCGAAGAATTCGACCAGGGACAGCGCACCCCAGCCGGCGAGCACCGCGTACCGGAAGCCGGCGATGATGTAGGGCGCCATCGCGGGCAGGACCAGCGTGGCGAACGTGCGTCGCTGGGACACCCGGTAAGCGGCCGACATCTCCAGCAGCGGTTTCGGAAGAGACTTGGCCCCTTCGAAGGTGGATGCGATGAGCATCGGTGTGGCCGCCAGCACCGGCACCACGAACGGACCAACTTCCGAGAAGCCCCACCAGATCGCCGCCAGCAGAGCCCAGATGAAGGCGGGCAGCGCGAGCAGGACGGTATTGATGTCCCGGCAGAATGCGCCGACGCGCCACCACCGGCCCATCGCCCAGCCGATCAGTACACCGAGCACGAGCACCGCCGAGAGCGCAAGCGCGGCCCGGCGCAGCGTCCACGTCAGATGCACCCAGAGTTCGCCGCGCAGCGTCTCGTCGACGATGAACTGTACGGTGCCGATCGGTGTCGGGATGTTGTCCGACAACAACCCGATGAGCTGCCAGCCGACCAACACGAGCAGACGCGCGGTGTAGCGGGCCGCCCTGTCGGACAGCAGCCGGGGCCGGGTGTCAGACGACGCGGAGATGACGGTCATGCGCCCACCCCGCGCCGGGCCGCGTCGCCGGTCAGTAACTCCACATTCATCTCGGCGTTCCCCGCCGGAGCAGGTTCCGGCGAGGTCCCCCGTCTCCGGCCGAACCGGGGTTGCCGCGGAGGCGCCTCGTTGCGCCAACGGAACAGCCGATGCTCGACGTTGACCAGCACCAGCCGCTCGACCAGCACGACGAAGATGACGAAGAAGCCCATCCACGCCAGCAGATCTCGGACCGAGAACAGATGGTAGGACCTGGCGATCTGATAGCCGACCCCGCTGTCGCCACCGAATGTCTCGACCAGTGCCGCCAGCTTCCACGAGTCGGCGAATGACACGCGGCCGCCTGCGAACGCGAACGGGGTGACGGTCGGCACCAGCACGTGCCGGAACAGCTGGAAGCGATTCCTGTTGAACGCCTTGCTCATACCGACCAGGTCCTGGTCCACCGACATCATGCCGGCCGCGACGTTCAGCGCGATCGACGGCAGCACGAACAGGATTACCACCGAGGTCGGGCCCATCCCGCTGATACCGAAGACGACGATCGCGACGATGGCGTACACGATCAGCGGAACGTTGGCGGCCAGGTAGATCAGGTCGTGAAAGAACGCCCGGGCGTACCGGTAGCGCCCCATCAGGAACCCGATCACGGATCCCGCGACCACGGCCACCATCCACCCCAGCACAGCGCGCCAGAAGCTCATCAGAAAGTTGTGCAGCACATCTCCGGTGGCGATCAGCTCCCACATCCGAGCCGCGACCGCCCACGGCGCAGGCAGCACGTAGGGCTCCATTCGGGAGGCCGCGTAGGCCCAGATGCCGATGAAGGCGGCGACGCCAGCCAGCGAATAGGCTTGTGCCGCAAGCGCTCGCCGTGTTCTCGGGGACGGGGCTTTCACGACTGCGGGGAGACGACGGCCATCTCCGGATCGGCGGTGTCGGCATTGACGACGCCTGCGTCCTTGAGCAGCCCGTAGATGCCCTTCTCCTGATCGATCCACTGCTGGTCGAGGTAAGGCGAGTCGACGAACCAGTCGAAGGTGTTGCCGAAGTAGGCCTTCATCCACACGGCCTCCTCCGGCGACGCGACGGCGAAGTGCTCGGGATAGGCGTCGATGATCTCCTCGCGGTGTTCGGCCCATTCGTCGAGTGCCCGCTGCCACACACTGAGGAAGAACGCCGCTTCGTCCTTATGCGTGTCGTACCAGTCTTTTCGGGCGACGAATAGGTTGCTCATCACGCCCTTGTGCCCGGGTGAGATGGATTCGCCGTACAACTCCGATGCGGACTTACCGTCGTACATGATGTTGAGCTTGCCGGAGGCGAACTCGGGGATGGACTGCGTCGGATCGGCGAACGCTGCGCACACTTCGCCTTCCTGGACCAGGCTTGGGATGATCTGGTAGTCAGCGGTGACGAGGTTGAGATCCTCGCCGTTCTCGGCGAGTTCGCGGTTGTCGATCTTGTCGACGAGTGCTTGCCAGATCAGCGCGTTGCCGACGACGGACTCGGCGGCGATCTTGCAGTCCTTGGGAAGGTCTGCCGCCGTCTCCCACTCGGGGTTGGCGGTGATCATTACGTCCTTGGCGTAGTTGAACTTTCCGAACGTCACCGTCTTGATGCCGGTTTCCTGCTCGAGGTTCTGCAGTTCGTAACTGCCGATGGAGATGACGTCGGCATGCCCCCCGACGAACTGACCGAACTCGTCCCAGGTGATGGTCTGCAGGATCCGGTAGCCCGAATCCTGTTCCATCTCCTCGAGGATTCCCTGGTCTTGCATCCAGTCCCAGGCGGGGTCTGGCGAGAACGTGAACCGGATGACGTTCTCTGTGCTCTCGGCGGCGGCGTTCGTCGTCTCGGCGGGTCCCGAGCATCCGGCGACGAGCAGGGCTGACGCGCTCAGCGCGCAGAACAACGATTTCTTCATGGGTGACCTCCTACGTCCGGTGGTGAACCACCGTCCACGCTGACGGGTCGCTGAGCGTCAGACGCGCAGCGGCGGCTAAGCCACTCGGTACCGCTGCGTCAAAGCGCATCTAAAACCCGTCGGAGGCCGAAATACCTACTGAGTGACAGGAACACCACGATAGGGGCCGGCAAGACATCGTAGGTTTCGCATACGTAAAGACCTTGGTTCAGCAACGAAACCTGTTCGGGGAAAGTCACTTCCGGCCTCGGGTTTCGGACACCAACGAAGTGGCCCTGGCCGGGGTCCCGGTGGGCTCGGTCGATCGGCGCGAGTTGTCCCGTCAGCCCTCGACAGTGACGACGCGCTTGTCGGTCGCAGAGCGGTAGAGCGCCTCGGCGACGCAGACGGCGTGCAAGCCGTCTGCGCCGTCCCCGCTGAGCTCCGTGGCGCCGCGGACCGCATCGGTGAAAGCGGCGACTTCACTGACGTAGGCCGACTCCGGCGAGGACGCCAACCTGGTGGTTCCGGCGCCGTCGTGAAGATCCAGCGTGTCCCCGGGGGCCGGGGTGGTTCCGCCGCGCGCATCGAGCCAACCCGCCTCACCGAACACCGTCCAGTCCGGCCGGGTTCCCGGGCGCTTGCTGTGGGAGACCATGTTGACCAATGCGCCACCGGCGAGCCGGCAGGTCCCGACGAAGACGTCCTCCTCGACGGAAAGGTCGGTCATGCAGGTCACTTCGACGATGGGCTCGCCGCAGAGGAACGCCGCCAGGTCCACCGCGTGGACGCCCTGGTGCAGCAACGATCCGCCACCGGCGAGAGAGGGCTCGGACCGCCAGGTGTCGTACGGGTAGAGAGCCTTGCCCGCCGCGATCGCCATCTCGGCGTAGAACACTTCGCCGAGTCGGCCTTCTGAGATCGCCTGCCGACCGGCTCGCGCGGTTTCTTTGTGCCGCAGGTGGAACCCGACGCCGAGCATCACGGCATTGCGCGCCGCGGCGTCCACCATCCGGCGAGCGTCGGCGCGGTCGAGCGCCATCGGCTTCTCGACCAGGACGTGCTTGCCCGCCTCGACGGCGGCCACGGTGTGCTCGGTGTGCAGGGCGTTCGGCGAGGCGATGTAGACGATCTGCACCTGTGGATCGGCGAGCATCTCGGCGTAGTCGGCATAGGCGGCCGCTGCGCCGTGTTTGGCGGCGAACGCGTGAGCACGTTTGTCGCTGCGGCTGCAGGCCGCTGCCAGATGGCTGTCAGGGTAACCGCTGACCGCGGGCGCGATCGACAGATCGGCAATGGCTCCGATGCCGATCAGACCCCAACCGGTACTCACTGTGGCCACGCTCCTTCGCCGCGATGGACTCCACGTCAGGAACGAACATATATGTTATGTAATTCCAGCGGGTTTCCAGTTTGTAAACGCTGCCGGAAGCGCTACATCAGGCTGCTGCACCGGTTTTCCCAGCTCACCAGCACACACCGCTGCATTTCATGCGTTATATATGTTATGTAATCGACTATCAAATGGTGCTGGAGGCGCTCGGCAGTGACCCCAGCGAGAGGGCGGTATGCGGAATCTGGATCGCGAGCGCGGCGTCCGCATCCCGCTGCCGGTAAGCCCGCAGCAGGTCGATGTGGTCGTCGTTGGCGCGACGCCGGATCGACGGTTCGATGCGCTGCGACTGCGCGGTACACAATGCCGCGGCATCCTCAAGCCGGTTGAAGATCGCCGTCAGGTGCCTCGATCGCATCGCGTCATGCAACAGACAGTGGAAGCGCCGATTGAGTTCGACCCACGCCCCCAGGTCCGATTCACCGACCATCAGTTCGGCGAGTTGGTCGGCGCGGTCGAGTTCGTTATCGGTGACATTGCGCACGCTGAGATCGACCGCCATGGGCTCGAGCTTCTCGCGGATGCGCAGGATCTCTTCGAGGTCTTCGCGGCTGGTACCGCGGACGATCCCGCCCCGGTGGCTGTCGAGCACGATGAGACCCTCCGTAGCCAGGTCCCGCATCGCCTCTCGCACCGGAGTCACGCTGACGCTCAGCTGCGAGGCGACCTCGGCCTGGATCAGGTGCTCGCCTGCGGCCAGCTCTCCCCGAAAAATAGCGCGCCGCAGGGCTTCCCGCACGAACTCGTGTGCAGTCTGCCGTTCCTTGCCGGAGCGGTTGAGTTCTATGGGCATCAGCTCTCCCGGACTGCGACATGACAGATTCGATTCTGCATCGTATATGTCGCGATCGGCACCGGCCACGGACTCGGGACGTCGAGCGGCCTCAGCCGCGGCTGCTGCGCGGCACGAGCCTCTACCTCACGATCGCAGTGGTGGGCCTCGTGCATGGATTGAACTGGCCTGTGATGGCGCACGGCGTGACGTTGATGCCGCCAGAATGGCTGGCCGCGTTCCGCCTCGGCGTCGGGGGCATCGTCGCGGCGGTTGCGATGGCAGGAATCGGCAAGCTCCACCGTCCGGTCAGGGAAGACCTCCCCGTGGTGATCTCGGTCGGCGTGCTCCAGCTTGCGGTGGTGTACGCACTGATGTTCGTCGCGCTGACACAAGCGCCCGCAGGTCGCTCTGCGGTGCTGCTCCACACGTCGGCGTTGTGGGCCGTCCCGATTGCCGCGCTGTTCCTGCGGGAGCGCTACAGCATGCTGACCGTCGCCGGCCTCGTGGCAGGCATCTGCGGCGTAGTGCTGTTGCTTGCACCGTGGGAAGACGGATTCTTCAGCAGCACTCGGCCTTTCGGTTACGGACTGCTCCTGGCGGGCGCCGCGATCAACGCCGCGGTGACGGTCCACATCCGATCGCACCGTTGGACCGGGTCCCCACTAGAGCTCCTGCCGTGGCAACTCGGAATCGGTTGTCTCGCAGCGGCAACCTACGCCTGGGCGTCCGCCGGGCCGCCACTGTTCGGCCTAAATTGGCAGGTACTACTTGTCGTTCTCTATCAGGGAGTGTTCGCCTCGGCGATCGGCGTCTGGGGCGTCCTCGCCATCAGCCGCAGCCTCGGGGCAGTGTCGAGCAATCTCAGCCTCATGGTGGTCCCGGTTCTGGGGTTGCTGTCGTCGGCCGTCTTCCTCGCCGAGGGATTGCCGTTCTACGTATTATTGGGCCTCGCAACGATCCTCGTCGGCGCAGCCATGGGAATCACTGCGACGAGGGCCTCCCCTACCCCCGCGGACCCGTTGGGATGACGGTTGCAATACTGACCGAGTCAAATAGAAGGCAGCCTTAATATTGACTCTCCCGCTAATTGCGCGCAGCCTGGATAGCTCACAGCTTGCGGGGAGCAGGTCATGGTTGACGTCGACTATTGCGTGGTGGGTGCGGGTTTCGCCGGGCTGACAGCAGCGCTGCGCCTCAAACAGGCTGGGCACTCGGTGATGTTGCTCGAGGCCCGCGACCGGGTCGGCGGTCGCACCTTCACAGTCGACCGCGACGACGGGTCCTGGATCGACCGTGGCGGCGCGTGGATCGGTCCGGGTCAGGACCGCATCTACGCGCTGATGAAGGAGTTCGGGATCCCCGAGTACAAGCAATACGTCGAGGGCGACGCGATGATGTTCATCGACGGCAAGAAGTACACGTACCAGGGCACGATCCCGCTGTCGTTGAGCCCGTTCGCCGTGGCCAACCTCGGTGTCGTCTTCTTCGAGCTCACACAGATGTGCAAGACGATCCCGCCCGAGGCGCCGTGGACGGCGCCGAAGGCGCACAAGTGGGATCAGGTGACGTGGGCAAAGTGGTTGGAGGGCAACACGTTGTCCAAACCGGCACGGACTCTGCTGGAGTCGTCGGTCGCGGGAATCTACACGTCGGCGGCCTCGGAGCTGTCGCTGTTGTTCTGTCTGTACCAGATGGCCGCCGCGGGCGGGCCGAGCTTCGTCCTCGGTGTGAAGGACGCCGCCGAGGACGCGAGGCCGGTCGGCGGAATGGGCGCGATCCACAAAGCCATGACCGCTGAACTCGGCGACATCGTGAAGCTCGGGCAGCCGGTACGCAGCATCGCTCAGGACGACGATGGGGTCACGGTACGGTCGGAGGACATGGTGGTGCGGGCGCGCCGAGCCATCGTTGCCGTGCCGATTTGCATTGCCTCGCAGATCATTTACGAACCGCAGCTGCCGGTGGACCGCGCGTTTCTGCATCAGCGGATGCCCAGCGGGGCGGTGTTCAAGATCGCGTTGATCTACAACGAGCCGTTCTGGCGTGCCGACGGGCTGTCCGGGCAGTCGTTCGCGCCGGGATCGGCGGCCAACCTGACGATCGACTCGTGTACCGACACCGGAACGCCCGGCATTCTGACGGTCATCACCGAAGGCCCCGAAGCGCGTGACCTGTGCAAGCTTTCGGAGGCGGACCGCCGCCGGGCGGTGTTGTCCGCGGTGGCAGAGCGGTTCGGCGACAAGGCACTCGACCCCGTCGACTATCTCGAGCAGAACTGGACCGTCGAGCGTTACTCCGGCGGCGGGATGATCTCTCACACCCCACCCGGGGTGCTGACCGAGTTCGGACCGGCGCTGCGCGACCCGTGCGGCCGGATCCATTGGGCGGGAACCGAATCGTCAGCGTTGATGTACGGCTTCATCGACGGCGCGGTGCGCTCGGGCGAACGCGCCGCGATCGAGGTCGTCGAGCACGAGGCCTTCGCGCAGGCCTGACGCCAGGGTTCGTCAGGGCGCGGCCGGGGTACGCCTGCACCATGAAGACCGAATCCCTGCCGCAGCACCGCGGCAGCGCGCCTACCGAACCGCCCGAGCGACTCACCCCCACCGAGGTCCCCGAGCGCCTAGTCCCCGACGATGTTCCCGAGACACCGCCCGGGCCCGCGACGACACCCGACCCGGGGCCACCGCAGAAGGGCTAGGCACGTCTGCTGACCTGCAGGACCTCGCCTTCACCGGGTGCGGTGTACCCCTGTTGCCAGTGGGTATTCGTCCGAGGTGAGCAACTCAGGATTATTGGTAATCGGCAGCGGTCCGGCCGGGGTCGCAGCGGCCGAGGCGTATCGCGCCCGAAGGGCTGACAGTCCCGTGCGAGTGCTGACGGCCGACACCGCGCCGCCGTATCAGCGACCCCCTCTGAGCAAAGACTTCCTTCGCGGTGAGACCGACGAAGTTGACATGGCCATCAGTCGTCCCTTCGAGACGACGCTGGAAGCCAAGGTCACAGCGATCGACGTCGCCGCCCGCATCGTGACTGCGGCCGACGTCCGCTACGAGTACGACGAACTCGTTATCGCCTGCGGCGCAAGCCCGCAACCGCTGCCGGTCCCCGGTGGCGAGCAGGCTCTGCTGCTTCGCTCCTTCGACGACGCGAAGCGCTTGCGCGACGTTGCAACCTCCGCGAGGACGGCCGTGGTGATCGGCGCGGGATTCATCGGATGCGAGGCTGCAGCATCGCTGGCCATCAGAGGCCTTTCCGTCACCCTCATCGCGCCCGACGAACTGCCGCAGCAGAAGCGGCTGGGTGACGACGCGGGCGCGCGGCTGCGTCAACTGGTGGAGGCGACGGGCGTCCGTTTCGCGGGCAAGGCCAGGGTGGCATCGATTGGTGACGGACATGTCCACCTGGAGGACGGCTCCACGGTGCAGGCGGACCTGATTCTGGCCGCGACGGGCGTCAAACCCAATGCGGCTCTGGCCGAGATGGCGGGGATCACGTTGCAAAACGGGAGGATCCCCGTGGGGCCGGACATGCGGACTGCGGTCGACGGCGTGTGGGCCGCCGGCGATGTCGCGTTCGCCGTCAACACCGACGCGGGCCGGGCACTGGCTGTCGAGCACTGGGGCGACGCCATGGATCAAGGCGAGGTGGCGGGCTCCGCTGCTGCCGGCGAGGACGTGCAATGGAGCGGCGTGCCTGGCTTCTGGACGACCATCGGTGACACCGACGTCAAGTACCACGCGTGGGGCGACGGCTACCAACACAGCCGGCTGATCGACCGGGACGGCGGATTCACGGTCTGGTACGAGTCGGACGGCACCGTGGTCGGGGTACTCACATGCAATGCCGACGACGACTACGAGTCCGGGGAAGAACTGATCACCGCGGGCAAGCCGCCCCCGGTGGACGTGACCTGAGGCCCACGAGAGGAGTTCGACGATGACCACTGTCTCGACGCCGACTGACCGCGTTAAAACGCTTGCGCAACAACATGAATCACCGCTGATCGGATACCTGACCGAGCAGATTGGGCTCGTTCTCGACGGGTTGACCGGCCTGAGGGAAGGCACTGATCCCATTCACGACACGAGGGTGGCCATTCGGCGCACGCGCAGCACGCTACGGATCTTCAAGAAACAGCTGGACCCGGTGGCCGGCCCGGCTTTCGAGGAAGAACTCAAGTGGTTCGCCGGGGTTCTCGGCGACGTGCGCGATGTGCAGGTTCAGCTGCGCCGGTTACGCGACGCCCTCGACGAGATTCCCGAACTGTTGGTGCTCGGCCCGGTGGGCTCGAGAATCAATCTCGACCTCCGCGGCATCGAACTGCCTGCGCGCGACCGGGTGTCCGAAGCGATGGAGTCGCCGCGCTATCTGGACCTCGTCACCGAACTGCAGCGGTGGAGCGCTGCTCCTCCAATCCTGCCGGGCGGAACCACGAAGAAGTTGCGTGCGACAGCGCGAAAGGCAGGCGTCAAGGCCGACCGTCGGCTCAAGGTTGCTCTGAAAAGCGACGAAGACGATCTGCTCCACCGTGCCCGCAAGGCCGCCAAGCGGGCCCGCTACGCGCACGAACTGCTCCAGTGGAACGGCGCGTCGAAGAAGACGAAGCCAACGGTCAAGCACTACAAGCAGATTCAGAGTGTTCTCGGCGACATGCAGGATACCGTCGTGGCTCGGACGATGATCCGCCAGCTGGGTGCGGCAGCGGGAACCACCGCAGGCGAGAACGGCTTCACGTTCGGCCTGTTGTACGCCCGCCAGGAGCAACTGGCCCAGCGGTGCCGTGAGGACGTTGCGAAGCTGTCGTGACGCTGCATCGCTGCGGCAACTACGTCCCGGGGGGTATCTGTCGCGGCCCCGACGGTTCGACGAGTTCGCCTCGACCCTGCGAGGCGTCCATCGCGGCGCGGTTCGCGGAAGCAGACACGCTGCGTCGGTGATCGGCGGACGGCCGTGTCGACGCCACCCACTGCTGATCGTTCGCCGGTCCCTCTGCGGCAGACTCCGGGCCCCATTCGGTCTCCATGGCTTCGACGCTGACCTTGCGAGTCCGCTTTCCGCTTGAGCCAGAACTGGATTTCTTCGGTCTCCTCGAAAGCCTGGCGTACTCCCCGTAGCGGTCTGGTGGTGGTGTCGATGGCGCTGGCGACGATCGGCGGCACGAACGGACGGATCCATCTCGTCGCCGTCTTGGTCACCTCTGGAATCACCGACATCAGCGGATTGCCCGATTCCCTGACAGGTTTCTCCACCGGCACGGGAAGATTCTCCGGCTCGTCGACCAACCGATCCATTTGCGCGTCAGGCACTACTGCGGGCGTGAGGCTTGCCGCCTCGGCTTCTGCGGCGATCGGCAGGAACACGTCGTCGACGATGCGTTCCGAACGGGCTTGCAGCGCAGACCCGCGTGCCTCGATCACGCGGCGTCGCTGCTGCTCGCGTTCGATCTCCAGCTGGGCCTCCGCCGCGAGCCTGGCGCTGGCCAATTGCTGTTCGGCCCAGAGGTTCTCGACAGCGGCGCGCACCTCGGCGCGCTTCACCTCGATCGAGGTGTCGGCCAGCAGCTCCGCCCGCTCGCGCTCCACATGCGCGGCCACACCACGGTCCTGCGTCGTCTCCCCGCGCCACAACCGCAGGATCAACGGCAGCAGGCTCAGCAGAATGGCGGCTCCGACGACCAAGAACCGGAGAAGCAACGCTGCCGGATTGCCCAGGGCCTCGTCGTTCATCGCGATCCACCG
Source organism: Mycobacterium sp. 236(2023) (assembly GCF_029623955.1). Lineage (GTDB taxonomy): Bacteria > Actinomycetota > Actinomycetes > Mycobacteriales > Mycobacteriaceae > Mycobacterium. The sequence continues at coordinate 311,769 of NZ_JARSBP010000002.1, read as the reverse complement.
CGCCCCGAGTCCAGCATCGGCGTCCGACATCGCTGCGGTGCGCGCCCGCGTCAGCTCTTGTTCGCCAGTGGCGACCTGCGCATCCAGCCTGGGCGTCTGCACATTGCGTCGAGCGAGGGCGGCGTCGAGTTGCGTCTGTGCGTCGGCGAGGAATTCGTTGGCCGTGCGCGCTTCCGGTCCGACACCGGGGTCGCCAGTGATGCGGATCTGGGGGCAGTCCGGGCTCGGGTTGTACTCGCAGCGCGCGACGACGAGTGCGTCCTCGCGGCGCTGCAGGGCCTGCTCGACCGCATTGCCGAGCTCTGCCCGGGCCGCCCTGGACTGCTGAAGGTCCTCCTCGGCTTGCACGACCGCGGGCGTGGAGGAGGCCTGCTGGGCGGCACGCTCGTCGAGCTGCCGATCGATCGCCCCGGAGAGCGCACCGATTGCGGCCAGCTCCCCGACGACGGCACCGACAGCGATGGCGATCGCTCCCCGCCCAAGGACGCTGGGCAAACCTCGGAGGGGCCCGCTCGCGACTGCCCGGATGACCGCGCCCACAAGTACGGCGGCCACACCCGTCACCGCGATGACCGCCGCGGTCGGCCACGATGTCGCCTCGGTGAAGGCCAGCGCGGCCACCAGCCATGAGAGTGCGACAAGCACCAGTACGACGACACCCGCGGTGACGTGCGAGGACCGCTCGTCGTCGCGGGTGAACCCGTGCGGCTCCGCACCTCCCACCCAGGTCAACGCCCGGGTGATGGGCGGTCGCTCCACCACGGTTTCAGCATTTCTATGAGCGCACATGCGTTCTCCCCTACGGCTTGCCGCGTGACGCAACACTCGATGGGCCACGCATCACGCGCCGGTGCGATTGCCGAAATTTTCTCACATCCGGCGAGCATCGCATCCGTAAGTGCGGTTACACCCCGCATCCGACAAGGCCCCCGGTGCGCTCGGCAAACTCGTCAAGCTCGAAACAGCCCGGGTGGCTTGAGCTTTGACATCCCAGAGTCCAGGGAGAACATCACGTGCCTGACGTGACATCGATATCCTGACACTCACCAACGCAGGCGAAGGGCGTCGTCATGACAGAACTGGACACCTCGACTCGACTCGCGATCGAGCGGACGCGCCTGGCCAGCGAGCGCACGTTGATGGCGTGGATTCGCACCAGCACGTCACTCATCGCGTTCGGCTTCACCATCTTCAAGTTCTTCCAGTACCTCGCCGACTCCGAGAACCTCGACCGGCCGATCGTCAGCCCGTGGGTGATGGGGATGGTGCTGATCGTCAGCGGTCTGATCGCGTTGGTGCTGGCGTGGTTTCAGCACCGCAAAGAGATCGCGGTGCTGAAGACGCAAGTCGGCGCAGTGCCGTTTTCGATTGCCGGCCTGATGTCAGCTCTGATCGCGACACTCGGCGTCCTCGCTCTCGTCGTGGTCATCTGGCGCCTCTGACTCACAACCCGAGGCGAACAGGTTGGCGACGATCACCGGTCCGAGCAGGCCTTAGTCCAGGGTCTCCCAGAATGACGTCAGCACCGCCGCTCCGCGTTTGGGGTCTTCCAGCATCCACCAATGCCCCAGTCCTTCAAGCACTTCGGTGCGCGCACCGGCACGATCGGCGGCCCGCCCTGGGTGCTCGCTCACCCTGGCGTACGGGTCGTCCGTCGCGCGCAACGACAACCCCGGCCGGGCCGCCGCGGCCTCCAGGGCGCGGCCAGCTTCCGCCATGGCGGGCTGCGCCGCCGAGCGGTACAGCGCCAGAATCGCGGTGCGCATGTCGTCGTTGACATGTTCGGCGACGGCGGCGGCGATATCCGGCGGAAAACCAAGGGAGCCCAGCAGTTCCGTCCGTCCGGGCACCCCGCCTGCCATCATCGCGTCCAGGGCTTCCTCACCGGCATCCGGTGTCTGCCACACCTGGGCCATGTCGTGCCAGACGTAGTCGGCGTCGAACAGTCCGACGACGTCGCAGACCCAGCTGCGCACCAGTTCGGGCCGGTGCATGACGACGTTCATGACGTGACCGCCGCCCCAGTCGTGGCCGACGAGATCGATCGGGCCGTCGATCTTCTCCAGCTCGGCTTCGAGCCAGTCCCGGTATTCGAGGAACGTCGCGCCGAATCCGTCGGGCAGCGGTGCACCGAACCCGGGCGGCGACAGCAGCACCACATCGTCACGACCGAGCACCGCGGTCAGCGGGCCCCAGATCGCCGAGGTCTCGGGGTTGCCGTGGACGAAGACGAGCGTCATACGCTCATCCTGGCATGACGGTGTGGAGGTGGGATGGAAAAGACAGCGACGCGGTGGTCGGCGGCCATGAACCTGGCCGCACCGATCGTCAATGCACCGATGGGCGGCGCGGCCGGCGGCCTGCTGGCCGCCGCAGTCAGCCGCGCCGGTGGGCTCGGCATGATCGGCAGTGGCAGCTCAGGGTCGGCGCAACAGCTCCAGGGACAACTGCACCTGCTCGGAGACACCAAGCAGCCCTTCGGCATTGGGCTCATCGACTGGGTCGTCAGGCGGGATGCACGCCTGCTCGCCACCGCACTCGACGCCCGTCCTGCGCTGCTGGCAGTCAGCTTCGGTGAAGACTGGGACTGGGTGTCTCGCGCCCGCGACGCCGGATCTGTCACAGCAACACAGGTGCCTGACGTGGAGTCGGCGCAGCGCGCCGCCGACGCGGGTGTCGAGGTGCTCGTCGCCCGTGGATCCGAGGCCGGCGGGCACGGCACACCGACGCTCTCGACGCTGCCGCTGCTCGCCGCAATCCTGGACCGGGTCGACGTGCCGGTGCTCGCCGCCGGCGGCATCGCCTCCAGTCGCGCTCTCGCCGCGGTCCTGGCCGCCGGCGCCTCCGGCGCATGGATCGGCACGGCGTTCGCGGCGTGCCGGGAGTCGCTGCTTCCCGAGGAGGCCCGGCAGGTGCTGGTCGACGCGCGCGCCGAGGACACGCTGACCACTCGCGTGTTCGACGTCGCTCTGGGCTACCCGTGGCCCGAGACGCTGCCCGAGCGGGTCGTCCGTAACGTCTTCACCGACGCGTGGGACGGGCGCATCCCCGACGACGACGCACGTGCGCGACTCCTCCAGGCGATCGCCGACGACGACTTCCGCGTCGCGCCGGTGAACGCCGGACAGGGCGTCGGCGATATCGCCGCCGTCGAGACCGCGGCCGCGATCATCGAACGCCTCACGAAACCGCCACCCCGGTCGTGATTCCTGCCATCTCACGACCGTGGTGACGCTCTCGCGAAAGCCCCAGAACACACTGCAATCCCGCTGGTCACACGCGTCACACAGCCCATCGGGAATCCCCGCGACACTCGCTCCCGGAGACCGGCGATGTCCCCGCGGTGGCCTATGTTGGGGCCTCCGGAACGACACAATTCATAGAGATTCAGGAGCCAGGTGGACGACAACGCAACCCTGTCGGCCGTCGACCTGCTCGAACTCAACCGCGACCTGCAGGGCTCCCGCGCCATCCGGCTGCTGGCCACCACCAACCTGAGCCTCTACGCGACGTTGATGGAGCGCCACCTGGCCGACGGCGTGGCCCCGGAGAGCACGCTCGTGGTGCGCCTGGAACGCGACCTGGCCGACCTGCACGACGAGCAGTCCGGCCTCGCGCTGATCAAGTCGTGGGCGAGCCAAGGCTGGCTGCACCGCATCGTCGATCCCCGCAGCGACCAGAACGTCTGCTACCTGACGCAGGACGCCCGCCGCGCACTGGACTTCTTGCGCGGCATGCGCCGCCAGGACACGATCGCCACGGGCGGCTCCATCAACGGCATCGCGTCGCGTCTCAAGCACGTGGCCCTCAAGGTCGGCAACGACCCGGCCCGCATCCGCAAGAGCATCGAGGCGGAGATCGCCGAGCTTCATCAGGAACTCGACGAGCTCGACCGGGGCGAGCGCCCTGAGGTCGACGTGAGCGACGCGTACGACGAGGCCCGCGCCATCGCCATGCAGATGGAACGGCTGATCACCGACATCGGCCAGTACGGGTCGATGATCGAGCAGGCCACCGCCGCTCTCGACGAGCCGATCGACACCAACACCGAGTACCGCGACCGGCAGCGCCAGATGTATGCCGACTATCAGGCGGCGTGGGATTCGCAGGGGCGCGACAGTCACCGCGCCTTCCTGCGGATGATCAACGATCCCGACCAGCGGGCGGAGTTCGAAGCCGACGTGGCCGCGGTCGCCGACGCGCTTCCCGCGCTGGACCCGGCGCTGCGCAAGGTGATGGCCGGGTTCTTCGAGCTCGTCGGCCATCAGATCGACGAGGTCGAACGCATCCAGCAGCGCTGCGCGCAGCGCGTCAAGCGGTTCACCGCGTTCGGCACTCTGGAGCAGAGCCGCGGCGTGGCCCGTCAGCTCAACGAGGCGATCGGTGCGGCCCGAAATCTGTTGAAGTCCAGCCTGATCGACTCACGCCTGGACCTCGACATCCCCCTCGCCCGGCACGCGATCAGCTCGGTCGGCGCCCTCAGCTTCAAGATCGGCGACCTGTCCAGCCCGAAGCCGGCGATCGCCGCCGAGGGCGACGTCGATCTCACCAGCTTCGCAGCGCTGACGACGCAGGTCGACGCGCCCGCGATGTCGGACATGATCAACGCCGCGGTGACCAAGGGTCCCGTCTCGTTGTCGGACGCCGTCGACATGCTCGACGCAGCAGGACAGCGGGCCTATCTCGGCCACGTCATCGTGCTGTGGTCGTGGGCGCTCAAGCAACCGAACGACGCCGCGGCCGAATCGACGACGGTGCGGTTCCGTTCGCTGGACGGGCAGGATCGCGAGATCGCCGTTCCCCGTTTGATGTTCACCGAACCGCTGACCACCCTCGCCGGAGCTGCCGAGTGACTTCCCCTTCTGCTGAACCTGACATCGACTTCTCGTCACTGCCGCAGGTCGACCAGACCGCCCGGCCTCCGCACCAGCGCAGACCCCGCTTCGACGGCGACGTCTCCGAGCTTCCCGACCGCGCGTGCTGGGCGTTGCAGCACCTGCTGACCCGCCGCTACATCAGCGCCGAGTCCGACGCCGACATCTACGCCTGGGTGCTCGAATACCGCAACCAGCTCTCGACGAGGCTCTCCGAACTCGACCTGATCCTGCGGGTAACGGGGGTGGGACTTGAAACAGACGGAGTGGCGTTCATCGAGCAGGCCCGCTACGAATCCGCCAAGGGCATCAAGCTTCTCCGGCGCGAACCGCTCGGCACCTACGACTCGATCCTGGCCCTGCACCTGGCCCAGATGATGCGCGCCGCCGCGGGACAGAACGTGCTGATCTCGCGGGAGGAGATGCACGGCCTGTTCGCCGGTGTCCTCAACGACACCGACCGCGACGCCGTCACGTTCGGCGGCCGCATCGACGCCGCCATCGCCCGGCTGACGGGGTTGGAGATCCTGCGCAAGAGCCGCGACGACGAAAACAGCTACACGATCAGCCCGGTGATCACCGCCGTCATGACGGCCAACGTCATCACCGAGCTGCAGCAGCAGTTCGAACTGCTGCTCACCGGCGGGCCGGCCGTGGACGACCAGGAAGTAGAGGTCAGCCTTGACTGAGCAGTTCCACCTGTCGCGTCTGCAGATCATCAACTGGGGCGTCTTCGACGGCTACCACGACATCCCGTTCAGCGAGGGCGGCGCGCTGATCGCGGGCGCTTCCGGTAGCGGTAAATCCTCTCTGCTGGACGCGATTTCACTGGGCTTCCTGCCATTCAACCGCCGCAATTTCAACGCCTCCGGCGACAACACCGCGGCGGGTTCCAGCGCGGGGCGACGTACCGTCGACAAGTACGTCCGCGGCGCGTGGGGGCAGCGCAGCGATGGTGGCACCAGCCGCGTGATGTACCTGCGCGGCGACGGCACGGCGTGGTCCGCGGTGGCGGTCACCTACGCCAGCGATTCGGGACGCACCGTCACGGGCCTGGTGCTGAAGTGGCTGACGGGCGAGTCGCGCAACGACTCGTCGAGCCGGTTCGTGCTCGGCGACGGCGACCTCGACATCGAGGACGTCTGCAACCATTGGGCCGCAGGAAGATTCGACACGGGCGTGTTCAAGGACCACGGCTGGCGGTTCACCACGAAAGTGGAGTCGCAGTATCTTGCCCAGCTGTACGCCACCATCGGCATCCGCGCCTCGGATGCGGCCCAGCAGCTGCTCGGTAAGGCGAAGTCGCTGAAAAGCGTTGGCGGGCTGGAACAGTTCGTCCGCGAGTTCATGCTCGACGAGCCCGAGAGCCTCAGCCGGCTGCCCGAAGCCCTCAAGCAGATCGACCCGCTGGTCGAGGCACGCGAACTGCTCGCCGTCGCCCAGAAGAAGCGCAAGATCCTCGGTGACATCGAGAAGATCCAGCACCGCTACGCCTCGGAGTCCACAGACCTGGGCATCATCGACCTGGTGGATCTGCCGATGGTGCGGGCCTACACCGATCACGTCCGGCTCGCACAGTGCCCCACCCAGATCGAGCAACTCGACTCGACGATCGACCAGCTCGACAACGAGTACGAGGACGTCACGCGGTCGCTGAATCTGGCCAAGGCCGAAGCTGATTCGCTCAACGCCCAGATCAGCGGCTCCAGCGCGAGCATCGGCCCGCTGCAGTCGCAGGTGACCGCCGCCGAGACCGAGGCCGAGCAGGTGTCACGCCGGCGGGGCGCCTACGAAGACATGCTGACCGCGCAGAAGATCGACATCCCCGGCACCGCCGAGCAGTTCTGGAACCTGCGGGAAGAACTACTCGCCGAGGCCACCGAGCTGCTGGCGAAGGTCGAACGCCACCGCGAGGCCTCCACCGATGCGGAGTACGCGCAGAAGGCCGCCCGCATGGCCCGCGACGAGGCGGCCAAGGAGCTCAAGCGCGTCGAGCACGTCGGCTCGGCACTGCCCGAGTTCGCGCTGATGATGCGCGAACAGATCTGCGCCGCCGTCGATGTCGACGCTGCGGAGCTGCCCTACATCGCCGAGCTGATGGATCTGCGTGCCGACCAGACCCGGTGGCGCACTGCCGTGGAGAAGGTGCTGCGGGGTGTGGGCCTGCGCCTGATGGTCCCCGACCAGCACTGGACGAAGGTGTTGCAGTTCGTCAACGAGACGAACATGCGCGGCCGGCTGCAGCTGCATCATGTGCGGGCGAAGTTCCTCGGTGCCGAACCCGTGGATCCGGAGCCGAACACATTGGCGGGCAAGCTGTTCGCCGTCGACCCGAAGCATCCGTGCGCGGCCGAGGCCGTCGACGTCGTCACCGCCGCCGGTGACCACATCTGCGTCGACACCCCAGACGTGTTCGCGCGGTTCCGGCGCGCGGTGACCGACACCGGTCTCTACAAGGACTCGGAACGTCTCGCGATCAAGGACGACCGGCGGCCGCTGAAGCAGTCCGACTACCTGTATCAGGGTGACGTGTCGGCCAAGATCAACGCGCTGACCGTGGACCTGGCTGCAGCCGAGGAAACCTACCAGAAGGCGCGCCGCACAGCCGATGACATCGCCGCCCAGCGTCAGCAGTGGCGGGACCGTGCGGCGGCGTGCAAAGCGATCTGCGAGCAGTTCCCGCAGTGGAGCCAGATCGACATCGAGACCGCCGACGGGCATGCCGACCGGCTGCGCGAGCAGTACGAGCTGCTGCTGGCCGACCATCCCGACATCGAGGCGCTCAACGCCCGTGCGGACGAATGCTGGTCGCAGATCCAGAAATTGATGACCCGCCGCGGCGCGATCCAGACCCGACGCGACGACCTCGACGAGCGCCGCACCCGCTTGCTGGAGTTGTCGGAGCGGCTGCAGCCGGCGTTCGTGTCCGAGCCGCTGACGGAGCTGCTGAGCCGATACGCCGGCCACATCCCGGTCAGCCTCGAGCTCCTGGAGCCGGAGCCACACCGCGACGCGTTGTTCAGCGCGATCAAGAAGGAGCGCGAGCAGCTGCGCGAGAGCAGGCGGCGTTCCTACGACGAGCTCGCGCGCATCCTGAACACGTTCGACACGTCGTTCCCCGACGCCGTGCCGAACGATTCGGAAAACTTCGATGAGCGGGTACACGACTACGTGGCGCTATGCCGGCACATCGACGAGCGCGAGCTGCCCGAGGCGTACGAGCGGATGATGCGGCTGGTCACCGAGCAGGCGCCCGACGCCATCCTGACGTTGCACCGCGTCGCCGAGCAGGAGGCCCGCCGGATCAGCGACCAGATCGACCGCGTCAACACGGGTTTGGGCGCTGTGGAGTTCAACCGCGGCACCCGGCTGACGCTGCGGGCGACGCCGCGCAGCCTGACGGCGGTGTCGGAGCTGACCGAGATCGTGCGGGCCATTTCGCGGCGTATCGCCGAGGTCGGCCTGGGCGACAAGCAGGCGATCCTCGATCAGTACGCCGACATTCTGCGGTTGCGCAACCGGCTGGCGTCGACGGCGCCGGAGGACAAGGCGTGGACGCGGGATGCCCTCGATGTCCGCAACCGGTTCACGTTCGACTGCGCCGAGTGGGATGTGGCGAGTGAAGAACTGATCCGCACGCACAGCAACGCCGGCGACAACTCCGGTGGCGAGCAGGAGAAGCTGATGGCTTTCTGCCTCGCGGGGGCGCTGAGCTTCAACCTGGCGAGCCCTGAAAGTTCGGACAACAGGCCGGTTTTCGCGCAGCTGATGCTGGACGAGGCGTTCAGCAAGTCGGATCCGCAGTTCGCGCAGCAGGCGCTGCAGGCGTTCCGGAAGTTCGGCTTCCAGCTGGTGATCGTCGCGACGGTGCAGAACGCCACGACGATCCAGCCCTACATCGACAGCGTGGTGATGGTCAGCAAGACGGAGGCGACGGGCCGCAACGCGCGGCCGGTGGCCACCGTGGCGACGCGCACGATCTCGGAGTTCGGGGCGTTGCGCCGCGAGATGCGGGCGAACGCGAAGGTGCCCGCCGGGGTTTAGGCGAGGGCAGAGGCGATGCCCGTATGCCCGAAATCGTTGCCCTTCCACAGCAGTGGCTCCCGCAGATCGAGCGCCAATGCGTAGGACAGGCAATCACCGAAGTTCAACGCTGCCGCGTGTCCGCTTCCCTTCCCGAAGTCTGCGTAGGCCTGACGCGCCAGCCCGGCCTGGCGTTCGGTCACGGGCTCGATGACGAAGCCGGCCTCGTCGAGGAACGCATCGAGCGCCCTGCTGACGATTGGATCGCGGTAGGAATCCAGCACGATGCCGCATTCGAGATACCCGGCCGCAGACAGTCGGCACACATCGGCCCGCGCGATCGCGTCGGTGTAGCTCGAGGCGTCCGGCTCGTCCACCAGTACGGCGAGGATCGCCGACGTGTCGGCGATCATCCTGGGAGACCCCGGTCGTCATAGAGCAATTCGCCGTGGTCCCGTGTTCGGCTCTCGGGCGCGATCCTGCGCGCCGTCTCGCGGCCGATGACACGCAACCGTTCCGAAAGGTCGTCCTGCTCCACACGGGCCAGGCGCTCGCGCACAGCGGTGGCGACGGCCTGCGCCTGCGACTCGCCGGTCAACGTCGCAAGTTGCCTGACGGCCTCGTGGACCGCCTCGTCTTTGATGTTCAGTGCCATGTCGGTACCTTTCTACCTGACACATGGTACCCCGCTATTTCGCCTGGTCTGATACACGGCGTAGGGTGCCAATCGTGCACGTCGACGTCATGACGACCCCGCAACCACTGCAGTCGATCGGCGACCTTGCCCGGCGAAGTCAGGCGGCGGGCTTCGCCGGCCTGCTGTTCACCGAGACGGGCCGAACCGCCTACCTCAACGCCGCGGTGGCGGCGCAGGCGGCGCCCGGGCTCCAGTTGTCGACCGGTGTCGCGGTCGCGTTCCCGCGGAGCCCCTTCGTGACCGCGGCGACGGCGTGGGAGCTGCAGGAGGCCACCGGCGGAAAGTTCCGGCTCGGGCTGGGCACCCAGGTGCGGACGCACGTGGTGCGGCGCTACGGTGCCGAGTTCGAGCATCCCGGGCCCCGGCTGCGCGATTACGTGCTCGCGGTGAAGGCGTGCTTCGCGGCCTTTCGCACCGGCACGCTCGACCACCACGGCGACTTCTACGACCTCGACTTCATCACCCCACAGTGGAGCGCCGGCCCGATCGATGCGCCGGATCCGATGGTCGATGTCGCCGCGGTCAACCCGTGGATGCTGCGTATGGCCGGCGAGGTGGCCGACGGGGTGCACGTGCATCCGCTCGGCGAGCCCGGCTACATCTCGCGCCACGTGATACCGAATCTCGCGAAAGGTGTTGCGAAGTCTGGGCGCTCGATCGACGACATCGCGGTCATCGTCCCGGTCATGACGATCGTCGGTGACACCGACGAAGAGCGGCACCGGGAGCGGGAGCTGGTGCGGACGAGCATGAGCTTCTACGGCAGCACCCCGAATTACGCATTCATCTGGGACGAGGCCGGATTCGAGGGGACAACGGCACGCATCCGCGAGAAGCAGAAGGCGGGCGACCTCGCGGGCATGGCGGCCCAGATCACCGATGAGCACATCGCCACATTCGCGACGGAGTCGACGTGGGACGGCCTGCCCGACGCGCTCCAACAGAGGTACGGCAGCACTGCGACCCGCCTCGTGCTGTACAACGCGTTCGCGGATCCCGAGCGTCTGGACCGCTACGGCACTGTCGCCCAACGTCTGTCAGCATCCGAGTGACGTCGTCGGTCCCTATCTCCACGTGGGCGCCGCTGCGGTCGCCGGTCTACCGCATGCTGTGGATCGCGCAGTTCGTGTCGAACCTCGGTACGTGGATGCAGACCGTCGGGGCGCAATGGATGCTCGTCGGCGACCCGCGCGCCGCCGTCCTCGTACCGCTGGTGCAGACGGCGACGACGCTGCCGGTGATGCTGCTGGCTCTGCCCGCCGGTGTCCTCGCCGATCTGATCGACCGCCGCCGGCTGCTGATCGCCACGCAGGCCGCCATGGCCGCCGGGGTCGGTCTGCTGGCATCGCTGACGGGCGCCGGGCTCACCACCCCGACAGTGCTGCTGACGCTGCTGTTCATGATCGGCTGCGGGCAGGCGCTGGTCATGCCGGCCTGGCAGGCCATCCAGCCTGAACTCGTTCCTGTTCAACAGATTCCGTCCGCCGCCGCGCTCGGCAGCATGAGCATCAACCTGGCCCGCGTGGTCGGTCCCGCGATTGCCGGAGCCCTGGTGTCGCTGACGGGTCCGACGCTGGTGTTCGCCCTCAACGCGGTGTCGTTCGGCGCGATCGTGATCGTGCTGTTCGTGTGGCGGCGCCCGCCCGCGGTGAATCCTCCGACCGAACGCGCGCTGTCGGCGCTGAGCGCGGGCGGCCGGTTCATCCGCAGCTCGCCGATCATCCGGCGGATCATGCTGCGCGCGGCGCTGTTCGTCGTACCGGCCAGCGCGGTGTGGGGTCTGCTGCCCGTCATCGCGAAGGACCAGCTGCACCTGTCGTCGTCGGGTTACGGGTTCCTGCTCGGCGCGCTGGGCGCCGGTGCCGTGCTCGGTGCGTTCGGACTGTCGCGGATGCGAAAGTGGTTCGGCCAGAACATGCTGCTGACATTGTCGGCGGTCGGCTTCGCCATCGCCGCGGCGGCGGTGGCGCTGGTCCACGTCTACGCCCTCGTGCTCGTCGCCCTGGTGATCGGTGGCATGGGCTGGCTGCTGTCGCTGTCGACGCTCAACGCGTCCATGCAGTTGAGCCTTCCCGGGTGGGTGCGGGCCCGCGGATTGTCGGTGTACCAGCTGGTCTTCATGGGCGGGCAGGCGCTGGGATCGCTGGTGTGGGGTGTGCTCGCAGAATCCACCACCACAGTCACCAGCCTGCTCGTGAGCGCGGGTCTGCTGCTCGTCTGCTCGCTGTCCGTCGTGTGGTGGCCGCTGCACGCGAACACCGGCAACCTCGACATGACGCCGTCGGCGCACTGGCCCGAGCCCGCGTTGATCTTCGACCCCGAACCGCTGGACGGGCCGGTCCTCATCGTGTGCTCGTACCGCGTCAGCCCGGACAACGAGGAGCTGTTCCTGGCGGCGATGACGGTTCTCGGACGTTCCCGGCAGCGCACCGGCGCTGCGCAGTGGCGGGTCTTCCGCAGCGTGGAGCAGGAGTCGACGTTCGTGGAGACGTTCATCGTCCGCTCATGGGGCGAGCACATGCAGCAGCACCGCACTCGTCTGACCGAACAGGACCTGCTCATCGAGCGGACGGTCGAAAACTACACCGATGAGCCGCCCGTCACGCACCACTATCTCGCGGTGCGTTAAGACTCCAGTGCGAAGTCGACGGCCGCCTGCACGTGCAGCGTCGTGGTCGGGAAGACCGGGATGTCGACGTCGTCGGCACCGATGAGGAGTTCCACCTCGGTGCAGCCGAGGATGACCCCCTCGGTGTCCATCCGGCGGATGACGTCACGGTAGAAGTCACGCGAATCGTCCCGAATGATGTTGTGGCACAGTTCGTCATAGATGATACGGCTGACGCGTGTGCGATCCTCGGCGGCGGGGACGACGACCTCGACGCCGTGGGAGGCGAACCGCTCGATATAAAACGCCTCCTCCATGGTGAAGGCGGTGGCCAGAAGTCCGACGCGGGTCAATCCTGCGGCTGCGACGGCGCGGGCGGTGGTGTTGGCGATGTGCAGGAACGGAACGGTGATCGACCGCTCGATGGCTTCCGCCACGTAGTGCATGGTGTTGGTGCACAGCACGATGGCGTCGGCTCCCGCCGATTCCAAGCGCGCCGCCGCGGCCGAGAGCCGGGTGGCGACGGCGTCCCAGTCACCGGCGAGTTTGAGTTCTTCGATCTCGGCGAAATCAACGGATGCGAGCAGGATTTCGGCGGAATGCAGACCACCGAGCCGCTCGGCGGCCGCCTCGTTGAGCAGGCGGTAGTACTCGGCGGTGCTGACCCAGCTCATGCCGCCGACCAAGCCCAGAGTCCGCATCAGGACGACTCCTTGGCATACCCCGCCGTCCACGACACAGCGACCTCGTCGGCGACCTTCATCGCGCCCATCATCATCGAATACGGCTTCAGGCCGAAGTCCGAATGCAGCACCGAGGCCTCGCACGACATGCGCCACGCGGCGCCGTCATCTTCCACACGGACGTCCACCGAAACGTCGCGGGAGCGGCCGTGGATCTCCAACGTCCCGCCGAGGCGATACCCGTCGGCGATCTCCTGCACGTTCTCCGAGCGAAAGCGAATCGATGGAAACTTCTTGGCATCAAAGACTTTCAGCGTATTGGAGCGCGCCAACGCTTTCTCCGGCCCCGTCAGCCCCGTCACGCCGCCGTCGCCGCGCAGCACCTGAAGGGACCCGACTTCGACCGTCAGATCGACGGACACGGGCTCACCGGATGCCCAGTCCACCGAGGCCTGCCACGTGAACCCGATCGTCAGCCGGTGGCCCATTTTCGCGGCAGGCCCCGCCACGCCCGTCGTCACCGTCAGTTGCCCGTCCGAAGACTCCAGACTCCAGCCCGCCACGCAGCGATCCTACTGACTCGGGTAATCCGCGCTCGCGGCGTTGTCGCGCTGCGCTGTTGCGTCGGCCAACCGAGCGGACAGGGCCTCGGTCACCAATGTCCAGGCGTCCGAGCCCAACAGCAGACGCCGTGGAGGATCTTCGGTGTCGGCCGCGCGCAGGATCGCGGCCACCGCCAACTGCGGACTGACGGGCATGTCCGCTTCCGCGGGCGACGTTCTGTCGGCGGGGCCTCCGCGGTAGGGCGCACTCGGCGGGACATGGGTGGCTGCGTCGAAGAACCCGGTGCGCACCACGCCCGGTTCGATCAGCGTGGTCCGCACCCCGAAAGGCGCGACCTCGTCCGCGATCGCATCGAAGAAGCCCTCGATGCCCCACTTCGTGACGTGGTACAGCGAAAACCCGGGGAACGTCATGTGTCCGCCCATGCTCGACATCTGCATGAGCAGTCCTTCGCCCTGTGCGCGCAGGTGCGGCAACGCCGCGCGCGCGAGCTGGATCGACCCGGTCAGATTGGCCGCGATCATGTCGTCGATCTGTTCGTCGGTCAGATCTTCGGCGGCCGCGAACACGCCGTATCCCGCGTTCGACACGACGACATCGATCGTGCCGAGATCCTGGAAGGCCTCGGCGACGACGGTGCGTACCGCCACGGTGTCGGTCACATCCAGGGCTCTGCGCCACAACCGATCCGCGAAACGCTCGGCCAGATCGTCGAGCTGTTCGGGCCTGCGCAGCGTGGCCGCGACGGTGTCGCCGCGCTCGAGCGCCTGCTCGACAAGTTCGCGTCCCATGCCGCGGGAGGCGCCGGTGATGAACCATGTCTTCGTCATGCTTCAAGTCAACAGCCGTGAAGTGCTGCGCAGTCCATACGCAACATGCAGGTATCGACTCCTGTCCATACGATTTGCGTATGGCTACAGTGAGTCGTGGCCGATTTCACGCTCGAGGGTCTGACCGTGTGTCGCGAAGTCGCGCTGCGTGGTTCGTTCTCGGCAGCCGCACGCGCGCTTGGGTATTCGCAGCCAGCGGTGTCCCGGCAGATCGCAGCGATCGAATCGGCGGCGGGCCATCAACTTTTCCTTCGCGAATTGCGGGGAGTGACTCTGACGCCCGCGGGTGTCAGAGTCGTCGAGCACGCGGCACGCATTCTCAACGAGGTCGCAGCGCTGGAACACGACCTCGAACGGGTTGACGACGCACTGGCGGGCCGCGTCGCGGTCGGCGCGTTTCCGGCGGCGATGGCGGCCTTGGTTCCGCGCGCGGTGGCACTCCTGGCCGACGCGCACCCGGGCATGGCAGTCACGCTGACCGAAGCCGCCACCCCGACCCTGCTGCGTGATCTTCGCAGCGGCCGAGTCGATGTCGCGGTGATCGGCGTCGGCAGCGGGCTACCTGACTACGACCTCGACGGTCTGCATCAGTACCGGGTTTACGCCGGCGACCTCTGCGTTGCCGTCCCGGCCGGCCACCGGCTCGGTGAAGCCACCAGCGTGCCGGTGCGCGAGCTCGTCGACGAAACCTGGATCGCCGGAACAGGTTCCGCCGGGGATCCACAGTTCGCGGCGTGGCCGACACTCTCCGAACCGGTGATCGGGCATCGCGTGCGCAGTTGGCCGGCCCGGCTCGGATTGGTGGCGGCGGGGCTGGGTGTGTGCCTGCTTCCCGCACTGGCCTCCACAGCGGTGCCCGCCGGCGTGTGGTGCATCGACGTCGACGACCCGGCCTGGGAGGGCAGACGCACGCTCGCGATCACCGCCCCGACGGCGGGAGAACCGACGCTCGCCGTGGTGGAAGCACTGCGGTCCGCGGCCGACGGCATCGCGCGGCCGGAAAAATCTCTGCACTGAGCAGCCATCCGCGTGTGGCATCGTTGATTCCTGAACTATGCAGAGGCGGACGAATGACGGTTGACAACTCCCTTACCGACGACGGCGACGAACGGATCGTTGCGGCGGTGCACGACGAGTTGGCGCGTTGGGGTATCGACAGGTTCGACCTCGCCACGATGGCCGATCGGCACGGGCTCGACATCGAGGCGATCCGCCGGCGCTGGCCCGATCCGGAGACCCTCGTGCTCGACGCACTGGCGCACCGTCCGGGCGACGCGCCACCTCCCGACACGGGGTCCCTACGCACGGACCTGTTCCAGCTCGCGCTGCGGATGGCCGAGATGGTGACGTCCGACGACGGTCGCAAACTTCATGGCGGCCACCTCATCGGGGACACCCACATCGCCAGCACGGACCTACGCCAATCCGCGTGGCTTGCCCGAGCCGCCACTCTCGACGTGGTGTTCGACAGCGCCCGCAGCCGCGGCGAGCTGTCCGACGGCATCGACCATCTCACGGTGCTGGAGCTCCTTTTCGCTCCCATCAACATGCGCGCCCTGTACACCGGCATGCCGGTCGACGAGGAGTACTGCCGGACGATCGCCGATCTGATCTACCGCGCGGTGTCCTGACGGATGCCGATGACAGGCTATTGCGGCGGGTAGGGCAGCCCGAAGTCGTCGGCCAGCAGACTCTGCACGACGATCATCGCCGCCTGCGATCCGGACGCGATGGCCCCGGCTATGTGCGGCTGAGCCGCGAACGGGCGGACCCGGTCTAGGTGTTGAAGTCGGGCAGACCCTCGACCGGCGCGGATTGCTCGTTCACCTGCTCCGGGTCGGTATCGGCTTTCGCCTGCTCCTGGACCTCGGCGGCGTGCCGCAGATTGTCGCCGGTGTTCTCCGCGTGGTCGGGTTGGCTCACGGACATCTCCTTTGTCGGTTGGGCCGCGTATACCCACGCGACGTCCCGATCACGTCACCACTTCTGCCCTCGCCGCGGGGTAACCCGTACGCGGCGCCCGGAGTACTCGGCCGCATGACGGTTCAGGAGGACGCCGGGCATGACCGATGACCGTGTGCTGGCCGCTGCGGCGCGGGCCGGCGACGAGGCCGCGTTCGAAAGCCTGGTCCGAAGACATGGCCCGGCGCTGTACCGCTACACCCGACGCATGACGGCCGACGCGGACGCCGTCAACGACATCGTCCAGGACACGTTCGTGTCGGCGTGGCGGCAGATCGGCACCTTTCGCGGTGACTCAGCCGTGCGGACGTGACTGTTCGCGATCTGCGCCAGAAAGATCGTCGACTCGCACCGCGTCAAGAGGGCCATCCCCATCGACGACCGGTTGATCGAGCCCGCCGCCGCGGGCCATGACTACGACCCGTTCGCGTCGGCATCCAACAGCGCTTTCCTGGAGGCGATGGAGCTCGCGCTGGGCGAGCTGCCGCCGCGGCAGCGCGCGGTGTGGATGTTGCGGGAAGTCGAGGGCATGACCTTCCCGCAGATCGGCACCGTCCTGAGCCTGAGTCCGGACGGAGCGCGCGGTCACCACCACCGCGCCAGGGCGACCCTTCAACAGAGGCTGGCGCAGTGGCGATGACCGAAAACGAAGACGACGTCACCATCCGCGCGGCGCGGAAGCTGCAGGGCCAGCCGGAGCCCGGGTGGCACCAGATCCGGGACGCGGTGATCACGTCGGTCCGGTCGACGCCGCGCGGCGGTTGGCCGCTGCTCGTCGAAGATCCGCACCCGGGTACGGCCGCCGGCATCATGCGAGTCAGCGGACTCGTGCTGGGCGCTCTGCTGAGCCGAGCGTTGGCCGACGATCCGGACTACGCGATTACCGGCATCGACATGACGGTCGAAGATACCCTCCTGCAGGGTATCTCGCTGGAGCTCAGCGCTCGGTACCCGGCGGAGCTGCCTCCTGTGATCAGCCGGGTGCGGGCGCGGTGCCACGCGGTGGTCGCCGAGGTGATCGGCGCAGCGGCGGGAGTTCCGATCCATGTGACCGTCAGCGATGTGCACCGATGAACACGCACGTAGCGCAGATCACAGCAAAGACGCGTTCGGTTCCGCTCGACGGCTCCGTCTACACAATCGACGACCAAACAGGTCGTGGACGAGAAAGGAAATGACCGTGGGAATCGCAGATAAGGCCAAGAACGCTGCCGAAGACGCCGTGGGCAAGGTCAAGGAAACCGTCGGCGACCTGACCGGCAATGACGACCTGAAGGCCGAGGGCCAGAAGGACCAGGGCGTTTCCGGCGTCAAGAAGGTCGGCGAGAACATCAAGGACAAGCTGAGCTGACCGCACGGGGGCCGCGCCACCTCCCACGGTGGCGCGGCCCGCCCTCGGCGCCACAACCGTTCATTGACAACACTTTCAAGGAGAGGCCCTCATGACCACCAGCAATGCAGTAAACAAACCGGCAGTCGGCGGCTTCGCCACCAAGGTCGCCCTGGGCGTGGCGTTCGTCTTGGTCGTCGCGTTGCTCATCTTCGTGCTGCAGAACACCATCCACACACAGATCAATTTCATTGGCTGGAATTTCGATGTCACGCAGGGCGTTTCGCTTCTGGGTGCGGCTGTCGTCGGTGCAGTCATCGCGTTGACCGTCAGCGCCGCTGTGCGCCTGCGTCGCGCGGTCCGCTAGGAAGCGACGAGGCTCCGAAGTCGCTCGGCCGCAGGGGAATTCGGCACCGGCAGGTAGGCCACGATCTGGATATTCGGCACGTCGACGGGCGCCACCTGGTGGTGCTCGAGGCGCAACTCGCCGGCCACCGGATGCCGGAACAATCGCTCGCGGGACGTGAACCGCTCGATGCTGGTGGCCTGCCACGCCTTCGCGAAATGCGCACTGGACTCCGAGAGCCGTGACACCAGTGCGGTGTAGGACGGCTCGCCCACCCGGGGTCCGGCGTCGGCACGGAACTCGGCGAGGAAACGCCGGCTGTCGGTGTCCCAGTCGGGCAGCAGCTCGCGGATCGCCGGGTCCATGAACACCAGCCACAGCAGGTTGCGGTCGGCGACGTCTACGCGCGAGATGTTCGGGTACAGCGCCGCATACGCGGAGTTCCAGGCGGCGATGCTCCAGTCCGGCGAGATCGCGAACGCCGGAAATCCCGCCAGCGCATCGAGAAAGCGCTGGATCTGTGGCGGTAGCGGGCCGCCCGAGACCGCCGGGTCGACGACGTAGCCGCCGAGTGCGAGCACGTATTCGTGCTCGGCGGGTGACAACCGCAGCGCGCGGGCGACCGCGTCCAGGACCTGCCTCGACGGGTTGATGTCGCGGCCCTGCTCGAGCCATGTGTACCAGGTAACGCTGACCCCGGCCTGCACGGACACTTCCTCACGGCGCAGCCCGCTGGTGCGGGACCGGGGAACATCGGGCAGTCCGACTTCGGCGCGGACGACGGCTTCGCGGCGCGCCCGCAGAAACTCGCCCAGGGCGAGCCTCTGCTGTGCGCGTTTGTCCACCCCACCGAGGGTAGTAGCAGCAGTACTAGTACCAGGGCCGTCTTCCCGGCGACCGCGCAAGGGACGAGCGTAGGCGTCATGCCGGATTTGAGGTCGCGTACGGTCACGCACGGTCGGAACATGGCGGGGGCACGCGCGCTGCTGCGCGCGGCGGGCGTCGACAGCGCCGACATCGGCAAGCCGATCATCGCCGTCGCCAACAGCTTCACCGAGTTCGTGCCCGGCCATACACATCTGCAGCCGGTCGGCCGGATCGTGTCGGAGGCCATCGCGAAGGCCGGCGGGGTGCCGCGCGAGTTCAACACCATCGCCGTCGACGACGGCATCGCGATGGGCCACGGCGGCATGCTCTACTCGCTGCCCAGCCGCGAGCTGATCGCCGACTCCGTCGAGTACATGGTCAACGCGCACTGCGCGGACGCGATGGTGTGTATCTCCAACTGCGACAAGATCACGCCAGGCATGCTGATGGCCGCGCTGCGCCTCGACATCCCGACGGTGTTCGTCTCGGGTGGGCCGATGGAGGGCGGCACTGCCGTTCTGGTTGACGGCACGGTGCGGACGCGGCTGAATCTGATCACCGCGATCGCTGACGCCGTCAACACCGAGGTGTCGGATCCGGACCTGGCCCGCATCGAGGAGTCGGCGTGCCCGACGTGCGGGTCGTGTTCGGGCATGTTCACGGCCAATTCGATGAACTGTCTGACCGAGGCGCTCGGACTGGCGCTGCCGGGCAACGGGTCGGTGCTGGCGACACACACCGCGCGCCGCGCGCTCTACGAGGACGCCGGGGCGACGGTGATGGACCTGTGCCGCCGCTACTACGACGAGGACGACGCAAGCGTGCTGCCGCGCGCGATCGCCAACCGCGACGCGTTCGACAACGCGATGGCGATGGACATCGCGATGGGCGGGTCGACGAACACGATCCTGCATCTGCTGGCGGCGGCCCGCGAGGCGGAGCTCGACTACACGCTGGAGGACATCGAGAAGCGCAGCCGGGTGATCCCGTGCCTGTGCAAGGTGGCGCCCAACGGGCACTACCTGATGGAGGACGTGCACAGGGCCGGCGGTATCCCCGCGATCCTCGGCGAGCTGTGGCGCGGCGGGCATCTGCACGAGACCGTGCACTCGGTGCATGTCGGCTCGCTACCGGAGTGGTTGCGGCGCTGGGACATTCGCGGCGGATCCCCGAGCCCGGAGGCCGTCGAGATGTTCCACGCCGCGCCGGGTTGTGTCCGGTCGGCGCAGGCGTTCAGCCAGTCCGAGCGCTGGGACACCCTCGACACCGATGCCGAAGGCGGCTGCATTCGCGATGTGCGCCATGCCTATTCGGAGGATGGCGGGCTGGCGGTACTGCGGGGGAACCTGTCGGTTGATGGCTGCATCGTCAAGACCGCGGGTGTCGACGAGTCGATCCTGAAGTTCTCCGGCCCGGCGGTGGTCGTCGAATCGCAGGAGGACGCGGTCGATGCCATCCTGGGCGGGCGGGTGAAGCCGGGCGACGTCGTCGTCGTGCGCTACGAGGGCCCCAAGGGCGGCCCGGGTATGCAGGAGATGCTGTATCCGACTTCGTTCCTGAAGGGCCGCGGGCTCGGGGCGGTATGCGCTCTGGTCACCGACGGCCGGTTCTCCGGCGGATCATCGGGTCTGTCGATCGGCCACGTCTCCCCCGAAGCCGCCGCAGGCGGCACGATCGCCCTCGTCGAGGACGGCGATCTCATCACGATCGACATCCCGCACCGGAGCATCCAGGTGGACGTCACCGACGCCGAGCTCGAGCGCCGCCGCACCGCGTTGGTGGCGGCGGGCGGGTACCGGCCACGCAACCGTCAGCGGGTGGTGTCGGCGGCATTGCGCGCCTATGCGGCGCTGGCGCTGTCGGCGGACAAGGGCGCGGTGCGCGACGTCGACTCGGTGTAGCCGGGTGGGTGGAAGACTGGGGGCTGTGACCGGCCGGGTGATCGTTTTCGATGTCAATGAAACGCTGCTCGACATCGAGTCCCTGACCCCGGTGTTCGACGACATCTACGGCGATCCGGCGGCGATGCGCGAATGGTTCGCCCAACTGGTGCTGTACTCGATGACACTGACGCTCTCGCAGACCTACGTCGACTTCTTCACGCTCGGTCGCGCCGTCGCGCAGATGCTCGCCGACACCCGCGGCGTGACGGTCTCCGACACCCAGCTCACCGATCTTGCGAGCGCCATGTCGGAGATGCCTGCGCATCCCGACGTCGAGGCCGGGCTCACTTCGTTGCGCGAGGCCGGCCACCGTTTGGTGACGCTGACGAATTCGCCGACGAACGCGGACAGGCCGAGCCCGCTCGACAACGCGGGCCTCGCCGGGTACTTCGAGCGACAATTCAGCGTCGACCCCTGTCGCGCGTTCAAACCGGACCCGGCCGTCTACCGCCAGGTCTGCGCTGATCTGGACGTGCCGCCCGCGGATTGCACGATGGTCGCCGCCCACGTGTGGGACACGATCGGTGCTCAGGCGTTCGGCATGCAGGGGGCTCTGATCACCCGCCCCGGCAATGCGACGCTGCGGGCCGCGGGCATTGCGCAACCGGACTTCATCGCCACAGATCTGCCGGACTTCGCGCGCCAGCTCGGCACGAATGTTGAGGCACGCCGTCGGCCGCGGTGATCCGTCCTCCCCCGACCGGGGTCACCAGCGGCCGACGCGTCCCCCAGGCCGCCCAACCCCTCAGTGCGCGTCCCCGACGTAACCGCGCTTATCGTACATAAACACCAACGTTCCTGATGAACGATTGAGTTTCCGAATGTGTCCAGAGTGTGACGCAAATTTCGAGGTGAGGCCGCCCTATACTGCGTGGCAGTAAATTTGCAGAGGAGCCACCGCATGGCCCAGCAGCTCGCGTCGGGACGCCACCGGCTCAGCCGTGACGAAGTCGCAGCAAACCAGAAGCAGCGACTGTTCGAGGCGCTTGGTGTAGTCATGGGCACCAAGGGCTACAGCAACACCACCGTCGACGATCTGATCAAGCACGCAGGCGTCTCACGCGCCACCTTCTATCAGCATTTCGAATCGAAGCAGGACATCTTCATGGCCGGCTATGCAGCGATGCAGGGCCGCGCGATCGGTTCCATCTTCAAGGTGCCCGCTGCCGGAACTCCCATGCAGCGCTTCGGTTTCATGCTCCACCGGTATCTCGGCTTCATGGCTCTGGACCCGCCCAGGGCACGGCTGTATCTCCTTGAGGTGTATGCCGCCGGGCCTGATGCGATGCGCAAGCGGATGGAGCTGCAGCAGGAATTCGTTGCCGGGGTTGCGAAAGTCTTCAAGGCACGCAGCAAAGCCGATCGATTCGCATGCCAAGCGCTTGTCGCCGCCGTCTCGATGCTTGTCACCACCGCTCTCGTCGACGCAGATTCCGAAGCGATCCTCGCGCTGGAAACGCCTGTGCTGCAGTTCGCCGAGCGGGCGCTCGATTCTGGTCACGCCTGACCCCAAGTCGCACAGTGTCGTTGCGCGGGCACGCTTATTTTGGCGAACTCCGCTCGATGAGACACACTTACAGTGTGACTGAACCAAATCACTCGCAGAGCCTGCGCGAGCGCAAGAAGGTTCAGACGCGTCTGGCCATCCGCCGGGAGGCTTTTCGGCTCTTCGAAAAGTACGGCTACAACAACACGACGATCGACCAAATCGCCCACGCCGCTGACGTTTCGCCGCGCACCTTCTATCGGTACTTCGGAGTTAAGGAAGCCTTGCTTCTCTCCGATGACCAGATCTCGGACATCGTCGCCGCTTTCGTCGACGCTTCGACGGAACTGAAGATTATCGACGCGTACCGGCATGCCCTCACGACGGTATTTTCGAAGTTGTCGTTGGATCAACGCGAGGACGCGATCGCCGGGCAGCGGATGATGTACGAGATCCCCGAAGCACGCGGGATGCTCTACTCCGAATACATCCGGCTGATCAACCTCATCACCGAGGCCCTCACATCGCGGCCCGACGCCCCCGCCGAGGAGTCGAAGCGCCGGGTCCTCGCCGGAGCCATCGTCGGCGTGCTGATGGGCGCTTCGCACCAGAACCCGATGCCCGAGGCGGCCCTGCAGACCGCGCTGGCAACCCTCGACGATCTGCTGGCCTGAGCACGGAAGCCTCGCACCGCGAGCGCGCGCGTTTACACGCCGCCGCGCCGTCCTTTCTGGCACTGTATGCGCGCTCGTCGAAGTTGAGATCGGTAGCGCAGACCGTTCTCGGCTCCCTGTTCGGTTTCTTCGGCCTGGCCACGGTCGCCTCGCTGCCGTTCCCCACGCAGGGCGGACCGTGGGATGCCGGTAGCGGTGGCGGCGGGGGCTGACGGCCGAAGGTGACGTTTTCCACACCTCTCCGACCAGCCACTGCGGCCCTAGTTAGGTTAGGCTAATTTCTTTGCGCGCGCCCGGACCTCAACGTCGAGACACCCCAGCGGTGACGTGCCACGTGCAGCGTTGAGGAGATCGCCGCTTGTCGGGACTTTTTGATCCGGATCAGGAGAAGAGCAGCTGCGGCGTCGGGTTCCTGACCCGCAAGGACGGCCGCCAGACCCACGAGGTGATCCGCAAGCTGCACGAGGCGCTGTGCGCGGTACCGCACCGCGGCGGCATGTCGTCGGAGGGCGTCGGAGACGGCGCGGGCGTCAACCTCGATCTGTCCGAGCGGTTCTTCCGCGAGCTCACCGGGCGCGCGGACCTCACGCTCGGCCAGTTCGGCGTCGGCAACTTCTTCCTGCCCAACGATCCCGAATTCCACGCCGTGGCCGAGAGCGTCATCGAGAACGCGCTCACCGCGCAAGGTTTCGACATTCTTGTCAAACGCGATGTGCCGGTGGACAACACGGCGATCCGGCCCGCGGCGGTCAAGTACCAGTTGCCGATCCGGCAGTGGGTCTTCACGTCGGCATCCGATCGCAAGATCCATGACGCGCTGATCGCCATCGAAGCCGTCGCCTACACCAATCCCCAACTGCTGGGCCTCTATCCACTCTCCGTCAGCGCGCGGACTCAGGTCCTGAAGGGCCGGCTCAACTCGAACGAGGTGGTGCCGTACTTCACCGACCTGTCGGATCCCCGGATGGAAGTGCACTCGATGTTCTTCCACACCCGCTTCTCGACCAACACCGTGCCCAACGCGACGATGGCCCAGCCCTTCCGCCTGATGGCGCACAACGGCGAGCTCAACACCGATAAGAAGAACCGACTGTCCGACAACGCGATCGCGCGCGCCCGTAACCGCGCGATTGTGCGGCCGGTGGGGCAGTCCGACAGCTGCCGGCTGGATCAGACGCTGCAGAACCGGGTGCTCGAAGACGACCTGGACCTCATCACCGCCGTCGTCGCGATGATGCCGCCCGCCTGGGAGAACGATCCGACGCTGTCGCCGCAGGTGCGCGCGATGCTCGAGTACTTCAGCCTGTACGAGGAGAAGAACGACGGCCCCGCCGCGCTGATCTTCGGCGACGGCACCTACATCGGCGCACGACTCGACCGGCTCGGGCTGCGCCCCCTGCGCACCGTGGAGACGGCCGACTACCTCGGTGTCATGTCGGAGGCCGGCCAGGTCTACTTCCCGCCCGAGGAGATCATCCGGCGCGGGCGCATCGAAGCCGGTGGCATGCTCTACTTCGACCACCGCGAGCGCCGCTCGTACGGCACCGTCGAAGCACTCGAAAAGCTTGCCGCCAAACATGATTACCCCTCGATGCTCGACGCGGCCCGGGTGAATCTCGCCGACCTGCCCGCGGTCCCACCCGAAGACCAGCTCTCCCCCGCCCGTTACAACGGCGACCTGTCCCGCCATCAGCGTTACGTCGCGTACTCGATGAACCAGGAGACGTTCAAGTTCCTGATGGACCCGATGCTGGCCACCGGACAGGAGAAGATCTCCGCGATGGGTTACGGCGCGGCGATCAACGCGCTGTCCAATCACGAAGGCGGCATCGCCCGGTACTTCTCCCAGCGTTTCGCGCAGGTCACCAACCCTCCGCTGGACAGCATCCGGGAGGCCGACGGGATGACGCTGCGGGTGGCGCTCGGCGCCAAGCCCAACAGCGGCGCGGAGCCGGCACCGCAGATCGTCGTGCCGTCACCGATCCTCACCCATCTCGACATGCTCAAGATCCGCGACCAGAAGCACACACCGGTGCAGCGGTTCGGGTTGCGCTACCGCATCGACGTCAGTGATCCGGCGGCCAACGCCGCGGCACTGGTGGCGGCGATCGACGCACTGTGCGATGACGTCGAGGCATTCGCGCGGGCCACCGGAGGCATCGCCGTCGTCTCCGACCGGCACATCGAAAGTGGTTTGGCCGCAATACCGCTGACCATCGCGACATCCGCGATCAACCAGCGGTTGATCGAAGAGGGTCTGCGGCTGCGGGTGTCGGTGATCGCCGAGAGCGGTCAGCTCGTGTCGTCGCATCACATCGCCGCTGTGCTCGGCTTCGGCGCGTCGGCGGTGTATCCGCTGGGTGTCCAGATGCGTGCCGAGGAGAAGTTCGGGCCTGACGAAGAAGGAATTGCCGCGGCGTTCCGCCATTTCGCGAAGGCCGCCGAGAAGTCGTTGATGAAGACGATGGGGCGCGTCGGGCTGTGCACCGTCGAGAGTTACATCGGCGGCGAGTTCTTCGAGCCCAACTACCTCGACACCGCGGAACCGGTACTGCGCAAGTATTTTCCGAACGTGGTGACACCGGTCGGCGGCGTCGGATTCCAGACACTCGCCGACACCGTCGCCGAATGGCACGCTCGCGCGCTGGCGGTCAACGGCGAGAAGGACGTGCCGCTACTCGGCTTGTTCAAGGAACGCGCCGAGGGCGCGGGCCACTCCTACGGGACGACGGCCGTACGCGGATTCGTCGACATGACCGAGGAATCCATCTCGTTCGGCGACGAGGCGCGACCGGAGAACCCGGACATGGCCGACCCGGCGTTCCTGCGGGTACTGCCGCTGCATCGGCTCGAGGGTGCGTTCGGCCTCGACGACGAGGCCTACCGCAACAACAGCTTCGACGAGATGACCCCCCGGGCGATCAACAGCTTCGACATCACCCCCGGCTACCGCAACTTCGTGTTCGCGATGAATACCGAGCGCACCCGGCGCCCCGCCGCGCTGCGCGACGTCCTCGCGCTGCCGGCCGACGTCAACTTCCTGCACACCGCCGACGAATTCGTCTCCGAGATGGGGCAGTTCGCGCACTTCGGGAACAACAGCTTCCTCGTCCGGGGGTTGACGGTCGTGCAGGTCGGTGACGAGTTCACGTTGCGGCTGCACCACAGCGCGCAACGGCTGGAGGCTCTCGCGGAATCACTGAAACGCCGCTTCGGCGCCGACATCGCCGATGTCGACGTCGTCGGGGACCGGCTGTGGCTGCGGGCGCAGGGCGCCGCGCTGCAGTATCTGGCGATGGTGCGGACGGCACCGGATTCACTGCCGCTGTCCTCGGTGCAGGCGGCCGACGAGATCGCGGCCACGCTGACCTCCGGCGCGATGAGCCACGGGGCGTTGGTGGCGTCGGCCCACGAGGCGGTCGCGCACGGCACCAACATGGTGGGCGGACTGTCGAATTGCGGCGAGGGTGGTGAGCACATCACCCGCTACGGCACCATTCGCGGCTCCCGGATCAAGCAGTTCGCGTCGGGCCGCTTCGGTGTGTGGGCTGGCTACCTGGCCGATCCGATGCTCCGCGAACTGGAGATCAAGATCGGCCAGGGCGCGAAACCCGGTGAGGGTGGCCAGCTCCCGGCTCCGAAGGTGACGGTGCAGATCGCCGCTGCCCGCGGCGGAACCCCCGGTGTGGAGCTGGTCTCTCCGCCGCCGCACCACGACACGTATTCGATCGAGGACCTGGCGCAGCTCATCCACGACTGCAAGGCCGCCCGCGTCCGGGTCATCGTCAAGCTGGTGTCCTCGGAGGGCATCGGCATCATCGCGGCAGGAGTGGCCAAGGCAGGTGCCGATGTCATCAATGTCGCGGGCAATACCGGAGGCACCGGCGCCGCGGCGGTCACCTCGCTGAAGTACGCGGGCCGCTCCGCCGAGATCGGTGTCGCCGAGGTCCATCAAGCATTGGTGGCCAACGGCATTCGGCAGAAGGTGGTGCTGCGATGTTCGGGCGCACACCAGACGGCCAGCGACGTCGTCAAGTCCGCCCTGCTCGGCGCGGACAGCTTCGAGTTCGGCACCACCGCGCTGATGATGCTCAAGTGCGTGATGGCCAAGAACTGCAACATCAAATGTCCCGCCGGCCTGACGACGAATTCCGAGGCATTCGAGGGTGATCCGCGTGCACTGGCGCAGTACCTGCTGAACATCTCGCACGAGGTGCGTGAGATCCTCGCGACGCTGGGGCTGCCGTCGCTGCGGGTCGCCCGCGGACGCAGCGATCTGCTGCATCTGCTGGACCACCCGTCGAGCATCGGTCGGTTGGATCTGCGCGCGATGCTGGCCCCGGCCGAAGGTTTCGTCCCGGAGAACCCGATCTACATGGAGAAGGACTACGCGGTCGACGACGCGTTCCTGACTCAGCTGACGCTCGCCGGAGCGACGATGGCTCCGGTAGCGCTGACCAACCAGAACAAGAGTCTGGGTGGCCAGCTCGCGATCGACATCGAGCGCATGCTCAACCACCCCTCCTCCTCCAGCGATTTGGGCGTAGTTGGACAACCTCAGCGTGACGAACTACGCCGAAATCACGCAGTGGCCACCGACGACCGGGGCCGGCGCTACCTCACACCGGACAGCGTCGTCATCACCACCACCGGGTCGGCGGGACAGAGCTACGGACTGTTCTGCAATGACGGAATGACGTTGACGCACACCGGAACTTGCAACGACGGCGTGGGCAAGAGCCAGTGCGGCGGCACCATCGCCGTGCGCTCCCCCGGCGGCGGCTCCGAACAGGCCGGCGGAAACGTCCTCATCGGCAACTTCGCGCTCTTCGGTGCGTCCGGTGGCCGCCTGTTCGTCGAGGGCGAGGCCGGTGACCGTTTCGCCGTCCGCAACTCCGGGGCCACCGCCGTCGTCGAGGGCGTCGGCGAATTCCTGTGTGAGTACATGACCAACGGCGCGGTCTTCAACATCGGCGGATTCGGTAAAGGCGTCGCCAACGGCATGAGCGGTGGTTTCCTCTACCAGTACGATCCGGACGGCCAGCTCGCCTCGAAGGTCAGCGCGGATTCGGTGCTGGTGGCTCCGCTCGCCGAGGCTCCGTTCCACGAGGTCGCGGCCCGCACGCTGCTGGAATGGCACGCCGAGGCCACCGGCTCCGCGAAAGCCCGGGCACTACTGCAGGATTGGGATGTCACGCGCCGGCATGTCCTGTACGTGATGCCTCGGGCGCTGCTGCAGTACCAGGACGCCGATGCGATCCTGGCGGCCAAGACCCGCAAGGAACTGCTCGACGAGCTCGCCTCGGCGCTGGCCGGATTCCAGGTCCACAAGTTCAAGCGGTCCTACCGTGACAACACGACCGTCCTCGGCGGCGCGGTGCCCGGCTACGGGGACACCGACACCGACGAGATGTTCGCGCTGTTGAATACCTACACGGTGCTGAACATGGCTCAGCAGTTGGCACTTTCGCGGCTGAAGATCACCGACGTCCAGGATCCCCGCGTCGGCAAGACGGTGCGCAACCTCGTGCTGACCGAGGACTTCTTCCTGATCCAGAAGTTGCAGCGCTATGCCCGCGAGGCCATCGACGGGTTCACCGACGAGGTTCTCGCGGTGTTCATCGCCAACAAACGCATCAGCGACTACAAGGACGCCTTGTCCCAGCGCAACGTCTTGTCGATGGACAGTCCAGGCACGTACGGCTGGATCCTGTACCAGGACTCGAAGAACGTCGAACGCATCGGCCGGCTGCCCTCGTTCGAGGAACTTTTTGCTGCGCAATCGGTTCCGGATGTCGTCGCGTCGCTCGCCAGTTTGGAGACCACGCCGTGAAAATCGCCTATATCCCCCAGGACGCGCCGTTCAACGAGGACCAGCGCGCCTGGCTCTCGGGGTTCCTCGCCG
Organism: Mycobacterium sp. 236(2023); assembly: GCF_029623955.1. GTDB lineage: Bacteria > Actinomycetota > Actinomycetes > Mycobacteriales > Mycobacteriaceae > Mycobacterium. Next base: position 282,977 of record NZ_JARSBP010000002.1, on the reverse strand, counting down.
GGCTGCACTCGCGGCTGGCGATGAACATGGCGCCACCGCCGCCGCCGACGTCCGACCAGTCGGCGCCGCGCCCGCCACTGCGCGTGCTGTACGGCACGCAGACCGGCAACGCCGAGGGTGTCGCCAACGATGCGGCCGCGGCGGCCAAGCTTCAGGGTTTCGACGTGACGGTGAGCGGGCTGGACGAGATCGAGCTCGACGAGTTCGCGGGGCTGAAGTTCGTGCTGATCATCACCTCCACCTACGGTGAGGGCGAGATGCCCGACAACGCCGAATTGTTCTGGGAGGCTTTGTCCTCGTCAGTGGCGCCGCGCCTGGAAGGCGTGTCCTACGGCGTGCTCGCGCTCGGTGACACCAGCTACGACGGGTTCTGTCAGGCAGGCAAGCTGTTCGACACCAGGCTCGAACAGCTCGGCGCATCACGGGTGACCAGCCGCGTCGACTGCGACGTCGACTACGAGTCCCAGGCCGCCGAATGGATCCAGGGCGCACTGACGGCGCTGGTTCCCACCTCGGGCGCCACCGGCACCCCGAGCACTCCGCCGCCGAGCGCGGTCGCACGGTCGGGGTGGACCCGCAAGAACCCGTTCGTCGCCGAACTGGCGGTCAACCGGCTGCTGTCCGGCGACGGCTCGGACAAGGAGATCCGGCACTACGAGTTCGCGTTGGCCGACAGCGGAATCGAGTACGACGCCGGCGACGCGCTGGCTGTCATCCCGGAGAACAACCCGGAGCTCGTCGAGGCGATCGCCGAACACTTCCGGGTGTCGGCGGACACGCTCGTCGACGGTGAACCGCTGGGTGAACTGCTCGGGCATCGTTACGAGATCAGCGCGCCGTCGCGGAACCTCCTCGGCGAAGTCGAGAGCCGCGCCGACAACGAGGAACTGTCGCACGTGCTGCGCGGCGGCGTGAAGGACACGCTGGATCGCTGGCTCTACGGCAAGGACATTCTCGACGTGCTGCGCATCGCGGGCGACGCCTTGAGCCTCGAGGAGTTCGTCGGGCTGCTGAAACCGTTGGCGCACCGGGCGTATTCGATCTCGTCGAGTCCGCTCGCACATCCCGACCGGATTCATCTGACGGTGGCCAGCGTGCGCTACCAGAAGGACGGCCGGATCCGCGGCGGCGTGTGCTCGACGTTCCTCGCCGATCGCGGTGGCACGGCCAAGATCTTCCTGCAGCCGAACAAGTCGTTCCGGGTGCCTGCCGATGACGGCACGCCGATGATCATGGTCGGTCCCGGCACCGGCGTCGCCCCCTTCCGGGCCTTCCTGCAGGAGCGCGCGAAGCGCGACGCCGGCGGACGCAACTGGTTGTTCTTCGGAGATCAGCATCGTGAGCACGATTTCGCCTATGCCGATGAGCTTTTGGGCTGGCAGGAATCGGGACTGCTGACGCGGCTGGACTTGGCGTTCTCCCGCGATCAGGCCGAGAAGGTCTATGTCCAGCACCGCATGCGCGAACACGGCCGAGAGCTGTTCTCCTGGCTGGAAGAGGGCGGGCACTTCTACGTGTGCGGCGACGCGACGCGGATGGCCAAGGACGTCGACAAGGCATTGCACGAAGTCGTCGCCGAGCACGGCGGCTTGGGTGTGGACGCCGCGACGGAGTACGTGAACTCGTTGAAGCGGGAGAAGCGGTACGTGCGCGATGTGTACTGAGCGCTGCGACAAGCGCGGCTTAGACGGCCGGACGGATCCCGGAGTGCGCGGCTGAGGCGACCATCCGCTCGGTGAGCTCATGATTGGCTTTGACGCTCAACGGGTTCGGTTCGCCGGCGGTCCACACCAGTTCCCCGCCCACCACGACCTGGGTGAGATTCCGCAGTCCGCAGGCCAGCACGTAGGTGGCCACCGGATCCCAGATCGGTCCGGTGTGGGGTGACGATGGGTCGACGACGAGGAAGTCGGCGAACTTGCCGACCTCGAGCGAGCCGACGCGATCGGCCACCCCGATCGCTGCCGCGGAGCCGAGGGTGTGCGCCGTGAGGACGTCAGCCGGCGTCAGGATGGCGGCATCGCTGTGTAGCGCCCGCTGGGAGAACAACCCCATCCGCATGTTCTCGAACGGGTCGGAGATGTCGGTGCAGGACTGATCGTCGACGCCCATGCCGACGGTGACGGCGTCACGCAGCAGCCGCGGTACATCGCAGAAGCCAGACCCCAGCCGCCCGTTGGACATCGGCTGCCACACCACCGATGTGCCGGTCTCACGCACCCGCGACACCATCTCCTCGGTCGGGTGCACGAAGTGGCCGAACGCGAATTCCGGACCCAGTACTCCTGCGGCGTCATACCATCCGAACTTCGACTGCTGGATCTCGATCTGTTCGGCGGTCTCGACGAAGTGCGCCTGGTTGGTGATCCCGTAGCGGTCCATCAGCATCCGCTCGCGCTCGGCGGTGGCCGGGGACGACGACCACTGCACGGCTCCGTAGACCGACCCGCCGAGGTTGAGGTCGGGCGCGACGGTGTCGAGGTGGCGCATCGCGGTGTCGAACGCAGCGAAAGCGTCGTCTTCACCGACCTGCTCGTCGTCGAGCCGCACGCTGGTGACGAATCGGATGCCGGCGTCGGCCAGGCCGTCGACCTGGCGGGTGACGAACTCCGACGGGTGGATGCGGGCGGCTTTGAGGACCGACTTGTCGTAGTCGAAGATCGAGATGACGCGGGACTGGGTGAAGTTGTACACCGAGGTGATTCCGGCGGCGAGATGGTCGAGCCCGCCGGCGAGCGTCATCCAGTACAGATCCTCGGCGTCGGAGCCGAGCAACATCTCGCCGTTGAGCGAAACCCATTCGTAGAGGGGGCTGCTGGCCGCGACCCCGCGCATTCCTCCGGTATAGATGTGGCTGTGCGCCGAGACGAAGCCCGGGGCGAGGAAGCAGCCGCGCAGGTCGTGGTGCGGCTGCGGGGCATCGGCGGGTGGCGAACCTTGCCCGATCCCGGAGATGCGCCCGCGCTCGTCGACCGACAGCCAGCCGAGAAACCACGGCTTCTCCCCGGCGACGGGAAGGATCACGGCATTGTGAAAGGTGCTCATCCAGGAAGTACTTCCGCGGTCCACGACTCGCCGGCGCGACGGAAGCGGGTGCGCTGCGACGGGCCGTCGGGGTCGCCGCGCCAGAACGTGATCTCACGCAGTTTGACGGCGAACCCGGTCCACGTCATCGGCGGCTCCAAAACTGGATGAGCAGAGTCGAATTCAGCCCACCGGCGACGGCGTTCATCGGCGGACAGCGCTGCCGCCTGCGCATCGTTGAGCCATGCCAGCAGTTGCAGATAGCGGGTCCGTTGCGCGTAGGTCTGCCGCAGTGCGTCGTCGGGCACGCCGTGGACATCGCCGTGCGCGGCGATCTGACGGCCCAGCGCCGGCCATGCGAGGGTGACCGCGGCGCGCGGTCGCGCGGCCAGTTCGGCGACTTTGGCGGACCTGCTGTCGGTGTGGAAATACACGGCACTGTCGTCGGCCTCGCTGAGCAGCACGTGCCGCACCCGCGGGTAGCCGTCGTTACCGATCGTGGCGAGTGCCATCAGTGCGGGCGGGCTGTCGGGAGACGGGAGCCAGCGCCGCAGAAGGTGAAGCGGGTCGATAGACAGGTATTCCTCGACAGCGCAATCGCTTCCGAATTCGACACTGCTGGTGATCACGGCCGGACCCGGCCCGGATCGAAGGACGCGATCTCCCCCAGAGATGCGACCAGCGCCGCCACCCGCTCGTCGAACAGCTTCTCGCCGATGTCGGCAGACGCCCCGGTGGGGTCGCCGATCACTCCTGACTCGGCGAAATCAGTGGAGAGCCAACCGAACTTGACGGTCTTGGTGAATCCGACGTGCTCGGCGTCGGCGACGGCGTCGGCCACTGACGGCTCGGCGAGTTCCATGTGCACGAGGTCGGGGCGTAGGTGCAGCATCATCGACGTCTCCGCCCAGCCCGCGTGGATGCCGAGCCCACGCTCGGTGGGCCCGGGTTGGGCGGGACCTGAGGCGAAGAATGTCTGGAGGTCGAACCGACGGCGCAGTTCTCGCGCGGCCACCTCGATCAGCGCGGTGTTGCCGCCGTGGGCGTTGAGGAACAGCAGGCGACGGACCGGCGTCTGCGCGATCGCGGCGCCGATGTCGACCAGGGTCTCGAACAGCGTGGCGGCGCGCAGCCAGATCGTCCCCGGCAACTGCGCATGCTCGTCGGACTTCGTATAGCCGAGGGCGGGCAGCAGCCAGACGTCGTGTCCCGCCGCAGCGCCTCGCTCCACGACAGCCTTCGATACCGCTTCGGCCACAATGAGATCGGTGGCCAGGGGTAGATGCGGCCCGTGTGGTTCGATCGCGCCGGTCGGCAGCACCAGCACCGAGTCCCGCGACAGCAGGGTGGCGACCTGTTCGGTGGTGAGCTCGGCGTAGCGCCTGTTCTGGACAGCGGAGGTCACATCCACCTCCCCGGGTTCAGCAGTCCTTTCGGGTCCGTGGTGGCAGCCAGTGCGCGCACGCGGTCGGCGTCGAGGTCGACGTACCACTGGTGCGGGGAGTGCACGCCCACGCCGAGTTCCTCCAGAGCGGCGACGCCGTCGATGACCTGCTGCGGGCTGCGGTAGATGCCGTTGAGCATCCCGAACATCATCTCGTGGCCGACCTCGAGGTGCAGCATGCCGCCCTCATAGACCTTCTCGACCTCCTCGAGCCGCGTCACCAGCGCGTTGCCCCGGACCTCCATGTGAAACCATGTGTCCGGCTGCGCTTTCTGTAGCCACCACGTCGGATGGTTATACGACAGTGTCGACAGTTTGACGGTTTCGGCGATCCCCTCACGCACCGCTTCGACCCGTCCGCCACCGCTGACCACCACATCGCAGGCCGCATCGACGACGCGCGCGTCGAGAATGCCCCGCACGCTGGCGCGGCCGGTGACGAGCGCCGGATCGTCGGGCAGCGCGTCGACGATCGTCGGTCCGTCGGCGGACAGCAGGCGCGGCTTGGGGTCCAGTTCCGCGACGAGCATCGCCGCGTCGAACGCTTCCCGATGTGAGCCGAAACTCGCGTAGAGGCAGCGCCATTCCTGCAGTGGTTCCACCCGGACCGCCGCGCTGACGATGATCCCGGCGACGCCGTAGGTGTGGACGAACGGTTGCGCCTCGTCCCCTTCGAGGTGGACGACTTCGGCGTCGTCGGTGCCGTAGACGATGTCGAGCGCGTCGACGAAGCCTTCGTGGTTGCGGCCGTGAACGATGGTGCCGGTTCCCGCCGAGCCGCCGCTGAGGAACCCGCCGAGCGTGGACTGCACCGTCGACGGGTACATCCACAGCTGGCTGCCGCGGTTCCACGCGGTCTGTTCCAGGTTGATCATCCGGGCCCCGGCCTGCGCGGTGATGGAACGGTCGGTGACGGAATGGATTTCGGTCAGCGACGTCATGTCGAGCACGAGTCCGCCGAACCGCGGGATCACCTGGCCGTAGTTTCCGGTGCCCTTGCCCCGCGTCGTGATGGGCACCCCGCGCGCGACCGCGGCGCGCACGATGGCGGGGACCACATCCGCGGTCCGCGGGTAGCACACCAGGTCCGGTGTCCCGAGGTCCTGTGCGGACAGGATCGGGCTCATCCCCGACCCGTCGCGCCCGGCCCGCTGCAGCGCCCGCGGCAGGAGGCTGACGCCGCGGGGACCGAGGATCGCGATCAGATCGTCGGCGAGCGCATCGACGTCGCCGGTGCCGAACTCGGGCCGTCCGTCGTCGGTGTCGACCGCGATGACGGGGGCTGTCACGGCAGGCTCACCGACGGATCGATGAATCGATTGGTGGCCACCGCCTCCGGCGCCAGACCGTCGGCGGGCGCGGTGCCCTGCTCGACGAAGATCGGCGCGGTGATGTCGATGACGCCCTGGATGCGGGCGGTGTCGAAATCGCCGATGGTGCCGTCGGGACCGTTGCCGACCAGCTTCAGGTCCAACATGGCCTGCTTGGCGTAGTCGGCGTTGCGCTGCGAGTACACCCAACCGGTGTTGTATTGCTCGACGGCGTCGAGGATGACGTCGTTGGCGGCCTGCGGCGAGGCCATGTAGTCGACGGCGCCGCGCTGCAGCACCGGGACGAGCTTCTCCAGGCACGCGGCGTTCGACTCGAGATCGGCGGATCGCACGGCCATCGCCGACTTGTAGATCGGATAGCCGACGTCGTGCACGAGTTGGTACTTGATGGGCTTCTTCCAGCCCTCGACCTCTTCCTGGTACACCTGCGGTTCGGAGCTTGCATAGCCCTGCTGGGCCGCCTTTCCGGCGTCGGCGACGAAGTTGGCCGGCGACCCGTCGTAGCTGCCGTCGGTCTGGTCCGGGGACAGGATGCCGGCTCCGGTCAGGTAGCTCATGTAGGTGGCGCCGTCGAAATAGAGGACACGCGCGTTGGGCGGTTTCAGGTCGGCGATGGCCTGTGCCTGCGGATAAGTGGCAGGGTCCCACATGATCATCTGCGGACTGATGTCGAGCGGGGCCATGACGGCCGTCGTCGGATTCGACTCGGAGTTCTGGATGCCCTGGTCGGTGTCGACGTAGCCGAGCAGGATTTCAGGATCGGCGTACATCTGCGAGGTGACCGACTGGAAGCCGATCGCCGGTCCGCCTGCACGGATCTCGATGTCGACGCCGGTGTACTGGCCGCGGTCGAACAGCGGGCCGACGACGCGCTTGTTCTCGGCGTTGATCTGGGCGTCGGGGCCGAGCAGCTGGTAGAGGTGTCCGTGTTCGGCCTCGGGGTTCCAGTCGGTCTGTACGACGACCTTCGCCGGGCAGACCTCTTTGAGGTTGACGGGTCCGATCCCACCGGAATAGCCGGAGGCTTCGGTACTTTCGTCGGACCCGCAGGCGGCGACGAACGTGATGGCGGCGGCGGCGAGCGCGGCGCTCGTGACGAGGCGATGCATGTTTACTCCTTGATCTAGGGGTGGTACCAGCGGCCGACGACGCGCTTGCCGAGCCAGCCGAAGAACCAGAAGACGGCGACGCCGAGCAGCGACGCGAGGATGATCGAGGCGAACAGTTCCGGTGCCTGCAGCCGCGATCGGTAGTTGTCGATCAGGATGCCGATGCCGGGATCGCCTTGCTTGAAGAAGAAGTCGCCGACGATTGCGCCGACCACCGACAGCCCGGCCGAGATACGCAGGCCCGCGAAGATGGCGGGCATCGCGGCGGGGAACTCAAGCTTGCGCAGGACAGTGAGGCGGCTGGGGCGGTGCAGCGCGAAGAGATCCCGCATCTGCCGGTCGACGGATCGCAGGCCGAACAACGTGTTCGACACGATCGGGAACAGCGAGATCAGCACGCAGACGAAAACCCGTGCGGTGAAGCCGAACCCGAACCAGAAGCCGACCAGCGGAACGAGCGCCAGGATCGGGATGCACTGCAGCACCACCGCGTACGGGAACAGCGCGTTCTCCATCGTGTCGGACTGGGACATCAGGACCGCCCAGATGATGCCGATGACGGCGGCCAGCGCCAGGCCGGTGAGCGCCACGGTCGCGGTCTTGCCCAGCCCTTCCCACATGTCGGGTGCGGCGTCGCCGAAGATGCCGTCGGTGATGATCTGGTGCGGGGGCGGCATCAGGAAACGGCGGCCGGGGTCGAGGAATGCGTAACTCACGACGTACCAGAGCCCCAGGACGAGCCCGAGCACCGTCAGCGGTGCAATTACGGCGATGATCTTGCGAGAACCCTTGCGGGGCTTGGGCCGCGATGTCCCCGTGACATCGGGTTCCGCCCGGACTTCCGTCTCGGTCGTGGTCATGAGTGTGCCTCCTTCAGTGCCCGCGAGATCCGGGCGGCGATCTCGCCGAACTCCGGCTCGAAGCGCAGGTCGGGCTTGCGCGGATACGGGAACGGCACGTCGATTTCGTCGACGATCGTGCCGGGCCGCCCCGACATCACCAGGACCCGAGAGGACAGGAACGCGGCTTCGGAGACGGAGTGGGTGATGAACAGTCCGGCAAAGGCTTTGACGGCGAACAGTTCGTTGAGCTCGACGCCGAGGCGTTCGCGGGTGATCTCGTCGAGTGCGGCGAACGGCTCGTCGAACAGGAACAGGTCGGGATCCAGCGTCAGTGACCGCGCGAGCGACACCCGCATCCGCATGCCGCCGGAGAGCATGTGCGGCAGGTGGTCTTCGAATCCGTCGAGGCCGACGGTGGACAGCGCAGCCGCGGCGCGCTGCTTGCGGTCGGCGGGCGGGACGCCGTCGAGTTCACCGAGCAGTTCCACGTTGTCCTTGACGGAGCGCCACGGCAGAAGCGTGGCGTCCTGGAACACATACCCGATCCGGTCCGCACCGCACTGCATGTAGCCGCCGGTGATGGACTCCAGCCCGGACGCCAGCCGCAGCAATGTGGACTTTCCGCATCCGGAAGGGCCGACGACGCTGACGAATTCGCCTTCGCGGACAGTGAGGTTCACGTCGTTAAGGGCGTGGGTGCCGTCGGGGTAGGTCAGCTCGGTGTGCTCGAACCCGACGAGCTGGCGCCCGAGCGTGGCGGTGGATGTGGTTTCTGGTGAGGTCATCAGTTCTCCACGGAGCAGAGGGTCGGGACGGCGGTCCAGCTGGTGGTCTCGGTGCGGGCGACAGGTGTTCCGTTGACGATCACGACGCGGTCTGACGGGGCGGTGGCGATCGTCTCGACGAGGTCGTCGCCGCGGACGGCGAGGAAGTCGGCGCGGGCACCGACCTGGGGACCTGCGGGTTCGAGGCCGATCGCGGTCCGCGCTGCATCGGTGACGAGCTGCATTGCCGCTGAGGGTGTTTGGTGGGCGGCAGTGACGAGCAGCGACGCGGTCTCCAGCGGATCGGTGCGGCCGACGGGGTTGAACGGGTCGCGGACGTTGTCGGCGCCGGCTGCCACCAGAACGCCGGCGTCGCGCAGCACGTCGATGGTCGTGATGCCCCGTCGCCCCGCGGACGGGCCGTGACGCCCCTGCAGGTACAGGTTGGTGATGGGTAACGCGATGACCGAGACGGACGCGCGGGCGAGTGCGCCGGCGACGCGGTGGAGGTCCTCGGGTGGCAGTGTGGACAACCGGCTGCAGTGTCCGGCGCGGCGGATGCGCCCGGCGGGCCAGTCGGCGACGCGGTCGGCGTAGGCCTCGATCGTCAGGTGGTCGCCGTCGAGGAACTCGTCGATATGCAGATCGGCTCCGACACCGTGCTTTTCGGCGATGTCGAGAAGCTTCGTCACCTCGGCAACCGGGTCGTCGGCGATGTGTGGCGCTCCCCCTACGAGATCCGCTCCGGCGTCGAGTGCCGCTTCGATCAGCGCACCGGGTGTGGCGGGGGTCGCAAGCACGACGAGCTGGAGGTCGACGAGTCCGCGCAGGCCGTGACGGACCTCGGCGAGTGCGCGGACGGCCCGCAGCGGATCGTCGTCACCCAGCACGTCGACGTGTGTGGCGATGGCGGTGATCCCGTTGCGCAGCATGGACTCCGTCGTCGCGAGGGCACGCCGCAGGAAGGAGTGCTCGTCGAGCTGGACACTGCCGGCGCGCCAGGCGGTGATCGCGTCGTGCAGATCGCCGATGGGCGGCTTGAGCTCCGAGTACGACAGCGCCTTGTCGAGATGGGCGTGCGGCTCGGCGGCCGCGGCGGTCAGCACGAAGTCGCGCAGATCGAGCCAGTCGGCGCCGATCTGCCGCTGTTCGTGCGGTCGGATGCCGTCCACCCGCGTGATGCCGTCGGCGTCGGCGGACAGGTCGATGTCCACGACGGACCCGTCGGACAGTGAGCCCGTGATACCTCGCGCAGGTGGTGCCTGCATGCGTGTACTCCGTAGCGATTGCGTGTGATTGCGCATCGTTGCGCCTGGCTTTGGTCCGCCGTGGCTGGGATCGGCAGAGTGTTGCTTCGAGTAGTCTGTTGACCACGTCAACATTCATCAAACGCGGAGTCTGTTGCAGTTCGGTTAATTGAGGCTGCGTGCGTGTAACCATCGGCGGAGGGCAGACATGGCACTCGATCAGCCCGACGTGGCGCAGGTGTCGCTGGGCGCCGAGATCCGGCGGCGCCGCAAGCAGCACGGCCTGACGTTGGCGAATCTTGCTGCCCAGGCTGAAATTTCACATCCATTCCTTTCGCAACTCGAGCGCGGCTATGCGCGGCCGAGCATGACGACGTTGGAACGCATCGCCCGCGCACTGGAAACCACGCAGGTCAGCCTGATGCTCGCGGCCAACCCCAGCGGCGCGAGGAGCGCACCGGCCGCCGTTCCCGACGGCGCGCATCTGGTCCGTTCCGACGAGGGCGTCACCCTTCCCCAGGAGGGCGACACGATCGGCTACGCGCGTCTGCTCGTCGGCGGCGAGGCCGCGTTCTTCCCGCAGGAGCAGGTGCTGAGCAGGCGTGAGTACGCCGGCTACTTCCAGCATCCGCAGGACGAATGGGTGTACGTCGTGACGGGTGACATTGAAGTCGACCTCGGCGACGGCAGTTTCGTCGAATTGCGGACCGGCGACAGCCTTTATTACGCTGGCGGCATTCCTCACCGGTGGAGACTGGTCGGGCCCGACATCGCGAAGGTGATCGTGGTCCAGGCGGGCCACTAGAGGCGGTTCCCGTGGCTGGGGCCCGGCGGAGATCAACATCGCCCGTACGAGGAGATCTCCGATGTCATTGGCATCCCAGCCGATTCGCGTTCACATCGTGGGGCGGCGCACAGTCGCCGACCGCATCGACGAGTTCGTCCTGGCCTCCGCCACCGGCGAATCGCTGCCGTCGTGGTCGCCGGGATCGCACATCGACCTGACGACGCCGGCAGGTCCGGTCCGCCAGTATTCGCTCTGCCCCGCCGATGCCGGCACCTACCGGATCGCCGTCGAGCGCCGCACCGACAGCCGCGGTGGCTCGGTGTCGGCCCACGCCGACCTTGCCGTCGGCGACGAGACGTCAATCAGCGCACCGCGCAATCACTTTGCACTGACCCGTGCCCTCGCCTACGTGTTCGTCGCCGGTGGCATCGGCATCACGCCGATCGTTTCCCTCATCGGCGAGGCCGAGCGGGCGGGCCGGCCGTGGCGGCTCATCTACGTCGGGCGGACGCGCGAGGAGATGGCGTACGGCGCCGAGCTCACTGGGGCGCACCCCGATCACGTGACGGTCCACGAGTCACGCCGGTCGGGACGGCTCAACCTCGCCGACGAACTCTCGGATCTACCGCGGGGCACGGCGGTCTACGCCTGCGGGCCGCCGACGATGCTCGACGCTGTCGCCGACGCGTGCGCACCGCAGGCCGCCGTCGACTCGTTCACCGAGCGCTTCACCGCCGCTGTGCAGTCCGACGTGCCGAACCTGGAGTTCGAACTGTCACTGGCCTTCTCGGGTCTGACGGTGACCGTTCCCGACGATCGCACCATCCTCGATGTCCTCGACGCACGTGGCGTCGTGGCTCCTGCGTCGTGCCGCGAAGGGATGTGTGGGACCTGCGAGACGGGCGTCGTCAGCGGTGAAGTGGACCATCGCGATGCGATCCTGTCCCCCGAGGAGCGCTCGGAGAACGAGTCGATGATGATCTGTGTCTCCCGGTGCACGAGCGGACGGCTGGTTCTCGAGCTGTGACCGCGACCGTCCTCTCGGGCGCCGAGACGGTCATGGTCGATGCCGACACGGCGAGCGACACCGTCGTCGTCGTGGGCGGCCGCATCGCCTCGACGGCACCCCCTGACGCCGAGGTCGTCGACGTCTCCGGCTGCGTCGTGACGCCCGGCCTCGTGAACGCGCACCATCACCTGCTGCAGAGCGCATTTCGGTCCACGGCCGACACCCGGTTCCTGCCGATGAAGGACTGGCTTGCGCGAATGGCGCAGCGCTACAAGGACATGCGGGTCGATGCGGTGTTGGCCGAGGCGGCCGCCGCGGTCGGTCTGGCCGAGTCGCTGTTGTGTGGCGTGACGACGGTGGCCGATCATCATTTGACGTGGCCGCCCGACCAGGATCCGATTGCTCTGGCCGGAGCCACCGTTGGCGCGGCGCGCCGGCTGGGAGCGCGGCTCGTCTTCGTGCGCGGGTCCGCAGGCAATGATCCTGACGTGGCGGTGAAGTCGGTGGAGGACATCCACGCCGCGCATCTGCCGGACGCACGGGACGGCGTCTCGGCCGACGGCATGGTCCAGCTGGCCGTCGGCCCTGCCGGCGTCCACTCCGACGGGCCGGATATGTTCGCAGCGCTCGCCGACGTCGCGGCGCGGTTCGGGCTTCGCCGCAGAACGCAGGCCAACGAGCAGGTCGACGTCGAGATCGCGGTCGACCGATACGGCAACAGGCCGCTGGCGCTTCTCGACGCATGGGGGTGGCTCGACGCGGACGTGACTCTCGCCCACCTGTGCGACGTCACCGAGGAAGAGATCGAGCTCGTCGCAGGGTCCGGCGCGACGGTGACCCACGCTCCCGGCTGCGACGTGCCGATGGGGTGGGGCGTGGCGCGCGTGGCCGCACTGCAGAAGTCCGGTGTCCGTGTGGGTTTGGGCACGAGCGGCGGCGGGAGCAACGACGGCGGGCATCTGCTCGCGGATGCTCGGCTCGCGATGCAGGTGTCGGGCCTGATCGGTGAGCCGATGTCGGCGCGAGAGTTTCTTGCGATTGCCACCGAGGGTTCCGCGTTCGGGTTGGGGCGGGCCGAGCTGGGACACCTTCGGGTCGGTGCCGCGGCGGACCTGTGCGTCTGGGACTGCTCGGACGTGTTCGACGCCGGAGCGCCGGATGCCCTCGACGGCCTCTTGTGGACCGCGCCGGGTAGGCGCCCGCGCGACGTGATGGTGAACGGCCGCTGGGTGGTCCGCGACGGCGGGCTCGTGTCGGCAGATTCGCGCGAGATCGCCGCCGACCTGCGGGCAGTGCTGGCCCGCTGATCCGCCGTCGCCTAGGGAAGTTGTCGGGCGACCCACTGCACGAGGGGCCTGCTCGCCGGCCACGAATCCGACTCAGCCGGAAAGACGTTCTGCGCGATGCCGTGCTCGATCATGGCCCGGGCATCGGCCAGCGGCATGTCCCCGAAGCTGATGTCAGCATCGGTGTTCTGTTGCTCGGCAACGGACACGACGTTGTCGATGGTGTTCGGCACGAAGAACGCGTCCTTCACCTCGGACCCCTTGGTGTGGTCGATCAGTACACAGCACGTCAGCTCACCGGCGCCCGCCAACCGAACGCCGAGGATGATCTCGTCGCCCTCGCCGTCGCCGTCCGTCATCCGCACCGCGCGGTAGACATCGACGCTGCCGAGCTCTTCGATCCACTGCGGCAATGCGTCACGACGGGCCGCGACCTCGCGCCGGCACCGTTCGTCGTCGAGAAACTCGGCGAGCACGGCCAGCAGCGCGGTCGTCTCCGGAATCGGGTGGCCGGCGAAGCTGCCGATCATCGTGCCCAGGTCGACCGACTCCCGCTCCGATCCGTCGGCCACGAACGTCAGCGGCGCAGGCTTGGTGGCTTCGATCAGCGTGCTGACCAGGCCGAGCAGATCGATGGGTTGCCCCGTCGCCAGGGCGGCCCGCACCTCGTCGACCAGCGGGGCCTCCTCGGCTTCGCGAGGCCTGGACCGCCGCGCATCGCGCCGCTCCTGCTTGGCCTTGCGGCGCCTGCGTCCGTCGCTCATGCCGAGCACGCTACGCCCGTGGATTGATCGCGAGCGGTCTGGAAGCATGGGCTGATGAAACGTCGCGTCCCCCGCGTCAAGGACCTCGCGCCGCTGATGCAGTTCAAGAAGCCCGAGTTCAACGCTCGGACGCGCAGACTGGAGCGCGCGCTGACGATCGAGGATCTGCGTACGATCGCCAAGCGGCGTACCCCGAAGGCCGCGTTCGACTACACCGACGGCTCGGCCGAGGCGGAACTGTCGCTGGCGCGGGCCCGGCAGGCGTTCCAGGACATCGAGTTCCACCCGGCGATCCTGCGCGACGTGTCCAAGGTCGACACCAGCTGCACCATCCTGGGCGGCCGGTCGGAGTTGCCGTTCGGTATCGCGCCCACCGGGTTCACCCGGATGATGCAGACCGAGGGTGAGTATGCCGGCGCTCACGCCGCCGCGCGGGCCGGGATCCCGTTCTCGCTGTCAACCATGGGCACCGCGTCCATCGAGGACGTCAAAGCCGCCAATCCGCACGGCCGCAACTGGTTTCAGTTGTACATGTGGAAGGACCGGGACAGGTCGATGGCGCTCGTGGAGCGGGCAGCGGCCGCGGGCTTCGACACGATGCTGGTGACGGTCGACGTGCCGGTCGCCGGGGCGCGGTTGCGGGACAAGCGCAACGGCATGTCCATTCCGCCCGCGCTGACCGCGAAGACGGTCCTCAACGCAATTCCGCGTCCAAAGTGGTGGATCGACTTCCTGACCACCGAGCCGCTGGCGTTCGCGTCGCTGGACCGGTGGTCGGGCACCGTGGCCGAGCTGTTGGACACGATGTTCGACCCGACGGTGACGTTCGACGATCTGGCGTGGATCAAGTCGCAGTGGCCGGGCAAGCTGGTCGTCAAGGGCATTCAGACCGTCGAGGATGCCGTCGCGGTGACCGACCTCGGTGTGGACGGCATGATCCTGTCCAACCATGGTGGCCGCCAACTGGATCGGGCCCCGATCCCGTTCCACCTGCTGCCCGATGTCGTCAAAGCCGTCGGGGATCGCACGGAGGTGATCCTCGACACCGGCATCATGTCGGGCGCCGACATCGTCGCGTCGATCGCGCTCGGCGCCCGCTTCACCCTCGTCGGCCGCGCGTACCTGTACGGCCTGATGGCCGGCGGGGAGGCTGGTGTGGACCGGGCTATCACGATCCTCACCGAACAGATCACGCGCACCATGCGGCTGCTCGGCGTCGCGTCCCTGGATCAGCTGCAGCCGGGGCACGTCACCCAACTCGAGCGCCTGGTCCCCCGCGCCCGGAGCTGACTCACGCGCGTCGAGGGAGGCGGCCCGGTCGCCGCTTGACGGAGCGGCCCTGCCGCCGCCGCTGGTCGTACATGTCCTGGTCGGCACGGTCGAGCACGGAGTCGATGGAGCGGCCGTCGCCGGGTCGGTTCGACGCGGAGCCGATGGTGAGCACCACGGGGACCACGGTCCCGTCGGGCAACGTGATCGGCACGCTGTCCAGTTCGTCGTTGATCCGGCGGGCCAGCACCGCCAGCCCGTGTTCCTCGAAAGAGCTTGTGACAACCAGGAATTCGTCACCTCCCCAGCGGGCCACCAGGTCGTCCTCCCCCACCGCGGCCAACAGGCGGCCGGCCACCGCGACCAGCAGGCGGTCACCGGCATGGTGGCCACTGCGGTCGTTGACGGCCTTGAAACGCTCGATGTCGCAGAACAGGACGCCGTAACCCTCGCCGGCGGCGTCGAGTTGCTCCAGGTGCTGCCACGCGGCTGACCTGTTGGCGATGGAGGTGAGTTGGTCGGTATTCGCCTGGCGGGCCAGGTCGGCCTCGCGGGCGCGCTCCGCGGTGACGTCCACGATCTGAGAGACGAAGCACTGGGGCCGGTCCCGTGGAGCGTGCACGAGCACCACGGTGAGAGCGCCCCAGACGACGTGGCCGTCGGCGGCGATGTAACGCTTGTCCATGCGGTATGACCGTCGCCGCCCGGCGAGACACTCGTTGACCAGCGCGAGGTCCAGATCGAGATCGTCGGGGTGGGTGAGGTCCTGAAATGTCAACTTTTCCAGTGCTTTTCGGCTATATCCGAGCATGGTCCGCAACGCGCGGTTGGTGCGCAGGAAAGTGCCGTCCAGGCCGACGACGCACATGCCGATCGGCGAGTGCGACAGGGCGAGCTCGAATCGGCGCTCCCCCAAGAGATCCACCGTCGCGGGTTGCAGCGGATCAGACGGCGCGGCAACGACCTCGGCGGGCGGGAATCCGTGCTGGAACGGTTTGGGACGACTGAGGAAATAGCCCTGCGCCAGGGTGATTCCCGCGGCGCTGACGGCGTCGAGTTCGCCCTGGGTTTCCACGCCTTCAGCGATGACGGTGGCGCCGATCTGGCCGGCGAACTCGGCGATGGCCTGTGCGAGCCTGCGGCGGGCGTCGTCGTTGTCGATGTTGCGGGTGATCGACTGGTCGATCTTGACGAACTCCGGCCCCAGTTCGAGCACGTGAGAAAACGATGCGAAGCCGGCGCCGACGTCGTCGACGGCGACACGCATGCCGTGCGATCGGCACTGCTCCATGACGTCGTCGAGCGCTTCGTAATCGGGCACAGCGCTGTGCTCGGTGATTTCGAGGACGATGCGCGACCGGTCCACCCCTTCCAGGAGCCTGTCCCACGGGGCGACCAGCGCGGCAGCCGGCGAGACGTTGATCGCGACGAACGCCTCAGCAGGAAGGTGGACCATCTTCGCCGCGACGCGGGCCACGATCGAATGTTCCAGTTCGATGCCCAAACCCAGCGCGGCAGCCTGCTGGAAGAAGGCGTCGGGCCGGTACGGCTCACAGGAGAACCGGGCCAGCGCTTCGACACCCACCACCTTGCCGGTCGCGATGTCGTGGACGGACTGGAAGTTCACTTCGAAGTCTTGTTCGGCCACCACCCGGCGGATCGCTGCGCGTTGCTCGGCGCTGCGGTTCGGCCCGCCGGTGGGCGGGGTGATGAGCGTGCTGACCAAGTCGGCGACCTGTTTGACGAGCAGCAGATCGTCGTCGTTGAGACCCGGTTTCGGGCTTCGGCCGATGACGGCCGCCATCCCCGCCGGGGCTCCGTCCGGGCCGTTGATGGGGGCACCGACGTAGGATCCGACCCCGACCTCACTGGTGATCGGCAGTGCCGCAGTGGTCTGGTTGAGCGACGTGTCGGGAATGACCGGGGGAAGGCGCCCGTCGATGACCCGGACGCAATACGACTCCGATACCGAGAGTTCGCGATCGGGGAGGGGGTTCCATTCGTCGAGGTTGCTGACGAATTCGTCGATGACGTAGACGCCGTCGTGGAATGAGGCCACCCAGGCGTAATCGAGGTCCAGCCGTCGACGGACGAAGCTCAGCAACGTTCGAATCAGCGCAGCAGGTGTCTCCGATTTGCTCTCGTCGAGGTCGCCGCCCACCCCCTCAGTGCGCATAGCAAAGAATAATAAACCCGTGCAGGCGCAGAACCCGGCCCATTCGTCCTCGAATGACAATGAGAAATGACTGAACCAAACTGCGTTTCAGCCTGCGCCAATTGTGCTAACGCCCAAGAGCGGTTTGTTGCTTAGGAAATGAAACAGGCTGCCACTTCGTAGCTCGGCCAGGCAAAGACGCGATGTCAGTCGTCGGTGACGGTGAGTGTCACGTCGATGTTGCCGCGGGTGGCGTTGGAGTAGGGGCAGACCTGATGCGCGGCTTCGGCGAGCTGGAGCGCGGTGTCGTGGTCGACGTTGGGCAGGGTGATCTCGAGTTCGACGGCGAGGCCGAAGGCCCCGTTGTCCAGGGAGCCGAGAACGACCTTGGCGCCGACGGCGGAGTCGGAGACGTCGGCCTTCTGCTGGCGGGCGACGAGCCGCAGCGCGGAGTGGAAGCAGGCGGCGTAGCCGACGGCGAAGAGCTGCTCGGGATTGGTCCCTTCGCCGGATCCGCCCATTTCCTTCGGAATGCTCAGTGCGACATCGACTTTGCCGTCCGAGGTGACACCGTGCCCGTCGCGGCCCTATCCGGTGGCGAGGGCTTCGGCGGTGTAGAGCGCGTTCATGCGTTTCCTTTCGGTTGGTCCACGGAGTCGAGGAGCTGATCGTCGCTGTGGGCGACAGGCAGGCGGTCTATAGTAGTGAACAATTAAATTGTGCGCAATTGGTATTAGTGCGCAGAAGGCCGGTGCGGCTGTTCTAGGCTGGGTTGGCCATGTCGTGGACAACCAGGGGAACCAGGTGGTGAGCTTTGCCGATCTCCGCTCAGCCCAACCGCACCTATGGCACGAGGCGGGTGTGGATCTGCGGAGCGCGTCGCTTCTTCACGACGACACCTGCGATGAGATCCACGCCAATGGTGTGCGGGCACTCGAGGACAACTGGGCGGACGCGGTCGGCGACCTCGCCAAGGGCGAGCTGACGAAGCTGGCCGACAAGTTCCGCGTAATGGGGGTCCTCGACAGCGGTGCCGCGTCAGCGATGGACACGCTGGACGATGCGATCTTGGTCGCGCAGCGGGAAGTGAACGACGCCGTGTATGCCGCCGAGAGCAAGGGCTTGGAAGTGTCGGCCGACGGGCGTGTCAGCCTGCCCTCCGATACCACCGGTCATGACGTCGAACTCCTGGAGTGGCACCGCGACAACGCGCAGCGCATGATCGATGATGCCGTCGAGGCGGCAACGCAAGCTGACGAAGCAGGGCGCGCGGCGATCGAGGGCTTGAAAGTGGATCCCGACACGACGACGTCGGCCCGCGCCCTCGAACTACAGGCCGACGCGGTGCACGACGCGTTGTCGATGATGCGCAATCAGCTGCCCGACGGCCTGTCCCCCGAACAGCAGACCGCGTGGTGGAACAGCTTGACGCCGGAGATGCAGGAAGACTTCAAGAAGGCTGTGCCGCTCGATCTCTACAACCTGCCCGGGCTACCCGCATCGGTCAAGACAGAGCTGGAAGCCAGAGACCGGGGGTACAACGCCATGGAGACGTTGCAGTACGCACGAGATCAATGGGACGACACCGGATCCGACATCTTCCCCAACAATTGCGCGCACTTCGTCTCGCAGGCGTTGCATGCCGGCGGCCTCCCCTATAAGGGCAGCTCCACGATGGACGAGAACGGTTGGGGCCGAAGCGCTGCCGGCGAGTGGGAGTGGGACATGCCGGACAAAGATTACTGGCCTGAAGTGGAGGGCTTCACTCACAGCCGTTCGTGGTACAACGCCGACAGTCAGCAGGGCTTCCTCTTGAACAACGGAGGTGAATCAGTGGGTATCGCCAACGCCCGCCCCGGCGATGTCGTGTATTTCGACTACGCCGACGGCCCAGGCGGAAATGTCGACGGTGAAGCGCATCACGCAGCGGTGGTGACGGCGGTGCTCCCGGACGGCGAGGTCCTCTACACACAGCACACCGCCGGTGCCGAGAACTCCACCCTGACGGGCCGACTCCCCATGGTCGCACAGGATGAAGGCGCGCAGACGGTGACGGTAGTGCGTCCGAAGCAGACGTGGTAACTCCGTTGTCTCCCAGTCGCTTTCGTGATCCGTTGAGTGTCGGCCTGCTCGGCTTTCTCGCACTGCTGGTGGGCACTGCGGCGACTGCGGCGCTCGATCGGATCGACTCGTACCGGATGCAGGTCATCGGAGTGGCGCCGTGCACCAAACGCGCGCTGGGGTTCGAGCCCTTCGAGCCGATTCTCACATGGGTCTCGCTGGGCGGCCTTGGCGTGGCGTTGACGGTCGGCATCGGGGCGGTGGCGTTGTCGCGCAGTGCAGGTCGTCGCCTCGTCACGCCGGTTCTGTTGGTGGTGGTGTCGGCATTGATGCTAGCGCTGGCCGTTGTCTCCCACAGCAGCCCGTTCGACTTCGATGACAGCTCGCTGCCGATGTGCGGAGCAGCAGTAAGGCTTGGCGCCCTGTGAATCCCGTTGTGAGAACGGCGCTGTTGACCGCCGGCGCCCTGGCGGGGCTGGTCGCCGTGTGGTCACTCGCCGGTTTCGTCGGCACGATGGCCTATCGCGACGCGCAGATCGGTCAGCAAGCGTGCCTGGCTGAGGCGCCCTGGCCCGAAGGACTCTTCGGAAGCGGTGTCATCGCCATGGTCGTCACCGTGGTTACCGTCGCATTGTCACTGCTCGGGGGCACCAGTTTCGGCCGCACGGCGACGGTGTGGGCATCGGCGGCCTTTCTCGTGGTTACCGTGCCGTTGTTGGCGGCATCTGCCGTCATGCATTCGAGCGTCGAGAAGCCGCAGACGATGTCCCGCGACGCGTGCATCGGCGGCGACCGGGCGGAAGGCACCTCGTGACCGACGACATCCACATCCGTCCGGACGAAGTGAAGAGCTCCGGTGCTTTGATCGATGAGAAGGCAGAGGAGGCGCGTGCGCGTATCGCCACTCTCTACGACGCCGGGGTTCCCGCGCGCGACGGAAACCGTGGCTTCACCACGGGACCGGCGCTCGTCGCCTACGTCGACGCCATGCGGGCGGAGGCGCTCAACGCGGTACAACGTCTCCAAGACACCGGTCGCGAGATCGTCGCAACCGCCCAGGACATCGCCAGTACGGACGAGAAGAACGCCGAGGCGGTCAGCCGGATCGCGACGGCGCTCGACGTGCCCGATGGGTGATACGTGCACGGCATTCACTCATTTGCGCTGGTCATAGCCCTGTACCTCGCGACACAGGCGGTTCCCTGAAAGTCGCCTGGCAGACTTGGTGGCAACCGAGACCTGGAGGTGGGACGCACACATGCTCGACATCAGCCCCGTGACGTGGGGTGTGACGATCGGCATCATCATCGCGCTGCTGGCGGTGGACCTTCTCCTGGCGGCGCTGCGCCCACATAAGGTCGGCTTCAAAGAGGCCACCGCGTGGTCGATGTTCTACATCCTGGTCGCCGTCGCGTTCGGGGTGTGGTTCGCGACGGCTTACGGCGGCGACGCCGGCACCGAGTACTTCGCCGGCTACATCGTCGAGAAGAGTTTGTCCGTCGACAACCTGTTCGTGTTCGTCATCATCATGGCGACGTTCGCCGTCCCCGAAGAGCACCAGCACAAGGTATTGACGTTCGGCATCATCCTCGCCCTGATCATGCGTGCGATCTTCATCGTGGTCGGCGCGACGCTGCTGTCGATGTTCTCGTTCATGTTCCTGCTCTTCGGACTGTTGTTGATCTACACGGCAATTCAGCTGTTCCGGCACCGCGACGAGGATCCCGACGTCGAGAACAACGTGATGGTGCGCGCGACCCGCAAGTTTCTGCCGATTACCGACGACTACGACGGCGGCAAGCTGCTCACCCGGCAGAACGGCCGCCGGATGGTGACACCGCTGCTGGCGGTGCTGATCGCGATCGGCAGCGTGGATCTGCTGTTCGCGCTGGACTCGATCCCTGCTGTGTTCGGCATCACCAGCGAGCCGTTCATCGTGTTCGCCGCCAATGCCTTTGCGCTGCTGGGGCTTCGGGCGTTGTTCTTCCTCGTCAAGGGCTTGCTGGACCGGCTGGTGTACCTGTCGACGGGGCTGTCGATCATCCTCGCGTTCATCGGCGTCAAGCTGGTGCTGCACTGGGGTCACGTCGACATCAACCCCAGCATCCCGGAGATCAACACCTACCTGAGCCTGGTGATCATCGTCGTAATCCTGGCGGTGGTGACGGTCGCGAGCCTGATCAAGACACGGCGCGATCCGTCGGCCAAGGCACATCCGGGATCGCTGCGGGCCAGCAAGCGCCGGGAGGAGACCGACCCCTCACGTTGAGACTGCAGCCACGGCGCGGCGCACTCGCACATTCGCGCCGTCAGCGCAGCCTCAATCGCGTGTCACCTATGACCGTCAGCGGCGGGTGAGCGCGATGACCGGGATGACCCGCGACGTCTTCTGTTCGTACTCGGCGAACCCCGGATAGCGCTGCGCCTGAAGGGCGTACTTCCGGTCGCGCTCCTCGCGGTCGAGTTCGGTGGCGCGCACGTCGAGGACGTCGTCGCCGACCTCGATGCGGACGTCGGGGTGGGCCTTGAGGTTCCAGTACCAGGCGGGGTTGTCGTCGGCGCCCGCTTTGGAGGCGAAGATCAGGTATCGGTCGTCGTCGGCCAGATACATCATGATGTTGGTCCGCGGCTCACCGCTTTTCGCACCGGTGCTGTGCAGGATCAGGAGCGGGGCTCCCTCGAACTGACCACCCACGCGGCCGTGGTTGGCCCGGAACTCAGCGATGTTGCGTTCGTTGAAGTCGCCGATCAGATTCTCTCCTCGCGGACGTGTCAGACCCTCGCTTTACAGTCTGGCTCACCATCTTGGGAGGAGACGGATATGGCACCGAAACCTGTGGCCACGGCACGGCCGGTCGACGTCGTGGCGCCGCGGTCGCGTCCGGCGATGACGGTGGCGGTCGCCGTCGCCAGCCGCGGCAGGTCCGTGTTCGCATACTCGGCGTGCTCGGCCGGCCAGCGCTGGTCGGGGACCGTCGAGGCCGAGTCGGCCGATACGGCTGTGCTGGATGCCATCAACCGCGTCCGCGAAGCATCCGACGTCGAACGGATCAAGTTCCTCGTCGCGCTGCCGACACGCAGTACGCTATGGGCGCTACGCGACGAGGTGGCGCTGCTGATGCCCGGGGTGTGGATCGAGCGGCCGAGGTTCTCCGACGAGGCACTGGTTCATCGAGCCCATGCCGTTCTGCGTGAGGTGCAGGCGCCGGTGTGCGTCGCGACGGACGGGTCGGTGCGGGGCAAGATCACGGGCTACGGGTGGCTGGCCTCAACGGGTGAGTATGGGCTGCAAGGCTTTCGGCATTCAGTCCGGCTGATCGGCCCGCAGGTGGTGCTCGTCGCCGAGCTGCGGGCGATCGCTGCCGCGGTGCAGCATCTCCGTGGCCGCGACATCACGGTGCTGTGCGACAGCACGCTCGCGGTGGCGATGGTGAAGCGGTGGATGGCCGGCGAGGACGTGCTGCCGGAGGGTTACTCGGCCTATCGCCAGAGCGGCAAGACGCCGGGGCTGGTGCGGGCGCGGCAGATGATCTTCGAGGAACGCGACCGGATCACGCCGGTATGGGTGAAGGGCCATCAGGGCGAGCCTCTCAACGAGGGCGCCGACGCGCTGGCCCGGTTGGCGTCACGATTTGCGTTGGGCGACAGCATGCTTGACGGTCCCGAGTACCACCGCCGCTCCGCCGATTTGGCAGAGACGTTCTCTCATTCCGCCAATTTGAACGCCAACACCGTCACCCAGTTCGCCGGATCGGGTTCGGTCGCGGGCCCATTATCGTAGACCTCGACGCGGCCGGCCCATTCCTCGCCGCGGTCGGTCGGCGTCGAATCCCACTGCAGGCCTTGCTCTGCGCCCCAGGACAGTAGTCGGTCCGTCGCGTCCATCAGTCCGTCGAAGTGGCCGCGGTGAGTGGCCACGGCGTAGCGCCCGCCGGGCAACGTGTCGGTCGTGACGGCTACGTCGGCGGGCAGCGGCGCGTCGATCGGCACGCACGCCTCGATGCGGAGTTCGCGGTCCATGTCGATGACGCGGTAGCGCAGGAAGGGCGCGCCGGTGGGCTCGAGGCCGTGCTTGGCGACGGCATCGAACACCTCGGGGAAACGGTCGGCGATCGCGCTGACCTGGTCCATGGTGACGGCGCCGCCGATCGACGCGTAGAGCTGGGGTGCGCGGTTCTCGATGGCCGGTTGTTCAGTCGTCATGTCTGTACCGACCGTGTCGGCGCCCGAAACTCATCAGGCGCCGCAGACGACCTTCGGTATCGGGTCGTAGCGCACGGTGTGTGACTCCGTCCGCTCCTGCCCGGTGGCGATGTCGCGCAACGTGCGGGTGTCGGTGATCGTGAAGCCCGGCGAACCGCTGCTAGCACTGCACGACTCCCCGTCAGGGATCGTGATGGTCTGCGGGCTGGTCGGCGCCGACCGCGGACTCTGCGCGGACGACACGTCGTAACGCTTGATCCCGACCAGCCGGACCGTCACGGATCCCGACGTCCAGACGGTCTGGATCTGCACCGGGGTTTTGCCGTCGTTGCGGAACTTCACGTCGATGACGTCGCCGGAGACCGTCGCCTCCCGGCCCGCCGGATACCGGCTGATGTAGTAGCTGTGTTCTTGGTGCTCAACGAGTTCCATGCCGGCGAAGTACGCGGCATTGAACAGCGTGGTGGCCACCTGGGAGACACCGCCGCCGACGCCGCGGTCCGGTCGGCCGTGCATGATGATGCCGGCTTCGACGTAGCCGTTGGCGGCGTTGCGCGGGTTGGTGGCGCCGTTGAGGCTGAAGGTCTCCCCCGGTGCGACGACGAGTCCGTCGATCGCTCCGGCGGCGCGTTTGATGTTGACGCCGGAGTCGCCCGAGAAGCCCGATGTCTGGAATTCGCCGATGACCTCGACGGGCCCGAGCGCGTCGATGTCCTCGGTGGTGAATTCCGCAGGCTCGTCGACGTAGACGGCGGAGATCTCGCGGTCGTCGGTGCTCGTGAGCGCGTCCATCAGGTCGGTGAGGGATTCGTCGTAGTCGATGCGGCGGCCGTCCTGCGACGGGACTTTCGCCGGTGGTGAGACGGCAAAGTCGATGGTGGCTTCGCGCCTCGGAGTCTCGGACGCGGCTAATTGGGGTCGAGCGGCGTCGGCGATGGCGGTCTCGCCGACGGTCGCCGTGATGTCGCTGTCCTCGACGTTGAAGGTCAGGGCGGTGGCGATGACGTCCTCGGAGATGACGGCCTGGGCGTCGTCGTCGCCGTTGATGATCAGCGGTGCGGAGACGGCCGGGGTGGCGATATCGTCGATGGCGGCTTGGACATCGGAAGTTGTTGTGCTGGGCTGAAGTTCGAGGACGGGGAGCTCGACGGCGGCGCCGGCGGCCCAGTTGCGTTTGAGGAGTTCTGCGGAGGCATCGACGTCGAGTTCGCGGCCGTTCTCCGGGTCGACGGCGACGGGTTCGCGCCCGTCGAACCGGACCGTCCCTTCGACGGGATCTTTGGCGATGGTGGTGCCGAGTTGGTCGAGGGCGGCGGTGAGTGCCGTGTTGTCGGCGGTGGAGACGACGCCGATTTCGCGGCTGCTGAACAGTGACGTCAGGCGGGTGATCGGGTTGAGGGGCTGGGTGCCGGCTTGGGCGACGGTGGCGGCCCAGTCGACGGACAGGCCGGTCGCGGCCGGGTCGATCTCGGCCTGTTCGCCGGCAAGGGTGACGGACACCGGCCGGGTCGCGCGGGGTGTGACGGCAGTGCGGAGGCGGCTCTCGGCATCGCCGAGAGCCATGCCGCCGATGGGAACGCCGGCGGCGGTGACACCGCGGGGGACGCGGTCGGAGCTCAAGAGCAGGTCCCCGAGGTAGAGGGTCGCGAGGATCGCGAAGGGGGCGGCGATGAGGAACCACAGGCGGCGGAATCGGGCGGGCTTGGAGTGCCTGCCGCCGGGGATGACCTGGGGGTGCGCTTTACCGCCCGGCGTCCCGGTGGGGTGCCCTTCGAGCGGCATCGACGTGGTACCTCGCTGGCGTGTCCGGCGCGTCAGCAAACACGCCGTAAGCCAGCTTATCGACTGGAGAAGATTCGTGCCGTGGGGCGATTACGAGCGACGGCGCCCGTTACCGATCTTGCAGTCAGCATCATCGCCCTTTGATGACAACCGCCCGCACCAGAGAGACTGATGGCAAGCGAAGCTCGAAGTACGCGTCAAAGCTAGTTATTGGTCGGCGGTGGCGGCTCGAAGGGGTTGTACCACTTCCAGTCGGCGCGTTCGGCGAGCGGTCCTCGGCATGGCTTGACCGCAGGAGCAGGAGTGGTCGGCGGCCGGGCCAGCGGTCCATGGGGCAGGACGTCGCCGTCGCTGTCCGCGACCGATTACGTCTCATACCGAAAACCCCTGCAACACAAGGTAAACCGTGGACCGCTGTAGAGATCCTGCCCCGATCATCAGTCAAACCCAATGGTGACGATGTGAAGATCACCGCCCAATGGGGACTAACGTGCCCCTAGCGATCAAGGTTGCCTGCCTTAATCCAGGCCAGCCGCATCCACGAAAGCCGCGAGAACCTCAGCGGCCCGTTGACCGTCAAGGTCGCCCCAGGGGTAGCTAGCGTTTGAGCCGATGAGGCCTGCCAGTAAGCCTCCGCATGTATATTACGAGCGCGACAATATTATTGGAGCGCGGGGGAGCGCAGAGGGGGGTGGCATTAAAGAATCAGGGCGCTCAGGACCCCGTTTTACTTGCTTCGAGACCGGTGGCGAATCAAACCTCCCCACCTTCGTCCTTCGCGATGTACCGGTATACCCATCGCCGCTGGTCAACGCTCCAGAAAAGGGATGGGCAGATTCTGTCATTTTGTTGCGACCGCCAGCGCAAACGTCTATGGTTTTGCCGGGTCGGGGGATCTTCTTCACGCAAATAGGGGGTAGTACATGCGCGCACCTATCATCACCATTGCCTTGGGCGCGATCGTTATCGGCGGAGCTGCAACGGCGAGCGCTCAGCCCGGGCCGACGCGTTTCGTTAACTACTCGGCGGCCGAGGGCGCTGGTAACTTCGACCATCCATCGTTGTTGAAGTACTACGGTCCGCATCTCGATCGCGACGATGACGGCATCGGTTGCGAGAGCTGATGAAGCGCCTCGCTCTCGCCCTTGCCGGCGTCATCTTGGCCTCGGGCCTGGCGGCGCCGTTGGCGGACGCCCAAGGGTCGAACTGCTTCAGCGACGAGGTGCGTCGCGGCATCTTCGGGCTGACATTTTTGACGCGGACCATGTGCGACGGACCGATCCTGCCGGATGGCTCCTGGATGCGCCACCGAGTGATCGGCATTCCCGCCCACTACCGGAACGCGCGCTCCACTTGCACTGGGGGGAGCTATTCGAGCACGTGCACCTACTACGAGGCTGGGTGGGTTGAGGATGACGTCTGGGAGGACGACTGGTACCCGGTACGCCCGGAGACGGTGCTACCGGACGAGCCAGGTCACATCGGCTAGTCGAAAAGGTCAATCATGAAGAAGGTCATAATCGTCAAGTCGATACGTCGGCATAGCCTCGGGCGACTGGACAGATGGTTCCACCGAGCATGCTCTCAAGAGTCCGACCGACAAGACGCGGCGACCCGAACTGGCTTATTGCGATTTTCTGTTCCCCCATATGCCAGACCGTACCGGGCAAAGCGAGCAAACTTGTGATCCTGGTTCAGGACGGTTTACTCTCCGCGACGGTCGGGGGACCACACACGATCCTTGGGGGGATTGCATTGATTCTGCGCGCTCTGATTCTTGGCTCTGCTGTTGGCGCAATCGCGCTCGGCGGGGCGGTGACGGCAATCGCTCAGCCAGGATCGACGCCCTTCGAAAACTGCACTGCGGCTCGGAAAGCCGGTTACGGGGACATTCCCTCGTCGTCGCCGTATTACGGCACGCACCTCGACAGTGATAGTGACGGCATCGGCTGCGAGAGATAGGGCCTGATTCCAATGACTCGATACGCTTTTATCTTTGGAATGTCGACACTCGTGCTCGTCGCCTGCGGCAGTAGCGAACAGGCTTCACCGGCAACGGTTACCGTGACGGACACCAGCACCGTCGCTGCGCCCACCCCGGTTCAGACGCCCGCTCCGGCACCGCCGGCCGCTACGGTGGAGCAGGCGGCGCCCCCGGCCGCGCCGGCCTCGTGGACGATGCCGAACCTTATTGGCCGCGACCTGCAGGCGGCGCAGGACGCTATTCAAGCTCTGACAAATTTCGAGGTTTCTTTCAGCACCTCGACCGACCTCACCGGACAAGGCCGCGCACAAATCATGGATCGCAATTGGCAAGTGTGCTCGTCCTCCCCATCGCCCGGGGCGGCTTTAACGACCAATACACCAGTCGATTTCGGCGTTGTGCGGGATTCGGAAAGTTGCCCATGACGCCTCGGAACACCGACCTCAGTACATCGTCACACAGTCTGGAGTCGTCCAGGTGACCGTCCCTGAGCGCTGGGAGTCAAAGGCTCCTCTTGAGTCCGAGGTGTTCCTGCCTCCACCGACCGCTGCCGCCGTTGCGGCGAATTGGTACCCCGACCCAACCAGTCCCGGGATTCTTCGCTACTGGGATGGGATGCAGTGGACTGAGCACCGGACGGCCGCAACGCCGGTGGCTACCGCGACGGTGGTTAACAACGTCCGAGTCTCAGGGGGTGGCTCGGATGCAGGTCTACACCTGCTCCTGACGATCTTTACCTGCGGGCTGTGGCTGCCGGTCTGGATTCTGATCGAGATCATCAGAGCGTTCAGCCGCTAGAAGATTCGGCAAAATGCGGTCCAAAACAGGGGTTTTTATAGGTTGTTCTGCCGGTCGCTGACAAGGGCGGTTCGGAACCGCCATCTCGTGGACGATCCGCTGCGTCCGAAACAACTGCAGCGCAAGGGACCCCGTGTTGTACGGCAGATCGTACTTGTCGCAGAGCTCGCGCACGCGGACGCTGATCTCTGGGAGTCGCCGGCTCGGCAGATCCGGGAACAGGTGGTGCTCGATCTGGTAGCAGAGGTGACCGCCCGAGACGGCCAGCAGCGGGCCGGCGGTGAAGTTCGCCGTCCCGAGCATCTGGCGCAGATACCACTCACCCTTGGTTTCGTCTTCGACCACGGCCGGGTCAAAGACCTCGGCGCCGCCGGGGATGTGCCCGCAGATGATGTTCACGTACACCCATAGGTTGCGGATCACGTTCGCCGTAAAGTTGGCGGCCAGGGTGCGGCGCCACCGGCGCAGGCTCAGAGCGGGAAAGAACACGTAGTCCTTGCCGAGCTGGCGGAAGATCTTGCCGCGCAGCTTGCGCTTTGCGGCATCGAACGCCTCTGGCGTATCAGAGTCGTCCTGCTCGGCGCGGATGCCGTGCACCGCGATGCCCCATTCGAAAGTGGCTGCCAGCACCAGGTTTCGCAACGGCGTGAACAGAAGCTGCCATCGCCACGGCTGATGCTCGGTCACCCGCAGCCAGCGGTAGCCGATGTCGTCGTCCATGCCGAGCACGTTGTTGTAGATGTGGTGGCGGTAGTTGTGCGAGTTCCGCCACTGCGCCGAATACCCGACCATGTCCCACTCCCAGGTGTTGGAGTGGATCTCAGGGTCGTTCATCCAGTCCCACTGGCCGTGGGAGACGTTGTGGCCGAGCTCCATGTTCTCGAGGGACTTCGCGTAGGCCAGTGCCGCCGTTCCGAGCAGCCAGCTCTTCTTGGACCGGCTGCCGGCGATCACCAGGCGGGCCGCCACGTCGAGGCCGCGCTGGAACCCGATCACCCGCCGGATGTAGGCCGCGTCCTTCTCGCCGAGGGAGTCCTCGACGTCACGCCGGATTACGTCGAGCTCGTCGGCGATGGCTTCGACGTCCTCCCTACTCAGATGGAGGTATGCGGGCACATCGGCGATCGCCATCAGGGTCCTCGGGTGGGTGCGGCGGTACTGCGGCGCATCCGGGCCACCGCGAGATCAGACCGCAGCGTAAAGGCTGAGAGTTACCTGGGGGTAATCGCGATCGAACGATCGGGCCAAATGGTGACGCGGATCACGCGTGAGGGGTTTCGGCAGCCCTGGCGATGAGCGGACGAGGCTCATCACAGCAGCATTGTGATCACATGATGCGCGTAAAAGTCGTCCGGCCTGTCCGTATGGGCCGCATAAATCAACGGTGACAACGTGCTACCGAGCGACGGCGGGATACCGCGGGCCGTCCATGCGCATGCATTTGTGAAGCATCACTTCATGGCTGCAATCGAGGGCAGGCATCGAACACCGTGCGTAAATTCAGAGCCTTTCCGCACGACGAAGTACCATCGCCTACGGTTCATTGGTCGACGCCGCACGGAGGACGTCCCACCACGTCACGACGACCGGCACCCCTGGCTGGTCGCAAGGAGTAAGTACCGTCACGTCGATTGAGTCGGCCCACGCAGGAAGATGATCAACAAACTCGAGATCGGCAACAAAGTAGATGTCGCCGCCCGGGCCGGGGTATCCATTCGCTACTAAGTCGGCTCTTGTTACCGGCCGCCAGCGCACTACGTTGGCCCCGTGGGTCACGTAAAGGGCACCGTTCCTGTTCTCGTAAAGAAGGAGCAGTCTTGCGCCAAGTTCACGTCCCCCAATCTCGACGGCCCCGCCGCGATCTCCCGATCGGATGTTGTACTGCTCCATCTGCTCAATCCACTGGCGATGCTCAGGATCGCGGATAAAGCCGAGCAACACATCCGTATCGGCCGGAGGTTCGTCCAGAAAGTCGGTTACCAGTATTGATGCGGGAGTGGGTTCGCCCGGTCGATGTACTGTCTCAGTCCAAAAGCGAAGCCGCTCGTCGCGCGTGACCTGACTGGCTACATGGTCGAGAACGCCATCCAGGAACTGATCGAGGGCGCGCGATGACGAAGCCAGACCGTCACTCGGCCTTAAGGGGAATGCACCCAAACCCGGCAATACTTCCTGGAAGCCTGGATGGCGCCGTATGTCTTCGACGTCCCAACCGGGGTACAGCACATAGGCGCCGGCCGTTCGGGCGATCGCGTCTCGGTAGGCATGCATCTTGAGTAGGTCGTCTCGCTTCGCGCCGACTGACGTCTTCGATTCCGCGGCCGATTCATCCGTCTCAGGCAGAGCGGCCAGCTGGGCCAACGGGTTATCCACGCGGTATTTGGCATCAAAATGCAACCAAACGTCAAGATTCTCGCGGGGAACACGGCGAGGCGTGCTGGCCTCTGGCCTAATTCGCACTGAGCAGTCGGGCCGCATTGCCTGACTCCACGATCCCCGCCGATCATCTGCACCAGCGAAAGTACGATTGAAGAACACTTCGATACGAAGCGGTCGGCCACCTCGTTGAATTAACCACTGCAGTTTCGATGCGCGGCCGGACTTCATGGTCAAAGACATGCCGTCTCCAGCGACGGCGAAGGCACGTACCGTACGATCTTCGCCGCACACTCGCCCGAGCGAATCTACCAACGCGAGAAAGCACCAGAATTCGTAGAGCGTTGCAATGTTGCGCTGTGAGGCGGCAAATAGGTCGGCCGACTCCCCGAAGTCCATTCGCAGGGTGGGCCCCGATTCCGTTAATGCGAATGTCCGAAAGACTTCGCGGTAGCCCGATCGTTTGAGGAGGACCTGGTCCGACGTTGGCAATCGGCTTAGGGAGCTGACTTCACGAAAGAGGGGATGCGCCAGGTATTCATCCAGCAGCGAACCGATTTCGGCAGCGACCTGTTGGCCGCGACGTAACGGTCCCGACTCGATATTCGTCGAGGCGCGGACGAGTACCTCCATAAGCTCCAGCGCGACTCCACGCCAACGCTCCAACGCAAACTTGATGAACCGGTTTGCCAAGCTGTCGACACTTGCTTCGGTACGAGCGCGAGTAAGAGCTATAGGCAATGAAGCGAGTGCAGCATGACCACCAGACCATGGCACCCGTTGACCGGGGGCACTTAGAGCGCGACGAAAGGCGGCCCCCGCAGGGAACGGAGATCCGATCGGACGGACCTCGGTCTCCGATACCCAGATTCGGTGCGGCTGCGAAGTGATACGACCCATCGCGGACTCAAATTCCGGATCCTGCAGGTAAGCAGCGATCATCGCGAAACGTAAGTACAGCAATTCGGCAGGAAGCTCACTTGGCGCCAGCTCCAACATGCTGGGGGCGAATCCCTGAAGCACCGCCTCAGTAGCAAGGGTCGATATGTCAGCGAGCATCTGACGATACTCAGCGTCATGGGCCATCTTGACGGCTACGACTTCAACTTCAGCCCTGCCTGCAGGGCCCTCTCCACGATTAGCGACTTGGATCCGCAGGCGGCCGACGTGCTGACGCGGCAGTAGTCGGCCCCGTTTAAAGCTGTCATCGTCGGGATCAAACAGCTCACGTGGCTCGACATCGACTCTTGTTGCATCACAATCGATTTCATAGCGGTAGACCGCGGCTTCCCGTAAAGCGGGGGTTCCGGACACTGTCGAGGTGATGTCGTTCCGACCTGGGAGATTGGTGATGTGAAGCAGCCCAACGTTGTTGCCGTCGAGATCGCACAACTCCAGCCGTAATGACTCCGGTGACATAACTACTCAGCAAAGCTGACAAACTGGTTCGCTCGAATGGAGTCGATCATCCGAACAATCTTGTTGTGGGTGATGGGAAGTCGCGGAACTGCACCGGATCCAACCGCGAGCGCGTCCAGAGCAATCAGGACTGGCTCGACCCGCCTGCGCGACCCGTTAACCTTCGGTAAGACCTTCTGCATCACTGCAAGATCGAGCGCGGTGTCAGCGTTGATGTTTCCCGTCGCCGCGAAGAACGCACAGAATCGCAGGATGTCATACAGCGTGCGGTGCCCGAACTCTAGATTGGCCTTGGCCAGTATCGCGTGCGCCTCGCGTAGAAACGAGACGATCCCGTCGCGCAGGGGATGTGGATGCTCGCTCTGCCAATTGTCGATCTCTGCGAGTGATGCAAAGGCACGCACTATTTGCCCTTCCCCGGGCTTCGCGGCCACGGGACGTCCTAGCTCCGCGTCTAATTCCTCCGACGTGACGCGGAATTCGAAAGTGAACGCCCTGTCGAGAACCTTCGGCGAGAACATATATGTCGTCTCGTCCACATTCACTGTTCCTACAACAAAGAGGTTCCTGGGCAACGAACGTCGTTGCGCCCCGGCGTCGCGCAAAACCCATTGCCGGGACAGTTCGTCGAAGATTAGGTCGGGCAAGACGGGGCGCCGGGACTCGACACCGGAGAGGAAGTCAGAGAAGTACCGTTCGACATGGGCCAGGTTCATCTCGTCGAGAATCAGTAGGTACGGATGCGACGGGTCGTCCGCTGCGCGAAGGATAAACTCAAATGCTTCCGGTACAAACCACACTGGAGCCCGCGAAGTCGACGTCCGCAGCGCATCTTCATAGCCAAAGATCGACTCCGGGCCGGTCCAATCAGGTCTCACGGGAACGACCACGTGGCGATGTCTTCCGTGTTCATCAGTGCCGAACCATTCACCGAGTCTCATCGCCAGCTGAGTCTTTCCTGCGCCGGCGAGGCCCGTGAGGATGGCAAATGGCTTTGTCAACAGGCTGCTAACGAAGGATCGAACTAGGTTCGAACCCGAGGGAAAGCGAAGCCCCGAGGCTTCCACTGCATCGGCGAAGTCACGAAAAAGTTCAGACGGCGTCGGGGCCTCCGGTGCTGTGTGATCCGAAAGTGCAACTGCCGGGATCTCAGGCAGATGCGTCGCGAGTTCTGGGAACCGTAGGACTAATTCGTTGACGAAGTCGTCATGGAGGCGAAAGAGATAGCCTTGGCGGACGGATCCCGTTACTGTGAACGGCGCTCCCTGCGTGATGCGGGCGCTTTCATCGATTGAGGCGAGCGCAATCGGTTCGTTCAACTCCAGATACTGGCATTCGACAAGCCGGCCCGCTCTGCCCCATGTTTCGTCGTCGGGGAATGGGTTCGCTTGCGGGCGGGAGGGTGCGCTGACTCGGCTCACGGCTCGTAACGAACTGTCTTTGTAGTGGACCACAACATCGCCTTCGCGAATCTGATCCATGTTGTCCCAATGAGGTTCTGGACGCGGAGGACTCGCCCGATTGAGCAGTGGGGCCCAAAGAAAACCACCGTCACGCTCCTGCGTATATGTCGAGCCCTGGTTCACCCACCAGACTGAAGGCCGTTGCCCCACCAACGCAGTCCCTACTTCGGTTAGGCCTCCACTCCGATCGATAAGCCCGGTCTCGATCAGGAGTTCTCGGTACCGGGCCCCCTGCGATTCAAAGGTCCGCTCCGACTGCCACCGTTCGGACTTCGCATGTTCAGCCAGTGCGCGCCCCAGATCGTCGTTAGACCATCCCGGCGCCAAGTCTCGCACCACTTCCAGGGCGGCATGGACATCCTTCTCCAGTTCAGCGCCTCCTCCGAACAGCTGGTCGCGAAGAATGGAAGCCTGTGCCTGGTCAACAATCCAAGGGTTACTTGCGTCTACGCGCTCAACGTAGGCGTCACCCGGTTCAGTAAGCATCCATTTGCGGTCGCTCTCCACCACCAGGTTGAGCATCCGCGCAAAGCGAAGACAATCGCGAGCCCGCCTTTCGGGGTTCTCGAACGGCCCGTCGGACTTAAACCGTTGATCAGGCTCGGTTCCGAGTAGATCCGCGACAGTTGCAGAGTCGAGCTCGCGGAGCCGAACGAGGAGCAGATTGCCGTAGCTGAACTTGAGAGTAGGGATAGCCAGCACGGTCTCAGGCTAGTGGGATGCGCCAGCGCACACACGGGAGTTATGCGTCTTTCCGCCGCCTAATCCGGTGTTGGCCGAGTCAACTGACACCTCACGCCCAGCGACAGAGTCCAGGCGGTTCGGAGGTCAACATCCGAACGGAAGCCTGCATGACCAGCTGACAGACCAATTGAGTGACGCCGTTTGGACCAATTGGTGACGGTAGCGAGAGAGCGGACGTTAAGCGAGCTACCCCTCAACCCAGCACCAATGCCACCCCACCGGCCCTCAGTTCGTCGAACGAGTAACTCAGCTCGCCCCGGTCCCCCACCTCCACGACGTAGCGATCCTGGCCTTCGGTGACATCGAATGTGAATCCGAACGTGCACATGTACCGGCCGCCTTTGCCTTCCTCCAGGTAGGTCGTCGTCAGGATCTCACCCTTGCCGTTCCTTACCGTCACGGGCGTTCCCGGATTGACGTCCGAATACCCACTCGCCCCCACGCAGGACGTCCCGTCGACGTCGATCGCCGGCGAGTACACATTCGGATCCTCATCGTTCAGCGTGAAGCTCCCCGAAATCGTCGCCGTCTCCAGCACGTGAAATCCTTCGACGAACTGCGGGCAGAAGTATTGCACCGCAACCTCATCCGCAGGCATGCCCTGCTGCGCGCCACCGCTTTCCAACTGCCGGCACACCTGCTTGCCATGCGCGACTGCGTTCGCATCGGAGTTGAACTCCGCCGAGAACCCCTCCTGCTTCAACGCTGTCAGGTACCGGTCATCAACCGTCGTGCGGTCCCGATTCAGGTACACGTAGGCCCCAACGCCTCCGCCGACCAACGCAAGGACAGTCAGCGCAGCCGCCACCGCGACCCAGACCCGGCGGGCCTTCTGAACCGGCGTATCAGCCGAAAAATGTTCGGCAACAGCCGGTTCCAACTGCTGCTTGCCGAGCGGATCCAGTGCCTCTTCACCGCCATTGCGGATCAAATCCGTCGGCTGCCCGCCCACAAAATAACGGCCCTCGTGCCGGCCTGTCGGGTCCGGCATCCAGCCGGCACCCGAAGCTGCGGCCGACGCCGCAGGCGCACCGTAGGCCGATTCGTGCCACGTCCCGCCGACGTTGACCGCACCACACGACGTGCACTGCATCGCGTCGGTCAGTCCACCGCCGCAGAACACGCAGAAACCCACCGCCATCACTTCCTGTACGCCGTGGTGCCTTCGACACCAAAGAGGGAGCTGACGAACTTCGCGAAGCAGTCGTTGACCCCCAGCCCCTGAGAGTCGCACCACCCGTTCGCTTCTGCCGGCGCCAACTTCGGGTTACCGATCACTGTCACCCACCAGTCCGGGGCACTGAACGTCGTCCACTGCCCCGACGACACCAATCGCACCCCGCTGTACTTCCCGCGCAGGGCGAGGTGATCGCGCAGGACATCGGCGCTCGTCAACGTCTTGCCGTTGACTTCGCGACCCGACTTCTTAGAACTGATCTGCGGCACCCAACGATTCGCGATCGACCCTGACACGAACGAGTAGTCGGCGTCGCGGATCTCGCGCAGGACCGCCTCGGCGACACCGTCGACACTTCCGTGTTCGGGAGTCGCGACCGAATGGGCTATCAACCGGTCCGACGTCGACGACGAGGCCGGCGTCGCCTCCGACCGGTCGCCGGGGTGGAACACCAGCTGAGGCGCCCCGGAGAACATCGCCGTTGTCCGCCAGTACATTCCGGCGGGGAAGACCAGGGTTCGTCGCGCGGTTTGGCCGGGCTTCATCGTCACCGGCGAGGCGGAGAAGTCGAAAAGCCCTGCGGCGATATCCCGTTGGCCGTCGGCAACCGTGATCCGCACACCGGAGCCGGCTTCGGTGTTTCCGCCCGCGCACTGGGAGAGGAACGCCGCGCTCACCGTCAACCCGTCGGGAGTCATGTCGACCGACTCGGCCTGCACCGCGGGCGCTGCTGTGCACTCGGGCACCAGCAACGCCGGGTCCATCGTCGCGGTCGTGAAAACGCCCCGATCTGGCGCACCCGCCTCGTCATCCGACGGGGTTGCGACCATAACGGCAACCACACCGACGACGACAACTAACGCGATAAGGGCTCCGACAACGCCGCCGATCAGCAGACCGCGGCGTCGCGGCGGCCGGGCCTCTGCATCTCCTTCGTCCTCCGGGAACGCCACCACCCCGATGGGCGATCCGCACTGCCCGCAGAATTTGTAGTTCCAGGCGTTGATGTGTCCCTGTGGGCAGAACACTGTCGGCGATGTGCCGTCGAACTCGCCGCTCATCGCAGGCGCCTTACCTGCGCGACGAATGCCGGATCACCCGGCGCGCACAGTCGGTCGAACTTCATTCCAGCAATGATTGGGCAGAGCACTGACAGAGGGAATCGGGGATTCCCCTCGTTCCTTGCAGAGAAAAGAAACTTGCGCACCTTGGATAACAGGAGCCACACATGCACCACGGGTTCGCGGAGGTCGAGGGGAATCCCCGATTCCCTCCGCCTCACCGATGGCCGCACCATTGATCCACCCGCGGATCCCACCGCGACCGACAACCCCAAGGACAACCCCATGAAGTACCTCGGCCTGCTCGGTGTCGTCTGCGGGGCGGTCGCTATCAGTGCAGCCGCTCCCGCAGCCGCAGCGCCCCAGGATGGTGCGTTCTTGAGCCGGCTCAACCAGGTCGGCATTACGTCGTCGAATGTGTATGCGACATTCCGCGAGGCCTACGCCGTGTGCCGGCACCTTGAGTTCGGGACTCCGCACTCGCGCGTGGTCGGCATCGTGCTCAGCAACAATCCGGACCTCGATTACGAGAGCGCGGCCGACTTCGTCGTCCTCGCGAACATGACGTACTGCCCGCCGGCCTGACCTCCGATACCTGTCGGTGGGTGGCCATACCCTGCGCATGTGATGCCAGGAGTCGACTCTCGCGTCGTGCAGATCGCCGACGACGCGTTGGCCGATCACCAGTTCGTCACGGCGATAGACGTCATAGTCGGCCTGGGCTGGATTACGCCGGCGAACGTCGATCTATGGCTGGCGGGATTCGTCACCACGCTCGACCGCTGCCTCCGCGTCACCAGCTCTGAGATCCACGACGCCCTCGCCATTGGGCGCCTGGGCTCGCGAACGCGGCCTACACTCGTTCGAAACCAATCACACAGGGCGATCTTTCAGCGACGATCCCGAATCCGAACGAGCCTTCCGCATCCGGTGGGCGCCCGGCGCCACTCCGGCACCGCACGTCGCACCACCGCGGCCGACGGTGTTTATCGAATTCCTCAACGTCTGGTGCAACAACTGCGGCGGTGTCCACAAACCGATCGTCAGCACCAAGGACGGCGACTTCTGCCTCGTGTGGCCGGCCTCGGTCATCTGGTGTTCCTGCCAGCCGGCGATGCCGCGCTGACCCGTCGCACGACCAAGACCGCCCGCCTGACCATCACCGTCCGTCGCGTCTACACCCGAAGTACCCGAGAAGGCATCCTGGCCGAGCAACGCGACATCGAGCGAGCAGCACAACAGTGCCTCGCCGACACCGCGCCCGCCGACGGTCTGCGACGCGAGATCACCGAGGGCATCCGCGCAGAATTCCCCGGCTGCCCAACGGCACGCGCAGGCGGCATCGCTTACTTACTCGCGGTGGATGGCGGCCACGCCCCCAGCGCCTGCATGCACCCTGACACCATCTGCGAGTGGGTCGCCGAGTCCGTCCGTCGCGTCGACACCGGCTACGACGATCTCATCCTGTCCGGAGTCGAACCCGCCGATGCGCGCCGCCTGGTGCAACCTCGCGTCGATGACATGCTCGACACCTGGCGCAGCGGCATCGTCGACCTGGATCTGTAGCGCGCACTCACATCCGCGAATACCGCGTCAGCGCAAAGCTATAGAGCCCATACGCCGCGAAGCCCGCCGCCGCGACCAGCAAGATCGTCTGCCCGAACTGGGCCTCCCCCAACGCTTCCACCGCAGCGTCGAGTCCCCTGGCCTGTGCCGGGTCGTGCAGGACCGCCGTCCCGGCGATCAGAACCCCGGCGGCGATCAGCACCAGGCCTTCGGCCACGTGACCGCAGACCCCCAGCACCGTGACCACCGGCCCGCCCGAAACCCGGAGATCCGCGAGGAACTTCCTCCACGCGCCCTTGTAGACGAAGTAACCACCGAACGCGACGACTGCCGCACCGATGGCGACGAGGATCGCCTTCCCGCCACCCGTCTGCATCAACCGCGCGCTCAAACCTTCCGCCCGTTCACCTCCCTGCCGTCCCACCCCGAGGGCGAACTGCACCGCGGTGAACGACAACAGCAGGTAGACCAGCGCCAGTCCAAATGCTTTGAGCCGATTGATCAGTGGGACGTCTCGGCGATGCGCGTTGGCATGTTCGCCGGGATGCAGCCCCACGACCGTCTCGGCCAGTCGCCACATCGCCAACGCGAGCATCCCGAACGCGACGACCCACAGCGACCACGAACCACCGGGCTGCTCGGCAAGCGTCGCCAACGCTCCCGTCTGATCGGCGTCACCGGCCAACCCGAACGCGATCCGCCCGATGGTGGCCGCGATCAATAGATGCAGCAGTCCGTTGACGGGGTAGCCGATGCGCGCGAGCCACTCCACGGTGCGACTCTCGGTGGCGCGATTGACCGCACCTTTGAACGTCATCCTGGCAAGTGCCCTTCTAACCGCAGAGGGACTCGGCTACCCACCTGCGCATTCCCGAAACCGCATCCAACATCCCGTTCCGGATTCGTGACGTCCAGGTCTCCCGCGCGTCGACATGATGAACAACCCGCGCACAACCCTCAGCGCAATCTCGGCGCGAGCGTCACACCCGGAACGCCGAGCCCCGCTCGCGGTCCAGGTACGTCTCGCTCTTGTTCTTCAGGAAGAACACATACACAAAGAGAGACACCGCGATACACACCGTCACGTACGCGATGAACAGCGGCACATGGCCGGACTCCTTCATCGCCTGGTAGATCAGCGGGGCGGTGCCACCAAAGATCGAGTTCGCCAGCGCATACCCAACACCCACGCCCAACGCTCGCACCCGCTGCGGGAACAGCTCCGACTTCACCAGCGCATTGATCGACGTGTACCCCGTCAAGATCACATAGCCCACCGCCACCAACGCGAAAGACACCAGCGGCGACTGAGTTTCAGGCAGGTACGTGATCAACACGTACGTCCAGAACAACCCGCCGACACCGAAGAACACCAGCATCGGCTTGCGCCCCACCTTGTCGCTGATCATCCCGCCCACCGGCTGCAACAGCATCAGGAAGATCAGCCCGAACAGGTTCAGCCACGTCGCCGTCATCGGGTCGTCCTTGAACGCCGTCTTCACGATCGCCGGCGCATTCACGCTGTACGTGTAGAACGCCACCGTGCCGCCCATCGTGATCAGGAAGCACAACAGCAGCGGCCGCCAGTACGTCGTGAACAGCTCCCGCATCGACCCGGCGCCCTTGTCCTCACCCGACCGGGCCGCCTCGATCACCTCTTCCGACAGCGACTCGTCCATCGTCCGCCGCAGCCAGAACACCACGATCGCCGCCACACCACCGATGGCAAACGCGATGCGCCAACCGAATTCACGCATCTGATCGTCCGACAGGAACGACTGCAGGATCAGCAGCGTGAACTGCGCCAGCACGTGCCCGCCCACCAGCGTCACGTACTGGAACGACGAGAAGAACCCGCGGCGCTCTCGCGTCGCCGCCTCCGACATGTACGTCGCCGACGTCCCGTACTCCCCGCCCGTCGCGAAGCCCTGCACCAACCGCGCCAGGATCAGGATGACCGGCGCCGCAAGGCCGATCGACGCCTGCGACGGCACCAACGCGATCACCGCCGAACACAACGCCATCAACGACACGCTGAACGTCAGCGCCGCCCGCCTGCCCCGCCGGTCAGCGAACCGGCCGAAGAACCACGACCCAACCGGCCGCATCACGAACGTGATCGCGAAGATCGCATACACGTAGACCGTCGAGTTCTTCTCCGACTCCGCGAAGAACTGGCCCTCGAAATATGTTGCGAACACGGTGTAGACGTAGACGTCGTACCACTCGACGAGGTTGCCCGAGGATCCGCGCAGCGTATTCCAGATCGCGCGCCGCGTCTGAGCTGGGCTCGACTTCGGCTGCGGTGCCTCAGTACTGGCGGTCATCGGTCGTCCTCCCCTGTTAGCTAGCCGAACCGTACTCCAACGCCGGCTCCGCCGAATCCACACTGCCACCACTGGAAATCGTCAACTCATCCGGCTGGATGTCATACCGCGCGCCGTCCGACCCGGTGACCGTGAACCCGTCACCCGAGCGCGTCGCCCCGTCGATCTCCCGGTTCGCGCCGTCACGCAGCCGCTCCCCGCGGTAGTAGAAGTCGCCCGAGGACCGCTCGCAGATGATCGCCATCGACAGCGACGTCCGGATCAGCGCCGCTGGGGTGTCCCCGGAGTCGCAGCGCGCCGTATGTCCCACGAAGCCTTGCGAATCCGTGCCCGACACGCCCTCGACTGCCGACGTCGTCGACGTGGGCGTCTCGGACGACGATGCCGGTGGCTTCGCCGCGATGCGCGGCTGCGACGGCTCGGAATCTCCTCCGAACACCAGCGCCACCGTCAAAATGATTGCGAGAGCGAACAATCCGACGATCCCGGCCACCAACGCCTTCTGCCCACGACCGAACCGTCGCGGCGTCGGCGGCGCCACCGGCATCGGCGGCGGCGTCGGATACGACGCCGAGAACTGCCGCGTCGACGGCGGCGTCACCGGCGCGACCGGTTCCGCCGTCACCGCACCGTCCAGCGCGGCTAACGCTGCCCGCGCCAGCTCCCCCGCCGTCGCGTAGCGGTCCTGCGGCTGCTTGGCCATCCCCCGCGCGATCACGTCGTCGAACGCGCGGCTGATCCCGCGCCGCATGATGCTCGGCCGCGGCGGCGGCGAGAACATGTGCGCGCTCCACACTTGACGAACATCGGCCGCCTCGAACGGCGCCCGTCCCGTCAGCGCCTCATACAGCAGGCATGCCAGCGAATAGATGTCCGAGGCCGGACCGCCCCGCTCGCCGCTGAACCGCTCCGGCGCCATGAACGCGCTCGACCCGACCACCAGACCCGTCGACGTCACCGACGCCTCACCGCCGCCGTGCGCGATCCCGAAGTCCACCAGATAGGCGAAGTCGCTCGGCGTCAGCAACACGTTCTCGGGCTTGATGTCGCGGTGGATCAGGCCGTTGGCATGCGCGTCGTCGAGCGCCGCGGCAACCTGCCCGATGATCGACACCGCCCGCGCCGGCGCCAGTGCTCCTTCGGCGCGCAACGCATCCTTGACGCTCTGGCCCTCGACCAGGCGCATGTCGATGTAGAGGACGCCGTCGATCTCGCCGAAGTTGTGGACCGGGATGACGTGCGGCTCCTGCAGACGGGCCGCGACCCGCGACTCGCGGCGGAATCGCTCCTGGAAGTCGTGATCGGCGGCCATCTCCGGCCTCAGCAGCTTGATCGCCACCATGCGCTCCCGAAGCGTGTCGTACGCGCGATAGACCTCGCCCATGCCCCCGACGCCGATCACCGACTGCAGCTCATAGGGCCCGAATTTTGTGCCCAACCGAGAGGCGCCCTTGCGGGTGCTCACATGCAATCCTTCCCGTCTGAAGACTGGCAGCAGCGGGTAGCCTTCCCCGTCGCACCACGTTGTAACCACGACGGGGACGCGCGCCCAAGACGACGTCCAGGGTAGTGCAGATCGGCATGCCTTAGCCGTGACGGGTGTGACCCCTGTTGAGAGCCAGATCGGGAATTGCTCAGCGCGAGGGTCGCTTTCAGTGTCCGATCAGCAGGCGCTGAGCAGCTCTTTGAGCTCCAGGTCGAAGCGGTCGGCCAGATCCCACAGGTCGTCGACAAGCTGCGGGCAGGAGATGACGCCGATGTTGAGCTTGTCGCCCATCGACATCACGGTGATGTTCAGGCCCGCACCGGGGAACAGCGGGCCCAGCGGGTACAGCCCGGTGATCTCGGCGCCGCCGCTGTAC
Organism: Mycobacterium sp. 236(2023); assembly: GCF_029623955.1. Classification (GTDB taxonomy): domain Bacteria; phylum Actinomycetota; class Actinomycetes; order Mycobacteriales; family Mycobacteriaceae; genus Mycobacterium. The sequence goes on along the minus strand of NZ_JARSBP010000002.1, from coordinate 241,123 downwards.
AGCGTCGTCGGCGGGCCCGCCACGTTGGAGATGACGAGGTTGGTGATCGCCGTCGTGCCCAGCGCTGTGCGCGACAGCAGACCCAGCGTCCAGCCGAACACGTTGCGCGACACGCTCTGCGCCAGGTCGATCAGCATTGTCGGGCCCAGCGACGCGCTATGGTCCTTAGCGCGCCCGGTCGACTCGCCGATCGCCCGCAACCGCTCCAGCGGGTCGGCGATGTCGGTATGCAGGTTGGAGAACATCCCGGACAGCTGATTGCGGCCCGGGCGATCGGAATCGTCGTGCACCGACGACGGGACGAACGCGATCAGCGGCTTGTCCGGCAGCTCCGCATTCTTTTCGAGAAAGCCCCGCAGCGCCCCGGCACACAACGCCATCACGACGTCGTTGACCTTCACACCGCACTCGTTCTTGATCTTTTTGACGTCCTCCAGCGGCAGCTGCGCGAACGCGACGCTGCGCTCCGGTGTCAGCTTCTTGTTGAAGGGCGTCGACGGCGCGGAGAACGGCGCCGCCATCGCGGTACCGCTGACCGCACGTCCGACGGTGCCGGTGATCATCGACGCCGCTGCCGGCACGACCCGCGTCAGCTGCCACGGCCGTGTCACCACCCGCCACAGCCCGTCAGCGGCGATCTCCCACATCCCCGCGGCTTGCGGCCCCTCGACCGGGTCGGGCGGTGGCGCGTCGGGTTCGGTGTCGAGTAACTGGCTGAGCAGGTTCGCCGCGGAGACGCCGTCCACGGCGGCGTGATGCACTTTGAGCAGCAGCGCCACCCCGTCACGGCTGCCGCCCACACCCTCGATGACCCACATCTCCCACAGCGGCTTGCTGCGTTCCAATGGCGTCCCGACGATCCGGCCGCACACCTCGGCAAGTTCGTCACGCCCGCCCGGCTCCGGCAGCGCAATGCGGTTGACGTGGCGCGACAGTTGAAAGTCTGTGTCCTCGACCCACACCGGATGGTCGAAGTTCAGGTCGTTGTCGGTGATCTTGGTCCGGAACTCGGGGATCGCGGGGATGCGGGACGCCAGATGCTCGCGGAACTTGTCGAAGGTGTAGCCGCCCGGCACCGTCGAGGTGTCGAGTTCGGTGATCGAACAGACCTGCAGCGGCACCGTGGGCGACTCGCTATAGAGAAAGCCCGCGTCGAGGCCACTGAGACGTTCCATGCCGCGGGCTTACCCGATGTGACCGCCGTCTCAAACCGTAGCGTCTACCCCGCCACCAGCGCATGGCACGCGAACTCCGCCGCCCCCACCGCGCCGTCTTCGCGGCCCAGCTGGCACGTCCCGATCGTCAGGCCCTTCGTCGCCGCCGGCCGCGCGTGCTCGTACACCCGCTGCCTGATCGCGCTGAGCACGACGTTCTCCGCGCCACGGATGCCCGTCGAGATGAACACCGCCGCCGGGTTCAGGATCGTCACCAACCCCGCGATCGCATAACCGACGTCCAACCCTGCCGCGCGCAGCAACGCCGTCGCCGCCGGGTCCTCCAACTCCGCAGCCTGACCGATCGCCTGCATCGACAGCGGACCCTTGGCCTTCAACTCGGCAAGGGCCGGGCTCTTCCCCGACGCCGCCAGCGCCTCGGCCTCGCGCACCAGCGCCGGCGCCGACACCGACGCCTCCAGGCACCCGGTATTCCCGCACGCACAGATCGCGGTGCTGCCGGCGTCGATCGTGACGTGGCCGATGTCGCCGGCGAACCCGTCGCTGCCCCGCACCAACCGCTCGTTGACGACCAGTCCGCACCCGACGCCGCTGGACACCTTGACGACGGCGTAGTTGCACAGTCCCGACGCCGGGCCGCCCCTGGCCCGCTCCGCGATCGCCAGGACGTTGACGTCGTTCTCGACGAACGTGGGTACGCCAAAGCACTTCTGGAAGTGCTCGGCGATCGACACGCCCGCCCAGGCCGGCATCGTCGGCGGCGGCTCGGACACGTACCCGCCGTTGTCGATGTCCGCGGCGATCGACACCCCGATCATCCGCAGCGGGCTGCGGGCCTTGGCCGTCTCCCGCTTCAGTGCCGCGTCGATCGCGCTCAGTGCCGGCTGTGGGTCCGCCGGCGCCGAGCAGTCGACGACGCGACGGGACACCACCGTGCCGTCCAGTTGCATCAACACCATCGACACGCCGCCCGCATCGATGTCGACGCCGGCCACCAACCCGAAGCCACGGTCGCCGAGCACCAGCTTCGTCGCGCGCCGGCCGCCGGTCGACTCCATCGACTCTTCCTCGCGGACAACCTTTTTCGTGATCATTCCGCCGACCTCAGGCGACAGCCGGGACCGGCTGACATCCAACCGCTCCGTCAGCTCGGCGCGCGCCAGCGGCCCGTAGGTCAGCAGCGCCGCGACGACACGGCGCTGCAGCGACGACAGCCTCACGAGTTCTGTCACAGAAAGACGCAAGTTGTTCTAGACACAGACGGAAGGGTCTCATAGCGTCGAGATCGTCAGCAAGACCCAACGTTGTAAGGGATCTCATGAGGCTCGGGTTTTACACCGACTACAGCGAGGACATCGCCCGGTTCGCACAGGACACCGGCTTCACGTCGATGGAGCTGTCCGCGTGGCCGCAGTCGTCGCTCAACGCCGACGACGTCACCGACGAACGCATCAAACAGATCCGCGTCGACCTCGACGACCGCAACATCGAGATCTCCGCGCTGGGCTACTACCCCAACTACCTTGCCGCCGACAAGGACGAAGCCGCCGAGTACAAGCGCTACTTCCGCAAGGTCATGCAACTGGCCGCGCGCATGGAGGTGCCCGCGGTCTGCACGTTCGCGGGCATGACACCAGGCCTGACCGTCGAGCAGTGCATGGATCCCTGGGCGGAACTGTTCTCCGAATTCTGCTTGGAGGCAGAGGATCTGGGCATCAAGATCGGTCTCGAGAACTGCCCGATGCTCAACCACAAAGACCGCACCGGCGAGAACCTCGCGTTCAGCCCCGAGATCTGGCAGGCCATGTTCGAGGCCGTCCCGTCGCCGGCGCTCGGTCTGGAGATCGACCCGTCGCACCTGGTGTTCCTCGGCATCGACTACCTCCAGGCGATCTACGACTTCGGCGACCGCATCGTCCATTTCCACGCCAAGGACATCGACATTGACGAACGCAAGCGCGGCCGGCTCGGCTTCTACGGCCAAGCCTTCGGGCCGCTGAAGGGATTTGGCAACGGCTGGTGGCGATTCCGCGCACCCGGCTGGGGTGTCATCGACTGGCGCCGCGTCATCACCGCCCTCACCGACGTCGGTTACACCGGCAACCTCGACATCGAGCACGAGGACGAAGTGTTCGCCGCCGCCGCCATGTCGAAGATCGACAGCGAGGCCGACATCGTCGAGATGCTCGGAAAAGAGCCCAACGCACTGGTTTTGGGATACCGCTACCTGGCGCCGATGATGCCGCTGGACTCCACGGAACTGCTTCCGCACTAGAAGGAGCTGTCATGAGAATCAAGCGCATCATCACCGTCGCGGCCGTCGGAATCCTTGCCATGGGCGGGTTTACCGCCTGTGGCAGCTCCGAGGACACCACCGCCTCTGGCACGTCCAGTACCGGGGTGACGTCGGAGCCCGCCGCCAAACCGGACCGCCTCGTCATCCGCATCTGGAGCGGCGACCAGGAGAAGGTCTACGCCGAGACGGCTGCCGCGAAATTCACCGAGGAGACGGGCATCCCGATCGTCTGGGACACCACCGACGAAGCCGTGAGTTACGCCAAGCTCAACTCCGAGATGCAGGCCAACCAGCGGCCCAGCGCCGACGCCAGCTTCAACGCCCAGCAGCGCGCCTACACCAATGCCGCACGCGGATGGACGGTTCCACTCGACCCGTCGGTGGTCCCCAACCTGGAGAAGGTGACCGCGGAGACCGCCGCTCCGCCGGATCACACCGACGGGCCGTGGGCCTACGTGAACCCCTACACGCTGACGGTGCCCTTCATCGTCCGCACCGACGAGATCGACCCCGCCACGGTCAAGACGTGGGACGACCTGTTCAAACAGGAACTGGCGCAGAGCCTCGCGGTCGACACCATCTACTCGTCCACCGCATTCGGCTTCGCCCAGTCGATGGGCATCGACCCCGCCGAGAACCCACCCGCGGGTATGGATCCCGTGTGGGAGAAGATCTCCGGCCTGCGGCCCAACCTCGCGCAGCTCGGTTCCAACGCCGACGTCGTCACCGCGCTGACCAACGGGTCGGTCAAGCTCGCCATCAGCAACACCGGCTCGGGCATCCAGGCGCAGAACGCCGGCGCGCCCGTCGCACTCGTCGCCCCCGAGGACGGCATCTACGTCGTCGGCGACGCCTACTACATCCACAAAGGCATCCCTGACGAGAATGCCTATTACGCCCAGGTTTTCGCCAACTACCTGCTCGACCCCGAAGTGCAGTCCGTGGTCGCCGACAAGCTGGGCCTGATCCCCGTCAACCCTGAGGCCACCGTGCCCGCCTACATGGCCGACAACAAGGCCGTCTTCCCCCGTACCGCCGAGGATCTCGAGGCCGTCAAAGCGATCGTGGCGCCGGTGCCGCTGATGGCGAAGAATGACGAAGCGTGGCAGAAGGCCTTCGACACCGCGATCGGCCGGTAGGAAGAACTGAATGAACTCGACCGCCGCCATCCGGGTGGACCACGTCGTGAAGAATTACGGCGTGCTCACCGTCCTCGACGACGTGTCCGTCGAGATCGGCGACGGCGAGTTCTTCACCCTGCTCGGCCCGTCGGGCTCCGGCAAGTCCACGCTGCTGCGCATCATCGCCGGCCTGCTCGACGCCGACAGCGGCGACGTGGTGATCGGCGGGCAGAGCATGACGGGCCGCCCGGCGCACACGCGCGAACTCGGCGTCGTCTTCCAGTCGCTGGCGCTGTTTCCCCACCTGAGCGTCGGTGACAACGTCGGCTTTCCCCTGCGGATGCGCCGCGTCGGTCGCAAAGAGATCGCGCGGCGCGTCAGCGAGGCGTTGGATCTGGTGCAGCTGCCCGATCTACAGCACCGCGCGGTCAGCGAGCTCTCCGGCGGACAGAGCCAGCGCGTCGCCCTCGCCCGAGCCCTGGTCTACCAGCCGCGCATCCTGCTGCTCGACGAGCCGCTGTCCGCGCTGGACCGTCGCCTGCGCGAGAGCATGCAGCTCGAGCTGACCCGCATCCACCGCGAGCTCGGCGTCACCATCGTCAACGTCACCCACGACCAGCGTGAGGCCCTGATGGTCAGCGACCGAATCGCCGTCATGGACGCCGGGCGCATCGTGCAGTGCGGCCGCGGCACCGACCTCTACGCTTCGCCCGCAACGACTTTCGTTGCCGGCTTCCTCGGCGACCCGCTGCTGCTCGAAGGATCCATTGCCACCGCGGGGACGTTGGAGAGCTCCGGCGTCACCGTCGCGGTCGGTTCGTCGGTGCCGTTGGGCCGCGCGACGGCGGTCATGCGGCCCGAGCGGCTGCGCCTCGTCGACGCCGACGCACGGCACTGCTTCGACAACGGACTGCCCGGCGAGGTGCTGTTCTCCGCGTTCGACGGACACGGCACGTTCTATCAGGTCCGCCTCGACTGCGGGCCCACCGCCGCCGTCCACATCCCCGCCGGGCGTAACGCCTCGTCGCATGCGATCGGCGACGCGGTGATCGTCGCGTGGAACGCCGACGACGTCCCCATCGTCACGCAGGCCTGACTCATGCACTCCCGCAATGCCTCCGACCCGGCCGCCTCGGCGCCGTGGCGGGTCGTCGACGCGCTCATCACGCTCCGCGAGGTCTGCTCCCGGGCGGTGCCGTCACGGTTGACGCGGGTGGTGGCGTTGGTGCCGGCGTTGATTCTCGCCGGGTCTCTCGTGGCCGGGCTCGCGGCGCTGCTGTGGCGCAGCCTGCACGCCTACGACAGCTTCCTGCTCCAGCAGGGCGACCTGTCTCTGGTGCAGTACAGCGACCTCGTCGCCGATGCGCAGTTCCACACCGTGTTGATGCGGTCGCTGACGATGGCCGTGCTGGCGCCGTTGGTGGCCGTCGCGATCGCCATTCCGTACGCGTTGACGTTGACGCGCGTGCGGCGACGGTGGCTGCGCCTGGCGCTGCTGATCGGCGTGTTCGTGCCGATGCTGACCGGCGACATCACCCGCACTTTTGGCCTGCTCGTCGCGATCGGCCCCGGCGGGCCGGTGGAATGGCTGACCTCGGCGAACCTGGTCGGCGGGCTGTGGGGCATCGGGATCGGCATCGTGCAGATCCTGCTGCCCGCGGCCGTCGTCGTCCTGCTGCCTGCGGTGTTGCGCATCAATCCCGAACTCGGCGCTGCGGCAGCCACTCTCGGCGCACCCCCGAAGACCGTCTTCCTCCGCATCACGCTGCCGCAGCTGCGCGTCGGGATCATCGCCGCCTTCGCGGCCTGCTTCGCAATGACGATGGCCGCGTTCGCCGATCCCGCCATCCTCGGCCGCGGCCTGAAGAACTTCGTGTCGAACTTCCTGCAGGACCGCTATCTCGGGCTGGGTAACCCTGCGCAGGGTGCTGCGATCGGTGTGCTGCTGATGCTGATCGTCAGCTTCGGCACGGCGCTCATCCTGGTGATCGGCCGGGCCCGGAGGCGACGGTGAAACGCATCCGGTTGGCCGCCGTCGTCACGGGCCTGGCGCTGATCCCGTTGCTGGCGCCGACGGCGCTCGTGCTGATGGCGTCGCTGTCGTCGGGCGAGGTGCTGACGTTCCCCCCGCAGGGCTTCACCTTTGACTGGTACAGCGCGATGTTCGGCAACGAGGCGGTGTGGACGGCACTGGGCAACAGCCTGTACGTCGCCGGCCTGAGCGTGCTCATCAACGTCGTGTGCGGCGTTCCCGCCGCGCTGGCGCTGCCGAATGTCGGGCGGTACAGCAGAACGCTGTTCACGGTGCTGCTGTCGCTAGGCTTGTCGTCGCCCACCATCGTCACGGCCTTCGCGTACTTCGATCTCTACGGGCAGCTCGGCGTGCGGGGCAGCCTGACCGCGCTGGCGATCGCCGTGGCGGTGACGTGCTTTCCGTTCATGCTGTGGACGGTGCTGGCCGCGATCGAGGACACCGACCCGAACCTGGTGCCCGCGGCCGCGACCCTGGGCGCCGATCCTGTCGAGCAGTTCCTTTTCGTGCGGCTGCCACTGCTCGCGCCGGGCATCGTGACGGGTGCCCTGGTCGTGTTCGTCTTGAGCATCACCGATTTCGTCGTCGCCCAAGTGTTGACGACGATCGACAACCAGACGCTGCCGGTGTTCGTGTATTCGGGGCTGCGCGGGGCGATCTCGCCGTCGCTCGGAGCGGTCTCCGCGTTCTTCATCGCCGTCGTGGCGCTGGCGTTCGCCGTCGTATTGCGCCTCGGAAAGGTGGAACGATTCCTGTTTCGGACATGACGGCGGCCATCGTCGGCACCGGTTTCATGGCGCGCACCCATGCAGAAGCGTTGGCGCGCATCGGTGTTCTCGTCGCCGGCGTCGTCGGCTCTCGCACCGTCGAGTATGCCCACACGTACGACAGCTTCGACGAGATGCTCGACGACCCTCGCGTCGACATCGTGCACATCTGTTCGCCCAACCACATGCACTTCGAGCAGGCGATGGCCTGCCTGCAGGCCGGTAAGCATGTCGTGTGCGAGAAGCCGCTGGCGATGTCGTCCTCTCAGGCGCACATGCTGTCCGCCGCGGCCACCGAGCTGGGTCTCGTCAACGCCGTCTGCTTCCTCTCGCGCTTCTACCCGCTGTGCCAAGAGGCGGCGGCCCGGTCCGTCGGCGACGTGCGACTCGTAACCGGAAACTATTTGCAGGACTGGCTGTCTGAGGACACCGACTGGAACTGGCGGCTCGACCCCGCGGTCGGCGGCCCGTTGCGGGTGGTCGGGGACATCGGTTCGCACTGGCTGGATCTCGTCGGTTTCGTGACGGGCCAGCGGGTCGAGGCGGTGATGGCGGACCTAACGACGGTTCTCCCGGTGCGCCAAGGCTCGACCGTGACGACCGAGGACATGGCGGGCGTGCTGCTGCGGTTCGACGGCGGGGCGCGCGGGGTGCTGACGCTGTCGCAGGTGTCGCCGGGGCGGAAGAACCATCTGAGCTTCGAGGTCAGCGGTTCCGAAGCGTCGCTGGCGTGGAACTCGGAGAATCCGGACCAGTTGTGGACCGGGCACCGCTCGTCGCCCAACCAGCTCGAATTGCGTTCGGCTGGTGACTACCCGGCGGGGCACGCGATGGGGTACCCCGACGCGTTTAAGGCCTTGTTCCGCGCGGTCTACGACGGTGGCGAGTACCCGACATTCGAGGACGGCCTCGAGCAGGTGCTCATCGGTGAGGCGATCGCGGAAAGCGCGCGACTCGGACAGTGGGCTACCGTCCAGCGCTGACACCCCCGGACTCTCACTCGGGCGTGCCCTGACAGAGTAGGCCTGTGCCGCACCAGTTCTGCTGGTTGAGCTGGTCGAGCATCGCCGTCTCCGCCGCGCCCGGGTTGCGTCGCAGCCCGAGAAGGACGGGCTCAGCGAGGGAGGGCTCCAGCGGGCGGGCGAGTTCTTCGAAGCCCTCGGGGATGGCGGAGGCCGGAACCACAGCGATACCCAGGCCCTCAGCCACGAGGCGTACCGCCGTGGAGATCTGTGACGCGCGGGCCACCGTCTGTGGCCCGAGGCCTGCATCGGCGAGCAGGCGGGCCAGGTACTCGTCGAGCAGGCTGGTGCGCCGGAATCGGATCCAACCCTCTGCCGCCAGCTCTTCCAGGCGCACGGTTGTGTTATCGGCGAGAAGAGGGTGCCCCTTGGGCAGGACGGCGACGTAGGCCTCCTCGCCCAGTGGGTGGATGTCGAAGGTGCATCCGGCGGGGACGCGGTGCACCAGGACCATGTCCAGCGATCCCTGGCGCAGCAGACGCTCCATGTCCGCAGGATCGGGCTCCTCGTGCAGAGTCACCTGAAGCTTTGGATGCCGCTGGCGAAGCTGGCCCAAAGCCTTTGGCAGCTGGCGCGCCCCCAGACCCATGTGAACGGCGATGATCAGTTCGCCCGCCAGTTCCCCGTCAGCTGCGCGGGCTGCAGTGACGGCGCGTCGGGATGCAGTCGTCGCGACCTTCGCCTCTGCAAGGAACGCGCGCCCAGCCACCGTCACCGTCACTCCCGTCGGAGTGCGCGTAAACAGCGCCACCCCGAGGTGCTTTTCCAAGGCGCCGATCTGCTGCGACAACGAGGGTTGGGTGACGCGCAGGCGTTCGGCTGCCGCTGTCATCGAGCCCTCCTCGGCGACGGCAAGGGCGTACTCGTATTGGCGCAGGTTCATCAGAGTCACCTCGACATGACATAGATAATCTCAATGTCGAGCATACGTTGCCACTATTTGCGTCTATGCAATGCCCGACCTACCGTGGTGCCATCAGCACGGCCACGCGCTTCGCGTCACCATCAGCGCGCGCCGCTGCCAATCCCAATCCTGAAACGCCCCAACAAGAAACGACGGGACCTCACATGAATCACCACTGCGGTGCTCGAAGAAATGCTCGCCTGGCGCGACGCACAGCAATGATCGACCGCCGCCCTAGTACGCGCTGCAGAGGATGACAACTCAAGGAGAAGGTATGCGTCTTGCGAACAAGGTAGCCCTCGTCACTGGCGGAAGCGCTGGCCTCGGCCTAGCGATTGCCCAGAGATTCGGAAGTGAAGGAGCCCACGTCTACATCACGGGTCGACGAGCGGACACGCTCGACGCCGCAAAGTCTTCCATCGCGGGACGAGTCACCCCGGTCACCGCAGACGCGACGGCGTCGGACGATCTCGGCGATCTGATGGAGATCATCCGCCAGCAGAGCGGTCACCTCGATGTGGTCGTCGCAAACGCGGGAAGTATCGAGCGGACCAATCTGGGAGACGTCACCGAAGAACACTTCGACCGCACCTTCGACCTCAATGCCCGCGGCGCCCTGTTCACCGTCCAGCGAGCCCTGCCGCTCCTTCGCGCCGGTGGATCGATCATCTTGCTGGGCTCGATCACCGCATTCAAAGGGCTTGTCGGAGCTGGTGTTTACAGCGCGACAAAGGCGGCCGTCCGATCCTACGCGAGAACATGGGCAGCCGAGTTCGGCGACCGCGGCCTCAGGGTCAACGTGCTGAGTCCGGGCCCGATCGACACGGACATCATCGACGGGCAGGCCGAGTACTTCGGTCTGGATCCTGCAGCTCTGCGCGCCGAGATGAGCACCCACGTCCCGATGGGACGCCTGGGACTCCCCGACGAGATCGCCAATGGTGCATTGTTCCTCGCGTCCGATGAGAGCAGCTTCATGACGGGTGCAGAACTTTGCATCGACGGCGGAATGGGTCAGGTGTAGCCCATCAGGGCTGCACTGCCGGCCGCCAGGTCTGCTGCGTGCCAAAGCCGACCAATCACCGTCCAGCGCTAGTGCCGCCGAAACTGTAACTACGCAGCAAAAGTTCGAGTAACGGCCTGCGTGGTTGCAGTCTCGCTGAGCCGCGGATGAATCTTCACCATGGCGCCGCCTCGGCGCCCACCGAAGAATCCGTTCGGCAACGCGAGCCGGTGGATGGTGCGCAGCGTCGACCCGTACTGGTGCGCCAGCGAGCCCGTCAGGTACGGAATGCCGTACTTCTCACACAGGGGCCGGACCCGCGCGGCGACCTCGGCAAGCCGATTACTCGGCAGATCCGGAAACAGATGGTGTTCGATCTGGTAGCACAGGTTGCCGCTCGCAAAACCCAAGAGCCGACCGGCTTTAAAGTTCGCCGTTCCCAGCATCTGCCGCAGATACCACTCGGCTCTGGTTTCGGTCTTCAGCACATCGGCGGTGAATGTCTGTGTGCCGTCAGGAAAGTGGCCGCAGAAGATCACCACATACGCCCACAGATTCCGTATCAGGTTGGCGACCGCATTCGCCTGCAGCGTCCTGCGCCAGCGTTTGAGGCTCAGCGCGGGCCACAGGATGTAATCCTTGAATCCTTGGCGGGAGATCTTGCGCAGAACGTCCTTCGCCTGCGCGACCTTCTCTGCCCGCGTTCGCTTCAAATCGACACCGTGCAGAGCGATGCCCCACTCGAATGTCAAAGCCAGGAACAGGTTCTGCAGGGGCTGCAGCAGGTGACCCCGCGTCCACGGCTGATCAGGGCTCACGCGCATCACGCCGAATCCGAGATCGTCGTCCTCGCCGATCACATTGGTGAACACGTGGTGGCGATAGTTGTGCGACGTCTTCCACTGCGACGAGACGGCGACCATGTCCCACTCCCACGTGGTCGAGTGGATCTCCGGGTCGTTCATCCAATCCCATTGGCCGTGCGACACATTGTGGCCGATTTCCATGTTCTCGACGCTTTTCGCAAAACCGAGCGCGGCGGTGCCCAGAGCCCAGACTGCCCTCGAGCGAGCGGTAGTGATGAGGACCCGCGACGCGACGTCGAGGGTGCGCTGGAACAGGATCGTCCGCCGGATGTAGGTGGCGTCACGGGTCCCGAGGGACTCTTCGATGTCACTGCGGATCAGATCGAGTTCTCGTCCGAGATTCTCGATGTCGTGTGGGGTGAGATGTGTGTATCGGGCGATGTCGGTGATTGCCATGTGGGTCCTAGAGTCGATCCAGCTGAAGGGCATCGATGTAGACCCTGAAACCGAAGTATGTGGCGCCGGTCGACGATGATCGGGCGAGAAGTCGCATCGCGTCGGCGGGCTAGCTCGAGACTACCCGCGGTCAGTGCCGATAAACGCTGACAAACCCCAGCACGTGGTCAGTGTCACGTCAGTTCGGCCAAGAGTTCGGCCAGTGGCGCGGCGGCCACCCCGATCGCGCCGTCGGCGATCCCGTACGGAATGACCACGGTGTCAGCATGGATCAGCGCGCCACAGGAGTAGACCACGTTGGGCACGTAACCGTTCTGCTCCTCCGCCGACGGGGCCAGCAACGGCCGTCTCAGACGGCCGATCACTCGCGTCGGATCGTCGAGGTCGAGCAGTATCGCCCCGATGCTGTAGGTGCGCATCGGCCCTACCCCATGGGTCAACACGAGCCAGCCCGCATCCGTTTCGATTGGCGGACCACAGTTTCCAAGCTGCAGCGTCTCCCAGGACTCCGTCGGGTGCTGGCACGGCGCCGAGGTCGGCCAAACCGACAGATGGTCGGCGAATGCAACCGAGTTCGTCTCGCGGTCCGACCTCGACATGGCCGCGTACCGGCCTTTGATCCGGCGGGGGAAAAACGCCATACCCTTGTTCGCCGCAGCACCGCCCACCAGCGGCATCGAGGTGAAGTTCTGGAAGTCGGTGGTCGTGAGGAGTTGCTGGCTGATCTGCGATCCGCTGTAGGCCGTGTACGTGGCGTGGTAAGCGATCGAACCATCGTCATCGGTGAAGCGCACGAACCGTGCATCCTCCATGCCCGCCTGCTCGGCATCCATCGCCGACCACAGCACCCGTTCGGAAAGTGTTGTTTCACTGCCGAATTCGACAGCATAGGAGCGGGCGGCGATCTGCCCGATCAGGGCGATGGTGTCTACGGCTTGTCCCCGTGTACTCAGGTGGGCCCGTAGGCTGTCGAGGCGCTCATCGAGGTCAGCTCGGGTGAAGAGGGCACCGAGAGCATCGAAGACATAGTCGGCGGCTTCGCCGGCGTGGTCATGTCTGCTGAGTTCGGCGCGGAAGACGGCGACGTCGAGCAGCGTATGTTCGATCCGCCCGGTGGAGGCGAACGGAACCGGCTCGTCGATCGTGGTACGGCCGGCGGCGTCGATGACGCCGGTGCGGAAACCGATGGTGGAGCGGTGTCCCTCGCCGATCCCCCGCACGCTCATGACGAACCGCAGGCTTCCCTGCGCTATCCCTGACTGATCAGGGTGGGCCACCATGCTGGGATTGCAGAGCGCCGCACCTTCGATGGCGAACTCGTTGGTGAAAGTGGCTCCGAGCAACAGCATTCGTGATTCGGTGAACTCCCGGTTCGGGTCGAGCCGGTCGGCGAGCTCACTGGCGTGCTTGCGCCAGGTGCCCTTCAGGTCGCGGTGCCGACCGCCGAAGCGGGTCACGACATCGTGCAGAGCCTTCCGAACCTCGTCATCGCTCAGCGCCAAGATGCGAGACAGCACGACGCCCGCACGGGACTCCTGGAGCTCGAAGCTCTCCTGGCCCGGCACGAACAGTCGGGTGACCACGCGACCGGCGTCCGCCTCGATGCGTTGCGAGCTACGGGTGACGAGTTCGGTTCGAGCGGAACTCACTGCGCAACAGACGAGAACATCTGAGCCTGCTGCAGCGTCGCGATGACGGCGAGGGTGGACTCCGCTCCCTGGTTGAGGTTCACGCGGTCTGCGTGCAAGCCGTCGAATCCCCCGCCCGTCTGCCGGTCCCACATCGGCAAGCCGAGATCGTTGTCGCCGTGGAACCACGCAGCGGCCGCGCGGACGCCATCTGGCCACAGCGCTCGCGGATCTGTGGATGCAGCGCGGTGACACGCATCGGCCAGACTGGCCACCTCGATCGGCTGCTGGTCGAACCCCGGTGCCATGTCCCTTGGTCCCCTGCCTCGTACGGGCGTGGGTGAGAGATGACCGTCGGCCGTCTCGACATCCAACAGCCATTCCAGTAGGTCCAGCCCGTGCTGTCGTAGCGCAATGTCGTCCAGGGCCACCCCTGCCGCGATCATCGCCTCGGCCAGCACGGCGTTGGCATACGTGAGTCGCGTTTCGGGCCAAGGCCATTCGCGATCACCGGTCGGCTTCGGAGCGGATGCGGCGTAGTCGGAGAGCAGCCTGAGCGCTTGCTCATGTCCGGGTTGGACACCGAGGAGCTCGGCCGCACCGATCGCCGCGAAGGCCATCGCCCGAGGATGGACAGACCTTGTCTTGGCGGCGCGTTCGAACTGAATCGTCGCGACGCGGCGAACCAGGCTGACGTCACTGCGGGCTGCAGCGGTACCGAGCCCCCAGATCATCCGTCCCCAGTGGTCGTCGGTGCTCGGAGCGTCCGTCCACTGACCGCCGACACTCATCCGATTACGGCACGTCCCGTCATGGGACTGAGCTTCGTTCAGGAAGGTCAGGGCCTTTCCGGCGAGACCGTTCACTTCGGGGCTCGACGCCGGTTCCCGGGTGGCGACGACGAGAACGCGGGCCATGTCGTCGGTGCAGTAGCCATGTGCGCGGCGAGGTTCGGTGAATCGGGCGTGCTCGAAAGTGGCGCGGTGATCAGTCATTCGCAACAGATGGTCGAATCGATGTAGTCCCGCTCTACCACTCACGCAGCTGCCAGCCGTTCGGCGACCAACCGCTGCGCCAGAACGACGTAGGCGTTGGCAACCACGGGCCACGCCATCGCCGGAGCCAGCCCCCGCGCCTCGGACGCCATGGTGCCCGCGGCGCGCGGGTTGGTCAGTGTGCGCCGTAGGGCTCTCGTCAGAGCGTCGGGGTCGTCGTGTCCGACCACGGTGCCTGCGCCGGTGCCGAGCAATTCGATGGCGTGGGGGAAGGCGGTCGCGATGATCGGCCGCCCGCCGGCGACGGAGTCGACCAGCACTCCCGAGGTGACCTGGTCTTTCGAGTCATAGGGCAGGACCACGACGGCGGCCGCCTGCATGAGCTCGGTCAACTGTTTCTGGGTGCGGTAGGCCGCGTCGAAGAACACCGAGTCGGCGACGCCAAGGCGCTGCGCCTGAGCGACGAGCCCATCGCGGTAGGCCTCGCCCTGAGCAGCGAACACCTTGGGGTGAGTGCGGCCGGCAATCAGGTACCGCGGCCGCTGAGGAAGATCCTTGAGCGCAGGCATCGCATCGATGACCCGCTCGACACCTTTTCCAGGGCCCAGCAGGCCCCAGGTCAGGATGGTCGGTCGTCCAGACCGCTTGAGGGCGACACCCACGGGGAGCGCCGCACCGTGCGGGATGATGCTCACCTTTCGGCGCGCGACGGCGAAGCCATCGCACAGGCGTCTCCGGGCCGCCTCCGACATCACGACCACATGGTCAGCCAGAGCAAGAATCTCATCGAGAACTGAATGTTGATGTGCTGTCGGATCTTTCAGCACGGTGTGGGCCACGACGATGGACGGGACCGTAAGCCCCTTCATGAGTTCGACGACCTCGTCGCCGTCAGGGCCGCCGTAGATGCCGTACTCGTGCTGGATGACCGCGACATCGTTCCTGTTCAGCAGTGCGCACGCCGCGGCGATCGACGGTGCCGAACCCTGGACGATCTCCCCGACGACGTCGCGGTCGGCAGACGGAACGTCATCGGCGATACGCACGATCCTGACATCGACGCCCCGCGTCGACAGGCCGCCGGCAAGGGCGGCACTGAAAGTCGCCAGACCGCACACCGTTGGTGCGTATGTGCTGACGATGCCGACCTTCGGTAGGTATGAAAACCCTTGCATCCCAAAGGGAGCGAGCAAATGGTTGACTAACGTTGGTGCATTCAAAACGATCCCGACTGGGCATTACCACCGGCAGAGCGGCGTAGGTGAAGACTCGGCGGGCGCAGCGCGAAATACGCAGAAACCAGGCTCAACCGAACTGCTGGAGATGACCAGCTGAACACCAGCCTACACCCGTCTGGGTCGAGATGCCTCCGCCTACGCCTGCCCCGCGCCCGGGCGCCACGTCGACATCGCCGACTCCATCTCGTCCTGGCTCAGCGCATTGACCGGAAGGGGAGCCTGCTTCGGTTGGCAGCGCAGGCCCTGCAACAGGATTGCGACGTAGCGCCGCCACAGTTCGGGGTTGATGTCACCGGCATACTCGCTCACCGCGCCCGCCATCAGCCCGAGCAGCGGCATATCCGTGGGTGCCACATCGGCCCGCAGATAGCCTTCCCGCTTAGCTCGCTCGACGAGTCTGTTCACCGGCGGATGCAACCGGTCACGGCCGATGTCGACCCGACCGCCGCAGCACTGCCTGCTGAACGCGATCTCCCGAAGCCCGCGGTCGGTGGCCGTCAACTCGCTCATCTTCCACACGAACGACGACAGGCCCTCCCACGAGTCGTCCGCTTTCAGTCCGGCCTCGGCGAGCACGACGAGTTGGTCGATGCCGTCCTCGAAGATCGCTTCGAACAGCGCGTCCTTCGTCGGAAACCGCCGGTACACCGTGCCGACTCCCAGCCCCGCGTGATGAGCCACCTCGTTGAGCGTGGCCTCCAACCCACGGGTCGCGCACAGCTCACGGGCTGCATCGATGATGCGGGCGCGGTTGCGCTCGGCATCTTTGCGCAGATCGCGGCCAGGTTTGTCAATCACGGCGCCCAGTTTAGTGATGTCCCTTACCAAATAGCTATAACCGGATTGACTCTATCCACTTTCAGGCTTAGATTTCCCTGAGATCGCCTGCCGACAGGTGGCTCGCGGCGTCCCCTCATCGAAAGGCATCACCTTGCCTGCAGTACAAGCGCGCCCACAATCGGTGAGCGGCAAGTGATTTCGCTCGTCAAACGAGTCTGGCTCCCGGTCCTAGTGGTCTTCGCTGTCGCCATCGGCGGGTTGGCCGTGTCCAACCTCCGCTCGGTGTTCGGCTCCCACGGCGCCATCGTCACACCCATCGACGCGGACACCGCCGAGAATTTCAACCCCAAGGTCGTCACCTACGAGGTCTTCGGAACCGGCTCCTCGGCGACCATCAACTACGCCGATCTCGACGGCAAGCCACAACGCACCGGCGAGGTGAGTCTGCCCTGGTCACTGACCTTGGAGACGACGCTGCCGTCCGTGATGCCGAACATCATGGCCCAGGGTGACGGCCAATCCATCAGCTGCCGCGTCACGGTCGACGACGAGGTGAAAGACGAGAGGACGGCCGAGGGTATGAACGCCGCGACCTACTGCCTGGTGAAGGCAGCATGACAACCGAAACCGACGAGGCACGCACCGACGTGCTCCCTCGGCACGCAGCCGTCAAGCGGCCCGCACTGCCGCGCTTCATCCGGATGTTCGCCATCCCGATCGTGCTGGTGTGGATCGCGATCGTCGCACTCCTCAATACCGTGGTCCCGCAGCTCGAAGAAGTCGGCAAGCTGCGCGCCGTGTCGATGAGCCCCAACGACGCCCCGTCGCTGATCGCGACCAAGCACGTCGGCGAGAAGTTCGAAGAGTACGACACCTCCAGCTCGGTGATGATCGTCATCGAAGGCGACGAACCTCTCGGACCCGACGCGCACACCTACTACGACGAAATCGTCCGCAAGCTCAACACCGACACCACCCACGTCCAGCACGTCCAGGACTTCTGGGGCGACACTCTCACTGCGGCGGGCGCCCAGAGCATTGACGGCAAGGCCGCCTACGTGCAGGTCTACATCGCCGGCGATCAGGGCGAGGCGCTGGCCAACCAGTCCGTGGACGCCGTGCGCACCGCGGTCGACGGCACCCAGGCGCCGCCGGGCGTCAAGGCCTACGTCACCGGCCCCGCGGCACTGACCACCGACCAGAACATCGTCGGCGACGCCAGCATGAAAACCATTGAAGGCGTGACGATCGCGATCATCATCGTGATGCTGCTGATCGTCTACCGATCCTTCGTCACGATGCTCGTCACGATGGGCATGGTGTTCATCGGCCTGCTGTCGGCCCGCGGGATCGTCTCGTTCCTCGGGTTCTACGAAGTGTTCGGCTTGACGACGTTCGCCACCAGCATGGTGGTGACGTTGGCGATCGCCGCCGCCACCGACTACGCGATCTTCCTCATCGGCCGCTACCAAGAGGCCCGGCGAAACGGTATGGACCGAGAGTCCGCCTACTACGACATGTTTCACGGCACCGCGCATGTGGTGCTCGCCTCGGGCATGACCATTGCGGGTGCGACGCTCTGCCTGCACTTCACCCGGTTGCCGTACTTCCAGAGCATGGGCATTCCCCTCGCGGTCGGCATGACGATCGTCGTGGCCGCGGCGCTGACGCTGGGCCCCGCCCTCATCTCGATCGTCACCCGCTTCGGAAAAGTGCTGGAGCCCAAGGGCAACGGCCGCGCCCGCGGCTGGCGACGCCTCGGCGCGGCGACGGTCCGCTGGCCCGGCGCCATACTGATCATGGCGACTGTGCTGTGCATGGTCGGACTGCTGACCCTGCCCGGCTACCACACCACCTACAACGACCGCATCTACCTGCCCGACGACGTGCCCGCCAACGTCGGGTACGCGGCAGCTGACCGGCACTTCTCCGACGCGAAGATGAACCCCGATCTGGTGATGGTCGAAGCCGACCACGACCTGCGCAATCCAGCCGACTTCCTCGTCATCGACAAGATCGCCAAAGCCCTTGTGCGGGTGAACGGGATCGCGTCGGTCACGACGATCACCCGACCCGACGGCAAACCGATCAAGCATGCGTCACTGGCCTACACGGTGAGCCAGAGCGGCAACGGTCAGATCATGAACAACGATTTCCAGCAGACCGTGCTGGAGAACACGTTGCAGCAGGCCAACGAGATGCAGGTGACCATCGACTCGATGACCAAGATGCAGAGCATCACCCTCGAGCTCGCGGACGTCACGCGCCGGATGGCCGACAAGATGCAGGACACGTCGGCGAACCTCAACGACGTGCGCGATCATCTGGCCGATTTCGACGACCAGTTCCGGCCGCTGCGCAACTACTTCTATTGGGAACCACACTGCTTCAACATCCCGATGTGCTGGGCGTTGCGATCGATCTTCGACAGCCTCGACGGCATCGGCACGATGGCCGACGACTTCAACGAACTGGTCCCCGACATCGAGCGCATGGCCCAGCTGACGCCGCAGATGGCTGCCCTGATGCCGGCAATGATTCAGACGATGAAAAACCAGAAGCAGATCATGCTGAACCAGTACCAGGCGCAGAAGATGCAACAGGACCAGAACATCGCCATGCAGGAGGACAGCACAGCGATGGGTGCGGCGTTCGACGCGGCCCGTAACGACGACACGTTCTACCTACCGCCGGAGGCCTTCCAGACTGCGGACTTCCAGCGCGGCATGAAGCTGATGATGTCGCCGGACGGAAAGGCGGTGCGCTTCACTGTGTTCCACCAAGGCGACCCGTTGACCGAGGAAGGCACCGCCCGTATCGACCCGATGCGTGTCGCCGTCGCCGACGCCATCAAGGGCACACCGCTGGAAGGCTCGACGGTCTACGTCGGCGGCAGCGCGGCGATGTACAAGGACATGCAACAGGGCGCCGACTACGACCTGCTCATAGCGGCGGTGGCGTCGCTGATCCTGATCTTCCTGATCATGGTGATCCTCACCCGGGCCGTTGCGGCCGCAGCCGTCATCGTCGGAACCGTCGTGCTGAGCCTCGGAACGTCGTTCGGTCTGTCGGTTCTGGTGTGGCAGCACATCATCGGTATCCCGCTGAGCTGGATGGTGCTGCCGATGTCGGTCATCGTGCTGCTCGCCGTCGGCGCGGACTACAACCTGCTGCTGGTGTCCCGAATGAAAGAGGAGGTCCACGCCGGAATCAACACCGGCATCATCCGGTCGATGGCCGGCACCGGATCCGTCGTCACCGCAGCGGGATTCGTGTTCGCCTTCACGATGATCGGCATGATCGTCAGCGACATGATCACCATCGGACAGGTGGGTACGACGATCGGGCTGGGCCTGCTGTTCGACACGCTGATCGTCCGCTCGCTGATGACGCCGTCGATCGCGGCGCTGATGGGCAAGTGGTTCTGGTGGCCGACG
Organism: Mycobacterium sp. 236(2023); assembly: GCF_029623955.1. Taxonomy (GTDB): domain Bacteria; phylum Actinomycetota; class Actinomycetes; order Mycobacteriales; family Mycobacteriaceae; genus Mycobacterium. The sequence continues at coordinate 221,463 of NZ_JARSBP010000002.1, read as the reverse complement.
CACGTGCGTCCGCGACCGAAACCGAAACCCTGGCCGCAGGCGCGTCAGGAGGTGACCGTGTGAAGCGGGTGATCATCGGCCTGGCAGCAATTTCGATCCTGCTGGCGCCCAACGCCTCAGCCGATACCGACACCGACTTCTCGGCACAGATGCAGACCGTCGGGATCTATGGGCAGAAGGACTACAACGCGTGGCTGGCGAAGATCACGTGCAAGCGGTTGACGACCGGCGTGGACGCCGACGGCCGCGAGGCCGCCGAGTTCCTCCACGGGAATCTGGACGCGAACACCGAGCAGGTCTGGCAGTTCCTGGGCGCCGGCCTTCGCGCCTACTGCCCCGAGCATCTGGGGAAGTTGTCATGAGTGACATCCGATGGGCCGTGCGCGCCGTGATGCTCGTCGTGCTGGCAGCGGTGGTGGCCGCAGTGCTTTCACCACGGGCGCTGGCCGATTCCACGGAGGACTATCCGATCCCGCGCCGCATCATCCACACCACCTGCGACGTCGAGCAGTACCTCGCCGCCGTCCGCGACACCAACCCGGTGTACTTCGAGCGCTACATGATCGACCGCAGCAACCGCCCCGCCGACATCCAGCAGATGGCCTTCGACCGCATCCACTGGTTCTTCTCACTCGACGCCGTGGGCCGCCGCCAGTACTCCGAGAACACCGCCACCAACATCTACTACGAGCAGGTCGCCACCCGCTGGGGCAACTGGGCCAAGATCTTCTTCAACAACAAGGGCGTCGTCGCGCACGCCACCGACGTCTGCATGAACTACCCCCGCGGCGACATGTCCGTATGGAACTGGGTCATCCGCTGACCGCACGCCGAAACTGAAGATATGCAGGGAAAATTCGAGTAGACGCCTGCACAGCTTCAGTCTCGGCGCTCAAGACACGTCGAAACGCCCCTCCTGCCATCGCTTTGATGCTCGCGCGTCGACCAACTCATCGCGATCTTCGGGATGCTTCCAGTAGTGGCGCACCAGCCAGTAGAGCGCTGCGCCGCCCCGCACGTACACGTTCGCATTGCCGATGACTTCTTCGCCGCCGTCGCGCAGGCGAAGGACGACGGCGCGAGATGCTTTCTTCGACTCGGCATGCCCCACCACATCGACGACGTCGTCCCACTCGAATCGCCTCACCGACAACACATCGGCATTCTCGATCATGACAGGCGACAGCGTGACGTGGCCAATCCCACCTCGGCGCCATGCGGTGACCAACCCCGCCACCGTCACGATCACCGCGAACGCCCCCAGCACGGGAAACGCCACCTGAAGGATTCGTCCGGTCGCGAAGTCGATACGGCCCAGCGGGGCGAACACCGTGAAGATCACCAGACTTGGCAGCGCTACCAGGATCGCAGCGGTGACCAGCAGCGTGAATCGCCGATCGGGAACCATCGTCAAACCCGTTGCGTCGGTGCGAGTTCTCTCGACCGTGTGTCCCCCCATCACCGGAACCAGCGCAGCGATGAACAGCAGAGTGGACACGGCGAATCCGCTCGTCACCGCAGCCGTCAGATAGCTTGCGCGGGCCGTCGCCACCACGCCCAGCGCACCGTATCCGATGGCCACGCCCGCGCCGATCACCAGCAGGAGAGGGCCGAGCCAGCGTCGCCTGCGCCATTCGGCGGGTTCGGGCAGATCTAGTACGGGCATACGACGTCCCCGATGAACTGACCCAACTCGACGCCGCCGAATGCGCCGATGCCACCGAGGAGGATCGCTCCGGCAGGCACCGTCACCGGCGCGAACGGTCCACCCAACGTGCCTGCCGCCGCACCCAGTTCCACGCCTCCCCAACCGCCGGCACCACTGGTTACACCCGCCACGAAGGCAATACAACGATCCTTACCGGAATCGGCCATCACCATGTCGAACACGGTGGTCGCCGCGGTCAACGCCGGACCGCCGAACTTCATGGTCTTGCCGATGTTCTCCACCGACTCGGCCGTGAGCATCGGTAACGACCCGCCCCGCGCGATGTGCTTCTCGAGACCGCCCATCCCCGTGGTCGTCGCGATCGACAGATTGTCGATCAGCTCGACGGGAACTGCGCTGTGGCGTCCGTCGGCGGTGGTGAAGCCGGCAGTCCGATATCCGGTGGGATCCATCGACATCGTGAGATGCGAACCGTCTGCATACGCGATGGTGGTGTAGTCGCAATCGTTGCCGAGGTCGTGCCAGGAACTCGTGCGGGCGATAAAATTACCGTCCTTGTCGAACTCCTCCATCATGTAGAAGTTCTGCTTACTCGGGTAGTCAAACGGATCCATCGCTGTCGTTACGGCCTTGCTTCCATCCTGTTTGACGACGGTGGTCACCTCTTCACCGTATTCATTCGTCGAGTAGGTGACCTCGCGGATCTGCTGCTGTTGGTCGGCCGCCCGAATCGACTCCTGTGCACCAGGCCGATCGGACTACGCGGATCGGGAACCTGATCGGGCGGGCGTTGCGCCGTCGGCAGCATCAGGTCCCCCAGATCACCGGGCGCCTCTGGCGCAACGAAGCCGTGGTCGGTGCCTGCCGCGATGACGGCGTCGGCGGTGGCGTCGTCGACGGCGCCGACAGCAATCAGTAGCGAGTTGATCGCACCTTGTTCTTCGCGCGCCAGTGTCTCCAGCTTGGCCATCTCCCCTGCAGACATCATGACCGGGTCGATGAACACCACCCACTGATCAGTGACATTCAGCGGCCGGCGTCGACCTGATCGGCTTTGTTCAGCAGCGCGGACCGGGCTGGACCCAGCGCGGCCGCACCGTTGCTCAGCGCTGCGGCAACCGCGTGCGTGTACTGCGTGAACCGCTGCGCACTGGCGTCGGCGCGGCCGAACATGCCTGTCGCCGCGTCATGCGCCGCCCCCGACCAGCCGCGCGTCTCCGGCATTCGGCTGATCGCATCGTCGATGCCCGACACTGCATCGCCGATGTCCTGACCTGCCGATTGCACCGCTGCCGAAGATGGCGTCAAGGAATCGGGGTTCCACGCCTGCAGCGTTGAACGAGACGGCAGCACAGAGGCAATTGTCCTTCACTCTGCCCACACATCTGGTCACGAATTCGGCAGGCCGCGCTAGAGTCGAGCGAGGTTGGTCACCAGCCTCACGGAAACGTCACGGTGGCGACGCGTTGTCCCTGCCGACGAACCTCGACGTCAGCCGGTATTCGCGGTCGATACGCATACACGGGATATTGGTGTCGAGGAGTCTCACATATCCACGCCCCACCAGGCGCGCTTCAAGGCAGACCTGCAGCCCGAGACGTACAGTCGGAGGGCCTGACATCGCGCGCCCTCGGCCCACCCGGACCAGGGACCATCTGGAGTGGACTCTAGGGATCCACGCTGCACTGCGTTCACGGTCGAATTCCAGCGGCTCCCCGTTCGCATTCTCAGATCACCGGCGCCTGCGCCAATGCACTAAGGGCTGTCTATGAGCCGATTCACCGAAACCATGTACGCCAACGCAACCCTCAGCTCCAAGGGCTTCAATACCGGGGAGCCCCATGCGCCTGTCCGCCATTCCTGGCTCGAGGTCCACGAGCGTGCCCGCAGAATCGCCGGAGGGCTCGCTGCCGCCGGCGTCGGCCCAGGCGACGCGGTCGCCATGCTGGCCGGCGCACCCGTCGAAATAGCTCCTGCCGCACAGGGTATTTGGATGCGCGGCGCGAGCGTGACGATGGTGCACCAGCCCACGCCTCGCACCGACCTGGTCCGCTGGGCCGAAGAGACCACCGCCGTCATCACCATGATCGGGGCCAAAGCCGTCGTCGTCTCCGACCCGTTCATGGCCGCCGTGCCTGTGCTGTCGGGAATGGGGATGACCGTCGTGACGATCGAACAAGTGCTCGCCGGCGACCCGATAGCTCCGGTGGACACGAGCGAAGACGACATCGCGCTGATGCAACTGACGTCCGGGTCGACCGGATCGCCAAAAGCCGTCCAGATCACCCACGCCAACATCGTCGCCAACGCCGCGGCAATGACGGTCGGATGCGATTTCGACATCGACACCGACGTCATCGTCAGCTGGCTGCCATGCTTCCACGACATGGGCATGACCGGCTATCTGACGGTGCCGATGTACTTCGGCGCCGAACTGGTCAAGGTCACGCCGATGGATTTCTTGAGCGATATCCTGTTGTGGCCCAGGTTGATCGACAAGTACAGGGGAACGATGACGGCAGCCCCCAACTTCGCCTACAACCTGCTTGCCCGACGGCTGCGCAGGCAGGCCAAGCCCGGCGAGTTCGACCTGTCGTCACTGCGCTGGGCGCTCTCAGGAGCTGAGCAGGTCGACCCCCTCGATGTCGAGGACCTCTGTGAGGCCGGTCTGCCTTTCGGGCTCGCACCCGAAGCCGTCATCCCTGCCTACGGCATGGCGGAAACCACGGTGGCGGTGTCGTTCTCCGAGTGCGGCGGTGGCATGGTCATCGATGAAGTGGACGCCGACCTGCTCGCCGTCCTGCACCGCGCCGTCCCTGCGACGAAAGGCAACACCCGCCGTCTTGTCACGCTCGGACAGCCACTGCACGGACTGGAGCTTCGCGTCGTCGACGAAGACGGCGCCGAGCTGCCCGCCCGTGGCGTCGGGGTCATCGAGGTGCGCGGCGAACCCGTCACCAAGGGCTACACCACAATCGCCGGTTTCATTGCGGCGCAGAATGATCGGGGGTGGTACGACACCGGCGACATCGGCTATCTGACCGAGGTCGGCGACGTCGTAGTCTGTGGCCGCCTCAAGGATGTCATCATCATGGCCGGCCGCAACATCTACCCCACCGATATCGAACGCGCGGCCGGCCGCGTCGACGGCGTACGCCCGGGCTGCGCCGTCGCGGTCCGCTTGGATGCGGGCCGCTCGCGGGAAACCTTCGCCGTCGCCGTGGAATGCAAGGAATTCCGCGACGAAGTGCAGGTACGCCGGGTCGAGCGCCAAGTCGCCCACGAGGTGTTCGCCGAGGTCGATGTGCGGCCACGCAATGTGGTGGTGCTGGAACCCGGCACGATTCCCAAGACACCGTCGGGCAAGTTGCGGCGCGCCCACGCTCTTTCACTGGTGAGCTGACCGAGTACCGTGTGATCACACGATGGCTGATTTCGACGCACAGCCCGGACGGGCACCGAAAGCAGATCTCACGGCCACACAACGCGAAGCCGACGAGATCGACCTGCACGCCGGCCTGACAGGCGTGGCCGGGCTCGTCGCCGGCGCGCGCCCGGTCGGCGAACTACTCGGTGCCGTCGCTGAGTTCGCCTCTCACGCCATCCCCGGTGTCGACGGCGTCAGCATCGCACTCAAGAAGCCCAGTCGCGCCGCATTCGACATCGAGATATGCGCCTCGACAGCTGAATTCGTCACTGTCATCGACCATGTCCAATATGAGGAGCTCCGCGAAGGGCCGTGCATCACCTGTATGCAGGCCGGACGCGTCATCGTCAGCGGGTCACTGGGCAGTGACGACCGGTGGCCGCGTTTCGGTGGAAGGGTGGCCCGCATGGCGGTGCACTCCGCGCTGTCGCTTCCCCTCGTTGTCGACGAAGAAGTGATCGGCGCGATCAATACCTATGCGAAAGGCCGTGACACGTTCGGCGACCATGCCGTCGAACTCGGTGTCCGATTCGCCGCGCCCGCGGCAGTGTCGGTGCACAACGCCCAGCTTCTCGCTACAGCACGCGAACGCACCGAGCAGCTGCAGCGGGCCCTGAGCAGCCGCGCGGCGATCGACCAGGCCATCGGCATCATCCGGAGCCGCACCGGCGCCACCGCCGACGAAGCCTTCGGCCGCCTCGTGCATCTCAGTCAGAACGACAACGTCAAGCTCGTCGTCGTCGCCGAACATCTGGTGGACGAAGCCGTCCGCCGCGCACATGCCCGAAGGAGTTCCCAACCCGGTCCACCGAACAGCTAGTCAGTTGCGGTGCCAGAAACGCCCTTTAGTCCAACGCTTTTCGTCACCTTCGACGCGGCTCCAGTCACCGGCGGCGTACGTGTAGGGGTGTTTGACGCCGGTGCGAACGACATCGAGCGTGCCATCGTCGTGCTTGACGTAGGCATCACCGAACCTCATGTATTCGTCGACCCGCCCGTTGGGCAGGTTCACGACCACAGTCACCGCATCTTCTCAGGTATCGAATCCAGGACATGTAGCACATGCACCGCCAATGAGCCCGCGGCCTCGCGGTCGAGTTCGGAGTGGCCTTCGATGGTGTCCTGAACGAGCTGGACACGTTTCTCGTAAGGGGTTGGGAACGTTGTCGAGGATGTCATCTGTTTCCTTTGCCTAGTCATGTGATGGAGACCAATTCGCCGATGTCGTCTCTGGGAAGAGCTCCGTCGACGATGGCGCTGACGGAGATCTTGTCCAGCGAGACCGCGCCTTTGTGGTTGGAGAGAAAGGCGGTGTCGGCCGCATCGCGTCCGGTCGCGATGCGGACCAGTGATTGCCTCGGGGCCAGTAGCGTCCCGTCGACGACTCGCCATCGACCGTCGACGAACGCCTCGCCTACAGCATGAAAGTCCATGGGATACAGCCCCGGCGCGTACACCGAGACCACCCGCGCGGGCACGTTGACTGCCCGCAGCATCGCGACGACGAGATGGGCGAAGTCGCGGCACACTCCGGCACCGGCGAGCAGCGTGTCCACCGCGCCGTCGATGGGGTCACTGGAGCCCGGAACATAACTCAGCCGGTTACCGACCCAGGTCGACACCTTCTCCAGCAGCGTGGCTGAATCGGCGTACTCGCCGAACTCGGTGGCGGCGAAGCCATAGAACTTGTCCGCTTCGGCGTAGCGGCTGGGTCGCAGATACATCGACAGGTCGTATTCGGTCACCGGCGCAGGATCCGTGTGACCGATGATCGTCGCGGCGTATTCGACCTCGACGACGCCTGCCGCGACGTCGATCTTGTGCATGCGGTTGCCGTGGACTCCGCTGACCTCCAACGCCGTCACCGGTGTTCCGTCGAGTAGGACCGACAATGATTCACGAACATCGGCCCCGGGATGCGGCGCGACGGCGATCTGAAACTCCAATGTCGTCGGCGCCGTTACGGTGACTACCAGCTCCGAGCCGACAACTCGATTCATCGAGAGCCCAAATATCCTCGTGCGCAGCGATATTCAACAATCAACGTGATGTGCACATGGCATCCCGACTGGGCCGAAGGAGCACCCGGGTTCACGGCGACGACGCGATCTCATATGGGCGCGTGCGGCATACCGCCGTGACACCTACTGTACGCCGGTATCCGCCCGCAGCTCGACTGAAGTCCTAACCCGTTGATTTCCGCGCGAATTCGGTGATCGACGCGAGCAGCGCGGGTCGTGAGGTCCGGTCGGTCATCAGTCGCCGCGCCACATCGGTCAAGTGCTCGCCGTGGTCCCGCGAATACCCGCGCAGCACCGCAAAAGCCTCTTCGACAGACACGTCGAGAACCTCTCCCAGGAAGCCCTTGGCCTGCTCGACGACGACGCGACTGGTCAACGCAGAACGCAGCTGGGGTCCGATCGTCGACGGCGCGTGCTCCTGCAGAATCGCCACGCACGCGATGTGGGCCAGCGTCTGCGCCACCAGACGATCCGCGTCGGACAGTTCGCCGCGGGCGATTCCGAACAGTCCGAGGGCTCCCAGAGCTTCTCCGGCAGCACGCATCGGAACTGCGTGTACCGAAGCGAACCCGGCTCGCAACGCCGCAGGAACGAACCTGGGCCACTGCCCCACGGCCTGTTCGAGGTCGGTGACCGACACGGGTTCGCCCGTCGCGAAGCAGTCGAGGCACGGCCCCTCGTCAGCCTGAAGCTGGAACAGCTCAAGTTCGCGCGCCTGCTCCGAGGTGGCAGCGAGAAACCTGAGCTTGCCGAACGGGTCGGCCAGCAGAAAGCCCACGGCCGCCACATTGAGAAGTTCCGCGCACCGCTCCGTGAGTTCGGTCAGCAGATCGACTACGTCGAAGTCGATGAGGAGCCGATCGACGAACGACACGACGGCGTCCAGAACCAGGACCTCACGCGTTTCCTTGTTCACCACGCCCTCCTACCAGTGCCGTCAGGCCGCATATCAGTCAGCCTCCAGTCTCAGTCTGCGCTCGAGAATGTCACGGGCCACGTCCGTCACCGCGCGACCCGTCGAGAAAGCGTGCGCACGCAGACGGATGAGCGCCTCGGCGGCCTCCACCTGCAACTGTGCCGCGAGGACGCCCGTCGCCTGGCTGACCTCCGCGCGCGACAGCGCGTTCAACTCTGTCCAGGCACTACTGCCCGGATCGTTGACGGCGGCCTGCATGTCGTTGTCCAGCAGATCCAGAAGTGGAATTCCCGCGAGCTCGGCTGCGACGGCGGCACCTCCGAGCTGTGCGCCGGTCAACTCGCCAGGATGCCCGCGGAACAGATCGAGAGCTCCGATGTACTCGCCCGCGACGGCGATCGGCACCGCATGGACGCTGCGAATCCTCATGTCCATCATCGCCGGTGCATACGCGGGCCAGCGCCGGTCAGCCATGTCGGCGAGATCGGCCACCATCACTGTGGTTCGTCTGGCCACCGAGTCGAGACACGGCCCCTCCCCGAGAGTGAACTGAAGTTCGTCGTACTCCCTGGCGCGCGGGCTACTGCAACCCAGCGTCGCGGTGTTCACACCGTCGAACACCAAAGAGATCGCCGCGGCGTCTACGCCGAGCACGTCCGCGCACGCCTCGCACAAGCTGTTCGCGGCGTCGACCCCACGCAAGCCGTCGACGGCGGCGAGCAACTGTCCGATGATCGTCACGGTCAGCCGAACTGAGGCCGGCCGCGTCGAGCCACGAGCATCCTGCCGCAGCCTTTCGATAGCCGAACACATCGCCACCTGTCATGCCACCCGATATAGCCCAACGTACGCCTAAGCCGCGAAAGCAATCCCGCCGGGTCAGCGCCGACGCCGGCCCGCACTCGCGCGCAGCGCCGCACCCAGACCTCGCTTCGGCAGAGCCGATCCGGACGCCGCGGGTGACACGCCGAGAAACTTTCTCTCCGAGGCAGTTTCGGGCGCATCATCGGAAGTGGACACCAGGAGCGAGTCCGGGAGTGCGAGTTTGTGAATAGTGCGCAATGTCAGCAGATACTGGCGCGCCAGCGATCCTGTCGTATACGGCAGATCGTACTTCTCGCAGACCGCCCGGACCCGCGCCGAGATCTCCGCATAGCGATTGCTAGGTAGATCGGGGAACAGATGATGCTCGATCTGATAGCAGAGGTTGCCGGACGCGAAAGCGAGGATCGGGCCGGCCTTGAAGTTCGCCGTCCCGAGTATCTGTCGTAGATACCATTCCGATCGCGACTCGTCCTCCAGCACGTCACTGGCGAACTTCTCCGCCCCGTCGGGGAAGTGCCCGCAGAAGATCACCACATAGGCCCACAGATTGCGCAGCAGGTTGGCCGTCAAGTTCGCCATGAGTGTTCTGCGCCAACGCTTTAGGCTCAGCGCCGGGAGGATGAGGTAGTCCTTGGACGCCTGCCGCGCGATCTTGCGCATCAACGCGACACGCGGGGGCGACAGCTTGCCGGCACCGGACATGGCCCTGTCCCGCTCCGCGTGCACACCATGAAGCGCGATGCCCCATTCGAAGATCAACGCCAGCAAGACATTACGGATCGGCTGCATCAGGTGCGCAGGCTGCCAGGGCTCGTCTCTGGTCAGCCGCATGATTCCGAACCCGAGATCGTCGTCGACGCCGACGATGTTGGTCAATACATGGTGGCGGTAGTTGTGGGAGTACTTCCATTGCGCGGAGACCGCGACCATGTCCCACTCCCACGTCGCGGAGTGAATTTCGGGATCGTTCATCCAATCCCACTGGCCGTGGCTGACGTTGTGGCCGATTTCCATGTTCTCGACCGACTTCGCAACAGCAAGCGCTGCCGTACCGATGGACCACATCGCCCGGGATCGACTGCACGCGATCACCACGCGAGCGACCACGTCGAGGGTGCGTTGGAAGAGGATGGTGTGCCGGATGTAGGCCGCGTCTTTGTCACCTAGTGACTCGGCGATGTCGTCGCGGATCTGGTCAAGCTCGTAGCCGAGGGCCTCGATGTCCTCTTCGTTCAGATGCGCATAGGCAGCGATGTCGGCAATAGCCACAAAGGTTTCCTGTCAATCGTTTCGGTACTGCCTCTTCTCACCTACTCAGTGCAGGGCCCGTCGCTGCGCGAGGAGATGTCTGGCCAGATTCAGATAAGCCTCGGCCACCACCGGCCACGCCATGTTCGTCGCCAACTTGCGGGCTTCGGCGGCCATCTCCCCTGCCAGCCTCGGTTTGGTGAGGACTCGGCGGAGCGCCGACGCCAACGCCTCCGGGTCGTCGTGGTCGACGACGACGCCGGCACCGCCCGACAGCAATTCGACCGCGTGAGGGAAGGCGGTCGCCACGACAGGTCGCCCCGCCGCAATAGCGTCCACCAGGACACCGGACGTCACCTGATCACGGGAATCGTAGGGCAGCACCACCACACGAGCGGATTGGACGAGCCGAGTCAGCGTGGACGTGTCGTAATACCGGGGGTCTATCGACACCGAGTCCGTCAACCCGCGAGACCGCACCCGCTCGAGAAGCGATTCCCGGTAGGCCTCGCCCTCGGCGGCCAACGCTTTCGGATGGGTCTGACCGAGGACGAGGTAGCGGGGTCTACCCGCAACACTGTCGAGGGATTCCATGGCATCGATGACCCGCTCGATGCCCTTCCCACGGTGCAGAAGTCCCCAAGTCAGAATTATCGGCCTGGCCGCACGGCTCGGGCGCGGGCTGTCCGGGATCGTCCCGCCGTGCGGAACTGTCACGACCTTGTGGCGCGCGACGCCATAATCGCTGCACAGCAGTTCCCGCGCGGCCACCGACATCACGACGACCCGATCTACGGCCGATACCAGTTGCTCGAGCACCCAACGTTGGTGTGGTGCAGGAGTTTTCAAAACCGAATGAACGACGACCATCGTGGGCGTTCGCAATCCCGCGACGATCGCGAGTATCTCGTCGTCGTGTGCGCCGCCGTACATGCCGTGCTGATAGTGGATCAGAGCGACATCTGCCTGATTCAATCGATCGATGCACGCCGCCACCGACGGTTGCGAGTCGTTCACCAGCTCGCCGACGATCCTGTCGCTCGACGACACGTCGCCGTCCGTGATGCGAACGACGGCCACGTCCGACCCCAGATCGCACAGGGCCTGAGATAGGACTGCGCTGAAGCGCGCGACCCCGCATGGCGTAGGCGGGAACGTACTGAGCACTCCAAATCGCACCGACTGGGTGAACGATTGACGCACGGCGGGCGCGAGCATGGATTCGAAGGTGGGTAGCGAGTTCACGGTGATCCCGACGTGTGGTTGGTACCGGCGTATCCGGCGTGAGCGGTTGCTCGGCGAGATCAGCAGACACCACTGACGCATCCCGGAGTGACTGGATTCCCAACGAAATCCACGCTACACCCCAGCACCGAAATTCGGGGCGTACAGTCGTCCCATCGGGACCGCCCAGGCCCCCACGACATAAGGGGCCCCGATTTGTCTGACAAGTCTCCTCGACAAGGCATGTCCAAGAAGTCCGCCAAGTCCATCAAAGAGCGGCGCGCAGACAAGCACGCCAAAGCCGTGACCAAAGCAGCAACTGCGGAATCGCAGTACGACAAAAGGCCTGAGCGGCAGTAACTTTCACACCCTCGCTGCGAGGAGTCGCTTGACTTCCAGCAATTCGGACTCGAGTTCGACGACCGCATGCGCGACGACGCTGGTGGCCAGTGCCGCACGGGCTTCTAGGCCCCGAGGGCCCGGGGTGGCGCCATCGTCGATGTCACTGAGTCGCTTCAGCATCCTTCTGGAGACGGAGGCATGCTCTTCGATGTCGTCGATACCGAAGTCGGTAAAAGCCTTGAAAATCCGATCATCATCACTGGTCAACGTTCTGGCCTTTCAGTTACAGCGAGAGCATCAATCCAGTTGTGGTCAAATGCTTTTGCACAAATGACAATGTGGGCCGGCAGGAAATCCCACCAGCCCACATCGACGGTTCTGAGTCTGTTAGATCGCGCTCACTCGGACGGCCTGCGGGCCCTTGTTGCCCTGCTCGACCTCGAACTCGACGCGCTGGTTCTCGTCCAGCGACCGGTATCCGTTACCGCCGATCTCCGAATAGTGGACGAACACGTCTGCCGCGCCGCCATCGGGGGCGATGAAACCGAAGCCCTTTTCGCCGTTAAACCATTTCACAGTTCCCTGTGCCATACTTTTCAACTTCTCTCATTTTCAACGGATGTCGACAGACATCCGATCTCAGCGTAACACCGCATCGGCCAATCAGCCGCATCGCCCATCGCGCGATCACGAAAGTTACTCCGGTAAAACGACTTCGAATTCATTGCGAGGCAGCACCCGGCCACCTGACCAATTCCGCCTTCGCGACACCGATCACGACCTGAGCCGTCGCGAAGAGGTCAGCATCCCCGGAGCCGCTCCAGGTGGGCAGACCCGCCACCATACGCATGACGATGGCGCCCAGGGCCTGCGATGTCATGCTTGGAATGACAAGCAGTTTCGCGCTCGCTACCTGTCCGACAACCACCATGAGGCGAGGCCGCCGATGCGGACCGTTCGTCCGGTTCAGTCGCACCCCGGTCGCGACCGAGCCTAGTTCGTACTGGCCGTCGGACGGAGACCAATTGATGCGTATATCAACGATCTCGCCGAGCTTGTTATGCAGTCCCCCAACGAGATCCGGAAGTTCGGCGGCGATCATTGACGAGTGTGGCCACCAGGAGCCATCGATCTCACCGCCGAGGTCTTCGGCCAGGGAGAGCCGGATGGGCTTGGCGACCCGGCGCGGCGTCAAGATGCCGTTCACGGTGACAGCGAGTCGATCGGCATCGCAGTAGTCGAGGGCAGATCAGGTGAAGCCATACGTAACGTCCTCAAGCGGTACGAGAAGCCTCGTACGGTGTCTGAACGATGGATATCGCCAGGGGCTCCTCGTGCAATCACGTGGGAAGCCCTCGAAGGGACAGACTGCGGACGTGAACCGGCCTGACCCGACACTACACTGTCAGGCCCCTACGCCGCTGGGCTTCGGGTAAGCACCAGTTCCCACGCCGAAACTGAAGATATGCACGCAGCGTTCGAGTGGACGCGTGCACAACTTCAGTTTCGGCGCGAAGCCAGGGCGCTACGCGGCGGCGACCGGTTCCCCCGACGCCACGGCACCGACAGCGGCCAGCGTCGGGAGCGAAACGCTCATCTCCTCCACCGAGATCGCGCCCCACGAGTAGAAGTTCAGGAAGTTGATGGCCGACGCGACGACCTGAACCGTCACCGACTGACCCGGCGCCAACGTGTGAGCGACCAGTTCCATCGGGACCGTGACCGTGTGGGTCCCGCCGTCGAGCGTCACCGGCACCGGGATGACGTGATTGCCCAGCACCAAACCTGTCTTGTCGTCGACGATCTGGGCGTACACGTGCTTGGCGGTGCCGTTGCCCGAATACGTCAGGGTGAGCTCCGGGGCGCCGACGATGTGCGTCGTCTCCGTGACGTCCGGAACGCGCAGGCTCACGGCGTTGACCGCCCCGGTCGCCGACGGCAGGCCCAGAATGATCGGCACCAGGCCGCGCGTCACGATGAGCGGGTTCGGTCCGGAACCGCCCAGGAACGGGATGATCGGAATCGTGCGACGCGTATTGCGTTGCGCGACAATCGGTGTGCCCAGGTTAGGCACCGGGTAGGTCTCCGACGAGAACCAGTCCCCGTTCTGGTCGACCCATTCGAACTGGTCGCCGGTGTCGACGTCCTCATCCTTGACGTAGCGGTCCAGCCAGTTCAGCGTGCGGCCGATGATCTGCTCACCGTCGTTGAAGTCGCTCAGGCAGGCGCCGTGTCCGCCGCAGTACCACATGACCTTCGTGATGGTCCCAGCATCGATGAGCGCCTTGGCATTTGCGTCGGCCTGCCCCAGCGTGAACAGCGTGTCGACGGTGCCCTGGATCAGCAGCGTGGGTGCCGTGATGTCGGCGAGCTGGTCGGCGTACCCGCGGTCGTCCAAGAGGTCGAGGTCGTCCGGATCGACCTGCCCGGTGAGGATGCCGACGATCGCGGCGGGCAGGATCCGCTCGTTGGGCCGCGACAGCGTCAACACCAGCACGGTGCTCAGCAGGGTTCCCCAGCCGCTGCGCACCGACTCATCGGCGAACAGCACATCGTTGAGCCGGTTCCAGGCGATCGTGGGGACGATCGCATCGACGCGGTGATCGATTGCGGCCGTGGCCAATTGGATGCCGCCGCCGTAGGAGGCACCGGTCATGCCGATCTTCGGGTCGTTCACGTCGTCGAGCGCGACCTCGGGCATCGTCGCGAGAACGCTGATGAGATGCGAAATGTCGCGGCCCTCGTAATCGGGCGACTGCAACTGCATCCGGCCCTCCGAGCGCCACTCGCCGCGCGGATCCCACGTGACGACGTTGTAGCCGTTCTCGCGCAGCGTGCCGATACCGATCACATCGTTGGGCAGGAAACTGTCGCTCGGCAGCTCCAGCGCCGTCGACCCGGGCAGGCCCAGGCCCGGCCCGTTGAGCACCGTCGGCGCCTTCTCCCCCGCCTTCAGACCCTTGGCGGGCATGAAGTTCACGAAGATCCGCGTGCCGTCGAACGAGGTCACCCGGAAGCTGCGCGCCCGCGGCGTTCCCGGAGGCGCGAAATGGTCGATCGGGTAACCGATCACCGGGTGGATGATGTCGCCGACGAGCGGGATCACATGGATCACGCCGACAATCGGCGTCACGACCAGCGGCCCGAGCACCGGGATCTTCTGCAGCCATTCCAGCGGGGGCGTCCACTCCTCGACCTTGACGCCGGTCGGGATCGGGTACTGAGTGGCCTTCGCCTCGGCCAGGCTGGTCGACACCTGCTCGCCCACCGATGTCGGGGACTCGTTGGTCGCCTCCCGCCCCGCGGACAGGATCGACGTGAACAGCGATGCGAGCGCGGGCAGGACGGGGTCTCCGGTGTCGTCGGCCGGAATCTCGGGGACCGCGGCGGCGATCTCCTTCGTGACGACCTCGACCGGGTCGATCTCCTCCTCTACGGCGGGCTCGACTTCGACGACCGTCTCTGGCGGCTCCACGGCGGCGGGTTCTTCGGCGACCGGAGGCGCTTCCGCAGCCGGGGCGTCCTCAGCCTGCTCCTCGACGGCCGGTTCCTCATCGGCGGCCGGCTGTTCCTCGACGTCCGACGATTTCGACGGCTTGACGGCGTCACGCTTCGAGCGGGGCCGGGTCGGCTCGGCCTCGGTTTCTTCGGCCGGCTCGGCCTCGTCAGAGCCGTCTTCAGCGGAGTCTCCGGCGGCTTCTTCGGCCTTCGATTCGGTGTCCGGCTTGGACGCGTCGGCTTTCGGCGATGCGGCGGGCTCCGAGGACGCCGACGTGGTCGCTTTGGTCTTCGCTTCCGAGCCACCCGCGTCATCGGCGGACGCGGTGCCCGCACCTACGAATACCGCAGCGCCGATTCCCAGCGCGATTGCCAACCCACCGACCCGACCCACGTATGTCCCCGCACCCATGAGCTAAATGTTTACCCTGCGTAAACATCACGGGGGAAGGGGGTAGGCACTTTTGTTACTGATGAGTCAGTTCCGGAGGAAACGGCCAACGGAATCCGTGAGCAAATCACGATATCGCGACGGATTCCGAGGTGAGGCCCCAGTCCTGGACTGACATCAGTCGGTCCGGACAAACGACAGTGGGCTGGCAGGGAATCCCTACCAGCCCACGTAAGTCGTTGAGTTTCTTAGATCTTGGTGACCCGCACGGCCTGCGGGCCCTTCTGGCCCTGCTCGACCTCGAACTCGACGCGCTGGTTCTCCTCCAGCGACCGGTATCCGCTCCCTCCGATTTCGGAGTAATGAACGAACACATCCTTCGAGCCGTCATCGGGAGCGATAAAGCCGAAGCCCTTTTCGCCGTTGAACCACTTCACAGTTCCCTGCGCCATACTTTTCTTCTCTCATTTCATCGCAGATGTCAGTCGGACATCCAGCAGACAGGCTAGCACGGACAGATGCCCAGGCCAGAGCATAGATTGACGTCGCTGATATCCCGGTGCTCAGGACGGCGAATCGGTGAAACCGGCCCGCTGCGGCAGATCGGAGAAGACCGGGAGCTGAACCTCGTCATCGGTGGCGTCGCGCGGCGAAATCGGTTGCGGCACTGAGCGATGCGAGAACAGATCAGAAGATTCCATGGGTTACATCCCTTGGGGTGGTGTGAGGCGGACTCCGCACATTGATCGGCGGATGCCTCTGCGAAACTCGATCGATTTCGACCCTACACCCAGTCCTCAGGTCAAGCCGCGCACCGGGCACGAGGGCGATTCGTCCGCCACAGGCAGTACCGCGGCGCGTTTGGCCCTGACCCGGATCCGGGCGCCGCGGTGCGGCACGAAGATGACGTGCTTGAGCCGTCGCCGCTCGCCCCGCGCCGTCGTCGTCTCCAATTCCACGCGGCGCAGGACCTCACGCAACACCACACGGAACTCGACCATCGCGAATGTCGCTCCCAGACAACGCCGATTGCCGCCGCCGAACGGCAGATACGACGACGGGCTCAGCGTTGCGCCGATCATCCGGTCCGGGTCGAACGTGTCCGCCTCCGGGTACACCCGCGAATCGGCGTGGACCAGCACCATGCCGGGGATCACCATCACCTCGGCGGGCAAGCGGTGCCCGCCGATTTCGACGGGCTCCTTCACGACGCGGCCGACGTCGAACACCACCGGACGGATCCGCAGCGTCTCCTTGGCGACGGCATCGAGGTAGTCGTCCCTTCCTTCGCGCGCGGCCTGCACCGCCCTGGCCAGGAGCTCCGGATGTCGCGTCAGCCGCTCCAGCGCCCAGGACAGGCCCGTCGCGGTGGTGTCGTGCCCGGCGATCAGCAGCGTCATCAGCTGGTCGCGCAGTTCCCTGTCCGTCATGTCCCCGGCGCGGACCAGCATCGACAGCGCATCGGCGCGGTGGTCGAGGTCCGGATCGGCGCGGCGGTCGGCGATCTCCTCGTACAGCAGCCGGTCGGCCTCGGCGATGGCGTCCCTCATCGATCGCCACGGCCGCAACCGCAAGAGTTTCGGGTCGGCGAGCGCGATGGTTTCCCACGGCCCGACCGTGAGGACGCGCGGCATCACCTCCCGCAATGCCGCCAACCGGGCGGGGTCGCTCGCGCCGATCACCGTGCGCAGAATGATCTCCAGCGTGATCTCCGCCATCTTCGGTGCCGCGGCGAAGGTCCGCCCCACCGGCCAGCCGTCGATGTTGTCGGCGGCCACCTGCGCCATCACCGCCGCCTGCCCGGCGACGGCGTCACGCGCGAACGGGGCGAGCATGACGCGGCGGCGGTCGCGATGCAGCTCGTCGTCGACGACGAGCACCGACGTCTCCCCAAGCAGGCCCTGCAGCATCGAATTCGCTTCTCCGGCATGAAAGATGCGTGGGTCGCCGGCGAAGACCGTCTTGATGTCGGCGGGGTCGGTGACGTAGACGGCCGTCCCCATGCCCGCCACGTGCAGCGTGAACGTCGACCCGTACCGGCGCTGACACGCCGCGATGAAGCGCGGACCGCACTTGAGCATCAGCATCGCCTGCAACCCGGCGGGCAGCCGCGGCCCCGGCGGCAATGACGTCACTGACACCGTCGTCATCGCCCCAGCGTACGACCCGTTGTCGAGATCACACCAGGTTCTGAGCGTACTTCGCGACCGACGGGGCACAAGAGTGGACATGTCGCGTTTTCTGTTCACTCTGGGCTCCGCCAGCTTCCGCCGTCGGTGGCTTGTCCTCGGCACGTGGCTTGCCGTGCTGGCCGGGGTCGCCATCGCTTTCGTCGGGTTTCGCGGCGAGCCCAGCGACAACTTCACGATCCCCGGCACGGAATCGCAGCGTGCCGTCGAACAGCTGCAACAGAAGCTTCCCGACTACAGCGGGGCGCAGACGCAGATCACGTTCGCTGCGCCCGAGAACCTCGCCATCACCGATCCGCGATTCGCGACGCCGATCGACGAGGCTGTCGCGAAGCTCAACACACTGCCCGACATCGCCACCGCCGCCGGGCCGAACCAGACCAGGCAGATTTCGCAGGACGGGCGCGTCGCACTCGGCACGGTGCAGTGGAAAGCGCCGATCGGCGAAGTCAGCGACGGCGCGCTGACCGAACTCGAGAACGCGATGAAACCGGCTCAGGACGCCGGTGTCCAGGTGGAGTACTCCGGTGCCGTCTTCCCCGGCTACAAGGTCGCCGTCCCGCACCTGCCCGAGATCATCGGCATCGGCGCGGCGTTCCTGATCCTGCTCATCACGTTCGGCGCGGTCGTCGCCGCTGGACTGCCGATCCTCACCGCCGCCATCGGCGTCGGCATCGGCGCGCTCGGCATCTTCGTCGTCGCCGCGTTCGTCGACATGCCCACGGCCTCACTTTCCCTGGCGTTGATGCTCGGACTGTCGTGCGGTATCGACTACGCCCTGTTCATCCTCAACCGCTACCGCAACAACCTGCTCCTTCTGATGCCGCGTCAGGATGCTGCGGGTCTCGCCGTCGGAACTGCCGGTGGCGCAGTCGTTTTCGCGGCGCTGACGGTGATCATCGCGCTGTGCGGTCTGGCCGTGGTGGGCATTCCATTCCTGACGTACATGGGTATCGCCGCCGCGGTGTCGGTACTCATCGCGATGCTGATCGCGTTGACGCTGCTGCCCGCGCTGTTCGGGTTCGCCGGCGGCAAGGTCGCCGCGTTCATCGAACCGCCGCTGCAACCCGGCCGGCCCAAGGAGGTCGCCCAGGTCGCCGCCTATACCCCGCAACGCACAATGGGTGCGGCGTGGGCCCGGTTCGTCGTCCGCTTCCGCAAACCGTTGCTCGTCGGCGGATCGGCACTCCTCATCGTCATCGGATTACCAACGCTGGGAATGCATCTCGGCCTGCCCAGTGGCTCGTCGCAACCTGAGTCGAACACGTCGCGCCAGTCCTACGACCTGACGTCCGAGCACCTCGGTGCCGGCTTCAACGGACCGCTGCTCGTCGTGGCCGACCTGTCCCAGTCGACCGACCCGAACGCCGCGCAGACCATCGCTTCCAACATCGGCCGCGAAGACGGTGTCCTGGCCGCCACCCCGGCAGGCGGGGATCAGCGCACGGCAGTCATCCAGGTCATCCCCGAGACCGGCCCGAACGACACGGCGACGGCCGACCTCGTCACCAAGATCCGCGCCGACCGCGACGCGATCGTGGCCGACACCGGGGCGACGTTCCTCGTCGGCGGTAACACGGCGTCCAACATCGACACGTCCGACAAACTCGCCACCGCGTTGCCGATCTTCCTGGCAGTGGTCGTCGGCTTGGCGTTCATCCTGCTGACCATCGCCTTCCGCGCGGCGCTGGTGCCGATCACCTCGATCGTCGGATTCCTACTGTCGGTGTTCGCCGCAATGGGTGTCCAGGTCGCGATCTTCCAATGGGGTTGGGGCGCAGACCTTCTCGGGGTGACACCGGGTGAGACGATCAGCTTCCTGCCGATCATCGCGCTCGCGATCATCTTCGGATTGTCCAGCGACTACGAGGTATTCGTCGTGTCGCGGATCAAAGAGGAGTTGTCGCACACCGACGACGCACTGGTTGCGGTCCGTAATGGCGTGGGCCTGTCGGCGCGCGTGGTGACCGCGGCGGCGCTGATCATGTTCGGTGTCTTCATCGCATTCCTCGCCGCCGGTGATCCGATCATCAAGTCGGTCGGCCTGACGCTTGCGGTCGGCGTGTTCCTCGACGCGTTCGTCGTGCGGCTGACCTTGATTCCGGCAATCATGGCGATGCTCGGCGACACGATGTGGGCGCGGTCGAAGTGGTTCGACAAGTACGTGCCTGATCTTGACATCGAAGGCACCGCACTGGAATCCGCGCATCGCAGCCCGGTCACAAGTTCCGTTTGAGGTGACTAGTGCGGCGCACACATGGGTAAGCAAAAAGCATGAGTGTTGCAGCGGTGGTGTCGCCCACCTCAGAACAGTTGACAGTGAGGGGGGTGGCGACCGCCGCCAGTGCCGCGCAACTGCGTGACGACTTCAGCATCTGGCTGCGCGATCGCGGAGTCCCTGCCTCTCAAACGAACGAAATCCTGCTGGCGGTGTACGAGGCACTCGCCAACTGTGTGGATCACGCGTATGCCGACCACTCGTCCGTCGGCATGATGGCGGTGCGCGCCGACTTCGAGCCGACCGCACGTTGCCTCAGCGTGTGCGTCACCGACCACGGAACGTGGCGCCAGCCCGGCGCCACTGGCAAAAACGATCGTCGTGGCCGCGGCGTCGCGCTGATGCACGCCATGGCCGACCACTGCACGATCAGTGGCACAGACGACGGAACGACGGTGTGTCTGGACTACCGCTGCCGCTAACCGAGCAGCCGCACGACCATGCGCGGAACTACCTGGTCGCGCCGTTGAGCAACGGCTTGTCGATCATGCCGCGCTCGACGCCCCACATCGTGGCGATGGCCCGGTACTCGCCGGTCTCCATCAGATGTTCCAGCGCCAGGCGCAGCGATTCGGACAGACCCGAGTCCTTCGCGACCGGCCAGCCGTAGGGTGCGGAGTCGAACACGTCACCCGCGGGCACGAGATCGCCGCGGCTGAGCTTGATCGCGAAACCCGTGACCGGTGAGTCGGCCGACATCGCGTCCACCTCGCCTTTGATCAGTGCGGTCGTCACCTCGTCCTGGCTCTTGAACACCACCATGTCGATCGCGGGCATCCCGGCAGCCGAGCAGAGATCACTCTTGCCCGGCAGTTCCTCGGTGGCCTGCAGCGTTCCGTCGGCCACACCGACTTTGACGCCGCACGCCGACGCCGGCCCGATCGACGCGCCCGGCCTGCGGGCCCACTGCGTGCCCGCCTCGAAATACGTGACGAAGTCGACGAGCTCTTCGCGCTCTTTGGTGTCGGTCACCGATGACATGCCGATGTTGTAGGTGCCGTCGACGACGGCGGGCAGGATCGTCTCGAAGGACGTGTCCCGGTAGTCGGGAACGAGCCCGAGCACGCGCGACACCGCGTTCATCAGCTCGACGTCGAAGCCCACGAGCTGCCCGTCGGCGTTCTTGAACTCCATCGGCGCGTACGGCACGTTCACGCCGATGACGAGCCGGCCGGTGTCACGGATCTCCGCGGGCACCGTCGCCGCGATCTCGGGTACCGCGCCCGCCGGAAGGCCGGGCCCGTCGTCCCCTTTCCACGGCGCCCACTGCCACAAGCCGACGCCGCCCGCGGCGATGACGAGCGCGGCGACGCCGGCGACGACGAGCGCCTTGCGCGACCCCTTGCGTTCCGTACGGGCCGAGTGACGCGAATGGCTCCCGGTCCGCCGCACCGGCGCGTTGAGCGCACGCTTCGCCGCCTGCGCGAGCTCACCGGCAGATTGGTAGCGCTTGGCAGGCTTCTTCGCCATGCCCTTGGCGACCACCTCGTCGAACGCACCGAGCCGCGGATCGACGTCCGACGGTTTCGGGATCGGCGAGACCATGTGGCCGGCGATCTGCTGTTCGAGGCTGTCGGCGGGATAAGGCCGTGAGCCAGTGAGACATTCATAGAGCACGCACGTGAGCGCGTAGATGTCCGAACGTGCGTCGACCTCGCCGCCCTCGAAGCGCTCCGGCGCCATGTAGGCCAGCGTGCCGAGCGTGCTGCCCGCCGTCGTCAGACCCTTCTCCCCCGCGGTGCGCGCCAGACCGAAGTCGATCAGGTAGACGAAGTCGCGGCCGGTGATGAGGATGTTGGACGGCTTGATGTCGCGGTGGATCAGGCCGAGGCTGTGCGCGGCGTCGAGGCCGTTGGCGACCTGCTCGACAATCGTGACGGCGAATGCGGCGCCGAGCGGCTTCTCGGTTTCCTGCAGCATCGTCCCGAGATTGCGGCCTTCGATGAGGCGCATGTCCAGATAGAGCCGGCCGTCGATCTCGCCGTAGCCGTGGATGGGGACGACGTGCGGATCGTTGATGCCCGCGGCGGCCTGCGATTCGCGCCGGAACCTCGTCTGGAAGATCTCGTCCTGCGCCATGTGGTGAGGGAGAACTTTGAGCGCGACAACACGGTCGGTCTTGGTGTCGTAGGCCTGGTAGACCTCACCCATCCCGCCCTGGCCGATCAGCTTTTGCAGCTGATAGTGCCCGAATGGTGTCGCATTCACCGGTGTTCTCCTCGGCTGCGGCCAATCGGATAGTCGATTGAAGCTACATGATGTTTGCCGGGGCTGCCCGGACGCATGTCAGCCGCCTCACCACCGGTTTGCCCGATTTGGACCTCCCGGCGCAGGGCGACGCCACGGCGTGCTACTGGGGTTCAGCATTCTTACCACGCTGCGCCGACACGGGAGAGGTCATGGGCGAGGCCGAAGGTGTGGTTTCGCTGCCCGACTGGGCGCGCTGCGGTAGGAGAACGGTTACCACGGCGGACGGACCAGCGATTTCGCCGCCGCCAGGCGGGCACGTGTTCAGAGCCGGTGCATCTCCCGTCGCATGGCCGAATTCTCCAGAAACGCATCGCGCGCCGGCGCGTAGGTCCGCCGTCTCTTGAGCTCTGGACGGGCCACCGCCTCGGCAATCGCGGCCTCGACAACTTTGGGTCTTATTCGCAGAAAACCGGTCAGATCCCATCGAGGCCACGGCCAGAAGCCAGGTATGGATGCCATGTCATTACCTTTCTTCGCAGTTCAGAGGCTTGCGCTTCTCTTTCTGGAACGTAACATAAGATTTAGAAGTAACCAATAGATATGTGAGTTCACGTGGGAAACGGGAGTGCGATGAGTAGGCTTGCCGACGTGTCGCGACGGACCTATGGCCAGTTCTGCGGGCTTGCGCACGCGCTCGACGTGGTCGGCGAGCGCTGGACGCTGCTGATCGTGCGGGAGCTGACGTCCGGGCCGAAGCGCTACACCGAGTTGGCGGACGCGCTCGCCGGCATCGGGACCTCGCTGCTCGCCAACCGGATGCGGCAGCTGGAATCCGACGGCATCGTGCAACGACGGCTGGCACTCGACCAGCCCGGCTCGGCCGTCGTCTACGAACTGTCCGACGCCGGAAGGGAACTCGCCAAAGCGGTGATCCCTCTCGCGATGTGGGGCGCCCGCCATCAGATGTCGGAGGCCGACGCCGAACACGAGGCGTTCCGCGCCGAATGGCTGCTGAGCTTTCTCGCCGCCGACGTCCGGCGCGACGGGCCCCATGACCTCGACGCCGTCTACGAGTTCCACATCGACGACAGCTCCGCCTGCTTACGGTTGCTCGACGGCAAGGTGACGGTGACTCCGGGCGCCCCCGCGACGCCCGGCGACGTGACGGTGCGGTCGTCGGCAACCACCGTTGCCGCGATCGTCGGCCACCGGATCACGCTCGACGACGCCGTCGCCGACGGCAGCCTCGCGATGTCCGGCGAACCTGCCGCCGCGGCCGCGCTCGTCGGCGTCATCGAGAAGCGCCTGGCGCGTTAGGCCTCGGCGCCGACTAATGCCATTCAAGCATTAGTGATGTGCGAAATGGTCTTGGACAGGCATGGATATGTTTCCTACCGTTTAAGGCATGACTGCGACGATCCCTGGAACTTTCACCGGAGAGATGCTCATCGCCGGCACACCCGTCCGCGGAACCGGCAAGGAGGTCCGCGCGTTCGACCCGGCCGCCGGAGAATCGCTGGAGCCCGCCTACGCGCACGGCGACGTCACCCATGTCGAGACGGCGTGCGCCGCGGCCGCTAACGCCTTCGGCGTGTACCGCGCCACGACCTCCGAACAGCGCGCCACGTTCCTCGAGTCGATCGCCGCCAACATCGAGGCGATCAAAGACGACCTCATCGCCCGCACCGTCGCCGAGTCCGGTCTGCCGCAGGCCCGGATCACCGGTGAAGTCGGCCGCACCACCGGCCAGCTGCGCCTGTTCGCGTCCGTGCTCCGTGAGGGCAGCTGGAACGGCGCCCGCCTCGACACCCCGCTGCCTGACCGCGCGCCGCTGCCGCGTCCCGACCTACGCCAGCGCTTCATCCCGCTCGGCCCCGTCGCCGTGTTCAGCGCGTCGAACTTCCCCCTCGCGTTCTCCGTCGCCGGCGGCGACACCGCGTCGGCACTCGCCGCGGGCTGCCCCGTCGTCGTCAAGGCGCACGACGCCCACCCCGGCACCTCCGAGCTCGTCGCCCGCGCCATCACCGAGGCCGTCGCATCCTCCGGGCTGCCGAAGGGCACGTTCTCGCTGCTGTTCGGGTCCGGCCAGGAGCTCGGCATCGCGCTCGTCACCGACCCGCGCATCAAGGCCGTCGGCTTCACCGGATCCCGAACCGGGGGAACGGCTCTCGTGGCCGCCGCGGCTGCCCGCCCCGAGCCGATCCCGGTGTACGCCGAGATGAGCTCCATCAACCCGGTGTTCCTCCTCGACGGAGCTCTCGACACCCGCGGCGCCGAACTCGGCAAGGCGTTCGTCGCCTCGCTGACGATGGGTTCGGGCCAGTTTTGCACCAACCCCGGCCTTGTCATCGCTGTCGACAGCCCCGGTCTGACGTCGTTTGTCGCCGCCGCGTCGCAGGCACTCTCGGCTGCCCCGGCCACCCCGATGCTCACGCCGAACATCGCTCGCAGCTACGCCTCGGGCGTCGAATCGCTCTCCGGCGAAGCGGAGTTGGTGGCTCGCGGCGAAGTGGGTGGCAGCGAAACCTGTGGCCAGGCGGCCCTGTTCACCACCGATGCAGCGAGCTTCGTGAAGTCCGAAGCGCTGCAGGCCGAGGTGTTCGGGTCGTCGAGCCTGATCGTGCGCTGCGCCGACGCCGACGAGTTGCGCACCGTCGTGGCGGGCCTGGAAGGCCAGCTGACCGCCACCGTGCACGCCGACGACTCCGATCTGGACGAAGCCGGCAAGCTGCTCCCGCTGCTGGAGCTCAAAGCCGGCCGAATCCTGTTCGGCGGCTGGCCTACCGGCGTCGAGGTGTGCCACGCAATGGTCCACGGCGGACCGTTCCCCGCCACCTCGGACTCACGCACCACGTCCGTCGGATCCCGGGCCATCGAGCGCTACCTACGCCCCGTCTGCTACCAGGACGTTCCGAAGTCGTTGCTGCCCAGCGCCATCGCTGACGGAAACCCCGACAACATCTGGCGCCGCGTCGACGGCGAACTCACCCAAGACTGACGTAGTAACCCACCACCGAAAAGCACTGAAAGGCCTGCAATGCGTCCCAACTTCGACGGCGTCCTGTTCTTCCCCGTCACGCCGATGACCGAGTCCGGTGCCGTCGACCTCGACGCGCTGGCCCGCCACATCGCCAAGGGCGTCGATGCCGGCCCCGGCGGCGTGTTCATCGCCTGTGGCACAGGCGAATTCCACGCCATGGAGGACGGCGAGTTCGGCGACGTCGTGCGTACCGCTGTCGAGGTCGTCGCCGGCCGCGTCCCGGTCTACGCCGGTGCGGGCGGTTCCGTCGCGCAGGCCAAGCGGTTCGCGGTGTCGGCCAAGGAAGCCGGAGCCGACGGCATCCTGCTGCTGCCGCCTTACCTCGTCGAGGTCCCCCAGGCCGGGCTGGTTGATTACGTAGCCGAGGTCGCTTCATCTTCCTCGCTGCCCGTCATCGTCTACAACCGCAACAACGCGAAGTTCACCGAGGCATCCGCGATCGCCGTCGCCAAGATCCCGACAGTCGTCGGATTCAAGGACGGCACAGGCAATTTCGATCAGGTCGCCCGTATCGTCCAGGCTGTCACCACCCAGGTCGACCCCGACTTCCTGTTCTTCAACGGCCTGCCCACCGCCGAGACCACGCAGCTGGCCTACCGCGCCATCGGCGTGCCGCTGTACTCGTCGGCGACGTTCGCCTTCGCCCCCGACCTGGCGCTGGCGTTCTACAACGCGCTGGAGTCCGGCAACAGCGAGCTGACCAACGCACTGCTCAACGCGTTCTTCATCCCGCTCGTGCGCCTGCGCGACACCGTGCCCGGCTACGCGGTCTCACTCGTCAAGGCCGGCGTCACGATGGAAGGCGTGCCCGCAGGACCGGTCCGCCCGCCGCTGGTCATGCCGACCTCCGACGACCTCGCCGAGCTCGCCTCGATCGTCGCCGCCGGCCGCACCGTCCTCGCCGACGCCCTGACACAGGCAGTCTGACCGCATGTCCCAGATCCGCATCACCGGCGCACGCATCACGCCCGTTGCGTTCGTCGATCCCCCGCTGCTGAACACCGTGGGCGTGCACCAGCCCTACGCGCTGCGGGCGATCATCCAGCTCGACACCGATGCGGGTCTGGTGGGCCTCGGCGAGACCTACGCCGACACCCGTCACCTGGCGCGACTGCAGGCCGCGGCCGAGGCCATCACCGGCCTGGACGTGTTCTCGCTCAATCTGATTCGCGCCGCCATCGACACCCGCCTCAAGGGTGACACCGCCGCCGTCGGCACCGCCGGCATGATCACCACCGCCTCGGCCGTCGACCAGGTCCTGTCGCCGTTCGAGGTGGCCTGCCTCGACGTGCAGGGCCAGTCGCTGGGACGGCCGGTCTCGGACCTGCTGGGGGGTAAGGTCCGCGACGCCGTCCCGTTCAGCGCCTACCTGTTCTACAAGTGGGCGGCGCATCCCGGCCAGGAGCCGGACAAGTTTGGAGAAGCGCTGGATCCGGATGGCCTCGTCGCGCAGGCCCGCCGCATCGTCGACGAATACGGTTTCACCGCAATCAAAGTCAAGGGCGGCGTGTTCGCTCCTGAAGAGGAGATGGCCGGTATCGAAGCGCTGGCGCGGGCATTCCCCGGCGTGCCGCTGCGACTCGACCCCAACGCTGCATGGACCCCGCAGACGTCGGTCAAGGTCGCCTCCGGGCTGGCAGGCATCCTCGAATACCTCGAAGACCCGACCCCGGGTCTCGACGGCATGGCCGAGGTTGCGGCCCAGTCCCCGATGCCCCTGGCGACCAACATGTGCGTCGTCGCGTTCGATCAACTCGCCCCGGCCGTCGCCAAGGGATCGGTGAAAGTCGTTCTCTCCGACCATCACTACTGGGGTGGGCTGCAGCGCTCACGCCTACTGGCCGGCATCTGCGACACGTTCGGGCTCGGCCTGTCGATGCACTCCAACTCGCACCTGGGCATCAGCCTGGCCGCGATGGTGCACCTGGCCGGCGCGACGCCGAACCTCACCTACGCGTGTGACACGCACTGGCCGTGGAAGACCGAGGACGTCGTCAAGGACGGCGCACTGACGTTCGTCGACGGTTCTGTGCCCGTCCCGACCGCGCCGGGTCTGGGTGTCGAGATCGACGAGGACGCCCTGGATGCGTTGCACGAGCAGTACGTGCGCTGCGGCATCCGCGACCGCGACGACACCGGCTACATGCAGACCGTCGACCCGTCGTTCGAGCTGGCCAGCCCCCGCTGGTAAATCCGTCCCGGGGCTGACCCGCGCGTCCTACGGTGGACGCATGACTGATCAGCCGGCCGTCGATGCCGCACACCCGCCGGAAGCCATGCTCTCGGTGGTCAACCCCGCGCTGAAGATCCTGCTGAAGACGCCGGTCGGCGGACTCATCGGCGACTTCATGCTCGTCAGCTTCACCGGCCGCAAATCCGGCAAGAAGTACTCCACCCCCGTCAGCGCCCACCAGCTCGACGGCGGTCTCTACGTCGTGCTCGAGGCGCAGTGGAAGTACAACTTCCGCGACGGCGCCGACGCGCAGGTCTCCTTCAAAGGCAAGACGCGCACGATGCGCGGCGACCTGATCACCGATCGTGCTGCGGTGGCGGCGCTCTGCGAGCGGATCGCGACGTCCTACGGCGCGAAGAAGGCGCAGCGCCAGATGGGCATGACGTTCGCCGGCGATCGGCTGCCGACGATCGCCGAATGGGAGGACGCGGCCGACCGGCTGAAGATCGCGGCGATCAAGCTAACGTCACAGGCCTGATGTTCTCACTTGCCCGGCTGTCCTGCTTCGTCGCCGTCGCCGAAGAACTGCACTTCGGTCGTGCGGCAGAGCGGCTCCACATGACGCAGCCGCCGCTGTCCCGCCAGGTGCAGCAGCTGGAGAACGAGCTCGGTGTGCAGCTGATCGACCGCACCACGCGGACCGTCACGCTGACCCCGGCCGGCGCGGCGTTCCTGCCCGACGCGCGGCGCATCCTGCAGCTCGCCGAAGGGGCCGCGCAGACCGTCAAACGCATCCCCGCCGGTGACCTCGGCACCGTCGTCGTCGGCTTCACGGCGGCCTCGGCACACGCCGTGCTGCCCCGGTTGCTCGAACGTGCCAGGGAGCGGCTGCCCGACGTGAAGCTGGACCTGCGCGAGATGGTGACCGCCGCCCAGATCGAAGGCCTGATGACGGGTGAACTGGATCTGGGGATGGCCCGTCCTCCGCTGAAGCGGCCTGGCCTGGTGTCGCGGCCGCTGCTGCACGAGCAGTTGGTGGCGGCGCTGCCGGCCGGGCATCCGCTGGCCGACATGTCGCGGCAGCTGACGCTCACCGACCTCGACGGCCAGGACGTCATCATGTACTCGCCCGTGCAGGCGCGGTATTTCAACGAGTTGCTGATCTCGACGTTCACGATCGCGGGGGCGACGCCGCGCTACGTGCAATACGTGACGCAGGTGCACACCATGCTGGTGCTCGTCCGGTCGGGCATCGGGATCGCGCTGGTGCCCGCGTCCGCGGCGACGCTGCACCCCGAAGGCGTCGTGTTCCGCACGATCGGCGCGTTCCGCGAGCGGCCCGTCGAGCTCGATGCGGTGTGGCGTGGCGATTCGACGAACCCGGCGCTGGTAAGGGTTTTGAAAGATGTCCTGCCGCAACAGGAGTGGACGACCGACGATCTGGTCGAAGGCGTCAGCTAGCTTTCACGCCGAGACGGAAGCTACGCAGGCCCCTACTCGAACTTTCGCTGCTGGAATTCCGTTTCGCGGGAGCGGGTCACGGCATCGGCGAACGAGATACCTGACCACCCGCGCGAGACCATCGCCCGATGTAACCGGGCGATGACGTCGTCGCGCCGGTCTTCTCTGACAACGCAGAGCACTTCCCAGCCTCTACGCCGAAGAATGCGCATGACATCCCGGTCCTTCAGATATTGGGCGCGGTTGCTCTGGTGCTGATCGCCGTCGTACTCGACCGCGACTTTCAGTTCCTCCCAGCCGAAGTCGACAACCCGAACCGGGTAGCCGTCCTCGTCGAAGATCGGGATCTGCGTGGCAGGTGACGGGAAGCCGCAGTGCACGACCAGCATCCGCCAGTACGTCTCCATCGGAGACTGGGCGCCACCGTCGACGAACGGTAACGCCGCTTTGACACGGGCGACGCCGCGTGCGCCGCGGTAGCGCTTGGTCAACATCATCACGTCCTCGGTCGAGTACGGGCTCACGCGCATCAACGCATCCAGCCGCACCACCGCGTCGAGGCGGCGCCGAAACCTGCCAAGGTCGAATGCCGTGCGCGCCGCGTTGGCCACTGGGACGCCTGACATCAGATCCCACTCGTCGGATGCGATCCGTTCGTTGCGCGCGACGATCCCTCGCGGCGGGTGGGTGTTCTCGAAGATCAATTCCACGTCCGCGTCGTCGGGGATCCATGCCGCACCGTGGAGCCTCGCGGCCGCCAGACCCGTCACGATGCCCGTTCGCCCCGACCACAGCCACGCACCGACCGCCAGGTCCCGCAGCGTCACGACCTGACCCTTCGGAACGTGGACATTCGGAAACACGGGCCGGCACCAGCGCGCCAGTTCATGCCGGGTGACGACGCCGGCAGCGACCGCCTCGGTCCCCAAGAAGATCTCCCCCATGACGGCATCTTGGTGAGCCGCACCGACACCTCTCGCCCAGACGGAAACTACGCAGGCCCCTACTCGAACTTCCGCTGCTGGAATTCCGTTTCGGCGGGGGCGGGGACGGCTAGGGCAGGTGCAGTTCCCTGAGCTGTCGGCGGGAGGTGATGCCGAGCTTCCGGAAGATGTTTCGCAGGTGCGCTTCGATCGTGCGCGGGCTCAGGAAGAGCTGTTCACCGACCTCGCGCGACGTTGCCCCGGTCGCGACGTATCGCGCGATGGTCAACTCCTGGGCGGTGAGCGCGTCGCTGGGCTGAGACGTCCGTTTGCGTGCACGCTCGCCGGTGGCACGCAGCTCACGGGCGGCGCGGGCAGCGAACAGCTCTGCGCCCATCTCGGACAGGAGCGAGTGGGCGGTGCGGAGTTGTTCGCGTGCGTCGCTGCGGCGGCCATCGCGGCGCAGCCACTCACCGAAGACGAGATGGGCGCGGGCAAGGAACGCGCGCATCCGGCAGTTCTGAAGCCTCTTTACCGCTTCGCGGTAGAGCTCTTCTGCGTCCGCTCCACTGCTGGTCAACGCTCGCGAGTGCGCGGCAACACCAAGCGCCCACTCGGTACCGCTGGCCCGGGCTCGTGCGTCAAGCTCCTCCATTGCGCGACAAGCGGATTCCGAATCACCGGCGCGGGAGGCAGCCTCGACCAGCTCGTACAGCGCCAGCCCCCTGATCCCCGGCTCGTATGAATCACTGGCAAAGGAAGCGACACTCTGCGCCGCCGGATAATTGCCGCGACTGTTGTGCAATACCGCCATTGCCACCATGGACACCGTGGCTTCGATGCCCCGTGATTCCCCCCCGCGGACAGCGCCGTCGAAATCTATTCCGCGCCAGGCATTCAGGTACGTGTGCGCGTAGCTCAACGGCTTCGCGCCCGACACTTCCGATATCGCCGCGGCTTCGTCCGCGAACTCGGCGGCGCGGGAGAGTTCGCCGGTGTAGATCCGCGCGAACGCCGCTACGGTCAGCGCTGTGGGTAGCGCGGCGAGGGCTCCGGCTTCACGCGCCTGCCGGACGTTGCGGTCGGCCAGGTCGATGGTCAGTTCGTCCTCGAACAGAGCAATCGCGGTCCGTGCGCCCAACGACAGCCAGTTGCCGGCCTCGCCGGCCCGGACCCTCTCGACCGGGAATGGGTATTCACGCAACGTCTCCAGAGCCCGTCTCAAAAGTGGTGCGCCGGAATCGAATCCATCGGTGTGTACGGCGACCAACCCGCCGAGCAGCAGATCGGAGGGGCTCGGCGTCCCAGTCGGCGCTCGAGCGGCACGGACCGCTTCGGCAAGCTCCGACAAACCGGGTCCGGCGCCCGAACCCCCGGTGATCGTCGCCCCGTCGAAGGCCTGCAGGTAGGTCAGACGAGCCAGGGCCGGATCCAGCGGCGCCAACATCTGGGCGGCGCCCAGCAGCATCCGCGGCACATCGCTGCCCTGCGTCAGATGAAAGGCGATCTGGGCGCGAAGCAATTCCCGCCGGGCGCGTTGCAGTCCGTCCAGCAACCCGGCGTCGACACCCTCGAGCAGCGCCAGCGCGGCTTCGGGCGCGCCGGCGCAGTGTTCGGCGTTGGCGGCATCCAGTGCGCGTCTCGCGCGATGGGCCGGGTCGGGCGTCAGGTCGGTCGCACGCCGGAGAAACGCTGCGGCGGCGCAGAATCCGCCGCGGGCCAATGCTCGGTCGGCCGAACGCTCCAGATCAGCGGCGGCTTCTTCGTCGGTCCCCAGTACCGACTGCGCACGATGCCACGCGCGGCGATCCGGATCGCGCGGGTCGGTGGCCGCGGAGAGGGCGCAGTGGGCCCTACGGTGCTCCGGTGCCGAGGCGGCACGGTAAACCGCGGACCGCACCAGCGGATGACGGAACCGGACGCGAGTGTCGATCTCCAGCAGACCTGCGGTTTCCGCGGGTGCGGCGGCCTCGCGGTCGATCCCCAGGTGATCAGCCGCGCGCCACAGCAGCTCCGCATCGCCGGTCGGCTCGGACGCTGCCACCAGCAACAGCTGACGCGTTTCGGCAGGGAGGCTGTTCGAGCGCCGCCGATAATTGTCCTCGATTCGGCGCGGCACGCTCACAGCGTCGGGCAGCCCGAAGCCACCAGCCAACTGCACACTGCTGGGAAGTTCCAACAGCGCCAACGGGTTACCGCGCGCCTCGGCGACGATACGGTCGCGGACCCCGTCATCGAGCGGAGCGCACACCGCAGTCTTCAGCAGCGCCCGGGCGTCGGCGTCCCCCAGCCCGTCCACGCGCAACTCGGGCAACCCGGCCAGCGGGTCGGCGCCTTCGCAGGGGTCGCGTACCGCGAAGATCAGCGCCAGCCGTTCGGCCCCCAACCGCCGTGCGACGAACGCAAGCACCTGAGCAGATGCCTGATCCAGCCATTGCGCGTCGTCGACCAGGCACAGCATCGGCCCCTCCTCGGAGAGGAGGTTGAGGACAGCCAGCCCGACCAGGAATCGATCCGGCGCGGCGCCGGCCTGGCGACCCAACGCGACGTCGAGTGCGGTGCGTTGCGGGTCCGGCAGCGTCTCGGAGCGGTCGAGAAACGACGCGCACAGCTGGTGCAGGCCGGCGAACGCGAACTGTGTCTCAGCTTCGACCCCGACCGAAGACTCCACCCGGATACTCAGCGCGAGAGCGGATTCGCCCGCGTACGCAAGCAGCGCCGATTTGCCGATCCCCGCTTCCCCGCGCACCACGAGCACCCCGCTGCGCCCTGCAGCTGCCTCGGTCAGAAGTCGGTCGACTGCACCGCGTTCTGCACGTCGACCCAGCAGGACATCCGGCGCGGGAGAACAAAGCTCGACGGACACGATCCGCTTCCTTCCGAAGTGGCTGCCGCCTTGCGGCTACCACGACAGTAGGAGACAGTCCCCAACCCGTCAATACGGACCGGACCGTATTGCATCAGTTTTGCGTCCCTCTGGTCTACGGTCTGCGGTATGCCTGCAAGCCGCAACGAGCACTCGCGACGGGCCATCCTCGACGCGTCCATCGCGATGATCGGCGAACTCGGATACGACAACATCTCGATCGAAGCGATCGCCCGGCGGGCCTGCGTGAGCAAGCAGACGATCTACCGCTGGTGGCCGTCCAAAGGCGCGGTGATCCTCGAAGCTGCCACCGAAAGCCTCAGCACCGTCGTCACGCTCCCCGATACCGGCGACATCGTCGCCGACATCCGCACCCAGCTCACCGCGATCCTGGAGCTGATCACTACCACCGGTTTCGGCCCGGCATACCGATGCCTGATTGCCGCCGGCCAGTCCGACCACGACCTGTTGCGCGCCCTCTTCGACCAGATCATCGCGCCCAACATCGAGGACTTCCGCGCCCGCACCGCCCTGGCGCAGCAGCGTGGTGAGATGCGCGCCGACGCCGACTGGGCGACGATGCGCGACCTGCTCTACGGGGTCATCGAGTATCGGCTGATTCATGCCATGCCACTCGAACCCGAGTACATCGACGGGGTCCTGGACCTCGTCTTCGCGGGAGTGCGTTGATCTACCGTCCGTCTCGGCGGGAACAGTAAGGGTCTTTCACCGACGCGAAGGCGGCGCCGGTACCGGCAGCCTGATGCCATGACTGTGGAAGAGATTCCAGCAGCACTATCGGCGTTCTTGACGCCTCTACAAGCCCGCGATGCCACGCGCGCCGCCGCGCGATTCGCCGAATACGTGATTCTCGAGAGCCCGATCGACATTGATCCCGTCGTCGGCCGAGAGCAGGTCGCCAAAGCAGTGGCTCGGCTCCTCGACGTCATCGACGAGCTCACGGTCACCCACATCATCTCGGGAGACGGATCCTTTGCAGTCGCGACGGACATCAGGATAGGGACGACGGAGCTCAGCGGCGTCGACCTGATCGGCATCAACACCGAGGGCAAGGTCGGTTCGCTGTCGATTCACCTGCGGCCGATGCAAGCCGTCATCGCACTACACGAACGCCTCCTGCCCGCCGCCGGAAATCCATGACAGACCTCGAAAGCACTGCACCACAGATCATCACGAGCAACTCCGTTGCGCTGACGGACGAGACGGACACCGAACTCGCAGCGCGGTTCGAACGCGACGTGATCCCGCTGCTGGACACGCTCTTGGGTGGGGCCGCCCGAATGACGCTCCAACGCGCCGACGCCGAGGACCTGGTGCAGGAAACCATGATTCGCGCGTTTGCGAACTTCAGGACCTTCCAGCGAGGGACGAACCTCAAAGGGTGGCTTTTTCGCATCCAGACCAATGCTCACATCAGCGATTACCGCAAGCGCACGCGACGGCCCACCGAAGTACACACCGCCACGGACTCCGCCTTCCAGCAGATGGCAGACGTCGAGCGTTCACCGCGAGCACTGCGCTCGGCGGAGGTGGAGGTGTTGGAGATGCTGCCCGACGAAGACATCAAGAGCGCGCTGGACGCTTTGCCCGCCGAATTCCGCATGACGGTGTACTACGCCGACGTCGCTGGTCTCACGTACCGGGATATCAGCGAAATCATGTGCACACCAATCGGAACCGTCATGTCACGCATTCACCGCGGCCGATCTCGGCTGCGCGTCCTGCTGGCCGCACTCGCCGCCGACCGCGGGTACAGCGGAGTACACCGGGCGGGGTAGTTCCGACATCAGCTCCACAACAACAGGGAGGTTCGAATGACCGACACCCCAACGGGTGAAGGCTGGCCGGCGCTACTCGTCGATGACTGGGAGCCGACACGCAGGTCGCTGCACATGTGGAGCCAGATCGTCGGAAAGGTGCGACTGGCCCACGCACCGTTGCTCAATCATTGGTGGCAGGTGCCGCTCTACGTGTCGCCACGAGGATTGACGACATCCGCGATCCCGGTGGGGACCGGTTCCTTCGACATGGAGTTCGACTTCGTCGACCACGTGCTCACGGTGCGTGTGAGTGACGGCGGTGCCGCCGCCATCGATCTGCGCGGCGTCTCCGTGGCCAACTTCCACCGTGGACTTCTGGATGCTCTCGGCGATCTGGGTGTCGAGACGCGAATCTCGGACGGCCCCAACGAAGTACACCCAGCCATTCCCTTCGTCGAGGACACGCACATCGGTTACGACCCCGTCGCAGCCGAGGCCTTCTGGCGACAGCTGATCCAGGCCGACCGTGTCATCGGCCGATTCCGCGCCCGGTTCATCGGCAAGGTCAGCCCTGTCCACTTCTTCTGGGGTTCTTTCGATCTGGCCTGCACCCGATTCTCGGGTCGCCTCGCACCCCGGCATCCCGGAGGGGTGCCGAACTGCGGCGACTGGGTGATGGAGGAAGGATATTCGCACGAACTGAGCAGTTGCGGATTCTGGCCCGGCGGCGCGGCCGAGGGCGCGTTCTACTCGTACGCCTATCCCGAACCGGCCGGCTACGCCGATGCGGCCACGCCGCCCGACGGTGTCGTCTACGACACCGGCCTGCGGCAGTACCTGTTGCCGTATGAGGTTGCACGCCAGGCCGACGACCCCGACGCGGCGGTGATGGAGTTCCTCGAGTTCACCTATGGCGCGGCCGCCGACTTGATGGGATGGGATCGACACAATCTCGAAGGCGACCCTGGCCGCTGGACGCACAAAGTCTTGCCGCGATGACGGGTACCGCCAATGCAGTGCGGGTGGCGTCTTTTGATGACCTGACGCTTGACCGGCCCCATCCCGTGTCGGTCGATGGTGTGGACATCATCCTCATCCGCCGAGGTGACAGCGTGTCAGCCCTGCACGGGCGGTGCCCACATCGGGGAGCACTACTGGGGGACGGGCACGTCGACGGCAACCTGGTCGTGTGCGGGTTGCACGGCTGGCGTTACGACGCCGAGACGGGCGTCTCACCCGTGAACCCAGCGGTGTCGCTCAACACGTTTCGCGCCTGGGTCGCCGACGGCGCCGTGTACCTGGACGAGTCCTCGGTGGCGGAGTTCAAGCGTGCCGATCCGGTGGCGTACGCCGACGACGGCTATCAGGGGCGCTGGATCAAGCCGGCCGACTCCCCCGACGAGCCCTACGTCACGCACATCCACGAGCTTGCCGCGCACGGTCTCGACAGGGTCGGCCACCACGGACCGATGGCCGCCATGGGCGTGCCCAGGGATCAGTTGCCGAAGTGGGAGTCGATCCAGTTGGTGACGGCGCAGCTGGCCCGATTGCCGCTACTGGAGGACGAACCGGTCACCACCGAGACCGTCATCGGGCCGGCCGCCAAAAAGCCACTGGTGCTGGATATTCCGCTGTTCGTCAGCGATATGAGCTTCGGCGCACTGTCGGAGGAGGCCAAAGTGGCGCTGGCGGAGGGCTCGCAAATGGCAGGCACCGGAATATGTTCCGGCGAAGGCGGCATGCTCCCCGAAGAACAACAGCGCAACTCGCGCTACCTCTACGAGCTCGCCTCGGCCCGCTTCGGGTGGGATCTCCGGCATCTGCAGAAGGTGCAGGCCTTTCACTTCAAAGGCGGCCAGGGCGCCAAGACCGGAACCGGCGGTCACCTGCCCGGAAGCAAGGTGACCGGCAAGATCGCCGCGGTACGAGGCCTTCCGGAGGGAACCGCCGCGATCTCTCCCGCCCGGTTTCCCGATTGGACCGCGCTCGACCAGTTCCGCGATTTCGCCGCACAGGTGCGCGAAGCCTCCGGCGGCATTCCCGTCGGATACAAGTTGAGTGCGCAGCAGATCGAACACGACATCGACGCGGCGCTGACGATCGGCGTCGACTACCTGATCCTCGACGGTCGCGGCGGAGGAACAGGGGCGGCACCAACCCTGTTCCGCGACAACATCTCCGTCCCGACGATCCCCGCAC
This sequence comes from Mycobacterium sp. 236(2023), assembly GCF_029623955.1. Taxonomy (GTDB): domain Bacteria; phylum Actinomycetota; class Actinomycetes; order Mycobacteriales; family Mycobacteriaceae; genus Mycobacterium. Next base: position 184,802 of record NZ_JARSBP010000002.1, on the reverse strand, counting down.
TCGCCAGGGCACGGCGGCACCTGACCGCGTCCGCGGCCCACGACGTCACCCTCGCCGTCACCGGGGGAATCCGCACCGCAGCCGACATGGTCAAGGCACTGGCACTGGGCGCAGATGCCATCGGGCTGTCCAACTCGGCGCTCCAGGCCATCGGGTGCGTGGGCATGCGCGCGTGCAACAGCAACGCCTGTCCGGTGGGGATCGCCACCCAGCAGCCCCACCTCCGTGACCGGCTACCCGTGACGCTGGCCGCGCAACGCCTGCACCGCTTTCTGCAGTCCACCGTCGAGCTGATGACCATTCTCGCCAGGGCATGTGGTCACCGGCGCCTCGCCGACTTCCAGCTCGACGATCTCATCACGTTCGACCGCGACTTCGCCTATCTGAGCGGGGTCCCCTACGCAGGAGTGACGCCGCTGTGAGTTCCGATCAACGAGAGACGCAGTGGCACAGAGCGATCGACCCGGACTCACTCGACGAGGGCGAGGTGGAGGTATGCCCCGTCGGTCGGAAGTCCGTCGCACTGACCAAATTGGGCGGTGAGTTCGGCGCCATCGACAACCGCTGCCCCCATCAAGGCGGGCCACTGGGGCAGGGCACCTTGGAGAACGGCAAGATCCGGTGCCCCTGGCACGGCTTCGACTTCGACCCCTTCACCGGTGAAGCCGCGGGCGGGCCCGATTTCGACGTCCCGACCTACCCTGTCGAGGTCCGCGCGGACGGCGTCTACGTCGGCACGCCACCACCTGCACCCCACGTTCGTACAGTCAGCGACGTGCTGATCGAGACGATGACCGACTGGGGAATCGACACGGTTTTCGGGATGGTCGGCCATTCGAATCTCGGTATGGCAGAGGCGATGCACCGCGCCGAGAACGCCGGCAGATTGCGCTATTTCGGTATCCGCCACGAGGGGGCGGCTGCCTTTGCGGCATCGGCGTACGAGAAGATCACCGGCAGGCCTGCGGCATGCTTCGGTATCGCGGGACCAGGTTCGACGAACTTGCTGACGGGTCTTTACGACGCGAAGGCAGATCGTGCGCCGGTGCTGGCGCTGTCCGGCAACGTGGATTCAGCCGTCGCAGGCAAAGGCGCCTTCCAGGACATCGATCTACTCGCCGCGTTTGCGGACGTGTCCACCTATTCGTCCATGGTCCGTTCGGGGTCCGACCACGCCGAACTGATGGCGATGGCAATCAAGCACGCCGTGCTCAGGCGCGGAGTCGGACACCTCGTGCTGCCCGACGAGGTGCAGGTACTCCCGGCACCGCAACAACCCGCCGTCAGCCCCATCGGACGGATGCCCGACCTTCGCGTCGGTCCGCCCGCGCAGGCGCTCGGAGATGCCCTCACCCGGATCGCTGCGGCAACCCGGCCCGTCATCGTGGTGGGTGCCGGCGCCAAAGACGATATGGCTCACGTTATTTCACTAGCTGAGCGATTACATGCGCCGATTCTGACGACTTTCAAGGCCAAGGGACAGATCTCCGACAGGCACCCACTGGCGTGCGGCGTGCTCGGCCGTTCCGGAACACCCGTCGCCTCCTGGATGATGAACAAGGCAGACTTCCTGCTGGTGTTCGGCGCCTCGTTCTCGAACCACAGCGGCATCTCCCCCTACAAACCCACTGTGCAGGTGGACACGGATCCGCTGATGCTCGGCCGGTTCCGGCCCGTGACGGTGCCGGTGCTCGGCGACGTCGGCGTCACCGCGCAAGCGATGGCAGAGGGCCTCCACCTCCACCCGTCGATCATCGACCAACGCCCCGAGATCGCCGAACGCTGGGCGGTCTGGCGCACGGAGAAGGCCCGCCGCGCGTCTGCGACCCCGGCCGGCGGGCGGGTGTCTGCCGCTGCTGTCTTCCACGAGCTGAATGGCCTGACACCTGAGAATGCCGTCCTGACGGTCGACGTCGGCAACCACGCCTACTCGTTCGGACGATACTTCGAACCGACGTCACAAGCGGTTCTCATGTCGGGGTATCTCGGTTCGATCGGCTTCGGAATTCCGGCAGCTCTGGGGGCGTGGGCAGCGGCGCCCGACCGTCCCGTCATCGCGGTCACCGGTGACGGCGGTTTCGGCCAGTACCTCGCCGAGTTCACCACGGCCGTCAAGTACGGCATGAATATCACCCACATCCTGCTGAACAACGGCGAACTCGCCAAGATCAGCGAAGAGCAGCGCAGCGCCGAGTACGCGGTCTGGCAGACGTCGCTGCTGAATCCCGACTTCGCCGCGTTGGCCCGTGACTGCGGCGCCTACGGCAGGCGTGTCAGCGATCGGGCCGACCTCGTGACCGCGATCGCCGAGGCACTCGATCACCCCGGCCCCGCCATGGTGGAGATCAGGACCGACCCCGCATCGCACTAGAAATGAGAGATTCGATGAAAGCTGTTGTGCTCACACGTTTCGGCGGAACCGACGCCTTCGAGCTGTCCGACGTCTCGGTGCCGCACGTCGGCCCCCGCCAGGTGCGGGTGCGCATCCACGCCACCGCCGTCAACCCCCTCGACTATCAAATTCGTCGCGGAGACTACGCGGATCTTGTTCCGCTGCCTGCGATCATCGGTCACGACATCTCCGGTGTGATCGAGGAGGTCGGCTTTCACGTGACCGAGTTCCACGCAGGCGACGCCGTGTACTACACGCCCCAGATCTTCGGTGGTCCGGGCTCCTACGCCGAGCAGCACGTCGCCGACGTCGACCTGGTCGGGCGCAAGCCCGAGAACCTCAGCCATCTCGAGGCGGCGAGCCTGACCCTGGTCGGTGGAACGGTCTGGGAATCCCTCGTGACGCGAGCCCAGCTCACCGTCGGCGAGACGGTCCTCATCCATGGCGGCGCGGGCGGCGTGGGCACGATCGCAGTCCAGGTCGCGAAAGCCATGGGAGCGAGGGTGATCGCCACCGCGAGGGCCGGCGACGACGAGTTCGTGCGCTCTCTCGGCGCGGATGTGGTGGTCGACTATGCGTCCGGGGACTACGTCGACACCGTAGCCGAGGTGACGCGCGGCAAGGGGGTCGACGTCGTCTTCGACACGATCGGCGGCGACACGCTCACCCAAAGCCCGCTGGCACTGGCCGACGGCGGACGCGTCGTCAGCATCGTCGACATCGCGCGACCACAGAACCTCTTCGAGGCGTGGGGCCGCAACGCCGCCTATCACTTCGTCTTCACACGACAGAACCGGGGAAAGCTGGACGCACTCACCACGCTGGTCGAGCGTGGCCTCGTCAAGCCGGTGATCGGCGCGACGCTTCCGCTCGCACGCGTGGGCGAGGCGCACGCACTTCTGGAGAACAGGCGCTCGTATGCGCTGCGCGGCAAGGTCGCCATCGACGTGGCGGGTGACACCGTGGAGCTACCGGCCGCATCATGAGCGTGAAGCCAGGGCTGCGATCGGGGGACTGATCGCGACCCGGAATGCTATTTCGCGGAGACGGGGATGGGGACGGGCGTGACGAGCTCGCCCGTCTTCAGGAAGATGTCGAGGTTGCGCAGCGTCAGCTCTTCCATCGCCGCGCGGGTCTCCTCGGTGCCGCTGCCCACGTGCGGGAGCAGCACGACGTTGTCGAGGCCCAGCAGCGCCTCGGGCACCTGTGGCTCGTCGGTGAACACGTCGAGGCCGGCGCCGGCGAGGCGACGGTCCACCAACGCCGAGACCAGCGCGTCCTGGTCGACGACGCTGCCGCGGGCGATGTTAATCAGGTAGCCCTGCGGGCCGAGCGCGTCGATGACCTCGGCGTCCACCAGATTGCGGGTGCCATTTCCGCCGGCCGCGGCGATGATCAGCACGTCGACCCCGCGAGCCAGCTCGACCGGCGACGCGGCGTAGGTGTAGGGCGAGTCGGCGATCTCGTTGCGGTTGTGGTAACTGATGGAGCAGCCAAAGGCACTGAGTCGCAGGGCAATTGCTTTGCCGATGCGACCCAGGCCGATGATGCCCACCCGGGTGTCGCTCACCCGGCGGGTCAAGGGGTAATTGCCGTCGACCGGCCACCGGCCGGCACGCACGTAACGATCCGCGGCGGAGAACTGCCGCAGCGTGTCGATCGTCAATCCGACGGCCGTGTCCGCGACACAGTCCGTCAGGACGTCGGGGGTATTACTCACCCCGACGCCCCGAGTTCCAGCGGCGTCGACGTCGGTGGTGTCGTAGCCGACGCCGAAATTCACCACCGCGCCGAGATTGGGCAGAGCGCTCATCAGCGCGGCATCGACGCCCGTGCGGCCCGACGTCACCGCGACCGTGAAGTCGGCGCCGTGCCGCGCCAGGAAGTCCGCGCGGTCGGCGGCCGCATCGGGCAGCACCTGCGCCTTGTAGTCGTCGGCGAGGGTGCGCGCGAGCGACGGCTTCAGCGGCCCGACCTGTAACACGCCGGCATCAACGACAAAGTGATTTCCCACGCTGACCAAGCTACGACGAGCTGCGGATACCCGTCCACGTCCGAAATAGCATGGACTTATGCCGAACCCGCATTACTGGCCTCTTGCCCGGACCACCTGCGCATCACTGATGCCCCTCCACGCTTAAACCGCCTGATTAGGACGCATTTCCTCGACGCAGACCAGCTCTTGAACACGCGTCCAAAACCGCCGAAACCGCCCTTTGGCCGGGGTTGACGGTGTTTTGGAGAGGCTCTTACCGTGTGGTTGCCATCACAGATTGCATCTACATACGTGGACGTCACGACCCCCAGCCCGGGAGGATCCATGCACCCGAACATCACTCGGCGCCTGTCGGCGCTGGCTCTGGCGGCCGTCGCCGTCACCGCCAGCGGCTGCACCGTCGCCAACACCGGCAGCGGCGGCTACGACCCGAACACGCTGCGCATCGTCCTCCCGCAGGAGCCCCCCACGCTGGAGCCGTGTGAGGGTTCGCTGACATCCACCGGCATCGTCACCCGCTCCAACATCACCGAGCCGCTCGCAGAGCGCGACTCCAACACCGGTGAGCTGTTGCCGCTGCTGGCCACCGGCTGGGAGCAGACCGCGCCCACCGAGTGGACCTTCACGCTGCGCGACGGCGTCACATTCTCCAACGGTGCACCGTTCACATCGGCCGATGCGGCGTTCTCGATCGACCGGGCGGTCAACTCCGATCTGCAGTGCAACGTCGACGGTTACGTCTTCGGCGACGACGTGCTGACCCTCCAGACTCCGGACGAACACACCGTCGTCGTCGGCACCCCGGCGCCCGATCCGATTCTGCCGCTGCGTGTCTCGTTCGTCGAGATGGTGCCGGTGACCACCAGCATGACCGAGAAGGTCCGCGAGCCCATCGGCACCGGTCCGTACGCGATCGAGCGTTGGGACTACGGCCAGAAGCTCACCCTCGCCCGCAACCCCACCTACTGGGGGACTCCGCCGGCATTCGCGAAGGCCGAATACCAGTGGCGCAGCGAGGGAAGCGTGCGCGCCGCGATGCTCACCAATGACGAGGTCGACATCGCGACGGGCCTCGGGCCCGAAGACGGTGCCGGCGACCTCGGCGTGCCGTTCCAGAACAACGAGACCACCGCCCTGCGCATCACCGGCACCGAGGCGCCGCTGAACGACATGCGCATCCGGCAGGCCATCAACTACTCGGTCAACCGCACCGGCATCGTCAAGGCACTCTTCCGCGGACTCGGCGAGCCTGCGGCACAGCTGATCCCCGAAGGCGTCGTCGGCTACAACGCCGATCTCCAGCTGTGGCCCCATGATCCGGACAAGGCCCGCCAGCTCGTCGACGAGGCGCGCGCCGACGGTGTCCCGGTGGATCGGCAGATCCGCTTGATCGGCCGCAACGCCCAGTTCCCCGGCGTCACCGAGACCGTCGAGGTCATCCAGAGCGAGCTGGCCAACGCAGGTCTGAACGTCAAGATCGAGATGATGGACACGGCCGCGCAGCTCGAATATCAGCTGCAGCCGTTCCCCGCGAACGCCGGACCGTTCCTCGCGTTGATCCAGCACGGCAACCAGGCCGGTGACGCCGCCTTCACCGTCGATCAGTACATGAAGACCGACGGGGCCCAGAGCGCTTTCGGAACACCGGCTTTCGACGAGCAGATCGACGCCGCCGGCGAACTCACCGGTGAGGCACGCCAGCAGGCCTACGCGCAGATCTTCGCCGATGAGCCGCAGAAGATCATGCAGTTCGCCTACATCGCGCACATGCGCGGCATTCTCGGCAAGTCAGCCCGGGTGGACTACACCCCCAATCCGGCCACCGGTGACGAGATGCTGCTGGCCACCATGACACCGGCCTCGGCCGACCGCACCGACCAGTCCTGACTCCGACGTTACAGAAGGGCCAGCCCATGTTCTCCTTCGTCCGGCGCCGGATGTATTCCAGCGCACTGCCATTGATCATCGTGCTTCTCGGTGTGTTCCTGCTCGCCAGACTGACCGGTGATCCGACCAACCTCTATCTGCCCGAATCGGCGACGCCGGAGCAGCGCGCCGACTTCGCCACGGCCAACGGTTTCAACGACCCGTTGATCACCCAGCTGATCGACTACTTCAAGGGCATCATCCACCTCGACTTCGGAACCTCGCTGCGCACCGGCGAATCCGCATCCGAGATGGCGCTGCGCGCCTTCCCCGCCACCCTGCAGCTCGCGATCACCACGATGCTGCTGGCCATCGTCTTCGCCGTCATCATCGGCTGCTGGGCCGCCTACCGCCCCAACTCTCTCGCCGACCGGTTCTCGTCGCTGCTGTCCATGACCGCGGCATCGATCCCGGACTTCTGGTTCGCCATCACCGGCGTCTGGTTGTTCGCGGTGCTGCTGGGCTGGCTGCCCACGTCCGGCACCGACGCAGGCATGCTGTCGTGGATCCTGCCGATCGCCACCCTGATGATCCGTCCGCTCGGCGTACTCACCCAGGTCGTGCGCGGCGCAATGGTTTCGGCACTGTCGGCACCGTACGTGCGGCTGGCTCGAAGCAAAGGCGCCAGCGACTTCCGCGTCGTCAGCCACCACGCACTGCGCAACGCCGCCGCCCCCGCACTGACCGTCGCCGGTGACCTCGCGGTCGGCCTCATCAACGGCGCGGTCGTGGTCGAGGCCATCTTCGGCTGGCCCGGCATCGGCAAGCTGATGATCGACGCGATCCTGCAACGCGACTTCGCGGTGCTGCAGGCCGCGGTACTGCTCACCGCGGTCAGCATCTTCCTGCTCAACATCATCATCGACGCCTGCTACGCGCTGCTCGACGCGCGTGTCCGCGAAACCGCGAAAGTTTAGGGGCAGACCAATGACTCAGATCGACCTCGTACCAGTCAAGCCGACTACCGCCATCGTCGGCGAGGACGACACCGCGTCCCGGAAGTCCGGCGGCTCCAAGTGGTTCCGGCTGCTGGTCAACGACCGAGTGGCCGCCGCGGCAGCGTGCGTCCTCGGATTCGTTTTCCTCACAGCGGCTTTCGGGCCCATGCTCGTCGGTGACCTCGCCACCAAGATCGACCTCGACAACTCCAACCAGGCGCCGTTCACGCTGGCGCACGGCTGGGCCAATTTCCTGGGCACCGACCCGCTGGGCCGCAGCATGCTGGCCCGATTGATCGTCGCCTGCCAGACCACGCTGTCGGTCGCGATCCCCGCGGTCGTCATCTCGGCGGTCGTCGGCTCGGCCATCGGCATGTGGGCCGGCTACTACCGCGGCTGGCGGGAAACGCTGGCGATGCGCATCGCCGACGTCATCATGAGCTTCCCGTCGCTGCTGCTCGCCGTCGTCGTCCTCTACGTCTTCTCCCCCAGCGCGGCCAATATCGTTCTCGTGCTGGCGATCACCCGCATCCCCGTCTACCTGCGCACCGCCCGCGCCGAGTCGGCCGAACTGCAGAGCCGGGTGTTCGTCGACGCAGCCCGCACGTTCGGCGCCAGCGCCAACTCGATCATCTGGCGCCACGTCCTGCCGATCGTGCTGCCGACACTGCTCACCGTCGCGACGCTGGACTTCTGCTACGTCATGCTCGCCGAGAGTTCACTGAGCTTCCTGGGCATCGGTATTCAGCCGCCCGACGTCAGCTGGGGCCTGATGGTCTCGCAGGGCCGCACGTACCTGCACACCGCATGGTGGCTGTCCTTCTTCCCCGGCCTCGCCATCGTCATCACCACGGTGTCGGCCACCATCCTCGCCGCGTGGGCGCGCATCGCCACCGATCCCGCGCAGCGGTGGCGCCTGACCGTGCCGCAGAAGAAGCTCTCGAAGTTCACAAAGACCGGAAAGGCGCTCTGATGACTGCACTCGCCGATCACGACGTTCACACCGATGCGGTGGACGCCACGCCGGTGCTCGACGTCGACGGGCTCACCGTCGAGGTCCGCACCATCACCGGAACACTGCGAGCCGTTAACGGCGTCTCGTTCCAGGCCCGCCGCGGCGAAACCCTGGCGCTGCTCGGCGAATCCGGCTGCGGCAAGTCGATGACCGCCACGGCTCTGGTGGGGCTCCTCGACCCGGTGGCCGACGTGGTCGGAGGCACCGCCAAGCTCGCGGACGTCGACCTCTTCAGCGTCGACAACAAGAAGCGCCGCGAACTGGCAGGCACCGAGCTGGCCATCGTCTTCCAGGATGCGCTCACCGCGCTGAACCCGCTCTACACCGTGGGAACGCAACTGGCAGAACCGTTCCGGATCCACCAGCGCATGAGCGCCAGGGATGCCAAGAAGAGGGCCATCGAGCTGATGGCGCGCGTGGGCATCCCGCAGCCCGAGACCCGACTGAACTCCTACCCGCACCAGTTCAGCGGCGGCATGCGGCAGCGCCTGCTGATCGCGATGGCAGTGGCGCTCAACCCGAGCGTGCTGATCGCCGACGAACCCACCACCGCGCTCGACGTCACGGTCCAGGCGCAGATCATGGCGCTGCTGCGCGATCTGCGCTCCGAGTTCCACATGGCCGTCGTCCTCATCACCCACGACCTCGCGCTGGTCGCCGAGGAAGCCGACCGGGTCGCGATCATGTACGCCGGCAACATCGTCGAAACAGGAACGGTCGCCGAGGTTTTCGGCAATCCCAAACACCCCTACACCAAGGGCCTGCTGAACTCGGTGCCCGTCAACGCCCGCCGCGGCGACGCACTCAAGTCGATCGGCGGCACTCCACCCGATCTGCATTCCATCCCCGAAGGCTGTGTCTACCAGGCCCGCTGCCCGCTCGCCTCGGACGTCTGCCGCACGACCCGGCCGACCCTCGTCAACGTCGGCGCAGATCGCAAAGCCGCGTGCCACTTCCCGGAAGAGGTCTCCAATGTCTGATCAGATGCCTGAAACCCTGCTCGAAGTCCGTGACGTCCGCAAGAGCTTCCGCGTGCCGCACGCCGGCAAGAACAAGCTGTGCGCGCTCGACGGCATCACGCTCGATCTCAAGCGAGGCGAGACACTGGGCCTGGTCGGCGAGTCCGGTTGCGGAAAGTCCACGCTCGCGCGCACATTGATGATGTTGGAGCGCCCCGATGAAGGCTCGGTGCGCTTCGACGGCGTCGACCCGTTCAGCCTCAAGGGCGCCGACCTGCTCAAGTTCCGGCGTCGCGTGCAGATGGTGTTCCAGGATCCGTACGCATCCCTGAACGCGCGCATGTCGGCGGCGGAGATCATCTCCGAGCCGTGGCGCAGCCACAAGGGCATCGTCAAGAACCGCCACGACCGCGACATGCGGGTGCGGGGGCTGCTCGACATGGTCGGCCTCGGCGCCAAGGCCGCCAACAAGTATCCGCAGGAGTTCTCCGGCGGGCAGCGCCAACGCATCGGCATTGCCCGCGCCCTCGCGCTGGACCCGGACGTCATCATCTGCGACGAGCCGGTGTCCGCTCTCGACCTATCGGTGCAGGCGCAGGTGCTCAACCTGCTCAACGATCTGCAGGAAGAGCTGCAGATCAGCTACATCTTCATCTCCCACGACCTGTCGGTGGTGCGCCACGTCGCCGACCGCGTCGCCGTCATGTACCTCGGCCGCATCATCGAGAACGGGCCCACCGAAAGCGTTTTCGAACGCTCCAACCACCCCTACACCGCGGCGCTGATGTCGGCGGCGCCCACCTTGGACGGCGCGCAACGCAAGCAGCGCATCCTGCTCAAGGGCGAGGTGCCCTCACCGATCAACCCGCCGTCGGGCTGCCGCTTCCGCACGCGCTGCTGGAAGGCTACCGACATCTGCGCGACGACCACACCCACCGCTGCGGTGGATCCGCAGGCCGCCGACCACGCAGCGCTCTGCCACCACCCCATGCTTCTCGAGGGGAGTGGGCGTGAAACCGTGGCGGTATGAGTGTCACCGCGTATTGCGTTCTCGCCGTAGCGATCATGTTCGCGTCGGCGCTGCAGTCGTCGATCGGGTTCGGCATCGGGATGTTCGCGGCGCCGATCGTCGCGCTGATCGATCCGGAGTTGATTCCGGGCACGCTCATCATGATCGCCACGCTGGTGACGTTGATCGTCGTGGTGCGCGAGCGGGAGTCGATCGACTTGCGCGGCACGGGCTGGGCCTTGGTCGGCCGGGTACCCGGCACGGTGGCCGGAGCACTGTTGCTGGCCTCGCTGCCGGAGCGCGGGGTGGCGATCATGCTGGCGGCCGTCGTTCTCGGCGGGGTGCTGCTGACGAGCATCGGCTGGATTCCCGCACCGCGGCGACGCAACGTGGTGCTCGCCGGTGCGGCGTCGGGGGTGCTGGGCACCGCAACAGCGATCGGCGGACCGCCGATGGCGCTGGTGTGGCAGCGCAGCAGCGGCGCGCAGCTGCGCGGCACGATGGGAGGCTTCTTTCTGATCGGGTCACTGATGTCCCTTGTGGTGCTGGGGTTCACCGGAGCCATCCACCAGCACACGTGGTGGGGTTTCGGGGTGCTCGCCCCGGCAGCCGTCGTCGGCTATCTGCTGTCCAATATGTTGAACAAACACCTGAACCCGAAGCGGCTGCGCTGGTTGGCGATCGCCGTTTCGGCAGCGGGCGCGATCGTGCTGATCGCCCGCGAGCTGCTGGCGATCTGAGGAGCGGACGGTGACTGACCCCGACATCTCGGTACGCAAGGTCAAATCCGCCGTCCGCACGGTCGAACTGCTGGAGTATCTGTCCGCCCGCCACGACGAACCCGCCCGCCTGCGGGAGATCAGCGACGCGCTGGAGATGCCGCGCAGCAGCGCCCACGCCCTGCTCCGCACACTCGTCAGCCAGGGCTGGGTGCGCAGCGATCCGACGGGCACGTTGTACGGCATCGGGATTCGCGCGCTGCTGGTCGGCACCAGCTATCTCGACAGCGACCCCTACCTTCCGCTGATCACACCGTTCCTGGAGGACTTGCGCTCCGGTCTCGACGAGACATTCCATTTGGGCCGGCTCGACGGGACCGACATCGTGTACCTCGCCACCCGGGAATCCAAGCAGTACACCCGGATGTCGAACCGTGTCGGGCGGCGCCTGCCCGCCTACGCGACGTCGTTGGGCAAGGCCCTGCTGGCCGAGCGCTTCGGCACCCAGCGCGACGAACACGTCCCCTCAGCGCTGAAAACCCTGACCCCGCACACCATCGCCGATCGCGGCGCCCTCGATCACGAGCTCGATGACGTGCGGGTGCGCGGGTATGCGTGCGACAACGAGGAGAACACCGTCGGCCTGCGCTGTTTCGCGGTGCCGCTGCGCTACTGCAAGCCGGCACAGGACGCGATCAGCGCCTCGATTCCCGTCGAGCGTCTCACCCCGCAACGCGAACACGACATCGTCGACGCACTGCGCACCATGGGAGACAAGGTGTCTCGCGTCGTACGCCCCCTGGCCAACGGCGACAAATGGTTCGCCTCATGATTACTGGAGAAACTCACGTGAAGACACCTACAGTCACCGATGTGACCGTCGTCCCCGTCGCCGGCCACGACAGCATGCTGCTGAACCTGTCCGGTGCCCACGGCCCGTTCTTCACCCGCAACCTGGTGATCGTGCAGGACTCCGCGGGCAACACCGGTGTCGGCGAAGTGCCGGGCGGGGAACCGATCCGCAAGACGCTCGAAGACGCCCGCGCCATCATCACCGGCCGCAGCATCGGCGACTACCACGCCGTCCTCAACGACGTCCGCCGCGCCTTCGCCGACCGCGACGCCGGCGGCCGGGGTGCCCAGACCTTCGACCTGCGCATCGCCGTACATGCCGTCACCGCAATCGAATCCGCGCTGCTCGACCTGCTCGGCCAGCATCTCGAGGTGCCCGTTGCGGCCCTGCTCGGCGACGGCCAGCAGCGCAGCCGGGTGCAGGCGCTGGGCTACCTGTTCTTCGTCGGCGACCGCACCAAAACCGACCTCGCCTACCGGTCGCCGGCCGACGAGGCCGCCTCCAACGATCCAGCAGACGACTGGTTCACTGTGCGTCACGAAGAGGCGCTGACACCCGACGCGGTGGTGCGGCTCGCCGAAGCCGCCCGCGCCCGCTACGGATTCGTCGACTTCAAACTCAAAGGCGGGGTGCTGCCGGCGCCCGACGAGGCCAAGGCTGTCATTGCGCTGGCCGACCGCTTTCCCGACGCTCGAATCACATTGGACCCCAACGGTGGATGGCTCCTCGACGATGCGATCACGACGTGCCGCGAGCTGCGCGACGTCCTGGCCTACGCCGAGGACCCCGTCGGACCCGAGGGAGGGTTCTCCGGACGCGAAGTGATGGCCGAGTTCAAACGGGCCACCGGCCTGCCGACCGCAACCAACATGATCGCCACCGACTGGCGCGAGATGGGGCACGCGATCCGCACCAACGCCGTCGACATCCCGCTCGCCGACCCGCACTTCTGGACGATGGCCGGATCGGTGCGCGTCGCGCAACTCTGCGACGTGTGGGGGCTGACGTGGGGATCGCACTCCAACAACCACTTCGACGTGTCGCTGGCGATGTTCACCCACGTGGCCGCCGCCGCGCCGGGCGACATCACCGCCATCGACACGCACTGGATCTGGCAGGACGGCCAGGCCATCACCGAGAATCCCTACCAGATCGTCGACGGCTACCTGACCGTTCCCGACGCGCCCGGCCTCGGCGTCACTCTCGACGAGCCAGCCGTCGCCGCCGCGCATGAACTGTACAAACGCGAAGGCCTCGGCAGCCGTGACGACGCGGTCGCGATGCAGTACCTGATCCCGGGCTGGACATTTGACAGCAAGCGTCCCGCACTGCATCGGAGCTGACGTGAGAATCGTTGTCGTAGACCCGAATCTGGCACCCCACCGGGAACGGTTCGACGCCATGGTCCCCTCCGGATCCGACGTCCGGTGGTTCTCCGGTGTTGCGCCGGACGAGGAACTGCGCGATGCCGAGGTGTTCGTCGGCAGCCGGTTCACCGCGGAGATGGCGCGCGCCGCCGACAACCTGCGGCTCGTCCACCCCGCCGCAGCCGGCACCGACAGGATCGACTTCGGTGCTCTGGCGCAGGACGTGTTGGTGGCCAACACCTTCCACCACGAGCAGTCGATCGCCGAGTACATCGTCGGTGCCGCGGTGATGCTGCAGCGCGGATTCCTCACGCAGGACGCCCGGCTACGTGAGGGGGTGTGGGCGACGTCGGTCTACGACCGGTCGATACCGCAAATGCCGACACTCGGCGACGCGCACGTCGGCTTCGTCGGGTTCGGCCATATCGGCCAGCGCACGTGGAAGTTGTTGCAGGCGTTCGGATGTAGCGCCTCAGCTGTGACGGGCTCGGGGCGTGTCTCAGACGATACGGGACTCAGCTGGGTCGGTGATACCGGCCAGCTCGGCCGCCTGATGCGGGATTCCGATGTGGTCGTGGTGTCGGCGCCGCTGAACAGCCACACCGAAGGCATGATCGGGGCGGCGCAACTGCAGGCACTCGGTTCCGACGGCGTGCTGATCAACGTCGGCCGCGGCCCCCTCGTGCAGGAACAGGCACTCTTCGACGCGCTGTCGGGCAAGGTCATCAAGGGCGCCGCGATCGATGTCTGGTATCGCTACCCGGTCGATGGAGTCGGTTGCACGCCAAGCGATTTGCCGTTCGAAACCCTGCCCAACATCGTGATGACACCGCATTCGTCCGGCGTCACCCGAGACACGTTCGCGGGCCGGGCCGAAGACGTCGCCGCCAACATCGGAAGGCTCCTACGCGGCGAACCGCTGCGTAACCTCGTCCGGGGCTGAGCGCTCGCCGAAACGGAAAGTACGCAGGGGCCTACTCGCAGTTTCCCTGCGTACTTTCCGTTTCGGCGTAAGAGGCTAGGGCGTGTAGCCGTACTGCGGCTCGTGGAACCGGTTGATGATCGGGATGCGCTCGATGATGCGGTCACGCAGGCGCGGCTGCTGCACCGGCTGCTGCGGAACGACCTGCGCGGGCGGGGCGGCGGGCGGCGGCACGAAGGCCGGGGCCGCCGGAGCCGGGGGCAGATAGTTGGCAGGCGGGGGCGGAGGCACGTACTCCGGGGCGGGCGGCAGGATCGGCGCCGGCGCGAGCGGCTCCTCGTAGACCGGAGCCGGGGCCTCGGGGACAGGCACCTCGATCGCGACAGGCACAGCTTCCGGGGCAGGAGCGGGCGGCGACGCCACTTCTGGAGGGGCGGCCTTCACCGGCGTCGGCTTGGGATTCGGCGCCACCACAGGCTCAGGAGCCGGCTCGGTGACCGACCGCGCCATCTGTGACGCGGGAGGCTCAGGCGTCAGCGTCATGCCCAACGCCACCGACAGCGAGACGACGAACGTCACGACCGCCGCGGCCAGCACCGACGCCAGCGTTGCCGTGCGGCTCAGTCGGCGCCGGGCCGGGGCCTCTTGGGCATCGAGGAGCGACACCGCCGACGCCGATGCCAGCGCGGCACCCCTGGCCAGAGCCAGTTCACTCTCGTCGGCGGAGATCACGGGCACCTGCAGGCGCTGTTCCAACTCGGACACCACACCGGCGACATCACCCGAACCGAGGACGAAGACCGCGTCGGGTGCGAATCCCTCCACGTCGGTGAGAGCGGAGTTGTCGACCTGATCGGCGGTAACCCCGTCGGGAGTCACGGCCGCGACGACCGAACCGCCAGGCTCCGCGACGCAGACCACGAGTCGCTCGCAGCCGGCGATGTCCGCGATGCCGAAGGCCAGCGCCTCGGCGGCCTCCACCTCAGAGACGGCGATGACGTTGTCGACCTGACGATCGGTGAGGGCCTGCCATACTGCGCTCGCTGTGTGCTCCGCATCGGTGGTCCAGGTCAACCCGATCGCGTCGATGCGCCGCGGAGTGGACCGATCGAGCAGCCCGCCGAGCAGACCGTCCGCGTCGAAGCCCTCGTCCAGCGGGAGCGAGCCCCGGTCCACGGTCAGCGTCTCGTCGCCCGCAGCACCGTCGACGACGACCCAGCGCACCGATGACGACGTCATCGACAAACCGAGCACGAGGTCCATGAATTGCTACCAATCTCCAGCGACTAGCCCTCGACACTACCGCGACCCTTCGCCCCAGCACAGCCGATGGCCCGTCGCCTCAGGACGGTCCGTCGAGCAGTCTGCGCCGCCATGCCATGGCCGCATGCGCCGTCATCTGGTGGAACGTCAGCCACGACAGATTTGCATCCCCGACGCAGCGATGCGGCTCACCCAGCCACGATGGTCGTTTCGCTCCGCACCTGCGGCACTCCGTCATGGCTGCTCCTTCCGCTGCTTCGATGGTCCCGCCCCGCGATGATCGCCGCTGCTGGAAGTAACAAACACCACATCTCGACACCGTCTATCGCGGGCTACTGGACGGCACCATCCCTGCCCGCGAGGGCCACGTCCCGTCGGTGTGACCGGGCGAACTCCGTCGGCGAGCAACCCGCAACCCGGATGAACGCCGTCGTGAACGCATTCGCCGACTGATACCCGACACGCTGCGCCACAGCAGCGACCGACAACTGTTCGGCGCGCAGCACGTCCTTCGCGAGCGCCACCCGCCACTCCAGCAGATACTGCATCGGCGGCATTCCCATTGTGCGCGTGAATCTTTGAGCGAACACGGCGCGGGACACCGCGGCAACGCGGGCGAGGCCCTCGACAGTCCAGCCTCGGGACACGTCGGCGTGCAGCGCCCGCAGGGCAGGCGCGAGCACGGGATCGGTCAGGCCGGCGATCAGTCCGCGCTGCGCGCCGCCGAGATCGAGGTCGGCGTGCAGGCGGGCCGCCTCGATCAACAGCACCTCGACGAGCCGCTGCAGGATCACGTCGCGGGCTGCGCCGTCACCGTCGGCCTCCTCGGCGATGAGTTCTACCAGCCTGCTCAGCCGCGCGGCGCCCGGTTCGTCGCTGCGGACGTGGACGACGGGCGGCAACAGCGCCACCAGCAGGGCCGCGTTGGCGGGATCGAACCGGAAATACCCGCCGAGCATCCGCATCGTGACGGGCTCGGACACCTGCCCGTGACGGGTATGCCGGGCCGGGTCGAGCGCGGTGAACACCGGCGCGACGTCGCGGGTCCCGCTGAGGGTGAACTCCGGCATCGCGGGAAGGAGCAGAAAGTCGCCCTGGCGCAGTTCCAGCGCTTCCAGCCCGTCGGCGTCGAGCACGCACGTGCCCTCCAGCATCAGGCAGAACGCGGGATCGCCGTAGCGGGGCTTGCGGACGCTCCACTGCCCGCCGCCGGTGATGACCTTCGACAGGACCGCTTCGGGACGCAGCAAGGCCATCAGCTCTTCCATCGGTCCCGCGCCGCCCACACGGCAGACGCTAGCCGTAGTCGGTCAGGTCATCGTGCCAGCGCCACCGCGTCCGCACCGGCGGCGTATCTGAGCCGGTCCGACGTGTCGGTGGCCGCCTCGAAGACGACGTCGGCGACGTCGCCCGGCGTGGTCACCGCTCCCGGTGTCCCGAATTCCTCGAAGATGGGTGCCGCGAAAGCCTGGTACTCCTGTGGGATCAACCCTGCCATCCGTTCCACGCCGTTGCTGGTGAACTGCGTGCCGGGGCCGTAGCCGGGTTCGACGAGTTTGGCCCGCACCCCAAAGAAGCCGAGTTCCAGGGCCAACGACCCCGTGAACCCTTCGATCGCGGACTTGCTCGCGGTGTACACCGCGGCCAACGGCATGGCTGCCAACGTCGCGCTCGAGGTGACGTTGACGATGACACCCGAGCGACGCAGCCGCATCTGTGGCACCACCGCCTGCGTCACCGCCATCACCCCGAATGTGTTGGTTTCGAACAGCTCTCGCGTCGTCGACATCGGCGTCGCCTCGAACGCGCCGACCGCACCGATCCCGGCATTGTTGACGAGGACATCGATCGGTCCTGCGGCCTCGACCGCTTCGGCGATGCTCGCGGGATCCGTCACGTCCAGCCGCAGAACCCGAAGCCGGTCCGATGGGACGAACAGCCCATCGCGGGGAGTTCGCATGGTGGCAACGACATTCCAGCCTTCGTCGAGGAATCGTTGCGCGGTTGCCAGGCCGTAGCCCGAGGAGCAACCGGTGATCATCACTGTGGTCAAGGCCAAAAGCTATGTGCGGCCGGGTGGGCTATCAATGCTGTGGCGTCCGGGATTGCTTCGCGATCGTCTCGACCTCGATCGGCACGCGGTAGATCATGGAGGCATGGACTGGCAGCCTGATCCTCGCGCACTCCGCGACCGGATCGCGGTCGTCGCCGGTGCCACCCGCGGTGCCGGGCGCGGTATCGCCGCCGCACTCGGCGAGGCGGGCGCGACCGTGATCTGCACCGGCCGCAGCAGCGTCACCGGCGGAGACTCCGACTACGACCGTCCCGAGACGATCGAGGAGAGCGCAGCCCTGGTGACCGAACTCGGCGGCACGGGTATCGCAGTCCAGGTCGACCACCTGGAGCCCAGCCAGGTAGCGGCCCTGGCGGCGCAGATCCGCGCCGAGCACGGCCGCATCGACATCCTGGTGAACGACATCTGGGGCGCGGAAAAGCTCAAAGGTTCGCCACCGCAATGGAACACCCCGATCTGGGACCTCGACCTCGACGACGGATTGCGCATCGTTCGGCTTGCCGTCGAGACACATCTGATCACCGCCCACCACCTGCTACCGCTGCTGATCGCACGCCCCGGCGGTTTGCATGTCGAGATCACCGACGGCACCGCCGAATACAACGCGTCGCGCTACCGCATCTCGGCCTACTACGGATTGGCGAAGTCGGCGGTCAACCGGCTGGCGTTCGACCTCGGGCACGAGCTCGAACCGCACGTCGGCACCGCCGTCGCCATCACTCCCGGTTGGCTGCGCTCGGAGATGATGCTCGACAACTACGGTGTCACCGAAGACAACTGGCGACACGCGCTGGACCCCGATCGCACCGACGGGCCCAGCGCCCCTCGGGCATTCGCAGATTCGGAATCGCCGCGATACGTCGGCCGCGCCATCGCCGCGCTGGCCGCCGACGCCGATCGGGCCCGCTGGAATCAGGCGTCGGTGACGTCGGCACAGCTCGCCCACGAGTACGGATTCACCGACGTCGACGGCACCCAACCCGACAGCTGGTTGTAACTGCGGATCGTGCGAGGCCGGCCTGCCGCCGAAACGGAGTTCCAGCAGGTCCCCACTCGCGCTTTCCCTGCTCAAGTTCAGTCTCGGCAGCTGGCAGGAAACCGCGCATTGCGGCAAACGGCCCGAACACGCGGGGCCTTCTCCCGCCCCGGGCTCTGCACAGCTATCCGAACGTCCTCCGAGAAACTTTGCGGCAGTAGCCGGCAGCCGACGCTCAGCCATTACGGAATGCTGACCTTTCCTGGGAAAACTCTTGGCTCGGCAAACCCCGGGGCCTAGAGTTTGCCCCTAGCCGTTGGCATTGATCGCAAGGAGGCGACATGGGGGGAACACCGGCCATCGCAAGGACTGACCGGACGTCGAGCGGATACGCCCGCTACGTCGGACGTGTCGGCGGCCTGGCATTCGCCCTGGGGGTGGGCGCCGCGATGCTGACAGGAACGGCCGTCGCGTCGGCGGAGGCGTCCGACTCGAGCAGCGCGTCGTCAAGTTCGGATTCGTCGTCAAGTTCGGATTCGTCGTCCGACACGTCGACCCGGGCGACAAAAGCGTCGACGGCCAGCCCGTCGTCGAAGAGCGAATCGGAATCCGAGTCCACGTCGGCCGACGATTCCTCGGAGGAAGCCGGCGATTCCGACGCGGACGAATCCGATTCCACCGGAACGGAATCCGATGATACCGAGTCAGCTGACGACGACGCGGCACCTGCGGTCGAGGAAGACCCTGAGCCTGTTCAGGCGCTCGCCGCGGTCGAAGCCGACGCCGAAGCCGAGGAGCCGAGCTTCTTCGAGAAGCTGTTCAACAACAAGACGCCCACCATCGACCCCAACCCGGCCGAGTACGCCGTCATCGAGGGCAACGTCGTCGGAAACCTTCACCCCGAAGACCCCGACTCGACCCGCCTGACCTACACCGCGACCCGGCCCGAGCACGGATCCGTCGCCATCGGCTCCGACGGCACCTTCGTCTACACACCTGGCGAGGACTACGCCGGAACCGACAGTTTCCAGGTGACCATCAGCGACGCCCGCGACGGCTTCCACATCCACGGGGCCGCCGGACTGCTCAATCTGTTCACCTTCGGCCTGCTCGGCAGCAGCGGCCACCGGGACACCAAGACAGTGTTCATCGGGCACGAGCGCGCGACGGTCGTCGAGGGACTGAGCTCGCCGGTCGACTTCAAGTTCCTGCCCGACGGACGAATCCTCTTCGCCGAGAAGGCCGGCGCGATCCGCGTCGTCGAGGACGGGGTGCTGCGCACCGATCCGCTCATCACGCTGTCGGTGCGGACGGAAGTCGAACGTGGCATCGCCGGCCTGGCCGTCGACCCGGCTTTCGAAACCAACGGCCGTATCTACGTCGCCTACGTCGCTGCCGCGACGACCCGAAATACGTTGTCGCGCTTCGTCGTCAACGGCAACACCGCAACGTTCGACCGGGTTCTGATCGAGTCGAACATGACGGCCGCGCCCAACCACCACGGCGGCGCCCTCGATTTCGGGCCCGACGGCAAGCTGTACTGGGGCGTCGGCGACAACGCCACGGGCAGCAACGCCCAGGACCTGACCGACAACATCCACGGAAAGATCCTGCGACTCAACACCGACGGCAGCGTCCCGACCGACAACCCGCTGATCAACGGTTCGCGCACCGCGATCTACGCCTACGGCCTGCGCAACCCGTTTCGGTTGACGTTCACCCCGACCGGCGAGCTACTGGTCGCCGACGTGGGCAACGCGGCGTTCGAAGAGGTCAACAAGGTAGTCGCCGGCGGCAACTACGGCTGGCCGAGCTCGGAGGGCCTCTGCACCAGCAGCTGCGCGGGCAAGGTGGACCCGATCTTCACCTACGCTCGCGACGGCGGAGCCGCCATCACATCGGTGACCGTCCACCAGGGCAGGGTGTTCATCGCCGACCTGGTCAAGGGCTGGATCAACGTGCTGACGTGCACCCCGAACTACTCGGCATGCACCGACGTGCAAACCTTCGATCCCGAGGCCGGAGCGACCGTCGTCCTGTCCGAGGGCCCCGACGGCGCGCTCTATCAGCTGCTCTACCAGCCGGGTTCGCTCGTTCGCATCGAGCTGGGCGACATCGACGTCTGACGTCGAGTCAGCCTGCCGCCCTGACCAATTCGACAACGGGGATGACACGCTCGGTCTTGGCCTGGTATTCGCCGAACTGCGGCTCGACGGCGACCTGCTTGGCGTAGATCTCGTCGCGCTCGGCGCCGGAGAGGATTCGCGCCGTCGCCGGATAGGTCTCGGTGCCGATCTCAACGGTGATGCCGGGGTTGGCGACGATGTTGTGGTACCAGTCGGGATGGGTATCCGCGCCGCCCTTGCTGGCGAAAATGTAGGTGCGCCCATCGTCTTCCAGGGCGACCAGCGGCGCGATGCGCTCGATGCCGGACTTGGCGCCGGTGTGGTGAACGAGCACGAGCAACTTGCCTTCGAAGATGCCGCCCGCCTTTCCCCCGTTGGCGCGGAACTCGCCGACCACTCCGCGGTTCATCTCGTCGAACGCTGCTTTGTCCATGACCGTTACTACCTCCAGAAGCCGTATGCCTATTCCCGACCGGTGTTCAGCTACCTGACCGCGGCGGTCGCCGGAAAGCTCGAGGTCGCGACAGACTGTATTGGCACAATCAGCCTGCGCAAAGGAAAAGGTGACTAGACTCTGCCTGCATGGAGGGGAAGAAGCGGCTTCTTGCTGCCGCGGTGCTGATGACGGTGCTCAGCGGCTGCGCCCATGAGCCGCCGCCATACGAATCTCGTTACACACCACCACCTCCCGTCGCTCCACCGCCTCCGCCCCTGGCTGCCGGAGCATCGTTCGTCGACGATTTCGAACGCCCGGACACCGACCAGGGACTCGACGAGGACTGGGAGCTGCAGGCGGCCCCGGCCGGCAAACCCCTCGCCCCGGTTTCGAGGGGTGCTTTGATTCGCGACGGACACTATGTGTCATCCGACGACAGCAACACCTACGCGGTGCAGATCCTTCGCGGCACCGTTCGTCGGATCGGCGCCGAAGGGCGCTGGACGAGAGTCGGGGAGGGCGGCGACGAGACCCTGATCATGGGCATCGCCGCCGACGGCAGCCTGGACCAGAACCAGGTACAACTCACGGCGTCGCCGACTACGTGGGAGGTCCGCAGGTTCAGGGACAGTGCCACTCCCCAGCCCGTTGCCCGCGGCACATTCAATCCACCGCTGGCGGTGAACGGCACGTACCGCTTCGAGATGGACGTCGAAGACGGATCCGTCACCGTCCGCGTCCCCGGAGTGGAGGAGGAGGTCAGACTCGGCACGGTGGGTCTGCTCAGTGAGCACGCCTACTGGCAGCACTTCTCGCCGCCGGCGGAGGTTCCGATCGGCAACAAGTTCTGTATCGACACGGTGTGGGCCGCCGAGGAGGGCCAGCCGCTGTCCCCCGTCCCCACCGAATGACGGGGGGTCGTTTCGGGCGTGCACCCAACGGGCATGTCCAGTGGAGCGGAGCCCCCACCGCATGACCGTTGAGCAACCAGCGTGATGCGACGGGGGCTCCGCCCTCTTCGTTTTACAACACGCCACCGACAAGTTGTTTCGATTCCTGGCGCAAAAGGTAACCGGTAGCCCTGCGGGCTCAACCCTGAGTCCGGATCGCCAAAGCTCAGAGAAGGAGCCACACCATGGGCGCAGGAGACAAGGCAAGCAACAAGATCGACGACCTCGCAGGCAAGGCCAAAGAGGGACTCGGCAGGGCCACCGGCGATGACAGCACCAAGAACGAAGGCAAGCTCGATCAGGCGAAGTCAAGCCTCAAGGATGCCGGCGAGAAGGTCAAGGACGCCCTCAAGGGCAACTGAGTCCGCCGGCTCCAACGCATCAGGCCCCCTCGAAAGGGGGCCTGATTCGTGTGGCAGGTACAGGATTCGAACCTGTGTAGGCGTTAGCCGACGGATTTACAGTCCGCTCCCATTGGCCGCTCGGGCAACCTGCCGGGATGCTGCATGTGCATCGCACAGCGCGCACAGCAGGATACAACGAGGACGGTCCCCCAATACAAATCGCCAGGGTGGTTTGGCCGTCCCGACCGCGTGCGACCAAGATGGACCCAAGCAACAATCCACGAGGGAGGGACGGGTCCAATGGCGGATTCATCGTTCGACGTCGTCAGCAAGGTCGACCGCCAAGAGGTCGACAACGCACTCAACCAGGCCGCCAAGGAGCTGTCGACCCGGTTCGACTTCCGCGGCACCGACACCACCATCGAGTGGCAGGGCGAGGAAGGCATCATCCTCATCTCCTCCACCGAGGAGCGCGTCAAGGCTGCCGTCGACGTCTTCAAGGAAAAGCTCATCCGCCGCGACATCTCGATGAAGGCCTTCGACGCCGGCGACCCGCAGCCGTCCGGCAAGACCTACAAGGTGATCGGCAGCATCAAGCAGGGCATCTCCAGCGAGGACGCCAAGAAGGTCACCAAGATCATCCGCGACGAAGGCCCCAAGGGCGTCAAGGCGCAGATCCAGGGCGAAGAGATCCGCGTCAGCTCCAAGAAGCGCGACGACCTCCAGGCCGTGCAGGCGCTGCTGCGTGGGGCCGACCTCGACATCGCGCTGCAGTTCGTCAACTACCGCTGATTCGCGACGCCGGGCGCGGCGTCTGAGCAAACCCGCCCTCGACGCGTCTCCCCCGCCCTAGGGTGGTCGACATGGCACCTGCGCAACGTGAACCCAAAGTTGTTGTTCTCGGCGGCGGCTCGTGGGGAACCACCGTCGCCTCCATCTGCGCCAGGCGGGGCCCGACGCTGCAGTGGGTGCGGTCGCAGGAGACCGCCGACGACATCAACAACAACCACCGCAACTCGAAGTACCTCGGCGACGACGTCGAGCTGGCGGAAACGCTGAAGGCCACCACCGACTTCACCGAAGCCGCCGAGTGCGCCGACGTCATCGTCATGGGCGTGCCCTCGCACGGCTTCCGCGGTGTGCTCACCGAACTCGCCACGCAGCTGCGGCCGTGGGTGCCGGTGGTGTCGCTGGTGAAGGGCCTCGAGCAGGGCACCAACTATCGGATGAGCCAGATCGTCGACGAGATCCTGCCCGGCCATCCGGCCGGAATCCTGGCCGGACCCAACATCGCCCGCGAGGTCGCCGACGGATACGCCGCGGCCGCCGTCCTCGCGATGCCCGACCAGCTACTGGCCGCCAACCTCGCAAACCTGTTCCGGACCAAGCGTTTTCGCACCTACACCACCGACGACGTCGTCGGTGTGGAGATGGCGGGTGCGCTGAAGAACGTCTACGCGATCGCCGTCGGCATGGGCTTCGCGCTGGGCATCGGTGAGAACACCCGCGCCATGGTGATGGCTCGCGCCGTCAACGAGATGTCGAAGCTGGGCGTCGCGATGGGCGGCAACCGCGACACCTTCGCGGGCCTGGCCGGCATGGGCGATCTCATCGTCACGTGCACTTCGCAGCGCAGCCGCAACCGGCACGTCGGCGAGCAGCTCGGCCAGGGCAAGACCGTCGAGGAGATCATCGCCGCGATGAACCAGGTCGCCGAAGGTGTGAAAGCCGCCAGCGTCGTCATGGAGTTCGCCGACAAGTACGGCATCTCGATGCCGGTCGCCCGTGAGGTGGACGGTGTGGTGAACCACGGCTCGACTGTCGAGCAGGCCTACCGCGGCCTCATGGTCGAGAATCCCGGCCACGAGGTGCACGGCTCGGGCTTCTAGTTGAAGTAGGGGTTCGTTCCCTCGGGCCGCGCGACGAGCGGGTTCACCGGATTGACCACCCAGGTGGCGCCCGGGGTGATGACGAAGCCCGACTGGTTCATGCCGTCGACGCACGCGGTGGTGACGCCGTCGCCGCCGCAGCTGACGGTGCCGAAGCTGATCCGGGTATTCGGGGTCAGCGCGTTGACCGGCTCGGTGACGATCGGTTGCCGTGCCGTCCCGAAGCCCGGCACGGTTCCGGAGCGGCCGCTGACCAGGTTGGCGCCGTTGGGGGCGCCGGGAAGAAGACCGCTGCAGCCGTACGGGCCCGAGCGCTGCACCATGCAGGTCAGCCCCGCGGTCGAGAAGGCGTATGCCGAGCCCTGGTAGACGGCGAAGTCAGCCGGGTTGGCCAGCGCGTAGGCGTTGACGTTCGGTGGTGGGGGCGGCGGTGGCGGAGGCGCCGGTTGCGCGGCAGCCAGCCCCGGCGCGCTGAAAACTCCGGCCGCGGCGACGCACACGGCAGCAACGACAGATCGGCTCGACACCATCACAGCCTAAGTGTCGTCAGAACGGTCGGCAGTGTTTCAGAACGCGTACGAACCGGCCGGGCTGATGACGAACCCGGACTGGTTGAAGGTGTTGATGCACAACGTCACGAAGCCGTCGTTGCCACAGCTGACGGTCTTGAAGCTCAGCCGGCTGTTCGGCGGGAGGGCGGGCGCGTTCTCGATGGCGCCGTACATCGGCTGGGCCGAGTTCGCGAATCCGACACCGCCGCCCGCGTTTCCGCTGACCATGTTGGCGCCGTTCGGCGCCGCGGGCAGCGGGCCGCTGCAGCCGTAGCTGCCCGATGCCCGGTCCATCACGCACGTCACGCCGTCGAGGGCGCTGAAGGCGTACCAGTTGCCGTCGTTGGCGGCGTAGTCCTTCGGGTTCGCCATCGTCATCGCATTGACGTTGGGCGCGGGCTGGGCGGTCGCGACGCCGGTCGCGCCGAAGACAGCTGCCGCAGCGGCGGCCGACACAATGATCATTCTGCTCAGCACGGAACAGACCCTAAACGGGTGCGATCGTCTGTGCAGGTCCCGGGCCGAAAGTCTGACGGCTGCGTCAGCGCTCAGCTGATCTGGCTCAGCGAGTACTGGCGGGCCCAGGCGACGGCCATCTGCGCCCCTCCGGCCAGGTTCGGCGGATGTTTCTCCGACGCGTCGAGCTGGATCGCGAGGTGCATCGGGCCCGGCGGGAAGTGCGACGTGTCCGTCGTCTTCCACACCGGCACGCCGTCGACATAGATGGTGATCGCCGAAGGCGTCCAGCTGACCGCGTAGTTGTGCCACTCGGTGGCATCGACCTTCGTCACGCCGGCCTCGGTGAGGTCCAGCGCCGAGTAGTGCAGGTGATGGCTGACATGCTGGCGGGTCCCGTCGGCGACCACCTCGACGAAGTCGACCTCACCGCCGACCGGCCAGTTCTCGGCGTCCGGCCACAGCAGCGCGACCGCGTGGTAGTCCTCGGCGCCCTCGGGCACCCGCATCCGCACCTCCCACGCCCCGTACTTCTGACCGCCACCCCACGTCAGCCCGCCGGTGTTACCGAACGGGTCGCCGGTGATCACAAGCGCACCATCGACGAACGAGAGCGCGCGCGGGGTGCGCCTGCCCCATCCGTTGTGCCCCACCGAGTCGTAGACGACCCAGCCGTCGAGTGACGACGGCCCGCTGAAACGGGTCTCCCTCGGGGTGCCCCAGCCGTAGCGACCGGCGGCGGTCGCCGCCCCGAGTTCGACCGTCGTCGTCGCCGTCGAACCGAAGCCCGGAACGAACAGCCCCATCAACCCGTGGATGCGCCAGCCGTTCACGTCGGCGTCGTCGCTGACCTCCACCGAAAACAGGTCGCCGCCGTCGAACACGGAACCCGCGGCAGGGCGATACACAAACGAGCCGTTGTCGGCGATCGTCACGGTGGCGCCTGCAGCGACGGCTTTCGCGGTGTAGGTGAGCACATCACCGTCGGCATCGTCGGCCAGGATCACGCCGGTGACACTGCCGTCGGACTGAACCACGACGTCGTCGGGCTCCTGGGACACCGTCGGGGTCTTGTTGAAGAAGGTCCGCTGGATCCACGTGAAGAACGACGGACTCTCCGCGTCGGACGCGGCACGGGCCAGCGCCGCGAAGGTAGCTGGCTCGTCGGCATCGTCGTTACTGGTCGTCGTTTCGCCGACCGCAGACTCGTCGGCCTCGGGCGACGGGAGGTCCTCTGTGGAGGGCGACGCTTCGACCTCGGCGTCCTCGTCGTCGACCGCCTCGGTCCGATCCCACTTCTTTCGTGTGACGGCACGTTCGGCGGGTGCGGTGTCCTCGTCCGCATCCGTCAGCGAGGCATCCTCGGAGGCGTCGGCGTCCTCGACCTCCGTCTCGTCCTCGGCGGTTGCTGCAGTCGCCTCGACGTCCTCGTCATCGGCGTCCTGTGCATCGTTGTCGTCAGCGGTATCGTCTGACGCCTTCGAATCCGAGGTGTCATCGTTGCCATTAGCGGATGACTGTGCCGATTCGCTCGCGTCCGAGTCCGACCCGGCATCGGCCGACGCGGTGGCGGTCGCTCCGGCGATGAAAAAACAGGCTGTCGCGCCTCCGGTGAATGCCACCGCGGTCGCCACTCGGGGGATCGAAATGCCCTGGACCAGTGAGGAATTGCTGGACGTCATAGAAAAACACTAAGCGCCGACTTCGTTTCGCGCGCAGTCACCTATCGCAGGCCGGACAGGCCGAAAGTGCCTGCTCCGTAGCCGCTGTTGGCAGCCGGATTTGCTCAGTACTGGCCCGGCCCGCGGCCGGCCATGGCCTCCAACCGGGCGATCCGGTCGGCCATCGGCGGGTGCGTGGAGAACAGCTTGCCCATCTTCTCCCCGGCGCGGAACGGGTTGGCGATCATCAGGTGCGCCTGGTCGGCCAGTTGCGGCTCGGGCGGCAGCGGGGCTCGTTCCACCCCGGAGCTGATCTTGCGCAGCGCACTGGCCAAAGCCAGCGGATCACCCGTCAGCTCGGCACCGGACTGGTCAGCCTGGTACTCGCGCGACCGGGACACCGCCAGCCGGATGACCGTCGCCGCGATCGGCCCGAGCAGCGAAACCAGAAGAATCGCAAGCGGATTCGTACCGCCGTCACGGTTGCCGCCGAACATGCTGGCGAAGAACGCGAGGTTGGCCAAGGCGGTGATCACGGTTGCCATCGCACCGGCCACGCACGAGATCAGGATGTCGCGGTTGTACACGTGCGACAGCTCGTGGCCCAGCACCGCGCGCAGTTCGCGCTCGTTGAGCAGCTGCAGGATTCCCGTCGTGCAGCACACCGCGGCGTTGCGCGGGTTGCGGCCCGTCGCGAACGCGTTCGGGGCGGCCGTGTCACTGATGTAGAGCCGGGGCATCGGCTGGCGCGCCGTCGTGGCGAGTTCGCGCACGATCTTGTACATCAGCGGCGCCTGCATCTCGTTCACCGGCTGGGCGTGCATCGCGCGCAACGCCAGCTTGTCGCTGTTGAAGTACACGTAGGCGTTCATGCCCAGCGCGAACAGCACCGCCAGGAACATGATGTTGCGCCCGAACATCGCGCCGACCCCGACGATGAGACCTGAGAACAGCACCAACAACAGGAAGGTCTTCGCCCTGTTGGCGTGCGGATGCCAAGTCATCGTGGGTCCTCCTCCTGAAACCTGCGTCAGTTATCGCAAAGGCAACGACCGAGTGACCCCTGCGGGTTCCAGCGCGATCAACCGTCCCGATTGATGGTGTAGTCGATCAGACTGGCCAG
Organism: Mycobacterium sp. 236(2023); assembly: GCF_029623955.1. Lineage (GTDB taxonomy): Bacteria > Actinomycetota > Actinomycetes > Mycobacteriales > Mycobacteriaceae > Mycobacterium. The sequence continues at coordinate 156,857 of NZ_JARSBP010000002.1, read as the reverse complement.
CGCCTGGCGACCCGGGACGTCGGGAAGCGCAGCGAGCTCCTGCTCGGCCTCCTTGGCGTACGCGATCACGGTCTCTTTGGCCTTCTTGATGCCTTCGGACGCGCGTAGCAGCGTCAGTGCCTCGGCCAGATCGGCCTCGTCGGTGACGGGGCCTTTGAGAAGTTCGCGCAGGCGGTCGGCGCCCGGTCCGGTTTCGCGCAGCGCGTACAACACCGGCAGCGTGAAAACACCCTCGCGGAGGTCCGTGCCCGGCACCTTGCCCGACTCGTCGGGGTCGCTGTCGATGTCGATGATGTCGTCCGAGATCTGGAACGCGGTGCCCACGATGCCGCCGAGCCGGGCCAGCCGCTCGATCTGCGCCTCATCGGCCCCTGAGAACGTCGCGCCGAAACGCCCGGACGCCGCGATCAGGCAGGCCGTCTTCTCGTAGACGACCTTCAGGTAGTGGTCGACGGAATCCACCTGGTCGGCAGCGCCGCGCGTCTCGCGCATCTGGCCGGTGACCAACAGCGCGAACGTATCGGCGATGATCCGCACGGCATCGGGTCCCAGCCGGCTCGTCAACCGCGAAGCCGTCGCGAAGAGGTAATCGCCCGCGAGGATCGCAATGTTGTTGCTCCAACGGGCGTTGGCGCTGGGCGCACCACGACGGACCTGCGCTTCGTCCATGACGTCGTCGTGGTACAGCGTTGCCAGGTGGACCAGCTCGATAACCGCGCCGGCGACCGTGACCTGCCATGCGTCCGGCTCGGGCCCCACCTGGGCCGCCAACACGGTGAACAGCGGACGGAACCGCTTGCCGCCCGCCTGAAAAAGGTGGTGGACAGCCTCCGACATCAGGACGTCGGCCTTGCCCAGCTCATCGGACATCAGGGCCTCGATGCGGGCAACCCCATCGCGGACATCTTGGGCGAATTGGGCATCGCCGAAGTCCACTCCCGCCACCACGTTCGCCGGTGTCCTCACATAGCCAACATACTGTGAGACATGGACTCAGCGGCGGGCGGAGCGTTGCGGGGATCGTCGAGCGCTGACGTCGTCGTGATCGGCGCAGGACCTGCGGGCTCGTCGGCCGCAGCGTGGGCCGCCAGAGCCGGCCACGACGTCCTGGTGATCGATTCGGCGCAGTTTCCGCGAGACAAGGCGTGCGGAGACGGGCTGACGCCCCGCGCGGTCGCCGAGTTGCGGCGGCTCGGACTCGAGTCGTGGCTGGACGGCCGGATCGCGCACCGGGGCCTGCGGATGTCGGGGTTCGGTTCTGACGTCGAGGTGGCCTGGCCGGGCCCGTCGTTCCCGTCGTTCAGCAGCGCCGTCCCGCGCACCGAACTCGACGAACGCATCCGCCTGGTCGCCGTCGACGACGGGGCGAAGATGAAGCTCGGCGTCAAAGCTGTTTCCGTGGAACGGGATTCACGCGGGCGAGTGACCGCGGTGGTCTTGGATTCCGGCGAGGTGGTGCGGTGTTCGTCGCTGATCGTCGCCGACGGGGCCCGCTCGACGCTCGGTCGGGCGCTGGGACGCGAGTGGCATAAAGAGACCGTCTACGGCGTGGCGATCCGCGGCTACATCGCAACGCCGCGGGCCAGCGAGCCGTGGATCACGTCGCATCTGGAGCTCCGGTCACCGGCCGGTGAGGTGCTGCCGGGGTACGGCTGGATCTTCCCGCTCGGCAACGGCGAGGTGAACATCGGTGTCGGCGCGCTGGCCACCTCGAAGCGTCCGGCCGAGGCCGCGCTGCGCCCGCTGATGAACTACTACACCGATCTGCGCCGCTCAGAGTGGGGATTCTCCGGCGAACCGCGGGCCGGGCTGTCGGCGCTGCTGCCGATGGGCGGGGCCGTCTCCGGGGTGGCCGGGCCCAACTGGATGCTGATCGGCGACGCCGCGGCCTGCGTCAACCCGTTGAACGGTGAAGGTATCGACTACGGGTTGGAGACGGGTCGGCTGGCGGTGTCGCTCCTGGGGTCCGGGCCGTACACCGACGCATGGCCCGCGGTGCTGCACTCTCACTACGCGCAGGGATTCTCTGTGGCGCGACGGCTGGCACTGCTGCTGACGTTCCCGCGGTTTCTGCCGGCGACGGGTCCGGTGGCGATGCGGTCGGCGTTGTTGATGAAGATCGCGGTGCGCGTGATGGGCAACTTCGTGACCGAGGAGGACGAGGATCTGGTGGCCCGGGTGTGGCGCGGCGCGGGCAGGCTGTCGCGCCGGATCGACGAGCGCCGCCCGTTCACATGACGTTCGTCGGCCCCGTCGCACCGCGAGCGCGCGTGTCTGTCCGGCGACCCGCCGCAATTGCTGTGCCTCAGCGCGCGCTCACCGAGGCGCCGGCGTGACGTTCGTGTACAGGGCGCCCCTGCGGTCCCGCTGCGACGACATCGACCCCCAACTGACCGTGGACCGCGCGCTGTCGTTGGGGCTGTGCGGGTTTGGCGAATGCGGACACGGCGCGCAGATGGAACGCCGCGTCGAGCGGTTCGCCGAGGTGGTCAACGGATCGTTCGTCTGGACGCGCGACGTCGACGGTCTGTATTGGCTTGGCCGAATCGACGGGTCCTACTTCTACGACGACGGCGGCGTCAGCGTCGACCTCGTCCATGTCCGACCGTGTCGCTGGCAGGATTCACCAATTGTCGAATCCATTTGTCCCGCAGCAGTTATCGCGACATTCGGACGGGGCGGACGCAACTTTCAGCAGATCCACGACGCGCAGGTGGGCGAGCAGTCCCTGCGGCTGTGGGAACGCGATTGACCTTCGGCTGCAGCGAACGCGCGCGAAATGCCAAAAATTGCGGCGAGTCGGCGTGCAGACACGCGCGCTCGCGGTGCGAAATCCTAACCGAGGGACTTCGCGAACCCGCTGACGTCGCGCAGGCTTGCGGCGAACACGTCGGGCATCGCGTTGCCGAACAACAGATCTCCGCCATGGCACGTGCCGGCGACCACGCGGCCGACCGCCGGGACGCCGAGCCGAACCAGTCTGCGGTAGTACTGCAGCCCCTCGTCGCGCAGCGGGTCGAGCTCATTGACCGAAATGACATGCGGCGGCATGCCTTTCAGATCGTCGTCCGAGGCCACCGCCGCCCAGCACGTCGGGTCCTGCGAGTGTTCCCCGTCGGGGTCGTACAGCGAACCGAGCAGCGCCAGCTGTTCGCGGCTGACGAAATAGCCGTCGTTCTCCTCCAGTGACGGCAGGTCCTCACAGGTGTCCAGCCATCGGTTGGAGATATACGGGCACTGGGCGTAGAAACCGGCGATCTCACCGATCCAGCCTTCGCGTTTGGCCTTGTGCGACAACGTGAGCGTGAGATTCCCACCCCCAGATTCACCGGAGACGACGATGTGACTGATGCCGAGTTCGTCACGGTGTGCATAGACCCACCGCGTGGCCGACGCGCAGTCGTTGAGCCCCGCCGGATAGGGGTGCGGACCCAATTTGCCTCCAGAGTTACGGAATTCGACCCCGACGACCACGACGCCCGTCGCCGCGAGGTGCTCACGCAGCCGGATGTAGGCGATGTCGGCGGCACTGATGATCGCCATTCCGCCGCCATGCAGATGCACGACGCCGGGCAGCGGACCTGAGGCGTCGACGGGACGGCTGATGTAGACGGTGATGTCGTTGCCGTCCGCGCCCGTGATCGTGCGCGTGGTGGTGGACACACCATCGGGCACCGGCAGTTCCCCGGCGAGAACGCCGAAGACCGCGTCCATGCCCTCCTCGCTCATCGTCGCGAACGCGCGCCGCTCTTCCAGCGGGGCGTCGACGGACAGGCCGATCGGCGGGAGGCGTCCGTCGAGCCCGAAGCGGGCGAAGGCTTCGACCATGCGCGGATCGGCGCGCGGGTCCGAGCGGAGGGTGGCGTCGGGATCAGCGTGGCGACCATTGGGCATGACGTGACGGTAGCGCTGACGGATGTGCGGGAGGAGCGCTTTCGCGGGGCGCGAACGCGCGCGGAATGCCAAGAATTGCGGCGCGGCGGCGTGCAGACACGCGCGCTCGCGGTGCAGGGTTACTCAGGGTTTCGTGGCGGCGTGCAACGCGACGATGCCACCGGACAGGTTGCGCCAGCGCACATTCGACCAGCCGGCCGCCTCGATGCGCCTGGCCAGATCGGCCTGATCGGGCCAGGCCCTGATCGACTCCGCCAGATACACGTACGCCTCGGGATTCGACGACACCGCCGACGCCATCGCCGGCAGTGCCCGCATCAGGTACTCCTTGTACACCGTGGCGAACGGCCCGAACGTCGGCGTCGAGAACTCGCACACCACCAGGCGTCCACCCGGGCGCGTCACCCGCGCCATCTCGCGCAGTCCCGCGGAATGGTCGACGACATTGCGCAAACCGAAACTGATCGTCACCGCATCGAAGGAATCGTCGGCGAACGGCAGCCGCGTCGCGTCCCCGGCCACCTTCGGCACGTTGCGCGCGGCGCCCGCGGCCAGCATGCCCACCGAGAAGTCCGCCGCCACACACCAGGCGCCCGAGGTCGCCAGCTCCACCGTCGACACTGCCGTGCCGGCCGCCAGGTCGAGCACCTTGTCCGCCGCGCTCAACCGCAGCGCCTCCCGCGTCGCACGCCGCCAGAACCGGTCCTGCCCCATCGACAGCACGGTGTTCGTCAGGTCGTAGCGCCGCGCGACGCCGTCGAACATCGACGCCACCTCACGGGGGTCCTTCTCCAGCGACGCGCGGTTCACGCAGCCGAACGTATCAGCAAGGACGCTGCGAGTCGGCTGTGCGATCGGTGGGACCGGGAATCAAAAGCCGCCCCCTGGGCATTAACCGGGCATGACGGAAAAAGTGTGGTTCATCACCGGCGCCTCGCGCGGCTTCGGCCGCGAATGGACGATCGCGGCGCTCGAGCGCGGCGACAAGGTCGCCGCCACCGCCCGCGACCTGTCCACCCTCGACGACCTGGCCACCAAGTTCGGCGACGCGCTGCTGCCGCTGCAGCTCGACGTGACCGACCGCGACGCCGACTTCGCCGCCGTGAAGCAGGCTCACGACCACTTCGGCCGCCTCGACATCGTCGTCAACAACGCCGGCTACGGGCAGTTCGGCATGCTCGAAGAACTCTCCGAGGACGAAGCGCGTGCGCAGATCGAGACCAACGTGTTCGGCGCGCTGTGGGTCACCCAGGCGGCGCTGCCCTTCCTGCGGGCCCAGGGCAGCGGCCACATCATCGCGGTGTCGTCCATCGGCGGCATCGTCGCGTTCCCGAACCTGAGCATGTATCACGCATCCAAGTGGGCGCTGGAAGGTCTGTCGCAGTCGCTCGCGCAAGAGGTCGCCGATTTCGGCATCCACGTCACGCTGATCGAGCCGGGCGGTTTCTCCACCGACTGGGCCGGCCCGTCGTCCAAGCACACCCAGCAGCTCGGCGCCTACGACGAGTTGCGTGTCAAGAACGAGAAATGGCGGGCCGAACGCACCGCCAAGCCAGGCGATCCGCAGGCCTCGGCCAGGGCGCTGCTGAAGGTCGTCGACGCCTCGGAGCCCCCGCTGCGCGTCTTCTTCGGTGAACTGCCACTGCAGCTGGCGAAGGCCGATTACGAGGGACGCCTGGCCAATTGGGAGCAGTGGCAGCCCGTCGCCGTGGAAGCCCAGGGCTGACCGCATGGCCCGCGGCGACCATCCGATGCGCACCCCGTTCTACGGGGCGCTGCTGTCGGCCGCCGCGTTCCTGTCCTGTTGGGCGGCCGCCGTCATCACCGTGACATGGGTGTCGGCGACGATCTACATCGCCGCTGCCGTCGCGGCCGGCGTCGGATTCGTGATGACGCTGCGCGATTACAACTAGGCGGCGCGCAACGCGCGACCGCCCATGACGGCCTCGTAGTGGCCGATCAGCTCGTCGCAGATCATCGGCCACGTGCGGCCGAGCACACTCTTGCGCGCGGCCAGCGAGTAGCGGCGGCGCTCGGCGACGAGATGGTCGACAGATTCCGAGAGCCGGTCCTCGAACTCGGCGACCGGCAGCAGCAGCCCGGTGCGGTACGGCGCGACGAGGTCGCGCGGCCCGCCCGCGTCAGGGGCGACGACCGGCAGACCGGACGCCATCGCTTCCTGCACAGCCTGGCAGAAGGTCTCATGCTCACCGGCATGTACGAACACATCCATGCTCGCGTACGCGGCGGCGAGCTCCTCCCCGTACAGCGCCCCGGTGAAAATGGCTCGGGGGAAAGCAGATTCGAGCTTGTCCTTGTCGACGCCGTCGCCGACGATGACGACCTGCACGTCGTCGCGGGCGTGCAGCGGCGCCAGGCGTTCGACATGCTTCTCGGGTGCCAGCCTGCCGACGAAGCCGATGACCGGCTTGCCGTCGGGCGACCAGGACTGCCGCAGCCGGTCGTCACGCGCCGACGGCGCGAAGCCCGTCACGTCGACACCGCGCGCCCACTTGTGCACTCGCGGGATGCAATGTGCGGCAAGGTTTTCCATCGCCGATGTGGACGGCGCCAAGGTTCGGTCGGCCTTGCTGTGCAGGCGCCGCGTCCAGGCCCAGGACGCGCGCGACATCACGCCGATGCCGTAGCTCTGGGCAAATCCGGCCACGTCGGTCTGGAACACGGCCACCGTCGGGATGCCGAGATAACGGGCCGCGTGCACACCTCCCCAGCCGAGCAGCGCGGGAGACGCAAGATGCACGACGTCGGGGTTGAAACCCCGAAGCACGCGCACGATCCTCGGGTGTGGGATGCCGAGCGGCAACGACGTGACCTTCGGGAACATGGCCGACGGCACCCGGTGAACCCGCACGCCGTCGTGCACCTTGTCGGCGGGCGGCTCACCGCGCGGGGTGTCCGGGGCGATGACGAGAACCTCATGGCCCGTGCGGCGCAGATGCTCGATGACCCGAAGCACCGAGTTGGTGACGCCGTTGACATTCGGGAGGAACGACTCTGCGACGATGGCAACGCGCATGCCTCGACGGTGACATCGCGACCTGTCGCAGAGGTTGCGCGCAGGGATATGTCGCACGAATTGCGGGTGCGTCGCAACCCACGGGTCGCCCCCGACAACGTGCTTGGATAAGGACATGCGTCTGATTCGCCCGCTGCTCGTGATCTCGGCGCTCGCGCTGCTCGTGCCCGCCGCAGGCTGTTCCTCGCAGGTCACGGGTGTTCCGGTGATCTCCTCGGACACGGTGCCGCTGGCGGTCACCGAGGACGGGTTCGGCATCGTCGCCGGCTTCGACGACGCCCCCGCCAAGATCGAGATCTTCACCGAACCGCAGTGCAGCCACTGCAGTGACCTGCAACGCGACTACGGCGACGACCTCGCCTACAACATCACCGTGGGGGCGCTGCAGGTCACCTACAGGCCGCTGACGTTCCTCGACGAAGAGGACGACGGGTATTCGGCGACCGTCGCCAACGCCATGTTCCTGGCCACCGAGGCGATCGACAACTCCGCGGCGACGGGTACGCAGTTCCAGCGCTTCGTCGAGGAGCTCTGGTTCAACCAGGATTACGGCGGCGTCCCGTTCTCCGCCGAAGAACTCAGCGGCATGGCGACCACCGCAGGGCTGCCCGACCTCGTCGCCAACAACGTCGGCGACGACAAAGAGGCTGTCGACGTCATCGACATGGAGGACACCAACTTCGGGCTGCTCTACGACGTCGACCCGATCGACACCGGCACCCCCACCGTGTACGACCTCGACGCCGGGGAGAAGCTCGACATCTTCGACGAGAACTGGCTCAGTGACCTTGTGACGTCGTGACCGGCTCGCGGCGTTGCCTGCGCTTCTCGAGCACGGCGGTGCCCGCCAACGCTGCTGCGGCGATCAGCCAGCCGACAACCGCGATGGATCCGGCGGGCACGATCGCGAGCGCGGCGTTGCGATGCTGCACCCGAACCAGATTCGGGTTCGTCGTGTCGTATTCGACGTAGATGCGCATCCCGTTCTCGAGCTCCGACGGGTAGAGCACACCGAGCTCGGGCCGGTACGTGATGCGGTCCGGGGTGACGAACTCGATGGTGGAGCGCCGGGGTCCTGCATCGAGCACGGTGGCGTCGGCCACCCCCAGATGACTTTCGATCTGCTGATCGTTGCGCCACGCGCCGGCCACCAGAAGTACCGACTGCAGCGTGACCAGACACGCGAGCGCGACGATGCCGATCCGGATGCGCCGAAACACCCTGGCGCTGGCCGATTCCCCCGGCTCGCCGTACAGATGCGGGATGACGACCGGAGCCGCTTTGAGCCACAACGCTTTCAAGCGCTGTATCACAGGGCCGCCTTGATGGCGGCGTGCAATGCCCGCAGCGACGACCTGTCCGCCTTGACCTCCAGCACCCGCATGCCGTCGAAATCTTCGTCGAGCGACGCGGCGAGCTCGCCGGCCTCGATCTGGCGGCTCTCGACGTGATAGGCGCGGCACAGCGCCCCGACGTCGACGTCGTGGGGCGTCCCGAAGATGCGTGAGGACACATCGGAGAACCGCGGGTCGCCCTGCTCCAGCAGCTCGAAGATGCCGCCGCCATTGTCGTTGGAGACCACGATCGTGAGCTTGCGCGGCGTCGGCTCCGTCGGCCCCACCAGCAGACCCGAGCTGTCGTGCACGAACGTGAGATCGCCGATCAGCGCGACGGTGCGACCGCTGGTGGCGCGCTCATGGGCGAGCGCGGCGCCGATGGCCGTCGACACCGTTCCGTCGATTCCCGCGACGCCGCGATTGGACCGCACCTTGACGCCGTCGCTGTTGAACCCGACGAGTGCCATGTCGCGGACGGGATTCGAGGCCCCGAGAACGAGCTGATCGCCAGGCCCGACGGCGTCGGCGACGGCGGCCGCGACGTGCAGACCTGTCGTCAGCGGATGCGCGGCGAGCTGACCGCGAACCGCGTCGACGGCGTGCCTGTTCGCTTCGGCGCAACGGTGCAGCCACTCCTGGCTGGGCGCTCCCGACGTGACAGCCCGGGTGCCCGTCGCCTGCGAGTTACCGGACACGTCGGGCCAACGCGGACCCGTGGTCAGCGCCAGGACAGGGACCGTCGGGTCCGCCAGGAGCGACGAGACGGGACGGTGCAGGGTGGGACGGCCGAGCATGATGACCTGCTTGGGCCGAATCAGCCTCAGCGCCAACGGATGCAGAGGTGTCGCGGCATTGGGGGCGGTGGGCTCGGCGACGGTCGGCAGGTGCGCCAGGTTCGGATGCTCACCCGCGCCGTGTCCGGCGATGACGACCGTGTCGGGGGTCAGATCGATGTCGAGCGGCTGGTCGAACGTCACCGGCGGCGTGTACGTCCATGGCCTGCCGTCGGGGCGTCCCTGCGGCGCGTACGTGCCTGCGTCGGTGTCGGTTCCGGGGATCAGGGGCTCCCGCAGCGGGATGTCGAACTGCACCGGACCGGCATTCGCTGATCGAGATCCGGTGGCTGCCACCAGAACCCGGCAGGTCGCCGAGCGCCACTGTGCGTTGAGCGACTCCATGTCGGCGTGATCCTCGGCAAGCCCGAGGCTGATGCTTGCGCGTACCTGCGTGCCGAAATAGCCGAGCTGCTCGAACGTTTGGTTCGCGCCGGTGCCGAGGAGTTCGTAGGGCCGATTGGCCGACAGCACGACCAGCGGGACGCGTGCGTAGTTGGCTTCCACGACGGCCGGGCCGAGGTTGGCCACCGCGGTCCCCGACGTCATCGCCACACACACCGGTGCGCGTTCGGCCACCGCGAGCCCGATCGCCAGGAAGCCGGCGGTGCGCTCGTCGATGCGGACGTGCAGACGCAGGCGGCCGTCACGGTCGGCGTCGTGCAGCGCGAATGCCAGCGGGGCGTTGCGGGACCCCGGGCACAGGACGACGTCGCGGACGCCACCGCGAACGAGTTCGTCGACGACCACGCGGGCCTGCGCCGTCGAGGGATTCACCATTACAGGGTATCGGCGAAGAAATTGAGGATTGCGGTGTTGACGACCTCGGGCCTCTCGATGAAGCCGAGGTGGCCGGTGTCGGGGATCTCCAGGAACCGGCCGTTGGGCAGCGCGTTGGCGACCTCGCGGCCGAGGTAGGACGGGAGCACCACGTCGTCGGCGAACCCGAGGACCAGCGTGGGAATCGTCACACTCTGGTAAGCGGCCAGCCTGTTCTCCAGCGGCGCGATCGTCAGGTGGGTCCGCATCCCGGGCGTGATCTTCTGCGGCCACATCGTGAACATGTCGATCCAGTCCCGGACCGCGGCGTCGTCGTTCAACGTCTTCGGCGAAAAGCTTTCCAGCAGGCGTACTTTCGCGTCGAACTCGGGAGGCAGCTGGACACCGGAGTCGGCCAGCGCCTTCTCGCCCTGCCAGAAGAAGTCGCGGGTGCGGTCATGGCGGCCACGGGTGGCCATCAACACGGCGGACTTCACCAGGTCCGGGCGGGCGACCATGAGTTCCTGCGCGATGTAGGAGCCCATCGACACCCCGACGACGCGGGTCGGCCCCAGTCCGAGCTCCTCGATCAGCGCGGCGGTGTCGCCGACCATCGTCTCGGTGGTGAAGCCCTCGGCGGTCTCGGTGGCTCCGATGCCGCGGTTGTCGAACGTCACACAGCGGTAGCCCGCGCGGGCGAAAACCGGCACCTGATGCAGGTGCCACGTACGCCCGGCACCCCCGCGACCTGCGATGAAGAGGACCGGATCCCCGGTACCGCGAACGTCGTGAGCCAAATTCACCCCGACGACGCTACTTCACCCCGGGTTCGCGCCGAGAGTGCGCTCAGATCGCCGACACGCCCGCGAGGACGCTCTCAGCGCACTTTCGCCACCGATTTCGACCGACGGGAGCGCACCGCCTTGAGGGCGGCATCCCACAGCAGGCCTGACGAGGCGGCCAAGGCAGCCGGCTTGGCCAGCTCCTTGCCCATCATCGCGGTGGCCAGCGCCTTGGTGCTGGCCGAGGCCTTCGACATGTGGCCGGAGTCGAACGGCGGCTGCGGGTCGTACTCCATCGACAGCTGGATGGCCTTGGCCTTGGCGTCGCCGGCGATCTGGCCGGCCAGCCACAGCCCGAGGTCGATCCCGGCGGACACCCCGGCGGCGGTCACCGTCTTCGCGTCGGCCTGCACGACCCGCTGATCGCCCACCGGCTGCGCGCCGAGCGTCTTGAGCACCGGCAGCGCCGCCCAGTGCGACGTCGCCCGCTTGCCGTCGAGCACGCCCGCGGCAGCCAGGATCACCGATCCCGAGCACACCGACGTGGTCCACGTCGACGTCTGGTGGGCGCGCCGCACCCACTCGAGCACCAACTCGTCGCGGGCATGCTCCATCGTCGCGAACCCGCCCGGGATCAAGATGACGTCAGGCGTGGGGGTTTCGTCGAACGAGTGCGTGGCGCCGACGAGCAGCACATGCGAGTCGGCGGCGATCGGGCCCGGCTCGTGCCACACGAACCGGACCTCGGTGTCAGGCAGCCACCGCAGGCTTTCGTACGGGCCGATGAAGTCGAGTGCGGTGAATCCCGGGTAGAGCATGATGGCGACCTGCATGTGAATCTCCTTGGTTGTCAGGCGAATGTCTTGCGGTACTGGTCGGGCGAGATGCCGAGCCGGCGGACGAAGTTGCGGCGCAATGTCTCCGACGAACCGAAACCACACCTCACGGCGATGACGGTGACGGTGTCATCGGTTTCTTCGAGTTGTCGGCGGGCGGCCTCGGTGCGCACCCGCTCGACGTAAGCGCCGGGCGCCTCACCGACCTCATCGGTGAAGACGCGGGTGAAGTGGCGAGGGCTCATCGACGCGCGGCGCGCCAGCTCGGAAACACTGTGTGCGCCACCGGGTTCGGACTCGATGGCTTCCTGGACATCGCGGATCGGGGTGCGCCGGGCGCGAGGCATCCACACCGGTGCCGCGAACTGGGTCTGCCCACCCGGCCGCCTCAGGTACATCACGAGGTAGCGGGCGACGGTCTGCGCGGTCTCGGTGCCGTAATCGTCCTCGACGAGCGACAGCGCCAGATCGATGCCCGCCGTGACCCCCGCCGCGGTCCACACCTTCTCCGAGCTCCGCACGAAGATCGGGTCGGGGTCGACGGTCACCGACGGGAAAGCCGCGGCTAGCGCGGGTGCGTAGGCCCAATGGGTGGTCGCCACACAGCCGTCGAGCAGGCCGGCTTGCGCGGCGAGGAGCGCCCCGCTGCAGACGCTGACCACCCGCCGGGCGCGCGATGCGACGGCGGTGATCCAGTCGATCAGTGCGTCGTCCTTGCGGGCCATCTCGGTGCCGAACCCGCCGGGTAGCACGACGGTGTCGACGGGTTCGCCGGGATCGGGCAGCGGTTCGGCGACCAGCGTGAGCCCGGTGCCGGTGCTGACGGGGGCGCCCCCGACGGACACGACGCGGACGGCATAACCGTCACCGAGCCCCTGGGTGGTCGCGAACAGCGTGGCCCCGGTGAACACCTCGAACGGCCCGACCATGTCGAGAGCCTGCACGCCCTCGAATCCGGCGATGAGCACCGTGCGCACCATGGGTTCAGTGTTGGCGACCGCCGCGATGGCGTCTAGGCCGTGGGCCCCACAAATCAGGACACGAGGGGGTGGCAGGCTCGGACACGTTCGATCCACCACTGCCTGCGGTCCGCGGGGGCAGCGAGCGCGGCCAGACGCGCCGGATCCGGACCGACCATCTGCGCAGGCAGATAGCCGTCCTCGGCGACGACGGGCGCCGCGACGTCCTCGACGAACAGACTTCCGGTACCGAGGCCGCACGCGTGGTCCAGTCTGGGCAGGCAGCCGGCGGCGACCAGGCCGGCGCCGATACCGACCACAGAGTCCAGCGCGCTGGACACCACGACGGGAATGTCGATCTGTGCGGCGATGCCGAGCATCGCCTGCACGCCACCCAGCGGAGCGACCTTGAGAACCGCGATGTCGGCCGCGCCGGAGCGCACGACGTGCAAGGGATCCGCGGCCTTGCGGATGCTCTCGTCGGCGGCGACCGGGACGTCGACGCGGCGTCGCACCTCGGCCAGCTCCGGCACGGTCTTGCAGGGTTGCTCCAGGTATTCGAGCGGGCCATCGGCCGTCAGCGCGTGGGCGGCCGCGACCGCATCGTCGACGCTCCAGCCGCCGTTGGCGTCGACCCTGGCGGTCAGTCCCGCGGCGCGGACGGCGTCGACGCGCGCCACGTCGTCGGCGAGCGTCTGACCCGGTTCGGCGACCTTCACCTTCGCGGTGCGCGCGCCCGGGAACCGCGCGAGGACGTCCTCGACCTCCGACGCCGCGACGGCAGGAACGGTGGCGTTGATCGGGATGCGGGTGCGCAGAACCTCGGGCATCGGACGGTAGGCCGCCGCAATGGCCGACGCCAGCCAGTGCGCCGCCTCCGGCGGCTCGTATTCGACGAACGCGCCGAACTCACCCCAACCGGTCGGGCCGTCGATCAACGCCACCTCACGCGTCGTGATGCCGCGGAACCGGACGCGCATCGGCAAGGCGACGACGTGCAACCGATCGAGGAGGTCGGTGAGGTCCGGGATCACCGGTCCATCGTGCGCTACTTGGTCTGGGCGGCGTGACTGTCGGTGGATTTCGGCAACAGTTTCAGGCCCGCGACCGCGGCGATGATGCCGGTCAGGAACACGCCCTTGCCCAGCGAGGCGCCCTCGACGCCGCTGAACATCGCGTAGCCGACGGTCAGCGCGGCTCCGAGACCCGTCCACACCGCGTAGGCCGACCCGATGGGAATGTGTTTGACCGCCCAGCCGAGCCCGGCGAGGCTGGCCAGAAGCGCCGTCGCGAACACGACCGTGGCGACCGGAGCCGTGAAGCCCTCGGTCTTTCCCAGCGCGGTGGCCCAGACCGCTTCCAGCACAGCACTGACGATCAGCACGAACCACGCCATGGTCAGCTCACCGCCTTCAGTCCGACGACGCTGCCGACCAACAGGATCAGCAGCAAAACCCTTGCCGTCGAGGCGGTTTCCTTCTTGGTGAGGATCGCCCACAGCACCGTCAACGTTGCTCCGATACCGACCCACACCGCATACGCCGTACCGGGAGGCAGCGACCTCATCGCCAGCGCGAGACCGGCCATGCTGAGCGGGAGTGCGACGGCGAATGCCACCGTCGGACGCCATTTCCGGAAGTTGTTCGACATCCCGAGCGCTGTCGCCCAGACCGCTTCGAGGAAGCCGCTGATGACGAGAATCAGCCACGCCACAAGACCCTCCTACGAGTCAGTCTTGTCGCTGCGGGTACTGCTCCCTCGTCCGCCGGCACCCAGAATCAGGTGCCTTACCAGCCACGTTACACAGTCGTTTCAGACAGGTCATGTCCCCGACACAGATGGTGACGGGAGTCTCCACTCAGACGGTGGCGCGGTCGCGGCCGTCCCAGTGGGGTTTGCGCAACTCCTTCTTCAGGATCTTGCCGGTGGGGTTACGGGGCAGTTCATCGGTGATGTCGACCGACTTCGGGCACTTGTATGCGGCCAGCCGCTCGCGTGCGAAGGAAATGAGATCGGATTCGGTCACAGCGCCTTCTGGTCCCTCGAGTACGACGACGGCCTTGACGACCTCACCCCACTTTTCGTCGGGCACGCCGATCACCGCGACCTCGACGACGGCGTCGTGCTCGGCGAGCACACGCTCCACCTCGATCGAGTAGATGTTCTCGCCGCCGGAGATGATCATGTCCTTGAGCCGGTCCTCGACGAAGATGTAGCCGCCGTCGTCGACGCGGCCGACGTCACCGGTGCGGAACCAGCCGTCCTCGGTGATCGACTCGGCCGTGGCTTCTGGCTTGTTGTGGTAGCCCTTCATCAATTGTGCTGAACGGAACCACAATTCACCCTGCTCACCTTCGGCGACGTCCTTCAGCGTGTCGGGGTCGACGACGCGAACCTCGGCGTTCGGAACCAAAGTTCCTGCGCTGGAAAGCCTTTCCTCCCTGCCCGGGTCACGGTGCGCTTCCGGTAGCAGGTGGCTGATCACGCCACACAGCTCGGTCAACCCGTATGCCTGCATGAAATCGGTGTTCGGCCAGGCTTCCAGCGCGGCGCGCAGCAGCGGCAACGGCATCGGGGATGCCCCGTACGCGAACGTCTTGAGCGACCCGAACAGCTTGACGGCGTCCTCACCCGCGTCGAGCACCTTCGCCAGTACCGCGGGGACCAGGAAGGTTCGGTTGGCCCCCTTGAGAATCGCCCCGGCGAGCGTCATCCCGTCCACGTCGCGCGTCATGACGCTCGGGAAGCCGTCGTGAATCCCGAACTGCACGTAGGACGATCCCCCGACATGGAACAGCGGCATCGCCACCATGTTCTTGTCGCCCTCGTCGAACTCGAAACCCTCGTGGGCGTTGACGGTGTGGGCGATCAGGTTCGCCTGGGTGAGCTCGACGCCCTTCGGCCGGCCGGTCGTCCCCGACGAATACATGATGATGCAGACGTCGTCGGGCTCGACGTCGTCGGACCGGTCCACCGGCGACGCCCCCTCGAGGAGCGCCTCGTATTCGTCGTCACCTTCGGGCTTGACGGTGATGACGTGCTCGACGTTGGTGAGCTTGTCGCGGATCTTGTCGATCGACGGCGTGAACTCGTCGCCGACGATGAGCAGCTTGGCGCCCGAGTCGTTGAGCACATAGTCGAGCTCGTCGGCGGCGAGCCGGCAGTTGATGATCGCCGTGGCGGCACCAAGGGACGCGGCAGCGAACGTCAGCTCGACGCAGGCCGGGTGGTTCTTGTCCAGGAACGACACGACGTCACCACGCGTGACGCCTCGCTCCTGGAGCGCGCCGGCGAGCCGGCGAACACGGTCGTTCCATTGCGACCACGTCCAGGACCGGTCGAGGTAGTCCATCGCCTCGCCGTCGGGCTGGGCGGCCGCCCAGTGCGCGAGTCGTTCGTCGAGGAATCGGGGTTCGGGCAGATCGGCCATGGTCAGAAGCGTGCCACGCCGGTGCTCGGCACTGACCGTATTTGCCCAATCCCAAAGCGGTGTCCCACAGGTATTCCTTTCATCGGACGAGCGGTGCGAGGTAGGTCGTGGCGTACCGAGCGACGGCGTCGTCGTCGGTGACATCGAGGACATCTGTGCTGACCTGCACTAGGGAGGCCGCCAGCCGGATGTGCACCTCGGCAACGGCGAGAAGCTCGTCGTCGGACATCGTCGCCCCGGCCGCCCGCAACGCTTTCGCCATCGCTGTCGCGGCGCTTACGAGGAACAGCCGCGCCTCCTCGACCATCTCGGTGGTCGCGGTGAACTCGCCGTCGAGTTGCAGGAAGCGGCGCATCACCGGCTCGCCGGTCAGCAGCCGCACCCCTTCACGGAACGCCGCGACCGCGGCCTGTTGCGGACCCGAGTCGATGGCGACGGTCTGCAGACGCGCCATCGCGAACTCGAACGTCTGGCGCCCCAACTCGGTGATCAACGCGTCGCGGCTGGGGAACCTCCGGTACAGAGTGCTGCGGCTGACGCCCGCCTGCCGGGCGATGACGTCCATGCTCAGTCGGCCGACACCGACCAGCGACACCTCCTCGGCGGCAGCCTTCAGGATCGCCGACTCCTGCTCGCCGGGGCTGTCGGTGTTGCGGATCCGTCGCATGCCGTCAGCCCGCCGGGCAGCGGCCGGGTGGCGGCGCGAACGAGTCCAGTGCAACGGAGCGGTGCAGCCGGACCAGCTTCTCGTACTCGATACGGTTGCGGGCCAACGGAATAAGCAGCAGCTTGCCGGGCAGCGTGCGCCACGCCAGTTGCAGAACCCGGGAGTAGAGCGCGAATTCGCGGTCGTGCCGGGACTCCCACCGGAATCCCGTCATCTCACGAATGCCCGGATGCAGGATCCCGAACGAACACACGGTGAGCACTCGTCCGGCCAAGGGACGGACTGCCAGCCACCCGGGAGTGAGCGCCAGCCGGAGGATCGGCGGCAGCATCAGCGTCGGCAGCGGAAGCTTCGTGAGGTTCTCGGTGACGGTGCGCAGGAACGGATTCGACGCGAGCTCGGAATCCACCATGTCGTCGTAGTAGACAACCGCCGCGGCGTAGGTGGCCGGCAGGGCGGCGCTCTTGCCGGGCAGCTCCAACGAGCGGAAGCCTTCGAGGAGCTGCTGGTAGGCGACTTCACGCTCGTCGTCGTTGAGGACGATGCCGGTGCACGGCGTGAACGAGTTCAGGACGACGAACAGACCGCTGACCGCGATCCAGTTCCACAGCCGCGGGTCCAGGGCGCTGTACCGCACATCCGCGAAGTCACCGGTACCACGCCCACGGACGTCACGGTGCATCGTCTTGAGGCGCTCCCCCTCCGCCGCCCTGTCGGAGGCATCGCCCCAGATCGCCAGCAGGGCTGAAAACCCGCTGCGCACACCGCGATCGGCGAAGTTCGACGCGAACCTGCCGGTCTTGTCGACGGCGGCCGCCACCGGAACCAGCGCGACCTCGTCGAACGCAGCCGCACCGAACAAGCCGCTGAGCACGCTGCCGGAGTGTTTACGGAATTCGTGGATGACCTTGGGCCGCACATTGTCAGAGACAGGCTGCGGGGATTCCCCGGCGATCGCGACCATGGCGCCTCCCGACGTTGTCGTTGACACAAAGACTAGCTTCTTGTGTCAACATGTCAACGCCTGTCACGCGCCGGCACAGACCCCCGAGTCCTTGATCACGCCGCCGTAGACATTCGCGGTCGCGATGTTGGCGTTGATCTGCCCGGCGGGCAACCGTCGCTTGATCTTGTCGCTGATCTGGGTGAACTGGTACCAGAGCCGGTAGAACGAATCACCGTGGAACAGTGGCGAATACTCGCTCTGATCCGGATAGTTGATGATGAACAGCGTGTGCGCGCGAGGGTCCAGGAATGCCGCGGACTGATCGAGATTCGCGGCGACGGTGTCACCAGTTACCGTCATACCGGACAGCGACCAGTCGTCGTGGTGGTCGGCCAGGTAATTCTGAAATCCGTAGACCTGGTTCATCAGTTGGTCGTACTGCGCGTTGAGCCACTGGCAGGATTCCCGCTCGGCCGTGATCTGTTCCGGCGTGACGCGGTTCTGCCACAGGTTGTACGGGAAGACCGTGTAGTTGGGCGCCCAATTCGACGGGTACGGCACGAACACCGGAAGCGTCGGGGTGGCCGGTTGCGCATCTGCCACGGGCGCGGCGGCGAGGGTCAACGCCGCGAGTGCGACCACGGCGCACCGGCGAAACATGGCTACGCTCCCCCGAATTCGGGACGCAGCACCGGCGCCAGCGCACTGAGCGGGATGTGGGCCTGCACGGCGCCGCCGTCCATCGACCACTGCATGATGCCCGGCGTGAAGTTCGTCGGAGAATCGCGCCCGACGGGATAGTCCGGCATGTAGATCACCAGCTCGTCGCCGGAGAGCGCCCACGCCTTGTATCCGCCGGAGTACACCTTGTCGGGAGTCCAGCGGTCGGCGACGAACGGATAGCTGCCCGGCTGGTGCGGCGGTGGCGCGGCATCCAGAGCCGAGACGATGAACGGGTGCGCCAGGGGCGGAATGGCTGTCAAATCGGAGCCGGGCTTCAGCAGGTCGATCAGCTGAAGCCTTCTGCCGCTTGCCATGTCGAAGGTGAATGTGCGGTAGGCGTTGTTGAAGTCGGGCCCGTCCGCGTGATAGGTCTCCCGATACACGAGGCTCACGACAGGCCCTCGCCGGAAGATCTGGTAGTTGCCCTCGCCGAAGCTGTCGGCGACCATTTTCACGCCCGCGGTCTTCCAGTTGACGAAGAGCGTGCGCAGGTAGTCGCGCGACGCGGGGCCGGCCACCGGGTCGTCCACCAACTCGGCAGGAATCGCCATCTTGATGTCGCGGACCGCGTTGCGTTCCGACGGCACGGTGGTGTGGCAGTACTGCCCGTTCCAGGCGCCGCCGAGCTCGTCGCAGAACGACGCCGCCGACGCCGATGCGGGCGCAGCGGTGAGAAGCCCGCCTACAAGGGCCACGGCTGCGACCGCCGGTGTGTACTTCATGGCCGCCAGATCACGGGAGCTCGACTTTGCTTGCACGCCAACGACCGTCGACGTACTCCATCGTCATCTTGACCCTGCTGCGGTCGATTCGGGGATCGGGGACCGCGGTGTTGGACACCGACTGGTCGACGAACAGCAGGACCACCACCCTGTCCTTGGACGCCGACTGGATCGCCGAGTCGACGACGATGCCGTGCGCCGAGGCCTTGTTGTCGATGAGCAACTGGCGCAGCTGCATGCTCGACTCCGAGTACATGTCCTTGAACTCACCCGTCGCACCGTCGAGCACCTGATTGAAGTTCTCGTCGACCTTCGCGGAATCGATGCTCGTCAGGATCTGCGCGTACTGCACCGCGGCGGCCTGCGCCTCCTGACCGGCGCGCGCCACCTGGCGCTCCTGCCAGAGCTGCCAGCCGAGGAATCCCGACGTCGCAAGCCCGCCGATGATCAGCAGCGCCGCCAGAATCGCCACGATGCGCGGACGCCGCCGCCGCGACTCGGTTTCAGGCTCGGGATCGGCCTCCGCGCCGGTGGTCTCGGCTTCTGTAGCTTCCTCGGTTGCCGGCTTCTCGTCGTCGACGTCGGCTTTCTCGTCATCGAGGTCTCGGTCGCTCATGACAGACATTTCAGCTCCTCTCGGCTGCGTTGTCGAGATCGGTCATCGTGGTGGCTCGATGGGCAGCGTCGGGCCGCCGTACGGAGTCGGGATGGTGTAGCGGCCCTGCGGCGTCGGATCGGTGGTGCGCCCGAGATCGGCGCCGGGCGGCGGTCCTGCCGTGTCGTCGCCGGCCGGTCGGGGCGCGTTCTTCGCTCCGCGCACAAGAACTCCCGGATGGTCGTCGCGGCAGTAGGTGTACATGGATGGTTCCGGGTAGTCCGCGGACGACGGTGGTAGGCGCGGTGTGCCGTAATCGCAGGAATAGCGCGGATAGATGTCGCCGGTCGCCCACAGACCCTTGTCGTGCATGATGCTGCCGATCGCGTCGAGCACCGACGTGCGGTACGTCGGGAACAAGGCGTTCAGCGCGGGCACCCGCAGATACAGCAGCTGCGACGTCGTCGTCAGGCTGCCGAGCAACTGCACCATGGTTTCGGAGTTGTCGGCGAACAGGTTGTCGACAGAGGTCAAGGTGCCCGGCGCCTGCTCGGTGAGACGCCGGAAGCCTTCCTGCATTCTGCTGACACCCTCGAATGTCTGGTCGAGGTTCTCCGACGCAACCTCGATGCCGGCATTCTTGTCGGCGGCCAGCGTCAGGACGACCCGGCTGGTACGCAACGTGCTCGACGTCTCCGGCAGCACCGAATCCAGCGTCGTCAGAAGGAAAGTGCCACCGTCGATGATGTCGGCGAGCTTCTGCGGTCCCGCCTCGCTCATGCTCAGCTCCCGCTTGATGAGCTCCAGTTTGGCGGGGTCGACCTGTGCAAGGGCACCGTCGGCGTTGGCGAGCAGATCGGCCAGGCTGACCGGGACCGTGGTGCTGTCCTGCGCGACGACGCTGCCGTCGCCGAGATAGGGGCCGTCTTCGTTCTCGGCGACGAAGTCGAGGTACTGCTCGCCCGCGGGCGAAAGGCCGGACACCCGAACCGCACTGGCCGTCGGCACCGCCACCTTCGAGTCCACGGAGACGACCGCGTTGACCCCTGCCGGTGTGATGTCCAGCCGCTCGACGCGACCGATCGGGACGCCGCGCATCGTGACGTTCTGATTTGGCAGCAGGCCGGCCGACTCCGGCAGTTCCACGGTCACCCGGTAACTCGACGCCAGCGGATTGACCTGCAGCGCACCCAGAAACAGATATGCCGACGCCACGACCAAGGTCAGCAGCAGCGCCGCCGTGGACAGCCAGGCTTTCCTGCGGTGGCCCGCGCGGACCACCCTGACGACGCCATTGGCGAGCGGGCGGATCATCGCGGCGCCTCCGCAGGCAGCGGCGCGGCGGGCAGCGGCAGGATCACGCCGGGCTCGGTCGGGCTCGGGATCACCGGAACCTGAGGCACGCCAGGCCCTTTACCGACGATCCGCTCCTGCAGGCGGTACAGCGTGTACTGCAGCGAGCCGACCAACTGGTGCCAGTTGTACCGTTTGGGCCCGTGCAGGCCGGGGTCTCCGGTGAACCCGATGTCGGGGATGGACCCGAGGACCAGTCGATCGATGCTGGCCCGGACCGCGATCGCGTTGCTCGTCGTCGCCTTCACGAACGGGGGCATCAAACGGTTGAGGGCGTAGAGCGTCGCGTCGGGCGCCAACACGACATCGTTCCACGCCCCGGCGACCGTGTTCGCGTCGGCGATCACACTGCGACCGCTGGTGTCGTTGCCGGCAACGGACGGGAACTTGCGCAGTTGCTCGGCCGTGTCGCCGAGTTGCACAACCAGATCGGCGATTTCGTTGGTGTGGGCGGCCAGAGTGTTGGTCGCCGGACCGGCGGCGTCCATGACCTCACCGAGGGCTTCGTTCTTGGCTTCCAATTGCGCAGCCAGGCGCGACGTCTCCGACATCGCTGCCGAGATCTCCTCGGAACGGTTGTTCAACGTACCGAGCGTGTGATTGGTCTTGCGGATCAGCGCCCCGAAGGCCTGCCCCTGATCGCCGGTCGCCTTGCCGAGGCCGTTGACGATGTTGGTGAAGTTACGGACCGCCCCGCCGTTGACGAGGATTGCCGCCGAGCTCAGCACCGACTCGACAGTGGCTGCCGCCGTGGTGGATTCGATTCCGATGGTGTCGCCCTCACGCAGCAGTGGCGTGCCAGCTGCCACATCGGGTGGGGGTTTGATGGCGACGAACACGTCGCCCAGCGGGGTCGCCGAGCGTAGTTCGGCGGTGCTTCCCTTCGGCAGCTGCACCCCGTCCCTGATGCGCAGAGTCGTGACGGCGGTGTAGTTGCGCGCCCGCATCGACTCCATCTCTCCGACGTCGGCACCCGCCAGTTTCACCTTCGCCATCGCGGGCAGGTTCAGCGCGTTCGAGAACACGGCCGTCACCGTGTATCCGCCCGAGCCACCGCTCGGCGCCGGCAGTGGCAGACTGGCCAATCCCTCGGTGGCACAGGAGGAGACGGTCAGACACGTCACCGCGAGGGCCAGCACACGTTTCGGCCGATTCATTTCTGCCCCATCGCCGCAAGACCGTCCAGCACGTAGCTGAGACCGAAGTCGGGCCCGAAATCTTGCAGAGTGCCTGTGCTACATCCCAATTGCCGCAGACCCATCATGTTGCACATCTCTTTGACCGTCTGCGTGTCGAACAGCACCTTGTCCGTGAGGACGTGGACACGCACCGAACCGTTCGTCCGGTCGATGGCGTTGTAGATGTTGTCCAGTGTCATCGGCGCCAGGTCGAGGAACTCGGCGAGATCACGTTGATGGTCCACCGTCGTGGTCACCGCCGTGTTGCCGTTCTTGACGATCTCCTTGATCGCGTCGCGATGGGTGTCGAGTACCTCACCGAGTTGGTTGATCACATCGTTGAGCTTGCGACCGGTCGACCCCGATCCGAAGTTCTCGTCCGCCAGTATCTGGCTGAGTTGACGTATGGTGGAGCCGAATTCACGCAGGGTCGCATCGTTGTCGGCAGCGGCCTGGAACAGTGTGCTGACGTTGCGGATGATCGTGGTCAGCTGGTCGCGGGTCACCTCACCGCGGTCCGAACTGAGTCGCAGTGCCTCGGACAACTCACCGAGAGCATCCTTCATCGCCTGGCCGTTGCCGTCGGCGATGGCGGCGCTCGCGTCGACGACGCTGCCGATGGGGCCGTGACCCTTGCCGTCACCCCGCAGCGATGTCGACAACTTGTCCAGAACGTCGAGGACGCGGGCGAACTCGACGGGCGTGCGGGTGCGGTTGAGACCGATCGTCGCGTGATTCTCCAGAGTCGGCCCGCCCGCATACGGCGGCGTCAGCTCGATCTGCCGGTCGGTCAGAATCGAGTTCGAGATCGTGACAGCCATGGCATCGGCCGGCACAGCCACGTCACCGTCGACCGAGAACTCGACCTCGACATAGCCACCCTTGGGGGTGATCTTGGTGACCTCACCGACCGGCATGCCGAGGACGGCGACGGTGTTTCCCTCGTAAAGTCCTGCAGCACTGTCGAACTGTGCGGTCACCGAGATCCTGTCCAGACGATCGCCGAAGAAGGACCAACCGATCGCGGCGGCGGCCACGACGACCGCAAGCCCGGCGACTGCGAGCGCGACCAGCTTTGATCTCGTGCCCATCACTTGCAGTCCTTCAGGTACTCGATCATCCCGAACTGTTTGGCGCGCCCACTGATCGCGCACATCCATGAATCGACCAGCAGGCCGTTGGCCGCATTGAAGTCGACCGCGTTACCCGAGCCCGTCGCGTTGGCGAGGTTGCGCAGAGCGATCGGACCCGATTGCAGTGTGCTGCGCAGCAGGTCGTCATGCTGACCCAGCATGTCCGAGAGCTCACGAACGGTCGCCAGAAGCGCCTCCAGTTCGGGGCGATCGCCGACCACGAAGTCGTTCAGCGTCTCGACCAGGCTGGTGATCGCGGAGAGCATCGCGTGGAACGAGGCTCTCCGTACGACGAACTCCCCCACCAGATCGTTGCCCTGCCGGACCATGCTGGCGATGTTGGACTGCTGACGCTTGAGCGTGGTGCTGACGATGTCGGTGGTTTCGAGCAGTGAACCGAGCTGATCGCGGCGCGCGGCGACGATGGTGGACAGCGTGTGCGTGTTCTCCAGCGCCTGCGGCACGATCTCGGGTAAGCCCTTCAGCTCCTCGCCGAGAATCGAGAGGGTCTGCGCGAACTTGTCGGAGTCGACCTGCTCGTAGGTGGTCGTGACGTCGGTCAGCGCCTCCTGCAGGTCGTACGGCACCTCCGTGTGGCTGAGGTCGAATCCGTTCTCCGGCAACTCCCCTGGGCCCTCGGGTTCCAGCGCCAGGTAGCGCGAACCCAGGATCGTCGTGACCTTGATGACGGCCCGAGAGTTCTCGCCGAGCGCGACGTCGTTGCGGACGGTGAACTCGGCGGTGACGTGATCGCCCGCGAGCTCCATGCCGGTCACCTCACCGACGGGAATCCCGGCCACTGTCACCGGATTACCGGCCTTGAGCGCCGCAGCTTGCAGGAATTGGGCACTCACCTTGCGATAGCCGACGTCGGCTGCCTTGAACACGAGCATCGCGCCGATCAGCACAGAGACGGCGGCGATCGCGATGAACCCCAGCCAGGCCCTGTTGTAGCCCTTCAGCCGAAGGGGCGTTTTGCTAGCCATTGGCCATGTTCCTGCACTTCGGGCTGTACCGTGCGTCGTTGCCCGGGGTGGCCGCGTCGACGACGATCGGGACGACGTTGTTGAGGCCGGGGAAGAATCCGGTGGCATTCAGGTCACACGCGTAGGCGTTGGCGTAGGAACCCTCGCTGGTGATGCGCGCGAAACCCTTGAGCAGCAACGGAAGATTTGCTCCGGTGAACGCGAGCTGCGGTTCGATGTCGACCATGTGCTGAGCGAAACCTGGTTCACGCTCGACGAGTTCGTTCAGCGACGGGTACACCTCGTCGCTGATCGTCGACAGTTGGCCGACCACCCGCGACATCGACCCTGTGGAATCGATCAACTGCTGACGCTGACCGTTGAACGTCGTCACCGCCGACTGAACCTGGGTCAGCACCTGGTCGAGGCTGTCATTGTGTTTGGCCAGATTGGCCATCACCGTGTTGAGATCCGTGATGACAGTGCCGAGTTCCTCGTCTCGACCCGCCAGAGATTCGGTCAACCGCGACGTCTGGTCCACCAATCCGAAGATCGCCGACTCGTCGCCCTCCAGCGACTGGATGACGCCCTTGGTCAGGTTGTCGGCATCCCGGGGGTTGAGCAGGCTGAACAACGGCTCGTAGCCGTTGAGCAGAGTCGTCACGTCGAAGGAGGGTTCCGATCGTTCCAGGGGGATCACCGATCCCGCGGGCAACGGGCCAGGATCGCCGGTCTTGCCCAGCGACAGCCCGAGATACCGCTGACCCACGATGTTCTGGTAGGTCACCGACGCGACGGTGGTGCCGAGCACCTGCTGATCGCTCTGCACCACAAAGGAGACCTTGGCGAGGTCGCCTTCCAGTTCGATCTTCTCGACGCGGCCGACCCGCACTCCGGCCATGCGTACGTCATCGCCTTCACGGAGGCCGAACACGTCGGTGAACACGGCTCCGTACGCGACGGTCGAGCCAGCCACGTCACGACGCAGAGTCACGTACACCAGCCAGGTCAGTGTCACGGCAACGATCATGAACAGCGATAGACCTACCAGTGCGCCACGGTATTTCATCGCGGTTGCTCACTTGTCTCGCCGACTGCCGACACCGTGGTACCGCGGGCCACCGGCCCGAGCAGCAACTGGGTGGCCACCGTCGCGGGTCGCCCCGTGATCAGGCCGAGTTGGTCGAGTTCGTGGCTGCTGCCGACCGGGCCGACGTTCCCGCCGTAACTCGCCGGTGCGGCCTCGGCGGCACCGGAGCCCGGCGCGGGAACCGCCGGAGCTGGACGCGTACCCGGCACGGGGGCACCTCCGGGCTGAGGCGCCACCGGAGCCAGCGGGGACAGCGGGGACCCCGGCGGCGGCACCGGCACGAGCGCGGGATTGGCCGTTCCCGGGACCGGCGCCGACGGCGGCATCCAGTAGGGCAACGGCGGATTCGGGTCCGCCAGACTGGGATTCGGGTTCACCAACGGCGGTCCCACGGCGACCAGGTTGCCGTTGGGGCCGACAACCGTCCCCGGCGGTGGCGTCAGGTCGGGCGGCGGTTGATAGTTCTGCGGCAGCAGCACGTCGGGCAGCTCGGGCCGCGTCGGCACCAACGGCGCCGTGTAACAGCTCGGCCCCTTCAGGCCGGCGTACTGCGGGCAGTCGGCGCGCGTGTAGGAGTAGGTCGGGGTGAACGACAGGTTGACCCGCATGTTGCCGATGTCCTGCTCGTGGATCCAGACCTCGTCGAAGAACTTGCGGGACAACTCATTCAATTTGACGAACGCCGGCACCCAGTGGTGCGACGTGTCGGCCAGGTTGCCGATCACCGGCGTCATCTCGCCGGTGATCTTCACCAGCCGGTCGGTGTGGTTGTTCAGCGCGGTGTGCGCGGTGCCGACGGTGTTGATGCCGCCGTTGACGAGCGACGTGAGCGCGGCGTCCTGCTCGACCAGGGTCTGCATCGGTGCGACGGCCTGGTGCAGCGCATCGACGAGCTCAGGTGCCGTCTGCTGCAGACCCCGGGTGGCGTCGACGAGCGCGGAGACGGTGGTGGGTCCCGGTTCGGTGGCCACGATCTTGTCCAGTTCATCGACCAGACGATTCAATTGCGCACCGCTGGTGAGAAGTTCGGTGCGGCGATCCTCGGTCGCGGCGTTCACCGCGGCGAGGATGCCCACGGTGTCGTCCTCACGCCCGCGGCCCGTGGCGGCGAGGATGTCCCGCAACTTGCTGATGGTCGTCTGGAAGAGCACCGTCGGAAGCTCTGTGTCCTCCGGGATCTCGGCACCGGCCTGAATCGACGGCCCGCCGGATGCTCGGTCCACCAGCTGCACTGAGGACACCGCGAAGACGTTGCTCGGCACGACGCGCGCCGTCACCGTCGCCGGAATCGACGCCGCGTACTCGGGTTTGAGGTCGATCTGGACGAAGTTGGGATCGCCGTACTGCGCCGGCGTCACCCCGGTGACCGCGCCGACGAGGACGCCGTGGTACTTCACATCGGACCGGTCGGGAAGCCCGTCACCGACGTTGACGAGCGCGGCGACCACCCGCACGTGCGGATCCATCCGCCCGGTCGATTTCACCAGCAGCACGCCGGAGACGATCGCGATGACGGCAAGCAGGGCGATACCGGCGCCGAGCAGCTGCCGGTCCGACGGCCCACGCCCGTCCACCTCAAAGGAATTCGCCATCTAGCCACCGAACCTTGCGCCGGCGTCGACGGACCACAGCGCCATCGTCAGCAGCATGTTGACCATGATCACGACGGTGATGCTGGCCCGCATCGCGTGCCCGGCCGCGACACCGACGCCGACGGGACCGCCGCTGGCGTAGAAACCGTAGTAGCACTGGATCGTCGAGGCGATCCACACGAAGATGATCGTCTTGAGCACCGAATACAGAATGTCCTGGCCGGACAGCATCAGCGTGAAGTAGTGCAGGTACGAACCCGTCGACCCGCCGCTGATGGTCTGCACGACGATCTGGGTCGTCAGGTAGCTGACCGCCAGACACACGACGTAGAGCGGGATGACGGCGATCACGGACGCCATCAAGCGCGTCGTCACCAGATACGGAATCGGCCTGATGCCAAGCGATTCCAGCGCGTCGATCTCCTCGGCGATGCGCATCGACCCCAGTTGCGCCGTGAATCGGCAACCGGCCTGCGTCGCGAACGCCAGGGACGCGGCGATCGGCGCCAGCTCGCGCGTGTTCACCAGCGACGAGATGATGCCGGTCGCCGGGCCCAGGCCGAGCAGGTCGAGAAAGTTGTAGCCTTCGATCCCGACGAGCGCGCCCACGGTGATGCCGAGCACGACGGCCACCCCGGCGGTGCCCCCGCCGACCACCAAAGATCCATTACCCCAGGCGATGTCGGAGAGCAGCCGGACGAACTCCGACCGGTACTGCCGCACGGCCACCGGGATCCCGAGCAGGGCACGCCCGAAGAAGACGAGCATGTGACCCAGGCGGATCACCGGATTCGTCACTCCGCGGTAGACGCGACGCGCCGACGCCAGCATGGCGGGCGAGAAGGTGGAAGCCGCCATGGCTCTACAGCCCCACTCGCGGGAACATCATGATGTAGAGCTGACTGATCGCGACGTTGACCACCATCAGCACCAGAATCGATTCGACAACCGCCGCGTTCACCGAGTTCGCGACGCCCGTCGGGCCGCCTTGTGTGGAAAGTCCCTTCTGGCAGGAGACGATCGCGACGATCGCACCGAAAACCACGGCTTTGACGAGTGCCACGATCATGTCGCCCGTCGTCGCAAAGGAGGCAAACGTGGCGACGAAGCTACCCGGCGCCCCGTTCTGAAAGTAGACGTTGAACAGGTAGCTGGCGAGGAATCCGACGAAGCAGACGACACCGGTGAGCGCGATGCCGACCATGATCGCGGCGGCGAAGCGGGGGACCACGAGACGTCTGATCACCGAGACGCCCATGACCTCCATCGCGTCGGTTTCCTCGCGCATCGTGCGTGAACCGAGGTCGGCGGTGATCGCCGATCCGACCGCGGCGGCCATCAGGATCGCGGCGGTCAGCGAGGCTGCCTGGCGGATGACGGCCAGCCCGCTGGCGGCCCCCGCCAACGATGTCGCACCGACCTGGCCCGCCAGCAGGGCGAACTGGATGGAGAGGGTCACGCCGATCGGAAGGGCGACCAGCACGGTCGGCAGCACCGCGGTTCCGGACATGAACGCGCCCTGCTTGATGAACTCCTGCCACTGGAACCGACCGGTGAACAAGTCGATGAAGAAGAACTTGATCGTTTCCAGTCCGAGGATGAACTGATCGCCGACGGTGGTGAGGGAGGCCAGGGGATGGCGCCGCACATATCCGTCGGCCCAGTCCGCCGCGGTCCGCAGCCCGTCCTCCGCGTCTGGGTGCGGCAGGTTCCTGGTCATCCGCCGATGCAGGTGTGCCGGATGCCCACTGACCCCTCCCCTTCCCGGCGGCCCGGCGCCCAGCGTTGTGCGATGCAGTCGGTCACGCTATTCCCGGTCCTCGCGAATCGTCAATAGGTCCGGGAATAGTGATTAACTTATTGACTCAGGCGCAGGGACAAATACTGTCTAAACAAGGCCCACCGAGCTGTTGCAGCGGCACCGTGTGCTCAGTATGCACATTTACTTTTTTCACATGCGCCGATTGACCGAATCCGATCTTGTTCGACGGAGACACCGCTGGTCAGCGGGTAGTCACCCTACACCGACACGAGCAAAGGCTCGCCTCCATTGGTCAATTCAGATGAGGCCGCAACCAGCGTCTCCGCAAACCCAGGAGGTGACCAACAGCAGCGGCCACAACGTCACCATCACCGCGAGCGCCACGTAGTCGGCGAACGCCGTGAACTGCGCGCTGAGCGCCCTCTCCAACCGGTCCGCGAGCTCGATGTGCAGCACCAGATAGACGAAGCCGGCGATGACGTAACCCAGGATCGCCCGCAGGATGAGCTCGACGACAGCGGCGCGCGGATCGTCCTCGTCCTCGAGGTATCGGCGCAGCCAACGCCGCAGACCGCCGGCGGCCTCCGGCTCACTCACGACGACTCCCGGCGCGGGCGCAAGTAGTTCAGTGCCATCGTCGTGACCTCGTCGATGAACTGGTCACGGTCGATCGCCGGCTGATCGAGGATGTAGCGGACGCAGAGGTGCTCGACCATCCGCACCAACATCCACGCCGCGGTGTCCAGCGTGACATCGTGCCGGACCCGGCGGCTGTTGATGGTCAGATACGCCACCGTGAGTTCACCGATCCGGCGCTCGAAGGCGAACAACTTGCTCCCCGACCCCAGTCGGGGCGTCTGCTCCACCACCGCCCGCAGAAACTTCGGGTGCACATCGAGCGCGTCGATCAGCGCGGCGATCGACTCGCGCACATAGTCGGGCGCGGGTTGATCCAGCCGCTCCGAGACTCTCGTTGCGACCCGATCGGCCAGTTGATCGCTGTAGCGATCGATGACCGCCTCCGCGACCGCGTCCTTGTTCGGAAAGTACTGATACAGCGAACCGGGACTGATGCCGGCCGCCGCAGCGATACGGTTCGTCGACGCACCGTCGTAGCCGTGGGCGATCAGCATCTCCTGGCCGGCGTCGAGGATCCGGTCGACCATGGCGCGCGACCGTTCCTGGCGCGGTGCCCGGCGAAGACGCGGCGACGCTTCGCGACTCATACGTCCGTGCGACGAATGCGAATGATCGCTCGTGTCCCCATCGGGCCATCGTGACACACGAAGAACCGACCGGATCCCGAGTCCAAAAGTTTTTCCAAGCCCGTGTCGATTCGGGGTCTTGCCGTTCGACGCGATGGTGAGGGCACGATCAAGAGGCCCCTTCCCCACCGATAGAAGGAGACACGAAATGACCCGCTACATGTTGATCCTGCGTTCCACCCCCGAAGCCGAGAAGGCGATGGAGAACGTCGACTTCGAGGACGTCATCGCCGATATGGGCCGCTACAACGAGCAGCTCATCAAGGCCGGCGTGCTGCTGGCCGGCGAGGGCCTGGCCGGCCCGGAGGAGGGCTTCGTCGTCAACTTCGACACCGACACCCCCGTCGTCACGGACGGCCCGTACACCGAGGCCAAAGAACTTTTCAACGGGTTCTGGATGATCGGGGTGTCCTCGATCGAGGAGGCCAAGCAGTGGGCGCTGAAGTGCCCGCTCGGTCTCGGCGCCCGCCTGGAGGTGCGCCGCGTCACCGAGAGCGAGGAGTTCCCCCAGGACAACGAATGGGTCCAGAAGGAGATCCAGTGGAAGAAGGACGGCGTCTGGAAGTAGCGACTTCGGCGTGCTGGGTCACGCTCAACGCGACCCAGCACGCCGAAATCGCGAGACCCTACTGACTCGAATTGGAACACGTTCTAGTCTGTGTTCATGAGCCAGGTCGATCTGCTGCGTTACCCCCTGCACTCCGGACACCTCACCGTCGGCGCGCTCAAGCGCCACAAGGACCGTCCCGTCCTCTTCCTCGGGGACACCACACTCACCGGCGGCGAGCTCGCCGACCGCATCAGCCAGTACATTCAGGCGTTCGAGGCGCTCGGCGCGGGCACCGGAAGCGCGTCGGGGCTGCTGTCACTGAACCGGCCGGAAGTGCTGATGATCATCGGCGCCAGCCAGACCCAGGGCTTCCGCCGCACGGCACTACACCCTCTCGGTTCGCTCGACGACCACGCGTACGTGCTGTCCGACGCCGAGGTGACGTCGCTGATCATCGACCCCAACCCGATGTTCGTCGAGCGGGCGCTGGGCCTGCTGGAGAAGGTGCCGTCGCTCAAGCAGATCCTGACGATCGGCCCGGTCCCCTCCGAACTCGCCGATGTTGCCGTCGACCTGAGCGCGGAGGCGGCCAAGTACCCGGCCAAGCCGCTCGTCGCCGCCGACCTGGCGCCCGACAACATCGGCGGCCTCACCTACACCGGCGGCACCACCGGCAAGCCCAAGGGCGTCATGGGTACTACGCAGTCGATCACGACGATGACGACGGTGCAGCTGGCCGAGTGGGAGTGGCCCGAGAACCCGCGGTTCCTGATGTGCACGCCGCTGTCGCACGCGGGCGCGGCGTTCTTCACACCCGTCATCGTCAAAGGCGGCGAGCTGGTCGTGCTGACGAAGTTCGATCCGGCCGAGGTGCTGCGGATCATCGAGGAGCAGAAGATCACCGCGACGATGCTCGTGCCGTCGATGATCTACGCGCTGATGGACCACCCCGATTCGCACACCCGCGACCTGTCGTCGCTGGAGACCGTCTACTACGGGGCCTCCGCGATGAACCCGGTGCGCCTGGCGGAGGCGATCCGCCGGTTCGGGCCGATCTTCGCGCAGTACTACGGGCAGTCCGAAGCGCCGATGGTCATCACCTACCTGTCGAAGAAGGACCACGACGAGAAGCGGCTGACGTCGTGTGGACGGCCGACGCTGTTCGCGCGGGTGGCGCTGCTGGGCGAGGACGGCAAGCCCGTCCCGCAGGGCGAGGTGGGTGAGATCTGCGTGTCGGGTCCGCTGCTGTCGGGCGGCTACTGGAATCTGCCCGACGCGACGGCCGAGACGTTCCGCGACGGCTGGATGCACACCGGCGACCTGGCCCGCGAAGACGAAGACGGCTTCTACTTCATCGTCGACCGCACCAAGGACATGATCGTCACCGGAGGCTTCAACGTGTTCCCGCGCGAAGTGGAAGATGTTGTGGCCGAACATCCTTCGATCGCTCAGGTGTGCGTGATCGGCACGCCCGACGAGAAGTGGGGCGAGGCGGTGACGGCCGTGGTGGTGCTGCGGCCCGACGCGGCTTCGGACGAGGCTGCCGTGGCGACCATGATCTCCGAGATTCAGGCCACGGTGAAGGAGCGCAAGGGTTCGGTGCACGTGCCCAAGCAGGTCGTCGTCGCCGACTCGGTGCCGATCACCGCGCTGGGCAAGCCGGACAAGAAGGCGGTGCGCAAGCAGTTCTGGGAAGGCGCGGGGCGTTCAGTCGGCTGAGCCGACAATCCAGCTTCAGTCGGCTGAGCCTGAGCTGTCCAGGCTCGCGAGGATCCGGTCGAGCAGTTCGCCCGCCAATCGGGCCGCCTCCTCGACGTCGCCGTCGGCGATCCGGTCCAGCAGCGCCCCGTGGTCGACCATCTTCACCGGCGAGTGGTGGGTGGTCGCGACGCTGGCGGTAACGGCTTCCATCAACCCGCGGTAGAGCTCGGTGAGGATGGGGTTGCCGGACGCACGCACGACCGCGAGATGGAACGCCGCGTCGGCGCGGGCGAACGTCTCGGTGTCGTCCGTCTCGGTTGTCCGGCGCAGCAGCTCCCGGAGCTCGGCGATGTCGTCTCGCGTGTGATGGACGGCCGCCAGACGGGCGCCTTCCACTTCCAGTGCCCGCCGCACCTGGAGGACCTCGCGCAATTCCGCGCCGCACAGTCGGCGCAGCGCGCCTGACACCTCGCTGGTGGCCCGGACATAGGTGCCGTCGCCCTGCCGGACGTCGAGCAGCCCGGCGTGCGACAACGCCCGCACGGCTTCACGCACGGTGTTGCGACCGACTCCGAGCTGTTCGACGAGGACCGTCTCGTTGGGGATGCGCTGGCCGACGGGCCATTCTCCGCTGGAGATGGCGTCCCTGAGCTGCTCGATGATCTGGTCGACCAGCCCGGTACGGCGTGCAGTGCTCAACGGCACACAGATCCCCTTTCAACCAATCATGGGATGTATGGCACTCTAGCAACGTGCACACCGATCGGCAGGACATCCTCATGGCTTCACCCGAGGACCCGCGCCGCGTGCCCGCCGTCGCCGGCGGCGCACTGCTCGCGGTCGCCGTCGTGCTGACCGCGCTGAACCTGCGCCCGGCCGTCACCAGCATCGCCACCGTGCTCGGCGACATGCGCGCCGAACTGTCCGTGTCGGCGACCTGGGCCGGGCTTGTGACCACGATGCCGGCGCTGTGTTTCGCGGGCGCGGGGTTCGCCGCGCCATGGCTGGCGGCGCGCATCGGCCTCGGCCGGACCATCTCGACGGCGATGGTCGCGCTGACAGCAGGCCTGGCGTTGCGCGTGGCAGGCGGCCCGCACCTGGTCATCGGCGCGACCCTCGTCGCGTGCGCCGGCATCGCGCTGGCCAACGTCCTCATCCCCGTCGTCATCAAGAGTTCGTTCCCGGCCCGCATCGGGCTGATGACCGGCATCTACACCGCGGCTCTGCAGGGCGGCGGTGCGCTCGGGTCGGCCGTGACGCCCGGCCTGGAGGAGCCGCTCGGGGGCTGGCGGACCGCGCTGGCGGTATGGGCCGTCGTCGCGTTCCTGGCGTTGGCGGTGTGGATCCCGGCGACGCGACGGCACCGCGCCACGTGGGCCGGGCACGCTGCGGCCCCCGGCGAGCGGCGCTCGCTGCTTCGCAACCCGCTGGCCTGGACCGTGACGGTGTTCTTCGGCAGCCAGGCCTTCATGGCCTACATCGTGATGGGTTGGCTGCCAGAGGTTTTCATCGACAACGGGGTCGACAAGGTGCACGCGGGACTGCTCGTGGGCCTCGCCTCGCTGATCGGTGTGCCGCTGTCACTGATCATCGCCCCGCTGGCCGCGAGCAAGCCGAATCAGAGCGGCTGGATCGCCGTCGTCGGCGTGTTCGGATTCGCAGGCGCCATCGGGCTGATGGTGGCGCCGGCCGCGCAACCGCTGCTGTGGAGCGTCCTCATCGGCATCGGTATGAGCGCGTTCTCGATGGCCCTGACGGTCATCGGACTTCGCGCCCGCACCGCGCCCGATACGGCCCAACTGTCCAGCATGGCGCAGGGATTCGGATATCTCATCGCGGGCACCGGTCCGTTCCTGTTCGGCCTGCTGCACGACGTCTCGCACGGATGGACCGTGCCGTGGGCGATGTTCCTCGTCGTGTATGCCGTGCAGATCGTCGCCGGCGCGATGGCTGGGCGCGCGCGCTACGTTTAGGTCGTGTCGTCCTCCGACCTGCAAGCGACCGTCGACGCGGTCTGGCGGATGGAGGCTGCGAAGATCGTCGCCACGCTGACCCGAACCGTCGGCGATGTCGGTCTCGCCGAGGACCTGGCCCAGGAAGCGCTGATCGACGCTCTGACGCAGTGGCCGTCGGCCGGTGTCCCCCGCAATCCCGGCGCGTGGCTGACCACGGTGGCCAAACGCAAGGCGATCGATCAGTGGCGGCGCCAGGACAACCTCGACGCCAAATACGCGGTGCTGGCCCGCGACCTGGAAAACCGCGTCGACGACGCGTGGGACCCCGACCGCATCGACGACGACGTGCTGCGGCTGATCTTCATGTCGGCGCACCCGACGCTGTCGAGGGAGAACCAGATCGCGCTGACGTTGCGCGTCGTCGGTGGCTTGACCACCGAGGAAATCGCCAAGGCGTTCCTGGTACCGAAAGCGACTGTCGCCCAGCGCATCGTGCGTGCCAAGAAGACGCTGACCGGCGTGCCGTTCGAGGTCCCGGACCTCTCCGACTTCCCGGCACGGCTGTCCGCGGTGCTCAGTGTCATCTATCTGGTGTTCAACGAAGGGTATTCCGCGTCTTCGGGCCAGGAGTGGATCCGCGACGAACTGTGCAGCGAGGCACTGCGTCTGGGGCGGGTGCTGGCAGCGCTGGCACCCGACGAGGCCGAGGTGCACGGGCTCGTCGCGCTGATGGAGTTCCAGTCGTCGCGTCTGCGGGCACGCACGGACCGCGACGGAAGGCCCATACTTCTCGAAGATCAGAATCGCGCCCGATGGGACCGGGCCCAGATCCAGCGCGGTGTCGCTGCCCTGCAGCGCGCGTCGGATACGTTGCAGCGCAGAGGAATCGGCTGGGGCCCGTATTCACTGCAGGCCGCCCTGGCCGAATGCCACGCCGTCGCCCCCACGGCCGACGACACCGACTGGGCCCGCATCGTCGCGCTGTACGACGCGCTGCTGCAGCTCACGCCGTCGCCCGTCGTGGAACTCAACCGTGCGATCGCCGTCGCGATGGCCGACGGACCGTCGAGTGCGCTGGCTCTCGTCGATGCGATCGAGGGCCTTGACGGTTCCCATCTGCTGCCCAGCGTCAGGGGTGAGCTGCTGTCCCGGATCGGCCGCGCCGACGAAGCGGCTGCCGAGTTCGACCGTGCCGCCGGCATGGCAGAAAACGAGCGCGAGCGAGAAGTACTGCGCGACAAAGCTGCTGCCGCGCGGCAGCTTTGACGCTCGAGCTTCAGGCGCCGGGGACGCCGGTGCGGGCTCCCACCGAGGCGCCGCCCGCGGTGTCGAACACGTCGATGACGACATCGGCGTCGCGGTAGCCTCCGAGATGGTGCAACCCCTCGGTGGCGCCGACGATGTCGTTCACGTGGTCACCGTTCATCGGGTAGTCGTCGACGTCGTGACGCCAGTGCGCGGCGATCACCGTGGCCGATGTCGCCAGGCGTGGCACTTCACGGTCCAGCACTGCCCGCAGCGTGGCGGGCTGCAGATAGTAGCCGACCTCGGACAACACCACCAGATCGAAAGGTCCTGCGGGCCAAGGCTGATCGAGGGAACCACGCAGCAGTGTCGCATTCTGACGAAGACCACTCGCCGACAGCCGACGATGCGTGGCGTCCAGCGCCGCGACGCTGACGTCGGTACTGACGACGTGGTCGCAGCGAGCCGTGAGCTTCTGGGTCAACACGCCGATCGAGCAGCCCGGCTCGAAGGCGAGCCGATAGCGCGCAAACGGCAACAGCGACAAGGTGATTGCATACTTGCGCTGTTCGTACCAGCGGGACCCGAGCTGCCAGGGGTCCTCCGCTTGCGCGTACATGCGGTCGAAGTAGTCGTCGGGCATCCGGGAGGTCAGCGGAAGACCACCTCGCCGACAGCGATCAGGCGCGGCAGAAAGTAGTCCGGCAGCACCGGTTGCTCCCCGTCCCGAGACTCGAACTGGCTGCGAAACCTCTTCGCCGCCTTCAGCTTGAGGTCGATCGCCTCCGGCGTCGACGGTACGGCGTGAGCCCGCTCCCACGGCACCGCGGCGTCTCCGGGCTGAGCCCAGTGCCACATCCAGACCGGATACTCGACCAATACGGCGCCGGTAAGCGCCGCCGCCACAGCGGCCGCTCGCCCGACGGCCTCGTGATCGGGGTGTCCATCACCACGCCAGGTCGCCGCGCACCACGTGCCCGCCGGACGGGTGACCAGGATCTCGATGAGCAGGTCGGTCAGCCGTTGTTCGTGCCCCGCGATGTCACCGTCAGGAAGCCCCAGGGAAATCGGCGGCGGAAGCCCCAGCACGCCCGCAGCTTCACACAGTTCCCTGCGGCGCACCTTCTCCAGGCTATAACGTTGCAGCAGAGACGCATCCGGGAAAGCTGCCCCGCCGTCGCTGGCGGACACGATCTGCACACCCACGCCCGCTGCGGCCAGCTGCGCTGCCGTCGCACCGAACCCCACCGTCTCGTCATCGGGATGCGCACCGACCACGACAATCTCGGGACATTTCGCCAGATCGATGTCGGGAAACCGCAGTCCCGCAGCGGTCCATACATGTTCTGGGGTACCGCCCCCGGCCAGTGGATTGTCCGCCATCCGCGATGAGTTGCTCATCTGCGCGGCCGTCACGTCGCACCCGCCGCCAGCTCGCCGAGGCGTTCGAGGTCGCGCTCGGCGTGGCTTTGCCTGACGTAGATCGTCAGATCGGCCACGTGCCGGGTGTGCAGGGCATCCAGGGACAGCAGCGTCGGGCCGAGCGCACGGCCCGTTCTGGTGAGCGCTTCCTCGACAGCGGTCTCGACCACCGCGCGGGTGCGCCTCGCCAGCAATTCCGCACGGCCGTGACGATTTTGCGGATCATCGTCGACCGCGGCCGCCGTCGCCACCACCGTCGCCTCGGCGGCGGCGAGCGCCGCATCGACCGCACCCAGATGAGCCGACGTATGCGGGTCGGCCTTGCCCGATCTCTCCCGCTCGTACAGCGGGGAGGCGACTGCGCGGGCGCCGCCCAGCCAGCAGGCTGCCACCCCGACGGCGCCGTGCCAAAACCCCGGTCTGGTCAGATATTCGCCGGGTTCGCCCACCGGAACCGCCGGTGTCGCGGTGAATTGCACAGAGCGCGTGTCGGATTCTGCCATCCCCGCATGCCGCCAACGGCTGGGTAATGGACGCACACCGTGGGATTTGAGGTCGACGGCGAACAAACCCCGCTCGCCTGTCTCAAGCCGCGCCGTGACCAGCGCGTGCGAGCACAGGCCGGCTCCGGAGCACCACACCTTTGTGCCGTCGAGCAGCATCCGGCCGTCGACGTCGCGGGCGGTCACCACCGCCTCACCGGATTCCGCGGCCCACACCCCCCACCACTGGCCCGACTTCGCTGTGGGACCTCCGATTTCGGCCAGTATGGCAACGGCGTCGGCATGAGCTTCGGCCAGCCGGCCCGCGGTGACATCGGCCTCGGTGAGGTCGGCGAGCCGTCGCCAACGCTGCGCGGTCTGCCCGTGACCGGGAAGTGGCAGATCCAATTGCCCTGACGCCAGCCAGTTTCGGACCAGTGCCGCACTCATGTCTCGGCCTTCGGGCGAGCCAGCTTGCGCAGGTGCTGGGCGAAGCCGCCGGGCGCGCGGCCGTCACGGCGATCCGACGTCGCCACCGAGAGGTCGGCTTTGCGGTCGATGAACAGCCCGGCTTTCTCGAATCGCTTCACCAATTCGACGTCCTCACCGGTACGCAACGCGCGGAAGCCGCCGACCCGCCAATACGCATCGGCCCGGAAACCCATGTTCGCGCCGTGCACGTGGCGGTGGCCGCCACCACCGCGCCGTGACCGGTACAACTGCAGGTACCGCCGCGCCACCTCCGGGGGGAAGTTGCGCCACGTCGACACGCGCACGACGCCGAGCACCATGTCCGCCTGCGTGTCGGTCATCCGCACCAGCCAGTCGGCATCCACGACGCTGTCGGCATCGGTGGTGGCGTACCAGGTCGCGTCGGTCTCACGCTTACTGCACAACGAACGCGCGTACTCGAACCCGGCCGCCCGCGCCGCGCCCACATTGCCCGCGTCGACGGAGACGAAATGCACGTCGGGCCCGAAGTCGCCCGCCAGCGCCTCGCTGCCGTCGTCACAGGAATCCAGGACCACGACAATCGAGACCGGGTCGGGCACGCACAACGCGGCCGTCGTCAGCGCACGCAGACATTGCGGCAGATGCTCACGCTCGTTGTGCGCGGGCACCACCACGACCGTCTGCGCCGTGTCGCTCATGGCCGTTAGTTAGCCGCAAATGGGTCGTTTCACACCTGGCAGGATGGTCCGAGTGAGTGACCTCGACGCTGTCCTTTTCGACTTCTCCGGCACCCTCTTCCGCCTCGAAGGCGACGAGAGCTGGTTCGACGGGATGGAACTCGACACCGCCGACCGAGAACTCGACGCGCAGGTGCAGGCGGAGCTGATGCACCATCTGACCGCGCCGACCGGACCTTCGGTGTCCATGACGCCGGAGGCCATGGACGCCTGGGCCAAACGCGACCTCGCCCCCCATCTGCACCGCGAGGCCTATCTGCACGCGCTGCGGGTGGCGGGCCTGGCCCATCCGCACACCGAGTCGCTGTACGGCAAAGCCATCGACCCCGACTCCTGGACGCCGTACCCCGACACCGCGACGGTGCTCGCCGGGCTGAGGGAGCGCGGCATCAAGACGGCCGTCGTGTCCAACATCGCCTTCGATCTCCGCCCCGCCTTCGGCAGGCTCGGCCCGGCAGGAACGGTCGACGAGTTCGTGCTGTCGTTCGAGGTCGGCGCGGTGAAGCCCGACCCGGCGATCTTCCGGACGGCGCTGGACAGGCTGGGTGTGGCCGCCGACCGCGCCCTGATGGTCGGCGACAGCGACGAGACCGACGGCGGTGCGCGCGCGGTGGGTTGCGCGTTCACGCTCGTCGATCCGCTGCCCACGTCAGAACGCAAGGACGGGCTGATTTCGGCACTGCGATCGCACGGCATCCCGCTGTAGCTTCGGGGCATGGGTTCCGAGCGCATCCGGCCGCCGTGGTGGCTCAAATATGTGAACAAGGCGATGATCGCGGTCAACAAGACCGGCCTGCTCAAAGAGGGGCCCGTGGTGCTGACCGTGACGGGGCGCAAGTCCGGCCGGCCGCGGTCGACGCCGATCACCCCGTTCGAGGTCGGCGGCAAACGGTATGTCGTAGGTGGGCTGCCGGGTTCGGACTGGGTGCGCAATGCGCAGGCCAACCCCGAGGCCGTGCTGGTGCGCGGCAAGACCCGGGAAAGCGTCCGGATGGTGGAGCTGCCTGTCGAGGAGGCCCGCCCGCTGCTGCGGCAATTCCCGGTGCTGGTGCCGACAGGTGTGGGATTCATGAAGAACGCGGGTCTGGTGACCGGACCGAACCCCGACGAGTTCGAGGTGCTGGCCGGGCGCTGCCCGGTGTTCCGCTTCGATAGTGTCTGAGCCTGTGAGCAACCCGTTCGACGCGAGCCTCTGGGAGCCGGTACGCGGCTTCGACGACCTGACCGACATCACCTACCACCGCCACATCGAACAGGCGACCGTCCGCGTCGCGTTCGACCGGCCCGAGGTGCGCAACGCGTTCCGGCCGCACACCGTGGACGAGCTCTACCGCGCGCTCGACCACGCGCGGATGTCGTCGGACGTCGGCGTCGTGCTGCTGACGGGCAACGGCCCGTCGCCCAAGGACGGCGGCTGGGCGTTCTGCTCCGGTGGCGACCAGCGGATCCGCGGCCGCAGCGGCTACCAGTACGCGTCCGGCGAGACCGCAGAGAGCGTCGACCCCGCCCGAGCCGGGCGGCTGCACATCCTTGAGGTTCAGCGGCTGATCCGCTTCATGCCCAAGCCCGTCATCTGCCTGGTCAACGGCTGGGCCGCCGGCGGCGGGCACTCGCTGCACGTGGTGTGCGACCTGACGCTGGCTTCGCGCGAGCACGCCCGCTTCAAGCAGACCGACGCGGACGTCGGCTCGTTCGACGCCGGATACGGATCGGCGTATCTGGCCAGCCAGACCGGGCAGAAATTCGCCCGCGAGATCTTTTTCCTCGGCCGTCCCTACACCGCCGAGCAGATGCACGCGATGGGCGCGGTCAACGAAGTCGTCGACCACGATGACCTGGAAACCGTTGCGCTGCAATGGGCTTCGGAGATCAACGGCAAGTCTCCGCAGGCCATCCGTATGCTCAAGTACGCGTTCAACCTGCCCGAGGACGGGTTGGTGGGCCAGCAGCTGTTCGCCGGCGAGGCGACCCGGCTGGCCTACATGACCGACGAGGCCGTCGAGGGCCGCGACGCGTTCCTGGAGAAGCGCGACCCGGACTGGTCGCCATTCCCCCGCTATTTCTAGGGATTTCGGCGTAGTTGGTCAACGTCAGCGTGACCAACTACGCCGAAATCACGAAAGGACGCCACTCGTGAGTAGCAGGAACCCGCTGCGGCGGCTGGCCGAACAGGTCGTGCTGACCAGCATGCGACCGCCGATCCTCCCGTCGCTGATCAACCGCCCCAACCGCGAGACCTTCGAGCTCAAGGGCAAGCGGGTCCTGCTCACCGGGGCATCGTCGGGAATCGGTGAGGCCGCCGCCGAAAAGCTGGCCCGCCGCGGCGCCACGGTGGTGGTCGTCGCACGCCGTCAGGAACTGCTCGACGAGCTCGTCGCCCGTATCACCGACGCCGGCGGGCAGGCCCGCGCCTACGCGCGCGACCTGTCCGACCTCGACGCGATCGACGAGCTCGTCGCGGCCGTCAACGAGGAGTTCGGCGGCATCGACATCCTCATCAACAACGCCGGACGCTCGATCCGACGGCCACTCGAAGAATCCCTCGAACGCTGGCACGACGTCGAACGCACGATGGTCCTCAACTACTACGGTCCGCTGCGGCTGATCCGCGGGTTCGCCCCCGGCATGCTCGACCGCGGCGACGGGCACATCATCAACGTGTCCACATGGGGCGTGAAAACCGAAAGCCCGCCGCTGTTCGGCGTGTACAACGCGTCGAAGGCTGCGCTGTCCTCGATCAGCCGCATCGCCGAAACCGAGTGGGCCGATCGGGGAGTGAACTCGACGACGCTGTTCTACCCGTTGGTGAAAACTCCGATGATCGCGCCGACCCGCGCGTATGACGGCCTGCCCGGAGTGTCAGCTGACGAGGCGGCGGGCTGGATCATCACCGCCGCACGGCACCGCCCGGTCAGCATCGCTCCGCGCATCGCCGTCACCGCCCACGCGGTCAACAGCATCGCCCCCGCCGCGGTGGACCTGATCATGAAACGCCAGCGGATGCAGCCCAAGGACTCCTAAGCCATGTTCGGTAACCTCGCCGACATCGTCCGCACCCACGGCAGGCAGCGGCCCGGCGCAACCGCGTTGATCGCCGGTGACCGCACCGTCACCTACGCCGAGCTCGACGAGCGATCCAGCCGGGCAGCGCAGGCGTTCGCGGCCGCCGGTGTCAGATTCGGGGACCGGGTGGCGTTCGTCGAGCGCAACGGCATCGAATTCTTCGATGTGGCTTTAGGTTTGGCGAAACTCGGTGCGGTGGGCGTGCCGGTGAACTGGCGGCTCGCCGCGCCCGAGATGCGGCACGTGATCGCTGATTCCGGCGCCACGCTCGTGGTGGTGGGCGACGAATTCGCCGGGCACCTCGAGGCTGTCGAAGACGACATCGACGCCGAGATCGTGGTCATCGGGCAGCACAGCCGCTGGCCGAGCTTCGAGGACTGGATCAGCACGCACCCACCCGTCGACCCCGGAATCGTCACCGGGCCAGACGATCTGGTGTTCCTGATGTACACCTCGGGCACCACCGGCCACCCCAAAGGGGTGATGCTCACCAACACGAACTACGCCTGCAAGACCGGCGGTGTGTCCGGCCCGTGGAAGTTCGACACCGCCTCGGTCAGCCTCGCCGTGATGCCGCTGTTCCACATGGCCGGGTCCGGCTGGGCGCTGGCCGGCCTGTGGGAGGGGGCGACGACGGTGTTGCTGCGCGACGTCGATCCCGTCGCGATCCTCGACGCCATCGTCCGCCACGGCATCACGAATATGCTTCTCGTGCCCGCAGTCATCCAATTCCTGCTCGACACACCAGAACTCGCGGACGCAGACCTCTCGCCACTGAGGGTCGTCGTCTACGGGGCATCGCCGATCAGCGACGACGTCCTGGTCCGCGGCATCGAGCGGTTCGGCGGCATCTTCGCCCAGGTCTACGGCATGACCGAGACGACCGGATCGATCACCCAGCTCGACGGCAAAGACCATGTGCCGCAACTGCTTCGCTCCTGCGGGCGGCCCTATCCGTGGGTGCGGATCCGCATCGTCGATCCAGCCGACCCAGCGGGCGCCGACGCCCCGCCGGGTACCGTCGGCGAAGTCTGGACCCGGTCCGATCAGAACATGCTCGGCTACTGGAACAACCCCGACGCCACCGCCGAGACCCTGACGGACGACGGCTGGCTCAAAACCGGGGACGCCGGCTACGTCGACGCCGAGGGCTACCTCTACCTGCACGACCGCCTCAAGGACATGATCGTGTCCGGCGGAGAGAACGTGTACCCCGCCGAAGTCGAGAACGTCCTGATGACCCATCCGGCCGTCGCCGACGTCGCCGTCATCGGAGTGCCTGACGACCGGTGGGGCGAGGCGGTCAAGGCGATCGTCGTCGCCGGGTCCCCGGTCACCGAGTCGGATCTCATCGGGTTCGCCCGGGACCGCCTCGGTGGGTTCAAATTGCCCAAATCCGTCGACTTCGTCGACGCCCTGCCGCGTAACCCCAGCGGCAAGATCCTCAAACGCGCACTGCGCGAAACGTACTGGACCGGCAAGGACCGTCACATCGGCTGACAACCGTGGTAGACAAACACCCATGGAGATCCTGGCCAGCCGGGTGTTGTTCCGTCCGAAAGACTATGCGCAGTCAGTGACGTTCTACCGCGATGGCGTCGGGCTGGCCATCGCCAGGGAGTACTCCGGCGGCACGGTGTTCTATGCCGGACAGTCGCTGATCGAGATCGCCGGACACGGCGGGCCGTCCGATGCCGCGCCACCGTTCCCGGGTGCGCTGTGGTTGCAGGTGCGCGACCTTTCCGCCGCGCAGAAAGAGTTGCGTGACCGCGGCATCGACATCGCTCGTGAGGCCCGGCGCGAACCGTGGGGTCTGCACGAGATGCACGTCGCCGATCCCGACGGCGTCACGCTGATCTTCGTGGAGGTGCCCGACGATCACCCGCTGCGGCGGGACTCCCGCTAACTGGCAGGCGCGGCCAGCGGCCAGCCGACAGAGGCGAGCCGGGCCGCAACCTGGTGCATCTCTTCGGGATTCGGTTCCTTGTCGGTGACCATGTGGATCGCGGCGCGGATCTCCTCCGGCGTCACAGTGTCGGAGTCGTTGCTCCTCAACACCGTCTGCGCGACCTTGACGACCTCGTCCTCGGTCAGCGTCCGGCTCAACAGGGCCAGAAGCGGGAAATAGTCCTTCTGCGGAACGCCCTGCGGGTAGCCGGAGTGCAACCAGGACAGGACGTTGTCGAAAGCGCTCTGAGTCATATCTGTGTCAGCTCACTTCTTGGGCAGGAACGGGAACAGGTCGATACCGGTGTGATGGAAGAGCGTCGTGCGCGTGATCCACAGGACGGCGGTCAGAATCACCCAGCCGACGAACACGAACATCGCCACACCGAGGAACTTCACGGCGGGATTCGGGGCTACGACCGCGGCGCCGTCGGTGCCGTCACTGCCCGCGCCCCGCGAGTAGGCAACCAAACCGAGGGCGAACACCGCGGGCAGCCCCGCGCCCAGAAGCAGCCCCACACCCAGCACCTTGAAGATGCTCTCGAAGTACGTCATCTGAATTCCTTTGCGGTTGCCGGTCAGACCGTCGCGGCGGGCTTGGGATCGGTGGCGGCGTCGCGAACCTCCGCGGGGACGACCGAGTTCGTCGAGGCGTCCCAGTCGGCGTTGACGTTGTTATGGTCGACCTTCTGCTGCTGGGCCCGCCACCACATGTAGAAGGACAGCGCGCACAGCAGCAGGAAGATCAGACCGTCACCGGCCAGGTCGGAACCTGTCAGTGACTCGACTCCGTAGGACAGCCAGAAGGACAGCGCGCCAACGATTCCCGCGGCAGGCAGCGTGATGAGCCACGCCACGGCCATGCGGCCCGCGACCGCCCATCGGACTTCGGCGCCCGGCTTGCCGACGCCGCTGCCGAGAATCGAGCCGGTGGCGACGTGAGTGGTGGACAGCGCCATGCCGGCCGCACTGGAACTCAGGATGATCGCCGCAGACGATGCTTCGGCCGCCAGACCCTGCGGCGACTCGATCTCGACGAGACCCTTACCGAGAGTGCGTATCAC
The DNA here is from genome assembly GCF_029623955.1 of Mycobacterium sp. 236(2023). Taxonomy (GTDB): domain Bacteria; phylum Actinomycetota; class Actinomycetes; order Mycobacteriales; family Mycobacteriaceae; genus Mycobacterium. The sequence continues at coordinate 112,380 of NZ_JARSBP010000002.1, read as the reverse complement.
GCGCCAGCCGCCGAGGTAGGTACCCAGGCCGATCGCCAGGGCACAGGAGGCGATGATCCAGAACGGCAAACCCTGCTCCTTCACGTCCCCGGTGAGGTGGCCCGTGGTGATGAGCGCGAGGGCGATGACACCCATGGTCTTCTGCGCGTCGTTGGTGCCGTGCGACAGTGCGACCAGCGATGCCGTGGCGATCTGGCCCCAGCGGAAGCCGGCCTCGCGGCGCTTCTTGTTCACGTTCTGGGTGATCTTGTAGACCAGCCACGTGCCACATGCGGCGACCAGGCAGGCGATGAGAGGGGCGGCGACGGCGGGGATCAGCACCTTCTGGGTGACACCGGACCAGTTGACCCCGCTGAGGCCGATCGCGGCGAGGCCCGCTCCGATCAGCCCGCCGAACAGCGCGTGCGAGGAGCTGGACGGGATGCCGAACAGCCACGTGAGCAGGTTCCACAGGATGCCGCCGATCAGACCCGCGAAGATGATCGTCAACCCCGTCGAAGGATCGATCGACGGAATCAGTTCGCCGGTCTTGCCGTCCTGGATCTTCAGAACCGACGTCGTCACCGTCACCGCCACCTCGACGGAGAGGAAGGCGCCGACAAGGTTCAGCACGCCCGCGAGGATCACCGCCGTCTTCGGCTTCAGAGCACCGGTCGCGATCGACGTCGCCATCGCGTTCCCGGTGTCGTGGAACCCGTTGGTGAAGTCGAAAGCCAGTGCTGTGACGATCAACAGCACCAGGATGATCAACTCAGTACTCATGGCGTTGATTCTGCTTGCTGGCTAAGAATTTTGACGAATTTCCGTCCAGGCGAGTCAGGGCTGCGACGTGCTGTTTCTCCTAGTCAGGAGTAGTTGTTCATCTGATGTTCATCTTCAGGGAGCCCTACGTTTTCCGGCCCTGGCTCACAGCATTCTCCCAGCGAACCGCGCGTCTAATATCGAGGTGCCGAGGGCACTCGTTGCCTCTGTGGGAAGTGAGTTCGTGACCAATTTTCTCGCCAGGATCGTGGCCTGGATCGTCGCCGGATACCCCGAGGGTGTGCCCGGCCCCGATCGCGTGCCGCTGTTGGCGCTCTTGCGTCGCCGGCTCACCGACGACGAGGTGAGAGCGGTGGTCGCGGAACTGGTCGTCCGTGCCGAGCTCGACGACGTCGCCGAGATCGACCGCGTCGACATCGGCGTGCTGATCACCCAGATCACCGACGAGCTCCCGACCCCCGACGACGTCGAGCGAGTTCGGGCGCGACTGGCGGCACGGGGCTGGCCGCTCGACGATCCCCGCGACGAGGCGGAGGAAGACCGATAGCCATCCTGCGCGCCGTCGGGTTCGGCACCGGCGATGCCGCCCTGACGGGGCTGTCCATCGTCGACGACGTCCTCGCCGGTCGCGCGAGCGTTCTTCCGGTGCCCGCCGACGACCCCGACCAGACCGCCACGCTGACAACGGCTTTGCGCGCAGGCCACGACATCGACGACTCCGTGAACGCCGTGCTGTCGACCTCCGGGACGACGGGAACGCCCAAGGGCGCCATGCTGACAGGGTCCGCCCTGCTCGCCAGCGCCGAGGCGACCCACGAACGGCTCGGCGGCCCGGGCCACTGGCTACTCGCGCTGCCCGCCTACCACGTCGCCGGGTTCCAGGTGCTCGTGCGCAGCGTCGTCGCAGGCACGCGTCCCGTGGCCGTCCCAGCCTCGTTCGACCCCGCGACGCTGTTGTCGGCGATCGAGTCGATGCCGCCCGGGCGACGCTATACGTCGCTCGTTGCGACCCAGTTGGACAAGGCATTACAGGACCCTCGAGCCGCCGCAGCCCTGGCCAGTCTGGACGCCGTGCTGATCGGCGGCGGACCCATGCCCGCGGGAGTGGCCGAAAAGGCCTCGGCGGCAGGCATTTCGGCTGTCCGCACCTACGGGATGAGCGAGACCGCCGGCGGCTGCGTCTACGACGGCGTGCCGCTGACCGGTGTCTCGATCCGCATCGAGGACGCAAGGATTTCGCTGGGTGGCCCGACAGTCGCCTCCGGATACCGCAACCCGGTGACGCCGGACCCGTTCGACGAGCCCGGATGGTTTCGCACCGACGACGTTGGCGTGGTTGATGAGTCAGGAGTGCTGCGGGTGCTCGGGAGGGTCGATGATGCGATCAGCACCGGCGGCCTGACGGTCATGCCGGGGTTGGTGGAGACCGCGCTGGCCACCCATCCCGCCGTCGCCGACTGCGCGGTGTTCGGACTCGCCGACGAGAGGCTGGGCCAACGGGTGGTCGCCGCGGTCGTCGTCGCCCCAGGTTGGTCGGTGACGTTGCCCGAGTTGCGTTCCCACGTGGTCGAGACGCTGCCGTCGACGGCTGCTCCGCGCGAACTGCACATCGTCGGCGAACTCCCCCGCCGCGGCATCGGCAAGGTGGACCGCCGCGAGCTGGTGCGACTGTTCAGCGACTGAGGTGGCACCCTCGGCCGGCCGGCCGGCGCGCATGATGGAGCCATGAGCCGTGAAGTGACCTCCGTCGACGAACTCCGCGCGATCGTCGGACATCCGAACGCCGCTGTCGCCAACAAGGTGCGTGACCACCTGTCGCCGATCGAGCAGCTCTGGTTGTCCCACGCGCCGCTGGGCTTCGTCGCGACGATGGACGCCGACGGTCGCGTGGACGTCTCCCCCAAGGGCGATCCGCCGGGATTCGTGCACATCATCGACTCCGCGACCATCGCGATTCCCGAGCGGCCCGGCAACAAGCGCGTCGACGGATACCTCAATGTGCTGGAACGCCCGCGAGTCGGCACGCTGTTCGTCATCCCCGGCCGCGGTGACACGCTGCGCATCAACGGCAGTGCCCGGATCATGGCCGACGCCGACTACTTCGACGCGATGATCGTTCAGGGCAAGCGTCCGATCCTGGCGTTGGAGATCGCGATCGAAGAGGTGTTCTTCCACTGCGCGAAAGCATTCCTGCGCTCGGACGCGTGGAAGCCGGAGGCGTGGGATCCGACCGCGGTGCCGAGCGTGGCGCAGCTGGTGAAGATGATGGATTCCGACGCCGACATCGAGGAGTTGCGCCGCCACCTCGACGAAGAAAACATGCGCAAGATCCTCTACTGATCCTTACGACTGTCTGACGGCACCGAGCACTTTCCCGCAGCTCACGGCCGGTGAGCGCGCGGTACTGCACGCCCTGACACGGAGTGTCGGCGTGCAGACACGCGCGCTCGCGCAGAATCGGGGGATGCGTAAAGAGGCGGGTGCGGTTGCGATCGGTGCCGTCCTGGTCGCCGTCGCGTTCGTCGTGCCGCACCTGCACCTCGAGACCGTCACGCCGTTGCTGAACGCGGACGCCGCGCGGTTCCGGGACTTCGCCGCCACCTCACCGATCTTCGGATGGTGGAACGCGCACGTCGGACCGGGCACGGTCCCCGCCGTGCTGATCGCCGTCGCGGCGGTGTTGTGGGGCCCGACGCTGGCACGGCGGCTGCCGTGGCGCTGGCTGCCCTGGACGGCGTGGGCGGTGTCGTGCACGTGGGCGTTCAGCCTCGCGATGATCGACGGCTGGCAGCGTGGCTTCGCGGGCCGCCTGGTCGCGAAGCACGAGTATCTGCGCGAGGTGCCGAGCGTCACCGACATCCCCGAGATGCTGCGCACGTTCGCCTCGCGCATCCTCGACTTCCAGCCGGACTCGTGGATCACACACGTGTCCGGACATCCGCCGGGGGCGCTGCTGACGTTCGTCTGGCTCGACCGCATCGGACTGAGCGGCGGCGCGTGGGCCGGGCTGTTGTGCCTGCTGGCCGGTTCGTCCATCGCCGCCGCGATCGTCGTCACGGTGCGCGCGCTGGCCGACGAGGACGCCGCCCGGCGTGCCGCCGTGTTCGCCGCTGTCGCGCCGACCGCCATCTGGATCGCGGTGTCCGCCGACGGCTACTTCGCGGGCGTCGCGGCCTGGGGCATCACGCTGCTGGCGCTGGCTGTCACCGGGCGCACCCGGCTGCCGCTCGTGGCCGCTGCGGGTGCGGGGCTGCTGCTGGGGTGGGGCATCTTCTGCAACTACGGCATGGGGCTGATGGCGCTGCCCGCCGTGACGGTGCTGCTCGGCGCGTCGTCGTGGCGGGCCGCGCTGCGGGCGTTCGTCCCGGCCGCGGTCGCGGCCCTGGCCGTCGCCGCGGTGTTCTATGCAGCCGGGTTCTGGTGGCTGGACGGCTACCACCTGGTGCAGGAGCGCTACTGGCAGGGCATCGCCCTTGAGCGCCCGTTCGAATACTGGGGTTGGGCCAACTTCGCGGCGACCGTGTGCTCCATCGGGCTGGGCAGCGTCGCCGCGCTCGGTCGCGCATTCGATGTTGCGGCGATCAAGCGGCGCTCCGGCCTGCATCTGCTGGTATTCGGCGCACTGCTGTCGATCGTGTGCGCCGACCTGTCGCGGCTGAGCAAGGCCGAGACCGAACGGATCTGGCTGCCGTTCACGGTGTGGCTTGTCGCGGCGACCGCGCTGCTGCCGTGGCGATCACTGCGATGGTGGCTGGCGCTCAACGTCATCGGAGCGCTCACCATCAACCATGTCATTCTGACGAACTGGTAGCCACCGCGCGAGGGCGTAATAGAGCGGCACGCAGGCCCAGACCACGGCGACCGCGATCCACAACCCCAGCGCATAATTGCGATCCAGGGCCGACGGATTGTCCAGGTGCGCTCCGGGTTTGGTGTACACCGGCACCGCGAGCAGGGCCAGCACGACGCTGCACAGTGCGGCCACCGCGACCGGGGACCGCCACCGCACCGGAAGCAAGGAACGTCCCGCGAGGCCGGCCGCGGCACACAACGGCGCGAACACGAAGTCATGGATGACGGCAGCGAGAACCGCCCACATGATGATCCGGATCAGAGACGGGTTGTCCCACAGCAGCACCGCGCCGTAGAGACCCAGTGCCACACCGGCCAGCACCAGCACGACTCGCACGGCGGTCATGCCACCACCTCGATGCGTGTCAGCCACTTCGTCTGCAGCACACCAGGTCTCGTCGGTGCGATCAGCCGGCACGGGTAGCCGTGGTCGAGGTTCAGCGTCTCGCCGTTGATCTTCAGTGCGATCAGCGTCTTATCGTCACGGGCGTGGCGCGCGGGCAGCACGGTGCGCGAATAGGGGCCGGGCGGTTCCAGCGAGATCATCCGGACGTCGGAATCCGGCGACGCCCCCACCGCAGCCACCAGTTCGGCCAGTACCACACCGGTCCACTCGGCGTCCGCGCTCCAACCTTCGACGCACGCGATGGGGAGTCGATGGGTGGTCTGCGTCATGGCATTGAGCTCGTCGATGGTGAAGACCTTGGTGCGGTCTCCGTTGACGACCGTCAGACGGTAGTCGGGTGACCGCGAGGACTGCAGAACCCCCGCCGCGACGGCCGATCGGTTCACCGGAACACCTTGGGGCCCTTCACCGGAACGCGGCGCCAGCACCGACACCTTGCGCAATGCGGGCACCGTCTGGCCGACCGTGACGAGGGTCGCCACTGCCGCAGCCAGCCATGTGCCCCGCAGCACGGTGCGTCGCGACACGCTCGGCAGATCACCACGAGGCACGCCGTCGAGCGGCTCGCCGAGAGCGCGCCGGATCACCGGCAACTTCACGCCGATGTGGACGATCACCGCGCCGATCGCGACATAGGACATCGCGTAATGCGCGGTGGTGAAGAAGAACTCGAACACATACCACTGCGCGATGTTGAGCAGTCCGGTGCTGAGCTGGAAGAGCATCGAGGCCACCAGCACCAGGATCGATCCGCGCTCCAGCGCCCGGACCGGTCCGCCGATGACGGGGCGCTCGAACAGCTTCGGCCACACCGACCACAGCTTGACGACCAGCAGCGGGATCGCCGCGATGCCCGAGGCGACATGCAGTCCCTGCGTGAACCGGTACAGCCACACCGGCCGGGTCGGCCACCAGGACCACGGCTGCGGGTGCTGGATGAAATGGCTGAGCAGCCCGGTGACGAAGCACACCCCGACCGCGATCCCGAGCGCGATGCCGACCCGGGCCGTCACCGCCGTCCCCCGCGGTGACGTGCCGCTCATGCCACCAGGCTGGCGACGACGCGGTGGCCGATGCGGTGTATGTCGGCGACCTTGAGGCCCACCTGAGTGGCCAGCGCCGGCACCGAATCGACGCCGACCACCGCCCACCGAAACCATGGACCGATCGTGTTCGAGGACTCCAGCCGCACCCAGCCCTCGTCGATACCGCTTGTTGCCTCGTCGAATTCGGCCAGGCAGCGTCCGCCGTGGCGTAACAACTCAGCGGCCCGCTGCAGGATCCTGCCGGGGTTACCGCCGAGACCCACATTCCCGTCGGCCAGCAGCACCGTCTGCCAGCGACCCATGCCCGGCAGCGGCGCGAACACGTCACGCCGCAGCGCCGGCGCCCCGCTGTTTCGGGCCAGCTCCACGGCGGTCTCGGACAGGTCCACCCCGAGGGCGGGCACCCCGCGATTCACCAGGTGTGCGACCAGACGTCCAGGGCCGCAACCCAAGTCGATCGTCGGCCCTTCGCACAGGTCGATCAGCGCCTCGTCGAACCGGGTGTCGGCGCCCGCGCCGCCCAGCCAGCTGTTCACGGGTAGGCGGGTCACGCTTCCGTCCTCCCGGCGCACCCAACATCGTTCGCCATCGAGTGCGCGGTCATACAGTTTCCCCAACATCAGTCCTCCAAGGGTGCGGTGATCCGGCGAAATCGTGACGTCGGCGAGCACGCAGCGCGGACCGCGCCGATGTCATCGACGGTGTCCACGTCAGTGAGTTCGTCGACGAGGGCCACACCGATATGGGTGTGCCGCAACGCCGCGAGCGTTACAGCGCCCGTGTCGGATTCCGACATCGGGACGTCACGCAGGCATTCGGCGTTGGCCGCATCCCGCACGCCGAGCACCCACCAGCCGCCGTCACTGGCCATACCCAGCGCAGCGTCGTTCTGGTTCAGAGCCTCCGCGCACCGGCCGAGCAGGGTCGGGCTCACCTGCGGGGTGTCCATGCCGATCTGTACGACGGGCAGTCCGCCGGTTGCCTCCGCAGCATCGAGGTGCGCATTCGCGAGCCGATCTGCGAATCCGTCACCTCGCTGCGGGAGGACGATGAAACCGTCGAGACGAGACCGGATCTCGTCGCCCGACGCGGCATCGTCGAGGTCTCCCGTCATCGCTACGACGCGCGCCGCCGCCGGGGTCTGGGCAACCGCATCCAGGGTGTCCAGCAGCGCCGCCGCGGCGATCGCCGCTGCCGTCTCGTCACCGAACGTGGCCGCCAGGCGGGTTTTCGCCAGTCCCGGGACGGGCGCCTTGGCCACGACGAGCAGGCACACCGCCGTCACGAGATGACCCGCCAGAAGTCCCACGCGGCGATCGCGCTGCCGCGCAGCGAACCGCTGACCTTCGACGTGCCCCCGGTGCGGGGACCGTAGGCCACGTCGCGCTCGGTCACCGACCACCCCGCGCCGGCCGCGCGCACGAGAAGTTCCAGCGGATACCCGGAGCGCCGATCGACCACCCCGAGATTCAGCAGCGAATCGCGCCGGGCGACCCGCATCGGCGCGATGTCATGCACCTGCAGACCGTGGCGGGTCCGCAGACGCCAGCACACCGCGGCCGTCCCGAGTCGCGCATGCCACGGCCATTTCAGACCCGGCGCCGGCCTGCGCCGCCCGATCGCCATGTCGGCACCCGCTTCCACGTCTGCGACCAGAGCGGGAAGCTCCCGCGGGTCCAACGAACCGTCGCCGTCCAGAACCGCCACGATCGGCGTCGTCGCCGCAGCCACGCCGGCGTGCACCGCGGCGCCGTACCCCGGCGTCGTCTCGGCGACCACAGCCGCACCGAATCGGCGCGCGACGTCCGCGGTGCCGTCGGTGCTGTTGTTGTCCACCACGACGGTCCTATACCCGTCCGGAACTGCGCGAAGCACGCTCGGCAAACACTCGGCCTCGTTGAGACAGGGCAGCACCACCGTGACGTCGACCATACGAACACGCTAAGGGAGCGGTGTTGCCCCGACGTATGGCAACACTGACGAATCGGTGACATCGGCGCTGGTAGTGGGTTTGCCACGCTAACCTCGGAGTGATGACCCGTGTCCTTATCGCCGATGACGACGACGTCGTACGCGACGTCGTACGCCGGTACCTGGAACGCGACGGGCTCGAGGTGTCGACCGCCCACGACGGCACCGAGGCGCTACGTCTGCTGAATTCGCAACGCGTCGACGTCGCCGTGCTCGACGTGATGATGCCCGGGCCCGATGGCATCTCGCTGTGCCGGACGCTGCGTCACGGGGGCGACTACTCGGTGCCGGTGATCCTGCTGACCGCCCTCGGCGAGGAGGACGACCGCATCGCAGGCCTGGAAGCAGGCGCAGACGACTACCTGACCAAACCGTTCAGCCCGCGCGAATTGGCGCTGCGCGTCAAGTCCGTATTGCGACGTTCCCCGTCGTCCGGCGGCACGCTGCCGATGGACATCAGGACCGGCGATCTCACCGTGTCGACGGCGTCGCGGGCCGTCACCGTCGCGGGCCGGCCCGTCAGCCTGACCAACCGGGAGTTCGACCTCCTGCTGTTCTTCCTCACGCACACCGACACCGTCTTCACCCGCGAGGACCTGCTCAAGCAGGTGTGGCACTGGGACTTCGGCGATCTGTCGACCGTGACGGTGCACGTCAAGCGACTGCGCTCCAAGCTGGGCGACCTGCACCGCGTGCAAACCGTGTGGGGCCGCGGCTACCTGTGGGCGGCCGAGGGGTCACCGTCCGGGCGGGCCGATGCCTACAACTGACTTCTGGGAGATCGTCGGCTGGGCGCTGGCCTGTTCGGTCCCCGTGGTGCTGGCCGGCGCGGCTGTCGTACGGCTGGCTCGGTCATGGTCGTTGGCTGTGAGCATGGTGGCGTTGGTGCTGATCCCGGTGCTGGCGACGCTGGCCGGGGTGCTCGGCGCGAGCGGTTTCATGATCACGCAGACCTTCGAGAAGACCGGCGTCGTGCTGGTGATCGTCTCGGTCGTGACGATCCCGGCCGCCGTCATGCTGGGCCGGTATCAAGCACGACGCACGGTCTGGGAAGCGGAAATCCGCGACTCCGAGCGCGCCGCCGAACAGTCGAGACGACAACTCGTCGCGTTTGTCAGCCACGATCTGCGCACCCCATTGGCGGGCATCCGAGCCGTTTCCGAGGCGATCGCCGACGGCGTCGTTCCCGATGACGAAGTCCAGGTACACGCCAAACACATTGAGCACGAATCGATCCGGCTCTCCGAGATGGTCGACGACCTCTTCGAGATGTCGAAGATCAATGCGGGGGCACTGACCCCGTCGTTCGACAAAGTGGCCCTCGACGAGGTTGTCGACGATGTCCTTGCCGCACACCGGATCGCGGCCGAACGTGCGGGGGTGCGGCTGGCCGCGAACCTGCCCGAACAGCCGGTGCGGGTGGTCGGCAGCGACCGCGCGCTGGTGCGGGTGCTGTCGAATCTGGTGGCCAACGCGATCGCGCACACGCCGTCGGGAGGCAGTGTGGAGCTCGCTCTGGGCGCCGACGAGAACAGCGCATGGGCGCGCGTCGACGACACCGGCGTGGGTATCGACGAAGCGGATCTGCCGCGCGTGTTCGACGTGGCCTACCGCGGGTCGAACAGCCGTGTGCCGCGGTCGGATTCGTCGCTGCCGAGCGGCTCCGGGCTGGGGCTGGCGATTGCTGCCGGTCTGGTACAGGCCCACCGCGGCACGCTGTCGGCACACAATCTGCCGACGGGCGCACGCTTCGAGGTCCGCCTGCCTTTGGCGGGCGACTGACTTTCGGTCAGCCGGGGAGCGAGTTGCCGAGGCGTTCCGCCGCGGCGAGGTAGTCCTCGATGAACTCGCGGACGACCTCGCGAGCCGGCTTCACCTTGTTCATCAGGCCGACGCCCTGCCCCACGAAGTACGTGGCCAGCGCCTGCGCACCCTCATGGCCCTGGGAGGCGAGCACGTCGATCCGGCGGATCACCGGCTCGCACAGCATCGACTGCAGCGGCAGACCGAGCGGCTGCTGACCGTCCTTGGCCGGCGCCCACGCCTTCGTCCAGTCCGACACCAGCTGCCGCGACGGCTTACCCGTGCGGCCGGCTGAGCGCACCGTGTCACGCGACGACGCGGCCAGCATCTTCGCCACCGTGTGCGGCGCGGTCTCGGCCTCTTCGGTGGTCAGCCACACCGATCCCGTCCAGGCGCCCGCGGCGCCCATCGCGACCATGCCCGCCATCTGCCGTCCGGTGACGATGCCGCCCGCCGCCAGCACGGGTGTCTTCGCGCCGGTCTGCTCGATAGCCTCGATCACCTCCGGCACCACGACCAGCGTGCTGACCTCGCCGCAGTGCCCGCCGGCCTCGGTGCCCTGCGCAACGATGACGTCGACGCCCGCGGCGACCTGCTTGACGGCATGCTCCTTCGCGCCGACCAGCGCGGCCACCGGAATACCTCGCTTCTTACCGGCCTCGATCATGTAATCCGGCGGCACGCCAAGGGCATTCGCGATCAACTTCACCGGATGCGTCAACGCGACGTCGAGCAGTTCGCGGCCGGTGTCACCCGAGAGCGAGGATCCGCCGAGCCGGCGGTTGGGCTCCGGCTCGATGTCGTGGGCGCGCAGCAGGTCGTCGACGATGTCGCGGTACGCCTGCGGGATGCGTGATGCCAGGTCCGAGCTGGAGAGCTTCTCGCCCTTGCCCTCGAATTTGGCGGGCACGATCAGGTCGACGCCGTAGGGTTTGCCGCCGACGGCCTCGTCGATCCAGGCGAGCTCCTGATCGAGCTGCGTCGGGCTGTAGGCGGTCGCGCCGAGTACGCCGAAGCCGCCCGCATTGGTCACTGCCGCGACCACGTCGCGGCAATGACTGAACGCGAAGAGGGGGAAGTCGATGCCGAACTGTTCACACAGCGCTGTGGACGTCATCGGCCCAGTATGACTTGACGGCCGATGAGCGCTTGCGCGAAGAGCAGGCGCCGGTGTCAAGAAGTCTTCGGGACCCCTCGAAGAGGTGCGGTCGCAAACTCTCGGATTCCCTGCGCCGGGTCGACGGCCGCCGTGAACCCCAGCACCTCGGCGGCCCGGCGCGGATCGGCGACGATGTGGCGGACATCGCCGCTGCGGTACTGGCCGGTGACCTCGGGAGCCACTCCGCCGCGGGTCTCGCACAGCGATGACGCGACGTCGCGGATCGCGATCGGCTTTCCCGAGCACACGTTGAACGCCTGGAATCCGTCGAGGCCTGCCTCGGTAGACGCCACGTTCGCCGCGGCGATGTCGTCCACGTGGACGAAGTCGCGCATCTGTCCGCCGTCCTCGAAAACCTTGGGGGTTTCTCCCTTTTCGAGCGAGGACCGGAAAATCGCGGCGACGCCCGAGTACGGGGTGTCGCGCGGCATGCCCGGTCCGTACACGTTGTGGTAGCGCAGCGCGACGACGGACCCGCCCGTCGATTCCGCCCAGGCCAGCGCGTAATGCTCTTGCGCGACTTTGCTTGCGGCGTAGAGACTTCGCGGCCGAAGCGGGGCGTCCTCGCCGACCAACGCCCAGTCGACAGGCCTCCCGTCGACCGGGCAGCGGTGGTCGAACACCCCGCCGTCCAGGTCGGCCCGCGTGCGAGGCAGTGGGTCGATGTCACCGTGTTCGGGACATACGAAGCGGCCCTGCCCGTACACCACCATCGACGAGGCCAACACCAGGCGCTGACACCCCGCGGCGTACATCTCGGCGAGCAGAACCGCTGTGCCGTAATCGTTGTGCGATCCGTAGGACGGGGCGTCGGCGGCGTTCACTCCCGCGCCGACCACCGCCGCCTGGTGACAGACGACGTCGGCCCCGGCGAGCGCATCGGCAACAGCGGGGCCGTCACGGACATCGACCCGACGGACGTCATCCGGCATTGACGCGTCCTCACCGTGCGCTGCAGCCAGCATCGCGTCGACGGCAACGACATCGTGGCCCGCGTCCGTCAGTTGTGCCCGGATGCGGGTGCCGATGAAACCGGCTGCGCCGGTGAGCAATACCCTCACGGCAGCTCGATCGGAAGGTTCATGCCCTCGTGTGGCAGACAGTGGGTGCAGGTGCGCTCGACGGTGACGTTCGCGATGGCGTCGTGGACCAGCTGCTTGAACGGCACCAGATTCCGCTGGAATTCTGCGAAGACGTCGACAGCCTTCACACCGTGGCCGGACTCGACACCGGCATCCACGTCGGTCACCAAAGCAATTGCCGCATAACACATTTCCAACTCGCGCGCGAGCACCGACTCCGGGTAGCCCGTCATGTTGACCAGCCGGAATCCCTGCGCGGCGAACCACTGACTCTCCGCGCGCGTCGAAAACCGGGGCCCCTGGATCACCACCATCGCGCCGCCGTCGATCACCCCGGGCAGCCCGGTCACCGCGTCGCGCAACGACGGGCAGTACGGGTCGGCGAAACTCACATGGATACCACCGGAATCGAAGTACGTGTCCTCGCGACTGCGGGTCCGGTCGACCAGCTGATCGGGCACGACCATCGTGCCCGGGCCCAGTGCGGGGTCGAGGCTGCCGACAGCGCACGGCCCGAAGATCCGTCGCACCCCGAGCGTGCGCAGCGCCCACATGTTGGCGCGATACGGGACGGTGTGCGGCGAGAATTCGTGGTTCGCCCCGTGCCGCGGCAGGAACGCGACCTCGTGATCGCCGACGGTACCGACGGTGATCGCCCCGCTCGGCGATCCATAGGGCGTGTCGAGCTCGACCGAACGCGCGTCGGGACCGAAGAACGAATAGAACCCACTGCCGCCAATGACGCCTAGCACTCGGTCACTCTCATACGCATCACACCATTGTGGTGCATAGCTGCCCCGCCGCGATCATGACGATGCCGTGACGTCCCGCGATGCCGCAACCAGCCGGGCTCCGTTGTCGGCACGCTGGCGAGCGAACCCCATGCGGCCCCACACGTCCAAGCACCAGAACCTGATCGCCCTCCTCGTCGGCCTGGCCGGTGTGACGGCCGCCCTCGCGCTGCCCTTTGCGCCCGTTTTCGCCGAGACGACGACGCTGACGTGGCCCGCCCCGGGCGAGCCCACCGAGTCGAGTTCAGTCCTCATCGCGCCGTACCGGCCGAAGCACTTCACCGCGTCGATTCCCTGCACGGCATTGCGGTCCGCGGCCGCCCAACCGGAACCCGTCACAGTGCTGGCGACCGGCACCACCGGCGACGGACTGATCGTGACGGCTTCACCGGGCGGCGCTGTGGTGCGGGTGAACGATCGGGACGTGGAGCTCGTGACCCCGACCTCCCCGCGGGACTGCGAGGTCGTCGTCGAGTCCACATCGGGCGGGATGTCCGTCCTCGGCGCTGACGGGCGCGCCTTTGTGCTCGCGTCCGAACCCATCCCGAAGGTGTTCGGGTTCCGCACCGGCCTCGACCCAGCGCAGGCCGCAGGACTGACGGTGACGATCGCCGTCACCGGACCGTTCGCCACCACACCGACGAGCGCCAAGTACGGTCTCGTCGCCGTCCAGCTCATCGCCGTCGCGGGCGCGCTCGCGCTGCTGCACCGCGACCGCGGTCCGCCCGTGCGACGGAAGCGAGTGCAATGGCGCTGGCGGGCGGCGTGGTGGGTCGATGTGGCCGTGGTCGCGATCGTCGGTGTGTGGGCAGTGATCGGCCCGCTCGCCGTCGACGACGGATGGGCCACCACGATCGCTCGCAATTTCGTCGCGACAGGGAGCCCCGGCAACTACTACCGGTGGTGGGACGCGGCGGAGGTGCCGTTCGCATTCAGCCAGCAGATCCTCGCGCCGCTGACCGAGATCAGCATCGCCCCGATCTGGCTCCGGGCGCCGAGCACCGTGCTGGCGGTGGCGACGTGGTTCGTCGTCAGCCGCGGGGTCCTCGGGGTGGCGCTACCCATCCACTCGGCCACGGTTCGCGTCCGCGCGGTGGCAGCCCTGTGCCTGCTGGTCGCGTGGCTGCCGTTCAACCTCGGCACCCGGCCCGAGTCCTACGTGGCACTGGGTGTGACCGCGGCGCTGGCTCTCGCGTGGCGGGCACGCAGGCCCGCCGGGGTGGGTTGGCTGGCGTTGATCGTCGGCCTGACCATTCCGGTCAGCCCGAACGGGCTCCTCGTCGCGGCGCCGATCCTGGTGTTCGCTCCACGCCTGGTCGCGGCAGTGCGCAGCACACCTCACAGCGGCAGGCATCCCGCGGCGACCATGGCATTGGTGTGCTGCGTTGGCGCCGTTGGGCTTTCGGTGATCTTCACCGACCAGACCTGGGACGCCCTGCTGACCGCCACCGACTGGCATGCCCACTTCGGCCCCACGCTGCCGTGGTACGCCGAGCCCGAGAGGTACGCACATCTTCTCGATGCCGAGCAGCAGGGAAGCTTCGCCAAGCGGGTGCCTGTCCTCTTCACCATCGCAATGCTGCCGATCGCCGCGACGCTCGGCGTCCGATGGCGGGGCGGCGGCGCGGCGACTCGCCTCGCCCTGGTCGTCGTGGTCGCGCTGGCACTGCTGGCATTGGGTCCGTCGAAGTGGTCCTATCACCTCGGGGCCCTGGCGGGCGTGTTCGCCTCGTTCCTGACCGCCTCCGTCGTCCTCGTCGCTCGTCGTTCAGTCACGGCGGGGCTCCGTGTCGGAGCGCTCGGCGCAGCAGGTTCGCTGCTCCTGGCCGCCGCGGCCGCACTCGCCTTCACCGGTCCGAATGCGTGGTGGCTGCCTGCGGTCTATGACCTGCCGTGGGCGCTCGACCCGATACGGCCCGCCGGCGTCTCGCTGGACAACCCGCTGCTGTGGGTCGGCGTGCTGGCGGCGGGTGGGCTTGCCGCGGCGCTCGTCGTCGGTCCAGCACGGTGGACACAGGTACCCGCCCTCGCGCCGGTCGTCGTCACTCTGGTGACGTTCGGAACGTCGCTGACTGTGCTCGTCGCGACGTTCGCGACGGCGCCACTGCGGCAGCCGCAGGGATCGCTGGCCATGACCAACCTGCAGAGGATCGCCTCGACCCGGGTGTGCGGCCTGGCCGACGCCATCGAGGTGTTGCCCGACGGGGCGGTACTGCGGGCGGCCGAACCCCGTGGGCGCTCGTCCGGTATCACCGCCCCGTCCGGCTTCACCGCGATGCGCGGCTACTTTCCCGGCGCACCGCCACCGGATCCCCCGGGCGTGGGCACCTCGTCCTACGTGTGGGGCAGTCGGGACGACGGCCCCGAGGCCGTCGGTGAGATCACCACACTGTGGTTCGACCTGCCGTCGTTGAGGTCCGACGAGGGTGTGGCGCTGTCCGTTTCGGGGCGCACATCGGGCGCCAACTCACTGAGCCTGGACTTCGGCCGCGCCGACGGTACCGACGTGGCGCTGCTCGGCTCCGTCGCACCGGTCGACCGGCCGGCGTCCGACGAGGACCCCACCCATCCACTATGGCGGACAGTGGGCGTCGACGCCGTCGACATACCGCAGGGGGCGGATCGGGTGCGCATCCGCGCAGTGGACAACCGCATCGACGACCTGGGCTGGCTGGCCTTCACAGGCCCGCGCCTACGCGCGATAGTCCCGCTCAACGCGTTTCTCGCCGACCACGCCCCGGTACTCGTGAGCTGGCCGCAGGCGTTCCTGTTCCCCTGCGTTCGTGACATCGCCGCGATTTCCGGGGGCGTCGCGCAGACCCCGCGCACCGTCATCGAATCCCCGCGCCCGTGGCTCACCGAAGACCGGAAGGTGTCGGTCGGCGGCACGTTCGCAGGGCTCGAGATATTCGATCAACTGAGTGAGATCCCGAGCCGACTGTCCGGCCATCCCGAGATCGACTGGGGATCGATCACGGTGTACAGCGACACCGCCGCACGGGATAACTACTCGCGCAGCACAACTCGCACTCGAGTGTGGGGATTGGGGGCTACTCGCGACCAGGAGCCCGAGCGCTGACGGTCAGGTGCGGCGGTCAGTCGTCGGGGTCGCCCGCAGCGCGCTTTGCACCGTCGCGGATCTCGAACACGTCGGTGGCGAAGCCGCCGATCGCATTCGCGACGTCCTTGACCGCGGTCGTGATGATCGAGGTGATCTCGCCGACCGTCGACGCCCCGGCGCCGACGATCTCCTGCACCGCGTCCTTGCCGATCTCGGCCTTGCTGAGCCGGTCATCCATGCGCTCAGTCTGCCACGGCATCGACCTGCAAGACTTGCCGTCGTGGCCAGTTTCGCCCAGTGGGTCGAGGGAGCGCGTCCCCGCACGCTGCCCAATGCCGTCGCGCCCGTCATCGCAGGCACCGGCGCCGCGGCTTGGCTCGGCGCCGCGTCGTGGTGGAAAGCGCTGCTGGCGTTGCTCGTCGCGGTCGGGATGATCATCGGGGTCAATTACGCCAACGACTACTCCGACGGCATCCGCGGCACCGACGACGTGCGCTCCGGACCACTTCGGCTGGTCGGCTCCAAGCTCGCGGCGCCCAAGGCGGTGCTGACCGCCGCGGTGATCAGCCTTGCCGTCGGCGCGGTCGCGGGCCTCGTGCTGGCGTGGTTCTCCGCGCCATGGCTGATCGCGGTCGGCGCGGCATGTATCGCCGGAGCATGGCTCTACACCGGCGGGTCGAAGCCGTACGGCTACCTGGGCTTCGGCGAGGTGGCGGTGTTCGTGTTCTTCGGCCTCGTCGCCGTGCTGGGCACGCAGTTCACCCAGGCCGGGCGCATCGACTGGGTGGGGGTGACGCTCGCCGTCGCGACCGGCTGCCTGTCGTCGGCCGTGCTGGTCGCCAACAACCTGCGCGACATCCCGACCGACAAGGAGTCCGGCAAGATCACGCTGGCCGTCCGGCTCGGCGACGCGAAGACGAGGGTGCTGTTCCAGGTGCTGCTGGTGGTGGCGTTCGCGCTGACGCTGCTGCTCATGCTGGCGACGCCGTGGTGCGCGGTCGGCTTCGTCGCGCTGCCGCTGGCCCTGCGCGCCGCCAAGCCGGTGCGCGCCGGGTCGGGTGGTCGCGAGTTGATTCCCGTCCTGAAGGACACCGGGCTGACGATGCTGGTGTGGGCAATCGCGGTCAGTGTCGCGTTGGCGGTGCCACAGCTCTGATCCGGTGCGCCCAGCGACGCTGAGCGTCGGTTTGCCCGCGCCAGCCGCGTGGTACTTGCTGCGTGATGACTGCCGCCCCGACGCCCCGCCAATCCGAGGACACCCGCGCGGCCCAACGCGTCGTCGCGGCGTTGACCGAGGCGTTCTCCGCGAAGGTCGTCGGCCAGGAACACCTCCGGGAGACGCTGCTCATCGGCCTGCTGACCGGCGGGCACATCCTGCTGGAAAGCGTGCCGGGACTCGCGAAGACGCTCGCCGCGCGCGTGATCGCCGAGTCGATCGACGGGCAGTTCCGGCGTATCCAGTGCACTCCCGACCTGTTGCCCAGCGACATCATCGGCACCCAGATCTATGACGCGGCGACCACGTCGTTCGTCACGCAACTCGGCCCGGTGCACGCCAACGTCGTGCTGCTCGACGAGATCAACCGTTCGAGCGCGAAGACACAGAGCGCGATGCTCGAAGCGATGGAGGAACGCCAGACCACGATCGCGGGCACCGAGTACGCCATCCCCGAGCCGTTCCTCGTCATCGCCACCCAGAACCCCGTCGACCAGGAAGGCACCTACGCGCTGTCCGAAGCGCAGACCGACCGCTTCCTGCTGAAGGAAATCGTCCGCTACCCGTCTCCCGAGCAGGAGGTCGAGGTGATGTCACGCCTGGACGCCGGGCTCTTCGACAAGGAGCACCACAGCCAGCCGGTCGCCACCCTCGACGACATCCGCCGTCTGCAGACGGTCACGCGCGAGACCTACATGAGCCGGGACCTGATGCTCTACGCCAGCCGCCTGGTCGGCGTGACGCGCGATCCGGCCAACCACCTGCCCAGCCAGTTGGCAAGGCTGATCGAATACGGTGCCAGCCCCCGCGCCACGATCGCGCTGTGCACATCGGCGCGTGCCCTCGCCGTGCTTCACGGTCGCGACCATGTCATCCCCGGTGACATCGCCGATCTCGCGCACCGCGTGCTGGCCCACAGGCTGATCCTCGGCTTCGAGGCGGCCAGCGCCGGCGTCACGCCTGCCAGGGTGGTCGACGCCGTGCTGCAGGCGGTCCGGGTGCCCTAGTGGGCAAGCATCTCAACCGAGCCAGGGCGTACTTCGGCACCGACACCCGGGGCATGCTCGAGGGTGGGCGCCACGCGCTGTTGCACACGCGCACTCTGGAATTCGACGAGCTCAGGCCGTATGTTCCCGGCGATGACGTGCGCGACATCGATTGGAAGGCCTCTGCCAGGTCGGCCAGCGTGCTGATCAAACGCTTCGTCTCGGAGAAGCACCACAAGATCCTGCTGGTCGCCGATGCCGGGCGCAACATGGTGGGGCTCAGCCCCAGTCGAGAGCGTAAATGCGAAGTGGCGCAGCATGTTCTCGGCGCCATCGGCCTGATCACATTGGGCCGCTCCGATGAGATCGGCATGGTCTACGGCGACGCCCGCGGTAGCCTGCGGGTCCGCCAGAGCCGCGGCGAGAATCACATCGAGAGCATGCTGTCCAACTATCACACTCACGCCGGCCGACACGGACCCAGCGATGTCGTGGCCCAGTTGACCTATGTGGCAACACATTACCGGCACTCGATGCTCATCGTCGTGGTCTCCGACGAGCCCGAACCGGACAGCCGCCTCGACGACGCGCTGGCACGTCTGACCGGGCGGCACGATGTGCTGTGGACCATGGTGGCCGACATGCCTGCCGCGGGTGTATCAGGCGGCGGGTACGACGTCGCGACGGGCAGGCCGGTGCTCGGCCCCGCCGCGGTCGACCCCGGCGTGGTGGCCGCCTACCGGCGGTCCGAGGAGCGACGGGCCGAGGAGACGACCCGGATCATGGCATCACATGCCGTGCCGCACGTCGCGATATCGGGTTCCGGGGAGATCCGGCGTGCCGTGACAGATATGACGAGGGTGTGGTCGCGTGCCGGATGATCTTCTGGAGTTCGTCAGCGGCCCGCCGGGCTACTCGATGGTGTGGTTGTGGCTTGGGCTGGCACTGCTCGTGGCCGTCATCGGTTGGTGCGCCCTGGTTCTCGTCATGACGATGCCGTCGGAACGACTGCGCCGCATCCCCGGCGTCGATGACGTGCACGGCCGGCTGCTCAGACACCGGTACGCGAAGACGGTCAGATCGGTCACCGACCGCCACCGCGCCGGGGACCTGTCCGCCGAACGCGCCAGCGCCGAGCTGAGCTGCACGCTGCGGAGCTTTCTGCATCAGGCCACCGGAACGCGCGCTCAGTACATGCAGTTGAGTGCCATCGCGGCAAGCGAACTGGCCCCTGCGGCACCGATGCTCGAAGCGCTGGGCAGCGCACAGTTCGACAGGGGTTCGACGGCCGATGTGGGCGCGCTCGGCGACGAGACGGAAGCACTGATCCGCTCGTGGAGCTGACGTGGTGGCCGGTGGTCGCCGCCGGACTTGGCGCCATCGTCCTGGTGGTGGCGCTCGCGGTGCTCATACCGATCAAGGGCAGCCAGGCCGACCAGCTGCCGCTGGCCAACACTTCGCGGCTGACGCGACTGCCCGAATACCGGGCCGTGGTCCGCAGGCAGACCCGCGCCGGGGTGATCGCACTCACCCTGCTGATCCTGCTGTGCGCGGTGACGATACTGGCAGGCGCCCGGCCCTTCGAAATATCAACGGACGCAGAGGGTTCCGCTCCGCGCGAGGACATCATGCTGTGCGTTGGAACCCCGGTCGACGAGGATGCGACGGCCGATTTCCTGGGTTACTTCGCGCGTCAGGCGACCACCTATGGAACCGAGCGGATCGGGTTGACCTCGCTGAACCGGCGGCTGATCCCGTTGACACGGGATCATCAGTTCGCGGCGGGGCGGCTCGCCGACTTCGCCAGGGACGCGCCGACGGCACCCGACTTCACCGCTGCCGTGGACTACACCGACTACTCCCCGACTGTCGCCGATGCGCTGGCGCTGTGCCTGACCGGCTTTCCCGATTTCCAGACCACCGGCGACACCCGCCGGTCCCTGATCTACCTCGGCCCCGGCGCATTACGTCCCCCCGGCGACACCACGCCGTCGCTGTACACCGACGCCCAGACCACCGAGATGGCGCAGCGCGCCGGCGTGCAGATCAACGCGATCGCGACCGCTGGTCGCGACACCCAGGACCTCAGCGCGACGACCGCCTCGACCGGCGGCCAATTCTTTCGATTCGACCCCGCTCAGGCCGACAGCCAACTCGACGCGATCCGCGGCGCACCCCCCGCAGCGGACAGCGTCAGCGCCGATGCCAGAGAGGATGATCCGGCGACTGTCCTGATCGCCGCCTTGGCTTGTGCTGCGCTACTCGGGGTTTCGCTGCTGGCGGTCCGCCGATGATGTTCGACCCGGTGCTGCCCCCGCTCGTGCTGGCCGTCGCCGCGGCGGCGTTGATCATCCTGCGTCTGCTCGCGTTGCGCCTGGCCACCACAGCAGGCCGAAGCGCCGTGTGGCGGTGGAGCGTCACCACGGCGGCGACGGTGCTCGTGCTCCTTGCCGCGGCACGCCCCATGACCGGACCTTCGGCCGAATCCGCGCCGGCAACGGCGTCGCAGGGGGGCGCGAACGTCTACTTCGTGGTCGATCGATCCGCCGACTCGGCGATCACCGATTTCGGTGGTGCACCCCGGATGTCGGGAATCCGCGATGACATCGAGACGTTGATCGATGCCCACCCCGGGTCACGGTTCGCCGTCATCGCGTTCGCGGCGCGGCCCGCGATCGACTGGCCGCTGTCCGCCGATGCGTGGAGCCTGCAGCCCGTCGTCGAATCACTCAACCCGTATCCGGGTGTGGACGGCACACTCGTCAACGCCGGAGCGGCCGCCAACACCTTGCGTTACCAGCTGATCTCGGCCGCTCAGCAATTCCCGCAGGCCCCGAACCTCGTCTACTACCTGGGGTCGGGCGCTCCGGAGTCGACGGTGCCGCAGGGCGTTTTCGACACACCGGATGTCGACGGCGGGGCCGTCCTCGATTACGGGGCCGGCGCCGGGGAAAACACGCTACGCGGCATCGCCGACCAACTCGAGCTGCCCTACGTCGCGCGCGGGGCGGGCCAGGCCCTACCGCAGGCCGATGCACCTCAGAACGGTTCATCGGCTCCCGTCACTGTGTCGGCGTCGAACCGCACCGAGCTCTACTGGATCTTCGCACTACTGGCGGCGGTACTACTGCTCGGTGAGATCTACCTGACCACAAGGGATCTGCGCCGCGCCCGGGCTACCCGAAAAGAGCTGCTGCCATGACGCGCGCCCGCATCCGGTTGCGCCGACGGCTCCTGGCGTTGTCGGCGGTCCCGGCGATCGTCGTGACAACGCTGGCCGTGAAACTCATCTCTGTTGGCGTGGTGGGCGATTCAGCGCAGGAACACTACGCCGCAGGCGATGTCAGCGCTCTGCGCGACGATGTGTCGTTGCTGGAAATCTTCAATGTGGTCGAGCCCGCCACTGCGCAGTCCGCGGCGGGTGGGCTCGCGGTCCTCGAGGGTCGACTCGACGATGCGGACACACAGTTCTCGGCGGCATTGGCCAACACCCAAGCGGCGCAGCAATGTCCGATTCGCGTCAATCTGCAACTGGTCAGAGAGCGCCAGGGTGATATCGATGCGTGGGAGGCGCGGATCGACGAGGCACGCCAGAGGTACGAGAGCGCTCTCGCGACGATCACCGAAGCACCGCCGGACTGTTTCGCAGGCAATTCCGACCCCGACCCGCAGCGCCGGGCCGTGCGCAATGATGCCGAGGCGCGTGTCCGCGCCAAGATCGCCGGATTAGGGGCGGTGGTACCCCTCGCACCACCGCCCCCTCCGCCCCCGAGCGCACCGAATGTCTCTGTACCTCCGCCGGTTTCCGTCCCGGACGCGTCAACGCCCGACGAACGTCGCATCGACATCGGCGGTGATCCGTTGGACGCGCTCCGTCAGATCCTGCGCGACGCCGCGGGATGATCCCTAAGCGCGCGCCGACGTCGTCCAGTACTCGGCGATCTTGCCGCCCTCGATCCGCAGGAGGTCGCTGCCGGTGAACCGCGCGGGCCCGTTCTTGCCTGCGCCGGTCGCGATCCAGCGGGCGGCCATCATGTCGCCGTCGCTGATCGGTCCGACGTCGACGATGAACACCAGCTCCTTCAACATCATGCGGGTGCGGTCCACGGCGGACTGGAGTTCAGCCGGCCCACGGACGTCATATGTTGGCCAGTGCCCGACGAAATCGGGTGTCACCAGCTCCCCGGCGATTCGATAGCCGGCCCACAATTCGTTCAGCCACCGTTGGTAGAGCCGGTGGCCGATCATACGTCTGGGGCTATTGATGCGGGTGGGGCTCGCCATGCCTCTAGGACGGGTCATGACCTGCGGTTTAGTCATGGCAACGGGATTACCCAGAAATTGCTACAGCTACGCCGTTTACCATCGCTGCGCCAGTGTCACGCGTCCGCGTCGGGACTCCGCGTCTCGCCGTCAGAGTTTCCCCGCAGCCGGGACTGAAGCTGCTCGCGATCGCGGCGCCGGCGCGCGTCGATCGCCGCGAGACTCGCCGTTGCGCGCCGTCGCAGCGGACTGAACACCCAGATCCCCAGCGGCAACGCGATGACGATGGCGAACAGCAATGCCACCACGACCGGGAACTCCCGGATTCCGACCAGATGCCCGATGCCGAGAATCGCGGCCGTCACCACGACCACGAGCAGGATCCGCGCCACCGTGTACGCCAGCACATCGAGGTATGGGCGGGATCCGGGCCGGGGGTCGTCAGACACGGATCTGAGCCTACCGACGACGCGTATATTGACAGGAAGGAGGTTTTGAGTGGCGTATTTGCTCCTGATTCTCGTCTTGGCTGGATTGGCCTACGTCGGCTGGCGGGTGGTCCGAATGAACGCGGCGCGGCCGCGCAGACGGACGATCGGGCCTGACGACGATCCAGATTTCTTGCGACGAATCAACCCGCGCGACGATCAGCCGAGATCCTGACCGAGACGTGCCTGACTGAAGGCCCGACCGCTAACCGACCGGGTCGGACTGACGGCGTGCCCCTGGAAAGCCATCGGCCACCGCAGCGGCCAACTCCAGCAAGGACTCTCGCGTATCGGCGCGCAGTTGCTCCAGGCTGATCTCCGCGCCTTCCTCAAGGTGCGGGTCGTACGGCACCTGGCACACCGCGCGGCAGCGCCTCGCGAAATGGTCGGTCACTTTCACGAGATCGACCTTCGCAGAACCCTTTCGCGCGCTCTTCCCGGAACGCTTGCCCGCCCCGGGGCGCACCCCGTTGATGACGGCGATGGAGTTGCGCACCAGATCCTGGTGGCCGTGCGCTTCGAGCCAGTCCAGCGTCGCCGACGCACTGCGCGCCCCGTCCACCGAACCCGAGCTGATCACGACGAGCACGTCGGCCTTGTCGATCACCGCCGACATCGCCGAATGCAGCATGCCGGTTCCGCAGTCGGTGAGAACCACACTGTAGAAGCGTTCCAGCACCTCGACCGCGCGTGCGTAATCGTCGGCGGAGAACGCTTCCGAGACGGCCGGATCGGTCTCCGACGCGAGCACCTCCAGGCGGCTCGGGCCCTGCGACGTGTACTGGCGGACGTCGCTGTACGCGGAGATCCCCTCGGCGTCGCGCAGCAGGTGCCGCACCGTGGCCGCCGTCTCCAGCGGCACCTTCTGGCTCAGCGTCCCGCGGTCGGGGTTGGCGTCGACGGCGATGACCCGATCACCACGGGTGGCGGCGAACGTCGACCCCAATGTGGCGGTGATCGTCGTCTTGCCCACCCCGCCCTTCTGGGACAGCATCGCGATCCGGTAGCAACTGCGCAGCGGCCGCTGCACCTGGGCAACAAGGCTGTTGTGCCGGATCACCTGCGGGCTCTCCCCGAGGTTGATCAGCTTGCCCGAGCCCCAGTAGAGCCATTTGCGCCAACCGGTCGACGGGCCGCTCGGCGTCGTGCGCAGCAGGGCGACGGCCGACAGGTCGAGGTAGGGGGCGATCTCGGTGCCCGGTGGCGGCGTGACCGTCACGACGGGTGCGACGCCCTCGGGCGGGGTCGGTGCCGTCCATTCGGCGGGCACCGGCGCCATCGGATCGGAGAACCGAAGCTGGGCCCGAAAACTGCCCGGCACCTCAGTCAACAGTCGCCGCCATTTCTAGCCGACGCCTGCGTACGAGTGCAGGCCCACGGTCACCAGGTTGATGAAGAACAGGTTGAAGACCATCGCGATGAACCCAGCGACGTTGATCCACGCCGCCTTCTTGTCGCGCCACCCCGCGGTTGAGCGTGCGTGCAGATACGCCGCGTAGATCACCCACGCGATGAACGACACCGTCTCCTTGGGGTCCCAGCCCCAGTAGCGCCCCCACGCCTCCTCCGCCCAGATGGCACCGAAGATGACGCCGAACCCGAAGACGGGGAACGCGAAGATCGTTGTGCGATAGGCAATTCTGTCGAGCGTCTGGGCGTCGGGCAGCTTCGCCACGATGCGGCCGATCGCATCGCTTCGGCCGGCCTCGCCCAGCCGGGACATCTTGACCAGGAACAGGATGCTGGCCACGCCGGCCACCAGGAACACACCCGAGCCGAGGCTGACGACCGAGACGTGGATCGGCAGCCAGTACGACTGCAGCGCGGGCATCACCGGTGCGGCATGCGAGTACAGCCACTTGCCCGACACCGTCAGCAGGATCAGGACGGGCACGAGGACGAACACCCACAGTGACCGGTACTGGGGTTTGCGCAGCACCCAGGCGGCGGCCACCAGACCACAGAAGCTCGTCAGGTTGATGAACTCGTACATGTTGCCCCACGGCACCCGGCTCGTGGAGAGGCCGCGCAGGACGATGCACGCGAGCAGCAGCGCGATGCCGACGTAGGTGAGCGCCATGCCCGTGGACCCGATGCGCTCGTCGAACGTGCGCCGCGGGGTCTCGGCGACGACGCCGGGCGCGGCGCTGTCACCGGCGACCCGTCCCGCCCCGGCACCGGCATTGACGAGCTCGCGCTGCTCGACCTTGCGGCTGCGGCTGTTGGCCAACTCGACGGCGAACAGCAGCAGCGCAGCCACCAGAACCAGCACGGACGACGTGAACGCCCAGTCCGAGTAGCGGGCCAGCCCGATGTCGATGGTCGTGCTCATGAAAGTTCCGCTTTCTTCTCTGACTTCGCCGGCGCCGCCTGCTCGATCGCCGCCTGCTCGATCCCGGTGAGAAGCCGCGCCGTCAGCCGCTCGAACTCGTCACCCCACCCCGAGTTGTCGGTGCGGGCCAGGCCGCCGAGCTCGACGTTCACCGTACCCGCAGGCCCGGGCGACAGTCGCACCCAGACGCGGCGGCGACGCACGATCAGCGACACCAGCAGCCCGCCCATCATCGTCATCGCGAACACGAGCACCCAGATCTGGGCGGGGTCGTGGGAGACCTGCAGATTGACGAACGGGACGGCGCCGTCGAACCGGACGACGGTGCCGTCCTCGAGCCGGGTGTCCTCTCCTGCCTTGAGGTTGACGCGGGCCATCTTCGTCAGGCGACCCTGGCCGATCATGCGTTCGTCGAGGGAGAACACCGACTGAGGGCGGCCGGTGTCCAGACCGGTGTCCCCCTTGTAGATGTCGACGGCGACGGCCGGGTCCTGCATCTCCGGGAAACGCGACGACAACAGCGTGCCGTCGAGTTGGGCGGTCGGCGCGAACAGACCCTGGATCGCGATCTGGTTCTTGCGCCGCTCCGCTTCATCGGAGTACGTGCCGCCGGGCGGGTCGAAGCGTAGGGCGCCCGATGACAGGAACGTGATCTGGTCCTCGGGGCGCCACTGCAGCGTCTGGGTGCGGACCTGGCCGTCGGGGAAGGTCACGGTGAACGTGGGGGCGTAGCCGTGGCCCTGGAGGTAGACGCGGTCGCCGCCGACGCGCAGCGGCTCGTTGACCTTGAGCAGGTACGGCTGCCAGGTGCCTGCTCTCAGGTCCTCGCCGGCCTGGTAATCGATATTGGCCTGGAAACCGACCGCCTGCCCGTTCTCCAGATAGGTGGCCGTGAAGTCGTTGACCTTGATGCACATCGGATACAGCGAGGTTCCGTCGACGGTGTTGCCCGCGCGGAACGAGTCGAAGGCCGCCGGGGAGGCCGTGCAGAAACCCGGGCCGCCGTCGGCGATGACGATGACGTTGCCTTCGTAGCTGAACAGCTTCCCCGCGGCGATCGCGACGAGCAGACCGAGCAGCGAGAAGTGGAAGACGATGTTGCCGAACTCGCGCAGATAGCCCTTCTCGGCCGAAATCTCGGTCGTCTCACCGTCCTTGCGCGTGGTGCGTCGCCACCCACGCAGGCCGCCCTCGACGGCCGCCGCCATCGTGTCGACATCGCCGGCGGGCACCTCGGCGGCGTGGCGTTTGGGCAGCCGGCTCAGATTGCGCGGCGCGGCAACAGGTGTCGCGCGCAGGCTGCGGAAATGTTCGAACAGCCGCGGCGTGAGGCATCCGACCAGCGAGACGAACAGCAGCACATAGATCGAGGTGAACCAGAAGCTGGAGAACACGTCGAAGGCCTGGACGCGGTCCAGCCAGGGACCGAGGGTCGGGTGCTCGGCCAGGTATTCGGCGACCTTGGTCTCGTTGAGGCTGCGTTGGGGCAGCAGGGCACCCGGTATCGCGGCGAGTGCGAGCAGGAACAGCAGCACCAGCGCGGTGCCCATCGACGTCAGGGTGCGCCAGGTGTTGCGGAAGAGCGCGATGAGCTTCATCAGATGGGCAGCCTGACGTCGCTGACGAACGCATCGCGGACCCAGGAGACGAACTCGTTCCACAGCCCGGTCACCAGAGCGACACCGACGAGGATCATCAGGATTCCGCCGATGACCTGGATGGTGCGTGTATTGCGACGCAGCCAGCCCAGTCCCGCGACGGCGCGCGCAGATCCGAAAGCCAACAGCACGAACGGAATCCCGAGACCGAGACAGTAGGCGATGACGAGCACCACCCCGCGGGTGACGTTGCTGCCCTCGGTCGCCGATGCCACCGCGATGACGCCCGTCAGGGTCGGCCCGAGACACGGCGTCCACCCCAGCGCGAACACCGCACCCAGCAGCGGGGCGCCGCCGAGCGTGGACATCTGGCGCGGGGTGAACCGGGTGTCACGCTGGAGCACGGGGACCAGTCCGATGAACACCAGGCCCATCAGAATCGTGACGACGCCGCCGATGCGTTGCAGCAGAAGCTGATTGGTGATCAGTGCGGTCGTCATGCCGAGCACCGCGACGGTACCGAGCAGGAAAACCACAGTGAAGCCGGCCACGAACAGTGCCGCCGCACCCGCGACCCGCAACCGGGCGCCCTTAAGGGCCACAGCGGCCCCGCGGCGCTCGTCGACCCCGACGACGGCGGCGAGATACGAGAGATAGCCGGGCACCAGAGGCACGACGCACGGCGACGCGAACGACACCAGACCGGCCAGCGCCGCCAACCCCATCGCCAACAGCAATGGGCCGGTTGCGGTCAGCTGGTCGATCTGGTCGACGTTCACTGCTCGGCCGCCAACCGCTCGACCACCGGCTGGAGATCCTCGGCGAGCAACTCGCGCAGGAAGACCGCGGCCACCCGATGCTCCCGGTCGAGCACCACCGTCGACGGGATCACCGTCGTCGGGTAGCGCCCGCCGAAGGCGATCATCGTGCGCATCGGCGGGTCGTAGATCGACGGGAACGTGATGCCGCGGTCGACGATGAAGTCGCGTGGCGCGTCGATGTTGTTGTCCCGCACGTCGATTCCGAGGAACGCCACCCCCTGGTCGCGGGTGGCGTCGTAGACCTGCTGCAGCTGGCCGATCTCGGTGCGGCACGGCCCACACCACTGCCCCCACACGTTGATGACGACGACCTTGCCGCCGAAGTCATCCAGCGAGATGGTCTTGTCGGTGTCCATCAGGTCGGGCCCGGACAGCGGTCCCGGGATCCCCCGGTCGGCCGGCGGGTCGTAGAAGATGTCGGTCTGCCCGCCGGGCGCGACGAACTCGAACGTGCCGCCCTGCGCGACAGCGTCACTGCCGGTAGAACATCCGGCGACCACGGCCACGACCGCGCACGCTGCGACCAGCGTGCGCGCCAGGGCCACTACCCGAATCACTGCCCGGCCAACTCCGAATATCCCCAGCCGACGCAGGTTTCGTCGTGGAAGTAGAACGACGTCACCGATGCGAGGTTGCACATGCGCCGCGTCGGAAAGTGGTGCAGCTGCTTGTCGGTCATGGCGCGGCGCAGCGTCTCGACCGGAAGCTGGTGGCTGACGCAGATCGCCTCGTGGCCGTCGGCAGCTTCACGCGCCCGGAACACCGCCCTTTTCATCCGGGCCGCGATCTGCGAGTACGGCTCGCCCCACGACGGCGTGCGCGGGTTCCGCAGATGCCACCAGTTGCGAGGGTCGCGCAGTGCGCCGTCGCCGGGTGAAACCCTCTGTCCCTGAAAGACATTCTCCGACTCGATCAGCTCGGCGTCGGTGTTGACCGCCACACCCTTGTGGGCGGCGATCGGGGCGGCGGTCTCCTGTGCGCGCTCCAGCGGCGAAGCCACCACGTAGGTGATGTCACGCGACGCGAGCCAGTCCGCGACGGCCTTGGCCTGCGCCTGACCCCGCTCGGAGAGGTGATAGTCGGGAAGCCGGCCGTACAGGATCTTCTCCGGGTTGTGCACCTCGCCGTGGCGCATCACATGGACGATCGTGCTGGTCATGCGGTGGCCTGCGCCGCAGCTTTCGCCGCACCCGGCAGGGCGGTGGCGATCCTGTCAAACGCGTCGTCGTCGAGAGCTGTTGAGACGAACCAGGTTTCATAGGCGCTCGGCGGCGGGTAGACCCCCGCGTCGAGCAGGCCATGAAAGAAGGCCGGGAATCGCCACGTCTCGGTGGCCTTCGCCGACGCGAAGTCGGTGACCGGTTCGGTGCCGAAGAAAACGCTGAACATGTTGCCTGCCCGCGGAATCTGGTGCGCGACACAGGCTTCGGTCAACGCATCGCCGATCAGCCCAACCAGTCGGCCGGCGTTGGCATCCAGCTTCGCGTACGCCGAGTCGTCGGCGGCCCGTAGCGTCGCCAACCCCGCGGCCATCGCGACCGGGTTCCCCGACAGCGTGCCCGCCTGATACACCGGCCCCAGCGGCGCCAGCCGGCCCATCACCTCGGCGGTACCGCCGAATGCCGCGGCGGGCAGGCCGCCGCTCATGACCTTGCCGAACGTGAACAGGTCCGCGTCGACCGGGTCGACGCCGTACCAGCCGGCGCGGCTGACACGGAAGCCCGTCATCACCTCGTCGACGATCAAAAGAGCGCCGTGGGCGGAGGTGATCCGGCGCAGCTCGGCGTTGAAGCCGGGCAGCGGCGGCACCGTGCCCATGTTGCCGGGGCTGGCCTCGGTGATGACGCAGGCGATCGCGTCGCCGAACTGCGCGAAGACCTCTTCGACGGCGGCGACGTTGTTGTACGGCAGCACGATCGTGTCGGCCGCGGCAGCACCCGTCACACCGGGCGAGGACGGCAGGCCGAGCGTCGCGACCCCGGACCCGGCGTCGGCGAGCAGCGCGTCGCTGTGGCCGTGGTAGCAGCCGGAGAACTTGACGATCTTGGGGCGCCCGGTGAACCCGCGGGCCAGCCGGATCGCGCTCATCGTCGCCTCGGTGCCGGAGTTGACCAGCCGGACCCGCTCGACGGGCGCGACGCGGTCGATGATCTCGCGCGCCAGCTCCGACTCCGACGGGGTCGGGGCGCCGAACGACAGGCCGTCGGCCGCGACCCGCTGCACCGCTTCGACGACAGCCGGATGCGCGTGGCCGAGGATCATCGGCCCCCACGAGCACACCAGGTCGACGTAGCGGTTGCCGTCGGCGTCGGTGAGCCAGTAGCCCTTGGCCGACGTGATGAACCGGGGCGTACCGCCGACGGAGTTGAAGGCGCGCACCGGAGAGTTGACCCCGCCGGGGATGACGGAGGACGCGTCGGCGAACAGCTTCGCGGACAGGTCGGTACTGCTCATGCGACCAGTGTCCCAGCCGGGTCAAAAGCGTCAACTACAGGGTGTAGGAGGCGGATGGCCACGCCGAGGCGCCTGACCACGAAACCCGACTTTTGCAGCCCGCTTCTCGCACTTCGTCTGCAGAAGTCGGATCTCGACGTCGGATCTACCGCGGTAAAGAGCGCGGGGTGACCTGTGCGCGGATCGGGCCGTGCGCGACCGTCGTGAACGGCACGTCCACCGCGAACTCCGCGTCCAGCGACCGCACCTCTAAACTGCGGACGACCGTCGCCAGCGCCAGCGCCGTCTCCAGCCGGGCGAAGTGCTCACCGATGCACGACCGCGCCCCGCCCGCGAACGGCAGGAAATGCCAGCGATCCCGCGCGGCGGTGTTCTCCGGGCTGAACCGGTCCGGGTCGAAACGGTCCGGGTCCGGCCAGATGTCGGGGTCGCGGTGCAGCGCATAGATCCCGACGGCGACCAGCGTGCCCGCCTCGACGCGGTACCCGGCGACGTCGATGTCGCGGACAGCCAGCCGTCCGACACCTGCCGCGGGCGGGCACAGCCGCAGCGCCTCGTGCAGCACCTGGATCGTGTAGCCCAGCTTCGGGATGTCAGCCGGCTCCAGCTCCCGGTCACCGATCGCTGCCACCTCGTCGGCGACGCGACGCTGCACGTCCGGGTGGTGACCGAGGATCCACAGCGCATACGTCAGCGCCGTCGCCGTCGTGTCGTGTCCGGCCAGCATGAAGATGAGCAGGTCGTTGCAGATGTCGTCGTCGGACAGCGCGAGACCCGTCTCGGGATCCTTGGCGTCCATCAGCGCACGCACCAGCGGCGCGTCCCGTTCCGGGTCGTCGCGGCACGCCTGAAGCATGTCCGCGGTGACCTTGCGCATCGCGGCGACGGCGGCTGCGGCCCGTCTGCGCGCCGGTGTCGGCAACCAGCGCGGCGCCCTGATCGGGCGCAACGCCCGGTCGGCGGTGTAGCCGGACGCCACGTGCATGTGTTCGGCGATGACGTCGGCGCTGTCGTTGAGGTCGACCCCGAGAACGGATCGGCCCAGCGACTGCATCGTGATGCGGCGGCATTCGAGGTCGAGATCGACATCCCCGCCCGAGGGCCAGGCATCGACGAACCTCTGCGCCGCCTTCGACATGTGGCCGCCGAACAACCGGACGTTCTGCCGGGTGAACACCGGCTGCAACGCGCGCTTGCGGGGACGCCACGGCTCGTTGGGCAGAACGAACAGGCTGTCGCCCGCCGTGTCCCGCACCTCTTCGTGGACGATGCACCGCTCCGAAAAGGAGTCGTTACGACCGAGCACGTCGCGGACGCCCTCGGGCGAGAACACCGCCACGAACGGCGGGAACAGCCACTTCGGAGCAACCTGAACGCGCGTGATCGGGCCGCCGGCAGCCCGGACGGACAGCTGCCCGGTGTCGAGCTTGCGGACCAGCTGCAACAGCCGCCGGTAGGGCAGTGGGTTCTTGGGCGCCAAGCTCAGGGCGCCGACGTCGGAGTCAGTCCCGGCGACCACTGTGGTCACTCCACGTCAGCACGGCGCCTTCACCACGGGTCATCACGGTCCCGGGCATCACGCGCAGGCGGTACGGCGCCAGTCTCAGAACGGCGAACTCGTCAGAGGCGGGTCCGTCTTTCCACATCGGGATGATCGACGGGTCATAGCCGACGGGCTCCGGGCCCGTGGCGAACTTGTCCCAGACCGCGGCGCACGTGTCGTCGTCGGTGTACCACTCGACCAGGCATTCGGCGGAGCAGGTGTCATGGGTGGTCGTCCAGTAGCTCACCGACACGTCCGGATGCACGGCGAGATGGTCGCGCTTGAGTGGCGTCGGCACCGTGGCGATCCAGCCGAAAAGGTCGGTACCGTCCCACTCCCAGATCGGGTGCAGGATGCGGGTGCGGGGCCTGCCGTCGCCGTCGACAGTCGCGACCGACGCCCAGACGATGGAGTGCGCCATGTCGACGAAGGCGGCCGCGGTGCGATGCAGCTGATCAGGCACTGACACAGGTTCTAGATTAAGCAAACGCAGCCCGCGGCGGGGCGTGCAATTACTCCTCGAGCTTCTTCTTGAACTCCTCGGTGTTGCGGTACTCGATGTTTCCCTCGTCCGCCGAGGTTTCGATCTTGCCCTTGTCCTCGTCGTCGACCCACTCGGTGACTGCGGTTCCCGAGACTGTGCCACTGCTGCCGGGCAGCGTGCTGGTCTGCAGATGATCGTCGTCGTAGGCCTCGGCGATCTTCTTCGCCGCTTCCTTGTGTTCCTCTGTGACCTCGGGTTTCTCGGTGAGGTTCGCTTCGTCGGGGTCGGGTGTCTCGGTGACGTGTTCGAGCTCGACGTCGGGTTTGTCTCCGGACGGACGTTGCTGAGTCTGTTCATTCGTAGCCATGGCTAGCGGGCTGCCCGAAAGTGTGACCTGCGAAACACGACGTCATGCGGGGACGGTTCGCACACTCATCGGAAGACTGGGCAGAAAATGCCGCCGCGCGAACGCGCGGATGTCGTCGGCCGTCTCCAGCGGTTGCGCGCTCGGCAGCAGCAGCACCATCGCTGCGTAGCGCAGGATGCAGTCGGCGAGGTCGTCGACCGCCTCGGCGCCGATGCGTTCGGCAAATCCCGGCGGGAAGATCACCCGAAGCGCCTCGGCCATCCGCTCGATCGCGGCGCGGTGATAGAGCGCCGCGAGCTGCAGCACGAGACCTGGCTCCTCGACAATCATCTGGTGCAGCACCCGGTGCCTGCGGAACTTCAGTATCGACAGCGTGAAGGCTTCGACGTACATATTCGACTGCGGCCCAGCCTGTTTCAGCTCGGTTGCGATGTCGGCGAACAGCGCGACGTTCTCCCTCTCGATCACCGCGCCGACGAGCTCGTCCTTGTTGGCGAAGCGCCGGTAGATCGTGGTGCGGCTGACACCGGCGCGACGGGCGACGTCCTCGAGCGCGACCCGGCGGAAGCCGTGCCGCTCGAACTCGACGACGGCGGCGTCGAGGATGTGAGTGGTCGCCGCGTCAGCCCCTGGCATAGCCCTTGACGGCGTAACCGCTGTAACGCACGTTCATCGGAAGACGGTCCCACACCCAGTTCACCGGCCGCGTGCGCCAGAACGCGGCGAACCGCTGATAGCGGCGTTCCTGCTTGTCACTCCAGGGCAGGCCCAGCAGCTGGCGTGCCCTCGGCGGCAGGCCTCCGGTGGTCAGGAACGCCGCGGCCGGGTTGAAGACGGGGGCGACGAGCTTCCAGACGAGTGGGTGGACGGCCTTGGGCTTCGGGAAGCCCTTCGTCACATAGCCGACGCCGTACTTGGCCGACGGGTGCGCGACGACGACCTGCTCCATCATCCGGTCCCAGTACTCGACGAACTCGGCGTACGTCGCCGGCATGACGCGGTCGCTGACGCCGTAGCGGCGGTACCACGTCTTCGACTCGAGCCAGATCTGCTCGCGCTCTTCGTCGGTCAGGCGCTTCACGAACGTGTCGGCGAAGTAGTAGATCTGCTCGACGAACGTCGCGTGCGCCCAGAAGTACGTCTCCGGATCGAGAGCGTGGTAGCGGCCCGCCTCTCCTCCCTGGGTGTCCGGCATCACGCCCTTGACGTGATGGTGGAAGTCGCGGACCTGGAGTCCCGCGTTGTCCTCGTCGGACCCGTACACGGTGTTGAAGATCGGCGGGATCGTGCGGCGCAGGCGCTCGGCGGTGTCGGCGAAGAACGTCGAGTGGTCGTACACGCCCTGGCCGAGTTCGGCGAGCATGTTCTGCAGCACCGCCGGCCGCGGGCCGATCAGGTACATGCGGTTGTCGCCGAACCACCGCCACACCAGGGACTGCGGCCCTAGGGGCAGGGCGTCATCCAAATGCTCGGGCTGCTGCGCCAACTCGGTCATACGCAACAGTGTTACAGATTCCGAACTTTGTACCAACGTGGTTGTGGCGAGGCCCACAGACATTTCGCGAGAGCGCCACGGCGGTAGTCACGCGGCGCACAGGACTACCGCGTTGGCGGTTTCGCGACGCCGCGGCGCAGGCGCGCGATCCCGACGACGGCGAACACCCCCGCGACGGTCGCCAGCAGCAGCGACAGCGTCAGCATCGGCGCGTAGTAGACCTGCGACATCGTCGACGGCTCACCGTCGACCACAGGCTCGACGACGACGTCGGCGCTGGCGTTGACCCAAGCAAGGACACAGCCGAGCGCCGCGACGGCTGCGACGACGAGTTCGATGACCGCGCGCCGAGAGGTCACGACGCTGGCTCCGGCGGGATGCGCTCCTCGACCAGGTTGGTCAGCGCCTCACGCAACTGGTGGTGCTTGCGCGCCCAGGCCTGCGCCGTCCGGTCGTTGGTGAGGCGCACCCCGATACCCGTACGACCGCGCGGAACGCCGGTGAGCTCACCGAGCGCGCGAGCGTACTGCCACTTCGGCGTCTCCGACCCGCTCGCCTCCGGATAGATCCGGACGATCTCGTCGATCCGGGTGACCTCGGTGCCCTGGCGCAGCCTCTCGGTCGTCAGCTCCACCGACGTGTGAATGCGGGCCGCCTTCACCTGGATCGCCAGGAAGCCCGAGACCAACACGAAGAACAGTGCCGGCACCACCCACTGGATGCCGTAGCCGGCGGAGAGCTGGATCAGCGCCATCGCGATGCCGGCACCTGGTCCCGCCAGCACCCACAGCCAGCTCGCGCCCTGTTCGCGGAACAGCACCTCGGCCGTCTCGGCGGGGTTCGCGGACCCTGCGGCCGGCTCTGTCACGCCTTCTCCTCCTGGAACCACAGTCGCGCCGACGGCTGGACGAACAGCACGGTGCCGATGAGGACGGGGAGCAGACCGAGCAGGATCAGCGGCTGGGCGACACCGACGCCGAGCGCCAGCATGCCGATGACCACCACCATCGCGAACGCCAGCGCGAGGGTGGCCAACCGGAAACGAGGGTCACCACCGCGGGCGCGGCCTGCGAGAAAGGCGAGCGCACCCGCCACGACCACCGAGCCGATACCGCTGTACCGGTAGATGGTGAGGTAGCTGCGCACCTGGTCATCGGACACGGTGTCCGGGATGGCACCCCTGGCCGCCTCATAGGTGGCGGTGGCGGCCATCAAGCCGCCGACGATGATGATCACCGCACCGCCGATGAAGCACCAGAACGCGAGATCGACGATGCGTGGCCTGCTCGGCGGCGTCGGTGCGGTCATGATCGGGCCAGCGTAACGAATCAGCGGGCGAAGAATTCGTGGGAGTCCTTGCGGTGCAGCAGGTACGTCCCGCCGCCGGCCAGCACCGAACCGACGATCACCAGCGCGGCGAAAACGACGGCGAGCGTGTCGGGC
This sequence comes from Mycobacterium sp. 236(2023), assembly GCF_029623955.1. Classification (GTDB taxonomy): domain Bacteria; phylum Actinomycetota; class Actinomycetes; order Mycobacteriales; family Mycobacteriaceae; genus Mycobacterium. The sequence goes on along the minus strand of NZ_JARSBP010000002.1, from coordinate 76,957 downwards.
CGCTCCACGTTGAACAAACTCGACACCGAATAGACGACGACCGCGATCGCGCCGCCGGTCAGCAGCGTGCGGGCCCACCGATACCCCTGCCGCATCAGGAACATGAACGTCAGCACCACCGCGGACACGATGACGACGAAGATCAGCGCGATGGCCAGCACGAAGGCGTTGGGATGCTTCTGCACTGTGACCAGGTCGAGCACGTAGGCCGCGGACATCAACGGCAGCGAGAGGACCCACAGCCAGAATCCCGTGTCGACGTCCTCGGGTCTCTTCGGTTTGTCCGGTGGTTGACTCGGGCCCGTCACGACAGCCAGCGCGCCGCGTCGGCGGCCCAGTAGGTGAGCACGATGTCGGCGCCTGCGCGCCGGATCCCGGTCAGCGTTTCGAGTGCCACCGTGCGCAGGTCGATCCAGCCGTTGGCCGCCGCGGCCGTGATCATCGAGTACTCCCCCGACACCTGGTACGCGGCAACGGGAACCGGTGAGATGTCGGCGGCTGCCCGCACCACGTCGAGGTAGGACATCGCGGGCTTGACCATCACCATGTCGGCGCCTTCGTCGATGTCGAGCTCGACCTCGTGCAGCGCTTCGCGGGAGTTGCCCGAATCCTGTTGGTAGGTACGGCGATCGCCCTGCAGGCTGGAGGCCACCGCCTCCCGGAACGGACCGTAGAAGCCGGAGGCGAACTTCGCGGCGTAGGCCAGGATCGCCGTGTCGGCGTGCCCGGCAGCGTCAAGCCCGTCGCGGATCGCGGCCACCTGACCGTCCATCATGCCGCTCGGACCCACCACGTGTGCACCGGAATGCGCTTGCGCCACAGCAAGTTCGACGTAGCGACGATTGGTCTGGTCATTGTCCACGCGACCCGCCGCGTCGATCACACCGCAGTGGCCGTGGTCGGTGAACTCGTCGAGGCACGTGTCGGCCATCAGCACGGTGTCGTCGCCGAGGTCCTCAGCGAGATCGCGCAACGCGACGTTGAGGATCCCGTCCGGGTCGACACCCACGCTGCCGGTGGCGTCCTTGTCCTCGTCCCTGGGCACCCCGAAGAGCATCAACCCGCCGACGCCCGCGGCGACCGCGTCGGCGGCGGCGCGGCGCAACGAGTCCCGGGTGTGCTGATAGACGCCCGGCATGGAGGCGATGTCGCGGGGCGCGTCGATACCGTCGGCGACGAACATCGGCAGAACGAGATGCCTTGGCTCCAAAGAAGTCTGGGCGACAAGCCGGCGCATCGCCGGAGTGGTCCGCAGCCTTCTGGGGCGGTGTCGGGGGAACCCCACTTTTGGCAGCTCCTCGGCTAGCGGCGGCGGCTCTTCTTCCGCGGCGGCGGCAACGCCCCTTCGGCGCGGAGCCTCGCGGCGTGCTCGGCCAGCGCCTCGACAAGCGGACCGACCGCGGCGACCTCGGGCTGCACATCGACGCGCAGGCCGAATTCGGCTGCGGTCTCGGCAGTCTTGGGGCCGATGCAGGCGACGATCGTACGGGCGTGCGGCTTGCCCGCAATGCCGACCAGGTTGCGCACCGTCGAGCTCGAGGTGAAGCACACGGCGTCGAAACCACCGGTCTTGATCATCTCGCGGGTGTGCGCCGGCGGCGGAGCAGCACGCACGGTGCGGTACGCGGTGACATCCTCGATCTCCCAACCGAGTTCGCGCAGACCTTCGGCCAGCGTCTCGGTCGCGATGTCGGCACGCGGCAACAGCACGCGGTTCACCGGATCGAAAATGTCGTCGTACGGCGGGAACTCGTCGAGCAGGCCCAGTGAGCTCTGCTCACCGGTCGGCACCAACTCGGGGTTGATCCCGAAGGCGCGCACCTTCTCCGCGGTGGCCTGACCGACACACGCGATCTTCACCCCGGAGAACGCGCGGGCGTCGAGCCCGAACTCGTTGAACTTCTCCCACACCGCACGCACGGCGTTGGTGGACGTGAACACCACCCACTGGAACCGGCCGTCCACCAAACCCTTGACGGCCCTTTCCATCTGGGCCGGGCTGCGGGGCGGCTCGACCGCGATGGTCGGCACCTCGATGGGCAGCGCGCCGTGGCCGACGAGGCGATCACTCATCTCGCCCGCCTGGTCCTTGGTGCGAGGCACCAGCACCGTCCACCCGTACAGGGCGCGGCTCTCCCACCAGTTCAGCTTGGCCCGGTTGGCGACGGTGCGGCCGATGGTCACGACGAGCGTGCCCGTCAGCGGTCCTGCCGGTTCGGCGCCCGCCAGCGTCGCCTTGTCGAGCAGCCCGGCGAGCGTCGTCTCGACCGAACGCTGTTGGCATGTGGTGCCGTTGGCGGTCACCACGGCAGGCGTGGAGTCGGCGAGGCCGTACTCGATCAGCGTGCGGGCCGCGTCCGGCAGGCGCGACGCCGTCGCGTGCAGGATCAGTGGTCCCGGTGCCGCGGCCAGCGCGGCCCAGTCGACGTCGCCGCGGATGTCGGCCACGGTGTGCGCCGAGCCCAGCGGCAGCCCCGCGTAGGTCGGCACCGCCGACGTGTCCGGCAGGCCGGGCACGATCTCGAACGTCAGCTGCGTCTTGGCCAGCGCGTTGACCTCGGTGATCACCGAGTCGACCGACAGCGGGTCACCGGCGACCAACCGCACGACGTCGACGCCGGTGCGCGCCTCGGTGGCCAGCGTCTTGGCGACCTCGGCCGGATCACCGAGGGCGGGCCGCACATCGGGGCCGCCAGGGATGACGGCGTCCTCGGCAGGTGCGACCGCGTCGGCCGGCTTGTCGGCCTGATCGTCCTGTCTGGCCGCTGCGTCGGCCGGCTTGGGCGCCGCGTCGGCAGCCGGCTTCGAAGCCGCTCCGGCAGCGACCGGTGGCAGGGGTCCCGACGGCGGCGGCAACTCACAGCCCACCAGGGCGAGCACCGCTTCAGGCACGTCGGGATCGGTGAACACCAGGGCGGCGTTGGCAAGCACCGTGCGGGCACGCGCCGTCAGCAGACCCGGGTCACCGGGCCCGGAGCCGACGAACGTGATGCGGCCGGGCTTGCCCTTGCGTCCTCGCAAGCTCATATGTCTCTCCCGCGTTCGTCCAACAGATCGCGCGCCCCCAGCTCGAATAGCTCCTCGGCCACGGAGAGCCCTAGCTCTCGTGCCCGATCGGGTGTCCCGATGCCGGACGCACGGATCACATCGGATCCGTCCAGCGTCGCCACGCAGCCGCGCAGCGACAGCTCTTCGAAGACTCGGCCGTCCTCATCGATCGACTCGACCACCTCTGCGATCGCGCCCACCGGTGCGGAGCAACCCGCCTCCAGTTCGGCCAGCAAGGTTCGCTCTGCGGTGACCGACGCCCGGGTGTCGGCGTCATCGAGTGTCGCCAACAGTTCCGCAAGCGCCGTATCACCGGCACGGCACTCGACTGCCAAAGCCCCCTGCGCCGGCGCCGGCAACATCTGTACCGGTTCCAGCGTCTCGGTGACTGCGTCGAGGCGACCGATGCGGGCCAATCCCGCCCGGGCGACGACGACGGCGTCGAGATCACCGCTGCTTACCCTGTTCAACCTGGTATCTAGGTTGCCTCGTAGGGGGCGGATTTCCAAACCGAGACCCAGTGCTTTAAGCTGTGCCGCCCGCCGCGGCGACGAGGTGCCGATGACCGAACCCGCCGGCAACTCTCCGAGCACCAATCCGTCACGGGCCACCAAGGCGTCGCGAGCGTCCGCGCGCACCGGTATCGCAGCGATCACGAAGCGCGGGTCCACCGCTGTCGGCAAATCTTTGTACGAGTGCACCGCCATGTCGACGGAGCGGTCTGCGATGGCCTCGCGCAGCGCCGCGGTGAACACTCCGACACCGATCTCGGCGATCGGAGCGTCCGATCGGTCCCCCTCGGTGGACACGATGAGCAACTCGGCGTCGTGGCCGGCTGCGGTCAACGCGTCGCGGATCACGCCCGCCTGGGTGGTGGCAAGCAGGCTTCCCCTGGTGCCGATACGAATCACGTGGTGACTTTCCGCAGACCGAGCGTTACTCGGTCTTGTCGAGATCGATTGTGAGAGAACTGATTTCATTGCCTGGAAGGGGTCCGAGCTCACCCGCGGCAACCGCGTCGACGGCGTGCTGGTCGAGTTCGAACAGCTCGCGCAGCGCTTCGGCGTAGCTGTCGCCGCCCGGTGCGCTCGCCAACTGCTTGACGCGCACCGTCGGCGCGTGCAGCAGCTTGTCGACGACCCGGCGCACCGTGTTGGCGACCTCGTCACGGTGCGTGGCCTCCAGACCCGGCAAACGGTTGTCGAGACGCAGCAGCTCCGCTTCGACGACGTCGGCGGCGCGCTGACGCAGCGCCGTGACGGTCGGGGTGACCTCCGCCATCCGCTGTCCGGCCAGGTAGTTGGCGACTTCCGCGGCGACGATCGTGCGCGCGGCGTCGGCGTCCGACGTCGCCGCCTTCGCCGACGGCTCGCGCAGGATGCGGTCCATGTCGACGACGAAGACGCCGGGCAGGCCGGCGACCGCCGGGTCGACGTCGCGGGGCATGCCGAGATCGCAGATCACCAGCTGCTTGGGCTCGCGGACCGAGGCCAGGCCGCGGTGCACGTCGGCCAGCGACACGACGGGACGGACGGCTCCGGTGCAGGTGACGACGATGTCTGCGTCGGTGAGCAGCGGCGGCAGATGGTCGAACGGGAACGCTTCGGCCGCGACGCCGTGGCCGCGGATGTTCTCCGCGAGCCGCTTGGCGCGGGGCAGGCTGCGGTTGACGACGTGAATGCGTTCCACACCGGCGCGCATCAGCTGCTTGGCGGCCAGCGCACCCATGGATCCGGCACCGACGACCACCGCGCTGCGGCCCGCCAGCGAGCCCACCTTCTTCTCGGCGGTGGCCAGCGCGACCGACACCACAGACGCGCCAGCGCCGTCGATGCCGGTCTCCGAGTGGACCCGTTTGCCGACGGCCAGGGCGCGCTGCGAAAGCTCATGCAGCGTGCGGCCGACGGTGTGGTTGGACTCCGCGGAGGCGTAGGCCCGCCGGACCTGGCCCAGCACCTGCTGCTCCCCGACGACGGCCGAATCCAGCCCGCTGGCGACGGCGAAGAGGTGCTCGACGGCGGCCTCGGCGTAGCGGACGTAGGCGTATTTGGTCAGATCCTGCAGCGACATGCCGGAATGCTCCGAGAGCACCTGCCCGATGACCGACAGGCCGCCGTGGAATGCCTCGACGACGGCGTAGATCTCCACGCGGTTGCAGGTGGACAGGACCATGGCCTCGGTGACCAGCGAGGACTGGAGCACCTCGGCGATGATCTTGGCCTGGTCGGATTCGTCCGTGCTCAGTTGCTCCAACACGGATACCGGCGCACTGCGGTGCGAAACGCCAAAAAGCAGGACGCTCATGGCTTCCTCACCACGGTCAGCACAGGTTCAAGGTAGTCGTTTACCAGCTGGTCTACCAAATTTGCTCTCAATGTGGGCACGGGCGTCCTCAGACGGCGAGGTCGGCCCGCAGCCGGGCTTCGTCGACTTCCCAATAACTGTGCTCGGCCCCGTCGAGAAGCACAACGGGAAGCCGATCGCCGTACTCGGCCCGCAGCGCGTTCCGGCCCGCCGCGGCGGCGGCATCCACATCCGTGACAGCCAGCTCGAACCCCAGCTCGCCCGCCAGCTGCGCAAGCTGCGCTCCCGCGGCCGCGCACATCGAACAGCCCTCACGTGTCAGCAGCTCCACCCGTCGGTCCACCCCGCCAGTATCGCGCCGTGGTGACCTAATGTTGTAGCCGTGTCCGACACCGGGGGAGCTGCGTTCGGTCCCGAGACCGGGGCGCAGGAATTGGCCGGCGAAGCCAGCGCCGAAGCCGCGTCCGAGGGCCTCTCCGGTTCCGACGGCCCGCTGGGTGAGCTGGACGGTCCGCCGCCACCTCCGCCCGATCTGACGGCGGCCGCGTTCTTCGACGTCGACAACACGTTGGTGCACGGGTCATCCCTGGTGCATTTCGCCCGCGGCCTGGCCGCCCGGGACTACTTCACCTATCAGGACCTGGCCCGGTTCGCCTTCGCCCAGGCCAAGTTCCAGCTGACCGGGCGGGAGAACAGCGACGACGTCGCCGCCGGAAGGCGCAAGGCGCTGTCCTTCATCGAGGGCCGGTCGACGGCTGAGCTGGTCGAGCTCGGCGAGGACATCTACGACGAGATCATCGCCGACAAGATCTGGCCGGGCACCCGGGCGCTGGCCCAGATGCACCTCGACGCGGGCCAGCAGGTGTGGCTGGTCACCGCGACGCCGTACGAGCTGGCCGACACGATCGCGCGGCGGCTGGGCCTGACAGGCGCACTCGGCACCGTCGCGGAATCGATCGACGGGGTGTTCACCGGCAGGCTGGTCGGCGACATCCTGCACGGCTCCGGAAAAGCGCATGCGGTGCGCTCCCTGGCCATCCGCGAGGGCCTCAACCTGCGCCGCTGCACCGCATATTCGGACAGCTTCAACGATGTGCCGATGCTGTCGCTGGTCGGCACCGCTGTGGCCATCAACCCGGACGCCGACCTGCGCGACCTGGCCAGGGAGCGGGGTTGGGAGATCCGGGACTTCCGGACCGCGCGCAAGGCGGCACGCATCGGGGTGCCGTCGGCGCTCGCGCTGGGCGCCATCGGAGGGGCCCTGGCAGCGGCCGTGTCACGCAGAGACAAGTAGGCTCGCGCCCCATGGGTATCGCTGAAGAGATCATCGGAACTCACTACCGGTATCCCGACTACTTCCAGGTCGACCGGGAGAAGATCCGCGAATTCGCACGGGCGGTCAAGGACGACCACCCCGCGCACTACGACGAGGAAGCTGCGCGGGAGTGCGGTCAGGAGGCGCTGATCGCGTCACTGACCTTCATGGCTGTGGCCGGCCGCCGCGTGCAGCAGGAGATCTTCAACCAGTTCGACCTCCCGATCAATATGGAGCGGGTCCTGCACCGCGACCAGAAGCTGGTGTTCCACCGGCCGATCGTGGCGGGCGACAAGCTCTGGTTCGATTCGTACCTCGATTCCGTGACCGAGTCGCACGGCGCGGTGCTGACCGAGGTCCGCGGCGAGGTCACCGACGACAACGGTGAACCGGTGATCACCAGCATCGTCACCGTCATGGGCGAGGCCGCTCATGACGACGAGGCCGACGAGCTCACCGCGCAGATCGCTGCGAAGCGCGACGCGGCCATGAAGCAGATGCTTGCTCGGCAAACCGCGAAGACCGACTAACTGCGTAAGCCCTGCGCGCTCAGCCGAAAAAGGTGTTACGGCGGTTGGCCAGCAGTTGATAGAGGGTCTGCTGGATCGTCTCGCGCACCTGGTCGGTCAGGTCGAACGTGACCATCGGATCTTCGGCGGCTGATTCGTCGTAGTCCGCGGTGTCGATCGGCTCGCCGAACTGGATGTACCACTTTGACGGGAGCGGCACGATGCCGAGCGGACCGGCGAGCGGGAACAGGGGCGTCACCGGGAAGTACGGCAGGCTCAGCAGCCGTGCCAACAGCTTGACGTCGGCCATCATCGGGTAGATCTCCTCGGACCCGACGATCGAGCACGGCACGATGGGCGCTTTGGTGCGCAGCGCGGCCGACACGAAACCACCACGTCCGAACCGCTGCAGTTTGTACCGGTCCTTGAATTGCTTACCCAGGCCCTTGTAGCCCTCGGGGAAGACCGCAGTCAGCTCGCCCGCGGCCAGGAGCCGGTGCGCGTCGTCGGCGCACGCCATCGTGTGCCCGGCCTTACGGGCCGCCTGCCCGACGCCCGGCATGTCGAACACGAGGTCGGCGGCCAGCAGCCGCAGGTCGCGATGGGCGGGATGCTCGTCACGGACGGCGACCTGGGTCATCAATCCGTCGAACGGCAGGACACCCGCATGGTTGGCGACGATGAGGGCGGCACCGTCGTCCGGCAGGTTCTCGATGCCGCTGACCTCAACCCGGAACCAGGAGTTGAAGAGGACTCTCAGCAAAGGCAGGAAGATTGCGTCGGTGAGGTGACGGTCGAAGCCGAACTCGTCGACGGTGTACTCGCCCATCATCCGTTTGCGGATGAATTCGGCGACGGCCGCGATGCGCTGCGCGAGTTCGTTGGGCTCGGCAGCCTCGATGCCGGTACCGGATGCGGCACCGCGTCGTTGGTCGATCTCGCGAACGACGGCGGCGATTTGTTCGGCGGATGCGCGGCTTCCCGGGTCGGTCAGAAGAGACGGATGACGGGCCCCGCCGTCGAGACGCTGCGCCGCCGCGCGACGCTGAGCCGCTCCACGGCCTGAATTACCGTGCAGCGGAATGACTTTGGCTCTCGGCTCGCCCGCCACTCTTTTACCCTCTTCCCCCACCCGGTGCTGAGCGATGAGTCTACCGTCCCCAGCGCTGTGCCGCCGCTACCGCGCGATTCTCCACAGCGTGTATCCAGCGGGGGTCCACGATCGGTGTCAGCCCGCGGCCGCGCACGTAGTCGTCGAACGCCTCGGCCGTCGTCCACTTCGTCGTGTACCCGAGATCATTGCGCATCCGGGCGGTGTCCATGACGCGCCCGTAGCTCAGATAGTCGAGCTGCTCGCGATCCAGTTCCGTGTTGCGGGCCGCCCGCCACAGCGAATCGACGGCCACGAGCGCCGACCGCGGAACGGGCAGCGCCAGCCGGCCCGATCGCCGGATCGCCTGACTCATCATGATGACGCCGGAGGCCCCGATGTTGTACGCGCCGGCCTTGCCTGCCATCGTCGCGCGTTCCAGCGCACCGAGCGCGTCCTGCTCGTGCAGGAGCTGCAGCCGGGCGTCGTGGCCGACGACGGTCGGCACCACCGGACCGGCCAGGTAGCGCGACAGAGCAGTGTCCATCGCGGGACCGATCATGTTGGCCAGGCGCAGGATCGTCACCGCGATGTCGGGCCTGCGCCGCCCCATGCCGCGCGCGTAACCCTCGATGTCGATGCTGTCGCGGGCGAAGCCCTCCGCGGGCGGCCTGCGCCGGCTGCTGGTCTCGGAGAACAACACCGGATCACGCGCACTGGACCCGTAGACCTCGGACGTCGACTTGAGGATGACCCGCCGCACCGACGGCGCCTTCTGGCACGCCGCGAACAGCTGAATCGCGCCCATCACGTTGAGTTCCTTGAGCGTCGCCCGCCCACCCGAACGGGGGGCGTACGACGCTGCAGCGGCGTGGACGACGGTGTCGACCTCGCCGTTGCGGATGACTTTCGCGATGAACGGGTTTCGGATGTCGGCGCGGACGAACTCCGCGCGACCCATCCTGCGCAACAGATCCTTGCTCGGCGCGACGGCGTCGACCGCGATCACGTGGTTGATCAGCGGGTTCTGCGCAAGCCGCGCAGTCAGATATCCGCCGAGGAACCGGCACGCGCCGGTGACCAGAACAACCTTCGGATAGTTCAGGGCGTCCGTTGCGTCGGCGCCTCCCCCGGACCGACCCTCAGAATCCATCCCGACAGCCTAGCGACGAGGCGTCGGACCTACTTGCCGAGTTTTCTGCGCTGCACCCGGGTGCGACGAAGCAGCTTGCGGTGCTTCTTCTTCGACATGCGCTTGCGCCGCTTCTTGATGACAGAACCCATGAACTCCGCTACCTAAGTGTTTCTTCGACAAACTCGACCGGTGACAATCTCGACCGGTCACATTACCGGGCGACCATCCCGAGGCAGAAATCCGCCGTCCGCCGACGAACGCTTGCGTAAGGAGAAATCAGCCGCCGACAGACCGCCAGGTTTACCCCGCGTCGAAGTACGAGCTCTCCAACATGTCGTGGACGGCCTTGGCATGCACGCGGAATGAACGCCCCACGCGAACGGCGGGCAGTTCCCCGTTGTGCACCAACCGGTACACGGTCATCTTGCTGACCCGCATCAGACTCGCCACTTCGGCGACGGTGAGGAATTGAGCCCGAGGCGCGTCACCGGCATTTCCCTGCCCGGCATCGCGCGCCGCCTTCCCGCCAGCGGAATCCCGCGAAGATGGCCCGTTCATAGACGTCATCGCAACCCAATCCATCAGGCCCGGGCAGTTCCAGCGGCTTCCCCACCGCTGGCACCGGACCCGTGCTTACCACTGGGAGAATAGCGTGGCAGGTGGGGTTACTGCGACGGGTGTGGGGTAATCCGTTCCAAATTGATGAACTACTCAGATGTAATTCCGAGCTGCTCAGAGCGCTTTTTCGCGGCTTCCACGGCGTTGGCCACCGCTGCTCGCAAACCACCCCGCTCGAGTTCCCGCAGACCAGCGGCGGTGGTGCCGCCCGGCGAGGTGACCGTGGCCCGCAGCTGCGCCGCCGAGGTGTCGATGGCCACCCCGTTCGTCGACCCACCGGGCTGCCCGGCTTCGTCGAGGCGCTCCAGCAGCATCGCGGCTGAGCCCGCCATCGTCTGCACGACGAGATCGGTCGCCACAGAGCGCGTCAGGCCCGATTCCACGGCCGCGTCGACGAGCGCCTCCACCATCAGGAAGAAGTAGGCCGGCCCCGAACCCGACACCGCGGTGACGGCGTCGATCTGCGACTCCGACACGGTGAGCACACCGCCCACGGCGTCGAACAGGCTCGCGACCTCCTTGACGTGTTCGGCCGTGGCGAACCGGCCGGGTGCGACGGCGCTGACGCCGCCGCCGACGAGCATCGGGGCGTTCGGCATGACGCGGACCACCGGCGAACCCGCGGGCAACTTGTTCTCGTAGTACTCCGTGCTGACGCCGGCGGCCACGGTCACGAAAACCTGTTCGGCGGCATCACTTTCGGCACGGGCGGCGGTGTCGGCGATGTCACCGATGACGTTGCCGACGTCGTTGGGCTTGACCGCGACGACGACGTAGGTGGCCGCGTCGACCGCGTCGGACACCGACGTCACCCGCACCGAGTACTTCTCGGCGAGGAACTTCGCGCGCTCCGGATAGCGCTCCGCGACCACGAGGTCTTTGACTTGTCTGCCGGCACGCAGGAGCCCCGCCAGCAAGGCTTCGCCGATATTGCCGCCACCGATGATCGCGATTCTGGCCATGTCAAAAGCATGGCACGGGGTCAGGACTCCAGAGCGGGCACCATCGCCAACTGGCGGGTCTGCACGATGATGCGCCCCTCGCAGTCCACGACGACGTGGTCCTCGTCGAACCAGTCCTGACCGATCTGGGTGGCCGTGCACATCACCCGCAGCCAGCCGTCGGCGGGCAGCGCCCGCAGATAGGCGGTCAGCTGCACTGTGGGCGCCCAGCCAAACCTGTTGACGCCGAACGTCACCGGGGCCGACACATCGCCGCACAACAGCGCGAACAACAGATCCGGCGCCACCCCCTTCGGGCGCACCCAGTACTCGATGACCGGCATCTGCTGTTCTGCTCCTCGCGTGCGCGGTCCTCCGTCGGAACGACGGTTGAAGGACGTCAACGACGGCCGGATGTCGCAACCGTGCGCCAGGTGCACGATGTCGGCCATCTGGTGGCCCGGCCCGATCGGCTCCAGACCGGGCGGCGGCTCCGGCGTCATCAGGGGCACGACCGGGTTGACCGACAGCAGCGGCGGAACGTTGTGTTCGGGCGTCCCCATCGTGATCGCGGCGCGCAGCGCGGTCCTGTCACCCTGGCGCAACTCGACGTCGATGAGGCTGACCCGCCGACCCCGCTTGCGGACGGCGGTGACGACGTCCATGGGCCCCGGGTCCGGGGCCCACAGAAAGCTTCCCGACACGGCGATCGGTTCGACCCCCGGCTCGTCGAACTCCGTCCGCGCGGCGTTGGCGCACAGCGCCAGCATGGCGCCGCCGTGCACCTTCGGCCCGATCGTCCAATGCTCGTTGAGAAGGCCTCGATAGACCCCGTCCCCGGCGGATGTCAGCGCCATCGCATCGGTGAACAGCGTGGAGCTCGTCATGCACATCCTCGCGTTAGCGCAGCAGATGCTCCCTGGCGAACTGCAGCGACTCGGACAACAACGCCTCTCGTTCGGCGGCGTTGCGCGCGCCGGAGGTCGTGACCTCGAGGATGACATGACCCGCAAACGAGCTCGCGGCCAGCATCTCGCAGATCTCCACGGTGGGCTGCGTGCCGTGGCCGGGCACCAGGTGCTCGTCGTGGGAGGCGCCGCTGCCGTCACACAGATGCAGGTGCACGAGACCCTCACCCATGCGCCTGGCCATGTCGATCGCGTCGGTGCCCGCGGTTGCGGAGTGGGACAGGTCGAGCGTGTAGTGCGCGTGCCCGCCGTCGAGAGGGTCGTACGACGGCGCGAACGCCGAGATGCCGGGCCCCGGCGCTCCCCCGCGCTTACGCATCCGCTCGATCGACGTCTGCCCGGCCCCGAAGAACCTGTCGGCCCGGAACGGGAACATGTTCTCCACCGCGACCATCACGTCGCTGGTGGATTCCAACTCGGCCACCTGGTCGCTGAATCCTTCGGCGTAGCGACGTTGCCAACGGAACGGCGGATGGACGACGACGGTCTGCGCGCCGAGCTGCTCGGCGGCGCGCACGCTGCGGTCCAGCTTCGGGATGGGATTGGCGCCCCACACCCGCTGCGAGATGAGCAGACACGGCGCGTGAACCGACAACACGGGCACGTCGTAACGCCTGGACATCGCCTCGATCGCATCGATGTCCTGGCTGACCGCCTCGGCCCACACCATGAGCTCGACGCCGTCGTAACCCAGTTTCGCGGCGGCCTCGAACGCGGCCTCGGTCTTCAGCGGGTAGACCGAGGCCGTCGAAAGGCCGACCTTGATTGCGGGGCGCACCGGGGCGGGCTGCCCTAGCCCGACTGCAGCAACGCCAACGGTCCGAGCGTGACCAGCGCACCGACCGCGACGGCGATCAGGGTGCTGCCGATGTCCTCGGTTTTGCGCACCACGCGCACACCGACCACCAGGCCCAGAATGACGAGCACCGACAGCACCAACGCGACGATGTTGTTCCACTTCCACAGCTGGTCGAAGGCAACAAACAGACCTGCGCCGAAGACGACGGCGACGATGCTCTGCCCAACGATCCAGAGGCCGTGGACCAGCGACGACATCTGACGGGGCTCGTCCGGCTCGTCATCCAGGTCGTCTTCGTCCTCGCCACGATCCTCGTCGCGGTCCTCGTCCAGGGAGGCACGTCCCCCGCGCTGGATCAGCTCGTCGGCGACGGACTGGCCACCGAACAGCGGCTCCTCGGTGGATCGCAGGTATGACGGAAGTTCGTCCCGGTCGTCATCGGTGCCGACGGAGTCGTCGCCGAGCGACTCGGCGTCCTCGTCGACGGCGATTTCGACGTCGAGTGCCTCGATGTCGACCGGCTCGTCGAGCTCATCGGTCACCTCGACGTCGTCGACGCTCCCACCGACGGCGTCCGGAGTCCATGTCTCGACATCGGTACCGCGCTGCTGCATCTTCGCCGAGTACGCGGCGACCGCGTCGGCGTAGTCATCGTCGGTCTCATCCGTGCGCTCGGTCTCGACCTCATCCGTGGGCTCGGCGGCCTCATCGACCTCGTCGGCGGTCTCATCGGTCTCAGCCGGTTCCTCGGCCTCAGCCGGTTCCTCGGCCTCAGCCTCGGCGCTCTCGTCGGTCTCCTCGACGACCTCGTCGGTCTCCGGTTCCGCGACGTGGTCGACTTCGCCGTTCGTGGCAGCCGTCTCCGCCTCTTCGAGGGAGTCGCCGGGTTCTTCAGGGGCCTCGTCGACATAGACGTCGTCGACGGCCTCCGGGACGACGGGTGGTGCGACCGGCGGCGGATCGTCGGGCCGGATGATCGGGATCTCGCCCGTGAGCTCGGCGACGGTGACCGCATCGGCATTACCCCGCCGTCGACGGCGTCTGCCGCCGACCGGCGGTGCACCGATCGTGCCGTTCTTGGCCAGCAGCTCGGCGACCGAAATCGGCCGCGTGTTGCTGTTGCTGTCGTCAGTCATTGTCTCGTTGCCTTCGAGCCTCGCCGCTTCACCGTCCAGCATTGCGCACGGACATCAGCCGTGAGGCCGAATCTCCTGCGCCGCCCTTGGCTGATTTGTCCGCTCCGCTCACTTTGCCTGATTTGCCGGAGCCGCCGACCTTCGCCGGATTGTCGGCACCGCCGACCTTCGCCGGATTGTCGGCGCCACCCACGCCGGCCGTATTGTCAGCTCCGCCGACGAAAGCGCTGCCGTCGGCCTCACTGTCGAGTTTCCGCAGAATGAGCCCTTCTCGCAACGCCCATGGACAGATGTCGACGCTCTCGATGCCGAGTGCTTTCATGCTCGCCTCCGCCACCAGAGCGCCCGCCACGATCTGGGGAGCCCGGTCGACACTCACCCCTTCCAATTCCGCTCGGTCAGCCGCGGTCATCCTAGAGATGAAATTTATGAGTTGCCGAAGACCCGTTGCCGTCAGCGTGCGCTTGACGCGCGGGCCGGCTCCCGACGGCGCGGCGCCGGTGAGCCGCGCCAGCGACCGGAACGTCTTGGACGTCGCGACGGCGAGGTCCGGGCTGCCCGCCTCGGTGATCGCAGCAGCGGCGTCGCCCATCTCGTTGGCCAGCCAGTCGCGCAACATGGCGACGCGTCGGCGCCCCGGCGGATCGTCGGGCAGCCATTCGCGCGTCATCCTGCCCGCGCCGAGCGGCAGCGACAGGGCCACATCGGGTTCCTCGTCGACGCCGCTGGACAGTTCGAGGGAGCCGCCGCCGATGTCGATGTTGATGATCCGGCCGGCGCTCCAGCCGTACCACCGGCGCACCGCGAGGAACGTCAGCCGCGACTCGTCCACTCCGCTGAGCACCTTCAGCTCCACGCCCGTCTCCGACTTCACACGGGCGAGCACATCTTCGGAGTTCCTGGCGTCGCGCACCGCGGAGGTCGCGAACGCCATCAACTCCGCGCATCCCGAACTCGTCGCGATGCGCGCGAACTCGTCGAGGGTGCCGACCAGTGCGTCGGCACCACGCCGGGTGAGCTTCCCGGAATCGTCGATCGCCTCGGCCAGCCGCAAGGACGCCTTCGTCGAACTCATCGGGGTCGGGTGACCACCGCGACGAGCATCCACCACCAAGAGATGGACGGTATTGCTGCCCACGTCGAGCACGCCTAATCGCACTCAACCAACCTAATGGGTCTACCGTGGAAAATTGTGAGTGCATCCCCAACGCATCCCGGTGAGGTCGAGTTGGATTTCGCCCGCGAATGGGTGGAGTTCTACGACCCCGACAACCCCGAGCACCTGATCGCGGCCGACATGACATGGCTGCTGTCACGGTGGACCTGTGTGTTCGGGACACCTGCGTGCAAGGGCACCGTCGAGGGCCGGCCGGACGACGGATGTTGTTCGCACGGCGCGTTTCTGTCCGACGACGACGATCGCGCCCAGCTCGACGACGCGGTCAAGATGCTGACCGCCGAGGACTGGCAGTACCGCGAGAAAGGCCTGGGCAGGAAGGGCTATCTCGAGATGGACGAATATGACGACAAGCCGAACCTGCGCACGCGAAAGTACAAGGGCGCCTGCATCTTTCTCAATCGTCCCGGCTGGTCCGGCGGTATCGGCTGTGCGCTGCACAGCAAGGCGCTCAAGATCGGCGTCGAGCCGCTGACCCTCAAACCCGAGGTGTGCTGGCAGCTCCCGATCCGCCGGACCCAGGAATGGATCACCCGGCCCGACGACACCCAGGTTCTCAAGACCACCATCACCGAATATGACCGCCGTGGCTGGGGAGAGGGCGGCGCCGATCTGCACTGGTACTGCACCGGCGATCCGGCCGCCCACGTCGGCGCCAAGCCGGTGTGGCAGTCCTACGGGCCCGAACTGACCGAGCTGCTCGGCGACAAGGCGTACTCGGAGCTGGCCGCTATGTGCAGGCGCCGCAGCGGTTTAGGGCTCATCGCAGTACATCCTGCAACGCGCGCGGCCGAATGAACCTCTTCCTGTTCCGGCTGATTCCGCCGCGCGCCGACTTCGCGCAGACGATGACCGAACCGGAGCAGCAGGCGATGGCCGACCACATGGAGTACTGGCAGGAGTTGCTCGCCGCGGGTCGCGTCGTGGTCTACGGTCCCGTCGCCGACCCCGAAGGGGTGTGGGGTCTGGGCGTGGTGCGTGCCGGCGACCGCGCCGAGGTGCTCGCGATCGGTGAAGCGGATCCGTCAGTGCTGGCCGGCGTCAACACTTTCGAGGTGGCCGAGATCATGGGCGGCACGACGGGCTAGCGCCCTCGGCGAGGCCGTGCGCCGGATCGCCGGCGCGACAGGGCGACCTTGTAGCAGACCGCCGACACTGCCCGCCTCGATGGCATACCCGTAGACCGTCAGCGCTCCGCGCACCGCCTCCACTGTCGCGTCGACGTCGTCGTTGCTGTGGACGGCCGACGTCACGAACGACTGACCGAGCACCCCGCGGCGCATCAACTCCTGCAGGAACAACGTCCGATAGGCCTGCGACGGCGCGCGATCGGCGTCACAGGCCGCAAAGACCAGACACGACGGACGCCCCGTCACCCGCACGTAATCGGACAGCCCCGCCGCAGCGACGGCTTCGGTGACGCCGCGGGCCAGCCGCCGCCCTGCACCTTCCAACCTGGCGACCGGATCCCCGGTGCGGTACGCAGCCACAACGGCCCGAAAAGCGGCCAGCGACGCGGTTTCCGGGCCGTGGGTGGTCGACAGCAAAAACACCCGGTCCGATTCGGCCCGCAGTCCGCCCAACTCCATGAAGCGGCGCCGGCCCGCCAGCGCCGAGACGGGAAAGCCGTTGCCCATCGCCTTCCCCCAGCAGGACAAGTCGGGCGTCACGCCGTACAGGGTCTGGGCTCCGCCTGCGGCCCAACGGAATCCGGTGATCATCTCGTCGAACACCAGCACCGTGCCGGTTCGGTCACACAAATCCCGCACACCCTGCAGGAAGCCGTCGGCGGGTTCCGCGGTGGCCGTCGCGGCCTCCATCACCACGCAAGCGACATCCCCGGGCTCCAGAAGCGCTGCGAGCGAAGGGAGGTCGTTGTATCGAAACCGGACGGTCGCGGCCGCGTGGTCGGCAGGGATCCCACCGTCCATGGCTGTCGTCCCGATGAACCAGTCGTCAGTGGAGAAGAACGGCTGATCGCAGATCGCCACCTTCACGCGTCCGGTCGCCGCGCGCGAGAGCCGCACCGCCGCCGTCGTGGCATCGGAGCCGTTCTTGGCGAACTTGACCATCTCGGCGCCGGGTACGAGGTCCAGAAAGTCCTCGGCGGCAGCGATTTCCAGCGTGGTCGGCCTGCTGAAGCTCAGGCCGTCGGCCATGGCGCGTGCCGCGGCCTCCACCACCTGCGGATAGCCGTGGCCGAGCGTGACCGCCCGCAACCCCATGCCGTACTCGACGTATTCGTTGCCGTCGGCGTCCCAGACGTGGCACCCCGCACCGTGCGTGAGCACGGCGGGCATGAACTCCGGGTACTGGTCGGGGCCTCTCGCATACGTGTGCGCCCCGCCCGGGACCATGTCGTGCAGCCGATGCTGCAGCTGCCGGGAACGGGCGAAGCTTGGTGTGCGCGAGACGAACCGATCGTCGGGCACCCAGCGGCCGTCGAGCTGCGGCCACCGCGCCGACACCTCGGGCAACAGGTCGCCGAGGGTGAGCAGCACCCGGTCGGGGTCGGCGCGGACGAGGTCCTCCGGTGCGACGATCGGTACGTCGGTGCCCGGCATCCGGCGGCCCTGTTTGGCGGGAGACGCGTCGGCGACTGCGGCGATCAGCGACCGGCTGACCCCTGCGCGAGCGAAGAGCGCGACAGCGCGCGAGGCGGCACCGTAGGCGTACACGCTCCGCCCTGCCCGGCGTTCCTCCTCCAACCAGCAGCGCAGCGCCACAACCTGCGAATCGGCGGCGTCCTGCACAACTCCGACGGTCGCGGGGTCGGTGAGCGCGGCCTCGGACTCCATCAGCGCGCTGACTGTCGGACCGGGCTCGCCGGTCCCGTGCACCGCCGCGACGAGCACGGTGCCACCGTAGAGATCGAAGGTCCAGGCCTGCGCCGCCCGCATGCCGATCCGCTGCAGGTACGACACCACGACCGGAGTCGAGTAGTACGCGAAGTGTCCGTGCCGCAACGAGTTCCACTGCCCGTGTGCGACGATCGCCCCCAGCGTGTGGAACTGCAGAAGCAGGACCCCACCCGGCGCAGTCGCAGCGGAGCGCGCATCGAACGCCGCCATCTGGTCGGCGTCGTGCATGATGCCGAAGCAGTCCAGGACCACGTCAGCGGGTTCGTCGACCGCCCGAAATCCGCGCTCGGCGAGCAGCGGCACCCAACTGCCGCCGTGCGGGCTGCCGAACTCCCGGACGGTACCGCCGGCCAGCCAGCCCGCCTCGCCGACGACCCGGACCGCTTCTGCCGCCTGATCTTTGAGGGCCTGAGGTTCGACACCGCGCGGTTCGGCGGTGACGGTGTCGTCGTCGGCCAGCTGAGCGAGCCCGCACCCGGCGCAGAGGTCCATCGCGAGGGGATGCGAAACCTCCGACGGATCGACGGCCCGGTCCGCCGACGGGAAGTCGTCGGCCGCGGGCACCAGCCCGAGATCGAGCACCCTGTGCAGTTCGGAATGGCCGCATCCGCGGCACCGGCCGGCGGTCATGCCACCATGGCTGGGTGCGTATCGAACCGGCCCGGCTCGCCGGGGTGATCACCCTGGTGCCCCAGACTCACCATGACGACCGCGGGTTGTTCACCCGCACCTTCGACGCGGAGATCTTCGACGCATGGGCCGGCCCAAGCAATGCAGCCGCGTCGTTCATCCAGGACTCGCAGTCCCGGTCGGCCCTCGGCGTCATCCGCGGCATGCACGGCCGTAGCGGAGCGGGTGAGGCCAAGCTGGTGCGGTGCGCCCGCGGCGCCGTCAACGACGTCCTGGTCGATGCGAGGCCGGGTTCGCCGACGTTCGGTCAGCAGCAGGCCTTCCTGCTCGACGACGTCACCTTCACCCACCTGTACGTGCCGCCGGGCATGCTGCACGGATTCCAGGCACTCACCGACACCGCCGACGTGTGTTACCGCATCAACCGTGCCCACGACCCTGCCGAAGACCTCGCGGTCGCCCACGACGATCCCGATCTGGCGATCGACTGGCCGCTTCCCGTCACTCTCGTGTCGCCGCGCGATGCGGCCGCGGGCAGTTGGGCCGACCTCGTCAGGCATCTTGGCTGACCCGGCGCAAGTCCCCGTCCAGCAGCCCGCCGTCACTCAGATACGCCAGCCGCGCCAGCCGGGTGAACTTCCCGACCAGATCGGCGTCGGTCAGTCCGTACCGCCGATACGCATCGGCGAGCTCTGTTGCCCCGTCGGCCACCGACATGCCGGCTTCGAAGCCGAGTTCATTTCTGGCCCTGGCGAAATCAACGCGGTAGGAACGCGGGTCAGCACCGGTCTCCCCGGTGATCAGCACCTCGGAACCCGGAACGGCTTCAGCGACGCTCCGGGCGATCTCCGCGACGGTGACGTTGTTGACTTCGCTGCCGATGTTGTAGGCACGGCAGGACACGGCCGACGCGGGCATCTCCAGGCACCGGGCAAAGGCGGCGGCGATGTCGCGCGCATGCACCAGCGGGCGCCAGGGTGTGCCGTCGGACAGCACGCGCACCACACCGGTCAGCACCGCAGAGCCGACCAGGTTGTTCAGCACGATGTCGGCCCGAAGACGCGGTGAGAAACCGAAAGCCGTTGCATTGCGCAGGAATACGGGACTGAAGTCCGCATCGGCCATCGCGGCGAGGTCGTCCTCCACCCGTACCTTGCTCACCGCGTACGGCGTCAGCGGATGCAGCGGCGCATCCTCGTCGACCAACCCGTCGCCTGCGGCCCCGTACACCGAGCACGTCGACGCATATAGGAACGTCGTGACGCCGGCGTCCTTCGCCAGGCGGGCCAACCGCACCGACGCGTGGTGGTTGATGTCGTGGGTGACTTCAGGGACCAATGCGCCCAACGGATCATTGGACAGCGCGGCAAGGTGGATCACGGCGTCGTAATCCCGCAGGTGCTCCGGGCCGACGTCGCGTAAGTCGACCGAGACGGCGGGCGGGTCGTCGGGGTGCGGGCCCAGCACACAGTCCTCGAAGTAGCCGGTGTCCAGTCCCGATACTTGGTGCCCGGCCGCCTGCAGGATCGGCACCATGACGGTCCCGAGATAACCCAGGTGGCCGGTGACCAGAATTCGTTGTGTCATGCGGCACCTCGCTGCGGGAAGGTCAACAGGGCTTTCTCGGCGATGAAGGCTTCAGCGTGCTGACTTCTGCACTGCACGCCCCGCAGCCGCGACAGCCCCAGGAACGAAGCTTCGTCGAACCAGTCCCGGCCCACCTGGGACGGGTAATGCTTGTGCAGCAACCTGACCTTCTCCTCGGCCGTCGCGGTATCGATCGGATGGAAGACGTTGGGCGACGGCGTGTCCGACTCCCACTTCAGGATCTCGTAGCCCAGCACCAGATGGTCGCGGAACTCCGTCGGCGTCAGTTCGGCGAGCAGCCGGTGATCCTGGTGCGCGTCGTGTCGCTGCGTGGTGAACACCAGCTGCGGGCTACAGCTGCGGCTGAACGCGTGTAGCCCGTCCTTGACCTCGTCCCAGTGCGCCGGCGTCCGCCCGTCCGGCACGCCCAGCAGCGTCACGTGCACCTGAGCATCGGGGCAGAACGCGGCCAGTGCCGCCCGCTCCTCGACCTCGCGCTCCGTGCCCGCCCCTGAGAGCACCAGCGCGTGTACCGACACTCCCGGGTTCGCCCGGCACAGCGTGAGAAGTGTTGCGCCCATGCCGATGGCGATGTCATCGCAATGGGCGCCGAGGACGGCGACTTCGGCGACGGGCGCCGTCAGAAGGCTCATCACGGGCGCGTGCCCTTCACGAGAGGGAAGCCTTCGTCCGCTCCCACAGCGCCCACGGTCGATCGCCGTTGCGGTAGGCGGCTTCGAGTTCGGCGCGCTCCTTGAACGTGTCGGCCGGCTTCCAGAACCCGAGGTGCTTGTACCCGTACAGCGTCCCGTCCTGGGCGAGGCGCCCGCATACGTCCTCGACGAGATCGCAGTTCTCGGTCAACAGGCTCAGCGCCTTCGACGACAGGACGAAGTAGCCGCCGTTCTCCCAGATCGGCAAACGCGACACCGGTGTGATGCCGGTGATCTTCGCCGCGCCTTCGCCGGGGTCGATGTCGACGCAATGGAACGACGACTGCGGCGGGACGATCAGCATCGAGGCCAGCGCCCCGGCGGCCCTGACCTCGTCGATGATGTCGTTCATCGGCGCGTCGGTGAGCACGTCGGCGTAATTGGCCAGGAAGTACTCGTCGTCCTCGACGAAGTGGCGGACGCGGCGAAGGCGTTCTCCGATAGGCGATTCGCTGCCGGTGTCGACGAAAGTGATGGTCCAGTCGCTGATGTCGGTCTGCAGCATCTCGACCTTGCCGCCACGGATGACGAAATCGTTGGATGTCGACTCGTGGTAGGTCAGGAAATAATTCTTGATGTGCTCGGCGCCGTAGCCGAGGCACAGGATGAACTCGGTGTGGCCGAAGTGCGCGTAGTAGCGCATGACGTGCCAGATCAGCGGCCGCGGTCCCAGCATCTGCATGGGCTTGGGGACGGTGTCGTCGGTCCCGTTGCGCATCCGCATTCCGTAGCCGCCGCAGAACAGCACGACCTTCATTTCGGGGTTCCTTCCGCCAGGTTGACCACGGTCAGAGTGGGAAGTGGAAACACCAGTCGCGCACCCCATTCGGCGGCGTAGGCGAGTTGCTCGGTGATCTCGGCAGCCAGATTCCACGGCAGCACCACGATCACGTCCGGCCGGTCCTTGTCGATCTGTGCGGGATCGAGGACCGGGATCCGGGTCCCCGGGGTATACCGTCCGTGCTTGTACGGGTTGCGGTCGACGGTGTACTCGATCAGGTCGGGCCGGATGCCGCAGTAGTTCAGCAGGGTGCTGCCTTTCCCGGGGGCGCCGTAGCCGACCACGCGTTCATTCCGGGCCCGGCACTCCAGCAGGAACCGCAGCAGCTCCTGCCGGATGGACTCGGTGCGCGGCCGCAACCCCAGGTATCCGGAGAGGTCGTGCAGGCCCGCGTCCGCCTCGGCCTGCAGCGCGTCGGCGACGGCCGCCGAAGGGGCGCCGGCACTTTCGGCGGGACGCGCCCACAACCGGATCGATCCGCCGTGCGTCGGAAGCATCTCGACGTCGACCACCGACAACCCGCCAGAAGCGAGTGCTCTGATCGCCGAGAGGACGGTGTAGTACTGGAAGTGTTCGTGATAGATCGTGTCGAACTGGCCCAGCGCAACGAGATTCATCGCGTGGTGCACCTCGATGCTCAGCCATCCATCGTCGGCGAGCAGGGTGCGCAGCGCGCGGGTGAAGCCCACCAGATCCGGGATGTGTGCGTAGACGTTGTTGGCGACCACGAGGTCGGCCGGCCCGTGCTGGGCGCGCACATCGGCGGCCACCTGCTCGTCCAGGAACGATGTCAGCGTCGGCACGCCTCGCTCGCGGGCTGCCTCGCCGACATTGACCGACGGCTCTATCCCGAGGCAGCGGATGCCTGCGCCGACGACGTGCTGCAGCAGGTAACCGTCGTTGCTCGCGACCTCGACGACGAACGAATCCTGGTGCAGGCCCGCACGTTCGGTCGCACCGTCGACGTAGCGCCGCGCATGTTCGACCCAGCTGCCCGAGTACGACGAGAAGTACGAATAGTCGGTGAAGTTGTCTTCCGGCGTGATCAGCGCCGGGATCTGCAGCAGCAGGCAGTCCTGGCACAGCCGCAGATGCAGGGGGTAGGTCTGCTCCGGTGTGTCGAGTTCGCCCGCGGTGAGGAACTTCGCGCACGGCGGGGTTGCGCCCAGGTCGAGGACACTGTGCAACTGACCGGACCCACACAATCGGCAGTTCATTGCGTGTACCCCTCCTGGATTCGGTCGATCGTGGGCGTGGCGTCGTCGACGTCGGGCGGCGGCACCGCCGCAGGGTCCCGTCCCACCCTGCGCAGCCACGCGACGGCCGGACCGATCAGAATCACCGCCGACAGTCCTTCGGCGGCCAGGTACGCCCAGCCGACGCCCGTCACGCCGAGTTCACGTGTCCCGAACCATGACCCGATCACGATCACCGCTGTCACCAGAGCCTGCACCGACAGGTAGAGCGCCAACTTGCGTTGCACGCGGGCGAAGCCTTCGAACGCAGCGGCGACAGCCGAGAGCGGCAGGAATGCCGCCGCCAGGAACAGCAGATCCACACCCTCGGCGCGGTACTCGTCACCGGCGAGGCTGAGCATGAACGGCCCCACCAGGAGCAGACCGGCCGACGCGGCGACCGCCACCGCACCGAGCATGCCGACCATGCGCCACGTCAGGTTGCGGACCTGTCCGGGATGGGCGGCCACCTCCGCCACGTAGGGGCTGACGACCAGATGCATCATCAGATACAGCGCGCTGACCATCGCCCAGGTGACCGCGAAGTGCGCGTTGGCCACGGGACCGATCTGAGTCACGACGATCAGCGGAACGACCAGCGGTCCGATGGACCACAGCGACGCGATGCCGAACGACGATCCGAAGTAGGACCACAACTGCCGGGTCGGTGGCAGATCCGCCTCCTGTTGCCAGCGGGGGTGGCTCCGGATGCGGCGGTGCAGCACGACGTAGGTGCACAACGCCGCGACGGCTGCGGTCAGCGTCCAGCACAGCACGATCGTGACGGCTTGTTCCCAGATCGCCAGCGCCGCAACCGCCCCGAGTTTCGCAGCGGCATGGGCCAGGTTCTTCACCGCGGCCCAGCGCGCCACGCCGAGGCCCGCTGCCGTCTTGTCGAGCAGCGCGAACACCGCCAACGTCAGCACCATCAGCGGGAAAGTGGCCATGGCCCAGCTGGATTGGAACATCGGGTCTCTGGGGCCGACGGCCACCAGGACCGTTCCGACGAGAATGCCTGCCCCGGCGACGAGCAGGAATCCCCGGCGCAGCAGAAACGGCGCGCGGGTTCCCGCGACCGGGAGGAAGCGTTCGTAGAGCACATCGATGCCGAGGGTCGACATCGTCGAGAGCAGCACCGCCGATGTGATGAGCGCCGAGGCGAGCCCCACTTCCTGAGCGGGGAACAGCCGCGCGACGACGGCCCAGAAGGCCAGTCCCAGAACACCTGTCGAAGCGGTGGACACGATGAGTGCCAGGGTGTTGACCCGCATGTTGCGTTCGGCGCGCTCGATCATGTCACCTGCGCGCTCGTCCGCCTGCGGGCGCTGCGCAACGTGCTCAGCGCGTACAGGCCGGTGCGCCGCGCCTGCATGTCGTAGGCGCACAGCCGACCCCACAACCGGTCGGCGGCGGTCACGTTCCAGGCTGGGTCGGCGGCGACCTTGTCGGCGAAGCCCAGTATCTGCCCGAGTTGGGACCGGGCCGAGGTGAGCGCCGTCGTGGATTCACTGGCGATCCGGAAGGCCGCCAACGTCTTCGGCACACCATGGAACTCCCCGAGGGCGAGCAGCCGCACCCACAGGTCGAGCTCGCTCAGGAATGAGGTGACGGGCTGGAATCCGCCGCAGCGGTCGAAGTCGGAGCGCCGGAACATCGCCGCAACGGGCGGCCCGATCGGGTTGGTGCCGCTGCGGATGATGCGGCGCACCACGTGGTTGGCGGGTTGCCTGCCCACGATCTTGCGAAGCCCGCGGGCGGGCCTCATCATCCTGCCGTCGTCGTCGATGAAGTCCGTGCGCGCGGACACGAGCGTCACCTCGGCTGCCGCGTCGAGCGCCGCCGCCTGGACCTGTGCGCAGTCCGGCATCAGGGTGTCGTCGGCGCACACGAGCTTGACGTAGTCACCCCGGCTTTCGCGGATCGCGATGTTGAAGTTGTCCACCATCGACACCGTGGTGGCGTTCCTGACCACCCGGAGGCGCGGATCGTCGAGCCGGCCGAGAATGTCGGCGGTGCCGTCCGTGCTGTTGTTGTCGACCACGAGGATCTCGAGATTCGGATGGGTTTGGGCCAACACGCTGTCCAGCGTGACCTTGAGATGTTTCTCGGCCTGGTATGCGGGGATGCAGACCGACACGAGGGTGGCCGACCGGGAGGCGCCCTGAGCCGTTGCTTCGGCCACGCTCAGCTCCCCTCTGACGGACATCTCGTCGAATCGCCGCGATCGCAAATTGCCATTCATTCGCTCAATGGCGATCCGCCGGTTTGCGCGCGCGGGACCGAGGTGTGACTTTATCACCGTCTCGAAATGACAGGCGTAGACAATATTTGCGATCAGCAAAGGCTACCGGCCATGCAGGAAGGGCAACAACACGAACAGCCAAATCAACACGTCTGTACTGCATAATTCGCAACAAGATCTGCCGTAAGGCAAGTCCAACCGCCTCTATGGCGAGAGCAGCGAAGCACCCCTCCGGCTAACACTATTCGAGCGCATTCCAACCTCGGCGGTGTGATCAAGATCACAGGCATCATCGTGCCATCGCGGATGCCATCCTGGATCGCTGTCTGCTTTACAGCAAAGAATCGTGACGGGTGGCCGTCGGTGGGAAACGCAGATGAGCGGCAGCCGTCATCGACGACTGCCGCTCACAGCGACATCTGAGCAGAAACTCAGCCTTCGAGCTTGTACCCCAGCCCGCGGACGGTGACCAGGTGGACCGGGTTTGCCGGGTCGGCCTCGATCTTGCTACGCAACCGCTTCACGTGCACGTCGAGCGTTTTGGTGTCCCCGACGTAGTCGGCGCCCCACACCCGGTCGATGAGCTGGCCGCGCGTCAGCACCCGGCCGCTGTTGCGCATCAGGTATTCGAGTAGGTCGAACTCTTTCAGAGGCAGGGTGACCGGCCTGCCGTTGACGCTGACCACGTGACGCTCGACGTCCATGCGCACCGGCCCGGCCTCCAGCACGCCGTCGGCGATCCCGGTGTCCTCGGCGTCGGAGCCGCGACGCAGCACGGCGCGGATCCGGGCGATGAGCTCGCGCGCCGAGTACGGCTTCGTGACGTAGTCATCAGCGCCGAGTTCCAGCCCGACGACCTTGTCGATCTCGCTGTCGCGCGCGGTCACCATGATCACCGGGACGCTGGAGCGGGACCGCAGCTGTTTGCAGACGTCGGTACCGCTCATCCCGGGCAGCATGAGATCGAGCAGCACGATGTCGGCGCCGGCACGTTCGAACTCGGCAAGGGCCGAAGGCCCGTCGGCCACCACCGTGGCTTCGAAACCTTCTTTACGGAGGAGGAAGGCCAGGGGATCCGCCAAGGACTCCTCGTCCTCCACGATCAGCACGCTGGTCATCGATGTATCAGTCCTCTCGGTCGGCAAGATCGTCGGCATCGTCGGCATCGTCGCCGCGCAGATGTTGCGGGATGGCAGCAGGAATCGACATGGTGAAGGTCGACCCCGTCCCCGGTTGGCTCCACAGCCTGATGGAGCCGTTGTGATTGGCCGCGACGTGTTTGACGATCGCCAGCCCCAACCCGGTGCCGCCAGTGGCCCGGGACCGCGCCTTGTCGACGCGGAAGAATCGTTCGAATACCCGCTCCTGGTCGGCGGGTGCGATGCCGATACCGCGGTCGGTGACCGCGATCTCGATGTTCTCGCCGCGACGGCGGCGGCTGATCGACACCGCAGATCCGTTGGGCGAGTAAGCAATTGCGTTGGAAACCAAATTGGCGATCGCGGTCACCAGCAGCGTCTGATCACCCATCACCCGGTAGCCGGTGGGTGCGTCGGTGGTGATGGCGATGTCGGCGTTGTCGGCGGCGACCTTGTGCCGGGACAGCGCTTCGGAGACGACGGTGTCGACGTCGACCTCGCCGAGGTCGGGCAGTCGCTCCCCGCCCTGCAGCCGGGACAGCTCGATCAATTCACCCACCATGTTGGCCAGACGGTTGGATTCGGTGACCATCTTCTCGGCGAAGTGCTTGACGGTCTCGGGGTCATCGGCAGACGCGAGCACCGCTTCGGCGAGCACCCCCACCGCGCCGACGGGCGTCTTGAGCTCGTGGCTGACGTTGGCCACGAAGTCGCGCCGGGTCGCCTCCATCCGGGCGTGCTCGGACTGGTCGTCGACGTAGACGACGGCGAACCTGCGGTCCTCTTCTGTCAGCAGGCTGACGCGTCCGCGCACCGAAAGCCCGGACCGCCCGGACCTGGTGGGTTTGCGGGGCGACAGGTCGAACCCGCCCGACTCACCGGTCGCGAGGGTGCGCTCTGCGGCCGCCCAGGCCCGGTCGTCGAGCAGGCGCTCACGCACCAGGCCCAGCTCCTGGGCACGTTCGTTGATGTAGACCACGTCACGGAAGGTGTCGACGACCACGATCCCGACCGGTGACTGCGAGACGATGTGCTCGAGCATCCGCGAGACCGTGATACCCGACTGTTCGGCGGAACGCCGCTGCTGGCGTTCCAGAAGTCGGGGCGCCACCCGGACTCCGATCGCCGCACCGATCGACAACGCGAGCAGTGCCACCACCGCTGCGAGAAGCAGCGCCGATACGACACTCACGCGCAAAGCGTACGCATTGGGTGAACGTCATCCCAGCAGCGTGCGGCCAAAACGGGACAAGTCACAAAGCCAAAGACGGATGTTCGGGAGCTCGCCCCCCGCTGTTCACCCGCCGTTTGCCGCACGCGAGGGCGACGCGTTACTTGGCGCCCTGCGCGGCCACCGCCGCCGCCCCGGCCGCCGCCGCATGCGGATCGAGGTAGCTGCCACCGGCCACCGTCGGCTTGAGATCCGCGTCGAGGTCGTAGCGCAGCGGGATACCGGTAGGAATGTTGAGGCCGACGACATCCTCGTCGGACATCCCGTCCAGATACTTGACCAGAGCCCTCAGCGAATTGCCGTGCGCCGCGATCAGCACGGTCTTACCGGCTTTCAGGTCAGGGACGATGACTTCAGTGAAATACGGCACGAACCGGTCGACGACGTCCTTGAGGCACTCGGTCAGCGGTGCGCCGCCCTCGATGTCGGCGTAGCGCGGGTCACCGTCCTGGCTGAACTCCGAACCGGGCTCGATCGGCGGCGGCGGGGTGTCGTAGCTGCGCCGCCACGCCATGAACTGTTCGTCGCCGTACTTCGCCTTCGTCTCGGCCTTGTTCAGGCCCTGCAGTGCGCCGTAGTGCCGTTCGTTGAGACGCCAGTCGCGATGCACCGGGATCCAGTGGCGGTCGGCCGTGTCGAGCGCGACGTTGGCCGTCGTGATCGCGCGCCTCAGCAGCGACGTGTAGAGGACGTCGGGCAGACGGTCCTGCGTCTTGATGAGCTCCCCCGCTCGCACGGCTTCGGCCCGACCCCTGTCGGTGAGGTCCACGTCGACCCATCCGGTGAACTGGTTCGACGCGTTCCACTGGCTTTCGCCGTGGCGGAGCAGGATCAGAGTCGCGGTATCTGCCATGGGAGAAATCCTCTCACGCGAGGTGTTCAGTCGTCGCCGTCGTCGATGAGATGTGTGAACGCCTGCAGGTTCTTCAGCGACTCGCCGCGGGAGACCCGCCACTCCCATTCCTTCTGGATGGACGTACGAAAACCCAACTCCAGCAACGTATTGAAGTCCGCGTCGACCGCTTCGAGCACCTGGCCGAGCACCCGGTCGATTTCGTCGGATGTCACCGATTCCAACGCCATCCGGCCCACCAGGTAGATGTCGCCGACGTTGTCGAGCGTGTAGGCGACGCCGTAGAGCCTGCGGTTGCGTTTGAGCAGGAACTTGTAGACGCCTTCGAAATTCTCGTCAGGCCTGCGGCAGACAAAGGCCTCCACCCGCACCGAGTGCTCGCCGATGGACATGATGGTGTTGGTCGTGAGCCTGCGCTCGCCGGGCAGCGCGACGACGACACCGGGCAGCCCGCCCGCCGCACCCTCGTGGCGGCTGAACTCGAGGTCGTTGTCCAACAGAGTCGCCTCGATGACGTCCTGGACGCTCAAGCCCGGACCCCCCTGCGCATCGAGAACCGGCGCCCGCTGCGCTGCGCGGAGAGCGCGGGCTGATGGTCGGCGCGGTAGTCGGTGATGGCGCGGCCGTAGCCGGCCAGCAGGGCGTCGACGGTGTGCGCCCACGAGAACGTCGCGGCATGCTCGACAGCGGCCGCGCCCAGCTTCTGCGGACCTGCGGCGAAGACCGTATCCAGCGTCTTGGCCCACGCGTCGGGCTCGTGACCGTCGACCAGCGCCCCCGTGACCCCGTCGCGTACGGCGACCGGGAGGCCGCCGACGGCGGCGGCGACGACCGGGGTGCCGCACGCCTGCGCTTCCACGGCGACCAGACCGAACGATTCGTTGTGGCTGGGCACCGCGACGATGTCGGCGGCCCGGTAGACACGGACCAGGTCGTCGCGGGACTGAGGCGGCAGGAACGTCACGCGGTCGGTGATACCCAGCTCGGTGGCCAGGCGAACGAGGTTGTCCGGCGTCGCCATTCCGGAGCCGGACGGCCCGCCCGCGACGACCACCTGCACGTCGGGCAGCAGCGCGGCGGCGCGCAACAGCACATCCGGAGCTTTCAGCGGCTGGATCCGCCCCACGAACGCGACGATCCGGGCGTCGGCGTCCAGCCCGAGCGCCGCGCGGGCGGCGTTGCGGTCACCGGGGGTGAACGTCGACAGATCCACACCCGGATGGACGACGTCGATCCGGGCTGGATCGGCCTGGTGAAGCGAAACCAGTTGCTGCGCTTCGTGTTCGGTGTTGACGATGAGCCGGTCGGCTTCGTCGACCACCTGCTGCTCACCGATCGCGCGCATCGGCGGCTCCGGGGTGTCCCCGACGGCCAGGGACGCATTCTTGACGGCGGCCAGAGTGTGCGCGGTGTGCACCAGCGGCACCGCCCAGCGGTCGGCGGCCAGCCAGCCGACCTGCCCCGACAGCCAGTAGTGGGAGTGCACGATGTCGTAGTAGCCCGGCTCGTGGGTGGCCTCGGCGCGCAACACGCCCGCCGTGAATGCGCACAGCTGGGTGGGCAGGTCGTTCTTGTCGAGCCCCTCGAACGGCCCTGCCACCACATTGCGCACCACGACGCCGGGGGCGACGGGCACCACCGGCTGATCGGCCGACGAGGTGGCCCGGGTGAAGATCTCGACCTCGACGCCGCGGCGGGCCAGTTCGAGGGAGGTTTGCAGGACGTAGACGTTCATGCCGCCCGCATCGCCCGTACCCGGCTGGGCGAGAGGGGACGTGTGCACGGACAACACCGCCACCCGACGAGGGTTGGGCAGCCCGGACTGATCGGTCGCTAGACGCACACTGACATGTCTACACCGCCGGAACCCGGCCCAAACTCAGGCGCTCACTTCGGGCCTGCGGGATGCCCGACGCATCGCGCCGATCGGGTCGGCGTACAGCCCGCCGAGGGACACGATGCCCGCGCCCGCCTCCTGGACCCGGTTACCGAAGGCCGTCACCCGGATGTCGCGGTGCCCCAGCACCGAGCGCTCGGCGAATGCCGACTCGACGATGCTCATGCCCTCGGGGTGCTCGGTGAAGGCCTGGCCACCCACCACGAGGTCGTCGGGGTTGAGCATGTCGCGCAGCAGGGCAACCGCCTCGCCGAGCACCCGTGCACGCTCGGCGAGCAGGGCGGCGGCGTGCTCGTTGCCCTGCCTGGCGGCCCGCAACACGGCCGTGACGGTCGAGGACGGACCGTCGGCCGGGACGATACGCGCCTTGCGCGCCGCGACCAGCACCGCCTCGTCGCTCACCGTGGACTCCAATTGCCCTGTGCCGCCGAGGAGTTCGGATCGCACCGGCAGTGTGGCGATTGTTCCGGGGCCGCTGGAGGGTGAATGCACCTGCCCCCCGATCGACAGCGCGTAGCCGACAGTCTCGCGGGCGTAGATGTACAGGCTCGTCGCCGATTTGGTGGGTTGGCGACGCATGCCGAGCAGCAGTTCGGCTCCCGCCATCGCGTCGACGTGCGAAGCCACCGACACGGGCAGGCCGAGGGATTCGGCGAGCACCGGCCCGACGGGTGCGTCAGACCAACCCAGCCGGGGATGGTCGAGGTATCCGGTGGAGCTGTCGACGACGCCGCCTGTCGCGACGCCGACCCACAGCGGGCGGCGCCGGTGCCAGCGGCTCAGGTAGCGGCGTGCGCTGCCCGCGACCGCGGCCAGCGCAGCGGCCTGAGGCCCGCGCGGCGTCGGCGTCTCGACGACGTCGAGCGTGCGGCCGAACAGGTCGGCGGCGACGATGCTCGTGGTGCGGGCGCCGATGTGGATGCCGAGGGTGAGGAACGGTTCGTGGTTGACCTCGACGGGCACCCGGGGCCTGCCGATGGCTCCCGACACCGCCAGATCGGCCCGCTCGCGGAGCAGGCCCGCATCCAACAGGGCCGTTACCTGCCGGTTCACGGTAGCGATGCTCAGCCCGGTGACCTGCGCGATCACGTCGCGGGCGATGGGGCCGCGCTGCCTGGCGGCAGCGAACACCGCGGCGGCGGCGGCCTCAGGGACGCGCAGCGCAGGCGCGACGATGTGGTGCAGCAGAGCTTGCGGGTAGCGACCACTGCCGGTGGTGGACTTCGCGCGCTTCGCCGACGAGGTGCGGGGGCGCTGAGGAAGGGTGGTGGTCACAGGATCGTCCTTTATTCGAGTCGGATGGTGGGTCGGGCCACACCTTGCGACTCAGCAGGACTGGAATCAGTCCGGGCGCAGTCAGGCGCGGCGGGGTGCGCAACAACAACACGCACGCCGCGCGGCAGCGAGAACTGCCTGACTATTCCGGTACACGCGGTCAACGTAGCACGCCGGTTAGGGTTACGTACATGACGACGCCAACAGACGCCCGCAGAGTCGCAGTGGTCACCGGAGCCAGTGCCGGCATCGGGGAAGCCACCGCGAGAACTCTTGCAGCGCTGGGCTTTCACGTGATCTGCGTGGCCCGGCGGGAGGAGCCGATCAAGGCCTTGGCGGCTGAGATCGACGGTACCGCGATTGTGGCGGACGTCACTGATACGGCGGCAGTGGCGGCGATGGCCGGCCGGCTGGACCGGGTGGATGTGCTCGTCAACAACGCCGGCGGTGCCCGTGGGCTGGAGTCGATCTCCGACGCGGACGTCGAGAACTGGCGCTGGATGTGGGAGGCAAACGTGCTCGGCACGCTGCACGTGACCCGTGCGCTGCTGCCCAAGCTGATCGACTCGGGCGACGGTCTGATCGTCACGATCACGTCGATCGCCGCCGTCGAAATCTACGACAACGGTGGCGGTTACACGTCCGCCAAGCACGCCCAGGGCGTGCTGCATCGCACCCTGCGCAGTGAGCTGCTCGGAAAACCGGTGCGGCTCACCGAAGTTGCGCCCGGAATGGTGAAGACCGACTTCTCGCTGAATCGGTTCGACGGCGACCGGGAGCGCGCCGACAAGGTCTACCAGGGCGTGACGCCATTGGTTGCCGAGGACATCGCCGAGGTCGTCGGGTTCGTGGCGAGCCGGCCGTCGCACGTCGATCTCGATCTGATCGTCGTACGACCGCGCGATCAGGTCACCGGCGCGACGGGTTCACGCTTCAACCGCACCTGAGACGGGCGTTCTCAGCAGATTGTCAGCGCTTTCACCGTCAATTTCTTGGGTAAATCCGCAGGAAGTTCTTCGGAACCGCGGTGAAGCTGGGTAGCGTCCACCGAAGGCGCACCCACAGGCGAGGACTGCGATGGCTACTCTGGCTCTGACCACTGAAGAGATCGACTTCACGCTGGAAGCGATGCTGGAGAGCAGCGCACTCGAAGCGATGATTCTCGAAGCGTTCTGGACGGGCGACGAGAACTAACCGCCGGGGCGACCGCCCACCGGCTGCGGCGCACCGGACGGAGTCGCCGGGGCGGTGCTCGGGATCTGATCCGGCGCCTTGGCGTCCGAGAGCGCAGACATCGCCTTCCACTCTTCCCACGGCACAACCCAATCCCAGATGTCGCCGTCGGCGTAGGACAAGTCGATGCGGGTGCCCGTCACCTCGACGGGGTCGCCGTACATCGCGCTGTTGAAGTACTGCTCGGAGTTCTCGAGGTTCAGGTTGATGCAGCCGTTGGTGACGTTGGTGTTGCCCTGCGACCCGATGCTGTTCGGGTTGCAGTGGATGAACTCGCCGTTGTTGGAGATGCGGACCGCGAAGCGTTCGTGGACATTGGCGTAACCCGCGGCGGGGTTGGTCATGTAGAAGTCCTCGTACTTCTCGGTGACCACGTGGATGCCGCTGCGGGTGACGTTGCGGTCCAGGTCGCCCTCCCCGTAGCTGCACGGGAAATCCATGATGACGCCTGCGTCGGTGATGACCTGGATGCGATGCGACGAGGCCTCGGCCTTGACCACCTGGAAGCGGCCGATCGTGAAATCCAGTGTCGAGTCGGCCGCGCCGTAGGCGCCTCCGCCGAACGGCACGCCGTACAGGTCGGCGTCGACGTGCACCGTGGTGCCCGGGGGGTAGTACTCCTTGGTCCGCCAGTGCGCCCGCGATCCGCCGACTTCGTCGGGAAGCCACGCCCAGCTGCCCTCGACCGGCGGCGTCGTTGTCACCTTGAGCGCCTTCTCGACCTCCGCGCGGTCGTCCTCGGCGATCGAGGCATCGAACTGCAGGATGATCGGCGCGGCGACCCCGACGGTCTGCCCGTCCGACAGCTGGAACTGGCCGTTGACCTCGGTCTCCGGGGTGACGGTGGTGAACGAACCTTCGAGCGACACCGCCTTGCCGTCCTGGCCGACGGCCGAACCCGCCCACTCGTAGGACGCGCCGTAGCCGAGTGACTCGGTGACCGTGAATGCGGTGCGGTCCTTGTTCAGCGCGCCCGCGACGACCTTGCCGCTGCTCACGTTGGTCAGCGCGACCTTCTGGAACCATCCGTCTTCGACCTTGACGCCGACGTCGCCGGTGGGCGCCACGTCGGCCGACGCATCGGCCGGTTCGTAGGTGATGGTCGGCGCCTTGGCGGCCTCTTCGGCCGCCTCCTCCGCTGCCGGCTTGGTACCGGGCACCGTGCAGGCTGCCAGAGCGCCGGGCGCCACGATGCCGACCGCAAAGGCGGTCAGCGCTCGCCGTCTCGTGATCGACGGCAGCGGTTCAGCGGGGCTCACGTGAACCAACGGTACCTAGAAAGAGCAGCCGATCAGAACTGGCTCGGGTGTGAGCTCGATCCCGAAAGCCGCGGCGACCCCGTCGCGAACCGTCCTGGCCAGCGCAATGAGGTCGGCGGTGGTGGCCGTACCGCGGTTGGTCAGCGCCAGCGCATGCTTGGTGGACAGCCGCGCGGGCGCTTCGTGGCCCGGATAACCCTTCGTGAACCCGGCGTGCTCGACGAGCCAGCCGGCAGCAAGCTTCACACCGTCACCTGCCGGGTAGTTCGGCACGGGTCCCTCGACCGACGCCGCGATCCGTTCGTACTCGGCGCGCGTCACGACGGGGTTGGTGAAGAAGGATCCGACGCTCCAGGTGTCGCGGTCGTCCTCGTCGAGCACCATGCCTTTGCGGGCGCGCAGCGCGAGCACCGCCGAACGCACATCCGCCGGGTCGGCGCGCTCCCCCGCGTCGGCGCCCAGCGTCGCGGCCAGCTCGCCGTAACGCAGCGGCGCGCTGCACCCCGACGCGTCGAGCCCGAACTCCACCTCGAGCACCAGCAAAGCGTTGGAGTGCTTCAGAATACTTGTGCGATAACCGAACTGGAGCACATCGGGGGTCACCCAGCGGTCCTCACCGCTGGCCCGGTCCAGCAGCCTGACGCGTCGGATCGTGTCGGCGACCTCGGCCCCGTACGCGCCGACGTTCTGCACCGGCGTCGCCCCCGCGGAACCCGGAATGCCCGACAGACATTCCAGCCCGCCGAGACCGTGCCCGAGCGATGCGACGACGACGTCGTCCCACAACGCACCCGCCTCGGCGCGCAACACATCGCCCTCGACGGTGATCTCGGTGTTGGCCAGGTGCACGACGGTCAGGCCGGCCAGGTCGTCTGCCAGCACCACGTTGGAGCCGCCCGCGAGGATCAGCGCATCGGGTCCCGCCGCCAAGACCGCGTCGATGACCTGGTCAGTGGTGACACAGGTGGCCAAGCGCTCGGCGACCGGTCCGACGCGCAGGGTGGTCAACGGCGCCAGCGGCACATTCTCCGCAAACGGCACGCCGCCCAACAACGAAGTGCCCACGGGCGGTAACGGTAGCGTGGCCAGCTATGCCGCGTTCATTCGACGTCGCCGCCGAATACGAGGGCACGGTCGAGCAGGTACACACGGCGTTCAGCGACGAGGAGTACTGGCTGGTCCGCCTCGAGGACTCCGGATCCGACCACGCCACGCTCGACGAGATGGTGATCGACGACGCGGGCGGCATCCGCGTCAAGACCACGCAGACGCTGCGCGCCGACCGGCTGCCCGCGGTGGTCACGCAGTTCCATCGCGGTGACCTCAGCTTCGTCCGCGAAGAGATCTGGACTCCCGTCGCGGGTAAGCGCGCGACGGCGGTGGTGCGCGGTTCCATCCCGGGGGCGCCCGCCACGCTCACCGGGGAGGCGGTGCTGTCCTCGGTGGTCGGCGCCACCGGCGCGATCGGCTCCCGGCTGACGTTCGCGGCCACCGTAGAGGTCCGCGTGCCGCTGGTCGGCGGCAAGATCGAGAACTTCATCGGCAGCCAGTTGCTCCACCTGCTGACCGCCGAACAACGGTTCACCACGGTGTGGATCACGCAGAACTGCTGATCGGGTCTCTACCATCGACCCATGGCGCAGGGCACCCCATGCTCCTCACGTGCGCAGCCCATCGGACAGGTGACACGCGGCACCACTGGCCATAACCGGCTGCGCCGAAGCGACCGCTGGCTGGTCCACTCGTCCCGGGTCCGCACCGCACTGCAGGCATCGCCCGACCCGCTGGTCGTCGACCTCGGCTACGGCGCCAAACCCGTGACGACACTGGAATTGGCGGTGCGCCTTCGCGAAGTCCGCCGCGACGTCCGCGTCGTCGGCCTGGAGATCGAACCCGAACGGGTGCGTGCCGGACAGGCCGCGGCGCGCGACGGAGCCACCCCCGGCGTCGAATTCGCCCTCGGCGGTTTCGAATTGGCGGGTCACCGCCCAGTCCTGGTGCGCGCCTTCAACGTTCTGCGCCAGTACCCGGAGGAGGCGGTGCACGACGCCTGGGCGTCGATGCGCCGGGGGGTGGCGGCGGGCGGGCTGATCGTCGACGGCACCTGCGACGAGCTGGGCCGGCTGTGCTGCTGGGTGCTGTTGGATTCGGCCGGCCCTGTGAGCCTGACGCTGGCCTGCGACCCGTTCGCCATCGAACGCCCCTCCGACCTCGCCGAACGCCTGCCGAAGGCGCTCATCCACCACAACGTGGAAGGCCAGCCGATTCACACCCTGCTGCGCGCCGCAGACCGGGCCTGGGCCAGCGTGGCCGGGCACGGCGTCTTCGGACCCCGGATCCGCTGGCGGGCAATGATGGATTTGCTTGTCGCCGAAGGGTTTCCCGTCACCATGCCGCGAAAGAGCCTGCGCGACGGCGTCCTCACCGTGCCGTGGTCCGCCGTCGCGCCGCTGTCGTGATTCACGTCGCCTCGGCAGGCACCTTCGCCAGAACGGGCTCACCCTCGAACCGGCCGGGATCGTCGAGTGCGTCGTCGACGTCCTGAGCCACCTGGATGTCGAGCCCGCGCAACTGCGCAGGCTTCGTCAGCAGCGACACCACGAGGTAGGTGGTCAGTCCCGCCGCGAACGCGATGAACGTCGGCCACCCGTCGAACGACGCCCCGACGATGTCGTTCGGGATGTAGAGGATCGTGTTCTCGACGCCGAACATCGTCGGCGTCATCACGAACAGCACGATCCGGACGACGAATCCGACCGCGATCGACGCCATCGCGGCCGTCGTCGTTCCTCGGCGCCACACCAAGCCGAGGATGAACGGAACCACCAGGCAGGCCAGCATCAGGTCGAACGCGAGGGTGAGCAGGATGCCGGTCTGCTGCACGTAGATCGCGAACAGGATCGAGAACAGCGTCATCGGGACCATCGCGATGCGGGTCGCCTTCAACAGCGGGTCCCGCTGGCCCGGCTCGTGCACGCGGCGCACCCCACCGAGGTTGCGGACGCACACATTGGAGATCGCGAGGATGGCGCCGTTGGCGGTCGACATCGACGCACCGACAAGGCCGCACAGCACCAGCACGGTCAATCC
The DNA here is from genome assembly GCF_029623955.1 of Mycobacterium sp. 236(2023). Taxonomy (GTDB): domain Bacteria; phylum Actinomycetota; class Actinomycetes; order Mycobacteriales; family Mycobacteriaceae; genus Mycobacterium. The sequence continues at coordinate 39,891 of NZ_JARSBP010000002.1, read as the reverse complement.
GACGGGCGCGAACTGGTCCAGCAGCACGAACAGCACCGGACCGTCGAGCTCTTCCGGCATGAACGAATGCGCGGCCAGCACAACGAGTCCGAACGGCACGCAGATCGCGACGGTGCCCGCCGACGCGGAGAAGCATGCCCTGCGGGCAGCCTCGGGCGACTTGGCCGAGAACACGCGGGCCATGAAGTCGATCGCGACGATGTCACCGATGCCGAGCGCGATCAACGTCGCCCAGTTGATGACGGCGCCCTGCGCCGGGTCGGACAGCTGCCCGAGCGCGAAAGGCCCTGTGCCTTCGGCGATGTTGATGCCGTGCGTGCTCGACATCCAGATGAACAGGCCGACCGCGCCGACCAGGATCAGCGTCATCTGGATGATCGCGGTGTACGCGTCGGCGATCAGACCGCCGGTTCCGGTGTAGGCCACCGCGATTGCCGCGATCAGCACGACACCGAGCCAGTACGGCATCCCGAGGAAGTAGTTGAACAGCAGGCCGCCCGCGACCAGGTTGCCCGCGACCAGCATGCAGAACGCGATCGCCAGCAGGATCGACGAGCTGACCTCGACCGAGCGGCCGAACCGCAGCCGGTAGTAGTCGGGGAACGACGTGAGCCCCATCCGGTTCATCGGCTTGGCGAAGAAGATGCCGGTGATGAGAAGGCACAGAGCAAGACCCAGCGGCAGGCACGCGCCGGCCCAGAAGCCGAATTCGAAGGCCAGGTCGGTGTTTCCGAGGGTGGCGTTGGTGTCGACCGCAGCGCCCATCAGCGCACCGCCGACGAGCCAGAACGGCAGCATGCGGCCGCCGACGAGGAAGTTGGAACTGTCGCCTTCGATGCGTTTCGACACGTAGAAGCCGACAGCGACGACAACGGCGATGCTGATCGCCACGCCGAGAAGGATCATGGGAGTCTCCGTATGGAACTGTGGAGTCTCCCGGGCTTTTGTCCCGCCGTGGAGCGACCGAGCTTCGGTGCCGGCCGCCTGCACCTCTCGGACCAGACCCGACCATCGCGATGAACTCAGCCGGCGGAACCCTAGGCGCGCCCCACACATGCGTGTGAGTCCCAGCCAGAAAAGACCTCGCGCATTACGTGACATCGCACCGTGTGTTAACGATGCGTTTCCTTCACCGCTGGACAGGCCTGCGCGGCCGTGTTGAGGTGATCGGAGGTGCCGTGCGACCCGGCGCCCCGGACGAGGTGCGTCGTACCCGGTCAGCGACAAGACGACGCGTGAGGAGAACTCCCGTGTCCGATTACCCGGAACGTCCGGACCCGTCCGTGATCAACGCGGAGGGGGCCTGGGCGCAGCAGGTCGAGGAGAAGCTGGGCGACCGGCGCCTCCGCGAGGAGATCGACCGCGGCCTCAGCTTCGGGCTGGAGGCTGCGCCGTCCATCAACGACCGCACCATCTCGACGTTCGTGCGCGGCGAGAAGCCGCACTTCGCCGGCGAGCGCGGCACGTTCCTCAAGTGCCCGTTCATCGAGGACGTCAACGAGGTCGACGATGCCGAGGTCGCCATCTTCGGCGTCCCACTCGACGCCGGAGCCACCTACCGCCCGGGCACCCGTTTCGGGCCGCAGGGCATCCGCCGCTCCACGAACCTGTTCGGCACCTACAACTACGAGTCCGGTGTCGATCTGCGCGAGCAACTCAACATGGTCGACATCGGCGACGTGTTCACGATCCCGGGCAACCTGGAGAAGTCGTTCGACCAGATCAGCCAGGCCATGGCGCATGTGGTGCAGAAGGGCGTCATGCCGATCGTGCTCGGCGGCGATCACTCGATCGGCTTCCCGACGATCCGCGGCATGGCGCCGTACATGGACGGCAACATCGGCATCATCCACTTCGACCGCCACGTCGACACCCAGGAAACCGATCTCGACGAGCGGATGCACACCACGCCGTGGTTCCACGCCACCAACATCAAGAACGCCCCCGCGACCAACCTCGTCCAGATCGGTATCGGCGGCTGGCAGAGCCCACGTGAGGGTGTCCAGGTCGGCCGTCAGCGCAAATCGACGGTGATGACCGTCGGTGACGTCGAGCGCGTCGGCATCGAGAAGATCGCCGAAATGGCCCTGGAGATCGCGTGGAAGGGCGCCAAGGCCGTCTACCTGTCGTTCGACATCGACGTCATCGATGCGGGCTTCGTGCCGGGCACCGGTTGGCCCGAGCCGGGCGGCCTGCTGCCGCGCGAGGCGCTGAACCTGGTCAAGATGATCTCCGAGCCCGGCCTGGCGGGCATCGAGGTCGTCGAATGCTCACCGCCGTATGACTGGGCCGAGCAGACCGCGCTGATGAGCTCGCGGGTGATCCTCGACAGCCTGGCCGCGCAGGTCAGATCCGGCAAGCTCGGCAAGAAGTCGGCCAAGGCCAACCGTCCGGCCTGGGGCCCGTAACTACTCTGGGCGCATGCGCTCCGAAATGCGTGTGGCGTTAGCCCAGATCCGCAGCAGCACCGACCCGGCGGTCAACCTCGCCCTCGTCGAGGAGTACACGAACAAGGCCGCCGAGGCCGGGGCGTCGCTCGTGCTGTTCCCCGAAGCGACGATGGTGCGCTTCGGGGTTCCGCTCGGCGATGTCGCCGAGCCGTTCGACGGGCCGTGGGCCAACGCGGTCCGCGATATCGCGACACGGGCTGGCATCGTCGTTGTCGCGGGCATGTTCGTGCCCTCCCAGGAAGAACCTGCCGGCCGGGTCACTAACTCATTGCTCGCCACGGGTCCAGGGGTGGAGGCGCGCTACGACAAGATCCACCTCTACGACGCGTTCGGCTTCAAGGAGTCCAAGACCGTCGCTCCCGGCCACGATCCCGTCGTCATCGAGGTCGACGGGATCAAAGTCGGCTTGACGCTCTGCTACGACATCCGCTTCCCGGAGCTCTACGTCGCGCTCGCCGAGCAGGGCGCCGAGCTGATCACCGCGCACGCGTCCTGGGGCACCGGCCCGGGCAAGCTCGACCAGTGGACGCTGCTCGCGCGGGCCCGCGCGATCGACACGAACAGTGTCGTCGCCGCCGTCGGCCAGGCGTATCCCGGCGACGAGATCGCGGCGCTGGGACCGACCGGTGTCGGAGGCAGCGTGGTGGCCTCGGCGCTCGGGGAAGTGCTGGTCGCCGCGGGTGACGATCCCGAGCTCCTGGTGTGCGATGTGGACCTCGATGCGGTCCGCAAGGCGCGCACGACGGTGGCGGTCATGGACAACCGCTCAGGTCTGGCTCATCGGCGTAGGGCAGAATCGCGGGGGTGACTGACCCCTGGTCCCAACCGCCACAGCAGCCCGGACCGCCGTCGTTCCCCCAGGAGCCCGGCTATCCGCCTGCTCAGCCGCCATCAGCGCCCTCGGGCGAGGACGTCTCGACGGGCGCGAAGGTCAAGCGGATCTTCAGCGACCCGGTCTCGATCGTTCTGGTCGTCGTCATCGCGCTGGCCCTCGTGTTCGCCGGCCTCCTCGGCGGCGAACTCTATGCGCGCAACCGTGCCGACACCGTCGTCGCCGGAACGATCGAGTGCGTCGTCCAGGACGACGCCACCGTCTCGTTCGGGGTCATGCCCCCGTTCCTGCTGCAGCACATGTCGGGGCACTACACCAACATCCAAATTGAGACCGCGGGCAATCAGATCCGCGACGCCAAGGGCATGAAGGTCAACATCGACATCAACGATGTCCGCATCGAGGACACCCAGACCTCCAGCGGTTCCATCGGTTCACTGGTGGCCAACATCAGCTGGACCGCCGAAGGCATCAAGCAGACCATCCAGGGAGCGATCCCACTGGTGGGTAGCTTCGTCACCGGCGTGACCACCAACGAAAACGACGGCACCATCGAACTCGAGGGCGCGCTGGGCAGCATCACCGCCAAGCCCGAGGTCGTCAACGGAGGACTCTCGCTGCAGGTGCAGCAGGTCACCGGGCTGGGCTTCACGCTGCCCCGGGAGGCAGTGCAGCCGGCGCTGGACGCGTTCACCGACCAGCTGACCCAGGACTACCCGATGAACATCAAGGCCGATTCGGTCGAGGTCACCGAATCCGGTGTGGTGAGCCAGTTCTCGACACGCAACGCGACGATCCCCAAGGGCGAGCAGGACCCCTGCTTCGCAGGGCTCTAACCGTCGAAGCCGTCCAGCACCGCCCGGCTGCCGGACAACCCGAGCCGGGTGGCCCCGGCGTCGAGCATCGCGATTGCTGCTGCCGCAGTACGGATTCCGCCGCTGGCCTTGACCCCGAGGCGGCCGTCGACGGCGCCGGCCATCAGCTCGACCGCCCGCGGTGACGCTCCTCCGCTGGGGTGAAAACCCGTGGAGGTCTTGACGAAATCCGCGCCCGCATCCTCGGCGACTCGGCACACGTCGACGAGAATAGGGTCGCCGCTGAATTCCAGCAGCGCGGCCGACTCGACGATCACCTTGAGCAGCGCCTGGGGAACCCCTGCGCGCACCGCGGCGATGTCGGCGTGGACAGCGTCGAGTTCACCCGCCAGAGTGGCGCCGACGTCGATGACCATGTCGATCTCGGCAGCACCCGCCTGCACCGCCGCTCGCGCTTCTTGGGCCTTGACCACCGAAAGGTGCTTGCCCGAAGGGAATCCGACGACCGACGCGATCGCGCGCCCGCTCGTGTCAAAAGCGGCGGCGGCGGCCACCAAGGTCGGCGACACGCAGACCGCGAACACGTCGAGGTCGGCGGCTTCCCTGACCAGCACCGCGATGTCCGCTTCGGACGCTTCGGGTTTGAGCAACGTGTGATCGACGAGCGCCGCGACGTGGGCGCGGGTGTAGGAACCCATCAGAAGGGCTCTTCGGTACCGCCAGGGTTGCACCGGTTGGCGATCATCTCGTCATAGCTGACCTCAGGCCGCCACGGTTCGAGATTCCAGCTCACCTTGCCGGGCTCCACGAACTCGGCGAAGTTCCAGTGGCACATGAACTGTTCCTCCATGCCGGGGATCGCGGCATCCGGAGACAGTGCCAGCACCTCCGACCACGCCTGTGCGGCCATGGGCTGCGTGCCCGCATGGCCCGAGGACGCGCGTGCCGACGGGGTCGGGTACACCCGCAGACTCGAAAGGTCGCCCCATTTCGCCCATTCGACGTGGTCGACGTACGGCGGTCCCGTCGGCGAGGCCGCGGCGGAGGGAGCCAGAGCAAGGCCACCGGCGACCAGCGCGCCGGCCAGAGCGAAGACTGTGCGCACTAGCGCGACTTCCCTTGGATCTCCAGGATCTTGGGCCGGACGTCGACGAGGTAGACGCCGGATGCGACGGCGGCGATGGCGACTCCGGTGATGCCGAAAACAAAACTGAGGATGGACGCGCAAGCGACAGCGCCACCGAGGATCAACAGCCACACCGGCTTGGTCAGCTTCTCAGCGGCGGTGTACGCGTCGGGCCGCTGCATCGCCGCGTGCACGAAGGCGTAGACCGACGCCACCAATACAGCGACCTGCAACGCCGAGAGGACGTAATCCGTCAGGTTGAGGAGCTCCACGCTCCACAGCCTAGGCGGATTACGTCCCCTTTTCGACTTCCACCGCCGAAGCGGTGCGGTGCTTTACTTCTGGGTGACCTTCTTGGCCGGCGCCTTCTTGGCGGGAGCCTTCTTCGCCGGGGTCGCGCTGGCCGTCTTCGCCGGAGCAGCCTTCTTGGCCGGAGCCTTCTTGGCGGCCTTCTTCACCGGCGCGGCAGCCGACTCGGTCTTCTTCGGCAGCTCGACGCCCACCAGCTTGGCGGCACGCTCGCCGACCGCGCGGGTCTGCGACGCCACGTTGCCCAGCGCCTCCTGGGTCAGCTCGACGGCCTGGTCGGTGTACTCCTCGACCCGGCTGGCGGCCTCTTCCAGAGCCGGCTGGCTGCGCAACCGCTCGAGGGCGGCCTCGCCACGCTCGATCAGCTTGGTGTAGGCGGTCTGGGCCGACTCGGCGTAGCCCTCGGCGAACTTGCGCAGCTCGTCGGAGGTCAGCTTGCCCTTGATGTCGTCGAACTGGGAAGGCAGATCTTCCTGCAGCTTGGCAACACGGGCGCGGCTCTCCTCGACGCGGGTCTCCGCGTCGGTGCGGGCCTCACCGGCACGCTCACGAAGGGTGGCGACGATCTCGTTGACGCGCTCCAGCGCGAGGTCGGCAGCACCCACAGCGGCGAGCAGCGGAGCCTTCAGATCATCGATGTCGAGCTGGTTCTTGGCCTCAGCCATGGTTGTTTCCTTCCTTCTCAGGATTGAATTCTGTGATTGATTGCGGAGTCTGGGGGAGCTCTAGAGGGCTCTTGTCTTGTTCAGTCGTGGGCTCCTCGTCGGGGTCGCTGACACTGTCGCCGGAGGCGTTCGCCGCGTCTTCTGCGGAGGCCGCCTCGGCGAGGGCGGCTTCGTTCTGCGCGCAGAACGACGTGTAGATGTCGAGCAGCACCTGCTTCTGCCGCTCGGTGATCGCCATGTCGGTGACGATGGCGTCGCGCACCTCATTGGTGTCGCTCGGTTCGAGGATCCCCGCCTGGATGTAGAGAACCTCGGCGGAAACCCGGAGCGCCTTGGCGATCTGGTTGAGCACGTCCGCGGACGGCTTCCGCAGACCCCGCTCGATCTGGCTGAGGTAGGGGTTGGAAACGCCCGCCTTCTCCGCCAGCTGCCTCACCGATACCTGCGCCGCTTCGCGCTGGGACCGGATGAACGAGCCGATGTCCTGCGCAGCGCTGGACACGACAGCGGCAAGATTCTCATCCTGCGGCATGGGGGTTGCCCCTTCGCTCGGTTGGGTATCCGATTACCGACACCATCAACCGTACGACGGGGTGCTAACTTTTGCAAGCACCCGTTAGCGCAGGTCAGAAGAGCAGCTGCGCCACGGTGTAGATGATCAGTCCAGCCAAAGAACCCACCACGGTCCCGTTGATGCGGATGAACTGCAGGTCACGGCCCACATGAAGTTCGATCCGGCGACTCGCCTCGTCGGCATCCCAGCGTTCGATCGTGTCGGTGATGATCGTTGTGATCTCCGCCCCATATTCACCGACGAGATGATTGGCGCCGCGCACGATCCAGTTGTCCACCTTTTCCCGTAGTTCGACGTCGTCGCGCAACGATTCGCCGATCCGCACCACGGAATCCGCAATCCTGCCCCGCAGGGTCGATGACGGGTCGTCGACGCTCTCCAGAATCATCCGCTTGGCCGCGCTCCACGCCGTCTCCGCAGCCCTGGCGACCTCGTCACGGGCCATGACCTGCTCTTTGACGTTCTCGGCCTTCTGGATCGTCGCGTCGTCGTTCTGCAGGTCGTCGGCGAACTCGAACAGGAACCGGGTGGCCGAGCGGCGCAGTTCGTGGTCGGGGTTGCGGCGCACCTTGTCGGTGAAGTCCATCAGCTCGCGATGGATGCGGTCGCCGACGAGATGGTCGACCCAGCGCGGCGACCACGTCGGCGAATCTCGCTCGATGACACGCTCGATGACCTCGTCGGCGTTGAGCGTCCACTGGAAAGCCCGGTCGGCGAGCAACTGCAGCAGCGCCTCCTGCCGCCCCTCTGCAAGCAGGCTGGCGAGCACACGGCCTATGGGCGGGCCCCATTGGGGTTCGGCGACCCGCTTGATGATCGTTCGGTCGAGCACCTGCTGAACGTCCTCGTCGCGCAGCATCTCGACGAGCACACGCAGCACGGTCGAGACCTCGGCCGCCACCCGCTCCGCGTTGACCGGCTCCGCCAGCCACTTACCCGTGCGGCTGGCGACGTCGGCATCGCGCAGCTTCGTCTCGACGTTCTCCGGTGACAGGAAGTTCTCCCGGACGAAACTGCCCAGACCCTCGCCGAGCTGGTCCTTCTTGCGCTTGATGATCGCGGTGTGCGGGATCGGGATGCCCAGCGGATGCTTGAACAGCGCCGTCACGGCGAACCAGTCCGCGAGCGCGCCGACCATTCCGGCTTCGGCCGCCGCGCGCACGTAACCGACCCAGGGGGGCGCCCCTTGCGACTGCCACCACGTGCAGAACAGGAAGATGACGGTCGCTCCGAGCAGGAAGCTCAGCGCCACCACCTTCATGCGGCGGAGCCCGCGCCGCCGCTCGGCATCGGCGGCGGAGTCGACCCCGGCGAGCTTCTCGGCGAAACTCCGGCGCTCCCTGGTGCCGGTCAGCGGGGCCTCCGCGCCGTCAGATCGATGTGCCACTTCTCCATCATCCTGCATGCCGTCCGAACCGCCCCGCTGCGGAGGTCGCCGTATTATTGACCGGGACTTAGGGAACGGATCTCCGGGAACGTGGCACAACACTCCCCGCCGGCGGCGGTCAAGACGGATGGACGCAAACGGCGCTGGCACCAGCACAAGGTCGAGCGCCGCAATGAGCTGGTGGACGGCACGCTCGATGCCATCCGCCGCCTCGGCAGCGGCGTCAGCATGGATGAGATCGCCGCGGAGATCGGCGTTTCCAAGACCGTGCTCTACCGCTACTTCGTCGACAAGAACGACCTCACCACCGCGGTGATGATGCGTTTCGCCCAGACCACCCTGATCCCGAACATGGCCGCCGCGCTGTCGTCGAACCTGGACGGTTACGACCTGACCCGCGAAGTCATCCGCGTGTACGTGGAGACCGTTGCCAATGAACCGGAGCCCTACCAGTTCGTCATGGCCAACAACTCGGCCAGCAAGAGCAAGGCCGTGGCGGACTCCGAGGCGATCATCGCCCGCATGCTCGCGGTGATGCTGCGCAGGAGGATGCTGTCGAACGGCATGGATGCCAGCGGCGCGGAACCGTGGGCATTCCACACCGTCGGTGGCGTGCAGCTCGCCACGCACTCGTGGATGTCGAATCCGCGGATGACCGCCGACGAACTGATCGACTACCTGACGATGCTGTCGTGGAGCGCGCTGTGCGGGATCGTCGAGGTGAACGGATCCCTGGACAGGTTCCGGCGAAGCCCGCATCCTTCCCCGGTCCTGCCGTCGCAGCTGCTTGACTAGGGCGTATGACCGAGCCAGACGACCTGCCGTCGCTGTGGACCCATGAGCCGCACACCGAACTGATGTTCCGCCCCGGCGACAAGGTGGCCGACATCGACGCCGAGGCGACGCCGGGCTTTCGCGGCAAGAAGGCCGACGCGCCCACCCTGCAGGCCGAACGCAACATCCGGTTCGCCGAACTGCAGGAGATGCTCTACGCCAACAGCCGCTCCGGCGACACCCGCTCGGTGCTCCTGGTACTGCAGGGTATGGATACCGCCGGCAAGGGCGGGATCGTCAAACATGTTGTGGGAGCGTGCAATCCGCAGGGTGTTCAGTATCGAAGCTTCGGTAAGCCGACTGCCGAGGAGCTGTCGCACCACTACCTGTGGCGGATCCGCAACGCACTGCCGTCGCCCGGCCACATCGGGGTGTTCGACCGGTCACACTACGAGGACGTGCTGATCGTCCGGGTGCACAACCTGGTACCGCCCGATGTGTGGGAACCGCGCTACGACGAGATCAACGCCTTCGAACGCGAACTCGTCGACGGCGGAACGACATTGGTGAAGGTCGCGATGTTCGTCTCACTTGATGAGCAGAAGAAGCGACTCTCCGAACGTCTGGAGCGGCCCGACAAGTTCTGGAAATACAACCCCGCCGACATCGACGAACGCCTGAAGTGGCCCGCCTATCAGCAGGCCTACCAGGCGATGCTGGACCGGACGTCGACGGAATACGCGCCGTGGCACATCGTGCCGTGCAATCGGAAGTGGTACAGCCGCCTGGCGATCACCGAGCTGCTGATCGAAGCCCTCAAGGGCCTCAACATGTCGTGGCCGCCCGCAGATTTCGACGTCGAGGCCGAGAAGAAGCGGCTCGCGTCAGCCTGAGGCCTCCGCGCGCGCCGGTCAGTAGGTGTAGAAACCCTTACCGGACTTCTTGCCGAGCTGCCCCGCCTCGACCATGCGCTGCAGCAGTGGCGGCGGTGCGAAGTTCGGATCCTTGTACTCGTCGTACATCGAGTCGGCGATCAGCTTCATCGTGTCCAGACCGATGAGGTCGGACAGCCGCAGCGGGCCCATCGGGTGCGACAGCCCGGCGACGACGGCCGTGTCGATGTCCTCGACGGTGGCCACGCCGGCTTCGGCCATCCGGATCGCCGACAGCAGATACGGCACCAGCAGCGCATTGACGATGAAGCCGGAGCGGTCGCCGCAGCGCACGACCTTCTTGCCGAGCACCTCACCGGCGAACTGCTCCACCCGTGCGATCGCCTCGTCGGAGGTGACCAGCGTGTTGATCAGCTCGACCAACGGCAGCACCGGCACCGGGTTGAAGAAGTGCAGCCCGAGAACGCGACTCGGATTCTTCGTCGCCGCAGCGATCTTCATGATGGGGATGCTGGAGGTGTTCGACGCCAGCACGGCGTCCGGGTCGGTGACGATCTCGTCGAGTTGGGCGAAGACCTTGGCCTTGACGGCCTCGTTCTCGACGATCGCCTCGATCACGAGCTGACGGTCGGCCAGGTCGGCGAGGTTCGTCGTGAACGTCAGCCGCGCCAGCGTCGTCTCGAAGTCGTCGGCGGACAGCTTGCCCTTGGCTTTCGCCCGTTCCAGGGATGCGGTGACGCGATCCCGGCCGGCGTTGGCCAGCTCCTCGGTCGGCTCGAAGGCGATGACGTTCGCGCCCGCCTTCGCACACACCTCGGCGATGCCGCCGCCCATCTGCCCGGCGCCCACGACGCCGACTCGTTCAATACCCATCAATGACTCCCTCGACATGCATCAGGCCCCGGCCGCATGACACGGACGGGGCCTGACGCTATCAACCCTTAGTGGAACTGACCTTCCTCGGTCGAGCCCGCGAGCGCGGTGGTCGACGAGGTCGGATCCACGGTGGTGGCGATCCGGTCGAAGTAGCCGGCGCCGACTTCGCGCTGGTGCTTCGTCGCGGTGTAACCACGCTCCTCGGCGGCGAACTCGCGCTCCTGCAGCTCGACGTAGGCGCTCATCTGGTTGCGGGCGTAGCCGTGCGCCAGATCGAACATCGAGTAGTTGAGGGCGTGGAAGCCGGCGAGGGTGATGAACTGGAACTTGAAGCCCATCGCGCCTAGCTCGTTCTGGAACTTGGCGATGGTCGCATCGTCGAGGTGCTGCTTCCAGTTGAACGACGGCGAGCAGTTGTAGGCCAGCATCTGGTCGGGGAAGTCGGCCTTGACCGCTTCGGCGAACTTCTTGGCGAGCTCCAGGTCCGGGGTGCCGGTCTCCATCCAGATCAGGTCGGAGTACGGCGCGTAGGCCTTGGCGCGGGCGATGCACGGCTCGACGCCGTTCTTGACGTGGTAGAAGCCCTCGTTGGTCCGCTCGCCGGTGATGAACGGCTGATCGCGCTCGTCGACGTCGGAGGTGATCAGCGTGGCCGCCTCGGCATCGGTGCGGGCAATGACCAGGGTGGGCACGTCGGCGACGTCGGCCGCCAGACGGGCCGAGGTCAGGGTGCGGATGTGCTGCTGGGTCGGGATCAGCACCTTGCCACCGAGGTGGCCGCACTTCTTCTCCGAGGCGAGCTGGTCCTCCCAGTGCGAACCGGCGACGCCGGCGGCGATCATGGCCTTCTGCAGCTCGTAGACGTTCAGCGCGCCACCGAAGCCGGCTTCACCGTCGGCGACGATCGGGGCGAGCCAGTTCTCGACGGAGCGGTCGCCTTCGACCTTGGCGATCTGGTCGGCGCGCAGCAGTGCGTTGTTGATGCGGCGGATGACCTGGGGCACCGAGTTGGCCGGGTACAGGCTCTGGTCGGGGTAGGTGTGGCCGGAGAGGTTGGCGTCACCGGCAACCTGCCAGCCGGACAGGTAGATGGCCTTGAGGCCCGCGCGCACCTGCTGGACGGCCTGGTTGCCGGTCAGCGCGCCGAGCGAGTTGACGTAGTCCATGGTGTGGAGCTGCTCCCACAGCACCTCGGCGCCGCGGCGGGCCAGCGTCGACTCCTCGACGACGGTGCCCTGCAGGGCGACGACGTCTTTGGGGGTGTAGGTACGGGTGATGCCCTTCCAGCGGGGATTGTGGTCCCAATCGTGCTGGATCTGCTCCGGGCTCTTCGGCGTGCCAACGGTCGACATGGCTGCTCCTTCATTCTTTGCAAAGCACTCGCGGCTGCGGGAGTCGATGCGGTGTTAATGCTCCAGCTCATTCACTGGCTTGCTAAGTCGAGGATGCATCACGCCATAACTGCAGGTCCACCTGTTTCGATTGCCAATTTTCGCCAACACCCCAACCAAGTTTGCGAATATTGCGAAGGCCGCAAAACCTGAACCGGTTCAGAAGCTACTCGCGAGTAGCGAATCTTCGCAGGTCAGTACGCTCGTACTGTTTGGGTGAAGCGATTCAGAGGGCGAAGATCGAGGCGACCGCTTTGACCTCGTCGCCGACCACATATGTGAGCGTTGTAACAGTGCGATCGGAGAGCTCCGCACCGAATCTGTCGGTCGAACCCGCCGGATGGACGCGCCGGATGATCTCCAACTTGTCCCCGAGCGCCACCGGTGCGTCGTGTTCGATGGTCACGCGCAACGGAGCCGCCATCAATTCGGGCTGCGAGTAGAGATAGTCCTCGACGACGCTCCAGTACACCGAGTTGTTCATGTGGTCGAAGATGTCGATGTCACTGACCCGGACCGGATAGTTCTGCACGGCTTCCGCGTCTTCGCGGGACCCGCCTTTGAGGTAGGCCTTCCATCGCAGCCGGTTCTCACTGGTGGTGCGGCGCAGGCCTTCGATGAAGTCGTCGGCGATGCGGGCGGGCCCCTGTGTCTCCCGGTTGATGTTGATCCAGAACGCCTCGGATTCGATCAGCCCGCCCTTGCGCCCCTCGATGCGGACGCGCATCTCACACCACCGGTTCGACGTGCCCGAACACCACCGCCGCAGGCGCAGCATGTCCTTGAACACGATGGGCTCGATCATGTCGATCATCGTGCGGCGCACGATCCACAGCGGATGGATCTCCTCGTAGCCCATCTCGCGCAATTGATCCGTGCCGATGTCCTGGATGTGACGGGTCGCGGCGTCGAACTTGAGCCTGCCCTCGCGGTCGACGTCGGCGACGCGGAGCGGCCATTTGACGTCGAAGACATCGGGGTGCTGCTCGGGGACGGGCATCATCACCTTCGACAGCCCCGTGCCGGGCACGCGCTCACTGCTCACGGATTCCGATCCTGCCACAGCGCAGCTGGTGCGAATGCTGCGAAGTAGTCGCTTCGCAAGCCTTAACAACGCTGTCTAGGCTGGTGCCCGTGGCCAAAACCTTCGTCGGCGCCCGGGTCCGGCAACTCCGCAACGAGCGGGGGTTCAGCCAGGCCGCACTCGCGCAGATGCTGGAGATCTCCCCCAGCTACCTCAACCAGATCGAGCATGACGTCCGCCCGTTGACGGTCGCCGTCCTGCTGCGCATCACCGAGGTGTTCGGCGTCGACGCGACGTTCTTTGCCTCGCAGGACGACACCCGCCTGATCGCCGAGCTGCGCGAGGTGATCATGGACCGCGACCTCGACGTCGACATCGACCCCGCCGAGGTCGCCGATATGGTGGGTTCGCACCCGGCGCTGGCCCGCGCGATGGTCAACCTGCACCGCCGTTACCAACTCACCACCACGCAGCTGGCCGCGGCCACCGAGGATCGGTTCAATGCGGGAAGCGGAAGTGGCACGGGCTCGATCTCGATGCCTCACGAAGAGGTGCGCGACTACTTCTACCAGCGGCAGAACTACCTGCATGACCTCGACGCAGCTGCTGAGGAGCTGACCGCGGACATGCGCGTACACCGCGGTGAGCTCGCGAGTGACCTGACCGACCGGTTGCGATTCGTGCACGGCGTCACCGTCATTCGCCGTTCCGATCTCGGTGGCGGTGTCCTGCACCGTTTCGACCCGGCGACGAAGCGTCTGGAACTGGGCGCTCACCTGTCGTCGGGCCAGCGGGTGTTCCGGATGGCCACCGAGCTGGCCTACCTGGAGTGCGGCGCCCTCATCGACAAGCTCGTCGAGGAGGGCCACTTCACCAGCGACGAGTCCAGGAAGCTGGCGCGGATGGGACTGGCCAACTATTTCGCCGCCGCCACGGTGCTTCCGTACGGCCAATTCCACGCCGTGGCCGAGAAGTTCCGCTACGACGTCGAGCGTCTTTCCGCCTATTACGCCGTCAGTTACGAGACCATCTGTCACCGGCTCTCGACGTTGCAGCGGCCGTCGATGCGGGGCGTCCCGTTCTCGTTCGTGCGCGTCGATCGCGCGGGCAACATGTCGAAACGCCAGTCCGCCACCGGTTTTCACTTCTCCTCCAGTGGGGGAACCTGCCCACTGTGGAATGTCTACGAGACGTTCGCCAACCCCGGCAAGATCCTCGTGCAGATCGCCGAGATGCCCGACGGGCGCCACTACATGTGGGTGGCGCGGACCGTGGAGCGCCGCGCCGCGCGCTATGGTCAGCCGGGTAAGACGTTCGCGATCGGCCTGGGCTGCGAACTGCGTCACGCGCAGCGGCTGGTCTATTCGGAAGGGCTGGTGACCGGTGATCCCAATGTCCCGGCGACGCCGATCGGCGCCGGCTGCCGTGTGTGCGAGCGGGACAACTGCCCGCAGCGCGCCTTCCCGGCGCTGGGCCGCGCGCTCGACATCGACGAACACCGTTCGACCGTCTCGCCGTATCTGGTGAGGCAGTCATGAATAGTCCCGCGCGCATCCCGCCCGGCGGTTTCAAGGATCTCGGGCCGCTCAACTGGGCGATCGCGAAGATCGGCGCCCGGGGCATCCGCAGACCGCGGTTCAGCCTGATGAACGTGCTGGGCAGGCACAGGTCGCTGTTCCTGGTGTGGCTGCCGTTGTCGGCGTATCTGCTGTACGCCGGCAAGCTGTCCCGTCGCGACGCCGAGTTCGTGATCCTGCGTGTCGGGCATCTCCGCGGCTGTGAGTACGAGCTGCAACAGCACCGCAGGCTGGCCCGCAGCCGCGGCCTCGACAAGGAGACGCAGGCCAGGATCTTCGCCGGGCCCGACGCGACGGGGCTGTCGGACCGGGAGCGGATCCTGATCACCGCGACCGACGAGTTCGTCGTCACCCGCGGTGTCTCCCCCGAGACGTGGCAGATGCTGGCCGGGCACTTCACGAAGCCGCAGCTGATCGAATTCTGTTTGCTCGCAGCGCAATACGATGGCCTCGCCGCGACGATCACGACACTTCAGGTTCCGCTCGACTTTCCCGACTAGGAAGTCACGCCGGCCAGCAGGAAGTCGATGCCCGCGAGGAACTGTTGGCGGTCGTCGTGGTCCCGAAGCTGTGTGGCCATCCGGTGCACGACGGGGTATCGGTCGGCGTCGTGCTGCAGCCAGCGGTCGCTGATGTCGGCCAGCACGTCGGTGCGGTTGGTGCCTCGCGGTGACAGACGGGCGTTGGCGGCGTTCTGGCCGGCGACGCCGAGGATGTAGTGCACCAGGGCCGACCCGGCGTCGAAGAGCGCCTTTTCGGGAACGCCGAGCGCGCTCAGTTGGCCGCCGATTCCTTCGAAAATCTGGACCATCGCGAATTGCCACGGCTGGCGGGCGAGGTGCGCTCCCACCCACGGATGCGTATCGATCGCGTCGAACATGCCGAGAGCCAGCTCGCGGATCGCCTGCCGCGGATCTGAACTGGCCGGACCGTCGGTCAGCACACCGGAGATGACGTGATCGGTCGCCGCGGTGAGCAGCTCGTCCTTGTCGGCGACGTGCCAGTAGATGGCGCCGGCGCCGGTCGCCAGCCGTGTGGTCAGCGCGCGGAACGTCAGCGCGGCCTCGCCGTCGGTGTCGAGAATGTCGATCGCGGTCGCGACGATCCGCTCCTTGGAGAGCGCGTCGGCGCGACGGTCCCTGGTGGGCATAGGCACATCTTGACATGACTGGAACGGTGTTCCAAACTTCAGACATTGATGGAACGCTGTTCCAATCAGACGAAAGGAGCGCCACCATGACGATGCCCCCGGTCACGATCGTCGGTGCGGGACTCGGCGGGCTCACGCTTGCCCGCGTCCTGCATCTGCACGGCATCCCCGTCACGGTCTACGAAGCCGACGAATCGGCGATGCACCGCACGCAGGGCGGGCAGCTCGACATCCACCCCGCCACCGGCCAGTCCGCGCTCGCCGCCGCCGGGCTCACCGCCGAGTTCCGCGCGATCATCCACGAGGGCGCCGAGGCGACGCGGGTCCTCGACCGCGACGGCACCGTGCTGCTCGATCAGCCCGACGACGGACAGCTGAGCCGGCCCGAAGTGCTCCGCGGCGATCTGCGCAGGATCCTGCTCGACTCACTTCCCTCAGACACGGTTCGGTGGGGGCACAAGGTCAGCGGGGTCGACGCGCTCGGCGACGGCCGCCACGAAGTGCGCTTTGTCAACGAATCATCGATCACCACAACGCTTCTCGTCGGGGCCGATGGCGCCTGGTCGAAGGTCCGCCCTCTGGTCTCGGACGCGACGCCCACCTATACCGGGACGACGTTTGTCGAGATCTACCTCCACGATGCCGACGCACGACACCCGGCGGCCGCCAAAGCGGTGGGCCGCGGCGCGATGTACGCGCTGAGCCCCGGCCAGGGGATCGTCGCGCACCGCGAGTCCGGCGACGTCATTCACACCTACGTGATCCTCAATCGTCCCGCCGGATGGGCCGAGGGCATCACCGCCACCGTCCTGGCCGACGAATTCGACGGTTGGGCACCAGAACTCACCGAACTGATCACCGGCCACGACACCCCGCCCGTCCCGCGGACGATCGTCGCGCTACCCGACGACCACCGCTGGGCGCCCACCGCTGGGGTCACGTTGATCGGCGACGCGGCGCACGTCACCGCACCTGGCGGTGAAGGCGCGAACCTGGCGATGTTCGACGCCGCCGAACTCGGTACCGCGCTCGGCGCGCAGCCCGACGATTCGGCGGCCGCGCTGGCCGCCTGCGAAGCCGCGATGTTCTCCCGCAGCCGGCAGTCCGCAGTCGAGTCGAAGGCGGTCCTCGAGGTCATGCTTAACGCGCGAGCACCTCGGGGTTTGGTCGACTTCTTGAGGGGCGGCTAGACATACCCCGCCGCATCTGTAAAGCCTGCCGATACCATTCGTCCATGTTTTCCAACCCGTGGCGGCATCCGCCGGGCGTCCCGCGCTGCGAACCGCCCCGTGCCGAGGGCACCTTCTTCCTTCCCGACGGCCGTCGTCTTGGTTACGCCGAGTTCGGGGATCCGACCGGCCCCGTCGTGCTGTGGTTCCATGGCACGCCCGGCGGCCGGAGGCAGCTTCCGATCGTCGGGCGGCGGGCGGCCGAGAAGCTCGGGCTGCGCGTCGTCCTCGTCGAGCGGGCCGGCGCAGGCCTGAGCGACGCGCACCGCTATGAGCAGATCGGCGACTGGGCGGACGACATGGCGCACGTCGCCGACCTGCTCGGGGCCGACAAGATCGGCGTCGTCGGGCTGTCCGGCGGCGGACCGTACGCGCTGGCGTGCGCCGGGATGCCGGCGCTGCGGGACCGGGTGGTTGCGGTCGCTGTCCTCGGCGGCGTCATCCCGTCGGTCGGTCCGGACGCCACCGCGAGCGGCGCCATCGCACTGGCACGGCAGATGTCGTCGGTGACGTCCGCACTGCGCAAGCCGTTCGCGGCGGTGACCGCGGCGATGCTGACGCCCGTCATCCCGCTGGCCCACCTCGCCTACTCCGGCCTGGCCGCGGCGATGCCCGACGGCGACAAGCGGGTGTTCGCCAACCCCGAGATCGAGGCGATGTTCATCGACGACATCGTCAATGTCGCCAACGGCCGATTCCAAGCGCTCCTCGACGACGCCCGATTGTTCGGCGTCGATTGGGGGTTCCGGTTGGGCGACGTCAAGGTTCCAGTGCGATGGTGGCACGGCGACACCGATTCGATCATCTCGCTGGAAGATGCGCGGGCCGCTGCGGCGCACCTGCCTCACGCCGACCTTCTGGTGATGCCCGACGAGAGTCATCTCGGCGGCTTCGCCAAGGCCGACGACGTTCTCGCATTCCTCTCACCGCACCTCATCGGCTCGAAAGAGCGCCTGAGCCAAAAGCTTTGATGAACTAGGCCGCCGCGCGGGTGGCGACCACACGGTCACCGCCGCTGGCCTTGGCCTTGTACATGGCGACGTCGGCGGCCTGGATCACGTCGATCAGATCGGTGTCGGACCGTGCACACGTCGCCACCCCGATGCTGACCGTGACCGTCGGTTGCGCCGGCGCCGAGACGGCGGTCCGGATCTGCTCGGCCAGCGCCGGGGCCTGACTGGCCGGCATCCTGTCGATGACGAGGAATTCCTCACCACCCCAACGGACTACGACCGCGTCATGGCGCACGCTGGCACGGATACGGCGCGCCGTGCGGATCAGCACGTCGTCGCCGACCGCGTGCCCGAGCGTGTCGTTGACGCCTTTGAACCCGTCGACGTCTATCAGCAGCGCGCAGAGGTCGGCGTCCTCAGGGGCGCGCGCGTTGAGGCGCTTCACCGACACATCCAGTCCGCGGCGGTTGGTCAGCTCGGTCAGCGGATCGGTGAGCGATTGCATCGAACTGCCTTGCAGCAGCCAGAATCCGAATTGCAGGGCGGGCAGGATGCACACGGTGACCAGCAGGGCGATCACCGCCCGCGACACTGCGAGCTGCACTCCGTCCTCAGGGGTGGTCATCGCCAGCCACACCGCGATGCCTGCGACACAGACGATGCACCAGGCGATGTGGGCGAGATGTAGTCGCGGCCCGTGGAAGAACACCACGTAACCGCCCGCGCACAGCAGGATCGGGATACCAGACATCGCCAGGTTCGGATCTCCGAACAGCAGCGCCGACAACGTCATGATGACGTCGACGTACCCGACCAGCAGCGCCGACTCCCTGGCCGTCGGCCATGGCCGGAACGCCCAGCGCGCCGACCATACGAACGAGCCGATCGCGGTGACCGCCCACCCGATCCGGATCAGCGGGCCATCGGCGACGGGAGGGATGAACACGTTAAGCAGACTCAGCAGCCCCATGACGACGCCGATGCCCGCAATGATGTAGCGAAGAATCCGCAGCAGCCCGCGGGTGCGCAGAAAGTCGATTCGCCACTGGTATTCGTCGCGCTGGCGCCACCATTCGACGAGCGGATTGCCAGCGCGCCCGTCACCCACAGCAACAGTCAAACATTGCGGCGACGATGCCGTGGGCAAATCGTTGCGGCCGGTACTACAAGTAGGTTACGCCGAGCACGACGACGGAAAGCAGCACCGGCAGGATCGGCAGTCCCCACAGGAATGCGGCCCACGTCTCGGCTTTCGCGGTCTTCTGCCGCCACTTTCGACGGCCCAGGAACGCCGCCGCCACGCCGACGGCGAAGGACACCGCGGCGGTGACGAGCACCCAGGTGGACACGCTCGTCGACGCGACCGCAAACGAGATGGCGGCCAGCCACAGGATGTGGCCGACCACCAATCCGCCGACGCCGGCGACCCAGATCGACCTCAACTAGAAATTGATCATGTGGCCGACGAGCCCGTGGAAGCACTCCTGCAGTGCCTCCGACAACGTCGGGTGGGTGTGCACGTTGCGGGCGAGCTCGTTGGCGGTGAGATCCCACTTCTGAGCGAGCGTGAGTTCAGGCAGCAGCTCCGAGACGTCCGGGCCGATCAGGTGGCCGCCGAGCAGCTCCAGGTGCTTCTTGTCGGCGATGAGCTTCACGAACCCGGTTGGGTCGCCGAGTCCGTGTGCTTTGCCGTTGGCGGTGAACGGGAACTTGGCTACGACGACGTCGTAGCCTTCCTCCTTGGCCTGCTCTTCGGTCAGCCCGAAGCTCGCGACCTGCGGCTGGCAGAACGTCGCGCGCGGCATCATCCGGTAATCGCCCAGCGCCAGGGTCTCGGCGCCGGCGATGGTCTCGGACGCGACGACACCCATCGCCTCGGCGACGTGCGCGAGCATGAGTTTCCCGGTGACGTCACCGATCGCGTAGATGTGCGTCACGTTGGTGCGCATGTAGTCGTCGATGCCGATGAGGTTGCGCTTGTCGACCTCGACCCCGGCGGCATCGAGGCCCAGGTCTTCGACGTTGGTCATGAAGCCGATGGCCTGCATGACCTTGTCGGCTTTGAGTTCCTCGGTCTTGTCGTTCTTGGACACCGTCACGGTGACCGACGACCCGCCGTCTTCGATCTTCTCGACCTTGGTGCCGGTCAAGATCTTCACGCCGAGCTTCTTGTACTGCTTTTCGATCTCCTTGGAGACCTCGGCGTCCTCGTTGGGTAGGGCCCGCGGGAGGAACTCGACGATCGTGACGTCGACGCCGTAGTTCTTCAGGACGTAGGCGAACTCCATGCCGATCGCGCCCGCGCCGGCGATGATGATCGACTTCGGCAGGTCGCGCGTCATGATCTGTGTCTCGTAGGTGACCACATTGTCGGAGAGCTGGGTGCCGGGGATCAGCCGGGTGCGCGCGCCGGTGGCGATGATCGCCGAGTCGAACTCGACGGTCTCGGTGCCGCCGTCGTTGAGGTCGACCTCGATGCTGTTGGCGCCGGTGAACTTGCCCTTGCCGTGGATCTCGGTGATCTTGTTCTTCTTCATCAGGAAGTGCACGCCGGCGACACGGCCGTCGGCGACCTTGCGGCTGCGATCGAAGGCGGCGCCGAAGTCGAATGTCGCCTCCCCGCTGATGCCGAAGGTCTTGGCTTCCTTGTTGAAGAGGTGAGCGAGTTCGGCGTTGCGCAGCAATGCTTTCGACGGGATGCACCCGACGTTGAGGCAGACGCCGCCCCAGTACTTGGGTTCGACGATGGCGGTGTTCAGCCCGAGTTGGGCTGCGCGAATAGCCGCGACGTATCCGCCGGGACCGGCTCCGAGAACGACGACGTCATAGTGGGTCACGTCTACCTACCCTAGTCGTCACGGCAAGGCGAGGACTTGCCCCGGGTTGGAAGAGGTCAGGGCCTCGATCAGCGCGGGGTCGTGGCTGACGAGGACGACGGCCGCGCCGTCGGCCGCGATGTCGCGCAACATCGTCGTGACGGCGCCGGTGGCGATCGGATCGAGCATCGCGGTGGGCTCGTCGCACAGCACGACAGCGGCCCGTTGCGTCAGCACCCGGCCGAGGCAGGCGCGCTGCAGCTGCCCGTCGCTGACCTGTCCCGGGTAGCGGTCGAGCAGTTCGAGATCGAGGCCGACCCTGACCGCGGTGTCGTCGACGTCCGTGTCGCTGCCGCGGATGACGGCGGGCTCGGCGATGATCTGGCCCAGCGTCCACCGCGGGTTGCACACCAATCGCGGGTGTTGGGCCAGCAGCGCAATCGACCCTTTGGGCGGCACGGCTGCGCCGCCGTAAATGACGACACCTGAGTCCGGCCGCTGGAGCCCGGCCAGTACGCGCAGCAGCGTCGTCTTACCGCTGCCCGACGCCCCGGTCACCCCGGTCACGTCGCCTGCGGGGGCGACGAGGTCCAGGCCGTCGAGCACCGTCCGGCCACCGAACGCCACCGAGACGCCGGTGGCTACTACCGCCGTCACACCGGCACCGTCCCGAGCAGGGCCCGCAGGTAAGGGTCGGCGGTTTCGAGCGCCTCGGCGAGCGGCAGATGCGCCGCGATCGAGCCGCGCGTCATCACCGCGACGTCGTCGCACACGCCCGCGCGCAGCAGCGACGGCATGTCGTGGGTGATGACGAGCACGGCGGCACCGTCGGTCGCGGCGTCGCCCAGCAGCCGCCAGACCATGGCGGCGTTGTCGGGGTCCAGCGCGGAGGTCGGTTCGTCGGCGATCAGGAGTCCGGGCCGCCCGGTCAGAGCCGCGGCGATCGCGACGCGCTGTGCCATGCCCCCCGAAAGTTCGTGCGGGTAGCGCTTTGCGACGTCCGCGGCCAGCGCGACGGCGGTGAGCAGCTGTTCCGGGGTGCGGTCGGCGCCGAGACGGGCGCAGATCTCGGCCAGCTGCGACCCGACGGTGCGCACCGGGGTGAACGACGTGGCCGCCGACTGCGGGACGACTCCGATGCGGCGTCCGCGTAGGCGGCGCCACGCGCGTTCATCGCGAGCCGGAACTTCTGTGTCCCCGATGAACACCGTGCCGCTGACGTGGGAGCCAGGCGGGATGAGGCCCGACAATGCCGCCGCGACAAGCGATTTGCCGCAGCCGGATTCCCCGATCAGGGCGGTCACGATGCCGGGCCGCACCTCAAGATTGACGTCGTCGAGAACACGGACGGCCGACGAGTTGCGGCCGCGGCGCAGGTCGATGTCGACGGTCAGCCCGGCCAAGCGCGCGGTGCTCACCACACCTGCCCCGCAGGAGCTTTGCGCCGGTTGCGGACCGCAGTGCCTGCGGCGGCGAACGCAAGGGCCGTCGCGATCAGCGCGGCGGCGGGCACCGCGAGCGTCCACCAGGCCCCGGTCAGGATGTCGCCGCGGGCCTCACTCAACAGCGTGCCGAGGCTGGCGCGGTCCGGCGAGAGCCCGACGCCGAGGAACGACAGTGTCGATTCGTGCCACACGGCGTGCGGCAGCAGCACGACCATCGCGACCAGAGCCTGCCCCGTCACGGCGGGCAACAGATGGCTGCGTGCGACGAACCATCGCGAGGCACCCGCCAGGCGTGCGGACTCCACCCACCCTGCGTCGGCGACCGCGAGGAGTTCGGCGCGCACGACGCGGGCGACGGCGGGCCAGTGGGTGAGCGCGATCGACGCGACGATCGCCAACGGCGCTCCTCGCCACATCGCGGCGATGACGATGCCCACCACAAGGTGCGGCAGCGCGTTGAACCCGTCGACGAGTCGCATCACGACGGCGTCGAGCCACCCGCCGACCAGCGCCGCGGCCACTCCGATCGCCACGCCGAGCAGCGTCGCCACCACCGCGCACACGAGGGCGATCAACAGCGAGACACGCAGCCCTTCGGCGGTGCGGACCAGCAGGTCATACCCCGAATGGTCCGTTCCGGCAACGTGTTCAAGGCTCGGAGAGCGTAGTGCGGCGGAGAAGTCGGCGACCTGCTCGCCGGCCACTATCGGAATACCGACGGCGGCGAGCGCGATGATGGCCAGCACGAGCCACGGCGTATTGCGCTTCACGCGGCCATCCTGATCCGGGGGTCGATCGCGACAGCCGCGGCGTCGGACAGCGCTGAGCCCGCCAGCACTGCGGCAGCCGCGGCGACGGTCAGCGCTGCCAGTAGCGGAAAGTCAAGGGCTGCAGCGGAGTCCACCAGAACGGCAGCCATACCCGGCCAGCCGAAGACGGTTTCGACGATGGCGGCGCCGGCGATCAGCTCGGGCAACCGGGTTCCCAGCAGCGCGAGGGTGGGCAGGACGGACACGGGCGCGATGTGCCCGCGCAGCAGCGCCCAGCCGTGGACACCGCGCGATCGGGCGCCGCGCACCGCGTCCGAGTCGATGCTCGCCACGACGGCGGCCCGTGTGGTCAGAAGCAGCCACGGGATCATCGATACCGTGAGAGCGATCCACGGCAGAATGCCATGGCGCAGAATACCTTCCATTGTGTAACCCGCCCCGGGTGCGGCCGCCCCGGAGGGTGGCAGCCAGCGCAGGCCGACCGCGACGACGACCACCAGCGCCAGCGACACCACGAACGGCGGAACGGCGGCGAACGTCACCGAGAACGCGGTGCAGATCCGGTCGAGCACGCCGCCGCGGCGCATCCCCGCCAGGCAGCCCACCAGCACTGCCACGACCGTCGCGGTGACCAGGGCGGCGCCCGAGAGCATCAGCGTGAACGGTAACCGCTCCGCGAGCACCGTTGTCACGGGCTGCGACTGGGTCGACGACCAGCCGAGGTCGCCGCGGACGAGTCCGCCCACCCACTGCCACCACGCCTCATACCAGGGTTGGTCGGTGTCGTAGGCGGCGCGCATCGCGTCGCGCTGTGACTGCGTGGCGAACTGGTAGTTGCTGCCGAGGTAGGCCGCCAGCGGGTCGAACGGGGACAGGGACGCGACAGCGAAGATCGCGGCCGAGATCGCGACGGTCAGCGGAACGGCGACCGCGGTGCGGATGGCCAGCAGGCGGGTCAACGCTTCCACTGAGCCAAGTTCCACCACGGACCCCACGACACCCCGTGCGAGTGCGGTTCCATGATCGGAGCGCTCTGCTGCCAGCCGAGATCGCGGTAGCCATAGGTGTGGTCGAGGAACACGAGGAAGACGTGGGACGGTTCGGCGACGTAGGCGCCCTGGATGTCGCGGTACAGGGCGTCTTTCTCCGGCCCGGCCGCGGATTGGCTTGCCTTTTCCAGCATTTCATCGAGGCCGGGCGCGGTGAAGTTACCGGGGTTCGAGTACGGCGACGAGTTCGGCACCCGCGTGTGCAGCGTGTCGTAGACCTGCGAATCGATGCTGTAGGGCGTGGAGCCGCCGCCGAGGACCACCGCCGAATCGCCGAAGCGGGTGTCGATCTCGTCCCAGCTGGTGCCCCGCGGGCGGACGTCGATGCCAAGGGGTTTCATCGCCGCCGCGTACGCCACTGCGAGGTCGCGCCGCAGCGTGTCCTGCGCGTTGTAGAGCACTTCGAACGAGGCTCGCGCCCCGCCCTTTTCGCGAATGCCGTCGCCGCCCGGACGCCAGCCCGCCTCGTCGAGCAGGGCCGCGGCGCGGTCCGCCTCGAATCCATACTGCGCGTCGGCGTTGTAGGCGTCACCGTACGCCTGTGCCACCGGGGTGCTGGCCGGACGTCCGTGGCCGACGAGGACGTCGCGCACCATCGCGTCACGGTCGACGCCGAGGTTCATCGCGAGACGCGCCTTCGCGTCGGCGGTGAACGGATTACCGGCCGGAAGCGCGATGCCGCGCCAGTCGGCCGACTCGGCTGCGACCGTCTGCACCTCTTCGCTCTTGATCGAATCGATCAGTCGCGGAGGCAGATTCGTGCCGTCGACGGTCGCCGACACGATGCTTTGCGCTCGCGCGTTGTCGTCGGGGGCATACGTGTAGACGAGACGCTTGACCTGGGCGACGTCCCCCCAGTAGTCGTCCCGTGCGACGAGGACCGCCTGATCGGGGCGCAGGCTCTCCAGCCGGTACGGACCGGTGCCGACAGGTTCGGTGTTGACCGCCCAGTCGGCGGCGGGCTTCGCCTCGATCTTCTCCGAAGGCAGGATGCCAAGCAGCAGATACGGTTTCGGGTCGGCGGCGGTGTTCAACTCGACGATGACGGCGTCGGGTCCGTCGGCGGTGATCGCCGTGATGGGGGCGACGGACGTCGAGATCTCGGAGGCCACCTCGGGGTCGCGGACCGCGGTGTAGGTGGCGACGACGTCGGCGGAGTCGAAGGTGCTGCCGTCGGAGAACAGGACGCCGGTGCGCAACGGAACGCGCCAGCGGTTCGGCCCCGCCGCTTGGGGCTCCTCGGCGGCGAGCGCCGGGGCCAGGTCGGGCACCACGGTGTCGGTGTGGGCGCTGGGGCGGAAAAGCCCGTCGTAGAACGGTGATACGCCCGACTCGCTGTAACCGTTGACCGGGTTGTAGCCGCCCAGTTCGTAACCCTCAGCAAGGACGATCTGGTCGGACGATGCGTCAGGACCGTTTTCAGCGCCGCATCCGACGAGAAGCGCGGCCGTCGCTCCGAGCACGATTCCCCGTCGCCAACAGGCACCCGATTTCATGTGTGTATCTGAACACATGAACGAATCGGACGTCCAGTCAGCTCACAGAAAGGCTAGACAGCGATCCAACCGAGCCCAAATGACGCGTACAGAACCCCGGCGCCGATGGCCGCCGCCAGTGGGGCCGACATCAGTGCCAGCGCCATCGCCGCGATGCCCGGCCGCTCCTGCACCATCGCAGTCAGCAGGCTGCCGACGATGCACGCTACGACGAACACCAGCACGGCGAACACCGGCATCGCCTTGTCCGGCGAGTGGAACCACCAGTAGTACAGGCCCGCCCCTGCCGCCGCACCCGCCAGCCACATGCCTGCCAGGACGAGAAGGAAACGCCAGCGGCTGACGAACTGGTCGGCGCTCGGGACGACGACGGGCGGCGCGTGCGGTGGCGGCAGCTGCCCGGCGTACGCCGGATCGTCGACGACGGTCTGCGTGGCGAAGCCACCGGTGAAATCCGGTGCGAACGACCGGGTTTGCTCAGACACCGGAGGCCACCTGGATCGCGGTGAGCGCACCGAACCAGCCCGGACCGATGGCAAGGATCATGGCGCCGACGGCCGTCACCCACCGCTTGCCGGAGAACAGGATCATCAGCACACCGATCACACTGGGGACACCGATCACGGCGCCGACGACGACGTCCGGTCGGACCGTCGCAGAGACTTCGACGGCGGCGATGAGCGCGGCCATCATGCCCAGAGCGACTCCGATGATCATCACTCCGGCGAGGACCGATGCTCGTGGCAACGGGATCACGACATTGACGATAACGCTGCCGGCAGTCGAATTGCGTACGGCGCGCCGCGTTTTCGCGCCGATGCCATAACAGCTTGATTACGGCGCGCCGAGAGTGCGGTGAGGGCGGACAAACAGCCGAAATCCCGCCCTGAGCGCACTCTCGGTGCGCGCGAGAGTCAGCGCTGCGGGATCGCGCAGGCGTCAACCGCTTCCGCGACGACGTGCGTGCCGTTCTCCGTGGGCCGCTCGCCGCGTTCATAGGCCGCCCCCGTCACCGGTGGAGCGTCGTCCAAAGCGCGGTTCTCGTCCTCGGTGAACGCGCGCCCGCGGGACAGGAAGCGCTTGCCCTCCGGCGACTCCAGGCTGAAGCCGCCACCGCGGCCGGGCACCACGTCGATGACGAGCTGGGTGTGCTTCCACGTCTCGAACTGCGACCCTGAGATCCACACCGGAACGCCGTCGTCACCGACGTCGAGCACCGCCAACAGGACGTCTCGGTCGCCGACGAGGAAGTCGCCGAGCGGGTAGCACATCGGCGACGAGCCGTCGCAGCAGCCGCCGGACTGGTGGAACATCAACGCCCCGTGCCGATCCTGCAACGTCCGCAGCAGTTCAGCGGCGGCCTCGGTCACCAGTGCGCGATTCGGTCCGTCCATGTCAGCCATTCTCCCTTGCAGTTCGGATCGCGGGGGCACTCGACGGTGGCAGCAGCAGACGCCGGTCGTCGGGGTAGCAGACGGACAGCGAGATCGCACCCGCGAATCGGTACGGCTGCGCCGCCAGCAGACCCGTGAACTGTTTGCGCAGCCGCGACATCTCCGCGCGCACCGTCACCACCCTCGTCCGGTCGCCGTAGAGATCTTCGGCCAGCTGCGGAGCCGACCGCCCGTCCGGCGAAAGAGCAAGGGCGCAAAGGATTTCCGCATGCCGCAGCGACAGGTCATGACGCCAGCTGCCGAACGCGCCCGCCATCACCAACGACGGGGTGTCGGGGTCGCGGAAGTCCAGCGTCACCGACGATGCCGTGTCCGTGCCACCGCCGTCCTCGGGTGCCAGCCGCACCAGCCAGCCACCGGGTAGCGGTTCGACGGCGCACATCCCCAGCGTCGCCAGCCACACCCGTCCCGGCCCCATCTGCTCGGGCAGCAGGATCCGGTTGTGCAGCGGCATCGCGTCGACGGCGGCGACCCAGCCCTCGGTGTCGACGGCCAGCGCCGGGCGGCCCATCCGCGCGAGGATCGGCGCGGCGAGCGTGCGCAGCCGGTTCAGCGTGCGGTCGTGTTCCTGCCGCAAGTGGGATTCGGCGAGCCTGGCGACGGCGTCGACGAGCGCGATGGTGGTCGGGTGCACGGTGGGAGCGGGCCCCGAGACGTCGACGACGCCGATGACGTGGCCGGTCCTGGGGTCCTTGATCGGCGCGCCGGCGCAGGTCCACGAGTGGTGGCTGCGCAGGAAGTGCTCTGCCGAGAACACCTGCACGGCCCGCTGCGAGACGAGCGCGGTACCGATGGCGTTGGTGCCGACGGAGCCCTCGCCCCAGTTCGCCCCCTCGACGAAGCCGAGGCGGTCGGCGTTCATCAGCACCGACGGGGACCCCGAGCGCCACAGCACGCGACCCTTGGCGTCGGCGACGACGAGGATGTTCTCCCCCTCGGCGACCAACGATTCCAGGCCGTGCGAGATCTCGTCGAGAACGTCCATCAGCCCCGACGACCTGCGCAACATCTCCAGCGCGCCCACGTCGACCATCGCCGCACTGTCGTCGGCCGTGATTCCGGCGGCCATCATTCGCCGCCAGGAATCGCCGATGACCTCGCGCGGCCGCGCCGGCGCCCGGTGCCCGGCCATCGTCGCGTCGTAGACGGCCGACATCAGCCGCGCGTAGCTGCGCGGATCTTCTCCGACGGCGACGGCGGGTTCAGGCACGGGCGAGCTGCCTACGTTGCTGGGCATCAACCCCCAGTGTGCTCTCCATCTCAGCGGTAGACCAGGCCACCGTCGATCAGGCCGGATTGGCCGGTCATGTAATCGGCGTCGGGCCCGGCGAGATACGACACGAAGCCGGCGACGTCATCGGGCGTCTCGGCGCGGCCCAGCGCGATGCCGCCGACGAACTTGTCGTAGGTCTCCCCTTCCGCGGCCCCGGTCAGTTCGGCGAAGCGCTTGTCGATCTCCACCCACATGTCGGTGCCGACGACGCCGGGGCAGTACGCGTTGACGGTGATGCCGTCGGCGGCGTGTTCCTTGGCGGCGGCCTGCGTCAGCGCGCGGACGGCGAACTTGGACGCGCTGTAGGGGCCGAGCATCGCGAAGCCGTCGTGACCCGCGATGGACGAGGCATTAATAACCCGGCTGATCTTTCCTTGCTCTTTGTTCTTCAACTTCTTGAAGGTCGCGACGGCGGCCTGGGTGCCCCACAGGACGCCGTTGATGTTGATGGCCCAGAGCTTTTCGATCTGCGCCGGGGTGACATCGGCGATCGGCCCGACGAGGGCGATCCCGGCGTTGTTCACCATGATGTCGAACCCGCCCAGCGCGGACGCGGCATGCTCGACTGCGGCGAACACTTGGTGGCGATCGCTGATATCGGCGACAAATGTGGTTGTCTTGCTGCCGATCTCGGCGATCTCGGCGGCGACGTCGTCGAGCCCGTCGTTGCGAACGTCGACGAGGGCGACGTCGGCGCCGTCGCGCGCCAGGCGCAGCGCTATACCGCGCCCGATGCCACGTGCCGCGCCGGTGACGAGGGCGACTTTGCCTTGCAGGGTCATGCGGTTGCTCCGTTCGGGTCGACGAGAACTTTCATCTTCTTGCCGGCGTGCAGCGCCTCGAATCCCTCGTCGATGACGTGGTCGATCGGGATGCGGGTCACCCAGCCTGCGGTGTCGTATTTGCCTTCTGACATCAGCGCGATGACGGCCTCGAAGTCGGCGCCGGTGTAACAGAGCGACCCCTGGATCCGGGACTCGTTCATGACGAGGTTGAGAAGTGGCGTCTCCAATGGCTTTTCGTAGATGGCGACGCTGATCATCGGTTTACGGGAGCCGACGCAGGCCAGCGCGGTGCTGACTGCGGGCGTCACCCCGGCGGCGTCGAACACCGCGTCGGCGCCGTTGCCTTTGGTGTGGTGATCGATGAATGCGGGCACGTCGACAGCGCCGGGGTCGAGCGTGTCGGCGCCGAGCGCTTCGATCGCGGCACGCCGAACCGGTGAGGGTTCGACGACGAAGACGTCCTCGAGTCCCTTGCACCGCAACGCGAACCACAGCCCGATGCCGATGGGCCCGGCGCCGAACACCATCGCGGTGTCACCGGGGCGTACATCGCCGAGGGTGGCGGCGTGGTAGGCGACCGACATCGGTTCGACGAGTGCGCCGAGTTCGAGCGACACGTTGTCGGGCAGCTTGTGCAGCATGCTGGTCGGCACGACGGTGTACTCGGCCATGCCGCCGTCGGACATCAGCCCGTGGAAACCGATCTGCTGGCAGACGTTGTAGTTGCCGGCTCGGCATGGTCCGCATCGGTGGCATTGGTAGATGGGTTCGACGGCCACCCGGTCGCCTTCACTCCATCCGGTCACCCCGTCGCCCACGGCGGTGATCGTCCCCGAGAATTCGTGGCCCATCGTCAGCGGCAACTGCGCGCCGGTCAGCGGGTGCGGTGCTGTCGGCACGAAGATCGGCCCGGCGTAGTACTCGTGCAGGTCGGTGCCGCAGATGCCGTTGAATCCGACCTTGAGTTTCACGGTGCCCGGCCTGACGTCCGGTTCGTCGACGTCGTCGATCATGACTTTGTTCGGCCCGTAGTACACAGCTGCTCTCATGGCGGCATGTCTATGTGACGGCCGACACACCGCGAAAGAGTTGCAGGGGGTTGCAGGACTCGGAGCAGACTGAATCATGCAGGTCTTCGATGTAGTCATCGTCGGCGCCCGCTGCGCGGGTTCTCCGCTGGCCACCCTGCTGGCGCGGCGGGGCCTGAGCGTGTGTGTACTCGACAAGGTGCAGTTTCCGTCGGAGACGCCGTCGACGCACATCATCCAGCCGCGCGGGGCCGCATCGCTGGAGCGGATCGGCGCCCTGGACGCGGTGCGGGCCGCGGGTGCGGCCACCATCGACAGTTTCACGATGGTCAACGACGACGTGCGCATCGAGGACGAGTTCGACCGCTCGATCTTCCCGCAGCCCGGCCTCTGCGTGCGCCGCGTGACGCTGGATTCGGTGCTGGTCGACACAGCCACGGCGGCGGGTGCGGACGTCCGGACAGGGGTGAAGGTGACTGGCCTGATGCGCACCGGCGGCCGGGTCACCGGCGTCGAGACCGCGCACGGACCGATCGGCGCCCAGCTGGTGGTCGGCGCCGACGGACGACATTCCACCGTCGCCAAAGATACTGGTGCGCAGGAGTATTCGAAAACTCCCATGGGACGGGTTCCGGTCTGGGGCTACTTCGAGGGCGTCGACAACCTCGAGGGGCGCATCAGGATCGCCCGCATCGGCGAGAACGCGTATCTGGCCAGCCCCACCGACGGCGGGCTGTACATGGTGTGCGTCGCCATGGGTGCCGATTGCGACACGCGGCGCAACGAAGCATTCGACGCAGGGATTGCCGGGTGGCCCGAATTGGCCGATCTGCTTGCCGGCGCTCGGCGAACGGGTCCGTTGCGCGTGATGGCGAAGTGGCACGGCTACTTTCGGCAGGCCGCCGGCCCCGGCTGGGTGCTCGTCGGGGATGCGGGTCACTTCAAGGACTTCACGCCGGGTCAGGGCATCTCCGACGCGCTGTGCCAGGCGGAGCGTCTGACCGACCTGCTGCCTGCCGAACTCGCGGATGCGGCCGCCGTCGACGCGGCAACCGAACGCTGGTGGCGCTGGCGCGACCGCGACGCCTACGCGATGCACTGGTTCGCCACCGACCTGGGTGCGCCCGGGGCGCCGACCCCGGTGATCACCGAAGTGTTGCGCGACATTGCGGGCGACCCGGCCGCGCGCCGCACGTTGATGCGGGTTCTCAACCACGAGGCCGCGCCGAAACGCCTGCTCACGCCGCGGCGCCTCGCCGTCGCCACGGGTCGTGCGCTACGCAGGCCCCGTCAACGCTTCGCGACCGGTGCCGAGATCGCCGGTGCCGTCCGCAATGAGATCCGCAGGACGCGGTCCGTGCAACGGTTCGCAACTCTTGCCACCCCCGGGCTCCGGGGTGTGCCCTAGCTCACATGACTTCCACTCTCGACCCTCAGACCACACACGACCTGACGCCGCAGCAGCGCGTCGACACCTGGCTCGCCGACTTCGAGACGGCCCTGGCTGTCCGCGACGTCGAGCGTGTCGTCGGCATGTTCGCCGTCGACAGTTTCTGGCGCGACCTCGTGTCGTTCACCTGGAACATCAAGACCCTCGAAGGCCGTGACCAGATCAGCGACATGCTCACCGCGCGCCTGATCGAGACGGATCCGTCGGGCTTCCGGACCAGGGAGGCCCCTACGCAGGACGGGTCCGGAGACGACGCAGTGACGTCGGCGTTCATCGAGTTCGAGACCGGCGCTGGACGCGGAGTGGGCCACCTGCGCCTCAAAGGCGACAAGGCGTGGACGCTGCTGACCGCGCTTCAGGAGCTGAAGGGCCACGAGGAACGCAAGGGTCCGAGCCGCGTGATGGGCGCGGTGCACGGCGACGACCCGGATCCGCGCTCGTGGGCCGAGAAGAAGGCTGCCGAGGACGTCGAACTGGGCCGCGAGGTCCAGCCGTACACGCTGGTCATCGGCGGCGGTCAGGGCGGTATCGCGCTCGGCGCGCGGCTGCGCCAGCTCGGCGTGCCGGCCATCGTCGTCGACCGGCACGAACGGCCCGGCGACCAGTGGCGCAAGCGGTACAAGTCGCTGTGCCTGCACGACCCGGTCTGGTACGACCACCTCCCGTACCTGCCGTTCCCGCAGAACTGGCCGGTGTTCGCACCGAAGGACAAGATCGGCGACTGGCTGGAGTTCTACACCCGGGTCATGGAGGTGCCGTACTGGTCGAAGACGACGTGCCTGTCGGCGTCGTTCGACGAAGGGAGTCAGAAGTGGACCGTCGAGGTGGACCGCGACGGTGAGCGCCTGACGCTGCATCCGACGCAACTGGTGCTGGCAACGGGCATGTCCGGTAAGCCGAACGTGCCCACGCTGCCCGGCCAGGACGTCTTCCGCGGCGACCAGCACCACTCCAGCGCCCACCCGGGCCCCGACGCCTACGTCGGCAAGAAGGCTGTTGTCATCGGGTCGAACAACTCCGCGCACGACATCTGCAAGGCGCTCTACGAGAACGGCGTCGACGTGACGATGGTGCAGCGATCGTCTACTCACATCGTCAAGTCGGACTCGCTGATGGAGATCGGATTGGGCGCGCTGTACTCGGAGCAGGCGGTCGCCGACGGCATGACGACGGAGAAGGCGGACCTGACGTTCGCATCGCTGCCGTACCGGATCATGCACGAGTTCCAGATCCCGCTGTACGACCAGATGCGCGAGCGGGACAAGGACTTCTACGACCGGCTGGCGGCTGCGGGTTTCGAACTCGATTGGGGCGCAGACGGTTCCGGGTTGTTCATGAAGTACCTGCGTCGCGGGTCGGGATACTACATCGACGTCGGCGCCTGCGACATGGTGGCCGACGGCCGGATCAAGCTGGCGCACGGACAGGTCGACCATCTGACCGAGAACTCGGTGGTGCTGTCCGACGGCACGGAACTACCCGCCGACGTCGTGGTGTACGCGACGGGCTACGGCTCGATGAACGGCTGGGCCGCGGACCTGATCGGCCAGGACGTCGCCGACAAGGTCGGCAAGGTGTGGGGCCTGGGCAGTGAGACGCCGAAGGATCCGGGCCCGTGGGAGGGCGAACAGCGCAACATGTGGAAGCCCACCCAGCAGCCCAACCTGTGGTTCCACGGCGGCAACCTGCACCAGTCGCGGCACTACTCTCTGTACCTGGCGCTCCAGCTCAAGGCCCGTCACGAGGGAATCCCGACGCCCGTGTACGGGCAGCAGGAGGTCCACCACCTCAGCTGACGGGGATCTCGCCGAGAGTGCAGCCAGGGTCGTGGTTCGGTTCGCCGTCACAGCCCTGGCTTCACTTTGGGCGTTCAGGGGGCCAGGCCGTCGACGATGCCGGCAACGCTCACGCAGCGGCGGTGGACTTTCGAGTCTGGTTCCCGCCGGCCCTCTTCGCCTCGTACATGGCCATGTCTGCCGCGGCGAAGACCCTCTCGATGAGCATGCCGGTGTCGGCGTCCGGGTCCGTCACCGTCACACCGGCGATCCCGAGACTCGCGGTGACGCCCCACTGGTTCGCAGCAATGGCCGAGCATAAACGACGCGCCAGCATTTCCATTTCGTGCGGCGGCGAGGCTTGGGCGACTACGAACTCCTCGCCGCCGACGCGGGCCGTCACCACGCCGGGCCCGGTTGCGGCACGGAGTCTTTCGGCGACATCGACGAGAACCCGGTCCCCCGTCGGATGCCCGAGTGTGTCGTTGAGACGCTTGAACCTGTCCAGGTCGATCACCACGATGCTGAAACTCCCCGAACCCTTGCGGGCAGCATCGGCGACGAGGGCTCGCGCCGACCGGCGGAATCCGCGGCGGTTCGTCAGACCTGTCAGCGGGTCGGTCGATACGGCGTCATTCCACAGCAGTCGTACCAGAATCTGACCGCCGAAAGGGACCGTCAGCAGACCGCCGGTGGACAGAAGCAGCGTGGCCGCCGCCAGCGGTACGTCACCTTCTGCACCCAGCCGCACCGCACAACCCACGGCAGTTCCCAGAGCCACACTCACGGTGAAGACCAACAATCGCGGACTGTGCAACGTTGCCGCGTAGGCCGCGAGTCCCACGAACGCCCAGCAGGTCAGCAGCCCGGCACGTGGATCAGTCGGGGTGAGGGCGACGCAAGCGATGGCTGCGGTGCCGGCCTCCGACATAGCCGTCGACTGCCGTCGAGTCGGCCAGCGCACCGCGTACACGACGGCCATCCCGACGAAAGAGGCGGCGATCACCAGAACCGCGCCCCGGGCAAGCCCGTGCTGACCGGCCGGACTCACCGACATCAGTGCCACCGACGCCGCGAGCGCAGCCATGATCGCGGCCATCGCCACCGACGAGACACGGAGGAGCCGGCGCGCGGCGAGATACTCCGTCAGCCACTCGTAGCGATCCGGCTGTCTCCACCACTGGCGGACGTGATTCACCCGTCTCCCCCGATACTCACCTGGGGCGATAGTACTCAGTCCGCCTGCCCCAGCAGCCGAATCGAACAGCTCAGGTCAAGACGGTCAGAATGGGGGGCGTGACCGACACCCACAGCGCGCCGACCGACACCGATCCGTACCTCTGGCTGGAAGAAGTCACCGGTGACGACGCGCTGGCCTGGGTGCGTGAGCACAACGCGCCGACGGTGGCCGCGCTGAGCGGTGAGCGTTTCGAGCAGATGCGGGCCGAGGCCCTGGAGGTGCTCGACACCGACGCACGCATCCCGTACGTGCGCAGGCGTGGCGAGTACCTGTACAACTTCTGGCGAGACGCCGACAACCCGAAGGGGCTGTGGCGGCGCACGACGCTGGAGAGTTACCGCTCGGAGAAGATCCAGTGGGACATCATCATCGACCTGGACGAACTTGCGCGCGTCGACGATCAGAACTGGGTGTGGGCCGGCGCCGACGTCATCGAACCGGACCACTCGCTCGCCTTGATCAGCCTGTCCCGGGGCGGCTCGGACGCCGCCGTGGTTCGTGAATTCGACATGCGGACAAGGAAGTTCGTCGACGGCGGGTTCGAGTTGGCCGAGGCGAAGTCGCAGGTGTCGTGGGAGGACGCCGACACCCTGCTCGTCGGCACCGATTTCGGCGCGGGATCGCTGACCGAGTCCGGCTATCCGCGCATCGTGAAACGGTGGCGTCGCGGCCAGCCGCTCGCCGACGCCGAAACGGTGTTCAGCGGCGCCGAGTCGGACGTCGTCGTCGGCGGCTCGCGGGATCACACCCCGGGATTCGAACGCACCTTCCTCAGCCGCGCGATCGACTTTTTCAACGAGCAGGTCTACGAGTTGCGCGACGGTGAACTGATCCGCATCGACACCCCCACCGACGCCAGTATCTCGATTCATCGCGAATGGCTGCTCATCGAGTTGCGCACCGAGTGGAAGTACGGCACCCAGACCTACCCCGCCGGTGCGCTGATCGCCGCCGACTACGAGGAATTCCTCGGCGGCACAGCAGAGTTGACGGTCGTGTTCACTCCGGACGCGCACACCAGCCTGCACCACTACGCGTGGACCCGCGACCGTCTGGTCGTCGTCACGCTGGCCGACGTGGCCAGCCGCGTCGCGGTGTACACGCCGGGCCCGTGGACCGCCGAGCCGGTGGCCGGCCTGCCCGAGAACGCCAACACGTCGGTCGTCGCGTCCGACCCACTGGGTGACGAAATCTTCTTGGACTGTTCAGGTTTCGACACCCCGTCGCGTCTGCTCTACGGAACAGCGGGCGGCGAGCTCATCGAGATCAAGCGGGCGCCGTCGTTCTTCGACGCCGCCGACCTGGAGGTGACGCAGCACTTCGCCACGTCCGACGACGGCACCGCGATCCCCTACTTCGTGGTCGGCCACCGGCATCGCCAGGCGCCCGGCCCGACGCTGCTCGGCGGCTACGGCGGGTTCGAGGTGGCACGCACCCCGGGTTACGACGGGGTCATGGGTCGGCTGTGGCTTTCCCGCGGCGGCACCTACGTGCTGGCCAACATCCGCGGTGGCGGCGAGTACGGACCGACGTGGCACACGCAGGCCATGCGCGAGGGCAGGCATCTCGTCGGCGAGGACTTCGCCGCGGTGGCAAGGGATCTGGTGGAGCGCGGTATCACCACCGTCGAGCAGCTCGGCGCTCAGGGCGGCAGCAACGGCGGTCTGCTGATGGGCGTCATGTTGACCAAGTACCCGGAGCTTTTCGGCGCCCTGGTGTGCAGCGTTCCGCTGCTCGACATGAAGCGCTTCCACCTGCTGCTGGCCGGTGCGTCGTGGGTCGCCGAGTACGGCGATCCCGACGACCCCGACGACTGGAAGTTCATCGCCGAATATTCGCCCTACCAGAACATTTCGGCCGACAGGCGCTATCCGCCAGTGCTCATCACCACATCGACGCGCGACGACCGGGTGCATCCCGGCCATGCACGGAAGATGACGGCTGCGCTCGAAGACGCCGGGCAACCTGTCAGCTATTACGAGAACATCGAGGGTGGTCACGCCGGAGCGTCGGACAACCCGCAGATCGCGTTCCGCTCCGCGCTCGTCTACGAGTACCTGCTCCGCACGTTGAACGGAAACTGACATGACCAACTGGAGAGCCCTTTTCGCCGTCACCGCTGCATCGGCGCTGCTGTTGACCGGCTGTACGCAAGACATCACCGGTACCGCCGTCACCGCAGCCGGGGGTGCCCCCGATCCGTCCGGCGGCAGCGAGGACCAATGTGCGACCGTCGCAGCACCTTTGGACGACATCCCCAACGAGGACGACAGCGAGCCGCTGCTGCGCATACCCGTCCCCGACGGGTGGGAACGCAACTCGATGATGGACAGCCCGGTCATTCGCTACACCATCGTGTCGACGGATCTCATCAGCAACGACTTCGCCCCCAACGCCGTGGTCACCCTCGAGTCGGTGCGCGGCAGCCAGGCGTCCGACGAGGTGTTCGAGCAGAACCGCGCGAACCTGGAGTCCGGTCTCGGCGCCTTCGACCTGCAGACCGAGAGCAACACCACCTGCGGGTTGCCCTCCGAGACAACGGTGTACATGGCGCCACCGATGGGTCCGGCTCCCGAGCGGCCCATCATCATGCACGCGGTCGTGGCGGAGGACGGCGGATCCACCTTCCTCGCGACGCTGACGATCCAGACGACTGACCCCGACGACCCGCGCTACGTCGCCGATTCGCAGGAGATCGTCGACGGTTTCCAGATGCTGCTGCCGGGATCATGAGCACGCTGTCCTACGTGCTGCTCGGCGCGGGTGCACTCGCGCTGATCCTCGGCGCCGCCATTCCCGGATGGGATACGCCGACGCTGCCGAAGCGGGCGGTCAAGCGGCGCATCTACTGGGCGGGAACAGCCGTCGGCGCGGTGCTGGTGTTCCTCGGTGGGTTGCCCGACGTGCAGAGCTCGGTCGCGTTCGTCGTCGCCGTGCTGATCCTGATGGTGGGTTCGGCGTACTTCCGCACGCCCCACATCAAGATCGGCGGGACGATCTACTCGGCGTACGAACCGCACCGCAAACCCGATCCCCCGCCGGGCTGACGCTCCTCGTTGCGGGGACAAATAGGGCAGATACCCGATATGGCCCGAGCGCCGCACTCGCTACGGTTCCAGCTCAGAAGAGGGTCGCTCGGATCCTCCTGACGTGGGCCCTACCGGCCCTTAAGGCTGGCTGCGGTGAAAGCTTCGCAAGGTCGGGATCGGGTCAATTCACGTGGCGTTCGGGCCAGCTCCTATATCGGCCGCATCGGAGCGCTGGCAGCGGCCCTGGGCATCGGCGCCGTCGTCGTGACCGGACAAGGGCTGGGGATCGCCACTGCCGACGATGCACCATCGCAGACCTCCTCCAGCTCTGCGGCTGGAGACACCTCCGTCAAGTCGACCGCAGTCGATTCCGACGAGTCGGCTCCGACCACCTCGGGATCGGCGAAATCAGAACACGCATCGGATACCGCCACCACACCGGAAAGCACAGACGCCGGCGACGGTGACGACTCACCGCCAGGCTCACCGGGCACCGACACGGCGGATGAGAACGCGACGGACGGCGACGAGCCGTCGACGACCGCTCCGCCGACGGTCGACCCCACGGCCGTAGAAGCACCGGTCACCAGCGCCGAACCCGACCCGGCGCCGAGCGTCGAACCAGAGGCGTCCTCCGGCAACGGAAACCAGGCGGCAGAACCGGCCGATCGAGATGAGACGGTCGACAGCAGTAACTCCTCGGCTACGCCGCCTCTGGCAGTCTCGACCCGGGTGGAGCAGGCGTTGTCCGCACGAACAGTCGCGAACACGCCTTTAGCCACGACCCCGACTTCGCCCGACTTCTCGACGAAGAACTCGCCTGCACCCGAAGCGCGGACGGCGCTGGCGCCTTCGACGCCACCGGCCGGCGCTCCCGTTCTTCAGGAAGGCCCGTTCGGCGCGATCCTGGCAGTCCCGGCATTCGCCATCCGTATCGCCACCACGATCACAGCCACCCTGCTCGCGCCGTTGCTCGGCACACCATCGCCGATCCCGATTCCCTCCGGCACACCGGTGCTGCTGGCCGTGCTGGGCTGGGTGGACCGCGAGATCAAGAGAACTTTCTTCAACCACACCCCGGTCGCCGATGTCGTCGCCGCGTCCACCGACGAGGACACCCCGATCGTCATCGACGTCACGCGCGGCGGGGCGATCGACGGCGACCCGGGCGATGTGCTCACCGTGACGTCGTATACCCAACCCGCTCACGGCACGGTCTCCCTGACCGACGGAAAGCTGGTCTACACCCCGACTGCCAATTACAAAGGGGCAGATTCGTTCTCCTACACCGTGTCTGACGCGAACAGCGCCTGGCACGTGCATGGACTACTCGGTCTGCTGTTCAGCGGACGTCACACCGACACCGCGACCATCGCCCTCACCGTGACGCCGGTCAACGACCTTCCCGTCGCGGTCGACGACACCGCGTTGGTCAGACAGGGTGCGAGCCAGCAGATCATCAACGTGCTGGCCAACGACTCCGACATCGACGCCGGACAAACGCTGACCGTCGTGGGCGTGGGCGCCGCCAACCACGGCACAGTGTCCATCGTCGGCGCGACGGTGAGCTACACCCCGGATGCCGATTTTGCAGGCTCCGACGCATTCACCTACACCGTCGGAGACGGCGCCGGTGGGACCGCGACCGCAACCGTCGCGGTCACCGTTGTGCTGCAGAACCGCACGGTCGAATTCGATGGCGCCGCGGTCGGCCCCCTGATCGTGACCCCCGACGGCACCCGCGCCATCCAACGCGTCTACCTGCCCGACTCCGGCGCCTTCGGCGACACCCAAATCGTCGTCATCGACACCACCACCGGCGCCATCATCGGCTCACCCACCGTCAGCTACCCATCCAGCCAACCCGTACTCCTAAGCGCCGACGGCCACACCGCCTACATCCTGCGCGACATCAGCAACACCATCTCCCCACAAATGACCATCCTCGACACCACCACCGGAACCATCCTGGCCAACACCGGCATCCCCCGCGGCGGAAACATCACCGGGTTCACCCTCACCCCCGACGGC
Organism: Mycobacterium sp. 236(2023); assembly: GCF_029623955.1. Taxonomy (GTDB): domain Bacteria; phylum Actinomycetota; class Actinomycetes; order Mycobacteriales; family Mycobacteriaceae; genus Mycobacterium. The sequence continues at coordinate 225 of NZ_JARSBP010000002.1, read as the reverse complement.
ACCCGCATCCTCATCAACAAATCCGCCGGAGACGACGGCACCGACCCCGTCAAAGCCAAACTCACCATCATCAACGCCACCACCGGAACCGTCCTGGCCACACCGGAATTCGATGGCGCCGCGGTCGGCCCCCTGATCGTGACCCCCGACGGCACCCGCGCCATCCAACGCGTCTACCTGCCCGACTCCGGCGCCTTCGGCGACACCCAAATCGTCGTCATCGAC
>NZ_JARSBP010000001.1 GCF_029623955.1 Mycobacterium sp. 236(2023) | reverse complement strand
CCCCCGCGGCGGAAACATCACCGGGTTCACCCTCACCCCCGACGGCACCCGCATCCTCATCAACAAATCCGCCGGAGACGACGGCACCGACCCCGTCAAAGCCAAACTCACCATCATCAACACGCAGGACTACGGGCCCTTGCCGGTATAACCGGCCGCTCGAACGGTGCCGTCGCGGTAGATCACACCCAACTGCTGCGCGAACGGATGGGCGCGTTTGCCAAAACGGTGAGATGCTGCGATGTATGGCGACCAGCATGGTGGGGCGCGCTGGCGAAACGAGAGCCATCGCAACGCTGCTCGACACGGTGGAACGCGCATCGGCGGGGCTCCTCCTCGACGGCGAACCGGGAATTGGCAAGACAACGACGTGGCTGTACGCCCGCGACATCGCCGCCGAGCGCGGCTTCACGGTGCTGTCGGCGCGAGTCAGCCAGGCGGAGTCGGTATTTGCCTACGCGTCTCTGTGCGATCTGCTGACCGACATTCCAGATCTGGATGCCGATCTACCGGAGCCGCAACGGGAGGCGATCTCGCAGGTGATGTCGCGGACACATCGCGGGGGTACGACCGATTTGTACGCCGTCGGGGCCGCGACCCTGAGCATCTTGGAGCGCTGTGCAGGCAGTGCCCCTGTGTTGCTGGCGTTCGACGACCTGCAGTGGATGGACAGCTCCAGCCGTACAGCCATTGCATTCGCCGTTCGTCGCATGCGATGGCGACTTGCTGTTCTGGGAACGACCCGGACAGGCACACCGGACAGCCGCTCGACATCGTGGCTTCAGCTGTTCGATCCGACGATGCTCACCCGTCGCACACTGAACCCGTTGACTCCTCCGGAACTCCAATCGGCGATCGAGAGCGCGCTGGGTGTTCGCCTTTCGGCGCCGGAGGTGGGGCGAATCGCGCAGGTATCCGGTGGAAACCCCTACTACGCAGTCGAACTGGCGCGTGCCCGGGGTCGCCGGGGTGAGCTCGCACTGTCGCAATCGTTGTCCGATATCGTCCGCGCCCGCCTCGACATCCTGGACGCCGATGTCAAAGACGCACTACTGATCGCCGCGGCGTCGACCACGCCGACAGTCGAACTGATCGCCGCGGCGTCGAACACCGACACCACGAGGGTCGTACGGTTGATCGACGCAGCCGCGGCCGGAGGCATCGCCCGACTGTCGAACGGCATCGTCGCGTTCGCTCACCCGCTGCTCGCCGTCGGCGTCTACGAACAGGCCCCTGATGCGCTGCGCCGGGACATCCACCGGAGACTGGCATCGCTGGTGTCGGAGTCCGAATCCCAGGCCAGGCACCTCGCCCTCGCGACGGCGGTCGACGATCCGAGCGTCGTCGCTGCACTCGATGCCGCGGCGCTGGCGGCTGTGATGCGCGGTGCCCCGCCAGCAGCCGCCGAGCTGCTCGAGCTCGCCATCCAGCACGGCGGTGACACGCCTCAGCGGCGAATTCAGTTGGCGGGCATACAGTTTTCCCTCGGCGACATGGCCCGCGCTCGCGATGCCCTGCACGATGTGCTGGCCACGTTGCCGGCAGGACCACTCCGGGGCCACGCGGTGTCGTTACTCGGTTCCATCAGAATGCTCGACGACAGCATGATCGCGGCGGTTCCGTTGTTCGAGGAGGCCTACGAACTCGGTCGAGACGATGTGGCGCTGCGGGTGAACGCCGCCACGTCGGCGGCTTACGCGCTGTACAACTCCGGTGATTACCTGTCCAGTGCCGAGATGGCCAGCCACGCTGCCGATGATGCGGAGGTCCTGGGCGATCCGTCGCTGATCAGCAGCGCGGTGGGGATGTCGGTGCTGCTGAATTTCGGAGTGGGCCACGGGATCGACGAACAGGGCCTGCAACGGTCCATCGATCTGATGGACCGCAACGCCCGAACCCCCATCCCGCTGCGCGCGACGATGCACCGCGCCCAACTGCTCAGTTGGACAGGACATTTGGAGGAGGCGCAGGCCAGCTACGACCTTATCCGCCTCGAGTGTGCCGATCGTGGACACGAAGCCGATATCCAGCACGTCACGCTACAGAAGTTCATCGCCCAACTGTGGATCGGCGACTATCCGGCCGCGGAATCCAGCCTGCAGGACATGGCGATGCGGGCGCGGCTGCTCGACGGCGAGTTGGCTCAGATCGCCGCGACGGCAATGCGATCGGCGCTCGCCTCGGTGCGCGGAGAGGTCAACGTCGCCCGAGACACGGCCAAAGAGGTGACCGCCGCTGCAGAACGGCGCGGAATGCAGAGTATCGACGACGGCGTGGCCGGCTTCCTCGCGGCCATGGAGATCTCGCTCGGGAACCACCAGAGAGCGCTGGAGGCGGCGGGACCGTCGCTGTTCGGGGGACGAATCAAGCCGCTGGGCACCGAACTCGTCACGTCGCTGTGTCTGCCGGACGGCATCGAGGCCCTGATCGTCCTGGATCGGTTGGAGGAGGCCACCCCCTTCATCGAGTTGCTGGAGACGAACGGCCAACGAAACGACCGGCCGTGGATGCTCGCCGTGGGAGCACGGTGTCGCGCGATGTGGCACGCGGGCAGGGGTGACCTCGACCGGGCGCTGGGCGTCGCGGAAATGTCCCTGAGGCACCACGCTCGTGTGCCGATGCCGTTGGAACGTGCACGGACGCAGCTGCTGACCGGCCAGCTGCTCCGGCGAAACCGCCGGCGCGAGGCCGCCGAGCAGATGTTCGGCGAAGCATTGGCGACGTTCGAGAGGTTGGGGGCTCCGCTGTGGGTCAACCGGGCCCGCCTCGAGCTGGACAGGATGGCCGGCTCCCGCGACAGTCTGAACCTGACACCGTCGGAGAGCCGCGTGGCCGAGCTCGCCGCCGATGGCTTGTCCAACAAGGCCATCGCCACCGAACTCTTCGTCAGCCACAAGACGGTGGACAACCACCTCGGCCGCGTCTACCGAAAACTGGGGGTCCGATCGCGGGCCGAATTGGCGCGCAAGATGCCACACCCCGGCGCGCCGACACACGAGTCGGATCACCGGTAGTTCGAAAGGTCTGCGGTGTAACGCTTCGGCCCCTACTCACCACTACGTCGTGATCGCCACGCCGCCGGCGCGTGGCCCGACGAGGGGAGAGCCCCATGACCACCATCGCCCGCACCCGCCTTCCCCAATTGGAAAGCGTCAGCGCGGCTGCGGCCCGCTACGGACTGGTCGTCGTCATCGCCTGGATCGGCGCTTTGAAGTTCACCGCCTACGAAGCGGAGGGGATCGCTCCCCTGGTCTCGAACAGCCCGCTCATGAGCTGGGTCTACGACATCTTCTCCGTCACCACGTTCTCCTCGCTGCTCGGCGTCCTCGAGCTCGCCACCGCCGCGCTGATCGCCGTCAAGCCGTGGTGGCCCAGGCTGTCGGCCGTCGGCAGCGTCATCGCGGTCGGCCTGTTCGTCGCGACGCTGAGCTTCCTGTTCACCACGCCCGGCGTCTTCGAATCGTCCGCGGGTGGATTCCCGGTGCTGTCGTCGACGGGCCAGTTCCTGATCAAGGACGTCGCGCTGATCGGAATCGCGGCATGGACGTTGACAGATGCGCTGCGCAGTTCACACTCTTGACATGACGGGCACGTCGACCGACGAGGCCGGCCTCATCGCCGCACTGAGGGCACGCGATGAGGCCGCCTTCGCCGCACTCGTCGACACCCACACCCCGGCGATGCTGCGGGTGGCGCGCGGCTACGTGGCCTCCCACGAGATCGCCGAAGAGGTGGTCCAGGAAGCGTGGATCGCGCTCGTGAAGGGAATCGACGGGTTCGAAGGCCGATCCGCCTTGCGCACATGGCTTTTCACGGTGCTGATCAACATCGCCAAGAAGCGCGGCCTTCGTGAGCGCAGCGACGCCGACGTCCAGGTCGCGGCCTTCACCGGCGGAACGGTCGACCCGGCGCGGTTCCGCGACAACGACGACCCGTACCCGGGTCACTGGAAACCCGACGAGACGCCGTCGCCGTTCCCGGACACCCCCGAGGGGTCGGTGCTCGGCGACGAGCTGTTGGCCGTGACCCGCCGCGAGCTGGACAAGCTGCCCGAGCGGCAGCGCGTCGTCGTGACGATGCGCGACATGCTGGACATGGATTCCGCCGAGGTGAGCCGGCTCCTCGACATCAGCGCCGCCAACCAGCGGGTACTCCTGCACCGTGGGCGGGCGGCCGTGCGGCAGGGGCTGGAAAGCTATCTGAAGGAGGCGATGTGACCGACATCAGGCCCATCGACTGCAACGAACTCGTCGAGCTGGTGACCGACTACCTCGACGGCACCCTCGACCTGGACACCAGGGCGCGGTTCGACCATCATCTGCTCGACTGCGACGGGTGCGACAACTATCTGCAGCAGTTCCGCACCACTGTCACGACTCTGGGCAAGCTGCCCGACGATGCGCTGGAACCGTCCTTCCGGGACAAGCTCCTCGACGCGTTCCGGGACTGGCGCTAGCTAGCTAGCTATGGTCGGACTCCTCAACGCGGCTCCTCCGTCGCCGCTTGATCGTCGTCCTCCTACCCCGCGCTGCCCGCCAGCAGACCGCTGATACCCCCGTACACACCGAGACCCGCGGTGAACACCAGCACGACCGCCACGACGATCCGGTACCAGCCCTTCAGCTTGTGCTCGTCCGGGAGCACCTTGACCGCCAGCGCGAACAGGAAGCCCAGCACGACGGGCAGCAGCAGCGCGTTCAGCACCATGATGCCGACCGACAGGTCGACGAGGTTGAGCCCGGACAGCACGAACACGAACCCGATGACCAGCATCACCAGGTAGACGGCGTAGAAGGCCGGCGCCTCCTTCGGCTTGCCCGACAACGATCGCGGATAGCCCATCACCTCACCCAAACCCCAAGCCGCGGTGAGGGATACGACGATGGCGGCGACGAACGCGGCGCCGAGGAAGCCGAGGGAGAACAGGATCTGACCGGCTGTCTCACCGAGCAACGGCGTCAGCGCGCCGGTGATGTCCTCGATCGTGTTGATTGTCGCGTTGGGATCGTTCTTGCCGATCGTCGCGGCGACCGACACGAGCACCGCGGCCATCACGAGCTGGGTCAGCACGGCTCCGAACGCCGTGTCCACCCGGGCGTCCTTCAGGTGCTTGACGGTCAGGCCTTTGTCGACCACCGCGGACTGCTGATAGAAGACCATCCAGGGCATGATGACCGCGCCGATGTTGGCCGCGATCAGGTACAGGTAGTCGGGGTTGGCCAGCGGCTGGTTGAGCTGTGCCGCGGCGAGCGCACCCAGGTCGGGCTGGGCGTCGATCATGACGACGAAAAAGATCAATTCCAGCGCGCCGAGCGCTATTGCGACGCGTTCGACCCGACGGTACGAACCGGTGAGGACGAGGCCGCCGAGGAACAGGGCCACCAGCCCGACCGAGAGCCACGGCGGGATGCCGTAGATCGCGCCGACACCTGCCGCCGCGCTGAACTCGGTGATGATGGCGCCCGCACAGGCGACCAGCAGCGTGCTCACCGACACCCAGGCCCAGACGGCGCCGAACTGCTCGCGGATCAGCTCGCCGTGGCCGCGCTGCGTCACCAGACCGAGCCGGACCGTCAGCTCCTGCGCGATATAGAGGATCGGCATCAGGATGATCTGCCAGATCAGCAGCTGATAGCCCCATTCGGCACCGCTTTGGGCGGCGGTGATGACGCTGCCTGCGTCGGTGTCGGCGAGCATGACGACGAGTCCGGGCCCGAAAACCGTCAGGCGGGTCACCCATTTCGAGGTCCGCGGCTTCACCGCCGGGGTCGATGCGTCGATGCGCTCAGTCTCGGACAAACCCGTGATCCTTCCCCCGCCGGCGATGTGCCGGGCTTAGGGTATCCAAACTTTGCCACGCGCGGGCGCTGCCCGGTGCTTGACTTCCAACTCGGAAGTGATTCGACTACATATCCATGCCGACATCAGCTCAGCCCGAATTCGAGACTTTGCTCTACACCGTCCGCGACGCGGTCGCGACGATCACGCTGAACCGGCCCGACCGCCTCAACACGATCGTGCCTCCGATGCCTGACGAGATCGAGGCAGCCGTCGGGCTCGCCGAACGCGACCCCGCGATCAAGGTCATCGTGCTGCGCGGCGCGGGCCGCGCGTTCTCAGGCGGCTACGACTTCGGTGGCGGGTTCGAGCACTGGGGCGAGGCGATGAACACCGACGGCCGGTGGGATCCCGGCAAGGACTTCGCGATGGTCAGCACGCGCGAGACCGGGCCGACACAGAAGTTCATGGCGATCTGGCGCGCGTCCAAACCGGTGATCGCGCAGGTGCACGGCTGGTGTGTGGGCGGCGCCAGTGATTATGCGCTGTGCGCCGACCTCGTCATCGCCAGCGACGACGCCGTCATCGGCACCCCGTACGCCCGGATGTGGGGCGCCTACCTGACCGGCATGTGGCTCTACCGGCTGTCGCTGGCGAAGGTGAAGTGGCACTCCCTGACCGGCGAGCCGCTCACCGGAAAGGAGGCTGCGGCAGTGGAACTCATCAACGAATCGGTGCCGTTCGAACGTCTGGAAGCACGCGTCGCCGAGATCGCCGCCAAGCTCTGCACGATCCCGCTGTCACAGCTGCAATCCCAGAAGCTCATCGTCAACCAGGCCTACGAGAACATGGGGTTGGCGTCGACGCAGACGCTCGGCGGGATTCTCGACGGGCTGATGCGCAACACCCCGGATGCGTTGCGGTTCATCGACATTGCCGCCACCGATGGTGTGCGCGCGGCTGTCGAGCACCGCGACGGCCCGTGGGGTGACTACAGCCAGGCGCCACCCGACCGCCGGCCCGACCCGTCGCACATCATCGTGCCCTAGCCCGGAGCCGCGACACGACGAACCAGCCGACGAAGCCAACCACGCCCGCCAGCACCACGAACTGCAACGCCGACGCGTACGGCTCGATGAGATGCCAGTTGGCGCCCAAGGCGAAGCCGAGCCCGATGAACACGCTGTTCCAGATCAGGCTGCCCAGCGTCGTCAGCACGGTGAAGACGAGGAAGTTCATCCGCTCGATGCCCGCCGGGACGGAGATGAAGCTGCGGAAGAACGGCAGCATCCTGCCGAAGAAGACACCCTTGGTGCCGTGGCGGGCGAACCACGCCACGGACTTGTCGATGTCCTCGCGGTCCACCAGCGGGAGCTTCGTCGCGAGTTTGGTCATCCGTTCATGCCCGAGCCAGGCGCCGAGCAGGTAGATGACCCAGGCTCCGACGACGGACCCGACGGTCGTCCAGACGATCGCTTCGACCACGGAGAGGGTGCCCAGACTCGCCGCGAAGCCCGCCATCGGCAGGATCACTTCGCTCGGCAGGGGCGGGAACAGGTTCTCCAGGAAGATCGCCAGCCCGGCGCCGGCTCCCCCGAGGTGTTCCATCAGGCTCACGGTCCAACCCGCGAGGCCGTCGAGTTCGGCAGGGATCTCTGTCGACAACGAGCGGCCTTTCTCCGGGGACGTGACTTCCGAGCCTAGCCAGCCGAAGCGAATGTCCTGCTCAGGCAGGTTCCCGCGGCCCGCTCAGCAGTCCGCCGAGCACCGCGGCGACGACGCCGAGCACCACCAGCCCGCCGCCGGCCAGCAGCGTGTAGTTCAGCCACTGGTGCAGGCTGCCTTCGGCGGTGTCCACCATCACCTCGGCCACGGTGCGGATGTCGCCGGCCGTGCGGTTGAGTCCGCTCTCGATGAAACGGCCGGCGACCTCGATCCCCGCCCAGCCCGCCGCACCGACCAGTAGCGCCGAAACACCAAGGGCGGTAAGGGCTTTGCCCCGCGACCTGGCGGCCGCCAGCGTCAGCAGGGCGAACACCCCGGTCAGGACGGCCACCCCGATGGAGGCCCACGGTCCCCACGTCGCGAGCCAGCGCAGCTTTCCGGGCTGCAGTTCCTCGGCGTTCACCGTGATGGGCACGGTCAGTGTCGGGGGCACCTGCAGGTCCAGGGTCCCCAGCGTCGCCGAGAACGACGGGTCCGACAGCATCGGCGCCACGTCGATGAGCCACTGATCGGTCGAGTTGCCGCTCGGCACGGCGCCGGTGAACATCCACTGATGCGCGATCCGGTTCGCCTGGGCGAACTGACCCGGGAAGCCCGCGTTGCGGGTGTACGAATCGGCGACGGTCCGGACGAGTTCGGGGTTGAGCTGGTAGCCGTTGTCCTCACCGAGGGAAAGGAACTGGGTGGTCAGCTCAGCGGCCATCGCGTTCTGCAGCCGGGAGTCCCGGGCCGCCGACGTCGCGAGCGCGGCGTACCCGTCCTCGTCGATCAGATGCGACTGCGCCCACATCGCCGGGACAGCGGCAGCCAGAGCAACGGTGGTGATCAGCCACAGGAACAGGGCGGCGAGAAAACGCACGAACGCGTCCTCCTTGGAGGGACGCGCCCGGTTCAGTCGGAAAGTGCGCGCCCCACGATGAGCGGGTCGGGCCGGCCCACGACGTCGTGGTCCTTGTTGTCGTAGTCGAACTTACTCAGCACGTAGCGCATGGCATTGATGCGGGCGCGCTTCTTGTCGTTGCTCTTGACCACGGTCCACGGCGCGGTTTCGGTGTCCGTCCACGCGAACATGTCTTCTTTGGCGGCGGTGTAGTCGTCCCACTTGTCCAACGATGCGAGATCGGTGGGCGACAGTTTCCACTGCCGCACGGGATCGACCTGGCGGATTGTGAACCGGGTGCGCTGTTCGTTCTGGGTGACCGAGAACCACAGCTTGGTGAGGCTCACACCGTCGTTGACGAGCATCTGCTCGAACAGCGGAGCCTGGCGGATGAACTCGGCGTGCTGCTTGGGGGTGCAGTAGCCCATCACGCGCTCCACACCCGCGCGGTTGTACCAGGACCGGTCGAACAGCACGAACTCACCCGCGGCGGGCAGGTGCGTGACGTAGCGCTGGAAGTACCACTGGGTGGTCTCCCGCTCGGTGGGCTTCTCCAGCGCGACGACGCGGGCGCCGCGCGGGTTGAGGTGCTCCATGAACCGCTTGATGGTGCCGCCCTTGCCCGCGGCGTCGCGGCCTTCGAACACGATGACGTGCCGGTGTCCGTTGGCCTGGCTCCACTTCTGCAGCTTGAGCAGTTCGATCTGCAGCAGCCGCTTCTGCTCTTCGTATTCGGTGCGCTTCATGCGCTCGTCGTACGGATAGTTCTCGCGCCAGGTGTCGACGACTTCACCGCTGGGCTGAAGAAGCAGCACGGGATCGTCATCGTCGTCGTCGAGCACGCTGTAGCCAGAGCCGTCCAGAGTCACCGCCAGAAGCTATCGAGCGCTGCGAACGTTTCGGTGACCGTCGGGTGAACGGGACGTGGACTATTTCGCTGATCGACGCGGCCCGAACAGCGCCATCTTGGTCATGAGCGTGTTCATCCGCTTGAGCGCCTTGAGCGAGTTGTTGTAGTAATTCCCACCCGCGCCGACGTTGGTACGCGGCGCCACGACCGCCTCCTGACGACAGAACTTGCGAATGCCCTCTGCCCCACCGAAGCGCGCACCCATGCCCGAGGTCTTCCAGCCGCCCATCGGGGCGGTGGTGCACATCAGGTTGGAGATGACGTCGTTGATGTTGACCGCTCCGCAGTCGAGTTGAAGCGCGACGGCCTTCGCGCGTTCCACGTCGCCGGAGAACACCGCGGCGGACAAGCCGTAGGGGCTGTCGTTGGCCAGCCGGATCGCCTCGTCGACGCTGGCGACCTTCATGATCGGCAGCGTCGGGCCGAACGTCTCCTCGGTCATGCACAGCATCGAATGGTCGACGTCGACCAGCACGGTGGGCTCGTAAAAGCTGCCCGAGCCGGTGCCGCGGGTGCCGCCGGTCAGCGCCTTGGCACCCTTGGCGAGCGCATCGGCGACATGGCGTTCGGTGACCGCGACCTGGGTGTCGTCGATCATCGCGCCGAGGTGGTTGCCGTCGCCGGCCCCCAGCTTCAGTTTCATCACGTCGTCGACGACCACGTCGACGAACTGGTCGTAGACCGAATCGAGCACGTAGACGCGCTCGACCGACACGCACGTCTGGCCGGCGTTGAACATCGCGCCCCACACGGCGGCATGGGCGGCGAGTTCGACGTCGGCGTCTTCGAGGACGAGCATCGGGTCCTTGCCGCCGAGTTCCAGGCTCACCGGGGTCAGCGTGCGGGCCGCGCGTTCCATCACCTTGGCGCCCGTCGCACAGGAGCCCGTGAACTGGATGAAGTCGGTGTTGTCGATGACAGCCTCGGACACCGCCCGGGCACCCTGGGCCAGCGCCAGCACCTCCGGCGCCCCCGAGTCCAGCCAGCCGCGCAGCAGCAGTTCGGCGGTCAGCGGAGTGCGCTCGGACGGCTTGAGCAGGACCGCGCAGCCGGCGGCCAGCGCGCCGATGGCGTCCATCAACGCGTTGGCGACCGGGTAGTTCCACGGCGCGATGATGCCGACGACCGGGCGGGGCCGGTAGTGCACGCTGATCTTCTTGATGGCCAGGAACGGCAGGGCCGCCGGACGCGGATCCGGGGCGAGCGCCTTCTCCATCGTCTTGATGTAGTACGACGCGATCATGATGATCAGCGGCACTTCTTGGGCGGCGTCGGCGGCGGACTTGCCGGTCTCGTCGATGAGCAGCCGTTCGATCTCCTCGCGATGCTTGCCGAGCCACACCGCGTACCGGGACAACACCTTCGCCCGGCCTTTGGGACCGCGGGCCTCCCACTCTTTCTGCGCGGCGCGCAGACCGGCCGTGAGTTGAGGAATGTCGGCGGGGTCTGTCCAGCGGACGGTGCCGGCGGCGGCTCCGGTCGCAGGGTTGGTGATGGTCCCGGTGCCGGTGAAATCGTTGGGCACGTGCACGTCGGACGTCGCTGTCATGTCCCCATGCTAACCAGCACTGTGATCTCCGTCGCGCCGGGGTTGACACGTGTCAAGTCTGGCGATGGACACGGCCAGGCACACCAGCGCGCTGCCGAGGAACAACGCCCCGATCGTGTCGGTGAAGTAGTGGTAGGTGACGCCCTGCCCGATCACACCGAGCGTCATGACCGCGGCCGCGGCGGTGACCGCCCACGTCGCCGCGCCGAACAGCAGCACCGTCATCGCCAGCACCGCCAGCGTCAGCGCCGTGTGCCCGCTCGGGTAGGCCAGCTCCTCGCCTTTGAGACGCCCGAACGACAGCTTGGCCAACCGGGCCGCCATCACGGCCAGAAACGGCGTGACCACGGTGGCGGCAGCGAGACGCCAGCGCCGCCGCACCAGGGCGGCGACGAACACGACGCCGCAGAGCGTCAGGACCACGCCGCCGTCGGTGAAGACGAGCAGATACCTCAGCTCCTGATGCTCGGCGCCGAGGTTCTGGAACCAGTCGTCCACCGGTGTCGAGCCCTTGCCGACGGCGAGACCGAGGGCGATCAGACCGGCCAGGCCACCGAGCGGCCACCACCGAATCAGTGAGTTCAGCTCACAAGCCCCCGGATATAGGCCGCCTGACCGAGATGCTGCGCGGCGTCGTCGATGACGCTGACCAGCCGTGCACTCGCAGTCACCGGGGGCGTCCACCGGGTGTCGATGACGCGGGCCAGTTCCTCCGCAGACACCGATGCCACGTACTCCAGCGACAGCTTGTGGACGGCCCGGTAGTAGCCCGCCAGCAGATGCCCCGGCGCGCGCACCTTCGCCACCTCCTCGGGACTGTGGCCGTAGCCGTGCGCATCGGGCGGCAGGTCCAGGCCGAACTTGTCGACCCAGCCGTCGCGGAACCACACCTGTTCGGTTCCGGCGATGTCGCATACCTGCGCGTCCTGCATGCGCGCGGTATGCCAGATCAACCACGTGATGGTGTTGGCCTCCGGTGTCGGCCGGTAGTAGGCGACGTCGTCGGTGAGGTTCTCGGTGAGGTCGTCGACGTGCTCGGCTTGCCGAGTGAACAGGTCGCGCAGCAGTTCTCGGGCTGAGTCCATGGTCGCCAAGCTACGCCGGGCGCAGTGCGTAGACGACGTCGTACTCTTCGGCGCCCGCGCATCCGGCGGTGAAGTTCTTGACGACCGCGCCCCTCACCTCCGGGAACGGGTTCTCGGTGCCTGCGGGCAGATTGAGCGTCTGGGCTTCCGTCGCGGCACCGGGCACCCCGTCGGCGCATGGCGAGGGCAGCGGGATGGTCGACCGGACGAACTTCCCGTCACCGAAGGTGAACACCGACAGGTGCGCGAACTCTGCGCCCGGCTCGCCAGGTGTCGTCGCCGTGGTCGCACAGCGATCCCCTGTCCTGAGGCAGTACGTCCTGACGTTCCGATCGGCCACTTCGGGCTCGGCGTCCTGACCGCGGCGGGTCCTGGTCGATGTGTAGGAGCCATGAAAACCGGTAGCGGCCGCGACTGTCCTCGGCGGCTGCTGCGTCGGATCGGGAACGGGGAACTCCGGCAAGCGGTCGGCCACCCGCGTCATCACCGGGGTGACGACGTTGACCGACGGGCAGTCGCCGACACCCACGGTGGTGATCGTCGGGCGCAGGCTCATGTCCGGTGCGATGGCGATGTCCCAGATCGACCAGCCGTCCGCCCTCAACTCCTCGCCGTTCGGCCCGGTACACGTGACGACGTTCTCGCTGCGGTGGATCATGACCCACCGTCCGTCGACGTAGTCGGCCACTCGCGCGTCCTTCAGCGGGGCGCCCGGGTTCTCGGGGTCGGCGATCATGCCGCCCGCGGCGACGCAGCTGTCCTCATCGCACGCGGTTTGGAACACCCACCCCGCCTTCCCGGAGCTCTGGCCGAGCACCGGGGCGCCGTTCGTCGTGCCGGTGCCGTCGTATTCGACGATGTAGGAACCGTCGAGTGCCGCCACCGGCTTCACGACAGGCGGTGGCTCCTCACCCGATGAACAACCGGCGAGCACCAGAGCCAGGCCCAGCAGCAGAGCCCACCGTTTCACCGCCTAGGCCCTCGGGCCGCCACCGTGAAAGACCGCCTCGACGTTGTTGCCGTCGAAGTCGCGCACGAATGCGCCGTAATAGTTCTCGTGATACTCGGGCCACAGCCGCGGCTCGTGCAGCGACTCGGCGCCGGCTTCGACCGCCGCGGCGTAGAACGCCTGGACACCCTCGGCGTCAGGAGCCTGGAACGCGAAGTGCGCCTCACGGTTCGGCCCCTTGGCGTCACCGGCGTTCATGTCGGCGATCCAGAAGTCGGGTTTGCCCTCGGTCCCGTACCCGATGGCAACCTGAAAATCCATCTGTCGCGTGTACCCCAACGAGCCGAGCACCTTGTCGTAGAAGGCCTTCGACTTCTCCCAATCCGCACAGTTGATTCCGAAGTGGTCGATCATGGCCTCACCGTACATTCGGGATATGACAGATGGCTCCATCGCCCGGAGGGCGACATTTGACCTTGCGGTGCGCGGGGGAACCGTCGTCGACGGTCTCGGCGGCGAACCGTTCACCGGGGACGTCGCGGTGCGCGACGGTGTCATCGTCTCGGTGGGTTCCGTCGACGGCGACGCCACCCACGAGATCGACGCGACAGGCCTTCTCGTCACGCCCGGGTTCGTCGACCTCCACACCCACTACGACGGTCAGGCGATCTGGTCGGACCGGATGACGCCGTCGTCGGCGCACGGCGTCACCACCGCGGTGATGGGCAACTGCGGCGTCGGGTTCGCGCCCTGCCGCCCCGAGGACCACGACACTCTCGTCGACGTGATGGCCGGCGTCGAGGACATTCCGGGCGTCGTGATGGTCGACGGCCTGCCGTGGACGTGGGAGACCTTCCCCGAGTTCCTCGACGCCCTCGACTCGCGACGCCGCGACATCGATGTCGCCGCGTTCCTGCCGCACTCGCCGCTGCGGGTGTACGTGATGGGCCAACGTGGGGTCGATCGCGAACTGCCCACCCCCGAAGATCTCGCGCTGATGCGCAAGCTCGCCGAGGAAGCCATCACCGCCGGCGCACTCGGGTTCGCGTCGTCGCGGCTGACCTTGCACAAAACAGCCGGCGGACAACCGATTCCGAGTTACGAGGCGGAGTACGCCGAGATTGAGGCCATCGCCCGCGGGGTCGACGACGCCGGCGGTGGGCTCCTGCAGTTCGTGCCCGACCTGATGGCGGGCGACTACGAAGGCGCCCTGAAGGCGGTCTTCGACGTCGCCTCCGAGGTGGGCCTGCCGGTGACGTTCACGCTGGCGATCGGCAACGCCGGCCCGCCGATCCACCTCGATGCCTTACGCATGGTGGAGAAGGCCAACGCTGACGGTGGGGACGTGACGGGTCAGATCTTCCCGCGCCCCATCGGCCTGGTGCTCGGCCTCGATCTGTCGGGCAACCCGTTCGTGATGTACCCGTCGTACCGCGAGATCGCAGGACTACCCCTGGCCGACAAAGTCGCCGAGATGCGCAAACCCGAAGTGCGCGAACGTATCTTGAACGACAAACCCGCCAGCGACGGGCACCCTCTGATGTTCGCAGCGCAGGCATGGAACTACATGTTCCCGCTCGGCGATCCGCCGAATTACGAGCCGTTGCCCGAGGATTCGATCGGAGCGCGGGCTGCCGCCCGCGGCGTCAGCCCGCTGGAAGAGGCCTACGACCGGCTCCTCGACGACGACGGCCACGCCATGCTCCTCGTGACGCTGGCCAACTTCCGCGACGGCACGCTGGACACCGTCGCGGAGCTGATCAGCCGTGACGACGTCGTGCTCGGCCTCGGCGACGGGGGTGCCCACTACGGAATGATCTGCGACGCAAGCTTTCCCACCTACATGCTCACGCACTGGGTACGCGACAGAAACAGCGGACGGCTGTCGGTCTCCGAGGTCATCCGGGAGCTGACGTCCGTACCCGCTCGAGTGGCCGGCCTGGCCGATCGCGGTCGAATCGCCGTGGGCTACAAGGCCGATCTCAACGTCATCGACACCGCAGCCCTGCGGCTGCACAAGCCTGTCGTCGTCGGCGATCTGCCCGCGGGCGGCCGGCGCCTCGACCAGACCGCGGACGGCTACGTCGCCACCATCGTTTCCGGCGAGGTGATCGCCGAGAACGGTGTGCCCACCGAAGCGCGTCCCGGGAAGCTGGTGCGTGGCCGCCAGTCCAGCCCCGCATGAGTCGCGTTGCGCCGCTTGCCCCGCCGTGGAGCGAGGAGGATGCGGCAGGCATCGGCAGCTGGGGGCATCCCGACCGCACCTACGAACCGCTGCTGCTCGTGCGCTGCCTGCAGCGGCACCCCGCACTCGCGGCCAAGCTGCGCAAGCTGGGTGAGGCGCTCTACGTCGACACCAAGTTGCCGCCGCGGGTTCGCACGATCGCGATCCTGCGGATCTGTGCGCTCGTCGGCTGCGCGTACGAGTGGGGTGGGCAGGCCGCGTTCTGGGGGCCGATCGCCGGGGTGTCCGATGACGAGTGCGACGCGCTGGTTACCGGCGCCGACGTCGGATGGTCGGCCGACGAGCAAGTGCTGATCGCCGCTGTCGACGAGATCGAGCAGACCGGGTCACTCACTGCTGACACGTGGAAAGCCTTGGGCACCAACATGTCCGATGAACAACGGATGGAGCTGCTGATCGCCGTCGGCTGGTACCGCACCATATGCACGCTGTGCAACGGCCTCGATCTGCCCGTCGAGGGCTGGATGCGGAGCTGGCCCGCGTCAGCGTGACTGGCGCAGCGCCGGATGCTGATTCTTGAGCAGCGGCAGCAGCAGACGGCGCGGCAGGAACTCGAAGACGCGAGCGGGAATCTCGTTCTGCCATCCCGGGATAACGCTGCGCCCGGTCTCGAGCGCCTCGATGCCCTTCTTCGCGACATCACGCGAAGGAATCCACAGGAACTTCGGGAACGCGGCGGCGAAGGTGCGTTCATCCATGCCCGCTGTCTCCAGGAACTCGGTGCGCACGGGCCCGGGGTGCAGCGCCGCGACGGTGACACCCGTACCGGCGAGTTCGCCGCGAACCCCGTCGGTGTACGACCGGACGAATGCCTTCGTCGCCGCGTAACCCGACTGCCCGGGGAACGGCTGGAATCCTGCCGTGGAGCCGACGTTGAGAATCGCGCCGCGCCCGCGTGGCACCATCTGCTGAACCGCCCGCGTGGTCAGGTCGATGACGGCCTCGACGTTGACGCGCACCTGGTTGATCTCGGCCTCGGGGGTCGAATCGATGATCGGGCCGATGGTGCCGATACCGGCGTTGTTGATCAGGATGTCGGTGGTCAGGCCGCGGCGCTCGACTTCGGCGAGAAGGTCGGCGCGGGCTTCGGCATCGGCGACGTCGCAGGCGATGACCTCGACACGGACGGTTCCGGATAGCTCGTCGGCGAGGTCACGCAGGCGATCTTCGCGTCGGGCGACGAGGGTCAGGCCGTGCCCGCGGGCGGCGAGCTCACGGGCCAGATCGGCGCCGATGCCCGACGAGGCTCCGGTGACGACGGCGGTGGTGGTCGGGGACGGTGTTGGGAGCGGCATCCCTCGAACCTAACGCCGTACTCTCGGGCCATGAGCGTCAAGGTGGATCTCGACCAGCTGGCCGACACTCTCGTCGACTACCCGTTCGCCTACTTGATCACCGTCGGAGACGATTTCCGCGCTCACACCGTCGCAGTCGACCCCACCCTGACCGACGGCACCTTGCGGATCACCTCCGTCGGCAACAGCACGCGGCGCAACGCGTCCGCGCACCCCGATGTCACGCTCGTCTGGCCGCCGCGCGAGTCCGGCGGCTACTCGCTGATCGTGGACGGGCGCGCCGATGTCGACGAGGGGATGACCGTCGTGCCGACGGGCGCGGTGCTGCACCGGCCTGCCGCGCCCTGCGTGCCGATTACCGAGTAACTTCAGCGTGAAACCACGACCTTGCCGGTCATGCTGCCCGCCTTGACGTCCCGGTTGGCCTCCCGCAGCCCGGCCGCGGAGAAGTCCGTGATGGTCTTGGTGACGGTGGTGCGCAGGACGCCCTGGTCGACGAGGTCGGCGGTCGCGGCGAGCAGCCGCTGCTGCTCGATCATATCCGGTGTCTCGAACATCGCCCGCGTGAACATCAACTCCCAATGCCACGCAATGCTTTTCGCCTTCAGGGGCTCCAGATCCAAGCCAGTCGGCTCATCGATGGCCGTGATGTGCCCGAACGGCTTGACGATCTCGGCGTAGATACCGATGTTCCCCGCCGAGTGCGGCGAGAACAAGTAGTCGATGCCTCCGGGGGCAACGGCCAGGGTTTCGTCGCGCAGGTTGTGATGGTTGACGACGACGTCGGCGCCCATGCTCTGCGCCCATGCGCGGGACTCGTCACGGCTGGCGGTGGCGATGACGCGGACGCCGGTCAGGGCCTTCGCGAGCTGGATCATGATCGAGCCGACGCCTCCCGCGGCACCGAGCACCAGCAGGTCGCCGGTCGACTCGCGGGTCAGTCCGAAGCGGTCGAACAGCGACTCCCACGCCGTGATCGTCGTCAGCGGCAGCGCGGCCGCGTCGGCGAACGAGAGTGACGCCGGCTTGCGGGACACGATGCGCTCGTCGACCGCCTGATACTCGGCGTAGCTCCCCGGCCGCTTGATGTCACCGGCGTACCAGACCTCGTCGCCGACGGTGAGCGTGCTCACGTCGGGCCCGACCGCCTCGACCACACCCGCCGCGTCGAACCCGAGAATCACCGGCTCGGACTCGGCCGTCACGCCGGCCTGCACCTTCCAGTCGGCGGGGTTCACGGACACGGCCTGCACGCGTACCAGCACGTCACGCGGCCGTAGTTCGGGGATATCGACGGTGATGTCGCGCAGGCTGGCATCGATATCGGCGGCCGCGAAGGCGCCGACGGCAGTCATGGTGCTCATGCTCAGACCCAACTCATCGACCGGCGCGTTTCATCCGCCTTTTCGTCAGGCCGATTCCAACCCTTGTCGGCAGGCCCCGGAATTGGGCTGATAGATCCCCGTGACTGTGACGAATGCGCCCGACGCGGCCGACGAACAGCAGACGGTGACGCCGCAGGCCCGCACGGCGCTGTGGGCGAGCCTCGTCGGGACCACGATCGAGTGGTACGACTTCTTCCTGTACGCCACCGCGGCAAGCCTGGTGTTCAACCAGGCGTTCTTCCCCGACCAGTCGACGTTCGTCGGCACGCTGCTGTCGTTCGCGACGTTCGCCGTCGGATTCGTGGTGAGACCGATCGGCGGATTCGTCTTCGGCCACGTCGGCGACCGCATCGGCCGCAAGAAGACCCTCGCGCTGACGATGCTGTTGATGGGTGGCGCGACCGCTCTGATGGGTGTGCTGCCGACTGCCGCCCAGATCGGCGTGCTGGCTCCGATCCTGTTGCTGCTCTTGCGCATTGTGCAGGGCTTCGCGCTCGGCGGCGAGTGGGCCGGCGCGGTGCTGCTGGCCGTCGAGCACGGCCCGTCCCGCAGGCGCGGGTTGTTCGGCAGCATCCCACAGGTCGGCTTGGCTCTCGGACTCGCCCTGGGCACAGGCGTTTTCGCCCTTCTTCAGGTGGCACTGCCCGACGACGCGTTCCTCGCCTACGGATGGCGGATCGCGTTCCTGTTCAGCATCGTGCTGGTGATCTTCGGCGTGGTGGTGCGACTGAAAGCCAGCGAGACACCGGCATTCGAGAAGGTCCGCGATAGCGATGACCGCGCCGCGGTGCCCCTGAAGGAGGTCTTCCGCCCGCCGATCCTGAAATCGACTGTGCTGGGCATGCTCTCGCGGTGGGGAGAGGGTGCGGCATTCAATACGTGGGGTGTGTTCGCGATCTCCTATGCGACGGGCACGCTGAAGCTGGAGAAGGTGCCCGTGCTCGTCACCGTCACCGTCGCGGCCGTGTTGATGGCGGCGCTGCTGCCGGTGTCGGGTCTGCTGGCCGACCGGTACGGGCCGAAGAGGATCTACGCGATCGGCATCGCGGCCTACGCGGCTGCGGTGTTCCCGGTGTTCGCGTTGTTCGGCACGAAAGACATTGCGTTCTATGCGATCACGATGGTCGTGGTGTTCGGTGTGATCCACGCGTTGTTCTACGGGGCGCAGGGCACGCTGTATGCATCGCTGTTCCCGGCGCGCATCCGCTACACGGGCCTGTCGACGGTCTATCAGCTCTCCGGGGTGTTCGCCTCGGGCCTGACGCCGCTGATCCTCACCGCGCTGATCGGCGCGGCGGGCGGTTCTCCATGGCTTGCATGTGGCTACCTGGTCACGACGGCGGTCATCAGCGTCATCGCCACCTTGGCCCTCAAACCCGCACCGCTGCACACCCTTTGACGCATCGAACGTGGGGCCTATGTACAGAATTCGGGTCAATCGCGTACTGAAGCCCCACGCTCGCGCAGTTTTGTGCGAACTCGATCGACCACAACGTCAGGCCGCCGCAGCATGTCACCGCTGACCCGAATCACGGCCCACCCTGCCGCCTCGAGCAGAGCCAGACGTTCGATGTCCCAGGACCTCTGTCGGCCGTCCGTCCAGTGCTGGAGACCGTCGTACTCGACGGCGACTTTCCATTCGCGCCAGCCCATGTCGACGCGAATTCGAAGCTCGCGGAACACGATCTGAGTTTCGGGCCGAGGCAGACCGCCGTGCAGCAGGATCAGCCGCACTCTCGTTTCCTGCGGAGACTCGGCGCCGCCGTCGACTAGCTCCAGCAACCCGGGGATACGCGCGACGCCCCGCGCTCCAGGGTGGGCGGCAGCAACGGCGGCCACGGCCGCGGGCGAGACACGCGTCGCATTCATCAACGCGTCGACAATGGGTACCGCCTGATCTGGTGGTCGGGTACGGCCTATATCGAAGGCTGTGCGCGCGGGCGTCGTCGCGTCGACGCCTGCGACAAGGCACGTCTCCCCGGCAGCCAGAGACCACGAGTGGGCGAGAATGCCTGCGGCCGCGTGCCGGTCGGGACGAACGATCTCTGCGGGCGCGGCCGGATCAATCCACTTGGTGCCGAGGACAGCCGCCGCCGACAGTCCTCCCAGAACGGCGCCGGTGGCCAGCCACGCGGCTTCCGCCTTGATCTGCGCGGTGAGCGCGACGTCGCGGGGAAGGTAGACGTCGCGATAGATCAGACGGTGATGACGAGCCAAACCGCGTCGAGTGAGCAAGCCATTGCGCACCGCCGCACTCCCGAGGAAACATTCCATGCCGCGACCGTCGCCGCGGGCACCGACGAGAGTGGGCCTCCCGCACGCTTTTCGGGCCGAACCTGTGCATAGAACCCACGTTGGGGATGAACGAAGAAGGCCCGGCCCCGCGAACGGGACCGGGCCTCTCTCGTACTGGGACTTAGAAGTCCATACCGCCCATGCCACCGGTCGGGTCGCCCGCAGGTGCGGCGGCCTTCTCCGGCTTGTCGGCAACGACGGCCTCGGTGGTGAGGAACAGCGCCGCGATCGAGGCTGCGTTCTGCAGCGCCGAACGGGTCACCTTGACCGGGTCGGCGACGCCGGCCTTGAGCAGGTCCTCGTACTCACCGGTCGCGGCGTTGAGGCCGTGACCCGCAGGCAGATTCGAGACCTTCTCGGCCACGACACCGGGCTCCAGACCACCGTTGAAGGCGATCTGCTTGAGCGGAGCCGACAGCGCCACACGGACGATGTTGGCACCGGTGGCCTCGTCACCCGTGAGCTCCAGCGCCTCCAGAACCGGAGCCGACTGCAGCAGAGCCACGCCACCACCGGCGACGATGCCCTCTTCGACGGCAGCCTTCGCGTTGCGGACGGCGTCCTCGATGCGGTGCTTGCGCTCCTTGAGCTCCACCTCGGTGGCAGCTCCGGCCTTGATGACTGCAACGCCACCGGCCAGCTTGGCCAGGCGCTCCTGCAGCTTCTCGCGGTCGTAGTCGGAGTCGCTGTTCTCGATCTCGGCACGGATCTGGGCCACGCGACCGGCGATGGCATCGCTGTCGCCGGCGCCCTCGACGATCGTGGTCTCGTCCTTGGTGACGACGACCTTGCGGGCGGTGCCCAGCAGCGCGACGTCGGCGGTGTCGAGCGACAGGCCGACCTCTTCGCTGATGACCTGGCCACCGGTCAGGATCGCGATGTCCTGCAGCATGGCCTTGCGGCGGTCACCGAAGCCCGGGGCCTTGACGGCGACGGACTTGAAGGTGCCACGGATCTTGTTGACCACCAGGGTCGACAGGGCTTCGCCCTCGACGTCCTCGGCGATGATCAGCAGCGGCTTGCCGGACTGGATGACCTTCTCCAGCAGCGGCAGCAGGTCCTTGACGGTCGAAACCTTCGAGGAGACCAGCAGGATGTAGGGATCCTCGAGGACCGCTTCCTGACGCTCGGCGTCGGTCACGAAGTAACCCGAGATGTAGCCCTTGTCGAAGCGCATGCCTTCGGTGAGCTCCAGCTGGAGACCGAAGGTGTTGCTCTCCTCGACGGTGATGACACCCTCGTTGCCGACCTTGTCCATAGCCTCGGCGATGAGCTCGCCGATCTGGACGTCGCCCGCGGAGATCGCGGCGGTGGCAGCGATCTGCTCCTTGGTCTCGACCTCCTTGGCCGACTTCAGCAGGCCCTGAGTGACGGCCTCCACGGCCTTCTCGATACCGCGCTTGAGGCCGAGCGGGTTGGCGCCGGCTGCGACGTTGCGCAGACCTTCGCGAACCAGAGCCTGGGCGAGCACGGTGGCAGTGGTGGTTCCGTCGCCGGCGACGTCGTCCGTCTTCTTGGCAACTTCCTTGACCAGCTCAGCGCCGATCTTCTCGTACGGGTCCTCCAGCTCGATCTCCTTGGCGATGGACACACCATCGTTGGTGATCGTGGGGGCGCCCCACTTCTTCTCGAGGACGACGTTGCGACCCTTGGGGCCCAGCGTCACCTTTACCGCGTCGGCGAGGCTGTTGAGGCCCCGCTCGAGACCGCGACGGGCCTCTTCGTCATACGCAATTGTCTTAGCCATTGCGAAGTGTTTCCTCCGGGATTGGGGATGCACGTCTGTTGGTCGGAGTCAGTGCCCGCGACGGACGATTGGGGCTGTGCTCGCAGATGCGGCCCCGATCTCACCGGTCCGACCTAGCACTCACCGGTCGCGAGTGCCAAGTGCCTTTCTAGCACTCGACCTGGGCGAGTGCAAGGTCAGGTGCCCTGTTCAGGATCGTTGCGGGCGGGCCCGGAGGCCGTCCTCGATCACCCGAGCCACCCGGTCGGAAACTTCGGCGCCGTACAGCTGCGGCACCTTGCACACCAGCAACAGCGCTTTGACCTCCGGTACCCCGATGTCCGTCCGGGCCGTACCGGCACCCTGGGCGGCAGTGAGCAGCTCCCCGAGCAGCGCCATCAGCGAGGCCTCGGCGCCGGGAGCCACCGCCTCGAGGTCGATGCCGTACCCGGCGACCGCGTCGACCAGGCCGTGGTCGGCGGCAGCCGTCCGCACCATCTCCCGCAGGAAGGCGAATAGGGCTTCACCTGGGCCTTCGGACTCCAGAAGCGCGCGTGCGCCCTCCTCGATGCGGCGCAGCCTGTCTTCGACGACGGCGACGACGAGCGCGTCTTTCGTCGGGAAGTGCCGGTAGACGGTGCCGGCGCCGACCCCTGCTCGGCGGGCGATTTCGTCGACGGGCACTGTGAGCCCTTCGGTCGCGAAAGTCTCGTAGGCGACCTCGAGCACCCGCAGCCGGTTGCGCGCCGCGTCGGCGCGTACGGGTCGGGCGGCGGTCACGGTTTCCCTTTCAGCGAACAGTAAGCGGGGCGCGCGTTCCGTATAGTCGGAACCAACCGGGGCGTGCGCTCCGTTTAACGAGTCTAACTACTTTGACGCGAGGAGAACCGCATGACCGACTGGTCCGCCGCCGACATCCCCGACCAGACCGGCCGCACCGCCGTGATCACCGGCGCGAACACCGGGCTGGGCTTCGAGACCGCCAAGGCGCTCGCCGCCAAAGGTGCGCACGTCGTCATCGCCGTCCGCAACGTCGAGAAGGGCAAACAGGCCGCGGCCCAGATCGCCGGCGACGTCGCCGTGCAGGAGCTCGACCTGACGTCGCTGGACTCGATCCGCAGCGCCGCCGACGAGCTCAAAGGCCGCTACGACGACATCAACCTGCTGATCAACAACGCGGGCGTCATGACGACGCCGAAAGGCACCACCAAGGACGGTTTCGAGCTGCAGTTCGGCACCAACCATCTCGGCCACTTCGCGCTGACCGGCCTGCTGCTGGAACAACTGCTCGACGTGCCCGGGTCGCGCATCGTCACCGTCAGCAGCAACGGCCACAAGATGGGCGGCTCCATCCACTGGGACGACCTGCAGTGGGAGCGCAGCTACAGCCGGATGGGCGCCTACACCCAGTCCAAGCTCGCCAACCTGTTGTTCACCTATGAGCTGCAGCGCCGGCTCGCACCGCGCGGCACCACGATCGCCGTCGCCGCCCATCCCGGCACCTCGACCACCGATCTGGCACGCAACCTGCCGCGGCCGGTCGAGCGGGCGTTCCTGGCCGCCGCACCCGTGCTGTTCGCCCAGACCGCCGACCGCGGCGCCTTGCCGACGCTGCGCGCGGCCACCGACCCCAGCGTGCTCGGCGGCCAGTACTACGGCCCCGACGGCATCGGCCAGCAGCGGGGCAAACCCGTCGTCGTGGCTTCCAGCGACCAGTCCTATGACATCGATCAGCAGCGCCGGCTGTGGGAGATCTCCGAGGAGTTGACGAAGGTGACCTTCCCGATCAGCTGACACGGGCAGACTGGGCGCCGTGTCACTGGTCATTCCCCCATATCCGCCGGCCCGCTACACCGCCGACGAACCCGAGAAGAGCGCGTGGCTCAAACGCGGCGACGCGGAGGCCGATCACTCGACGTTCGGGCTGGTGGAGTACCACTACCTCGCCAATCAGCAGGAGACGGGCGGTGAGTACGGCCTCTACCGCGTCAACATCGCCCCGAAAGGCGGCGGCCCCGGACCGCACTTCCACCGGGCGATCTCCGAGGCCTTCTACGTCCTGTCGGGCACCGTCCGGCTCTACGACGGCACCGACTGGATCGACGGCAGCACCAACGACTACCTCTACGTCCCGCCGGGTGGGATCCACGGCTTCCGCAACGAGGGCGACGAGCCGGTGTCGATGCTGATGCTGTTCGCACCCGGCGCACCCCGCGAGTTCTACTTCGAGGGGCTGTCACAGGTCGGCGAGCTGTCGGACGAGGAACGCGCCGAGTGGTTCATCAGGCACGACAACCACTGGGTCGAGTAGCCGCACAGACACGCCGCACCCGGACACGCCGCGAACGTGCCATCGCGGAACTGCCTGCCCTAGACTGCATTCCGGTCGGAAGGAGTCGTGGGTGCGGGCTGATGCTGAGCCTATGTCCGGCTCGGCCGGAACGCCCGGTGCCCAGGCACTGCGGGGCTGGCAGCGGCGAGCGCTGGTCAAATACCTGACCGCCAAGCCACGCGACTTTCTCGCCGTCGCCACCCCTGGAGCAGGCAAGACGACGTTCGCGTTGCGCATCGTCGCCGAACTCCTCGGTGAAGGAACCGTCGACGCGGTGACGATCGTCGTCCCGACGGAGCACCTGAAGATCCAGTGGGCGCAGGCCGCGGCACGCCAAGGCATCGCGCTGGATCCCAAGTTCTCGAACTCGAACTCGCAGACGTCGTCGGAGTATCACGGCGTCGTCGTCACCTATGCCCAGGTGGCCAGCCACCCCAGCCGGCACCGGGTGCGCACTGAGAATCGCAAGACGCTCGTCGTGTTCGACGAAATCCACCACGGCGGCGACGCCAAGAGCTGGGGCGACGCGATCCGGGAGGCGTTCGACGACGCGACGCGGCGGTTGTCGCTGACGGGGACCCCGTTCCGCAGCGACGACAGCGCGATCCCGTTCATCACCTACGAGACCGGACCCGACGGATTCGCCCGCTCGTCGGCCGACCACACGTACGGCTACTCCGACGCCCTCGCCGACGGCGTGGTGCGGCCGGTGATGTTCATGGCGTACTCGGGTGAGGCGCGGTGGCGCGACAGCGCGGGCGAGGAGCATGCCGCTCGTCTTGGTGAGCCACTGACGGCCGAGCAGACGGCGCGCGCGTGGAAGTCGGCCCTCGATCCCAGGGGCGAGTGGATGCCCGCGGTGATCGCAGCGGCCGACAAGCGCCTGCAGGGCAAGCGTCAGCACGTTCCCGACGCCGGCGGCATGATCATCGCGACCGATCAGACGGCGGCCCGCGCATACGCCGAGCTGCTGACAAAGCTCACCGGTGAGGCGCCGACGGTCGTGCTGTCCGACGACAAGGGCGCCTCCGACCGCATCTCTCAGTTCTCGGCGGGCACGTCGCGGTGGCTGGTCGCGGTGCGCATGGTGTCCGAGGGCGTGGACGTGCCACGGCTGTCGGTCGGCGTATACGCGACGAGCGCGTCGACACCGCTGTTCTTCGCGCAGGCGATCGGCCGGTTCGTCCGGTCCCGCCGCGCGGGCGAGACGGCGAGCATCTTCCTTCCGTCGGTGCCGAACCTGCTGCTGCTGGCCAGCGAGATGGAGGCGCAGCGCAACCACGTGCTCGGCAAGCCGCACCGGGAGACCGAAGAAGATCCGCTCGACGCCGAGCTGGCCGAGCAGAAGCGTGACGAGCCCGGCGAGGAAGAGAACAAGATCGAATACCTCGGCGCCGACGCCGAACTCGATCAGGTGATCTTCGACGGGTCATCCTTCGGGACGGCCACGCCCGCGGGTAGCGACGAGGAGGCCGACTACCTCGGCATCCCGGGCCTGCTCGATGCAGCCTCGATGCGAGATCTGTTGCGTCGCAGGCAAGACGAGCAGATGCAGAAGCGCACCGAGTCGGGCGCTGCGGTGCCGAAGTCGACGCACGGGCAGTTGCGTGATCTGCGCAGCGAGCTCAACACGCTGGTGTCGCTGGCACATCACAGGACCGGAAGGCCGCATGGCTGGATCCACAACGAGTTGCGTCGCCGCTGCGGCGGGCCGCCGGTGGCGGCGGCGACGCGCGAACAACTCAAGGAACGCATCGAAGCCGTGCGGATTTTGCAAAGGGAACTGACCGCCTGACGAAAGGCCGCCCAATTCGGCGACCACGTTAAATTTCATCGCTCGGTCTTGCATTTCCACAGTTCAGCGGGTTTAAATTCATCCTGGGCACGCAATGCGTGGGGGTGGACATGATCACGATCGAGCAGTTTTCGCAAATAACGACCGAGGTCCATTCGGCGGCCGCCGCACCGGACCGGTGGGTCGGCGCGCTGGAGCTGGTCCGCACCACGCTCGGCGGCACCGGCTGCGCATTGGTCAGCGCCGACAACGGCCCCCGCGACGCCCTGTCCTGCAGCATCAGCGCGCCCGCCATGCGGGACTACAAGGACTATTACCGGGATCTCGACTACGTGCTGGAAGCGGTCGACGCGAGCGCGGTCGGGACAGTGCACGCGGGCGAAGAGCTGATCGCACTGAATCCGCGTTCCGAGTTCAACGCCGACTGGATGCGTCCGAACGAAATGGACGGCGGCCTGTTCGTGCGCATCACCGAACGTCCACGCACGGTGTCTTTCCTGGTGGCCGCCCCTCAAGGCAACAAGTCGTTCGCCGAACCAGATAAGGCCAGGGTTGTCGAACTCTTGGTTCCCCACTTGCGGCATGCGCTGCACACCGAGAACATCCTGTCCGAACTGCGCGGAGAGGTCCGGCGCCCCGCCCATCCGGTCGATGCGATGACCGCGCCCGCCGCGGTCCTGGCCGCCGATACCACGGTGCTGCAGTCCAATCAGGCCTTCGACGCGCTGATCCGATGCAGCACAGGGTTTTCCGTTCACTGCGATCGTCTCACGCTGACGATGCCGCGCTCGGACATCGAGTTCCGTCGCTCGATATCCGCAGCCACTGCATCCGCCGAGCGCACCGGTAATTCGCTCCGGTTGCCGCGCACGGGAGAGTTGCGGCCACTGATCGTGACAATTTCACCCGTGTGGGAGCAAGGACTCCCACACGCCCTGGTGGTCATCGTCGATCCCGACGAGCGCCGCGCGCCACCGAAACCCGTTGTGCAGCAGATTTTCTCGCTCACCAATGCCGAGGCAGAGGTAGCGCTGCGCATCGGCCGGGGCCAGACGCTGTCCGTGATCGCAGACGAGTTGTCACTCACGGTGGCGACCATCAAGACCCATCTGCAACACGTCTACGACAAGACCGACACCCACCGCCAGGCCGAATTGGTGCGCCTGCTCGCGGCCATCACGCCGTAGCGGAAATCGCTGCAGGAGCGCTCGACTCAAGGTTCGGCGCCCTTTGCAACACGCGCCGCAACATCGCGGGTTTCAAAAGCGCGGTGGGCGGTTCAAGCATGCCGGTGACCCGCTGGAACTGCTGGGTCACAAACGGATCGATCTGACTCGCGCGCAACACCCGGTCGATGTAGGCGTTCGTCAGCTTCGTCGACATCGTCCTCTTACCCTCGACCTCCGGCAATGCCAGGTCCGACCCCACGGCGGTGCGCCAGGCGACCTGAATGCCGCGCGCGGCTGCGCGGTGGAATCGACGCTGCAGCCCCTGTGGGCCGCGGAGCAGGCAGTCGCGGAGCACCATCGCGTCGATGGCGGCGATCGTCATCCCCTGACCGTAGATGGGGTTGAAGCTGGCCACCGCGTCACCGGTGACGAGCAGCCCCTCGGGCAAGCGGCGCAGTTGGTCGTAGCGCCGCCACCGGCTCGCCGGAAACCGGTGCAGCGCAAGCTCGGCCAGCGGTTCGCTGTTCCGCACGGCGTCGTAGACGTACTCCGGCATCAACTGCTTTGCGTGGCCGAAGAATTCGTCGACGCTGGCAGGTGGTGGGACGTGTTTACCCAGGCTGCCGATCAGGACGCTCCAATGGTCGAACTCGCACCGCGAGAGGGCGAACCCGTAAGGCCGTCCCGGCTGGAAGAGGTCCAGGAACAGGTACTCGTGCAGAACTCCGTCGGGGATCCGCACCGGCATGCTCACATAGCTGATGTTGACGGCCAGCTGATCTTCGCGCGGCCGCGCGTATCCCATCTCCTGGAGGAACGACGGTGTCCTGGAGCCGCGACCGGTTGCGTCGACCACGAGGTCGGCGTAGAGGTCGGTGGTCGAGTGGTCGGCGCGGCTGGTGACCCGCGCGCCGACGACCTCACCACCGGCCGAGATCAGCATGTCGAGATCGTGGCCGTCGAGGACCGTGACCACCGGTAGCGCTCGCACACGGCGGCGCACGTGGCTCTCGATGAACGGTCGGCTGGCATAGAGGATCCGCAACGACGTCGGGTCCGGGATGTGGCCCGTCTGGCTGGACAGATGGCCGCCGAATCGCGTGTAGAAGCGTGACAGATCGCCGTCACACCATTCATGGGCCCCGGCATCGACGATTTCCGCCGTGATGCCAGGAAAGATGTCCTCCATGACCTGCACGCATCGGGCCAGCACGACGTGCGGTTGCCTGCTCTGCGGCACCCCGCGCCGCGGCGCGGCACTGTCGTCGAGTTCGTCGCGTTCGATGATCGTCACGCGGTCGTAGAACTCGGTCAGTACCCCCGCTGCCAGCAGCCCGGCCATGCTCGCCCCCAGCACGACAGCATGATTCCCCTGGTTCCCCATGGCTCAATGAGGCACCACGCGGGCGCAAAAAACCTCAGCCGAACGGTTGATCTTTGGTTGAGTCGGGCACGACTGATCAGCGCAGGAGCGCGATGACCTCGGCGATGTCGGATAGTGCGGAGGCCCGCCCCGGTAGCTCGTCGAACACGGTCCAGTAGCTGATTCCGAACTCATCTCGACGCGCCGCCAGCTGTTCTGCCATCTGTTTGTGGGTGCCGATGAGCACAAACGGCGATGACAGCAATGCATCGGGGTCGGCGTTGAACTTCTCCGCGAGCTCGGCGGCTGCCTCGCGCCGGTTGTCGGTGACAACGACCGCCTGAATCAGCGCGTTGAGCTCAATCTCGGGGAACCGCTGTCCCGCCGCATCACGCACCACCGCGATCCTGTCGGCAAGGCCTGGACCGTCGAAGTGGGTCAGCCGTACCCGGGTCGCGTCGTGGTTGTGGGTGATCCCGGCGAAGCCGACGATGTCGGCGACATGGCCGGCCAGTCGGAGCACGCGGGTGCCGTTGCCGCCGATGAGGATCGGCACCCGCCGCGTCGGAGCGGCGATGAGTTCACCTGACTGCGCGTGCACCTGGTAATAGGTGCCGTCGACGTCGACTGGCTCTCCGGCCAGCAGTCCACGGATGATGGTGACAGACTCGATGAGCCGTGATACGCGGATGCCAGGGCCGTCGAACGGGATTCCCGCGGCATCGTATTCGGACTTCATATGGCCGGCGCCGATGCCCAGTTCGAATCGTCCGTCGGAAAGCGTTGCCAATCCTGCCGTTTCACGCGCAGTTTCGACTGGGTGGCGGAAGTCGTTGTTGAGCACCAGGGTCCCGACGTGCAGACGTGTGGTGACGGCTGCAGCCGCGGCTGCGGCCGTGAACGGCGCCACGCCGGGTGCGAGATGATCGGCGAAGGTCAGGACGTCGATGCCGGCTGCCTCGACCCGCTGCGCGAACGCCCGCGCATGTTGTCCGGTGCGTGGCAGCGCAGCGGTCAGACCGAATCGCATGGGGTCACAGGCCGAGCAGCGCGGGCAGGTCGGCCACCGAGTCGATTACGTGGTTCGGTTGCATCGCGAATTCGTCTGCAGCCCACCGGTCCAACGTGTCCTGCCGGAACTTGCCCGTGCGTACCAGCACTCCGGTCATCCCTACGACCTGGCCGGCGAGCACGTCGTTGTTGAGGTCGTCGCCGACGACGTACATCTCGTCGGGGTCCACACCGAGACGGCTCGCCGCGGACAGAAACCCTTCCGGCGCAGGCTTGCCCACGGCGCTGGCCTTGCGGCCCGAGGTCTGCTCCATCCCGATCAGATACATGCCGGTGTCGACGCGCAGACCGTCCGCGGTGGTCCAGGCGGTGCTGCGGTGCATGGCCACCACCGGCACCCCCTGGGCCATCCAGTCGTAGACCCAGGACAGCGTCAGGTGGCTGTATTCGGGGCCCGCGCCACCGAGGAGCACCACATCGGGTGGTTCCGGTGCGCGGGGACCGTCGAATTCGCTCGAGTAGACGATGTCGATGCCCTGCATGTCCTCGGCGATCTGCCCGCTGTTGACGAGGAAGCACCGCGCGTCCGGGTGGCGGCTGCGGACGTAGTCGGCAGTCAGGACGGCGGCGGTGATCACCTCGTCGGAGCGCACCGCGATGCCCGCATCGGTCAGCAGGTCGGCGATCTGGGCGCGGGTCTTGGTGGTCGTGTTGGTCAGGTACGCGCAAGCGATCTGGTTGTCCGACAACGTCTGCAACGCCTCGGCGGCACCGGGGATCGGCGTCCACGAGGTCACCAGCACGCCATCGATGTCGAACAGAACTCCACCGATCGCCATGGTGCGACAGTAAACGGCAGGCGGTCGTCCGCAACTCGGGACCCGGGGACTTGACCCTCACGTGACGTGAGGCACCAATCTGATCGACATGACGCGGGAGATGCAGGTGGACGAACTCACAGTGGGCGAGGTCGCGCAGCGGTTCGGCGTCACGGTCCGCACGCTTCACCACTACGACGAGATCGGGTTGTTGTGCCCGAGCCGTCGTGGCGCCTCGGGTTACCGGCTGTACACGCCGGCAGATCTCGCACGGTTGTCCCAGGTCATCGTTCTACCGCCGACTCGAGATGTCTCTCGACGAGATCGCGAGTGTGCTGGACGAGGGCGACGCGGTCAGCCATCTCGTGCGCCAGCGGAACCGCGTCATGTCCCGGCTCGACGAATTGAAGGATCTCGTCGAGGCCATCGATCAAGCATTGGAGAAGGCGATGACGAACACCCCCATGACCGATGACGACATGCGCGAACTGTTCGGTGACGGCTTCGACGACTATCAGGCAGAAGCCGAGCAGAAGTGGGGCGAGACCGCGGAGTGGAAGGAGTCACAACGCCGGACGAAGAACTACGGCAAGGACGAATGGGTGCAGATCAAGGCCGAGGGCGAAGCGGTGGAGAAGGCCTTCGCCGACGCGTTCCGCAACGGGCTGCCTGCCGATTCGCCGGAAGCGATGGACGCGGCCGAACAGCACCGGCTGCACGTGAATCGATGGTTCTACGACTGTCCGCCGGCCTTCCATCGCAACCTGGGCGACATGTATGTCAGCGACCCCCGGTACGTCGCCACCTATGACGAGTCATTCGGGCTGCCGGGTCTCGCGGTCTACTGTCGCGACGCCATCCACGCGAACGCGGCTCGCCACCCAGGGTGACGTGGTCGCCGCGACCGTCCACGCGAGGTGGGCCGGCACGTCGATCACCTCGTAGCGCTTCACGCCCGCGGCGGTCGCGGCGATCAGCGTGGCCACCCCCGCCCTGCGCTGAAAGAGCGTCTGGCGCACGGTCCAGCCCACGATGCCCGCCGCGGCCACGCAGTCGCGGCGCCGCGTCAGGCTGCCCGACCGCGCCACCAGCCAGCCGTCGCCGACGCGGTGGCCCAGGGCCCGCGCCCGGTCGAACGCCAGGAAGGCGCTGAAGACAGCGAGCGCGCACAGCACGGCCCACGCCCATTCCGGCGCAGAAGGCCACAGCAGCAGCGCCACGGCGGCGACCAGAGGAAGGACGAAGGCTCGCGTCCAGCGCCGGCGCGTCGCGACTGGTCCATGCGTCGTCAGCGGTCCGGTCACGGCGTCCGGCTGGTCGATCAGGTCGACGAGCACGGTCGCGGCAGTGTCGCGCGGGCACGGCGGAAGCAGCTGCGACGCCTCGCCGCCGCCCGACACCCCGGTCATCACCGCGTCGAGGCGGGCACCGCCGAATGCCCGCACCAGCAACGGCTCCCGCAGGGTGCCGCCGCGCAGGCGGCGCATGTCGAAGGTGTGCTCGCGCACCCGCAGAAGGCCATGGGACAGGTGCAGCACCTCCGCGTTACGCCGCAGGACGAGGTTGCCGTACGTGACGAGCGACTGCAGAACCGACAGTGCCACAGAAGCGATCAGCACCACCGCCGCGGCCGCGGCGATGGCGACTACCACACCGAGATCATCCAACGCCTCCTCTCCGGCCCGCACCACACCTGAATGCCGAAGAGCACCAAGCACTCCCGCCTGGGACACGACACCGAACGCGGCCACGATCATGAACAGCCCGGTGAAAGTCAGCGGGCTGTACCGCAGCCACGTCGGCCGCCACCGGGCCAGCACCCGGGACGAATCGGACTCCTCCAGCCCCTCGAGAGAGTCGGCCAACAGTACGGCACGCAACTGCGCCACCTCGGCGACCGGCACGGCATCCAGCTCGAAAACCGTCTCGCCCTTGCCCTCCTGGCCGGTACTGACCTTGAGGACCGCCAGGCCGAGTAGCCGATGCAGCAGCCTGGCGTCGGTCGATACCGACCGAATCCGGTTGCGCGGCAACGACAAAACGTTGCGCTGAAGCACCCCGGTGCGCAGCTGCAGATCTGCTGGGCCGATGCGATACGTCGTGGTGAACCAGCGCGCCACGCCGTACCCGACCACCAGCACGACACCGACGACCGCCCACATCGGGTTCCCGGTCGCCGATCCCAGCACCAAAGAACCGATCAGAACGGGGATCTGGCGCAGCACCTCGTGGACGGGATGCACCAACAGCATCCGTGGGCTGAGCCGGGACCACTCAGTGTCTAATTCGCTCCTTGCGTGCGCGGCGTTCACGTCGCGTCCTCGGCCCCCAGCGCCGCGATGTCGGTCAGCCGTGCCACCACCTGGTCGGCGACCTCGACGTCCAGCGCGACGATGCGCACCGCACCCGCCGAGGACGCCGTCGTCACCGTGACGTTGGCCAGCCCGAACAGCCGGTCCAGCGGCCCCCGGTAGGTGTCGACGGTCTGCACCCGCGAGATCGGCGCAATCCGGCGCTCCTGCACCAGCCAGCCCGACCGCGTGTAGACCGCCGTCGGATCGAGTTCCCACCGGTGCACCCGGTAACGCCACAGCGGAGCGACGACGACGGAGACGGCCGCGCCGACCACGGTGCCCACCGCGACGAGGGCATGCGCCCAGGGCCACTGGCCGTCGAGCACGAACCACACCGCCTGCGCTACGACCACGAACGCCCATGGGATGGCGGCTCCCAGCGCCCAGACAAGTGGTGCTTTCCGGCTCGGCGGGTGCGCCGGTTCGACCAGATGCACGACTCCCAGCCTAGTAGCGTCGCAACCGATGACGACGAAGTCCGCGGACGCGATTGTGGTGGGGCACGGGTTGGCCGGTCTGGTCGCGACGTGCGAACTGGTCGACACGGGCAAGCGCGTCATCCTGGTCGATCAACAAGGCCCCGCGGATCTCGGCGGACAGGCGTACTGGTCGTTCGGCGGCCTGTTCATGGTCGACACCCCCGAGCAGCGCCGCCTCGGCATCAAGGATTCCCGTGACCTCGCGATGGGAGACTGGTTCAGCTCCGCCGAGTTCTCCGACGATCGCCGCGACCACTGGGCCCGCGAATGGGCTTCGCGCTATGTCGATTTCGCGTCCGGCGAGAAGCGGCGCTGGCTGCGCAGCCTGGGCTGGCGTCCGTACCCGATCCCGGTGTGGCCCGAACGCGGAGGCCACGGAGCGCTCGGGTCTGGCAACAGCGTGCCCCGGTTCCACGTCACGTGGGGTACCGGGCCCGGGCTCGTCGACGTCTTCGCCAGCAGGGTCCAGGACGCCGTCGCGCGCGCGATGGTGACGCTGCTGCCGTGGCACCGCGTAGACGAACTCGTCCTCGACGACGGTGTCGTCACCGGCATCCGCGGCACGCGGCTGACCCCGTCGGCGCACCAGCGCGGCGCACCATCGTCCGGAACGGCGGCAGGCGAATTCACGCTCGCCGCACCTGCGGTTCTGCTCGCCACCGGCGGCGTCGGCGGCAGCCCCGAACTCGTGCGCGAACTGTTCACCCGCAGTTTCGGCCGCTACCCCGACGAACTGCTGTGCGGAAACCCGTCCTATGTCGACGGCAAGATGATCGCCGTCGCGAAAAGCGCCGGCGCCCATGTGGTCAACGAGGATCGCCTGTGGTTCTACCCGGACGGCGTCAAGAACATCGAACCCATCTGGCCCAATCACGGAATCCACGTCACGGCGGGCCCGTCGGCGCTGTGGCTCGACGCGGAGGGCACCAGGTTCCCACCGCCGCTGTACCCGAACTTCGACACGGTCGGCGCCGTCCGCCACGTGGTCGCCTCGGGTCACTCGTACTCGTGGCTGATCATGAACCGTGAGATCTTTCGCCGGGAGTTCGGCATGTCGGGCCAGGAACAGAATGCGGCGCTCACCGGAAAACACGTGTGGAAGGTCGTCAAAGGCACGCTGAATCCGGCGATCTCACCGCATTTTCAGAGGTTCCTTGACGAGGGCGAGGACTTCGTCACGGCGACGTCGATCGACGCGCTCGCCGCGGGCATGAACCGGGTGCCCGGCGTAACTCCGATCGATCCGCAGGTGCTCGGCCGTCAGATCCGGGCGCGCGACGCCCAATCACGCAACGCCTACAGCAAGGATCTGCAGTTCGCCGCGATCCGCAATGCCCGCCGTTATCTCCCGGACCGGCCGAGGATCGCGCCGCCGGGGCCGATCCTCGACGGCTCGCCGCTGATCGCAGTGAAGCTGCACATCACCACCCGCAAGACACTGGGCGGTCTGCAGACCGACACCGACGGGCGAGTACTGACGGCCGCCGGCGATCCGCTGGCTGGTTTGTACGCCGCGGGTGAGGTCTGCGGCTTCGGCGGGGGCGGCATCCACGGCCAGCGCTCGCTGGAGGGAACCTTCGTCGGCGGATGCTTGTTCACCGGGAGGGTCACGGGGCGTTCGATCGCGTCCGTAAGTTAAGTGCCATGACCTCAAAATGGACCGCCGCCGACGTCCCCGATCAGACCGGCCGGGTGGCCATCGTGACGGGCGCCAACACGGGAATCGGATACGAGGCCGCCCTGGTGCTCGCGGGCAAGGGCGCCCGCGTCGTCATCGCGGTGCGCAACGCCGGTAAAGGCCAGAAAGCCCTGGACGCGATCACCCGAAAACATCCCGGTGCCTCCGTCACGCTCCAGGAGCTCGACCTGGCATCGCTGGCCAGCGTCCGCAACGCCACCGACGCGCTGCGCGCGGCCCACCCGCGGATCGACCTGCTGATCAACAACGGCGGTGTCATGTATCCGCCGAAGCAGACCACCGCCGACGGCTTCGAGCTGCAGTTCGGCACCAACCACCTCGGCCATTTCGCGTTCACCGGTTTGCTGCTCGACAATCTGCTCGACGTTCCCGGCTCGCGCGTCGTGACGGTGGCCAGCATCGCGCACAACATCCGGGCCGGCATCCATTTCGACGACCTGCAGTGGGAGCGGTCGTACAACCGCGTCGCCGCGTACGGTCAGTCCAAGCTGGCCAACCTGCTGTTCACCTATGAGCTGCAGCGCCGGCTGGCCGCCAAGGGCGCGCCGACGATCGCCGTCGCCGCCCACCCCGGCGTCTCCAACACCGAGCTGATGCGCCATATCCCCGGCTCAGGCCTGCCCGGGTTCGCGCAGTTGGCGGGGCTGGTAACCAACAGCCCGCCCGTCGGAGCGCTCGGCACCCTGCGCGCCGCGACCGATCCCGGCGTCGTGGGCGGGCAGTACTACGGGCCTTCGGGCTTCCGCGAGCTCGTCGGACATCCGGTACTCGTCGAGTCGACGAAGCAGTCGCACGACGTCGCGGTTCAGCAGCGGCTCTGGACGGTGTCCGAGGAGCTCACCGGCGTGAAGTACGGCGTGTGATGCGCTCGGTCGACGAGCACCGGCGCGTCGTCGCTGACCTGATCTCCGCGCGGCCCGCCGAGCAGGTCGCGATCCCGGACACGCTGGGGTTGGTCCTGGCCGCCGACGTGGTCGCGCGGCTGTCGCTGCCGGGCTTCGACAACTCCGCGATGGACGGCTACGCCGTGCTCACCGAGGACATCGCGACCGCCACCGAGGACACCCCGGTGCGGCTGCCCGTCGCCGAGGACATCCCGGCCGGACGCACCGACATCCCGACACTGGTCCCCGGCACCGCGCATCGCATCATGACCGGTGCGCCACTGCCCGTCGGCGCGACGACGATCGTGCCCGTCGAGGCCACCGACGGCGGCACCGACACCGTGACGATCCGCGAGGCCAAGAAGGACGGCCAGCACATCCGTCGGGCCGGTGAGGACGTCACGGAGGGCACGACGGTGTTGCGGGCTGGTCAGCTGGTGACGCCCGCCGTGGTGGGTCTGGCGGCCGCGCTGGGCCTGGCCGAGCTGACCGTACTCCCCCGCCTGCGGGTGCTCGTGATGTCGACCGGGACCGAGCTGGTCACCGCGGGCACCGAGCTGCAGCCGGGCCAGATCTACGAGTCGAACGGCGCGATGCTGACCGCCGCCGTGCGTGACGCCGGGGGCGATGTTGTCGCCACCCCGATGACCGGCGACGACGTCGACGTGTTCCGGGAGACGTTGCGCACCCAAGCCGGCGACGCGGATCTGATCATCACGACCGGCGGCGTCAGCGCGGGCGCGTACGAGGTGGTCAAAGACGCCTTCGGCGATGACTCCGTCGATTTCGTCAAGGTCGCGATGCAGCCGGGCATGCCGCAGGGCGCGGGGACCGTCGACGGCATCCCGATCGTCACGCTGCCCGGAAACCCGGTGAGCTCGCTCGTGTCGTTCGAGGTGTTCGTCCGTCCTGCCCTGCGTGCCGCGATGGGACTGTCCGACACCGATCGCCCGCGCCGCGCGGCCACGCTGACCGAGGATCTGACATCGCCGCGGGGAAAACGGCAGTTCCGTCGCGGCGTCTTCGATGCCGTCGCCGACACCGTCACCGGGTACGGTCCCCCGGCGTCACATCACCTGCGCTGGCTGGCGTCGGCGAACTGCCTGCTGGAGATCGACGAAGACACCGCCGAGTTGGCGGCCGGGTCACGTGTGCAGGTGTGGGACCTGCGTTAGCTGTGTAGGAACGTAGAATCGGCGCACGATGGCCAGACGCCCCGACCTCCACACAGGACCAGCGCGCCTGGCGGCACTGGTTCGCACCACCGTTCCCCCGATGCACCCCGCAGGGCTGCCGTTCGTCGGCGCGAGCCTCGCCGTGGCGCTGGCCGGACGCAAGACGCGGTGGCTGCGCAACGCCGGTATCGCCTCCGCCGCCGCCAACGCCGCGTTCTTCAGACATCCGCCGCGGGTGGCGCCGACCCGGCCCGGTGCCGTCGTCGCGCCGGCAGACGGACTGATCTGCCTGATCGAGGAGGAAGTCCCGCCGAGCGAACTCGGGCTTCCCGCAACACCTTTGCCGCGGATCAGCATCTTCCTGTCGCTGTTCGACGCACACGTGCAGCGCGCGCCGCTCGCCGGTGAGGTGGTGGCCGTCAAGCATCATCCCGGGCTGTTCGGTTCGGCCGAACTCGCCGCTGCCAGCGCCGACAACGAGCGCAACAGCGTCGTGATCCGCAGCCCCGAAGGCGCGGAGGTCATCGCGGTACAGATCGCGGGACTGCTGGCACGCCGCATCGTCTGCGATGTCTCCCCCGGCGACAAGGTCGGCCTCGGCGACACCTACGGCCTCATCCGCTACGGTTCGCGCCTGGACACCTACCTTCCTGCGGGTTCGGACATTCTGGTGTCCGTCGGGCAGCGCGCCGTGGCCGGCGAGACCGTGCTGGCCGAGTTGCCCGGATGAGGCCCCGCATCAAGACGCCCGTCGTCAGCGTCAAGATCCTCCCGAGCGCGATGACGGTCGCCGCGATCTGCCTCGGCTTGAGCGCGGTCAAGTTCGCGCTCGACGACCGGCCCACCGAGGCGATGGCATTCCTCGCGATCGCCGCGATCCTCGACGCGCTCGACGGCCGGCTGGCCCGCGCCCTGAAGGCGACGTCGAAGATGGGCGAGGAAATCGACTCACTCGCCGACGCGGTGAACTTCGGCGTGGCACCGGCCTTCATCGTGTACGGCACGCTGCTGTCGACGTCTCGCATCGGCTGGATCGTGGTGCTGCTGTACGCCGTGTGCATCGTGCTGCGGCTGGCCCGCTACAACGCGATGCTGGCCGTGGATCAGCCTGCCTACGAGAAGAAGTACTTCACCGGCATGCCCGCGCCCGCAGGCGCCATCGGCGCCATCGGCCCGCTTGCCGCCAAGATGCAGTTCGGCGAGGGCTGGTGGACATCTGAACCCGCCGTGGTGATCTGGATGATCGCCGTCTCGCTGCTGGTGGTCAGCACGCTGCCGATGCGCAAGATCCACACGTTCTCGGTGCCGCCCAACATGGTGGCGCCGCTGCTGGCTCTGCTGGCGATCGGCGTGGCCGCCTCGATTCTGTACGGCTACCTCGTGATCCTGGTGTTGATCCTGGCGTACTTCCTGCACATTCCGTTCGCGTTCCGCACGAAGCGATTCCTCGCGGCGCACCCGGAGGTGTGGGACGACAAGCCACGTCAGCAGCGCGCGGCGCGCCGGGCAATCCGGCGGACGCACCGCACTCAGCGCGTCCAGCCGCGCCGCTCGACGATGCGGCTCGGTCTGCGCCGGCCACCGAGAGGGTGACGTGCCCAACCTGGCCCTCACCGCCCGGCTGAACACGTCGGCGCTGGACTCACGGCGTGGAGTCGTGCGGCTCCATCCCGAAGCGATTGCCGCACTGGGCCTGCGGGAATGGGACGCGGTCTCGCTGACCGGTTCGCGCACGACGGCAGCGGTCGTCGGGATCGCCCCCGCCGGCACACCTGCCGGCACAGCACTTCTCGACGACGTGACGCTGTCGAATGCGGGGCTGCGTGAAGACACCTCGGTCCTGATCGCGCCGGTCACGGTGTTCGGCGCGCGGTCGGTGACGTTGAGCGGTTCGCGGCTGGCCACCCAGTCGATCGCGGCCGCGACGCTGCGACAAGCCTTGCTGGGCAAGGTGATGACCGTCGGCGACACCGTGTCACTGCTCCCCCGCGACCTCGGACCCGGCACCTCGACGTCGGCTGCCAGCGCCGCGTTGGCGTCCTCGGTCGGCATCACATGGACATCCGAGTTGTTGACCGTCACCGATGTGGATCCGGCGGGGCCTGTCAGTATTCAGCCCAACTCACTGGTCACCTGGGGCGCGGGCGTGAGCCCACCGGCACCGGCCACCGGGCAGCACATCGTCGCCGAAGAGTCCGCCGCGCCGGCGATCGGCTACGACGACCTCAAAGGCTCCCACACCCAGGCCGCGCGGCTCACCGAGTGGCTCAAGCTCGCACTCGACCAGCCCGAGCTCCTCGAAAAGCTGGGTGCGACAGCCAATTTGGGTGTTCTCGTATCCGGCCCCGCGGGCGTCGGCAAGGCCACGCTGGTGCGTACCGTCTGCTCGGGCCGTCGCCTCGTCGAACTCGACGGGCCGGAGATCGGTTCACTGCGCCCCGAGGACCGGCTCGCCAACGTGTCCTCCGCGGTGGCGACGGTGCGCGACGGTGGCGGCGTGCTTCTCGTCACGGACGTCGACGCTCTGTTGCCCGTGCCCGCCGATCCGGTGGCGACTCTGATCCTCACCGAGCTGCGCTCAGCCGTCTCGACCAAGGGCGTCGCGTTCGTCGCCACGTCGGCGGTACCCGACAACATCGACCCGCGGCTGCGTGCGCCGGATCTGTGCGATCGGGAGCTCGGGCTGAGCCTGCCCGACAGCGCCGTCCGCAAGCAGCTGCTCGAGGTACTGCTGCGCGACGTTCCCGCCGGGGAGCTGGATCTCAGCGAAATCAGCGAGCGCACACCGGGATTCGTGGTCGCCGACCTGGCGGCCCTGATCCGGGAAGCCGCACTGCGCGCGGCGGCACGCGCCAGTGAGAACGGCGAAGCACCCACGCTCAGGCAGGAAGATCTCGTCGGTGCGCTCGGCGTCATCCGGCCGCTGTCGCGGTCGGCGGCCGAAGAAGTGTCCGTCGGCTCAGTCACTTTGGACGATGTCGGCGACATGGTGGAGACCAAGCAGGCGCTCACCGAGGCGGTGCTGTGGCCGTTGCAGCATCCGGAGACGTTCCAGCGCCTCGGCGTTCAGCCGCCGCGAGGCGTGCTCCTCTATGGGCCGCCCGGCTGCGGCAAGACGTTCGTCGTGCGGGCGCTGGCAAGCTCGGGCCGTCTCAGCGTGCACGCCGTCAAAGGTGCTGAGCTGATGGACAAGTGGGTCGGATCGTCGGAGAAGGCGGTGCGGGAGCTGTTCCAGCGGGCCCGCGATTCGGCGCCGTCGCTGGTGTTCCTCGACGAGATCGACGCGCTGGCACCGCGACGCGGGCAGAGCTTCGACTCGGGTGTCACCGACCGCGTGGTGGCGGCGATGCTGACCGAACTCGACGGCATCGAGCCCCTGCGCGACGTCGTGGTGCTCGGTGCGACGAACCGCCCCGACCTGATCGACCCGGCGCTGCTGCGGCCGGGCCGGCTGGAAAAGCTGGTGTTCGTCGAGCCGCCCGATGCCGAGGCGCGCACGCAGATCCTGAAGACGGCGGGCAAATCGGTTCCGCTGGCACCGGATGTGGATCTCGCGACACTGGCCGGTGAGCTCGACGGTTACAGCGCCGCCGACTGCGTCGCGCTGCTGCGGGAGGCCGCTCTGACGGCGATGCGCAGGTCCATCGACGCTGCCGACGTGACGGCGGCCGACGTGGCGAAGGCCCGCGAGACCGTGCGGCCGTCGCTGGATCCCGTACAGGTCGAGTCGCTGCGGAAGTTCGCGGAGTCACGCTAGCTCCACTGGCCGTCCGCGCCGAGAGTGCGGTGAGGGCGGAAGATCGGCCCGATCAGCGCCCTGTACGCACTCTCGACGCCCACTCCGAAACAGATCTTGACACTGACTAGTTGCGGTGGCATCGTCGCAACTAGTCGTTGTCAAGATTGGGAGGAATCATGACCGCTCCGACCGTGCGAACAGGTGACCGCGAACGTGAGGCGACCGCCGACATCCTCGGACAGGCGCTGACGCAGGGCTACCTCGACATGCCCGAGTACGAACTGCGCCTGCAGAGGGTCTACGACGCCGGCATCACGCCGGACCTGCGGGCAATCACCGCCGACCTACCGGTGGCCGACCTTCGCCGCAACGACCCCCGGCGCAAAGCCGCCAAGCTCGCCGCAGCACGTCGGGGCATCCATATCCATCTGGCCGCCTACCTGGCGATGGTCGTCATCGTGCTCACGGTGTGGCTCGCGGTCGGACTGGGCGCCGGCTCGTGGTACTTCTGGCCCGTCTGGCCGATCCTCGGCGCCGGCATCGGCGTCCTGTCCCACGCCCTCCCGATCCGCCTGGGTTTCCCGGCGTGCCCGGGCTTCACGGCTCGCTAGCCGCCCTCCGCACCTCACGAAAGTACGCTTTGTGACGGATTTTTCGCGATTTCCGTCATATTTGGTGCACTCGCGAAGCCAGCAAGGCTAGGTCGGATCACCGTACTCGTCGAACCACCCCGCGAGCTTGCCGCGGCGGCTCACGGCGCGCAGCCGACGCTCCGCGAGATCTCGCGTCACCGAGGTCGTCACGATCAGCAGCTCGTCGCCGATCTGCAATCGCGTCACCCGCTCGGGCACGAACGGCTGACCCGCTCGGATGATCAGCGTGATCACGCTCGGGTCGGGCAGCCGCAGCTCCAGCACGGTGACGTTGTGCAGGCGCGACCCCGGCAGCACGGTCATCGTCAGCAGTTCGGCGCCCAAGACATCCAAAGGGGCTGCGTCGACCTGGACTTCGCGGGTGGTGTCGCGCGGGATGAGGTGCAGCCATTCGGCCACCAGCCGCAGACTCGGACCCTGGACGACGGTGTAGAGCACCACCAGGATGAAGACGATGTTGAGCAGCCGCCAGCTGTCCGGCACGCCCGCCACGATCGGGTACGTGCACAGCACGATGGGGACCGCGCCACGCAATCCCGCCCAGGACAGGAACACCTGTTCACGCCACGGTATGCGAAAACCGATGAGCGACACCGCAACCGAGATCGGACGCGCGAGCAGGAGCAACACCAGGCCGGTGACGATCGCCGGAACCACTTCGTCGAGCAGCTGGTCCGGTGACACCAGCAGGCCGAGGATCACGAACACGCCGATCTGGGCGAGCCATCCAGACCCTTCGGCGAAAGACCGCGTCGCCGAGCGGTGCGGCAGGCCCGAGTTCGCGAGTACGACGCCGGACAGGTAGGCGGCGAGGAAGCCGCTGCCGTGCACCGACCCGGCCCCGGCGAACGCCACCATGCAAAGCCCGAACGTCGCGAGCGGGTAGAGGCCGGCCGCAGGCAGCGCGATGCGTCGCAACGTCATCGCCCCGAGGAAGCCGAAGCCGAGCCCGATCGCGGTGCCGATCGCCAGCTCGTAGATCATCGTGCCGGCGATCTCCAGCGGATCGAGTTCCAGCGGCACCGCACTGAACAACAGCACGAGGATGACGGCGGGCGCGTCGTTGAAGCCTGACTCGGCCTCGAGCAGACCGGACAACCGTCGCGGCAGCGGAACCACCCGCAGCACCGAGAACACCGCGGCCGCATCGGTGCTCGACACCACGGCGCCCAGCAGCAAGGCCAACTGCCAGTCCATGCCCAGCAGCCAGTGCACGGCAGCTGCGGTCACCAGCGTGCTCACCCCGACGCCGACCGTGGCAAGTACGCCCGCCGGTGCCAGCACCTTGCGGATGTCGCTGAACCGGGTCGTCAAGCCGCCCTCGACGAGGATGATCGCCAGCGCAGCGGTGCCGAGATCCTGCGCCAGTTGCGCGTTGTCGAACTGCAACCCGAGACCGTCCTCGCCGACCAGCACGCCGACACCGAGGAACAGCAATAGGCTTGGCAGGCCGACCCCGGTGGCCAGCCTCGTCGCAGCGATGCTCACCAGCAGCACGAGGCCGCCGATGAAGAGCGCCACGTAGAGCTGGTGCAGGGTCACGCGTGTGAGTAAATCAGGACAGGAGCCCCCATGCGGATCGCGATCGCCGGCGCAGGCGCGGTCGGCCGTTCTGTCGCGCAGGAGCTTGTCGATTACGGCCACAAGGTCCTGCTCATCGAGAAGGAGTTCAACCGCTACGACCCGTCGACGGTTCCCGGTGCCGAGTGGTTGTGGGCCGACGCGTGTGAGGTGACCACGCTCGAGGAAGCCGAGATGCAGATCTGCGACGTCGCGATCGCCGCAACCGGTGACGACAAGGCCAACCTCGCGATGGCGCTGCTGGCGAAGACCGAGTTCGGCATCGACCGTGTCGTCGCCCGCATCAACGACGCCCGCAACGCGTGGCTGTTCACGGAGGGGTGGGGCATCGACGTCGCGGTGTCGACGCCGCTGGCGCTCGTCGCCGCCGTCGAGGGTGCGATCGACGTCGGGCACCTGGTCCGCCTGATGGCCCTCGGCCGCGATTCGCGGGGGGATCTCGGACAGCGCGCGACGAACGTCGCGAAGTTCACGCTGCCCGACGACAGTCCCCTCGTCGAGAAGCGGGTGCGGGATCTCGCGATGCCCGACGACAGCGCGTTGGTCACTGTGCTGAGGGGCAACCACCTGATGGTTCCCGGTCCCGAGGATGTGTTGCGGGCCGGCGACGAGATGCTTTTCGTGTCCGCATCCGGGGTCGAAGAACGTATCCGGCAGATGGTCCAGGGCAGCACACGTAGACTGGAGTGACTCCAGAGTCAGTACGGCTGACTGCCGCCCACGACGAGACGGAGTCTCTTTCTCGCCATGCTCGCCATCCTTGCTGCCCACGCAGTCGCCGCCGTGGTGGCACCTCTGCTCGTGTACCGCTTCGGCAGGTTGGCGTTCTATCCGCTGGCCCTTGTTCCTCTCGGCTCACTCGTCTGGGTGGTACTGAACTGGCCTGCCGCCGGCCGGGCACACACTGTCGACGTCCCGTGGGTCCCCGCCCTGTCGATGGACATCGCGCTGCGCTTCGATTCGCTCGCCGCGATCATGAGCGTGCTCGTCCTCGCGATCGGCGCGCTGGTTCTCTTTTATTGCGCGGGCTATTTCCATCACCACGACGGTCACACCGAGAAGCGGTTGCCGAGTTTCGCGGCAGAGCTGGTCGCGTTCTCCGGCGCCATGTTCGGTCTGGTCACCAGCGACAACATGCTGGTGTTGTACGTGTTCTGGGAGATCACGACGGTCCTGTCGTTCCTGCTGGTCGGTCATTACGCCGAACGCGCGACGAGCCGCCGGGCCGCGACGCAGGCGCTGTTGGTGACGACGTTCGGTGGGCTGGCGATGCTCGTCGG
The DNA here is from genome assembly GCF_029623955.1 of Mycobacterium sp. 236(2023). Taxonomy (GTDB): domain Bacteria; phylum Actinomycetota; class Actinomycetes; order Mycobacteriales; family Mycobacteriaceae; genus Mycobacterium. Next base: position 459,185 of record NZ_JARSBP010000001.1, on the reverse strand, counting down.
CATCATCGTCATCGGCAATCTCGCGGGCACGTTCCTGTTGTCGGAGCTGATCGCGAATCCGCCGACGGGGCTGGCGTCCTCGGTTGCGGTGGTGCTGATACTGATCGGCGCGCTGTCGAAGTCGGCCATCGTGCCGATGCACTTCTGGCTGCCTGGCGCGATGGCCGCGCCCACTCCCGTCAGCGCCTATCTGCATGCGGCGGCGATGGTGAAGGCAGGCGTCTACCTCATCGCGCGCATGACCCCGGGGTTCGCCGACGCACCGGAATGGCGGCCGACGGTGGTGACGCTCGGTCTGTTGACGATGTTGCTCGCGGGTTGGCGCGCCATCCGCGAGTACGACCTCAAGCTCATCCTGGCGTTCGGCACGGTCAGCCAGCTCGGTCTCATCACGGTGATGGTGGGGTCCGGTGGCAGCGAGATGATGCTCGCCGGCCTGGCCATGTTGTGTGCGCACGCCATGTTCAAGGCGGCTCTGTTCATGGTGGTCGGCATCATCGACCACGCCACCGGCACGCGCGACATCCGAAGGCTGGCGTGGCTGGGCGACCGCAGCAAGGCACTGCTGATCATCGGCTGTGGCGCCGCCGCGAGCATGGCGGCGCTGCCGCCGTTCTTCGGGTTCATCGCCAAGGAGGCCGACTTCGAGACGGTGTTGCACAGCCCGTATCTGGGGGGCGCGTCACCGTTCGTCCTCGCCGGCATCGTGGCCGGTTCGGTGTTGACGACGGTGTACAGCCTGCGGTTCGTGTTCGGCGCGTTCGGCCGTAAGGGCCTGCCGCACCCGAGCACCCGTGTCGAGGAGATGCACCGTCCGGAGCCGGCCTTCCTGATCGCGCCTGCGATCCTCGCCGCGGCGGGGCTGGTGTTCGGTCTGTGGCCCAAGCCGCTCGACAATGTGCTGTCCGCCTACAGCGACTCGGTGCCCGATCCCCGTGGCTATGCCGGTGAGTACCACCTGGCGCTGTGGCATGGAGTCAACCTTCCGCTGCTGCTGTCGGTGATGGTGTTGGCCACGGGCATCGCTGTGTACTTCGGGCGCAAGCGCCTCCGTCGCGCCCGTGCGGACTTCGTTCCGCTGGGCAACGCCGACCGGATCTACGACGCGGTGATTCGTGGCGCCGACGTGCTGTCGGTCCGGTTGACGGCGGTGACGCAGCGCGGCTCGCTGCCTCAGACACAGTCGTTCATCTTGATCACCCTGGTGCTGCTGCCGCTCGGTGTCCTGATGCTGGGTGCGCGTGACAGACCCGAGTTCGAGTTGTGGGATTCGCCTCCCCAGGTGGTGGTCAGCCTGCTGATGGTCGCCGCCGCCCTCGCCGCCGTCGTCCTGCGCAACCGTCTGGCAGCGGTGTTGATGGTCGGTGTCACCGGCTACGGGTGCGGCGCGATCTTCGCGTTTCACGGCGCGCCTGATCTCGCGCTGACGCAGTTCCTCGTCGAGACTCTGACGCTGGTCGCCTTCGTCCTGGTGCTCCGCACCCTGCCCGCGGAGAGCAGCCGCGCCGAAACCACCCGCTTCCGTCTCCCGCGCGCCGCGCTCGCCGTCGCCGTCGGCGCGACCGTGGCCACTCTCGCCGCCTTCGCGATGGCAGCACGCACGGGCCGTCCCATCGCGGAGCTGCTGCCCGAAGCCGCGTACGCGATCGGGCACGGGTCCAACACCGTCAACGTCTTGCTGGTCGACATCCGGGCCTGGGACACCATGGGCGAAGTCTCCGTCCTCCTCGTGGCCGCCACGGGAGTTGCGTCGATGGTCTTCCGCAGTCGGCGCTTCGGTGCCGCGCCAAGGGTTTCCGATGTCGGGCAACCCGACATCGGGAAGCTGCCGACGTCTGCCAACACCAGTCCCGCCGTCGGCGAGATCACGTGGTTGCGCGGCAGCGAGCTGCGCGACCCGCAGCACCGCTCACTGGTCCTCGAAGTCGCGACCCGGCTGATCTTCCCGGTCATGATGGTGCTGTCGGCGTACTTCTTCTTCGCCGGCCACAACGTTCCGGGCGGCGGTTTCGCGGGCGGCCTGATGGCGGGCCTGGCGCTGGTACTGCGCTACCTCGCAGGTGGGCGCTACGAACTCGGCGAGACGCTCCCGCTCGACGCGGGCAAGATTCTCGGCACTGGGTTGACGCTGGCAGCCGGTACCGCGGCCGCGTCGTTGCTTCTCGGCGCCCCGGTGCTGTCCTCGGCGGTCATCGAATTCGACGTCCCGGTTCTCGGGACCATCAAGTTCGTCACCGCCCTGTTCTTCGACCTGGGGGTGTACTTGATCGTGGTCGGGCTTGTCCTCGACGTCCTTCGTAGCTTGGGGGCCCGCATCGACGTGGAGATGAGCGAGCAGCCGCGCAGCAGACCCCATCGGACGGCGAGGCCGCAATGACCACCTATCTCATCCCGCTCATTCTCATCGGAGTGTTGACCAGCGCCGGCGTGTACCTGCTCCTCGAGCGCAGCCTCACCCGAATGCTGTTGGGTCTGTTGCTGATCGGCAATGCGATCAATCTGCTGATCCTCAACACCGGCGGTTCGTCCGGGAACCCGCCGGTGCGCGGACGAACCAGCGGAACCGAGGCGGCCACCGCGGATCCGCTGGCGCAGGCCATGATTCTGACCGCGATCGTGATCACGATGGGGGTGGCGGCATTCGTGCTGGCACTGACGTATCGCTCCTTCCGGATCAACACGATTGAAGAGGTCAGCAATGACCCTGAGGACACCCGCGTCTCACAGCTGTCGGGCAAGGAGAACGACGACGTCGACGAGCGACTCATCCCGGATTCGTCACGCGACACCGATCTGCCCGACGAACTCGACGCGCTCCCCGGCCACGAGGGGTCGCGATGATCGCACCTCATCTGGCTTCCGTCCTGACGCCACTGCCGGTACTCATCCCGATGCTGGCCGCGGCGATGACGCTGTTCGCCGGCCGCCGGCCACGCCTGCAGCGCTTCATCGCCGTGCCCGCACTGTCGGCGGCCGTCGTCGTCTCGTGCTTGCTGCTGTACCTGGCCGACCGGGACGGGACGATTGCCCTGCAGGTCGGCGGCTGGGGACCGACTGAACCGGGGATGGGCCCGCTCGGCGTCACGCTCGTCGTGGACCGGCTGTCGGCGCTGATGCTCGTCGTCTCGTCGATCGTGTTGCTTGCCGTCGTGTTCTACGCCATCGGGCAGGGCATCCGCGATGGTGACGAGCGCCAGCCCGTGTCGATCTTCCTGCCGACATACCTCGTGCTGTCCGCGGGCGTGTTCATGGCGTTCCTGGCCGGTGACCTGTTCAACCTGTTCGTCGGTTTCGAGGTGCTGCTCAGCGCGAGCTTCGTGCTGCTGACCATCGGGGCGAGCAAGGAACGGGTGCGGGCAGGCATCTCGTACGTGATGGTGTCGATGGTGTCGTCGCTGGTGTTCCTGTTCGGCATCGCACTCGTGTACGCCACTACCGGGACTCTGAACCTCGCCGAGATCGCGGTCCGCCTCGACGACGTGCCGTCAGGCACCCGGATGGCGTTGTTCGCCGTGCTGCTCGTCGCTTTCGGGATCAAAGCCGCGGTCTTTCCGCTGTCGGCCTGGCTGCCCGACTCCTACCCCACGGCGCCCGCACCTGTCACCGCGGTGTTCGCCGGATTGCTCACCAAAGTCGGTGTCTACGCGATCATCCGCGCCCACTCGCTGCTGTTCCCCGGCGGCGGGATGGACGCGGTGCTGTTGGTGGCCGGCGTGCTGACGATGATCATCGGCATACTGGGCGCCATCGCCCAGAGCGACATCAAGCGACTGCTGTCGTTCACCCTCGTGAGCCATATCGGCTACATGGTGTTCGGGATCGCGCTGTCCAACCAGCTGGGCATGTCCGGGGCGATCTACTATGTGGCGCACCACATTCTGGTGCAGACGACCCTGTTCCTGGTCGTGGGCCTCATCGAGCGACAGGCCGGTGCGTCGACTCTGGAACGGCTCGGCGGGTTGGCGATGGCGAGCCCGCTGCTGGCTTTCGTGTTCGTCGTGCCCGCGCTGAACCTCGGTGGTATTCCGCCGTTTTCGGGATTCATCGGCAAGGTCGCCCTGTTGGAGGCGGGCGCCGAGTCGGGGTCGGTGCTCGCGTGGATCCTGGTGGCCGGCGGCGTGGTGACGAGCCTGCTGACGCTCTACGTCGTTGCGCGGGTGTGGACAAAGGCGTTCTGGCGGTCGCGCAAGGACGCGCCGGAAGGTCATCTCTCGGGCCCGGCCCCCAGCGCGCTGCTGGACAACACCCAGGACGACATGGACATCGAGCTGATCGACCGGGATGACGTGGGCCGGATGCCCGTCGGCATGCTGGTTCCCACGGGCGCTCTGATCGTCGTCGGCCTGCTGCTGACTGTTTTCGCGGGTCCGATCTTCGCCTACAGCGACCGCGCCGCTGTCGAGGTGATGGACCGGGGGCAGTACATCGAGGCGGTCCTGGGAGGGACGCGATGAGGAGGAACGCGCTCCGGATCTGGATCGTCCTGTGGCTGGTCCTGGTGTGGGTCCTGTTGTGGGGCAATATCTCTGCGGCCAACGTGCTGTCCGGACTGGCGGTCGCCCTGGTCATCACGGTGCTCCTACCGCTGCCCGCGGTCCCTGTTGAGGGCCGGTTCCACCCGTTGTCGGTGCTGCGACTCGTGCTGACTGTCGCCTACTGGCTTGTCGTGTCCTCGGTGCAGGTGGCCGCGCTCGCGCTCAAACCGGGTCCCCCGCCGCTGACGGCGGTGCTACGCGCACATCTGGACATCAAGTCCGATCTGGTGCTGGCGCTGGCGGTCAACATCATGAACCTGACGCCTGGCAACATCGTCCTGGAGATCGACCAGACCCGGCGGATGATCTACGTCCACGTTCTCGACGTGGGATCGGAACGCACGGTCAACCGCTTCTACCACCAGGTGGACAAGCTTCAGAAGATGCTGGTCGCCTCCTTCGAGCGCAACGAGGACTGGGCGCCGTCGGTGGATAAGGAGGCGCAGTCATGATGACGGTGTGGATTGCTGCGGGCGTGATGCTGTCGCTTGCGGCCGTGGCCACCATGTTTCGCATGCTGCTCGGGCCGACGACGCTCGACCGGCTGGTGGCCCTCGACACGCTCGTCGCGGTGACGATGTGCGCGATCGGCGCGTGGGCGGCGTTCAGCCTCGACACGACGGTCACCTACAGCCTCACGGCGCTGGCGCTGATCACCTTCGTGGGGTCGGTGAGCGTTGCGAGATTCCGTGTGCCGGACGTCGCCGACCCTCCGGCGAAGAGGTCTCAGCGATGAGCGCTCGCGCGAAGAGCAGAGGACTCAGATGACCATCTCCGACATCGTCGCCAGCGTTCTGATCCTCGGCGGGTCGGCGCTGGCGCTCACCGCGGCGATCGGCGTGGTGCGCTTCCCGGACACGTTGTCGCGTATGCACGCCGCAACTAAGCCCCAGGTGTTGGGCCTGCTGCTGGTGTTGGCGGGTGCGGCGGTTCGGCTGAGCGGGCATGTCGACGTCGGCATGCTGATTCTGACCGGCCTGTTCACGGTGATCACTGCGCCGGTGATTGCGAACCGCGTCGGCCAGCTCGCCTACCGCGAACAGAACATGCGCGACGACCTGGTGACCACTGACGAGATGCATGATTTCGCCGCTGAACGGGCATCCCAGAGCGATGACGGTACTGGACGGTGACCGGAGTGAGGCAGATGCCGGTGTAATGCGTACGGCGTTGGGCACTGCCATGTCCCGCGCCAAGGAGAGTCTGTCCCGGTTTCCGTTGTTCACCGATCCCTACGCGCAGCTTCTCGTCGACGCGGCGGGGCCCGTCGGCTCCGGGTCGACGACGGAGGAGTCGGCAGAGCAACAGCACTATGCCGCCGCGCGCACGAAGTGGTTCGACGAGTTCTTTGTCGCCGCGAGTTCTGCCGGTGTCTCGCAGGTCGTGATCCTCGCCCCCGGACTCGATACCCGGGCGTGGCGGCTGCCCTGGCTCGACGACACCGTTATCTACGAGGTAGACGAGCCGCACGTGCTGGAGTTCAAACAGCAGGTCATCGAGAAGTCCGGTGTGACTCCGTCCGCGAGGCGCGTCCCGGTCGCCCTGGAAGAGGCTCGCGAAGACTGGCCGAAGGCGTTGACGGCGGTGGGTTTCGACTACACCGAACCGACGGCTTGGGCGAGCGAGGGTCTGGTCAATGACCTTGACGCTCAATCGATGAACCATCTGCTCGAGAAGGTGGAGCTCTACAGTGCGCGCGGCAGCCGTATCGCGGTGGAGTCTCAGCCGCACGCTCCGGTGGACGTGTCGTGCTGGCTGTGTGAACGGCATTGGGAGGTCAAGACGACTCCGGCCGCAGAGCTGATCACCCGGTACCACCGTGCACCGGCCACCGGGGACAGCGTGTTCGTCGCCGGTCGCAAACTCTGACTCAATCTGTGTGCGGATCCCCCGCTTGAAGTTTGTGTCCTGACACCTGCTCAAGCCCCGGTAACGTCGAGTTTTATGTCATTGATGGTCAATCCGGACCTTTTGCGGGCGTTCGCAGGTCAGGTGGACACCACGTCGGCGTCGATCGCCGAGGCCAACGTCGGCACCACCGTGTCTGCAGCCGCCGACGGGCTCCCCGGATCCACGACGCAGTGGGCCGCGCGGCTTGTCGGTACCCACGTCGGCGAGCAGGCGAAGGCGATCGCCGACAACGTCGCGAAAATGGGCACCGCTGTTCGGGGTACCGGCGATTCCTACGAGGTGACGGACGACGCCCTGGCCGGGAACTTCAAGGGCATCTTCTGACTCGTGCTGCCGTCTCGCTCTCGCCTCGAAAGCTGGAATCCCGACGCCCTCACGTTCACCGGTCCGGCGGTGAAGACTGCGGGACAGTCAGTCGAGCGGTCAGTGGGGCGGCTCAGCACTTCGGTGCAGGAGATGCCGGAGACGCGGGCGTGGTCTGGAGCTGCCCATGACGCCGCGACAGGAATGTTCGACCGCGCCCACCAGTCGACCAAGAGCTTCAGCGATTACACCTCCGCGATCGGTGATGCGTTGGACAACGCGGCCGAGATAATCGGCTCCACCCGAAAAGCTCTGCTGGACAAGGCTGACGAGATCGACGCTGGGCCCCTCAACGTCTCCGAAGGCTGGGTTGTGCTGATCGACCCGGGTGCGCAGACCGCCGGTCAGATCGACGAGCTGATGAAACTCGTTGTGAGTGAACAGACTGCGATCAACGATCTCCTGGTGGCCGTCGGTGACGCCGACGACTCGACCGCCGACAGTCTGATGGCTGCTGCGAAACCGTTCGGATTCACCCCGCCTGCAACAGCCGGTCTGCCGGGCATGATGCCGACGAACGCTCCACGCCCGCCCGATGATGTTCCGAGCCCCCGACATCCAGCTGGCCTGTTGCAGCAGGCGACTATTCGTGGCGAGGAGATGGCAACGACCGTGCGCGAGACACAATCGGGCTACAACAAGGACGGCCACTTCGAAAAGACGCTGATCATGCAGGACGGCAGCAAGATGCGGATCACCGAGTACGAGCCCGACCACGACCGGGGTGTCCCGGACATGGTCGAGGAAGAACACTTCGACGCCAACGGCGAACTCATTTCCTGGACGACGTCCACCCGGACTCTGGGTGGCTACGAGAAGACGATCATGAACTGGGCCGACGGCACTCAGTATGTCGTTGACCGCACACCAGAAGGTGTTGCGACCGGACACATCAATCTGCCCGGCAACCGACAAGTCGTAATTCCACCGAATAGCCCACTGTTGACGACGGTGCCGGACCGAGTCGGCGACGTACTCACCGGTCTCGAGGCGCATATCGCAGATGGCGGCAGGATCCCGATGCTTTCCATGGATAACGTTGAGAAAATAGGGGCGGGTGCAAAGTACGGTGGCGCGGCACTCGGCACCATGTCGGCGATGTACGACTTCCTCAGAGCATCGACCCCCGCCGACAAGTGCGTTTCAGTCTTCGCAGGCACTTTCGGGCTGACAGGTAATGCACTTGGTGGAGCGGGCGGAGCCGCGTTAGGAGCACCGATACCATTTCCGGGCACGACGGCGGGATTAGCGATTATCGGTTCGGTAGCCGTGGGTGAGCTGATGAAAGAAGCAGGAACCAAGGTCGGAGAGGTGCTTTGCGGGAACTAGAAAGCGTCCAGCCGCCACCAAACTGGAGCGAGAGTCTCCCGAAGGCGACGTGGTTCGGCGTCGCCGTCTTCGTGATAGCGATCGGCTACTGTCTCACGAAAGCAATTGGGTCGTTTCAACAAGGTTCGCTAGTTGGCTCGATCATTATGGGCGGCCTCGCGACGGCATGTGGATTCTTCTTGGCGGCCCTGGTCATAACCGTACATCTCTCAACACGGCGATTCGCCGAATGTGGTTCTCATGGAACGATCGTTCGCGTGAATCCGCTGATATTGGTCACCTATGGGCTCGGCCTTGCGAGTGCGACCCTCAGCACTTCGCTGTACATCGCACATACTGGGAAGGAAGAAGTTCGAGAGCTGCTCGGCGGCACTGTGACCCGGTACCTCATGGGTGCGCTGTTGGTGATTTCGGCAATCAGCTTGATCGGCATGGTCCGCACTCGCGAACCCGGCCAGATACGAATTGGTCCCGACGGTGTCCAGCACGCCGATATTTTTGGGGTACGTACCGTGAAGTGGGATGAACTGGTCGACATCACCGATACGACGGACAAGAAGACGAGAAACCCAATCGTCCTGCTTACCAACGATTCCAAGCCGATCGTCGTCAGCAACGCCGACCGCTACGGCGACAGCGGCCCAGCCCTGTATTGGATGGTGCGCCACTACTGGAAGCACCCCGAGAATCGCGACGAACTCACCGACGGCCGCGCGCTGGACCGCCTCCGCAACGGGCAGTTCGCACCGGAATGATTACTCCGAGAGCTGGAACTCCACCATCGCGATGACGGTGTCGACTGCCTCGGACAGTGCCGCCACGCGGGCTGCGGCGGACGGCGCCGCCAGAATCGAGTATCGGTCCGCCTGCCCCATCGGCAGCCGAGCCGTCAACGCGTACAACCACTTCGACGCTTCACCCGACTCATCGGCACCCGAGACGATGTCGCGGGCGTTGACCTGAGCCCCGCGCGCTGTCGCGATCCTCTCGAACAGGCCCACCATCCGGTCCTCGATGTCGCGGATGGCAGACACATCGACGGCCTCGCCAGGTTCGTCGGGCCACACCTCGATCACGGCCCGCGGGTACGGGTTGTCGGGCAACCATTCGAGGATCCGGATCCGCTCCCCCAGAACGCATTTCAGCCTGTATCTACCGGACCCCATGTCGGCGTGTTCGACGATCCGGGCCAGTACACCGACGTCACTGCGCGAATCGCCACCACCGACTTCACGGCCGGCTTCGATGAGGACGACGCCGAACACCGGGTCCTCGGTGGCCAGGCAATCCTGTACCAGCGCCGAGTATCTCGGCTCGAAGATCCGCAGTGGCAGTTCCTCGCCGGGCAGCATCGCCACCTCAAGCGGGAACATCGGCACGGTCGGCATCCTCAGAGCTCCAACTCGCCGACCAGGGCATCGACCACGGCCCGCAGATCCCCGTCGTGTTCCTCGGCGACCCGGCGCTGACGCTGATAAGACGCACCGTCACGGACGATGTCCGGGATCCGGGCGAGCTCGTCGACACACTTCAACCGCTTCGCGACGGGTTGTAGCCGCTCAAGGAGGTCGTCGAGGTCCTCGGTGACCAACCGCTCATTGCTGTCGGCGTCGAGAATGATGATGGCGTCCATCCCGTAACGCGCTGCGCGCCATTTGTTCTCCTGCACATGCCACGGCGGCATCACCGGCAGTGATTCACCGGCGTCGATCCGGCGGTCCAGGTCGACGATGAGGCAGTGGGTCAGCGCGACGAGCGCCGAGAGCTCGTGCAGGTTGGACACGCCGTCGAAGATCCTGACCTCGATGGTTCCGAGATGCGGCGAAGGCCTTATGTCCCAGCGGATCTCGTTCATGTGGTCGATGATGCCGGTCTTCTTCTGGTCGCTGACGAAGCCTTCCCATTCGCGCCATTCCTGGAAGTGGAACGGCAGACCGGCCGTCGGAAGCTGCTGGAACATCATGGCCCGGTTGCTGGCATAGCCGGTGTCCTCACCGTCCCAGAAGGGCGATGACGCCGACAGCGCCAGCAGGTGCGGATACTGGTGCAGCAGTGAGGTGATGATGGGCATCACCTTGTGCGCCGACGACACTCCGACGTGCACGTGCACGCCCCAGATCGTCATCTGGCGTCCCCACCACTGCGTCCGCTTGATCAGCTCCGCGTAGCGCGGGGCATCGGTGAGCTGTTGGGCCGACCAGTCCGCGAACGGGTGGGTGCCCGCGCAGAACAACTCCATGCCGCGCTCGCGCACGATGTCCCGCACCGGCCGCAATGTGGCGGCGAGGTCGTCCATCGCCTCACCCGAGTTCTCGCAGATACCAGTCACAACCTCGACGGTGTTGCGCAGCAGTTCCTTGTGGACGCGCGGGTTCTCGCCGATCTCGGCGATGACCGACGCGGCTTCGTTGCTCAGGTCGCGGGTATCGGCGTCGACGAGGGCGAACTCCCACTCGACACCGAGGGTCGGCCGAACCGACCCGGCGAAATCGATCCGGCTATCTGCCCGTGGATCAGGACCCAGTGATGACACCGCAGGCCACCCGTGCTCCGGCGTCGCCGGTCGCCAGGGTGGTCTGATCCGGTGGCGGAGCACCGTCGACCTGCTGGTAGCGCTCCGGGGGGATGTTGGCGAAGTTGTCGGCCTTCTCGTGGATGACGATCGCGGTCCCGCCGCCGTTCATCAGATCCGCGGCGGTGAAGGCGTCGGTGGTGGTCACCAGCTTCGCGGAGCCGTCCTCGCGCACCTGCAGTGAGGACAGGTCGCCGCTGGCCGGGTGGCCGCTGTGACCGGAGACCTGGAAGTGCCCACCCGCGGAGTTGAAGTTGGCGGGCGCGCCGCCGGTGGGCGCGACGGAGTTCGGTTCGCACTTGCCGACCGAATGGATGTGCAGGCCGTGGAATCCCGGAGCCAGCTCGCCGGCGGCGGTGGTCTCGACGGTGATGGTGGCGTAGCCGTCGGAGAAGACGATCTCCGCGTTGGCGACCGTGCTGCCGTTGGCGAGGTTCAGCTCGGCGGTCAGCGTCTGGCCGCCCCCACTGGTCTCCTCGCTGTGCCCCGAACCGTGCTCGTCGGGTCCTGCCGACGGTGACGGCGATCCGGTCCACACCGGGGGTGTGGTGCCGGGTGTATCCGATGGCACATCTCCCGGAGGAGTACACGCACTCAACGCAAGTGCGGGCACTGCAAACAATGTGGCGGCAGCGACGGACCTGAGCATGAGCAAGAGCCTAGCCGGTGACGAGTACGACCACTCCCGGCGGCTGCTCTATGAGTTGCGGCACCCGCGGCGCAACCGGTGCTTCGAGCAATCGGCCCACCTCTTCGGCGGCCTGCTGTTCCCCTTCGGTCTCGCCGAAGTACACCGTCGTCACGGTCACGTCGGGGATCTCGAGGTTGCCGGTTTCGGTGACGTCCCATTTGTCGTCACGCAACCTGGTGGCGATCGTCTCGGCGGCGCCTTCGGTGGTGGAGATGTTGAACACGCGCACCGGCGGCCTGGGCGGCGCCTCGGGTGTCGTCGAGGTGGTGGTCGTCGTGGTGACGGTCGTCGAGGTGGCCGAGGACTGTTCGTCGTCGGAACTGCTGAGGGCTTGGAATCCGACGAGCAGGAACACGACGCCGAGGAACAGCAGCACCATGACGATGGCACGGAGGGGCAGTCCCGAGGGTTCTCGCTGGTTCATCGGCGCCTACTGTATCGCGGGCCCGGTTGCCTTAAGTGACGTCGAAGCCGAGGCGTCGGGCTGCGCGGGCCTTCTGCCTGCTGGCACGCAGCCGGCGCAGACGCTTCACCAGCATCGGATCGGCCGCGAGCGCTTCGGGCCGGTCCACCAGTGCGTTGAGCACCTGGTAGTAGCGCGTCGCCGACATCGAGAAGAGCTCTTTGATGGCGTCTTCCTTGGAGCCCGCGTATTTCCACCACTGCCGCTCGAAGGCCAAGATGTCGTGCTCGCGACGGGTCAGACCGTCGGTGGGCTCGGTGTCGTCCCCAGAACGCTCAGCCCGTGCGATGGCGCCGTCCATATCGCTACTTGGACCCTTCTGAGAAATCGAAATGACATAGATGTGGTTTCGGCGAGTATTCAATCACGGTTGGATCACGCGCGTGGTCATCAATCGCCGCGAGTCGGCGGCCAAAACAAGGGCGTGGGCAGCGCCGCCTAAGCTTCCCGGCATGGCCGTACGACCGATCCGCATCGTGGGAGATCCCGTCCTGCACACCGCCACCGAGCCGATCCCCGTCGGGGACGACGGTTCGTTGCCCGCTGATCTGGCGGATCTCATCACCGATCTCTACGACACGATGGACGCCGCCAACGGGGTTGGGCTGGCTGCCAACCAGATCGGCGTCAACAAGCGGGTCTTTGTCTACGACTGCGCCGACGCGCGTAAGAAGACCGTGCGCAGGCGCGGCGTTGTCGTCAATCCGGTGCTGGAGACCTCCGAGGTGCCCGAGACGATGCCGGATCCCGATGACGACGACGAGGGCTGCCTGTCGGTGCCCGGCGAGTCGTTCCCGACGGGTCGCGCCGACTGGGCGCGTGTGACGGGGTTGGACGCCGACGGGACGCCGATCACCCTTGAGGGCAACGACCTGTTCGCCCGGATGCTGCAGCACGAGACCGGACATCTCGACGGTTTCCTGTACCTCGACCGGCTGATCGGTCGCAATGCGCGCAGCGCCAAGAAGACGGTCAAGAGCCACGGCTGGGGTGTGCCCGGCCTGTCCTGGATGCCCGGCGAGGATCCCGATCCGTTCGGCCACTAGTCGTGTCCGAGCTGCCTGAGGTCGGGACGCGTGTCAGCCTGCGTTACCGGCTGCCGGCCGACGAGGCGCGTCCGATGACCGACGTGGTCGGCCATGTCGTGGAGACCGATCCGGTGGTGCGGATCCGCACCCGGCGGGGCGACGTGGTCGCCGTGGCGCGCGAGGACGTGCTGGCAGTCCGTGTCGTGCCGGAGATGCCGGTGCGTACCGGTGAGATCCGCAATGTCGAGCACGCCGCCGCGCTGGCGTGGCCCGGCGTCGAGCACGAATGGGTGAACGGCTGGTTCCTGCGCGCCGGGCGTGGCATCACGAGGAGGGCGAATTCCGCTGTCCCGGTGCGGTATTCATCGTTCGCCGAAGTCGCGAGGGTGCTCGACTGGTATTCCGCGCGCGGGCTGGAAGCGTTGGTGTCGGTTCCCGACCGGCTGATGCGCCTGCCGGACGGTGTGGCGTTTGATGCCGAAAACCTGATCATGGCAACGGATGTGGAGCCTTCGGTGGAGGTTCCGGTGGCACCGGCCCCCGACCCGATGTGGCTCGCGCTGTACGAACGCGAGGTTCCGGTCGACGTCCTGACGGCCGTGGTCGACGGTGAGGTCGGGTTCGGACAGTTGGCCGATGCCGCCGTCGGGCGTGTTGCCGTGACTCAAGCCCCCGACGGCACCCGATGGGCCGGATTGTCCGCCGTGCACGTGACGGAGAGCGCGCGCCGGCGGGGCCTCGCCCGGAAACTGTGTGCGGGGCTGTTGACGTGGGCTTACGGACGAGGTGCGACGCGCGCCTACGTCCAGGTTGTCGCCGAGAACACGGCTGCCCGTGCGCTATATGAGTCGATGGGGTTCGAGGTTCACCATCGCTCACGCTATGTCCGGGCCGAAGACCTACTCTGAAGCCATGCGCCTGGCGACCTGGAACGTCAACTCCATCCGCGCCCGGGTGGACCGCGTGACGGACTGGCTGGAACGTGCGGATGTGGACGTTCTGGCGATGCAGGAGACGAAGTGCTCCGACGACCAGTTCCCGACGATGCCGTTCGCGGCGCTGGGTTATGACGTGGTGCACTGCGGCTTCAGCCAGTGGAACGGGGTGGCGATCGCGTCCCGGGTCGGCATCGACGATGTCGAGGTGGGCTTCGCCGGCCAGCCCTCGTGGAGTGACAAACCCGCCGTGGCGGGGGCCGCCGAAGCGCGTGCGTTGGGAGCGACGTGCGGTGGGGTCCGGGTGTGGAGTCTGTACATTCCCAATGGCCGCACGGTCGGTTCCGCGCACTATGCCTACAAGCTGGAATGGCTTGCTGCGCTTCGAAACACCGCCGCATCATGGGTTTCCGCCGACCCGTCGGCTCCGATCGCCCTCGTCGGGGACTGGAATATCGCCCCGATCGACGACGACGTCTGGGACATCTCCCTGTTTCAGGAGAGCACCCACGTCACCGAACCCGAACGCGCAGCCTTCAACGCTGTCGTCGACGCCGGATTCACCGACGTGGTACGGCCTTTCACGCCGGGTCCCGGAACCTTCACTTATTGGGATTACACCCAGCTGCGGTTCCCGAAGAATCGCGGGATGCGCATCGACTTCATCCTCGGCTCCGCCGCGCTGGCGTCCCGCGTCACGCACGCCGAGATCGCTCGCGACGAGCGAAAGACGGGCAAAGCGCGAGTCGGCTCCCCCAGCGACCACGCTCCGGTCGTCGTCGATCTGGCCACGGGGACTTAGCCATGACGACGCCGCCTCCGCCGAAATCCGTGTGGGCCCAGTTGTCCCTGAATCGGCTCACCTGGATTGGCGTTGTCGTGGTCCTCGTCACCACCGCCGCCTTCGGCGGCCTCGACGCTGTCGAGCGCGTCACGCCGGTTTCACTCGGGCAGACATACGATGACGGCCCCCTACGCATCACGCCCCATTCCGCGGAGGTCCGCGCCTCGGTTCCCGGGATGCGAGACCTGGATCAGGCCTGCCGGTACCTCGTCGTCGATGTGACGATAGAGAGCGTCACCGATCGCTCTGTCGCGCTGCCCAACGCGTTCCCGGTGATCGGCACCGAAAGCGACTGTAAGGGCGGCGAATTCGAGAAGACCCAGGACGTGATCAGCATTCACGGTATACCGGCATCGTTCAAGGGTGCGGTGCGGCTCCGCGACGGACAGCCGATGCCCGCGCTCGAACCCGGCTTCACCAACGAGTTCCGGTTGATCTGGGCGGTGCCCGCAGCGGATCTGGCTGACCGCCCGGAGATCAGCATGCGGATGCCGCAGATGTCGGAGTTCATCTCCACGTTTCGGATCGTGGAGAGTTGGGGCGGGGACAAGGACGGCTACGGAAGCCTGACACTGACGCCGGCGGTGTACGAGTGAAGATTGCTGCGCCTGCGCTCCGTATCGCCCTCGCCGTGGCCATGCTGGCGCTGACGGCGTGGCTGTGGGCGAACCTGCCGACCAAACTGCAATCCTGGGCCCCGATCGCGGTGGACGGTGTGGTCGGGGAGCGTGTCGAGGGCCGCAACCTGGCGGTGACGGTGCACGAGGTCCGATTGGCGCGCGAGATCACGTTCTCCAATGACGGTGTCCCCGTGGTGATGTCAACCAGCGGCGCGTGGCTGGTGATCGGCCTGACGTACGAGTCGTTGCTGTCGGTCGAGTCACCGGCATTCAAGCTGCTTGCCGACGGACGCACGTTCGAGGCCCCGCTCGACGGGTTCCCGACCCGGGTTGCGCCGGGTCTACCCGATCACAGCGTCGTGGCCTTCGAAATTCCCACCCTCCCGAGGCAGGCGGAGCTGCTGGCCTACAACAAGGCGGTGGACACCTACGGTAATCCTCAAGTCGCGCCGCTGGATTCGCAAGTCTCGGTTCCGCTGGAGGTGCCGGCCGACGCCGAGGCGACGGTCGACCTGACCGAGGTGGCCGAGGGATGACGGCGTGGCTTCGACGTAACCGCTGGGCTTTTCTGGTGATCGTGGTGGCCGTGGCGGCGATCTCCGCCTCTGTGACATACCCGGCCTGGTCACGCAAGACCGCACCGCAACGTCCGGAACAGACTGTCGCACTGGGCGATTACGCCGATGTCAATGGCGCGCAGTGGCGCATGTCCGAAGTGACGATCCCACCGCTGGATTATCCGCCCCTGATCCCCGAGGATCCGCCGGAGAACAGCAGACTCCTGGCGTATGTCATCGACCGCGAACGTGACGGTGCCCCCAGTGGGCTTCCTGAGGGGTTCCGATTCTGTCTGACGTCGATGGTCGATGGCCCGCGTCGGTGGACGATGGCGGCGACCACGACCCAGGTGGTCCGTTTCAGCATCGACGAGAACCTCTCGACCTTCTGCGACGAGGACGGTCCGCTGCTCGTGGCGATGTACGTCCCCCAGGATGCGGTGATCACGTCGGTGGACGTCTTGCTGCAACCGGGCGACGCGCCGCCGACGGACGAGCCGCCCGAGAATGCGCCTGTCTACGAGACTTTCGACGAGTCACCGGTCGTGCTGCGGTTCCAGACGAGCTGAGGTTTCGTGGTGTGAGCGGACCTGATCGACGCAGTACCAGAACGTCGCCGCGACCAGGCAGATCCGGATCGGTTCGACGAGTGCGCCGATGACCACGCGGATCGTGTCGTCGTAGGCCTGCCACCACTGCCACTCGTGCGGCCCGAGTACCAGAGCGACACCACGGAAGAGCCAGCCGTCGGTGACGGTCGGGTCGAAATAGGCACCGCTGGGGGCCGCCAGCACCAGCACGGTGTAGGCCAGGATGAAAAACGAGATGGGCACCAGTCCGCCGTGAAGAATCAGCCGTGACGCGTCCGCCAGCGACGCGAACCGGCCCAATTGGCCTCGCAGGAACTCGATCACGCGCGTTTGGATGCCGGATGGGACGCGCTGCCAGCGCGGCGCGACGGTGCGACGCCCCCGGGCGATCGCCCGGGCTGCGGCAGCGTCTCCCCGGTGTCCCAGAAACGTCTGTCGGCCACCCTGCCAGGTCGGCTCGAATGGTGTTCCGTACACGGCGCTGGCGATGGCGATCCAGGCCAGCGCCAGACCCGCGGCAGGCAGCAGCAGCCCGAGCACACCGCTGACGAGATCCCACCACAGGCCCAGCCCGGAGAGGTGGGAGAAGAGTTCCTCCCGAGTGTCACTCCACCACACCACGATCCGGCGCTGCGCAATCCACTCCGGCGTGCCGAACAGCACGGCGAAGGACGCCTGGATCGTCAGGAAGAGCCACACGATCTCGAAGTAGACGCCGAGCACCATCGTCCACCGGGGCAGTTGTTCGCGGAATCGAGTGATCAACTGCCGCAAGGTGAAGGCGATGGCAATGACGACCCAGACGGAGGGGCCGATGATGTTGTTCACGACTGCCGACACCTGATCCTGAGTGCCTTCGTAGACCGTCGTGATGCTGACGGTGGAGTAGTAGACGTAATAGTCCTCGACGACGAGCTTCCACGCGGTGTAGATGACCAGGAAGGGCATGACAGCCGTCAGCGTGATGTCGACAGGGCCGCGGGGCACGGCCGGAGCGGTGTCGACATGTTGCAGACCCGTTGTCGCCGAGCGGATCACGAGAAACATCGCGAGGTAGGTGAGAAGTCGGGCCATCGGCACGACGGCGAGCACCAGACTTCCCCACATGCTGCCGTGGTCGATCCCGATCGCGATCGCGAGCTGGAGCACCCAGTACCGGATGATCCAGCCGACGAGGTAGATGGCCACCAGCCATGGCCAGGTCCGCCACCACAGACCGGCTGTCCGCCGCGCGATCGTCAGCATCGGCACCCCCTTGCTGACGACTTTATCTCCGGAGTTATCCACAGATTTGCGCGATATCGAAATCTATCCCCAGGACGCAGTTGTCACCGATGACGCTCGTCGGTGTCCACACCTAGACTCGAACACATGTGCGATAGATTGCTTCCCGAGCCCGCCGCGCTGGCAGCAGCCAGCGACGCGGCCTTGGCCGAGGCGATCAGTGGGTGGGCCGCCGCGTCCGCCGCGGCGGAGGCGCGCAAGCTGGCTGCGATCGCGGAGTTGCAGCGCCGAGCGCACTCCGGTGAACTCCGCGAACGGGACGCCATCGACGATACCGACGCCGCCGCCTCTGTGGTGTCGTGCGCGCTGACCGTGACTCACGGCAAAGCGGTAGGGCTGCTGGATCTGGCAGTCACCCTGAGGGATCGGCTACCGAAGGTCGGAGCACGGTTTCTCGACGGGCAGATCACCAGCGCAATGATCACCACCATCGCGTGGCGCACGTTCCTCGTCACCAAGTCGGCCTTGCCTGCCATTGACACTGAGATTGCCGAGCGGGCCCCGGCGTGGGGAAAGCTCTCGCAGCACGGCTTGGAGAAGGCGATCGACGTGTGGGTCGACCGTCATGACCCGGACGCAGTGCGGCGCACCCGAACCGCGATGCGCGGCCGCTACTTCGCTATCGGAGATCGGGAAGACGCCGCCGGCGGCACCGTCAGCGTGCACGGCCGCGTCAGCGTGGTCGATGCGGCGCTGATGCACCAACGGCTCGTCGCCATGATCGGCGGCCCGTGCCGGCAGGACCCTCGGACGATGGATCAACGACGTGCCGATGCGGTCGGTGCAGCATTCGGGAAGGGGTCCTTCTTTCTGGCGTGCCAGTGCCCCGATGCGGACTGCAAAGCCAAAGTCGACGACGGTCACGCCTCCTCGATCGTGATTCACGTGATCGCGGAACAAGATTCCCTGTACGCCGATCCCGATCCCGAGTGCCACGGCGAGGATCCTGAACGTGCACCGAAGCCACGGAACAGGCCGACGTCCACGCCCCGGCCGGAGCCTTCAGCGGCAGGCGGCGCGGATGTCGAGCCTGCCGCAGCCGAGCTGGAATCGACACCATCGGCAGAGCTCGTTAGCGAGCCCGAGCCGGCGCCAGAGCACCCCACTCCCCCGCCGCGGTTCAAGGCAGCGCTCATCCCGAGCTTCAAGGGTGCAATCGTGCCGGCCCCGCTGCTGGCCGAACTGATCATCCGCGGCACCCGAATTCGGGTCATCGACCCGACCACTCTCACCGCCGAACCGCAGTACCGGGCGTCCGCCGCATTGCAGCGGTTCGTTCATGCGCGCGACCTGACCTGTCGGTTCCCGGGCTGCAACAAGCCCGCCGTACATACCGATATCGACCACACCGTGCCGTGGCCCACCGGAGCCACACACCCGTCTAACGCCAAAAGCTATTGCCGCCTGCACCATTTGGTGAAGACGTTCGTGCCGGGCTGGAAGGATCGACAGCAGCCTGACGGCACGGTCACCGTCACGACGCCCGCCGGATTGACCTACACCACCAAGCCGTTGAGCACCCTGCTCTTCCCGGACTGGAACATCACGACGCCGCCCGCGCCGCCACCGAGAACCAGCCAACCGTTGTCACCGAC
Organism: Mycobacterium sp. 236(2023); assembly: GCF_029623955.1. Lineage (GTDB taxonomy): Bacteria > Actinomycetota > Actinomycetes > Mycobacteriales > Mycobacteriaceae > Mycobacterium. Next base: position 439,868 of record NZ_JARSBP010000001.1, on the reverse strand, counting down.
CCGGCAGGGCCGGCATCCCAGGATGCCCGCCCGCCAACAGACCCGGGCCGAAAACCGTGCCGCCTATATCGCCACCGAGCGCCGGCTCAACCACATCGAACGTGCCCTCGAACCGCAGTCGGCAACGCCACTGCCCACTGCGTCCACCGTCGACCCCGACGACCCACCACCCTTCTAGGAGAAATTGTGAAAATCCTTGTGGCCACCGGCCATACGCAGGGGACGCACCCCGGCGACTACCACTTCTGCGTCGAGCGGGAGTTGGTGTGGATCCAGGAACCGTGCGACCGCGACCTGCGCAACCCGGAGGGGCCTTGCGGGTGCGGGCGCGGTTTCGCCGGGGCGGCGTCGCATCGGGCCACCACCACCGCGATGGTCGTCGAAACCGAAATGAACAGAGAAGACGTGATTCTCGCCTTCGAGACCAGCCTCGGTGATGGAGGGTGGCCGGTCGCATGGGCCGAGGACGTTGCCGACGACAATCTGGAGATAGCCGCCCAACTTCCCGTGGGTTCGATCATCACCAGGAAGCTGGAGGACTTCTACCTCCGAGGGGCGCTGTTCTGACTCTGCTCCACGTCCTCGGCGTAGCGGCCCGGATTGAACAGGGAGGCGATCAGTCCGATCACCATCATGACGGCCGCGGCGACGAACACCACGACCAACCCCGAATGGAAGGGCTCGATGATCAAGTGCGGGAAGAACGTCTGGCCGGTGAGTACCTCTGCGTTGACGCCGGGCTGCTGGAGAGCGTGATAGGGCTCCAAGAGTTCGGCGATCGGGTTATAGCCGAGGAACGCGGCGAACAGACTGCCGACCGGCGGCAGGTCGGCCACCTGCTGCGCGACGTCGGACGAAACCCCTTGCGCCTGAAGGCCGCTGCTCAACGTGCCTGGCAGCGTATTTGCCAGCCCGATGATCATCAGAGAGAAGAAGATGCCGATCGACAGCGACGAGCCTGCGTTGAAGAACGTCGCGCGCACACCGGACGCGGCGCCGCGCTCAGCCGCCGGGACACTCGACATGATGGCCGCAGTGTTGGGTGCGGTGAAGATGCCGCCACCCACGCCGTTGAGGAAGATCAGCAGCGCGAACACCCAATAGTCGAAGTCCACCGGGATCATCACCAACGCGATGAACGACGCCGCCATCAAGCCCATACCGCCGACAGTCAGAGGCCGCGCCCCGTACCGGTCGGACAGCCATCCCGCGATCGGCCCGGCGATCAGGAAGCCCACGGTGATCGGCAGCATGTAGATCGCCGCCCACAGCGGAGTCGATTCGAAGTCGTAGCCGCGCAACGGAAGCCAGATGCCCTGCAACCAGATGATCAGCATGAACTGCAGGCCGCCGCGGCCCATCGACGACATCAGGCCGGCGATGTTGCCCATACCGAACGATGCCGAGCGGAACAGCCTGATATTCACCATCGGCTGTGCCACCCGCAGTTCGACGAAGCAGAAGACCACGAGCAGCAGCAGGCCCGCCGCGATCGATCCGAGGACCCACGGGTTGGCCCAGCCGGTCGTCGACTCCCCGTAGGGCTGAATGCCGTAGGTGATGCCGATCAACAGGACAGTGAGCCCGATGCCGAAGGTCAGCGTGCCGGCCCAGTCGAGCTTGCCCGGTGTCCGCACACCGATCTCGAGCAGCGAGCGCAGACTCCAGATGGTTCCCGCCAGCCCGATCGGCACCCCGACCCAGAAGATCGCCTGCCAATGCCACTCGGACAGGACGCCACCGATGAGCAGGCCCAGGAACGAGCCTGCCACCGCGGCGACCATGTTGACGCCCAGCGCCATACCCCGCTGGTTGGCCGGGAACGCATCGGTGAGGATCGCCGACGACGACGCCATCAGCATCGCTCCGCCGACCCCCTGGACCACCCGCCACGCGATCAGCCAGATGGCGCCGCCGTCGAGGTGGAACGGGTCGAAGGACAGGGCGATCGCCGCGAAGGTGAACACCGCGAAGCCGATGTTGTAGATCCGCACCCGGCCGAACATGTCGCCGAGGCGCCCGAACGGCACGACCAACACGGCCGTCACCACGAGATAGCCCATCAGCATCCACAGCAGGTAGCTGATGTTCGACGGAGCCAGCGGGTTCAGCCCGATGCCGCGGAAGATGGCGGGAAGCGAGATGAGCACGATCGACGCGTTCACCGTCGCGAGCAGCGTGCCCAGTGTCGTGTTCGACAGGACGATCCACTTGTAGTGCGGGTGGTCGGCGTCGATACGACGTCGGCGCCGCGTGGTCTCCACCGCAGCGGCATCGGTCTGGATCTCTGTCGTCATCGTCTGCTCACCTCGCCCACAAAGAACATATATTAGCTATACAAATCTTCCGTGGGCAATTCGAGACCTGCTAGCGTGACAAACGTCAACACGCGGGAGCGCGCACCAAGCGCGCTGAGAGGACGGGTAGGCCCGTCGACCGTACGAACCTGACCGGGTAATGCCGGCGTAGGGAGAAACGCATGATGCATGACGTATCGACGGGTCCAATCGCGGGCAGCACGAAGATCTACCGCAATGGCGTACCGTTCCGCCGCGTCCAACTCAGCAACGGCGAGCACCTGGACCTCTACGACACCTCGGGGCCGTACACCGACCACGATGCCGTCATCGACCTCGAGGCGGGCCTGCCCCGCCGTTCCGTCACGCGCGACCGCGGCACCCAGTTGCAGCGGGCCCGCACCGGTGAGATCACCGCCGAGATGTCCTTCATCGCCGAACGCGAAGGTGTCGCAGCTGAACTGGTGCGCGACGAAGTCGCCCGGGGTCGTGCGGTGATCCCCGCCAACCACAACCACCCGGAAGCCGAGCCGATGGTCATCGGCAAAGCCTTCGCAGTGAAAGTCAATGCCAATATCGGCAATTCGGCTGTCAGCTCGTCGATCGCCGAGGAGGTCGACAAGATGGTGTGGGCGACGCGCTGGGGCGCCGACACCATCATGGATCTGTCCACCGGCCGCGACATCCACCAGACTCGCGAGTGGATCCTGCGTAACTCACCGGTCCCGGTAGGGACGGTGCCGCTGTATCAAGCCCTGGAGAAGGTCAACGGCGACCCGGTGAAACTCACGTGGGATGCCTACCGCGACACCATTATCGAGCAGTGCGAACAGGGCGTCGACTACATGACGGTGCACGCCGGCGTGCTGATCGATCACATCCCGCTGACCGTGAACCGGGTGACGGGGATCGTGAGCCGCGGCGGCTCGATCATGGCCGCCTGGTGCCTGGCCCACAGCCGAGAATCGTTCCTGTACACCAACTTCGACGAGCTGTGCGAAATCCTCGCCCGCTACGATGTCACGTTCTCCCTCGGTGACGGCCTGCGCCCCGGCTCGATCGCCGATGCCAACGACGCCGCCCAGTTCGCCGAACTGCGCACTCTCGGTGAGCTCACCTCGGTCGCCAAATCCCATGGCGTACAGGTGATGATCGAGGGTCCAGGCCACGTGCCGATGCACAAGATCGTCGAGAACGTCCGGCTCGAAGAGGAACTCTGCGAGGAAGCTCCCTTCTACACACTGGGCCCGCTGGCCACCGACATCGCGCCCGCCTACGACCACATCACCTCGGCGATCGGCGCCGCGATCATCGCCCAGGCCGGCACCGCGATGCTCTGCTACGTCACCCCGAAGGAACATCTCGGGCTGCCCAACCGCAAGGACGTCAAGGACGGAGTGATCGCCTACAAGATCGCCGCCCACGCCGCCGACCTTGCCAAGGGCCATCCCGGCGCTCAGCTCCGAGATGACGCACTTTCCAAGGCACGCTTCGAGTTTCGGTGGGAAGACCAGTTTCACCTGTCGCTGGACCCCGACACTGCTCGAGAGTTCCACGACGAGACCCTGCCCGCCGAACCCGCCAAGTCCGCCCACTTCTGTTCGATGTGCGGCCCGAAGTTCTGTTCGATGCGGATCAGCCACGATGTGCAGGAAGCAATGGCGGGCAAGATCCAGCTACCGATGGTGACGACATGACCTTTCTGCCACTGACCCCTCCTGGTGAGCCACCGCTGCGCGTCATGACGATCGCCGGGTCGGACTCCGGCGGGGGTGCCGGAATCCAGGCCGACATGCGCACCTTTGCGATGCTCGGCCTGCACGGACTCGTCGCCGTCACCGCCGTCACCGTGCAGAACTCGGTGGGCGTCAAAGGCTTTCACGAGATGCCACGCGACATCGTCGCCGGCCAGATCGAAGCCGTCGCCTCCGACATCGGCCTGCAGGCCGCCAAGACCGGCATGCTTGCCTCGTCGGCAATCATCGAGACGATCGCCGACACCTGGGTGACCCAGGGCCTCACCGACACCCCCCTCGTCGTCGACCCGGTCTGCGCCTCCATGCACGGCGATCCCCTGCTGCACCCCAGCGCCCTGGATGCGCTGCGCGACAAGCTTTTCCCACTGGCCACCCTCGTCACACCCAACCTCGACGAAGTGCGACTGCTCGTCGGGGTCGACGTCGTCGACGAGCAGACTCAGCGTGAGGCCGCCAGAAAGCTGCACGGGCTCGGCCCGCAGTGGGCCTTGGTCAAGGGCGGTCATCTGCGATCGTCGTCGACCAGTCCCGACCTGCTCTTCGACGGCACGGACTTCCACGAGTTCGACACCACCCGCATCGACACCGGCCACGACCACGGCGCGGGCGACACCCTGGCCGCCGCCACAGCCTGCGCGCTGGCCCACGGCTACCCGGTTCCCGACGCCGTCGCGTTCGGCAAGTCCTGGGTGACCGAATGCCTGCGCGCCGCCTATCCGCTGGGTCACGGCCACGGGCCGGTCAATGCTCTGTTCAGATTGAGCACATGACCCTTGAGGAGATCGCCGGCGTCGCGCACGAACCCGACGGCACCCCCGCAGGCGTTGTCGCCCTGACCCACGGCGCGGGCGGCAGCCGAGAATCGCCGATGTTGAAGGCCCTCTGCGACGAGTGGGCGCGCCGCGGCTGGCTCGCGGTCCGCTACAACCTGCCCTACCGACGCCGCCGCCCCAAGGGCCCGCCGTCCGGGTCGTCGGCCACCGACATGGCCGGCATCGTCGAGGCCGTCGCCGCCGTGCGCACCCTCGCCGACGGTCCCGTCATCGCCGGCGGACATTCCTACGGCGGCCGGATGACGTCGATGGCCGTTGCAGACGGCCTGGAGCTCGACGTCCTGACGCTGTTCTCCTATCCGCTGCATCCACCCGGCAAGCCCGAACGCGCCCGCACCGAGCATCTTCCGTGCATCACGGTGCCCACCGTGTTCACCCACGGCACCGCGGATCCATTCGGCACGCTCGACGAAATCCGGCCGGCGGCCGCCCTCGTCGGCGCAGCCACCGAGATCGTCGAGGTGACCGGCGCGCGTCACGACCTCGGATCCAAGAAACTCGACGTACCGGCGCTCGCGGTCGATGCGGCGCTTCGGCAGCTGCGCTGAGCTATCGTCGCTGCGTGACCGTACCTCCGCCGCCTCCCGGGCCGCCGTCTCCGCCGCCCCCGCCGCCGTACGGTCAGCAGCCCTATGGGCAGCCGGCGTACAACCAGCCCGCCTATGGCCAGCCCGCCTATCCTCCGCCACCTCCGCAGCCCTACCAGGACTCGTACGGGCAACCCCAGTTCGCGCCGGCGAAGCGGACCAACTGGTGGGCGATCGTCTCGCTGATCTTCGGCGTCATCGGTGGCGTCCTGATCAGCCTCGTCTGCGGTGTGATCGGCCTGATCAAGGCCAAGGACTACCAGAGCGGCCGTGGCATGGCGATCGCGGGCATTGCGCTGTCGGTGGTCTGGATCATCGGCCTGCTGATCTTCATCGTCGTCGCCGTGGGCAGCGACCGCGTCACAGCGACCGACGTCAAGGTCGGTGACTGCCTCGCCGAGATCCCCGACGGAGAGCGGGTGCTGACCGTGAAGACGATCAGCTGCGAGGAATCTCACGCCGGCGAGGTGTTCGCCGTTCTGACGATGCCCGACGGCGACTTCCCGGGCCAAGCCGAGGTGGAGGCCTACCACGAGAAATGCAGTCCCGAACTGGCCAGTTACTCGCCGCAGTCGATGCTGGACGAGTCGGTGCAGCTCTACGTCCTCTATCCCACCGCCGAGACCTGGGCCAACGGCGACCGCGTCGTGACCTGCATCGCGACCCTCGACCCGCCGCGCACCGGCTCCATCCGCGGCTAAGACTTCCCGGTACCTGGGGTACCGTTCTCGCATGGCTTCGGAGCATTTCGACGCGGTCATCGTGGGGGCCGGGTTTGCAGGAATCGGCGCCGCCATCCAGCTCAAGCGGATGGGCATCGAGAAGTTCGTGATCCTCGACCGCGAGGACGACCTCGGCGGCACGTGGTACGTCAACCACTATCCAGGGTTGGCGGTCGACGTCCCGACCACCACGTATTCGTACTTCTTCGAGCCGAACCCGAACTGGTCGCGGCTGTTCTCCACCGGCAACGAGATCAAGCAGTACGCCGACGACGTCGCCGACAAGTACGACGTGCGCCGCCACATCCGGTTCAACGTGACCGTCGACGGGGCGCGCTGGGATGAGGACGCCAAAGTCTGGCGGGTCGGGCTCGCCGACGGCACGACGCTCGAGGCTCGGTACCTGCTGACCGCGACGGGATTCCTGTCGCAGCCGCACATGCCCGACATTCCCGGCATCACCGAGTTCGAGGGACGCGTCGTCCACACCACCGCCTGGGACGACTCCTACGACCCTACCGGCGAGAAGGTCGCCATCATCGGCACCGGCGCGACGGCCGTGCAGCTCATCCCGGAGCTCGCGAAGAAGGTCGCCGACCTGACCGTCTATCAGCGCACGCCGATCTGGGTGGTCCCCAAGGTCGATTTCCGGTTCTCCGAGCGCGCCAAGCGGCTGTTCGCCCGGATTCCGTTGACACAGCGCATAATTCGCGCGGTCACGGACACCATCTACGAGCTGATGGTGTCGGTGGCGGTCCTGCACAACCGGCAGACCCGCGGCCGTTTCAACATCGGGGCCAGCGATCTGGCCAAGATGCACCGCTTCGCGACGATCCGCGACAAGCAGTTGCGCGACCGTCTCACTCCGGACTACGACTTTGGCTGCAAGCGCCCGACGTTCTCGAACGGCTATTACCGCGCTTTCACCAAACCGCATGTCCACCTTCAGGACAACGGCATCGCTCGGATCGAATCCGACGGCATCGTCGGCAATGACGGCGTGAAGAACACGATCGACACGCTGGTGCTCGCCACCGGATTCGACCTCTGGGAAGCCAACTTCCCCGCCATCGAGGTCATCGGCCGCGAGGGCCGCAACCTCGGAAAGTGGTGGCGCGAGACCAGGTTCCAGGCCTACCAGGGTGTGTCGATGCCGTACTTCCCGAACTACCTGTCGCTGGCTAGCCCCTACGCCTTCCTCGGGCTGAACTTCTTCAACACGATGGAATACCAGATGCGGCACATGGATCGCCTGTTCGGCGAGGTGAAGCGCCGCGGCGCAACCACTTTCGAGATCACCGAGGAAGCCAACACCAAGTACCTGGACCGCATGACGGAGCTGCTCGGCGACTCGCTGTTCATCAACGGCAGCTGCGCGACCGCACGCTCCTACTACTACAACCCGGCGGGCGAACCGACGCTGCTGCGACCCATGTCGACCAAGAACGCGATCCGTGAAGCCACGGCCTTCCCGATCAGCGACTACACCATCGTCTAGGATCCGGCTGTGCCCAACGAAAACTCGCGTGCCGCCACGGTTGCCGGTCTCGCCCTCGCCGGAACCGGCCTGTCCCACTTCGTCGTCCCGCAGGTCTACGAGGGTGTCACCAAGTCGGCCTTCCCGACCAACACGCGCCAGCACGTCTACATCGACGGAGCGATCGAGACCGCCGTCGGCCTGGGCATCGCATCGCCCAAGACGCGCAAGTTCGCGCTCGTCGGACTCGTCCTGTACCTGCTCTACATGGCGGGAAGCGTCGCCCGCAACCGGTAGCCGCCCAGCAGCGTCACCTCGACCAACCGCTGCACGGTCTGTCTGGCCTCCTCGGTGGTGGCGTACTGCACCAGTCGACCGAGGTCGATGACCAGGGCCATCGCGGCGTGGACGGCGAACCGCGCTTCCCCGGGGCTCCACTCCGGCCGCACCGCGACCACCAGGTCGACCCACGACTCGACCGTCGAGCGCTGCACGTCGCGGACGATGCGCTGATCGGCGGGCGACATGTTGAGCCGCTCGCAGTAGTACACACAGTCCATCTCGGGCTGGTCGAACGACCGCGCCACGTAGGCGTCGAGAACGGCGGCCAACGCCTCCTCGGGGTCGGGCACCGTCGCGACGATGCCTGCCAGTTCGGCCGATACCCGATCGGAGGCGCGCCGGAAGATCGCAGCCAGGATGTCGCTCTTGCCCGAGAAGTACTTGTAGATCCCCGAAGTCGGCATGCCGACAGCCGTCGCGATCTCCTCCATGCTGGTGTCCCGGTACCCGTTGAGGTAGAACAGCCGCATCGATTCGGTCAGCAGCGCTTCGTATTTCGAGGATTCGACGGCCGGCCGCGCCGGCTCCGCATCGGCGGGGTGCTCGGGCGGGTCATCGGGCAGCTCGGCGGCGAGCACCGCGGTCGACAACTGCGCGAGCACCCGGTGCACCTGCGCCGCGGGCAGTTTCGCGCGGTGGTCGACGATGCTGCCGAGGATGGACAGCACCGCCGTCGACAGTGTCGAGCGCTGCCGGGCGGTCAGATCGGGCCGCAGCTCCATCAGCGGCCGGTGGATGCGGCCGTGCACGGTGCGGAGCTGGTCGAGAAGCGCCGCCTGGTCGTCGCCAAGCAGGTACCGGCCTTCCCAGCGGTACAGCCCGCCCGAGTTACGGTTGGCCAGCGCGATGTCGGCGAGCGCGGCTACCAGGTGGTCGATCACCACCTGCGGTTCGTCACCGTCGATGTCGGCCGTGGCGTCGACGAGCTGCTGCCCGAGCGCGAGCACCGCATCGCGGAACAGCTCGTACTTGCTGGAGTAGTGGCGGTAGAGCGCCGCCGCGGAGATCCCGACCCGCGACGCGATCATCTCCATGCTGACGCCGTGATACCCCAGCTCACTGAACGCCTCGGCCGAGGCGCGCGCGATCTGTGCCTTTCGGTCCTTCGGCCGACGTCGGATGCGGTCATCACCGGCGGAATGCGCCACCGACCCACGATATCGTGGCGCGGTGGGCCTGCCCGACGAGTCGGTGTTACGTCGTCGTCTCGGATTGTTCGACACCGTCACACTCGGCCTCGGGTCCATGATCGGGGCGGGAATCTTCGTCGCGCTGGCACCCGCCGCGGGCGCCGCGGGCACCGGGATGCTCATCGGGCTGGCCGTCGCCGCCCTCGTCGCGGTCTGCAATGCGATGTCGTCGGCCCGGCTGGCTGCGCGGAATCCGCAGTCCGGCGGCACGTACGTCTACGGTCGCGAGCGGCTCGGACCGTTCTGGGGCCATGCGGCCGGGTGGAGTTTCGTCGTCGGGAAGTCCGCGTCGTGTGCGGCGATGGCCCTGACCGTCGGTTTCTATGTGTGGCCGGCGCATGCCAACGCGGTGGCGGTCGGAGCCGTGGTCGCACTGACGGCCGTCGGCTACGCCGGTGTGCAACGGTCGGCGGCGCTGACGCGCGTCATCGTCGCGCTGGTGCTCGCGCTGCTGGCAGTCGTCGTGGTCGTGATCCTCGGTTCGGGGGGCGCTGAGGTGTCCAGGCTCGCGCTGGGCGACGACGTGACGGTGTACGGGGTCCTGCAGGCGGCGGGCCTGCTGTTCTTCGCGTTCGCCGGGTACGCGCGCATCGCCACGCTCGGCGAGGAGGTCCGCGATCCGGCGAGGACGATCCCCCGGGCCGTCGCTCTGGCGCTCGCCATCGCGCTGGTCGTGTACGCGGCGGTCGCGGTGACGGTGCTGGCGCAACTGGGCAGCGCGGGTCTGGCCGCGGCCACCGCGCCGTTGTCGGACGCCGTGCGCGCGGCGGGGTTCCCGGGGCTGAGTCCCTTCGTCAGCGTCGGCGCGGCCGTCGCGGCGCTGGGCGCCCTGCTGGCGCTGCTGCTCGGGGTGTCCCGCACCACGCTGGCGATGGCACGCGACGGCTACCTGCCGCGCACGCTGGCCGCCGTGCATCCGCGCCACGCGACGCCGCACCACGCCGAGCTCGCCGTCGGTGTCGTGGTGGCGGTCGTCGCCGCGGTCGTGGACGTGCGCGGCGCGATCGGGTTCTCGTCGTTCGGGGTGCTGCTGTACTACGCGATCGCCAACGCGTCCGCTTGGACGTTGGGCTGCCGCATTGTTCCGGCAGTCGGCCTGATCGGTTGTCTCACACTGGCTTTCACGCTGCCGCCGTCCTCGGTGATCGCCGGCGCCGCCGTGGTGGCGCTCGGTGTGATCGCGTTCTGGACTAGCGGCATTCAGCGTCATGGTGTGTAGTCGGGCAATGGCGTTCACCTGGAAGCTTGTTGAATCGAAGGCCGAGCCGGGCTTCGTCGTCGCACCCGACGAGCGGTTGAGCTGGTCACGCACGGTAGGCCTGGGCGCCCAGCACGTCGTCGCGATGTTCGGCGCCACCTTCCTGGTTCCGGTGCTCACGGGCTTTCCCCCGGCCACCACGCTGCTGTTCTCCGGTGTCGGCACCATCCTGTTCCTGCTGATCACGGGTAACCGGCTGCCCAGCTATCTGGGGTCGAGCTTCTCGGTGATCGCGCCGATCACCGCAGCCACCGCGTCGGCGGGCACCGGCAGTGCGCTCGGCGGCATCATCGCGGTCGGCGTGCTGCTCATCATTGTGGGCGGCGTCGTGCATTTCGTCGGCACCCACTGGATCGACGTGACGCTGCCGCCGGTCGTGACGGGCGCCATCGTCGCGCTGATCGGTTTCAATCTGGCGCCCGTCGCGAAGCAGAACTTCGAGACGGGCCCGGTGCTCGGCATCGTGACGCTGGTCCTGATGGTCGCCGTGCTCGCGTTCTTCCGCGGCATGATCGGGCGGCTCGCGATTTTCCTCGCCGTCGTCGCGGGCTATGTGCTGGCGCTGATCCTCGGCGATGTCGACACCTCGGGAATTGCCGCGGCGCCGTGGATCGGGCTGCCCGAATTCCAGACGCCGACGTTCTCGCTGTCGGTGCTACCGCTGTTCTTGCCCGCGGTCATCGCGTTGATCGCCGAGAACATCGGGCACGTCAAGTCCGTCGGCCAGATGACGCGCACCGATGTGGATCCGCTGATGGGTCGTGCGCTGGCCGCCGACGGGGTCGCGACGACGCTGGCCGGATTCGGCGGCGGTTCGGCGACGACGACGTACGCGGAGAACATCGGCGTGATGGCGGCGACGCGCGTGTACTCGACCGCGCCGTACTGGATCGCCGCGGCGGTGGCTCTCGTTCTGTCGTTGTGCCCCAAGGTCGGTGCGGCGATCGCGGCCATCCCGGGCGGCGTGCTGGGCGGCGCGACGGTCGTGCTCTACGGCCTGGTCGGCATCCTGGGGGTGCGGATCTGGCTCACCAACCACGTCGACTTCGGCAAACCCATCAACCAGATGACGGCCGCGATCCCGCTGATCATCGGCATCGCCGACTTCACTTGGAGCGCAGGAAGTCTCACGTTCACCGGCATTGCGCTCGGATCCATCGCCGCGCTCGTCATCTACCACGGCATGCGACTGCTGGGCTTCAGGACGGGTGGAACTAAGGCGTTCGCCGGTCCCGCTGATCACGTGCAGGCACCCCGTTGACGCCGTCGATCGACTCCGCGTAGGTACCGATCGCGAAGGCCGCCGACGATGCCATGATGCCGAGGGCGTCCCGGTCGATATTGTCGATGTTGTCCCGGCGCGTGTGATAGTTCGGGTCGAACGGCTCCCCCGCCTTGCCGCCCCAAAGCCTGGCCTGCACATCGGTTTTGCGTTGTGAGGACCCCGTCGTCAGACCGCCGACCGGGATGCCCGCCGCCAGAAACGGTCCGTAGTCGGTGGTGCGCTGCAACGGGATGTCGGCCGGCCGCACGCCGACCATGCTGAGGCGCCCCGCCAGCAACCGCTCGATCCCGGCGGAGCCTTCGGGTGCCGGCACCACCGTTCCCGTCTGCGTCGACTGGTCTCCGTCGTCGGTGAAGAAGCCCGCGTTGGGTGAGCCGAGCATGTCGAAGTTGAGGTAGAGCGCGATGTCGTCGAGCTGGTCCTCGCTCAGCGAACGCAGATATTTCTTGGAGCCGTCCATCGACACTTCCTCGGCGCCCCAGAACGCGAAACGCACCGCGTTCGTGGTCTGCGGCTCGCCGCCGAGTTGCAGCGCGGTCTCCAGCACCGTGGCCACGCCGGAGCCGTTGTCGTTGATCCCCGCACCCGACTGCACGCTGTCGAGGTGGGCACCGACGACGACGACGTTCTTGGGGTCACCGGTCTTGGTCTGCGCAATGACGTTTCGCGACTTCGTCATGATTGGTTTGTTGTCGAGCACCAGCGTGACGGGTGCTTCGGTGCGGCGCAGCGCGGCGTCCGCCGTCGGGTCGATGATGCCGACGGGCACCTTCAGGTCGTTGTAGTAGCCCGGCGAGAACAGCGTCGGCGGAGCACCCACCGGCCTCGACGGCGTGGCCTGACTGACCACGAGCATTCCGACGGCACCCTCACCGACGGCGACGCGTTGCTTGTCGACGATCGAGCAGCCCGTATCGTCGACGATGGCGATGGCCTTGTCCATCGCCATGTCTCCGTAGTCGGCTGCCGTGCATCCGGCGGGCCGGCGCGGGCGCAACGTGACGGCCTTGATCCCGCCCGGCGGTGTCGTGATCATCAGCGACGCCTGCTCCACCCGGAAGGTGCGGCCGGCGACGGTCAGTACCGGCCTCCCACCCTGGGAACCGGAGAGCCGTTCGAACTCCGGTGTCTCGACGTCGAAACCTTTGTCCCGCAGCAGCTGTGCGACATAGTCCACGCTGGCCTGATAGCCGGGCGAGCCGTCGGCCCGGTTTCCGTCGTTGGCGTCGGCGATCTCCTGAAGCTTCACCAGGTGTGCGTAGACACCGTCGATGGTGACCTTGTCGGCCAGGCCCGGCCCCGCCTCCCCGGCGGCGGGAGCAGGGGTGTTCTGCGAGCACGATACGACCAGGGCGCACACCGCGACGAGCGCAGCGGCCAACGTGCGGGCGCTCACGGCGTGGTGAGCTGGTGGCGGGTGCGGTCTTCCCGCAGCGGAATCCCGTTGCGGCCACGCTGATCCTGCGCGTACAGCGCGACCGCGTACGCGACGCCGCTTCCGTGGATCTGCAGCGCTGGTTCGTCGATGTGGTCGAGGGTGTCGGAGGCCTTGTGATAGTTCGGGTCGAACGGCTGGTCGGCTTCCCCACCCCACAGGTCGGCTTGTTCAGCGGACATCTTCTCCTCCGCTCCCGAGAACAACCCTCCCGCAGGGACTCCCGCCTGCGTGAAGCCATCGTAGTCGGATCTTCCGTCGAACGAGGTGTCCTGGCCCGGCTTGCCCGCCCTGTCGAGATATCCCATCAGCGTCCGCTCGATACCTGCCGAACCCTCGGGCACCCGGGGCACCGGGCGCCGGGGGTCCGGAGCTTCGGACTGGTCTCCGTCATAGGTGAAGTACCCCGGGTTGGGGGAACCGAGCATGTCGAAGTTCAGGTAGAGCGCGATGTCCCGCAACGCGTCGACGTCCAGCGATCGGACGTAGTCGTTGGATCCCAGCAGACCGGTTTCCTCGGCCCCCCAGAACCCGAAGCGCACCGCATTGGCCACCTCCGGCGAGCTGCCCAGTTGCAGAGCGGTTTCCAGCACCGCCGCCACACCCGATCCGTTGTCGTTGATGCCGGGGCCTTCGGCGACGCTGTCCAGGTGCGCCCCGACCATGACGACGTCCTGGGTGGAGCCGGTCTTCGTCTGAGCGATGATGTTGCGGGTCTGTTCGATGCGCACTCCCGCGTTGAGACTGAGCGTCGCAGGAGCGCCCGACTGGCCGCGCAGTTGTTCGCCCGAGGCCTTGGAGATGCTGACGACGGGGATCTTGACGTCGGTGTTGTCGCCGAGGGTGCCTCCGGACATCTCGGCACCCTCTTGGTTGTTCACCACGATCAGAGCAACCGCGCCACGCTCGGCCGCCACCGCCTGCTTCTGACCGAACGGGCACGACCCGCGGTCGACGAGCACGACCGCGCTGTCGACCGGAAGGCCGTCGTAGTCGCCCGCTGTGCAACCCGGGGTGTCCTCGGACCGGGCGACGGCGATCGGGCCGGACACCCCGCCGTCGGGAGTACCGATGGTGTACTGCATCGGTTTGGCGTCGACCTTGCGTCCCGAAACGGTCAGCGACGGTTCGTCCGCCCATGGAATCTTGACCTCGAACTCAGGGGTGTCGACGTCGAATCCCTTGTCCCGCAATGCATCGGCGACATAGTCGATGCTGGCGTCGTAGCCGGGCTCCCCGAGGGCACGGTTGCCACCGTTGGCGTCGGCGATCTCCTGCAGCTTCGTCAGGTGCGCCATCATGGCTTCCCCGGTGACCGACTTCGCCAGACCGTCGGCGAACTCGGTGGCGGCCGTCGGGTCGGGGTGCGGCTCCGGCGCGGGCACCGGACCCGGTTCGCGACCACAGCCGCCGATCACCAGCGAAGCGGCGGCCAGCACGGCGACGAGTCTTCTGCGGGTCACGCCCACCACGTTAGCGCGGCCGCTCACGGGCACCGAGGTACTCCAGAATCGCGTCGGCGGCGACCTGCGGTCGTTCGATCTGGAGGAAGTGTCCGGCCGACGGAATCGGCACCACCCGGCTGCCCGGCGCGAGCACGTCGATGATCCGGTCGGAATACGCGGCCTGCATCGCGCCGTCCTGCTCGCCCTGCAGGTGCAGGATCGGCACCTGCGGCAGTTCGAAGCACCACTTGTGGAGGTCCGCGTAGCGCGGCGCGGGGCGCGACGGGCGGACCATCGCGCGGTAGTAGCCGACCGCCGCGCGACGATGGGCGGGACTCGGCAGTGCGGCCAGCGCGTCCTCGAGTTCGGTGTCGGTGTCATATCCCGATGGGCCCCAGTCCTGCCAGAGCCTCGGGATGACCCTGGGCAGCAGCCGCTCTGGCAGCCCCGGCAGCTGGAAGAACAGGATGTACCAGCTGTTGCGGAGCTGACGCGGCATCATCTTCAGCTGACCTGCGATCGACGTCCGCGTGCGGTTGATCGCACCCACGGGCGGCACCGCGATCGAAATATGTTCGGCAAAAGGCGATTCCGGATAGGCGGCGATCGCATTCGACGTGAACGCGCCCCAGTCGTGCCCGATGAGCACCGCGTCGGCGGGTGCCCCGAGTTCCCGGTGTACGGCCAGCGCGTCGTACATCAGCGCGCCGATGTGGTAGTCGCCGTCGGCGGCGGGTCCCGTCGGTGCGTACCCGCGGGTGAACGGCGCGACGACGCGGAAGCCGCGCTCGGCCAGCAGTGGCGCCAGCTTTCGCCAACCCCACGCGCTGTCCGGAAAACCGTGCAGGCACAACGCAAGCCGCCCTTCGGGCGGACCCCACGACAGGGCGGCCACGTCGAGATGGGGCAGCTTCAGCGTCAGGATGTGTGGCTCGCTCATGGTTCCTCCAAACCGGTCAGCGCGCGTCGGGCGGCCAGATGCCCGCACATGCCGTGCGTTCCCGCGCCCGGGGGCGTCGAGGCCGAGCACAGATACATTCCCGGGATCCCGGTGGCGTAGTTGTCCAACGCGAGGACCGGGCGGGCAGCAAGCCCGCGCAGATCGTTGCGGCCGCCGACGATGTCGCCTCCGACGTAATTCGGGTTGCGGGCCGCCAGCTCACGCGGCGTGGTGACGTGGGTGGCGATGATCCGGTCCCGGAACCCGGGCGCGTACCGCTCGATCTGGTCCAGCAGCGTGGGGGTGGCGTCGCCCGTATACCCGTGCGGCACATGCGCATACAGCCATACCGGGTGGATGTCACCGACCGACCGCTGCGGATCGGCCAGGTACTGCTGACCGATCAGCATGAACGGGCGGGACGGCATGACGCCCCGGGTGATCGCGCGTTCGGAGTCGCCGATCTGTGCCGCGGTCCCGCCGAGGTGCACGGTGCCCGACCTGCGGGCGGCCTCCGAAAGCCACGGAATACCCTCCTGCACAGCGAGATCGAGTTTGAACGCGGCGGGTCCGTACCGGAATCGGCGGTAGGCCTTCGCCCGCCTCGGCGGCAGACGGTCACCGGCGATGTCGGCGAAGGCGGCCGGTCCGGTGTCGAAGATCGCGATGCGGCTGGGCGGCAGTTGCGTCAGCGACGTGACGCGGACCCCGGTTTCGATCACCACGCCCAGCGATCGGGCCAGCCCGGCCAGCGCACCGGTGATCGCGCCCGAACCGCCCTCGGCGACAGGCCAGCCGTGCCGGTGCCCGCCGGCGATCATGACCGTGCCGACCGATGCCAACGCGAGACGGTTGAGGGGCCGCCAGATGTGCGCGGCGCAGCCTGCGAAGATCGCGCGCGCCTGCTCGGTACGGAACGCCCGGGCCAGCACCGCGGCGGGCAACCCGGCACGAATACCCAACCGCAACATCGCGATCGGATGATCCGGGATGCGGATCAACGGGCCGAGCACGTCGGACACCACGGTGTCGAACGACCGCACCAGGGGTTCGAACACGGCCCGCCAGCGCGGCCCGTCCACACCGAAACCGGCCGCGGTCTCCTCCAGCGAGGTCTTCAGCACGCCCGCCGTGCCGTCGTCCAGCGGGTGCACAAGGTCGATGTCAGTGAACCGCCAGGTCAGTCCGAACTCGTGAAGCGGAAGGCGGGCCAGGAACGGCGAGGCCACCGCGAAGGGGTGCACCGCCGAGCAGGTGTCGTGTTTGAGGCCGGGGATGGTCAGCTCGGCTGTCCGCGCACCGCCGCCGATCACCTCGTCGGCTTCCAGCACGGTGACCGACAGCCCGGCCTGCGCCAAGGTGACGGCGGCCGCGAGTCCGTTGGGGCCGGAGCCCACCACGATCGCGTCCGGTGCGGTCATCGCTGCCATGCTAGGCGTCGCGGCGGTTCACCGTGACAACTGCCGCGACGAAGATGACGGCGACCACCGCGGCGAAGTAGCCCAGCGAACCCGGAGCGCCCCAGTGCATCACATACTCGGGAAACAGCCACTGCACCTCGAGGAACCTGAAGACGTTGGCGAACGGCAGAAACGGGCCGATCTCCCAACCGCGGCCGGGCAGATTGCCCAGCAACGGCTCGACGAGCAGCGGCCACAAGAGCAGAACCGTGACGGCTCCCGCGGTGTGCCGCAGGAGCGCCGCGACGCCCACCCCGAGGACGGCAGCCAGCGCGGCGTACAGCGACAGCGCTGCGGCGAAACGCACCGTGGCCACCACCGTCAGACCCGCCCCGACACCCGGCTCTGCGACCAGGCGTGCCACCATTACCGATCCGAACACCATGACCACCGCGAAGAGCACTGAGAACACCGCGGCGACAAGAGCTTTGGCGAACAAAACCGACGTCCGACGCGGGGTGGCCATGAAGGTGGTGGCGATCAGGCCGCTGCGATACTCCCCGGTCAGGGTCATCGCCGCCACGATCATCAGTACCGGGATGCCGAACACGGCGACCCCCAGACAGGCGGAGGCCACGGTCATGCGGTCGTATCCGTAGGCGACGGAAGCCTGCAGCGCGGCCAGGCCGAAGCTCAGCACCGCGACGGCCGCCGCCGACCACAGCGGGGACCGCAGCGTCATCAGCTTGATGCGCTCGGCGTTCACGATCGCACCGGCGGCGATCATTGCGTCCTCCCCCGATACTCGGTGGCGTCGTCCGTCGAGGCCAGGTAGGCCTGTTCGAGCGAGACCTGTTGAACAGCGAGCTCGTGCAGCGGGATGGAGTGCGCCGCGGCGATGTCACCGACCGCGTCGGTCGTCGTGTTCCGCAATGTCAGTGCCGCATCGTCTTCCTGCACCGTCAGCCCCGCCACGGTCAACGCCGCGGACAGCTCGCCCAGGCGCGGGCTACGGACGCGTACGACGGCGCCGCCGGAGCGTCCGATGAACTCCGTCACCGTCGTCGACGCGATCAGCTTCCCCTTGCCGATGACGACGAGCCGGTCGGCGGTGTTGGCCATCTCCGAGAGCAGATGGCTCGACACCAGCACGGTGCGCCCCTCTGCCGCCAACGTCCGCATCAGCGTCCGCGCCCAATGGATTCCTTCAGGGTCAAGGCCGTTCACCGGTTCGTCGAACAGCAGCACGGGCGGATCGCCGATCAGCGCGCCGGCGATGCCCAGCCGCTGGCTCATGCCCAGCGACAACGTGCCCGCCCGGGACCCGGCGACCGCGGTGAGCCCGACCATGTCCAGCACGGTGTCGACGCGGTGCTCGTCGATGCGGTTGGTCGCGGCGATCCAGCGCAGATGGTTGCGCACCGTGCGGTTCGGGTGGACCTGCCGGGCGTCGAGCAGCGCACCCACGGCGCGCAACGGTTCGGACAACTGACGGTAGGTCTTGCCGTCGATGGTCGCGGTGCCCGACGTGGGGTGGTCGAGGCCGAGGACCATCCGCATCGTGGTGGTCTTGCCGGCACCGTTGGGACCCAGGAAACCGGTGACGACGCCGGGCTCGATGGTGCAGGTCAGTCCGTCGACGGCTCTCGTCGACCCGTAATGCTTTGTCAGGGAGTCGAGTTCGATCACGTCGCCGCCACCACCAGGTCGGCGACGGCCCGCATACCTGCGGCGTTGGGATGCAACGGCGCGGGGCGCCGCGGAATCGGGAAGCCGAAGCGGGTGGTCCACGGCTCCGCCGACCAGGCATGGTGTGCGCGACTCGCTTCGCCGGCACGCACGAGCCCGCAACCGGTCACCCGGGCCGCGTCGGCGGTGAGCTGTTCCAGTGTCGCGGCCATGTGCCTGCCGAGGGCCAGATCGGCATCGCGGTACGGAGGCACAGCGCCGGATTCGGGCAGCAACCGCAGATAATCGACGAACAGGACGGTGGCTTGCGGTGCGCGGCGCCGGATCTCGCGGCCCACGTCCACCAGGGCGGTGCCGGCCTCCGCGAGTGCGACGTAACGCGCCGACGGGTCGAGCAATTCGCGGATCCGGCCGCCGAACAACGGGATCCAGCGCGCCGGCGTGGGCAGGCCTGCCGCGAACAGCATCGGCACATAACCCGCGTCGTTGCCGCCGATCGTCACTGTGACCAGATGCTCGCTGCCGTCGAGTGCGTCGACCTGAGGTGGCGCCCCGCGCTGGGATTCGGCGAGCACGTGGGCCGTCGTCGCGCCGGAATACGTGACATCGACCAGGTCGAGCCCGAGCTCATGCGCGACGAGATGCGAATAGTTACGTGCCGACCGCCCCGCCGCGCGCGGCGAATCCGGCACCCGTGGCGTGATCCCCGGTCCGGCTGCCATCGAGCTGCCCAGCGCCACATAGCGTTTCATCAGATGCTGGGGCTGCTCGCCTGGGCCCAGAACCTCTTGGGAATGCGGCCGGCCCGGCGGGCCAGGTAGCCGGCGCGGACTGCCGCAGACATCGCGGCCGCCATCGCAGGCGGATCCGATGCCCGGGTGACCGCGGTGGCCAGCAGTACGGCGTCGCAGCCCAATTCCATAGCCAGCGCGGCGTCACTCGCGGTGCCGATGCCCGCGTCGAGGATGACAGGCACGCCGGCCTGCTCGACGATCATCTCGATGTTGTGCGGGTTGGAGATCCCCAGGCCGGTGCCGATCGGCGAACCCAGCGGCATGACGGCGGCGCAACCCGTCGCCTCGAGGCGACGCGCCAGCACCGGATCATCATTGGTGTAGGGCAGCACCACGAATCCGTCGTCGACCAGTTGTTCTGCGGCCCTGACCAATTCGACGGCGTCGGGCAGCAGGGTGCGTTCGTCGGCGATCACCTCGAGCTTGACCCAGTTCGTCTGCAGTGCCTCGCGCGCCAGCTGAGCCGTCATGACGGCTTCGGCTGCGCCGCGGCACCCCGCCGTGTTCGGCAGCGGGGTGATGCCGAGCCGGGTCAGCAGATCGAGGACGCCGGTGCCGCCCTCGGCGTCGACGCGCCGCATCGCCACCGTGGTCAGCTCGGTCTCCGAAGCGACCAGAGCGGCCTCCAGCACCGAGAGGTTGGCGGCGCCACCGGTGCCCAGAACGAGCCGCGACCCGAACTCGCGACCCGCGATGCTCAGCTTGCCGGTACCGAAGTCAGCCACCCTGCACCGCCGTCACCACTTCGATCTTCGCTCCGTCTGTCAACGCGGTGTCCCACTGCGAGCGCGGGATCACCGACCAGTCCACCGCGACCGCGATCCCCTTCTCGGGGAAGCCGAGGCCCTCGAGCAGCTTCGCGACCGTCGTGCGGTCGTCCACCTCGACGGCCTCGTCGTTCACTGTGACTTTCATCTGGCGACCTTCACCTCACTCATTGCTACTTCCAGCTCGGCCGCGATCGTCTCGACTGTCCACGGCGCGAGCAGAAATCCCGAACGTCCGTGCCCGGCGGCCACCAGTGTGCGCTCGTCGAGCCGGCCGACCAACGGGAGATTGTCGGGTGTCATCGGGCGCAGACCCGCCGCGGCCTCGGCGAATTCGTACTCACCGAGACCCGGCATCACCGCACTTGCGTCGTCCAGGAGATCGCGCACCCCGCTGACGCTCGGCGCGGTGTCCCGACCGTGTTCGTACTGCGTCGCTCCGACGACGACGCCGTCGGCGCGCGGCACCACGTATACCTGCCGTCCCCGCACCCGGGCCCGGACCACGCGCTGCGGGACCGGAAGACAGCCGCGGCGCCACCGCAGCCGCAGCACCTCGCCCTTGACCGGACGCACCGGCAGACCCGGCCACAGTGCCGGCGCGTCGATGCCGTTGGCGAGCACCACGGTGTCCGCGTCGGCGGTCTCGGCCAGCGAGCCGACGGGCGGCGCCCACTCGACACCGGCGTCCTCGCACTGGGCCGCCAGGGCCCCTACGACGGCCCGGTTGTCGACGGCCAGCTCGGTCTCGGCGACGAAACCGTGCCGGATACCTTGCGCCAGAAGCGGTTCCACATCGCGGGCGGCCGTCGTCATCGCGACCGGGTGCCCCTGCGCCGACAGCCAGGCTCCGACCGTCTTCAGGTCGGCGGCATCGGCCGCGTCGACGGCCACCACGAGCGACTCGCGTGCGGTGACGACTTCGGCGGGCAGGCTGACCAGGAAGGAGTCGTGCCACAGCGTCAGGGACTGCAGGCCGATGGTGAGCAGGGCTTCCTCGCCGGGCCAGCCCTCGCTGTGCGGAGCCAGCATCCCGCCCGCGACCCATGACGCGCCATGTTCGGCGGTGCGGTGCACGCGCACGGTCCAGCCGTCCTGGGCGGCACGGCGTGCGACGGAAAGACCGATCACGCCGCCACCGATGACGGCCAGTCTGGGCATGTGTTCGCTCCCTTCGCCGGCATGACCCGGATCAGGTGTGACGGTAAGAGCCGGCGGCTCACTCTCAGTCCCCGTACCCGGGACTCCCGTGTGGTCGCCTACCAGCCTACGTGGCGGCGACGCTAGCGTTCGAGTGTGTTTGAACCCCGCCTCTACCTGTGCACCGATGCCCGCCGCGAGCGCGGCGACCTCGCCGAATTCGCCGACGCGGCGCTGTCGGGCGGTGTCGGCATCATCCAGCTGCGGGACAAGGGGTCGCCTGGGGAACAGAAGTTCGGACCGCTGGAGGCGCTCCAGGAGCTCGAGGCGCTGGAGATCCTCGCCGACGCGGCGCACCGGCACGGCGCGCTGATGGCGGTCAACGATCGCGCCGACATCGCGCTGGCAGCCAAAGCCGACGTACTGCACCTGGGGCAGGACGATCTGCCGCTGACGGTGGCCCGCGAAATCGTCGGGAGGCGGGTGGTGGGCCGGTCGACACACGACGTCGCGCAGGTCAACGCCGCCGTTGCCGAAGACGTCGACTACTTCTGTGTCGGGCCGTGCTGGCCGACGCCCACGAAGCCGGGCCGGACCGCGCCTGGCCTGGACCTGGTTCGGGCGGCGGCCGCGCTGAACACCGACAAGCCGTGGTTCGCGATCGGCGGGATCGATGCCGAGCGGCTGCCCGAGGTGCTCGAGGCCGGGGCGCGGCGGGTGGTCGTGGTGCGGGCGATCACCGCGGCAGATGATCCGAAGGCCGCGGCAGAGCAGCTGTCGGCAATGCTCGGCTCCGAGGTTTGATCAGCCCTGCGGGTTGACCTGTAGCGGGATCGACGCCGTGACCTCGCGGAGCCGGTCCCAGCTGGCGGCGAAGCCGGGGTGCAGCGGCAGGTCGGCGACCTCGGCCTCGGGGACCCAGCGCAGCTCCGCGCTCTCCCGGTTGGGCACGGTGTCGAGTTGCTCGATGGCGTCGGCGATGACGGTCGTGTACGTCCACCCGGAGTTCTCGGCCGTGACGACCGTGGTCCGCACCGTCAGCTGATCGGCCGCCAACCCGGCTTCTTCGTGGGCCTCGCGGACTGCGGCCTGTTCGACTGTCTCGTGGCTGTCGCGAGCTCCGCCGGGCAGTCCCCACGTTCCGCCCTGATGACTCCACGGCGCCCGGTGCTGGAGCAGCACCGCGGCCGATCCGTCGGGCCCGGGGGCGCGTAACAGGAGGCCGGCGGCGCCGTGCCGTCCCCAGTAGGCGGCACCTGTGGCCGACACCACCCAGCCGTCACCGTCGCCTCGCACGCGTTCAGGATAGGGAACTCCGGCGAATTCGTGGCACCTGAATTCGCACGCGTCGCGCCAGTTGCTCTTAGAATTCTTTTATATAGTTCTTCAACGACCGTCGTTAAAAATCGAGACCAGGATGAGGTCCCCGCAGACGTGACTGTGGAGTTGGCGCACCCCTCGACTGAACCTCTCGCGTCGCGGTCACCCACCACGCCGACGCATCCGCGCTGGTGGTTCCTGTGGACGACACCCGGGCGCATCCTGAGCATCGGCATGGTGCTCGCCGCGCTCGTGATCGCCAGCGCTTTCGCGACGTCGACGACCATCAACGACCGCCAGCAGGCGCTGACCACCGTGCTCAACCACACCGAGCCGCTGGCGTTCGCGGCCGGCCAGCTCTACACCACGCTGTCGGTGGCCGATGCCGCCGCGGCCACCGCCTTCATCGCGGGCGCCGAGCCGCGTGCGGTGCGCCAGCGCTACGAGCAGGCCATCACCGACGCCTCGGTGGCGGTGACCAGAGCCTCCAGCGGGCTGACGGAGGAACCGCTGGTCCAGCTGCTGGGCCGGATCAACGCCCGGCTCGCCGTGTACACCGGTCTGGTCGAGACGGCCCGCACCAACAACCGCGCGGGCAATCCGGTCGGCTCGTCGTACCTGTCGGAAGCGTCCGCGATGATGCAGCAGCAGATCCTGCCCGACGCGCAGCGCCTCTACGAGGAGACTTCCGCGCGGGTCGACGTCGAGACGACGGCGTCGACCCGGATTCCGACGCCAGTGATCCTCGTCGTGACCGCGACGCTTCTGTTCGGGGTGTTCGCCAACCGATGGCTGGCCAAGAGGACCCGACGGCGGGTCAACATCGGCTTCGTTGCGGGTGGACTGGCAGTGCTGATCATGCTGATCTGGGTGGGCACCGCGCTGATCATCTCGACCACCGACAGCCGCAGCGCCAAGGAGACGGCGGCCGAATCGCTGAAAACCGTGACCACGCTGGCGATCACGGCGCAGCAGGCCCGTGCCGACGAGACCTTGTCACTGATCCGTCGAGGCGACGAGGATGTGCGAAAGCAGTCCTTCTACCAGCGCATCGACGAGATGAAGCAGCAGCTGGCCCGTTACGTGGAACGTGACGACTCGATCGACAAGGCCGATCTGACCGACGCCGGGGCCTTGTTGGACCGGTGGCGCGCCGCCGACGACCGGATCACGGCCTACATCGCCGTCGGCAACTACCAGGCGGCGACGCAGGTGGCGCTCGGCACCGGCGAGGACGATGCGACGCCGGCGTTCGGCAAGCTCGACGAGGCGCTCACAAAGGGCATCGAGCAGAGCCGCACCCAGTTGCGCAACGACATCGTCAACGCCCGGCGGGTGCTGTCCGGGGCGACGGTCGGCGCAGCGCTGCTGTCTGTCGCTGCGGCCATCGCGGTGGCGCTGGGCATCTGGCCGAGGCTTAGTGAGTACAGGTGATGAGCGCTTGCGCGAAGAAGAGACAACAGGTGATGGGCGTTAAGAAGGTGGGTGCGCTGCTCGCGACGCTGGCGGTGCTGACGGGGTGCGCGCAGTCGGCCCCCGTGGTGCCCGGACCCACCGTGACGCTCGCTCCGCCGACGCCCGCGGGGATGGACGAACTGCCCCCGGAATCCGCGCGTCCGCCCACCGCAGCCGACGACGACTGCGATCCGCGGGCCAGCCTGCGGCCGTTCGACACCGAGAAGGAAGCCGAAGCGGCGGTGGCCAATATCAAGGCCCGCGGCAGGCTCATCGTCGGGCTCGACATCGGCAGCAACCTGTTCAGCTTCCGCGACCCGATCACCGGCGAGATCACCGGTTTCGACGTGGACATCGCCGGTGAGATCGCCCGCGACATCTTCGGCACCCCGTCACAGGTCGAGTACCGGATCCTGTCGTCGGCCGACCGCATCGAGGCGCTGCAGAACAACCAGGTCGATGTCGTCGTCAAGACCATGACGATCACCTGCGAGCGCAAAGAGAAGGTGAACTTCTCGACGGCGTACCTGATCGCCAACCAGCGGATCCTGGCGCCGCGCGACTCCAACATCTCGCAGTCGTCTGATCTTTCGGGCAAGCGGGTGTGCGTCGCGAAGGGCACCACGTCCCTGGAGCGCATCCAGCAGATCACCCCGCCGCCGCTCATCGTCGGCGTCGTCACGTGGGCCGACTGCCTGGTCGCTTTGCAGCAGCGGCAGGTCGACGCGGTCAGCACCGACGACTCGATCCTGGCCGGGCTGGTGTCACAGGATCCGTACCTGCAGATCGTCGGTCCGTCGATGAACGAGGAGCCCTACGGCATCGGCGTCAACCTGGAGAACACCGGTCTGGTCCGCTTCGTCAACGGCACTCTGGCGCGCATCCGGCAGGACGGCACCTGGAACACGTTGTACCGCAAGTGGTTGACGGTGCTGGGTCCTGCGCCCGCGCCTCCCGTCGCGAGGTACTCGGACTGATGACCGAGCCGACCGAACCGACGGATCTCGACCCCGCCGTCGACACCGAGGAAGACCCCGGCACCCAGCCCGCGGGGTTCGCGGAGCTTGCCGAGCTCTCGGAGGACTCCGTGTCGACGGTGCGGCCGATGGCCACGCAGGCGGTGTTCCGGCCAAACTTCTTCGACGACGACGATGATGACAGCGACGCGCTGCTGCACACCGGTGACACCGAGCCGCAGGACAACACGACGGCGATGACGCGCCAGGTGTCGCCGACGCGGCGTCTCGGCGGCGGCCTGGTCGAGATTCCGCGGGTGCACGCGCGAGACCCGTTGACCGCGTTGATGACCGATCCGGTGGTGACGGAATCGAAGCGGTTCTGCTGGAACTGCGGAAGGCCGGTCGGGCGTTCGACGAAAGACGGTCCGGCGCTGTCGGAAGGCTGGTGCCCGCACTGCGGCAGCGCGTATTCCTTTCTGCCGCAACTCAACGTCGGTGACATCGTCGCCGACCAGTACGAGATCAAGGGTTGCATCGCCCACGGCGGCCTCGGATGGGTGTACCTGGCGTTCGACAAGAACGTCAACGACCGGCCCGTCGTCCTCAAAGGCCTCGTCCATTCCGGTGACGCCGAAGCGCAGGCCATCGCGATGGCCGAGCGGCAGTTTCTCGCCGAGGTGACCCACCCCGGGATCGTCAAGATCTACAACTTCGTCGAGCACGACGACAAGCACGGGAACCCCGTCGGCTACATCGTGATGGAGTACGTGGGCGGGCAGTCGCTCAAGCAGGCCACGCTGCTCAAGCACAGCTCGCAGATCCGGCTGCCCACCGCCGAGGCCATCGGCTTCATGCTCGAAATCCTGCCCGCCCTGGGCTATCTGCATTCCCTCGGGTTGGTCTACAACGACCTCAAGCCCGAGAACATCATGGTCACCGAGGATCAGCTCAAGATCATCGACCTCGGTGCTGTGTCGCGAATCAACTCGTTCGGCTATCTGTACGGGACACCGGGCTATCAGGCGCCCGAGATCGTGCGGACCGGGCCGACGGTGGCCACCGACATCTACACCGTCGGACGCACGCTGGCGGCGCTGACGATGCGCCTCCCCACCAAGAAGGGCCGCTACGCCGACGGCCTGCCGGAGGACAATCCCGTTCTCGCCGAGTACGACTCGTTCGCAAGGCTGCTCCGCCGCGCCACTGACCCCGACCCGAAGCGCCGCTTCCAGACCGCTGAAGAGATGTCCAGCCAGTTGATGGGCGTGCTGCGCGAGGTGGTCGCCAAGGACACCCGGGTGCCACGGCCCGGCCTGTCGACGACGTTCAGCCCGTCGCGATCGACGTTCGGGGTGGACCTGCTGGTCGCGCACACCGACGTCTACCTCGACGGCCAGGTGCACTCGGAGAAGCTGACGGCCCAGGAGATCGTCAAGGCGCTGCAGGTCCCACTCGTCGACCCGACCGACATCGGCGCTACCGTGCTGTCCGCGACGCTGCTGAGTCAGCCTGTGCAGACGCTGGATTCGTTGCGGGCGGCCCGACACGGGGCGCTGGACTCCGAAGGGGTCGACCTCAGCGAGTCCGTCGAGCTGCCGCTGATGGAGGTGCGCGCCCTGCTCGACCTGGGTGATGTCGCCAAGGCCACGCGCAAGCTCGACGACCTCGCCGAGCGGGTCGGCTGGCAGTGGCGGCTGGTCTGGTTCCGCGCCGTCTCCGAACTGCTCACCGCCGACTATGATTCGGCAACAAAGCATTTCACCGAGGTGCTGGATACACTGCCCGGCGAGCTGGCCCCCAAGATCGCGCTCGCGGCGACCGCCGAGTTGGCGGGCTCGCCCGACGAGCACAAGTTCTACGACACGGTGTGGTCGACCGACCACGGCGTGATCTCCGCCGGTTTCGGCCTGGCCAGGACGCAGTCGGCCGACGGTGACCGCGACGCCGCGGTCCGTACGCTCGACGAAGTACCGGCCACCTCAAGGCATTTCACGACCGCGCGGCTGACGAGCGCGGTGACACTGCTGTCGGGACGCTCGAGCAGCGAGATCACCGAGCAGCACATCCGCAACGCCGCCCGGCGCGTCGAGGCGCTGCCCGACACCGAGCCTCGGGTGCTGCAGATCCGCGCGCTGGTGCTCGGCACCGCAATGGACTGGTTGGCAGACAACTCCGCCAGCACCAACCACATCCTGGGATTTCCGTTCACCGAGCACGGATTGCAGCTCGGCGTCGAAGCATCCCTGCGCAGCCTCGCCCGCGTGGCGCCCACGCAGGCGCACCGCTACGCGCTGGTCGACCTGGCCAACAGCGTGCGCCCGATGTCTACGTTCTGACCTCGATGTAGGCGCTGACGACGTCGACGAGCGTCTCCAGGTCTTGCGAGGTGTCCATGGGTTCGGGCCATACCATCTGGGCTGCCACGATGCCGCGCAACGTATTCCAGATCAGGATGCCGACCCGCGTCGCGTGTGAGGCGGACAGCCCCTCACCGAGCTGACGGCCGAGTGCGGTCAGCTGGGCCATCAGATCGACCAGATGTGCGTTGAGCGTCTCGGTCCGGGCACCCCGGGTCGAGATCAGGATCTCCAGGGCGGCGCGCGACGTCGGGCTCGAAAATGCCTGCCACACAGCGTTGACAAAGAATTTCACCCGCTCGCGCGTGTCGAGTCCGTCCATCGCGGGCTCCATCCCGTCCAGCGATGCCAACAGTTCGAGAAATCCGGTGTCGACGACCGCCATCAGCAGCCCGTCGAGATCGCCGAAGTGGTATTGCACCACCCCCCATGTCACGCCGGCCCGGTCGGTGATGCGCCGGACGCTGGGCGGAGCGAACCCGTCCTCGAGGACGCAGCGCACCGTCTCGTCGATCACCGCGTTGCGGGTGCGCTCAGCGCGCGGTTGTGCCCCGGTCGCCGGACGGCGCGGTGCAGTCATGATGAAGCCTCCCCTGTTACCACATCAGGCCTCGCACATGGTCGAGGCCGCGCAGATCGTGCGCAGCGAGGATCCCCTCATCCGCACTGCACACCGCTTCCACGACATTAATCGCCCGCGCCGCCGTCGCGATAACGCCACCCTGGTTGTGGTCGATGCCGGATGTGCCGACGTGGGTGTTGATCTCGATGCCGGGGCTTCCGTCGACGATCACCCGGTGCACGCCAGGGTGACCGTCGGGTGGGAACGGCCAGTCCGGGGCCGCGGCCACGGTGAGCCTGTTGACGTGCTCCATCGTGATCACCGGGCGCCCGTCCACCAGACCGTCGACCCCGAACTTGACGGCGGCGACACGACCGGGGTCGACCCGCATCATCGTGCAGTCGATCGTCTCCGGAGTCACCCACTTCTCGTGTCGCTCGCGGACCTCGTCGAGTTCGATGCCCAGATCGTCGGCGAGGCTGCGCACCTGGGCACCCCACATCGACGCCAGCACCCCCGGACTGAACAGAATCGGGGTGTGGTCGGGGCTCGCGCCGAAGCCGAAGCTCACGCCGGTGAACTCCGCGTCGTCGTAGGTGCCGTAGTCGAAGATCTCCTGCACCGTCACCGCGGTGGCGCGGACGGCGAGGCTCAGCGCCGTGTACACGAGCGTGTCCCCGGAGAACCCGGGGTCGATGCCGTTGATGTAGAGCGTCGAATTTCCTTGTCTACAGGCCGCTTCGAGCGGTCGACGAAGCCAGTCGTCGGCCTGGTCGGGGGCCACCATCCAGACGAACGACGTGCCGACGACGTTCGTACCGGCCCGCAGGAAACGGCAGATCTCGTCGAGCGCCTCCATCGGGCGGGTCTCGGCCTGCGACATGTAGACCACGCAGTCGGCCTGTAACGCGACGAGGGCATCGACGTCGTCGGTCGCGGTGACGCCGACAAGGTCGGGCAACCCGCACAGCTCGGCGGCGTCACGCCCGATCTTGTCGGGGCTGTTCGCATGGAGCCCGACGAGTTCGAGGTCCGGCCGCTCGATGATGGTGCGCAGCGCGTGCACACCGACGTTGCCGGTGGAGAACTGGACGATCCTGCGCATCAGTGGGTGATCCTCACAGTAGGTCGGTGATCGTCTTGAGGCCCGCCTCGTAGAGCACGCCGGGCATCATCCCGCCGTCGATCTCGATCGTGGTGCCGTTGATGAAGTCCGCCTCCCCCGAGGCGAGGAACACACAGGTGCGGCCTACCTCGGCGGGCTCGCCACCGCGCTTGAGTGGAACCGCGTCGAAATATGTTGCGCCGGTTGGGTCATCCTTCGGCAGGACGAAGGATCGGAAGTTTTCGGTGATCGTGGGGCCGAGCGCGACACAGTTCACGCGCACCCGCGGGCCCCACTCCTCGGCCAGGGACCGGGTCAGGTGGTTCAGGCCGGACTTGGCGGCGCCATAGGACACCAGGGTGGGCGATCCGGCGGGATGACCGGCCCCGCTGGAGACGTTGATGATGCATCCGGTGCCGTCCTGGGTCTGCATCTGCCGGTAGGCGCGGATGGCGAACCACAGCGGGCTGATCAGATTCATCTGAATAGCGAACGCGTGGAACAGCATCGTGCGTTCCAGATCGTCGTCGGCGGCGGGCGCCCCCTGGATGCGGGAGACAAGCGCGGGTACGTCCTCGACGTGTGGCGTCGGAACGGTGCCGCCGGCATTGTTGACCAGGATGTCTACTCGCCCATACGTTTTCGCAACCTCGGTGACCATTGCGTCGATGGCGTGCATGTCACCCTGATCGCACACCAGCTGCGCGGACCGCTCCAGCCAGCCGTCGTGGACGTCGGCGCCCGGAATCGCCGGCATTGCCGACCGCGAGCAGCCGATGACGGTGGCCCCGGCGCGCAGCAGTTCGTGGGCGATGCCGACGCCCACCCCCCTGCTCGTTCCGGTGACGATCGCAACCTTGCCGTCCAACATCATCTCTGTGTTGAGCACAGTCAAAACATTACACGTGTAATTATTTATCGCGAGCGTCAGCAACGACGAATTCCGTTGCTGGCGGTCGCTATATTGACGGCGCAGGCCCGATCCGTGCTGCACTGCGCCGAGCTCATCGGCAAAACTGCAGGTAAAAGCACACGATGGGGATTTCGATCAAGTTATGGTCAACCCACGAATTCCGTAGTACTGTTACCCCACTACACACGGTGACGTCATCGGCGCAGCTTTGAGCATCTAGGGCCCGATCCCCTGACCTCACATCCGCAGCATGAAAAACACGTCGGCTCATCTCTTCTCGTTCGAGGGAGGCCCGCTCTTGTCCCTATCCGAACCACTGCCCGCACCCAGTACTCAGCGGGTGTTCCGGCCGGACCCGCTCTCTTTCGAACTGCGCGAAGAGCACCATCGCGCCACGTTCTCCGCCTGCGAGCTGCCGCCGTCCACCGTCCTGGTGACCATCCACGGCGACATCGATGCCACCAACAGCATGGCCCTGGCCGGTTACATCGAGAAGCGCCTGGGTGCCGCCCGCAAGCTGATCGTGGACCTGCAGACCGTCGAGTTCTTCGCCGCCTCGGGGTTTGCCGCGCTGTCCAATATCAACGTCGTCTGCGCCCGCCGCGGCGTGCGCTGGTCGCTCCTCGCCGGGCCGCACGTACGCCGACTGCTCAGGATCTGCGACCCGAATCGCGAGCTACCCGTCGCCGAGCCCAGCGCCAAGTACTCCCGCACACGCCCGAGCAATCGCAAGCTCCTCATCGGTGGGCACCACTAGCACCGTCGTCCGCGCACCCTCCGGCGAGATGCGCCGCGCGTCCTTGTCGGGGCTGATGTTGAGGCCCTCGTCGATCTCGATGCCGAAGGCCGCCAGTCCCGACAGTGCGTCATGCCGCACGGTCGCATCGTTCTCGCCGACGCCGGCCGTGAACGTGATGACGTCGGCGTGGCCGAGCACCGCGAGGTAGGCGCCGATGTACTTGCGCAGTCGGTGGATGTACACCTCATAGGCCAATTGCGCTGCAGAGTCGCCGGATTCGATGCGCCGGTGCAGCTCCCTGAAGTCGATCTCGCCACCGAGTCCCCGAACTCCGGAGCGCCGGTTGAGCATCGACTCGATGTCGTCGACGCTCATGCCCGCTTCACGCCACAGATAGAAGATGAGGCCCGGATCCACGTCGCCCGAACGGGTTCCCATCACCAGCCCCTCCATCGGCGTGAGACCCATCGAGGTCTCGACGGGCTTTCCGCCTGCGATGGCCGATGCGGATGCGCCGTTGCCCAGGTGCAGCACGATCTGGTTCAGCGATTCCAGCGGCGCCCCGAGGAATGCCGCCGCCTGCTCACTGACGTACTGATGCGATGTCCCGTGGAATCCGTACCGGCGGACGTGCCAGTCGGCCGCCACGTCGGAGTCGATGGCGTATGTCGCCGCGGCGGCGGGCAGATTGTGGAAGAAAGCGGTGTCGAACACCGCGATGTGCGGTAGGTCGGGCAGCGCCTTGCGGGCCACTTCGATACCCAGGATAGCCGGCGGATTGTGCAGCGGCGCAAGCGGAGACAGCTTCTCCAGCACCGCGATCGTCGCGTCGTCGACGACGGTCGGACGGTACAGATCGGGCCCGCCGTGGACGACCCGATGGCCGACGGCGACCAGCCCGAGGTCGTCGAGCCGGTGTCCGTCGGCGGCCAGCGAGTCGAACACGACGTCCATTGCGGCGGCGTGGTCCGCGACGGCGTCGGGATCCGAGTCACCGATCCGTTCGACGATGCCGTCGGCGACCAGACGGCCCGAATCCGGCTCCATCACCGCATATTTCACCGAGGAGGAGCCGGAGTTCAGCACCAGCACCGACCGCGTCATCGCGAAATACCCTGCGCCTGAATGGCCGTGATGGCCACGGTGTTGACGATGTCCTCGACGAGCGCGCCGCGTGACAGGTCGTTGACCGGTTTGTTCAGTCCCTGCAGCACCGGCCCGATGGCGATGGCCCCGGCGCTGCGCTGCACCGCCTTGTAGGTGTTGTTGCCCGTGTTGAGGTCCGGGAAGATCAACACCGTCGCGTGCCCGGCCACCTCGGAGTCGGGCATCTTCGTCGCGGCGACCGACGGCTCCACTGCGGCGTCGTACTGGATCGGCCCCTCGACGAGCAGATCGGGTTCCCGGGTGCGGACGAGTTCGGTTGCCTGCCTGACCTTGTCGACGTCAGCGCCGGTTCCGGACGTACCGGTCGAATACGACAGCATCGCCACCTTCGGCGAGATCCCGAACTGCGCCGCGGTGCGGGCCGACGAGATCGCGATGTCCGCCAGCTGCTCGGCGGTCGGATCGGGCACGATCGCGCAGTCACCGTAGGCCAGCACCTCGTGCGCCAGGCACATCAGGAAGATGCTCGACACCGTGTTGACGTCGGGCAGCGTCTTGATGATCTCGAACGCAGGCCGGACCGTGTGCGCCGTGGTGTGCCGCGCCCCGGACACCATGCCGTCGACCATGTCGTTGTGCACCAGCATGGTCCCGAAATACGAGACGTCGTGGATGATCTCGCGGGCCTGCTCGACCGTCACGCCCTTGTGCTTGCGCAGTTCGGCGTACTGCTCGGCGAACTGGTCACACAGCTCGCTGGTCTGCGGGTCGAGCACCGCAGCACTCGCCAGGTCGACGCCGAGTTCGGCTGCGCGAGCCCTGACCTGCGCCTCGTCGCCGAGGATCGTCAGGTCGGCGACCGAGCGCTGCAGCAACCTGCCCGCCGCCTTCAGGATCCGGTCGTCGTTGCCCTCGGGCAGCACGATCCGCCTACGGTCGGCGCGGGCCTGGTCGAGCAGCTGATAGGTGAACATCTGCGGGGTGACCACCGACGGGATCGGAATAGCCAAATGCGCCAACAGCTCTGCCGAGTCCACGTGGGTGTCCATCAGCGCCAGCGCGGTGTCGATCTTGCGGTGCGACGTCGATGTCACCCGGCCGCGGGTGCCGGCGACGCGGCTCGCGGTCTCGAACGTGCCGAACCGGGTCTCGATGATCGGCAGGCGCAGCCCGAGCCCCGAAACCAGCGAGTCGATGGCCGGATGCAGCGTCAGGCCACCGTTGAGGATCACCCCGGACAGCGACGGAAAGCCTTCCGCGGCATGGGCACTGAGCACCGCCAGCACCACGTCCGACCGATCACCCGGCGTGACCACGGCGACGCCCTCGGTCAGCCGTTCGAGGACGTGTTCGGCCGTCATCCCCGCCACCAGGACGTCGAGGACCTCGCGGTGCAGCAGCGCCGGATCGCCTTGCACCACGCTGCCTTCGACGGCGACCTGCAGTTCGGCGACCGACGGCGCCACCAGCAGCGGCTCCTCGGGCAGCACGTAACTGTGCGGCACGACCGCCTTCAGCGCTTTGCACACCTCGTCGAGCTGCGCGGGGTCGCAGCGGTTGGCCACGACCGCCGCGGTGTGGGCGTGCTGCGCCGCGATCTCGTCGACGCAGACTTCGGCCACCTGGGCGACCTGCTCGGGGCTGCGCCCCTTGGCCTTGACGGCGAGCACGACCGGAGCGCCGAGATTCGCCGCGATGCGGGCATTGACCGACAGCTCGCTGGGTGCGGCCACGTCGGTGTAGTCACTGCCGACCACCAGCACCGCGTCGCACTGATCGGCGACCCGGTGGAAACGGTCCACGATCTCACCGAGCGCGGCGTCCGGGTCGTCGTGGAGCTGTTGATAGGTGACGCCGACACAGTCCTCGTAGGGCAGGCCTGCCGTCGTGTGATCGAGCAGCAACTCCAGGATGTAGTCGCGGCTCTCGCCGTCGTCGCGGGTGATGGGACGGAACACGCCGACCTTGGCGACGGTCGCCGCGAGCCGGTGCAGGATCCCCAGCGCGATGGTCGACTTTCCGGTGTCACCCTCCGGAGACGCGATATAGATGGCGGTGGAGATGGCGTGCTTCGGCGCATCAGACACGCCTCAAAGCCTGCCGTCAACTCGCGGTCATGTCCACCGGCACGCTCAACGTGGCGAGCAGCCCACGGTGGTCGGCACCCGGTACCACCACCGTGCCGGCGGCTGACGCCGTGCAGTTCTTGGTGAGGATGTGATCGATCCCGATCAGCGGCGGCCGGTAACCGCGGCCGGGATAGGAGCGGGTCAGCCCGGCGCGCGCGTCGACGCCCGCGTCGCCGTAGCCGGGCTCCAGCAGGCTCCGGAACGGCGCCATCTCGTAGGTGGCGTTGAAGTCGCCTGCGACGATCACGGCACCCGCGCCCGCGCTGCGACCGATCTCACGCAGCGTCTCGGGGAACAACGCGATGTCCGAACGCCACGCATCGATCGGCATCGGCCACGGCGCGGCCAGGTGCACCGACAGCACGGTGGCGTCGACACGGACGCCAGGGATCCTGATGCGCGTCCCGATCATCGGCATCGCGTACCCGTCGATGCTCCCGGAGTGCACGATCGGATACCGGCTCCAGATGCCGATGCCCGACGCCATCGGCGCGGGCACGATGACCCGGTGCGGAAAGACGGTGTCCATCCCGGCCGCCGAGAGCCCGTCAGCGGCCTCCTGCGTCATCTCCTGGACGGCGACCAGATCGGCGGTATTACCCGCAAGCGCGACGAACGCCGTCGGATCCGCTTGTCCCATACCGAGGTTGGCGGTGAGCACCCGCACATCGACCGCGGCCGCCGCCGCCTGCTGTGCGCCGCCGAGAACCGGGTAGCGCGGCAGGTACACCCACAGCAGTGCCACCGTCACGGCGACCGCGACCAGGGCCAGCGCCCAGCGCCTGCCGAGCACGAACAGCAGCATCGCGGCCGGCGCGGCGACGGTCAGGTAGGGCGCCGCCGCGGCCAGGATCAGCGTGGGATGCCCGGCGATGGGCAGGTACCGGCCTGCGAATCCCGTCACCGCGACGGCCAGGGCACCCAAGCCCGTCACCGTCGCGAGAAGGCGGATCATCTCGCGGTGCCCGGCGCGTCAGCCGAGCTTGCGCAGCCTCGGTTCCAGGTCGCGCTGGAACAGTTCCAGGAAGCGGCGCTGGTCGTGCCCGGGGGCGTGGAAGACGAGGTGGTTGAGGCCCCAGTCGACGTAATCCTTGACCTTGGCGACGGCCTCGTCGGGGTCCGACGCGACGATCCAGCGCTTGGCGACCTGCTCGATCGGCAGTTCATCGGCCGCCTTCTCCATCTCGAGCGGATCGTGGATGTTGGTCTTCTGTTCGGCGGTCAGCGACAGCGGCGCCCAGAACCGGGTGTTCTCCAGCGCGGCTTCGGGATCGGTGTCATAGGAGATCTTGATCTCGATCATCCGGTCGACGTCGTCGGGATTCTTGCCTGCCGCCTCGGCGCCTTCGCGCATCGCGGGGATGAGCTTGTCCTTGTAGAGCTCTTCGCCCTTGCCGGACGTGCAGATGAAGCCGTCACCTGCGCGGCCGGCGTACTTGGCGACCTGGGGCCCGCCCGCGGCGATGTAGATCGGGATGCCGCCCTCGGGGACGTCGTAGATGGAGGCGCCCTTGGTCTTGTAGTAGTCGCCCTCGAAGTCGACGCGGTCGCCGAGCCACAGTTCGCGCATCAACCGCACCGACTCGCGCAGACGCGCGTAGCGCTCCTTGAACTCGGGCCACTCGCCTTCGTAGCCGGTGGCGATCTCGTTGAGCGACTCACCAGTGCCGACGCCGAGGAAGATGCGGTCAGGGTAGAGGCAGCCCATCGTCGCGAATGCCTGGGCGATGACGGCCGGGTTGTAACGGAAGGTCGGGGTCAGCACCGAGGTGCCCAGCTGCAGGCGCTTGGTGCGCTCGCCGACAGCAGTCATCCAGGCCAGCGAGAACGGGGCGTGGCCACCCTCGTGCCGCCAGGGCTGGAAGTGATCGCTGACGGTGGCGCTGTCCATGCCGTGTTCTTCGGCGGCGACGGCGAGTTCGACGAGTTCGCGGGGCGCGAACTGCTCCGCCGACGCCTTGTAGCCCAGTTTCAGTTCAGCCATAGATATGTTTCTACACTCGCCTCATGGCACCGGTTCTGACGGCCGTCACCGATCACGTCCACTTCGCCCAGACGGACCTGGTGAATTGGACGCTGGTCGCCGACGGGAACGGCGTGATCCTGATCGACGCGGGCTTTCCCGGCAGCCGCGACGACGTCCTCGGCTCGTTGCGCAGCCTCGGGTTCGCGGCATCCG
This sequence comes from Mycobacterium sp. 236(2023), assembly GCF_029623955.1. Taxonomy (GTDB): domain Bacteria; phylum Actinomycetota; class Actinomycetes; order Mycobacteriales; family Mycobacteriaceae; genus Mycobacterium. The sequence continues at coordinate 403,685 of NZ_JARSBP010000001.1, read as the reverse complement.
ACCTTCGCGCAATTCTGTTGACCCACGCCCACATCGACCATTTCGGGACGGCCATCTGGTTCGCCGCCGAACACGGCACGCCGGTCTACTGCCACGCCGACGAGGTCGGCCACTCCAAACGCGAATATCTCGAACAGGCGTCCCCGGTGGCCGTCGCCATGCACGCCTGGCAACCCAAGTGGCTGAAGTGGTCGGTGTCGATCATGCGCCACGGTGCGCTGACGCACGCCGGGATTCCGACGACCGCGCCGTTGAGCGCCGACGTGGCGGCGGCACTGCCGGGTAGGCCGACCATCGTCCCGACGCCGGGGCACACGGGCGGGCACTGCTCCTATCTCGTGGACGGTGTGCTCGTCAGCGGCGATGCGCTGGTGACCGATCACCCCGTCGCGCCGCGGCGTGGGCCGCAGTTGTTGCCGTCGGTGTTCAACCACGACGAGGCGGCATGCGTGCGCAGCCTGGAGGCGCTGGCGATGCTCGACACCGAGGTCCTGCTGCCCGGGCACGGTCCGGTGTGGCGCGGACCGGTCAGGGAGGCAGCTAGAGCAGCCGCGTCACGTTAGCGTCTGATAGCCCAGCAGGAAGATCGCGGTCAGGGCGAGGCCGCAGGCGACGACGATCGACGGCATCAGGATCATCGCGTCGAGCTCGTCGTCGTCGAGCATGTCGTCCTCGAAGCGACCGAACAACACCCTGGCGATGCCGGTGCGGCGGAACGCGTGCACGATACCGCGCACCGCTTTGGTGTCGCGCCTGCTGCCGATGTAGAGGCGGGAGACGCCGCCGAACACGAATGTCAGTGCGGCAGCGGCCAGCAACAACCAACCCACGGTCGCTTGCGACACATCGGCAAGCTTATAACCCCAAGTGGGCCCGCAGCGTGTCGCCGGCGTACTCGGTGCGGAATCTTTCCCGCCGCTGCAGCAGCGGGACGGCGGTGTCGACGAACCCGTCGAGATCTGCCGGCGCCAGCACGAAGCCGGCGTGCTCGTCCCGGTCGACCTCGTCGGGTGTTGCGGTGCCGGCTTCGAGGAACGAAAAGCCGCGCACCAGAACGGGATGTCCCTGCGGCCGCGCCGGCAGGGTGGCGACGCCCCGAACGTCGAACCGGGGCCCGCGGTGTTCGAACACCTGGATGCGATCGGAGTCGACGTAGCGACCGCTGTCGCGATCGGCGACGACGGCGCCGGGCGCCCAGCTGTCCCAGAACCCGGTCACCACGGCGACGAACTCCGCCTCGAGCCCGCTGGACACCATCCAGCCGGCCCTCCCTTCGGAAAGGTGGTCGAGGGTGGCCAGTCGGCGTGCGACGTCGAACGGCGCGCTGCCGGTCGTGTCGACCGCCGCCACCAGCCCGATGCTGTTCGTGATAGCGGCCAGAGCGGCCAGCACGGCGAAGTCATCGGCGACGACGAAGTCGAACAGCCCGCGTTCGGCGGTGCTCGTCACTCGCGCAGCCGCGTCGAAACCTGCCGGCGTCTGCACGCCGAGGTGAATCTGACTGTGAGACCTTCCTGTCAACGCGCGATCCCCCAGCGTTGCGCGATCAGTCGATGGGAATTCAGACGGTCGGCATGGTCGTGGGTGACCGATGTGACGACCAGTTCGTCGGCGCCGGTGACCCGCCGCAGATTGTCCAGTCCGTGCGCGACTTCGTCGGGGTCCCCGACGAATTGCGTTGCGGTGCGGTCCTTCACGAGAGCGGCCTGCTCGGGCGTCAAGGGCGTCACGGTTTCGGGGTCCGGGTAGGGCACGGCACCATCGCCCGCGCGGATCGCGTACACCCAATGTCCGTAGCTGGATGCCAGATGCTTGGCGGTCCTGCTGTCGGCGGCGACGACCACGTCGGCGGATACCACGACGTGGGGTTCGGAAAGCGCTGCCGAGGGCCGGAATTCGGATCGGTAGACGTCGATCGCGTCGAGTGCGGTCGCCGGGGTGATGTGATAGCTCGCGACAAACGGCAGTCCGTTCGCCCCGGCCACCCGCGCGCTCTGCCCCTTGCTGCTGCCGAAGACCCACGGGGTCAGCGCTGCACCTTCCCCGGGTACCGCGTGCGCGTCGACGCCGTCGATGTCATAGGTGCCGGCGATCATCGCCAGGATGTCGGAGACTTGCTCGCCGAAATCCGGTGCCACTGCTTCGGGTTGCTGCAGCACCGACATCTTGGCCTTCAGCCGCGGGTTGCGCATGAGCACGGTGATGTCGAACGGTGGCGGGACCACGACGCCGTCCACCTCGCGCCACGGCGGAATGGGTTTGGGCTCGCGCTTGCGCTCCCCCTCCTTCTGAGCTTCCCGGCGGCGCTGACCGGAGCGCCCGACGCCCAGATCGATGCGGCCGGGATGGAAGGCGTCCAGCATGCCGAAGCTCTCCACGACGGCGACGGCGGTGGTCTGGCCCAGCTGGACCGCGGCCGCGCCGACGCGAATCGTGCTGGTGGAAGCGGCGATCTGACCGATCAGCACGGCCGGTGATGAACTGGCCACCGAGACGAAGTGGTGCTCGGCGACCCAGAACCGTCGGTATCCCCAGTTCTCGGCGTGTTGGGCGAGGTCCACGGTGTTGCGCAGCGCAGTGGCGGGATCCGACCCTGCGGGCACCGGGGACAGGTCGAGGATGGACAGCGGGACGGTCATGGGGTCCTCTCCAATCCGAGCCCAAGGCCGAGTCGCTGACGTAGCGTCTCACCCGGGTCGTAGTTGGTGCGGAAGCCGTTGTCGCGCTGGAGTAGTGGGACGACCTCGTCGACGATGACGGGAAGGTCCGCCGCGGCCACCGCGGGCCGCAGCCGCACGCCGGCAAGCCCGAGCTCATGCCAGCGGCTGATCTTCTCGGCGAGTTCGTTCGGTGTGCCGTCGAAGACTTCGGCGTCGGAGCGTTTGTCGACCACACCCCCGAAGGTGACGTAGATGTCGGCGTACACCTGCAGATGCCGGCCACCGGCGTCGGCCACCTCGGCGAGGATCGAACCCACCGCTTCGTCACCTTTCGGCGTGATGAACACGAGATCTGCACTGTCGGAGGCGAATTCGTAGACACCGAGGTTGTGGGCCAGCGCGGTGACGACAGGTGGACCGCCGGGGCTGTCCCAGCTCTCGCGTACCGCGGCGACGGTGTTCGCGGCGTCAGCGAACAGATCGGCTGCGTGTTCTTGCCGGCCAAATAAAGCGGCTTCGTGCGGGGCGCTGCTGATCCTCACCTGCCAGCCCGCACGCCCCTTCGAGACGTCATGGAGCGCGGCAAGGGATTTCACGATGCAGGACGGCTGGGCGTGCGTGGCGATCACCACCGGGATCAGACCGATATGGCGGGTGGCCGGCGCGACGTGCGCGGCGAGCAGCACGGCGTCGGGACGTCCCGCCAGCCAGCGCGGTTCGATGTCGGGCCGCCGCCTGCGCTGCGGGCTCAGCGAGTCGTCGAACGTCACGAAGTCGAGCAGTCCCCGCTCGGCGGTCGCCACGAGGTCCGACCAGTAGCGGCCGCCGGCCACCGGAAGCGCATCGGCCTGCCGCCACGCTTCGGGATGCCATCCGTAGCCTTCCAGCGCGACCCCGACGTGAAGACCGGTCATGGCAGCACCTTCAGGAAGGCGATCGGGTAGACCTCTCCCTCGGCGGGCAGCGGATCGTCGAGACGGGTGTAACCCATCGACTGGTACAACGCCTCGGCCTCGGGCTGGCGGTCACCGGTTGTCAGGTAGATCCGCGTGTAGCCCAGCGCGGTGATGTCGGCTTCCAGGCGGGCCACCAGCGCGCGGCCGTACCCGCGACGCCGATGCCCGCTGTCGGTCCAGATCCGCTTGAGTTCGGCCGTGGTGTCGTCGAACCGGCGGAAGGCGCCGCCGGTGACCGGCCTGTCGTCGAGCAACCCCACCACCAATCCGCCACCGGGCGCCGCGAATTCGTCGGCCGGATAACCACGCAGCCACGCATGCACCCGGTCGCGCTGTCCGCCGTAGCGGTCGGCGTACTCGACCGCGAGCTCGTCGATCAGCGGCGCGGCCAGCGGATCGTCCTGACCGACCGCCACGAAGCGCAACTCGCCGACTGCTGAAACGGACATCACCTACATGTTTAACGCAGGTGCGCCCTTGGCATTTCCGGGGCGGCTCATTTGCTCACCGTGATCCGATGTCGGAGCTGATCCGCGGTGAGCGACCAACCGTGATCGTGGTCGTCGAAGGCCTCCGCCGGGAGCAGCGAATGCTCGATCGACATCAGCGTCTCATCGTCACCATGTGGCTCGAACCCGACCTCGACGATGCTCTGCACCGTCGGGTCCGACCAGCCGGAGTGACTCCAGGTGAACCGCAGCCGGTTCGGCCGGTCGATGTCGAGGAACTGGCCGGTGATCAGCACGATCGGGCTGTTGTCGCCGTCATCGACGTCGAACCGGACCCGGCCGCCCACGTGTGGCTCGATCGTGATCGCGACGCATCGCGACGGACGCGGGCACATCCATTCCGCGAGCGCCTCGGGGTCCAGCCATTCGTCGAACACCACCGCGGGCGTCGCCGGCATCACCCTCCGCACGCGCACCACCGGTTCGTCGGTCATCGCTCGCGCGCCTTCTTGCGCAGCCGCTCCGACAGTGCGTCAGCGCGGCTCGACCAGAACTCGGTCTGCTCACCGATCCACCGCTGAGCTTCGGAGAGGCCGTCGGGTTGCAACGACAACCAGTGCTCACGTCCGCGCACCTCGCGTCGCACCAAGCCCGCGGATTCGAGCACGCCGATGTGCCGAGACACTCCCGCGAAGGTCATCGGAAGCGGCGCAGCCAGGTCGGTGATGCGGGCGTCCCCCGAGCGCAGGGTTTCCAGCAGCCCGCGGCGGGTGGGATCAGCGAGGGCCGCGTAGGCACGGTCGAGCAGATCTTCAACCATTCTGTTGACTATAACCGCGGTGCGTGTTCTGCTGGAGAACAGATATTCAACGAGTTTGTTTAACGATTGGATTGCCCGTGGAAACGCCTCACATCGTTTCGGCGCAGGACTGGAACGCCGCACTGACCGAGATGCTGGTCAAGGAGAAGGAGTTCACCAAGGCGCGCGATGCCATGGCCGCGCTGCGCCGACGGATGCCGTGGACCCCTGTGGAACGCGAGTACCGATTCGACGGACCCGACGGCCAGGTCTCGCTGCTCGACCTGTTCGCAGGCCTGCGTCAGCTCATCGTGTACCGGGCGTTCATGGATCCGGGGGTGAGCGGGTGGCCCGAGCACGGCTGCGTGGGCTGTTCCCTGATGGCCGATCACATTCCGAACCTGTCGCACCTCAACGCCCGCGACACGACGCTCGTCTACACCTCGCGCGCGCCGCAGTCCGACATCGCGCGGTTGAAACTCCAGATGGGGTGGCAACACCCTTGGTACACAATGCTTCCCGGAGAGCACGGCTGGTTTGACGTCGATTTCGGCGTCGACGAGTGGCACGGCACCAACGCCTTCATCCGGCAGGACGATCAGATCTTCCGCACCTACTTCGTCGACGCGCGCGGCGACGAGGCGTTCGTCAACACGTGGAACTTCCTCGACATCACGGCACTCGGCCGCCAGGAGACGTGGGAAGACTCTCCCGACGGTCACCCACAGACGGCGCCGTATCAGTGGTGGCGCCACAGTGATTCCTACGAGGATTCGCACGAAACGGCCGCATCGTGCGGAGGCTGCCATGCTGGCCAATGACCTCTACCAGGAGACCACGGTGCGGGTCATGGGACTTCTGACGGAGCCCAGTGGGTGGGACCAACCCGTCGCCGCCTGCCCCGGGTGGACCGTGCGGAACGTCGTCGCCCACATGGCGGCGGTCGCCTCGGACTGGGCCGACGGGTCACTGTCGGGCGCACCGAGCGACGACGAAACCGCTGAGCACGTCGCCAGATTCGCCGGCCGGGACAACGGTGAGGTCCTCGCGGCGTGGTCGGAAGCGGCCGAACGCCTTGCGGTACTGGCGAAGTCGTCCGGACTGGAGCCGCCCGCCGGCGACGTCGCGTGTCACGAGCACGACATCCGCAGCGCCATCGGACGACCGGGTGCGCGGGACGCGGCGTCGGTCCGCTGGACAGCGGACAAGTTGCTCACGATGCTGGAGACCCCGGAGCCGCTGCAGATCGTCACCGAGGACGCGCAGTATCGCAGTGGTCCACCCGGTGGAACCGAATTGGTACTCCGCACAACGCACTTCGAGGCTCTCCGGTGGCGGACGGGGCGGCGCAGCCGTGCGCAACTGGCGGCGATGGATTGGTCGGATGACCCGGCACCGGTGCTCGAGCATCTGTATCTGTTCGGCCCCGCGGCGGAGGACGTCGTCGAATGACCGCGCTGCCACCCATCGTCGACCGCGCCACCTTCGAGGCCGGTGTGGCCGCCCTGCGTGTCCGGGAGAAGGCGCACACCCGTGAAGGCGATGCCATCGCGGCGGCCCGCAGGCGTCTGCCGATGGTGGAGGTCGACGCCGGCCTTGAGCTGACCGGGCCCGGCGGGCCGGTGACGCTCCTCGATGCGTTCGAGGGGCGCGCTCAACTGCTCGCCTACTACTCCATGTGGCACGCCGGTCACCCCGCGCCCGAGCAGTGCGAGGGCTGCACCTGGGTCACCACGCAGGTCGCTGAACTGTCCTACCTGCATTCGCGTGACATCACCTACGCGGTGTTCTGTCAGGGCCCCTATCCGGAGAGTGCCAGGTATCGGGAGTTCATGGGGTGGGACGTGCCCTGGTACTCGGCGCTGCCGTCGCTCGGTCGACTGCTCGTCGGCCGCACCGTCGGCATGATGCACATCGTCGGCTACGTGCGCGACGGAGACCGCGTGTTCGAGACGTATTGGACGACCCTGCGCGGCGTCGAAGCCATGGACTACAGCCTCGCCCTGATGGACCTCACCGTGTACGGACGCCAGGAGCCGTGGGAGGACTCCCCGGCCGGATGGCCGCAGTCCTGGCAGGTCGACGGCTCGAACACCCGGGTCGACGGGCGCCCAGCCGCCCAGTGGTCACGCCTGGCCGCGGGCCGCTCCGACGACCTCACGACGCCCCTTTCCCGAGAAAGTTGACACGTGTAAAGTTCGGCCGCATGGACAACATCCGTGGCAAGACCATCGCCATCACCGGAGCTGCGCGGGGTATCGGATACGCAACCGCGGAAGCCCTTCTGAGGCAGGGCGCGCGCGTCGTGATCGGTGACCGTGACGTGGCACTTCAGGAGTCGTCGGTCGCCAAGCTGACCAACCTCGGCCCCGTCTCGGGCTATCCGCTCGACGTCACCGACCGCGAGTCGTTCGCGACCTTCCTCGACAAGGCCCGCACCGACGGCGGCGGCCACATCGACGTGCTCATCAACAACGCCGGCGTCATGCCCGTCGGACCGTTCCTCGACGAGACCGAGCAGTCCGTCCGGTCATCGCTGGAGGTCAACGTCTACGGCGTGCTCACCGGCTGCCAGCTCGCCCTCCCGGACATGGTGAAACGCCGCAGCGGCCACATCATCAACATCGCCTCGCTGTCGGGTCTGATCCCGCTGCCCGGGCAGGTCGTCTACGTCGGCGCCAAGTACGCCGTCGTGGGCCTGTCCACCGCGCTCGCCGACGAGATGGCACCGCACGGCGTCACCGTCTCGGTGGTCATGCCGCCGTTCACCAACACCGAGCTCATCTCGGGCACCAAATCCTCCGGCGCGATCAAGCCCGTGGAACCGGAAGAGATCGCCGCGGCGATCGTCAAGACACTGAACAAGCCGAAGACCCATGTCGCGGTGCCGCCACCGCTGCGGTTCACCGCCCAGGCCGCGCAGATGCTGCCGCCCAAGGGACGTCGCTGGCTGAACAAGAAGCTCGGCCTGTCCGATGTGTTCCTGACGTTCGACGCCGCCAAGCGTAAGAGCTACGAGGATCGTGCCCGCGCAGCCCAAGGTGTGATCGAAGGGTCCGGCGCGCCGAAACTGTAACTACGCAGGGAAAGTGCGAGAAGGGTCCTGCGTAGCTTCAGCCTCGGCGAAGTCAGGGAGGGTCCCGCCCATGCGGTAGGCCTCGATCGCGTCGAGGTGCTCGAACAGCTCGTCGAGGTTGAACTGGTAGTCGTCGTCGGTGCCGACGAACACGACGTGCGCGATCTCGCCGCCTTCGTCGGGAGTCAACAGGATGACGGTCACATTGACGGTTTCCGTGTCGGCGACGTCAGCTTCCGACGGTGGCCAATACCAGACCGCACCGGTTTCGTCGTCGACCTCTTCGGAGAACTCCCAGCCGCGCTCGGTCAGCCGCGCGTCGAAATCCTCGAGCTCCAAAGCCTTTTCGAGCTCGTCGAGGACGCCCGCCGGTAACCAAGCCGCATCGCGCGCCGACTGCCGCTTCTTGCGGCGTGCCTTCTTCTTGTCCGATGCGCGCGACACTCAGCTCAGCGCCCGGTCCAGATCCGAGATCAGATCCTCGGTCCCCTCCAGGCCGACCGAGACGCGGACGACGCCGTCGCCGAGACCGATCGCGGCGCGCCCCTCGGGGCCCATCGCGCGGTGAGTTGTGGTGGCGGGGTGCGTGATCAACGATTTCGCGTCACCCAGGTTGTTCGAGATGTCGATGATCTGCAGTTTGTCGAGCACCTCGAACGCGCGATCTTTCGTGCCGCCCTTCAGCTCGAACGTGACCACCGTGCCACCGCCCGTCATCTGCCGCTTCGCGAGGTCGTACTGCGGATGCGATTCCAGGAACGGGTATTTCACCCAGCTCACCGACGAATGACCTTCGAGGAACTCAGCGATCCGGTGCGCCGACAAATTCTGGTGCTGCACACGCAAAGCCAGCGTCTCCAAGCCCTTCAACAGCGTCCACGCGTTGAACGGGCTCAGCGCCGGACCGGTGTGGCGCATCAGCTTCTGCACCGGCTCGTCGATGTACTCCTTGCTGCCGAGGATCGCCCCGCCCAGCACGCGACCCTGGCCGTCGATGTGTTTGGTGCCCGAGTACACGACGACATCGGCACCCAGTGGCATCCCCTGCTGCAGGATCGGCGTGGCGAAGACGTTGTCCAGCACGACCTTTGCGCCAGCGGCGTGGGCCATCTCACACACTGCGGCGATGTCGACCAGCGACTGCATCGGGTTCGACGGTGTCTCGAAGAACACCGCCTGGGTGGGCACCGAGAGTGCCTCCTCCCACTGGGAGAGGTCGTCGCCGTCGACGAACACCGTCTCGACGCCCCAGCGCGGTAGGATCTCGTTGCACACCACGAAGCACGAACCGAACAGGCTGCGCGCGGCGACCAGCCGGTCACCGGCGCCCAGCAGCGCGCCCAGCGACGTGAACACCGCCGACATACCGGTGGACGTGGCGAAGCAGGCGGGCGCACCTTCGAGCAGACGCAGCCGCTCCTCGAACATGGAGATCGTCGGGTTGCCGTAGCGCGAGTAGACGTAGCGGTCGATCTCGCCGGTGAACGACTTCTCCGCCTCTGCCGCCGAGGAGTAGACGTAGCCGGACGTCAGGTACATCGCCTCGGCGGTCTCCTCGAAGCCGGAGCGCAGCAGCCCACCGCGCACACCGATGGTGGCCTGGCTGACGCCGTCGGGAAGTGCGGCCGGGACCCGAACAGACGGAACCGAAGGAACTTCGGCGCTCATGACTGCACCCACGGGAGTCCGACGGCTTTCCAGCCGGTGCCGCCGCGATGCTTGGCGTCGTCGAGGTTGCCCTCGAAACCGTCGAGCACGTTGTAGGACGGCGCGATACCGGCCTCCGTCGCGGCCTCGGCCGCACCGATCGATCGATTACCGGAGCGACACAGGAAGACCACGGGACGCTCACCGGGGGTGACGCCGGCGGCCTTCAGGTCGTCCACGAAACCGTCATTGTGGCTGCCGTCGGTGCGGTTCCACTCGATGTAGACGACCTCGCGTCCGAGGCTCGAGGTATCGGCCACTCCGACGAATCGCCACTCGGCCTCGGTGCGACAGTCGACGAGCACCGCATCCGGTGTGTCGCTGAGCAGCTTCCAGGCCTCCTCGGGCGTGATGTCTCCGGCATAGCTCACGCTCAGAAGTCTTGCATAGCTAACTGGGACCGGTCGAACAGACCTTCCAGGCTCCGTTCTCGCGCGCGAAGGACATCTCGACCGTCTCCTTGGCGTTTTCGTCGCTCTCGAAGTAGTACGTGATGTCGGCGGTGGCCTTGTCCCCGTCGATCCTGACCCCGGCCACCCGGTCGACGAACCGGTCACCCCGGTTGGCCACCGAATCCCGTTGTCCATCCATCACTTTGGTCTCATCACCGTGCTGGGCGGCGCACGTGAACGCCTGGAAATCCTGGTAGTCCTCGCGCTGCAGCGCATCGTTCTGACCCGACGCCGCCCGCGCGATCTGCTGCTCCTCGGTGAGGTCGTCACCGGAGAAGATGTTGATCAGCCAGATTCCGATCACGACGGCGACAATGATTGTCAGCGCGCCGAGAAACGGTGCGACCGCCGGTTTGTCCGGCGCGTCCTCGCCCTCGCTCACCCCGTCACCCGGAGCCTGCGCAGCGCCGACGCCACCCGCCGGGCCCGGTCGCGCGCCACGATCGGATCGGGGGCGGTCGCGGTGGCGACGGTATCGCCGCCGGGCAGCAGACGAACGTCACTCTCGGCCACGGCCAGCGCCTCGGCCAGCACCGCACGCAGGTCGCCGGGTGCGGTGTCGTCGTCGCCCGCATAGGCGATCTCGACGGCACCGGGCGAGATCATGATCGTGTCGACGGGCAATCCGAGGATCGCGCGGGCATGCAACTCGAACTGGGACAGCCGCTGCGAGCGCAGCGTCACCATGCCGCTGTCCTGCATCCGCGGCCGGACGTCGGAGAAGTAGACCTCGTCGCCGCGCACCAAAAGCTCCACCGCGAACACACCGCGCCCGCCGAGCGAGTTGACGATGCGGGCCGCGATCGATTTCGCGGAATCCAACGCGGCAGGCGAAAGCTGTTGCGGCTGCCACGATTCCAGGGCTTCACCGGAGGTCTGGTGGTGACCGATCGGCTCGCAGAACGACACCGTCGGCCCCGCCGGGCCGGTCGTGCGCACCGTCAGCAGCGTCACCTCGACGTCGACCTCGACGACGGTTTCGGCGATCACCCGCTGCAGGCTCAGCTTGCCGCCGGCCACCGCGCTGCGCCACGCCGGCTCCACGTCCTCGGCCCGCAGCAGTACCGACTCCCCCTCGCCGGGCGCGGCGGCCACCGGTTTGACCACCAACGGAAACCCCGCGTGCTGGGCGATCGCCGTCAACTCCTCCACCGAACCGGCGAACCAGAACGGCGCGGTCGGCAGGCCGAGCTCGTCGGCAGCGAGGCGCCGCAGGCCCTCGCCGTCCAGCGAAAGGCGCGCGCTGCGGGGCGTGGGGAACACCTCGACGTCATCGCGCCCGGCGATCTCGACCAGCACATCGGTCGCGACGGAACCCACGTCGGCGACCACGTACCGCGGTTTCGTGTCCTCGATCAGCGCCGTCACGTCGGAGTGGTCGTCGACCGTGACGACGTCCGCACCCAGACGCGTGAACGCCAGCGCGAGCTCGCCACTGCGGTCGCTCGCGCCCAGCAGCATGACCACAGTCCCGGGGTCGTGCGGGGCCTCAATTGCACTCATCGATTTTCAGCCTGCCAGACCGACCGACAGAATCGGAACATGAGTGCCTCGTTGCTGGCGATCCTGGTCGTGTCGGTGCTGTTGGCCGCGGTGGCGCGCCGCTACGACCTGTCGTCTCCGCTGTTCCTCGTCCTGGCGGGGCTGGCCGTCGGCCTGATCCCGAACATTCACGACGTCGTCAGCATCGAGCTCGACCCCGAGCTGGTGCTCTACGTGCTCCTGCCGCCGCTGCTGTGGTCGGCCGGGCTGGAGAGCAGCTACGTCAGCCTGCGCGCCAACAAGCGGCCGATCGGACTTCTCGCCGTGGGGCTGCCGTTGGCGACCACCGCCGTCGTCGGATTCGTGGCCTACCAGACGGTGCCCGACCTGACGGTGGCCGCGGCGTTCGTCCTCGGCGCGATCGTCGCGCCGCCGGACGCCGTCTCGGCCAGCGCCGTCGGGCGCAGACTCGGCCTGCCCAGACGCACGATGACGCTGCTGGGTGGGGAGAGCCTCCTCAACGACGCGACAGCGCTGACCGCCTACAAGGTCGCGCTGGCTGCCGCGATCGGTGCGGCTGCCACGTGGGAGGCGGGGCTGACGACGTTCGGGCTCGCGCTGGCCGGCGGCGTGGCCGTCGGGTACGTGCTGGGCAAGATCATCGTCTACATCCGGGCCCGCCTCGACGACCCGCTCGTCGAGAGCGCGATCGGGCTAGTGGCCCCGTTCCTGGTGTACCTCGCGGCCGAGGAGATCCACGGGTCCGGCGTGCTCGCCGTCGTCGTCGCCGCGCTGATCAGCGGGCAGCGCGCCACCCGGGCCAGTTATGCCACCCGTCTGCAGGACACCGCCGTGTGGAAGGCGGTGCAACTGGTGCTCGAGTCGTTCGCGTTCCTGCTGATCGGGCTGCAGCTTCCCGTCATCATCGACGAACTGCACGGTCTGTCGTTCGCCGTGATCGTGACGTCGTCGATCGCCGTGTTCGCGGCCGTGGTCGCCGTGCGGATCGCGTGGGTGTATCCGTTCGCCTATCTGCCGCGGCTGCTGTCGGCACGCATCCGCGCCACCGAACCGGCCCCGGCGCCGGGCCAGGTCTTCATCGTCGCGTGGGCGGGCATGCGCGGGGTGGTCTCGCTGGCAGCGGCGTTCGGTGTTCCGTTGACGACCCTTTCGGGCGCCGATTTCCCCGGACGGCCCCACATCATCTTCCTGACGTTCGTCGTCGTGATCGGGACGCTGCTGCTGCACGGTCTGACCCTGCCGTGGGTGATCCGCAGGCTGGACGGGCAGGGTGCGCAGGAACGCGCGGACGCGCTGGCGGCAGCGACGGCCAAGGAGACGGCGGCCCGCGCGGCGGCACAGCGCCTCGACGAACTGATGTCGGATGGGTCCACCGAGGTGGACGACCGCGCCGCCGACGTGTTGCGGGCGTGGAACCACCGGCGAGGCACGGCGGCACGGGAACAGATCGACGGCGACGGCGCCGAATCGCCGATGGGCGTGTTCCGGAACCTGCGATTGGAGATGCTGGCCGCCGAGCGCGCCGCGTTCATCGCCGAACGCGACAACGGCACCATCGACGACGAGGTGCTGCGCGCCATGCTGCACGGCCTCGATCTCGAAGAGGCGACCCTGAACAGGGACTGACCGCGACCGGGGGTCCGGCGATCCCTGGATGGGCTCGCCGGCCGCAGGGACACTGGGCTGATGGACCAGGGACAGCTCGCCGATTTTCTGCGGACCCGCCGCGAAGCCCTCCGGCCCACCGACGTCGGGCTGCCCGCCGGGTCGCGCCGCAGGACCGCGGGGCTGCGCCGCGAGGAGGTCGCGGCGCTGGCGTCGATCTCGACGGATTACTACAGCCGGATGGAACAGCAACGCGCTCCGCAGCCGTCGGTCGAGGTGCTGGCATCGCTGGCGCGTGCGCTGCGGCTGTCGCTCGACGAACGCGACCACCTGTTCCGCCTCGCCGGCCACAACGCGCCGGCGCGCACTGTGTCGGGGGAAAACGTCAGCCCCGCCACCCTGCGAATACTGGACCGCCTGCAGGACACCCCGGCGCAGGTGATGACGGCGCTCGGCGAAACCCTGGTACAGACCCCCGCGGCCCGGGCCCTGCTCGGTGACGAGACAGTTCATCGGGGTTTCGCGCGCAGTGTGGTGTACCGCTGGTTCACCGACGACGAGGCCCGCGGGGTGTATCCGGTCGAAGACCATGCGGCACTGAGCCGTTCCTTCGCTGCCGGCGCCCGGATGGCCTGCGCCCGTGACGGGGCCGGATCGAAGGCCGCGCGGATCGTCGACGACCTGTTGGCACGCAGCCCCGAATTCGCCGAGCTGTGGAGTCGCCACGACGTGGCGCAGCCACCGGAGTTGGAAAAGCGCATCGCGCACCCCAAGCTGGGCGTGCTCGACGTGCAGTGCCAGAGCCTGCACGACCCGGACCGGCTGCACGTCCTGCTCGTGTTCACCGCCGAGCCCGGGACGTCCAGCTACGCCAAACTGGCTGCGCTGGGCGCTGATCCGGAGTCGTATCAGCGCGACGACGTGGTATCCGGGGATCGGCGATCAGTGGATGACCGAACCCTGAATGCATTGTGACGACGCTGCCAGCGTGGGGTCATGACACGCAACGCAACAGTGGACGTCCCTGATCTGAGCGGGAGGCTGGCCGTCGTCACCGGCGGCAGCGACGGCATCGGCCTGGGGCTGGCGCACCGGCTGGCCGCGGCCGGCGCCGAGGTGGTTCTGCCGGTTCGCAACACCGACAAAGGCCGCGACGCGGTCGAGCGCATCAACGCCGCCGTGCCCGGGGCACGCGTGCGCCTCCGCCGGCTCGACCTGGCCTCCCTGCAATCGATCGCCGACCTCGCCGGCGAGCTCGTCGCCGACGGCAGACCGATCCATTTCCTGGTGAACAACGCCGGGATCATGAACCCGCCGAGCCGCCAGACCACCGCGGACGGTTTCGAATTGCAATGGGGCACCAACCATCTCGGCCATTTCGCGTTGACGCTGCAGCTGTTGCCGCTGCTGCGGGCGGGCGCCGCGCGCGTCACGACGCAATCGAGCATCGCCGCGGCGTCGCACGCGATCAATTGGGACGACCTGAACTTCGAGTCGTCCTACTCTGCGGGGAGGGCCTACAGCCAGTCGAAGATCGCCAATCTGATGTTCGGCCTTGAGCTGCACCGCCGCAGCCAGAACGCCGGGTGGGGCATCACGAGCAACGTGTCCCATCCCGGTGTCACGGCCACGAACCTGCTTGCCGCTCAACCACACATGGGCCGGTCCCGGGACACGCTGTCGGTGCGGATGATCCGGGCCACCACAAGGCTCGGCATCCTCACCCAGACGGTGGACCAGGGCCTGCTGCCCGCCCTGTACGCCGGCACGAGCCCACTGGCCGAGGGCGGAAAGTTCTACGGCCCTCGCGGTTTTCGTCATCTGTCCGGGCCGCCGGCCGAGCAGGACGTCTACCGGCCCGCCAGCGACGCCGCCGATGCGGCGCGGTTGTGGGAGGTGTCCGAACGCCTCACCGGGGTCCGAGCTCGGTGAGAAAACGTTCGATCGCCGCGCCCAGCGCGGTGAAGACACGGTGGGCGGTGGCGAGGTCGTCGTCGGTCAGATCGGCCATGGTGTCGCTGGCGTGCCCGGACAACGGGGTGAAGAAGCCTCGCGCCACACCCATGCCGTGCTCGGACACCCGCAATTTCACCTTGCGCCGGTCGGCCGGGTCGACCTCGCGCAGCAGATGGCCGGACGCGATCATCCGCTCGACGAGGTAGGTGATCGCCGCGGCCGACACCCCCATCCGCCGCCGCAACTCTCCGGCGGTCAGCGGCTCGCCGGCACTCTCGGCGACCATGACATGGAGCAAGGCGCGGAAGTCGTTGGCGGTGACGTCGTGTAACGCCGCGAACGTGTGCCCCAACTGATCGGAGGCCGCGGTCAGAGCGCGCATGTCGGCCGCCATCAACGCTTCGAGCGCGGCCCGGTCCTCACCCTGCATCCCGTCACCCTATCGGTGAACCTTCAATTGCTTAATTGTTAAACATTTGAAATGTTGGAGGTATGAGCCGCCGCTACTCCTGGGTGATCGCGCTCCTCGTCGTCCTCGTGTCCGGTGCGCTGATGGGCGTCCTCGGCGGCGGCGATTCCGCTGGGCAATCACCTGTCGCCGTGCCACCCGCCTCTGAGTCCGCACGTGCCGACGCGACCCGTGCCGAGTTCCCCGGAGGCGATCAGGTTCCGGCGATCCTGGTGGTCACCCGCACCGACGAAGCACCCCTGAGCCCGTCCGACGTCGCCGCCGTCGTTAAGGCCTTTCCCGGTCCTCCCCCGCAGGTGTCCGAGGACGGTCGGGCCGCGGTCACGGTGATCCCGCTGTCCGCGGATCTGTCGGGCTTCGACCTCACCGACACGGTGAAAGAACTGCGCGCAAAGGCCACCGATCAGCTGCCGAAGGATCTGCACGCCCAGGTGACGGGCGGCCCCGCGTTCGGTGCCGACATCGCCGACTCGTTCTCCGGCGCCAACTTCACCCTGCTGGCCGTCACCGCCGCCGTCGTGGCACTGCTGCTGATCGTCACCTACCGCTCACCGGTGCTGTGGCTCGTCCCGCTACTGGTGATCGGCTTCGCCGACCGGGTCGCCGCCGTCGTCGGCGCCGCCGTCGCGGAAGCCCTGGGGATGAGCCCCGACGGATCGACCGGCGGGATCACCAGCGTGCTCGTGTTCGGCGCAGGCACCAACTACGCGCTGCTGCTGATTTCGCGGTATCGAGAAGAGCTGGGCCGCAGCGGTTCCCACCGCGACGCGCTCGACACCGCGGTGCGGCGGGCAGGCCCGGCGATCATCGCCAGCAACGCCACGGTGGTGCTCGCGCTACTGACACTGCTGTTCGCGTCGTCGCCGAGCACCCGCAGCCTCGGCGTGCAGGCCGCGTCAGGCCTCGTCGTCGCGGCGGTGTTCGTGCTTCTCGTGCTGCCGCCCGCGCTCGGGCTGTTCGGCCGGAAACTGTTCTGGCCGTTCATCCCTACCGTCGGCGCCACCCCGCTGACCGACAGCGGCATCTGGCACCGGGTGGCCGCCGCCGTGGCGCGCAGACCCACGCAGGTGTCGATCGTCACGATCGCAGCGCTGGGGCTGCTGTGCACCGGCCTGCTCAATACACCGGTCGGCTTGTCGCAGACCGAACAGTTCCGCGTGCAGGCCGAATCGGTCAGCGGCTACGACACTCTGGCCGCACACTTCCCCAGCGGACTGACCGACCCGGCCCGGGTCATCGCATCCACCGACCGGGCTCCCGAGATCCAGCAGGCCATCACCGGCACTCCGGGCGTCGTCTCGGCGACCCCGGCAGGCACGTCGCCGAACGGCCTGAGCCAATGGTCGGTCGTCCTCGACGCCGCACCGGCCTCCGACGAGGCCTTCGAAACCATTGATGCACTGCGTGATTCGGTACATCAGGTGGACCCGGACGCCCTGGTGGGCGGTTCGGACGCCGTGGCGCGCGATTCCGCGTCCGCCGCCTCCCACGATCGCGCGGTCGTGATCCCGGCGATCCTGATCGTGGTTCTCGTGGTGCTCTACGCGCTGTTGCGCTCGGCGCTCGCGCCTTTGGTTCTGGTCGGTGTCACCGTCCTCAGCGCGCTGGCCGCGCTCGGCCTCGGCGGCTGGGCCAGCGTGCACCTGTTTGGATTCCCTGCGCTGGACAACACCGCGCCGTTGTTCGCCTTCCTGTTCCTGGTGGCGCTCGGCGTCGACTACACGATCTTCCTGGTCACCCGGGCCCGCGAGGAGACACCGGAGCACGGCACCCGCGACGGCATCGTGCGGGCGGTCTCGGCGACGGGCGCGGTCATCAGCAGTGCTGGCATCGTGCTGGCCGCGGTGTTCTGCGTGCTCGGCGTGCTTCCGCTGATCGTGCTGACGCAGGTCGGGATCATCGTCGGGCTCGGCATCCTGCTGGACACCTTCGTCGTACGCACGCTGGTGATCCCCGCACTGTTCACCCTGATCGGGCCGCGGATCTGGTGGCCCGCCCTGCAACGCGACTACGGTTCTGACCGTGGAGAACCTGCAGGTCGACACCGCTCTGGGGCGCCTTCGGGTCCGTAGCACCGGTGCAGGCGAGCCGCTCATGTTCTGGCCCAGCCTGCTGATGACCGGCGACATGTGGCGGGCCCAGGCCGATCATTTCGGCGCCGACCACCGCGTCCTGCTGATCGATCCGCCCGGCCATGGTGGCAGCGAGAAGCTCACCGCCCCTTTCACATTCGAGCAGTGCGCGCAGTGCATCGTCGACGTCATCGATGCGCTCGGCATCGAGAGGATCCACTTCGTCGGCAACTCCTGGGGAGGCATGATCGGCGGCACGTTCGCGGCGCTGCACCCCAGCCGGGCCGGTCGCACGGTGCTGATGAACTGCACCGCGGCCGCGGCCGCCACACCCCAGAAGCTGGAGTACGGACTTCTCCTGCAGATCGCCCGGCTGCTGGGGCGCATCCGCCCGCCGCTGACGCGGTCGGTGCTCAAGGCGTTCCTCGGTCCGACCACGTTCCGGGACCGCCCCGACGTCGTCGACTTCGTCCGCGCAGGAGTCGAATCCGTCGACGTCGCATCGGCGCGCTGGGCGGTGCGCAGCGTCGTCCCGAACCGTCCGGACCAACGCGCACTGCTGGCCGGCGTGACAACGCCCGTCCTGGTCGTCGCCGGCGACGAAGATGCGACGTTCCCGCTCGAGGAGACGACCGCGATGGCCGACGCCATTCCCGGTGCGCGGATGGTGGTCCTCGACGGTGTGGCCCACCTGGCCGGATTGGAGAATCCGGCATTGGTCAACGCGCTGATCGGGGACTTCGTCTTCGGCGCGTAGCGTCGAGAGATGAGTCAGGCCACCGGTGAAGCGCCGGCCGATCTGCCACCGCTGCACATGCGGCGCGAGGCGTTCGACCCCACCCCGTTGCTTCGGGACATCCGCACACACGAGGGTGTCCGGACCGTCACCAACGCGTTCGGCATGCAGGTCTACCTCGTCACCCGCTACGACGACGTCAAGACCGTCCTGTCCGACCACGCGCGCTTCTCCAACAGCAGGCCACCAGGTTTCGCCATGCCCGGGGGGCCGCCGATGGACGAGGAAGCCCAGGCCCGCGCCAGGGCGGGCAATCTCCTCGGCCTCGACCCGCCCGAGCACCAGCGGTTGCGCCGCATGCTCACGCCGGAGTTCACCCACCGGAGGATGACGCGGCTGAGGCCGAGGATCGTCGAGATCGTCGACGCGCAACTGGATGCGATGGAAACGGCAGGCCCTACGGATCTCGTGGAGCACTTCGCGCTGCCCATCCCGTCCCTGGTGATCTGCGAGCTGCTCGGGGTGCCGTACGCCGATCGCGAAGACTTCCAGAAACGCAGCGCCCGACAACTCGACCTGTCGATCCCGATCCCCGAGCGCTTCGAGCTTCAGCGCCAGGGGCGGGCCTACATGGAGGCTCTCGTGGCGGGCGCCAGGAACGCTCCGGGAGACGACATCCTCGGCATGCTGATCCGTGAGCACGGCGCCGACCTGACCGACGACGAGCTCATCGGCATCGCCGGTCTGTTGCTGCTCGCCGGCCACGAGACGACGTCGAACATGCTGGCGCTGGGAACCCTTGCGCTGCTTCGCCATCCCGATCAACTGGCCGCGGTCCGCGACGATCCCGACGCGGTGGCGCCCGCGGTGGAGGAGATGTTGCGCTGGCTGTCGATCGTGCAGACCGCGATCCCGCGCATCACCACCACCGACGTCGAACTCGCCGGCGTCGCGATCCCGCCGGGGCAGCTGGTGTTCGCGTCGCTGCCGTCGGGTAACCGTGACGCCGAATTCATCGATGCACCAGACGTTCTCGACATCACCCGTGGGGCGCCCGGTCACCTGGCGTTCGGGCACGGAGTCCATCACTGCCTCGGCGCGCCGCTGGCCCGGATGGAGATGCAGATCGCCTTCCCCGCGCTGCTGCGGCGATTCCCGGCGCTGAGGCTGGCCGAGGACTTCGCCGATGTGCAGTTCCGGGCGTTTCACTTCATCTACGGTCTGAAGAGATTGGAGGTGGCGTGGTGACGAGAGTGACTGCGGATCGCGAACTCTGCATCCAGGCCGGCAACTGCGTCATGGTGGCCCACGAGGTGTTCGATCAGGACGACGACGGCATCGTCGAGATCCTGCACGACGAGGTGACCGGCGACGAAGCCGCACACGCGGCCGAGGCGGTCAAGCTCTGTCCGGCGAGTGCTCTGAGTCTGGAAGATCGATAACCCCTGACCGCACCAGCATCAGCAGGCTGACGATCAGCACCCAGATCGGGAACGCGATCGTCATCCACCGGCTGACATCGCTGGCGATCAGCACGCACAGCGCCACCAGGTAGGTGGTGACCACCAGCCACCTCGGCATCAGCCGCGTGCGTAACCAGATGGTCGCCAGCGACATCATGAACACCGCCGCCATCCGCAGCGCGTACGTGTTCGACAACGCCATCAACAGCCCGTGACCGAATGCGGCGACCTCGGTGTGCGCCCCGGAACCGTCGAACTCCTTGGTGGCGAGCAGACCCGCGCCCACGGCCGTCGAAGCGAAGATCATCGCCAGGAACAGCAGCCCGCTGCCGAGGAACACCGTCGAGAAGAACTTGTCCTCCAGCTTCCCGAGACCGTCGCGCACCACGCCGATGAACCACAGGAACGCGATACCCGAGAACGGCATCAGCACGACAGCCACACGCAGTCGCTGACTCGACCCGTCCAGCCACTGTGAACCGAGTTCATGGCCCTCGGGCAGCGAGATCCGGATGAGAACCAGCGCGGTGCCGAACAGCAGCGCGAACAAGACGCCCGCGAACGCGGCGGCCCGCGGCGTGCTGAGCTTCCGCAGGTGCCGGTCGGCCGGATGCGTCATGGGCACATCGTGGCACGACGGATACTCAATCCTCGGCCGGAACCGCGTCGTCGACGGTCACAGTCCGGTTGCCGCCGGCGTTCTTCGCGCGGTACATCGCCGCATCGGCGTGCTCCATCAGATCGCGGACCACCCGCCCGACATCGCGGTCCTCGACCCGCGCGGTGGCCGCGCCGATGCTGACGGTCGGCACCGTCGGGGTGTCGCACCCGGCGACGGTGTGGTGCAGTTCCGCCGCGAGCCCGCGGACCACATGCGGGCCGCCGGCGATCACAACCACGAACTCCTCACCGCCCGTGCGGGCGATCACCGACCGGACCCCGAGGTTCAGCACGGCAACCTGCGCGGCATTGGCCACCGCGACAAGCACCTGGTCGCCGACGTCGTGCCCGTAGCCGTCGTTGACAGCCTTGAACTTGTCGATGTCGATCGCCAGGACGGCGAGGCTCGTCTCGCCGTGCGCCACGAGTTCGGCCACGTGGGTGTCGAGGCCGCGCCGGTTGTACAGCCGGGTCAGCGGATCGTGCAGCGAATCCAGGGCACCCAGGCGCAGCGCCAGCAGATACGACTGCACGATGACGGGCACCCCCATCACCGGAGGTAACAGCGCGAGGACCCGAACGGTGATGACCGACAGCCCGAACGCCCCCTGGGCGATCGCCCAGACGAACCACCACGTGAACACCAGCGCCGTGAAGATCAGGTGCATCAACAGCGCGCGTGGCCCGTGGACGACCACGATGTAGATGCCGTTGGTGGCCAGCAGCGCCAGACCCGGCATCGCGGTGAACGCATCGTGGTAGCAAGCCATCACGGCCACCACGGCCAGGTCGGCATACACGGCGAACGCAATGGACTGCCGCTCGGTGGGCCATGGGCCGAACATCCACAGCACCCCGAGCACCGTCGAACTGCCCGCGATCGCGAGCACCAAGATCCGGGAGGCGAGCGACCCGCCCTCGAAGGTGGCCCACACCACCGACAGCAGCGCGGTGAGCCCATAGAGCAACGAGAAGCTGCCGACGGCCACCTGATGGATGCGCATCAGTCCGCGAGCGCGGAAATACCGTGCAGTCCAATCAAACTCGTGAGGAAGCCGCCACCAAGCCCGCAGGTACTCCCGCAGCCCCTTCTCCATACTCCCCCCGGCCACACATTACGGCTGTCCCGCCAGCAGCCTGATCATCAAACCGTTCGCCTCGGCGAGCAGGTTGCCGTCGGGGTCGAGAAGCTCGGCGTTGACGAAGGCCTTACGCCCTTCGGTTTCGCGAACCCAGCCGCGTGCGGTCAACACCGTGTCGATCGGTGTGACCTTGCGGTACTCCACATGTAGGAAGGCTGTCCGGCTGATCGGCCGCCCCGCTGCGTGGATCACCATGCCGAATACCGAGTCGAACAGCAGTGGCAGCACGCCCCCGTGCACGGCGTAATTCCCGCCCACCGAGAACCGGCTGAACTGTACCTCCAACCGGACCTCGTCGGCCTCGAATCTCGTCACCTTGTACGGCGGCATCAGCAAACTGCCAGCACCGGGTAGCGCGGGGACGCGATTGGCAGGACCGACGCCTTCGGCCGCCTCGAAAGGACCCAGCAATTCGGCGAGTTCCTCGGCGAGCTCAGCCGCGCGATCCCAGGTAGCGGCGTCGGGATTGGCAGAAACCGCCAGATCTTGGCTACGCCGCATCGCCGTCAGGAAACGCCCGAACCCCGGGCCGGGATTGGCGGGCTGGAAATTCGGGAAGCCGCCGTGGCTATCGTATTCCGGGTCTGCCGCCCTGGGATCCTCGGTCATCCCGTCACGCCAGGATGTCTCTACGCACGATCGTCTGGTCGCGTCCCGGCCCCACCCCGATGCACGAGAAATGGGCGCCGGCAAGCTCTTCCAGGCGAAGCACGTAGTCCCGCGCCTTGGCGGGCAGATCGTCGAACTCCCGGGCACCGGAGATGTCTTCCCACCAGCCGGGCAGCTCCTCGTAGATCGGCTCGGCACGGGCGATGTCGCTCTGGGTCATCGGCATCTCGTCGGTGCGTTTGCCGTCGACGGTGTAGCCGACACAGATCGGCACGGTCTCCAGGCTCGACAGCACGTCGAGCTTGGTGAGGAAATAGTCGGTGATGCCGTTGACCCGGGTCGCGTAGCGGGCGATGACGGCGTCGAACCAGCCGCAGCGGCGCGGCCTGCCGGTGGTCACACCGACCTCGCCGCCGGTCTTGGCGAGGTAGGCCCCGTGCTCGTCGAACAGCTCCGTCGGGAACGGGCCGGAGCCGACGCGGGTGGTGTAGGCCTTGAGGATGCCCAGCACGGTGGTGATGCGGGTCGGGCCGATACCCGAACCCACCGATGCGCCGCCCGCCGTCGGATTCGACGACGTCACAAAGGGATACGTGCCGTGGTCGACGTCGAGCAGCGTGCCCTGCGAGCCCTCCAGCAGCACCGTCTCACCCTTTTCGAGCGCTTCGTTGAGCAGCAGTCGGGCGTCGGCGATGCGGTGCTTGAAACCGTCGGCCTGCTCCAGCAGGTTGTCGACGACCTCGGCGGTGTCGAGTGCCTTGCGGTTGTAGATCTTGACCAGGATCTGATTCTTCAATTCGAGCGCGGCTTCGATCTTCTGGGCCAACTGCGCCGGATCGAGCACGTCTGCGGCCCGGATCCCCTGCCGGGCGATCTTGTCCTGGTAGCAGGGCCCGATGCCGCGGCCGGTGGTGCCGATCTTCTTGCTGCCCATGTAGCGCTCGGTGACCTTGTCGATCGCCACGTGGTAGGGCATCAGCAGGTGCGCGTCGGCGGAGATCAGCAGCCGAGATGTGTCCACTCCGCGGTCCTCGAGCCCCTTGAGCTCGGTCAGCAGCACACCGGGGTCGACGACGACACCGTTGCCGATCACGTTCGTCACGCCGGGCGTGAGAATGCCTGACGGGATGAGGTGGAGGGCGAAGTTGTCCCCGTTGGGCAGCACCACGGTGTGCCCAGCGTTGTTGCCGCCCTGGTAGCGAACTACCCATTGGACGCGTCCACCCAGTAGGTCGGTGGCTTTACCTTTGCCCTCGTCGCCCCACTGGGCGCCGATGAGGACGATTGCCGGCATGCGAGTCTCCCGCTGTCTAACGCTGAAGCTGCGCTTCGATACTGTGGGCAGCCGGTGACCCACCTTAGCTGATTTGCATCCGGCCTGATCAGCGGCTCGATCAAAGGAGCTTGTTGGACCCGTCAGAACTGGCTGTCGTACGCCTCGGCAGCAGCCGTGTCCCCGGTGCGCTGCGTCGGGCTCAGGTCCTCGACAGCACCTCCGACGGGCTGACCGATCACCGACGCCTCGTCGTCGTCGGCCCCGACCGAGACCTATCTGCCGTGCTCACAGCGTTGCTGCGGGCTGACCGGCTCGACATCGAGGTGGCCCACGTGCGATGGCCGTGGCAGGCCAGACGCGCATGCACCGGCTCCGCGACCCGGGTTCCGCTGGTGCGCGACGAGACCGGCACCGTCATCGCCGGGGCGGCGTACTGGCTTCCTCCGGAAGGGCAGCGCACGATTGAGGGCGAGGCGATCGTCGACGACGAGCGGCTCTTCGACGGCGAAGTGACCGGGGTGCGGATCGAGCCGATCGCGACGATGCCGGGACTGCGGGCGGCCGTGTTGTCGGGCCGGATGCGACCGAAGCGCTGGGTCAGCGGGCGTGCGGCGCAGCTCGGCACCACCAGCGCACTCGTCGTCCGCGACGGTGAGCCGATGCCCCGGCCGGCCCGACGCTCGACGTTCTACCGCCACACAGAGGGCTGGTTGCGCGTCTAACCGCAGGTATTTTTTGTGGGGTGAGCATTCGCCCGCTGCGCCAGTCGGTGCGGCCGAGCCCCATCTTCGTGGCGTTGATCGCCGTGACCGCAGCGGGCGGCGCACTGGCCTGGGTCGCGGGTCGCGACGTCGCGCCGATCGCCTATGCCGGCGTGTTCGTCTTCGTCATCTTCGGCTGGCTGGTGACGCTGTGCCTGCACGAGTTCGGCCACGCCTACTCGGCGCACCGGTTCGGCGACCACGGGGTGGCGGCCCGCGGATACCTCACGCTCAACCCGTTCAAGTACACCCATCCGCTGCTGTCGCTGGGGCTACCGGTGCTGTTCATCGCGCTCGGCGGGATCGGGCTTCCCGGCGGTGCGGTCTACGTGCAGACGGGTTACATGACCAAGCGGCAGAAGACGTTGGTCAGCCTCGCCGGGCCTGCCGTCAACTTGGTTTTCGCGGTCGTCCTGCTGCTTCTCACGCGGATGTTCTACGACCCCGAGCACTCTGTGTTCTGGGCCGGGATGGCGTTCCTCGGGTTCCTTCAGGTCACCGCGTTCCTGCTGAACATGCTGCCGATCCCCGGCCTCGACGGCTACGGATCCCTCGAACCTCATCTGAGCCCGGAGACACAGCGGGCCGTGGCGCCTGCCAAGCAGTGGGGCTTCTTCATCCTGCTTCTGCTCCTGCTCGCGCCGGGCATGAACCAGTGGTTCTTCGGGGCGGTTTACTGGCTGTTCGACCTGTCCGGGGTGGATTCGTACCTGTCCGCAGTCGGCGGTCAGCTGACCCGCTTCTGGTCGGCCTGGCTCTAGACACTTGCGACATATGCATTAATACGCATATATTCACCGCATGGGAGCAGGACACGATCACAGCCATGGTGGTGACACCAAGGTCTCCCGCATGGTCATCGCCGCGGGCATCCTCACCGTCTTCTTCGTCGTCGAACTGACGACCGCGCTCGCGATCAACTCGATCGCCCTGCTCGCCGACGCCGGCCACATGCTGACCGACCTCGTCGCGATGTTCATGGGGCTGACCGCGGTGCTGCTCGCCAAGCGCGGCAGCACCTCCCCCTCACGGACTTATGGCTGGCACCGCGCCGAGGTGTTCACCGCTGTCGCCAACGCCGTGCTGCTGCTGGGCGTCGCCGGTTTCATCCTCTACGAGGCGTTCGAACGCCTCGGCGATGCGCCTGACGTTCCCGGCGTCCCGATGATCGTCGTCGCCCTCGCCGGCCTGATCGCCAACGCCGTCGTCGTGATGATGCTGCGCTCGCACTCCGAGACGAGCCTGGCCGTCAAGGGCGCCTACATGGAGGTCGTCGCCGACACCGTCGGCAGCATCGGGGTCCTCATTGCCGGCATCGTCACCGTCACCACCCGGTGGCCCTACGCCGACGTCGTCGTCGCCGTGCTCGTCGCGCTGTGGGTGCTGCCCCGCGCCTTCGCGCTGGCCAGGGCTGCACTGCGGATCCTGTCCGAATCGTCGCCTGCCCACGTCGACGTCGAGGAACTGCGCAGCGCACTCGGTGCGGTCACCGGGGTGACCGAGGTGCACGACCTGCACGTGTGGACGCTGGTGCCCGGCAAGGACATGGTCACCGCCCATCTGACCAGCAGCCGGGATTCGGCGCAGGTACTCGACGAGGCACGCGCTGTGCTCACCGCGCGCGGGCTGGACCACGCCACGGTGCAGGTGGAACCTCCCAGCAGCGCCGCCGACTGCGAGTGCGAGACGAAGTAACGGGCCTAGCTCAGGCCGAGTTCGCCTCGCGCCGACGGATCGCAGTCGTCGAGCAGATCCAGGCAGCGCTGATACTCAGGCGTCTCCCCGATCGACTCGGCGGCACGCGCCAGAGCGCCGACACACCGCAGAAAACCCTGATTGGGTTCGTGCGCGAACGGCACCGGACCGAAGCCCTTCCACCCGTTGCGGCGCAACGCATCGAGCCCGCGGTGGTATCCGGTGCGCGCATAGGCGTAGGCGGTGACAGCCTGATCGGCCTCGAGGGCCTGCTCGGCCAGCACAGCCCACGCAATCGAGGCCGCGGGGTGCGCCGCAGCGACAATGGACGGGTTCTCCGCGGCGTCGAGTTCGGCTTCCGCCGCGGGATCGCCGGGCAGCAACACAGGTTCCGGTCCGAGAAGATCACCCATCCGAGTCATGGGCCCCATTGTGCCGTGTGGGCGTGGGCAGCCGTCACTGCGGATGGCTAAGCTTCCGCGGTATGTCGAACCCCCAAGGGCCTGACAACTCGGACGAGCCCACCGAGGAGGTGGCCGCAGCCACCGACGCCGAGACGGAAGTGCTGCCGGGGGCCGATCCCGAGCATGAGCCGGCCACCGAGGTGTTCGCCCCGGCGGAGACGTCCGGCGACGAGCTGACGGTCGACCCGAACGAGCGGCGATTCACCGCGCCGTCCGGATTCGACGCCGGCTCCACGCAGATCATCAGCCGCTCGAACGACCCGGCGACCGAGCAGTTCGCCGCACGCGACCCCGGCACTCCCGTTGCGCCACAGATGATTCCACCGCGCGACGACGCCCCGAAACCGCCCAAGCCGAAGCGCAAGTGGGGCTGGGCCATCGCCATCGTGCTGGTCATCGCGGCGCTGGCGGCCGTCGCGGTGCTCGGGACCATCCTGCTGACCCGGGAATCCTCACCCGCGGTGTCGCAGGAGGACCACGTGCGCACCACGATCCAGAACTACGACGCCGCGATCGAAAAGGGCGACCTCGCGACGCTGCGCAGCATCACCTGCGGCACGACAGCCGAGGGCTACAACAACCTCGACGACAAGAAGTGGACCGAGACCCACCAGCGGGTGGCCGATGCGGGCCGCTACCCCGTGGTGGCCAGCATCGACCAGATCGTCGTCAACGGCGACCACGCCGAAGCCAACGTCACGACCTTCATGGCGTTCGCACCGCAGACGCGCTCCACCCGCAGCTTCGACCTGCAGTTTCGCGACGACCAGTGGAAGATCTGCCAGGCCCCGCAGTAGTTACCTGCGATTTCGGCGTAGTTCGTCAACGTCAGCGCGACAAACTACGCCGAAATCACTCAGGCCGAGACGCTGCGGCCCGCGCTGTGCAGGTCGTTGCAGGCCTCCACCACGCGCTCGCTCATCGAGGCTTCCGCTTTCTTGAAGTAGCTGCGCGGGTCGTAGACCTTCTTGTTGCCCACCTCGCCGTCGACCTTCAGCACGCCGTCGTAGTTGGAGAACATGTGGCCGACGATCGGGCGGGTGAACGCGTACTGGGTGTCGGTGTCCACGTTCATCTTGACGACGCCGTACTTCAGCGAATCCTCGATCTCGGACTTCAACGAGCCTGAGCCACCATGGAAGACGAAGTCGAAGGGCTTCGATCCGGCCTCAAGACCGAGCTTTGCCGAGGCCACCTTCTGCCCCTCGGCGAGCACCTCGGGCCTGAGCTTGACGTTGCCCGGCTTGTAGACGCCGTGCACATTGCCGAACGTCGCCGCCAGCAGATACTTGCCGTGCTCGCCGGCGCCGAGTGCATCGATGGTCTTCTCGAAATCCTCGGGCGTGGTGTAGAGCTTGTCGTTGATCTCGGCCTCGACACCGTCCTCTTCACCGCCGACGACGCCGATCTCGATCTCGAGGATGATCTTGGCTTCGGCCGAGAGCTTCAGCAGTTCCTGCGCAATCTCGAGGTTCTCGTCGATCGGCACCGCCGAGCCGTCCCACATGTGCGACTGGAACAGCGGGTTCTGCCCCTTGGCGACACGCTCGGCGGAGATGGCCAGCAGCGGCCGGACGTACGTGTCGAGCTTGTCCTTCGGGCAGTGGTCGGTGTGCAGCGCGACGGTGATGTCGTACTTGGCGGCGACCACGTGGGCGAACTCGGCGAGCGCCACCGCGCCGGTGACCATCTCCTTGACGCCGAGCCCAGACGCGAATTCCGCACCGCCAGTAGAGAATTGGATGATGCCGTCGGAGCCGGCGTCGGCGAAACCCTTGATAGCGGCGTTGACGCTCTCCGAGCCGACGCAGTTGATCGCCGGGAATGCGAACGAGTGCTCCTTGGCGCGGCTGAGCATCTCCGCGTAAACCTCGGGCGTAGCGATGGGCATGGCGGTTCCTCTCCATTTTGCGTACACCGAAGTATGTCAAGAATGGTCGAGCTCCACAGCCCTGAGGGCTCAGAGACGGATGTCGATCGCCACAGTCGGAAGCTTCCGACGCCGCGGGAGCACTTGAATCGGGCGAATCCCGACTGCTTTGCATATTGACCAGGCGCAGGTCGCGCCCCGCTACGTCATGATCCGAGGTGTCAGCGGGGGTGGTGAGCCGCGAATGTGCGGCGAATGGGCGAGGACTTCAGCGCGTTACCCGGCGAAGTCCGGGCACAGGTGTGTGCTGGCCGCGCTGACGAAGAGGGTGCCCTGCTGGAACTGGTAGAGCTGCTCCACCCGGCTCATCTCGTCGAGTACCGGGACGCCGCTGCGCAGGTCCGCGCACGCACCGTAGCCCGCGGCGATGACCTGCTCGGCGTTCTTGCCCGGTAGCCAGGCGTTATTGATGGTCAGTTCTTCCAGGAACGTTCCCGGGTCAGCCGTTGCCGCGGGGGCGAGCATCAGCATGCTTGCGCCGCAGGCGATCACAGCAGTCAGTGGGCCATACATCTTCGGCATCGAGTCCTCGTCTCCTAGCAGTCGTGCCGAGAGTATCCGCTGCCGGCGTCTCCGGCGGGGTCCATTCCTCAGATGTAGGAAAACACCCTATTTAGTTGCCGGTGATGCACGACTTATCGTCGATCGGCCGGCTGTCGTCCGAGGGGGTCTGAGCGTGAACACGAATCGATCATCTGTATCTGTGGCATCTGCAGCGCTTTTGGCGGCTACGTGTGCCCTGTCCGCGGTTGTGGCGCCGGCCGCGAACGCCAGCCCGCTCGACGGGATCCGTTCTGCTGTCAACGCTGCTCGCAGCGGCGCACCCTGCGGAGCGCTGAACTACAACATCGACCTCGAAGGCGACGCGCAGGCGCGGATAAGCAACAGCGCACCTGGAGTACCCCCGCCGGGCCGCTATTCCGGCATCACCCAGGCGGGCAACGCGGACGCGGACCCCACCTCGGATGCGATCGCGCTCCTGGTCGACGGAATGCGCGGCGCGATCACCAACTGCCGATTCAAGGACTTCGGTGTGGGAATGCGTCGGGACGACGACGCAGAGATCAGCTACGTCGCCATCGTGCTCGGCGAGCCACCCTCCCCGGCTCCCGAGCCCGCGCCTGCGCCCGCGCCCGCCCCGGCTCCCGAGCCGGCACCCCCGCCGCCCCCGCCACCGGTCGAGAAAGCACCCACGAATGCCGTCACGCTGAATATCGTGCGAGAAGGGTTGCGCGCCAAGGTAACCGTGGGCAACACCTCCAACCTGCAGGCCCAGTGCACCTACAACGCCAGGGAAGTCAACGGACTCGGACTTCCTGCCAGCCGCGATTTTCAGGTCAACCCCAAGGGCACCACCCCACTGGAGTTCGCCGCTCCGCTTCCCGGGCAGACCTACACCGTCGTTGTCACGTGCCGCGCCGACTTCAACGGCAAGAACGTCGAAATCGGCCGCGTACAACAGGACTTCTCGAGCTTCTAGTCAGCGCGGGATCTGGGGGCCGATCTTGCGGGCAAGGTCGACGGCGGCGGCGTTGGCCTCGTCCCCCGACATCGCCAGGACCGCGACCTGCACCATGTTGTTACGGCCGCCCGCGGCGAACTCCACCTGCCCGGGCACCAGGAACCGCATGCCGTCCGGGCCCGGTGTCCCGACGTCGGGAAAACCGGGTTCTGGTGGCGGAAGGGTGTTGTTCACCGCCGAACTCGGATTACCGATCTCGATCGAGATGGACTCGTAGTTGTCCGGGTTCTCCCACAGACACCCCGGCATCGTGGGGTCGGTAGAGGTGGACCGCCCCTCGATGTCTGTACCGAGCAACGCCGAGACGTCCTGCGCCGACAGCAGCGCACACGCGTCGATCACGGCCGGAGCGGCCGCCGATGTCGTCGCTGGTGCGTCGTCGGCCGCGGCGGGCTCGCCGTCGCCAGACGAGCTGCAGCCGGCCACGGCCAGGCATGCTGCAGCGACCGCGAAAGTCCTTGAAACGCCACAGTGTTCGGTCATCCACCGGACGCTAGCGCCGGCGCGACGCAGGAGAAATCGGGTGTTTCCCTATACGGTCAGAACCCGGCGATAGCGGGCGCGGCCCTCGTCCATCGCAGCGAAGGCTTCCGCGGCCTCGGCCAGCGGCTGCTCTTCGATCATCGCGCGCACCCCCGACAGCAGTGCGAAGTGCAGCGTTTCCTCGACGTCACGCGCTGTGCCCGACGGGTGGCCGGTCACCGAGAGCCCGGCGTTGATCAGTTGCAGCGGACTGATCGGAAGGTTCTCGGGGGTCACTCCAACGGTCACCAATTCTCCCTGCGGTCCCAGGCCGCCGACCGTCGCAGCCATTGCCTCCGCGTTGTTCGCGGTGGCCAGCACAACGGTCGCGCCGCCCAGCTTCTGCAACTCCTCCGCGACGTCCTGCGCCGTGGAGTCGATGTAGTGGTGCGCGCCGAACCCCTTGGCCTCCTCGGCCTTGCCGGTACCGCGCCCGATTGCGACGGTCTCGAAGCCCATCGCCCGCGACCACTGCACCCCGAGGTGTCCCAGCCCGCCGACACCCAGGATCGCCACCACGTCGCCCGCCTTCGCGCGCGTCTGACGCAGGCCGTTGAACGTCGTCACCCCCGCGCACCCCATCGGCGCCGCTTCGACGAACGACAGCCCGTCCGGGATCCGCGCAAGGGCCGTCCGCGGCACTGTCACCGACTCTGCATAGCCGCCCGGGTACTGCCAACTCGGCACCTGAAGATTCGTGCACTGCATGAACTGTCCCTTGCGGCACGGGACACAGCGGTTGCAGTTGCCGCCGAACCAGCCGACCGCCACCCGGTCGCCGACGGCGAAGTCCTCGACACCGTCGCCCACCTCGGCCACGGTCCCGGCGATCTCATGACCCATCGTCAGCGGCCACTGCAGGCCCGGGAAGTGTCCGGCGTGGAATTCCCGGTCGGTCCCGCAGACGCCGCACGCTGCGACGTCCAGGCGGACATGATCGGACGGCGGCGACTGTGTCTCGACCTCGGTGAGGACGAGCGCTTCGTTGGCGGCGGCGACGTGCACAGCTTTATGGGTGGGCATGTCTCAGCCTAAGCCGCCGGTACCCTTGGGGCCGTGGTCGTCGACAATCTCGCGCTGATGCCCGATTTTCTGGACCCCATCAACCTGCTCAGCTACTTCGGCACCTGGGCGCTGATCGGGTTGCTGGTCGTCGTGTTCGTCGAGTCCGGCGTGCTGTTCCCGATCCTTCCCGGCGACTCGCTGCTGTTCGTGGCCGGCATGCTCGCCGCGGGCATCTCGACGGCGTCCGCCGAGGGCAACGTCGCCGAGGTGAATTTTCAGCTGTGGCAGCTGCTCGTCTTCATCCCGATCGCCGCGATCCTCGGCGCGCAGGTCGGGTACTGGATCGGTCGCAATGTCGGCACCGCGATGTTCAAGCCGAACGCGCGATTCCTGAAGCAGAAGTACCTCGACGAGGCGCATCTGTTCTTCGAGCAGCGCGGCCCGTTCGCCATCGTGATCGCCCGCTTCGTTCCGATCGTGCGCACGCTGGCGCCGATCACCGCCGGCGCCGCCAAGATGAACTACGCGGTGTTCACGCTGTACAACGCCGTCGGCGCGATCGTGTGGGGCGCAGGCCTGACGCTGCTCGGCTACTGGCTCGGGCGGATCGAGATCATCCAGAAGCTGCTGGAGCCGATCGTCATCGGGATCGTCATCCTGTCGGTGCTGCCGATCGCGTTCGAGTGGTACAAGCGCCGCAAGGCCGCCAAGCAGGCAGGCATCCCGACGCCGCCGATGGATGCCGGCGAGCCGACCTAAAGCCCGTCCCTGAGTGCGTCGAACAGCCGCGTGACGCGCTCGCGATGATCGTCGACGACGGGGTCCGGTGACCCTTCGGCGATGACGCGCTGCGCGGTCCCGGTCAACACCGTCGCGTACCCGGCGATGACAAGCGCGGCGAACAGTGTGGCGTCGCCGTCGAACGCCGCGTCGTCGTCGAGTTCCGCGGCAAGCGTGCGTTCGAGTTCGGCGGCGATTTCCCTGGCGCGCGCGATCAGCGCGGCCGACGCCGCGACGGTTCGGAAGAACGGGATCGACCCATCCTTGACGCCCGACAGCGCGTGCCGGTCATCGACGAGACCGAATGCGACGTTCCGCAGTGACGTCAGGACGTCGACGCCGGCGGCGCGGTCACACACGGCCGACCGCAGGATCTCGACGGCATCCTCGACGCGGTCGAAGAGCAGGTCTTCCTTGCGCGGGTAGTGCTTGAAGACGGTCACGCTCGAGACGCCGGCCTCCTTGGCGACCTGGGCGACCGTCACTTCGTCGAACCCGCGGTCGAGGAACAGGCGGGTCGCGACGTCCGAGATCTTGCGCCGGGTGAGCGGCCCGCCGCGCTCCGACGTCCTGGGCATTTCACCTCTCTTAGTTGACTGACTTAGTTTAGTCACTTAGCTTAGTGACATGACTTCTGCTCCGAGCATTGTCTCTCCCCGCTCGCTGACGCAGGCGTGGCCCGCGCTGGTCGGCCTGTCCACAGTGTTCCTGTTCGAAATGCTCGACAACTCGATCCTCAACGTCGCGCTCCCGACGATCGGGCGCAACCTCCACGCGTCGACCACGGAGCTGCAGTGGGTCACGGGGGCCTACGCCGTCGTGTTCGGCGGGCTGATGCTGGCCTTCGGCGCCGTCGCCGACCGCTACGGCCGGCGCCGCGTCATGATCGCCGGACTCGTCCTGCTCGCCGCCGCAAGCTTGGCGACGGCGTTCGTCACCACCGCGGAACAACTCGTCGCCGTCCGCGTGGTCACCGGTGTTGCCGCTGCGATGACGACGCCGGGATCGATGGCGCTGGCTTTCCGGCTGTTCGACGACGACGGCCTGCGGCTGCGGGCGATCACGCTGATCTCGACGGTGGGCCTCATCGGTCTGGCGATCGGCCCGACCGTCGGCGGGCTCGTCATCGCGGTCGCGCCGTGGCAGGTGCTGCTGTTGGTGAACGTGCCGATCGCAATCCTCGCGATCGTCGGAGTTCGGCGCGGCATCGCTGCTGACCGCGCCGACGATCTGCACCGCGACCCACTGGACGTCGCGGGCGCACTCCTCGGCACGACGGCGGTCGTCCTCGCGCTCGTCGCACCGACGATGTTCGTCGAGGACGGCGCCCGCTCGTGGCTCCCGTGGGTGGTGACGGCGACGGCGCTCGTCGCGTCCGCGACGTTCGTCCTGAGAGAGCGATCCGCACGTTTCCCACTGATCTCGCCGAAACTCGTTGCGCACCCCCTGGTTTCGAGCGGATTGGCTTTCAAGGCCGCGGCAGGGCTGGCGATCGCCGGCATCGGCTATCTGGTGACGCTGCAACTTCAGCTGGACTGGGGTTGGTCCCCGGCTCTCGCCGCGATCGGCATGCTGCCGCAGGTCGTCGTCCTCATCGCGGGCAGCTTCGTCGTCAATCCGTTCGTCAAACGCGTCGGGCCGGAACGTGCCGCCTGGCTCAGCGCGTCAGCGGTCGTGGCCGGTCTCGCCGTCTACGCCGCGCTGGGCCGCTTCGGATATCCCTGGGTCGCAACCGCTCTCGCGCTCGTCGCGGCGGGCATGCGCGTGGTCGGCGTCGTCGCCGCGGTCAACGTGCTGCGCGGGCTGCCCGAGAACCGGACGACGACCGGGACGGCACTCGTCGACACCGCGAGCGAAGTGACGTCCGGCGTGGGCGTCGCCGTCAGCGGCACGATCCTCGCCGCCCTGTTCACCGGCGCCGTCGCAACCGCGCACTGGAGTTCCCAGCAGACCTCCGAGTTCCGGGCGTCTGTCACGGCCGCGGGCCTGGCACTGACGCTTATCGCCGCCGCGCTCGTGACGTTCGGGATCGTCCGGTCGCGCTCACAGCCGTGACGTCCTGCTCGCTTCCAGCGCACGGATGAGGCTCGCCGCGTCCCACGGTCCCTTGTGGCGTTTGCCGTTGACGAACAGCGTGGGAGTCGAGTTGAGGTCCATCGCGTCGGCATCCTCGGCGTCGTCCTCCACGCGGTGCAGCACCTTCTTCGAGTGCACCCGGACGTCCTGGTCGAACTGTTCGATATCGCATCCGGCGCTCACCGCGTAGCGGTAGATGTCCGACCACTCCATGTCGTCCTGGTGGGCGAACAACTCGCGGGCCATCTCCCAGAACTTGCCCTGCAGGGCCGCGGCCTCGCTGGCCCGCGCGGCGTCGAACGCCCGCGGATGGGCACGCTCCAGCGGGAAGTGGCGCCACACGTAGAGCAGGTCGTCGCCGAAGTGAGCACGGACCTCGTCGATGGCGCCGGTCGCACGGCTGCAGAACGGGCATTCGAAGTCGCCGTACTCGACCAGCGTCAGCGGTGCGTCGCGCCTGCCGCGGGCGTGGTCGCGCTCGGGGTCGACGGGCCGCAGCAGCTTCATGCCGACCGGCTCCGGGGGACTCAGCCAGTCGGTGATCCGGAAGATCGCCCAGCCGAACGCGAACGCGATGACCGACGCGGCGAGCACACCGATACGCGCCTGATCCTGACGGCTCGGATCCTCGATCGCGATGTCGACGATGAACAGCGAGATCGTGAACCCGATGCCGGACAGCGCGGCGCCACCGGCGATCCGGCGCAGCGTCAGCCCTGGCGCCAGCACGCCCATTCCCGTCTTGCGGATCAGCCAGGTGGCGCCGGTGATGCCGACGAACTTGCCGATCACCAGACCCGCGACGATGCCCCACGTCAGCGGCGATCGCAGAGCCGTCATCAGGCTCTGGCTGTCCAGCAGAACGCCGGCGTTGACGAGCGCGAACAGCGGCAGGATGACGAACGACACCGTGGGCCCGACGGCGGCCTGGAGCCGTTCGTTGATCGAGATCGACTCGCGCAGTGAACGACTCGCGGCGCGGGCGTACTGCGAGTTGGGCGACTGGCGGAAGGCGCGGATCTGCTCGACGGCCTTTTCGACGGGCCGCCGTGCCGGGGTGAAGACGGGGATCAGCAGCGCGACGGCGACACCGGCCAGGGTGGGATGGATACCCGCCATATACAACGCGATCCACAGCGCCACACCCAGAATGGCGTAGGCCGGGCCGCGACCCTTGGGCAGGAAACGCACCAGCGCGAGCGCGACGATCAGCAGCACCGACGTGACGAGCGGGCCGACCTGGATGCTCTCGGAGTAGAACACCGCGATCGCGATCAGCGCCCCCACGTCGTCGACAACCGCGAGCGTGAGCAGGAACAACCGCACCCGGGCCGGAAACATCGGCTTGATGATGGCCAGCGCCCCGACGAGGAACGCGGTGTCGGTCGAGATCACCACACCCCACGCGGCCGCGTTCTCACCGGACGGGTTGAACGCGAGAAAGACGACCGCGGGCAGGATGAGGCCCGCGGCCGCCGCGACCACCGGCACCGCGGCTCGTGATCGGTCGGTGAGCTCGCCGATGGTGAACTCGCGCGTCACCTCGAGCCCGACGATGAAGAAGAAGAACGTCATCAACGCGTCGTTGACGATGTGCTTGACCGTCATCTCGAAGTGGAAACTGCCGAAGCTGACGCCGACGTGGGTGTCCAGTAGCGCCGAATAGCTGTCCGCCCAGGGCGAATTGGCCCACAGGATCGCGATGACGGTGAAGGTCAGCAGCAGTGCCGCGGAGGTGTTGTCGGTGGTCTTGGTGGCCTTGCTGCCGCGGTTGAGACGCGACGGCAGCAGCGGGAACCCCCGCCCGGTGGTCGGTTCGCTCACTCAGCGCTCTCCACGGTGTCCGATTCGTCGCCTGCGACGGTGTGGGCCGCTTCCATCAGCATCCACCCCGACAATTGCACCGACAGATCGCGTTCGGCGATCTCGGACGAATTCACCGCGCCGTCGGTGAACTGGGCGTCCTTGGTGCCCGCAGTCGGCACCTGTGCGGGCCGGTCCCAGAACGCGGCGAACAACGGCCGGTTCTCGACGCTCTGCCGGTTGTCCCACGCCGCGCGCGCCGACGTGAGCACCAGCTTGGAGGCCGTCGCGCGGGCTCGGTCATCGGCGTCGGAGGTGCCGGGCAGCTCCGTCGCCACCAACGCGAGGTAGCGCGCCAGGATGCCATTGAACAGTCCGCCGTCGCCGCCTCCGGCGCCCGCGATGATGCCCTCCGGCGCCATGTGTTCGGCGACGGCCGCGACGAGGCGGTGCACACGTTCGGCGTGCCGGGCGTCGTCGGTGCGGACGGCCAACTCGGTCTCGGCTCCCAGCACCACGCCCTGACAGTAGGTGTACTGTGCGCGCACCAGCGAGCCTGCCTTGATGCCGTCGAACACCAGGTGCGTCTCCGGGTCGATCAGCGTCTCGTCGATCCAGTCGGCCATCTGCTGCGCGCGCCGCAGCCGACCCTCGTAGCGGGCCAGGAAGATGGCGGCGGGCCCGTTCGCGGGGGCGTTGAAGAACTGGTCCTGTTTGCGCCACGGGATGCCGCCGCCGTCCTCGGGAACCCAGGATGTGAGGAACTGGTCGGCGAGGGTGTGCAGCGCCCGCGGACGCGCCACGCCGGTCAGCCTGGCCGCGCGCTCCAGCGACAGCGCCAGCCAGGCCATGTCGTCGTAGTAGTTGTTCGTCCACTTGCCGATGTTGCGGAGCCGGTGCCCGCGGATCTGGCGGGTGATTCTCGCGAGACGTTCGGGTTGGGGATCGCGGAGCTGGGCGTCGACCAGGTTGTCCAGCAGGTGGGCCTGCCACCAGTAGTGCCAGGTGCCGAAGCGGCGGTGCCTACCAGCAGCCGGCCACGCCACGACGGCGAGCTGGGTGCCCGGCAGCCCCCACAGCTTTTTGAAGTGGCGCTGGGTGATGGCGGCTTCGGCGCTGGCGGCGCGGTTGGCCCACATCTGATCCATGCCGTTGATCCTGCCCTACCGGCAGCTCAGAGGCCATGAGACAAATATGTCTCATTTGAGCTATTATTGTCGCATGCCTGCGAGTCGCGACGAGTTGCTGCGTGCGGCCGCCGACTTTCTCGGGCGCCGCCCCAACGCCACACAAGACGAGATCGCCGGTGCCGTCGGGGTCAGCCGCGCAACGCTGCACCGACACTTCTCTGGTCGCGTGGCATTGATGGCCGCGCTGGAGGAACTGGCGATCGCCGAGATGCGCGAAGTCCTCAAGGATGTGCGACTGGACGAAGGCTCGGCGACGGATGCACTGCGCCGCCTGGTGACGGCGTGCGAGCCCGTCTACCCGTACCTGGCGCTGTTGTACAGCCAGAGCCAGGAACTCGACCTGGACAACACCATCGAGATCTGGGACGAAGTCGACTCGGCCATCACCGACCTGTTCCTGCGCGGGCAGCGTGAGGGTGAGTTCCGGCCCGAGCTGACAGCGGCATGGCTCACCGAGACGGTCTACGCCCTGATCGCCGGCACCGCGTGGTCCATCCGCGCGGGCCGTGCCGCCGCACGTGACTTCGATCGACTCATCATCGACCTACTACTCAACGGAGTGAAAACCGCATGACTAGACGCTGGTTCGCGCTCGGCGTCCTCACCATGGCCGTGCTGCTCATCGGTATCGACGGCACCGTGCTTGCGCTGGCGACTCCGTTCATCACTGCCGATCTCGGATCCACCGGCACGCAGATCCTGTGGATCGGCGACATCTACTCGTTCGTGCTCGCCGCACTGCTCATCAGCATGGGCAGCCTCGGCGACCGCATCGGGCACAAGAGGCTTCTCCTCTGCGGTGCAACGGCTTTCGCATTCGCATCGGTGATCTCCGCCTACGCGACCAGCCCCGAGATGCTGATCGCCACCCGCGCCCTACTCGGCGTCGCGGGTGCCACTCTGGCACCGGCCACGCTGGCACTGATCCGCGGCCTGTTCCCCGACCAGCGGGAGCGCAGCGTCGCCGTCGGCATCTGGGCCTCGGCGTTCTCGGCGGGCGCCGCGCTCGGACCCGTCGTCGGAGGTGTTCTGCTGGAACACTTCTGGTGGGGCTCGGTCTTCCTGATCAACATCCCGGTCATGGTGGTGCTGCTCGTCGGCGGCATCGTGCTGCTGCCCGAACACCGCAACCCCGACCCGGGCCCGTGGGACCTGCCCAGCGTGGCGCTGTCGATGGCAGGCATGCTCGGCCTCGTCTACGCGATCAAGGAGGGCTTCACCGGCCTCGCCCACGGCATCGGCGCTGACATCGTCATCGCGGGCATCCTCGGTGCGGCCGGGCTGACGCTGTTCGTGCGGCGACAGCTGCGACTCCCCCACCCGCTGATCGACGTCCGGTTGTTCGCCAACCCGAGATTCTCGGGCGTCGTGTCGGCCAACCTGCTCTCCGTGCTGGGTCTGTCGGGTCTGGTGTTCTTCCTGTCCCAGTACTTTCAGCTCGTCCACGGTTACGGGCCGCTGAAGGCCGGTCTCGCCGAACTGCCCGCCGCGGTGACGGCGACGGTGTTCGGCGTGCTCGCCGGGGTGGCGGTCCGGTACTTCTCCCATCGCTCCGTGCTGACCACAGGCCTGGCACTCGTGGGCGCGGCGATGGCGGCACTGATGACCACGCTGGTGGTGTTCGGACCGATGGCTCCGTATCTGCCGCTGGGCATTTCGCTGTTCGTCGTCGGCGTCGGCCTGGGCCTCGCATTCACCGTCGCCAGCGACGTGATCCTGGCCAGCGTCCCGAAGGAACGCGCGGGTGCGGCGGCAGCCGTCTCCGAGACCGCCTACGAACTGGGTATGGCGCTGGGCATCGCGACGCTCGGTTCGATCGTCACTGCCGTGTACCGCGGCATCGTTGTGGCGCCGGGTGTCCCGACCGATGTGGCAACGCAGGCCCGCGACTCGCTGCCGAACGCGATCCACGCCGCGCAGGCACTGCCTTCCGGTCAGCAGACGGTACTGCTCGACGCCGCGAAAGAGTCGTTCACACAGGGACTTTCGGTGGCATCCGGTGTCGGCGCCGCGCTGCTGCTGATCTCCTCGGTGGGGGTCTGGTGGTTGCTACGACCCAGGCCGGAGTTACCAGGCGCGGCCGAGGTCGGCGTGCTGGCGGATCCAGGCGTGCATGGCGATTCCGGCGGCGATCGCGGCGTTGATGCTCCGCGTGGAGCCGAACTGTGCGATCGAGACTGTTAGCCGCGCACCGGTTTTCGCGTCGTCAGTGATGCCGGGACCCTCCGCCCCGAAGATCATCAGGCAGTCGCGGGGCAGGCTGACGTCCTCCAAGCGCGACGCACCGGGGACGTTGTCGACGGCTACCACCGTCAGGCCGGTCCGGTCGGCGAAGTCGAGAAGGTCGGCGGTGGTGTCGTGGTGGCGCAGCCGCTGGTAGCGGTCGGTCACCATGGCCCCGCGCCGGTTCCAGCGGCGTCGGCCCACGATGTGCACGGTGTCGACGGCGAACGCGTTGGCGGTGCGCACCACCCCGCCGATGTTGGCGTCGTTG
Organism: Mycobacterium sp. 236(2023); assembly: GCF_029623955.1. Taxonomy (GTDB): domain Bacteria; phylum Actinomycetota; class Actinomycetes; order Mycobacteriales; family Mycobacteriaceae; genus Mycobacterium. The sequence continues at coordinate 363,853 of NZ_JARSBP010000001.1, read as the reverse complement.
CCGAAGTTCTCGATCGCGATGTGCAGCGGGTGTCTGCGCTCGTCGATGTCGGTGATGATCGCCTCTCGGGTCCAATACCGGTAGGCGTCAACGACATTGCGGGTGTCTCCGTCCCGGAGAAGGTCGGCGTCGTAGCGGGGGTCGTCCGGTAGCGCACCCTCCCAGGGACCGACACCATTGCCCTCCCCCCACTCAGTGGGTCCGGGCGCGTCGGTCACTGTGAGACGGCCTCGGTCCACAGCGCGGCGTGCGTCGCCGTCAGCGACACCGTGGCATACAGCAGCGCCTCGTTGATCTCGCCCTCCGTGCACAGCGACGCGCGCAGCTGCACTCCTTCGCGGGACGCATCCGGCAGCACGAGCACCGACGCCCCGTAGATGTCGCAGGCGTGGCTGAGGCCCTTGCCGGGAATCGTCGGCGCCGCCAACACCATCATCGGCCCGCCCCGCTTCGCCGAGTCGTCGCGGTATTGCTGTGCGAGACCGTCGACTTCGAGCCCGAGCAACATGTACCCCTTGCCCTCGAAAGCCGTGGGCTCGCCGAGCGCCGTCGGGGCGAGCTGCGAACCGTCTGCCTGGAAGGCGTCCACACTGCTGGTCTTCAATGTCAGGCCGGTGTCGCCGGAGTTGGTGGGCAGCACGCCGACCGGAAAGGCCGCCGGATAGGCCACGGTGGTGCCGGCGATGCGGTCCTTGGGCGAGTACGCGTAGACGCCGCGCACCTGGGACTGGTCGCGCAGTGGGCCGAGGCAGACCGTCCCCGTCAGCCGGTCCGGGGTGGCCGACAACGGTTGGATGTCAAGGTTTGTCACGTCCCCGCAGCCGCCGAGACCGTTGGCTTCGATCGGATGGGCGAGTGCGCCGTAGAGGCCGAACCGGAGATCCTCCGGGTTCGCGTGCGGCTCACCCTCTTTGGCGGGCGTTGCGTCGACGTCAACGAGCACATATTCGGCATCGAATCGCAGGTTGGCCACCGACATGTTCCACCCGAGGAGCTCCATCGACTCACCCATCGACGCCGAGGCGGCGGAGAACACGTCCTCGCGGGACCCCGAGTCACCCGAACACGAGGCGACAGCGAGCACGATCGCTGCCAGAGTGGCGATTATCCGCACGGGTTCCTAAGTCCTGCCACGGCCCTTGCCAACCACTCTGGTCAACGCGCGCACCACATTTCGCGGCACCACGCGGCCGCCCGTGGTCAGGGCCTTGTACTGCAGACCCGGGACGATCACGATCTTGTGTTTGGCGATGTCGGCCATCGTCTCCCGCACCACGTCGTCCACCTCGAGCCACAGGAAACCCGCGGTGCCCGCCATGTCGATGCCTGCCCGCTCGTGAAATTCGGTGCGCACGAACCCGGGACACAGCGCGTGTACTCCGACACCGGTGCCGCCGAGACCATTGGCCAGCCCCTCGGAGAACGAGACCACCCACGCCTTGGATGCGGAATACGTCGAGCCGCGGCCCGGCAGCAGCCCGGCAACACTGGCGACATTGAGCACCGTGCCCTCGCCGGCCGCCAGCATCGGCGGCAGCGCGGCGTGGGTCAGCTGCATGACGGCGGTGACGTTGACGTCCAGCTGCGATTGCAGCACGTCGTAATCGGCGGTCCAGAACTCGCCAGAGGTGCCGAATCCGGCGTTGTTCACCAGAACTCGCACGCCGTCGCGGAGGCGATCGGCGACCGCGGCCCGGTCGGAGGCGTCGGCGAGATCGGCGCGGATCACCTCGACCGCGGCCCCGGCTTCGTCGTGCAGCTCGGCGGCCAGCGTACTGAGTCGGACGGCGTCGCGGGCGACGAGAACCAGGTCGTAGCCGTCCACGGCGAAGCGGCGCGCGAAGCCTTCACCGAGCCCGGACGTCGGTCCGGTGATGAGGGCGACGGGGCGTGGCATGCCCCAGAGGATACTTACCGCTGATAGTTCGGAGACTGCCGCCCGTTACGCGGGACGGGCTGGGCCGGCGGCGCAGGACGAGCCATGTGTTCGGGCCTGCCCATCTCGGGCCGGGGCTGTCCGGCGTAGCCGGGCGGAAGCTCGCGCCCCGCGGGGGCGGGCGTGAGCGGACGGCTCGGAGAGCCCGCGCGACGCGCGACAGGCTGGCCCGTGCTGGCGGTCGGTGTCGGAGGCAGCACCCGCAGCAGATCGTTGAACTGGCGGACGGTGCGCAGGCCTTCGTCCCACTGGGCGCGGGTGCTCGTCACCGGCATGCTGATCAGCGTCCAGTTCCCCTCGTTCCACATCATCTCCGCGCAGTCGGGCGCGGTGTGGGCGAAGGTCACCATGCGGCGGTCGCAGGCGCGGCGGGCGGCGTCGAGATTGGTGGAGTAGACCATCCGAGGGCCGATCGCGCCGAGCAGCCAGATGTCGCTTTCGCGCGGTTCCTTGATGCCTTTGAGCCGCATGTCGACGGTGACGTTGGTGCCGACCTTGCGGTGCAGCGCAATCACGGTCGCGACGTCGTCGAGATCGAAGATGAAGACGGCCTCGCCGCGGATCTGGCCGAGGACCACGTTGCGGGCAGTCACATCGCCGACCGTCGCCATCACGCCACGCTTCCAGCGCTTGAGGATGTCTGCGGACTCGTGCTCGTAGTCGAATCCGTGCGACTTGGCCCACGACTTGCGGCGCCGGCCCAGCCCACGACGACGGTCCAGATCGACATACAACAGCACCGCCGCACCCACGAAGCAGAGTGCCGACAGCGTGAACCAAAGCGGGACCATTGGCTAAAGAGTATCCGCTTCTGCCGGACCTATTCGAATCCGATCGGGTAACAACCAGGTCACGGGGCACCTGGACGCGTCGAGAGTGCGCTGAGGGTGGCTTTTCAGCCGGAATCTCGCCCTCAGCGCACTCTCGATGCCAACAATCAGCCCAAGATCAGCGAGTCGCCGTCCGCGCTGACGTTCACCGGCACCACGTCGCCGTCGTGCACCTCGCCGGCCAGCAGCATCTTGGCGAGCTGGTCGCCGATGGCCTGCTGCACCAGCCTGCGCAGCGGCCGCGCGCCGTAGAGCGGGTCGAACCCACGCTCGGCCAGCCACTTCTTGGCGGGCAGCGACACTTCCAGCGTCAGTCGACGCTGGGCCAGCCGCTTGGCCAGCTGCTGCAGCTGGATGTCGACAATCGAGACCAACTGCTCCTGATCGAGCGCGTCGAACATGATGACGTCGTCGAGGCGGTTGATGAACTCCGGCTTGAACGCCGCCCGCACCGCCGCCATCACCTGCTCCTCGGAACCACCGGCACCGAGGTTGGACGTCAGGATCAGGATCGTGTTGCGGAAATCGACCGTGCGGCCCTGGCCATCGGTCAGCCTGCCCTCGTCGAGGACCTGCAGCAGCACGTCGAACACGTCCGGGTGGGCCTTCTCGATCTCGTCGAACAGGATCACCGTGTACGGACGCCGTCGCACCGCCTCGGTCAGCTGACCGCCCTGGTCGTAACCGACGTAGCCCGGAGGGGCGCCGACCAGACGAGCGACGGAGTGCTTCTCGCCGTACTCGCTCATGTCGATGCGGACCATCGCCCGCTCGTCGTCGAACAGGAACTCCGCCAACGCCTTGGCCAGCTCCGTCTTACCAACACCGGTCGGGCCGAGGAACATGAACGAGCCCGTCGGACGGTTCGGGTCGGCCACACCGGCCCGCGAACGACGCACCGCGTCGGAGACAGCCGTCACGGCCTTGCGTTGCCCGATGACGCGCTTGCCCAGCTCCTCCTCCATGCGCAGAAGCTTGGCCGTCTCACCTTCGAGCATCCGGCCGGCCGGGATCCCGGTCCACGCCTCGACGACCTCGGCGATGTCGTCGGGTCCGACCTCCTCCTTGAGCATCACATTCTCGCGTGCCTCCGCGTGTGGCAGCGCCGCGTCGAGCTTCTTCTCGATCTCAGGGATGCGGCCGTAACGCAACTCAGCCGCCTTCGCCAGATCGCCGTCGCGCTCGGCCCGGTCGGCCTCGCCGCGCAGCGTGTCGAGCTGTTCCTTGAGCTCGCGGACGATGTCGATGGCGCCCTTCTCGTTCTGCCACCTCGTCGTCAGCTCGGAAAGCTCCTCCTTCTTGTCGGCCAGTTCGGCGCGCAGCTTCTCCAGCCGATCCTTGGATGCCGCGTCCTCTTCCTTGGCCAGCGCCATCTCCTCGATCTCGAGGCGACGCACCAGGCGCTCGACCTCGTCGATCTCGACGGGGCGGGAGTCGATCTCCATGCGAAGGCGCGAGGCGGCCTCGTCGACGAGGTCGATGGCCTTGTCGGGCAGGAAGCGCGACGTGATGTAGCGATCCGACAGCGTGGCCGCGGCCACCAGCGAGGAGTCGGTGATGCGCACACCGTGGTGCACCTCGTAGCGGTCTTTCAGGCCGCGCAGGATGCCGACGGTGTCCTCGACGGACGGTTCGCCGACCAGCACCTGCTGGAAACGGCGTTCGAGCGCGGCGTCCTTCTCGATGTACTTGCGGTACTCGTCGAGCGTGGTCGCGCCGACCAGTCGCAGCTCACCGCGGGCCAGCATCGGCTTGATCATGTTGCCGGCGTCCATCGCCGATTCGCCGGTGGCACCGGCGCCGACGATGGTGTGCAGCTCGTCGATGAACGTGATGATCTGCCCGGCCGAGTTCTTGATGTCGTCGAGGACGGCCTTCAGGCGCTCCTCGAACTCGCCGCGATACTTGGCGCCTGCGACCATCGAACCGAGGTCGAGCGAGACAACGGTCTTGTCCCGCAACGACTCTGGGACGTCGCCGGCGACGATGCGCTGCGCGAGACCCTCGACGATGGCGGTCTTGCCGACGCCGGGCTCGCCGATGAGCACCGGGTTGTTCTTAGTGCGACGGCTCAAAACCTGGACGACGCGCCGGATCTCGTGATCACGGCCGATGACCGGATCGAGCTTGCCTTCCTTGGCGCGTGCCGTCAGATCGGTGGAGTACTTCTCCAGCGCCTGGTAGGTGCCCTCGGGGTCGGGGTTGGTGACGCGGGCGCTGCCGCGCACCTTGGTGAACGCCTCCCGCAGGGTCTGCGGGGACGCGCCGGCGCCGGTGAGCACCTTCGCGACGTCGTCGGTGCCCGTCGCCAGGCCGACGAGCAGGTGCTCGGTGGAGACGTATTCGTCGTCCATCTCGGTGGCCAGATTGGTGGCCGCCGTGATCGCAGCGATCGCCTGGGGCGCCAGCTGGGGCTGCGAGCTCGATCCGCTCGCGCTGGGCAGCCGATCGAGAACCCGCTGCGTCTCGGTGCGGATGGTCGCGGGTTCGACGCCGACAGCCTCGAGCAGTGGTGCGGCAATGCCATCGTTCTGAGTGAGCAGTGCCATCAACAGATGGGCGGGCGTGATCTGCGGGTTGCCCGCGGCAGTAGCCGCTTGCAGCGCCGAAGTCAGGGCCGCCTGGGTCTTGGTCGTCGGATTGAACGAGTCCACGACACCTCCCTTTCTGAGTACAGGGGGCCGCACGAAGCAGCCCCTGAAATGCTTGTCGTGTTGAACAACGCCGTCAAGGTTGAGTCTGTTCCGCTCAAGTCTAGAAATTTTTGACGAGTCCGCAAACGCCTTACCGGCTGCGGACCGGATCTCCCGAGCGTTTGGTCTCCAGCCGGTGCCAGGTCCACCAGAACAGCAGCGCGGCGGCCAGCGATCCGGCGGCGGCCAGCCACTGCGAGCCCAGGAACAGATACCACTGGGTGGGCCTCTCGTTGATGCGGGCCGACACCACCTCCAGCGCGGCGACGAGGCCCAGCGTCAGACAGGCGACGGCGACGACGCCTACCACCGTGACGAACACGGTGCGCAGCGTGTATCGCGCCGCCGCGGGTGACACGACTGCGCGAATCCGGCCGGTCGCAGCGAGGAAAAGAGACGCGCCGCACGCGACGACCAGGGCCACCGCGTCCGCGGCCAGCGTGTCCGACAGACGGTGGGCTCCGATGACGACCGTGTAGGCGCCGATGCCCACCGCCCAGGTGAGTGCGAAGAACATCGCGATGCCGCGAAATCTGTAGGGCATCACGATCAATACGGCGAACAGCAGCGACATCGCCGCCGTCGTGTGGCCGCTCGGCAGGGTGTTCTCGGCGGTCGCACCGTTCGACGGACCGAGGTCCGGACGTGTCAGGAGGTGGTACTTCAGCACCTGGGTCACCGCCTGACTCCCGAAGATCACCGCCACACCGGCGATCGAGAGCCATAGCTGGCGTCGCAGAAGTGCGATGAGGCCGACGATCAGCGCCGCGGCCACCTGCGAGGAGACCGAGATCGTGTGGAACTGCTCGAGCGCGAAGCGGTGCAGTTCGGCGTCGACCTGCTCGGAGCCGCGCACACCGGCGTTCTCCATCGCCTGACCTCGGCGGGTCCGCACCGCCAGCAGGTAGACCGCCGCACCAAGAAACAGCGCCGCCAACGCAACGGCTATCCAGCGGCGTCGGGCACGCGTCAATCGGCGGTCGACATCGAGCACACCACCGGCTCGAACACTCGCCACCCGGAAGCCTCCCTTCAGCGCGAACCGACGCGTCACCGACGACCTTAGGCACGTTCGGCGATGTGTTTGGGCGCCGGACACGAGCCCCAGGTCCGCTGCCTTCGGCACGAGCAGGGTTAACGTCGCGACATGTCCGACATCGGCGACTTCGAGTTCGAACGGAAATTCTTCGTTCGCGAGATGCCGGCCGTCGCGGCGTCGGATCCGAGCCCGCTGCTCATCGCGCAGGCCTATCTCTTCGTCTCCGAGGGCTATGCGGTGCGCGTCCGCCTCCAAGGCCCGGCACCGGAACGCCTCGACGCCCCACCCGCCGAACTGGTGACCGCACTGGGTGACGAGGCGATGGGCACCATGACGGCCAAGGGCCCGGCAGCGGGCGGCACCCGTTACGAGGCCGAGCGGGAACTCGACCCTGCGGTGGCCGGCCAGATCGTGTCGCGGGCTCCGCACGTCATCGTCAAAGTCCGGTCGTCGATCTGGCTCGGCGAGGACGGCTGGGTCATCGACCGGTTCCTGGGCGGTGACGCTCCCCTATTGCTGGCCGAGGTCGAACGCGACGGGCCTGTGGTCGATCTGGCGATCCCCTCGTTCTGCACCACCGAGGTGTCCGAGGACGACCGGTTCCGCAACGAGTACCTGGCGCACCACCCGTTCGGCACGTGGGCGCAGGACTACGGACGTGAACTCGAACTGCTCGGGCCGAAATTCGTCGAGAGCCTCGGGCAGAACCAATTCGAAGGCACCTGATCCTCGCCCTGCAGTTTCACTCACCTTGAATTATATTCTTTTCTTAAGTAACCACTACGGCGAAGCTTACGCCGCCACTACGACGTGGCAGGAGTTCGCCCGTCGCGCGCTCCCCACCAACCCCACCTGACGGGAACGGCCTATTTTCTTGTGCCGCAACCTGTCTCGTCGTGGTGCCCTCACTTGCCGAGGAGTCCTTCGTGTTCCACCCGTCCAACCTGTCGCCAGGCATCGGCATCGCCCTGATGCTCGGCCTGGGCGCGTTCATGTTCGTCGTCGCGTTCACCGTTCGCTCCATGGTGAAAAACACCCACGACTTCGTCATCGCCGACCGTCGAATCGGCTTCGGCTTCGGCGTCGGATCGGTCATCGCGGTCTGGACCTGGTCGATGGCCGTCATGATGTCGTCGGCGCAGGCCTACACCTTCGGCGTCTCAGGACTGATCTGGTTCGTCGTCCCGAACGGCCTCGCGGTGATGGCGATGGTGCCGTTCGCGCTGAAACTCCGTCGCCAGATGCCGGCCGGCTACACGATCGTCGAGTTCATCCGCGAGCGCTTCCAGAACAAGCCGGCCACCACGGTGATGCTCGTCGCGATGTTGCTCGGCCTGCTCGCCGAGATCTTCATCAACCTGTTCGGCGTCGTGCTGGTGACGGGCGTGGTGTTCGGACTGAATCCGACCGTCGTGCTGATCGTCACGCTGGCCACCGTCACCGTGTACTCCTACTTCGGCGGGTTGTGGACGTCGGCGATCACCGCGACGTTCAACACGCTGTTGATCACCGTCCCCGCCGCCGTCGTCGTGCTCTACGTGCTCGCGAAGGTCGGCGGACCCGACGTGGTCTTCCGGCGTGTGGACGAGGCAGGCCCCAACCTGCTCAACGCTTTTGACACACAGGCCGCTGCCGCGTTCGGCATCTCGTTGGCGCTCGGGTTGCTCGCCTCGACGATGGCCGACCAGACCTTCTGGCAGAAGGCGTGGGCACTCAAGCCCGCCACGGCTGGGCGCACATTCCTGTGGGCGGGCCTGTGGTTCTATCCCATCCCGATCGCGATGGGGCTGCTCGGGCTGGTGGCACTGGCGTTCAACCTCAACGTCGAAGACCTCGGCGCCGCGGGACCGGGAGGCGTCGGACCCTACGTGGTCAGCAATCTCGGCCTGCCGCTGATCCTGATCGCGCTCTACGTGCTGATCATTCTCAACGCCTGCTACTCGACGATCGACGGTGCGTTCTCGGCACTGTCCTCGGTGGTGGCCGTCGACATTCTCAAACCCCTCAAGCCCGACATCGCGCCGAAGTCGTTGTTCCGCTGGACAAAAGCCTCGATCATCATCGCCGGCGTCCTGGGCGGCATCGTGGTCAGCTCCGGCATCGACTATGTCGAACTCGTCAACACCGTGTACTTCATCAAGGCCGCCCTGATCGTTCCGCTGGGGCTGGCGATCTTCTGGAAGCGCATGACATCGACGGCATTCGTGACCAGCCTGCTGCTGGCCATCGCGATCGGATTCCCCGTCCGCGAGTACGTCGGAGAACTGTACGGAATCATCACCCTGGAGGCGATTTCACTCGTGGCTGCCGTTGGTATCAGCCTGTTGTCCAAGCAATCGTTCGACTTCGACTCACTGAAGACGCGCGGTGGTGCGCTGTCGGAGGACAAGAAGCGGGCCGCACAGGATCTGGACCCGGTCGGATGATCGCGTTCTGGATTGCCGTAGTCGTCGGATCCGTGGTGGGTGTCGTGTACATCACGCTGGGCGTCCAGTCGTTCCTGCGGGTCCGCAAGGACGTGCTGGCGCTGGCCGCCAGTGGTGAGACCGCCGACCTCGAGGTCGACACTCTCGAAGCCACCAACGCCGCTTCGTTCAGTTGGAAAGCTGCTGGTGCCGTGGTCATTTCAACGTCAGTCATCGCGCTGCTCGGAGTGAGCCCCGTGTTCTGGTACATCCCGGCGATCCTCGCCATCGGGACGGCTGTCGCCGTGATCGCCGCCTTCCTCATCGACGCCAGGAGTACTTCGTGACCGACAAGAAGAAGATGCACCTGCTGGGCTTCGTCCAGCACGGCGTGATGAACCACGCTTCGACGATGTGGGCGCATCCGCGCGACAAGGTCGGTTACCACTGGTCGCGGCCGGAATACTGGCGCGACCTCGGAAGAACCATGGAGCGTGGGCTTTTCGATGCGATGTTCATCGCCGACGAGCTCGCTCCCTACACCACCTACAAGGGCAACTCGGATCCGGTGGTGAAGTACGCCGGCCAGTGTCCGGTGCACGAGCCCGCCAGTGTCGTGCCGATCGTCGGTGCCTTCACCAAGAATCTCGGCATCGGCATCACGTTGTCGACGTCCTTTGTGCCGCCGTACATGATGGCCCGCCAGCTCTCGACTCTGGATCATCTCACCGGCGGCCGCGTTGGCTGGAACATCGTCACCTCGTACTCCAAGAGCGAGTTCCAGGCGATGGGCAAGGAGAATCTGACGCCGCGCGACAAGCGGTACGAGGTCGTCGAGGAGTACATGCAGCTGCTGTATCAGCTGTGGGATTCGTGGGACGACGACGCGATCGTCTACGACCGGGAGAACGGCGTCTTCGCCGACCCCACCAAGGTGCGCGAGGTCGACTTCCAGGGCGAGTTCTTCCAGTCCAAGGGCCGCCACTTCGTCGCCCCGTCACCGCAGAAGCGTCCGGTGCTGTGGCAGGCCGGATCATCGGAGCAGGGCCGCGAATTCGCCGCCAAGCACGCCGAATCCGTGTTCGGCATCTTCCCGACGCCCAAGAGCATGCGCGCCTACGCCGACGACATCCGCACCCGTGCCGACAACGCTGGCCGTGACCCGGAGTCGGTGAAGCTGATCTACGGCCTGCAGACGATCATCGATCGAGACAAGGGCCGCGCCAACGACCGGTACGCCGAGTTCGTCGAGAAGGTTCAGATCGAGAGTGCGCTCGGAATCCTGTCCGGCCACACCGGTTTCGACTTCTCGACGCTCGGGCTGGACGACAACGTCGTCGACGCCGATGTCCAGGGCATTCGTGGCCTGTTCGACGCGATCCTGGAAGCCAAGGATGGCGCGCCGGTCACCGTGCGCGAGGCCGCCCAGATCTACGGCGTCTCGATGGGCGCACCCGTCGCGGTCGGTACGCCGGCGGATGTCGCCGACCAGATGGAGCAGTACATCGACGAGGGCGGCTGCAACGGCTTCATGATGCTGGCCACCGACGTGCCGGGCTGCTTCAACGACATGACCGAGCTGCTCGTCCCGGAGTTGCAGCGCCGCGGCCGTTTTCGTACACGCTACCCCGGAACGACGCTACGCGAGAGCCTGCAGGAGTACTGATCAAAGCTCGAAAAGCTCACTTTCTGGCGTTCATGCAGCACGGGGTCAGCAGTCACTCCGTCGGTATGTGGCGCCATCCGCAGGACAAGATCGGCTGGGACTACGCGTCCCCGCCGTACTGGGAGCACTTGGCCCGCACGCTGGAGCGTGGGCTGTTCGACGCCGTATTCCTCGCCGATGAGTTGGCCCCGTACAACTCGTTCGAGGACAGCTCCGACGCCACCGTGCGGTACGCCGTGCAGGCGCCGACGCACGAACCGGCTGCGCTGACCCCGATCATCACCGGGGCCACAACACATCTCGGGGTCGGGATCACGCTGTCGACGGCGTTCGAGCATCCGTATTCGATGGCGCGCAGGCTCTCGACGTTCGACCATCTCTCGGGCGGGCGAATCGCGTGGAACATCGTCGGGTCGTACTCGCCGTCCGAGTTCGCGGCATACGGAAAGGAGATGCCGGACCGGTCGGTCCGCTACGAGCGCATCGCCGAGTACGTCGACCTGTGCTGCCAACTGTGGGACTCGTGGCAGCCCGACGCCGTCGTAGCCGATCGCGAAACAGGCATCTACGCCCACCCGGAGAAGATTCGGGAAGTGGTGTTCGAGGGCAAGCACTTCCGCAGCAGGGCACGACATTTCGTGGCACCGTCACCGCAGGGGCGCCCGGTGCTGTGGCAGGCGGGCGCCAGCGAGCAGGGCAGGCAGTTCGCGGCATCGACCGCGGAGGCGATCTTTGCGATCCAGCCGACTGTCACCTCGATGCGCGCCTACTCCGACGACATCCGAGCGCGGGTCGCGGCGGCCGGACGCGACCCCGAGTCGGTGAAGCTGTACTACGGCGCCCAGGTGATCGTCGGGACCACGGAGGCCGACGCACACGAGAAAGCCGCGTACCTGCGCTCGCTGCTGCGCCCAGAGGCGTCGCTCGCGATGCTGTCGGGCCAACTGGGCGTGGACTTCTCGACGTTCGATCCGGCCAGTCCGCTCGACGAGATCCCCGTCCCTGGAATCCAGGGCGTCAAGGACGCGTTGGTGGCCACCGGCGCCGGTGAGCAGGTGACCGTCGCCGAGGCCGCCGACGTCTACGCGTTCCGCTTCTCGATGCCCCAGGTGATCGGCACGCCGGAGTCCGTCGCCGACCAGCTCGAGGTGTTCCTCGACGACGGCGGCGCCGACGGCTTCATGTTGTTGGCCACCTATACGCCAGGATGTTTCGAGGAGTTCGTCGACCTGGTGGTGCCGGAACTGCAGCGTCGCGGTCGATACCGGACCGCCTATCCGGGCCGCACGCTGCGGGAGAACATCCGAGGCGATTGACGGCCTACGACTTCTGCATCGCGGTCGTCGTCGTCGCCACTCGACAACCATCACGCAGAACTCGTGGAGGCCGTCAGCCCTTCCGGAACACCACCCAGCGCAGCGCGCAGTACATGTACGCCGCCTCACAGCCCCCGGCCATCAACCGTGAGATCCGGTAGTCGATACCGAGATTCGTCAGCAGTGTCGACAGCGCCAGGATGAATGCCAGGTAGTTGACGACCACGACGACGATGTAGATCGCGAGTTGCGGACCGACGGGGGCATGGGAGCGGAAGTTGAAGTAACGGTTCAGCGCATAGCTGAGACCGAAGGCGCATGCGTAGGCGACCGTCACGGCGATCGGGTAGGGCACTCCGAGGCCGCCGCGCAGTGTCACCAGAAGAACCAGGTCGACGGCGAAGGTGAAGCTGTTGATCAGACAGAAGCCGAGAAACATCGGCGGGACGACGTCGGCAAGGCCGAACGGCAGGCGGCTGACGATTCCGGTGCACCAACGGTGAAATCGTTCGGGCGCCAGGACGAGCACGTGTCCACTGTGACGTCGGCAGGTGTCCTGATCGTGAGCGACTGGCCAACGCCAGGACACAGATCAGTAGTCGACGCGAAATCCGCCGATCAATCCGATGGTGTTGCCATCGGGATCGTCGAACCGCGACAGACGCACACCTTTGCTGGCATCGACGATGTCGCCGGGTTCCAGACCCCGGCCTTTCAGTTCGGCGATGTGGGCTTCGAGATCGTCGACCGCGACGTTGAGCTCATCGGTCCCGGCTTTGTCCGCGTCGTGGAAGACCTGCACCCAGGCCCCGGGCAGCACCTGCCACTCGACCAGGGACGGCATCGGGTTGTTGTCCTCAGGCCTGCCGAACAGCGCGGCGTACCACGTGCTGGCCGCCTCGATGTCGGACACGTGGACGACGGCGAGCACATGCGCAATGGCCATGCGATCGGCATACCCACCGGTCAGTCCATGTAGTCCCAGAACTGAAGCTCCCGCACCGTGGCGAACAGCGTCAGCGTCACCGCGTAGACGACGACGATCGCGAGCGCTCCTTTCGCCGAGACCCGCGCGCCGGCCCCGTCGACGGGATCGAGCCAGCCCGCGAACGGCCGGGACACCGCGGGCATCAGCCACCACTGCATCGCGACGACGCTGACGATCTGGCTGATCCACAGCGCCAGCCACGGCTGCGCGCCTGCGCTGTTGACGATGGGGCCGAGAAAACGCGACAGCAGCATCACCGTCGGGTAGAGGACGGCCAGCACCAACATCGCCGACTTCCAATTCGGCGTCATCAGCGTCCGCCCGTGCTCGATTCGAACGGTGGTGGCAAACGGGGTCGTGTTCGACACCGTCGTGAAGTCTGCGGTCAACGTCGACCGCAGGCCACGCAGCGCTTGCGCCCGCGCATCCGAGTCCATCCACGCCGCGAGTTGGTGCCCGGTCCGATAACGCACCATCGAGGTCCACTGGCCACGCTCGTCGGCGGGCAGCAGCGTCGTCCCTTCGTGGCCGGGCAGAGCGACGGCGGCGGCAGCCAGCCGTGTCTGCATGTCCCGGAATTCGTGTTCCTTGCCCGCGGTGACGGTGTGGCGGAACACGCCGACGCCCGGGGATGCGGGGCCCTGATCACCGAGGATGAGGTCTCCGGAGCTGCGCCAGATGCCGCGGCCCTCACCGCCCGCCAGGATCTGCGCCCGCTCTGCACTGTCGAGCCAGGCGTGCAGGGTGTCCTCGTCGGAAAACGTCACAGCGACAGCCCAATCGAGGCGCAGATCGTCATGAATCGCGACTCGGCCGGACACGTGGCCCGGCGCGGCTCGCGCCGACGCCAGCAGTTCGTCTGCCCACGCGTCGAACTGCGTGCCATCCGGCGGACGGTGGAAGACAGCGACAGCGGTCACCCGAGTCATGCGGTGACGATACCGGCGCGCGCGTGATTTGCCGGGCATCGGGCAGCGGCGCTTGTTAGGTTTGCCCGGTGCCGCATACGTGGGGATCGGTTCTGACGGAGCTCATTCCACTTGCCCTCGTGATCGCGCTGTCCCCGTTCTCGATCATTCCGGCGGTGTTGGCGCTGAGCACCCCCCGCCCCAAGCCGACGGGGCTGGCGTTCCTGGCAGGCTGGCTGATCGGGCTGGCCGCACTGACCGCGATCTTCCTGGAGCTGTCCAATCTGGTGGGTGGCATCGGTACGAAGCCACCCAGTTGGGCGTCCTGGCTGCGCATCGCCGTCGGTTCGGCGCTGATCGTGTTCGGGGCGTACCGCTTCGCCAAGCGCAAGTCGTCCGAGCACATGCCAGGGTGGATGACACGGATGACGTCGCTGACGCCCGCAAAGGCTGCCGTCACCGGCGCGGCGTTGACCGTGGTCAATCCGAAGGTTCTCTTCATTTGTGCCGCAGCGGGTTTGGCGATCGGCTCGTCAGGTCTCGACACGCCTGCGGTGTGGGGCGCCGAGATCTGGTTCGTGGCCTTCGCCGCGTCTACCGTGGCGCTGCCCATCCTCGCCTACGTCGTCGCGGGCCGGCAGCTGGAGCCGATGCTGAGTCGGGTGAAGGCGTGGATGGAGCGTCAGCACGCGGTCCTGGTCGCGGTGATCCTGGTCGTCATCGGCCTTCTGGTGTTGTACAAGGGCATTCACGCATTAGTCGGGTAGTTCCTCGGCGCCACCCATCGGACCACCCTGCCCTCGCCGGTAGCCGCGTTCGGCGGCCCAGGAGGTTCGACCCCGGTGGTCGTGTTGACGTGCTGGGCGCTGGCCGGCGTGGCGCTGATCGTCGTCGCGATTGTTCGCCAGCCGAAGTCCCTCGCCGAAGTGACTTAAGATCGTGCGGCGTGGGACTCGAAGACCGTGGATCGATGCGCATCCTCAAGGACGCGTTCGATCTCGGTCTGGGTGCCGAAGCGCTGATCGGGGACATCTATGGGCGGTGGTTTGCCTCCGACCTGTCGGCGCGCGACCTGTTTCCGCCCGACATGGAGAAGCAGCGCCAGGTCTTCGCGCAGGCGATGTACTGGCTGTGCGAGGAACTGATCGCCCAGCGCGCCGAGGAACCCGTCGCCTTCCTGGCCCAACTCGGTCGCGACCACCGCAAGTACGGCGTCACCAACGCGCACTACATCACGCTGCAGCAGGCCATGCAGACGACGCTGAGCCGGGCCCTGGCCGATCGGTGGGACCGCAGGCTGGCCGAGGCCGTCAACGACGTCATCGGGTTGGTCATCGGCGTTATGAGCGGTGCGGCCGACGCCGAGAAGAGCCCGCCGTTCTGCGACGGGGCGGTGATCGAACATCTGCGCCCCACCCGCGACGTCTCGGTGATCCGGCTGAAGATGGACCATGCGCTCAACTACCACCCCGGCCAGTACGTGCCCGTCCAGGTGCCGCAGTGGCCGCGACGGTGGCGCTACCTGAGCCCAGCGATTCCCGCCGACCCGCACGGCTACGTCGAGTTCCACGTCCGTTCCGTGCCTGGCGGGATGGTCAGCACGGCGATCGTCGGCGAGGCCCGGCCCGGGGATCGCTGGCGGGTGTCGAACCCGCACGGCGCGATGCAGGTCGACCGCGACGGCGGCGACGTGCTGATGGTCGCGGGCAGCACGGGGCTCGCGCCACTGCGGGCGCTGATCATGGACCTGTGCAGGTTCGGCCAGAACCCGAGGGTTCACCTGTTCTTCGGCGCGAAGTACCCGTCCGAGCTCTACGACCTGCCCACGCTGTGGGAGATCGCGTCGATGAACTCATGGCTGTCGGTGACGCCGGTGTCGGAGCTGGATTTCGACCCGCCGTGGTCGGCCGACTTCCCCGACAACAGGCCTCCGCGCGGACTTCACGTACGCCAGCTCGGCCGACTGCCCGAGGTGGTCACGGGGTACGGCAACTGGGGAGACCGCCAGATCCTGCTGTGCGGTCGGCACGAGATGGTCGCGGCGACCAGGGCCGCGCTGATCGCCAAAGGCGCGCCTGCCGAAAGGATTCAGCACGATCCTCTGGCCGACTGAGGGCCGCATGGCAGGATCGCTGGCATGGAGGAGTTCGAAACCGTCACGCTGCGCGATCCCTCGTCCCCGCTGACCGCGACCTACGTCCCGATCGCCGGCATGGTCGGCACCTCGCTGTCCGACGACGGCGTCGAACTGCTCGGCCAGCGCCGCGGGCTGCAGGCGTACGTGTCCAACCACAAGACGATGGGGATCCCGATCCTCTACCCGTGGGCCAACCGGCTCTCCAGCATGGGCTACGGCGTGGACGGCGCGGTGGTGACGTTGACGCCCGGCACCGGCGGGGTGCGCACGGACCAGCACGGTGTCCCGATCCACGGCACGTTGGCCGCGTACAAGGACTGGACGGTGACGACGCTGCTGGAGTCGCAGCTGACGTCCGAGCTGGACTTCGCGGCACGACCGGCGCTGCTTGCGACGTTCCCGTTTCCGCATCTGCTGACGTTGGACATCACGCTGGCGGACCGGACGCTGACGGTGAAGACGACGGTGACGGCGACGACGGGTTCGCGGGTGCCGCTGTGCTTCGGGTTCCACCCCTACCTGCAGCTGCCGGGGGTGCCCCGCGCGCAGTGGCAGATCGAGACGCCGGCCATGCGGTATCAGCCGGTGAACGCGTGGGGAATCCCGACGGGCCGGGTGGAGCCGCGCCCTGCTTCGTCAGAAGTGTTGGGCGACAAGTTCATCGACGATGGTTTCGACGAAGTCGAGGAAGGTTCGGTGTTCGCGCTGTCCGGGGGTGACCGCCGCATCGAGGTGCATTTCGACGAGGGCTACACCGCGGCACAGGTTTTCGCGCCCGGCGATGACGACGTCGTCTGCTTCGAGCCGATGGCCGCGCCCACCGATGCATTGCGTCGGGGCGGCTACCGCGAGGTGCAGCCAGGCGAAACCGCGGTGCTGCAGTACCGCATCAAGGTGTCTTAGGGTCAGGCGAAGTGCGGGTAGTCCTGCACCCAGTTGAAGCCCCGGTTGCGCAGCGGGAGGGTGTCGAGGTCCACCTGCTGCAGTGACATCGTGACGTGCTTGCCGCCGAGTTCACCGTCGGCGCGCAGCCGCGCGGGTGACACCCGATCGAAGTGCACGGTGATCTCTTCGGTGGGCGCCTGAACCAGTTCTCCGTCCATCAGCTGGTAGGTGATGAGCCCGGGCTCGTCGAAAACGACCCGCTGCCAGCGGGTCTCGTCAGTCACCAGCGGCGCGACAGCGACACCGTCGGCGGTGAATTCGGTGACCTCCCAGATCCCGTAGAGTTCCGGCTTCGGGCGGCCATCCCCGTATTCACGCCACGCACTCCAGCCTTCGATGGCGATTCCGATCGACACCCACGCACATAGCAGCGCCACAACCGCGGTGGCGGCCCGGTTGGCACGCAGGCTCTGGAACAGATCCGGCTGCGTTGCCGGCTCCGAAGGACGCTGCAGCACAAGAATATTGGAAAGTCGACCGACATGGGGCGCCACCAGGATGAGGCTGATCAGAAGAAGATGAGACGACAGGACCTTGACCGGAACGTCGTAGGTCATGTTCAGCAGGAACACCTGCGCCATCGCCATCGCGGAGACCAGCGCGCCCAGCGTCGCGGTGCGATTCCAGAAGAGAAGCAGGCCGGCGATCACCTCGACCGCGCCCAGGGCCATCTCGTACGGATGCGAGCTGCCGACCTGCAGCCACAGAACGGACATCGGGGTGAGGTCGCCGAACGGTGTCAGCAGTGCGGCCAGCGGCGGTGACGGCATCTGCGACGGGATGACTTTCGCGACACCGTAGAACAGCATCTGGCCGGCGAGGCTCAGGCGGAGGAACATCGCGAACCAGGCGTAGAGCCTGCGGTATTCGGCCCGACGACGGTCCAGCACCGTCCACACCAGCGTCCCCACGGTCGCCGCGACGACCAGTACGAACACCATCACCCAGATGACGGTCTGGTCGCCGCTGCCCGAATCCAGATGCAGGACTGCGTCGACTCCGAAGACGTGGTGGCCCACCCAGGTGAACAGTGGTTCCGACACCGTCATCTGCCAGATGATCGCGTCTTCCGGCAACCACCGACCCAGGATGCCTGCGTAGACGAAGAGGATCTGCGCGAAAGTCAGGCAGAACAGGCCGAAGTAGAGGAAGCAGAAGCGGAAGGCGATCCGGGTCAATGGGTGCCACGGCGTTGTCACAGCGACCATGGTCACCGTCGCCGCCACGTCGAGCAATCGGGCGTGCCCCCGTCGCGGGGGTGGGGTTAACCCCCGGCCTTTTGCCGAAACGGAAACCTCGCGGCCAAACTTCGAGAAGAGGCCTGCGAGGTTTCAGTTTCGGCGCGTCAGCGCTTGTTGCGGGGCTGCCAGACCACCAGCGCGGTGCTCTTGGGACGGGGCTGAGCACGCAGATGCTCGACCTCGTTGCTGAGTTCGTGCACCCGCGCCTGCAACGCCTCGACCTGGTTGGTCAGCTCGATGATGCGCTTGATCCCGGCGAGGTTGACGCCTTCATCCTGAGACAGCCGCTGCACCTCGCGGAGCAGATCGACGTCCCGTTGTGAATAGCGCCGTCCCCCACCGGAACTGCGCTCCGGGCTGACCAGGCCGAGCCGGTCGTAGGTGCGCAGGGTCTGCGCATGCATACCGGCCAGCTCGGCGGCCACCGAGATCAGGAAGGTCCTGGCTTCTTCCCTGGGGTCTCTCCGACCGGCGGTCACAGCGAACCTGCCCAACCTGCTCTCGGGTCGAAGCCACTGGCACGCTCGGCCTTGGCATAGGCCTCCAGCGCCTCAGCTGCCTCGCCCTCGAGGTCCGGCGGCACCGCCACCTTGACGGTGACCAGCAGATCACCATGCCCGCCCGCACGTTTCGGGACGCCGCGGCCCCGGACGCGCAGGATACGGCCGTCTGAGGTGCCCTTGGGTACGCGAACCCCGACCTTTCCTTCCAGCGTCGGCACGGAAAGCGTTGTCCCCAAAGCCAATTCGTGGAAGCTTACCGGGACCGCGACCGTCAGGTCGTCGCCGTTGCGACCGAAGACCTTGTCCGGCTTGACGTGAACGGTCACGTAGAGGTCACCCGAAGGCGCCCCGCGCAACCCGGCCTCGCCCTGCCCTGCCAACCGGATCCGCTGTCCGTCTTCCACACCGGGTGGGATCCGGACGTTGATCGTGCGGGTCCGCGTCGTCACACCGGTGCCCTTGCACTCGTCACACGGGTTCTCGATGATCGACCCACTGCCACGGCATTCCGTGCACGGCTCGGAGAATCCGAACGCACCCTGGTTGCGGCTGACCACGCCCGCGCCGTTGCAGTTCGGACACACCTTCGGGCTGGTTCCCGGGCGTGCACCGCTGCCGTGGCAGTTCGTGCACGGCGCCGGGCTGGTGAGCCGCAACGGCATCGCCACACCCTTGGTCGCTTCCAGGAAGCTCAGCTCGGTTTCGGTCTCCAGGTCGTTACCCCTGCGGGGGCGGGTCGGACGCGGCTGTTGTGCGCCGCGTCCGAACAGCCCGCCGAAAAGGTCGCCGATGTTGGCTCCGCCGGATTGTCCGGCGGCGTCGAACAGGTCGTTGAGATTGAACTCCTGACCGTCGCCGCCGCCGAAGCCGCCGGGGAATCCTCCACCGCCGCTGTAGCGGCCGCGTCCGAAACCGCCGCCTGCGAACAGACGGCGGGTCTCGTCGTACTCCTTGCGCTTCGCGGAATCGGTGAGCACCTCTTTGGCTTCGGAGGCGGCCTTGTACCGCTCCTCGGCCTCGGTGTTGCCCGGATTCCGGTCAGGGTGGTTGTCCGCGAGGATCTTGCGGGCAGCCCGCTTGATCTCCTTCTCGTCGGCATCGGAGGCGACGCCGAGCACTTTGTAGAAGTCCTTCTCAACCCACTCGCGTTGGGCCATATCGCGTCACCTCCTCACCTGCTCGTCGTGAATGTTCAATCAGTTCTCTGATTCTGAAGCCTGTTGGGCCCCTGCGTCGGCATTGCCGGCCCCGGACGCGCCGGGCGCGGTGTCCGGAACTGTGTCGATGACACCGACCATCGCGTGGCGGACGACCTGCTCGCCGACCTTGTAGCCGCGGCGCATCACGGTGCCGACGACGGGATGCGTCCCGTCGCCCTCGTGCTGCACGGCTTCGTGCAACGCGGGGTCGAAGGCATCGCCTTCCTCGCCGAAACCTGAAAGTCCCAGTCCCTCAAGCGCCGTCGAGAGCTTGTCCGCGACGGACTTCAGCGGCCCGGATTCCAGGTCACCGTGGCTACGGGCACGGTCGAGGTCGTCGAGCACCGGCAGCAGCTGAACCACTGCCGACGCCTTGGCCCTCTCCGCGATCGCCTGCTGATCACGCAGCGCGCGCTTGCGGTAGTTGTCATACTCCGCCTTCACGCGCTGCAACGTCGACTTCAGTTCGTCGACCTCAGCACTACCGGCCGCCTCGGCTTCCGGGGCCGGCCCACCGGGGGCCGGCTCCGTCGCCGGGGCCTCGCGCACTTCACCCGTTTGGGGGTCGATGCGCCGCTTGTCGGTGAAAGTGATCGGCTCTCGCTCTTCGTCTACACGGCGCTGATCGTCGGCACTCACTTGCGCTCCTGGTCGTCCTCAACAACCTCAGCGTCGACGACGTCATCGTTGGAGCTCGAGGCGCCCTCGGCACCGCCCGCGGGTCCACCGGCGGCCTGCTCGGCCTGGGTGGCCTCGTAGATCGCCTGGCCGAGAGCCTGGCTCTCCTCGCCGAGCTTCTCCATGGCCGCCTTGATGGCGGCGATGTCGGTGCCGGCGAGCGCGGTCTTGGCCTCGGTGATGGCGCCGTCGACCTTGGTCAACGTGTCTTCCGGGACCTTCGATCCGCCTTCGGCTTCGCGCTGCTCCTTGACGAACTTCTCCGTCTGGTAGACCAGCGACTCGGCCTGGTTGCGGACGTCGGCCTCTTCGCGACGCTGACGGTCTTCGTCGGCGTGCGCTTCGGCGTCCTTGATCATCCGGTCGATCTCTTCCTTGGACAGGCCGGAGCCTTCCTGGATCTTGATCGTGTTTTCCTTGCCGGTGCCCTTGTCCTTCGCGGTCACGTGCACGATGCCGTTGGCGTCGATGTCGAAGGTGACCTCGATCTGCGGCACACCGCGCGGGGCCGGCGGGATGCCGGTCAGCTCGAACGAACCGAGCAGCTTGTTGTGCGACGCGATCTCGCGCTCACCCTGGAACACCTGGATCTGCACCGAGGGCTGATTGTCATCAGCGGTGGTGAAGGTCTCGGAGCGCTTGGTGGGGATGGTGGTGTTGCGCTCGATGAGCTTGGTCATCACGCCACCCTTGGTTTCGATACCGAGGGACAGCGGGGTGACGTCAAGCAGCAGAACGTCTTTCACCTCACCCTTGAGCACACCGGCCTGCAGGGCGGCGCCGACGGCGACGACCTCGTCCGGGTTGACGCCCTTGTTGGGCTCCTGGCCACCGGTCATTTCCTTGACCAGTTCGGAGACCGCGGGCATGCGGGTGGAACCACCGACGAGCACGACGTGGTCGATCTCGCCGACCGAGATGCCGGCGTCCTTGATGACCGACTGGAACGGCTTGCGGGTGCGGTCCAGCAGATCCTGAGTGATCTTCTGGAACTCCGACCGGGTCAGCTGCTCATCGAGGAACAGCGGGTTCTTGTCGGCGTCGACGGTGATGTAGGGCAGGTTGATCGACGTGCTCTGCGAGGAGCTGAGTTCGATCTTTGCCTTCTCCGCAGCCTCACGCAGACGCTGCATCGCCATCTTGTCCTTGGTCAGGTCGATGCCCGACGTGGCCTTGAACTTGTCGACGAGCCATTCGACGATGCGGTCGTCCCAGTCGTCGCCACCGAGGTGGTTGTCACCCGAGGTGGCACGCACCTCGACGACGCCTTCGCCGATCTCCAGCAGGGACACGTCGAACGTGCCGCCGCCGAGGTCGAAGACGAGGATGGTCTGTTCCTTCTCGCCCTTGTCGAGGCCGTAGGCCAGCGCGGCCGCGGTGGGCTCGTTGACGATGCGCAGCACGTTGAGGCCGGCGATCTGGCCGGCTTCCTTGGTGGCCTGGCGCTGGGCGTCGTTGAAGTACGCGGGCACGGTGATGACCGCGTCGGCGATGTCTTCGCCCAGGTAGCTCTCGGCGTCACGCTTGAGCTTCTGCAGAATGCGCGCGCTGATCTCCTGCGGCGTGTAGTTCTTGCCGTCGATCTCCACAGACCAGTCGGTGCCGATCTCACGCTTGACCGAACGGATGGTCCGGTCGACGTTGGTGACGGCCTGGTTCTTGGCGGGCTGGCCGACCAGCACCTCGCCGTTGCGCGCGAATGCGACGACCGACGGGGTGGTCCGGGAGCCCTCGGAGTTGGCGACGACGACGGGGTCGCCACCCTCCAGCACTGAGACGACGGAGTTGGTGGTCCCGAGGTCGATACCGACCGCACGAGCCATAGTTACTGCCTCCTGAATAGATGAACGGTGTGTACTGAGTGCACCGCACTCAAGACTGCTCTTCGGGGCGGTTCCCTGTCAAGCCAAACTTGAGCGTCAGTCACTCAACTGTCGAAGTGGTCAACGGGGCCGCCTCAGCTTTTGTTCCCGAACCCCGCTCGGGCCGCGCCTAGGCTGGAAGCGTGAACACCCCGGCTACCACCCGGACCGAATCGTCTTCACGGCCCGCCGTGGCCTTCCCCGACATCAGCTCCCTGGCCTGGGAGCATCCCGCCGACCGGGTCGCGCTGAACACGCTGCGCCGTCTCAAGGGTTTCGACCAGGTCCTGAAGGTGCTCTCGGCGATGCTGCGCGAACGCCAGCATCGGCTGCTGTACCTGGCCAGCGCCGCCAAGGTCGGCCCCCGCCAGTTCGGGGACCTCGACGCACTGCTCGACGAATGCGTGGCCGTGCTTGATGCCCCGGACCGGCCCGATCTGTTCGTCTACCAGGACCCGAAACCCAACGCGTTCTGCATCGGCATGGACGCCCCGTTCATCGTCGTCACGTCGGGCCTCTACGAATTGATGAACCACGACGAGCTGCGCTTCGTCGTCGGCCACGAACTCGGCCACGCGCTCAGCGGGCACTCCGTCTACCGCACGATGCTGATGCACCTACTGCGCCTTGCGGATTCGTTCGGCTTCATCCCGCTGGGCGGCTGGGCGCTGCGCGCCATCGTCGCGGCGCTGATGGAATGGCAACGCAAATCGGAACTTTCCGGCGACCGCGCCGGCCTGCTGTGCGCCCAGGACCTCGACACCGCGATCCGCGTGGAGATGAAACTGGCCGGCGGCAAGCACCTCGACAAGCTGGACTCGCAGGCATTCTTGGCCCAGGCCCGTGAATACGAGCGGACCGGGGACATGCGCGACGGTGTGCTCAAGCTGCTCAATCTGGAGCTTCAGTCGCATCCATTCTCGGTGCTGCGCGCAGCCGCCCTGACCCAGTGGGTCGACGCGGGCGGGTACGGCGCGGTGATGGGCGGCGACTATCCGCGCCGCAGCGAACCGGACGCCGGGCGGTTCACCGACGACATCGGCGCGGCGGCAGGCCATTACCGCGACAGCTTCGACCAGTCCGACGATCCGTTGATCAGGGGTGTCCGCGACGGCGTGACCGGCATCGTCACCGGCGTGGGGCAGGCCGCGACGAGCGCGGTGGACGCGATGGGCCGCAAGATCGCGGAGTGGCGGCGCGGCGATCCGGAGGCCTGAACCCGCATCTCCGCGGCGAAACACGCTCGCCACTTTCGTCACTCATGCCACATTCTGCGTACGCTGGACGAGATGAGAACACGGCTGGTCGTGGCGGGCACCCTGGTGTTCGCGGCGGCGCTCGCCGGCTGTCAATCGTCGACCGACGGCACCGCCACCCGCGAACCGGACAACTCCTTCACCGAGCCGGAGTTCCCGACGCCGCGACCGAGCCGACCGACATCCGCTCCGCCCTCCACCCCCGCGGCGCCGTCGACGACGAGTTCCGCCCCGGGCGGCGAGGTGCTCCAGCCCCAGAACGGTTATGTGTTCATCGAGACGAAGTCGGGCAAGACCCGCTGCCAGCTCGACCAGCAGGAGGTCGGTTGCGAATCGGCCTTCACCAACGCGCCCGACGTCGACGGGATGCCGGCCAACGGGGTGCGCCTGAGTGCCGGCGGCGACCTCAGCTGGGTGTTGGGCAATCTCGGCGCGATCCCGGCGGTGACGCTGGACTACCGGACGTATTCGGCGGTCGGCTGGACGATCGACGCCGGCGAGGACGGCACGCGTTTCACCAATGACGGCACCGGCCGCGGCATGGTGATCAGCGTGGAGGGCGTCGAGAGCTTCTGACCCGCGTCACCGATCGGTCAGGCACTGGGGGTTTGACGCCATTCACCTTGCGGGAACAGCAGGCGAGTGCGCAGACACGATCTGGTCGTCATCGGCGCGGGCTCGGGAAACATGGTCGTCGACGACCGGTTCGCCGATCTCGACGTCGCGATCATCGACGACCGTAAATTCGGCGGCACGTGCGTCAACTACGGCTGCATCCCCTCGAAGATGCTGTCCTACACCGCTCAGGTCGCCGACACCGCGTCCACTGCCGACGACTTCGACATCGACGCCGACTACCGCGGAATGCGGTGGACCCAGGTTCGCGATCGTGTCTTCGGCCGCACCGACAAGATCGCCGCAGACGGCGAACAGGGCCGTAGAGACAGCGATTTCGTCACCGTCTACAAAGGCCACGCGCGCTTCACCGGTTCCCGGCAGCTGACGGTGACGCTCGACGGCGACACTGGCGACACTGTGGACATCACCGCCGACCGGATCGTCATCGCCGCGGGTGGCCGGCCCATCGTGCCCGATGTCGTCGCCGAATCCGGGGTGCCCTACGAAACGTCCGACACCGTGATGCGGCTCCAGTCCGCACCCACCCACCTCGCCGTCCTCGGCGGCGGATACATCGCCGCCGAGCTCGCGCACGTCTTCGCCAGCGCCGGAAGCCGCATCACCATCATCGAAAAATCGGGCCAACTGCTTGGTGGTCCCCAGGACGAGGCGGTCCGCACGATCTACACCGACCTCATGCGATCGCAGTACGATCTGCGGTGCGGGTCCGAACTGTCCGAGATCTCAGGTGCTGCAGGGGATCTCGTTCTCACACTGGATGACGGGTCGACCGTTCGGGCCGATACGCTTCTGGTGGCGGCCGGGCGCCGGTCCAACAGCGACCGGCTCCACGTCGAGAAGGGCGGGATCGACACCCACGACGACGGCCGCATCGTCGTCGACGAGCACTGCCGCACCACCGCCGACGGGGTCTTCGCACTCGGCGACGTCAGCACTCCGATCCCGCTCAAACATGTCGCCAACCGCGAGGCCCAGGTGGTCAAGCACAATCTGCTACACCCCGACGACCTCCGCGCCGTCAGCCACGATCTCGTACCGTCCGCAGTGTTCACCCAACCGCAGATCGCCTCGATCGGCCGCACCGAAAAGAATTGCCGTGACGACGATCTCGACTATCGGGTGGGTCGCACCGAGTACTCCGAGGTGGCCTACGGCTGGGCGATGCAGGACACGACCGGTCTGTGCAAAGTCCTGGCCGCCGACGACGGAAAGATTCTCGGGGCGCACATCATCGGCGGGCAGGCGGCTTCGCTGATACAGATCTTCGTCGTCGCGATGAACTTCGGCATCAGCGTCGACGAGCTGGCGGACGAGCCCTATTGGATCCATCCGGCC
This sequence comes from Mycobacterium sp. 236(2023), assembly GCF_029623955.1. Taxonomy (GTDB): domain Bacteria; phylum Actinomycetota; class Actinomycetes; order Mycobacteriales; family Mycobacteriaceae; genus Mycobacterium. The sequence continues at coordinate 338,277 of NZ_JARSBP010000001.1, read as the reverse complement.
CTGACCGAAGTCGTCGAGAACGCGCTGCTCGATCTGCGGAAGTCGGATTCGTGACGGAAGCAACCGATCCCGTCGTCCTGGTGCTGTTCGGCGCACGCGGAGATCTCGCCCGCCGCATGCTCTTTCCGAGTCTGTACCGCCTCGCCCGAGCAGGCAGGCTACCCGGCGACTTCCGCATCATCGGGTCCGGCCGCTCCTCACCGGACAGCCTCGACGAGTTTCGTCAATCGGTGCGCGACGGGCTCGCAGAGTCGATCGACGACCTCGACGACACCGTCGCCGACGATCTGCTGAGCCGGTTGAGCTTCCAGTCCGCCAACGACGAAGACGGTGCAGAGCTGGCCACCAAAGTCCGCCAGGCCCAAGACGAGTTGGGCGACAACGCACAGACGTTGATCTACCTGTCGGTGCCGCCCGCTGCGATGAAGTCGATGATCGAGATGCTGGGCCGCGAGGGGTTGGCCGACGGAGCCCGGATCATCGTCGAGAAACCGTTCGGCACCGACCTACAGAGTTCACGGGACCTCTCGGCGGTCACGGAATCCGTCGCCGACGAGCAACGCATCTACCGAATCGACCATTTCCTCGGGAAGGAAGCGGTCCAGAACATTCTCGCGCTGCGCTTCGCCAACGGCCTCCTCGAACCCTCGTGGAACAGAAGCCATGTCGAGTCCGTGCAGATCGACGTTCCCGAGGACATCGCCCTGGAGGGGCGTGGCAGCTTCTACGAGTCGACGGGTTGCTTCCGCGACATGGTGTCCACCCATCTGTGTCAGGTACTCGGATTCGTCGCCATGGAGCCGCCGTCGTCACTGGACGCCGACGGTCTACGTGACGCCAAAGCCAAGGTCTTTCACGACATGCGGCCGCTCGATCCCGCTCGTGTGGTGTTCGGCCAGTACGACGGCTACCGGGACGAGGACGGCGTCGACGACGATTCGGACGTCGAAACGCTGGTGGCACTGCAGGCCTTCGTCGACAACGACCGGTGGGCCGACGTCCCGTTCTACCTGCGCACCGGAAAAGCCATGGGAGACAACCGCAGAACCGTCACCCTCACCTTCCGTGCGCCGGCCAACGGGCTGTTCCCCTCCGAGGGCCGTGACCAACTGGTGCTCGACCTGACCGAGACGCCCGCCGCCGTCCTGAAGCTCAGCGTCAAGAAGCCGGGCCCGGAACTCACGGCCGAGCAGGTCGAAACGGCGCTTCAACTGACGGCCGATGGTCACGAGAAGGACGGCCTCGACGCCTACGAGCGGCTGCTCCTCGACGTCATGCGCGGTGATCAGACGCTGTTCGCCCGCGCCGACGAGGTGGACCGGCTCTGGCAGGTGTGCCAGCCCGTGCTGGACAACCCACCGCGCGTGCAGTCATACGAGAAGGGTTCGTGGGGACCGGATTCGGCGCTGCAACTGCCTGGCGAGGTCGGCTGGCGGCTACCGGATGACTGACGGTCCGAGCATCGCCGAGCACGGACTGGTCGGGGATCTTCGGACCTGCGCGCTCGTCGGTACCGACGGAACCATCGACTGGTTCTGCGCACCACGCTTCGATTCTCCCAGTGTGTTCGGCGCGATCCTCGACCCCGAACGCGGTGGCAGCTGGCGCATTTCCACCCAGTGCGAACACAACCGCACTCACCAGTTCTACTTTCCGGAGTCGGCGACGCTGATCACCCGTTTCCTCACCGAGGACGGTGTCGTCGAAGTTCACGATTTCATGCCGATCAGCAAGCCCGGCGACGCCGAGCACCGGCAGCGGCTGGTCCGCCGGCTCGTGGCGGTGCGCGGGGAGACCACGGTACGCACCGTGCTCGATGCCCGACCTGACTACGGCAGAGCACGATTCGAGATCACGGAGGTCGACGGCGCGGTCGACTTCCGCGCCGATCTGCTCACGATGCGGCTGACCTCGTCGGCCGCCCTGACCGTCGACGACGGCGTGATCAGCGCCGAGCTGACGCTGAAATCCGGTCAGACCGCCGAGTTCGTGTTGGAGGTGCTCGACTCAGCGGACGTCGAGCCGCAGGCGGTCGACGTCGACGACCTGTTCGACACGACGGCCGAGTTCTGGCGCAGCTGGCTGGCACAGTCCCGATACCGGGGCCGCTGGCGCGAGATGGTGGAACGCTCCGCGATCACGCTCAAGCTTCTGACGCACGAGCCGTCGGGCGCCGTGGTGGCGGCCGCCACGACCAGCCTCCCCGAACACATTGGCGGACAGCGCAACTGGGACTACCGGTATGTCTGGATGCGCGACGCGGGATTCAGCCTCTACGCGCTGCTGCGGCTGGGGTTCAACGCCGAAGCCAACGCGTTCATCGAGTGGCTGTCCAAACGCCTGGGCCGTGGTGAGCGCGAGCACGACGGTCTCGGCCCGCTGCGGGTGCTCTACGACATCGACGGCGACGAGCCCGTGCAGGAGTACGAACTCGACCACCTGCGTGGTCATCTCGACTCTCGACCGGTGCGGGTCGGCAACGCCGCGGTCGAGCAGCTACAGCTCGACATCTACGGCGACCTGATCGACTCGGTGTACCTGTTCGACAAGTACGGCGCGGGCATCAGCTACGACGCGTGGTCTGACGTCGTCTACGTGATCGACTGGCTGGTGGACAACTGGGACCGCGATGACGCCGGCATGTGGGAGATCAGAGACGAACCGCAGCCGTATACGACATCGCGGCTGATGTGCTGGGTCGCCCTGGAACGCGCCATCCGGGTCGCGCGGCGGCGCGGACTGCCCGCGGACCTGGTCACCTGGACTGGTGCCCGCGACGACATGTACCACCGCATCATGACGAAATGCTGGAACGCCGACCTGCAGGCGTTCACTCAGGTCGAGGGTGGAGATCAGCTGGACGCCGGCGTCCTGCTGATGCCCATGGTCAAGTTCATCTCGCCGGCGGACCCGCGGTTCCTGTCGACGCTGGCCGCGATCGAAAAGGAGCTTGTCACGGACAGTTTGGTGTTCCGGTACAACCCGGCCACCGACGGCCTCGACGGCGACGAGGGAACGTTCTCGCTGTGCACGTTCTGGTACGTCGAGGCACTGACCCGCGCGGGCCGGCTGCGCGACGCCCAGCTCGCACTGGAAAAGATGTTCACCTATGCCAACCATGTGGGTCTCTACGCTGAACAGGTCAGCGCGACCGGCGATCAGGTGGGCAATTTCCCGCAGGCTTTCACCCACCTGTCATTGATCAGCGCCGCCATCAACCTGGACCGCGCGCTCGGCTGAACGAAAGGCAGACCATGACCGTTGCACAGCGAGAGCGAGCCGCTCTGGTCGCGACATTCCGCGACACCCCGCCCGATGCCCCCACGCTGTGCGAGGGCTGGGACGTGCGCGACCTGACCGCTCATCTGGTCGTCCGCGAACGGCGGCTCGACGCGTCGCCGGGCATCCTGATCCCGGCATTCGCCGGGTACACCGAACGTGTCCAGGAGCAGAAGGCCGCATCGACGGACTGGGACGTGTTACTCGGCGAGGTGGCCGATGGGCCCCCGATCTATTCGCCGTTCAAGCTGCTCGATCCGGTGGCCAACCCCGCCGAGATGTTCATCCACCACGAAGACGTGCGGCGTGCCCGAAGCGAATGGGAACCGCGGCCGCTCGACGACGAGACCCTCTCTGCGCTGCGTAGGCCAGTCGGGATGATGGCCCGCATGACACTGCGCAAGGCGCCGGCAACCGTCGTGCTGCGCACGCCGCAGGGCGAGACGCTGACGACGGTCGGAAAGGGGCCGGAGGTGGTCGTGACGGGTGACGTCGGGGAACTGCTGATGTTCGCCGCCGGGCGCGATCAGGCGTGGGTGTCGTTCGACGGTGCCCCGGAAGCCGTCGAGCAGATGAAGAACGCCCGCGGCGGCATGTGAGCCTAGGCTGGATTCCGTGGCTGTGAAAGATCGAGTCGATTTCCGCGTTTTCGTCGAGCCTCAGCAGGGCGCCAGTTACGCCGACCAGCTCGCCGTCGCCAAGACGGCCGAGGCTGCGGGCTATTCGGCGTTCTTCCGCTCTGACCACTACGTCGCGATGGCCGGTGACGGCCTCCCCGGCCCTACCGACTCGTGGGTGACGCTGGCCGGTCTGGCGCGTGAGACGACGTCGATCCGGCTGGGCACCATGGTGACTTCTGCGACGTTCCGCTACCCCGGGCCGCTGGCCATCTCGGTGGCTCAGGTCGACGAGATGAGCGGTGGCCGAGTCGATTTCGGCCTCGGCGCCGGATGGTTCGAAGCCGAGCACAAGGCGTACGCGATTCCGTTTCCGCCGCTGGGCGAACGTTTCGACCGGCTGACCGAGCAACTGGAGATCCTCACCGGGCTGTGGACCACTCCGGTGGGTGAGACGTTCGACTATTCGGGCAAGAACTACCAGATCGCCGACTCACCGGCTCTGCCCAAACCGGCGCAGAGCCCGCACCCGCCGATCATCATCGGAGGCGGTGGCGCCAAGCGGACCCCGGCGCTGGCGGCGCGGTTCGCCGACGAGTTCAACATCCCGTTCGTTCCGCTCGACACGCTGACCGAGCAGTACGCCCGGGTGGCGGCGGCCGTCGAGAAGGTGGGACGCGCCAAGGACTCGATGACCTATTCGGCGGCCTTCGTGGTGTGCGTCGGACGCGACGACAGCGAGATTGCGCGTCGCGCCGCGGCGATCGGCAGAGAGGTCGACGAGCTGCGGTCCAATTCACCGGCGGTGGGCACCCCCGCCGAGGTCGTCGACAAGCTCGGTCCCTTCCTCGAAGCAGGGGTGCAACGGGTCTACCTGCAGGTATTGGACATGTCCGACCTGGACCATGTGGAGTTCTTCGCGGAGCAGATCGTCGGCCAGTTCTCTTGACCAGGCACGCGTTACCAGGTCAGGGCTACTATCGGTGCCCGTGAACCGACGGGACGACGACGACTCGCAGGACGCGCCCGTCGAGTGGCACAACCGGACCTCGACCCTGCTCGGCGCGAGCGTTGCGGGCATCGCTGCGATCGCGCTGGTGATCATGTTGGTGACGTATGTGGCGCGGGAGTTCAGTGAACCGGAGCAGGCCCCGTTGAACTACATTCCGCCGTCGTCCTCGGCGGCCAGCACGTCACGGTCTGCGACGTCGACGACGACCGGGACGATCACCAGCACCAGTCCCCCGATGACCAGCGACATCAATCCCGGCGAAACCACGACGACGACGACCACCCGTTCCACGCGCCCGCCCCGCACGCGTGAGACCGAGGAACAACAAGAGGACGAGGACGAGACGACCCGCAGCAGGCCGCGGACCAACGTGACACGCACGCTGTACCCGGGAACGTAAGAGCCGAGCGCGTAGTCTCGGTCGGCGTGGGGCGATACGGCGATTCTGACGACCAGAACTACTACTCCGAAGACGAGCCGACTCAGCTCAGCAACTACGGGTACAGCGACTACGACCAGGCGCCGCCCGAAGCCGAGCCGGAGACACCCTGGTTTCGCAAACCCGCCGCGCTGGTGGCGATCGGTGCGGTCGGCGCCGTTCTGATCGCGCTCGTGGTGTTCGGCCTGGCCAAGGCGATCACCGGTGGGTCGGATTCCGACGAACCCACGACCACCCCGCTGACCCCGTTGACGACGACGTCGGCGCCTTCTGCTGTGCCTCCGGCAACGGTCACCGACACCGAGACGGCCGGCGAGACGACGACGACCACTACGGAACCGACCACGACGACCACCACCACGACGCCGTCGACCACCACGACTACGACGACAACAACGACGCCGAGTACGTCGGTGAGCACGAGCACCAGCACCGTGACTCAGACCGAGACTCAGACCGAGACGGTGACGGAGCCGCCGCCGGTCGAACCCACTCCGTGACTTAGCAGTCGACTTCGGGTGTCGGCACGCACTCGGGGGGAGCGGGTTCGGTCACCTCGGGTGTCGCGGACCCCTCCGGCGCCGGAGTGACGTCGGGCGTCGGGTCGGGCTGCTGTTCTTGGGACGGTTGTGGTTCGGGCTCGGGCTGCGGTCCCGGCTCCGGTTGGGGTTCCGGCTCCGGTTGCGGCTCGGGCTGCGGTTGGGGTTCGGGCTGCGGCTGCGGCTCGGGCGACGGTTCAGGACTCGGCGTCGTTGTCGGCGTCGGCGTCGGTGTCGGCGTCGGCGTCGGCGTCGGCGTCGGCGATGGTTCCGGAGACGGGGAAGGCGACGGTGACGGTGCGGGCGGTGGGGCTGCGGGCAGGGGAACCGGCTGCGGCGCAGCCTGTTTGGTCACCTCGCGCGCTGGCCGCGTGGCCTGCGGGGCCGACTCGACGATGCGCGGAGCCGGGGCCGTCGCAACCACGGTCTCTGTCACGGCCACCGGCGCCGGCGCGGCAGCCGGCGGTGTAGGCGTCTTCGTCGCCACCGGCGTCGAGATCCCCGAGGCGCCCGCCTCCGGCGGTGCGGCAGGTCCGATGTTCGATGTCAGAACCAGGCCGGTTGCCGCCATCGCGGCGAAACATGCTGCTGCGGCGAACAATACGCCCGGCCTTCGATACCATGCCAGCGGCTCGAGGTCGGGCTGCTCCTCCGCTTCGAAGACGATGTCGGGCCGCGCGAAGTCCGTCCCATAGGCGACCTCGTCGACGTCGGGAGTGGACAGGTCGACGGTCTCCTCTGACCACGCCAACTGCGGCACCACGGCCGCCATGGTCGGGTTCAGCGAGGTCATCGGGGCCGGCGTCGACGCCAGCATGGTCGGCGCCTCGTTGTCGCGGCTGTGCAGCGCCAGCAGTTCGGCGCCGGTCGCGGCCGCGGCCTGCGCATCCGGGACAGTGACGACGGGTCTGCGCATTGCCTCCGAAAGCCGTTGCGTGACAAGCGGTATCCGAGCACCACCGCCGACGGTTGCGATCGCTACAAGCTGCGACGGGGCGACGCTGTGCCGGTGCAGCATGCTCACCAGTACCTCGATGACCTGCTCCAGCGGCCCGGCGATCAGCGCCTCGAGCTCTGGTCGTGTGACCCGGATCGCCGACTGGCCGAAGCCGAAACTGGTTGCCGTGTCGAAGGACAATCGCGCCTTGGCCGTCCGGCAGTGATCGCGCAGCGCGGCCAGGGAGGCAACTTCGGAGGTTCCAGAGGGTTCGGTGTCCAGCCCAGTCAGCACGTGCTGCAACAACGTACGGTCGACGAGATCGCCGGAGAAGGCGTCGATGCGGATGGTGTCCGCGATCGCCGCGAACCCGTTGCCGGCGTCGACGAGGGTGATGCTGGTTCCCGACGCGCCGAGGTCCACGAGCGCGACGACACCCCGTACCGGCAGGCCAGGGCCCGCATGCAGCGCGGCCAAGGCCGCCGACGCATCGGGGACGACGGTCATGTGGGGGACTGCGGCGCGCATCGCCGCGACAATCGGTGCGGGCCAGTGGGCGGGCACCGCGACAGCGGCGATCTCGGGACGCCGCTGCGGGCACGCCTGGCGGGTCGCGTTCTCGACTGCGGCCGCGGCGAGGACGTCGGCACGATGACGGGAGCCGTCGGCGAGCACGAGCGGCACCAAGTCGCCGACGCGCTCGACGAAGCCGGTCACCGACAGCCCGGACCGCACCGTGACCTCTGAGGGGAGGGTCAGCGGCCGACCGTCAGCGACCGCGATGAGATTCGCTGTGCCCAGCGAGATGCCTAGTGAATTGCGCATGCCCTTAATGTCGTTTCGGGGTGACGAAACGTTAGGCGTCAGCGGCCTTGTTTCGCATAGTCGGCGACGATCGCCTCGGCGCTGCGCACCGCGGCCCGGCACGCCCTCGCGGTGAACGGGTCGTTGAGGGGATGGTTGGCGCGGCGACGCCACCGCTGAGCTGCGGCGAAAGCTGCCCGCGGGCCGTCAGCATCCCCGCCCGTCTGCAGCCCGAGCCGGCTCGCGACGTCGGTTCCCGACCCGCCGATCAGTCGGCGCAGTGACGCCATCTCGTCGTCGTTGAAGGTGGTCTGGCGGGACCGCAGCTGGCTGAGAAGGCGCAGCTCTTCGAACGCGTGCGTGTCAGCGAGCAGCGGGTCGATGTCGGCGAGGATCTGCGGCGTCGCGTAGACGGGATGTCGTTGCACGAACTGCCGCAGCGACAGAAGTGCCGTGTGTGACTTGAGTAAATCGGAGCGCTGGGCGAACTGCTGGTCGATGACGTCGCGCAGCGCGACGAGACCGCTGCGTTCGAGGAGCTCGGAGGCCAGTGCCACCGAGTCGCGGACGCCGGCCCGCAGCACCGCGATCGAGATGCGGATCCCGAACATGCCGAAGCGGTCCAGCAGCGCAGCGCGGACCCCGGCGTCGACGGGCAGGGTGGCGTCGTCACGGGTGAAGCGATCCACCGACAGCATGGCCTTGGCGAGGTCGGTGGGGTCGACGTTGGCGAGCTTCTCCAGGGCCGCGAACTCGCTCTGGCGCAGCGTGCGGGCGGTCAGCGCGAGCAGGCCGGATACGGGCACGACGGCCTGGCAGATGCCGGTCTGCTCCATCTCGGTGGTGAACCGTTGCGCGACGTCTTTGGCCGACATCATCGCGTCGATGCGGCCCGCCCCGATCTCGTCGGCGCGTGACGCCACCCCGATGACGCCGAGCGCACCCGACGATCCGCCGACGAGTTCGCCAATCTGCTTGAGCAGCGCGGTATCTGCCGCATTGAGCGTCCGCAGCAGGAACACCACGGCATCCACGCGCGGCACTCCGTCCTCGGGCACCAGGAGCCGCAGGGTGCGAGCCGAGACGTCGCGCGACAGGGACGACGTGCCGGGGGTGTCGATGATCGTCGCGTCGACGAGTTCGGCTGCGGGCCATTCCACGTCGAGGTCGAGGACATCTTCTGGGTCAAGGTGAGCGAAGTCGAAACTCAGTCCGCCGTCTCGGTCGATCGGAACGTTCGAGCGCCGGCCTCCGCGGTGGTTGGCGGTGACCTTCGGGGTCGCTCCATGCCGGAACCATGTGACGATACGGGTGGCTTCCGTGGCGTCGGTCGGAGCGATGTCCTCCCCGACGAGCGCGTTCACCAGCGTGGACTTCCCGGCTTTCAGCGTGCCGGCCAGAGCGATCCGGATCGGCTGATTCAATCGGGCACCGATGCGCCGCAATTCGTTGTGCACGTCGGGACGTCGGCGATAGGCCGGATCGGCTTCATAGGCCCGCACGGTGCCGCCCAGGATTGCACGCACTTGATCACTGGTGCTCATCGGCGCTTACCTGGCTGCCCTCCCCGGCCTGTGTGGACCGGTCATTCAGCTTAGGCACTGCAGTCGATGACCGCCGACGGAGTCAGCGCAAACCGGCAGTCACTCGCACGGGTCGGTCACACACACGGCACCGGGCGGCAGAACTCCCCCGCCCCCGGTGGCGGCCCCGGCGTCTCCCCCGCCCCCGGTGGCGGCACCGGCGTCTCCCCCGCCCCCGGTGGCGGGGACGCCCCCGCCCGTTCCAGGATCCGCGGCTCCGCCGGTAGCGGCGCCCCCTCCGGTCGTCGGGACTTCAGGCTGCTGGGCACCCGGGAAGAACGGCTCGAGGAACTCCGGGATCAGCGGCGCCGGCTCTTCCGGGGCGGGCGCCGGCTCTTCTGCTATCGGCGCAACCGGCGCTTCCGGGACGGGCGCGGGAGCCGCGGGAGCAGGTGCGGGTGCTGCCGACGTGGGCGCCTGCCGCCAGACCGGCGGTGAGGACACCTGGTTGCGGGCCGGGGCGGGCACCTGACGAGGGGCTGGCGCGGGCACCTCCGCGACCGGCGATGCAGGCGCCGGGGGCCGCGATACCGGCGCCTCGGCCTGGGATGCCGGAGCCTCGGCGGGGGGGACGACGGCGCTGCTGCTCGGAGTCCCCGTCGTGCCACTGGGGATCAGGTTCAGGCCGGTGAGCTGCGAGGTCAGCGCCAGGCCACCGCAGGCGGCGAGGAACGCCGCAGCCGCGGCGCCGAACAACACTCCGGGTCGCCGATACCACTTCAGCGGAACGGGTGCGTCGTAGGAGGAGTCGCCGTGCTGGAACTGCACCGCGGGCCTCGCTTCGCCGAGCACGTCGGTGTCGGCGTACGCCGTCACGTCGACCTCGGGGGCAGCTTCCGACCAGGCGAGTTGCGGCGCCTGTTCGGCTGAGGCCACGAGCATCACGTCGGGCTCGCCGACCGGGGCAGCCGCTGACGCCGCAGGCAGCGCCATCGCGGTCCTGGTGTGGTCGTCGCGGCGGCAGGTTCCCAGCAACGCTGCGCCGCGGGCGGAAACGACCTGCGGCTCGTGCGTCGTGGTCACCGGTATCCGCAGTGCCTCGGACAGCCGCTGAATGACATACGGCATCCGGGCACCGCCGCCGACCACTGCCGCGGCCGCCAGATCGGTGCGGGCGATGCCGTGGTGCACCAGCAGGTCGTCGATCGCGGCGAGCAGGCCCTGCAGCGGTTCGCGCAGGAGCGCTTCGAGTTCGGGACGGGTGAGGCGGACGGTGGTCTGCGCTCCCGGCAGCGGACCGGTCAGTCCCGTCGCCGTTTCGGCCGACAGCCGTTCCTTGGCTCGCTGGCACTGGTCGCGCAATTGGCCCAGCGCGGTCATCGCCGACGTGCTGTACGGGTCGACATCGAGGTCGGCCAGCACGTGCCGCAGGACGGCCTGGTCGATGAGGTCGCCGGAGAAATCCTCGTAGCGCAGCGTCGGGCAGACCGGGCTGAAACCCTTGCCCGCGTCGGCGAGCGTGACCGAGGTTCCGGAGGCACCGAGATCGCACAGCAGCACGATTCCGCGGGCCGCGGGCAGCCCCGGGTGAGCCTGCAGCGCGGTGAGGGCTGCGACGGCGTCCGACACCACGGTGCCGTCGACCAGCGGGCGCAGCGTATCGACGGTGTGGGAGGGCCAGTACGCCGGCACGGCGATGGTGGTTGTGGCCGGTGCTGCGACACTCGCCGAACGAGCCAATGCCTTCAACGCTTCGGCCAACACCCGGTCACCCCGGTGCGTCGAACCGTCCGACGCCACGATCGGTACCGGGTCGCCCACCCGTCCCACGAAGTCGCCGAGCACGAGACCGCGCTCGTCGAGGCGCGAATTCTCCGACGGCACACCGACTTCGGGCGAACGGTGCCGGAACAACGTCACCACAGACCGGCGCACCGTCGGCGGCCCGCTTGCCGCCGACGCGACCAGGTTCGCCGACCCTACCGACATCCCCAGTGACTCTGTCATCGCCCGCTTCCCCCTACCGATGTCATCAAATTGTGCTTGACCGGTGGTGTTGACGCCCGCGTAGTCGACTACGCGAATCCCCCATCAACTTGTGACTGTAATACTCATCGGAGCCGTGCGGAGCGATGCCGACCGTTTGCTCGAATAACACCCCCGCGTGCGAGGAATCCCGTGCTGCCGCCGCTCCGGCCTGTCGACGAATGCGCGAGCCGCCTTCGGGGACGGCGGTGGAATCGGCCGCGGGCATGGTGTCCTACCTCGCGTTGGCCGGTTCGTTCGGCACGAGGCCGGACGCATGCTGGGTGACCTGTTTGAGGATGTTGAGCTGACGCTCAAGTTCTTTGATCCGGGCGTTGGATTCGCTTTCCTCGACCTTTGCCGCGGCGATCGTCGCCTGTAGCGACTCGTTGAGCGAGCGCGTGGTCTGATTCGCGATCGCCCGGTAGTGGTCGCGCAACTGGCGCTGGATTCCCTTGAGCCGGTCGCGGGATTCCTTCCCGACGACGAACGACACTTCGTCGACGAATCGCCGCATGTTCATCTTGGCTTCGCTGCGGGCCCGCAACATGCGATTCTCCATGTTCTCCTTATAGGCGGCCCGCCCCATCAGCGCACCGGCACCCAGCGAGAGTGGGTTGAACATGCCCAGCCCGGCCACCGACGTCAGCATGCCGAACATCAGCACACCACCGTAGGAGCCCTGCAGGCCGATGCTGGCCTTGCGGCCCTTGCTGACCGGCTTGGCCTCAAGCTTGTCCAGCGACTTGATGCCCTCGAATCCCGCACCCATATCCCTGGCATCGATCATGGGCATCTCCACCGCTTCCAGGCCGGCCTCGACGAAGGTTCGTGCGACCTCCTGGGCGAGCGCCTCGGCGCGCTGGTAGGCCCAGACGAAGTTGTCCCCCACCGCAGTTGCGACGGCGTCCTCCAGCTCGTTGCCGATTTCGGCCCACGTTCTCGTCGGATCGCATGCGTCGATCACCTTCTCGTTGTGCTGGGTGATCGCACGGAACCGGCCACGCAGGTCGTGCTCGACGTCGGCCGTGAGGTCGGAGATGCCGTCATTGAGAACCTGTTGCCACAACGCGGTGTGCTGCAACGCATCCTGGGCCTCTTGTTTGCGCACTTCGAGGTCGGCGGTCAGTCGCGCGCGGGCGTCGGGGTCGCTGAGAGCTGCCAGCTCGGCGCTCGCAGTGAGCGTCAGATGTTCTGCGGCTGAAAGAATTTCAGCTACGACAGCGTCGCGGACCCGATCGTTCTCCCGGGACAGAACCTTGTCTCTGAGGAAGTCGACGATCGCCGGGAAGTTTGATTCCTCGTTGAGTTCCTTGTCGTTGAGCGCAATGGCCTGGCTGCGCAGGAACGATGACACGGGCACCATCGGTGTGGGGATTCCTGCGCGCTGCAGGTGCGCGCCGTTGGCCTCGACGATCTGCCGCCATTGCCGGTAGAGGTCGGTTTTGGTGACGACGATGCGTGCGACGGGGCAGATCTCCAGCGCTTGGCGCATGAACGTCATCTCCGGCGCGATGAACTCCTGACTGAGGTCGCTGACCATCAGCATTGCGTCTGCGTCGGGCAGCAGACCGAGCGTCGCCGACAGGTGTGGCTGACCGTGGCCGCCGACACCGGGAGTGTCGACGAAGGCGAGGCCACCTTTGAGAAGTGGGCTGGGCGCGTTGATCTCGAGTCGAAGCACCGGTCGGCCGCCGGCCTGCGGCGCGCGGCGCAGGTCCTTCGTGACGTCCGACGGCGGGATGTCGATCGCCTCCGGTTCTCCGCCGTCGGGCCTCGCGACGATCAGTGTCGCCGCCGCCTGTTCCCCGTAGGTGACGACGGTCGGCAGCACGGTCGATTCGTCGTCACCGACCCGGGCGACTGGAACGTTGAGCAGCGAATTGAGCAGTTGACTCTTGCCCTGCTTGAGCTGGCCGGCGATGACAACCCGGATCTGGGGGTCGGTGATGCGTGCCTTCGCCTTGGCCATGCGATCCACCAGGTCGCCGCGCTCGTAAGCTTCCGCGATCTTGGTGGTGTGGTCGATGAGTTCGACGATGACCTTGACCTTGCGGGGGTCGCTCGTCGTGGGCTGTGTCATCGCGCCTTCCTCGTCCCTGTCGTCAACCGCTGCGTGGCGGGGACCGACTCTTCCGGTCCCCGCCCGCAGCGTCCTTCGTTCGCGTCGTCGATCAGAAGAGCAGGCTTGCATCCACCTCTGTGTCGACCTGAACCTGATCGTGCTCGGACATGTCCCGGTTGTCCGACATGTCTCGGTTGTCCGACATGTCCCGGTTGTCCGACATGTCCCGGTTGTCCGAGTTGTCCTGACCCGAGTTGTCCGAGTTGTCGATGCCGCCGCTACCGGACACGCTTCCCTCGACGGTCGTGGTGTTCTGGTTGCCGCCGACGGAGTTATCGGAATTGTCGGTCAGGATGATGCTTCCGCCGGAGCCGCCGCCGGCGTTGCCGCCGGAGCCACCACCGTTACCGATGCCGAGCAGGCCGCCGCCGCCGTCGCCGCCGCTGGCATTGCCGCCACCGCCGCCGCTCATGTCGTTGTCGTTGATGACCGGACCCTCATTGCCCTGGATGTTGTCGCCGCCACCGGTGACGGTTGTCCCGCGATCATCGATGTCGCCCTCGCCGATGTTGACGTTGGAGCCCGCGCCGGTACTGACGTCACCGGTGCTGGTGCCGGAGTTGTTGTCGCCCTGCACCGACCGGTCTCCCGTCAGCACGTCGCCGGTGACGCTGCCGGCGCCGGAGGACACCGCTCCCTCACCGCTGGCGATGCCCCCGCTGCTGTCGCCGCCGACCACGACGCCGCCGTCGGTGGCGGTCTGGGTCGTCTTGTCACCGAAGGTGATGTCACCGAAGCCGAGGTTGAAGCCGCCCTGCTGTGAGTTCGCGCCCGAAGACTGCTGGGGGCTCAGGAGGGAGGTGTCGTTGTTGCTCGCGATCGGGTTATGGCTGGCTAGGTCGGTGTTGTTGCGGCTGGCGACCTCAGTGGCGGGTGCGAAGTTGGTCTGCGGAGAGAAAGGTGAGGCAAAGTTCTGCGCCACCTGGTGGTGATCGGCGACCGCGCGCTGCAGGCCGACGACCGGGTCACCGCCGCCCATCACCACGCCGGCAGGCGCGGCAGCAGCTGCAACTGCCTGGAACTGGGCCGGGCTCACCGGCGGCACACCGGCGTCGCGCATCGCGCCTTCGGGGTCGGCCACGTAGGCGGCCGCCGCCTCCGGGCTGCGGAAGAGATCCAGGATGTAGTCGATGAGGTTCGCCATTGTCGTTTCCTTCTGTGTGAAGTTTCGGTTGCCCGGTGTGTTCCGGTGAACTGGTGAGAACGCTATGAGGCTTCGGCGCTAGATGAAATGGGGCGCAAACCCCTCCTCGGACACTGTCGTTGCGGGCTACCTAACGATCCCCATTAGGGGATTAGGGGGCACCCGGGGGGCAGATCTCACCTCTTTTCGCACACGCAATATCGAGAACGCATCGCGCCACGTCAACGCTCCCTGACCAGCGGTAAACGCGCACGCAACCACGCTATTACGGGATGGAGGCAAATGAATCGGGTGATTTCCCTACACGCGACGAGTAATTAGCTGAAGATGTCGAAGCTGTCGTCGGCCGGATCGGCGTCGATAACGGCATCGCGCAGATCATCCAGGTCCACAGGCAGTACGCCCGGGGCATCCGCTGCATCCGGGGCAGCGTCGTCGATCGTCAGTGCGCTGTCGTCGACACCGGTGGTGTCATAGCCGTCGCCGAAGGTCTCATGGTCGAGGGGGTCCGCGCCGGGTCCGACGTCGGCGTGGATCACCGAATCGTGTGAAATCGTACGGTCGAACGCGGGCGCCTCGACCGCATCGATCGCCCCGAAAGCATCGAACGCCGAGGTCGCAGCGCCGCTGGCCCAGATGTTGTCGGCCTGCTGGATGGGCGCGACCATGGAAACAGACTCCGATACCAGCGGAACCAGGTTCGCGACGTCGGCACTCGTCACGTCGTCGAGGCCGGCGTCCGCGATAGCTTGGGCGGGGTCGGCGTCGTAGCGCGCGGCGATCTCGGGATCGCGCACCAGCGACATCACGAAGTCAAGGAGCGAATTCGCCACAGCCATACCTTCCCCGGTCGCCCGAGTCTGCAATCTCGACCACGATGCTATCGACGCGGACCGGAGGCCAGGATCGGTGCTTAGCCCAGCGAGTTCCTGCCGACGTTAGGGGATCTCGCGTTAGGGGTTTCGCCACACTAGGGGATATCCCTGGCCCGGGGGCCTGAAGCCGCTATGGTTGTCACCGCCCAGACAGGAGAGACGCCGCCCATGACCGAACCGCTGGGGTTGTCGATCGGGACGACCAATCTTGTCGCGGCCCGCGTTGGCCGCGCGCCCGTGACACGCCGCTCCATCATCACCTTGACCGCCGGCCAGCCTGGTCAGGTCGGGGAGTCCCTCGACTCGGGAATCGTCCTGAGCGGCTTCGTCGAGCGGGTCGGAGACCCGGTGCCGCTCGTCGCTGCCGATGGCACCTCTCATCGCGGGGAGCAGGTGCTGGCCGCCGCACTCGACGCGATGACCCGCCTCGTCGACGGTGGTTCGCCGGTCACCATCGCGGTGCCGTCGTACTGGGGTCCCGGCGTCGTCGGGGCGCTGCGCGGGGCCATTCGCACGGTGCCGAGCCTGTCACCCGGCGGCGTGCCCGCCACGCTGATCCCCGATTCGGAGGCCGCACTCGCCGCGCTGAAGGCCTCGCCGGGGCTGCCGAGCAGTGGCGTGATCGTTCTCGTCGATCTCGGCGGCAGCGGGTCGAGCGTCACGCTCGCCGATGCCGGCGCCAACCTCGTTCCCGTCGGGCAGACGGTGCGCTACGCCGACTTCTCCGGAGACGGCATCGACCGGGCGCTGCTTGACCATGTGCTCGCCGGGGTCGCCGACAGCAATGCCGCCGACACGTCGGGCACCGCCGCGGTGGGACCACTCACCCGGTTGCGTGACGAGTGCCGCGCCGCCAAGGAGCGGCTGTCGGCCGAAACCGCCACGGCCGTCCCGGTCGACCTGCCGGGTTTCCGCTCCGACGTCAGGGTGACGCGGCCCGAGTTGGAGCAGCTGATCGGCGCCCAGCTCGACGGCCTGCTGAACGCCATCGGCGACACGCTTGAGAGCAATGGTGTTGCAGCGCAACATATTTCGGCGATAGCCACGGTCGGTGGTGGCGCCGCGATACCGCTTGTGACGCAACAACTCTCAGAACAGCTGCGCGCGCAGGTCGTCACGACGCCACAAGCGGCGCTCAATATCGCGGCGGGAGCGGCACTCGTCGCCAACCAGAGCCTCGAGGGTGATGCACCGACGGGCATGGCGCCTACCGGGATGGCCGCCGCCGCCGACATGCCCACCGCGATGGGGCCCGCGGCGGACATGCCGACCGCATTCGGCCCGGCCGTGCCCGAAGCGGGCGGTGCGCTGGCGTGGTCGCAGGACGACGACGCGGTCGCGGATCCGACGCCCTACACCGGCGCCGACTACACGACATCGGGCTATGCCGACCCCGCGGGAACTGCGGCCCGACCGCCCGTCTCGTTCGGCCCTGACGATGACGGGTACCGCGACGAGCCCGCACCGCTGCCTTGGTACAAACGGCCGCCGCTGCTGTTCGGATTGGCAGCTGCGGCAGCACTTCTCGCCGTCGGCGGCCTGGCGATCACGTTGACGGGCTCCGACGGTAGCTCGGAGACCGTCACAGAGACCGCGTCGACGACGCCTGCCGAGACGACGCCCGCCGAGTTGCCTCCGCCGGTCACCACTGTGACCGTCGGACCGGACGGCATCGCGACCACCACCGTCAGCCAGCCCCCGCCGCCTCCCCCGTCGTCGACAACGACGACAACCACACCGTCGACGACGTCGTCGACCACCACGACAACGACGACGACCACCACGACGACAACCACCACGCCCACTACGACGACGACGCGAACCACGACGACGCCGCCGACCACGACGCAACCGCCGACCACGACGCAGCCTCCGACGACGACCGCGGCTCCGGAGCCCGAGCCCGAGCCGACCGTCGACCCTGAGCCGATCATCACGACGGTCGTTCCCGACGGCGGCGCCTGACCTCGCGATGGAGCTGTTGCCGGCGGCCCGGGAGGCGATCGCGGCCGTCGACGCCGATCCGGGTGCATCGACCAAGCTGTTGATCACCGGCGGTGTCGGCACCGGCAAGTCGACGGTGCTGGCCGCGGTCCGCGCGTCCTTCCGGTCGGCCGGACGTCAGGTGCTGTCCCGGCCCGGGGACGCCGCGGTCGTCGTCGACGATGCCGATCTACTCGACGACGCCGAAATCGACCGGCTGACAGAGCTTCTCGCCGATCCCGGCTCGACCGTCGTTGTCGCGGCCCAGCCGCTCGCGCACCGCGCGAGCCTTCGGCGTCTGTTCGTCGCGCTGGAACGGGAGAACCCCGCGACAGTGCTGACCCCGCTGCCGCCCGTCGAGGTGGCCCGCGCCACGGCGACGGCACTGGGCACCCCGGTCGGGCCGGATCTGATGCGCGCAGTCAGCGTTGCGACGGGAGGCTTTCCGTTCCTGCTGCGCGCGGTTCTGCCGATGGTCGCGGACGGCGCGGCCGCGGTGCGCCAAGCCGCCCGGTTCGCCCTGATCGACCGGCTCCGGCATCTCGACGAGGAACTTCTCGACACGTTGCTCGTCATCTCGCTGAGTAGCGGGCTCGGGCCCGACGATGTCGCGGCGGCGCTGCGGATGTCCCCGCAGACGGCGCTGGCGGCGGTCGACAGGGCACGGGCGGGCGGCTTGACCGAGCCGTCTCAGCCATCGATCTTTCTTCGCATGGTGCACGACGGAATTGCCCAGATCGCCGGTGCGGCAAGACATCACGACATCGAGGTGTCGGTGCTGCATTCTCAGCTCGAGCTGTCGACGCTGACCCCCGAGCTGGCCCTGCGGATGGCCGAGCACGGTCTGCGCGACGATCGGCTCGCCACCGCGCTGACCGGGTTCGCCGCGCGCAACCACGGTCACCCTGCACGTGCGGCGCGCCTCTATCGCGCCGCGGCAGATGCCGGCGCCACCGAGTTGAGCGCTCACCTTGCCGACGCCCTGGCAATGACGGGCGACTGCGCAACCGCGGCCCGCTTGAGCGACGGCCTGCTCGCCTCCCCGGATCCCGCTGAGCGCGCCGCGGCAGTGCGCATTGCGGCCAGCATCGCGATGCACGACGGAGCCGCGGCGCAGGCCGCGGACCTGTTCCGCTGGCTCGGCCCCACCCCTGATGCCGGTGTTGCTGCCGCGGCGACGATCGCCGCCCTGGCTGCCGGTGATGCCACCGCGGCGAGGGCGACCTGCGAAGAGTCGCCGTCCGGTCCGCCGACGTCGGTGGCGCGGGCGGCCCGCAGCGTCACCGAAGGTCTGGTGATGACGCTCGACCAGCCGTATCCGGTCGCGATCGCGCGGCTGAGCCAGTCGATCAACGCCGACGGTGTCGGCGGCGGGGTCCTCCCCGATACGCCCGCCGCGCTGGTGACGCTCGCGGCGCTGCACAGCGGCGATCCGGTGCGGGCGCGCAGCGTCATCGGGCGTGCCGTCCTCTCCGACGGGCAGCCCGAGCGCTCCGATGCGATCTTCGTCACGCACCGCCACCGCCTGCTGCTGGCGTGGTCGCACATGCAGGACGGCCAATTCGCCGCGGCAGCGGCGACGGTCGACTCCGTCGACCGCGCGGAGCCGCACCGCAGGGACGCGTTGTGGGCCGCGGCGCTACACACCGGCATCGCGCGACGAGGCGGCGACAGCGGGGCAATGCAGAAACACTGGTATTCGGCGATGGAGGTGCTGGCCGAGAGTTCGGCGGATCTGTTCGCGTTGTTGCCGCTCGGTGAGCTGTGGGTCGCGGCGGCCCGCATGCGGCAGGTCGATCAGCTGCAACACGTCCTCGACGACGCGTTCGGTCTGCTCACCGCGCTCGGAGACCCGGTGCTGTGGTCGGTGCCACTGCACTGGGCCGGGGTACACGCGGGCATCCTGGCCAACGCACCCGACGCTGTCGCGCCGCACGGTCAGGCGCTGACAGCCGCCGCACCCCGGAGTTCGTTCGCGAAAGCCCTGGCCAACGCAGGTCGCACGTGGCTTCGCGTCCTGGCCAATCATGTCGATGCCGAAGAGGTGGGTGCGGCGGCCCGGGGTCTTGCCCAGTACGGACACACGTGGGACGCGACGCGCCTGGCCGGTCAGGCCGCGCTGCAGACGACCGACCCTCGGGTGTCGCAGGCAATGCTGCAGCTGGCCCGCGACCTCAAGCAGTCGGTCGCGTCCACCGACCCCGCAGCGGCCATACCGGTCGCTGATGGGACCGATGTCGCACCACCGCCGCGGGTAGTAGCCCGGCGGGGCGCGGCGCACCTGTCGGACAGGGAACGCGAGGTTGCAGAACTTCTTTTGCAGGGCATGCCATATCGCGAGATCGGCTCTCAGCTCTTCATTTCGGCAAAGACCGTGGAGCACCATGTGGCCCGCATCCGACGGCGCCTTGGTGCGGAATCACGGTCGGAAATGCTGTCGATGTTGCGGGCTCAATTGGACGCCGCGACCGGCTCCTGACCCATCTAACCGGGTTAGTTAGGTCATCCTTCGTAGCGCTATTTTGCGGCGTGATGTAACTATGAGCAGGCACCGAGCTTAAGTTACTCTCGAGTAACATACTCTAAGTTACCCACGGGTAACAAGAAAACCGGAGGCTAGCGTGGACACCCACATACTGGTCAGGCTGATTGTCGGTGGCCTGATGACGGTGATCGTCGGCGTCTTCGCGGTCAAACGCGTGCTCTGGCTGACCTCGTTGATCCGCTCCGGGCAACCGTTGAGCGAATCCAACAACCGCAAGGACAACCTCAAGAAGCGCATCACCACGCAATTCGAAGAGGTCTTCGGGCAAACCCGCCTGCTGCGCTGGTCCGTCGCGGGCGTCGCGCACTTCTTCACCATGTGGGGCTTCTTCATCCTCGGCTCGGTCTACGTCGAGGCCTTCGGCCTGCTCTTCGACCGGCACTTCCACATCCCGATCATCGGCACTTGGCCGATCCTCGGCTTCCTGCAGGACTTCTTCGCCCTCGCCGTACTGCTCGGCATCACCACGTTCGCGATCATCCGCATCGTCCGCGAACCGAAGAAGCACGGCCGCGACTCCCGCTTCTACGGCTCCCACACCGGCGGCGCCTGGCTGATCCTGTTCATGATCTTCAACGTCATCTGGACCTACGCCCTGGTCCGCGGCGCCGCGGCCGCCCTGGGCACCCTGCCCTACAACTGGGCCGCATTCTTCTCCCACTCCATGGGCTGGCTGATGCACCCGCTCGGCGAGACCGCCAACGAGTGGATCGAGACCGTCGCGCTGCTCGGCCACATCGCGATCATGCTGATCTTCCTGCTGATCGTGCTGCACTCCAAGCACCTGCACATCGGTCTGGCCCCGGTCAACGTCACGTTCAAGCGCATGCCCAACGGCCTGGGCCCGCTGCTGCCCGTCGAGTCCAAGGGCGAGCTCGTCGACTTCGAGGATCCCGCCGAGGACGCCGTGCTCGGCCGCGGGAAGATCGAGGACTTCACCTGGAAGGGCTACCTCGACTTCACGACCTGCACCGAGTGCGGGCGCTGCCAGTCGCAGTGCCCGGCCTGGAATACCGGCAAGCCACTGTCGCCGAAGCTCGTGATCATGAACCTTCGCGACCACATGTTCGCGAAGGCCCCGTACATCCTCGGCGAGAAGCCGTCCCCGCTGGAGAGCACGCCCGAGGGTGGGCTCGGCGAGGACCTCGGCGGCGAGAAGCACGACGAAGAGCACTCGCACGATCACGTACCCGAGTCCGGGTTCGAGCGGATCATGGGCTCGGGTCCCGAGCAGGCGCTGCGGCCGCTGGTCGGCACCCTCGAGCAGGGCGGTGTCATCGACCCGGACGTGCTGTGGTCCTGCACCACGTGTGGTGCCTGCGTCGAGCAGTGCCCGGTCGACATCGAGCACATCGACCACATCGTCGACATGCGCCGCTACCAGGTCATGATGGAATCCGAGTTCCCCGGCGAGCTCGGCGTGCTGTTCAAGAACCTGGAGAACAAGGGCAACCCCTGGGGCCAGAACTCCAAGGACCGCACCAACTGGATCGACGAGGTCGACTTCGACGTGCCGGTCTACGGCAAGGATGTCGAGAGCTTCGACGGGTTCGAGTACCTGTTCTGGGTCGGTTGCGCCGGCGCCTACGAGGACCGCGCCAAGAAGACCACCAAGGCCGTCGCTGAACTGCTGTCCGCGGCGGGCGTGAAGTACCTGGTGCTGGGCGAGGGCGAGACGTGCAACGGCGACTCCGCCCGCCGGTCCGGCAACGAGTTCCTGTTCCAGCAGCTCGCTGCCCAGAACGTCGAGACGCTCAGCGAGCTGTTCGAGGGCGTCGAGCGGGTCGACCGCAAGGTCGTCGTGACGTGCCCGCACTGCTTCAACACCCTCGGCCGCGAGTACCCGCAGCTTGGCGGCAACTACACCGTCCTGCACCACACCCAGCTGCTGAACCGCCTGGTGCGCGACAAGAAGCTGATCCCGGTCAAGGCGACCGATCAGCAGGACATCACCTACCACGACCCGTGTTATCTGGGTCGCCACAACAAGGAGTACTCGGCTCCGCGTGAGCTGATCGGTGCGTCCGGCGCGAAGCTGACCGAGATGCCGCGCCACGCTGACCGTGGCTTGTGCTGCGGCGCGGGCGGCGCCCGGATGTGGATGGAAGAGCACATCGGCAAGCGCGTCAACACCGAGCGCACCGAAGAAGCAGTCGACACCGGCGCATCGGCGATCGCGACGGGTTGCCCGTTCTGCCGCGTGATGATGACCGACGGCGTCGACGACGTCGCGGCCACCAGGGACATCGAAAAGGTCGAGGTCCTCGACGTGGCCCAGCTGCTGCTCGGCTCGCTGGACAAGAGCACCTTCACACTCCCCGAAAAGGGCACGGCGGCAAAGGAAGCCGAAGAGCGTGCGGCGAAGATCGCCGCCGAGGCGCCTGCCGAGGTCGACGAAGAGGTCGAGGCCGAGGAAGAAGCCGCCCCAGCGGAGGCTTCGGAGGCGAAGGCATCCACGGCGTCCACGGCGACGGAATCCAAGCCCGTCACCGGTCTCGGCGTGGCCGGCGGCGCGAAGCGTCCCGGCGCGAAGAAGTCCGCGACGGCCGAGGAGAAGCCGGCGGCCGAGGCGGCACCGGCCAAGGGCCTGGGCATCGCAGGCGGCGCGAAGCGTCCCGGCGCCAAGAAGGCTGCCCCGGCGGCCGCTGCTCCCGCCGAAGAAGCCACGGAGGCTCCCGCCAAAGCCGAACCTGAGGTCAAGGGGCTCGGCATTGCCGGTGGCGCTCGCCGTCCCGGGGCCAAGAAGGCACCCGCCGCAGCAGCTGCACCTGCGAAAACGGCTGCGTCAGAAGCATCTTCAGAAGCTTCAGAGCCCGAAGCGCCCAAGCCGGAACCCGAGGTCAAGGGCCTCGGCATCGCCACGGGTGCACGCCGTCCCGGTGCGAAGAAGGCCGCTCCCGCCAAGCCGGCCGAGGCACCTTCCGAAGAGCCCGCGGAAGCGCCTGCGGCAGAAGCACCTTCAGAGGCTTCGGCAGAGCCCGAAGCTCCCAAGCCCGAGCCCGAGGTCAAGGGGCTCGGCATCGCGGCGGGCGCACGTCGCCCCGGCGCGAAGAAGGCCACTCCCGCTGCGGCGCCCGCGCCCAAGTCGGAACCGGCTCCCGAGCCGGAGGCTGAGTCGGAGCCGGAACCCGAGCCCGAAGCGGCACCCGAGCCCGAGTCCACGCCGGAGCCAGCCTCCGACGGGTCGGGTAACGGTGAGGCGCGCGTTGTCGGTGACGAACCGCCCGTCAAGGGTCTGGGGATCGCCAAGGGCGCCCGTCGCCCCGGCCGCAAGTAGCCGAACCTCCGCGTAATGGCGCGCCTGCCGAAGCTGCTGGCCGCTGCGGCACTTGTGGCGTCGGCGATGTTCTCCCCGGGCATCGCCGGCGCCACACCAACTGATTCGTGCGTCGTCATCGACACCGATGTCGACATCGACGACATGATGGCGATCCCGATGGTCGTGGGTGCGCGTCACGTCGCCGCGGTCGTGACGACGGAAGGGTTCACGTTGCCGGGCCAGGGCGCCTCGGCCATCAACCGTCTGCTCGCGGAGCCGGGTCAAAGTCCCATTCCCATGGTCGTGGGCGGTGGTGCGGACCGACCAGAAGCCGACGTTGCGACGACGTTCGGAGATTTCGTCCCGGTCTTTCGTGCCCTGATGAACCGGCTGAACAACTTCTTTCCTGCCGCCCTGCCACCCACCCCGGCGCGCGCCGATTACGTGCAGCAGGTGGTCGACGCCGTCGCAGGCTGCCGCCAGGTGGACGTCCTCGTCATCGGGCCCGTCACCTCCTTCGTCGATTACGCCCCGGCGATCCGGCCGAAGATCGGCCGGGTCGTCATTCAGGGCCGACCACCCGTTGGCGTTTCGGAACTCGACGCAGCGGAGTCGTTCAACTGCGGGTTCGACGCGTCGGCGTGCGAAACCGCCTTCCACGAACAACTTCCGGGCCTGGACACGAGCTATGTCGATGTGCCGCACACTGATTGCGATCTGACCCCCAACACGGCGGGTTGCGCCGGCACGGTGCACGGCCCGAATCGGGCCATGGTCGAGGCGCTCGGGCCCGTCGGGCTGCCCAACACCGTCAAACAGGTCCTGCTGAACCACCCCGACTCGTGGGCCATCGACACCTGGGAGCATTCCGGGTACGGCGGGCGCTCGCTCTTCTGGGATCAGTCGGCGGCGCTGGCGCTGCTGGACCCCGGCCTTTTCCGTCCGGTGGACGGGCATCTGGAAACAGTGTTGAGCCCCCAGGATTTCCAGCGGAAATGGACCGAATACGTCAATCTGTCGGCCACATATGCGTAACGCCTGGTCAACGGCATCGCGCCGAGTGCACGCTTTCTGACGAAATACGGCCGATTTCCGTCAGAAACCGTACATTCGACGGACCATCGTGACCTCAACGGCGGAAAAACGCGTGGACAACCGTGGGAGACTTGACCGCATGAGTACGCATCAGGCGCCTTGGCACACAGGTAGTGGCCAGCACGGGCGTCAGCGTGAGTTCGCGCAATCCAGCAAGCTACAGGATGTCCTGTACGAGATCCGCGGTCCCGTACACGAGCACGCCTCGCGCCTGGAGGCCGAAGGCCACCGCATCCTCAAGCTCAACATCGGCAATCCGGCGCCGTTCGGTTTCGAGGCGCCCGACGTGATCATGCGCGACATCATCCAGGCATTGCCGCACGCTCAGGGCTATTCCGATTCCAAGGGCATCGCCAGCGCGCGGCGCGCGGTCTTCACCCGGTACGAGCTCGTCGAGGGATTCCCACGTTTCGACATCGACGACGTCTACCTCGGCAACGGTGTCTCCGAGCTCATCACGATGACCCTGCAGGCGCTGCTCGACAACGGCGACCAGGTGCTCATCCCCGCCCCCGACTATCCGCTGTGGACCGCGTCGACGTCGCTGGCCGGCGGCACCCCGGTGCACTATCTGTGCGACGAGACACAGGGCTGGCAGCCCGACATCGCCGACATGGAATCCAAGATCACCGACCGCACCAAGGCGATCGTCGTGATCAACCCGAACAACCCGACGGGCGCCGTATACACACGCGAAAACCTCATGCAGATCGTCGAATTGGCGCGCAAGCATCAACTGCTGCTGCTGGCCGACGAGATCTACGACAAGATCCTCTACGACGACGCCGAGCACATCGCGCTCGCATCGCTCGCGCCGGATCTGTTGACGCTGACCTTTAACGGGCTGTCGAAGGCCTACCGCGTCGCCGGCTACCGGTCCGGCTGGCTGGTCATCACCGGCCCCAAGGAACACGCCACCAGCTTCATCGAAGGCATCAGCCTGCTGGCCAACATGCGGCTGTGCCCGAATGTTCCCGCGCAGCACGCCATTCAGGTGGCGCTCGGCGGACACCAGAGCATTGACGACCTGGTCCTGCCGGGCGGGCGTCTCCTGGAGCAGCGCGACGTCGCGTGGGAGAAGCTCAACGAGATCCCCGGCGTCTCGTGCGTGAAACCCGAAGGCGCACTGTATGCGTTCCCGCGGCTGGACCCCGAGGTCTACGACGTCGCCGACGACGAACAGTTGGTCCTCGATCTGCTGCTGCAGGAGAAGATCCTCGTCACCCAGGGCACCGGATTCAATTGGCCCACACCGGATCACCTCCGCATCGTGACGCTGCCGTGGGCGCGGGATCTGGCCAACGCCATCGAGCGGCTCGGCAACTTCCTCGTCAGCTACCGCCAGTAGCCTTGGCGCCGGTCGCCCCGCTGATCCTGCTGCTGAAGATCGCCCAGCGGTCCTGATGCCCGAAGGTGTCGTGCAGCCGCGCCACATAGCGGTTCAGGGTGTCGACGTCCCCCGTCGCCGCCAGATAGCAGCACGTCTTCTCGTAGGCGATCAACAGGTTGTCGGCGACGGCGTACTCGACCAGTTCGCGGGTTGACTGCATCCGTTCGATTTCGCCGAGCACCATGGCCAGGTTTCCGCACAGGAGCGCCGCGAAGGCCTCCATGTCGGTGGAGTGACCGAACCGCACCTCGTAGGGCGCCTCGGGAACGAGATGCTCCCAGCGCCGGTCCAGCAGAAATCCCTCGGCAAGGTGCAAGTTTCGGTCGTGGCCGGGGCATGCCCGGTCGACCTCGACGGATCCGACTCCGACGTTGACGAAGAATCCGTACCAGGGCGTGACGCTGTTGTTCCAGTTGGGCTGGAAGTTGATGACGTCGTACAGGTGCCCGCGCGATCGACGAAAGCTGTTCTGCGATCTGATGAATCCGTGGGGCTGCAGGGCCGGCACGACCTCGTTGGCGAGAACCGATTCGTAAGCTCTTTTCAAGGACAATTTCGATGCCGACCGCCAGGCGGCGCTTCTGACCATGTCCTCAGGCTAAAGCGCCTGCACTGGCCTGCCCGTCACCAATTTCTTCCGCCGCTACCCTGTCCGGGTGACGCACTCACACTCGCACTCGCTGAGCGGACCGTCACCGCTGGGCCCGCTGGCCGCCAAGATCGTCGTGGGCCTGCTCGTCGCGATCGGCGTGGCGGTCCTGATCGGTGCCGCCCTGCTGTGGCCCAGCGGCGAAAAGGCGGGCATCCCACTACCGTTCCAGAACTCCGCGGGCGGGGCCGTCACCACCGAGTCCGGCCACGTGCTGTCCAGCACCGCGGCGACGTGCGGCAGTCCGTCAGCCGGCGCGGTCCTGACCTCGGATCCGCTGCCCGCCGAGGGAGCGGGGGCCGAATGCGTGCAGTCGCTGGTGTCCATCGATTCCGGCCCCAACCAGGGCGCCAACACGCTGCTGGAGATCGGTGTGGGGCCCGGCCAGCCGAGCCTGGCCGTGGGTGACGACATCCGGGTCAGCCGCCAGGTCGACGAGGCGGGCACCACCACCTACGCGTTCTACGACTTCGAGCGGGCGTGGCCGTTGGCGGCGTTCGCGCTCGTCTTCGCGGTCGTCATCGTCGCGGTGGCCCGGTGGCGGGGTCTGCGGGCGCTGGTCGGCATCGTCGTCGCGTTCGGCGTGCTCGTCGTCTTCCTGTTGCCTGCACTGCGTGACGGCGGTCCGGCCGTCCCGGTGGCTCTCGTGGCGTCGGCGGCGATCCTGTACGCCGTGATCTACCTGGCCCACGGCGTCAGCCTGCGGACCAGCGCGGCTCTGCTGGGCACGCTGGCCTCCCTGCTGCTGGCGGCCGTGTTGTCTTGGGCGGCAATCGAACTGACACATCTGACCGGGCTGTCCGAGGACCAGAACAACGAGGTGGCGGCGTACCTGGGCAATGTGTCGATCACCGGCATGCTGCTGGCCGGGTTCATCATCGGCTCGCTGGGTGTGCTCAACGACGTCACCGTCACGCAGGCGTCGACGGCGTTCGAGCTCGCCGCGCTCGGTGACGGCTCGTCACGGCGTGAGGTCTTCGTCGGGGCGATGCGGGTCGGCCGCGATCACATCGCGTCGACGGTCTACACGCTGGTGCTGGCGTACGCGGGCAGCGCTCTTCCGCTGCTGCTGTTGTTCAGCGTCGCGAACCGGTCGCTGGGCGATGTGCTGACGAGTGAGAGCGTGGCCATCGAGATCGCGCGCTCGGCGGTCGGCGGGATCGCGTTGGCGCTGTCGGTACCGCTGACGACGGGCATCGCCGCACTGCTGGCGACGCCGCAGCACCGCCACTGACCCCAGTGTTTGGCGGGGTTTGCCCCGGGTATTCGGCCGAGCGTGAACCAGCCCATTCACACCTCTGACGTAACCCTCGAAGTCGACGGACAGCAGCACACATTGACTGTCGACAACCGGATGACATTGCTCGACGCCCTCCGAGAGCGTCTCGGCGCGACCGCGCCCAAGAAGGGGTGCGATCACGGTCAATGCGGATCGTGCACCGTCCTCGTCGGCGGTCGCCGGCTGACCAGCTGCCTGACTTTCGCCGTCGCCGCCGACGGCGAACGCATCACGACCGCGGCGGGCCTCGGCGACAAGGGAGCTCTGCATCCGGTGGCGCAGGCCTTTCAGGACGAGGACGCATTCCAGTGCGGGTACTGCACACCAGGCCAGATCTGTTCGGCGGTCGGCATGCTCGACGAGGTCAAGGCCGGCGCACCGAGCTTCGTCACAGACGATCTGGAAGCGTCACCGGAGCTCACCGCTGACGAGATCCGGGAACGCATGAGCGGAAACCTGTGCCGCTGCGCGGCATATCCGAACATCGTCAGCGCCATCGGCAAGGCGGCAGTCCAGTGAAGCCCTTCGCCTACCACGTCGCGACCAGCCCGGCCGATGCGGTCGCCGTCCTGACCGACCACCCCGACGGTGCTTACCTCGCCGGCGGCACCAATCTGGTCGACCACATGAAACTCGGTGTGGCAGAACCCGATCTGCTCGTCGACGTCAGTCGGCTCGACCTCACCGACGTCACGCTGACCGACGACGGCGGTGTCTCGATCGGCGCCAACGTCCGCAACAGTGACTTGGCGGCTCACCCCGTCATTCGGTCGCACTACCCGATGCTGGCCCGCGCCTTGCTCTCCGGCGCTTCCGGGCAGCTGCGCAACTCGGCAACCACCGCGGGAAACCTGTTGCAGCGCACCCGGTGTGTGTACTTCCAGGATGTGACGACGCCGTGCAACAAGCGTGAACCCGGCAGCGGTTGCTCAGCCCTGGGCGGATACACGCGCTACCACGCCATCCTCGGAGCCTCCCCCCAGTGCGTCGCTGCGCATCCCTCGGACATGGCGGTCGCGATGGCGGCCCTCGACGCCCAGATCGTCGTGGAAGGCCCCGAAGGACCACGGCGGGTTCCCGCAACGGAATTCCACCGGCTGCCCGGCGACGAACCGCATCGCGACACCGTGCTCAGCCACGGCGACTTGATCACCGCGGTGGAGATACCGCCTGCGCCGGACAACGCGGTCGCCGATTACCGCAAGGTCCGCGACCGCGCGTCCTATGCGTTCGCGCTCGTATCGGTGGCCGCCGAGCTCAGCTTCGTCGGTGAGTCCATCGCGACCGCCCGAATCGCGTTGGGCGGCATCGCCCACAAGCCGTGGCGGGCTCGCAGGGCTGAGCAGATCCTCGCGGGCGCAATCGCCGGCGACGAGACGTTCGCCTCGGCCGCCGACGCCGAACTGTCGAGAGCGGAACCGCTGCCGGGCAACGAATTCAAGGTGGAGTTGACCCGCCGTACGCTGATCGCGCAACTCCGCATGCTCACCGAACGGGGTCGCCGATGACGATTCTGGAGCCACAGTCGATCGGCGCCCCGGTCGCCCGCCACGACGGGCACGCGAAAGTCACCGGAAGTGCGACCTACGCCTACGAGCACGCCGTCGAATCGCCCGCGTACCTGCATCCCATCCAGGCCACCATCGCTCGGGGACGCGTCATCGCCATGGACACCAACGTCGCTCGCGAACTCGACGGAGTGCTCGACATCCTGACGGTGTCCGACGCGCCGGCACTGGCGGACACCTCGGACGGTGAGCTTGCAATCCTGCAGGACGCCGAGGTCCATTTCCGTGGACAGCTGATCGGTGGCGTCGTCGCGGAGTCAGCTGAAATCGCCAGGGAGGCAGCGGCTCTCGTTCACGTCGAGTACCTCGAGAAACCTCATGACGCCGAGCTTCGGGCCGACCATCCCGGCCTGTACACGCCGGAGTCCGTCAACCCGTCGTATCCGCCGGATTCCGATGACGGTGATGTCGACACGGCGCTGACCGACGCAGTGTTCAGAGTCGACCAGACGTACACGACGCCCATCGAACACAACAATCCGATGGAACCGCATGCCTGCATCGCGCGCTGGACCTCCGACGGCGGTACGCCGCAGATCACGATGTACGACTCCACACAGGGCGTGCATGTCGTGCGCAAGACCCTGGCGCCGATCTTCGGCGTCGAACCCGAACAGCTCCGCGTCGTCGCCCCGCATGTCGGTGGCGGATTCGGCTCCAAGGGTGCGCCGCATGCCCACGATGTGCTGACGCTGATGGCGGCTCAGCGGGCCGGCGGGCGTCCGGTGAAGCTGGCGCTGACACGCCAGCAGATGTTCGCCCTCGTCGGGTACCGCACGCAGACCATCCAGCGGATCCGGTTGGGATCCGACGCCGACGGACGGCTGACGGCCATCGCGCACGATGTGCTCGAACAGACCTCGAAGGTCAAGGAATTCGCCGAGCAGACCGCGGTGACGTCGCGCAAGATGTACGCCGCGCCGAACCGTAGGACGTCCCACCGGCTGGCGGCGCTCGACGTCCCGATCCCGTTCTGGATGCGGGCCCCGGGCGAGTGCCCCGGCGCCTACGCGGCCGAGGTCGCGATGGACGAACTCGCGGTCACCAGCGGGATCGACCCGATTCAGCTACGCATCCGCAATGACCCGAAGGTGGATCCAGAAACGGGCAAGCCCTGGTCGGGACGGCATCTCGTGGAATGCCTGGAGGTCGGCGCCGAACGGTTCGGCTGGGCGTCCCGTGATCCCGAACCAGGGAAACGCGTGTCGGGCGAATGGCTTTCGGGCACGGGCGTGGCGTCGTCGACTTACCCGGGAATGGCGATGCCGGGCAACGCCGCCCGCATCACCTACAGCGCCGAAGGGCGCTTCGACGTGGCGATCGGCGCCGCCGACATCGGCACCGGGACGTGGACGACGCTGGCTCAGATCGCCGCGGACGCACTCGGCTGCGAACTGGGCGCCATCCGGCTGCAGATCGGCGACACCGACCTGCCGCCCGCCTCGGTGGCCGGCGGATCGTCGGGCATGACCTCGTGGGGTTCGGCCGTTGTCGCTGCGGCACAGCAGTTTCGGCGTGATCACGGCGATCCCCCGACGATCGGCGCGACCACGACCGCGGAAGCGCCGGAGAATCCCGGCGCCGACAGCGTCGTCGTCCAGTCCTTCGGTGCCCACTTCGTCGAGGCCCGCGTCAACCGGTTCACCGGCGAGATCCGGGTTCCGCGGATGCTCGGGGTGTTCTCGGTGGGCCGGGCCATCAACACCCGCACGCTGCGTTCGCAGTTGATCGGCGGGATGACGATGGGCCTGTCGATGGCGTTGCACGAGGAGAGCGTGCGGGATCCGCGGTTCGGCCATGTCGTCACACAGGATTTCGCGACCTACCACATCAGCGCGCACGCCGATGTGGCTGACATCGAAGCGATCTGGCTCGACGAAGTCGACGAGTACCTCAACCCGATGGGTTCCCGTGGTGCCGGTGAGATCGGCATCGTCGGCGCGGCCGCAGCTGTCGCCAACGCCGTCTATCACGCGACCGGAGTGCGGGTCCGCGACCTGCCCGTGACGCTCGACAAGGTGCTCGCCGGCCTGCCCTAGGTTCAGCGCTCCAGCAGACCCAGAAGATATGCTCCGTAACCCGATTTGAGCAGCGTGTGCGCCCGGGCTTCGAGGAATTCGTCGTCGATGAATCCGACCCGCCAGGCCACCTCTTCGGGCACGCTGATCTTGAGGCCCTGCCTGCGTTCGATGGTGCGGACATAGTCGCCGGCGTCCAACAGCGAGTCGAACGTGCCGGCATCGAGCCACGCCGTTCCGCGGGCCAGCACCGCGACATCGAGCTTGCCCTGGTCGAGGTAGGTCCGGTTGATCTCGGTAATCTCGTACTCGCCGCGGTCGGATTTCCCCAGCCCCCTGGCGATCTCGATGACATCGTTGTCGTAGAAGTACAGTCCCGGAATCGCGTAGTGCGATTTGGGTTTCACCGGCTTCTCCTCCAGCGACAACGCCCTGCCATCGGAGTCGATCTCGATGACGCCGTACGCCGACGGGTCGGCCACCCAGTAGGCGAAGATCGCGCCGCCGTCGACGGTGTGGAAGCGCTGCAGGCTGGTGCCGAGCCCCGGACCGTAGAAGATGTTGTCCCCCAACACCAATGCCACCGAGTCCGAGCCGATGTGCGATGCTCCGATCACGAAAGCTTGGGCGAGGCCTTCCGGTTCGTCCTGCACTGCGTAGGTGAGATTGACGCCGAACGACGATCCGTCACCGAGCAGCCGGTGGAAATCGGAGGCATCGTCGCGGGTCGTGATCACCAGGATGTCGCGGATCCCGGCGAGAATCAGCGTGGACAGCGGGTAGTAGATCAGCGGCTTGTCATAGACAGGCACCAGCTGCTTGCTGATGCCCAGGGTGATCGGATGCAGCCGTGTGCCGGATCCGCCTGCCAGGATGATTCCCCGCATCAGCCAGTCAGATCCGCTTCGGTCAGCTCGGTGGCGGCCAGCGCGTCGGCCAGGGAGTCGTGCCGGAACACCGACGTGACGTGGTCGTGCACCACCCGGAACGCCGACCCCACCGTCTCTCCGGAAGCGGTCTGCTCGACGACGACGATCCCGTCGTGGACGTAGATGCGGCCGGGTTCGACCGCGGTGGCCAGCGCTTGCGCCCACTCGCGCAGCGCGGCGTGGCCCTGCGCGGCGCCGTTGGAGTCGCCGATCTCGACGTCGTCGCTGGACAACGACACCAGGGTGTCGAAGTCGCGTGCGTTGAGGGCGTCGTGCCAGGCAAGGACGGTGGCCAGCTCGGAAGTGCTCATGCCTACGAGCCTAGAACGGAGTGCGCTCCAGCCAGCCATCCCAGACGGTCTCGTCGCCGAAAACTTCGAGCCCGGCGTCGGCGGCCGCTTTGCGGCGCACGGTGGCCAGCAGAAGGCCGTTCACGGGTCCGCGCAGCGCGACGCTGCCTTTCCCGTGGCTGTGCGACCAGGACACGCCCTCGTCGTCGTGCAGGATCGTCCACTCCCCCGTCGGCCCGAGTTGCTCCTCGGTGGCGTGCAGGTGCACGGACTGTCCCAGCTCCAGGGCGGGCGCGCGGCTCTTGTCGACGGTGGCGAGCTCGATCCACTCGCTGAGCCCGTCGGCGGCGAGGTCGGTGGGCAGTTCAACCTCACGACCGAGCGCCAGCGCCGCGTCCAGCCTGTGCACCGCCACCTCGTGCACCCGTCGGCGGATCCACCAGCCCGCCGGTCTGGGTCCGGTGAACGTCCACACCCTGTCGGAGCCGACCCGGTCGACGGCGTCGATGATCAGTTGCGCGCCGGCGTTGAGCCACTCGATCGAGGCGTCGAGGTCCTCCGGCGGGCGGCCGTCGCGCACGTCGCGCGGGTCCAGCGGCTGGTTGCGTCGTTCAGCGATTATTTGTGCGGCCCAACGGTTTCCGCGACCCACATGGCGGAACAGATGCTTCAGCGTCCATTCGCCGCACGTGGGCACGGGAGTCGAGGGGTCTCCGGATCGGATCAGGTCACCGAAAGCTCGAGTCTGCTCGAGCAGGGCTGCTCGGAAGTCCACCCCTACGAACCTAGCGCTGCGCGCGCCTTTCCAAGCGTGATCGGCAAGGTTGACCAACCCCGTAATACTCGGGTGTCGCGGCGGCTGCCCTCACCGGCCAGGCGGGCGCCGGGATAGCGCTCGAAGAAGGTTCGCAAGCCGACTTCCCCTTCGGCGCGGGCCAGTGCTGCGCCGAGGCAGAAGTGCCGCCCACCGGAGAACGACAGGTGCTTTCCGGCGTTGTCGCGTTCGATGTCGAAGCGGTGCGGATCGGTGAACACCTTGGGGTCTCGGTTGGCGCCGGCGAGGTGGACGATGACGAGTTCGCCGCGCTGGACCGGGGTTCCGGCGACGACGGCGTCGCGTCGCGAGAATCGGGCGCTCATCTGGACCGGCGAGTCCAGCCGCAGGATCTCCTCCACCGCATTGGGCCAGAGCTCGGGCCGCTCGGCCAGCGTCTCGAGATGTTCGGGGGTGTCGAGCAGCATCCGGATGCCGTTGCCCAGCAGGTTCACGGTGGTCTCGAAGCCTGCGGCGAGGACGAGGCCCGCGGTGGCCTGCAGTTCGCGGTCGGTCAGCTGGGCGGCTTCGTCGGAGGCCTGGCTGGCCAGGATGAGCTGGCTCATCAGGTCGTTGCCGGGGTTGCGGCGCAGTTCCTCCAGGTGCCCGCCGAGCCATGCGTTGAAGCCGACGATGCCCTCGTGGACCTGCCGGAACTGGCGCCACGACAGCCCGATGTCGAGGCTCGGGGCGCCGAGCTCACCGAAGTGCAGGATGTGTTTGCGGTCGCTTTCGGGGACGCCGAGGATGTCGCTGATGACGGCGACGGGCAGCTGCGAGCAGTACCGCTCGACGACGTCGACGACGCCGGACTCCGATTCGAGGTCGTCGAGGAGTGCGTCGGCGGTCTGCTGGACGCGGTCGCGCAGCGCGGTGACGGCCCGCGTGGTGAACACCGACGACACCAGCTTGCGGCAGCGGGTGTGGTCGGGCGGCTCGATCGACAGCAGCGACGGCGGCTCGATGGGGTGCAGCAGGCCGGGATGCAGTTTCTCGTTGACCCACCGCAGCGGCGCGGGAAGCCCGGCGCCGAGCGAGGACACCCGGAAATCCTCCGACCGCAGGATCTCGTTGGCCGCCTGGTGGTCGACGGTGAGCAGGACGGCGCGGCACCGGATGACGGAGTCGTCACCGCGCAGTTCGTCGGCGAACCTGGCCGGGTCGTTGCGCGCTTCGGGGTCGGCGATCAGCCGGGCCTGCGGGTCGCGATCCCGCTTCGCCGCGAACTTCGACAATCCCCGAATGACGCCGTGCAGGGCCATCCACCGGATCCGTTGTCTCAGAAGATCGACCGCCATCAGTTCAGCTTAAGCAGCGGCCGCAAGTCGTCCAGGCGGTCGAACAGATGCCAGACGTAGGACGACGCACCGTTTTCGCGGTGGGCGTGCAGGTCGGCCAGTTCGGGATCGTTGCGGTAGCCGTCGAACGCATCCTTGGATTCCCACTCGACGAGGATGAGCACGGTGCGCGGTTCGATGTCGCCGAGGACCGATTCCCGGAACTGACCGAGAGCGACGACACGGCCGCCATGCTTGGCGACCTCGGCCGGCGAGCGCTTCGAATAGGCCAGGTATTCGTCGCGGTTGGCGATGTCGAACAGGTTCAGCGCGTAAACGGACATGCCGCGACGCTACGCCTGCACCGCCTGCCCGACGGTGCGGCCGAGGGCGTAGACGCGCCAGCCCGCGTCCTGCCACTTGGCGACGTCGAGGCAATTGCGGCCGTCGACAATCACTTTCGCCCGCACCGTGGCCGCCAAAGCGTGGGGGTCCATGTCGACGAACTCGTTCCATTCGGTGAGCACCAGCACCGCGTCGGCGCGCTCGCAGGCCTCCAGCACCGAGGTCGAATAGTTCAGTGTCGGGAACAGCCGCCGGGAGCTCTCGATGGCCTTCGGGTCGTAGACGTTGACCGTGGCGCCGTGCAGCTGCAGCATTCCGGCGACGTTGAGGGCCGGGGAGTCCCGGACGTCGTCGGATTCGGGTTTGAACGCCGCGCCGAGGACCGCGGTGTTGGCGCCGAGAAGGGAGCCACCGCACGCTTTCGTGGCCAACTCGACCATTCGGGTGCGACGGCGCATGTTGATGCTGTCGACCTCACGGAGGAACGTCAGCGCATGGTTGGCGCCGAGTTCGCCGGCGCGGGCCATGAACGCGCGGATGTCCTTGGGCAGGCAGCCGCCGCCGAATCCGAGTCCCGCGTTGAGGAACCGGCGCCCGATACGGGCGTCGTAGCCGAGCGCGTCAGCCAGCAGTGTGACGTCGGCGTCGACGGCCTCGCACACCTCCGAGATCGCGTTGATGAACGAGATCTTAGTCGCCAGAAAGGCATTCGCCGAAACCTTCACCAGTTCGGCCGTCTGCAGATCAGCAACCAGGAACGGGACACCGTCGGCGAGCAGTGGTGCGTACATCTCGCGCAGCACCTTCTCGGCGAGCTGTGAATCCTTTTGCACCCCAAGCACAATGCGGTCGGGGTGCAAGGTGTCCGCCACGGCGAAACCCTCCCGCAGGAACTCCGGATTCCACGCCACCTCAACGGTGACGCCCTCCGGAGCGAGGCCCGCGGTTCGCTCGACGAGGTCGCCGGCGGTGCCCACCGGCACCGTCGACTTGCCGACAATCACAGCCGGACGCGTCAGCAGCGGCACCAGCGTGTCGATGACGGCATAGACGTGGCGTAGGTCGGCCCCGTATTCGCCCTTCTTCTGCGGTGTTCCGACTCCGAGGAAGTGCACATCGGCGAATTCGGCCGCCTCGGCGTAGTCGGTGGTGAAGCGCAGCCGTCCCGCATCGATGTTGCGCTGCAGCACTTCTGGCAGCCCGGGCTCGTAGAACGGGACCTCACCGCTGCACAGTTTGGCGATCTTGCCCGCGTCGATGTCGACGCCGATGACCTCGTGTCCCAGCTCCGCCATGCCCGCCGCGTGGGTGGCACCGAGGTATCCGGTTCCGAAAACGGTGCAGCGCATACCTCTTCTATAGGCAACCGCGGTGAGCTAATCGCGACGCGACACTGAGCGCCAGACCAACGGAAGGTGACGAACGCTAGTTGCGGCCGGTTCCGCAGAAGATCAGGAAGCAGCCGTCACCGTTGATGTCACCGGGAACACCCGTGCCGGAGCCGCCACGGGAGCCGCCGCCACCACGAGAACCGCCGTCACCACGACCGCTGGACCCCGAACCCGAGGATCCGGAGCCCGAGCCGATGCCGGGCCACTGCGGCTGCTGTGGCACCGGCGGAACCGTCGGCATGGTTGGAACCTGAGGAACCGTCGGAACCTGCGGCGTCTTCGTCGTCACCGGCGGCCGCGTCGTGGGCGGATCGTTGTCTTTCCACGGCGGGTTCCACGGGGACTGTGGCTCATCGTCGGGCTCGTCCGGCTGCTGATTGGGCCATTGCCACCGGGGCGGCGTCCACTGCGGACGCGGAAGCACGATCACCGGCGGCGGCAACACCACTGGCGCGACGACGGGCGGCGGCGCGACGGGAGCCGGGGCCGGCGCGGGTGCCGCGGGAGCGGGCGCCGGGGCCGGGGCGGCCGGCGGCGGGGCCTGTTCGACGTAGACCGTCCGAGGCGCCTGCTGCGGCGCTTCCTGGACGACGGGCACCGGTGGCTTGATGGTCTCCGCGCTGGGCGCCGGCGGGGGCACGATGGCGGCTTCCTGCTGGGCCGGAGCCGGGTCGGGTGCGGGCGCCTGGCTGCTGGGCACAATGACGGCCTGTGCAGGGCTGGGGCGCTGGTCGGCGGTCGGGCGGATGCTGATGGCCAGCGAGATGACGAGCGCGACGACGCCGACCACGAACAGTGACGTCAGTGCACTGCCGACGAGCATGAACGGCTTGCGCTCCTCGTCGGCGGGACGCATCTCGGTCGGCGCGAACTCGTCGATGACATCGCCGGCGCCAACGGCCGCCATCTGGGTGTCGGCCGCGGCGAACACGGAACCGGCCGTCGTGCCGTCGGGATCCTGGGAGTAGGCCAGCCCGGCGGTGGTCGCTTCGAACTGCGGTGCGGACGCGGATGCCAGCGCGGCGCCGCGGGCGAGGGCGAGTTCGGCGTCGTCGGGCGCGTTGACCGGCAGCGAGACGAGGTGCTTGAGGTGATCCTTGACCGAGCTGATGTCGACTCCGGAGCCGACGACGAAGATGCCCTGCGGCGGCGAGGCCTGCGCGGCGACCGCCTCGGCCATCTCGGTGAGCACCGCCATCGCGTCGGAGCTGTGGAGCGACCGGCTCAGAACTTTCACGACGGACCCGTCGTCGGTCTGGACGACCGACAGCGTGGCGGTGTCGCGGTCGACGAACAGCAGCGCGGTGGTGTCGTAGTCGACGGCGCGGCCGACGGCCTGGGCCAGCGACGCGGCGGCGTGTCCTTCGGAGACGAGCATGACGTCTTTGACGCCGCGGGCCGCGAGCGCGTCGCGCAGCGCGGTGGCTTCGGCGTGGTCACTCCATGTGACACCGATCGACTTGAGGTGATGCCCGCCGGTTTCGGCGCTTTCCTTGGTGCCGAGAATGGCCGAAACGACGTGCTCAGCGATATTTGCTGAGCCCTCGACGGAACCGATGTCGAAGGTGTCGTGGTCGACGGTCACACCGTCGGC
Organism: Mycobacterium sp. 236(2023); assembly: GCF_029623955.1. Lineage (GTDB taxonomy): Bacteria > Actinomycetota > Actinomycetes > Mycobacteriales > Mycobacteriaceae > Mycobacterium. The sequence goes on along the minus strand of NZ_JARSBP010000001.1, from coordinate 300,532 downwards.
CTTTTCGCCTTCGACCAGCACCATGCGCACCGTCGTAGGTGTCATCGACACACCTAATACGATGTCCACTGACCCCTCCAAAAAAGTTTGCTGCAGCCTGGTGGCCGGCACCGATCAGACGCGCACGACGAGCCGACAACTAGATACTTCATCGGCGTGACCAGCAGTTGCGTTACATCTGGCGCAGTTAGCTGACAGACGGTGAAGACCTGGCCGGAACGCGCGGCACGAACGACCGTATGCGCCGGTGGTTATGACATTACAAGCCAGACCTATGCCTGCGCTGTGGTCAATTTTCGTCAGCTGGACTTGATGAAGTTCTGATACGACTTCGATGGTGTGGGGCCGCGCTGATTCTGGTACTTCGAGCCGACCTTGTCGCTGCCATAGGGATGCTGGGCGGGACTGGTCAGGCGCAGCAGGCAGAGCTGACCGATCTTCATGCCCGGCCACAACGTGATCGGCAGATTCGCGACGTTCGACAGCTCCAGCGTGATGTGGCCGGAGAAGCCGGGGTCGATGAACCCGGCGGTCGAGTGCGTGAGCAGCCCGAGCCGGCCCAGCGACGACTTCCCTTCCAGCCGCCCGGCGAGGTCGTCGGGCAGGGTGCAGCGTTCCAGCGTCGCCCCGAGTACGAACTCCCCCGGGTGCAAGACGAACGGCTCGCCCTCTTTCGGTTCGACGAGGGTGGTCAGGTCGTCCTGACGCTCGGCGGGGTCGATGTGGGTGTAGCGGGTGTTGTTGAAGACCCGGAACAGGTTGTCGAGGCGCACGTCGACGCTCGACGGCTGGACCATCGCGTCGTCGAAGGGGTCGACGCCGAGCCTGCCGTTTTGGATCTCGGCCCGGATATCGCGGTCGGAGAGCAGCACCGGACGAGACTATCCCGCCCTCACTCCCCGCTGTCGGCTGCGGAGTCCTTGTCGGCGGAGTCCTTGGCCTCGGAGTCGCCCGACGTCTCAGCCTTCTCGGCCTTTTCCGCCGCGGCGGCCTTCTCGGCCCGGCTCGCCTTGGTGGTCGGCTTGTCGTCCTCGTCGGCTTCGGCGGCATCGGCTTCGGCCTCGTCTGCGACCGGCGCCTCGGACTCGGTCTCCTCGGAAATCGGCGTCACCGCAGTCTCTTCCGTCGAGTCGACAACCTCGTCGGTGGAGACCTTGGATGCGGCAGCCTCGTCGGTCTCTACGTCAGCCTCGGCGATCTGCAGGGTGAAGGTCTCTCCCGACCCGAGGGGCTCATCGAGAGCAGCTGATTCAGCGGGCGGCGTGTACGGCGGGAAGGTATCGGTCACGCTGCGGTCCTCCGGGTATTCACCCCACGGCGTGAACAGACCGGGCGCCGCGACCCTCTCGCCACCGACCTCGCCGGTGAGCAATGTGCTGATGTCGCCGTACCCACCGTTGAAGAAAGCGTCGAGGATGACGCCCGGCGCGCGCAGCAGCGCGGCCCACTGACCCTGCGGGTTTCCGGCCGTTCCCGCGCGGTAGATCTCCTGATGCACGGCGCCGGTCGCGCCGATGGCGCTGATGATCGGGCCGACGAGCCGGGCGAAGGCGTAGTCGACTGACCCGGTGAGCTTCTCGCGGACCTCGTCCTCGCGATCGCCGGAAGCGTGGGCCACCACCTCGATGACGGCATCGGTGAACGCGCCGACGAACACCGGAGCGATGGGCGCGAACAGCATGTTCCCGAAGAGCGAGTGGCTCAGCCGGAGATAATCCGCGTCCTCCCACATGGCGCCGGGGACCCCGATGCCGATGTAGTTGTTCAGGGCCGGAATCGTGGTGGAGAAGGACGCGAAGACCTGGCCCACCGTGTCGCCCAGACCAGCGGCGAGGGTCTGCAACGCGTTGACCAATGCGACGTACTGGACCTCGGTGGTGACGACGCGAGGCGCGATGACGGGCTGGACGGCGGTCGCGGCGCGGGCTGCGGCGGCTTCATGGGTGGGCAACACCGGCAAGGTCGAGAATGCGATGGCGCCGGCTCCCGCCAGCGCGACACCTGCGGTAAGCGACCGATGAAACACGCTGTGCGCCATGAATACTCGACTCCTGTGAACTTGCTGGGAAGCTAATTGCAGCAAAGGTTAGCTGACGGCGCGGCAAAAAAGTGGGCTACGTCCGGCGGCTCTCGCTACGGCGTCGTCACAGGTCCTGCTAGTCTCACAAGCCACACCGCCGATGTAGTTCAATGGCAGAACATCAGCTTCCCAAGCTGAATACGCGGGTTCGATTCCCGTCATCGGCTCCACGAACGAAATCCCGCCGAGCGTGCGCTCAGGGTGGGAAACGCCGCGAAATCTCGCCCTCACCGCACTCTCGGCGTAGGCGAGCACCTGCGCGACCCCTAACCCGGCGGCAACGCCTTCGACCACAGCACCGCGCCGGTGCTGTCGCACAGGTTGACGGTCAGCACCCGCGAGTCCTTGTCGATCGTCACTTCCCCGAAGTGCTGGAACCCCTGCGCGGGCGATGTGTCCGGTTCCGTCGGAGCGTGCACGAATTCGTAACGGGCACCAAAGGTTCCGTCCACCGGACTCTCCGGGAACGCACCCGCGTTCAACGGCCCGGACACGAACTCCCAGAACGGGCTGAAATCTGCGAACGCAGCCCGGCCGGGGTCGTAGGAGATCGCGGCGGTGTAGTGCACGTCGGCTGTCACGAAGACGACGTTGCGGACATCGCGCACCGCGCCCAGGATGCGGCCGATCTCGGCTTCCCGCCCCAGCGGCTGACCCGGATCCCCCTGCGCGACAGCCTCCATCGCCTTCGGTCCGGTCTCCGGGCTGGTGTTGGAGTCGGGGACGACGATGCCGATCGGCAGATCGTTGGCGACGACCTTCCACGTCGCTGTGGACGCTCGCAACGAATCGATCAACCACCGGGACTGCTCGGGCCCGAGGATTCCGTTGCCGGTCGCCGACCAGGCGTCGGTGTTGGCACCCTTGTAGCTGCGCATGTCCAGGACGAACACGTCGAGCAGCGGACCGTAGGCGATCTTGCGGTACACCCGGCCGTCGACGGACTCGCGGACATCGATGGGTTGCCATTCGCTCCACGCCTGATATCCGAACTGCGCCAGCGCATCCATGTCCGGCTCCGAGTATCCCTTCCGCTGTTGAGCGCGAAGGTTCTCACCCGGGAACCAGTTGTTGATGACCTCGTGGTCGTCCCACTGCACGAATTGGGTGACGGCGGCATTGAACTGCCGATAGTTCACGTCGGTCAGGTTGTAGGCGTAGTTGCCGCGGAACGCCTCCAGCGTCTGGGCCACCTGCTCCTTGGCCGGCGCGGTCACGTTGCGGTAGACCTTCCCGTCGTTCTGTTCCTGGGTGGCCTCGACCGGGTTGTCGGCGTAGATCGCGTCGCCGGAGTGGATGAAGAAGTCGGGCTGCCGGTCGGCCATCGTCTTCCACACCGTCATGCCACCGGTGTCGGCGTTGATGCCCCAGCCCTGACCGACGACGTCACCCGACCACACGAACCGGATGTTCGACGGCGCCACCGGCGCAGTGGTGAAGACCCCGGTCATCGATTCACCGCGGGCTCCGTCGTCACCCTCGAGCGTCACCCGGTAGTGCACCTGCTGGCCGGGTTCGAGGCCGGTGAGCCGGATCCGTCCGGTCCCGTCGCTGTCCGGGGTGGGCAGCGGACCACGGATCTCGCGCGGATTCGCGAATTCCTCGGTCGCCGCCGTCTCGACGATCATCGTCGCCGGGCCGTCCGACCGCGCCCACACCAAGGCGCCGTCGGGCCGGGCGTCACCCGCGGCGACCCCGTGGGTCAGCTGGGGACGCGCCCGCACGAGAGGGGGAGACGACGGCGCCGCGGGACTGTTCGAGGAACCGCATGCGGTCAGTGCTGCGCCCGCGGGGACCAGCAGCGCCGCGCGGAGCAGCGACCGGCGAGGGAGGTGTATCACCGACCCAGCTTTGCCACCGCACGGGGCGTCCCGGTGTCCGCACGGTGAACCCCCGGTGCACACCTCAACGACCCTGCCCGCCCAGCGCCTGAATGCGACGGATCAGCACCCCACCCTCCCGGACGGTTGACTCTTCCTCACACTGTGACCTAGATTACGTGGAAACGTTCCCATGGAAACGTTCCCATACGAGTTAGGAGCGGCATTGGCTGGTCGGGGAGTCACCATCCGGGACGTCGCCGCGCACGCGGGGGTGTCCCTCGGCACGGCGTCGCGGGTTCTCTCGGGACATCCGGCCACCTCGCCGCAGGCCCGGGAGCGCGTCACGCAGGCCGTCAGCGCGCTGGGTTATCGGCCCAACGCTCAGGCGCGCTCTCTGCGGCTCACCCGCACCCACGCGGTCGGGCTCCTGCTCTCGGACGTCCGCAACCCGTTCTTCGCCGACGTCGCGCACGCCGCGGAGCAGGCCGCACTCGGGGCCGATTACGTCACGCTGCTGGGCAACGCCAACGAGAACGTCGAACAGCAGGACCGCTACCTCGAGACGTTCCTCAGCCAGCGCGTCGACGGCGTCGTGCTGGCGCCGCAAGGCCGTGGCTCGGGCAGCCTCGACGCACTCATCGACAGTCAGATGCCCGTCGTCTTCGTCGACCGCATCGTCGACGGTATCGACGTGCCGAGCGTGACCACCGACAGCCGCATCGGACTCGACGAAGCGGTCCGGCATCTGGTCGCCGCGGGTCACTCCAGGATCGGCTACATCGGTGGACCCCAGTCGATCTCGACAGGTCGCCAACGCTATGACGACTTCGTCGAAGCGCTCCCCAGGCACGCCCTCACACCCGATGTATCCCTGATCACCTTCGGCGACTTCCAAGAGGAGAGCGGGGTGCGTGCCGCAGATCAGTTGTTGTCGATGCCGAACCGTCCGACCGCCATCATCGCCGCGGACAACCTGATGGCCCTCGGCGCACTCGCCGCAGTCAGGGCGCACGGTTTGACTCTCGGTGCCGACGTCGAGGTGATCGCCTTCGACGACATCGAGTGGCTCGCCCACTTCGATCCGCCCATCTCGGTCATCGCGCAGGACGCGGCCGCGGTCGGGAGGTGTGCCGTCGAACTGCTGTTGGGCGTCATCAACGGCGACGAGCCCGAATCAGTAGTGCTCCCAACGAGGTTCATCGACCGCTCGACGGGGGTGGCACCGTGACGGAGTCACGCCCATCGCGGGTGTTCGTCGTCGGCAGCCTCAACGCCGACCACCGGGTCCACGTCAAACGTTTGCCCGCCGCAGGCGAAACGGTTCTGGCCACCGGCGCGGCGATCACCGCGGGAGGTAAGGGCGCCAACCAGGCTGTCGCGGCGGCGCGGGCAGGCGCACCGACGACGATCATCGGGACCGTCGGTGACGACGTCGACGGCCGACTGCTCCAGCGCGCACTCGCCGAACAGGACATCGATGCGCGGCGCGTCCGCCTCGTCCCCGATGTGGCGACAGGCCGCGCGCTCATCACAGTCGACGGTGAGGGCGAGAACACCATCGTGGTCGTCGCCGGCGCCAACGACTGCCTGAACGACACCGACATCGACGAGGGATTGAGCGCCATCGGTTCCGGCGACCTGCTGCTGCTCCAACTCGAGACGCCCGAGTTCTTGGTTCGCCACGCAGCCCGGGTCGCGGCCCACGCAGGTGCCACGGTGATCATGAACCCCACACCCGCGCCCGAGGACGCGAGCAGCCTGTTCGACGACGTCGACATCCTCGTCGTCAACGAGCACGAGCTCGATCATCTAGGCGACGACATCACTTCGCTTGCCCGACAATCCAATTGCACCGTCATCTGCACTCTCGGCGCCGACGGTGTCGACGTCACCCGCCGCGGAGGCGGTGTCGAACATGTCGCGGCCCGAGATGTGGACGCTGTTGACACCACCGCCGCAGGCGACACGTTCATCGGCTATCTCGCGGCACGGCTCACACTTCGACCCACCGACCTGCTCGACGCAGTCGACGTCGCGGTGATGGCTGCAGGTGTCGCGGTGACCCGTCAGGGAGCCATCGCCTCCATCCCCTACGACCATGAACTTGCTTGCAGCACAACGCTACGAGAGGAACGGCGATGAGGATCGCACTCGGAAACGACCACGCAGGTTACTCGCTGAAGGCGCACGTCCGCGCGGTTCTCGAAGACCTTGGACACGAGGTGATCGACACTGGAGCCCAGGACGACAAGCCCGTCGATTTCCCCGATGTCACGTGGGACACGTGCGAGCCGGTGCTCAAGGGTGACGTCGACCGGGCCGTGCTGGTGTGCGGGACCGGGCAGGGCGCCGTCATGGCGGCCAACAAGATTCCCGGCATCAGGTGCGCTCTCGCCCATGATGTCTATTCGGCGCACCAGGCGGTCGAGCACGACGACGCCAACGCGCTCGCGATGGGCGCGTGGGTGATCGGCCGGGCGACTGCGGGTGAGGTCATCGAGTCGTTCCTCGGCGCCCGCTTCGACGACGACGAGGACACCGTCCGCCGAGTCCGCAAGTTGCACGAGCTCGAACGCAATGCCGCAAGACGGCTGTCTGGCGAATTATCAAAGGAGATAACGCAATGACCACCGCTATGGACGATCGTCGCAGGCAAGCCGAACACGGGTCACCAGGAAAGCTCAAGACCGCACTCGGCTCTGCTGCCGGGACCTGCGTGGAGAACTACGACTTCGTCGCCTACGGGACGGCGTCGGCGCTTTACTTCGGCGATGTCTTCTTCCCTGAGTCCGACCCCACGACCGGGACCCTGTTGTCTTTCGCCACACTCGGCGTCGGCTTCCTGATGCGCCCGATCGGCGGCAGCATCGGTGGCTACCTCGCCGACCGATACGGCCGCAAACCGGTACTCGTCGGCGCTCTGCTCATGATGGGTATCGCTACCGTGCTGATCGGCTGTCTGCCGACATACGCGCAAGTCGGCATCCTCGCCCCGATCCTGTTGGTGACGATCCGCGTCATCCAAGGTCTCGCGTTCGGCGCCGAATGGGGCGGTGCCGTCCTGATGGCGTTCGAGCATGCACCGTGGCGTCAGCGAGGACGGTTCGCCGCCATTCCACAGGCCGGCAATCCGCTCGGAATCGCGTTGGCCAACATCGCTTTCCTGGCCTCGGTGTCGCTCGACAGCGACTGGGCGTGGCGTGTCCCGTTCCTGGCCAGCGCCCTGCTCATCATCGTCGGCTTGTATGTGCGTCTGCGGGTCACCGAGTCTCCGGAGTTCGAACAGGTCAAAGCCGCGGGCAACGTCGTGAAGAACCCGTTCCTGACCACCCTGCGCCGCGACTGGCGAAACATCTTGCGCGTCATCGCACTTCGCGTGGTCGAGTCCTGCGCGTACTACCTGACCGCCACCTATCTGCTGTCATACATCACGAAGCAGAACGAAGACGCTCGCACCATCGCCATCACCGGCGTCGTCATCGCCAGCGTCATCGCCGTCGGCACAACACTTTACGCGGGCCGTCTCACCGACAGAATCGGTCGTCGACGGGTATACCTGGCCGGCTGTCTCATGGCGATCGCCTTCGGCATACCGATGTACCTGATGGCGAATACCGGCGAGCCGTTCCTGATCGTGCTGTTGTTCATCATCGGCATCGGCTTCATCCACGCGGTGCTCACCGGCACCCAGGGTGCATGGTTCGCGGAGCTGTTCAACACCAGCACCCGGACTTCGGGAGCGTCCATCGGCTATCAGGTCGCCGCATCCATCGCGGGCTTTGCACCATTCCTCGCCGTGTTACTCGCGGACAAGTTCGGCTGGATAGGACCGGCACTGTTCTACGTCACCGTCGGGTTCATCGGACTGGCCGGCGTGATGGCGACCAAGGAGACGTGGGGCCCGAAGCAGCGCGCCGAGGTGGATGCGTTGATCCGGGGCGACGCCGACACCAACTCGGTCGAGGCAGCGCCCGCCTGACGGGAATGGGGCGATTGAGGATGCCGCATCCGGGCTATATTCCAGAGAACACTTGTTCACTCAATCCTGGAGTACGCGATGCGGACAGCCGATATGCAGGCGCTTGGAGACGTCGCAGCCGAGGGCCTGTCCGTCCTCAACTCGCTCGTGCGCGGCACGCATCGCGGCATCGCGCGTCGGGTCTTCACGTCGATCGGCCCGGCCTCGCGCCCTGTCGAGATCGTCCACGACACGATCGCGGGCACCGTCTATGACGTCCTCGACTCCGCCGGGCATCGCATTCCTCCTGCGCTGTGTACCTGGGCGGCTTCCGGTCTGGCGTTCGACGACGACCCCGCGCTGGATGAACGACCTGGCGTAGCGGAAGCCATCGCGGCGCTGGCCGGCATCTACGGTGACGAACTTGCCGAGCGTGACAGTGCTCTTGCCACGCCGATGGCGCTACGCGTTGCCGGACGGCCGGTGCCGCTCACGCCGGATGGGATCACCGACGCCTACCCTCGACCGACCGATGCGCTGGTCGTGTTCGTCCACGGGCTGTGCCAAACAGAATCTTCGTGGCGACGTCCGCCCCGCATCACCGCGGACGTCGACCCCAGGCCCTACGGCGAGCGTCTGTCCGAGGATCTCGGATTCACACCCATCGATATCCGGTACAACACGGGCCGTCACATCTCGACCAATGGCCGTGATCTCGACGCGATCCTGACCCGCCTGCTCGAAGTGTGGCCTGTGCCGGTGCGCCGCATCGCGTTGGTGGGTCATTCGATGGGCGGCCTGGTGGTGCGGAGCGCCTGCCACTACGGACACGAGCAGAATCGCCGCTGGACCAGGACCACACGCCAGGTCGTCTGCCTCGGATCTCCACACCTGGGAGCCGATCTGGAACGGGGGGTGAATGCGGCGGCCTGGGTCATGGCGAAGTTCGGCGAGAGTCGCGCTGTGGCCGAGCTGCTGAATCTCCGCAGCGACGGCATCAAGGACTTGCGCTACGGGGCGTTGCTCGACAGCGACTGGGACGCGACCGATCCCGACGAATTCCTGCGGGACCGCTGCTCCGAGGTGCCCTTCCTTCCCGGCGCCGACTACCACTTCGTCGCGACCTCCGCGGCCCCGGCGGCCGTCGGGATACTGCTCGGCGACCACCTCGTCCGCCCGTCGAGCGCAGCCGGCCGCGGTCGTCGCAGGCGTCTGCCGTTCGCCGACGACGCAGGTCTGACGCTGACCGGGTTTCACCATTTCGACTTGCTCAACCACCCCGAGATCTACGCCAAGATCCGCGACTGGCTTACTCCCTGACCGTCGCGCTGCCAGCGGGTCGACAGTGACATCGCAGCCCTCGGCCAATCTCGGCCACTACCGTCGCGGGGGCGTCGGGGAGCTCGAGACTAGGAGCACTTTGATGAAAGTGACACCGTCGATCGCAGGCGCAGCCCTCACCGCGGGCATCGGCGCCGCCGCACTGGGCATAGGAGCCGCGCCGGCTCTCGCTCAGCCCGGCGGCCACGGGCCCGGCCACAGCTGGCAGGCACCACCCCCGCCAGGCGGCCCGGGTGGGCCAGGCGGGCCCGGTGGTCCGGGCGGGCCCGGTGGTCCGGGCGGGCCCGGTGGCCCGGGCGGGCCCGGTGGCCCGGGTTGGCAGGGACCACGACCGGCTCCGCCCAACTGGGGTCCACCCGGCGGTCCGGGTTGGCGCGGTCATCCGCCGCCCTGGGACGGCGGTCCGGCGCCGTGGGGTTGGGGACCTCCTCCCCCGCCCCCGCCGCACGGACCGCTGCCACCGCCGTGGGGTCCACCCCCACCACCGTTCGATTACTTCGGCCAGTGGGTGACGCCCGTCTTCGACACCGGTTTCAACAACTGGGGGTTCTGGTTCTACGGGATCTGGATTCCGCTGTGATCCGGCCCGGTGTCTGATGCTCGCAGGTATGACGGCTCGCTGACGTTTGCGACATTTAACTCGGTCATCCGGAAACGCCGAGCTACATTCCCGCGGTGACATCACGACACTGGGCGCTGTGGCTGGGGACCTTCGGTGCAGGTGCGTGTATCGCGTTCGGCGCGGGACAGGGCGTGGCCGCCGCGGACACCGACAGTTCTGAGGGCACCGACTCGTCCAGCCAGTCGGCAGCGGGCAATGCCTCGGAATCGTCCGCGGAGCCCATGACCAAAGTCAGCGACCGTGACGAGGCCGCCGACACTGCGTCGGACGAGCCCGCGTCCGCCCCGCGCGGAACCACCAAGCGCACCCGCGAGAGCAAAGACACCGTCGACACCGAAGGCTCTGCGGACACCGAAACTGCTGTCCGCGAACCTGATTCGTCGGCCGAGCCCGACACAGCGTCCGACACGACCGACGATCCGGTCGACAGCGACACCGAGAAGGTTGTCGTCCAGCGCTCCGACGCGGCCGAAGACGCGACCCCGGCACCGCAGGCGATCCCGGCCGGCGTGACCGGAGTCCAGACCGGCCGCGCCGCGCTGACCATCCCGGTAGGCCCCAACGGTTACAAGACCCGCGCCGACTGGTATCTGCCGACGCAGTCCGACGGCTCGGTGGCGGCCACCGGCGTGATCTGGCTGCAGCACGGTTTCCTCGGCAGCAAGTCCACGATGTCCAAGCTCGCCCAGACGCTGTCGCTTCAGACCAACAGCATCGTGCTGGCGCCCAACATCTCGTCCTTCCCTCTGGCGTGCGCGAGCTGCTGGATCAACGGCGTGCCGATGCAGGAGGCCGTCGCGTCGATGTTCCTCGGCGACCGGGAATCGTTGACCGCCAGCGCGCTCCTCGCCGGCTATTCCGGTGTGCTGCCAGAGGATTTCATCATGTCCGGCCACTCCGCGGGCGGCGGCTTCGCCACCGCGGTCGGTGGTTACTACGCCGACGATGCGCCGGGCAGCGACGCCCTGCGCGGAGTCGTCATGTTCGACGGATTCTCCTTCGGCGGCGTCGTCGCGAACGCGCTGAAGAGCCTCGACGACCCGTTCGTTCCGGTGTATCAGGTTGCGTCGCCACCCCAGCCGTGGAACTCCAACGGCGCGACGACAAGGGAGTTGGTGGCCGCGCGCGCCGGCCAGTTCGTCGGTGTCACGCTGGCGGGCGGCTCGCACGTCGATTCGCTGATCGGTGGAAACCCGCTTTTCGATGTCTTCGCGCAACTGGCCACCGGAATCTCGCCGCGCGGCAACACCCAAGCGGTGTACACGTTGGCCACCGGCTGGATCAACGACCTCTACCAGGGGCTGGGTCCCGACGACGGCACGGGCATCTACGGAACCCCTGACCAGTACCTCGTGCTGGGGGACGCGGCCGGTGTCGTGCTCGCGCCGCCGCCGGTCGTCGACCTCGATCGCTACCTGGGCACCTGGTTCGAGGTGGGCAGCGTCAAGCAGTTCTTCTCGATCGGGCTCGTCAACACCACCGCGGTGTACAGCCTCAACCCCGACGGCTCGATCAAGGTGGAGAACTCCGGCAACTACTTCGTGAACAACGGCCCGAAGTCGACGATCGTCGGATCGGCGCTGCCCGTCGACTCCACCAACAACAAGCTCAACGTCCGCTTCTTCGGACCGGCATCGGCCAGCCCGCCCGGCAACTACTGGATCGTCGATCTCGACCCGAATTACGGCTGGGCCGTCGTCACCGACTCGACAGGCCGCAGCGGATTCCTGCTCACCCGCGACGCCGTCGTCTCCGAAGCGTTCTATCGCGAATTGCTCGACCGGGCCTCCGTCTACGGCGTCAAGGGTCGCATCACCCCTACTCGGCAGCCGGCGGCGACCACGACCTCAGTGTGAGGAAGAGCCGTCGAATGGCGCCGTGACTGAACCTTTTTCGCGCTGACAGGCACCAAGCCGCTAGCTCGCGAAGACGCGAATCCAGTCGACCCGCATCTCGGCGGGGTAGGTGCCTCCTGCAGGCTCACGTCCGCCGGAGCCGCCGACGGCGATGTTGAACACGGGGACCATCGTGAAACCCGGATCGTTGAACGGCCAGTCCGGCAGCGAATTGGCGGGCACGGTGAAGAACGGCTCCATGCCCGGCTCGTAGTCCTTCCAGAAGTACATTCCGGTCGGCTGCCACGTCATCCGCCAGGTATGCCACGCGTTGTCGATGGGATGACGATCGGTCGCGAACGCGGTGCCGTCCAACCGGGCGTGCACCGTGGTCCCCGACGGCCAGTCCCGGTTGCCGTACCACTCGACGAGGTCGACTTCGCCGCCGCGCACCGGGTTCTCGTTGACGAGCCAGAACGCGGGCCAGGCACCGTCGGTCAGGCAGTCCAGTTTGACGCGGGCCTCCCACGTCGTGCCGATTCCGCCGCGCCACAGACCCATGATCTTCGCGCTGGCGTACTTCTCCTGGATGTTGGCGCCTTCACCCCGGGTGGCACGGATGACGAGGTTGCCGTTCCCGTCCTGGAAGACATGCTCCTGGTCGGTGACGTAGCGGCCCATGTTGAACGGCTTGTCCCACTCGACGGGGTTCCTGATGGTCTCGCGGGCGGGCACGATGAACCACCGGGCCGGGTCGGGGGGCGACCCCGCCGCTCCGTCGAACTCGTCTTGGAACAGCATCAGCGGGGCCGGCTGAGCGAGCTCCGGCGGTGGCTCGACGGGTACCGCAGGCGGCTGGGCGTGCGCGGTGGCCGGCGTCGCAACCGCGGCCACACCCAATCCCATCATCAGCAGCGCACTACGACGATCGATGTCAGGCATGGCTGCACCGTAATCGACGTCGTACGAAATGACCGGTAATTCACCCACTAACACCGCGTTTGCGCACTTGCGCTTCGGCACTCACGAGATGTGCTCAACGGCAGAATCATTGAGCCGACTGTGCGTCCAGGGTGGCGGATCGTCGCTATTTCCACCCTCAGCGCACGTTCGAGTACTGCCTTGACGTCCGGTGAGTCGGCACTGATGCCCGATACGATCGGACCATCGTGCAATGGATCCGAAAGCTCGGCATTTGGCGGCGCAGCCGACGGATCGACGTGCTCCGGTACGACGGCACCAGCGGCCAGTGGGGCCCGGCGACGCTGTCCCACAGCACCTCCCGGTCGCAACTGTCTGTCTCCACGTTCAACGTCTGGTTCGACCCGTTTTTCGCCGACGTCAGATATCAAGCGATCGCGGATCTGCTGGCCGCGGATCCGCCCGATGTCATGGTCTTTCAAGAGGTCACCGACGCGGCGCTCGACGTGTTCCTTGCGCAGGGGTGGATCCGCGATCACTACGTCAGCGCATCGATCGTCGGCAGGCGAGTCGGGACTTACGGGATGCTGCTGCTGTCACGCGTGCCGATCGCCGATGTGACGTACACACGCGTGCCCACCCGCGCCAGGCGCGGCTTCCTGCGCGCCGATCTTGTCATCGACGGTGCCCGCACCGCGCTCTGTTCGGTTCACCTCGACAGCGGTAAACGGTCGGCTCCGCTGCGCGTACGCCAGATCCGCCGAATCTTTCGTGCGCTGGCGGCCGACTCCGATGCTGTCGTGCTCGGCGATTTCAATATGCGCGACAAAGAGAACCATCTCATCGCCCCACCGTTCCACGATGTCTGGCCCGCGTTGCGGCCCGGCGAAGACGGCTACACCGAGGACACCTCGATCAACGACATGCGCTACGACAGCACGGCCAAGAAACGCCATGTCCGGTTCGACCGCGTTCTCGTCAAGGGGCAGCGGTGGCGACCCGAATCCATCGAATTGCTCGGCACCGAGCCGATTTCGCCCGAGCATCCCCGTGTGTTCCCGTCTGATCACTTCGGGGTGCGATGCAACTTCAACCGCTGATCGCGCGGTGGCGCGGGACTCGTATTCGATTGCTGCGGAAGACGTTCCGGCCAGCGTCAACCGACGTCGGGATTGAGGATGTACAGCCCGGCAATTGTCTGATCGTCGCGAAAAGTGATGCGCGCGACGAAATCACCCGCTTCGAAGGCCAGCGGCGTGTTGGTGGTGGTGAAGTCGCCGGCGCGCGCGGAGTCGGTGTCTCCGTGGCCCTCGTACGCCCCGGCCAAACCCACAATATGGGCCCACGCCTCCGCCAACCCGTCCTCGGTCAGCCGATCGCGCATCGTGGCATCGAATCGCGCAGTGATATCGGCCCAGCGCGCATGAGCTAGATCGTCGATGACTTTTCTGGCCAGTTCGTCCACTCCGGGAAGCACTTCGGTGTTCATGATCTCTCCAGTTCTCGGATCGATGGGTTTGCCGTAACGCTGAAAGGCGGCCTGGCGCGATACGCCCAGCACCTCGCCGATCTCCTTCCACGTCCGGCCCGCGTCTCGTGCCTGGTCCACCGCGGCAGCCATCAGCGATTCAGACCCCTCTTGGACCTCGCGCGCCGCGCGGATCAGCGCCAGCGAGTCGGAGTCGCCCCGCAGAACCGGAGCGGCGAGGAGCTGGCCGAGCTTGCGGCGAAGCTGCTCGCCGGTCGCGATGAACGAATCAGCCACGTGTCAATTTAATCTTGACAGTCGATGTTCTGTCAACAATCTATTTACAACGCCTCGCAGGCCTAGATACGCGTTCCCGCCGGGTCTCCCCCGATTCGCTGGGTCAGCCATACCGGAATGATCGCGACGATCGTCAGGGCCGCGGCGACGACGTTGATCACGGGCGCCTGGTTCGGCCGGAACAGGTTCCCGAAGATCCAGATCGGCAACGTCTGCACCGCGGGGCCCGCCGTGAACGTCGTCACCACGATCTCGTCGAAGCTCAGCGCAAACGCCAGAATCGCCCCGGCGACAAGTGCCCCGCGCATCATCGGCAGCGTCACGAACCGGAACGTCTGCCACGTCGACGCGCCGAGGTCTGCCGATGCATCCTCCAAACTCGTTCCGAGACGCCGCAACCGCGCTTGGGTGTTGTTGAACACGATGACGATGCAGAACGTCGCGTGCCCGATGATCACCGTGGCCATACCGAGCGTGATGCCCAGCGCCGACGTGAACGTCGCATTCAACGCGATGCCGGTGACGATGCCCGGCAGCGTGATCGGCAGCACCACAAGCAGATTCACCGTCTGCTTGCCGAAGAAGTCGTACCGCTGAACCGCGAACGCGCACATCGTGCCCAGCACCAGCGCAACGCCGGTCGCCGCGAGCCCCACCACCGCGGAGTTGCCGAGTGAGGTCCACATGCCCTCACTGCGCCATGCCGTGCTCCACCACTGCAGCGTGAATCCCGACGGTGGGAATGCAAACGTGCGAGAGGTGTTGAACGCGTTGACGATCACCAGAGCCAACGGTGCGTAGATGAAGACGAGGACCATCACGGTCCATGCGCGGGTGCCGGCCCGGAGCCTGCGCGTCAGCATCAGACGTTCTCCAGCGCGCCGGTGCGTCGCATGGCCAGCAGGTAGAACACAATGGCCAGCAGCGGGATCAGCGACAGTGCCGCCGCCATCGACTGGTTGTTCGCCGTCACCAACTGGCCGTAGATGACGTTGCCCAGCATCTGCGTCTTGCCGCCGACGATCTGGACGGCGATGTAGTCACCCAATGACAGCGAGAAGGTGAAGATCGACCCGGCCGCGATACCGGGGAACACCATAGGTGCGACGACAAGACGCAGTGTCGTCAGGTCCGACGCGCCGAGGTCCGCGCTGGCGTCCGTCAACGCATCTGGCACCCGCTGGAATGCCGCGAACACCGGAATCACCATGTACGGCAACCACAAATAGGTCAGCGTGATCACCGTCGCGACCAGCCCGTACCCCGGCGTCCACCCGGACACCCATGCCAGCGGCCCCTCCGGCGACAGCATCATCCGCCACGCGTAGGCCTTCACCAGATAGCTCGCCCACAGCGGCGTCGTCACCGCCACCACCAGAGCGATCCGCACGGCCGGGGAGGCGACCTTGGCCATGTACAGCGCCAACGGGACGGCCAGCACCGCGCACAACACCGTCACGGTCACCGCCACCCCGACGGTCCGCAGCGTCGTGGCGCGGACCACGTCGTCGGTGAACACCCGCACCAGGTTGTCGGTCGTGAACGTGTGCACCACTCGGCCGGTGAAGCTGTTGGTGCTCCAGAAGGCCGAAACCAACAGCACGGCAAGTGATCCCAGATAGGCGATCACCAGCCATGCCATCGGCGGCACCAGCAGGAAGGCCAGCCCCGCCCGTTGCCGCATGCGCGGCGCCGCGAGCATCAGCCCTTGATCTCCTGCCACTTGTTGACCCACTCGTCATACGACGTGCAGTTGTCTCCGCTGCCGTCAACGCATTTCGTCTGCGGTGTGGTCCAGTAGTGGATCTGCGCCGCGTACGCCTCGTCGGTGGCGTGGTAGGTCTCGCAGTGCGCTTTGTCGGCCGTGAGGTCACACGATTTCGTCTGTGACGGCGCCTCACCGAAGTATTCGGCGACCTGCGCGTTGGCTTCCGGCGAGATGATGTAGTCCATCCACTTGTACATGCAGTTCGGGTGCGCAGCTTTGGCCGAGAGCATCCATGTGTCGGACCACCCCGTGGAGCCTTCCTTGGGCAGCACGGTCGCGATCGGCGCCTTGTTGTCGGCCTGGATCGTGTTGGCGATGACCTGCCACGAGGTGCCGATCACCGTCGTCCCGGACTCGAAGGCCTGTACTTCCTTGGTGTAGTCCGACCAGTATTCGCCGATGTTGTCCTTCTGCTCCTTGAGCAGATCGACGGCGGCGTCGAGTTGTTCATTCGTCAGCGAGTACGGGTCCTTGATGCCGAGATCGGGCTGCGTCTTCGACAGATACAGCGCGGCGTCGGCGATGTAGATCGGCGAATCGTAGGCCGTCACTTTGCCTCTCAGCTCGGCAGCGCCCGGGAAGACGGCGCCCCACGAGTCCGGCGCGGGTGTGACGACGTCGGTGTTGTACATCAACAGGTTCGCGCCCCACCCGTGCGGCACGCCATACATCTGGCCGTCCACCGCGTTCCACGGTCTGTCCTTGAGGAACGGCACGACCGTCGCGTAATTCGGTGTGAGCTCGGTGTTCACGGGCGCCACGTCGCCGCCGTAGATCAGCCGCAGCGTCGCATCACCGGATGCGGACACACCGTCGTACTGGCCGCTGCGCATCAGCTGGACCATCTCGTCGGACGTGTTTCCGATCTTGATGTTGACCTGGCATCCGGTCTCGGTCTCGAACGGTGTCACCCAGTCGACGGCCGGATCGTTGGAACCGTCCTCGGCATAACCCGGCCAGGCGATCAGGTTCAATTCGCCCTCGCCGTCGCCGACCGATGTGGCCGGTTCCATCTCGGGCGGGCCTTCCGCGGTGCCGCCGGAGTCGTCGGAACTCGAACAACCTGCGACGAGCAACGCGCCTGCAACCAACGCGATGCCGAGGCGGCGAATCGGTCTTGTCATGACTTCTCCTTTGATCCGGTGGAACTCAGGTCGCGGACCGCGGTCTCGGGCCACGCGAGGAGAACAGGTGTTGCGTGCGACAGCGACGACGACGCGTCTGCAGACAGCAGAGTGGCTGTGAGCCGCACCGGCGCCCCCAGTCCACCGATTCCAGTGACGGTCGCCGCGACCCGCGTGATGGGTCCGGCGTAGACCACCTCGGCGACCTCCGCCGCGACGCTGCGTAATCCGTCGGGCACCGGCGCCGCGCTGTCGAGCACCTCGATGCGTTCCGGGCGTATCGCGAACGTTCCGCGCCGTCCCAGCACCGCGTCGGCCGCGTCGGCGTCCAACACATTCGAGGTTCCGACGAAGTCGGCGACGAACCGGTTGGCGGGGTTCTCGTAGACCTCGCGGGCGGCGCCGATCTGTTCGATGCGGCCATCGTTGAGGACCACCAACCGGTCACACAACGTCAGCGCCTCATCCTGGTCGTGCGTCACGATGACGAACGTGATGCCGACCTCACGCTGAATCGCCTTGAGCTCCACCTGCATCTGCTCACGCAGCTTCAAATCCAAAGCCCCCAGCGGCTCGTCGAGCAGCAACACCCGGGGACGTCCGACGAGGGCACGGGCCAGCGCGACGCGCTGCTGCTGACCGCCGGAGAGCTCCGACGGCTTGCGCGCGACCTGTCCTGTGAGTCGGACCATCTCGAGCGCCTCGCCGGCCCGTTGGCGGCGTTCGGCCTTGCCGACACCGCGCACCCGCAGACCGTACTCGACGTTCTGGGCGACGGTCATGTGCGGGAAGAGCGCGTACTGCTGGAACAGCGTATTGGTGTCACGCCGCGCGGGTGGGAGCGCGGTGACGTCCTTGCCGCCGAGTTTGATGGTGCCGGTGGTGGGCTGTTCGAACCCCGCGATGAGCCTCAGCAGGGTCGTCTTGCCCGAGCCCGACGGCCCCAGAATGGCGAACAGTTCGCCGTCACCGATGGTCAGATCGGCGCCTTCGACTGCCACGACCTTGTTGCGCAGGTCGCCGAATTCCTTGCGGACGCCGATCAGCTCGATCTGCGGCGCGGCGGACGACATGGAGGCATCCTAAGAATTCCGTTGCGATGCCGCAGTCCGGAGACGAATTTCGTCGTAAGAACTCATGCAGACCACTCCGATCCCCAGAATGAACCGGTGAGTACCGCCGGGCCGTCTGAGCGTGAACCGCGGTGGTGGGTCCGCGACATCGTGATCGCGATGATCCTGGGCGTGGTCCTCGCAGCCGGTTCGATCTGGGGTCAGAAGCTCGTCGACGACAGCCGCGCCATCCGCGACGAGGCGCAACAACAGGCCCAGACCCGCCATGCCGAACAGCTGGAGAATCTCGTCTTCGTGCGCAACCTGTCCTCGTCCGAGCCGACCCAGGCGCGGCCGTTCAGTCACATGGATCTGGAGGGCATGGCATTGGTGGGGTTGCGACTGCCCGGTGCCGACTTCGCCTACGCCAACCTGACCGGTGCCGTCCTCACCGACGTCTACTACGACGAGTCGACCAAGTGGCCGCACGGATTCCGGCCACCTCCCAGCCGCGAATAGGGTGGCGCCGTGAACCCCGTACAGATGGGTACGGCCGCTGGACGCTGGGTGCTGCTGGCCACGGTGCTCGGCTCCGGGATCGTCATGGTCGACGGCACGGTCGTCAACGTGGCGCTGCCCCACATCGGTGCCGAACTCGGGGCGGGGTTCGCCGCGCTGCAGTGGGTGGTCAACGCCTATGCACTGACTCTCGCGTCGCTGATCCTGCTCGGCGGTTCCCTCGGCGACCGCTTCGGCCGGCGGCGGGTCTTTCTCATCGGGGTGGTCTGGTTCGCGCTGGCATCGGTCGCGTGTGGGGTGGCACCGAACGTCGAGATACTGATCGCCGCGCGGGCGCTTCAAGGAGTCGGCGGTGCACTGCTGACACCGGGCAGCCTCGCGCTCATCTCGGCGTCTTTCCGCAGCACCGACAGGTCGGCCGCGGTCGGCGCGTGGTCCGGGCTGGGCGGGATCGCCGCTGCGATCGGTCCGTTCCTCGGCGGCCTTCTCGTCGAATGGAATTGGCGCGCCGCCTTTCTCATCAATATTCCCCTTGCCGTTGTCGTCGTCGCGGTGACCGTCACGAAAGTCCCCGAGAGCAGGGATCCGACAGCGCCGCGGCAGTTCGACGTCCCGGGTGCCGCGTCGACGGTCGTCGGACTGGGTGCGCTGACGTACGGGTTGACCGCCGTGGGCAACGGCGGTGTCAGTCCGGGCGCCGTGGCGACCGTGTGTGTGGGGGTTGTCGCACTGGCCGCTTTCGTGGTGGTGGAACGGCGCTCCTCGCACCCGTTGGTGTCGCCGATATTGTTCTCCGACAGCAACTTCCGCATCGCTAATATCGTGACGCTGCTCATCTACGGCGGGCTCAGTGTGGCCTTTCTCCTGCTGGTGCTGCAGTTGCAGACCGTGGCCGGGTTCAGTCCGGTCGCGGCGGGGACGGCGCTGCTGCCCTTCACCGCCGTCATGCTGCTCTTCTCGTCGCGTGCGGGCGTGTTGTCGGGCCGGATCGGACCGCGCCTGCCGATGACGATCGGTCCGCTGATCGCCGCGGCGGGATTGCTGCTGATGCTGCGGATCGGCCCCGACGCGTCGTGGACGTTCGACGTCGCACCGGCGGCGGTGGTGTTCGGAGCCGGCATGGTCCTCGTCGTCGCTCCGCTGACAGCGACGGTCCTCGACGCCGCGCCGGACAACATGGCCGGATCGGCGTCCGGCGTCAACAACGCCGTGGCCCGCGCCGGTGGGCTTCTGGCGGTGGCCGTCCTGCCTGGACTGGCCGGAATCAGCGGTGACGCCTATGCCGATCCTGTGGCTTTCAATGCCGGCTTCCACACCGCGGTCGTGATCTCGTCAGCGCTCCTGGTACTCGCGGCAGCGTTGGCGCTCATCGGAATTCGACGCACACCGGCGTCGCACGACGACGAGCGGATCGCGGTCCAGAACTGCACGCACTGCGCAATCTCCGGGCCACCCGCCCACCCCGCGGACCACACCCACTAATCGATTCGTCCGCCGTGCGGGGATGGCACATATCACAACTTATATGATAAGTTGCAACGGTCATCATATGAGTAGTGAAGGAATGGACATGGCCGACAAGATCAGGAACCTGACCCTCTCGCACGTGGTCCTGCCGCTGGCGAACCCCGTCAGCGACGCGAAGGTGCTCACCGGCCGACAGAAACCCTTGACCGAGACGGTGATGCTCTTCGCCGAGGTGACCACCGAAGACGGTTTCACCGGAATGGGTTTCAGCTATTCCAAGCGTGCCGGCGGCAAAGCCCAGTACACGCACCTGTGCGAGATCGCCGACAACGTCATCGGCGAAGATCCCTCCGACATCGACAAGATTTACCAATCCCTGCTGTGGGCAGGCGCTTCCGTCGGCCGCTCCGGCACCGCGACCCAGGCCATCGCCGCACTCGACGTCGCATTGTGGGACCTCAAGGCCCGCCGCGCCGGCCTGCCGCTGGCCAAGCTGCTCGGCGCCCATCGCGACTCGTGCCGCGTCTACAACACCTCCGGGGGATTCCTGCAGGCCTCCGTCGGGGAGATCAAGGAGAAGGCCACCGCGTCGGTCGAATCCGGTATCGGCGGCATCAAAATCAAGGTCGGACAACCGGATTGGAAGACCGACCTGGAACGTGTCGCCGCCCTGCGCGAGCACCTCGGAGACACCCCGTTCATGGTGGACGCGAACCAGCAGTGGGATCGGGCGCGCGCCCGGCGCATGTGCCGCGAGCTCGAGCAGTACGACCTGATCTGGATCGAGGAGCCGCTCGACGCCTGGGATGCCGTCGGCCACGCCGACCTCAGCCACACGTTCGACACCCCGATCGCCACCGGCGAGATGCTGACGTCGGTCACCGAGCACATGGCCCTCATCGATGCGGGCTACCGCGGCATCGTCCAGCCCGACGCACCCCGGATCGGCGGCATCACGCCGTTCCTGCGGTTCGCGAACCTCGCGTCGCACGCGGGGCTGGCGCTGGCTCCGCACTACGCCATGGAGATCCACCTGCACCTGGCAGCGGCTTACCCGACCGAGCCGTGGGTCGAGCACTTCGAGTGGCTCAATCCATTGTTCAACGAGCGCATCGAAATTCGTGATGGCCGCATGTGGCTGCCCGAGCGCGCCGGCCTCGGCTTCACCCTCAGCGACAAGATGCGCGCACTGACGGTCGCAAGCGCCGAGTTCGGGAAGCCGTGACCAATAGGTCATGATCTGACCGTGGAGAAGTCACTGGCACAGCGGGTGGTCGCCGGGTTGAAGGACAAGATCTTCGCCGGCGACCTCCCGCCTGGCCACAAACTGCCGTCCGAGTCCGAGCTCATCGACGAGTTCGGTGTCTCCCGCACCGTGGTGCGGGAGGCCGTCACCCGGCTACGTGCGGAAGGTTTCATCGAAACCTTCCAGGGCCGGGGTTCTTTCGTGCTCGCGGTGCCCGAGCCGTCGTCCTTCACCGTCGAATCCGCCGCTCTGCGCACGCAGCGGGACGTGCTCGACATGATCGACTTCCGGCTCGGTGTGGAGAGCGAGACCGCAGCGCTGGCCGCAGCGCGCATCGACGACGACGGTCGCGCGACCGTCCGGGCGGCCATGGAGGACTTTCTTGCCGCACCCCCGGAGGACGCGGTCGAGGCCGACTACCGTTTCCACCGGGCGATCGCCGCGGTCAGCGGCAACCGGTTCTGCCTGGAGCTTCTCGAGTCGCTGGGCCCGATGATGATCATGCTGCCGCGCACCCGGCTGGGCGACGAGTACTCGATGACCGACTCCGCCCACGTTGCACGTGTCCAGCGCGAGCACGACGACATCGCCGCCGCGGTGCAGGCCGGGGATCCCGACACTGCCCGGGCGGCGATGCGCCTTCATCTGGGTAACACTCGCAGGCGCCTCGAAGGGCGCCGCTGAGCGTCAGACGCCGACATGTTCTGTCGTGTCGGCCTTCTCGTCCTTCTTTGCGTTCCGCGCGACCCACAGCCGGCGGAGCAGCGGAGCGCAGGCCAGCAGCACGAAGACCGCGAGGATCGACCCCGAAATCGGCCGCGTGATGAAGCCCGTCGGGTCGCCGCCGAAGATGAGCATCGAACGCCGTGTGCTGGATTCGATGATCGAGCCGAGGACGAACGCCAGGACCATCGGTCCGGGATCGAAGCCGGCCTTCTTCATCAGGTAGCCGAGGATCCCGAAGGCCACCATCAGGAAGATGTCGAACGTCGAGTTGTTGATCGTGTAGACGCCGAGGATGGTGATGAGCGCGGTGATCGGCGCGAGGATCGCCGGACGCACCCTCAGGATTCGAACGAAGATGCCCACCAACGGGATCGACAGGATCAGCAGGATCAGGTTGCCGATGTACATCGAGTTGATGACGCCCCAGAAGACGTCGGGATGCTCGTCGACGAGCTGCGGCCCCGGCGAGACACCGAGGATGAGCAACGCGCCGAACAGCATCGCCATCGTCGCGTTGGCCGGAAGACCGATGGTGAGCAGCGGGATGAACGACGATGTGGCGGCCGCGTTGTTGGCGGTCTCCGGCGCCGCCACTCCCTCGACCGCTCCTCGGCCGAACCGCTCCGGGGTCTTCGAACGCCGTTTCTCGGTGGCGTAGGCCACGATCGACGACAGCACTGCGCCACCGCCGGGTAGGACACCGAGGATGAACCCGATGACCGACCCCCGGCCGATCGCACCGGAGGACTGCTTGAGATCGGCGCGCGACGGCCACACGTTGCCGACCTTGGTCGGTGGCTGGACCTTTCGGTGGCGTTGTTCGAGGCTGTACAGGATCTCGCCGACACCGAACAGGCCCATCGCCACCACGACGAAATCGATGCCGTCCGCGAGTTGCAGGCTGTCGAACGTGAACCGGGATGCGCCGGTGAAACTGTCACGCCCGACGGTGGCCAGCAGCAGACCGACCGCGCCGGCGATCAATGCCTTGAGTTTGTTGCCGCTGCCGATCGTGGCGACCAGCAACACGCCCAACAGCGCCAGCGCGGCGTATTCGGGTGGACCGAAGTCGAGGGCCACGCTGGCCACCACCGGTGCCAGCAGCGTCAGACCGATGATCGAGATCGTCGCTCCGACAAAGGATCCGATCGCGGCGATGCCGAGGGCGGTGCCGGCTTTGCCCTGCTTGGCCAGGGCGAAGCCGTCGAACACGGTGACCACCGACGACGCCTCCCCCGGTAGCCGCAACAGCACCGAGGTGATGGTCCCGCCGTACTGGGAGCCGTAGTAGATACCGGCGAGCATGATGATCGCCGAGACCGGCTCGATCGTGTAGGTGATCGGCAGCAGGATCGCGATCGTCGCCGCCGGGCCGAGCCCGGGCAGCACCCCGATGACCATGCCGATCAGCACGCCGACGAGGCAGTACAGCAGGTTGTGAGGCTCGACGACGAGCGCAAATCCGTCGACGAATGAGGAGAAGTCCATGACAGTGACCTGGCTTTACAGAGAGATCAAGTGGGGCAGCGGGATTCGCAGCCCGTAGAGGAACAGGAAGTAGAACGCTGCGACGGTGGCCACGCTGATCACCACTGTGTTGCGCCAGCTCTCGCCGCCGAGGAACTTCAGCCAGATGATGCTGAGAATCAGCGCCGGGATCTCGAACCCGGTTAGCGGCAACAGGAATCCGAAGCCGACGAAGGTGATGATCCCGACGATCGGCAGGATGCTGCTCTTGGTGAAGGCCTCGCTGTCGGTCAGGCTGCGGCCCACTACGAGCAGGACCGCCGACAGCGCGGCGATCACGACGCTGACGATGAACGGCCACAGGCCCGGGCCCGGCTCCTGCAGGGTACCGAGACCGTAACCCCAGGAAAGCAATCCGCCGCCGACGCCGATGACGATGCCGACCGCCGCGCCCACCGTCTGATAGAGCGGGCCGCCCTGGGGCGGGCGGTCCTCCTCCATCTCGTGGGCGACCTCGGCCTCGATCTCGGTGAGGATGTCCCTGGTGTGCGGGTGCACGTCGGGGTCAGTCGTCGGCCTCGTGGATTCGCTCACGGCTCAGCCCTCGTTGCGCAGGTTGAGTCCGTACTGCTGCACGAGATCGGCGTAGCGCTTCTGGTCCTCCTGCAGCTGTGCGACGACCTCGTCGCCCGAAACCTCCATCGGCGTCAGGCTGTTCTGCTTGTTGAACTCCTTGTACTCCTCGGTCGCGAAGGTCGCCTCCATGCCTTCGGCGAGGCGGTCTTTCACGTCCTGCGGAGTCCCCTTCGGCACCGTCATGAACCGGTATTGCGTCACCTCGACGTCGAGACCCTGCTCCTTCGCAGTGGGCACATCGGGCAGATATTCGATGCGCTCGGGGCCGAACACCGCGAGCGGAATCAGCTTGCCGGACTGAATGTTCTCGATGGCCTCGCCGACCTGCAGGCTCGCGACGTCGACCTGGTTGCCCAGCACCGCGGCCAGCGCGGGTGCGCCACCGTCGAACGGGACGGCCTGGGAGTTCACCTTGCTGGTGTTGAACAGCAGCGCCGCCGACAGCTGCGCGCCGGTGCCGACGCCCGTCGTGCCGTAGCGGACGACCCGCGGCGAACCCTGCATGTCGGCGAGACTCCGGAAACCGCTCGCCGGATTGGTGACCAGAACATAGTCGTCGCGGGATACACCCTGGACGACTTCGAACTGGTCGATGCTCGTCGCTTCGTCGGGTGCGACGGCCAGCGGGGTGATCGTGAACAGCGATGCGTTCTGGATCCCGATCTTGGAGCCGTCGGGTTTGGCGTTGCCGATCTCGGCGGCGGCCAGCGCCCCGTTGGCGCCTTCACGGTTGATGACGGGGAAGGTCGCGCCGAGGTTGTCCGACAGGCCCTTCGACACGGCACGGCTGATGAGGTCGCTCGATCCGCCGGCGGAAGCGCCGACGTACATTTCCACCGGGCCCGTCGGGTAGGAATCACCCGAGCCCCCGCCCGTGGTGCTCTGCACACCGCCGCATGCGGTGAGGACGGTCCCGACGACCGCGACGGCAGCCAGTCCGGTACCGAGGCGGGTGCGTAGTGCTGTCGCCATGAGAATCACTCCTGTCTGTGACGTACATCTGGAGCGGTCATCAGATATGACGCGCATCACTCCACAGAGGACGCTACGGAGCTACATCGATACCTGTCCAAGCCCAATCCTGCATAGCTTGATACCTTCAGGGCATGGCGATCACGTTGGACCAGGTCCGCTGCTTCGTCGCCGTGGCCGAGGAGTTGCATTTCGGAAAAGCCGCCGAACGGCTGGCGATGACGCAGCCGCCGCTGAGCCGCCAGATCCAGCGTCTCGAGCGGGCGGTCGGTGCCGGGCTTCTCGATCGCGACAACCGGCGCGTCGTACTCACGCCCGCAGGTCTGGCGTTTCTCGAGGACTGTTATCGAGTGCTCAGCAGTCTCGATGGCGCGACGGCGCACGCGCAGCGGGTGGAACGCGGCTCGGCCGGGACGCTGCGGCTCGGCTTCACCGCAGTGTCGGCGATAGGTCTCGTCGGTCCGCTCCTCGGCCTCCTCGGCAACGAAATGCCCGATATCGAGGTCGTGCTCCAGGAGGCTGTCACAGGCATTCAAGTCGACGGCATCCGGCGCGGCGAGCTCGATCTCGGACTGGCCCGACCGCCTTTCGACACGGCGGCACTGGAGTCCAAGGTCGTCGCACGCGAGGCACTCCTTGCCGTGGTGCCCGCCAGCCACCCCTTGGCCGCCGAGGCGGGTCCGCTCGGTCCGGACGCGTTCGACGGGTTGTCCGTCATCAGTTACCACCCGCAGCGCGCGCAGTACTTCCACGAACTGACCGTCCGCTTCCTCTTCAACGGACATCCGCGCATCACCCAGCGGGTGCAGCAGATCCTGACGGCCGTGCTCCTGGTGGCCGCGGGCCAGGGCGTTGCGCTGGTTCCGGCGAGCGCGAGGGCGCTACGGGTCGACGGTGTCGCGTTCAAGGCGTTGACCGATTTCGGTAGCGGGCATCGCGACAGCGATCCGGCACGCCCCGTCGAACTGCACGCGATCTGGGCCCGCGGGAGCCTCTCGCCGATGCTGAGGCAAGTGCTGGAGCTGGTCGAACGATCCGCCGTCCATCTCGACGAGATCGGCGACTGAGAGCAGGCGTCGAAGTTTGCTGAAGTCACACCCGTTGACGCGTTCGTCATTATGCTTCTCCGATGCGACGCCGCCGGGCCAGACCAACGTGGGTGGTGGCCGTCGGCGCCCTCACCATCCCGGTGTCCCTGAGTGGGGCCGCCATCGCGCAGGCCGATAGCTGTACAGATCCCACCGCGAGGCCACTTCCGCTGGATGCCGGAGTGTGCGCCGATGTGTTGCTCCAGGAGTCGCAGTGGCTCAACGCCATCTCGACCGGAGATCGCGCGGCGGTCGACGCGATCCTGGGGCCGAACTTCACCCACATCAACTCCGAGGGCCAAGTGTTCGATCGCGCACAGGAACTCGCCGGCGTCGTCGACGTGCCGTTCACGATGAATCCCTCAGACCAACGGGTGGTCGTCGCCGGCGACACTGCCCTGATCCACGGCATCAACGTCGTGATGGGCGACGACGGCGCCGTGCTGGCCCGGGAACGGTTCACCGACGTGTTCGTCCGCCAGGACGGGCGGTGGCTGGCGTTGTCGGCACAGGAGACCTCTCTGGACCCCACCGATGGGTAACGACGAACTGATCGCCCGCCGCGGCTACCTGATGCGCTGGCTGGCCGTGCTCGTGGTCGTCACCACCGCGGCAATGCTGTTCAGCTGCAGCCGAAATGAGCATGGTGCGGAACCGAACCCGCCCGGTGTCAACGCCGGTCCCGACGGTAAACCCGCGCCGTTCAGCGAGCCCGTCCGGCTCTCTAGTCACGACGGAGTGCTGGAGGTGCGCTTGTCGGCGCACCAGGGCACGGTCAACCTCGACACCGTCTCCGAACCCGTCACCAATTTTCTGGTCTTCGGTTACGAGCTCATCAAGGGCACGAGCTCCGACGGTTCTACCCAGGGCGACAACCTGTATCCGGCCCCGACACTGCGGGTCGACCCCGGCGAGCGCTTGATCGTCCACTACGAGAACGATCTCGACGACCTCACGGTCGAGGACTTCTACGATCCGGCCTACACGCGGGTCGGGAGTGACGTACCGATCTACCCTCCGCAACTGAAGGCCGCCCCGCTCAACCTGCACACCCACGGCCTACATGTCAGCCCACAAGGCAACGCGGACAACGTCCTTCTGTCGATCCCGTCGGGAATGGCCAACACATACGACTACCGAATCCCCGACACGATGCCTCAGGGGCTCTACTGGTATCACAGCCACCGACACACGGTGACCGCTCCGCAGACGTACATGGGTCTGGCCGGCCTCCTGGAGATCGGCAGGCCCGACGGGAACCTGCCGATCGTGACCGAGAACGATATCCCGATCCGCAACATGGCTTTTCAATACAACTTCGTCTTCGACCGCAAGGGCTCCGGTCACCAGTTGAACAACGCGACGTGGCCACAGTGGGTGAGCACGCTGACGCCACCCAAAGGTACCGAGCTGGCAGACGGGACCTACGAGCCGAGGCTGGCGCCGGTCAATTTCACCGACGTCTCCGACGGCGCCCAGTTCATGACGAACTGGTGGGCCGGTCCGCTGTCGGCGGACAACCGCCGCGGTCAGAACCAGACAATTCCACCGAACTTGCAGAGTTTCACCAGCCCGACGGTGAACGTCCCCGCCGACCCGTCGTTGCCGGAGAACCAGCGCGACGTGCAATTCACCATAAACGGCCAGTTTCAGCCCGAACTGAAAGTCAAACCGGGCCAGACGGAGATCTGGGTGCTGGCCAATATCAGCGACTTCGCCTACATGCGAGTCCAGCTCACCGAGACGGCTACCGGCACGCACCCGAAGTTCGCCATCGTCGGGCAGGACGGCAATCCCTATACGCAGGTGCAGCGGCCGGTCGGTGGCGACGGCACCACACTCGACATACCGCCGGCCACCCGGTACGCCATCGCGGTGACCATGCCGACCGAGGGCGACCTGATCCTCGAGATGCCACCCATGAAGAACCTTGAGCCGATCACGAACCCCGGTGTGCTGTATACCGACAACGGAACGGAACATCCGCCGGCGGTGCTGGGAACCGTGACCGTCGACCCGAAATACATCAGTTACGCCGACGGCTTCTTCACCTTTCCGATCCAGAAGCTGATCCACGCTACCCCTGACGACGAGCGCGGTGAGACAACGACTTTCGAGCCGGGGCAGAATCTCGATGCGTATACGTCCTTCGTGGATACCTCGGTGATGACGGCGGACGTGACCCGCGATCTGGTCATCTCCGGTGGTTTCGGCAACCAGTGGGCCAGCAAGGACGATCCGAAGGCGTTCGTCTACGAGTTCGCCGACAACGCCTTCCCCAACATCCCCCTGATCCAGCCACGGTTGAACTCGGTCGAAGAATGGCGCATCACGAACTACAACAACGACGGCCACCCGATGCACATCCATGTCAATGACTTTCAGGTTCAGGAGATCGACAATCCGCTGACCGGAACGAAATCGGGGGTGCAGCCCTGGGGCGTGGACAACGTCAACGTGCCCGCAACCTCGGTCTCCAGTGACGAAGGGGACAGTCCTAATCCGTCGTCATTGGCGTTGCGGATGGAGTTCAGCGAGTTCGTCGGAACCTTCGTGATCCACTGCCACCGGCTCAACCACGAGGACAACGGGCTGATGGCGTTGGTCAGCGTGATCCCCGAGGTCTCGACGTACGCGGTGGCAGTGCCAGGGGCCGAGGGTGAGCCCGCGACAGTGCAGGTGCGCAACGGCGAGGGTGACGAGGTCATGGCGACGGTGTATCCGTTCCCGTCCTTCGAGGGCACGCCGAGCGTCGCGATGGCCGACGTCGACGGGGACATGGTCCTCGACCTCGTGGTCGGCACCGGCCCCGGATCCGCACCCGAAGTGGTGGTGTACAGCGGCGACGAACCCAGCGGCGCCTTCAAGACCGAGCTGGCGCGATTCGCCCCGTTCGACGCTGACTTCGACGGTGGCATTTCCGTCGCCGGAGCCGACATCGACGGGAATGCGCTGGCGGACAACATCATCGTCGGGGCCGGCGCGGGTACGGACTCCGAGGTCAAGATCTTCTCGACATCGCTTCCCGACGTGGGCTCAGCGCCGGAGGTGTTTTCGGCTTTCGCGCCATATCCAGGATCGCGCAGCGGTGTCACGTTGGCGACCGGGGTGGTCGACATGGCGTCCGGGCGGGAGAGCATCGTGACCGCACCCGGTCCAGGCGAACCCCCGGAGATCAAGACGTTCCGCTACGACCTGTACACCCCGACGGTGAAGGCCCGCATCGACGCCTCCAACGACCACACCGACCACGACACAGGT
Organism: Mycobacterium sp. 236(2023); assembly: GCF_029623955.1. Classification (GTDB taxonomy): domain Bacteria; phylum Actinomycetota; class Actinomycetes; order Mycobacteriales; family Mycobacteriaceae; genus Mycobacterium. The sequence goes on along the minus strand of NZ_JARSBP010000001.1, from coordinate 270,861 downwards.
GGGGGTCCGGCGATGACGTCGGAGTTCCTCGCCTACGACGAGTCGTACACCGACGGTGTCTCGCTGTCGACGGGCTGGGTGGCCGGTGCCGAGGGCGGCGCCAAGAGCGTCATCACCAGCCAGCTTGGCGGCGAGGGCACTGTGCGGGTGTGGTCGACGGGATCGCGTCTCGACGGGGCGCCCGAGATGTACGTGATGAGCCCGCACGACCACGACAGCCCTGTCGACTTCGCGCAAATCGCTTCCTTCGCACCGTTTCCCGGCGGCAAAGACATCAGTGTCGCGACCACCAGCACCACCGTCGGTGCCGATCTGCTCGTCAGTGGCACCACCGCCGACGGGAAGTCGCAGGTGCGCAAGTACTTCCTCGACCGGCCGGACTCGGACGCCACCACCGTGGCCCCGAAACTGCTGACGACGCTGCCGCCTATCGACGGCCTGAAAGGTGTTGCGCCGCTGGGCGGCCGCTGAGCGGAGTACCGGATCCCCGGGAGGTCCGCGCGATACCTAGCCGCCGGGGCAGCACCCGCAACCGTGGGCACACGGTCCCCAACCGGACTACCTTGGTCGGCAGTTAATTATCTCTGTCACTTCTGTTTTCGTGTCGTTTCTTGTCGGTGGGCGCCGGTAGTATCGCTTGTATGTTCGAAGGGCTGGCGGATTCTGCGTCTCGTGTCGAGATGGCCGACGCGGAGCTCGATGCGGCCATCGCAGGGTGGACCGACGCCATCTCTTCGGCCTCGGCGCACCGGATGTTGTTGATCGCTGAGAAGGCCCGCCGTAACTATGACGACGACTGCGACAGTGTCGAAGACACCGATGCCGCCTGGAATTCCGCGGCGGCCGAGATCTCGTTGGCCTGCAGAATCTCCCACGGACGCGCCTCCGGTGATATGGAGGTGGGGCTGGCCTTGACCCGGCTACCCCGGATTGCCGCCGCCTTCCTGGCCGGGCAGATCACGGAGTTCTTGGTGCGCCGGATCGTCAACCGCACCGCCAACATTCAGGATGCTGATCTGTTGGCCAAGGTGGAGGCCGAGATCGCTGAGCGGGCTGTGCGCTGGGATGGGTTGTCACAGAAGAAACTCGACGACGCCATCGACGTCTGGGTCGATCGCCACGACCCTGCAGCCCTGCGCCATACCCGGGCCCGGGTCCGCGACCGCGGTGTCACCATCGGTGAATCCAAAGAGGGGGTCACCGAGATCAACGCCCGTCTCAAAGGCGCTGACGCTGCCCTGTACTGGCGTCGGTTGACCGTGATGGCCCAGGGTGTGTGCCCCAACGATCCGCGTACTCTCGATCAGCGCCGAGCCGATGCTCACGGTGCGATCGGGGCCGGGTTCTTCCATCTGGCTTGCGAATGCGGCGCCCCGGACTGCCCCGCGGCTGTCGATGACGGTCGCGGCTCCCACGTGGTAGTCCACATCTACGCCGAGAACGCAGCCCTGACCGCGCGGCCAGACCCCCTCACCGACGGCGAAGACCCTGAATGTCGCGCCAAGAACAAAGACGTCGCAAAGGCCGGCGTCACCGAGGGAGCTGCCGTCGGAGACTGTGTGCCGGAGGACACCGAGCCGGAGCGCAATCACCCCGAGACCAACAATCCCGGGAGCAGCGTTACCGACGACGGTGACGACGCCGAGAGCGGCTCCGCGGAGAGCGGCGCCGCCGCAAGCACGGACGGCGCCGGGGACAAAGACGGTATTGCCGAATCTGATCCGGCCGCTGCTTTCCTGCGGCCTCCTCCTGGGGTGATCGTCGGGTTCGGTCACGTTCCCGCCGAGGAGATCGCCGCCCGCATCCGCGCCGGCGCCAAACCCAAATACTTGATCCAGCCAGGCATTGACCCGCAGCCGCGATACCGGCCCAGCACCGCCCTCGACGAATGGGTCCGAGCGCGGGATCTGACATGCCGATTCCCCCACTGTGATCGCCCCGCGGCCTACGCCGATTTCGACCACACCGTGCCCTGGCCCGCCGGGCCGACCCACCCCTCCAGCGGGAAACTCCTATGCCGCCAACACCACCTCGCCAAAACCTTCTGGGCGGGCTGGTCAGACACCCAGCACCCCGACGGCACCGTCGTCTGGACCACACCCACCGGACGCACCTACACCACCAGGCCCGGCAGCGCGCTACTGTTCCCGACCATCAGCACCACCAGCGCACCCATCGACACCCCCGCGCAGGAACCCACCAGCGCCGACAAGATCAACACGATGCCCAGCCGGCGAAAACGCAACCGCGCCAGAACAATCAGCTACCGCATCAAAGCCGAACGCGCACTCAACGACGCCTACGTCGCCGAACGCAACAAACCACCCCCATTCTGATGCCTCAACTCAACCGGTCGTAGATGCGATCTGGTGTCAATGGCAACTCGCGGAACCGCACGCCCGTCGCGTCCTCCACGGCGTTGGCCAGTGCTGGGGCCACCGGGTTGATGCAGCACTCAGCCATACCCTTGGACCGCATCGGTCCGACGGAGTCGGTCGAGTCGACGAGGAGCACCTCGGTGCGGGGAACGTCGGCGTAGGTGGGAATCCGGTAGTTGCGCAGATTCGGGTTGACGACCACGCCGCCGTCCATCTGATGGTTCTCGGTCAGCACGAATCCGATCCCCTGTGCGACACCGCCTTCGACCTGACCCCGAACCTGCGCGGGGTTGATCACGACACCGGCATCGGTGGCATGCACGCTGTAAAGGATCCGGATCTCGCCGGTGAAGCGGTGCACCGCCACCCGGAATCCGTGCGCGTTCGACGTGACGCTGCGCGGTGAACCGAAGGCTTTGCGCGCCTCGGTAAACCGGATGCCGCGGCCCCGGGCCGCTTCCACGACGTCCGCCAAGGAGATCCGGACGCTCCCGCAGCGCACGCCGTCGTCGTCCATCGCGCACTCCGACAACAGTGTCCCGGTGTGTTCGGCCGCGAACCTCAGGATCGAATCGCGCAGAGCGGCCGAGGCTTTCGACACCGCATTCCCGGCGACGAACAGGCCGGCACTGGCGAATGCGCCGGTGTCGAAGCCGGTCCGGTCCGTGTCGGACTGTACGAGCGCGATTCTGGCGGGTGTGGTGCCCAGCTGCGTGGCCGCGATCTGGACGTGCGCCGTGGAGGTACCTTCGCCGAATTCCACAGTACCGACAGCGATCTCGTAGAGGAGGTCGTCTCGCAGCGTGGCTGAGACATCGGAGAGGTGATCTGTTGGCGGTGCCGTCTCGTGCAGCGAGCTGGCCATGCCGGTGCCGACGAGCCAATCCCCGTCGGGAGTCGCCTCCCCCGATGTCCGGCGCAACGCGGCGTCGACCAGGTCGAGGCATTCGAGGATCCCGTCCTCGGTGAACTCGACGTCGTCGGGATGATCGGCGATGGCCAGCAGCGCGTCGCCGGGCCGGACGATGTTACGGCGCCGCAACTCTGCGGGGCCCATGCCGAGCTTGCGGGCCAACTCGTCGATCGCGGACTCGACCGCGAACGCCGGTTGCGTCATGCCGTATCCGCGCAGCGCGCCGCTGGGGACGGTGTTCGTGTACACCGAGTAGGCGTCGAACTTCTTGTTGGGACAACGGTAGAGCGCGATCGCGGCACCGGCGGCGAACAGTGTCTCACCGCCGTGATTGCCGTACGCGCCCGTGTTGGAGATGTTGTGGAACTGCAGCGCGGTCAGAGTGCCGTCGGCGCGGGCACCGAGCTTCACGGTGATCTTCATCGGGTGGCGCGGCGACGCCGTCGTGAATTCCTCTTCCCGGGTGTATTCGAAGGAGACCGGACGTCCCGTCGCCAAGGTGGCCAGTGCGGCCAGGTCCTCCGAGATCACTTCCTGTTTTCCGCCGAAGCCGCCGCCGACTCGCTTGCAGAACACTCGCACCTGGTCGGGTCGCAGGCCGAACAGGTACGACAGTTTGATCTTGGCGATCGACGGCGACTGGGAGGCGGTGCGCACGGTCAGCTTCCCGTCGTCCATCCACGCGATGCAGCCGTGCGTCTCCAGGTGCGCATGTTGGACTCGCGGGGTGCAGTACGTGGCTTCGTGAATCACGTCGGCCTGTGCGAAACCCTGTTGCACATCGCCGATCTGGCCGTGCAACTCCAGCAGGATGTTTCGTGCCGGGTCGAGGACGAACGGATCATGCGCCTCGTGCAGTTGAGGGGCACCCGGTGCCATCGCTTCCTCAGGATCGAAGACAGCGGGTAGCACGTCGTAGTCGACGACGACTCGGCGGCAACCCTCCTCCGCGGCACGGACGGAGTCCGCCAGTACGGCGGCCACACGCTGGCCGGCGAAGCGGACGACGTTGTCGAGGATGTAGGTGTCATCGGGATCGACCAGATGATCGGTGTGGATCGCGGTCGAAAAGCGTTTTCGCGGAACATCTTCCCACGTGAAGACACGATGCACCCCGGCCACAGCGAGGGCGGCTGTGGTGTCGATGGAAACGATGCGGGCGTGCGCGTGCGGGGAGTGCAGCACCTTCAGGTGCAGCAGACCGTCGATGTGAGTGTCCATGGTGAACTCGGCACGCCCGGTGACGACCTCGTTCCCCGCCGGTGCGCCGACGCTGGTCCCGACGGCACAACCCGGCGCCGCGTCCTCGATCGCCGTCACGCCGTTCACGGCGTCCTCGATGGCCCGATAGCCGGTGCAACGGCACAGGTTTCCTTTGAGCGCCCTCGGCAGATCGCGCTTCTGCTCGTCGGTGAGAGCCGCGGCGGTCATGATCATCCCGGCTGTGCAGAATCCGCACTGGAATCCCGGGGCGTCGCGGAACTGCCGCTGCACCGGATGCAGGTCATCGGCGGAGCCCAGCCCCTCGACCGTGGTGACCTCGCGACCTTCGGCACGGAAGGCGGGCGTGATGCAGCTGTGCACGGGGCGTCCGTCCAGCCAGACAGTGCAGGCTCCACAATCGCCCGCATCACAACCCTTCTTGACACCCAGGGCACCGAGGGACCGCACGAACGTGCGCAGACATTGGCCGGGGACGGGCTCCGAATCGAAACTGTGTCCGTTCACCGTGTAGGTCATGCTGAAGCCTCAAGCTCGATACGCATCTCCTCGGCGTAATGCCGCGCGAGGTGCCGTCGGTGTGCGGGCGTGCCATTCGGGTCGGCGAACCAGATGTCCTCGGGTAAAGCGTCGATGGCAGAACGCAATTCGGCGTGACTGGGCAATGCGTCGAACTGCAGCTGAATCGGCCGCGTGGTGCCCGCGGTGATCGTCACCGACATGTCGTCGGTGCCGAACGTTTGTGTGGCGACCATGAAGATGGTCGACCGGCCCATCTTGGTGAGGCAGAACCTCCTGTGGAGATGCCGCTTCTGGAGTGTGCGCGCCGGGATGTGCACGCAGCGCAGGGCCTCGCCCGTAGACAGCACGTTCTCGTGGTTCCCCGAGACGAAATCGATGGCAGCGACCCGGCGTTGGGTGCCATCGGTCGCCTGCAGCGTGTAGGTGGCTTCCAGCGCGACAGTCAGCGTGATCATCGGCCCGGCGGGCAGCGACATGCAGATGTTGCCGCCGACCGTCGCCGAGTTCCACACCTTGAACGACGCGAGGAACGCCTCGCAGCTGACGTGTAGAACTCCGGCCGCCACCCATTCCGCCGGCGCCGCGAAAGCGTACAGATCGGCGATGGTGCACATGGCGCCGATGTACAGTCCCGTCTCGTCGGCCACCAGTTCGTCCCATCCCAGTGGAGCCAGGTCGATGAGCCGCCGCAGGTCGGGTTGCTGATCGGAGAACAACCACGTCCCGCCGGCCAACCAGGCATCCCCCGGTCGCCACGGTGATCCCAGCGGATCAGTGGGGCGGCGGACCACTTCGGTGATGCTGTTGATGTCCATAGAGCTCTCTCGCTGCGATGGCCGTGGCTGACGGCGCGGCGCTGTCCGGAGTGACTGTATGGCCCGGTGTGTGATTGCGCCGGAATTCCCGGCGAAGCGGTGCGCGCTATCGGACGGTCGTAATCATCCCGGCGTCGATGGTCATGTCGGCTCCGGTGATGTTCGCGGCGCGGTCGCTGGCCAGGAACACCACAAGATCGGCCACCTCGGCCGGGGTGCTGAATCGTCCCAGCGGCGTGTTCTCCACGACGGACTGCGCGACGTCCTCCGGCGATTGCCCGCTGGCGTCGGCGAACGTGCTCGCGACGCCGCCGTCGCCGAACCACAACGGGGTGACGACAGGGCCGGGGCTGACGGAGTTGACGCGGATACCTTTGGGCCCCAACTCTTTCGACAACCCTTTCGTCAGGTTGGTCAGCGCGGCTTTGATGGCGCAATAGTCCGGTAGGGCAGGGTCGGGCAGAAATGCGTTCACCGAACCGATCATGACGATCGACCCGCTCTCGCTCTTGAGAAGTTCGGGGATGGCCGCGCGGGTGGTCCGCACAGCGGCCATCACACCGAGGTTCCAGGTGGCGTTCCACTCGTCGTCGGTCACTGTGGCGAATCCGCCTGGACGGGGCGTCGCGGCGCCGACATTGTTGACCAGGATGTCCAGCCCGCCACGCTCGACGGCGGCCGAAATCAGCTGCGCCGGTTGGTCTGCGGCTGCCAGATCAACGGGCACAAACGTCGCGTTACCCGCAGCCTCAAGCTCGCGAAGCTCGTCACTGCACGTACGGGCGCCCGCGATGACGAACGCCCCGGCATCAACCAGCGCCCCGGCGATCGCCAACCCGATGCCTTTGCTCGCCCCGGTCACGACTGCGGTCTTACCCGTCAGGTGCAGATCCATAATGCCCCAGACCGTAACCCACCAGCCAAAATGCGCAATGGTGAATCGCCGCGCTCTCAGCGACTTCCCATCGTCGGACCGCCCGGTAGGTGCTCGCGGGCCTCCTTGGCTGTTCCCAACTCCTCCTCGCAGCAGCCGATGCCGCCCTCTACCTGATGGATCTGAACCTGGCCGTCGACCTCGCCGGACGCGCGGAAGTGCGACGGAAGCGTCGAAAACCCGCATCCTCTACGGGTCGCCCTCGTGACCGCGGCCCGGGCTGAGGAACACGAGGTGGATCCGTCAGGCAGACAAGGCCGCCTGAATCGCGCTTGCCTGCATGCGGCCGTAGTCGATGACGAGGTCCGGCGGCACCGGGTCGGTGGGAGCACCTTCGAACTCGATCGTGGTGACGGTGTTGCCCTCGGTAAAGGTCAGCGCCGAGATGGACCGGGAGTTGTCCAAAGACGTTCCGCTGGTGATCATCCCGTCGGTCCCAACCGGCGCGGGCTGCGTCGTCGCGTTCGCAATCTCGCTTCCCAGCCCCGCACGTCCCTGGCTCAACACCGATGCCGCGCCGGCGGCGTCGTCGAGTACCAGGATCGTGTCGGTCACCGTGCGACTGCCGTCGCGATGGGTGAACAACGCCATCACACCGGGCTGCCCCTCCGGGTTCGTTACGGGCGCTTCCGCAACCCACGCCGAGGAATCGGTGACCGCGTTCGGATTGACGGGCAGAGTCGCATAGTCGATGGGTTGTGCTGCGGCGGTTGTGAATCCGCCGACGACTACCCCACATGTCATTGCTGCGGCGCCTGCCGCGACAGACAGCGTCTTCTTGATCATCGTGTCAGTCCTCATCGTCAGCAGGGGTAGCAGGCCCAGCCGCGCCAGCCGTCACGCCAGAACCAGCCAGGCCCGCAGCCCATGTTGCCGGTGGTGCCATAGCAATCCAGCAGGTCCGTGGAGGGCGTCTTCGGCAGCATCTGCACGACGGGGTCAGGGGTGGGAAGTGTCGCTTGGCCCGCATTCGCGATGCCCGCGGTGCCCAGGGAACCCAGCAGCATCGCCGCCGCAGCTCCCGACATGACCAGTTTTCGCATCGTTCCCCCTAATTGACTGTCTGGTAGGTCGGACGCTACGCCTTCCAGTCGACACGAGGGGCCAAGTTGCCGAAACGTTCGCCCGTCTCCGCCCGGTCGGCAACGATGACGTCATGACCACAAGGACCACCTGCGTCGTCGTCGGGGGAGGCCCCGCCGGCATGGTGCTGGGGCTGATCCTCGCGCGCGGCGGCGTCGACGTCACCGTGCTGGAGAAGCATGCGGACTTCCTGCGCGACTTCCGCGGCGACACAGTGCATCCCACCACATTGAGGCTTCTCGACGAGCTCGGGCTGTGGCCCAAGTTCGAGGCACTGCCGCACAGCCGGATCAGCAAGGCCCAGTTCGACGTCGCACCGGGCCGCTCGGTGACGATGGTCGACTTCAGCCGGCTGCGCGGACTTCCTCATCCCTACATCGCGATGGTTCCGCAGTGGGATCTGCTCAACCTGCTCGCCGAGGCGGGCACCGCCGAACCCACGTACACGCTGCGGATGAACACCGAGGTGATCGGGCTTGTGCACGACGGCGGCCGCGTCGCCGGCGTCCGGTATCGCGACCTCGACGGTGAGGGTGAACTTCGTGCCGACCTCACCATCGGATGCGACGGGCGCGCGTCGCTCGTCCGGCGCGACGCCGGCCTCGAGGTCCGCGAGTTCCCGGTGAGCTTCGACGTGTGGTGGTTCCGGTTGCCCCGGCACCGGGACAACACGATCTACACGTTGGTGCCGCGCATGAAGCCGGGCAAGGCGATGATCGTCATTCCGCGCGAGGGCTACCTGCAGATCGCCTTGCTCATCCCCAAGGGCAGCGATGCCGCCGAACGTGCCCGCGGTCTCGCGGCGTTCCGCGCGGACGTCCTCGAGCTCCTGCCCGAAGCAGGCGACACCGTCGACTCGATCACCACCCTCGACGACGTCAAGATGCTGGACGTCAAGCTGAATCGGTTGCGCCGCTGGCACACTCCCGGTCTCCTCTGCATCGGAGACGCCGCGCATGCGATGTCACCGGCCGGTGGCGTCGGAATCAACGTCGCCGTCCAGGATGGGGTGGCAGCGGCACGGCTTCTGGCCGAACCGTTGCGCAGTGGCACGGTGTCCGACAAGGACCTCGCGGCGGTGCAACGTCGTCGCATCGTCCCGACCGCGGTGACGCAGGAATTCCAGCTGCAGATGGACAAGCGAATGCTCGGCCCGATCGTGCGCGGCGGCACCGCGCCGCTTCCCCGGTTTGCCGGTGTGGTCGAACGCGCCCCGTGGGTGACGGCGATACCCGCCTACCTGGTCGGGGTGGGCGTGCTGCCCGAGCGAGCGCCGGCCTTCGCGCGACGAAGGCCGGCGTGAGCCCCGTTCAGTTGTTGCGCTGGTAGTTCTGCTGTGCGGCTGCGTTGGCGGCCCAGTTCTGTGAACGAATATCCGGCGTGACGCAGATGATGTCCCCGTCGAAGGCCTCCCGCCACACGAATCCGGACACGCAGTTGATGCTGGCGGGCACCTTGTTGGCGTACGGGGCGCTGTTCTGCGCCGCCGTGCTGGAGCGGAATCCCGGTGTGACGCAGACGGTGTCGCCGGGGCGGGCCTCCCGCCACACCAGGCCTTGGATACAGGTGTCGGGCCCATAGGGCAGGTCAGGTGCGGCCAGCGCCGGGGCCGGCGCGGCAACTGCCGTCAGAGCGGCGGCGATGGCAGCCGTTTGGGCCAGTGTTCGAGCAGTCAGTTTGATGGTCATGGAAGTGTCCTCGGATCCCCTCGTGAATGTGTTTGGCTGACCTCGCGTCAGCTGATTCCGAGCTAAGCCGCCGCAGGAGAGGAGTTCTTGCGTAGTCCACTACGTCTCTTTTGGCGTCTCGCGGCGAGCAACCTGAGTAGAGCTGTGACCCCGGTGCTCAGCGGATGTGCCACTCAGTAAGGTCACGGGCGTGACCAGAACCGAGGCCAACCCGTTCGATCTCACCGGCCACGTCGCCGTCGTCACGGGCGGAGGTTCGGGGATCGGGCTCGGGATGGCCGACGGGCTCGCCCGCGCGGGCGCCGCCGTCGCGATCATCGGCCGCAGCGCCGCTCGCCTCGACGACGCCGCCGCGTCGCTGCGCGCCCACGGCAACCCGGTGCTGCCGGTGGCGTGCGATGTCACCGACGAGCGGGCCGTCACCGATGCGATGGCCCACATCCGGGACGAATTGGGCCGGCTGGACTCCTGTTTTGCCAACGCAGGCATCCGCGGAAAGTTCACTCCCGTCCTTGACACTTCGCTGGAGGAGTTTCGCTCGGTGACCCGGGTCGACCTCGACGGCGTGTTCCTGACCCTGCGGGAAGCGGCCCGGCAGATGGTCGCAGCCGGACACGGAGGCAGCCTGGTCGGAGTTTCGAGCCTCGGCGCGTTCCAGGGCATGCCCCGACAACCCGCCTACGCCGCATCGAAGGCCGGTGTGACCTCCATGGTGGACAGTTTCGCCGTCGAACTCGCCAAGCACGGCATCCGCGCCAACACGGTGGCGCCGGGCTGGTTCGACACCGAGATGACGGCCGAGGGGCTGGCTGACGAGCGCTTCAGCTCGCGGGTGCTGCCGCGCGTTCCGGCCCGGCGATGGGGTGGCGCCGACGACGTCGCCGGTGTCGCGGTTTATCTTGCGAGCCCGGCCAGCAGCTACCACACCGGCGACGTGCTGCGCCTCGACGGCGGCTATCTGAAGTTCTAGACGTTTGAGGTGAGGGCCCGCAGGTCATGATGAGACGGTGAACCTGCTGTTGTCCTCCCTGCCGGCACCCGACGTGCAGATCACGGACGCCGGGGTCGAGGCGGTCCTGACCGGCGCGGTGCGGATCATCAACCCGTTGCTCGACGTGCTCTGGGAAACCGATCCGTTCGACCTCAAGCGTCGCGACGATGCCATCGGACGGGTGCTCAACGCTATCGACGTGCCCGGCACCCCGGCGTGGGACGACATGGACGTCGACGCGCGGATCCACTGGTGGGTGTGGCGGGTCGGCGCGCTGAACACCCTGCCCGTCGCGTTCCCCGGCGCGCTCGGCGTCGTCGCCCGCCAGCTGCCGATCCAGGACCTGCTGGGGTTCGTCAGCCAGGCGGTCGCGCTGTGCGCGGTCGCCCGCGAGCTCGGCGTCACCGATCAACGGACCCAGGTACGCATGCTGGCATCGGTGCTCTGCGGCAGGGATCTGTCCGTCGTCGTCTACGACGGTGACACCAGCAGGCCACTGGCGTCGCTGCCGCACAGCCCGTCGGGGATCGTCAAAGCCGTCTGGAATCTCGTGGGCCTCTTCGACGCCATCGGTGATGAACTGGCCAAGCGTCCGCATCCTCGCGGACCCATCCGCTACCTCGGGCTGCTCCCCGGCGTCGGGGCGGTGGCCGCGTACATCGGCGAGTGGGGTGCCCTTTCCCGCGCCGTCAAGGCCGGTCGACGCTGGCTCGAAAAGACCACTGCAACAACGCCTTAGAAGTCGACACAGTGTGCGCTCAGATCGCAGGATCGGTTGGAACACCGATCTGGGCGCACACTCGAAGTCCACTGCTTCGCAATTACAGCAATTTGTTCGATCGTCATTGACGCGCACGAAAAAGCCACTGCCACCTCCGTTTTCGTCGTGCACTCGAAAACCCCCGCAATGAACAACCTGGAAGAAAGCTGTGAAGCTCGAGTTGCCGTCCGGGAAATTTCCACAAAACTCCATAGCGGCCCGCGCAGAGGCGTAGAGCTGTACTGGACACCGCCGACAAAGCAGGGGAATTGCAATGCACACACTGCGCGTGGCGCGGAAAGCACTGATCGTCGCCTGCATCGCAGCCTTGTCCGCCTTCGGGGTGGCCGCCTGCGGCAGCGATGACAGCTCCGGAGGCGGCGAGGGCGGTGACATCACCATCAACGCAACGTCATTCCCCGACTACATCGACCCGCAGCTGTCGTACACGCTGGAGGGTTGGGAGGTGCTGTGGAACGTCTACACGCCTTTGCTCACCTACAAGCACGCCGCGGGTAAGGAGGGCACCGAAGTGGTGCCCGGCCTGGCCGAAGCCCTCCCCGAGATCTCCCCGGACGGCCTGACCTACAAGCTCAAACTGCGTCCCGATATGAAGTATTCGGACGGCACTCCGATCAAGGCGTCGGACTTCACCTATGCGATTCAGCGCCTGTTCAAAGCGGATTCGGGTGGCTCGGTGTTCTACGACGTCATCGCGGGTGCCAAAGAGTACGCCGACGGCACCGCCGACACCATCTCGGGCATCACCACCGATGACGCGACAGGCGACATCACCATCCAGTTGACCGCTCCCAATGGCACATTCGACAATCTGCTCGGATTGATGTTCGCCGCACCGGTCCCGCCGTCGACACCGTTGACGGAGGACGCGACGAACAACCCGCCGCCGTCGAGCGGACCGTTCATGTTCAGCTCCGTCGACGCACCGCGGACGTTGACGATGGAACGCAACCCGAACTTCCAGACCGTCAAGGACGCCGGGGCCTCCGAGGTCGCCGACGCGGGAGTCGACAAGATCACGCTCATCGAGAACAAGAACCAGAGCGCCCAGGTCACCGACATCATCCAGAACAAGGTCGATTTCATGATCGACCCACCTCCGTCGGACCGGTTGCAGGAGCTGAAATCGCGTTACTCCGAGCGGTTCCGGATGGAGGACTCGATCAACACGTACTACATGTTCATGAACACCGAGCGCGCACCGTTCAACGACCTCAAGGTGCGTCAGGCCATCAACTACGCGATCGACCCCGAAGCGCTGAACCGGATCTTCGGTGGCAGGCTGCATCCGACACAGCAGGTGCTGCCACCGGGCATGCCGGGCTATCAGGAGTACGAGCTCTACCCCGGCCCCGACATGGACAAAGCGAAACAGCTTCTTGCCGAAGCAAATCCGGCCGACCGAGATATCACGGTCTGGACGGACGACGAGCCCGACCGTAAGCGCATCGGTGAGTACTACCACGACCTGCTCACCCAGCTGGGCTTCAACGCCACGCTGAAGGTCATCGCCGGTGACGTCTACTGGACCACCATCGGCAACCAGTCCACCCCCGACGTCGACACCGGATTCGCCGACTGGTTCCAAGATTTCCCGCACCCCGACGACTTCTTCCGCCCGCTGTTGCACGGCGACAGCATTCTGCCGACCAACGGCAACAACCTGTCGCGGGCCAACATCGCAGCCAACAACGCCACGATGGACGAACTGCTCACCAAGCAGCTGACCGACGAAGGTGTCGAACAGGCCTACGCCGACCTCGACCGCGCCTACATGGAGCAGGCGGTCTGGGCCCCGTACGGCAACGAGCAGTTCACGACGTTCCTGTCCGAGCGGATGGACTTCGACAAGTCCTATCACCATCTGCTGTTCAACCAGGACTACTCCTCCTTCGCCATCAAGTAGTCGGCCGTGGTCGCCGTCCCTGAGGCACCCGCCGGGGTCCCGAAATCGCAGATCCAGGGCCGCAACCCGTGGTACCTCGCGTGGCTTCGGCTGCGCCGCAACAAGGTTGCGCTCGGCTGCGGCGTTATGTTCGTCCTGATCGTGGTGGCCTGCCTGGCGGCCCCGCTGTGGGCCGATCACGTGGCCCACACCGGACCGAACGACAACCACATCACCGACACCGTCGTCATCGACGGCGTCGAGACCGACATCGTCGCCCCCGACGGAACTCCGCTCGGGCCCGGGCTGCACGGGCGTTATCTGCTGGGAGCCGACCAGAACGGACGCGACGTCATGGTGCGGCTGCTCTACGGTGGACGCACGTCGATCTACATCGGCATCGCCGCGGCGGCGTTCACCACGGTGCTGGCCGTCATCGTCGCACTGCTGGCCGGCTACTACCGCGGGTGGATCGACGCGGTGCTGTCGCGCATCCTCGATGTCATCTGGGCGTTCCCCGTCCTGCTACTCGGGATCGCGCTGGGCACCGCGCTGGCGATCGGCGGTCTCAAGCTCGGAGTCATTGCGATTGCCGGGGATTCGATCTGGATCCCGATCCTCATCATCGGCCTGGTGTACGTCCCCTACATGGCCAGGCCGCTGCGCGGGGAGATCCTTGCGCTGCGGGAGAAGGAGTTCGTCGAGGCCGCTGTCGCGCAGGGCATGGGACCGTTGCGCATCATGGTGGCCGAACTCCTGCCGAACATCATCTCGACGATCATCGTGTTCTTCACGCTCAACATCGCCAACAACATGCTGCTGGAGTCGGCGCTGTCGTTCCTCGGCGCGGGTGTCCGTCCGCCGAATGCCTCATGGGGCACGATGATCGCCGATGGCTATCAGCTGATCTACACCGCGCCACACCTGACCATCGTCCCCGGCTTGATGATCGTCGTGACGGTGCTGGCGCTCAACGTGTTCGGTGACGGGCTGCGGGATGCGCTGGATCCCAAGGCCCGCATAAGACTGGAACACTGATGGCCCGTTTCGCCGCCAGACGGCTTCTCGGGATGATCGCGGTGCTGTTCGCGATCTCGGTCATCGTGTTCCTGATCTTCAACGTGATTCCGAACTCTGATCCCGCCGCGCGCATCGCAGGCAAGAACGCTGACCCGGATCTCATCGCCAGGGTGAACGCCGACCTCGGCCTCGATCAGCCGCTGCCGGTGCAGTACGTGACGATGATGAAGGAGATCTTCACCGGCCAGCTCACCTCGTATGCGAGCAATCGCAATGTGGTGGAACAGATCTGGGAAGGCCTGCCTGCGACATTTTCGCTGTGCATCGGAGCGGCGGTGATCTGGATGTCACTGGCGGTGCTGTTCGGGTACCTGAGCGCCGTGCACGCGGGCCGGTTCGCCGACCGCGCGCTGACGGTGCTCTCACTGGTGGGCATCTCGATGCCGGTGTTCTGGCTCGCCGCGATCCTGTTGTACTTCCTGAGTTTCAAGGTGCAGCTGTTCCCCACCGGAAGCTATGTCGAGCTGACCGAGGATCCGCTGGACTGGGCGTATCACCTTGTGCTGCCGTGGTTCACGCTCGCGGTGCTCTTCATCGGCTTCTACAGCCGCGTGCTGCGCTCGAACATGCTCGATGCGATGAACGAGGACTATGTGCGCACCGCGAAGGCGAAGGGGCTGAGCGACCGGCAGGTTCGCGTCCGGCATGTGTTGCGCAACTCGATGATTCCCATTGTGACGTTGTTCGGGCTGGACTTTGGCATGGTCGTCGGCGGCGGCGCGATCCTCACCGAGACGGTGTACAACCTCGACGGCGTGGGCCTCTACGCCGGTGAGGCGATCCGCAGCCTCGATCTGCCGCCGCTGATGGCGGTCACGATGTTCGGGGCGTTCTTCATCGTGCTGTTCAACACCGTGGTCGACATCGCGTATGCGGTGCTGGATCCGAGGATCCGGCTGGGAGAGGCGGCGCCGGCATGAGCGACGCACTGCTCAAGGTCGACGACCTGCGGGTCAGCTTCGCCACCGAGGACGGCATCGTCAAAGCCGTCGACGGAGTGTCGTTCGATCTGGCTCCCGGCGAGATCCTCGCCATCGTGGGCGAATCCGGCTGCGGGAAGAGTGTTACCGCCCAGACACTGACCGGGCTGACCCGCGCCCCCAACACCAGGATCACCGGATCGGTGACCTACCGCGGCCGCGAGCTGACCGGTCTCGACGACGACGGCCTGCGCGACATCCGCGGCGAGGAGATCGCCATGGTGTTCCAGGATCCGATGTCGTCGCTGAACCCGGTGTACCGCGTCGGCGACCAGATTGCCGAGATGATCCGCGCCCACCGCGACGTCTCCAAGAAAGCGGCACTCGCCCGGGCAGTCGAACTGCTCACGTCGGTGGGAATCCCGAATGCCCAAGGGCGCGTAAGCAGTTACCCGCACGAGTTCTCCGGCGGTATGCGCCAACGCGTGATGATCGCGATGGCGCTCGCCCTGGAGCCGACGGTGTTGATCGCCGACGAGCCGACGACCGCGCTCGATGTGACGGTGCAGGCGCAGATCTTGCGGCTGATCGCCGATCTGAACCGGGACCGCGATCTGGCCGTCGTGCTGATCACCCACGATCTCGGCGTCGTCGCCGAGATCGCCGACCGGGTGGTGGTGATGTATGCGGGCCAGATCGTCGAAGACGGCAGTCTCGACGACATCTTCTACGCCCCGCAGCACCCGTACACGTGGGGCCTGCTCGGTTCCCTGGCTCGCCTGGACCAACCCCGCGGCGGACGCCTCGCGCAGATCTCGGGGGCACCGCCGTCGCTGCTCGACCCGCCCACGGGATGCCGTTTCGCGCCGCGGTGCGCCTTCGAGTTCGATCACTGTGCCGAACCGCCTCCGCTGGACCCCAGCGACGGCGGTACTCATCTCGACCGCTGCTGGCTCGCGCTGGACGAGAAGGCGAGGGTGCGGTCATGACGGCGCCGCTGCTCGAGGTCACCGACCTCGTCAAGTATTTCCCGATCAAATCGGGCGTCGTCGTCGAGCGCGAGGTGGGACGGGTGCACGCCGTCGACGGCGTGAGCCTGACTCTGAACGAAGGCGAAACCCTGGGGCTGGTAGGCGAATCCGGGTGCGGCAAGTCGACGCTGTGCCGGGCCATCCTGCAACTGACCGCACCCACCTCCGGGTCGGTGAAGTTCATGGGGCAGGAACTGGTGGGCATGTCCCGGCGGGAGTTACGCCCACTGCGCAGGCAGATGCAGATGATCTTCCAGGACCCGTTCTCGTCGCTGAACCCCCGCAAGCGCGTCGGACAGATCATCGGCGACCCGATGGCGCTGCACGGTCTTGCCGGTGGCGCTGACCTCAAACGCCGGGTGCAGGGACTGCTGGACCGGGTGGGTCTGCGGCCGGAGCACTACAACCGCTACCCGCACGAGTTCTCCGGTGGTCAGCGGCAACGTATCGGCATCGCCCGCGCGCTGGCCCTCGAGCCGAAGCTGATCGTCGCCGACGAACCGGTATCTGCCCTCGATGTGTCGGTGCAGGCGCAGATCGTCAACCTGCTCAAGGATCTGCAGGACGAACTCGGCCTGTCCTTCTTGTTCGTCGCGCACGATCTCGGCGTGGTCCGCCACGTCTCCGATCGGGTCGCGGTCATGTACCTGGGCAAGGTTGTCGAGAACTCGGGCACCGACGGTCTCTACGACCGGCCGATCCACCCCTATTCCAATGCTCTGCTCTCGGCGGTGCCGATTCCGGATCCGCGGCGCAACGAGGCGCGTGAGCGCGTCGTCCTCGAAGGCGACGTGCCCAGCCCGACGGATCCGCCCGGCGGATGCCGCTTCCATACGAGGTGTCCGTGGAACACCGAGGTCTGCGCGTCGGATGAACCTGCGTTGGAGGTCTACGACCCGGGGCATGCGGCGGCCTGCCACCATCCCCGCAACGTGAAAAAGCCGGCCGATCGGCTGTCCCCTCCGCAGCCGATCGGACCGACTCTATAAACGTAGGCGCGGGGGACCCCGGGGAGGAATCGGGGAAAACCCTATTTCTTGCCCGGGGAATGACAACTGGGTTAATTACGCGCAGAGGGTCAGGGTCCGCCGGGTACCAGGATCGGGATCGGTACCGGGACGAAAGGCACGGTCAGATACGTCGTCGTGGTCGCGGGCGCTGTCGTGGTCACCGGCTCCTCGGTCGTCGTCGGCGGTGCGGTGGTCGTCGGCGGCGTCGTGGTCGGCACGGTGGTGGTCGTCGTCGTGGTCGTCGGCGTCGTTGTCGTCGTGGTTGTCGTTGTCGTGGTGGTCGTCGTCGTGGTTGTCGTCGTCGTGGTGGTCGGCGACGTCGTCGTGGTCGTCGTCGGGGCAGCCGTCGGCGCCGTGGTCACGACCGGCGGCGGGGCCTCGGTGGTTGGAGGCGGCGGGGGCTGCTGCGGCTCTTGGGAGACCGTGACCGTCTCTGCCGGCGGTGGCGCGCTGGTCGGGACCAGCGCACTGCTCAGCGGTGCGTTGCCCGGAGTCGGTTGTTCGCGGTCGGATGACTCGACACTGGTCAGCGCGATCGCGGCGCCACCGACGGCGAGCAGCGCGACGGCCGCGACGATGCCTGTCAGCGTCAGCGGGATCCGGGGCTTGGAGTCTGTGTCGTCTCGCGAGATCGCTTCCGTCGCCGCGTAGGACTCCGGGAGCGCGTAGGGGTTCGGTCGCTCCTGCGGGATCTCGCCGCCGGTGTAGGGAACGACGTCATCGGTCGGCGAATCGTCCTGGGACCAAGCCAGCGCGTACGTGCTGTCGGAACTCTCCGGCGGCGGCGGTGCCACGACCGGCGCCATGGCGGTGGCCGCCAACGTCGCGGTGTCGGCGCTTCGGCCGTACGCGGCGAACAGCGCGGCGCCGACCGCTGCGTCAAGCGCCGGCTGCGGTGTCGTCACCACCGGAACACGCAGGCGCTGCGAAACCTGTTGGGTGATCAGAGGTATCGAGGCTCCACCGCCGACGACCGCCACCGAGGACACGCTGTTCCAGCCGATGCTGTTGCGCGCCAACAGGTTTTCGAGAGCCGTGAAGACGCCGTCGAGCGGCCGCGCGATCAGCTCTTCCAATTCGGCTCGGGTGACCCGGATGTCATTGCGGACGCCGGGCAGCTCGGCCGTCAGGTCGGTGGCGGTCTCCGAGGACAGCCGTTCCTTGGCCGCGCGGCACTCGTCACGCAGCCGGGCCAGCGATCCGACCGCGGCGGTCTGCCCGGGGTCGACGTCGCCGCCGACACCGGCGAGCACATGCCCGAGAAGCGCCTGGTCGATCTGGTCACCGGCGAATTCGGCGAACCTCTCGGTGCCACCGATGACGGTGAACGCCGACCCGGCGTCGACGGCGGTGATGGTGGTGCCGCCGCCCCCGAAGTCGAGCAGCACGGCCACACCGCGACGGTCCAGGCCCGGATTGGCGTTGAGCGCGATCAGCGCGGCCTGGGCATCCGGGACGAGACGGGGGCCCGCTCCGCCCGGGGACAGCACTGCGCTCGCGGACAAGGTGTCCGCCAGCGCTGCCGTCGTCTCGGCGTTCCAGTAGGACGGAACGGCGATCGCCACGTCGGCGACGCCGCGTTGGGATGCAAGGGCCGCCATCGATTCCAGCGCCTCGACGACGAGCTGTTCGGCCGGATAGGTTTCGCCGTCGGAAGCCACCAGCGGAACCGGGTCGCCGACACGCTCGACGAAGTCGGACAGCACGACCCCGTCCGGGCGGCCGCCTGCGTCGCCGACTTCGGGGGCGCCGTGCTCGTACATCGTCAGCACCGAGCGGCGGATCACCGGTTGGTTGCCGACTGTGGCCGCGGCGAGGTGGGTGGTCCCGACAGACAACCCCAACGCATCGCTCATGATTCAGGACACCTTAGACGGGTTGCATGGTCTCGTGCACCTGACACTCCTGGGTGTGCTGCAATGGCGGCCATGAGTGACATCGACGACATCAAGCAGGTCAAGTATCGCTATCTCCGTGCCTTGGACACCAAGCACTGGGACGAGTTCGCCGACACTCTCACCGAAGACGTCGTCGGCCGCTACGGCGAGTCGATCGGCGAAGAACACCACTTCACCAACCGCGACGACCTCGTCGGGTTCATGCGCAACTCGCTGGGTCCCGAAGTCCTCACCGAGCACCGCGTCAACCACCCCGAGATCACCGTCGACGGCGACGAGGCCACCGCCACCTGGTATCTGCAGGACCGGGTCATCGCCCCCGACTTCAACTTCATGCTGATCGGCGCGGGCTTCTACCACGACCGCTACCGAAAGACCCCGGACGGCTGGAAGATCAGCGAGACCGGCTACGACCGCACCTACGACGCCTCGATGAAGCTGGACGCGCTGGAGTTCAAGGTCAAGCCCGGGCGCGCCCTCAACATCTGACATCTGTCGAACTCCTCAACGCGGCTCCTCCGTCGCCGCTTGATCGTCGTCCGACGTGACTATTCGGTGATGGCGATCACCGCGCCGGGCCGCAGCCAGCGCATGATCGTCACGAGTTTGGCGTCGTCGATCGCCACGCACCCGGCGGTGGCCCCGCCGTCGGTGCTGTGCACGAAGAACGCCCCGCCCTTGCCCGGGATGCGTTCCTTGTTGACACCCATGACGACAGCGTGCGCGTACTGCGGGATGTCGAGGTTCTCGGTGCCCGCACTCAGAGACGTGTTGAAGGGGCAGTTCGCCTCGTCGCACACCTGCATGGTGTTGTAGGTCGGGCTTTTCATGTCACCGTCCCACCAGTGGTCGGATCCGACCTGGACGTACTTCAGGCCGCTGCCCGGGTCGGGTTGGGTCCCGAACGCGAAGTCGAGGCTGTAGATCCCCTTCGGCGTCATCATGGAGCCGTCGAAGTGGTTGGGAGACATGCCTTTCTCGCCGATCTTGGCCGGGATTCCGACACCATCGGTGACGGGCTGCCAGCCCGCGGCGGTGCGCTGCCATACGTCGAGCTTTGCGTCGGACCCGCCGGTGCCCGTGACGGCAAGCACCTGGGTGGCCGGCCCGACCGAGTTCGCGAACCACGGCGAGAAGGCCGCAGCCTGGGGTGCCGTGGCGAACCCGATCAGCACAGCCGCGACCAGGACGGCCAGGCGCAGCAGTTTCCGGTGACGGTCAGGTCGCGGCGCTGTCGGCATGTACCAACTGTGCCATCCAGGTCTTCCATTTCGGCGCTTCTGCCGCGGCGGTGTCGGCCGCCGCGTCGCCGTACAGATACAGGCTGACCATCACCCGGGACTGGGCGCGTCGAGCCGAAAGATGACGTCACGGAAACCGGCGGTCTGGTGGATTCGGTGCACGACGCCACCATGTCACCGGGGTACGTCGTCACCGCGAACGCGCCGACGTTCCCACTCGGTGATCACCGCTGAGCCGACAGACCCGTCACCGAAGTTGAATTCGATTGCGCCGCTGATACTTTCGTCGACGGTGGTCGGGGTGAACCAGGCGCTCATCCCCGGGCCGGTCGCGATGGCCTCCTCACTTCGGCATCGG
Organism: Mycobacterium sp. 236(2023); assembly: GCF_029623955.1. Taxonomy (GTDB): domain Bacteria; phylum Actinomycetota; class Actinomycetes; order Mycobacteriales; family Mycobacteriaceae; genus Mycobacterium. The sequence continues at coordinate 250,112 of NZ_JARSBP010000001.1, read as the reverse complement.
GTAAGCGGCGAGCACCACGCGGTGGGTTCTGCCGCCGGGATCGGATGCGTCGTGGTAGCGGGCCACGAGCGCGGTGACGGCGGCGGCCAGGTCATCGGTGAACGCGGAGCGGTCGGCGGCCGACCGAAACGTCACCGCAGTGTCGATGGTCAGCGTCGCGAGCCGTTTCTGTTTGTCGCGGGCAGCCCGCCACATCTCGCCGACCTCATGGACCGCTCGGGCCGCCACCGCGATCAGATAGCTGGCCGACATCGTGTCGCCGGTGCGCTCGGGATCGGCGGCGACGGGTCCCAGCGCACCGGGTGATACGACGTAGGATGACGCCGTCGCGACGAGCATGCGTTCGGTGAGACCGCCCCACCGCCGCTCTCCGGCCACAGCCACGAGGTGGTACTGCTCCAGCGCCCGCAGGTGGTAGTTCACCTTCTGCCGCGAAATGCCGACGCGCGCCGCAAGGGTCGCCGCCGACGCAGGTTCGGTCAGTTCGGCCAGCAGCCTGCCGCGGATGGGATCGAGAACGCTGACCGCCGCGGCGGGGTCGTCAATGACCTCCACATCCAGCATGTAAGCGATCGTGGCCCTTGACAAAGTTTCTTGTCAAGGGCCACCGGATACGTTGGGCGGCATGAACCTTGTGCCCTTCAAGCGTCGTGGCCGCGGAATTCGCCAGATCGGTGAGGGGCTGGGCACGCTGGACCGCGAGGTTTTCGAGGCCGTCGCGGAATCGCCGAGCCCGCTGATCGACGTCGTGATGCCGCGGCTGACGAAGGCCGCCGACCACTCGAAGCTGTGGTTCGCGATCGCCGCCGGGCTGACCGCGTTCGGGAACCCGTCGGTGAAGCGCGGCGCCGCCCGCGGTGTGGTCACCCTCGGAGTGACGAGCCTTCTCACCAACCAGGTGGCCAAACGGATCTGGAAACGCGAGCGCCCGAACTGGGCCTTCGTTCCGCTTGCACGCCAGACCCGCCGCCACCCGACATCGAACTCCCTCCCGTCGGGGCACTCGGCCAGCGCGGCCGCGTTCGCCGTCGGCGTCGGGCTGGAGAACCCGCCTGTCGGCCTCGGGCTCGCCCTGCTCGCCGGCCTCGTCGGCATGTCGCGGGTCGCGACCGGTGCCCACTACCCCGGCGACGTACTCGCCGGCTTCGGAATCGGCGCGGGCCTCGCAGTGCTCGGCGCGAGAATCGTGCCGCCGATCGTCGACACCCGCCTGCCCAGCGCCGGACAACCGCTGCGGGTGGATACCCCCGAGCGGCCCGACGGGCGCGGCGTCACGGTCGTCATCAACCCCGCATCGGGCAGCGGCACCGGGGCCCGGGTGCTCGACGAGGTCCGGGAAGCGCTGCCGCAGGCCGAGATCGTCGAACTCGACGGGGACGACGACGTCGTGGAGGTGCTGAAGTCGGCGGCGCAGCGCGCCGAGGTGCTGGGAGTCGGCGGAGGTGACGGCACCGTCGCGGCCGCGGCGGCCGTAGCCATCGAGGTGGGCGTTCCGCTGGCGGTGTTCCCGGCCGGCACGTTCAACCATTTCGCCAAGGACATCGGCTGCGACACCACCGCCAGGACCGTCGCGGCGATCCAGCGCGGCGACGTGTCCTGCGTCGACATGGTGTGCCTCAACGAGAAGCAGATGGTCATCAACACCGCCAGCATCGGTGCCTACCCGACGTTCGTGCAGACCCGGGAAAAACTTGAGCACAAGATCGGCAAGCCGCTGGCGGGCGTCTACGCGATGTTCCACACGCTGCGCCGCGACACCCCGGTCCGCATCGAGTACGACAACAGGTCACTGCAGACGTCGCTGTTCTTTCTCGGCAACTCCACCTACCTGCCGACGGGTTTCGCGCCGTCCCGCCGAACGCGGATGGACGACGGGTTGCTCGACGTCCGAATCCTGGAAACCGGGAAACGCTTCAGCACGCTGCGCATCGTCACCGCGGTGGCGTTCGGGAGGCTGACGCGCAGCCCGCTCTACCACGAGCTGCGGGTGCCGGAGTTCGCCTTCCGGTCCCCCGACGGCCCGACCGTGCTCGCCCTCGACGGCGAGGTCGGCACCGAGCTCGACGAGGCCAGCTTCAGCGTGCGATATCGAGCGCTGCCGGTTTTTCGTCCGTCGGTGTAACGGGCACCCGCGGCGGCAACAGGAGCAGGCAGACCACGAAATAGGCGTAGCCCAGCGCCCACCCGGCGAGCACATCCGACGGGTGGTGCACGTTGAGCACTACCCGTCCGACGCCGATCGTGACGACCACTGCGGCACCGAGAACGACAGCCCAGGCGGGACGCGGGCGGGCGACGGCGAGCAGCGCCGCGACCGCGACCATGACCCCGAGAGCGTGACCCGACGGGAACGACGTCCCCCACGCCGAAACCAGGGCGGTGTCCGGGCGCGGCCGGTCGGCGAAGTGCTTCGCCGTCTCGGTGACAAGGCCGCTGAGCTCGACGCTGATCACGAGGAACATCGCGAGACGGACGCGACGGCGCGCAAACGCGACGATGACGATCACGAGCACGGCAAGGCGAAACGCCCCGGGGCCCAGCACCGTGCAGAAGACGTCCCATCCCGTCACCCAGCCGGGGTGTGTCACGCCGAAGGCGTGGGCGGGTTCCAGAGCGGCGGAATCCATCTGCGCGATCCACGGCCAGTCCTGCCGGTAGCCGACCCACAGCAATACGTAGACACCCACGGCGATCACCGCGCTGCCGGCCAACCAGCCTTTGTGCACCGTCACGGAACCAGTCTGGACCACGATTCGTCGAGCAAATATTACGGCCGCGACTATGCTGCGGACATGGCTGGTTTCATCAAGAAGCTATTCCGAATTGGCAAACTTCCGGCAGACATGCGCACCCAAGCCGAAGCCGAGGGAGTCATCCACCTGACCGATTGCATCGGGGTGTGGGCGCGGTTCACCGGCGAGATCCCCGGCCGCAGGTCGGTGGGCCTCGTCCGCGGGTACGGCGGCGCGCTGGTGCTGACGAACCAGCGGGTGCTCGCGACGGTCAGTGCGCTACCGGGAAAGTCGGGGCGCGCAGCAGATCACCTCTGGACCGCGCCCCAGACGGGCGTCGTGAAAGGCACCCTGTCCGAGGAGGGCCTCGTCCTCGACATCGCGGACCTGTCGACGGTCGACCCGCAGTTCTCCGGGACGCTGTCGCTGACGTTCAAGACGCAGCTGACTGCCGACGAGCTGATGCGGCTGCCGGCGCGGGCGATTGCGTTCGATATTCCGCCCATGTTCGTCTACCGAATCCTCGGGGTGCCGCGCGGCTGAGCTAACGTTCGACCATGGCCGTTTTTCTTCGGAAGCTGTTCCGAATCGGCAAGCTGCCCAGCGCGTTGCGCGCTGAGGTCGAAGCCGAGGGCGTGCTCTTCCTCTCCGAATACGTCGCGGTGACGCGGCGGTTCCGCGGTGCCGTGCCCGGCCTGCGGTCGGGGGGCAGCATCGCGAGTTACGTCGGCTCGCTGGTCATCACCAACGAGCGGGTGCTGGGCACGCTGTCATCGGTGCCCAAGCTCGCCGGGCGCACCATCGACCTGCGATGGGACACCCCGCAGGGCGGCGCGGTGAAGGCCGAGCTGTCGGCGACCGGACTGATCCTCGACGTCGACGTGGCCGCCGTCGACGCCCGCTGCTCCGGCGAGCTTTCCCTGCATTACAAGGAGCACATTCCCCAGGACGTGCTGGCGCGGCTGCCCCGCACCTCACTGGCCTTCGACGTACCGCCGGAGTTCGTGTTCCGCGCCGTCGGCGTGCCGTATCACCCGTAGCACAGCCCGTCGAAACTGCATTCCGGCAGAAGATGTGCGAGTGGATACCTGCGGGAATGCAATTTCGGTGAACGAGACACAGAAAGGACAGCAGTGACCACACCTGCCCGAGACAACGTCCTACTCGTGCACTGGCACGACCTCGGCCGCTACCTCGGTGCCTACGGCCACGCCGACGTCGCGAGCCCGCGCATGGACCGGCTCGCCGCGGAGGGAATCCTGTTCACCGCCGCGCACGCCACCGCACCGCTGTGCTCACCGTCGCGCGGATCGCTGTTCACGGGCCGCTACCCGCAGAGCAACGGGCTGGTCGGTCTCGCGCACCATGGCTGGGAGTATCGCGCCGGCGTCCGCACCCTTCCTCAGATTCTGTCGGAAAGTGGCTGGTACACAGCGCTTTTCGGAATGCAACACGAAACGAGCTATCCGGCGAAGCTGGGCTTCGACGAATTCGACGTATCCAACTCGTACTGCGAATATGTCGTCGAGCAGGCCACCGCCTGGCTAGCCGGCCCTCCGGAGAAACCGTTCTTCCTCACCGCCGGATTCTTCGAGACGCACCGGCCCTACCCGCACGACCGGTACCAGCCCGCCGACGCCGATGACGTGACACTGCCCGACTACCTGCCCGACACCGGCGACGTCCGTCAGGACCTCGCCGATTTCTACGGGTCGATCACCGTCGCCGACGCCGCCGTCGGGCAACTGCTCGACACACTGGAGCAGACGGGCCTCGACGAGAGCACATGGGTCGTGTTCGTCACCGACCACGGCCCGGCGCTGCCCCGCGCCAAATCGACGCTGTACGACGCGGGCACAGGTATCGCGCTGATCGTGCGCCCACCGCGCGGTCATCGTGCTGAGCCCAAGGTGTACGAAGAACTGTTCAGCGGCGTCGATCTCGTCCCAACCCTGCTGGAGCTTCTGGGGGTCGACATCCCCCTGGATGTCGAAGGCCTCTCGCACGCAACGTCATTGACGTCGCCGGCGACCGAACCGGTGCGCGGTGAGGTCTACACGATGAAGACCTATCACGACTCCTTCGACCCGATCCGTGCGATCCGGACCAAGAATCACAGCTACATCGAGAACTACGCGGCCCGCCCACTGTTGGACCTGCCGTGGGACATCGCCGACAGCGCACCGGGCCGCGTGGTCGAACCGCTGTCCCAGGATCCGCGGCCGCAACGTGAACTCTACGATCTGACAACCGATCCCACCGAGTCGCACAACCTGCTCACCGAGGATGCCACGGACAAGCACGAGGCGATCGGTAGGGATCTCGCCCTGCTACTCAACGAGTGGCGGCAGAAGACCAATGACGTGATCCCGTCCGAATTCGCGGGCACCCGGATTGCCGAGCGCTACACCGAGACCTACCGGCGCGTGCTCGGCCTCGAGTTGCCAAGTCGCGCAGCCAAAGCGGCCGATCGCGGGATCGCCGACGACCAGGGCCGAAGGCAATAATTTCGCTCACCGTGAGCGAAAAACCCGGTGCTGCCACCCCGAATTATTGGGGTTAAGCTCTCGCGCATGTCCAGCCCGACTGCCTATCTGGTGCTCGCCTCTCAGCGCAGCGGCAGCACCCTGCTGGTCGAATCGCTGAGAGCCACAGGTGTTGCCGGTGAGCCCGGCGAGTTCTTCCAGTATCTGCCCACCACGAGTCAGTCGCCCCAGCCCCGGCAGTGGTTCGCAGGTGTCGAGGACGAGTCGATTCTGCGGTTGCTCGATCCGCTCGACGAGGGCAAGCCGGATCTGGCACCGCCGGAGATCTGGCGCGACTACATCCGCACGGTCGGAAGTACCCCGAACGGGGTCTGGGGCGGAAAGCTCATGTGGAATCAGACGCCCCTGCTGCTGCAGCGGGCCGAAGGGCTGCCGGACCGTTCCGGCACCGGCCTGCTGTCGGCGATCCGGGACGTCATCGGCAGCGATCCCGTCCTGATCCATGTGTACCGCCCAGATGTTGTCTCGCAGGCTGTTTCCTTCTGGCGGGCAGTGCAGACCCGGGTCTGGCGGGGACGCCCCGACCCGGTCCGGGATGCACGAGCCGAGTATCACGCGGGCGCCATCGCCCACGTCGTCAGGATGTTGCGCGCGCAGGAAGAGGGCTGGCGCGCGTGGTTCGTCGAGGAGAACGTCACGCCGATGGAGGTCCCGTACCCGGTGCTGTGGCGGAACCTGACCCAGGTCGTCGGCTCTGTCCTCGAGGAACTCGGTTTGGATCCGCGGTTGGCACCGGCACCGGTGCTGGAACGCCAGGCCGACCAACGCTCCGACGATTGGGTGGACCGCTACCGCGCCGATGCGCTGAAGGAGGGGTTGCCCACATGACCAGCGTTTCGGGCACATACGACACCCTGCACGTCGACGAGCTCAGGTTGCTCGAAGCCGAAGCGGTCCACATCATCCGCGAGGTGGTCGCCGAACTCGAGCGCCCGGTGTTGCTGTTCTCGGCGGGCAAGGATTCGATCGTGCTGCTTCGGCTGGCGGAGAAGGCTTTTCGTCCTCTTCCGCTGCCGTTTCCCGTGATGCATGTCGACACCGGCCACAATTTCGACGAGGTCATCGCATTCCGCGACCGTCGCGTCACGTGGGAGGGCCACAAGCTGATCGTCGCGTCGGTCCAGGAAACCATCGACCAGGGGCGGGTCCCCGATCCGGGACCGGGGGCCTCGCGCAACCGGCAACAGACAAGGACCCTGCTCGACGCGCTCGAGGCGGGCCGCTTCGACGCCGCATTCGGTGGTGCGCGCCGCGATGAGGAACGGGCGCGCGCCAAGGAACGCATCCTCAGTTTCCGCGACGAGTTCGGCCAGTGGGATCCTCGGGCGCAACGACCGGAACCGTGGTCGCTGTACAACGGGCGGATCCGCAAGGGCGAGCAGGTTCGCGTCTTCCCGCTGAGCAACTGGACCGAGCTCGACATCTGGCGCTACATCGCGCTGGAGAATCTTGAGCTCCCGTCGATCTATTTCGCCCACGAGCGTGAGGTTTTCGAACGGGACGGCATCCTGCTCGCCGTGTCCGAGTACGCCCAGCCCGGCGACGGGGAGACCTCAGCCGTCGAATGGGTGCGCTACCGGACCGTCGGCGATCTGACGATCACCGGTGCGGTGCGCTCACAGGCGACGACGATCGACGGGGTGATCGGCGAGATCTCGGCGGCGACGGTCTCCGAACGGGGTGAGACCCGCGCCGACGATCGGACGTCGACGGCGGCGATGGAGGACCGGAAGCGCGAGGGGTATTTCTGATGAGCGCTTGCGCGAAGAAGCGAGGACTCTGATGAGCGCAACGAGGCAGCTGCTGCGGATCACCACGGCGGGGTCCGTCGACGACGGCAAGAGCACGCTGATCGGCCGGCTGCTACACGACACCGACAGCCTGCCGCTGGATCACCTCCAAGCGGTGACCGACGAGGAGGGCGTCGCCGATCTCGCCGCGCTGTCCGACGGGTTGCGTGCCGAGCGGGAGCAGGGCATCACGATCGACGTCGCGTACCGGTTCTTCTCCACAGACACCCGCAGCTACATCCTGACCGACACGCCAGGCCATGAGCGCTACACCCGCAACATGTTCACCGGCGCCTCCAATGCCCACGTCGCGGTGCTGCTGGTCGACGCCAGGGCGGGTGTGCTGCGTCAGACCAACCGTCATGCCCGCATCGCGAAGTTGTTGGGTATCAAGCACTTTGTCGCCGCGGTCAACAAGATCGACCTGGTGGACTTCGATCAGGGCCGGTTCGGTGAAGTGGAGACGGAGCTGCGGCAGGTTGCGGCCCGGCTCGGCGACGCCGACATCTCCGTCATCCCGGTGGCCGCCAAGCTCGGCGACAACGTCGTGCACCGCTCGGACAACACCCCGTGGTACGACGGCCCGACGCTGCTGGAGTACCTCGAAGCGGTGGAACTGTCCGCGCCGCAGGCGGAATCACGCAAGTTGCGGTTGCCGGTGCAATGGGTGTCCCGGCCCAGCCCGCAGCAGCGCCGCCGCTACACGGGCCGCCTTGCCGGCGGCACGCTCAGTGTCGGGGACGGGGTGGTCAGCCTGCCCGCCGGTACCCGGTCTACGGTCACCGCCGTCGACACCCTCGACGACGACCGAACCACAGCGGTTGCGCCGCTGTCAGTTTCGATCGAGCTCGCCGACGACATCGACGTCGGTCGCGGCGATGTTCTCGTCAGCGATTCCGAGGATGCGGTGCTGCCGGTCCTGGCCCGTGAGCTGGACGCGACGGTGTGCTGGTTCCGCGACACCCCGCTGCGCGCCGGTGATCGGCTCGCCCTCAAGCAGGGCACCCGCACGATGCGCGCGACCGTGCAGGCGTTGCATTCCCGACTGGACCCCGAGACGCTTGAGGAACTCGAGAACCCGGTCGAGTTGGTGCTCAACGACATCGGTGCCGTCACGCTGCGCACCAGCTCGATCGTCGTCGCTGATCCGTATTCCGAGAACCGCGACAGCGGTGCGTTCATCCTCATCGACGAATCGTCGAACGACACCGTCGGCGCGGGCACCATCATCGAACCGCGCGAGGTGAAGGCGGGCGAGCAGACCCGCAACGACATCCGCTGGCACCCTTCATCTCTGGAGCGCGACTACCGGAGGGCAGCCACAGGACAGCGCGGCGCGACGATCTGGTTCACGGGACTTCCGGCGTCGGGCAAGTCGACCGTCGCCGTAGCTGTCGAACGGGCGCTGGTCGACTCCGGCCAGGTCGCCTACCTCATCGACGGCGACAACATCCGCCATGGCTTGTCCGATGATCTGGGTTTCTCGGCGGGTGACCGTGCCGAGAACATCCGCAGGGTCGGGCATCTCACGCGGTTGTTCGCCGACGCCGGGGTAGTCGCGCTGGCCTCGCTGGTGTCGCCGCTGAAGTCCGATCGGGAGATTGCCCGCGCGCTCAACGACGCCGCGAAGCTACCGTTCATCGAGGTCTACATCGCGACATCGGTGGAGGAGTGCGAGAAACGGGACCCCAAAGGTCTGTACGCCCGCGCGCGGGCCGGGGAGCTCAAGGGCCTGACGGGAGTGGACGCACCGTACGAGCCGCCGGAGAATCCCGATCTGATCCTCGACACCACCGGCGCCGACATCGACCAACTCGTCAAACAGGTTCTCGACCTGCTCAACGACCGGCGGTAGCCCTCACTTCACCTGTGCCACCACGAAGATCCGGCGGAACGGGAAGAACGTGATGCCGTCGGCACGCACGGGGTAGGCCGCGTCGAGCACGGGGATCAGCTCAGCTTTGAACTCGTCCCACTGCGCTTCGGACAGGCCTGCCCGCACCGGCCGCAGCGCCGTGCCGTGGATCCATTCCAGCACCGGGTTGACACCGGTGAGCTCGTGCACATAGGTGGTCTCCCACGCGTCCACGGTGCACCCCGCGTCGGTCATGAGCTCGGCGTAACCGACCGCGGGACGCGTCACCTCGGCCTTCTCAAAAGGGTAGTCGCGCAACAGTTCTGACCATTTCGGACTCAGCACCAGGTCGCGCACGGCCTGGTGCGACGGAGCGTCGAAGTTGCCAGGAACCTGAAAGGCGATCCACGACCCGGCGGCGAGCTGATCCACCCAGCGGACCAACAGCTCGGCATGCTCGGGCACCCAGTGCAACGTCGCGTTGCTCACCAGCACGTCAGTGTGGGGTGCGGGGGTCCAGTCCCTGACATCACCCACCCGCGCATCCAATCCACGCTCCTGAGCGGCCGCCACCATCTCCGACGACGAGTCCCACGCCTCGATCACGGCACCGGGCCAGCGGACGTTCAGTGTCGCGGTGAGGTTGCCGGGACCGCAGCCGAGGTCGACGATGCGCCGTGGCTCACGGGCGCCGACTCGCGACAGCAGGTCGTAGTAGGGCCGGCCGCGGTGGTCTGCGTAGGTGAGGTAGACGTCCGGATTCCACATGACGCCAGTGTGTCACCGCGCCTTGGCAGCCTCGTTGGGAGTGTCGGCGGTGCCGAACAGGGCCTGGCTGAGGATGCGGAGCACGTCGTCGTCGGCGGCCGAGTAGTAGACGAAGGTGCCTTCGCGGCGGCCCTTCACCAGCCCGGCGAGGCGCAGCTTCGCCAGATGCTGGCTCACGACTGCCGGGGCCACCTCGGCGAGTTCGGCCAGGCACGCGACCGACGTCTCGCCCTGCAACAGCGCCCACAGCACTTTGATCCGCGTCGGGTCGCTGAGCATCCGGAACGCCTCGGCGGCTCGGCTCACCTGTTCCTCGTTGGGCATCGCGAAGCCGGGGATGGACTCGTGCACGCGGTCAGCATACGCCCGACTTTGCTGGTCAGGTGTGTAGCTGAGCATGCACTTGCGAATATGCGCGATCAAGCAGATAAGGTGGCGGCATGACGTGCTCCGCCCACGCGCCGACCGTCCATCCGTCGCCGCCAGCGTCCACGCCCACTCCTGCCAGGACGAGTGCGTGGTCGCTGCGCGAAGTCCAGTGGGCGCTGGGCGCACTTGTCTTCTTCGCGCTCGGCGGGGCCGCGCAACTTGCCGGGCTCCCCCACTGGCTGTTCTGGACGCTCTACCTGGCCTGCTACGTCAGCGGTGGATGGGAGCCCGGACTCTCCGGGCTGCAGGCGCTACGCCACAGAACTCTCGACGTCGACCTGCTGATGGTGGCCGCGGCCATCGGGGCCGCCGCAATCGGTCAAATCTTCGACGGCGCACTGCTCATCGTCATCTTCGCCACGTCGGGGGCTCTGGAGGCTGTTGCAACCAAGCGCACCGAGGACTCCGTGCGCGGGCTGTTCGACCTGGCACCGCCCACCGCCACGCGGCTGACGGCAGCCGGCGCCGAGGAGGTTGTCGACAGCGCCTCCCTCGACGTCGGCGACGTGCTCGTGATCCGGCCCGGTGAGCGGATCGGCGGCGACGGCATCGTCGTCGACGGGGCGAGCGACGTGGATCAGGCGTCCATCACCGGCGAGCCGCTGCCCGCCGCCAAGAGCGTCGGGGACGAGGTGTTCGCAGGAACCGTCAATGGCACGGGCACCCTTCGTATTCAGGTGACCAGCCCTGCGGCGGACACCGTCATCGCCCGGATCTCGGCGATGGTCACCGAAGCCGGTGCCAGCAAGGCTCAGACCCACCTGTTCATCGAGAAGGTCGAGCAGCGGTACTCGGTGGGCATGGTCATCGCCACCGTCGCACTGTTCGTCGTGCCGCTACTCCTCGGGGAGACCCTGCAGTCGTCGCTGCTGCGGGCGATGACGTTCATGATCGTGGCGTCGCCGTGTGCGCTGGTGCTGTCGACGATGCCGCCGCTGCTGGCCGCCATCGCCAACGCCGGCCGCCACGGCGTACTGGTCAAATCTGCAGTCGTCCTCGAAAAGCTCTCCACCGCAAGCCGGGTCGCGATCGACAAAACGGGCACGCTGACCGAAGGGGCGCCCCGCGTCACCGAAATCCGGCCCATGTCGGGCGGATCCGAGGCGACGCTGCTGTCGATGGCCGCCGCCGCGGAGAGTCCGTCCGAACATCCGCTGGCCCGCGCGATCGTGGCGGCCGCCCGCGACCGCGGGGTGACAATGCCCGCCGTCACCGGTTTCTCGTCGACCCCGGGACTGGGCGTCACCGCTCACGTCGGCGGCGATCGCATCGACATCGGCAGCCCCGCGCTGCTCGACCGGCACGACGACCGCGACGGCGTCGTCGCGATCGAGCGTCGTGGCGGCACCGCCGTCGTCGTTCGGGTCAACGGGCAGACGGTCGGCATGCTGGGTCTGACGGACCGCCCCCGGACCGGGGTGGCGCACGCGGTCGCGGGCCTGACCGATCTCACCGGAGCCGCCCCCGTGCTGCTCACCGGGGACAACCCGCGGGCGGCGGAGCAGCTCGCCCGCGAGTTGCAGATCGGTGACGTCCGCGCCGGCCTGCTCCCCGAGGACAAGGTCGCCGCGGTGCGGGCTCTGGAGGCCGACGGCGCCCGGGTGATGTTCGTCGGCGACGGCGTCAACGACGCCCCCGCGATGGCAGCCGCGCACGTCTCGGTCGCCATGGGCCGTACCGGCGCCGACCTGGCGCTCGACACGGCGGACGCGGTCATCACCCGGGACGACCTGGCTGCGTTGCCCGCCGTCGTCGCGCTCGCCCGGCGCGCCCGCCGGGTGGTCGTCGCCAATCTCGTCATCGCCGCAACATTCATCGTCGTGCTCGTCACGTGGGATCTCGTCGGCCACCTGCCGCTCCCGCTCGGCGTCGCGGGGCACGAGGGTTCGACCATCCTGGTGGGGCTCAACGGGTTGCGACTGCTCCGGGAGCGGGCCTGGCGAACACCCCCGCGTTAGCATGCGAGACGTGGAGCCCGAAGGTGTGCCCGTCGAAGAATTGCCCATCCCGGTCCCGGACGTCCCGGGCGCCGACGCGACCGCCCGCGGATTGCCCCGCCGGGTCGATCTGACCTTGCGGCAACGGTTGATCGTCGATTCCTCGGCCATCGCCGACCTGGCTCTCCGCACGTCCATCGCGTCGCTCCTGAGCGCCACGATGGTGCCGTCGGTCGCCGGCGCCCTGCGACGGTCCGAGGCGGTCGCCGAGCAGAAGCATCTGCGGTTCTACGCCGACTTGGCCGCGGCGAAGAATCCCGAGCTGTCCTTCCCCGCACCGACGTCGCCACCACGGGTGTCGTCGCGTCCGGCCAATCCGATCGCCGAGTGGGTGGCGCACGGCAACGTAAGCAACATCCGCTTCCAGAGCAGCTTTCAAGCCGTCAACCCTGCGCTGCGCGACCAGTGCTCGAGCTTCGAGCGCAACAACGTGGTGCATGCTCAGCACTGGCGCCATGGTGATGGACCCCGGCCCACGCTGTGCCTGATCCACGGATTCATGGGTTCGGCATATCTGTTCAACGGCCTGTTCTTCTCGCTGCCGTGGTTCTACCGCTGCGGCTACGACGTCATGCTGTACACGCTGCCGTTCCACGGCCGCCGCGCCGAGAAAGGCTCACCGTTCAGCGGGCACGGATACTTCGCGCACGGGATGGCCGGGTTCGCCGAGGCGATGGCTCAGGCCGTGCACGACTTCCGTTCTCTGCTGGACTATCTGGAGTTCACCGGGGTGGACCGGATCGCGCTGACCGGCATGTCGCTGGGTGGGTACACCTCGGCGCTCATCGCGAGCGTCGACGACAGGATCCAGGCCGTCATCCCCAACGTGCCCGTCGTGACCCCCGACCGGACCGTCGACGAATGGTTCCCGGCGAATAAGGTTGTCGCGCTGCGTGAGTGGATCGCCGGGACCGACAGCACGCTCTCCGATACCGCGACGATGTACTCGTCACCGCTGAACTACCGCCCGCTACCGGCCAAGGAACGGCGCCTGATCATCGCGGGCCTCGGCGATCGACTCGCGCCCCCTGAACAGGCCGAGATCCTCTGGAAACACTGGGATCACTGCGCCTTCCACTGGTTCCCCGGCAATCACATCCTGCATGTCAGCCAGCCGGACTATCTGCGGCGCATGACGCGGTTCCTCGCGCCGTTCATGTTCGACTGAGCACGGCTCCGGCAGGCCAGCGCAGCTGCGCGAGCAGCTCCGCGCGGACCGGGACCGGCGCGGCGGGCAATCGGAGATCCGACGCCGGCTCGAGCGCGGCGAGCGCCGCCCGGTGCCGTCCCCGCTCCGGTGTCAGACCGGGCAGCGGCGCCCGCGCCCCCGGCTTCTCGCCGGCGTGCAGCGCACAGGCCGCCGCGAGGGCGGGTTGCGTTTTGCTCCCGGTGAATTCGACCGCGGTCCAGATCACCGCGGCACCGGATGCGCGCACCGCGTCGAGGGTTTCGGCCAGTCGCTCGTCGCACCGCACCCGGTAGGCGGCGAGGTGGCCTTCACCGACTTTGAGGCCACGCCACGTCTCCTTCGCCTGATCTGTGACCACACCCCGGGGAGCCTCATCGACCGAGACCTCCCAGCCGAGTTCGCGGAGGTGGTCGGCGAGACGCCGCGCGGTCAGATCCGCGGTGTCCTGCAACGGGATCTGAGACGATCGCGCGGTCAGTGCCCCGACGTTGTCGGCCGCACCCAGGGTCAACGCGATCCACGTCGACCGACCGGTTCCGTTGTCGCGGCTGATCAGCCGGACCTTGTCGAAGCTGATCCCGTAGCGGTCCAGGTAGCTCGCGGCCAGCGACAGCGGCAGTTCCGCGGCGTCCTGTGCTTCGATGCGCAACGCCACCGTCGCGTATTCGCCCGGCCGGGCGTCGGCACCGCTGCGGCCGGTGAGGATCGCGATTCGTCGCGCGATCATCGTCGTCACGAAAAGTCCACGCCACCAAGCGAAGAGAATCACCACGGCCGCGATCGCGACACCGAGCAGCCAGCGATCGGAGGTGGACTGCCACGGGTACGCCATCGCCGCGGGCACGACGAACAGTGCGGCCAGAGTGAGCCGGACGATCATGACGGGGAGTCCTTTCGTTGAATTGCTCCTTGCGTGCGCGGCCGTTTCGCGCTCACCACGAACGCAGCGAGCACCAAGAGCGCCAGCACGCCTACCCCGGCGAACGCCACCACGCGGGGCAGCGGGTCCTTCGGTTCAGGTGCGGGCGGCGCGGCGACCTCCCGCACGGCGGCGGGGTCGACATCGGAGTCGAGAGACACGTCCCAGGTCAGTGCGGCCACCGGGTCGATACCGCCGGCACCGACCAGATTCGACGGGGAGCGTGCGGCCGCGTGAGCTGTCGCGGTCAGCCTGCTGACCACGTCTTGCGCAGTCATCTCGGGAAACCTGCTGCGTACCAACGCCGCAACACCTGACACATAGGCGGTCGCATATCCCGTTCCGCTGACGGGGTCCATCTGCTGGTCGGTGGTGAGCATGCCGTTGGCCAGGCCGCCGGCCTCGTCATTGCTCAGCGACGTGATGCGCTCGCCGGGTGCGGCGATGCCGACCCACGGTCCCGGCATCGTGTACGGAGAGGGCGCTCCGTCGGCGCCCACCGACCCGACGGACAGCACGTACTGCTGCCACCACGCCGGGATCGACAGCGAGCCGACACCGGACCAGTTGCGCGGATCGGACGGCAGCGCGGGGTCGGTGAGCGGGTTGGCGGCGCAGCCCGCTCCCATATCGCCTGCGGCGGCGACGATCACGACGTCCTTCTCGACCGCGGCGTAGCGCAACGCCGCCCCGAGCTCGCTCTGGTCGACGGCCATGCCGACGGGGATACAGGTCACCGACGAGATGGTGATGACCCGGGCACCCATGTCCGCGGCACGCACGACGGCGCGCGCCAGGGTCTGGGTGTCGATCGTCGCGCGGGTCAGCGCCGGATCCTCACCAGAGTCACTCGGCGAGTACCGCGGCGAGGTCTGCCGGATCGCCAGGATCCTCGCTGCGGGCGCGACTCCCGAGAAGCCGTCGGGGCCGGTCTGGCCCGCGATCAGGCCGGCGACCAGAGTGCCGTGTCCGTCGCAGTCGGTCAGGCCGTCGCCGGAGGCGACGAAGTCACCACCGGGATCGACATTGGGCAGCCGCGGACCTCGCGTCACCCCGGTGTCGATCACCGCGACGATCTGACCCTCTCCCCTGCTGTGCGTCCACGCTTCGGACAGGTTGAGCGACAGCTGGTTCGGGTTGACCGCGGCGGGATCGGAACCGGGGACGACACCGCTGGTGACGCACGGATTGCGCTGTGCCATCGGCTCGACAGGCCCGGCACTACCACTCGGCGGTGTGACCGCCGAGTCCACCTCCGGTGGGGTCACCGCTCCGGCCGACGGCCCGCTGACCGCGAAGACTGTGCCGGCCACCGCCACGATGGCGGCTGCGGAGCGAATGTTCATCCGTCAGAACCCGTTCAGAACCCAGGCGAACAAGCCGACCAGGTAGGCCATCACCGGGATCACCGAAGCGTCGAGCGCCGTGCCGACGAACCCGAACATGCGCCGCATCGGCAGCGAATACGTATCCGGCTGTGCGATCTGCGGATTCAGCGCCACGACCGCCCATGCCAGCACCATCACCGCCAGCACACCCAACGTCCACCACGCGGCGTGGTATTGCCCGGCGACGGCGAACAGCCCGAGCACCACCGCGGTGACCAGATAGGAGTGGCCGAGCAGCCAGGCCTTGCATACGGCGGAATCCCACACGCGGGCACGTAGCGCCGCCGCGATCGCCGTAGCGGCAACCAGATACCACGCCCACGGGGATACCCCACCCTCTCCGGTGACGACAGGCCACAGGAGGACCACCGAACCAGCGACGGCCAGCACCACGCCCGCGGCGATGAAGCCGGTCTGATGCGAGTCGCCGGCGCGGATCCGCCGGGGCAGGTCCTCGAGAACCCGCAGCGACGGTGCCGACGGCGCCGGATCGCCGGGGGCGGGAATCACCGGAACAGGAAGGCGCGCACACATCGCCGACAGTTGCGCCGCCTGCACGGTGATGAGCAGTGCCACGAGGATCAACGCGCACCCGATGCTCACGGGCGTCAGCGTCCACACGGTCGCCGCAGCAGCGGCCAGGAGGACGCCGATTGCGATGGTCGCTGCCGCGGTGAACAGCGCGACGGCACGTTCACCGACGGTGATGCTGATGACCGACCACGCCGCGACGCCCGCGGCCCCGAGCAGGACGCTCGACGGGCCGAAGTCGCCGGGCACCGAGAGCGCGAAAGCGGCTGCGACGGAGGGCAACGCGGCAGCGGCCAACGCGGTAGCCAGCCGCGGTGAGCCCGCTCTGGCCAACAGCGCGCCGAGCACCGAGGCGATGGCAACACCACTGACGGCGAACAGACCGATCACCGAACCGGTGACGAGTCGATGGGCGACAGCAAGCACTGCCGCGACGAGGATCAGGCCGATGACGGCAAGAGTGGCGCCGCGCTGAATCTGCGCTGTCCCCCATGGCCGTTCACGTGCCGCCGAGAAGATCATCGCAGCGTCGGCGATGTCTTCGACGATGCGCGGCGCGGGCGGTCCCGCCGGCACCGGTTGCAGTGCAAGCAGATCACCGTCGACCACACCCACTGTCGTGAGGGTGGCGTCGAGGCTGAAGGCCGCACCGCCGATCGGTGCAAGGCTCAACAGTTGCGCGGCGCCCACGCCGTCGTCCGACGGGGCGACGATGCGCTGGACCGCAGGGATGATCTCGCGCAGCGGAAGCTGCGCCGGCAGCGCGATCTCGGTGAGCCGGCCGCTGCCATCCGGTTCGCCGTCGGTCTCCGTTGCGGTGAGGACAGCGACCCGGACGATCGGCATCACCGCCCCCGAAGCGTTGTTGGTGCTCAAAGCAGACTCTTGCATCGTTCTTCTTCTCTCTCGGCCGTGCGTTCGTCGAAGTCTCTGGTGACGGCGTGGTCAGGGAACCAGGGTCCGTCGGGAAGGGCCGCGGTCAGACGTTCGACCGCCGCGGCGATGGCCAGGGGATGCCCCGGCGTGAAGGTCGAAATCCACTCTCCGTCAAACGCTTTCGAAGGGCTGACCAGGACGCGGCCGCGTTCGGTGTCGACGACGCTGACACCGACATCGGTGCTGACCCGGTGTCCGTCGCGATGCTGAACGGCCACGATCTCGACGTACGTCCGGTTCTGCTCGAACGCGGCCACCACCACAGGGCGCGCGCTCGCAGGGACACCGAGGTAGTCGAGCAGGTCACTGATCGCCGCGCCGTTGCGGATCTGTTCGTCGGCCTTCGCGCCGACGCGGGCGGGTAACGAGAACTCCTCGAATCGCGCCGGCGCCCGCCCGGACAGCCCGATCGTCACTGCGGGGACCAACGCCTGCGGGTGGTCGATGTCCATCTCGGTGAACGTGACGAGTCCCCCGCTGCGCAGTGCCACGACGGTGCCCGCGCCATCGCGCGCGATGATGCCGCGCATCATCGCGCCCCCGGTGCCCACGAATCTGAGCTCCAACCACTGCGTGGGCCGGCACACCCGCCGGATCCATTGGGCCACCCCGGGTTCGACAACCCGATCGGCGGAGATGACACCTGCCCGCGTCAACCGCCCAGTCTGTTCCCGCTCGAATGACTCCCGCTGCGAGAGGTCGCTGTAGGCAGGCGTGATCGCCAGCACCCACGGGTAGGACCCCGCTCCGAGGATGTCGGCGAGAAACCAGGCGGCGTCGGCGTGCAGCTCGACGGCGTTAGCGCGCACCGGTACCGATCAGCCCCACTTGGCGCCTTCGGCCTGATCACGCGCAGCCATCGACGTGGTGTTCATCTCGTGCGTGCTGGCCATCGCCCGGTAGGCCCGCACCAGCTCTTCGAGGCTGGTGTTCCACTGCGCCTGCCACGCCTGGTAGGTCATGCCGGTGTCACCCTGCCAGGCACCCTGCAGTGCGGCCTGCTCTGCGGCGATGTCGGCACCGATGGCCTGCAATGCGCCTGCGTAAGAAGCCATTTCACCCGCGTGGTTGAGCATGGCCGGGTAGTTGAACATGATCTGCGACATAGGAGTTGCTCCGATCAGACGACGGGGTAGGTGCTGGCGGCTGCGGAGTCCTCGGCGATGTAGGACCCCGCCGCGTCACCGACGTTGGCCTGCGCGACGTCCAGTAGCGCGTTGATCTTCGCCGAGAGCTCCACGAAGCGGGCATGCGCGGCCTGGAACGCACCGGCCGATTCACCCATGTGGAAGGCCTGGGCGGACTGCGCGGCCTGCTCGGCCTGGGCGATGGTGCTGCGCATCAGCGCCGCCTTGGCGCCGAACGCAGCCTCCGAGGCAAGCATCTGCGGGATATGAGCATCCAAGAGGCTCATGGGTTTTCCTCTCTGTTGTGGTGGTTTTCTTCTTCTTGCTCTTCTGCGCCCCACGAGCCCGGCAGCATCGGCTCCTTGGGTCCACCTCCGAATGCACCGCCGGCCAGCGTCGTGAGGCCGCCGGCGGCTTCGGTGTCCTTCGAGACGGTGCCCGAGAATCCCATCGGCCCGGCGCCACGCGCGGACGCCGTGACCCGTGGCTCCGGCCGGGACGGCGGCTCCGCCTCCGGTTCGTCTTCGTAGTCCATGTAGGCGTCCGCGTAGCCGCGGCCCTTGATGTCTTCCTTCTGCTTGCGGCGGCGCTTGCGCCGTTCCGCCGCCGAAGCCGCCACGCCGGCAGCGGCCGCCGGAATGGTGGCGGCCGGCGCCTTGGCGCCCGTCGTATCGCGCACCGTCGGGGAGAAACCCTCACCGGGGTCTCGGCCCGCGATGACGTAGGGCACGAAGGGTGCGGCCGCGCTGGCCGGGGCGCCCGGTGCGGGCGCCGAGCCCGCGCTCACGGTGCTCGGGGACACCGGGGCGCTGCTCGGTGCCGGAGGTGTCGACATCACCGGCGGCGGGTTCGCCTGGTCCGAGCGCGCGGGTGCGGCCTGCTCGGGGGCCGGTGCCTCCGCGGGAGCCTGTGCGGGCGGCAGGTTGAACAGTTCGAGAAGTCGTTCCAGGAATCCCGACACGATCGCGAGTGTCGTGATCAGCAACGGCAGGAGAAGCAGCGACGGGTACAGGATCGACGCGCCGACCCAGGAGACCACCTGGTAGACGACTGCGAACAGGAACGGGCCCCACGTGATGAGTGCCTGCAGGGGATTCGTGAGGAAGTCGGTGATCAGCTGGATCGTGTTGCCGATGGGGTCCATCAAGAACCTGATGATCGGTTCGAAGAGGAACCGGAGGATCTCCCAGTAGAACCGCAGCAGGTCCTCGATGATCCCTGTGACACTGAACGCCGCACCGGCATCGGCCGCGAGGGGCTGTGCCGCGAGGGCCGAGACATCCGCGGCCACCCGGCCTGCTTCGCCGACTCCCGGGGTGAGCAGGAACGGCGCGGGGGACGACGCCGGTGTCGCGGCGAGCGCGGCACCGGACACGGCCTGATAGGTCGCCATGGCCGTGGCCGCCTGGATCCACATCCGCGCGTAGTCGGCTTCGTTCAACGCGATCGGAATCGTGTTGATGCCCAGGAAGTTCGTCCCGACCAGAACGGCGTGCGTGGTGTGGTTGAGGGCGAGTTCCGGAAGTGTCGGGATGGTCGCCAGCGCCGTCGAATACGCGGCCGCCGCGGTCTCGTGCTGTACCGCCGCCGCGGCGCTGTTGGCGCTCTGCTGTGCCAGCCACGCCAGGTACGGCGCATGCGCGGCGACGTACTGTTCGGCACTCGGCCCCTCCCAGGAACCGGCCTGCACCCCCGCGAGGATAGTGGTCAGTTCAGCTGCAGCAGAGGCATATTCGGTGCTCAGACCCTGCCACGCGCCTGCCGCGGCAAGCAGTGACCCCGGACCTGGGCCGCCGCTGATCGACGCCGAGTGCACCTCGGGCGGCAGCGCCATCCAGACCGGGGCTGTCATCTCAGACGCCCCGGGCGATCATGTAGGTCGAGGCGGCCATCGCGTCACCGCTGGCGTAGCTCGCCGCCGATTCGCCGACGCCGACACCGGAGCGACCCAGTTCCTCGATACCCTGGGCTGCGAGCGCCTGGTGCTCCGCGCCGTGTGCGCTGAATCCTGTTGCGGTCTGCAGAGATACCGCGTCGACCGCGGGCGGCAGCACCGCCGTCACCAGCGGGGCGGCGGCGGCATGCGCGGACGCCATCTTCGCGGTCAGCGCCTCGACCGCGGCGCTGGCCGCCGTCAGCCCTTCCGGAACTACTCGCAGGGTCATCAGCTGTATTCCTTTCCGCTGTGTCCGGACGATGCCACCGCGCCGTCGGCGAGGGGATTGACGAGCTGAACGAAGGTCGGGATGTCCCTGTCGTCGAGCAACATCGCGCGGCCCGCGGGCAGCCTGCTGAACCGGTGACCGCGAATCTTGCCGCTGTCCTGAGGATTTCCCGAGAGCAGAAGCGTGGTCGCCTGCAGGTCGTTGAGACGACGCAACAGCGGCGCCGTCATCACCGCGTGCGCGGATCCGGCCGCACGCGCCGTGACGATCACCCGCAGGCCCAGTTCGGACGCCTGCGCCAGCAACCCGATCAGCGACGTCCACGGCCGTTGACCGGCGAACGGTCCGCTCATCGCGGGGCCGTCGGGAATCTGGTCGACGTCGTCGACGATCAGGTAGTGCAGGTGGCTGCCCGACCCGTTGGCGCCGACCCGGAAGTCCCACCCGCTGAGCTCTTGCGGGCTCAAACCGGCCGGCGGGCGGCGCTTCTCCAGCAGCGCAGACAGACCGAGCATCGCCGGCAGGATCCGGTCGACGTTCGGCGTGTACTCGTTGTCCGGGAAGATCGGCTCGTCGACGAGTTGCAGGCGCCTGTCGATCACGGTGAACGCGACCTGGTCGGGCCGGGAGTTCTCGCGGATCGTGCGGATCACGTGGCGCAGCAACGTCGTCTTGCCGGTCCTCGTGTCGCCGAACACCATCATCAGCGGGTTGTCGGCGAAATCGACGCTGACGGCAGCCAGGTCCTCTTCGCGCTGACCGATGACGACCCGCTCCGGAGCCGGGTACAGCGAGCCGAACGAACTCGGCGACAGGCTGGTCGGCAGCAGTCGCACCGGCGGTGCGGACTGCCCCGGGTAGCGGGCGTTGATCGCCTGGATGGATTCCAGTGCGGGACGGGCGAACAGGAAGTGCTCGGCGGCCATCGTGAGGCCGCGCCCGGGCTGATCCGCGGGCACCGACTCGGCGGGCCTGCGGAGCGCTCCCGTGACGCGCACATTGCTGTCGTGGGCGTCGTGCAGCCGCAGTTCAAGCCGAAGGCCGAGGCCGTCGCGCATCGCCAACGGCACTTCGAGCCAGTTCGGCGTCGTGATGACAACGTGGATTCCGTAGGACATGCCGGTGTTGACGAGCTCCGTCACCTTGGCCAGCAGCGGATTCCGGGTGTTGAACGTGTCCGTGCTGTCGCGGCTGAAGGCATACAGGTTGTCGAGGATCAGGAACACCTCGCCGTAGCCGTCCCGGTACCCGCCGTTGCCCGCGGCACCTTGCTGTTGGCGGGCCCGGAGCAGCTGCTCGAGCTCGCCGAAGGTGCGCCGGATCCGTTCCGGTTCCAGCGGCGATGCCACGCTACCGACATGTGCGAGATCGTCGAGGGCGCGCAGTTGACCGCCGCCGTAGTCCAGGCAGTAGAACGTGACGTCGCCCGGTGCGTGCAGAGACGCCGCGGACAGCACGAAAGTTTGTAGTGCCGTGGACTTTCCGGACTTCGGTCCTCCATGGATGACCATGTTGGCGGCCGCTGACGTCGCGTCGAACACCAGCGGGTCGCGGCGCATGTCGAAGGGCTTGTCGATCTCACCCAGCGGCCAGCGCCACTGCCGTGGGCCGACACCGGCGCGCTCGAGCAGGTTGCGCAGCGGAATCGGCTCGTCGAGCGGGGGCAACCACAGCGTCGGCGCACTCGGTCCGTAATGGGCCAGCTGGTCGCCGATCGTCGCGATCAGCTTGCGCGGCGCGTGCACCTCGACGTCGGCTCCGTCGTCGACGATCACGGTGTCGGGTTCGGGATCGACCCAGCCCGCGCTGAACAGCTGTGGCTTGGGAATCGCGTGCACGACAATGGATCTGTCGACGCGGGGCGGCTCGTAGATTCCGTCGACGTAGGTGCTGCGGAACTTAATCGGCAGTGCACCCGGCGCGGGCACCAGGAATCCGACGCCCTTGTGTTCGCGGCCGGACTCGATGTGGTACGCATCCTCGACCCCGATGATCTGCCGAGACACACTGGGGCTGGCCACTTTCAGGCCCACCCGGTAGGACGTGTTCTTGTCGATGTCCTTGATACGTCCCACGTCCAGCGTCTGGGATGCGAACAGGATGTGGATCCGGAAGGACCTGCCCTTGCGCGCCACGTAGTCGAAGAGGTCGGCGTACTCGGGATGGTCGGCCAGCATCAGTGTGAACTCGTCGGCGACGACGAGCAGCGTCGGGATGGGCGGCAGATCGTGACCTTCACCGATCGCGTTCTCATACTCGGTGACCGAGTTGAACGCGCTGCCCTGAACGCGGCGGCCGGCTTCCTTGAGCAGCTGTTCGCGGCGGGCCACCTCTCCCCGCAGCGTGTCGGCGAATCTGTCGGCCAGCGAGCGCTTTTCGGCCATGTTCGAGATCACGGCCACGACCTGCGGGAAGTTGCGGAAGATGTCGGCGCCAGCCTCGCCCTTGAAGTCGGCGTAGATGACGATCAGGCGATCGGCGGAATGCGTTGTCAACAGTGACAACAGGATCGACATCAGCGTCTGGGACTTACCCGAGCCCGTCATGCCGATCATCAGGCCGTGCGGACCCATGCCGCCTTCCGCCTCGTCCTTGAGGTCGAAGATCAACGGCTCACCGGTGGAGGTCACCCCGATGGGCACCCGCAGTTCGTCGTCGCGGTTGCGCGGCGCCCACAGGGCGGCGACGTCGAGTGCGGAGGCATCGGGAATGCCGAGCAGCGTTGTGAACGTCGCACCGCTTGTCGTTGCGGACCGGCCGTGACTCGGATTGGAATCCCACCGGGACAGCCGCCGCGCGATGTTGCGGGCGTCGGCGGAGCCGAGCCGGTCGGCCGTGTCGATGTACGGGGCCCAGGCGCCGTTCTGCCAGCGTTCGATGCGGCCCGCGGCGATGTGCAAGATCGGCCGCTCCGGATCCGAATACTGTTCGCGATGAGGTTCTTTGACCGACCGATGGATGACCGTCACGCCGGCAAGGCCGCGGCCGACGATATCGGCCGGATCGGCGTCGGGGTCGTCGAGGACGACGAGCAGGTGCTTCGTGCTGCCTGTCGCATCACCCGTGAACGCCCCGCGCTCGGCGAGCGCAGGCGCCAGCAGTCGGCGCAGGTCCGCGGCATCGGTGGCCAGATAGCGGGCCGGACCGACGCCGTCGACGCGACCCGGCACGTCGACGTGTGGCAGCCATTTGAGCCACGACCAGGAGCTGCTCTCCAAACCGGTTCCGGCGTAGGCGATCCCGAGTACCGATGGGTCGTGCCAGGTCATCGCCTGCGCGATCCACGCCCGCAGCGCTCCCGTCACCGCGCCGTCGTCTCCGATCAGCGTCACCCGCGACACCTTGGTCAGATCGATGCCGGTCGGGGCGTCGTGCAGCGTGCGCTGGGTCTCCAGCAAGCCACGTAGCGTCGTATGCGACACGGGCTCCAGATCGATCTCGTCGGCGGTGTCCTTCACCCGCAGCGTGGCGTCGAGTGCCTGATCGTGCAATCCCGCTCGGAGCACCAGGAAGTCCGAGTCGTGCGGATCTCGCTCCCACTGCCTACGGGTGCCCGGGATGCTCACCAGCGCAGCCGGTTCCGGATGAGACCAGTCGAGTCCTGCGCGCTGTTCGTCGGCGTGCGCTCGCACGTTGTCGCGGACCACCGACAGGTAACGCAGGTAGTCGGCACGCTCGGCGTCGACCTCCTCGGTTCGCATCTTGTTGTCTGTGCCGCGATACAGCGCAGTGGCGGCCAGCAGCAACACGAACGGGAAGAACAATGTGGTCGGCGAGATCAGCCGCAGCCCGGTCGCCACCAGCGCCACGATCATCCCGACGATCAGGATGACGATCAGGTACGGAAGCGCCCGGCGCAGCAGCGAGGGCGGGACGACCCGTGGTAGTTCGGGGGGCGGTTCGATGGTGATGGTGCCCTTGCGAACACCCGGCGCGGGGACCCGCTTGCGATGTTCGAAGATCAGCCTGCTCATGGGTTCTCCAAAAGAGTGGCCTGCTCCACCCGGGCCGGCGCCGGGTTGGGAGCCAGCGTGTCATGGGCCAGCAACGCATCGGTGCGTGACAGCGTCGGGCCCGCGGCGAATTGGGACAGCACCGCCGGAGGGATCGGCAACGGTGCGGTGGTGAGGCCGAGTGCTTCCGCGGTGTCGTCGTCGCCGGATTCGATCCCGTAGCGCACGCCGATATCGCTCACCCAGAACAGCGAACCCGCGCTGTCGACGACGTAGCCGGTGCCCGGTGGGAGCGCCACCTGGTTGGCGGGGCCTCCGGGGGCACCCGAGCTCACCAGAGAGACCGTGCGCTGATCCTCGGACAGCGGCAGCGCGGCGCCGGAGAGCAACGTCAGCGAACTGGTCTGCGCGCCTTCGGGTTCCGCCCAGGCAGCGCAGGTCACCGGATCGATGGCGGTGTCGACCAGCGTGACCCGCTCTGCCGGGTAGGCGTTGACGTCGACGCCGCCGGCTTCGGGGACGCGGGCGACGACGTCGGCGTCCAGACGGGGCGGCTGCGCCAGTCCCCAGGAGTTCGTGTTGCGCAGGATGGCCGCGACGACCGGCGAGACCGGCTGCAGGCCTTCCATGTGCACGACGTAGTAGCGCGGGGTGTCGGCCGACCCACCAGTGTCATAGGCGACGACGACCGCCCCGACGGGGAACGGCTCAGGCAGGCCGATGTCCGAGGGCAGGCCGGCCCCGATGATCGCCGGCGCGACGAGCGGCGGCGACTCCGGGATCGCGTTGAACAGACCCGACGCAATCGGCTGTGGCGCAGCGATGTCCACGCCGATGCCCACGCCGCCGGTGACGGCGCGGTCGGCGAGATCGATGGGGCTGCGCCTTCCGTTCCACAGCAGCCACGTCCGGCCCTCGTTCTCGGCGAGGACCGCGTGACCGGCAGGCAGTGCGGCCGCGCGTTCGCCGCCTTCGGCGGGCTTGCCCGCGATGACGGTGACACCGGTGACGCTGCCCGTCGCGGCGTCGCACACCGTCCAGTACGCGTCGCGAGTCGGGTTGGCCACCATGCGTTCCGGGGCACCGGGGATGCCGAGCATGTTGCCCCGCGGAAACTGGTCGAGCTCACTGCTCTTCACCATCGCGGGGTTGTCGGGACGCCCCGTGATCAGTCGCGCCGAAGTCAGGTTCAACACCGGATGAAGCCGGTCGCCCAGCCGGACGTACAGAGCCGCCGTATCGCGATCGGCGAGAACGGAATCGGTTCCCGCGTCACCTGAAGGGCGGATCAACGAGAACAGGAAGCACCCGATGAGGCCCGTCACGAGGACCATCGCACCGACCAACACGGCACGCGACTGCGTGCGCAGCGGGTCGACCAGCATCCTGGTGTCGTGCAGTGCGACACCGGAAGCGATGCGGCGCATGACAAATCGCCATCCGGTGACCTGGTGGCGCGTGACGAACCCACGCCGATAGGTGACCCGCTCCGGGTTCTCGTTGGCGGGTGTGCGTGACGTGAACGATCGTCGTTCGCCGTCCGGGCCGCTCATTCGGGCACCGGGACGCCGAGGCCGCGCAGCAGCGGGATGGCGGAGTTACGAACGTCGGAGGAGGTGATCGTCATCAGCTCGTCGTCGGTGAAGTCGTCCGCGTCGGAGTGATCGAGGCGGTATTCGCGTTCTTCCTCGGAGCGCTCGACGAGGTTCCGGACGAAACGCCCGTTACCCGCAATGTCCAGGCTGCGCCGGTCCACGCCGTTCCCATCGGGGGTCGTCGATGCGGCCAGGTGCTCGAACAGGTGCTCCATGTCGTCGTGGGCGGCCGCCTCGAACCGTGAATCACGTTTCTCGGCCATACGTGTGGCGATTTCGACGAGCTCCTTGCCTGAGTACGACGGGAAGTCGATGCTGCGGGTGAAGCGGGACCGTAAACCCTCGTTGGTGTCGAGGAAGGTGTCCAGGTCCTTGCGGTAGCCGGCCACGATCACGACCAGGCGGTCACGGTCGTTCTCCATGCGGGCCAGCAGGGTGTCGATGGCGACGAGGCCGAAGTCGTTCTTCGCACCGGTCGACACCAGCGCATACGCCTCGTCGAGGAACAGCACGCCGTCGAGCGCGCTGTCGATGATGGCGTTCGTCTTGGCCTCGGTCTCGCCGATGTGCTGGCCGATCAGGTCCGCACGGTGCACCTCGCGGACCGTCTCCTTCTTCAGAAGGCCCAGTCCGCAATAGATCTTGGCGACCACCCGCGCGATCGTGGTCTTACCGGTTCCTGGCGGACCTGCGAACACCAGGTGATTGGTGCGCTGTGCGACGGTCAGACCACGCTCTTGGCGTCGAATTGCCATCGCCACAGAGCTTTTCAGGCGGGCGACCTGATACTTGACTTCCTCGAGACCGATGAACTCGGCGAGTTCCGCCTCTGCCTCGACGAGCAGGTGAGCCTTGCGGTCCTTGGCGCCGGGGTCGACGAAATCGGCTTCGCCGGGCTCGGTCTCGGGATCCCACGGATTGCTGCGAGCCTCGATGCGGGCGGCCGTCGTCGTCGGTATCCCAAAACTGGTGTCCAGCAACGCTTCTTCGATTTGCGCGTTTTCCGGGTGGGCGGCGTAGAGCTCCTGCAGCAGCTGCTGGGCTTCGTCGTCTTCGCCCTGCGCCCGCAGGGACAGCCCCTTGGCGAGGCCGCCGTCAACAGCCGCCACAGCGACCGGGCCCTCGGGACGTTCCAGGTGCGACAGCGCCGGGGCGAACATGCCCAGTCGGGCCAGTGCGATGCCGAGAGTCACCCGGGCTGCGTGCACGGTGTTTTCGTCGAGGGTCTCGTCGGTGCACAACGGGGTCAGCATCCTGACGACGTCGGACCAGCGTGATGTGCGGTAGTAGATCGCTGCGCGCACCCACCGCGCGTCCAGCCACCCGCGCCGGCGTTCGAGGAGTGCGCTGACCAGTTCGTCGGCTTCCTCGTAGCGGTGCGCCTCGGACAGCCTGACGGCGTAGGCCAGCGCGAAGTCATCCGTGTCGACCGCGCGGAACTGCAGGTACAGCCCGCTGTCATAGGTGAAACCGAGGGCCTGCGGGGCGAGTTCGATCTGTCGCTGCAGCACGCCGGCCGTGACCGCGGAAGTTTGCCAAATCGCCTCGATCACCTGCGGTGAGACGTCGCCGGCGGCGGCGAGGCCGATCCACGCATCGCACTGGTCGTGGGCAATCCGGGTCAGCGCGGCGAAGCCGGACCGGGCCGCGGCCAGATCTGCTGGTCGGCGGCGGTCGTGTACCGACAATCCCAGCGCGCGGCAGCAGGTGGCGAACCGGCTGACCACGTCCTGATCGACGCGGACCGAACCGGACGGGGCCGCAAGCGTGTCACTTCCAATTTCCATGAACTGTGTTGCGCGGTGCCGGTCCACCGTCCACTGCTGGACGTCGGCCCCCGCCATCTCCCTTGCGATGCTTATGTATGGCTAAGCTAACTTTCGCTGAAGTTAGCATCGCAGATGCGACGTGTCGAGACGCACGGGTTCCGGCGCGGACCGGCCGACTTACACCAGAGGACGGCCGGTGCGGATCCGCCGATCGAGGTCCTTGAGCAGAACGTTGAACGGGAATTCGCGCACGAACCGTGGCGAGATCTTGTTGGCGGTGCGCAGAACTGCCACCAGCCGGTCGAACCTGCGCTGGTGATCGGGACCCCAGGGCAGCCGCATCTCGTCGCGGAAACGCTGTGGAAGGAAACCCGTCGTGATCAACAGCGCCAGACCTTCCGTGCGCCGCTGCAGCGGGGCCGGCAGTCTGACCCCACGCAAGCGCGACACGGCGATCGGATAGAGGTAGTCCCGCACGGTGTCGTCGATGTGCACGTTGTCGAGCTCGCCCGCCCAGTATCGGTCGAACGCCGCGCGGTCGGCGGGCCACATGCTGTGCGGCACCTGCAGCATCGTCGCCAGCGCCCGACCCTGCAGGTAGAGACGGTCGGCGGTCTCGTCGTCCATCTCGCCGACGAACAACCGGTGCACGTCGACGACCCCCTTGTAGAGGCACGCGCCGACCCAGAGCTGCAGGTCCTTGTCGAAGGCGTGGTACTTCACCGGGCTCTCGTCGGTGGAGAACACCTGGGCGTGCGCGCCGTTGACCGCGCGGCGGAATGCCGCCTGCTGCTGTGCGGTGCCGTTGGTCGACACGGCGAGGTAGGTGAACGTGGTGCGGGCGCGCTTGACCGGATGGCGGTCGACCCGGCCGCTCTCGACACGGCTCTCCAGGACGCCGTAACCGACGCCGGGACGGGCCAGCTGCATGATGACGTTCGCGGGGCCGGCGAGCAGACCGAGGCCGAGCATGCCCTCGTCGCGTGCGGCACGCCCGGTCCGGGCGGGCACCACGGTGTCGTTCATCGGGCGTTCCACCAGAGGTATGTGCGGTTCGACGGACTCGTTCAGCGTCATGAAAACTGCTCCATCTCGGCGACAGTGCCGGTCATCAGACCCCGAATGTGCGAACGTCTGTTTCCTGATATTGCTCTGGCACGCGCCCGGGTGTCAATATGGGTTATGGCCCAGGTCCGTCCGTACCGCGGGGTGGAGGCCCCGCAGCGGGTCGCCGAACGGCGACGCCGGCTTCTCGAGGCAGGTCTGGACCTTCTCGGGGGGCAGCCGGTCCCGGCCGATCTGACCGTCCGGGCCATCTGCGCCGAGTCAGGACTGGCAGCCCGCTACTTCTACGAGAGCTTCACGGACAAGGACGTCTTCGTCGGCGCCGTCTTCGACTGGGTCGTCGGTGATATCGCCACCACCACCCAGGCCGCCGTGGCCGCCGCACCCGAGCGGGAGCAGAGCCGCCAGGGCATGGCCAACATCGTCCGCACCATCTCCGATGACGTCCGGGTGGGCAGACTGTTGTTCAGCGCGCGTCTGGACAACCCGGTCGTCGTCCGCAAGCGGGCCGAATCGAGCGCCCTGTTCGCTCTGTTGTCGGGCCAGCACGCGGAGGCCGCGCTGCGCCTCGTCCAGAACGAACGGATCAAGGCCGCCGCTCATTTCGTGGTCGGCGGGGTGTCCCAGACTCTGAGCGCCTGGCTGTCCGGCGATCTCACCTTCACCCCGGAACAGCTGGCGAAGCAGCTCGGCGCGTTGATCGACGAGCTCGCCGAGCCGACGCTCTACCTCGACTGAACCGGCACCCGGCGATCGGCCGCCGTCTTCGGCGCGGTCGTCACGTCGGCCTGGCCGAACTCCTTGGTCCAGCAGGCGAATTCCAGCGTGATCCCGTCCGGGTCCAGAAAATAGAAGGAGCGCACGTACACCCCGGGATGCAGAGCCGCCGACACCTGCGCCGGGCTCTCGTCGTGATTGAGGATCGGCCCCACCCGCACACCCTTGGCCTTGAGCCGCTGCCGGTACTCGTCGAACTTTTCCGCGGGCACGTGAAACGCCAGGTGGTTCATCGTGCTCACCGCGCTGACGATGTCCCCGATACCGGGGATGGCCTCCGGCGATGAGATGCCCGGGACGCGATCCGGCGCGTCGGCGAACCAGAAGAACGCCACGCAGTCACCATTGCCCGCGTCGAAGAAGAAGTGCTGTCCCATCCCGCCGGGCAGGTCGAGCGACTTGATCAGCGGCATCCCCAGCACGTTGCTGTAGAAGTCGACGGTGCGTTCCATGTCCGAACACACGAGCGCGACGTGGTTGATTCCGCCCAGTTCGAACTCGTTGTTCGTGTTGACCGGCTTGATCATGATCGCGCCTTTCTGCAAGGCCAAAGTCCCTCACGGGGCTCGAACTGAATCTAACATCGTGTCCAGCTTCGGATCATCAAGACGCTCAACGCACTTCTACCGGACCACTACCACCGGGAGACGGACACCAATGAGCCGAACCAACGCTCCCCAAGCTCCAGGCGTCACCAGGGAATTCGTCGGTCTGGATTCCACCACCGCGCGCCGCGCGGGGTCCGGCGGGCATCCGTGCCAAGGGCTCTACCACCGCGGTATGGGGCGCAAACCCAAGGTGGCGATGATCGCCACGCACTATCAGATCGACTTCTCCGAGCACTATCTCGCCGACTACATGGCGACCCGGGGCGTCGGCTTCCTCGGATGGAACACCCGCTTCCGCGGTTTCGAGAGCAGCTTCCTCCTCGACCACGCGCTGGTGGACATCGGCGCCGGAGTTCGCTGGCTGCGCGAGGTGCAGGGCATCGAAACCGTGATCCTGCTGGGCAATTCGGGTGGCGGGTCGCTGATGGCGGCGTACCAGGCCAACGCCGTCGACAAGCACGTCACCCCCCTGGACGGAATGCGCCCCGCCGCCGGACTCGACGATCTCCCGCCTGCCGACGGCTACGTGGCCAGTGCCGCCCATCCCGGCCGCCCCGATGTGCTGACCGCATGGATGGACGCCGCCGTCGTCGACGAAAACGACGCTGTGGCAACAGATCCGGACCTCGACCTGTTCAACGACCGGAACGGGCCCGCTTACGATCCCGGTTTCGTCGCCCGCTATCGCGCCGCCCAGATCGCCCGCAACGACGCCATCACCGATTGGGCGGAGGACGAACTCGCACGCGTTCGCGCCGCCGGCTTCTCCGACCGGCCCTTCACCGTGATGCGCACGTGGGCCGATCCACGCATGGTCGATCCCACACTCGAACCGACGAAGCGCCCCGCCAACATGTGTTACGCCGGGCTGCCCGCGAAGGCCAACCGGTCCACCCACGGCATCGCCGCGGCCTGCACGCTGCGCAACTGGCTGGGAATGTGGAGCCTGCGCCACGCGCAGACGAGAGCCGAGCCGCACCTGGCTCGGATCGACTGTCCCGCCTTGGTGATCAACGCCGAGCAGGACACCGGCGTGTTCCCCTCCGACGCCCAGCGCATCCACGACGCCCTGGGCAGCGAGGACAAGACGATGCACTCGATGGACACCGACCACTACTTCACGACGCCGGGTTCGCGATCCGAGAAGGCCGATACGATCGCCAAGTGGATCGCACGCCGCTGGTGACCGTTCTCGCCCATTTCACTCCGGGCG
The DNA here is from genome assembly GCF_029623955.1 of Mycobacterium sp. 236(2023). Taxonomy (GTDB): domain Bacteria; phylum Actinomycetota; class Actinomycetes; order Mycobacteriales; family Mycobacteriaceae; genus Mycobacterium. The sequence goes on along the minus strand of NZ_JARSBP010000001.1, from coordinate 218,760 downwards.
AGAAAGTCACCGAATTCCTTGCTCCGCAATCGGATTGGCTCGACATCCGGTATTGCGCCGAAGACGACGACGAGACGTTCTACCGCGAGCTGCCGCATGCCGACGTGATCTGGCATGTGCTGCGGCCCATCTCGGGTGACGATCTGGCGAAGGCTTCGAAGGTGCGGCTCGTCCACAAGTTGGGCGCCGGGGTGAACACGATCGACGTCGACGCCGCGACCGCGCGGGGAATCGCGGTCGCCAACATGCCCGGTGCCAACGCGCCGTCGGTGGCCGAAGGCACCCTCCTGCTGATGCTCGCCGCGCTGCGCAGACTTCCCGAACTGGACCACGCCACGCGCACCGGCAAGGGCTGGCCGTCGGATCCCACGCTCGGCGAGACGGCCCGCGACATCGGCGGCTGCACCGTCGGGCTGATCGGCTACGGCAACATCGCCAAACAGGTCGAGCGCATCCTCGTCGCGATGGGAGCTGAGGTCCGGCACACCAGCACCCGCGACGACGGCACCCCGCAATGGCGCAGCCTGCCCGACCTGCTCGCCGGCAGCGACATCGTCTCGCTGCATCTGCCGCTGACCGACTCGACTCACGGCCTTCTCGGCCACGACGAGCTGGCGCGCATGAAAGCCGACGCGATACTCGTCAACACGTCGCGCGGCCCCATCGTCGACGAGGTGGCACTGGTCGAGGCGCTGCGGTCCGGCGGCATCGCCGCGGCGGGGCTCGATGTGTTCGCCGTCGAACCCGTGCCGGCAGACAACCCTCTACTCGGCCTGCCCAACGTGGTGCTCACGCCACACGTGTCCTGGTACACCGCCGACACAATGCGCCGCTACCTGGAGTTTGCCGTCGACAATTGCGAACGGCTCCGTGACGGTCTCGACCTCGCCAACGTAGTGAACCAGGTGTCGGGGTAACCTCGGTCCCAACCAACCGGTTGGGGCCGGTCACGCCGATGTGAAGAGGTGCACATGCCCATCGCCATCCTTGAAGAGCACAACGACCTCGCCGATTCTGTCCGGTCCTTCGTGGAGCGGGTGGCTCCGTCGGAGGTGCTGCACGAAGCGCTCGAGACGCCGGTCCCCAATCCCCCGCCGTACTGGAAGTCGGCGTCCGAACAGGGACTTCAGGGTGTTCACCTCGCCGAGTCGGTGGGCGGGCAGGGCTTCGGCATCCTCGAGCTCGCCATCGTCGTCGCCGAATTCGGCTACGGCGCGGTACCCGGGCCGTTCGTTCCGTCGGCCATCGCCAGCGCACTGATCGCCGCGCACGACCCGGACGCGGCCGTTCTCGGCGACCTCGCGTCCGGCGCCGTCATCGCCGCCTACGCCATCGACTCGGGCCTCACCGCGACACGTCAGGGCGACAGCCTGGTGATCCGGGGTGAGGCGCGCGCTGTTCCGGCTGCCGCGCAGGCGTCACTCCTGGTGCTGCCCGTCTCGATCGAGTCCGGCGAGGAGTGGGTCGTCATCGACGCCGCAGCACTCGAAATCGAACCGGTCCAGAGCGTCGACCCGTTGCGGCCGGTCGCCCACGTCCGCGCCAACGCGATCGAGGTGAGCCACGATCGTGTGCTCAGCAATCTGAGCCGCGGCCACGCCCGCGCGCTGATGTCGACCCTGCTGTCGGCCGAGGCCATCGGCGTCGCACGCTGGGCCACCGACACCGCCGCGGCCTACGCGAAGATCCGGGAGCAGTTCGGCCGCCCCATCGGCCAGTTCCAGGCCATCAAGCACAAGTGCGCCGGCATGATCGCCGAGACCGAACGCGCCACCGCGGCGGTGTGGGACGCCGCCCGCGCCATCGACGAAACGCGCGAAAACCCGGACAATGCTTATGAATTCGCGGCTGCCGTGGCGGCAACACTGGCGCCCGTCGCCGCGCAGCACTGCACGCAGGACTGCATCCAGGTGCACGGCGGAATCGGTTTCACCTGGGAACACGACACCAACGTCTACTATCGTCGCGCGCTGGTGCTGGCGGCCAGCTTCGGCCGTTCCTCTGACTACGCCCAGCGGGTCGTCGACATCGCCACGTCGACAGGGATGCGGGCGCTCAACATCGACCTCGACCCGGAAACCGAAAAGCTGCGTTCGGAGGTCCGCTCCGAAGTTGCTGCGCTGAAGGAGATTCCGCGGGAGAAGCGGTTCGCCGCGATCGCGGAGGCGGGCTGGGTGCAACCCCACCTGCCGGTGCCGTGGGGCCGTGCGGCGAAGCCGATCGAGCAGATCATCATCGCCCAGGAGTTCTCCACCGGGCGCGTCAAGCGGCCGCAGATGGGCATCGCGGCATGGATCATCCCGTCGATCGTGGCGTTCGGCACCGACGAGCAGAAGGAGCGGTTCCTGCCGCCGACCTTCCGCGGCGAAATGATCTGGTGTCAGCTGTTTTCCGAGCCCGGCGCGGGTTCTGACCTGGCGAGCCTGACGACGAAGGCCACCAAGGTCGAGGGCGGCTGGCGGATCACCGGCCAGAAGATCTGGACGACCGGTGCGCAATATTCACAGTGGGGCGCGCTGCTGGCGCGTACCGACTCGAACGTCCCCAAGCATCAGGGCATCACGTACTTCCTGCTCGACATGAAGAGTGAGGGCGTCGAGGTCAAGCCGCTGCGGGAGCTCACCGGCAACGCGATGTTCAACACGGTCTTCATCGACGACGTGTTCGTGCCCGACGAGCTGGTGCTCGGCGAGGTCGACCGCGGCTGGGAGGTCAGCCGCAATACCCTGACCAACGAGCGGGTTTCGATCGGCAGCAGCGAGCCACCGTTCCTGCCGAGCCTGGACAAGTTCGTCGAGTTCGTCGGCGCAGGCCAGTTTGACCAGATCGCCCAGAATCATGCGGGCGTCCTGATCGCCGAGGGCCACGCCGCCAAGGTGCTCAACATGCGCTCGACGCTGCTGACCTTGGCTGGAGGGGATCCGATGCCGGCGGCCGCGATCTCGAAGCTGCTGTCCATGAAGACCGGTCAGGGTTACGCCGAGTTCGCGGTGTCGTCGTTTGGCACCGACGCCGTGGTCGGCGATCCGGAGACACTCAACGGCCGGTGGGCGGAGTACCTGCTGGCGAGCCGGTCGACGACGATCTACGGCGGCACGTCGGAGGTGCAGCTCAACATCATCGCCGAGAGGCTGCTGGGGCTGCCCCGCGATCCGTAGGACGGGCTCGGCGGTCGCTCAGGCCCAATCGGTCACCACCAGGTGCCGGGTCTGGTTGCCGCCGTTGCGTTTTGCTTCGTACATCGCGCCGTCGGCATTCCGGTAGAGGGCGAACACGAAGTCGTCGAAGTTCCTCGGCGAACTGTCAGTCAGTCGTCCGACCGCAGTGCCGACACTTGCGGTGACCACGAAGGGCATCCGGTCGACGGCGTCGCACACCTCCTGCGGAACTGACCCCGGATCCTCGCTGTCGAGAAACTCCGCGATGAGAAACTCTTCGCCGCCGACTCGGCCGACAAGCGTTCGATCGGGTGACACTGCCCGCAGGATGTCGCCGACTGCGACGAGGGCTTTGTCACCGACATCGTGGCCGCTTGTGTCGTTCAGGTTCTTGAAGCGGTCGAGGTCGATCATCGACACGCTGAGGAAGCCGTCGCCTCCGGATCTCGACAGCAGTGCCGCGCTGAGACGCTGGAACAATGCTCGCCGGTGAAGCAGGCCGGTGAGCGGATCACGATCTGAATCCACCACGTCTCCGCCGAGGGTGTGGACGACGAACTGCAACCCGAACGCAACCTGCGTGTTGATCACCTGACCGAGCGCGAACGCGGCGAGGGTGAGGAACACGTCGCCTCCGTCGTTCATGTGGCCGAAGGCGAGAACGGTGCCGACGGCCACGACGACAGCGAAATGGCACGCCATCAGACGAGACGTGTGGCAGCAGGCGATGTAGCCGCCGGTCACCGCAAACGCTGTCACGCCTACCAGTCCGGTCATCTGGCTGGGTTGGACCAGGCATACGACGGCGATGCTGCCGTCGAGAGCCACCACGAACGCCGCCGACTCGGACCTCGACGGCCAGCAAACGAGCCACAGCACCGCGCACACGATGCCGGTGGCCACGGCAGACCATGCCAATCCTGCGCCGAGGCGGCCTTGGCCACCGAGTTGACTGATGTTCAGCGCGGTCGCCACGGTGATCAGACTCGTGGTGACGATGACCATCACCCCGCGCAACACATGGAGGAGACGTCGTGTGTGGAGGTACTCGTTGAACCAATCGAAATGATCAGCCTGCCGCCACCAATGCCCCACGTATGCGTGCAGCAAGCTTTGTCTACGCATGGACTGATCGACCAACACCTAAGGCAACAGTGGGCGGGGTGCGAATGTCCGGTCGCTGCCCCAAGGTCGATCAAAACCGCCGACCACGTCGACGACTCTACGACGAGATGAACGCGCGGGACAGGCCAGGCCCGATCCACCGAAAGCCCACGTGATAGTCGGCAAACCCGGAATCCATTCTCCGGTGGCACAATTCGTCGACCGCCGCAGGCCGTCGAGGTGCCGGAACATCCGCATGTGAGCCACGAGGCATGCATGGCGCAAATACGGGAACCCGCTATGCGATGACGAACGATCGCGACTTCGCCGAGAAGCGGTTCAACGGACCGGGGCAGTACCGGGCCGCGGTCACGTATGTGCTCGGGGTGGTCGTGGTCGCGGGTATCGCGTTCGCGCTCTATGCCGCAGGGCCGCGCGATGCGGTGTTCAGCGCCGCGTTGGTTCCCGGCTTTCTCTTCGCGGGAGGCGTCGGAGCGCTGGTCGCGGCGTACCGAAGGTGGAAGGCCGAAAGGAGCTGGGCCGCATGGCAGGGCGCGGGGTGGTTCCTGTTGCTGCTGATGCTGGTGACACTCGCCGTGCCCGGTTCAGCAGCGTTCTCGAGCTAAGGCAGGATCGCGTCGACGTACCCGCCGTCGACCCGCAGCGCGCCGCCCGTCGTCGCCGACGCCTGTGGCGACGACAGATAGACGACCATGTTGGCGATCTCCTCCGGTTCGATCAGCCGCTCGATCAACGACTGCGGCCGGTGCAGCCGCATGAACTCCCGCTGCGCCTCCTCCCACGGAAGGTTCTTGTCCACAAGTTGATAGACGAAGTCCTCGACGCCAGCGGTGTGCGTCGGCCCGGCGATGACGGAGTTGACCGTGACGCCGGTGCCGGACGCGTCTTTCGCGAACCCGCGGGACAGTGCCAGCAGCGCGGTCTTGGACACGCCGTAGTGGATCATCTCCTCCGGCGTGACGATCGCCGAGTCGCTGGCGATCTGCAGCACCCGGCCCCAGCGGCGCTCCACCATGCCGGGCAGGTAGTGCCGAATCAGCCGCGCCGCGGCCAGCACGTTCACCTCGAAGTAGGTGCGCCACAGCTCGTCGGTGATCTCGCGGGCCGGCACGGCGCCGAATATGCCGAGATTGTTGACCAGGATGTCGACGTCGGGCAGCTCGCCGAACAGGACCTCCGCGCCGTCGGCGGACGCGACGTCGGCGGCGACACCGACCACTTCGCCCTCGATTTTCGCGACGGCGTCGTCGACGCGATCCCGGTTACGGCCGTTGACGACCACCGTCGCACCGCTGGCGGCGAGCCCCTGCGCGATGGCCAGGCCGATGCCTTGCGTCGAGCCCGTGACGAGTGCGGTCTTTCCGGTCAGGTCGATGTTCACGCAGAGGTACTACCACCGCGGGCGGCCCGATATTCCTGCGACGAGCACGCGCAGATCAGCTCTCCGGGATCTCCATCTCGCGCAGTTCGCGCTTGAGGATCTTGCCGGTGGGGTTGCGCGGCAGTTCGTCGATGAAGATCACCTCGCGGGGAACCTTGTAGCGGGCGAGGTTGTCCCGGACGTACGCCTTGATCGTGTCCTCGTCGACCGTGGCGCCTTCGACCTTGACGACGAAGCAGCGCAGCCGGTGGCCCCACTCCTTGTCCTCGACACCGAGTGCGGTGGCCTCGACGACCTCCGGATGCCCACTGACGAGATCCTCGATCTCGGCCGGGAAGACGTTCTCGCCGCCGGAGACGATCATCTCGTCGTCGCGGCCGCTGACATAGAGAAGGTCGTGCTCGTCGAAGTAACCCACGTCGCCCGACGACAGCAGACCGTCGATGATCTGCTTGCCGCCGCCACCGGTGTAGCCCTCGAATGGGAAGAAGTTGCCGACGAAGATCCGGCCGACCTCCCCCTTGGGGACGTCGTTGCCGTTGTCGTCGAGGATCCTGACCTTCATGCCCTTCACCACCGGGCCGACAGTGGCGGGATTGATCGAAAGATGTTGTGGCCCAGCGATGGTCGCGAACGCCACCTCGGTGGAGCCGTACAGGTTGTAGACGACGGGGCCGAGTTCCTTCAGCGTCCTGGTCGCCAGTTCGGCGCCGAGCTGGGAACCCGACACGAACACGATGCGCAACGACGACAGGTTCGGCTTCGGCGACGTCTTGTCGAGTTCGTCGAGCATCCGCGACAGCATGACCGGCACCACGACGATCGCGGTGACCCTGTGCTTCTCGATGTCGGCGAGCACGGTGGCCGGCTTGAACCTCCTGCGCAGCACCAGCGTCGTGCCGAGCATCATCGCGATGGTGCCGTGCAGGAATCCGAGCGCGTGGAACATCGGCGCGGGCAGCGACGTCACCTCGCCGGCCTTGAACGGCACCGACGACAGCACGCCGCCGATCGGGGCGAGCGACGGCGGGGCGCTACGGTTGGCGCCCTTCGGCGTCCCCGTCGTGCCGCTGGTCAGGATGATGATCGACGAATGCTTGGTCGCCTTCGGCGGCGGTGCCGGGTTGGTGCGGGCGATCAGCTCCTCGAGCGTCTCGTCGGTGCTGCCCGAAGGCTCTTCCTTGTCGGGATTGATGCCGAGCGCGCGCAGCATGCCGAGTTCGGGGTCGGCCTGCGAGACCGCCGCGGTGTACTCGTCGTCGAAGATGATGAGCTTGGCGCCCTCGCGCTCCGAGACCTCTTTGATCTGCGGTCCCGAAAACTCGCTGTTGAGAAGAATGATCCGGGCGCCGATCTTGGCGGTGGCGTACACCGACACCAGGAACCAGCGGTGGTTGCGCGCCAGGATCGCGACGCCGTCGCCTCCCTTGACGCCCTTCGCGAGCAGCCCGTTCGCGACGGCGTTGACCGCGTCGTCCAGCTCTTTGAAGGTGAACTCGCCGAAGTCGTCGATGACCGCATTGCGGTTCGGGTACCGCCGGGCGTTCAGCGCGGGGATCATGCCGATCTCGCCCCAGCGCCTCATGTCGGCGACGAACGCGGCGATGTCCTGTGGCGGCTCCACCTTCAGCGCGCCCGCCTCGAACATCTTGCGGGCGTAGTGCAGCTCGGCTGAGCCTCGCTCCAGATACTTCTCCAGCACCTTCCCGACGGACGACTGCTGGACTGTGGCGAGCGCCTGCAACGGAAGATCGCTGAGCTTCGACATGCGTCAACCTTATGTGACGCCGGTCGCACTGCGGATTGGAACCTACGATGAGGAAATGGCAGCTCACGACTCTTTCGAGATCGGCGGGCAAGCGGTGCCCATCACCAATCCGGACAAGGTGGTGTTCGCCGATCTCGGGCTGACGAAGCTCGATCTCATGAACTACTACGCCGCCGTCGCCGACGGGGCCCTGCGCGGTGTGCGGGACCGGCCGATGATCCTCAAGCGCTTCGTCAAAGGGATCGCCGAGGAGGCGATCTTCCAGAAGCGCGCCCCCGAGAAGCGGCCGGACTTCGTCGACGTCGCCGAGCTGAAGTACGCGCGGGGAACCTCGGCGAAGGAAGCCGTCCTGCACGACCCGGCCGGGCTGATTTGGGCGGTGAACCTCGGGTGCGTGGACCTCAACCCGCACCCGGTGCGCGCCGACGATCTCGACCACCCCGACGAACTTCGCGTCGACCTCGATCCGATGCCCGGGGTGGGCTGGCGGCAGATCCTCGATGTCGCGTTCGTCGCACGCGAGGTGCTCGAGGACCACGGCTTGGTCGCCTGGCCCAAGACGTCAGGCTCGCGTGGCTTCCACATCTACGCCCGGATCCACCGTCAGTGGCCGTTCAAGCTCGTCCGGCTTGCCGCCGAGGCAGTGGCCCGCGAGGTCGAGCGCCGTGCGCCGGAGTCGGCGACCGCGCGGTGGTGGAAGGAGGAACGTCACGGCGTCTTCGTCGACTTCAACCAGAACGCGAAGGACCGCACCGTCGCCTCCGCGTACTCGGTGCGCGCCCTCCCGGACGCGCGGGTGTCGACGCCGTTGTTCTGGGATGAGGTCGCCACCTGCAAGCCCGAAGAGTTCACCGTCGCCACCGTGCCGAGCCGTTTCGCCGAACTCGGCGATCCGTGGGAGGGGATGGACGACGCTGTAGGGGGTTTAGAGTCCCTGCTCGACCTTGCCGACCAGTTGGGCCCGCCGGAGAAGGCGCCCAAGGGCGCCACCAAATCCGCCGACGGACGCCGGCAATCGGTGATGCCGTTGATAGAGATCGCGCGGACCAAGACGAAGGACGAGGCGCTGGCCGCTCTGCAGCAGTGGCGCGACAAATACCCGGAAGCCGCCGAAAAGCTCGATCCCGCAGACGTTCTCGTCGACGGTATGCGCGGTCCGAGCTCCATCTGGTACCGGATCCGGATCAATCTCCAGCACGTCGCCGACGAACAGCGCCCACCCCAGGAAGACCTTCTCGCGGACTACAACCCGTGGGTCGGTTACACCGGCGCGCAGGCCCAGCGCCGCGACTAAGTTACCGGTGAGTTTGCTAGCTGACAGCTTCAGAAGTCTTACCGAAGTATTAGTCGATACTGCCGGCAGCCTTAAGTTGTCTCACTACCTTGATCAATATGTGACCCACCGACGGGCCACTGAAGGGCAATAGATCGAGGGAGGCTGCGATGTACGGCAATCCGACGTTCAACTGCGACGGCGCTGACATTCGGGCGCATTGTCGTCAACTGGCCACCGTCGTGAAGGTGTCCGGCCATCTCGACAGCGCCAATGTCGAGCGTGCCGGCCGCTACATCGACCGGTTCATCCTTCCGGAAAAAGCCTTCGTCCTGGACCTCAGCGACGTGGATTCCTTTACGCAGGAAGCCATTTCGCTGCTGTTCGTCATCGATGACCTCTGCACCGCTGCCGGTGATGAGTGGTCTCTGATCGCCAGCCGCGCGGTCGAGCAGACCCTCAGCGACGCCGGGATCGAATTCCCGGCCGCAGGCTCGGTTCCCGAGGCGCTGAACCATTTCGCCGATGCGATGGTCGCACGCCGCCAGTTGCTCCCCCTCCTCACCAAGACCGCTTAAGGATCACTGTGATACTCGATGTTCGGTGGCTCCGATTCCTGCTTCAGCGTCGCCACAGGTCGCACCACGAGCGCCTCGCGCTGACCGCTCGCTAGATCCCCTGCCGGAAGAGCTGCACGCTGATTTAGTGTGCAGCTATGGGCACTGACGCCGACCGGGTAGCCGACGCCGCACGCCGTGTGGTCGCCGATCACGACCCGAAGACCGTCCCGATTCCGGAATATCTCGGTGCGTGTTTCGACGCCGGCCTGTCGTGGGTGCATTTCCCAGAAGGCTTCGGCGGCCTCGGACTGTCCCGCGGTCTGCAAGCCGTGGCCGACCGCATCCTGCAGGGTGCGGGCGGGCCCGTCCCGCTCGGACTCAACCCGATGGGGTACGGCATGGCGGCCCCCACGGTTCGTGAGCACGCCCAGACCGACGACGTCCGCAAGCAACTGCTGAGGCCGCTCGCGACCACCGAGGACATCTGGTGCCAGCTGTTCTCCGAGCCGGGTGCGGGCTCCGACCTCGCCGGACTCGCCACGACCGCGGTGCTGGACGGCGACACCTGGGTCGTCAACGGCCAGAAGGTGTGGACCAGCCTCGCGCACCGCGCCAAATGGGGGCTGCTGCTTGCCCGCACCGACCCCAACGCGGTCAAGCACAAGGGGCTCACGTATTTCGTCATCGACATGCACGGCGACGGTGTGCAGACCCGTCCGCTGCGGCAGATGACGGGGCATGCGGAGTTCAACGAGGTCTACATGACCGACGCCCGTATCCCCGACACATTCCGGCTCGGCGGGGTCGGCGACGGCTGGCGCGTGGCGATGACGACGCTTATGAACGAGCGCAGCGCGCTCGGCGGCAGCGGTAATCGTCGCGGCGCGGGCACGATCTCGGATGCCGTCGCGTTGTGGGCGTCGCGTCCGGACCTGCACACGCCGGTCCTGCGGGATCGGCTCAGTTCGTTATGGTTGCGCTCCGAAGCTCAGCGGCTGACGTCGGAACGGTCAAGGGCATCGGCGACGGTCGGCGGTCCTGGACCGGAAGGTTCGGTCGGCAAGCTCGTCGGCGCCGAGCTCAACCAGCACATCTATGAGTTCTGCATGGACCTGCTCGGCCCCGAAGGGATCCTCTACGACGGCTACTCGATGGACGGAAGCGACGGGGACGCCGCCGACTGGCGCGGACCCCTTCAGCAGCGGTTCCTTCGCAGCCGCGCCAACACGATCGAGGGCGGCACGTCCGAGGTGATGCGCAACATCCTCGCCGAGCGGGTGCTCGGCCTACCGGGAGACCTGCGGGCGGATGCAGGGATGCCGTGGAAGGAGATCCCGCGTGGCTGAGGAACTTGTGGATCAGCCCAAGAGCACGGCTGAGGAACTTGTGGATCAGCCCAAGGGCTCGGCTGAGTCCGCAAGCTCTGAGTTCGTGTTCACCGACGAGCAGACCCAACTGCGCGCTGCGGTCCGCAAGTTCTGCGCCGACCACATCGACGAGTCCGCCGTGCGTGACCAGATGGTGTCGGACCCACCCTTCGACGCGAAGGTCTGGGCGCGCCTGGGTTCCGAACTCGGCGTGCTGGGCATGGCGGTTCCGGAAGCCGACGGCGGCGCCGGCGGCACTCTCGTCGACCAGGCCGTCGCGGTCGAGCAACTCGGCGCGTCGCTGGCCCCCGGACCCTTGTTCGGCACCGTGTATTTGGCCATTCCGGCGCTCGTCGCCGGGTCCGGTTCTCGCGAGCTGTTGGAGGGTCTGGCCGACGGCACTCGCACCGCGGCATTCGCCGTCAGCGACGACGCAGGTGCGTTCGATCCGCTGTCGGTCTCGGTGGAGGCCGTCCCCACCGAGCAGGGCTGGGCGCTGTCGGGAACGGTCGAGCAGGTTGTCGACGCCGGTGCGGCCGATGTGCTTCTGGTCGCCGCCAACTCCCCCGACGGAATCGCGCTGTACGCGGTCGAGGCGGACAGTCCTGGGGTGCAACGCATCCCGTTGAACACGCTCGACCTGACCCGTCCACAGGCCACGGTGGAACTGAAGCAAGCCACGGCACAACAGGTCGCCGGCCCTGACGACGCCGAGCGAGTCATCACCCACGCACTGCAGGTCGGCGCCGCGCTGCTGGCCGTCGAACAGGTGGGGGCGGCGCAGCATCTGCTCGACCTGTCGGTGGAGTACGCCAAGAGCCGGCTGCAGTTCGGCAGACAGATCGGCTCGTTCCAGGCCGTCAAGCACCGACTTGCCGACGACCTCGTCGCCCTGGAGCACGCCCGCTCGACGGCGTACCACGCGGTGTGGGCGCTCTCCGACGGGACCGACGATCCCGCGCTCGCGACGAGCATCGCGCAGGCGACGTGCTCGGCGGCGTTCGTCAAGGTTGCGACCGACACCATTCAGGTCCACGGTGGTATCGGATTCACCTGGGAACACCAGGCACATCTGTACTACAAGCGGGCCTACACCGACGCTGCACTGCTCGGAAACGCAGAAGAGCACCGGGCCAGGGTCGCGGAGTTCGTCCTCGACGTCGCACCAGCCAAGGACGCACCCCGCGTCGCCACCGGTATCCCGACAACCTGAGGGGGAATCTCAGTGAGAATAATTGTGAGACAAACGTTGTCGCGATATCTGGGAGTGGCTGCCATCGCTGCCGCCGCGGCGGCAGCACCGTTGGCCGCGGCATTCACGCCGCCTGCCACGTCCGTCGCGCAGTGCCCACCCGGTCAGACCGGTGTCATCTACGGGTGCAGTCCGTTCTGCCTGCCCGGTAAGTACCTCGACACCGCCACCGGCCTGTGCATGCCCGTGGCACCGCCGCCGCCGCCGGCGCCGCGCTACTGAGGACCGCCCGTGAACCCAGTGGACCGCTTCTTCGAGATCACGGCCCGCCGGTCGACGCTGGGTACCGAAATCCGTGGCGGCGTCGTCACGTTCATCGCGATGGCCTACATCATCGTGCTGAACCCGATCATCCTGTCCAGCTCCGCAGATGTCGACGGCAACGAACTCGACTTCGCCGCGGTGTCGGCGAGCACCTCGCTGGCCGCGGGCGTCATGACGATCCTGTTCGGGTTGATCGCCCGGTTGCCGTTCGCGCTGGCCGCGGGTCTGGGCCTCAACTCGTTCCTCGCCACGACGGTGGTCGGAGTGCTCACCTGGCCCGAGGCGATGGGGCTCGTCGTCATCAACGGCCTGATCATCGTGTTGCTCGCCGTAACAGGCTTGCGCCGCATGGTTTTCGAGGCAGTGCCGATGCAGCTCAAGCTCGCCATCACCGCGGGCATCGGCATGTTCATCCTGTTCATCGGGCTCGTCGACGCGGGCTTCATCTCCGCAACCGGGGTACCGTCGCCGCCCGTCGGACTGGGCGCGGGCGGCCTCGGCTCGATCACCACGATCCCGACCCTGGTGTTCGTCGTCACCGTGCTGCTCACCGGAGTCCTGGTGGCCCGAAAGGTGCCCGGCGGCATCCTCATCGGTTTGGTGGCCGGCACCGTGATCGCCGTGGTGATTGAGGCGATCTGGCATCTGGGGCCGGCCACCGAAAAGCCGGGCGGATGGAGCCTTTCCGTACCGTCGCTGTCCGGGTCACCGTTCGCGATGCCGGACCTGTCGCTCCTCGGCGACTTCAGCTTCTCCGGTTTCGGCCGTATCGGCGTTCTCGCGATCGTGATGCTCATCTTCACCCTGGTGTTCGCGAACTTCTTCGACGCGATGGGCACGATGACGGGACTGTCCCAGGACACCCGGATCGCCGACAAGAACGGCACGTTCCCGCGGCTGCGCTCCGCGCTCGTCGTCGAAGGGGCCGGTGCGGTCGTCGGCGGCGCGACCTCGTCGTCGTCCACCACCGTCTTCATCGAGTCGGGAGCCGGAATCCAAGAGGGCGCACGAACCGGTTTGGCCAATGTCGTGACCGGCGTGCTGTTCCTGGCCGCCATGTTCGTCTCGCCGTTGGCGTCGATGGTGCCGACCGAAGTCGCGGCTGCCGCGCTGGTGGTCGTCGGCGCGATGATGATCTCGCATATCCGGCATGTCGACCTGTCCGAGCTGTCGGTCGCTCTGCCGGTCGTGCTGACGGTCGCGGTCATGCCGTTCAGCTATTCGATCGCCAACGGCATCGGTGTCGGCTTCATCAGCTGGGCCGTGATGCGCTCTGCCGTGGGGAGGGCCCGCGAGGTCAGCCCGCTGCTGTGGATCGTGGCCGCAGGCTTCGCCGTGTACTTCGCCCGCACCCCGCTGGAGTCGCTGATCGGGGCGTGACCCTCAGTACACGTCGCGCAGGTAGCGGTGCGTCGTGATGAGGTTGTTCACGTATGAATGAGCGCCGGCCTCGTCGAGACCGCCTGCGGTGGAGATGACTTCGTGCAATGCGCGGTGGACGTCCTTGGCCATGTGGTCGGCGTCGCCGCAGACGTACACGTGGGCGCCGTCCTCGAGCCAGGCGAACAGTTCGGCGGCGTTGGCCAGCATGTGGTGCTGGACATAGTCTTTGGCCTCTTGATCGCGTGAGAACGCACAGTCGAGTCGCGTCAGCACGCCCGATTCCCGGAAGGCAGTGAGCTCGTCGCCGTACAGGAAGTCGGTGGCGCGATGTCGATCGCCGAAGAACAGCCACGACTTCCCGGACGCACCGGTGGCCTGACGCTCCTGGAGGAACGCACGGAACGGGGCGATGCCGGTGCCCGGGCCGATCATGATGATCGGCACGTCGGGGGCGGGCAGCCGGAAACTGTCGTTGGGCGCCATATGAATTCGCAGCGTCTCGGCACGGTCGGCGAGGAAGCCGGAGGCGACACCCCGGTGTGCGCGTCCGCGGGCGTCGTATTCGACCGTGGCCACCGTGAGGTGGATCTGGCCCGGGTGGACGACGGGGCTCGACGCGATCGAGTAGTCGCGGTGCTGCAGGGGACGCAAGGTCGGGATCACGTCGTCGACGCTCAGGTCGGCGAGCTCGAGGAGGTCGAGAACGTCGCGACCGAACAGCCAATTCGTCAGCGCCGCCGAATCGGCACCACCGAGGATCGCGGCGGCTTCGGCATCCTCGGTGCGCGAGGCGACCAGCGACTGAAGGGCTCCGGTCGGGATCCGCAGTTCGAGGTGTTCGGTGAGCAACACACCGAGGGGCTGATCACGCTCTGCGACAACGTAATCAGCGTCCACGCCGAGTCTGGACAGGACCGCCGCGACGAGCGCGGGATCGTTGACGGGATGGACCCCGAGCGAATCGCCGGCCGTGTAGGTGATGCCGCTGTCGGCGAGGTCGATCTCGTAGTGACGGACCGACTTGTCGGAACCGGTCGCCGTCAGCGGCCGGTTGGCCACCAGCGTGGCCGAGAAGGGGTTGCGCCGGGTCCAGGGCGAATCAGTTTCTGCCGCTTCGACTTCAGGGGCATCGGCCTGCGGTGCGGACGAAGTCAGCTCGCCGAGGATCTCGACCACGTCGGCGGTAAACGCCTCCGACGGTTCCTCGAACTCCAGATCGCAGTCCACCCGGTCGAGCATCCGCGTCGCGCCGAGTTCCTCGAGGCGCGCGTCGACGAGCTTGGCCGCATTGTTGAAGTACGGATAGAAGCTGTCGCCCAGGCCGCACACCGCGAACGTGAGATGGTCCAGTCGACCGGCACCGTCGCCGCTGAGCTCCTCCCAGAACACCTCGGCGTCGTAGGGCAACTCGCCGTCGCCGTAGGTAGCGGTGATGACGACGAAATGCGTCGCCGACGCCAGCGACGCCATGTTGAGGTCGTTGAGGTACTGCGGTTCGACGTCGATGCCGACGCCGCGGGCCGCCTGCGCGAATTTCTTGGCCACCATCGTGGAGTTGCCGGTCTCGGTGGCGAAACCCAGTACCAGCGAGAACGAAGAATCATCAGACATCGTCGGAGCCACCCCTTCCTGGACACCACAAAGTAAGTACGCCCTTAGTTAGGGCGACCTTACAAGGATGTGGGCGCTGTGTACGGGCTCCCCTATCCGGACCGGACGTGCTCCCGGGCGTTCTGGACGGCGACCCCGACGATCACCGCACGAATCTGGCGGGCGATATCGCCCCTGGTCATCGGCTCCGGCGAACCGTTGGCGAACGCGAAGATCAGGCCACCGAGGTACGACAGCACCACCGATGCCTGTTCGTCGAGCAGGGCCTTGTCGAGTGGCCCGTCACCGGCTTGAACAGCGAGCACCAGGCGTTCGACGAGGGCGCGGAAGCTCACCGCCATCTCCTGAAACCCCGCGGCGATGTCCGGATCGCCCTTGGCGAGCATCGTCAGCTCCAGACGAGCCCGAGTGCGCGCGAGCTGGGGTTCTGCCCGGATGGACAGGATCTGTCCGGCCAGAATGTCGGCGATAACGTCGCCGGAGCTGTTGGGCACGTCCTTGAACGCCTCGGTGAATGCTTCCGCGTCGTAGCGCACGAGCTGATCGGCGACACCGTGCAGTAGCGCCGACCGGGTCCGGTAGTAGAAGGACGTCGTGCCGTCGGGGACGCCCGCGAGGCGATCCACCTTCAGATGGCTCAGGCCTCGTGGACCGTCGTCCGCCAACAACGCGATCGCGGCGTCGCACAACTGGCGACGCCGCTCGGCGGCATTGTTCCTTCGACGGGTGTCAACAGGTGGATGGTAGACGGGAACCTGATGCGAGCGCAGGTCACGGGATCATCCGATGGTGACCGTGACTCCGTCGGCGGCGCTTCGCCTGGCTGCGTCGAGCACCGCAAGCGTGGCGATCGCCTCGGCGGCGGGTACCGGTTGGGGTCCCGCGCCGGCGACGGCCGCGGCGAAGCGCGCGTAATAGTCGGCGTAGGCGCCCTGCTCCGACGGCACCGCGCGGGTGCCGTCCGCTGTGGACAGCACACCCCAGCGCTCTTCGACCTCATAACCCCAGTGGTCGGGGTCGTCTGCCGGGAGACGCCCTGCGAAGACGGCCTGCACCTGCACATCCTGCTGCGTCGACACGTAGCTGCCCCGCGAACCGAACAGGCGCAGTTCCCGCGAGTTCACGTGGTTGAGCTTGCTCGCCGACAGATGGGAATGGGCACCACCGACATGGCTGATGGTGATGACGAATCCTGCGTCGCTGCGCCCTTCGGGCGCGTCCACCCAGTCCAGGTTCGCCGTCACCGCCACGGCGGGCCCCAGCAGCCAAAGTGCCTGATCCACAACGTGACTGCCGAGATCACGCAGGAGCCCGCCCTCAGGTCCCGCCTCGAAGGTCTTCGGATCATCTTGATCCATGCGGGAATCGAACCGCCAGACGTCACCGACCCCACCGCTGTCGAGGACGCCGCGCAGTGTGGTGATGTCGGTGTCCCAGCGCCGATTGTGGAACACGCTCAGCAGAACTCCGGCGGCCTCCGCCGCGTCGACCAACTCCCGTCCGGCGGCCGCCGATGGTGCGAACGGCTTGTCCGCGACGACGTGCACGCCACGCCCGACGGCTTCCAGGACGAGTTCGCGACGGGTCTGCGGCGGAGTGGAGATCGCGACCGCGTCCACGCCCGCATCGAGCAGCGCGCCCAGAGAGCCGTACACCGGCATGCCGGGGAGGTCAGCTTCCACTTCGGCGACACGCTGCGCCGAACGTGCCACCACCCCGACGAGTTCACACCCCTTGGCCGCCTGAATGAACGGCGTATGGAAGTACCGTCCTCCCACTCCGTATCCGACCAACCCGATCCGCATCGATTGTCCTGTTCTCGCTCGTCGCCGTTGGTCAGCGGTATTTGTTGATGTAGTCGGTCATGGTGGCCAGTTGGTAGCGCGAGACGTCTTGGGCTGTTTCGTCTTCGGCGAACACTGACGACACCATCACGGTGTCGTCGCGGTCGTAGAAGCCGAGCTTGGCCAGGCCGCCGAAGAACTCGTCCCAATCGACATCGCCATCGCCGATCTTGAGGTGCTGGTGTACCCGCACCGGATTCCCCGGCGGGTTGGTGATGTACCGCAAACCATGCGAGCGATGGTGATCCATCGTGTCCGCCACGTGGACCAGGCGAAGCTTGTCCCCGGCCGCAGCCATGATCTCGGCCATCCCGCCACCCATATGGAACGTGTGGCACGCGACGTACACCATGCCGATGTTCGGGGAGTTGACGCCGCGGATGATGCGCAGCGCCTCCAATCCGTCCTCGACGAAATCATCGGGATGCGGATCGATGCGCACATCGATGCCTTCCCGTTCGAAAATCGGCACGAGTTCTTCCATCGACCGGAAGAACGCTCGCTCGGACTCCTCCGCCTTCTCCGGCCGGCCGGAGAACTCGGTATTGATGACGTTCACGCCAAGATCGACGGTGATCTGCACAACCCGCTTCCAATACCGCACCGCCGCTTCGCGAGCGTCCTCGTCGGGACCTGACCACCGCAACACCGGCAACACCGACGCAATCCCCACACCGGCATCGGCACAGGCCTTGCGGAACTTCGCGACCAGATCATCATCAGCGCGCGGATGGTTGAAGAACGGAATGAAATCCCGATGCGGCGTCAACTGCAACCACTCAAACCCCAACTCCGCCACCACAGAAGGCAACTCCAACAGCGAGTAGTCGTAGTGGAACGGCGTCGGATCCAACGCAATCCTCATCAGCGCGTGCCGTTCTTGGCGTACTCGGCGATGGCCTCGACGTTGGTCTTGTCGATGAACGCCGGTCCGGTGAGTGTCGGCTGCCCGCCGCCGACCACGTTGCCGTTGTTCAAGTAGAGCCACAATGAATCGACCGCGAGATAGCCCTGCAGGAACGGCTGTTGGTCGACGGCCCACTGCACCTGGTCGGCGTTGATGGCATCGACGAGCGCGGCGTTGGTGTCGAACGTCGCGATCCGTGCGGTGCTGCCCGCGCCGTCGGCCGCCTCGACGGCGGCCAATGCGATGGGGGCGCCGAGCGTCACGATGTAGTCGATCGACGGGTCCTGTTGCAGCTTGGCGGTGATGGTCGACTGCACCGACGGCATGTCGGTGCCGTTGACGTTGAGGTTCTCGACCGCACCGCCGAATCCGGAAGCAACACCAGCACAACGCGATTCCAGTGCCACATTGCCTTGGTCCTGGATCACGCAGATCACCTTGGTGGCACCGTCGGCCGCGAGTCGTTCGCCGGCGGCCTGGCCAGAGATCATCTCGTCCTGACCGAAGTACGCCTTGGCGCCCGCTTCCTTCCAGTTGTCGATACCGGCGTTGAACGCGACGACGGGAATGCCCGCCTCGACAGCGCTCTTGACCGCGGGAGCCACGGCCTCGGGCTTGGCCATCGTGACCGCCAGCGCGTCCACGTTGCTGTCGATCGCGTTCTGCACGAGGTTGGACTGCTCGGGACCCTGCAGTTCG
This sequence comes from Mycobacterium sp. 236(2023), assembly GCF_029623955.1. Classification (GTDB taxonomy): domain Bacteria; phylum Actinomycetota; class Actinomycetes; order Mycobacteriales; family Mycobacteriaceae; genus Mycobacterium. Next base: position 200,168 of record NZ_JARSBP010000001.1, on the reverse strand, counting down.
GCGGAGTACTTGAGCTCGATGTTGTCCTTGGCCGCCGCGGCTTCGGCACCCTTGCGGATCAGATCCCAGAAGGTGTCCCCGGGCGGACCGTGCGTGACCATCGCGACAGTGAAGCGGGGCGTGTCAGCCTGGCCCGCGGACATTCCTCCGCCGTTCTGCTGCGGTTTCCCGCCCGTACTCGAGCACGCGGTCATCGTGACCAAAGCGGCGACGCCGACAGCGACCGCCGCCACCTTCCTGAATTGCGGCATGATCTACAACCTTTCAGCCGATGGAGACGGAATTGGCGGATTTGAGCGTTTCGGCTGCCACCTGCAGTCCCTCCAGGGGGCCGAACGCGACGTCTTCGTGTTCGATGTTGACCCACATGTCCGGGTCGACTACTTCGAGCGCCTGAAGGAAGCGCGCCCAGAAGTCGACATCATGACCGCGACCGACGGCGACGAAGTCCCACGCCGAGTCTTCGGGCCACTTGTTGACGACGTGCTTGCCGCCGAGGCCGGTCGGATTCTGGTCCAACGGGATTCGGGTGAAGCGCTCGTCGAGCACACCGTAGATTCGGCAGTTGTCGTTGATGCGGGTGTCCTTGGCGGCGGCGTGGAATACCAACGGGCCGAGCCATTCGATCGCCGCGACCGGGTCGATGCCCTGCCAGAACAGATGCGACGGGTCCATCTCCGCACCCACGTGCGTCGCACCGGTCTTCTCGACGAGCCGCTTCAGGGTCGGCGGGTTGAACACCAGGTTCTGCGGATGCATCTCGATGGCGACCTTGACGCCGTTTTCCCTTGACAGCTGGTCGATCTCGGACCAGAACGGCACCGCGACGTCGTCCCACTGGTAGTCCAGCGAGTCCAGGTAGCCCGAGTCCCAGGTGTTGACGTTCCACGCAGGCCAACGGCCGCCGGGGTGCGCGTGGGGCAGGCCCGACATCGTCACGACGCGGTCGACACCCAGCAGTCCGGCGACCCGGATCGCCTTGCGCAGGTCGTCGGCATCCTCGGGGCCGACCTCGGGGTCGGGATGCAGCGGGTTGCCGTTGCAGTTCAGGCCTGCGATGGAGACTCCGGTGCCGTCGAACGTCGACAAGTACTGCTCGGCGGAAACGGCCCCCGACAGCAGGTCATCGACCGGCAGGTGCGGGGTGGGCAGGAACCCGCCGGCGTTGATCTCGGCACCGGTCAGGCCGAGCGACCCGATGATCTCGAGCGCCTCGCGCAGCGGCTTGTCGTGCAGGATCGCGGTGTAGACACCGAGCTTCATGGCGTGGATTCCCTTCTCAGTACTGAACTTTGACGGTGGCTCCGCCGGACGCGGCGGATTCGGTGATGGCGGCGACGAGGCGCAGGCCGTGCAGGCCGACCTCGAAACCGGGCAGCGGCCCTAGGTCGCCGATGCCTGCGATCTGATCGAGGAAAGCACGCGCCTGGTATCCGAACAGGTCGGCGACGCCGTGGCCGACACCGCCTGCGTCCATGGGCAGACCGCCGCGGATGTAGGGGTGGTCGGGTCCGATCAGCACGCGGCGGGAGCCGGCGAGTGCGCCGGTGAGTTCGTCGCTGGACAGCTGGAACTCCCCGGCCCGATGCAGGTCGAATTCGGCGGACCCGCGGGAGCCGAAGAGTTCGAAGCCCAGGCCGTCGGGCAGGTTGTGGGCGACCCGGGACGCCGAAAACGTGCCGACGGCGCCGCTGTCGAACCGTGCAGTGAACGTCGCGATGTCCTCGTTCTCGACGGGGGCGAGCTCGTCGCTGACGGCGCCCTTGGTGTGGCCGTAGGTGACGCCGATCGGGACCGGACGATGCGTGACCAGGGTCGCGAACGATGCGCCGCTGACCTCGGTGATCGGCGAGCACACGAATTCGGCCAGATCGATCAGGTGGCTGCCGATGTCGGCGAGTGCGCCGGACCCCTGGCCGCCGCGGTATCGCCAGGTGATCGGCGAGGTCGGATCCAGTGCGTAGTCACACCAGTAGTGCCCGTTGAAGTGAATCAGCTCGCCGAGCTCGCCTGCGGCCAGCGCGCGGCGGATCTGCTCGACCGCGGGTGACCGGCGGTAGGTGTACCCCACCGCGGTGACGCGGTCCGACTCGGCCGCCGCCGCGACCATGGCCTCCGCGTCCTCGACGGTGCCTGCCAGTGGCTTCTCGCACAGCACGTGCTTGCCTGCGGCGAGCAACCCCTCGACCATCTCGCGATGCAGGTGGTTGGCGACGACAACGCTGACGGCGTCGATGTCCGGCGCGTCGGCGATCGCGCGCCAGTCGTACTCGGCCCGCTGGTATCCGTACCGCGTGGCGTTGTCATCGGCGACGGCAGGATTCGCGTCGGCGATGGCGACGAGCCGCACGTCGGGACGATCGGTGCCGAACAGGGTCGTCGCGGTGCGGTAGCCGGCGGCGTGCGCGCGGCCCGCCATTCCGCCGCCGATCACGGCGACGCCGATCGAATCACGTTCTGTCACGGTTGCTCCTGCTTCATCGAAGTACGAATCTGTTCCGGTCTACTAGACCGGTCTAGTTCAGTTACTATGAACGGCGTCACATCGGGTTGTCAACCCCCGGGGGGCGAGGAGGAATGCGTGGCCGGCGAGCGTCTGCGACCGACGATGCAGGATGTCGCCGACAAGGTCGGTGTGTCCAAGGCGCTCGTCTCCGTGGTGTTTCGCAACGCACCGGGAGCAAGCGCGGAGACGCGGCAGCGCGTGCTGGATGCCGCCGACGAGATCGGCTACCGCGTCAACCGCAACGCCGCGCTGATGACAGCCAAGCGCTCACACCTGATCGGGGTGATGGCCAAGATCGGCAGCGGGTTTCACGCCGAAATCGTGGAGGATCTCGTTGCAGCGGCGGACCGGGCAGGTTACGAGATCGTGTTGGGTGCCGTCACTCCCACGCACGACGAGTCCCGAGTGATCGAGACCCTGCGCGACTTTCGTTGCGAGGGACTGCTTCTCATCGGTCCTGAGCTGCCGGCGCGCGAGTTGGCCAGGCTCGGCACGGCCCTGCCCACTGTGGTGATCGGCCGGCGAATCACCGAATCCAGTCTCGATGTCGTGCGATCGGCCGATGGTCGCGGGATCGGTTCCGTCGTCGACCATCTCGTTTCCCTGGGCCACCACGACATCGTCCACGTCGACGGCGGATCGGGCACGATCAGCGCAGATCGCCGGTCCGGATTTCTACGCGCGATGCGACGCCACGACCTCGAACGCGAGGCTCGCATCATTGCCGGAGACTTCACCGAGATCGGCGGTATGCGCTCCGCGACAGAACTTCTCGATACCACGCTGCCAACGGCGATTGTGTGTTCCAACGACTACAGCGCCATCGGGGTCATCGACCGGCTGCGGCGCGCGGGTGTGTCTGTACCGCAAGATGTTTCCGTGAGCGGCTTCGACAACAACGTTCTCGCGCGGCTGGGCAGCGTCGACCTCACATCGGTCAGTCAGCAGCCGCAGGAGCAGGCCGACCGTGCAATCGATGCCGTGGTGCAGCGCCTTGACGGCGGCAGAACTGAGCCGCTGTCTACCGTGCTGGCACCGGCTCTCGTGATCCGCGGCTCGACGGGGCCTGCCCCATCACGGTGAGCGCCAGCGCAATGACACCCAGCGCCACCACCAGCGCCGCCACCGCGAACCATCGGCCGTGCGACCAGACCACGCCGCCCAACCAACCGAAGAGGCTCGACCCCAGGTAGTAGCCGATCGTGTAGAGGGACGTTGCCTGAGCCCGTCCTGACGGGGCCCGCGCCGCCACCATGCTCGACGCCACGGCATGCCCGATGAAGAACCCGGCGGTCAGCACGGCCACCCCGGCGACGATCGCGAGCAACGGGTGAGCCACCGTCACCGCGGCACCGACAGCCACCATCGCGGAGGCCCCGCCCAGCACCGCGGGAGCTCCGAATCGTTCACTCAGCCAACCGGTTCCACGCGACCCTGCCGTGCCGCCGAGGTAGGTCAAGAAAATCAGCGACACCATCGTCGGCGCCAGGTCATACGGGTCGGCGATGAGCCGGAACGGCAGACAGTTGAACACGATCATGACGGCACCTGACAGCACCATGCCTACGAGGACGATCGGCCATAACCGCGGATTGCGGAGGTGCGCGGCCAGGACACGCACCGTGCTTTCCGGTCTCTGCCCGCCTGGCGTCGGGGGTATCAGACCGATCATCGCGAGCATCAGGATCGCGACCGCAGCGCCGAGCACGAAAAGTGCGATACGCCAGCCCCATTGGTCGGCGGCAGGGACGGCGAGCAGGCGGCCGCTCAACCCGCCCACCGAGGTGGCTGCGACGTAACTACCAGCGGCCGCCGCGGCACGGGCCGGCGAGAACACCTCATGCGAGAGCGTCATCGCCAACGCCGGAATTCCGCCCAGAGCGACACCGTGCAGGAGCCGACCGGCCAGTAGCCACTCGAACGTCGGCATCAGCGGGACGGCGACGGCGCATACGGCCGCGGCGCCCGCCGCGATCCGCATCGCCGGGCGCAGGCCCACGCGGTCGGCGACCCATGCCCACGCCAGCACCGACACCGCCAGACCCAGCGTCGTTGCCGAGATCAGCAGGGTCACCGACGATGGGGCGGCCCCCACGTCGCGCGCAATCTGCGGTAGCAATCCCTGCGGGGCATACATGGCTGCGAAGGCCGCCAGACCAGCGCTCCACAGCGTCGTGATCAGACGGCGTTCGACAGACACCCGACCATTGCACCGAACATCATTTATCGTGTGAAGGTCCGATTCTATCTTTCAGTTATAGGCAGTGAGTATCAATGCTTGAGGTTCGCGAAGCCCGGTACTTCATCGCCGTGGCGGAAGAACTGAACTTCGGCAGGGCGGCCGAGCGGCTGCAGATGTCGCAGCCGCCCCTGTCTGCTGCGGTCAAGGCAATAGAGAAGCGGCTCGGAGTGCTCCTGCTCAACCGGACGACGCGTCATGTCGTCGTGACCCCGGCAGGGACAGTCTTCTTGGAACGCTGCCGACGCCTCGTCGCCGCCGCGCAGGACGCCGAGTCCGCGACGCGACTTGCCGCCGAGGGACAACTCGGTGAACTGCGCATCGGGGCGGTGTCCACGGCCTTCACTTCCGTATTGCCCAAAGCGCTTGCTTTGCATGGCCAGTCGCGACCCAACGTGGACGTCAGCGTCCGCGAGGTGGACACCCACTACGGTTCGGAGTTGTTGGCGCGCCGTGAGATCGACATCGCCGTCGTCCGCCACGGACCGGCTCGGCCATGGCTGCACCACGTGACGCTGACCAGCGAACCGTTCGTGCTGGCCGCCCCTGCGGGATGGCGCCTTCCGCGAGCGGTCGGCACCGATCTCGCGTCAGCCGCCGACCTGCCATGGGTGTGGATTCCGCGGGGTGGCACGCCCGACTACCATGATCAGGTCGCCGCCTGTTGCCGGGACGCCGGGTTCACCCCGCAGGCAAAGCATTTGGCGCAATCGATCAGCAGTCAACTCTCGATGGTCGCCGCGGGCCTCGGCGTGGCACTTGTGCCCGCGAGTTCGGTGGCGGGTTACGACGCTATCGCCAGTGTCCGCGTCCGCTCACCGCTGACGATCGCGATGAGTGCGCTCTACCGCACCGACTCCGACGTGTTGGTCACCGAGTTCATCGACGCACTCGTCGAGGCTTCTCGCCGAAACTGAACCTGTGCAGCGAAAGTGCGAGTGCGCACCTGCGCAGGTTCAGTTTCGGCGGTTGGTCAGCGGTACTTGTTGACGTACTCCGTCATGGTCTTGAGCTGGTAGCGCGAGACGTCATGAGCCGCTTCGTCTTCGGCGAACACTGACGACACCATCACGGTGTCGTCTCGGTCGTAGAAGCCGAGCTTGGCCAGGCCGCCGAAGAACTCATCCCAATCGACATCGCCATCGCCGATCTTGAGGTGCTGGTGTACCCGCACCGGATTCCCCGGCGGGTTGGTGATGTACCGCAAACCATGCGAGCGATGGTGATCCATCGTGTCCGCCACGTGGACCAGGCGAAGCTTGTCCCCGGCCGCAGCCATGATCTCGGCCATCCCGCCGCCCATATGGAACGTGTGGCACGCGACGTACACCATGCCGATGTTCGGGGAGTTGACGCCGCGGATGATGCGCAGCGCCTCCAATCCGTCCTCGACGAAATCATCGGGATGCGGATCGATGCGCACATCGATGCCTTCCCGTTCGAAGATCGGCACGAGTTCTTCCATCGACCGGAAGAACGCTCGCTCGGACTCCTCCGCCTTCTCCGGCCGGCCGGAGAACTCGGTGTTGATGACGTTCACGCCAAGATCGACGGTGATCTGCACAACCCGCTTCCAAGACCGCACCGCCGCTTCGCGAGCGTCCTCGTCGGGACCTGACCACCGCAACACCGGCAACACCGACGCAATCCCCACACCGGCATCGGCACAGGCCTTGCGGAACTTCGCGACCAGATCATCATCAGCGCGCGGATGGTTGAAGAATGGGATGAAGTCCCGGTGTGGCGTGAGCTGCAGGTGTTCGTACCCCAATTCGGCGACAAGAGAGGGGAACTGGAGTAGTTCGTAATCGTGGTGGAACGGTGTGGGATCCAGTGCGATCTTCATGGTCAGGCCCCCGGGATCGAGGCGCGGTCGACCATCGTGACCGCGACGGGTTGACCGGACTGCAGTGCCTGCACGCCCGCCTCACAGACGGCGGTTGCGGCGTAGCCGTCCCAGGCGGTGGGACCGTCGGTGTAGTCACCGGTCGCAGACCCGCGCCGCACCGCGTCGACCCACCGCTGGATCTCGGTGTCGTAGGCACGGCCGAAGCGCTCTTTGAAGCCCGGCGTGATCGTCCCGCCCCAATGGCCGGGGGCGCTCTTGCGGACCATCCCCACGTCGAGACCGATCATGGCGCTGCCCTTTTCGGCGACGAGCTCGGTGCGCACCTCGTAGGCGACCCCGGTGGTGACGAACAGCTCGACGTCGACGTGCCGGCCACCGGCCGTGCGCAGGATCGCGATCTGCGGATCGAACAGGCCTTCGCGGGCGAGTCCGTTCGGTGCCGGTTTGACGATCTGGATGGACTCGATCTCCTCACCGAACAGGAAGCGGGTGACGTCGACTTCGTGGACCAGGGAGTCGCGCACCGTCATCACGGAGTCGAAATGGTCGGGGACGGCCGGGTTGCGGTGCACGCAGTGCAAAACCAGCGGGCTGCCGAGTTCGCCGCCGTCGAGCAGTGCCTTGAGCGCCATGTACTCGTCGTCGAAGCGCCGCATGAAACCCACCTGGATCAACCGGATTCCGAGCTCGGCCTCGCGGCGCACCACCTCGAGGGACGTCTCGACATCAGTGGTCAGCGGCTTCTCGCACAGCACCGGCTTGCGATGCTCCAGGCAGGCGAGCAGCTGCTTCTCGTGGGTCGGGCCGGGCGTGGCGAGGACGACGGCATCCACACCCGCGTCGGCGATGGCATCGAGCGGATCGGCGATCGCGCGGCAGCCGTCGATCTCGGCGGCGATCTGCTCGGCCTTCTCCGCGACGAAGTCGTTGACGACGGCGACCCGGGCCCCGGAGATCCGGGAGGCGATGCGCGCCACGTGGTCGGCACCCATCAGGCCGACGCCCAGCACGGCAATACGCAAGTCGGACATGGATTCTCCTAGTTGAACGTGACGGACGGGATGCCGCAGGACCCGAGGTAACTGCGGGTGCGCTTGGCGATGGGCAGGGGCGCGTCGACCTCGCAGGGGTACATGTCCTGCTCGACGATCGCGAACACGTCGATGCCGAGCTTCTCCACCTCGGCCAGCAGCGGCGGCATCTCCGGAATGCCCAGGGGTGGTTCGGTCATCGCACCGAGCTTGACGGCCTCGCCGAACGGGAGATCCTCCGCTTCGACCTTGGCACGCACCTCCGGGTCCACCTGCTTGAGATGCAGGTACCCGATGCGCTCAGGGGCGCGGCGGATGATGGCGATGTTGTCCCCACCGCAGTAGGAGATGTGCCCGGTGTCCAGGCACAGGTTCACGAACGCACCGTCGGTGCCGTCGAGGAAGCGGTAGACGTTCTCCTCGGTGTCGACGTGAGAGTCGGCGTGTGGGTGGTATTGCGCTCGCACACCGTACGTTTCGAACATCGCCTTACCGAGATCGTTCATGCCGCCGGTCTTCTTGGCCCACTGCGCCTCGGTGAGATTGCGGTCTTCGAGTACCTGACCGGTGGCGGGGTCGCGCCACATCTCGGGGATCACGACGACATGCTTGCCGCCGACCGCGGCGGTCAGTTTCGCGACGTCCTCGATCTGCTTCCACACCGCCGACCACGAATCATCCTGATGCAAATGCTCGAACACCGTACCCGCCGAAAGCTTCAGGCCACGGGCGGCTAGCTCATCGGAGAGCTGCGACGGGTCGGTGGGCAGATATCCGTAGGGGCCCAGCTCGATCCACTCATAGCCGGATGCGGCTACCTCGTCCAGGAACCGTGTGTAGGGCGTCTGCTGCGGATCGTCGGGGAACCAGACACCCCATGAGTCCGGGGCGGATCCGACGCGAATAGTGCTCATACTGCTGTCCTTTCAGAGTTCAGGGTTGAGGCGGTGCCCATCGCTTCGAGACGCTCTTCGAGCTGCTCCAGCGAGGTGCCCTTGGTTTCGGGAACGGTGCGCTTCACGAAGACGAACGAGCCGATGTTGATCAGTACGAAGAGTGCGAATGTGCCGGTGGAACCGAGCGCACTGTTGAGCAGCGGGAACAGGAATGAGATGACGGCGTTGGTGCACCACAGCACGAACACCGCGATGCCCATGGCGAAGCCGCGTACCGACAGCGGGAAGATTTCCGAGAGCAACAGCCATACGCAGGTGCCGATGAACATCTGCACGAACCCGACGAACAGCACCATGCAGCCGAGAATGAAGTAGCTGCGTGCGGTGTTCTCCGGCAACAGGAATGTCGCGGCGAGTGCGGCCTGGGACGCGGCGACGCCGGCGAAGCCGATGAGCAGCATGGTGCGGCGGCCGATGTAGCCGAGCAGGACGATGCCGATGATCGTGGTGACGACCGATGTCACGCCGACGGCGATCGTCGCGACGAGCGCGGCGCTGACTCCGAGCCCGCTCTGCTCCAGAATGGTTGGGGCGTAATAGTTCACCGTGTTGATGCCGGTGGCCTGCTGCACGATCGCGAGCCCGCATCCGATCAGCACCACACGCCGGATCCACGGCACGTCGCGGATCACCGAGAACGGGGTACGGGTGGTCTTGAGCATGTGGTTGGTGTGTTCGACGACGACGGCGTACTCGGTTTCGGCTTCGGCGGGAGTCCGGCTGAGCGACAACACCTTCTGTGCCTCCGGCAGCCGGCCCTTGAGGGCGTACCAGCGTGGTGAGTCGGGGAGGATCAGCATGCCGATCAGCAGCGCGACCGCGGGAACCGCGGCGACGGCGAGCATGGTGCGCCACACGTGCGGGTCGTGGACGAGGTGGTCGAGCAGGGCGTTGGTGGCGAAGGCGAGCATCTGACCGGTGACGATCATCAGCTCGTTGATGGTGACCATGCGGCCGCGCCGGTCGGCGGGCGCCATCTCGGCCAGATACAGCGGGCACGTGACCGCGGCGGCACCGACGCCGAGTCCGAGGATGATGCGGGCGGCGACCATGATCTGCACGTTGGGCGCTAACGCACAGCCGATCGCGCCGACGAGGAACAGGCCGGCGCACACCAGCAGGGTGCGCTTGCGGCCGATCCGGTCGGCGACGCGGCCACCGAACAGCGCCCCGAAGGCCGCGCCGGGGAACAGCAGAGAGCTGACCACGGTGGCCTCACCGAACGCGGACAGCCCCAGGTCGTCCTTCATGTAGAGCAGGGCACCGGAGATGACGCCGGTGTCGTAGCCGAAGAGAAGTCCGCCGAGGGTGGCGATGACGGTGAGCTTCGTCAGGAAGCGACCCGAGCGTTCGGGTGGGGCCTGTACGGACATCGGGTTCCTCGTTTCTCTGACTAACGCGCGTTAGTAACGCGCGTAAGGATTACTATGAACCGCACTCCGTAGATGTGTCAACCGTCACTCGTCCGAAGGATCCCGCCCGTGAGCACACCTCGCCGTCGCCGCCCTAACGCGACGTCAGGCCGACCCACGATGGCCGATGTCGCGCAACGGGCAGGAGTGTCACGGACGCTGGTGTCGTTCATCCTCGACGGCAAGCCCGGTGCCAGCGACGAGACACGGCAGCGGGTGCTCGCGATCGCCGAAGAGATCGGCTACCGCCCGGATTCGGCGGCTCGGCTGCTCGCGCAGGGCCGCAGCAGAACGCTCGGCGTCATGAGTGACATCCGTCAGCTCTTCGAATCCGAACTCGTCACCCACATCTACCCGGCGGCCGAGAAGTTGGGCTACGAGGTGCTGTTGTCGGCCAACCTCCCCGACCGCACCGAAGCGGCCGTCTGCGACTCGCTTCTCAGCCATCGATGCGGCGCGCTGATCCTGCTCGGTCCCAGAGCGGAGGACTCGTTCTTCGATCATCTGGCCGAACGGGTTCCGGTCGTGGTGGCCTGCCGCCGCCTTCGGGAGATCACGACCGAAGCCGCGCTGGCATCGGTGAGGACCAACGATTCCACGGGAATTCGGCAGGCGATCGACTACCTCGTCGGATTGGGACACCGCAGCATCCATCACGTCGACGGCGGCATGGATCCAGGGTCGGCCGACCGGCGGCAGGCCTATGTCGATGCAATGCGCGCACACGGACTCGCCGACGAGGTCACGGTGATACCGGGCGCCCACAACGAGGAGGCCGGCGCCGCGGCGGCCCACACGATGCTGGCCGCACGGGGACTGCCCACCGCCGTGCTGGCGGGCAACGACCGCTGCGCCCTGGGCATTCTCGATGTGTTCACCCGGGCGGGTGTCGACGTCCCCGGCCAGGTGTCGTTGATGGGATACGACGACAGCAGGCTGTCGGAGAACCCCCGCATCGACCTGACCACGATCCATCAGGACGCCGAGGAGATCGCCGGCAACGTTGTCGACCTCGCCATCCAGATGCTCGTCGACGGGCCGTCCCGCGCGGCGGACGTCGTGCTCGAACCGACCCTCGTCGTGCGCGGAACGACTGCGCCCCCGCGTAATTGACGCCCGGCGCATTTGCTGGAATCCGGCCCGTGCTGCGGCTGGCGATGGCATCAGATGTCGGGTCGGTGACGGCAAGGGTGACAATCACCCCAATCCACGTCGCTCCCACCGGCGCGCCCGTACTCTCTTGCAGATGCGATTGTCCAGCGTCGATGCCGCCTTCTGGTTCGCTGAGAATCTCAAATGGCACATGCATATCGGTGCGATCGCGGTGTGCGATCCGTCCGAGGCGCCGGCCTTCAGCTTCGATCTGGTGCGCGATCTGATCGTCAGCCGGTTGCCGGAGTTGCCGCAGCTGCGGTGGCGCGTCGAGGGCGCACCACTGGGATTGGACCGCCCGTACTTCGTCGAGGACGAGGACATCGACGTCGACTTCCACATCCGCCGGATCGCGGTGCCGTCACCGGGCGGCAGGAAGGAGTTCGACGAACTCGTCGGCCGGCTGATGTCGTACAAGCTCGATCGGTCAAAGCCGCTGTGGGAACTGTGGTTCATCGAAGGACTCGAGAACGGCCGCGTCGCGGTCGTGACCAAGATGCACCACGCGATCGTCGACGGAGTGTCCGGCGCAGGCCTCAGCGAAATTCTGCTCGACGTCACCCCGGAGCCGCGTCAGGCGACCATCGACGTGGCGCGCTCCCTGGTCGGCATGAAACCCCCGCGCCGGGAGGTGCAGGCGGTCAACGGTCTGGTCAACGTCTGGGTGAAGACGCCGTACCGGATCGCCAGGCTCGTCGAACAGGCGGTGCGCCAGCAGATCGCCGTCCGCAACATCGACAACAAGCCGCCCCGCTACTTCGATGCGCCGAAAGTTCGCTTCAACGGCCCGATTTCACCGCACCGCCGAGTGGCGGGCGCCAGCGTGTCGCTGGACCGGGTCAAAGCCGTCAAGCAGGCGTTCGACGTGAAGCTCAACGACGTGGTGCTGGCGTTGGTCTCCGGCGCGCTGCGCAACTACCTCAAAGAGCGCGATGAATTGCCTGCCAAATCACTGGTTTCGCAGGTCCCGGTCTCGACACGGTCGGAGAACGACGACACCGTCGGCAACCAGGTCAACGCGATGACAGTGGTGCTCGCCACCGACGTTGCCGATCCGGCTGAGCGCATCAAGGCGATCTACTCCTATACGCAAGGCGCCAAGGAGATGACGAAAGCCCTTACCGCGCATCAGATCATGGGCTACACCGAGACCACACCCCCGGGCTTGCTCGCGCTCGCGTCGCGGGCGTACGCCGCGAGCGGGATCGGCAGCAACATCGCGCCGATGAACGTCGTCATCAGCAATGTGCCCGGGCCAACCTTCCCGCTCTACCTCGGCGGCGCACGCGTCGAGCACCTCATGCCGCTCGGGCCGCTGCTGTTCGACGTCGCCCTGAACGTGACGTGCTTCAGCTACTGCGGCTGGATCGACTTCGGGTTCATCACCACGCCGGAGATCGCCAGCGACATCGCCGACCTGGCCGACCAGATCGAGCCCGCACTGCACGACCTCGAGGTGGCCGCCGGGATCGTCGTGGACCCGACACGCAAGCCGCCCCGCAAGCGCGGACGGCCGTGACCCTTAACAGATCGTCATAATTCCGCCGCGGCGCAGCCGACGCGCACCCTGATCTGGCTGCGACAATGGTCGGTATGTATGAGGTGGAGCAACCCAGCCTCCGGGAGCGCAAGAAGATGCGCACCCGCGAGACGGTCCTTCGCGAAGCATTCCGCCTGTTCGAGACCAACGGGTACGCGAACACGACCGTCGAACAGATCGCCAGAGCTGCCGACGTATCGCCGCGGACGTTCTTCCGGTACTTCCCGTCCAAGGAATCACTGCTCGTCTCCGACCGATGCGTCGAGCCGATCTGCACGGCCTTCAAAGCGGCGCCGGCCGAGTTGTCCCCGGCGGCCGCCTACCGCCACGCGCTGATGCATGTCTTCGGAACCATGGACCGCGACGAACTCGACTTCATGACGGCGCGTCAACATCTGATGTACACGATGCCGGACGTCAAGGGCGCGCTCTATGACGAGTACATCCACAGCATGCGGGCTCTGGCCGAGGCGGTAGCCGTCCGGTTGAACCGTCCCCGAGAAGATCCCATCGTGCCGGTTGTCGCGGGCGCGATCACCGGCGTGATGATGGCGACCGCCGACGAGTCACCGCTGGCGAGTGACGCCGTCCTTCTCGCGCTCGACCTCCTCGACAAGGGTCTGCCCGAGTAACCGATCAGCGGTCCGGGACCCGCTACCGTTGGCATTACAGTAAGGTAGCCCCATGACCCGCCCCACCGAGCAGTTCCGGGATGCGCCGATCTTCGACTCCGATCAGCACATGTATGAGACCCCGGAGTCGCTGACCAAATACCTCCCGCAGCAGTTCTCCCGGGCGGTGCAGTTCGCGCAGTTCGGCCGTCATACGCGGATCGTCATCAACAACCACGTGTCCGATTTCATCCCCAACCCCACCTTCGAGCGGGTCGCGGCGCCCGGCGCACACGAGAAGTTCTTCGCAGGTGAGAACACCGAGGGCCTGACCCTGCGCGAGATGCAGGGCCCAGCGATCGAAGCACCCGCGGCCACCCGCAACCCCGCCGATCGGGTCGCCGAACTCGACCGCCAGGGCGTGCGCGAGGCACTCAACTACCCCACGCTGGCCAGCCTGATCGAGCACGCCACCGCCGACGATCCCGAGCTCACATTGGCCGTCATCCATGCGCTCAACGAATGGATGCTCGAACACTGGACATTCGACTACGAGGGCCGCGTGTTCTCCACGCCGATCATCAACCTCTCCGAGGTCGACGGCGCCCAGCGCGAGCTTGAATACCTGCTCGCCAACGGCGCCAAGGTGGCGTTGATCAAACCCGGCCCGGTCAACGGTCTGCGCGGCTGGCGCTCCCCAGCCCTGCCCGAGTTCGATCCGTTCTGGCGCGACGTCGAAGCCGCCGGGCTGCCGATCGTGCTGCACGCGAGCTACCCGCCGCTGGACGAGTACGTCGGCAAGTGGGAACCCCCCTACACGCAGAACTTCATGGCACAGAGCGCGTTCCGCTGGATGGTGCTGGGCCACCGCGAGATCGCCGACATGATCACCGCGCTGATCTGCCACGGCACGCTGACGCGCTTCCCGAAGCTGCGCATCGCCAGCGTCGAGAACGGCAGCTCGTGGATCTTCCCGCTGTTCAACGACTTCGAAGAACTCGCCAAGAAGATGCCGCAGAACTTCCCGGAGCATCCGCTGGATGTGTTCCGCCGCAACATCTGGGTCAGCCCGTTCTGGGAGGGCTGCGTCTCCGACGTCGTCAACACCGTCGGCTGGGACAAGGTCATGTTCGGATCGGACTACCCGCACCCCGAGGGCCTCGCGGAGCCTAAGGGCTTCTGGAAGTACGCCGAGGGCATGGACGTGCGCCGCACCTACGACTTCATGGGCGACAATGCGCGACGGTTCATGGGCCTGCCGATCGCCAACCCGGATCCGGCCGCAACCTATCCTCCGGTATTGGCCACGCCCTGAGGCGTCGCGCGCTGTCCTAGACTCGGCGTCGATGAATGACCGGGCCGTGCAGTTCGTCGGGGCGGGACCCGGCGCTGCGGATCTGCTGACCGTGCGCGCCGCTCGGCTTCTCGGCGAGGCCGGTCTGGTGCTGTACCCGGGGACCTATCTGGATCCCGACGTGCTCGCTCACTGCTCGCCGGGGGCCGAGCTCGTCGACACCGCCCAGATGGACCTCGACGCCATCGTCGCCCGGCTGATCGACGGTCACCGGGCCGGTCTGCAGGTGGTGCGGCTGGTGTCCGGGGACCCGTCGGTGTATTCCGCGGTGTCCGAGCAGTCGCGCCGTCTGGACGCGGCGGGCGTGCCCTGGACAGTGACGCCTGGCGTGCCGGCCTACGCGGCGGCCGCGGCCCGGGTGGGACGCGAGTTGACGGTTCCCCTGGTCGCCCAGTCGGTGGTGCTGACCCGCACCCAGCAACGATCGACGGTGATGCCGGAGACGGAGTCGCTCAAGGCTTTTGCCGCGACACGGGCCACGCTGGTGCTCCATCTTGCGATCACCCGGATCAGGGAGCTGATGGCCGAGGTGCGCGACGACTACGGCCCAGATTGCCCCGCGGTGGTGGTGTACCGCGCCTCGCAGCCGGAGGAGACGGTGCTTCGCGGCACGGTTGCCGATATCGCCGATGCCGTCGACGCGGCCGGTCTGCGACAGGCCGCGGTGATCCTCGTCGGCCGGGCACTCGCGGGCACACCCGATCCCTGCGCGGGTGAGAGCCATCTGTACGACCCGGCGCGCGATCGGGCACCCTCCAGGGACTGCTCGTGAACGACTGTGCGACAGCGCTTTACGACGTCATCAATCGGCGCCGGGATACCCGCCGCGAATTCACCGGCGCGCAGATGGACGACGACGTCCTCGAGCGGGTGCTGCTGGCTGCGCACGCCGCGCCGTCGGTCGGGATGTCGCAGCCGTGGGACTTCGTGCTCGTCAGATCCCCGGAAACGTTGCGCCTCTTTCGCGATCACGTGGCCGGGGAGCGGGAGGCGTTCGCCGCGGAGCTGTCCGGCGAACGTGCCGAGACGTTCGGCCGCATCAAGATCGAGGGGATCTGCGAATCCGGCCTCGGTGTCGTCGTCGGCTACGACCCCACCCGAGGCGGACCCCAGGTGCTCGGCCGTCACGCGATCCCCGACGCGGGCCTGTACTCGGTAGTCTGCGCAATCCAGAACCTGTGGCTGGCAGCGACTGTCGAAGGCCTGGGGGTCGGGTGGGTGTCGTTCTACCGCGAGCATTTCCTTCGCTCCCTCGTCGGCATGCCCGACCACGTCCGGCCGATCGCGTGGCTGTGCGTCGGCGCCGTCACCGACCTGCCCGACGTGCCGGATCTGGAGCGATTCGGCTGGCGCGCAAGGTCATCGCTCGACACGGTGGTGCACCGGGAACATTACGGCCGGTGAGCGAACCGGCGAAGACCGACGACGGGCACTATATCGTTGTCGACGGGCGGCGTTGGCGAGCAACGGATCCGATGATTCCGGAAGAGCGGCGCGCCGAGCTGACCCGCATCCTGATGGCGTGGCGGCGCGAGGTCCGTCGCACCCGCGGCACCGACGAAGAGGCCGGCTCACGCGCGGGCGTGAACGCCGCGAAGGTGGCCTTGGGTGAGCGTGGGACGCCGCCGTGGTGGGAGCAGACGGATGCGCAGCGCCGGGCCCGCTGGGAGGCTCAGGTTCCCTCTCCCGAATCCTCCTGACCCGGTTGGCAGACCGGACACCACCACGTGCGACGCCGTTCTGGGTCGTTGGGCACCTCCGCGACAACGCGTACCCGCGTGCCGCACCGCAGACACGGCCGTCCCGCCCGGCCCGCGACCCAGTGCATTTCGCCCTTGCGTCGGATGCCGGTGGTCACCTGCATGGCGCCTGGCACGGTGGCCGAATGACGCAACGCCCGGGCGCCGAGCGCGAGCAGGGCCTGCACGTCGATCGCGCCGACCGGCGTCCAGGGATTGTGCCCCCGCAGGAAGCACAGCTCGTTGGCCCACAGATTGCCGAAGCCCGCCACGCAGCGCTGGTCCAGCAGAGCGGCGACGAGCGGACGTTCGGGTTCGCGCGTGAGCCGCCGCACGGCCTCGTCGAGATCCCAGTCGTCGCGCAGCGGATCCGGGCCGAGGTGACCGACCACATCGGCCTCGTCGGCTGTGCGGACCAGATCGACCACGGGAAGCCGGATTCCGTAGGCCGCGGGGCCGTCGGTGCGGAAAAGCACGCGAACGTCGGGCATCGTCGCGCGGGGCAGCCAGCGGCCTTCCGCCGAGATCGTCCATGACCCGGACATCCGCAGATGGGTGTGCACCGTCACGCCGCCCGACAGCCGGGTGAGCAGATGCTTGCCGTGAGTGACATGCGCGCACACCGTTCGCCCTGTCAGATCGTCGGCGGCGTGCGCAGGCACCCGCAACTCACCACGTGTCAGGACACGGTTGTGCAGCGCACGATCGAGTCGACGCGCCAAGGCATAGACGGTGTCGCCTTCAGGCACGGCCGCGGGCCATCAGAGCGTCAGCACCCGGCCTGCGATCACCAGGTGCACGTCGTCGCACACCGCGGCCACCCGTTGATTGACGGTGCCGAGCAGGTCGCGGAACATCACACCCGACCGGTGCGACGGCACCACCCCGAGTCCGACCTCGTTGGTCACGACCACGGCGTCGGGCACTTCCGTCAGCGAGTCGCACAAGGCGGTCACGTGCCGCTCGACCACTGCGGCGGCGTCGCGGGAACTGCCGTCCCAGAGCCCGGCGTCGTCGAGCAGTGCGGTGAGCCAGGTTCCGAGGCAGTCGACGAGCAGTGCCCCGCCGGCGTCGCGAACGGCAGCGGCGACATCGGTGGTCTCGACGGTGCGCCAGTGCGCGGGACGGCGACTGCGGTGCCCGGCCACCCGGGCGTCCCAGTCGGGATCGCTGCCGTCGGCGGGGCGACCCGGCGCGATGTAGGTGACCTCGCCTGCGGCAGAGAGCAATTCCTCGGCGTGCCGGGACTTCCCCGAACGGACGCCGCCGGTGACGAGAACCTTCACGGGGACATCCTAGGGAGGCCGCGCGTCCACTCCGCGGCAGCGGCCACGTCGCGCACGGTCGGCACCCCGGACGCGCGGGCAGGACGCCGCACGACGACGACGGGAATGCCGAGCAGGTCGGCGGCCTCCATCTTCGGCCAGGTGTGTTCGCCACCAGAATCTTTCGTGATCAGCACGTCGCAGCGGTGCTCACGCATCAACTCCAGTTCGTCGGCGAGGGCGTAGGGCCCGCGGCTGGTCACCAGCTGCCACGCCGGGGGCAATGGGCTCTCGGGGGCCTGCACCACCCGGGCCAGCACCGCGTGGTCGCGCAGGTCGGGGACGAAGCGATCGATCTCCTGGCGCCCGACCGTCAGAAAAGGCCGCCCGCCCAGACGACTCGCGGTCGCGGCGGCGTCCTCGTGGTTGTCCACCCAGTGCCAGGACTCGCTGGAGCGCTCGGTCCACCCGGGCCGCTCAAGCCGCAGCAGCGGCACATCGTCGGCACCGCACGCGGCGGCCGCGTTCGCGGAGATGTTCTTGGCGAAGGGATGTGTCGCGTCGACAACCGCCGCGTACTCCGCCAACACGGCGCGCAGTCCGTCGACGCCGCCGAACCCGCCGACACGCACCTCCCCGACGGGCAGGCGCGGATCGGCGACGCGGCCCGCGAGCGACGAGGTGACCTCGATGCCGTCGGCGGTGAGCAGTTCAGCGAGGGCGCGCGCCTCCGCGGTACCTCCCAGCAGCAGCACGCGCATCACGGCGCGCCCGGAGGAAGGAACGGAAGTCCTTGCGGAGAACCGTTTCTGGCGAGCTTCAGCAGAGCATCGACGTCGAGGTGCTGTTCGACGAGATCGCCGAGAAGGTCCAGCCGGGCCTCCCGCGCGTGCGCGAACGACACCTCCGACGGGGCCAGTCCCAGTGACTCTCGCAGGAAGGTCCGGCGCAACGCGTCGCCCTCCAGCGCGCCGTGCCACATGGTGCCGAACACGTTGCCCGCTCTGGCGCCTCCGAGGAACTCGTCGACCGCAGGCCCCCGGGTGATGCGGCCGTGATGGATCTCGTAGCCTGTCGCCGGTACATCACGCCAGCGGCCCTCGGGAAGCCGAAGTGTCTTGTCCGCAACGAAATTTGTCTCGACATCCAGGAGCCCGAGACCTTCGACGGCGACGGCTCGGCCCTCGATGCCGTCCGGGTCGCGGATCGCGCGGCCCAGCATCTGGAACCCGCCACAGATACCGAGAACAGGTTTTCCCGCCTCGGCGTGATCGAGCACCGCGCGGTCGAGGCCGCGCGATCTCAGCCATGCGAGATCGGCGATGGTGGCCCGGGTTCCAGGCAGCACGACGAGGTCGGCGTCAGCCAGAGCTCCGGGATGGGACGTGAAGACGACGTCGAGTTCGGGCTCCAGGCCGAGGGCATCGACGTCGGTGAAATTGCTGATGCGCGGCAGACGCACCACTGCGACCCGGCGGGCGCCGGACCGCACCGACCGCCGTCCCTGCAGTTCAAGAGCATCCTCGGAGTCCAGCCAGACGTCGGGGCTCCACGGTAATGTACCGAAAACTCCTCTGCCGGTTAGTCTTTCGAGATCGCGCAAGCCGGGCGCCAGCAGGTCCAGATCGCCGCGAAACTTGTTGACCACAAAGCCGGCGATCAGAGCCTGATCCTCCGGCGAGAGCAGCGCGACCGTGCCGAAGAACGCGGCGAAGACGCCGCCGCGGTCGATGTCGCCGACCACGACCGTCGGCAGACCGGCGTGACGCGCCAACCCGAGGTTGACGTAATCGCCTGCCCTGAGGTTGATCTCGGTGGGGCTTCCGGCGCCTTCGGCGACGACGACGTCGTACCGGCCGGCCAGTTCGTCGTAGGCGGCGTGGGCAGCCGCGGCCAGCGCGCGTCGACCTTCCAGCCAGTCCGACGACGACACGTAACCCCACGGCCGGCCCATCAGAACGACGTGGCTGCGCCGGTCGCTGCCCGGTTTGAGGAGCACCGGGTTCATCGCCGCCTCCGGGGTGGCCCGTGCGGCCAGCGCCTGAATCCATTGCGCTCGGCCGATTTCCACGCCAACACCATCCGGCCCCAGGCACACCATGGAGTTGTTGGACATGTTCTGCGCCTTGTACGGCGCCACCTTCAGACCCCGCCGCGACAGCGCACGGCACAGTCCGGTGGTGACCAGCGACTTGCCCGCGTCGCTCGTCGTGCCGGCGATCAGCAGACCCGTCACGACGGCTTCCTCAGCAGGAAAGCATCCATGACCCACCCGTCGTCAGCCTCGGCCTCAGCCCGCGCCGTCGCGATCGCGGGCAGCACCGTACCCAGCCTGCCGGTGACCAACCGCTCGCCGCCGGCGCCGAGATTGACGCCCCACCAGATGGTCCAATCGTCGAGTCCGCTGAAGTCGAGGCGATCGGGCGGCGGGTTCAGCATCGCAACGACGTTGTCCAACCCGGCAGCGACGGCTTCCTGCAGCCTGCGGCCCGTGGTGATGTGCACCGGTTTGCCCACCTCGTGCAGGACGATCCGGTGGCGTGCGGCCAGCAGCTGCGGCGCGCTGATGCCGGCGAGCACATCGAAGTCGACGTCCACCGATTCGGGCCCCAGCAGGGCCCGCACCTTCTCGACGACGCGGATCGTGGAGTCGTACAGGGACGGATCGCCCCACACCAGAAACGCTGCCGTGCCTCGGCGTTCCCGGAGGACCGCGGCATACTGCGTCGCACGCGCGTCGTGCCAGTCGGCCACCGCCGATTCGTAGCGGCTGGTCGTGAGTCCCTCCGAACGGTCGCGTCGAGGGTCGGGTAACACGACGAGGTCGGCGGGCCCGTTCGGGCCTGCATGCTCGGTCAGGATCTGCCTGCGCAGCGCGAGCAGCCGGTCGTCTTCGCTCTTCTCGGCGGCGAGCACGTAGTCGACGGTGCGCAGGGCGTCGGCGACCTCGGCGGTGACGTGCTGCGGCCCCATGCCGACGCCGAGGATGCGGATGCTGACCGGGGCGCTCATGTCAGCGATTGTCCCTGGCGTGGTCACGGACCGCGGAACAGGCCCGCGGCCGCCGCCTCGACCGCAGCGCTGACCTCCCCGACGGTGGCGCTGTCGAGCTTCCAGCACTGCCAGTACAGCGGCACGTCCAGATGCTGATCGGCGATCGGGACGAACGGGGCGTCGATCAGCTGCACCGGATACATGCCCCACCCCAGGCCTGCATGCACGGCGGCACCGAACCCGGCGGCGGTCGGGATGTAGTGGGTCGGCCGCCGGACATTCTTGCGGAAGACTTTGCGCACCAATTGATCCTGAAGCGCGTCGTCGCGGTTCCACGCCAGCGACGGCGCCCGCGCCACCGCATCGAGGGTGAAGCCGTCGGGCAGGAACCGCTCGACGAACTCCGCGGTGGCCACCGGCAGGTAGCGCATCACCCCGAGCGGCTTGACGCGGCATCCGCCCACCGGTGTCCGCTCCGTCGTCACCGCGCCCATCACAACGCCTTCGCGCAGCAGGCGCGCAGAATGGTCCTGGTCTTCGATCCGGACGTCGAACAACACGTCGGGCAGGCGTGCGAACACGTCGGTGAACCACGTCGCCATCGAGTCGGCGTTGACGGCGAGGGCGACGCGCGGCGACTCCGCGCTACCGCCACGCATCTCCGCCAGCGCTTCCGACTCCAGCAGAGCCATCTGGGCCGCCAGGCGCAGCAGCGGTACGCCCGCCGCGGTCGCCACGCAGGGTTTCTCTCGCAGCACGAGCACCTGGCCGGCGCGTTGCTCGAGCGCCTTGATGCGCTGGCTGATCGCCGAAGGGGTCACGTGCAAGTGCTCGGCGGCCGCGTCGAAGCTACCGAACTCGACGACCGATGACAGTGCCGCCAGTTGTCCACCGTCAAGCTGATCAGGCACATCAGCGATGTTAATCCAGACCGAAAATCATCAAGAGCGCTCAGGAAGTAGCGGGCACGCACCTCGCTCGGGTTTCTCCTACGCTGCATCCGTGGTCACGCACGCTCACATCGACGCCACTCCCCCGGCGAGGCCCCTCGACGAACGGCTCCGTCGGCGCATGCTGATCACCTACCTCGGTCTCCTCCTGATCATCTACGGACTGTCGTCGATTCACGGGTTGGCGATCGACGTGCCTCGCTCGGACTCTCGCGGCGAGCTGCTCGCTGTGGCGTTGACCGTCACGGGTCTACTCCTCTGCATTCCGAAGGACATGTCCGGCTGGCGCTATCCGGCGGGGCTGGTATGCGCCTGCACCGCACCCGTCGTCGCGGTCCTGTTCCACGAACAGCTGATCGCGCAGATCTGGTCGGTCGTGCCGCTGATGTTCATCGCGATCTTCATCCGCACCTGGCACCCGCCGCGGACCACCCGGATCATCGTGGCGGCGCTGGCCGCCACGGCCGCAGCCGCGTTGGTCGTCGCGCCGGCGCCCGTGCCGGCACTGTGGCTGGTGTTCTACATGATGAGCATCGTCGGTGCGGCGGAGGTGTTCGGGCTGGGCAATTCCGCGCTGCTGGACGCCGCGTTCCGCGATCCGCTCACGTTGGCGTGGAATCGCGCAGGCCTGAGCCGGCAGGCTGCTCGCATCCTGGTCAAGGCCCGCCGCCGGCGTGAAGAGGTCGCGGTCGTAGTCTTCGACGTCGACGACTTCAAGGGCGTCAACGACCAGGGCGGGCACGCCGTCGGCGATCTCGTGCTCAGCGACCTGACGCGGCGTTGGTCGTCCCAACTGCCTCCCTCCAGCGCGATCGGCAGGATCGGAGGCGACGAATTCGTGGTCATCGTCGGCGGTTACGACGAGCGTCGGGCACGGGCACTGGCCGACGAGATGACCCGGAACCTGGCGGTCGACGTCACGACCGGAGTCGCGGCCGGACAGGCGGCACGGACCACCTTCGATACCTTGTTCGTGGCCGCCGACGGCGAACTCTACGAACGTAAGCGGGCCCGCCGCAGCGCGTAGGAACATACACAAGCCCTTGGTGTGTACGACCAACCCCCGATTTCTCGGTCGCCTGTCGAATCCGCGCCGCACAGGCGCCGCACCATGGAAGCCGATGCTCGGCATGACGGGTCCGACGGTGCTGGAGCTGGAGTTCGATGCGTAGCCGCGGATGGTCGGGCCAGTGGCCGGCATCGGACGAGGAAGCGATCACCAAGCCGTCGACGATGTAGCGTTTCGCACTTGGCCCCAGTGGTCGCGCTCCCGCGGGGTGAACTCCGTGGACGTGATCGCGCCGAACGCGGCCGCTTCGTCGGCGAACGCCTGGGCGGCGTCCGGCAGCGCATCGTGGCCTTCCAACCGAAAGCAACTGGGGGCCAGCGGCCCGAACAGCAGCGCGCGACGCAATTCCGGCCAGTTCGCGAGCTTCGGCTCACAGCCCGCAGCTCGCGCAAAGGTCAACGCTGCCAGATTCATTCGGGTTTTCTGCGGGAGGCCGCGCCGCGCCCGATAGTTCTCTATCGCGCCGCGCTGCTCGGCGACATCGGGTGGCGCGACGATGCCGCCCCACGTGTAGGCGATCCAGCGGGCCTGCAACTCCAGGGGCACGAAGTAGCCGCCGGACTGGTCCCACATCCCGACGAACGCCAGGCCCGGCAGGTCCGGGTGGAAGGTGTAGCGGTCGGCGTCCAGGTGGACATCGTCGATGTCGACGGTGTCGGCGATCGACTCGGCCAGGAATGGAATACGAAGGGAGAAGCCGGTTCCGAAGAGAATCCCGTCGAACTGCTCGCTCCGGCCGTCACCGAAGAAAACCTCGCCGCCGGTCACCGATTCGATCCACGGCCGGACAGCGATCCGGCCTTCGGCAACCAGCGGCAGATACTTCTGGCTCAACGTCACCCCCGCCGCGAACAGCGACGGCCCCGGTGACGGCGCCCCGTACTGTTCGGGACTGCCGCCGGCTTCGACGACGATTTCGCGAAGCTGCCGATCGACCTCAGCCGGGGCGAGTGCCTCGGTGGCCAGCACCCCGTACCTCGTGAAGATGCGGTGATCCGACGGCACCCCGGCGGCGAACTTAGGGAGTACGTAGCGCTGGCGCCGCTGCGTCACGACGACACGCGCGGCACCCGAATCGGCGAGTTCGGAGGCGATCTCCAAAGCGCTGACCGCGCAACCCGCGACGAGAATCCTTTTGCCCCGGCATGTTTCGGCACCGCGAAATTCAAACGTGGACGCAGCCCCCAGCGAGCCTGTGAACGAATCGAGGCCGGGCACCGGCGGGATTACCGGCGACCCGAAACGGCCGCTCGCGACAACGACCTTGTCGAACGACTCGGCCGTCCCACTGTGCTCGACCACCCAGCCCGGACCGGCCCGGCCTATCCCGGTCACCGCGGTGGACAGCCGGATCCGGCTCGTCAGGCCGAACATGTCCGCGTAACGGTGGAGGTAGGCCAGGACATCGGCGCTGTCGAGGAACGTCCGGTCACCGTCAGGAGCCAGATCGCTGAATGCCGTCAGGATCCGGCTGGTGTTGGTGCGCATTCCCGGCCACACACCGCTGGTACCGGTCAGGCCCGTCCACTGTCCACCTAGAGTCGGCGCCTGCTCGAAGAGGGTCGGCTCGAAGCCCTGGCTCACAAGCCAGCGCGCCGACACCAGACCTCCGGGCCCGGCTCCGATCACCGCCACGCGTTGCGCCACGGAGGCACTGTCGCACGCGGGCAGCGCTCGGCGGCGCGGATTCGGATCAGCCGACGGTGGCCGACGCGTTGCTGATCACATCGGACGGGGCGTTGCCCGCGATCCTGCCCGCGACGAAGTCGGCGGCCTGCTGCGCGAACCCGGCCTGGACGTACTGGCTGTGCGCCGGGCGATCGTCGCCGTTGGAGCACACCGGGTCGGCGCCGTTGCAGAGGTCGATCGTCTTCGCGCCGTAGAGCGGGCTGATGGCCGTCAACGGGCGGCCGATCTTGGTCGACGGATTGCCGAACACCGCGACCGCGGCGACGTGGTCGGCGACGCCTGCGGGCATCGGCCGGCCGAAGCCGAACGTCGCGCCGGGGTCTGCTGTGATCAGGTCAACTGCGGCGGCGCCCTGCGAGTATCCACCGACCACGATGCTGGTGGTGGGGCAGGCGGCCGCGGTGGCCTGGATGTGTGCGCTGGCGTCGTCGGCACCGACCGGAGCTGACTGCAGGAAGTCGTACGAGGCAGGGTAATTCACTGCGTAGGCGCTGACCGTCCGTCCGCCGAGAGCACCCTGCAGGTCGTCGACAAACGCCTGTCCGACCCGGCCGAGACCGGCGGGTTCTGCTGTGCCGCGGGCGAACACGACTTCCACGTCAGGACAGGACTCGGCGGCCTGGGCGCTGGCGGCGCCGGGTCCGAGCAGGCCTGCAGCGGCGACTCCACCGATACCGGCCATGATCAGGGCACGTCGAACAGAACGGCTTTCAGACATGATTGGACTCCTCAGTCGGGCCGCTCCGGCGGCGTTATCAAGTGGAATGTCCGGAGCACCGGAGAAAATTCCACTCGACACCGAGGAATCGATTAATGGCGGCTAGCACCCAATGCGCTCACCCCGTTGGCTGGAGCTCGAATCCGCGCAGCGGCTCGTAGACGAAGAGGTAGTTGCCGGCGAAGTCGAAGATCGCGGTGAGCACCACGTCGAGCAGGGGAGGCCACACCGGACGGGCCGGATTGCCCAGCGGCAGCACCACCGCGGTGGCCGTACCGGACGGTGTCGCGACCGGGATGACCTCTCCAGGGGCTCCGTAGACACCGTCTGCGGTCGACCCCGAGAACAGATCGTTGACCCAGCCGACGGTGAGGTCGGACGCGGCGCCGATATTGCGGTTCAGCGAGAAGCCGGCGACGACATACTCCCCGAACTGCACGACCGGGTTGCCGCCCTCCATGTAGTCGATGTGCAGACCGTTCTTGAGCCCCACGCCGTTGAAGCGGCCCGGCCGGGCGAGTTGAATCTTGTCGGCCATATCGCCACCCCGGCTCCAGAAGTAGCGTTCGGAGGAGATCAGGTAGATCGGGCGGTCGTTATCGCCGCGGAGTTTGGCCAGTGCCTCACCGACGAGCCTCGATCCCGCGGGTTCCACGCCGTCGAGCATGACGACGCCGGCGAGGTCGGCGATGGCGCCGTTGTCGGCCAGGAAACCGGCGGCGCTGGTCACCAGAGTTCCGCCCGCAGAATGTCCGACGAGCACGAATTTCTCGGGCAGAGTAATTGCGTACCCCGCAGCAGCACTGGCACTTTCGGCCAGCGCGCGGCGCTCTCCGACGAACAGCTCGGCTACCGCACGGTGCATCGTCGACCCTCCCACCCACACTGCGTCGGGGGCGAAAAAGTTCGATGTAAGGGACGGAGCCACCACGATGGCGTTGGTGCGCTCTGCGAGTCGTGCGGCCGTGTAGCTGTACATCGGTCCGCTGGCGAGGAAGCCGTGCTGCAGATACACCAGCCGAGTCGATTCGTCGGCGTCCTCCGGGAAGTACCAATCGGCCTGCACGCTGCGGCCCGCACCGATCGGAAGGTCCAACGACGAGGTGCGAACTGTCACCGTGCTGTTCGCTGGAAGCATTGGCGGTCCGTCGATCACGTGGATCAGCCCAACGAGCAGATTGAGCACCACCGAACCGACGACATTGACCAGGGACGGCGAACGGGCTGGAGGCTGCTCGATGTTCTCGACCGTCACCGACGCCGAGGACGCGGAGTCGGTCTCAGGTGGCGTGTCGGTGACGGGTGACTGCGAAGTGACGGGCTCGGCGGTGACGGGCTCGGCCTCGGTCACGTCGAGATCCTCAGCAGCGCTGCGAGTCTCTTTCTCGGCATGCTTGGCACGGACGGGAACGGTCTCGACGTCCTCGTCGACGCTGTCGGCCCTCTCGTCCGTGTCGATCTCATCGACGCTGTTGTCGCGTTCGTCGGCATTGGAAGCAGTCGCGGACGGATCGTCACCGGCGCGTTCGGTAGCGGCATCGCGGTCGGCCGAGCGGTCTTCCTTGGTGGCCGATGACGTCTCCGTGTCCGACGGGGACGCCATGGCAGCGGGCGCAGCCACAAGCAACATCGACGACATCGCCGCCGCCGCGGCGCTCGTGCTGAGAAGGATTGCCCATCGACGTGCCATCTCGCGACCCCCATTAATAAGACATATGTTGCCTTTTGTGTATTTACAGACGCAACCGGAGCGAAGAACAAGCCGCCGCGTCCGACGGCATACTGTGAGCGCCATGCCAGAACCCGACGTGCGAGCGCCCGACCGGCGTCCGCGAGGCCGGCCGGTCGGCGGCGGCAACACATCGGAGCAGGCGAAGACTGTGCTGATGGACGCCGCGGAGCGGTCGATCCTAGCCCGCGGATTCCAGGCGTCGACCATGGAGATCATCGCTCGCGAGGCGGGCTACTCACGAGCGGTCATGTACCGCCACTTCTCCAACCGGCAGCGTCTCCTCGAGGCCCTGGTCCGCCGCAAGGTGCGCGGCCATCAGATGGAGATCGTCGCCCGCCTGCCCGAAAATGCGGGCCTGGCAGAGATTCTCGTGGAGAGCCTGGCGATCGTCGCCAGCGAGCTGATCCACGACCCCTTGTTGCAGACTCTGTCTCAACAGACCGACGAAGGAACCGTCGCGCACCTCGTTGCCAACGACGCGGAACTCCCCCGCCTCGTCGAGCTGATGGTCGAGGCGATGATCGCCGACGACGCCGATACACAGATACGGCCGGGACTCCGCCCTGGCGACGTCGGGAAGTTCATCATCACCACGGCGCTGACCATGCTGCTCGGTGTGATACCCGGCATCGACGACCCACAGACAGCACGCCGTTACGTCGAAACGTTCGTGCTGCCAGCGATACTCGTCGACCCACCACCACCCCGAGGGGTGTTCGGGCGGTAGCAAGTCAG
Source organism: Mycobacterium sp. 236(2023) (assembly GCF_029623955.1). Taxonomy (GTDB): domain Bacteria; phylum Actinomycetota; class Actinomycetes; order Mycobacteriales; family Mycobacteriaceae; genus Mycobacterium. The sequence goes on along the minus strand of NZ_JARSBP010000001.1, from coordinate 172,627 downwards.
CGACTCGCCGTTGCCCGCCGCACGTAGTTCTCCGCGGCGAGCCGGATGAAATGTTCGGTCGGCTTTGGTTTCCATCCCAGTTCCCGGGTGGCCTTGGCGTGGCTGGCGGGCGACGTGAACTCCAGCAGGCGGGCACTCTGCCTGCTGATCGGAATGCTCACGGGCAGAACCGATCCGATCGCATCGGCGATGGCAGCGAATCCATGGATGACCGGCATCGGGATACCGATTCGGGGCCTGCGGGCGCCCACGGCATCGGCCGCGGTGGTGACGAGTTCGCGGTGGCTCATGAAGCGTTCGGAGGCGATGTAGCGTTCGCCGACACGCCCGTATAGCGCGGCCCGCAGCATCGCCTCGGCCGCGTCGTCGATCCCGACCACCTCCGACCCGACATCGCGGACGTAGAACGGCATCTTCCCAAGCGCGGCCATCTGCACGAACATCCCCTGCCGTGGTTGCCAGTCCGGTGGCCCATACGGGTTGGAGACGTTGACGACGACGGCGGGCACACCTCGCTCGGCCGCGTAGCTCAACACCAGGCTCTCGGCGGCCCGCCTCGACTCGATGTAGCTTCCGGCTCGGTCAGCCCAGTTGAACGGTGTCTCCTCGTCGACGGATAAACCGTTGGGCCCGACTGCGATCGTGCCGATGGTGCTCAGAAAGACGAACTTCTTCAGGTTCGCCGCGGCGGCGACGTCGAGCACTTTGCGTAGCCCCTCGACGTTGGTCGCAAACAGCGGGGCGGGGTCCTTGAGTTCGGCCCGGGTGTCGACGATGCAGTAGTAGACGACGTCTCGGTCAGCCATCGCTTCGGCGGCACATGCCGGGTCGAACGGGTCGCCGTAGCGACGCTCGATGTCGAACTCGTCGATTCCCTTGGTGGAGCTCGTCTTTCGCAGAATCACCCGGGTATCAGCGCCGCCAGCGGAGAGTTGTCGGGCGACACACGCTCCCACGTTGCCGCTCGCGCCCATCACCAGGGCACGCTGGCCCGTCACTGTCACATCGTCGCTCGTCATGTCGGCGACATCGTAACCGACGTGTCTACCGTAACGTCGACGGTTTGATGGTTTAGAGATGCCTAACGAACGCTCTGGCGCAACTCGGTAGATGCGTCGGAGGCGGTGTCGTACACCCGCACGATCGCCTCGTCACCCGGCTTGAGGAACGTCGATTCGCCGAGCGGGGTGTAGCGGGTGGCGCCGATTCCGATCAGCACGTTTTCCGGATGGCCGCTGGCCACCATCAGGGCGCCCACATCCTCGAGGGGCGTATCCGACGAGCCCTTCTGATTGGCGAGCCGCTCGACGATCCAGTCCAGCAGCACTTCGCCGTAGTACGAGTAACCGATCAATGGGCTGTCGACGCCGTACTCGTGCTCTTCGCCTCCACTGTTGAGGAAGCAGACCAATCGCAGTGTGGCGGTCGGGCCGTCCGGCGTCAGGTCGCTGATGTCGAAGAACTGGGCCGACACACCTTTGGACGCCGGCCCCCAGTTCTTCTTGAAACTGATCTTCGGGGCGCCGGGCCGCCTGATCGAGCAGTCGTTGAAGGCGCCCAGCGCGAACGGCTGCAGGGTGACGACGGTGTCGCCTTCCCAGACCACGCGGCACGCCAGACCCACCTCGGGTTCGATCTGGAGGTTCAGGGGACCGTCACTCTCACCCGGGAGCACGACCTCGTCGTTGGACAGCGGAAACTCGCCGAGGAATGTGTCCGACCCGGGCGCGTACCAGGGAAAGATGCCTTTTGGCGCGCTGCCCTCGCTGGCGACGTTGACGAAATCGACCGCCTCGCCCGCCTGTTCGAGGTGGCCCGCGAAGTTACCCGCAACCCCGAAACCGAACCAATTACGCATCTCGCTCAGGGGGATCTCGATCACGACCAGCAGCGTATCGCGCTCGCGCAATCGGGTAGACCTGCACCCATGGGTAAACATTCACGCAAGGACGACGGCCACGCCGATTCTCATGATGAGACTCCACCAGGCCCTGAGGATCACGGCCGCGACGGTGGAATGGCCACTCGGGAAATCGCTCCCGAACTGACCGAACCCGACGGCGACTAGACAGCGAAAAGCGCGGCGCCCGAGGCACGTTCACCCCGGGCGCCGCGATCAGCCGTACTAGAAGTTTGTGAGCGGGCAGGACACCTCGACCATCACGGTGTTGGCCAGTTCGCCCTGGGTGGTGTTTGTAACATCGCAGTTCTCCAGCGGCGATGCGTTCGCGTTGCCGACGACCTGGACAGACTTGCCTTCTGACTGCAGGCGCGCGATCTCGGTAGCCGCACTGTCGCCGCCCGACGCTGTGCCGTCCACCGCGGGGGCGGGTTCTTCGGGATCGGCAAAAGCGGTGCCGGAGAAGGAGAGTGTCGCGGCGATTGCGGCCGAGCATGCGCCAGCCGCGATGATCAAACGGTTCATGACAAGCCTTTCTCGATTGAAGTGGTCGAGACAAAACGAGGCTTCCCGTCAGCATGTGCGAGCCCGTCTTGCCGTGCCCCTCGAGTTCCCCGCACCAGATAGTTTTAATCCCTAAGTTGTGAACGCCGCGTGAAATATCCTCAAGCACAAGCTTTTTGATCATGATCGACAATTCGTGTGCCGTTCATATTTGCGGGTTCCGCTTTTCGGGGGGTCCATGCGCCCGCGATTCTTTAGCTTCCCTAATCCTTCTGAAGAATATTTAGCTGTACTGATTCGTAGGCCATGCCTAACGTCAACGGCGTGAACACCGCCTACCTCGTCGTGCTCAGCGGCTTCGCCACCACGATGGCGCTCATCGCCGCGATCGGCGCGCAGAACGCGTTCGTGCTGCGCCAGGGCATCCGCGGTGAGCACGTACTGCCCGTCGTCGCGGTGTGCACGGTGTCGGATCTCGTGCTGATCGCCGCCGGCATCGCCGGCTTCGGTGCGCTGATCGCCGCGCACCCCGACATCGTCGCCGTGACGAAGTTCGGCGGCGCCGTATTCCTGGTCTGCTACGGGTTGCTGGCCGCCCGCCGCGCCATCAGGCCGGGAGCCCTGACCCCCGCCGACGCCGCGCCCGCACGACTCGGCGCGGTGCTCGCCACGTGTCTCGCGCTGACCTTCCTCAACCCGCACGTCTATCTCGACACCGTGATCCTGCTCGGCGCGTTGGCCAACGAGCATCAGGACAGCAAATGGCTCTTCGGTATCGGGGCAGTAACCGCCAGCGCCGTGTGGTTCACCGGGCTGGGATTCGGCGCGAAGCGACTCGGCCACTTGTTCGCCTCCCCGCGAACCTGGCGAATTCTCGACGCGGTGATCGCGGCGACCATGCTCGGGTTGGCCGTCTCCCTGGTCGTGAGGTGACGGCGGCTAAAGGTGTCGCCATGTAACGCGAGGCATTAGCCTCGTCGATGTGACAGTCGTGCACATAGTCAAGATCGCAGCGCTCAACGCGCTCCTGGGTGGCGTCGCGCTGGCCGCCGCAACGCAGGCTGTCGCGCAACCGGCGGTTCCCTTCGACCCGCCGCCACCGCCACCGGTGGCCGCACCGGCAGAACCGCCGACCCCGGTCTTCCAGTACATCCCGATCGCCGAAGGTGCCGCCACGGGTGCTCCCGGCGCAGCCCCGGTGGTACCTGCTGCTCCTCCCGCGCCACCGCCGGCCGGAGCGCCCTTCATCCCGCCGGTGCCGAACGCCGACTTCAACAACACCGGCCAGTTCGACTTCCTGCGCGACCTGTGGAACATGCGTAACTCCCCCGAGTTCATGCAGAGCGTCGGCCCCGGCCAGATGGACCCGAACACCTGGGTCCCGCCGACGCCGTATGGGGATCCTGCCGCCGCCCCGCCGCCACCCGCGGCCGGCTCGCCTCCGGTTCCGGCGTCCGCCCCGCCGCCGATCTGGCCGCCGGTACCGGTGCCCGCACCGGTCCCCTGACCGGACACCGCATCTTCGGTTCGCCCTGATCGCAACCGGCGACGACGCCGCGCGCGACGCCTACGGTCGGCAACCATGCCGGATCAGCAGCAGAACCCACCCCGAAGGCTCAACGAGGACTGGCTCGCCGTCATTGTCGGCCTGACACTGCTCGCCCTCGTCCTGGCCGGCGCGCTCCCCGGGAGCGTGATCCCGTGACCGAGCAAACGGCCGAGACTTCCACCCAGGATCAGCGTCCGTCCGGCGGTATCGGCTATGCGGTCGCCGGCGTGCTCGTCGTCCTTGCCCTCGGTGCCGCGACGCGCTTCCTCGAACAGCAGGTGCCCAAATGGGCCGACGACACCTTCCTCGCGGGCATCGCCAAATCGATCGAGTTCCCCGTCTATGCCATCGCCCTGGGCCTGCTGGGCAACGCCGTGCTGTCCAAACTCGCGTTGCGGGACGCGCTGTCGGCTGGTTTCCGCACCGAGTTCTTCATCAAGACCGGGCTGGTGCTGCTCGGCGCATCGATCAACCTCAAGCTCCTCATCACGGCGGCCGGCCCCGCGATCATCCAAGCGCTGTTGCTGATCAGCATCGTCTTCGGGTTCACGTGGTGGCTCGGCGGGCGGCTCGGCATCGACGACAAACTCCGCGCGCTGCTTGCGTCCGCGGTGTCGATCTGCGGCGTCAGCGCGGCCATCGCCGCCGCAGGTGCGGTGCAGGCCCGGCGTGAACAGCTCGCCTACGCGGCATCGCTGGTCATCGTGTTCGCGCTGCCGTCGATCTTCCTACTCCCGTGGCTGGCCGGTGTGTTCGGGCTGCCCGACGCCGTCGCCGGCGCCTGGATCGGCGGCAACATCGACACCACCGCCGCCGTCGCGGCAGCCGGCGCACTTGCCGGCGAGGACGCGCTGCAGATCGCGACCATCGTCAAGACCACCCAGAACGCGCTGATCGGCATCGTCGCGATCGCGCTGACGGCCTACTTCGCGCTCAAGGTGGAGAAGCGCACCGACCCAGGAGCCCGCCCCACCGTCGGGCAGTTCTGGGAGCGCTTCCCGAAGTTCGTGCTCGGCTTCATCGCCGCGTCGATCATCGGGACGCTGTATCTGCAGTACGGCGGCGACAAGGCGAACATCACCACGGTCAACGACCTGCGCACGTGGTTCCTGATCTTCGCGTTCGTGGCGATCGGCCTCGAGTTCTCCCTCAAGGGGCTGCGGGAGGCCGGGTGGCGGCCCATCGCCGTGTTTGCCTCCGCGACCGTCATCAACATCGTCGTCGCCCTCGGACTCGCGCTCGTGTTGTTCGGCAACTTCCAAGCCGGGTAGCTAGTCTCGCGGTGTGACCCTGTCGGTGCCCCGCCGCCGCTTCCTCGGGATGGCGGCCGGCGCGGCGGCGTTGCTGACGGCCTGCGGATCCGAGAAGCCCGGCGCCGTCGCGAGCGACGGCTCCGTCACCGTCACGCACGCGTTCGGTGAGACGAAGGTCCCCGCAGCACCCACCAAGGTCGTCAGCGCGGGCCTCACCGACGCCGACGATCTGCTCGCCCTCGGCGTCGTCCCGATCGCCGTGACGGACTGGTTCGGCGCCGAACCGTTCGGGGTCTGGCCGTGGGCGCAACCCCGGTTGAACGGCGCCCAACCCGTGGTCCTGTCGCTGGCCGACGGCATCCAGGTCGACCAGATCGCCGCGCTGGCGCCCGACCTGATCGTCGCCACCGACGCCGGCCTCGACCAGGACACCTACGGCAAGCTCACCGAGATCGCCCCGACGATCGCCCAGGCCGGCCGCGACGCGTTCTTCGAACCGTGGCGCGACCAGGCCGGTGCGATCGGCCAGGCGGTGTTCCGGCACGACGACATGCAGAAGCTCGTCGCCGACGTCGACGCGAAGTTTCGCGGCGTCAAGGACAGCCACCCCCGGTTCACCGGCAAGAAAGCGCTGCTGCTCGGAGGCGCCCTGTTCGAGGACAGCGTGCAGGTCAGTAGACCGCCATGGCGGCACGAATTCCTGACAGAGATGGGGCTGACGGTCATCGACGCCGAGGACGACCTGATCCCGCGCGACCGGATGTCGACAGTGCTCGACGAGGCCGACGTGCTGATCTGGACCACCGAGAGCGACGCGGAGCAGGCCGCGCTGCTGGCCGACCCCGTCATCGGCAAGCTGACGCACCACGTGTTCACCGGCAAGGAGCTCGCCGGGGCCATCGCCTACGCGTCGACGCTGTCCTACCCCGTCGTCGCCGACCGGCTCCCGCCGATGCTGGCCAAAGTGCTCGGCTGAGGTCTAATGGGTCGGTGACCGACCCGACCGTCGACCCTGATCCCCATGTCTCTTTCGCGCGCGTGGGGTCGGCCTACTATCCGGTCCTGGTCGCCGTCTTCACCGCGCTGGTCATCATCTCGAACCTGACGGCCACCAAGGGCGTCGAGTTCGGGCCGATCATCACCGACGGCGGCTTCATCGTGTTCCCGCTCACCTACGTGATCGGCGACGTCCTGTCCGAGGTGTACGGCTTCAAGGCCGCCCGGCGCGCCATCTACACCGGCTTCGCGATGAACATCCTTGCCGCCCTTGCCCTCTGGGCGACCATCTACCTGCCCGCCGCGGACTTCTACGAGAACCAGGAACACTTCGAGAACATCGCCCACGCCTACACCGGGCTGATCATCGCGGGGCTGGCCGGGTTCATCGTCGGGCAGACGCTCAACGCGTGGTCGCTGGTGCTGATCAAGGAGCGCACGAAGGAGAAGCACCTGTGGGCCCGGCTGGTCGGCTCGACGTTCATCGGGCAGCTCGGCGACACGGTGGTGTTCTGCGCGATCGCGGCCGGCGTCATCGGGATCACGTCGTTCAGCGACTTCATCGTCTACACCGCCCAGGGTTGGCTGTACAAGACCGTCATCGAGGTGGCGCTGCTGCCGATCACCTATCGGGTGATCGCCTACATCAAGAACCGCGAACCGAGCTATCAGCCGGTGACCGTCTAGTTCGCGTCGGCGGATTCCTGAGCCGTCGATAAGGGCCTTCTGGCAACCCTCACAGAGCTTCGCGACGGGGGGAGACTTCGAAGCTACTCGGCGGTAGCTTTGGTAGATGAGCGTGACTGCGGATGAGATCGACACAGTGCGCACCGGGGGCGTACGACGGATTCTGGATTATGGTGACCGGGCGCTGCTGCTCGAATTCGGCAGCAGTGCAGAGGTATTGGCGTGGACCGAGGCCGTGCGAACGGCCGGCCTGCTCGGCGTCGTGGACATCGTTCCGGCCGCGCGAACCATCCTGGTGAAGCTGGCGGGAAGCCGTTATCAGGCCCCCACACGGCAGCGCCTCGGCGGGGTGCAGGTGTCGGAGGAGGCGGTAGCCGAGTCGGCGACCCCCACCGAGGCCGACGTCGTCCTCGACGTCACCTACGACGGCGAGGACCTCGACGAGGTGGCCCGGCTGACCGGGCTGAGCACCGCCGACGTCGTCGCCGCCCACACCGGCACGCTGTGGCGCGTCGGATTCAGCGGCTTCGCACCAGGTTTCGCGTATCTGGTGGGCGGCGACGAACGGCTCGTCGTTCCGCGCCGATCCGAGCCGCGGACCAAGGTGCCTGTCGGCTCCGTCGGGCTCGCTGGCGAGTTCAGCGGCGTCTACCCGCGTGAATCTCCCGGCGGCTGGCAGCTCATCGGCCGCACGTCAGCCGCGCTGTGGGACGTCGACCGCGACGAACCGGCGCTGCTGAAGCCGGGCATGTGGGTGCAGTTCCGGGAGTTGACGTCATGAGCGGCGTGACATTGGAGATCCTGCAGACCGGCCCGCTCGCGCTCGTCGAAGACCTCGGCAGGCCAGGGCTGTCCCACATCGGCGTCACGCGATCCGGCGCGGCGGACCGGCGCGCCCACACGCTGGCCAACCGCCTCGTCGCCAACCCCGACGACAGGGCCACCGTCGAGATCACCCTCGGCGGGTTCACCGCCCGCGTCCACGGGGGCAACGGAGAAGGTGTCGCGATTGCCGTCACCGGCGCTGACGCCGACCCGTCGGTCAACGGAAAGCCGTTTGGCACCAACAGCATTCATTACGCCCATGACGGCGAGGTGATCTCGCTCGGGCCACCGCGCTCGGGACTGCGGTCGTATCTCGCGGTGCGCGGCGGGATTAACGTCGAGCCGGTGCTCGGGTCGCGCAGCTATGACGTGATGTCGGCGATCGGTCCGTTACCGCTGCAGCGTGGCGACGTACTGCCCGTCGGCGCGCACACCGACGACTTCCCCGAGGTCGACCAGGCACCCGTGGCCGCGATCGTCGACGCGGCACTGGAGCTGCGGGTCGTGCCGGGGCCGCGCGACGACTGGTTCGTCGACCCCGACGTCCTGGTGCGCACCAACTGGCAGGTCACCAACCGCAGCGACCGGGTCGGTATGCGGCTGGTCGGCATGCCGCTGGAGTACCGGTGGCCCGACCGCCAACTTCCCAGCGAAGGCGCCACCCGCGGGGCGATCCAGGTCCCCCCCAACGGTTTCCCGGTGATCCTCGGCCCCGACCATCCGGTCACCGGCGGCTATCCGGTCATCGGTGTTGTCACCGACGACGACATCGACAAGATCGCGCAGGCTCGGCCGGGCCAGACGGTCAGGCTGCACTGGTCGCGGCCGAGGCGACCGTTCGAGGACTAACGGCGCGCGCCGAACGCTGGTAGAACGACAGGTGTGCGCGCACGCCTCGTCCACACCTCAGATCTCGACGATGAGACTCGCGAGGACGCCCGCCGGATGGTCATCGAAGCCTTCGGCGGTGACTTCTCCGATGACGACTGGGAACACGCCCTCGGCGGCATGCACGCCCTGATCTGTCAGCGCGGCGAGGTGCTCGGGCACGCGGCCGTCGTCCAACGGCGCCTCTACTGCGGTGGCGTCGCGCTGCGCTGCGGCTACGTCGAAGGCGTCGCGGTCGCCGAAGAGCACCGAGGCCAAGGTCTCGGAGGGGTTCTGATGGACGCCGTCGAGCAGGTGGTGCGCGGCGGCTACCACCTCGGCGCACTGGGCTCGAGCGACCTCGGCGAGCCGCTCTACACGCTCCGGGGGTGGATCCGCTGGATTGGACCCACCTCGGTGTTATCGCCCGACGGCCTGACGCCGACCCCCGACGACGACGGCGGGGTCTACGTACTACCCGCAGATCTACCGGAATCCTTCACACTGGACACCGAAGCCCCGATCGCCTGCGACTGGCGGGCCGGCGACGTGTGGTGAGTCGACCTCACAGCGATCACCGGGCCGCGGTGAACACAAATTCATCGCTTGAGCGGGGGCGACACAGCTCCGCAACGGTCGGTTAATCACGCCGAAACATGGCCTGAATAGACATTGGGCATGACTGATCCGGATTGGGCGCCGCTCACCGGTTTCCGGGTTGCGGTCACTTCCGCACGGCGCGCTGACGAACTGAGTGCGCTGCTGCGTCGCCGCGGCGCGACAGTCAGCAGCGCCGCAGCGATCGAGATGGTGCCGCTGCCCGACGACGACGAATTGCGGGAACGCACGCATTCGTTGGTCGATACGCCTCCCGACATCGTCATCGCCACCACCGGCATCGGGTTCCGGGGCTGGGTCGCCGCCGCCGACGGATGGGGCATGGCGACCGAGCTCACCACCGCGCTGAGCAAGGCGCGGATCGTGTCTCGCGGCCCGAAGGCCACCGGCGCCCTGCGCGCGGCAGGACTACCCGAGGAGTGGTCACCGGAATCGGAGTCCTCGCGCGAAGTGCTGCAGTACCTGGTCGAGGGCGGTATCGCCGGGACCCGCATCGCGGTGCAGTTGCACGGAGCGACCGCCGACTGGGATCCGTTCCCCGAGTTTCTCGACGAATTGCGTTCGGCGGGAGCCGAAGTCGTCCCGATCAGGGTGTACCGCTGGCATCCGGCGCCCCGCAACGGCGACTTCGACGCGCTGGTCGCCGGCATCGCGGAGGAAAAGTTCGACGCTGCCAGCTTCACGTCGGCGCCTGCCGTCGCGTCGGTGCTGATGCGTGCCACCGAGATGGGCATCGAGGCCGAGGTGCTGTCGGCGCTGCGCAACGGCGTCCACGCGATGTGCGTGGGGCCCGTCACCGCCCGGCCGCTCGTCCGGCTCGGCGTTCCGACGTCAGCGCCGGAGCGGATGCGGCTGGGTGCACTGGCCCGTCACATCACCGACGAACTGCCGCTGCTGCAGGCGCGCACGGTGCGCGTGGCCGGGCACCTGCTGGAGATCCGCGGCAACTGCGTGCTCGTCGACGGCACGGTCAAAGCGCTCTCGCCCGCCGCGATGGCGACGATGCGCGCGCTGGCACTGCGCCCAGGTGCGGTCGTCTCGCGCACCGACCTGCTGCGCGCCCTGCCCGGCTGCGGCACCGACACCCACGCCGTCGAGACGGCAGTGCTGCGTCTGCGAACCGCGCTCGGGGACAAGAAGATGGTCACCACCGTCGTCAAGCGCGGCTACCGGTTGCCCGTCGACGAGGCGTTCGCGTCATGAGCCTGCTGCTCGTCGCACACGGCACCCGGAAGCAGAGCGGGGTGTCGCTGATCGCGGACATCGCCGCGCAGGTGTCGACGGCCCTGGAGCGTCCCGTGCGGGTCGCGTTCGTCGACGTCCTCGGTCCGACACCATCGGAACTGCTCGCCTCGACGCTGGACCGGCCGACGGTCCTGGTGCCCGCATTCCTGTCGCGCGGGTATCACGTCAGCCGTGACATTCCCGAACACGTGTCGACGAGCGGACACGACGACGTCACCGTCACGCGGGCACTGGGTCCCGACCCCGCCCTGGTGCGCGTCCTCGTCGATCGGTTGATCGAATCCGGTTGGCATCCCGATGATTCGGTGATCCTCGCCGCGGCGGGAACGTCGGATCCGGCTGCCATGCGCGATCTGCACACCACGGCGACCTGGCTGTCGGCGACCATCGGGTCGCGGGTCGAGCTGGCGTTCGCGGCGACCGGCGAGCCGCGGGTGGCCGACGCCGTCGCAGCGATGCGTGGCCATGGTAAACGCGTGGTGATCGCGTCATACCTGGTGTCCGAGGGCCTATTTCAAGACAGACTGCGTGACAGCGGCGCCGACATCGTGACCGATCCGCTGGGTACCCACCCAGGGGTGACACGGTTGATCGCCAGCCGATTCCAGCGGGCGTCCTCGACGCTGGCCCCGTGGCGTCCGCTGGTGGCGGCGTTCCGTTAAGGGTGTGGCGTCGTCGATGGTGGCAACGCTGCCACCAAGGGCGTGTCCGTGCCGACACGGCCGAGTTGTAGAGCCCCACCCGGGTCGCCCAGCGGCGCGTCACGCCCCGGCAGCGTCAGGCTGAAGAACTCGGCGTTGTCGGCCATGAACGCCAATTCCTCGTCGGGCAGGTCGGTTTCGTAGTAGATCGCATCGACCCGGCACGCGATACGGCACGCGCCGCAGTCCACGCATTCGTTCGGGTTGATGTACATGGCGCGGGCGCCTTCGTAGATGCAGTCCGCGGGGCATTCCGCCACGCAGGACTTGTCGACGATGTCCACGCACGCGCTGCCGATCACGTAGGTCATACCTACGACGGTAGGGCGACGACGTTCCCGGCACAGGGGCCGAAAGTCCCCAATGTCTTCGCCGCGGATCAGGAGCCGAGTTGGACGTCGCCGTCTTCGGTGATTCGCGTCGCGTACACCGTCAGCGAGTGCTCGGGGTTGTCGAGGCAGCTGCCGTCGTCGAGGGCGAACGCCTGCTTCTTGATCGGCGACTGCACGGTCGCGCGGCCACCTCGATCGCCGACGATGCCCCGGGACATGACGGCCGCGCCGGAGAACGGGTCGATGTTGCCGACCGCGTGGATGCTGCCGTCATCGAGGCGGAACAGCGCCGCCTGCTCGCCACCGGGCAGCAGCACGCCGACGCCACGGTTGGGGATCAGGAAGTCATACCGGCACGCCGACGTCCAGACCTTCGTTCCACTGAGCGATTCGTTCAGCACGGTCATGACGGTTTACCTTCCTACCTTCGGCATACCGATCGCGACGGGCGCAGGCACCTTGCGGCCGCCGTTCTCGGTGAACCTGATCGTCGGATCCGGGACATCGGGGGCATTGACGAACGACACGAACCGCGACAGCTTGTCGGGGTCTTCCAGCACGCCCCTCCATTCGCAGGCGTACCCGTCGACGTGGCGGGCGACGGCGGCTTCGAACTCCTCCGCCAGCCCGAGCGAGTCCTCACAGATCACCTCACGCAGATGGTCGAGTCCGCGCTCCTCGACCCACGGCGCCGTGCGCTGCAACCGGTCGGCGGTGCGAATGTAGAACATCAGGAAGCGGTCGATGTAGCGCACCAGCGTCTCGTCGTCCAGGTCACCGGCCAGCAGTTCGGCATGCCGCGGTGTCGCACCGCCGTTGCCGCCGATGTAGAGGTTCCAGCCGGTCTCCGTGGCAATGACACCGACGTCTTTGCCTCTGGCTTCCGCGCACTCGCGCGCACATCCGGAGACGCCCATCTTGATCTTGTGCGGGGACCGCAGCCCGCGGTAGCGCAACTCCAGATTGATGGCCATCTGCACCGAATCCTGTTGGCCGTACCGGCACCAGTCACTGCCGACGCAGCTCTTCACCGTGCGCAGCGACTTGCCGTACGCCTGACCGGATTCCATGCCGCCGTCGACGAGCCGGCGCCAGATCTCGGGCAACTGGTCCACCCGGGCACCGAACATGTCGATGCGCTGGCCGCCCGTGATCTTGGTGTACAGCCCGAAATCCCTGGCGATCTCGCCGATCAGGATCAGGTGTTCGGGGGTGATGTCGCCGCCGGGAACCCGTGGCACCACCGAGTAGCTGCCGTTGCGCTGGATATTGGCCAGGAAGTGGTCGTTGGAGTCCTGCAGCGAGGCCTGCTCGCCGTCGAGGATGTGATCGGAGCTCGTCGACGCGAGGATCGATGCCACGACGGGTTTGCAGATGTCGCAACCTTTTCCGGTACCGAAGCGCTCGATGAGGCCGGTGAAGGTGCGGGTGGAGTCAGAAGGCCCAGCGCTGACGATCTCGAACAACTCAGCGCGCGAGTGAGAGAAGTGCTCGCACAACGCCTTCGACTGCTCGACGCCCTCCGCCTCGAGCAGCTGCTTGAGCAGCGGTATGCAGGAACCGCACGACGTGCCCGCCTTGGTGCATCCTTTCAAGGCGGGCACGTCCGCGCAGCCGCCGGCGATCGCGTCGGTGAGATCGCCTTTGGTGACGTTGTTGCAGGAACAGATCTGGGCTGCCGCGGGCAGCGCCCCGACGCCCAAACCGCTTGCCCCGCCTTCGCTTCCGGCCGGGGCGATGAGAGCCAGCGGGTCACCCGGCAGCGCTTCTCCGACCATCGGCCGCAGCACGCCGTACGACGAAGCATCGCCGACCAGAATGCCGCCGAGCAGGGTCTTGGCATCGTCGGAAAGAACCAGCTTGGCATACGTCTGGCTGACCGCGTCGTTGACGGCCACCTCGAGACAGTTGGGCGTGCTCCCCATCGCGTCACCGAAGCTGGCCACGTCGACGCCGAGCAGTTTCAGCTTGGTCGACATGTCGGCCTCGGGGAATTCCGCCGCGCCTCCGAGGAGGCGATCGGCAACGACTTCTGCGCTGGTGTATCCGGGGCCGACCAGGCCGTAGCAGCGGCCCTCGATGGCAGCCACCTCGCCGATCGCATAGACGCTGGAATCGCTGGTGACACAGGACAGATCGGTGAGCACACCGCCACGCTCGGCGACCTCGAGCCCGGCCTCGCGGGCCAACTCGTCACGCGGACGCACGCCCGCGGCGAACACGACGACGCCCGCGTCGATGTAGGTGCCGTCGCTCAGCATCACGCGCATCGAATCGTCGTCGGCCGACCGCTTCAGCGGCTTGTTGCGCTGGGCAGGCTTGATCGAGTCGGTGCCGACGTTGGTGTGCACGGCGATACCCAGCGCGCCGATCATCCGGCTCAGCAGCGTGCCACCGGCCTCGTCGAGCTGTTGAGCCATCAGGTGGGGCGACCGCTCGACCACGTGTGCGGTGAGCCCGAAGCCGCGCAGCGCGTTCGCGGCCTCCAGACCCAGGAGTCCACCACCGATGACGACACCCACGGGTGCGCCCCCGCGCTCGCGTGTCCGTTCGGCGGCAGCACGGATCGCGTCGAGATCGTCGAGCGTCCGGTAGACGTGACAGGCCGGCAGATCACGTCCGGGCACGGGCGGCACGAAAGCATAGGAACCCGTTGCCAACACCAGCGCGTCGTAGTCGATCCGGGTGCCGTCGTCGGTGGTCACCGATTTCGCCGCGGTATCGAGCGCCACGACCCGGTGCCCGAGCTTCACGTCGACCAGGTCGTCACCGGGGTAGTTGTTGCCGGGCAACGCCAGCTTCGTCCGATCCCAGTGCTCGGTGTAACCGGTCAGCCCGACACGGTCGTACGCGGGGTCCAGTTCCTCGGCGAGGACGGTGACCCGCCAGGTGCCGTCGGTGTCGCGGGACCGCAGTGCCTCGATGAACCGGTGACCGACCATGCCGTGGCCGACGACCACGACGTGCTTGTGTGACGCCATGTCGCTCACGCTAGGGAGCGCATATTGCCTTGATGTCGCCTCGTGTGAAGGCGTAGTCACGGTGTGCTCACCGGAGCAGGTCGCCTTCTGTGAGTCGATTCGCGGACGGCGACCTCGACTTGCTACACGCGGGGCGCCCGGCGAGATACCGTCTACCAGTTCGAGCACACGGACACCACGATCCGAGCGGCGGGGGCCGCGCCGACCTTCGGCTTTCATTCGGGTTCGGACAATTCTTGGAGTCGCTGTCAGTCGGCCGCGACAGGGTGTGGGGGTATGTCGCGTGAGCTCGAGGTTCCGACGATGGTGGGACGAACCCGACCACTTCGAGTGGATCACCGCGTTCCTGCGGCAACGAGGGATGCTGCGGGCCACCCAGACCGTGATGGCGGTCGTCTCCTCGTCTGCCGCACTCGTCGCGCTGACGTTCCTGGCCGGGCTGGGCTGGCCGACCGTACAGCTGCTCGCCGTCGGCGTGGCCGGCGCTCTCTTCACGCTTGGTGTGACCGCGTTCTGGCTGACGCGATGGCCCACCCGCCGACAGTCCGAACTCGCGCTCGTCAGCGGCACCCTGTTCATCGCGATCTGGAGCATTACGCAACCGAACACCGCCGTCGCGGTGCTCGCCTGTACCGCGACCGCGGTCACCGGCGGCTACGTCGCGTTCTTTCACAACAACAGGCTTCTGCTGTTCAACTTCGTGGTCGCCATCGGCATCACCACTTCGGCCACGTGGCGGCTGGGCGCCGACACCAACGCAGCCACCGCCGTCGCGGCGTTCTGGCTCGCATGGTTTCTCAATCTCACGGTCCCGCTCGCCATCCGCAGCATCACCAAAGCCATGGGTACGTATGCCATGCAGTCAGACGTCGACCCGTTGACCGGGCTGCTCAATCGACGAGGTTTCGCCGATGCGGTCTCTCGTCAGCTCGCCGAGACCAGCGAATCGGCAACGCATCTCGGCCTGGTGATGGTCGACCTCGACGCGTTCAAACTTGTCAACGACAACCTCGGGCATGCCGCCGGCGACCGCACCCTTCTCGCCGTCGCCGACCTCCTCCGCCACCGCAGCCCGCGCAATGCGCCGATCTGTCGCGCGGGCGGCGAGGAGTTCCTCGTCGCCGTCACCGCAACGCGGGGCGGCGCCGAGTCCGTCGGTGCTCAGCTCTGCCGTGCCATCGCCGAGCTGCCACACGATGTCACCGCCAGCGTCGGCACCTGCAGCGTCAGCCTCGAGTACCTGCGTGCGGGATTGACGGAGGCCCTTGTCGACGAGCTGATTGCGGCCGCCGACGCGGCGATGTACGTCGCCAAGCGCGACGGTGGCAACCGCGTTCATTTCGGCTGAGTCGCGATACCCGGTTGGTCAGGCCACGGGCAGTCGGCGTGCCCGCGCGTCGACTCGGATGCGGGTGCGCACGGCGACCCCGTCATCCAGCATGCGCGCCGCAGTCGTCGCGGCTTCGTCAGCGGCGCGAATAGCGGGCGACAGCGCATGCCGCGTCCCGACGACAGCAACCAGCGTGATGGTCGGGACCCGGTGTTCGACGGTGGCGCGTGCGCTGGCTTTCAACACCGCGGGATCGCGCGCAAGGATGTCGGCGGCAGCGGATGCGACAGATCCGGCATCCGCGCTCAACGATCCCTCCACTGGAGACCGGTCTTCCAGGCGTACATCGCGCACACGCGGGTTACGGCGATGCTGGGCCAGCCACCACAGGCCGACGAACACCAGCACCACCCCGAGACCGCCGCAGGCCCACGCCCACCACGACGAATCCACAGCGCTCAGCGGCGCGGCCAGCTCCAGCGGCCGACCGCCGCCGATCTGACCGCGCGACCACAACAGCGCCGAGGCGCCGCCGCCGGTGAGCAACGCGCCCACCGCGAAGACGGCCGCGCGATCTACGGCCACAGCTGCAGGTTTCATGATCAGTTCCTCTCGGAGAGAAGCACTTTGACGCGCGGCGACCGCGCGAGCCCGGCAAGCTCTTCAGTTGCTGCGCGGGCGATCGCGTCCTTGAGTTCGGCGTCGCTTTTTCCGGTCACCTCGCACCGAACCGTGAGCGTGCGCTTCGATGCGGTCGTGCGGGCCGAGACGACGCCGGGGACGGCTTCGGCCGCCGCGCTGGCCACCCTCGCGACACCACTGAGGTCGACGTAGACCGCGGTCCCCGACTGTGCGGGCACCGCATGTTTCCGCCGCGGTTTGACCGCGACCACGATGAGGGCGACGCCGAGCAGGGCTGCACCGATCGCCGCCACCGGCAACCACGTCGGCGGCGCGGCACCGTCCACCGCGGCCACCGCATCCGCGACCCAGGTCCCCCCTGAAACCCAACCGGTGGCGATCAGCGCCTCCCGAATTCCCAACGCGCCCAGTCCGGTCACGACGACCGCCAGCGCGGCTCCGACGTAACTTGCGCCCGCCGTCGCCGCCGGACGAGGAGCCGTCCTGACCCTGGACGTCCGCACGGCATCGCTCTGCATGGTCATTGCAGCTCCCGCATCCGGTGTCCGGCGTCGGGAGCAACCACCGAGCGGACGCGCACATCGACCGCGTCGACAATCAGGCCGCTGAGATCGGCCAGTCCGTGGCCGACCCGCCGGCGCACCTCGGAAGCGGTCTCCGACAGCGACGAGCCCCAGAGCACCGCGATGTCCACGCTCGCCCGCACATGATCGCCTGACATCACGATGTCCGACCTGGGCAGTTCACGGCCTGCCAACTTGCCGATGCCGTGGCTTTCCCGAACGACACCGTCGACCTCCAGTGCCGCGGCGAAAGCGACTCGCTCCACGGCCTTTTCGCGGATCGTCAGGCGACCGCGGGTCGCTGGGTCGTCGGCCAGAGCCTGCTCAGCCACGGCCCCGGCCCCGCAGGATGCTCATCGCGTCGAACTCGCCGTCGCGGTGGCCCCCGACGATGAAACCGATGGCGCCCAGCACGAGCGCCAGCAGGAATCCGGTGAATCCGCCTGCTGCGGCGGCCACCCCCAGGAGTAGTCCGGCCAGCAGGCCGGCGGTTGCGGTCGTCATGATCTTCCTCCACTGTCGATATCGTCATGTCGAATTCTGTTGTCGGCCAGCGTGATCAGTCGCCTGCGGCGAAGGCGGCCCACCAGGACCGCACGGAACCGGCCGATGCGCCCATGCCACGTCGCGATGGCCACCGTCGGCGACGCGGCGTCGCGACCGGCGGCAGCGAGCGCCGCCGTGAGCGCATCGGCCGACCCGCCGGCATCGGGGTGATGCCGGCGGATCGCCGATCGCCTTGCGCTGCGCAGAGATTGCCCGCGTGCTTGCGTCGGCATCATTCCTCGTCACCGAGTGGCGGCAGAACAACACCCTCGACTGTCACGTCGATGGACCTTTCGGGCCATTGAGCAGCGATGGCGGAACGGACCGCAGCCGCTGTCTCACGCACGGGGCGATCGGCGCGCGCGGTGATGTGGACTTCGATCGCACCGTCGCCGACCCGAATGCCGGCAACCCGCCGACCGGGCAGGTAGGTGCCGACTTCGCCGTACATACCTGCGTGCAGATCCGCCACGCCCGGCACTGCCCGCACGATGGCTTCGATGGCGTCCGCCTCGTCGACGCCCTCCACTACTCCACCCGGGCCAGGCGGCCGTCGGCCGGCTGCTCGGATTCCTCGTCGGCGACGTAGACGTCGTGCACGGTGATGTCCACTTCGACGACCTCGAGCCCGGTCATCCGCTCGATCGCGGTGATCACGTTGCGGCGGATGCCTGAAGCCAGGTCCGAGATCGATACGCCGTACTCGGCGACGATGTCGATGTCGACGGCAGCCTGCTTCTCACCCACCTCGACCGACACGCCCTGGGCGTGGTTGACCGTCGCTCCCGGAATCCGCTCGCGAAGAGCGCCCACCGCGCGGCTGGCACTGCCTCCGAGCGCGTGAACGCCGTTGACCTCACGTGCCGCCAGACCGGCGATCTTGGACACGACCGTGTCGGCGATAGTCGTCTTGCCGTGGGTGGTGGCGAGGGGACCGGGCTGCGTGGCCACCGCCGACGCTGCTGCGGATCCTGCGGTCTGAGTACTGGTCATCTCTGTTCCTCTCTCCTTGGTCACATTGGTTGGTCGACGACGGCCGGCGAAACCGAATGCGACAACGCTGTGACCTCGCTCACGCCAATTTCTTACTGTAGAGTAAGAACAAGTGTTCACTCAAAGTGGAGAGGGGCGCATCGTGTCAGAACACCGCGTCATCGTCGTCGGCACCGACGGCTCAGAGACATCACTGCGCGCGGTCGACCGGGCCGCCGAACTGGCCGCCGAAGCCGGGGGAAAACTGATCATCGCGTCGGCTTACCCCGCCAA
Organism: Mycobacterium sp. 236(2023); assembly: GCF_029623955.1. Taxonomy (GTDB): domain Bacteria; phylum Actinomycetota; class Actinomycetes; order Mycobacteriales; family Mycobacteriaceae; genus Mycobacterium. Next base: position 153,822 of record NZ_JARSBP010000001.1, on the reverse strand, counting down.
CGGCCCCGACGGTGTCGGCCCCGACCCCGACCAGCCCCGCAACGAGGGCTACCGAACCGAAGGCAACGCCCCGGTGTTCGACCTGCTGGATGACGCCTCCGCACGTGCGAAGAAGGCCGGCGCGCGTGACGTCGAGGTGCGCGCCGTCGAAGGTGCGCCTGCAGACGCCCTGGTCCGGCTGGCCGACGCCGTCGCGGCAGATCTGCTGGTCGTCGGCAACGTAGGGCTGAACTCGATGGTCGGACGACTCATCGGATCGGTGCCGAAGCTGGTCCGCCAGCGGGCGGGCACCGAAGTCCTCGTTGTCGAGACGTCGGACTGAACACTCGCCTAGCGTCGGATCTGTACCGCCCCGCATAAAGGACCTACCGAGTGTTGGCTGACGAGTCGCGCGCCGCCGACGGGCCCGACGACGCACAACTGGCTGCCGCGGCGCGGGCGGGAGACACCGCGGCCTACGAGGTGCTCGTCAAACGCCACGGCCCCAGCCTCTACCGCTACGCACGCCGCATGACCCGTGACGATGCTGCGGTTCAGGACATCGTGCAGGAAACTTTCGTCGCCGCGTGGCGCCAGATCGACCGCTTTCGAGCCGAATCCAGCGTCAAGACTTGGCTTTTCGCCATCTGCGCGCGCAAGGTCGTCGACTCCCACCGGGTCAAGCGCGCCGAGCCGCTCGACGATCGGCTACTCGAACCCGCGGATCCCTCACCGTCGGCTGATCCGCTGGCCGCCGCCACCAACGCCGAATTCCTGGCCGCGCTGGAGGTGGCCCTGGCCGAGCTGCCGCCGCGGCAGCGCGCGGTGTGGGTGCTACGCGAAGTGGAGGAATTGACCTTCCCCCAGATCGGCGAGATCCTGAGTCTGAGCCCCGACGGTGCACGGGGGCACCACCACCGAGCCCGGACAACCCTCCAGCAAAGGCTTCACCGATGGCGATAGGCGACTACGAGGTGATCACGCGGGCCAGTCGCGCGCTGCGGGCCGCGCCGGAACCGGGCTGGGCGGCCGTCGAGCAGCGGGTCCTCCAGGCAGTTCGCGCCAACCCTCGCGCCGGCTGGCCGTTCGACGCCGTCGATCCCGATCACCACTCCGCACCCGGCCGCATCCAGATCAGCGATCTCGTCCTGAGCACGCTCATCGCGCGAGGTGTAGCCGATGAACCCGACGCAGCTTTGGTCGATGTCGCGGTGACGCTCGACGAGGAGATCTTGCGCGGTGTGCGGGTCGACATCAGCGGCCGCTTCGGCGCGGACCTCAATGCAACTGCGGACCGGATCCGCGGGATCGTCGTCGCCATCGTCGCCGAGGTTGCCGGACGCGACGACGTGGAGATCTCCATCGACGTCGTCGACGTCCACCGACACGCCGACTAGGACCAGCGCGCGAGCAACTCCTTCGACCTCTCGGCTAGCGCGAACTGCCAGAACGGACCGAAGCTGATGCGCGCCACGCCGAGCGGCCCATACGACGCCGGATCCGACTTGTCCGGGAACGCTACCGTGTTCACCGGAAGTGGCAGCTCAGACGCCAAGCGCTGCATGATCTCCGGCGGGTGGACACCGACCGGGTACAGCACGTCGGCGCCGGCGTCAGCCGCCAGCTTCAGCCGGGACACCGCCCGATCGACGCGGTCGGCCTCGTCGCCGTCCTGGCGCAGGAACAGATCCGTTCGGGCGTTGACGACCACCCGGACACCGGACGCATCGGCGGCCGCGCGCAAGCCGCCGACGAGTTCGGCATGCTCCTCGGGCGACCGCAACCGACCGCCCTCGCTGTGCACGGTGTCCTCGATGTTGAGCCCCACCGCCCCGACCGACAGCAGCCCCTCGATCAGACGGGTCGGCTCCTGGGCGTATCCGGACTCGATATCGACCGATACCGGAACGTCGACCGACCCCGTGATCTGCGCAACGCGGGTCAGCACATCGTCGAACGACATGGCTTCCTTGTCGCCTCTGCCCACCGAGTCGCCCATCGGGTGGCTGCCCACGGTCAGCGCGGAGAAGCCGGCCTCGACAGCGAGATTCGCCGACCACGCATCCCACACCGTCGGCAGGACCACCGGGTTACCGGGCTGGTGTAGCGCCAGCAATGCCTCTGCCCGACCCAACACATCGCCATTCGTCGCCATCAGGCCTCCGCCTCTCCGCTCATCAAAGTGATCTGTCTCACGCCTGGTCTCGGTGATTTAGCTAGCATCAAGTGCGTACTGTGATCCATGACACCCTTCAGCCCAAGGAGGTCGCTTGTCCAGCACCAGCACCACCGAACTCGCCCAGCTTCACGACCTGATCGGAAGCCTCAGGCGTTGCGTCACGTCACTGGCGTCGCGATACGGGGACAGCCCTGCCACCCGTCGCATCGTCAACGACGCTGAACGCATCCTCAACGATATCGATCGACTCGACATCGATGCCGAGGAGCTGGAACTCGCGCGGGGCGTCAGCCGGCACCACCATTCCGCCGAGCGGATTCCCATCCCGGACACCCAGTACGACACCGATTTCTGGCGCGGTGTCGACGACGAGGGTCTCGGCGGCACCCGCTGAGACATGCGTGCCCCTCTTCTGACACTCGGAGGGGCACGTCCTCGGGGGACATAACTTCATCGAAAGGTAACTGTGAGCGCACCCACCGCCGACCGCAAAGCGACCGGCGTCTTCTCGCCTGGCCGTGCCAAAATCTCGCAGCGCACGCTTCGGACCGACAACTGGCTGAAGTCCCCGATCCTCACCGATCTGGGGTTCGCCGCGTTCATCATCTACGCGACGGTGCGAGCCTTCCAGCAGAACAACTACTTCGTCCCCGAGTACGGCTATCTGACGCCGTTCTACTCGCCGTGCATCAGCACCGGCTGCGTCCCGGAGGCAAGCCACTTCGGCCAGTTCCTTCCCGACGTGTGGTTCCTCCCCTACGCCGCGCTGTCGCTGCCGTTCCTGCTGCTGTTCCGCCTGACCTGCTACTACTACCGCGGCGCCTACTACCGCTCCGTGTGGCAGTCACCGACTGCGTGCGCCGTTGCCGAACCGCACGCGAAGTACACGGGCGAGACCAAGTTCCCGCTGATCATCCAGAACACCCACCGGTACTTCTTCTACATCGCCGGCATCATCTCGGTGATCAACACCTATGACGCGATCATCGCGTTCCACAAGCCCGACGGCGGATTCGGTTTCGGCCTGGGCAATCTCATCCTCGTCGCCAACGTGATCCTGCTCTGGACGTACACGATCTCCTGCCACTCCTGCAGGCACGTCGCGGGCGGACGCCTCAAGCACTTCTCGAAACATCCGGTGCGTTACTGGATGTGGACCCAGATCAGCAAGCTCAACGTCCGGCACAAGCAGTACGCCTGGATCACCCTCGGCACGCTGATGCTGACCGACTTCTACATCATGGCCCTGGCGGCCGGGTGGTTCCCTGACCTGAGATTTGTTGGCTGACAACGATTTAATTACCGATAGACAAGCGAGGATTGATGTCTGAGTCCGTGGAACGGCACGAATACGACGTTGTCGTGATCGGTGCCGGCGGCGCAGGATTACGTGCGGTGATCGAAGCCCGGGAGCGGGGTCTTCGCGTCGCGGTGGTCACCAAATCACTGTTCGGCAAGGCCCACACCGTGATGGCCGAGGGCGGCTGCGCGGCCGCCATGCGCAACGTCAACACCAAGGACTCCTGGCAGGTGCACTTCGGTGACACCATGCGCGGCGGCAAGTTCCTGAACAACTGGCGGATGGCCGAGCTGCACGCGCAGGAGGCTCCCGACCGGGTGTGGGAACTGGAAACCTATGGGGCGCTGTTCGACCGGACCAAGGACGGCCGGATCAGCCAGCGCAACTTCGGCGGCCACACCTACCCGCGCCTGGCCCACGTCGGCGACCGCACCGGCCTGGAGATCATCCGCACGCTGCAGCAGAAGATCGTGTCGCTGCAGCAGGAGGACAAGAAGGAACTCGGCGACTTCGAGGCCCGGATCCGGGTCTTCCACGAGTGCTCGGTCACCGACTTGATCTTGGACAAGGGGGCGAGCGGAGCGACGGGGGAAGGGCCGGGCCGCATTGCCGGTGCGTTCGGCTACTACCGCGAGACCGGCAAGTTCGTGCTGTTCGAGGCACCGGCGATCGTGCTGGCGACCGGCGGCATCGGCAAGTCCTTCAAGGTGTCGTCGAACTCGTGGGAGTACACCGGCGACGGGCACGCACTCGCGCTGCGCGCGGGTTCCGGCCTGATCAACATGGAGTTCATCCAGTTCCACCCGACGGGCATGGTCTGGCCGCTGTCGGTGAAGGGCATCCTCGTCACCGAGGGTGTGCGCGGCGACGGCGGAGTTCTGAAGAACTCCGAGGGCAAGCGCTTCATGTTCGACTACATTCCCGACGTCTTCAAAGGCCAGTACGCCGAGACGGAAGAAGAGGCCGACCAGTGGCTCAAGGACAACGACTCCGCCCGCCGCACCCCTGACCTTCTGCCCCGCGACGAGGTGGCCCGCGCCATCAACGAGGAAGTGAAGGCGGGACGCGGAACCCCGCACGGCGGCGTGTATCTCGACATCGCGTCGCGCATGCCCGCCGAAGAGATCAAGCGCCGGCTGCCGTCGATGTATCACCAGTTCATCGAGCTGGCCGAGGTCGACATCACCAAGGACGAGATGGAGGTCGGCCCGACCTGCCACTACGTGATGGGCGGCATCGAGGTCGACCCCGACAGCGGCGGCGCTGCGACACCCGGCCTGTTCGCCGCGGGCGAGTGCTCCGGCGGCATGCACGGATCGAACCGGCTCGGCGGTAACTCACTGTCGGACCTGTTGGTGTTCGGGCGCCGCGCTGGCCTCGGTGCAGCGGATTACGTTCGCGCACTGGAGAATCGACCGAAGGTCACCGACGATCACATCCAGGCTGCCACCACGCTGGCGCTGGATCCCTTTGAGCCGAAGGACAACCCGGAGAACCCCTACACGTTGCACGCCGAACTGCAGCAGTCGATGAATGACCTGGCCGGCATCATCCGCAAGGAAGCCGAACTCGAAGAAGCCCTCGGCAAAATCGACGAACTCAAGAAGCGCTACGCCAACGTGGTCGTCGAGGGTGGCCGCATCTTCAACCCCGGCTGGCACCTGGCCATCGACATGCGCAACATGCTGCTCGTCAGCGAGTGTGTAGCCAAGGCGGCGCTGCAGCGCACCGAGAGCCGCGGCGGCCACACCCGCGACGACTACCCGAAGATGGACGCGCAGTGGCGCAACACATTGCTGGTGTGCCGCACCGACACTGACGGGGCCGGTACCGAAGCCATCGTGCCCGACGTGACCGTCACGCCCGAGCAGCAGCCGGCGATGCGGCCCGATCTGCTGGCCACGTTCGAGCTGAGCGAGCTCGAAAAGTACTACACCGACGATCAATTGGCCGAACATCCGGAACGGAAGGGCTGATCATGGCTACCTACAACGCGAAGCTGCGTGTCTGGCGGGGCGACGATGTCGGCGGCGAACTGAAGGACTACACCGTCGAGGTCAACGACGGTGAAGTGGTGCTCGACATCATCCACCGGCTCCAGGCGACCCAGGCCGGCGACCTGGCCGTGCGGTGGAACTGCAAGGCAGGCAAGTGCGGATCGTGTTCGGCAGAGATCAATGGCCGCCCGCGTCTGCTCTGCATGACCCGGATGTCGACGTTCGGCGAGGACGAGGTTGTCACCGTCACCCCGATGCGCACCTTCCCGGTCATGCGCGACCTGGTCACCGACGTCTCCTTCAACTACGAAAAGGCCAGGGAGATCCCGTCGTTCACGCCGCCCAAGGATCTGCAGCCGGGCGAGTACCGGATGGCGCAGGAGGACGTGAACCGGTCGCAGGAGTTCCGCAAGTGCATCGAGTGCTTCCTGTGTCAGAACGTCTGCCACGTCAACCGTGACCACGAGGAGAACAAGCTCGCGTTCTCGGGGCCGCGCTTCCTGATGCGTCAGGCCGAGCTCGACATGCACCCGCTGGACACCCATGGCCACCGCGCCGAGCAGGCGCAGGAAGAGAACGGCCTGGGCTACTGCAACATCACCAAGTGCTGCACCGAGGTCTGTCCCGAACACATCAAGATCACCGACAACGCGTTGATCCCGATGAAGGAACGCGCCGCCGACCGCAAGTACGACCCGGTGGTGTGGCTGGGCAACAAGCTGTTCAGAAGGAAATAATCAGCCGGTGACCGTCGAGTCCGGAGAGTCCCGCGCCGTCGTCCGTTCGCCGCGCACGGAGAACAGCTACGCCGTCGCGGGCTCCATCGCGACCACCGACAGCGCCGTCATCGCCGGCTCGATCGCCACGCAGAGCAGTGCCGGCGTCGCGGGATCGGTCGCCACGGCGGGCAGCGCCGGCGTCGCGGGATCGATCGCAACGGCGGGGAGCGCAGCGGTGTTCCGGTCGATCGCCACCAGCGGTAGTGCGGCCGTCGCAGGGTCGATCGCGACGGCGGGCAGTGCCGTCATCGCGGGGTGTGTCCTCGCGGTCCTGTGCATCGCCTGCGCGGGCTGCGCCGCGTGTCTGGCGTGCATCGCGTGTACGAAATGCAAGGCGTGCATCGGCTGCGTCGACTGCGAGGACTGCATCGGTTGCATCGGTTGCGTGGCCTGCTCAGGCCTGCGCAATGCGGTCGGCCTGCGCGGCGTCCACGCCGCCTGATCAGGCCGGCGATAGCGTGCGGCCCGTCAGCGGGCTGGAGTAGACGACATTGGTCGTGATCGTGCCCAGCGTCGCGACGCGTCCGGTGATGCGTTCCAGGTCGGACATCGACCGCGACAGCACCTTGAGGATGAAGCAGTCGTTGCCGGTGACGTGGTGTGCCTCGACGATCTCGGGGGTCACGTCGAGCAGGTCGTGCAGCGGTTTGTAGTTGCCCGACGGGTAGGCCAGTCGCACAAACGCGGTGATCGAATAGCCCAGCGCCGACGGTGACACGGTCGCGGTGTAGCCGGTGATCACGCCGAGGTCGACGAGGCGGCGAACCCGGTCCGCGGTCGCGCTCGGCGACAGCGACACGGCCCTGGCCAGGTCGGCGGTGCTCATCCGACCGTCACTCTGCAACGCCTGCAGAATCGCCTCATCGGTGCGATCCAGCGCGATCCCGTTGCTGTAGGCCATACCGCCGATGATCGCATCGAATGACATCTCGGGCTCAGGTGACCGCGCTAGATTCGCGACCATGACCGGTTTGTTGCTCGACCCCAACAACTTCGACCCCGAGCGCCTCGACCCAGAATCGCGGCGCCAGCTCCGCGCGCTGATCCAGTGGTTCGAAGAGCGTGGAAAGGTCCGGCTGCTACGCGACGACCTCGACGCGGCCTGGGTGTCCGACTTCCTCGATTTCGTCAAACAAGAACGGCTGTTTGCGACGTTCCTGACACCGTCAGAATTCGCCGGAGGGGATCCGAACAAACGCTGGGACACCTCCCGCAACGCGCTGCTGTCCGAGATCCTCGGGTTCTACGGGCTGTCGTACTGGTACGCCGAGCAGGTCACGATCCTCGGCCTCGGACCGATCTGGCAGAGCGACAACGTCAAGGCCAAAGAGAAGGCCGCCGCGCAGCTCGAGGCGGGCGGCGTGATGGCGTTCGGGCTGTCGGAGCGCGAGCACGGCGCCGACATCTACAACACCGACCTGCTGCTGACGCCGGCTGTCGATGACGACGAGGGCGTGCTGTTCCGGGCGTCCGGCGAGAAGTACTACATCGGCAACGGCAACGTCGCGGGCATGGTGTCGGTCTTCTCGCGCCGCACCGACATCGAGGGTGCCGACGGGTACGTGTGGTTCGTCGCCGACAGCGGCCACGAGAACTACGAGCTGATCGACAACGTGGTGCACGGCCAGATGTTCGTCTCCAACTTCGCGCTGCACGACTACCCGGTGTACGAGGAGGACATCCTCGCGACGGGCCCCGACGCGTTCTCGGCAGCGCTGAACACCGTCAACGTCGGCAAGTTCAACCTGTGCAGCGGCTCGATCGGCATGTGCGAGCACGCCTTCTATGAATCGATCACCCACGCCAACAACCGCATCCTGTACGGCAACCCGGTCACCGACTTCCCCCACGTGCGCGCCAGCTTCGTCGACGCGTTCGCCCGCCTGATCGCGATGAAGCTGTTCAGCGACCGCGCCATCGACTACTTCCGCAGCGCGAGCCCGCAGGACCGCCGCTACCTGCTGTTCAATCCGGTCACCAAATCGAAGGTCACCTCAGAGGGCGAGAAGGTCGTCACTCTGCTGTGGGACGTGTTGGCAGCCAAGGGTTTCGAGAAGAACACCTATTTCAATCAGGTGAAGCTGCTGATCGGCGCGCTGCCGCGCCTTGAGGGCACCGTCCACGTCAACGTCGCCCAGATCCTCAAGTTCATGCCGAACTACATGTTCGCCCCCGCCGAATACCCGGAGATCGGCACCCGCGACGATCCGGCCGACGACGTCTTCTTCTGGTCGCAGGGCCCCGCCCGCGGCGCGTCGAAGGTGCAGTTCGCCGACTGGGCTCCCGTCTACGAGCGCAACGCCGGAATCCCGAACGTCGGTGTCTTCTACGAACAGGTGCAGGCATTCAAGGAGTTGCTCGCGACGGCGGCTCCTGACGAGGCGCAGCAGCGCGACCTCGACTTCGTCCTTGTCGTCGGCCACCTCTTCACCCTCGTCGTGTACGGGCAGCTGATCCTCGAACAAGCCGAACTGACCGGGCTCGGGCGCGACCTCCTGGACCAGATCTTCGACGTCCAGATCCGCGACTTCTCCACCTACGCGGTCGCGCTGCACGGCAAGCCCAGCTCCAGCACAGCGCAGCAGCAATGGGCGTTGTCTGCCGTGCGTAAGCCCGCCACCGACGCCGACCGGTTCGGTCGGCTGTGGGAACAGGTGCGTGGCTACGACGGGGCCTACGAAATGCGGCCATAGTGGCACAATCCCGTCGAATGGACGGCGCAGACACCGATGTGCCGTGGATCGCCGGTTCCCCGGAAGGCTATAGCGCGCTTCGATGAACGTATGGATGCCCTGACGTTCTTCGCCGCCAAGCTCGCCTACGAAATCGACGCCGCCGACCTCGCCGCGGCACGGTCCTGCGGTGCGGCGCCGATCGTGGTGGACACCCGGTCGGCGGCGGCCTGGGACCAGGGCCATCTACCGGGCGCCGTGCACATTCCGGGTGGCGAACTGGCGGTGCGCGCCGACGCCGAGCTACCCGACAGGGACGCCAACATCGTCGTCTACTGCTGGGGTCCCGGATGCAACGGCGCAACCAAGGCCGCGTTGACGCTCAGCGACCTCGGTTACCGCCGCGTGCGGGAACTGATCGGCGGCTTCGAATACTGGGCGAGGGAGGGACTGTCCGTCGTCACTGCGCAAGGCCGGACCCGCCGGATCGCCGACGCCCTGACCGCGATCCGAGTGTAGGCACCCGGCGCGGGGGTACCCTTCACTGAGCAGCCAATCATCGAAGAAAGGCAGCTCCCATGGCGCTTCGAGAGCCCCACAGCATCAACGACATTCGCACTGCGATCCGCGAATTGAGCACCCGCGCCGACCTGGCCCGCAAAGAGGGCCGCACCGCCGACGCCGCAGAGCTGGACCAGCGCGTCAGAAACTACCGCGAAGAACTGGCCACCAAGCCCTGACGCCGCTCCCGTCCGGGTCGGTCAGGCGCCGAGCTTGCGGAAAGTGCTGCGGTGAAACACGATTGGTGACACGTCTTGGTGGACGGTGATGTCGCTGACGCGCAGCACCACGATGATGTGATCGCCCGCGGGCACCAGCTGCTCGATCGCGCTCTCCAGCCAGACGCTGGTGCCGTGGATGAAGACAGCACCCCGTTCCGTCGATGACGTCTCAAGCCCGGAGAAGCGATCGCCCGTCTTCGCGGCCAATGTGCGCGCAGCCTCGTCATGGGACTCCCCCAGCACGCTGATGCCGAGGTACGGCGCGTCGACAAGCTTGGGCCAGGTGGTCGACGTGGTCTGCACGCAGAACGACACCAGCGGGGGGTCCAGAGATACCGGCACAAAGGTGCTCGCGGCGAGCCCGACCCGGGTGCCGTCGACCTCGGCGGCGATCGCGATGACGCCAGAGGGGAAGTGCCCGAACGCCTCGCGCAACGAGGCCGGGCTCAGGTCTATCGGTGTTCCGGTCATCATTCCCATTTTCACACGGACGCGGGAATCACGGCCACCGTCCGAATCGTCGTGAACGCAATCCCCGCCGGCCGGACCGGTAACGTGACGCCATCATGTGGTTTCCGCTCCTGGTCATGGCCGTCGCGGTCAGCTTGGAGCCGTTTCGGGTCGGGATGACCGTCGTGATGCTCAACCGGCCGCGCCCGCTACTCCAGCTGCTGGCGTTCCTCACCGGGGGCTTTCTGATGGGCACCGCAGTCGGCGTCGCCGTCCTCTTCCTGCTGCGGCCCGCGCTCAGGGACACCCACTTCAATCTCCCCAAGGTGCAGATCGCCGTGGGCGCGCTGGTCATCGTCACCGCCGGACTGGTGGCGGCGGGCTTCCTGGGAGGTACCGCGGACCGGGAACCCGGCAGGTTCGAGACGCGTCTGCGGGCGCTGCTGACCGGCCGATCGCTGTGGACGGCGGGGGTGGCGGGGCTGGGCATCGCGCTGCCGTCGATCGACTATCTGGCCGCGCTCGCCCTGATCGCCGCGTCCGGCGCCGCCGCCACGTCGCAGTTCGGGGCGTTGATGGCGTTCAACGTGGTGGCGTTCGCGCTCGTCGAGATCCCGTTGCTCTGCTACGTCATCGCGCCGGAAAGAACCCGCGCAGCGCTGACAGCTCTCAACAACTGGATCCGGGCGCGGGGCCGCTACGGAGTGTGCGCGCTGATGGCCGTCATCGGGGCTGTCCTGCTGGCCGTCGGGTTCGCGGCGCTCTGACCCGCGCCGAACGTCGGTGTCGGCCAGGCGCTACGGCGGGTTGTTGGTCAGGTACTGCAGACCGGCCAGCAGCTGGGACACCGGATCCGAGCCGCCACCGAAAGCGGCCTGCGTCGCCGGCGCGGTGACCTCGGCGGGGTCGTACCCGTTGACCGGATCCACGGTGACAGGTGCGGTCGCCGGATTGTCGTTGCGCGAATAGCCGGCATCGACATAGGGCATCAGCACCTTGTCGAGCTCCATCAGCGTGCCCTTGTCGACCCCGAGGTACTTGAACGGCAGCACCAGCGGGAGGTGCTCCTCCGGGATCATGATCGTCGTCGTCTTCCCGCCACGGGAGTTGACGGTGGTCCTGACGTTCTGCGGCGGCACCATGCTCGGATTGGTGAACGCGACCGCGGTGTGGCCGGTCGCGAGGCCGACGATCGCGTTCGCGACGGACAGCCAGTTGTCGGGCCGATCCGGCCAGTCGGCGATGCTGTCGTAGGCGGACACGAATTGGTAAGTGTCGTACTGACTCTCGACCGGCGCCGGGATCCGGTAGTCGAGCGACGGAACGACGCTGCCGACGGGGAAGTTCTGCGTCAGGAAGCTCTCGCCGAAGGCGTGCTTGCCGACGGGATTGCCGAACGTGGCGAAGCTCAACTGGTCGGGCGGCGGAGCAGCCGGGTCGTAGGCCAGCCGCGCCTGCACGTCATCGAGAACCGACGCGCCCTCCGACAGGCCGATCGCGGTGCCGGGACCCCCTTCGCGGATCGCCGCGATGAGGTTGGGTCCGCCGACGTCGATCGACTCGCCGTAGCTGGGACCGTCGAGTCCCAGGCCGGGCGCCACGCGATCACCGAAGGCACCGATGCCGGGGAACAGACGCTCCAGGGTGTGGCCCTGGACCTGTCCCGCCGGGTAGTCGACGATCTGACGGTCCAGCCCGGGGAACCAGTCCGCGCCGGTGCGCATGATGTACTCGTCGTACGGGATGCCGAGAACGTGGGCGCCGCCGAGCGCGTAGGCCCTGCCCGGTGTCCCCCAGGGCGTCGGGCCCCCGGCGCCGACCCCGGGTGGTGGCGGGGGAGGCTCGTCGGCGGTGGCGATCCCGAAGCCGAAACAGCCTGTCGCGCCAATGGTTACCGCTGCGGTGACCGTGGCGACCCGTCTCAGCATTCTTCGACCTTACCTGTCTCAGGCATCCAGCCGGGTGAACTGATCCTGCCGGTACTGCTCGACGCACGCGGCGCGACGGATCTTGCCGCTCGTCGTCGTCGGGATGGAACCGGGAGACACCAGGACCAAGTCACCGACGTTGAGGCCGTGGGCGTTGGAGATCGCGGACGTGACGTCGCTCTTGACCTCGGTGAGATCGGTGAGCTTCTTCAACTCGATCACGGTGACGAGGTTCTCGGTGCTGTTCACCGGCACCGAGATCGCGGCGACCCGGCCGCGGGTGATCTCCTGAACCGTCGCCTCGATGTCCTCGGGGTGGTGGTTGCGTCCGCGGATGATCAGAAGGTCCTTGATCCGGCCGACGACGAACAACTGTCCGTCGTGGATGAAGCCCAGGTCCCCGGTGCGCAGCCACGGCCCGGTGGGGGTGCCCGCGGTCGGCTCCGGCAGCGTCGCGCCGAAGCACTGTTGATCCTCGGCAGGCCTGGCCCAGTACCCGGTCGAGACGTTGTCGCCGTGCACCCAGATCTCGCCGATCAGATCCGGCGGACATTCCCGCGCGGTGTCGACGTCGACGATCCGCACGACGGGCGCCTGCGGCAACCGGTAACTCACGAGCGCGGTGCCGGTCGCAGACGGCTCGGCCCGCCCCTCGGACAGGCCGTCGGAATCGAACCGGACAGCGCTGCTGTCCGGTGAGGTGGAGTCGTGCCACGTGCAGCTGGCGACGTAGACGGTCGCCTCGGCGAGCCCGTACGACGGGCGCAGCATGGTGTCACGGAAGTTGAAGTGCGCGAACCGATCTGCGAAGCGTTCCAGTGTCGCCGGCTCGACGCGCTCGGCACCGTTGATGATGCCGCGCACCCCGCCGAGATCGAGCCCGTCCAGGTCGCTGTCCTTGGTCTTGCGCGCCGCAAGGTCGAAGGCGAAGTTGGGAGCGCCGGAGAATGCGTTCGGATTCTCGGCCAGCGCCCGCACCCACCGCGACGGCTTCTCCAGGAAGGCCACCGGGCTGGTCAGCTCGGCCCGGTAGCCACCGAGGATGGGCGCGCAGACGCCGAGCACCAGCCCCATGTCGTGATAGAAGGGCAGCCACGACACGATCGTCAGATCCGCTGTCGAGGTCACCGGAGGGCCCGCGAACAGACCCCGCATCAGCTGCTCGAAGTTCGACTGCAGGTTGCGGTGCGAGATCTCCACGCCCGTCGGCAGCCGCGTCGAGCCCGAGCTGTACTGCAGGTACGCGATGCTCGGCAGTTCGGTCAGCTCAAGGCTGACGGGACCCTCGGCATCCAGATCCAGTGTGTCGATCGCGATGATCTTCGGCGCCGTGTCCATCCGAGACTGGTCGACCCAGTCCCCGACGTCCCCGGCCGCCACCGACGTCGTCAGCACGACGGACGGCTTCGTGTCGGCGAACACCGCGCTCACCCGGTCGTGGCTGGAACCGCGGTGCGGCAACGGCAGAGGCACCGCGATCAGCCCGGCCTGCATCGAACCCAGGAACGCCAGGACGTACTCCAGCCCCTGCGGCGCGAGGATCACCGCGGTGTCCCCCGCAGTGCCGTGGAGGCTGAGCTCGCGGGCCACGTTCATGGTCCGGCGCGACAGCTGCGACCACGTCAGGCTTTCCCGCACCCCGTCCGGATCCTGCAGATAGTCGGTGAACGTGAACCCGACCTCGTCGGGCCGCATGCTGGCACGGGCGTGCAGCATCGACAGAATCGACGACTGGGGCTCAGATGTCACATCACGTCCGTACACACTCGTGGGATGCTGGCTCGTAGTTTCACATACATCACGCGGGCTCGCGAACCTCTGCCGGTGGCCGCGCAGCCACTCGTGACGGCCACCAGTTGGCCTTGCCGACGAGCGCGGCGATCGCGGGGACCGTGATCGTGCGGACCACGAAGGTGTCCAGCAGGATGCCGACGCCGATGACGAATCCGCCCTGGATCACGATGCCGATGCTGGAGAACAGCAGACCGGCCATCGACGCCGCGAAGATCAGGCCCGCCGCGGTGATCACGCCGCCTGTCGCGCCCAGGGTGCGGATGATGCCGAAGCGGATGCTGTGCGGGGACTCGTCGCGCATTCGCGACACGAAGAGCATGTTGTAGTCGGAGCCGACCGCGACCAGGACCACGAACGCCAGAGGCGGCACGCTCCAGTGCAGTTCCTGGCCGAGCAGGACTTGGAAGGTGAGCACCCCGATGCCGATCGCCGCGAAATAGGACAGCACCACCGACCCCACGAGGTACAGCGGTGCGACGATCGACCGCAGCAACACCATCAACGTCAGCAGCACGACGATCAGCGTCGCGGCGATGATGAACCGGATGTCGCGCTCGTAGTAGTCGCGGGTGTCGCGCAGCGCGGCCGGGAAGCCGCCCATCGAGATCGTCGCGTCGGACAGCGTGGTGTTCGGCTGCGCGCCGCGCGCGATGTCGCTGATCGCGTTGACCTGATCCATCGCTTCGGCACTGAACGGGTTCAGCTTGGTCTGCACGAGGTACCGCACCGAGTGACCGTCCGGCGAGATGTAGGCCGCGGCAGCCTTCTGGAACTCGACGGCTCCGAGCACTTCGGCGGGAATGCTGAAGCCGGCCATGTTCGAGCTCGACGCGTCGTTGCGCATCGTCAGCAGGAACGCGGCGGCCTGGTCGAGTCCGTCGGCCATCACCTTGATCTGCTCGACGATCTGATCGACGCCGCCGGCCACCTGGCGGCTCCCGTCGGCGAGACGGTCGGCGCCGTCCTCAAGCTCGGCGAGGCCGTTGCGGGCACCGGCGGGGGTGTCGAAGCCCATCGCCGAGATCGCCTTGGTCAGCTTCGACAGTGCCGCGTTGAGCTGGTTCACCGTCGCGGTGAGGCTCGACCGGTCGTCGACGCCCTGCAACTGCCCCGCCAGGGTGTTGATCTCGTCGACCCGCCCCTCGTTGCGAGCGGCGACCAGCTTCTCGAACTGCATCCGGGTGTCGACGCACGACGGGTTGGCGTCGCACACCCGGTTGCCCTGCAGCGCGGTCAGGACCGGTCCGATCCACGCGAACATGTCCTTGACCGCACGGAAGTTCAGCCCCATGGACAGGCCGAGCTTGTTGACGCTGTCGACGAGCTTGGCTGCGGTCGCAACGTCGCGGACCAGTTTGTCGCCGCCGTATTCGGTCCGCACCGACGAGAACGTGTCGATCAGGCTGCGCAGTGTGGGCGCGACCTCGTTGACCTGGGCGCGCACGTCGCCGAGGCTGTCGGCCAACGTGTCGGCGCCGTTGGCCAGCGTGTTGAGATCGCCGGTGCGTTCGCCGATCTGGGCGGATCCGGCGGCGAGCCGGTCACCGACGATGCCGGCCTGGAACGTGGCGCGGAACTCGGCCGGCACTTCGCCGAGGGGTCGGGTGATGCCACTGATCAGGGACACATCCGGCAGCTGCGCGATCCGCGACGCCATCTGCTCGAGGTCGGCCAGCGCCTGCGGGTTGCGCAGATCGCGCGGCGACTGCACGAGGATGTACTGCGGGATCGACTGGCTGATCGGGAAGTGCTTCTCCAGTGCGGCGTACCCGATGGAGCTCGGCGCCGACGCCTCCACCACTTTGCGGTCGTCGTAGTTGAAGCGCACGAAGATCGCGCAGCTGGCGAGCAGCACCAGCACGAGGACGCTGGCCACCAGATGCGGTATGGGCCTGCGGACGATGCGGATGCCGGAGCGTCGCCAGAACCGGGCCGTCAGTTCGCGGCGCGGTTTGATCCAGCCGCGCGGACCGACGAGCGCCAGAATTGCGGGCAGCAGTGTCACACCGGCCAGGTACGCGACACCGATACCGATCGCCGCGGACACCCCGATCGTCCGGAAGACGCCCATCTGGGCGAAGTTCATGACCAGGAACGTGACGCCGACGGTCAGCGCCGACGCGGTGATGACCTTGCCGATCGAGATCATCGCGGCCTTGACCGCACGGGCGGGGTCGTCACCTGAGCGCACGTAATCGTGGTAGCGGCTGATCAGGAAGACGGCGTAGTCCGTCCCGGCGCCGGCCATGATCGCGCTGAGGAAGACGACCGACTGGTTGGAGACACCCGCACCGGTGATCTGCGAGTAGGCGGCGACCACCCCCTGCGCGATGACGAGCGACGACCCGATCGTGACAAGCGGCAACAGCATCGTGACGACGCTGCGGTAGACGACGAACAGGACGAGCAGCACCAGGACGGCGATCGCGATCTCGATCGGCAGCCGATCCTGTTCCCCGGCGACGGTCAGGTCGGCGGCGGTGGCGGCGGGCCCGGTGACGAACACTTCGAGGGTCCGGCCGGATCCTTCGTCCGGGACCTGGTGTTTGACGATGTCGGCGACGCGGTTGAACGCCTCGTAGGCGCGCGGGGTGCCCAGCTCGCCGACCAGACCGACCGGCAGCACCCAGGTGGTCTTGTCCTCGCTGGTCAGGAACTGCCTCAGCTGCGGCGTGCTGACGAAGTCCTGCACCGACACCACGTCGGTGACGTCGTCGCGCACCGCGTCGACCACCTCGCGGTAGGTGGCCTCATCGGCCGGTTCGAGCCCTGCTTCGTTGATGAACGCGACGACGAGGAGGTTGTCGGCACCCGGCTCGTCGAACGCCTCGGCCATCTTCGTGGCGGTGACGGTGGACGGCGCGTCGCCCGGCAGGATCACCAGCGGATGCTTCTCCGCCATCTGGCCCAGCGACGGGAACGTCAGCGGCAGGGCAACGGCCACAGCGACCCAGATCCCGATCACGACGAGGGGCCAACGCACCACGAGATCGGCCAGCCGTCTCATATCGCCTCACCCCCGCCCGCGCGCAGCGCATCGCGGGAAGCCGTCCTCCGCGAATTGCTCCACGCTACGCGACGCGTCCCCAGCGCCCGGTGTCAGCAACCAAACCGGCGACCGATTTCATCGCCGTCATGTACCGCTCGACCGACTTCTTGGCGACGGGATTGTCGGGATGCATGATGGCCATCACGGTGCCCTCGCCGTAGCGGAAAATGTAGATCGTCAACTGGTAGGAATAGCGGCCGTCGGGGTAGATGCCGATATTGTTCGCGAGGCCCATTTCGGCGGCGGCCAGGACCGCATTCAGCGGAGCAGCACCGCCGTGGAAGAAATTCGACACAGGGAAATTGGGCCGCGGCCATTTCAGGGACGGCTCCAATTCCAGCACCCGGTAATAGGGCACCTTGGCCATGTTCAGACTCGAATCGAATGCGGCCTGTGCCGAGCCCGCCGCCTCGGCGAACGACGCCGCCCCGATCGGGATCGTGATCGGGATAAGTCCGGTGAACCAGCCCTGCGTCATGAAGTTGTCCCCGGCGGAGCGTGAATCCCTGGGCGTGAGGCCGTAATACGTCAGCGCACCGGTCAGCTCATGTTCGACCTGCGCCAGGCAGGCGAAAAGCCCTCCGACAAAGCGAGTACCGGCCCCCGAGCACGCCGATTCGAAACGCTCTGTCTGCGCCGGGTCCAGCAGGGGCTGGGAGGTCATCGTGCTGGTGGTCGCCTCACGCGGGTTGCCCAGCGGCAGCGGGAACTCGGGGAAGCCGCCGTCGTTCTCGTCGGCAAAGTCGATCCACGCCTGTACGCCAGGCGAATCCACGGTCAGCTCCGCGGTGTATTCGCGTTCCCTGACGCAGAAATCGTCGAAGCTTCCCGCGTCCGGGAGAGTCAGCGCGGCGCCGCCGGAACTCAACGCCGAATACATGCCGTTGGCTTCCATCATCGTGGTGCCGATCAACGTCGCGTCCCCGTGAACGTGATCCATCGCCGCGAAAAATGCGAAATGGTCGTCGCTCTGAATGATCCCGAATGTGAAGCAGCCCCATTCCAGGGGACTCGGGATGTCCACCACGTGGGCGTGGATCTCGTCGACGGTCATGTGCCCGTGCTCGGTCGGCACGAACTCTATGTCGGCCGGATCTTCGATGGCGTGTCGCACGAACTGTCCGTCTCCGGTCCGTTCGAACCAGCTGCGGAAGGTGTCGTGGCGGCGCAGGTAGGAGTTGACGGCGTGGTCCATGGCCGCGATGTCGCAGACGCCGGCCACCTCGCAGCTGGCGATGATCTGCCGGGAGAACGTCGAACCGGCCGAGGACCGCTCGGAATAGTTGCGGAGATGCTGGCCCTGCATGTAGCTGATCGGCACCGGGCTGACAGGCGCCTGCCGCGCCTTTTCAATTGACGACTGTGTCGGATGCCAGGAGGTGACCGACCCTGGATTGAGCGTCCATTCATCAAGCGCGCCAATAGTTATCTTGCCGATGCGCACTGCATCCCCCTGGTCCTTATGCTGTGACCGGCTGCTGCCCGGCATCGTCACTCAACGCGGGATCAACATACCCAACGCTGCACGACTGTGGCCCGCCCCGACCGAGGGAGCCCCGGCCTGCGACGAACCCCGGGGACAGGGCACAGTGGCATAGGATCCGTCCACATTCGATCCTGGGGGGTCACCACACTGATCTTGGGGGAGGACAGCCACATGACGGACGTCGAGGGTGCAGGCGAACTTGCCCCGCGTTTTGCCATCGTCGGCTACGCCGCACGATTCCCCGGCGCCTCCGGCGCCGACGAGTACTGGGAGCTGCTCCGCGACGGCCGCGACGCGATCTCCGAGGTGCCGCAGGACCGCTGGGACGCCGACGAATTTTTCGATCCCGAACCGGGAGCGCCCGGCAAGGTCGTGACGCGCCGGGCCGGCTTCGTCGACGACGTCACCGGATTCGACGCCCCGTTCTTCGGCATGTCGACGCGCGAGGTCCGATCCTTGGACCCCCAGCACCGCCTGCTGCTGGAGACGGCGTGGCGTGCGATCGAGCATTCGGGAACCGCGCCGACGGCGCTGGCCGACACCAACACCGGCGTGTTCATCGGGCTCGCCACCCACGACTATCTCGGCATGGCCTCCGACGGGCTGACCTATCCCGAGATCGAGGCCTACCTGGCCATCGGCACGTCGAGCGCCGCCGCGGCGGGACGGATCAGCTACCGCCTGGGATTGCAGGGACCTGCAGTCGCCGTCGACACGGCGTGCAGTTCGTCGCTGGTCGCGATCCATCAGGCCTGCCAGGCATTGCAATTGGGTGAGTGCGACCTCGCGCTGGCCGGCGGCGCGAACGTGCTGCTGACCCCGGCCACGATGATCACGTTCTCCAGCGCGAACATGCTCGCGCCCGACGGCAGATGCAAGACGTTCGACGCCGCCGCCGACGGATACGTGCGCGGCGAGGGGTGTGGCGTCATCGTCGTCAAGAGGCTCGAGGACGCGCTCCGCGACGGGGACCGGATCCGGGCCGTCATCCGGGGTAGCGCCATCAACCAGGACGGCGCGTCCGGCGGTCTGACGGTGCCCAACGGCGTGGCCCAGCAAAGAGTCATCACCGATGCGCTGAAGCGCGCGGGCCTGGCGCCCAGCGACGTCGGCTATCTGGAAGCCCACGGCACCGGAACTTCGCTGGGTGACCCGATCGAGGCGCAGGCCGCCGGTACGGTTCTGGGCGCTGGACGGGATCCGAAACGGCCTCTGCTGATCGGTTCGGCGAAGACGAACATCGGGCACCTGGAGGCCGCCGCAGGCATCGCGGGCGTCATCAAGGTCATCCTGTCGCTCGAGCACGCGACACTGCCGAAGCATCTTCACTTCGAAAATCCGTCCCCACACATCCCGTGGGACCGGCTCGCCGTGGAGGTCGTGACGGAGACCAGACCCTGGGAGCGCAACGGCAAGCCTCGCGTCGCCGGCGTGAGCTCGTTCGGGTTCGCGGGCACCAACGCGCACGTCATCCTCCAAGAGGCTCCCGAGCCGACCCCCCGCCTGGACGTGCCCGCCGAAACGTCGCGGTCGAGCATCGTGCCGCTGTCCGCCCGCACGCCCGCCGCCCTCGTCCACATCGCCGAGCAGTACCGCAGCTGGCTCAACGCCCACCCGGACGCCACGCTGGCGGACCTGTCCTTCACCGCGGGCGTGGGGCGCGCCCATCTGGAGCACCGGGCCGCGCTCGTGGTCGATTCGCGGGACTCCGTCGTCGAGCTTCTCGGCGCTCTCGCCGACGACCGGCCCGCCACCGGGCTCGTCCGCGGTGAGTCGCATGACGTTCCGAAGACGGCGTGGCTGTTCACCGGCCAGGGCAGCCAGTACCCCGGCATGGCACGGGAGCTGTTCGACACCGAACCGGTCTTTGCGGAGACGATGCAGCGGTGCGCCGACGTGCTGGCCGATGTTCTCGAAAAGCCGCTGCTGGACGTCATTTTCGATACCGACGACGAGGACACACTGCGCGAGACGACGTATGCGCAGCCCGCGCTGTTCGCGGTGGAGATGGGCCTGGCGCGTCTGTGGCAGTCGTGGGGCTTCGAACCGGACGTAGTGCTCGGCCACAGCGTCGGCCAGTACACCGCCGCCTGCGTCGCCGGCGTGTTCAGCCTCGAGGACGGCGCACGGCTGATGGCCGAGCGTGGCCGCCTCTTCGGCAGCCTGCCCGCCGGGGGCCGGATGGCCGCGGTGTTCGCCGACGCCGGACGCGTCGAGGGACTCACCGACGAGTTCCCCGCCCTGTCGGTCGCCGCCTACAACGGCGCCAACACCGTATTGTCCGGTCCCGCACCGGATCTCGAGAAGGCCGTGTCCGCGCTGACCGCCGACGGGGTGCGTTGCGACTGGCTCGACACCAGCCATGCGTTCCACTCCGCGCTTCTCGACCCGATTCTCGACGAATTCGAAACGTACACAGAGCAGTTCACGTTCAATCCGCCGCAGCGGATCCTGATCGACAACCGCACCGGCGACGCGCTCGGGCGAAGCGTGAAACTCGACGGCGCCTACTGGCGCAGGCATGCGCGCCAGCCGGTGGAATTCGCCAAGAGCGTGCGGACATTGGCGAGCCTCAACTGCAAGGTGCTGCTGGAGATCGGTCCGCAACCGGTGCTGACCGCCGCCGCGTTGCGGGCATGGCCCGACCCGGCGACGACACCGCGGGCGATCGCGTCGCTGCGCCGCAACACCGGTGACCACCGGCAGATCACCGAAGCCCTGGCCGACGCCTACGTCTTGGGCCACGTCCCCGATTTCGCCGCGACGCGCGAAGCTCATGCCCGCAAGCTCGACCTGCCCACCTACCCGTTCGACCATCGCCAGTACTGGTTCCTGGACAACCGGCCCGACGGCGCAGAAGCGCCCGCGCAGCAGCCGCGGATGCGGCAGTCCCGCACCGAAGCCGTCCGCCTCCTCGAGGACGGCCGGATCGAAGAGCTCGCCTCCCTCCTCGACGACGGAGACATCGACAGCCAGACCCTCGATGTTCTCAGAAGGCTTGCAGCCCAGCATCATCAGCAGCTCACGACGCAGTCGATCGCTGACGACCGCTACGAGTTCCAGTGGCAGAAGCTGTCGTCGCCCGCTGCGGCTTCCGCCGCGTCGTGGCTCCTGATCGGCGAGGACACCCCAGCGGTCCGGTCGCTGACGGAGGTGCTGACCGCCCGCGGCCACCAGCACCGGACCCTCGCCCTGCCGGTGTCCGACGCCGACGAGGAGAAGCTCGTCGACGCGTTCCGTGCTGCGGCGAACGATTCGCCGCTGCACATCGTCAACGTCGCCGCTGTGGATGCCGACGTCGCACCATCCATGCAGTCGTTGTTGCGGATGCAGCACCGCATTCTCGGCGGGACCAGACGAGTCCTGCGCGCGGCGACGGCCGCCGAGTTGCGCGCACCGATCTGGCTGGTGACCCGTGGCGCACAGCCGGTTACCGACTCCGACAGCGTGTCACCCGACCAGGCGTGCCTGTGGGGATTCGGCCGCGCCGCGGCGCTCGAACTCCCCCAGCTCTGGGGTGGACTCGCCGACATCGCGACCGGCGACACCGACGAATGGTCTCAGTTCATCGATCGCGTCGCCACATCCACCGATTCCGTCGTCCGGGAGGACCAGATCGCCCTGCGTAAGCAGGGCGCCTACGGGCCCAGGCTGGTCCGACGTACCGGCGCCCCCAGTACGGCTCCGCTCCAGATCCGCTCCGACGCAACCTATCTGGTCTCCGGTGGGCTCGGATCGATCGGCCTGGAGGTCGCCGCGTATCTGGCCGCCCACGGCGCCAGACATCTCGTGCTGACCAGCAGGCGTTCTCCCGGCGAGTCTGCACAGCAACGCATCGACGCACTCGCCGAACAGCACGGCTGCGACGTCCGGGTCTTCACCGCAGACGTTGCCGACGCCCATCACGTCGCACGGCTCCTCACCACCGTCCAGGCCGAATTGCCCCCGCTGGCGGGCATCGTGCACGCCGCGGGTGAGATCGGCACGACGCCGCTGGCCTCTCTCGACGACGCCGAAGTCGACCGTGTCTTCGCCGGAAAGGTTTGGGGCGCCTGGCATCTGAGCGAGGCTGCACGAGATCTCGCGCTCGACTTCTTCCTCAGCACGTCGTCGATCGCCTCGGTGTGGGGCGGCTACGGTCAGACCGCCTACGGGGCTGCCAACGCCTTCCTCGACGCGCTGGCCTTCCGGTTACGCGAGCAGGGCATTCCCGGTGTCAGCGTCAACTTCGGTCCGTGGTCGACGGGAATGGCCGACGCCGAGTCGCGGGCCCGCCTCGAAAAGCGCGGGGTCCAGACCCTGTCCCCCGCTGATGCCCTCGCAGGGCTCGCCGACGTGGTTGCCGCGTCCGCGCCGCAAGGTGTCGTCGCCCGCATCGACTGGTCGCTCTTCATGCCGCTCTACCAGCAGGCGGGCCGGCGCGCATTCCTCTCCGAGCTCGCGCGCGAGGTGCCCGACGCGACGCCGCCGGTGACGCCGTCCGGCAAGACCGCGCTCGTCGAACGAGTCACCAACGCCCCTGCGCAGCAACGCAAGAAGCTGCTGACGACCTATCTGCGGGAGGTCGTCGCCGAGGTGACACGCGTCGACGTCGCGGAGATCCGCGAGGACGCGGGTTTCTTCGACCTCGGCATGGATTCGCTGATGGCCGTGGAGCTGCGGCGCCACCTCGAACAGGGTGTCGGCGCGGAGATCCCGGTCACGCTCGCGATGGATCATCCCCGCGTGGCCGACGTCGCGGACTATCTACTCGGCGAGGTGCTCGGCCTCAGCGAGCAGGCCTCCGCACCCACGCTGACCTCCGCGGTGACGACAAGCGCGAACGAACCGATCGCGATCGTCGCGGTGTCGTGCCGCTTCCCCGGCGCCCCGGATCCGGAAGCGTTCTGGGACGTGCTCTCCGGCGGGGTCGACGCCATCCGGGAGGTCCCCGAGGACCGATTCGACATCGACGAGTTCTACGACCCGGATCCCGATGCACCCGGCAAGACCTACACCCGATTCGGCGGATTCCTCGACGGCATCGACGGTTTCGATCCCGAGTTCTTCGGCATCTCCCCGCGTGAGGCCGTGTGGATCGAGCCCCAGCAGCGGCTGATGCTCGAGACGGTGTGGGAGGGCTTAGAACGGGCGGGGTATTCGCCGGCGACGTTGCGCGGCAGCCGCACCGGAGTCTTCGTCGGCGTGGCCGCCAACGAGTACGCGCACCTGCTGTCGTCCGAACCGGTCGACAAGATCGAGCCGCACTTCATCACCGGCAACGCGCTCAACGCCATCTCCGGCCGCGTCGCATTCGCCCTCGGACTCGAAGGCCCGGCCGTCGCGATCGACACGGCGTGCAGTTCGGCGTTGGTCGCCGTGCACCAGGCGACGCTGGCGTTGCGGTCCGGCGACTGCGACATGGCGCTGGCCGGCGGGGTCAACGTCCTGCTCAGCCCGGTGACCATCGTCGCTGCGTCCCGCGCCCGGATGCTGTCCCCCGTCGGACGGTGCAAGACGTTCGACGCCTCCGCCGACGGCTACGTGCGCAGCGAGGGCTGCGGCGTGCTGGTGCTCAAGCGACTCAGTGATGCGCAGCGCGACGGCGACCAGATCCGGGCGGTCATCTCCGGCAGCGCCGTCAACCAGGACGGCGCATCCAGCGGGCTGACGGTGCCCAACGGCGGTGCGCAACAACGGCTCATCCACTCCGTCCTCACTCGCGCCGGGTTGTCCGGCGGCGACGTCGACTACCTGGAGGCGCACGGGACGGGAACCCCGCTTGGCGACCCCATCGAGGTCCAGGCCGCCGCCGCCGCCTACGGCGCGTCGCGGGACCCGGACCGCCCGTTGCTGATGGGTTCGGTCAAGACGAACATCGGCCACACCGAATCTGCCTCCGGCGCAGCGGGTCTGATCAAGGTGGTGCTGTCGCTGCAACACGGCGTGCTGCCGCAGAGCCTGCATTTCGACAACCCGTCACCGCACATCCCGTGGGATTCGCTGCCGGTCCGGGTGGTGGACAAGGCGATTCCGTGGGAAGCCGACGGCAGGCCGCGGCGCGCGGGAGTCAGCTCGTTCGGATTCACCGGAACCAACGCGCACGTCCTGATCGAGGAGGCACCGGCCCCTACCGCAGTGGAAGAGCCTGTCGAGGCGGTCGTCGAGGACGTCTCCGAGCCCGAGCCCGAGCCCGAGCAGGTCAACGTGCTCGCCTTGTCCGCACGGTCCCCGGAAGCACTGGCGGCGCTGGCGCGGCGTTACGAATCCTGGCTGGGCGCACACCCGGACGCCGACCTGGCGGAGGTGTGCCGGACCGCCGGCACTGGACGATCACACTTCGATCATCGTGCCGCTCTGGTGGTCGATTCGGTTCACGGTGCCCGCGACGGTCTGGCTGAGCTGGCCGAAAATCGCTTGCGGCCAGGCGTGGTCCGCGGCGAGCACACCCATCATCCGACGACGGCGTGGTTGTTCACCGGACAGGGCAGCCAGTATCCCGGGATGGCCCGCGAGTTGTTCGCGACGGAACCGGTGTTCGCCGAGACCGTGACCCGGTGCGCCGACGCGGTCGCAGGCATGCTGCCGCGCCCCCTGCTGGAGGTGCTGTTCGCGTCCGATCGGGCGACCTCGGAGTTGTTGCGGCACACATCGTTCGCGCAACCGGCGCTCTTCGCGATCGAGATGGGCCTGGCCCGGCTGTGGCAGTCGTGGGGCATCGAGCCCGACGTGGTGCTCGGGCACAGCGTGGGCCAGTACGCGGCGGCCTGCGTCGCCGGCGTGTTCAGCCTCGAGGACGGCGCCCGGCTGATGGCCGAACGTGGCCGGTTGTTCGGCAGCCTGCCCGAAGGCGGACGCATGGTCGCGGTGTTCACCGACGCCAAGCACGTCGAAGAGGCCGCAGCCGAGTTCCCACGGGTGTCGGTCGGCGCCTACAACGGTCCCAACACCGTGCTGTCGGGCCCCGGCGACGATCTGGAACAGATCGTCGAACGGTTCGGCGGCGAAGGAGTCCGCTGCACCTGGCTGCAGACCAGCCACGCGTTCCACTCCGAGCTGCTGGATCCGGTTCTCGATGAATTCGAGTCCTATGCGGCGCAATTCACCTTCGAGGTCCCGACGCTGCCGCTGGTGTGCAACCGCACCGGTGCCGTGCTGACCGGCCAGGCCCCGTTGGATGCCCCGTATTGGCGACGGCATTCCCGCCAGCCTGTGCAGTTCGCCGAGAGCGTGCGCACCGTCGCGGCCCTGGGGTGCACCGTTCTGATGGAGATCGGCCCGCAGCCGGTGCTCACCGGCGCCGCCGTGCAGGTATGGCCCGAGCACCTCGCACCGCCGCGTGCCATCGCGTCGCTGCGCAAGAGCGTCAGCGACAGGCGGCAGATGGCCGACGCGCTGGCCGCGGCCTACGTCGGCGGTCACCGGCCCGATTTCGCTGCGCTGCAACGCAAGCCCGGCCCCCGACTCGAACTCCCCACCTATCCGTTCCAGCGACGCCGCTTCTGGCCCAAAGCGGGCTCCATCGCGGTCAGCGGTTCCGTCGGACCGGTGGGCTCCGGAATCCTGGGCAGCGCCAAGGATCTCGCCTCCGGTGACTCGGTCTACACCAGCAGGTTGTCCGTCAAATCCCAGCCGTGGCTGTCCGATCACGTCATCTACGGCACCGTCGTGGTTCCCGGGGCGACGTACGCCGCGATGGCGCTGGCCGCCGTCGGCACCCCGGCACGGGCGAAGGACGTCTTCTTCTACGAGCCGATCATTTTGCCCGAGAAGAGCTCCCGGGAAGTTCAGCTGACCTTGCATCCGCTGGAGACCGGCGGCGAGTGGAAGTTCCAGGTGCACAGCCGGCCGTACGGCGAAAGCGGTGCCGAATGGGCGCTGAACGCCGAAGGCACCGTCGTGAGCGGTCTGGCCGACGACGCCGAACCTGACGAGACGGAACGGGTCGACGAGGCGCTGGAGCGGCTCAACCGCATGCGGCCACAGGAGTTGTTCGAGACCTTCGCCGATCTCGAGCTCGCCTGGGGACCGACATGGTCCGGCTCGCTGAAGTCGTTGTGGCTCGGTGAGGGTGAAGCGATCGGCGACATCCTCGTCGGAGCCGAACTCGCCGAACAGCTCGGAACCGAGCCGATGCACCCCGTGCTGATGGACCTGTGCACCGGCGTTGCATTCCCGGCGTTCCCCGCGCTGCTGGCAGCCGAGCAGGGGGTCAACGACCTGTTCCTGCCGCTGCGATACGGCGAGGTGACGCTGCGGGAGAAGATGCCGCGACGGTTCTACTGCCGCGCCAAGTGGCACGCCGGCGCACTCGACAACGAAACCCAGGTCTTCGACCTCGAGTACCTCGACCGAGATGGCAGGCACCTGGGTGGTATCCGCGAGTTCACGGTCAAGCGCGCGCCCAGGGAGGCGCTGTTGCGCGGGCTCGGCGGCGACGCCACCCGGCTGCTGTACACCCTCGGGTGGCACGAGGTACCCCCGCCTTCTGGGCCAGACGACATCGGCGAGACGACAGGCACCTGGCTGATCGCGGGCTTCGATGAACTCGCCGCCAAGGTCGCGGGCTGCATCCCAGTCGACCGGACAACGGATCCAGAACTGTTGGGACAGGTGCTGTCTGCAGCGCAGGAGCGCGGTCTGCCGTTCTCCGGAGTCGTCTGGCGTGCCGGCCTGCCGACCGCCGGCGAGACGAGCGCGGACATCGAGGCCCGGCTCGAAACCGAGATCGCCAACCTGCTCGACGCCGTGCACGCCGTGCAGGGTGGGGTGAAACTGCCGGGCGGTCTGTGGATCGTCACCGAGCGAGGTGTGGCCACGGAGTCCGGCGAACCGGTCGACCCGGTGCAAGCGGCGCTGTGGGGCTTCGGTCGCACCACGATCAACGAAGAGCCTGCGCTGCGCGCCAAGCTCGTCGACTGCGACGGATCACCGGAGGCCGTCCAGGCGTTGGCCAACCTGCTCGCGACTCCCGTCGACGAGCCGGAAATTGCTGTGCGCCAAGGTAAGTTGCTGGCCTCGCGGTTGCTGCCGTGGGCGCGCAGCGGCCACCTCGCTGTGCCTCGCGGAGGCGATTATGTGCTGGCACCCACCGAGCGCGGCGCCATCGACAACCTGCGGCTGACCGAGGCCGATGTCCCCGCCCCGGACGCGGACTACGTGCAGGTGCGGGTGGAGGCCGCGGGCCTCAACTTCCGCGACGTCCTCAACGTCCTCGGGCTCTATCCGGGCGACCCCGGTCCGATCGGCGGCGACTTCGCCGGCGTCGTAACCCAGTTGGGTGAGGGCGTCACGGGCGTCGAGGTCGGCCAGCGTGTTTACGGATCGATGCAGGGCGCTTTCGCCAGCCGGTTCAACGTGCCGTCCCAGTTCCTGGCACCGATCCCCGACGGGGTGAGCGCCGTGGAAGCGGCCACCATTCCCGCCGCGGCACTGACGGTGCGACTGTCGTTCGACTGGGCCCAGCTCAAACCGGGCGACAAGGTGCTCATCCACGCCGCCAGCGGCGGCGTGGGTCTCGCGGCCGTGCAGATGGCCCAGCAGTGTGGAGCCGAGGTGTTCGCCACCGCAAGCACTTTCAAGCGTGCGACGCTGCGCAAGCTGGGTGTGAAGTATGTCTACGACTCCCGGACGACGGACTTCGCCGATCAGATACTGGCGGACACCGATGGCGCAGGGGTTGACGTCGTCCTGAACTCCTTGACGAGCGAAGGGTTCATCGAGGCGACGCTGCGGGCCACCGCCCAGAACGGCCGCTTCGCGGAGATCGCCAAGCGCGACATCTGGTCGGTCGAGCAGATGACGCAGGCCCGGCCCGACATCGCCTACGAGATCGTCGCGCTGGACACGGTGATGTTCACCGAACCCGAACGGATCCGCGGCTTGCTGACCGAGGTGTCGGACGGGCTCGCGAACGGCGACTGGACACCGCTGCCCGCCGAGATCTATCCGCTCACCGAGGCGCGGTCGGCATTCCGCCGCATGCAGCAGGCCCGCCACATCGGCAAGATCGTCGTGCAGGTTCCGAATCCGCTTCAGCCGCAGGCTGACCGGACCTACCTGATCACCGGTGGGCTCGGCGCGATCGGACTGCACACGGCTGCCTACCTGGCCCACCTCGGGGCGGGCGACATCGTGCTGACCAGCCGGCGCTCGCCCGATACGGACACCCAGCAGGCCATCGACGACATCGCCGAGCGTCACAAGTGCCGCGTCCACGTGATGGCGGCCGATGTCGGCGACTCCTCCGACGTCGATGCCCTCCTGGCCCGGATCCGCGCGGAACTGCCGCCGCTGGCCGGGGTGGTGCACCTCGCAGGTGTCCTCGACGATGCGCTGCTGGCCCAGCAGAGTGTGGATCGGTTCCGGATGACGTTGGCACCCAAGGCTTTCGGTGCTTATCACTTGGATCGCCTGACCGAGGACGACGATCTGGACTTCTTCATCGTGTCGTCGTCGGTGTCGAGCCTGTTCGGGTCCCCCGGCCAGTCCAACTACGCGGCGGCCAACGCGCTGCTGGACGGCCTCGTCGCGCAGCGCCGAGCCCAGGGCCTACCCGCGACGGGCATCAACTTCGGCCCCTGGGGACAGGGCGGTATGGCGTCGTCGGCCGCGGCGACCGCCAATATCTCTGCGCAGGGCCTGATTCCACTGGATCCGTCGGCGGCGCTGTCGGCGCTCGCCGAGGTCGTCGCCAACGGAACAGGCCAGGCCACCGTCATCAAGGCCAACTGGCAGCGCGCCGCAAAGGTGCTCGGCAGTTCGCGACCGCCGATCCTGGACCTTGTATTGCCCAGTGCCGCAGGCGAGGTCACCGGGGACAGCGAGCTGCTGAAGCAGCTGATGGAGGTCCCGGTTCCGCAGCGCGCCGGGTTCGTGACCGAGTTCCTGCAGAAGGAGGTCCAGAACTTCCTGAGGCTGGCGTCACCGCCCGCGGCGACCAGCCGGTTCCTCGATCTCGGTACCGACTCGCTGATGGCGATCGAGCTGCGTAACCGGCTGCACAGCCAGTTCGGCGGCAAGTTCACGATCAACGCGACGGCGGTGTTCGACTACCCGACCATCGGCGGGCTCGCCGAGTACCTCGTGGGTCAGCTGCCCGATGCGGAGGAAGCGTCACCGAACGGCCACGAAAAGCCCGCCGGGGAAGCAGATTCGACGGGGTAGCCTGCGGGCCATGGTGACCGAACATTCGACAACTCGCTCCCGGTCGGTCCTCGCGTTGGTGCTCTCGATCCTCGCCGTGGTCGCAGCGTCTGCCCTCGGCGGGTTGGCGACCGCGAGCGCATCCGAGGACTACGGACGCCTCCAGCAGCCCGGATTCGCGCCGCCGTCATGGGTGTTCGGCCCCACCTGGACCGTGCTCTACGTCCTGATGGCGGTCGCCGCGTGGCTGGTGTGGCGGACAGGACCCGCACCGGAGACGACGCGCGCACTCACGTTGTACGGGATCCAACTGGCGCTCAATGCTGCGTGGACCCCGTTGTTCTTCGGTTTGGGCTGGAGAGGGGTGGCTTTCGTCGAGTTGAGCGTCCTGCTCGTGGTGCTCGTCGCGACCGTCGTTGCGTTCTTGCGGCGCAGTGCCCTCGCGGGAGTCCTGCTGCTGCCTTACCTGGCGTGGTCAGCGTTCGCGTTGTGTCTGAACTTCGCTGTGTGGCAACTCAACAACTGACGACTGAGAGGCGTACATGACCAGATCCGTGTTCATCACCGGCGCCGCGACCGGCATCGGGCGTGCTACGGCGCTGCTGTTCGCCGCGCGTGGATACCGGGTCGGCGGCTACGACATCGACGAGGGCGGCCTGCGCGTGCTGGCCGCCGACATCACCGCGGTCGGCGGTATTCCTGTCGTCGGGCACCTCGACGTCACCGACGCCGCCGAGGTCGCCGAGCGGCTCGGTGAGTTCGCCGACTCGTCCGGCGGTCGTATCGACGTGCTCATCAACAACGCCGGCCTGCTGAACGCGGGCCGCTTCGAGGAGATCCCGCTCGATGTGCACCACCGCGAAATCGGGGTCAACGTCACAGGTGTGGTCAACGGACTGCATGCGGCGTTCCCGTACTTGAAGGACTCGCCGGGTGCTGTCGTCGTCAACCTGGCTTCCGCATCGGCGATCTACGGCCAGGCCGAGTTGGCGAATTACTCTGCGACCAAGTTCTTCGTCCGAGCCATCACCGAAGCGTTGAACCTCGAGTGGGCGCGGTACGGGATCCGCGTCATCGACATGTGGCCGCTGTACGTGAACACAGCGATGACCAAGGACCTCAAGACCGGCACCACGCAGTCGCTGGGAATCCGCCTCACCGCGCAGAACATCGCCGAAGATATCGTCGCCGCGGTGGATGCCTCGTGGGCGCGAAAAGCCTTGGCACAGGTGCACTATCCGGTCGGGTTACAGGCCAAGGTGCTGGCTGCGGGTGCACGCTTCTCACCGGCGTGGCTCACCCGGCTGGTCAACAAGAGACTTGCCGGGCACTAGCGCATCAGGCCCAGCGGGCGGCTTCACGTTCGGGGCTCAGCGCCGAGCGCAGCGGCACCTGCAGCCCGTCGTAGATGCCGGGCTTCTGTTCGGCAAGCCAGTTGAGGGCGCCGAGCAGGCGGTTCGCGGCGGTCGTGTTGCCCCCGTCGGCCCGCGTGCCGCCGGGAACGTCGGCGCGGGTGGTGATGGTCAGCTGCGGGTCTCCGTCAACAATCACCCGATGATCCCCCACGCCCTCGTCGGGCTGCGGCCAGTCGGGCGCGCAGGACGGATGGATGCGGGTGATGTGTTCGATGACGACCCGTTGCTTGCCGCCGGACCAGCCGATCACCTTCAGGAAGAACGCGCCCTGCGTTCCTTTCTCGAACTCACCCATCACGGTGTCGACGGTCTCCTCGAGCGGGAGGCGTTCGACCTCTTCGGTGATCTCGTCGATCTCGATGCCGAGGCCGCGGCCGATGAGCCGGATGTTTCCGCCCCACACCATCGTCGGGATCGAGGACAGCAACATCATCGGCGTCTCGTCCATCGATCCGCCGAACCCGCACGACACCTTGACCGCGAACGGCTGGTTGTAGGTGGAGTAGTCGAAGATCTCCTGGCAGGTGATCGTGTTGATGCGCGTGCACAGGCTGGCCGCCGTCACCGCGAGCGCGTCGTTGCCCCATCCGGGATCGACGCCGCTGACCAGCAGCGTGGCGCCACCTTCCTCGGCCGCTGCCGTCAGCCGCTCCACCCATTCAGCGGGGGCGGACGCGGGGTCGTAGAGGGAGTACAGCGACGGCGTCACGACGTGCTTCCCGGCGCGCAGGCACCGTTCGATGTCGGCGATCGCCTCCTCGGGCCGGATGTCCCCCGAGGCCATATAGGCGACGGCGTCGCACTGATCGAGCGCCGCGTCGACGTCGGTGGTGGCGCTCACGCCGGTGGGTTCGTCGATGCCGGCGAAGGACGCGGCGTCCCTACCCGACTTCTCGTCGGAGGACGTGATGATGCCCGTCAAGCGAAGTCCCGGGAACTGCGAAACGGAGCGGATCGAGGTCGCTCCCATATTGCCTGTTCCCCATACCGCGACCCCGATTGCCGTCTGCATGAGGACACCCTAGCGGCCCAAACGTGACCATCATCACAGGGAGGGAAATTCCCAGGTCAAGACCCATGAACTGGCCGAAATGGCTCGTCGGCCAACCGCCCGGTTGGTTAGGCGATGGAAATTGCTCACACTCGTCTTGCGTTGAAGTTACCGGGCGGTATAGTAACCCGCAGTTACTGGTGGGTAACTTAGCAGAAGTACCCAACCGCACGTGGCGTTCTCATCGAGGAGGAATCGTGGGCCACTACAAGAGCAATGTTCGGGACCAGGTATTCAATCTGTTCGAGGTCCTCGGGGTCGACAAGGCACTGGGTCAGGGCGCATACGCCGACCTCGACGCCGACACCGTCGCCGAGATGCTGGCCGAGATGGCCAAGCTGGCCGAGGGCCCGGTTGCGGAATCGTTCGCCGAAGGCGACCGCAACCCGCCGGTCTTCGACCCCAAGACCCATTCCGTGACGCTTCCGGAAGCGTTCAAGAAGTCCGTGCGCGCCGTCACCGACGGTGGATGGGACAAGCTGTCGGTCAGCGAGGAACTCGGTGGCGCCGCGCTGCCCAGCGTCCTGTCGTGGGCCTTGCAGGAGCACATCCTCGGCGCCAACCCGGCCGTCTACATGTACGCGATGGGCGCCGGCTTCGCCGACATCCTGTTCCACCTCGGAACCGATGAGCAGAAGAAGTGGGCCGGATTCGCCGCCGAGCGCGGCTGGGGCTCCACCATGGTTCTCACCGAGCCCGACGCCGGCTCCGACGTCGGCGCCGGCCGCACCAAGGCCGTTGCGCAGCCCGACGGTTCGTGGCACATCGACGGCGTGAAGCGCTTCATCACCTCGGCCGACTCCGACGATCTGTTCGAGAACATCATGCATCTGGTGCTGGCCCGCCCCGAAGGCGCAGGCGCAGGCACCAAGGGTCTGTCGCTGTTCTTCGTACCGAAGTTCCACTTCGACCGCGAGACCGGCGCGCCCGGCGAGCGCAACGGCGTCTTCGTCACCAACGTCGAGCACAAGATGGGCCTGAAGATCTCGACCACCTGCGAGCTGTCGCTGGGTCAGCACGGCGTGCCCGCCCAGGGCTGGCTCGTCGGCGAGGTGCACGACGGCATCGCGCAGATGTTCGACGTCATCGAGCAAGCTCGAATGATGGTGGGCACCAAGGCCATTGCCACGCTGTCGACCGGCTACCTGAACGCTCTGGAGTACGCCAAGTTCCGCGTGCAGGGTGCCGACCTGACGCAGATGACCGACAAGACCGCGCCGCGCGTGACCATCACGCATCACCCCGACGTGCGTCGTTCGCTGATGACCCAGAAGGCGTATGCCGAAGGCCTGCGCGCGCTGTACCTGTTCACCGCGACGCACCAGAACGCCGAGATGGCCAAGGCTGTCCACGGCATCGACGCCGACCTGGCGGTCAAGGTCAACGACCTGATGCTGCCGATCGTCAAGGGTGTGGGTTCGGAGCAGGCGTACGCCAAGCTGACCGAGTCGCTGCAGACGTTCGGTGGTTCCGGCTTCCTGCAGGACTACCCGATCGAGCAGTATATCCGCGACGCCAAGATCGACTCGCTCTACGAGGGCACCACCGCGATCCAGGCGCAGGACTTCTTCTTCCGCAAGATCGTCCGCGACAAGGGTGTCGCGCTGGCCCATGTGGCCGGCCAGATCGAGCAGTTCGTCAAGGCCGAGACCGGCAACGGACGGCTCAAGGCCGAGCGTGCACTGCTGGCCACCGCACTGGAGGACGTCCAGGGCATGGCCGCCTCGCTGACCGGTTACCTGATGGCCTCGCAGGAGGATCCGGCCAGCATCTACAAGGTGGGCCTGGGTTCGGTGCGCTTCCTGATGAGCGTCGGCGACCTGATGATCGGCTGGTTGCTGCAGAAGCAGGCCGCCGTGGCGATCGAGGCTCTCGATGCAGGCGCGACCGGTGACGACCGTGCCTTCTACGAGGGCAAGCTCGCGGTGGCATCGTTCTTCGCGAAGAACTTCCTGCCGCTGCTGACCAGCACCCGCGCCATTGTGGAGAACCTCGACACCGAGGTCATGGAACTGGACGAAGCGAGCTTCTGACCCCCCTCAGATTGCTTCGGACCCGAGACGCCCCCGGACTCTTCCCGGGGGCGTCTTGCGTTGACTCTTGGTGCGAGCTGGGGGGCACCTCCCGCTTGCCAGCAGACACAAAATCACACACATTGACCGCATTTCGTGCGATTTTGTGTCTGCTCGCCTTCAGAAACCGAGGGGACATGACATGACCGACTATCCGAACGACCAGTCGCCGCCCGGTTACCAGCCACCGCCCGGCTACCAACCGCCGCCGCCCGGTTACGGACCGCCCCCGGGCTACCAGACGGGCCAGCCGCCTCCCGGGTACGCACCACCGCCTCCCGGTTACGGCCCGCCGCCCGGATACGCGCCGCCACCGGGCTACGGGCCTCCGCCGATGTTCGGCAAGCCCGCCCCCGACATCGGTGCCGGACTCAAGTGGTCATGGAATACGTTCACCCAGAACGCATTTCCCTTGGTCGGGTCGTTGGTGATCTGGATGCTCGCGATCGGTGTGCTGTTCGGAGTTCCGTACGGCATGGCATTCGTGGCCGCCGAGACGAGCCCGTCCTCGTACACCGAATACTCGGCATCCACGTCGACGATGTACTTCGGTGCCACGAGCATCGTCCTCATCGTCGTCGCGTCCATCCTGCTGTGGTTGACGATCGCCGCCATGTCGGCGGCACTGAACACGGGCTATCTCAAGATCGCCGACGGGCAGCCCGTCACGCTGGCGTCCTTCCTGAAGCCGAACCGCTTCGGCGCGATGCTCGCCCTGCAACTGCTGATCGTGGCAGCGACCGTCGTGGGGTTCATCCTGTGCGTCATCCCCGGCATCCTCGTCGGATTCCTGACGATCCTCGCGCCGCTGGCGCTGCTCGACCGCGGGTTGCCGGTCATCGAGGCGGTCAAGACGAGCGTGAACCTCGTCAAGAACAACATCGTGCCGGTGTTGCTGATGTATCTGATCGCCGCCGCGCTGAGTACAGTTGGCCAATTTGCCTGCCTGATAGGACTTTTCGTCGCAATCCCGGTCAGCTACCTGTTCCAGGTCTACATCTACCGGGAGCTGTCGGGCCGGCCGGTGGCGCCGTCGGCTCCGCGGAATACCCCTACTTACTAGGCTGTCGGGCCTTCGCGACCACCGCGAGTCCGGCGACGAGCAAGCTCACGGCCGCAATGCCCTCCGCGTAGCGCAGCCACCCGACGGAGTCGGCGGCCATCGCGGCGAAAAATGCGGCGCCGGCAATCATCGCCACCCCATAGTACGTCCGGGTCCGCCGAACGCGGGTAACGCGGTTCGCTTCGCGCGGCGCGAATACCGCGTAGGCGAGCAGCCCCAGAAACGCGACGAAGGTCAGCAGCTGGACGGCATTGAGCGCGGTCATGCCTCATTTCCTACGCGAGCAGACACAAAATCACACGTACTGCGGCGATTCCGGGTGAGTTTGTGTCTTTTCGCGGGAAGGAGATAAGGGCGGGTTCGGGAGGACACGTGGGTGCGCTTCATTGTCTCGCGCGGCCGACTCTCATCCCTCGTCGGCTCTTCGGACCCGTCACTCCCGAACCCGTCGTGCAGACGATGCTACGCCTGCGTTCACCCGCGGGAAAGGGGAATCTTCAACCCAATTCACGCAGCAGAGCACGCGTCCGATCGCGACCCTCGGGGACGGTGTCGAACACCGCGCCGACGTACTCGTCGACACCCGCGGCACCCAGATCGGCCAGCCGATCGCGCACCGTTGCCTCGTCGCCGATGATGGCGGCGTCCTCGGGTCCCGCGTAACCCTCGCGGTCGAGCATCGCCCGGTAGGACGGCAGCGTCCCGTAGACCGAGAACTGCTCGGCGGCCTGCTTGCGCGCCGCATCGACGTCATCGGTCACGGCGATGGGAAGAGATGCGACGACCCTGACCGCGTCGGCCGGGCGGCCCGCGTCTGCCGCGGCCTGGCGCAGCGTCGGGCTGACGTGGTCGCGCAGCGTGGCCGGCCCGGTCATCCACGTGCAGGTGCCCTGAGTACGGCGTCCCGCCAGACGCAGCAGCTGCGGGCCGAGCGCGGCGATGTACACGTCGGGCCTCGGCGCACCCGGGATGACGAGGGCGCCGCGGGTGGTCACCGTCTCGCCCGACGCGTCGGCCGGCTCGCCGGCCAACAGCGGCAGCAGTCCGTCGAGGTATTCGTTGAGCCGGCGCACCGGCTTGTCCCACGGAATGCCCCACATGCCCTCGGTGACGGCGGCGTGCGTCATGCCAAGGCCGAGGATGAAGCGGCCCCGCGAAGCCAGGCTGACGGTCAGGGCCCGCTGCGCCATCTGCATCGGGTGCTGGTTCTGGATCGGGACGACACCGCTGGCGACCTCGATGGTGTCGACCTCGTGGAGGGCGACGGCGAGGATCGTCAGGAGGTCGGGCTCGTAAGGGAGCTGGCTGATCCAGACGCGGCCGAAGCCTTCGTCACGCAGCTGGGCGAGGTAGGCGATGGTGGCGTCGATCGGATTGGCCGCACCGAAGCCGGTGATCTGGCCGAACATGCTGATCTGCATGCCCTAAAACTAAGAGCCCCGTGTTGCCGTCGGGTCGGGGGGTCAGACGGCAACACGGAGCTATCCCATGTATCGATCGCCTGCGGACGAGCGTTACAGCGTTCCGAAACTTTTTTTCGGGACGGCATTAGTGCACGTCCGGCGCACGAAATCAGGCCTCGAGGATGGCCGTGACGCCCTGCCCGCCGGCAGCGCAGACGGAGATGAGGCCACGCACCGGTTGGCCCGTCTGAGCTCTTTTCTCGGCGAGCTGCTTGGCCAGCTGGGCGACGATGCGTCCGCCGGTCGCGGCGAAAGGATGTCCCGCAGCCAGCGACGAACCGTTGACGTTGAGCTTCGACCTGTCAATGGATCCCAGCGCAGCATCGAGGCCGAGGCGCTCTTTGCAGTACTCGTCGGATTCCCACGCCGCCAGCGTCGCCAGCACGACGGACGCGAACGCTTCGTGGATCTCGTAGAAGTCGAAGTCCTGCAGTGTCAGGTTGTTGCGGGCCAGCAGTCGCGGCACCGCGTACGTCGGCGCCATCAGCAGGCCGTCGCGGCCGTTGACGTAATCGACCGCCGCAGTTTCGCCGTCGACGAAATAGGCCAGGACAGGAAGCGAATGTGCGGCCGCCCATTCCTCCGATGACAGCAGCGCCACCGACGCACCGTCGGTCAGCGGCGTCGAGTTGCCCGCCGTCATCGTCGCGTCGCCGTTACGCACACCGAAGACCGGCTTGAGCTTCGCCAGCTTCTCCGTCGACGAATCCGCCCGCAGGTTGTTGTCGCGGTAGAGGCCGAGGAACGGGCTGACGAGGTCGTCGAAGAACCCGCGGTCGTAGGCCGCGGCCATGTTCTGGTGGCTGGCGGCGGCGAGCGCGTCCTGGTCGACGCGCTTGACGCCCATCTCCTTGGCGGTGACGGCGGCGTGCTCGCCCATCGACATACCGGTGCGCGGCTCGCTGTTGACCGGGATCTCGACGCCGAGGGCGGCGGGCAGCTTGCCGACCAGCTTCAGCCGGTCGACGTTGGATTTGGCGCGGCGCAGTCCGAGGAGCACCTTGCGCAGGTCGTCACCGAATGCGATCGGCGCATCCGAGGCGGTGTCCACGCCACCGGCGGCGGCCACCTCGTAGCGCCGTAGCGCGATGCCGTCGGCCGCGGCGATCGCGGACTGCAGGCCCGTGCCGCAGGCCTGCTGCAGGTCGAAAGCGGGGGTGTACGACGACAGCGAGCTGCCGAGCACGCACTCCCGCATCAGGTTGAAGTCGCGGCTGTGCTTGAGCACCGCACCGCCGATGACGGCGTCGAGCTTCTCGCCCTTGAGGTTGAAGCGCTCGGCGAGCCCGTCCAGCACGGCGGTGAACATGTCCTGGTTCGAGGCTTTGGCGTAGGCGCCATCGGATCGCGCGAACGGGATCCGGTTACCTCCGAGGATCGCCACCCGGCGGGTTGTCCTGTTGTCGACCACGTTGTCCTCCCGGCTTGCTAGGTGTCGAGCGTCATACTACCCACGGTTCTTACTCTGGAGTAAGTTCGGTGACGGACGCGACAGAGCGGGTACCCCCGTGCGGTCGACGTAGAACCCACCTGATCGTCAGAAAGTCGGCCTCCTCTTCCGAAGGTGGCCCCCTCTCGAAAGGCAGCACAGTGGCTTCCGATCTCCTTTCCCAGGTCGTCAACTCCGGGCCTGGCTCGTTCCTCGCCAAACAGCTCGGTGTTCCGCAGCCCGAACCGCTGCGGCGGCACAAGGCCGGTGAACCCCCGCTCGCAGGATCGCTGCTGATCGGGGGCGAGGGCAGGGTCGTCGAGCCGCTGCGCGCCGCCCTGGCCGACGACTACGACGTCGTCGCCGACAATCTCGGCGGCCGCTGGGCCGACTCGTTCGGCGGGCTCGTCTTCGACGCCACCGGCATCACCGAACCCGAGGGACTCAAGGGGCTCTACGAGTTCTTCACCCCGCTGCTGCGCAACCTCGGCCACTCCGGCCGCGTCGTCGTCATCGGCACGACGCCGGAGGAGACCGGCAGCGTGCACGAGCGCACCGTGCAGCGCGGCCTTGAGGGCTTCACCCGCTCGCTGGGCAAGGAGCTGCGCAACGGGTCGACCGCCGCGCTGGTGTACCTGTCCGCCAACGCCCAACCCGGCGCGACGGGGCTGGAATCGACGCTGCGCTTCCTGCTGTCGGGCAAGTCGGCCTACGTCGACGGCCAGGTGTTCCATGTGGGGGCAGCCGACGCGACCCCGCCCGCCGACTGGGAACGGCCACTCGACGGCAAGGTCGCCGTCGTGACCGGCGCGGCGCGCGGCATCGGGGCGACGATCGCCGAAGTGTTCGCGCGCGACGGCGCGAAGGTCATCTGCGTGGACGTCGAAGGCGCAGCCGAGTCGCTCGGGATCACCGCGAGCAAGGTGGGCGGCACGGCGCTGACGCTGGACGTCACCGCGGCCGACGCCGTCGACCGCATCACCGAGCACGTCCGCGAGCACTATGACGGCACGCTCGACATCCTGGTCAACAACGCAGGCATCACCCGCGACAAGCTGCTGGCCAACATGGACGAGTCGCGCTGGGATTCCGTCATCGCGGTGAATCTCCTTGCCCCCCTTCGTCTCGCCGAGGGCCTGGTGGGTAACGGGGTGATCGGCGACGGCGGCCGGATCGTCGGGTTGTCGTCGATGGCGGGCATCGCGGGCAACCGCGGCCAGACGAACTACGCGACCACGAAGGCGGGCATGATCGGGCTGACCGACGCGCTGGCACCGGAGTTCGCCGAGAAGAACATCACGATCAACGCCGTCGCACCGGGCTTCATCGAGACGAAGATGACCGACGCGATCCCGTTGGCGACCCGTGAAGTCGGCCGACGGCTCAACTCGCTGTTCCAGGGTGGGCAGCCCGTCGACGTGGCCGAGGCGATCGCGTACTTCGCCAGCCCCGGGTCGAATGCGGTGACGGGCAACACGATCCGGGTCTGCGGACAGGCGATGCTGGGCGCATGAGCAACGGTCAGCCTTCGGGCCTCAAAAATCTCGTACTCGCCGCAGCGGGTGCGCTGCCGTTCATCCCGCGCAGCGAGACGCTTCCCACCCGCACACTGACCGTCGAGGATCTGTCGATCGACCCGGCGAACGTCGCCGAGTACGCCGACGTGACCGGGCTGCGGTTCGACAATGCGGTGCCGTTGACCTATCCGTTCGCGTTGACGTTCCCGACGGTGATGCAGTTGATCACCGGGTTCGACTTTCCCTTCGCGGCAATGGGTTCCGTGCATCTGGAGAACCACATCACGCAGTACCGGCCGATCGCGGTGACCGACACCGTGTCGGTGTCGGTGCGCGCGCAGAACATGCGGGAGCACCGCAGGGGTCTGCTCGTCGACATCCTCACCGATGTCCAGGTCGGCAACGAGCTCGCCTGGCAGCAGGTGACGACATTCCTGCATCAGCAGCGGACCAGCCTGTCCGACGAGCCCAAGGCGCCACCGCAGAAGCAGCCGAAGCTACCGCCGCCCAACGCGATACTGCGGATCACGCCGGGCCAGATCAAGCACTACGCCTCCGTCGGCGGCGACCACAACCCGATCCACACGAACGGGATCGCGGCCAAGCTGTTCGGTTTCCCGACTGTCATTGCCCACGGAATGTTCAGCGCCGCTGCAGTTCTCGCGAACATCGAGGGACAACTGCCGGATGCGGTCAAGTATTCGGTGCGGTTCGCCAAGCCGGTGGTACTGCCCGCACGGGCTGGTCTGTACGTCGACCGCAACACCGACGGTTGGGATCTGACACTGCGTCATCTGAGCAAGGGCTACCCGCACCTGACGGGAACCGTGTCTAGCTTGAGATGACGGCGGTGGCGTCGACGTCGTGGGTCGACGGCGCACCTTTGAGGCCCCGCCAGAACAGGTTGATCATCAGCTCGGACGCCTCGTCGACGTCGGCGTCGCCCGTGCTGACCCGCGACGCGATCGCCTCCCCGGCGCCCACGAGCGCGACGGCCATCATGTCGAAATCGGTGTCGGGCTCGGGAAACCGCGTGCCCGACCGCAACAGTCGGCCGACGAGCTCGATGATGCGCTCGCGACCTTCGCGCACGGTGTGGGCGAAGGCCTGCGAACTGGTGGCCTGCGTGTAGAGCACCATCCACGATGCCCGGTTGGCATCGATGTACTTCAGGAACGACAGCACCGCGGTGCGCAGCAACTCCTTGGGCGGGGCGCTGAAGTCGATGTGGCTGTTCACTTCGTCGACGAACCGGCTCAGCTCACGATTCAGGCACGCACCGAACAGGTCTTCCTTGGATCCGTAGTAGAGGTAGAGCATCGGCTTGCTGATCTGCGCCTCGGCGGCGATCGCATCCATCGAGGTCTCGTGGTAACCGTTGACCGAGAAGATCTCCACGGCCGCGTCCAACATCTGTTGCTCGCGGACGGCGCGCGGCAACCGCTTGGTTCCACCTGCCATGCGCGCGCCTTTCGTGACCGATGAGCAACACCTTCCCTACGACAGGGTAAGCAATTGCTGACCGATCAGCCGCCACACCGCGTCGACGGGCCCTTGGTCGCGACGATCCGG
This sequence comes from Mycobacterium sp. 236(2023), assembly GCF_029623955.1. Classification (GTDB taxonomy): domain Bacteria; phylum Actinomycetota; class Actinomycetes; order Mycobacteriales; family Mycobacteriaceae; genus Mycobacterium. Next base: position 112,721 of record NZ_JARSBP010000001.1, on the reverse strand, counting down.
CTCACGGCCGCATCCACGCCCGACATCGTCAACTCACCGGCCCCGACGGCTGCCTCAAGCCTGTCGAGCACGGCGGGCACGTCGTCGGTGGACAGCCACAGCGCCACGTCGGCTCCGGCCTGCAGCGCGCGCAGCACGGCATCGGCGATTCCGAACCTGTCCGTGATGGCCTGCATGCCCGACAGGTCATCGGTGTACACCGGTCCGCCGAACGGCGGGCCGCCGTAGTCGCCGGACCGCAGCAGCGCATACGCGGCCGGACTCAGGCTGGCGGGTTCGCTGCCGGTGAGGCCGGGCACCTCCATGTGGCCCACCATGACTCCGACCGGAGCTTGGGCGGTCAGCGTCCGGTACGGAACCAGGTCGTTGGCCTGCAGTTGCTCGATCGGCGGGGTGACGACGGCGCCGGTGTGCGAGTCGCCGGACGCCGAGCCGTGCCCCGGGAAGTGTTTGAGGACGGGCAGCACGCCGGCGTCGCGCAGGCCGCGGGCGTAGGCGCCGGCGTAGTCGGTGACGGTGGTGGGGTCGGCTCCGAACGAACGGTCCCCGATGACGCTGTCGGCGGGAGCGTCGGTGACATCGGCGACCGGTGCGAAGTCGACGGTGATACCGAGGTTGCGCATTTTTCTGCCGCGCTCGAGCGCGATCCCGTAGACCTGCTCCGGGGTGTTGGTCTCCGCGAGCACGCGGGCCGGCGGCTGGCCTCCGATGAGCCCGGACAGCCGCGACACGCGGCCGCCCTCCTCGTCGACGCTCACGGCGAGCGGCAGCGGGCCGGCGTTTGCGATGTCGGGCAGGGACCCGTCGGTCAGCATCGACATGTCGGTCCAGCTGCCGATCATGATGCCGCCGACGTGGTAGTCCGCGGCGGCCGTGCGTGCGTCGGCCGCGCCGGCCACCCCGACCATCAGCAGCTGCGCCAGCTTGTCGCGCGTCGGCATCGCCGCGACGACGGCCGCGGGATCGCCACATACGGGGGCTGCGGGCGGTGCAAGGGCGGGAGCGGCGGGGAGGTTCCCGGCAGCCAGCGAAAGCTGCGACGGGCCGGCTGGGGCGGCCGGCGGCGCGGACGGCTCGGAATCAGCTGATGTGCATCCGGCCAGCAGCGCCGACGCCGCCAGCACGCCGATCAGCGCGTTCGGGAAGGTCCTTGGGGCTGGCATACGTCCCGACACTAATGGCAGGGCCCGCCGCGATCCATGCCGTGGTCGTCCAGTTCGTCAGCACACCAGGTCAACGACCCAATATTCTGGATGCCCGCCGCGAACAAGGAGTGACGATGACGAGCCCCGTACCCCGGGACAAGAAGACCGTGCTCCTCATCGCCTTCGACGGGTCGCCGACGGCCCGGCGTGCCGTGCAGTACGCGGGCCGGTTCCTGACCGCAGACAGGGCCGTGGTGCTCACGGTGTGGTCGCCGATGGACCGCGGCGCCGACGAGAGCGCCTATGACTACGACCTCGACGGGCCGCCGGACCCCCGCCAGGACGACGAGGACGACATCGCGTTGACCGAGGCGCAGCGCATCAACGACGAGGGCCTGGAATTGGCCGTGGCGGCCGGGCTGCCCGCCGAAGCCTTGCGCCGCCCGGTGACCTTCACGGTGTGGCAGACGATCATCGAGGCGGCCGACGACCTCGACGCCGACCTGATCGTCACCGGAACGAGGGCGACCACGGGTTTCCGGTCGCTGTTGCAGTCCAGCGTCGCCGACCATGTGCTGCGCCGTGGGCACCGTCCGGTGCTGATCGTGCCGCCCGGACCGTGACGGCCACCGTGCTAGGTTGGCCGCATGGATCGGTTCCTCGTGCCCGCAGCCGCCAGCATTGTCGTGGGCCTGCTGCTAGGCGCGGCGGCCGTGTTCGGGGTGACGCTCATGGTGCAACAGGACACCAAGCCGCCTCTGCAGGCGGGCGATCCGGCGTCCTCGGTTCTCAACCGGGTCGAGTACGGCGACCGCACCTAAACTGCGTTCCCATCCTGAACTGAGCGTCCAGCCGCTGTCGCGGCGCTGGCTGTGGGCCGCCGCCGCGGTGGCTCTGCTTCTGAGTTTTGGCCAGTCACCCGGCCAGATCTCCCCTGACACCAAGCTTGATCTCACCGCCAATCCGCTGCGGTTCCTCGCGCGCGCGTTCAACCTGTGGAACAGCGAGCTCCCGTTCGGTCAGGCCCAGAACCAGGCCTACGGCTACCTCTTCCCGCACGGCACGTTCTTCCTCGCCGGTGACCTCCTCGGTGTCCCCGGGTGGGTGACGCAGCGCCTGTGGTGGGCGCTGATCCTCGTCGTCGGTTTCTGGGGTGTGCTGCGGGTCGCCGAAGCGCTCGGCATCGGCAGCTCGACATCGCGGGTGATCGGTGCGGTCGCGTTCGCGCTGTCACCGCGGGTGCTGACGACGCTCGGCGCGATCTCGTCGGAGACGCTGCCGATGATGCTGTCGCCGTGGGTGCTGCTGCCGGTCATCCTTGCCTTACGCGGGGGGAAGAAAGGGGTGGGCGAAGGGCACAGCGATCCCCGGGTGCGAGTGCTGGCGGCACGGTCGGCGGTGGCGATCGCGTTGATGGGGGCGGTCAACGCGGTCGCGACTCTCACCGCATGCCTGTGCGCCGTGGTGTGGCTGCTGTGCCACCGGCCCGACCGGACGTGGTGGCGCTTCGTGGCGTGGTGGTTGCCGTGTGCGGCTCTCGCGGTGGCGTGGTGGGTGGTCGCGCTGCTGCACCTCGGCAGGATCAGCCCGCCGTTCCTGGACTTCATCGAATCCTCCGGCGTGACGACGCAGTGGATGTCGCTGACCGAGATGCTGCGCGGCACCGGTGCGTGGACACCGTATGTGGCGCCGACAGCGACGGCCGGTGCGCAGCTGGTGACCGGGTCGGTGGCGGTGCTGGCGACCACGCTCGTGGCGGCCGGCGGGCTGGCCGGTCTGGCGTCGGCACGCATGCCCGCCCGGGGCCGGCTGATCACCATGCTGATGGTCGGCGTCGTGCTGCTGGCGGCCACCTACTCCGGCGGTCTCGGCTCTCCGATCGCCCATGCGGTGCAGGCGTTTCTGGATGCCGACGGCACACCTTTGCGCAACCTGCACAAGCTCGAACCGCTGCTGCGGCTGCCCCTGGCGCTGGGTCTGGTTCATGTACTCGGCCGTATCCCGTTGCCGGGCAGCGCCCCGCAGCGGGTGTGGCGCGACTCTTTCGCCCATCCCGAAAAGGACAAGCGGGTCGCGGTGGGCATCGTGTTGTTGTCGGCGTTGACGGCGGCGACGGCACTGGCCTGGACCGGTCGGCTGACGCCTCCGGGCGCGTTCGACGCCATCCCGCAGTACTGGCACGACACCGCGCAGTGGCTGGACGACAACAACTCCGGAGGTCGTGTCCTCGTTGCGCCGGGATCTCCGTTCGCGACCCAGGTGTGGGGCAACAGCCACGACGAGCCACTCCAGGTCCTGGGGGACAGTGCGTGGGGGGTGCGCGACTCGATCCCCCTGAACCCGCCGGAGACGATCCGCGCACTCGACTCCGTCCAGCGGTTGTTCGCCGCCGGCCGAGCCTCTGACGGCCTTGCCGACACCCTTGCCCGACAGGGCATCTCGTATGTGGTGGTGCGCAACGACCTCGACCCTGACTCGTCGAGGTCGGCGCGGCCCATCCTCGTGCACCGCGCTGTCGACGGGTCACCGGGCCTGACGAAGGTCGCGGAGTTCGGCGACGTGGTCGGGCCGGGTGCGCTGGAGGGATTCGTCACCGACAGCGGGCTGCGACCCAGCTATCCGGCGGTCGAGATCTATCACGTCGACGGTGCGGCTTCGCTCGAACCCTATGTGGCGGAGACGGACACGATGGCGCGGGTCGACGGCGGGCCCGAGTCGCTGTTGCGCATCGATGAGCGCCGCCGGTTGTCGGGCCGGCCGCCGCTCGGACCGATGTTGTTGACGCAGGACGCATTACGTGCCGGCCTGCCCGCACCGCTGGTGACCATCACCGACACCCCGACGGCCCGCGAAACCGACTACGGCCGCGTCGACGACCATTCGTCGGCGATCCGCGGGCCGGACGACGCGCGCAACACCTACAACCGGGTGCCCGACTATCCGTCCGCCGATGCCGATCTCGTGTACGGCCAGTGGGGTGGCGGCCGGATCTCCGTATCGAGTGCCGCATCGGATTCCACTGCGCTGCCCAATGTTTCACCGTCGTCGGGGCCGCCGTCGGCGATCGACGGGGATTCCTCGACCAGCTGGGTGTCCAACTCGCTGCAGACCGCGCTGGGCCAGTGGCTGCAAGTCGACTTCGACCACCCCGTCACCAACGCGACCCTCACCGTCACGCCGAGTGCTTCCGCGGTCGGCGCACAGGTACGGCGCTTGGAGGTGTCGACGGTCAACGGCACCAGCACCGTGCGGTTCGACGAGGCGGGTAAACCGCTGACCGTGGCGCTGCCCTACGGGGAATCCCCGTGGGTGCGGATCACCGCGACCGGCACCGACGACGGGTCGCCCGGCGTCCAGTTCGGCCTCACCGACATCAGCGTCACCCAGTACGACGCGAACGGTTTCGCCCACCCGGTCAACCTGCGGCACACCGTCAGCGTTCCCGGTCCGCCTCCGGGTTCGGTTGTGGCGCAATGGGATCTGGGTTCGGATCTGTTGGGGCGTGCCGGGTGTGCGGAGAGCCCGACCGGGGTCCGGTGCGCGGCGGCGATGGCGTTGGCCGCCGAGGAGCCCGTGAACCTGAGCCGGACGCTCGCCGTCGCGGAGCCGACGGAGGTGATGCCGACGGTCTGGGTGCGGGCCAGGCAGGGACCGAATCTCGCCGACCTGATCGCGCAGCCCGGGACGACGCGGGCCGCCGGTGACAGCGATCCCATCGACGTGCTCGGCTCCGCCTACGCCGCCACCGACGGCGATCCCGGCACATCGTGGACCGCCCCGCAGCGCACAGTGCAGCCACACACCCCGCCGTCGCTGACGCTCACGCTGCCCAGCCCGCAGACCGTGTCCGCGATCCGGGTGACGCCCAGCGCGTCGGCGCTGCCCGCCCACCCGACGCTCATCGCGGTCGACCTCGGGGACGGCCCGCAGGTGCGCCGCATGACGGCGGGAACGGAAACGTTCGCGCTCCACCCCCGGATGACCGACTCGATCAGGGTGTGGCTGCTGCAGTGGGACGACGTGATCGACCGCACCTCACTGGGTTTCGATCAGCTCAAGCCGCCCGGGCTCGCCGAGATCGTCGCGCTCGACGGTCGCGGCGCCCCGATCGGCGCCGCCGACGCCGCCGCCAACCGCGACCGCAGCATCACCCTGCCGTGCGGGCGCGGACCCGTCATCGGCGTCGCCGGTGAGTTCGTCCAGACGTCGGTACGCACCACCGTCGGCGACCTGCTCGACAACAGACCTGTTCCGGCCCGCCCGTGCCGCGACGAACCGATCCTGCTCCCCGAAGGCCAGCAGGAGTTGCTCGTCAGTCCCGGCCCCGCGCTGATCGTCGACGGTATCCAGCTGGACACCCCGCGCTTCGGTGAAGTCCGTTCAGCAACAACATCTTCCGTCGACACCGGCCGATGGACGGGCGATCACCGCGAGGTCACCGTCACGCCATCGGATGCCTCCCGCGTTCTGGTCGTGCCGGAGAGCGTGAACCCGGGCTGGGTCGCACGCGACGCCGCAGGCAACGCGCTGACCCCCGTCACCGTCAACGGCTGGCAGCAGGGCTGGGTGGTGCCCGCGGGCACCGAGGGCGCCGTCACGCTGGACTTCGCCTCCAACGCCACCTACCGGGCCGGTCTGATCGGTGGCCTTGCACTACTGCCGCTTCTCTTCGCGCTGGCGTTCGTAGCGCCCCGCCGGGTCGGCGACCCGGGCGAGCCGACGCAACCGTGGCAGCCCCCGCCGTGGGGCGCCGGCGCCGCGGCAACGGTTGCAGCACTGGTCATCTCGGGTATCGCCGGGGCCGTCGTCGCGGCGGCGGCCCTGGGCATCAGGTATCTGCTGCGCCGCCGGGACACGCTGCTCGACGGACTGACGGTGGGGGTTGCGGCGTCCGGACTGATCCTGGCCGGCGCGGTGCTCAGCCAGTACCCGTGGCGCTCGGTCGACGGATACGTCGGACACTCGGCGGGGGTGCAGTTCCTCGCGCTGCTGTCGGTGCTCGCCGTCGCGATGTCGACGGTGACGTTCTCCGATTCCCGCCGCAGCCAGGCTCACGACGACGAGGATGGCTGACATGACAGACGCGCTCGCCGCCTCGCCCGTCGCTCCGATCGGCACGCACGTGTCGACCCTTGCCGAGCAGGCGCCCGGTGCATCGGCGGTGACCTGCTCCGGTGTCACGGTGACCCGCGCCGAGCTCGATGCCATCACCAATCGGGTCGCCCGCGGGTTCGCCTCCCTTGGAGTCGGCGTCGGCGACTATGTGACGATCGTGCTGCCCAATTCGCTGGACTGGGTGTTCACGGTCGTCGCGTGCTGGAAGCTCGGGGCGGTGCCGCAGCCGCTGTCGGCGCGGCTGCCCGACGCCGAGCTCGCCGCACTGCTCGAGTTGCGCAGGCCGGCGCTGCTGGTGGGCAGGACCGACCCGACCGGTATGACACCAAGTACGGCAACGGATCTGGCCGCCGAGTTCGCGGAATTCCCGGCCGAGCCCCTGCCGGAGGCGGTGTCGCCGGTGTGGAAGTCGATGGCATCGGGCGGAAGCACCGGGCGGCCCAAGCTGATCGAGGCGGGCAACGACAGCCGGGTGCCCGCGGCCATCGGTTATCCGCTGGGCGCGCAGGAGGGCGACGTCAACCTGATCTCGGTGCCGCTGAGCCACAACACCGGCTTCACGACATTTGCCATCGGCCTGCTGCAGGGTCACCACCTCGTCGTGATGCCGCGGTTCGAACCGCACGAATTCCTCAGTCTCATCACCGAACACCGGGTGACGTTCCTGGCCACGGTGCCGACGATCATGCAACGTCTGCTGCCGGTCTTTCGCGCGAACCCGGACGCCTACGACCTGTCCTCGATTCGCCGGTTCTGGCACCTGGCCGCACCCTGCCCGCCCGCCGTCAAGCGGGCGTGGATCGAGATCGTCGGCCCCGAGGCGGTGTGGGAACTGTACGGCGGCACCGAGTTACAGGCCCTGACGTTCATTTCTGGGCACCAGTGGTTGACACACCCCGGCTCCGTCGGCACGGTGGTCGCCGGTGAGATGAAGGTGCTCGACGACGACGGCAACGAGTGCCCGCCCGGCGTGGCCGGTGAGATCTACATGCGGCCAGGCCCGGGGTCGCGGCCCACCTACCGCTACATCGGCAGCACCGCCAAGTCCCGGGACGGCTGGGATTCGTTGGGCGACTTGGGTTACTTCGATGCGGACGGGTTCCTCTACCTCAACGACCGCCGAGTCGACATGTTCACCGTCGGCGGGCGCAACGTCTATCCGGCGGAGATCGAGTCGGCGCTCGCGGAGCACCCGGCGGTGTTGTCGAGCCTGGTGGTGGGACTGCCCGACGACGATCTGGGCCAGGTGCCGCACGCGATCGTGCAGGCCGACGGTCTCGACGAGGCGGGGGTGGTCGCGTTCCTGGCCGAGCGGATCGCGGGCTACAAGCTGCCCAGGTCAGTCGAGTTCGCCGACCGCCCGCTGCGTGACGATGCGGGCAAGGCACGACGGTCGGCGGTCCGCGACGAGGTCATCGCGCGGGGGGCCCAAACGGAAAGCACGCAGCGAAAGGCCGAGTGAGGGCCTGCGTAGTTTCAGCCTCGGCGCGCGGCGGGGCGCGGTCGGCTCGATCGCGGCGGCAGAGCGCGCATGTGGTCGCGAACCCGGCCCATGATGCCGCCGAGGGTGCGCACGTCGGCAGCGGAGAGCGGCTCGAACAACAGCGAGCGGACGACCTCGATGTGGCCGGGCAGGACGTTGGCGACCCTGGCGCGGCCTTTCTCGGTGATGTCCACGAGCGTGGCCCGGTGGTCGTCGGGACTGGCCATTCGGATGATGAGGCCTTCTTTCTCGAGTAGCCCGGCCTGGTGGGTGAGGCCGCTGCGGCTGTAGACAACCCCGTCGGCGAGGTCGGTCATCGTCAGGGGCCCGTCGGTGTCGGCCAGTTTGGCCAGGATCTCGAACTGCACGTAGCTGAGACCACCCTCCTCCTGCAGCTGCTCGCGGACGGCGTACTGCAGCAGGCTGACTGCTTCTGTGAGGGCGAAGTAGGTCCGCATCTGCTCCGGTTTCAGCGTTTTCGCCACGATCGCAGCCTACGGGAATTGATTCGATATCGAAGCATGTTGCACCGTTCGTAAACGCTTCGAAATCGAAGCATCTGACGATCGGAGAAGATCATGAAGGCGATACAGTTCCACCGCTACGGCGGCAGCGACGTCTTGGAGTATGTCGACGTGGCGAAACCGGTACCGGGCGCCGGGCAGGTTCTGGTGAAGGTCGCAGGCACATCGTTCAATCCGGTCGACGCCGGAATCCGCGGCGGCTACCTGTCCGAGGTATTTGCGATCGACTCCCCCCATGTGCCCGGCATCGACGTCGCCGGCACGATCGCCGAAATCGGAAACGGTGTCGACGGCTGGAATGTCGGGGACGCCGTGGTCGGCCTGCTTCCGATGACCGCCGACGGTGCCGCCGCGGAGTATGTCGTCGCACCGGCCGAGGTCCTGGCACAAGCGCCATCATCGGTGCCGCTGGCAGACGCGGCTTCCCTGCCGACTGTCGGGCTCACTGCGTGGCAGGCGCTGTTCGAAATCGCGGGCCTCACCCGCGGACAGACGATTCTGATCAACGGCGCCGGCGGAGCGGTCGGCGGCTACGCCACCCAGCTCGCCAAGAGTGTCGGCGCAGAAGTCACTGCCACCGCGAAGGCCGAGACCGCCCAACATCTCCACGACTTCGGCGCCGACCACATCATCGGCTATCTCGACTACACCGCAACACCTTTCGAGATCGGTGGAGCTCCGTTCGACGTCGTCCTCAATCTGGTTAGCACCACCGCGGCGGAGACGGAGGCGCTCGCGTCCGTCGTCGTCGCCGGTGGCCACTACGTCGGCACGATGACGTCGGGACCCGAACGACCCCAGCGAGGACTCCGGGCACAACGGGTCTTCGTGCGCAGTGATGCCGCGCAGCTGGCTGACCTCGCCGGCAGAGTCGACTCGGGAGAGTTGCGGATCGACGTCGCCGACCGGCGCCCGCTCGCGCAGGCGGCCGCCGTACATGAGGCCTACGACACGGGTCGCCTGCCCGGCAAGACCCTGCTGATTCCCTAGCGGGCTTGCGCCGGCTCGACGTCTTCGGTGACCGATGAGTCCAGCGGTGTCGGATCGTTGCGTCGCTCCCAGCGGCGCAACGCATTCCGGCATGGCGACTCCACCAGGCCGTAGCTGACCGCTGCGATCGCGAAACCGAAGACCACCGTCAGCACCAACACGATCGTGAAGTGGCCGTTGAACGCGAACTCCCCGATGATCGGGAACACCATCGCCAGCGCCGCCAGGTGCCACACGAAGAGTCCGTAGGACCAGCGGCCCAGCGTCACCATGACAGGACTTCCGAGTATCCGGTGCGAGGTGTCGACACGGTCGAGCACCAGCGGCGCCAGCAGCGCGCCCGCGACGATCGCCCCCATCACCGTCTTCAGCGTCACCTGGGCGATCGAGCCGGGATGCAGCCCTTCCCGGCCCGCCAGCGGCGACGCGGCGATCAGGAACGCCGTCACGGCGATGACCGCCATCAGGATCCGCCTGCGAGCCAGCCGGTGGACGAAGCCCACCGGGCTGACGGTGAGCTCGGCCAGCACCATGCCTGCGGCGAACCACGAGAAGAACGCCGGCGGCCAGTTCCACAGGTTGTGCCCGGACGCCGCATCGAACGGGATGTGCACCCAGAACAGGCTCGCGGCGGCGACGGCGACGATCGCGGCAACCCTGGCACGGGCAGGAACCCGCCGGGCCAGCAGCGCCAGCAGCGGCAGCGCGAGGTAGAAGCTCATCTCGACCGACAGGCTCCACATCTGCGTCAACCCCGCGGTCAACGTCAGCGGGACATAGATCTGGGTCAGCGTCAGATTTGCCAGCCACACGGTGAAGTCGGCTTTGACCTCCGGCAACAGCGTGAGGATCACCACGACGGCGACGAGGTAGCCCGGCATGATGCGCACGATGCGCGACCGCAGGTAGTGCCCCGTTCGCGGACGTGACCGCAGACCGCGCGCCGCGGCGGCATGACCGCGCCACAGCAGGAACCCCGACAGTGCGAAGAACACCGCGACGGCGAGATCGAACCGGCCGAGGATGCGGCCGAGGATGCCGCCGGACATACCGGTCTGGAACGCGACGTGGGTGACGACGACGCCGATGGCGGCGCACGCGCGCAGCCCTTCGACGGCGGGCAGGAAACCGCGGGTCCCGCCCACGGCGCTTTCACTCACGCCGAACAGTGTGCCCGCAATCGGATGCATCAGGAGGCAACGGTGCGAAACGGGGTAGTCAGGCGCTGCCGGTGAACGCCTCGTAGTAAGCGACGACCTTATTGTCTGCTGTTAGGGTCGAACCGGCTTTTGGGCGTCTGGCTGGGCGCCGCCCGTCACGACCGTGGCGGTGCGCGAAGGGAGACACGGTATTGAACCGCGCAGTTGCGCTGAGGATCGCCGCGTGCGGAATCATGGGCCTCGGAGCTGCCCTGCTCATCGCCGCATTGCTCTTGTCCACCTACACCCAGGGCAAGATCGCGAAGATTCCGCTCAACATCGACGCCACCCTCGTCAGCGACGGCACGGGTACTGCGTTCGACCCGGCATCGCTTCTCGGTGAGCGGTTCGTCATCAACGAGGACATCCCTGTCGTCCAGCAGCAGCAGATCAGCGTCGAGTCACCGTCGAACGCCGACGTCGTCACGCTGCAGGTCGGCACCTCGCTGCGGCGCTCCGACCAGCAGCAGGAGAACGGTCTCCTGCTCGCGATGGTGGACACCGTCACGGTGAACCGTCAGACCGCCGAAGCGGTGTCCAGCGAGACCAACCCCGGCGGCTCGGTGCAGAAGCCGCGTTCCATCGAGGACGAGAACCCGCCGACCAGCGTGGCTCTTCCGCACGAGGGTCTGGCGTACCGGTTCCCGTTCGACACGGAGAAGAAGACCTACCCGGTTTTCGATCCGATCGCGCAGAAGGCCTTCGACGCGAACTATGCGGGCGAAGAGGACGTCAACGGCCTGACCGCCTTCAAGTTCACGCAGAATGTCGGCTTCGACGCCGACGGCGAACTCGTCGAACCGCTCAAGTACGCCTCCCTGTACGACGACGACGCGGACAGCCAGGTCACGGCGCGTGCGTCGCTGTGGGGCCTGGAGGGCGACCCCGAGGAAGAGATCACGATGACGCGGTACTACGCCGCGCAGCGCACCTTCTGGGTCGACCCGGTGTCGGGCACCATCCTCAAAGAGACCGACCGCTCCTACCACTACTACGCCCGCGAAGCCCTCAAGCCTGAGGTGACTTTCGCCGACTACACGGTGACGACCAACGAGGAGTCGGTCGAATCCCAGGTGGCCGCCGCGCAGGACGAGCGCGATCGGGTAGCGCTGTGGGGCCGCATCCTTCCGATCACGTTCACCGCTCTGGGGCTGATCGCTCTCGTCGGCGGTGCGCTGCTCGGCACGTTCAGCCTCCGGGCGGAGTCCATGCTGATCGATCCGGGTCTCGACGACACCGGAGGCCGGTTCTACGGCACGCGGGGCGATGAGGGCAAGCAGGTGCCGGGCGCCGAGGCGATGACCGAGAAGCTGCCCGCGCAGCGGCCGTCCGACCTGCCGCCGGACAGACCGGTCTGATCGGGGTCCGCCGCGCGCTGATTGCGCCGGCCTACTCGCTGGCGTTGACGCTGGCGGTTACCGCTCCCCTTCTCGGGCCCGGCTATCTGCTGCTGCGTGATGCGGTATCCACTCCGCGGTCCTATCTGTCCGACGCCGCGCTCGGCCTGACACAGGCGGCGCCGCGCGCGCTGCCGCAGGATTTCTTCGTCGCCCTGGCCTCGTCGCTGGTGGACGGCGGCGTGGTCGTCAAGGCGCTGCTGATCCTGGGGCTCTGGCTCGCCGGGTGGGGTGCGGCACGATTGGTGGCCGCCGTGCTTCCCGACGCCGGCGTGGCCGGTCAGTGCGTGGCCGTGACGATCGCGATCTGGAATCCGTATGTCGCCGAGCGGCTTCTGCAGGGGCACTGGAGCCTGCTGGTGGGCTACGGCTGTCTGCCGTGGGTGGCGGCGACAGTGCTGTCCCTGCGGGGGTGGCCGGAGCGCCGCCTCCCCGGAGTGGCGTCGCTGGTGTTCTGGCTGGCGCTGGCGGGGTTGACGCCGACGGGGCTGATGCTGGCCGCCGCGATCGCGCTGGTATGCGCGCTGGCCGCGGGTGCGGGCCGACCTCGATGGTGGTGCGCCGGGGTGAGTCTGGCCGCCTCCGCGACGGCGGCGCTGCCGTGGCTTGTGGCGTCGGCGCTCGCGACCGGGTGGGCGGCCGACCAGAAGGCCGGGGTGGCGGCGTTCGCGGCGCGCGCCGAACCCGGCCTCGGGACTCTCGGCAGCCTGGCGAGCCTCGGCGGCATCTGGAACGCCGAGGCGGTACCCGCTTCACGGACAACGCTTTTCGCGATCGTGTCGGCAGCGGTTCTCCTCGGTGTGGTCGCGGTCGGCGTGCCGCTGCTGATCCGGCGTCGGGCCGCTGTGCCCCTTCTGGTCGTCGCTGCCGCCGCGGTGGTGCTGCCTGCCCTGATGGCGACGGGCCCGGGCCTGACCGTTGTCGAGGCGGTGATCGACGCGGTACCCGGGCTCGGTGTGCTCCGCGACGGTCAGAAGTGGGTGGCGCTGGCGATGCCTGCTTATGCACTGTCCGGGGCCGCCACCGTCGTCACCCTCCGTCCGCGCGTACCTGCACTGGCCACCGCCGCGGTGTGCTGCGCCGCACTGATCGCGACACTGCCCGACCTGGCGTGGGGCGTCGGCGGCCGGGTGGCGCCGGTCCACTATCCGGAAGGCTGGGACGCCACCGCGGCCATCATCAACGCGGACCCGGCTCCCGTCGCCGTGCTGCCCGTCGACAGCATGCGCCAATTCCGTTGGGCCGGTGAAGCACCGGTGCTCGACCCGCTCCCCCGCTGGGTGCGGGCCGACGTTCTCAGCACCGGCGACCTCACCATCGCCGGGACGACCGTGCCCGGCGACGGTTCCAGGGCCAGGGAGATCCAGCAGATGCTGGTGTCCGGCGCGGGCCGCGACGAACTCGCGGCGGCCGGGGTGGGCTGGGTGGTCATCGAAAACCCGGAGAACGGCCAGGCGCCCGCGTTGACGCTGCCCGTCGCATTCCGGGACGTCGACCTCACCGTGTACGACGTCGGTGGCGACGCGCCCCCCGCGTCGCATCGGGCCGTCATGATCGCCGCGCACGCGGTGTGGCTGGCTCAGCTTCTCCTGGGCCTCGTCGCTATGACGGCCGGGCGGCTGCGGTCAAACCAGGCAGACCGACGGAAGCAGGACGTGCATGGGCCACAGGGCGGCGACGAGTAGATAGGCCGCCATGCCGCCGCCGGCAGGCATGGCGGTCTGCAGCGTCTCTTCGAGCCGGCGGACCTCCTCGACGTGGAAGACCGCCCACGCCAGTCCGATCGTGACGTACGGAATCAGCAGCCAGAGATGGAATTCCACCATCCCCGCGACAGAAACCCGCCTGCTGAGCACTCCGCGGGTCGCGGTTCTGATTCCCGGCATCGCAGCGCTCCTCAGACCAGTTGGCGGTGTCGCCGGACCCGGCGACGGACGTCGGCGAGCAGTACATAACTGCCACCTTGGCGCACAAATCCGGGCAGGAATCGGTTGGCGAACGCCACGAACAGGAACAACCGCTCGAACAGGCGCTGACGCCCGCCTCCCCAACTCACGCCGAGCGCGTCCCGGAAGACGGGTGCGAGAAAGCCCGCCGTCAGGAACTTCAGCAACGTCCGGAACGGCAGTGCGAGAAGCGGATTGATCATGCGCAGGTTGATGAGGTCGGTGAGGTAGGACCGGACCACGTCGTCCATCGCAACCTGCTCGCACGCACGGTCCCAGTAGTCGTCGAACTCCGCCCTGGTCGCCGGCCACTGGTCCTCGGTGACCTGCAGCGTGGTCCCCAGCGTCCAACCCGACCGATAGAACTGTTCGGCCTGCTCCCCGGTCATCTCACCGCGCAGCAGCCGATAGGTGTCCTCGAGTCCGACGAACAGGCAGGCGGCCACCCACATCTGCAGATCCCGGTCGAAAGCGTTGTACCGCACCGGACTTGACGGTCCCGACTTCACGTGGCGGTGGGCGGCATTGACGGCCTCCCGGAACGCGGCCCGGTCGTCCTCGGAGCCGAGGATTGCCACGGCCAGGTACTGGAACGTGGTGCGGGCCCGCTTCCACGGATGTTTCATCAGGTTGCCGGACTCGACCTTGCTCTCCACGACACCGTGGCCGACACCGGGGCGGGCGAGCTGCATGACGACGTTCGCCGCGCCGGCAGCGAACGACCAGAAGTCCATCGCGTCGGCCACCTGCACCGGGTCATCGCTCCATCGCGCGGTGCGTCGCGTGATGCGAATTCGGTTGCCGCTCATCACGGACACACGTCGGCGAAGAGCAACACCGGCCAGAACACCACGGTGCCGACGAAGGCGGCCACCTTGAGGATGCCGTCGGCATGGACGATGTGGTCAGGCTTGAACACGGAGAAGACGACCCCCATCACCCCGTACGGCGCACCCAGGATCAACGCCGTGCCGAGCCACTCCGCCAACGTCATGTCATAGGCAAGAATCCGGCGCACCACGACGATTATGTTAATAGCCATTCTCGACGTTGTCTGCAACATAACCCGACTAATGTGCGGCAAATGGACGCGATTGCGATCGGCGGTGTCGATCTCGCCGACGCCGACACCTACCTCGCCGGTATGCCTTACGACGCGTTCCGCCGACTGCGGCAGCAGGCTCCGGTGGCGTGGCATCCGTACGGCGACAAGCCGGGATTCTGGGCACTGACCCGCCACGACGACGTCTTCGCCGCCTCGCGCGACAGCGAGCTGTGGTCATCCCAGCAGAAGGGGGTGTTCGTCGATGTCCCCGAGCCCGAGGAGTCCTACCAACTGGCCCTGATGATGCTGACCATGGATCCGCCGCGGCACACCGCGCTACGGGCCCTCGTCAGCCGCGGATTCACGCCCCGGCATGTGGCACGGCTGAACCATCGCACCGCCGACATGGCGCGCGACATCATCGACGACGCGTTCGACCACGGCGAGTGCGAGTTCGTCGGCGACGTGGCCGGGGCGCTGCCGTCCTACGTGATCGCCGAGCTGCTCGGTATTCCGCTCGACGACGGCCGCGCGCTCTACGCGCTCACCGAGATCATGAACACGCGTCCGCTGCACGATCCGGAACTGGTCCAGGCGCAGGTTGAGTTGTTCTCCTACGCAGGCGATCTCGCAGCGAAGAAGCGGGCGAACCCGGGTGACGACATCGCGACCGCACTGCTGGAGGCCGAGGTCGACGGCCAACGGCTCACCGACCTCGAGTTCAACCTGTTCTTCATGCTGCTGCTCAATGCCGGTGGCGACACCACCCGAAACCTGGTCGCCGCAGGGACTCTCGCGCTGATCGAGCACCCGGACCAATGGGCCCGCCTGGCAGCCGATCCCTCACTGATGCCGACCGCGATCGAGGAGATGCTGCGCTGGACGAGCCCGGTCACGGTGTTCACCCGCACCGCGACGCGGGACACCGAGATCCGGGGCACGCGGATCGCAGAGGGGGAACGGGTCGCACTGTTCTATCCGTCGGCGAACCGGGACGAGGACCACTTCGTCGACCCCGACCGTTTCGACGTCGGCCGCACCCCGAACCAGCATCTGGCCTTCGGCGGCGGTGGCACCCATTTCTGTCTGGGCGCGAGCCTCGCCCGGGTCGAGGCGACGGCCATCTTCGGCGAAATCATCAGGCGCACAGGGCAGATTGAACTCGCAGGTCCTGTCGAACGCGTGCGCTCGGTGCTGATGAACGGCATCCACTCGATGCCGGTCCGCCTGACGCCCGCGGCCGTCCCCGCGTAGCGATCAGACGACGCCGCTCGTCATGCGGCCCGCACGCACCGACTCGAGCACCGCACGCATCGCGTCGGCGCTCTGTTCCCAGGAGAACTCGCCGCTGCGGACCGCCGCCTTGGCGCCGAGCTGCTCGCGCAGCACATGATCGGTCAACAGCCGTTCCAGCCCGTCGACCAGATCCGGATAGTCATCGACGAGAACGCCGGTCACTCCGTCGACGATCGAATCCACCAGCCCGCCCGAGGAGCGGTAGCCGATGGTCGGCACCCCGTGCTGACCGGCCTCCACGACGGCGAGCCCCCACCCCTCTTTGCGGGACGGCAGAACGTGAACCCAACTACGTTGCAGCACAGCATGCTTGGTGGTGTCGTCGACGTGCCCGTGGAACGTGACCGCGTCGGAGATCCCCAGCCGCGCCGCGTGGTCGACAAGCTTCTGCGACCACCAACCGCCACCGAGGACGTCGAGGTGCAGGTCCGGGATGCGAGTACGCAATGCTGCGACGACGTCGAGCGCGTCCTCGATCTGCTTGTGCGGCACCAGCCGTGACAGCACGACGACCCGCGGAGTCTGCGAGCGGGGAAGTTCGAGGGTGCCTTCAGGGGCCGCGTCGACACCGTTGCGCACGACGGCGACGTGGTCGGGGTGCACGCCGAGCTCAGTGAGGTCGCGCACCGACGGCAGCGACACCGTGACGTATTGATTGCGGCGATGCACCCGTGGCGAGAGCTGGGATTCGACGAACCATCCGATGCGGCTCATCACCGGGCCGGCGACGGGCCACTGCTCGCGGTGACAGTGGTGAACCAGCACGACGGTGCGCCTGCCGAAGGCGAGCCGGGACAGGAACGGCAGCCCGTTCTGGGTGTCCACGACGACGTCGGGACGCACCCGGCGCATCGGTCCGACCCCGAGCCGGCCCGCAACCATCGCGAGGCCGGCCCGCACGTACACCGAATAGGCGCCGCCGCGGCGTTGGATCTCGACACCGTCGACGACCTCCCGGCGCGCTGCGCCCGGGTAACGCGCGGTGCGCAGCGTGACCTTGGTGCCCTGCGCCACCAGCTGGGCCCCAATGCGCTGCAGATAGGCCTCGCTGCCGCCGCCCTGGGGATGGCCGGTGTCGCGCCAGCACAGGAGCAGCACCGAACGCAGATGGGGGGCGGGACGAGACATCCCGGCCAGCCTAACCGCCCTGCGTAGGGTGACCGGGTGGTCGCTACCGATCTGTTCGCCCGGCGGGCGACGCTGTCGCGATCGCTGCGGCTGCTGTCGGCGTTCCGGTTCGAGCAGAGCGACCCCGACCGGTTCTACGGCGCACTTGCCGCCGACACCGTCGGCATGGTCGCTGACCTGTGGAGCTCCGCCACCGGAACCGGTTCGGCCGGCGTGACGCTGCTCGACGTCGGGGGCGGCCCCGGGTACTTCGCGACGGCGTTCACCGACGCCGGCGTGCGCTACATCGGCGTCGAACCCGATCCGCGGGAGATGCACGCCGCCGCACCCCGCACACACAGCCGGGCCGGGACATTCGTGCGGGCCTCGGGCACCGCGTTGCCATTCGCCGATGGCAGCGTGGATGTCTGCCTGTCGTCCAACGTCGCCGAACACGTCGCGCAGCCGTGGCGGCTGGGCGAGGAGATGCTGCGTGTGACACGGCCGGGCGGGCTGGTCGTGCTGTCCTACACCGTGTGGCTCGGGCCCTTCGGGGGCCACGAGATGGGCCTGACGCACTATCTCGGCGGGCACCGGGCCGCCGAGCGATACACCCGCAAACACGGCCATCGGCCCAAGAACGACTACGGATCGTCGTTGTTCGCGGTGTCGGCCGCCGACGGGCTGCGCTGGGCCGCGAGCACCGGCGCGATGGTCGCCGCATTTCCCCGCTACCACCCGCGATGGGCCTGGGGACTGACACGGGTGCCGGGCCTGAGGGAATTCACGGTGAGCAATCTGGTGGTCGTGTTGCACGTGTCCTGATCTGTGGACTGGAACAGGTTCTCGTTTCTGTCTACTGTCGGTACTGTGACCGGTATGACATCCAGCACTGCCTTCAAGACCCAATGGGACAAGCTGTTCATCGGCGGCAAGTGGGTCGAGCCGGCCACCTCGGACGTGATCGAGGTGCACTCCCCCGCAACCGGCGAGTTGGTCGGCAAGGTCCCGCTGGCCACCGCCGCCGACGTCGACGCCGCCTGCGCCGCCGCCCGCAAGGCCTTCGACGAGGGCCCGTGGCCCCACCTGGCACCCGCCGAGCGCGCCGAGGTCCTCGGCCGCGCCGTCAAGATCATGGAGGAGCGTGCCGAGGAGCTGAAGTTCCTGCTGGCCGCCGAGACGGGCCAGCCGCCGACGATCGTCGACATGATGCAGTACGGCGCCGCGATGTCGTCGTTCAACTACTACGTCGGCGCCGCCGACAAGTTCCAGTGGCAGGACATCCGCGACGGCGTGTACGGCCAGACGCTGGTCGTGAAGGAGCCGATCGGCGTCGTCGGCGCCGTCACCGCCTGGAACGTGCCGTTCTTCCTGGCCGCCAACAAGCTCGGACCTGCGCTGCTGGCCGGTTGCACCGTCGTCCTGAAGCCCGCCGCCGAGACCCCGCTGTCCGTCTTCGCGATGGCCGAGGCGTTCGCCGAGGCCGGTCTGCCTGAGGGCGTGCTGTCGATCGTGCCGGGTGGCCCGGAGACCGGTCGCGCGCTGACCGCCAACCCCGAGCTGGACAAGTTCACGTTCACCGGTAGCTCCGGCGTCGGCAAGGAGATCGGCAAGCTCGCGGCCGAGAAGCTCAAGCCGTGCACATTGGAGCTCGGCGGCAAGTCGGCGGCCATCATCCTCGAAGACGCCGACCTGGATTCGACGCTGCCGATGCTGGTGTTCTCCGGCCTGATGAACTGCGGGCAGGCCTGCGTCGGCCAGACCCGGATCCTGGCGCCGCGCTCGCGCTACGACGAGGTCGTAGAAAAACTCAGTGAAGCTGTCCGAAATATGCCGATCGGTCTGCCCGACGACGCCGGCGCCATGATCGGTCCGCTGATCTCGGAGAAGCAGCGCGACCGGGTCGAGGACTACATCAAGAAGGGTGTCGACGAAGGCGCCCGCATCGTCACCGGCGGCGGACGCCCCGAGGGCCTCGACAGCGGCTGGTTCGTGCAGCCGACCGTCTTCGCCGACGTCGAGAACTCGATGGTGATCGCCCAGGAGGAGATCTTCGGGCCTGTGCTGGCGGTCATCGCCTACGAGGACGAGGACGACGCGGTGCGCATCGCCAACGACTCCGTCTACGGCCTGGCCGGCTCGGTGTACACCACCGACAACGACAAGGCGCTGTCGATCGCCCGCAAGATCCGCACCGGCACCTACGCGGTCAACATGTACGCGTTCGACCCCGGCGCCCCGTTCGGCGGCTTCAAGAACTCCGGCATCGGCCGCGAGAACGGCCCCGAGGGCATCGCGGCCTACACCGAACCCAAGAGCATCCTGCTGCCGTTCGGCTACACCCCCGCCTGATCTCGCTGCCGAGCAGACGCAAACTCACACGAATTCGCCTCGGCGAAGGTGAGTTTGCGTCTGCTCGCGGCTCAGTCCAGGGGGAACGAGTGGTGCTCGTGGGCGATCAGCCATTCGCTGTCCACCTTGCGCAGCCCCACAGTGATGCGCAGCCGACGGTCCGGATTCTCGGCGAACTCGTCGGCCGTCCCGCATCGCAGCAGCGCGCGGGCGAACGCCACGTCCGCGCCCGCGGTGACGTCGAGCTCGACCAGCTCGAAAACCGCTCCACTGGCGATGAACTCAAAAAACGGCGGCCAGCAGTCGCGGTACTCAGCACGCCCACGGACGCCGTTCTGCGGCGGTGGGACGTCGAACATCACGATGTCGTCGGTGTGAGCGGCCACCACGCCGTCAAGGTCTCGTGCCTGGATCGCCCCGATCCACCGCTCGACCACTGTTCGGATTGCATTCTGGTCATCGGTCATGTCAGTGACGACCTCGGGTGAGACGGAAAGTCATCGCGGACGGGTCAGAATGCGGCCTCGGGCATGTCCATCGCCGTCAGGTCGACCGCCTGCAGCACGACGCGCTGCGCGGTCAGGCGAGGAAGCACGTTGCGCGCGAAGAACTTACCCGTCGCAGCCTTGCCCTCGTAGAACGCACGGTCACGGTCGCTGACGTTCCCGTCCAGCGCGTTGAGTGCGGTCTCGGCCTGCTGCAACAGCAGCCAGCCCAGCAGCAGGTCGCCGACCGAGAGTAGGAACGGCACCGACTCCAGACCGAGCCGATACAGCTCGCGGGGGTTCTGCTGGGAATCCAGAAGGTATTTCGTCATCGTGGCCACCATTTCCTGCACGTCGGCCACGGCGGTCGCTAGCAGAGACCGCTCGGTCGCCAGGTCCGGCCGCGCGGCGGGGTCTTCCAGAAACTGTCGCAGCTGCGCCACGACGTGCAGCAACGCACCGCCCTGGTCCCGGGCGATCTTGCGGAAGAAGAAGTCCTGCGCCTGGATCGCGGTCGTGCCCTCGTAGAGCGAGTCGATCTTGGCGTCGCGGATGTACTGCTCGATCGGATAGTCCTGCAGGAAGCCGGAACCGCCGAGTGTCTGCAGTGATTCGGTGAGGCACTGGTAGGCCCGCTCGGATCCGACGCCCTTGACGATCGGCAGCAGCAGATCGTTGACGCGGCCTGCCATCGCGGCGTCGGCGCCGGACACGATCTCGGCGGCGGCGTCATCCTGGTGTGCGGCGGTGTACAGGTACAACGCCCGCAGACCTTCCGCATAGGCCTTCTGCGTCATCAGGGCGCGGCGCACGTCGGGGTGATGGATGATCGTCACCCGTGGCGCCGACTTGTCCGTCATCTGCGTCATGTCGGAACCCTGGACGCGGGTCTTCGCATACTCCAGCGCATTCAGGTAGCCGGTGGACAGTGTCGCAATCGCTTTGGTACCGACCATCATTCGCGCGTACTCGATGACTTTGAACATTTGCGCGATGCCGTTGTGCGTATCATTGACCAGCCAGCCGACCGCAGGCACCCCGTGCTGCCCGAACGTCACCTCACAGGTGGCCGATGCCTTCAGACCCATCTTGTGTTCGAGGCCGGTGACGAAAACGCCGTTGCGCTCCCCGGTTTCACCCGTCTGCGGGTCGAAGTGGAACTTCGGGACGAGGAACAGCGACAGGCCCTTGGTGCCGGGCCCGGCGCCCTCCGGGCGGGCCAGCACGACATGGACGATGTTCTCGAACAGGTCGTCGGTGTCGCCGTTGGTGATGAAGCGTTTGACGCCGTCGATGTGCCAGGTGCCGTCCGGTTGGGGAATGGCTTTGGTCCGGCCCGCGCCGACGTCGGAGCCCGCGTCGGGTTCGGTCAGCACCATCGTGGCGCCCCAGTTGCGCTCGACCATCAGCGCTGCCCAGTGCTTCTGCAGATCGTTGCCGACGGCGTTGATGATGTCGGCCATCTTGGGCCCGGCCGAATACATGAACACCGCGGGCTGCGCGCCGAGCGCGAGTTCGTTGATCGCCCACTCCAGCATCGACGGCGCCGGAACACCGCCGATGTCCTCGGACATGCCGACGCGGAACCATTCACCGTCTTGCCAGGCGCGGAACGACTTCTTGAACGGCTCCGGGATGCTGACAACGTGCGTCGCCGGATCGAACGACGGCGGGTTGCGGTCGGTTTCGGCGAACGCCTCGGCGAGCGGCCCCTCGGCCAGCTTGGCCGCTTCGTCGAGCATGTCGTGGACCGACGCGACGTCGAGGTCACCGAATTCGCCGGTTGCGAGCACCTTCTCCAATGCGAGCACCTCGAAGAGGTTGAACCCGAGATCACGCACGTTGCTCTTGTAGTGGCCCATGTTGCACCCTCCGGTCTGACCGCCGTTGCGTGTTTGCTGCAAGCCTACGACGCACCGTGGGTGTGGCTACACCTGCCGCCAGTGGGCACACACGAAATCGCCGTTGACGGCCGAGGACACCAGCGCCCACTCGGACCGCATCGGCAACACGGGCGATCCCGCGCCGAGCGTGCACGGCGCATAGGACACGATCACCTCGTCGACCAGTCCGGCGCTGACGAACTGCCGGGCGACGTTGCCGCCACCCACCACCCAGACGTCCTTGCCGCGGGCCGCCTCCACGAGCGTCGGGTGTAGTTCGGCAACGTCCCCGGCGTATGTCGTGACGTCGTGACCGTCGACGATGATGTCGGGCCGGTGCGTCATCACCCACGACGGTTGCGAGTACATCCAGGCGCCCGGTTCGTTCTTCACGATCCACTCGTAGGTGTCGGCACCCATCACGATCGACCCGATCGACGCCATGAACCCCTCGAATCCGAACGGGCCGGCGGAGTCGATGTCCCGCGACAACAGCCAGTCGAGGCTTCCGTGGTCGTCGACGATGAACCCGTCCAGGCTGGACGCGGTGTAGTAGATCGTGGCCATCAGGTTCCTCTCATCCAGTCCAGTGGGTCGCCGCGCCGGGTGGTCACGCCGTGGTCGGCGAGCATGGCGCGGACAAGCTCGCGGCGGTGTGCCGAATAGGTGAGAACGTGGGCGACGATGCCGTACAGCTGGAACGACTCAGGTGGGTCGCACAGCGCGTCGATGACGGTGTCACCGAGACGACCGGCCGCGGTGTAGTCGGAAACCATTGCGCGCCAACGCTTGGCGATGTCGTCGTGGTGGGCGGCCAATGCCGCGGCGTCGGTGAACTCGGGTTGGGTCGCGGTGCGGGACGGGAAGTCGTCGCCGGCGATCGTCGCGAGCCACACCTCCTTGCTCCACACGATCGTGCCGAGCACCGCCCCGACGCTGGGCTCGGGCCCGTCCCATTCCAGCACCGTCTGACCAGGCCGTACCTCAGCCGTCCACTGCTCTGAGGTCAGGCCTGCCGCAGCGGCCAGCAGGTGGGCGGTGTCGTCGACGTCGTGGACGACCATCAGGTGCGTGATGTCGGCGATGGGTGCGTCGGCAGGCTCACTGTCCAGCCACAGGGACTCCGGCGGGTGGAAATGCAGCCCGTTCGGTGCGGGCAGCCGGAAGTGGACGTCGACGGCCTGGGACGGCGGCACCCCGTAAGTGCGGCGGAAGGCGCGGGAGAACACCTCGGCCGAGGACCACCCTTCGTCGGCCGCCACCGCTGCGACGGCTTCGCCGCGCTGGAGTCGCCATGCGGCACGCTCGAGCATGACGCGGCGGCGCAACGCCGCCGGGGATTCGCCCGTCAGCCGCCGCACCTCCCGGGAGAAGTGGAACTCCGAGGCGTGACTGCTTTTCGCCATGTCACCGACGTCGCCGTTGTCCGCGTCGGTGACGGCGTCGAGTAGTTCGCGGAGCCGGTCGCGGCCCCTCGGATCGGTCACGGTGTCCGAGTATCGTCGTCCGCTTCGGGCGTGACCATGACAATTCCTGCTGCGTCAGACGTCGAGGACCTGATCCACCCGTGCTTCCAGGTCGGCGCGGTCACCCAGGTCGGCGACGTTGATGCCGAACTGCTTGTCGAGCACGTCGAGCACCTCGCCCGCGGTCTCGAAGCGGGTTTTCTTCGAGCCGCCCGCGCCGTGCACGGCAAGGTGTCGGCCGCGCAGATTCCAGCGTGCGTCGTCCGCCACGATCGCGGCGCTGAGCCCGGTGACGAACCCGGAATGCGGGTAGGTCGAGACGTACCAGCTGCCCACTTCCAGATCGATCCGCGGCCGCGGGGTGAGGTTCAGCAGATACAGCGGCTGCCATGTGCCGCGGACCTCCGCCTGCAGTTCGACACCCTCGGCGTGGTCGAGCAGCCGGTACGGCTCGTGCCGGGTCTGCTGCACCGGCCCGGCCTCGAGCCGGATCGGGGAGGTCAGCGTCTGCCCGCCGAACCCGACGTCGACGAGCCAGGGCCCGTCGCCGTCGGGAAGAGTCACCGACAGCACCTGGTGGGTTTGCGCGGGGAGTGCGTCACCGTCGTGCATCCAGACCACCCGGCCCGCGAGACGCTGCACACCGAAGCCCAGCTCTTCCAGGACGTAACCGAGCAGTCCGTTGTGCTCGTAGCAGTAACCCCCGCGACGGCGACCGATCAGCTTGTCGGCCAACGCATCTGCGGACAGGTCGACGACAGGGATCCCGGTGAGCGGATCGAGGTTCTCGAACGGGATGGTCCGGTTGTGGGCGGCGACGATGCCGCGCACGGTGTCGAGTGTCGGCTCGGCGGGACCGGTGAACGCGATCCGGGTGAAGTACTCGGCGGGCAGGCTGGCCATGTCGTCCATCGTGCGACCTCAACAGGGGTTCGGGTCAACCCGGGCCCGAAAAGCACTATGGCGGAATCCCCCGACCGGGTCCCGCCATAGTGCGACTAAAAACTACAACGGTCAGGTCCGGCTTCGTCGCATTTCTGACGTGTCAATTACCGGCTAGCTGCAATCGTCTGGGTTCATGGGACTGAACTGAGGGGTCTGAGAGTTGAGTCGGACATGACAAACAACATCGAACACATCACCGCTCTCGTCACGGGCGCCAATCGCGGCCTGGGCAAGCGTTTCGCCGAACAGCTTGTCGCCCGCGGCGCCAAGGTCTACGCCGGCGCGCGCCGACCCGAAACCGTCGACATCCCTGGCGTCATTCCGGTCCAGCTCGACATCACCGATCCGGAGTCGGTACGCCGTGCCGCCGAAGTCGCCGGGGACGTCAACGTCCTCGTGAACAACGCCGGGGTCTCGACGCAGGCCAACCTGCTGGAGAGCCCGGTCGACGACATCCGCCTCGAGATGGACACCCACTACTTCGGCACGCTGTCGGTGACTCGCGCCTTCGCCCCGATCATCGAACGCAACGTCGCGGAGAACGGCGGCGGCGCGATCCTCAACGTCCTGTCCGTACTCTCCTGGGCGCACTTCCCCGCCAGCGGCGCATACTCCGCGGCCAAAGCCGCCGAGTGGGCGTTGACCGACGCAATCCGCACCGAGCTCGCACCGAAGGGCATCCATGTGGCCGGGCTGCACGTCGGCTATATGGACACCGACATGGTGAGCTACATCCCCGCCGATCAGAAGACCGACCCGGCCGTCGTGGCCACGCTCGCGCTCGACGGCCTGTTCGCCGGCAAGCCTGAGATCCTCGGTGACGAGCTGACGCGAACCGTCAAGGCAGGCTTGTCCGAGCCGCGAGAGTGATCAAGATCAAGGTTGCGATCGGGTAGCCGGTCTTGACGGCGGACGGCCGGTGTTGGAGTCTTCGGTCACGTGATGCTGGTCATACCTGCGTTGACGGCTGTGAGCAGGGGGTAACCTAGCAAAACTAGAACACGTTCCAGTCCGACGCCGACGTCTCAAGGGGGCCGCCGTGAGCGACACCGACAGCCAGCCGTCCGAGATCACCAAATGGGATCCGGTGCTCACCGAGCGCGTGATGAACGTCCTCAAGCCGTTCTTGAAGGGGTATCACCGCGCTGAAGTCCGCGGCCTCGAGGACTTCCCAGCGGGTGGCGCGCTCGTGGTGTCGAACCACTCCGGCGGGTTGTTCGCGATGGACGTACCCGTCTTCGCCAGCGGGTTCTACGAGAAGTACGGCTTCGACCGCCCCGTCTACACGCTGAGCCACGACATGCTCATGGTCGGGCCGACGGGCACCTTCTTCAAGAAGGCCGGCTTCATCCCCGCCAACCACAAGAACGCCGACGAGGCACTGCGCTCGGGCGGTGTCGTGGTCGTCTTCCCCGGCGGAGACTACGACGTCTACCGTCCCACGCTGACCGCAAACAAGATCGACTTCGGCGGACGAACCGGCTACGTGAAGGCCGCCATCAATGCCGGCGTTCCGATCGTGCCGACCGTCGGGATCGGCGGGCAGGAATCCCAGTTCTTCCTGAGCCGCGGCACCGACATCGCCAAAGCCCTCGGACCGGTCGCCCGACTCTTCCGCGCCAAGATCCTGCCCGTGTCGTTCGGTTTTCCGTTCGGCTTCTCCGCGGTGCTCCCGGTGAACGTGCCCCTGCCGGCCAAGATCACGATGCAGGCGCTGCCGCCGATCGACATCATCAAGGAGTTCGGCGAAAACCCCGACGTCGACGAGGTCGACGCTCACGTCCGCCGGGTGATGCAGCGCGCCCTCGACGAACTGGCTCAGGAGCGCAAGCTCCCGATCCTGGGCTGAGAGATGGGCATCACCGACCCCGTCACCGACACCCTGGGATTGCTCTCGACGATGGTGCGCGCGGGCATCATCGCGCCGATGCGCCCCGACAAGTACCTCCGCATCGCGGGTGCGATGCAGCGCGAGAACATGGCGATCACGTCGGGCTTCGCCGGAGCCGCCCAGCGTTGCCCCGACCGGGCGGGACTGGTCGACGAACTCGGCATCCTGACCTGGCGCCAGATCGACCGGCGCGCCGACGCATTCGCCGCCGCGCTTCAGGCGCTGCCCGGTGGACAGCCGGAAGTGATCGGGTTGATGGCACGCAACCACCGGGGCTTTGTCGACGCGTTGATCGCCGCCAACCGCATCGGCGCGGACGTGCTGCTGCTCAACACCTCCTTCGCCGGCCCTGCGCTGGCCGAGGTGCTGGAACGTGAGGGCGAGGGCAAGACCGTCGCGGTCATCTACGACGAGGAGTTCTCCGAGATCGTCGACCGAGCGCTGTCCGACCAGCCCGACACCACCCGTATCGTCGCGTGGACCGACACCCCCAACGACGGCCTCACCGTCGAGAACCTCATCGCCGAACACGGTGGCGAGGAACCGGTTAGGGCGCGCGAAAAGTCTCGGGTGATCCTGCTGACCTCGGGCACCACCGGAACACCGAAGGGCGCCAGCCACTCCGGCGGCGACCCGAGCGTCCTCAAAGCGATCCTCGACCGCACCCCCTGGCGCGCCGAGCAGCCCGTCGTCATCGTCGCCCCGATGTTCCACGCGTGGGGTTTCTCGCAGCTGGCGTTCGCGGCGTCGATGTCCTGCACGATCATCACGCGCCGCAAGTTCGACCCGGAAGCGACGCTGGAACTCGTCGACAAGCACCGGGCCACCGGACTGTGCGTCGTTCCGGTCATGTTCGACCGGATCATGGATCTGCCCGACGAGGTCCTCGACAAGTACAGCGGACGCTCACTGCGCTTCGCGGCCGCATCGGGTTCGCGGATGCGGCCCGACGTGGTCATCAAGTTCATGGACCGCTTCGGCGACGTGATCTACAACAACTACAACGCCACCGAGGCCGGCATGATCGCCACCGCGACACCACGCGACCTGCGCGCCGCACCGGACACCGCGGGAAAGCCTGCCGAAGGCACCGAGATCCGGATCCTCGACGGTGATTTCAACGAAGTGCCCGTCGGCGAGACCGGCGGCATCTACGTGCGCAACTCGACGCAGTTCGACGGATACACCTCCGGCAAGACGAAAGACTTCCACGAGGGCTTCATGTCGTCGGGCGATGTCGGCTATCTCGACGATGCCGGAAGGCTTTTCGTGGTCGGCCGCGACGACGAGATGATCGTGTCCGGCGGCGAGAATGTCTACCCGATCGAGGTCGAGAAGACGCTGTCCGCCCACGACGATGTCGCCGAGGCCCACGTGCTCGGCGTCGACGACGAGAAATTCGGGCAACGACTGGCGGCGTTCGTGGTTTTGAACCAGGGCGCGACGGCTACCCCCGAGACGCTGAAGCAACATGTGCGAGACAACCTCGCGAACTACAAAGTGCCCAGGGAGATCACGGTGCTCGACGAGCTTCCCCGCAGCATCACCGGGAAGATTTCACGCAAGGAGCTGAAGGACCGCCTGGGCGATGCCTAAACGCCATCCCGTGCTGCGTGCCGCAGTCGAACTGCTCAACGCCGCCAACGGTCTGAGGCCGGTGGCCCGGGAGGGCTATCCGACCATCCCGGTGTTCGCGTTCGGGTGGCCGACGTCCGAGCTGTCCCCTCTGTACATGGCCGGCTCGATGATCGACGCGGTCCGGCGCGGTATCCGTGGTGACTTCCGCGGCACCCGGGGGCGGATCGCATTGGTACTCACCGCTGTTGCGTGGGCACTGCTGTATCTGACCCACCGTCGGAACGTGGCATCGCAGCCGTTTTTCGAAGATCCGCTGCGCGAGGCGCTCGGCCCCGACTACCAGGCGATCGCGGAGAAGGCGAAGTCGTCGCGACGCCGCACCATCGGCGTGTTCCCCAACGAGGTCATTCGGCGCCGGTACGTCGAGAAGGCCAGCACCGTGCAGTACGGCCCGCTCAAGGTGAACCGCGCAGACATCTGGCGCCGGGCCGACCTGCCGCGCGACGGCAAAGCTCCTGTGCTGCTCCAGGTTCCGGGCGGTGCGTGGGCGATCGGGATGCGCAAGCCCCAGAGCTATCCGCTGATGAGCCACCTCGCCGACCACGGCTGGATCTGTGTGTCGATCGACTACCGGGTCAGCCCGAAGAACACCTGGCCCGACCACATCGTCGACGTCAAGCGGGCGCTGGCGTGGATCAAGGAGCACATCGCCGGATACGGCGGCGACCCGGACTTCGTCGTGATCACCGGTGGATCGGCCGGCGGGCACCTGTCGTCGCTGGCGGCACTGACGGCAGACGACCCGCAGTTTCAGCCTGGCTTCGAGGACGCGGACACCTCCGTGGTCGCCGCGGTCCCGATTTACGGCCGCTACGACTGGGTATCGAGTAAAGGCGACGGTCGCAAGGAGTTCATCGCGTTCCTGCAGAAGTTCGTCGTCAAGAAGCCGTTCGCGCAGAACCGCCAGGTGTACGTCGACGCGTCGCCCAGCTACCGGCTGCGCGCCGACGCACCGCCGTTCTTCGTCCTGCACGGTCAGGACGACTCGATCATCCCGGTGACCGAGGGCCGCGAGTTCGCGGCGGCGCTGAAGGAAGTGTCGACATCGCCGGTGGTGTACGCCGAAATCCCGCATGCCCAGCACGCTTTCGACTTCTACTACGGCTCACCGCGGGCGCACTACACCGCCCACGCGGTCGAGACGTTCCTGTCCTGGGTGATGGCCAAACGGAAGCAGCCTCTCGCCGAAACGGAATTCCAGCAGACAAAGTCCGAGTAAGGCCCTGCGAGGTTTCAGTCTCGGCGGAGATCAGTTGGCCACGTCGGCGCGCCGACTAATTGGCCACGTCGGCGAGCCGACTAATTAGCCATTGCGGTCTCGACGACCGTGAGCTCCGTGGAAAGCCCTGCGGCGCGGCGAATCTCGATGAACTCCTCGGTCATCGCCGCGGTCAGCTCGTGCGGGTCTTCGAGGGTCTTGCCGTCGGTCAGTACCGAGATGTTGATCTGGTCGACGTAGCTCCACACCGTGATGTTGATACCGCTGCCCGTGGTAAGCGGTCCGACGGAGTAGATCTCGGTGACGAGTGCGCCGCCGACGCGGGCGCGCTCCTTGGGGCCCGGCACATTCGAGATCGGCAGATTCAACACCTTGTTCTGGCCGTCCTTGGTCGCCAACCAGCGGAACATCGCTTCGGCGGGACCGGGCGGGAAATACGCCGACCACCGACTCACCAACTCGGGGCCGAGCAGGGTGTTGCTCTCCTTGCCGGCGGCCGCGGCGTCGTGCGCGGCGCGGACCCGCTCCAGCGGGTCGTCGAGTTCGACGGGAATACTGACGAGCACGCCCGTGAAATAGTTGCCGTAGATACGGTCGCGGGAAAAGTCGAAGCTCACCGGAACAGAAGCCAGCAGCGGATGATCGGCGTGACCGTCATAGCGCAGCAACAACTTTCGCAGGGCACCCGCCGACATGGCCAGGATCATGTCATTGATGGTGACGCCGAGGTGCTTGCCGGTCGTCTTCACGTCGTCGAGCGCCAGCGTCGTGGTGGCGAACCGGCGCGTCGCGTCGATCTGGTGGTTGATGAACGACGGCGGCGGGGTGAACGGCCGGGTCAGCTCGGGCGACAGCTTCTTCTCGCTCTGACGGACGCGCCGGACTCCGGCGGCCGTATAACGCACCACCCCAGGGAATTTCGCGATCTGACGGAGATGGTCGGTGAACGCCGACCGCACCAGTTCGCCCCGTTTCGGCGCGGGATCCGTGGCATACGAATCGCGGTCGGCCTGCGGCCCGTCCTGCAGATCCATGCCGCGCGCCAACAGGTTCGCCGAGGCGACGCCGTCGGCGAGGGCGTGGTGAATCTTGCCGAGCACTGCGATGCGACCGCCGGCCAGACCCTCGATCAGATACATCTCCCACAGGGGGCGGCTGCGATCCAAAGGGGTGCTCGCGATCCGGCCGACTTTCTCGTCCAGTTCACGACGGCCACCGGGGGCGGCGACCCGGGCGGACCGGACGTGGTAGTCGAGATCGACTTCGGCGTTCTCCCGCCACATCGGGTGATGGAACTTGAACGGGATGTCGATCAGTTCGAAGCGGAACGGGTCCAGCTTGTAGAGCCTGCTGTGGATTACCTTGCGGAGCTCCTCTACGCCGAACGTCGCACCACCCAGACCGTCGAGCTCGATCACCGCGAGCTTCAACGTGTGCATGTGAACGGCCGGGGTTTCGCTGTACAGGAGCACAGCATCCCAACCACGCAGTCTCTTCACCGCGCCACCTTCCCGATTGGAGGTGACTATATAACCTCTTTGGCCCCGATGAGACTGCGGTTTCGGTGAATGTGATTGAGGAACAAGCCGATTGCCGTCGACGCCGCACCGGTGCGGGCACCGTCGGTCATGTCGAACCCGTGACCTGCGCCGGGAAGCTCGACGTAGCCGACGACGGAACGAGACACGTTGCGCAGGCGCCCGACGAAGTCCTGGGCCTGCGCGACCGGGATGACGCTGTCTCCGGTGCCGTGGATGACGAGGAACGGCGGCGCCTCGGAGTGGATGCGCGCGACGGGCGATGCCTTGCGGTACACATCGGGGTGCTTGTCGAACTTGCGCTTGACGACGACGCGCTCGAGGAAGTCCATGAAGCGGACCCGCTCCACCGTCGACTTGTCCTCCCAGTCGTAGCGACCGTAGATGCCGACGACCGCGTCGACCGAGGTGTCAGAGCCTTCGGGAAGATCGCCCTGCATCTCGGGGTCGTTGGCGGTCAGTCCGGCGAGCGCCGCCAGATGTCCACCCGCGGACGTGCCGGCGATGGCGACGAAGTTACGGTCGCCGCCGAACTTGTCGACGTTGGCGCGCGCCCACGCGATCGCGGTCTTGACGTCGGTGATGTGCGCGGGCCACGGGTTGTGCGGCGCGACGCGGTATTCGACGGACAGGCAGACCCATCCCATCTCGGCCAGATGGGACATCAGTGCGTAGCCCTGCAACACGCGGCCGCCGTGCACCCAGGCTCCGCCGGGGACGAAGATCATCACCGGTGCGTCGGCGGGGGTGTCTTCGCGACGCCACACGTCGAGCAGTTGGGTCGGGCGCGGGCCGTAACGCACCGACGTCTTGAGCACGTTGCGACGGTGCTCGCGCATCTTCCAGACCGGGGGCACACGGTCGGCGGCGGGCCACTCGATGTCGAGATCGTTGGGCGAGACAACGCCACGGAGAGCGGCCTCGGTGACCGCGTTCGTGCAGTCTCGTTCCTGCTGCTTCTTCTCGGCGTCGTTGGGTGTCACCAGCGACTTGGCCAGCGAGCCGACGAAGTCGGGGGCGTGGCGGGCACCCCAGACGCCCGCGGCGGTCAATGCACCCAGCGGCTCAAGGTGTTTCCCGATGACCGGCAGAGATGCCGAGGCCACGCTGGCGGCCAGCAAATAGTCGGAAAACCCCGCGTTCAGCAACCATTGAACGCGAGTGGTCAAAGTGGGTCCGGGATACCGCGTATCCGGGCGTTCCGTCATGGCGCGAAGCGTACCCCGATCGCTACCGGCCAAACAGACAATCGAGGCCAATGTGTCTACCGATTTTCAGAAGTAGTCAATTTGTGATCTGACCCACAACCTCCGGCGTACACAGAGGCCCGCGATAGCGTCTTTTGACATCCGTCAACTTCAACGTAGAAGGCATTCCGTGAGTAAAACCGCGAGCACGTCGAATCTGGCCATCACCGACGACCATCAGGACCTCGCGGAGGCCGTGTCCGGCCAGCTCAAGCGGCTGCACGCGCTGACCAAAGCCAGGGCGACACTGGACGGCGGATCTACCCACCCCGCCGACATCTGGTCGGCGGCAACCGAACTCGGCTGGACGGGCCTGGCGATCGCCGAGGAGCACGGCGGGTCCGGCTTCGGCCTGGCAGAACTGGCGGTGGTGACCGAATGCCTCGGCCGCCAACTCGCCCCCGGCCCGTTCCTGTCCAGCGTGTCGGCGGCGGTGGTGATCGACCGCTGTGCACCGGAATCCGTTCGGGCCGAACTTCTTCCGAGCCTCGCGGACGGCGAGTCGGTCGCTGCGCTCGGCACGTCAGGCACCGTGACAGTCGGGTCCGACCAGGTCGTCACCGGAGAGTGCCCGACCGTGCTCGGCGCGCCCGATGCCGACGTTGTCGTCCTCATTTCCGGCGATGACGTGGTCATTGTCGACGCCCGCGCCGACGGCGTGGCGGTGCGGCCCCTGGAAAGTCTGGACACCACGCGCAGCATCGGCTCGGTCGCACTGAACGGCGTATCCGTCGCCGCCGACCGCGTCCTGCGCGGGGCCGCCCGAAATGCGAGGACGGTCTTCAGGATTCTCGCGTCGGCCGAGGCCGTCGGCGTCAGCTGGGCGGCACTGGACATGGCGGTCGACTACGCCAAGGTGCGTGAACAGTTCGGCCGCACCATCGGGACCTTCCAGGCGGTCAAGCATCACGCGGCCAACATGCTGGTCAACGCCGAAACCGCGACCGCGGCCACGTGGGATGCGGCACGGTCGGACGACCTCGACAGCGCATGGTTCGCCGCCGCGGTGGCCGCGTCGCTGGCGAACCGGGCTCAGGTGTTCAACGCGCAGAACAATATTCAGCTGCACGGCGGAATCGGCTTCACCTGGGAGCATGATTCGCATCTCTACCTTCGTAGAGCCCGCACGCTGGCGGCGCTGCTCGCCGACGGCGTCGATTCGCTCCTCGACGTCGTCGACGGCCAGCGCAGCGGTCAGGCACACGGCGCGTCGTTCACGCTGCCGCCGGAATCCGAAGAGTTTCGCAGCCAAGCACGCGAAGCCGCCACCACCGTGCGGTCGCTGCCCGCCGATCAGCAGCGCGATTTCCTGGTCGATTCCGGCTACCTGGTTCCGCACTGGCCAAAGCCGTGGGGTCGCGGTGCGAATGTCCTCGAACAGCTTGTCATCGAAGAGGAGTTCACCGGCATCGACCGCGCCGACATGGGGATCACCGGTTGGGTGGCGCTGACCATCGCCCAGGCCGGCACCGACGACCAGCGCGAACGCTGGGTCGAACCGGTCCTGCGGGGACAGGTGATGTGGTGCCAGCTGTTCTCCGAACCCGGGGCGGGATCGGACGCCGCCGCGGTGCGCACGTCGGCCAAGAAGGTCGACGGCGGCTGGCGGGTGACGGGCCAGAAGGTGTGGACGAGCCTCGCGCACATGTGTCAGTGGGGTCTGGCGACGGTCCGCACCGACCCGGACGCCGCCAAGCATGCCGGCGTGACGATGATGGCTGTCGACATGAACGCCGAAGGGGTGACCGTCAATCCGCTACGCGGCATCACCGGCGACTCCCACTTCAACGAGGTGTTCTTCGACGACGTCTTCGTGCCGGACTCCGACGTCGTCGGCGACGTCAACAAGGGCTGGCTCGTGGCGCGCGCGACGCTGGGCAACGAGCGGATCTCCATCGGCGGCGGCTCCGGGGCACCCATGGGCACCACGCCCGACCACCTGATCAGGCTGCTCGACAACTCCCCCGACACCGCGGCGATGTACGTCCGGCGGGCGGGTGAGGTGATCGCCGAGATCCACACGCTGCGGCTGCTCAACTTGCGTCGCGCCACCCGCGCCATCGCGGGCGCCGAACCCGGACCCGAAGGCAACGTCACCAAGCTGCTGGTCGCCGAGTCCGGCCAGCACCTGACCGAGCTGGCCTTCGAGCTGGCGGGGACGGCCGCGGTGGTCGAGCAGACACCGCAACTGACACGCAGCTATCTCGGCAACCGCGCGATGACCATCGCCGGGGGGACCTCGGAGATCACCCGCAACACGATCGCCGAGCGGATTCTCGGCCTGCCACGCGATCCGCTGCTTCGCTGACGGGCGGCCTCGCCGTCCACGCATACTGGTGCGGTGCCGAGCATCGACTTCCACCCTGAACTGCGACGCGCTGCGCGGGTGGTCCCCAAGCAGATCATCACCCCTGTGACGCTTCCGTTCTTCCGCGCGTTCTCGCGGTTGATGTGGCGTAAGGCGCCCGAGGGCGTCGAGGTTCTCACCTTGCCGTCAGGCGTCAGCGTGCGGCTGTACCGGCCCACCGGGTTGCAGACGCCCGGGCCTGCGCTGCTGTGGATCCACGGCGGCGGGTACCTCATCGGCGACGCCGCACAGGACGACGTGCTGTGCGGTCGGTTCGCCCGCGAACTCGGCGCGACGGTGGTGTCGGTCAACTACCGCCTCGCACCCGAACATCCGTACCCGGCGCCGGTCGAGGACTGCTACTCGGCGCTGAGCTGGTTGGCCGCGCTACCCGCGGTCGACCCGGCCCGGGTTGCGATCGGCGGCGCGAGCGCGGGCGGCGGACTGGCTGCCGCGCTGGCGCTGCTGGCCCGAGACCGCGGTGAGATCCCGGTGGCAGCACAGCTTCTCGTCTACCCGATGATCGACGACCGCACGGTCGAGCGCACGGATCTCGACAACCCCGGCCATCGGTTGTGGAACCAGGCGAGCAACAAGTACGGCTGGCAGGCCTACCTCGGCGATGCCGAGCCCGATGTCGCCGTCCCTGCGCGCCGCGCGGACCTGGCGGGCCTTCCGCCTGCGTGGGTCGGGGTCGGGACGCTCGACCTGTTCCACGACGAGGACCTCGCTTACGCCGAGAGGCTTCGTGAGGCCGGGGTGCCGTGCGAGGTGATGGTCGTCGACGGAGCGTTCCACGGGTTCGACGGGGTGGCTCCGAAAGCCGATGTGTCGCTGTCGTTCTTCAACAGCCAGTGCGCGCTGCTGCGGTCAGCCTTCGCGCCTTCCCCACCCGAGGCGGCGAGCTCGCCGGCTTAACGTTCGTAGACGAGTTCACCGGCGATGACGGTTCCGGTGACCGCCGCGGCGTCGAGCTCGGCGAGTGCCTCGGCAGGTGGCGTGGCCAGAATGCACAGGTCGCCGGCGCCGCCGGCCTCGACGCGGTGCGGATGACCCGGTCGATTGCCCAGGAACATCGTCAACGCCGTTGCCGCCGTGACACATTCACCGGGACCGAGCACGGTGCCCGACGGTGTGCGGCGGTGCACCGCGGCCCGCATCGCCGCCCACGGGTCGGCGTCGCCGAACGGTGCGTCGGTCGACAGGGCGACGGGAATGCCCGCATTCAGTAATGTGGCCAGCCGCCACAGTTCGTGGTGTTCGGCCTCGGGGACGTCGGCGAGGTACTGATCTCCGCGCTCTGCAACGAAATTGGGCTGCGTAATCACCGGGATCCGGCTCGCGGCGAGATCGGCGATCATCCCGTCGGGAACAACGGCCGCATGTTCGATGCGGTCGAGAGGATGACGCCCGACAGCCCGGAACGCCTCCAGCGCGACGACGAGTTGCGCCGCTGTGACGCAGTGCAGCGCCACTGGCACACCGACGGAATGCGTGTGGCGGACCCAGCGCGTCAACGCATCGAGATCGAGTTCGTCGTCATGCAGGATTCGCTTGCCCGGCGCGAGGCAGCGCACCGTCTGTCGCATCTGAGCCTGCAGGTCGGTGATGTCGCCGGCATCGAGATCCGGTGTGGCATCGGTGACTCCGGTGACACCGTATCGGCACAGCTGTGCGCTCAACTCGGCGAGCTCGGGTTCATTCGGCGGAAGTGTCCAGCTGGGATCTGAGCTTCGCAGGATTCCGGTGGGGTGCTCGGCGAGCCCGACCCGGATCAGCCCGGGCGTGTTCAACACCCATTGCACCCCGCTGCGGTGCTGGATGCGCACAGGCATCTCGGGCGCCACGGCGTCGAGTACGTCGCGGTCCAATGGTCCCGCCGCCGAATCGTGGTAGGCGACCCCACGAATCCACCCGTCGCCGCCGCGGACGGCCGCGGCGAGAACCCGTGCCAGGCCTTCCCTGTCACGGACCTCGCCGGGCCCGACACGGACAGAATCCAGCGCCGCCGCAGTAGCGCGCAGGTGGATGTGATGGTCGTTGAGTCCGGGCAGCACCGTGCCACCTGCGGCGTCGAACTCCACCTCACCCGGTCGGGCTTCGAGACCTGTTGCCACGTCGACGATCTGGTCCTCGACGCGGATGTCGGTGGCGGTGCCGTCGATCAGGACCGCACGGCGGATCAGCATGATGCGACCAGCCGTTCGGACACCATCCGGTCGACGAGTCCGTTGTCCGCGCCCAGAGGAGCGGCGGGTGCAGCGATCACTGGAGTTGCGGTGCAGTCTCTTTCGGCGCGGCGGTCGAGTCGTGCGTACTCCGCGGCCACCGCCGACATGGACACCTCGATCAACTCACCACCCCCACGGCCGCGGGATTCGAGCACGGCGCGGGCTGCGTGGAGTCCCGTCAACGGGTCGGCGATCGCGTCCCCGCAGAACTGTGGTGCGTCGACGCTTCCAGCGACCAGTCCCCCGGCCACGGCGGCATCGTCGCCGAAGGCTACCCAGTCGGCGCGCTCACCGTCGGTACCGTGCCCGGTGATCCGGACCCAGATGCGGCCGCGCCGCGCCGGCACGTCCGACGGGCCGAGCCCCCGTCGCTGCAGCGCGGCAGGACGCGACGACTCGATGACCACATCCGCCGCGGCGAGGAGCCTGCTCACGGCGGCTGAATCGTCGAAATCCACGCAATACGAGAGCTTTCCGGTGCTGATCCAATCGAAGAACGCGGCAGGCCCCCGCCGGGTGCCGTCCGGGCGGGCTGCGCTCTCCACCTTGACCACCGTCGCGCCGGCGTCCGCGAGGACCCTGGCACACAACGGGCCTGCCCACATCGACGACAGGTCCGCGACAAGCAACCCTGCGATCGGCACTTCCGGTGCGGCCTCTGCGCAAGTCTGCACAGTCATCGGCGCGGCGTTGCTTTCACCGAGGACTCCGACAGGAAGCCCGAGCAGGCGGGCGCGCTCTGCGAACGTGGTCACCCCGAGATCGCGGACGCATCCCTCGATCGCGGGCCACAGTTCCCCGTCGACACTGTCGCGTTCCAGCAGCGCCGGGACCGCGCCGACGTCGTCGGGCCGCGACAGGGTCAGCGCGCACCACCCGTCCGGACCATCCATCAGCCGGGTGGCGCCGCCCGCGGACACGCGGCCTGCGGGCGAAAGTCCGAGCAGCGCGGCGCGGCCACCGATCGCCTCGTCGGCGTCGATGTCCGCTCCGGACAGGGCCGCGATGGTCTGCGTGGTTGCCCGCGCATGCTCCAGCACGGCGGCGGGGACACGCACAGGACTCATCACCCCATTGTGGGTGACAACGGTTCAGAACAGGAGAGCGGAGAACTTCCAGTCCAGAACCTGCCGGTCACCGTCCTCGCCTGCGGCGAACACGACAGACCGCAGCCGGACCACGCCGCCGCGTCCCTCACCGAGTACGTCTGCGCCCTCGACGGTCAGGTCGCTGTAGAGAGTGTCGTTCTCGTACACCGGTCCGGTGTGGTCGCACGACTCCCAGCCCAGCACCGTCACGAGGTTGGGCAGCAGACGCGACGCCTGGGCGAGCGCCAAGCCGATGGTGTGACCGCCGTAGACCAGTCGCCGGCCGGCCAGTCGCGAATCATGGTGGGTGGCAGCGATGTTCAAACTCAACCGGGCCAGTTCAGGAGCACTGCTCACCACGTCGGCCGTACTGCGGAGCACTGTTCCTGCCAGCCCTGTGTCGAAATGCGGCGCCGGGACACGGGCTCGGTAGGCATCCGCATTCCAGTCGGCGATCGGATCCGCTACGACATCGGTCCCGGTGCCGATGCCCGACAGGTCGTCGTTGTGACCCGTCTGCACATCGTCGCTGCTGAGCGGCAGCATCGCACAACGGAAGAAATCCAGCACGAGCCGTCCGACGCCGTCGATCGTCGTCATCCGCAGCGCCGCCAGACCCGTGGCGGAACGCCCTGGTTTGGCCGAATTCTGTTTCAGGCCAACGATTTCGGTGCGGGTGTAGAGGGTGTCGCCGATGACGGGATACCGGTGGAAGGTCAGGCCGCGGTAGAACAGGTTGGCCTTGACGCGTTGGGTCACCAGCGTCGACTGGCCGATCGCGACGTCGCACACCAGCGCGGGGTGGGCCAGCGCCCCCGGGGCGCCGGTCACGGCGTAGGAGAGTTCGGCATCCAGCGGCAGCCGCATACGGTCGCCGATGATGGCCTGGTGCGCCGCCGCGACGCCGGCGGTCAACGTCATCGACGGCGCCGAATCGAAAACCTGGCCCACGTGCAGGTCGTCGAAATGAGGTCCGCCGGGGATTTGGCCGTACAAAGTCACGGCTGGCATGCTGGCACCAGGTCTGATGCCGTGTCAATATGGCCGTACATATGCAGGAGGTAGACGGTGGTCGACGGGTTGAGCAGCGAAGAAACCATGCTGGTCGAAACGGTGCGCACGTTCGTGGACCGCGACGTCAAACCCTCCGTCCGCGAGGTCGAACACGCCAACACCTACCCGGAGGCGTGGATCGACCAGATGAAGCGCATCGGTATCTACGGGCTCGCCATCCCCGAGGAGTACGGCGGCGCCCCGGTCTCCACCCGCTGCTATGTCCTGGTCACCCAGGAACTCGCACGTGGCTGGATGAGCCTGGCGGGTGCGATGGGCGGGCACACCGTGGTGGCGAAACTTCTGGCGCTGTTCGGTACCGAGGACCAGAAACAGCGCTATCTACCCGCCATGGCGACCGGTGAACTGCGCGCCACGATGGCGCTGACCGAACCCGGTGGCGGATCCGACCTTCAGGCGATGGGCACGATCGCCCGGCGCACCGGCGAGGATCTCGTGATCAGCGGTGCCAAGACGTGGATCTCCAATGCCCGCCGGTCGGGTCTGATCGCGCTGCTGTGCAAGACCGATCCCGACGCCACACCGCGGCACAGCGGCATATCCGTGGTGCTCGTCGAGAATCCGGCCGACGGGCTGACCGTGTCCCGCGACCTGCCCAAGCTCGGCTACAAGGGAGTTGAGTCGTGCGAGCTGTCCTTCGACCAGTGCCGGGTACCGGCCTCCGCGATTCTCGGCGACGCACCGGGCAAGGGTTTCTCGCAGATGATGAAAGGCCTTGAGACAGGCCGTATTCAGGTGGCCTCACGAGCGCTCGGGGTCGCATCGGCAGCGCTGGAGGATGCGCTGGCCTACGCCCAGGATCGGGAGAGCTTCGGGCAACCGATCTGGAAACATCAGGCTGTCGGCCACTACCTGGCCGACATGGCGACGAAACTGACTGCCGCGCGCCAACTCACGCTGCACGCGGCCGACCGGTACGACAGCGGAGAGCGCGCCGACATGGAGGCGGGGATGGCCAAACTCTTCGCCTCCGAGGTGGCCATGGAGATCGCGTTGAATGCCGTGCGGATCCACGGCGGATACGGCTACTCGACCGAGTACGACGTGGAGCGCTACTTCCGTGACGCCCCGCTGATGATCGTCGGCGAGGGCACCAATGAGATCCAGCGCAACGTCATCGCCGGACAGCTGGTGGCCCGGGGCGGAATCTGATGCCGCCCGCGTATCAGGTTCTGCGCGAACGGCTTCGCGACGAGATCGCCGCCGGCCGGTATCCGGACGGGACCCGGCTTCCCACCGAGTCGGAACTGGTGGCCCGCCACGGGTTGTCCCGCCAGACCGTGCGACGCGCATTCCAGGATCTCGTCGCCGAGGGCGCGGTCTACCGGGTTCCCGGGCGTGGCAGTTACGCGGGCGAACCCGGCCGGCGGTACCTGCGCCAACTCGGCTCGATCGAAGACCTGATGAGCCTGTCCGACGACACCACGATGGAAGTCCTGAGCGGGTTGGGCCGTCGAGTCGACATCGAGGCCGCCAGCCGGCTGCGCCTCGACGGCGATGTCGTCTACACCGTGGAGTTCCGGCGGGTGCACGACGGTGTCGCGTTCGGGCACACCGTGCTTCACCTTCCGCCTGCGGTCGCCGCGCCGGTACTGACGTCGCCGTCTCTGATGACCGGCGCCGTCAGTACCCACACCGTCATCGGACTGCTGGAACCGCATCTGGAGCGGCCGATCGCCGAAGCGGCACAGTCGATCACGGTTGTCGGGGCAGATGACGCCGCCGCCGCGGCGGTGGGCTGCGCCACCGGTCACCCGATGCTGCGCGTGGATCGGCTCTACTCCGACGAGGGCGGCCACCCGGTCGAACTGGCCGTCAGCCAGTTCCTGCCGGAGCAGTACACCTACCGGGTGACGTTGAAGCGTTCCGGCTGACCGCTGGTCGCGGCCACACTGCCCAGTAACTTCAGCGCGTCGGCGCTCGGCGTGCCCGGGTCGGCGTCGTAGACGATGAGTTCCTGACCGGGTGCGGACCGAACGTCGAACGTCTGCATGTTCAGCGTCAGCGTACCGACCTCGCCGTGACGGAACGTCTTTCGCGCCAAGCATTTTCGTCGGGCATCCCGCCGCTCCCACAGGGCGCGGAACTCGTCGACGGCAAGCAGCTCACCCAGCACGGCGCGGGCACGTGGGTCGTCGGGCGCGGCGCCGTACGCCATCCGGAAACCCGCGACGGAATCCGCCGCCACGACATCCCAGTCGGCGTAGAAATCTCGGGCGCGCGCATCGGTGAAGACCAGCAGCATCAGGTTTCCCACGGCGCCGAGCTCCCCGAACAGCGCAGCGGCCAACGGGTTGGCGGCGAGGATGTCGTACGCGCGGTTGTAGACCAGCGCCGGATTGTCGGGCCACGCATCCATCAATCGCAGCAGGCCCGGATCGACGCGGTCGGGCACCCGCTGCCGCGGCTCCCGCGGGGTGTGCCCCGCCAGCCCGAAAAGGTGGCTGCGGCCGTCGTCGTCGAGGCGCAGCGCCGCGGCGAGCGATTCGAGGACCTGCACCGACGGTGACCGCTCGCGGCCCTGCTCCAGACGCCCGTAGTAGTCGACGCTGACCCCGGCGAGTAGCGCCACCTCTTCCCTCCGCAGGCCGGGCACGCGGCGCACCCCGGTGCTCGTCAGCCCGACGTCGGCCGGGCTCAGCAGCGCGCGCCGGCTCTTCAGGTACTCACCGAGTTCGGCCATCCATCCACAGTAGGCGGGCATTCCCGGGCTGACAGGGTGCATCGCACCCTGGTTGTCCGTCGCACCGGCACCCAGGCTGGGGTCATGAGTGAATCGAAGATCATCATCGTCACCGGAGCCAGCAGCGGAATCGGAGAGGCGGTTGCCGAGCGACTCGCCTCCGACGGCCATCACGTCGTCGCGGGCGCGCGCCGCGAGGACCGCCTCCAGGAACTCGCCGGCCGGGTCGGGAAGGCGGGCGGCAGCATCCAGACCCGGCGTCTCGACGTGACCGACCGCGCGGATGTCGCCGCCTTCGTCGATGCCGTGGTCACCGCGCACGGCAGGGTGGACGTCATCGTCAACAACGCGGGCGTGATGCCGCTGTCACGCCTCGACGCTCTGCTGGTCGACGAGTGGGACCGGATGATCGACGTCAACGTGCGCGGGCTGCTCAACGGCATCGCCGCCACACTCCCGGTTTTCCAGCACCAGGGCGGCGGCCACTTCATCACGGTGGCGTCGATCGGCGCGCACGAGGTGGTGCCCACGGGCGCGGTCTACTGCGCGAGCAAGTACGCCGCCTGGGCGATCACCGAAGGGCTGCGGATGGAGTCGGACCCGTCGATCCGCGTGACGACGGTGTCCCCGGGAGTCGTCGAATCCGAACTGGCCGAGACGATCTCGGATCCGACGGCGGTCGCGGCGATGAAGGACTACCGGGCCGACGCGATCTCGCCGGATGCGATCGCACGCGGAATCTCCTATGCGATCAACGAACCCGCGGATGTCGACGTCAACGAGCTGATCATCCGTCCTGCCCGGCAGCGCTGACAATCAGCCGATCTCGTCGACCAGGCCCCACCGCAGCGCGGTCTCGGCGTCGATCGAGCGGCCGGACAACACGAGATAGGCAGTGCGCCAACGGCCGATGCGGCGGGTGATGCTGACCGTCCCGCCAGCACCCGGTATCAGCCCGAGCGCGAGCTCCGGTAGCCCGAGGACCGCGTCGGGACGGCATCGCACCCAACCGCAGTAGGCCGCCATCTCCAGTCCGCTGCCCTGCACCTGGCCGTGGATCTCGGCGCGGCAGGCGCGGCCCAGCCGGGCGGTGATCTCGTCGAGCACGAGAGCAGGACTGTGGCGGGTCCGGGCGATGTGCGCGCTGGCCGGGTCTGCGAACGTGCCGAACTCGGCCAGATCGCCGCCGCTGCAGAACGACGGGCCGTTGCCCGCCACGACGACTTCGGTGACCGACGGGTCCAACCGGGCGACCTCGAGGGCCTCCAGCAGCGCCGCGCGGGCGTCGGTCGAGAACGCATTGTGCCGCGCGGCCCGGTTGAAGCGAACCGTGAGACGGTCTCCGTCGCGTTCTGCCACAACGGGATTCGGGACGACGGGTACGACGGCCGGTCCACGGCCGGCCAGCCAGCCGGCGAACTCGGTACCGGATTGAAGCGTCGAGTAGGCCAGCGATTCGGTGACGACGCCCGCGAACGTCGAACCCTTGACGTCGACGGCGCGCAGGACGTCGTCGCAGACGGCCGCGGCCTGCGGCCAGCGTCGGCAGCGCTCGG
Source organism: Mycobacterium sp. 236(2023) (assembly GCF_029623955.1). Classification (GTDB taxonomy): domain Bacteria; phylum Actinomycetota; class Actinomycetes; order Mycobacteriales; family Mycobacteriaceae; genus Mycobacterium. The sequence continues at coordinate 69,831 of NZ_JARSBP010000001.1, read as the reverse complement.
TGAGCTCGGCAAGCGCGTCGGGCACCGAGGTGACGGTGACGGCGCGGGGATCGTCGGTGACGTCCTCGGTCAGCGTGAAGGATGCGTCGTCCGACGGTGTCCCGACGGCGACCCGCACTCCCCCGGCCAGCTCGTTCACGAGTACTTGTTTATCAGCTCCTGCTTGTACAGCTTGCCCGTGTCGGTGCGCGGCAGTTGCGCCTCGAACGAGATGGACCGCGGGCACTTGTAGTGCGCCAGCCGGTCTCGCAGCCACGCGATCAGTTCCTCACCGAACTCCGGGGTGGCGTCGGCGGGGTCGACCGTCTGGACAACACCTTTCACCCGCTGACCCATCTCGTCGTCGGGCACACCGAACACCGCGGCGTCCATCACCAACGGATGCGTGACGAGCATGTTCTCGGCTTCCTGCGGGTAGATGTTCACCCCGCCCGAGATGATCATGTGGTGCCTGCGGTCGGTGAGGTAGAGGTAACCCTCCTCGTCGACGTAGCCGATGTCGCCGACGGTCTTCCACCCGTGGGTGCTGCGGGACTTGGCGGTCTTGTCGGGATCGTTGAGGTACTCGAAGTCGAAGCCGCCCTCGAAGTAGATCTCGCCGGCCTCGCCGGGGGGCAGTTCGTTGCCGTCCTCGCCGACGATGTGCAGGGCACCGGCCAGCGGGCGCCCCACCGAACCGGGGTGGGCCAGCCACTCGTCGGCGGTGATCAGCGTCGAGCCGTGTGCCTCGGAGGAGGCGTAGTACTCGTCGACGATGGGGCCCCACCAGTCGATCATCTGCTTCTTGATCTCGACGGGACACGGGGCGGCGGCGTGCATGACGCGCTCCAGGCTCGACACGTCGTAGGAGGTGCGGACGTCTTCCGGGAGCTTGAGCATGCGGGTGAACATGACCGGCACGAACTGACCATGTGTGACACGGTGTTTGGCGATCGCGTCGAGCGCACCCTCGGCGTCGAACTTCTCCATCACCACCGTCGTGATTCCGCCGGCCTGGGTCTGCATCGACCACACCGACGGCGCCGTGTGATACAGCGGGGCGGGGCTCAGATAGACGGCCTCCGGGTGCATCCAGAACGACACCAGCGCGGCCATCAGACCGGGCACCTCGGCCGGCTTCTGATGTGTCAGTGCACGTTTGATGCCTTTGGGACGGCCCGTCGTACCCGAGGAGTACTGCAGCAGGTCACCCTCGATCTCGTCGTCGATGGGCGTATCCGGTTGATCCGCAACACATTCGGGGTAGCTCTGCCATCCGTCGAGAGTCCCGTCGGCGATGAGGAGAACCGGCGGAAGCCCGTTGGGCAGTTCCGCGGCGAGCCCGGCGAGAGTGTCTGTGAGCTTGCCAGATCCGACGATCGCCTTGGCGCTGCTGTTGTCGACGATGTAGGCCGCCTCGGCGGCGGTCAGGTGCGTGTTGATGGGCACGTAGTACAGACCGCAGCGGCGCGCGGCCCACATGACCGCGTGCATGTGCTCGTTGTTCTCCATCAGGATCGCGACGGCATCGCCTTCGACGAGCCCGGCCCTGCGGAACAGATGCGCGAGGCGGTTCGCCCTGGCCTCGAGCTCGCCGAATGTCACCACCGTTCCCGACGGATACATGACGATGGCGGGCTTGTCGGGGCTGGCGACGGCGGTGTCACGGATCTGCATGCGAAGACTCTACAAGCCTAAACTTGACACCTGTCAAGAGGTGGCTGGGTGCGCGCTGTCGCCGCCGACGAGCGTGCCCAGAATGCACAACGCGAGCGGCGTGTCAGTGTGCAGACTCGCGCGCTCGCGGTGTGAACGGCTAGGCCTCTTCGGCGAGGCGGGTCTTCAAGGCGTCGAACTCGTCCTTGATGCCCGTCGGCAGCTTCTCGCCGACGAACTCGAACCACTCCTCGATCAGAGGCAGTTCAGCACGCCACTCGTCGGCGTTGACCTTCAGCGCCTCGTCGACGTCAGCCGGATCCACGTCGAGCCCGGACAGATCCAGGTCGGCAGCGGTCGGCACGATGCCGATCGGGGTGCTCTTACCTTCGGCGGTGTGCTCGATGCGCTCGATGGCCCACTTCAGCACGCGGCTGTTCTCGCCGAAGCCGGGCCACAGGAAGCGGCCGTCCTCGCCGCGGCGGAACCAGTTGACGAAGAACACCTTCGGCAGCTTCGACTCGTCGGCCTGCTTGCCGATGTTGATCCAGTGCTGGAAGTAGTCACCGACGTTGTAGCCCAGGAACGGCAGCATGGCCATCGGGTCGCGGCGCACGGTGCCGACCTTGCCCTCGGCGGCGGCGGTCTGCTCGGAACCGAGCGTGGCGCCGATGAAGACACCGTGCTGCCAGTCGCGGGCCTCGGTGATCAGCGGGACGGTGGTCTTGCGACGGCCGCCGAACAGGATCGCCGAGATCGGCACACCCTGCGGGTCGTCCCACTCCGGCGCCAGCGTCGGGCACTGCGAGATCGGGGTGCAGTAGCGCGAATTCGGGTGCGCGGCTTTGGTTTCCGTCTCGCGGAGAACCCAGTCGTTGCCCTTCCAGTCGATCAGGTGATCGGGCTCGCCCTCCAGGCCCTCCCACCACACATCGCCGTCGTCGGTCTTGGCGACGTTGGTGAAGACGGTGTTGCCGGCGGCGATCGTCTTCATCGCGTTGGGGTTGGAATCCCAGTTGGTGCCGGGCGCGACACCGAAGAAGCCGAACTCGGGGTTGACGGCGTACAGCCGGCCGTCCTTGCCGAAGCGCATCCACGCGATGTCGTCGCCGACGGTCTCGGCGCGCCAGCCCGGAATCGTGGGCTGCAGCATGGCGAGGTTGGTCTTACCGCACGCCGAGGGGAACGCCGCGGCGACGAAGTAGGCCTTGTTCTCCGGGGAGATCAGCTTGACGATCAGCATGTGCTCGGCGAGCCAGCCCTCGTCGTGGGCCATCGCCGACGCGATGCGCAGCGAGTAGCACTTCTTGCCCAGCAGCGCGTTGCCGCCGTAGCCGGAGCCGTAGCTCCAGATCTCCCGGGTCTCGGGGAAGTGGGTGATGTACTTCGTGTCGTTGCAGGGCCACGGCACGTCCTTCTCACCGTCTTCCAGCGGCGCACCGAGGGAGTGCAGCGCCTTGACGAAGAAGCCGTCGTCGCCGATCTTCTCCAGCGCCGCCTGACCCATCCGGGTCATCGTGCGCATCGACACGACCACGTACTCCGAGTCGGTGAGCTCGACGCCCAGCTTCGGATCCTCGGCGTCCAGCGGGCCCATGCAGAACGGCACCACCCACAGGGTGCGTCCGCGCATCGAGCCGCGGTAGAGGTCGGTCATGATGCCGCGCATCTCGGCCGGGTCCATCCAGTTGTTGGTGGGCCCCGCGTCGATCTCGCGCTGCGAGCAGATGTAGGTGCGCGACTCGACGCGCGCGACGTCGGAGGGATCGGAGAGCGCCAGGAACGAGTTCGGCTGCTTCTCGTTGTTGAGCTTCTGGAAGGTGCCCGCGTCGACGAGCTGCTGGGCGAGGCGCTCGTATTCCTCCTGGGAGCCGTCAGCCCAAGCCACGCGGTCCGGCTGCGTCAGCTCGGCAACTTCGCGGACCCACGCCAGCAGCCCCTCGTGCTTTGTCGGTGCGGAATCCAGTCCCGGAATGGTCGCTGCGGTCATGCTGTGTTGTCTCCCTGCATCTTGCTGCGAAAGGTCTGCCAGAACGCGGGCGGCGCCAGGATTGAGGCCCCCAGGACTCAAACCAGATGGCAGCCACGGCCGTCACTGTGTATTGAGGTTAACGCGGGTGAGATACCCGCGGTAAATCAGGAGTATGTCCAATCACTCACAGGAACGATTCAGATGGCGGTAACCGGGTGATCTACCGATCGGTAACAACCCAGAAGCCTCCTCCGAGCGCGTGAGCTGCCGAATTTTGGCCTCGATCGCCGCGATCTGATCACCGAATTCCTCGTCCTCGCCCGCCCCCGCAGTGGCGCTCGCCAAGGCCATCGAGGTCTCGGCGGCCAGCATGCGCGTCGCCACCCGTTCCTCGGCGGCGGCCCGCGCCGCGGCAGCCACCTCGGCCGCCCACGCCTGAAGCAGTGTCCGGACGTGAAGAAGTGTGCGCGCCCGGATCACCCACACCGACGTCGCCAGCCCGACACCTCCGCCGACGGCCAGTCCCGCGAGCGCGAGCCCGGGCGCGAGTCCCGCGACGACGCGCGTCACCACCAAGGCGACACCGAAGCCGAACCCCGCGCCGAGCACGGCCATCAGTCGGTTCTCCAGCCGGCGCGGTGTCAGCGGCGGATCTGCCGGTTCGAGATCCGGTGGCGGGGCAGCCGCCGTCGCGCCGGCATGTGCGGAAATGTCGGCGTCGACGTCGGCCAGCACGTCGCGGCAGCGCTGGCGAACGTACCGAGGGAAGGACCCCACCTCACCCCTGTCGACCGCCGCCGCCTTCTCGACCAACTCGGTGCGCAGCGCGGCGCACCGCCTCCGCACGGTGTGCGTCAGATCAAGCCGGACCTGCTGGACCGCGCCGCGCAACGTGCGCGCACGTTCCGCGGCCGCCAGCCGCCTGCTTCGCATCAGGCGCTCCCGCTGGTTTCGAAGCTGAGCAACTCGGAAGTCGTTCGCCAGCAACGTATTTCGAGCCCGAACGGTGGCGTCGCCGAGCGCCGAGTCCAGCACGCCGACCAATTCGTCCATGATCGGTTCACCCAGCCTGGGTGCCGCCGCCGCACCGACCCACGGCACGGGCCTGCCCAGCGCTGCGCGGTTGACGGAAAGGACGGCCTGCCAGTCGCGGTGGTCGTCGATCTTCGCGACGACGGCGACCACCACGTCGATGTCGGCGGCGAACTCGGGCAGTGCACAATCCGATTCGGTGAGCGGGGCAACCGCAGAGACGACGAACACGACTGCTGCGGGACTGTCGTCCGACGACAACTCCGTGCGCTCGGCGAACCGGTACGACGGGAGCCTGCGGCTCAACTCGCTCACCATCGCCGACACCCCCGCCCGAGGTGGGCCGGCCACCACCACCACCTCCGGCGCCGTCACTGCTGCGACCTCAGCAGACCGCGCGAGATGTCGGCGGCGCACCGGCGGTGCAGTGCATTCAGAGGCCCGTCCGCGTAGTGGCGCCACCGCACCGCACTGCGAAGACCGTCACCGAGGTCGACACGCACACCCGCCGCCTCCATGACGTTCGCGGCGGACGTCATCACCGCCGACACGACCTGGTCGGAAACCAGGAACGAGGCCAGCTCGTCGTCGCGCGTCTCCGCGGCGACCCGTCGCAGCCCCGCCAGCGCCGAGCAGCCGCGGCGGTACTCCACCTCGGCATCGAATTCGCCAATCCGGGCCACGGCGGCGTCCACCTGGCTGAGTGCCCGCAACCGCGCGGCCACCTGCGCGCCGTCCGCACCGTCGGCGACGGCAAGAACCGCGTGCGCAATGCCGAACCGGTCGAGTCGCTCGAGCAGACGGCGTCGAACGGGGCCGGGCACCACGTGCGGCGCGGCCACGAACGCATCGACCGACGTCATGTCGGCAGGTGTCACCGCCAACGTGCGCAGTGCCGCAGCCATCTCCTCGTCGACGTCGACCGCAGCGAGGTGAGCGATCGTGGGAACGACGGGACAACCGGACGCGGCGGCGATCCGGCCCGCGATCCGCCCGGCTTCCGCGAGCGGTCCACCGGGGACCCGGCCGGACAGGTCCGCCTTGTTGAGGACGATGACGGTCGGCCCGGCGCCGAGATCCCGCTGGTCCTCAGCCTTGAGCGCCTCGGCGACGACAAGAACGTGCACGTCGGCGCCGCTCGTGACAATTCGCACGCCGGATCCGGCCAGCCCTCGGGCCACGGCTGTGCAGCCGACCCCCGACCGACCGAGGACGGCCACCGACCGCGGTGCGCGAAGCCGCGCCTCTACCGCGCGTACCCGCGGGTTGCCGGTGTGCGCGGCGTACCGGCCGACGGCGTCGGCCAACGTCGGCCGAGCTGACGACGACAGCGGCATAGACGACAAAGAAAACACTGTGGCCCCCGGTCCCCGAGGCGGCCTTGACGTCCGCCCCCCACAGAATCGTGGCACCGGTTGCGGCGGGGCGACGACACCACTTTTGCCGCTTGACGGCGTGGGTACCCCCCTGTACCAGGAGAAGGCAACTGTTGGGTATCAATCTGTAACACGATGCGGGGAGCGCGGTCTTGATAAGCGACCATGGACGGATGCAATCGACGGGTTCCGAGGTCGCCGCTTCCGCGACGCCGGAATCCCCGCACTTCCACCGCCGCGTCACCAGCTTCCGCGCCCGTCGTTCCACCATCTCGGACAGCCAGCAGGCCACCTGGGATCGGCTTTGGCCCGAACTCGGCCTACAGGCCCGCGACGGCGACGCCCCGGCAGGCCTGCTCGACACCGACGCCTGGTTCGGCCGCCACGCCCCCGTCGTCCTGGAGATCGGCTGCGGCACGGGCACCTCGACCCTGGCAATGGCGCAGGCCGAACCCGACATCGACGTCGTCGCCGTCGAGGTCTACCGGCGTGGGCTGGCCCAGCTGCTCAGTGCGATGGACCGGGAGGGCACCTCGAACATCCGGCTGATCCGCGGCGACGGTGTCGACGTCCTCACCTCGATGTTCGGGCCCGACTCGCTGACCGGCGTCCGCGTCTTCTTCCCCGACCCTTGGCCCAAGGCGCGCCACCACAAGCGCCGGCTGCTGCAGCCCGACACCGTGGCCCTGATCGCTGACCGGCTGCGCCCCGGCGGCGTGCTGCACGCGGCCACCGATCACATGGGATACGCCGAGCACATCGCCGAGGTCGGCGACGCCGAGCCGCGCCTGCGCCGTGTCGCCGTCTCTGATCGTCTCCTGATATCGGCGGACCGGCCCGTCACCAAGTACGAGCGCAAAGCGCTCGCAGGTCCCATCGTGACCGAGCTGCTCTGGGAGAGAACGCCATGAGCGTCACCGACAACATGCCCGGCGTCGACGCCACATCCGAGGTGGTCACGTACGCAGAGCTCGGCGCCGACACCGCGCCGCGGGCCGGCCGGGTCCTTCTCGTCTGGGACGCACCCAACCTCGACATGGGGCTCGGATCGATCCTGGGTGGCCGTCCGACCGCCGCCCACCGGCCCCGTTTCGACGCGCTGGGCCGCTGGCTGCTCTCCCGGACCGCCGACCTGTCCGCCGAATATGCCGGATCCGGCCGCCCGGTGGCGCTCGAACCCGAGGCCACCGTCTTCACCAACATCGCCCCGGGCAGCGCGGACGTCGTGCGGCCCTGGGTCGAGGCATTGCGTAACGTTGGCTTCGCGGTGTTCGCCAAACCCAAGGTGGACGAAGACAGTGACGTCGACAGCGACATGCTGGACCACATCGCCCTGCGCGAGAGCCAGGGACTGGCCGGTCTGATCGTCGCCTCCGCCGACGGCCAGGCGTTCAAAGTGCCCCTGGAAGACATCGCCAGAACCGGCGTCGGGGTCCAGGTGCTCGGATTTCGCGAACATGCCAGTTGGGCGTTAGCGTCGGATACCTTGGAGTTCGTCGATCTGGAGGACATCGCAGGCGTCTTCCGGGAACCGTTACCGCGGATCGGACTCGATTCGCTACCCGAGCAGGGTGCTTGGCTGCAGCCGTTCCGGCCGCTGTCGTCGCTCCTGAACTCGCGCGTCTAGAAAAACTAAAGCTTAAGGAGCCCAACGTGTTCGCCTGGTGGGGTCGAACGGTGTACCAGTACCGATACATAGTGATCGGTGTCATGGTCGCACTGTGCCTGGGCGGCGGCGTCTACGGCATGAGCCTGGGACAGCACGTCACCCAGAGCGGTTTCTATGACGAAGGCAGCCAGTCCGTCCATGCGTCGCTGGTGTCCGACGAGGCCTACGGCCGTGATCGCACGAGCCACGTGGTGGCGATCCTCACGCCGCCCGACGGCGAGAAGGTCGACAACCCGGAGTGGATGGAGAAGGTCACCGGCGAGCTGAACGATCTCGTCGCCGACCACGAGGACCAGATCGTCAGCTGGGTCGGCTGGCTGCGGGCGCCGGACGCCGCGGCCGAAACCGTGCAGCAGATGAAGACCGAGGACCTGTCCAAGACGTTCATCAGCATCCCGCTCAAGGGCGATGACGACGACGCGATCCTCAAGAACTACCAGGCCATCGAACCTCAACTGTCCGAGGTCAACGACGGCCGCATCCAGTTGGCCGGGCTGCAGCCGCTGGCCAGTGAGCTGACCGGCACCATCGGCGAGGACCAGAAGCGGGCCGAGGTGGCGGCCATCCCGCTGGTCTGCGTCGTGTTGTTCTTCGTCTTCGGCGGTGTCATCGCCGCGGCCCTGCCCGGCATCATCGGCGGTCTGACCATCGCCGGCGCGCTCGGCATCATGCGGGTGTTCGCCGAGTTCATGCCCGTGCACTTCTTCGCTCAACCCGTCGTCACGCTGATGGGCCTCGGCATCGCGATCGACTACGGCCTGTTCATGGTGAGCCGTTTCCGCGAGGAGCTCGCCGAGGGGTACGACACCGAGGCCGCGGTGCGCCGCGCCGTGATGACGTCCGGCCGCACCGTCATGTTCTCCGCCGTCATCCTCGTGGCGTCCTCGGTGCCGCTGCTGCTGTTCCCGCAGGGCTTCCTGAAGTCGATCACCTACGCGATCATCGCGTCGGTCATGCTCGCGGCGATCCTGTCGATCACCGTGCTGCCCGCGGCCCTGGGCATCCTCGGCCCCCGCGTCGACGCGCTCGGTGTGCGCTGGCTGCTGAAGTTCATCAACTCCGACGTCACCTCGGATCCCGCCAACACGAAAACCAACACGCTGGCGATCGCGTCCATCCCCGCCGGCCTGCTGGTCCCGCCGGCCGGCTTTGCCCTCGGACATCTGGCGCGCAAACGCATCAAGTACTCCGGAGAGCAGGGCCTGCCCCTGACCTTGATCGGCCTGACGCTCGGCTACGTCGGCATGCTGGGCTGGCTGACCTATTTCGTCATGTCCAATAAGGACAGCCTCGGCGGCGGCCTGTACTGGGTGATGCTCGGTGTCATCATCTTCGTCGCCGTCGTCGCCGGTGGTCTCGCTCTGGCCCGTTATGTCCCGCTCGCTCGCAAACCGATCGTCTGGTGGGTCGAGTGGCTGGCCGAGAAGACGCAGAAGACGAAGACGCGCGCCGAGGTCGAGAAGGGCTTCTGGGGCAAGCTCGTCAACGTCGTGATGAAGCGGCCGATCGCGTTCGCCGCGCCCATTCTGATCATCATGATCCTGCTGATCATCCCGCTGGGCCAGCTTGCCCTCGGCGGTATCAGCGAGAAGTATCTGCCGCCTGACAACGGTGTGCGCCAGGCGCAGGAGGACTTCGACCGCAGCTTCCCCGGATTCCGCACCGAACCGCTGACCATGGTGATCGAACGCCAGGACGGCGAGCCCGTCACCGATCAGCAGCTCGCGGAGGTCCGTGCCAAGGCGATGACGATCGGCGGGTTCATCGACCCGGACAACGATCCGTCCAAGATGTGGCAGGAACGCTCAGTTCAGGAGGGCGGTTCGAAGGACCCGTCTATCCGGGTCATCCAGAACGGCCTGGTCAGCCGCAACGATGCCTCCCAGAAGATCGACGAGCTCCGCGCAATCCAACCTCCCCGCGGGCTCGACATCTCCGTCGGCGGCACGCCCGCTCTGGAGCAGGACAGCATCCACAGCCTGTTCGACAGGCTGCCTCTGATGGGGATCGTGCTGATCGTCACGACGACGATCCTGATGTTCCTGGCGTTCGGCTCGATCGTGCTACCGATCAAGGCGGCGCTGATGAGCGCGCTGACGCTCGGCTCGACGATGGGCATCCTGACGTGGATGTTCGTCGACGGGCACGGATCCGGGCTGATGAACTACACCCCGCAGCCGCTGATGGCGCCGATGATCGGCCTGATCATCGCGGTGATCTGGGGTCTGTCCACCGACTACGAGGTGTTCCTCGTCTCCCGCATGGTCGAGGCCAGGGAGCGCGGACTGTCGACCGCCGAGGCGATCCGCATCGGCACCGCGACGACGGGCCGCCTGATCACCGGCGCGGCCCTGGTTCTCGCGGTGGTCGCCGGTGCGTTCGTGTTCTCCGACCTGGTGATGATGAAGTACCTCGCGTTCGGCCTGCTCATCGCACTGCTGCTGGACGCGACGATCATCCGGATGTTCCTGGTCCCCGCGATCATGAAGCTGCTCGGCGACGACTGCTGGTGGGCGCCGCGCTGGATGAAGCGCGTCCAGGAGAAGTTGGGTCTCGGCGAGACCGAGCTGCCCGACGAGCGCAAACGTCCGCAGGTGCGGGACGAGCGTGACGAGCCCGCCGAGGCGCTGGTCGGTGCGGGCGGTCCCCCGGCGATGGTGCCCGCGCGGGCACTGCCGCCACACGATCCCGGGCATCCCGGCCCCGGCCGCCCAGGGCCCGGCCGGCCACCCGCCGGTCCGCGGCCCCCGATGCCGCCCAGGCCTGCCGGAGATCCGTCGGGCGCAGGCACCACTCGCATCCCGGCCGCTCCGCCGCGTCCACAGGCAGCCCCGCCCCAGGTGCCAGCTCCCCCGGCCGACGAGCCGCAGACGACGCGGTTGTCCGTCGCCAAGAACGTCGTGCGCAACGCTGTCAGCGGTGCCGCCGCAGCGGCGCAGCGGGCAGCGCGTCCCGACAAACCCGAGGCGCCGGCCCCTCGCGACGAGCGCGAGATCGAGTCCTGGCTCGGAGACCTGCGCGGGAACACCGCGTCCGGCGCCGGTCAGGCCGGCCCGCAGCCCATGCGGCCGTCAGCGGAACCGACCCGGGCGATGCCCGACGCTGACACCGCCGGCGACGATTCCGACGACGCGGCGACCCGGGCTATCCCGGCGCAGCGCAAGCCGGATGCCGAGACGGCGACGGAGAAGCTCAACACCCGGCCTGACGACGACACGCCACGGCGCGGCGGCGGTGGGCTCAGCGCGCAGGACCTGCTGCGCCGCGAAGGCCGCATCTAGTCGGACGACGATCAAGCGGCGAGGGACGAGCCGCGTTGAGGAGTCTGACCAAAGGTCTAGCCTCGCGAGACCGCGTCAGGCCTGGGTCAGGTAGATCTTGCGCAGGGTTTCGGTGACGGTCCACGTCGTCTCGGCGCCCGCAGCCAGACGGACGACGTCGCCGGGTCCGACCGTCAGTGTCGGGCTGCCGTCGCCGAACTCGACGGTCGCCGAACCCGCCAGCACGATGAATACCTCGTCGACCTCGACGTCGGTTGCGACACCCGGCGTCATCTCCCAGACGCCGACCTCGACGCCGTAGAAGTTGGTCAGCTCCACCGCGCCGGTCTGTGGGTCACCCTCGACGCGTTGGTCTCCGGGCACAGCCTCGTGGTCGAGGTCGAGTTCGGCGGCGTGGGCGGCGCTGTTGGATCTGAGTTCGCTCATGTCAGAGTCAGCCCTTCTTCGTGTCGACGTCGTCGGGTTCGGCGCTGATCAACCCTTCGTCGTCGGCCTCCAACGCCGCTTCCTCCGCGACCGGGTCGTCGGCGGTCAGGACCCGGATCGCGCTGTTGAGGAACGCCAGCGCGGGAACGGCGAGGAGCGCGCCGACGATCCCGGCCATCACGCCGCCGCCGGCGATCGCGAGCACGATCGCCAGCGGGTGGATCGCGACGGCGCGCCCCATTACGAGCGGTTGCAGGACGTGACCTTCCAACTGCTGCACCGCGATGATCAGCCCCAGAGTGATGAGCGCGAAGACCCAGCCCTTCGCGATCAGAGCCACGACGACGGCGAGGAATCCGGTCACCAGAGCACCGACCAGCGGGACGAACGCACCCATGAACACCAACGAGGCGAGCGGAAGCGCCAGTGGCACACCCATGATCGCGAGGCCGACACCGATGCCGATCGCGTCGACGGCCGCCACGAGGAACGTCGCGCGCACATAACCGATCAGCGAACGGAATCCGGCGCGGCCGGCGTCGCGGACCCGGTCGCGCACGTGGCTGGGGAAGACCAAGGTGACGAACCCGAAGATGTTGCGACCACCGTGCAGCAGGAAGATCAGCGTGAAGAACACCAGCAGGGCGCCGGTGATGATCTCGGTCAGGGTGCCCGCTGTCGACAGCGCGCCACTGGTCAGTTTCTCCTGGTTGCTCTGCAGCGCGTTGATCGCCGTGTCGCGGGCCTGGTTGATCTGCTGATCGCTGACCTGCAGCGGACCGTCGGTCAGCCATTTGCCGACGCCCTCGATGCTGGTGGAGACCTGCCCGACGAGCGCGGGCGCGCCCTCGACGAACTGGGTGACGACGAACGCCAGCAGCGCCCCGAACAACGCGATGCTGGTGAGCAGTACGAGTGCGACAGCGCCACCGCGCGGTGCCCCTCGCTTGTCCAGGAAGTCGACGACGGGCAGCAGCAGCGCCGCGATGATCGTCGCCAAAGCCACCGGGACAACCAGGATTTCGAGCTTCAGCATGACCCACAGGACGGCGAGGACCGCGACGAAGATGACCAGCAGCCGCCACGACCAGGCGGCGATCCTGCGGACCGTCGGACTGACCGACTGGTCGGCGAAAGTGTCGAAAGACGGGCGGTCTGGCATCCCGGTAGCGTAACGGCCACATCCGCCCGAGCCTTGGATCTGCGGTTTTCAGCCGATGTCCGCTTACCCTGTAGGGCGTGTCACACGACGCGCCAGCGAGCGACACCCAGGCCGGGGCCTCCGGCCAGGACCGAACGCGCGGCAAGTACTGGTGGCTGCGGTGGGTTCTGATCGGGCTGGCCGTCATCGTGCTGACGATCGAATTGGCGCTGGTCCGCGATCAATTGGCCAAGGCGTGGAAGAGCCTGCTGTCGGCGAACTGGCTGTGGGTGCTGGCCGCCGCGGTCGCCGCAATGGCGTCGATGCACAGCTTCGCCCAGATCCAACGCACGCTTCTGCGGTCGGCTGGGGTGCGGGTCCACCAGTGGCGCTCCGAGGCGGCGTTCTACGCAGGCAACGCCTTGTCGACGACGCTGCCCGGCGGGCCGGTGCTGTCGGCGACGTTCATCTACCGCCAGCAGCGGCTCTGGGGTGCGTCCCCGCTCGTGGCGTCCTGGCAGTTGGTGATGTCCGGCGTGCTGCAGGTCGTCGGGCTGGCGCTGCTGGGCCTCGGCGGCGCTTTCCTTCTCGGCGCCAGCAAGAACCCGTTGTCGCTGATCTTTTCGCTCGGCGGTTTCATTGCGCTGATCCTGCTCGCCCAGGCGGTGGCCACCCGGCCCGAGCTGATCGAGGGCATCGGTGTGCGGGTCCTGACGTGGGTGAACTCGCTGCGCGGCAAGCCCGCCCAGACCGGTATGGCGAAGTGGCGCGAGATCCTCGCACAGCTGGAGTCGGTTCAGCTGGGGCGCCGCGATCTCGGTGAGGCGTTCAGCTGGTCGCTGTTCAACTGGGTTGCCGACGTCGCGTGCCTGCTGTTCGCCTGTTATGCCACCGGCGGGCATCCGTCGCTGGCAGGGGTGACCGTCGCGTATGCGGCCGCCCGCGCCGTCGGCTCGATCCCGCTGATGCCCGGTGGCCTGCTCGTGGTGGAAGCGGTGCTCGTACCGGGTCTGGTCACCAGTGGGATGTCGCTGGCGTCGGCCATCTCGGCGATGCTCATCTACCGCCTGATCAGCTGGATCTTCATCTCCACCATCGGGTGGATCGTGTTCTTCTTCATGTTCCGCACCGAGAGCGACGTCGATCCCGACTCCAACGGATCGACGGCACCCGCCCCGGACGAGGACGCTCCGCCGCAGTTCAGCCCCGACCCGGAGGCGCCTCATCCGCCGGACATATTGTCCGACGATCCCCCGGACGACGACCTCACCAATCCCCGAAAGTAGCTGCGCCACATGCCGGTTCGTCCAACCCTTGCGATCCTGCTGTTAGCCGCGGCACTGACCGCGTCCTGCGCATCCGCACCCCAGACCACACAGGTGGCCACCAGCTCGTCAACCGTTCCATCGACGGACGCCCCGCCGCCGCAGGGCCCCTCGGTGGCCACGCCGCTGGTGGGACGCGTTCTGTCCGCACCCATCCCGGTGCCGACCACGGACGGCAAAACTCATCTCGCATACGAACTTCTGCTGACCAACACGCTCGCCCAAGACGTGACCCTCGCGTCGGTCGAGGTGCGCAGCGGCGACCGCTCACTGCTCACCCTGCCCCGGGACCGCCTCCAGTACTGGACGCGGATACTCGGAAACCCAACGCCGACAACCGTGCTCGGTGCCGCCCAGACGGCGACGGTGTGGCTCGACGTGGCGCTCTCACCCAACGATCCGGTCCCCGACCAACTGACCCACGCCGTCTCGATCACGGTGCCCGACCCGATGCCGCCACTGTTCCCCGGTGCGATGACCGAGGAAGTCGGGCCCGTCACCGTGCAGACCCGCACGCCGGTGCAGATCTCGCCGCCGCTGGCCGGGCCGAACTGGCTGGACGGCAACAGCTGCTGCGACATGACGGCGCATCGCATGGCGCTGAACCCGATCAACGGCGAGATCTGGGCGGCCGAGCGGTTCGCCATCGACTACATCCAGCTCGGGCCCGACGGCCGGATGTTCACCGGGGACAAGGCCGCGACGGCCAGCTACCCGTACTTCGGCGCCGACATCCTCGCCGTCGGCGACGGGCCGGTCGTCAGCGTTCTCGACGGGCTGCCCGAGCAGGTACCGGGTGTCCCGCCAACAGGTTTGGCGCTCAACGAGTACGGCGGCAACCACATCGTGCAGGACCTCGGTGGTGGCAACTATGCCTTCTACGCGCATCTGCAGACCGGCTCGGTCAAGGTCCAGCCCGGAGACCGGCTGACCACCGGTCAGGTCATCGGGTCACTCGGCAACACCGGTAACTCTGATGCGCCGCACCTGCATTTCCACGTCATGAACGGCCCGGACCCGCTGCGCTCGGACGGCCTACCGTTCGTGTTCGGTTCGTACCGGCTGGACTCGCGGACCACCGCCGACATCGATCCCCTGCTCGACGGCAGGCCCGCCGAGCTTGAACCGGGATTCGCCCCGCGCGACGAAAAGAACACCAGCCCAATGGTTTACGATGTGATGACCTATGCAGACCGCTGACCGTTCCCTCGTGCTCAAGGCGCTGGCCGCCGACCTGCTCTGCGTCGTCGTGTTCTGCACGATCGGGCGCCGCAGTCACGCGGAGGGTTTGACCATCGCTGGTATCGCCGAGACGGCGTGGCCGTTCCTCACGGGCACCGGCATCGGCTGGTTGCTCGCGAGGGCTTGGCAGCGGCCGTCCTCGCTCGCACCCACAGGCGTCGTCGTCTGGGTGGCGACGGTTGTCGTCGGCATGCTGTTGCGCAAGGTCACCGGCCAGGGCACGGCCACGAGCTTCATCGTGGTGGCGTCGGTGACGACCGCCGTGCTGCTGCTCGGCTGGCGCGGGGCCGCCCGCGCCATCGCGCGCCGCTAGCCGTCCGAATCCTGCGGCGCCTCAGGCGAAGTCGACACGACGAGGGTGGCGCGCAGCCCACCCAAAGGTCCGTCGCTGAGCGCGATCGCGCCGCCGTGCAGCGCGGCCTGCTGGGCCACCAGCGCCAGGCCCAGCCCTGAACCTCCGGGGGATGCGTTGCTGCCCCGGGAGAAGCGTCCGAGCACCGACTCGTGCTCGTCGGCGGGCAGGCCCCGCCCGTTGTCGTCGACGACGATCGTGATGTCGTCGACACCGCGATGGGCGGCGAGCACGATGCGGGTCGCCGCGCCGTGGGTGACGGCGTTGCGCACCAGGTTGTCGACCGCCAGCCGCAGACCGCTGGGCCAGCCGAGCACGGTGCCCACCTCGTCGCCTGCCTCGATGTCGATCTGCACGTCGCGGCTGACGCGCATGTTCTCGCGGGCGACGCGGTCGAGCATGTCGGCGATGTCGATCACCTCGCGATCCTCGGCCTGTGCCAACTGGCCGGAGGCGAGCTGACCGAGCGCGGTGATGATGCCCTCCACTCGGCGCTGCGCCCGGGACAGGTCGCCGACGACCTCGGCCCGTTCGTCGTCGGGCAGGTCGTGGATGCGCAGCGTGTCGAGGTCCGCGCGCATCGCGGTCAGCGGAGTGCGCAACTCGTGGGCGGCGTTGGCGGCGAAATCCTGCGCGGCCTGAAGCGAATTGGTGGTGGCCCGCTGGGCCGCAGCGAGCCGGTCCAGCATCGCGCTCATCGCCTCGGACAGGTCCTCGGCTTCGCGGACCCCGTGGACTGCCGGGATCTGCTCGGTGCCGTCGCCGAGCGCTTTGGTGTGTTCGGTCAGCTTGCGCAGCGGCCGGATCGCGGGCCCGGCCAGCAGCCAGCCCAGCACCCCCGCGAGCAACACCGTGATCACGCCGACCCCGATGTAGAACGGAATCCTGGCGCTGGTCAGCAGGATGCTGTCGGCGCGGATGCCGATCGACATCAGCACGCCGCCTTCTTCGTCGACCGGGAGCGTGCGCACCCGGTACTCGATGCCGTTGACGACGACGGTCTCGGTGCCCGGCGGCAGCGCGGGCAACTGGAAGCCGCGCTGGAAGACGACCTGACCCGACGAGCGGGACCGGCCCGTCTGCAGTACCCCGCGGCGGGGGTCGGTCAGCTGATCGGGGAACACGCTGGCGTCGACGATCGCGTCGAGGCGCCGATCCAGTTGCACCTCATCGTTGTTGGCCAATACGAGCGACGTCAGGATCGTGAACGCGGCGACCACCGCCGCCGCGGCAGCGGCTGCTGCGATTGCCACTCTGGTGCGCAGAGAAGCCGATCGGAGAAACCTCGGAAGTCTCAGGGCTCTTCCCGAAGCACATAGCCGATGCCGCGCACCGTGTGGATGACGCGGGGCAGGCCGTCCCGTTCGAGTTTGCGGCGCAGATAGGAGACGAAGACATCGGCGACGTTGGTGTCGACGTCGAAGTCGTAGCCCCAGACGAGTTCCAGCAGGCGCTGCCTGCTCAGGACCACGCCCGCGTTCTCGGCGAGCGCGGCCAGCAGATCGAATTCGCGTTTCGTCAGCTCGACCCGCTCGCCGGCGACGAACACCAGCCTGCGCGCGGTGTCGATCGTCAGCGACCCGACCGTCATCGAGTCCGACGTCGGATCGGAAAGGTGGGCCCGGCGCAGTAGCGCGTGCAGCCGCGCGACCAACTCACCGAGATCGAAAGGCTTGGTCAGGTAGTCGTCGGCGCCGGCCTCGAGCCCCGCGATGCGGTCGTTGACGGTGTCGCGGGCCGACAGCACACAGATCGGGATGTCGTTGCCCAGCGCGCGCAACGCGGTGACCACCGCGACGCCGTCGAGCTCGGGCATCTGCACATCGAGCACCAGCGCGTCGTGCGATTCGCTGGAGAGCAGGCGCAGCGCCTCCCTGCCTGTCGCCGCGACCCGGACGTCGAACCCGGAATGCCGCAGACCTCGGGCAACCGAGGTCCGGACATCCGGGTCGTCGTCAACCATGAGGACCGTCCGGCCCGCGCCGTCCTGGGCGGACAGCTCCCCCCCACGAGCGGGCGGGTTGTCTACCCTGTCCCGCACCGTCGTATCAGAAGTTAGGTCCGTCCGGGTCCTGCGGCGTGAAGCCGCAGCGGTGCTTGATGTCGGCGAGCGGCTGGCGGATGCCCTTCAGCTCGGCTTCGACCTGGGGATGGGTGGCCAGGTACTCGGCGACCTCGGCGTCGAGCTGAGCCCGCGGCATGCCGTGCAGGCCGCTGAAGAACGCGTTCACGTCCGGGTGGGTGAACAGGTAGGCCGACGATGCGGCGGAGACGCCGGAGGCCACACCGGAGAAATCGGCCGCGGTGCAGTTCGGCGGCGGCGGAGGGGCGGGCTGTGCCGAAGCCGGCGCAGCGCCGAGGACACCGAACAGCACAGCGCCGGAAACCGCACCCGCGCCCAGCGCGCCTGCGACAGCACGACGCACAATGGGGGCCGAGTTCAACATGAACGCTCCTTAGATCTTGGGATTGACAGACCGGGCCCGAAGCGGCCGCCGGTCAGGACCATCCTAGGAAGCTAAGCAGAACAGCCGCACAGTTTCTTGCCTAGCGGTTAACCAATCGTGAGAAAGTCGCCAGAAGCGATGGTCCTGCGAGCTAACGCAGCCCGGCCACTCCGACATTCTGGGCCGGCGGCAGTGCGGGGCTCTGCTGGGCGGCCTGCATCAGGCCGAAGACCTGAGGCAGTGTCAGTGGCAATTTGCACTGGGTCGACAGTGCCTGCAGTGGACGCTGAAGCCGCTGCAGGTCAGCGGCGACCTGCGGGTTGGCATCGAAGTACGTCTTCAGCGCTGCGAGGGACTGCGGCCCTTCCTGCTGTTGAGAGATCGCGGTGATGGCGGCGTTCGTCTCGGGGTTTGCCTCGAGATAGTTGCCGGTGTAGGTGGCCACTTCAGCCACGGTCCTGGCCACCTCGCTGGCCGCACACGGGTCCGGTGCGGCGGTGGCCGTGGTCGCCGTGGATACCGACATCAGCGCCGCGACAGCGGCCCCCGCGGCGAGGACCGACGACCGCGTGGCTAACGCGGTGACTCCCCTGGCTGGCTTCATGACGAACTCCTAACAGTTCGCTAACGCCACACGCGTTTCGCAAACACGCTGCGATCATTAGCACGGGCCCCGACGCCTTGATATTGCTCGACCACATAGTGCCATCGCCCCCGCCGGGCTGACCACCTGAGCGCGTCGCGCAGACATGCATTAGAGCTGCATGAGGCATTGCTGAGGCCCTGGTGAGGACGGTCGCGGCACAGTTTCCTGCTGTACGCTTCCGCGAAGAAACGCCCGGGGAGAAAGTGGGGAGTTCACATCCAGCAGTTCATGATGCGCGTGAGCAGCAACCTGCGTAGGTTCCGCTGGGCGGTGTTCGCGGTCTGGCTGTTACTTCTGGTCCCCTCGGTGTATCTGGCCGTCAATCAAGCAGGCAACCTCACCGGCGGTGGCTTCGAAGTCGAAGGCTCGCAGTCGCTGTACGTGCAACGCCAACTCGAGGCGCAATTCCCCGACCAGGGCGCATCGCCCCTGGCGCTCGTCGCTGCACCCCGCGCGGACGCCTCGTTCCAGGACATGAACGACGCCGTCGCGCATCTGGAGAGTCTGGCCGCGGAGGTGCCCAGCGTCGCGATCGTCCCGACCCCTCTGCAACCACCGCCGCGGCCCGACCGGCCGTACGTCATCACGCTGCAGCTGGACTTCGAGAACACGGGCGCGGTGGACGTCGCCAAACAGCTGCGCCAGAAGATCGGCGTCGACGGTGAAGAGCCCGGCGAGACGGAGAACGGCAAGGTCCGCTTCTACGTCATCGGCCAGGGAGCGCTCGGTGCGGCAGCGACCGAGGCCACCAAGCACGACATCGCCCAGGCCGAGAAGTGGAACTTCCCGATCGTCCTGATCATCCTGCTGGCGGTCTTCGGGTCACTGGCCGCCGCGGCGATGCCGCTGCTGCTGGGTGTCTGCACCGTCGTCGTGACGATGGGTGTGGTCTTCGTCCTGTCGATGTACACGACGATGTCGGTGTTCGTGACGTCGACGGTGTCGATGTTCGGCATCGCGGTCGCCATCGACTACTCCCTGTTCATCCTGATGCGATTTCGCGAGGAGCTGCGCGCGGGCCGTGAACCCGAGGACGCCGCCGATGCGGCGATGGCCACGTCCGGCCTCGCGGTGGTGCTGTCGGGCCTGACGGTGATCGCGTCGGTCACCGGCATCTATCTGATCAACACCCCGGTGCTGCAGTCGATGGCGACAGGCGCCATCCTCGCCGTGGCCATCGCGGTGCTGACGTCGACGACGCTGACGCCCGCGGTGCTGGCCACGTTCGGCAGGCGGGCGGCCAAACGTTCGTCATACCTTCACTGGGGTCGGGGCGTCGAGGCGACGCAGTCGAAGTTCTGGTCCCGCTGGACCGGGTGGGTGATGCGCAGGCCGTGGCTGTCGGCGATCGCGGCGGCGGCGCTGCTGCTGGCGTTTGCGGCACCCGCATTCTCGATGATGCTCGGCAACAGTATGCAGCGGCAGTTCGATGCCACCCACGAGATCCGCGGGGGTGTCAACGCGGCGGCTGAGGCGCTCGGCCCCGGTGCGCTCGGTCCGATTCGGGTGCTCGTGACCTTCCCGGACGGCAACGCCGCTTCGGCAGCGGCGAAAGAGCCTCTGCTGCAATCTATTCGGCAGAAGATGACCCAGGCGCCCAACGTGGTGTCGGTCGCTCCGCCCGTGTTCGGCGCCGACTACCGCAGCGCGTTGCTGTCCGCGGTGCCGTCGGTCGATCCCGAGGACATGGGTGCCCGCGACACGATCGACTGGATGCGCGACCAGCTCCCGGCGGTGGCCGGCGAGGGAGCCCGCGTCGACGTCGGCGGCCCGACGGCGCTGATCAAGGATTTCGACGACCGGGTCTCCACGACGCAGCCACTGGTGTTCGCGTTCGTGGCGCTGATCGCCTTCGTCATGCTGCTCGTGTCGATCCGGTCGGTGTTCCTGGCGTTCAAGGGCGTCCTGATGACCGTGCTGTCGGTGGCGGCGGCGTACGGCTCGCTCGTCGTGGTCTTCCAGTGGGGCTGGTTGCAGGATCTGGGCTTCGAGAAGATCTCGTCGCTGGACAGTACGGTCCCGCCGCTGGTGCTCGCCCTCACATTCGGCCTGTCGATGGACTACGAGATCTTCCTGCTCACCCGCATCCGGGAGCGCTTCCTGCAGACGGGCAACACCCGCGACGCGGTGGCCTATGGCGTGTCGACCAGCGCCCGCACGATCACCAGCGCGGCGCTGATCATGATCGCGGTGTTCATCGGGTTCGCGTTCGCCGGTATGCCGCTGGTCGCCCAGCTCGGCGTCGCGTGCGCGGTCGCGATCGCGGTGGATGCGACGGTGGTGCGCCTGGTCCTGGTGCCGGCGCTGATGGCGATGTTCGACGAGTGGAACTGGTGGCTGCCGCGCTGGCTGGACCGCATCCTGCCGTCGGTGGACTTCGAGAAGCCGCTCCCCAAGGCCGACATCGGCGACCTCGTGATCATCCCCGACGACATCTCCGCGCTCGCTCCGTCCGGCTCGGACCTTCGTACCGTCGTCAAGTCGGCGGCGAAGTTCAAATCCCTTGCCCCGCAGGCAATCACTGTCGCAGATCCGCTGGCGTTCAGCGGCTGCCAGCCGTACAGCAAGATGACCGGAACGCGCGTGGGCCGCGACGAGCGCGTCACCGCCGCGGTGACCAATCGCGCCCACGGCAAGACTGTCGCGGTCAAACTGCCCAAACACCCGGTGACGATGTGGCGCGGCAGGCTCGATGTGGCCCTGGATGCGCTGGCCGTCGAACGGGCAGGTGCCGACGAGCGCTTGCGCGAGGAGCATCCAGGCGATACCGGGAGTTCGCGCATCGAGCGGACCGCCCCGATGGAGACCACCAACGTGTTGCTACCCACCGGCGATCGGCTGCAGATCCCGACCGGCGCCGAGACGCTGCGCCTCAAGAGCTTTCTGATCATGGAGCGCAACACCGCGCGCGACTACAACGAATTCGCGGAACTGGTCGACTCGATGGACACCAACACCGCGGCTGAAGTGCTGGCCAGCATGGATCGGTACTACGCTGGACAACCGGCACGCGGACACTGGGTGGCCACTCAGCTGGTGCGCCGACTGGCCGAGCCCGCGCCGTCCGACGGACCGGACATCGCGGCGGCCGGAGCCGACAGAGAGACTGAGTGGGCCAAGGTCAGACAGCGCTGCCTATCGGTGGCGGTGGCGATGCTGGAGGAAGCGAGGTGACGGCGGTGACCCCTGAGATTCGTGGGGGCGCGGACGCCGCCGCGACTCCCCCGGGTGTCGACGGCCGGCCCGTGGAGTTCTGGCCCACCGCCGCGATCCGGGCCGCCCTGGAGAACGACGACCTCAGCGTCTGGCAGCGCATCGTCGTTGCCATCAAGCGCGATCCGTTCGGCAGGACGGCCCGCCAGGTCGAGGAGGTCCTCGAGACTGCGCGTCCGTACGGGGTGTCGAGGGCGATGTCGGAGGTCCTGGTTCGCACCCGCGAGCATCTGGAGGCCAACGAGTGCGCCGAGGTGGCCCGCCACGTGCACCTGCTGCTGGAGCGTTCGGGTCTCGGCGAGCAGGAGTTCGCGTCGCGTATCGGCGTTCCGTCCGAGGACTTCGCCGCCTACCTGCGCGGCAGCACCAGCCCCGCGGCGTCCTTGATGATCCGGATGGGCCGCTTGTCCGACCGGTTCGCCAAGATGCGATCCCAGCGCAACAGCGACTGATCCCGTGGCCCATCTGCTGATCCCGGGCGCGGGCGGCAGCGCCTGGTACTGGCATCGGGTCGTCCCGCTGCTCGAAGAGGCCGGCGTCGAGGCGATCGCCGTGGAACTGCCCGCCGACGACCCGGAAGCCGACCTGCTCACCTACGCCGATATCGCGACCGTCGCGGCGATGGACGCCGACGGACCGCTGACGGTGGTCGCCCAGTCGTTGGGGGCGATGACGGCGCCGATCGTCGCCGAGCGGCTGCCGACAGCGTCGCTGATTCTGCTCAACCCGATGGTGCCTGCACCGGCGGAGTCGCCGGGCAACTGGTGGGCCAACACCGGGCAGAAGCAGGCGCAGATCGACTACTTCGCCGAAATCGAGCTTGGCAGAACAGAATTCGACGTGATCGAGGACTTCTTTCACGATGTTCCCGCCACGGTGCGTCAGGTCGCGTTGCTGCGGCCGGAGCCCGAACAGGCCGAGCTTCCGTTCGTCGAACCCTGGCCGCTGCCGTTCTGGCCCGACGTGCCGACCCGCGTGCTGGCGGGCAGCCACGACCGGCTGTTCCCGCTGGAGTTCCAGCGGCGGGTGGTGCGGGATCGTCTCGGGCTCGACGTCGAGGTGGTCCCGGGCGGGCATCTCGCGGCGCTCAGCCATCCCGAGGAGATCGCCGCGGCCCTGCTGGCCTAACTGCCCCGCAGGCTCAGCACGTGCCCGGTCACGAGGCCCTCGCCGAGCAGCCGGCCCATCTCGTCGGACTGCTTCTCGGACACCCGCCACGCCTGCTCGTGACCGTGCCTGCGACGCAGAGCATCCTCGACAGCATCCACCTTCGATTGCCAGCTCGCCGGGATCTCCGGCAGGTCGGCGGTTTTCCGCCTGCGCACGACCGTGAGGCCCGCGACCGAGAGAAGCTGCTGCAGCGACTCTTCGGTCGGAAAGTGATTGCCCTCCGGCTGGTCCTCAGGCGACAGCTCCACCTCGGCGAGGAACACCAGCAGGCCGATGCGTCCGGGCGCCCGCACGACGCGGCGTAGTTCGGTGAGCAGATCGGACTGATCCGGCATCGTGCACAGCACACCGAGACACCATGCTGCATCGAAGGTTTCATCGTCGACGGGCAGCCGCGCCGCGCTCGCCTGCGCCGCCGGATACCCGAACAGCGACCGGGCCGCGCGGCACGCGCCCCGTTCGGGATCGATCAGCACGGGTGCGACATCGCGCAACTGCGCGGCGTATGCGGCGGGTCCCCCGACTCCTGCCCCGCAGTCGAGCAACGACTCTCCGGTCCTGAGTTCGAGTTCGTCGACAAGCCAGTCCAGCGCGGCCGGATTGCCGCTGCCGCGGCATCCCGCGGGTATCCAGAAGTCCGGACCGAGGTCGCGCGCCACCTCCGCGGTCCATTCGGCAACGGTGTCGAACTCAGCCGACATCGCCTCACTCATTGCCGTCCACCCATGCTCGTATTCGTTGTCCCACTTCGGCTTTGATGTGGGCACCTTCTCGGGTACCCGCAGCGGAGGCCAGGCCGGAGATGTTGACGCCGACAACCCCGTCGATGGCGAGCAGGGCGCGGGCCTCGTCGACCGCCGCCGCGATACCGGCTTCCCGCGGGTCGGGCGCGGTCAGAATCGAACTCACCACCGCATCGTCGAGCGCGAGACCGGGCAGCCCCTGCAGCACAGCGGCGGACACCTCGTCGGTCAGCACCGCGACCGCAGCAAGGACCGGAATCGTCAGACCGGCCGTCCGTGCAGCGGCCATGAACTCGGCGACCATCGCCGGGGTCGACACGTGGTTGAGGACCGCCACCCCCGCCCCGGCGCGCTGCTTCTGCACCAACCGCAGTGGTCGCTGCGAAACCGGTGGCGCCGTTGGGGTTTCAGGTACGGCGGCGGTGACCGCCAGTGATGCGGCCAGCGACACCAGGCGCGGGCCGTCGAGGTCGAAGGTCTGGGTGACATCGGGGCGCACGTCGTAGGCACGGCCGTCGCCGGTCACGCACAGCACCGTCTGCACTCCGACAAGCTGCAGTCCGCGCAGTTCCTGCTCGAGCACCACGCGGTTGCGGTCCCGGCACGACAGCGTTATCCACGGAGTCACACCGTTGTCGAGGAGCGTGCTGGCAGTCAGGACGGGCGGGAAGTCGGGACGGTTCTGGTGCTCGCCCACCAGAACCGCGTCACACGAACCGGACAGCGCCGCAGCCGTGGCGGTCATGTCCGCCAGGTCGAACGGGACGCAGCTGAAGTCGGTCAGGATCAGCGGGGCGGTTGCCGGGCGCGCCTGGGGAACCGGGCCCGCCCACGGGACGACGTCGGGGAACACGCACGGCCCGGGGCGCATCTCACACTGCCCGTCGTGGCGTACCCCACCGCAGGGACCGAAATGCATGCGCTTGGGACAATCCAGCTCGGAAATCTGCGCCAAGGCCGCGTCCCCCTTTCTGTCGAAGCTGTGGGCCCACGTGTTCCCATCACCCGGCCCGAATAGTCCTCACCAAAGCGGGTAAGGGCCATGCGTGGTCGCGACTTCGTCTTTCGATGTGCTCGTCATCGGAGGCGGAAACGCGGGACTCAGCACCGCCGCGCATCTCTTGCGACGCGGGATCAACGACATCGCCGTGATCGAGCCACTGGCTGTGCACACCTACCGCCCCCTCCTCTCGTACGTCGGGGGCGGGCAGGCCTCCATAGGCGAGGCCGAACGCACTCAGCGTTCCGTGACGCCGCGCGGCTGCAGCTGGGTCCAAGACTCGGTCACGGCCGTCGACGCGGTCGCGCACACCGTGTCCTGCGCCTCAGGCAGGACTTACGGCTACCGGGACCTTGTCTTGAGCCCGGGGCTCGTCCCGGACACCGACGCCCTTCCCGGCCTGGCCGAGGTCATCGAGTCACCGGCGGTGTGCAGCAACTACCTCGACCGCGCCGAGGACACCTGGCAGCTCGTCCGCGCCATGCCGCCGCGTCACGGCCACGCCGTGTTCACGGTTCCGCGTGCCCCGGTCAGCTGCACGGGCACCACCATCAAGCCGTTGTTTCTCGCGGCGGACTACTGGCGTAGGCAGGGCCGTCTCGGTGATGTCGACATCACCCTCGTCATCGATCGTCCTGCGCTGTTGGGGGTGCCCGATGTCGACGACCGGTTACGAAGCGCTCTGGCCGAATTGGGAGCGCGCGTCTGTTACGACACCTCGGTCAGCGCTGTCCGCCCGGACGACCGAAAACTCGTTGTCGAAGGGCCTGACGGGACACGCACCCTGCCGTTCGATCTTCTCCATCTCGTGCCCCCGTTTCGCGGACCGCGCTGGTTGGAGGACGCCGGCCTGAGCGGTACCGACTCGCACGGCCGCATCGACATCGACCCTGAGACGCTGCAGCACCGCGTCTACTCGACCGTTTGGGCGGCCGGTGATGCCGCGCAGGTGGCCACCGATCCCTCGGGCGGCGCACTACGACGTCAGACCTCGACGCTGGCGGACAACCTCGTCGCGGCGCGCAACGGGCGACCGCTGTCCCGTTATGACGGTTACACCGTGGCACCGGTCGCCACCGATTCCCGCCACCTCATCCCTGCCGAATTCGACCGGGACGGCGCGATCAGCTCGTCGCTGCCGTCGTTCTTGGACCCACTCAAGCCGCGCCGGGTTGCGTGGGCGTTCGACCGGTACGTGCTGCCGCAGATCTACTGGAATCTCATCCTGAAGGGCCGGGCCTGAGGCGTCAGCGGGAGTGAATCGGCGACACGTCCTCGACGACCCAGCGGCCGTCGGTCTTCGACAGCGCGACCCGCAGCGCGAGCACCGCGGTGTCGGGCTGCCGCCCCGGCGTGGACTGGGTGCCGCGCAGGATGACGGCCACGCTCGCGGCGTCGGGTCCGATGGCCTCGACCCCCGCAGACACCGTGCTGGCCTGCGCCGAGACGTTACGGGCACCCAGATCCTTTGCAACCGCGGCGAATTCGTTCTTGAACCGCTCGGCGCTGGCCGGCGACATCATGCCGGTGGCGCGATCGATCGACGACGTCGGGTTCTGGGGAGTGAAGGTGGCCGACGCCTCGGCGACACTGCTGGCGATGCCCGTCACCTCGCCGCTGTCGTCTTGCAACGTGCGGTCGGGAACCGTCCACTGCACGTAGCCGACGACAGCGGCCGCGACGGTTGCGGCCGCGGCGGTGCCGACGACCGCGAGCCGCAGCCCCGGGCCGTCGTCATCGGTGCCGACGGTGACGGCGTCACGTCGGGCCAGCGCGAAGTTCACGGCGACGCCCTCGACGATGAGGACGCACAGCACCGAGCACACCGACACCCACCACAGCGGCCAGCCGAGTGCGACGCCGACGTAGACCAGCGCGGCGATCGCGCCGAACGGTGCGAGCAGGTCGAAGGCGAGAACGCGCAGCCGGTTCCTCATCGGATCGGCTCCAGTCGCGATATCAACAGCTTGCCGTCGACGTCGGTGACGTCGAGTCGCAGCGTCCAGCGCACCGTCTGGGGTTTCTCGGTGCCCGCGTTCTCGCTCAGCGACGTGGCGACGACCATGACGGTGTCGGTCCGCGTCGAGAAGCCGGACATCCCCGGCTCGGGGGCGGGCGGGGCGCCGGGCTGGTCGTGGTGGATGGTCTCGATCGCGACCGAGTCGACCTGTCCGCTGGTCTGGGACTGCAGCGTCTGCACCAGTTGACGGAACGGCTCGACGCTGGACTCGAAGTCCGCGTTGAGCTGCCCGACGGTGCCGTCGTGCAGCTTGGTCATGTCGGTGTCGACCGTGTCCTTGTTCATGTTGATCAGGACGTTGGTCCAGTCGGCCGCCGCCTGCAGCACCTCGGTGCGGTATTTCAGCTCGTCGGTGTCACTGCGATGACCCGACCAGATCAGGGCGGCCACGACGACCGCGGCGACGGCGATCACCCCGAGTACGGCCGAGGCGATGCCGAAGCCACTGAATACTCTGAACACTCCCGACGTGCCTGCGCGCGTTTCGTGGTCGGGAACCTGCTCGTCGTCGGGCATGCGCGTGAGGGTACCTGGACGTTTCTGGCACGCTGGTGGGGTGACGGTAGAAGCTTCTTCGAATCTCAAGTCCGGTATCGACCTGCGCTACGTCGACGGCGACGCCCGCCCGCAGGACGACCTGTTCGGCCATGTCAACGGTCGCTGGCTCACCGAATATCAGATCCCGGGTGACCGGGCGACCGACGGCGCGTTCCGCACGCTGTACGACCGTGCCGAAGAGCAGATCCGGGACCTGATCACCGAAGCGGCAGCAGCCAACGCAGACGAGGGCACCGACGAGCAGCGCATCGGTGATCTGTACGCGAGCTTCATGGACGAGGACACGGTCCGCGCCCGTGGGCTCAAGCCGCTGCTCGACGAGCTCGCCGCCGTCGATGCCGCCGGGGATCACAACGCACTCGCCGGCGTTCTCGGCTCGTTGCAGCGCGCCGGCATCGGCGGTGGCACGGGCCTCTACGTCGACACCGACTCGAAGAACTCGACGCGCTACCTGCTGCACCTGAGTCAGTCCGGCATCGGCCTGCCCGACGAGTCCTACTTCCGCGACGAGCAGCACGCCGAGATCCTGGCCGCCTACCCCGGCCACATCGCGGCGATGTTCGCGCTCGTCTACGGCGGCGATTCCGCCGATCATGAAGCGACAGCCGCCACGATCGTCGCGCTGGAGACGAAGATCGCGGCCGCGCACTGGGATGTCGTGAAGCGGCGCGACGCCGACCTGACGTACAACCTGCGCACGTTCACCGAGGTCGTCGACGAGGCTCCGGGCTTCGACTGGACGGGGTGGCTCGGCGGCCTGGGTGCCGGCACCGAGCAAGCTGCCGAAGTCGTTGTGCGCCAGCCTGACTACTTGACGGCGTTCGCCGCTCTGTGGGCCGACGAGAGCCTCGAGAACTGGAAGAAGTGGCTCAGCTGGAGGGTCATTCACGGCAGGACGTTCCTGCTGACCGACGAGCTGATCGCCGAGGACTTCTCGTTCTACGGGAAGCGGCTCTCGGGCACCGAGGAGATCCGGGACCGGTGGAAGCGCGGCGTTTCGGTGGTTGAAAGCCTGATGGGTGAGGCGCTGGGCAGGCTGTACGTGGACCGTCACTTCCCGCCGCAGGCCAAGGCTCGGATGGACGAGCTGGTCGCCAACCTGCGCGAGGCTTATCGCGTCAGCATCAACACCCTCGAGTGGATGACTCCCGCGACCCGCGAGAAGGCGCTCGTCAAGCTCGACAAGTTCACGCCGAAGATCGGTTATCCCGCGAAGTGGCGCGACTATTCGTCGTTGGTGATCGCACGCGACGATCTGTACGGCAACTACCGGCGCGGCTATGAGCTGGAGTACGACCGCGACTTGGCCAAGCTGGGTGGCCCCGTCGACCGCGACGAGTGGTTCATGACGCCGCAGACCGTCAACGCGTACTACAACCCCGGTATGAACGAGATCGTCTTTCCCGCTGCCATTCTGCAGCCGCCGTTCTTCGACGCCGATGCCGACGACGCCGCCAACTACGGTGGTATCGGCGCGGTCATCGGCCATGAGATCGGGCACGGGTTCGACGATCAGGGCGCCAAGTACGACGGCGACGGCAATCTGGTGGACTGGTGGACCGACGAGGATCGCGCCGAATTCGGGTTGCGTACAAAGGCTCTGATCGAGCAGTACGAAGAGTTCGTACCGCGCGAACTCGCGTCGTCGGGGTCCTCGCACCACGTGAACGGCGCGTTCACCGTCGGGGAGAACATCGGCGACCTGGGTGGCCTGTCGATCGCACTGCTCGCGTATCAACTGTCGCTGAACGGAGCCGAGGCTCCGGTGCTCGACGGATTGACGGGCGCACAGCGGGTCTTCTTCGGTTGGGCTCAGGTGTGGCGCACGAAATCGCGTGACGCCGAGGCGATCCGGCGCCTCGCGGTGGATCCGCATTCGCCGCCGGAGTTCCGCTGCAATGGCGTGATCCGCAACATGGACGCGTTCTACGACGCGTTCGACGTCAGCCGGGACGACGAGCTGTTCCTGGAGCCCGAGCGGCGCGTCCACATCTGGAACTGATGAGCTGGCAGGTGCGCCGCGGCGGCGTCGGCGATCTGGATGCGCTGGCGCCGTTGTGGATTGCGGTGCATCACCGCCACACCGAGTCGATGCCGGAGCTCGCGCCGTTCGTCGGCGATGACGAGACGTGGCGCGAGCGGCGCAAGCTGTACGCGGAGCTGCTGGCCAAACCGGACACGGTGTTGTTGCTGGCGTCGGACGGTGGCGCGCTGATCGGCTACGGGCTGGCCCACGTGATGGCGTCGGCGGACACCTGGGTGGCTGACACGTGGCGCACGGGTCAGCGGATCGGCGAGATCGAATCGCTCAGTGTGCTACCGGAATACCGCGGCAGCGGCCTGGGCTCGGAGCTTCTCGACATGCTGGAGTCGGCGTTGCGTAACGACGGTGTCCGCGATCTGGTGCTCGGGGTACTGCCGGGCAATACCGACGCGATGCGGTTGTACGAGCGTCGCGGGTACCGCCCGACGTGGATGTATCTGTCGAAGTTCGAGGGCCGCTAGCTCACGAATCTGGCGCGGACTTCGGGCGCGGGGATCGGGCAGGTGTCGTGCGTCCCGAAGATGCGGTACCTGACGCGCGCGAAGCCGTCGTACAGCCGGTCGCGCACCCCAGCGGGCACGATGCCCACCACCCCCGCTGCCCGCCACGGGCCGCCGAGGTAGTCCGCGACGCGTAACGCGGCCTCAGACTTGGTCGTGACCCGCTCGTCGGTCTCTTCCGGCCTCTCGACGAAGACGATGGAGTCGACGTCGGCCAACTGCGGGTGACGTTCGACCACACCCCGTCCGAAGTCGCTGTCCAGTGGTGCGAATCGCAGATCGCCGTGCGGGTCGAGCCGCAGAATGGTCTGCACCGCGCCATTGCAGAAGCCGCAGACCCCGTCATAGAGCAGGACGGGTGCCGGTTGGGTTTTCACGCTGACCATCTGAGTACCTCCTCGTACCGACATGGGGATTCCCATCTACACGGCAACAATGCGCACTGTGACCGATAGAACGGTGCGTCAGCGCGCGCGGAGGAACGGCCGTAGCGCCAGCAGGTAGGCAGCGAGCAGGGCCAGCGGAGCAGCGAGCGGCAGCCACGGCACGCGGACGGGCACCACGATGACGACCGAGGCCGCCAGTGCGAAGCCGACCGCGAACACAGTCGTCGGCACCGTCGGATCGGCATGGCGTACAACGAGATACACCGCGGCGGCCAGCCCGGCCAGCACCACGTACAGAGGTGCCGAGCCGGAAAGCGCGACCGTCAGTGCCGCCAGCAGCACCGCGGCGGTGGCCGCCGGGCGCAGCCACACCGACGCGATCACCGCCACCACGGCGACACCGGCGACGACGAGCACCAACCCGTCGGCGCGGTATGCAGCCGCGCCGACCATGAGCACGCCGAATGCGGGTGCCAACAAATGGCGGGTCATCCGCGCCTCCGACGCAGAGGTATCAGCGCCATCGCCTGATCCAGCGTCGCGGCGCCGGGCCAGCTGACAATGTCGACGCCGACGGTGGCCATGTCGCGGTACATGAACGATCGCTGCATCGCCCACATCCGGTGCACCAGCGGGTCGTGGTCACCTTCGACGGGGCTGCCTTCGAGGACGTCGACCGCGACCACCGGGTGCCCGCGCTTGCGCAGATCGATGAGCGCCAAAGCGAATTCGGTGTCGAGCATGGTGGAGAACGCGACGACGATCGCACCGGCCGGCACGGCGGGCCGCGGTGCGAGGGTGCCGGTCGCGGTCTCATGGGTGTCAGCCGCGCCGAGCATGGTGTCGAGGATCCGGTAGAACTGGCGCTGCCCGATGTCCGCACCGAGCCAGCGGGTGGTGCGGCTGCCGAGTGCGACCAGCCCCGCCCGGTCGCCGTACCTCAGGGCGCTCTGGACCACCTGCGCCGCTCCGCGCGCGGCCCGCTCGGTCGCGGCGGTCGCCGGTCCCGGCGGCTGCGGGTAGGTGTCGACGAGCACGACGACGTCTGCCGCCCGATCGGTGAGCCGTTCGGTCACGTGCAGCGCGCCACGCCGTGCACTGACCGCCCAGTTCACGGTGCGCAACTGATCGCCGGGGACGTAAGGTCTGATATCGGCGAACTCCACACCCGGCCCGGTGTGACGGGTGAGGTGGGTACCCAGCCTGTCGAGCAGATCCGTGCGCGGAATCCCGGTGGATTGCGGTGGGGCGATGGGAAATACGCAGACCTCGGCGGCGTCGACCGTTCCGGTGCCTTCGATCAGCCCGCCGCGTCCGGGGACTCTCACCGATGCCGAAATCGGGTAGCGGCCCCACCGGGCCGCCCGCACCGAGACCGCCGAGGGCTCGTCCTCGACTTCCATCCCGGCCGGTGCGGTGCAGCGTACGGTGACCGGGCTGCCGTCGTCGGCATCGGCGGACACGCTCACGCGCACCTTCTCGTCTTCGAAACACCGTTGGAACGCCGGACTTCCTGATACATCAACGGTGGGAGCGGGGCGCTGCCAGCCGATCGAGCAGAAAACCCCGGCCATCGGCGCCGCGAAGGCGACGAGCTCCCACCGGCCGGTCACCAGTGCCCCCGTGATGACGACCGCTGCGCACGTCGCGATCGCGAGGGTCAGTGAGGAAGCACGCCAACGTAAATCGACATCGACCACGGGATCACCGCGCCCGCGGCACCGCTGTGCGCCGCAGCAGCTCCTCGACGACGTCCGCTCCCTGGACTTTGCGCACCCACATCTCGGGCCGCAGGCTGATCCGGTGCGCCATCGCCGGCACCGCAAGCGCTTTGACGTCCTCGGGAACGACGTAGTCGCGTCCGAGCAGCAGCGCCCGTGCGCGGGCCAGTTGCACCAGGTCGAGCTCGGCCCGCGGGCTCGCACCGACGGCGACCTGCGGATGCTGGCGGCTCGCGGCCGCGAGCGTCACCACGTACTGCACGACGTCGTCGTGGACGGTCACCTGCTCCACCGATTCGTGCATGTGCAGCAGATCGTCGGCGTCGACGACCTGACGCACGACCACGGGCGCGGATCCCCGGTCGAGCCTGCGCCGCAGCATCGTCGCCTCCTCCGGCTCGGAGAGGTACTTCAACTCGAGGCGGATGGCGAACCGGTCGAGTTGGGCCTCCGGCAGCGGATAGGTGCCTTCGTATTCGATCGGATTGTCCGTCGCCAGAACGAGAAACGGTTCGGGCAACCGGTGGGTGACGCCGTCGACGCTGACCTGCCGCTCGGCCATCGCCTCCAGCAGGGCTGCCTGGGTTTTCGGCGGGGTTCGGTTGATCTCGTCGCCGAGGAGCAGGTTGGTGAAGATCGGCCCGCGACGGAATTCAAAACGGCCGGACTGCATGTCGTAGATCGTCGAGCCCAGAAGGTCGGCGGGCAGCAGGTCCGGCGTGAACTGGACCCGGGTGAACTCCAACCCCAGGGCCGCGGCGAAAGATTTGGCGATCAACGTCTTCCCGAGCCCGGGGAGATCCTCGACCAGCACGTGGCCACGCGCCAGGACCGTCATCAGGATCAGGTTCAGCGCCCCGCGTTTTCCGACCACCGCCCGGCCGATCTCGTCGAGCACCGCCTCGCATCGGGCGGTGGTGACGGCCGGTGTGGTCACAGCCGCTCCAGCCGCGCGAGGATGTCGTCGAGTGTCCGGCGTCCCGGGCCGGGCTCCTGGCCTCCAGTTCTCGATATGTTCTCCGGATCCACCCATTGCCATAGTTCGTCGCCGAACACCATTCGGCCTGTCGCATCGAATGCTCTGGTGTCCTTGGTTTTACGCCGACCGGCGGCGAGTTCGAACTGGCGGGCCAGCATGGGCCGGAGCCGGCGGTCCCAGTCGGCGCGCGACGATTCGGACCAAGAGATGAGTGTCTCGGTGCGCGAGAGCCAGCGGCGCACGGCCGCGGCGGCGTCGTCGGCGACGGCGTCCTCCTCCAACGCCATCTGGTGGTTCAGACGTGACCTGACGGCGATCAGCGCGCACGCGATCGCGCCGCCCGTCACCGCGACCACGATCTCCCGCTCCAACTGGGTGATGGCGAGCAGCTGGACGACGACCACCAGAAATACTCCTGCCACAACGACTTTCGTCACGGCGCCACCCGGAGTTCATCGAGCACCGCTCGCAGTGCGCGCACCGCGTCGGCACGGTGCGACTCGTTCATGACGTGCGGGCTGAACCGCGCCTCCTCGAAGAGCACCACCAGTTCGGTGGCGCTGCCCGCTTCGAGGGCGTGCAGTTCGATGGCGCGGGCCAGCACCTCGGACGGGGTGTCGGAATCCCGCGGAGTGGTGCCCGGCGATTTCTCCAGCTCCCGTTCCATCGCGAGGTAGCACGCGATGATCGCCTCGCGCGGATCCCGGCCGGGGTCGTCCATTGCGGCGAGCCCGAGTTCGGCAGCACGGACGAGGTCGGGTGCTGCAGCCGGCGGCGGGGCGGGGTCGCGGCTGGCCGGGGCCATCGTGGGTGCGGGTGTCCGCCTGCGCCGCAGCACGGTTCCGGCGATCGACATCGCGACGAGCACGGTCGTCGCTACGGCCAGGATGACGAACACGGCGCCGCCGCCGGAGGGACGCGCTGGTGGGGTCTGGTCACCCTCCGAAGAGCTCTGCGCGGGGGGCGCTCCGGGATCGGCAGGGGCCGCGTTGTCGGGAATCTCCGGCGACACCCACCGCATCAGCAGGACCAGCACCAGCGACCACACCAGCAGCACGACGATCGCGATCACCAGGGGCCGCCACCGCAGCGGTGTGCGCGGACCACCAAGTCTCCGCTGGGGATCCCCTGCTCCGGGCCCAGCGGACCGCTGCAAAGCCTGCGAGAGGATCGCCACCGCGATTACGGCGATGGACGCGACCAGCATCACGATGACCGGGACGACGCTGCCGGAGCTCGCGGTCAGCTCCTCGGGTTGGTCACGCCGTTCTGCTCCGGGTAGATAGCCCCGCAAGGCGACCGTAGCGAGCGCCATCAGCACGATCACCGCGATCGTGCGTCCTATCGCCCTGTCGTCACCGCGCATCGCCCCTCAGGGCCCATCGTGGCACGGCGGACACGTCAGGCGACGCGAACGAGTTATCCCGTCAGAACATCTGCCAGTCGGACGCGCCGTCCGGCTGGTCGTACATTCCGCCGTCGGTGTTCTTGATGACCACGGCATCGCCGCTGCCGAAGTTCTGCCTGAACCACGCCGCGTCTTCCGCGCTGAGGTTGATGCAGCCGTGGCTGACGTTGCTGTAGCCCTGAGAGCCTTCCGACCACGGGGCACCGTGGACGAAGATGCCGCTGTTGTCGATGCGGACGGCGTCCTTGACCTTGAGCTTGTAGCCCTCGCCGGACGGATCGTCGACGGGCACGCCGTACGTCGAAGAGTCCATGACGATGGTGTCGAACTTCTCCAGCACGTAGTAGGTGCCGTTCTTGGTGTCGTAGCCGGACTTGCCCATCGAGACCGGGAAGGTCTTCTCCAGCACGCCGTCGCGCATGATCTCCATCTGCTTGGTCTCGTTGTCGACGGTGGCGACCAGCTGCTCGGGGACCGTGAAGCTCGACTTGGTGCCTGCGGCGTCGATGTTGACGACCGTGCCGGCCGGCCAGAAGTCGAGGGGGCGCCAGCGCAGCTGCGTGTCGGTGGTCCAGTAGAAACGGCCGGGCACCGGCGGCACCGACGAGATGTGCACCGCGTCCTGGGCCATCTGGCGGTTGGCGATGGGGCGCTGGAAGTTGATGTAGATCGGCTTGGCCGCGCCCGCGATCGATCCGTTGGTCGGGTTGAACGACGGCGGCACGAACGGCGGCTGCCCGACGAACGGCGTCGGGTTCTGCCCCTCGGGGGTGCCCTCGGGAATGGCCATCGGCTGGCCGGGGATCGTCGGGAACGGATCGTTCGCCGTCGGCACCACGGGAGCCGGGGGTGGCGGCGGAGCGAACGGGTTCGGGAACACGAACGGTGCCGGAGCGGGCGGTAGGGGCGGCGCGGGCGCCGGGGCCGGCAGGGGTTGTGCTAGCGCCGAGGGCGCACCGAGGGACAGCCCCGCGATCACGCCCATGGTCATGAGCAGGGCGGAGAGCCGTCTCTTGTTTCGCTGCCGCATGCGTTACCTCCAGTCCAGCGACTGACCCCAGTGTGTCACAGCGCCAAGATCGTTCTTGCCGGCTTGACCTGGGCAGCGACCACCCAGACAGCCTTGACCTGCAGTGATTGTCGCGCCGGGGCGGCAAACCGTTACGCCGGTGACACTGGACGCATGATCGTCGCCTTCAGCATCAGTCCTTCCGGAGCAGACGAGACGGGCGGTGTCGGCGATGCCGTCGCCGCTGCCGTCCGGATTGTGCGCGCGTCGGGCCTACCCAACGAAACCAATGCGATGTTCACCAACATCGAAGGCGAGTGGGACGAGGTGATGGCCGTCGTCAAGCAGGCCGTCGAGGCGGTCGCGGCGGTGTCTCCCCGGGTCAGCCTGGTTCTCAAGGCGGACATCCGGCCGGGTTTCACCGGCCAGCTCACGGCGAAGGTGCAGCGCATCGACGACGCGCTGGGCTAACTACTCAACCTTGAGTACCGTGGCGATCATGATCACCACCGTCCCGGTGCTGCCCTGTACCGATGCCGCCGCCACCGTCGGTTTCTACGAAGCGCTCGGCTTCACCGTCACGCACCGCCAGGAGCGTCCCTACCTGTACTTGGCGTTCCGCTCGACGACATCGAGGTGCACTTCACGGCAGCGTCGGCAGGCCTGGACGGCTCCGAGGAGAACTCGGGCGGGTTCCTCGCCTTCGTCGACGACGTCGCCCCGATCCATGCGCGCTTCGTCGAGACATTGCGTGCGCGCCTTGGCCGCGTACCGGCGACCGGACTGCCGCGGTTGACACGTCTTCGGCCCGGCCAGACCCGCTTCGTCATCTACGACCCGTCCGGCAACGGCATCACCGTCATCAACCGCGACGAACCCGACATCGAGTACGGCGGTTCCACAGCACTGTCCGGGCTCGCCAAGGCACACGACAACGTCCGCATCTTCCGGGATTTCAAGAGCGACGACGCGCTGGCCGCCCGCGCACTCGACACCGCCCTGCGGCGGTACTGGGATCACGCCCCGCGACTCGACCTGGCCCGCGCGCACGCCGACCGCGCCGAACTGGCAGTCACTCTGGGCGATCGGGCACAGGCCGACGCTTCGAGGGCACAGCTGGCCGCGATCGGGTTGTCGGACGACGAGAAGGCAGCGCTGGCACCGGAACTCACCGCCCTGGAGCGGATCGACGACTGGATGCGCGAGGCGTGACGGTCCGGCTCCTGGTCCTCGGCGTCGTCCGCTCCCACGGCGAGGCACACGGTTACGCCGTACACCGCGAGCTGATGGGCTGGCGGGTCGACACGTGGACGGCCGTCAAACCCCCGTCGATCTATCACGCCGTCAAACAGCTTGCGCGGGAAGGGAAGCTGACGGCCGCCGACCCCGCTGCGAGTCCGCAGGGCCCGACACGGGTGATGTATCGCATCACCGAAGCCGGCGAGGACGAGTTCTTCGCGCTGCTGGAAACAGCCTTGCGGAGCCCGGACATCGAGGAATTGGGTGCCGGCATCGCTTTCATGCAGAGCCTGCCGCGGGCGCGGGTGCGCGAGCTGCTGACCGAGCAGTTGGCGATCACCCGCCGCATCGATGTCGAGCTCGACGACATGAAGCCGCAGTGGCCGGATCCGGATGCGCCGCCCCACGCGCAGCACCTCCTCGATGTCTGGCGAGGGGTCTTCCAGTCCAACGCATCGTGGACGGCCGGCATGCTGGAGCGGGTCACAGCAGGCGAGTTCCACTTCGCCGACGAGTGACCTCCGCGCCGAAACGGAATTCCAGCAGGAGAAGTTCGAGAGCGCCCCTGCGTCAGTTCAGTTTCGGCGGATGATCTTGGGATCGGTAGCCGGATCATCCGCCTGTACTCATACTTCGTCGGGAACTGACCTGGAAGGACCACCCATGCTCGGACGCTCCACCGCCGCACTGCTCACGGGCTCTGCCGCGATCCTGCTACTCGCCGGCTGCGCGCAGGACGCCACAGAACCTGCCGCGGCGACGGTCACCGTCACCCCGTCGAGCACGGCAGCCACGACGTCGACGCCGACGACCGCCCCGGAGGCCGCCCCCACCTCCACCGAGGTTCCACCGTCGGAGACCCCGGCCGCCACTGCGGTTGAGCCAGGCGTGATTCCGCCGTGCTCCGACGCCGCCCTCACCGTCAGCGCGGGCCCGGTCGAAGAGGCCGATACGATGCGCCGCGTCGTCATCTCGTTCGCGAACACCTCGTCCGAGGTATGCGGCTTCGTCAGCTATCCGTCGGCCGACCTGCTCGGCGGACCCGGCAATGTGCTTGTGCACGTGGCCAAACGCCCGGCCAATGCCGCGCCGCGGCTGACTCTGCAGCCTGGCGATGTCGCGACCGCCGACGTCCAGACCTCCACGATCGACAGCGCCACCGGTGAATCCTGCGGGCGCATCGGCACATTGGCGGTCACACCGCCGGACAACACGAAGCAGCGCGTCCTTGAGGTCAATCTGCCGATCTGCGACGCGACGATCAGCGCGGTGGGCTAGGAGCGAACCAGGCGCGCGATCGCGGCCGACGCCTCGGCCAACTTCGCGTCGGCCTCACTACCGCCTGCGGCGACGGCGTGCGTGACGCAATGGCCGAGATGCTCCTCGAGCAGGCCGAGCGCGACCGACTGCAGCGCGCTGTTGACGGCGCTGATCTGGGTGAGGACGTCGATGCAGTACTTGTCCTCGTCGATCATCTTGGCGATGCCGCGCACCTGGCCCTCGATCCGGCGCAGCCGCTTGGCGTAGTTCTCCTTCTGCGCCGAGTAGCCGCGCTCACCGGCGTCATCGTCGTGGCTGTCAGTCACGGCATCCCCTCCAGCATCTGCTTCATCTGGGCAACCTGCGGTTCCAATTCCGCCGCGATCGCCTTGGCGACCGCGATGGCGTCCACGTTGACCCCGTTGGCGATCTCGTCGTCGGCGATGTCGACGCCACCCTGGGTCTGTCCGACCATCGACTCCAGCCACAGTTTGTCGAACTCCGCGCCACTGAGCGACTCCAGCTTCGCGACGGTCGCGTCGTCGACCATCCCCTGGATCGACGGTTCCAGCGGATCGTCTCCCGCGTCGGGGTCGGTGCGGGCGTCCGGATTCTCGCTCCACTGCACGAGGAACACGTTGAGGATGTTGATCTCGGGTTGCTGGGTGGCGACGATCTGGTTGGCCAGCGCGATGAGCTCGGGATTCGTGGAGCGCTGCGTGGCCGTGGTGGACAGATCGACAGCCTGTTGATGATGCGGAACCATCGTTTCGGCGAACGCGACATCGGCGGCGTTGTAGCCGGCGGGCGCCTCGGTGATCACCGGTGTGTCGGGGATCAGCGGTGTCGTCGTGGCGTCCACGGACGCGTCACCGTCCCCGCCGCAGCCGGCCAGCAGGAGCAGTGCGGACAGCGCGGCGATCAGGCGAACGACGATCGGCGTCATGCGCCCAGCGTACTAGTACCCCGTGGGGGTATCTACCAGGGTTTTGCCGCCGAAAGCGCTGGCGCATAATCACCGCATGCCCTCAGATTCCGACAACAGCATCGACATCAAGCCCCGCAGCCGCGACGTCACCGACGGCCTCGAGCGCACCGCCGCCCGAGGGATGCTGCGCGCCGTCGGCATGACCGACGACGACTGGGTGAAGCCGCAGATCGGCGTCGGCTCTTCGTGGAACGAGATCACACCGTGCAACATGTCGCTGCAACGACTGGCCCAGGCGGTCAAGGGCGGCGTGCACGAAGCGGGCGGGTACCCGCTGGAATTCGGCACCATCTCCGTGTCCGACGGCATCTCCATGGGTCACGAGGGCATGCACTTCTCCCTGGTCTCCCGCGAGGTGATCGCCGACAGCGTCGAAACGGTGGTCCAGGCCGAGCGCCTCGACGGCACAGTTCTGCTCGCCGGCTGCGACAAGTCGATCCCCGGCATGCTGATGGCCGCCGCCCGCCTCGATCTGGCGTCGGTGTTCTTCTACAACGGCTCGATCATGCCGGGTGTGGCGAAGCTGACCGACGGCAGCGAGAAGGAAGTCACGATCATCGACGCCTTCGAGGCGGTCGGCGCGTGCGCCCGGGGACTGATGTCCCGCGAGGACGTCGACATCATCGAGCGCGCCATCTGTCCCGGCGAGGGTGCGTGCGGCGGCATGTATACCGCCAACACGATGGCCTCGGCCGCCGAGGCGTTGGGAATGTCGTTGCCGGGCAGCGCGTCTCCGGTCGCCATCGACAAGCGGCGTGACGAGTTCGCCCGCAGGTCCGGTGAGGCGGTGGTCGAGATGCTGCGCCGCGGCATCACCGCCCGCGACATTCTGACCAAGGAGGCGTTCGAGAACGCCATCGCCGTCGTCATGGCGTTCGGCGGGTCCACCAACGCGGTGCTGCACCTGCTCGCGATCGCGTGGGAGGCCAATGTCGAACTGTCGCTTGCCGATTTCACCCGCATCGGCCAGAAGGTGCCGCATCTCGCGGATGTGAAGCCGTTCGGCGCGTATGTGATGAAGCACGTCGACGAGATCGGCGGTGTGCCCGTCGTGATGCGGGCGCTGCTGGATGCCGGCCTGCTGCATGGTGATTGCCTCACCGTCACCGGAAAGACCATGGCCGAGAACCTCGCCCACATCGAGCCGCCGGACCCCGACGGCAAGGTGTTGCGCGCAATGAACAACCCGATCCATCCGACCGGCGGCATCACGATCCTGCACGGATCGCTGGCCCCCGAAGGCGCGGTGGTGAAGTCTGCGGGCTTCGACTCCGACGTGTTCGAGGGCACCGCACGGGTTTTCG
This sequence comes from Mycobacterium sp. 236(2023), assembly GCF_029623955.1. Classification (GTDB taxonomy): domain Bacteria; phylum Actinomycetota; class Actinomycetes; order Mycobacteriales; family Mycobacteriaceae; genus Mycobacterium. Next base: position 29,745 of record NZ_JARSBP010000001.1, on the reverse strand, counting down.
AGCGGGAGCGGGCCGCGCTGGACGCGCTGGAGGACGGGACGATCACCCACGGCGACGTCGTCGTCATCCGCTACGAAGGCCCCAAGGGCGGCCCGGGCATGCGCGAGATGCTCGCCATCACCGGCGCGATCAAGGGCGCGGGGCTGGGCAAGGACGTGCTGCTGATGACGGACGGCCGGTTCTCCGGCGGCACCACCGGACTGTGCGTCGGGCACATCGCGCCAGAAGCCGTCGACGGCGGGCCGATAGCCTTCGTGCGCGATGGCGACCGGATCAGGCTCGACGTCGCCAACGGCACGCTCGACATTCTCGTCGACGAAGCCGAATTCGATTCGCGCAAGGCCGGTTTCGAGCCGCTGCCGCCGGTGTACAAGACCGGTGTGCTGGCCAAGTACACGAAGCTCGTCGGATCGGCAGCAGTCGGCGCCGTCTGCAGCTAGTGGAATGACCCTCGCCTTCCTGATCACGTCGCTGATCGTCGTTGCGACTCCGGGTACGGGCGCGCTCTATACGGTCGCGACGGGTCTGGCGCACGGTCCGCGCGCCAGCCTCGTCGCGTCGGCGGGGTGCACGCTGGGGATCGTGCCCGCGATGCTGGCGGCGGTCACGGGCCTGGCCGCGATCCTGCACAGCAGCGCGATCGCGTTTCAGACCATCAAATGGGCGGGCGTGCTGTATCTGCTGTACCTGGCGTGGACGACGTGGCGAGATGACTCCGAGCTGGTGGCGGGCACCGCCGAACCCGCGACGCCGGGCGCATGGCGTATCGCCTGGACGGCGGTCGCGGTCAATGTGCTGAATCCCAAGCTGACCATCTTTTTCCTCGCCTTCCTTCCGCAGTTCGTCGACGCGAGTCGGCCACCGGTCGCTCAGATGCTCTACCTGAGCGCGGTTTTCATGGCGATGACGTTCGTGGTGTTCGCCCTGTACGGGGTGTTCGCCGCATCCGTGCGCTCTCACGTCATCCGGCGGCCGCGTGTCGTCACCTGGCTGCGGCGCACCTTCGCCGCCACGTATGTCGCGCTGGCCGCGCGTATGGCCGTCACATCGCGCTAACACGGAACCATCGCGTATCCCACCCATCGGCAAACTCACATACCGGCCGACATCCCTATTGCGAAAGCGTTAGAAATTAGCTCATGCGAAAATTTGCGACCGCAATGGACACGCGATAGGTAGTTTGTACAGCGGATTTACGTGAACTCATACTTCATTTGCGTTAATTGCTGATTTGCCTACCGAAAATATGGGAATTGCTTGACCGTTCGTCTGGCAAAGCTCTACATTGCTGCTGTCGGTTGTCAGCAAACGCTCAGATGATCCGCTGTCGCGCGCCTGACACGTCACGCCAAAGGGGGCGCTTCATGTCCGTCAATCCGAAGATCAAAGTCCTATCGGTTCGTCAGTTCCTGACGGCCGGGATGGGGAGTGCCGCTGTCGTCGGCGCCGGGCTCTTGTCGGCCGGCCTGCTCGACGATCCTGTGCCGACCGTCGCGGCACCGACGATCCAGCTGATGTCCTCCGAGTCGGAACTCGCCGACGACTGGTGGTGGCTGCATTCGGAGAACATCGGCGGAAGCGGCAACGCAGCGATCACGCCGAACGCGCTCGCCGCCGCAAGTGCCAACGGAAACTTCAACCTGTTCCGCCCGTTCGGTACGGGAGGCTGGCTCATCGGCGACGGCGTCAGCGCGGTGGAAGGGTGCGAGGGCTCGGCCTGCAACGGTGGCAATGCCGGTCTGCTGTTCGGCAACGGCGGCAACGGTTATGCCGGTGGCCGCGGCGGTAACGGCGCGCTGTACTTCGGCAACGGCGGTATGGGCGGACAAGGCGTCGACGGCGGCGAGGGCGGCCGCGGTGGCAACGGTGGCCTGTTCTTCGGGAACGGTGGCGCAGGAGGCCAGGGCGGGACCGGCGTCGCAGGTGCAGACCCTGAAGAGGACGGCCAGGTCGGCGGGAAGGGCGGTGCCGGCGGAGCGGGCGGGTTCTTCTTCGGCTCGGGCGGTGCCGGCGGCAAGGGCGGCACGGGTGGCGACGGCTACAGCGATCCGCTGTCGAACCTCGCACCCGGTGACGGCGGCAACGGCGGCGAAGCCGGAAAGGGCGGCGCAGCAGGCTTCCTCGGAAAGGCCGGAGCCGACGGCAACGGCGGCACCGGTGGCGACGGCGGCGACGGCATCACCGGCGACGGGAGTGTCGGCGGCAACGGCGGAAACGGTGGCGTCGGCGGCTCGGGCGTGATCGGCGGCACCGGTGGCGACGGCGGCCTCGGTGGCCTCGGCGACGACGGCTTCGGCGGCGGTCAGGGCGGTGACGGCGGCACCGGCGGCGGTGGTCAGATCGGTGGCGTCGGCGGAAGCGGCGGCACCGGCGGCACGGGCTCGGAGGGCTTTGACGGCGGCCAGGGCGGCGACGGCGGCGACGGCGGCGTGGGGACGTCGACCGGCGGAGCGGGCGGCAAGGGTGGTCTCGGTGGATTCGGCGGCCAGGACACCGACGACAACGCCAGCGGCGGCAACGGCGGTCAGGGCGGTGAAGGCGGTGCAGGCGGCTCCGGTCCTTCCGGCGGTGACGCAGGCGACGGCGGCGAAGGCGGCCAAGGCGGCGACGCTGGAGAGAACGGTTCCGCGGGTGACGGTGGCACCGGCGGTGCCGGCGGCCTCGGCGGCAGCAGCAGCGTCGACGAAGGTGGCACCGGCGGTGACGGCGGCGCAGGCGGCTCCGGCGGCGACTCCGACGAAGGTGGCACCGGCGGTGACGGTGGCGCAGGCGGTGGCGGTGGCACCGGTGGCTTCGGTGGCAGCGGTGATCCGGGCGATCCCGGCGACCCGGGCGACGACGGTGACGACAACGACGGCACGCAGGGCGGCTCCGGTGGAGCGGGCGGTGCCGGAGGAGCCGGTAGCGACGGCGCAGGGTCCACCGACTAGCAGCACGTGAAGACAGGGGTCGATGCGCGTCCTGCCCGGGGGGCAGGGCGTGCGTCGGCCCCTAATTCATTGCTCGGCTGGCGGCCTTCATCAGCACCTTTCGAATACGAGGCGAGATATACACGGCGACAAGGCCGTTGAAGACGTCCTCACGCAGTCGGGTGAGCTTCGACGACGCGATGAGCCAGCGCCCGTCGACCAACTCGTAGGTCTCCGTGTAGTGCCCGTAGCCGCGCAGGTTGACCCCCGGCCCGAACCTGACGACATCCTCGAGCGCCCACACTCCGGTCGCGGTGGTCGACGAGGTCAGCTCGATCTCGGGCGCATGCACCTGATGCACGGTGGCCTGCCCGCGCAGACTCTTGCGGGTGAAGGCGACGAACTGATCGGCCCCGACGATCAGCTTGCCACCCGATTCGCTTGTGTCGCTGACGAAGTCATCGGTGAACAGCTCGCGCCATGCTTCCCACTGTTTGGTGTCCAGAAGTCGGCAGTAGCGCGCCTTGAGCTTCTTGATCGCCTCGACCTCGACGAGTTCTTCACTCATCGGTCGGCACCGCTCTTGTTGTGTGCCGCGATCGCGGCGTTCAGGCGACAAGCCGCGCCGTCCATATGGATTCGCATCGCCTCCCCAGCGGCATGGGCGTCGCGTTCGGCGATGGCGTCGTAGATCGGCACGTGCTCAAGGTAAGAAGGCTCCCGCGATGCCGCGGCCTCGACGACGTTGCGGATCCATACGTTCAGCAGTGACGCGATGCTGGACAGCATGTTCGACAGCACGCGGTTTCCCGTCGCTTCGGCGATGCTGAGGTGGAACGCGACGTCGGCGTCGACGAAGACGTCGTTGTCGGAGGCGTCGCGCATTCCGTCCAGGTGCGATTTGATCGCCGTCAGGTCGGCGTCGGATCGGCGTTCGGCGGCCAGTCGCGCGGTCACGGGTTCGAGGTGTTGGCGCGTCTCGACGAGATCGCTGGTGCGCTGTTCGCCGACGAGCAGTCCCCACTCCACGACCCGCGGCAGCAAGCTGGAGTCGGGCGGGCGCACATAGGTGCCGTCACCCTGGCGCACCTCGAGCAGTCCCAGCAGGCCGAGCGATTTGAGCGCCTCACGAACCACGAAGCGGCCCACCCCGAAGGATTCAGCGAGTTGACGTTCCGAGGGCATGCGCGTGCCCGGGGTGATCTGGCCGGAGAACACCGCGTCGAGCAGTGCTCGCGCCACCTCCGATGACAGAGGCTCTCGAGGAGCCTGCACTATCCGCGCGAATTGGTCGCCCACTCAACCACTGTAGCCGGTGCCCAAGCGGATCGGTCGCGCGAAGGTGTTGAGGTGGCTTCCCTCGACGACGTACCTCTTGGCGGCCTCCTGCCATCGCGCGTAGTGCGGGGCCAGCCGATGACCGGTCAGGAAGGCATCCTCGTCGGTGTAGATCTCGTACAGGTGGAATCGCGTCGGCGTCTGCGCATCCTGGTGGACGTCAAATGTCAGGCATCCGGGCTCGTCGCGTAGCGACGCCGCTGCGTTGGTGGTGATCGCGTCGACGAACTCGTCGATCGTTTCGGCATGCACATCGAGCGTGACGAACAGCGTGTACATCGTCAGATCCCCTTCAGCGGCGCGACCCCGGCCTCGACGGCGAGCGCGTTGACTTCGGCAAATGTCGCTTCGGGCAGCGTGATTCGACCGTCGGCATGCTCGACGGCCCGGTTCTCGAGCTCTCCGGGCACCAGGATCTGTTGTCCCGGTGCGGTAGGACAGCTCTTCACGGTGCCGATCAGATCGTCCATACGGGAGCCGAACTCGTCGACGGGCATGATCGCCGCGATGTTGATGGCGAGCACGAGGTGACCGCATCCGCTGCGCTTGTCCGGGACGTAGGGCCCGACGATGTCGGTGGCCGACGAGCTTCCGGTCAGCACACCTGACAGCACGTCCATCATGAACGAGATCGCGTATCCCTTGTGTCCCGCCATCGGGAGGATGACGCCGTCGAGGGCGGCTTGCGGGTCGGTCGTCGGAAGGCCGGTTGCGTCGATGGCCCAGCCTTCCGGAATCCGCGTACCCCGTTCCTTGGCGGCGTAGATCTTTCCGCGCGCGACGCCGGTATTGGCGATGTCGAGGACGATGACCCCGTGCCCGCCACTGGGAACGGCGATTGACCACGGGTTGGCGCCGATCATCTTCTCCGTGCCGCCCCACGGTGCCATCGCCGGGCTGCCGTTGGTCGTCAGCACTCCGACGCAGCCCCGTTCGGCCAACAGACGGGTCCAGTAGGCGGCCGTCCCGAAGTGGTTGCTGTTGCGGACCGCGACGACGCCCACCCCGTGCACCTGGGCCGCCGTGGCGGCAGTGTCGACGGCATGGTTGGTCACCACCTGTCCGATTCCGTCGCAACCGTCCAAGGTGGTCACCGCACCGAACGAACTGACGACACGCGGGGCGGTGATCGCCGTCATGGCGCCGGAGCGCACGCGTGAGACGTACCAGGGCAGACGCAGCAGACCATGCGACGGGTGCCCCCACATGTCGGAGGTGACCAGCGACTCCGCCACCAACACCGCGTCGGCGTGTGGAACGCCGTAGGCCTCGAGAATCGCTGCGCCGCAGGCGGTCGCGGCCGGGGCACTCAGTTGATGGGTGTCGACACAAACGGTCATCGGTACAGCTCCTCCAGTCGTTGGACTTCGTGATCGGCGACGGGTGCCACGGCCTGGCCTCGCAGCAGCAGGGACAGTTTGGCGGTTTCCTCGATCTCTTCGAGCACATCGGCCGCCGACGCCAGGTCGCGGCCGGCGACGATCGGACCGTGGTTGGCCAGCAGCAGCGCGTGGTGGCTGACTGCGGCGAATTCAGCTTCTGCGCCCAGACTTTCATCGCCCGGTGCATGGTAGGGAAGCACCGGAAGCGATCCCACGCGCATCGCGTAGTACGCGGTCAGTGCGGGCAGCGCGTTGGTGCGGTCCACATCGCGAAGGCACGACACCGCGACCGAGTAGGTGCTGTGGGTGTGGACGACTGCCCTGTCCGTCGGCCTAGCCCGGTAGACGGCAAGGTGCAGGAAGGCCTCTTTGGTAGGTTTCGGCCCGTCAAGGCGCGTCCCATCGATACTCAGGCGGGACAACTGATTTCGATTCAGCTTGTCGAGCGATACGCCGGTGGGGGTCATCAGCACGGTGCCGTCGGCGTCGACGGCGCTGAGATTGCCGGTGCGCCCGAAGGTCAGGCCGCGCCGGAAGAACGACGCACCGAGTTCGACGATGTCATCGCATACGCTCATGCCAGCACCTCACTCGTCGCGGCGCGCACCAGGAGGTCGGGCCTGCCGAAGTTGCCCGACTTCAACAGCAACGACACCGAGTGATCAGGTGTGCTGCACCACGGCACCCCGCGGTCGGCCTCGGCGTCCACGACCACCGAGCGGATCCCGAGGGCGTCGACCACTGCCCCGGATGTCTCGCCACCGGCCACCACGACACGTCGGGCACCGGCGGCCACGGCGGCCTTGGCCAGCGCACCTATCGTCGCCTCCAGTTGTTCGGCGACAACAGGATCGGCGGGGCCGCGCTCCTCGGCCGGCGCCGACGAGTAGATCATCACCGGGAGGTCGCCCAGGCTGTCCAGCAGCCAGGTGCGCGCCGGTTCCAGCAGTTGCCCCGGTGAGTCCACGTCCCGGGGGTCGAGCCGGTAGGACGCGAATTCGGCTCGGGCGTAATCGACCTGGCCCAGCGTCGCCCTGGAGCAGCTGCCCGCGAAGACGACGGTGGGCGCATCGGGTGCCGTGACCGCACGCGGATCCATGTGGCCGCGGTCGTGCTCGACGAGCACCCGGCCGAGCGCACCGGCAAGCCCTGCCCCGCCCGTCACCACGGCAGCACCTTCGACCGCACGCGCGATGATGTCGAGGTCGGAGTCGTCGACTGCGTCGATCACCACATAGCGCGGGCTCGCCGCCAGAATGGAGGCGACGGCGACGGGTCCCTGTTGCACCTGTTGCCAGGCAACCGATCCCACGGAGTGGGGTGTCTGTGCCGACATCAGGCGTACGACGTCGGAGTCAGTCATCGGGGTCAGCGGGTGGTGTCGCATCGGGGATTCGGACAACAGCTTGTCCGCCACGAAGAGGTGCCCCTGATAGAGGGTCCGCCCATGTTCCGGTGTGGCCGGACACACCACCGCGGTGCCTCCACCGGCCGCGTCGATCAGCGCATCCGCGACGGGCCCGATGTTGCCCGCGGGCGTGGAGTCGAACGTCGAGCAGTACTTGAAGTAGACGGTAGGAACACCGACCGTCTCGATGAGCCAATGCCGCGCGGCCATCGACATCTTCACGGCCGCCTCGGGTTCGAGGGCTCGGGTCTTGAGTGCGACGACGACGGCTTCGCACTCGTCGAGCCGCAGACCATCGGCAGGCGGTCCGAACAGCAGCACCGTCCGTAGGCCCTGTCTGCGCAGTGCCGCGGCCACGTCGGTTCCGCCGGTGTAATCGTCGGCGATACAGCCGATCTTGGGCGCGCTCATCCGGTTCCCAATCGCCGCGCGATGGCCCGGGCAGCGTATCGCGGAGGGCTCACGGTCGGCAGGCCCGTCTTGGCTGCCACCTCGTCGGCGACGGAGCTCATCGAGTACTGAGCAACGCACAGCATGTCGAAGTTTCCTCCTGCCGCGTCGACTCCTGCGATCACCGCATCGATCAGCGCGGCGCGATCCCCCGCAGAGGCCGCCTCGGCGGCACCCGCACAGAACGCGGGCACGACCTCCACGTCACCGCCCACCGCCATCCGCAGGCGCGTGGTGCTGTCGGCCGTGGCCGCGCGCAGGGACGCGAGCACGGCCACCCGCTTGGGTGCCCGCGCTGCGACCTCGGCCATCATGTCCGCATCAGAGCTGAATATCGGTACTGTGAACAGCTTTTCGGCAACGGGTCGAGTATCGCCGTACATCGAGCAGACCATCAGGACCGCGTCTGCTCCCCCATCGACACCGTGCCTTACCAGGTTCAGCATCCGGTGGCGCAGGCTGGGAGGCATGTCGCCGACTGCATCGGCGTCCGAACCGAGCCGGTCATCGAGTAGGTTCCACACCCGGACGCCGGGCATCTGGCCACGCAGCGCTGCCGCGGTCGGTGCGATCGATGCCGGCGTTGTGTGGACGACGGCGATCAGCGGATCGTTGGCCGGTTGTAGATGGGTCACTGTCGCGAGATGTACTGCGCGACGGCGGCACCGAACTCCTTGGTGCCGGTGGTGCCGCCCATGTCGGGCGTCATCGTGCCGGCCTTCACCGTCGCCTCGACACCACCCTCGACGAGTTCGGCGGCCTTGAGCAGGGTCGCGTCGTTATGCCGGGTGCCCAGCCACTGCAGCAGCATGCCCGACGACAGGATCATCGCGATCGGGTTGGCGATGTTGCGGCCCGCGATGTCAGGGGCCGACCCGTGCGCCGCCTGGGCCATGGCCTTGTCGAGCGATGCGTTGATCGACGGCGCGATTCCCAGCGACCCGGCCAGCTCGCCGGCGAGGTCGGACAGGATGTCGCCGAACATGTTCTCCGTGACGATGACATCGAACGCGTTGGCACGGCGCACGAGATGCACTGTCATCGCGTCGATGTGGTAGTCGTCGACCTCGACGTCCGGGTAGTCGGCGGCGATCTCGCGGCACACGTCGCGGAACAGCCCGGTGGTCAGCCGGAGCACGTTGGCTTTGTGCACGATCGTCAGCTTGCGCCGGCGCGCCTGGGCCAGGTCGAAGGCGACCTTCGCGATCTTCTCGACCGCCGAGCGGGTGATGATGCCCATCGCGATCGCGGTGTTCTCGTCGGGCATGTACTCCCCGGTGCCTGCGAACGTGTTGCGGTCGGCGTAGAAGCCTTGGGTGTTCTCACGCACGATCACCAAGTCGGTGCCCGGCACGACGGCTTTGGCGCCCTCGAATGACTTGGCGGGCCGGATGTTTCCGAACAGGCCGAAGTGCTTGCGCAGCGTGCCACTGGGGTTCAGTTGTGACTTGAACGGTTCGGGGTAGGCGGCGCTGTCGTGCGGTCCCAGCACCCAGGCATCCATGCCGGCGAGTGCGTCGAGCGTCTCCTGCGGGGTGTGGCTGTTGTGGGTGTCGATGGCGGACCGACCCAGCGGCAGCGTGACCCAGTCGGCCTTGGGGGCACCGGCGGCGGCCAGGGCCGCATCGACGACCTCGACGGAGGCGGGCACGATCTCGGGGCCGATGCCGTCGCCTTCCAGCAGTCCCAGGCGCAGTGTGTCGGTCATGATGGTGTTCCCTTCGTGATGTTGGTTCCGTGCTCCTCGTCGATCCGGGTGGTGACGCCGGTGGCGACGATGGTGCGGTTCGCGTCGATCGACGCGTAGGTCCAGAAGATGTGCAGTTCCTCGGTGTCCGAGGCGTTCTTGAAGAAGTGCGGGATGCCTGCCGGGATGAAGGACGTGTCCCCGGTCTGCACCGGATGCTGTTCTCCGTCGATGTGGGCGACGGCGGATCCCTTGAGGATCAGCACCGACTCGTCGCAGTTGTGGAAGTGCTCCGGGATCGCGGTGCCCGGCGCGAACATCGTGATTCCGTTGAGGAAGTCCTGGGCTCCGACCTGCTGACTGACCAACGGGATAGTCCGCGCGCCACCGCCGCGCTCACGTGGGGTGATCTCGGACGGGCGCAGGACGACGGCGCCACGGGTGCTGGTGTTCATGTGTGCTCCTATTCGGACGCCGGGGCGTCGGCGTGGGGCTTGTCCATCGCCCACCAGGTTCGGATGTTGACGAACTCGCGGATACCCGGGCCGGCGAGTTCGCGCCCATAGCCGCTGCGCTTGGTGCCGCCGAACGGCATCCGGGCGTCGGAGGCGACGATGGCGTTGACGAAGCAGGCGCCGGAGGTGATACGGCGACCGACGGCGACGGCCGCGTCGACGTCGTTGCTCCACACGCTGGCTCCCAGCCCGAACGGGGTGTCGTTGGCCACGGCCACCGCTTCGTCGGCGTCGGCGACGGTGATGATGGTGGCGACCGGTCCGAACACCTCCTGCGCGTAGACCGACATGCCGGGCCTCACTCCGGCGAGAACCGTTGGAGGATAGAAGAACCCGTCGGCGTGCTCGTCGACCTTGCCGCCGCACAGTAGTTGGGCGCCTGCGGCGACGGCGGCGTCCACCTGGGCCGCCACCCCGTCACGGAGGTCGCGCCGCGCCATCGGCCCGACATGGGTTCCGGGCGCCTCGGGGTCCCCGACGGCGAGCCGGACGGTCTCCTCGACGACCAGCGCGGTGAACTCGTCGGCGACCGCGGCCTCCACGATGAACCGCTTCGGCGAGATGCAGCTCTGGCCTGCGTTGAGGAAACGTCCTCTGACGGCCAGGTGCGCGACGCGGGGCAGATCGGCATCGGCGAGCACGACGAACGGATCGGATCCGCCGAGTTCCAGCACGGACTTCTTGATCTCGCGCCCCGCCAGTGCGCCGACCGCGCTGCCGGCCCGCTCACTCCCGGTGATCGTGACAGCCCCGATGCGCGGATCACCGATGAGACGCTCGGTCACCGACGGGACGTCGGCCTCGTCGACCACGAGGGCGGTGAACAACCCGTCGGGCAGCCCGGCCGCGGTCAGGATCTCCTGGCAGGCCAGGGCCGCACCGGTGGTGTTGGGCGAATGCTTCAAGAGCGCAGCGTTACCCGCCATCAATGCAGGAGCGGCGAACCGGAACACCTGCCACAGCGGGAAGTTCCACGGCATCACCGCGAGGACGACACCGACCGGCTCGTAGGACACCCAGGACCGGTCGGCGGAGGTTTCGTACACCTCGTCGGCCAGGTAGTCGGAGGCGTGGTCGGCGTAGTACTCCAGTCCGGTGGCGCACTTGTGCACCTCGGCGGTCGCCTCGGCCAGCGGCTTGCCCATCTCGCGGGTGATCAATAGCGTCAAGTCGGCGTCGCGCTCGCGCAGTTGCGCCGCGGCGGCCCTGAGAATGTGGGACCGAGTACCGAAATCCGTTTGTGACCAAGCGAGTTGAGCGCGAGCGGCCGCATCGAGCGACTGATCGATCTCGGCATCTGTCATCGCCGGGTAGGTTGCCAGTACCGCCCCGGTCGCCGGATTGACGGTGGTGATCATGCGGGCACTGCCTGCTTCTGCGGATACAGGAAGATGTTCTCGGGGTTGATGACCAGATCCACTTCACCCTGGTGTCCGGGCTTGAGGCAGTCGGCGTGAACCGTCGAGCCACCGACCGAGAGCAGGTACTCATACCGTGAACCCACGTACTGGACGCTGCTGACATTCGCGCGCACCACGTTGTGGCCGTCTTCCGGGATATGGCCTGCGGCAGCGATGTTGACGCGTTCCGGCCGTACGGCGACGGTGACGGCATCACCGGAGTGCACGTCCATGCGACCGGTGGCGTGCACCACCTGTCCGGTCGCATCGAGCTGGACCTTGGCGTCGCCGGTGGAAGCTTCGACGACCTTGCCGTCGAGGAAGTTGCAGTTTCCGACGAAGCTGGCGACCTCGCGCGCGGCGGGCTGCTCGTAAATCTCGGTGGGCGAGGCGATCTGGACCATTCGGCCCTTGGCCATCACCGCGATACGGTCGCTCATCGCCAGCGCTTCCTCCTGGTCATGCGTGACGTAGATCGTCGTGATGCCGACCTCGGACTGCAATGCCTTGAGCCAGGCTCGGGCCTGCTCGCGCAGCTTCGCGTCGAGGTTGGACAGCGGTTCGTCGAGCAGCAGCAGTCGGGGCGAGTAGACCAGCGCCCGGGCCAGCGCGACGCGCTGCTGCTGTCCGCCCGACATCTCGTGCGGGTAGCGGCTGCGCAGGTGCAGCAGGTCCACTTTCTCCAGCGCATCGTCGATAAGCTCGTTGCGGCGGGCCTTCGACACCTTGCGCAGCTTCAGAGGCAGCGCCAGGTTGTCGGCGATCGTCATGTGCGGCCACAGCGCATAGGACTGGAACACCATGCCGAGATTGCGGCTCTCCGGGACGACGAACGTGTTGTCTTTGCCGCTGAAGAACACGGTGTCGTCGAGGGCGATGGTGCCCTCGTCCGGCGACTCCAGCCCGGCGATGCAGGCGAGCGTCGTGGACTTGCCACACCCGCTGGGCCCCAGCAGCGTGAAGAACTCGCCGTCGGCCACTTCGAAGTTGATGTCTTGCAGGACTTGGTTTCCGTTGAACGTCTTGTTGACGTTTCTCACGCGCAGGTTAGGCATTCGAGGTGTGACCTTTCAGGAGGCGGGTGGCAATCGAGACGAAGACGATGGTGATGAGGATCTGCACGGTGGCCAGCGCGGCGACGGAACCGGCATTGCCCTCCGCCCACAGCTGCAGCGCCGTGGTTCCGATGACGTTGGTTTGAGAGTTGGCCAGGAACACCGCGGGCGAGTACTCCTTGATCATCGTGACGAAGACGAGGATGAAGGCGCCGGCGAAGGCGGGCAGGATCAGCTTGCCCAGCACCCGGGTGAAGGTGCGGAACCAGTCGGCTCCGGTGACTCGGGCGGCGTTGTCGAGCTCTTCGCCGATCTGCATGAGCAGCGGTGAGATGTTGCCGTAGGCGGTGGGCAGTGCCCGTAAACCGAAGGCGATCACCAGGATCCAGATCGTCCCGGACAGCAGACCGGACAGCCAGCCGGGCGAGTACGCCAGCGCCCAGAAGAAGCCGATACCGACGATGAGGCCGGGCATGGCCTGTGGGGCGAGCGAGAGGTACTCGACCATCTTGTTGAACCGCATGTCGGATCGTCGGGCGACCAGTACCGCCAGCACGGCCAGCACGCTGATCACCACCGCGCCGACGAGTGCGATGACGATGCTGTTGACGATCGACATGTAGTAGGAGGTGTAGCTGAAGATCGGCCGGTAATTCTCGAAGGTCAGCGTCGAGAACGGGGACTTCAGCGGCGTCAGGACGAGCGTGAACGAGCGGAAGATCAACGCGCCCAGGGGAAGCAGGGCTCCGATGACCAGGTAGACGAAGATGAAGGCTACGGAGATCCACTTGATCCAGCCCAGGTCGAACACGCGGGGGCGGGTGGCCTTGCCGCGGACCGACACGAAGCGCTGCGAGTTCTTGAGCAGCTTCGACTGCATGGCGACGAGCGCGACGGTGACGAGCAGGATCAGCACCGAGGCCGCGCCCAGGACGCCGTAGTCGGGGTCGATCGATTGAAGTCCGTTGGTGTACAGGAACGTCGAGAACACCGTGATGTCTGCAGGCATGCCGTAGAGCAGGGGCACCGAGAGGGTCTCGATCGACATCGAGATGATCAGCACCGAGCTGTACACGATCGGCGGCCTCAGCATCGGGATGACGACCGACCACAGGATCCGCACCGGACCCGCACCGCAGACCTGTGCGGCGGACTCCAGTGAGTTGTCCGACTGATTGAGGGCGCCGACGCAGAAGGTGAACGCGATGGGCGCGAGCGCGACGGCTTCCGTCAGCGCCATTCCGGGAATGGAGTACAGGTTCCAGGGGATGAAGCCGAGTAGTTCACGGGCTTGCACACTCACGAAACCGCCGGGCCCGTAGAGAATGATCCAGCCGAACCCGAGCAGCAGGGAAGAGATGTAGAACGGCCACTTCATCGAACCGGCGACGAGCCGTCCGAGGGGCAGCTTCGTGCGGGTGACGACGATGGCCATCGGGACCGCGAACAGCTGGGCGAGGATCACGGTCAAGCCGGCGAAGAGCACGGTGTTGACGATGACGTCACCGAACCCGGCTTCGGTGAAGAGTCGCGAGTAGTTGTCGAGCGTGAACAGTCCGCCGAGTTCGTAGAGCGGCCGGTCCATCACGGACTGGTAGATGGTCGGCACGACCGGCGCCAGGACGAACACTGCGAGGATCGCGAGGACGGCGTACTGAATCAGGCTGTCGCGGCCGATGTTCCGGAATCGGCGATAGCGGGGGCTGCCGAGTTCTCCTGGCGTGGGCCGGACGAACGGCGACGAGACGTCTGGTGGAGTCGCAAGGGTCATGGTGATGTGTCGCTTTCAGGTTCAGCCGGCTTGCAGGGATTGCCAGCGCTCGGAGAAGGCGTCGATCTCCTCGTCGGTGGCCTTGGTGTACGGGACGAAGATCGTGTTGTCGATGCCGACGGACTCGACGACCTCGGAGTACGTCGCCACGCCATCTTCAGCGCGGCTCACACCGTCGCGGTATGCGGTGAGGCCGCCTTCGGAGACCGCTTTCTGTCCGTCTTCGGACATGACGAAGTCGAGGAACAGTTTCGCGGTGGCTTCGTGGGGTGCGCCATTGGCGATGCCGACACCGCGGCGCAACAACGGCGTTCCGTCGCTGGGGAAGACAGCCTTGATCAGGCCGCCTGTGCGCACTTCGGCGGTCAAGGCCGGTGAGCCCATGAAGAAGCCGACGGTGTACTCCCCCGAGGTGACCTTCTCGACCATTCCGCCCGTCGAGGTCTCGTTTTTGGAGAACGGCAGGATTTTGCCCAACTCAGCCCACGCCACGTCGGGGTCGTTCTCGACGAACGCGCGCGTCACCGTGAACCCGAAGGCGCCCTTGGGGTTTCGCACGGCGATCTGGCCGTTGAAATCTTCGGGGTGTTCGGTGACCTTGGCGGCCAGGTCGGCGATGCTCGTCGGTGCCTCGTCTTCGGGCACCAGCGCGGTGTTGTAGACCATCGAAATCGGGTCGACCGACAGTGTGTAGACGTTCGGCATCGGCTGCGCGAAGTCCGGAAGACGGCCCAGTTCTGGCGACGTGTAGGTGACCAACGTGTCGGACCGGTCGGCGAAGTCGGCCCACGCGTCGGCCGCATTGCTGACCACGATGTCGGCCGAGTCCTGGCCGATCGCCTGTTCCGACAGCACGCGCTGGAACACCTCGTCGGAGTCCAGGTTGGTCGCGTTGATGCTGCCGACCCACGGGAACTTGTCCTGGAAAGCGTCGATGATTGGGGCCCAGCTCTGTTGGTCGGTGTTGGAGTAGATCGTCAGGGATCCACCCTCGCCTTTGGACGCCTCGACCAGCGCCGCATAGTCCGCCGGGTAGTAGTCGGGCAGTTCCGGCTGGACGTCGGAGTAGTCGGTGACGGCTCCGCATGATGTCAGCGCGAGCGCCGCGGCAGCTGCGGCGAGTACCGCAACCGGCTTCGACCGGCGTCGCATGGAGTTGGTGAACACGATCGCGATGACCTTCCTGCTCTGAGACGCATCGCCGCTTTGAGACCCTTGATGTGAACTGGCTCACGATGTGGCGCTGTTACGCAGTGTGCTCCAAAATTGGTCGCCCTGTCAACCGGTTGACCTCCAGCGCCGCGCGGTCGTTGTTTGTACTGTTATGCGAACTAGTACAATATGGGCTGCATCACATCCGATGTCAAGGCCGTCTGCTGGACACGCACTTTCAGCCCGTCAGAGCCGTCGCGATCGCTTGTACCATCGGCGCTCGAAGTGCAAAACTCCCGACGGGCTCGGAGGTGCCATGCCCCCCAACAGCGCAAAGAGCAGCGGATTGCTGTCCACGCGCGTGTCTCCGACGGCCATGGCCGCCCGGGTCGTCGACCTCATCCGCGCCCACGGTCTCGACGAGGGGGCGCATCTCACCGAGCAGTGGGTTGCCGACGAACTCGATATCTCGCGTACGCCTGCGCGTCGGGCGCTGACGTACCTAACGGACATCGGACTCGTCGAGCGGACACCGCGACGTGGCTTTCACCTCGCGATGCCCGCCACCGAGTTGGCCCGGGCGGCGCTGCACACCGAGGATGACGCCGACGAGCAGCTCTACTTCCGCATCATCGACGACCACCTCGGCGGGCGGTTCGTCGACGACTTCACCACCACCGACCTGTGTCAGCGGTACG
Organism: Mycobacterium sp. 236(2023); assembly: GCF_029623955.1. Classification (GTDB taxonomy): domain Bacteria; phylum Actinomycetota; class Actinomycetes; order Mycobacteriales; family Mycobacteriaceae; genus Mycobacterium. The sequence continues at coordinate 13,980 of NZ_JARSBP010000001.1, read as the reverse complement.
GGCTCACCAGCCGCCAGGCCAGTCTCGTGCTGGCCCGCATGGAATCCGAGGACCTGATCCGCCGTCGAGCTGCCCGCGGCTGGGAGTTCGTGCGAACGCTGTCGACCAACGAGGCCCACGACCAGAGCTACCGCTTCCGCCTGATCATCGAACCCGCCGGGTTGCGCGAACCCACCTTCACGATCGACCAGGCCGCATTCGACGTGCACAGGCGCCAGCAGGAGTCCCTGCTGCATGGAAACGCCATATTGCTCTCGCGCAGTGAGCTTTTCCGGTACAACGCCACGTTCCACGAAATGATCGCGGAGTGCTCGGGGAACGCCTACCTCGCCGACGCCGTACGCCGCATCAACCGCATGCGTCGCATGATCGAGTACAACCACCAGGCCGATCGGTCTCGTCTTGTGACGCAGGCGTCCGAGCATCTGCAGCTGCTCGATCTCCTCGAAGGCGGGGACACCGAGGCTGCTGCGACATTCATGTACTCCCACCTCGACGTCGTCCGCGAGCTGAAAACCGGGATCCCGCACGATCCACACAGCTGATCCACTCTTGTACTTATTCGCCAATTAGTACAAACTGGACGTCATGTACGCGGTGGTCGTTGACGGCACCTATGCCGATTTATCGGTCGACGGCGAACGCTTCCGCTATCTGCCGCTGGACCGCGTGTTGTCCGCGGGCGAACTCGCGACCACGCCGTACTCGATCCGCGTACTGGTCGAGAACATCGCGAGGTGCTCGCCGGGATCGTTGCCCGCCCTCGTGGCGACGTTGCGCGGTGACAACACCTCGTGCGAAGTTCCGCTACACCCGAACCGAATCATGTTGCACGACACCACATGTCTCCCCGCCCTCGCCGACTTCGCCGGGATGCGCGACGCGGTCGCCGACCTCGGCGGCGACCCCGCGGCACTGCAGCCGGCGATTCCGGTCGATCTCACCGTCGACCACTCGGTGATCGCCGAACACTATGGCCGTCCGGACGCCGTCGAACTGAACCTGGCGGTGGACTTCCGTCGCAACGAGGAGCGCTATCGCTTCGTCAAGTGGGCCGAGAACACACTCGACGGCTTCGGCGTCATTCCGCCCGGCACCGGGATCATCCATCAGGTCAACATGGAATCTCTGGCCACCGCGGTGTGGATCGACTCGACGACAGAGCCCGCCACACTGCACCCAGACACGCTGGTGGCGACCGACAGCCACACCCCGATGATCAATTCGATCGGCATCCTCGGATGGGGTGTCGGCGGACTCCAGGGCCAGGCCGCCATGCTCGGCGAACCCGTGACGATTGCCTATCCCACCGTGGTGGGCGTCGAACTCACTGGACGGTTGCGACCCGGCGTCACGGGCACCGACCTCGCGCTGACGTTGACCGCGATGCTGCGCGCACACGGTGTGGTCGATAAGTTCGTCGAGTTCCATGGTGCCGGGGCCCGTGCGCTCGGATGGGCTGACCGGGCCGCGATCTCGAACATGGCGCCTGAATACGGTGCCACCGTCGCATTGTTCCCGTCCGACGACGAGTCGATGCGCTTTCTGGCCGCGACGGGCCGTACGCCGCAGCACTGCCGTCTGGTGCGCGAGTACCTGACGACGAATCACCTTTTCTGTCACGAGGATTCACCAACACCGCGGTATACCGAGAAGCTCACGCTCGACCTCGCCACCGTGCAGACGACCTTGGCTGGCCCGACGATGCCACACCAACGGGTGCCGTTGGCCGATGTCGCCGAATCGTTCCGGGCCGCCGTCGAGACGGCGACTCCTGCCGGCGACGACGACCCCGTCTTCGGGGAACCTGTGCCCGCCGGCGCCGTCGCGGTCGCCGCCATCACGAGTTGCACCAACACCGCCAACCCTGCCCTGATGATCGCTGCCGGACTGATGGCCCGCAACGCCACCAGGCGCGGATTGACCGTCAAGCCGTGGGTGAAGACGACACTGTCCCCCGGATCACGGGTGGTCACCGAATATCTCTCGAACGCAAGCCTTCTCGACGACCTGGGTGCCCTCGGCTTCACCACCGTCGGATACGGGTGTATGACCTGCATCGGCAACTCCGGGCCGCTGCATCCGCGGATGGAGGAGCTGGTCGCCCAGGGCTACACCCCGGCTGCGGTGCTGTCCGGCAACCGCAATTTTCCGGGCCGGGTACACCCTCGACTTCAGTACGGGTATCTGGCATCGCCGCCACTGGTGGTCGCCTATGCGTTGGCTGGCAACGTTTTACACGACTTCGAGAGCGACCCGCTGGGGCACGACCCACAGGGCCGGCCGGTCCACCTCGCCGACATCTGGCCTTCCGATGCCGATATCGCCCAATGCGCGTCGGAGTTCCTGCAGCCCGAGATGTTCGCGAAGAACACCCGAGAAATCCGGCAAGGCACCCCCGCCTGGCACGAACTGAATGGTCAGCAGACGCTTCGTTATCGCTGGTCGCCGGACAGCACGTACATCCGGCGGCCGTCCTACCTTGAGGATGTCAGCCGCACCGCCCCGGATGTGCCTGCCGTGATGGCGACACGGGCGATCCTGCGCCTCGGGGACAACGTCACCACCGACCACATCTCCCCCGCAGGCGCCATCCCCCGCGACAGCGCCGCGGCCGACTACCTGCGCAGCGCTGGCGTCGAACCCCGAGACTTCAATCAATACTCGACGCGGCGAAGCAATTTCGAGGTGATGGTGCGTGGGGCCTTTACGAACGCTGCGGTGCGAAACCAGCTGTTGCCGCCCGGTCAAGGTGGCTCAGGTGCGTGGGCTCACACCGCGGACCGCACGCGGGTGCTGCCGATCTATGACGCCGCGGCGACCTACGGCGACACACCGCTGGTCATCGTCGCGGGAGACAACTACGGAGCGGGCTCGAGTCGCGACTGGGCCGCGAAAGCCCCTGCGCTGCTCGGCGTGCGCGCGATCATCGCCGGCTCCTACGAGCGCATCCACCGCAGCAACCTGATCGGCATGGGCATCTATCCGCTGCAGTTCGACTCCGGCGATCCCGTGCCGCCACTTGACGGGTCGGAGACGCTGAACCTGCGCGGCCTCGACCGGATCACCGTGGGACTCAATCCCGTCGGGCTCGAGATCTTCGGCACCGGCGGCCGCAGGAACACCATCGACCTGCACATCCGTATCGACACCGACAACGAAATCGAATATCTGCACCATGGCGGCACGCTGCCCTACGTGATCCGCAATGTCGTGGGCCGCGGATGAGGTACGGCCGTGCGGCGATCGACGACATCATCCACTGGTGCGTGGTCGGTGATGATTCGGTCCAGGTACTGGTCGGCAGCCCGTTCGACTGCCCCCGCGGTGGAGCCGAATACGGACTGGCCGAGATCCGGCTGCTCCCACCTGTCACGCCGTCCAAGATCTTCTGCCTCGGGCGGAATTACGCAGCGCACCGTTCGGAGATGGGGTACGGACACAACGGCCGCCCGTCGGTGTTCATGAAAGGGCTGACGACCATCGTCGGCAGCGGCGACAACATCGTGTTGCCGCCGCAGGAGTTGAGCACCCACGTCGAGCACGAGGCCGAACTCGCCGTCGTGATCGGTCGCACGGCACGAGCGGTGTCCGCCGATGACGCTCTCGACTATGTCTTCGGCTACACCTGCGCCAACGACGTCAGCGCCCGCGATCTGCAACGCAGCGACCCGCACCCCACCCGCGCCAAGGGCTTCGACACGTTCTGCCCGATCGGACCGTGGATCGAGACCGATGTCGACCCCGGCTCCGGAATCACGCTGCGCTGCAGCGTGAATGGAGAGCTTCGCCAGCACGCCTCGACCACCGAGATGACGTACGGCATCCCGTTCCTCATCGAGTACCTGTCCGGCTTCGCCACGCTGCTGCCCGGCGACGTGATCCTCACCGGGTCGCCCGGTGGCAGCGCCAGGATCCACGACGGCGACCGCATCGTGATCGAGATCGACGGTGTCGGCGCGCTCGTCAACGGGGTCGTTGCGGGTTAGCGGCCGGCCTCGCCCAGCGGGTGTGGAGACCACTGGTAGATCTGTATGGACGCTGTCGCGAGCCAGATCCACTCGCACAGAACAGCAAGCCAGATCAACGCGATGCCGGTGGGGTGCTGCGCCAGGGCGACTCCCGCGGCGAACCCGCCGAGAATGCCGGCAGCCAGTACAGCACTCACGGCGGCACGCCCCGAACGCCCGCGGGTGCTGTTCCATCGCGCGTAGGCCGATGCCGCTACCACGATGGCGACGAACTGCACTGCGCCGCAGAGTAAGTGCAGAATCCCGCTCGTCGTCGGATCATCCGTCGCCGTGCCCGGCGGGAAATCGTTGACCGCGTCCGGCACGAAAACGGCGCCCGAGACCAAAGCCAGCCCCGCCGCGACAACCGGTGCACCGATCGCCAGGCCACGGCCACTGCGTATCGCCCGCAACATCCCGGTACCCGCGGCGATCACCATGATCCCGGTCAGGACGAAGTTGGCGCGCTGAATCCAGCCGGACTGGCCGAGCATCAGCTGCGACAGAGCGTGGCGGGTGAAGTCGAAGCCTGGCCGCGTCGATCCGAGGATGACCCCGACCAGGAGATAGAACGGGCCCGCGACGACGCCCCAGCCCAGCAGACTGCGGGTGACCGCAGCGCCGCGGTCGAGGGTCGGTCGCGTATTCGCCATCTCAACTCCTGCACTCACCAGTGCACTATTGCACTTGTGCGTACAGTAAGCAGTCGACAGCGGTTGTGCAACTACGAACGACGGAGAGGGTGCATGCCGGCCAGTGCCGAGGATCCCCGGGTGACGCGATCGCGGGAGCTGATCCTGACCGCTGCCGCGAGCATCTTCCTCGAGCTCGGATTCCAGGGTGTCTCGGTTGACCAGGTCGCCGAACGCGCGGGTATCGCCAAACGCACGATCTACAACCTGTACGGCGACAAGGAGACACTCTTTCGGGCGACGATCCTGCAGTCGATCTCGGTCGCCGAGGACTTCAGCGGAGAACTGGTCCGTCACGTGCGCGGCGTCGGCGACCCGTTGGCCGAACTTCCGGAGATCGCCGCCCGGCTCGCGGAATCAGTCCTCAGTGACAGGGTGCTGCCGCTGCGCCGACTGCTGGTGATGGAGTCCCACCGGTTCCCCGACCTGGTGACGGAGTATCGCCGGCGAGCGCCCGAAGCGGTGATGCATGCGTTGGCCGAGCTGTTCGACGACCTCGTCCGCCAGGAACGTCTTCGCCCCGCGGACCCGCGGCTGCTGGCCGAGCATTTCGCGTTCCTCGCGTTCGGCGCTGATCTCGATCGCGGCATGTTCGCATCGCAGGACATTTCGCCATCGCAGATCCGCGACAGGGCCCTTGCCGGAGCGGAGGCGTTTCTGCGTGCCTACGCCGGGTAGTGAAACGACGGAACTTGCCTCGGTCGGGGGCCTTCGTAATAGTCGACCGAGCGGCTCCTGAAGTTCACCGCCACCGACGGCGATGCACCGACCCGGGACGAAGGATGTTGATGCGAATCCGATCCATGCTCGCCGGCGCGGCAGCCGCGCTCGCCGCGTTCACCTTCAGCCAGGCGCCGGCCGCCCAGGCTCTCGGCGAATATCCGGTCGCAAGTCCCGGAGCATTCCTGGTCAGCACCGTTCTCGCGCCCAATGGGCAGCCCTTCCAGTGCACCTCGGGTTTCACCGTGCGAACCCCCGCCGGATCTGCCGGCATGCTCACCGCCGGACACTGCCGCCGGGATCCGGTCAACGACACCGTGCTGCAGCGCACCCCGACAGGTGATCGCGTCATCGGGCGTTACGTGCGGTGGGAAGTGGTGCCCGGAGTGCACGACATCGGCCTGGTCGACCTCGCCGGGAGCTCGGTCCCGCTTGTGAGTGACGTCGACGCGATGCGGGTGTCCCGCGTCATGACCGCCGACGACCTCCGCCGCGAGCAGCCGCAGCTCTGCAAGTCCGGCGCGCGCACCGGACTGTCCTGCGGTCCGATCACCTCGATTACCGAGACCCAGGTGTCGTTCCGAGCGTGGGACGACCTCGGCGATTCGGGCGCGCCCGTGTACGCCCGGATGCCCGACGGCACCGTCGCCGCCGTGGCCATCCTGTACGCCCACAGCGACGACGTGTTCGGGCGCATCGTGCACGCGTCGCTGGTGGCCCCGATCATCAGCAAGTGGGGCCTTGGGCCGCTCTGACTGAGGGGAACCACCTTCACCTGCGGGGTAAGCAAATTGCTCACGCCGATTCCGCGATGCGGACCGTCGCCTCCGTGAGAGCATCGCGTTCTGGAGACGCTCTCACCGGGGAGACCGCATGATTCGTTCCTTCGCCGCCGGGTCGGCTGCACTCGCCGTACTCGGCGCGTGCCTGTCTGCTCCGCTGGCCGCCGCTGCCGGCGCCGATCAGACCATCCGGGTCATGGCTGGGCAGATCCGGTGTCTGATCAGTGCGGACTTCGAAGGCCAGGGCATTCCGATGGCGATCTGCGGGCGGACAGACGGCGTACCGTTCCAGACCTCGCCGGCGAAACTGAATCTTGCGGTCGTCGAGTCCACCGGCGAGATCTACTACGAGCAGGGAACGATCGCTCCGCCGCCATCCAGTGACGTCGTGCTGGGCGTGGGCCAGACCTCGAACATCAACGGCTGGACGATCAAGACCGAAGAGCTTCGCACCTTGATCTATTACGACATCGGCCGCCACGGAATGTCGGTGAAGCCGGTGGAAGTGCTGGCGATCTGGATCTGATCCGGGGTGCGACGATGGGCGCATGACCGCAACACTCGTCGCGAAGAACGTGGCGGGCGGTTTCGCCCACCGCACCCTCTTCGAAGGTGTCGACCTGACGGTGGCGCCGGGCGACGTGATCGGCGTGGTCGGCGTCAACGGTGCAGGCAAGAGCACGCTCCTGCGCATCCTCGCCGGTGATCTGGAGCCCCTCGACGGCTCGGTCAGCCTCGCGCCGGCCGACGCCTTCGTCGGCTGGTTGCCCCAGGAACACGAGCGGGTGGCCGGGGAGACCGTCGCCGCATACATCGCGCGCCGCACGGGATGCACCGCCGCGACGCAAGCCATGGAGTCCGCCGCCGAGACGTTGACCGATTCCTCCGCGAGCGCAGACGCGTACTCCGCCGCGTTGGATCACTGGCTAGCCACCGGCGCAGCAGATCTCGATGAGCGTCTGCCTGCGGTGCTGGCCGATCTCGGCTTGGATGCCGATGCGGCCCACGCACCGATGACGGCACTGTCGGGCGGGCAGGCGGCACGGGTGGGACTCGCAGCACTGGTGCTGTCACGCTTCGACATCGTCCTGCTCGACGAGCCGACCAACGATCTCGACCTGGACGGGCTCGCCCGGCTCGAGCAGTTCGTGCAGGATCTGCGCGGAGGCGTGGTGCTCGTCAGCCATGACCGAGAATTCCTGGCGCGCACGGTGACCCGGGTTCTCGAACTCGATCTGGCGCAGAACAGGACGACAGTGTTCGGCGGTGGCTACGACAGCTATCTCGAAGAGCGCGAGGTCAATCGCCGTCACCGTCGCGAGCAGTACGAGGAGTTCGCCGATAAGAAGGCCGATCTGGAGGCGCGCGCCCGCACTCAGCGGGAATGGTCCAGCCAGGGTGTGCGCAATGCGATGCGCAAGGCCCCCGACAATGACAAGAACCGGCGCCGGGCACAGACGGAGTCGAGCGAGAAGCAGGCGCAGAAGGTGCGGCAGATGGAAAGCCGGATCGCTCGCCTCGAGGAGGTCGAGGAGCCTCGCAAGGAGTGGACGCTGCAGTTCACCATCGGATCCGCGCCGAGATCGAGCTCGGTCGTGGCGACGCTGGCCAATGCTGTTGTGCAGCAGGGCGATTTCGTCCTGGGACCGGTGTCCCTTCAGGTCGACGCGGGTGAACGGGTCGGCATCACCGGCCCGAACGGCGCGGGCAAGTCGACACTGCTGCGCCTGCTTCTCGGCCGTCAGCTTCCCGATTCGGGCCGCGCGAGCCTCGGCGCCAACGTCGCGATCGGTGAAATCGACCAGGCCCGAGCCTATTTCACTGGTTCCGAGCGGCTCGTCGACCGGTTCGAGCAGCGAGTGCCCGACTGGCCGACGGCGGACGTCCGCACATTGCTCGCGAAGTTCGGGTTGCGGGCCGACCATGTAGAACGAGCCGTGGATGATCTCTCACCGGGTGAGCGGACCCGCGCCGGGATGGCGCTGCTACAGGCGTGCGGCACCAACGTTCTGGTGCTCGACGAGCCGACCAATCACCTCGATCTTCCCGCGATCGAACAGCTGGAGCAGGCGCTCGACACCTACGACGGGGCCCTGCTGCTGGTCACGCACGACCGCCGCATGCTGGAGAACGTCCGGCTGGACCGCCGTTGGCTCGTGGACGGCGGGCACGTCACAGAGTTGTAGCACCGACGGCGGCGCGCAGCGCGCGGCACTGGCTGCTGAAGAACCGCTGTGACACAACGGCGTTCGGCGAGATCATGTCGAACGCGTGAAAGGCGCCGCCGGCGACGTGCACGTGCGCAGGGACACCCGCGGCCTGCAATCGAGCCGAGTAGGCCAGCGCCTCGTCATGGAAGAGATCGAGATCGCCGACACCCACCCACGCGGGTGCCAGTCCGCTGAGGTCGGTACGACGGGCCGGGACCGCGGTGGCGGGGTCGGCCGAACCGAGATACCAGCGCCAGGCGATCACGTTGTCGCGACCCGACCACATGACCCGAACCGCCGGGTCGTCGGCGCCCGTGCGGTCGTCGAGCATCGGGTAGACGAGCATCTGCAGGACCGGTGCCACGTCACCGCGGTCACGGGCCAGATACGCGAGGGCCGCCGCGAGTCCCCCGCCTGCGCTGGCACCGCCGATCGCGATGCGGGTGGGGTCGACCCACGGCTGCCGCGCCAGCCAGATCAGCGCCGCGTAACAGTCCTCCAGTGGTGTTGGGTAGGGATGCTCGGGTGCGAGCCGGTGATCGACGGCCACCACCGCAATGTCGGTGAAGTTCATCAACTTTCGGCAGAAACCGTCCTCCTGAGCCGCGGACCCCATCACCGTTCCGCCGCCGTGGATCCACAGCAGCGCGGGTCCGGGTTCTGAGAGCTCGGGCCGCTGGTGGAGACGAATCGCGACGTGGGGGTTGACGGTGACGGCATCCACCCGTGCCAGCCGTCCCGTCCTTCCAGCGAGGTTCATCAGTGCTCGCGGCAGCCTCAGCCCGCGGTGCAGCGCGTAGCCGCCGGGCAGGAGGCGGGCGAGTCGCCGGAGCTCGGGATCCACGCGTGCCAGCTCGCTCCCGAGTCTGGCCATCACGCAACCTCATTCGCCACGGAGATGCTCACGGTGTGATCGCGGCATCCCACTGTCGGTGTAGATGCTGGACGAGCGGTTCCGACCGGCCGAGTATCACGTTCTGTAAGCCGCTTTCGACGCCACGCTGGCATGCTTCGGCGGCCGGGAAGTCCTCGTCGCGCAGCACCGCGGTGGCACCGTCGAATCCCGCTCGCGCCAGCAGCCGGTCGTCGTCGGTCGCCATGGGTTGGAGCGCGCCGCCGATCATGTGGACGACGCACGACCCCGCATCATCTCCGGGATAGATTCGCAGCATCAGCGTAGAGACCGGCGACTCGACAAGAACGCAGCTCGGGAAGATCCCGTACACGACCGAGCCACTGAAACGCTCGGGCCAGTCATGCTCCGGGACATCGCGTAGATCTTCGATGTTGCGGAACGGGAAGGCCCACCGGCAATGAATGCCGTACACGTCGAACACCGAGTTGTTCGTGACGATCGGCGCGAGTGTGTCCTTGTGCAGGAACGGGAAATGGTATCCCTCGAAGTTGACGTCCACGGCGAGCTTCCAATTCGCGCGCAGCGCAAGGACTGTGCTCTGCGCATGGGCATAGCGGTCAAATCCGAAGCTTGTCAGGTCGTCGCGCGCGTCGTCGAGGAAGCCCTCCACCTCGACCGTGTCGTCGATGGCCACGACGATCAGGCCGGCCTGCTCGCTGACCGGAAGGGGCCGCAGTCTGAGTTCGGTGAGGTCGACCCCGTCGAACATCCGTCGGCCCGGAACCGTGGCCAGCCGTCCGCTGAGGTCATAGCTCCACGCGTGGTAGGGGCACGTGAATCGAGTGGCACGCCCGCAGCCCTGCGCCACTTGCGCGCCTCGATGCGCGCATACGTTCGCGAAAGCTCTTGCCCGACCGTCTTTGTCGCGGACCAGCAGTACCGGGGTGCCCATGACGTCCTTGGTGGTGAAGTCGCCTGCCTCCGGTATCTCTCCGGCCCACGCGATCACATGCGGCACGCGCCGCATCATCGCCCGGTCGGCGTCGTGGCGCTGTCTGCTCGTGAACACGTCGGCGGGCACCATTGCCACGCTGTCGCCGACGTCGAGGGTCTTGTCCGCGAGATGGTCGAGCACCCGCCGGGTCATCGATCGCACGAACGGCAGCTGCGCTGTGGCCGTCTCGGATGCCTTTCGGACCGGCGCCAAGACCTCGTCGATACCACCACCCGAATCGAACGAGAACGCAGGGACTTCCATGTGCTGGTCGGTCATCGGTCTACTCCTGTCCCGCCGAGTACCAGCGAGACACACTCCCGGGCTGGCGGTGAAACCGATCGAACCATCGGCTCGCGAAGGCCGGGAGGTGCTCGGTCGCCGGGTCGTGACCCGGCCCTTGCGAGCGTAGGAGGCCGACGACCATGGCGAGGAGTTCGCGTCTGGGCACACCGGCGTACGTCGCCGCTGCCGGACCGCACAGCCCACGCGCCGCACGCCGCGCTGCCTGTAATGCGCTCGGAGACAGACCCGTTGGGAGCAGCTCCGCAAAACTCCCGCCGTCCCCGGCTGGTACATGCATACGAAATCCCCGCGAGATGATGCCGAGGATCTCATCGAGATGTCTCACGACGCCGCCGATCGTTCTGAGCCGGTACAGATAACTGTCGTGCACGGCGTCGTAAACCTTGATAGCCGAACTGCGGTGCTCGATCTCCTCGACGAAGTGCCACAGGAACAGCGACGCGACCCTTTCGTCACCGGTGGCGAACAGCTTGTCCTCATGGTCGAGGAACACCTTGAAGTAGGGCGTGAACGTCGCTTCGATCACGGCGGTGTAACCCAGCCGCCACGCCAGCGGTCTGGTCGCGGTCAAGTGATCGAACGATGCCGTGACCTCGTCCATGGTGTCCCGCAGCCCGGGCCACCGCCGGGTCAGAGCGCGGATGTGGGCGGCGTGCGCAGCTGAGTGCTGGGCCTCCTGACGCAGATACGCCTCGGCTTCCTCGGCGATCTCGGGGTCGCGGATGAGTGGCAACCCCTCGCGGGTGGCATCGACGATGAACTTCTCGAACCCGGGAGCGAAGAACGAGATGAGGTTGCACTGCATCGCAAACGCCGGGCGCTGCGTGTTCCAGTTGAACGGCACGTCGTCCCCGCTGAAGTCGAAACGTACGCGGCGGACCTGAAGAGTTGTCATCGCGTCACCCCTGACATCGAGACTGGACACTCATTGTTATGTGTCCAGCCAAACGCTAGCATTACGACGCATGGGAGACAACGAGGTTCTCGGGGACGTGGCGCGCCGATTGGCCCCCGACGCACTCCTCGGACTGCCGTTCGACACCCCCGACGACGCCATCCGCACCGCGATCGCCGAAGCCAGCGTGCCCGCGTTGCTGATGTCGATGGTGCACATGACCAGCGATCTGTCCCTGCTCGACGAACTGCCCAGGCCGTTCATGCTCATCCCGATGGATCTCCAGGGCGGTATGAACGAGGCCGACAAGCAGACCGTCCGTGACCGTGCGTTCGACATCGTCCGTGAGTACCGGGACCGCGGTTGTCCGCCGCCGTTCATTCCCGACGCCGAACAGATGCGGTTCATGCTCGACGTGATGTCGGCCGGCCAGGTCACCGAGGACTACGTCGACTATGTCGCCGCCGACCTCAGGCTCTCCGACGCCGACGAAGCAGGCCCCCGGCTCGAATCGACCGTCGAGCAACGCAGCACGTTTCCGGTGGTGATCATCGGCTGCGGCGAAGCCGGGTTGCTGGCGGGAATCAAGTTGAAGCAGGCCGGAATTCCATTCACGATCGTCGACAAGCAGGATGGCGTCGGCGGCACGTGGCGCGCCAACCGCTATCCGGGTTGCCGCGTCGACATCGCCAACCAGTACTACGCCTACTCGTTCGAGCCCACCGACCACTGGACTCACTACTATTCCGAGCAGCCCGAGATTCTCGGCTACCTCGAAGATGTCATGGACCGACACGGCGTCGCCACCCACACGCGCTTCTCGACCGAAGTCACCTCGGCGACATGGGATGATGCGGAGTCGATCTGGCGTGTCGCCATCCGCCCCTCGGACGGCGCCGAAGAGGAACTGCACGCTCGGGCGCTGATCTGCGCAGTCGGTCAGTTCAGTACCCCGGTTATACCGGACATCAAGGGCGCCAAGGACTTCAGAGGACCGTCATTCCATACTGCGGACTGGCGCGACGAGGTGGAGCTGACCGGTAAGAAGGTAGCGGTGATCGGTGCCGGAGCCAGCGGCTTCCAGCTCGTCCCTGCCATCGCCGACCGCACGGAGCGGGTGGACGTCTATCAGCGCACACCGCAGTGGATGGCGCCGAACATTACGTATCACGACCCGATCCCCGACGGCGCGAGGTGGGCGATCCGCCACCTGCCCTACTACGGAAGGTGGTTGCGCTTCCTGTCGTGGTGGCCTCTCACCGACGCCGCCGAGGACAGGGTGATGGTCGACGCCGGATGGGACACCGGCGGGCTGTCGTGCGGTGAGGCGAACCACGCTGTCCGCGAGATGCTGATCGCGTGGATGCGGGTGTTCACCGACGACGACGACCTGTTGGCGAAGGTTATCCCCGACTACCCGCCGATGGGCAAAAGGATGTTGCAGGACAACGGAACCTGGCTCACGACGCTTCAGCGAGACGACGTCGAGCTCATCCGCGACGGTATCGCTGAGATCACCGCCGATGGTGTGACCACCAGCGATGGTGTGCACCGTCGCGCCGATATTCTGTTGTGGGCCACCGGTTTCGACGTCAATCATCAGCTGGGCCCCATCGACATTCGGGGACTGCACGGCCTCGCGCTCAACGATGCGTGGGGCGAGTCACCGTACGCCTACCTCGGCATCACCGTTCCGGACTTCCCCAACTTCTTCTGCATGTACGGGCCCGGCACCAACGCGGTCAACGGCGCGAGCATCATCTACAACTCGGAATGCCAGATGCGCTACATCCTCGGCTGTATCGACCTGATCATCGCCGGCCAGGTGCGGCGGGCGACGGTGCGCGCCGAGGTGTGCACCGACTACAACCGCCGGAACCAGGAACGGCTGAAGACGATGGTGTACACGCATCCGAAAGTAGTCAGCTACTACAAGAATTCGGCAGGCACCGTGCCCACGCTCTACGGCTTCCGCATCGCGGACTACTGGCGGTGGACCAACCGGCCCGATCCCGCTGATTACGAGATGCTCTGAACGTCAAGTCTCGGGGAGACCGTAATCTGTCGGTGGTCGAATGTATGTTCGAAGTATGTCGGGTGGCGAGCTGCAGGCCAAGGTTGCCGCGCTGCGTGCTGCATACGACGACGTGGCCGCTTGCGAAGTCGATCTGCTGACCCGCCACGAGTTGGTCGAGTCGTTGGATGAGCTCGAAACGCTGTGGTGCCAGTTGCCGTCGGTGAGTCACCGAATGTTGGCCCGGCTGCAGGTGGAGGCCACTCCGCAGCAGATGGGCGCCAAAACGTGGAAAGAAGTGCTGTCGGTGCGGTGGCGCATCTCCACTTCGGAGGCGCACCGCCGACTCTCGGAGGCAGCCTTGTTGGCGCCGCGCCAACCGGAGCTTGTCAAGATTTCTGTGTATGTGGCGGGTTTACAGGTAGGGGTTGATGCGGTCGGGGTAGTTGAGGGCGAGGGCTCCGAGTGCTTGTTTCCAGCCGTTGGTGCGGGCTCCTTCGA